>NZ_JBGCCN010000001.1 GCF_041261225.1 Streptomyces sp. V4I8
GGCGGGATGCCCCGTTCGACACGCCACTGTCAACACTTCACCGACACCCCACCCGCAAGCCGTACAAGTGAAAAGGGCTCCCGGCACCCTATCGGCGCGCGCGTTTGGTGGGAAGGCTGGTGCGAGGCCGCTGCAATGCTCGACAGGATTTTCCCCGAGCAGGTAGACGCAGGCGAATTGCGCGAACCCGAACTCACCATCAATTCGTTTGTGATCCTGGACGACGCGCCCCGTCGCGCCAAGGTCCGGGCCCGCAGTGCGGCAGTCAGCCCGGACGGAATCGGCGCACTGTCCGTGACCGTCGGAGGTCTGACGATCGCGTGCGCATCGCGGGCCGCCGTCGAGTGCCAGGTGCGCGGGTGGCGCGAGGCGTACGAAGTGCTGGCCCTTGACGGAGGGTTCGGACTGCGGTCCGCCGATGAAGTGGCCGAGCGCGTACGGGCCGATCACGCCCGCCACGGGGGCACCGAGCTACTGACCGCCGCCGAGGAGCAGCGGGCGAGCCGGACGCGGTAACGCGTCCCAGGGGGCGGCCCAATGGCCCCCCCCCAGAGCCAGCCACCACAGAAGGGAACTGCATGACCACCACAGGACCGATCGGCCGGGGGCAACGGGTACGCGTCGAGCGCCGCCCCTCCCGGGGGCTGGCCGCCCACGCGCGCCCCAGGACCGCGCACCGGCCCGCACCGTGGCCCGAGGTGTGGGAAGGCACGGTATTGCAAGTGACCTACGACGAAGGCGAGTTGACCGACGTCGAGATCTACGGCAAGCGCGAGAGCACCGGCGAGGCCAAGCGCGTCGGGTTCAGCCTCGCCCGGAACCCGTTCTTCCGTACGACAGTGACGCCGGTCGAGTCGCCGTAACTCGCGACGTCCGGGGGGTGATTGAGGGTTGAGATCACCCCCCGCTAGAGCGTATTATTGATTCTGCGGGTGAGCGGCAACTCGCCCGCCACCAACTCAGCAACCCAAGGCAGGGAACGATGAGCGAGTACCACGACCACGTACGGCAGAGCCTCGAAGGGCAGAACGTCGAGCCGAGCGAGGATCTCGGCATTGACGCGATGCGGTGGACCCCCGCCCCCGTCAGCGACGCCGAGACGGACGACGCGATGCAGTCCGCCGCCGACACGGCGCACGCGTTGCTCGACCGCGCCGCCGACGCGTACCTGTCTCTCCTGAACGCCGTTCTCGGCGACGGGACGCACCACATGGTGGCCAACGCCAGCACGCCGCACGGTGACCTCACCGAAGGCCAGGAACTCACCGTCATCGGTGACGCGGTGGTCATCAACGAGCAGGCATCCATGCGAGTGTGCGCCGTTCTCGCCGCCGCCATGGTCGGGTGCGCGACCGGTGCAGTGGTCGTGCGCACGTTCGGCCCCGACGGGTCGGAGTTCGTACGCGGCTGGAGTGTCCGCCGCTTCTGGCTTCGGCCGATCACCGCCGAGGAGATCCGGGCGGCGTACAGCGTCGACCCCGCCACCGGCGCGCCGTTGGCCCCAGAGCCGGGAGTCGAGTTCCGGCAGGCCGAGCGAGTCCCCCGCCCCGAGGACCAGGCCGAGACGAGCAACCGAGAGGCCAGCCGCACCGCGCCCCGGGACAACCGGCCCCCGAACCGCCGCAACTGAGCACCACCCCGCCGGGCCGGTCGCCCGACCGGCCCGGCGGGAACGCCCCTGCCTCCCCCTGCCCTGCCTCCCGGTGTGAGCGGCAACTCACCCGGCACCAACCCGACCAGGAGAGACCCCGTCATGAACGCGACCACGCGCCCCGTCAGCAGCTCACGCACCCCTGCCCAGGAGCCGGCCCCGACCCCTGCCGAAGCGCCGGCGCCCACCGCCCCGACCGCCGATCTGCCCCGCAACCCGGCCCGGCTCACCGCCCGTGCGGAAGCCGCGGGGTGGACCGCCACCGTGGAGACGCAGCCCGGACACTGCGCGCTGCTGCTCACCGCCCGCCAGGAGGCCGGGGAAACCGCCCTGCGCTGCGTGTGGCGGCTCACCGCCCGGGGGTACCGCTGGGACGGCGCCACCCTGACCCGCTACGGCCAGCAGGCCGCCGAGGGCATCGCATGGCGCGCCGTCGGCGACCTGGTGGCCGCCGAGGCCCCCACCGCCCGCACCCAGCCGACCGGCGACGCTCCGGCGCCCGTTCCGGCCGAGACTGCGGCGGAGACTGCGGCGGAGACTGCGGCGGAGACTTCGGCCCCCCGGAAGCGTGCCCGTAAGGCGCCGTCCGCGGCGGAAATCGAGCGTGCGCGTAGGGCGGCGGAGGAGTGGCCGGAAGCCATGGAAGCGCGGTCGCTGGGCGACCGCTACGAGGGGGAGTTCCGGCGCTCCGACCTGCTGTCGGAACTGTCCGTGTGCGGTGAGCGGTTCCCGTTCCGCTTCCATTTCGAGTCGGGCGGCGGACACACCGTGAGCCTTCCGACGGGGGACGTGCGCGGTACGTGGGGGGAGGTCACCGGGGCCGCTATCGCGTACGTGATCGCTGAGCGTCCGGCGGCGGTGCTGCGGACGACGGCCGAGACGGCGCGCGTGCATGGCATCCATGCGGAGCGTGCGGCGGAGAAAGCGGAGGAAAACGCACAGACGGCCGTGTCGGTCGGCATGGCGCGAGCCGCTTTGGACACGGTCCGTGCGTTCGCTCAGCGCATCGATTGGGACGGACTGAGGGACGAGCAGTACGACAGTGCCCGGGGTGCGGTCCGGGAGGCCGAACAGTACGCGGAGCGCGCAGAGTCCGCGTACGAGCGGGGGGACGTCAACACGGCCCGTTGGGCCGCTCGTCACGCTCTCGCCGTCGCACGCTGGTTCCGACTTGACGCGCCGTCGGCTCAGGAGTGCGCGGAGCGCGCGCCGGAAGCGCGCGCGGTTGCTGGGCGGGTGCGGCCGGAAGCCTCGGCGTTCCTGCTGCGCATCACGCGCCCGGGGTGGGAGGGACCTGCCTCGGCCGAGGGTCCGGCCGGTGACGCTCCGGCCGGTAGCGGCGTGACACCGGACGTTCCGGCGGAGGAGATCGAGGTCAAGAAGACCCCGGCGGTGTTGCCCGAGGTCGTGTCGGACCCCGGCGGGGTGGACGGGTGGGAGACCGACGGAGGCGCGGTCGAGGTGCTGCCGGTGATCTGCCACGGCAACGGGGGCGGGGTGTTCCCGGTGGCGTTCCGTGGCCCGTATGAGGGCACGGTGCGGGTGTCGCGGGCGTGGCTGACGGAGCGTGCCCGCCGTGAGCTGACCGTGGCGCGTGAGCGGCTGACGGTGGCGGAGGAGCACGCGGAGACGTGCGCGGCGTGGCGGCGGGACGCGTACGACCTTCACCAGGAAATGCGCCGGTCGGCCGGGGTGCTGGGTGAGCGGGTGGTGGTGCATTACGAGACATCCGGCAAGTGGTCGGAGCGTGCCCGCGAGGCGTCGTGGGCGGCGGATAAGCGGCGGATGCATGCGCGGGATGCGGTCCGGCGGTGTGAGCGTGAGCTGGCCAGTCTGGAGGCGGAGGCGGCGGAACCGGGGCGCCGGTCGAAGTCCGCGCGTGCGTTCCTGGCGCGTGCCGTATCTGGGGATGTTCTGGCCGGCCGTGGGGCGTGGGTGTCCGCCGACGGCGGTACGGCGGTGATGTTCGAACTTCCCGCAGACATCGACGTGAACCCGGACGTGAGGCACGGGGAAGCGAACGAGCAGCGTCGGGCATTCGTTGACCTGCTGGCCGATGCCGTGGCCGCGCGGGATGAAGGCCGCGCGCTGATCGGCCGTGACCTCCCGTCGAAGAAGACGCACGGACGTACGGCCGGTGTCGACAAGGGCCAGGCGTCCGCCTCGGTCAAGGGGCTGGACGTCAAGCCGTGGAAGGGTCCGAGGGTTCCGGCCGAGGGCTCGCCGCTGGATACCGAGACGCTCGCCACGTGGGACACAGCGGGGGACGTCGTGGCGGAGAGTGAGGCGGCCCCCGGGGTGTGGCTGCCCATGGCTGCCGTGTCGTTTGCGGAAACGGCCATGGCCAACGGGTGGACGGTGGCCATGCAGCGCAGCACTGACGGGGGCAGGGTGGCGGTGCGCGTCGCTGGTGTCGCGGTCAAGAACGGTGAGCCGCTCGCCTATGAGTTGCTCGCGGTGTGGGACGGCGGGGTGTTCTGTGAGGACCGGTCGGCGGTGTGGGTTACCGGTCGGCGGGTGACGCGCAAGCGCACCCCGTTGTGGTCGGCCCCGGTCCGGGTCGGCCGGTCGGGCAAGCACCAAGATCCGTCGATGTTGGGGACGGTGCAGCATGCAGCGGAGCCGGGCACGCTCGCACGGGTCGCGCTGGGCAGCTCGGCGCCTGCCCCTGAGGGTGTGAGCGACCCCGGCGGCATGGACGGGTGGGAGGGCGAGGGCGGAGCGCTCGCGCGGGATGATGGCGGAGAGCTCCCCCCGCCGGCGCCCCGTGACGAGGTGTCCGCGCGGGCGGCTGACGTGGTGTCCGACCCGTCCGGGGCGGACGTGTGGGATGCAGAGGGCGGCACGGTGCCGGGCGTCGACACCCCGGCCCCCGTCACGGCGGCTGAGGCGGTTATGCCGATCGAGTGGGCGAAGCCTGCCGGGCGCGGTGACTGCGCGGCGGCAAACACGTGTGGCGGGTTCGGAGTGCTGCTGTGGGACGTGCCCGGCTGTGCTCCGCGCTGCGCCGAGTGCGCCGCAACGGTCATGGGGCACTCTCCGGCGGCGCTGCGCGCGCTCACCGTGCCCGGGGACGTCGTGGAGGCGGAGGAGGGGGCCGAGGCGGCGGACATCGTCATCCGGCACACCCACGAAGAGGGCACCACTGTTGCGGGGTCCTCCAAGGGTGACGGGGTGTGGGAAGCGTTGCGCCCGCTGGGCTGGACCTACCGGCCTATCCCGGGAATCTTCATCCGTGGCAGCCGATACAAGGGCGCCGACCGGTGCAAGATCAACCGGGCTGCGGACGCGGTGCGTGCACTCGGCCTGTCGTGCGCTGTGGTGATCGAAGAAACCATGTCGTTCGCCGAGCGGGAGGCCGCCCGCGTGGATGCGTCCGAGGAGCGCGCGGAGCGGTACGCGGACCGGGCCGGACGCGCGGCGGCGGCGTCGCAGTCGGCGCGCGATGCCTCGGACCGGATCGCCGAACGGTTCTGGATGGGTCAGCCGATCCTCGTGGGCCACCACTCGGAAGGGCGCGCCCGCAGGGACCAGGAGCGCATGAACAACGCGATGCGCAAGAGCATCGCCGAGGGAGAGCGGGCCGGTTACTGGGCATCCCGTGCGGCGGCGGCGGACGCCTACGAGGGGTACAGGAAGAACCCGGGGCGCACGCTGCGCCGTATCGAGAAGCTGGAGGCGGAGCGGCGCGGCGTCCTGCGGGAGCGTGACGGCGTTGACGACAAGGGCCGTAAGGCTGATGTGTGGCGACGCGAGCCGTCCGAGGCGCGCCGGGAGGAGCTGACGCGCCGTCTGGCCGAGTACGACGAAGAGCTGACGTACTGGGCGGAGACCATCAAGGAGGCGGAGCGGCGCGGCTTCAAGGTGTGGGGACGGGCCGACTTCATCAAGGGCGATTTCGTGCGGTGGCGGGGGTCCTGGTACGAGGTGACCCGGGTCAACGCCAAGACGGTGACCGTCCCGCACATCCACGCCGCGTTTGATGGCGGCACCGTCGGCGCCGTCGGCGGCTGCCGCGTGGTCACCCGCGCGGCAACGGCTGAGACCCGGCACAAGGGCAGCACGTACACGCTCCCTTACAACGAGGTGAGCGGGCGCATGTCGGCCGAGCAGATGCGGGCCGCCCTGGCGGGCGAGGCAATCCCAGCCGACCCGCGCGACATCACCCCGGAGCCCGCCAGCGCCGACTGATGCGGAGGAAGTGTTGAACCCTTCCCCGCAAGGGCGTATTATTGATTTTGCGGATGAGCGGCAACTCGCCCGCCACCAACCCAACTCGCATCAGAAGGACAGGGCATGGACTACATCGACACCAAGGACGTGGCCGCCGAGCTCCGTAACCGCCTGAAGGGCGCGTTCCCCGGCGTGAAGTTCAGCGTGCGTAAGGGCACCGGGACCGGCTCCGCGTGGATCTCCGTCTACTGGACCGACGGCCCCTCCACGGCCGACGTCGAGGAGCACACCCGTCCCATGCAGGGCTCGCAGTTCAACGGCATGGAGGACCGCTACGAGTCCACCGACAACACGGTCACCGTCACCGTCGAGGGCCGGAAGGTCACCGGTAAGCCGCTGGTCGACGGCATCAACACCATCGGGAGATCTCCGACGACGCGCTGAAGGCCGCCGCCGCCCTGTGGTCCGAGGCCCACGACGGCGCCGAGCCGCCCACGAGCGGCATGCTCGACGGCTGCGTCATCGACGGCCACGTCATCCAGGAGAACTGGGCCCCGCAGCAGTTGTGGCAGATCGCCAGTGACGTGGTCCTCCCCCAGCGCTGGGCCGCCGTCAAGGAGCAGGCCGCCGCCCAGGCTGCCCGTCCGGCGCACGCCCAGGAGGAAGGCACGGAGGGACTCACCCTCAAGCACACGGACGAGGACGGGACGACGGTCACCGGTACGCGTCTGGGCGACGGCGCCGCCGACGTCCTGAAGCGCCACGGCTTCAAGTGGCACCGCAAGAACCAGTACTGGTACGCCCCCGGCAGCCGTGACCAGCAGGCCGACACCGGGTTCATGGACGCGGTCGCCGCCGACCTGCGCGCCGCCGATCTGACCGTCACCACGGCGCAGCCCGAGGCGGCCCCCAGCGCCTGAACCGACCACCCGATCGGCCGGGCGCCCCAGGCGCCCGGCCCGCGGAGCGGAGCCCTTATGTCCATGCATTCCCCCTCTGAGTCCACCGGCGATCGCTCGCACCCGTGCGACACCGCCGACCCAGGCACGGTCGAGGTCTGGGAAACGGACGGTGGAGCCTGCGCCGGCGTCCCGCAGGCCACCTCGACCGCCCCCCGCCGCGCCCGGCGGATGTTCATCGCCCGTTGCGCCGTCGGCGCGTCCGGGTACCGCACGGCTGACGGCCTGGCCCTGACGGTGCACCGCGCCGAGGAGGACGGCGGCCCAGCTCTGTGCGGTGCCGCCCCGGCGTGGTGGGAGCCCGCAGACCTCGGGCAGGCCCTGCGCCGGGTGTCCTGTCACAACTGCACCGAACTGTGGATCGAGCGGGCCGGGATCGGGCCCCGCTGGCAGGTGGCCGACTGCATGCGTTGGAGGGTCTACCGGACCGAACGCAATCGGTACGGCTCGCTCATCAGCGTGTTCGACGGCTACGTCATGCGCTGGGACCGCGTGATCGCCCACCGCCGGTGGTGCTTCTACCACTCGGCCACCACGGCCGGTGTCCGGATCTCCGCCTACCCCCGCGACGGCGACGAGCGCAAGGAGTGGTGGTTCCCCGCCGCGCCGCAGCCCACGCCCACCGGCACGTAAGGCCCAGGGCGCACCGCCCCCCTCTCACCGCCGGTCCGGGCGGCTCCCGGACCGGCGCACCACACCACCCCGAAAGGCAGCAGGCCATGGCCGGAAAGCTCAGCAAGGAGCAGACCAGGCGGCACAACCGAGCGTGCGAACTGGTCGACAGCGACCGGGAGTTGACCCAGGAGGAGCGGGAATTCGTTCTCGATCACTTCCATGAGAATGCGAACACGGCGCCGCACTCTGGACGGCGCGTTCTTCACCCCGGCCGAGCTCGCCGGCGAACTCCACCTCGTGATCCCGGGGGACCGCATCATCGACCTGTGCGCAGGCATCGGCCGCCTGGCGTGGCACGCCCGCGACCTGGTGACACGGCACTTCGAGCGTCTGCCGCCTCTCCCGGCGGAAGCGTTCGTAGGCGGGCGAGTCCTGCGCGACGAACCCGCCCTCGATGCGGAACGGGGCGGACTCCCTGGGGATGATGAACGCGCCCCGACGCGCCAGGGTCTCGGCAACTGCGATGACGTGGAACTCGAAGAGCGGCCCCCGGTACCCGGGGGCGTTGCGGCTGCGCTTGATCCGTCCGAACGGCGGGTTGCTGACGGCGCAGTCGAAGGGTCCGAGGTCCATGCCCGGGACGCGCCGACCGACACGCACGTACTCGGGGTTCTTCTCCACGCACACGATCTCGCGCGGGCGCATCACCGCGCCCACGCCCCAAAGGAGACTTCCGTGTCCGACCGCTCCGCGCTCCAGCTGTATGTCTACGCCATGCCCGCCGAGGACCAGGCCGCCGTGCAGCTCGGCATCGAGGACAACGGCCTTGAGCCATACGAGAACTCCAGCAGCGGCATCGTGCTGGGGATGCGCTACATGACCGACGAAGTGCCGGTCGGCTCCGCGCACGATCTTGCCGTGCACCTGCTCACCCACGCCCCCGGGACGGGCTTCGAGCTGTGGCAGGACCCCGTGTATGAGCACCCGGGGCGGTACGTGGCGCACCTTCCCGGCATCGGCACCTACGAGGGCGTGTGCGACGCCTACGGCTCCCCGGTCGTGAAACTGACCGAGGTACTCGACGCCCTGACCACAGCCCCGGACTGTGACGCCGCGCTCTCGGCGGACCACTTCACACGCCATGCACCGTTCTTCGCCGCCCTCCGTCGCGCCCAGGCCGCGCGGCGCCCTTGACCAGTGCTTTTCGCCCGCACGCCTCAACGAAAAAGGGTGTTGCCCCATCCCAAAAGAGCGTATAATTGATTCTTGAGAGCAAGCGGCAACTTGCTCGACGCCAACCGATCGCACGAGGAGCAATCCGTGAGCGACACCGCAACAACAACGACACCGATGCAGCGGGTCACCCTGCAGCTCGGCCAGATCCGCGTCAACGAGAACAACGTCCGCCAGGACCTCAACCTGGACGAGAAGTTCCTCAAGTCCATCGCGGCCAACGGCGTGAAGGTCCCCGTCGTGGTCCTCCCCCTCGGCGAGGACACCTACGAGCTGAAGATGGGCCACCGGCGCTACTTCGCCGCCCGGGCCACCAAGGAGACCGAGGAGGAGCAGGACGCGATCGAGGTCCCCGCGTACGTGCTCGACCCCTCCCTGCGCGAGGCGGGCGAGGACTTCATCGACCAGCTCATCGAGAACGACGACGACTACCGCCGGGGCCTGACCGACCTGGAGCAGGCCGACGCCCTGTTCGGCGCGGTCGGCGCGGGCATGAAGCAGGCCAGGGTGGCTGAGCTCACCGGCCGCTCCCGCAAAGCCGTGTCCCAGGCGGTGAAGACCGCCAAGACCGTCGGCGAGCGGACCCGTTCGGCGCTCGCCGAGACCGGCACGTACGACCTCGACCTCGAAGCGCTCGGTGTGCTGGGCGAGTTCGACGACGACCCCGCCGCCGTAGACCGGCTGCTGGAGGCCTACCGCGCTGGCCGGTTCGAGTTCCAGGTGCAGTGGGAGCGCGACGACCGCGAAGAGCAGCAGGCCCGCGCGAAGGTCCGCCCGCAGCTCCAGGAGGCCGGGGGCCGCCTGGCCGAGGACGCCGACACGCTTCCCCCGACCGCCGAGCTGCTCAGGGAGCTTCCCGGCCCGGACGGCGAGCCGCTGAGTGCCCAGGCGCACGCCGAGTGCCCCGGCCACGTGGCGACCTGGGCCGAGAACCCCGGCGAGCCCGGCGAGGTGGGTACTTCTGCACCGACCCCGACCGGTTCGGCCACCTGCCGCCCCAGGAGGACAACCAGGAGGCGGACGGCGACGGCGACGAGCAGCCGACCCAGATGGCGCAGACCAAGCCGTCGGAGCCGTCGCGCGAGTACGTCAAGGCGGGCAACAAGGCCTACCACGCCGCCGAGAAGGCCCGGCAGGCGTGGCTGAAGGACCTGATCGGCCGCAAGAGCGCGCCGAAGCCGCTCGCCGCGTTCGTCACCGCGCAGCTCCTGACCTGCCCCAAGCCGGTGGCTCAGTGGGTGGGTGACGTCGGCCGCCGGAACCTGGTCCAGGAGCTGACCGGCTACGACAACCCCGCCGAGCGTGCCGGGACGGCGACCCCGGCCAAGCTGACGCTGCTGAACTTCGCGGTGCTGGCCGCGACGCTCAGCGGATGAGCGAGACACGGACGTGGCGCACCGACAGCACCGCCCGTTCCGCCGTCTACGAACTGCATGAGATCCGGGGCGACGCGCGCACGTGGCTGTCGTTCCTCGCCGAGATCGGCTACCCGCTCTCCAGCGTCGAACAGGCCATCGTCGACGACGAGCCCTACCAGGAGGGCGAGCCGCACACGGCCGACGCCGACGGCCAAGCCGACGAGGACACCCCGGACGACCCGGACGCCGTGAGCGTCGAGGACTCCGAGGACGCGTCCTGACCCGCTGCCCGGGCCGGACCTGACCGGTCCGGCCCGGGCACCCCGCCCCTTCCCTCTCTGCGCGCCGCCCGCCCGGAAGGCCTCGCCATGCTCCGCTCCGAACTCCGCCTCAACGCCCCTTTGTTCGTCGCCCAGGCCGCCGTCAGTAACCACACGGGCCTGATCGCCCGAGCCGGGCTCGCCATGCCGGCCGTGCCGTTCGGCTCCCCGGCCTGGCAGCTGCCGTCCCTGGTTGCCTACCTTCACCGCCTCCACCAGGACGAGGAGGACCCCTCCCCCGAACTGTGGCGCGCGCACACCGAACGCCAATCCGGCCCCGTGCCCCGGCCCCACCGCCGCTACCAGGCTGACGGCCTGCACGACCCGGACGCGGTGTGCGTGCTCGACATCCAGCTCGGCCCGCGCGACGAGGAGACCGGCTGGCCCGCCGCCAGCCTCGCCGTGATCCAGCAGGAGGAGGGCGCCTGCCCCTTCGGACGCGTCACCCGCCGCCACGGCGCCGAGGCGATCGCCGCGTACGCCGCCGAGGAACTGACAGCCGAGCACGCGGCCCTGATGGACCGAGCCCGCCAGCACCAGGACGCCTACTTCGTGCGCCTCGCCAACCTGGCCCAGCGCGCCGCCGACTGGGCCGACAAAGTCCGCGCCGCCGCGCACGCCGACGCCATCCACGTCCAGGCAGACCACGCCCGGACCCGCATCACCCGCTGACCACCCCGCCCGCGCCGTCTGCCGCCTGTCGAGGCTGCGCCAGGTACCCGTTCGAACCCGCCTCGCCGACCTACGCGCTCTCCGACACCATCGTCGAAACCTGCGCGGCCGTGACCGCACCCGCGCCGACCTGCCCGGCGGCTACCGGCTGACCCCTGCGCACCCGCGAGATGCACGGCCCGCTTGAGGCCGCCCTGGCCGTGGCGTCGCCCGCCGGCCCCGCCCGGATCTGCACCGCGCGCGTCAGCGCGCACACCCCGACACCCGTCACGTCCCGCATCCTCGACACGGTCACCCGCTACGCCCCGCCCCTGCCCAACGCCCGTGACGCCCATCCGTCCCAGGAGGCCGTTTCCCGCCTGCTCACCACCGGCGCCCCCTTCCAGCGGCCCGACCAGACGGGGTTGTTCGTCCAGTTCGGCCATGCGGAAGCCTGGCTGGAGGGCAGGCGGCTCAGCGTCACCCTGGGCAGCCCCGACAGCGGGCTCAGCCTCGTCCTGGGCGGGCCCTGGGATGCGCCGTCCACCGCCCGGCTCACCGCCGCCGTCCTGCGCGAACTGACCGACGCCGAGCGGCTCGCAGGCAAGGTCGCCTCGCTGCTGGAGCCCGGGCCGTGGCAGGTGCTGTCCGACCAGTGGCACCCCGACGCCGCCCTGGTCCTGCCCGCAATCCGCCGCCCCGACCCGGAAGACCCGCTCGGCCGCCGTGTCTCCCGGGCTCTGCGCGAGGTCCAACACGCGCTGCGCGCGGCGCAGCCCGACTGGGACTTCCAGGAGATGGTCTCTGCCGAGGGCTCTGCCGTCGCCCTGCGCGTCACACCGCTCGAATGCGCCGTGCCCCGCATGGTCCGCAAGGTGGTGTCCGACGGCGCGTACGGCCCCGACGAGTTCGGGAACACCCGCACGACATTCCTCCCCGCCGACCTGCCCGCACCCCCCGACTTCGCCCCGGTCCTGCCTCCCGACGAGGCTCCGTCCCTGGACCTCCATGTCGCGGCGAAGGACGAGCGCTACCTGTACGGCGTGAAGCTGGAACTCGGCGACTGGGCCTACGTCCCGGACGGCCAGCGCGTGTTCTACGGGCCCGGCTGGTACCCCTTCCACGAGCACATGACGCGCCGGGAGAAGGACCTCACCGCCCCGCTCAACGACCGCGAAGTGCCCACCGGACGCACCGTTCCCGCCCGGGTGCGGCTCTCCCCCGACGTCGCGGACTTCTCCTGGGGCAACGAGTACGTACAGCTCACTCCCGTCGACCACCGCGTCGAAGCACGCCTGCACCTGTACGTCGGCCAGGAGCAGGCCCGCACCCTGGTGCGCACCGTCACGCTGGAGGTCGATCTGCGGGCGAGGCGGGTGATGCTCCCCATCCAGATGCCCGCAGATCTGCGCCACCAGGCGGAGGTCAAGGGCCGACGGATCCTCGATCTGCTGCTGGCCGCACGACGCGAACGCGCACAGGGGGCGAGGGAGCCGCGGGCCGTCCTCGGCTCCTGGGATCGCCGCGACCCGCCCAGCACGGACGCCTGACGACCGTCCCGTCGCCACCACGTAAACGGCACCCGCATCGCTCGTCGTTTCGCCCCAACTGCCGGTCCGGGGCGGCAACCCCGGACCGGCCCCACTCACCAACTCGAAGGACTCACCCGTGAACACCGTCCTCACCGCCCCGGCCCCGATGTCAGCGCCACCGCTGCACGCCCCGTATCCCGAGACGTGCTCCTGCACACCCGCCGTCCGCTACGCCTGCGGCCACTGCTACCACGATCAGTGCGTGGACTGCGGGTTCTGCACGATGGGCAGCTGCGTCTGCCATTGCGAGTACGGACTCGGCTTTCACCCAGGTGACTCGCCGCCCGAGGGGCCGATGTTCTGGATCGGCGGACACCACGCCAACTGGTTGTCCACCTGGGGCGTTCCGATATGCGTCTCACGCTCCGCCCTGACCGGCCGTGCCACGCTGCCGCGCGCCGCCGAAGCCTGGGTATACGACTCAGGCGCCTTCTCCGAACTCGGCGACCACAGGGGCTGGACGATCGGCCCGCACGCCTACGTCCGCGAGCTGCGCCAGTTCCGCGACGGAATCGGTCGCCTGGTCTGGGCCGGGCCGCAGGACTGGATGTGTGAGCCAGACATGATCGCTCGGACGGGTCTGTCCGTGCGCGAGCACATCGACCGCACCGTGGGCAACTTCGTCGATCTGATGGCCGAGGACCCGGGCGTCGACATCATCCCGACCATCCAGGGCTGGCGGCCGGCCGAGTACGAAGCCTGTCTTGATCTGTACGACAAGCGCGGCGTCCGGCTGGCGGACTATCCGCTGGTCGGGGTCGGCTCTGTGTGCCGCCGCAAGTCGGTCAAGGACGTCTCGGCCGTCCTCGCCACAGTGGCCGCCGCCGGGCTGCGCCTGCACGGCTTCGGGCTCAAGACCCAGGCGCTCGAAACGTGTACCGAGTACCTGGCCTCCGCCGACTCCCTGGCGTGGTCGCGCGATGCCCGCTGGAACGCCCCGCTGCCCCAGTGCGAGGGCAAGCACAAGAGCTGCTCCAACTGCGTGCACTGGGCCATGCGCTGGCGCGAACGCGTCCTGGACGTGCTGCACGCCCCCGTCAGCTGATGCTCCCCACCACGACCTGACCCACCGCCGACCGTGCCGGTCCCGGGGCGGCAACCCCGGACCGGCCCTCCTTCACCAACTCACCGACCCGAGGGGAACACCCTGATGTCTGCCTACGAACAACCCCCGCTCGATCTCGGCGCCGTCTGCCAGCGGTGGAAGCATCGCCGGCACAGCTGGAGGCCGACCAGTGAAGGGGATTCGACCCCGCCCGGTACCGCGTCCTCGAGATGCCGGAAGCCCGAGTGCACGAGGCGAAGGCTTTCGTCCACGCCCACCACTACAGCGGCTCATGGCCCGTTATCTTCATGATGATCTCGTAAGCAGCCATGTCAGGGACATCCTCGTCCGCATGGCCAGGTCATCGGTATCCAAGGGGTGTTCGGCATCACAGGCACGTTTGTCACATCGTTCCGTGCTGAGCGGGCGGAACTAGCGCAAGGCCGCACGGCGTGGGTGATAGTTGGGGCGGACGACTACGTCCTCCACGACGAGGGCTCGCTCTTCCTCGCAGCGCTACGCAACGCCGGCAAGGCGTACCACACCGAACGCACGTACGCAGGTCGGACGGCGCTCTATCTCTCGTACTGCACGTTCCACAGGCTCCCGTGGGCTCAGGTGACCGTGTGGCAGCTGGCCCGGTTCCTGCACTGGCTCGTCGAAGAGCCACTGCCGTCGAGGAGCCGGGCGGGCGGCGGGCCGGAACGATTCCGCGACACGAACACCGCGAACGCGATCGTCGGCACGGTCTGCGAGTTCCTGGCCTTCGGCAGCCGGATGGGCTGGGTCGACCACGAGCTGACCGACCAGCTCACCGAGCCACGGTACCTGCGCTACCTACCGCCCAACTTCAACCCGGGCGAGAACGACCAGCACCGAACGGTGCGCTCGCGACAGCTCAAATTCGCGTCGGTGGACTCCGGGATCGAATGGCTGACGGTCGACCAGATCGCCCGCCTGGCCGAGACCACGCGCCATGCTCGGGACCGCTTCCTGGTCCTGCTGCTGTGGTGCACGGGCATGCGGATCGGCGAGGCACTCGGGCTACGACGGGAGGACATGCACCTGTTGCCCGACGCGCAGGCCTTCGGCTGCCAGGAAAAGGGCCCGCACGTCCACGTACGGCGCCGTCTGAACAGCAACGGAGCATGGGCGAAGTCCCGGCGGCCGCGCGCCATCCCGGTGACCAGCGACCTGGTCGGCTGCTACACCGACTACCTGTACGAGCGCGCGGCCATACCCGAGGCTGAGTTCACTGAGCAGGTTCTGGTCAACCTGTTCCGCGCCCCGCTGGGCCGCGCGATGACCTACTCGAACGCCAAGGACCTGTTCGACCGGCTCGCCCGCCGAGCCGATCTGATCGCCCGTCCGCACATGGTGCGCCACGGGGCCGCCACCGAGTGGATCCGCCAGGGGCACGATCGCGCGGTGGTAAAGGACCTGCTTGGCCACGAGTCGGACTCCTCAATGGGCGTGTACGTCCACACCTCCGACGAGGAACGCCGGGCTGCGGTCGAGCGGGCCGACGCTCGACGCCGGGAGCTGGCCCGATGAACGTCCTCACCACTGCCCACGCACCCGAGAGCCACGTCATCTCGCTGCCGTTCGACCGCAAAGTGGCAGGAATGGCTGATCGAGCACACGGACGAGACGAACTGGCGCCCAGACGAATGGGACGGCAAACACTGGCTGTTCACCGGCGACCCGGGCAAGACGGAGACCGCGATCTGGCGCTGCAACAGCACCGGATGCCACGTCGCGGTCCGCGCGACCCGGCACCTGTGCCGGTCCTGCTACGAGCAGTTCGTTGAAAGCGGCCTGAGTCGCGAGGAGTTCGCGACGGTCGGCCGACGCGCCTTGGTGCGCTCGCTGCCCGGGTCGAGGCCGCCGTGCTCGGTCGAGCGCAACGGGCTGCGGTGTGCCCTGGAGGCCGCGACACTTGGCGCCTGCACACCGCACTACGCGCAATGGCGCCACCAGCAGCGCAGCGGGCAGACGCAGTTGGAGCTCGACGACTGGCTCAGGGTTCATGCCGAGCCTCGTCCGCCTGGCGATCCGTGCCGGGTCGGTGCCTGCGCCGGCACCGCTCACGCGCGGGTACCGCTGTGCACGTACCACCGGGAACGCTGGCGGCGCTACCGCAAGGAGAGGGGCCTGAAGGCCGCGACCGATGAGGACCTGGGGGCCTGGGCGGCTGTGCAGCACCCGTGCCTGACCGGCTTCCAGTTCTCCCTGGTCGCCCTGCCCGACCTGCTGCGCCACGAGCTCCTCTATGCCTTGGTCGAGCGCGACAAGCAGCGTCCCACGATCAGCCCAGTCGCCATGCGGCTGATGGTCCGCGGCCTGGCCGACGTCGACAGCATCGCCGCCCTGACAGGCAAGAAGCTCGCCGATCTCGGCTATCTGGACCGCAACTGCGAGGCGCACTGGAACGACGTGGTGCGCCTGGTGCGCGGAGCCTTCGACCGGTTCTGCGGCATCGACCCGCTTGAGAAGCCCGTATGGGAGTTGAGTGACCTGGGCCTTCGCTCACGAACCCGTTCCGGCGTACGCACCTCCGCGCGCCGGCTGGACGTCACGAAAGTCCGGCAGGACTGGCTGCGCCAACTCCTCGCGGACTGGATCAAGGAGGCCACGCCCGAGAACGCCGCCTTCCGGATCGCCTACGAAAGCTGCGTGGTCGCTTCCCGCGCTCTGTCCAGGCGGCCCGGCGGCGGGGACAACCCATCCGCGCTCAAGGTCACCGACATGGACGCAGTGGTCGCCGAGATCCGCGGGCAGGGCCGCAAGGACGGAACCGGACCACTGTCCTCGGGCTCCCGCAACGAGCTGCTGACCGGCTTCTGCCAGCTCCTCGACTTCGGCCGGCGCCTGCAGATCCTCGACCACCTCGCCACCGGGTTCGCCCGCCATCCGCACCACAAGATCCCCTACGAGGACTCTTCCGAGGACATGGCCGGCAAGGCCATCCCCGAGGTCGTCATCGCCCAGCTCGACGCCGCGACCGACCTCATCGGCGTCGGGCTCGCCTACGGCAAGTTCCCGCCGGAGGTCGTGCAGGCGATGATGTGCACCGTCTACGTCCTGCTGCGCGACACCGGACGTCGACCCTGGGAGGTGCGCTGGCTGCGCACCGACTGTCTGGAAGCGGACGGCAGCGAGTACGTGCTGATCTGGGATAACCACAAGTCTCGGCGGAACAAGCGCCGCCTGGAGATCAGCCGCGAGACCGCCTTCGCGATCCAGGCGTGGCTCGAGATCCGTAAGTCCCTGGAAGTCTCGGCCCGCTCGCGTACCTTCCTGTTCCCCGCGGCGTCGAGCCATGCCTACGACGCGTGCATCGACTCCGGCACCGTGGCCAAGACGCTGCGGAGCTGGGTCGACAGCCTGCCGACACTGATCACTGACGCCGTCGACAAGGACGGCAGGCCGCTGGAGTTCGATCGCAGCCGGATCTTCGCCTACGCCTTCCGGCACACCTACGCTCAGCGGCACGCGGACGCCGGAACGCCCCTGCACACCCTGCGTGACCTCATGGATCACAAATCAGCCGATACCACTCTTGGGTACTTCCGGGTCTCTCTCGAGCGGCGCCGCAAGGCGGTTGAGACGATGCGGCTTCACGTCGTGGACCGCTCTGGGCAGGCGGCGCCGACCTCGTCGGCCACGGCGTACGAAGCGCGCTCGGTGGCCGTGCCGTTCGGGAACTGCACCGAGCCGTCGAACGTGAAGGCCGGCGGCGGCAGTTGCCCGATCCGCTTCCAGTGTTCCGGCTGCGGCTTCTACCGCCCCGACCCCTCGTTCCTTCCGGCCGTCGAAGATCACATCCGTGCGCTCAAGGCCGACCGGGAGACCGCTCGGGCCATGCAGGCTGCCGAGTTCGTCATCCGCAACATCACCGACCAGATCGACTCCTACCAGTCCGTCGTGGTCGGCATCCGCATCAAACTCGCCGCGATGCCCGAGGACGAGCGGCGCCATCTCGAAGAAGCGTCCGCAGTGCTGCGCAAGGTCCGCGCCGCAGCCCCGCTTCCGGTCCTTCCCGTTCCCACGGTCCCCTCCAGGAGCACGTCCGATGAGTGAGCCCCGTACGCCCGCGCAGGTCCTTCGCGATGCCCGGCAGAAGGACTCGCGTACCAAGCGCGCTAGGGTCCTGTCCGTCGTCGATCAGCTCGTCGCCGACGAGGAACCGATCACCTTCACGGCAGTGGCCCGCGCCGCGAACGTCTCACACTGGCTGGTCTACGCCGACGGGGTGCGCGAACACATAGAAGCCGCTCGCCAGCGCCAGTCCCGCAGCACGCGCGCCGAGGCCCGCGGCCAGGCCAGGGCCCCTGCCGGCTGGAAAGTCGAGCAGGAGATCGTGCGCGAGGAGAACCGGCGGCTACGCACCGAAGTTGAGGGGCTCAAGGCGGCAGTCCGCCGGAGCCTGGGCCAGCAACTCGACCATCTCGGCACCGCCGACCTCGGCGCGCGGGTGGACGAACTCACCGCTGAGAACCAGAAACTGCAAGATGACCTTGCCCAGGCTCTGGCCCGGGTCGAGGAGCTGACGGGCAAGCTCGCCGAGGCCGAGGACGATCTGGCCAGCGCGCGGACCAGCCTGCGCCGCATGATCCGGTCCGAGAATCTGTGACCTTCAGTCCCGTGCAGACACTTACGCCGCCCACCTGGTGAATGGCCACGCTGAACGGGCTCAGTCAGTTCGTCTCGGCGGTAGAGAGAGCGCGCAGAATTTCATTGATGGCTCGCTCCCTGGAAAGAAGGCACTCGTAGCGCCCCCCTCTGTGAACAAGCGGGATGAACGGCTTCTCGGTGTCCAGCAGTTTCTGTTGCCAGGATTCCGGACTGCCTGATTTCGCCTCAACAACGGCGGTATCACGCCGTAGGACAGGCTGGAATAGTTCGTCGAGACGTGTGGTGGTAAGTATGCCGTGCTCTCGCCTGCCCTCCAAGTGTCCGACCTCGACGGCCAAGACTTGCTCGAAGGCAAATGGATTCCGCTGGCAATCTGGGGAAGGGAAGAAAAATCTTTCATACTCATTGGCGACCGGAGAGGTAAATGGAAGAGCAGGGATGGCGCCCTCAGCACCGGGTATGGCCTGGTCCCACTGACGACTCACAGCCAAGGCTACCTCGTATGACCTACGCAGAGCAGGGCGGGAAAGGAGCAAGCGGTCCAGAAGTGAATCAGGCGTAGCCCAACCGTGAAACGCGCCAGCACCGGAATCGCCGTCGATCGCCAAGAAGACTATCGCTTGGGGCCGTCCAAGTCGTACGGCGCCGGCGCAAAGTACCAAGAGCCGCGTTTCCCACCACGCTGTCCCGTCCTCCAGGTCAACGACCGCCACGTCGGCTCGTGCTGCTTCCTTCAGAGTATCCAGGATTGCTGCCGTACTGCTGTCGTTTAACGTAGCTCCGGGCGCGAGGCCCATGCGTGGTGAGACTGCTGTTTCTCGAGACTGACGCTCTGTTACAGGGAACTGGATGCGAATACCGAATGCTTCAACTGCTCCACCACCGGTCAGGCTTCCAAAAAGAACGAGTAATACCGGCAGGACTGTGAGGAATAAGATCCCGATCAGGACCGTTCCCTCGTGTCGTTCGCTTGGCCAGTCAGCGCTCACGCGCATCACGCCCAGCAGCACCAGCAAGCCGATCAATACCGCTGGCACTGTAAGCAGCGCTGAGCGCGCGCTACCCGGCCAGAAGGGTCCCCCTGATCGATCCATGCTGCGGACTGTGCTGCGAAAGCTCAGCGTGGTCAATGTTCTGAGCAGCAAGAAATCATGGACAGCGCCTTGCTCGGGAGGGAACGCAGGCCGATCTCGCGACCGTGATCTGCACCCGAAACGGCCATTGAGAACACCGTAGTCGAGCACAAGCACGCGCATCTGACTGGTACATGGCGGTACAAGCCGCGCTCTTGCGGCGCGGGCCGGGCACTGAACACGCTGCACGTTTGGACCAAGTAGCCCCGAGCGAGTCTGCTTCCGGTGGAGGCGGAGATAGATCGTCGACTGTGCATACGCCGAATGGCGCATGGTGCTAACCCTGGCTCCCGGCCACACTGCGAAGGCGCGGGCACTCGACATGTCCGGCAACAGGGCACGGGGGCGGGGTATGGCTGTGAACGAATTAATCATGCGTTCCTGGTCACCGAAGACCGGCTGCGAAGCCAACCTTGACGCGCCCCATCCCTCTCTCACGGAACACGGTCTTAGTGCGTCCGCGTGCCGGCGTGACTGGACAGCAACTGCCGGGCGCGGGCTCATGGGTGATGTAGTCATCGAGGTCCGTCCGAAGGCAGCTGCAGCGGGGCGGGCCCAGCCGGAGGAGACCTCGTATCTGAAGGCCTTCCCGCAGACCGAGGGACTGCCGCCAGCCGCCCGGGACAGCGTTCGGCTGACCCTCACCTCCTCCTTCCAGGGTTCGGCTGTCGGCGCGCTTCCCAACACCCCGATCGGAAGGCTGCTCCTGGGCAACTCAGGATTGCCTACACCAATCAGGAGGACCCGACCGAGGACTTCGCATGGATGCTCGTGACGCCGCCGTCCGTCGGCTGGCCCCGGACGACACCAAGCCCGACGAGGTCTCTGCGGCCGAGCAGTTCGTCGCCTGGAGCGGCGGCCACCGGCCTCTCGAGACGGCGCTTGCGGCTCCGGGCGCCGTGCCCGGCTTTCGAACAATCGCCCTGCAGAACGGACTCGACGACCTAGTGACGGCGCTCGGCCGCTCCGCACCGCCGGCCGGCCTGCCCGGCCACACGGCAAAGGAGCGCCGTACGGCGTTCGCCCGGCAGCTTCGCACCGGACTGTTCCGGCGCGAGCCCACCGCGGTCCTCCAGCGGATGGTGCAGGACGACGAGATCTCCGTCGGTGGTGCCGCCGAGCAGGCTGGCGTGGTGCGGGTGCTCGGCAACCTGGGCGACGGGTTCGATCTGCGGAGGAACTCGCTCACCTCCGCCCTCCAGGCTCCGGGTGCTTTGGACGGCGTTCCTGAGGATCAGCGGAAGGGCGTGACCGAGGGGCTGAAGACTCTGCAGCGCGTGCAGGCGATCAGCCCCACGCCGGAAGCCGTGGCCGCGGTGATCGGCACTGGCAACCGGTCAGCCATGGCCGTGGCGATGACGCCACGCGACCAGTTCCTCCGCCGGGTGGAGGGCCAGCTGAATTCGGCCACGGCCGTTGCGACGCATGAGAATGCGGTGCGGGTGCAGATCCGCAACGAGGACGCGCTCGCGGCGATGCGCCAGCAGATCACCGGCTCCGGGATCCAGCTGGCCGACGGCACGCTCTCCCAGCGCGAGCGTCTCGAGCGGGTGCAGACGGCGGCCGACGCCACCGGGGCGACCCTCGACGTCCAGGGCCTGTTCGGCGATCTGGACTTCTGCGAGTGCGACGACTGCCTGTCGGTCTACAGCCCGGCCGCCTATCTCGTGGAGCTGCTGCAGTATCTGCGGAACAACAACCTGGAACCGGGTAAGCCGGCCGTGCCAGGGATCGAGGGGACACCGCTGGAGAAGCTGCTGCGACGCCGACCAGATCTGGGCTGCCTCGAACTCACCTGCGAGAACACCAATGTGGTGCTGCCGTACATCGACCTGGTCAACGAGATCATGGAGAGTTTCGTCGTCCACCTCGGCGAATACGCCCAGGACACGCACGATCCCAAGCAGGTCACGCTCGAGACCTTCAACGTGCGGACCGAGACCAGTGGCGAACTGCAGGCGCAACCGCAGCACATCAACCAGGAGGCCTACTGCATCCTGAAAAGCGCGGCCTTCCCGATCGGACTGCCCTACCACCAGCCGATCGACCGGATGCGGATCTGGTTGCGCGCGATGAAGACCACGCGGTTCGACGTGCTCGACCGGTTCCGCAGCGGGCCGCCGACCAGTGACACGAAGAACGCGGACCCGGACGACCTTCCGCAGATCGGGGAACTCTGGGCAGCACTGCGGCAGCGCGCGGCGGATGCAGAGTTCCTCGGTCTCACCCAGGAGCAGTACGTCATCCTCACCCGCGAGGCGTTCCCGCCCCGCGACTATCTCGAACTGTGCACTGGCGGAACGATCAGCCCGCGGCAGTACCGACGGCGGATCGGTGTCCGTCCGGTGCACGAGTACTACGGGTACGGGTCCGCGGACGACATGCTGGACGCCGACGAGACCCGCCGCCTGGGCCTCACGTTCGTCAAGGACCAGCTCCTGCCACGGACCGGCCTGACCTACGCCGAACTCGTCGAGATCCTGCGGACCCGGTTCGTCAACCCGGTGATGCCGAGCGGGCCCGCGCTGAGGCTGACGCTGGCAATCCAGGCGAGCTACCAATTCCTGCAGACCCTGGTCGATACCGGAACAGGCGATCCGAAGCGGCGTTTTGGCAAGGTCATCGAGTTCTTAGTCTCCCAGCAGGGTGTGGTTCCGGGGCTCTGGCGGCGGCTGAGCCAGGACGGACCGTGCGGGCCGCAGACTGAGGAGGACAGGCTTACCCGCGCGGAGATCACCGCGTGGGTCCACTGCTGGTTCGAGCGGCTCGGCCGGCTGATCGTGCTCGACTCCGGTGAACGCCCGCGTCTGCCGATCTCCGGTGATCTGTTCGGACCCGTCGGCTTCGAGGGGTGGGGCAAGTTCGGCCACCTCGACCATGCCGGCTCCATCACAGACCTCGACGGCGCTCCCACCGGAGGCGTGGACCCGGACGGGAAGGCAGTCCTCAGCACCGGGCAGGTGCTGAGCAGCATTCAGATCCTCAGCCCCGAGGGTTTCGTGATCGGCGAGACCGACGGGAACGGCTTCCTGATCCGGCCCGCCTCGCCCCGGGAAGAGGGGGCACCCGGTGAGACCGGGCCGGGCTCACGGATCCGCTGGCTGCCGCCGGCCGACTCCTGCGACCTGGACCCGGTGCGGCTGATCCACCTGGACGGGTCCGCCGTCACCAAGGCGGAGTACGGACGGATCCAGCGATTCGCCCGGCTGTGGCGGGCACTCGGCTGGACCGTGCCCGAGACGGACCGGGCACTGGCCGGACTGGGCACCGGCGACGGCCCCGCTATGGAAGATCCGGACGAGACCGAGGACGGCGACGAGACCGGCTCGACCGCATGGGATCTCGAGGACGATTGCGGGTGTTCGACCGAAGAGTGCGGCGAGCACGACGCCGCATGCCCGCCGCTCCCCGGCCCGGCCCGGATCAGCGCGGGCTTTCTGCACGAGGTCACCTTCGTCAGCCGCGTCATGGAGCGGACGGGCCTCGAACTGGACCGCGTGCTGACGTTCTGGAATGACATCGACTCGGCTGGGGACGACTCGCTCTATACGCGGATCTTCCTGCGGCACAACGTGCTAGGCACCGATGACGTCTTCCGCCCGGACGCCCACGGCCAGGCCCTGGTGGACGCCGGGCCGATCACAGATCACCTTGCCGGGCTCCAGGCCGCGCTCGGTATGGGAGCACAGGACATCGCCGTCCTGATCACGGAACTCGGCCTGCCGGACGAGCTCACGGTCCATACGCTTTCTGCGCTGTTGCGCTACGCGGTGCTGGGCCGCTGGCTGAGGCTCAAGACACCGGACCTGGTCCGGCTCCGGGCAGTGTTCGGTGATCCCTTCGTGAACGCCGAGACCACTTGGGCCTTCCTCGAGGACTGGCAGCGCGCCGACGAGGCCGGGCTGTCGCTGCGACAGCTTGATTTCGCTCTGACCGCGCACGACGATATCCGGCGCCCGCTCGCGCCGTCGTCGGTCACGGTGCTCCGGCTGACCAAGACGCTCTACGACGGGCTGACCGCCATCGATCAGCAGCATGCGGATCTGGGCGATGACGACGAGGCGCTCGCGACGCTGGAGCGCGTCCGCACCGAGAGCAGTGTCGGCGGCGGGTGAACCGTGACCCAGTTTGGGCGGGTGAATAGTGACCCAGGTGTCTTCTGTTGCGTGTGTTCAGTCGTCTTGGTTGTCGGTGGGGATGCGTCCGAGTTCGCGGCCGCGCATGCGATACGAATCGCCCTTGAACGAGTGGACCTCGGCGTGGTGGACGAGGCGGTCGATCATGGCGGCGGCCACGGTCTCGTCGCCGAAGACCTCTCCCCAGCGTCCGAAGGGCTTGTTGCTGGTGACGATCACGGACGCGCGTTCGTATCTGTTCGAGATGAGCTGGAAGAACAGGTTCGCGGCTTCGGCCTCGAAGGGGATGTAGCCGACCTCGTCCACCACGATCAGCGGGTAGCGGCCCAGTCTGGTGAGCTCGTCGGCCAGACGGCCGGCTGCGTGGGCGGCGGCGAGCCGGTCGACCCACTCGGAGGCGGTCGCGAAGGCGACGCGGTGTCCGGCCTGGCAGGCTCTGACCGCGAGCCCGATCGCCAGGTGTGTCTTTCCGGTCCCGGGCGGACCCAGGAAAACGGCGTTCTCCTTCCCGGCGATGAAGTCCAACGTACCCAGATGCGCGAGCTGTTGGCGCGTTATCCCGCGCAGATGGGTGACGTCGAGTTCCTCGACCGTTTTGACGGCGGGGAACCTCGCCGCGCGGACGCGGGCCTCGCCGCCGTGCGATTCGCGGGCGCTCACCTCGCGCTGGAGCACGGCGACGAGGTATTCGGCGTGCGTCCAGGACTCCTTGCGGGCGCGTTCGGCCAGCCGTTCGGCGGCGTCCAGCAGGGCCGGGGCCTTCATCGCGCGGGCGAGGAAAGCCAGGTCAGTCAAGGTCTGCCGGCCCGTCCGACGGGAGGATGCCGCCGCTGCCGTCCTGGCGGTGGTGGTCTTCTCGACGGCGCCGGGCTCTTCCTCGCCTTCGTCGTCGCCGGAGGCTGTCGCGGGGCGGGGCATTCAGCTCGCCTCCTTGTCGCCGCCGCCGTCGATGACGGTGAACAGTCGGTCATAGGTGTCCAGTTCGCGCTGTTCGACCTCGACCATCGGGCCGGACGAAGCAGCCAGCCGGCTCTGGCGGGCTGCCTGCTGACGGTGCACTCCCTGACGCATCCGGGTGCCGGTGGCGGCGTGTTGGGGGTCGGTGAGGGTCTGGTGCTTCGCCCAGCACCTGGGGTGCTGGGCGACGATCTCCCCGCCGGTGGCCAGGACGATGACCTCATCGTTGTCACAGAGCACCGTCACCGTCCTCCCGATCGCGGCGGGGTCGACGGAGTAGTCGTTGGTGTCGATGCGGACGTAGTGGTCGCGGCCGAGCCGGATGGAGAAACGCCACCAGGACGGCGGGTCGACCGGCGGCAGCGCGATCATCCCGGACTTGTCCGCCTCCCACCGCTCGCTCGGACGGGCCTGCAGAGCGCGGTGCCGGCGCCGGTTGGCGACCTTCAGCCACTCGCCCAGCTGGGCGTTGAAGTCGTTGGGGCCGGAGAAGTGACGGCCCGGCAGGAAGCTGGTCTCCAGGTAACCATTGGCCCGCTCCACCAGCCCTTTCGTTTCTGGATCGCGGGGGCGGCAGAGGTAGATCCTGGTGGAGAGCAGGCCCGCGAACGCGGCGAACTCGCCGGTCACCTTCCCGCGGCCGATCCCGGACTCGTTGTCCCAGACCAGCATCTTCGGGACGGCGCCCCAGGCGGACAGCAGCCGCCAGTGCCCGTCGATCAGGTCCCCGGTCCGCCGCGAGGGCAGCATCCTCGCGGCGATCATCCGCGAGTAGCCGGACACCATCACCAGCACCGGCGGCTGCCCGGTCTGCCCGTAGCCGAGCGGGATCTCCGCGTCGGGGAACCACAGGTCGCACTGGGCCAGCTCACCCGGCCGATACGTCGTCCGCGACACCGGGTCCACCGGGATATAGGCGGGACGCAGGTCGCGGACCCGCTCCTTGAGCACGGTCATCCCGCGGTCCCAGCCGATCCGCTCGGCGATCACCGTCGCGGGCATCGTCGGCGTCTCCCGCAGCAGCTCGCGGATCTGCACCTCGACCGCGTCCACCACCGAGCCCTTGGCCGGCCTCTCGTACTTCGGCGGCCGGTCGTGCGCCAGCGCCCGCTTCACCGTGTTCTTCGAAATGCCCAGATGGCGGGCGATCGCCCTGATCGGCATCTGCTCGGCCCGGTGCAACCGACGGATCTCTGCCCAGTCCTCCACAAGGATCACCTCTTCCTCCTGACCTTGATCAACAAGGCCAGAGTCAGACGAAGATCACCAAGAGGGTCAGTTTTGATACGCCGTCAGAGGGTCAGCGTTCGGCCGTCGTCGAGAAGCAGCTTGCTGTTCGACGATCCGGTCGTGAACCAGATCGTGGGCCTGTTCCAGGGGAGCTGGTCCTGGATCACGAATGCGCCTGCAGGCCTGGCCATCCAGGTCCCGGAAGCGCTGGCGGGACGGGTCACGTACACCTCACCGGCCGCCCAGCCGGGACAGCCCGCGCCATCCGCCACTCTCTCGGTGACCGGCATCCTCGACGCCAACGACCGCGCTGTGGTGGAGGCGCTCTCCCCGTTACCGGGATGGCGCTCTGCCCTGGATCGGCTTGCGGCACAGCCGAAGACGTTCTTCGAGGCCGTGATCGCGCCGCTGGCCGCGGATCCGGCAGCGCAGCAGGAGCTGGCCGGCGTCCTGCTCGGCGGTGACGTCTGGCCGGTCCCCGGCGCGGGCGAACCGCCACCCGCCGAGCCCTCCACCGCGGTGCTGAAGCGGCTGGCGTTCCTGCAGGCGCTGCTCCCGGAACTGCGCAAGCGCCTGGCGCACAAGCTCATCGTCGACACCGTCTCCGGCGCAGCGGGTATCGACGGGCCGGTGACCGACGTCCTGCTCTCGGACGTGCTCAGCACCGCGGCCGGTGGATCGGCCATGGACGCGTTGCTGTCCTTGAAGAACACGGGTTCGGCAGGACCCGGATTCCATGGCCATCTGATGGTGCCCGCTACTGACACTTACGTCTTCGTGGCCGCGGGTTTCGACACCGAGCCGGCCGCTCTGTCGATCGATGGTGATGCTCTGCCGCTGGACACCCAGCAGCAGGATCCCTCCAATGTGTGGCTGAGCCGGCCGATCTCCCTGCGCTCCGGCACGTTGATCCCCTTCGATACGCACGACATCCCGCTGGCTCAGGTGAAGTGGCAGACCGCCGGACACCCGACTGCCGCCCTTCCCGGATCGGCCCTGCTCGCCGAGCACATGGCGGCGGGAGTCGGCGAGGTGCTCGTCAAGCTCTGGCGCACGGGCGTTGTGGTGAATGCGCACGGCCTCGGCGCCGATGAGACGAGCTGGCTCAACCAGCACCAGAGCGACTTCGGTGGCTGGGACTTCGATGCCCCCGGGCTCGATGGCTGGCGGCGGCTGGCCGCGTACACCCATCTGCGCAGTACGATCACCAGCAATGGCGAAGCCATGGTCGCGCTGTTCCGCTGGGCCGGCGGCACGGCACCCGACCCGGCGCAGCTGACTGACCGGATCGTGACGGCGACGGGGTGGGATCCGGCCCCGGTCTCGGCGCTGCTCGCACCGGCCGGGTTCGACGTCCAGGATCCCGCGTCGTTCCGTAACGAGATCACGCTGATCCGGATGGCCCGCGCACTGGAGGTCGTGGATGCCTCCAGGGCCGCAGTGCCGCAGCTGTTCGCGTGGGCCGATCCGGGCTCGCGGTTCTGGCCGGCGCACGCGCTGGCCAGCGGCATCGAGGCCGCCTATCGAGGCGGGTTCACCCAGGAGGACTGGGAGAAGGCCGTCGAGCCGCTGTACGACGAACTGCGCTCGCACCAGCGCCGGGCCCTGGTCGGCCACCTCGTCGCCCAGCCCGAGTTGCGCGAGTGGGGCGTGATCGACTCGGACAGCCTCTTCGAGTTCTTCCTCATCGATGTCGAGATGGGCGCCTGCCGGGACACATCCCGGATCAAGCAGGCGCTCTCGAGCGTCCAGTCCTTCGTCCAGCGGTGCCTGCTGGGCCTGGAAGGTGACCACGGGGTCGACGTGACGGTTCTGGACCGAGGCCGCTGGGAGTGGATGCAGAAGTACCGCGTCTGGGAGGCGAACCGGAAGGTGTTCGTCAACCCTGAGAGCTATCTGCGGGCCGAACTGCGCGACGACACCTCTGAGATCTTCGACGCGCTGCAGGCGCAGTTGCTGCAGAAGGACATCAACCAGGACACGATCGAGTCGGCGCTGCGGGCCTACGTTGATGGGCTGGACGAGGTTGCCCGGCTCGAACCGGCGGGGCTCTTCGTCGACAACACGACGCAGACGGTGCACATCTTCGCCCGCACCCAGTCCGCGCCCCACCTGTTCTACTACCGGATCTTGGACACCGAGAACATCCGCTGGGGCCCCTGGCAGCGGGTCCCGGTCGACGTGCCCAGCTACGACGTGATCCGGGGACAGACGAATGTGAACGGCTGCTACCTCGTTCCGGCAGTCCTCCAGGGCAGGCTGCTGATGTTCTTCCCGCAGTTCAACCGCAAGACGGACCCCCCGGCCGCGGCGTCGGGGGGCGCCTCCTACAACACTGTCGGCGGTCAGCCGGTGAGCGCCACGCAGAGCGTGCTGTCCTGGGAGATCAAGCTCAACTACAGCGAGTTCCGCAACGGCAAATGGTCGCCCAAGCGGCTGTCCACCAGCGCGCTGTACTCGGACAAGGGTGCCGTGCTGCCCGACATCGGCTCGTACACCTTCGTGCCCCGGATCACCAGCGACTCTGTGCTGATCGACGTCTACGGCCTCGCGGACAAGGTGGGGCGGTTCGAGTTCAGCGGCCATCACGTGGATGTGAGCGGGACCGCGGCTGACTGGGCCCCCCGCCCCTCGCTGACCTTCCACTGGGACAGCTTGAACGTACTGAGGTCCATGCAAGCGCTGGAAACCGGCGGCCCGGTGCACACGGACCGGCCCTACGCACTCCGTGATCTGCGTTCGGTGACCTTGTTCTACACGGGGGGCGCCAATGATCACTTGGACGACGCGGATGTGCCGCCGCTGCTCGGCACGCTGAACACGCAGGGCGTGAAGGGGCTGTTCCAGTACTACCTCGACGTCGCATCGTTCGACGAGCGCTACGGCCAGTACGAGCAGAACGCCGTCGCACTGTTCCACGAGCTGCGGTCGCCAGTCTCCCTCTACACCTGGGAACTCGGCTTCCATGCGCTCATGCTGCTGGCGCAGCGATTGCTCAGCGCACGGCAATTCGATGACGCGCTCCGCGTCATGCACTGGATAGTCAATCCGACGGCGAAGGACACCGCACAGGATCCGGATCCGGTATGGCGCTTCCTCCCCCTGCGCCTGACCGAAATCGACCGGGACGCCCAGGACCTGTTCCTGCGACTGCAGCCGAACACACCGGACAAAGACATCAGCGAGTGGCGCAAGAATCCGTTCAACCCTCACGTCGTGGCCCGCGGCCGCATCTCGGCCTACAAACGCTGGGCCGCCATGCAGTACGTGCGGATCTGGATCGAGTACGGCGACTACTACTTCCGGCAGAACACGCTCGAGACCATTCCGATGGCCATCCAGTGCTACGTGATGGCGTCGCACCTCTACGGCCCAGCCGGGCAGGAGATCCCCAAGCGGGGCAAGACCGAGCCGGCCACGTATCGCTCACTGCTCGACCGGTGGGACGCGTTCAGCAATGCGCTGGTCGATCTGGAGCTGGCCTTCCCGTTCACCAACCAGCCCGACCTGCCCGACCCCACGGATCTCCCGGACGGCCAGACGGTCACCGAACCGCAACCGGCCAACCTGTTCGGGTCGGCGTCCAGTCTCTACTTCTGCATCCCGGCCAACCCCGAGATCCAGGCCCTGCGCACAACGATCGACGACCGGCTGGCGAAGATCCGCGCGTGCCAGGACATCAACGGCGTCTACTCGCCACTCCCTCTGTTCGAGGCACCGCTGGATCCGAACCTGCTGGTGGCGGCCGCAGCCGCGGGACTGAGCATCTCAAGCGTGCTGAACGATCTGGACACGCCGATCCCGGACTACCGGTTCATGTACCTGGTCCAAAAGGCGCTGGAGGCCTGCAGTGAGCTGAAAACGCTCGGCGCGGCGTTCCTCGCGGCGAAGGAGAAGGGCGACGGTGAGGAACTGCAGCATCTGCGGACGGTTCACGAGCACGCCATCAACGGCCTGGTCATGGCAGTGCGGACGCAGCAACTGGAGGAGGCCACCAAGGCGCGGGACACCCTGACGGCGAGCCGGGTGGCGGCCGTGTACCGGCTCACTCACCAGTTGCACCTGCTCGGTGAGGATCTGTCGAAGCTGCCCAGCGAGACCACCGACTACGCCGAACTACCCGACCTCATCGAGGCTCCGGTGGATGTCGGCGGGCTCAAGGTCAATGCGCTTGAGAAGCAGGAGCTGGACAAGGCCGCCGAGGCACGGGACCGGCAGACCGTGATCGGTCACATCGAGGCGCTGGCCAGCGTGTTCCATGCGATTCCGCTGGTGGGCGCGCACGCGACGCCGCTCGGCGTCGGCGCTCAGGTCTCCTGGGGTGGTTCGAATCTCGGCAATCTCACCCAGGCCATCGCGCGCGAGCTGCAGGTCGCGGCCAACGGCACGTCGTTCGACTCCACCAATGCCGGCCGCAAGGCGGGCCTGCAGAGGCAGCTGCAGGAACGGGTCCAGCAGGCGAACACCGCCGGGCACGAGATCACCAACATCGACAAGCAGACGGTCGCTCAGGACATCCGGATCGACATCGCCAGGAAGGAGATCACGAACCAGCAGGCCGCGATCGACAACTCGCAGGCCGTGCTGGACTTCCTGGAGAGCAAGTACAGCGGGCCGGCGCTCTACACCTGGATGGAGGGCCAGCTCAGTGGCCTGCACTATCAGGCTTACACCCTCGCCTACGAGCTGGCGAAGAAGGCCGAGAAACTGTTCCGCTTCGAACGTGCCTACACCGGGCCGGGTTTCATCCAGTTCGGCTACTGGGATCCGGCCCGGGACGGGCTGCTGGCCGGGGAGAAGCTCTGGCAGGGGCTGAAACAACTGGAGTCGGCCTACCAGAACTCCCGCGGCCACGACTTCGAGATCGCCAAGTCGATCTCGCTGCGCCGGCTCGATCCCGCCGCCCTGATGACCCTGCGCGAGACCGGCGTCTGCGAGTTCTCGCTGCCGGAAGTTCTTTTCGACATGGACTACTGCGGGCACTACCAGCGCCGGATCAAGACCGTAGGCCTGAGCATCCCGTGCACGATCGGCCCCCACACCGGATTGAACGCGACCGTCCGACTGCTCAAACACCAGTACCGGGCCACACCGGAGGCGAGGAATGCAGGTGATTACCCGCAGAGCACCGATGAGGACGATCCGCGCTTCGCCACCACCAACATTCCGCTCACCGCGGCAGCGTTCAGCTCGGCCGACTCGGAGAACGGCGCCTTCGACCTCAACCTGAACAGCGAGCGATTCCTGTTCGGGGAGGGCGCCGGCGCGATCAGCTCCTGGCGACTCGAACTCCCCCGGACATTCCGCCAGTTCGACTACCGGTCCATCACCGACGTCACCATGCGGCTGCGGTACACAAGCCGAGACGGCGGCGACGCGCTGCGCACGGCGGCGGAGAGCGCTCTGCTCGACTGGGTCAAGGACGTCCAGGACCTCAGCCAGAACGAAGGGCTCTCCACGGCTTTCGACGTGATCAACGAGTTCGCGGATGCCTGGTACGCCGGGATGCACCCACCGGCGGCCGCCACCGAGCGGGTCGTCGATCTGCCCGACATCACGCGCACGCTGCCGTTCTTCACCCAGGGGCGGGACCCGGACAAAGTCGTGGCCAGCGACATCTACCTGTTCGTTCAAGGCGATCTCACGCCGGACCAGGTCACTGCCGTCCAGGGGGGCGTCGATGTTTCCTTCACTTCCGGTGCACCCGCCGGAGATGACCTCACCGTCTTCGCAGCGCACGATGTCGGAGCGCCCGTGACCAGCCTGAAGCTGACCATCACCGACCTCGCGGCCAGCATCAGCCAGCTCTGGGTCGTCGAACGCTTCACCCTCCTGTGATGGCCAGCCCACCCGTGCCCGGTGCGATCCCGGAGGCCCCAGGCCAGCCGAGTGGTTCATCAGGCACCGACATCAGTTCCGCCAGCGCCAACGAGACCGGTACCGGAGTGAACCCGCAATCCACTCTGCCAGTAGTCAGCACGCCGAAGGGAGGCGGCGCGATCAAGGGGATCGGCGAGAAGTTCGGCACCAATCCCGTCACCGGCACGGCCTCGATGAGCATCCCGATCCCGCTGTCACCCGGGCGATCCGGATTCGGGCCATCGCTCTCTCTCGGCTACGACTCCGGCAACGGCAACGGAGTGTGGGGATTCGGCTGGTCCCTGAACACACCAGCCATCATGCGAAAGACCGACAAGGGACTGCCGCGATACGCGGATGCGGACGAATCCGATGTGTTCCTCATCTCCGGCGCCGAGGATCTCGTGCCAGTGCTGGAAACCGATGGCACCCGGCACGCAGACACCGCCACCTTCCCGGGATTCAGCGTTCACCGGTACCGCCCGCGGATCGAAGGGCTCTTCGCCCGGATCGAGCGCTGGGCGGACGTAGCGACCGGCGAGACACACTGGCGTTCGATCAGCCGGGACAACGTGACCACGCTCTACGGCCGCACCCCCGAGAGCCGCATCGAGAACGGTGCACGGACCTTTGAGTGGCTGATCTGCGAGAGCCACGACGACAGGGGCAATGCGATCGTCTACGAGTACGTGCCCGAGGACGACCGCGGCGTCGAACCGCCACTGCCGGGCAGTGCTGTCCGAGATCACGTCCGCATGCGGTATTTGAAGCGGGTCCTCTACGGCAACCGGACCTCGCGTCTGGTCCAGGCCGATGCCAGCGACTGGATGTTCGAAGCCGTTCTCGACTACGCCGAAGGTCATCTCACGCATCGCCCACCCGACCCCGGGGTGCCGGCGGACGAACAGCACCACTACGCCGACGCATCGGTCGATGCGTCCGGCACATGGCCGGTGCGGCCCGATCCGTTCTCCAGCAACCGGGCAGGATTCGAGATCCGGACGCATCGCCGCTGCACCGGAGTGCTGATGTTCCACCGGATCCCGGACCTCGGCCCGGATCCCTACCTGGTCCGGTCGACCGAGTTCGACTACCACGACCTCGTGAACGACGGCCAAGTAACCCCCGAGGACGAACTCGCCCATCAAGGGAGCACGCGCATCGCGTCGTTCCTGATGTCGGTCACCCAGTCCGGCTACATCCGCCAGCCGGACGGCCGGTACCTGCGCAGTACCTTGCCGCCGGTCGAGTTCGCCTACAGCAAGCCGACGATCGACCCAACCGTGCACACCCTGGACGACGAGAGCCAGCGCAACCTGCCGATCGGCCTTGATGGGCACGTCTACCAGTGGATCGACCTGGACGGCGTCGGCCTGCCGGGGGCGCTGACGGTGCAGAGCGGAACCTGGTACTGGAAGGCGAACCTCGGTGGCGGTCGGCTCGGGCCGCTGACTCCGCTGCGCGATGCGCCCGCCACGGTCACTCCGAGCACCGGCCGCGGTCAACTGCTGGACCTGCAGGGCGACGGACGCCTGGACGCCGCCGTGCTGGACGGGCCTTCGCCGGGTTTCAGCAGCCGCACTGAGGTTGGCAGCTGGACGGCGTACCGAGCGCTGAGCGCCGTCCCCGCGGTCCGGTTCGATGATCCGAATCTACGGTTCGTCGACCTGACCAGCGACGGACTGGCCGACATCCTGGTCACTGAAGGTGACTCCTTCACCTGGTACGGATCGCTCGGTGAAGACGGGTTCGACGCCGGGCGACGGGTTCCGCATCCGGACGACGACGGTGCCGGGCCGCGACTGGTCTTCGCCGACGGAGAGCAGGCGGTGTACCTGGCCGACATGTCCGGCGACGGCCTCGTCGACCTGGTGCGCATCCGCAACGGGCAGGTCGCCTACTGGCCGAGTCTGGGTTACGGCCGGTTCGGCTCACGCATCATCCTGCGCAACTCACCCTGGTTCGACACCACGGAGGCCTTCGACCAGCGGCGGATCCGGCTCGCCGACATCGACGGCTCGAACGCGACGGACATCATCTACCTAGGCCGCGACGGCGTACGGCTCTATGTCAATGAATCCGGCAACCGATTGACGGATCCGCTTCGCCTGCGGGGCTTTCCGCCGGTCACCCAGTTCAGCGCGGTCCAGGTCGCGGATCTGCTCGGCAACGGCACGGCGTGCCTCGTGTGGTCTTCGCCTGCGCCCGCGGACACCCGGACGCCGGTGCGGTACATCGACCTGATGGGCGGCACCAAGCCGCATCTCCTCATCCGGTCGGTCAACAATCTCGGCAGCGAGACCGCGGTCGAGTACGCGCCGTCCACCCGCTTCTACCTCGATGATCTGAAGGCCGGCCGGCCGTGGGCCACCCTGCTCCCCTTCCCCGTGCACTGCGTCAGCAGGGTTGAGACCATCGACCGGATCAGCGGGAACCGGTTCGTCAGCCGGTTCCGTTATGCCCACGGGTACTTCGACGGCTTCGAACGCGAGTTCCGTGGATTCGGCCGCATCGAGCAGTCGGACACCGAGACCTACCCGGATCTGGTCCAGGGCACCGCGGCCACGAACCAGGACGAGGTCTCCCACGTGCCGCCGGCACGTACGGTGACCTGGTACCACACCGGGGTCTTCCGCCCGGGCGAACAGGTCTCGACCCACCTCGCCGCCGAGTACTACCGCGAACCGGGGCTGACCGACGCCGAGGCGTCAGCGATGCTGCTGCCCGACACGGTGCTACCGCAGGGGCTCGACACCGGCGCGCGGCGCGAGGCATGCCGGGCATTGAAGGGAGCCATGCTGCGGCAGGAGGTTTACGCCGACGACGGCACATCGCAGGCGGTCCACCCATACACAGTGACCGAGCAGAACCTCACCGTCGAGGTCCTGCAGCAACGCGGCCCCAACCGGCATGTTGTGTTCTTCACCCATCCTCGGGAGGCAATCAGTCACCACTACGAACGTGTGCCCGCAGATCCCCGGACGACCCACACGTTCACCCTTGCAGTCGACGAGTACGGCAACGTGGAGCGTACGGCAACGGTGGGATATGGACGGCGAGCGCCTGATCCCGACTTGAGTGTGATCGATCAGGCTGCGCAAGCGAGGGTCTGGATCTCGGCGATCGAGGCCACCTGGACGAACGCCGTTGACGAGGAGAACGACCACCGGACGCCGCTTCCTGCTCGATCGACGTCAGTCGAACTCACCGGGATGGCTGCGCCGGGGCCGAGCAGGCGATACAGCTTCATGAAGCTCGACGATGCGATCTTGGACGCTGTGCCGATCGACTACGTGATCACACCCACGACAGGGCTTCTACAGAAGCGCATCATCGATCGGACGCAGCACGTCTATCGCGCCGACGACCTGAGCGAACCGCTGCCCGTCGGAGCGCTCGAATCTCGAGCGCTCTCCTTTGAGAGTTATCGGCTCGCCTTCACAGACGCGCATGTATCCGCCGTCTTCGGCGGCAGGGTGACCGATTCGATATTGCTCGGCGAAGGCCGGTACGTGCATGTGCCCGGCGAAGCCGGCTGGTGGGTCCCATCGGGTACCACATACTTCTCACCCGATACCAGCGATACAGCAGAGCAGGAGCTCGCTTTCGCCCAAGGGTCATTCTTCCTGGCTCATCGGTATCAGAATCCTTTCCACACCGCCGCGCTACCGACCGAATCGGTGGTCACCTACGATGCCCACCACCTGCTTCCAGTACAGACCGAGGATGCGCTCGGCAACAGGAGCACGATGTCCCAGGCCGACTATCGCGTTCTTCAGCCGGTGGAGGTGACCGATGCGAACGGCAATCGTTCGGCGGCCGCCTTCGACGCTCTGGGCATGATTGTGGCGACAGCGATGATGGGCAAGGCCGAAGCGGTCCCCGCTGAAGGTGATCGCCTACCACCGGATCTCGTTCGGGATCCGACGGCGGCCGAACTTGACGGACTGTCCTCCGATCCTCTCTCCGGGTCAGCAAGAACGCTGCTGAGCGACGCCACTCAGCGGTTCGTCTACAACCTTCATACCTACCGGCGGTCAACGACGGCAGCCGATCCGAGCCCAGCATGGGCATGCACAATCCTTCGGGAGACCCACGTCTCCGATCCCGCCCCGCTTCGCATGCAGGTGAGTTTCGCCTACTCCGACGGCTTCGACCGCCAGATTCAGATCAAGACCATGGCTGAGCCCGATGCCAGTGGGCCGCGGTGGGCCGGATCGGGGTGGACCGTGTACAACAACAAGGCCAGACCAGTTCGGCAGTACGAGCCCTTCTTCGCCCCGACACACATCTACGAGCGGGAGACCCGGGCCGGCGTCACTCCCATCCTCTGCTACGACGCGCTCGGCCGCATGGTCGCGAAGGTCCACCCCGATCACACATGGGAGAAGGCTCTCTTCGGGCCATGGCAGCACGCGAACTGGGATCGGAACGACACCGTGCTGATCGCCAACCATGCCGCCGACCCGGAGGTCGGTGGCCTGCTGTCCCGGCTGCCGGACGCGGATCTGCGCCCCACCTGGTACGAGTTCCGCACCGATCCGGCATTCGGCCCAGACCGCGCTGATCGGTGGCCGGATTCGCGCGACGTCGCAGCACAGCGCCGCGCAGCGGAACTCGCCGCGGAGCACGCGGCCACTCCTGCTGTACTGCACAGCGATTCGCTGGGCCGCGCCGCGCTGGCAGTGATGGCGAACCGGTTCCGCTACAGCAATGCGCCGAACGGTTCACCGCCGACGAACGAAACCTATTCCACCCGAACAGTCCTCGACATCGAGGGCCACCAACTGCAGGTCATCGATACGCTCGGCCGCCTGGTCGTACGGTACGACCACGACGTGATGGGCCGTCTCCTGCACCTGGCGAGCATGGAGTCCGGTGAGCGCTGGACCTTGATGGATGTCGCGGGCCACGAGATCCGTACCTGGGACAGCCGAGGGCATCAGCAGCGCACCACGTACGACGCGCTGCGCCGTCCCGTGGCGGTGTTCCTTCAGGAGCCGGGGTCGGCGATGGAGATCATGACCGGCGCAACGGTCTTCGGCGAGTCCGTTCCCCATCCGGAACAGCGGAACCTCCGGGGCCGGGCGGTCGAACTGCGCGACCAGGCAGGAACCACCGTGACCGACCGCTATGACTTCAAGGGCAACATCATCCGCTCGGGCAGGCAGATCGTGCGCATCTACGATGCACTGATCGACTGGTCCGGCACGGTCGACCTGCTGCCCGGAATCATGTGGCAGAGCGCCCGTGTCGATGCTCTGAACCGACCCATGCAGGAGGTGGCGCCACACGCCAGCCAGAACGGCCATGTCGCGGCAGTGGTCCAGCGTACCTACAACGAGGCGGGCCTCTTCGAGACCGCCGATGCCTGGCTCGATCTCAGCGCCGATCCCGACGGCCTGCTGGACCCGGGCACGGCGTCCATGCCGTGCGTGACTGGGGTGCGCTACGACGCCAAGGGCCAGCGCCAGCAGATCAACTACGGCAACGGGGCGGTCACGGACTACGACTACGACCCACTCACGTTCAGACTGAACCGGCTCACCACCCGCCGCGGCTCCGACACGCTGCAGGACCTCAACTACGCGTACGACCCGTCGGGCTACGTGATGTCGATCCGCGACGACGCACAGCAGCAGCTCTTCTTCCGCAACGCGGTCGTCGATCCGCTCAATGAATATCGTTACGACGCAACTCATAGATTGATCGAGGCGACCGGGCGGGAGCATCTGGGCCAGACCGGTGCGCTGATCCCGCACTCGTACAACGATGCTGGCCGGGTCGGCTTGATCCATCCCGGCGATGGCGGGGCCATGGGCCGGTACCTCGAGCGCTATCGCTACGACGCCGTGGGCAGCCTGCTCAGCATGGAGCACCGGGGAAGTGACGGCGCCAATCCGGGCTGGACGCGAACCTTCTCGTACAGTGAGCCGAGTCAGCTCGAGCCTTCCAGGGCGAGCAATCGACTAACCCGCTCGACCGTGGGTGGCACCACCGAGGTGTACGGCGCAGGCGGCACCGGCTACGACCAGCACGGCAATCTGCTTGGCCTACCCCACCTGGAAGAGGTGCGGTGGGACTTCCGCGATCAGCTGCGGATGACCCGGCGACAGGCGGTCAATACCGACGACACCGACGGCACAACCCATGCGGGCGAGCGGACCTGGTACGTCTACGACAGCGCAGGCCAGCGCGTCCGCAAGGTGACCGAGAGCTCCCCTGGCGTGGTGAAGGAGTCCCGGCTCTACGTCGGCTCAACGGAGATCTTCCAGCGGGAAGGCGGAGACCCACTGCTGCGCCAGACCTTTCACCTCAGGGACGACCGGCAGCGCATCGCCCAGGTGGATCTGCGCTTGGCCGGCGACGAGCCCGGCGTCCCGTCGAGACTGACCAGATATCAGTTCGCCAATCGTCTCGGGTCCGTAACCCTTGAGCTGGACGATACAGCCCAGGTCCTGGCCTACGAGGAGTACACGCCGTACGGGGCCTCCAGTTATCAGGCGGCGCGCGGCCAGATCGAGACTCCGCGATATCGCTTCACCGGGCAAGAACGCGACGCAGAAACCGGCTTCACCTATCATCTTTCCCGCTACTACCTGCCATGGCTGGGACGCTGGCTCAGCTGCGATCGCACCGGTCTGAACGGCGGGACCAACCTCTACCTCTACGCGGACGCCGATCCGATCGGTCGCCACGACCGTGGCGGCACAAGCCCCAAGAAGCAGGGGCAGGAGGGCGATGTGAACCGGCATGGCAGCCAAGGCCTTCGAGGCAAGGGAACGCCGAAGCAGCTCGAGTCCGAGCACATCGACCCAATCGCCTTGCAGCGCGAGAATCTTCGCGGGCCGGACGGCAAGTCGCCGATCCCCCCGGGGCGCGGCTCCGCCATCGATCGGAACCAGCCCACCCTGCTGATCGACAAGCAGACCGCCAACGCCAAGACCGAGCTGGATGTGCCGTTGATTAACAGGGTGAAGGCCGAGGCCAAAGCGGGCGGCGTCACAGCGGCGACAGCAAAGGAACTTGGACCCGAGGCGGGGCTGGCCAGGCTCGAACAGGCCGCTGCCTCCACGGGAAGGTCGGTGCCTGCGGGTGCCCACGCTGCGGTGGCCGGTCAATTCGATTCATCCTTCGCAGATCCTGCCATCTCGGCAGCGGGCCGTTCCGGCGGGAAGCAGGTGCTCATGTGCGTGCCGGACTCGGAGATCGCCGCAGCCGTCGACGGCGCACTCGACGCCAATCTGCAAAGTACTGGAAACTTCACGCAACTGTCGGTGTCGAAGGCTCCGCGGTCGTCCATCTTCGCCGGCAACTGGGCCGAGACAACCACAACAATGTCTTCGCAGGCCGCCACTGTGGCCGAGGCGCCGGTCGAAACCGCGGCGGCGGAAGTGTTCTCGGCTCCAGCAGCGGAATCGTTCGCCGCTCCTGCGGCGAGGGCCGCGAGCTCTGAGGGGTCCATGCTGGCCCGCGGCGGTGGTCTGCTGTTTGGCGCAATCGGCGCCGGTCTGGCGATCTTGGGCGCCAAGAACGACTTGGACGAGGGCGACACGGTCGGCGCCCTGCTCAGCCTCAGCACGATAGGGCCGCAGGGCATCGTGACCGGACCGGTGAGCGGGGCTTATGAGGGAGTCAAGGCCGGCGGCAAGATCATGAAGATGGAGGTCGACTGCTCGGCACTCGGTATGGCCTACATGATGGGCGACGTCTCGGTGGACAATCCCAATCTCCACTACTGCATGCCGTTACTCGCTCCGCGCATCCAGCAGGAGATCAACAACGAGTACTTCGACGGCTTCTGACTGGATCCCGCGCGTCGCGAACAGTCAAAATGCGAAAGCCGCCGGGTCACCCTAATGTGCCGGGCGCTCCTGATCGCCGGGTAACGCTCCTGCCATGAACACGGCCCTTCAAGGGCACCGGCACGTGAAGTCGCCGGTTCATCCAGAGGCAACAAGCGCCTCGTACCTTACATAACTGATCCTGCTCTCAACGCTTCTACCAGTGGGAACACTTGACAACTGCAGATAAGGCCCGCAGTCCGCTTCGCCTACGGCCTGTTCGACATCACCGCGCACCCGACAGCCGAACTGGTCGGCGTGCTCACCCTGGGTATCCCGACCCAGGTCGCCGTGCTCACCTCGGTGTTCCGCGAACTCACCCCGTACGCGGACTCGCTGGAGCTGAACCGGCTGGTGCTGCGCGATGAGGTGCCGGCAAACGCCGACTCCGGGCAATGATGCGCCCAGCGCATCACGGGAACGCCGAAGCACAGCCTGAGCAGCGGACGTTCGGGACTCCGCCAAAGTGAGTTGTACCACGACCGGCACAACCGGGTCCTGTACCAGCAGACAAGCCTCACGAAGGCGCTGCTCGCATCGCATCGACGATGCGTACTACGCGACGGGGCCAGATGGAGGGCGTCGGGCGCGGAGAGTGACGCATGGACTGAACGAGCCGCAGCGGCGGCACCGCCACCGCTCCGCGGACGTTTCGTCTCCGCGGGAGTCCCGACGCGCAGGCCACAGGCCGCGGCCTTCACGCCCTCAAACCGTTCCCATGGAGCCGTCACCGACACAGGGCTCACCCCCGTCCCGTTCCGGCCTCGACCACCATCCGTGTCGTCATCTCGGCCAGCAGACGCACCACCAGCTGACGGCTCAGTTCCCCGCACCCGATCGTCTATGTGTGCATTACGGCTTGCTCCTTGAACGGGCGATCAACCGTTTGAAGCAGTACCAGGCGGTCGCCAAGGAGCGCTTGACGTGCCGCCGATGTCCCCGCTGTGCCGTCTGCTGCTCCTCATCCACCTGGAGCATGAGCTGTTCACCGACATCTGCGCCGTACCCTCCGTGACCTCGTGTCCAACTCACCACATAGCGCGGTTTAAAGAGCGGGGGACAAGGACGGCAGGACAGCACCCACCTCTGCGGCAATGGAGCGAAGGAGGCTGATGAACGCGGCGGCTTCTTCGGCGGCGGCGCCCACCTCGAGGAGTTCCGGGGCCAGCGCCACCAGGATCGCAAGGATTCCCGCCACCAGCCGCACACGGTTGAAGTAGCGGACGAAATCACCGCCTACGCAGAACCGGTAGAAGATCAGTCCGGGCAGCAGGCGCCTGGGTTCGATGAAGACCTCGAGTCGCTCACCCTCGGGTGTGACGAACTCGCCCAGGGTGATCTTGGCACTGGGTGTGTACGCCCTGCCAGGTCTGTACGGGAATGCGTTCGTTTCGTAGTTGGACCTGAGCTTGACACCTTTGGCCAGTCCGGCTGAGACACCTGCCGGAGACAGGGGCTTGATCTCATACCACTCGGCCTGTTGTCCGGGTCGGTGGCTGACAATATCGGGCCGGACTCCTGCTCCCACCGTGGCGATGACTGAAGGATCGATCGCCGGATTGTGGACCCGCAAGAAATCCGTATACAGTGCCGCGCTGTTGGCGGTATCGAAAAAGTCGTTGGCCGGACTGCACGGTCCGTTCCTCCGGCAGAAATCCTTGTTGATGTGCGGTTCCACGAACCGTCCGACGAAGCTTGCGAGCTGAGGTGCGTCGAGCACTGCCATCGACATGGAGAAGCAGAGGGTGTCTGCGAGTTCGAAGAACTGCAACACCTTTCCCGTGATGTCGATGTCGGGATGCACGGATTCCAGGACCCCCGCGGTGAACGGCTCGCTCACGAGAAGCTTGCGGTCGCTCAACGCCTGAGGAGTGTCCAGGCCCTGGAGGTAGGCAAGCTCCGTGTCGAGCCGGGTGATTGTCCCCTTGCCCACGACTGGGTCTGAGGGCTGGAGAGCACGGTCCTCCTTGAAAGCAGTAACAGCTGCTCCGGTCTCCGGCCCGAACGACCTGTCCACGCCGAAATCAGGCAATTTGAATCCGACCGTTACCAGGGCCTGCTGGACGAGTCCTACGGAGTCCGAGGCTTCGGGTGCGAGAATTCTCCGATCTCCCGCGGCGACCAGCGCCAAGTCCGCACTGTCGCCGAACAGATCCGACTTGAGCATGAGTCACTCCCTTTGCGCTAAGGCTCCGACCACCGTCGCGGCGTGACGCCCACGTCCGTACAGCGGTCCTGCACCACGTCGATCGGCCGCGGCGAGGTCGACCCCGGGCGACACGGCCGTCCGGCGGTGCCCCGGAGGGTGCTTGTGCAGGCGGGTGCTTGTGCATCGGCGAAGGCCGCCAGCACTCGGCCGCTCGCCTGCCGGTCCTCTATCTCCACCACTTCCAGGGCCGCACTGAATGCGCCGGTCTGCGAGGCACAGGGCGGTTCAGTGGCGCCCGGCGAGGGCCGCCATCGGGGTTCTGGTCGTCAGCCTTCCGCACCTTTCCCCCGCTTTCCTGGTGGTCAAGAGCCTTGTCTCCCACTGCCGGGCGTCGCGGTCGGTCTCGGCTTTGTCGTAGCCGGTTCGCCCGATGATCAAGTGAATCTTCGAGATCCACACGACTCGGGCCCGTCCGCATCCTTTTTGAAGTCATCCGGCGGCGGTTGGGGGTCCGTGGCATGAGACACCTCCTTGCAACCCCACCTTTTCGATGCTCGCACGGCCGAGTGCACCGCGCTCGGCGGCATTGATCGTGTTGCGACCAAGGGTCACCGTGACATCCTGGAATGTGAAGGCATGAGCAGATCTGCGCGTGCAGTCGCCGCCTCGGCTGAGTGCAACGCCCAAATCCCGGCTCTGTGCTCCGCTTCCTTTGGCGCGACGGGGAGTTGTCGGGACGTCTCCTTCGTCGGCACATCTTCCAGGATGTTCGTCGACGACGCGGGCCGCGCCAGTGCTGTCCCTCGCCCCCCGGGGTCTACGGCGTCGAGCAGCTCGCCGACCGGCCGGCGACCTTCGGTTTAGGTCACGCAAGAGGCGTTCGTCGAGTACGACCGCCGCCCAGGTCGGGTAAGGCCCGGGAGCAGCCGCGCATTTGGCCAGATCGTCAGGAAGGCCGAGACAAATGGCGACACTCCGGCTCGCGTTCGTCGACTGGACGTTCCTCAACGACGAGCAGACCGAGGCCATCGGAACCCTGGGCGGCCATCAGGTGAAGCTCACCGGGCAGCGCACCGTGGCCACGGATGAGGCCCCCCTGGGCACCGCCATCCTCAACGGGACGTTCACAGACTTTCAGACGGCGTCCTTCACCCCGCCCCTGCCCGCCTCGGACCTCATGGAAATCTTCGGTCTCAGGGGCGGGAGTTCGTTCAGAGTGGAATTCGATGCCGAGGTGAAGGATCCCGTCTTTCATCTGGGATCGCTCGCCTCGACTCTGGAATTTCTGGATCTTCCGGTGGGTACGGAGGTCACCCGGCTCAGCGGCGACACCGACAATTTCAAGGTCGACGGCAACAAGGTCATGGGCGAGGCGCGTCAACCACCCCCAGGCGAGCCCACTGATTCCAACGGCAGCGTCCGCCTGAACGGGCTCTTCCGGTCGATTGCGTTCACCCTGAAGCCGAGGTTCAAGGGCGGCTCAGGGAACGACGGCGTACACTTCCAGATCGGCGGGATGGTAGAAGCGGGAAGCGACACAGCCGAGATCAGAATCGACAGCAGTGGTCTGACCTTCACCAAGTTTTCTGTCTCAGGTCACAGCCCGGATCTCGTCGACGGCGCGGACGCGCCGGTACTCTCCCTCGCCCCCGGGGTCTACGGCATCGAGCAGGTCCCCGGCCGACCGGCGAGCTTCGAATTCCAGGTCACGCAAGAGGGGTTCGTCGAGTACGAAGCCGCCAACGACGCCTTCCTCGGAGGACGCGGCACCAGCACGCTGATTCTCCGTGGCTTCCCTGTCACGGTCGACGGGCGGGCGCTGTCGCATGACCTGGAGGCATTCCTCAAGGGCAGTGCGGCACGGTTCGCGAGGAGCACGGCCCACGAGTTGACGCTCCTGCCAGCCGAGGGGTACGGATTTGTCCCCGGCCCGAGGGTAGTGGTGCCGCTGTTCGACGTAGGTGTCGACGGAGCGGTGCACCTGACCGAAACCGTGGCGCAGTGCGGCTCGGTCGGCGTCTCCGCTGACGGCACACCCCTCGTCACCATCCACGGAATCACCGTCACCATCGACGGCCGAGCCCTATCCCACGACCTCGAACCCTTCCTGAACGGCAACGCCGAACAACTGCCGCGCACGAACGTCAACCAACTCGTCCTCATCCCCGCCCAAGGCTACGGATTTGTCCCCGGCCCCAGAGTCATCGTCCCTGCCTTCGACCTCCACCCCGACGGCACCATCACCCTCACGCCCACCACCGCCCAATGCGCCACCACCAGCACCACCCCCAACGGCACACCCCTCCTCACCATCCACGGAATCACCGTCACCATCGACGGCCGAGCCCTATCCCACGACCTTCGGCCGTTCCTCAACGGAAACGACGCGGTGCTTCCGCGCGCCACCGCCCATGAACTCACCCTCATTCCCAGCCAGCACTACATGCTCACCCTTGCCAGAGGCATGGCCGACTTCCACTTCGCGGTGACTCCCGACGGGCGGATCGATCTTGACCCCGGATACGTCGCATTCGCCGAAGTCGCCGGGCGGACCCTGATCCTGCATGGATTCAAGGTGACGATCAACGCGATGGCACTGTCGCACGACCTGAATCCGGAGCTGCTGGGATGGACTGCAGGGCCGCTGTCGCGGGCCAGTGTCCACGAGCTGACGCTGATGCCATCGCAGCAGTACATGTTCATCCTCGCCAGGGGGATGGCGGACTTCCACTTCGCGGTGACTCCCGACGGGCGGGTCGTGCTGGATCCGCGGTATTCCAGGTTCGCCGTGGCTTCCTGGCGCACGCTGACCATTTCCGGCTTCGCGGTCACCGTGGACGGGCGGGCTTTGCCGCATGATCTGATGCCGGAGCTGCCGGGCTGGTCCGCCGGTGCCCTGTCCCGGAACGCCGCCCATCAGGTCACGCTCATTCCGGCGGCTATCTACGTGCTGACGGCGGTCGGAGCGCCGGGCGTTCGCTTCCAGTTCAGTCTCGGCGTCGACGGGGCGATCGTGCGGCTCGACGGGCCTGACGCGTTGGTCCTTTCCCTGGCTGCGCCACTGCCTCCCCGCGGCAGCCCGTTCGCGCTGCGCCGCGCGCTCGACGTGGCTCGCCTGGAGCACGACATCAAGGTGATCGACGTGGACGCCAGGGAGGTGACGCTGGGCAGGATTCACGAGTGGCAGCGCATGGGCGCCCCGACGCATCATCCGAACTTCGGTGGCACTCTCCACGGGTTCGTGCAGGGCAAGAAAGAGAAACAGGACCAACGGCGCGAAGATCTCACCGTCCTGCGTTCCCAGCTCGACGGCGCCGCTCAGCAGCTCACCACCGCGCTCGACGCCGAGGCTCCCCTGTTCGGCGAGCGGACCAACGTGCCAATCGCACTACTGCCCGTGCGCATCGAGACGAAGTGGGCCGCCGACAAACGCAGCATCAAGGTGCGGGTCTACCCCGACGACATCCATGTCGACGCGTTCGAGCCGGCTCTCACCCCCCACGAGCTCGAAGCGGCCCGCGCCTACTGGGCCGATCCGGGCGACCCGGCGTGGCAGACACTGCTTCGTACAGTGGCCGCACCGCGCGCGGCGTGGGCCACGCGGGCCGCGCGCCCCGGTGCGCCCACGCCTCGACTGCGGGATCCGGAGCGCAGGCGAGCTCCTGAGGTGTCCACGATGCCCGCCCAGTGGCGCTTCCTCGGGTTTGTCGGCGGGCAGGCGGTCGTCGACCAGACCGGCACGGCCATCCCCGACCCGCTTCCGCTCGGCCTGCTCGGCGCCGACGAGTCCGCGCCCGACCACGGGCATGCGCAGTGGGCGATCGACTTCGACGCCGCGGTGGCCGCCGGCATGGGTGCCGTACTGGCCCTGCCCGCGGGATGCGACCACCTGGACGAGCTCTTCGTCATCGGGGTCAGCGACCTGCCGCCGGAGGCCGCGGCGGAACGGCTGCGCCGAAACCTGCACGGTCACGCGTTCACCGACGGACTGGGCTTCCTCTCCCCCGGCACGCCGACGAACAACACGCCGGAGACCCGCTCCGCATGGTCTTCCCGTCCGGTATCGATGCCGCCCGGCCCGCTGCCCGCGCTGACGGACCGTACCGACGCCGCCCGCCTCGCACGAGCACTCGGACTGGGACTCGGAACCGGAGCTGGACCCGGCGACGCGGCGTTCCTCGCGGAGTGCCCGGGTGCCGGGCACGACGGCGACGGTCCCATCGCCGCGCTGTCGCAGTTGAGCTGGTGGGCGCTGGCGTTCGCGTTCCAAAGCGAATCGCTCATGCTCGACAGCGGCAGCCCGCTATCGGAAGACGCACGCAAGCAGGCCAACGTCCGGTGGCAGGAGGTACGGGCTCATCTGGCCGAGTACGTCCGCAGCCGCGGACCGCTGCCGACCGTCCGGCTCGGGCGGCAGCCGTACGGTTTCCTCCCGGTGACGGCCGTCGACGAGTGGGTTCCGGACCGCCCCGACGGCGCCGACGCGCTGATCCTGCCCTGGCTGCAGCGGCTGCGCCATCACTGGAGGGGCGCGCTCGCGCCGGGCTGGATTCCGCGCGTGACCGACGGCACGCCGGCCGACCGGATCGCCGCGGACATCCTGTCGAGGCTTCCGGTGTCGAACGACTTCGTGATCCGTCGCGAAACGACCTCCCGGGGCGGACACGAGAAGTGGGACGGCATCAGCAAACGCGCACCCGCTCCCACCGTGGCGGTTGCCGGCGTCCGGTCCGGGCTGCGATGGACCATTCCGTCCGAGCTGATCAGCAACTTGTCCTGGACTTCCGACACCACGGAACCGGACTACTCCCTCGTACCGGAACGCCTCGCACCGAATGCCGACAAATATCCAGACCTCTTCGATGCCAGCCGCCGGCATTTCGCGGACGCCGTGGCGGTACTCCGCAACCAGCTGACCGATGCACAGTACGTAGCACGGTGGCCGTTGACCGGCGAGGGTTTCCCCTCCCCCGACCGCAAGCCGACCGTCTTCGGGAGCTTCCGCTTCAACACGGCGGCGCAGAAACCCAGCGACTTCGTTCCACTGATGCTGAACAGCGACAGCCGGGACGTCTTCCAAACCCACAGTGGTGGCTTCCTCGGCGACGAGACGGACATCGCCTTCACGATCCCCGAGACCGTCGACCGGCTGGTCTTCACACGACGGCAGGGCGGGCCGACGGCCGAGGCCGACGCGGCCAGGCTCATCGCCTCCGTACAGCCGGGGCTGCCGGCGGCCGACGCGATGGCGGCAGGGCTGCAAGCCCTCGCAGGAGTGGCCGCGAGCGAATTCCTGCCGCTCTCCTTCGAATTGCTCGACGTCTACTCCCACCGGTGGGACGCGTGGGCGACCTCCCTGGCCACCAAGAGGCTCAGCGAGAACCGAGCGGCCGGCACCACCGGCATCCGCCTCGGCGGGTACGGCTGGGTGGAGAACCTCTACCCCGGCTCGGTGAAGCCGTCCGACGGGTACGTGCACGCCCCCTCGCTGCACCACGCGGCCACCGCAGCCGTGCTCCGGTCCGGCTATCTGGCCCATCGTGACGAGGCTCCGCCGCCGGTCGACGGGCAGCCCCAGCCCCCGGCCGGCGCCGCCGGCGCGCTCTCGCCGCTCGCCGTCGACCTGACCTCCCGGCGGGCCAGGACCGCCCGCTGGCTGCTCGGCGGGGTCCGGCGCGGTCAGAACCTGGGGGCGCTGCTCGGGTACCGCTTCGAGCGGGCTCTGCACGACGCGGTGCTGGACCGGGAGAAGGACAAGTTCCGGCGGACGTTCCCCGCACCGGTCGCCCCCGAGCCCGCAACCGGGCAGCCCGACCCCGAGCTCTGGAAGCGCAGTTCCGAGGCGATCGCCGCCCGGAACGTCGTCGACGGCATCGCGCTCGCGCGGGCCCACGCGGCCGGCACGGTGGACACGCTGCTGGCCAGGCGCCGGCTGCCGGCCGCCGACCCGATGGTCCTTCCGCTGCTGAATGATCTGGTCGACGCCCTCGACGCGGTGAGCGACCTGCTGCTCGCCGAGAGCGTGCACCAGCTCGTCGGCGGGAATCCCATGCGGGCAGGCCTGGCCGCCGACTCCCTGGGCAGCGGTCAGCACGTACCGGACCGGTTCGACGTGCTGCGCACCCCGCACCGGGGGCGGGCCGTCACCCACCGCATCGCGGCCGTGCTGCCGGCCGAGGCGCCGCGTCCTGCCGGGTGGAGTGCGGATCTGTTCTCCGCACTCGAACCGCGGGTGGACGCCTGGGCGGCGGGACTCCTCGGGCCTGCCGCCACATGGAAACTGGCCGGTACGGTCAAGGACGGCTCGGTGTCGAAGCAGTTCGACGTCACGCTCGAACGGATCGGGTTCAGCGCGCTGGGACTGGTCCTGGATGCCGCCGGCAGCACGCACCGCAGGCTGTACGCCAGACTCGGTCAGCTGTCCCAGATCTCGGCGGCCGAGGTCGAGTTCACGCGGGGCTGGGACGAGCTACGGGCCGTCGCCGGCCGGATCCAGGGCCTGCTGGCGGGCGCCGGCCCGCTACTGCCGGCGCACGTACTCGACGACCAGCCCGACCTGCCGGCCCCCAATGTCGAGGAAGTGCGGCGGCGGGTCGCAGGCTTCGTTGCTGGCCTCGCTGATGCCGGGCTGCGGAACACCCTCGGCATCGAGGGCGACCTGACCCGCATCAAGGCACTTACCGCGGACGCGACCGCCCCCGGCTGGCTGGCCAACGTGACGCGCGTGCTGGGCGAGCTGCTCGGCACGGCCCTTCCGCTCACCGCGCTGCTGCCCGGCGTGGCGCTGCCCGCTTCGGCGACCGGTGCGTCCGGCGCGGCCGTGGCGGACTGGGTGCGCCGCTTCGGCACGGTCCGGCCGGCGGTCCGGACCTGGCACGAGACGCTGCTGCTGGCGGGCGCCCGCGTCGGCAGGCCTTGCCGGCTGTCGGCGTCGCAGCTGCCCCGGGGCGGCGCATGGATCGGCGGGACCTTTGATCCCCTGAAGCGGCCTCCGGCCCGCCGGCACCTGGTCTGCCACACACCGGCCGATCTGCCCGCCGGCAAGCCGATCGCGGGGATCGTCTTCGACGAGTGGGCCGAGGTGCTGCCCGGCGCCGATGTGCTGGCTGCGACGAAGACGGGCCAGGACCCGGTCCCGGTGGAATCGGAGCTGACCGGAGTGGCGTTCCATTTCGACCGGCCCGACGCGAAGGCGCCGCAGGCCGTCCTGATCGCCGTGCCGCCCAATCCCGTACGCGGCTGGACCGCGGACGGCCTTGCATTGGTGGTGCGCGACACCCTGGAGCTGGCCAAGATGCGCGCGGTCGACCTCTCCGATCTTCCGCTGGTCGACGACATACTCCCCGCCTGCCGGGTGGGCGACTTCGGCAGCACGGCGCTGGCGTCGATGCTGGAAAACTTCTGGATCGAGCTGGCAGAGGAGTAGCCGATGCCCCGGACGGCGTTTGAGCACAACGGATTCTTCCGGTTCCGGCTGGAGCCGCTCTCGCGTACCCACGAGGTGGCCTCCGGGCTGGCGGCCCGCGTACACGATCCGGCATGGGCCCTCGCCCGGCAGTGGCAGTTCGGCGAATTCGCCGGCCAGGATGCCGGCTCGCCCGTGCTCGCGCAGATCGACGGGGACAGCACCCTCATCTCCGCATGGCGGCCGGCGGGCGAGGGGGACTTGCCTGCACCGGCGGGTCCTCGGCCCTGGGTTCCGTACGACCCGACGACCGGTCCGCTCGATGCACTGGTCGAGTCGGAGGACAGTGCCGGGCCGGACGAATACCTGCGGGTGGAAGGCGGCGCGCATTTCGTCCGGCTGCTGGACCAGGCAGGCCTGACGGCGAAACTCCCGCAAGTCCTGGCCGCATACGCATTTGATCCGATGCCTGCCGGGCCGGCGAATCTCGTCACGCTGCTGGCGCCCAAGGTCCCCGATGCGGTCGAGCTGGCCAAGGACCTGGACGGCAACGCCGGCAACGGGCTACGGGTGCCGGGCCTGGCCGCCGTCGGCGAACGGTGGATCGACTGGTGGCACGGGGTCGCTCCCGCGGCAGCACCCGCTGCACCCGGTACGCCCGATGCCCTCGACACCTTCGACCCGCACCGCTTCGAGCACAGCACGGACTTCTCCTTCGGCGACCGGGTCTTCCACGCCGAGGAATACCTCGGCGACGGCCTGGACTGGTTCAGTGTCGATCTCGACCCGGCTGCCTCACCGGCAGCGGCACCCGTCCCGCCGTTCCATCGCAAGGTGGTCCCCTCGACGGTGCGTTTCGGAGGGATCCCGGCCGATCGCTTCTGGGAAATGGAAGACGCCCAACTGGACTTCGGGTCGACGGACGTCTCCGCGCTGGACACCGGCCGACTGCTGGTGATCGCCTTCGCCGAGGTCTACGGCAACGACTGGTTCCTGGTCCCGCTAGAAGTGCCGGCCGGTTCGCTGACGGCGCTGAAGCCGATCGTCGTCACCGACACCTTCGGCGCCACGCACACCGTCGAACGCGCCGGGCGCGACAACCCCCACTGGAACCTGTTCACGGTCACCGGCGCCGACGACGGACTGCTACTCATGCCGTCCGGGCAAGGCGCCGTCGGCGAGCGGCTCGAATCGGTGACCCTCACGCGCGACGAACTGGCCAATCTCGCATGGGCCGTCCAGACGTCCTTCACCGATGACCGGGGCGAACTCGTCGACCGCAGGGCGCGCTGGCTGCGCATCGCACCGCAGGGGCCGCAGCCCAACCCGGTCGGTTCGTACGCGGTGCAGACCATCGTGCCCGACTACTGGCTGCCGCTCGTGCCGCACGCCATGACGGCGGCGTCGATCCGGTTCGCCCTCGTGCCGCTGCTGCAGCCCGACGCCGACTCGAAGCCGCTCGGCCGCCTGCTGCACACCGACCACTGGGTGCACGAGGAGGAAGTGCCGAGGGAGGGCGCGCTGGTCACCCGCCGCCCGGTGCTCGCGCGGTGGTTCGACGGCTCCTGGCACGTGTGGGTCCGCCGCGAGAAGAACCCCGGCGGCGGCGAAAGTTCCAGCGGATTGCACTTCGACGTGGTCCGGCCGTCCGAGACGTGGCCGTAGGCGGTACGTAGTCACGTTGGTGGTACGTGGCCACGCTGGTGGTACGTACGGCACGTGGCGGCGGCGGTTACGTCACGCAGGCGGTTCGCCGACCATTGCGCTCGCCGAGAACGCCAGCTGGAACGGGCGCTGGAAGAGGATCCGCGCGAAATTCGAAGCGTCCAGGCCTTCCCATCCGGGAGGGTCCTGGCCGGGGCCGAGAGCGGGCGGGCGTCGGCCCTCGGCCCCGGCCAGGACCCTCGGTACGACGAATCCGTTCACGGTGGGGACTTCGTCCCAGGTGAGGTTGGGCCAGGAGTCGAACGCCGGGGATTTGGGGGTCCGTACGTCGAAGCCGAACTGGGCGCCGCGCATGGGTTCGCGCATCACGAACATCCAGTGTTCGGCGACGGCTTGTGCGGCGGTCAGGTCGGCGAAGCCGTACACGTTGGTGCGTTCGTCCACGGGCAGCACGAACCTGGGTTCCTTCCAGGTGACGTCCGGGCCTTCCACCTTCCGGTCCACGGACTTGGCGGCGAGGACGACGGTGCCCGGATACCGCTGGAGTACCTCGCCGCGGATCAGGAGGAAGAGAAGGTTCGTGCCCCGGTCGGGGCCGTGGTCGCCGAGTTTGCCGTCCAGCCCCCAGCGGGCGATCTCGCCGTAGTCGGGTTGGGTGCCGCCCGGCGGCCAGAAGCGGGAGAACGGTGTGCCCGCCTCGTCCGTCGGGTACTCACGCCACCGGAGCTCGCGGTTGAACTCCTGGTTCAGTCCGACCAGCATCGCTTCCACGAATGCCGGGTTGGGTTCGAGGAGCGTCGAAGTGTTGTCCGGGAAAGCTGAGATGCCTGGTACGGCCCATTCGGGCCAGCGGGTCAGCAGCTCCGCCGCGATCGGGAACCCGAACTCCGGGTGGGTCATGATCGGGCGCAGCGGGCGGGCATCTTGGTCGGTGCGTTCGCCCATTACCACCTGGCCGAGGCGCGACGTCATGTGCCCCATGCACTGCGGCACCGGGCGGATTACTCGCCGGATGCGCTTGACGAGGGTGCCGGACGTCATGCCCAGGCCGGCTGCGGCCAGTAGGGGTGTGGCTCGCTTCTCGACGCTGATCTTCCGGCGGATCCCGCGCAGGGCCCCCGGCCGCGCTGCGGGACGAGGCTCACCCGGCCGTTCCCGTTCTTGCTTCTTGACGAAGAGGGCTTCAAGTTCCTGTCTCGGGTTGCCGAATTCCTCGAACATCGGGCTGTCGATGCCTTTCTCGCAGAAGTCGTCGGCGACCATCCACAGCCCGAACAGCACGTCGTTGAGGGTCTGGGACGCGAACTCGGCCGACGGGTCGCCGGCACGGGCCTCCGACGCGGCCATCGGCCCGTGTACGACTTCGCCGACCGGCGGGATCGCCTCGCGCTCGACCCCGGCAAGCCAGGTCGACGGCAAGGAGACCTTCGAGGCGTCCAGGGCCCGGCTGAGGAAGGGCCCGGTGGCCGTCGCCCTCACGCCACCCGCCGGGCCCCCAGCCGACGCCTGCGCCGCAGCTCCTGCCACCTCCATGGCCCGGCTGCTGCGGCGGCGCAGTGCGCCCCCGGGGCGGGTCAGCCGTACGAACGCCGTCGTGGCGACGCCGTCCGGGACGGCCGAGTGGCGCAGCAGGCTCGCAACCGGCTGTCCGCCTGTGCCCTCCTCCTCGGCCTCTATGACGTCACGGTAGAGCGAGGACAGTTCCGTGAGCGGGGCGGTCCGCATGAGGTCGAGGTGTTTGGCCTGCGCGGCCCGGGCGGCCTCGGCGGCGAGTTCCGAGGCCGCGAGGGCCTGGTTCGCCTCGTTGACCTGCCCGACCTGCTCCCAGGCTCGGGCCATCAGGAATTCCTGCTCCAGCTGGACGTACCGGGCACCGATCGCGGCCGCGATGCGATATTTCACCTGCGTGTTCAGCTCGTTCATCCAGCCGGCCGCCGGGACCTGCTGCGCGCCGGTGTGGTGGCTTCCGTACAGGGGTGCGGCGACGGCCTTCTCATCGCGGTCCGGCGGCATCCCCACCCGGTCGGGCTGCCGCCGGGCCGCCGGCGCGTCCAGGTGCTCGACGATCAGCCCGCGGAACTTGTTCATGCTGGCCTCGTGGCTCCACACGTCATTCGCGGTGTCGGTGTGCGGCAGCCGCAGGGCGCCGTGGACGGGCACCGTCACCTGTGCGGGTGCCACGCCCTGCAGCACGTCCTTGTGCGGCCACGGATGGCGGACGTCCACGGTGCGGGCACCGAAGCCTTCGAGGCTGTCTCCCTCGACCGGTGCGACCTTGCGGGCGAGCTCCTCGAACGATCCTTCCGACCCGGTGCGAAACCGCCACCAGTGGTAGACGGGCAGCCGGGCCTGCGCCTGTCCCGGCGACCAGGCCGGGGCGTTGCCGTCCGGTGGTGGTGTGTCGCCGAGCCCGGCAGCGACGCCGGCTTTCGTGGCCGGTACCACGCAGGCCAGCCAGCCCCGGTCCGGGTCCAGGTCGCGCGGGCAGATCAGCCGGGCGACGACGTTGTCGACGCCGCTGCGCACGTCCCGGGTGACGGCGCCTTCGGGGGTCTCGCCGTCTTCGATCCGCGCCTCGACGTGCGCCCATGCCCAGGCGTCACCCAGGTCGGGCAGTGCGGTCCCTGGGGCTTCGACGACGGGCAGCGGGACACCCTGCTTCAGGTCGCCCTCGTTGTCGCGCAGGACGAGCAGGGCCAGCCACGGCAGCTTCCGGACGGCCGGGAAGCTGAGCAGCCACGGAAGGCTCGCGTCCGAGAACTCCACGTGGGCGAGGTAGTTGGCCGGGCTGTTCGGGCAGCCCGGGGGCGGCTCTTCCCGTACGACCACGGCGCGGTCGAAGCCGATGGTGTCACCGGGGCCGAGGAGCTGGAGGGCGGGGCCGGGGCGGTCGGGGAAGGTCTCCGCCACCTGGTCTTTGATCGCCCGGGTGATACGGACGGCGGGGCTGAACGACGGCCGGGAGCCCGTGACCGACGTCGCGTCGGCTGCGGCGCCGACCTCTGCTGAGGAGATGAACCAACGGCGGGTCATCGCAGGATCTCCACCTTCATCGTGTCGATCGGTCGTTGCGCGGCACGCCACCGGTCGGCCCGCTCGGCCGCGCGCACGGGGCGGGCGAAGCCTTCGAGGACGAACGCTCCGGTTCCGGCGAGGGGCAGGCCGTTGCGCGGCGGCGGCGCGGTGAACCAGCCCAGCTCGACCTTGTAGCCGGTCTCGTAACTCACGTCGACGAGGTGCCGTGTGCCGAGCTGGACGTCGGTGTCGGAGAGCCGGACGCCGCTCGTGCAGTCTTCGAAGGCCGGTCGTGACAGTTGCTCCTCGTCGTTCATCGCGAAGAATTCGCCGGGTACGAACGGCTGCGTGAGCGGTCCGAAGGTATCCATCGGGTCGTCGGTTGCACGCTCGACGGGGGTGATCCGCCACAACTGCTCGGGCACACCCACCCGGTGGAACCGGGTGATCGGTTTTTCGAGCGGTACGACCTTCTGGCTCACGCGGAAGGTCGCGTCCGGCGCTGCCACTTCGCCGCGGGCCAGCGATCCGTTGGCCGCGTCGGTGTACCGCAGGCCGCTGCGGTCCGCCGGGCTGCGCTCGGCCGTCCAGGCATCCGGCTTGGCCAGTGCGTCACGCAGCAGCGGGAGGATGTCCTCGGCCTTGGCCGCCGACGCCGGGAGTTCGCCCCACCGCTCGTCGAAGTCCAGGGACACGTCCCAGAACAGCACGGAGATTGTTCCCGTGCCGAACGCATGCCAGGGCGCGGGCCCTTCCAGGGTGAAGTCGAGCCCGATGGAGGCCAGTCGCTCGCCGAGTGCGAGGACGGCGACCCCGGCGTACACGTGCACGGAGAACGACAGCGTCGGCTCCCACACGAAGAGCGCGTCGAGGCCGAGGTAGCCCTCCACGCCGCACCCGGCGATCACCGCGTCGAGGTGCAGTTTGGCGCCGAATTGCAGCGAGTTCGAGGTCAGCGCCAGGTATGCCTCCGCGCGCAAGCTGATGATTCCGTTGCCCAAGTCCATGGACAGGCGCTGCAGTTGGGGTACGCCAGGCGGGCGGGCGTAGCGCGGGTGGAAGCCGCCGGCAGACAGGACGAACACCGCATCCCGGCCGCCGCGCAGCAGCAGGAAGAACTCGCCGGCGACGGGCAGGCCGACGATGCGCGAACCGGTGAGGGTCGCCAGCAGCTCGACCGACGGCACACCGGGATCGATCTTGCCGAAGACGTTGGCCTGGAGCCGGATCAGCGGCACGACGGGATCCGGCAGGGCGATCACCAGCCGGCCGACGAAGAAGGCCCGTACCGGGTCGGGCAGGTCCAGGATGAGCGCGGCGGACAGGGAGACGATCCGGCCGCCCCAGGTGATGCGCACCATCGGGCCGATGACGAACCGGCTCCGCGCGACCGGGAAACAGGCTTCCAGGGAGCCCGCTATCTCGTCGGCACGGGCGACGGCGTTGCCCGGGAACAGGACACGGTCGGCGTTGCCGTCGAGGATCAGCCCGCGCAGCCGCTCCTCGTCGACCCGCCGGTTGACGCCGACCAGGCCGCCGACCGCATCGAGCGCGAAGCCGAAGCTGAGCTGGATCCCCGGATACCCGAACTCCGCCCCGAGCAGGACCAGGAACGACAACTGCTTTTCATTGACGGGGAGTTGCAGCAGTCCGATCGCCTGTACGCGGACCACGCCGAGGTCGACGTCCAGGACGCCCGCGTACGCACCGCTGCCGGCTTCACCGCGCTGCTGCACCGCCCCGCCGCCGGAGACCGGGCCCGCAGCGAGCCCGATGCCCATTCCGGTGGGGAAGTTCGCAGAGATGCGCAGTGGGTCGATACCGATCCGGTCGGCGTCGAAGCTGACGGGCAGGCTGAGCCCCAGGCCGTCGAGGTCGGCGCTCAGCGGGAGGGCAGCCGGCTTCGCGAACAGGGACAGCGTCGGTCTGAGGACGACTTCGGTGCCGTCGTCGTCGAGTTCCAGTGCGAAGCGCCGGGCGGTTGCGCCCGGAAGGTTCAGGCTGACGGGGAGTTCGAGGCGGGCGCCGCCGTCCTCGAACCGCAGGCCGTCCGCGCGGCTCGCCCGGATGGCGAAGTCGGTCTTGCGAGTGGTCGTGGCGCCGCTGTCGCCCAGGAAGGACGAGAGCGCGGGCGGCAGTACGGCAGCCTGGAAGCCCAGCACGCCGAGTTCGACGGTGAAGGGGACCTGGGGTGACGCTGTCGCCGTGAGGTGGAGGGCGTCCATCGAGATGTGCGGCCCGTCGGCCGGGCCGCAGGTGATCTGAGCACGATGGGCCAGGGTGATCGTCGCGGTCCCCGCCGGTGTCACGGACGCGCCGCCGGGAGAGAAGGACGCGGTCCAGGCGTCCTGGGACTGCGCTTCGGCGGTGACGCTCCAGAGGCCGTCGGGGTGTGCGCGGCTGAACGTCACGCCCGGGGTGACGACGACATCGACGGTCGGTCCGGTGTCGTCCGGCCCGGGTGACACGGCGAGCACGGCGCGGGAGCCGCCGTCGGTCAGTACGAGGGCCAGTCCGCGTGCCGCTCCTGGTGCGCGCTTCCATCCGTGGGCGCGGACGGGCGATCCGGCGTCGGTGACGTCGCCGAGTGCGTCGCGCAGCAGCCGGAGCAGGGCGTGGCTGTCGGGGAGGGCGGCCAGCGGCTCCAGGAGCCTGTCCTGCAGTGCCGGGTGCTCGCCGGTGAGCGCCTGAAGGCCTGCCAGCGGGTCTCGTAGGGTGCGGGCCGCGTCGTCGGCCAGCTTCCAGAACAGCGCCGACACGGTCTTCAAGAGTGTGTTCGGGTCCATCGCCGCTCGCCTTCCCAGCGGAAACGCGGGAAACGCCGTGCTCTTTCGACAGTAGATCCCCAGCCCGCCCCCGGCGAGTTCACGGCCAGCGGTCGCAGATCGTGGCCGGTCCGCGACCGCTGGCGAGCAGAGTCGGGAGTCGCGCTTCAGGGGGTTCAGAGAGAGTTTCAGGGCGTCCAGTAGTTGTGGGTGACAACGAGCATGGACTGCAGCTGCACACTGGTGGCGTAGTAGCCGGTGCGGCGGGGGGCGATTCTGCGTGCAAGACTCGTCTGGCAGAGAACGCCGGACGGGTGAGAGGCATGATTAACGACCGCCCCGTCTGGTCAAGGCGCATGGAGTCCGAGCGTGCCGCCCGCAGCTGGAGTCCCCTCGATGCAGCCCGTGCCATCAGGGGCCCGCGCCTGCTCGGGCAGCAGAGTGACGTCCGAGATCAGGGTTCGCAGCAGGCGCTTGCGGTCCCGGTCCTTGGTGTCGGGGGCGTACCACAGTCCGGGCAGGTCGGCGGCCAGCGCCTGCAGGGCGGTGCGGTCGGGCAGCGCCGCACGGGCCTCGCGGGCCGCGGCCAGGGCGGCTTGGGCCTGGTCCGAAGACCAACGCACCGCTCCGGCGCTTGACGAACAGAATCTCCAGCCGCTGACCAGTCAGCGCGTGGAACGGATGGGTCACCGTCAGAGAACCCAAGGACTGCTTGGACGACGCGGCACTATGCCGTGACCGTCGGCAATACCAGTGGCCGCGTGGTTCCGTTCTTCTTTGGAATATTTACGCGGCGTAGCGGACTGCCGGTCCCGTCGCTTGTCGCAGCCGAACGGCCGCAAGGCGTAGGAAGGTTCCCGTTTTACTGAGTGGGTGGCGTCGCGGGCGGGTACGGCGTGTTTCCGCGCCGATGGCGGCGTGGCCAAGGTTTCACAGCCCTGTGGCCCAGGCTCAGCGGTTGTGCATCTCCCGCACGTCTGCGGCAACTTCATCTGTGTTGCGGTGCTCCTCCTTGCCGTTGGAGGCCGCAGTCTCTCTGAACTGTACGTACTGTCTTGCGTCTTGCGCCTCTCGGTGTTGACCGTACATCTTTGATGCATTGCCTGCACCATCGAGTGTTACTGGAGGTGTCGATGTCGCAGGGCGAGGATGGGTCTGGCGAGCAGGTGGGCTGATGGCGTCCTGCGACGTGGTGTAGGCGATCGAGGTGTGGGTGTGCGCGGGTGTCTGCCCGGGGCGCACGCCTGATGGGGGTGGCCGCTCCCTGACCAAGGGGTGGGCCACCGTGCAACTCTCCCTGCTAAAACGCCAGTTCAAGCGATGGGAGTGCACGATGGCCCTGTCCCAGGATGACTTACTGCGGTTGCTTCGGTCACTACGCTCGTCCGATGGAATCGAGCTGGTCCGCAGTGTGGCCGAGCGGATGCTGCAGGAACTGATCGAGGCCGAGACCGCCGCGCACATCGGTGCCGAGTGGAACGAGCACACTGCCTCGCGAACGGCGTTCCGCAACGGGCACCGCGACAAGACCCTGACCACGCAGGCCGGCGACCTGGACCTTCAGATCCCCAAGCTCCGCACCGGCAGCTTCTTCCCCAGCCTGCTCGAGCGCAGGCGCCGCATCGACCAGGCACTCTACGCCGTGATCATGGAAGCCTACGTCCACGGAGTCTCCACCCGCTCCGTCGACGACCTGGTCAAGGCCCTGGGCGGGGACAGCGGGATATCCAAGAGCGAGGTCTCCCGGATCTGCGGCGAGCTGGACGAGCCGCTGACCGCCTTTCGCACCCGGCCCCTGGACCACACCCGGTTCCCCTACATCTACCTGGACGCGACGTACTGCAAGGTACGGGTGAACCACCAGATCGTCTCCCAGGCCGTGGTCATCGCCACCGGCATCACCGAGGACGGCGGCCGCGAGGTCCTCGGGACCGCTGTCGGCGACAGCGAGAGCGAGGCATTCTGGTCCGAGTTCCTGCGCTCCTTGCGCGAGCGCGGCCTGTCCGGGGTGCGCCTGGTCATCGCCGACCACACAGCGGCCTGGTCAAGGCGATCCGCAAGGTCATGCTGGGATCCGCCTACCAGCGCTGTCGTGTCCATTTCCTGCGCAACTGCTTCGCACACATCCCCAAGGGGACCGGCGAGATGGTCGCCGCGACCATCCGCACCGTCTTCGCCCAGCCCACCGCCCAAGCGGTCCAAGCCCAGCTGGACACCGTCGCCGACATGCTCGGCGAGCAGTTCCCCAAGGTCAAAGAAATGCTCCTGGACGCGAAGGAAGACCTGACCGCGTTCGCCGTCTTCCCCCTCCAGCACTGGAAAAAGATCCAGTCCACCAACCCTCGTGTTTGTAGCGAATGGTGATCTTGGGGTGGCGGGCTCTACGCCGCGGCTGCTTCCCAGGCGCGGATGACCGCGGCGATTTCATCGGGACCGGGTTGACCTGCAGGGTTGTGAATATGGCGGGCGGCGATGATCGTCCGGCGAAGCTTGATCACCATGTCGCTGAACGCCGGGGTCGCCTTCGTCGCGTACCAGGGCTGTCGTGCGCGCCGGTCGGCGATGTCGGCGGGGTGGTGCCCGTGGGCGGCGTACCAGAGGACGACGATGGTGTAGACGGCCAGGCCGAAGGGGACGGTGCGCTCCACCGCGCGCCGGGTGCGGTTGCGGGCCTGGCCGACGCCGAGATCCTGGCGCATGTGCTCGAAGATCGATTCGATCGGCCAGCGCGTGCCGTACCGTTCAATGAGGTCGTCGGCGGGACTGACCAGGTCGGTGCTGATCAGAGCGAGGTCGTACGGGCGGGTCGAGTTCAGGTCGCGGATCAGGACGAGGCGGACCGGGAGGTCCTTGAAGGCTCCGTACCACAGGCATTCCCTCTCGGTGATCCACACGAACTCCATGCGCCCGTAACGCTCCACGACGGCAAGGCGCCATGTCGCCGTCTGGGCAATCGCGGTCAGTGAGCCCAGCGCCCTGCCCTTCTTGCGGGGCCGTCCCCGCTTGTTGGTCTTGGGCGGGGTCGGCGCGGACAGGGCGGCGTTGCGCGGGAGTCGGGTGGTGAAGGTGACCGACGGGGGCAGGTCGGCGACCTTGCCGGAGTGGTAGGCAGCGTCGCCGGTGACGTGGAGAGTGCGGCCGGGGAAGAGCGCGGCCAGGTCGTGGACCATCTCCAGGGCCAGGTCGGTGCGGGAGGCGGTGGCCTTGCCCCGCCACAGCCGGGCGGCCACCGGCACAGCGACCGGCTTGGCGAGGAAGGGCAGGCGGACCACGACCGCGCAGATGACCCAGGTGTTGCCGAACCCGAGCTTGTCCTTGCCCCGCCCGGAGCCGTCATGCGCCCACAGCGCCCCGAAGACCTTCCTGCCGACCCGGTGCAGCAGGGTGTCGTCGACGACAGCCAGGATCGGCGCGTCCGCTGGGAGCAGGGCTTCGACCACGGCTCGGGCCAGGCGCAGGCCGAGCTGGTCGGGATCCCACGAGGCCTCAGAGAAGAAGGCGTGGGCCCTGCGGTGCGGCCACAGCCGCGACAGTCCCGCCCCCGTCAGCATCCCGGTGACCGTACGCCGCCCCGTCTGCGCGGCCATCCCGGCCACCAGATGGCAGAACGTCTCGAACGAATGCTTCGTGAAACACGGACGAGTGACCTGCAGAACAAGCAGCAACGACGCCGGTAACGTCATCCCCGGAACCATCAGCGGCAACTTCCTCGCTTCGAGGCGGTTGGATCAACACCGCTGATGGTTCTTCACGTTCAGCCTGACGTTCCGCAAGCCACTCAGCGGGCTCACCCGAACAGGGAAGCCACTATCTGTTCAAGATCACGATTCTCCGCAAAGTCGAGCCAACCCCCTGGAACGACTGAACCGGGAGATCAAACGCCGCACCGACGTCGTCCAGGTCTTCCCCAACCCCGCCGCACTCCAGCGCCTGGTCACCGCCATCCTCAGCGAACTACACGACGAGTGGATCGCCTTCCCCCGCCGCTACCTCCCCGAGGGCAGCATGACCGCCATCTACGCCGACGAACACGCCGGGAACACCACCCGCGCGCTCCCCGGCACCCCGAACACCACCGGAGAATGATCGCCTACACCATCACACGGGACGCCATCGGTGGGCTCGCGTGTGCCGGGTGTGGCCTCGTTGTCCGTGGTGCCCGGGGTGAGGCTGCTGCTGCCGTGCGAGGCGGTGTTCGAGAAGATGATCGAGGGGTTCGTCGAGTGCCAGCAGGCCCGTGCGCTGCAGCCGGACACCATTGCCGGCCGGGTGCGGACGGTGCGTCAGCTGCAGGCGTTTGCCGATGCGTTCCCGTGGGAGTGGAACGCCTCGGTGTTCGACCGGTGGTCGGCGGCTGTGGCCGCCGCGGTGGCGCACTCGACACTCGGGCAGAAGCAGCTGCAGCTGAGTGCGTTCCTGTCCTACCTGGTCAATCCGGCCTACGGGTGGGCGTCGGTGTGCCGGGAGATGTTCGGCGCGTTTCCCGCCATGGTGCTGGCGGAGCTCAACAGCGTGCGACACTCCCAGGGGTACGTCGGGCGGCCCAGCCGCAACCGGCCGCTGACCCGCCCGGAGGTGCGGGCGTTCTTCGGGCAGATGGATCCGGAAATCGCCAGGCTGCATGCTGCCGGTCACAAGGGTGCGCTGACCGCGGCTCGTGACCTGGCGATGTTCACCACGATGTACGGCTGGGGGCTGCGCCGCCGTGAGGCCGCGCGGCTGGAGATCCATGACTGGCGGCGGCAGGCCAAGCTGGCGGAGTTCGGGGACTTCGCGGGGCTGGCGGTGCGGTGGGGCAAGGCCCTGCCCGGGCAACCGCCGCGCCGACGGATAGTGATCTCCGTGTGGCCCTGGGCGGTGGCGACCGTGCGGTACTACGTTCAGCACATCCGGCCGCTGTTCTACCGTGACGGGCTCGATGACGGGGTGATGTTCCCCACCGAGCGCGGCGGGGAGATCTCCGTCCGCTCGGTGAACGACCGCTTCGCTCACTGGCGCCTGCTGACGGGGCTGCCGGACTACCTGTGCCCGCACTGCCTGCGCCACACTTACGTCACCCGGCTGATCGAGGCCGGTTACGACGCCTCGTTCGTCACCGAGCAGGTCGGTCACTCACATGCCGCGACCACGGCGATCTATACCGCCCTCTCCAGTGACTACAAGAACTCCAAGGTGCGCGAGTTCCTTGACTCCGCAGAGGAGGAAGCCCTGCGCAGTGCCTTCGCCCGGGCGGAGGCCGAGGCCGACATGGACGACGAGTTCGACACCTTCGACACCGCGGACGGCGAAAGCACCCCGGTGACCGGCGGCCACAGGGGAACACGATGAAGGCCGTGCCCGGAGGCCAGGCAGAGGACCGCAGGCCGTCCGGACCGGAGGCGCTGCAGCCACGGTGCGTGTGGCGGCTGCGCGAGCTGATGGCGGTGCGCCGCAGCTGGTTCAACACCACCAAGCTGGTTCCCGAACTGCGCCGCTACGGCTTCGACTTCGACCGCAGCACCGTCTACCGTCTGGTGTCCGCGGAGCAGCCCCCGAAGATTCCCCTGGAACTCGTGGTGGCGCTGTGCAAGATTCTCGACTGCCGGTTCGAGGACCTGGTGACCGAGGCCGAGCCCGAGGACGGTGAGCGTCCACGCCCACGCGGAGCGGGTCCGGTCATGCCGGACGGGCCAGTGCTCTCCGGCGATTTCTTCGACGCCGAGAGCTGATGGGCTCGCTGCGATGGCCACGGTGCGCGGGCGGTGCGACGGCTGCGGCCGCGAGCGCTCCCTCAGCCTGAGGAGCAAGAGCCGCCGGTTGTGCAAGACGTGCTATGACGCGTCGCGGCCGAAGGAAGTCTGCTGCCGGTGCGGCGAGTTGTGCGCGCCGTGTGCGCGTACCGGGGCCGATCCGGTGTGTGCCCGCTGTCACCGCGCTGCCAGCGCCGAGCCCTGTACGGACTGCGGCCGGCTGCGCCCGGTGGCCGCGCGGCCCGGCGGTGAGCCGGTGTGCGGCTCGTGCTGGCGGCGCCGCAGCGCCGCCACCTGTATCTCCTGCGGCCGGACCCGGCCTGTCCGCTCCAGGACCTCCGACGGCCCGGTGTGCGCCACGTGCTTCGCCCGCGCAGCCCCGCCGGGCCGCTGCTCCGGATGCGGACGGCACGGACCGATCAAGCTGAAGAAACGCAACCTGTGCAGCACCTGCGCAGGCAAGCATCGTCCCCCGGAGCCGTGCCGCGACTGCGGCCGTACCCGGCCGGTTGCCGTCCGGGATGCCCGCGGGCCGCAGTGCCATGCCTGCTGGCGCAGGCGGCACCGCGCCCTGTGTACGCGGTGCGGCAAGGACCGGCCGGCCCTCGGCACTCTCGACGGCCGGCCGTACTGCCCGTACTGCTGGGAGAAGGTCCGACCAGCCGCCGAGCTGTGCGCGGACTGCGGCCAGCTGCCCGCCGCGCTCACCTCCCGCCAGGACGGCCTGCGCCGCTGTCGGCGCTGCCACCAGGCCAAGCCCGGACCCTGCGCCCGCTGCGGCACCGTGACCAAGGCCGAGCGCCACTGGCCGGAAGGCCCGGTCTGCCTGACCTGCGTGGACACCGTCCGGTTCACCCACGCCACCTGCACCTCCTGCCGCCGGCACCGCCCGGTCTTCCGCCGCGACAGCGACGGCACCCCGACCTGTCCCGAGTGCGCCGGCATCCAGCTCACCTACACCTGCACCGTGTGCGGCGGCATGGGCCGCATCCACAGCCGCCGGCGCTGCCCGCCCTGCTGCGCCGCCCAACGCCTCGACGAGGTATTCACCGCCGGCCCCGACCACCTGCGGGCCGAACTCGCACCCCTGCACCGGCACCTGGCCAGCTACCCCAGCCCGTACACCCTCATCGCCTACCTCGACGGCGCCGGCGGACGGCTGATCCACCGCCTCCTGACCGGCGACCTCGCCTGCACCCATGACGGCCTCGACCAGCTCCGCCAGACCGCCTCCGTCACCCACCTGCGCAGCCTGCTCACCGCGGTCGGCCTCCTGCCCTCCCGCAACGAACATCTGGCCCGCGCCCAGCACCGAGCCCAGACGCTGCTCGACAACGTGCACGAGCCCGCCGACCGGCTGCTGCTGGCCCGCTACCTGCGCTGGGCCCTCCTGCCCGCCATCCACGAACACACCCAGCACACCGGCCGCCTCGGCCCCCACCACGCCCGCTACCTCCTCGAACAACTGCGCACCGCCCACGCGTTCACCCAATATCTCCGAACCACCGGCAGCACGCTCGCCGACTGCACCCAGCCCCACGTCGACGCCTGGCTCTCCTCCCAGCGCTGGCGCACCAGCTACCTGCGCCAGTTCCTCACCTGGGCAGCCGTACACGGCGAAGCACCTCGCCACGTCGCCGTCAGCGCCCTCGCCACCAGCGAAGACCGGTCGATCATGAGCGACACCGACCGCCTCCTTCTGGCCCACCGCCTCGAACACGACGACACCTTCGCCCTGCCCGACCGCGTCGCCGGATGCCTCGTACTCCAGTACGGCCAGCACCTCACACGCATCGCGCAACTGACCGTCGACGACGTCCTCGAACACCCCACAGAACCCAGCATCCTCGGACTCACCCTCGGCAGCGACCCGCTCTGGCTACGGCCCCAGCTCTCACACCTGACGGCACGCCTGATCATCGAACGCCGCCCGGACCGCGCCTGGCCCGCAGCATGCCGACACCGCACCTGTTCCCCGGCGCACACCCCGGCCGGCCACTCAGCGCCGACCACCTCGCACGCCGCCTGAAGACCCTCGGGATCAAGAACATGCGCCATGCCCGCAACGGAGCACTGCTCTCTATGGTCGGCAGCGTCCACTGGAAACTCCTCGCCGACCTGCTGGGCATCTCCGACTCCGCAGCCCAGCGATGGCACACCGCCGCCGGAGCCGACCGTGCCAGCTACGTCGCCTCACGCCTCAAACAGGACACCGCAACTGGCCCCGAGTAGACATCCCCATGGAGATCCACACCTGATTCACGCCACTCCCCGTGGTCAGTTCTTGCCGGGCGGAATGGCCATTCGTCCCCGAGTGATACTGCTCGGCACCAGGAGACGTGGGCGCAGGCGTGTGCCTTCCGCCTGGCGGCCGCCCGAGGCGTGCGTGGGGTCGTCGCGCACAGCGACCCCGAGCCCAGGACGCGCCTCACCGCCCACGGCCCCGAGCTGATCTTTCCCGGTCACTACGGGACGGTCTACCAGGCCAAGGGGATGGACTACCTGGGCAAGACGCGCCCGAGTCGCCTGACCATGCTGCCCGACGGCTCGGTCCTCCATAGTGGAGTACGCACACATGGGTGGCTGTCCTGCGCGGCCAAGGCCGCCGCCAAGGTGAAGCCCGCAGCTACGACGGCATCCGCCGCTACCTCGTTGCGCTCGAGCCAACCCTCGCCGCGTGGACGGCGGCCAACGTGACCACACTGCGGGAGATCACCCAGGACCAAGTTGAAAAGGCCGTCAACGGCCTGTCCGGACACGCCCGCAGACAGCTCGCCATCTGCCTGCGCAGCCTGTTCAATGCCCTGAAACGGGAACGAGTGATCTTCCTGGACCCCACCCGGCACCTGCCCGTCGGAGACCTGACGGGTGTGCCATGGTCCGTTCCCAGCGACGTGCTCGCCAGCCTACTCGACCGGGTCACCACGCCGCTCGGGCGCCTCGTCATCGCCTTGGTCGCCGTCCACGCAGTGCCGGGCAACGACATCCGTACGGTCCGAACCACCAACCTGAGCCTCGCCCGCGGCACGCTCGAGATCCACCGCGGGCTCCTACGGCACACCGTCTATCTAGAGGAGTTCACCCACCAAATGGCCACCGAGTGGCTGACCTACCGCCATCGCCGCTGGCCCGCTTCCACCAACCCCCACTTGCTGGTCAGCCAGAAGACCGCACTTGATCCTGACCAGCCGGCCGTCAGCATCGGCCTGCTCCAAGGAGTCCTCCCCAAGGGGGTGACACTGGAGGGCCTGCGCCAGGACCGGATCCTCAATGAGGCGTTCGAGAACGCCGATCCGCTCAAACTGATGAGGTTGTTCGGCATCACGGAGCAGACGGCCATGCGATACGTCGCCGCAGCCCACCCAGAGCGAACCGCCAAGCTGCCGCGGTAAGCGATTACCCTGCCACATTACGCCCTCCCGAGGTGTGTGATCGGAGTAGTTGTCGCTCCTGAAGGGACGAGGGTCGTCAAGGGCTTTGTTTCTGCAGATCGTTGACGAATCCCAGCAGCGCTGACCGGCTCGCGGTCGCTGGGTGGCGACGGCGAGGTGTTGTGGTCCCTGTGCGGCAGACCTGTGAAGCCCGCTTGAGGCGCTAGCGACCTGCCGTAACAGCCTGGGCATGCCGGATGACCTGCAGTGATAGGTCGCACTGGGGAGATGCATCGGGCCTCATGGCATGTCAGCCTGAAAGTCGGAAGTGCATCCGGCCACGGCGAGAAAAGGCAGCACCTCTTCTGCCACCGCGGCCAGCTCGTCGGCAAGGACTACCTCAACAAGACCATCCTCCCGGCCCTCTGCGGCAAGTCCGGCGTCCCGCAGACCAACTCCCACGGAGCGCTCACCAGCCACCGGGCCCGCGCCACCATCGCCACCCAACTCCTCAACGCCCGCGAGCCGTTGACCGTCCATGACCTTCAGCAATGGCTCGGCCACAAGCACCCGGCCAGCACCCGCTACTACGCGGAGATCCTGCAGCGCACCCTCACCGCCGCCTACAGGAAGGCCGACTACTTCGCCCGCAACGTCCGCACCATCCAGGTCCTCATCGACCGCGAGTCCATCCTCACCGGAGCCGCCGCAGGCGGCGAACAGCCCTGGAAGTACTACGACCTGGGCAGCGGCTACTGCAGCTACGACTTCTTCGCCAAGTGCCCCCACCGGCTGGCCTGCGCACGCTGCCCGTTCTACGTCCCCAAGGACTCCACCCGCGGCCAGCTCCTAGCCGTCAAGGACGGCATCGACCAGATGCTCGAACAGCTCGACCTGACCGACGCCGAACGCGAAGCCCTCGAAGGAGACCGCGAAGCGGTCACCGCCCTTGCCGAACGCCTCGCCGACACCCCCACACCCGCCGGCCCAACCCCCAGAGAGCTCGGAACGACCAGCAGCTTCATTCCTCTGACCCAGCTCACGAACACCCTCTCCACGAAGACGCCGGGTCAGCGCGACATGCAAGATACCGATCGAAAATCTCCTGACTATCAGGAGTGAAGGTCCACTGCTGCAGAGTCCGCCGCAGCTCAGACTCGGTCAGCCACCCCTGCCAGGCCACCTCACCCGGGTCCGGAGCGACGACCTCCGGAAGCACGGCATCGCACACCCCAAGCCAATGAGGGCTGAGCCCACCCCGGTTGAGGAACTTGAACTGAAGGCACACGGTCGCCCGCGCCCCCAGCTCCTCACTGAGCTCGCGGGCCGCCGCCTGCTCATAGGACTCGCCGACTCCCGCCGCGCCCCCGACACCGAGTTCGTAGTGCCCTGGGAAACGGGACAGCTGCTCGGCACGCCGATGAACCAGAAAGCGACTTTGCCTATCGCGGCACACCACCACGCCAACCCGGTGCAGCCAGCCCTCCCGGACGGCCTCCCTCCGGCTGACGACTCCCAGCACTCGGTCCTGATCATCGACACGTTCCACGAGTTCATCCACGACGCATACGGTCCCAGACACCACTGACACCCGACCGAAATGCCCAGAGGGTCAGGACATTAGCCCCGTTGGACGAACTCAACTACATCGAACGAAAGGTCACGCTCCTGTCTCGATTCTCAATAACTTGTCCTGGCTGCGATCCACGGGTTCTACCTGCACCTGGCGGACATCGGTTCGGTCACCGCCGACGCGTCCGCCGCCCTGTTCACCACCGTGCCGGTGCCGGGCAGCCGGGCAGGAAAGCTGATCCTCCGACCGACCCCCGGCAGCCAAATTGACGACATGTCAGCTGACCGGCGCCCCGGCCCCACCGCCGGGGATCACGGGTAGTCGATGCCGAAGAGGCGCTTGAAGATCGCCACCCCGCCCCAGTGCCGGACCTGCTCGTGGATGTCCCGAGGAATGAGCACCATCCGGCCGAAGTCGGGATGGTGGTGCCAGACGAAGTCCGGGCCCGGGTCGTCGATGCCGAGCATCTTGTTGGCGGCGGCCGCGTCCTTGGCGCGGGACCCGCGGTACATCCCGATGTTGACGTCGCCCCGCTTGCCCGCCCACTCGAAGATGTGCTCTTCGAAGCCCTCGAAGGCCGCGCCGTCCATGGAGAGCGCGGCGCGCTCCTCGTGGAAGAGCCGCTTCAGCAGCAGGAAGCTCTCCACCTGCTTGCTGGTGGCGGGGGCGCCCGTGCTCAGCTCGATGACGCGTTCGGCCGCACGGATCTCCGACACCGTGTGCCGACCGAGCGCGATCATTCCGGCGCTGTCCTTGGCCAGGCGGCTCATCATGGTCGTGAAGCGGGAGGCCAGGCCGTTGGCCAGCGCGGATTCCACGATCAGCGGGTTGACGAAGCCGAAGGCGAACTCGGTGACGTTCAGAAAACGCTGCATCGTGTCGTAGCTGTCGCGCAGTTCGTACAGCCGGCCGCTGCTCACGTTGGCGGGCGGCTCGGTGTAGCGCCAGGAGGACAGCGGGCCGTGCAGCAGCGGATTGAAGAACAGGAATTTGTCCAGGAGCCAGTTCCACGCCGACTCCTTGGCCACCTCCCACTCCTCCTCGGGCGTGGCGTAGTCGCGGTCGGGCGCGGGGGTGAGCGGGGTGCCGGAGGGGACCGCGGCCGGGGGCCGGGGGATGAAGCCGGGGGCGAGGTAGGGCGGGTCGGTGGCAGGATCGAGCCGGGAGCCGGTGCCCCAGAGCTTCTCCCAGTCCTTCGCCGTGGGACTCGTCCAGTACGGGATGCCGTGCGGGTCGTGGGCCACGGCCGGCGGCGGTGCGGACGGGCCCTGGTGGCCCGGGGTGCCGGGGCCACTACCCGCCTCGGGGCCGCCGGCCGGCGGCGGTGAGCCGCTCGGGCCGCTTTCGCCGCCGGGCGCGCCGCCGTGCTCCGGAGATCCGCCCGTGGGTACTCCGCGACCCCCCGGGGCGGGCTCACCGCCGGCCGCGGGACCTTCTGCCGCGGTGCCGGGCTGGCTCCGCCCGGCCGGCGCCGGGCCGGTGTCTGACGTGCCTCCCCCGCCCGAAGCCGGCGCACCGGGGCTCCCCCCGCTGTCAGTGGAGCTATGGCCGCCCGTCGGATGGGGAGCGCCAGGGGACGCCCCGCCGCCGTCCCCGGCCGGGTGCGGCGAGGTGGTGACGCCGCCGGTGGCCGCGTGGTCGGGAAAGATCCACACACCGGTGCCGTCGTCACTGGCAACGAAGGCCGGCTCGCCCTGCAGGTGCGGGTGGCCGTGCGTCTGGAAGTAGGTCAGCGCCTCGTGCCCCGAGGCGTGTCCGTGGATCAGCTTGTCCACTGTCGCTTCTTCGGCGGGGGTGGCAGTGGGTGTCGTCCAGATCATCGGCAGGCTCGGCGCGCCGTGGCCGTGGCTGCTGCCGGGCCAGTCAGCGGTCCAGCCGACCAGATCCGCCAGGTATGCGGCGGTCTCACCGCCGGTCCTCGATTCCATGACGGCCGGCGCATGGCTGGGATCGGGCATGTCAAGCTCCCCGGTTCGGCGGTTACAGCGGCGGTCAGAGCGGACGGAGATACGGCGAGGGCACCGGCGCGATGTCGGAGCTGACCGCGCGCACCTCGCCGGTGGCCTCGTCGATCAGCCGCACGAGGAACGGACAGGCCTGGCCCTTCACCACCTGCACATGGGCGGTGACCTGGTCCACTCCGGTCACGGGAAGGATCCGCACCGGCCGGTCGATGGCGATGTCCATCTCAGAGCCGCCGAGATCCAGGTACCAGTCCGCCTCCAGGCGTACCACGGTGCGGGCGGGTCCCGTCACCGTGAACGAGACGTCGACCGGCACTTCCGGATAGAACGGCTGGTAATCGGCATCGCCCTCGATCGTCCACGCGCGACGCGGGTGCACCAGCAGGGCAACGTGCCGCGGACCGACGGCCACCTTGTGCGCCGTCAGCGCGAGCTCTGCCCGCAGCGTGTAGGGACCCACCAGCGCATCGGCTGGGGGGCCTACGGTGACCGTGACGGTCTGCCTGCCCGCTCGCAGCTGCAGGTGCCCGGGCTCCGCCCGCAGCCAGCCGTTGGCGTCGCTGCTGCTGGCCGCGACCTGGAGTTCGGCTGCGGTGCCGTCGAGCGGCTCTTCCACGTCGATGTCCACCAGGACCACGCCCCGCCCACCGGCGGCCACCTCCAGGGCGCGGATCCTCGGCTCCACCGTCACCATGCGCAGCACATCCGACACCGCCACCCGGCCACCCCCTCGCGTTCCCGGCATTGTCGCCTATGCCGGATACCTCCGCTGCCCGAACGCGCCAACTGGCAGACGGTCTTCCGGTATAAGGGTGCTTGTCTGAACCCTCGGCCCGGTGACCAGACGGTAGGCCGCGCTACACGCGCGTCAGCGCCTGTTCGCACTGCACCGTCTTGCCGTGTGCGGTGCGGCTCGCCCCCCCACTCGGCCGCCAGCCGGCTCACCACCCGCAGGCCCCGGCCGAACTACAGCGGCCGCGCCCTGTGCGACGGCTGCACCGACCACCGCTGATACCCGCGTGTGCCGGGCCGGGTCCGGACGGACCCGGCCCGGCACACGTCCCCCTTTACACAGACACCACTGACACCCGACCGAAATGCCCAGAGGGTCAGGACATTAGCCCCGTTAGACGAACTCAACTACACCGAACGAAAGGTCACGCTCCTGTCTCGATTCTCAATAACTTGTCGTTTCCCGGTCTCGATGGGCGCCATGGCCGACCACCTGGACCGGATGCGTGCCCACCCGGACATCGCCGGACGAGTTCTACGCCTGGAGTACACCTCGGTCAGTCTCAATCCACAGGCGAGGCTGTTCGGCCGGCGCAGCCTGTTGGAGCAGTTCGACCCCGGCCGGGCCGCCGACCGGCCCGTCCTCGCCGCCTTCGAGGAGGAGCTCGCCTGCCCGTGGGCGCTGTATCACGTACGGCGCATCCTGCCGGTGTCGAAGGCGGATCCCACCCGCCGCGGGCGGCCGATGCGCTCGGTGGAGCGGGTTCACGTGGGCCGCGCGTCTGCTCTGGGCCGGAGGCTGCGCACCGTCTCGGAGCGGCATGGCTATCCCGTCGAGGTCGACGAGCGCTACGGGCGGGTGCGGACGTGGATGCGGCGCCGGGAGACGGAGTTGCCCACGGTGGAGGAGCTGATGGTCACCGCCCCCTACCACGTCCAGAACAAGCAGGTGGGGCACTTCGAACAGGAATGGAGGGCGCACTCATGGCGGGGTCTGCGCCGGCGAGATTGACAGCCACCCCTAAAGCGCGCATTATTGATTACGCGAAACTGGCGGCAAAAAGCGGTGGTCGGCGAAAGGCACCCCCTCACGGGGGTGTCGACCCAGGGCGGCAACCCCGGCCGAACGTCCCGCCGACCACCTTCACCAACTCGACTCGCCCGCCGGCGCGTGAGCGCCCGAGGAACACAGAAGAGCAGGCCCCAAGTATAGGGCCGCGGCCCGAAGCGGAGAACGCAATGCCCAAGCCCCTGAGCCCGCAGCGTCGCGTCATCGGCGGCCGTGCCGTGGTCAACCGCGACTGGATCCGCGAGTTCACCGGCGCCAGCGTCGGCACCGCGGCCCGCTGGTACAAGATCCGGCTTGAGCAGCCGGAAGAGCACCGCCACCCGGAGAAGGAGCGCATCGACGGCGCCGACTTCTATGACGAGAAGCAGTTCCGCGACTTCTACACGTGGTTCCAGAACGAGAAGCAGAGCAAGGTCCTCAAGGCCGACCCCGAGCTGTACGAGCTCGACCCGGAGTCCGTCGTCTCCATCAACAAGGCCGCCCAGCTGCTGGGCTTCCAGGGTCCCTCGACGATCCGCAAGTACGTGAAGGACAACCCCGGCTACTTCCCGGACTCCGTCGGCGAGGTCGAGGGCCCGACCGGCCGGATGATCCCCGGCTTCTGCGTCGGCGACCTGCAGGACTTCGACCGGAAGCGCACTGGGGACAAGCTCGGCAAGGCCGGCCGCCGTACCGGGCCGCAGGAGGAGGCGCCCGTGGGCCGGCCTTCGGCCCTCGAGGAGGTTCTCGCGGCCGAGCTGAGCGCCCGTGCCGAGGGTGAGCCGCTCACCGCCACGCAGCTCGCCGAGCAGTTCGCCGCCGAGGCGATCGATCGCGACGGCTACCACCCGGGTCTGGCCGCGGAGCTCAGCGTGCAGTACGGCGGTCCGCAGAGGTCCTGGGAGTACGTCGTACGCAACACCCTCGCGCATCGCCCCGCGGCCGCGCTGACCCGATCGGAAGCCGACCGGCGCGCCAGCATCGCCCTGGCCGCCCTGCGCGAGCGCGGCGACGTCCGGGGGCTCGCCGCCTCTCTCGCCCGCGAGCACGGAGGCAGCCGCGACGTCTGGGAGCGCGCTGTGAAAGCAGCACGCAGGCTCACCGACCCCACCACCTGACCGCCCCACCCCGCGAAGGACAATCCAGATGCCCACCAGCTACCAGCTCCGTGACACCGCCACCCGGCAGCTCCTCGCCCGGGACCTGGCCGACTACCCCGCGGCCGAAGCCGCCCTCGACCGCATCGACGACCAACTGGAAGAAGACCTGCAACGCAACGGCGAAGGCGCCGGACGCATCCGGCTGCGCCTCGACGTCGAGAAGGTCACCGACGGCGTCGCCGAGTCCGTCGGCCACCACGTGCTCCTCCTCGGCGTCGACGACTGCACCGACCCGCTTCCCGCGCTGTAGCCGACGGAGCTTGCCCATGACCCGCGATACGCAGCCCGGAACGCCGGTGCCTCGCTCCCACACGCTGCGTCGCGCCGCCGCACGGCTCCGGCGGGAGTCCTCCGACCGCCGGCAGGACGAAGCCCGTGCCCGCGGGCCGTCGGCTCTGCCGTGGAAGAGCTCCTGGGCCGGTACCACGCACGCCCTTTGTCGTACGCGCAGATGAACAAGACCGCCGCGGTCAGCGCGCGCATCCCGATCGCCGCGGACCCGATGCTCGGCTCCGCCTTGGTACGGGAGCGCTACAGCAACAACTTCTGCGCCGGTCTCCCGCTGGAGCCGGAGCAGCAGTGCGTGGCGGGAGCAGTCCTCGCGTCAGGCGCTGAAGCGGGCACCTACAAGATTGCCGCAGTGGCCACGGCCACCCTCCGGTGCGCTGAACGTCACGAGCCATCCGTGCGAGATGGTGGACGACTGGCAGGGTCCGCCGCCAAAGCCGCAGAAACCGGTGTCGATCGTCGGCACGAGCCCGGCGGGGGGCGAAGCGCTCCTCACCACGAGCATCACAGTCCCGGGCACCCGCCCCAACCCCAACCCTGACACCTCCCCCGTCAGTCCACCCACGCCGGACGAACCACCCGCCCCCGACAGTCCACCCGAGCCGGATAGTCCGCCGGAGCCGGATAGTCCGCCGGAGCCGGACAGTCCGCCTGAACCCGACAGCCCGCCCCAGCCGGACGAACCGCCCTCGGCGGAGCTGGAATGACAGCCGAGGACACTCCGCCGCCCGAACTCGCCGGTCATGAGGCCGTCTCGGCCCGTGTCCGGCGGATCGCGGAGGCGTTGGGTCCGGCGACGCTGGCGACCGCGCTGCTGATCTACTTCGGTTATGTCGCCACCCGCGCCCGGTACGACTCCTTCGGCGTACCGGCGGACATGACCGGTCGGTCCAACCAGGACATGATGTTGGACGGACTAGAGGTCGTCTTCGTCCCGGCGGCAATGATCTTCCTGGGCGTGCTCCTGCTTGTGGGAATCCATTCCCATACCCTGTGGCTGCTCTCCCGGGAGACGACGGACAGCGCGTCCGACGTGAAGACCTACCTCGCGTACGGCTTCATCCTCATCGGCGTCCTGCTGATCGCCAGGGCGCTCATCGGCATCTTCGTCTAAGCGCCTAAGACCAGCGTGGTCATCGGCGCCACTCCGCTCGCCCTGGCATTCGGCCCGGCGGCGGTCGCGTACGGCGTCTGGATCGAGGGGCAGCGGCGCGGGCGTCCCCTGGTGCCGCAGCACGTGGCCAGGAACGGAGTGATGTGCGCCATCGCCCTGGGCGTCGCCGGCCTGTTCTGGGCGTCCACGCAGCTGGCCTGGGCGTACGGCACGGGCCGGGGTGAGGAGGACGCGGCCGGACTCGGCGACCGCCCCGAAGTCGTCGTCGACACCAGGGAACCGCTGGACGACCTTCCCTCGGGCGTAACCGCGACCCGTCTCGGCACGAGTGGGGACAGCGCGATGTACCGCCACCATTACCACGGTTTCCGGTTGCTGCTGGCGTCCGGCGGACGGCTGTTCCTGGTGTCGCCAGGCTGGCAGCACGGCCGGGACCAGACGATCGTGCTGCCCTACGGGAAGGACATCCGAGTTCGGCTCGTACCGCAGCCCTGAGTCCGCCAGGGGTCATGCCATCCGCGGCTGGGCCCGCTCATCATCCCCTACGGTCGACCGCGATCTCCTGCAACCGCGCCAGCCGCTCCCGACTCGCATCGTCCGCCGGTACGTACAACCATTCGAGGCCCCACATCCGCGCTCAAGCACGGGTCCACGTGCTCGACCATGACCCAGCCCACATGAACGGTTGAGGAACTCCGTCCTCTCTGTACGGTGAGCAACCGCCTCATGGCGGTTCCACACCCCGCAGAACTCAGCGAGTCATTGTCAAGAGTTGTGGATCGAGTGACGTGCGATCCAGCCGGTCATCCCTCGTCCAGGCACAGGCAGAAGGGGTGTCCGGCCGGGTCGAAGAGCACCCGGACGCTCTCCTGCGGCTGGAACTCCGCCAGCGTGGCGCCCAGGGCCACCGCCTCGGCGACCGCCGAATCCAGATCGCCGACCTGGAAGTCGAAGTGCATCATCGGGCGCTGTTCGCCCTCGATCGGAGGCCACACCGGAGCCCGATAGGCGTCCGCCTGCTGGAACACGAAGAATGGCCCTTTCGGGGAGGCGGCGACGATGGCCGTGCCCGGCTCCTCGTGCCCGATGTGCCAACCGAGGAGTTCGGCGTAAAACTTCGCCAGGCCGCTGGGGTCCGGGGCCTCGATCGCAGTTCCCCACCACATACCACCGGTTCGAGATCTCATTCCGGCAGCCTGCCTCATGATCCCGTGCTTGTCGTGCGTGAAGGGTGATCAGGCTGCGGTGGCCTCAGGGCGTTCGACGAGGTGACCGTTCTTGAAGCGGGCGCCGTTGCGGACAAGAGCGACGAGGTGGGGTGCGGTGATCGCGCGCCAGCGGGCCTGGGCGGACTCGGCCAGCTTGAACACCATGGCCAGGGCCGCGACCGCGCTGCCGGCCCCGCGGGTGACCTTGGTCCGGAGTTTCACGGTGCTGAAAGTACTCTCGATCGGATTTGTCGTGCGCAGATGCACCCAGTGCTCAGCAGGGAAGTCGTAGAACGCGAGGAGTTCGTCAACCTCGCCGATGATCTTCTTCACCGCCTTCGGCCACTTCGCGCCGTAGACACCCTCGAAGTCACGGACGGCCTTCTCCGCGTGGTCGCGGTCCTCGGCGTTGTAGATCTCCTGGAGGGCCTTCTTCGCGCCGGGCTGGGCCGACTTCGGCAGGGCGTTGATCACGTTGCGGGTTTTGTGAACCCAACACCTTTGGTGCCTGGCCTGCGGAAACACCTCCGCGAGGGCCCGCCAGAGGCCCATCGCGCCGTCACCGACGACGAGTTCGGGATCTCGCATGCCGCGCCGACGGCAGTCACGCAGCACATCCGCCCAGGACTCGGTCGACTCGCGCAGCCCCTCGGCGAGGGCGATGAGTTCCTTGCTGCCGTCCGTGCGCACGCCCATGAGGACCAGGACGCAGGAGTGCACCTGGCCGAGGCGGACCTTGGGGTGGACGCCGTCGGCCCACACGTAGACATAGTCGGATTCCGACAGGTCGCGGGCCTGGAAGGCGGTGTGGTCGTCCTGCCACTGCTTCGTCAGCCGAGTGATCGTTGCCGGGGAGAGCCCCGCCGCCGAGCCGAGGAACTGTTCCATCGCAGGGACGAAGTCGCCGGAGGACAGTCCGTGCAAGTAGAGCAGAGGGAGGACCTCGCCGACTTTCGGGGATTTCCGGCACCAGGGCGCGAGTATTTTCGACGAGAACCGCTTGCGCTCACCCGTCGCCTCGTCCACGCGCTTGTCGTTTACGCGCGGCGCCTTCACCATGACCGGCCCGGCGGCTGTGGTCACGGTCCGCTCTCGGTGGTGTCCGTTGCGGACGACCAGACGGCGGCCAGCCTGGTCGCGCTCGCCTGCCAACTCGGCTATGTACTGGTTGACCTCGGCCTCCAGGGCCGCGGCGAGCATCCGCCTCGCGCCCTCGCGGACGATGCCGTCGATCAGGGAACCGGTCTCGGTGGTGCCGTCCTCGTTAACTACGCTCAGCACGGGCGTGCCTTCCCGACCCGCGCTGCAACGCGGGCCTGCTCGATGACCTCGAGTCGATCACTCGGGAAGGTACGCCCTCTGCATCACACGAGGCACCCCACCCGAGGTCGATCCACAAGTCCTGAGCATGGCTCGAACTCAGCAAGTCGGCTGCACACCAGTCCGTGGAACACTGCCGCTTCGTCAGTGCGGCGGCGCCGAACCGGCCGGTGGTGTCCTCCAGGTCCGCCCTGAGGGTGCCGGTGGCGCGGGACGGCGGCGACCAGCGTATGAACAGTCTCTGACAACGGCCCTCGCTGCCTTTGGCCGTCACCGCGCCAAGGGGAGGGGCTTAGGCCTGGTGGATAAGCGGGGACAGCAGGCCGTCGCCCGGCCAGAGGTCCTGTTCGGCTACGAGGCAGGCGAGGTACGCGTCGACCTCGGCCAGGACGGCGGCGCGTTCCGTCGGCCCGTAGGTGGTGGACTGGCCGGCTGCGGCGTCGGAGGTGCGCACGTGACTGTCCGAGCCGGTGCAGATGAGGGCGCGCGCGATGTCGGGGAGGCCGAGGCTGAGGGCGTCGCATTCCCGTGTGCGGACGAGGTGCACGAGGTCGTTGGTGACTTTCTCCCAGTCGCCGACCTTCGGCCAGCTGGCTCCGCCGTCCAGTTCGTGGGTGAGGGTGGGGAGCGGGATGATCTCGCCCGGCTTGCGTCCCTGGGTGAGGCGGTCGTGAATCCTGGCACCGTCGGGCTGCTGCACCTGGGGGTGGAGCAGGGAGGCGGCGGCGACCACGGTGGCGTTGATCTCCTGGGCGCCACAGTCGGGGTAGTACGGCTCATGCGCGAAGAGGAGATAGACGCCACCGGTACGGACGGAGTCGTCGGGCTGGGTGTGCGTCATGGGTTGGTATCCCTTCATCGGTGAAGTGCCGGGTGTGTAGGTGTTGGCCGCGCCGCTGGCTCGAAGCCCGGCGGGAGCGGGCCCAACGGGCTTTCGTCGCCGCGGGTCTGGTCCGCTGAGCCTGCCGCCGACTCGGCGCGGGTGCGCTCCAGGGTGTGGGCGACTTGGTCGGCGAGTTGGACCATCAGCCGCTCACGGTCGATGAGTCGAGCGGAGGCCTCTCGGGTGTTCTGGTTCTGGAGCAGTTCGGCGGCGTCCCACAGCAGGTTCTGGCCGATCTCGGCCGAGCGGTGCAGTTCGTAGCGGTCGCTGTCGGCGGCGGCCTGGACGAGGTAGGTGTGCAGGGCGGCGAGGCGCTGCAGGTACCGGCACGCCGACTCGTCTTCGACGCTGCGGACGTATTCGCGGGCCCGGTCGTCGATCCGGTCGGGCAGGTGCTCGGTGAGCAGCGGGGCGAGAGCCATCGCCGGCAGCACAAGGTCGGCGGGTATGCCGTGGCTCAGAGCGAACAGGGCGGCGAAGAGGCTGATGACCGCCACAGCGGCCGCGGAGAACCGCAGGGAGGCGGGGCTCGTACTGGTCAGGGCGATGCGGTGGGCGGGGCGCCTGGTCAGCCAGCGCACGGCCAGCCGCTGTGCCAGCGTTGCGCCGGGGGTGAGCACCCCGATCTGTCGAGGGAGCTCGGGCAGGGTGCCGTCGCCCGGCACAGTCCATGTCAGCCAGCCCCACCCCGTGCGCTCGTGCACAAGTACGGGCTCGCATGAGCCGGTCCACGCGGCGTCGCGGCAGAGGTGGCCGGTCTGCAGCGCCCGGGATTGTTCTTCCTTCCACCGTCGTGGGTCGCGGGCGAAGGGACGGAGCTGTGGCTGAGGTGCCGTCCGGGGTGGCGTGTGAAGGGCGTCCGTCATGAAGTGCTCGCTTCCAGTGGGTCGGTCAGGGCAGCGGTGCAGGTGGCGCAGCGGCCGTCGCCGCCGGGGTGAGCGCGGCGGGGAGTCGGCCCTAAACAGGTGCGGCACAGTGGCCAGTCGAGGCAGGCCGGGCAGAGATCCTCACCTGGGGCGGTGCCGGGCCTGCCGCAACCCGCGCACTCGACGAGCGCCCGGTAGGTGAGCGCCTGGGAGACCGTGCGGTCGGCGGCGCCCGTCGTGAAGGGTTGCTCCGTCCACGAGGGTTCGCCCGGGTCGATGTCGTCGACGCGGGCGACGGGAGGCGGGTAGAGCTGAGCGGAGCGCAACCGGGCGGCGACGATCGCGTCGACAGAGGTACGGATCTTGCTCGGCAGCGGGCGGCTGGTGATGACGTGGCGCAGCTGCTCAGAGCTCCAGCCGGCGTCCAGCATTGCGGTCATGACCCGGCCCTGGTCGTACAAGGCCCTCTCCTGCAGCAGCAGTTCGGGATGGGCCGCGCCAATCGACCGCAGCAGCCGGGTGCCCGGGTCCATGTCGTGCAGCGCCGGCGCGACCGTCCCCTCCGATAGCGCAGCCGAGCGGCCGCGCGTGCGCTCGCCGCGGGCGCACGGAGGGATGGGGCTGGTCTTCTGCGTGTTGGTCTTCTTACTGATGGTGTTCTTTGTGGGGCGGTCAGCCAACGTAGGGTTATCCAGTCCTGGATTTCCCGACCCTGGTTGTGACCTGGTGATTTCCAGGCCGGGCAAGTCCGTGATGAAGTACGTGGCCGAGCCGAGGGTGCCGTCGGGGTTCCGGTCACGGTCGCGCTGCAGGAAGCCGTAGCGCTCGAGTTCCTCCAGCCCGGTCGTCACTGCGTCCACGCCCTCGCGGCCGCGGCGGGCCAGGTCCGCGACCGTCATGTACCAGCCTTCGCGGTGAGTGCTGATCAGTCCGAACAGGCCCTTCGCCTTGAAGGACACGCGGCTGTCGCGGAACAGGCCGTTGGCGATCTGGGTGAACTGATCGCCGGCCATCACGCCGCGGCGGATTCCCATGCCGTAGTCGCCTCGGCCGTCCGCGGGTGCTGTCGGCCCAGCGAGCTCCGTGGCGGCGTCCGCCATCAGGGCATCGACGAACGTGGGGCGGTCTGTGATCGAGTAGACGATCTCGCCGAGGGTGCCGTTCGTGCGCCGGAGACGCTCGCGGATCAGGTAGCCGTGGGACTCCAATTCCTGCAACCCGGTGCGTACCGCGTCCCGGCCATCAAGCCCGGAGCGGACGAGTCCGGCGACGGTCACCTGCCAGCCGTCCCGGTGAGTGCTGATGTACCCGAAGATTCCTTTCGCCTTGTAGGAGAGACGGCTGTCGCGGAACAGGCCGTTGGCGATCTGGGTGAACTGATCTGCGGCCATCGAGCCGCGGCGGATCCGTGCTCCGTTCATCGCGCGTCCGTGAGTGCGCTGTGCGCGCGGCAGCCCGTACGGCTCGTCGGAGCAAGACGGCTGGTGCCTGCGGACGAGGGGACGTGCGTGAGATCCATGCAGGCAGCTCACCCGCCGCCGCCGACCACAGCGGCGGCCACAGCCCCCGACCACCGATCACGATCCGGCAACATGCGCGCCGAGCTGCCCTGGTCGGGGGCATGGTCGGCCCAACCAGCCGTCGGGCACGTGGTTCAGCCCGGCATTCGTCTGCTCGGTGACGTACGCCAACGCCCTGAGCTGTCCGCGCTGCCTGCAGCGGGTTCGTATCCGGGCGACGCGTGGGCGACGGCCCTGAGGCGGTGGACTGCCAAATCTCCTATACGCAGACGGATCCGAACGGACCTTGAATGGGGGGCTCGGGTCTGATCTCCTGGCCTCAACGCGAGCCCCTGCCACGTCGGCAGGGGTTTTTGCGTACCCGGCCGTCGGGCGCCGAACGAGATCCCCGACCGGCGGAAGCCGACACGGACGCGTAGTGGGTGAAGGGCCCGCGTCCCAGCGTCGCGCTCTTCCTGACGCGGATCTGCTGAACGCGCACGTCGATACGTCGAGTTGCGTGACCAACCCCCGAGTTCTCCATCGTCCCCATCGCCGTCCCTGTCCGGTACGGCGGACCTTTCCGAACCAGCTCTTGGAGGAGCAGTGAGTAGGCAGCAGGGCACCCCCAGCCCGGATCCGTCCGGCGCGGCGGCCGGCGAACCTCCGGCGCGGCCCGCGCAGGAGGCCGGGGACAGGGCCTCGGAGCGGAAGGACTTCGCGAAGAAGGCCGCCCTGGCTGCGACCGGCGGAGCGTTCTCCGGAACGTTCCGTGTTGCGGCTGCCTCGATCCACGACGCCCTTCTCGGCGACACCGAAACGCAATGAGGCCCGCCCACGTCGGTGGTCCGGCGACCGGCCATGGCCTCGGCCCGCGTTGAAAGACGGTCCGAAACCGGCTGCGCAATCAGTGCGCACAACCGACTGCGCAGCCGTAGACGGAGGCGCTGCGCAGCCGTTGCGCACCGGGGCGCGGATCGTGCGCAATCGACGTGCGCGGGTGAGTGCGCAGCCCCGCCCAGGGTCCTCGTGATCCGGCTGCGCACTCACGTGCTGAAACCCAGTCTTCCGGAGCAGGAGTTCGGGGCCTGCCGAACCACAGCGGTCATCCTGCCGCGCGCCACTGCGTCGGCCGCCCCGACCGCCGTGCGGTCCCCTGCGCCGAAGGGGGACTCCGTGAGGTGCGAAATGTCGTGGTCGGGTCTGTGGTCGGGCCGACCATGACCCCGACCATGGACTTCGTGTCCCCATCGTGACCGTGGTCGGGCCTTCCTGGTCGGTGGTCGGGTCGGGGCCCGCGGGTTTTCTCAAGGTCAGACACATTCGTTCTGACCTGGGAGTTTGACCATGTCTCCTGGCAAGCAGGCAGCGGAGGAGCACACTGCTCCTCCAACCGCCGCGGGGGCTCGGCTGCAGCAGATGCGGCGACGGGTCCGCCTGGGCCACCTGGGCGTGTGGGCCGCAGTGGCGGCCGGCCCCATCGCACTGGCCGTCGCCGTGGCCACACCCGCGACCGTGGTCCGAGCCGCCCCCTCTACGAAGCCGACCACGACTGTGGAGACGGCCGTGCCGGCCAACCCGTCTGGGTACGCCACGGTGTTCCTCGACGCGTGGCTGCGCAGCCGCGCGGGCGCTGAGAGCACTACGCAGGCCCGGCTTGCGCAGTCAATGGCCCCGGATGTTGATCTTCCCGAGGCGTCGGATGCGCAGCCCGAGCCGGAGTCGGTCGTGGCGGTGCGCAGTGCGCAGCAGACCGGCAAGGCGTGGTCGGTGACGCTGGCTGCGCAGTACGCCGATGGTTCGGTGCGCTACTTCGCGGTGCCGGTCGTCGCTGACTCGGGCGGTGCCGCGTTCACCGTGTCCGGGGGGCCCGGGGTGGTGGCCGGCCCTGGCCGCGCCGAGGGGGTTCGGTCGCCGTACACGGTGACCGTCCCGACGGACGGTGATGCGTCGTCCGCGGCTGGGGAGTTCCTCGCCGCGTATCTGGCGGGGGCCGGTGAGGTTGACCGCTACCTCGCTCCCGGGGTGAGTCTGGCGCCCGTGTCCCCTGCCCCGTACCAGACGGTCACGGTCCAGCAGTTGCTTGCCGCCGATCAGGAGGCGGCCGCCGAGTCCGTCCCGGCGGATGGGACCCGGGTGCGGGTGATGGCCGAGGTGGAGGCCCGCGACAGTTCGGGGCGGTGGCCGCTGTCGTACGAGTTGGCGCTCAAGTCCCGCTCGGGACGCTGGGAAGTGGCAGGACTGGAGTCCGGCACCGCGCAGGCGGGAGGTGCCCGGTCATGACCGGTGTGCTGCTCGCCGGGGAGCTTGACGACTTTGGCAACTCGTGGATCACGATGTTCGAGAACTGGGCGACCAAGGGCCTGCAGGCCGGTCTGCTCGCGCTCGTCGTCGTCATCATGATCCAGAAGTTCTCGTTGAAGGCCGGGATCGGCGCGCTGATTCTGATGGTGATCGCGCTCGGCCTGTACAACTCGCGTAACGACCTTGCCGACATGTTCGAGGACGAGGTCAAGAACCCGTCAAAGTCTGCACCCGCCGTTCCCGGCATAATGCAGGGTGAGCCTCCGGCCGCCCGTGAACACTCCGCAGGCGTCGGGGGTTGGCTGTGAGCACCGCCGCCACCGCCTCTGTACGCATGGGCCGCTTCTACACCGCGGCACGCCGCCACCCGTGGGTGCTGGGCAAGATTGCCGACTGGCGTATCCCGCTCGGCCCGTTCACGCCCGCGCAGATCCTCCTCGCCGTCGTCGGCGGCTTCGTTCTGGTCAAGACGATTCCGTTGTGGTCGTGGCTGGGGCCCGTCCCCATTGCTGCCTGGCTGCTGGGCATATGGGCGGTGCGCCGTCCGAAGATCAAGGGACGCGCCCCACTCTCGGCTGCCCTGGGCTGGCTGCTGCTGTTCTGGCAGCCGCGCGGGGGCCGGATCGGCGGCCGCGCGGCCCGCGACCACGCCGCCCGCCCCCTAGTCGGTGGCTTCGTCATCGAGGGCACCGCCCGGTCCGCGCCGCTCACTGCTGCTCGGAAGCCGCGAGCCGCCGCCGAACGTACGCCGCGCCGGGAGGCGACACGGTCGCGGGCGGTCGGTCGGCCGGCGGCCGTCGGCGCTCAGTTGGTACGGCCGGTGTCCGGTGTGCAGCAGTTGCTCGCGCTCGCCGAACAGGGGGGTGCGCGGTGAGGGTGCCGATCCGTCACATCGCAGGGCACCTGGTGTGGTCGACGCACGGAAGCGTGTGGGCCGTCTACCGGCTGCACCCGGGTCCGGACGAGCAGGGCCGCTACGAGGAGACGGTGCAGGGCACCTACGTGCCGGCCGCCGTAGAGGAGGAACAGCTCGCCAAGATCACCCATCTGGTGCGGTCCCTGACCGGGGCGCCGCGGCTGTTCAGCCTGTGCGCCCAGGTCGATCCGGGGGAAGTCGCCCTGCGCATGATCGAGGGCATCGAGCCCGCCGAGATTTCGCCGGGGCAGACGCACCCGTGGGTGGAGAACGTCGAAGCCACGCTCGATTTGCTGGACGGGCAGGAAATGCACCGCCGCACCCTGTGGCTAGCCATCCCGCTCCAGACTCAGGGCGCCGCCCTGCAGATGGCCGCTCAGTTCGGCGCGATATGGGCGGAGATCGCCCCAACCCTGGGCATGCGACCGACACCCGTGGCACGACGGGAAGTCACCGCCTACCAGGAACAGGCCTCGCGGGTGGAGGCCGCGCTCGCCGGCGGGATCGCGTTCCGCCCCGCACGCCCGGCGGAGATCGTATGGATGGTCCAGCACTCTCTGCACCGGGGCATGGACGAGCCGCTGCTGGCCGAGGCCGAAAGCAGCGAGCTGTACGGCGGGCACGTGCGCGAGGGGGTACTGCACTCCCCCAGCTACGCCGATCTCGGGCAGGTCCGCCTCCACGAGGGCGGCATCGACCCGGACCTCGACGACGTCGACGAGCTCAAGAGCGCCGACCAGATCACCCGGTCGGGACGCAAGGCCTGGTGGCGGATCAAGACCGCTTCGCCTCTGCGGAGGCGGTGGCTGCAGATCGAGTGTGACGCCGGCACCGGCTACCAGGCGCAGTTGGCGCTCGCCGAGTGCCCGCCCGCGGTCAGCGCGGATGCCGCCGACCTGTTCGCGCAGCTGGAGACGCTCGACTTTCCCGTCGACTACACCGTCGACCTCACGCTCGTGCCCGCGGAGAAGGCCCGCGACCAGGTGCGGCGGAAGCGGAACGAACTCGTCGACCAGGCCGACCAGTACGACGCCCGGCCGACCGGCATGCCCGCCTCGCTCACCGATGCCGCCCGCGATCTGGGCGAGCTGGACGCCCGCCTGTCGCGCACCTCGGTCGAGGTCGAGGTGCAGTCCGTGACCGTGCTGACCGTGTGGGGGCCGACCGCCGCGATCTGCGACGCCCGTGCCCGGGCCCTGGCCTCGCTGCTCGGCGGCGCCGACTACCGGGCCGTGCGCCCGGCCGGCCTGCAGGAGGCGCTGTTCATGCTCGGGCTGCCGGGCACCGCCCGGCCAGGTGTCGTGCGGGAGTTCACGCAGCATCAGGTCTCGGAGGACTGGGCATTGGGCGGCGCCTTCACCATCGGTGAGGTCGGTGACCCCAATGGCATGTTCCTCGGCCTCGACCTGGACTGCGGCACCACACGCCCCGTCATGATCAACGTGGCGGATGCGCCGAAGCACGACGCGAGCGCCTCCCTGGGCATCGTCGGTGATCTGGGAGCCGGGAAGAGCGTCCTGCAGAAGCTGATCGCGGAGGCGGTGTGGGCGCGCGGCGGCTGCGCGATCTGCATCGACCGCACCCCCGTACGCGAGTGGGCGACCTACGCCCGCACCGCTGCGAAGGGCCGCGTCCAGATCATCGACGCCGCCCAGGCCGAGGTGTCCATCGACCCGCTGCGCATTTTCGACGGCCCCGAGGGCCGGCACTACGCCCTGTCCTACCTCACCCTGCAGCTCGGTATCGGTCCTATGAGCACCAACGGTGAGGTCCTGCACCACGCCGTCGAGAAGGCCGCCGCCACCGAGGCGCCCTCCATGCGCCGGGTGCTGGAGGTCCTGGAGGAGATGGCCAGGACCGAGGTAGGCAAGCGACAGGACGCGGCATCCGCGCTCGCCGGACTCGTCCGCGTCGTCGCCACCAACTCCCTGGCCCGGATGGTGTTCGACCCCACCCTGCCCCCGGTGCGGCTGGACGCGTCCAGCACCTCCGACATGATCGTGATCACCACGGCGGGGTTGAAGCTGCCGCCCAAGGCGGCCTTCGACAACCCGGAAGTCCTGCACCAGCAGCCGCTGGAGGCCCTGATCGGGCGGGCGGTGCTCTACCTGATCGCTGCCATCGCCCGGCAGACCGCGTTCGAGGACCCCGAACGGTTCACCGCCGTGGTCGCGGACGAGCTGTACTGGCTCACCTCGTCGGCCGAGGGCACCGCCCTGGTCCACGAGATCCTTCACGACGGCCGCAAGCACGGCGCCGGCCTGCTCGCCGCCTCCCACGACGCCGCCGAACTCGGCCCCGACCGCGGGCTGATGGCGTACCGGGCTCTCGCTCGCACCGCCGACCGCGAACGCGCCCGCAGGGGTCTGGAGTTCGTCGGACTCGACCCGAACGACGACGCTCTGCTGCGGCTGGTGACCACCGGCCTGTCCCCCGTCGGCCAGCGCGGCCGCGAAGGGGAGTTCCTGCTGGCCTGCCCGCGGCAGAACACGGGCCGGATCAAGGCCGTCATCCCCCGCATCGAGCGGATCACTGCCTCCATCGCCACCACACCGGGCCGCCGTTCGAACGCGAGCACGGCGCACGCCTCCAGCGATCCCGACGCGGCCCGACCGAAGGAACACGTCTTATGACCACGTCGTCTTTCTCTTCATCGCGCTCCCGGCGCATCGCCTCCGTGGCGAGCACCCTGCTCGTGATCGCGCTCCCGGCCGTCCTGCCCGGCCTCGTTGTGGGGGCGGGTGTGCCGGAGTCGTGGTGGCCGCGGACCGGGCAGGCCTTCGCCGCCGGCCACCCCCGCTCCACCTCGGCGCGCCAGGATGCGTGCGAACTGATCGTTGGCCCGGCCAAAGAGTACTGCGAGCGCGGCCACCGCTCCGCGACGTCCTTGTCCTCTGCGGGCGGGGCCCCTCGGGGCAGTGCCAGCGCGGCATGGATGCTGATTCCGCCTGCGGCGGGACTGGCGGCCATGGTCGTGTGGCGGCGCCGGGGCGCTGCCGGACACGGGCGGCCCTGAATGTGGCGCCCAGACCGCGGCACGCTCCGCTCGGCCGGTGTCATCGTCCTGCTCTCCGGCGTGTTCGTTCTGGTCAACAGCCAGGTCGTGTACGCGGCGGGCAGCAACAGCGAGACCAGTGACCTGCTTGCCCCGCTGGACATCACCTCCTCCGAGGGAGTGCCGATCAACGGCTACGAGCTGAACGCCGAAGGCGGCTCGATCGTCAGCTTCAAGACCCAGTCGCTCGCCTTCGCCCTGGCCGGCCTGTTCACCCTGATCCGGCTGCTGGTCGGTCTGGCCGGGTGGGCGGTCGAGGTGGCCCTCAGGTTCCCGTTGCTGAAGATCCTCATCCAGCCGGCGCAGAAGGTCGCCGACATCTACACGGACGTGGTCGTCAACGCGTTGGGGTTGAAGGGGTTGTTGCTGGCCTGGGGGTTTGTGTTCGCAGGCTTCATGATCGTACGCGGCCGGGTCGGCCGCGGTCTGGGCGAGATCTTCCTGACCCTGCTCATTGGGGCAATCGCTGCCTCAGCTCTCATCCGCCCCGACACTCTTCTGGCCCAGGACGGCCCGCTGGGCCAGTCCCAGCAGGTGGCCGCCGAGGTCGCCCAGGAGACCGTCAACTCCTACAACTGGGGCGGCAAGCTCGCCAGCAGAGGCCCGTGCGAGGGCATGGCCGGCAACGCCGAGCTCAAGTGCCTGGAGCAGGAGGCCGAACGGCCGGTCTCTTCCACCGACATCGCCCGGCCCTTGCAGGACTCGGTCACCAATGCCTTGATTGTCAAGCCGTACATGCTGCTGCAGTACGGGCGCATCCTCGCCCCGGCCAAGAAGTCCGACAGCAAGGCCTACGCCGTCCATTTGAAGTGGGTCATCGGCGGCTACAAGGCGAACCGCGAGCCCTCCGAGGAGCGTAAGGACGCCTGCAGCCTGATCTACGGGCCGGCCAAGGAGTACTGCCTGCGAGAGGGCACGGACTCCCGCGATGAGAACGATCTGCCGTCGCTGACACCGGGCGGGCAACTGCTGGACGCCTCCCATGCGGTCGTCAGCGAGGAGGACCGGGAGTTCGCCGCATTCCTTGCTGACATGAACAAGGCGGGCGATGTCGGCAAGGCATGCGCTGCCTATGCCGCAGAGCCCACCTGGTGGCGGATCGGCGGCGCCCTCCTGCTGCTGCTCGCCGCGCTGTTCATCTGCGGCATGCTGCTCTCGGCGGCGATCGTCCTGCTCGGCACCCAGGGCATCTGCACTGCGGCCGCGGCCGCAGGCGCCGTCACCTTCATCGCCGGCATGCTGCCCGGTCCGCCCCGTCAGTCGGTGTGGAAGTGGCTGTCCCTGTGGGGCATCGCGATCCTCGCCATGGTCGGCGTCTGCGCGTTCGTGCCGGCCTTCGGCATCGCCGTCGACGCCACCATCACCGATGGCCCAGACCTGATGGTCGAGCGGATCCTGCTGATCGACGTGCTGGCCATAGCGGGCGCGGCCGGGCACCGCAGGATGCTCGTGGGCATCACGTCCTTCGGCCGGCGCATGGCGATGCGGATGCGCTACGCCAAGGTCGGCGGCACCCACCTGCCCGGCGACACCTCCGAACTCGGCGCCGCCCTCGCCATGAACTCCCCCGCCGCCCTGGGCGGTTACGGCGGCGGGCTGCGCGCCCTCACCGGAGGTGGAGGCGGCCGGTACGGGATGCTCGGCACCCGCCAAAGGTTGATGGGCGCACTCTCCTCCCTCGTCGACGGCGCGGGCATGCCGGTGGACACCGGCGGCATCCTCGCCGACGCCACCGCCGAAGCCGGGCGCGGTCTCGCCCCGCTCACCGCGGCCGCCGCCGTGGGCGGGCTGGGAGCACGGCTCGGCGCGAAGAGCGCGCACTGGCTACTGATCGGCAAGCGCCCGGACAAGGAGCAGTTAGCCAAGTGGCGCAAGCCCACCGCCGACGGCGACCCGAACACGGGCGGTAGCCCGTCGGACGGCGGCGACGGCGGACCGGGCGGCACGGGTCCGCGCCGGCCCGGCGGCCCGCCTGACCGCTACCGCAACGAGCAGGGCCAGGTCGTCAACCGCAACTCCGGCCAGGTACTGCACGACCAGAACACCGACCGCACCCTGCTGTCCACCCGCGCCCACAACCGGCTGGTCCGCCTGCGCGGATACCGCATCCTCCACTGCGGGGGACGCACCGCGTACGGAGCGACGGTCGGTCTGCCAGCCAACGTCCGCCGGGCCCGCTCGGGAGGCTCGCGCTACTCCCAGGACGCCCGCCAGCAGGTGCGGGTCTGGGCCAACACCGTCCGCGAGGACGGCCGGGCCTGGGCCGACACGGGCCGTCACGTGTCCCGTGTCCTGCGGGAGCACACGGACGACAGCGGCGGAATGGGCCCCTTCATCAGCCGTCGTCTGCCGTCCCGCACGGCACCGACTCCGCGTCCGACCGGATCCTCCGCTTCCCCGGACGGCACGCGACCGGCCTCCCCGCGGACCAGCGCGCCCCCATCTCCGACCACGGCTGCAGCCAGTCCCCGGCCGAGCACCCCGCCGACGTCCCCGACACGGCTTGGAGGCGGTGGGCCCCGGCGTCCGGCCAGCCCAGCACCGGACAGATCCGGGCCGGTCTTCCCCGGAGGGGGCGGCGCTCGCAGCAGCGCCCGTGACGAAGCCCGGGCCCGGTTCCAGGAGCTGATGCGCAGGACCGAGCCCGACGCAGAGCGGCTTCGTCAGCAGCGGGCCCGGCAGCCCCAGGACGGTGAGGACGAGTGAGGCCGGCCCGGCGCCGGATAGCGCGGTGGGGGTGTGTGGTGGCGCTGTTGCTGTTCGCCGCCGTGTGCTGTGCCGCACCGGTAGGCAACGCGATCAGCGCGTACGTCGCGCTGAAGTCGGGTGCCCAGACGGGCGGCGGGATCGCCGAGGGCGGCAGTGCCGCGGACATCCCGCCGCGGATGCTCACCGCGTACAAGAAGGCCGTCCAGCATGTGGCGACCTGCCGGGGCATGCGCTGGCCGATCCTCGCCGGGATCGCCAAGGTCGAGTCCCACCACGCCGTCGGCCGCAGCATCGCCGCAGGCGGTGACATCCGCCCGCGGATCTACGGGGTGCTCCTCAACGGCTCCGGCGCCGGTGGCAACACGAGCGTCTTTCCGGACACCGACGGCGGCAAGTGGGACGGTACCTCTCAAGGCGAGCGCGCCGTCGGGCCCTTCCAGTTCCTGCCTTCCACCTGGGAAGACGTCGGGGCGGATGCAGGGGGCGACCAGCGGGCGGACCCGCACAACGCCGACGACGCCGCGCTCGGCGCCGCAATCTACCTGTGCGGAAACGGTCGTGACCTGACCAAGCGGTCGCAGCTGAAGACCGCGATCTTCCAGTACAACCGCTCGCAGGAGTACGTCGCCAACGTGCTGGGCTGGGTCGACCAGTACACGGCGGCCGCCAAGGACCCGGACCTGAAGAACGTCACGGGAAAGGTCCGCACCGTCATCGAGGCCGCACTCTCCCAGCGCGGTGTCCCCTACTCGTGGGGCGGCGGCAACGCGGGCGGCAAGTCGACCGGCATCTGCTGCTCCCCCAGCGGGAAGAGCGGCGTGGGCATCAAGGGCTTCGACTGCTCCGGGCTGACCCAGTACGCGTACGCGAAGGTGGGCATCAGCCTGCCGCGCGTCGCGGCCGCCCAGGCCGGTGTCGGCAAGCGGATCCCGGCCAGCCTCGGCACCAGCGCGCTCAAGGCCGGCGACCTCGTCTTCTACGCCACGGCTCCCGGACGCGATTTAACGATCTATCACGTCGGGATCTACGTGGGGGGCGGGAAGATGGTCAATGCTCCCCGCCCGGGGACAGTGGTGCGCCTGGACTCCGTCAACGCGATGTCGGGCTTTGCGGGGGGAGCGCGCCTGCTGTGACCACCACCCCGCACTCACCGCGCCTGCTGTTGCTGAGCACCGTCGCGCTCGCCGTCACGGGTGTTGCCCTGCTGGGCGTGCCGCACGGTCAGGGGCAATCCGCGCTGGCGTCGACGGCGCACGCGGCCACGGATCCATCATCGGCGGCCGCAGTGCCTTCCGCCAGCAAGCCGACCGCTGGCACGGCTCCTTCCGCGACGTCCGCCGCATCGCCCCCGTCGGCCGTCGAGTCCGCTCTGCCGCCGCACGGCGAGGGCGTGGCCGGCGACCCGGCCATCCAGCGGAACCTCGAGGCCGCCTGGCCCGCCGACCTTCCCGCAGGCGACGAGCAGGAACTGCTTTCCTCCGGTCGCGCTCTGCTCCGCGCAGACGCCACCGGAGTCGGCCACGCGAAGTGGCCAGAGGCTTTCCCCGACTCGGGCCAGGCGGTCGCCCCGGCGTTCGCCACCGCTCGCTTCCGCATCCAGGCCGCGATCGCCCGCCGCGACGGCAGCCCGGACAAGGCGGTGGTCCATCTGGTGTGGGCCGGCATGGACCGCGGCGGCACCTTCACCGACCTGCGCATCACCGACTGGTTCTTCACCCGCACTATCAAGAAGGGAGCAGCGACGTGGACTCCGCAGCCCCGTACCTGACCAACCGGGCCGATGACACGGCCGCAGGTCAGGTACTCGGTCTGGTCACCGGCCTGGTCGACGCCGCCGACTGGCTCTACGACCACTGGTACCTGCTCGCCCTGGCGATCGCCGCGTGCTGGGCCGTGGGCGAGCTGGTGGTGCGGCGCCTCGCGGCCAAGGCTTCGGCCGAACGGATGGCCCTCGAGCTCGTCTCCAACCGGCATTTCGACCCGAGCCTGGAGGAAATCTTCCGGCGCGGCGTTCAGCTCGCCCGCGCATCGACGGCCATGCCCTGGTGGGCGCCCCGCAGAGCCAAGGCCGTACAGATCCGGCTGCGCGCGGACGGCAGTGCGCCCTTGCGCTACCGCATTGAGGGCCCGGCGGGCGGTGAACGTCTGTTGTCCATCACCCCGTTCGGGCCGGACGTCACCGTCAATCGCGCCCGGTCGATCGTCTACGAGCCGCGGACGCACACGGTGCGAGCCGAGTTCATCCTGCGAGGCAAGCTCACCTCTCCGCTGCGCGAGGTACCACTCACTCCCGACCCGCTCCAGCCGCTCGTCGACGCCGTGGCCGACCTGCGCGCCGAGCTCGGCGACCTCGCCGAGATCCGGCTCGACATCCAGCGCGCCCCCAAGTGGGCACTGCGGGCACGCCGCCTGCAGCTGATGAGCGCCGCACGCCGGTCCGAGCGCCGAGAGTCCCAGCGGTCCGCGCGATGGCTTCGGCAGGACGCCAGCGGCATCGAGGACTCCCTGGGCTGGCAGCTGCAGCAGCTCCTCAGTGACAAACCCGGCCCGGGATCCGGACGGCGGCTGGTGATGCCGCCGGTGCCTCGTCGAGTGGAGCCGGCCGAGGCGCTGGGCAAGCTCGCCGAGGACGACCACCTGGTGCGGGTCCAGCTGCTGGTGATGTGCGCCTCGAACACCGAGGGCCGCGCCCAGGCCCGGCTTGCTCAACTCCAGGCCGCGTTCGACGTGTTCGGCGGCCGCTCACGGTGGGCCATGCGCGGCCTGAGGCTGGGACCGTGGCGGGTGGGCGCCGACCACTGGCCGACCCGACGCGGCTTCGAGCGCCGCTGGAATCTGGGGCACTGCCAACCGCCCCGCGCGAACTGGGTGCGGCTGGAGGAATTGTGCGGCCTGCTCAAGCCCCCCACCGTGCATTGCCGTCTGCCCGTGCTCGCCGGTGATCTGCCGACCTTCGAGTTCGGCGATCCCGAGTTGCTCCTGCAGGGCATCTACCGCGGCCCGGACGGCAGGGAGCGGATGGTCGCCACCTACGCCGAGGAGACCCTCTTCGAGGTCGGGGTCGGCAAGGCCGGCGGCGGCAAGACGGAGCGGGCCCTGGCACAGGCGATCGGCTGGGCGCACGCCGGTGGGGGGCTGATCTTCGTCGACCCGCACCGCGACTCCTGGCCACGGGCCACCACGTTCCTGGCGCACGAGGCGCTGATGCCGCGGATCGCGCTGATCGACCTCAATGGCCTAGGCCCCAACCCGCGGGTGAGTTCGTGGAATCCGCTCGGTATGCACCACGGGCAGACGGCACACGAGGTCGTCGAAGCGATCGCTGACGCGTACGCCTCCGCACTGGCCTGGGACGACGCGACCGCCCCGCGTGCGCTCACCATTCTGACCGCCGCGCTGACCGTCCTGGTCGCGGTCAACGAGGCAGCCTGCCAGGCCGGCCGGCCCGAGGACCAGGCCACGATCTTCCACGTACGGTCGCTGATCACCGACGCCAAGTTCCGCAAGGCAGCGCTCGCCACAGTGGCGGGGCGGCTGGATGAGGAGACCCGCTCGTGGTGGCAGGCGGTGTTCCCGACCCTGCCCCCGGACGCGTTCGCCGTCGTCCTCAACCCGATCGCCCGGCTGGCCGCCACCCCGGTCACCCGCGCCTTCCTCGGTCAGCCGGCCGGCGTCTACAACGTCCGCGCCGCGATGGACTCCAAGATGATCGTGTGGGTGTGCCCGGGCGGCAACGGCCCCACCGACCGCCTGCTGACCGCGCTGCTCGCCCGCGACCTGCTGCGCGCCGCGCGCTCCCGGCGCGACACGCCTGAGGACAAGCGGGTCCCGTTCCGCCCGTACTTCGACGAGCTGATCACACTGACCGGCGCGGCCCCGGAGACCATCGCGAGCATGTTCGAGGATCTCCGGAAGTACCGGTGCCACCTCCACGGCATGACCCAGCTACTGGCCCGCCTCCCCTCCGCGGTGCGGCTGTCCCTGGTGCAGAACGCGTCCACCCTGGCCACGACCGCCGGTTCGAAGTCTGCGATCGCGCCTATCACCGCAGAGTGGGGCGACACCCCCAGCCCCGACCGGGTCGCCACCATGGAGCGGTTCGAGCACTTCGTCTCCATGACCGTGCACGGCCGCCGCATCGGGCCCATCCAGCTGCGCGGGCCCCATCTCAATTATGTCTTCGCCGCCCAGGCCCGCCCGAAGGACGTCCCCGCGCTGGAGCAGGCCGCCCAGGCGAACGCCCAAGCGCTCCCCCTGAACCAGCTCACCGACCGCGCCGCCGAACAGCTCGGCCGTGTCGCTGCCTTCCTCGCCGAGCACTCCCCTGCCGGCGCCACCGCTGTCGACCTGTCGAAGGAAAAGGAGTTCGGATGACCACCGCCCAGCCGAAGGACCGTACGACGGCGGGCTTCACGCCCAGCCCTGTGGAGCCGCTCGCGCATCAGCTCCTGGCCACCCTCGCCCAGCACCGCATGGCCTCCACCAATCAACTGCATGTCCTGCTGCGGCCCGACCGCTCCCGCCAGTCAGTCTCGGAGCGCCTGAACGAACTGCTCGGCAAGCACCTGGTCGACTTCGTGGTGCTTCCGCAGTCGAACCGGACCCGGGTCTGGTACCTCACACCGAAGGGCGCCCGCCTCACCCGGGACTGGCCCGCACTGCGCGGCCGCCCGCCCTATCCGATCACCTCAGCGACGGCCGCCTCGCTGAAAACCCCCCACACCCTCACCGTCCTGCGCACGCATCTGGAGTTCGTCGCCGATGCCCGCCGCCGCGGCGACGAACACGGCCACCTCGACTGGACGCCTGAGGTGTTCCACGCGATCGGCGACGGCGAAAAAGTCGTGGCCGACGCGGTCATGCACTACACCCTCATCGACGGCCAACAGCGGCGGAAACTGAGGGCGTTCGTCGAGGTCGACCGGGCCACCATGAGCAGCGAGCGACTGGCAGCCAAGCTGATCGAGTACGCGAGATTGTGGACCTACGATCCACAGCCGGCCGGTAGGCGCCGGCAACCGAACGGGCAGGGATGGCTGCGCTGGTACCCGGTCTTTCCCCGGGTCCTCTTCGTACTGACCGGCGCTGGACGCCAGGCGATGGACAACCGAATCAGCGACCTCAAGGCCATGGCCGCCCACCACCCGCTCGTGGCTGACCTCGCCCGCGAAGTACCCCTAGGAGCAGTCGCCCTGGAAGACCTGGAAGAGCACAGCCCCACCTCCGACGTATGGGTACCACTGGTCGGCGGCAAGCCCCGACCGTGGACCGAACTGTAGGCACCCCCCCTCACGCCGCTCGCCACCCACGGCGCCGATCAAGTCCTGATCAGTCCGGCGGGGTGACCGCCGTAAACGCGGGCACGCTGACCGCTCTCGTCAGACCAAACGATTGCGACCTCAAGGCCATGGTCACCCACCATTCCCTCGTGGCCGACCCAGCCCACGAAGCGCCGCCGGGAACGGAGGCGCGATCAACGCCTGCGCCGAGCAGTACCTGCGGATCGTTGAGGTCCAGCGTGCGGTGGCGGCGTATCGAGCTGGTGATGCGCGTGACCGGCGCCAACCGGTATCGCCCGGAGGATGACCCGGACGTGGGGGAGGACGGTCTCCAGAACCCCTTCGCCCGCGGGAGGTGACGTATCGGCCCAGCCTCTCCCACGCGCCGCCCGGCGTCGTCGGCGTAGATCAGGCGACGGTCCAATCGCGAAGCTGTCGGGCGATCCGGGCCACACCGAGTGCTCCGGAAGCGGCGTCGCGTACCAGCGCGACAGCTGCCTTGGGCGGGTAGTCAAGCCTGCGTGCGCTGAGGACAAGGTAGGCCTCGGTAGCATGCCATGCGAAGGCCTCGTTCGAGTGCTCCAGGCACGGCAGTTTCGCCAGGGTCTGCAGCAGCGCGGCCGCCTTGAGGTGCAGGGAGCCGTAAATATCGCGTTCCATCGCCCGGGCGTTGACCCGGGCGACAGCTGCGTAGAACGGCCCGTAGTCGTCGACCTGGGGATCTCCTTCGAGCAGCTCGGCCGCGCGCAGCAGGAACGTGACGTCGAGCGGGTGGAGCGGTTCGGGCTGGGTCACGCGGCGTGACCTCGCTCCTGCTGGTCAAGCTCCTGCCGCGCCTGCTGCTCGGCCGCCCGGTGCTCGGCGCTGGGGTCCACACTGCTGGGTTCAGCCGCGAAGGCCGCACCGCTGCGGGCCATCGATGCCTTGAAGCCGTCCAGGAACCGCTGCTCGACGGCGGTGGCGCGGGCGTAGGCGGCCGAGAGGATGTATTCCTGCATGCTGACCCCTTCCTGCTTCGCGGCAGCTGCGATGGCAGCCCGCTGCTTCGGGTCGGGGAAACGCAGATTCATGGCCTTAGGGTCCGACATGACACCCACGGTACCAGCGGTACCACGCTGGAGTCTCCTGAGGCCTACCGGCCCGAACCACGATCGTGTGGAACCTCGCCTGTGCCGGGCTGAGCGCGGCGTGCCCGGCTGAGCCGCTCCTGTCGATGGACGGGCTCGTTCCCACCATCGGGGCGCGTCCTATGACGCCTCCATATCGGGCCGCGCGCCTGGTCTGGTCGAGGCCCAGCGATCGGCGTGGTGCCCTCGCTGATGAGCGGACGAGCACCGTACTGACGAGGCTGGCCGGATACACCGTAGCTCTCTGCCGCGCTCATGACCCACCGAGCCCACGGCATTGTCACCCGCGGCTGAGCAGCTCTTCCGCAGCGTCGAGAACCAGATGCCAGGGGTATTCCTTTGGCTTGCCCTGGCCGGGCTGGTTCGGCACGAAGCCACCCTCCCCGTACAGCACCCGGACTCCCATTGCGCGCAGCTCTGCGACGCTCCGCTCGAACTGCCGGTGCTGCACGTATGCGGCGTTCACGCACGGCATAGCCAAAGTAGGGATGCCCTTGCCGATGCCCTCGGCGACGACGCCCACCACGAAGTCGTGCGTGAGTCCGAGAGCCCACGCATTGACCGTGTTGAAGGTGGCCGGTGCGACAGCGATCACGTCGGCTTTCGGCCACACGTCGGGCTCGCCGGGCATCTTGTACTCGCTGCGAACTGGGTGCCCGGTCAGCCGCTCCAGCTCCGGCAGCTGCGGCACGAGCCAGCGCGCGGCCGTCGGGGTCAGGCCGAGGCACACGTCCCAGCCGCGCGACTGCGCGTCATGGATAACCTTCGCGACATCGAATACGGGCGGGGCGGCTGAGCCGAACAGGTAGAGCACGCGATCAGTTGGCGTCATGGGCCTATACGACCACATGCAACCGCCCCCGCACTCAGGTGAGTCGGGGGCGGGTACTGTTCCACGTGGGTGCTTAGAACGGAGACCAGTATGCCCCCACTGGATGAGAACCACACGGGCGCGCGCATCAAGGAACAGCGCAGACTGGCCAGGCTCACGCAACGGCAGATGGCCGACCGGCTGCCTTACTCGTACAGCTTGCTCAATCAGGTGGAGTGCGGGGCCCGCCCGGCAACGGCCGACTTCGTGGCCGCTTGTGCGAAGGCCCTCAACGTCGATGTGACCGTGCTGACGGGACAGCCGTATGTGACCGAGTTGCAGCGGGACCGCCTCGCAGAACTCGTGCGACCGATCCGCGAAGCACTCGACTTGTACGACCTCGGCCCCAACCCGGATCTCACCGCGCGGCCGACGCACCAGCTCATCCTCGGAGCCGACGAGCTGTGCGAACAGGTCCGGGCCACGCATCTGCGCAATGCGGCCCGCCAGCTGCCGGGCCTCATAGCTGAGCTGACACACACCGCATGGTCGACGCCGTCCACCGAGCTGTGGCAGGCCCTGGCCTCCGCCTATCGGACCGCGCACGACATCACCGTCAAGCTCGGCTACTACGACCTGTCAGCGGTCGCCCTGGACCGTATGGACTGGGCGGCGCAGCGCGCCTCAGATCCGTGTCTGTCCGCCGTGCGCCAGTACATGCGTGCCTTGGTGTACTTCCGGGAGGGCGAGTACCGGATCGGGCGGCGACTTGTCGGCTCCGGGCACAGCGTCATCGGACAGGCAGAGGAGACCCGCGAGGCCCTGGCTGTCACCGGGCAACTGCACCTCGGCGCCTCGGTCATCTCCGCGCGAGCCGACGACCAAGCAGCCGTCCACCTCCACATCAGCGAGGCACGCCGGATCGCCAAGCGCATCGGCGACGCCTCAGACGTGCACTGGCTCTCGTTTGGGCCAACCAACGTCGCCCTGCACAAGATGTCCGCAGCTGTCGAGATGCACCAGTATGACGAGGCGCTCAAGCAGGCCCGCAAGATGAAGCTGCCGACCCAGCTCGCCACATCACGCCGCGCGCACTTCCTGATCGACCGAGCCCGCGCCGAGATGGAGACCGGCTACACGCAGAAGGCGCTGGAGCACCTGGTCGACGCGCGCAAGATGGCGCCCGAGCAGACCCGCTACCACCCCGGTGCCCGCGAGACGATCACCGGCTTGGTGCATCTGTCACGGCGCACCCCGGACACCCTCAACCACATGGCCGCCTGGATCGGCCTGTAAGTCACGCTCACAACGCTCACACATCTGTGAGCGTTCCGCTCCTGTCGCAACGTCACGCTGTATTCACGCCCAGTCAACGACGAAGCGGGAGCGGTGTGATGACGCGTGACCGGTCTACTCACGACAGCACCACCGACGCTACCTCGCTGCCATGCGGCAGTCGTTGCACGGCACGCCCCGGCAGCCGCGCGAACGGCTCCGGGGCCGGCCAACGCTCAAACCGGTTAAGGAGCGTCGACATGACGAAGGCTACAGCCCCGAGAAGCTCCGGGGACACGATGACGATCCGCGTGTACACCGTTACGCGGGACGGCATCATCAAGGCGGACAGCGGCACCCGGGAGATCCAGCCCGCACAGGAACTGCCGGACGTACAGAACGGCTACCCGCCCTGCGACTGCCCCCGCCACCGGGCCGGACAGCCGACGGTGACGGGGTGAAGGCCACCCGGGAAGAGACGGAGACCCACATGCCCGGCCCCGCCGCGATGCGCGCCGCCGCTTCCTGGCTCCTCGATCAGCGCACGCTGCCGCGACACGAGAGCCTCAAGCTCTGGTCCGAGGACCTCATGGCCTTCATCGGACAGCTCATTTCCAAGATCGAGCCGTTCTTCGCGAGCCTGTCCAAGAACGACGTGCCCGCCCGCGTGGCTATGGTCGCCGTCAGAGAAGCGCGCCGGCGGCTGCACGAGCCGGAGGCTGCGGGCCTGCTCGGGGAGACCGAGCGCGTGAAGCGGCTCGCCCGCTCCGTCGTGGCCCTGTGCGACCACCACGACGCGCTCACCGGGGCACGCATGTGCGTGGCTTGCGACCGGCCGATCGAGGACGGCCAAGCCTCGATGCCGTACGAGAACTTCAGCCCCTCCGCGGGCGCGAAGCAGTCCGGCCGCATTCACACGGCCTGCGCCAGCACGGGACGTCCCCGCCGCTGACGTCTGCCGCCTTACCCGGCGTAGCAGGGCCCGGGCGACCACCGGGTCAGGGTCACACCCGTACGCCCGTCCCGTCACAGGACCGCAAGTCTGCGGCGGGACGGGTCTCCAAGACGTCCGCCCCGGCTCCCCAACCCTGGACAGGTCGAGCAGCCGGGGCGGGCTGTGTTCCGGCGAAGGGGAACCATGACCACTCCGACAGTTACAGGCATCCGCTCCGTGGAACTGGAGACCACCGGCCGCTGCCAGCTGAACTGCAGGCACTGCTGCACCAGCTCCGGCCCCAAGGCGCCCGCCGGGACCATGACCCGGCAGGACTGGCTGGACGCCATCACGGACATCGCCGAACTCGGCATCCCCGCTGTCCAGTTCATCGGCGGTGAGCCGACGCTGGCCCCGTACCTGCCGCAGTACATCGACTACGCGCTAGGCCTCGGCCTGAAGGTGGAAGTGTACTCGAACCTCACGCACATCCGGCCGCGGCTGTGGGAGGCCTTCCAGCGGCATTGTCACGTTGATCTGAGTCCGTGAGATGATCTTCGGGTTGGTCATCCTGGGGCTGTTCGTGGACACCGCGCCGTCGTACAAAGGGCGCCGGTACCCGGTGGAGGTCATCTCCCACTGCGTGTGGCTGTATCACCGGTTTTCCCTCTCCTGCCGCGATGTCGAGGAGCTGATGCTCGAGCGCGGTGTCGAGGTCTCCTACGAGTCCATCCGCCGGTGGTGCGTCAAGTTCGGGCAGGAGTACGCCAACCGGCCAGGCCGGCGCCGTCCCCGGCCTGGCGGCAAGTGGCACATGGGCGAGGTCTTCATCAAGATCAACGGGGTGCTGCACTACCTCTGGCGCGCGGTGGACCAGGCCGGCAACGTCCTGGACATCCTCGTGACCACCAAGCGGGACGCCAAGGCCGCCAAGCGCTTCTTCCGCCGCCTGCTCAAGGAGCTCGAGTACATGCCGCGGGTGATCGTGACCGACAAGCTGCGCTCCGTAAGTTGTTGGGTGGCCCGGGAGGGCCGGATGTGGCTGAAGCTTCGCTGCCGCTTGTGGCTTCGTAGGAGTGGCCGTCCGGCTCTCCGGGGCGCCCTGGCTGCTGATTGAGATCTGTGCGCCTTGTGCGGTCGCTGTTTACGGAGATGACAGCGGGGTGTTCCTCGGGCCGACGGTATGCGGTGCGGAACGAGGAGGGGCGAGTGAGTAAACGGCCTGGCTGCGTATGGTGCGGCATCGATGGGGGCAAGGGGCATCACTGGGCGGCGGTGGTTGACGAGACCGGCACCACGGTGTGGTCGAAGAAGATCGACAACGATGAGTCGGCCATCTTGACTGCGCTGGGCGAGATCCTTGACCTGGCCGACGAAGTCCGCTGGGCGGTGGACATCTCCGGGACCCCCTCCGCGCTGCTGCTGGCGCTCCTTGCGGCCCACGGCCAGCAGGCCGTCTACGTACCTGGCCGCACCGTCAACCGGATGGCCGGCGCCTATCGGGGCGAGGCCAAGACCGATGCCCGCGACGCTTACGTGATCGCCGAGACTGCCCGCCACCGACGGGACTTGGCGACCATCGGCGTACCCGTCCAGCTGGCCGCCGACCTGACGCTGCTGACCTCGCACCGGACCGACCTGGTCGCCGACCGGGTGCGGCTGATCAACCGGCTGCGGGATGTGCTCACCGGCATCTTTCCAGCGCTGGAGCGTGACTCCGGCCGCCGAACCGGCAACCTGCACCGGCCCAAACGCTACAGCCGCCGCCTGCGCCGGGTGTTCTACCTGTCCGCGCAGACCAGCATCATCCGCGAGGGCCCGAACCGGGACTTCTATCTCAAGAAGCGCGGCGAAGGACTCAAGCACGTCCAGGCCATCATCGCCCTGGCCCGCCGACGAGCCAGCGTCCTGTGGGCACTTCTGCGCGACAACCGCGTCTTCACCTTCCTTCCGCCAGCCACGCAAACGGCTTGACTCCGTCATTGAGACTCCTACGGCGCCGCCCACCGGAGGTTGTCAATTCCTTTGTGTATGTAGAGGTGTGTGGCCTTGCTGGTCGGGCCCCGGGGTTGGCTACTGTCGGTGATCTTGCTGGGGTCAGAGGGGGAGGCGGTCGGGGAAGGCGGGCATGAAGTGGTTCATGGCGCGTTTCCAGCCGAGGGTGCCGGTGCCGCGGACGCGGCCTTTGGGGATGGGGCCGTCGCCGTCGATGTGGCGGCCTTGGATGCGGCGGATGCCGAGGTAGAGGAGTTTGACGGCGGCGTCGTCGCTGGGGAAGTGGCCGCGCGTCTTGGTGATCTTGCGGAGCTGGTAGTTCAGGGATTCGATGGCGTTGGTCGTGTATATGACCCTGCGTATCTCGTGGTCGAAGGCGAGGAAGGGGATGAATTCTTCCCAGGCCCGTTCCCAACTGGCAATCAGGCCAGGGTAGTTCTTGCCGTAGTTTGACCGGAGCTCGTCCAGCGCGGTCAGTGCCTCGGATTCCGTGGCGGCGGTGCAGATCGGTTTGAGGGCGGCGGCCACCTGCTTGCGGTCACCGTGCGACACGTATTTCATCGAGCTGCGGATCAAGTGGGTCACGCAGGTCTGGACCAGGGCTTTCTCCCAGACTGTGGTGATGGCCTCGGGCAGGCCTGCCAGCCCGTCGCAGCACACGATCAGGACGTCGCGCAGGCCGCGGTTCTTCAGCTGGGTGAGCACGTTCAGCCAGAATTTCGAGCCCTCGCTGTCCTGCAGCCAGATGCCCAGTACGTTCTTGATGCCGTCCACGTCGACGCCGATCACCAGGTGGGCGGACTTGTTGGTGACCATGCCGCTGTCGCGGACCTTCACGGTCAGCGCGTCGATGTAGAGGATGGGGTAGACGTCGTCAACAGGGCGGTTCTGCCAGGCAGTTATCTCGTCCGCGACCACATCGGTGATCCTGGATACCAGGGCCGGGGACACCTCGCTGCCGTAGACCTCTTTGAGGTGGGCGGTGATGTCGCGGGTGGTCATGCCACGGGCGTACAGCGACAGCACCATGTCGTCGACCTGGGCCAGACGCCGCCGGCCCTTGGGTACGATCACTGGCTCGAACTCCGACCGGCGGTCCCTGGGCACGTCCACCGTGACCGGGCCGGCCACCGTGGTGAGCGTCTTGGGGTAGGAGCCGTTGCGGGCGTTGCCCGAGCCGCGGCCTGCCGGGTCCCCGGCCTCGTAACCGAGATGGTCGGCCATCTCCACCTGCAAAGCCCGCTCCAGCACCGCCTTCATCATCTGCTGCAGCAGCCCGCCGGCCCCGTCAATACCGACCCCGGCCGCCTCCGCATCAGCCAGGAGCCGGTCGATCGCCGCCGGCGATAAAGCCCCCGCCAGCCGCCTCGACGCCTCCTCACGCGGCTCTGCGGACTCGGCGTGCGGGCTGGACTCGTTCATCAGGTCACTCACTGTGCGTCACATTCCAGGTGTCACCCGGGGCCCGACCAGCACCCAGCAAGATCACCTCTTACACAGAGGAGTAAACAGCCTCTCTGGAGAGGTCTTCATCAAGGTCAACGGGCGGATGCGGTACCTGTGGCGCGCGGTGGACCAGGACGGGAACGTGCTGGACATCCTCGTGACCGACAGGCGCGACACCAAGGCCGCGAAGCGCTTCTTCCGCAAGCTCCTCAAGGGCACCGAGACCCTGCCGCGGGTCGTGGTCACCGACAAGCTCCGCAGCTATGGGGCGGCCCACCGTGAGGTGATGCCCTCGGTCGAACACCGGAGTTCAAAATATCTCAACAACCGGGCAGAAAACTCCCACATCCCCACACGGGAGCGCGAGCGGGGCATGAAGGGCTTCCGCAGCGTGCGGACGGCCCAGAGACTCCTCGCCTCCTTCTCCCGGATCTCACCCCACTTCCGCCCCCACCGCCACCGAATGACCCCCCGCGGCTACCGCACCGAGATGACCAACCGCTTCACCATCTGGCACCAGATCACCGGCACCACACTCATGGCCGCAACCGCCTGACCCACGCACCGCAAGCACCACTGGCATACCCCAACTCGCCCACCCCATCAGCAACTCGACAACCGATGTGAGGGTTCCACGAGAGCCCCGGAGCCGATCACGTTTCCGCACACGCTGGGGCCGCATCGCCGACAACGCGGCCCCAGCCACCGCCCTTCGGCGGCGCAACTCCCGCGGCGCCGACGCCGGAGGGCGCCCTGCGCGAGGACCCAAGCCAGGGGGCGCGCGGTCCTCGCGCTCACGGCCGCCACCGCACCCAGCGGCAGCGGCCGGACCCAGCAAGCCTCCCACTCCAGCCGCTCCATGTCCTGCATGGCGGGCAAAACCCGGTGCGGATACGCCAGGTGTCCGCACCGCCCATGTGACCGGACCGCAGCCGAGCCGAACAGCCCAAGCGAGCAGATCCGGGCTCTGGTTCGGCCAGCCGCTGTGGGAGATGGAGCCGGCTGACGCCGACGCGTACTTCGGCAAGGTGGCTGCGAAGTTCCCCCAAGGGCACCAGGCAGGCAGGATCACGTTCGGCTACCTGCTGAGGCTTCTCCTATTCGGCACCGCCTGAGCGGACTGACAGTGATCAGCTTGTCCGCCCGTCGACAGGATGGGGGTGTTGCTGGAGCCCATCCCACGCTGCGGGCATATCGGCGGGATCGAGTACTTGCCAGAAGGGATGTGCCACGATCTTGCCGACGAGTTCGGCTGACCGCGCCCGGAGCCGTGCGATTTCCGCGGCCTCGTCTGAGTCCCAGCCCTCGGAGGGAAGACGGGGCGGGGGACGCCACGTGCTCTCATGGGGCTCCTGTATATCCCTTGAATTGGCCGACCACGGCAGCTTGCTGCAGAGTTCCGTCAGGGTGCTGTGGATCTGGTCCAGTTCGCCCTGGGCATCGTTTAAGTCTTGAGGGAAGCTGTAGGGACTTGTTTCCGGAGTGGTCGTACGTGTCTGCCGCGAGCCCGCGGTCCGTCGATATCGTTCATGCCGTGGCGGGCGGCGGAGTGTTTTCTCCTGCGTCATCTCGACATCTCCTGTTCTCGATGTGGCGCAAGTGGTGTCACCACCAGCCAAAGTCAGCCGGATACGTGGCACGACCTTCGACTATGTAAAGCACTGAAGTGTCAGGGCCTACTGGTTCGCCTGCCCAGATGAGGAGATCTCAGACGTCCTTGGAACTCCTTCATGAGATTTCCCTCGCCAGTCACTACCCGGGGTGTCCGAGCGTGCTGTTTATCCGCGGAAGGTGCAATAGCTGGCTTTATCAGTGAGTCCTGACCCCGGTTGTCGATCGGGGGCGACACCGGCCGGTGTTAGTGGCGAGTGATATCGCCGAATCTTGACACCGCTGGGGTGCTTGCGGTGGGACGCTGGGAGTGCTCTGCGTGAGCGGGCGCCGGTGCCGCCGAAGTCGAAGGTCGATCTGTACGCGGCGATTCGCCGTGATGTCCGGGCGGGGATGTCGAACCGGTCCGTGCAGCGCAAGTACGGGGTGGGCTTTCGGACGGTGAAGGCGGCCGTGGAGTCCGTGTGGCCGGAGCCGCCCTCCCGAAGGGGAACTGCCAGCCAGGCCCGGCCGACGGCCTCCGGGCAGCGTCTTGGCCTCGGTCCCGATGCAGCCTCGTTCTGCAGCGATCGCCGCATCGGCCGACCGGGCCTCTGTCTGGCCCAGCCACCGGGGGTCCGGTCCCGAACGGCATCCACGAGTGCCCTTCGAACCTACTCCCTGGCAGACAGACGGCAGGGCGCCGGTGCCCCCTTGCTTTCCGCAGGCTCCAACATCGGCCGGATTCTGCACCCCTGGAACGGGATTGCATCACGTGGGGCAGGGCAGACGCTCAGTCGGGAGCCGCGACCGGAACTGTTCGCCGAAAGTCGTCGGCTCCAGCCTCGTCCCGGCCCGGCCCGTCCCAAACCGGGGTGCCTCCCGCTCACCCCGGTGCCGGTCAGGGACCGTACGCGAGGAGCCTGCGCGGAAGGGGAGCCGCATACTCCTCGCGACGGCCACCGCCGTGTCAACGCGGCCCGCGGCGGTGGCCGCCCGTATCCCGTGCTGCTGGCAGCACGGTGGCCGTGGCCGGGGCGATGATGGATATGTGCCACGCATGGCGGGCAGGAGAGCCCTGTCGTTTTCACAAGTGCGCAATGTTGCGTGGTGTTTCCGGTATTGCGGTGCCGCCGCGCTTTGCAGTGTTGGCCTGGGGTGGTGCACTGGTGGCACGGTGCCTGGTGGCGGGTGCGGCGGTGTCGTGATGCCGTTCCGATTTGCGGTACTCGCCAGTGGCGGTCGCGTTCCACTCCCCTTCCGCGGCTGCATGGTGCTGATGCGGGCCTGGCCGGGTGCGCGTGGGGCGGAACGGCCGGGCACCGCAGTAGCGGCGGCAGGGCAAGTTGGACAGATGGGCGCTGGGTCCGTTGGGGCTTGCCGGTTATCAACTCGCCGTCTTGATCTCTGGTGGCGGGGTGATGCCGAGCCGTGTGGCGAGGTCTGCGAGATCGTCCAGGGTGGCAAGGCGGTGCTCGGCCGGGGGGATGATGTGCCCGATCCGGTCGAGGAGTTGGTGGGTCTTGCGGATGCGCCGGTTGATGGTCTGGGTGCAACCGCGAAGTAGCGTGCGATGACGACCTGGGGAAGCCGGAATCGCTCGTAGAGGAGGGTGGCCAGGAGCCGGTCGACGAGGGTGAGGCCGGGGCGCCGGCCGGTGTAGAGGCCCGCGGCGGGGGTCTTCTGCCGGTCGCCGCCGCGCCGCTGGAGTGTTCAACGGCCGAGGCCATCCAGAAATGTGTCAGGACGATAACGGCGGCTGCTCTCCACAAGGGGCGGAGGCCGCCGAGCTCGCACCCTGGGGCGGAGCAGCGGGCCGCCTTCACCGCCGAGCGCCGCAGCGCTGCTAGACCTTGCGGTAGCAGACGCCGAGTACCCAACGGAGTTGGGCCTGACCTGCGACGTCGGCTGGCCGGATAGCTGTCCAAGCGCTCGCGTTGTCGCCGATGTGTTCTCCCGTATGCGCGACCTGGTGTTGGGTTGCCCTTGTATCGGCCAGTCTCGGCTACAGCCTTTGGGGGAGCTCACGTCGTCGCTACTTCGGGAAAGGGCCCGGTCGTGAGGCCAGCAGCGTTCGCCGGATTCCGGGCTTGGCGCACCGGAATCCGGTCTCCCCTGTCAGCGGAGCATTGCCTCGGCGGGGTGCCTGCAGTAAGAAATCCCCGTACCACGAGCTGACAGTCCAGCAGAAAGGGATCATTGTGCCTGAACGGCTGAAGCGTCTCCTCGTCCTCAGTACCACCTGCCTCGCACTCGCGGGCGGTGCCGCCGTCTCCACGGCAGGCACCGCTGCCGCTGCGCCTTCCTCCCCCACCGCTGTGGCGGCGGATGCCCAGGCGGACAGCCATCCGTGCTACTGGCAACAGGGCTACTGGTCGTGGGAGTGGTCGTACTACTACGGGCAGTGGATGTGGGTCTGGCACCCCGGGTATTGGGTCTGCTGAAGCCGGTAGATACCGGCTCAACGAAATGCCCGGGTTCCAGGCGAATCTCGCTGTGTCTGACGGCTCACACGGGCGTCGTCAACATAAGCGGGGCATCTCGGGTCTGGAATGACCTCCGAGTGTGCTGACCTTCCTTCCCCCGGGGATCCGGCGGTGGGGACCGGAGAGAGCTGGGAAGCGGCAATGGTGGCCGCCGCCTCGACGTCAGCGGCGGCCGCCGTAGTGCGGGGTCCTCGCGCAGCCCCTCCAACGCGAGGACCCCGCCTGTCGTTCTCGCGACGTTTCGTGGTTCACGAGCGATGCGCCGGAATCGACCGGCGCGGACATGGCCCGCTTCCCCTCGGCCGCCCACCTGGCCTCGTGGGCCGGGATGTGTCCGGGCAACTACGAGTCCGCCGGCAAGCACTCCTCCGGCAAGTCCGGCCCGGCGATCCGTGGCTCAAGAACGCGCTCGGACTCGCCGCCACCGCGGCCGCCCGCAGCAAGAACACCTACCTCGCATCCCGCTACAAACGCATCGCGATCCGCCGCGGCAAGAAGCGCGCCATGGTCGCCGTCGGCCACACCATCCTGACCTCGATCTGGCACATGCTCAGCAACGACGCCGAGTACGCCGACCTCGGAGCGGACTACTTCCTCCAGCGAACCGGCCGGTGTCGGCGTACGAGCTGAAGTGCATAGCTGCGTACGTTTGAACGTGCAGAGGTGTCAGGCCACTTCGGTTTCCCGCTCGATGGCCTTGAGGCGGTTCTTGAGTCGGTAGCTCGGGCCGTTGATGGGGACGACTTCGCAGTGGTGGAGGAGCCGGTCGAGGATCGCGGTGGCGAGGACCTCGTCGCCGAAGACTTGGCCCCACTCGCTGAAAGTCTTGTTCGAGGTCAAGATGATGGAGCCCTTCTCGTAGCGCTTGGAGATCACCTGGAAGACCAGGTTTGCTTCCGCGCGTTCGAGGGGCTGGTAGCCGACTTCGTCGACCACGAGGACACTCGGCCGCAGGTAGGTGCCGAGTTTGTTGGTCAGCCGGCCGGCGGCTTCGGCGGTTTTGAGGTTGCGGACCATGTCGTCGAGGCTGGTGAAGTAGATCGAGTAGCCGGCCCGGCAGGCCGCGACGGCCAGGGCGATGGCGATGTGGGTCTTGCCGACTCCGGGCGGCCCGAGCAGGGCCGCGTTCGCCTTGGCTTCCACGAAGGAGAGGGTGGCGAGGTCCTTGATTTTGCGCGGGTCGAGGTCGGGCTGGAACGAAAAGTCGTACTCGTCCAGCGTCTTGTGGTGTGGAAGCCTCGACAGCCGCAGGCCCTGGCGGAAGCGCCGGTCGTCGCGGACGGCGAGTTCCTCGGACAGGACCAGGTCGAGGAACTCGAGGTAGCCCATCTTCGCTTCGTCGGCCCGCCGGATGTACTCGTTGATGGCTTCGGCCAGGTGGGGCAGGCCGAGCTTGCCGGCCGTGCTGCGGACGCGGGTGGAGACCAGCTCGCTCAAGACGTTTCCCTCGTGCTCGGGTGGGTGGTGAAGGGACGGGTGCCGGTCAGCTCGTCATAGACCGACAGCGGCCGACGGCCGACCTCGATCCGGGTGGCCGCGGCCCGGTGCAGCAGGGCCTGCAGCGGACCGGCTTCCTCGCCGGGGACACGCTCGTGACGAGGCTGGGGCGGGACGTCGCCGCTGGTGGTCCGGCGGCCCTGGCCGGTGGGCAGACCGTCCCAATGCTTCTCCTCCACGATGCGGACACCGCGGCCGACTGCCCGCGGGTGCATGGCCAACAGCGTTTCCCCGCTGGCATCAGGGGCGGTCGAGTGCAGCATGACCTGGGACTTTGTAGCCCTGATCTCCACCAGCTGGCGTGGGCGGACCTTGCGGGCGGGCACCGAGTAGAGGTTCCCGCCGAAGGCGACCAGACAGTCCTTGCCGACCGGCCGCAGATGCCGCTCGGCCACCAGATACGGCGTCGGAGGCAGCGGCTTGAGGGCCGCGTGGTCCCGGGCCGCCCGCTCACCGATGACCTCCCGGTGCGTCTTGTGGATCTGGGCCCGCCGCTGCGGCACCCACGCGGCGAACGCCGCGTCCATCTCCTCGACGGACGAGAAGGCCCGCCCGGACAGGACGTGGTCGCGCACGATCAGGACCTGCCGCTCGACCCGGCCCTTGCCCTGCGGCCGGTAGGCGGCCAGGACGTCGATGTCGAAGTCGTAGTGGCCGGCGAAGCCGACCGCTTCCGGGTGCAGCGGGACCGCCTCGCCGGGGGCGACGTGGCGGCGGACGACGGTCTTGGTGCGGTCGTAGACGATCGTCATCGGCACCCCGCCGAAGTGCGCGAACGCCCGCCGGTGGCAGTCGAAGAACGTCTGCAGATCCAGGCTGGTGGTGAAGCAGCAGAACGGGTCACGCGAGTACGACAGCACCATGTGGAAGGAGTAGACCTTGGGAATGCCCAGGTGAGCGAGGGTCTTGCCCTCATCACCCCAGTCCACCTGCGCCTGGGCGCCCGGGATCACCTCGAACCGGCGGTGCATCCCCGCCAGTTCCCTCGGCGTGATGCCCAGTTCCTCGGCGATCCTCGGGCGTGCTTCCTGAACGTAGAGCTTGACCCGCTGGTAGTTGCCGGTGAACCCGTACTCCTTGGCCAGCCGCTCGTGGATCACCGCGGCCTTCATCAGGACCTCGGCCCGAAGCATCGCGTCGATCAGCGGGGCGACCTCATCGACCACCCGCCTGCGTGGCTGCCCGCTCACCGTCCGACGCGGCGGCGACGCCGACCCGTCGGCAGACAAGTACTTGCTGACCGTCCGCCAGTTCAGCCCGGTTTCCTTGGCAACCTCCGACAGGCTCATGGCCCCGGACTCGACCAGGCCACGAAAACGCCGGAGTTCCAGCCAGCGCTGCGGGTCCAAGACCACCATCGACCCCTCTCTGCAACCTTGAACAACAGGCAGCAGAGTGCAGGGCACCGGCCCTCAACACATCAGGAACTATGCACGTTCATCCGTACGTGACTATGCACGTTCACGTGTACGCCGACAGCCGGACGCGGTGGGCCGCGATCTTTGCCGCGCTCCAGCTGGACGCCACGACCCGAGACGGCAGGGTGCACCAGGAAGCCCGCATTCGCCGGGCGAGCCGACGAGTCCACGAGCTTGGCCGTGCACTGGAGGAAGAGCGCAAGGCGAAGGAGACGCCTGCCCCAGAGGACGGCGGGCGCAGGGCCAGGCGCGGCCACAACAGCGCCATCAAGAAGGCAGGACAGACCATCGAGAAGGCCCGGCGCAAGGCCGAACTGGCAATCGACGCTGCCGGGATCGCAGGCGACACCCCGGCGCAACTCATGCTTGCGCGACACCTCACCGTGCGCGGTCGCGTCGACGACCTGGCCCACACCGACAAGAGCGACCCCATGGCCATGGTCGCCCTGCTTGAGGACCTCTCGATCGTGCCGAGCGCGGCCGCTATCGAGGAGGGCGCCCGCGCCGCCCTGGCGAAGAAGGAGCGCCAGGAAGCCGAGGCAGGCCGAGACGCCGCCCTGGCCAAGCAGGCCGAAGCCGAGAAGGCCGCCGAGGAAGCGCGCACCCAGGCCGCGGCCGAACTCGGGCAGGCAAAAGACGTGCTGCAGCAGGCCCAGGCCAAGGCCCAGGCCTCGGAAGCGGCCGCGGAGTCGGCAGAGGAGTCCAAGCGCAAGGCCGATGCAGAGCAGCAGCGGACCGAGGGCGAACGCGACCGGCTCGCGGGCGAGGTCCGCGAGCTGCGAAGCCGGATCACCCAGCTCAACACCACGGCGAACCCCGGGGAATCATGCGGCCGCCAGCTCGCCGACCAGGTGAACCGGCTCCAGGACGAGGCCGAGGCCCTACGCGAACAGGCAGAAGAGCACCGCAGGACCGCTGAGGACGCCCGCGCGGCGGTTGAGGAAGCGCTCGCCGCCAAGCGCACCGCACTCGCCGAGGTGGACCGGGCCCGCCACCCGCGTGCGGGACGAGCCCCAGCAGCTCGCCGAGCGCCGCCAGGAGCAGGCCGACGAGCTCTCACGTCTGGCGGCCCGGCGGCAGCAGGCCGAGGAAGCGGCCCGCACCGCAGAGGAGCAGGCGGCCCGTTCGCGGCAGGCCGCACAGGCGGCCGACGAGGCGAAGCGGGCGGCTGCGGCACGCTGACGAAGCCCTCGATCCCGCTGCCCGGTCGGCATACCCGGCGGCGCAGCTGTTTGATCTCGGCACCGCGGCACGGGCGTTGCTCACGCTGACCGAGATGACGGCCCTCGAGACGGACGAGGAATCGCCCGATGCGACTGGTTGGCTCCTCGTCGTCGGTCCTGGGGAGGACTGACGGATGCACGTGCGGTGGGTCACTGGTGACTGCTGGCTGGGGTGCGAGCGCACCGGCCTGCCGGTGATCTGGCTCGGTCCGTTGCAGTGGGACGGCCAGCACGCCCGTTCTACGCGTGCGAGCCGTGTCTCAACCGCCTCAAGCGGCAGGCCCTCACGTACTTCATGCGGCGGCAGCCGACCGCCGTCTGACCCGAGACCCCGGCGGTGCCGGGCCGGACGTTGCAACTCCGGCCCGGCCGGCTACTACTCCGCCCCGGTCCGGGGCGGCACGACTCCCGCGCGCGGACGACCTCGGCAAGACGCCGTGCGGGAGGCCCCTGCGGCGTAGGTCATCCGCCGTAGGGCCAAGGGGCGGGCGTCCCACCCCCGAGGGAGGCACACCCCACCGGCCGCCCGTCGCCAGAACGGCGGGCGGCCCCCAAGCCCCCGGCCGGGGCGCCCCGTTGCTCCACCCGCCCCGGCCGGGCCCCAGCACCATCCGCGACGACACGGAGAGGGAGCGAGGCGAGCATGCATGACCTGATCGCAACCCCGTTCCAAGACGATCATCTGGTGTTACGTCCAGGAAGCCCGAAGGCCCTGAAGATCCCCCGGGTCAGGTTCGCTCAGCTCAAGGCGGCTGTCTCCAGCGGAGACACGATCCCTGCGTGGCTCGCGGATGCGGTCACCCGCGCGTGGGGGGTCGACCTTGCTGGACGGCCCGCTGCCGGGACCGTCCTGGTCCGCGCCGCGGATCCGTACTCGTTCAGCCGCGCCACGTGGGAGTGAACCTGGAGGGTTATTCACGGGCTTGGTTTCTTGATCAGCAAGACGGCCCTGCTCGGTAGCCTGGCGTTTGCGACGACGTCAGTTTTCCACCGGGGCAGGGCCGTTGAGCTGGAACGTTACGACAGGGCTGGAATCGGATCAACTGGAGGCCTTGGTGGTCCGGGTCCACACGATGCTGGTGGAGGACCCCGATCCGCCCGTGGTGCCGGGACGGATGTGGGCGCTGGGCCTGTACAAGTCCGTGGTCCTGGTGTTGTTCCTGCTGCGGCAGAACCCCGTCCAGCAAGCGGCGGCGGAACTGTTCCACATCTCCCAGGCCACCGTCTCGCGCCGGTGGACCACGCTGCTCCCGGTGGTGGAGACGGCCCTGGCCGAGCATGTGCCCGACCCCGCCGACGCCTCACACGGCAGGATCGTCCTGGCCGACGGGACCCTGGTCACCACGTGGGACTGGGCGAGCGAGGGCACCACGATGTTCTCCGGCAAGCATCGTGACACAGGCTTCAACCTGCAGGTCGCCGCCACTCTCAGCGGGGACCTGCTCGCCGTCTCCGCGCCGGTACCCGGCAGCCGGCACGACATGTACGCCTGGCGCCAGTCCCACTTCCCCAAAGCCTTCGCCGACCGGGAGAGCATGGGGGATCTGGGCTATGTCGGCTCCGGCATGCTCACCGCCCGCCGCAAGCCACCCGGTCAGGAACGCCCCGTCGGAGACAAGGTGTTCAACCAGAGCATCGGCAAGCTCCGCGCCGCCGTCGAACGAGCGATCGCACATCTGAAGGACTGGAAGGTCCTCGCTATCGCGGCCCTCTCACCCGGTTCCCCCTCGTCGCCAAGACCGGTCACCGCCCTCGCCTTCTACAAGAACGGCTGGTGCTCGACTTTGCGGAGAATCGTGATCTTGAACAGATAGTGGCTTCCCTGTTCGGGTGAGCCCGCTGAGTGGCTTGCGGAACGTCAGGCTGAACGTGAAGAACCATCAGCGGTGTTGATCCAACCGCCTCGAAGCGAGGAAGTTGCCGCTGATGGTTCCGGGGATGACGTTACCGGCGTCGTTGCTGCTTGTTCTGCAGGTCACTCGTCCGTGTTTCACGAAGCATTCGTTCGAGACGTTCTGCCATCTGGTGGCCGGGATGGCCGCGCAGACGGGGCGGCGTACGGTCACCGGGATGCTGACGGGGGCGGGACTGTCGCGGCTGTGGCCGCACCGCAGGGCCCACGCCTTCTTCTCTGAGGCCTCGTGGGATCCCGACCAGCTCGGCCTGCGCCTGGCCCGAGCCGTGGTCGAAGCCCTGCTCCCAGCGGACGCGCCGATCCTGGCTGTCGTCGACGACACCCTGCTGCACCGGGTCGGCAGGAAGGTCTTCGGGGCGCTGTGGGCGCATGACGGCTCCGGGCGGGGCAAGGACAAGCTCGGGTTCGGCAACACCTGGGTCATCTGCGCGGTCGTGGTCCGCCTGCCCTTCCTCGCCAAGCCGGTCGCTGTGCCGGTGGCCGCCCGGCTGTGGCGGGGCAAGGCCACCGCCTCCCGCACCGACCTGGCCCTGGAGATGGTCCACGACCTGGCCGCGCTCTTCCCCGGCCGCACTCTCCACGTCACCGGCGACGCTGCCTACCACTCCGGCAAGGTCGCCGACCTGCCCCCGTCGGTCACCTTCACCACCCGACTCCCGCGCAACGCCGCCCTGTCCGCGCCGACCCCGCCCAAGACCAACAAGCGGGGACGGCCCCGCAAGAAGGGCAGGGCGCTGGGCTCACTGACCGCGATTGCCCAGACGGCGACATGGCGCCTTGCCGTCGTGGAGCGTTACGGGCGCATGGAGTTCGTGTGGATCACCGAGAGGGAATGCCTGTGGTACGGAGCCTTCAAGGACCTCCCGGTCCGCCTCGTCCTGATCCGCGACCTGAACTCGACCCGCCCGTACGACCTCGCTCTGATCAGCACCGACCTGGTCAGTCCCGCCGACGACCTCATTGAACGGTACGGCACGCGCTGGCCGATCGAATCGATCTTCGAGCACATGCGCCAGGATCTCGGCGTCGGCCAGGCCCGCAACCGCACCCGGCGCGCGGTGGAGCGCACCGTCCCCTTCGGCCTGGCCGTCTACACCATCGTCGTCCTCTGGTACGCCGCCCACGGGCACCACCCCGCCGACATCGCCGACCGGCGCGCACGACAGCCCTGGTACGCGACGAAGGCGACCCCGGCGTTCAGCGACATGGTGATCAAGCTTCGCCGGACGATCATCGCCGCCCGCCATATTCACAACCCTGCAGGTCAACCCGGTCCCGATGAAATCGCCGCGGTCATCCGCGCCTGGGAAGCAGCCGCGGCGTAGAGCCCGCCACCCCAAGATCACCATTCGCTACAAACACGAGCTGGTGACCCCGTGAATAAGCCTCCTGGGTTGTGACTACGACTGCGTGATGTGCTACCTCGGCGAAAAGCGGTTTCGAGGGCCTGGACATGGCCGGTAAACGGCGGCTGCTGCACGTCCTGGCCGATGCCGGGGTGATCTGGCTCCAGATGACCGGCGGTGAGCCGCTGATCGACCCGGACTTCCCCGAGGCGTACGAGTATGCGCATGCGCTGGGGATGCAGGTGGAAGTGCTGTCGAACGGCTCGCGCCTCCACAAGGATCACATCCAGGACCTGTTCGCCTGGCTGCCGCCGTCGCGGATGTCGCTCAGCGTGTACGGGGCGACGGCCGACGCGTACGACACGGTGACCCGCAACCGGGGCGCCTTCGACCGGTTCTCCACCGGGCTGGACAAGGCTGTCAGTGCCGGGCTGAACCTCGATCTGAGCCTGATCATCACGCGGCAGAACGCGCACGAGGCCGACGCGATGCGCGCGTGGGCGCGGCGGCTGGGGCTGCCGTTCCGGGAGTACGCGAACCTGTCCCCGACGATCCACGGCACGGCCGAGCCGCTGCCGTCGCAGTCGCCCGAACACCTCACCCACCGGGCGCCGTTCACCGGCTGCCCGGCCGGCGTCAGGTTCTTCCACGCCGACCCGTTCGGCCGCGCGTCGATCTGCAAGGTCGGTCGCGAACCGAACGTCGACCTGATCACCGAGGGCGTGGAAGGACTCGCCCGACTCGGCGGCATTGCCGGGTCCCTCATGCTTCGCACCGGAGGATGCTCCGGCTGTCAGCTCTCCGGCACGTGCCGGGTCTGTCGGCCCATGGCGAAGGTCTTCCAGGAGGCGAAGGCACCACTGCACCACTACTGCCAGCACGGAAAGAAGGAGGTTGCACGATGACCGCTGCCGTCATGGTCGAACTTGGCCCCACCCGGGCCAAGGAGACCGACGAGATCGTCGTCATCGACGACGTGGACACCTACACCGCCGACGCCGGAACCCGGGAGGGTTGCGGCGACGACAACCCGTACAACTGATCCCATCCGATCCGGTGCCCCTGGCGCATCGTGCGTCGGGGGCACCGTCCTGTGTGGAAGAGTGCCGCCCATGCCGACCGTGTGCCTGACTGAGATTCCCGCCGACGTCCTGGCGCTGATCGAGGCCGTCCAAGCGGGGCCCGTACTCAAGGCGGAGACCCTGAACGCGGGCCTGAACAGCGAGATCGCCGCCCGCGTCCACACCGCCGACGGCACACTGTTCGTCAAGGGCCTGCGACAGGAGCACTGCCGGGTATGGACACAGCAGCGTGAGGCGGACGTCAACTGGTACGTGAACGGGATCGCCCCGGCCCTGACGTGGCGCATCCAGGCGGGCGGATGGGATCTCCTCGCCTTCGAGGACGTCCCCGGCCGCCACGCCGACTACGCCCCCGGTTCCTCAGACCTGCCGCTTGTGGCAGAGGTGATCGGCCGCCTGTCCACGATCCAGGCCCCGGACACCATCGTGCGGACCATGCCCGACCGTATGAAGGCCCACACCAGCACACCCGAGCTGTTCGCCGGCGACACCCTCTGTCACACCGACTGGTTCCCCACCAACGTCCTCATCACCAACCGTGCCGTGGTCGTCGACTGGGCATGGGCCTCCCGCGGCGCCGCATGGATCGACCCCGCCCTGTGGGTCGTGTGGCTGATCAACTCCGGCCACACCCCCACCCAGGCCGAAAAGTGGGCCGCGCGCATCCCGGCATGGAACATCGCACCCCCGGCGGCCATCGACGCCTTCGCCCGCGCCGCCGTCAGCGTCTGGGAGGAGATCGCCGACGGCCAGACACAACCCTGGGTGCTCGACATCCTCAACGCCGCCCGCACATGGCGCACTCACCGCTGACCGGACCCGACAGCAGCCGGCACGCGGGCCCCGTGCTCGGCCATATCCTGCGGGACACAGTCCGTAGGGTGCGCGCATGACCAGAACCGCCCTCACTGCGGAGGCCGCCGCCCAGCTCATTGCGGCACTACGCCACGGCCAGCCGTTGAGCGACGCCGCTACAGAACTGGGGTTGGACCTGCCCGCCGTCTGGACCACGGCCCGGACGGATACGCGTCTGGCCGTCGCCCTGGCCGGGCATGATCCCGATGCTCCCGAGGAGCCCGGACGCGCGGCCCGGGCCGAATAGCTGCGGCTGCTGATGCTGGGCCTCCCCGCGACCCTGGCCGAACTCATCGTCGGCGAGGGAGACCCGGGCAGGTGGCGGGGTGAGGACCGAGCTTTTGCCGACGCCTGCGCGGCCGCCGTCGAGGCCTCCGCCCGCTTCTCGGGGGACCAGACGCGGCTCATGCTCGCCGCGTACAACGCGGGCCCGGACGCGGCGACGATCCGTCAGGCGTGCCACGCGGCGCTGTGGGACACGCGCCCGAGGACGGCGGCCGAAGCCGATCTCCTCGTGCTGCAACTTGAGGGGCACGTGCGGCTGCTCGCCCCCGAGGAGGCGGCCCAGGTCCGCTCCAGCTCGCCCGTGTTGTGGCGGTTGGGGTCGCGCTGCTCGGGCCGGTGGTGCGCGAACCAGCCCAGACGGCGGCACAGCCGCGCGTACGGCGCCGGGTGGAGGATCAGGCCGTGCCAGCCCTCGTCGACCACCCTGGACGGGCGCAGGCCCTCTCCGGAGAAGCGGGCGCACGTGGCCACGAACGCCAGGGCCTCGGCGCTGATCCGCTCGGCGACAAGGCGGCCGCGGCCGCCGTCGGCATCTCGCACACGGCCGTCTATCAGCGGCGCCGCCGCGACGAGGCGTTCGCCGCCGCCATGGACGCCGCCCGAGCGGCCCAAGTCGGCTGACGACGCAACCGAGCCGATGGCATCCTGCAGCCGTCAACCGGGCAGCGTCCCCCGATACCTTGCGCCCCCCATACACCGCCCAGGCGGGCCGGTCAGTGTCCGCGGGTCGCACGAACCGCACTGGGTGCTCATCGATAGTCCGGGTGAACACGTCCTCCCACTGGGCCTCTGCATGGGCACGCCTCTGACGGCGGCCCGCTGCCCGCCGAGCAGCGACGGGGCGCCGGCCAGGGTCTCCAGGGTGCGGGCCAGGCGCCGGAACGCGGCAGCGGCGCGGGAGTTCGCGTGTGCACGCGAAGTGCCCCGGGTTCGGATCAGGAAGGAGCCCTGGACGGCGAGTTCGACCGCGGGGCTCATCACGGAGGCGAGTTTCGCGGTCCGTACGCCGGCGCCTGCGGCCGCTGCGCGGCGCTGGTGGGCCAGCAGCAGTGTGAGGCCCACGGAGTCCATGAACGACAGGCGGACCAGATCGAGTTCGCAGTGCCGTGACTCCAGCAGATGCAGGGCGGTGGCCAGCTGGGGTGCGGTGCCCGCATCCAGTTCGCCTAAGACCCGCACCAGAACCACGTACAGGACGTCGACCGTCTCAATGGCCAGCGGTGTGGGGGCGGTGGGGCCGCGCACAAGGTACAGGTGCCGACCGCTCCGTCCTGGCCGCGCGGGAGGCCACCGCCTCACCGGTCCTTTCCCATCCATTCAGGCCACCTCATCCCCCAGGACGCGAATAGCTCCAGCACGCCCCTACCCCCACCCATCAGCCCCATAAGTTGACGGCGCCCTCCACTGCCCTACATTCCAAGGGGAGACCGCCCCCGTTCACGTAAGCGCGCTCATGGCTACGTCTGTGCGCCCCCGCCCGGGGGCGCACTTGACATGTCACCTGACGCATACTCATGTGTCCGGGCTAATGGGCATCAGCGACTAGGAGATACGGGCATGAGAGTTCTGCACACGATCCGGCGCAGCAGGATCGCACAGAGGCTGGGGACCAGGACAGCCCGCCGCACCCCCGACGGTGGCGTCATCCGGCGCATCCGCACCGTACCGGTCCTTGCCGGGGCTTTCGTCCTGGCCGCGGGAATGACCGTCTTCGCCCCGACCACCGCACATGCGGCCGTGGCATGCAACGAGACGGCGCTGATCAACGCCATCAACACCGCCAACTCCGCCGGCGGGGGCACCGTGGTCCTGACCAAGGACTGCACGTATACCCTCACCATGCCCCACGGCAGCGACGCCGACGGCCCGGACGGACTGCCGATCATCACCACCGCCATCACCCTGTCCGGCAACAACAACATCATCACCCGCTCAACGGCCGTGGGTACCCCCCCATTCCGCATCGCCAAGGTCGCCTCCACCGGCAACTTCACCCTCAAGGGAAACATCACTCTCAGCAACGGCCTTGCCGGAACTGACGGCGGCGGCATCCTCAACGACGGCACGGTGACCCTCACCAACAGCGCCCTCACCGGCAACACCGCCCTGGGCAAAGGCGGCGGCCTGTCCAACACTGACATCATCGCCCCCGCCACCGGGGCAACGGCGACGTTCACCGGCAGCATCGTGTCGAACAACACCGCCGTTGGCCGGGGTGGCGGCATCTACAACGGCCTCCGGAGCACGCTGACGACCACCAGCAGCTTCGTCAACGGGACGAACTCCGGCGCACAAGGTGGCGGCATCGCCGCCATCAACTCCACCGCGACCACCCTCACCACCACCCCTGTCAGCACCAACCACGCCACCCTCAACGCCGGCGGCGTCTATCGCGAGGGCGGCACGATGACGGTCACCACCTCACCGATCTCCGGCAACACCCCCAACAACTGCACCGGCAGCTCCCCCGCAGTCCCCAGCTGCACCGGCTGACCACACAACCACCAGCCCATCTACCGCGCCCTGGAGAAAACCGAACACACCCGCTGCGGGGTCTCGCACGTAGCGGTAGTGAGGCGCCCCGAAGTTTCCGGACAGTGGTCCCACTAAGGTGGGTCTGTTCGGAAAGGGAAGTTGGTTGTCGCAGAAACGTAGGAAGTTCACTCCTGAGTATCGGGAAGAGGCCGTGAAGATGGTGATCGAGACGTCACGTCCGGTCGCCCGGGAACTCGGACTTGTCGAAGGCACGCTCGGGATTTGGGTCAACGCCTACCGCCGTGAGAACGTGGGAGAGGAGCCGCCCCTGACGGTGGATGAACGGGAACGGCTCCGCGAGCAGGAACGCGAACTGAGGGAACTGCGGCAGAAGGTCGCTTTCCTGGAAAAAGTCGCAGCGTACTTTGCCAAGGATCCTCGGTGAGCGACAAGTTCGAGTTCATCGATGCCGAGTACGCGACATCCACCACGAACACCGAAGAGATACCGTCGGTCGCGAAGATGTGTGACTGGCTGGAAGTGTCCCGCTCCGGATTCTACGAATGGCAGAGCCGGCCGATTTCGGCGACCGCCCGGCGACGGGAGGAACTGAAATTACTGATCACCAAGTCTTTCGAGGATTCTGACGGCACCTACGGCTACCGCCGCGTCCACGCCGACCTCACCGCCTGGGGCGTGGCCTGCGGGCCCGAACTCGTGCGTGACCTCATGCGGGAGCTGGACCTCCAGGCGTGCCAGCCACGGCCGTGGCGCCATAGTCTCACCGAGAACGACGGCCGGGCCGGCCCGATCCCCGACCTCGTGAACCGCGACTTCACCGCCGAAGCGCCCGGCCGAAAAATGGTCGGTGACATCACTTAAATTCCGACCTGGGAGGGCTGGCTATTTCTCGCCACTGTCATCGAATGCCACACCAAAGCCGTGACGGGCTGGGCGATGGACGACAACTACAAGACCCCGCTCGTCGAGGCCGCCATCGAAATGGCGGCGCGCAATCATCCGCTCTCCGAGGACGCCATATTCCACTCGGACCGCGACAGTAATTACACCTCGGAGCAATTCACCAAGACGCTGGACAGATTGGGCATCCGGCAATCAGTCGGACGGACCGGAATCTGTTACGAGGTGAGTCGGCGGCGGGAATCTCACCCACCGCCGCTCTCAGAACCGTGCGTGAACCTCGCGACTCACACGGCTCCCATTGTTGAACCAGTAGGCAACGCGCCATGCTTCCAATGAGCGAACATGCCCGGGAACGCTGAGGCGATCTCAGCCAGCCTTCTCCGGGCCTTCCTTGAGGCACGACGATACCGTTTGTACTTCCTCCGGGCCCATTTCACCAGGAACGGATTGATCTGCTGCTCCAGGAACCTGATCAATCTGGACTTGTAGAAGCGCCCATAGTAATTGATCCATCCCGCCACGACGGGGTTGATCATCGCGGCGATCTCCCGAAAGCTCAGCTCGGTACAGCGCCCCAGTCGCCAACTCCGGACAGTCCTCGCCATGGACTTCATGGCTGTTTTGCTCACTGCGGGAAGGAAGCCGGTCTTCAGCCTCCCATCCCGCAAGCGAGCTGCCCGAGGACGGAAGGTGTACCCCAGAAACGTGAACTCTGTGACCGGGAACTCCCGTTCACGACCTTCCTGTTTGCAGTACACCACCTTGGTTTTCTCCGGATGGAGATGTAATCCGAACTGCAGCAACCTGCGCTCGATGATGTTGCGGACGAAGTTCGCCTGCTTCTCACTGGCACAGTGCACTACAGCATCGTCGCCGTACCGCTCGAACCTGATCGCCGGATACTCCCGAGCCAACCACGCGTCAAACGCGTAGTGCATGAACAGATTCGACAACAACGGTGAAATAGAAGACCCTTGAGGAGTCCCCTTTTCCCGAATGGCGAGCGTTCCGTCGGGCTGTTGCACGGGGGCGACAAGCCATCGCTTCACATACAACAGAACCCACGAGAGCTTGGTATGCCTTTCCACTGCCGCGATGATGGGGGCGTGCGGCACGTTGTCGAAGAACCCCTGGATGTCGAGATCGATCACCCAAGGATGCCTCCAGCACCGCTGCTTGCACGTCTCCACCGCCTCCAGCGCGGACCTCCCCGGGCGATAGCCATACGAGTCCTGATGGAAGACCAGCTCCGCGTCAGGCTCCAATGTCATGGCCACTACCGTCTGAGCGATCCTGTCGGCCACGGTCGGAACCCCAAGGATCCGAGTCCCAGCGCCGGCTTTGGGAATATCAACCGCTCTCACGGGTGGGGGGAAATAGCTTCCCGAGGACAGCCGATTCCACAGCTTGTACAGGTTGTTCTTCTCATCCTGCTCAAACTCCGCTAACGACTGCCCATCCACCCCAGCCGCTCCCCTGTTGGCCTTGACCTTCAGGTAAGCGTTCCAGACTAGCCGCTTCGGAATATCAAACGGCTTGCCAGCTGGTCTCGTCTCGACCATCCGATTCCTCCCATCACTGGTTGATCGCCGATCGACACCCAACAACACGCCCCCTTCACTCCGCCTCTATTACGGAGGTTTCATCACTACTACGGGACGTTCCGCCCTCCCGACGCGCGACCGGTACTCCGGCCCTCATGGCTCTTTACCACTTGCGCCTCTCCCTCTCGCGAGCCACGTCAACCCGTGGATCGCAGTTTCGCGTCAAGGAGTTCTCCAGTTCCGTTGTGAAGCCCCGGACTGAGCTCGCGCCACCTTCATGCCGGACACCGCCAGACCAGTAGACAGGTTCCCGTCTGACTTATCCCAGGACAGCATTGAGGCCCTGGTTTTGATGTCGTCCACGCTTTACGACACGTCATCAGTGGTTCACTTGCGTTCGCCTTCTCAGCCCCCACCTGCCGCATTCAGTACGGCTTTTCCATGACGCTCACCACCACGGCTCATTCACCGCAGCAGCTCATGGTGGTTTGACACCTGCACCTGCATGCCGATGCCGAAGGACCTACCTTCATCTCCACAACAGCATGGCGACCGTTCGTTTCCGTCTTCTACATCAGAAGCTCACAATCACCTTCTGGACACACCAATGCCCTTGCGGAATCGCTCTTCGCAACCCTGAAAAACGAACGGGTCCATCGGACCGTTTACCCCACCCGCGAGCACGCCCACCGTGACATTGCCCGCTACATAGAGGTCCGCTACAACACGAAACGCCGCCACTCAGGACTTGGGTATCGGACCCCACGAGAGGTCCACAACGAGTACCTGAATCAGCAGCTCACCGCATAAATTCGCCAATAGGCAGCTGTCCGGAAAACGCAGGGCCCCTCACCCACCAGCGCCACGCAGAAGCCGCAGGGGGAAGCCTGCGCACCGTCGACCCGTCCTCCGCCGTACGGCACATCCTCGTCCTCACCGCCACCACCGCCCTCCTCCTCGCCGCCCCCGGCCCACCGCACCCCTGACCCAAACCAGCGGGCGGACACATTCACGCCCGGGCTGACACCGTGAACTGCGGTGGAGGCCAGGCGGGCGGCCCAAGGCCCGAGCGCCGGATTACGTCTGTCGGTGACCAGCTCACTGACCATCAGCTGTATGAGTTGTTCGGTCGCGGAAATAGAGGAGCTGAGCCCTTCCAAGCGGCCTCACTCTGAGGTCTGCGCTTTCACCGCGCTCCACCGGTGCGGCATCGACAATCAGCCAAAAATGAGGTCTCGTGGGTCGTTCTATTGCACGTATCGCGCGGCAGGGTATTCGATGTGACAGCGGCCGGTAACACGACCCCGGGCAGTTCGTTGCGACTTGAAGGGCTTTACTTGCTTCTCTTTCCTCGGCCGCGTGGCGTTCTTTTTCAACCAACGGGGGGTGAGAAATTGCCAACCACGTGCGATCGCGGATCGCGGTCTCTCGTCCTTCGGCTGTTCGTGTGGGGCGGACTCCGTAGTGACGATCCGGCGCGGGGCCTCGCGCAATGGGGAGAAAGCGAGACCCTGCCCGGGCAAGCGGCCGCCGCCTATGCAAGACATAGGCGGCGGCCGCTGCTTTAGAGGCCGGCGCTCCAGGTACGGGCGTTTGAGCATGCCGAGCACCCAGGTGTGGGTAGTGCAGCTGCGATGTGCGCCCCTGTCACGCATCGGCTCCTGTTGGCTAACGCCGCTTTGCACTGTCGCCGACTGGGTAAGAGCAGGGTCTTGGGCTGAGACAGGCCCCAGACGGTACGGATTTCAGACTCTCTTCAAAATTCACTCAAGTGGCCGCCCGTCGGGCGACCCAGTTGTCATAGAGGGTGAGCAATTGGACACGCCGAGTCCGGTAGAACCCGGTGAAGGGGCCAGTTCGGCGAGGTGTCAAACCGACTGGGGGAGTCTAGAGAAGACTGGCAACCCGACAGGCGTCAAGCCGCTGGTGAATATTAGGACTGGACGCCACGACTGCTTTGATCGGCTGGTCTTCGATGTACGGGATGCGCAGCCTGATCTCCGAATCGGTTATCGCATCCGATACGTCACTGCAATTATCCAGGATGGAAGCGGTGACCACATCCCGATCGAGGGCGGTGTACTCATGGACGTGCGGCTGCAAGGAGCGCCCAGTTACGATCCGGAGACAAGTGAGCTCACCTACGATGCTGCGGCTGGAGAAAAAGCCCCCGGCGTGCACCTCACTGCCTATCGGACGCTCCGAGACGTCCGGTTTGTTAGCACCTTCGAGGGAGACACGCAAGTGGGTCTCGGAGTCCGCGCAAGGCTTCCATTCCGAGTCTTTCATATAGACGGTGCTCGCCTTGTCCTAGACATCGCACACTCGTGGTAGACCGGCCGCCATCAATCATCGACAACGCTGGATCACTCCTCATAGCGGTCCTTCACGGAACAAGGGAAACGTCGTGAAGTCCCCCATCACCGTGGCCGGCGTTAACCAGGGCAACACCTGGGCCTACGAGGCCTACTGCTGGAAATGTGACTGGAAAGTAAGTCCACCTAACAGCGAGGCGGACCCTTCCTGCTGGAACCAGGCCCGAGAGGCCGCTGTACGGCACTGGTGGGCGAGGCATGGCAGCGAACGCAAGACTGTGAGATGGGACGTATAAAGATGGTCGTGCAGAGCGAGGTTCGAAAGGCCCTCCCAAGATCACTACCAGTGTTCAGGCCAGATGAGCCACTTGCCGTCCCTGGCGCGAAAGCCCTGGCTGAGCAGCACGGCCACAACATCGTGGTCAGCGGCGCCGGAGTCGCGTGCCGCTGCACGTCAGTAATAAGCACGCCGTCCTCCTCATGTAAGAATGCCTGCAGCCACGCTTCGACCGGCTTTAGATCACCCATCTATTAAACCCTTTGATTTCACGTACCGCGGCTTTGTCAAAGGGGCATCAACCACAGTCTTCGTCAGCGACACCGCCCTCGTTCGTCGTTGCCTCCAGACCTGGAGCCCTTTTCACTTGTACGGCTTGCGGGTGGGGTGTCGGTGAAGTGTTGACAGTGGCGTGTCGAACGGGGCATCCCGCCGGTTTGGAGAGTCGCCAAACATAACCTTCACCTGCGGAGATGCCCCGTGTTCTCCTATCCTGCCGGATGCGATGTCGACGAGGAGCTCCTGGAACTGGTCACGATGGTGATTGCTTCCTGTGAAGCCGGCCGGCAGTGCAGACTTCGTCCGTACGACCGGGCCCGGTGCACCCTGGTCTACCTGCGCAAGCACGACACCCTCGAACAGATCGCTGCGGGCTTCGGCATCGGCACGGCCACCGCCTGGCGCTACGTGAACCACACGATCGAGCAACTCGCACTGCACGCCCCGTCGTTGACCGAGGCGCTCACCAGCCACCACACGGACGGCTATGTGCTGCTGGACGGCACCGTCGCCGAGACCGACCGAGTCCAGGCGCCAGGGCACTTCTCCGGCAAGGCCCGCCGTGAGGGCGTGAACCTGCAGGTCATCACCGCGGAAGACGGGAAGCTGCTATGGATCTCACCGGCCCTGCCCGGCGGTACCCACGATGTGACGGCCGCCCGCGAGCACGCCATCCTCGATACCTGCGCGCAACTGGACCTCGAAGTCCTGGCAGACAAAGGGTACGTCGGAGCCGGCGGCACGGTGATCACCCCGATCAAGCGCCGTCCGAAAGCGGAACTCCCCGACAAGCACAAAGCCTCGAACAAGGTCCACGCCGCACTACGTGCTCCAGTTGAGCGCACCATCTCCCGAATCAAGCAGTGGCGGATCTTCCGACATGCACGGACCAGCCCGAACAGACTCACGTCAGCGGCTGCCGCGATCCTCACCCTCATGATCTACACGTGAAAAAGGCTCCTGCATCTATGCTCCGGCGCGGCAATCAGCCTGCATTGCGCGGCCGTCCGTTGTTTACTGTTCGAGCTGCCACTTGAGCCGTTTGGTGTGCGCTGGCCTGCTCACGTGCTTGCCCCGTAGGCGGCCGACTGTAGGGCAAGATCTTAAGTCCTGTGAGCCGACGAATGCCATGATGCCGCAGCCAGGTAGCTGCCCGGGTACGGAGCCACCGTACGCGCAGGGAGTTCCATTCTGAAGGCAGGGGTAACCCGTCTCTGTCGGGAGTAGGTCTTCCAGTCCCTATACGGACTGAGCCTTTTCCATCCTCAGCCTGAGCTGGCCAGATGGAGGGTGAGGACGGCTTGGACGAGGTTCGTGATTCGGGTCGTCGAACACTGGAGTTTGCGGAGGAGCCGCCAGGACTTGAGGGTGGCGATGGCCTGTTCGATCAGGGCCCGGACCTTTGCGTGGGACCGGTTGACGGCCTGCTGTCGGGCGGAAAGGCTGTCCCATCGGCCGCGGTAAGGGAGGCGGATTGTGCCTCCCGCGCCCTGGTAGCCCTTGTCCGCCCAGCAGTTGATGTCGGCCTTGGCGAGAGCGTCGATGATGCCGTGCTCGCATGCGGCCCGGACGTTGTGGACGGCGCCGGGCAGGGCCGGTGAAGCCCAGAGGGGACGGCCCTTCGGGTCGGCTATGACCTGCACGTTCATGCCGTGCTTCTTGTGTTGGCCCGAGGAGAAGGGCCGGTCGGCGGCGATCCTGTCGATCGGCAGAAGCGTCCCGTCCAGGATCAGGTACGCCTTCATCGACGCGGCCCGTACTGCTTCGGCGAGCGTGGGGGCGAGGGCGGCCAGGAGCTCGACGGCCTCGGTGACGTACCGGTAGACGGTGGTGGTGCCGATCCCGAAACCGGCCGCCAGCTGGGCATAGGGCTGGCCGTTGCGGAGATGGACGAGGGTGAGCAGTGCCTGTCGGCCCGCGCTCAGGCGCCGCCAACGGGTGCCGAGAGCGCGCCGGCGTTCCCTCAGGCGGGCGGCGAGGAAGCGGAGGGCAGAGCTGGACACGTCGACGCCGGACAGGTAGACAACCATGCGAAGCCCCTGGTGGAGACGGTTCTCTTGGTCGAAAACCCATCTACCAGGGGTTTCATCCGTCTGTCAGGCCAACTGCCCAGCCCACGCACGAGGTTGGAAAAGGCTCAGGGACGGGATCACGATGTCGAGCGTGCCAGCGGGGCTTTCCGCTGTTACAGGTCATCGGGTAGAAGCTCGTCAATCATGCTGCAGTCCCCTGCGCGGCAGCGCCCCCAACGCCCAGCTGCCACACCGAACTCATTCTGAAACGATCAGGTAAGTCATAGGCAGGTGGTGGATGTGAACACGTCGCCAGCTTTAACCGGACCTGCGCCATCCACCATGTCCGTCCAGGCTACGGTGTATCCGGACGGCACTGAGAACTCCTCCCTGTACCCGCTTGAGCACTCCTTGATCCACAAAAAGGTTCCGGGAGTAGGGCTGGTCATGCGGGCCCAGTTCGAGCGGCACGAGGGGCTGTAGCGGAGTTGGATGTTTCCCCTCGAGGTGTTTATCTGCGTCACGGTGTACGCATCAGTACTACAGCCGGCCTGGTCGGGATCAAGTCCCCTGCAAGCTGCGCTGTAACAACCGGCTGCTGGAGCAGCCTGGGCAGGGCGATTGCAAAGTCGCGGTGATTTCGCGAGTGTGCAGGTCACGGCGGTGTGACGATGCTGGTCGGGTGTGCGACCGGACGCAACGAAGCTCCGTTGTGGAGGTGACCTTGCCAAGTCGCCTGCGCCCAACGGAGCTTCGATGTGCCGTCAGTCTGCCACCGTCTGTCTGGTCAAGTCTCCCACCCGTCAGCACTGTGTGACGGGTCCGCTGGCCGAGCGGCTGGCCACGCTGGCCGATCCGCGGTGTCGGCGCGGGAAGCGTCACCCCTTCGTGGCAGTGCTGCTGATCGCCTGCTCCGCTGTGGTGAGCGGGGCGAGGAGCTTCGTGGCGATCGATGAGTGGGCCACCGACGCCCCGCAGGACGTTCTGGCCCGGCTCGGTGCCCGCACCGTAACCGCCCTGGCCGTGCGCATCCCGCCCAGCGGCGCGACGATCCGCCGGGTCATCAAGGACACCTGCCCCGGCGGCCTGGGCCGAGAGGCTGTTTACTCCTCTGTGTAAGAGGTGATCTTGCTGGGTGCTGGTCGGGCCCCGGGTGACACCAGGAATGTGACGCACAGTGAGTGACCTGATGAACGAGTCCAGCCCGCACGCCGAGTCCGCAGAGCCGCGTGAGGAGGCGTCGAGGCGGCTGGCGGGGGCTTTATCGCCGGCGGCGATCGACCGGCTCCTGGCTGATGCGGAGGCGGCCGGGGTCGGTATTGACGGGGCCGGCGGACTGCTGCAGCAGATGATGAAGGCGGTGCTGGAGCGGGCTTTGCAGGTGGAGATGGCCGACCATCTCGGTTACGAGGCCGGGGACCCGGCAGGCCGCGGCTCGGGCAACGCCCGCAACGGCTCCTACCCCAAGACGCTCACCACGGTGGCCGGCCCGGTCACGGTGGACGTGCCCAGGGACCGCCGGTCGGAGTTCGAGCCAGTGATCGTACCCAAGGGCCGGCGGCGTCTGGCCCAGGTCGACGACATGGTGCTGTCGCTGTACGCCCGTGGCATGACCACCCGCGACATCACCGCCCACCTCAAAGAGGTCTACGGCAGCGAGGCGTCCCCGGCCCTGGTATCCAGGATCACCGATGTGGTCGCGGACGAGATAACTGCCTGGCAGAACCGCCCTGTTGACGACGTCTACCCCATCCTCTACATCGACGCGCTGACCGTGAAGGTCCGCGACAGCGGCATGGTCACCAACAAGTCCGCCCACCTGGTGATCGGCGTCGACGTGGACGGCATCAAGAACGTACTGGGCATCTGGCTGCAGGACAGCGAGGGCTCGAAATTCTGGCTGAACGTGCTCACCCAGCTGAAGAACCGCGGCCTGCGCGACGTCCTGATCGTGTGCTGCGACGGGCTGGCAGGCCTGCCCGAGGCCATCACCACAGTCTGGGAGAAAGCCCTGGTCCAGACCTGCGTGACCCACTTGATCCGCAGCTCGATGAAATACGTGTCGCACGGTGACCGCAAGCAGGTGACCGCCGCCCTCAAACCGATCTACACCGCCGCCACCGAATCCGAGGCACTGACCGCGCTGGACGAGCTCCGGTCAAACTACGGCAAGAACTACCCTGTCCTGATTGCCAGTTGGGAACGGGCCTGGGAAGAATTCATCCCCTTCCTCGCCTTCGACCACGAGATACGCAGGGTCATATACACGACCAACGCCATCGAATCCCTGAACTACCAGCTCCGCAAGATCACCAAGACGCGCGGCCACTTCCCCAGCGACGACGCCGCCGTCAAACTCCTCTACCTCGGCATCCGCCGCATCCAAGGGCCGCCACATCGACGGCGAGGGTCCCTTCCCCAAAGGCCGCGTCCGCGGCACCGGCACCCTCGGCTGGAAACGCGCCATGAACCACTTCATGCCCGCCTTCCCCGACCGCCTCCCCCTCTGACCCCAGCAAAATCACCGACAGTAGCCAACCCGCAGGCCCGACCAGCAAGGCCACACACCTCTACATACACAAAGGAATTGACAACCTCTCCCGTCCTGGTCCACCGCGCGCCACAGGTACCGCATCCGCCCGTTGACCTTGATGAAGACCTCGTCCAGATGCCACCGGTCACCCGGCCGGGGCTGCCGGCGGCGCAACCGGCGCGCGTACTCGGGCCCGAACCGCTCGCACCACAGCCGGATCGCCTCATAGAACACCTGGATGCCACGTTCGAAGAGGAGCTCTTCCACGTCGCGGTAGGAGAGCGGGAAACGGTGATACAGCCAGACCGCGTGCGCGATCACATCCGGCGGGAACCGGAAGCCCTTGTACGACGGTGCAGCACGGTCCACCAACAGGTCCCTCCCAGACGATCTACACCAAGATCATCGCACCCACCTCCTCAACTTGATAACTCTCCCCGTCGGAGACAAGGTGTTCAACCAGAGCATCGGCAAGCTCCGCGCCGCCGTCGAACGAGCGATCGCACATCTGAAGGACTGGAAGGTCCTCGCCACTCGCTATCGCGGCCCTCTCACCCGGTTCCCCCTCGTCGCCAAGACCGTCACCGCCCTCGCCTTCTACAAGAACGGCTGGTGACCCCGTGAATAAGCCTCATGGTGTCGTAGCAGTACCCGAAGCAGGGCCCCGGCGTGTGCCCGGCTTGCCCCGGCTTGGAGTGGTTGATCGCAGCAGCGGGCCCCGGACGCAGGTGAACACGGCACCTGTGGATCATGGAGTTCTCTAGGCTTCAAGATCCACGAAGGTGCCGTGCTCGTCCCTCCATCATCTCCTGTCGCTGTTCCCGCGCCTCACGCGCTCTGCCTGGAGGCCCTCGGTGAGACTGCCGCACAGGTCCAAGTCCGTTGTCTGGTCGCCGAGTTCGAGTCGGTCACCGACCCGCGAGGGGCTTGCGGGGTGCGTTACCGGATCTCCTCGCTGCTGGCTCTGGTGGTCTGCGCGATGACTGCGGCGGGCCACGACTCGATCACCGCGGCGGCGGAGTGGTGTCGGCGTGCGACGCCGCAGGAGCTGGCCGCCTTCGGCCTGCCCCCTCACCCGTTGCTGGGCCGCTACCGAGTCCCGAGTGAGAAGACCCTGCGCAGCGTCCTGGGGCGTCTGGATCCCGGTGAGATCAGCGCGGCCGGCTACTACTACCTCCGGCCCCTGCTGTCCACGCAGCCTCCTCGGCCGGATCCGGTGATGCCCGACGGTGGAATCGAGCGCGAACAGCGCCGGGCTCATCGGATGGCCATCCGCGCCGAGCCGGTGAGGTCCAGGCGCCGGGCGATCGCGGTGGACGGCAAGTGCCTGCGCGGCGCGAAGCGACCGGACGGCAGCCGGGTCTTCGTGCTGTCCGCGGTCCGCCACGGCGACGGCGACGGCGTCACGCTCGCCTCCCGGGAGATCGGCGCGAAGACCAACGAGATCCCCGAGTTCGCACCCCTGCTCGACCAGATCGACGACACAGATCTCGCGGGGACCGTCGTCACCGCCGATGCCCTCCACGCCCAACGCGACCACGCCACCTACCTGCATGAACGCGGCGCCCACTACCTGCTGACCATCAAGAACAACCAGCGGGGCCAGGCCCGCCAACTCCATGCCCTGCCCTGGAAGAACATCCCCGTGATCCACCGCGACGACGCGCGAGGGCACGGCCGCCACGAGCAACGGATCGTCCAGGTCGTCACCGTCGCGGGCCTACTCTTTCCGTACGCGGCCCAAGTCCTGCGGATCCAGCGCCGTCGCCGCCTCTACGGCGCGAAGAAGTGGTCCAGCGAGACCGTCTACGCCATCACGGACCTGACCGCCGAAGAGGCGAACGCGGCCGAGATCGCGTCTTGGGCTCGCGGGCACTGGACGGTGGCAAACACCGTCCACTGGGTCCGGGATGCTGTCTTCGGAGAGAACAAGTCCCAGGTCAGAACCTACAACGCGCCCGCTGTACTCGCTGCCGTCCGTGACCTGATCCGCAGCGCACTCAAGCTCGCCGGATACGTCAACACCGCCGCTGGCCGCCGAGCCCACACCGACCACCCCAGCGTCCTCACCCTCTACGGCATCACATGATCAAACCAGACGAGCCGGGCAAACGCCGGGGCCCTGGTACCCGAAGTAGTTCAGCTTGTCCTCGCCCAACGCCTGCACAGCAGGTACATACCGCGGGCTGCGTTCTCCATGCCCACATGCGGCAGCAACTTCCTGATGCTCGTCTCACAGGTTCCGGTGTCCTCGCCGGTGGGGGTGCGGTTCATCTCACCGCTGGCGCTTCTGTGGTAGGGGTGGGCGTGTTCGCTACTCTGTCATCCAGGCATGACCGCGAGCTGCACTGTGTGCGGCGACGTCAGCCCCACCGCGCACGTCCACGCCACGCTGGGCCGTGGGTCGCGCTGCGTCGACCTGTGCCGGGAGCACACGCTGGCGAGCGCTCAGGTGACGCGGCGCCACCACATTGGGGGACATCGCGGAAGGCCTGCGAAAGGTGGCCGCCAAGATGGCCACGTTGCCGCAGCTGCGGATATGGACGGACAAAGGCGACTGGCAGGATGACTTCCGTGGATGAGCCGGCCGCTTTCCTCTCCCGGCTCGCCGATCCCTTACAGGCGCGCCGTAGGCTCCCAGCGTGATTGAGACCATCGTGTTGGACATCGGCGAGACGATCACCAGGGACGACCGCTACTGGGCGTTGTGGGCCGACTGGCTGGACATTCCCCGACACACCCTTTCCGCCCTCGTCGGTGCGGTCGTGGCCCGGGGACAGGACAACGCGGAAGCCCTCCGGCTCGCGCGCCCCGGCATCGATGTCGCCGCTGAGTACGACGCTCGCGAGGCCGCCGGCCGCGGCGAGTTCCTGGACGACAGCGACCTCTACGACGACGTGCGGCCGGCCTTGTCCGCGCTGCGGAAGCTCGGAATGCGGGTCATCATCGCGGGCAACCAGACCTCCCGCGCCGCTGACCTGCTGCGCGGCCTGGACCTGCCCGTCGACCTTGTCGTCACGTCGGGGGAGTGGAATGTCGCGAAACCGCAACCGGAGTTCTTTCAGCGGGTACTAGATATGGCCCATGCGGCCCCGAGGGCAACCCTGTACGTCGGAGATCACCCAGCGAACGATCTCTTCCCTGCGAAGGCAGCTGGGTTGCGCGCCGCGCACATCCGCCGAGGCCCATGGGGGCACCTATGGGCCGACGATGCCGACGTCGTGACGGCGTCGGACTGGCGCATCGACACTCTGAACCAGCTCACCGAGATCGTCGAAGGCTGACCCAGAGCAAACGGCCGCACCAGCTTTCGCTGGGGCGGCCGTTCGTGTACACGCGCCGTTTCGACGTGGGTACGGTTCGGAGCGGACGCACCGAACTGGAGCCAGTATGCCCGCACTTAGGAAGGGCGGCGTTGGCGCGCGGATCGCCTACTACCGCAGCGTCATGCGCCCGAAGTTGACGCAGGAACAACTTGCCGCTGCCGCCAACGTATCGCTCGGAACCATTCGCAAGATCGAGAGAGGCGAGCGCGGTGTCAGCGATCCCACCCTCGAAGCGATCGCAGACGCTCTCGGAATCGATCCAGCTCGCCTGCTCACCGACCGCGGCTCAGCGCATACCCGCGTCCATGAGGCGATGCCCGCCCTCTCTGCCGCGATCGCTACCTACGACCTTCCTGAAGACGGTCCCATTCGGCCCATTCACGAACTGCGGCAGGCCGTCAACGAGGCCGCGCGCTGGCGACTGGCCGCCCAGTACACGCGCATCGCCCGGCGACTGCCCGAGCTGCTCGCCGAGCTCGCTCGTGCCTTTCACACCGCGTCCACCGAACAACGAGCCGAACTGGCCGGACTCCTGGTGCTGGCGTACCGGTCCGCAGATGCCGTGGCGTACAAATTCGGCGCCCACGACCTGTCAGCCCGCCTCATCGAACTTATGCGCTGGGCGGCTCTAGAGGCCGACGATCCACTGCTGTCGGCGTCCGTTGCCTACGTTCGAACAGAAACGTTCTTCGCTGCCCGCGCTCACACCGCAGGCCTGCGGGCCTTGGAACATGCTCTGGACGCCGCGCCCGCCATCACGCCGTCCGAGACCGCAAGCAGGGGCGCCCTCCACATGCGGGCCGCCGTCATTGCGGGCCGCTTACCAGATGCCTCGGCCGCAGGCACGCACCTCGGCGAAGCCCGCAGGCTGGCCGAACGGGTCCCCGAGGACGTGTACTGCGGAACAGCGTTCGGCCCAGACTCCGTGCGCATCCACGAGGTCTCCGTCGCGGTGAGCCTCGGCGGCGACCACGTCGGCCAGGCCCTGACATTAGCCAGCGAATGGAAGCCGCCCCACGACCTTCCGGCCGAACGGCGCTCCGGGTTCTACATCGAGCTCGGCCGTGCCCAGCTCTGGTCCGGGCTCGCGGACGACGCATTCGAATCATTGAAGGTCGCCCGCCATATCGCCCCCCAACACACCCGCGAACACCCGTGGGTCCGTGAGGACGCCGGGACACTGCGCCGGCTGAAGCGTGCAGACGCGGAGAACCTCACCAACTTCGCTGAGTGGTGCGCCGCCACCTGACCGAACTACCCCAACTACCCCTTGCCGGGGTACTTGTGGCCCCTCATGACCTCCACCATCTGTTGCACGCGTAGGAACCAGCAGATGGGAACCGGGGATGCCCGACGCACTGCCGCCCGCGCCGACGGTCGTCGACGGGCGGGTCAGCATCGTCCGACTGCACGGTCAAGCCTGCTTCGGCTGCAGGGCCGTCAACAAGAACCTGCGCTCGGCTGGACACGTCGTGATCCGCGGCACCAACCGCGTGTGGCCGATCGTCACATGCGGGTGTAGTAGCGGCGAGGCCGCGGCGTGAGCACCACACAGACAAACAGACCCCGGCGACCGCTCGCGACGGCCCCGGGGCGTGGCCAACGCTCAAAACGGTGAGGGAGCGTCGACATGACGAACGCTACAGCCCCGAGAAGCTCCGGGGACACGATGACGATCCGCGTGTACACCGTTACGCGGGACGGCATCATCAAGGCGGACAGCGGCACCCGGGAGATCCAGCCCGCACAGGAACTGCCGGACGTACAGAACGGCTACCCGCCCTGCGACTGCCCCCGCCACCGGGCCGGACAGCCGACGGTGACGGGGTGAAGGCCACCCGGGAAGAGACGGAGACCCACATGCCCGGCCCCGCCGCGATGCGCGCCGCCGCTTCCTGGCTCCTCGATCAGCGCACGCTGCCGCGACACGAGAGCCTCAAGCTCTGGTCCGAGGACCTCATGGCCTTCATCGGACAGCTCATTTCCAAGATCGAGCCGTTCTTCGCGAGCCTGTCCAAGAACGACGTGCCCGCCCGCGTGGCTATGGTCGCCGTCAGAGAAGCGCGCCGGCGGCTGCACGAGCCGGAGGCTGCGGGCCTGCTCGGGGAGACCGAGCGCGTGAAGCGGCTCGCCCGCTCCGTCGTGGCCCTGTGCGACCACCACGACGCGCTCACCGGGGCACGCATGTGCGTGGCTTGCGACCGGCCGATCGAGGACGGCCAAGCCTCGATGCCGTACGAGAACTTCAGCCCCTCCGCGGGCGCGAAGCAGTCCGGCCGCATTCACACGGCCTGCGCCAGCACGGGACGTCCCCGCCGCTGACGTCTGCCGCCTTACCCGGCGTAGCAGGGCCCGGGCGACCACCGGGTCAGGGTCACACCCGTACGCCCGTCCCGTCACAGGACCGCAAGTCTGCGGCGGGACGGGTCTCCAAGACGTCCGCCCCGGCTCCCCAACCCTGGACAGGTCGAGCAGCCGGGGCGGGCTGTGTTCCGGCGAAGGGGAACCATGACCACTCCGACAGTTACAGGCATCCGCTCCGTGGAACTGGAGACCACCGGCCGCTGCCAGCTGAACTGCAGGCACTGCTGCACCAGCTCCGGCCCCAAGGCGCCCGCCGGGACCATGACCCGGCAGGACTGGCTGGACGCCATCACGGACATCGCCGAACTCGGCATCCCCGCTGTCCAGTTCATCGGCGGTGAGCCGACGCTGGCCCCGTACCTGCCGCAGTACATCGACTACGCGCTAGGCCTCGGCCTGAAGGTGGAAGTGTACTCGAACCTCACGCACATCCGGCCGCGGCTGTGGGAGGCCTTCCAGCGGCCGGGTGTGCGCCTGGCCACCAGCTACTACAGCGACCAGGCGCAGCAGCACGAGCACATCACCAACGGGCCCGGCAGCTACCGGCGTACCCGCGAGAACATCGTCGAAGCGGTCCGGCGGGGCATCCCGCTGCGGGTCGGCATCGTCGCGGTTCTTGAGAACCAGCGCGTCGCCGAGGCACAGGAGCAGTTGCGACAGTTAGGCGTGACGAGCATCCAGGTCGACCGGGTCAGGAAGGTCGGCCGTGGCGCCGCGCCCGGCACGTCCATCCCGAGCACATCCGAGCTGTGCGGGAACTGCTTCCGCCACCGCATGTCCATCACCCCGGACGGGCAGGTGTCGGGCTGCATACTGTCCCGGTTCCTCGTCGCCGGGAACGTCCGCGAGCAGCGCCTCGCCGACATCCTCGCCGCAGAACGGTGGCAGCAGCTGACGGACGCCGTGCCGATGCCGCGCACGGCGTGCACACCCGACGACTCCGGAGACTGCGACCCGGCCAACACCGAGGCGTGCGATCCTGCCTACTACGCCCCGGCCCCCACACCGATCCTCGGAGTGACCGCGTGAACTGGAAAGACCACGCCCTGGACTTGGCCGACCGGGTCACCCACCGCACCTCCCGATGGCGTGGGCCCGTCTCGTACACGCCCCGGCACCTCTTCGTGCCGCAGTGGTGGGAGCGCGACGCAGAACAGTGGAGCCTTCGCGAGCCGCTCACCGACACCGACTGGTACGCCGCCTCCTACGGCGACCGCTCCCTTATCACCCGAGTCGGCATGCTGCACGCGGACCGCGCCCAGGCCGACGACCACCCCACCGGTCGGCCTACGTCCTCGGCCACCCTGCCCAGCCTCGTCGTGCGCATGCTCGACCACGCCCGGATCGACGACGGCGACGAGCTGCTCGACGTGGGCACCGGCAGCGGGTATGGGGCAGCGCTCGCCGCGCAGGAGCTCAGCGACGCCTCGGTGACGAGCATGGACGTCGACCCGTACCTCGTCGAGGCCGCCCGCGACCGCCTCGACCTGGCCGGCCTGCACCCCACGGTGGAAGTGGTCGACGCGACCGGTCCCCTCCCCGGCCGCCGCGGCAAGTTCGACCGCATCGTGGCGACGGTCGCCGTGCGCAACGTCCCGGCCAGCTGGCTTGCAGCCCTGCGCGTCGGCGGGCGGCTGGTCACCACGATCGCCGGGACGTCACTCCTGGTGACCGCGGAGAAGCGCGCGGATGGCAGCGCGGTGGGCCGGGTGGAATGGGACCGGGCCGGTTTCATGCACGCCCGGCACGGCGACGACTGCCCGCCCGGCGCCACGCACCTGCTCGCGACCGCGCACGACCTGGACGGCGAGGACGTGACCACCAGCCCGTACCCGGTGGTCGACGTCGCCAACGCCTGGGACCTCGACTCCATGCTCGGCATCACCGCGCCGGGCATCGAGCACTCCTACCGCGAGAACGGCGCACGGCGCACGGCCGTGATGGCACACGCCGACGGCTCATGGGCCCGAGCATTCACGGGCGACGACGGGCGCACGGTCGTCCACCAGGGCGGACCGCGCCGCCTGTGGGAGATTCTCGACGGCCTGCGCGCCTACTGGCTCCAGCACGGCGAACTGCCGGTGCGCGGCGCCGCCGTGCTCATAACCCCCGAGGGCCAAACGCGACTTGCCCGCGGGAATTGGCGCGCGGTGCTCTGAGCGCGCCCTCTGGTCGGCCCCGCTTGTCTGCCTCCCCCGTGGTGGATAGGCGGGGCCTTCAGTCCACGAAGTCGAAGATGCGCTTGTCCAAGACGGCGGCGATCCCCGCCACGTCGCCCGCGCTCAATGCGCTGGAGCGTGGCTGCGGGCTGAGACCCGAGGCTTCACAGAAGGACTCCGTGGGGCCCCAGCACGCAGATCCGCGAGGGTTGGCCGACGGCACGCCCCGCCTGTACGAGGCTGCAGGTCGCCGAGAGCAGTGCCACAACCACTCCTTTGCAGCACCCAGGCCGCGCTGTTCCCCGCAGCGGCTGAGGCACTCTGAACTGACCTCAGTGGTCACTCACCGTGGTAGATGCGGTCCAAATCGATCAGCTGGATCATCCGGGCGCCATCGGCTCGGTGGCGCAGTTCCTCCCTGAACCCGACACCGCTGTAGCACCGCAGCCGAGTGGAGTCAGTTGCGGCGCCGCGCGGTGAGGAGAGTCCGGATACGCAGGAGGCGTTGTCCCATACCCATGATGTCGTTCCACTTGGCCTCGACGAGGGCAAGCAGTGCTTGGCGGCTGTTGCCGCGCTCGCCGCGCACCACGATGTCAACCTCGTAGCTGCACTTGGCCGCAGGGTCGTTGATCGTGCCGCTGGCCACCTGACCGGCAACTGCGACTCACTCAGAAACAGGACGCCCTCCCTAATTCGCGGCAGAAACTTGCGAATTCGCGCGCCTACAAATCGACATTCGGTTCCGAAAGTGACCGGTTACGTCCTGAGTTGTACGAGTGAACCCAAATATCAGCATGGGCAGTTGACTGGCATATGCGTAACCTAGCCGCTATACGCAGACGCATCACCGCAGCTTGACCAGGCCGCGGAACTGGACTGCCGCACACGGCAGCTGAGGCAACGGTCTGCCACACCGCGCCTTACGGGGAGGCAACGTGCAACACCGCGCACACCATTCCAGTGTTCACTTCCGCAAGATTGCCGCAGCATCCGTCACGCTGTGCACCCTGCTCGCCCTGACAGCGTGCAGCTCATCCGATGAGAGCGACCAGGCGGCTGACAAGTCTCCGGTGACCGCAGAGTCCGAGACGCCGACGGCCAGCGCCGACCCGCGGGAGACTGCGAAGAAAGAAGCGATCGCCGCGTACGATGCCTACTGGCAGGCAATGGAGAAGCTCTACGCCGACCCATCCGGCAAGAGCGGGCGCCTGAGTCAGTACGCAGCATCCGCAGCTCTGGCGAACGCTCAGAATGACGCCAAACTTGCCCACGGCCGGGGCAATGTCCTTGTCGGTGACGTAGCGATCACCGAGCCGACCGTCACGAAGGCTGATACGAATGGCAAGATTCCGAACGTCATCCTCTCGAGCTGTCTGGACATCTCGAAGTGGGAGACGGTGGACGCCAAGACCAAGAAGCCGGTGGACCTCCCCGATAACCGCCTGCTGAAGTACCTGATCGTCAGCGCGGTCGAAAAGTATCCGGAGGGGTGGCGCGTCACCCGTGACGAGCCTCAGGGGAAGTCATGCTGACACGCCACAGCATCCCTGTCACCGCAATGATGGTCATGGCCACCGTCGTTGGCACCGTCCATGCCTCCGCGGACGAAAACCCCAAGGGCGGCGGCATCGGGTGCCAGCTGTTCACCTGCCAGGTCGAGGTCGACATCCCCGGCCAGTCTGGTGGCGAAGCAGGAGACAATGACGGCAGCGGCGGAACTGGCGGCGGTTCATCTGGCAGTGATGACGACCCCAACAAGAGGGTCTGCAAATACGAGCTCGTAGACCCGCAACCCCCCGCCGGCAGCCTGGACTGGGAAGGCCACGAGCCCGGCGACGGTGCCGTGTACGAACAAATTTGCGGGATCGGTGACTTCACGAACACCATCGCTCGGATGGTCTGGTTGGCTGAGCCGCCGACGCAAGAGACGGTCGACCCGGCTGTCCTGGCGCAGCGGGCAGTCGACTCGATGACGCTGCTAGGCCCGGACGTCGCCAGCCCGCGTGCGGCGGGGGACTACACGGTCGGTGTTCCGATGTGGATGTGGGTCAACCAGAGCGCCACGACCTACGGGCCCAACACTGCTTCTGCGTCAGCGGGCGGGATCACGGTCACCGCGACAGCGAAGGTTTCGAAGATCGTGTGGCAGATGGGCGACGGCTCATCTGTGACGTGCAATGGCCCAGGCACGCCCTACCAGGGATCCGAGGGCATGGCGCAGTCGCCGACCTGTGGACATATGTATTCCAAGACCTCAGCCGGGACCAAGAGCGGCAAGTTCCCGGTCACTGCGACGTCGACATGGACGATCGACTGGCAGGGCGGCGGGGAGGTCGGCCAGCTCACCGAGATCCGGCAAACCGACGTGCAGGTGGCGATCGGCGAGCTGCAGGTCGTCACGTAACGGCGCCGGAAGGACAGAACGTTGAGCAAGACCCAAGAACGTGTAGGCGCAGTCAGCTCGCACGGCGTCCCCCCGCAGGGGCCTGCGGCCGGGCCCGTCGCTCCCCCGCGGGTGTCGGCTCGTCGTCGCCGGCCAGGTGTCATTGCCCTGTCGCTGGCGCTGATCGCCGCCGGAGGGGCCGGAGTTGCTGTCCTGCTGCTGCAGGTCGGCAACCGCACTGAGGTGTTGACCGTGGTCCGCGACGTCCAGGTCGGCCAGGTCGTGACTGAAGACGACCTGGGCAAGGCCTCCATCGCCCTGGACCCGTCCGTCAAGGCCGTGCGCGGCGATGACATGGACTCAGTCGTGGGCAAGCGGGCAGCGGTCGAGCTCAAGCCCGGCTCCTTGCTCGCCCCCTCTCACGTGACGAAGGACTCGCTGGTCAAGGCTGGCGAGCAACTGGTGCCGATTGGACTCAAGCCCGAGCAAGTGCCGGCAACGGCGCTCGTGCCGGGCCAGAATGTGCAGCTGGTCCACGTCCCCGCCCAGGGCCAGGCGGACACCGACAAAACCTCGAGCACCCCGCCGGAGACCATCGACGGGCGGGTTGTGAAGACCTCCAGCGCCGCTCCCGGCACCGGGATCGTGGTCGTCGACGTCGCCACCACCGCCGCGCAGGGCCCGACTGCCGCCGCGTGGGTGTCGGCTGGCACTCTGCGCCTGGTCCTCGCTGCTGCGGACGGCACCTGATGGCTGTGATCGCGCTCGCCGGGTGCAGCGGTGCGCCTGGCGTGACCACGAGCGCTCTCGCCCTGCTGCTGTCATGGCCCCTGGATCCGGGCCGACGAATGATCCTCGCCGAGTGCGACCCTGACGGCGGCGCCGTTCTGCACGGTCTGCTGCAGGGCTCACTCGGCGACCGGTACGGGCTGCGCAACCTCTCGGTAGCCGCCCGCAAGAACGAGTTCAGCGACGCCTTCTGGCGCCAGCTGATCGACCTCAGCGGTGAGGACGGCAAGAGGGAGTCTCCGCGCGACCGGCTGCTGCTGCCAGGCATCACCGACCCGGCGCAGGCGGCGAGCCTGGGCTCGGTCTGGAAGATGCTGGCGCAGATGTTCCGCGGCATCGACGCGCAGACCCACCACGACGTCCTGATCGATCTCGGCCGCCGCGGTGCGTACGGGCCGTCCGGCGTCCTGGCGGAGCAGGCGGACGCCGTGTTCGTCGTGGTCCGCAACACGCTGCGCTGTCTGCAAGCTGTCGAGGGCCGGGTGCGCACACTCGAAGAGCGGGTCGGCGACGTCAGCATCCTGATGATTGACGAAGGGCCGTATCCCGCGGGTGAGGTGCAGCGCGTTCTGCAGGTGCCGGTGGTGGCCACGCTGCCGTACGCGCCTAAGGACGCCCGCGTACTGTCCGACGGCGCCGAGCAACCGCGCCACTTCACCAAGTCGCCGCTCATGAAAGCCACCCGCACGGCAACCACTCTCCTGATTCAGAGGGCCGCTATGCGCGGGGCCCGCCTCGATCCCCGCGGCTTGCGCGCCGCAGGCGGGGAGGTGACCCATGCACGGTAGGCCCCTGCACCCCGACCCGAGCGTGATACCACCGCCCCCAACTCGGGCGCCCCAGAAGAATGGCGCACCTTCCCCTGCCGGTGCTGCCTCGAGTACACACGCGCTCGGCGTCGCAGTTCCTCAGATCACCGTCGACTACAAGGTTGCCCGGGACATCGCCTCCCAGGTCGCCAAGCAGCGCGAGGACCTGCTGAAGACCAAGCCCGATATGGACATGGCCAGCGAAGAGCAGCGCTGTCTGAACTGGATCGCGGAGGCCGTCGCGCTGTGGTCGGACGCCCAGGCCATGACGCCGCAGGAGGACGAGGCACTGCGGCGCGCCGTGTACGACCTGCTCTTCCGGGCGGGCAGGCTGCAGCCGTATCTGGACGATGACCGGGTCGAGGACATCATCATCCAGGGCCCGCGCGAGGTGTGGCTCGACTACGGCGACGGTGAACGCCGGAAGGTGGGGCCGATCGCCGATTCGGAAGAGGAACTGCTGGAGTTGCTGAGGGAGTTGGCCCGGGGTTCCGGGCACAGCGAGCGCACCATCTCCACCGCGAACCCCACCCTGGCCCTGTCTTTGCAGGACGGCTCCCGGCTGCAGGCCATCACCGGGCTGGGGCCGATGACCTATGCGGTCATCCGTCGGCACCGGGTCTTTCACGCCGGTCTCGACGATCTCGTAGGGCTGGGCACGATCGATCCGATCCTGCGCGAGTTCCTCGGCGCGTGCGTGCGCGCGGAGAAGAACATCATGATTGCGGGGAAGCAGAAGGCCGGGAAGACGACCCTGCTGCGGGCGATGCTCAAGGAGTTCGACCCGGAGTGCCGGTTTGCCACCATCCAGACCGAGGATGAGCTGTTCGCTCACGCCAATGGCTACCACCGGCAGGTCGTCTCCCTGGTCGGCCGCGAGTCCAACGGCGAGAAGGACGTCACCGGACGCGGCGCGGGCGAGGTCACGCTGCTGGACCTGATGCATCCCGCGCTGCGGATGTCGCTGGAGCGGATCGTGGTCGGCGAGGTCCGCGGGGCTGAAGTCGTCGCGATGATGCAGGCGTTGACGAACGGGTCGGGTGGCAATCTGTGCACGATCCACGCTCGGCGCCCGGACATCATCTTCGACCGGATCGCCGAACTGTACGCGCTCGCGCAGGAGAACCTGTCCGAGCAGCTCGCCTACCGGCAGACCGCCAACGGCCTGGACTTCATCGTGTACGTCGACATGACGGACGAGACGCAGATCGGCGGTTGCCGCCATCGCTACGTCTCCCACGTCCTGGAACTGACCGGGATCGGCGAGAACAGCCGGCCCGCCACCAACGAGATCTTCTCCCCCGGAGCTGCGTGGGGGGAACTGCGCGCGGTGCCGAGGATGGACCCGGGCTGTATCGACGACCTGCGCCGCGTCGGCTTCGACTCGTCCCTGCTGCAGCATCCCTACGGGGCCTGGCAGGCGCCGCTGCCTTTGATGGTGGAGGTGCGCCGATGACGCTGTTGTGGGGGCTGCTGTGCGGCATGGCCGTCGTCGGCGGGCTGATCGGCTTCGTGGCCGGTGTCGTGGGCACCACCGCGCCGCGCCGGGCTCCGCTGCGGCAGCGGTGGAAGGTCCTGCGCGCCGGAAAGGCGCAGAGGGAGGACGTCCGGCTGCGGCGCCGGACCCTCGCGGTCTTGGCGGCCGCGGTCTTCGCGACCGTGTGGCTGGTCTCCGGGAACTTCGTGGGTGGCGCACTGCTCGGCGCGGCCGTCATCGGTGTGCCGTGGCTGATCACCCCAGCGCAGATGGCGCAGGAGCGCATCGGCCAGCTGGAGGCACTCAGTGAGTGGACCCAGCGGCTGGCGGGCTTGCTCCGGTTGGGCATGGGCCTGGAACAGGCAATGATCACCAGCCGTCAGGGAGCACCGGAGGAGCTCGCCCCGCAGATCGTCAACCTGTCCGACCGGCTCAGGCTGGGGTGGCGGCCGGACGGAGCGCTACGCGCGTTCGCCGAGGAACTCGACGACGTCACCTCGGACAAGGTGGTCGCCGCGCTCATCCTGTCCGTCAACGACCGCGGCCCGGGCCTGGCTCAAGCGCTGGAGGACTTGGCGGGCACCGTCCGCGAGGAGGTCGCCAAGAAGCGCGCCATCGAGGCGGACCGGGCGAAGCCGCGCACCACCGTGCGGTGGATGACCATCATCACCGTGGGCATCGTGGTGGCCGGGTTCTTCGTGCCCTCCTACACGAAGCCCTACTCCACCCTGCTCGGACAGCTGGTGCTGGCCTTCCTGACAGCCGGGTTCATCGGGGTGCTCGCCCTGATGCGGCAGTTGGGATCGTTCCGCCGCATTCCGCGCTTCCTGATCACCGACCCCTCCAGCACCGTCCGGCTGCCCGCACCTGCGCAGGAGCCGGACGTGCCGGTCGCCGACCGTGAGCCGCAAGGAGTCACCTCATGAACGTGCTTCCCGTCGTTGTGACCGGTGGCACGGTCGGTGCCGGTTTCGCACTGCTGGTACGCGAACTCCTTCGCCCCCAGCCTGCCTTGGGACCGGCCCTCGCCCGCACTGCCCCGGCCACCCTGACCATGCCCGAGCCGGAACTGGATCGCGAGGAGAAGTGGGGCCGGTGGCTGCTGGCCCGCCTCGAGCGCCTGCCCGGCGTCCGGATCCCTACCACCAACCTGGCCCTGCTCGGGCAGGGCCCGGGCCAGTTCATGCTGAAGAAGACCGCGCTCGCCGGTCTCGGCCTGCTCTGCCCGGTGGTCGCGACGATCCCGTGGATCATCGCGGGCGTCTCCCTGCCGTTCTACGTGCCCGCCGGCGTCGGACTCCTCATCGCGGGGCTGCTGTTCATCACCCCCGATCTCGCGGTACGGGACCAGGCCAAGCGGGCACGGGAGGAGTTCGCGCACGCCCTGTCCGCCTACCTCGACCTGGTCGCGCTCAAGCGGGCCGCCGACGCCGGCCCCGCAGAGGCCCTGGAGAAGGCCGCCGAGGTCGGCGAGGGTTGGCCCTTCCTGTATCTGCAGGGCGCGCTGCGACGGGCCCGGCTGGAGAAGATTCCGCCCTACGAGGCGCTGATGCAGCTCGCCCAGGAGTACGACCTGCCCGTCCTGGACGACGTCGCCGACATCATGCGCGGCAGCGCTACCGACGGCGCAGCCGTCTACAAGGCGCTGCGGGCCCGCAGTGCGGCGCTCAACGCCGAACTGCTGGCCGACCAGGCCGCCGAGGCGAACGCGGCCAGCGAGAAGATGACCGCGCCGGGAGCCCTCTTGGCCGTCTTGGTGATGCTGCTGATGGCTTTCCCCGCGGTGATCCGCATGCTGACCGTCTGAGACCAGCAACTCGTTCAACGCACCAGAGAGGTAAGGAACATGAAGCACACCGCAGCCCGCACCCGCCGTGCTGTGCTCCGGGCGACCATGCCGCGCACCGGCTCCTGCACCGCGTCCCGCGGACCGGGCCGTGGCCGCCGGGGCGCGCGCACCTGGGCGCGCGCGAACCGTGCGGTCCTCCGGCTGACCATCCGAGTTCAGGAAGGTCTTCAGGAGGCCGTCCGCCGGCCGGACCGCGGCGACATCAGCACTACCACCGTCATCATCTGGGTGGCCGCCGTCACCGGCGCCGTCCTGATCGCCGGGACCATCGCCGTCGTGATCACCAAGTACAACGGCAAGCTCAACGGTCTGTGATGTCGGCTCGGGGTCGGCTGAAGGGCTGGTGGCAGGGGCGAAGATGGCGCGACGACCGGGGCGACACCTCCATTCAGATGGCGATCATCTTTCCGTTCGTGCTGCTCGCCACGGTGGCCGTCATCCAGGCCTCGATGTGGTACTACGCACGGCAGATCGCCCTGACCGCTGCCCGCGAGGGCCTCACCGCTGCCCGCGCCTACGAGTCGAGCACGGCCGACGGTGCAGCCAAGGCCCGGGACGTGCTGGGCCGGACCGCTGGTGACAGCCTGCGCGGCTACCGCGTCTCCGCCAGCAGCGACGGGCAGCGGGTGCGGGTTGAGGTCTCCGGCACGGCCCTGTCGATGATCCCGGGCCTGTCGGGCTTGCAGGTCACCCAGTCGGCGTCCGGGCCGCTGGAACGCTGGACCGTCCCCGGGGAGTGAACCAAGTGCGATACACAGACAGATGGGCTCGCAGGCTCCGCGGCGATGAGGGCAGCGCCGCGATCGAGGCTGCCATCGTCCTCCCTGCCCTGATCATGTTCCTCTGTATGGCCATCGCCGGCGGACGCATCGTCACCTCCGGAGCGAAGATCGACGCGGCAGCTGAGGACGCGGCGCGGGAGGCCTCCATTCACCGCACAGCAGGCGCCGCGCAGGGCGCCGCGCAGGCGGCAGCCGCCGAGTCCCTGAACGACCAGGGCATCAACTGCGCATCCACCAGCGTCAACATCAACACCGGCGGTCTGAACGTGCCGGTGGGGCAGGTAGGCACGGTCACCGCGACCGTGACCTGCACGGTCAATCTCTCCGATCTGCTGCTTCCCGGAGTTCCCGGAGCGAAGACCCTCACGTCGAGCGCCACCTCTGTAGTGGACCAGTACAGGCAGCGGGGTGAGTGATGATCTTCCGTCATTCAGGCCTCCGGCGAACACGGCTGGACGACCAGGGAGGCATCACCGTGTTCGTCGCCGTGTGCGTCATCGCGCTGACCGGGATCATCGGCGTCGCCGTCGACGGCGGCAGCAAGATGCGTGCCACGGAACGCGCCGACTACATCGCCGGCGAAGCCGCCCGGGCAGGCGGGCAGGCCATCGATCCCGCCAAGGCCATCAGCGGAACCGCGATCGTCGTGGACCCGCAGGACGCAGCTGTCGCCGCCCAGGCCTACTTGCGCTCCGCCGGCGCCACCGGCACGGCCAGCGTCTCCGGCGACGGCAAGACCCTCACCGTCAACGTCACCGGCTCGTACGACACAAAGTTCCTGTCGGTGGTCGGGATCGGCTCGTTGCCGGTGACCGGCCATGGCAAGGCCACCCTCCTGCACGGCGTCACTGCTCCTGAAGGAAACTGATGCGCCCCACCCCCTCCCCCGCCGCGACGGCCGGCCGCACCCTGGCCCGTGTCCTCAAGGCCGTCCTCAGCCTGACCGTGCTGACCGGCGCGGTCGCCGGGCTGCCGCTGCTGCTGGCCTGGGCCACCCCCACCGTCTGGGGTTCCACCCACGACGACCTCACGCACCTGCTGGACCGGCAGGACACGGGGGCGGTGTTTCTGCTGCTGCTCGTCGCGGTGGGCTGGATCGGGTGGGCGCAGTTCGCGTTCTGCGCCGTCCACGAGCTGATCGCACAACTGCGCGGCCGGACCTGGCACGCCCCGCGCGGTCTGGGCTCCTCTCAGCGGGCCGCCGCTCTGCTGATCGGCAGCATCCTGGTCCTGCTGCCCACGAGCTCGGCTCTGGCCTCCGACGCGCAGGCCGCGCCAGCCACGACCGCAGCCCTCATCCCCGGCCAGGCGACGCAGGCCCCGCAAGCCACCGAAGCCGATCAGCCCCCCGCCTCCGCCTCGAGCACCTCGACGTCCGCATCGTCGTACACGGTGCGCGAGATGCGGCCCGCGGAGAGCCTGTGGGGCATCGCCGAACGGGAGTTGGGAGACGGCGAACGGTGGAGGGAGATCGCAGACCTGAACGAGGGCCGGACCATGGTCGATGACCAGGTCTTCCGCGCGAACAGCTTTCTGCAGCCCGGCTGGCAGCTGGAGATGCCCGATACCGCCGATGCCGCAGGAGGCGTCCGTACGCAGCTGGGCGACGGCACTGCGGCTGCCGAGGAGAAGGGCGAGCACCTCGTCACGGTCCACTCCGGCGACTACCTGTCGAAGATTGCGGAGGAAGAGCTCGGCGACGGTGACGAGTGGCCTCGGCTCTTCGAGGCCAGCCGGGGCAAGCCGCAGCCGCGCGGCCTGCCCGCCATCTCCGACCCGGACGTCATCTACGCGGGACAGCAGGTCACGGTGCCCGGAGCCCAGCCCGACCAGCCGCCCCAAGGCCGTGACCAAGGTGATGAGTCGGAGAGCCGAGAGACCACTCCCCCGGCCACGCAGAAGCCCGACGGTGAGCAGAAGCCGGGCGGGGGTACAGGGGACGAACGGGCGCCCGTGCCCAGCAACACCGCTGCGCCTGCACCAGAGGCGTCGGCCTCCAGCACGCAGGCGAGCCGCCCCGCCCAGGAGGAGAGGCAGGATCAGGCCTCTCCGTCCGCATCGGCCTCCGCGACGCCCGGACCCAGCACCAGCGTCTCGCCCTCTGACGCCTCACCAAACGCTGAGTCATCCGGCTCCGCTACCTCGGCACCCGCCACCACGGCGTCCGAAACCCCGGCGACGGCCCTGGCCAGCGGCCCGCTGAACCTGCGCACCGTTCTCGGCGCCGGCGCGCTCCTGGCCGCCGCCATCACCGGGGCCCTCGCCCTGCGCAGGATCCTGCAGCGCCGCCGCCGCAAGCCCGGCGAGAAGATCGCTATCGCGCCGGAGACATCCACCGCAGAGGCCCAGTTAGCGGCGGCCGCCGAGCCGGGCGGCGCTGCCCGCCTGGACGTGGCGCTGCGGACCCTGGCCCACCGCGCGGCTCAGGAGGGGGACACCGCGCTCGTGCCGCCGCTGCGCGCCGCACGGATCGGGGCCCGCACGGTGGAGGTGCTGCCCGAGGATCTCTCCCAGGAGGCGCAGGCGCCCTTCGTCTCCGGCCAGGGCGGTTGGTGGATCCTGCCCGCTGATGCGGTCCTCCTGGACGAGGAGGCCGCCCGCGAGGTGCCGGCACCGTATCCAGGGCTGGTCACGGTCGGCAGCACCGAGGCGGATAAGCTTGTGCTGCTCAACCTCCCCCAGTTGCCCGCACTGCTGCTGGACGGCAACCCGGTCCACATCTCCGAGGTGTGCACCTCACTCGCCCTGGAGCTCGGGATGAGCCCGTGGGCGAGTGAAGTCGAAGTCGTGACGATCGGGTTCGGTGAAGACCTGCCGCAGCTGCTGCCCACCGCGCGGATCGCCCACATGCGGCAGGCCGCCCACGCACTGCGCGATCTGTCCGAGCGGCTGCTGGAAGCGCACCAGATGCCCGAGACCCAGCATCAGCCGTACCTGCTGCTGTGCGCGTCGTCTCTGGACGCGGACACGGCCTGGCAGTTCGCCGACGTCATCGACAAGTCCGGCACCATGCCCGTCACCCTGGTCGCCCCGGCAACTTCGGCGGCCGCACACTTCCCCCAGGCGGAGATCCTCAACGCCTCACTCAGCGAACGGCAGAACCTCGACTACGCCGGCATCGACATCACGGTGCAGCGCCTGGAGCACACCGCCTACCAGCAGATCACCACCGCGCTGAAGGTGTCCGGGCAACCACCCCACCCGGCCGAGGGTCCCTGGCAGGACGTCCCGGACGAACCCGACACAGTGCAGCAACCGGATCCTCCCGCCCCGAAGGGGCCCATCACGCCCACACCCGCCGCAACAAACCCATCGCCGGCAACGCCAGCGGGCGCCGGCGGGGGCGGCGAGGTGTTCCCGGCTCTGCTCGCCGCCACCACCGACCCCGCCGCACTGCGCCTCCCGCACACGCCGCAGGCTCAGGCCGACGCCGAGTCCCACCCCGGCACCGAAACCGCGCCCCCGCATCCCCTGTCCCTGACGGCCGCACACTCCGCCACAGAAGAAGCCGGGGAGGCTGACGACCACGAGGACTCCGCCGAGGAACGCACGTCAGAGACGGGGGAATGCGAGGCGCACGACCTGCACGCGCCGGAGATCCGGGTCCTGGGCCCGATCGAGGTGACCGGCGTGGACAGCACCGGCCACGGCCCGCGGATGGCGCAACTCGCCGCCTTGTTGTTCTTCCGGCCCGGGCGGAGCGCCGACGCCTTGTGCTCGGACATGGATCCCGTCAGCCCTTGGTCGCTGAGCACCCTCAACGCCCGGATGCAGGGCCTGCGTCGCTCGTTGGGGAACGACCCGGGCGGCGACCCCTATGTGCCGCGCCGCAAGACCGGCGAGAGTCCCTACCGGCTCTCCCCCGGCGTGCGCTGCGACTGGACCCGCTTCCTCCAGCTCGTCGAACACGCCCTGCCGCTGGGCCCGGCCGGCCTGACCGATCTGGAGAGGGCGCTCACCTTGGTGCGCGGCCGGCCCTTCGGCGGCAAACCCCTGCCCTGGGCCGAGCCCTACCAGCAGGAAATGATCACGCGCATCATCGACACCGCACACACCGTGGCCACCCACCGCACAACCCCAGGACCACACTACGACCTCATTGCGGCTCGTCAGGCCATCGCGACCGGTCTCGACGTCGACGACGCAGCAGAGCTGTTGTATCGGGACTGGCTACGAATCGAGCACGCGGCCGGCAACCGGCAAGGACTGCATACCGCCATCACACGCGTACAACAGATCAACCGGTCATTGGACTGCTCCCTGGAAACCGAGACCGAAACCCTCATCCACGAACTCCTCAACGGCTCGACTACGTCGATACGCAAATTCCTCTAGTCGGTGAGTGGCTAGCCGAAGCCTGTCACTGCTGGCGGGAGGCGACGTCGCGCGCTGCGGACGCGAGGAGTTCGTTGACGGCGGCCTCGTTGGAGGCGGGAGGGCGTGCACGCCACTCGGACAAGGTGTCGCGGACGGTCTGCGCAACGGCCTTCGCCTGCTGGCCGACACATCCCTGGAGACGGTCAGCTGGGTCGCGGGCTGCCTCTTCATCTTGTACGGGGAGCCCATCAGTCGGATCACCGAGCTGACGCACACCAAGTCAACAACGCGCCGGACGGTCTCACGCTCACCCTCGGCGTCGAGCCCCTCACCATCCCCAAACCGCTCGCCGGCGGATCCGGGAACTCTCACGCACCCGCTGCGGTTACGGCGCACTCATGGATTTGGCCTCCGAACTGCCCGCCGTCGTCCTGAGTAACCTGGAGCCTTTTTCACGTGTAGATCATGAGGGTGAGGATCGCGGCAGCCGCTGACGTGAGTCTGTTCGGGCTGGTCCGTGCATGTCGGAAGATCCGCCACTGCTTGATTCGGGAGATGGTGCGCTCAACTGGAGCACGTAGTGCGGCGTGGACCTTGTTCGAGGCTTTGTGCTTGTCGGGGAGTTCCGCTTTCGGACGGCGCTTGATCGGGGTGATCACCGTGCCGCCGGCTCCGACGTACCCTTTGTCTGCCAGGACTTCGAGGTCCAGTTGCGCGCAGGTATCGAGGATGGCGTGCTCGCGGGCGGCCGTCACATCGTGGGTACCGCCGGGCAGGGCCGGTGAGATCCATAGCAGCTTCCCGTCTTCCGCGGTGATGACCTGCAGGTTCACGCCCTCACGGCGGGCCTTGCCGGAGAAGTGCCCTGGCGCCTGGACTCGGTCGGTCTCGGCGACGGTGCCGTCCAGCAGCACATAGCCGTCCGTGTGGTGGCTGGTGAGCGCCTCGGTCAACGACGGGGCGTGCAGTGCGAGTTGCTCGATCGTGTGGTTCACGTAGCGCCAGGCGGTGGCCGTGCCGATGCCGAAGCCCGCAGCGATCTGTTCGAGGGTGTCGTGCTTGCGCAGGTAGACCAGGGTGCACCGGGCCCGGTCGTACGGACGAAGTCTGCACTGCCGGCCGGCTTCACAGGAAGCAATCACCATCGTGACCAGTTCCAGGAGCTCCTCGTCGACATCGCATCCGGCAGGATAGGAGAACACGGGGCATCTCCGCAGGTGAAGGTTATGTTTGGCGACTCTCCAAACCGGCGGGATGCCCCGTTCGACACGCCACTGTCAACACTTCACCGACACCCCACCCGCAAGCCGTACAAGTGAAAAGGGCTCCTGCTCGGCATCCACATCGAAACCGCCACCGCCTGGGCCGCCGAGGCCAGCAACACCCGCCCGACTGAGACCGACAGCAAACCGTTTCGGCGGATGGAGTTCACCGACACGATGCTCTCCACTCGTCTTCAAGCATCGCGTGCACGACCGAGTCACGCCATTGGCCAGCCTTGTTGATGTGGCCACGGATGATGCCTTCCTCGACCATGCCCGCCGCCATCATCGTCTTCGTGTCGCGCGTCAGACTTTCTGGCACAGGGGTTTGTTGAGCCCCGTGAGTACGTAGGAGAGCCTGACCTCGATCATTCACGTGCGCGCGCCGGCTTGAGGTGATCGGTCGAGGTTGAGGTTTCGTCCTGGTTCGTCCTTCGGGTGGTGGTGACGTTCCGGCCCGTGTGTCGTCACGGGTGGTCGTCGGTTTCCACGGGCCGAGGACGGGGCGGGTCTCCTCCTTCCGGAATCGGGGTCGGTGGGGTGGCAGTCAGCCGGGGGCGGGCAGGGCCTGGACGGCGCCCCAGGCGTCGACGATGTCGGTGGATGCGGGCCAGGCGGGGTCGAATTTCAGCTCGCGTCTTCGGGCGTGGTCGGCGAGTTTCGCGGGGACGTCCAGGAGTCGGGTGCGCAGAGTGGCGGGCTCGGCCCGGGCGAGTTTGCCTTCGGTGGCCAGGAGTTGGAACCAGCGGGCGAGGTCGGTGGCCAGGGCGAGGAGGGTGCACCAGGCTTGGTTGACCTTGAAGTAGCGGGAGGGCATCAGGTTGAGGGAGAGGGCCTTGCCGCGTCGGATGCCGGCCTCGACGTGGGTGTGGGAGCGGGCTCGGGCGTCGAGGAACTGCAGTTGCCCGCCGGTGGTGTTGGTGGCGATGGCCTGGTAGCGGTAGTCGGTCTTCTTCTCGTACGGCTTGAGCTCGCGCTCGTACTTGGGGTGGATGGGTTCGCGGCGAACGATCACCCGCATCCCTTCCGGCCAGCCGGTCAGGTCGAGCATGTCGGTGATCTCGACGAGGTCGGCGTCCTTGCGCGGCTGGCCCTTGTGGTCCAGGGCCGGCGTCCACGCGGTGGCCGGGACCTTGGCCAGGGCCTTCCAGAAGTCGTCGTCGCGGGTGTGGCCGACGGAGTACTCCCAGCGGTTGGCCGCGTTGCCGCCGCCGGAGGTGATCCAGGTGAGGAACTCCATCGTGGCTCCGGCGCCGTCGGTGCGGAACAGGACCCGGCGCCGACGGCGGGTGGGCAGCTGACGCAGGCCCTCGATACTCACCGAGATGTGGTCATCGGCGGTGTTGGATCCCGCCGATCCCGGCCGCAGCCGGTTGACCAGGAGTTCTTCGGTGTTGTCGCAGAACATCAACAGCGGGTGGTGGCCATATCCCTTGAAGTTGGGCTCGGCTCCCTCCTTGCCGGAATGCGCCGGGACGACTGAGGCGTCCAGGTCCAGCACCGTGACACCGGTCAGCTCCCGCCCGTTGACCTTGATCCAGGGAAAGCCGCCCGGGCGCAGGTCGAGCTGCTGGTGGACGTGGATACGGGTCCGGGCCCGTGCGGAGGCGATCTTCGTCAGCTGGACCGGTCCGATCGCCTCCAGGGTCCGCCACAGCGTGGACGCCGAGGCCGGGCTGCCCAGGACCAGCGAGGTCTGGCGCATCACATCGATCCCGGCCATCGACCGCGCGCCCAGCAGGACCGCGCAGGCCGCCGAGACCAGGACCGTTCCCCGATCATGGACGGGACGGAAGCCCCGCCGCACCAGGGCAGCCCCGAGCGCGTCGGTCAGCCCGACCTTGTCCGCCAGACGCCGCACCGGCACGATGCCCGCCTTGCCCACCAGCTTCTTCCCGCTTGCGGACAGCGACAGATCATCGGCCCACTCTGTACGCTTCGACACCGGAAGGGTGCCTCCCCTGCACGTGATCCAGTCCTAGAGAAGCTGAATCATCGCAGGTCGGAAGCACCCTTCCTTCATGATGTGACCGACTGTCACTGCGACACCGGGCGCCATGAATTCGTGAGGCTGATGTCCCGTCCGCCGCAGTTCCCGGTGGAGCAGAAGATACGGATCGTGTTATCGGTCTTGTCCGGAGAGATGACGGCCGCTGACGCGGCCCGGAAGTACAAGACGTCGCAGACGTCGGTGGCCAAGTGGCGTGATCAGTTCCTGGAGTCCGGCAAGGCCGGTCTGGCCGCGGCCGGGTCCCGGCGGTCCTCGGGCCGGGAGCAGCTGCTCGAGGCGGAGATCGAGGAGCTGAAGACTGCGCTGGGTGAGGCGCATGTCGAGCTGCGGGTGTGGAAGAAGTCCGCCGAGGGGCGTCTGGCCCCTTCGAGGACCTCGAGGTGATCCGCGCTCAGGCGGCGATGCCGACTTCGAGGTTCTGTGAGCTGACCGGCATCCCGCGCCGTACGTACTGCCGCTGGCAGGCCCGCGCCCGCGGCGGCCCGGCGTCGGCCAAGGGCCCGTGGCCTGCCCCGGTCGTGGACGCCGCCGAGCCGCTGGCCGCGAAGTACGCCGCCGACTGGCCCGCCTGGGGCCACCGCAAGATCCACTGGTTGATGCGGGCCGACGGCCACACCCTGTCCGCGTCCTCGGTCGAACGTGCCCTGCGCAGGCGGGACTTGCTCCAGCCGGTCGACTACCAGGGGCAGCGCCGGGAACACGCGAAGGCCCGCAAGGCGGCGTTCGCCGAGCAGCCCACCACGCCGAACGAGGTGTGGCAGCTCGACTTCTCCGAGTACGAGACCCAAGGAGGCGGCATCTGGCGCCTGGCCGGTGTGACGGACTACTTCACCAAGTACGAGCATGGCTGGCACATCAGCCCGTCCTGCACCGGTACCGACGCGATCGAGGCAGTGAAGATCGCGATCGCTGAGGCCGAGCGGCTGGGCGGCGGCCCGCTGGCCGGCCTGCTGCCCGTCAGCGGCGAGACAGGCAAGATCCGAAGGATCAAGCTGGTCACCGATAACGGGGGCGCGTTCAAGGGCGCCGCGTTCGCCCGGTTCATCGCCTCCCAGCCCGAGCTGCTGCACATCCGCACCCGCGCCAAGAGCCCCGGCCAGAACGGAGTCCGCGAGCGGGCCTTCGGCTCGCTGAAGTACGAACACCTCTACCGCCAGGAGATCGAGGACCTCGACCAGCTCGCCCGCGAGGCCGAGCACTACCGGCACGTCTTCAACCACGTCCGCCCCCACGAAGCCCTCGCCGGCCACCGGCCGATCGAGATCTACCGCACCCCGACCCTGCACCCGCAACTTTCAAACCAAGATCAGTGAGCCACAAACTTGACGCGGGACATTCGCCGAGGCCTCGTTGCGTGGAGAGCGCGCCCCCCAGATGCGGTGCAAGTCGAGCTCCTCGAATCCGAACCCGAGGAGAAGACGGACGGTCTCGAGGCCATAGCCGACGCCCCAGGCGTCCGGGCGCAGCGCGAAGCCGAACGTGGCCCCGCGCGGCTGATGGGGATCCATGGCCAGTCTGCCGAACCCGATCAGTTCCTTCGTGTCCCGTTCGACGACAGCGAGCGCGTACTCTCTGCGGGGCTCAGCCGTGGCCGAGGCAACGGACCGGGCCACGATCTCGCTAACCTGGTCGCGAGTGCGCGGCTCGAACGACACTACTGAGGCTGAGGCTCTGTCACGGCGGCGGGTCTGTTGCCCTGCTTCGCACCAAGACCGTGTCGGTGCGAAGCAGGGCGCACCCGACCGAGTGCAGGTGGTCAGGGGCTGTCGCCTGCCCAGTCCCAGCGGGCCGGATCGCCAGGGCGCGGGTCGTACAGTGCCCGGCCCCCGGGGCCGAACTGCCCGAGTTCCGTGAGGAGGGAGACGCCGTCGTCGATCTCCTCCGGCCTCCAGCCGGTGATGTCGAGCAGCAACCCATCCAGCGGCCCGCCCACCAGTTCGGCGTAGCTGCGTCGCGGCCGCGGGCCGGGATGGTCGTGGTCGGTGCCGTAGATACGGCCTCGTAGCAGCTGCTCATCGTCGCTGTCCATGTCGTCCAGCGTCGCAGCTGCCACCGACAACGAGGGCTTGCCCAGGGGCGGCTGGGCAAGCCCTCGCGCTGCCGGGAGGTCTGGCCGGGTCAGCTGCGCCAGCGTCCGAGCCAGCCGCCGGCCTTCGAGGCCTGCGCCTCCTGCTCCTGGCGCTCGCGTTCGGCCTGTTCCGCCTGCCGCTCCGCTTCGAGCGCCCTCGCCTTGCAGTCGTCGCACAGGTGCGGGTGACTGTCTCCGCGGCCCCAGTCGACCGCGATGCTGGCCTTCCACCGGTCGTCGGTGAACTTCTGTCCGCAGTCGGTGCACACCGGACGCTGAGCCTCGCGTTCGGCTGCTTCCTGCGCGAGGCGGCGCCGCGCCTCTTCGGCGCGGCGGGCGAGGGCGGCATCGCGGCGGGGGTTGCCGATCGCGTCCCAGAGGTTCTGTCGGTCCTCGCGGCCGAAGCGCCAGAACGCGGGCCCGGCCGGGCCGTGCTCGCGCAACAGCTCCAGCGTGGTCGCCACGATCGGCATTTTCCCCTTGTAGAGGTGGAAGCCGTCGGCCCACTGGCCCTGCCAGTGCTCACGGGTGAGGGCGGCGACCTTCTCCATCTGCTTCAGAGCGGGCCGCTTGCCGACCTGGTTGTAGACGAGCAGGACCGGCGGGTGCGTCGCGTCGCCCCACTGGGGATCGGGTGCGGACCAGCGGGTGCGCCACATCGGCTTGCCCTGACCGTCGGTGTCCTTCGTCTTGCGGTGGAAGTGGCGCATGTACTTGTCGAACTTCGCGGCTATCTTCGCGGCGTCCTCGGTGCAGTTGTCGGCCTCGATGAACAACAGCGGCAGCCCCGCCTCCGGGGCGATGAGGACGAGGTCGGCCCACGCACATCCCACGCCCGGGTTCCTCCACGTGCCCGTCGCCGGGAGCGCGACCTCGGTGGCATAGGAGGTGATGCTGCCGATCCCGTCAGGCGCGTCGACACAGGCCTGGGCGGCCGCGACGGCTTCGGCCGGCTCACCGGCCACCAGGTGAAGGTCGGGCTTCGGACGGATCATCGCGATGACCGTCTCGTTCACCGTCATCGCGTGCGAAGCCCCCGAGCGGCCCGCGCTCTTGGGCATGCCGCCCATCTCCTCCGGACCCCGGTCCAACTCGATCGCGGCAGCGGCCAGCCCGTCCTTGGTGAGCAGGCGCACCTCCTCTCCCCCTCGGGTACGGCCGCCGTCGACGGACAGGCCATGCCGTCGCAGATCGTTGAGCGCGCCACGGTGGGAGGCGGTGCGCGCCTCCTTCCGCGCGGCTGCCGTCTCCTTCGTCGTGTGCCGGTACGTCAGGTGCGGTGAGGACAGCCGCTGGATCTGATCCGCCGTCGCGGCCTTGAGCACCCCGAGCACGCACAGCACATCGGCGCGCAGGTTGTTGGTCGATCCCGCCGCGTTCGTCTTGCGCTTGCCCGCCATCAGCCCGCCCTCCCGTGCGTCGCGACCGGCCACCGGCCGGGCGCCGGCCCCCGGCCGCAGAGGGCACCCGGCGCGCCCTGAACCCGATGATCGCCTCCACCACTGACACCCCACCCCCACCTATTTCCCAGGGCTTGGTCAGTGAGAGGAGGAGAGAAGAGGCTTGTGACGACGCGCCGGGGCGCCGAAAAGCCGTGGTGTGCTGGGCAAATGCGGTCGGCGCAGGTGTCGGGCACGGAAGTGGGTACGGCAGTGGGATCGCAAGCGCCGACGGCAGGAGACTGCGGCGGCCTGCCCGGCCGACCGGCCCTCCCGGGGCGGGGCGCGCGGATGGCGGTTCGGCGGTGCGGTCCGGGTATGGCGGGCGCCTGTGTTCGGTCATCATCGGCGGTCTCTCCCTTGCGTCGTGGCGTCCTCCACCGGCCTCGTAACGGCCGGTGGGCGCCCGCGCGAGGCAGAGCCGCCCCGATGGCTCGGTGGCCGCTGCATGCCCCCTCCTGCGGGCGCGTGGCGGCCATCGTGAACACCCACCCCTTGTCCGCGACCTGACGGCAGCCGGTAGCGAGGTCAATCGAGTAGCCGAGGGGGATCTCACCCCTCGGCTCTCACAGAACCGTGCGTAAAAGTCTCCCGTTACACGGCTCTTGTCGCTCTGATCATCAGATCGAGCAGGCAGCAGTAGTGAGGCGCCAGTGCGCGAACATCCGTGGGAACCGCTGCGCGATCTCCACGAGCTTCGCGTGGGCCTTCCGTCGGCCTGCAAGCCGCTTGTACTTCCGGCGGATCCAACGCACCAGGTAGGTGTTGATGCGCATCACAAAAGGGATCAACTCCCACGGCCTGAAGCGGCCGTAGTAGTTGATCCAGCCCCCGACCACAGGGTTGATCGTGCGGGCGAGGTCTCCGAAGGAGGTGCCGACGCGGCGGTGCAGTTGCCAGGAACGCACCTCGCGACCGATCCGAGCCAGGGCTTCTCTGCTGATTGCCGGCTCGAACGACAAGAACAACTTGCCGTGCCGATTCCGGTTCTTCCTGGGGCGGAACGTGTACCCGAGGAACGTGAACGACGTGTGCTCATAGGAGCCGCGCCGGTACGAGTCTTTGCAGTAGACGATCCGGGTCTTGTCCGGGTGCAGGCGCAACCCGACTTCGACCAGCCTGTCCGTGAGCGCGGCCAGCACGTGGCGGGCCTGGCGCTCGGTGATGCAGTGCAGCACCGCATCGTCCGCGTAGCGTTCGAACCAGACAGCGGGGAACTCCCGTGCCATCCAGGTGTCGAACGCGTAGTGCAGGAACAGGTTCGCCAGGACGGGAGAAACCGGTGCCCCTTGCGGGGTTCCGCGTTTCCGTTCCAGCAGAGAGCCGTCGGGCAAGACGAGCGGGGCGGCAAGCCACCGGCGCACGTGCAACTTCACCCAAACGGCATCGGTGTGAGCCTCCACCGACTTGACCAGCAGGTCCCAGGGGACGCTGTCGAAGAACTTGGCGACGTCGAACTCCACCACCCAGTCCCGCTTCCAGCAGCGCTCTCGGCACCTTTCCACCGCGTCCAAAGCGGACCGTCCAGGCCGATATCCGTAGCTGTCCGGATGGAACACAGGGTCCACCCTTCGCACCAGATGCCGGGCTACGACAGTCTGAGCCACACGGTCGGCGACAGCGGGAATGCCGAGCATTCTCGTGCCACCTCCGTGTGGCTTGGGGATCTCCACCGCGCGCACCGGAGGCGGGAAGTACGAGCCCGATGACATCCGGTTCCAGACCTTGTAGAGGTTGCTCTTCAGGTCCTTCTCGAAGCCGTCGATGCTCTGCCCGTCCACGCCGGGTGCGCCCCTATGGGACTTGACTTCCTCCCACGCCTCCTTGACTTCCCACTTCGAAATATCAAACGGCTTGACCTGAGACTTCAACTGGCCCATCGCACTCCTCCCGGGGTGCCGCCCGGTTGATGTGATCAACTCAGTCACGAACGACCCGGCCCCTTCGCTCCGCCCCCGTTACAGGGACTTCGTCACTACTACGGGCCGGTCTGCCAGCAGGATCCGCATCGGTACTCGACCCCTTACGGTGTCCGCCGCTTGGGGCACTCCCTCTGCCCCGGCCTACGCCGGGGCGTATCGGACCTGCCTTCTCCTGTTCCATGCGAGAGCCGCAGACCGGGCTCACGTCGCCTATATGCCGGACACCGCCTGGCCAGTCAGCGGGCTCCCGCCAGGCTTATCCCGGAGCTCTTGACACACCCCGGTTTCGATGCCGTCTGGTTTCCTTTCGACACTTCAGAGGCGATTCACTTGCGTTCGTCTTCCCGATCCCCACCTGACGCCTCTTACGACGCCTTTTCCTCATCGCTCACCACAACAGTCTTCAGCTAATGCAGCATGAGGCGGTTTGAAGCCTCCCCCCGCAGGGCGGCTCCGAAGGGCCACGAAACCTTCATCTCTCGCACAGCATCACTTCTGGAAATCGCTCCTACATGCAACTTCCTTTCATGTTCAGGACACACGTCAAGGAGAAACACCCGGTTCCGGAGGGTCACGCCGCATCGGACAAGGGGTCGTGGTCGGCCCGACCACGACCCCTTGTCGAGACGTGGTCGGGCTCGTGGTCGGTCCGACCAGACTCGACCTCGATTCGTCAGCGGGTTTCGGTCGCTGAGTGATCCGGCGGTTCGCCCGTAATGTCCTCTGCCGTTGGAGGACGGGCCGTCGCGTAACGCCGCGGGGTGCGCCGGGTTCCACAGGCCCGGAGACTGCGGTCCTCCTCCTTCCTGGTCCTGGTCGGGGCGGGGCCGGCTGTCAGGTGACGGCCGGAAGCTGTGTGAGCCTGCTCCAGCAGGTGGTGAACGCCTTTGCCCAGGGCCAGGTCCGTTCGATGCGCAGGTAGCGGCGTCGGGCGTGGTCGGCGAGGCGGGCGGGCAGGTGGTAGAGGCGGAAGCGCATGGTGTCCGGCTCGGCGTGTTCGAGCCCGTCCTGGTCGTGCAGGGTGAGCAGCCGCAGCCAGGCGTCGAGATCAGCCGCGAGGTTGCAGGCAAGCATCCATCCGGCGTTGACCTGCCACGACTTGGACGGGAGGTTGTGCAGGCCCATGGCTTTGCCGGTGCGGATGCGATCCTCGACCTCGGCGTGGTCGCGGTGCAGGGCATCGAGGAACTGGACCTGGTGCGAGCCGGGGATGCCCCACAGGTGCCGGATATTCGTCGCGGTGATCGAGTAGCGCCAGCCGGTCTGTTTCTCGAAGTCGGTCAGCTTCTTGTGCTGCCGCCGTGAGGGTCTGACCCGGCGGACGATCAGCCGCATCCCCTGGGGCCAGCCCTCGCCGGTGTTCACCCCGGTCAACTCGGCGACCTGGTAGCCCTCCTGGACGCTGCCGTCCTGGTGCAGGGAGGTCTCCCATGCGCTTTCGGGGAGTTTCGCGATCGCCGCCTCGTCCTCGGGCGTGATCTTCCAGCCGACGGTGTAACGGACCGTGCGCCGCTTCGTGTTCAGTGACTCCAGGTGCTCCAGCAGGCCGTGCGTGGCCCCGGCGCCGTCGACGCGGATGAGGAGCTTGGCCTGCGAGGAGCCGGGGACCTGCTCCAGACAGGCCGCCAGCACGCGCAGGTGGTCCTCGACGGTGTTCGCCCCGGCATTCCCGCAGCGCAGCTCCATTGCCAGGCTCTCACCGGTGTTCGCGCACCAGCCGGCCAGCGGGTGGAAGCCGAACGTGCCCTTGAACGTCGCCGCTGCCCCTTCCTTCTTCGAAGCGGCAGTGATGACCGTGGCGTCCAGGTCCACGACGATCCAGCCCTTCAAGTGCCGTCCGGCAACGGTGAGATAGGGGAAGCCGCCCGGCCGCAGATGCAGCAGGCCCCACACCTGGCGGCGCACCCGCCGCCGCACCTTCGCGATCTTTCGCAGCGTGTGTTCGTCGAGGCCGGCCAGCACCCGGCGCATCGTCGAGTCCGACACAGCCGGGCCGAAGAGCTGCTGGTGGTGCAGGTGGAGCTGCTCGGCCTCCAGCAGACTCCGTGCTCCGAGCACGATCGCCACAGCCAGCTGGACCAGCACCCCGCTCCGCTCCCGCCACCCGGCCGCCGTACTCGACGGCAGCACCCGGGCCAGTCCACCCGTCAGCCCCAGGCGGTCGGCCAGTTTCCGCAGCAGCACCGCCCCCGCGTGCCCTACCAGCTTCTTCCCGTCAGCAGCCACGGACAGCCGACGGTCCCACCCTGTACTCTCGACCACCAGAAAGGTGCCTTGCTCTCTGCAGCGGATACGACGTAGACACTCGCATCCTCGCAGGTCAACGGCACCTTTCTGCTGTCAGGCTGTCAGCTCAACCAATTCCGCTGAATAGCCAGGGTCGACAAGGGGGGCCCGGTTCAACCCATACAGTCCTAGTTCGCCCCATCCGGTGGAGCAGGGAGAAATCTCTGGACTCTGTCCACAGGCCGACCGTCCGAACCTGCTGGGAGCCGTCATGATCCGCGCGGCGACCGACAGTTGAGGAGACCTCATGCCGTAGCTGATCCCGCCCCGTACGCCGCCGCTGACGCCGGAGCAGGTGGAGCGGGGCTTCGACTACCTCCTGGCGCTCCAGATGGGCGGCGGCGCCGCTGTCACCGGGCGGGCGGAAGCGGACCCGGAGCTGGCGTTCGTCCTGCTGCGGCTGGCCGAGGACATCGTCTGGCCCGTCACGGCCGTGGACGAAGAGGCCGACCCCTGCGCGGACTCCTTCGCTCTGGACGAGGTCGGGTGCGTGCTGCTGTCCGCGCTGCGGGACTGGGCGCGGGACTCCCCCACCACGGCGGTGCCGGGCATCGCCCGCAGCATCATCCGGTTCACGGTGAACGTCATCCCGGACCCCGACCACGCGGACACCACCAACACCCTGGAGGCGATGCGCGACGAGCGCCTGGTGCTGGCCCACGCGGTGCACTCCGCACCCGATGCGCACCGGTAGCCGCACCACTGAGGGGATGGGCGCGCACCCGGTGCGGTGGTGCGCATCCACCCGGTGCGCACCGAGTCCATCCGTGCGCACGGCACTTCCCCCGCAGTGGTGGACACCTTCGATCGGCCCCGGTGAGGGGCTGGCAGGAGGGACCACTTATGGTGATGAAGGTTTATTCGCCCGAGTTCAAGGCCGACGCCGTCGCGCTGTACCACTCGGACCCCGACCTCACGATCGTGCAGGCCGCCCGCGATCTGGGGATCAACCCGGAGACGCTGCGGAACTGGATCCGCGCCGACCGCGCCCGCGCCGACAGCCCCACGAAGAACATGAAGGACACCCCGGTGAGCAAGGCCACGAAGGAAGAGCTGGAGGCCGAGTTAGCGGCCCTGCGCACGGAGCTGAAGACGGTGCGCAAGGAGAATGCGACGCTCGCCCAGGAGCGCGACATCCTGCGCAAGGCCACGAAGTTTTTCGCCTCCGAGATGAGCTGGTGACGAGCCGCTTCCAGTACCTTCGAGGACCATCGCGAGACCTTCGAGGTCAAGCGGCTCTGCCACGTGCTGGACGTCGTCCGCTCCAGCTACTACAAGTGGCGCTCTTCGCGTGAGGCCCGTGCCCAGCGCGAGCGGGACGACCAGGTCCTGGCCGACAGGATCCGGGCCGTGCACACGGACTCGGACGACGCCTACGGCGCCCCACGCATCACCGCCGAGCTCCGCGACACCCACGGCATGCACATCAACGAGAAGAGGGTCGCCCGCGTCATGCGCAAGTTCCGCATCACCGGCTTCCACCTGCGCAAGCGCATACGCACCACCATCCCCGAGCCGTCGCAGACGCCGGTGCCGGACCTGTTCAAGAGGGACTTCACCGCTGCCGCGCCGAACCTGAAGTACATGGGCGACATAACGTATCTCCCCGTCGGAGACGGCGAGCACCTCTATCTCGCTACGGTCCTGGACTGCTTCTCACGCCGGGTGGCGGGCTGGTCGATCGCCGATCACATGCGCACCGACCTCGTTGCCGACGCGCTGAAGATGGCCGCCGCCACCCGTGGCAGCCTCGACGGCGCCATCTTCCACAGCGATCACGGGGCGCAGTACGGATCCCGTGAATTCGCCGGCCTCTGCCGGGAGTTGGGAGTCACCCAGTCCATGGGTGCCGTCGGGACGAGTGCGGACAACGCCGCCTGCGAGTCCTTCCACGCGTCTCTGAAACGGGAGATCCTCAAGGGAGCACGGCGCTTCGACGGGGCCGGCGCCTGCCGGCGTACCCTCTTCCGCTGGCTGACGCGGTACAACACCTGGCGCCGCCACTCGGCGAACGGACAGCTCAGCCCCGTCGCCTACGAACAGATGTCAGCTACCCTGACACTCGCCGCATAACAAACAAACAGGTGTCCACCCTTCGGGTGGAAGGCCCTTCTTGGTCCACCGCACGCCACAAGTACCGCATCTTCCCGTTGGCCTTGATGAAGACCTCGTCCAGGTGCCACCGGTCGCCCGGGCGGGGCTGCCGTCGGCGCAGCCGCGCGGCGTAGGCGGGGCCGAACCGGTCGCACCACAGACGGATCGCCTCATAGGACACCTGGATGCCGCGCTCGCACAGCAGCTCCTCCACGTCACGAAGGCTGAGCCTGAACCGGTGGTACAGCCAGACCGCGTGCGCGATCACCTCCGGCGGGAACCGGAACCCCCGGTACGACGGCGCTTCAGACTCCACGGCCAGGCCCCTCCCACGACGATCCCCACCAAGATCATCGCACCCCGCCCCCCAACTTGATAATGCCGTTCCAGTCCCGTAGCGGGACGCGGGGGGCCGGGACAGCCCACGTATGGGGCCTGCGTTTCCGGTCTGCTCCAGTCCGGCAGCCGCTGCCTCACCCGCCCGATGACCAACGACAGCTGATACGGGCTCAGGCCGGTCGTGCGATGGAAACGCATCGGTCCCCGAGCGGCCTACCGAGCTGTGCCGTCTTCCTTGAGTGTGGACCGCGCTCGGCGCCGACCAGCAGGAAGTTCAGCTACTCTCAGTACGAGATGACCTCCGCCGGGTACCGGTCACCCTTGTACGACGGCGACGCGATACTCCCAGCGGACCCTGCCGAGGCGCTCGCATCGGGCTCTTGGGCCGGCCCGTGCCTCATCTGCTCCTACTCGGCGTGCTCGGGCCCGTGCCGGTGCTCATGGACGCTGTTCGTTGCTGCGATGTTCTTCCATGACTTCGGCCGCACCGGAGCCGTCGGCTCCTTGGCGATCGATGCCGCTCGTGCCGCGGGTGCGGTTGGCTTCGAGGGCTGGAACAGCCAGGTGTCGAAAAGTGCGGCCAGCGGCTTGCCGGACACCTCCTCGGCGTATCGCTGGAAGTCGGCCACGGATGCGTTGCCGTGGGCGTGCTTGTGCGGCCAGCCCTTCAGGATGGTGAAGAACGCCTCGTCGCCGATCTCGTTGCGCAGTGCCTGCAGGGTCAGCGCGCCCCGGTCGTAGACGGCGATGTGGAACAGGTTGTCCGGCCCAGGATCCCCGGGCTTGATCGTCCAGAAAGAGTCACCATCCGGACGTGAGGCGTACACGTAGTCGGCGATCTCCTGCGCTGTCCCCTCACCCTCGTGCTCCGACCACAGCCACTGCGCGTACCGCGCGAAGCCCTCGTTGATCCAGATGTCCTTCCAGTCCTTGACCGACACGTCGTTGCCGTACCACTGATGGGCCAGCTCGTGCACCACGATGGAGACGTTCGAGCCGTTCGAGAACTTGAGGGGACTGTAGAAGGGCCGGGTCTGGGTCTCCAGGGCGTATGCGACGGACGGGGTGTTGGGCACGTACCCGCCGAGTGCGTTGTACGGATACGGCCCAAAATACTGGGTCAGCCAGTCGGCGATCTCCCCGGTCCGCTCGATGCTCGCCCGTGCCGCCCCCGCGCGGTCGCCGAGGTCTTTGCTGTAGGCGTTGATGACCGGAATACCGCTCTCGGACGTCCCGGTCGTGACGTCGAACCTGCCCGCTGCGAAGGTGGCGAGGTAGGTAGCCTGAGGCTTGTTGGAACGCCAGTCGTAGCGGGTCCAGCCGGCCTGCGAACTCGTCGACTGTAACGTGCCGTTGGAGATGAACTGCGTGCCGTTCGGAACCTGCACCGACACATCGAAGGTCGCCTTGTCGCGCGGGTGGTCGTTGCTCGGGAACCACCACCAGGCCCCCTGGGGTTCGCCCGCCGCCACACCGCCGTCCGGAGTGCGCAGCCAGGCATTGAGGCCATACGCCTTCTTCGACGACGGCACACCCCGGTACCGCACGACCACTGTGATGGCCGTGTCCTTGGCCAGAGGGTTCTTCGGCGTGATCTCCAGCTCGTGCTCGCCAGAGGTCGCGAACGACGCCTTCGCGCCGTTGACCCGGACCTCGCTGACGTCCAGCAGAAAGTCCAGATTGAAGCGGGACAGGTCCTGAGTCGTCTTCGCCAGCAGTGTTGCTGTGCCAGACAGCTCATCTGTGGCCGGCTGGTACTTCAGCCGCAGGTCGTAATGGGATACGTCGTATCCACCGTTGCCGTAGGCCCGGTAATAGGGGTCGCCGATGCCCGGATCGCCGGGGGAATGACTCGCGGCCGACGCCGGGATCACCAGCATCAGGCAGGCAGCTGCGAGTGCCCCCGGCGCCACGAATTTCTGAGCACTCATTCGGCTCTCCTCTTGTGCGGTAGCAAGGGCCGCAAGACTCAGCCCGGCCCGGTCCTATCTACATAAGAGGGAACGAAGAGGCCTGCCATGACGGGGTATGAACCGTTCCGGGTTCGATCGGGACTCGGCCCTGTGCCGGGTTGCGTGATGTGTCCTCGATTCAGCGCCGGGACGCGGTTCCGCGTAGCTGAGTAGTCCACCACGTTCGTGGACTGTGGCGATCAGCTCGACCATCCCAGCATGCTCAGCACCGCCATCAAGCAGCGCACGCTGGCCCTCAGTTCTCTGATCTGCGCTGCCACAGCCGCAATATCCGCCATCAGGCTGGTCGGTTTGAGCACGCTGATCGCGCCGTAGGGCGGCATGCTCGCCGAGATCATCGACAGCCACGCTCCGCAGGGCAATCGATTGTCCTGTGACAATGGAGGTCCGCGGCCTGGTGGTCGGTCAAGCCCGTCGGATGTACGGCGGACCATCTGACGGGCCATCAAAGTCGACAAATGCCCGAGCGGTCCCTCCCCGACCACTTCGGAGAGGGACCGCTCGGTTCGGCCATCGATCTGCCCGCCCTGCTCACGGCCCCCATTCTCTGCCAATGGCGTCGGTCACCCAGGTCGATGCCGCAGCCGGCACCTGGCTGCTAGGACGACACAGAGCAGCCGGTCGCGTCATTGTTGGCCGAGGGCCGGGCCGAGTCCTGGACGGAGACGCGGCCGAACTCGGTGCCGGAATGGTGGTCGGCGTACACCCGAAGACGGTAGAGCTTGCCCTGGCTGCTTTCGAGGAACATCAGTTCCCCATCCCCTTGGGCGAAACCCTCGTCGTCATGCCACGCTAGCGTATCGTGAGCGCCTCCGTAGCGGCCTGCGGGCAGGGACGGCATATCAACGCTGGAAACCTCGCCCGTATAAGGATTGAGGCCCAGGATCCGGCCGCCACGGTTATCCGCACCCCACAGTGTAGGATTTTCGGCGAATCCGGAGACCGACATGTACGTCATGTCGCCACTGGTAAAGGCAGAGCTCAGGGTGACGGTCTTCGTTACCCTCCGCGTGTCCACGTCGATCCAGTAAAGTTTATTGCCCCCGATGATGTAGTAGTTGCCCTCGGGGTCAAACGCCCCGCGGTAGTAATTTCCATTCGGCAGACCGGAGATTTTCCCGAGGTCAGCGACGCGACCCGCCTTATTGATCCGCAGAAGATGGTCGTTCTTTGCTCGGACCGCGAAAATATAGTGAGTGTCAGGGTCAATGCCGATCGCATTGTACTTTGACGTGGCAGGGCCGAGAGGCGAGAGAGACATGGGCCCCGCCCCATCTGCCCCGGCACGCCCTGCGTAAAGGCGAGTCGTCTCCTTCCCGCCGGCCGACTGGAAGACCTGACCGTCACACTTGAAGCCGTCCGAAGCTGCGGCCGCAGCCGAAGGGACGGAAGACAGTCCGACCGCACCAACACTGCCTGCCGCCACTAACGCTATGAGCAGCCGCCTCAGGGAAAACTTCTTCATCCTTCTTCTTTCCTTTCCTTCTGTGAGGGAGTGAATTCAATGCCCGACACTTTCTTCCTTTGAAGCCCGGAAGCTGCCCCTGACCCACGCGGACTTCAACCAGAAAACAGGCGCAGATATTTCGATCCCCCGACCCCGCTACGGGAGTAATGAAAACGGAAAGTCCCGTTCATGCGGGAAGCCCCGCACCCTGTCAAGGGGCGGGGTGTCGATCCATCGGAACACGGTCGATCCAGTAGTCGTTATCATGTCGGCCCCGCAGCCTGCAGCAGCGCCATTTGACACGGCTGCATGTGACGAGCCCCCCAGCGACAGAAATACCCGGGGTGAAGACGCCGGGCGGGCGCTGGCGAGGCCTTCCGTCATCATGCATTGTGGGCGTATGAAATGCAAGCCTCCATCACCGAATCGGCCAGGAATGAAAGGGAGGTTGGCCCTTGCGTGAAACATCTACCCTTCTGCGGAACGCCAGTTTATGAGGCTTGTGACAAACTAGCCGCAGACTTCTCTATGTCTTCCCGGCGCGTCCTATGGGCCTCCGCAGCGAAAGGCGAAAGATGTTGTCACATTGGACTAGCTCCGGAGTGTGAGGTGGGGTGACTGCGGGCTGATAGCGCATGCTGCGGGAGCAGGAAGTCACCATGGCGCCCCCGGCATAAGAATCTCTCCTAAATGATTCACCGGACGGAGATCCTGTGCGTGCTCCCTCCGGCAGCCGGCGGGATGTTTGTCACATGATGATGAGGCGGGATAAGGCACTCTTAGTGTCCGGGTCGGCGCAGGCGACACATCTTGGTATGCGAAGAGCAGGTTTCTGTGCACTCACCAGTCATTTCTGTTTCGTTCTTTCGTGTGTGTCGTATCACGTCTGGTCTTGCGTAACGGAGGTTCGGCAAGTGTGTCGGGTGGCGTGCTCGGCATTGGCGTGGTTACGTCGTTGACGTGCCGTCTCACAGGAGGAAAAAGCGGGGCGCCCTGGGTATTTTCTGTGTGCCTCGCATCTCCGCCTGAGGCGCCAGACCGGCAACAGGTCCGGCCCAGTGCTGAGAGAATGACCAGCGCCTGCTGGTCTCAAAGACCAGGCGACCGCACTGTTTGATGGTTGCCTTAAGGAGGAGTTATAAATGGCTGCCCGCCACAAAAAGGTACGCACCGGATTGACATCGGGCTGTGGCCCGGTTTCGACTAACAAGTGGTTGCGCAATGCGACGATCGCCACGTTCATCGGAGTCACGGCATCCATGAGCAGTCAGCTTGCGGGTGCCCCCACCGCTAGCGCAGTCGGCAGCGGACTGGACAATTACCAGAAGAACGACTGGAAAGAAAATGCCCGCTTCGTGGTTTTTATCCACAGAGCAAAGGGTGCAGGATATGGCGGGGCGATTGGGACGGGGTATTTCATTGGGAAAAACCAGATTGCTACCGCAGGGCATGTGGTTGGAACAGAGACAGAACCCGGGAGGATAAGAATCACCTACGTAGATAAAGAAGGGAACAGGCATCAGGAAACCGCAGATAAGATCTACATGACGGCTCCCCCCGCTCATCCTGGGGCCCAGGATTATAAGACACAAACGGATGCCGCTATCATCAACCTGAAGGCCCCGGTGCAAGATGCTCAGTATTTACCGTTGCCTAGCGATAAGGGCATCACCCCTCCGGATGGGAAGGAGTTGAGGGGGCGCGTATACGGCTCCAGAGAGCAAAACGAAGCGAAGCTAGACAAGTTAGAAAAAGAATGGGGGCCGCCTTCAAGTCCCACCTCCCAACAGGTTCGTGATTTTGCCTATGGAAATAGTGGAGAAAAAAAGGAAGGAAAGTTCTATTTCCCCGGGCACAGCAGCAGCCCCGTTAGTGGCGACGTCAGCCTTCGGGATGTCCGTGGGAGTGAAGGAGCATGGAAGGGGAGCAATAGGGTCCTTTACCCCGAAGATGTCTCCAAAGTGAAACCGGTTGATTATATACGCAACCAGCAGATCTGGCACGGTGACAGTGGGGGCCCGCTTGTCGCAAGGGATAGGAATGGAAATCCCTATGCGGCGGGTATCAATCAGTCTATAGGCGGATCTAATGCGTACTGGACGCGGACTGATGTCGGGTTACAGAAGGCCCTTGACAAGGCGGAAAAGGACGGAAACGGCCGGATTTTGGATCCGAAGAATGCCTTCACGGATCCAGGCGGAGATGTGCCGTCAGGCGCCGCGGCGAGGGTCAATGGGGAGCAGGCAGCTGCGAAAGGGGGTCCGGGAGCCGAGGTAGGTGCGGTGACGCCTTTGGCTAGCACGGAATATCCGGCGTCCGGTTCGGGCGTGGTGTATGGACACGTGAAGGGGGGGCGTGGTTGGGAGGTGGCGGATTCGTCCCGGCTTCAGCGGTATGACCGCTTTGATGGTTACAGCCAGGGTGAGGGCGGCGGCTGGCAGTCGATGAAGGATCCGGAAGGTTTTCTGCGTGGGCAGGTGAAACCTGTTGATGGGGCGCCGTCTGCGTCGGGTCAGTCGGTGCTGGGTGGGAAGCCTGCGGATGCGCAGTCTGCGCCGGTTGGTGATGTGCACGGGCAGGCTGTGTCGCCGGGTTCGGGTGCTGGTGGCACGGTCGGCGGGGCTGCTGCGTCGCAGTCACAGCGGTCGTCTGGGCTGGGTCTGCCGTCCGCCCAGCAGTCCCCGTCTCAGGGGCCTCCTGCGGCCAGTGGTGCTTTGGCTGCTCATACAGATGCGGGTGGTTCGACGCTTCCTTCCGCTGATGGTTCGTATGGGTGGCACGGTCAGCAGGATGGCCTCCAGGGGGACTGGAAGTACGTCAACGGGCAGTGGCAGGGCGGCTGGACGAAGCCGAAGCAGGAGTCTGCCGACAGTAATCCTGAGGTGCCGCAGCCGCAGCAGCCTGCGGTGGGGAGTCCATCTCCGGCTCCGGCAACCACGCCTGCGCCGGCTGCGGCTCCTGCTGCGACGTCTTCGCTCGGGCCTCTGGCTACTCAGCCGTCTGTATCTGCCGTTGGTGCGCCGGTTGGCGGCGGCGAGGACAAGGTGGTTGAAAATCTGGGTGAGTTCACGCAGACGGCTGTGCCTGCGCCGAGCACGTCGGCCGTGCCTGAGTCTTTGTCGGTGTCTGCTCCGGATCCTGCCGTGTCTCAGGGCCCGCAGCAGGCTGCCCCTGAGCAGGCTGCTGCGCCTGTGGCTGCTGAGGTACCTGCTGCGCCTACGGCTGTGGTGGAGCAGGCTCCGGTGGATTCTTCGGGTAGTTCTGATGGTGGGGGCTATTCTGGCTGAGGCTCCAGCAAGACAAAGGGCGGCGCTCGAGTGGGTCCCGGTAACGGGTAGTCATGGCGCTGGAGGTCTTCCGTGGCCACGGCGGTGCGGAGGACCACGCGGTCAGCGGAGCCTCAATGGCCGAGTCAAGACATCGTCGATCTTGAAAACCGTCGTGGCAGCGATGTCACCGTGGGTTCAAATCCCACACCCACCGCACGTGAACGGCCCCTGACCTGCTGGATCGGTCAGGGGCCGTTGGCATGTCCGGGCACCGCTGCCGCCCGGTGTTCCCCGTGGTTCACCGGTCGAGCGGGCACGATAGGGGGACTGACCTTCCCCTCGTACCGTGGAGTCGTGACCATAGGGGTAGTTGAGGGTCATGGTGGAGAAGCGACGGAAGTACGATGCCGAGTTCCGTGAGGGTGCGGTGCGGATCGTGCTGGAGACCGGGAAGCCGTCTGCGCAGGTGGCGCGGGATCTGGGGGTGCATGAGGGCACGTTGCAGACGTGGGTTCACCGGGCGAGGGCCCGTGTGGACGCGGAGGCCCGCGGGCGGGCTGGACGAGTCCGAGCGCGGGGAACTGCAGCGGCTGCGGGAGGAGAATGCCCGGCAGCGCAAGGAGAGCGCTGAGCTCGGGATGGAGCGCGATGTCCTCAAGCGATCGGTGGTCCTCTGGGTGAAGGAGGCGACGAAGTGACGATGGCGGGCTTCATCGCCGACCAGCAAACCAGGCACAAGGTCCCGCACACTCTGGCCTGCCGGGCATGGGGCGTGTCCAAGTCCTGGTTCTACAAATGGCGCCGGCGCCCCGGACAGCCGACGAAGTCCGAGGTCAGACGGGCTGCGCTGGCCGAGCGGATCGTTTACTTCTTCCGCAGGTCGGGCAACACCTACGGCTCGCCCAGGATCACGCTGGACCTGTGGTCCGAGGGCTGGAAGGTCTCGCAGAATACCGTCGCCCGGCTCATGGCCGAGCTCGGCCTGCAGGGCCGCAAGCCCCCCGTGCCGGCGAAGGAACCTGACCCGGCAGGGCAAGCGCAAGGCCGCCCGTGACCTGGTACTTCGTCGCTTCGATGCGGTCGCACCGGACGTGTTGTGGTGGGGCGATATGACCGAGATCGAAACCGGCGAGGGCAAGCTCTGCCTCGCGAGCGTCCACGACGCATTCTCCCGACGCGTTCTCGGCTATGCGAGGGGTCCTCGGCACGAAGCGCCCCTGGTCAGCGCGTCGCTCCAGATGGCCGCCGCGACACGCGGCGGCACCGTGGACGGAGTGATCCTTCATTCGGACCGCGGGTCGGAATATACGAGTGAGGCGTACAACGCGCTGTGTGACCGTCTTGGAGTGGTGCAGTCCATGGGGCGTGTGGGGTCGGCCCTGGACAACGCGGCCGCGGAGTCGTTCCACTCGTCGATCAAGGTCGAGTACATCCACCGGCACCGCTTCGCCACCCGCACCGAGGCCAGGCTGAAGATCGCCACGTGGATCACGGACTTCTTCAACACGCGCCGCAGGCACAACGCCGCCGGCGGGCTGCCACCAACCGAGTTCGAACAGATCATCAATCAGAAGCGCGCTGAGGCCCATTCACGGACTCAAGCCGCATAGACAAAGACTCCACGATCGCAGGGGATTGCCAGTCGCGAAGGGTGAAGTTTCTGCGGCTGCACCCCATGCAGACAAAAGATCCTCCTGCCCGTCGGGGTGCAGCCATCGCTCTTTCAGTGCAGACCGCCGCGACAAGTGAAGGAACCATGCAGGGAAAGCACAGCCGGAGACCTGCCGGCCAGGCTGCAGTGGGGGCGGGTTGTCCTTACGCTGCGAGCAGGACAGTGATGTGCGGGAGTGGGAGCGTGCGGTGGTGAGATTCGTGCGGCGTGTGCCGGACAGTCGGCCGCGGTTATCCCGGGTGGCAGCCGTGGGTGCGGCGATGGTGCTGCTGGCGGCTGCCGGTGCTTGCGACGGCGGCGGGAAGGGGGACCGGGACAAGGACGCGACTCGTGCGCTGGCTGCGCAGAAGCTTCGCTGGGCGGCTTGTCCCGCACCGGCCGCGGAGGCGGAATCCGCCGGGCCCGCCGATGGGGCCGGGTGGGAGTGCGCGCGGATGACGGTGCCGGTGGACTGGTCCGACCCCGGCGAGGAACAGATGAAACTCGCCCTGATCCGCGGCAGGGCGACCGGACCGGGCCGCCGGATCGGCTCGCTCGTCTTCAATTTCGGCGGCCCTGGTCAGCCCGGTGTGAGCATGCTGCCGGCGGCCGCCCAGAGCTACCAGGACTTCGCAACACTGCGCACCCGCTACGACCTGGTCAGCTTCGACCCGCGTGGTACCGGTGACAGCCGCCCGGTCCGCTGCCTGGACGACAGCGCCCAGGACAAGGCTTCCGCCGCCGACAAGACCCCTGACACGCCGGCCGAGATGACCACCCTCCTGCACCTGGCCCGCGCCAACACCCAGGCCTGCGCCAAGCACTCCGGCCCGCTGCTCGCACATATCGGCACCCGCAGCACCGCCCGCGACCTCGACCTGCTGCGCCAGGTCCTCGGCGACGACACGCTGTCCTACCTCGGGTTCTCCTACGGCACCGAACTCGGCGCCGTCTACGCCCACCTGTACCCCCGCAAAGTCGGCCGGGCCGTCTTCGACGCCGTCACCAACCCCGCCGACACTCCCGTGCAAACCGCCCTCGGCCAGGCCGAAGGGTTCCAGCTAGCCCTGGGGGACTTCCTCAAGGACTGCACCCGCAGGCACGGGAACTGCCCCGCCGGCGACACCGTCAAGCAGGCCACAGCAACAATCAGGACCCTGCTGTCCCGGCTGGAGCGCACACCACTGCCCACACAGGATGGCCGCCCGCTCACCCAGACCGGCGCCCTCAACGGCATCATCCAGGCCCTCTACGCCCGCAGCTACTGGCCCAGCCTCCAAGAAGGTCTCAACGAAGCCATGCAGCAGGGCAGCGGGAATGTCCTCCTCGCCCTGTCCGACCAACTGACGGGACGCGACCCGCAAGGCCACTACAGCACTGTCCAGGCCGCCAACATCGCCACCCTCTGCGCCGACACCCCCCACCGCTACACCCCCGACGACGTCAAAAAGAGCCTGCCCGCCTTCCGCAAGGCATCCCCCGTATTCGGCTCCCACGTGGCCTGGGGCCAGCTCCTGCAATGCACCGACTGGCCGGTTGCCGGCACCGCCAACACCCCCGTCACCGCAACCGGCTCACCCGCGATCCTCCTCATCGCCACTACCGGCGACCCCGCCACCCCCCGGACCAACCTCCCCCGCATGGCACGACAACTCGGCCCCCGCACCGCAATCCAGATCACCCGCAACGGCGACGGCCACACCGCCTACGGCACCAGCCCCTGCGTCACCGACATCGTCAACGCCTATCTCCTGACCGGCACACACCCCAAAACCGGCACTACCTGCACCACCTAACGGGACAGGCATGTCTGAAAGATCGCGTAGACCCGTAATCTGACAGGCTGGCCGAGGCCTCAGTGGGGATTGACCGCGGTCGCCGCAGCACGAACCGTCCGCCTGTGCACCGCCGCCACCCGGACCCTCGTGGAGGACCCATCCGAGCCCGCCTGGCTGTCGCAATCGGCCACGTCGGCTGTTCGCCGACCGCGGCTACGACAAGTACCGGCGACTGATCCAGCCCCGCGGCATTACCCCGAAGATCGCCCGCAAAGGTTGTCAACGGCCATTTCGTTCTCCCCGTAGGCGGCCAGGAGTTCGCCCCGCTGGCGGCCATCGAGATGTCCCCGGTGGCGGCCAGATAATTCCCCGCCCTCGGGTCGGTCGGGTCAGCTGAAGGGCTTCACTCCCTGTCCACTGGTGGCCTGGGTGAGCCGGTAGCTGTCACCCTGAGTGACGACGATGTGAGCGTGGTGCATGAGCCGGTCGACCGTGGCGGTAGCCAGGGTCTTGGGCATGATCTCGTCGAATCCGGAGGGGTGGAGGTTGCTGGAGACGGCGACCGAGCGTCGTTCGTAGGCGGCGTCGACCAGGCGGTAGAAGCCCTCGGCGGCGTCCGGTGAGACGGGCAGCAGTCCGATGTCGTCGACGATGATCAAGTCCGAGCGGATGATCTTCGCGAGGGCTCGGGCGATGGAGTCGTCCGCGCGGTGCCGTCGGACCAGGACTCCGAGGTCCTCGATGGTGAACCAGGAGAGTGGTCAGTCCGGCCTCGACCGCGGTCTGGCCGAGGGCCTCGGTGAAGTGGCTCTTGCCCGTGCCGGTGTCGTCAAGTTGCTGGTGTGACTGGCGAGTTGGGGTGTGCCGAGGTGGTGGCTGGCCCGAGGGGACGTTCCGGTCAGCCGGTCGTTGCCATACTGGTGATGGTTTTCCAGATGTGGAATCGTTCGGTCATCTCGGTGCGGTAGTCACTCGCTGTGATGAGGTGGCGGCGTGGGCGGAAGAGCGGTGAGATCCGGGAGAACGTGGCGAGGAATCTCTGGGCCGCCCCCGTCGAGCGGAAGTTCTTCATGGCTTTCTCGCGCTGCCTCGTTGGCTGGTGGCTGTTCTCGGCGCGGTTGTTCAAGTACTTCGAACTGCGGTGCTCCACGGAGGGCATCACCTGGCGGTGGGCCGCCCCGTAACTGCGTAGCTTGTCGGTCACGATCACACGGGGCACGTACTCAAGGTCCTTGAGGAGCTTGCGGAAGAAGCGCTTGGCTGCAACCGCATCGCGCTTGTTGGTCACGAGGATGTCGAGGACGTTGCCGTCCTGGTCGACGGCTCGCCACAGGGAGGTTGTCAATTCCTTTGTGTATGTAGAGGTGTGTGGCCTTGCTGGTCGGGCCCCGGGGTTGGTTACTGTCGGTGATCTTGCTGGGGTCAGAGGGGGAGGCGGTCGGGGAAGGCGGGCATGAAGTGGTTCATGGCGCGTTTCCAGCCGAGGGTGCCGGTGCCGCGGACGCGGCCTTTGGGGAAGGGACCCTCGCCGTCGATGTGGCGGCCCTTGGATGCGGCGGATGCCGAGGTAGAGGAGTTTGACGGCGGCGTCGTCGCTGGGGAAGTGGCCGCGCGTCTTGGTGATCTTGCGGAGCTGGTAGTTCAGGGATTCGATGGCGTTGGTCGTGTATATGACCCTGCGTATCTCGTGGTCGAAGGCGAGGAAGGGGATGAATTCTTCCCAGGCCCGTTCCCAACTGGCAATCAGGCCAGGGTAGTTCTTGCCGTAGTTTGACCGGAGCTCGTCCAGCGCGGTCAGTGCCTCGGATTCGGTGGCGGCGGTGCAGATCGGTTTGAGGGCGGCGGCCACCTGCTTGCGGTCACCGTGCGACACGTATTTCATCGAGCTGCGGATCAAGTGGGTCACGCAGGTCTGGACCAGGGCTTTCTCCCAGACTGTGGTGATGGCGTCGGGCAGGCCTGCCAGCCCGTCGCAGCACACGATCAGGACGTCGCGCAGGCCGCGGTTCTTCAGCTGGGTGAGCACGTTCAGCCAGAATTTCGAGCCCTCGCTGTCCTGCAGCCAGATGCCCAGTACGTTCTTGATGCCGTCCACGTCGACGCCGATCACCAGGTGGGCGGACTTGTTGGTGACCATGCCGCTGTCGCGGACCTTCACGGTCAGCGCGTCGATGTAGAGGATGGGGTAGACGTCGTCAACAGGGCGGTTCTGCCAGGCAGTTATCTCGTCCGCGACCACATCGGTGATCCTGGATACCAGGGCCGGGGACACCTCGCTGCCGTAGACCTCTTTGAGGTGGGCGGTGATGTCGCGGGTGGTCATGCCACGGGCGTACAGCGACAGCACCATGTCGTCGACCTGGGCCAGACGCCGCCGGCCCTTGGGTACGATCACTGGCTCGAACTCCGACCGGCGGTCCCTGGGCACGTCCACCGTGACCGGGCCGGCCACCGTGGTGAGCGTCTTGGGGTAGGAGCCGTTGCGGGCGTTGCCCGAGCCGCGGCCTGCCGGGTCCCCGGCCTCGTAACCGAGATGGTCGGCCATCTCCACCTGCAAAGCCCGCTCCAGCACCGCCTTCATCATCTGCTGCAGCAGCCCGCCGGCCCCGTCAATACCGACCCCGGCCGCCTCCGCATCAGCCAGGAGCCGGTCGATCGCCGCCGGCGATAAAGCCCCCGCCAGCCGCCTCGACGCCTCCTCACGCGGCTCTGCGGACTCGGCGTGCGGGCTGGACTCGTTCATCAGGTCACTCACTGTGCGTCACATTCCTGGTGTCACCCGGGGCCCGACCAGCACCCAGCAAGATCACCTCTTACACAGAGGAGTAAACCGCCTCGCCACAGGTACCTCATCTGTCCGTTGACCTTGATGAACACCTCGTCCATGTGCCATTTGTCGCCCGGGCGCGCCTGCCGGCGGCGCAGCTGCCGGGCGTAGGCGGGGCCGAAGACGGCACACCAGGCGCGAACACTCTCGTAAGAGACGGTGATCCCGCGTTCAAAGAGGAGCTCCTCAACCTCGCGGAACGAGAGAGGGAAACGGTGATACAGCCACACAGCGTGACTGATCACCTCGGCCGGGAACCGATAGCCCTTGTACGACGGCGTCTCCACGACGAGCCCCTCCCACGACGATCTACACCAAGATCATCTCACCCCGCTCCTCAACTTGCCGACGCCGTCTGGAGCTGGCCGGGGAGAGTCTGCGGGCCGCCCTGGAGGAACTGGCCGAGATCGCGCCGGAGTGGCTGCAGCCACTGATCGAACCCGAGTGGGACAAGCGGTACGGGCGGAAGATCGAGATCAGGAAGGTGCCTGGTGGACCGGAGGCCGTGACCGAGCGGGCGGAGACTTTCGGACGGGACGGGCAGAAGGTGCTGGCCGCCCTGTGGTCCCCCGATGCCCCGGGCCGGCTGCGGACACTTCCCCAGGTGGAAATCCTGCGACAGGTGTGGGTTCACCACTACTACTGGGACGAACAAGGACAGCTCCGCTGGCGTGACGGGCACGCGCTGCCACCGGCGAGTTTGCGCTTCGATTCTCCCTACGACACCGATGCGCACTACTGCACCAAGAACGGCACCGAGTGGAGCGGCTACCGCGTGCACTACACCGAGACCTGCGAGGAACAGCGGCCCGAGATCGTGGTGCACGTCGCCACCACGATCGCCCCGGTCCAGGACGGGCAGCTCACCGAGCAGATTCACGACGACCTGGCGCAGGCCGCCCTGGTCCCGGCCGAGCACGTGGTCGATGCCGCCTACATCACCCCGGCCCGCGTCCAACGCGCCCAGCAGGCCCACGGGATCACGCTGCTCGGCCCGATCGTCGCCGACCACAGCCAGCAGGCCAAGAGCGGCGAGGGCTTCGGAAAGTCCGCCTTCACGATCGACTGGGATCTACGGCAGGCAACGTGCCCCCGCGGAAAGACCAGCACCCCGGCGAGGACGCTCCGCATCAAGGGCCACGAATACCTCCAGTTCCGCTTCGCGAAGGCCGACTGCCTGGCCTGCCCGGACCGCCACCCGTGCACCACCTCGGCCACCAGGCCCCGCTCGATCACCCTGCTCCCACGGCCGCTGCACGAGATTCAGGTCCAAAACCGCCTCGACCAGGAGACCGAGCAATGGCAACGACGCTATGCCGTCCGCGCCGGCATCGAGGCGACGCTCTCCCAGACCGTCCGGAGCAACGGCCTACGGCGTACGCCCTACCGCGGGCTCGCCAAGACGCACGTCCAGCACGTACTTACCGCCATAGCCTGCAACCTCACCCGCACCGCCGACTGGATCGCCGAAACACCCCGTGGACGCACACGATCAAGCCGATTCCACACCCTCTGCACCGCAGCCGCCGGATGACTCCTGAAGATCACCAACAGAGTCCCGGTGTTGCACCAGAAGGGACACGATCTCCGCAAGGTCGTCCATCACGCTGGAATGCTGCCCGGGCTGGCAGCCCGAACTGTTCTCGATCCACTCGTTGGATGAGTGATCCGGCAAGACCACCCCTGACCCAACATCAGCAAACCGGCTTGCGGGACAACGCCTCTGCCCAGGCCAGATACCGAGAAGCTTCTGGAATGCTAAGGGGGCGAGCTCAGTCGCGACCAGCGGACGCAGTCACGGCTGCTTCGGTGTCTCCGCGCCGCGCTGGCGCAGACCACATGCTTACCACAGTGACCGGGCCGGTCCGCCACCCGCGCCTCACGCATCGTCAATCACCGTTGTAGAGCCTGTCCAGTCCGACCAGCTGGATGCCGCGGTCCCGTTCGGCGAGGGCACGGAGCTCATCGGTGAAGCCTGCTCCGCTGAAGCAGAGCAGGCACGTGTGCTGGGCTAGCACGCCGTCACGGGCCTGCAACAGGGCCCTGATGCGCTGCAGGCGCCGCAGGTGCCCCAGGCCCATGATGTCGTTCCACTTGGCCTCTCCGATTGCCAGGAGCACCTCGCGGCCCTCGTGGTCACGCCCGAACACGACGGCGTCGAGCTCGTGGCTGGTCTTGGCCGCCGGGTCGGGAACGGTGCCCGACTCCACGCGTGTGCGACGGCCGCCCAGAGTGTCCTCGGCGGCGTACCAGCGGATCCACGTGCGGCAGACCTGCTCGAAGTGCGGGCCCACGACCTTGCTGCGGAACGTCGCCTGCGACCGCTCCCACACCGGCTGGGCCTGCCCGGGACGCTCCAGGTCGCTCCACTCGGGACGCATCAGGGCGTGGTAGAAGGTCAAGATCGGTTCGGCGATGCGGTAGGCGGAGCGCTTACCGTGGAACGCATCCGGCTCCCGGGTGATCATCCCCGTGTCCTCCAGCACAGTCAGTGCGTGCCCTAGGTCGGTGGACTTGCGCTCCAGGTAACTGGCGATGCCGCCGCGCGTGTGGTTGCCCTGGGCGATGGCGGCCAGCACGCCGTGGTAGAGGGCTGTGTCCCGCAGATCCGGCTCCTCCGCCAGCAGGAACCGGGCTTCGCGGAACAGCGGGCGTCCCGGATTGAGCACGTTGCGCAGCACCCATGGCCCGAAGTCCGCCAGATCCGCTGGCGCGTCCCCCAATACGAACTCCCGCCCATACGCCGGAGTTCCGCCCAGCACCGAATTGACCAACAGCGCGAGGTGTGGATCGGCGATCCCCCAGAACTGCGCGGCCAGCCGGAAATCCAACGTGGGCACGACCAGTTCCAGGCTGGCCCGCCCGCGCAGCGGCGCCGTCCCCGACAGCAGGCTCCCCATGAATGACAGCGCCGAACCGCACAGCACCAGCCGCACCGGACCACCCTCGTGCCGGGCCTGTGGCCCCAACGCCCGCTGCAGCAGCGAGGGCAGCTCGGGCGAAGCCTTGGCCAGGAACGGGAACTCATCCAGCACCACCACCAACGGCCCCGTCCCGGGAGCGGCCAAGCCCACCATGACCTCCACCGCCTCCTCCCAGTGCGCGAACCGGTACGGCACCCGCCGCCCTTCATATCGCGCCAGCGCCACCCCAAACTGCCGCAACGACTCCGCCTCGGTCGCCTCACTCGCCGAGAAGAAGAAGCCCCCTCCTGCACGGCACAGCCCGTCCAGCAAGAATGTCTTGCCCTGACGCCGCCGCCCGGAGACCACGCCGAGCGTCGCCTCCGGCCCTCCGTAGGAAGCGAACCGCACCAGCTCCGACCACTCGAAATCCCGGTCGAACATCCCTGTCGGCTTGTCCACCACACACCTCCCAATCAATAATTACTGCACCTATTATATCTACTCCTATCGTTGATTCGTGAGGTCTGTTACGCCGGTGCCGACGCGGGGCCGGGGCAGCAGGTCCGCAGTGCCGTGCGGGACAACTCCCGCGTCTTCGCAACACCCCGCGATCGTCGAGCTGGGTGCCGGCAAGAGCGCGGTGGCCTCCATGCGGTTCTGGAGGCTTATTCACGGGGTCACCAGCCGTTCTTGTAGAAGGCGAGGGCGGTGACGGTCTTGGCGACGAGGGGGAACCGGGTGAGAGGGCCGCGATAGCGAGTGGCGAGGACCTTCCAGTCCTTCAGATGTGCGATCGCTCGTTCGACGGCGGCGCGGAGCTTGCCGATGCTCTGGTTGAACACCTTGTCTTTGACGGGGCGTTCCTGACCGGGTGGCTTGCGGCGGGCGGTGAGCATGCCGGAGCCGACATAGCCCAGATCCCCCATGCTCTCCCGGTCGGCGAAGGCTTTGGGGAAGTGGGACTGGCGCCAGGCGTACATGTCGTGCCGACTGCCGGGTACCGGCGCGGAGACGGCGAGCAGGTCCCCGCTGAGAGTGGCGGCGACCTGCAGGTTGAAGCCTGTGTCACGATGCTTGCCGGAGAACATCGTGGTGCCCTCGCTCGCCCAGTCCCACGTGGTGACCAGGGTCCCGTCGGCCAGGACGATCCTGCCGTGTGAGGCGTCGGCGGGGTCGGGCACATGCTCGGCCAGGGCCGTCTCCACCACCGGGAGCAGCGTGGTCCACCGGCGCGAGACGGTGGCCTGGGAGATGTGGAACAGTTCCGCCGCCGCTTGCTGGACGGGGTTCTGCCGCAGCAGGAACAACACCAGGACCACGGACTTGTACAGGCCCAGCGCCCACATCCGTCCCGGCACCACGGGCGGATCGGGGTCCTCCACCAGCATCGTGTGGACCCGGACCACCAAGGCCTCCAGTTGATCCGCTTCCAGCCCTGTCGTAACGTTCCAGCTCAACGGCCCTACCCCGGTGGAAAACTGACGTCGTCGCAAACGCCAGGCTACCGAGCAGGGCCGTCTTGCTGATCAAGAAACCAAGCCCGTGAATAACCCTCCTGGTCCTCGGCGTTCAAACCCACCGATGAGATCCGCCACGGGCCCGGCACGGCCAGCGACGTGGTCCCCACCGCACGGAGCTCGTGGCTGCTCAACGAGGACGGCGCCGACCCCTACCTGGAGCAGAACGGCAGCCTGTTCCTGCTTCACTGGTGGCTGCTCGCTCCCCCTTGCCTGGTGGCCACCTGGTGGTACGCCTTCTGTCTGTCGCCGTTCTCCCATCTGAAGCCGGACCTTCTGAGCAACGGGATACTGCGCGCGGCCGCCGTAGCGAACTGGAAGCGCGCTCCCGAGGCCGCCACACTCCACCGCGACATCCGGCACCTGATCCGCATGTACACCCCAGGCAGCGTGCACGAGCAGCCGCGCACCATGCTGGAGGACCTGGCCGACCGCCCCTTCAGCGCCCTGGGAATGATGAGCGTCGCAGACGACGGCAGTGTCCATATGAGCCCTTCGGCCGACGCCCGGGCTCCGGCCGCGGTGGTGACGTACGCCTGCCTGGACTACGCCTCACGGTTCACGCCAGCAGCGGGCAGCATCTCGACCAGGCCGACTTTTCCACGACGACGCCGGGCCTGGGCGCGTACTGCGGCTCCAGCCACCCAGCCTCCGACGCGCACTGAAGTCCATCGCAACACGGCATCCGGAGGTGCACGTGACGGACACCGGTGACGGCACCGAGGCCCTCACGTTCACCCGCCCTCCGCTGGCACTGGCCTGGGATGTTCTCGACGCGAGCTACGGGCACGTGCGCCGGCGCCTCGATGTCCACCCCGAGCAGGACGCCCAAGGGCCGGCCGACGCCCGCTCGGACGCGCAGCTGGCGTTCGACGAACCGGCAGCACCGAACAGCCGCTGACCGCTCGGCACAACACGTGCAAGCGCGCGTGGCACCGCGGTGCCACATCCACGGCATGACCCAGCTGCTGGCCCGCCTCCCGTCCGCGGTGCGGCTGTCCCTGGTACAGAACGCGTCCACCCTGGCCACGACCGCCGGTTCGAAGTCTGCGATCGCGCCCATCACCGCAGAGTGGGGCGACACCCCCAGCCCCGACCGGGTCGCCACCATGGAACGGTTCGAGCACTACGTCTCCATGACCGTGCACGGCCGCCGTATCGGGCCCATCCAGCTGCGCGGGCCCCATCTCAATGACGTCTTCGCCGCCCAGACCCGCCCGAAGGACGTACCCGCGCTGGAGCGTGCCGCCCAGGCGAACTCTGGGGCGCTCCCACTGAACCAGCTCACCGACCGCGCCGCCGAACAGCTCGGCCGTGTCGCTGCCTTCCTCGCCGAGCACTCCCCTGCCGGCGGTGCTGCTGTCGACGGTCACACGCCACGTCGGGGCGTCCCGAAAACCGTCCCGAAACCATGGCGAGGCCGGGTTGGTTTCGGGACAGGTTTTCGGGATGATGGTCGAACGGCTTGTGACTCGACCGATGTCAGCTTCCGAAGGCAAGTGCACGGATGACCGGAGTCGAGTGCACGTCTCGATTCAGCGGATCAGCGTGACCGGGGTGCGGAACAGGTCTTCGAGGTCCTTCCACGCGGTATCCGCGGTCAGTACCGGTAGCGCGAGGCGTTCGCCGACCGCGATGCAGATGCCATCCCCCAAGGACAACGCCGGGGTGCCCCTGCTGCCGCGCTCGGCATAGGAGGCGGCGATCAACGCGGCGGCCCGCCGAGCGTCGGCCTCGGTGAGCGTCTCTTCGAAAGCCAGGCCGACGGCGGCCAGATCGGATGTGAGCTCGGCCGGACCGCGCAGGTAGCCGCGCTGCTCGGCCCGGCGGACGACCTCGGCGAGGTTGGCCGTGGTGATGGCGCCGCCGGTCAGTGCCGGGTCGACGATCTCGGCGCCCTTTTCGGAGAAGAGCCAGGCCAGCACGGCGGAGGAGTCCAGCAGGTAGGTGGTCACGCGGGTGTCTCTCCCGGGGCGGGCTGCTCGGCGCGGGCGTCGGCCGCTTCCTCCTCGGCGGCGTCCGCGCGGGCCTCGGCGGTCGCATCCCACTCTCCTGGCGGGGCGGCTGCGCGCAGGCGCCGTTTGACCGCCTCGACGGTCTCAACGACCAGGGCGCCGTCGTCGGTGGCGCGGATGACGTACTCGGCGCCCTCCGTGATCCCGGTGGAGCGCTGGAGTGCGGCAGGGATCATCAGTCTCCCCCGCTGCCCTACTCGTCCTCGGGTGGGCCTGTGCTCGTGGGTGGCCTCAGTCATACCGTAAGGGTAACAAGTTTGGAATGTGCTCACCATGTCTAATTTGAGGGCGCAGGTGGAGAGCAAGGGCTCGATATCGAGCAGTGGGGCACTGCGGGCGGGCGTGGCTCACTGAGGTGTCCATTTGGCACACCCCAACGCGACGACAGCCGCACTCCGAAAGAACGTCAGGATAGAGTCCCGGGCGGGGTTTCTTGACGCCTGTCCGGTAGGGCTATAGAGTCCATCCTGACACTTTTGAGGGTTGATCAGTTCCCGAGGGGAGCGCGCGGATGCGGGTCGGGTACGTAAGGGTCAGCAGCGTCGACCAGAACACCGTCCGCCAGCTCGACGGCGTGTCGGTCGAGCGCGTCTTCACCGACAAGGCATCGGGCAAGGACGCCGCCCGGCCGAAGCTGGAGGAGCTGATCGCGTTCGTGCGCGAAGGCGACACGGTGCTGGTGCACTCGATGGACCGGCTCGCGCGCAACCTGGACGACCTGCGCCGCCTGGTGCGGATGCTGACCGGCAAGGGCGTGAAGGTGGAGTTCGTGAAGGAGAGCCTCGCCTTCACCGGGGAGGACTCGCCCATGGCGACACTGCTGCTGTCGGCGATGGGCGCGTTCGCCGAGTTCGAGCGCGCCCTGATCCTCGAACGTCAGCGCGAGGGGATCGCCGCGGCCAAGGCGCGCGGCGTCTACACCGGACGCAGGCCCGCGCTCACCGACGAGCGTGCCCGCGAACTGCGCGAGCGGGCCGCTGCCGGCGAGCGTAAGTCCGCGCTGGCCAAGGAGTTCGGTATCAGCCGCGAGACCGTCTACAGCTATCTGCGCACGGTGCCTGTCCCGGAATGAAGGTCGTCCGATCGATGCTTGAAGTACCACCATCGTGGATGATCAGGCCGTACTCCTGGAACTTCGCGCTGAAGCCAGTGAGCGGGATTCAGCCTCTGAGACCCCAGCGACGGGAGCGGTCAGCACCCCGCGCGCGACCACCGCCTCCTCCGAACCGTGCACGCGTCTTCGGCCAATTCCACCGTAGTGCAGGCGACTTCGGCATGTCTGGCGGTTCGCAGTTCCCTGCACGCGGCGACGAAATCCCAGCTCATCAGTGCACACGACTTCGAGCACTCACAACCGAGGGGGATGAATGCGCGGTGTGGCCCGAGTTGGGATTTTGCTCCTTGTATGGGGGATGATGGCCGTGGTCCTGATGTGGTCGGTGGATGATCTCGGACTCATTGACCTGGCAGCCGAAAAGGAGGCCCTGAGTCCGCTGCTGCTGACCGTGTCGGGAGTAGGTGCCGTGTTGCTCGTTGGGCGCGGGCTCCACTGGTGGGTCACGGCCGGCAGGTACCGGCGGTGAACGAGCTGGACGAGGCCGCACGCGCCGCGTTGGCCGAACAGCGCGAGTTGCCCGCGGTGCGAGGTTCCGCCCGGCTCGCCGTGCCGCACCCGTACGGGCACGGTGGCGACCGTGTACCACAGCGTGCGCTACGACGTGCCCGTCCTGCGCTCCGGGCCGCCCATCCGCATGCCCAAGGACCGCTCACCTGGCAAGGCCTGGCGCCCCGGCCCCGACCTGGCCGACCAGCCAGCGCCCGTCGACCGGCCCGGGGACCGGATCGGCTACGCCCGCGTGTCCACCCGCGGCCAGGACCTCGAGACGCAGGAACGGCTGCTGAAGGCCGCCAAGTGCATCGAGCCCCTCTACGTCGAGACGATCAGTACCCGCCAGCCCGACCGTCCGCGGTTCACCGCGGCCCTGGCCGCCCTGCGCCCGAACGACATCCTGACCGTGACGTTGCTCGACCGGCTCGGCCGCAACACGTTGGAGTTGATCACCTCCGCGCAGGACATCGAGCACCGGGGGAACCGGCTGGAGATCCTGCAAGGCCCCCTTGCCGGCATCTACGACCCGCGCGGAGCGGGGAAGATCGTGTTCGCCACGTTCGCGGCATTCGCCGAGGCAGAGCGGGAATTCATCCGGGAAGCCGGGACCGGCGGAACACACGGCTGGGGCGCGAAAGTTCGCGGGCGCCGGTTTCGTGTGCCAGTGCGCCGGTGAGGGACAGACCCGGCGGGCGGCACGCTGGTGGGCATGGTGACATCGCCGGTCGGCCTCGCGGCGCTGGGGAAGCTGACCGGTTCCCAGCGTGAAGGAGTGATGCGCCGGTTCGCGGTGTTACGGCCTCATCTTGAGGACGGGGTCCCGCTGGCGCGGGCCGCCGCCGAGGCGGGCGTTGCCTGCCGGACCGCGCAGTGGTGGCCGCCACTCCCGCTGAGTGGGCGGACGCTGACAGTCCGCTAGACCCGTACTTCGCGGGTCGTTGATTCGTATGGTGTGACCGGTCCGGGGTGTCCTGGGCCGGGGGTGTGGCGTTGGGTGGGGTGTGTCGATGACTTCCCGGTCCCCGCGGCCACGGTCTCAGCGTCAGCGTCTTGAAGTGGCGGTGACGTCCGTGGTGGAGAAGCGTCTGGGCGCTCTGCCTGTCGCTGCCGAGTTTCTGCGTCGGCTGGATGTCGCCGGGATCGTCGACGAGGTGTGTCCTGGTGGCGCGAGTGCGCTGGTGACGCACGGGCAGGTGATCGAGGCGTTGGTGGCCAACCGGCTGACGTCGCCCGCGCCGTTGGTGCGGGTGGAGGACTGGGCCAGGTGCTGGGCAGTGGAAGAGGTCTTCGGGATCGAGCCCGCTCTGCTCAACGATGATCGTCTGGCCCGGGCACTGGATGCGATCGCTCCGCAGCTGGAGCACATCGCGGGCACGGTCGGGGCGCGGGCGATCGGTGAGTTCGGGATCGATGTGGCCCGGATGCACTGGGACATGACCAGCATGTCCGTGCACGGGGCCTTCCCGGTCGAGGGTCAGGAGGAGGACTTCCCCGTCATTGGCTACGGGCATCCCAAGGACCGGCGCTTCGATCTGAAGCAGGTCCAGGCCGGGCTCGCGGTGTCGGCCGACGGCGGCATCCCGCTCCATGCCCGGGTCTTCGGCGGTGGTGCGGCCGAGGTCAGCCAGGTCGTCGGCGCGATGAAGGACCTGCGGGCCATGGCCGGTGAACGCGACTTCCTGATGGTCGCCGACTCCAAGCTGGTGTCCTACTCCAACGTCCGTGCCCTGCTGGCGGCCGGGGTCCAGTTCATCGCCCCGGCCCCGGCCGCGCAGGTCAAGGACGAGGTCTATGCCGCTCTCGATCCCGCGCAGGCCACCATCGTGGACTGGACGCCCAACCGGGAGGCGGGCAAGCCCGCCGAGCGGCGCGAGACCTACCGCGTGCTGGAGGACACCCACACCCTGACCGGGCCCCGCAAGAGCGATCCTGTGCTCACCGTGCGACGGATCCTGGTCCACTCCACCGCGAACGCCGCCGGCCAGCAAGCAGCCCGGGACAAACGCCTGGCCAAGGCCGCCCAGGACCTGAACAAGCTCACCGCTGCGGCCGGCGGACGCCACTACAAGACCCGGGAGAAGATCGTCGCCCGAATCGGTGTCATCGCCGCCAAGCGCCGTGTCACCTCTTGTCTGCGCTGGACCGTCACCGATAACGAGGACGGCACCCCGGTCCTGGCCTGGCACTTCGACACCGGCGTGCTGAAGGCGGAAGCCGTGGTCGACGGCTGGTACGCACTGCTGACGTCTGTCCCCGCCGACCAGGCGGACGCTGGGCAGACTCTGATCCACTACAAGGGCCAGGGCGCGGTCGAGCGCAGATACCACGACTTCAAGGGCCCGCTCGCGGTCGCGCCGGTCTTCGTGCAGCACAACCGGCGCGTTGCCGCCCTGATCCAGGTCATCTGCCTGGCCCTGCTCGTCTTCTGCCTGATCGAACGGCAGGTCAGACGCGCGCTCGGCCCCGAGCAGACCATGAGCGGCCTCTACCCCGACAACCGCCGGGTCCGCCCCACCGGCCGCATGGTCTTCTACCACCTCGGCGAACTCACCCTGCGCATCGGCAACATCACCGACCCGCCCACCGTCCAGATCACCCGCGGCGTCCAACTCCACCTCCTCGACCTACTCGACACCGACATCGGACAAACCCGCTGGCCACAGACCTGAAACGGTGACCCGCGAAGTCCGGGGCTAGATGCCTTCCCAGCGAACTCCTCCGGTGCCCGGGTCGGGTACGCGGGCGTGTCCACGAAGGGGCAGCTGCTCGATCGGCAGATCGCGGCCCTGACCGCGGCCGACTGCGTGCGGGTCTTCGCCGACAAGAAGGCGGGCAAGAACGCGGAGCGCGAGGAACTGTGGAGGTGTCTCGACTACCTCCGGCCCGGCGACACCCTGGTGGTGGCCCTCCCTCGACCGGCTGGGCCGCTCGATCCAGGACCTGATCTCGATCGTCTCCGGGTTGCGTCAGCGGGGCATCGGCTTCCAGTCGCTGCACGAGGCGCTGGACACCACGACCCCGGGCGGGCCGCCTCGTCTTCCACGTGTTCGCCGCCCTCGCGGATAACCCCTCCACCTGCCCTGCTCCCGCACGGCCTGCGGCATCCTCGTCGGCTGCCGCTTCTCGCCCACCGGCCCCGCTTTCCCGCGCTGTCCGTTCACAGGTCAGCCCACGGTCAACGGAGGCCAGGGAACGACTACCTGATGAGCCCGCCCACCGGCACGATCAACGCATCGGCCCGGGCCCCCAGCTTCGCGGCGACCAGGTCGCGCAGCGGCCCGTACACCTCATCGTTGAGATGAAGTATCTGCGACCCGCGGAAGACTTCGGCACCGGCATGGAATTCCATACGCAGCAGCCGCCCGATTTCCGTGGCTTCACCCTCGACCCGGAAACGGAATCTGCCGAGCCGCACGGTCACAAGACCGTCCACCTCGTCTACGGCGACAACCTGGAAATTCCCGGCACGTTCGGCATGGCTCTCCTTTTCGAAGAGTTCCGCCGCCGGGTTGTCATCGGGCAGCGCCGTGAGGACCTTCAGCGCCGCGGTCACCCGTTCCACCGACGGCGCATCGGAAATGAGGGCGAGCACCTTCAGGATCACGGGCCCTAGACGATAGGGGAATTTACGGGGCTTGTGCCGGGCGAGCCCCTCATTTTCCTTGATGACCCAGCCGACCCGTTCGAGGGTTTCCCCGTACGAGCGGTACCAATTCTCTGCTTCTGCATGCCGGTCGTACTTCTTGTTGGCCACCAGCTGGGCCAGGAGAACGGAATGAAGCACATCCCTTCTGTGCCCCTCGGAAACCTCGGCCGAGAGGACGACGAGAGCGCCGCCGTCGACCGCGGCACCCGCACCGCCCCGCGGGACCGGGAGCAAAGGGCCCGGTGGTACGGGTTCGGGCCCCAGGTCCCAGTCCGTCATCGCGTCCAGCGCCGCCAGGCGCTCGTGCTCGGACTTGTCCATCACGAGGTCAGGTTCCGGATGTCCGTCCGGCGCCCTAGATCTCCAGCTCGTCGATGAACTTGTCGGCCTTGTCGCCGAGCTTCTTGATGATCGCCTCGCGGACCTGCTCGTACACGTCCTCGTTGAGCGTCATCGTCTGCCGGGACTGGAACATCGTCGTGCTGGAGCGCGGGAAGCTGAAGAACAGCACACGCGTGACGCGTTCGTTGGTCGTGAAGTGGAACGCGCCGATCTTCATCACGACGGTGTCGCGCGCCGAGACGCCGCACGCCGCGATCTGGAAGTTGCCCAGCTTCTCGCTGTGCGAGCTGCTCTCGAAGAGCACCACGCGACGGTCCCGGTCCGGCAGGGCCTTCAGCGCCGCGATGGCGGCCTTCGCCACCGTCAGTTCGCCGCCCGTGGCGATGGCCTGGAGCAGCGCGATGACGGCCCGGTCCACGGTGAACCGGGAGCCGGCCACCGAGAGCTTGGCGAACGAGAAGGACGGCACGACCCAGCCGACCTGCTCGAGCACCGACCGGTAGAAGCCGTACCACTTGTCGGTGTCCTTCTCCCGATCGAACTTCTTGTTCGCCGCGAGCTGCGCGAGCAGCGTGGAGTTGAGGACATCGGACTTCTGCTGGCCGTTCAGACCGTCGGTGAAAGCGACGACGGATCCCGCGACGACCGCAGCCGACTCTTCTTCCGCCTGCAGCGCCACGCCTGCGGGGAAAAAACTCATTTCCGGAAGATCGAGCTCGAGACCATCGATGAACTCGAGTGAATCAGCGAGCTTTTGTTTCTGTTCAACTTCAATGTCGGAAGACGTCACAACGCCCCCTCTGCCGAATACCACTGGGCGCCGCTCATCGGCGCGATAAATTGGCAGGGCGAACCCCGCTGATGCTCCTTGGATGCAGGAGCAGTCCCCCCTCATCGGTCAGTGAAAATCGTCCAGCGAAATCCACTGGGGAGTGCCATACTATGCCCGCCCATGGAACCGTCAAGAGCACGGAGAGGTAATGACCAGGAATCGCCCCGAACATATTTCGGGGCGGGTCGGGTGCGAAAGGAAAAGACCCTTGGGGCTTAGGGGGTCGCAGCCACCGCACGCGACGACGGGGACTCTGGAGAATCTCAATGACCGTGTCAAGCCGCCTGCGTGACCGGCGGGGTGGAGGTGAACAGCCTCTTGTCACGCAGCATGGCCCACAACACGTCGACTCGGCGCCGGGCGAGCGCCGGCAGGGCCTGGGTGTGGATCAGCCCTTCGGCGCGTTTCTTGAGGTAGTAGTCCCGCGACGGACCCGGCCGCATCATCGCGGACTGCGCGGACATGTAGAACAGCCAGCGCAGGCGTCGGTTGTAGCGTTTGGGCCGGTGGTAGTTGCCGGTTCTGCGGCCGGAGTCGCGCGGCACCGGGGCCAGGCCGGCGTGCGAGGCCAGGCGGCCGGCGTCCTTGTAGCCGGACAGGTCGCCGACGATGGCGACGAACTCGGCGCCCAGAATCGGGCCCATGCCGGGCAGGGACTCGATGATCTCGGCACGGTCGTCGGTGCGGAAGGTCTCGCGGATCTCCCGGTCGTTGGCCTTGATCCGCTCGTCCAGGGCCAGGAGCTGATGGGCGAGGTCGCAGACCAGCTTGGCCGCCCGCTTCTCACCGGGCAGGGCGGTGGCCTGGGACTGGGCGGCCTGGACGGCCTTGGCGGCGATGTCGTCGGCACCGCGGACCTTGCGGCATCGCCGACCGGGTCCGGCTCATCAACCGGCTGCGCGACCTGCTGGATACCGCGGGCGGATCTGGGTACCCCGGCCGTACTGCTGCGGGAAGAGGCGCGACCCGGCGGGCTGCCGCTGTCCACGGATAGGCCGGCACCGGCCCAGATCAACGGCCCAGGAGGCAAACCATGATCCATGCAGCCGACATCCGCGAGTGGCGCAACCACAACGTCGTCGACCCCAAGGACCACAAGATCGGCGTCCTCGAAGCGATCTATGTGGACACCACCACCGACGAACCGGCCATGGCCACCGTCCGCACCGGACTGCCCACCCGCCACCGGTTGGCCTTCGTGCCCCTCGACGGCGTGACCCTGGGGCCGGACTACGTCAAAGTCTCCTACGCAAAGGCCCTGGTGAAAAGGGCACCCGCGGTCGGCATGGACGACGTCCTGCCCGCCGAGGCAGAGAAAGCGATCTTCCATCACTACGACCTGTCCTACCAGACCGGCGCAGACGGCGAGAGGCAGCTCGCACGCCGCTGACCGCCTGCGCTCAGCCCAAGGAGGCGTCCGCGTCATGGTCCTCTTCCTGCTCCTCGTTCTGGTCGCCATCGCGCTGGGAATCATCGGAACGGTGACGGAGGGGCTCGGCTACCTGCTGCTCATCGGCGTCGCGCTCTTCGTGGCTGCTCTGGCCTTCATCGTCATGCGCTGGTCCCGGCGTTCCAGTCGCCACCCCATCCGATGACGACCAGCCCGTGGCCTCGGTGCCGAACACGGCCAGGGCTGTCCCTGCACCGCTGTCATCCGTCCCCTCGAACCACCTCGCCGGGTCCACGATGTGCGGCGGCCCTCCCCGACCGCATCGCCACCCGACGTATCCGAACTCCTGCCACAGGTCCGGGTCTTGAGAGCTCTTTCCGTCTCCCGCCCCGGCGAATCCGGGACTACCCTCACAGCAGGACGTCGACGTTCCAGACCCCGACGGCGCGTTGCTGCCGAGCACACAAACTTGCCGGGCTCTCAGCCGCAATCGCTGGTCTCCGCCCCGGCCGTCGCCCGGAACCGGAGGCGCCATGTCCCTGCCCCATCTGAACGTCCAACGGCTCGACGAGCGCAGCCGGGCGCTGATCACCCTGGCCGGTGAGATCGACCTTGAGACGGTGCCGTTGGTCAGCGTGTCCCTGCGGGAGTGCCTGTACGAGGGTACGTGCACGATCGACATCGACCTGACGGCCGTCACCTTCTGCGACGTGAGCGGGCTCAACGCCTTCCTGCACGCTTCCTGGCAGGCCACCACGGCAGGCGGCGCCCTGCAGCTGCACCACCCACCGCCCTCGCTGCGGCGGATCCTCACCCTCACCGGCTGCGCCTTCCTGCTGGACGGCACACCGGCGAACCGCACCGGGCGCGCGCCCACCGCGCGCGTGTCGTCGGCAGGTGCGCGATGACGGCCGCCGGCTCCGGACCGGGCCATGAGCGCTCCGCCCTGGATGCGGTGCGCCTGCGCCGCCTGAACCGCTGGCAGGCCGAGACGCTCCGGGAGGACCTGGCGGATCTGTACGTCGAGTCGTCGGACGCCGCGACCGGCGAGACGTACCGCCGCAGGGAGGACTTCCTGCGGCGCCTCGCGGACTCCGTACGGCGTCCGGGCTTCTCGATGCTGGTCGCCGAGACGACCACCCTGGCGGGCTGTGCCTTCGGCTTCCCCATAGCGCGCGACGGGTCCTGGTGGCTCGGCTTCAAGGGTGACCTCCCCAGGTCGGTCGAGCAACTGACCTCCTCGGGGCACGCCTTCGCCATCACGGAGATCATGGTCCACCCGCACGAGCGCACAGCCGGTCTCGCCCGGCTGTTGCAGACGCGACTGCTCGCCGATCATCACGCCTCGCTCGGCGCCACCTTGGTGGACCAGGCCGATCACAGGGCCCACGCCGCCTTCCAGGCGTGGGGGTGGGAGGACATCGGCCAGGTCCCCAAGCCCTCCGATCCCGCGGTGCTGCGCGCCCTGGTGCTGCCCCTGGGCGAGCGCGCGGAGGGCCGTCCGGACGGCCTCGCGCACAACGCCCGTACACAGCGCCCCGAGTAACCGGAATGAGACGGACAGGCACGGGAGCAAGCGGGTCGATGGCGTGCGGCCCACTCCTCCGCGGGCACCTTCACCTGCTGGGCGGCGTACGACACCGCCGGCACCGGGATCTCCCCGGCGTTCTCCGGGAACCGGGAGGCTTATTCACGGGGTCACCAGCCGTTCTTGTAGAAGGCGAGGGCGGTGACGGTCTTGGCGACGAGGGGGAACCGGGTGAGAGGGCCGCGATAGCGAGTGGCGAGGACCTTCCAGTCCTTCAGATGTGCGATCGCTCGTTCGACGGCGGCGCGGAGCTTGCCGATGCTCTGGTTGAACACCTTGTCTTTGACGGGGCGTTCCTGACCGGGTGGCTTGCGGCGGGCGGTGAGCATGCCGGAGCCGGCATAGCCCAGATCCCCCATGCTCTCCCGGTCGGCGAAGGCTTTGGGAAAGTGGGACTGGCGCCAGGCGTACATGTCGTGCCGACTGCCGGGTACCGGCGCGGAGACGGCGAGCAGGTCCCCGCTGAGAGTGGCGGCGACCTGCAGGTTGAAGCCTGTGTCACGATGCTTGCCGGAGAACATCGTGGTGCCCTCGCTCGCCCAGTCCCACGTGGTGACCAGGGTCCCGTCGACCAGGACGATCCTGCCGTGTGAGGCGTCGGCGGGGTCGGGCACATGCTCGGCCAGGGCCGTCTCCACCACCGGGAGCAGCGTGGTCCACCGGCGCGAGACGGTGGCCTGGGAGATGTGGAACAGTTCCGCCGCCGCTTGCTGGACGGGGTTCTGCCGCAGCAGGAACAACACCAGGACCACGGACTTGTACAGGCCCAGCGCCCACATCCGTCCCGGCACCACGGGCGGATCGGGGTCCTCCACCAGCATCGTGTGGACCCGGACCACCAAGGCCTCCAGTTGATCCGCTTCCAGCCCTGTCGTAACGTTCCAGCTCAACGGCCCTACCCCGGTGGAAAACTGACGTCGTCGCAAACGCCAGGCTACCGAGCAGGGCCGTCTTGCTGATCAAGAAACCAAGCCCGTGAATAACCCTCCGGGCCTCCACCTCGAAGAACTTCAGCAACAACGCGAAGCTTAATCTTCAGCCTCGGAGCCGGACTTGGCTCTGACCTGGGTCGTTGTGTGGTGGCCGGGACTGCTGGTTTCACCCGAAGAAGTGACGGCGGCGGCCCGCTGCTGTCCGAGCACGCGGGCGAGCTGGTCCCTCAGTTCGCGCACTTCCGCCTCCAGCTGACGGTTTCGGAGCATACCGCGACGTCCTTCGAGCCGCTGCGGAGTGTCAGACGCAGATACTGAAGGCGAGCAACTCCCTACACCTACACCACGGAGGCGACGCGGAGGTGGCGGAACGGCGCCAGCGTCGGGACGCTGCCGTGGAAGTCCACAACAGATTCTGGGCAGCGAAGTCAGCTCTCGATCTCGAAGCTCCGGCAGCAATGAGAGATCAGGTGACAGAACTTGCTCAAACCTTCACGGGACTCTTTAAGGCCGGGACGCTGGCCCGGGTTCGACGTAATTCGGCGGCCTGGAGAGTCGAAAGTGGGGCCTGACCTGCGGGGGCATGGGTGTGGCCGCCTGGAGGGCGTGTCTCTAGGCGGTGGTGTTGTGGCTGGTCAGCGCGGTGTGGGCTGAAGGCCGGCGATCTGCGTGGGGGCGGGGATGCCGAGCTTGGCGAGCAGGTCCTGCTGGGGCTTGGTGGGGGTGGTGACCTGCTGGAACGTGCCGGTGGGGCCGGTGAAGGTGCCCAGGTGGAGGCGGTCGAGCTCGCGGCGGATCCTGGGCCAGGTCTCGCCGGTGGCGGTCTCCGCGATGCGGATGAGCAGGAGCGCGAGCCAGCACAGCAGGACGTGGGCGCGGATGCGTTCCTCGAGCCGGTGGTAGACCGGCCGCAGGTCGATGACCTGCTTCATGTCCCGCCAGCCACGCTCGACTTCCAGGAGGGCCTTGTAGCCGCGCGCGATGTCCTCGGCGGAGAGCTTGGGGTCCGAGCAGCGCAGCAGGTACTTGCCGTCGCGGTTCTCCTCGGCTTTGACCTTGGTCTGGTCGACGCGGAGCTTCCCGGCGGGGGTGATGCGCAGGTAGCGGTTCAGGCCGGGCTTGGCGGCGATCTTGCCGCGTAGCTCGCCGCGCTTGAAGTCGCTGAGCTTGTCGGTATCGGCGATCAGCTCTTGGAGTTGGGCGACGAGTTGCTCGCGCATGTGCTGGTCGCGGTCGGCGGCTTCGGGGTTGTGGCAGATGACGAACCGTTCGGTGTCGCTGATCCGTACCTCCTTGACGCGCATGTGGCCGGTGATGTCCTGGTAGCGGCCCTGTCGGGACAGGGCCTGCTTGACCTCGGGGGATGTGGTGCGGAGCTTCTCGCCGATGATGTAGGCGTCGGTGCCGCTGCGCAGGTAGCGGCGGTTGCGGTCAGATGAGAAGCCGCGGTCGGCGACCCACACGATCTTGGAGAGGGTCCAGTCGCGCATGTCGTCCTTGACCTGCCGGATCAGGGTCTGGTCCGAGGCATTTCCGGGCCAGGACCAGACGCGGACCGGGATGCCGTCGCGGGTGACCGCCAGGCCGATCACGATCTGGGGCAGGTCGTCGCGGGAGTCCTTCGACTTGCCGTGCGTGCGGAACCCGGCCGGCTTGGCCGCGTCCCCGACGTCCTGGCCCTCGTCGCCGGCGTCGTCCCGGCGGTGGCCCTTCTCGTCGCGGGCGACGGACTCGTCGGGTTCCTCGAGTTCGAAGTAGGTGCTGGTGGTGTCGAAGAACAGCAGGTCCACTTCCAGGTTCAGCAGGTTCGCGACCTCGTCGAAGACCTGCTTCTCCAGGTCGTCCTTGACCTCGTGGAGCCAGTCCATCGCCCGGTAGCAGGACTGCTCGCCGGCCTCGGGCAGCGAGTCGATGTGCACGTCGTGGGTGATCCACTCGGCGGCGGCGAGCTTCGAGGACGGGGCCAGCGCGCGGTTGGCGACCAGCGCGAACAACACCCGCTCGGTCGCGGTCATGTCCCGGGGCCGGCCTCGCTTGGGCTGCCCGACCCGGCCCACGATCTTGTCGATCTTCAGGCGGTGCCACAGGTGGTCCAGGACATAGGCGCCCCCGAACGGCACCGAGCCCGTGTACTCCAGCCCCGGTGCGGTGTTCGCCGCCAGGGCTTCGCCGGGCTCCAGCAGCCGGGACAGGGACGCGACGAGCCGCCGGATCGCGTCGCGGTCCAGCTCGTCCTCGCGGCCGAAGGTGAACAGTACCTTCGGCACCGCCCGGCCCTTCACCGGGTCCCACTCGTTGTGGGCCAGGTGCAGGTACCGCACCGTCCCCGACTTGTTCTCCCGCTTCGTGGTCCTCACGTACACGACTCCAGACCATACGAGCTATGGCCAGGCCAGCGCAGGGAAATCAAAGAAGTCGTGTCTCTAGGCATTTTCGGGTGCGGCTCCAGCCGAGGCCTCCGTGACCAGCGGCTTCACCCCGTCGCCGCCTCCAGAACCCCCGAATTACGTCGAACCCGGGGCTGGCCTTTCGGAGTGGCGTGCCGGCACGGTGGAGGCTGGCGAGTGCCAGCCGGTACGAGGTGATCAGTCCCGTCTCCGCATAGTCCACGCCCAGGTCCCGGCAGTACCACCGGACGATGGTGCGGGCCTTGCGCAGGTTGGGACTCGGCATGCTCGGGAACAGGTGATGCTCGATCTGGTGGTTCAGGCCGCCGAACACGAAATCCGTGAACCGGCCCCCGTTGACGTTGCGCGAGGTGAGCACCTGGCGGCGGAGGAAGTCCGGGCGGTTGTCGGCCGACAGGATCGGCATGCCCTTGTGGTTGGGCGCGAAGACGGAACCGAGGTAGACGCCGAACAGGCACTGGTGGACGGCGAGGAAGGCGAACGCCATACCGGGCGGCAGCACCCAGAACAGCGCGGTCAGGTAGACCGCGCAGTGCGCGAACAGCAGGCTGCCGTCGAGTGCCCGGTGCTTGAGCCGGCGGTTGGCGATCGCCCTGCCGCTCGCCACGTGCAGGTTGAAGCCCTCCAGAGTGAGCAGCGGAAAGAACAGGAACGCCTGCCAGCGGCCGAGCATGCGGGGCAGTCCACGGGCGGCACGGGCCTGATCCTGAGACCAGACGAGCAGGTCGGGGCCGATGTCGGGGTCGAGATCCTCGGTGTTGGGGTTGGCGTGATGACGGGTGTGCTTGTCCTGCCACCAGCCGTAACCCATCCCGATGCAGGCCCCAGCGATCCGCCCGGACACCTCGCTCGCCCGGCGGCGGCGGAACACCTGCCGGTGGGCCACGTCATGGGCGACCAGGGCCACTTGGCCGTAGAGGACGGCCATGAAGGCGGCGACCGCCAGTGTCCACCACGAGGGGCCGACGAGGACGAACGCGGCCCATCCAGTGGCGTAGAGCCCGGTCACGGCGGTGATCCGTACCGTGTAGTAGCCGGGGCGGCGCTCCAGCAGCCCGGCGCCCGCGATCTTCCTCGACAATCGGGCGAAATCGCTGCCGGGGTTGTCGGAACGTGGGTGCGGGGACCGTGACAGTGGTCATGAGGCGAAGCTCTCTGAGAGGCGGGAAGACGGTTCGGAACGGTGCCTGCGGGGGGCCGTGACCGGGCGGGTACCGGACGGGCCTCTACGGCGGCACATGCTCACGAAAGGCACGGGTTCCCCGCCCGGTGCGTGCCCACACGCCCATGCGGACCAGGCGCCCGAGTCGGAAACGGTCCTCAGACTCTGATGGGGATATTGGAAAGTCCCCACCCCCTGCTCGGGGTGACCCCACTCCGGCTCAGTGGATCTCCCCACCCACAGGTCACCTGACCTGCGGACGGGCGCCACAAGGGAGGGGCCGCCCGATAGCCAGCCAGGTCCAGGGGCGGGGCGGACTGTCCAGGGTGGCCGAAGGCCATCGCGGAGCAACGCCGAAGGCGCCCTTGACCGGCCGGCACGGCCCGCACACTCCACGAGCGGGCGGCCCCGGCCGACAACGCGCGCCCCGCTCGTTGAAACTCCCCACTCCGTTGAACGCCGGAGCGAGTGGGGCGACGAGCATCCCTGGTCGTTTTCAAGAATCCCCATCAACTCCCCGCCAGCCTCGCTCGCGAGTACGACGTGAGCCGCGGCGCCATCCGTACCGCCGTCGCCGATCTCCTGCCCGAATACACGGCCGCCGACCAGGACGCCCCAGCTCCGGAACTGCCGGTCCTCCTCAACATGCCGGGCAAGGTCGCAGACTGAACCGCCCCGGGTTCCATAGAGATCTCAGACTGTGGTTGTGACCTGGGGTTTCGTGAGTTCCGTGTAGTAGTTGGCTTCGTATTCGACGGGCGGGACGTGGCCTATCTCACCGTGGAGTCTTCGGTGGTTGTACCAGTCGGCCCACTCGGCGGTGGCCAACTCGACCTGGGAGAGCGTCTTCCAGGGCCGCTGGGGCTTGATCAACTCGGTCTTGAACAGGCCGATCGTGGACTCCATCAGGGCGTTGTCGTACGCGTCACCGACGGATCCGATGCTCGCCGCGATGCCGGCGGCGTCCAGGTGCTCGGCGAGCTTGAACGATGTGTATTGCGACCCGGCGTCGGAGTGATGGATCAACTCTCCGGGCTGAATGGACTGTTGGTCGCGATCGCGTTGCCAGATGGCCATCTCCAGGGCGTCCAGGACAAAGACGGTCTCCTTCACGGTGGCCGCGGACCAGCCGACGATCCGGCGGGAGAAGGTGTCCACGACGAACGCGACATAGACGGTCGCAGACCAGGTCTTCACATGGGTGAAGTCCGCCACCCAGCACCGGTTCGGAGCCGCGGCGACGAAGTCGCGGTCGACCAGATCGGGGGCCCGCTGGACCTGTCCGCCGGGGATCGTGGTGATGACGCGTTTGCCGCGCACCGCGCCCTGGATACCGAGCTCGCGCATCAGGCGCTCGACAGTACAGCGGGCCACCGCATGTCCCTGCCGGTTCAGCTCTCGCCAGATCTTCCGGGCCCCGTAGACACGGTAGTTGGACGTATAGACGTCCTGGATCCTCTCCTTGAGTGCCTCGTCACGCACCGAACGGGCGGAGGGCGTCTGGAGGCGCTTGTTGTGGGCGTAGTACGTGGAAGGGGCGATCTTGCAGTCGTGTGCGGTGAGCGTCCTGCAGATCGGCTCGACCCCGCCGAAGCGGTCCCGGTGCTCGTCGATGAACGCTACGAGCGCGTGTGTGGCCGGTCGAGCTCGGCCGCGAAGAAACTCGCCGCGGCCTTCAGGATCTCGTTCGCCCGCTTCAGCTCGGCGTTCTCCTTCTCCAGCGCCTTGAGCTGGGTGGACTCCTCCCCGTCGTGAGGCTGTTTACTCCTCTGTGTAAGAGGTGATCTTGCTGGGTGCTGGTCGGGCCCCGGGTGACACCAGGAATGTGACGCACAGTGAGTGACCTGATGAACGAGTCCAGCCCGCACGCCGAGTCCGCAGAGCCGCGTGAGGAGGCGTCGAGGCGGCTGGCGGGGGCTTTATCGCCGGCGGCGATCGACCGGCTCCTGGCTGATGCGGAGGCGGCCGGGGTCGGTATTGACGGGGCCGGCGGGCTGCTGCAGCAGATGATGAAGGCGGTGCTGGAGCGGGCTTTGCAGGTGGAGATGGCCGACCATCTCGGTTACGAGGCCGGGGACCCCGGCAGGCCGCGGCTCGGGCAACGCCCGCAACGGCTCCTACCCCAAGACGCTCACCACGGTGGCCGGCCCGGTCACGGTGGACGTGCCCAGGGACCGCCGGTCGGAGTTCGAGCCAGTGATCGTACCCAAGGGCCGGCGGCGTCTGGCCCAGGTCGACGACATGGTGCTGTCGCTGTACGCCCGTGGCATGACCACCCGCGACATCACCGCCCACCTCAAAGAGGTCTACGGCAGCGAGGTGTCCCCGGCCCTGGTATCCAGGATCACCGATGTGGTCGCGGACGAGATAACTGCCTGGCAGAACCGCCCTGTTGACGACGTCTACCCCATCCTCTACATCGACGCGCTGACCGTGAAGGTCCGCGACAGCGGCATGGTCACCAACAAGTCCGCCCACCTGGTGATCGGCGTCGACGTGGACGGCATCAAGAACGTACTGGGCATCTGGCTGCAGGACAGCGAGGGCTCGAAATTCTGGCTGAACGTGCTCACTCGTGTTTGTAGCGAATGGTGATCTTGGGGTGGCGGGCTCTACGCCGCGGCTGCTTCCCAGGCGCGGATGACCGCGGCGATTTCATCGGGACCGGGTTGACCTGCAGGGTTGTGAATATGGCGGGCGGCGATGATCGTCCGGCGAAGCTTGATCACCATGTCGCTGAACGCCGGGGTCGCCTTCGTCGCGTACCAGGGCTGTCGTGCGCGCCGGTCGGCGATGTCGGCGGGGTGGTGCCCGTGGGCGGCGTACCAGAGGACGACGATGGTGTAGACGGCCAGGCCGAAGGGGACGGTGCGCTCCACCGCGCGCCGGGTGCGGTTGCGGGCCTGGCCGACGCCGAGATCCTGGCGCATGTGCTCGAAGATCGATTCGATCGGCCAGCGCGTGCCGTACCGTTCAATGAGGTCGTCGGCGGGACTGACCAGGTCGGTGCTGATCAGAGCGAGGTCGTACGGGCGGGTCGAGTTCAGGTCGCGGATCAGGACGAGGCGGACCGGGAGGTCCTTGAAGGCTCCGTACCACAGGCATTCCCTCTCGGTGATCCACACGAACTCCATGCGCCCGTAACGCTCCACGACGGCAAGGCGCCATGTCGCCGTCTGGGCAATCGCGGTCAGTGAGCCCAGCGCCCTGCCCTTCTTGCGGGGCCGTCCCCGCTTGTTGGTCTTGGGCGGGGTCGGCGCGGACAGGGCGGCGTTGCGCGGGAGTCGGGTGGTGAAGGTGACCGACGGGGGCAGGTCGGCGACCTTGCCGGAGTGGTAGGCAGCGTCGCCGGTGACGTGGAGAGTGCGGCCGGGGAAGAGCGCGGCCAGGTCGTGGACCATCTCCAGGGCCAGGTCGGTGCGGGAGGCGGTGGCCTTGCCCCGCCACAGCCGGGCGGCCACCGGCACAGCGACCGGCTTGGCGAGGAAGGGCAGGCGGACCACGACCGCGCAGATGACCCAGGTGTTGCCGAACCCGAGCTTGTCCTTGCCCCGCCCGGAGCCGTCATGCGCCCACAGCGCCCCGAAGACCTTCCTGCCGACCCGGTGCAGCAGGGTGTCGTCGACGACAGCCAGGATCGGCGCGTCCGCTGGGAGCAGGGCTTCGACCACGGCTCGGGCCAGGCGCAGGCCGAGCTGGTCGGGATCCCACGAGGCCTCAGAGAAGAAGGCGTGGGCCCTGCGGTGCGGCCACAGCCGCGACAGTCCCGCCCCCGTCAGCATCCCGGTGACCGTACGCCGCCCCGTCTGCGCGGCCATCCCGGCCACCAGATGGCAGAACGTCTCGAACGAATGCTTCGTGAAACACGGACGAGTGACCTGCAGAACAAGCAGCAACGACGCCGGTAACGTCATCCCCGGAACCATCAGCGGCAACTTCCTCGCTTCGAGGCGGTTGGATCAACACCGCTGATGGTTCTTCACGTTCAGCCTGACGTTCCGCAAGCCACTCAGCGGGCTCACCCGAACAGGGAAGCCACTATCTGTTCAAGATCACGATTCTCCGCAAAGTCGAGACTTCGGCAGCAGACGCAAAAGGGGTGGCGGGCATGGCGGGCGAGACGCTGGTGACAGTGGTCGGCAACCTGACGGCCGACCCGGAGCTGCGGTTCACCGCGGCTGGCGTCCCTGTCGCCGGTTTCACCGTCGCCTCCACCCCACGGGTGTACGACCGCGACCGCAGCGAATTCACCGACGGCGAGCCGCTGTTCCTGCGGTGCTCACTGTGGCGGGCGGCCGCGGAGAACGCCGCCCAGTCCCTCACCAAGGGCATGCGGGTCATCGTGACCGGGCGGCTCAGGCAGCGCACCTTCGACGACAAGGAAGGCCAGCGCCGTACCGCCGTCGAGATCGATGCCGAGGAGATCGCGGCGTCTTTGACCTACGCGACGGCGACCGTCACCAAGACCTACCGCCCCGGCGCGGTTTCCCAGAGTGCAGCGGCACCCGCGCACAGCCAGTCTCCCGGGCCGGCTCAGCAGGCCCAGCCCACGGCGCCCGCCGAGACCTACCCGTTCTGAGCCGGTCTCAGCCCCAGAAGGCGTTGCGGGGATCGTCCAGCACGGCCAGAGCCTGATCCAGTGACGGAACAGCCGGCAGGTGATCGCAGGGGTACCAGCGGCCGTTGCGGTCCGCCCCGTCCACCAGCCAGCCCGCATCGGTAGACCGCAGCCGGGCGACGCGGCGAGAGGTCCATTCACCGACACCGTCCCATGGAGCCCGCTCCTCGGTGATCACGGCAGTGCTGCCGCGCACCACGTAGCCCACAGCGACCTCGGCTCGTGCGTGTTCGGGAACCTGCTGCCCGGCCCATTTCTTCAGCCGGGCCCGGTCCGTCTCGGAGATCTTCACACCCCTACCCTACGTACCCGACGCCAGCGCAGGTGTTCCCGCCGGCTTCCTGCCGGTCCGCGTTCTGGGCGCGTTCCAGGACCCGGTACACCGTCGCCCGGGACACCGAGAAGATCTCGGCGAGGTCGGCAATGGTGTGCTCGCCACCCCTGTGCTGCTCGACGAGGTGGGCCTGCTGCCGGGCTGAGAGTTTGGGCTGCTTGCCTACCGAGCCGAAATGACCGAACGCTTCCGCGCCTGGAACCAGGTCACCGGCTGCCCCGCGACCGTCTGACACCGGCCGACACACGGGAGAAGCACGCCCCGACACACCCTCAACCCCCAGCCACCCCCAACAACGTGACAATGCCGGTGCGCGAGGACAACCTGCGGGCGCACCGCCCGCAGGAGCCCGGACCGCACCGCGGCCGGGAGGCCGGCCACTGAGTGGAACCTGATGCCGCGCACCCGATGCCATGGTGCGCACCGGCGATGCCCGGCTCCACTCCACCGAGTGGAGTCCACCGGCAGGGAGTGAGCCTCCGCCAACTTGAAGTTGCTGGTCAAAGGGCTGGTGTGACTGGTGCTCGGGGTACTCGTGCTGATGGTGGGCGGAAGCCCACGTAGAAGATCATCCGTCAGCGGTTGACTTCGAGGTTCGTCAGGACGAGCAAGGCTCGAAGGAGTTGGGTGGCGCGGGCGGGGTCGGTGCGGAGTTTGGTGAGGATCCGCCAGTTCTTGAGGTGGGCGAAGCCGTGTTCGACTGGTGCGCGTCCGACGGCGAGGACGCGGTTGGCCTCTTTCTCGCCCGGGGTGAGCTTGTGGGTTCGGCTGGCGGCGTAGCCGGTGACGATTACGGGGTCGAGGATGTCGTTGTCCAGGCCGCGGAAGCCGAGGTCGGCCAAGGCTCCGAGGCCGACGGCGCGGGGGCTGCCCGCGACGGATTGCCCTTGCCCCGGGACGGATTCCTTCGTTCTGCGTTTCCTGGGCGCCCGCCGCTGGCCAGGCTGCTCTCTTGGCGCAAGAACCACGCACTGGCTGTCGGTCCGCTGGTGTCGGTCGTTAGTCTTTCGGTATGTCCGAGCGTGTTGTCCCGGACCGGGCAGATGGTCTGGTCACTCTGGCCGCCGCCGACGGTGTGTGGGCCAGCCTGACGGCCGGTAGCGCGGTACCGACGATTTCCGCGGTATTCACCTGCTTTCCTTCTGATGTCCGGCCGGGGCGGTACGTCTTGCTCGGCGCCTGTGTGGTGGAGCTGGTGAGGACGGGCGGCGGCCGGTGGAGTGTTCCGGAGGCTGAGGTGCGCCGGGCGGCGGCGGCATGGAACGCGGTGGAGATGGAGGCCCTGGACCTGGTCCGTATCGGCCCCTTCCGTGGTGTGCCGGAGCAGGAGCGCGCGGGTGGAACGCTGCGTGGTTGGCGCCGGCGCATTAGTTGGGAACTGCAAGAGGCAGATCGTCCCGGACGCCAAGCTGGCCATGAGCCCGGACCGTGGTCTCATCTGGCGGGGGTCGACTGGCGGCGGCTCCTGGTGCAGCGGTCCCGTGACAGGGTGGAGCGGTCGTGGTGGCTTCCGCGTGCCGTGGTAAGGCTGCTGGACGCGGCCGAGCACACCGAAACCGAGTGGCTGCACACCACGCGGGCCTGTCAGGCGGACACGGCTCTCACAGAACAGCACCGCCCCCGGGCCACTGACAGCCAGTCCACGACGGGCGTGAACGGTCCCCCCGTCCCGCAGCGCCCGTATACGGGGGAGCTGCGAGGTCAGTTGTACTCGGTGCTGAGCCGCAAGCCGGGTATGTCCCGCCAGGTGGCCGGGTGGGTGTGTGCCGTCTGCGGTACGGCGCCGGCTGCTGTGCTGGATCACTGCCATGAACACGGCTACGTCCGCGCCCCGGTCTGCCCGTCCTGCAACACGCTGGAGCGCCCCGACCACCTGTACGACAACGACATCCGCGTCGCCGCTCGCTACCGGCGCCTCTTCGACACCGACGCGGTCGGCTGGCTGCGCCACTGGCACCGCTGTCCGGGCTGCCGCACCCGCACCACCCTGCCTCTGCCTCACCTCGCCGCATGGACCGCCCACACAGCCACACGCACCCTGCGCCCCACCCACCCTGGGTCCCGCGGGCGGAAGCCCTGCGGAGTGTTGCGCGTCTCGTGGACGGGCAGCCAGAACGCACCCCGCTCCTGCCTGCTCACCGTCTCCGTCGACTTCTGCCCCTCCGGTGAACACCGCGTCCTGGCACGGGTGCCCTACCAGGAGGCCGTCGAACGGTTCGGCACCTGGCTGGCCGAGACCGCCCCTGCTGTGGCGGCCGAAGCCGGTCCCGACCGCCTGGACGGCCTACCTGCCGCACATCGGCCCGTCATCGCCGACACCAGCGGCGACGGGCTGGCGCTCTTCTGACCGAACACCAGCAAAGCGGCTCCACAGGCGCCGGACCGCGTCCGGCGCCTGTGCTCCGAGCTCGGAAGGAGCCGGCGTCTGTCAGGTGGAGCCGTTGATGCGGTTGCGGGGTGTGATGCCGTGGACGGCGAGGGTGTTCCAGACGCTGGTGGGGGCTCTGGCCGGTGCGTTCGGCAAGCCGGCCGACGGGCTCGCCGTTCGCATAGGCATCCAGAACGGTGGCGGCCAGCTTTCGGCGGGCAGTGTGCAGCGCTTCCTGTGCCAACTGGTATTCCCGCTGAGCGGCTTCCAACGCGTCCTCGCTCTACGCCTATCCTGCCAGCCCGCTCTCTGGTCGCCGTGCCACTGCCGGTCCGGACGGCGCTCCCTTTTTCCGAGCGGAGCGCGGTCCTATTGCGGCAGCAGCGGGTCCGTCGCGGCGGGGAGGGAGGTGGCTGCGTTGCATTCGCGGCAGGGAACCGTGCGGGGTTGGCGGAGAATATCGAGGGCCTGGTCGAGGGTGATGGGTGTGGCCTGGGGCTGGCAGCCGATGACGTGGATCAGGCGTGCTCCGGGGTAGCCGGGGCGGTGAGGGAGTCTTGTACCGTCCATGCCTGCCGCCCATCGACGGAGGGAGTAGCGAGGGTCGGGACGCGACTGTAGTCACCGCCTTCGAGGGGGCGGACATGCCGGGCGTCGAGCCAGACACTCTGTTCCGCGGGCTCCGTACGGCCGCTGCTCCCAGCCGCCCAGCAGGTGATGCCCACCCGGTACTGCCATCCGACCGCCGCGCGCCGCCGCTCATACAGGCGGGCCCGCAACTCCTGCCCGTCAGGCATCATGACGACCACCCGGGCCGCGTACTGCGGCATTTCGATTCCCTCCACCCTGCCCAGCATCCTAACCGGACGCCTTGGCAAGTTCATCGGACCGGAACAGGACCAGTCCTCCGGCGAGAGCGGAAGCCACTACCAGCACCCCAGAGGGCGGGGCTACACCGGGCCGATGTGCATCCACCCCCTGCCGATGACGTTCGCCACCGTGACGACCACCCGTACCGCCCGACCGGTTCCCCGCAGGAGACCGCTCCGGACGATCCCTGGCCCCCCGCCGGTCCGTCCGTCCTAATCTTCGGGTTTCGTGCCCCTGGCAGTCCGATGCGCGCATCCCGCTCGCCTGATGTTTCATTTTTGACGAACCTCGTGAGCTGCAGTACGGCTCTCTGGCCACTTTAGAACTTTACATATGATCCCATTTTCTCTAGTGCCCTTGCTGTGGCATCCACCTATGCACGTAGCTATTTGGTACACACCCGCTTCCTTGTTCCGGGCTCCCGATGGGCCTGGACGGGACGGCAGTGAACCGGCTTCCGGTTCCCGGCCGGCCAGGGGGCGGTCGTGACATCCCATGTGAGGAGAAGTCATGAAGAAGGCTTATGAGGCGCCGACGCTGGTCCGGCTGGGGACGTTCCGCACGAAGACCGGGCTGCTTGGGCGCCACGGCAACGACCGTCTCATCCTGAGCAAGAACTGACGAGCGACGGTTTCTGACCCGACGTCATGACTGAACTGCACGAGAGTGCGGGGAGGGGCCCCGGCGACGCGCACTTCACGGTCTTCACCGACCGGGGGGACGCGGCCGCCGTGGCCCGCTCCTTCGCCCGCCCCGGAACGCGAATCCTGCAGCACGCTTCGGGCCGGCCCTGGCTGGTGGGGCGGTGGCACGATGAGGAGATCGTCACCGCGCGCGCCGGCCACACGGCCCTCGCCGTCATCGGCTGCTGTCCGATCGAGGCCGTAGAGCTCGAGCGCCAAGCCGGCCGGCTGCGGGATCTCGCCGAACTCGACGCACTGGCCCGCTCCCTTCCCGGTAGCTTCCATCTCGTCGCCACGCTCGGCGGGCGACTCAGGGTGCAGGGCACCGCCTCCGGGCTCCGGCTGGTCTTCCATGCCCCCGTTGACGGAACACAGGTGGCTGCCAGCCGCGCCGACGTACTCGCCGCGGCGCTCGGCACCGACCCGGACGAGGAGCAACTGGCCGTCCGGCTGCTGTGGCCGGTTCCCCATCCACTCGCCGAGGCACCCATGTGGCGAGGCATCACCGCCGTGTCCCCGCAGGACGCGCTGATCGTCTCACCGGACGGCCGGACCGTACGCCACTCGCGCTGGTGGACACCGCCAAAACCGGTGCGCACGCTCTCCGATGGCGCCCCTCTCGTCCGCGAAGCCCTGGCCACGGCGGTCGATGCCCGCACCCGGCAGGGTGGCGTGGTCAGCTGCGACCTGTCAGGCGGCCTGGATTCCACCTCCATCTGCTTCCTCGCGGACCGCTCGCCGGCCCGGGTGGTGGCCAGTACCTGGCCGGGGCGCGACCCCGCCGACACCGATCTGTACTGGGCCGAACAGGCTGCCCGGTCGATGCCGGACATTGACCATGTGGTCTGGGACGCCGATGCCTCGCCGCTGGTCTACACCGACCTGCTCGGCATCGATGACCTGTTGGACGAGCCGACCATCGGCGTCATGGACCGCTCCCGGGTCCTGCACCATCTGCCTGCCATGGCGGAGCGGGGCAGCCGGCTGCACCTGACGGGTATCGGCGGCGACCATGTGGCCTGGTGCTCGGAGGCGTACTACCACCGACTGCTGCGCACCCGCCCCTTGTTTGCGCTGCGCCAACTGCGCGGCTTTCGGGCTCTGTGGCAGTGGCCGCTGGGCGGCACGGCACGCGCGCTGGCCGACTCGCGGCCGTACGGGAAGTGGCTGGCCGACTCCAGCGGCCGCCTGCGAGACCCACTACCCGCCACCGTCAGCACCAGCCTCGGCTGGGGCATGCCCCCTCGCCTCTTCGACTGGGTCACCCCCGACGCCGAACGGGCAGCTGAGCGGGCGCTGCGCGAGGCCGCCATGACCGCCGTACCGCTGCACCCGGACCGCGGCCTGCACACCGACCTCGAACAAATCCTTTCCTGCACGCGCATCATCCGCCAGTGGGACCGGATGGCCGCCCGGGCCGGCGTACCGATGGCCTCGCCGTTCCTCGACGACCGCGTCATCGAGGCATGCCTCGCCGTACGCCCGAGCGAGCGTGTCACGCCCTGGCAGTACAAACCCCTCCTGACCGCCGCTATGAGCGGGATCGTGCCCGATGCGTGCCTGCGGCGCACCAACAAGGCTGCCGCTTCCATGGACGCATCCAACGGACTGCGCGAACACCGCGCCGATCTGCTGGCGCTCTGGGAGGGCTCCAGGCTGGAACAGCTCGGCCTGGTCGACGGCGCAGCCCTGCGCCGGCTCGCTCAGCGCCCGGCCACACCCGAACTGCGCGACGCGATCCTCTACTCGACCATCGCCGCCGAGGTGTGGCTGCGCGGCCTGAACCGAACCACCGGTCCCAAGGCTCCCGCCTCCTCATGACCACCGTTGCTCAGCAGAAAGGCATCCGCATGGCATTGAAGTTCGGCGCCAATGTCTCCACTGCCCAGACGGACTACGGCACGGTCCTCCTGGACGAACGCGCCGGGGACTACTGGGAGCTGAATCCCACCGCCACCCTGGTGGTCGGCACGCTGATGGCGGGCGGCGACGAAGCCGCCGCGGTCGCCGCGCTCGCCGACGAGTTCGACATCGACCTAGTCCAGGCGAAGCAGGACGTCGACGCCCTCGTCCAGCAACTGCGGGCCTCGGGACTGGCCGAATGACGACGCCCAGCGCCCTGGAGCGGCCCACCGGCGTGCCCTTCACCCGGCGCCTGGCCGCCCGTCTCGTCCTGATCCCCGCCCTCATGCTCTCACTCCTACCGCCCCGCCGGATCCGCGCCGTGCTCCACCTCGCATGCCGCGGAGCCACGCCGGCCACCGCCACACAGGCCAAGAACGCACGGGACGCGATGTGCGCGGTGAGCCTGCGTTGCGCTGGCCCGAAAGGCTGCCTGCCCCGGTCCCTGGGAGCCGCGCTGCTATGCCGCCTGACAGGGAGCTGGCCGACCTGGTGCACCGGGGTGCGCGTGGTGCCGCCGTTCACGGCGCACGCCTGGATCGAGGCGGGCGGCCGCCCCGTGGACGAAGGCGTACCCGACGACTACTTCACCCGGCTCATCACCATCGCTCCCGGGAGCCGATCGGGCCGATGACCGACACCGCCGTGGATCAGGGGCAGCCAGCGGTCGAGGGGGACCGCTCCACCCGGGCCGCGGTCGCCACCATGTACCGGCTCACCACCGGCCACCGGGCCTCCATCACCGTCGCCACCCTACTCACCCTCGTCGGCTCCGCGCTCGGGCTTGCCCAGCCGCTCGTTGCCAAGCAGGTCGTGGACGCGAGCGGGCGCGGACAGGTGTTGTGGCCACTGCTGCTGCTCCTGGCCGGGCTGTTCGTCACCGAAGCGGCGACCGGCGCGGTAGGCCGCTTCGTCCTGGAGCGCATGGGCGAAGGCGTCGTACGAGGGCTGCGCCACAGCCTGGTCGGGCGGTTGCTCCGGCTGGAGATGAAGGAGTACGACCGGCACCGCAGTGGCGACCTGATCTCCCGGGTCACCGCCGACACCACCCTGCTCAGAGAAGTCGTCTCCCAGGCGCTGGTCGACCTGGTGACGGGCGCCCTCGTCGCCGCGGGGGCGATCGTCCTCATGCTGTGGATCGACCCGCTGCTGCTGCTCCTGGTCGCCTTCACCGTGGCTGCCGCCGCCGTGATCGTCGCCTCGCTGCTGAAGGGCATCCGGGCTGCCTCCGAACGCATGCAGACCTCCGTCGGCGCGATCGCCGCTGACCTCGAACGCGCCCTCGGCGCCCTGCCGATGGTCCGGGTCCACCGAGCCGAGGACCGTGAAGCAGCGCGCATCGGAGAGCGCGTCGAGGCGGCCTACAGTGCCGGCGTACGGACCGCGAAACTCGCCTCCGTGATGAGCCCCGCGGTCGAACTCGCCGTCCAGGGCTCCTTCCTGATCGTCCTGGTCATCGGCGGCCTGCGGGTAAACGGCCACACCAACTCCCTCGGCGACCTGGTCGCCTTCCTACTGTACGCCTCCTACCTGGTCCTACCGCTGTCCTCGGTCTTCCGCGCGGTCGGCCTGATCCAGCGTGGGATGGGCGCCTACCAGCGCATCGAGCAGGCCCTGTCCCTGCCGGCGGAGCCCTCGCAAGCCCAGACGCCGGCTGCCCGGGCACGTACGCGCGAGGCGGCCCGGCAGACCGTCTCGTACGAGGAGCCCGCTCTCGCCCTGCGCAATCTCAGCTTTGGCTACGACCCGGACCGGCCGGTGCTGCGCGGCGTCTCGTTCACCGTCCCCCACCGGCAGCAGACGGCCCTGGTCGGCCGGTCAGGTGCCGGAAAGAGCACGATCTTCGCCCTCATCGCCAGATTCCACGAACCGGACTCCGGGACCCTGCTCTTCGACGGCATGCCCGCCGCCGAACTGAGTCGCACCGCATGCCGCGAGCGCATCGCCGTCGTCGACCAGAACACCCACGTCGTCCACGGCACCCTGTGGGACAACATCACCTACGCCACGCCCGACGCCACCCAGGCAGAAGTGCAACACGTCGTCGAGCTCGCCCAGCTGGAAGGCGTCGTGCGGCGGCTGCCAGGCGGCTTGTCGGGAATGCTCGGCGAACGCGGCGGCACCCTGTCAGCGGGAGAGCGCCAGCGGGTGGCCCTGGCCCGCGCCCTGCTCGCCCGCCCCTCGATCCTCCTGCTCGACGAGCCCACCTCCCACCTCGACACCATCAATGAGACCGCGCTCACCACAGTGATGAAGGACGTCGCCCGGGAATGCGCCCTGCTGGTCATCGCACACCGGCTCTCCACCGTCCAGCACGCCGACCAGATCGTCGTACTGGACAACGGCCGCACCACCGCCCAAGGACGTCACCAGGAACTACTCACCAGCAGCCCCATTTACCGCGAACTGGCCGCCGGACAGATGCTCCGCCCGGCAGGCGCCCAGACCTCCCCCGTGACGACCGTCCGCCCCCACCCACGCCACCCGCTGTGAACCGGACACGGACACGACACCGAGAGCGCCTCAGGCAGTCCGGCCAGCCATCACCCTGGGCCAGGGCGACGGCGACGGCCAGCCGTTGCTCCCTGCCGCGAAGGCCTCCGGCACCGACGGCGTCATCGCCGGACACCTCCACGAGGTCCACATCGGCACCACTTCGCCCGCGCGTACGTCATCGTCATCCCCGTTGGCTGACCGGGGCTATTCCTCGTAGGCGGCCGGGGCGCGCAGCGGACGCAGCGAACCGTCGCCGTGGGAGCGGACGATCGGGTACCGGCCATGGAAATTAATGTGTTCGAACTAGACCTGACCCGGCTGTCGTTCATCGACCACGCCGGCCTCGCACTCCTGCTCCACGCACCAACGCCACGCCACTGCCGCAGGAGGAAGCCTCCGCATCGTGGACCCCTCCCCCGCCGTCACACGACTCCTCACCCTCACCAAAACCAGCACCATCCTGCTCGCCGACCCCGGCCCCCACCACACCCCTAAAACCCACACCGGCACCGGCTGCCAAACCCCACCCAGCCACCAGCCCTGGCCTCAAGGATTGGACAGGGGCTGGGACCGGTGCCAGGAACCGCCCGCGCAACCATCCGCACCGGCCTGCCCGCACCACGCCGCCAAGGGAACCTCATGCAGCCGACCACGCGCCCCGCGGACCAGTACCGCCCCCTCGACCAGTTCTTCCGCGGAGCACACACAGCACGCCGCGACAGCGGACAGACAAAGACCGGAGCCGTCCAGGACGAAACCTCCTCTCATTGACGACGTGGACACCTACACCGGCGACGCCGGAACCCGGGAGGGTTGCGGCGACGACAACCCGTACAACTGATCCCCACCTGATCCGGTGCCCCTGGCGCATCGTGCGTCGGGGGCACCGTGTGGAAGAGTGCCGCCCATGCCGACCGTGCGCCTGACTGAGATTCCCGCCGACGTCCTGGCGCTGATCGAGGCCGTCCAAGCGGGGCCCGTACTCAAGGCGGAGTCCCTGAACGCGGGCCTGAACAGCGAGATTGAGGTGCCCTGCGTTTTCCGGCCAGCTGCCTATTGGCTTATTTATGCATCGAGCTGCTGATTTAGGTACTCGTCGTTGACCTCTCGTGGGGTCCGATACCCGAGTCCCGAGTGGCGGCGTTTCGTATTGTGCGGGCCTCTATGTAGCGGGCAATGTCACGGTAGGCGTGCTCGCGGGTGGGGTAGACAGTCCGATGGACCCGTTCGTTTTTGAGGGTTGCGAAGAATGATTCCGCCAGGGCATTGTCATAACAGATACCGGTCCGTCCGACGGACTGCCGGATGCCCAGTCTGCCCAGCGTCTTGGCGAACTGCTCAGAGGTGTAATTACTGCCGCGGTCCGAGTGGAATATGGCGCCCTCGGAGAGCGGATGATTGCGCGCCGATGGCGGCCTCGACGAGTGGGGTCTTGTAGTTGTCGTCCATCGCCCAGCCTGTCACGGCTTTGGTATGGCAGTCGATGACGGTGGCGAGGAATACCCACCCCTCCCAGGTCGGAATGTAAGTGCTGATCAGTGACGGTTCCGACTCCGTCTGGCGGCGTCATCATCTTGAAGGGGAACAGCATGGCAACAGGCACGGTGAAGTGGTTCAACGCCGAAAAGGGATTCGGCTTCATCGACCAGGACGGTGACGGCCCGGACGTGTTCGTCCACTTCTCCGCGATCCAGTCGACAGGGGGCTACCGCTCGTTGGACGAGAACCAGAAGGTGGAGTTCGAGATCACCCAGGGCCCCAAGGGCCCCCAGGCCGACAACGTTCGCACCGTCTGACGAAGCCAGCGCCCGGCGTCCCGCACCACTGCCGCGGGACGCCGGGCGTTGTTGGAGGGTGGCTGTTTCCGCCGGTGCAGGCTCCGTCAGCCAGCCTCCTCAGTCGGCTTCGCGCAGGGCCTTGAGCACCAGGGGGCGGGACATCACACCGCGGACCCGTTCGGCCAGCTGGTTGGCGCTGGCGCCGGTCGCCTCTTGCTTGCTCGGCGCGCAGTGCGGCACCGAGTACCTCGCGTTCCTCGTCGACCTGGTCCAGCGCGGCGAGTACGGCGTCGGCGGCCTCGGCGACGCTCGGCAGGTCACTGGTCAACGCGTTGACCAGCCGGGCCGGCGGTTCGTCGGACGCGTCCGCGGGCTCGGCGGAGGGCTCGGGGCTGTCGCGGGGTGCCGGGAGCGTTTCCAGCCCGGGCTCGGGCTCTGGGTGGTCCACGCCTTGACCACCAGGGTGAACGGTGTGTCGCCATGAGATCACCTTTTCCTCCTCATTATCGAGGCCTCCATGGTCTGGGCAGGATCGCTTGGGCAGTGCGCTTCCGTAAAAAGGCGAGCTCTACACGCGTAATACGAATCTTCAGTCGCTTTAGACGTCATCTCATTTGGTGAGTCTGCGGTAGCAGATGAGGGTGCAGGCGATGCTGGTGAAAGCCAGGAAGTGGTCGGCTTTGCGCTCGTAGCGGACTCCGTTGCTGAATTGCCTGCGGCGGCCTGGGTCTGTTCGGCATGATCGTTGGTGCGGTCGTTCTGTCTGCCCTGGCCGCGGGAGGTCGGTGTGGTGTCCATGCGGCCTGGGGGCCTGCCGCCCATTCCGGAACAGACGGTGCGTACGGCTCGTGCGGCTTTTCCCAGCCTCGATCATTCACGTGCGCGCGCCGGCTTGAGGTGATCGGTCGAGGTTGAGGTTTCGTCCTGGTTCGTCCTTCGGGTGGTGGTGACGTTCCGGCCCGTGTGTCGTCACGGGTGGTCGTCGGTTTCCACGGGCCGAGGACGGGGCGGGTCTCCTCCTTCCGGAATCGGGGTCGGTGGGGTGGCAGTCAGCCGGGGGCGGGCAGGGCCTGGACGGCGCCCCAGGCGTCGACGATGTCGGTGGATGCGGGCCAGGCGGGGTCGAATTTCAGCTCGCGTCTTCGGGCGTGGTCGGCGAGTTTCGCGGGGACGTCCAGGAGTCGGGTGCGCAGAGTGGCGGGCTCGGCCCGGGCGAGTTTGCCTTCGGTGGCCAGGAGTTGGAACCAGCGGGCGAGGTCGGTGGCCAGGGCGAGGAGGGTGCACCAGGCTTGGTTGACCTTGAAGTAGCGGGAGGGCATCAGGTTGAGGGAGAGGGCCTTGCCGCGTCGGATGCCGGCCTCGACGTGGGTGTGGGAGCGGGCTCGGGCGTCGAGGAACTGCAGTTGCCCGCCGGTGGTGTTGGTGGCGATGGCCTGGTAGCGGTAGTCGGTCTTCTTCTCGTACGGCTTGAGCTCGCGCTCGTACTTGGGGTGGATGGGTTCGCGGCGAACGATCACCCGCATCCCTTCCGGCCAGCCGGTCAGGTCGAGCATGTCGGTGATCTCGACGAGGTCGGCGTCCTTGCGCGGCTGGCCCTTGTGGTCCAGGGCCGGCGTCCACGCGGTGGCCGGGACCTTGGCCAGGGCCTTCCAGAAGTCGTCGTCGCGGGTGTGGCCGACGGAGTACTCCCAGCGGTTGGCCGCGTTGCCGCCGCCGGAGGTGATCCAGGTGAGGAACTCCATCGTGGCTCCGGCGCCGTCGGTGCGGAACAGGACCCGGCGCCGACGGCGGGTGGGCAGCTGACGCAGGCCCTCGATACTCACCGAGATGTGGTCATCGGCGGTGTTGGATCCCGCCGATCCCGGCCGCAGCCGGTTGACCAGGAGTTCTTCGGTGTTGTCGCAGAACATCAACAGCGGGTGGTGGCCATATCCCTTGAAGTTGGGCTCGGCTCCCTCCTTGCCGGAATGCGCCGGGACGACTGAGGCGTCCAGGTCCAGCACCGTGACACCGGTCAGCTCCCGCCCGTTGACCTTGATCCAGGGAAAGCCGCCCGGGCGCAGGTCGAGCTGCTGGTGGACGTGGATACGGGTCCGGGCCCGTGCGGAGGCGATCTTCGTCAGCTGGACCGGTCCGATCGCCTCCAGGGTCCGCCACAGCGTGGACGCCGAGGCCGGGCTGCCCAGGACCAGCGAGGTCTGGCGCATCACATCGATCCCGGCCATCGACCGCGCGCCCAGCAGGACCGCGCAGGCCGCCGAGACCAGGACCGTTCCCCGATCATGGACGGGACGGAAGCCCCGCCGCACCAGGGCAGCCCCGAGCGCGTCGGTCAGCCCGACCTTGTCCGCCAGACGCCGCACCGGCACGATGCCCGCCTTGCCCACCAGCTTCTTCCCGCTTGCGGACAGCGACAGATCATCGGCCCACTCTGTACGCTTCGACACCGGAAGGGTGCCTCCCCTGCACGTGATCCAGTCCTAGAGAAGCTGAATCATCGCAGGTCGGAAGCACCCTTCCTTCATGATGTGACCGACTGTCACTGCGACACCGGGCGCCATGAATTCGTGAGGCCAGGGGAAGCCTTCCTATGCGGGTCCGTGACCACCTTGCCGAGGTCTTCGATGACGCGTTGTTCGCCGAGGCGTTTCCCGGTCGTGGCGCTCCTGCTCAGTCCCCGGCCCTGCTCGCCCTGGTGACGGTGCTGCAGTTCACCGAGAACCTCACCGACCGGCAGGCCGCGGACGCGGCGCGGGACCGGCTGTCGTGGAAGTACGCCCTGGGCGCTGAGTTGTCCGATACCGGCTTCGACTTCTGCGCGTTGTCGAGGTTCCGTTCTCGGCTGGCCGGCGACGGGATGGAACGGGTGCTCTTCGACCGGCTGTTGGAGCACTGCCGGGAGGCCGGGCTGGTCAAGGCCGGTGGCAAGCAGCGCACCGACTCCACCCATGTGATCAGCGCGGTCCGTGACCTGAACCGCACCGAGCTGGCCGGGGAGAGTGTGCGGGCGGCGCTGGAGGCACTGGCGGTGGCGGCGCCGTCCTGGCTGGCCGGAGTGATCGACGTCGCCGAGTTCGCCGAACGCTACGGGCCGCGCGTCGATGGCTGGACGATGCCGTCGTCGAAGACCAAGCGGGAGCGACTCGCCCAGATATTCGGCCAGGACGCGCTGGTCCTGTGTCGGGCTGCCTGGTCCGACCGTGCCCCGGCATGGATCCGTGAGATCGAGGCGGTCGCCCTGCTGAGGAAGGTCCTCGTGCAGACATACACCGTCCGCCTCGATGCCCGGGGACGGGAGGTGGTCAGCAAGCGGGACGCCGACAATGACGGTGTCCCGCCCGGCAGTACCCGCCTGGCCTCCCCCTACGACCCCGACGCCCGCTGGTCCGCCAAGGGTGATGACCTCTTCTGGTGCGGCTACAAGATCCATCTCACCGAGACCTGTCACGCTCCGGCCGAAGCCGAAGCCGAAGCCGAAGCCGAAGCCTGTCTCCGTGCCCTGGCACCGAACCTGATCACCGACGTGCACACCACCGACGCCACCGTGCCCGATGTGAAGGCGACCGAGCCGATCCAGAAGAACCTCACCGAGCGCGAGGTGACGCCCGCCGAGCACTATCTCGACTCCGGCTACCCCTCAGCCGACCTGATCACTGCCGCCGCCGGGCAGGGCATCACCATGGTCACTCCACTCCTGGGCGACCACTCGCCCCAGGCCAGGACCGCCGAGGGCTTCGACAAGAGCGCCTTCCGTATCGACTGGAAGGCCCGTCAGGTCCGCTGCCCCGAGGGCTCCACCAGTGCCGGCTGGTATCCGGTCACCCAGCACGGCCGTGACGCCATCGTGATCGACTTCGCCCGCGCCGACTGCCGCCCCTGTCCTTCACGGGACAAGTGCACCAGCTCCGTCCGCGGCACCCGCATGCTCACCCTGCAGCCCCGCGAACTCCACGAACGCACCGCCACGGCCCGTGCCGAGCAGGACACCGAATCCTGGAGAGCCAAGTACGCCCTCCGCGCGGGTGTCGAGGGCACCGTCAACCAGGCCCTCGACGTCACCGGCATCCGCCGGGCCCGCTACCGCGGCCTGCCGAAAGTCCGAGTCCAGCACGCCTTCTCCGCCACCGCGCTCAACGTGGTCCGGCTCGACGCCTGGTGGACCACCAACCCACTACACAAACCCCGCACCAGCAGACTCGAGCGCCTCAACTGCCGACTCGCCAGCTGACGAGTTCAGCAACGGAGTCATCTCCACCTGCAAAGCCCGCTCCAGCACCGCCTTCATCATCTGCTGCAGCAGTCCGCCGGCCCCGTCAATACCGACCCCGGCCGCCTCCGCATCAGCCAGGAGCCGGTCGATCGCCGCCGGCGATAAAGCCCCCGCCAGCCGCCTCGACGCCTCCTCACGCGGCTCTGCGGACTCGGCGTGCGGGCTGGACTCGTTCATCAGGTCACTCACTGTGCGTCACATTCCTGGTGTCACCCGGGGCCCGACCAGCACCCAGCAAGATCACCTCTTACACAGAGGAGTAAACAGCCTCCACTGATCCGACGCTTGGCCAGTAATTCGCCGGCTCCGTCGATCAGCGCGATGTCGTGATGCCTTTCCGCCCAGTCGACTCCGCAGAAGACGGTCACAGGTTCTCCCATCGTCGAGCGTATACGGAGGTCACAAGCACATGCGGGTCACGCGGCGTCCTAATCCCAGGACTCGATCGGTCCGCCATCTCGGTAGCCGTTCGCGACACCAGCGCACCCCAGGGGCCTCTGTCTGCGCCAGAGCTCACAGCTCGCGGGAGTGAACAGGAGGTCGCCCTGGGGCGGGCTCGCACCACGACGGCAACGAACGACGTGAGGCAGTGGGTTTCACGGGACTTGGAGACGCCGAAACCGCGCCGCTCTCTCGTGAGGCCTCACGGGCCAGGGAGATTCCCAGGCGTCTGCCCGGCCGCGCCCGCAGGCCCCGTGAAACCCACCATCGTGCCGGCGCCGCTCTATCGGAAGGCCTCATCAGCCCGGGGCCTTACAGGCGTCCGTCACGCCAGATAGCCCAGAAGCCCAACTGCGCACCTCTGGAACCACTTTCACTACGGATTAGGGGCCTTCGCGACAGGCACCGTCACAGTCTTGACCGCCCCGGCCCGGCGACGGCCACCAGCACCCGAGGCGATCAGGAGACCAGCGACCATGCCCAGCATCACGCAGTCCACGGCCCCATGTCACGTGCCGGCCGACGCCGAGGAAGACATCCTGCTCGGCGTTGACACCCACAAGGACGTCCACGCTGCAGCCGTCATCAGTACCATTGGCGCTGTTCTGGACGGCCGCAGCTTCCCTGCGACCGCTGAGGGATATCGTCAACTCCTATCCTGGGCAGGCTCGTTCGGCATACTACGGCGGGCAGGGGTCGAGTGCACCGGATCCTACGGGGCAGCCCTGACACGTCAGCTGCGGGCCGAGGGCATCGAGGTGACCGAGGTCAACCAGCCGGACAAGGCCGCCCGGCGCCGCCACGGCAAGACCGACGCCGTCGACGCCGAAGCCGCTGCCCGCGCCGTGCTGTCCGGCCGCGCCACCGCCACGGCGAAGACGAGCGACGGACCGGTGGAAACACTGAGGCTGTTCAAACTGGCCAAGAACTCCGCGGTCAAGTCCCGAACCCAGACCATCAACCAACTCAAGAGCATCCTGGTCTCCGCAGACCCCGCCCTGCGCGAGCTGCTGGCCGGCCTGAACAACCCCCACCTGGTCAAACAGTGCGCCGAACTGGACGACCAGACCGCGACAGGACCGGCAGCGGCCGCCCGCCACACCCTGCGGCTGCTCGCCCGCCGCATCCAGCACCTGACCGAGGAAATCGACGACCTCAACAAGCGGATAGCCCAGGCCGTCAAAGCCACCGTCCCGGGCCTGCTCGACGTGTACGGTGTCGGCCCGGACAGCGCCTCCGCCCTGCTCATCGCGGCCGGGGACAACCCCGAACGCCTCGCAAGCGAGGCATCTTCCGCCGCCTTATGCGGCACCAGCCCCGTCGAAGCATCCTCCGGCAAGACCCAGCGCCGCCGACTCAACCGCGGCGGCGACCGCCAGGCCAACGCCGCCCTCTACCGGATCATCCTCAGCCGCCTGCGCTGGGACCACCGCACCCAGAACTACCTGCAACGACGCCTCACCGAAGGCAAGACACGCCGCGAGATCATCCGCTGCCTCAAGCGATACATCGCACGAGAGATCTACCGGCTCATCGTCCCCACGAAGCAGGCGACCGACCACCCAGACCCCACACAAGCCACTGCTTGACATCCATAGGGGCATCAGCACCGCTCGGCCCACTTGCGGAAGGCGCCGATGGGGCCGTCGCCGTCGTTAAGTTTGGGGTGCGCAAGAGTGTCTTGTGGTGGAATATCGGGAAGTCAGCCGATACGTCCCGCACGTTCCACCTGTTCAGTAGTGACGCGCCGGCCCACTCCGTGGGGCGCCGCGTAAGCAGCCGCAACGGGGCCGGAAGGCTGCTGTAGTCGATGGCTCCCGCGACCCACAGACGCATGCGCCATCGTCCGGTCGGGGTGGCCATGACCCAGGTGTCGGCGGTGAAGTGGCGGCCGACGGTGAGCTTCGCATGCATCCCCCCCATGCCAATCACGGTGAACTGGGCCTTGGTGGCGACGCCGCCAGCGACGGGCAGAGGCCGTTCAACCTGGTACGTCGTGGTGTAGATGACTCCGTCGCTTTTCGGCTCTTCAACGACCCGAAGTTTCACTTTGTGCAGTTCGGAGATGTGGCGTAGTCGATTGCGTTCTCCATCTGGTCCTGCGTATGCCCGCAAAGGTCCACGCCGTGACGAGCGACGTAGGCGTCCGCGACCGGCAGCGCAGGAAGGTCCCAGCCGGGCTCCCCGTCATCCTCGCTGTGCCACGCCCCATACGAGCCCGTACAGCTCACGGGCGTGAACTGGCGACAACCGCGCACGAGGTGGCTTCCCGTAGTGTAGCGCCCCGAAGTTTCCGAACAGACCCACCGTAGTGGGACCACTGTCCGGAAACTTCAGGGCGCTTCAGTGAGGCTGGAGCGGTGGTGGTCAGCAGCCAATGGATTCCTTGTCCGCCGCCTCTGATTGCATGCCATTCAGGGATGGGGACCCGGCCAGCGGCGGCATAGATCCAGCCGTTGTGGTGGTAGACGTGGGTGAGGATCGTGTCGAGGACGTGCCAGTCGGCGTGGTGTCCGCAGGCACTGCACCGGTTTGGGTTGAAGCTGCGGCCCCGCTACCAGGCGGGCTGGTCGTGCAGTTGTGCTGCGACGTCTGCCGTGTCGCCGTCAGGTGCCGCGAGGACGGGGCGCGCCATGTCGACGGCTTCGGGGCAGTCCGTGGTGGTGAACTCCTCGCCGCGCGGCCGGTATGACGGCAGCAGCCCGAACACCCACCACAGGGAGAAAGCGCACCGCTCGCACGGCGCCTCGTACGCCAGCACGTCTACCTGCAGCGAACTCACCGGGCCGCACCCCCTCTATTTTCATGGTGATCCTGGCACATCGGGCCCTGGCGCCGGGCGCGGTCTGGCAGGGGCAGGACACCGGTCGGTGGAAGTCCGTCGCCGCGCCTCGGGGGCGTCGCCTGACCGGACTGCTCTCGCCGGTGGTTGTCTATCGGTCGTGGAGCACTGCAGGGCGGCTGACGGGGATGACGGTGAGTAGGTTGTCAAGGCCCTTGAAGTCGTCCGGGTTGGTGGTGAACAGGGGGAGGCCCTCCGCAATGGCGATCGAGGCGATCATCAAGTCGGCGGTGCGGCGCCGGGGCTGGCGGCCGGCGGTGATGACGGCGGCGCAGACGCGGCCGTAGATGCGGGCGGCTTCCGCGTCGAAGGGGATGGGGTCGAACTCATTCTCGGCGCGTTGGAGGATGTCCGTGCGACGGGCGCGCTCGGCGTGTTCGTCGTAATCGTCCTGTTCGGCATTGCCGCGCACCTGGTGGGGGCCGGCGGAGAGTTCGGCCAGGGTGATGGCGCTGATGGCCATCTCGGCGGGCAGCTCGTCAGGGTTGATCCACTTGCGCAGAATCATGATGTTGGTGTCGAGGAGCCCCTGCGGGTGCTCGGCGGAGGAGTGCTCAACGGGCATAGGGGTCATCCTGCTCCTGCTCGACGGTGGTTGCCTGGTCGGCTCGGAAGGCGTCCGGGGAGATGTCGGAGGCGGTGCGGGACCTGGCAGCGAACTCGCCGCGCGGGACGAAGCGCCGACGGCGTCGCAGAGGGATCAGCTCGCCGATGCGGTGCCCATCCCGGGTGACGGTGAAGGACTGGCCGCTTTGGACGGCATCCATGATCTCTTTGGATTTGGTGCGCAGGTCGCGCTGGGTGATCTCGGACTGGGTGCTCATATATCCATGATAGCCGCCCTGTGCTACAGGGTGCCACCCTGTAGCACCCTGTTCCGCGCCCTCGGGCTGTCAGGCACATCCCCGGCAGTTGATCGCCAAGAGTCTCGCTGCTTGGCGCTCGCTTTCCAGGAGACGTAGTCAAACTGCCAGGTCAGAACAACTGTTGCTGACCTTGAGACAACCCGCCGACCCCCGACCCGGCCACCAGTACGGGCACGTACAGATCCCAGCCCGCATGAGGCTGGGCCGAGGGACTGACGGTGTCCCGCGTCAAGTTTGTGGCTCAATGATCTTGGTCTGAAAGTTGGGGATGCAGGGTCGGGGTGCGGTAGACCTCGATCGGCCGGTGGCCGGCGAGGGCATTGTCACGTTGATCTGAGCCTGTGAGATGATCTTCGGGTTGGTCATCCTGGGGGCTGTTCGTGGACACCGCGCCGTCGTACAAGGGGCACCGGTACCCGGTGGAGGTCATCTCCCACTGCGTGTGGCGGCATTGTCACGTTGTTGGGGGTGGCTGGGTGTTGAGGGTGTGTCGGGGCGTGCTTCTCCCGTGTGTCGGCCGGTGTCAGACGGTCGCGGGGCAGCCGGTGACCTGGTTCCAGGCGCGGGAGCGTTTGGTCATTTCGGGTCGGGTCGAAGGCCCGCTCCAGCGCTGGAAAGATGCCGGTGAGCACATCCCGCAGCCGGTTGATCAGCCGCACCCGGTCGGCGACCAGGTCGGTCCGGTGCGAGGTCAGCAGGGTCAGGTCGGCGGCCAGCTGGACGGGTACGCCGATGGTCGCCAAGTCCCCTCGGTGGCGGGCAGTCTCGGCGATCACGTAAGCGTCGCGGGCATCGGTCTTGGCCTCGCCCCGATAGGCGCCGGCCATCCGGTTGACGGTGCGGCCAGGTACGTAGACGGCCTGCTGGCCGTGGGCCGCAAGGAGCGCCAGCAGCAGCGCGGAGGGGGTCCCGGAGATGTCCACCGCCCAGCGGACTTCGTCGGCCAGGTCAAGGATCTCGCCCAGCGCAGTCAAGATGGCCGACTCATCGTTGTCGATCTTCTTCGACCACACCGTGGTGCCGGTCTCGTCAACCACCGCCGCCCAGTGATGCCCCTTGCCCCCATCGATGCCGCACCATACGCAGCCAGGCCGTTTACTCACTCGCCCCTCCTCGTTCCGCACCGCACACCGTCGGCCCGAGGAACACCCCGCTGTCATCTCCGTAAACAGCGACCGCACAAGGCGCACAGATCTCAATCAGCAGCCAGGGCGCCCCGGAGAGCCGGACGGCCACTCCTACGAAGCCACAAGCGGCAGCGAAGCTTCAGCCACATCCGGCCCTCCCGGGCCACCCAACAACTTACGGAGCGCAGCTTGTCGGTCACGATCACCCGCGGCATGTACTCGAGCTCCTTGAGCAGGCGGCGGAAGAAGCGCTTGGCGGCCTTGGCGTCCCGCTTGGTGGTCACGAGGATGTCCAGGACGTTGCCGGCCTGGTCCACCGCGCGCCAGAGGTAGTGCAGCACCCCGTTGATCTTGATGAAGACCTCGTCCATGTGCCACTTGCCGCCAGGCCGGGGACGGCGCCGGCCCAGCCGGTTGGCGTACTCCTGCCCGAACTTGACGCACCACCGGCGGATGGACTCGTAGGAGACCTCGACACCGCGCTCGCGCATCAGCTCCTCGACATCGCGGCAGGAGAGGGAGAACCGGTGATACAGCCACACGCAGTGGGAGATGACCTCCACCGGGTACCGGTGCTTCCCAATCTGGAAGTCAAGCGGAGGTGGTGACTGGTGGTGTGATGGTGTAGCACCGTCGGTCACGGATCAGGGCCCACAGCACGTTGACGCGCCGGCGGGCGAGGGCGAGCACGGCCTGGACGTGGCGTTTGCCCTCAGCGCGTTTTCTGTCGTAGAACTGCCGCGAGTTGGGGTCGCACCGGATGCTGACGAGCGCGGAGGTGTAGAAGACCCTTTGCAGACGGCGGTGGTAACGCTGGGGCCGGTGGAGGTTGCCGCTGACCTTGCCCGAGTCGCGTGGCGCCGGCGCCACGCCGGAGAAGGCGGCGAGGCGGTCGGGGGTGGGGAACGCCTCCAGGCTGCCGCCGACGGCGACGAGGAACTCGGCGCCGAGGACCGTGCCGATGCCGGGCAGCGACTGGATCACTTCGGCGAGTTCGTGCTCGCGAAACCGGCCCTCGATGAGCTTGTCGGTCTCGGCGATCTTCTCGTTGAGGGCCATCACCTCCCTCGCCAGGGTATGCACCATCTTCGCGATCGCTGTCTCGCCCGGGACGGCGGTGTGCTGGCGCTCAGCAGCCTCGATGGCCTTGGCTGCCAGGGAGTCGGGGTTGCGGACCTTGCGGTTGGCCAGCCAGGTGGTCAGTCGGCGCAGGCCGGTGCGGCGGATGGCCGCCGGGCTCTGGTAGCCCGTCAGGAGCAGCAGCGCTCCGGTGGTGCCCATGTCCAGGGTGCGTTCCAGGGCTGGGAACATGCTGGTCAGCAGGGCCTTGAGCCGGTTGGTGGTGCGGGTGCGGTCGGCAACGAGATCCACACGGCGCTCGGTGAGCAGCCTCAGTTCGATGCTCGCGTCTTCACTGGGGCGGATCGGCTGCAGGTCGCGTCTCATGCGGGCCTGGTCGGCGATCACGTGGGCGTCCCGGGCGTCGGTCTTGCCCGCCCCGCGGTAGCTGTCGGTGGCGCGGTTGACCGCGATGCCGGGGAGGTAGACCAGTTCCTGGCCGTGGTTGACGAGCAGGGCGATTAACAGCGCGGGCTCGCCGCCGGTCATGTCCATCGCCCAGGTGACCTCACGGCCGTCGGCGAGGCCCAGGACGTCACCGATCAGCTTCAGTAACTCCGGTTCGTCGTTGGCCACCCGCCGCGACAGCAACGTGTTGCCGTCGCTGTCCAGGGCCAGGCAGTGGTGGTGGGTCTTGCCGCAGTCGGTACCGGCCAATATCCGGCTCATCGTGCTCCAGTCGTCGTACTTGCCTTGCGCACCACGGACGACCTCGCCGGCATTGCTCTACACAGCGACCTGTTCGCACTTCCCAATCGGCGGCCGAGTCGTCGTGGGGAGCCGGGCGGCCAAGCACCGGAAGCCACGAGACGACAGCCACTTGTCAGCCACACCCAGCTCCCCCGGGCCCCACAACCCTACGAACGGCTGCGGTCGGCCCAGGAAGAAGGTAGAGCCCCTTGTACAACGGCGCGGTGTCCACGAACAGCCCCCAGGATGACCAACCCGAAGATCATCCCACGGGCTCAGATCAACGTGACAATGCCCCGGCCGGCCCATCTGGGCCACGTACGACGGCGGCCGCTACCTCGGCACCGTGAGCACAGGGCAGGATGGCGGCGCGGCGCTGCTGTGGCGTGTGCTGGCCGCCCGCGAAGAGCAGGCCAGTCTCGACGACGCCGTCCGTGCCCTGCGCCGCCCGGCCTCCTGGCCACGCGAGCGCGAGCAGGCCGCCGGCTGGGCCCGGCGCTTGCTGGCCGATACGACGCTGACCGCCCTCGATGTGGAGACCGCCGGCCTGGCCAACGCGTTCGCGGTGCAGATCGCCGCCGTGACCCGGGACGGCACCGTGGTGTTCAGCGAGTACGTGCAGCCGGACGCCGTTATCGAGCCGGACGCCATCGCGGTGCATGGCATCACGCCACAGCGCTGGCGCGAGCCGCGGCCTTCGGGCAGCTGCTGCCCCGCCTCGCCGGGCCGGCAAGGCGTAGCGGCCCCACCAACCGCACAGGCAGGCGGCGCACAACGCCAAGCGCGCCGTCCTCCCCGATGCCCAGCGCTCATAAACTGTCCGGCGGCTGGCGCTCGCAGCTTGCGCCGAGGCCAGTGGTAGTGCGCGGGCGCGCACCCGTGCCACCCGGAATACGCCCTTCACCTGGCCAAAGCATTGGCCTACGCTTCCACCAAGGGGAGAGCGGGCCCGAGCTGTCACCCGGCCCCGCCCCCGCCGTCCAGTCGGCCCACGTGTCCCGTCCGGAGCGCGCTCCCGCGCCGTTCTCCGGCAGCCGACGAGGACGAACAAGCGCAAGGGGGCTGCGCACCCGGACAAGCCGCGCACCCCTCCGCGCCGCAGCCGTCGCCAACAGTGTGGCTCCAACCCGGCGACGGCTGCACCTCACCTCCCCCTCACCCGGGGGCAGCACGACCACCGTGCGCTACCGGGCAACCCCTCCCGCGCGCCGACCGTCCGCAACCCCCAGCGCACCGAGAGCGGGGAAGCCGAGGCGGGGTGTGGTGGGTCGGGTGTTCCAGCGGTGGATGTACCAGGCCCGGCGGATGAGGCTACGGACGGTGATGATTACGGTGGCGAGTTGGAGGCAGAACTCGGTGCATGAGCGACCAGAGTCCTCCTCCTTCAGGCGCACTCCCGCGTCCGACGGCAGCGCTTACCCGCTCGTCCACCCCGCCCGGACACCTGTACTCAGCGTTACCTGATAGCGGGAACGCCTCACTCCTCAGAAGAGGCTCCCGTTGACGCACAATGCTCTTTGACCAGGGGCTTCATACTGAATGGCCCCGCCGCACGCACCAGTAGCTCCGATATGACCTTCACTCAACGTCACCTACCCCTGCGTATGGTCGGGGGCATGGCTCGGATCCCAGTGGATGAGGACGGCAACCGGCTGTGCCTGTGGTGCGGTGCGCCGATCGCCGGACCGCGGCCACGCACAAGCCGTTGGCGGGCTTACTGCACGCGCACTCACCGCGAGTTCGCGCAGACGTATCGCGAGTGGGTGGCCCTGCGGCGCACGGGCTGCGCCCTGGGTCCGCACCGGCGTGGCTCGGGCTGGGGAGGAAACGGCGTGACGACAGTCCAGGCTCGCCGATGTTGTGCCGTGCCGTACGGCATGTCGGACCCCTGGGCGGCACCCCGAAGAGGCCCGGGATGTTTCACCCCCTCCCCCGCTGGCCGGAATGATCACGCTGGGGACCGTCGTCGGAGACCGTCAAGGGGGGGGCGTTCTGCGCGAGTGTTTGAGCGCTGGGTAACCTGTTGACGAGGCAAATACCCGTTCACTGGCGCGGGTGACTGGTGCTCAAAGGACACGCAAGCGGTATGGCTTCATTACCGTGTCGATCGAGGGCAACTGATGCCCTGCCGGGCCTGCACGCCCACGTCGTGCGGCACCGGCGGCGCAGTGAGCGGGGGTGGACCGGATGGACAGGACAGGCCCGGCGAGAGGGCAGCCTCCCCCATTGCCGGCGGAACAACGTGGCCGGCAGCGGAAGATACCTTTTGTGTGCGGCCCGATCGCTCCGCACCCGCTGACCGTCGAGGTGGTCGACGTCGGGTACGTGGTCCTGGTACGGGTCTCGGGCGAACTGGATACAGGTACCGCACCCCAACTGGCCGCCGCCCTGGGCCCACTCAAGGAGCGGCACTGCGAACTCGACCTGGCCTGGGTATCGTTCATGGACTCCGCTGGCCTCGTAGCACTGCTGGCCCACCAACGCCGCGCACGAGCCGCATGGGGAAGCCTACGCCTGGTAGACTCCTCCCCGGCGGTACGGCGCATCCTCACCCTCACCGGCACCACCGCCATCCTCCTCACCGCCCCCGGCCCTGCGCACCCCTAAACCCGTGTCTCTTCGAGGGCGCCGACGCAAGGGCCACCGTCCCCGGTGTGCACGCTCACCCGTCTTGAGCCGCGCCGTCCTGGGCCCTCTGTCCGTCACGCTCGCGCAGCACCATGACGGTTGCGGGAGAGACGTACTGGCCCTTCTTCTTTTCAGCACGGTTCCCCGGCCTGGCCTGCGTGACATGGGACCCTCCGGGTCGTTTTCTTACACGAAGGCCCAGTCACGTCACGGCACCGCTGCTGCCAACGGGCCTTCGCCTGCCGCTGCCGCCTTCCCGGTCGGCAGCGGCAGCCCGCGGACCCGCGCCCCACCACGCAGCTGGTAGGCAGTTCAGAACCAGCCGTTCTCCTCGGTCTCGGACTGCTGTCAATCAGGCTGGCAACCTACGCTCGCTGTGGGGCGGTTGGACGTACGCTGGCGTGAGGCCACCCTGCACCGGTTGTGCCAAGCAGCGCCGGCCGCCACCTCCTTGTGGGGTGGCGGCCGGCGCCGGGCGCGTGAGAAGCCGTCTCGTTCCGTGTTGTCGGCGATACGGCTCCAGCTGGCACAAGGCACCCGCGCAAATCCGCTCTCATACGCGGAGCGTTCAAGGGACAGGCTGGGAATACCGGCCTGGTCACGGAGCTTTTACCCAACTCCACCTTCAATTTAACGACCCCTTGCGCCTTCACCGGCAAGGGTAGTCGACTGATCCGAAAAGTCGTAGCGGCGGCGTCCGGGGCAGTACCGCGGGTATCAGCAGCGAAAGGCGTTATGGCGTGGTCGCTGCCAGCTGGGGGCTGGCAGCGACCACGCTGGCTGCATAAGGGCACCGCTCCCCAATATCGGCGTTTCCTCTTCCATACCTGTCTTACCAGCTAGCCGGGGCCCCGAGGGGCGCCCGGCGGGACGGTTAGCCGACAAGACGGCGGGGGCAAGGGCCAGTCCGTCGCGTGGAAACCCCAGCCCTTGCCCACCAACGTTCGACCCTACCGGCGCAGATGTGCCTGCCGGTAGGGCGCCTCTCCCGCGCAGGCGCGGCACACTATCGCGCACAGCCTCCGCCCAGTGAACCTGGTTCCTGGGCTGCTCACATCCTGGTCAACGGTGATGGCGGCTGCCGGGAGCCGGCACTGCTCGGCTGTGTTGTCATCTGGGTGAAAACGGTGTTCCGGGGTAAAAAGGTGGTTGGCCTGTGTGATTGCAGAGGGCGGAGTATGCCCTGCTGAAGGGCTGCTCCCAGATATAGGTGAAGGATTGACCAGTATGGCCAGCGGCACCGTGAAGTGGTTCAACGCGGAAAAAGGTTTCGGTTTCATCGAACCGGACGGCGGAGGCCCCGACGTCTTCGCGCACTACTCCGAGATCAACGGCACCGGATATCGTGAGCTCAACGAAGGCGAATCGGTCACCTTCGACATCGGCCAAGGCCACAAGGGCCCCGAGGCCAAGAACATCACCCGGCGCTGAACCCCGTACCAGGAGAGGGAAGAAGCTGCCGTCCGCGGAGCACTCGCCTCAAACCGGCAGCCAATCCCCAGTTTGAAGTTGCCGACTGGATGGCTATGGTGAGCGGCCTTGGGCGGTCGCTTCACAACCGTCGCCCCGGAGACCGGGCCACGCCACGTGGCCCGGTTTCGCGCGTTGTCATGCCGCAGATCTATGGAAGCGGCCTTCACCCGGCCGGCGAAACACCAACTGGTGCCAAGCGCCGACTACCCAGAACCCGCTTGGGCCACCACCCTCCACTTCGTGAAGAGCCGGGGAGGGCCGCTTCGACCTCCCCAGGTTCGACGGCCCTCCCCGGAAACCCGAACGTCGTGGACGGCCCCTGGCAGTGCGGGCGAAGCCCACAGCAGCCGGCCGGACGGATCGGCGATGACCTGCATGTTCATGCCGTACTTCTTGTGCTTGCCGGAGAAGAAGGGCCGGCCGGCGGCGATACGGTCGATCGGCAGGAGTGTCCCGTCGAGCAGGACGTAAGCCTTCACCGAAGCAGCCTGGACGGCCTCGTCGAGGGTCGGTGCGAGCGTGGCCAGCAGGTCGACGGCCTCGCTGATGTAGCGGTAGACCGTGCTCGTCCCCACTTCGAATCCCGCCGCGAGCTGGGCGTACGTGGTCCCGTTCCGCAGATGCGCCAGTACCAGCAGGGCTTGCCGGCCGGGAGCCGGCGCCAACGGCTTCCGATCCGACGACGGTGTTCGCGAAGACGAGCGGCGAGGAAGGTCAGGGACCGACTGGACACGTCCAGCCCGCACGGGTACACAAGCACGTGAAGCCTCTGGTGGGTATCGGGCGATCTTGGTCGTGAACCCGTCTACCAGGGGCTTCACTCATGTGTCGAGCCAACTGACCCGCGCACGCCGCAAGTTGGCAAAGGCTCAGTGCAGTAATGGCTTTGATTCGCCTTTGTTGTGGCCTTGGGTATTGGCATGCTCGGGGTGCCTTGAGTCCGACCGATTCGACCCGCTCGGGGCTGCAGGCTGTCGTGTCTACGAATAGAGCCGATGAGTGTTTGCCTGTCTGTCGATACTCGTACGATCTCGATGCTCAATGGTTGATTCCGTAACGAAGCGCAAGGACTGGGGCTGGCCTGATGGTGCCCGTGGTCGGACATCAATGTGTATAGCAGTGTGTCAATTTTGAGCGTTTGCCCTCTCGGAAGGCAGGTTATGAGCCAAAGTCGTTATCCCGCCATAGGGCTTCTGGCCGCGGTGTGCACTTTCTCTCTGTGTTGTACGGGGGCGGCAAATGCGGCCTCCGGTACGAAGTCCGCCAGCATGTTCGCCTCGACGCTGGTGAACAAAACGGGAACGTCCATTACGGTCACTGCGGGCGTTGGGCGGGGCAACACGATCACGATCTGGCAGACCGGCAGCAGCATCAGGGTCAGGGACAGCGGAGACGCAGTGACGCCGTCCGGCGGCTGTGTCGCCGTGAGTCCAACCGAGGTGGCCTGCACTGCAGCTGGCACCACCGAGTTCGTGGTTCATGCCGGCGACCAAGACGACAGTGTCACGTCCCACTTGACGAGCCTTGGGGTCACGCTGCTCGGGGGCCCGGGTGCTGACAGTCTCTCCGGTGGGTCCGCGAACGACACCATCGAAGGTGATGAGGGGGCCGACTTCCTCTCCGGAGGCGCGGGCAATGACACCCTGGGCGGCGGCACCGGAGCAGACAGGATCTTCGGCGGCAGCGGAAACGATTCCATCGAGGGACGCGACGGCCCGGACATCATCAACGGCGACGCAGGTAACGATGTGATCGATGGCGGCAGCGGCAACGAGCAGATCGTCGCGGGGGCAGGAAACGACTACGCGGACGGTAATCGGGGACGCGACGTAATCAACGCCGTGGACAACGTCAGCGGAAATGACTACCTCGAAGGCGGCGCTGAAACGGATAACTGCCACGCCGACCTGGGCGATTACAAGAACGGCTGCCCTTGATGAGCCACGCGACTGGAGACCATCAGCACTAGCGCCAAGCCCTGATTCGAAAGGCAAACAAGGATGGCAGTCCGACACGCCTGCACCATTGCCCTGGCCGTCAGCACACTCATCGGCACGCCGCTAACTGGCGCATCCGCAGGAGTGGCTATCCCCAGCAGTAGGATGCTTGCCGACACCACCGTCGTCGAGAAGGCAGGGGATACCCTCATCGTGACGGCCGATGAGGGCGTGACAAACGACATCACCATACGGAGGCGAGGCAATGCCGTCATAGTGACGGACTCGGCAGACACTGTCGCTGCCATCACTCCCTGTCGTGTCACAGCCGCGCACACGGCAGAGTGCCCACTGCCCCTCTCAGCGATCAATGTCAACGCCAAAGACGCCGACGATGACATCACCATCTCTCCGAATCTGGAGGCTGCAGGAACACTGCTCGGTGGTGCGGGTGACGACCGCCTCAACGGCGGCCCCCGAGCCGACCGGCTCATCGGGGACGACACGGCTGCAACCGGCAGACGGGCCACCCCCGGCAACGACACCATCAACGGCGGCCCAGGCAACGACACCATCTCAGGACTAGCTGGCAACGACACGATCAACGGCAACGCCGGCAACGACACCCTCAACGGCGACGACGGCAACGACACCCTCAACGGCGAACAGGGCCACGACACGGTAACCGGAGGCAGGGGCAATGACACGCACAATGGCGGCGAAGGCAACGACACCCTCAATGCCACAGACAGCGTGATCGCCAACGACAGCCTCGACGGGGGCCTAGGCTTCGACACCTGCAACCGTGACGCTGGCGACATCGCCATCAACTGCCCCTGAACAGCAGCCTATGCGGTTAGAGCCTCCGCCAGTAGGTCATGTGCGCGGCAAAGTGGGCGGCACGACGAAGACGAGCTTGATGATCATGGAGTTGTCTACGCTCTGTGACCATCAGGAGAGTTCGTGTCCGTTGTGCCTGCGTCCATCATCGCGCCGATCCGTGAGGAGTTCCTCCGTCTGCTGCCCGAACGTGCGGACGGGCATCCGCTGGGGTGCCACAATCCGCGGATCCCGGACGCCGTGGTCTTCGACCGGCTCGTTCTGGCGTTGGTGTCGGGGATGGGCTACGAGCGGGTCGCGGACGAGATGTGCTCGGCCACGACGCTCCGGCGTCGGCGGGACGAGTGGATCGAAGGCGGTGTTGCCGGCCACCTGGTTCTCGCGGTGCTGCGGGCCTACGACCAGATGGTGGGCCTGGAGCTGGAGGAGCTGGCCGCGGACGGCTGCATCACCAAGGCGCCCTCGGGCGGCGAGTGCGCGGGCCGCTCACCGGTAGACCGGGGCAAGCAGGGCACCAAGCGGTCCCAGCTCACCGACGGCTACGGCATACCCGTGGTCACTGTCCCGGCCGGGGCGAACACCCGTGACCACACCCTGCTGCCCGAAACCCTCGACGAATTCGCCACACTGACCGGCGAGTTGGGCCACGCCCCGCAACATCCGGCGCTGAGCCTGGACGCGGGCTACGACTACCAGCCCGTCTACGACGGCCTCACCAAGCGTGACATCACGCCCCGCATCGCGAAACGCGGCACGAAGACACCGATCCAGACCGACGGCCGCTGGGTGGTAGAGCGCACGAACTCGTGGATGAACAACTTCGGGAAGCTCCGCCGCTGCACCGAACGCCGCCGCGTCTGCACCGAGTTCTACCTCGCCCTGGCCACCGCGATCATCACAGTCCGTAGCTCCGCCGGGCCTGGTACACCCACCGCTGGGACACCCGACCCGCCAGCCCCCGCATCCGATAACCCCAGCTCACCACCTACTGGCGGACGCTCTTACTGACTTCGTTTCGTCACCCCATGTCGTTTGAGGTCAAGCGGCATGGGGTGTCGGACCGGGTCTTCGTGCCGCGTTTGGTGATCCGGGGCGTGATGCCACGCTGGGCGAGTCGGTGGAGACGGGCTGGTAGTCGTAGCCGGCATCCAGGCTCAGTGCCGGGCGCCGTGGGGCGTGATCCAGGAGTTCGGTCAACTCGGTGAAGCCGTCGAGGGTTTCGAGCAGAAGGGTGTGGTCGCGGGTGTTCGCGCCGGCGGGCACGGGCATTTCTTCCGGAAACTCCTCAAAAGACCAGGCAGGTGCCCCGGGTGATCGTCACCGACAAGCTCAAGTCTTACGGCGCAGCGCACCGTGAGCGACTTCGAGTCCTTCACCAACGAGGAGAACTTGTCCCCCGAAGACGACATCCGGGCCCACTACGCCGCCGACCTCGCCGCCCGGAGCCAAGCCACCCCATGGCCCCCGGCACAGGATTAAAGCAGCTCTATAACACTATCGTCCCCCGACCGCAAGAAGTCTGTGAGTGCGAAGATCTGCAGGAGTAGCTGAAAAGGATCTTTCACCTAACGGGCAAACGGTCCACTGTTATTGCGCTGAGCGATGCTGTCTCGGCATCGGAAGGTGCCGGTCACGGCACCACTTAAAGGAGATATGTGGTGAAAAAGTCAATCACCGCTGGATTTGGTGTCCTGATCACGGCAATGGGCATGATGTTTGCGCCTGCTGCCCAGGCTGCTCCAGCAGCCGGTTGTTACAGCGCAGCTTGCAGGGGACTTGATCCCGACCAGGCCGGCTGTAGTACTGATGCGTACACCGTGACGCAGATAAACACCTCGAGGGGAAACATCCAACTCCGCTACAGCCCCTCGTGCCGCTCGAACTGGGCCCGCATGACCAGCCCTACTCCCGGAACCTTTTTGTGGATCAAGGAGTGCTCAAGCGGGTACAGGGAGGAGTTCTCAGTGCCGTCCGGATACACCGTAGCCTGGACGGACATGGTGGATGGCGCAGGTCCGGTTAAAGCTGGCGACGTGTTCACATCCACCACCTGCCTATGACTTACCTGATCGTTTCAGAATGAGTTCGGTGTGGCAGCTGGGCGGTGGGGGCGCTGCCGCGCAGGGGACTGCAGCATGATTGACGAGGGCATTGTCACGTTGATCTGAGCCCGTGGGATGATCTTCGGGTTGGTCATCCTGGGGGCTGTTCGTGGACACCGCGCCGTTGTACAAGGGGCACCGGTACCCGGTGGAGGTCATCTCCCACTGCGTGTGGCTGTATCACCGGTTTTCCCTCTCCTGCCGCGATGTCGAGGAGCTGATGCTCGAGCGCGGTGTCGAGGTCTCCTACGAGTCCATCCGCCGGTGGTGCGTCAAGTTCGGGCAGGAGTACGCCAACCGGCTGGGCCGGCGCCGTCCCCGGAGGGTGTACACCAGGTTGTGTGAGTGGTGGCTGATAGCTCCTGTCTAGTCGGGAGGCTTATTCACGGGGTCACCAGCCGTTCTTGTAGAAGGCGAGGGCGGTGACGGTCTTGGCGACGAGGGGGAACCGGGTGAGAGGGCCGCGATAGCGAGTGGCGAGGACCTTCCAGTCCTTCAGATGTGCGATCGCTCGTTCGACGGCGGCGCGGAGCTTGCCGATGCTCTGGTTGAACACCTTGTCTCCGACGGGGCGTTCCTGACCGGGTGGCTTGCGGCGGGCGGTGAGCATGCCGGAGCCGACATAGCCCGGATCCCCCATGCTCTCCCGGTCGGCGAAGGCTTTGGGGAAGTGGGACTGGCGCCAGGCGTACATGTCGTGCCGGCTGCCGGGTACCGGCGCGGAGACGGCGAGCAGGTCCCCGCTGAGAGTGGCGGCGACCTGCAGGTTGAAGCCTGTGTCACGATGCTTGCCGGAGAACATCGTGGTGCCCTCGCTCGCCCAGTCCCACGTGGTGACCAGGGTCCCGTCGACCAGGACGATCCTGCCGTGTGAGGCGTCGGCGGGGTCGGGCACATGCTCGGCCAGGGCCGTCTCCACCACCGGGAGCAGCGTGGTCCACCGGCGCGAGACGGTGGCCTGGGAGATGTGGAACAGTTCCGCCGCCGCTTGCTGGACGGGGTTCTGCCGCAGCAGGAACAACACCAGGAGGCCTATTCACGGGGTTTCACCAGCCCTTTTTGTAGAAGGTGAGGGCGGTGACGGTTTTGGCGACGAGGGGGAACTTGGCCAGGGGGCCGCGGTAGCGGGTCGCGAGGATCTTCCAGTCCTTCAGGTGTGCGATCGCTCGCTCAATGGCGGCGCGGAGGCTGCTGATGCTCCGGTTGTAGATCTTGGCGCCAGTGGGGCGTTGCTGACCAGGTGGTTTGCGTCTCGCGGTGAGCATGCCGGAACCCACGTACCCAAGATCGCCCATGCTCTGCCGTTCTGCGAAGGTCTCCGGGAAGTGGGACTGGCGCCAGGCGTACATGTCGTGGCGGGAGCCCGGGACAGGCTCGGACACCGCGAGCAGGTCTCCGGACAGCGTGGCGGCGATCTGCAGGTTGAAGCCGGTGTCACGATGCTTGCCGGAGAACATAGCGGTGCCTTCGCTCGCCCAGTCCCACGTGGTGACCAGGGTGCCGTCGATGAGCACGATCCGGCCGGCTGAGGCTTCCACAGGATCAGGGACATGCCCGGCGAGGGCCTTCTCCACCACCGGAAGCAGCCCCGTCCACCGCCGGGAAACAGTGGCCTGGCTGACACCGAACAGTTCCGCCGCCGCTTCCTGGACGGGGTTCTGCCGCAGGAGGAACAGCACCAGGACCACCGACCGGTACAGGCCCAGCGACCACATCCGCGCCGGAGACACCGCAGGATCCGGGTCCTCCACGAGCGCCTGATGGACCCGCACCACCAGCCCGTCCAGTTGATCCTTGTCTAACCCTGCCGTAACGTTCCAGCTCAACGGCCCTGCCCCGGTTCACTTCTGACGTTTTCGCAGACATCAGACTACCGAGCAGGGCCGTCCTGATGATCAAGAAATCCGGGCCGCACCACCCCGTGAATAAGCCTCCAGGACCACGGACTTGTACAGGCCCAGCGCCCACATCGGTCCCGGCACCACGGGCGGATCGGGGTCCTCCACCAGCATCGTGTGGACCCGGACCACCAAGGCCTCCAGTTGATCCGCTTCCAGCCCTGTCGTAACGTTCCAGCTCAACGGCCCTACCCCGGTGGAAAACTGACGTCGTCGCAAACGCCAGGCTACCGAGCAGGGCCGTCTTGCTGATCAAGAAACCAAGCCCGTGAATAACCCTCCACGAGTTCGTGTTTGAGGGCGCCGAAAAATGATTCAGACGCCCCAGGCACAACGTGCGGATCCTGCAACGACGTTCCCGAGGCGTATGTTGGCTGCTGCGATCGAAATGAAGTATTCCGCCATCGGCGAGGTCGATGTTCCTGGCGGCGATATCGAGTGCATCCGGTATGAAAGAGGTCTTCATGTGGTCGGCCATCGCCCAGCCGACCACAGCCGTGGCGTGGCAGTCGATAACGGTCGCGAGGTAAAGGGACCCGGCCCAGGTGTGGATGTAGGTGATATCGCCGATCAGTTTGCCCCGGGAGCGTCAGTGGTGAAGTCACGGGCCGGCAGGCCGGGGACGCGGCTGGCATGGCACCGGGCCGAGCTCGCGCATCGGCGCGCGGACCTGTCTGCTCCGGCCTTACCGTTCATTCGCTGGAGCACGGCGTGGACACGCCGGTAGCTGTAGGTCCCTGCGAGTCAGAGAAGACCTGGAGGATGACGCCCCTCAGTTCCGCACGGCGCTTCGGGGTGGCGACAATGGCCTCGATCTCCAGTGGTAGAAGCCCGACGTGGATACTCCCGCCCAGGTGCACATCTGCTGCACGGGAAAGTTGTCGGCTGCTTGTTAAGCGCTGGGGATGCGCTGCCCTGGGGTGTTCAGCTGTGTGGGTCTGGAGCGCGTGTGTGCAGACCTCTTCGTGTGAGCAGTGCGTTTAAGCGGTCCCAGAGGATGGTGGCGTTGCGGTGCCGTTGGTATGGCCGGATGCTCTTGTAAAGCTGGTTTAGGGCTTGGTCGATGCGAGCTGAGTGGACGTAACCGCTCTGAGTAAGGAAACGACTCCAGTGGTGGCAGGCTTCATCCAGGAGTCCGCTTGTCAGCAGCGTTTCGCCGAGCTGGAACTCGGTGAGAGCTGAGGCTCTGCATTCGTGGGGTTCGCGGCGGCGGGCGCAGGTGCGCAGGGATCGGAGTGCCTCGGCTCGCATTCCTAGGGGCAGGAAGACTTGTGAGCACTGGTATTCGAGGCCGGCGCGCGGGTATGAGGTGAACGGTCCCGGGGTGCCGTCGCATTGGTCTAGCGCGGTTTCAGCTGCTGCCAGCACTTTGATGGCGGAGTGCCGCTGGCCGTCGTTGGCATGAGTCACAGCCATCTGGCTAAGAAGAAATGCTGCGGTGGGCCCGGAGACGTTGGTGCCTGCGGTAGTGACTGCGGCTTCGGCCAGCGAGAGGGCTTGGGCGTGGTGCCCCAGCTGTACGGCTTGGGCGCTCATTGCTCGGAGGATGACTGCGTAGGTTACGGGGTTCCCGGCATCTTGGGCCAGGCTGAGTGCTGTGTGGTAGTACGACTGAGCCAGCCCGTGATGTCCCGCATCGGCTGTCATCATGGCCAGTAAATGAGTGAGCTGGGAAACCGAGTTGAACAGCTCACGCCGGAGTGCATCTGAGGCGTTTGCGACGAGCACGCGGCTGACGTCTTCGGCCAGGTAGGCAGCCACTGCTGAACGACCGTGCCTTCCTCCGAAGTGTTGTGCCTGATCGGCGACAGTCTTCACTACTGTTTGGATGGTTTCGATGTCTTCTGCGCTGACTCGGCGTTTGGCGCCGGGAACGGTGGTGGACGATGATCTATGACTCCAGTCGGGCATAGGTACGTCTGTAAGGCTGTACCCCGACTGTGTGAGGAGAGTTCGGCCTGGGGGGCTGGAGTCTAAGCCCGCGAGGGCGACGAGGCGCTGGAGGGGGTCAGTGTGTCCAGAGGGGCTGTAGGCGTCGACCCCGGACTGTCTTGAGGTCTTGGAGAGGCCGGTTTCCTCCACGGTCACTAGCCGGCCTATACGGCGGCTCAATGCTGCAGCGACCAGGCTGACGACAGCGGACCTGGGTTTGGAGCCCGTGAGCCAGTGAGCGACCCCAGTCCTGTCATACTTCAACTTCATTGACTGGGCGCTCCCCAGCCAGTTGACCGCGCTGGCGAGCTCTCCCGCGCTCCACTGTGCCTCTATGAGTAACGCTTTGAGATTTTCATTGCGTTCGGGACGTGTCATGTCCGTCCTCATCGCCTCCTCAGCATCAGCTGAACGTCAAGTCGCCGTTCATCACCGGCGACTGACACCCAGTGAGAAGAGTACTGCGATTGGGGAGAGGTTGGTACACGTGTGCGGTTTCGAGAACGCCTGAACGAGGCTCGTGATGTGCGTGGTTAATAAGTGGGCGTTTGATGGTGATTCACGCCGACCGTTTCAACATGTTTTGCCACATTTATCGCCAACGCGTGCGGCCTGAAACGCCTGGAAGTTACCGACAGACAGGAAGCTTCCAACCCGTTGTTAGACCAGACGGAATTCGGCGCTGAGGAGCGGATCAAACGGGCGACCGGATCGGCACCCGGGATGCCGTGAAGGCGCATGTAAGGCGCGAATCACCCCGAAGGGTGTTGGCCGCAGGAGCGACTTAGCGTCTCAATCCATCCCTAAACGCCCACTAAGAGGTCATTTTCTCCCGTTGTTTCATCTCGGAATCTGGAGGGTTATTCACGGGCTTGGGTTCTTGATCAGCAAGACGGCCCTGCTCGGTAGCCTGGCGTTTGCGACGACGTCAGTTTTCCACCGGGGCAGGGCCGTTGAGCTGGAACGTTACGACAGGGCTGGAAGCGGATCAACTGGAGGCCTTGGTGGTCCGGGTCCACACGATGCTGGTGGAGGACCCCGATCCGCCCGTGGTGCCGGGACCGATGTGGGCGCTGGGAGGTTGTCAATTCCTTTGTGTATGTAGAGGTGTGTGGCCTTGCTGGTCGGGCCTGCGGGTTGGCTACAACACTGTTGCGTTTGTCGGAGACGTCGCAGGTCAAGGGGTTGAAATGAGACAACGGGACGCCTGAGGATCAACGATCGGCGAAGAAAGTCGATCAAGGTCAGGAGTCCCGTTGCGGGAGAAGTCTGTCATCACGCGCACGATTGAGGCTGCCGGGGGTGTGTACGCGCCTGGGCATCTGGGTGAGTTGACACAGATTGTGGACTTCGCGCTGGTGGACGCGGTGCTGGAGGAGACCGGGACGCGTGAGCGCAGGGTGCGGCTGTTGCCGTCGCGGGTGGTGGTGTACTTCGTCCTGGCGCTGGCCCTGTTCGAGCAGGACTCCTACCGGGGTGTCTGGGGCAAGCTGGTGGCCGGCCTGGAGGGCTTGTCCCTGGTACGCCCTGCCGTGTCCTCGCTGTCGAGGGCGCGGCGGCGGATAGGGGCCGCGCCGCTGCGGCGTCTGTTGGAGACGCTGGCCGGGCCGGTCGCCTACCGCGGCCAGGTCGGCGTGTTCTACCGCGGGTTACGCACGGTGGCCGTGGACGGCACCTTGCTGCACGTGCCCGATGACGAGGCTGTCACCTGGCGCTATCCCAAACGCAGCGGGGAGAGTATGGAGTTCGGCTACCCGTTGCTGCGGCTGCTGGTTGTGGTCGAGTGCGGCACCCGCGGATGGCGTCCTGCGACGTGGTGTAGGCGATCGAGGTGTGGGTGTGCGCGGGTGTCTGCCCGGGGCGCACGCCTGATGGGGGTGGCCGCTCCCTGACCAAGGGGTGGGCCACCGTGCAACTCTCCCTGCTAAAACGCCAGTTCAAGCGATGGGAGTGCACGATGGCCCTGTCCCAGGATGACTTACTGCGGTTGCTTCGGTCACTACGCTCGTCCGATGGAATCGAGCTGGTCCGCAGTGTGGCCGAGCGGATGCTGCAGGAACTGATCGAGGCCGAGACCGCCGCGCACATCGGTGCCGAGTGGAACGAGCACACTGCCTCGCGAACGGCGTTCCGCAACGGGCACCGCGACAAGACCCTGACCACGCAGGCCGGCGACCTGGACCTTCAGATCCCCAAGCTCCGCACCGGCAGCTTCTTCCCCAGCCTGCTCGAGCGCAGGCGCCGCATCGACCAGGCACTCTACGCCGTGATCATGGAAGCCTACGTCCACGGAGTCTCCACCCGCTCCGTCGACGACCTGGTCAAGGCCCTGGGCGGGGACAGCGGGATATCCAAGAGCGAGGTCTCCCGGATCTGCGGCGAGCTGGACGAGCCGCTGACCGCCTTTCGCACCCGGCCCCTGGACCACACCCGGTTCCCCTACATCTACCTGGACGCGACGTACTGCAAGGTACGGGTGAACCACCAGATCGTCTCCCAGGCCGTGGTCATCGCCACCGGCATCACCGAGGACGGCGGCCGCGAGGTCCTCGGGACCGCTGTCGGCGACAGCGAGAGCGAGGCATTCTGGTCCGAGTTCCTGCGCTCCTTGCGCGAGCGCGGCCTGTCCGGGGTGCGCCTGGTCATCGCCGACCACACAGCGGCCTGGTCAAGGCGATCCGCAAGGTCATGCTGGGATCCGCCTACCAGCGCTGTCGTGTCCATTTCCTGCGCAACTGCTTCGCACACATCCCCAAGGGGACCGGCGAGATGGTCGCCGCGACCATCCGCACCGTCTTCGCCCAGCCCACCGCCCAAGCGGTCCAAGCCCAGCTGGACACCGTCGCCGACATGCTCGGCGAGCAGTTCCCCAAGGTCAAAGAAATGCTCCTGGACGCGAAGGAAGACCTGACCGCGTTCGCCGTCTTCCCCCTCCAGCACTGGAAAAAGATCCAGTCCACCAACCCCCTGGAACGACTGAACCGGGAGATCAAACGCCGCACCGACGTCGTCCAGGTCTTCCCCAACCCCGCCGCACTCCAGCGCCTGGTCACCGCCATCCTCAGCGAACTACACGACGAGTGGATCGCCTTCCCCCGCCGCTACCTCCCCGAGGGCAGCATGACCGCCATCTACGCCGACGAACACGCCGGGAACACCACCCGCGCGCTCCCCGGCACCCCGAACACCACCGGAGAATGATCGCCTACACCATCACACGGGACGCCATCCACCCGCGCCATTCTGGCGGCTGCCTTCGGCCCCGAATCCGATGGCGAACTCGCCTATGCCGGCCGCCTGCTGGGTGTCCTGGACCGCTCCATGCTGCTGCTGGCCGATGCCGCCTTCGACGCAACTGCGTTCCTGCGCGACGTGAAGACCAGCGGCGCGCAGTTCCTCATCCGTTCCTCAGCCCGCCGGGTGCCCACCCCCTTCCGGCACCTGGGCGACGGCTCCTATCTGGCCCGGCTCGGCTACGGCGTCCTGCCCGTACTCCTGGAGGTGCGGGTCACTCAGGTCACCGTGAGCCTGGCCGACGGAACGGTCCGCTGTGAGCAGTGGCGGCTGCTCACCAGTCTGCTCGACCCCATCCGCTATCCGGCCGACGAGCTGGTACGGCTCTACCATGATCGGGAGGCTTATTCACGGGGTCACCAGCCGTTCTTGTAGAAGGCGAGGGCGGTGACGGTCTTGGCGACGAGGGGGAACCGGGTGAGAGGGCCGCGATAGCGAGTGGCGAGGACCTTCCAGTCCTTCAGATGTGCGATCGCTCGTTCGACGGCGGCGCGGAGCTTGCCGATGCTCTGGTTGAACACTTTGTCTTTGACGGGGCGTTCCTGACCGGGTGGCTTGCGGCGGGCGGTGAGCATGCCGGAGCCGGCATAGCCCAGATCCCCCATGCTCTCCCGGTCGGCGAAGGCTTTGGGAAAGTGGGACTGGCGCCAGGCGTACATGTCGTGCCGACTGCCGGGTACCGGCGCGGAGACGGCGAGCAGGTCCCCGCTGAGAGTGGCGGCGACCTGCAGGTTGAAGCCTGTGTCACGATGCTTGCCGGAGAACATCGTGGTGCCCTCGCTCGCCCAGTCCCACGTGGTGACCAGGGTCCCGTCGACCAGGACGATCCTGCCGTGTGAGGCGTCGGCGGGGTCGGGCACATGCTCGGCCAGGGCCGTCTCCACCACCGGGAGCAGCGTGGTCCACCGGCGCGAGACGGTGGCCTGGGAGATGTGGAACAGTTCCGCCGCCGCTTGCTGGACGGGGTTCTGCCGCAGCAGGAACAACACCAGGAGGCCTATTCACGGGGTTTCACCAGCCCTTTTTGTAGAAGGTGAGGGCGGTGACGGTTTTGGCGACGAGGGGGAACTTGGCCAGGGGGCCGCGGTAGCGGGTCGCGAGGATCTTCCAGTCCTTCAGGTGTGCGATCGCTCGCTCAATGGCGGCGCGGAGGCTGCTGATGCTCCGGTTGTAGATCTTGGCGCCAGTGGGGCGTTGCTGACCAGGTGGTTTGCGTCTCGCGGTGAGCATGCCGGAACCCACGTACCCAAGATCGCCCATGCTCTGCCGTTCTGCGAAGGTCTCCGGGAAGTGGGACTGGCGCCAGGCGTACATGTCGTGGCGGGAGCCCGGGACAGGCTCGGACACCGCGAGCAGGTCTCCGGACAGGGTGGCGGCGATCTGCAGGTTGAAGCCGGTGTCGCGGTGCTTGCCGGAGAACATAGCGGTGCCTTCGCTCGCCCAGTCCCACGTGGTGACCAGGGTGCCGTCGATGAGCACGATCCGGCCGGCTGAGGCTTCCACAGGATCAGGGACATGCCCGGCGAGGGCCTTCTCCACCACCGGAAGCAGCCCCGTCCACCGCCGGGAAACAGTGGCCTGGCTGACACCGAACAGTTCCGCCGCCGCTTCCTGGACGGGGTTCTGCCGCAGGAGGAACAGCACCAGGACCACCGACCGGTACAGGCCCAGCGACCACATCCGCGCCGGAGACACCGCAGGATCCGGGTCCTCCACGAGCGCCTGATGGACCCGCACCACCAGCCCGTCCAGTTGATCCTTGTCTAACCCTGCCGTAACGTTCCAGCTCAACGGCCCTGCCCCGGTTCACTTCTGACGTTTTCGCAGACATCAGACTACCGAGCAGGGCCGTCCTGATGATCAAGAAATCCGGGCCGCACCACCCCGTGAATAAGCCTCCGGTGGCAGGCGGAGACGACGTATTTCTCGATCAAGGCGACGATGCTGGACGGCCGTGTCCTGCGCTCTCGCAGCCTGCAGGGCATCGACCAAGAGGTCTACGCCCTACTCACCGCCTACCAGGCGCTCATCCGCACCGCCGCGGACGCGGCCGGCACCCGGCCGGGTCTGGACATGGACCGGATCAGCTTCACCGTCCTGCTCCAGAGCGCCGCCGACCAGGTCATCACCGCCAGCAGAATCCTCACCCCCGGCCCAGCCGACCTGCTCGGCGCGATCGGACGAGCCGTCCTGGATGCCCTCCTGCCCGCCCAGCGCCGCCCCCGGATCAAGGCCCGCACCCGCAAGAACCCCACCAGCAAGTACAGCCCGAACGCCGGACAACACCCCCAGACCAGCCAGACCTACACCTTCCACACCGACGTCATGTTCCTCGAACACGGACTTGCATCCCGGCCACGACGGTAAACGCAGCAGTGTTGGGGTTGGCTACTGTCGGTGATCTTGCTGGGGTCAGAGGGGGAGGCGGTCGGGGAAGGCGGGCATGAAGTGGTTCATGGCGCGTTTCCAGCCGAGGGTGCCGGTGCCGCGGACGCGGCCTTTGGGGATGGGACCGTCGCCGTCGATGTGGCGGCCTTGGATGCGGCGGATGCCGAGGTAGAGGAGTTTGACGGCGGCGTCGTCGCTGGGGAAGTGGCCGCGCGTCTTGGTGATCTTGCGGAGCTGGTAGTTCAGGGATTCGATGGCGTTGGTCGTGTATATGACCCTGCGTATCTCGTGGTCGAAGGCGAGGAAGGGGATGAATTCTTCCCAGGCCCGTTCCCAACTGGCAATCAGGACAGGGTAGTTCTTGCCGTAGTTTGACCGGAGCTCGTCCAGCGCGGTCAGTGCCTCGGATTCGGTGGCGGCGGTGTAGATCGGTTTGAGGGCGGCGGTCACCTGCTTGCGGTCACCGTGCGACACGTATTTCATCGAGCTGCGGATCAAGTGGGTCACGCAGGTCTGGACCAGGGCTTTCTCCCAGACTGTGGTGATGGCGTCGGGCAGGCCTGCCAGCCCGTCGCAGCACACGATCAGGACGTCGCGCAGGCCGCGGTTCTTCAGCTGGGTGAGCACGTTCAGCCAGAATTTCGAGCCCTCGCTGTCCTGCAGCCAGATGCCCAGTACGTTCTTGATGCCGTCCACGTCGACGCCGATCACCAGGTGGGCGGACTTGTTGGTGACCATGCCGCTGTCGCGGACCTTCACGGTCAGCGCGTCGATGTAGAGGATGGGGTAGACGTCGTCAACAGGGCGGTTCTGCCAGGCAGTTATCTCGTCCGCGACCACATCGGTGATCCTGGATACCAGGGCCGGGGACACCTCGCTGCCGTAGACCTCTTTGAGGTGGGCGGTGATGTCGCGGGTGGTCATGCCACGGGCGTACAGCGACAGCACCATGTCGTCGACCTGGGCCAGACGCCGCCGGCCCTTGGGTACGATCACTGGCTCGAACTCCGACCGGCGGTCCCTGGGCACGTCCACCGTGACCGGGCCGGCCACCGTGGTGAGCGTCTTGGGGTAGGAGCCGTTGCGGGCGTTGCCCGAGCCGCGGCCTGCCGGGTCCCCGGCCTCGTAACCGAGATGGTCGGCCATCTCCACCTGCAAAGCCCGCTCCAGCACCGCCTTCATCATCTGCTGCAGCAGCCCGCCGGCCCCGTCAATACCGACCCCGGCCGCCTCCGCATCAGCCAGGAGCCGGTCGATCGCCGCCGGCGATAAAGCCCCCGCCAGCCGCCTCGACGCCTCCTCACGCGGCTCTGCGGACTCGGCGTGCGGGCTGGACTCGTTCATCAGGTCACTCACTGTGCGTCACATTCCTGGTCTCACCCGGGGCCCGACCAGCACCCAGCAAGATCACCTCTTACACAGAGGAGTAAGCCTCCGCTCGGCCGGGGCGCCCCAGGCCGAACAGGTCGCGGACCGCTATCATCTGTGGGCCAACCTCGGCCAGGCAGTCGAGAAGACGGTCAACGCCCACCGCTCCCGCCTGGCCGAACCGCCTCCCGGCTCGGCCTCCAGCCCCGGCCACCTGGACGTGGAGCCCGAGGTGGTCCAGCCACCGAAAGAGCTGAAGGTCGTGGTCCGGCTGCGTGAGCAGCATGCTGCCGCCCATGAGCTGTGGCAGCAGGGGATGTCGAAGGCGGCGATCGGCCGGAAACTCGGTCTGCACCAGGCCACCGTCCGTAAACTGGTCAATGCCCGCTCCGCCGACGATGTCGTCGCCAAGAATCTCCAGCGAGCGCATGTCGTCGACCCGTACGTCGGCTACCTGCACCGGCGCTGGAATGAGGGCGTCAGGAACGCCGCCCAGCTCTACCGCGAGATCAAGCAACTCGGCTATCCCGGCGGCGAGCTGGCCGTTCAGCGGCATCTGCGGCGCTACCGGACCGGGCGCGGACATGCACCCGACCTGGGACCGAAGCCTCCTTCGGTCCGCGAGGTCACCTCCTGGATCATGACCCACCCCGAGAACCTGCGAGACGAGGACGCCGACAAGCTGCACCGGCTGCGTGAGCGCGATCCCGAACTGGACCGGCTCACTCGTCACGTCAGGAAGTTCGCCGCAATGATGACCGGCCGCCACGGCGACCGCCTCGAAGACTGGATCACCGACGTCGAACAGGACAGCCTGGCTCCGCTCGCTGGCTTTGCCCGCAACCTCCGCCGCGACTTCGACGCAGTCCGCAACGGGCTGTCTCTGCCGCACAGCTCAGGCGCCGTCGAAGGCAACATCAACCGGCTGAAGATGCTGAAACGCCAGATGTTCGGCCGTGCCAGCCTCGATCTCCTTCGCAAACGCGTCCTGCTCACACGGTGAGCCTCGACCGCCCCGACCACAAGATCGTCGACAGAGCCAAGGTCCGTGACGGCGGGCACGTGGTGAACAAGGCTGCCCACCTGGTCATCGGCGTCGACGTCGACGTCGACGGCATCAAGAACGTGCTGGGCATCTGGCTGCAGGAGGGCGAGGGGGCGAAGTTCTGGCTCCACGTGCTGACCCAGCTCAAGCACCGTGGCCTGCGCGACGCGCTCATCGTGTGCTGCGATGGCCTCAAGGGGCTTCCCGAGGCGATCGAGGCCACCTGGCCCGAAGCGATCACGCAGTCCTGTGTCGTCCATTTGATCAGGGCGGCCATGAAGTATGTGTCCCACACCGACCGCAAGAAGGTCGCCGCAGCCTTGAAGCCGGTCTACACCGCCGTCGACGAGAGTGCCGCCCTCGAAGCCCTCGGGCAGGTACGGGAGGAGTGGGGACGGCAGTATCCCGGCCTGGTGGCGGTGTTCGAGAACGCGTGGGAGCAGTTCATCCCGTTCCTCGACTTCGACCAGGACATCCGCCGCGTCATCTACACCACCAATGCAATCGAGTCGATGAACCGCAACCTGTGCAAACTCGTCAAAACCTCCGGGCACTTCCCCTCCGACGACGCCGGGATGAAACTGCTCTACCTCGGCATCCGCAACATCGAAGGCCGGCACATCGACGGCGACGGGAAGATCCCCACCGGCCGCGTCCGCGGCACCGGAACCCTCGGCTGGACCCGCGCCATGAACCAGTTCAAGATCCGGTTCGGCGACCGGCTCCCCCTCTGACCACCATCAACCCACAGTAACCACAGCAGGAACCAGACCCCACGGAGCAGAACATGCATCACACACAAACCAGTTGACATCCCCCATCTATTCCGTACCGCGAACACTCTTGACGACCTCCACAACCCCGGCATACAGGCTGCTGCGGACGGTGACCCGCAGGCCCTGATCGCCTCGATCGAGAAACTCTCCCAGGAAGCCGCAGCCCGCCGAACCGCCCTGTCCCGACCCCGCATGACCTGCGCACTCTTCTGGAACCCCGACGAGTTCACTCAACTGCTGGACACCTGGCCCGAGCTGGCCGGCCACTACAACACCGAGCACCACGAACACATCCGCGACATCGAGCAAAGACTGCAACGCCTATCCGACGAAGGCGAAGTACACATCGGCATCGCCCACGGCACCGTCACCGACTTCGCGTCCTTTACCCACGCGGAGAACCTCTCTCCCCAGGACGGGGACGCCCGGGCACACTACGCCGCCGGCCTCGCAGCCCGAGGCCAGGTCACCCCATGGCCCCCCACCCCGCAACAGCCCCTGCTGGTGCGGCTCGACGCGCAAGTACAAGAAGTGCTGCGGCAACCCCGCCCTCACCTAACCAAGATCCACACAGGGGTCCTTCACCAAACTCGCGACAGAGCCAAAGCAGCTTGGCACCTTCGCCGTCCAGGACGACGCAGTGATGGTGGGTCTTGCCGGCGTCGCCCCGGCCCATACTCGGCCATCGTTCACCAGAAACGTCGTCGTGACAGCGCATTCCTGCAGACGACCTCGCCAGCATTGCTCTACGCAGCGCGGAAGATCTGCTGCTTGATCTCGTACGGCTCCGGAGCCACCTCGATGACCAGGTCCGCGTCCGCCGTGGCCCGCAGGTCGGTGAAGGTGCGGACGCGAGACTCCAGACATGAGGGTGACGACATGGAGCGCGCTGGCCGGGCGGAGGAGGGAGCACCTGCCAAGATCAAGAAGTGATCCGTACCTGACATTGCTTCCCTCGCGCGACTCGCAGCATCCTGCTGTATCTGAGGTGGCCGAAGCCCACCCAGAGCCCTTGTGAGACCTTTTCCAGTCTGGCGTCTGCGCTGGACAGACAAGGTGAGACGAGGAGCATGCTTGTGGCTGCTCCCGCCAGCGCCCCGACCCGTGTGACTGGAAAAGGCCCAACGCCCATCTAAGAGCACGACACCGCCTCCCGGCAGAGGCTGAAGCGCGAGGATGCGTTCGTACGTAGAATGCATGCGAAATGGAATGGGGTGAAGATCTCGTGAGGGACAGCCAGTAGGCCTGTGACCAGCATGTGCTGGCGGCTGACAGGAAGTTCTTCCATCTCCGTCGAATCGACCGCAAACCTGTGGGTGAACCAGCTCGTGTTACGCGACCGGCTCCATAGACCTGCCCGCGCATGACCGCCCTGGTCGCCATGGCGAGCACCTTTGCGGCCCGCTGATCTCGGCGCGAGGAGAATGAAGTTCCGCCGAGCCGTGGTGGGTGATGGCATGGCAGTGGGGCAGATGGGTTTCGCGCTGCTCTACAAAGCTCCAGGGCCGATCCTCGACCCGGGTTCCGTCACGGGCCGGCGCTGACGACCCAGATCTCTCTGTACCTCAGCTGGTCGCGCAGGACCTGGAAGACGGCCTGCAGAGCATGCGCGCCATCACGTGCCGGCCTGGCTGTCGGTGCTGCTGACGGCCTCCGACCGGATCCCGCTCATCGCCCAACTTTCCCCTGGCAGCAGGGACTCCACCGGGCGAGGGGCCTTCAACGGTGCCCGTCACGTTGGCGATCATTCAGGCAGGTTGGCTTCCGCTGCCCGGCGAAGAGCGTCCCCGCACGTGGGCAGCGGCATCACTGAGCGTTCGGCGAGGACGATCAGCGCATGGCGCACTTCCCTGCTCAGGTGGAAGAGCCAGCGGCTGGCCTGCTTACCCTCGTATGCGGACAGCCGGAAGAGACTGACAGCCTGTTCGTCACGGATGCAGGTAAAGGTGTCTGGCAATCCTGCAAGCAGCTCGAAGGCACGCTTGCCGACCGCTGCTTCGGCCACTGTCGGCAGTGGCAGAGCGTCGAATTCTGCGGTCGGCGTGGAAGTGTCGACAGCGACGGCATGGGCAGCCAGGGCCGCGAGGACCTCGATCAGCCGCTCGCCGACTGCCCTGTCGATGCCCCAGGTCCGCAGGTTCTCGTGGCGGTCAGCCCGTCGCCCTGGTTCCTGGTCTACCAGAGGTAACAGGGCACGGCCTAGACGAGCGCAGCGGCGCCACAGAATGTCGGAGTCCAAGTCCATGGTCGTTCCTCTCCTGTCGGAAAGCCTGCAGCCGAGGGCCAACTGACCACCGGAACCCTCCAATATCCCACTACGCGCAAGGCACGTACAGGGCCCTTGACCCTTGATCCTAGACGCTCGGGATACTGAACTTGAGGATTGAGAACCGGAATCACTTTGTGACGATGAAGCACTATTCTCCCGGAGTTCAATGCTGACGCGTGCCGGATGCTGGACCGCCATGAGCGAAGGGAGAGCCCCTCGGCCACACGTTGGGTCGGTCCGTCGGCACAACCCGGTGCCAGACGATCCTCTCCGAGTTCGGTAGGAAGCTGATCACGTCTCTGCCGCTGACACCGAGCCAGACCATTCCGCCGGTGCTCCGAGGAAAAGAGACAAGCGCCACAGCAACGGCAAGCCGGGCTCTGTTACGGCAGCTGTAGATGGCTGCTGATGTGCTGTCTGGTCATGGTGTGGTGTCGGCGTAGGTGTGCCATCGGCGGTGGCAGAGGCGGGCGTGGTGTTGGTGGCGGCGGCGCCAGGGGGACCACCACAGCAGGTGTTCGGCATCTCGCCGGGGCGGCGGAAGCATCAAGGCCCGTAGCAGGCGGAGGAGTTCGTGGCTGCTGAGGGTGACGAGGTCCGTCTCGGCGGGGTCGTTCCGGCTGGTCTGGGCGGTGCGTTCGAGGGCGGCGGTGACGGCCAGGAAGGCGTAGGCGACCAGGGTGATCACGCTCCAGCGGTGCCAGGAGTTCCAGCAGGTGACCTGGCCTTTGTCGAGGTGGCAGGTCTCCTTCGCGTCCTGGAAGTCGTCTTCCACCCGCCATCTGCGGCATACCAGTGACACCAGTCGCGCCAGCGTCACCGGCCCGGGGGCGAAGCAGCGGTAGTAGGACAGGGTACGGGTGTAGCGGTGCCGACGGACCAGCAATACGGACGTCCCCGTGTCAGGGTCGTGTCCGTCGGGGGTGTCGTCGGCGGTGACCTCGATCATCGCCCAGTCGTCGTCGCGGACGCCCTTTTGCCCCGTACCGGTTCGCATCCGCTCCCAGGCCCGCTTGGGCAGCCGGGCGGCGGCCCTGGCCGCGGTCAGCTTCGCGGCCGGGGTGGTGACTTGGTGGTTGGAGCGCACGGCCACGACGTAGCCCAGGCCCAGCTCGCGGCAAGTGGTACGTAACTCCCGCCCTCCGTAAACCTCATCGCCCAGGAAGAACGAGGCGGATATGCCCTGCAGGCCGGCCGCACGGAGCATGTGGGCCGCGAGCTGCGGCTTGGTGGTGAAGCACAGCTCGTCGGGGACGCCAGTCAGTTCACGGCGTTCCTCGTCGCCGGCCCACTCCCTGGTGAAGTACAGGCGCCGGTCGATCAGGCAGTGCCCGGTGGCCGTGGCGAAGGTGAGGTGCACGGCGACCTGGCACAGATCCACGCCGCCGACCGATCCAGAGTACTGGCGGGCCGCGGCCACCGCGTCCCTCGAGGACTTGGCATCCCCCGTCTCGTCCGCGATCAGGACCCCGTCGCCGTCATCCAGCAGGTTCACCGCCCACAGAGCCGTCCGCTCCAGCACCGCTTGTTCGTCCCACACCGCACGGGACAGCAGATGGTGCAGGCGGTGCGGGCCCCGCTCACCGATCGCTTCGGCCAGGCTCCAGCAGTTGACGTCCTCGAGCTCCATCAGCATGCCCCGGGTCATCCGCGCGAACGTCTCCCGGGTTTCGGAGCGGGCGAAGCAGGTGGAGAACGAGGCCAGCAAGGCCCCGAACGCGGCCTCGTGACCCTCGTGGTCTACCGTGGCCGAAGCGGCCGTCTCGTTTTGATCTTGGCTCACACCACGTCATGATCGGGACGGCCGTACGCATGCCCACACCCACCCCCATCACACCGCTGACCAGCCTCGACGAACACCGACAGAACTATCTACAGCTGCCGTGCTCGTCCCTTCAGCTGTAGATCATGGTGGTTGCGGGAGTTCGAGGGTCTCTAAGCTGGGTAACTGCCGTGTATGAAGGCGGAGTTGCTGGATGTCCCGGTCGAGGTGTCGGACCGGGAGTGGGCGGAGGAGTGGGCGGGGCGGCTGGACGATCTGCTGGTGGGGGTCGGGGACCTGTTCGGCCGGGTGGAGACGCAGTGGCATGGGGAGATGTGCGTCCGGGGCCTACTGGGGCCGGTCTCGCGCAAGAACGGCTGGCAGCTGGCGGAGTGGGCCGGAGAGCGTGTGCCGTGGAACCAGCAGCACTTGCTGGACCGGGCGAAGTGGGACGTGGAGGGGGTGCGGGACTTCACCCGCCGGTACGCCGTCGCCGAGCTGGCGGACGACGGCGTGGGCGCGGGGCCCGGCGGGGCCGGGGTGCTGGTGGTGGACGAGACCGGGTTCGCCAAGCGCGGGAAGGCTTCGGCCGGGGTGGCGAGGCAGCACTCCGGGACGCTCGGCGGGGTATTCCCCTGCCAGATCGGGGTGATGTGTGCGTGGGCCACCGGTGCGGGGCAGGCGTTGATCGACCGGGAGTTGTACCTGCCACGGGAATGGACGGACGAGCCGGATCGCTGCCGGGCCGCGCACGTGCCCGAGCAGCGCGGCTTCCTGACCAAGCCACGGCTGGCGGAGGCGATGATCGAGCGGGCGCTGCCCGACCTGCCTCAGGAGCCGGGGAAGGTGTGGGTGGCCGCCGACGAGGTGTACGGGCGCGAGCGTGCGTTCCGTTCCTTCCTGGAGGAACATCGTCTGCCGTACGTGGTCAACGTGCAGGCGAACTCGCCGGTGCTGCAGCGTCCGGGCTGGCGGCACGCCGCCCGGCTGGTGGAGCGGGTCGCGCGGGAGGAGGACTGGGTCGAACTGCCCGCCGGGCCCTCCCAGTTGGATACCCGCACGTGGCAGTGGTGGGTGCGGCGACTCCCCGGCGAGGAGGAGATGGTCGATGGCCAGGCGTGGGCGCGGTGGCTGGTCGCGCGACGCCGCCTGGAGGATCCCGGCAAACGCGACTACTACCTGGGCTGGGGCCCGGCCGACACCCCGGTCGAGGAGATCGTTTTGGTGCCGGGCGCGCGCTGGCGGGTGGAAGAGGCGATCAAGCTGGCGAAGTCCGCCTGCGGGATGGCTGACTACGAGGTCCGCTCTTTCCACGGCTGGTACCGGCACGTCACCCTCGCCCAGCTGGCCGCCGCGTTCCTGGTCGGCTGCGACGCAGCCACCGCCCGCGAGAACGGCCCGCTGGCCCGGACCCGCTACGGCCAGCCCGCGCCGACAGCACCCGTCGCCGAGAGAGGGGGACCCGCCTGATCCCAGCAGCCCACCCGCCCCCGTCCGCTTCACCGCCTTCGAGATCAGGCGCCTGCTCATCTTGCTCACCCCGCTGCCCGACCGCCACCAACGCATCCGGCACGGCCTGGCCTGGTCCGCCTACCGCCGCCTCCACCAGGCCATCGCCCGTGCCTGCCACCGACGCCGCCGAGCACACGGTCACACCGTCCCAGCCGGACCCGACACACCAACAGAACTCCCGCAACCACCATGATCTACAGCTGAAGGGCTCGTGCAGACCTGGGGCCCACGCGGCCAGAACCTCGATGGTCTCGTCGACGTACCGCCACGCGGTCGCTTCTGAGACTTCGAACGCGGCGGCCACCTGCGCGAACGTCTCATTCTTCCGCAGATGAGCCAGTGCCAGGAGAGCCTGCTTGAAGGAGCCCAACTTCCGCCAGGGCGAGTTCAGTTCACGCCTTCGGGCGTAGATGAGCCACGAGACATGCTCAACGAGCTCGTGCGGGACGTCGAGCGTGGAAGGATACGGAACCAACGAAGCCCCCCGGCCGTCGGCGTGTTGAGTGAGATCATCACACCAACGACGAGGGGCTTCGCCGCGTCACCGCTCCTGACCAGCCCTTTTCACTCCTGAACCACAGGATGAAAGAGGCTCAGTAAATTTTCCGTGCGAATTTGCCATTGGCTAGCTCTTTGAAAAGCGACCACGATTACCCCTCAGGCGCTGATTAATCTAAAATATTGGCCAAACTTCGACGATGAGAAGGCGCCACCCAATTCACGCATGCACAAGCAGGAATCGTGTGCAGAGTTTTCAAGGCTGCAAGTTTCTGTACAGTTGGGGCTCTATGTGCTGCACTGGTGCCATCCAGCTAGACGCTCTCCTCCCCCGGCTTTAGCGCCATCGGTCACGCACCGTTTGAGGACTTCGGATGAAGGGAGCTAATCTTCGCAGAACTACCCGATGTGCCACCTGCGAATGCATTGATCACTGATCTCGCTGTTCCAGGCAATTTACGTCGTCTTCGGGCGCATGATGTGATGGACTCACATGCCCCGAAGGCTCTGCCGCACGCCGACGGTCCAGCTAAGTCTCTTTACCTGCTCGGTGAGCAGTACTGGCAGGCGACCGCAGACCAGAGCGCTGCCCCGGGAAAATACGTGGGAGGCGCGTAACGATCCGGGTGCTGCGCTCGAGCTGGAAAACATGATGCGTAAGTCCCGCGCCATAGGGCGGTCTGTGGCGTTGTGTGTGCTGATAACTGCAGGCAAAGGCTATATCACGGCGGCAGGAGTCCGCGTCATCTTCTCAGTGCACGCGTCGTCCCCTCTGTCCGTAACCAGCCTAACGCAACTGCCCGCTTGCGGCCAAAGTTCATTGCACTATCGGTGGTATGGGGGGGTGTGGGGCGTGAGATTCACTCTCCTTGGGCCAATTGGAGTGGAGCTAACGGGAGGAATTTTCAAAGGAATCACAGGGAAACGCCAACAGGCCTTGCTCGCGTCCTTGCTGATCAAAGCTTGCCAGCCTGTTTCGGTTTCCGAGTTATGCCGCGAGCTTTGGGGAGAATCTCCGCCCATGACGGCAAAGAACTCACTTCAGGTGCACGTTTCCAGGCTGCGGCGACAATTGCAAACACTGGCCAATCCCCCACAATCCGCACCAAGAATTAGATACTGGAGTGAAGCTTATTCTATCGTCATTTCATTTGAAGACCTTGACGTGCACATATTTCGTCAGTATATACATCAGGCGCACGTCGCGATGTCAGATGATCGCGAAGCCTCCCGGCAGTTGCTAGGTGAAGCGTTGCTCTTATGGAAAGGTCCCCCGCTGGGAGCAGCCGCACCGGCAGGACCGCTCTGCGCAAGCTCCGCTGCCCAGTTGAATGAAGAGTATCTCGCTGCTCTCGAAACCAAGCTGAGTCTCGATATTCTATGTGCAGGGCCTACAGCCGCCCTCGGTGAATTACGACGGGTGAGTTCCCTGCATCCATGGCATGAATCTATCACCGCGCTGCTCATGACCGCACTATACTTGAGCGGCCGACAGGCTGAAGCATTGAAAGTGTATTACGAAGCGCGCAAGCGACTGAATGAAGACTTGGGCTTGGTTCCTTCGGATCAACTCGAATGCAGATTCCGTGATATCCTAAGAGGGAGGGTATCACTTACTGCACTGTCGCCCATCCCTTTGCGGCCATCAACTCGTAATCACTCAAGCGAGGAGCACTCATCCGGATTTGAATCCCACAAGACTAATGAATAACTGAGATATGAAATTAGGCTACATCGTAAGTGGTTCCTGGTCGTCCGCCGCCCGGGGCGCGATCATTCCCGCATCGTTCCCACCCCGTTCGTACCCGCCGCGAACACGCTGTACTTCACCGCCGACAATGTCGGGCAGGTCGCCGGGCCCTTTTGGCGGGCCTCCTGATCTCGCTGCCGAACGGCTACCGCTGGGCCTACGGCGCCGACGCCGTGCTGTTCTCCTTCCTGCTGTACTCGGCCGTTAACCTGCCCCCGATCCTGCCGACCGGCTCGGGGGCCCGCACCGGCGGGCTGCGCTCGGTCTTCGACGGGCTGCGGTTCATTGAGCCTCTTTTCAACCTGAATAGTCGCAGGTCAGCGATCCAGCGCACCTTCGGTGCGCGCCGGGGGCGTGGTAAATGCCGTGGCGCGCGCCGGAGGTGCTTCTTGTGTGCCCTGCCGTGGATTGATGCCGGTCCGGGACACTGGAGGGGTTCGTTCCGGCCGAGACCGATGCCTCTGTGATGCCGGTGAGCTCGCAGGTCAGCGTGGTACTGGGGGCCTTCCACGGGCACCGTGGAGTGTTGCTGTGAGCACGAGCGTCAGAATTCCTGTTTCACCCTGGCCCTCCCGGAACGGCGTGCAATGCACTGGGCGCCGGGGAGGGAGTGGGATCCGTGGACGTGCTGCATGAACGCTGCGCGGGGCTGGACATCAGCAAGAAGGACGCGAAGGCGTGTGTCCGCACGCCGAGCACGAAGCGCCGGGGCTCGTTCACCAACGAGACCACGACGTGGGGATCGACGACGCACGCGGTCCTGGCCCTGCGCGATCACCTGCTCGCCGCGAACGTCACCCTCGTGGTCATCGAGGCGACGTCGGACTACTGGAAGCCCTACTACTACGTGCTGGCCGAAGGCTTGAACGTGATCCTGGTCAACGCCCGGCAGGTCAAGAACCTGCCCGGCCGCAAGACCGATGTCTCGGATGCGGCCTGGCTGGCCCAGCTCGGCGCCCACGGCCTGGTGCGCGCCTCGTTCGTGCCCGAGCAGCCGGTGCGCGAACTACGGGATCTGACCCGGGCCCGCACCCAGATGACCCGTGAGCGCGGCCAGCTCGTCCAGCGGCTGGAGAAGCTGCTGGAGGACACCGGCATCAAGCTCGCCGCGGTCGCCTCCGACATCATGGGCGTCTCCGGCCGGGCCATGCTCGAAGCCCTGATCGCCGGGGAGCGTGACCCGCAGCTCCTCGCGGAGATGGCCAAGCGCCGGCTCCGCAACAAGATCCCCGAGCTCACCGAGGCCCTGACCGGCCGCTTCCGTGACCACCACGCGTTCCTGGCCCGGCTGTATCTGGACCAGTACGACCAGCTCACCGATGCGATCGACCGGCTCACCGCGCGGATCGAGGAGGCGATGGCCCCCTTTCGCCCAGCCCTCGACCTGCTCGACACCATCCCCGGGATCAACCAGGCAGTCGCCGAGGTGATCATCGCGGAGACCGGCGGCGACATGAGCCGGTTCACCTCCGCCAAACATCTCGCCTCCTGGGCGGGTGTCTGCCCCGGCCACAACGAGTCCGCCGGCCGCACCAAAACCACCAAGGTCCGCCCCGGCAACCCCTACCTCAAGGGCGCCCTCGGCCTGGCAGCGTTCGGCGCGGTGAGAACCAAAAACACCTATCTGCAGGCCCGTTACAAGCGGCTGACCGCCCGCCGCGGTCCGCTGCGGGCCCTGGTCGCGGTCGAGCACTCGATCATCACCGCGATCTGGCACATGCTCACCGACCACGTCCCCTACCAGGAACTCGGCGGCACCTATTTCACCCAACGCGACCCCGAACGCGCCACCCGCCGAGCGATCACCTCACTCAACCAGCTCGGCTACACCGTCACCCTCAACCCGATCGAAGGCGCAGCCTGACCACCCATGACCAAGCGCCCGGCGGCCGCGACGACCACCGGGCACCCAGCCCTGCCCAGACCCACCCTGACCTGGACCTATTTACGCGTCAGTAGTACGTGGATAGCTTGGACGGTGCGGCTCATGGGTGCGCCCGGGTGTCGCGCGCGAAAACCACAAGGGTGTGCCGTCCGGCGCCTGCGATGACCTGGACGTTCATGCCGTGCTTGCGATGTTTCATCGAGTAGTACGGCTGGTCCGCCTTGATGCGGTCGATGGGGATTAGGGTGCCGTCAACCAACGATGACGTGGTCGCCCTCGCCGAGACCGGTGAGGGCTTCCTGGAGGCCGGGTGCCCAGGAGGAGAGTACGTCCAGTGTCTCGTCGACGTAGCGCCAGGCGGTGCTCTCGGATACGCCGAAGCCGGCGCCGAGCTGGGCGAACGTCTCGTTCTTACACAGGTGGACCAAGGCGAGCTGGGCCTGCTGGAAGCAACCAGTCTGCGCCAACGGGGGTTGCGTGTGCGGCGGTGAGCGTACAACAGCCAGGCAACATGCTCGACGAGCTCGTGCGGGACGTCGAGCATGGAAGGATACGGAACAACAGGGCCCCTCTGGTTCGCCGGTGTGCTGAGTGGAATCACCACGCCAACGACGAGGGGCTCTGCCTCGTCACCACACCCGCTGACCAGCCCACTTCACCCGCCAGCACAGGTTGAAAGAGGCTCATTGAATTCGCCTACACCCCGACTAACAGTCCCTGGCTCAATCACATCGAGGCCCAGCTCACCGTCCTGTGCTACTTCGCCCTCGATGGCACCGACATGCCAGCCACAGGCGCAGGGTGGCATGATCCGCCACTGCATCATCTGGCCGAAACAAACGCGCCGCCGACGAACGCCTCCGCCAAATTGACAATGGAGCAAGCGTGACCTGATGCGACACTAGCCCATGCTTCGGCGCACGAACACTATGCCTCGCATCTTGGTGCTTCATTGCGGCCTAAAAGTGAGGTTTCCAGTGCCGCAGCCCTGGGAGAGTATGAGTACGGGCACCAAGGCTGATTCGTTCTCAAGCTTCAAGATCGAGTAGCTGGACGGCACGATCGACTCGTGGCCGACCGCGGCGACGATGCTGGTCCAGACGCCCTGGCGGGTGAGGTTGCGGAGAGTCACCATCGCGCTGGAACAGCCATGGGAGAGAATATGACTCTGCAGAACTTGCGGCTAGCAGCCGTGAACATCGATGGGGTATTACTCAGCGACTCGTTTACCCCCGTAATCCGCAAATTCATCGTAGAGCGCGGTGGCCTGTACACCGCAGAGATTGAGCGAGATATTATTTCACAGTCAGACGAGGCGGCTTTGCGGGTATTGGCAAAGGCTGCGGGGATTCCATGGGAAATAGATCAGGTGGAGCGAGATTTCTATACGGAACGTGATGATTATCTGAGGACTGAGCCAATTTCCATCACTGACGGGGCCGAGGAGCTGCTGCAACGACTGCGCGCTTTACGCCTTAGCGCAGTTTGCTACGGAGGTACCGAGCGTGAGCACTTCGAACGGCACCTCGCTAGTCTAAGAAATCTTTTCGAGCCTCCATATTATGTGTGCACTGCAGACTTCAGGCCGGGCCTGGTGGAGGTGGCGGAGGCATTCAACCTGGCACCCTGCCAGGTATTGTTCATCGACGATGTTGCTCGTGTTGGCGAACAAGCACGGGATTGCGGTGCTGGGTTTGTTGGCTATGTCCCTAAGTCGTCAGAAACATTTCAGGGGAAACTCATGGGGTCGGCTGGCGTGCGCTATCGAGTCCACTCGCTGGAAAATATTGACGAATGGTTGATCCGCCGTGTGGACGCCGAGATTACGGCGGGTACGTTCTGGAATTAGCGGGGGATGAGTAGCGGTATGGTAATTTTTGACACTGAGGTAGTTGTCGTTGGCCTCGGGGCCTTGGGGGCTCACGCAGCATGGCGACTTGCGGCGCGGGGTATCGGAATTACCGGAATCGAGCAATTTTCTCCAGGACACTCCTACGGATCTTCCCACGGAGAAACACGACTCTATCGTGTCGCGGGGCTTGAACACGCCGGGCTCACGGAAGTTGCCAGACTTTCCTACATTCTCTGGCAGGAGCTGCAACGCTACAGCACAACGCCCCTTCTTGAGATTACAGGGGGCGTTACGATAGGTAGCAGACATAGCCCCCTCATTAATAGGACGTTGGCGACATCGAAAGCGCACCGCATTTCTATCGAACGCCTAAACAGAACGGAATTGACGGAATTATTTCCGCAGCATAAAGGCCTGGGTGATGATGACATTGGGGTATGGGACCCGAATGCAGGAATTATCCGCCCAAAAAGCGTCATACTCTCAGCTCTGGAGGCAGCCAGATCAGCTGGCGCAGATATTCGGACGGAGACCAAGGTAACAGCAATCAATCAAATCCCCGGTGGTGCCCGTGTTAGCCTGTCTACAGGCGAGGTCGTGAATGCTCGCCAGGTGGTTTTGACTGCAGGAGCCTGGACAAAACAATTTGTACCGAGGCTTGATCTGACTACCTTGAGGATACCCATCACGTGGTTCCAGGCGGCCGATTCACTAGATGACTCCTTCACACTCCCAAATTTTCCCGCGTTCAACCGAGAAGTCGGAATGGGTCGCGGGATCTGGGGGCATGGCGCTACAGAATGTGCACCAATCAAGATTGGTGCACGTCATATCGTTGACCGAATTTCAGCAGATCCAGATCTAATCGATCGATGCGTCAGTAGTCGGGATCATGAAGTGGTTACTGATCTCATAAAGAAAGCCTTACCTGGGATCAGTCCCGAACCCATTCGAGCAAGCATATGCATGATCACTTGCAGCTTTGACGAGCAATTCATCGTGGGTCGGCTCGATGCAGAATCACGAATCGTTGTCGGCGGCGGGGACAGTGGTCATGCATTCAAGCATGCGGCTGGTCTCGGTGAACTCCTAGCGCAAATCGTCACCGCAGAGTCCACCTACATCGATACATCTTTTATCAGCCCTGCGCGCGTGGGAGCGTTCAAACCGGCGTTATCAAGTTAACCCCGATCGTTCATGAGGGTCCGTCTGCCACGGCAGCTGTAGTTCTTGATCGGTTGGTCATTGTTGCTGGTCAGGTGGTTGCTGCGGCGGTGATGTTGTTCCAGCGGCGGTGGGCTTCGGTGGCTTGCTGTTGATGGTGGCGGCGCCATGCGGACCAGTGCAGGAGGTGCTCCAGGTCGCGGCGGGGAGGGCGCAGGGCGGTGGCGCGTAGGAGTCGCAGCAGCTCGCGGGTGCTTGAGGGGGCGAGTGGGCCGCTGGGTGTCTGGGCGGCGGCGCGGGCTTGGGTGACGGCCAGGATGGCTGCGGCGAGCATGCTGATCAGGCTCCAGCGCATCCAGGAGTTCCAGCAGGTGGTCTGGCCCTCGTCCAGGCCGCAGTCGGATTTTCCGGCCTGGAAGTCCTCTTCGATTTTCCATCTGCAGCACACCACATCGACCAGGGTGGCCATGGTGACCGCGGTTGCGGAGTGGCAGCGGTAGAAGGAGAGTTCGCGGGTGTAGAGGTGGCGGCGCACCAGCAGGTAGGAGTGGCCCGGCCCGGTGCTTTCGGGGGTGTCGTCGGCGAGGACGCCGATCATGGCCCAGTCGTAGTGACGGTCGCCCTTGGTCCCGTGGCCGGTACGCATGCGCATCCAGGTGCGGCGGGGTAAGCGGGCGGCGAGTTCGGTGGCGGTGAAGCGGCCGGCTGGGGTGGTGACGCGGTGGTCGGCGCGGACCGCGAGGGCGTAGTCGAGGCCGAGTGCCCGTGCATGCCGTCGCAGCTCGCGACCGCCGTACACCTCGTCGCCGGCCAGCCAGCGGGCCGGTATCCCCAGGGCACGTACACGCTGCAGCATGGCGGCCGCGAGCTGTGGCTTGGTGGCGAACAGGGTCTCGTCGGGGACGTGGGTGAGCAGGCGGCGTTCCTCGTCGGCGGCCCACCCGGCGCCCAGGTAGAGGGCGCGGTCGATCAGCGTGTGCCCGCTTACCGAGGCGTAGGTGAGGTGGACGGAGACCTGGCACAGACCGATACCGCCGAGCGCCCCGGAGTACTGGTGGGCCGCTCCCACGCAGTCGGTCGAGGACTTCTCATCACCGGTCTCGTCCACGATCAACACCGCCTGGTCGTCCGCGAGTTCACCGGCCGCCCAGGTCATGAGCCGGTCGCGGGCCAGATCGTGGTCCCACACACCACGGGAGAGGAAGTGCTGCAGCCGGTGCGGGCCCGAGTGCCCCAGCGCCTCGCCGAGCGTCCAGCAGTTGCGCGTATCGAGCTCCATCAGCATGCCCTCGGTCATCTCCCGCGCCAGCAGGCGCGGTTCCCGGCGCGGGAAGCAGTCAGCGACCTCGGCCATCACCGCCCCGAACGCGGCCGTCCACTCCTGCCCGGCTATCGTGGCCTCCACGGCCACCTGTTCCTTGATCGTCGTCACAAACGCTCATGATCACGGTGGCCGTCCCCCTACCCTCGGCCGCCCCCGCACCCCCGTTGACCAGCACGAACACGCCAACGATCAAGAACTACAGCTGCCGTGTCTGCTTGCTGACGGACCCTTTGTGGTGAGTGAGCCTCTTTCATCCTGAGTTCGTGCAGATCAGGAGGGTGTGAACTGCACGGACGATGCGGCTGAGGCGATTTGTTGAGCAGCGTGCCCTTCGGATACGGCAGCTGTAGATGGCTGCTGATGTGCTGTCTGGTCATGGTGTGGTGTCGGCGTAGGTGTGCCATCGGCGGTGGCAGAGGCGGGCGTGGTGTTGGTGGCGGCGGCGCCAGGGGGACCACCACAGCAGGTGTTCGGCATCTCGCCGGGGCGGCGGAAGCATCAAGGCCCGTAGCAGGCGGAGGAGTTCGTGGCTGCTGAGGGTGACGAGGTCCGTCTCGGCGGGGTCGTTCCGGCTGGTCTGGGCGGTGCGTTCGAGGGCGGCGGTGACGGCCAGGAAGGCGTAGGCGACCAGGGTGATCACGCTCCAGCGGTGCCAGGAGTTCCAGCAGGTGACCTGGCCTTTGTCGAGGTGGCAGGTCTCCTTCGCGTCCTGGAAGTCGTCTTCCACCCGCCATCTGCGGCATACCAGTGACACCAGTCGCGCCAGCGTCACCGGCCCGGGGGCGAAGCAGCGGTAGTAGGACAGGGTACGGGTGTAGCGGTGCCGACGGACCAGCAATACGGACGTCCCCGTGTCAGGGTCGTGTCCGTCGGGGGTGTCGTCGGCGGTGACCTCGATCATCGCCCAGTCGTCGTCGCGGACGCCCTTTTGCCCCGTACCGGTTCGCATCCGCTCCCAGGCCCGCTTGGGCAGCCGGGCGGCGGCCCTGGCCGCGGTCAGCTTCGCGGCCGGGGTGGTGACTTGGTGGTTGGAGCGCACGGCCACGACGTAGCCCAGGCCCAGCTCGCGGCAAGTGGTACGTAACTCCCGCCCTCCGTAAACCTCATCGCCCAGGAAGAACGAGGCGGATATGCCCTGCAGGCCGGCCGCACGGAGCATGTGGGCCGCGAGCTGCGGCTTGGTGGTGAAGCACAGCTCGTCGGGGACGCCAGTCAGTTCACGGCGTTCCTCGTCGCCGGCCCACTCCCTGGTGAAGTACAGGCGCCGGTCGATCAGGCAGTGCCCGGTGGCCGTGGCGAAGGTGAGGTGCACGGCGACCTGGCACAGATCCACGCCGCCGACCGATCCAGAGTACTGGCGGGCCGCGGCCACCGCGTCCCTCGAGGACTTGGCATCCCCCGTCTCGTCCGCGATCAGGACCCCGTCGCCGTCATCCAGCAGGTTCACCGCCCACAGAGCCGTCCGCTCCAGCACCGCTTGTTCGTCCCACACCGCACGGGACAGCAGATGGTGCAGGCGGTGCGGGCCCCGCTCACCGATCGCTTCGGCCAGGCTCCAGCAGTTGACGTCCTCGAGCTCCATCAGCATGCCCCGGGTCATCCGCGCGAACGTCTCCCGGGTTTCGGAGCGGGCGAAGCAGGTGGAGAACGAGGCCAGCAAGGCCCCGAACGCGGCCTCGTGACCCTCGTGGTCTACCGTGGCCGAAGCGGCCGTCTCGTTTTGATCTTGGCTCACACCACGTCATGATCGGGACGGCCGTACGCATGCCCACACCCACCCCCATCACACCGCTGACCAGCCTCGACGAACACCGACAGAACTATCTACAGCTGAGCCGTGTCGGAGCAGGCGCCAGGACTTGAGCTGGGCGAACGCGCGTTCGCCGGGCGCGCGCAGACGGGCATGGTCGCGGTTGTACTGCTGGTAGTGCTCGGGGAGTTCGCGGTGTCCGTAGTACGGGGTGCGGACGGTGGCGCCGGCGCCCTGGTAAGCGCGGTCGGCCAGGATGAGGACCTGCCGGGTCAGGCAGACTGGGACGATGCCGTGGGCACGGGCCGCGGTCAGGTCGTGGGTCCGTCCAGGCGTTGCCCGGGAGAACCACAGTGGAGTTCCGTCCGGCGCGGTGATGACCTGGACGTTCATGCCGTGCTTCTTGTGCTTTTGCGAGTAGTACGGCTCGTCCGCGGCGGTCGGTAGGGATCAGCGTCCCGTCGACGATGACGAAGTCGCCCTCACCCAGGCCCACCAGGGCCTCGTGCAGGCCCGGCGCCCAGGCGGCCAGGACCTCGACGGTCTCGTCCACGTACCGCCACGCCGTCGCCTCCGACACCCCGAAACCGGCCCCCACCTGGGCGAACGTCTCGTTCTTCCGCAGGTGGGCCAGGGCCAGCAGAGCCTACTTGAAGCAACCCAGCTTCCGCCACGGCGAGTTCAGTTCACGCCTTCGAGCGTAGATGAGCCAGGAGACATGCTCAACCAGCTCATACGGGACGTCGAGCATGTTGCCTGGCTGTTGTACGCTCACCGCCGCACACGCAACCCCCGTTGGCGCAGACTGGTTGCTTCCAGCAGGCCCAGCTCGCCTTGGTCCACCTGTGTAAGAACGAGACGTTCGCCCAGCTCGGCGCCGGCTTCGGCGTATCCGAGAGCACCGCCTGGCGCTACGTCGACGAGACACTGGACGTACTCTCCTCCTGGGCACCCGGCCTCCAGGAAGCCCTCACCGGTCTCGGCGAGGGCGACCACGTCATCGTTGGTTGACGGCACCCTAATCCCCATCGACCGCATCAAGGCGGACCAGCCGTACTACTCGATGAAACATCGCAAGCACGGCATGAACGTCCAGGTCATCGCAGCGCCGGACGGCACACCCTTGTGCGCAACTGGGCGCCGGGGTGCGGGCGTTCCTTACGCACGATCAGTCGCAGCCCCTTGGGCCAGCCGGTCAGGAAGTCACCGGCGAGTTCGGTTACCCAGGGACCGTCGCGGATGTCGCCGTCGGGTTCGACGGCCGGCGTCCAGGCCGAGGCAGGGACCTTCAAGACGGCGTGGTGGATGACGTCGGGGATGGTCATGCGGACCGAGTACGACAGCCACCGCCCGCGCCCGGCGAGCCAGGCGACGAACTCGTGGGGGCCGCCGCCAGAGTCGGTACGGATCAGGGTCTGGCCTCCCCGCCGGAACCGTTTCGGCAGCTGGGCCAAGGCCAGCGTCGTGGCTTCGATGTGATCGGCGACGGGGTTGGAGCCCGCGTTACCGGGCCGCAGCAGTCCCACCACCGGCTCGCCGGAGCCGCCCCGGCCGTGATCGACGAACCCCATCAGCGGGTGGTGGCCGAAGGTCTTCTTCCAGGTCGCGGCGGCCTGCTTCTCGGAGTCAAGGCGATCAGCATCGTCACCCACTCCACGAGAGCATGCGGGACGTCGAGTACGGCATGATAAAGAACCAACGAGGCCCCCGGACTGTGGTGCTGAGACCTCAGACTTCTCGCTCAACAGTCCGAGGGCCTCGCCTGTTACGGGACTGGACCACGTCACCCGAACAGCGCCCAAGTTGGAAAGGCTCCAGGATCACCGAACGCCGCGGTCCCAAGGCCCGCAACGCGGCCAAGACCGCCACGGCCCCCAAACTGCTCACGCTCGTCTACTACGCCCTGCACGACTCCGTTGCTGAACTCGTCAGCTGGCGAGTCGGCAGTTGAGGCGCTCGAGTCTGCTGGTGCGGGGTTTGTGTAGTGGGTTGGTGGTCCACCAGGCGTCGAGCCGGACCACGTTGAGCGCGGTGGCGGAGAAGGCGTGCTGGACTCGGACTTTCGGCAGGCCGCGGTAGCGGGCCCGGCGGATGCCGGTGACGTCGAGGGCCTGGTTGACGGTGCCCTCGACACCCGCGCGGAGGGCGTACTTGGCTCTCCAGGATTCGGTGTCCTGCTCGGCACGGGCCGTGGCGGTGCGTTCGTGGAGTTCGCGGGGCTGCAGGGTGAGCATGCGGGTGCCGCGGACGGAGCTGGTGCACTTGTCCCGTGAAGGACAGGGGCGGCAGTCGGCGCGGGCGAAGTCGATCACGATGGCGTCACGGCCGTGCTGGGTGACCGGATACCAGCCGGCACTGGTGGAGCCCTCGGGGCAGCGGACCTGACGGGCCTTCCAGTCGATACGGAAGGCGCTCTTGTCGAAGCCCTCGGCGGTCCTGGCCTGGGGCGAGTGGTCGCCCAGGAGTGGAGTGACCATGGTGATGCCCTGCCCGGCGGCGGCAGTGATCAGGTCGGCTGAGGGGTAGCCGGAGTCGAGATAGTGCTCGGCGGGCGTCACCTCGCGCTCGGTGAGGTTCTTCTGGATCGGCTCGGTCGCCTTCACATCGGGCACGGTGGCGTCGGTGGTGTGCACGTCGGTGATCAGGTTCGGTGCCAGGGCACGGAGACAGGCTTCGGCTTCGGCTTCGGCTTCGGCTTCGGCTTCGGCTTCGGCTTCGGCTTCGGCTTCGGCTTCGGCTTCGGCTTCGGCTTCGGCCGGAGCGTGACAGGTCTCGGTGAGATGGATCTTGTAGCCGCACCAGAAGAGGTCATCACCCTTGGCGGACCAGCGGGCGTCGGGGTCGTAGGGGGAGGCCAGGCGGGTACTGCCGGGCGGGACACCGTCATTGTCGGCGTCCCGCTTGCTGACCACCTCCCGTCCCCGGGCATCGAGGCGGACGGTGTATGTCTGCACGAGGACCTTCCTCAGCAGGGCGACCGCCTCGATCTCACGGATCCATGCCGGGGCACGGTCGGACCAGGCAGCCCGACACAGGACCAGCGCGTCCTGGCCGAATATCTGGGCGAGTCGCTCCCGCTTGGTCTTCGACGACGGCATCGTCCAGCCATCGACGCGCGGCCCGTAGCGTTCGGCGAACTCGGCGACGTCGATCACTCCGGCCAGCCAGGACGGCGCCGCCACCGCCAGTGCCTCCAGCGCCGCCCGCACACTCTCCCCGGCCAGCTCGGTGCGGTTCAGGTCACGGACCGCGCTGATCACATGGGTGGAGTCGGTGCGCTGCTTGCCACCGGCCTTGACCAGCCCGGCCTCCCGGCAGTGCTCCAACAGCCGGTCGAAGAGCACCCGTTCCATCCCGTCGCCGGCCAGCCGAGAACGGAACCTCGACAACGCGCAGAAGTCGAAGCCGGTATCGGACAACTCAGCGCCCAGGGCGTACTTCCACGACAGCCGGTCCCGCGCCGCGTCCGCGGCCTGCCGGTCGGTGAGGTTCTCGGTGAACTGCAGCACCGTCACCAGGGCGAGCAGGGCCGGGGACTGAGCAGGAGCGCCACGACCGGGAAACGCCTCGGCGAACAACGCGTCATCGAAGACCTCGGCAAGGTGGTCACGGACCCGCATAGGAAGGCTTCCCCTGGGAAAAGCCGCACGAGCCGTACGCACCGTCTGTTCCGGAATGGGCGGCAGGCCCCCAGGCCGCATGGACACCACACCGACCTCCCGCGGCCAGGGCAGACAGAACGACCGCACCAACGATCATGCCGAACAGACCCAGGCCGCCGCAGGCAATTCAGCAACGGAGTCGCCAGCGGGGGCAAAGTCCGCGCCCTGGCGAAGACGGCGGCGTGAGCAGGCCGGAACACGGCCGGCGCGTGATCGCGCGTTGTCTGGCCCTCATCCCCTGAGTGGCGCGGCCGCTAAGTTGATCGATCCCGTCGGCCGTCGCGAACCGCCCCATGACGAGGACCCGCTCCCTCCAGACAAGGACAAAGAGCGCGGTTTCGCGCAGAGATGACCGGCAGCCGCGCCTGCCCACCCGCGAACACCACCAATGGGGCACACACCACAACCCCATACCCGGCCCTCCGACCGCGCCCCAAAGGCAGCTGACCCTCTTGACCCCGCGGCCCCGGCCCAACGCTGCCCTCACACACCCGAAACACGGAGAAGAACGGACGAGACAGCCCCTTGACCAGCCCCGCTGCTTCAGAGATGACGGCGCCCTCACTGAAGTGCTGAATCGTGATGCCGCAGGCGAGGTTCCGTCGACGTATGCCTTGTTGATCATCTGACATTCAGTCAAACTTGACCGTGCCCCTGGCAGCAGCAACGGCTCCAACTTTGGCCCCGGTGACCGATGTGTCGACAATGGCCGTCACACGGCTGTACCTCGCTGCTCGATGAGGCTGGCCATCGCACCGATGTTCTCCGTGGCGAGGAGTTCGGCATCAGTCACGGCGATGCCGAACTCCGTTTCCAGGACCACCGCGAGCTCCGCTGCGGCGAGCGAGTCCAGCTCTACCTCACTCGGCGTTGCGTCGGGAGTCACGTGCTCGGGTTCCACCTTGAGTTTGCTGACGAGAATGTCCTTGAGGGCGCTGAACGCGTTTTCCATTGCAGCTCCTTGAGGCGGTGCGGCGGGAGGGGCGGGTCGGCGGGTGTCAGCCGATTTTCACATCCGGACTAATGACGTGGCGGCCCTCCAGGGGAGGCCGGAGAGGAAGCCAGAGCAGACGGCGGCCAAAGTTCACCGGTAGTGCTCCCTGGGACGGTCACATGGCGGGCCGCGACGTCTCAGCGTCCCCGGCCGGGCTAGTCCGGCCCGAGGGAAAAGATGCACGGCACCGTCGAGTAGGCCGGGGCGATTTCCAGTACGCCTCCTGCCGCTGTGGTCACGGTCAGGGTGTGAGCAGTCATCGAGACGTCTCCTTGGGATCACGGGAGAGAGCAAGTACCGGGTAGGCGCCCGTCGCCAGGGCTGCGCTCGGCCGCAGCTCGCCTGCGCACAGTTCACCCGCATAACTCAGCAGCGGGGTGCCGCCGCCGGTGTCTGCGTGGACCACCCGGCCGACTAGAACCTCGTGGTCCCCGACCACATGGCTGCCGGACAACCGACATGCGAAGTGGGCGAGTGCCCCCTCGAAGAGCGGGGCCCCGGTATACGGGTCGCGATGACAGTCGAGGGCGGCGAACTGACCAGTTCCTCGGAGGCGGGCGGCGGAGGCGAACCAGCGGGCGAGGCTCACCTGGGTGCTGCCCAGAACATTGACTGCGAACCGGCCCTCGGCCGCGGCGAGTGAGGCCAGTACGGAGCCGGCCCGCAGTGCGGCCGCGACCAGCAACGGCCGGTGGGAAACCCGGGCCAGAGAGCTGACCGTGGTGCCGTGCGAATGACCGTCGTGGTGGACCGTCAGAACAGCTACCGGTGCGGCGAGGTATTGAGCGAGCAGTTCGTGGGTGCGGCACCCCGGCGAGGGATTCATCGGACTGCCCGGGTGCTGGAGGGGATGTGCCCGACCGGCACCAGGTCGCTAGTGTGCTTGCTCTGCTTGGGGTGGGGCAAGCCTAGGTCGTCGAGCAGCCTCAGGTAGCCGACCTGCCGCACCGGCTCGAAGGGGAGTGTGAACGGTTTCAGGAAGTTGCCAAACAGGCCCCGGTCGGCAAAAAGGTGGAGCGGCAGTGCGAGCAGCGCCCACTCCGGCGTCACGAGCCAGCACCACAGTGCGGCGACTGCCCCCTGGGTGAGGAGGCTGTGCATTACGTTGTAGAGCACGTAATACGCCTTGGGTATCGGGCGACCGCCGCTTCGCCGGAAAGCCACAGCGCCGGGGATGTAGCCGATCAGGTCGATGTAGAGGAACAGGATGATCGCCGGCACCCAACGAACCTCATCGGAGTGAGCGATGAGCAGGCCGGTGGTTACGGCCAGCCCAGCCAGATACTCGGCACGGTGCAGGGCGAAGGTTCGGGGGGTCTCGAAGGGGTTGGCCTGGTCCATGGGGATCTCCTACGTACTGGCTGCGGTCTTGGGAGCGGAACCGCCGAGGTCGTCGTCCTCTGAGAGCTCTGTGGCAGGAAACATGCCTGTGAGGGCCCATGCAACGGTCTCTCTGATCACTCGGTCGGCAATGGGGTCGAGGATGCTTTCCAGGCTCGGGATGCCGAAGTCAAAGTCGGCTGCGAAGTGGACCAGGACGTCTTCGCCCTCTTGGGCGAGGTGCCACGAACCGGCGAAGGAGTCGAAGTCCCCGTCCGTCTGCTCGAAGTGGATCTCAAGCCGCTCGGGTAGGAAGCTCTCCTTTTCTCCCCAGCTCAGCAGACCGCTGCGGAAGTGCAGTTTCCAGCTGGAGCTCCCCTCCTCCTTCGGGTACCCGGTGTGTACGGTGACGGTCTCCACATGCGGAGCCAGATCGGGGTAGCGCTCCCAGCGCAGTATGTTCTCGAAGACCTCCGCTGCCGCATGCGAAGGTACCCGGGCGTTCAGGTGAACGTGCCGCACAGCCGCCTACCGCCCTTCTGGGAGAGAGGCCTGGTCGCTGACGAGTGCGCGGGTGGCCTTGTCGAAGGAGTCCACAAGCACATCCACGCCCTGATCGGTCAGAACTGCTGGTGGCGTGAACCGGACGACAGAACTGCCGTTCATCGAATGATTGGCGATCACGCGGTGGTTGAACAGTTCGATGAGTAGTTCTCCGGCAAGGCCAGCCTCAGTGAGCTCCACACCGATGAGCAGGCCCTGGCCCCGTACGTCCACCAGCAGGTCGGGGATGTTACGGCGGGCGACTTCGGCGATTCGGGGCAGCAGCATCGAGCCCAGGTCCCGCGCCCGCGTGACCAGTCGCTCCTGGTGCATGGCCCGGATCGCGCCCTGAACGGCGGCCATCAGCAGCGGTTGCGCGGAAAATGTGGAAGTATGCAAGTATGGGTCTTTGTCGAAGGGGCGATATGCCTTGCGTGTGGCTACCGCCGCCGACACCGGCACCACCCCCCCACCGAGCGCTTTCCCGGTGAGCAGCACATCAGGTACGACGCCCTCTCTGTCAGCGCCCCACCAGACGCCTAGGCGACCGAACCCTGACTGAATCTCGTCCAGGATGAGGAACTGCTCGTAGGCGCGTACCAGTTCCTCGACCTGCTTTAGATAGCCCTGCGGCGGGATGATGACGCCGCCCTCACCCTGCACCGGCTCCACAACTACGCAGACCTTGCCCGGGTGGGCGGCCAGCTCCGCTTCCAGGGCACTCGCGTCGCCGTAGGGGAGGTGAACAAAATCGGGCATTAGAGGTTTGAAGGGGCGCTGGTAGACCTCGTTGGCGGTGGCTGACAGCGCGCCGAGTGTCTTGCCGTGGTAGCCGCCGGTCATAGCAACGGTGCGCTTGAAACCGTTCGCCCGGGCAAGTTTCAGACCAGTCTCCACCGCCTCCGCGCCGGACAGCGAGAAGTGCACCCGCTCCAGCTCTGGCGGGGTCACGGACGCCACGGCCTCCGCGGCGAGGGCGGCGGTGGGTTCCAGGAGGATACGGGTGGCGACTGGGTGATTGCGCAGCTGCCGTTCAACGGATTCCATGACGACCGGGTGTCTGGCTCCCATGATGAAGACGCCGTAGCCGCCCGCATTGAGGAAGCGTTTACCGTCGCGTGTCGTGAGCCAGGCGCCCTGGGACTCGACCTCCATGTGAGCGCCGAACAGCTCGGCCAAGGTGGCCCGGCCCTTGCTCAAATGGGTGCGGTAGAGACCGAGAACATGCTCTTCGGTGGGGTTCGGTGCCGAGGCTGTCATGCCGAGGTCAAGCGCAGTCATGACAGCTCCAGGTGGCCACCGGTGATCCAGGTGAGCAGCGGCTGTGCGGCAGCGGCGCGCCCTGGCGGGTGAAAGGCGAGCGCACGTGCTGCCGTGGCGAGTCGGGCGTGCTCGCCGGATCGGATGAAGTCGATCCCGCCGAGGAGTTCCAGTGCTTGACTGGCCGACCGGGAGAGCAAGTCCTGCACGGTGTACCGGGCGATGAGCACCTGAGCGACTGCTCCCTCGCCAGCCGCCCCTGAATCCACCGCACGGGCGGTGCCCTCCAATAGCCCAAAGGCGGCATCGATTTTCACGGCTAGGTCCGAGCGTTCGGCGGCAGTACCGCGCTTGCGCTCCAGCACCCGCTCCCCGAGGGCGGTGACGGCGCCAACGTAGCCGGCGGAGATCAGCAGCTCGAACCAGATGAAACCGGTGACCTGCAGGTCGTCGAGCCGTCCAGGGTCCTCAGGGCTGGTACGGATCACCAGTTCCTCTGGTACGAACACATCAGTCAGCCGGACCTCGTCGCTCTCGGCAGCGGCAAGGGTCTCGTTGCCCCAGAAGGGATGCACCGACAGGCCGCTCGCGGGCAACGGCACCAGAGCGAGCGCCAGTTCCGGGCTTCCGTTCCCGCCAGGTACGGCGATGCTAGCGGTGAGTAAATCCATAGACCGAGACAGGCTGCACGGCTTCTTCGCCCCGTTGAGTAGGAAGCCCCCCGCTGTGGGGGTGGCTTGCATTGAGGGGACGAGGATGTTCTGTTGCGTGTTGCCCTCGGCCCATCCTGAAGCCATGAGCTGTCGGTCGGGGGCAATCTTGCTCAACACCTCCCGTTGCGCGCCGGTAAGTCGGCCGGGCTGGACGGCGAGCGCGAACAGCATCGCGGCGGTGAAGTGGTGCATAACGGCCGCGGCCGCGACCGACGGGGAGATCGCCCCCAAGGCCCTCTGAACGCTGATCGCCTCCAGGGCGTCGGCGCCACGGCCACCGTACTCGCGAGGAATGAGCAGCCCCGGCCCGCCATGGGAGCGGAAGAGGTCGATAATCGGGCTGCCGGCGGCCTCCCGGCGGTCGTACGGGACATCTTCAAGAGCTTTGAGCAGTCCTGGGTGGGCTCGTTCGCAGAGGGCTCGGGCGCTGTCAAGGGAACGCATGATGAGGTCCTTCACGGGTACTTCGGAGGTCTTGTCCGGAGGGGAGTTTCCTGTGCGGATGCCGAGTGCCGTCGCCTGTTAGCAGTCGAAGACCGCGTCTACCGGGTTGATGTCGCGGGCGATACTCACGCCCTGTAGGTGCGAGGTTTTGAGTATCGGGTAGTTGGCCTCACCGAAGGCGCCGCCGGTCAGGCCGGTGCCACCGTGGCTAGGCAGGTAGGGCAGAAAGCCGATATGAGAGTCGTTGACCTTCAGTAACCCGCCGTTGGTGACGCGGCTGATGAAGGTGTCGATGATCTGTTCCGAGGCAGCCCAAAGTGAGTTGCGCAGCCCGTAGGCGTTGCTGTTAACGAAGCGGATAAAACGTTCAAGGAGGTCGGCGTCGTCTCCGGGTTCGGCAACCACTATCGGCAGCAGAGGGAAGAACGTCTCCTCGGCTACGACATCGTAGGTGCGGGCGTTGGCTATACCATCCACCCGGACCACGGTCGGCTGGAGAAAGACCCCGGATGACGACAAAGTACCGTCGACCTCGGTACGACCCCCGCCGGTGACGAGTTCGGCTCCCTGCTGCAGGGCCTGGCTCAGCAGACCGAAGAAGCGCTCGCTCCGGCGTACCGGGGAGAGCAGCACGTCTGGGTCGTCTGGGTAGCCGGACCGCACTCGGGCGGCTTGCTCCCGCACCTCGTTGATCAACGTGTCCGCGACGGCGGGGTGGACGAGGGCGCAGTTGGGCACCATGCAGATCTGGCCCGAGCCATAGAACGCCTCGCACAGCGCCTGGGCGGCCTTTGACACGTCCGCGTCGCGCCACACGACGATGGTGTCGTTGCCGGCGAGTTCCAGGATGGGCTTCTTGCCTGCGGCCACGCAACGCTGCTCGAAGCGCAGCCCTTCCGCGCTGCCGCCGATATAGAAGACGTCATTGATCAACGGGTCGGCGAGCCAACGGTCCAGGGTCTGCTTGGGGTTGCTACAGATCGCGTTGAGGACGCCGAGAGGTGCGCCAATCTCCTCGAGGAGGGGCGCCACCACGTCTCGGATCAGCCACATGGTGCTCAAGGCGATCGAGCGGGGCGCGCGGACCACGACAGAGTTGCCTGCCATGAGAGCGAGCACGGCCAGGGCTGCGCTCGTCGCGGGGGCATTCTGCGGCGGGTTGAAGGCGACCACCCCGTCGGGGACACGTCGCACGATGAGTTGGCGGCCCCCGTGGTGGAACACAGTATGCATCTGAGCTCGATACCAGCCGAGGCTCTCCTCACTGAACACCTGTAGCAGGCAACTAAGCTCCCAGCGAGCGAGCTTGACGGGATGTGCCTCAGCCACCAGCATCCGGAGGAACTCGTCCTGGCGGGCCAGGAGCTCCTCACGGAACCGGGTGCCCAGTCGCATCCGCTGCTGCAGTGGATGGGTCCCCCAGGCGGGCGCTGCCTCTGCGGCGGCCTTGGAGGCCAGGCTAATGGCGGCAGCGGAGGCCACTGCGCAGCGTCCCACGACGTAAGGGTGGTGTGCGGCCGGTGACTTGGGGTCGCGTTCGAGTTCCCGCTTGAGGCTGACGCTGGTGAACACGTCCTCCAAGAGGGAACGGGAGCTGACGGTGTACACCCAGGCATCGCCGTCGATGTCCTTTCCCGCGACATAGAGCTTGTAACTGATAAGTTCTTCTTCCCGAATTCTCGCCCCGCCCCTGCTCGAGGTGCTATAAAACGGCATTCTCAGTCCCCTGACTGTCATGCGATCTAGGGTTTCATCTAGCCCATCATAAGGACAGCAGGCCGCCATCTATGTCCTATATTTACGAAAAGGAAGCAATGGCCGTAAGTGGACATTGACGGAGAGGGCAGGATTCGAACCTGCGCGGGCCAGTGAGCCCGTGCGATACATGCATATCGCACCCCGATAAACCACTCCGGGCACCTCTCCGTGATCCCGGGCCCAAACTCTCGGAGCCGTTCACGAGGAGTACCGTACCAACACCCCCTGACCCCGCGCTGACATGAGCCTGATAGTCACCTGGCAGTTCTCTGACCGTATCTGCAATCTTCTTACCCCCCCTTCCCTGACGCATTTTTGGCTGCTGTACTGCAGGCGTGCCGTTGGTCCGAATGGGAGCAGATCGTGACTCAATCACCCGCGCTTCTTGATCGGGTGCTCGACGCCGTCCGCCGGCATACCGTGGCCGACAACCCGAGTTCATTCCTGGCCCTGAACAAAGGAAATAAATTCTTTACCACCCCAGGTCTCGACGGCGTGGTCATCTACCGCACTACGGGTCGGCATGTGGTACAGTTCGGCGGCCCTTTCTCGGCTGTGGAGGCGTACGACGCACTTCTGGATGCCTTCGCCCAACATGTCCGAGACCGGGGCCATAAGCTGGTGGCCGTACAGTTGCAGACTTACGATGCCCACACGTACGCGCGGCGTGGCTTCACGGTCAACCAGCTCGGGGCCTCGTGGGCCATACACCTGTCAGAGTTCACCCTGAGCGGCAGCCGGTTCATGCAACTACGCAACAAGATCTCCCGGGCACACCACAACGGCCTACAGATCCAGGAAGTTGCAGTCGATGATGTCCGCGATGCGCTCGCCCGGATCGACACCGCCTGGCTAGGCTCCAAGGGCGGTGCGCGGCCCCTTGAATTCCTGGTGGGCCAGATCGGTGGCTCGGTGCAAGCGTTGCGTCGACTGTTCGTCGGGACCATCGACCACGATCCGGTGGCGTACATCTCGTACTCACCTGTCTACGGCAGCAGAGCAGGCTGGATGCACGATCTGAGCCGACGCGTTCCCGGCGGATCCCCCGGGCTGATGGAGGCGATCAACGCCCAAGCCATCGAAACCCTCCGGTCTGAGGGCGCGAATTGGCTGCACTTCGGCTTCACCCCCTTCACTGGTTTGGACGCAGGTCATGAGGTCGAAGGACACAGCCCAGCCTTCCAATGGCTGCTGCAGACCCTGTTCGCGGAAGGCGCCGCGCTGTACCCAGCTCAGACCCAGCTGTCATATAAAAAGAAATGGGGACCGCAGGAGCAGATCCCCGAGTACGTGGCGTTCGACGGCCCCGCCTCCCTGTCATCCTTTGCACACATCTTTCGCGCCTGCAACGCTTTCTGAAAATGCTTCACTGCATCCGGACCATGCCGAGGAGCGGACCATGGCGGAACGACGGGAATCCACCGAGGCACTGCAGAAGTCACTCGTGCAGTGCTTGGAAGAGATCATCAAGGCACCAGACGACGAGGAGGTCGCCCAGAAGGCGGCCGAGACGTTGCATGAGTTGGACCAGCGGCTGGCACGCAATCAGCATCCTGCTGAGAAACCCAGGGGCAAGGCTAGTGCCCTGACCGGATCCTGGTCATGCTCCTCGGTGAGGCCGGAACACGAAATGCAGTGGAAGCCTGATTCAAACATCTAACCTCCCCGCAATCACCCTGATTCTGCTGATTGGAGGGGCACTTGATAGCCGAGCACGTTGAGCTGGTTGACCAGGCGCCGGGTCTAGCGCGCTCGGCCGGTTTGCTGGAGGAAGTAGTCCGCTCCGCGGTTGCACTTTATTCGGCGTCGTTGGTGAGCATGTGCCAGATCGAGGTCAGGATGGTATAGCCCACAGCCACCGGGGCACGCTTCTTGCCACGGCGGATCGCGATGTGTTTGTAGCGGGGCGCCAGGTTCATGCTGCGTGCGGCGGCGGTCGCGGGAAGGCCGAGCACGTTCTTCAACCATGGATCCCGGGCCGGGGCTTGCGGGGGATTCGTGATTGCCCGGACACGTTCCAGCCCACGAGGCTAAGCGGAAGCGAGACGCATCCGCACCGATCTCCGCCAGGACCATCGTCCATGCTCCGACACTCCCTTCGTCCATCGTGCAACTGTGCAGCAGCCGTTCGGGGACCGACCAGCAGATTCTTAGCAACACTTCCGGGTGCCTGAAGAAGGTCCCGGCGCCCTATTGGGTTCCGAAGACACCAAAACTCCGCGACGTCGGCCGGGCGGCCGTAGCCTTTCTCCGCTTTGGGATATCGCCGTCCAGAGGTCGGATTGCTCAATAGCGATTCCAACCAGTCACGCACACCAGCCGCGCGCTCTGCGATCCGGAATCTGCCACAACTACATCCGAGGAGTACGCCCACCATGGCCGAAAGCATTCACGACCCGTCCCGTCGGGTTCTCGTCGTGGCCAACCCGGCCTCTGGCAGCCACAGCCCCCGGCTGGTGCAGGACGTGCACGAGATGTGCGTCTCGCGGACGCAGTACGCCAAGGTGCACTTCACGACGTCCTCTGGGGATGCGACGACCTTCGTTCGCCACGCACTTGAAGGCCCTCACCGCGTTGACCTGGTAGTTGTCATCGGGGGCGACGGCACAGTGTGTGAGGTGGTACAAGCGCTGGAGGGCCCCGTGCCCCGGGCAAGCCTCGCTGTAGTCCCCGGCGGCACCGGAAACTCTGGCTACAAGATGCTATGGGGAGAGCGTCCTTGGACCGTATCTCTCAAAGCTGTTCTGGCCGACGCGGGGGCGGACGGCAGCGCCCGGCTGCGTAGGCTGGATCTCGCGCGCCTGGCAGAGACAGGGAAGTGTGTTTACCTGGGCGCAGGCTCCGGCATGATCGCCGAAACGCTGATCACGGTGCGCCGCACACCGGGACATGGCCGGGAGCGCTATGCCCGGGCCATCGCTGAAGTGGCTGCTGCGTACCGCGCGTATCCGGGCCGGGTCACCGTCGATGGGCACACCCTGTACGAGGGGCCAACCTTGCTGGTCAACGTGGGGGGCGGACGCTACCGCGGCGGCCGTTTTGATGTACTGCCCTACACGGCACTCGACGACGGCCTGCTCGACGTCTGTGTGGTAGGCAGCGGCATAGCCGCGACGGAAGTGCCCCGCCTGATGCTGACTGCTGACCACATTGGGCATCCCGCCACGCTATATGCCAGGGGACGCACTATCACGATAGAGCGGATCGATGGTGGGCGCTTGCCCTTGGAACACGACGGCGAGTACCAGGAGGACATCGGCGCGTCAGCAACCTTCGAGGTGCTTCCTGGAAGGATCGCCGTGTGGGGACCCACGGCAGACAGCGGGAACCTGTCACCATCGCCCCAACTAGCCCGATGTCTGCGACAACGTCAGAAGTAAACCGGGGCCAAGGCGGTTATGCTGGGACGTTAGGGCAAGATTATGCCAGGGGCAACTGGACGGGCTGGTGGTGCCACTCCGGACAGTGGCCGAATCGCTTCGCAATTCAGCCAAATAATACGCTCCGCGAGCTCAGCCCGGCAATCAAAGAGACTAAAAGTGCCAGAGTCGCGCCATTGGTGAATCCCTTTACCACAAAAGGCCGTATGCGCGAGGCTACCTCAGAACCCTGCTTGACGGGTTGATTACAGGAGGGGCGTCTTTAGTGACCTGCGGAGTAATCGTGACGGAGCGCATAGGCGAATAATTTCGATAAATGAGAGATGGTAGCTCCTAACTACGCCACATGGCAGAACACGATCACACCCCACAATGAGCCTTGGCGGGATCCCGAAGATCCGCCTGAGAGACTTCGCATAAATAGGCAATGTTCTAATTAGGAGCGCAACATGACCGCATCGAACATCGGAATCATCGGCACCGGTTCATACCTGCCCAAAAGGAAGGTAACCAATGCTCAGATAGCAGCTAGGATTGGCATCGCCGAGCAGTTGATCGAAGACAAGACGCTGATCCGGACACGTCGGTTTGCTGAGGATCACGAGGCAGCTTCCGACCTGGCTGTCCGTGCCGCCAGGGCTGCATTAGCTCAAGCCAGGCTGACCACTGATCGCGTTACATTCCTGATCGTGTCAACCAGCACAGGGGACTTCGCAGTACCTCCCACCTCCTACTTGGTGCAGGATGCTCTAGGAGCTTCGAAGGCTAGCTGTTTCGACGTGAATGCAGCCTGCGCCGGCTTCGTCTACGGCCTGGGAATCGCTCGAAGCCTGGTCACCACGTCACCAGGGTCATACGCCCTGGTAATTGCCTCAGATGTCTACTCACGGTTCACCAATCCACAAGACAGGACAACGGCAGTGGTGCTCGCCGACGGCGCCGGCGCCGCAGTGCTCGGCCCAACGGCAGGACCAGGTATCCACGATGTGGAGTTACGCAGCAGCGGCGAAGCCCACGCCTTTATCAGGATTCCTGCAGGCGGAAGTCGGAAGCCCGCATCGACCGACACTCTTGCAAGCGACGAGCACACGCTCAGGATGCAAGGGCGCCCCGTTACGGACTTCGTACTGGCCACCGTGCCGGTTCTGCTGCAGCAGCTCGTGAAGCGCAACGGATACACCATGGATGACATCAAACACTTCATTCCCCATCAAGCCAACGGCGTAATGGTCCGGCGGCTTGCGGAAGAAACCCAACTCACGCAAGCAAAAACTCACTTGACGGTGCAAACCTACGGAAACTCCGGCAGTGCATCAGTGCCCGTCACCTTGGACCACGCCGCATCGACCGGCGCGCTCGAACACGGCGACCTGATTCTGCTCACCGCGTTCGGTTCCGGCATGGCCAGCGGAGCCTGCCTACTGACATGGGAAGGAAAAACACACTGAGCGGGAGAACTTGAGGCCTGACCTCGATCATTCACGTGCGCGCGCCGGCTTGAGGTGATCGGTCGAGGTTGAGGTTTCGTCCTGGTTCGTCCTTCGGGTGGTGGTGACGTTCCGGCCCGTGTGTCGTCACGGGTGGTCGTCGGTTTCCACGGGCCGAGGACGGGGCGGGTCTCCTCCTTCCGGAATCGGGGTCGGTGGGGTGGCAGTCAGCCGGGGGCGGGCAGGGCCTGGACGGCGCCCCAGGCGTCGACGATGTCGGTGGATGCGGGCCAGGCGGGGTCGAATTTCAGCTCGCGTCTTCGGGCGTGGTCGGCGAGTTTCGCGGGGACGTCCAGGAGTCGGGTGCGCAGAGTGGCGGGCTCGGCCCGGGCGAGTTTGCCTTCGGTGGCCAGGAGTTGGAACCAGCGGGCGAGGTCGGTGGCCAGGGCGAGGAGGGTGCACCAGGCTTGGTTGACCTTGAAGTAGCGGGAGGGCATCAGGTTGAGGGAGAGGGCCTTGCCGCGTCGGATGCCGGCCTCGACGTGGGTGTGGGAGCGGGCTCGGGCGTCGAGGAACTGCAGTTGCCCGCCGGTGGTGTTGGTGGCGATGGCCTGGTAGCGGTAGTCGGTCTTCTTCTCGTACGGCTTGAGCTCGCGCTCGTACTTGGGGTGGATGGGTTCGCGGCGAACGATCACCCGCATCCCTTCCGGCCAGCCGGTCAGGTCGAGCATGTCGGTGATCTCGACGAGGTCGGCGTCCTTGCGCGGCTGGCCCTTGTGGTCCAGGGCCGGCGTCCACGCGGTGGCCGGGACCTTGGCCAGGGCCTTCCAGAAGTCGTCGTCGCGGGTGTGGCCGACGGAGTACTCCCAGCGGTTGGTGTCCGCGTACGACCTCAACTACAGAAGCGCGTACGACCTCACGTCCAGAGGTCGGCATCGGGATCATGCCACGGTGTCATCTCCTTCGATAGTGGTGAATCGGTTCTTGAGCCTGAAGCTCGGGCCGTTGATCGAAATGACCTCACAGTGGTGGAGGAGCCGGTCGAGGATGGCGGTGGCCAAGACCTCGTCGCCGAACACCTGGCCCCACTCGCTGAACGATTTGTTCGAGGTCAGCAAGATCGAGCCGGTCTCATACCTTTTCGAGACCAGCTGGAACACGAGGTTCGCCTCGGCCCGGTCCAGGGGCAGATAGCCGACCTCATCGACCACCAGGACGTGGGGCTTGAGGTAGGTACGCATCTTGGCCGCGAGACGCCCCTGGGCCTCTGCTTCCTTGAGCTGGCGGACCATGTCGTCCAGCGAGGTGAAGTAGACGGAGAAGCCGGCCTTGCAGGCCGCTATCGCGAGTCCCACCGCGAGGTGTGTCTTGCCTACTCCGGGCGGACCCATGAAGGCCGCGTTGGCCTTGGCCTCGACGAAGGAGAGGGCAGCGAGGTCCTTGACCTTGCGGACGTCGAGGTCGGGCTGGAAGGCGAAGTCGAAGTCATCCAGGGTCTTGTGGTGCGGCAGCTTCGACAGACGCAGGGCGGTGCGAAAGCGCCGTCCGTCGCGGACGCCGGTCTCTTCTTCCAGGACGAGATCGAGGAAGTCGAGGTAGCCCATCTTGTCGAGGTCGGCGCGGGCGGCCAGCTGCTCGAGACTGGCCGCGAGGTGGGGCAGGTTCAGCTTGTCGGCGTGCTTGCGGATCCGTGCGGTGATCAGGTCACTCATCAGTTCACTCCGGGCATCGTCAGGCCGGCGGCGAGGTCGTAGTCGGCCAGCGGGCGGCGGGAGACGGGGATGCGGGCGACCGCGGTGCGGGCCAGCAGGGCGTCCAGGGAGCCGGATTCAGACCTAGTGACGTCCGGGCGGTCTTGCTGGTCGGGCTCGTCGGCGGTGGTGACGCTGCGGGTGTGGCCGTCCGCGAGGCCATCCCAGTGGGCCTCATCGACCACCCAGCTGCCCCGCACGTCCGCCCGCTGATGGAGCGCGAGCAGGCTGTCGCTGCCCGCGGCCTCATCGAGGTGGTGGATGGCGATCTCGGCCTGCGCGACCCGGACTTCAACCTGCTGACCAGGACGGATACGGCGGGCGGGCACCGAGTAGAGGCTGCCCTCGAAGGAGACCAGGCAGTCCTTGCCGGCCCTGCGCAGGTGCCGCTCGACCACCCGGTAGGGATGCCCGGGCAGCGGGATCAGAGCGGCCCGGTCCTTCACGGCCCGCTCACCGATCACCTCACTGTGGGTGCGGTGGACCTGCCGACGTCGGATCGGCGCCCAGGCCATGAACGCCGCGTCCATCTCCGCGACGGAGCCGAAGGACCGGCCCGCCAGGACGTGATCACGGACAATGTCGACCTGCCTTTCGACGCGTCCCTTCCCCTGGGGCCGATAGGCCGCCAGGACGTCGATGTCGAAGCCGTAGGACGAGGCGAACGCGACCGCCTCGGGATGCAACGGCACCGCCTTGCCCGGCCCAACATGCCGCTTGACCACGGTCTTCGTCCGGTCGTAGACCACCGTGGCCGGAGTACCGCCGAAGTGCTCGAACGCGCGGCGGTGGCAGTCGAAGAACGTCGCCAGGTCCTGCGACGTGGTGAAGCAGCAAAACGGGTCCCGCGCATAGGACAGGACCATGTGAAACGAGTACACCTTGGCGATGCCGGCATGCGCGAGGATGCCGCCCTCATCACCCCAGTCGACCTGGGCCTGGCCCCCGGGCACGACCTCGAACCGGCGGTGCAGTCCGAACAACTGGCCTTCGTCCAGACCGAGTTCGACCCGGATACGGGGCCTGGCCTCGGCGACATACATCTTCACCCGCTGGTAGTGCCCCTCGAAGCCGTATTGATCGACCAGCCGCTCGTGGATCACCGCGGCCTTCAACTTGATGTCGACCCGCAGCCAAGCATCCACCACCGGCGCCAGCTTCGCTATCTTGCGGGGCTGGGTGCCCTTGCGCGACGGCGCCGCCGGCACCACCGCCCCCTCGGCGGCCAGGTACTTCTTCACCGTCCGCCAGTCATGCCCGGTCTCCCGGGCTATCGCGCTGATACTCACGCCCGCCTGATGCAGGGCACGGAACCTACGTAAGTCCATCCATTCCTCCGGATCCAGGATCATAAGAAGCGGTCACCCTTCGGACTCGTCTGCTCGGCCGCTGACGAACCGAAGGGTGATCGCCCCTTGCCTCGAACGTCTCTACGACGCGCCGAGAGCTCTGGACGTGAGGGTGTACGCCGCTATGGAGATGAGGGTGTACGCGGACAGTTGGCCGCGTTGCCGCCGCCGGAGGTGATCCAGGTGAGGAACTCCATCGTGGCTCCGGCGCCGTCGGTGCGGAACAGGACCCGGCGCCGACGGCGGGTGGGCAGCTGACGCAGGCCCTCGATACTCACCGAGATGTGGTCATCGGCGGTGTTGGATCCCGCCGATCCCGGCCGCAGCCGGTTGACCAGGAGTTCTTCGGTGTTGTCGCAGAACATCAACAGCGGGTGGTGGCCATATCCCTTGAAGTTGGGCTCGGCTCCCTCCTTGCCGGAATGCGCCGGGACGACTGAGGCGTCCAGGTCCAGCACCGTGACACCGGTCAGCTCCCGCCCGTTGACCTTGATCCAGGGAAAGCCGCCCGGGCGCAGGTCGAGCTGCTGGTGGACGTGGATACGGGTCCGGGCCCGTGCGGAGGCGATCTTCGTCAGCTGGACCGGTCCGATCGCCTCCAGGGTCCGCCACAGCGTGGACGCCGAGGCCGGGCTGCCCAGGACCAGCGAGGTCTGGCGCATCACATCGATCCCGGCCATCGACCGCGCGCCCAGCAGGACCGCGCAGGCCGCCGAGACCAGGACCGTTCCCCGATCATGGACGGGACGGAAGCCCCGCCGCACCAGGGCAGCCCCGAGCGCGTCGGTCAGCCCGACCTTGTCCGCCAGACGCCGCACCGGCACGATGCCCGCCTTGCCCACCAGCTTCTTCCCGCTTGCGGACAGCGACAGATCATCGGCCCACTCTGTACGCTTCGACACCGGAAGGGTGCCTCCCCTGCACGTGATCCAGTCCTAGAGAAGCTGAATCATCGCAGGTCGGAAGCACCCTTCCTTCATGATGTGACCGACTGTCACTGCGACACCGGGCGCCATGAATTCGTGAGGCTGAGGACTCAGGGTCATTGCGTGATCGAGGTCTGTCTGGGTTTGTCATGTGAGACCGAGGGTTCGTAGGGGCCGGTGGTAGTCGCGGCTGGTGTGGCGGAGGGCGGCGGCGATGTTCGTCTGGCCGTCCTGGCGGAAGGTGCTGATGGCGAGGTTGCGCAGGGAGGCCATGGCGCGGGGCAGGGTGCCGGTGCGGACCTTGGAGTCGTCCTCTCGGAACGTGCGGTCCCGGACGTGGTGCAGGAGGTTCTCGATGCCCCAGTGGCCTCTGATCCATGTGGCGAGCTCGGTGCAGGTGGCGTCGAAGACGCTCAGGCTGGTGATCAGGTAGACGCGCTCGATGGTCAGTTTCCCGGTGCTCAAGTCGCGTCGCCACCGGACGACTTGGATCGCCTGGCGGGCGCCGGGGTAGTCGAGGTGGCTGAATGCGGCCGCTTTGAGCCGGCGGATCTCGTCGCGGTGGTGGGCGTGGTCGCGAGTGCTGTGCCCGAGCGGGATGTCCCGCCAGGGCAGCTTCCTGATCTGGGTGTACAGGCCGGGATGGTTCTTCTTCACGACGGCCACGTAGTGCGCGCCGCGACTGGTCAGATAGGCCCCGTGGTCGTGCTGGGTGTGCAGAGCGTCGGCGGTCACCACCGTGTTCTCCAGCTCGAGACCGTCCAGCAACGGCGCGAAGGAGGGAATCTCGTTGCTCTTGGAAGCGACCTGCCGCTGGGCCAGGACCACGCCGTGGTGGTCCATTGCCGCCAGCAGCTGGATCGCTGCGGCCGTTGCGGTCCGTGAACCGCGGACCACCTTGCCGTCGACCGCGATCACCCGCTGCGTTGGCCCCGCCTTCGTCTCCGGCTTGGCCGGGGGCGGCGTTCTGGCCTGCAGAAACGCGCCGATCGCCGCGTCGAGCGCGTCGCCGTCCACACGCTGCAGCAGGCGGCGCACGGTTGCGGCGTGCGGCACGGGCCGCAGGCCGGTAAGCGGATCGGCAGTGAAACCGAGGACGCCCAGCACATGCTGCGGGGCATCCGCGATCCACTCGCTGATCGCGATGAGCGAGCGGGCCCCGGTCAGCACCGCCGAGGCGGCTGCGCACAGCAATGCGAGGGCGGGATACCGCAGACCTCGCGCATCGCGGGGGTCGGCGACCAGGGTCAGGAAACGCCGCAGGTCAGCGGCATCGCTTGAGGCGAGGGGATCAGTCGGGGAGCCCAGTTGCTCCAGTGCGGAAGGGATGGGCGATGATGTTCGGGCAGGCACGGTCTCGCTCGTTCTCATGGGTCTCGACAACCACATGATCACCAGCACCGTGCCTGCTCTGCTTTCCAGGGCCCCTTGCCTCACAACGGACATGACGACACGTCACTCACGAGACCGGCGAACCGGACCAATCCCAATCGCGCAATGCCCCTGCCTGAGGACTGCCGATCCGGGTGGTGCTGCCGGACGGCCAGACCTTCTTTGAGGGAACAGGCTGTTGCAGCGTAGAGATTCTCGCGTTGAGGCAGCTCAGCGGCGGCGCCTGTGATCGTAGCCAGTGCAACTGCCGACGCTGTCACGTTACTGACTTCGGCTCGTCAGGGTGAAATTTCTAGAAGTCCCTGAGGGGCCCGGTGTGGTGGCTGTTTCTCGTGGTGTGTGAGGTATGCGGATGGGGGCGGCCTGACTGCTGCGGGGCGTCAGCGCCGGGAGACGGTACGGATGCAGGCGGCTGAGTTGTTCGAGCAGAACATCAAGCCGCTGGAGGTGGCACGGCGCCTGCGGGTGAGCCGGAAGTCGGCCTACCGGTGGCACCAGCTGTGGCGGGACGGGGGTGTGCAGGCTCTGGCCTCCCGTGGCCCGAGCGGGGGCCGTTGCCGGTTGTCCCCGCGCTGTCTGGAGAAGCTGGCCGTGTATCTGGAGCAGGGTCCGGCTGCGCCCGGCTGGGTGGAGGACCAGGTGTGGACCGCGGCGAGGGTGGCCACGCTGATCGGCAGGAAGTTCCACGTCTCCTACAGCGTCTCGGGCGCCACGCGGCTCATGCACCGGCTGGGCTTCAGCCCCCAGGTCCCCGCGCGGCGGGTCGCCGAGCGCGACGAGCAGGCCGTGACCGCGTGGAAGGAGGCGACCTGGGCCGAGGTAAAAGAGCCCGGGCGGCCTGCGGGGGCTACATCTGCTTCGAGGACGAGGCAGGTTTCACCCGGCGGCCGCCCAAAGGACGCACCTGGGGCCGCCGCGGCCGCACGCCGAAGGTGACGGTGAGCGGCCGACGCTCGGGGCGCCTGTCGGTGGCCGGGCTGATCGCCATGCGGCCCGGCTCCCGGACCCGGCTGTGCCACCGCCTGCGCACCCACCCGGCCCGCAAGGGCAAACGCCGCAGCATGGGCGAGCGCGACTTCATCGCCCTGATCGACGGCGTCCACCAGCTGGCCAGGGCGCCGATCGTGCTGGTGTGGGACCGGCTGAACACCCACCCCGAAGTCAGTAATGGGCGGGTATGAGATGGTCTTGAGGTTGATCATGCTGGGGAGGGTTCGTTCGTGTCGTCGACATCGCCGTCATACGAGCGCCACCGTTACCCGGCAGAGATCATCGCGCACTGTGTATGGCTGTACTTCCGCTTCCCGCTCTCCTTCCGTGAGGTCGAGGAGCTGATGCTCCAGCGCGGCGTGATCGTCTCGTACGAAACGGTGCGTCGCTGGTGCAGCAAATTCGGGCAGGCCTACGCCAACGGACTACACCGCCGCCGGCCGCAGGCCGGGGACAAGTGGCACCTCGACGAGGTCTTCGTGAAGATCAACGGCGAGTGGCACTACCTCTGGCGCGCCGTCGACCAGGACGGCGGCGTCCTCGACATCCTCGTCCAGTCCAGGCGGGACGCCAAAGCCGCCAAGCGGTTCATGGCCAGGCTGATGAAGAAGCAGTGCCGGGTACCCAGGGTGCTGGTGACCGACAAGTGCCGCTCCTGCGGCCCGGCCCACCGCGCGCTCATGCGCTCGGTGGAACACCGCTCCCACAAGGGACTGAACAACCGGGCGGAGAGTAGGGTCGGGGACTGGCGCGGTGGCCTGTGAGGGCTTCGTTTCCAGCCCCCGCCCGTCAAACCGGGCATGCGCTTCTCGCGCACCCGGCTTACCGACATCGTTCACCGGCTGGCATGCGCTGCCACCCTGCGTACGTTCCCGGACAGGCGGAACACCCCGAGCCGGTTGAACCACGCGCCGTCATGGCGCGTGCCCCAACTGCGGCCGGAGTAGCCGCGCTTGCGACTGTCGAAGAGCGCGAGCCGCTCGTGGACATAGCTGTCGATCGTGGAGAACTTCCCGGCCGAGTTGCCCCAGCGGAAGTACGCCGCCCAGCCCCGCAGTACGGGGTTGAGGTCGGCGACCACAGCCGTCAGCGGCCGTCCTGTCCGGCGGCGGTCGGTGGCGGCGCGGATCTTGTCCCGCAGCACCCCCATCGCCCGCTGGGACGGCCAGCGTTGCAGGTGGAACCTGCCCCGCCAACGCCACGACTCCACCTTGCGGTGGTGGAAGCCGAGGAAATCAAAGCCCTGTCCGCCTCTGGCGAGGTGGATGATGCCGGTCTTGTCCGCGTGCAGTTGCAGCCCGAGCCCGGCCAGCACCGCGCCCGCCAGCTCCCGTGCCTGCTCGGCACGTTCCCTGGTCGGACACAGGACCACGAAATCAGATGGCGTCCCGTGTGATGGTGTAGGCGATCATTCTCCGGTGGTGTTCGGGGTGCCGGGGAGCGCGCGGGTGGTGTTCCCGGCGTGTTCGTCGGCGTAGATGGCGGTCATGCTGCCCTCGGGGAGGTAGCGGCGGGGGAAGGCGATCCACTCGTCGTGTAGTTCGCTGAGGATGGCGGTGACCAGGCGCTGGAGTGCGGCGGGGTTGGGGAAGACCTGGACGACGTCGGTGCGGCGTTTGATCTCCCGGTTCAGTCGTTCCAGGGGGTTGGTGGACTGGATCTTTTTCCAGTGCTGGAGGGGGAAGACGGCGAACGCGGTCAGGTCTTCCTTCGCGTCCAGGAGCATTTCTTTGACCTTGGGGAACTGCTCGCCGAGCATGTCGGCGACGGTGTCCAGCTGGGCTTGGACCGCTTGGGCGGTGGGCTGGGCGAAGACGGTGCGGATGGTCGCGGCGACCATCTCGCCGGTCCCCTTGGGGATGTGTGCGAAGCAGTTGCGCAGGAAATGGACACGACAGCGCTGGTAGGCGGATCCCAGCATGACCTTGCGGATCGCCTTGACCAGGCCGCTGTGTGGTCGGCGATGACCAGGCGCACCCCGGACAGGCCGCGCTCGCGCAAGGAGCGCAGGAACTCGGACCAGAATGCCTCGCTCTCGCTGTCGCCGACAGCGGTCCCGAGGACCTCGCGGCCGCCGTCCTCGGTGATGCCGGTGGCGATGACCACGGCCTGGGAGACGATCTGGTGGTTCACCCGTACCTTGCAGTACGTCGCGTCCAGGTAGATGTAGGGGAACCGGGTGTGGTCCAGGGGCCGGGTGCGAAAGGCGGTCAGCGGCTCGTCCAGCTCGCCGCAGATCCGGGAGACCTCGCTCTTGGATATCCCGCTGTCCCCGCCCAGGGCCTTGACCAGGTCGTCGACGGAGCGGGTGGAGACTCCGTGGACGTAGGCTTCCATGATCACGGCGTAGAGTGCCTGGTCGATGCGGCGCCTGCGCTCGAGCAGGCTGGGGAAGAAGCTGCCGGTGCGGAGCTTGGGGATCTGAAGGTCCAGGTCGCCGGCCTGCGTGGTCAGGGTCTTGTCGCGGTGCCCGTTGCGGAACGCCGTTCGCGAGGCGGTGTGCTCGTTCCACTCGGCACCGATGTGCGCGGCGGTCTCGGCCTCGATCAGTTCCTGCAGCATCCGCTCGGCCACACTGCGGACCAGCTCGATTCCATCGGACGAGCGTAGTGACCGAAGCAACCGCAGTAAGTCATCCTGGGACAGGGCCATCGTGCACTCCCATCGCTTGAACTGGCGTTTTAGCAGGGAGAGTTGCACGGTGGCCCACCCCTTGGTCAGGGAGCGGCCACCCCCATCAGGCGTGCGCCCCGGGCAGACACCCGCGCACACCCACACCTCGATCGCCTACACCACGTCGCAGGACGCCATCCGAAATCATCGCAATACCTCACCAATACGCCCAGCCGTCGTCCCTCGCCCTGCCACGCCTCATCGAGAACGTGCAGCGCAACGTTCGCCAGCAACGGTGAAATCGGTGAGCCCTGTGGGGTTCCTGCTCCTGGTGAGCCACTCCCCCCGTCCTCCAGCACCCCCACCCGCAGCCACGCCCGGATCAGCTTCAGCATCGAACCGTCCACGACGCGCCGGGCCACCTGGGCCACGATGGCGTCGTGCCGGATTGATCCGAAGCAGTCACGGATGTCGGCCTCGAGCACCCACTCCCGGCCCCGGTTCGCCTCCACACGCACGCTCTCGCAGGCGTCGATCGCGGACCTCTTGGGCCTGAACCCGTAGCTGACCGGCAGGAAGTCGGCTTCGAAAACCGGCTCGAGCACCAGTTTCGCGGCCGTCATCACCACCCGGTCCGCCACCGTGGGAATCGACAGCGGCCGCAACTCCCCCGGCCGCCCCGGCTTGGGGATCATGACCCGCCGCAGCGGCGACGGACGATACGTATGCGCCCGCAACTGCTCCGACAAGCCGCGGAGGAACTCCTCCACCCCGGCGGCGGCCACGGCATCGACGGTCACTCCGTCCACGCCGGGAGCGCCCCGGTTCGCACACACATCGGCCCAGGCCCGCCACAAGATGTCCCTGCGGGAGACGTGGCCGTACAGGGCATGGAACCGGCGTTCGGGATCTTGCTTGGCACAGCGGTAGAGCGTCCACTGCAAGGCACGAACTTTGTCCAAAGGCCGGCCGTCCGGTCGCGCGACGCCTTCCTTCCGGCGGGTGGAACTAGCCGATCCGGCACTCACCCGAGTCTCCTCCTCACACGCGATACGCATCGATGAAGCAGGGGCCCTTCGCTCCCGACGGGTTGTGTTGTCCCGCCGATCAGCACTACTACTGCCCCCTCCGACTGCCTCTCGGCGGCCCGCCACTTCCCGGCTCCACCGGTTATAGGCAGGCCCTGCTTCCCGGGCCGCAGCCCCGGGGCCGAGGAGGCCCTCTCCAGTTCCCAGGACAACCCTCCGGCCGTTCCACGCCCCTTACGCCGGGAGGTTCCTCGACGCCCGCTCCAGGATCTGGGACGTCTTCCGTGGCCTTCGCCCTGTGAGTACGGGCTCGGCTCCTCCTTGACCCGCCCTCCCGGGCGGGGGCTGTAACGACGCTGCAGACTTCACTTGATGTTGCGGACCGGCCGGTCGCGACACCCCCAAGGGATGCTCGTCGCTCCGCTTCGACACCGGCATCTCAACCGATGCCGGGAGCCCCGCTACCGGGGACCCTGGCGTCTCCCCAGACCGGACTTTCACCGGCAGGCTGCCCTGAGCTTGACATCCGGTTACATCACCCCACATCCCTTCTGATCTGCAATGATGCCCGGACTACTGGACGCACACTCACACCAGCCCACCCGCCAGCGCGAACGCGCCATGAAAGGCTTCCGCTCGCCCCGGTCAGCCCAGAAGTTCCTCGCCGCGTTCAGCCAGATTTCACCCCATTTCCGGCCCCGTCGTCACCTGAGGACCGCACCCGAGTACCGGGCAGAAATGACCACCCGCTTCACCGTCTGGGACCACATCACCGGCACCAGCGCCCTGCCCACGGCAGGCTGAACCAAGGCTGCATCCCCCCACGCCCTGCCACGCCCTGCCACGCCCTGCCACGCCCCAACAACCCACCAGCCCCGATAAGTTGACGACGCCGCCAGTAGCCATCGGGACGCTGCCAGGCCTCCATCGCTTCTGGGTAGCGGCGGCACCGGCACGGCGAACGAGGCAGGCCGAGTGCTTCTTGCTGAGCGGTCGTGTCCTGAAGTCCTTCGGGGGTTGACGTAACGGGGTGATCGTCTGCCTCCTGTTCTTTGATGATGTGACCACCGGGACGGCTCGATGTGCCTAGCGTCGGTACCGGACCACTGATCAAGATGAGTGCTGGACGGGGGCAGGGCAGCCATGCGGGAGTTGAGTTGGCAGCGGGTGGGCAGCCGGTGACTCACCCGCCGACATGATCAAGAACAACGACCGCAAGCTCTACCCCAGCCTTGCCCTTCTCGCTGACCCCGGTGAGGCGCAGGCCGCCGCCGCAGGGGGACACCCTTGACGATCTCTTGTGCCTCGGGGCCAGCAAGCCACTGGCCGTACGATGACAACCGCGACTGCGGACAGCGCCGGATGTGCCGGCAGAAGACCAGCGGCGACAACACCTGCGCGGGCCGGCCGGTCGATGAGATTCAGGAGGGTTTGCGGCTATGAGCTCGATGCTGCAAGACAGCCAGCTCACGAAGTAGAAGTAGTGTGGCTGGAGGACCCCGCACGCCTCGACTATGTCCGCCAGGCCCTGGACAAAGTCAGCCAGCGCCGCGGCAGGCCCCGCTACTCCCGCGACGGCCGCCTGGTCGGCTACACCAACCTTGCCCCGGACGCCGAACGCGACCCCGACAGCGGCCTGTTCGCCCGCCGGGCCTTCTTCCTGCCGCCCCACGACCGCGACAGCGACCCCACCGGTGACTACGAAGTCGGCGCGCCTGGCGAAGCCGTCGACCCCCGCACCATCGAGCCCGGCAAGACCGGCACGAAAACCCCCCGCTCCCAGCGCGGCCACACGGCGGAGATAACACCCGCCAGCTGACGGCTTCTCACTGTGGCGTCGAAAGGCACGCCTGCTGGATCCCGGTGATTGACCCCGCAGTCGGAGCCGGCACTGCCGCCTCCCTGACTGCTGCCGGGGCGGCCTTCTACCGCCGTCACCGCGGCACCGCAAGAGCGCAAGCTTGACTCGCTGGCGAGTGATGACGGCTGGCGCGCCTTGCAGTGCAAGGGTGGCCCGCTTGCAGTAGCTGGGAACACGGTTATCGACAGCACTGCTGCGGACGGCATTGTCACCCCGGGCCGGCGTCGCTGGGAACGAGGCCGACAACAACACCGCGAACAACCCCGCCACATCTGTCGCCTCTTCGATGTCCCGATGATGCCCCCCGCAGTTGGTGCGGGTGGTGCAGCCGGTGCCGCTCCTGGGCTTTTCAAGCGAGGTCCGGCCTCTGGGTGTCGCAGAGGCTCCCGTCCTGCAACAGCCTGAACCGCCGGCTCACGGCCGGCAGTTATTGACGGTGCAGCCGCCGTGGCTGCGTTTGAGCCGGCTGCGGCTGGAGGCGCGGTTACTCCGGCTGCGGCCGACGGCCCGGCGGCACCTGCCCCGGCCGATGTTAGGAGTGCTCCATCGCGGCACTTTGACGGCCGCCTGGCCCGCATCCACCAGCGGGCCCCACGCTGCGCCTGCTGCAGGCTGTGCCAGACGCCACTTGTCTGGGAGAGGGACTATCTGCGGATCCGCAGTGCGTCCAGCTGTAGGTAGTCGCCGCTGTGTTTAGCCGCTGAGATGGTGTAGTCGGCGTGGGGCAGTCCGGTGACGCTGAAGAGTGTTTGCTGGGGCCTGTAGCCGGGCGCGGTAGCGCTGACGGTTTGTTGCGTGACGATTTGCCCCGCGGCGTCGGTGATGGTGATTTTGACATCCCCGTAGTTGACGGCCTTGGAGGAGATGTAGTCCACGCCTGTCCCAGTGAACTGGTAAGAGAACGAGTCTCCGTTGGCCGTGGTGTGGTGGATGTCGTCTTGATAGTCGTTTGCTCCGCGGTCGTTAGAAATATTCCATGAGCCGTGATATTTGATGCCGGGGGCATTGTCGTTTAGCTTCCAGTCATGGAGCTCTTTCACGGTGAGTTTGATGGCGGTGTCGTTAGCATCCCAGGCCCCGGGAATGGTGAGCTTCACGCCGTTGGCGTCCTGGCTGAGCTTGACCGGGGTGCCGTCCTTCACCAGTGAGGCTGCCTCGAAGGTCTTGCCGTCTTGAGGCGCTGGAAGTGTGAGAGTCTGCCCGGTCGGCGGTTTCAAGACGTGGATATATTCGGTGCGGTCGTCAGGGGCCCTGGTCGCCACGCCCCACTGCAGGTCGGCAATACGGGTCCCGGCGTTCGTGGGGTAGGAGGTGCTGGGCCTGGTGCCGAAGATGGACTGCCTGATCGGGTCGATCCACGTGCCGACCTGCCTCAGGGCCGGCATGACGCCCGGCTCCCAACCTTCGTCGGCAAAGGGGCCTGCCGCCCAGACGGTACCGCCGCCATCGGTGCTGGTGGCCGCCTGCAGGACGGTGTAGCGGAACATGCTCGCCGGGGAGTACCGGAGCGAGCCGGCGGGGTCCTTGGCCCACCACGTCTGGGTGAAGGTCACGTCCACGGGCATGGCGAATCCGGGCCACAGATCTCCGTTGGGCTGCCCGAACTCGGCATAGCCCCATTGTTCCTTCATGCCTATGTCTAGACCGTACTGATTGCCGGCGTAGTTCTGGATCAGAACGGCACGGGGGTTGACTGCCTTGATGGTGTTGCGCAGCCGGGGGTAGTCGACCACTGTCTGACTGTCGCCTTCGGGACTGCCTTCGTCCATGAACAGACCGTCAATCCGATTGCCGTAGCGCTGCATCAACTCCTGGTAAATGTCGTTGATGAAGTGGTTCCATTTCGGTCGGTTGAAGTCTGCGCCCACATGCCACCCTTTCCCGTCCGCCGAAGGCGCTGTGCCCCAGCCGGTCTTTACCTGATCCGCAGCGGTAAACTCCGCACCGTCGCGGGGGTGGGTGTAGAGGTAGACGTGGATGCCCTTGGCTTTGACGGCGGTGATCATGTCGCTGATCAGGTCGCGGTTGACGCGGTGGTCGGGAAGATCCCAGTCGAGCATTTTCTGGCTCGGCCAGAGGGTCACCATTTTCGCGTGCCAGGCGGTGAAGATGACGTACTGCACCTTGGCCGACGCCAGATCGTCGGCGAACCGGCCCGCGTCGAAACTGTCCGCCAGAGCGTTGGCGTCATGGACGACGGCACCGCTGGAGTCCGTTGTCAGTCCGGGCACGTGGTGGACGAAGAGTCCGTACTTCTGGTCGAGGATGCTCCTCGCGCCGTCGTCTTCCCGGGTCGGCGTTGCCGCGTTGAGGGGTGCTATCAGCACGGCCGTCAGCAGGGCCAGGGGGATGAGAACGCCGACTGACTTCCATGTCCGTGACACACCCCTCCTGCGGCGGGACGAGACCATGACAGGGTCCTTTCAAACAAGAGCAGGGGCGGCCGCGTGATAGCACGCGGCCGCTGCAAGCGGCGGGCCACGTCGGCCGGCCATCTTCGACCAGTCGACCGTCAGCCTTTCGGCCTGGCGGCATGGAGCCGTCAGTCTTTGCCGCACCGCCCCTTCCGGCTACTCATCCCCCTGACAATTTCCGGCTTGCGTCCCCGGCGTGGTCTTCCTCACTTCCGGGCGGTGTTATCACGTTGAGGATCTGGAGGGGGAATGGTCTTGGTGTGGGTCGTTGGGGGGAGGGGCCTGCTGGCGGATGGTGCCGCCGCATGGTCGTGCCGGGAGTTCCCGTTGTCCGGCCGCCGGAGGTGATCGCGCAGGCGGTCTGGCTGTACTTCCGATTCCGGCTGTCATCCCGCGAGGGGCAAGAACTGCTGTCACCGTCACTGCGTGTAACCCGGCCAGTCGTCGTCATCCATGCTCAGGGAGCCGACCGTGCTCCGCCCAGCCACCGCGGCCCCACCAGCAAACCCATGCTGACCGGCGGGGCGGACGCCTGGTCCGCCTTCTCGTCGGTGGGAAGCCTGCTACCGCGCCATCGACCTAGAGCGCGTATCGAGTCGTGATCAATCTGCGGGATTTACTCTCGCGGCGGGATCTGATCCGGTAGATCTTCTTGCGTGACGCGAGTGCAACTGACGGACGCGGAGTGGGAGTTCATCGGGCCGTATCTGCCGATCGGCGAGTACGGCCCGTATCCCGAGCGGCTGCGGCAGCAGTTCGGGGGTGTGATCTGGCGGTTCAGGACCGGCGGGCAGTGGCGGGAGATGCCGGAGGAGTTCGGCGCCTGGTCGACCGTGCACAACCGCTTCCGGCAGTGGCGTGACGCCGGCGTCTTCGAGGCCCTGCTGGAGGGCCTGATCGCGGAAGCGGCGAAGCGGGGTGAGGTGGACCTGTCCCTGGTCAGTATCGATTCCACCACCGCGCGGGCACACCACGATGCCGCCGGGATGCACCTGGGCAAGGACGTCATCACTGCGTTGGAGAAGGCCGCCGCCGAGGAAGAGAAGGCCAGGTCAAAGGGGGCAGCCTCGAAGAACAAAGCGGGCAGGACGTCCAAGCAGATTCCAAGCGGGAGGAGCGACGACGCATCCTGCGTCGGCGTAGAGTCCGTCTGAAGGCCGCTCTCCTCGGGCGCTCCAGGGGCGGGCAGACCAGCAAGATCCACCTCGCCGCCGACCGCAAGTGCCACCCGCTGGCGCTCGTGCTGACCGCGGGCCAGGCCGCGGACAGCCCGCAGTTCATCCCCGTGCTCAAGCAGTTACGGGTCCGCGGGCCCGTCGGCCGCCCCCGTGTCGGCGTACACACGATCGTCCCCGGTCGCGTACGAGTGAAAAGGGACGCTTGATGGTGCGGTGAATCGTGGTGCCCGGCACTCTGCTGCTTGTCCGGTGAAGGGTGGCGGAGGGCGGTGGCGCGGTGGTTTTGGACCCGCAGCGCTGGCTGGAACTGCGGCGGTTCCGTGCTCTGGTCGAGTCAGGAGCGGTCAGTCTGACGGAGGTGGCCAGGGAGACTGGGCTGGACCGCAAGACGGTCCGCAAGTATCTGTCGAGCACGGCGGCGTCGGTGCCGCCGAGGCGGACGTCGAATGGACGGCCTCGGAAGAAGGTGGTCGACGAGGTTGCGCCGTTGATCGACGCGATGCTGCGGGCAGAGATCCTGAGGTTCCCCTCATAGCGTGGAGTCCGTGATACCAGGGGAAGTTGAGGTTCATGGGGTCCAAGCAACAGAAGTACGACGCCGAGTTCCGTGAAGGTGCTGTACGCATCGTGATCGAGACGGGCAAGCCGATCCCGGAGGTCGCCGAGGATCTCGGAGTGCATCCGGGGACGCTGCACAGCTGGGTCTCACGCTGGAGGAGGAACGGCTCGGCCTCCTCCGACCGGCCCGCGCCCGCCGCCTCGGGCGGCCGGCTGCGGGAGGGTGAACGCGCTGAGCTGGAGCGGCTGCGCCGGGAGATGAACGAGAAGAACAAGCGCATCCGCGAGCTGGAGATGGAACGTGACGTCTTCAAACAGTGCATGGCCTTGTGGGTGAAGTAGCTGCCGCGGACCCGGCCCGGCTGGCCGGGGTGATCAGCGACTGCAAGGCCGAGAAGAACATTCCGCACACCACGTCCTGCCGGGTGCTGGGCGTGAGCGAGTCGTGGTTCTACAAGTGGAAGGACAGGCCTGTCACCGCCCGCGAAGTGCGGCGCGGACAGCTGGCCGAGGCCGTCCGGCGCGTCTTCGACGCCTCGGGCGGCACCTACGGCTCACCGAAGGTGTGGATCACGCTCGTCAGGCAGGGATGGCGCGTCTCGGTGAACACCGTTGCGAAGACCATGGCCGAGCTGGGCCTGGCCGGACGGAAGGTACGCTGGCGTCGCGGGCTCACCCGCCCCGGTAGGCGGGCCGCGGCGCCGGACTTCGTGCGCCGCGACTTCAGCGCGGATGCCCCGGACCAAGTCTGGTGCGGCGACATGACCGAGATCGTCACGGGTGAGGGCAAGCTCTACCTGGCCACGGTGATCGACCTGTTCTCACGCCGCCTGCTCGGTTACGCGATGGGCGCTCGCCACGATGCCGAACTCGTCGTGGCCTCACTGCACATGGCCGCAGCCACCCGCGGAGGCGACGTGAAAGGCGTGATCTTTCACAGCGACAGGGGCAGCGAGTACGTCTCCCGCCGGTTCAAGCGGGTCTGCCGCCGTCTCGGCGTGACCCAGTCCATGGGACGCGTCGGCTCATGTTTCGACAACGCCGTCAGCGAGGCATTCAACAGCGTCCTCAAGGTCGAATACATCTACCGGCACACCTTCGACACCCGTACCGAGGCCCGGCTGAAGATCGCCACGTGGATCACCGGCTTCTACAACACCCGCCGACTACACAGCGTATGCGAGTACCACAGCCCGATCGACTACGAACATATGCATCGGACCGGCTCCGCCCTGGAGCTGGCCGCCTAGAAACTCTCCACACAACGAGGGGATTGACATCCTCATCAAGGGCGCCGTGGTGCACGAGCGTCTGGTGAAGGAGTACGGCTCGACGATCAACTATCAGCGGGTCAAGCTGTATTTGCAGGAGGCCCGGCCGCGGATCGCGGGTGAACTGGGGATCGAGCCGCGGGAGTTGGCGGGTATGCGCCGCCGCTTCGAGGTGGTTCCCGGGGCCCAGGCTCAGGTCGACTGGGGCGATGAAGGCAAGATCCTCGCCCACCTGGGAATCCCGAAGGTCTACTCATTCCATATGGTGCTGTCGTACTCGCGCGACCCGTTCTGCTGCTTTACCACGAGCCAGGACCTGCAGACCTTCTTCGACTGCCACCGGCGGGCGTTTGTGCACTTCGGCGGGGTGCCGATGTCGATCGTCTACGACCGGACCAAGACCGTTGTGCGCCGGCACGTCGCCCCGGGCGAGGCGGTGCCTCTGCATCCGGAAGCGGTCGGCTTCGCAGGCCACTACGACTTCGACATTGACGTGCTGGCCGCCTACCGGCCCACCGGGAAGGGCCGGGTCGAACGCCAGGTGTTGATCGTGCGTGATCACGTGCTGGCCGGGCGGGCGTTCTCCTCGCTCGAGGAACTGGATGCCGCCTTCATGGCGTGGGTGCCGCAGCGACGCGCCCGCACCCACGCCACCCACCACGAGGTCATCGGGCACCGGGCCGCCCGGGATCACGCCGCCCTCAAGCCGTTGCCGCCGTCGCCCTATCTGGTGGCCGAGCGGCATCTGCGGCCGGTCGGCAAGGACTGCCTGGTCGCGTTCGGCGGAAACCTCTACTCGGTGCCCGCCCGCAAGGTCCGCCCACGTCAGCTGGTCGAGATCAGGGCGACGAAGTCCCAGGTCATGCTGCACACGACCGTTCCCGATGCCAGCGGCGAGACCCTGCTGTCCAGCCATCCGCGGGCGGTCGGCCGCGGCGTGGTTGTCAAGCAGGACGAGCACTGGGACGGCCTGCCGACCGGCAGGAACCGCCGCACCACGACTGGCGACGAGCCGCCACCACCGCGGAGCGAGTCCTCCGCGTCCGGTCGCATCGGGCCGTTGCAGGCCCTGTTGAACCGGTCCGCCGCAACCCAGATCGAGGTCGGGAGGCGGCCGCTGTCGGTCTATGACGAACTGACCGGCACCCGGCCCTTCACTACCAACTCCCCGACGAAGGAGTCGACTTGAGCGAGCTGACCGGCAACCGCATCCGCACCACGGCCGGCAAGCTCGGCCTGCCCCACCTCGCGGAAACCATCAACGAGTACACCCGCCGGGCCGACGAGGCGAAGATGGGCTACCTCGACTTCCTCGACCTGGTCCTGTCCGAAGAACTGGCCGTCCGCGACGACCGACGCTTCCGCCAGGGCCTGCGACTGTCCAAACTGCCGCACCACAAGACGCTGGACGAGTACGACTTCTCCTTCCAGCCCGAGCTCGACCCGCGCAAGGTCAAAGACCTCGCCAGCCTCTCCTTCGTCGACGGCAAGGCGAACGCCGCCCTGCTGGGGCCGCCCGGGGTGGGTAAGACGCATATCGCCGTCGCCCTCGCGGTCGCGGCCTGCCGGGCCGGCTACTCGATCTACTTCACCAGCCTCGACGACATGGTCCGCAACCTGAAGGCGGCCGAGTCGGCCGGGCGGCTGGTCAACAAACTCGGCACCTATCTGCGGCCGAGCGTCCTCGTGGTCGACGAGGTGGGCTACCAGCCCCTCGAACGCGCCGAGGCGAACCTGGTCTTCCAGGTGATCTCCAAGCGCTACGAGAAGGGCTCGATCATCCTGACCTCGAACAAGACCTTCAGCGAATGGGGCCAGGTCTTCGGCGACGAGGTCCTCGCCACCGCCATCCTCGACCGGCTCCTGCACCACTGCGAAGTGATCGCGATCAACGGCCCGAGCTACCGGCTCAAGAACCGCCTCCAGGCCATCGAGCGAGAGACCGACGTGGCCTAGCAACTGGGGACGTTCAAACGTACCGGCCCGGCCCGAAGGGAGAGGACGCCGACAGCACGCACCCGGCCGGAAGCGGTCGCCGCCGATAAAGCCTACTCCTCCCGCGGGAACCGGACCCACCTGGGCAGGCGCGGCATCAAGGCAGTGATTCCGGAGAAGAAAGACCAGGCCGCAAACCGGAAGAAGAAGGGCTCCGCAGGCGGTCGACCCGTCAGCCACGACGCCGCCCTTTACAAGGAGAGGAACACCGTCGAGCGTCTGATCAACAAGCTCAAGGCCTGGCGAGGCATCGGTGAGGTCGACTCGGGGCGCCCTGCTGGTGTTTCCACCAGTGGGTTTCTCCGAGCCGCCTCCCGAACCCGGCGTGCCCGTCTCCGGGCACCGGGCTCTCCGCAAATCCCGTTTCGGGGTGTTCAGTTCCTCATGCCGTAATGGGCCACGGGGTCGGGATGAGTGTTCCCCGGTATCGGTATCTGGTCGTGCTTACCTTTGCCGGGTTGAACAGTTCCCCTTCCTCCGTGGCAGGCCACCAGCCACCGCCGTAATAGCGTCGGCGGAGCTGCTTCCAAGTGATCCCGGGATGCTTGCGCCGGATCCATCGTGTCACCCTCATCCACGTGTAGTGGCTGAGGTAACAGAAAGCGACGTTTGACACTCCGGGACGGAAGTACGCGCACCATCCTCGCAACACCGGGTTCAGCCGGTGGAGTAAGGACTCCAGCGACAAGCCGACGTTCTGCCGTCCAGTCAGTTCCTTCACCTTGGCCGTTGCGGAACGCACTGATTTCCGTGCCGGATAGGTGTAGATGTACTGCCGGTCAGTGCCCAGTTTCCGGTGCCGCTGGATGCGCCATCCGAGAAAATCGAGGCCCTCGTCAATGTGCGTGATCTTTGTCTTCTCCACCGACAGGCGAAGGCCCACCGGCTTCAACGCCTCCGCGACCTCATCGCGTAATTCCTCGGCGTGCTCACGGCGCCCGAAGACAAGCACGAGGAAGTCATCCGCATACCGGACCAGCCGGTAGTTGGGCAATCCCCGGCGCCGTCTCCTGCGCCGATCCTCGGAGGTGCTGTCTGGTCCTCCGGGGGTCTGGGCGATGTGCTCGTCCAGGACCGAGAGAGCGATGTTGGCCAGCAGCGGCGACAGGATCCCGCCCTGCGGGGTCCCAGTGCGTGTGTCCGTGAAGGCCCCGTCCCGGGACAGGATCCCGGACTTCAAAAACGCCCTCACCAAGGACAACACCCGCTTGTCCCCGATTCGATTCCGCACCCGCTCCATGAGGGCCGGGTGCGAGATCTCGTCGAAGCACGCCGTGATGTCGCCCTCCACCACCCACTCATATCCGTGGCTGGCGAGATAGCGAGTCTCGGCGATCGCGTCATGAGCCCGGCGGTTCGGGCGGAACCCATAGGAACACGGGAGGAAATCCGCTTCGAACACCGGCTCCAGCACCAGTTTCAAGGACGCCTGGACCACTCGGTCCGCCACGGTCGGAATCCCAAGACGACGAAGCTTGCCATTCGCCTTGGGAATCATCCGCTCGCGCACGGGAACCGGTCGGAAGCTGCGGTCTCTAATCTGAGTCCGCAGCCTGCCGAGAAACATCTCGACTCCCTGCCCGGCCTCGATGGAGCGTGCGGTCTTCCCATCCACTCCGGCCGTGCGGGCACCCTTGTTTCCCCGGACACGGTCCCACGCCACCAACAGGAAGGCGGGATCGGCCACGAGGTTGAACAGATCGTCGAACCTGCGATGAGGATCATCAGCAGCCCAACGGTGCAGCTTGGTCTGGATCTCCAGTACCCGGCGTTCGGCCTTCATCAAGGCCCATTCCAGCTCGTCGGTATTCACCGGCGACAGCCTCCCGGCATTCCAGTTTCCTTACTGCTGACTTGCTGGCCCCCTTCCCCATGTGGCCGGCTCTCCCGGCCTCGGAGTACTACGGGGCCTCCGTCCTGCCCGACGACCATCAGCCGGCGATGGGCCTGCCCTTGACCGAACTGGACGTCCGGTCCTTGGGCGACCGCGGGCAGTTCCCACGTTCACCACGGAATCGATCGACGGGTGAGGTGCCCAGCTCTACCCCGGCAGCATCGCCACGCTTACGCCGCAGGCTTTCGGCGTGGCCTCCCCACCGATACGTGGAATCGGCTTCGGAGTCGACCACCGGCCAGCGGTGGTCGTGCACTGCGTCCGGCCCATATCCGCCAGGTTGGAGCCGGTGTCGTAATTACGGGTGTCGGCGGCGGGTGAACCGTGACCCAGTTTGGGCGGGTGAATAGTGACCCAGGTGTCTTCTGTTGCGTGTGTTCAGTCGTCTTGGTTGTCGGTGGGGATGCGTCCGAGTTCGCGGCCGCGCATGCGATACGAATCGCCCTTGAACGAGTGGACCTCGGCGTGGTGGACGAGGCGGTCGATCATGGCGGCGGCCACGGTCTCGTCGCCGAAGACCTCTCCCCAGCGTCCGAAGGGCTTGTTGCTGGTGACGATCACGGACGCGCGTTCGTATCTGTTCGAGATGAGCTGGAAGAACAGGTTCGCGGCTTCGGCCTCGAAGGGGATGTAGCCGACCTCGTCCACCACGATCAGCGGGTAGCGGCCCAGTCTGGTGAGCTCGTCGGCCAGACGGCCGGCTGCGTGGGCGGCGGCGAGCCGGTCGACCCACTCGGAGGCGGTCGCGAAGGCGACGCGGTGTCCGGCCTGGCAGGCTCTGACCGCGAGCCCGATCGCCAGGTGTGTCTTTCCGGTCCCGGGCGGACCCAGGAAAACGGCGTTCTCCTTCCCGGCGATGAAGTCCAACGTACCCAGATGCGCGAGCTGTTGGCGCGTTATCCCGCGCAGATGGGTGACGTCGAGTTCCTCGACCGTTTTGACGGCGGGGAACCTCGCCGCGCGGACGCGGGCCTCGCCGCCGTGCGATTCGCGGGCGCTCACCTCGCGCTGGAGCACGGCGACGAGGTATTCGGCGTGCGTCCAGGACTCCTTGCGGGCGCGTTCGGCCAGCCGTTCGGCGGCGTCCAGCAGGGCCGGGGCCTTCATCGCGCGGGCGAGGAAAGCCAGGTCAGTCAAGGTCTGCCGGCCCGTCCGACGGGAGGATGCCGCCGCTGCCGTCCTGGCGGTGGTGGTCTTCTCGACGGCGCCGGGCTCTTCCTCGCCTTCGTCGTCGCCGGAGGCTGTCGCGGGGCGGGGCATTCAGCTCGCCTCCTTGTCGCCGCCGCCGTCGATGACGGTGAACAGTCGGTCATAGGTGTCCAGTTCGCGCTGTTCGACCTCGACCATCGGGCCGGACGAAGCAGCCAGCCGGCTCTGGCGGGCTGCCTGCTGACGGTGCACTCCCTGACGCATCCGGGTGCCGGTGGCGGCGTGTTGGGGGTCGGTGAGGGTCTGGTGCTTCGCCCAGCACCTGGGGTGCTGGGCGACGATCTCCCCGCCGGTGGCCAGGACGATGACCTCATCGTTGTCACAGAGCACCGTCACCGTCCTCCCGATCGCGGCGGGGTCGACGGAGTAGTCGTTGGTGTCGATGCGGACGTAGTGGTCGCGGCCGAGCCGGATGGAGAAACGCCACCAGGACGGCGGGTCGACCGGCGGCAGCGCGATCATCCCGGACTTGTCCGCCTCCCACCGCTCGCTCGGACGGGCCTGCAGAGCGCGGTGCCGGCGCCGGTTGGCGACCTTCAGCCACTCGCCCAGCTGGGCGTTGAAGTCGTTGGGGCCGGAGAAGTGACGGCCCGGCAGGAAGCTGGTCTCCAGGTAACCATTGGCCCGCTCCACCAGCCCTTTCGTTTCTGGATCGCGGGGGCGGCAGAGGTAGATCCTGGTGGAGAGCAGGCCCGCGAACGCGGCGAACTCGCCGGTCACCTTCCCGCGGCCGATCCCGGACTCGTTGTCCCAGACCAGCATCTTCGGGACGGCGCCCCAGGCGGACAGCAGCCGCCAGTGCCCGTCGATCAGGTCCCCGGTCCGCCGCGAGGGCAGCATCCTCGCGGCGATCATCCGCGAGTAGCCGGACACCATCACCAGCACCGGCGGCTGCCCGGTCTGCCCGTAGCCGAGCGGGATCTCCGCGTCGGGGAACCACAGGTCGCACTGGGCCAGCTCACCCGGCCGATACGTCGTCCGCGACACCGGGTCCACCGGGATATAGGCGGGACGCAGGTCGCGGACCCGCTCCTTGAGCACGGTCATCCCGCGGTCCCAGCCGATCCGCTCGGCGATCACCGTCGCGGGCATCGTCGGCGTCTCCCGCAGCAGCTCGCGGATCTGCACCTCGACCGCGTCCACCACCGAGCCCTTGGCCGGCCTCTCGTACTTCGGCGGCCGGTCGTGCGCCAGCGCCCGCTTCACCGTGTTCTTCGAAATGCCCAGATGGCGGGCGATCGCCCTGATCGGCATCTGCTCGGCCCGGTGCAACCGACGGATCTCTGCCCAGTCCTCCACAAGGATCACCTCTTCCTCCTGACCTTGATCAACAAGGCCAGAGTCAGACGAAGATCACCAAGAGGGTCAGTTTTGATACGCCGTCAGAGGGTCAGCGTTCGGCCGTCGTCGAGAACGGGGCGTCAAGCACTGATTCCTCGCGTGCACCTTCCCGTCTCGCTAGCCGGACCCGGACCGTCTGGCAGTGCCAATCCGTCCCGACGTTGTCGGGGCTGCTTACCGCTCGACTCGGCATCCCCCGAATCGAACTGCCCCCAGCTTCAGCCAGATTGCTGCGACAACCCGGCGGTGAAGGTCTCTCACCTCACTCGATTCCATGGCGCCTCGTGGCGCACCCACCCGATACGACAAGACCCCAGACAGCTACCTCGCCGGCCTCCACCTACGAGCCTCGATGATCTGGATCAACTACCTCACCCGGCCCACCAGCTGATCACGACCCGATACGCGCCCTAGTTGTATTGGCCCGCGGCGGTGTTAACACGGCTGATGGGTGGCTTGCCTCCGAGTGCGGTGTGGCAGCGGTGGTGGTTGTAGGTGTGGAGGAAGTCTGCCAGTGCGTCGGTGCGTTCGGTGTTGCTGGTGTAGGGCCGCAGGTAGGCCCATTCGTCGAGCAGGGAGGCTTATTCACGGGGTGGTGCGGCCCGGATTTCTTGATCATCAGGACGGCCCTGCTCGGTAGTCTGATGTCTGCGAAAACGTCAGAAGTGAACCGGGGCAGGGCCGTTGAGCTGGAACGTTACGGCAGGGTTAGACAAGGATCAACTGGACGGGCTGGTGGTGCGGGTCCATCAGGCGCTCGTGGAGGACCCGGATCCTGCGGTGTCTCCGGCGCGGATGTGGTCGCTGGGCCTGTACCGGTCGGTGGTCCTGGTGCTGTTCCTCCTGCGGCAGAACCCCGTCCAGGAAGCGGCGGCGGAACTGTTCGGTGTCAGCCAGGCCACTGTTTCCCGGCGGTGGACGGGGCTGCTTCCGGTGGTGGAGAAGGCCCTCGCCGGGCATGTCCCTGATCCTGTGGAAGCCTCAGCCGGCCGGATCGTGCTCATCGACGGCACCCTGGTCACCACGTGGGACTGGGCGAGCGAAGGCACCGCTATGTTCTCCGGCAAGCACCGCGACACCGGCTTCAACCTGCAGATCGCCGCCACCCTGTCCGGAGACCTGCTCGCGGTGTCCGAGCCTGTCCCGGGCTCCCGCCACGACATGTACGCCTGGCGCCAGTCCCACTTCCCGGAGACCTTCGCAGAACGGCAGAGCATGGGCGATCTTGGGTACGTGGGTTCCGGCATGCTCACCGCGAGACGCAAACCACCTGGTCAGCAACGCCCCACTGGCGCCAAGATCTACAACCGGAGCATCAGCAGCCTCCGCGCCGCCATTGAGCGAGCGATCGCACACCTGAAGGACTGGAAGATCCTCGCGACCCGCTACCGCGGCCCCCTGGCCAAGTTCCCCCTCGTCGCCAAAACCGTCACCGCCCTCACCTTCTACAAAAAGGGCTGGTGAAACCCCGTGAATAGGCCTCAGGGTGCGGTGGAAGCGTTCGACCTTGCCGATGCTCCTATAGCTGTCAAGGAAGGTCAGGCTGCGGTTGCCAGATCGTCGCGGGCAGGTGGCTGCGCTGGGGTTCGCGGGACGAGTAGGCCGTAGACCTCACGGGCGATGTGTCGTTTCAAGCAGCGAATGATCTCGGTCTTCGTCTTGCCCTCGGCTGTTCTGCGGGCCATGTAGGCGCGTGTGCGTGGCTCCCACGCCATGCGGCTGACCGTGATCATGTAGAGGGCGTGGTTGGCCTGACGGTCGCCGCCGCGGTTGAGACGGTGGCGGCTGGTCTTGCCGGAGGACGCGGGAATCGGGGCGGCGCCGCAGAGGTGGGCGAAGGCAGACTCTGAGCGAAGGCGTCCTGGATTGTCGCCGGCAGCAACGAGCAGGGCTGCGACGGTCTCGGCACCGAGTCCTTTGACGGCCATGAGTTCCGGTGCCGCCAGTGTGACGAGCCGCTGCAGGTGGCGGTCCAGCTCTGATATCTCGTCGTCGAGCTGCAGGTAGCGGTGGGCGATGGACTGCATGGCCAGTTTGGTGACAGTGGTCAGAGTGTCTGGTTCGGCTCCTGGGCGCCACCGTGTGACAGTGCGGATCAGTTCCATTCGGTGCAGCCCGCGGATGTGTTCGCGAAGGACGTCAGGAGCGGTGACGATCAGGGCTTTGAGCTGGTTGACGGCTTGCGTGCGTGCTTTCATCGCACTGCGTCGGGCGACCCACAGGGCCCGGATCATCTCGACAGCGCCGTCACCGGACTTCGGGGTCGCCGTCGCGGTCCCGGCCTGCACTGCCCGTGCGGCGGCTTCGGCATCGACGACATCGGACTTGCCGCGACGGCGGCGTGTCTGACGGTCGGGGCGGTTGACCTCGACGACACGATGGCCGTGGTGCCGCAGCCACCTGGACAGGCCGGCACCGTAGCAGCCGGTGCCTTCCAAACCCACCTGCTCGATGGTGCCGAGACCGGTGGCCCACGCTTCCAAGGATGCGTAGCCAGCTGGTGTCGAGGGGACAGCGAGCGCGTGCCCAGCCGCCGCCCGAGCTGATCGAGAGCAACGGCGACATGGACATCGGCGTGGGTGTCGACTCCGAGGGTCACGCTCGTGCCGGAACTGTTGAGCACCTGTCCTCCTGGCGGTCCGCGGGCCTGGAGCCGCACCGACGGAGCACCGGGGACACAACTGCGATGAGGCGTGGTGCCAGGCTCTTATCAGGTCACATCCGACGGTCCGCCGGTGCAGCCGCATGCGCCCTCCCGGCCGGCCGACGCATCGGCAACAAGGCACGAGCGGCCGGTTGGTCTGTGGGTCAGATCGGCCGGAAGAGCGCTTGCAAATCCTCGCAGTTGGTCTGCGGCCGGTAGATGCGGGTGAGCTTGCCGGCCGCGCCGAGGTCGGCCAGGGCCTGGCGCCAGGCGAAGCTCTTGCGGTAGGGCCAGGCGTTGTCGGTGAGGACCCGCTCGATGCGGTCGATGCCGCAGGCGGTGAAGAAGGCCGCGGCCCGGCGCAGGAAGTCTGCGCAGGTGGTGGCCTTCTCGTCTGGGTGGATCTCGCTGTAGGCGAGGCGGCTGTGGTCGTCGACGGCGGAGTGGATGTAGTCGAAGCCCACGCGGTTGCGCCGGGCGCGGCCGGCCTGTCGGCCCAGGACCTTGTGACCGCCGCCGTCGGGGATGCGGCCGAGTTTCTTGACGTCGACGTGGATGAGTTCGCCGGGCCGGTTGCGTTCGTAGCGGCGGATGACCTCTCCGGTGGGGCGGTCCAGGAAGGCGAGTCGGTTCAGGCCGTGCCGGGTGAGGATGCGGTGCACGGTCGAGGCGGGCAGGCCAAGGATCGGGCCCAGGCGTGCGGGCCCGAGCTTGCGGCTTTGCCGCAGACGGCAGACACGGGCTTCGGTTGCGGCAGTGGTTCGGTGCGGTGTCGTGCGCGGGCGGCTGGAGCGGTCGACGAGTCCGCTTTCGCCCTCGGATCGCCAGCGTCGGATCCACTTGTGGGCGGTGGGACGGGAGATGCCCATCTCCGCGGCGACGTGCGCGACGGGACGGGACGGCCGGAACGGACGCGGTCGATGAGCAGTCGCCTGCCGTGAACGGTCAGCCGGGCATTACGGTGGGACATGAAGGCCTCCGTGCGGTGAAGATTCGACACCTCCACCACACACGGAGGTCTTCGCCATGATCAAGCCCGGCCAGCGTTAACAACGCTCGTGATCAATACACCTAGCGGTGGTTTGTTAGCTCGGGCAGTAGAGGTCAAGAGGTCTGCCGGAGCCGACGGTGTTGATCAGCTCCTGGAGTGCTGCGGGCGGGGGTTTGGGTGACCATGCCCGCCAGTAGCGTTGCAGCGTGGCCCAGGGCGTCAGCCAGCCACGGACGGCCCGTAGTGCCTGGGGCCAGCAGGCCGGTCGGTGCTGCTGGGACGCGGGTTCTCCCCCTCTCTGCCGGTCCTGACAGTGCGTCGGGAGCGGATGGCGGGCCGGCCAGGGCGGGCGGAGGTGGGTCGGGGGTGAACCAGGTGTTCCAGCAGAAGCTGAACGCACAGTTCACGAGGGTCTGGTGGCGGCGGATGGCGGTGTCGGAGCGGACCTGGAAGTCGGCCCAGCCGAGTTCGTCCTTGACCTGTTTGTAGCTTTGTTCGACCCAGTGCCGCAGCCCGTAGATCCGCACGACTTCGGTGAGGTCAGCGGCCGGGTGCCGGCTGTGCTGCTCGCGGGGTGAGCCGGGGCGGGGCAGGTTGGTGGCCAAGTACCAGGTGGCGTTCTCGGGCAGGGTGCCGGGTCGGTGGTGGCCACGACCAGCCGGATCGCGCCGTTGGGCCCCCACCAGCCCAGCTGGGCGTCGGCGGCCCACCAGGTGGTGGTGCGGCCGTCGCGGAAAGCGCGGGTGACCGGCTGCCAGTCACCGGGCTGCTCGGGACCCCGCCAGGCCAGCTCGCGGGCGGCATCGACGGGCCGGAAGGCATCTTTGTACTGCCAGCTGCCGTGGCCTCGTTTGAGGGCCATCACGAATGGCAAGTGGGCGTCGGACAGTTCACGGCGGAAGCTGTCGTGGTCGCCGTAGGCACAGTCGGCTGCTACCGCCCGGAAGGACACCCCTGCTTCTGCGGCCTGACGGGCCAGGAGGGCCCCGATCTGCAGCTTCGTACGGAATGCGGGATCACTCTTGCGGCGCGGGAAGTGGTGGGCGGGGGTGTAGGGGACGGCGTGCAGCGGGTAGTAGACCCGCTCGTCCGCCCAGCACGTGGTCACGGTGACCACACCGCGGTCGATCTTCCCGACCGAGCCCAGGTACTGCTTGCCCACGTGCGCGGTCGCATGACCGTCCTTGCGGTCACCGGAGTCGTCGACGACCAGTACCCCGCCCGGGTGCGGGGCAGTGGCCGCATCGGCCAGCAACAGCTCCAGGCGGCGGGCGTTGACCGCTTCCCGGTCCCAGGTCGACTCGGACAGGAAGAACTGCAGCCGCTGGGCTGCCGCGTGCTGGGCACCGACCACGGGTTCCGTACCGGCCAGGCAGGTGAGTGTCTTGTTCCGGTCCCGCGGCAGCAGCAGCCCGGCCAGGTACTCGCGAAACCCCCGGCGCTGAGCCAGCGTGGAGAAGAGGTCATCGAACCGGGCAGCGTACGCTTCCAACGGACCTGGAGCGGGCGTACACGGCAGCCTCTTCGTCATCTCGGGCTCCCCCAGACCGTAGTTACCGCCTTCACCTTCACGGCCTACTCCCGGACGAACCCGCCGTCAACAAACCACCGCTAGTGGTGTGTCGCTGCTTAGTTCTGGTGTGTCTGGTTGGGAGGTTGGTGCCTCAGATTCCTTCCCCTTTGCCAGACAGGGCTGTTGTCATGGGTTCGCAGAAGAAGTGGCCGGTCAGGTTGACTGCGCGGGACCGCGAGGAGTTGGTCCGGGTGACCACGACGGGTGTTCGTGGAGCCTCGATGATCATGCGTGCGCGAGTGTTGCTCGCACTGGACACCTCGGTGGGTGAGGTGGATTCCAAGGAGATGATCGCGACCCGGCTTGGCGTCTCTGGTGAGACGTTGCGGCTGGTCGCCAAGCGCTTCACCGAGACCGGCGGCGATGTTCACGCCACAATCGCACGGAAGAGGCGCGACCTGCCGCCGGTGCCCTCGCCGGTGACCGGTGAGGTCGAAGCCCGGCTGATCGCGATGGCGTGCTCCCAGCCGCCCCAGGGCTATGCACGGTGGTCACTGCGGCTGCTGGAGAAGCACGTCGCGCTGGTCGAGGACATCCCTGATCTGGACCACTCCACCATCGGGAGGATCTTAAAAAAACGGAACTGCGTCCTCACCTGAAGAAGTGCTGGACCATCCCACCACGAGCGAACGCGCAGTTCGCGGTGAGGCGCCCCGAAGTTTCCGGACAGTGGTCCCACTAAGGTGGGTCTGTTCGGAAAGGGAAGTCGGTTGTCGCAGAAACGTAGGAAGTTCACTCCTGAGTATCGGGAAGAGGCCGTGAAGATGGTGATCGAGACGTCGCGTCCGGTTGCCCAGGTCGCCCGGGAACTCGGACTTGTCGAAGGAACGCTCGGGAATTGGGTCAACGCCTACCGCCGTGAGAACGTGGGAGAGGAGCCGCCCCTGACGGTGGATGAACGGGCACGGCTCCGCGAGCAGGAACGCGAACTGAGGGAACTGCGGCAGAAGGTCGCTTTCCTGGAAAAAGTCGCAGCGTACTTTGCCAAGGATCCTCGGTGAGCGACAAGTTCGAGTTCATCGATGCCGAGTACGCGACATCCACCACGAACACCGAAGAGATACCGCCGGTCGCGAAGATGTGTGACTGGCTGGAAGTGTCCCGCTCCGGATTCTACGAATGGCGGAGCCGGCCGGTTTCGGCGACCGCCCGGCGACGAGAGGAACTGAAATTACTGATCACCAAGTCTTTCGAGGATTCTGACGGCACGTACGGCTACCGGCGCGTCCACGCCGACCTCACTGCCTGGGGCGTGGCCTGCGGGCCCGAACTCGTGCGTGACCTCATGCGGGAGCTGGACCTCCAGGCCTGCCAGCCACGGCCGTGGCGCCACAGCCTCACCGAGAACGACGGCCGGGCCGGCCCGATCCCCGACCTCGTGAACCGCGACTTCACCGCCGACGCGCCCGGCCGGAAAATGGTCGGTGACATCACTTACATTCCGACCTGGGAGGGCTGGCTATTCCTCGCCACCGTCATCGACTGCCACACCAAAGCCGTGACAGGCTGGGCGATGGACGACAACTACAAGACTCCGCTCATCGAGGCCGCCATCGAAATGGCGGCGCGCAATCATCCGCTCTCCGAGGACGCCATATTCCACTCGGACCGCGGCAGTAATTACACCTCGGAGCAATTCGCCAAGACGCTGGACAGATTGAGCATCCGGCAATCCATCGGACGGACCGGTATCTGTTACGAGGTGAGTCGGCGGCGGGAATCTCACCCACCGCCGCTCTCAGAACCGTGCGTGAACCTCGCGACTCACACGGCTCCCATTGTTGAACCAGTAGGCAACGCGCCATGCTTCCAATGAGCGAACATGCCCGGGAACGCTGAGGCGATCTCAGCCAGCCTTCTCCGGGCCTTCCTTGAGGCACGACGATACCGTTTGTACTTCCTCCGGGCCCATTTCACCAGGAACGGATTGATCTGCTGCTCCAGGAACCTGATCAATCTGGACTTGTAGAAGCGCCCATAGTAATTGATCCATCCCGCCACGACGGGGTTGATCATCGCGGCGATCTCCCGAAAGCTCAGCTCGGTACAGCGCCCCAGTCGCCAACTCCGGACAGTCCTCGCCATGGACTTCATGGCTGTTTTGCTCACTGCGGGAAGGAAGCCGGTCTTCAGCCTCCCATCCCGCAAGCGAGCTGCCCGACGACGGAAGGTGTACCCCAGAAACGTGAACTCTGTGACCGGGAACTCCCGTTCACGACCTTCCTGTTTGCAGTACACCACCTTGGTTTTCTCCGGATGGAGATGTAATCCGAACTGCAGCAACCTGCGCTCGATGATGTTGCGGACGAAGTTCGCCTGCTTCTCACTGGCACAGTGCACTACAGCATCGTCGCCGTACCGCTCGAACCTGATCGCCGGATACTCCCGAGCCAACCACGCGTCAAACGCGTAGTGCATGAACAGATTCGACAACAACGGTGAAATAGAAGACCCTTGAGGAGTCCCCTTTTCCCGAATGGCGAGCGTTCCGTCGGGCTGTTGCACGGGGGCGACAAGCCATCGCTTCACATACAACAGAACCCACGAGAGCTTGGTATGCCTTTCCACTGCCGCGATGATGGGGGCGTGCGGCACGTTGTCGAAGAACCCCTGGATGTCGAGATCGATCACCCAAGGATGCCTCCAGCACCGCTGCTTGCACGTCTCCACCGCCTCCAGCGCGGACCTCCCCGGGCGATAGCCATACGAGTCCTGATGGAAGACCAGCTCCGCGTCAGGCTCCAATGTCATGGCCACTACCGTCTGAGCGATCCTGTCGGCCACGGTCGGAACCCCAAGGATCCGAGTCCCAGCGCCGGCTTTGGGAATATCAACCGCTCTCACGGGTGGGGGGAAATAGCTTCCCGAGGACAGCCGATTCCACAGCTTGTACAGGTTGTTCTTCTCATCCTGCTCAAACTCCGCTAACGACTGCCCATCCACCCCAGCCGCTCCCCTGTTGGCCTTGACCTTCAGGTAAGCGTTCCAGACTAGCCGCTTCGGAATATCAAACGGCTTGCCAGCTGGTCTCGTCTCGACCATCCGATTCCTCCCATCACTGGTTGATCGCCGATCGACACCCAACAACACGCCCCCTTCGCTCCGCCTCTATTACGGAGGTTTCATCACTACTACGGGACGTTCCGCCCTCCCGACGCGCGACCGGTACTCCGGCCCTCATGGCTCTTTACCACTTGCGCCTCTCCCTCTCGCGAGCCACGTTAACCCGTGGATCGCAGTTTCGCGTCAAGGAGTTCTCCAGTTCCGTTGTGAAGCCCCGGACTGAGCTCGCGCCACCTTCATGCCGGACACCGCCAGACCAGTAGACAGGTTCCCGTCTGACTTATCCCAGGACAGCATTGAGGCCCTGGTTTTGATGTCGTCCACGCTTTACGACACGTCATCAGTGGTTCACTTGCGTTCGCCTTCTCAGCCCCCACCTGCCGCATTCAGTACGGCTTTTCCATGACGCTCACCACCACGGCTCATTCACCGCAGCAGCTCATGGTGGTTTGACACCTGCACCTGCATGCCGATGCCGAAGGACCTACCTTCATCTCCACAACAGCATGGCGACCGTTCGTTTCCGTCTTCTACATCAGAAGCTCACAATCACCTTCTGGACACACCAATGCCCTTGCGGAATCGTTCTTCGCAACCCTGAAAAACGAACGGGTCCATCGGACCGTTTACCCCACCCGCGAGCACGCCCACCGTGACATTGCCCGCTACATAGAGGTCCGCTACAATACGAAACGCCGCCACTCAGGACTTGGGTATCGGACCCCACGAGAGGTCCACAACGAGTACCTGAATCAGCAGCTCGCCGCATAAATCAGCCAATAGGCAGCTGTCCGGAAAACGCAGGGCCCCTCACGGCCCGGATGGAAGACGTGCTGGCCGTCTATGCCCGGCCCTATGACCCGGCACGTCCGGTGGTGTGCATGGACGAGAAGCCCTACCAACTCCTCGACCATGCCCGCGGCCCGCTCCCGGCCCGACCTGGCCACGACGCCTGCCAGGACAGCGAGTACATCCGCTGCGGCACATGCTCCATCTTCGTGTGGGTCGAACCCTTACGCGGGTGGCGTCGCGTGCAGGCACTGTCCCAGCGGACCCGGATCGACTGGGCCGGCCAGGTCAAGCAGCTGCTGAGCGTGGACTACCCAGCAGCCGAGACCGTGGTGCTGGTGATGGACAACCTCAACACCCACGACATCGCCTCACTGTACGAGGCATTCGAACCAGAAGAGGCATTCGCCCTGACTCAACGCCTCGAGATCCACCACACGCCCAAACACGGGTCCTGGAGGCCTATTCACGGGGTTTCACCAGCCCTTTTTGTAGAAGGTGAGGGCGGTGACGGTTTTGGCGACGAGGGGGAACTTGGCCAGGGGGCCGCGGTAGCGGGTCGCGAGGATCTTCCAGTCTTCAGGTGTGCGATCGCTCGCTCAATGGCGGCGCGGAGGCTGCTGATGCTCCGGTTGTAGATCTTGGCGCCAGTGGGGCGTTGCTGACCAGGTGGTTTGCGTCTCGCGGTGAGCATGCCGGAACCCACGTACCCAAGATCGCCCATGCTCTGCCGTTCTGCGAAGGTCTCCGGGAAGTGGGACTGGCGCCAGGCGTACATGTCGTGGCGGGAGCCCGGGACAGGCTCGGACACCGCGAGCAGGTCTCCGGACAGCGTGGCGGCGATCTGCAGGTTGAAGCCGGTTTCACGATGCTTGCCGGAGAACATAGCGGTGCCTTCGCTCGCCCAGTCCCACGTGGTGACCAGGGTCCCGTCGATGAGCACGATCCGGCCGGCTGAGGCTTCCACAGGATCAGGGACATGCCCGGCGAGGGCCTTCTCCACCACCGGAAGCAGCCCCGTCCACCGCCGGGAAACAGTGGCCTGGCTGACACCGAACAGTTCCGCCGCCGCTTCCTGGACGGGGTTCTGCCGCAGGAGGAACAGCACCAGGACCACCGACCGGTACAGGCCCAGCGACCACATCCGCGCCGGAGACACCGCAGGATCCGGGTCCTCCACGAGCGCCTGATGGACCCGCACCACCAGCCCGTCCAGTTGATCCTTGTCTAACCTCGATTCGTCAGCGGGTTTCGGTCGCTGAGTGATCCGGCGGTTCGCCCGTAATGTCCTCTGCCGTTGGAGGACGGGCCGTCGCGTAACGCCGCGGGGTGCGCCGGGTTCCACAGGCCCGGAGACTGCGGTCCTCCTCCTTCCTGGTCCTGGTCGGGGCGGGGCCGGCTGTCAGGTGACGGCCGGAAGCTGTGTGAGCCTGCTCCAGCAGGTGGTGAACGCCTTTGCCCAGGGCCAGGTCCGTTCGATGCGCAGGTAGCGGCGTCGGGCGTGGTCGGCGAGGCGGGCGGGCAGGTGGTAGAGGCGGAAGCGCATGGTGTCCGGCTCGGCGTGTTCGAGCCCGTCCTGGTCGTGCAGGGTGAGCAGCCGCAGCCAGGCGTCGAGATCAGCCGCGAGGTTGCAGGCAAGCATCCATCCGGCGTTGACCTGCCACGACTTGGACGGGAGGTTGTGCAGGCCCATGGCTTTGCCGGTGCGGATGCGATCCTCGACCTCGGCGTGGTCGCGGTGCAGGGCATCGAGGAACTGGACCTGGTGCGAGCCGGGGATGCCCCACAGGTGCCGGATATTCGTCGCGGTGATCGAGTAGCGCCAGCCGGTCTGTTTCTCGAAGTCGGTCAGCTTCTTGTGCTGCCGCCGTGAGGGTCTGACCCGGCGGACGATCAGCCGCATCCCCTCGGGCCAGCCCTCGCCGGTGTTCACCCCGGTCAACTCGGCGACCTGGTAGCCCTCCTGGACGCTGCCGTCCTGGTGCAGGGAGGTCTCCCATGCGCTTTCGGGGAGTTTCGCGATCGCCGCCTCGTCCTCGGGCGTGATCTTCCAGCCGACGGTGTAACGGACCGTGCGCCGCTTCGTGTTCAGTGACTCCAGGTGCTCCAGCAGGCCGTGCGTGGCCCCGGCGCCGTCGACGCGGATGAGGAGCTTGGCCTGCGAGGAGCCGGGGACCTGCTCCAGACAGGCCGCCAGCACGCGCAGGTGGTCCTCGACGGTGTTCGCCCCGGCATTCCCGCAGCGCAGCTCCATTGCCAGGCTCTCACCGGTGTTCGCGCACCAGCCGGCCAGCGGGTGGAAGCCGAACGTGCCCTTGAACGTCGCCGCTGCCCCTTCCTTCTTCGAAGCGGCAGTGATGACCGTGGCGTCCAGGTCCACGACGATCCAGCCCTTCAAGTGCCGTCCGGCAACGGTGAGATAGGGGAAGCCGCCCGGCCGCAGATGCAGCAGGCCCCACACCTGGCGGCGCACCCGCCGCCGCACCTTCGCGATCTTTCGCAGCGTGTGTTCGTCGAGGCCGGCCAGCACCCGGCGCATCGTCGAGTCCGACACAGCCGGGCCGAAGAGCTGCTGGTGGTGCAGGTGGAGCTGCTCGGCCTCCAGCAGACTCCGTGCTCCGAGCACGATCGCCACAGCCAGCTGGACCAGCACCCCGCTCCGCTCCCGCCACCCGGCCGCCGTACTCGACGGCAGCACCCGGGCCAGTCCACCCGTCAGCCCCAGGCGGTCGGCCAGTTTCCGCAGCAGCACCGCCCCCGCGTGCCCTACCAGCTTCTTCCCGTCAGCAGCCACGGACAGCCGACGGTCCCACCCTGTACTCTCGACCACCAGAAAGGTGCCTTGCTCTCTGCAGCGGATACGACGTAGACACTCGCATCCTCGCAGGTCAACGGCACCTTTCTGCTGTCAGGCTGTCAGGCTGTCAGGCTGTCAGCTCAACCAATTCCGCTGAATAGCCAGGGCTAACCCTGCCGTAACGTTCCAGCTCAACGGCCCTGCCCCGGTTCACTTCTGACGTTTTCGCAGACATCAGACTACCGAGCAGGGCCGTCCTGATGATCAAGAAATCCGGGCCGCACCACCCCGTGAATAAGCCTCATGGCTCAACATCGCCGAGACCGAACTCGCCGCGCTGAGCAGGCAATGCCTCGACCGCCGGATCGGCGACCTCAACACACTCAACACCGAACTCTCAGCCTGGCAGAACGCCACCAACACCGACCAACGTCAGGTGGACTGGCAGTTCACCACCCACGACGCACGCATCAAACTGCGCCACCTATATCCCAAAAATTAGCCGCGACAGTCTACTAGAAGGCCAAGCTCCGAAGGGAACAGAGCGCCGTTCTCGACACAGACGAATCACGAGCCGGATCGTGGGGTCCGTGTCCTTGCTGCCTACCCTGCGAGAACCGTGATCTGTCCGGTGGCGCCATCCACTTCGATCATGGTCCCATCCGGGATGCGGCGGGTGGCCTCAGTTACGGAGACGATACACGGGATGCCCAGCTCGCGGCTGACGATCGCGATGTGGGAGGCGGGTGCTCCGACGTCAACAACCACGGCCGCGGCGGACAAGAACAGCGGCGTCCAAGACGGGTCAGCGAGCGGCGCAATCAGGATGTCACCCGAATCCAATGCTGAGGGGTCATCCGGAGACATCACCACCCGTGCCCTGCCACGGGTTACGCCGGCTGAGGCGGGAACACCAGACAGGACTTCGCCTGCCATTGCCGGAACAGCGGGTCGCTTCGAACGAGGCTTCCAGTCTGTGAACGGCTCAGGCTTGCCGACCATGACGAAGGGTGGCTCATAGTCGAACAGTTCAAGATAGACCTTCTCCCGATCGCGCACAGTCTCGCGAAAGGAGCCCGGGCTTCCGAGCCATTCGTCCAACTCATTTTCAAACAACATGAAGATCTGTTCCGCAGTGTCCAGGCACCCTGCCACCACGGCCCGGTGGCCCAGCTCCAGAGCGGCGATCCGAAGCTCGTGGAGAAGCATCGCAGCGGTGGTACGGACGCGTTCTCGACCACGCAGCCAGAGCCCAGCAGCGCGCAGCGCGGGCTCGAACTGTGCGGCCGCCTCCGGGGATCCCGCCAGGAGTTCACGCATGGTGGCAGTGGCAGATTCTCTTTGAGCCGCCCTGTCGGCGTTCTTGCCTGCTGGCGCCTGAGCGTCGTCGACCAGGCGCATCCGCTCGATAGCTGCCAGAGCCAGAGCCGGGGTAGTGCCCCACGTCTTGGCTCGCAGTTCCCATTCCGAAGGGCCGCGGAAATCCCATTCCGCGAGGAACCGGTCCAGCTCTGAGCGGAATTCCCTTACTTCTGGGTTCTCGCTGGCGGCGATCCTCTCGTACAAGCTGCCCACTCCAGCGTCGAACAATGCGCCGACTGCTTCCGTGCGTGCTCGCCGGGACAGCGCCCACATCCCTATGGACGGCCCGGTAGAGTCGACGTCGCCCAGACCGCCAACGAGCGTCAACGCCAGTTCCGGGCGGCCGACCATATCCGCGAACTTCGCGACGGCGCCCAGCCCGACGCCCGCCTTGAGACTTACCTCTATGTGCCGCTGGAGGATCCCCTGCAGCGTCGGACCGAAGGAGGTGATCCGATTTCGTAGCTCACGGTCAGTCAAACTGGCGAGATCAGGACGCTGTGCCCGTATCTCGATCACCTTTTTACGGTCGGCGTCATAGTCCGAAAGATCGGTCACGCCGAGCACATCTTCGACCAGCCACGCCCCTGCCTTAGCTGAGAACTCTGGACTCACGTCGAAGTCCCGGCGCTCACTGTCGTAGCTGGGAATTCCCGGCATGGTCCCGAAGTACTGCAGGTCTACTGCCTCCGTCGTCATACCCGGCACACGCACGCCGAATAGACGCATCAGTGACATGTTGATGTAGAGGTAGCCACCGAAGGCGGGCAGGATATTAAAGTCGACGGCCGAGTCGTAGAGGTCATGATCCCAGACGCCGCACGCGACGAAGGCGTCCCGCCACCCCAGCTCCATGTTCACCTGCAGACCCGCCGATGCGTTCAACGGACTGATGGGGTCGGGGAAAATCTCGGCGACGTTGGCGCGCGAGTAGATGGGGAATGTTTGGGATGCCCCATCGAATATTGGCCAAGTGTTCTTCATTGAGCTCCTTTCTCCGGTTTGAGACAGGCATCAGATCCAGGACCGAAGATTCCCTGTCGATCGTGATGTTGAATCGCATTCTGCTGCGCGGGTCACGCGGCAAATCAGATGGTTCCTAAGCTAGGCCTTCGTCGAGCGCGGAACGCTCCCGCTGGAGACTCAGAAGCAGGTCCTGGTGTAGTTCCATCCAAATTTCGTGGTAAGAGTCGGCCATCGGCCGGGCGAAAGCGGCCGTGTCCCCGCTGCGGATCCGTCCCAGGGCACCCTCCAGGCGGGACGGGTACAGTTCGAACCGGCCCAGGGCAGCGGCCAGCGGCGCCAGCACCGCGACCACTCGCTTGTGCGCGTCGGCGAGCCTCTCGATAATGACGCGGTCGTAGGCGCCGTCACTGTGATCGTTGGGCAGTCCAGTGGGCTCCGAGGTCTGCCATGCAGCGCAGATCCGCTTGAACTCGCCGTTGAGCGGCAGGAAGCCGTCGTAGGCCTCGCTCAGGGCTGCTTGGGTAGCTTGTGCCGCGACGTCGACGAGCAGCAGCGGCAGGTGCGCCTGCCTTCCAGCCGGCGTCAGCATGTACCCCGCGAAGCGGCCTTCCCGACGCAGCACCAGGTTGTCCTCGGTAAGAGCCGCCAGCTCTCGGGCGAGTTCATCCGGCGCTAAGCCCGAGAACATAGCGACGGCCTCGCCGGAGGCGAGCCCCTTCACACGCATGGCGTGTAAGACACGGAAGCGAGAACTGCTGGAAATGCTCATGCGGCGCTCTCAGTGTCCGAGAGACGGGTAAGCGCCGCCTGGCACGCCGCCTCGGGAAGGGACTGCTCAAATCGTCGGCACCCAAGCCGACGTCCACGGTGATCGTGAAGGCCTGCGGGACCGGCATGCCCAGCGCTCACACGGTTCGGGCTATGAGTCTTGCCGCCGATAAGCTCCCTGGACAATTCCCGTCTCCCGTCCAGCGTGAGCACAGCATCCGTAAAGTCTTCCGTGGCCATCTGGTCCTCATGAATTGGTGAAATGTTCGGAGTCGGCGGCATACAGGCCGCCCGCGACGAGAAAATCAGCAAACTCCCGTTAGCGGGCTGCAGGGCGTGGTATGAACCGTGCATCATGCCGAAGGCCCAATTCTGGCGCTAGCACCCAGGTGGCCTCATTTCATGATGTCCATCCCCGAGCAAAGGAGGATCGCCAATACGTTCAAGGCCTGAAGGGAGATGAACGCTGTCACCGCTATATCCAATGGTGAGCAACCCAACCCCGCTCATGCCGTTCCAGTGAAAGGTGGACACATTTTGACACCAGAGCTGACTCTTCCGAGCCGAAGTGCAGCTCGATTGCCAGTACGGAAAGACGAGAGACGACTTCATATCCAAGCGTTGCTGCTCCTTCGGCAAGGAGGCCGGGAGATGGACACTGCCATCGGAAACCCCTTTGACAGTGCGCCCGAAATCACAGGAGAACGTTGGGATACCCAGGTCATGCGTACCGTTCTTGTCGTGAACGATTGCAAAATCGTTCTCCAGATCCGGCACGCACGTGAAGCAGACGAAAGTCTTTGCGTCGTCAAGCACACCGTACACGGCACCCCAGTAATCAAAGGACCAGTCACGGTTGGCCCAACTATGATCCCTGCCCATAATGCCGGAAACCGATACACGTTTCCCGCCATGCCTAAAATGTCCGCTAAACTTTCCCACGGCCACATAGCTATCCCCCATGACCTTCCCGCTGTACCTTTTCTTGTAAAACTCCCCGAGATCACATACGGGAATTTTTGTATGCATGTCGAGAGTGAATTCGAAGGGCGTTTCTCCGTGCGGGTTCGTAGCATGGATGCCGTACCGGTCAGGCCCGATATTACCCTGCCCGCGAAAGCTCATCCTGAGTTGCTTCATGGGATCGATGACACTCAGCTCGAGCCCGGGAATCGCGAAGAGGTCATCGCCGGTGTGGACGGCGCCTAGAGAGATTACTTCGCCCCCCAGTGCTGCGCACACATTGATCTCGATCCTTCCCCGGGATGGTTGGCGAGTCAGGTGCACATCGAGGGTAAATTCACTATCGCGGTCATATGCGCCGAACCACATGGTTTCCTGCCAGGCAGGATCGGAGCCGCGCGGGTGTTGGCGTTCGTCGTAAGCAGAGAGGGTCATAGCTGCTCCAAAGGAGGAATGTACTGGGGAATGGAAGTGACGTGCTGATCGGATCCACTGAGTTCGCCGCCAACGAGATCACCTGTACTGAGGCACCTGCTAGCAGAGCCCTGAAAGTCTTCCGCCGTGGTGAGCGTGCCCTATTCAGGCTGCGCATGGCTCACTCGCCAGCAACAGGGCCAGCTGCTTTTGGCCCACCCTGGCCAGCTAGCTCCTGCAGCGCCATCGACACCTCGGGCAGCCCCGAAACGACATCGTCTGTCGCAGCTGCCGTGATAGTTTTGCCTCACTATGACCAACTGCTTGCCCCACGTTTCTCGTTCCCGACAGACTCCTTCCATGCGCCACCAAGTAAACGAATCAATGTGACCGTGTCTTCTGTTCTTAGGTGCATTAACTAGATGCGAGCCTAAAGAACAGCGCTAATAGGCATTATGCATGCCGCCATGTTGTGCAGGCTGACACTTTCAGTAGACCAAGCCATCGGTCGTATCGGAAGCTGGTTTAGCAGTCACAGGCGTGAACGTGTTGAACAGGAGAAGGGGCGGGCCGTACTGGTGACGCTTGGGGGCGATCTGAGTCCCGAGCTGTGGGCGTGGTCAACTTTAGAGGTCGTTTTCTCCCGTTGTTTCATCCTGTGATGCGTAGTTGTTCCGGTGATGTCGGGTCGCGCCAGGAGATGGTGGCCTCGCCGGTGAGGCGGCGGGCCATGAGGTCGGTCATGGCCAGGTGGATCATGGCTTCGGGTGGGTTTCGTAGTCGCGGACCAGGCGGCGGTGCAGCATGAGCCAGCCGTAGGTCCGTTCCACGGCCCAGCGTTTCGGGATCGGGGTGAATCCCCTGGTCCCGGGGGCGCGTTGGACGATTTCGAGGTCGATGCCGAGGGTGGCGGCGTGCTCGACGAAGTGTTTGCGGTAGCCGCCGTCGACCCAGACCTTGCGCAGGGTGGGGTGCTCGGTGGCGGCCTGCTCGAGTCACGGCAGCTGTAGTTCTTGATCGTTGGCGTGTTCGTGCTGGTCAACGGGGGTGCGGGGGCGGCCGAGGGTAGGGGGACGGCCACCGTGATCATGAGCGTTTGTGACGACGATCAAGGAACAGGTGGCCGTGGAGGCCACGATAGCCGGGCAGGAGTGGACGGCCGCGTTCGGGGCGGTGATGGCCGAGGTCGCTGACTGCTTCCCGCGCCGGGAACCGCGCCTGCTGGCGCGGGAGATGACCGAGGGCATGCTGATGGAGCTCGATACGCGCAACTGCTGGACGCTCGGCGAGGCGCTGGGGCACTCGGGCCCGCACCGGCTGCAGCACTTCCTCTCCCGTGGTGTGTGGGACCACGATCTGGCCCGCGACCGGCTCATGACCTGGGCGGCCGGTGAACTCGCGGACGACCAGGCGGTGTTGATCGTGGACGAGACCGGTGATGAGAAGTCCTCGACCGACTGCGTGGGAGCGGCCCACCAGTACTCCGGGGCGCTCGGCGGTATCGGTCTGTGCCAGGTCTCCGTCCACCTCACCTACGCCTCGGTAAGCGGGCACACGCTGATCGACCGCGCCCTCTACCTGGGCGCCGGGTGGGCCGCCGACGAGGAACGCCGCCTGCTCACCCACGTCCCCGACGAGACCCTGTTCGCCACCAAGCCACAGCTCGCGGCCGCCATGCTGCAGCGTGTACGTGCCCTGGGGATACCGGCCCGCTGGCTGGCCGGCGACGAGGTGTACGGCGGTCGCGAGCTGCGACGGCATGCACGGGCACTCGGCCTCGACTACGCCCTCGCGGTCCGCGCCGACCACCGCGTCACCACCCCAGCCGGCCGCTTCACCGCCACCGAACTCGCCGCCCGCTTACCCCGCCGCACCTGGATGCGCATGCGTACCGGCCACGGGACCAAGGGCGACCGTCACTACGACTGGGCCATGATCGGCGTCCTCGCCGACGACACCCCCGAAAGCACCGGGCCGGGCCACTCCTACCTGCTGGTGCGCCGCCACCGCTACACCCGCGAACTCTCCTTCTACCGCTGCCACTCCGCAACCGCGGTCACCATGGCCACCCTGGTCGATGTGGTGTGCTGCAGATGGAAAATCGAAGAGGACTTCCAGGCCGGAAAATCCGACTGCGGCCTGGACGAGGGCCAGACCACCTGCTGGAACTCCTGGATGCGCTGGAGCCTGATCAGCATGCTCGCCGCAGCCATCCTGGCCGTCACCCAAGCCCGCGCCGCCGCCCAGACACCCAGCGGCCCACTCGCCCCCTCAAGCACCCGCGAGCTGCTGCGACTCCTACGCGCCACCGCCCTGCGCCCTCCCCGCCGCGACCTGGAGCACCTCCTGCACTGGTCCGCATGGCGCCGCCACCATCAACAGCAAGCCACCGAAGCCCACCGCCGCTGGAACAACATCACCGCCGCAGCAACCACCTGACCAGCAACAATGACCAACCGATCAAGAACTACAGCTGCCGTGTCGAGTAGGGCGCGACCAGCGGTGGAGTCCTGGACGCCGGCGGCGGTGACCAGTACCGCGAGCAGCAGGCCGAGGGTGTCGGTGATGATGCTGCGCTTGCGGCCTACGATCTTCTTGCCCGCGTCGATGCCCTGCGTCCTGGCGGGGACGGAGGTGGAGGTCTTGACGCTCTGGGCGTCGATCACGCAGGCCGAGGGGTGGCGGTGCTTGCCTTCCTGCTGGCGCACCAACTCCCGTAACAGGCCGTTGAGCTGGGCGAAGATGCCGTCGGTCTGCCATTTGGCGAAGTAGCCGTAGACCGTCTGGTGGGGCGGGAAGTCGTGCGGGAGGTAGGCCCACTGGCAGCCGGTGCGGTCCACGTACAGGATCGCGTTCATGATCTCGCGCAGATCGTGCCGGGGCGGCCGGCCGAAGTCCAGCGCCCGGCCCCGGCGTTCGAAGCGCCAGGCGGACAGGACCGGCTCGATCAACTCCCAGCGGGCATCGGACAGATCACTCGGATACGCACGACGTTCCGTCATGACCTGGGCATACCGCCGATTGGGGGCGTGCGCCCAGGCGTGTGTTCTGGCTAGCGGGAGCACGGGACAGGTCCGGGCGTCCTGGAATGAGACAGGCGTAGGTCGGCCCTCTTCCCAGACGCCACACCATCCGCCTCGCCAGCCGCGACCCGCACTGGAGACTCACCAGCACCAGATCACCAGCGGTCACAAAACGATAGATAACACCGCACTGAAGATGAAAACGACCTCTAAGAGGGCGTTTGAACTACTTATGGGCGTCAATATCCGACTTGGGCTGTGTCGGATTCATGCTGTACATCCCTAACGTTCCTACTTCATGCGGCGATCGCATGAGGTGTTTTGCCCCGTTTTATTTCATGAAACGCGTTTGGTTTGAACATGGGTAGACCTATCCGCTTCATGGTCGGGCGGGCTTCGCCAGTCAAGCACTAAAGCGGACATTCGGGATGACCAAGGAGGCCAACATTACTGAATCAGTCGCCCATGAGGGATGGAAAAGGACATTTTAAATCTGGACAAAACGCCCTCTAAGTGGGCGTTTGATGGTGATTCACGCCGACCGTTTCAACATGTTTTGCCACATTTATCGCCAACGCGTGCGGCCTGAAACGCCTGGAAGTTACCGACAGACAGGAAGCTTCCAACCCGTTGTTAGACCAGACGGAATTCGGCGCTGAGGAGCGGATCAAACGGGCGACCGGATCGGCACCCGGGATGCCGTGAAGGCGCATGTAAGGCGCGAATCACCCCGAAGGGTGTTGGCCGCAGGAGCGACTTAGCGTCTCAATCCATCCCTAAACGCCCACTAAGAGGGCGTTCACATAGGGTTCATCCCGTATGCGAGTCTTGAGCGTGCCCGTTCTGGCGGTACTTGTTCGAGTGGAACACTTATGCTCTCCTCCCGGTCGCGCACCGGACTGTCCGTCTCGTGCAGTTCCATACCCGGAAACCCGTCTGGTTTGAAAATGCCACGGAACCGCCCGACCTCCAGCGGAACCGCCCCCTCCGGCATTCGCATGATCACGCTGGGCCGTGAACGAGCGCAAGCCGTACCCCAGCGACCTGTCCGATGCCCGATGGGCCTTGATCGAGCCGACGTTGACGGCCTGGCGGAACGCCCGGCTCGAACGCCGACCCACCGGAAAGCCGGCCCAAGTCGATTTACGTGACGTGTTCAACGCGCTCCTCTACATCAACCGCACAGGGATCCCCTGGAAATACCTCCCGCACGACTTCCCGGGCCACGGAACCGTCTACTTCTACTACGCCGCCTGGCGCGACGAGGGAATTTTCGCCCAGCTCAACTACGACCTCACCGGACTCGCCCGCGTGAAGGACGGACGCAAGCCCGAACCAACCGCTTCCGTGATCGACACCCAAAGCGTCAAGACCTCCACCAACGTGCCCCTGACCAGCCAGGGAACCGATGCCGCGAAGAAGATCGTCGGCCGGAAGCGCGGCATCCTCACCGACACGATCGGCCTCATCCTTGCGGTCACCGTCACCGCCGCCGGCCTCTCGGAAAACGCCCTGGGAATACGCCTCCTCGACCAGGCGAAGGCGAAGTACCCCACCATCTCCAAGAGTTGGGTCGACACAGGCTTCAAGAACGCCGTCATCGAACACGGCGCCCGCCTCGGAATCGACGTCGAAGTCGTCAACAGAAGCCCGCAGAAGCGCGGATTTCACGTCGTGAAAAGACGCCGGGTGGTAGAGCGAAGTATTGGTTGGATCATGATGCACCGCCGCCTCGCCCGCGACTACGAGACCCTCACCGCCAGCTCCGAAGCCATGATCCACCTCGCCTCAATCGATAACCTCTCCAAGCGCATAACGGACGAGGCCACGCCAACCTGGCGAGGAACCTACTAGGGCATACAGGGCAATACGCCTAGATCAAATGCCCTCTCAGAAGACCAAGAACAGGTCGCAGTTCCTGGAGTTCTGCTGCTGACTGCGCTCTGCACCCGCCGGGGGTACACATCGCGGTCGTCTGCGCCGACTGTGAGACTCACGGGTGTGCCGCGTGGGGCCTGCCCATGTGGCAATGGGCCGTGCCCGTCCTGGAGTGGAACCTGTCGGCTCCGGCTTCCTGCATGCTCGACCGGCCTGGCGGACGATCTGGTGAGGATCGTCCGCGCGAGCCGGCGCGGGGAGATTGCGGCTGCCGGTCGGCGTCCGCGCGGCCTTGGTTGAGGTGCCTGTGCACGAGGTTCAGGCTGCCGGTGAACGGCGCGCTTCTGCCATCCGCTGCTCCGCGATGCGGTCTGCCGCTACCACGGGGGGAATGCCGTCTTCTCTGGCTCGTACGAGTATTGCCTGTGTGGTGTCGAAGATGGCTGACGCCTTTGCCTTGCATCGGTTGAAGTCGAAATCGAGGAGTTCGTCGGCTACCTGGATGACACCGCCGGCATTCACCACGTAGTCGGGGGCGTAAAGGATGCGGCGGTCGGCGAGGTCCTTCTCGATACCAGGGTGGCCGAGTTGGTTGTTAGCGGCCCCGCATACGATGCGGGCGGTGAGTACGGGGACCGTGTCCTTGTTCAGTGCACCGCCGAGAGCACATGGGGCGTAGACGTCCAGCCCTTCAGTTCGGATCAGTTCGTCCGTGTCCCGGACCACCCGCACCTGAGGATAGATGTCGGTGATCCGGTGCAGCGACTCCGCGCGGAGATCGGTGATGACTACCTCGGCCCCATCAGCCAGGAGATGCTCGACGAGGTGGTGGCCAACCTTGCCGACGCCGGCGACGCCGACCGTGCGGCCGCGCAGTGTAGAACCGCCCCATACGTGCTGTGCACAGGCGCGCATGCCTTCGAAGACGCCGTAGGCCGTAAGGATCGACGGGTCCCCAGAGCCGCCGTTGCTGCGGGAGACGCCAGTGGTCCATGGGCATTCGAGTGCCACCATGTCCATGTCCTCCACGCATGTGCCTACATCACATGCCGTGATGTAGCGGCCCTCGAAGGACGCCACAACGCGGCCATAAGCTCGCAGAAGCTCCTCGGTCTTGATTCGCTGCGGGTCCCCGATGATCACAGCTTTGCCGCCGCCGAGGCCAAGACCTGCCATGGCGTTCTTGTATGACATCCCCCGTGAAAGATTCAGAACGTCAGCGACAGCAGCTTCTACGGTGTCATACGGGTAGAAGCGGGTGCCGCCGAGGGCAGGGCCCAGGGCTGTTGAGTGGATGGCGATCACCGCCTTCAGCCCGCTGCTCTGGTCCTGGCAGAGCAGGACCTGTTCATGACCGCCCGACTCTGAATGAAACAGAGCGTGCAGGACGCCATCGGTTCTGTAAGTCATGGTGGTTACTCCCCGAGTGCAAAAACGGCGTTGATGAGCCCGCCTGCGGGTGCTGGGGGCCCTGAGGGCGTGAGAGTCGTGGCCGATACGAGAGGCTGGTCGGTCTTCAGGCCCCGTCGGGACGGGTACCTGGGTGCCACACTCATCGGAGCAGGCCCGATGCTCCGGCTGGCTGGACCCGGACCCGCTGCTCTGCGGGATCTGTCACGGCCAGACGAGTACCTGTCCGGCGTAGGTGAGGCCGGCGCCGGCCGCGACGGTGACGACGATGTCGCCTGATTTCATCCGTGATTGCTTGCGCAGGTGGTCGAGGGCGATGGGGACCGAGGCTGCTGATGTGTTGCCGGAGTACTGGATGTCATCAGCGATGGTGACGTCGTCTCGTAGGCCTTCGGTGCGCAGCGCTGCCTCTGTAGCTTTGATGATCCTCATGTTCGCCTGGTGAGGGAGCAAGACGTCGATGTCCGCGACAGTGAGGCCGACAGCGTCGAGTGCGCGGATGGCTGTCGACGGCATCTTGGTGATGGCCCAGCGGAAGATTGTGTTTCCGGACTGCTGTACATATCCGTGCTCGTCGATGCCAAGCTTGTCGGCTTGTTCCCCCGCGCTGCCCCACACCACCGGGCCGATCTCTGTCTGCTTGCTCGGCCCGATCAGCACCGCGCCGGCCCCGTCGGCAAAGATGACTGCTGTCGTGCGGTCGAGCGGGTTCACGAAGTCGGTGAGCTTTTCGGCGCCGATCACGAGTACGTAGCGGGCTGATGCGGCACGAATAAGGTCGGAGCCGACAGCGAGTCCGTAACAGAATCCACTGCAGCCTGCGTTCAGATCGAATGCCCCGGCACCGTGTGCGCCGACCTGGTAAGCTACCCGTGCGGCTGCGTTGGGGATCTGTGCTGGCATCGAGCAGTTGGGCACGATCACTGTGTCCACCAAGTCGGGTGAGAGTCCGGCGTCAGCCAGGGCATTTCTGCCCGCTTGCACTGCCATGTCGACGAGTGTTTCGTCGGAGTCGGCGTAGCGTCGCTCGATGATGCCGACACGCTGCCGGATCCATTCGTCGCTGGTGTCCAGCTTGGTGGAGAGCTCCTCGTTGGTAACCACACGGTCTGGTTGCCAGCTGCCTATTCCCAGGATTTGTGAACCGCGAGGCGGCAGGGACCGCAGATTCGGTTTCATCGGTCGTCCTTTACCACGAGCCGCGCCAGCTTGCGCGTGTGACGGAAGTTATGCACTGCTTGCGGGGTGTTGGTGTCCTGCAGGGGAGACGACGGCGCTGGGCTGGGCGCCTGTGGGTGGTTCAGTGGTGATCGCCATGCTCGATGTCGCTCCTTTGTGACTCATGAAGGAGGAAGATCATTCGCTCTGTCCATACGGTGACGTTCATGAGGTGCTGTGCGTCGCGGGTGATGCGGGCAGGAACGTCTTCGATGAGCCGCTCCCTGCACCGGGCCTGGTCTGCTGAGGCCAAGACGGCTGTGATTGCGTCGTCCTGCGCGACCAACTGATCCATCCTCACCGCAGCTTCGGAGGCGGCTGCACCTTGTGCACCCTCGAGATGGTTGGGCTTCGCAGATAGGCCGTTCGGCGTGGTGGCGGCCAGACGCGTGTCCGTGTCTTCGGGGGTCCCACGGTTGATGCGGTGGGCGGAGCTCGCAATCGCGGAGATCCCGGCGAGGGGGCTGGCCCGATTGTGGTCGTGTGCCAGTTCACGAAGGGCAGCTTGTACGGCGTCGTGCAAGTAGTCGTCATGCACGGTGCGCTCCTTGACCGCGGTTCGCCCGCGATCCGGGATACAGGATGAGGAGCCAGTCAGTGGGCAGGGCCACGAGCAGGCGGTCGACTGCCTGGTCGGCTTCGGGGCGATCGACGGCGTGAGTCTCGCCATGGCCAGGCTGGTGCGCGATGCAGGTGGCTACCTTCAGGGTGGCCAAGTGCACGAAGGGTGAGTTCATGACGGCCCTTTAAATCAGGATGATGGACATGTCGGTCCCGTCGGACTCTTGCCAGTCGCCGGACGCCTGGTGATGGACAGGGGCGCCGGTCCAGGTCAGCAAGGCCCCGGCCCAGGTCAGGCCGGCGCCGTAGGCGGTGATCAGCACACGGGAGCCGGGTTTGAGTCGGCTGCGGGCGGCGGCCGCAGCCAGGGCGTAGGGCGCGCTGGCCGCACCGATGTTGCCGACCTTGTCTCCCACGATGATGAGCCGGTCGATGGGGAGGCCGGCCTGTTCGGCGAGATTGGTGAGCAGGACGGGGTTGGGCTGGTGGTTGGCGTAAACATCGATGTCCTTCACGCCCAAGTTGTTGCGGGCCAGGACTTCGCTGACGACGCGGGGAAAGGCGGAGCTGACATATGAGGTGATGTGCTGCCCGCGCATCTGGACGGTGTGACCGCCGTCTTCCACGGTGGAGATACTGGCCGGATGCCGGCTTCCCCCTGCGGGGATGAGGACGAGATCCGCTCCTGTGCCATCTGATCCGAGACAGAAGTCGCGAAAACCGCCGTCTGCCGGAACCGGGCCGAGCACGGCTGCGGCGGCCCCGTCACCGAACAGCACCAGGGTGCTGCGGTCGCGGGGGCTGAGGAAGCGCGAGAACACCTCTACCCCGACCACTACGGCGTAACGCGCGCTGGTGTCCGCGAGCAGCCAATCCCTCGCCACACGTGCGCCGAAGACCCATCCGGCGCAGGCCGCGCTCACGTCCAGGGCCACCGCGCGGCTTGCGCCGGTCAGTGCCTGCACCCGGCATGCGGTAGCCGAGCCGACCTCGTCTGGGGTGCCGGTGCCGACAACGATCAGATCGATCTGATCGGCCTCAAGGCCGGCTACCGCCAGTGCTCGCCTGACGGCGATGGCAGCAAGATCGGAGGATGCCTCGTGAGGGGCTGCGATATGACGACTGAGGACACCGGTCCGCCGGGCGATCCACGGGGCTGTGACGCCTGCAGCCAGAGCTGCAACCTCTTCGTTGCTGCGGCAGTGGGCAGGCAGGTAGGTACCCATGCCGAGTACGCCGATCGCATGGTTGGTTTGAGCAGTTGTCACCTTGCCTCCAGGAAAGAACACGGCTGCCGGACAAGGCCGCGATAGGTTCGCGTGGGCTGTTCACCGCACCGCCACTCGAGAATCGGTGTGCGGGATGAGGCCTGAGCACGAAGCATCGAGCGCTGGGCCGATCTAGCTTGACCTGCCTGGCCAGGAGCATTCCCTGACACGAAGATCGGCCGGTGTCATAGGTTGGCAGCTTTGGGACCGTAGGTTCTCGGGCGACCTCGAACCGGAAACGCTCACAGGGAAGCACCCTGTCAGACGGCAAGGGAACCCCCCAAGCACAGCGGTGCGTGACGCCGTTGAACACCGCATGGGTTGGGCGGGCTTGTTCGGCGAGGGCCCGCAGTCTGCGTGTGGGACCTGCTGCCGTCTGCCAGCCGGTGGACAGGCCCCACCGGCCTCGGCAAGGGACCCGGACCGTGTCCGGCACTTCCCCCGCAGTGGTGGACACCTTCGATCGGCCCCGGTGAGGGGCTGGCAGGAGGGACCACTTATGGTGATGAAGGTTTATTCGCCCGAGTTCAAGGCCGACGCCGTCGCGCTGTACCACTCGGACCCCGACCTCACGATCGTGCAGGCCGCCCGCGATCTGGGGATCAACCCGGAGACGCTGCGGAACTGGATCCGCGCCGACCGCGCCCGCGGCGGCAGCCCCACGAAGAACATGAAGGACACCCCGGTGAGCAAGGCCACGAAGGAAGAGCTGGAGGCCGAGTTAGCGACCCTGCGCACGGAGCTGAAGACGGTGCGCAAGGAGAATGCGACGCTCGCCCAGGAGCGCGACATCCTGCGCAAGGCCACGAAGTTTTTCGCCTCCGAGATGAGCTGGTGACGAGCCGCTTCCAGTACCTTCGAGGACCATCGCGAGACCTTCGAGGTCAAGCGGCTCTGCCACGTGCTGGACGTCGTCCGCTCCAGCTACTACAAGTGGCGCTCTTCGCGTGAGGCCCGTGCCCAGCGCGAGCGGGATGACCAGGTCCTGGCCGACAGGATCCGGGCCGTGCACACGGACTCGGACGGCGCCTACGGCGCCCCACGCATCACCGCCGAGCTCCGCGACACCCACGGCATGCACATCAACGAGAAGAGGGTCGCCCGCGTCATGCGCAAGTTCCGCATCACCGGCTTCCACCTGCGCAAGCGCATACGCACCACCATCCCCGAGCCGTCGCAGACGCCGGTGCCGGACCTGTTCAAGAGGGACTTCACCGCTGCCGCGCCGAACCTGAAGTACATGGGCGACATAACGTATCTCCCCGTCGGAGACGGCGAGCACCTCTATCTCGAAGATGGCCGCCGCCACCCGTGGCAGCCTCGACGGCGCCATCTTCCACAGCGATCACGGGGCGCAGTACGGATCCCGTGAATTCGCCGGCCTCTGCCGGGAGTTGGGAGTCACCCAGTCCATGGGTGCCGTCGGGACGAGTGCGGACAACGCCGCCTGCGAGTCCTTCCACGCGTCTCTGAAACGGGAGATCCTCAAGGGAGCACGGCGCTTCGACGGGGCCGGCGCCTGCCGGCGTACCCTCTTCCGCTGGCTGACGCGGTACAACACCTGGCGCCGCCACTCGGCGAACGGACAGCTCAGCCCCGTCGCCTACGAACAGATGTCAGCTACCCTGACACTCGCCGCATAACAAACAAACAGGTGTCCACCCTTCGGGTGGAAGGCCCGAGAAACGGACCGGTGGCAACACCGGCACCGCGCTCCGTGCCGACTCAACAGGAAGAACAGGCCGACGAACGACCGGGTGACCGGCAGGAACGTCCCGTCCACGATCACGAACGCCTCTGCCAACACGGCCCTGACCGCATCAGCAAGCGCGCTGCCAGCGCGGCCCGGAGCGCGACCGCCCCGTGCCCCAGCGGCGGACAGCAGTAACGCCGACACCGAAACCGGCCGCGGGCCGGACACAGGTGTGCCCTCTGCCGAGACGGGCGAGGATAAGCAGAGCCCGCCGTCCCACGCCCAGGCGCCCGCCGTGAGGCAAGTCCCGGCGTCCTCCAGCCCGGAGTAAAACGCGGGACAGAGCCGGACACGTCAGCGCCGGACACGGGTAACCAAGCGCACGAAGCCTCCGGCGGAGACGGTCCTCCACATCGAAAACCCACACGTCGGGTCCATACGCGCCTGTCAGGCAAACCGCCCAACCCCCGCCAGCATCCGGGAAAGAGGTGCCAATTCGATTGCGGCCCTCAGGCGGCCTCACCGGATACCCAGCTCGTCTGATCCCAAGGCCGTCGCAGTCCTCGACCGTCCAGCACTCACGAACGTTCAACGTATTCACGCACTCATGGCGGCTGGCTGTTGCCATCAGGCGCACACCAAATGTTTGCTAGGGGTGCCTTGGAACGGGACACGGCCACACGCCGGCCTTCCGGATAGCACTGTCGTACTCACACGAGCCGCAGAAAGGGGCCATCATGCCCGACACATACTTTAACCTTGTTAAATTACTTAGTGATAATTTCGATGTCCCTGCTGAAGAAATCAGCCGGCATGTCACTCTCGGAGACCTCGGGCTGGATTCGCTCGCAGCGGTAGAACTGTTCGTTATTGTAGATCGTGAATGGAACATCACGCTTGACGAGGGAGAAGCTGTACCCGATCGTTCCATCCAAGAGGTCGTGTCTTACGTCGACGAATGTGCTGCTAAGGCGCACACGAAGACGGTGTGACAGACCAGAACCCCGGTTTCCGGCGGCGAGATCGCAAGCATGGCGGCGCGGCCCGTGCAGATACAGGGCCCTGCGACCGCCTCACCCCTGCTCGCCAATACGCCGCATACCAAGGAACACCTCCGGATGTATCCAGGCTCAGTCTTGGGCCGCAGGCAGAGCTATCCCGTTCCATTCCATCCGCATGCCTGGCAGATTCCTACGAGTACAGCACGGACTTCCGCGCAAAAAGAAGGAGCCTCCCTGTGACCGTTATGGAGCAATTTCGCCTCGACGGAGCGCGCACTCTCGTAACCGGTGCCTCGCGCGGCATCGGCAAGGCCGTGGCAATTGCGCTGGCCGAAGCGGGAAGCGATGTAGCCGTTTCTGCCCGCACCTTGGACGCTTTGAAAGAAACGGTACATGTGATTGAGAAAATGGGCAGGAAGTGTGTCGCAATCGCAGCGGAACTGGCCGACTCCGGTGCTGCTGCAGGAGTGGTCGACCAGGCAGTCAGCGCATTTGGGGGCCTGGACATCCTTGTCCACAATGCCGGCATCGCGCCGACCACGGAAGACGGGACGGCGCTGATCGTTCCGCTTCAGGAGCTCCCGATGCCCCAGTGGGAAGACGTCATCTCCGTCAACGTCAATGCCAGCGCGGGGATATGTCGAGCAGCCCACCCCCATCTCGCCCAGTCCAGCCGGGCCAGCGTTGTGCTGATGTCATCGGTTCTGGGAATTATGGGAGCTCCAAGGCTTGAGGCCTACGGCGCCTCAAAGGCCGCGCAGATCTCGCTTGCACGAAGCCTGGCCGTTGGCTGGGCGCGCCAGGGAATCCGTGTCAACGCCCTGTGCCCTGGATGGACTCTGACCGACATGACCAAGGTCGCCAGTGAAGTGGCGCCTCTCTCGGACTGGCTGATCAGCCATGTGCCCAACGGCAGGTGGGCCAGCGTCGATGAGGTGACGGGGGCTGCCGTGTTCCTTGCCTCGCAGGCATCCTCGTATGTCACAGGTCACGCGCTTGTGGTCGACGGCGGCCTTGGGGTACCGGACGGCGGTCTTGCGGGTATTTCCAAGCCGCCCTCGCCTCTGGTCTCTTGATTCCACGGCAGTGACGCTGGCGGTATGCGCTGCTGCGCAGCCCCCTTCAGTGAACTGCCGGCGCCTAAATGGGCGACGAAGTGACAAAGCCACGATTCCGTGGGCCTGTCCAGCTGTGAAAACTGCTTTCCAAGCCACCGGTCCTGGTGTCCTCGTGTGCGCATCTCTCGGAGAATAGTCATGGCTTCCTCGGCTCTTACCCGAATTCCCATGCTCAAGCCTGGTACGGCCTGGGCTGACGCCTGGGAACGCTGTCTCACCATCGCTCCTGAGGCTTTCCGGGACGATCGGACCCTCAACCTCTGGAACGGCAGCTGGCAGGCCGACGGCATGTCACTCGTCGCCACCAGTCCCATCGACGGTGGCATCATCGTCGGCCCGCCCCGTGTCGATGCGCATACTGCCCGGCATGCCGTACGCGCATCGCTCGACCAGCACCGCCTCTGGCGCTGCTGGCCTCTGGCCGAACGGCGTGCCCGCATTGCCGCCGCCCTTGACGCGCTCAACGAGCACCGTGACTTGCTCGCCATTCTCCTTGTTCACGAGATCGGCAAGCCGTGGCGGCTCGCGCGAGCCGACGTGGACCGGGGCATTGACGGCGTGCGCTGGTACATCGACAACATCGAAGACATGCTTGATGGTCGCGTCCCCCTCGACGGCCCAGTGTCCAACATCGCCAGTTGGAACTACCCCATGTCCGTCCTCTTCCACGCCATGCTTGTTCAGGCACTGGCCGGCAACGCCGTCGTTGCTAAGGTGCCCACTGACGGAGGTCTTTCCTGCCTCACCCTGGCATGCGCATTTGCCGCCCGGGAAGGTGTTCCGATCACGCTCGTGAGCGGCAGCGGTAGCGAACTGTCTGAAGTTCTGGTCGGTAGTCCCGAGATCAGCTGTGTCTCTTTCGTCGGCGGTCGCAGCACTGGCGCTCGTGTCGCCGCGGCCGTCGCGGCCTCAGGCAAGCGTCATATCCTCGAGCAGGAAGGCCTGAATACCTGGGGCATCTGGAACTACACTGATTGGGAATCGCTCACCGCCGTCATACCCAGACTTTTCGACTACGGCAAGCAGCGTTGCACCTCCTATCCTCGGTTCGTCGTGCAGCGCAGCGCATTTCCTGACTTCCTGTCTGTATATCTGCCGGCCGTTCGATCGGTTCGCATCGGCAATCCGCTCGCTGTCGTGGATCCCAGCGACTCGCTGCCTGAGCTGGACTTTGGCCCTCTTATTAACGCGGCCAAGGCCAAGGAGCTTTCTGACCAGGTCACCCTTGCCATCGACCGCGGAGCCGTCCCCCTGTATCGCGGATCCCTCGCGGACGCCCTTCTCTTACCTGGTCAGGACATCAGCGCATATTTCGCCCCCATGACACTGCTGAACCCGCCGCCGGCATCGCCGCTGTACCACGCAGAACCCTTTGGTCCAGTGGACACGGTCATGCTTGTCGACACTGAGGCGGAACTGATTTCCGCCATGAATCAATCCAATGGCGCTCTCGTATCGACGCTTTCCACGGACGACCCTCACACATATGAGCGCATCGCTCCGCAGATCCGGGCGTTCAAAGTGGGGTTCTGTAAGCCTCGTTCCCGAGGTGACCGTGAGGAACTCTTCGGAGGCCTGGGAGGTTCTTGGCGCGGCGCATTCGTCGGCGGTGAGCTGCTTGTGAAGGCAGTCACTTCCGGGCCTCAAAATGAGCAATCTTTGGGAAATTTTCCCGAATGCCAGTTCAACGGCTAGGTGCTACAAGGGGAATGCGGACAAGGATTCGGGACCAGCTTCTACAGCACTGCACTCACTTGGCGCACTATTTTCTCCACATCGCCTCGAAAAGGGTCATCATGACTGTGTCCACCTCGGTGCACAAGGCTTTCGACGCACTCCTGTTCGGCGGAGTCAGTGAATCTGTAAGAGAAGAGACGGCGCGTATCTTCTCTCACGAGATCTTCAAGCCCCAACGCAATCTTACCGATACCGAACGCAGCAGGTTGAATCGGCGACGGCTTCAGCTTATATGCAAAGATGCCCCGGTCTCCAATCTGGTCCTTGACCCGGAGCGTATGTTCGCCCTGACCGAGGCCGCCGCAGTAGTAGATCCTTCTCTTTCCGTTTCCATGCTCACTCATTACGGACTATGCCTTTCATTCCTGGAAGACTCCGGGAATTATTCCGAGCTGGAGCCGCACAAGGAGAAGATCGCCCAGGGCCAGACGATCGGGTCATTCCTCATCACCGAAATCGGGTATGGAAACAGTCACCTCTCGGGCCGTACGGAGGCTGTCTACCAAAAGGACACCGATGATTTCGTCCTGAACACTCCCGACTTTGCCGCTCAGAAGTTCACGGGGGTCAGCTACGAGGACTCCGTGTCCAGGATCGGCGTAGTTTTTGCTCATGCGATCATCGATGGGGAGGACCAGGGCTCCTTTCCCTTCATGGTCGAGCTCGCAAACGAGGCGGGCCCGCTACCTGGTATCCGTATGACGACGGTGAGCACCGACGTCGTACCGCAGCAGTGCTCTCTCATCAGGTTCGACAACGTCAGGGTCCCTCGGGCTCACTGGCTGAGCGACAAGGCCTCAATTGGTGCGAACGACGAGTTCATCGATCCGCTGGAGAGTCAGGACGCGCGGCTGGCACGCTCCTTGTCAACAGGCCAAAACGTTTGGGCCGGCGGGGCAGTGGCATTGGCGGCCGTTAGCCGGGTTGCTGCCGCGGCTGCTTTGCGGTTCTCGGCCCAGCGCCGCACCGCTGCCCGCATTGGACCCGCTCTCCCTGTTCTGGACTATTCCACTCAGCAGCGTCCGCTCTTCCGTTGTCTCGCTGAAGCCATGGCAATCTCTTGCCTGGCGAACACCTTCCGGTCCAAGCGCATCGGACTCATCGAGGCTTGGCGGCGAGGCGAGCGCCCTGCAGCAAAAGCACCCACCATGACATGGTCACCGTGGGCTTCCGTCCACCGCGACATGGCTATGGCCAAGGTGATCGCTGCCAGGTCCGCCGAACGCATCACGCGCGAGTGCCGACTGCGCACCGGTGTCTGGGGAACTCTGTCCGCCAGTCGCTTTCTCAGTTACCAGAGCCTGGGGCACATGCTGAGTGTGGCTGGTGGAGACAACCTCCTCACTGAGCTGGACACCGGGCGCACACTCGTGGCACAGGCTGCCGATCTTCAAGCCCCTGACCGTAGCCTCGCCACTCAGGACATGAGCCTTCACGATCCGGTGCTGTGGCGTGAATTGCATCTGCACAGGGTGTTCCGTCTTGCCGGCCGTATCAGCGACGCCATGGAACAACACAGCCCCGAGCAGTGGGACACGTTCGAGGCATGGAACCCTCAGCTGATGCAGGTCCGAGAGTTGGGCGAAGCATACGGGGACAGCCTTACTCTGCAGCACATGCTCGCCGCAGTCGACGCTTTGCCGGCTGGCCAGGGTGCAGAAGTCGCTGGCAGGCTCTGTGCCGTACAGGCGCTGGAGCAGTTGTCCAGGAATGCCACGTGGTATCTATGCGAAGGGTTGATGAGCTCCAAGCAGGTACAGGGGATCGCCCCAGCTCTCGATGAGCTGGTCCGCTCCCTAGTACCTCACACCCATGACCTCGTGACGGTTTTCGCCAAGGACAGGTCTATTTCGCACTCACTGCTTCTTGCCGACGACTACGTGCAGGAACTCAGCATGGTTCACCCGGAGCTCTGATCCAGAGCCCGTGGCACCTCGTGACAGAACCAGGTGATGCACGTGTTCTGGCCAGGGCGCTTCCTCCCTCGGCACTCAGGGAAGGGCGCGGACTCATTTCCTCGTGCGTGCTGCGGCGCTCAAGGTGTCCCCCGCGCTGGGACCCAGCACTCCTAGACTGGAATGTCCCCGCATTGGAACCGCGGTTGTGGGCCCCTGTCCAGGGAAATGTGCCAGCTCCCGCGGGCGCGGAATCGGCCGCTTCTGCTGAGGTCACGATACGCGGGCTCCTCGCGCAGATCCATCCCTCGCCCGAGCGCGTCTTGGGCCCACGACTCGATCATCCCGCCGTCCTGTTCCCCTTCGAACACTACGGCTCTCCCGCCCAATTGATACGGCAGCTGTAGATGGCTGCTGATGTGCTGTCTGGTCATGGTGTGGTGTCGGCGTAGGTGTGCCATCGGCGGTGGCAGAGGCGGGCGTGGTGTTGGTGGCGGCGGCGCCAGGGGGACCACCACAGCAGGTGTTCGGCATCTCGCCGGGGCGGCGGAAGCATCAAGGCCCGTAGCAGGCGGAGGAGTTCGTGGCTGCTGAGGGTGACGAGGTCCGTCTCGGCGGGGTCGTTCCGGCTGGTCTGGGCGGTGCGTTCGAGGGCGGCGGTGACGGCCAGGAAGGCGTAGGCGACCAGGGTGATCACGCTCCAGCGGTGCCAGGAGTTCCAGCAGGTGACCTGGCCTTTGTCGAGGTGGCAGGTCTCCTTCGCGTCCTGGAAGTCGTCTTCCACCCGCCATCTGCGGCATACCAGTGACACCAGTCGCGCCAGCGTCACCGGCCCGGGGGCGAAGCAGCGGTAGTAGGACAGGGTACGGGTGTAGCGGTGCCGACGGACCAGCAATACGGACGTCCCCGTGTCAGGGTCGTGTCCGTCGGGGGTGTCGTCGGCGGTGACCTCGATCATCGCCCAGTCGTCGTCGCGGACGCCCTTTTGCCCCGTGCCGGTTCGCATCCGCTCCCAGGCCCGCTTGGGCAGCCGGGCGGCGGCCCTGGCCGCGGTCAGCTTCGCGGCCGGGGTGGTGACTTGGTGGTTGGAGCGCACGGCCACGACGTAGCCCAGGCCCAGCTCGCGGCAAGTGGTACGTAACTCCCGCCCTCCGTAAACCTCATCGCCCAGGAAGAACGAGGCGGATATGCCCTGCAGGCCGGCCGCACGGAGCATGTGGGCCGCGAGCTGCGGCTTGGTGGTGAAGCACAGCTCGTCGGGGACGCCAGTCAGTTCACGGCGTTCCTCGTCGCCGGCCCACTCCCTGGTGAAGTACAGGCGCCGGTCGATCAGGCAGTGCCCGGTGGCCGTGGCGAAGGTGAGGTGCACGGCGACCTGGCACAGATCCACGCCGCCGAGGGCCCGTAAGTCAATAACTGTCAGCAACGGGTTCCGCGGGGGTTGTTCGGGCGTGTAGCTGTTCCAATGCGCGGGCGGGCGATCCGGGTATCGGCGTGACGAGGATTTGGTGCAGGTCCAGGAGCCGTTTTGCGTCCTGGTACTGGATGGACAGGTTGGTGCGGTTGACGCCCAGTAGTTGGGCCAGGAACGTCATGGTCATCGCTCTGCGGCGGCGCAGGATGGCTGCCAGGAGCCGGTGGGTGTGGTCCACGCTGCTGGTCTGTGGGTGGCGGTAGCTGCGCGGGCGGTGGAAGCGTCGCTGGAATGCTGTCTCGGCCAAGGCGTCCCAGAAAGGCTCCGAGACCGCCACCAAATACTCGAAGGCGGTTCGTGACATGCCGGTCAGGGCCGGATCGGTGAGCATCGCGGTCAGGGCCGGGTCGGTCCGGTGTGTCGTTGCCGGCGCGTCTGGCGCTCGCGGTGGTACGGGAGACAGTGTGTAGTTCCAGTCACCGTGGAAGGTGTCGGGTGTGATCACAAGGGCGTGGAACTCGGCGGGTGTGACGCTGATGCCGAGGTCGTAGCTGCCTGTGTCCAGTTCGGCCCCGATGGTCAGGCCGGTCTTGGTTGTTGTGGCGGCGATGGTCTCGAGGACGACCTGGTAGCTGGTCAGCGGCCGCCCCCGCCAGTTCGCGGTGATGTGACAGAACGGGCCTTCCCCCCGAGGGGTGGACACCTGTTCGTTTCGTTATGCGGCGAGTGTCAGGGTAGCTGACAGCTGTTCGTAGGCGACGGGGCTGAGCTGTCCGTTCGCCGAGTGGCGGCGCCAGGTGTTGTACCGCGTCAGCCAGCGGAACACGGTGCGCCGGCAGGCCTCGGCCCCGTCGAAGCGCCGGGCGCCCTGGAGGATCTCCCGTTTGAGGGACGCGTGGAAGGACTCGCAGGCGGCGTTGTCCGCGCTCGTTCCGACCGCGCCCATGGACTGGGTCACGCCCAGCTCAGCGCAGAGATCAGCGAATTGGCGCGACCCGTATTGCGCCCCGTGATCGCTGTGGAAGACCGCGCCTTCGAGGCTGCCGCGGGTGGCGGCGGCCATCCTGAGTGCGTCGGCGACGAGCTCGGTGCGCATGTGGTCGGCGATCGACCAGCCCGCCACGCGGCGGGAGAAACAGTCGATGACGGTCGCCAGATACAGATGCTCGCCATCGCCGACAGGCAGATACGTGATGTCGCCCATGTACTTCTGGTTTGGCGCGGGCGCCGAGAAGTTGCGTCGGAACAGGTCCGCAACGGGCGTGGCCGACGGCTCGGGGACAGTCGTACGTACCTTCTTGCGCAGGCGGAAGCCGGCGATACGGAACTTGCGCATCACGCGGGCGACCCTCTTCTCATTGATCTCCATGCCGTGTGTATCCCGCAGCTCGGCGGTGATGCGCGGGGCGCCGTAAGTGCCGCCGGAGTCGGTGTGGATGGTGCGGATCTTGCCGGCCAGCACCTCATCGGCCTGCTCGCGCTCGGCCCGGGCAGCGCGGGCCTCGCGCCACTTGTAGTAGGTGGAGCGGGCCACTTCGAGCACCTGGCACAGTCGCGTGACCTTGAAGGTCTTGCGGTGGTCCTCGATGAACTGGCAGCGACTCACCAGCTCATCTCCGCGGCGAAAAACTTCGTCGCCTTACGCAAGATGTCCCGCTCCGTGGCCAGGGTCGCGTTGTCCTTCCGCAAGGCGGCGTTCTCCTTGCGCAGGGCCGCTAACTCGGCCTCCAGTTCTTCCTTCGTGGCCTTGCTCACCGGTGTGTCCTTCGTGTTCTTCGTGGGGCTGTCGGCGCGGGCGCGGTCGGCGCGGATCCAGTTCCGCAGCGTCTCCGGGTTGATCCCCAGATCGCGGGCGGCCTGCACGATCGTAAGGTCGGGGTCCGAGTGGTACAGCGCGACCGCGTCGGCCTTGAACTCGGGCGAATAGACCTTCATCACCATAAGTGATCCTCCTGCCAGCCCCTCACCGGGGCTGATCGAAGGTGTCCACCACTCAGGGGGAGGGTCCCCTCCTGCGGCAGAACCCCGTCCAGGAAGCGGCGGCGGAACTGTTCGGTGTCAGCCAGGCCACTGTTTCCCGGCGGTGGACGGGGCTGCTTCCGGTGGTGGAGAAGGCCCTCGCCGGGCATGTCCCTGATCCTGTGGAAGCCTCAGCCGGCCGGATCGTGCTCATCGACGGGACCCTGGTCACCACGTGGGACTGGGCGAGCGAAGGCACCGCTATGTTCTCCGGCAAGCATCGTGACACCGGCTTCAACCTGCAGATCGCCGCCACGCTGTCCGGAGACCTGCTCGCGGTGTCCGAGCCTGTCCCGGGCTCCCGCCACGACATGTACGCCTGGCGCCAGTCCCACTTCCCGGAGACCTTCGCAGAACGGCAGAGCATGGGCGATCTTGGGTACGTGGGTTCCGGCATGCTCACCGCGAGACGCAAACCACCTGGTCAGCAACGCCCCACTGGCGCCAAGATCTACAACCGGAGCATCAGCAGCCTCCGCACCGCCATTGAGCGAGCGATCGCACACCTGAAGGACTGGAAGATCCTCGCGACCCGCTACCGCGGCCCCCTGGCCAAGTTCCCCCTCGTCGCCAAAACCGTCACCGCCCTCACCTTCTACAAAAAGGGCTGGTGAAACCCCGTGAATAGGCCTCCCTCTGTTGTCTTCGCGGTTCCCTGCAGGCTGTAGCCCAGGGTGTGCAGCAGGTGTCCGACGGTTGAGGCGCTGATCGGGTGGCCCTGTGTGGTGAGGGTTGAGGCCAGGGCCCGTAACGACAGCGTGGTCCACCGCAACGGGGAGACGGGGTCGCCTCGGGTGTGCGGCTCGATCAGCGACTCCAGCGCGGGCAGCAGACCAGGGTCGGTGTCAGTCAGCCGTTTGCGGCCCGCACCTGGAGCCCGCACCCGCAGGGTCGGTGAGGAGCAACCGGCCAACTCGGCCATACCTCGCGCGATGGTTGCAGTGCTGGTGCCGGAGGCGGCGGCGACCCAGACGGTCCCGCCGCGGCCGAGGGCCGTAGCCTCACTGGCCAGGTACAACCGACGGCGGCGCTCATCGAAGTGCGGCAGGATCTGATCGAACTTGGCCCGCAGAGCACGAGCGGCAACGCGGCCTGACAGACACGGAGTCATATCTCAGACTCCCACCAACACCCCTCTACCGAGCACTTATTGAAATACGGGCCCCCGGCCGCACGGAGAACTGCCAGATCGGCGTGTTCGCCGCCTATGCCTCCTCCAGGGGACGGGCGCTGGTGGACCGGGAGCTGTATCTGCCCAAGTCCTGGACCTCGGATCCGGACCGCTGCGCAGGGGCGAAGATTCCCGACGAGCGTGCGTTCGCCACCAAGGGCGATCTTGCGAAGGCCGTCATCATGCGGGCCCTGGCCTCGCCGCTGCCGAACGCCTGGGTGACCGCCGACTCGGCCTACGGCCAGGAGTGGCGGCTGCGCCGCATGCTGGAGGAAACCGGCGTCAGTTATGTCCTGGCCGTGGCGAAGTCCCAGCACGTGCACGCCGTCGGCCGCATCGACTTCGCCATCGCTCAGGCCCCCGAGGACGCCTGGGAACGCCACTCCTGCGGGGCCGGCGCGAAGGGGCCGCGCGTCTACGACTGGGCGGCAGCGAGGCTACCCGCGATCGACGACTTCGACGGCGATGCGCCCACCCACGACCGGTGGGTGCTGGCCCGCCGCAGCCTGGCCCGCCCGGACGAGATCGCCTACTACCTTGCCTATGCGCTGGTCGGCACCCCCGTCGCCGAACTGGTACGGATCGCCGGGACGCGCTGGGCGATCGAGGAGGCTTTCCAGGCCGCGAAGAACGAGTGCGGCGGATCAGTACGAGGTCCGCCGGTATCCGGGCTGGTACCGGCACATCACCCTGGCCATGCTCGCCCACGCCTTCCTCGCCGCCATGGCCGCCGGGGCGGAAAGGGGGGCCGCAGAATCGGTTCCGGCGATCTCGCCCCGCTCACCGTGGCGGAAATCCGGCGACTCCTGGCAACTGGCCGCCCCACGCTGACGCGCCTACGGCGCACCCGCCACGCACTGAACTGGTCCCGCTGGCGCCGCCGTCACCAGGCCAACGCACGCCGCTGTCACTACCGCCGCCGCACCCGAAGTGGCAATCCCCTGCGATCGTGGAGTCTTTGTCTATGCGGCTTGAGTCCGTGAATGGGCCTCAGCGCGCTTCTGATTGATGATCTGTTCGAACTCGGTTGGTGGCAGCCCGCCGGCGGCGCTGTGCCTGCGGCGCGTGTTGAAGAAGTCCGTGATCCACGTGGCGATCTTCAGCCTGGCCTCGGTGTGAGTGGCGAAGCGGTGCCGGTGGATGTACTCGACCTTGATCGACGAGTGGAACGACTCCGCGGCCGCGTTGTCCAGGGCCGACCCCACACGCCCCATGGACTGCACCACTCCAAGACGGTCACACAGCGCGTTGTACGCCTCACTCGTATATTCCGACCCGCGGTCCGAATGAAGGATCACTCCGTCCACGGTGCCGCCGCGTGTCGCGGCGGCCATCTGGAGCGACGCGCTGACCAGGGGCGCTTCGTGCCGAGGACCCCTCGCATAGCCGAGAACGCGTCGGGAGAATGCGTCGTGGACGCTCGCGAGGCAGAGCTTGCCCTCGCCGGTTTCGATCTCGGTCATATCGCCCCACCACAACACGTCCGGTGCGACCGCATCGAAGCGACGAAGTACCAGGTCACGGGCGGCCTTGCGCTTGCCCTGCCGGGTCAGGTTCCTTCGCCGGCACGGGGGGCTTGCGGCCCTGCAGGCCGAGCTCGGCCATGAGCCGGGCGACGGTATTCTGCGAGACCTTCCAGCCCTCGGACCACAGGTCCAGCGTGATCCTGGGCGAGCCGTAGGTGTTGCCCGACCTGCGGAAGAAGTAAACGATCCGCTCGGCCAGCGCAGCCCGTCTGACCTCGGACTTCGTCGGCTGTCCGGGGCGCCGGCGCCATTTGTAGAACCAGGACTTGGACACGCCCCATGCCCGGCAGGCCAGAGTGTGCGGGACCTTGTGCCTGGTTTGCTGGTCGGCGATGAAGCCCGCCATCGTCACTTCGTCGCCTCCTTCACCCAGAGGACCACCGATCGCTTGAGGACATCGCGCTCCATCCCGAGCTCAGCGCTCTCCTTGCGCTGCCGGGCATTCTCCTCCCGCAGCCGCTGCAGTTCCCCGCGCTCGGACTCGTCCAGCCCGCCCGCGGGCCTCCGCGTCCACACGGGCCCTCGCCCGGTGAACCCACGTCTGCAACGTGCCCTCATGCACCCCCAGATCCCGCGCCACCTGCGCAGACGGCTTCCCGGTCTCCAGCACGATCCGCACCGCACCCTCACGGAACTCGGCATCGTACTTCCGTCGCTTCTCCGCCATGACCCTCAACTACCCCTATGGTCACGACTCCACGGTACGAGGGGAAGGTCAGGCGTGGCATCGCAACTCGATACGACAAGACACCCGAGAGCTACCTTGCCGGCCTCCACCTCCGTGCCTCGATGATCTGGATCAACGACCTTCTGAAGGCAACTGGTTGATCACGACATCACACAGGCCCTAATACGCCGCCTGGCGCGACGAGGGAATCCTCGCCCAGCTCAACTACGACCTGACCGGCCTGGCCCGCGTCAAGGACGGCCGCAAGCCCGAACCGACCATCGATACCCAGAGCGTGAAGACCTCCACCAACGGATCGATCCCCTCGGCCGTCGCGAACCGCCCCATGCCAAGGACCCGCTCCCTCCGGACAAGGACAAAGAGCGCGGTTCCGCGAAGAGATGACCGGCAGCCGCGCCTGCCCACCCGCGAACACCACCAATGGGGCACACACCACAACCCCATACCCGGCCCTCCGACCGCGCCCCAAAGGCAGCTGACCCTCTTGACCCCGCGGCCTCGACCCGACGCTGCCCTCACACACCCGAAACACGGAGAAGAACGGACAAGACAGCCCCTTCACCAGCCCCACTGCTTCAGAGAAGACGACGCCCGCCCTTTCCCAGGTGGGACGTGGGCGCCTTGGCGTCCGCGACCACCCGGTCGGGCGTCCGCGTGGTCATGGACCTGCGCCGATGGAATTCCTCGACGGGTGCAGATCTTCTGAGGGTGCCTCGTTGGGGTGATTCGCAGGGGTTCGGGTGTGGCCGGTCGTGCTGGCTTCCACCGTCGCCGGGGTCGAGCCCGCCGTGAGAGGTGTGGGGTGCTGAGCGAGGGTGGGTGTGGGGTGCCGTCGTTGATCGAGGTGTTGGAGGTCAGACAGGCCGAGGTGGTGGGCCAGGCCGAGCAGCTGCGTGAACAGATCGCTGGTCTGTCCGAGGAGTTGTCGCGGGTCGAGGAGCAGCTGGCGCGGTTGCAGATCAGACGGGAGACGGTGGAGGAGGTGCTGGCCGCGCCGTCTTCGCCGGTGCCGGGCGCGGACGCCGCAGGTGGGGGTGCCGACGGGGTCGCCGTGGCGCTGGTGAAGGCCGAGGCAGAGCTGGATGTGACGGTCATGTCGCCGGAGTATCAGGCGATCATCGCCTTGTTCGCGACCTCGGGGGCGGCGATGCGTTGCAAAGAGGTGTGCCGGCACCTGGGTCTGGGGACCGAGCCGCGGCATGTCGAGGGGATGCGCTCGAAGCTGAAGCGGCTGGCGGAGCGCGGGATCCTGGCCGAGCCTTCGTCCGGGCTGTTCAAGGCCAACGGGCGGGAGCAGGGGGGTGAGCGTGCTGGAGACGGCCGAGGCTGCGTTCGCCGCCTCGCGGCGCCTGTTCGACGCGGTGGCCGAGGAGTTGCAGGGGCCGGAGGCGGCGGTGCTGACGCACTCGCAGTTGGAGGACCTGCTGGGGACGCGGATGCGCGAGGTCACCCGGCAGCTGTTCCAGGACCATCTGACGCTGCGGGCCAGGGACGAGATGCGCCTTGAGGAGGTTGTGGATGCCGAAGGCCGTGAGCGTACCCGGATCGAGCGGGGCCGGCGCCGGAAGCTGGCCGCGGTGTTCGGCAAGGTCACTGTGCCCCGGATTGCCTACCGCGGCACCGGCGTGGCGGATCTGCACCCGGCCGATGCGGCGCTGAACCTGCCGGACGGGATGCACTCGCACGGGCTGGCCAAACTCGCCGCGATCGAGTCCTCCCGCGGCAGCTTCGCCGACGCCTGTGAGCGGATCAACGCCGTCACCGGCGCCGCAGTGGGGCACCGGCAGGTCCGGGAGCTGGCTGTCGGCGCCGCGGCGGACATCGACGCCTTCTACGACGCCCTCGTGCCGGCTCCCTGCACCGATGCCACGCCGCTGATCTTGTCGTTGGACGGCAAGGGCGTGGTGATACGGCCCGAAGCGCTGCGCGAGCACACCGCCAGGGCCGCCGCGGCCAAGGGCGGCAACGCGATGAAGACCCGGCTGGCGTCCGGGGAGAAACACGGCAGGAAGCGGATGCCACCCTGGGCACCGCCTACGACGCCGAGCCCGCACCCCGCGGCGTGGACGACGTCATCGCCGACCCCGACACCGCCGACGACACCGGCCGCGAGCGCGCGCCCGGGCCAAAGGCCCGGTCGAAGTGGTTGTGCGGCTCGGTGAGCGGCACCGCCGCCGAGGTGGTGCCCGCCGTGTTCGACCAGGCCGAGCACCGCGACCCCGGCCATCGCCGTCCCTGGGTCGTCCTGGTCGACGGAGCCCGCCACCAGATCGACCTGAGGTCTCCGGGGCATCCGAAGTACCAGCGGCACGTCGAAGCGGCATTGTCGATGACTCACAACCGGTCACGCAACGCGAGCAACTCGATCAGTGACCGCGGTTCCGGCGTCCGGCCTCCATCCCGCTTGGCTGCCCAGGTAGAGAGCGTCTCAATCACTGTGTCCTCAATAGCCTGAGTGCCCTGCGGTGCTGATGGGCGAATGACTCCAGCGTGAATGCGCCCGGTGCTGCCGTCGACGGTGACGCGCTGGCCTGCCAGCTGGCCACTGGTACCTTCTCCACATCCCACCACGCATGGCAGGCCAAGCTCCCGGCAGACCAGTGCGGCATGGGATGTAGTGCCGCCATGTTCGGTAACTACTGCCGTGGCCGCGAACATCGCTGGTACGTCGTCGGGTGAGGTCGATGGGCGAACCAGCACCACTGGTACACCCTGTTCAGCCAGTCGCATTGCCTCGCCAGCGTCTGTGACTGCAATGCCGGAACCGATGCCGGGGCCGGCTGCGATGCCTTGGCTCAATGCGACCGGTTCATGAGCGATCACGGACTCCTCGGCGAGTTGCCGGGCTTGGTCGACGGTGATTCGGTCCAGCGCCGTGGTCTCCGTGATCGCTCCTTCAGCCACCATGTCGACGGCGATCCGCGCAGCTGCACGCGCCGACCGCTTGCCGACCCTGGCCTGGAGCAGGTAGAGCCGCCCGGACTCTATGGTGAACTCGATGTCGACCATGTCACGGAGGTCCGCTTCGAGCTTGGCGGCAAGCTCGGTGAGCAGTCGGTAGTTTTCGGGTTGCTCCTTGGCCAGTACAGCCACTGGCATAGGCGTGCGTTCGCCGGACACCACGTCCTCGCCCTGCGCATTGGAGAGCCACTCGCCGAACAGCCCGGGCTCACCGGAGACCGGATTGCGGCTGAACACGACACCCGTCCCGGACCGGTCGTCGCGGTTGCCGAACACCATGGCCTGCACGGTAACCGCTGTGCCGAGAAGATCCTTGATCCCGTGCCGGTCTCGATAGGCCGTTGCACGTTCGGAGAACCACGACTTGAAAACGGCGCCGATTGCTGCCCGCAGCTGTTCATGCGGGTCCTGGGGCGGGAGGGTGCCAACAGTAGCAGTGTAGTTGCGACGAAACCGCTCCCAAGTATCGGCCGCCCAGCGCGCGTCCCCCGTCTCCGCAGTGAGCACGTCGCGCAGGTGCTCGGTGAGGCCGAGGTTCAGTACCGTATCCATCATGCCGGGCATGCTGCGCGCGGCCCCGGATCGGACGGAGACCAGCAACGGCGATCCCAGGCTGCCGAACCTGCGCCCTAAGGCTTGCTCTAGGCCCGAGAGATTGGCAAGCACCTCCTGCCACACCGTTTCGGGCAGAATCTGCCCAAGACGGTGATACACCGGGCAGATGTCCACAGGGATCGTGAAGGCCGGGGGAACCGGCATGCCCAGCGCTCTCATACGGTTCAGGTTGTGGGCCTTGCCGCCGACGAGCGCGTTGGGCAACTCCCTTCTCCCGTCCAGCACGAGCACAGTACCCCTATGTTCTTCCGTGGTCATCTGGTCTCCCGGACGCATTGGTGGAATGGACGGGACAGGTGGCATAGATCGCCCGCAATGACACCGGACCATCCAGTACCGACGGCATAACCCCGTACCTTGGATCTGCCAGATCGACATTCCTCAACTAGTTCACATCGGCGGGGCAGGAGCCGATTGAGTGCCGGCGACCCACGTCCAAATTTGCCGCTGACTCCGTTGGTGTGATGGGCTGGCCTGGATCATAAATACGCAAGCCCTTACGCGATCGCAGCGCATTGAGGCGGTCCCAGACGATGGCGGCGTTGCGTTGCCGTTCGTACGGCAGGAGTCTTTTGTAAAGCTGGTTCAGGGATTGGTCGACGCGGGCCGAGCGGACGTAGCTGCTTTGGGAAAGGAACCTCTCCCAACGGTTGCAGGCTTCATCCAATTGCCCGTCAGACAGAAGCATTTCGCCGAGCTGGAAATCGGTGAGCGCGGAGGATCTGCGTTCGCAGAGTTCGCGGCTGTGAGCGGAGGCGCGCAGTGACCGCAGCGCCTCTGGGCGCATTCCCAGGGCCAGGAAGGCTTGTGAGCGTTGATATTCGAGGGCGGCACGCGGATAGAATGCGAAAGGCCCCGAAGAGCCGTCAGATTGCTCCAGTGACGTTTCGGCCGCTGCCAGCTCTCTGATGACGGAGCGGCGTTGTCCATCGTAAGCGTGCGTCACGGCCAGCTGGCTGAGGAGGAATGCTGCGGTAGGCCCGCACGCATTGGTTCCTGCCACGGCCACTGCGGCTTCCGCGAGTGAGAGTGCTTGGCGATGATGACCCAGCTCGAGTGCCTGGGCGCTCATTGCACGGAGGACGACCGCGTACATCACTGGGTTCCCTGCGTCTTGGGCCAAAGCAAGTGCCGCGTGATAGTAAACTTGAGCCAGCCCGTGGTGGCCGGCATCTGCCGTCATCCTGGCCAGCAGATAGGTGAGTTGGGCGGTTGAGTTGAGCAGCTCGCGAAGGAGGGGGGCCGGGGCGTATGCCGCAAGTACGCGACTCACGTCTTCGGCCAGGTAGGCGGCCACGGCTGTACGGCCATGCCTTCCTCCGAAGTTTTCTGCCTGATCAGCGATAATCCTCACTACAGTTTGGATTGCTTCGATGTCTTCTGGGGCGGCTCGATATTTGGCCCCTCGGACCCCACTAGACGATAGCCTGTGATTCCCGCCGGGCATTGGCACAGTTGTCAGAATGTAACCAAACTGCGTAAGGGCCGCTCGTTCTGCGGAGCGGGAGTCTAATCTGGCAACGGTCATGAGTCGCTGTAGTGGGTCAATCTGCCTGAGGTGGTCACGTAAGCTGATCCCGGAATGCGTCGAGATCTTGGTCAGGCCCGTTTCTTCGGTGGTCACCAGCCTGCCAATGCGACGGCTGAACGCTGCAGCAACCAGAGCGACAACGGCGCTCGTAGGTTTGGATCCTCTGAGCCAGTGAGCGACCGAAGTCCTGTCGTATTTAAGTCTCATTGACTGGATGTCACCCAACCTGTTGACTTCAGTGGCCAGCTCTCCCGCGTTCCACTCCGCCTCCATGAGCAGTGCCCTGAGATTGTCATTGCGACCGTGACCTGACACATCTGGCCTCACTATCTCATCATCAGCGGTTTCAAACCCAAAGCGCCGTCTTCTCGGCAACTCAGGGAAACGAATTAACTTACTTGAAGAATGTTAAGAATTCAGATTTCCATCGGCGCGACCGGCAGATCTGCTCGGTAACTCGGGACAGTCGCAGGCGCTGGTGCGCGTTTGACAGCCAGCCGGGTATTCCTGGTCCATCGGGCGGTAGGTCTGACCGGGGCACGAAGAGCAATCCTGGTAAGTGGAATGGCCAAGGCGCCGCCGGCGCGACATCCAAAAGCAGGAACAGCCCTGGGATTTTATCCTGCGGGCGCAGCGGCGGATGGAACCGATCAACGCACTGCATCATCAGCAGCAGGGCCGCTCACCAACTGCCGAGGGGATTGCCAGGGGAAGCTTTCGTCGGCGAGGGGTGCAATGGCGCATATGCCGGTTACCCCCTGCGGGACGCTACGAGTGATGGAGGCACCGGTACCGGCCTCCAGCAATAGCGCACCATTGTTAGGGCAGATTGCCGCAATCGTTCGGGGCAGGTGTGCCGTCTTGGTGATGACCTGAGATAGTGCGTGATGAATGTCCTCGTCCTGACGGTACGCTCGGCCGTGTGTGGCCGAGATAGCAGGGACACGCGGCGGTCGTGCCGGGTATGCGCGTGCGACAGATTCGAACTCTGCTGCTGCGGCGGCCAGTTCAGGGTGATGAGCATAATAAGGCAGCTTGATCCTTCCTGACGCCATCCCCCAGCGTTCCGCAAGTTGCTGGACTACCATAAGGGAGGCCGATGAGCCGGCGACCACACATTCATCCGGGCCATTTACGCAGCCCAGCGCCAATCGTTCATCCCCTAGTTCGGCCAGGAGCCTTGTAACATCCTTCTCGCCAGCACGGAGCCAGACCATTCCACCGATGTTCCGTGGAAGGACGCGAGCAAGAGCCACAGCCATTCGAGCTCCGTCAGTTACCGTGAAGACTCCAGCGGCGACTAACGCAGGGATCTCGCCGAAGCTCACCCCGGACAGCATGTCGGGGGGCAGACCAGCCTTGCACAGAGCAACATGCACCGTGATGCAGCACGCATAGAGAGCGGCCTGATCCGTACCTGCAGGGGCCGAAGCAGGAATGTTCTGCTGGGCGGGTGCCCACAATAGCTGCTGCAATGGAGGTATGCCGAGGTCCTCAACAGCAGCGTCCACTTCGGCGAACACCTGAAGTGCTGCCCTATGTAGGACAGGTTGCCCTCGCAGCGCCTTGCGGAGTGCGTCCAGCGATAACGTCCCCTGACCAGGAAAGACGTGTACAACTGTGGGATACACGGGGAAAACTACCTCTCATGTTCGCCTCGGTTTACGGGAATTACTCATTGGCCGGGCAGGCGTGAACCATGTTGTTGAATTAAGTGCCGATTCATGTCGTTCGTTTGACGCTTCTTTAGTAGCTCGTGGACGGAGTGACGCTGGAGGAGAACTCGCGTCCGGCCGTATCACCACTTCCGACACTTTCATGGAGGCACCTGTGTGCCGTGAGGGCAATGGCCATCGCTTCATGGAGGTGTGAGTGCGTTGAAGCGACATGCTTCATGGATCCCAGGCGGGCAGGTGCAACGGAGCATTGGTGGCTGGGCGACGGTGGCCGCCAGCAGAAGTAGGAGATCAAGACACGGGAATCTGCAGGCCAGGTGACCTTCCCCTCGTACCGTGGAGTCGTGATGAGGTTCCCCTCATAGCGTGGAGTCCGTGATACCAGGGGAAGTTGAGGTTCATGGGGTCCAAGCAACAGAAGTACGACGCCGAGTTCCGTGAAGGTGCTGTACGCATCGTGATCGAGACGGGCAAGCCGATCCCGGAGGTCGCCGAGGATCTCGGAGTGCATCCGGGGACGCTGCACAGCTGGGTCTCACGCTGGAGGAGGAACGGCTCGGCCTCCTCCGACCGGCCCGCGCCCGCCGCCTCGGGCGGCCGGCTGCGGGAGGGTGAACGCGCTGAGCTGGAGCGGCTGCGCCGGGAGATGAACGAGAAGAACAAGCGCATCCGCGAGCTGGAGATGGAACGTGACGTCTTCAAACAGTGCATTGAACCGCCCCGGGTTCCATAGAGATCTCAGACTGTGGTTGTGACCTGGGGTTTCGTGAGTTCCGTGTAGTAGTTGGCTTCGTATTCGACGGGCGGGACGTGGCCTATCTCACCGTGGAGTCTTCGGTGGTTGTACCAGTCGGCCCACTCGGCGGTGGCCAACTCGACCTGGGAGAGCGTCTTCCAGGGCCGCTGGGGCTTGATCAACTCGGTCTTGAACAGGCCGATCGTGGACTCCATCAGGGCGTTGTCGTACGCGTCACCGACGGATCCGATGCTCGCCGCGATGCCGGCGGCGTCCAGGTGCTCGGCGAGCTTGAACGATGTGTATTGCGACCCGGCGTCGGAGTGATGGATCAACTCTCCGGGCTGAATGGACTGTTGGTCGCGATCGCGTTGCCAGATGGCCATCTCCAGGGCGTCCAGGACAAAGACGGTCTCCTTCACGGTGGCCGCGGACCAGCCGACGATCCGGCGGGAGAAGGTGTCCACGACGAACGCGACATAGACGGTCGCAGACCAGGTCTTCACATGGGTGAAGTCCGCCACCCAGCACCGGTTCGGAGCCGCGGCGACGAAGTCGCGGTCGACCAGATCGGGGGCCCGCTGGACCTGTCCGCCGGGGATCGTGGTGATGACGCGTTTGCCGCGCACCGCGCCCTGGATACCGAGCTCGCGCATCAGGCGCTCGACAGTACAGCGGGCCACCGCATGTCCCTGCCGGTTCAGCTCTCGCCAGATCTTCCGGGCTCCGTAGACACGGTAGTTGGACGTATAGACGTCCTGGATCCTCTCCTTGAGTGCCTCGTCACGCACCGAACGGGCGGAGGGCGTCTGGAGGCGCTTGTTGTGGGCGTAGTACGTGGAAGGGGCGATCTTGCAGTCGTGTGCGGTGAGCGTCCTGCAGATCGGCTCGACCCCGCCGAAGCGGTCCCGGTGCTCGTCGATGAACGCTACGAGCGCGTGTGTGGCCGGTCGAGCTCGGCCGCGAAGAAACTCGCCGCGGCCTTCAGGATCTCGTTCGCCCGCTTCAGCTCGGCGTTCTCCTTCTTCAGCGCCTTGAGCTGGGTGGACTCCTCCGTCGTCGTCCCCGGACGCTGCCCCGCGTCGATCTCCTGCTGCTTCATCCAGTTCCGCAGAGTCTCGCGGGAGCCGATACCGAGCTTGTTCGCGACCGCCTGCAAGGCGGCCGTCTCGTTCGGGTAGTCGTCGCGCACTTCGGCGACCATGCGCACCGCGCGACGGCGCAGCTCAAGCGGGTAATGGGAGGGTCGTGCCATGACTCAATCCTTTCACGGAATCGAGTCTCTACCTGACACGGGGCGGTTCACATGGCCTTGTGGGTGAAGTAGCTGCCGCGGACCCGGCCCGGCTGGCCGGGGTGATCAGCGACTGCAAGGCCGAGAAGAACATTCCGCACACCACGTCCTGCCGGGTGCTGGGCGTGAGCGAGTCGTGGTTCTACAAGTGGAAGGACAGGCCTGTCACCGCCCGCGAAGTGCGGCGCGGACAGCTGGCCGAGGCCGTCCGGCGCGTCTTCGACGCCTCGGGCGGCACCTACGGCTCACCGAAGGTGTGGATCACGCTCGTCAGGCAGGGATGGCGCGTCTCGGTGAACACCGTCGCGAAGACCATGGCCGAGCTGGGCCTGGCCGGACGGAAGGTACGCCGGCGTCGCGGGCTCACCCGCCCCGGTAGGCGGGCCGCGGCGCCGGACTTCGTGCGCCGCGACTTCAGCGCGGATGCCCCGGACCAAGTCTGGTGCGGCGACATGACCGAGATCGTCACGGGTGAGGGCAAGCTCTACCTGGCCACGGTGATCGACCTGTTCTCACGCCGCCTGCTCGGTTACGCGATGGGCGCTCGCCACGATGCCGAACTCGTCGTGGCCTCACTGCACATGGCCGCAGCCACCCGCGGAGGCGACGTGAAAGGCGTGATCTTTCACAGCGACAGGGGCAGCGAGTACGTCTCCCGCCGGTTCAAGCGGGTCTGCCGCCGTCTCGGCGTGACCCAGTCCATGGGACGCGTCGGCTCATGTTTCGACAACGCCGTCAGCGAGGCATTCAACAGCGTCCTCAAGGTCGAATACATCTACCGGCACACCTTCGACACCCGTACCGAGGCCCGGCTGAAGATCGCCACGTGGATCACCGGCTTCTACAACACCCGCCGACTACACAGCGTATGCGAGTACCACAGCCCGATCGACTACGAACATAAGCATCGGACCGGCTCCGCCCTGGAGCTGGCCGCCTAGAAACTCTCCACACAACGAGGGGATTGACATGACCATAGGGGTAGTTGAGGGTCATGGTGGAGAAGCGACGGAAGTACGATGCCGAGTTCCGTGAGGGTGCGGTGCGGATCGTGCTGGAGACCGGGAAGCCGTCTGCGCAGGTGGCGCGGGATCTGGGGGTGCATGAGGGCACGTTGCAGACGTGGGTTCACCGGGCGAGGGCCCGTGTGGACGCGGAGGCCCGCGGCGGGCTGGACGAGTCCGAGCGCGGGGAACTGCAGCGGCTGCGGGAGGAGAATGCCCGGCAGCGCAAGGAGAGCGCTGAGCTCGGGATGGAGCGCGATGTCCTCAAGCGATCGGTGGTCCTCTGGGTGAAGGAGGCGACGAAGTGACGATGGCGGGCTTCATCGCCGACCAGCAAACCAGGCACAAGGTCCCGCACACTCTGGCCTGCCGGGCATGGGGCGTGTCCAAGTCCTGGTTCTACAAATGGCGCCGGCGCCCCGGACAGCCGACGAAGTCCGAGGTCAGACGGGCTGCGCTGGCCGAGCGGATCGTTTACTTCTTCCGCAGGTCGGGCAACACCTACGGCTCGCCCAGGATCACGCTGGACCTGTGGTCCGAGGGCTGGAAGGTCTCGCAGAATACCGTCGCCCGGCTCATGGCCGAGCTCGGCCTGCAGGGCCGCAAGCCCCCCGTGCCGGCGAAGGAACCTGACCCGGCAGGGCAAGCGCAAGGCCGCCCGTGACCTGGTACTTCGTCGCTTCGATGCGGTCGCACCGGACGTGTTGTGGTGGGGCGATATGACCGAGATCGAAACCGGCGAGGGCAAGCTCTGCCTCGCGAGCGTCCACGACGCATTCTCCCGACGCGTTCTCGGCTATGCGAGGGGTCCTCGGCACGAAGCGCCCCTGGTCAGCGCGTCGCTCCAGATGGCCGCCGCGACACGCGGCGGCACCGTGGACGGAGTGATCCTTCATTCGGACCGCGGGTCGGAATATACGAGTGAGGCGTACAACGCGCTGTGTGACCGTCTTGGAGTGGTGCAGTCCATGGGGCGTGTGGGGTCGGCCCTGGACAACGCGGCCGCGGAGTCGTTCCACTCGTCGATCAAGGTCGAGTACATCCACCGGCACCGCTTCGCCACCCACACCGAGGCCAGGCTGAAGATCGCCACGTGGATCACGGACTTCTTCAACACGCGCCGCAGGCACAGCGCCGCCGGCGGGCTGCTGTCGGCGTACACACGATCGTCCCCGGTCGCGTACGAGTGAAAAGGGACGCTTGATGGTGCGGTGAATCGTGGTGCCCGGCACTCTGCTGCTTGTCCGGTGAAGGGTGGCGGAGGGCGGTGGCGCGGTGGTTTTGGACCCGCAGCGCTGGCTGGAACTGCGGCGGTTCCGTGCTCTGGTCGAGTCAGGAGCGGTCAGTCTGACGGAGGTGGCCAGGGAGACTGGGCTGGACCGCAAGACGGTCCGCAAGTATCTGTCGAGCACGGCGGCGTCGGTGCCGCCGAGGCAGACGTCGAATGGACGGCCTCGGAAGAAGGTGGTCGACGAGGTTGCGCCGTTGATCGACGCGATGCTGCGGGCAGAGATCCTCATCAAGGGCGCCATGGTGCACGAGCGTCTGGTGAAGGAGTACAGCTCGACGATCAACTATCAGCGGGTCAAGCTGTATTTGCAGGAGGCCCGGCCGCGGATCGCGGGTGAACTGGGGATCGAGCCGCGGGAGTTGGCGGGTATGCACCGCCGCTTCGAGGTGGTTCCCGGGGCCCAGGCTCAGGTCGACTGGGGCGATGAAGGCAAGATCCTCGCCCACCTGGGAATCCCGAAGGTCTACTCATTCCATATGGTGCTGTCGTACTCGCGCGACCCGTTCTGCTGCTTTACCACGAGCCAGGACCTGCAGACCTTCTTCGACTGCCACCGGCGGGCGTTTGTGCACTTCGGCGGGGTGCCGATGTCGATCGTCTACGACCGGACCAAGACCGTTGTGCGCCGGCACGTCGCCCCGGGCGAGGCGGTGCCTCTGCATCCGGAAGCGGTCGGCTTCGCAGGCCACTACGACTTCGACATTGACGTGCTGGCCGCCTACCGGCCCACCGGGAAGGGCCGGGTCGAACGCCAGGTGTTGATCGTGCGTGATCACGTGCTGGCCGGGCGGGCGTTCTCCTCGCTCGAGGAACTGGATGCCGCCTTCATGGCGTGGGTGCCGCAGCGACGCGCCCGCACCCACGCCACCCACCACGAGGTCATCGGGCACCGGGCCGCCCGGGATCACGCCGCCCTCAAGCCGTTGCCGCCGTCGCCCTATCTGGTGGCCGAGCGGCATCTGCGGCCGGTCGGCAAGGACTGCCTGGTCGCGTTCGGCGGAAACCTCTACTCGGTGCCCGCCCGCAAGGTCCGCCCACGTCAGCTGGTCGAGATCAGGGCGACGAAGTCCCAGGTCATGCTGCACACGACCGTTCCCGATGCCAGCGGCGAGACCCTGCTGTCCAGCCATCCGCGGGCGGTCGGCCGCGGCGTGGTTGTCAAGCAGGACGAGCACTGGGACGGCCTGCCGACCGGCAGGAACCGCCGCACCACGACTGGCGACGAGCCGCCACCACCGCGGAGCGAGTCCTCCGCGTCCGGTCGCATCGGGCCGTTGCAGGCCCTGTTGAACCGGTCCGCCGCAACCCAGATCGAGGTCGGGAGGCGGCCGCTGTCGGTCTATGACGAACTGACCGGCAACCGCATCCGCACCACAGCCGACAAGCTCGGCCTGCCCCACCTCGCGGAAACGGGCGGGAGGAACGACGACGCGTCCGGCGTCGGCGAAAACTCCGGCTGAAGGCCGCCCTCCTGGGACGCTCCAGGGGCGGGCAGACCAGCAAGGTCCACCTCGCCGCCGACCGCAAGTGCCGCCCGCTGGCGTTCGTGCTGACAGCGGGCCAGGCCGCGGACAGCCCGCAGTTCATCCCCGTGCTCAAGCAGTTACGGGTCCGCGGGCCCGTCGGCCGCCCCCGCACCCGGCCGGAAGCGGTCGCCGCCGATAAGGCCTACTCCTCCCGCGGGAACCGGACCCACCTGCGCAGGCGCGGCATCAGGGCAGTGATTCCGGAGAAGAAAGACCAGGCCGCAAACCGGAAGAAGAAGGGCTCCGCAGGCGGTCGACCCGTCAGCCACGACGCCGCCCTTTACAAGGAGAGGAACACCGTCGAGCGTCTGATCAACAAGCTCAAGGCCTGGCGAGGCATCGGTGAGGTCGACTCGGGGCGCCCTGCTGGTGTTTCCACCAGTGGGTTTCTCCGAGCCGCCTCCCGAACCCGGCGTGCCCGTCTCCGGGCACCGGGCTCTCCGCAAATCCCGTTTCGGGGTGTTCAGTTCCTCATGCCGTAATGGGCCACGGGGTCGGGATGAGTGTTCCCCGGTATCGGTATCTGGTCGTGCTTACCTTTGCCGGGTTGAACAGTTCCCCTTCCTCCGTGGCAGGCCACCAGCCACCGCCGTAATAGCGTCGGCGGAGCTGCTTCCAAGTGATCCCGGGATGCTTGCGCCGGATCCATCGTGTCACCCTCATCCACGTGTAGTGGCTGAGGTAACAGAAAGCGACGTTTGACACTCCGGGACGGAAGTACGCGCACCATCCTCGCAACACCGGGTTCAGCCGGTGGAGTAAGGACTCCAGCGACAAGCCGACGTTCTGCCGTCCAGTCAGTTCCTTCACCTTGGCCGTTGCGGAACGCACTGATTTCCGTGCCGGATAGGTGTAGATGTACTGCCGGTCAGTGCCCAGTTTCCGGTGCCGCTGGATGCGCCATCCGAGAAAATCGAGGCCCTCGTCAATGTGCGTGATCTTTGTCTTCTCCACCGACAGGCGAAGGCCCACCGGCTTCAACGCCTCCGCGACCTCATCGCGTAATTCCTCGGCGTGCTCACGGCGCCCGAAGACAAGCACGAGGAAGTCATCCGCATACCGGACCAGCCGGTAGTTGGGCAATCCCCGGCGCCGTCTCCTGCGCCGATCCTCGGAGGTGCTGTCTGGTCCTCCGGGGGTCTGGGCGATGTGCTCGTCCAGGACCGAGAGAGCGATGTTGGCCAGCAGCGGCGACAGGATCCCGCCCTGCGGGGTCCCAGTGCGTGTGTCCGTGAAGGCCCCGTCCCGGGACAGGATCCCGGACTTCAAAAACGCCCTCACCAAGGACAACACCCGCTTGTCCCCGATTCGATTCCGCACCCGCTCCATGAGGGCCGGGTGCGAGATCTCGTCGAAGCACGCCGTGATGTCGCCCTCCACCACCCACTCATATCCGTGGCTGGCGAGATAGCGAGTCTCGGCGATCGCGTCATGAGCCCGGCGGTTCGGGCGGAACCCATAGGAACACGGGAGGAAATCCGCTTCGAACACCGGCTCCAGCACCAGTTTCAAGGACGCCTGGACCACTCGGTCCGCCACGGTCGGAATCCCAAGACGACGAAGCTTGCCATTCGCCTTGGGAATCATCCGCTCGCGCACGGGAACCGGTCGGAAGCTGCGGTCTCTAATCTGAGTCCGCAGCCTGCCGAGAAACATCTCGACTCCCTGCCCGGCCTCGATGGAGCGTGCGGTCTTCCCATCCACTCCGGCCGTGCGGGCACCCTTGTTTCCCCGGACACGGTCCCACGCCACCAACAGGAAGGCGGGATCGGCCACGAGGTTGAACAGATCGTCGAACCTGCGATGAGGATCATCAGCAGCCCAACGGTGCAGCTTGGTCTGGATCTCCAGTACCCGGCGTTCGGCCTTCATCAAGGCCCATTCCAGCTCGTCGGTATTCACCGGCGACAGCCTCCCGGCATTCCAGTTTCCTTACTGCTGACTTGCTGGCCCCCTTCCCCATGTGGCCGGCTCTCCCGGCCTCGGAGTACTACGGGGCCTCCGTCCTGCCCGACGACCATCAGCCGGCGATGGGCCTGCCCTTGACCGAACTGGACGTCCGGTCCTTGGGCGACCGCGGGCAGTTCCCACGTTCACCACGGAATCGATCGACGGGTGAGGTGCCCAGCTCTACCCCGGCAGCATCGCCACGCTTACGCCGCAGGCTTTCGGCGTGGCCTCCCCACCGATACGTGGAGTCGGCTTCGGAGTCGACCACCGGCCAGCGGTGGTCGTGCACTGCGTCCGGCCCATATCCGCCAGGTTGGAGCCGGTGTCGTAATTACGGGGCGTCAAGCACTGATTCCTCGCGTGCACCTTCCCGTCTCGCTAGCCGGACCCGGACCGTCTGGCAGTGCCAATCCGTCCCGACGTTGTCGGGGCTGCTTACCGCTCGACTCGGCATCCCCCGAATCGAACTGCCCCCAGCTTCAGCCAGATTGCTGCGACAACCCGGCGGTGAAGGTCTCTCACCTCACTCGATTCCATGGCGCCTCGTGGCGCACCCACCCGATACGACAAGACCCCAGACAGCTACCTCGCCGGCCTCCACCTACGAGCCTCGATGATCTGGATCAACTACCTCACCCGGCCCACCAGCTGATCACGACTCGATACGCGCCCTAGTACTGCAACGGTCTTTGCCGTGACTGCTGGCCAGTTCAGTCGTTGGTGTTGTTATGGGTGGGGACCTTGCTGGTGTCAGGTTGTGGGCGGGGGAACTGGGTGCTCTGCATGAGCGGTTCGTGCACCGGTTCAACCGGGAGGAGCCGCGTCAGTCGGCGCTGGCTTACATGCGTGGGCTGGTTGCGCCGCTGGAGCGGAAGAACGGCTGGACGCTGGCGGAGGAGGCCGGGCATACGGGTCCCGATCGCATCCACCGGCTGCTGAACCGGATCGAGTGGGACGCCGACGAGGTCCTGGCCGACGTACGCGACTACGTGGTGGAACACCTCGCAGACCGCGAGGCCGTCCTGATCGTCGATGACACCGGCTTTCTGAAGAAGGGCGTCCGTTCGGCCGGGGTGCAAAGGCAGTACTCCGGAACGGCCGGCCGCACCGAGAACTGCCAGATCGGTGTGTTCCTCGCCTACGCCACCGGCCGTGGACGCACTCTGATCGACCGCCGTCTGTATCTGCCCACCTCCTGGACGGATGACCGGGAACGGTGCCGGCGGGCGGGCATCGACGACAGTGTCGCCTTCGAGACGAAGGTGGCCATGGCCAAGGCGATGGTCCGCCGGGCCATCGCCGACCGTATCCCGTTCGGCTGGGTGACGGCGGACGCCGCCTACGGCTTCAGCAAGGGCTGGCGGTTCGAGCTGGAACAGGCGGATGTCTTCCACGTCATGGCCACCACCCGGCACGACACCGTCGTCACCCGCTGGTCCATCGACCACCCCGTCCACGACCTGTTTCCCGGCCTGCCGCGGCAGAAATGGAAACGCCGTTCCTGCGGTGAAGGAGCCCACGGCCGGCGGATCTTCGACTGGGCCCGCGTCGAGGTGCGGCCCTGGCACCGCGAGGACCGCCGGCACTGGGTCCTCGCCCGCCGAAGCGTGAGCAGGCCCGAGGAGATCTCCTACTACATCGCCTACTGTCCCGCCGACACGACGCTGGACGAGCTGATCCGCATCGCGGGCAGCCGCTGGGCAGTCGAGGAATGCTTCCAGACCGCGAAGCAGGAGTGCGGCCTGGACGACTACCAGGTCCGCCGCTACCCGGGCTGGCACCGCCACATGACCCTGGCCATGGCCGCCCACGCCTGTCTGACTGTCCTGCGGGCCCGCCAGCTCGACACGGACAAAGCAGAAACGGATCCTCCCAGCTCATCCACCTCAGCCTCGCCGAGATCCGACGCCTGATCACCCGCCTCACCAACCGCCGCCCCACCCCGGCCGACCACATCCTGCACTGGTCAACCTGGCGCCGACGACGCCAGCACCAAGCCCGCATCAGCCACTACAAACGACGCGGACACAGCCCCTGAAAACTGCCCAGCAATCAGAACAAGCACCGTTGCAGTACTAGTGCGAAGGGTCAGGCCCTCCGCCCGGCACGCACAGAAGCTCACCGCCCTGGAGAAGCGCACCGGCTTCAAGTACGCGATCGTCGCCACCAACATCCGACACCTGTGGGGCATCGGCGGCTCCCACCAGCCCCAGTTCCTCGACGCACTCGCGCGTTCCCACGCCACCGTCGAGGACCGGGTGAGGGACCCTCCCCCTGAGTGGTGGACACCTTCGATCAGCCCCGGTGAGGGGCTGGCAGGAGGATCACTTATGGTGATGAAGGTCTATTCGCCCGAGTTCAAGGCCGACGCGGTCGCGCTGTACCACTCGGACCCCGACCTTACGATCGTGCAGGCCGCCCGCGATCTGGGGATCAACCCGGAGACGCTGCGGAACTGGATCCGCGCCGACCGCGCCCGCGCCGACAGCCCCACGAAGAACACGAAGGACACACCGGTGAGCAAGGCCACGAAGGAAGAACTGGAGGCCGAGTTAGCGGCCCTGCGCAAGGAGAACGCCGCCTTGCGGAAGGACAACGCGACCCTGGCCACGGAGCGGGACATCTTGCGTAAGGCGACGAAGTTTTTCGCCGCGGAGATGAGCTGGTGAGTCGCTGCCAGTTCATCGAGGACCACCGCAAGACCTTCAAGGTCACGCGACTGTGCCAGGTGCTCGAAGTGGCCCGCTCCACCTACTACAAGTGGCGCGAGGCCCGCGCTGCCCGGGCCGAGCGCGAGCAGGCCGATGAGGTGCTGGCCGGCAAGATCCGCACCATCCACACCGACTCCGGCGGCACTTACGGCGCCCCGCGCATCACCGCCGAGCTGCGGGATACACACGGCATGGAGATCAATGAGAAGAGGGTCGCCCGCGTGATGCGCAAGTTCCGTATCGCCGGCTTCCGCCTGCGCAAGAAGGTACGTACGACTGTCCCCGAGCCGTCGGCCACGCCCGTTGCGGACCTGTTCCGACGCAACTTCTCGGCGCCCGCGCCAAACCAGAAGTACATGGGCGACATCACGTATCTGCCTGGCGGCGATGGCGAGCATCTGTATCTGGCGACCGTCATCGACTGTTTCTCCCGCCGCGTGGCGGGCTGGTCGATCGCCGACCACATGCGCACCGAGCTCGTCGCCGACGCACTCAGGATGGCCGCCGCCACCCGCGGCAGCCTCGAAGGCGCGGTCTTCCACAGCGATCACGGGGCGCAATACGGGTCGCGCCAATTCGCTGATCTCTGCGCTGAGCTGGGCGTGACCCAGTCCATGGGCGCGGTCGGAACGAGCGCGGACAACGCCGCCTGCGAGTCCTTCCACGCGTCCCTCAAACGGGAGATCCTCCAGGGCGCCCGGCGCTTCGACGGGGCCGAGGCCTGCCGGCGCACCGTGTTCCGCTGGCTGACGCGGTACAACACCTGGCGCCGCCACTCGGCGAACGGACAGCTCAGCCCCGTCGCCTACGAACAGCTGTCAGCTACCCTGACACTCGCCGCATAACGAAACGAACAGGTGTCCACCCCTCGGGGGGAAGGCCCGAGAGCCGACAAGGCGATGGGCCTGCGGAACCTTCCAGCAAGAAGTGGCAGGTCAACGCCGCATGGATGCTGGCCCCGAACCTCGGCCACGACCTGGACTGCTGGGTCCGCCTCCTGGCCCTGCACGACGTCGAGGACCTGGCACTCGCCGAGCCTGACACCATGCGCCACCGCCTCTACAGCATCCCGGCCCGTCTCGTCCGACACGCCCGACACCGCTGGCTCCGCCTGGACCGCACCTGGCCCTGGGCCGACGCATTCGCCCTGGCCTGGCAGCACCTCACCCGACTTCCGGCCCTCAGCTGACGGCCGGCCACCATCCCGACGAGACGGAAGGAGAGCAGACCCGGGCCAGTGGAACCCGGCGCCCCCGCAGCGTCACGCGACCGCCCGCTTCACCGGCACCGAGGACAAACCGGGCACCCCAGCCGAGACAATCACCGCCGACCGGACGCTGAAGGATCGAGGCCAAGCGCTGCCCGCTATCCACCCACAGCACCAACTCGGCCTTCGGCCGCCCCATATGAGCCATGCCGCAGGCCTCCGCACATGGAAGAACTCCTGACTTCCCATACGATGCCGAGCGTGAGTAGATCATCAAAGCGCGACGCCAAAGAACAGTAGTCTTCAACACGTTCACGTGTATGGGGGCGCAAGCCCTATCTTCAGTCGCTTCTTCTCGCTTGAATGAACAGGATCTTTTCTGACTCTTCGTTCAGAAGTTGAGCCGATACCGACGGGAGCAGCCGCAAGCGCGTCCCGGACAGAAACTGCCCGCACCGCCGATCTGATCGAAGCTTCACATGTCTCTCCATGGACGCGTCCTGTATCCATGGATATAGGCAGGACGCACTCTTCGTCTGCGAGGTCTTCCATGCCGGAAACGGAACCTGTGCCATTCCCTCAGGACCGGACCTGCCCCTACGCCCCCCCGGCCGGCTACGACCCCCTTCGCGCCACCCGCCCGTTGAGCCGGGGCACGCTCTACGACGGACGTTCCGTCTGGCTGGTCACGGGGCACGCACTCGCCCGCTCTCTGCTCGCCGATCACCGTCTGTCGACCGACCGCAACCATCCCCACTTCCCCGCGCTCGCCGAGCGGTACGTCGAGACAAGTAGGCCAAGGCTCGCGCTGCTCGGCGTCGACGACCCGGAGCACCGCGTTCAGCGGCAGATGGTAGCGTCCAGGTTCACCCTGCGGCGTGCCGTCGAACTGCGCCCGCAGATCCAGCAGATCGTGGACGGACGGCTCGACGCCATGATCGAGCAGGGTCCGCCCGGCGAACTCGTGTGCGCCTTCGCATTGCCCGTGGCGTCGATGGCGATGTGCGCACTGCTCGGTGTCCCCTACACCGACCACGACTTCTTCGAGCAGCAGTCGCGTCGGCTGTCGCGCGGTCCCCGTCCCGAGGACGTCGAGGACGCGCGCCATCAACTGACAACGTATTTCGGTGAGTTAATCTCGCGCAAACAGAAACAGGCGGCACCGGGCGACGGCGTCATGGACCAACTAGTCCACCATCAGCTACGCAAGGGAGAGGTGGACCCCGAGTACGTCATCGCGTTGGTGAGCCGCCTTCTGGTCGCCGGTCATGAGACGACTGCCAACATGATCGCGCTCGGCACCTTCACCCTGCTCCAACACCCAGATAATCTGGCCGAGTTGAGCAGCAACCCCAAGCTGATGCCCTCCGCGGTAGAGGAACTGCTGCGCGTGCTGTCGATCACGGACGGGCTGATGCGCAGGGCGACGGAGGACATCGAGGCAGGCGGCACGACGATCCGGGCGGGCGACGCCGTGGCCTTCGCCACCTCGGTCATCCACCGCGACGAGGACGTCTACCCTGACCCCGACGCTCTCGACTGGCACCGGTCCGCCCGCCATCACGTGGGGTTCGGCTTCGGCATCCACCAGTGCCTGGGCCAGCACCTGGCCCGCGCGGAGATGGAGATCGCTCTGCGAAGCCTCTTCAAACGCCTGCCGGCGCTGCGCCTGGCTGCCCCGGCGGACGAGATCCCCTTCAAGCCCGGCGACACAATGATCCAGGGGATACTGGAACTCCCCGTGACCTGGTAAGGGGCTGCAGGCCATGCGCATCGACATCGACAAGGACGTCTGTATCGGCGCTGGCCAGTGCGCCCTGGCCGCCCCCGGCGTCTTCACTCAGAACGACGACGGCTTCAGCACACTGCTCCCGGGCCGCGAGGACGGCAGCGGCGACGCGATGGTGCGGGAGGCAGCCCGGGCCTGCCCTGTGAGTGCCATCACCCTGTCCGAGGGCTGAGGACCAGTCGGCAAGCTTTCTCGGGCTGCTTGAAGCCAACGAGCCGATGTAAACCGGCCCGATATCTGACCCCACCGGCTCCCATATAGTCGTGGCCCGCGACTGGACGGACGCGGAACTTCAGGAAACGCCCAGTTTATAGAGGTGGACACCGATTCGGTAGCCCCCCTGTGGCAATCCCCTGCGATCGTGGAGTCTTTGTCTATGCGGCTTGAGTCCGTGAATGGGCCTCAGCGCGCTTCTGATTGATGATCTGTTCGAACTCGATTGGTGGCAGCTGTCGGCGTCCTCTCCCTTCGGGCCGGGCCGGTACGTTTGAACGTCCCCAGTTGCTGTACGACTTGCTCTACCGGGCCGGCCGGTTGCAGCCGTACCTGGACGATGAGCGGGTCGAGGACATCATCATCCAGGGCCCGCACGAGGTGTGGCTTGACTACGGGGACGGCGAGCGCCGCAGGGTCGGGCCGGTCGCGGAGTCGAAAGAGGAACTGCTCGAGCTGCTGCGGGAGTTGGCCCGGGGCTCCGGGCACAGCGAGCGCACGATCTCCACCGCGCAACCGACGCTAGCCCTGTCGTTGCGGGACGGCGGGCCTTCCCCCCGAGGGGTGGACACCTGTTCGTTTCGTTATGCGGCGAGTGTCAGGGTAGCTGACAGCTGTTCGTAGGCGACGGGGCTGAGCTGTCCGTTCGCCGAGTGGCGGCGCCAGGTGTTGTACCGCGTCAGCCAGCGGAACACGGTGCGCCGGCAGGCCTCGGCCCCGTGGAAGCGCCGGGCGCCCTGGAGGATCTCCCGTTTGAGGGACGCGTGGAAGGACTCGCAGGCGGCGTTGTCCGCGCTCGTTCCGACCGCGCCCATGGACTGGGTCACGCCCAGCTCAGCGCAGAGATCAGCGAATTGGCGCGACCCGTATTGCGCCCCGTGATCGCTGTGGAAGACCGCGCCTTCGAGGCTGCCGCGGGTGGCGGCGGCCATCCTGAGTGCGTCGGCGACGAGCTCGGTGCGCATGTGGTCGGCGATCGACCAGCCCGCCACGCGGCGGGAGAAACAGTCGATGACGGTCGCCAGATACAGATGCTCGCCATCGCCGACAGGCAGATACGTGATGTCGCCCATGTACTTCTGGTTTGGCGCGGGCGCCGAGAAGTTGCGTCGGAACAGGTCCGCAACGGGCGTGGCCGACGGCTCGGGGACAGTCGTACGTACCTTCTTGCGCAGGCGGAAGCCGGCGATACGGAACTTGCGCATCACGCGGGCGACCCTCTTCTCATTGATCTCCATGCCGTGTGTATCCCGCAGCTCGGCGGTGATGCGCGGGGCGCCGTAAGTGCCGCCGGAGTCGGTGTGGATGGTGCGGATCTTGCCGGCCAGCACCTCATCGGCCTGCTCGCGCTCGGCCCGGGCAGCGCGGGCCTCGCGCCACTTGTAGTAGGTGGAGCGGGCCACTTCGAGCACCTGGCACAGTCGCGTGACCTTGAAGGTCTTGCGGTGGTCCTCGATGAACTGGCAGCGACTCACCAGCTCATCTCCGCGGCGAAAAACTTCGTCGCCTTACGCAAGATGTCCCGCTCCGTGGCCAGGGTCGCGTTGTCCTTCCGCAAGGCGGCGTTCTCCTTGCGCAGGGCCGCTAACTCGGCCTCCAGTTCTTCCTTCGTGGCCTTGCTCACCGGTGTGTCCTTCGTGTTCTTCGTGGGGCTGTCGGCGCGGGCGCGGTCGGCGCGGATCCAGTTCCGCAGCGTCTCCGGGTTGATCCCCAGATCGCGGGCGGCCTGCACGATCGTAAGGTCGGGGTCCGAGTGGTACAGCGCGACCGCGTCGGCCTTGAACTCGGGCGAATAGACCTTCATCACCATAAGTGATCCTCCTGCCAGCCCCTCACCGGGGCTGATCGAAGGTGTCCACCACTCAGGGGGAGGGTCCGGCTCCCGCCTTCAGGCGATCACCGGTCTGGGACCCATGACGTATGCGGTCATCCGCCGGCACCGCATCTCGCATGCCGGCCTGGACGATCTGGTGCGGCTGGGCACGATCGATCCGATCCTGCGGGAGTTTCTCGGCGCGTGCGTACGCGCCGAGAAGAACATCATGATCGCTGGGAAGCAGAAAGCGGGGAAGACGACGCTGCTGCGGGCGATGCTGAAGGAGTTCGACCCGGAATGCCGATTCGCCACCATCCAGACCCAGGACGAACTTTTCTGCCACGCCAACGACTACCACCGGCAGGCGGTCTCCCTGGTGGGCCGCGAGTCCAACGGGGAAAAGGACGTCACCGGACGAGGTGCAGGTGAGGTCACGCTCCTGGACCTGATGCATCCCGCGTTGCGGATGTCGCTGGAGCGGATCGTGGTCGGTGAGGTCCGCGGGCCCGAAGTCGTCGCCATGATGCAGGCGTTGACGAACGGGTCGGGCGGCAACCTGTGCACGATCCACGCGCGTCGCCCGGACATCATCTTCGACCGGATGGCACTTCCCCCGCAGTGGTGGACACCTTCGATCGGCCCCGGTGAGGGGCTGGCAGGAGGGACCACTTATGGTGATGAAGGTTTATTCGCCCGAGTTCAAGGCCGACGCCGTCGCGCTGTACCACTCGGACCCCGACCTCACGATCGTGCAGGCCGCCCGCGATCTGGGGATCAACCCGGAGACGCTGCGGAACTGGATCCGCGCCGACCGCGCCCGCGCCGACAGCCCCACGAAGAACATGAAGGACACCCCGGTGAGCAAGGCCACGAAGGAAGAGCTGGAGGCCGAGTTAGCGGCCCTGCGCACGGAGCTGAAGACGGTGCGCAAGGAGAATGCGACGCTCGCCCAGGAGCGCGACATCCTGCGCAAGGCCACGAAGTTTTTCGCCTCCGAGATGAGCTGGTGACGAGCCGCTTCCAGTACCTTCGAGGACCATCGCGAGACCTTCGAGGTCAAGCGGCTCTGCCACGTGCTGGACGTCGTCCGCTCCAGCTACTACAAGTGGCGCTCTTCGCGTGAGGCCCGTGCCCATCGCGAGCGGGACGACCAGGTCCTGGCCGACAGGATCCGGGCCGTGCACACGGACTCGGACGGCGCCTACGGCGCCCCACGCATCACCGCCGAGCTCCGCGACACCCACGGCATGCACATCAACGAGAAGAGGGTCGCCCGCGTCATGCGCAAGTTCCGCATCACCGGCTTCCACCTGCGCAAGCGCATACGCACCACCATCCCCGAGCCGTCGCAGACGCCGGTGCCGGACCTGTTCAAGAGGGACTTCACCGCTGCCGCGCCGAACCTGAAGTACATGGGCGACATAACGTATCTCCCCGTCGGAGACGGCGAGCACCTCTATCTCGCTACGGTCCTGGACTGCTTCTCACGCCGGGTGGCGGGCTGGTCGATCGCCGATCACATGCGCACCGACCTCGTTGCCGACGCGCTGAAGATGGCCGCCACCCGTGGCAGCCTCGACGGCGCCATCTTCCACAGCGATCACGGGGCGCAGTACGGATCCCGTGAATTCGCCGGCCTCTGCCGGGAGTTGGGAGTCACCCAGTCCATGGGTGCCGTCGGGACGAGTGCGGACAACGCCGCCTGCGAGTCCTTCCACGCGTCTCTGAAACGGGAGATCCTCAAGGGAGCACGGCGCTTCGACGGGGCCGGCGCCTGCCGGCGTACCGTCTTCCGCTGGCTGACGCGGTACAACACCTGGCGCCGCCACTCGGCGAACGGACAGCTCAGCCCCGTCGCCTACGAACAGATGTCAGCTACCCTGACACTCGCCGCATAACAAACAAACAGGTGTCCACCCTTCGGGTGGAAGGCCCGATCGCCGAGCTTTACGCGCTGGCCCAGGGCAATCTGTCCGAGCAGCTCGCCTACCGGCAGACCGCCAACGGCCTGGACTTCATCGTGTATGTCGGCATGACGGACGAGACGCAGATCGGCGGCCGCCGTCACCGCTACGTCTCCCACGTCCTGGAGCTCACCGGGGTGGCCCGGTGCACCGTTGAGCGGCTGATGCGCGAGCTGGGGATCGCCGGCGCGGTCCGCGGCAAGCGCGTGATCACCACGATCCCGGACCCGAACGCGGAGCGAGCCCCGGACCTGGTGGACCGCGACTTTGTCGCAAGGGCACCGAACCGCTGCTGGGTTGCCGACTTCACCCACGTGAAGACCTTCTCCGGGGTCGTCTACATCGCGTTCGTGTGGACACCTTCTCCCGCCGGATCGTCGGCTGGTCCGCCGCCGTCACCAAGGAAACCCGGCTCGTCCTGGACGCCCTGGACATGGCCCTGTGGCAGCGCGACCGGGACGGAATCCCGCACAGAGGGCGAGTTGATACATCACTCGGATGCCGGGTCGCAGTACACATCGTTCGCGCTGGCCGAGCATCTGGACAAGGCAGGGATCGCCGCGTCGATCGGCTCGACCGGCGACGCCTACGACAATGCGCTGATGGAGTCCACGATCGGCCTGTTCAAGACTGAGCTGATCAAGCCCGGCCATCCGTGGAGGACTCTCTCCCAGGTTGAGCTGGCCACTGCGGAGTGGGTCGACTGGTACTGCCACCGCCGACTCCACGGTGACATCGGGCACGTCCCGCCCGTCGAATACGAGACCAACTACTACCGAGAAGCCACGAAACCCCAGGTCACAGTCACGACCTAGAGTCTCGATCGAACCCGGAACGGTTCAGCGACGCAACACGATCGAGCGCTGCTTCAACCGGCTCAAGGGCTTCCGCGGGATCGCCACCAGATACGAGAAGACCGCTACTTCCTACGAAGCGGCGGTCACCCTCGCATGGCGCTGTGCGGTCGGTGGTGGAGCCAGGCGCCTGTCGACGGCCAGAACACGCGACGGGCTACAACTCCCCCCAAAGCAGGGCACGGCACGCCGCCAGAGTTCTCAAGGGATCACGGCGCGATAGTGCAGGCTCGCTCCCTCACTCCCTGCTCATATCTGCTGAACTTAAGACGGCGTGGCACAGCCACCATCCCGCACGGGCGGGCGGAGTCGGAGCCGAACCGTCGCCGACCATAGGGCCCCCAGCGGCCTGCAAGCTCCTCCGTCACACCAATAGACCGATAGCTCGGGAATCCTCTCAGCCCTGCGCACAGGCGCAGCGTGAAGCCCAGCAGGCTAATGGCAGGACTCCTCGCTACTTGGCTATATTGGGAATTGACCGCGATCAGGTCAACAGTGGTTCAGTCTCGTCATCATCAGCTTCGTCCAGAGAACGCTCACCTCCTTCCACCTGTTGTTGGTTGCGACCAAGCGCAGAGTACCAACCGGATAATGCCTCAGCGACATCGTTGGGATCTTGCATAGCCCTATGTTCCGTTCGACCGACCGATACCGCGAGTTGAGAGCCATCGAAGACTGAATGACCGAACTGAACATGATCGACACCCGTAGCGCGAGTCATCGGACAGCATTCCGTCTTAGTACTCCAGCCTGAGCTGGTCGGCTTCCTCAGTCCAAGTAGGGGGTTCGCTAGGAGAGCGCTGACACTTGGTTGCTGGAGAATGTGGGTGCCACGCAAGAATTGCTGGTAACTCGCCCAGCCGATAAGTCGAAGGGGAACTCGCTCACGCTATGACGCTGGGCCTTAGCCATTCCGCCCCGACCCTGCTCGGCCGTCGACTCGGCGGAGGTGAGACCGACTCGCGCTCTGATGCAGCCTGTCAACCCACCCGCTGCCCAGGAGCGACACCCAGGAATGCCAAGGCTTCGTAGGCGGTCGACTCTCGGCGCGCCAGGCCGCCCTAGCCTCGCCGTTTCGCTTGGGTACGGCTGGCTCTGGGGCGGAAACGTGAAAGTGCCTTCCTGACCTGGGACGATGAACCTTGCTGAGGGGTTCTGTCGGTCCAGGCGGAGGGCACTTTCTACGCGCAGGCTATCGGATTGCGTCCCAAGGTCCATGTCAGTGCCGATGGTTCGGGGGTGGTCGGGCATGCCGGGGCACGGTTGCTGGCGGATCTTGCTGACGCCACAGGGCTGACCGCCGCGTACTCCGCCGCTCTCAGGCCGCTTCGGCCGCGCGGGACCGGGCATGACCCGGGACGGGTAGCCACCGACCTGGCGATGATGCTCGCCGACGGCGGTGAGGCGATCGCGGATCTGGCCGTGCTGCGGGACCAGGCAGGGGTGTTCGGCCCGGTCGCCTCCACACCCACCGCTTGGCGGTTGCTCGCCGACACCGACGAGGCTGCACTTGCTTGGCTGCAAGCGGCCCGCGCTTCAGCCCGGGAAGTCGCCTGGATGCAGGCCGCCGAGACCGGCGAGGGCATACCTGCTGCTCGGGCCGGCGGACGAGAACTTCCCGGCCTGGTTCTGGACCTCGACGCCACGCTGGTCGCCTGCCACTCGGAAAAGGAACAGACCGCCCCGACCTACAAGGGCGGCTTCGGCTTCCATCCGCTGCTGTGTTTCCTCGCGAACACCGGCGAGGCCGTGTCGGGACGGCTGCGGCCCGGAAACGCCGGAGCCAACACTGCCGCCGATCACATCTCGGTGCTCGACCAGGCGCTCGCGCAGATCCCCGACGCCCACCGGCACGGCACCGACATCCTCATCCGCGCCGACAGTGCCGGATCCCACGAAAGCCTTCCTCGCCCACGTCCGCGACGCGAGGAAACGAGGAATCCGTGAGGGTTATTCACGGGCTTGGTTTCTTGATCAGCAAGACGGCCCTGCTCGGTAGCCTGGCGTTTGCGACGACGTCAGTTTTCCACCGGGGTAGGGCCGTTGAGCTGGAACGTTACGACAGGGCTGGAAGCGGATCAACTGGAGGCCTTGGTGGTCCGGGTCCACACGATGCTGGTGGAGGACCCCGATCCGCCCGTGGTGCCGGGACCGATGTGGGCGCTGGGCCTGTACAAGTCCGTGGTCCTGGTGTTGTTCCTGCTGCGGCAGAACCCCGTCCAGCAAGCGGCGGCGGAACTGTTCCACATCTCCCAGGCCACCGTCTCGCGCCGGTGGACCACGCTGCTCCCGGTGGTGGAGACGGCCCTGGCCGAGCATGTGCCCGACCCCGCCGACGCCTCACACGGCAGGATCGTCCTGGCCGACGGGACCCTGGTCACCACGTGGGACTGGGCGAGCGAGGGCACCACGATGTTCTCCGGCAAGCATCGTGACACAGGCTTCAACCTGCAGGTCGCCGCCACTCTCAGCGGGGACCTGCTCGCCGTCTCCGCGCCGGTACCCGGCAGTCGGCACGACATGTACGCCTGGCGCCAGTCCCACTTTCCCAAAGCCTTCGCCGACCGGGAGAGCATGGGGGATCTGGGCTATGCCGGCTCCGGCATGCTCACCGCCCGCCGCAAGCCACCCGGTCAGGAACGCCCCGTCAAAGACAAGGTGTTCAACCAGAGCATCGGCAAGCTCCGCGCCGCCGTCGAACGAGCGATCGCACATCTGAAGGACTGGAAGGTCCTCGCCACTCGCTATCGCGGCCCTCTCACCCGGTTCCCCCTCGTCGCCAAGACCGTCACCGCCCTCGCCTTCTACAAGAACGGCTGGTGACCCCGTGAATAAGCCTCGCGGTCCCCACACGTCATGAAAACGAACCGCACATCGCAGGATCCCACCCGCCCTGCGGCCGGAAATATCACGTTTTTCCGAATTTTCCACCGCAGGTTGACAAAGAGACCGGACATGCCATGGGTCAGGCCTTCGTAAGGGGGTAGCGATCTGGGGTCAGGATCCGGTGCCAGAGCAACATCGCGCAGAGATGAGGGTAACGGTGATGCATGGTTAACTTCCTCGACCCTTCAGGGAACTCGGTTCCCACAAACGTGCCGTGGGCTCGGGAGAAGCATGGAGCCGCCCACGGCTCAGAACCCTGCCCAGAGGATCTTTTTTTTACGCCCAGGAGAAGCTGAACCAGATCAACAGTGATCTTACGGCGCTCTTTGGGAACCTCTCCTGGCCCCGCCACATGCGACTGGCCCGGCCGGACCGGGCAGGACCCGAATCTGTCTCCCCCAGTTGGGATCCGGCCGATGCTGAGTTGGTGGCGCGGCTGGAGCGAGCTTGATCCCGCCGACGTGTCGGCAGCATGGGACGCGTTCAAACAGCACTGGACGCTGCGGCCAAGTGACGAAGCTGCAGATCGGCTGCGCTGACTCAGCTCTCACGCCAACCGTACCAGAGGGCGAATGCGGCCACTTGGGGCTGCCTTTCCTGCTCATTTCCAGCCGATGGGCACGTGCAACCGGGGGCACAACCCTAGACGGCCTCACGCCGACGGCACACACTGCATCTGCGGTCGCGCGGCTGTCCGAGAACGTAGCGGCTTGCTAATAAAGCGGCTGTGATCCTATTGATTTGACCACGATGAGGTGAGTGTGTGCCAGGCACCCCCAATACCCGCCTGCAGGTGCTGGTACAGGAGGCCGGCTGGAGTCCGGCGCAACTAGCCCGTTCGCTTCGCGCGGTAGCTATCAATCAAGGCTTATCCGTGAAATACAGTGCCCCCACGGTGCGGCGCTGGCTGGAGGGCAGGCGGCCCAGGCCGCCTGCCCCTGCGCTGCTTCTGGAATGTCTGTCGCGGCGATTGGGCAGACCTATCACCCCGCAAGAGGCGGGCCTGACTGACATACCTGCGCCGGTTGTGAATCCGTCCTGGGAAGCTGATCCAGTGCACAAACTCAATCAGCTCCTTCATGCCGAACTCGACCCGGACCGTCCGTCCCCGTTTGATGCGCGGCACTTCAGCGTGGCCGCCTTGATGCTGCCCAGGGAGTTCACATTCGGTTCGCCTATGTCGCCGGCAGCCGAGGCCTCGCCTGCCCAATCGATCGAAGGTGACCGATTACGTGGGATGAGCAACCTGTTCCACAGCGCTGTCGAGGCATACGGCGGGGAACATGTGCGTGCCGCGCTCACCGCCTACCTCGCACGCCATGTCATGCCCCTTCTTCCTCCGCACGTGTATTCACCCACGCACCGCGATGTGTTATCCGCTGCCGCTCAGTTGACGCTTCTACTCGCGACCATGTGTGCCGACAGCGGATATCAGCGCACCGCCCAGCATTACCACCAGATAGCTGCCCGGCTCGCCGCTGATACCGGAGATCAGGCTACTCTCGCCATCGTTCTGCGTGCGATGGCCACCCACGCCTACAATCTCGGCCACTACGGCCCGGCCGTACTCAACCTTGCCGAACATGCAGCTGTTCGTGCCCGCACCGCGTCGCCAGCTGTTCAAGCCTACACACAGGCTCACCTTGCAGTCCTGCAGGCGCACCATGACCGTCACGCCGCCCTTGCCGCCCTGGACCGTGCGCAATCCCTTCACTCGCGCGTTGACGCCGCTCCTGGACCCTTCACCACCTACCCGGCAGGCGCGCTGCACTTTCAGCGCGCCCGAGCTCTGAACGCCCTCGGCGACGCTGCGGGCGCCATTCGGGCACTCACTATCTCGCTGCGTCTGCGGACCACGGATGAACACCGCGCGGCCGCGCTGACTCGTGCCCATCTCGCAGAGACACACCTGCGCGTGGGGCATCTCGACGAAGCTCTCAATCACTGGCATGTGTTTGTCACTGCTTATCCCACCCTTAACTCAAGTCGCGCCGCGAGTCACCTGCAACGTCTCGGGCAGCAACTGCTGCCCTATCAGCGCCACCCCCAAGTCGTGGCACTTCTGGCGCAGGTGAGGCTCATCATCCGACATCCCGACTGAACCGTTCCGGGTTCGGTAGGGACTCGATCATTTGAGAGGATCGAGTCATGGCACGTCCTTCTCCCTACCCCGTTGAGCTGCGTAAACGAGCGGTCCGTATGGTCGCCGAGGTATGTCCGGAGTACGACACAGAGTGGGCCGCGATGAAGGCGGTCGCGGCGAAGCTGGGCATCGGGACGACCGAGACGCTGCGCAAGTGGGTCCGTCAGGACCAGATCGACAACGGGGCTCGGCCAGGGAAGACAACGGAGGAATCCGCGCAGATCAAGGCGATGAAGAAGGAGATCGCTGAGCTGAGGCGGGCGAACGAGATCTTGAAGGCCGCGGCGAGTTTCTTCGCGGCCGAGCTCGACCGGCCACACACGCGCTCGTGAGTTTTATCGACGAGTACCGGGACCGCTTCCGCGGTGTCGAGCCGATCTGCCGCGTGCTGACCGAGCACGACTGCAAGATCGCCCCGTCCACCTACTACGCGTTCAAGAAGCGCCAGGCCGCCCCGTCGGCCCGGCAGCTGCGGGACGCCGAACTCAAGGAGCTGATCCGCAAGGTCTACGACACCAACTTCCGTGTCTACGGGGCCCGGAAGATCTGGCGAGAGCTGAACCGGCAGGGGCATGCGGTGGCCCGGTGCACCGTTGAGCGGCTGATGCGCGAGCTGGGGATCGCCGGCGCGGTCCGCGGCAAGCGCGTGATCACCACGATCCCGGACCCGAACGCGGAGCGAGCCCCGGACCTGGTGGACCGCGACTTTGTCGCAAGGGCACCGAACCGCTGCTGGGTTGCCGACTTCACCCACGTGAAGACCTTCTCCGGGGTCGTCTACATCGCGTTCGTGTGGACACCTTCTCCCGCCGGATCGTCGGCTGGTCCGCCGCCGTCACCAAGGAAACCCGGCTCGTCCTGGACGCCCTGGACATGGCCCTGTGGCAGCGCGACCGGGACGGAATCCCGCACAGAGGGCGAGTTGATACATCACTCGGATGCCGGGTCGCAGTACACATCGTTCGCGCTGGCCGAGCATCTGGACAAGGCAGGGATCGCCGCGTCGATCGGCTCGACCGGCGACGCCTACGACAATGCGCTGATGGAGTCCACGATCGGCCTGTTCAAGACTGAGCTGATCAAGCCCGGCCATCCGTGGAGGACTCTCTCCCAGGTTGAGCTGGCCACTGCGGAGTGGGTCGACTGGTACTGCCACCGCCGACTCCACGGTGACATCGGGCACGTCCCGCCCGTCGAATACGAGACCAACTACTACCGAGAAGCCACGAAACCCCAGGTCACAGTCACGACCTAGAGTCTCGATCGAACCCGGAACGGTTCAGACCTCCCCCAGGTAGAGTCAGCGGGATGACCTCATAGGCGAGCTCTTCCTCTTGCCTAGTGCTCTCAATGCGCTACGAGAACGGGCCATCGGAAACGCTTAGGGGTGTGCACATCTAACGACATGTCATTCTCGGGCCCGAATGATCACGGTACTACACCAGGCGCACGAGTCCCCAGACATTCTTGAGGGCGTCGGAAGCGGTTGATGGCGTCGATGTGCTTGGCGCGCATCTCCTCGTCGCGCACGCCGAGGCCTTCCTCGGGGGCCAGGCACAGGACGCCGACCTTGCCCTGGTGGAGGTTGCGGTGCACGTCGTAGGCCGCCTGGCCGGTCTCCTCCAGGGAGTAGACCTTCGACAGCGTCGGGTGGATCTTGCCCTTCGCGATGAGCCGGTTGGCCTCCCAGGCCTCGCGGTAGTTGGCGAAGTGCGAGCCGATGATCCGCTTCAGCGACATCCACAGGTAGCGGTTGTCGTACTCGTGCATGTAGCCCGAGGTCGAGGCGCAGGTGGTGATGGTGCCGCCCTTGCGGGTGACGAAGACCGAGGCGCCGAAGGTCTCGCGGCCGGGGTGCTCGAAGACGATGTCGATGTCGTCGCCGCCGGTGAGCTCGCGGATGCGCTTGCCGAAGCGCTTCCACTCCTTCGGGTCCTGGGTCTGCTCGTCCTTCCAGAACTTGTAGCCCTCGGCGTTGCGGTCGATGATCGCCTCGGCGCCCATCGAGCGGCAGATGTCCGCCTTCTGGTCGCTGGAGACGACACAGATCGGGTTGGCGCCACCGGCCAGCGCGAACTGCGTGGCGTACGAGCCGAGTCCACCGCTCGCGCCCCAGATCAGGACGTTGTCGCCCTGCTTCATGCCGGCGCCGTTGCGGGAGACCAGCTGGCGGTAGGCGGTGGAGTTGACCAGGCCCGGAGCGGCGGCCTCCTCCCAGCTCAGGTGGCCCGGCTTGGGCATGAGCTGGTTGGACTTGACCAGGGCGATCTCGGCGAGGCCGCCGAAGTTGGTCTCGAAGCCCCAGATGCGCTGCTCGGGGTCGAGCATCGTGTCGTTGTGGCCGTCCGAGGACTCCATCTCGACGGACAGACAGTGCGCGACGACCTCGTCACCGGGCTTCCAGGCGTTGACGCCGGGGCCGGTGCGCAGGACGACGCCCGCGAGGTCGGAGCCGATGATGTGGTACGGCAGGTCGTGGCGCTTGGTGAGCTCGCTGAGCTTGCCGTAGCGCTCCAGGAACCCGAAGGTCGACAGGGGCTCGAAGATCGAGGTCCAGACCGAGTTGTAGTTGACCGAGGAGGCCATGACGGCCACCAGGGCCTCGCCCGGTCCGAGTTCCGGCACCGGCACGTCGTCCAGATGGATCGACTTGCGGGGGTCCTTGTCGCGGGTCTGAAGCCCCGCGAACATCTCCGTCTCGTCCTTGTGCACGGTGATCGCGCGGTACGACTCGGGGAGCGGCAGAGCAGCGAAGTCGGCCGACGTGGAGTCGGGCGACTGGATCGCGTCCAAGATGTCCTTCAATCGATGCCTCCCAAGAACGATCAGGGTGACTGAGGTGAGATGAGCCGGTGGATGTCGCGTGGCCAGCGTCAGTGAGCAGGCTCTGCCAGGGCAGAGCAGGTGGCGATCCGTCTTTCTCTCAGCGCCCGTGCCCGCGATCGCGCGTTGCCGGTATCGATGGCTGCGGCTGACCCGTTTTGACTCGTTCGCGCCAGGAGATGCCTCTACGCATCCGTCGCCGACTTGATGTGTCGATCACGTTGTGGATTTGCCGTGCGGAGGTTACCTCTATCCCGCTTATGCCTCGCTGGCTCTTCGAGGCGTGTGCAGGTCGTCACCGCGAGCCAGTCCTACTGGCCTTGCGGCGGTGACGGATGGTCACACTTGGACCAGCACGGATTCCAGCTGCATGCCCAGGCCGACGCCGGCTAGTACAATGTAGTCCGTGGAAATGTTGTCGAAGACGTAAGCGAGGTTGACCGGGTACGTTGCCGAGATCATGTGGCCGAATTGGGCGAGTGTATCCACGTACTCCTTGGGGCAGATGCGCTCAGCCCAATGATCGAGGAGTATGCGTACGCTCTGATAGGTGATCAGGGTGATCTGGTTTCCGCTGATGCCGTGCCGGGCGAGCAGCTCGTTGACGAGTTCGGGGATGCCGTCCTTGATCCATGAGGACACCACCTCTACGCCGGTCTGGGTGAGCTCAAGGGTTGCGACGGGCATCCCGGTGTTGTCGACCGGTACTTGCCGACGGCCGTGGACCGTCAACGGCCGTATGCCCATGGTGGCGGCACGGTAGTATGACGTGTTGGTCATGCTGGCATGGCCGATCACGATGAAGCGATCGGAGGGGCCGATGAGTGTCGCCCCAGCTCCGTCGCCGATGCAGGTGGAGTGCCCCTGACTGTAGTCAATGTGCTGGCTCCAGTTACTCCCGCACGCCACCAGGCAGTACTGGGCTCCACCCGACCGGACGGCCTCAGCGGCATGCACGATCCCCGACAGGAAGTTGACCTGTTCGGAATTGATCGGTACGACCATCGCTTTCCTGTCGAGGCCCAAGTCGTGGTGGACTTGGTAGAGGGCGTTGGGTGCGTGGTACTCAGGGACACTTACGTGGCCGTAGAGCCGATCCACCTGGTCCGCCTCCACGCCGGCCGAGTCGAGACTGCGCATACAGGACTCGGTGACCAGGCTGGTAATGGACTCGTCAGGGCCGAGACAGTAACGACGGTCCAAGTCGCGAAAGAGGAGGGACTGATAGATGCCCTGGGCGTTGCGTGAGATGTCCAGGCACTCGAAGACAGGATCATTGTTGCACCGCACCCGTTTGGGCAGTTGATAGCCGCACCCGAGCAGCCCTGCACCACGTTGCTTCACCGTTCGCCTCCCTCGTAGCTGATCATCGGCTTGACGATGTGGTCTCGCTTCTTGCGCATCATGTCGAACGCGTCCTCGACCTTTGTGAAGTCGAACCGGTGGGTCGTCAGCTGCGTAACGTCGACGTCCGGCTGACGGTTCTCCAGCAACCGCAGCATCCGGGTCAGGTGCTCGCGCCCTCCCGGCGCCAAAAGCCCACGGATGGTCTTGGCGTTCATGCCCATGCCAAAAGAAACGATGGGGATCGGCAGGGGTGCTTGGGACTTCCAACCGTGATAACCGGCATTGACCACCGTGCCACCGGGTTTGATGAGCCGCACGCATTGCTCGAACGTCTCATGGGTGCCCAGCGCCTCGATGGCGGAGTCGACGCCTTCCGGTCCGACTCGAGCCCGGACACTCTCTACCACGTCGCATGTGTGCGGGTTGAGCACCTCGTTGGCACCGAATTTGAAGGAGAGCTTCTTCCGATCGTCCTGCGTTGCGGTGGTGATGATATAGCCAGCTCCGAGCAGGCGTGCACCAATGGTGGCGCACAGGCCGACCGGCCCCTGTGCGATGATCGCTACTGTCCCGCCTACGGGGATGTTGGCGCGTTCCGCCGCAGCTATCCCCGTGCTCAGCACGTCTGTTGCGTAAACGGCTTGCTCGTCGGTGACGTCATCGGGAATGTGCGTGAGGTTGTAGGCGGCGTCATTGACGAGGAAGTATTCGGACAGGTTACCCTCGCGCTGGGTGGTCCACTTGAAACCACCAAGCGCTCCGCCACACTGGGTGCCGTGGCCACGCTGGCAGGAGTCGCAGTGCCCGCAGGGCGTGAGAGCACCCACCATAACCCGGTCGCCCTCGTTGAACCCAGTGACATCAGGGCCTACTTGGTGCACCACGCCTACGCTCTCGTGCCCCAGCGTGCGTCCCGACGGGATGGCAATGCCGCCGGAGACAGTGTGTATGTCGCTGGTACAGATGCTGGACATCGTCGTGCGCACCACCACGTCTCCCGGCCCACACTCGGGGATGGGCTTGTCTACCAGACCCACCTTGTGGGTATCGAGAAATACCAGCGCTTTCATAGGCGACAAGTCCTTTCTGCTCCGTCAGGGATGGTGCTCGTCACTTGCTGCCGACCAGGTGCCCGCAAGGGACTGTGCACACAGGCCCCGGTCAGCGTGTCGACGGCAGCCTGGGCAAGACCTCCTGGGGGCCCGCACTCCACGAAGCAACTTGCACCCATCTCCTCGAGTTCATACAGGGCGTCAGTGAAGTTGACCGGCCGACACAGGTTGTCAGCGATGCAACTGCGCAGATCGTCTTGGTCACAGTAAAAACGGCCTGCGCAAGGGCTGAAGACCGGTGTCCGAAAAGGCAGCTGGGCGAGGGGTCCCAACCTTTGCCGGTAGCAATCCGCCATCGCGGACGCTTCGGGATGGTGGGACAAGCACCGCACCATGGGCAATTGGCTGACTCTTACACCGAGCACACCCGCTGCTGCCGCCACTGTATCGAGCTCGTCTGATCGGCCGCTGACCAGTGTCTGCCGCGGCCCGTTTCGGCACGAGACCACCACACGTGACAAGCCTAGTTCCTTGAGTAGGCACTGTGTGGTGGCGGCGTCCGCGTACAGCAACAGCATGCCGCCTGTGCCTTCGTAGTCCCGCATGACGTGCACCAGTTCGCACACCGCGCGGACCCCGTCCGCCATTGACAGGGCGCCAGCGGCCACACAAGCGACAATCTCTCCGAAGCTGCATCCAGCGAGGGCGTCCGGTCGAGTCTGCTGCGCGACGAGCACACGATGGAGGGCCACCGCCGTAGCGAACATGACCAGCTGAGGAGTGCCTTCTGGAAGTACAGGATCCGGTTCGAGAGGGGGATGCTCCCACCAGCCGGCGGTGGACATCTTGAACTCGCTGGCGTAGTCGTCGACCTCGGTGAAGACCTCCCGTGCGACGGCCTGTCCGTCCGCTCGTGCGATGGCGTGGCTCAGAGGCGTCCCGGCCAAGGTGCCTTGGCCGGGGAAGAGGAACACCCGTGCCAATGCGGCGGTCACTGCCTGGCACCATCCCTTCGTGCCGCGAGCTGCTCCTCGAACATCGCCAGGGTTTCCTTGACGGTGAGGGCTGGGACGGCCTTGCTTTCATCGAGCGAGATGCCGAACTCCTCTTGCAAGGCCACGAAAATTTCCACGACGGCGAGCGAGTCCAGGCCGAGTTCGTCGAGGGTGGCTTCAGGGGTGATCATGTCTTCCGGGGCTTCGAACTTGATGAGCTTGTCCTTCAGTGCGTCATAGGATGCAGACACGGATTACTCCTTGATCGACAGGTGGGACGGGGTGTTAGACCACGCTCGGGTCGGCAGTGGGCCTGGTATCACCATTGGCCGCTGGTGGCGTGTTCCGCTTGAGTCGCCGGCGTAAAGGGAGACGGATCGCCGATAGTGGCCCCGCTCCAGGTCAGAGTCGTACTCCCCCATGTCAGACCTGCGCCGAAGGCGACGATGAGAATCGTGTCTCCGCGTTGCACCCGTCCTTCTGCTGCCGCCTGGGCAAGGGCGTAAGGAAGCGAGGCCGCTCCCAGATTTCCAACCCGGTCACCGATCACGACCAGTCGGTCCTCGGACAAGCCGGTCCTCGCATACGCCTTTCGCAGCAAGACGGGATTCGGCTGGTGGGACGCAACCACCTTGATGTCCTCCGGCTTGACGCCGGAGGAGGAGAGCGCTTGGTCGATCATCTGAGGGAATACCTCATGGACGAACACTCGCGCGGCACGTCCGTCCATGTGTACAGCATGGTCGCGGTCCGCCAGCGTCGTGTCGGAGGCCGGCCTGCGACTCCCGCCAGCAGGGATCCAGGCATGCTCGGCATGCGTGCCATCAGATCCCAGGATGATGGGCCCAAAGCCCCCTGCATGGCCCGGGTCTTCTCCCCGAGACTGGTGCCGGAGCAAATGCCCCGCGGGGACCCGGCTCAGGACGGTGGCTGCCGCTCCGTCACCGAACAGCGAGGCAGTCGCCCGGTCAGAGAAGTCGAGGAAGCGCGAATAGACCTCGCTTCCCACAACGACCGCATGTTCCACGTCGTCGTTGGTTGCCAGCCACTGCTGCGCCACCTTGATGCCGAACAGCCAGCTGGAGCACGCAGCCGAGACATCCAGAGCCACCGCATGCCGGGCACCCACCAAAGCCTGCACACGGCAGGCCGTGGATGGGCAAATCTCGTCGGGCGTCGTGGTCCCCACAATGATGAGACCGAGTTGCTCCGCACTCAGGTCCGCTGACTTCAAAGCGGCCCGCACAGCCGCAGCCGCCAGGTCAGAGGTGGCCTGCTCGTCGTCGGCAACGTGCCGTTGCCTGATCCCAGTGCGTTCCAGTACCCATTGCTCTGGCATTCCGACGGCAACTGCCGTGTCCTGATACGTGCGTACCTTCGGGGGCACATAGGCCCCAATTCCGGTCACACCAACGTGCTGAGGGCCACGCGGCCCTGCGCCGATAGGGATCATGAGAGGGGACCTCGTCTTCGGGCTCTGACCCGGCGAGCTGAGCATCAGCCGGGCGCGAGGGAAGGTCGGCCGTTTCCGGGAGACCTTGTTGGTGGTCGCGCAGGAAAGCGCTCAGTTTCGAAGATTGTGCTCTACGAGACCGTGATGCTCGTCGGCATTCGCCAGGGCTGGACTGTCTGGTCCTGAGACTCCGTCCCGCTGAGAGGGACAGGGATTCCCTGGAGGGGGCCGGGGATCTCTGGGGGAAGGTGCAGCGGCAGGACCTCTGGCCAGTTAAGAGCGATGGAGCCCCACGTCAGGCCGCCGCCGAAGGCCGTGAGAAGGGTACGTTTACCAGGCCGGACGACCCCGCGTGCCAAGGTGTCGGCCAGAGCCAGAGGGATGGAGGCTGCGGCGGTGTTGCCGACATGGGCGATGTTCCCGAACCGATACTGCGACTTGATACCGAGCCGGTTGCCCACGGCGTCGAGAATGCGCTGGTTGGCCTGGTGGCCGATAAAGGCCCGCACCGAGTGCGAAGGCCAGCCAGCCCGCTCCAGTACGACCTGGGAGGATTCGGTCATACGCTGCACCGCATGCCGGTACACCGTCCGCCCCTGCATCCGGAAGTACTGCTGATCCCTCGGAAGTTCACGACCGTGCCCCGGAAGGCGGGACCCACCCGCAGCGATGGCAATCAAGTCGCTGCCCGAACCGTCGCTGCCCAGATCGACAGCCCGGATCGCCCCAGGTTCCCTGCTACTTGCCCCGCGGAGCAGAGCCGCACCTGCCCCATCACCGAAGATCACTGCGGTATCCCGGTCCGCCGGATCAATGATCGACGTGTACACCTCGGCGCCAATCACCAACGGCTGGGCGCACACGCCAGTCATCACCATGGCACAAGCCATCGCCAGGCCGTACACAAACCCGGAGCAAACCGCCGACACATCCAACGCCGGCACATTCCCAAGCCCCAACCGGTGAGCCACCTCGGGAGCCGTACCCGGGCACGGGCGATCGGGAGTAGTCGTGGCCAGCAGCACAAAGTCAGCAGTTCGCCCGGCCGACTTCAGCGCAGCCCGCCCAGCGGAAACAGCAAGATCGCCGGTGCTGGTTCCCGAGTGCACCTTCCGGCGCCGCTCGATGCCGGTACGCGAGCGGATCCAATCATCAGACGTGTCCAGGTAGCCCGCCAAGTCATCGTTGCTGACGACGTTCGGCGGCAGACACGTACCAACACCACAGATCGCTGCGGCAAGTGCCATACCCCTCACCATCCTTCGCCTACAGAAGACGCTCGAGACAGGACCGCATCCGGCCACAGCAGCAAGGCGGGGATCGCCGCTCGCTGCCACGTCGGCGTGGGCGCGAGATGCATAGATAGTTCAGCCCGACAGAGGCCCGACGAACAACACCCGAAACCCGCAAGGTGCGAACACTCGATACACGGTTGTGCCTTTGTGAACCGCAACATCCCACCCCGAGTCCGCCCACGAGGAGACGATTGGGGCCGCAGGAACGCCCAGCGTGAGTCACGGCTCAGGCATCTGTGCCAGGCCCCCCTGACTCGCCGTCAGGCTCCGGTGGGCCGTAGGAGGCCGTACCTTATGCCCCAACTCGCCCACCCCTCGCCCGTTTCACGACAGGCTGGGGTCCATCAAGCGAGCGGCCCTGTCTCACAATTGGTGGTGACGGAGCGTGAGTGTCAGGTGCACCATTTCCAGCGGAGAGCTGGATCAGCTCTTTGACCTTCGGGTTCCCATGCGGATGACAACACATCCGGTGGCTGGCCTGTCGGTGCGCGCGCTCTCAGGCAGGCACCGAGCCGGCCTACGTGATCGCGTAGCGGACATGGGGGCGTGGAAGTAGCGGTGGATGATGTGCGGCTGGTGTTGGCGGCGGTCGAGGAAGCGGCGGGTCTCGTGGGCGAGGTCGAGCGTGGGGTGTGTCAACTTAACGGTCCTGTCTCACATTCGGTGGTGACGGAGAGTTGTGAAAGTCGTTGACCTTCATGTGATGGGTGTCAACGAGCTTGTGCAGACGGTGTTTTCGGGTCTGTCCCCGCTGGTCATGGAGGATGTGGTCGGCGAGGGTGAGCGGATCGTGGTGCGGGCCCGGACGCCGCTGGACACCGCGGTCTGCCCGGTGTGCGGGGCCTCGTCGGGACGGGTGCACGGCTATCACTGGCGGACGGTGGCCGACGTTCCGGTCGACGGGCGACGGGTGGTGGTCCGTGTGCGGGTGCGGCGTCTGGTGTGCCCCACGCGAGGCTGCCGCCACACCTTCCGCGAGCAGGTGCCCGGGGTGTCCGCGTACGACCTCAACTACAGAAGCGCGTACGACCTCACGTCCAGAGGTCGGCATCGGGATCATGCCACGGTGTCATCTCCTTCGATAGTGGTGAATCGGTTCTTGAGCCTGAAGCTCGGGCCGTTGATCGAAATGACCTCACAGTGGTGGAGGAGCCGGTCGAGGATGGCGGTGGCCAAGACCTCGTCGCCGAACACCTGGCCCCACTCGCTGAACGATTTGTTCGAGGTCAGCAAGATCGAGCCGGTCTCATACCTTTTCGAGACCAGCTGGAACACGAGGTTCGCCTCGGCCCGGTCCAGGGGCAGATAGCCGACCTCATCGACCACCAGGACGTGGGGCTTGAGGTAGGTACGCATCTTGGCCGCGAGACGCCCCTGGGCCTCTGCTTCCTTGAGCTGGCGGACCATGTCGTCCAGCGAGGTGAAGTAGACGGAGAAGCCGGCCTTGCAGGCCGCTATCGCGAGTCCCACCGCGAGGTGTGTCTTGCCTACTCCGGGCGGACCCATGAAGGCCGCGTTGGCCTTGGCCTCGACGAAGGAGAGGGCAGCGAGGTCCTTGACCTTGCGGACGTCGAGGTCGGGCTGGAAGGCGAAGTCGAAGTCATCCAGGGTCTTGTGGTGCGGCAGCTTCGACAGACGCAGGGCGGTGCGAAAGCGCCGTCCGTCGCGGACGCCGGTCTCTTCTTCCAGGACGAGATCGAGGAAGTCGAGGTAGCCCATCTTGTCGAGGTCGGCGCGGGCGGCCAGCTGCTCGAGACTGGCCGCGAGGTGGGGCAGGTTCAGCTTGTCGGCGTGCTTGCGGATCCGTGCGGTGATCAGGTCACTCATCAGTTCACTCCGGGCATCGTCAGGCCGGCGGCGAGGTCGTAGTCGGCCAGCGGGCGGCGGGAGACGGGGATGCGGGCGACCGCGGTGCGGGCCAGCAGGGCGTCCAGGGAGCCGGATTCAGACCTAGTGACGTCCGGGCGGTCTTGCTGGTCGGGCTCGTCGGCGGTGGTGACGCTGCGGGTGTGGCCGTCCGCGAGGCCATCCCAGTGGGCCTCATCGACCACCCAGCTGCCCCGCACGTCCGCCCGCTGATGGAGCGCGAGCAGGCTGTCGCTGCCCGCGGCCTCATCGAGGTGGTGGATGGCGATCTCGGCCTGCGCGACCCGGACTTCAACCTGCTGACCAGGACGGATACGGCGGGCGGGCACCGAGTAGAGGCTGCCCTCGAAGGAGACCAGGCAGTCCTTGCCGGCCCTGCGCAGGTGCCGCTCGACCACCCGGTAGGGATGCCCGGGCAGCGGGATCAGAGCGGCCCGGTCCTTCACGGCCCGCTCACCGATCACCTCACTGTGGGTGCGGTGGACCTGCCGACGTCGGATCGGCGCCCAGGCCATGAACGCCGCGTCCATCTCCGCGACGGAGCCGAAGGACCGGCCCGCCAGGACGTGATCACGGACAATGTCGACCTGCCTTTCGACGCGTCCCTTCCCCTGGGGCCGATAGGCCGCCAGGACGTCGATGTCGAAGCCGTAGGACGAGGCGAACGCGACCGCCTCGGGATGCAACGGCACCGCCTTGCCCGGCCCAACATGCCGCTTGACCACGGTCTTCGTCCGGTCGTAGACCACCGTGGCCGGAGTACCGCCGAAGTGCTCGAACGCGCGGCGGTGGCAGTCGAAGAACGTCGCCAGGTCCTGCGACGTGGTGAAGCAGCAAAACGGGTCCCGCGCATAGGACAGGACCATGTGAAACGAGTACACCTTGGCGATGCCGGCATGCGCGAGGATGCCGCCCTCATCACCCCAGTCGACCTGGGCCTGGCCCCCGGGCACGACCTCGAACCGGCGGTGCAGTCCGAACAACTGGCCTTCGTCCAGACCGAGTTCGACCCGGATACGGGGCCTGGCCTCGGCGACATACATCTTCACCCGCTGGTAGTGCCCCTCGAAGCCGTATTGATCGACCAGCCGCTCGTGGATCACCGCGGCCTTCAACTTGATGTCGACCCGCAGCCAAGCATCCACCACCGGCGCCAGCTTCGCTATCTTGCGGGGCTGGGTGCCCTTGCGCGACGGCGCCGCCGGCACCACCGCCCCCTCGGCGGCCAGGTACTTCTTCACCGTCCGCCAGTCATGCCCGGTCTCCCGGGCTATCGCGCTGATACTCACGCCCGCCTGATGCAGGGCACGGAACCTACGTAAGTCCATCCATTCCTCCGGATCCAGGATCATAAGAAGCGGTCACCCTTCGGACTCGTCTGCTCGGCCGCTGACGAACCGAAGGGTGATCGCCCCTTGCCTCGAACGTCTCTACGACGCGCCGAGAGCTCTGGACGTGAGGGTGTACGCCGCTATGGAGATGAGGGTGTACGCGGACACCTCTCGGGCCCGGTGGCACCACCCCCCAGGTCATCCCTTCGACAGGGGGGAACAGTCATGCCGGGCCCGGAGGCCAGCGGCCCTCTTGCAGGACCGCGGAAAACATAACGGGGGGGGCTCCTTGCCGGCCGTGGTGGTGCCCGGCTGCTGCAGATCCTGAAGGTGCCGCTGTCGCGGACCAGCGTGCTATTCCACTTGATGCGCTTGCCGCTTCCGTCGGCAGCAGCGCCGCGGGTACTGGGCGTGGACGACTTCGCGCTCTACGCGGACGTCTATGGAACCCTGCTGGTGGATGCCGACACCCGGTTGCCTATCGAGCTGTGAGCCGGGCGCGACGCCGAGCAGTTGGCCGCCTGGCTGCGCACGCACCCCGGTGTCGAGGTGGTTTGCAGGGACGGCTCGCTGGTCTACCGCCAGGGCCTCGCCGACGGCGCCCCCGACGCGGTGCAGGTCGCGGACCGGTGGCACATCTGGCACGTGCGCCGTGAGGCGCTGGTTGATCGTGTGGAGGTGAGAGACCTTCGCCGCCGTCCTGTCGCAGCAGGGTGGTGAAGCTGGGGGCAGCCCGAACCGGGAGGTGCCGGGGAGGGTGGCAAGCGGCCCCGACAAAGCCGGGACGTGCCAGTACCACCAGATGGTGCGGGTCCGGCAAGCAAGACGGAGGGGCTTGTCAAGTTGCTTATGTGGTAGGCGGGTTGGGGTGTGCCGGTGGTGCGGGCGGTGTCTGGTTCAGGCGGTCGCGGCCATGAGGGTGGTGCCAGTGATCTGGTGCCAGAGGGTGAAGCGGTTGGTCATCTCAGTGCGGTAGGCGGGGGCGGTCATCAGGTGGCGGCAGGGGCGGAAGTGCGGTGAGATCCGGGAGGAGGAGGCCAGGAACCGTTGGGCGGTGCCGACACGGCGGAAGCCCTTCATGCGCCGCTCGCGCTCTCGCGTGGGGAGATGCGAATTCTCTGCCCGGTTGTTGAGGTATTTCGAGGAGCGGTGCTCGACTGACGGCATCACCTGACGGTGGGCGGCGCGTAGGAGAGGCTGTTTACTCCTCTGTGTAAGAGGTGATCTTGCTGGGTGCTGGTCGGGCCCCGGGTGACACCTGGAATGTGACGCACAGTGAGTGACCTGATGAACGAGTCCAGCCCGCACGCCGAGTCCGCAGAGCCGCGTGAGGAGGCGTCGAGGCGGCTGGCGGGGGCTTTATCGCCGGCGGCGATCGACCGGCTCCTGGCTGATGCGGAGGCGGCCGGGGTCGGTATTGACGGGGCCGGCGGGCTGCTGCAGCAGATGATGAAGGCGGTGCTGGAGCGGGCTTTGCAGGTGGAGATGACTCCGTTGCTGAACTCGTCAGCTGGCGAGTCGGCAGTTGAGGCGCTCGAGTCTGCTGGTGCGGGGTTTGTGTAGTGGGTTGGTGGTCCACCAGGCGTCGAGCCGGACCACGTTGAGCGCGGTGGCGGAGAAGGCGTGCTGGACTCTGTCAATCCCCTCGTTGTGTGGAGAGTTTCTAGGCGGCCAGCTCCAGGGCGGAGCCGGTCCGATGCATATGTTCGTAGTCGATCGGGCTGTGGTACTCGCATACGCTGTGTAGTCGGCGGGTGTTGTAGAAGCCGGTGATCCACGTGGCGATCTTCAGCCGGGCCTCGGTACGGGTGTCGAAGGTGTGCCGGTAGATGTATTCGACCTTGAGGACGCTGTTGAATGCCTCGCTGACGGCGTTGTCGAAACATGAGCCGACGCGTCCCATGGACTGGGTCACGCCGAGACGGCGGCAGACCCGCTTGAACCGGCGGGAGACGTACTCGCTGCCCCTGTCGCTGTGAAAGATCACGCCTTTCACGTCGCCTCCGCGGGTGGCTGCGGCCATGTGCAGTGAGGCCACGACGAGTTCGGCATCGTGGCGAGCGCCCATCGCGTAACCGAGCAGGCGGCGTGAGAACAGGTCGATCACCGTGGCCAGGTAGAGCTTGCCCTCACCCGTGACGATCTCGGTCATGTCGCCGCACCAGACTTGGTCCGGGGCATCCGCGCTGAAGTCGCGGCGCACGAAGTCCGGCGCCGCGGCCCGCCTACCGGGGCGGGTGAGCCCGCGACGCCAGCGTACCTTCCGTCCGGCCAGGCCCAGCTCGGCCATGGTCTTCGCGACGGTGTTCACCGAGACGCGCCATCCCTGCCTGACGAGCGTGATCCACACCTTCGGGGAGCCGTAGGTGCCGCCCGAGGCGTCGAAGACGCGCCGGACGGCCTCGGCCAGCTGTCCGCGCCGCACTTCGCGGGCGGTGACAGGCCTGTCCTTCCACTTGTAGAACCACGACTCGCTCACGCCCAGCACCCGGCAGGACGTGGTGTGCGGAATGTTCTTCTCGGCCTTGCAGTCGCTGATCACCCCGGCCAGCCGGGCCGGGTCCGCGGCAGCTACTTCACCCACAAGGCCATGCACTGTTTGAAGACGTCACGTTCCATCTCCAGCTCGCGGATGCGCTTGTTCTTCTCGTTCATCTCCCGGCGCAGCCGCTCCAGCTCAGCGCGTTCACCCTCCCGCAGCCGGCCGCCCGAGGCGGCGGGCGCGGGCCGGTCGGAGGAGGCCGAGCCGTTCCTCCTCCAGCGTGAAACCCAGCTGTGCAGCGTCCCCGGATGCACTCCGAGATCCTCGGCGACCTCCGGGATCGGCTTGCCCGTCTCGATCACGATGCGTACAGCACCTTCACGGAACTCGGCGTCGTACTTCTGTTGCTTGGACCCCATGAACCTCAACTTCCCCTGGTATCACGGACTCCACGCTATGAGGGGAACCTCACTCGGACTTTCGGCAGGCCGCGGTAGCGGGCCCGGCGGATGCCGGTGACGTCGAGGGCCTGGTTGACGGTGCCCTCGACACCCGCGCGGAGGGCGTACTTGGCTCTCCAGGATTCGGTGTCCTGCTCGGCACGGGCCGTGGCGGTGCGTTCGTGGAGTTCGCGGGGCTGCAGGGTGAGCATGCGGGTGCCGCGGACGGAGCTGGTGCACTTGTCCCGTGAAGGGCAGGGGCGGCAGTCGGCGCGGGCGAAGTCGATCACGATGGCGTCACGGCCGTGCTGGGTGACCGGATACCAGCCGGCACTGGTGGAGCCCTCGGGGCAGCGGACCTGACGGGCCTTCCAGTCGATACGGAAGGCGCTCTTGTCGAAGCCCTCGGCGGTCCTGGCCTGGGGCGAGTGGTCGCCCAGGAGTGGAGTGACCATGGTGATGCCCTGCCCGGCGGCGGCAGTGATCAGGTCGGCTGAGGGGTAGCCGGAGTCGAGATAGTGCTCGGCGGGCGTCACCTCGCGCTCGGTGAGGTTCTTCTGGATCGGCTCGGTCGCCTTCACATCGGGCACGGTGGCGTCGGTGGTGTGCACGTCGGTGATCAGGTTCGGTGCCAGGGCACGGAGACAGGCTTCGGCTTCGGCTTCGGCTTCGGCTTCGGCTTCGGCTTCGGCTTCGGCTTCGGCTTCGGCTTCGGCTTCGGCTTCGGCCGGAGCGTGACAGGTCTCGGTGAGATGGATCTTGTAGCCGCACCAGAAGAGGTCATCACCCTTGGCGGACCAGCGGGCGTCGGGGTCGTAGGGGGAGGCCAGGCGGGTACTGCCGGGCGGGACACCGTCATTGTCGGCGTCCCGCTTGCTGACCACCTCCCGTCCCCGGGCATCGAGGCGGACGGTGTATGTCTGCACGAGGACCTTCCTCAGCAGGGCGACCGCCTCGATCTCACGGATCCATGCCGGGGCACGGTCGGACCAGGCAGCCCGACACAGGACCAGCGCGTCCTGGCCGAATATCTGGGCGAGTCGCTCCCGCTTGGTCTTCGACGACGGCATCGTCCAGCCATCGACGCGCGGCCCGTAGCGTTCGGCGAACTCGGCGACGTCGATCACTCCGGCCAGCCAGGACGGCGCCGCCACCGCCAGTGCCTCCAGCGCCGCCCGCACACTCTCCCCGGCCAGCTCGGTGCGGTTCAGGTCACGGACCGCGCTGATCACATGGGTGGAGTCGGTGCGCTGCTTGCCACCGGCCTTGACCAGCCCGGCCTCCCGGCAGTGCTCCAACAGCCGGTCGAAGAGCACCCGTTCCATCCCGTCGCCGGCCAGCCGAGAACGGAACCTCGACAACGCGCAGAAGTCGAAGCCGGTATCGGACAACTCAGCGCCCAGGGCGTACTTCCACGACAGCCGGTCCCGCGCCGCGTCCGCGGCCTGCCGGTCGGTGAGGTTCTCGGTGAACTGCAGCACCGTCACCAGGGCGAGCAGGGCCGGGGACTGAGCAGGAGCGCCACGACCGGGAAACGCCTCGGCGAACAACGCGTCATCGAAGACCTCGGCAAGGTGGTCACGGACCCGCATAGGAAGGCTTCCCCTGGGAAAAGCCGCACGAGCCGTACGCACCGTCTGTTCCGGAATGGGCGGCAGGCCCCCAGGCCGCATGGACACCACACCGACCTCCCGCGGCCAGGGCAGACAGAACGACCGCACCAACGATCATGCCGAACAGACCCAGGCCGCCGCAGGCAATTCAGCAACGGAGTCGGAGATGGCCGACCATCTCGGTTACGAGGCCGGGGACCCGGCAGGCCGCGGCTCGGGCAACGCCCGCAACGGCTCCTACCCCAAGACGCTCACCACGGTGGCCGGCCCGGTCACGGTGGACGTGCCCAGGGACCGCCGGTCGGAGTTCGAGCCAGTGATCGTACCCAAGGGCCGACGGCGTCTGGCCCAGGTCGACGACATGGTGCTGTCGCTGTACGCCCGTGGCATGACCACCCGCGACATCACCGCCCACCTCAAAGAGGTCTACGGCAGCGAGGTGTCCCCGGCCCTGGTATCCAGGATCACCGATGTGGTCGCGGACGAGATAACTGCCTGGCAGAACCGCCCTGTTGACGACGTCTACCCCATCCTCTACATCGACGCGCTGACCGTGAAGGTCCGCGACAGCGGCATGGTCACCAACAAGTCCGCCCACCTGGTGATCGGCGTCGACGTGGACGGCATCAAGAACGTACTGGGCATCTGGCTGCAGGACAGCGAGGGCTCGAAATTCTGGCTGAACGTGCTCACCCAGCTGAAGAACCGCGGCCTGCGCGACGTCCTGATCGTGTGCTGCGACGGGCTGGCAGGCCTGCCCGACGCCATCACCACAGTCTGGGAGAAAGCCCTGGTCCAGACCTGCGTGACCCACTTGATCCGCAGCTCGATGAAATACGTGTCGCACGGTGACCGCAAGCAGGTGACCGCCGCCCTCAAACCGATCTACACCGCCGCCACCGAATCCGAGGCACTGACCGCGCTGGACGAGCTCCGGTCAAACTACGGCAAGAACTACCCTGAGGGTTATTCACGGGCTTGGTTTCTTGATCGGCAAGGCGGCCCTGCTCGGTAGCCTGGCGTTTGCGACGACGTCAGTTTTCCACCGGGGTAGGGCCGTTGAGCTGGAACGTTACGACAGGGCTGGAAGCGGATCAACTGGAGGCCTTGGTGGTCCCGGTCCACACGATGCTGGTGGAGGACCCCGATCCGCCCGTGGTGCCGGGACGGATGTGGGCGCTGGGCCTGTACAAGTCCGTGGTCCTGGTGTTGTTCCTGCTGCGGCAGAACCCCGTCCAGCAAGCGGCGGCGGAACTGTTCCACATCTCCCAGGCCACCGTCTCGCGCCGGTGGACCACGCTGCTCCCGGTGGTGGGGACGGCCCTGGCCGAGCATGTGCCCGACCCCGCCGACGCCTCACACGGCAGGATCGTCCTGGTCGACGGGACCCTGGTCACCACGTGGGACTGGGCGAGCGAGGGCACCACGATGTTTTCCGGCAAGCATCGTGACACAGGCTTCAACCTGCAGGTCGCCGCCACTCTCAGCGGGGACCTGCTCGCCGTCTCCGTGCCGGTACCCGGCAGTCGGCACGACATGTACGCCTGGCGCCAGTCCCACTTTCCCAAAGCCTTCGCCGACCGGGAGAGCATGGGGGATCTGGGCTATGTCGGCTCCGGCATGCTCACCGCCCGCCGCAAGCCACCCGGTCAGGAACGCCCCGTCAAAGACAAGGTGTTCAACCAGAGCATCGGCAAGCTCCGCGCCGCCGTCGAACGAGCGATCGCACATCTGAAGGACTGGAAGGTCCTCGCCACTCGCTATCGCGGCCCTCTCACCCGGTTCCCCCTCGTCGCCAAGACCGTCACCGCCCTCGCCTTCTACAAGAACGGCTGGTGACCCCGTGAATAAGCCTCCCTGGCCTAATTGCCAGTTGGGAACGGGCCTGGGAAGAATTCATCCCCTTCCTCGCCTCCGACCGCGAGATACGCAGGGTCATATACACGACCAACGCCATCGAATCCCTGAACTACCAGCTCCGCAAGATCACCAAGACGCGCGGCCACTTCCCCAGCGACGACGCCGCCGTCAAACTCCTCTACCTCGGCATCCGCCGCATCGAAGGCCGCCACATCGACGGCGAGGGTCCCATCCCCAAAGGCCGCGTCCGCGGCACCGGCACCCTCGGCTGGAAACGCGCCATGAACCACTTCATGCTCGCCTTCCCCGACCGCCTCCCCCTCTGACCCCAGCAAGATCACCGACAGTAGCCAACCCGCAGGCCCGACCAGCAAGGCCACACACCTCTACATACACAAAGGAATTGACAACCTCAGACTGGTGAGCAGCCGCCACTGCTCACAGCGGACCGTTCCGTCGGCCAGGCTCACGGTGACCTGAGCCTCGATGACCCGCACCTCCAGGAGTACGGGCAGGACGCCGTAGCCGAGCCGGGCCAGATAGGAGCCGTCGCCCAGGTGCCGGAAGGGGGTGGGCACCCGGCGGGCTGAGGAACGGATGAGGAACTGCGCGCCGCTGGTCTTCACGTCGCGCAGGAACGCAGTTGCGTCGAAGGCGGCATCGGCCAGCAGCAGCATGGAGCGGTCCAGGACACCCAGCAGGCGGCCGGCATAGGCGAGTTCGCCATCGGATTCGGGGCCGAAGGCAGCCGCCAGAATGGCGCGGGTGCCGCACTCGACCACAACCAGCAGCCGCAGCAACGGGTAGCCGAACTCCATACTCTCCCCGCTGCGTTTGGGATAGCGCCAGGTGACAGCCTCGTCATCGGGCACGTGCAGCAAGGTGCCGTCCACGGCCACCGTGCGTAACCCGCGGTAGAACACGCCGACCTGGCCGCGGTAGGCGACCGGCCCGGCCAGCGTCTCCAACAGACGCCGCAGCGGCGCGGCCCCTATCCGCCGCCGCGCCCTCGACAGCGAGGACACGGCAGGGCGTACCAGGGACAAGCCCTCCAGGCCGGCCACCAGCTTGCCCCAGACACCCCGGTAGGAGTCCTGCTCGAACAGGGCCAGCGCCAGGACGAAGTACACCACCACCCGCGACGGCAACAGCCGCACCCTGCGCTCACGCGTCCCGGTCTCCTCCAGCACCGCGTCCACCAGCGCGAAGTCCACAATCTGTGTCAACTTGCACGTTCCCGTCCTGGTCCACCGCGCGCCACAGGTACCGCATCCGCCCGTTGACCTTGATGAAGACCTCGTCCAGATGCCACCGGCCACCCGGCCGGGGCTGCCGGCGGTGCAACCGGCGCGCGTACTCGGGCCCGAACCGCTCGCACCACAGCCGGATCGCCTCATAGGACACCTGGATGCCACGCTCAAACAGCAGCTCTTCCACATCACGGAACGACAGAGGGAAACGGTGATACAGCCAGACCGCGTGCGCGATCACATCCGGCGGGAACCGGAAGCCCTTGTACGACGGTGCAGCACGGTCCACCAACAGGTCCCTCCCAGACGATCTACACCAAGATCATCGCACCCACCTCCTCAACTTGATAACTCTGCCGCGAGTAATCGTGACCGACAAGCTCCGCTCGTACGGGGCCGCTCACCGCGAGGTGATGCCCTCGGTCGAGCACCGCAGCTCAAAGTACTTGAACAACAGAGCGGAGAGTAGGGTCGGGGACTGGCGCGGTGGCCTGTGAGGGCTTCGTTTCCAGCCCCCGCCCGTCAAACCGGGCATGCGCTTCTCGCGCACCCGGCTTACCGACATCGTTCACCGGCTGGCATGCGCTGCCACCCTGCGTACGTTCCCGGACAGGCGGAACACCCCGAGCCGGTTGAACCACGCGCCGTCATGGCGCTTGCCCCAACTGCGGCCGGAGTAGCCGCGCTTGCGACTGTCGAAGAGCGCGAGCCGCTCGTGGACATAGCTGTCGATCGTGGAGAACTTCCCGGCCGAGTTGCCCCAGCGGAAGTACGCCGCCCAGCCCCGCAGTACGGGGTTGAGGTCGGCGACCACAGCCGTCAGCGGCCGTCCTGTCCGGCGGCGGTCGGTGGCGGCGCGGATCTTGTCCCGCAGCACCCCCATCGCCCGCTGGGACGGCCAGCGTTGCAGGTGGAACCTGCCCCGCCAACGCCACGACTCCACCTTGCGGTGGTGGAAGCCGAGGAAATCAAAGCCCTGTCCGCCTCTGGCGAGGTGGATGATGCCGGTCTTGTCCGCGTGCAGTTGCAGCCCGAGCCCGGCCAGCACCGCGCCCGCCAGCTCCCGTGCCTGCTCGGCACGTTCCCTGGTCGGACACAGGACCACGAAATCATCGCAATACCTCACCAATACGCCCAGCCGTCGTCCCTCGCCCTGCCACGCCTCATCGAGAACGTGCAGCGCAACGTTCGCCAGCAACGGTGAAATCGGTGAGCCCTGTGGGGTTCCTGCTCCTGGTGAGCCACTCCCCCCGTCCTCCAGCACCCCCACCCGCAGCCACGCCCGGATCAGCTTCAGCATCGAACCGTCCACGACGCGCCGGGCCACCTGGGCCACGATGGCGTCGTGCCGGATTGATCCGAAGCAGTCACGGATGTCGGCCTCGAGCACCCACTCCCGGCCCCGGTTCGCCTCCACACGCACGCTCTCGCAGGCGTCGATCGCGGACCTCTTGGGCCTGAACCCGTAGCTGACCGGCAGGAAGTCGGCTTCGAAAACCGGCTCGAGCACCAGTTTCGCGGCCGTCATCACCACCCGGTCCGCCACCGTGGGAATCGACAGCGGCCGCAACTCCCCCGGCCGCCCCGGCTTGGGGATCATGACCCGCCGCAGCGGCGACGGACGATACGTATGCGCCCGCAACTGCTCCGACAAGCCGCGGAGGAACTCCTCCACCCCGGCGGCGGCCACGGCATCGACGGTCACTCCGTCCACGCCGGGAGCGCCCCGGTTCGCACACACATCGGCCCAGGCCCGCCACAAGATGTCCCTGCGGGAGACGTGGCCGTACAGGGCATGGAACCGGCGTTCGGGATCTTGCTTGGCACAGCGGTAGAGCGTCCACTGCAAGGCACGAACTTTGTCCAAAGGCCGGCCGTCCGGTCGCGCGACGCCTTCCTTCCGGCGGGTGGAACTAGCCGATCCGGCACTCACCCGAGTCTCCTCCTCACACGCGATACGCATCGATGAAGCAGGGGCCCTTCGCTCCCGACGGGTTGTGTTGTCCCGCCGATCAGCACTACTACTGCCCCCTCCGACTGCCTCTCGGCGGCCCGCCACTTCCCGGCTCCACCGGTTATAGGCAGGCCCTGCTTCCCGGGCCGCAGCCCCGGGGCCGAGGAGGCCCTCTCCAGTTCCCAGGACAACCCTCCGGCCGTTCCACGCCCCTTACGCCGGGAGGTTCCTCGACGCCCGCTCCAGGATCTGGGACGTCTTCCGTGGCCTTCGCCCTGTGAGTACGGGCTCGGCTCCTCCTTGACCCGCCCTCCCGGGCGGGGGCTGTAACGACGCTGCAGACTTCACTTGATGTTGCGGACCGGCCGGTCGCGACACCCCCAAGGGATGCTCGTCGCTCCGCTTCGACACCGGCATCTCAACCGATGCCGGGAGCCCCGCTACCGGGGACCCTGGCGTCTCCCCAGACCGGACTTTCACCGGCAGGCTGCCCTGAGCTTGACATCCGGTTACATCACCCCACATCCCTTCTGATCTGCAATGATGCCCGGACTACTGGACGCACACTCGCATCAGCCCACCCGGCAGCGCGAACGCGCCATGCGGCGCTTCACCTCCGCCGGAAGCGCCCAGAGATTCCTGTCCGCCTTCTCCGGCATCTCACCCCACTTCCGCCCCCGCCGCCACCTCCTCACCGCCCACGACTACCGCACCGAGATGACCGAACGCTTCACCGCCTGGAGGCAGGTCACCGGCTGCACTCCGACAACCGCCTGACGAGCAACGGGCCGACGACACCCAGCACCCCAGCACACCCACCTTCACCACAAGTTGACAGTGCCCACCCGGTGACTTCGGCACCATAGACGCCCCCGGCCAGGTACTGTCCCAGCCGCCACAGCCGTGCTCACCTGCGGCGCGAGGCCCCGGTCGCGGCCAGCAGATTCCGGACCTCCACCACGTTCATGCCCGCACGCTCAGCAATACGGGCAACCGGCGCCCCAGCTCGGTACGCGCTGACAACCGCTGCGGTCAGCTGCCGGCGAGCGGCGTGGACCGCCGTTTGTGCCTCGTGCAGTGCCACAGCCGCCATCTCCAGGTCGTTGTTCTCGCTCGCCATAGCAGTCATCGTGCCAGCGAGTGCGCAGGGCCGGTACGGTGGGTGTGTTCCAGCACGAGGCAAGGGATGGCTGCATGGCGGGCGAGACACTGGTGACGGTGGTGGGCAACCTGACCGCCGATCCCGAACTGCGGCACACCAACTCCGGCATCCCGGTGGCGGGGTTCACCATCGCCTCCACTCCCCGCGTCTTCGACCGCGACCGCAGCGAATTCGTCGACGGAGAACCGCTGTTCCTGCGATGCTCGCTCTGGCGACAGGCCAGCGAGAACGCCGCACAGTCACTCACCCGAGGCATGCGGGTCATCGTCACCGGACGGCTCAGACAGCGCACCTTCAACGACAAAGAGGGCATCCGCCGCACCACCGTGGAGATCGACGCCGAAGAGGTCGCAGCCTCCTTGACCTATGCGACCGCCAAAGTCACCAGGACCTACCGCGCCGCCCCACCCTCGGCAGCAGCATCTGCACCGGCTCCGGCCGCGGCGGACGCAGGCAGCGATCCCCACCCGTTCTGAGTCCTCTCAGCCGACGCACCACACCGACTCCGCTCACCGATAGTGTGGTCGTATGTCCCGCAAGCGCCGCCCCGCACGCCGTCAGCCCGCCCCCGTCGAGCGAACTGACGCCCAGCAGGCCGAAGAACTGGAAGCCCTGGCCCGCAAGTACCTCCAGGACCAGGAAGAACTCCTGACCGAGGCCGCGGAGTTCTACAGCCGCGCAGGACAGCACGAGCGGGCGCTCACTCTCTACCAACAGGTCCTGGACGCGGACTGCCGAGATCCCCACCTCATCCAGGCTTTCCGTATCGACACGCTCTGGAACGCAGGGCGCACCACCGAAGCGCGCGAAGCGGCCGAAGCTTTGCGCCGCCAGCACCCCGCCAATACCGGCGCCTGGGAGATCATCGCGGAGATGTTCGAGGTCGCGGACCACCTCCAGGATGCCGCGGACTGGTTCACGGCCGGAGTGACCCATCTCCTGGGCCCCGCCGCCCCTCTCTCCGTCGACGCTGTTCGCGACGCGGCAGACGGCAACGGCATCGAGATGCTCATCATCAGCCGCCACCGCGTCCGGCGTCGGCTCGGCCAGCCCTGCGACGACCTCGACCAGCTCGCTCACAACCTCTACGCCGACCGTCCGGCACAACTTCGCGCGACCAGCACCCTCGACGACCTCCACAACCCGAAACTGCGAGAAGCGGCAGGCAACGATCCCCAGGCCCTGATCGCCTCGATCGAGAACCTCTCCCGCGAGATCGAAGCCCGCCGCTCTGCCTTCTCCCGCCCCCGCCTGACCTGCGCACTCTTCTGGAGCACTGACGAGTTCACCCAACTGCTGAACACATGGCCCGAACTGGCCGACCACTACGGCACCGAGCACCACGAACACATCCGCCACATCGAACAGATGCTGCAACGCCTGTCCAACGAAGGCGAACCCCACCTCGGCATCGCGCACGGCACCGTGAGCGACTTCAAGTCCTTCACCCGCGAGGAGAACCTGTCCCCGCAAGATGGGGACACCCGCGCCCACTACGCCGCCGACCTCGCCGCCCGAGGCCAGGCCACTTCATGGCCCCCGCCCCGCAACAACCCCTGCTGGTGCGGCTCCACACGCAAGTACAAGAAGTGCTGCGGCAACCCCGCCCTCGCCTGACCAAGATCCACAAGGCGTGCTTCACCAGACTCGCGACAGAGCCACGCCCACGGTCCGTGGACTGAGGGCCCCCTCGTAGCGTGGAGTCCGTGATACCAGGGGAAGTTGAGGTTCATGGGGTCCAGGCAACAGAAGTACGACGCCGAGTTCCGTGAAGGTGCTGTACGCATGGCGTTGATGCCCCTATGGATGTCAAGTAGTGGCTTCTGCGGGGGCCTGATGGTCAGGTGCCTGCCTTGTTAGGACGATGAGCCGGTAGATCTCTCGTGCGATGTATCGCTTCAGGCAGCGGATGGTCTCGCGGCGTGTCTTTCCTTCGGTGAGGCGTCGTTGCAGGTAGTCCTGGGTGCGGTGGTCCCAGCGCAGACGGCTGAGGACGATCCGGTAGAGGGCTGCGTTGGCCTGGCGGTCGCCCCCGCGGTTCAATCTGCGGCGTTGGGTCTTGCCGGAGGACGCTTCGACGGGGCTGGTGCCGCATAAGGCAGCGAAGGACGCCTCGCTTGCAAGGCGTTCGGGGTTGTCCCCGGCCGCGATCAGGAGGGCGGCCGCGCTGTCCGGGCCGGCACCGTAGACGTCGAGCAGACCGGGGGCAGTGGCTTTGACGACGGCGGCTATCTGCTTGTTGAGGTCGTCGATCTCCTTGGTCAGGTACTGGATGCGGCCAGCGAGCAGCCGCAGAGTGTGGCGGGCGGCTGCTGACGGCCCGGTCGCGGTCTGACCGTCCAGCTCGGCGCACCGCTTGACCAGGCGCGGGTTGCTCAGGCCGGCTAGCAGCTCGCGCAGGGCGGGGTCGACGGAGACGAGGATGCTCTTGAGCTGGTTGATGGTCTGGGTTCGGGACTTGACCGCGGAGCTCTTGGCCAGTTTGAACAGCCTCAGCATCTCCACCGGGCCGTCGCTCGTCTTCGCCGTGGCGGTGGCGCGGCCGGACAGCACGGCGCGGGCAGCGGCTTCGGCGTCGACGGCGTCGGTCTTGCCGTGGCGGCGCCGGGCGGCCTTGTCCGGCTGGTTGACCTCGATCACCTCGACGCCCTCGGCCCGCAGGTGACGCGCCAGGGCTGCCCCGTAGGAGCCGGTGCACTCAACGCCTGCCCGCCGCAGCGTGCCGAACGAGCGGGCCCACGCTACGAGCTGTCGGTAGCCCTCGGCCGTGGCCGGGAAACTGCGGCCGTCCAGGACGGCGCCGGGCACGGTGACCACGGCCGCCGCGTGGACGTCTTTGTGAGTGTCGACACCGAGCAGTACCTCTTCGGCAGTGCCGGGAACGTGACATGGGGCAGCGGGCTGCGTGATGCTGGGCATGGTCGCTGGTCTCCTGATCGCCTCGGGTGCTGGTGGCCGTCGCCGGGCCGGGGCGGTCAAGACTGTGACGGTGCCTGTCGCGAAGGCCCCTAATCCGTAGTGAAAGTGGTTCCAGAGGTGCGCAGTTGGGCTTCTGGGCTATCTGGCGTGACGGACGCCTGTAAGGCCCCGGGCTGATGAGGCCTTCCGATAGAGCGGCGCCGGCACGATGGTGGGTTTCACGGGGCCTGCGGGCGCGGCCGGGCAGACGCCTGGGAATCTCCCTGGCCCGTGAGGCCTCACGGGAGAGCGGCGCGGTTTCGGCGTCTCCAAGTCCCGTGAAACCTACTGCCTCACGTCGTTCGTTGCCGTCGTGGTGCGAGCCCGCCCCAGGGCGACCTCCTGTTCACTCCCGCGAGCTGTGAGCTCTGGCGCAGACAGAGGCCCCTGGGGTGCGCTGGTGTCGCGAACGGCTACCGAGATGGCGGACCGATCGAGTCCTGGGATTAGGACGCCGCGTGACCCGCATGTGCTTGTGACCTCCGTATACGCTCGACGATGGGAGAACCTGTGACCGTCTTCTGCGGAGTCGACTGGTCGGAAAGGCATCACGACATCGCGCTGATCGACGGAGCCGGCGAATTACTGGCCAAGCGTCGGATCAGTGACGACGCCGCCGGCTATCGAATGCTCCTGGAGCTCCTGGCCGAGCACGGTGACAGCCTCGAGTCGCCGATACCAGTGGCCATCGAGACCAGCCGAGGACTGCTCGTCGCAGCCCTGCGGACCGGCAGCCGCAAGGTCTTCGCGATCAACCCGCTTGCCGCCTCCCGCTACCGTGACCGCCACGGCGTGTCCCGCAAGAAGTCAGACCCCGGCGACGCCCTCGTGCTGGCGAACATCCTCCGCACCGACATGGCCGTGCACCGGCCGCTGCCTGCGGACTCCGACCAAGCCAAGGCCATCGCGGTACTGGCTCGAGCTCAGCAGGACGCCGTCTGGAACCGCCAGCAGATCGGCAACCAGATCCGCTCCCTGCTGCGCGAGTACTACCCCGCCGCCCTCGACGCGTTCCTGGCCAAGCAGGGCGGGCTCGCCCGTCAGGAGGCCCGCATCATCCTGGCCAAGGCGCCAACGCCCACCGAGGCCGCACGACTGTCTCTGAGCCAGCTGCGTTCCGCACTCAAACGCGCCGGCCGTGCCCGCAGCATCGAAGAAGAGGCTGACCGCCTGCGCGGTGTCCTGCGCGCCGAATACGCTCACCAGCCTGCAGCCGTCGGGGACGCCTTCGGCAAGCAACTTCTCGCTCTACTGAAGCAGTTCGAAGCGGCCTGTCAGGCCAGCGAAGAACTCGCCGAAGCAGTCGATACCAGCTTTTGAGGTTCCCCTCATAGCGTGGAGTCCGTGATACCAGGGGAAGTTGAGGTTCATGGGGTCCAAGCAACAGAAGTACGACGCCGAGTTCCGTGAAGGTGCTGTACGCATCGTGATCGAGACGGGCAAGCCGATCCCGGAGGTCGCCGAGGATCTCGGAGTGCATCCGGGGACGCTGCACAGCTGGGTTTCACGCTGGAGGAGGAACGGCTCGGCCTCCTCCGACCGGCCCGCGCCCGCCGCCTCGGGCGGCCGGCTGCGGGAGGGTGAACGCGCTGAGCTGGAGCGGCTGCGCCGGGAGATGAACGAGAAGAACAAGCGCATCCGCGAGCTGGAGATGGAACGTGACGTCTTCAAACAGTGCATGGCCTTGTGGGTGAAGTAGCTGCCGCGGACCCGGCCCGGCTGGCCGGGGTGATCAGCGACTGCAAGGCCGAGAAGAACATTCCGCACACCACGTCCTGCCGGGTGCTGGGCGTGAGCGAGTCGTGGTTCTACAAGTGGAAGGACAGGCCTGTCACCGCCCGCGAAGTGCGGCGCGGACAGCTGGCCGAGGCCGTCCGGCGCGTCTTCGACGCCTCGGGCGGCACCTACGGCTCCCCGAAGGTGTGGATCACGCTCGTCAGGCAGGGATGGCGCGTCTCGGTGAACACCGTCGCGAAGACCATGGCCGAGCTGGGCCTGGCCGGACGGAAGGTACGCTGGCGTCGCGGGCTCACCCGCCCCGGTAGGCGGGCCGCGGCGCCGGACTTCGTGCGCCGCGACTTCAGCGCGGATGCCCCGGACCAAGTCTGGTGCGGCGACATGACCGAGATCGTCACGGTGAGGGCAAGCTCTACCTGGCCACGGTGATCGACCTGTTCTCACGCCGCCTGCTCGGTTACGCGATGGGCGCTCGCCACGATGCCGAACTCGTCGTGGCCTCACTGCACATGGCCGCAGCCACCCGCGGAGGCGACGTGAAAGGCGTGATCTTTCACAGCGACAGGGGCAGCGAGTACGTCTCCCGCCGGTTCAAGCGGGTCTGCCGCCGTCTCGGCGTGACCCAGTCCATGGGACGCGTCGGCTCATGTTTCGACAACGCCGTCAGCGAGGCATTCAACAGCGTCCTCAAGGTCGAATACATCTACCGGCACACCTTCGACACCCGTACCGAGGCCCGGCTGAAGATCGCCACGTGGATCACCGGCTTCTACAACACCCGCCGACTACACAGCGTATGCGAGTACCACAGCCCGATCGACTACGAACATATGCATCGGACCGGCTCCGCCCTGGAGCTGGCCGCCTAGAAACTCTCCACACAACGAGGGGATTGACACTTCGCGAGCATCCCGATGCCGAGATACTCCTGAGCTTCCCTGGCCTCGGCGTCCAGCTCGCGGCACGTGTCCTCGCAGAGACCGGCGACGACCGCAAGGCTTCGCCGACGCCCGCGGTCTGAAGGCGTACGCCGGATCCGCACCGATCACCCGCGCCTCCGGCAAGAAACACTACGTCGGACGCCGCATGGTCAAGAACAACCGACTCCACCATGCCGGCTATCTCTGGGCCTTCTCCTCCCTGCGCTTATCGCCCGGAGCACAGGCCCACTACCGCCACCGCCGCGACGTCGGCGACTGGCACGCACAAGCACAGCGGCACCTGTTCAACCGCTTGCTCGGCCAGCTGTTCCACTGCCTCCAGAAGCGGGTCCTCTTCGACGAACAACATGCCTTCAACTCGCCTGTGTCCTCATCAATGACAGCTGCCGCTTGACTTCTTCAGATCCCGAGATGTCTATCGGGACACGTCCCCTGCCCGGCGGCAGCAGATACCGCTCCGAGCAGGCGGCCGACAGATCAACACCAAGGCACACGGCCAGTCAAGTTGCGGGTCAGACCACCGCCCGAAGCGGCACCCGAACATCCTCACAGTCAAGTTGCTGTTGTGGCAGGCGAGTTGGGGCGTGCTGGAGTGCCGAGTGGTGCGTGGTGGCGCTGGGGTTCAGCCGGTGGTGGCCAGGAGGGTGGTGCCAGTGATCTGGTGCCAGACGGTGTGGCGGTTGGTCATCTCGGTGCGGTAGCCGGAGGCGGTCATCCGGTGGCGGCGGGGGCGGAAGTGCGGTGAGCTCCGGGAGAAGGAGGACAGGAATCTCTGGGCGGTGCCCACGCTGCGGAAGCCCTTCATGCGGTGTTCGCGTTCCCGTGTGGGGATATGAGAGTTTTCCGCCCGGTTGTTCAGGTATTTCGAGCTACGGTGCTCCACCGAGGGCATCGTCTCGCGGTGCGCGGTGCGCGGCGCCGTAGCTGCGGAGCTTGTCCGTCACGATCACGCGCGGCACGGCCTCGGTACCCTTGAGGAGCCTGCGGAAGAACCGCCTGGCCGCGACGGCGTCCCGCTTGCCGGTCACGAGAATGTCCAGGACGTTGCCGTCCTGGTCGACTGCCCGCCAGAGATAGCGCATGCGCCCGTTGACCTTGATAAACACCTCGTCCAGGTGCCACCGGTCGCCGGGGCGGGGCTGCCGCCGGCGCAGCCGGCGCGCGTACTCCGGGCCGAACCGGTCGCACCACAGACGGATGGCCTCATACGACACCTGGATGCCGCGCTCGAACAGGAGCTCCTCCACGTCGCGGCAGGAGAGAGGGAAACGGTGGTACAGCCAGACCGCGTGCGCGATCACCTCCGGCGGGAACCGGAACCCCCGGTACGACGGTACGGTCTCCACGAGCAGGCCCTCCCCACGACGATCCACACCAAGATCATCACATCCCCCCCTCAACTTGATAACGCCCTCCGAATCGCTTGACAACAGCCGGCCTCTTCAACTCCACGGCATTGAAGTACAGCCATACACAGTGTGCGATGATTTCTGCCGGGTAGCGGTGGCGCTTGTATGACGGCGATGTCGACGACACGAACGAACCCTCCCCGGCATGATCAACCTCAAGATCATCTCATGCCCGCTCGTTAACGTGACAGCGCCGCTTCACCGTCTGGGACAACATCACCGGCGTCACCGCCCTGCCCACGGCAGGCTGAACCAAGGCTGCATCCGGCCCCACCACGCCCTGCCACGCCCCAACAACCCACCAGCCCCGATAAGTTGACGACGCCCCGTCACAAGATCTCCGGCTGTAGTACCAGACGTCCTCTAAGTGGGCGTTTGATGGTGATTCACGCCGACCGTTTCAACATGTTTTGCCACATTTATCGCCAACGCGTGCGGCCTGAAACGCCTGGAAGTTACCGACAGACAGGAAGCTTCCAACCCGTTGTTAGACCAGACGGAATTCGGCGCTGAGGAGCGGATCAAACGGGCGACCGGATCGGCACCCGGGATGCCGTGAAGGCGCATGTAAGGCGCGAATCACCCCGAAGGGTGTTGGCCGCAGGAGCGACTTAGCGTCTCAATCCATCCCTAAACGCCCACTAAGTGGGCGTTTGATGGTGATTCACGCCGACCGTTTCAACATGTTTTGCCACATTTATCGCCAACGCGTGCGGCCTGAAACGCCTGGAAGTTACCGACAGACAGGAAGCTTCCAACCCGTTGTTAGACCAGACGGAATTCGGCGCTGAGGAGCGGATCAAACGGGCGACCGGATCGGCACCCGGGATGCCGTGAAGGCGCATGTAAGGCGCGAATCACCCCGAAGGGTGTTGGCCGCAGGAGCGACTTAGCGTCTCAATCCATCCCTAAACGCCCACTTAGAGGTCGTTTTCATCTTCAGTGCGGTGTTATCTATCGTTTTGTGACCGCTGGTGATCTGGTGCTGGTGAGTCTCCAGTGCGGGTCGCGGCTGGCGAGGCGGATGGTGTGGCGTCTGGGAAGAGGGCCGACCTACGCCTGTCTCATTCCAGGACGCCCGGACCTGTCCCGTGCTCCCGCTAGCCAGAACACACGCCTGGGCGCACGCCCCCAATCGGCGGTATGCCCAGGTCATGACGGAACGTCGTGCGTATCCGAGTGATCTGTCCGATGCCCGCTGGGAGTTGATCGAGCCGGTCCTGTCCGCCTGGCGCTTCGAACGCCGGGGCCGGGCGCTGGACTTCGGCCGGCCGCCCCGGCACGATCTGCGCGAGATCATGAACGCGATCCTGTACGTGGACCGCACCGGCTGCCAGTGGGCCTACCTCCCGCACGACTTCCCGCCCCACCAGACGGTCTACGGCTACTTCGCCAAATGGCAGACCGACGGCATCTTCGCCCAGCTCAACGGCCTGTTACGGGAGTTGGTGCGCCAGCAGGAAGGCAAGCACCGCCACCCCTCGGCCTGCGTGATCGACGCCCAGAGCGTCAAGACCTCCACCTCCGTCCCCGCCAGGACGCAGGGCATCGACGCGGGCAAGAAGATCGTAGGCCGCAAGCGCAGCATCATCACCGACACCCTCGGCCTGCTGCTCGCGGTACTGGTCACCGCCGCCGGCGTCCAGGACTCCACCGCTGGTCGCGCCCTACTCGAGCAGGCCGCCACCGAGCACCCCACCCTGCGCAAGGTCTGGGTCGACGGCGGCTACCGCAAACACTTCGTCGAGCACGCCGCCACCCTCGGCATCGACCTCGAAATCGTCCAACGCGCCCCCGGGACCAGGGGATTCACCCCGATCCCGAAACGCTGGGCCGTGGAACGGACCTACGGCTGGCTCATGCTGCACCGCCGCCTGGTCCGCGACTACGAAACCCACCCGAAGCCATGATCCACCTGGCCATGACCGACCTCATGGCCCGCCGCCTCACCGGCGAGGCCACCATCTCCTGGCGCGACCCGACATCACCGGAACAACTACGCATCACAGGATGAAACAACGGGAAAAACGACCTCTCAGCGTACTGAATTGTGGTTGTCATTGTTGACACCCCATGAGGGCATAGCGCACGCTTCCGGCGAAACGGCTTCGGGTCGCCGCTGACGACGGAGGGTGAACCGTGCATCGCATGCAGACGTCTGTTCTTCAACTTACCGAGAGCGGTCAGCCGTCGTGACTGCGCCCACCGAAGCACCGGGCGCCTTGTACTCACCGCGCACAGGTGGGCGGAGGAATCCGCTCGGAATCCCCGCGCCGAGCCCGCTCCTGAGCTGGGCGGTGGCCGCCGAGGCCGGTCTCGACCGCTCGGCCCCGTTCCGGGTCGCCGTCGCCGGCGCGCTGGACGGCCTGCTCGATGGGGCGAGCGGCGCGTGGCAGGGAACCAGTGCACGCCCATGGCTGGGGTACGACGGTCCCGCCCTGAAGTCCCGGGAGAAGCGTTACTGGCAGGTGGCGGCGGCGACGGAGTCCGGGCACACGGTGACCAGCCCGGTGGCGTCCTTCGAGGTCGGCCTGACCTCGCGCGCCGAGTGGTCGGCACAGTGGATCACCGCGCCACCACCCGCGTTTCCGCGCGAGTCGTGGGACCCCTGTCCGTACCTGCGCCACGCGTTCGACGTGGACGACAGGGCCGCGGCAGCTCCGTCCCGCCTCTATATCACGGCCCTGGGTCTCTATCGCGTATGGCTTAACGGCGTCGAACTCACCGCCGACGCGCTGTACCGCCCGGGATGGACCGACTACCGCACCCGCGTGCACCACCAGACCTACGACTGCGGTCCGGCACTGCGACCGGGGCGCAACGTCCTGGCCGTCACGCTCGCCAAGGGGTGGTACGCGGGCCGCCTGGGACTCATGCGCGAGCCCGGCTTCTACGGTTCCCACCCGGCGCTGCTCGCCCAGCTTGAGTCGGGCGACGGCCCGAACCGGGAGGTACTGACCGCGACCGGCGAGCACTGGCGCGCGGCCCAGGGCGCGCTGCTCGCCTCCGACCTGCTGCGCGGCGAAGTCCAGGACCTACGCCAGGAGCCCGAGGGCTGGCGCGCGCCGGGATTCGACGACGGGCGGTGGGCCGCGGCCGAGCTCGTGGCGGAGCCCGGCGCGGAGGTGGTGCCGCAACCGCATGAGCCGATCACCCGGTTCGCCCGCCACAATGGTGTGCTGGTGCACCAGCACGCACGAGGACCGACGGTCTTCGACTTCGGCCAGAACCTGGTCGGCTGGACGAAGCTGCGCACCACGTGCCTGCCCTCGGTCGAACTGATCGTGCGCCACGGCGAGATTCTTACCCCGGAGAAGCTCGTGTACCGCGACAACCTGCGGGGCGCGTTCCAGGAAGACCGCTATGCCGTGCCCGACGCCGGACCGCACGATCTGGAGCCGTCGTTCACCATGCACGGGTTCCGCTACGCGGAGGTGTGGGGGCTGCCCAGCGCCGAACCGCACGGCCAGTCGGAGTTGCTGCCCACGACCGAGATCGAGGCCGTGTCCGTCACCGGGCTGCCCGCCCAGGTCGGCTCCTTCGCATGCTCCGACGAGCGGCTGAACCGCCTCGCCCGCATGATCGAATGGACCGTCCGCGACAACTTCCTTGAGGTCGCCACCGACTGTCCGCAGCGCGACGAACGCCACGGCTGGCTGGGCGACGCGGGGGCGATCGGGCAGACCGCCGCCTATCACTTCGATCTGTCCGCGTTCCTGGTCAAGTTCACCCAGGACATCGCCGACGGCCAGGGCCCCGACGGGCAGATCCGCAACTGGGCACCCGTCGTGCCGCCGGCCGACTCCCGGCCCGGCGCTCCGGGGTGGTCCGACGGCTACATCCGGCTCGTCCACCTGCTGGTCCAACGCTACGGCGACCTGTCGGCCGCGGCCCGGCTGTTCCCCTCGATGCGGGCCTTCCTCGCGCACATCGACCGGGCCAACCCGGACGGGCTGCGCGTCAACCAGGTCGGCGCCGATTTCGGCGACTGGCTGTCCCTGCCCGAACGCGAGGGGCTGACCCCGCACACCGGCTACGCCTACACCGGGGCCTATTCGACCACCCCGCACCCGATCCACGACACCGCGCACAGCTACCGCTCGTTCGTCCAGCTGGCCGAGATCGCGGCCCGCCTCGGAGAGGACGCGGAGGCGGCGCGCCTCGAACAGCGCGCCGAGCAGATCCGGCAGGCCTACCGCAGCGCGTTCGTGCTGCCGGACGGGCATATCAAGGACGCGACGCAGACCGCGTACGCCCAGGCCATCGGCTTCGGACTGCTCGACGTGGCGGATGCCGGACTGGCCGCCGCCCACCTGCGGGCGGAGGTCGAACGCAGGGGCTACCTCACCACCGGCATCCATGGAGTACAGCATGTGCTGCCGGCTCTCGCCCGGCACGGCCACGCCGAGTACGCGGTCGGGCTGCTGCTGCGTCAGGAGATGCCGAGCTGGCTCCACATGCTCGCCTCCGGCGGGACGACGGTCTGGGAGAAGTGGGACGGGATCAAGCCGGACGGCACGCTCTCGACCGCGGAGATGAACTCCTTCAACCACTGCGCTCTCGGATCCGTGGGCCAGTTCCTCTTCGAGGGCATCGCCGGACTCGACGCGGCGGCCCTGGCGTGGACGGGCGAGGTGTCCATCGCCTCGCTCTACCCCAGTGCCCTTGAATGGGCCAGGGCCTCGTATCTCAGCCCTGCCGGCGCCATCGAGAGCTCATGGCGCTGGAGCGGCGACGTCATCGAGCACGAGATCCAGGTGCCCGGCGCGGCGACGGCCAGGGTGCGGGCGCCGTCCGGCGGCCGACTCGAAGTGGACGGCGAGGAACGAGGCGCCGAGCTGGTCCTCGGTCCCGGCCGGCACGCCCTGCGCGTCATAGGGCTCGTCAGGGGGCTGATGCCGCGATGAACCGGAACCGGAGACTCGCCCGCCTCCTGCTGCTCAGGCTGCTGCGCCTGGCCGGGGTGCTGTTCGTGGTGTCGGTGCTGTGCTTCCTCAGCCTCAGCCTGCTGCCGGGCGACCCCGCCCGCACGATCCTCGGAGTGGCCGGCTCGTCGCCGGAGGCGGTCCGCTCGCTGCGGCATGAGCTGGGTCTCGACCAGCCGTTGCTCTCCCGGTTCTTCACCTGGCTGGGCCACGCCCTGACCGGCGACCTCGGGCGTTCGTACGTGTCGGGGCAGCCGGTCTCCGAGGTCATCGCCCAGCGCGCCCCGGTGACCCTCGAACTCATCCTCCTCAGCCAGCTGATAGCGCTGGTGTGCGCGATCCCGTCCGCGGTGGTGGCCGCGGTCAAGCGGGGCTCGCCCATCGACCGGGGCATCAGCCTCTGGGTGTTCGGAGTGCTGTCGACACCGAGCTTCGTCATCGGCTTCATCCTGATCTACGTCTTCGCGGTACAGCTCGGCATCTATCCCGCCAGCGGTTACAACCCGCTGAGCACCGGGCTGGGCAACCATCTCGGTTCGCTCCTGCTGCCGTCCCTCGCCCTCGCCGCGGCGCCGTTCGCGCTGTACCAGCGGGTGTTGCGCGCGGATCTGGTCAAGACGTACGGACAGGAGTTCATGTCGGTCGCGCGGGCCAAGGGAATCTCGCCCGCGCGAGCCGCCGTGCGGCACGCCATGAGGCCGAGCATGCTCGGCCTGACGACGTCGGTCGGGGTGACCATCGGCACCCTGATCGGCGCGGATGTGATCGTCGAGTCGATGTTCAGCCTGCCGGGTCTCGGTGCTGAGTTGGCGCACGCCGTCAGCGGGCGGGACTACGTCGAGGTACAGGGCATCGTCTTGGCAATCACCACCGCCTTCGTGCTGGTCAATGCCCTGGTCGACCTCCTGTACGCATTGATCGACCCACGGCTGAGGACATCCCCAGCCGCTGGTATCAAGGAGCGTGTGGCATGAGTCCACCAGCGGGTACGGCGGCCGTCGCCGAGCCAAGTGCCACGGCGGATGTGGGCAAGCGTCGCGTCACGAAGCGCGCGCCGGCGGTGGGCGGTCACGGACGTGCTCTCGATGGCGTGGCTGGCCCTCCTCGTGCTCGGCATGCTGTTCCTCCCGGCGCTGCTGAACGTCGACGCCGGCACGATGGACCCGGCCGATCGGCTCGCCGGCCCCTCCGCGGAGCACTGGCTGGGCGCGGACAACTACGGCCGGGACCTGCTCGCCCGGGCACTGGCCGGGGCCAGGACCTCGCTGTGGATCGGCTTAGGATCGGTTGCGGCGTCAGCGGTCGTCGGCGTCCCGATCGGCATGCTCGCGGGCTATCTGGACGGCTGGCTGGACCGGATCACCTCCTTCGTCGCGGACGTAGACATGCGCTCGCTGGAGATTCTTGGCGACGACATCGTCGGCGGAGCGGGCATTGACCAGTTTACGGACGGTGGCCTGGTGCAGCCCGAGTTTCCGGCCGATCGCCGCCTTCGACATCCCCTGCTGCCACAGCTCATGGGCGGCAGCATGCTGCTCACGCAGCCGGACCACGACCTTCAGCTCTTTCGGTGGCTGGACCACCTCGGGCTCCACGTCCAGGTGGCCGGGGCTGGAGGCCGAGCCGGGAGGCGGTTCGGCCAGGCGGGAGCGGTGGGCGTTGACCGTCTTCTCGACTGCCTGGCCGAGGTTGGCCCACAGATGATAGCGGTCCGCGACCTGTTCGGCCTGGGGCGCCCCGGCCCGAGCGCCCTCCCCGTAACCGCTGGAGCGATCCCGGCAGATGATCCTCACCTCGGGGTGATCACGGAGCCAGGCGGCCAGGTCCTCGCCTTCGCGGCCGTCGTAGAGATGCACCGGCCGGTGAGTGGCCAGTCGATCAAAACCGTGCCGTAGTGCCGGCCCTTGCGGAAGGCGAAGTCGTCGACACCGAGAATCTCCACCTCGCCGATCTCCGGCTCGGACAGGGACCTGACCAGCCGTAACAGCATGTCCTTGCCCACGGTGAGGCCGATCGCGGCCGCCAGGCGGGCTCCTGCCCGGCCGGCCAGGGCCAGCCCGATCTGCGTCAGCACCCCGCGCAGCAGGGGAGTCTGCCGACTGTGCGAAGTGGTCAGTCCCGAGACCTGTTCGGCGAACGTCACCGCCGAGCAGGCAGGGTTCTCACAGCGGAAGCGGCGCACGCATAACTCGATCACGACCCCGAGCCCGCCTACGGCAACATCACGCAGCCTGCGTACATACCGACCGTGTACCCGGGCCGAGCTCTGGCCACATCGACAGGAACCAGTCGTCGCCCGCACCCGCGTTCTCAGCACTACCTGGTCCGGTCGCCGCTCGACCTCCTCGATCAGCAACGCGGACAGGTACGGAAACAGCTCCAGGAGCACATCATGAGAGCACGCGATGCATGATCGCGAACAGCCGGTACGAGCCGCTCAGCCACCCGGATCACAAGATCGTCGACAGAACCAAGGTCCGCGACAGCGGCATGGTCACCAACAAGTCCGCCCACCTGGTGATCGGCGTCGACGTGGACGGCATCAAGAACGTACTGGGCATCTGGCTGCAGGACAGCGAGGGCTCGAAATTCTGGCTGAACGTGCTCACCCAGCTGAAGAACCGCGGCCTGCGCGACGTCCTGATCGTGTGCTGCGACGGGCTGGCAGGCCTGCCCGAGGCCATCACCACAGTCTGGGAGAAAGCCCTGGTCCAGACCTGCGTGACCCACTTGATCCGCAGCTCGATGAAATACGTGTCGCACGGTGACCGCAAGCAGGTGGCCGCCGCCCTCAAACCGATCTACACCGCCGCCACCGAATCCGAGGCACTGACCGCGCTGGACGAGCTCCGGTCAAACTACGGCAAGAACTACCCTGGCCTGATTGCCAGTTGGGAACGGGCCTGGGAAGAATTCATCCCCTTCCTCGCCTTCGACCGCGAGATACGCAGGGTCATATACACGACCAACGCCATCGAATCCCTGAACTACCAGCTCCGCAAGATCACCAAGACGCGCGGCCACTTCCCCAGCGACGACGCCGCCGTCAAACTCCTCTACCTCGGCATCCGCCGCATCCAAGGGCCGCCACATCGACGGCGACGGTCCCATCCCCAAAGGCCGCGTCCGCGGCACCGGCACCCTCGGCTGGAAACGCGCCATGAACCACTTCATGCCCGCCTTCCCCGACCGCCTCCCCCTCTGACCCCAGCAAGATCACCGACAGTAGCCAACCCGCAGGCCCGACCAGCAAGGCCACACACCTCTACATACACAAAGGAATTGACAACCTCGATTTCGTGCGCCGCGACTTCAGCGCGGATGCTCCCGACCAGGTCTGGGCTGGGGACATGACCGAGATCGTCACGAGCGAGGGCAAGCTCTACCTGGCCACGGTGATTGACCTGTTCTCGCGCCGCCTGCTCGGCTATGCGATGGGCGAGCGCCACGACGCCGAACTCGTCGTGGCCTCCCTGCACATGGCCGCGGCCACCCGCGGCGGCGACGTCAAGGGCGTGATCTTTCACTCGGACCGCGGCAGCGAGTACGTCTCCCGCCGGTTCAAGCGGGCCTGCCGCCGCCTCGGCGTGACCCAGTCCATGGGCCGGGTCGGCTCGTGCTTCGACAACGCCGTCAGCGAGGCGTTCAACAGCGTCCTCAAGGTCGAATACGTCCACCGGCACACCTTCGCCACCCGCGCCGAGGCCCGGCTGAAGATCGCCACGTGGATCACCGGCTTCTACAACACCCATCGGCTACACAGCATGTGCGGGTACCACAGCCCGATCGACTACGAACACGACCACCGAGCCAACTCCGCCCTGGAGCTGGCCGCTTAGAAGAACTCCACACATCGAGGGGATTGACATATGACACCTCCACGCCGCGCTCGCGCATCAGCTCCTCGACATCACGGTAGGAGAGGGAGAACCGGTGATACAGCCACACGCAGTGGGAGATGACCTCCACCGGGTACCGGTGCTTCCCAATCTGGAAGTCAAGCGGAGGTGGTGACTGGTGGTGTGATGGTGTAGCACCGTCGGTCACGGATCAGGGCCCACAGCACGTTGACGCGCCGGCGGGCGAGGGCGAGCACGGCCTGGACGTGGCGTTTGCCCTCAGCGCGTTTTCTGTCGTAGAACTGCCGCGAGTTGGGGTCGCACCGGATGCTGACGAGCGCGGAGGTGTAGAAGACCCTTTGCAGACGGCGGTGGTAACGCTGGGGCCGGTGGAGGTTGCCGCTGACCTTGCCCGAGTCGCGTGGCGCCGGCGCCACGCCGGAGAAGGCGGCGAGGCGGTCGGGGGTGGGGAACGCCTCCAGGCTGCCGCCGACGGCGACGAGGAACTCGGCGCCGAGGACCGTGCCGATGCCCGGCAGCGACTGGATCACTTCGGCGAGTTCGTGCTCGCGAAACCGGCCCTCGATGAGCTTGTCGGTCTCGGCGATCTTCTCGTTGAGGGCCATCACCTCCCTCGCCAGGGTATGCACCATCTTCGCGATCGCTGTCTCGCCCGGGACGGCGGTGTGCTGGCGCTCAGCAGCCTCGATGGCCTTGGCTGCCAGGGAGTCGGGGTTGCGGACCTTGCGGTTGGCCAGCCAGGTGGTCAGTCGGCGCAGGCCGGTGCGGCGGATGGCCGCCGGGCTCTGGTAGCCCGTCAGGAGCAGCAGCGCTCCGGTGGTGCCCATGTCCAGGGTGCGTTCCAGGGCTGGGAACATGCTGGTCAGCAGGGCCTTGAGCCGGTTGGTGGTGCGGGTGCGGTCGGCAACGAGATCCACACGGCGCTCGGTGAGCAGCCTCAGTTCGATGCTCGCGTCTTCACTGGGGCGGATCGGCTGCAGGTCGCGTCTCATGCGGGCCTGGTCGGCGATCACGTGGGCGTCCCGGGCGTCGGTCTTGCCCGCCCCGCGGTAGCTGTCGGTGGCGCGGTTGACCGCGATGCCGGGGAGGTAGACCAGTTCCTGGCCGTGGTTGACGAGCAGGGCGATTAACAGCGCGGGCTCGCCGCCGGTCATGTCCATCGCCCAGGTGACCTCACGGCCGTCGGCGAGGCCCAGGACGTCACCGATCAGCTTCAGTAACTCCGGTTCGTCGTTGGCCACCCGCCGCGACAGCAACGTGTTGCCGTCGCTGTCCAGGGCCAGGCAGTGGTGGTGGGTCTTGCCGCAGTCGGTACCGGCCAATATCCGGCTCATCGTGCTCCAGTCGTCGTACTTGCCTTGCGCACCACGGACGACCTCGCCGGCATTGCTCTACACAGCGACCTGTTCGCACTTCCCAATCGGCGGCCGAGTCGGCGTGGGGAGCCGGGCGGCCAAGCACCGGAAGCCACGAGACGACAGCCACTTGTCAGCCACACCCAGCTCCCCCGGGCCCCACAACCCTACGAACGGCTGCGGTCGGCCCAGGAAGAAGGTAGAGCCACTTGTACGACGGCGGCGCGTCCACGAGCAGCCCCTCCCACGATGACCAACTCAAAGATCACCTCACGAGGCTTCGCCAACGTGACACTGCCGATTGATCCCGTCGGCCGGAGCGAACCGCCCCATGCCGAGGACCTGCTCCCTCCCGAACACGACAAGGAGCACGGTCCCGCGAAGAGATGACCGGCAGCCGAGCCTGCCCGAACAACGACCACACCACGGGGCGAAAGCCACAACCGCACAGTCCCGGTCCCGACGCGACCAGGATGCGCCCCGGCGCTGCCCCAAGGCCCCTTCGCCCTCGGCTCCCACGCCACGGGCGGCCTTGACCCTGCGCCTCAGACCAGTGCTGCCCACACACGCACAGAAACCGGGAGCAGAACGGACAGGACACCCTCTTGACCGACCCCACTCCTTCAGAGATGACAACACCCCTCAAGCTCCAGCATCGGCCGATTCTGCACCCCTGGAACGGGATTGCAGGACACGGGGCAGGGCAGACGCCCTGTTGGGAAGCAGTGACCGGAGCTTTTTCTTCGTCGGCCTTGTCCCAGCCGGCCCGTCCCAAACCGGGGGGCTTCCCGCTCACCCCGGTGCCGGTGGGGGACCGAAGGCGAGGAGCTTGCGCGGAAAGGGGAGCCGCATACTCCTCGCGACGGCCACCGCCGTGTCAGCCCAGCCACGCGGCGGTGGCCGCCCTCCCCCATGCTGCTGGCGGGCGGAACGGCGGGCCGTGGCCAGCAACCGATGACGGATCTGCACCGCGTTAGGCGGACAGGGGAACCCTGCGGTTTCACAAGTGCGCAAGGTTGCGTGGTGTCTGCCGTATTGCGGGTACCAGCACGCTTTGCAGTGTTGGCCCGGGGCGGTGTACTGGTGGCAGGCCCGGCCGGGTGCGTGGGGCGGAACCGGCCGGGCCCTGCCGAGACGTGAGCCGTGACTGGGGATGCGCGGCATCGCTGCTGCAGGGGTAGAGAACAGAGCGCGCGAGCCCACCATCGCGGTGTCCGGGGGTGTGCGCCAATGTCGAGTATACCCGCCCCGCATCCTTCGCAGCTGCTCAGAAGGCTGAACGGCCTCAAGGGCATAATCTGCCAAGATACTTCACAAAGGTGATGGGTAATGATCGACCCTGCTGACACCGGCCCCGTCTACGTCGGCTGGCTGAAGTCGCTTCGCACACTCACGCAAGAAGAAGTCGACGCCCGGGCCCGCGCCCATCACAGGTACAGCGCCCAGCCACACGAGGTCTTCGAAGCCCGCCAGGCCCACGCCCAGGCGCCTTCAGCCCACTGACCCTCTTCGAGGCCCGCGCTCAGAGCGACGGGCTGCAGCTCCTCTCAAGGGTGAGATGATCGGTCATCTCGGCTAGGGCGTGTATCGAATGTGCTGGTCACAGCCACTCATTGATGGCCGCTACGGGCTCTGTCAACTTGTGGGGCTGGAGGGTGGGTTGAGGCATGCCAGCCGCTGGGCCGGTTGTCTTCAGGCGGTGGCTGCGCAGCCGGTGGCCTGGCGCCAGGTGGTGAGGCGGTGGGTCATTTCGGTGCGGAAGTCACGGGCTGTGAGCAGGTGGCGGCGGGGGCGGAAGTGGGGTGAGATGCCGCTGAACGCGGACAGGAATCTTTGCGCGTGTCCGGGCGAGGTGAAGCGCCGCATGGCGCGTTCCCGCTGCCGGGTGGGCTGGTGGTTGTTCTCGGCCCGGTTGTTGAGCCGCTTGTGGGAGCAGTGCTCGGCCGAGGGCATGACCTCGCGGTGGGCCACGCCGTAGGAGTGCACTTGTCGGTCACGATCACCCGGGGCACGTACTCGTACTCCTTGAGTAGGCGGCGTAGGAACCGCTTCGCGCCCTGCGCGTCGCGCCGGTGCTGGACGAGGATGTCGAGAACGTTGCCGTCCTGGTCGACGGCGCGCCACAGGTAGTACTGCCGCCCGTTGATCTTGATGAAGACCTCGTCCATGTGCCATGTATCGCCCGGGCGGGGACGACGCCGGCGCAGCCAGTTGGCGTAGGCCTGGCCGAACTTGACGCACCAGCGCCGCACCGTCTCGTACGAGACGGTGACACCCCGCTTCGAGCATGAGTCCTCGACCTCCCGGAACGAGAGCGGGAAACGGTGGTACAGCCACACACAGTGAGCAATGACCTCGCCCCGATACCGAAAGCCCTTGCACGACGGCGGCAGGGCATCCACGGACAGGCCCTCTCCAGGACGATCGACCCGAAGACTATCTCACAGAGCCCGACCGCCAAGTTGACGGTGCCGCCGGAACGGTTCATCGTGGGTGAACTGCCCTGGTGTGCCACAGAGTTGATCTGCTCTGTGCCAAGTAGAGCCGAGTTCAGGCGCTGAACCCGACATGCTCGATGTGCAATGTGTGGCGCACATCGTCGATGCGATACAAGATGCGCCAGCGTCCGACGCGCAGTCGCCGGTGACTCGTACCCCAGGGAACGCTCCCTGCTGGTTTGGGGTCTTCGGCAAGCAGGTCACTCGCCTTGAAGACCTCGGGGAGCGTGTCGGGGTGTTCCTCCAGGAAACGGACCGTGGCATTGACGGCGGCCGGCTCCCACGTAACCGTCCACGTCATCAGGCGGCGCCGCGGGCGGCGGCTTGCTTGAACAGGGTGCGTGCGTCCGCGTCAGCGACGGGCTCGGCCTTGACGCCGAGGGCCCGGTCGCGCTCCAGGCGGGCCAGAGCGAGGGCGTCCTCCATGTCCTCCAGCTCGGCCGGAGAGATCAGAACAGCCGCCGGCTGACCGCGGTCAGTAAGAACGACACGTTCATGCTGAGCTGCGCGCCGGGCAAGTTCACCGAGCTGTCCGCGAGCTTCCGTGATCGGATATGAGACTGTCATGCACCTACTATACAGCCAGTGTGCACTTGTGAGGGCTCTGGAGGCGCCGTCAAGTTGAGGAGGGTGTTTTGGAACGTGGATGATTGCCGGTCTCGTTGATCATCTGGGAGGGGCTGGCTGTGGGGGCCGAGGCGGTGGTGTCGCACAGGGATTCCGGTTCCCGGCGGAGGTCACCCACGCAGTGTGGCTGTAATCACCGAGCGTTTTCAGCGGTAGCTCTCCAGGGTGAGGACAGCTTCGGCTGCGGTGGTGAGCCAGGTGGGGCTGCATCGGGCGTGGCGGAAGATCCGCCAGGTCTTGAGCCCTGCGACGCCGTATTCGAGGGGATAGCGCAGCCGGGCGTGGGCTTGGTTCAGCGCGCGTTGACGGACGGTGAGTTTCTTGACGGGGCTGGCGTCGGTGGGGTCTGCAAGAACCCGGACGCCCAGGCGGATGCAGGTGTTCACGATCCGGTGCCAGCGGGCCGCGCGCACGTCGTGCACCCGGCCCGGCAAGACCCTCGAGACCCACAGCAGACGGCCCGCGGGATCGGTGACGACCTGCAGGTTCACTCCATGGCGGCGGTGCTTGCCCGAGAAGTCACCATGCCCGCCGGTGACCCGGTCGCACTCCGTCAGGGTGCCGTCCAGCAGCGCTACCCGGCGCCGGCCGTTCCCCGAGACTGTTTACTCCTCTGTGTAAGAGGTGATCTTGCTGGGTGCTGGTCGGGTCCTGGCTGACACCAGGGATGTGACGCACAGTGAGTGACCTGATGAACGAGACGAGCCCTCAGTCCGGGGGTGCCGAGCAGCGGGAGGAGGCATCGCGGCGGCTGGCAGGGGCTTTATCGCCGGCGGTGATCGACCGGCTCCTGGCGGACGCGGAGGAGGCTGGGGTCGGCATCGATGGGGCCGGTGGACTGCTGCAGCAGATGATGAAGGCGGTGCTCGAGCGGGCTTTGCAGGTGGAGATGGCCGACCACCTCGGCTATGAGGCCGGGGACCCGGCAGGCCGCGGCTCGGGCAACGCCCGTAACGGCAGCTACTCCAAGACGGTGACCACGGTGGCCGGCCCGGTCACCATGGACGTGCCCCGTGACCACAAGGCCGAGTTCGAGCCGGTGATCGTACCCAAGGGCCGGCGGCGTCTGGCCCAGGTCGACGACATGATCCTCTCGCTGTATGCCCGCGGCATGACCACCCGCGACATCACCGGCCCCCTGAAGGAGGTCTACGGCAGTGAGGTGTCCCCGGCCCTGGTGTCATGGAGATCGTTTCGGGGAGGGATCGCTCGCGGACGGGCCGCCGTCGTACAAGGGGTTCCGGTTCCCGGCGGAGGTCATCTCCCAGGCGGAGCGGCTGGTGCCGGACGAGTTGTGGGAGCTGTTCCAGCGGGTGGTGCCGGAGGCGCCATCGCGGCCTCAGGGTGGCGGCCGGCGTCGGCACGGCGACCGCGAAGTGCTGGCTGCGATCGTCTTCGTGACGACCTCCGGCTGCACGTGGCAGCAGTTGCCGACCGCGTCGTTCGGTCCGTCTGGCGCGACGGCTCACCGACGATTCACCGAGTGGACGAAGGCCCGCGTGTGGGCCAAACTCCACCGCCTGGTCCTCGACGAACTCGGGTCCCGCGGCGAGTTGGACTGGTCCCGGTGCGCGATCGACTCGGTCAACATGCGGGCCTTGAAAAGGGGGAGCTGACAGGCCCGAATCCTGTAGACCGAGGCAAGTACGGGTCAAAGATCCACTTGATCACGGAGCGGACCGGCCTGCCCCTGTCCATCGGCATCTCGGGCGCCAACACCCACGACAGCCAGGCACTGATCCCGCTGGTGAAGGGCGTACCACCGATCCGCTCCCGCCGAGGACGCCGGAGACGCAGACCCCACAAACTCCACGCCGACAAGGGCTACGACTACAACCACCTGCTGCGATGGTTATCCGGTCGAGGCATCCGGCACCGCATCGCCCGCAAGGGCATCGAGACCTCGCAACGACTTGGCCGCCACCGTTGGACCATCGAACGCACCATGGCCTGGCTCGCCGGATGCCGACGCCTTCGCCGCCGCTACGAACGCAAGGCCGACCGCTTTCTCGCCTTCGCCAGCATCGCCTGCACCCTGATCTGCTACCGCCGACTCGCCAAAGGAGATGACCTCTTATTCACGGGGTCACCAGCCGTTCTTGTAGAAGGCGAGGGCGGTGACGGTCTTGGCGACGAGGGGGAACCGGGTGAGAGGGCCGCGATAGCGAGTGGCGAGGACCTTCCAGTCCTTCAGATGTGTGATCGCTCGTTCGACGGCGGCGCGGAGCTTGCCGATGCCCAAGCCCGTGAATAACCCTCAAGCTGTCGCAGCCGTTGAGGCAGGGAGAACCGCTGGTGTTCCTCCACGGTCTCAACGTCTTCGAAGCCGTGCTGGGCCAGCAGGTAGAGAACCTGCTCGATGAGTACCTCGGGGACGGAGGCGCCGGAGGTGACCCCGACCATGGCCACATCTCGCAGCCAGGCCGTGTCGATCGTCTCCGCGCAGTCGACGAGGTACGCCACACGGGCGCCCGCTACTCGGCGACCTCGACCAGGTTCACCGGGCCGAGCACGCGACAGCAAGAAGCATGGCCTGAATGGTGTGCGATGGTCGAAGCGGTCGCGTTCCAGAATGATGACTTCGTCGTATGTCTCGTGGAGGGCGCAGTTGGCGAGGAGCCCGGCGATGCTGCCACTGATGATGACGGCCCGGCTGGGGCGTGGTCATGCGTTGGCCTCCGAGGCAATGCGACAGTCAGCGAATGCAGGCAAATGGTCCGTGTCCGGCGACGACGAAGTACTGGATTCCCTGCCGGCACCGAGGGCGGCTGCCTCTTCGCGCAGGTTGCGGCGTAGTTCCTTCGGCAGGGAGAAGATGATGGATTCCTCGGCTGCTTTGACGAGTTCGACGTCGTCGTAGCCTCGCTGGGCGAGCCACTCAAGGACCTGCTCGACCAAGACCTCCGGGACCGAGGCGCCGGATGTGACGCCGACCGTGGTCACGCCCTGCAGCCAGGCCTCGTCGATTTCGTCGGCGAAGTCCACGAGGTATGCCTCGCGCGAGCCCGCCAGCTTGGCGACCTCCACCAGCCGCTTGGAGTTGGAGGAGTTGCGGGAGCCGACCACGATGACCAGTTCGGCCTCGGCGCCCATCTGCTTCACCGCGAGCTGGCGGTTCTGGGTGGCGTAGCAGATGTCGTCGCTGGGCGGGGAGATGAGCTGGGGGAACTTCTCCTTGAGCGCGTCGACGGTCTCCACGGTCTCGTCCACGCTCAGCGTGGTCTGGGAGAGCCAGACGACCTTGGACGGGTCGCGGACCTCGACGCCTGTGACGTCCTTCGGGCCATCGACGAGCTGGATGTGGTCGGGGGCCTCGCCGGAGGTGCCGATGACCTCTTCGTGGCCCTCGTGCCCGATCAGGAGGATGTCGTAGTCCTCCTTGGCGAAGCGGACGGCTTCCTTGTGGACCTTGGTGACCAGCGGGCAGGTCGCGTCGATGGTGGCGAGCTTGCCGCGTTCGGCCTCTTCGTGGACGACGGGGGCCACGCCGTGCGCCGAGAACATGACGATGTTGCCCGGCGGCACCTCCTGCGTCTGCTCGACGAAGATGGCGCCCTTTTTCTCCAGGGTCTGCACGACGTACTTGTTGTGGACGATCTCGTGCCGGACGTACACCGGAGCGCCGTACAGCTCCAGGGCCTTCTCGACCGCGGCGATTGCTCGGTTGACGCCGGCGCATGCCCCGCGGGGGGCAGCGAGCAGGATGCGGCGGCGGGTGGGGGAGGGGTTCATGTGTGCCTCCGTACCGCGGAGTCGGCGAGGTGGCGCAGGGCGTCTTTGGCGGCGGGGTTGATGGGGGCGGTGTCCAGGGTGGTCATGGCTTTCTCGTACCGCTTGATGATCATGTCTTCGACCATGCGGAGGGCTCCGGTGGCGGTGATGATGCCGCGGGCCGCCTGCGCCTGGGCTTCGGTCAGGGTGGGGCAGCCGTGGTAAAGGCGAAGCTGATCGGCCTGGGCGCGGGAGGCACGTGTGAGGGCCAGGGAGATGAGGACGGTGGCTTTGCCCTCCCGCAGATCGTCGAGGGCGGGCTTGCCGGTGGCCGCCGGGTCGCCGAACATTCCGAGCAGGTCATCCCGGAGTTGGAACGCCTCCCCGATGGGGATGGCGTAGGAGGAGAGGGGGGTGAGCAGGCTCTGGTCTGCACCGGCGAGGGCCGCGCCGAGCTGCAGGGGCCGTTCCACCGTGTATTTAGCTGTCTTGTATCGGATCACGGTGAGCGCGCAGGACATATCCGGCGACCGATGGCTGTGGACCAGGTCGAGGTACTGGCCGTAGATGAGCTCGGTGCGCATCTGGTCCAGCAGGGGCAGGACAGCGGCGAGCTGCTGGGGGGTCAGGTTGCCGGTGTGCAGGAGCTCGTCGGACCACATCAGCGCCAGGTCTCCGATGAGGATGGCGGCGCTGGTGCCGAACTGGTCCGCGGCGGTTGGGGGTACTGTGTGCTGCCGGGCGAGCATGCGGTGGAGGGTGGGGTGGCCGCGGCGGGTGTCGGAGCGGTCCATCACATCGTCGTGGATGAGCGCGAAAGCATGGAAGAGTTCCAGGGCGGCCGCTAGGTGATGGGCCGCACGTGCTGCGCCTGCACCGCCGGCGGCGTGCCAGCCGACCAGGCTGAACAGGGGGCGGATGCGTTTTCCGCCGGCTGCTATGAACTGCTGCAGTGGCGTGGCCAGGTCTGGCAGATGTGGAGGGCGGTCGGACGCTTTGCGGGTGAAGAAGTCGTTCAGGACCTCCTCGACGGATTCCCTGAGGTGCCTCAGGTCGAGGACGGCAGGAGAGTGGGTCATGTCGGCTCCTCGCCCGTGCGAACGGTGAGCTTGAGCGCTTCGTCGAGGAGCGTGTCGACGATTTTCGATTCGGGGACGGTTTTGACGACCTCGCCTCGTACGAAGATCTGGCCTTTGCCGTTGCCGGAGGAGACGCCGATGTCGGCTTCCCGGGCTTCGCCGGGCCCGTTGACGACGCAGCCCATCACTGCGATCCGCAGCGGGTGGGGGAAGCCGGTAAAGGCGGCTTCGACTTGGGTGGCGAGTTTGTGGATGTCGACTTGGAGGCGGCCGCAGCCCGGGCAGGAGACGATCTCCAGCTTCCTCGGCCGCAGCCCCAGGGACTGCAGGATGTGGCAGCCTGCCTTGACCTGTTCGACGGGTGGAGCTGAGAGGGAGACGCGGATGGTGTCGCCGATGCCCTCGGCCAGCAGGATCCCGAAAGCGACAGCGGACTTGATGGCGCCCTGGAAGGCGGGGCCGGCTTCGGTGACCCCGAGGTGGAGGGGGTAGTCGCAGCGCTGCGCGAGCAGCCGATTCGCCACCACCATCACCATCGGATCGTGGTGTTTGACAGCGATCTTGATGTCCTGGAAGCCGTGTTCTTCGAACAGCGAGGCCTCCCACAGCGCGGATTCCACCAGCGCCTGCGGTGTGGCGGAGCCGTACTTGGCGAGCAGGCGCGGATCGAGAGAGCCCGCGTTCACCCCGATCCGGATCGGAACCCCGGCCGCGGAGGCCGCCTGAGCGATCTCCCCGACGCGGTCGTCGAACTTCTTGATATTGCCCGGGTTCACCCGCACCGCAGCACAGCCAGCATCCAGGGCGGCGAAGACATAGCGGGGCTGGAAGTGAATGTCCGCGATCACCGGGATCGGCGAACGGGCCACAATCGCCGGCAGGGCATCGGCATCATCAGCAGAGGGCACCGCGACCCGGATGATGTCGCAGCCCGCGGCGGTGACTTCGGCGATCTGCCGCAGCGTGGCATCCACATCCGCCGTGTTCGTCGTGGTCATCGTCTGCACGCTGACCGGTGCGCCGCCGCCCACGGGCACCGACCCGACACGCAGCTGACGGGTAAGACGGCGACGCACCGGAACCTTGAGGGTGGGCATAGCGGGCAGGCCGAGATCGGTTGTGGTCATCGCGACACCTGCTGGTCCAACACGGCTGCAGCCGTTCCTGGCTGGCCGCCCGACAGAACACACTGGACCGTGCGGACGATGCCAGCGGCATCCAGCCCCGCCTCGGCCAGCAGCTCGGTGCGGGAACCGTGCGCGATAAACTCGCGTGGCAGCCCCAGCGGCACCACCGGCGTACCAACACTTTTAGCCTGGCACTCCTGGGTCAGGGCCCAGCCCGCACCGCCCGTGACGACACCCTCCTCGATGCTGACCACCAGCTCGTGGCGGGCCGCCAAGGCGGGCAGTGCTTCGCTGACGGGCAGCACCCAGCGCGGGTCAGCCACCGTCACCCCGATCCCCTGCCCTTCCAGAAGCCGGGCGGCTTCCACGGCTGCACCGGCCAGCGGACCCACCCCCACCAGCAGCACATCCAGTGGCCGACGGGAGCTGCGGTGGAGGATGTCGATGCCGTCCATGCGGGCCAGTGCCGAAATCTCCGCTCCTGTGCTGGCCTTGGGCAGGCGCAGCACCGTGGGCCCCTCCTCCCATCCGACGGCTTCAGCCAGCAGCTCCTTAAGGCGTGCGGCATCCCGCGGGGCAGCAATCCGCATCCCGGGTACCACCGAAAGCAGGGGCATGTCCCACATGCCGTGATGTGACGGCCCGTCCGGACCGGTGATACCCGCCCGGTCCAGAACGAAGGTGACCGGCATCCGGTGCAACGCCACGTCCATCAGCACCTGGTCGAACGCCCGGTTCAGGAAGGTGGCATAGATCGCCACCACCGGATGCAGCCCGCCCATCGCCAGACCAGCCGCGCTGGTGACCGCGTGCTGTTCGGCGATCCCCACATCAAAGACCCGCTGCGGAAACCGCTCTGCCATGGCGTGCAGGCCGGTGGGGCGCAGCATCGCCGCCGTCACCGCCACCACATCCTGGCGCCGTTCGGCGAGCTCGAGTAGACACTTCGAGAACACACTCGTCCACGACGCGGCAGGAGGTGCCCCCCTCGCGCCGGCCGCCTCCAACGCGAGAGGGGCAGGACGGCCGGTGGCAGGATCCACGGTGCCCACCGCATGCAGGCAATCCGCCATGTCCTGCTCGGGCCGGGGCATAACCCTTGCCCTTGACCGTCATCACATGCACCACCACCGGCCGCCCTATAGCCCTGGCCCGGCGCAGCGCCTGCTCCACCTCAAACGTGTCATGGCCATCGATCGGCCCGAAATAGATGAAGCCGAGATCAGTGAACAGATTCCGGCACGCCTCCACACCGCCACCGAACCTCAGCACACCCAGGTGCTCAGCCACCGCGCCAGTCGTGGGCGCGTAGGAGCGGCCGTTGTCATTCAGCACCACAACCACCGGCCGGTCCTTGGCGGCACCGAGATTGTTCAGCGCCTCCCACGCCATCCCCCCGGTCAACGCCCCGTCCCCGATCACCGCCACCACTGCACGGTCCTGCTCACCAGCCAGCTGACGCGCCTTGGCCAGACCATCCGCGTAGGAAAGAGCCGTGGAGGCATGCGAGTTCTCCACCACGTCGTGAACCGACTCCGCCCGCGACGGATACCCCGACAAGCCACCCGCCTGCCGCAGCTGCGCGAAGCCCTTGCCGCGGCCTGTGAGCAACTTGTGCACATACGCCTGATGACCCGTATCAAAGATCAACGTGTCGCGCGGGGAGTCGAACACCCGGTGCAACGCCAACGTCAACTCCACCACACCCAGATTCGGGCCCAGATGCCCACCCGCCGCACACACCTTCTCGATCAGGAACCGGCGGATCTCCCCGGTAAGCTGAGGAAGCTCCTCCGTCGGAAGAGCGCGTATGTCCGCGGGCCTGGTGACGTCATCAAGACACACACCCCTGAAAGGCGTATCGGATATTCCTGCCATGACAGTCGAGTCCCTTCACCCAAAACCCCCGGGCGGGACATGGCCGATAACACCCCTCAGCCTTGCCACCGGGAAATGGGAAGAAGCACGTACGGGTAAGACGACGCAAGTCCACCGCACACATTCCCGGCGGCACAGAGGCCCACAATGGCGAAATCCGCGCACACCGCGCAACCTTGCGCACTCGTGAAAACCCAAACTGGAGCCCTTTTCACTTGTACGGCTTGCGGGTGGGGTGTCGGTGAAGTGTTGACAGTGGCGTGTCGAACGGGGCATCCCGCCGGTTTGGAGAGTCGCCAAACATAACCTTCACCTGCGGAGATGCCCCGTGTTCTCCTATCCTGCCGGATGCGATGTCGACGAGGAGCTCCTGGAACTGGTCACGATGGTGATTGCTTCCTGTGAAGCCGGCCGGCAGTGCAGACTTCGTCCGTACGACCGGGCCCGGTGCACCCTGGTCTACCTGCGCAAGCACGACACCCTCGAACAGATCGCTGCGGGCTTCGGCATCGGCACGGCCACCGCCTGGCGCTACGTGAACCACACGATCGAGCAACTCGCACTGCACGCCCCGTCGTTGACCGAGGCGCTCACCAGCCACCACACGGACGGCTATGTGCTGCTGGACGGCACCGTCGCCGAGACCGACCGAGTCCAGGCGCCAGGGCACTTCTCCGGCAAGGCCCACCGGGAGGGCGTGAACCTGCAGGTCATCACCGCGGAAGACGGGAAGCTGCTATGGATCTCACCGGCCCTGCCCGGCGGTACCCACGATGTGACGGCCGCCCGCGAGCACGCCATCCTCGATACCTGCGCGCAACTGGACCTCGAAGTCCTGGCAGACAAAGGGTACGTCGGAGCCGGCGGCACGGTGATCACCCCGATCAAGCGCCGTCCGAAAGCGGAACTCCCCGACAAGCACAAAGCCTCGAACAAGGTCCACGCCGCACTACGTGCTCCAGTTGAGCGCACCATCTCCCGAATCAAGCAGTGGCGGATCTTCCGACATGCACAGACCAGCCCGAACAGACTCACGTCAGCGGCTGCCGCGATCCTCACCCTCATGATCTACACGTGAAAAAGGCTCCTGGAACTGGGAGAATGTCCCTTCAGCTGTAGATCATGGTGGTTGCGGGAGTTCTGTTGGTGTGTCGGGTCCGGCTGGGACGGTGTGACCGTGTGCTCGGCGGCGTCGGTGGCAGGCACGGGCGATGGCCTGGTGGAGGCGGCGGTAGGCGGACCAGGCCAGGCCGTGCCGGATGCGTTGGTGGCGGTCGGGCAGCGGGGTGAGCAAGATGAGCAGGCGCCTGATCTCGAAGGCGGTGAAGCGGACGGGGGCGGGTGGGCTGCTGGGATCAGGCGGGTCCCCCTCTCTCGGCGACGGGTGCTGTCGGCGCGGGCTGGCCGTAGCGGGTCCGGGCCAGCGGGCCGTTCTCGCGGGCGGTGGCTGCGTCGCAGCCGACCAGGAACGCGGCGGCCAGCTGGGCGAGGGTGACGTGCCGGTACCAGCCGTGGAAAGAGCGGACCTCGTAGTCAGCCATCCCGCAGGCGGACTTCGCCAGCTTGATCGCCTCTTCCACCCGCCAGCGCGCGCCCGGCACCAAAACGATCTCCTCGACCGGGGTGTCGGCCGGGCCCCAGCCCAGGTAGTAGTCGCGTTTGCCGGGATCCTCCAGGCGGCGTCGCGCGACCAGCCACCGCGCCCACGCCTGGCCATCGACCATCTCCTCCTCGCCGGGGAGTCGCCGCACCCACCACTGCCACGTGCGGGTATCCAACTGGGAGGGCCCGGCGGGCAGTTCGACCCAGTCCTCCTCCCGCGCGACCCGCTCCACCAGCCGGGCGGCGTGCCGCCAGCCCGGACGCTGCAGCACCGGCGAGTTCGCCTGCACGTTGACCACGTACGGCAGACGATGTTCCTCCAGGAAGGAACGGAACGCACGCTCGCGCCCGTACACCTCGTCGGCGGCCACCCACACCTTCCCCGGCTCCTGAGGCAGGTCGGGCAGCGCCCGCTCGATCATCGCCTCCGCCAGCCGTGGCTTGGTCAGGAAGCCGCGCTGCTCGGGCACGTGCGCGGCCCGGCAGCGATCCGGCTCGTCCGTCCATTCCCGTGGCAGGTACAACTCCCGGTCGATCAACGCCTGCCCCGCACCGGTGGCCCACGCACACATCACCCCGATCTGGCAGGGGAATACCCCGCCGAGCGTCCCGGAGTGCTGCCTCGCCACCCCGGCCGAAGCCTTCCCGCGCTTGGCGAACCCGGTCTCGTCCACCACCAGCACCCCGGCCCCGCCGGGCCCCGCGCCCACGCCGTCGTCCGCCAGCTCGGCGACGGCGTACCGGCGGGTGAAGTCCCGCACCCCCTCCACGTCCCACTTCGCCCGGTCCAGCAAGTGCTGCTGGTTCCACGGCACACGCTCTCCGGCCCACTCCGCCAGCTGCCAGCCGTTCTTGCGCGAGACCGGCCCCAGTAGGCCCCGGACGCACATCTCCCCATGCCACTGCGTCTCCACCCGGCCGAACAGGTCCCCGACCCCCACCAGCAGATCGTCCAGCCGCCCCGCCCACTCCTCCGCCCACTCCCGGTCCGACACCTCGACCGGGACATCCAGCAACTCCGCCTTCATACACGGCAGTTACCCAGCTTAGAGACCCTCGAACTCCCGCAACCACCATGATCTACAGCTGAAGGGAATGTTACGGCAGCTGTAGATGGCTGCTGATGTGCTGTCTGGTCATGGTGTGGTGTCGGCGTAGGTGTGCCATCGGCGGTGGCAGAGGCGGGCGTGGTGTTGGTGGCGGCGGCGCCAGGGGGACCACCGCAGCAGGTGTTCGGCATCTCGCCGGGGCGGCGGAAGCATCAAGGCCCGTAGCAGGCGGAGGAGTTCGTGGCTGCTGAGGGTGACGAGGTCCGTCTCGGCGGGGTTGTTCCGGCTGGTCTGGGCGGTGCGTTCGAGGGCGGCGGTGACGGCCAGGAAGGCGTAGGCGACCAGGGTGATCACGCTCCAGCGGTGCCAGGAGTTCCAGCAGGTGACCTGGCCTTTGTCGAGGTGGCAGGTCTCCTTCGCGTCCTGGAAGTCGTCTTCGGCACTTCCCCCGCAGTGGTGGACACCTTCGATCGGCCCCGGTGAGGGGCTGGCAGGAGGGACCACTTATGGTGATGAAGGTTTATTCGCCCGAGTTCAAGGCCGACGCCGTCGCGCTGTACCACTCGGACCCCGACCTCACGATCGTGCAGGCCGCCCGCGATCTGGGGATCAACCCGGAGACGCTGCGGAACTGGATCCGCGCCGACCGCGCCCGCGGCGGCAGCACCACGAAGAACATGAAGGACACCCCGGTGAGCAAGGCCACGAAGGAAGAGCTGGAGGCCGAGTTAGCGGCCCTGCGCACGGAGCTGAAGACGGTGCGCAAGGAGAATGCGACGCTCGCCCAGGAGCGCGACATCCTGCGCAAGGCCACGAAGTTTTTCGCCTCCGAGATGAGCTGGTGACGAGCCGCTTCCAGTACCTTCGAGGACCATCGCGAGACCTTCGAGGTCAAGCGGCTCTGCCACGTGCTGGACGTCGTCCGCTCCAGCTACTACAAGTGGCGCTCTTCGCGTGAGGCCCGTGCCCATCGCGAGCGGGACGACCAGGTCCTGGCCGACAGGATCCGGGCCGTGCACACGGACTCGGACGGCGCCTACGGCGCCCCACGCATCACCGCCGAGCTCCGCGACACCCACGGCATGCACATCAACGAGAAGAGGGTCGCCCGCGTCATGCGCAAGTTCCGCATCACCGGCTTCCACCTGCGCAAGCGCATACGCACCACCATCCCCGAGCCGTCGCAGACGCCGGTGCCGGACCTGTTCAAGAGGGACTTCACCGCTGCCGCGCCGAACCTGAAGTACATGGGCGACATAACGTATCTCCCCGTCGGAGACGGCGAGCACCTCTATCTCGCTACGGTCCTGGACTGCTCCTCACGCCGGGTGGCGGCCTGGTCGATCGCCGATCACATGCGCACCGACCTCGTTGCCGACGCGCTGAAGATGGCCGCCGCCACCCGTGGCAGCCTCGACGGCGCCATCTTCCACAGCGATCACGGGGCGCAGTACGGATCCCGTGAATTCGCCGGCCTCTGCCGGGAGTTGGGAGTCACCCAGTCCATGGGTGCCGTCGGGACGAGTGCGGACAACGCCGCCTGCGAGTCCTTCCACGCGTCTCTGAAACGGGAGATCCTCAAGGGAGCACGGCGCTTCGACGGGGCCGGCGCCTGCCGGCGTACCCTCTTCCGCTGGCTGACGCGGTACAACACCTGGCGCCGCCACTCGGCGAACGGACAGCTCAGCCCCGTCGCCTACGAACAGATGTCAGCTACCCTGACACTCGCCGCATAACAAACAAACAGGTGTCCACCCTTCGGGTGGAAGGCCCCACCACCACGTGGAGCTGACGGATAAGCTGGCCGGGGCGCCCGAAGGAGGACACGATGACGACCGCATGGGACGCACTTCCGCCCTGGATGCTGCCGCCCCGGCCGAGTGGGTGGGAGGCCGATGACCTCGACAATGCACCCGACCTCCCCCGACACACCGAGCTGATCGATGGAGCGCTGATCTTCATGATGTCCCCGCAGCGGTCCTGGCACGCCCGCGTCGTCACCCGACTGACGACCGCATTGGACGATCAGGCGCCCGAGGGATTCGTGATCGACCGGGAAATGACGGTCAAACTGAATGAGAAGAACCGGCCCGAGCCTGACGTCCTTGCTGTCACGGTCCCCTACGACCCGGACCGTACGCGCTACCTCCCCGATCAGGTCGCCCTCGCCGTCGAAGTCGTCTCAGACGAGTCCGCCGACCGGGACCGGTCACTGAAGCCGTTCAAGTACGCGCAGGCGGGTATCTCGCACTATTGGCGTATCGAGGAGGAAAACAGCCTCCCCGTGATCCACACGTACGAACTGGACGACACCACCCACGCCTACGTCGCCACCGGTATTTACCGCGAGCGCATCAAGACCGCGGTACCTTTCGGCATCGACATCGACCTCCCCCGTCTCGTCCGCTGAGAACCACTGCGCCCCGCCGGGCGTTGACTGGGAGCCTTTTCAACTTGGGCGTGTTCGGGTGACGTGGTCCAGTCCCGTAACAGGCGAGGCCCTCGGACTGTTGAGCGAGATGTCTGAAGTCTCAACACCACAGTCCGGGGGCCTCGTTGATTCCTTACTGACTTCGGCGCTTCACGGTGATGGTGGGAGGTCGAGGGCGAGCCCGGTCCCGGCGAGGAAGCCGGGGAGGAGGTCGGGGCGGTACTGCAGCCGTTTGAGTCGGTTGCGCACGAGTGTGGCAAGGCGGTCGAGGGCGACGCTGGAGAGGTTGGCGAGGCTGCGTTTGACGTGGGCCCACAGGTACTCGACCGCGTTCAGCTCGGGTGCGTACGCGGGAAGGATGAACACGGTCAGCCAGTCGCGCGCGTCGATCAGGTCGCGCATCGTGTGGGATACGTGGGTGTTCAGCCGGTCCCATACGAGCACGATGGGCGCCTTGACCAGCTGATGCATCCCGTCGATCAGGCGGATGTAGTCGTCCTCGGACAGGCTGCGGCGTTCGCCCTTGCGCCCGGTGTGCAGCCGCAGCCGGTGGCACAGCCGGGTCCGTGAACCGGGACGCATCGCGATCAGCCCGGCGACGGAGACTCTGCCCGAGCGGCGGCCGCTGACCCTCACGACCGGGGTGATGCCCCGCCTGCCCCAGGTGCGGCCCTTCGGCGGCCTGCGGGTGAACCCGGCCTCGTCCTCGAAGCAGATGAAGCCGTCGCAGGCCGCACGGGCGCTTTTACCTCCGCCCAGGTCGCCTCCTTCCACGCGGTGACGGCCTGCTCGTCGCGTTCCGCGGCCCGCCGTGCGGGGACCTGCGGAGTGAACCCGAGGCGGCGCATGAGCCTCGTTGCGCCTGAGACGCTGTAGGAGACGTGGAACTTCCTGCCGATCAGCGTCGCCACCCGCGCACCAGTCCAGACCTGGTCCTGGTCCCAGCCGTGCGCGCTCGGTCCCTCTTGTAGGTAGGAGGCCAGCTTCTGAAGGCAGCCTGCTGAGAGCTTGCACGAGGTTGTCAATTCCTTTGTGTATGTAGAGGTGTGTGGCCTTGCTGGTCGGGCCCCGGGGTTGGCTACTGTCGGTGATCTTGCTGGGGTCAGAGGGGGAGGCGGTCGGGGAAGGCGGGCATGAAGTGGTTCATGGCGCGTTTCCAGCCGAGGGTGCCGGTGCCGCGGACGCGGCCTTTGGGGATGGGGCCGTCGCCGTCGATGTGGCGGCCTTGGATGCGGCGGATGCCGAGGTAGAGGAGTTTGACGGCGGCGTCGTCGCTGGGGAAGTGGCCGCGCGTCTTGGTGATCTTGCGGAGCTGGTAGTTCAGGGATTCGATGGCGTTGGTCGTGTATATGACCCTGCGTATCTCGTGGTCGGAGGCGAGGAAGGGGATGAATTCTTCCCAGGCCCGTTCCCAACTGGCAATCAGGCCAGGGTAGTTCTTGCCGTAGTTTGACCGGAGCTCGTCCAGCGCGGTCAGTGCCTCGGATTCGGTGGCGGCGGTGTAGATCGGTTTGAGGGCGGCGGTCACCTGCTTGCGGTCACCGTGCGACACGTATTTCATCGAGCTGCGGATCAAGTGGGTCACGCAGGTCTGGACCAGGGCTTTCTCCCAGACTGTGGTGATGGCGTCGGGCAGGCCTGCCAGCCCGTCGCAGCACACGATCAGGACGTCGCGCAGGCCGCGGTTCTTCAGCTGGGTGAGCACGTTCAGCCAGAATTTCGAGCCCTCGCTGTCCTGCAGCCAGATGCCCAGTACGTTCTTGATGCCGTCCACGTCGACGCCGATCACCAGGTGGGCGGACTTGTTGGTGACCATGCCGCTGTCGCGGACCTTCACGGTCAGCGCGTCGATGTAGAGGATGGGGTAGACGTCGTCAACAGGGCGGTTCTGCCAGGCAGTTATCTCGTCCGCGACCACATCGGTGATCCTGGATACCAGGGCCGGGGACACCTCGCTGCCGTAGACCTCTTTGAGGTGGGCGGTGATGTCGCGGGTGGTCATGCCACGGGCGTACAGCGACAGCACCATGTCGTCGACCTGGGCCAGACGCCGCCGGCCCTTGGGTACGATCACTGGCTCGAACTCCGACCGGCGGTCCCTGGGCACGTCCACCGTGACCGGGCCGGCCACCGTGGTGAGCGTCTTGGGGTAGGAGCCGTTGCGGGCGTTGCCCGAGCCGCGGCCTGCCGGGTCCCCGGCCTCGTAACCGAGATGGTCGGCCATCTCCACCTGCAAAGCCCGCTCCAGCACCGCCTTCATCATCTGCTGCAGCAGCCCGCCGGCCCCGTCAATACCGACCCCGGCCGCCTCCGCATCAGCCAGGAGCCGGTCGATCGCCGCCGGCGATAAAGCCCCCGCCAGCCGCCTCGACGCCTCCTCACGCGGCTCTGCGGACTCGGCGTGCGGGCTGGACTCGTTCATCAGGTCACTCACTGTGCGTCACATTCCTGGTGTCATCCGGGGCCCGACCAGCACCCAGCAAGATCACCTCTTACACAGAGGAGTAAACAGCCTCGGCTGACCGTCGCGGCACACGACCTCGACACCCGAATGCTCGCGCAGCCACGCTTCCAGCGTGTCGGCCGTGCGGTCAGGCAGCACGTCGATCCGCTCATGGGTCTCGGCGTCGATCACCACGGTGGCATAGCGGTGCCGCCGCCGAAGTGCGAAATCGTCGACGCCGATCACACGGGGCACCCGCCCGGTCGGCAACGGGATGCGCAGCAGGGTGCGCAGGGCCGTGTGACGGGACAGGCCCACCGCGAGTATCGCCAGCAGACGTGATCCCGCCCGGCCCGCTAACTCTTTGACCACGGCCTTGACCTGCCTGGTCAGACGAGCGGTGCGTCGCTGGTATCGCTCCAGCACCCCGTGTCCGCGTACACCCTCATCTCCATAGCGGCGTACACCCTCACGTCCAGAGCTCTCGGCGCGTCGTAGAGACGTTCGAGGCAAGGGGCGATCACCCTTCGGTTCGTCAGCGGCCGAGCAGACGAGTCCGAAGGGTGACCGCTTCTTATGATCCTGGATCCGGAGGAATGGATGGACTTACGTAGGTTCCGTGCCCTGCATCAGGCGGGCGTGAGTATCAGCGCGATAGCCCGGGAGACCGGGCATGACTGGCGGACGGTGAAGAAGTACCTGGCCGCCGAGGGGGCGGTGGTGCCGGCGGCGCCGTCGCGCAAGGGCACCCAGCCCCGCAAGATAGCGAAGCTGGCGCCGGTGGTGGATGCTTGGCTGCGGGTCGACATCAAGTTGAAGGCCGCGGTGATCCACGAGCGGCTGGTCGATCAATACGGCTTCGAGGGGCACTACCAGCGGGTGAAGATGTATGTCGCCGAGGCCAGGCCCCGTATCCGGGTCGAACTCGGTCTGGACGAAGGCCAGTTGTTCGGACTGCACCGCCGGTTCGAGGTCGTGCCCGGGGGCCAGGCCCAGGTCGACTGGGGTGATGAGGGCGGCATCCTCGCGCATGCCGGCATCGCCAAGGTGTACTCGTTTCACATGGTCCTGTCCTATGCGCGGGACCCGTTTTGCTGCTTCACCACGTCGCAGGACCTGGCGACGTTCTTCGACTGCCACCGCCGCGCGTTCGAGCACTTCGGCGGTACTCCGGCCACGGTGGTCTACGACCGGACGAAGACCGTGGTCAAGCGGCATGTTGGGCCGGGCAAGGCGGTGCCGTTGCATCCCGAGGCGGTCGCGTTCGCCTCGTCCTACGGCTTCGACATCGACGTCCTGGCGGCCTATCGGCCCCAGGGGAAGGGACGCGTCGAAAGGCAGGTCGACATTGTCCGTGATCACGTCCTGGCGGGCCGGTCCTTCGGCTCCGTCGCGGAGATGGACGCGGCGTTCATGGCCTGGGCGCCGATCCGACGTCGGCAGGTCCACCGCACCCACAGTGAGGTGATCGGTGAGCGGGCCGTGAAGGACCGGGCCGCTCTGATCCCGCTGCCCGGGCATCCCTACCGGGTGGTCGAGCGGCACCTGCGCAGGGCCGGCAAGGACTGCCTGGTCTCCTTCGAGGGCAGCCTCTACTCGGTGCCCGCCCGCCGTATCCGTCCTGGTCAGCAGGTTGAAGTCCGGGGCGCGCAGGCCGAGATCGCCATCCACCACCTCGATGAGGCCGCGGGCAGCGACAGCCTGCTCGCGCTCCATCAGCGGGCGGACGTGCGGGGCAGCTGGGTGGTCGATGAGGCCCACTGGGATGGCCTCGCGGACGGCCACACCCGCAGCGTCACCACCGCCGACGAGCCCGACCAGCAAGACCGCCCGGACGTCACTAGGTCTGAATCCGGCTCCCTGGACGCCCTGCTGGCCCGCACCGCGGTCGCCCGCATCCCCGTCTCCCGCCGCCCGCTGGCCGACTACGACCTCGCCGCCGGCCTGACGATGCCCGGAGTGAACTGATGAGTGACCTGATCACCGCACGGATCCGCAAGCACGCCGACAAGCTGAACCTGCCCCACCTCGCGGCCAGTCTCGAGCAGCTGGCCGCCCGCGCCGACCTCGACAAGATGGGCTACCTCGACTTCCTCGATCTCGTCCTGGAAGAAGAGACCGGCGTCCGCGACGGACGGCGCTTTCGCACCGCCCTGCGTCTGTCGAAGCTGCCGCACCACAAGACCCTGGATGACTTCGACTTCGCCTTCCAGCCCGACCTCGACGTCCGCAAGGTCAAGGACCTCGCTGCCCTCTCCTTCGTCGAGGCCAAGGCCAACGCGGCCTTCATGGGTCCGCCCGGAGTAGGCAAGACACACCTCGCGGTGGGACTCGCGATAGCGGCCTGCAAGGCCGGCTTCTCCGTCTACTTCACCTCGCTGGACGACATGGTCCGCCAGCTCAAGGAAGCAGAGGCCCAGGGGCGTCTCGCGGCCAAGATGCGTACCTACCTCAAGCCCCACGTCCTGGTGGTCGATGAGGTCGGCTATCTGCCCCTGGACCGGGCCGAGGCGAACCTCGTGTTCCAGCTGGTCTCGAAAAGGTATGAGACCGGCTCGATCTTGCTGACCTCGAACAAATCGTTCAGCGAGTGGGGCCAGGTGTTCGGCGACGAGGTCTTGGCCACCGCCATCCTCGACCGGCTCCTCCACCACTGTGAGGTCATTTCGATCAACGGCCCGAGCTTCAGGCTCAAGAACCGATTCACCACTATCGAAGGAGATGACACCGTGGCATGATCCCGATGCCGACCTCTGGACGTGAGGTCGTACGCGCTTCTGTAGTTGAGGTCGTACGCGGACAAGAGGCGCCGTTGGAGACGCTGATGAGGCCCGACTACCGCTTGGCCGAGCGCAATGCCCGGTCTTACGCAGGCGGCAGGTCTGCATAACGTGGATGCGCGCACGACGCCAACGCCCCGGCCAGCACCGCACAACCTCGTTCGGGAGGACGGCTTGAACGACAGCGACGAGATAGGCGTCTTCCTCGGCCTGGATGTCGGCAAAAGCGCCCACCACGGCCACGGCCTCACCCCGGTCGGCAAGAAGGTCTTCGACAAACAACTGCCCAACACCGAACCGAAGTTGCCAGACGTCTTCGACAGGCTGAAGACCAAGTTCGGCACCGTCCTGGTGATCGTGGACCAGCCGGCCTCCATCGGCGCTCTGCCTCTGTCCGTCGCCCGGGACACCGGCTGCAAGGTCGCCTACCTGCCCGGCCTGGCGATGCGGCGGATCGCCGACCTCTACCCCGGCGAGGCGAAAACCGACGCGAAGGACGCCGCGGTGATCGCGGACGCGGCCCGCACCATGCCCCACACCCTGCGCTCGCTGGAGCTGACCGACGAGATCACCGCCGAGCTGACCGTGCTCGTCGGCTTCGACCAGGACCTGGCGGCCGAGGCCACCCGCACCTCCAACCAGATCCGCGGCCTGCTCACCCAGTTCCACCCGTCGCTGGAACGCGTCCTCGGCCCGCGTCTGGACCACCAGGCCGTCACCTGGCTGCTGGAACGCTACGGATCCCCGGCCGCGCTGCGAAAGGCCGGACGCCGCAGACTGGTCGAGGTGATCCGCCCCAAGGCCCCGCGCATGGCGACACGGCTGATCGACGATGTCTTCGACGCGCTCGACGAACAGACCGTCGTCGTTCCGGGAACCGGCACGCTCGACATCGTGATCCCCTCGCTGGCCCGCTCGCTCGGCGCCGTCCACGAACAACGCCGGGCGACAGAAGCCCAGATCAGCACCCTGCTGGAGGACCACCCTCTTTCGAAGGTCCTGACGTCGCTGCCCGGCGTCGGCGTCAGGACCGCCGCCACGCTGCTGGTCACCGTCGACGACGGCACCAGCTTCCCCACCGCCGCCCACCTCGCCTCCTACGCAGGCCTCGCCCCGACCACGAAGTCATCGGGCACCTCCATCCACGGCGAACACGCACCCAGAGGCGGCAACCGGCAGCTCAAACGCGCAATGTTCCTGTCCGCGTTCGCCGCCCTGCACGACCCCGCCTCCCGCACCTACTACAACCGCTGCCGAGCCCGCGGAAAGACCCACACACAAGCCCTCCTCCGGCTCGCCCGACAACGCATCAATGTGCTGTTCGCAATGCTCCGCGACGGCACCTTCTACGAACCCAGAACCCCACGCCTCGCTTGACCAAAGACATAGAGGCACCCCCCCCGCCATCTCCACCAGATGCTGCAGCAGTGGGCTGCGCCGCCGGTAGCGCGCCGTCAGCCCCTCAACCTGCTCGGCAAACGTCCGCCGACCGCAGTCCGGGGTTCACAGAACGACCGCCGCACCGACAGCCCGATCACCACCGGGCGGCCACCCACAGTGACATCGGCCAACGTACGGTCATAGCGGGCCCTGGCAAGATTTCCGTGACGTTGGGGTGTGCCACCGTGCGCCGGTGACGCTCCGTCACGGATGGCGGCACCGTCAGCGAGTGTGATGACCTCGTACGGATCGTGTCCCCGCACCTGGATGCGGTGCGGGTGGAGCGGGTGTGGGTGGAGAGCGGCGTGGTCCATGTTTCCGCCCGCACTCGCGAGTTGCCGGTTGCGTGCCCGGACTGCGGCAGAAGCTCGGCGCGGGTGCACAGCCGCTACGTCCGCACGCTGGCTGATCTCGCGGTCGGTGGCCCGGCCGGTGTTGATCGGCCTGTCGGTGCGGCGGTTGTTTTGTGACAGCCCGCGCTGCGGGCGGCGGACGTTCGCCGAGCAGCTCGATGAACTGACGGTGCGCTACCAGCGCCGCACGCCGTTGCTGCAGCATCTGGTGGAAATGGCCGCGATATTGCTCGCCGGCCGCGGTGGCACGCGATTGCTGCAGATCCTGAACGTGCCGCTGTCGCGGACCAGCGTGCTGTTCCACCTGATGCGCATGCCGCTGCCGAAGTCGTCCACGCCCCGGGTGCTGGGTGTGGACGACTTCGCGTTGTACGCCGACGTCTATGGCACCCTGCTGGTGGATGCCGACACCCGGCTCCCGCTCACGCTCTGGGCGGGCCGGGACGCCGAGCAGTTGGCCCGGTGGCTGCGCGACCATCCCGGCGTCCAGGTCGCCGCGACGGCTCACTGGTCTACCGGCAGGCCATCGCCGACGGCGCCCCGATCGACACACCCCGCGAGCGGCCGCCCTCACCACGAGAAGTTGCCCGCTGGATCACCGCCGCACCAGCCCGGCGCGGCCTGCACGACACCGAGCGGCTGCAACGAATCCGCGCCGCCTGCCCGGAGCTGGACCGCACCCATGACCTGGTCCGCGAGTTCGCTGCCATGCTCGATGCCCGCGACGCCACTCCGCTGCCGGACTGGCTTGAGAAACTCACAACCTCGCGCCTTCCGGCCCTGGCCAGCCTGGCCACGGCGATCCGCGAGGACCAGCCCGCGGTCGTGCAGGGCATCACCACCCCGTTCAACTCCGGCGTCAACGAAGGCCGCATCACGGATCTGAAACTCCAGAAAAGGATCATGGCGGGCCGCGCAGGCATCCCGCTTCTCCGCCACCGCGTCATCCTCATGGCCCACCTCAGACGCCGCCATCCGTGACGGAGCGTCACTGGCGCACGGTGGCACACCCCGACGTCACGGAAATCTTGCCAGGGCCAGCAAAGCGGCTGTGCACCCGCGCGAACCGCGACCGCAGTCCGGACGCCACCGTCAACTCGCGGGTGCAGGCCGCGATGCGGACCACTCCGCCCGCCACCCACACTCGTTCCACCCGCACCGCATCGAGGTGCGGAGATATGATTCGTACGAGGTCATCACACTCGCTGACAGTGCCGCCATCCGTGACGAAGCGTCACCGGCGCCACGGCGGCACACCCCAGCTTCACGGAAATCTTGCCAGGGCCGCATTCGCTTGTACGCCGACACCCTCGCTGGACGCGTCCTCGGACCCCGCCTGGACCACCCAGCGGTGACCTGGCTGCTGGAACACTACGGATCCCCGGGCGCCTTGCGGAAAGCCGGACGTCGCAGACTCGTCGAAGTGATCCGGCCGAAGGCCCCGTGCATGGCCACCCGGCTGATCGACGACGTCTTCGACGCCCCAGGTCACCGGCTGACCCACGACCGCCTGACACCGGCCGGTGAACGGGAGAAACACGCCCAGACCCACCCTCCCCCACTAGCCACCCCAATAGAGTGACAGCGCCGTTCGGCGAACCCGCTGACCCGGCGCTCCCGGATCAGTGTGTTCATGAGGGCTGCCTCTCCCTGGACAGGGAGAACGGGCCCGGATAGGGCAACCGCAGAGTTGCCCGCCACCGGCCGGAGCGGGAGGCCTCCCTCCTACTTCGCGTCAGAAGTAACAATGCCGCAGGTGAAGCTCGCCGCAGCATTGGGATCTCCACTGCCGATGTAACGCGGCCAGGCGGGATATTCGCACAGTGGTCGTGTGCGGCCTTGGCCAGCAGCGTGCACATCAGTGACCACCGGATGCGTGGGGGCTTTACCGTGCTCGTTCCACTCCTCCAGGGCGGTCACCGAGTCCCAACTCGGTGCGAATGCCGGCTGGAGGCTGCCATGGTTGGCACCGGGAATGAGGTAGAGCCGTGCGAACCGCTCGGCCGCTGCCCGGCCCATCGTTTTCACTACGCGTTCAAAGTACTCGGCGGTGGATCGGTGGCTGACCAGTTCATCCGCGGTGCCATGCAGGATCAGAAGCCTGCCGCCGCCTTTGGCAAAGGCGCGCAGGTCCGGGTTGTTGGCGTCCTGGAGAGCCGAGAGCTCGCTGATGCGCTGCAGCCACTGCCCGGGGCGGAGAGGATCGAGGTCGAGTGAGTTGAACCTGGGTGGACCCTCCCCCTGAGTGGTGGACACCTTCGATCAGCCCCGGTGAGGGGCTGGCAGGAGGATCACTTATGGTGAGGTCAAGCGGCTCTGCCACGTGCTGGACGTCGTCCGCTCCAGCTACTACAAGTGGCGCTCTTCGCGTGAGGCCCGTGCCCAGCGCGAGCGGGACGACCAGGTCCTGGCCGACAGGATCCGGGCCGTGCACACGGACTCGGACGGCGCCTACGGCGCCCCACGCATCACCGCCGAGCTCCGCGACACCCACGGCATGCACATCAACGAGAAGAGGGTCGCCCGCGTCATGCGCAAGTTCCGCATCACCGGCTTCCACCTGCGCAAGCGCATACGCACCACCATCCCCGAGCCGTCGCAGACGCCGGTGCCGGACCTGTTCAAGAGGGACTTCACCGCTGCCGCGCCGAACCTGAAGTACATGGGCGACATAACGTATCTCCCCGTCGGAGACGGCGAGCACCTCTATCTCGCTACGGTCCTGGACTGCTCCTCACGCCGGGTGGCGGCCTGGTCGATCGCCGATCACATGCGCACCGACCTCGTTGCCGACGCGCTGAAGATGGCCGCCGCCACCCGTGGCAGCCTCGACGGCGCCATCTTCCACAGCGATCACGGGGCGCAGTACGGATCCCGTGAATTCGCCGGCCTCTGCCGGGAGTTGGGAGTCACCCAGTCCATGGGTGCCGTCGGGACGAGTGCGGACAACGCCGCCTGCGAGTCCTTCCACGCGTCTCTGAAACGGGAGATCCTCAAGGGAGCACGGCGCTTCGACGGGGCCGGCGCCCGCCGGCGTACCGTCTTCCGCTGGCTGACGCGGTACAACACCTGGCGCCGCCACTCGGCGAACGGACAGCTCAGCCCCGTCGCCTACGAACAGATGTCAGCTACCCTGACACTCGCCGCATAACAAACAAACAGGTGTCCACCCTTCGGGTGGAAGGCCCTTCTTTGACGGGGCGTTCCTGACCGGGTGGCTTGCGGCGGGCGGTGAGCATGCCGGAGCCGGCATAGCCCAGATCCCCCATGCTCTCCCGGTCGGCGAAGGCTTTGGGGAAGTGGGACTGGCGCCAGGCGTACATGTCGTGCCGACTGCCGGGTACCGGCACGGAGACGGCGAGCAGGTCCCCTCTGAGAGTGGCGGCGACCTGCAGGTTGAAGCCTGTGTCACGATGCTTGCCGGAAAACATCGTGGTGCCCTCGCTCGCCCAGTCCCACGTGGTGACCAGGGTCCCGTCGGCCAGGACGATCCTGCCGTGTGAGGCGTCGGCGGGGTCGGGCACATGCTCGGCCAGGGCCGTCCCCACCACCGGGAGCAGCGTGGTCCACCGGCGCGAGACGGTGGCCTGGGAGATGTGGAACAGTTCCGCCGCCGCTTGCTGGACGGGGTTCTGCCGCAGCAGGAACAACACCAGGACCACGGACTTGTACAGGCCCAGCGCCCACATCCGTCCCGGCACCACGGGCGGATCGGGGTCCTCCACCAGCATCGTGTGGACCCGGACCACCAAGGCCTCCAGTTGATCCGCTTCCAGCCCTGTCGTAACGTTCCAGCTCAACGGCCCTACCCCGGTGGAAAACTGACGTCGTCGCAAACGCCAGGCTACCGAGCAGGGCCGCCTTGCCGATCAAGAAACCAAGCCCGTGAATAACCCTCCGGGCCTTCTTCTCGGTCGGATACGCCATCACCGAGCCGGTCCGCCGAGCTGTCCGGGCCATGCCCGACCGCCTCTGGTATCCCGCCCTGGACCAGGACGGCACCCTGCGTGATGGCGCCGAGGTCGCCGAACTGACCGGCATGGTCGATCTGGACGGCTACCCGGTCGGCACCCGCATCATCGTGCGCCGCGAGCGGCCGCACCCCGGAGCCCAACTGTCCCTGTTCGACCAGGACGAGGGCCTGCGTCACCAGGTATTCCTCACCGACACCCCTTACTCCAGTGGTGGCTCCGCCCAGTTCCTGGAGGTCCGCCACCGCGGGCATGCCACCGTCGAGGACCACATCCGGTGCGGCAAGACCACCGGCTTCGGCCGCTTCCCCTCCCGCCACTTCGGCGTCAACACCGTCTGGCTCGAACTCAGCCTCACGGCGATCGACCTGCTAGCCTGGGCCCGCGTCCTGCTGCTGGACGGTGAACTGGCCGCCGCCGAGCCGAAGAAGCTCCGCTACCGGTTGCTGCATGTCGCCGCACGCCTCACCCGCGGCGGCCGCCGCCTGCGCTTGCGAATATCGGCGACCTGGCCCTGGAGACATGAACTGACCACGGCCTTCCATCGCCTCGCCGCACTGCCCCGTCCCGGCAGCTGACCAGCGAACCCTGACCCACCACGACTCGAAGGACCTTGGAGAAGCCGACCACCGCGCCGGGACTCCGCCATGCCCGAGCACCGAGATCGCGTCAGCCACCCAACCATGGCCCCTCAGCGACGCCTCATCGCCTCAACCGAAACGGCGAGGCTAATGCGGTCTGTCAAGCCGCGCGCGCACCGGGCGGGGCGAGCTCGTAGCACCTCCCATCGCGTAGGAGTGCCCAGAGGACGTTGACACGGCGGCGGGCAAGGGCGAGGACGGCCTGGGTGTGGCGCCGGTCGACGCCCATGTCCACCGGCGCATAGCCGAGGTAGTAGGCGATCTCGTCGGGTCTGCTGATGCTCCGGCGAGGCGTCCATAGGGACTCACCCTTTTCGACTCCTCGCACGGCTGATCGTTGTTGCCGGAGAACGGGATGGCGTCCTGCGACGTGGTGTAGGCGATCGAGGTGTGGGTGTGCGCGGGTGTCTGCCCGGGGCGCACGCCTGATGGGGGTGGCCGCTCCCTGACCAAGGGGTGGGCCACCGTGCAACTCTCCCTGCTAAAACGCCAGTTCAAGCGATGGGAGTGCACGATGGCCCTGTCCCAGGATGACTTACTGCGGTTGCTTCGGTCACTACGCTCGTCCGATGGAATCGAGCTGGTCCGCAGTGTGGCCGAGCGGATGCTGCAGGAACTGATCGAGGCCGAGACCGCCGCGCACATCGGTGCCGAGTGGAACGAGCACACTGCCTCGCGAACGGCGTTCCGCAACGGGCACCGCGACAAGACCCTGACCACGCAGGCCGGCGACCTGGACCTTCAGATCCCCAAGCTCCGCACCGGCAGCTTCTTCCCCAGCCTGCTCGAGCGCAGGCGCCGCATCGACCAGGCACTCTACGCCGTGATCATGGAAGCCTACGTCCACGGAGTCTCCACCCGCTCCGTCGACGACCTGGTCAAGGCCCTGGGCGGGGACAGCGGGATATCCAAGAGCGAGGTCTCCCGGATCTGCGGCGAGCTGGACGAGCCGCTGACCGCCTTTCGCACCCGGCCCCTGGACCACACCCGGTTCCCCTACATCTACCTGGACGCGACGTACTGCAAGGTACGGGTGAACCACCAGATCGTCTCCCAGGCCGTGGTCATCGCCACCGGCATCACCGAGGACGGCGGCCGCGAGGTCCTCGGGACCGCTGTCGGCGACAGCGAGAGCGAGGCATTCTGGTCCGAGTTCCTGCGCTCCTTGCGCGAGCGCGGCCTGTCCGGGGTGCGCCTGGTCATCGCCGACCACCACAGCGGCCTGGTCAAGGCGATCCGCAAGGTCATGCTGGGATCCGCCTACCAGCGCTGTCGTGTCCATTTCCTGCGCAACTGCTTCGCACACATCCCCAAGGGGACCGGCGAGATGGTCGCCGCGACCATCCGCACCGTCTTCGCCCAGCCCACCGCCCAAGCGGTCCAAGCCCAGCTGGACACCGTCGCCGACATGCTCGGCGAGCAGTTCCCCAAGGTCAAAGAAATGCTCCTGGACGCGAAGGAAGACCTGACCGCGTTCGCCGTCTTCCCCCTCCAGCACTGGAAAAAGATCCAGTCCACCAACCCCCTGGAACGACTGAACCGGGAGATCAAACGCCGCACCGACGTCGTCCAGGTCTTCCCCAACCCCGCCGCACTCCAGCGCCTGGTCACCGCCATCCTCAGCGAACTACACGACGAGTGGATCGCCTTCCCCCGCCGCTACCTCCCCGAGGGCAGCATGACCGCCATCTACGCCGACGAACACGCCGGGAACACCACCCGCGCGCTCCCCGGCACCCCGAACACCACCGGAGAATGATCGCCTACACCATCACACGGGACGCCATCGAGAACGGCAGGCATCCGGCCGCAGCCGGGCACACAGGCTGGCAGGATGGCTGCCATGGCGAAACCCAGGCGCGCGATGCCGAGTTCACGGTCGGCACCGAGCCAGACCATCCACAAGATCAAGGTCACCTTGCGGGACTCCCGGCCCCCCCATCTGGCGCCGCCTGAAGGTACCCTCAGGCGCCACCCTTCGGGAGGTGCACGACACCATCCAGGTACTGACGGGACACATAGGCGGTGGCGTGCCCGGACCTACGGTCACCGAAGTGTCCAGAAACAACGCTCCGTCGTCGTGGGGCGCGGTGGCCAGCTCGGGCATCAGCAGGTCGATCTGCCGGTCACTGACTGGCTCGCGGTCCCACGGGGACTGGGACATAAACCACTGCTGCGCCTGGCAGACAAGAACGTCACCGAAAGCAGGCTGGGCAGCCTTCAAGAGGGCCTGGAGCAAGGGAAACAGGAAGCCGCTGATTCATGGCTGCCCACCGGTCGAATGAAGGGCCGCACCCTCACTCTGCCTGAAGACAAGATCCGGAACACCATCTACCAATCACGGCAAAGTACCGCAGGTCGACCGGACGTGGTGGGCGTGTGACCGGCCGGTCGGTGTCCGCGGTGCTGCCCCGGTCGCTGCGCGTGTGGCTCGGGCTGATCGCGGCCCTTGCCGCGCTGGTGGTCGGCGTGGTCGGGGTGCTGTACGCCGGCCACAGTGAGCCCGGCAGGGTGGACAGGTGGATCATCCAGCCGACGGCGGACAGTGTGCGGCCGCCGTGGCGGTACGTCGCTCTGGCCACGGACTTCTTGGGGGAGCCCGCCGGAGCTGCGACGCTGGTCGTGGCCGCCGTGACGGGCTGCCTGCTGCTTCGGCGTCCTCGCGCGGCGGTGCTCGTCTTTGCCGGGGTCGTCATGACCGTGGGGACGACCACGCTGCTCAAGTCCCTAGTGGGACGCACCATCCACGGCGACGGCAACCTATCCTATCCGAGCGGGCACACCGCCTTCCTCACCGCGTTCGCCCTCGTGGTGGCGCTGCTCGCGAGCGGCCGGCTCGGCCTGGGCAGGACCGCCGGCACATCACTCGTGCTCGCCGCGGCGCTGGTCGCCGGCGCCGCCATGGGCTGGGCGCAGGTCGCTCTGGGCGCGCACTACCCGACCGATGTCCTCGGCGGCTGGTGCACCGCGCTGGCGGTGACACCGGCAACCGCGTGGCTGGTCGACCGAATGGCCGACTGGCCGGTCGAGTGGACGGCCGACGGGGGTCAGCCGGAGCGCCGCTGACGTCACGTCACGCCAAGCGACGGAACACGGGCTTCACCGGCCGCCCGCCCAGCCAGGGGGTGGGGTCGGCGGCGTCAAGTGCCTTCCGGTACACCGCACATGCCTGGGCCACCACGTCGACGGTGTGGTCGATGTCGGCGCCGCCGAGCGCGCTGCTCACCACGAACGACGGGGCAAGCACCCCGCCCGCGAGGAGTTGGCGCAGGAACAGAGTGCGGTACTCCTGCGACGGCTGCCCGTTCTCGTCGAGCGTGGCGAAGACCAGGTTGCTGGCCCGGCCGCGTACGACGACGTGATCGCTGACGCCCATGGTGGCCGCGGCGTCGCGGACACCGGCGGCCAACCGCTCGCCGAGGGCGTGCAGTTGCGGCGTGACGCCATCCTCGACGTAGGTGGTCTGCACGGCCATCGCGGCTGCCAGGGAGTGCGTTTCCGCACCGTGCGTGGTGGACAGCAGGAACACCCGGTCGCCTGAGTGACGCAGCCCGCCCCGCTCCATCAGATCACGGCGCCCGGCCAGAGCGGAGACGGCGAACCCGTTGCCCAGCGCCTTGCCGAACGTGGAGAGGTCGGGGACGACGCCGTACAGGCCTTGAGCGCCCGCCTCGGACCAGCGGAAGCCGGTGATCATCTCGTCGAAGATCAGGACGCAGCCATGCCGGTCGGCCAGCTCGCGCAGGCCGGCGAGGTAGCCGGGTGGTGGCTCGGTGTGGGTGGCGGGTTCGAGGATCAGGCAGGCGACCTCGTTCCGGTAGCGGTTGAGCAGTTCCTCCGTGGCCGCCAGGTCCCCGTAGGGGAAGGACACGGTGAGGTCAGTGGTCGCCGCCGGAACACCCGCGGACATCGGGGTGGTGCCGATGAACCAGTCGTCCACGGAGAAGAACGGGTGGTCGGCGCAGAGGGCCACCCGTGGGCGCCCGGTGGCGGCGCGGGCGAGGCGCACCGCGGCGGTGGTGGCATCGGAGCCGTTCTTCGCAAACTTCACCATCTCGGCGGTTGGCACCGTGGCCAGGAAGCGTTCCGCGGCTTCGACCTCCACAATGGACGGCCGGACGAAGTTGCTGCCGCGGTCGAGTTCCCGCCGCACCGCCTCGGTCACACGTGGGTGGACGTGGCCGAGGCTGACCGAGCGCAGGCCGGAGCCGTATTCGATGTAGCGGTTGCCGTCGACGTCCCATACGTGGGCACCGCGGCCGTGACTGATCACCGGGGCCAGGTCTTCGGGGTACTGGTCGTCGCCCTTGGCGTAGGTGTGCGCGCCACCGGGGATCATAGCGTGCAGCCGCTCGGTCGCCAGCCGCGAACGGGGCAGTTGGAATTCTTCCGTGTCCACGACGACCTCAACTCTCCCTGTGCTTGAGGACTTCGGCGAGGCTCGGCGCCTCCCGGTCCCGCTGAGACATCAAAGGGACCGGCAGCGGCCAGGGGATGGCAAGCTCCGGGTCGTCATAGGCGATCGTCACGTCCTCGGCCGGATCATGCGGGCGGTCGATCCGGTACGAGGTGCCGGCGGTGGCGGTAAGTGCCTGGAAGCCGTGCGCGCATCCCGCCGGGATGTACAGGGTCGCCTGTGTCTCGCCGGACAGCTCGAAGAAGGCCTGGCCCAGATACGTCGGCGAGTCCGGCCGCAGGTCCACGACGACATCGAAGATCTTCCCGTACGAGCAGCGCACGAGCTTGGCCTCGCCGGCGCCGGAGCGCAGATGCAGGCCACGCAGCACTCCACGGACCGAGCGGGACACGCTGTCCTGGACGAAGGCGTGCGGGTCGAGGCCCACCGAGCGGATCACGTCGGCGTCGAAGGTGCGGCAGAAGTAGCCGCGTTCGTCGGTGTACGGCGTCGGCTCGAAGAGGAACGCGCCCGCGATCGCCGGGACTTCGGTCACTTTCATGAGGCCTCCCGGCGGGCTCGGTTGTTCACGGGCAACAGGGCCGCCGTCAACTCGCAGAACTGATCGTCGAGTTGGCGGGTCGCGGCCACGTTCCGTTCGGTCAGGGTCTGTCGCAGCTCCGTCGATCGCTTCTCCAGTTCCCGGAACTGTTCGAGCAGCCGGTCGGCATCGACCTCGCGAGCCGGGTGGCAGTAGGCGGCGAGGCCCATACGGTCCATGAGTGCGTCGCTCTTCGCCGCGTAGCTGAGCGCGAGAGTGGGGGCGCCGACCTTCAGCGCGCAGATCAGGTTGTGATAGCGGGTCGCCACCACTGTGTCGGCGGCCGCCATCTCTTTCATCAGGTCTGCGAGTGACGCGACTTCGGGTGCCGTGACCAGGGGGGAGTCCACCGCGTCGAGGATCGCGGCCACGACCGGCGAGTCGCAGGCATCGCCGGTGAGCAGCCGTACCTGTCTGCCGTCCTCGACCAGTGCGCGAACGAACCGTGTCGTCCCGTCCAGGTAGCGCCGGTGGATCTCCTCGGCCCGGGCACGGTCGTCGTTGCTGCCGTGGAAGTCCATGACGCCTACGCAGACCGAGCCCGATGGCATGCTCCCGCGCGGTGTCGGCAGTGCGAAGGCGAGGTCCGGGCAGACCTTGTCGCGCGCGGTGTTCACACCCATCGCCCGCATCGCGTCGCGGGACAGGTCGTCGCGGTACGAGCGGTACGCGGCCAGCCGCGCCGACCAGCGCACCAGGGCCCGGGTCGGCCGGTCGCCGATCTTGTCCGCGCCTACGCCGACCAGAGTGACCCGGGTGCCGAACAGCTGGCCGCTCGCGCAGAGCAGGAACAGCGAGTACGGGAAGCCCCACGGCCGCAGCGGCAGCGTGGCCTCCAGGACGCCCATGCCCGGCACGATCACCACGTCGTGCCGGCGTACCCAGGCGGCGGTGCGGAAGACGTCGACGAGTTTGCCCAGGCCCTTCGCCGTGATCGCGCCCGCACGGGACGCGGTCCGGTACTCCCCGCGGTACCAGTGCAGCCGCGTCGCGGGGATCCTGTATCGGGCCGTGACGACCTCGGGTCCGCCGCACAGCGCGTCCACGACCGCCTCCGGGTGCTCGGCGCGGAGGTAGCCGAGCACGGCCTCCAGCGACCCGTCGTTGCCGAGGTTGCCGGAGCCGAGCAGGCCGAACACCCCGACGCGGGCAGCGGTCACGCCTGCCTCCCCTCACGGCCGGCGACGAGGGCGTCGACGGATACGGTGAGCCCGCCTGGGTCGACCGGGGCGCGGTCCTCGACCCGCTCGCCGGCGCCCGGCCGGACCCGGCTGGTCATCCACTCGGCCAGGTGGCGGTAGCACGCGCGCCGGTCGGCCGGGGACAACGGCGCCCGCCGGATCGCCGAAACGAAGCCCCAGACGTACTCGGCGAGCAGCCGGGGCGTCGGGTGCAGCGGGCCTGCCCTTCGCGGGTCCAGGTTGACGCACCGGGAGCGCTTGGAGGGGTTCGCCCGCTCGGCGCGGGTGGGGTGATCGCGGCGGAAGTACAGCAGCTCCGGCACCTGGTGGAAGGGCCCGTGCAGGGTGATCGCGGCGACGAACGTGCGGTCCGCGTGGTGGTAGCTGTCGTGCGGCTTCACCCGGCGCAGCACGTCGGCCCGCATCACCCCGTAGAAGTCGTCGCCACCGGGCTCGAACAGCAGACTGCGGAAGCGCTCCGGCGCGTGCGGCGAGTCGGTGGCGAGCCCGTACTCGTACGGGACCTTCACCTGGCCGTCGCCGTCGATGACCGCCTGGCCGGAGTGCGCGAGGATCACGTCCGGCCGCTCGTCCAGCGCCTCCACGCAGCGCCGCAGCAGGTCGCGGGCGTAAAGGTCGTCGTGCGAGGCCCACTTGAACAGCTCGCCGCGGCACTCGGTGAACACGTAGTTGTGGTTCGGCGCGGCGCCGATGTTCCGGGTCAGCCGGATGTAGCGGATGCGGGAGTCCCGCGCGGCGTACTCGCGGCAGATCTCCCGGGTCCCGTCGGTCGAGGCGTTGTCGGAGATGACCAGCTCGAAGTCCTCGTACGTCTGGCCGAGCAGGGCGTCGAGCGACTCGGCCAGGTACTCCTCGCCGTTGTACACGGGCAGGCCGATGCTCAGCCGGGGATGGGCGGTCATGGCGTCCTCACTTCACGGATGGTGTTCTGGTGGTGCTCGCGCAGGGCGGACCGCAGCTGCAGCCACCACACGGCCGAGCCGCAGAGGGTCGCGGCGGCGACGCCCCAGGCCGAGCCGACGGTGCCGACGACGACCGCCCCGCCGAGGCCGCCGGCGACGTAGCAGGTGGAGGCGAACAGCCCAGCGTGCAGGCTGCGCCGGGCCACGCCGAGCGCGCGCAGTCCGGCCGCGGCGCCGGTGCCGAGTCCCGCGCCCGCGACGCCGAGCGTGACCGGCACGATCAGCTCCGAGGCGGAGTTCCAGACGCCGCCGAGCACGAGTTCGCCGAGCCGGTCCGGCACCAGGAGCAGCGCCCCGCCCCACAGCAGCGCGGCGGCCGCCTGCCCGCCGCCCAGCAGGAGGCAGAACGTGCCGAGTCGGTGCGGGGCCCGCCGCAGCACCCGAGCCGCCTCCGCGACGGTGACCAGCGACAGCCCCATCAGCACCGCGAGGAACGGACCGAGCAGCAGCTCCGCGCCCCGGACCACACCCACCGCGCCGACCCCGACGATCGCGCCGAGTCCGTACGCCCGCAGCTGGCTCGCACCGCTGTTGCTGACGTTCTCGACCAGGTATCGGGAGCCGAGGTCACGGTGCTCGCGGAGCCACTCGCGCACTCCGGTCAATCGGGGCCGGATCCCGCACTGGAGGCAGCCGTACCCCGCGGCCACCGCGGCGGATCCACCCCAGGCGAGCACGAAAGCGGCCACGCTGCCCACGCGGGCCGCCAGCACCATGGCGGGGACGAGCGCCACGCCCCACACGAGGTCGTTGACGAACGCCTTCCGCCCGGCGCCGGCGGCGAAGAAGGCGAATCGCCACGCGTCCTGCAGCAACAGCCCCGGCAGGATGACTCCCAGGCAGGCGAACGCGGGCCCCACGCGGCCGTCGAGAACGAGCCCGGCCACCAGGGACACCGCTCCGAGGGCGACACCGACGGTGAGCGCGGTACCCGACGACCGGGCCACCGCCCCGCGCCAGGACGCCTCCGGCACGCCGCTGAAGCGCACCACGAGCGGGTCGGTGGCAAGGCCGCGGGAGACGTTGAGCACCACGCCGTAGGTCACCCAGGCCAGGCTGAACACGCCGAACGCGGTCACCCCGAGCGAGCGCGCCACGTAGATGCCCACCGCGAAGTTGCTCATGCTGGAGGCCGCTTGGTCGGCGAGCCCCCAGGACAGCCGGCCCGCGATGGCCCGCCTGGCGGTCGCCGCCTTCGGCCTGGTCTGCTCCCCGTCGGTGGTCATCGATGTCATGCCTTGATCAGCCCGACCCCGTGCAGGGCGCCTGCCGCGGCGGCGACGGTGTCGAACGGCAGCCCGGACCGCTCGGCGACAGCCAGCAGACTGTGCTCGCCGTCGGAGAGATTGAGCACCCAGAGCATGGCCATCTGGGCCTGCTTGGTGTCGCTGCGGCCGCCGAGCGCGTCGTACAACCCGCGTCGGCCCAGCTGTGGTTCGCCGTAGGGGCTGAGGTTGACGTACCGCCGGTTGCGGTCGAGGACGGCGAATGCCTCGCGGCAGACCGCGAGGGTGTCTGCCATCGCCTCCGGGGAGACGAAGTCCAGGTTGTCCGCCGAGGTGTGGTACTCGGGGTAGTCGGCGTACGGGGTCCGGGTGAGCGAGCCGACGCCCAGGTTGAACCCGGGTGAGCAGAACTGCCGCTCGTCGTAGCCGTACGGAGTGAACTCTGCGATGCGGTGCGGCCGTTCGGAGGCGGACAGCACGTGCCGCATCACCCGGTCGATCTCCGCCTCGCCGCGCCTGCTCCGCTTGTACGTCAGCGAGCCCGAGTCGCCGGCGCAGGCCAGCACCAGCCCGTGCTTGACCCGCTCCACCCGCTCCGCGTTACGGGCCAGCCAGGTGATCACCCCGATGGTGCCGGGCGCGAACAGGAACCGGTAGGTGTACCACGGCGTCTGCTCCGCCAGCGCCCGGGCCAGGAACGTCGCCACCGCGATGCCGGCCAGATTGTCGTTGGCCAGCGACGGGTGGCAGACGTGGCAGGAGACGATCACCTCGTCGGCGACCTGGCCGGGGACCACGTGCTCGGCATAGGTGAGGTGGCCATCTGCGAGTGTGGAGTCGATGCGCACCTCGTACTCGCCGTCCGGCAGCGCGTCCAAGGTCTCCTGGGCCAGGCAGAACCCCCATTCCGGCTGGTAGTAGCTGGTGCGGTACGGCACCCAGGAGGGGTAGTCCGGCAGGGTGTGCAGGTGTCCGCGCAGTTCGGCCAGCGGCATGGTCGCCGACACCGGCACGCTGTAGCCGAGCACGTGCAGGCTGGACGCGGCGAAGTCGACGACCCGGTGGCCGGCGGTGTCGGCGATGTACGCGTCGCGGATGTTCCACTCCTGCGGCACCGTCCAGTCGAGCACCTGCGTCCCGGTCGGCACCTCGTGTGTCTGCAGCGGGATGTACTCGGCGACGATCTCCAGGGTGGCGCGCACGCCGTCGCCGGTGATGCTCCGGCACAGCGGGTACAGCCGCTCCACCAGCGCGTACATCTCTTCGCCGGCCGTGGTCACCGGCGCCACCGTAGGGTGTCGTCGACGGCGCCGGCGTCGGACGCCGCGCGCAGCACGGCCAGCCGGGTGAAGCGTCGTTCGAAGTCCTCCCGGGTCAGCCCGTATTCGCGGTAGGCGTCGGTGAGTTCGAGCGCGCCCTGCTTCACCGTCCACTCGCAGTCGAAGCCGGGTATCGCGGTGCGGAATCGGGAGAAGTCAACCCGGTACGACCGCGGATCGGCACCGGTCTCCCCGGTGATCACCACCTTGGCGCCGGACACCGCCTCGGCGACCTGCTCTGCGATCTCGGCGACCGTGACGTTGTTGGTCTCGCTGCCGATGTTGAACGCCCGGTCGTGCACCGCTTCCCGCGGCGCGGTCAGCGCGGCCGTGAAGGCCCGTGCGATGTCGGCGGCGTGCACCAGCGGGCGCCAGGGGGTGCCGTCGGACAGCACCAGCACCTCGCCGGACAGCAGCGCGTGGCCCACCAGGTTGTTCAGCACGATGTCGGCGCGCAGCCGGGGCGAGTAGCCGAAGGCGGTGGCGTTGCGCATGAACACCGGGGTGAAGTCGCCGTCGGCCAGGGCGTGCAGGTCGTCCTCCACCCGTACCTTGGACTCCGCGTACGGAGTCACCGGGCGCAGCGGGGCGTCCTCGCCCACCAGGTCATCGCCGCCGGCGGCGCCATAGACCGAGCAGGTCGACGCGTAGAGGAACCGCTGCACTCCGGCGTCGCGGGCCAGCCGGGCCAGCCGTACGGACGCGTGGTGGTTGATGTCGTAGGTGAGCTCCGGCACCAGCGATCCCAGCGGGTCGTTGGACAGCGCGCCCAGGTGGATCACGGCGTCCACCCCGGCCACGTGCTCGGCCGTGACGTCGCGCAGGTCCACCCGGTGCCCCGGCGGGTCCGCGGGCGTCGGGCCGAGGACGCAGTCGGCGAACAGGCCGGAGTCGAGGCCGACGACCTCGTGCCCGGCGGCGGCAAGGACCGGGGCCATCACGGTGCCCAAATAGCCCTGGTGTCCGGTCAGTAGTACGCGCAAGGGTCAACCCCCCAGGTTGAGCGTGAGTTTGGTGACGGCGAACGCCTCGGCGTATCGCTCGTGGCATTCGATGCCGCGGATCCGCGCAAGGCCGAGGAAGGCCTCCCGGTCGTACCAGGGCCGGTGCCGCTGCGAGGGGTAGTGCTCCTGCAGCAGCCGCACCTTCTGCTCGGCGATCTCCGGCGACAGTGGCTGGTACGCCGTCGGACGGCCGAGATCGCCGTCCCACTTGACGATCTCGTAGCCGAGCACGAGGTGGTCGCGGAAGGCGGTGGGTATGAGCTTCGCCAGGCCGCGGTGATCCTGGTGCGCGTCATCGGTGCGCGGGGCCAGGATCAGATCCGGGTCGGTCTGCTCGCGCAGCTCCTCGATCGCGGCCTTGGCCTCCTCCCAGTGCGCGGGCAGCCGGCCGTCCGGCAGCTTGTGCACGGTCAGCCGCAGGTCGGCGCCCGGGCAGAAGGCGGCGAGCGCGGCCTGCTCCTCCTGCTCCCGCTCGCTGCCACCGCCGGAGAGCACCAGCGCGTCGACGCGGATGCCCGGCCGCGCGAGGCACAGCGTTAGCAACGTGCCGCCGGCACCGATGGCGATGTCGTCGCAGTGCGCGCCCACCGCGACGATCCGGTCCAGGCGCCCGGTGCCGAGCGGGATCACGCCCCCACCCCCGCGCGGTCCCGCTCCCATACGGCCCACGGGCGGTCGCCCCGGGCGTAGGCGGCGGCGAGCGCAGCCCGCTCCTTCACGGTGTCGGTCGGCTTCCAGAAGCCGCGGTGCTGGTACGCCGTCAGCCGACCGCGCTTGGCCAGTTGGGCGCAGCCGTCGGCGACCAGGTCCCCGTTCTCCGGTATGTGGTCGAAGACCTCCTGGCGGAGCACGAAGTAGCCGCCGTTCTCCCACAGCGGCAGTTCGCTCACTGCGGTGATGCCCCCCACCAGACCGTCCTCGCCCAACTCCACGCAGTGGAACGACGGCTGCGGCGGCACCACCATCATCGACGCCCCGGCGTCGCGCCGGGCGAACCGGTCGATCATCTCGGGCAGCGGGGCGTCGGTGAGCACGTCGGCGTAGTTGGCGAGGAACATCTCGTCGCCGTCCAGGTGGTACCGCACCCGACGCAGCCGCTCTCCGATCGGTGACTCGATGCCGGTCTGCGCGAACGTGATCGTCCAGTCCGCGATGTCGGTCGAGAGCAGCTCGGTCCGACCGCCTCTCAGCACGAAGTCGTTGGACGTCGTCTCCTCGTAGTTGAGGAAGAAGTCCTTGATGTGGTGGGCCCCGTAGCCGAGGCACAGGACGAACTCCGTGTGCCCGAAGTGCGCGTAGTAGCGCATGACGTGCCAGATCAGCGGTCGCGGGCCGACCATCGCCATCGGCTTGGGCACGTCGTCGGCGGCTCCGTTGCGCATCCGCATCCCGTAACCGCCGCAGAACAGAACGACCTTCATGACTTGACCTCGACAATGCTGAGTTCCGGGATGGGAAAGACAAGGCGGCCGCCCCAGTCGTGCACGAAGGACAGCTGCTCGACCAGCTCGGCCCGCAGGTTCCAAGGGAGGACGAGGACGTAGTCCGGTCGATCGGCGGCGATCTGCTCGGGCGGCAGGATCGGGATGCGGGTGCCCGGGGTGAACCTGCCGTGCTTGTAGGGGTTGCGGTCGACCGTGTAGGGGAGCAGGTCGGGCCGGATGCCGCAGTGGTTGAGCAGGGTGTTGCCCTTTCCCGGGGCGCCGTAGCCGACGACGGTCTCGCCACGCTCGGCCGCCTCGATCAGGAACCGCAGCAGGTCCCGGCGCACCTTGGCCACCCGGGCGGAGAACTCGGTGTACCCGGACAGCTCCTGCAGCCCGGCGGCCTTCTCCCGGGCCAGTACGTCGGCCACCCGCTGCGTCGGCTCGCCCGCCGCCTCGGCCGGCCGGGCGCACAGCCGGATGGAGCCGCCGTGTGTGGGCAGCAACTCGACGTCCACGAGCGTGAGTCCCCCGCTCGCAAGGGCCCGGATCGCGGAGGCGACCGTGTAGTACTGGAAGTGCTCGTGGTAGATCGTGTCGTACTGGTTCTTCTCGATCAGGGTCAGCAGGTGCTGCACCTCGATGGAGAGCCAGCCGTCGTCGGCGACCAGGGCGCGCAGCCCCTGGGTGAACCCGACCACGTCGGGGATGTGCGCGTACACGTTGTTGGCCACGACCAAGTCCGCCGGGCCGTGTTCGGCGCGGACGTCGGCACCAGTGGTGGGGTCCAGGAACTCCGTGAGCGTGGGCACACCCGCGTCTCGGGCCGCTGCGCCGACGTTCACCGACGGCTCGATGCCGAGGCAGCGGATCCCACGGTCCACCACGTGCCTGAGCAGGTACCCGTCGTTGCTCGCGACCTCGACCACGAAGGAGTCGAGGCCGAGCCCCAGCCGCTGGACGGCGTCGGTGACGAACGTGCGCGCATGCTCAACCCAGGAGGTCGAGTACGAGGAGAAGTACGCGTACTGCGTGAACGTCTCCTCCGGCGTGATCAGCGGCGGGATCTGCGCCAGCCAGCAGTCGGTGCAGACCCGCAGGTGCAGCGGGTACGCCGGCTCCGGCTGGTCCAGTTGGTCCGCGGCGAGAAAGCTCTCGCACGGCGGCGTCGCCCCCAGATCGACGACGCTCGCCGGCGCCGCCGAGCCGCAGAGTCGGCATCGTGTCATCTACTGCCCCCCATTGATTCCGTCCGCACCGCGATCGCGGTGCGGTACCCCTCCACCAGGCGCTCAAGGCCGACGGCCGGGCTGAAGCCCTGCTCGTAACGGCGCCGGCCTGCCTGGCCCATCTCCCGGCCCAGGGCCGGCTCGGCCGCGATCCGGCGTATGCAGGCCGCGAGCGAGGCGGGCTCGCCCGGCTGGTGCAACAGCCCGGTCACGCCGTCCTCGACGAGTTCGACGAACGCGCCATGACCGGCGGCCACGACCGGGGCGCCGGCGGCCATCGCCTCCACGACCACCAGGCCGAATGCCTCCAGCCACGTCGAGGGAGCCACCACGGCGACCGATTGCGCGATGGCCTTCTGGCACTCCGCCGGGTCCAACAGGCCGACGTAGCGGACGTCGTCCCGGCCTGCCGCCCAGGCGGTCACCTCTCGCTCCAGCGGCCCCGTGCCGGCGATCACGAGCGGCGCGCCCACAGCGCCGTCGGCGGCGAGGACGTCCCAGGCCGCCATGAGCAGCCGTACGCCCTTGGCCTCCGCGAGCCGACCGAGATAGAGCAGATGCTCGCCGGCGCCTGATCTGCGGTCATCCGGGTCGGGCACGAAGTTGTGCTTCACCGTCAGCCGCTCGGCCGGCATGCCGGCCCGTACCAGGACGTCGCGCTGCGCCGCGGAGATACAGAAGAACCGCTCCACGCCGGACCACCACCGCCGCCGGTTGACCGACAGGCTGATCGCGAGCGGCACCGTAGCGAGGCGGGAGTTCCGGTAGCAGCCGTGCCGGACGGCCGGCAGTGGCGCCGCCGACCCGACGCACTCGGTGCACGGCCGGCCGTCCCGCTGCAGCGTGCCGGGCGGGCAGATCTGGGTGTAGTTGTGCAGCGTGGCGACGGCGGGCACACCGGCGTCGGCACAGGCGGCGAGCACCGCCGGCGACAGGAGCGGGAAGACGTTGTGGACGTGGACCACGTCCGGCCGCTCGGTACGCAGCCGGGCGGCGAGTTCCGCGCGGACCGCCGGGTTCCACGGCACAAGGAGCGGTAGCGCGGCCTTGCCCAGCAGGGACCGGGCGGCGATGTCGTCGCTGCGCCGCTCGAACACCTCGACCCGGTGGCCGGCCTCGCGCAGGAGCTCCACCTCCTGGTCGACGACCTTGTTCTCCCCGCTCGGCTGCGCCGAGGCGTAGCGGTTGTGCACCACGAGGACGTGCATGCTCAGGTCACCTCCGATCTTTGGGCCCAGCGCGGGACATGTCGTCGAGGGACTTCGGGCGTCCCGAGGGGCGACGGCGCGGCGGGTGCCGCCAGCAGCGAGGCGGCCAGGGCCAGATGCAGCAGATACGGCGAGGCGTCGCCGAGACCGGCCTCGGTGTACGACGCGATCGCGCAGTAGCTGATCAGGAAAATCGCGCAGCCCCTCTGCAGCGACGGTGGCCGCAGCAACGCGACGCCGCCTAGCACGATGATGATCGCCGCGACGAGGGTGACGCCGATCAGACCCTGCTCGTTGTAGACGGCCAGCCAGCTGTTGTCGATCGGCAGCCCGCCGAACGACTTGTCACCCAGGCCCACGCCGAACAACTTCGTCGAGGCCGACCGGGGCTCAGCCAGCAGCGCGTCCCAGACCTTGGCCCGACCGGTGAGGTTGGAGAAGTTGTCCTTGCTCTGTCCGCGCAGGAACCACGCCTGCAGCGCGGAGGCGAACCCCACCGAGGCCACCACGGCGCACAGCACCGCCCAGGTGAAGAACCGGCGGGCAGCGGCGCTGGTCAGCATGAGCGAGCCGATCGCCATCGCCAGACCGATGAACAGGCCGAGCGTGGCCGTCCGGGTATGGGTGAGCACGAGCAGGACGAGTGACGGCACGATGACCACCGCCGCACTGGCCCTGTCGGTCCGGCGGCCCAGTACGAGCAGCACGGTGAGCCCGATGATCACCGCGGCGTACTGGCCTATCTGCGGTGGGGTGAGCGGCCACAACGCGCCGACCAGGCGTCCGCCGTAGAGCTCGGGCATCGCCGCACCGGGTGAGATGACCAGGCCGGCGGCCACCGTCCCGAGTACCGCGAAGTACATCCGGATGTGGTGCCGGACGAACGTTAGGCCGCCGTCCCACCAGCGGCTGAGCAGCCACAGCGTGCCGACGAAGAGAGCCAGCCGGGTGCAGCGGAACAGCGCGCCGAACCCGGACTCCAGGTGCGCACTGGAGATCACGCTCGGCACCAGCAGCAGGGTGAGCAGGAGCAGGTAGGCGCTGGGTCGGATCCGCAGCCGGAGATTGACCGTGAGCGCCAGCGCGAACGCGGCGACCAGCGCGCCCATGGTGACCATCTGGATGAGGGAGCGGGGCAGCGGGACGATGGTCTTCGCCCCGGCGGAGCCGAGCGTGTTGAGGACCAGCAGCCCCCAGACCGTCCCGACGATCTTCGACGTGTGGTCCGCGCCCATCTCAACCACCGTCCCGTGCGCGGAAGGTGCTGCCCGCGTCCTGCCGGTACGGCGTGCCCTGCCACTTCCCGAAGCCGAGCACCCGGCTCGGGTCCTGGACGACGAATTTCCATGGCCCGAGGTACATGTTGTCGTGCCAGCGGTTGTGCTGCTTGTGGGTGATCGCCTCGGCCACCCGCTCGCCTTGGTACGGCGACCAGTCCGGATAGGTGCCGTAGTTGGCCAGCAGCGCCATGCGGTCGCACTTCTCCGTGCACTTGACGACGGACCTGTCCAGCACGAAGCGGTTGTCGTGGATGTCCACCCGCTGGGTCTTCCACCGGCAGTCGGCGTAGAGCGGTGCCTTGGCGATCGCCGGCTCTGCGCAGCGGTCGGTGTTCTTCACCAGCAAAGTGCAGTCACCGGACGAGGTGTTGGCCGGGCTGTTGCAGAACCGGTCGGCGTTCTCCCACAGGGTGATCCCGGACCAGTTGTTCTCCAGCACGTTCCGGTAGATCTCGATCTTGTCGGTGCGGGCTTTGATCCGGGGTTCGCCACCGGACTCGGACAGATAGACGGTCGCGTACGGGAAGTTGTCGCCGCGGTCGGCTTCCCTGCGGCCCTCACCCCAGTTGTTCCGCCGGATCGTGTTGTTCCGGATGACCGCGTTGTAGCTGGTCTCGTAGATCAGCGCGGCACCGTCGTTGGCCTCGAGCACGTTGTTCTCGATGCGGAAGTCGTTGTTGTTGGTGTCCGCCCACAACCCTGTTCCGCGGTTGTCGTGCACCCAGTTGCCGCGCACGTCGGCGCGGTTGACGGCCCAGAACTTGATGCCTCCGGTGCAGCCGCAGCCCTCCCGCCGCCGCTCCCAGTCGTCGGTGTTGTTGCCCACGATCTCGTTGCCCTCGACCACCAGGCCGCTGATATGGTCGCCAGCCTTGTACGCGTTCATGCCGTACTGACCGTTGCCGCGCAGACAGCTGGCGCGGACCCGCTGGCGTGCACCGGCCATCAGACCGGCGCCGGAGTTGTCCTGGATCGTCGCGTGCTCGATCACCCACCCGTCGGCCGAGTCATGGTTGACCACGCCCTCGTCCGGCGGCGCGACGAAGCGCTGCACGGTCAGGTGGCGGATGGTGACGTTGCGGGCACTGCCGCCGAACGCATACTGGTTCTTCTTCCGGCCGTCGAGCACCGCGCCCGGCGCGCCGAGGTAGCGGTTCCCCTCCTTGGGCATGACCTGGGCGTAGCGGTCCGGCTCGAGCCGGTGCTTGCCCGGCCGAAGCCAGAACGTGGTGTTCGGGGGGCTGCTCTTGGTCTTCGCCGCCAGGTCACCGACCACCGTGGGGTCGACGGTCACCGCGCCCGCCGGCGCCTTCGCCGGCCCGGCCGGGGGCTTGGCGCATATCCGGGCCACGGGCATGGACGACGGCGCGGTGGTCGGCCTCGCCCCGGCGTCCGACGTGGCCGAGTTCGTGCTCTCACAGCCGGTCGCCGCCAGCAGGGCCAGCGCCAGCGATGCCGCCGCCCACGCCCAGTGCCGCCTCTTGATCCCCACGCGCCCCCCTAGCCGTGGAACCTGAGTACGGTGGTGAAGCCCTCCGCACCGTCGGCGAAGCCGGTGCCGATCACCGCGGTGGTGGGTTCCTTGCGCCCGAAGCCGGCGGAGTACCAGCCCAGCGGCGGGTCACTCTCGCCGCGATGCGCCCGCCAGCTCAGCTGCCCGGGCAGGTCGAGCACCGCGGAGCGCCCCTCGCCGCCCCGGGTCCAGGTGAGCACCGCCCGGTTCCCCACCAGGTCCGCGGTGATCGCCGGGCCGAGGTGGAACGCCAGCCGCAGGGCCCGGCGTGGGCCGCGCACCTCGTCGACTATCCTCAACTCGCGGCTGGTGGCTGTCAGTTCGACCCGGCGGCGGTGCACGGAGCGCTGGTAACCGTCGTGCTCGGCACACCAGCGGACCACGCCCTCGTCGGAGGTGTCCACGGCCAGTACTCGGCTGTGGGCATGTCTGGTCCACAAGAACGGGCCGCCGGAGACGGACTGGTCACCGCCGTCCAGCTGGAGGGTGTTGTGGCCGAGGGTCGACCGGAAGTACTGCCGCCACTCGGGCTGCCCGTGGTAGCAGTACGTCCCCGGATCGGCGAGTACGTCGACCCCGTCGTGCCGGACCTCCACGGACAGCGCGTCCGCGTGAGCGTGCGCGGCGATGGACAGGAAGCCATGCGGACCGCCGTCGCAGCGGCACCAGATCTCTTCCGGGCCGCGCAGGATGGTGAGCCCCGCGTCGGCGAAGTGGGCCGGTCGGCTCGCCGGGCGGGTCACGGACAGTTCAGTGGGCCTGATGAGCGCGGCCAACAGCGGGGTGCGCACATTGGTGCCGGTCACCGCCGGCCACCAGTTGAGCCGGCCGAACACGGCGTCCCCGGTGGCCAGCAGCGAGGCCCAGCGGTCGGTGCCCGCGCCGTCCACGATCAGACCGTGCCCGTCGTCCGCGTCGCCCTGGCGCGGGGGCCGTAACCGGTTGTCCACGATGGCCGCCAGCGCGTCGGTCATCCGCAGCAGCACCAGGCGGATGGACGCGGGGACCGGCACGCCGGCGCGATCCGCCTCGGCCACCGCGGCCAGGCCGAGTTCCAGCACCAGTCCGTGATACTCGGTGGCCAGCTCGCGGTTGAGGCCGGAGGCGAAGGTGTTGCCGCACAGGTGCCACTCCAGCGACCGCAGGGCGTCGGCTCGCCAACGCGCCGAGGAGGGGAACCACCCGAACGCGCAGGCCGCAGCGAACTGCCCGGCGGCCTCGGCGATGACGTGGTTGTTCGCCGAAGAGCCCCGGCTGGGGAAGGCGGACAGCCAGCGCTGGTGGTGCCAGATCTGGTTCAGCGCCACCGGGTTGCCCTCGAACAGCCCGGCCGCGCCCGGCCAGCCGTCGAGCAGCCGGCGGATCCACACCCACGACAGCAACCGGATGCCCAGCTCGATGCCGCTGATCCAGTGCACGCCGCGCAGCGGTGGGTTGGCCGTCCACCATAACCGCAGGTGCTCGGCCACGCGCTCGGCGTACCGCTCGTTCCCGGTGATCGCGTAGGCGGCAGCGAGCTGGGTGAGGTACTGATGCCGGGACAGCTCCCAGATCTGCTTGATGTCCCCGATCGCGTCCTCGTCCCGGTACGGCACGTCGAAGGCGTAGCCCCACGGAGCCCGGCGCCCGGTCTTCGGGTCGCACCACCAGTCCGGGTCGACGAGGTCGTCGCGGACCACCCCGAAGTACTCGACGTGCCCGTACATCAGCCGGTCCGCCTCGGCGATGAGCCGTTTCGCGGCGTCCGGTGGCACTGCGGCGATCGTCCCTGCGGGCAGTGGCGCGGTGAACCGGGCGCCGGTCACGCTCGGGCAGTCCGGCCGCGCCGACCGCCACCGCCGTCTGCGCACCGCGTCGCCCACCCGGCCGACGGCCTCCCGCGGTCCCATCCGGGACAGGCGCCGCAGGTACCAGCCCGCGCTCATGGTCATCGCGGCCCCGCCAACGTCACCGGCGCAGCGCCGACCAGGCCGGCCTGCACCGCGAGGGTGGCCGCCGTGGTGGCGACCAGCGACTCCAACGGCACCGACATCGGCCCGCCGGTCCGCACGGCCTGGACGAACGCGGCCAGTTCGGCGTTCTGGCCCTTGTCCCTGACCTTGGGCAGCCGCGAACTGACCCACCGCTTGCGGCCGTACACTGAGGCACGGAAGAAGTCGTCGAGCCGTAGCACCTTCCCGTCGGCGACCAGGTCCAGCGTCTCCTTCGGGAAGCCGGGCGCGCCGGTGGTGACGTAGCTGATGGTGGCGGTGGACCCGTCCGGGTAGCGCAGCACGACCTGCAGGTCCTCGTTGCCGGACGTGCCGACCGCGTACACCGAGACCGGGTCGGCGTCGAGCAGCCAGCTCGCCGTGTCGATGAAGTGCCCGCCCTCGCCTGCGAACCGCGAGCCCTCGGTGCCTTGTTGGAGGTACCAGCTGCCCTGCTGCAGGCGGCCCGCGTTGACCAGGTAGCGCAGGCTCGCCGGACCGGTCCGGGCGCCGAACCGCTTCCTGGCCTCCTGCAGCAGCGGCGCGAACCGGCGGTTGAAGCCCACCTGCAGCCGGTCGTTGCCGGACTCCTCCACCGCCGCGAGTACGCCGGCCAGCTCGTCCTCGGTGAGCGCCAACGGCTTCTCCACGAACACGGCCTTGCCGGCCAGCAGTGCTCTGCGGGTCAGTTCGGCGTGCGAGCTGTGCCGCGTGACCACGAACACCGCGTCGATGGACTTGTCACCGAGCACGGCGTCGAGATCGGTGGTCGCCTCGGCGAAGCCGAACTTCCGCTGCGCGTTGGCCGCGGACAGCGCCGTCGTGGTGACGACGGTCGACAACTCGACGCCGTCGCGCCCAGCCAGGTGCGGCAGCAGCATCGAGGTCGCGTAGTTTCCCGCGCCGACGAACGCAAGACGCACCGGCGTCTTGCCGGCCCGGGCCGGACTCGGCTTCACGTTCACCGCAGGCACGGCGACCGCAGGGGCCTCCGCTTCGACCGTCTGCGCGGGGTACTTGAACAGCACAGCCACGGCCTTCAGGTCGCCGTTCTTCAGGCTCTGGTACGTCTCGACGGCGTCGTCGAAGTCGGCGATGTGGGAGATCAACGGCTCCACGTCGACGCCGCCGCGGGCGAGGAGATCGAGGAAGCACGCCAGGTTGCGGCGCTCGGTCCAGCGCACGTAGCCGATCGGGTAGTCCCGGCCCTCGAGCTCGTACTCCGGGTCGTAGCGCCCGGGGCCGTAACTGCGGGAGAACCGGACGTCGAGCTCCTTCTCGTAGTACGCGTTCCACGGTAGGTCCAGGCGGCACTTGCCGATGTCGACGACCCGGCCGCGGTCCCGGCAGAGCCGGGCGGCCAGCTCGACGGGCTGGTTACTGCCGCCGCCGGCGGCCAGGTACACCTGGTCCACGCCGTGACCGCCGGTGAGCTCGGCGACGGCGGCTTCCGCAGCCGCGGAGCCGGGATCGCCGCAGGCCGCGGCGCCCAGGCGCTCGGCGAGCTCGCAGCGCGCCGGGTCGGGGTCGACCCCGACGACGCGGACTCCCGAGGCGGCCAGCAGCTGCACCACCAGCTGCCCGATCAGCCCGAGGCCGATGACCAGTGCCACTTCGCCGAGTTGAGGATCGCCCTGGCGGACACCCTGCAACGCGATCGACCCGACGGTGCCGAAGGCCGCGTGCCGCGGCGCAAGGCCGTCCGGCACCAGGGTGTAGAGGTTCTTCGGCACCCAGTTCAGCTCGGCGTGCAACGCATGCTCGTTGCCGGCGCAGGCCACGAGGTCGCCGACCTTCACATCGTTGATCCCGGCGCCGACCTGCTCGACCACCCCGCACAGCGAGTAGCCCAGCGGCGTGTAGGAGTCCAGCTTGCCCATCACCTTGCGGTAGGTGGCGGGTACCCCGTTGGTGGCCACGCTCTGCATGACCTTGGCCACCTGGTCCGGCCGGGAGCGGGCCTTGCCCACCATCGACATGCCGGCCTCGGACACCTTCATGAGCTCGGTCCCGGTGGAGATCAGCGAGTAGGCGCTGCGGACCAGCACACCGCCCGGCTTGCACCCCGGCACCGGCACGTCGAGCAGCGCCAGCTCACCGCTCTTGTAGTTCTGCACAACCTGCTTCACCCGAACTCCTCTGATTTCCTAGGCCGTTGACCGAGTGCCCTGGCCGGACCCAGAGGTCGCGTCGCGATACCAGTACTCGAGGGTCAGCACATGCCACAGATGCTTGGAGTAGTCCCGCTGCCCGGCGGCGTCCTCGGCGACGAGCCGCTGAAGCGCGTCGCGGCGCAGGAATCCGGAACGGACGAGCACGCCGTCGTTCACCACCTCGCGCACAAGCGGTGCCAGATCCCGGCTCATCCAGGCGCGCAGCGGGGCGCTGAACAGGCCCTTGGGCCGGTACACGATCTCCCGGGACAGGATCGAGGCGGCCGCCTCCTTGAGGACGGCCTTGCCCTGCCGTCCGACGATCTTGCGTTCGCCGGGAACGGCGAACGCCGCCTTGACCACCTCGACGTCCACATACGGCACCCGTACCTCGGTCGACGCGGCCATGCTCGACCGGTCCGTGTACGTGAGGTTCAGGCCGGGCAGGAACATCCGGGCGTCGCCCAGGCACATGCGGTTGACGAAGTCGTCGAGGTCGTTGTCCTGGTAGATGTCCGCATGCTCGGTCAGCACGTCCTCGACCGTCCCGGCCAGGTCCGGATCGACCAGGGCGAGCAACTCGTCCTGGTCGTACATGGTGTAGCTGCGCCGGAACGCGGTCTCCTCCGGCAGATCGGCGAAGGAGAGGAACCGCTTCGCGAAGCGCACCGACCGGTACCCCCGGCGGGACGTGGCGACCGGCAGCCGGTCCACGGCCCTGGACACCCCTCGCCGCAGGGGCCGGGGGACGCGCTGGTAGCGCAGGGCCAGCAAGTTGGCCAGGTGCTTGCGGTACCCGGCGAACAACTCGTCGGCGCCCATCCCCGAGAGCATCACCTTGACCCCGGCCTCCCGGGCGGCCGAGCAGATCAGGAACGTGTTGATCGCGGCGGGGTCACCGATCGGCTCGTCCAGGTAGTACGTCATCTGCGGCAGCAGGTCGAGCACATTCGGGGCGATCTCGATCTCGTGCAAGTCGACGCCGAACCGCCCGGCCACCCGCCGGGCATAGCGCAGGTCGTCCGGCATTGCCTCGAACTTGGCGTCCTCGGCGCGGAATCCGATCGTGTACGCGGAGATCCCGGGTTGATGGCGGGCCGCCAGCGCGGTCAGGTAGCTGGAGTCGAGGCCGCCGGAGAGGAAGGTCGCCACGGGTACGTCGGAGAGCAGGTGGCGCCGGGTCGACTCCTCGACGACGGCGGCGAGGTCCGGTGGCTCACTGTCGCGGGCCTCGTGGGCGACGTCCCGGAGGTTCCAGTACCGGCCGCGCTCCACCCGGCCGTCGGGCCGGCACCTGAGCCAGCTCCCCGGCGGCAGCTTCTCCGCCTCGCGGAACGCGCAGCGCGAGTCCGGTACCCAGTAGTAAAGAAGGGAGGCCACCAGCGCCGCAGGGTCCACCTCGAGCGGCCCGCCGGTCGCGGCGAGCGCCTTGAGCTCGGAGGCGAATGCCAGGCCTTCGCCGCGCCGGAGCAGGAACAGCGGCTTGATGCCCAACTGGTCACGGGCCAGCGCCAGTTCACCGGTCCGCTCGTCGAAGATCCCGAACGCGAACATGCCACGCAGCCGGGGCAGGCAGTCCGTGCCCCAGCGCCGCCAGGCCTCGAGGAGCACCTCGGTGTCGGAGGTACCGCGGAAGCGCACCCCGGCAGCCGCCAGCTCGGCACGCAGCTCGGGCGCGTTGTACAGCTCGCCGTTGTAGGTAAGGGCTAGGCCGTCCGAGGCCATCGGCTGGGCGCCGGTCTCGGACAGGTCGATGATGGCGAGCCGGCAGTGCCCGAGGTGCACTTCGCCGTCACCGGCCAAGTGGCCGTACCGGCCCGCCCCGTCCGGACCGCGGTGGGCGAGGGTTTCGGTGAGCCGGTCGGTCACCAGCTTCCCGTCCGGCCATCGGTAAGTACCTGCGATGCCACACATGTCCTACCGCGCCTCCTGGTCGTTGTCAGGGACTCGTACCGCCCATGACGGCCGCTCCGTCCCGTTGTGCCGGGGCAGTCTCTCGCTGCGACCGCGCAGCGCGGTGTGCAGCCCGTCCCACAGCGTGCCGTCGGTTCGGTCACGCGGATCGGGGGCGATCAGCACCACACCGATCACCGGAATGCGCTGGTCCGCGAGCTGCCGCGCGACGGTGTGCAGCCATGCGGCGCTGCCGTGCCCGGCACGCACCACGAGCACGGTCTGGGTGCCGAGGTACTGGAGGTCGGTCCACGCCGTGCCGGGCGCCACCGAGCCGACGCCCAGCCGGCGCTGCCGAGGCGATACGGCCGCGACACCCTCGCCGCTGACCACGGTCGGGTCTCCCGGCTTCGGGCGGCGCTTGGCGAGTCGCAGTCCGGGCAGACCATCGATGACGACCACTGGCTCGTCCGCCGTCACTGCCCTGGCGACGTTCAGGGCGATCACGCTCGCGCTGCGCACACAGCCCAGTTCCAGCAGGGACACCGGTTCCGTGGCGCCGCGCACGGTGCGGGCCAGGGTCACGGTGAGCCGTTCGCGTGCCGCCCGGGTCCGTCGGCGCTGCCACAGGCGACCCGACCGGCGGGGCAGCTCCGCGATGACCGAGGCGCCCAGGTTCGCCGCGATGTCCCTGCGCAACACGGGGCGGTCCGCCACCACCGTGCCGACCGCGGCCAGCGCGAGCCCGAGGGCGAGCCCGAGAACGAGCCCGATCGCGGAGTTGGTGACAGCGGCCTTGGGCAGGGAGCGCCGTACCGCGCGCGGGGCGTCCACGATCTGCGTACCGGAAATGACCTCGGGGGTGCCGGTGCGCGCCTCCGCGGCGCGCTGGTCGAAATCGGCGATCCGCGAGGTGAGTTCGGCCCGGCGGGCGAAGAGCGACTCGATGCTCGCCGACGCTTCCGGGTCGCCCTCCGGCGTCTGATCCCCGATCGCCTCGTTGATCTGGGCGAGTTCGTCCCGCATGCGATCACGTTGGTCGAGTAGGGCCTTGGCCTCGGCCTTCGCGGTTTCCTGCATCCGCCTCACGTGGTCGGCGACGAACGCGTCGGCCAGCGCCTTGGCCCGGGCCACCGCTTCCGCGTCGCTTTCACCGGTCACATCGATCTGCAACAGGTTGTTGGTCAGGCCGGTGCCCCGGTAGTCCCGCATGAAGTCCTCAGGATTTTCCGGGGACTTGAGGACCTGCAGGGCCTTGTCGGCGATCCGCGTGGTCTGCAGCAGCTCGACATCGGTACGGATCAGCGTTCCGGTGTCGTTCGGCTGGTCTTCCTTGTGCGCGACCAGCACCTTGGTCACCGCCCTAGGCGGTGGCGGCATCAGGACCGCCACCGCCGCGCCGGCCAGCAGGCCAAGGAGCGCCATGGCGCACCAGAGGCGGCGGCGCCTGCGCACCGCCACCGCCAGCGCCTGCAGGTCAAGGAGCGGAGCGGCGGCTGACGACTCCGAAGTCTTGCTCGTCGTCACACTGAACCTCCCGTCGCGTGGCCCCGAGCCGCGAGCGCCGGAGCGGCGTCGTCCGGAGCAGGACCGGCAGACCGCGTCGGACGGGCCCGGACCGGGCCGGCGACGACGAAGCCGACAACCTCGTGCCTGCCGTCCGCACACGCCTCGGCGATGCCGGCGAGCTCCTCCGCGGTCCAGCTGCCCGGGCTGAGGGCGACCAGAGCACCGGACTCGGTGCCGCGGTCCGGCACCATCGGCCGGTCCACCGAAACCTCCACCACCCGCAGCAGCGGATCGCTCTCGGCCTCGGCGACGAGCTGCCCGACGGCCCGGCGGGCGATCTCGTCGCCGTCCGGTACGACAACCAACAGCCGCCGGGGGGCGGGCAGTTGGTTCCGGAGGCGGGCGCACACCCGCCGGTAGCGGATCCGCCTGCCGGCCTCGTCGCCCGATCTCTGCGGGCTCGGTATGTCCCAGCGGGAGTCGACGCCGAGGAGTCGGCTGAACCGGGCCCGTGGGCCCCCGCTTTCTGGCCGGTGCGCGCGCCAGTCATCAGGCACGTCGACAGTGCCGAGCAGCGCCGAGCCCAGCGCCGCGGCGATCTCCGGTTCGGTGCGCAGCCGACGATTCATCCGTGCGGCGACAAGATGGCCGATGACCGCGAGCAGGAAGAACAGCAGCGCCCCCGCGAAGAGGAGTTGCACCCTCGTCGGCGGCGCCTCGCCGGTCTGCCGGGCCGCCGGCCCCATGACGACCATGCCGGCCATGCTGGTCGCCGGGTCCGCCTGGTCCAGCTTGGTCATGGCCTCTTCCAGCGAGGTGCGCAGCTTCTCGAGCGCGCTGCGGGCCTGCACGCTCTCCACGGTCTTCCCGGGATCGGCCGCATTGGCGAGTTCGGTGATGCGGCGGTTGGTCTCCTCCACCTTCTTCCGCAGCGCCTCGGGCCCCGTAGCCGCTTCGGAGTCGGTGCTGCCGCCTGCGATCCGCGCGGCGAACTTGACGAACTGCTGGGCCACTTGGTCGGAGAGCTGCTGCGCGCGCTCCGGGGTGTCGGCCGTACCCGAGATCTTGATGACGTTCCCGTCGGCGGCCTCGGCGCTCACTTGATCCCGCAGCTCAGCGCCGCTGACGCCGGTCCAGTCGAGAGCGGCGGCCGAGCGGTCGACCACCGAGGAACTCGTCGCGATGTCCACCTGGCTCAGCAGCTCGCGCTCTTCCCACTGCCCGGGCAGCAGGACCGATACCGACGTCGTGTACCGCGGCGGGAACACCACCGACGCGCCGAGGCCGACGAGCGCGCCCACCACGGCGAGGACGGCGAGAAGCCGCCGGCGCCGACGGAAAATCCGCCCGATCGTGACCAGGCGTATCGTGTCATCGCTCAACTGCGCTGCCTCTTCCCCGTGCGGACCTGGTCGCCCGCCGACACCGGAGTGTGGTCACGGCAGGCAGCGGCGTAGGCGGCGAGCAGCGACGCTTGCGAGTTCCGCCAGGAGAGCGGCCCGCTGATCCGTTCCTGGCCGATCTTGCCCATGCGGGCCCGCTTCTCCGGATCGTCAAGGAGCAGCGTGATCAGCCCCGCGAATTCTGCCTCGTCGTTGGCGGGCGCGTAGACGGCGGCGTCACCGGCGGAGACGCGCGCCTCCTTCACTTCGAACGAGACGATCGGCCGGCCCATCGCCATGTACTCCAGAACCTTGTTCATGGTCGATACGTCGTTGAGCGGATTGCGCGGGTCGGGGGCGAGGCATACGTCCGCGGTGGACAGGTAGCGCACCAAGTCGGCGTCCGGGATACGCCCGGTGAACTGCACCTGGTCGGAGAGCCCGAGCCGCCGGGACAGCTCCACCATCGCGTCGAAGGCGTCGCCGGCGCCGACGAACACCCCGTGCCAGTCGGTCCGCCCGAACTCGTCGCGCAGCTTCGCAAGGGCCCGCAGGGCGTAGTCGACACCGTCCTGAGGGCCCATGACGCCGAGGTAGCACAGCAGATGAGGCTTCCCACGCTTCAACCCCGGTTCGGACGGCACCGGTTGGAACCGGTCGACCGCGGGCGCGCTGCGTACCACGAAAACGTCCTCAGGCCGCCGACCACCGCGGCGCATCGCGACGTCCCGGTAGCTCTCGTTCGTGGCCAGCACGACATCCGCGGTCCGGTAGGTCCGCCGTTCCAGCGCGCACACGGCGCGATAGAGCAGATCTTCGCCGCGGTCGAACCGGGAGAGGTACAGCTCGGGTACCAGGTCGTGCTGGTCGAAGACGAACCGCGCGCCGCGCCGCTTCAGCCACAGTGCCGGCAGGAACAGCAGGTCGGGCGGGTTGCAGGCGTGGACCACGTCGACCGGGCCGACCTTGCGGGCCAGCCGGGCCGTGTGCCACAGCGCCGATCCGTACTCCCGCAAGTAGCCGGCGGGTCCTCCGGTGGCCGCGCGCAACGGGTAGCGGTGGATCCACACCCCGTCGATCTCCGCCTCCGGTTCCCTGTCCCGCTTTTCGCCCCGGGGACAGATGACGTGCACCTCCCAGCCCGCGTCGCGCAGCGTCGTGCACTCCTGCCACACCCGCCGGTCGAACGGCACCGACAGGTTTTCCACCAGGATCAGCGCGCGCCGGTCCGACCGGTCGCCGCTGATTGCGTCACCAAGCAAGGCCCATGTACCCCGGTTCGGCCCGGCGCGCCTCGGCGTCGGGAAGGTGGATGAGGTCGACTATCACCGGGCCGTCGCCATGCGGCAGCGCCGAAAGCACGGCGGGATCCCTGGTCCCGATCAGGCACACCTCGGCGTGCTCCAGCACCTCGTCGACGGAGTCCGCGAGCAGCTGCGCGAGGTGCGGCAGCCGGGTCTCGATGTACTCGCGGTTCGCGCCGATCAGCCGGGAGAGGCTCACATTGGCGTCGTGGATCCGCAGGTCGTAACCCTTGCCATGCAGCCTCTCCGCCAGCTCTACGAGCGGGCTCTCACGGAGGTCGTCGGTGCCGGGTTTGAAGGACAGCCCGAACAGGCCCACCCGGCGTTTGCCGCTGCGCTCGACCAGGTCCACCGCGCGCTGCAGATGTGCTGAGTTGGAGGGCAGCACGTGGGCGAGGATGGGCACCGAGATGTCGGCCCGCTGCGCCGCGTGCACCAGGCTGCGCAGGTCCTTGGGCAAGCAGGAGCCGCCAAAGGCGAAGCCGGGCCGCAGGTAGGCGGCGCTGATGTTCAGCTTGCGGTCGGCCAGGAACACGTCCATCACCTGGTGCGAGTCCACCCCGAGCGCCTGGCACACCGCGCCCAGCTCGTTCGCGAAGCCGATCTTGAGGCCATGGAACGCGTTGTCCGCGTACTTGATCGCCTCGGCCGTCGGGACCGGCACCCGGAACACCGCGCCGGGCAAGCCGTCGTACAGCGCCATCACTGCGTCGCCGCTTGCCGGGGAGAACTCGCCGATGACGGTCTTGGGCGGGTCGAAGAAGTCCCGCACACTCGTGCCCTCACGCAGGAACTCCGGGTTGACAGCGACCCCGATGTCCACCCCGGCCGTGCCGCCGACGTTCTTCTCCAGAATCGGCACCAGCAGGTTCAGGCAGGTGCCCGGGAGCATGGTGCTGCGGAACACGACGGTGTGCGGCCCGCCCCGATCGGCCAGCATGGCGCCGATCTGCTCGGTGACCCGCTCCAGATATGTGGTGCACAGGCTGCCGTTGGGCTCGGACGGCGTGCCCACGCAGACCAGCGATATCTCGCTGCCCATGATCGCCTCGCGGACGTCGCCGGTGGCGCGCAACGCTCCGGTCCGCACGGCCTCGGCGATGAGCTCGCCAATCCGCTCCTCGACCACCGGGGCCTTGCCCTCGTTGACCAGGTCGACCTTCACCTGGTTCACGTCCACCCCGATGACCTCGTGACCCATGCTGGCCAGGCACGCGGCCGACACGCAGCCCACGTAGCCGAGCCCGAAAACGCTGACCCTCATGAAGCGTCCTTCCCACCTGGCAGGCCCTTGTGGCCTGCGGTCCGCGCGTCAGCCGGACGACGGCTCCCGCGCATCAATAGGCCCCCTGGCCATGGAGCACCGCACGCAGCGTCTTCCACAAGATCACTGCGTCCAAGGCGAGCGACCAGTCCTCCACGTACCGCAGGTCGAGGCGGACCGCCTCCTCCCACGGCAAGTCGCTGCGTCCGCTGATCTGCCACAGACCGGTGAGCCCGGGCTTGACCAGCAGTCGACGCCGGATGTCCGGGCCGTACGCAGCGGACTCCTCCGGTAACGGAGGCCGCGGGCCGACGAGCGACATCGATCCGGTGAGCACGTTGAAAAGCTGCGGGAGCTCGTCGATCGAGTACCGGCGCAGCCCTGCTCCCACGCGGGTCACCCGCGGATCCCGGCGGAGCTTGAACAGCAGCCCTGCACCCTCGTTGTGGTCGGCCAGCTGGGCACGTGCCCCGTCAGCCCCGGCGACCATGGTGCGGAACTTGAGAATGGTGAACTCGCGGCCGCCCTTGCCGACCCTGCGCTGGCGGTAGAACGCCCCACCACGACTGTCCACCATCACGAGCAGTGCGACGAACGCCATCAGCGGCGCGAACAGCATCAGCAGGATCGCCGCGCCCATCCGGTCGACGACCCCTTTGATCGCCCGGCGGCCCCCGGTGAAGGTCGGCATGCTGACCCGTAGCAGCGGGATCCCGAGTACCGCATCGACGTGCAGCCGCGGGCCGGCCACTTCCATCAGCACGGGGGCCACGACCATCTCGGCATCGCTGCCTTCGAGGTTCCAGGCCAGCCGCTGCAGCCGGTCCGGTGACCAGTGCGGGTCCGGTGTGACCGCGACGACACGGTAGCCGTCGTGGCGGACGTGCTTGGCGACGTCCGTCAGTTGGCCGACGACCGGCACTCCGTCCAGGTGGTCACCGTCGAGACCGCGACCGTCCGTCGTGCACACCGCCTCCACCCGCCAGCCGAGGTGCGGGAACTTGCGGGTTCGGGTGATCAGGTCACGCACGGTGGCCGGGCTCCCGGCAGCGAGCACCGGTCTCAGGCACCGGCCTTCCCTCCGCTGTTTGTGCAGCCGGAGGCGGAGCAGATACCGCGCGGTCATGGTGACGAGCGCGATCGCGGGGATCGCGACGAAGATCCAGAGTTTGATGTTGCGCGAGGTGAGGGCGATCCCGCCGAGTGCCAGTACGACGGTCGCCGTGAACAGTGAGCGGCCGAGCCGGCGGAATTCCTCGGCGCCCTGGCCGAGCACGGCCGGAGCCCACGACCGGCTCACCGCAAGCGCTCCCAGCACAAGCAGCTCGGTGCCGAATGCGAGAATCCCCCACTTTTCGTGCCAGTTGGCCGCATCCCGGGCCCCGAAGAAGTTACCGATCGCCGCCACCACGAAGGCGGTGGCCACGGTATCGGTGGTGATCACGGTACGGCGGTACCGCTGCTCCCAATCGATCGCGGGCTGGCTGATTGCCCCGTTCGCCAGACGCCCGCGCTCCGACGGAAACGGGCCGACTAATCCCCCTTGCCGCACAAAACCCCCCAGGTCCCCAGTGGTTCGCCGTGTTCGCCTAACACTGTTCCTCCGCTGGGAGGCCCCCGCTCCCCGGCGCATGACATCGCAGCTATTTCAGCGCTACTTGAACAACTCCCCCAGGCAGTAGCAGATTCGCATGTTCGGCAGACTCTCGAGGTGTGCGGGAACCCTTGAACCTCGGTTGCTCGCCGCACCTAAGCCGTGTCTTGGGCGCCAAGAATTGATCACCGCACGTCCGGGCGCCCGGGATGCGACTGCTGGCTTTCCGTAGCGCCGGACCTATAGATCATTATTGGTCGCACAGTCTCCGAGCAGCTGAAGCAGGGTCAATCTAGACCATCGCGGCCAGCATGAAGAGGGGGGTGTGAGGAATTTGTGCTCACGCTTTGGAACTAGAGCACGGATCTGGGCAAAGTCCAACTGTCCTGTTTTCGAGGGTCCTTGACATGACTCCAGGTGCTACATCACGGTCATGTTCGCTCACTCCGAGCAGACCACGAGGCCTATTCACGGGGTTTCACCAGCCCTTTTTGTAGAAGGTGAGGGCGGTGACGGTTTTGGCGAGGAGGGGGAACTTGGCCAGGGGGCCGCGGTAGCGGGTCGCGAGGATCTTCCAGTCCTTCAGGAGGCTTATTCACGGGGTCACCAGCCGTTCTTGTAGAAGGCGAGGGCGGTGACGGTCTTGGCGACGAGGGGGAACCGGGTGAGAGGGCCGCGATAGCGAGTGGCGAGGACCTTCCAGTCCTTCAGATGTGCGATCGCTCGTTCGACGGCGGCGCGGAGCTTGCCGATGCTCTGGTTGAACACCTTGTCTTTGACGGGGCGTTCCTGACCGGGTGGCTTGCGGCGGGCGGTGAGCATGCCGGAGCCGGCATAGCCCAGATCCCCCATGCTCTCCCGGTCGGCGAAGGCTTTGGGAAAGTGGGACTGGCGCCAGGCGTACATGTCGTGCCGACTGCCGGGTACCGGCGCGGAGACGGCGAGCAGGTCCCCGCTGAGAGTGGCGGCGACCTGCAGGTTGAAGCCTGTGTCATGATGCTTGCCGGAGAACATCGTGGTGCCCTCGCTCGCCCAGTCCCACGTGGTGACCAGGGTCCCGTCGGCCAGGACGATCCTGCCGTGTGAGGCGTCGGCGGGGTCGGGCACATGCTCGGCCAGGGCCGTCTCCACCACCGGGAGCAGCGTGGTCCACCGGCGCGAGACGGTGGCCTGGGAGATGTGGAACAGTTCCGCCGCCGCTTGCTGGACGGGGTTCTGCCGCAGCAGGAACAACACCAGGACCACGGACTTGTACAGGCCCAGCGCCCACATCGGTCCCGGCACCACGGGCGGATCGGGGTCCTCCACCAGCATCGTGTGGACCCGGACCACCAAGGCCTCCAGTTGATCCGCTTCCAGCCCTGTCGTAACGTTCCAGCTCAACGGCCCTACCCCGGTGGAAAACTGACGTCGTCGCAAACGCCAGGCTACCGAGCAGGGCCGTCTTGCTGATCAAGAAACCAAGCCCGTGAATAACCCTCCGGTTCTGACGAGCATTGCTGCGGGTGTGGTGGTCCTGGACAAGGATCTGAAGGTCAGGAGCTGGAACCGGGGAGCCGTCGATCTGTGGGGACTGCGTGCTGACGAGGTTCTGGAAGAGCCCTTCTTCGAGCTGGACTTCGGTCTGCCCACTGATGCGTTGCTGCCCGTCGTGCAGCGGTGCCTGGAGACCCGCAAGCGCTCCGGCCCGGTCGCCGTGGAGGCCCTGAACCGCATCGGCCGGTCCATCACCTGTGACGTGTTCTTCTCTCCGTTCGACCGCCACAATTGCGGTGTCGTCCTGATGATGGAAGAAAGCCGAAGCGACAACCCCGAGTGACCCCGAGGCGTACGCTGCGCTGCATGGACCCGCAAAGGCGCGAACGCGAGGAGGACCTCAGCCTGGCAGCTGTGGCACGGCGTCGGGCTGCGCAAGCCCGTGAGCGCGCGGACCGGGCGGAGGCAGTCGCCGAGCGGCACGAACTCTTGGCGAAAGAACCCGGGCGTGAAATCCACGCCCAGATCGCAGAGACGCACCGGAGAACAGCCGCATGCCATCGTGCCTCGGCCCAGCTCCAGGAGGACTTCGCCCGCCGCACCGCGCAATGGGACCGGGGCCACCGCACCCGACCGCGGTTCATGACCAGTGTCGCCGAGGCGTGCGGCACGAACAGCGCGGCCGTCACGCTGGTCGACGGCGGCCAGAACCAGCTCGCGATCGCCGTGTCCGACGAACGGTCCCGGGCAGCCCAGGAACTGGAGTTCGTTCTCGGCGACGGGCCGACACGTGACGCGGCGTCGGCACGCCGCCCGCTCCATGCATCCGGGCGGGCAATGGAGGCCCACTGGCCCGGTTACGGGGCCGGCCTTGCCTCGCTGGGCATCGCCTCGGTGGCCGCCCTACCGCTCCCGTCGCAGAACAGCTGCATGGGGGTGCTGACTGTCTTCGATCCACAGCCGGTACCCGCGACGCTCGCCGACCTCACCGAGGTAGCCGCCGCCCTCTCCCCCATCGTTCTCCTCGGCCCCGACGCCGATGCCAGCCTCTACGGCGAAATCGACATCCGCCCAACCGTTCTGCAGGCGACGGGCGTGCTTTCCGAGCAGCTCGGTCGCCCCGTCCCCGACGCGCTGGCACTGATCAAGGCCCGGGCGTTCGCCGAGGGGATATCGATCGAGACCATCGCGCGGCAGATCGTGCACGGAGACCTGAATCTCAGCTGACAAAGAGGCATCATGAGACCCGACCAGCGGCTGGCCGACGTATTCATAGCCTTGGCCGGCAGCACGGCGAACGGTCCGCTGGACGTGCCCGCAACCCTTTCCGCGCTGGCCAATTGTGCCCCGTCCCTGCTCGGTACCCGGGCCGCGACCGTGGTGTTCGCCCCCGACGGTTACAAGACAGCACAAGTGACAGGCTCAGAGCCCGAACTGTTCCGCCTGGAACACGAGGCTGTCGGATGGCGCGAAGGCCCTGGCCACGACTGCCACCAAAGCGGCGGGTTCCGGGCCCAGTCGGCACTCGAGGGCCGCCCTGCCAGGCAACGCTGGCCGCACTACACCCCACGCGCCCTGCGACTCGGCTACACCCGCGTGGCAGCCCTCCCTCTGCGCGAACCCACGGGCACCAGTGGGGCCCTCGTCCTGCTGTCCCGCGAACAGCACGCCTTCACCCCGGACGCACTCGCCCTCGGCCAGTCCATGGCAGACTTCACCGCCGTCATGCTGGAACGTGCTCGCGAAGCTGATCGCAGCCGGACGCTCGCCACCCAACTGGAATCGGCTCTGAACAGCCGGGTGGTCATCGAACAGGCCAAGGGCATAGTCGCAACCCGCAAAGCGGTAACCCTGGACGAGGCTTTCGACCTCCTGCGTAAACACGCCCGTGCACATCAGCGACCGGTGAGAGACGTGGCCCGCGAGGTGGTTGATGACCATGAGGATCCAGGTGCCGCTGATCCCTCAGTGTGACACCTGGTGGACCCTCCCCAATGCCGTTGTTTGAATGGTGGAGTTGGCGGGGGTGTCCGGTGAGACCGTGGGGTGGTGCTCGTGGCCGGGCATGGGTCAGGCATGGGTCATCCGTGGGTGGGGCTGTCTGATCGGGTACGGCTGGGGCTGCTGACGCGGTGGGTGACGCCAGCGCTGGTGGACGAGGTGCTGGGCGGGTGCCGCAAGCGGGACCGGCGGCCGGGTGCTCTGCCGGCTGGCTTCACGGTGTACTTCACGCTGGCCCTGGCCCTGTTCCATCAGGACTCCTATGACGATGTCGCGGAGAACCTGACGGGCGCGATCGCCGGGATGGGCGAACACATCCCGAACAGGGCGTCGTTCACCCGTGCCCGGGAGCGTCTGGGGCCTGAGGTGCTGGAGATGCTGTTCCGGAGACTGGCCGGGCCGCTGGCCCCGCCCGGGCTGGCGGGATCCTTCTGGCGGGGGATGCGTCTTGCCGCGGTGGACGGGTTCCTGCTGGACGTGCCGGACAACGAGGCCAACCGGCACGCCTTCGGCGGCCCGAAGGACTCGCGCGGAAAACCAGGAGGATTTCCGCAGGTCCGGGTCGTGACACTGACCGAGACCGGCACCCACGCCGCCATCGACGCACGGGTGGGCGGCTTCAACGGCGGCGAACGCGACCTGGCCGTCGCCATGGCTACTTCGGCCGACGGAATGCTCGTGATCATGGACCGGGGCTTTCCCGGAGTGGAACTGTGGAAGGCATACACCACCGCCGGTGCACACCTTCTGCTGCGGGCGCGCTCCTGCGTCGCGCGTCGTCCGGTGCAGCGCCTGCCCGACGGCACTTACCTGGCGCGGATGAACCTCGGCGGGCAGAAAGGCGCGCACCCGGGCGGCGTACTGGTCCGTGTGATCGAGTACCGCGTCGACGGCGGCGAGGTGATCCGGCTCCTGACCGATCTCTTCGACACAGACACCTACCCCGCGGACGAACTCGCGGCCCTGTATCACGAGAGGTGGGAGGCGGAATCTTCATACCGCCAGCTCAAGACCTTCCAGCGCGGCCGGCAGGAAGTACTGCGGTCGGCCGACCCGGCACTGGTGCGCCAGGAAGTATGGGCACACCTGATCGTCCACTACTGCCTGACCGGCATCATCATGCGGCTCGCCGACGGTCACGGCATCGACCCGGACCGCATCTCGTTCGTCAAGGTCCTCAAGCACGCGCGACGCAGCGTGATCCGGCAGTGCGCCGATACTCCCGCAAAGATCGGGAAGTTCCTGGCCCTGCTGTCCGCGAAGGTGTGCCGGAAACTCGACAATGGCACCCGGCGTCTACGCGAGGCCGACAGGTTTCTCAAACGCCCCAACTCGCTGTACTCCTACCGGCCCAAGGACCAGCAACGTGCACCAGCACGCCGGGTACCTGCCAAGGCCATCACGCTGCAGCCCACGATGATTCAGTAGTCAAACAACGGCATTGGGACCCTCCCCCTGAGTGGTGGACACCTTCGATCAGCCCCGGTGAGGGGCTGGCAGGAGGATCACTTATGGTGATGAAGGTCTATTCGCCCGAGTTCAAGGCCGACGCGGTCGCGCTGTACCACTCGGACCCCGACCTTACGATCGTGCAGGCCGCCCGCGATCTGGGGATCAACCCGGAGACGCTGCGGAACTGGATCCGCGCCGACCGCGCCCGCGCCGACAGCCCCACGAAGAACACGAAGGACACACCGGTGAGCAAGGCCACGAAGGAAGAACTGGAGGCCGAGTTAGCGGCCCTGCGCAAGGAGAACGCCGCCTTGCGGAAGGACAACGCGACCCTGGCCACGGAGCGGGACATCTTGCGTAAGGCGACGAAGTTTTTCGCCGCGGAGATGAGCTGGTGAGTCGCTGCCAGTTCATCGAGGACCACCGCAAGACCTTCAAGGTCACGCGACTGTGCCAGGTGCTCGAAGTGGCCCGCTCCACCTACTACAAGTGGCGCGAGGCCCGCGCTGCCCGGGCCGAGCGCGAGCAGGCCGATGAGGTGCTGGCCGGCAAGATCCGCACCATCCACACCGACTCCGGCGGCACTTACGGCGCCCCGCGCATCACCGCCGAGCTGCGGGATACACACGGCATGGAGATCAATGAGAAGAGGGTCGCCCGCGTGATGCGCAAGTTCCGTATCGCCGGCTTCCGCCTGCGCAAGAAGGTACGTACGACTGTCCCCGAGCCGTCGGCCACGCCCGTTGCGGACCTGTTCCGACGCAACTTCTCGGCGCCCGCGCCAAACCAGAAGTACATGGGCGACATCACGTATCTGCCTGTCGGCGATGGCGAGCATCTGTATCTGGCGACCGTCATCGACTGTTTCTCCCGCCGCGTGGCGGGCTGGTCGATCGCCGACCACATGCGCACCGAGCTCGTCGCCGACGCACTCAGGATGGCCGCCGCCACCCGCGGCAGCCTCGAAGGCGCGGTCTTCCACAGCGATCACGGGGCGCAATACGGGTCGCGCCAATTCGCTGATCTCTGCGCTGAGCTGGGCGTGACCCAGTCCATGGGCGCGGTCGGAACGAGCGCGGACAACGCCGCCTGCGAGTCCTTCCACGCGTCCCTCAAACGGGAGATCCTCCAGGGCGCCCGGCGCTTCGACGGGGCCGAGGCCTGCCGGCGCACCGTGTTCCGCTGGCTGACGCGGTACAACACCTGGCGCCGCCACTCGGCGAACGGACAGCTCAGCCCCGTCGCCTACGAACAGCTGTCAGCTACCCTGACACTCGCCGCATAACGAAACGAACAGGTGTCCACCCCTCGGGGGGAAGGCCCGTTCAACCAGAGCATCGGCAAGCTCCGCGTCGCCGTCGAACGAGCGATCGCACATCTGAAGGACTGGAAGGTCCTCGCCACTCGCTATCGCGGCCCTCTCACCCGGTTCCCCCTCGTCGCCAAGACCGTCACCGCCCTCGCCTTCTACAAGAACGGCTGGTGACCCCGTGAATAAGCCTCCCAGAGCGTGAAGACCTCCACCAACGTGCCCCTGACCAGCCAGGGAACCGATGCAGCAAAGAAGATCGTCGGGAGGAAGCGCGGCATCCTCACCGACACGATCGGCCTCATCCTTGCCGTGACCGTCACCGCCGCCGGCCTCTCGGAGAACGCCCTGGGAATACGACTCCTCGACCAGGCGAAGGAGAAGTACCCGACCATCTCCAAGAGCTGGGTCGACACCGGCTTCAAGAACGCCGTCGTCGAGCACGGCGCCAGCCTCGGAATCGATGTCGAAGTCGTCAACAGAAACCCGGATAGCCGTGGGTTTCACGTCGTGAAAGGCGCTGGGTGGTCGAGCGGAGTATCGGCTGGATCATGATGCACCGGCGCCTCGCCCGCGACTACGAGACCCTCACCGCCAGCTCCGAAGCCATGATCCACATCGCCTCGGTCGACAACCTCGCCAGGCGCATAACGGACGAGACCACCCCCACCTGGCGAGGAACTTACTAGGGCATCAAGGGCAATCTGCCTACCTCAAACGCCCTCTAAGGCAGAGGCACGGTGTACGAGGTCCCGGGGCATCGTGGGCGACGTCGCCTCTCCGCCCGGTAGCAGATGCGCTTCTTCGCTGTCCTCACGATGTCTGCCAGGCGGCGAGTACATCCTCACGTGACCACACCAGTTCTACGCCGTCGCGCGCCACGCCCTTTGCAAGACCCGACAGCGACACGACCGCCAATCCGGTACGGCCGGGGTCGAAGCCGGGCACCTGTACCGCGCCGCGCTTCAGGGCTGCGACGTCGTGGTTGTCAAACGGCGTCTCCAACCACTTGATCGACCCTACGAAGTCGATCCTGCCGGCGACCGGCGCCTGGTCGGCGCCGACCAGGTCGAGCTCGGGGTTGAACTGCCGGTTCCACCAGCCGCCGATGACCTCGGTGTCCGGCCACGGCAAGTCGCCAGCAGCGGCCGCCAGCTCCAGCGCCTCACGCACGAGCGGCTCCACCGCGCGGCCCCGCCAGCTCGACCACTGCCGTTCGATCGCCCGGAAGCCCACCGCCGGACGGCCGCGCCGAGCCTGCTCCTGGACCGAGCGCAGGACACCCAGATACAGCCGCAGATTGCTGTCCGCCACCCGGTACAGGCCCGGTTTGCCCGGCCGCGTCGACAGCGGCTGCTCGACGGCCAGGACGTGCTTCTCCTCCACCAGCCGGCGCAGCAGCGGTGAGAGCGTGCCCGAGGGCAGCGCGCCCTCCCGGCTGCCGGCAGTCGCCGCGATGTTGGCGTGCGTGCGGTCGCCAGTGCCGATCGCCTCCAGCACCCGGCGGGCCGTGTCCGGCCCGGGGAACTCGGCCATCAGCGTCGTCTCAGGCACCCCGAAGACCGGGGAGGCCGGGTCAGCGCACTCGGCACGCAGGAACTCCAGCGCAGGCGTGCCATGCGGCCAGACCCGCAGGATGCCGGGCAGCCCACCGGACACCAGATGGGCATCGAGCGCAGCAGCGCCGGTCAGACCCAGCGCCGCGCCGGTCTCGGCGGGGTTCAGCGGGCCCAGCACCAGGTTGTCCGCGCGGCCGTAGAACGGGCGGTCGTAGGCGGTGAGCCGCTCCATCATGTGCAGATCCGAGCCGAGCAGCAGCAACAACACCGGCCGCGTGGACAGCAGCCGGTCCCAGGCCGTCTGCAGCGCACCGTCGAAGATGTCGTCCTGCTCACTCAGCCACGGCAGCTCATCGAGCACCACCACACACGGCTCGTCGGGCAGCGCCCGAGCCAGAATCCGAAAGACATCCGGCCAGGCCACGTTCCGAAGCTGCGGCACGAGGTCGCGGGCCTGGTCAGCGACGAGCGGAGAGTCGCGCAGTTCGGCGAGCAGCGCTGCGCAGGCCTCGACGGGAGAGGCACCCTTCGTCGCCGTGAAGTACATGTAGGGCACCCCGGCCCGGTTGCAGAACTCCTGCACCAGCCGGCTCTTGCCGACCTGCCGACGGCCCCGGATAGCCAGGGCCACCCCGCTGCCCGAGGCGCCGACCCGTGCCAGGCGCTTGTCCAACAGCGCCAGCTCCTGGACCCGCCCGATGAACCCGCTCACCGCCACATCCACCACTCCGCCTATGTAGACAGCATCTACGTAGATGGAAACTATATGAATGCTCCCGACGGGCGCAAACGCGTGCACGAGCAGTGCCGCCGGAGCAGACCGGCGGCATCGGCAATCTCCCGCCGTGCCGGCTCCGGCCGGGAGGGAGTGGCGGCGGGGGCGGGCCGTGCCCTCACCCGGTGCCCGTACGTCAGTTACTGAGGTCGGCGTCTCGGGGTCAGCCCGGTCTGTCACGGCAGCTGTAGTTCCTGGTCGGTAGGGCATTGTTGCTGGTCAAGTCGTTGCGGCTGCGGTGATGTTGTTCCAGTGGCAGTGGGCCTGGGCGGCCTGATGCTGATGGCGGCGACGCCAGGCGGACCAGCGCAGTACGTGGTCGTAGGTGGGGGGCGTTCCGTCAACCGGCCATCTCGGGCGGTCTGCTCAGAGGGGTGAATCTGCTGTGTGGGGGGTGCGTTCCGGCATCTTCCGTGCCAGGTCGGGGAGATCTATCCGGGGGCGTCCCGGTCTCCTGCTGCGGTGGGGAGGACTCTCCCCGTGCTCTTCGTTGGGACGCTGTGCTTATGCGGGCTCGCCCGCAAAGTAACGTGAGGAAACTACTGTGACCGAGCCCTTCGTCAGGCCGATGTTCTACATGCCATTTGCCTCGGGAGGTGTGCACCCCCACTGCGACATGGCGCGCGAGCACACCAAGGTGTGGGCGCGGACCATGGGATTGTTCGACCCGGAGTACGAGGAACTCTCGGACGGGGCCTGGAGCGAGGCGCGCTGTATCGCGGCTGACATCCCGAAGTTCGCCGCCATGACCACTCCGGACGTGGCGCCGGCCGAACTGGAGCTGGGCGCGGACTGGCACACTGCCACGTGGTTCTTCGACGACGTCTTCCTGCCGGGCTGCCTGAAGTCCGGTGACCGTGCGGATACCCGGGCCCGCCTGGATCGGCTGCTGGCCTTCATGCCGGTACGACCCCAGATGCCGCCACTGCTGCCCAACAACGCGCTCGAACGGTGCCTCACCGATCTGTGGGCCCGCAGCGCCTGGCGGATGAGCGAGGACTGGCGTCGGCGGATCACCGGGGCCTGGCGCACCTACTTCGCCGGCTCGCTGTGGGAAGTGGACAACTTACAGCGCGAGCGCCACCCCGACTACATCGACTACTTCCAGATGCGCCGTGACTTCGGCGCTGCCGGGATCGCGGCCGCTCTGCTGGAGATGGCTTGCGGGACAGAGATCCGGCAGGACGTCTACGACAGCCAGCCCTTCCAGGCCCTCTTCCAGGCATACCGGGACCTCGCCGACCTCAACAACGACGTCGTCTCCTACGCCAAGGACGAGGCGTCGGGCGAGACGGCCAACAACGCCGTCAACGCGCTGCAGCGACAGCTGGGATGCAGCCTGCAGCAGGCCGCGGACCTCACCAACGACCTGATGACCTCCCGCGTCCACACCCTGCAGACTGCCGCGGACGAAGACCTCCCCGCACTGCTCCACGAGCGCGGCACCTCGCGCCATGAGCAGCAGCAGATCGCGCGATACATTCGCGCACTACAGACCTGGCTGGCTGGCTCCTACGACTGGCACGAGACCACCGCACGGTACGGTGCCCCGGCTGCCGGCCTGCACCTGCCCACCGGCCTCGGCACCTCGGCCGCGCGGTGCCTGCAGAATCTCCACCTCAGCGGAGCTCGCCGGTAGGGGACTCACAGCTGCGCACCAGACCTTTCGTGGCGCCGGAAGTACAGCACGATGACGGCGACGAAGCTTCCCCGGGTGTGTCCGGAAGGTCGTGTAAGTCCGTGATCTGATGACTGTGGCGGGGTCGGGTGGCCCCGCCGGGTCGGAGAGGCAAGATCGCGTGACTGAGACTGAGTTATCCGGGGCTGCTGTTGGCGGGCAGCTCCCGCAGGAGCAGGTTGAGGCTGTGCTCGAGCAGTTGATGGACTCGGCGGACGCCACCGGCGCCCGGCTGGCCGGGGAGGGCGGGCTGTTGCAGCAGTTGTCGAAGGCCCTGCTCGAGCGGGCCCTGCAGACTGAGATGAGTGAACATCTCGGCTATGAGAAGGGCGATCCGGCTGGTCGCGGCAGCGGGAACAGCCGCAATGGCACCGCCGCGAAGACCGTCCTGACCGACGTCGGACCGGTCGAGGTGGAAGTGCCCCGTGACCGCAACGGCGCGTTCGAGCCGCAGATCGTCCCGAAGAACTCCCGGCGTCTGTCCCCGGTGGAAAACTGACGTCGTCGCAAACGCCAGGCTACCGAGCAGGGCCGTCTTGCTGATCAAGAACCCAAGCCCGTGAATAACCATCCGGGCACCTGTTCGCGGAAGGTGTGCAGGCAGCCGCGGGTGGGACACACCAGACGCCGCACCCGCACACGGACCACGACCCGTCGTTCATCGACCGGCACGTCCGCGACGGTACGCCAGTGAACGCCGTGCACACTTTCCGACGAGGCCCCGCACACCGGGCAAACCGCGGTGTCCAGCGAAGTCCGTGCCCGCACCAAGATCCGCTCATCTTCGTCGGCCACATCCTCGATGACCAGCGGGGACAGACCCGAAAATACCGTCTGCACAAGCTCGTTGACATCCATCACACGAATGTCAACGACCATCACGACTCTCCGTCACCACCGAAAGTGAGACAGGGCCGTTAAGTTGACACACCCGCCTCCCCGCAGTCCGTCTGAGACAAGATCGCCGGACTCTACGAAACTCGGGGCAGCTCACGGTGGTGTTTGTTCGGGCGTGAAGGGGGCTGCGCGAGGACCCCGGCCACAGCGGCCGCCGCTGACGTCGAGGCGGCGGCCACCACTGCCGCTTCCCAGCCCTCTCCGGCCCCCACCGCCGGGTCCCTCCCCGGGGAAGATCAACACACTCGGCGGTCACTCTGGACGCGAGAAGCCCCGCTCATGTTGACGACGCCCGTGCGACCCGTCAGACACGGCGAGATTCGCCAGGAAACCGGGTATTTCACTGATTCCGGTGTCTGCCGGCTTCAGCAGACCCAGTACCCGGGGTGCCAGACCCACATCCACTGCCCGTAGTAGTACGACCACTCCCACGACCAGTAGCCCTGTTGCCAGTAGCACCACTGGCTGTCTGCCTGGGTATCCGCTGCCACAGCGGTGGGGGAGGAAGGCGCAGCGGCAGCGGTGCCTGCCGTGGAGACGGAGGCACCGCCTGCGAGTGCGAGGCAGGTGGTACTGAGGACGAGAAGACGCTTCAGCCGTTCAGGCACGATGATTCCTCTCTGCTGGACTGTCGGCTCGTCGTGCGGGGATTTCTTATCGCCGACGCCCCGCCGAGGCAATGCTCTGCTGGCAGGGGAGACCGGATTCCGGTGCGCCAAGCCCGGAATCCGGCGAACTGTGCTGGCCTCACGACCGGGCCTTTTCCCGAAGTGCCGACGACGTGGGCTCTCCCAAAGGCTGTACCCGAGACTGGCCGATACAAGGAGCATTTTCAGCGGTAGGCTCTCCAGGGTGTGGACGGCTCGCGCGTCGGTGGTGAGCCAGGTGGGGCTGCAGCGGGCGCGGCGGAAGATCCGTCAGGTCTTGAGCCGGGCCATGCCGCGTTCGACGGGGTAGCGCAGCCGGGCGTGGGCTCTGTTCAACGCCCGCTGCCGGAGGGTGAGTTCTTGACGGGGACGGCGGCGGTTCGGGACAGCGAAGGTTGCGCCGGCACCGAGGTAGCCCAGGTCCGCCAGGACCGGGATGCCGAGGCGGGCACACGTGTTCACGATCCGGTGTGTGCGGGCCGCGGTGAGGTCGTGGGTGCGGCCGGGTAGTGCCCGGGAGATCCACAGGATCCGGCCCGCGGGATCGGTGACGACCTGCAGGTTCACGCCGTGGCGACGGTGTTTCCCGGAGTAGTCGGCGCGGCTGTCACCGACCCGGTCGCACTCCGTCAAGGTGCCGTCCACCAGCACGTACTGCGCCTGGGCCTTCGCCTCACGCAGGGCCCTGGTCAGGCCCGGAGCGCGACGGGCCAGCAGTGTGACGACGGAGCGGACATAGGCGTGGGCGGTGCCGACGCTGATCCGGAACCCGGCCGCGATCTGGGCGAGGGTGAGGTGCTGCTTGAGGTACACGAGTGCGACCAGCGCACGCCCCGACGGGCGGAGCTTGCACCGGCGGTCACCCTCCCGGAGGACGACCAGCATCGTGACCGTCTCCACGAGTGCGTGCGGCAGGTCCAGTGCGGCAGGATACGTAACCAACGGAGCCCCCAGGCTGAAGAGTCGAGACGTCAAGCACCTCGCTCAACTGCCCAGGGACTCCGCCCGTTTCGTCTTCCCACCCATCACCCGATCGGCTGCCGAGCTGAAAAAGGCTCAAGGGGCAACACAGCACCGGGTCGCGCATACGGAGAGCGCATCGGCGACAACGCGAGCGCTTGGACAGCTATCCGGCCAGCCGACGCCGCAGGTCAGGTCCAACTCTGTTGGATACTCGGCGTCTGTCCGCAAGGTCTAGCAGTGCAGCGAGCGCCGCAGCGCGCCTGGAGGATCAGGAGCGCATCGTGCGCCGCTGGATGCGCGAGCACGGGCACCGCCTCGTGAAGCTGTGGGATTCGTGTGCTGTTGCTGCGGTGCCCGGTCGGCCGCCCCACGCACCCCGGCCGGGCCCGCATCAGCACCCGGGCAGTCGCAGGAGAGGGGAGGTGACGCGACCGCCGCTGGCGAGTACCGCACATCGGAACGGCGTGACGACACCGTCCGTACTCGCCACCGGTGCACTGTGCCGTCAGTACACTGCCCCAGGCCAGCGCTGTAAAGCGCGCCGGTGCACGCAATGGCGGAGACACCACGCAACCTTGTGTCATTGTGAAAGCGGCAGGGTTCCTTTGCCTCCAGGCGCGGTAGGTCTCCCTCACTGGCTTGCCGCGCGGCGCTGCCAGCAGTGTGGGATATGGGCGGCCACCGCCGGGGGGGGGGCTGGACACGGCGGTGGCCGCCCGCGAGGAGGACGGCTCGAGGTTGTCAATTCCTTTGTGTATGTAGAGGTGTGTGGCCTTGCTGGTCGGGCCTGCGGGTTGGCTACTGTCGGTGATCTTGCTGGGGTCAGAGGGGGAGGCGGTCGGGGAAGGCGGGCATGAAGTGGTTCATGGCGCGTTTCCAGCCGAGGGTGCCGGTGCCGCGGACGCGGCCTTTGGGGATGGGACCGTCGCCGTCGATGTGGCGGCCTTCGATGCGGCGGATGCCGAGGTAGAGGAGTTTGACGGCGGCGTCGTCGCTGGGGAAGTGGCCGCGCGTCTTGGTGATCTTGCGGAGCTGGTAGTTCAGGGATTCGATGGCGTTGGTCGTGAGGCTTATTCACGGGGTGGTGCGGCCCGGATTTCTTGATCATCAGGACGGCCCTGCTCGGTAGTCTGATGTCTGCGAAAACGTCAGAAGTGAACTGGGGCAGGGCCGTTGAGCTGGAACGTTACGGCAGGGTTAGACAAGGATCAACTGGACGGGCTGGTGGTGCGGGTCCATCAGGCGCTCGTGGAGGACCCGGATCCTGCGGTGTCTCCGGCGCGGATGTGGTCGCTGGGCCTGTACCGGTCGGTGGTCCTGGTGCTGTTCCTCCTGCGGCAGAACCCCGTCCAGGAAGCGGCGGCGGAACTGTTCGGTGTCAGCCAGGCCACTGTTTCCCGGCGGTGGACGGGGCTGCTTCCGGTGGTGGAGAAGGCCCTCGCCGGGCATGTCCCTGATCCTGTGGAAGCCTCAGCCGGCCGGATCGTGCTCATCGACGGGACCCTGGTCACCACGTGGGACTGGGCGAGCGAAGGCACCGCTATGTTCTCCGGCAAGCATCGTGACACCGGCTTCAACCTGCAGATCGCCGCCACGCTGTCCGGAGACCTGCTCGCGGTGTCCGAGCCTGTCCCGGGCTCCCGCCACGACATGTACGCCTGGCGCCAGTCCCACTTCCCGGAGACCTTCGCAGAACGGCAGAGCATGGGCGATCTTGGGTACGTGGGTTCCGGCATGCTCACCGCGAGACGCAAACCACCTGGTCAGCAACGCCCCACTGGCGCCAAGATCTACAACCGGAGCATCAGCAGCCTCCGCGCCGCCATTGAGCGAGCGATCGCACACCTGAAGGACTGGAAGATCCTCGCGACCCGCTACCGCGGCCCCCTGGCCAAGTTCCCCCTCGTCGCCAAAACCGTCACCGCCCTCACCTTCTACAAAAAGGGCTGGTGAAACCCCGTGAATAGGCCTCCGTGTATATGACCCTGCGTATCTCGCGGTCGAAGGCGAGGAAGGGGATGAATTCTTCCCAGGCCCGTTCCCAACTGGCAATCAGGCCAGGGTAGTTCTTGCCGTAGTTTGACCGGAGCTCGTCCAGCGCGGTCAGTGCCTCGGATTCGGTGGCGGCGGTGCAGATCGGTTTGAGGGCGGCGGCCACCTGCTTGCGGTCACCGTGCGACACGTATTTCATCGAGCTGCGGATCAAGTGGGTCACGCAGGTCTGGACCAGGGCTTTCTCCCAGACTGTGGTGATGGCCTCGGGCAGGCCTGCCAGCCCGTCGCAGCACACGATCAGGACGTCGCGCAGGCCGCGGTTCTTCAGCTGGGTGAGCACGTTCAGCCAGAATTTCGAGCCCTCGCTGTCCTGCAGCCAGATGCCCAGTACGTTCTTGATGCCGTCCACGTCGACGCCGATCACCAGGTGGGCGGACTTGTTGGTGACCATGCCGCTGTCGCGGACCTTCACGGTCAGCGCGTCGATGTAGAGGATGGGGTAGACGTCGTCAACAGGGCGGTTCTGCCAGGCAGTTATCTCGTCCGCGACCACATCGGTGATCCTGGATACCAGGGCCGGGGACACCTCGCTGCCGTAGACCTCTTTGAGGTGGGCGGTGATGTCGCGGGTGGTCATGCCACGGGCGTACAGCGACAGCACCATGTCGTCGACCTGGGCCAGACGCCGCCGGCCCTTGGGTACGATCACTGGCTCGAACTCCGACCGGCGGTCCCTGGGCACGTCCACCGTGACCGGGCCGGCCACCGTGGTGAGCGTCTTGGGGTAGGAGCCGTTGCGGGCGTTGCCCGAGCCGCGGCCTGCCGGGTCCCCGGCCTCGTAACCGAGATGGTCGGCCATCTCCACCTGCAAAGCCCGCTCCAGCACCGCCTTCATCATCTGCTGCAGCAGCCCGCCGGCCCCGTCAATACCGACCCCGGCCGCCTCCGCATCAGCCAGCAGCCGGTCGATCGCCGCCGGCGATAAAGCCCCCGCCAGCCGCCTCGACGCCTCCTCACGCGGCTCTGCGGACTCAGCGTGCGGGCTGGACTCGTTCATCAGGTCACTCACTGTGCGTCACATTCCAGGTGTCACGGACCAGCACCCAGCAAGATCACCTCTTACACAGAGGAGTAAACAGCCTCTGCGGCCCCCTTCCGCGCAGGCTCCTCGCGAATGGTCCCTGACCGGCACCGGGGTGAGTGGGAGGCACCCCGGTTCGGGACGGACCGGCCGGGACGAGGACCAAGCCGACGTAGTGTCGGCAAGGAGGCAGCTGCGGTCACTGCTTCTCAACTGAGCGCCTGCCCTGCCGCGGGCGATGCAATCGCTTTCCAGGGGTGCAGAATCCGGCCGATATCAGAGCTTGCAGAAAGCGAGGACGCACCGGCTCTTGCCGCCCGGTTGCCTGCCGTGAGTAAGGCGCGTCAGGTGGACGCGGCCCTGGCGGGAGGCCCAGCGAACGTCCGCGCGGCTGAAGCTGCCGCGGTGGACGACCGCCCGGACCAGGCGGTCGACACCGGGGCGGCCGATTCGCGGATGTGGGGTCACCGCAGCAGGTTGTGGAGCAGGGCGACGACGGCCAGACCTCAGGTGCCCCCTACTGGTCCACTTTTGAACCGGCGCCGACAGCTCGCCCCTCTCCCCGAGCGGCCTGGCTTGTAACCACGGGCCGGAGGCGATTGTTTCCGCTGGCCGACCACGTGGACGTCGCCCCTGTACTGCTGGGCTGCAGCCCACTGCCTCAGGTTGTCGGTCTGCAGGAGGATGCGGCCTTCAATTTAACGGGTTCGCCCAAGCGACAGGAAGCCCCCTTGCGTCTTCATCAGCAAGGGCACCTCAAACGGCGCTGCCTGAACCGCCCCGTGTCAGGTAGAGACTCGATTCCGTGAAAGGATTGAGTCATGGCACGACCCTCCCATTACCCGCTTGAGCTGCGCCGTCGCGCGGTGCGCATGGTCGCCGAAGTGCGCGACGACTACCCGAACGAGACGGCCGCCTTGCAGGCGGTCGCGAACAAGCTCGGTATCGGCTCCCGCGAGACTCTGCGGAACTGGATGAAGCAGCAGGAGATCGACGCGGGGCAGCGTCCGGGGACGACGACGGAGGAGTCCACCCAGCTCAAGGCGCTGAAGAAGGAGAACGCCGAGCTGAAGCGGGCGAACGAGATCCTGAAGGCCGCGGCGAGTTTCTTCGCGGCCGAGCTCGACCGGCCACACACGCGCTCGTAGCGTTCATCGACGAGCACCGGGACCGCTTCGGCGGGGTCGAGCCGATCTGCAGGACGCTCACCGCACACGACTGCAAGATCGCCCCTTCCACGTACTACGCCCACAACAAGCGCCTCCAGACGCCCTCCGCCCGTTCGGTGCGTGACGAGGCACTCAAGGAGAGGATCCAGGACGTCTATACGTCCAACTACCGTGTCTACGGAGCCCGGAAGATCTGGCGAGAGCTGAACCGGCAGGGACATGCGGTGGCCCGCTGTACTGTCGAGCGCCTGATGCGCGAGCTCGGTATCCAGGGCGCGGTGCGCGGCAAACGCGTCATCACCACGATCCCCGGCGGACAGGTCCAGCGGGCCCCCGATCTGGTCGACCGCGACTTCGTCGCCGCGGCTCCGAACCGGTGCTGGGTGGCGGACTTCACCCATGTGAAGACCTGGTCTGCGACCGTCTATGTCGCGTTCGTCGTGGACACCTTCTCCCGCCGGATCGTCGGCTGGTCCGCGGCCACCGTGAAGGAGACCGTCTTTGTCCTGGACGCCCTGGAGATGGCCATCTGGCAACGCGATCGCGACCAACAGCCCATTCAGCCCGGAGAGTTGATCCATCACTCCGACGCCGGGTCGCAATACACATCGTTCAAGCTCGCCGAGCACCTGGACGCCGCCGGCATCGCGGCGAGCATCGGATCCGTCGGTGACGCGTACGACAACGCCCTGATGGAGTCCACGATCGGCCTGTTCAAGACCGAGTTGATCAAGCCCCAGCGGCCCTGGAAGACGCTCTCCCAGGTCGAGTTGGCCACCGCCGAGTGGGCCGACTGGTACAACCACCGAAGACTCCACGGTGAGATAGGCCACGTCCCGCCCGTCGAATACGAAGCCAACTACTACACGGAACTCACGAAACCCCAGGTCACAACCACAGTCTGAGATCTCTATGGAACCCGGGGCGGTTCAGTCACGTTATCGGCGGTGCGTTCGCTGATGGCGCGTCAGGGCGTGCGGGGGTTGGTGGTGGCCGACTGTCCAGGTTGTGGCCCGCAGGCCGGTGGCTCCCGTGATGTGGTTCCAGAGGGTAAAGCGGATCATCGTCTCGAAGCGGTGGCAGCCGGCGTTCATGAGGTGGCGTCCGAGGCTGAGGTGGGGTGAGGTCCTGGAAAACGCGGACAGGAACTGCTGCGCCCCGCCCGGGCTGCGCGATCCGCTCGGCCAGCGCAGCCCGTCTGACCTCGGACTTCGTCGGCTGTCCGGGGCGCCGGCGCCATTTGTAGAACCAGGACTTGGACACGCCCCATGCCCGGCAGGCCAGAGTGTGCGGGACCTTGTGCCTGGTCCGCTGGTCGGCGATGAAGCCCGCCATCGTCACTTCGTCGCCTCCTTCACCCAGAGGACCACCGATCGCTTGAGAACATCGCGCTCCATCCCGAGCTCAGCGATCTCCTTGCGCTGCCGGGCATTCTCCTCCCGCAGCCGCTGCAGTTCCTCGCGCTCGGACTCGTCCAGCCCGCCCGCGGGCCTCCGCGTCCACACGGGCCCTCGCCCGGTGAACCCACGTCTGCAACGTGCCCTCATGCACCCCCAGATCCCGCGCCACCTGCGCAGACGGCTTCCCGGTCTCCAGCACGATCCGCACCGCACCCTCACGGAACTCGGCATCGTACTTCCGTCGCTTCTCCGCCATGACCCTCAACTACCCCTATGGTCACGACTCCACGGTACGAGGGGAAGGTCACCTCGGCACGATGCGTCCCTGGTCAGCGCGTCGCTCCAGATGGCCGCCGCGACACGCGGCGGCACCGTGGACGGAGTGATCCTTCATTCGGACCGCGGGTCGGAATATACGAGTGAGGCGTACAACGCGCTGTGTGACCGTCTTGGAGTGGTGCAGTCCATGGGGCGTGTGGGGTCGGCCCTGGACAACGCGGCCGCGGAGCCGTTCCACTCGTCGATCAAGGTCGAGTACATCCACCGGCACCGCTTCACCACCCGCACCGAGGCCAGGCTGAAGATCGCCACGTGGATCACGGACTTCTTCAACACGCGCCGCAGGCACAACGCCGCCGGCGGGCTGCCACCAACCGAGTTCGAACAGATCATCAATCAGAAGCGCGCTGAGGCCCATTCACGGACTCAAGCCGCATAGACAAAGACTCCACGATCGCAGGGGATTGCCACCGCCTCCGCCTACCGCACCGATATGACCAACCGCCACACCATCTGGCACCAGATCACCGGCACCACCCTCCTGGCCACAACCGGCTGAACCCACCGCCACCACGCACCACCCGGCACTCCAGCACGGTCCAACTCACCTGCCACAACAGCAACTTGACAAGCCCACTACGAGTACCTGCGCGTCTGCTCGGAGAACGCCATCTACCTCACCATGGCCATGCTCCTCGTGCGCCGCCTCGCAAGACCAGCCCGCTGACAGACTTTTCAGACGCCCTCTACGTCCACCGGCGCACCTTCGCCACACGCGCCGAGGCCCCGCATCCGGATCGCGACCTGGATCACCGGGTTCTACAACACCCGCCGGCCTCACCCGGGGCGACAACCATCTCGGGGCTCCTCGATCCCCGGCGAACAACCATCCCGGCAGGCCTGGGCGTTCAACGCGTTCACTCGGTGCTCGTGGACTTGCGGTGTACAACTGCCCTGGGCCACGGTTTAGTTCTCTTGGCGGGACACCTCAACGGCGCCGATTCGGCGCCTTCTCGTACAGGCTGCACTCCACGAGCGGATGACCCGCTGTCGATCGCATGAGAACAAGAACAGCATCCAACCTCGTGGTGTCAGCAGGGAGATCCCGTGCCCAATGGCGAAGAAGCGGCCTTCGAGACCCAAAAGACCCTGATCTTGCCCGTGAATTCATCGGCCACTGTCGTGCCACTGCTACGGTTGGCAGGTACGGAGGACGACGAAGACGAACTGATCGTCATCCGCGGAATCGACTAGCCACGTCAGCGCGGCGTCGCACTCTGGTCGTGCGACTGCCAGGCAGCCGAGGATCTGGTGCATCAGCCAGCGGTCCAGTCCGCGACCGCGCCTCAGTCCATCTGCCAGAGGACGAGCCACACCCGTACTGTTCGCGCCCTGTCTACACCACAGGAGGCACCCCTGTGTCTGGTGATGTCCCGAACCCCTCAAACAGCCCACGGCGCATCGTAATCAGTGGTGGCGGTACGGGAATCGGGCTGGCTGCAGCGCGGGCCTTTGCGGCAGGTGGGGATCGCGTGCTGTTACTTGGGCGTCGTGCTGAGGTGCTGAAGAAGTCCGGTGTGGCGGGGGCACTCACGCACGCTGTGGATCTTTCTGACTCTCGAGGTGTGCGAAGTGCCGCGGATGTCATCGTCGAGGAATTCGGGGAGGTCGACGTGCTTGTGAATAGTGCCGGGGGCGCCGGCAGCCTGGAGCCTCCCTCCACTAGCGAAGATCAGCTCGATAGGGTTGTCCGTGACTGGACCGTCAACTTCCGGACGAACTTGCTGACCGCGGCACTTCTCACGGAAGCGCTCAAAGAGCGGCTCACCGCGCCCGGTGGTCGGGTGCTGTTTGTCGGATCCATCGTCGCCTACCGAGGAGCGGGCGGTGGCGCGTACGCGGCGGCCAAGGCGGGTTTGCATCCCTACGCTCACAGCTTGGCCCGAGAACTGGGTCCGCGCGGTGTCACGGTGAACGTGGTCGCGCCAGGTTACGTAGAGGACACCGGCTTTTCGGCGACACCCTCAGCGAAGCAAGGCGGCAGAGGCTCATCGGCCACACGGTGAATGGACGCGCTGGAACTCCTGCAGATGTGGCCGCCACCTTGCATTGGCTGGCCTCACCTGCAGCCGGCCACGTCACCTCGCAAATCGTTCAGGTCAATGGAGGCGCGGAACGCGGACACTGACCGCTGCTCGCCGCGATCGGGGGCGCGCAATGTGCATGCCCCGGGTGACGTCCCGCGCTCAAGCCTCATTGCAGGTTGAGTACAGCCACTTGATCGGAGCTGCCTCATGCCGGTGTATGCACTGGGCTCAGCTGCCCCGGAAATCCATCCGGACGCCTTTGTGCATCCGGACGCTGTGATTGTCGGACGTGTGACATTGCGGGCCAAAGCGAATGTGTGGCCCTGTGCCACGCTACGTGGCGATTACGGCGAAATCGTGATTGGGGAACAGACTTCGGTGCAGGACGGCTGCGTCCTGCACGCTGATCTCGATGCTGCAACCGTGATCGGTGCACGCTGCGTGCTCGGCCACCTCGCGCACCTGGAAGGGTGCAGGGTTGGAGATGGGACGCTGATCGGTGCCGGCGCAGTGGTCCTAAAGGGCGCCGAGGTTGGTGCCGGAGCCATGGTGGGGGCAGGGGCGCTGCTGACGCCTGGCACGGTGGTCCCGGCGCGAGCCAGAGCACTGGGGGTTCCGGCACGAGTCGAGCCAGACCATATGCCCGAGAATGCATTCGCGGACGGAGTCGCCCTCTACGTCCGCAACGCCGAACGATACCGGTGGGAGCTGCGCCGAATCGACTGAATATTTCCCTTCTCCCGCCGTGAACCGTCGCAACGTTTCTATGCCCCATACGCCGGGAAGTCCTTCACGGCTGCGTCTCCAGGATCTTCTCCGCTTCCATGGTCTTCGCCCTGATTTCTGGGGCTCGGCACTCCCTGTCCCCGCCCGAGAGCCTGGCCTCTAACGACGCCGCAGGCTTCGCGTGATGCTACGGACCGCTACTTTGCTCCCCCTTGCCGGGCTTTCGACACTGGGCTTCGGCGCCGGGCGTTTCCCCCCGACGCCGCCAGTCTGCTACCGGACCTCGTGGCAGCTACCCGGACCAGACTCACACCGGCAGGCGACAACGAGCTTACGGCCGAAGATCAACTACGTCATCAAGACACGGCAGCTGTAGTTCTTGATCGTTGGCGTGTTCGTGCTGGTCAACGGGGGTGCGGGGGCGGCCGAGGGTAGGGGGACGGCCACCGTGATCATGAGCGTTTGTGACGACGATCAAGGAACAGGTGGCCGTGGAGGCCACGATAGCCGGGCAGGAGTGGACGGCCGCGTTCGGGGCGGTGATGGCCGAGGTCGCTGACTGCTTCCCGCGCCGGGAACCGCGCCTGCTGGCGCGGGAGATGACCGAGGGCATGCTGATGGAGCTCGATACGCGCAACTGCTGGACGCTCGGCGAGGCGCTGGGGCACTCGGGCCCGCACCGGCTGCAGCACTTCCTCTCCCGTGGTGTGTGGGACCACGATCTGGCCCGCGACCGGCTCATGACCTGGGCGGCCGGTGAACTCGCGGACGACCAGGCGGTGTTGATCGTGGACGAGACCGGTGATGAGAAGTCCTCGACCGACTGCGTGGGAGCGGCCCACCAGTACGCCGGGGCGCTCGGCGGTATCGGTCTGTGCCAGGTCTCCGTCCACCTCACCTACGCCTCGGTAAGCGGGCACACGCTGATCGACCGCGCCCTCTACCTGGGCGCCGGGTGGGCCGCCGACGAGGAACGCCGCCTGCTCACCCACGTCCCCGACGAGACCCTGTTCGCCACCAAGCCACAGCTCGCGGCCGCCATGCTGCAGCGTGTACGTGCCCTGGGGATACCGGCCCGCTGGCTGGCCGGCGACGAGGTGTACGGCGGTCGCGAGCTGCGACGGCATGCACGGGCACTCGGCCTCGACTACGCCCTCGCGGTCCGCGCCGACCACCGCGTCACCACCCCAGCCGGCCGCTTCACCGCCACCGAACTCGCCGCCCGCTTACCCCGCCGCACCTGGATGCGCATGCGTACCGGCCACGGGACCAAGGGCGACCGTCACTACGACTGGGCCATGATCGGCGTCCTCGCCGACGACACCCCCGAAAGCGCCGGGCCGGGCCACTCCTACCTGCTGGTGCGCCGCCACCGCTACACCCGCGAACTCTCCTTCTACCGCTGCCACTCCGCAACCGCGGTCACCATGGCCACCCTGGTCGATGTGGTGTGCTGCAGATGGAAAATCGAAGAGGACTTCCAGGCCGGAAAATCCGACTGCGGCCTGGACGAGGGCCAGACCACCTGCTGGAACTCCTGGATGCGCTGGAGCCTGATCAGCATGCTCGCCGCAGCCATCCTGGCCGTCACCCAAGCCCGCGCCGCCGCCCAGACACCCAGCGGCCCACTCGCCCCCTCAAGCACCCGCGAGCTGCTGCGACTCCTACGCGCCACCGCCCTGCGCCCTCCCCGCCGCGACCTGGAGCACCTCCTGCACTGGTCCGCATGGCGCCGCCACCATCAACAGCAAGCCACCGAAGCCCACCGCCGCTGGAACAACATCACCGCCGCAGCAACCACCTGACCAGCAACAATGACCAACCGATCAAGAACTACAGCTGCCGTGACAGTCCCTTCAGCTGTAGATCATGGTGGTTGCGGGAGTTCTGTTGGTGTGTCGGGTCCGGCTGGGACGGTGTGACCGTGTGCTCGGCGGCGTCGGTGGCAGGCACGGGCGATGGCCTGGTGGAGGCGGCGGTAGGCGGACCAGGCCAGGCCGTGCCGGATGCGTTGGTGGCGGTCGGGCAGCGGGGTGAGCAAGATGAGCAGGCGCCTGATCTCGAAGGCGGTGAAGCGGACGGGGGCGGGTGGGCTGCTGGGATCAGGCGGGTCCCCCTCTCTCGGCGACGGGTGCTGTCGGCGCGGGCTGGCCGTAGCGGGTCCGGGCCAGCGGGCCGTTCTCGCGGGCGGTGGCTGCGTCGCAGCCGACCAGGAACGCGGCGGCCAGCTGGGCGAGGGTGACGTGCCGGTACCAGCCGTGGAAAGAGCGGACCTCGTAGTCAGCCATCCCGCAGGCGGACTTCGCCAGCTTGATCGCCTCTTCCACCCGCCAGCGCGCGCCCGGCACCAAAACGATCTCCTCGACCGGGGTGTCGGCCGGGCCCCAGCCCAGGTAGTAGTCGCGTTTGCCGGGATCCTCCAGGCGGCGTCGCGCGACCAGCCACCGCGCCCACGCCTGGCCATCGACCATCTCCTCCTCGCCGGGGAGTCGCCGCACCCACCACTGCCACGTGCGGGTATCCAACTGGGAGGGCCCGGCGGGCAGTTCGACCCAGTCCTCCTCCCGCGCGACCCGCTCCACCAGCCGGGCGGCGTGCCGCCAGCCCGGACGCTGCAGCACCGGCGAGTTCGCCTGCACGTTGACCACGTACGGCAGACGATGTTCCTCCAGGAAGGAACGGAACGCACGCTCGCGCCCGTACACCTCGTCGGCGGCCACCCACACCTTCCCCGGCTCCTGAGGCAGGTCGGGCAGCGCCCGCTCGATCATCGCCTCCGCCAGCCGTGGCTTGGTCAGGAAGCCGCGCTGCTCGGGCACGTGCGCGGCCCGGCAGCGATCCGGCTCGTCCGTCCATTCCCGTGGCAGGTACAACTCCCGGTCGATCAACGCCTGCCCCGCACCGGTGGCCCACGCACACATCACCCCGATCTGGCAGGGGAATACCCCGCCGAGCGTCCCGGAGTGCTGCCTCGCCACCCCGGCCGAAGCCTTCCCGCGCTTGGCGAACCCGGTCTCGTCCACCACCAGCACCCCGGCCCCGCCGGGCCCCGCGCCCACGCCGTCGTCCGCCAGCTCGGCGACGGCGTACCGGCGGGTGAAGTCCCGCACCCCCTCCACGTCCCACTTCGCCCGGTCCAGCAAGTGCTGCTGGTTCCACGGCACACGCTCTCCGGCCCACTCCGCCAGCTGCCAGCCGTTCTTGCGCGAGACCGGCCCCAGTAGGCCCCGGACGCACATCTCCCCATGCCACTGCGTCTCCACCCGGCCGAACAGGTCCCCGACCCCCACCAGCAGATCGTCCAGCCGCCCCGCCCACTCCTCCGCCCACTCCCGGTCCGACACCTCGACCGGGACATCCAGCAACTCCGCCTTCATACACGGCAGTTACCCAGCTTAGAGACCCTCGAACTCCCGCAACCACCATGATCTACAGCTGAAGGGACAGTGTCCGCTACTTCACCCATCAGGCCATCGCCGCCGCGGAACACGGGTCGCTGCTCACAGCCGCGAACAACGCCGGCGCCGCTGTCTGGCTCACCTCGGACCAATGGCGGAAACTCGAAGCTGACCCCGCCCACGAGGCCAGACTGCGGGCAGCCTGCGGGCCCCACGCTCAACGCGCAGTCATGTACGACCACGCCACTACCGACCGACACCCCGTTGACCGGCCGCACTGGTACCTCGGCTACATCGGCGTCGTACCCGTCTACCGCTCCCACGGCGTCGGCAGCGCATTGCTGCGCCACGTCCTGGAAGTGTGCGACAAACAAGCACTGGGCTCCTACCTTGAGGCAAGCAGCGAACGCAGCGCCAAACTCTACGGCCGGCACGGCTTCCAACAGACAGGGCCGGCCATCCAACTCCCCGACGGAGGGCCGAAGATGCTGCCGATGTGGCGCGAGCCCGAACGGACTGAACCAAAGGGGCCCCTGCCCCGGGAGAACAGCCGCCGAAGGCGAGCGGTCGTCGCATTCCGCCTCCGTCGTCGACTCGCCTTGGCTGCACCTGCCAGTCAGGAAGAGGTCCTCCAGGACGGCACTGATGTGCTCTTCCGGTGCCGGACGACCATGCCCCCGGACGCTTACGCGCCGGGCTGACCACCAGGCTCGCCGGCCGGGGCCCCTCTTGACGGGCCAGGGGCATTGCGCGATTGGGATTGGTCCGGTTCGCCGGTCTCGTGAGTGACGTGTCGTCATGTCCGTTGTGAGGCAAGGGGCCCTGGAAAGCAGAGCAGGCACGGTGCTGGTGATCATGTGGTTGTCGAGACCCATGAGAACGAGCGAGACCGTGCCTGCCCGAACATCATCGCCCATCCCTTCCGCACTGGAGCAACTGGGCTCCCCGACTGATCCCCTCGCCTCAAGCGATGCCGCTGACCTGCGGCGTTTCCTGACCCTGGTCGCCGACCCCCGCGATGCGCGAGGTCTGCGGTATCCCGCCCTCGCATTGCTGTGCGCAGCCGCCTCGGCGGTGCTGACCGGGGCCCGCTCGCTCATCGCGATCAGCGAGTGGATCGCGGATGCCCCGCAGCATGTGCTGGGCGTCCTCGGTTTCACTGCCGATCCGCTTACCGGCCTGCGGCCCGTGCCGCACGCCGCAACCGTGCGCCGCCTGCTGCAGCGTGTGGACGGCGACGCGCTCGACGCGGCGATCGGCGCGTTTCTGCAGGCCAGAACGCCGCCCCCGGCCAAGCCGGAGACGAAGGCGGGGCCAACGCAGCGGGTGATCGCGGTCGACGGCAAGGTGGTCCGCGGTTCACGGACCGCAACGGCCGCAGCGATCCAGCTGCTGGCGGCAATGGACCACCACGGCGTGGTCCTGGCCCAGCGGCAGGTCGCTTCCAAGAGCAACGAGATTCCCTCCTTCGCGCCGTTGCTGGACGGTCTCGAGCTGGAGAACACGGTGGTGACCGCCGACGCTCTGCACACCCAGCACGACCACGGGGCCTATCTGACCAGTCGCGGCGCGCACTACGTGGCCGTCGTGAAGAAGAACCATCCCGGCCTGTACACCCAGATCAGGAAGCTGCCCTGGCGGGACATCCCGCTCGGGCACAGCACTCGCGACCACGCCCACCACCGCGACGAGATCCGCCGGCTCAAAGCGGCCGCATTCAGCCACCTCGACTACCCCGGCGCCCGCCAGGCGATCCAAGTCGTCCGGTGGCGACGCGACTTGAGCACCGGGAAACTGACCATCGAGCGCGTCTACCTGATCACCAGCCTGAGCGTCTTCGACGCCACCTGCACCGAGCTCGCCACATGGATCAGAGGCCACTGGGGCATCGAGAACCTCCTGCACCACGTCCGGGACCGCACGTTCCGAGAGGACGACTCCAAGGTCCGCACCGGCACCCTGCCCCGCGCCATGGCCTCCCTGCGCAACCTCGCCATCAGCACCTTCCGCCAGGACGGCCAGACGAACATCGCCGCCGCCCTCCGCCACACCAGCCGCGACTACCACCGGCCCCTACGAACCCTCGGTCTCACATGACAAACCCAGACAGACCTCGATCACGCAATGACCCTGCTTGACGGGCCCCGGCGCCGTGCTGATGTGCCCGGACGGAGGTCCGTCCACGGACAACCGCTGCGGTACACGAACACGATCGCGTCCGTGCCCTGTCGGGTCGTAAAGGCTCGGTCCGCGCCTCCTGGGCGTCAGCCTGCGACACACTCACCCCGACCATCAGATGGTCCAAAGGGAAAAGGCCTACCTTCCGGTCGTCATCCTCGATCACGCCCCATTCGCTGCCTCCGCCTTGCACCGTCGACCGCGAGGTCGTCGCGGACACAAAGGGCAGGCGGCAGTACGCGGGCCCACTTCGGATCCGAGAACACTCAAGACAACGGCCGTCAAACCTGAGGAGCGGGCGTGGGCGTGTTGCTTGTCCACGAGTTGTGCGTCATGCGGCGATGACCGCGTGGAAGGCCGGTGACGTTTGACATGAGGGCTTCGAAGGGGCGATGCCGCAGATGCTCGAGTCCTAGACCGCCGTGTCGGGCGTGCCGATGGTGTAAACGTCCTTGATCTTTACCTCGGTGACGCCGCGGCCTTCGGGGAACACTGCGCCCCAGTCACCGATGACGTGCAATTCGTCAGTGCCCATTGCACGAACGACCATCAGGCCCTCGTCGTATGCGCGGTGCGCCTTCCACCACAGGTTCGCGAAGGCCTGCGATCGGATCAAGTGCATCCAGTCGGCGCGGTATAGCTCCCGGTTGTAGTTGGACTCCCCCAGCGTGGACACGAATTTCGAGTACATCGCCTTGACGTACTCCAGCGTCACCTCATCGCCCTCGGCGATTGCGCGGTCCCTGGCCTCCTTCAGGATGACACGCAACTTCTCCAGCAAAACCTCCGTAGCCCCCGAGGTCCACGACTCGTGGATCTCCGGCGGATCGCAAAGGCCGTACTTCGGACCCGAAATCCGCAATAGCAGGCGCAGGGTCGACTCGGTTACCCACAGCGGGCCGGGTTCGTCACGGTTGCCGATCGGGTTCGGCAGGTAAGCGTCGTGGTCCCAGTCCGGTGGGGTGATCAGGTGTACGCCGGCGCGGCGGCGATCGTGGTGGTTTCCGGTGGAGTGCTCCAGTTGGCCGAGCGGCAGATGAGTCTTCAGCGCGCTCAAGTAGGCACCGTTCATGTCAAGTGCGGTGACCAGATGCTCGCCGGGGGGTAGTTCGGGCCTCGTCCACTTGGGGCGGGCTTCCCAGATCTGGTCGGCGCCACGGGAGGACTGCTTGCGCAGGATGTCGGGCAGCCAGGGGTGCGCGACGACGTCGTAGCGGCCGCCCTTGCGGCTGTGGTCCAGCAGTGCCATCACGTCCGGGATCGCCCGCCTCACCAGTGCGTTGGTTGCCGCCTCAAGGTCACCGGCATGCTCGGCGAGTGCGGCCGCCACAGCGGAGCCGATGAGATCTGGAGCATCTGCCGTCTTCAGGCGTCGGCCGACGGGCACGACCTTCACCGGGTGTGCCGCCGAAACCTGCCGACCGGTGGACGTGGGTCGCTGAGATTCGGTGTGCGGCGAGCTCTTCGGCCCCCAGTCCTTTGTCGCCGGTGCGGCTTTTGCCTTTTCACACTCGGCAGGGTCCATGTGCTGCGGGAATCCCGCGACCTGGTGGCCGGCGGGGTGCCCGCACAGTACACAGGGCTGAGGTGCCGCCAGCACGTCGACGTCGTCACCCTGGTCGACGCTCTGCACGGCGATGGAGGGGGTGCCGCCCTGGTCCTCCCCGATCGGCGTGTCTTCTGCCGTTTCGGCAGCCAGCTTGGTTCGTGCACCCTCAAGGAAGTAAGCGTACTTCTCCCGCACTTCGCCACCAGGGTCGCGCCCGGACTCCCAGCCCCCGACCGTGGACGGGCTCACGCCCAAAGCGTGTGCCAGCTGAGCGCGCGAGACGTTCAGCTCCTCGCGCAAAGCTCGTCGCTCTTCTGCGGGCGGAAGCGGGACCTCCTTCCTGGCCCCCGCGAGCAAAGCGTCGATCGCACCGAAGTCCGTCATCGCACCCCCCTCTCGGCAATCACCGAACGTGCAGCGTGGGCCGGACGGAGGAGAGGACGGCGACGCTCAGCGGGCAGCGCCTCCGTGGCCCGAGTGGGCCCCGCCAGGAGCTCGAGCACATCGATACCGTAATGCGCGGCGACAACCTCGCAGTCGCCCAGACCCCAGGATGCGACGCCGGACTGGCGGCGGCTGACCTGGGCCTGACTCACTCCCAAGGCTGCGGCGAGATCAGTCTGTGACTCCCCGGCCGCGTGCAGGAGTGCCGCCACAGCCGACCGCACTCGCTCTTCGAGGCTCATACTCATAAGGAGGAATCTACTAGAGAAGGCTCATGCTCTATACGCATTCCGCATTGCATCCCTTCTGGCGTCGACGGCTTGCAGGGCAGCTGAGTGGTATCCGCCCCGGCGGAGAACAGTCGTAGTTGGGCAACTGCCGGTGGGGGCCGGGGAGAGGGTACTCAGCCATGCATTGGCTGGCAGCTGAGAACGGGGGCTCCAGCCTCATGGGCCCGTGGTGCCACAGCAACCGCCGCGAGATGGCATCAGCCGGCGACCGCTACGGGACTGAGTACAACCCCAAAACGAGCCCAGTGGCATGGACCGGGGACCGGGACCGGGAGGACGATGTCCGTCGAGGGACTGCACCTCATGATCCGGGGCCGTGACCGACCGAGGGCGGAAGGGCACGACCACCGAATCGTCCCACAGTCATTCGAGCGGGCAATTGGTGGCCGCCAGCGAGTGCCCCTCCAGGCCGCACCCACCGCAGCTCCGGCCGGCTGACGTCACGAGAGGCAAAATCCAGCGCACCGCCCGCACCAGGCCCACGCATGTACGAACTGCACGATTCTACGAGTATTCACTCGCTCGCCTCCCGTCGCGTCATAGGCGGGGAAGAATTCGATCCTTACTGGACGTAGCCTGGCTCGCGCGACAAGTCTACGCGGGCGAATCTCGGCATCAGCGAAACAGACCACGTAAGACGACTGCCTGCCTGCCGCGCTTGGCCCTTGGAAAAGGGTTCGTCCAACCCAATCCTGACCGTGCTATCGCAACGAGGAAGTGCTCGCCCTCCATGACCACTGCACATCATGCGGTACAGCGACCCCGTCACCTCAACGACATTCCGGGCTGGTTCCCCTTACTCGATCAGGTGCTCTTCGATTGGCTTCTGAACCGGCAGAAGACCACTGGAGTCCGCGGCGATCTCCTGGAAGTCGGGGTCTACATGGGCAAGAGCGCGATTTTCCTGGGCCGCTATCTCCAGGAGGGCGAACGCTATACCGTGTGCGATCTCTTCGAGGGCGATGCCCCCGACGACGCCAACCGGGCGGAGTCGACGAAATCGTACGCCGCCCTCACTCGCCAGGCCTTCGAAGCAAACTACCTGTCCTTCCATGACGAACTTCCGCGGGTGGTGCAGGGACCCAGCTCACTGGTGACCGATGAGGTGGAGCGAGGTTCTTGTCGCTTCGCTCATATCGACGGCTCACACTTGTACGAACACGTGCACGGCGACATCGGCGCCGCGCGAGATGCCCTGCTGCCGGACGGCATCGTCGCCCTCGACGACTTCCGCTCTGAGCACACACCCGGCGTCTCCGTGGCCGTGTGGGAGGCCGTGCTCAATCGAGGCCTGCGCCCCATCTGCCTCACCACGCAGAAGCTGTACGGTACTTGGGGCGACCCCGAACCAGTGCAGCAAGAGTTGCTGGCGATGGCCCAGGGGCGCAGCGACTGCGGGGTCAGCGTGCAGCATGCTGCCGGACACTGCCTCGTTCGTCTGAAGTCCAAAGGCGTGAAGGCCCCTGACTTTCCGTCGTCCCGTTACGCGGAGGAACCCGAGCCCATCGCACCCCTCCCCGCCGACAAGTCAGTGGCAACCACCAAAGAGACCAAGCCGGCCCCGCACCGCCACGCCCACCGTCTGGCGACCGACCTGCTGCCCCCGCTCCTCACCCGAGCCATCCGCAAGGCCCGACCGGCAAACAGGCACGCCGCAAAGCCCCACTCCTAGTCTCCGCCAACTTCTCAGCAAGATTCCAAGAGCTCGGTCAACGGTGCCATGACGCAGGAACAGCGGCGGCCGCCGGCTGATTGGCCGACAACAGAGCGAGCGCGTGACAGCCCGGACGCAAGTCGCACCGCAGCCCTGGAAGTGCACTGTCTGCCGCAGTACATCCCATGAGGCGCAGAGCCTTCGCCTACGGTCGTCGCGGCCTCACTCGCACGGCTCCCGCCCGCCGTGACTGTGCCTGTCGACCGACCGCCCATCAACACCTACGTCTCCGACGTGGCCAACGGCGTCGAGTGTTCCTCCGACAGGCACAGTGTCCTACGGCCGCCTCTATCCCTTGCGGCAGGTAAAGCTGGCCGCCTCATCGGGGTCTCCGCTGCCGACGTAGCGTAGCCAAGCGGGATACTCGCACAGTGGTTCGCGTGCGGCCCCATCTAACCGTGTTCACGTCGGTGACCGTCGGACGCACGGGTGCCTTCCCCTGTTCGGCCCACTTCTCCAGGGCAGTGACCGAGTCCCAGCTGGGCGCGAACGCGGGCCGCGCACTGCCGTGGTTTGCTCCGGGGATGAGGTAAAGGCGGGTGAAACTCTCAGCCGAGGCCCGGCCCATCGTCTTCACGATGCGTTCGAAGTACTTGGCCGTGGAGCGGTAACTGACAAGTTCATCCGCAGTGCCATGCAGGAGCAGGAGCTTGCCGCCCGCCTTCAGCTCGCGAATGCGTTGCAGCCGCTGGCCGGGCCGGAGCGGATCAAGGGCAAGCGAGTTGAACTTGGGATCGCGGGCGATAACGAACCTGGCCCATTGGTCCCAGAACTGTGCAGCCGCGGCGGCGGTAGTGGGCATGGGGTTGGCCGGAGTGTGCGTACCCAGACCCAACAGGGGAACCGACGGGTCGGCGCCGGACAAGTATGGCAAACCCGGGGAGCTCGTCTCCCCGTGGGCCAGGTGGTACTTCCACCGTAGCGGGGAGGAAAGAGCCTTGATCGCCGCGATTTGGGGATCGCTGAGGCAAGTAGCAGCGTTCCCTCTGCGTGGGCAACGCAAGGTAGCGGGGTCGAAATGACAGCCGACCTCGTCGGAGATCACGCCGTCACGCAGGCCGTCGTTGCCGTCGCATGCCTTGATGACGCTGCGGTAGACGAGCTCCTGCTGGTCGGGCGACAGAAGGCACCTGGCCTGGCCAGAGTTCGCGCCTCGTAGCCGGAGTACAGTGTGCCGGCTACGAAGTTCAAGGCGGGGAAGACCGAGATGACGCCGTCGAAATCGGTGGGCCATCGCTGAGCCACAGCCAGTGCTTCACGTCCGCCGTTGGATCCGCCGGAAAAATAGCTGCATGCCAGTTCGGTCCCGCAGTGGATTTTGGTGAGGAAGAGTGCGGTGTCACGGGTCCTTGAGAGCACCGCCCGCGAAGTTGCGTACGGCCTCGTCGTTGAGGCCGAAGGATGCGTCGAAGACGGGCGACGGCAGGTCTGCCTGTGTCGCCTGGTGCCCGGAGTCGCTGGCAAAGGTGACATAGCCGCGGCCCAGCGGGGTGCGCTGGTCGGCTGCACCATAGGGCACGTTGGCGGTGATGTCGGGAATGACGCCGTCGAAGCCGCCGCCGAACATCATGGCCCGGCCGTTCCACCGGGTCGGCAGATTGACTTGTACGGTGATGTCAGGCGCCGAGCGGTCCACGGGGTGAATGGACGCCTCTACCCGGCAATACGGACCGGTGGCCCTGGATTCCTCGCCAGACGCTTCAACCATCCGCGCACCGGTCACCTCCGCTCCAGTGGTCGGCAGACCGATCACCGTGGCCGGTACCTTCACCCCGGCCAGCTGGGTACAGGGAACAGTCGCTGCCTCCGACTGCACCGCGGGCCCGAGTGTGGTCACCGCCAGCACAGCTGCGAGACATGGTGGCACGAGTAAGTGTCTCTTCAACCGAAATCCTCCCCCTACAGCGACCGGCTGGGCATCGCCAGAAGGATCAAGCACCACGGGCATTCCCTTCTGACAATCTTGATCCGCTGTCGGCCTGTGCTGACCTCAGCGCGCGGTTACACCGGGAAAGGGCCTTGATCGGTGGCGAATCACATGACGCGGGTGGCGCCGCCCGGCAGTCGTCGGCAGGGCGATTACGGAGCAAGCGGTCGGCGCGCAGGTGCGACGCTCGGGCGCGCCACATCACGGTGAGCTGTCGTTCATGACCAGGCCGACCATGTACGCGGCGCCTGGGGCGGGCGCATCTCATGCTGCCGTCCGGCCAGGAGCTTTCCCGAGACGGACCGCCTGGTGCCGCGTGTGAGGGGGCGGGTTGGTGTGTCCCAGCCGTGTTTGGGTGATCTGTAACAGCCGCTGTAAGTGGTCTGGGATGCGGCACGTCTGGAGCCGATGGCCGAGACTCCGGGCGAGGTTCTGGGCGGCAACCAGAGTGCCGATGCCCGTGCAATCGCAGAAGTCCAGCCCCGCAAGGTCAATGACCGTCTCCTCATGTACAGCCACAGCGGCAACAAGCTTGTCGCGCAGGACCTCGGCAGTGGCGATGTCCAGCTCACCAGAAACAGTGACCAACGCTTGGCGCAGGTCAGCGCCGGTGCTCAGCGTGATGTTCATGTTTGGCTCTACCTCCCTGCGGCATCGGTGAGCCGAGCGCCGCAGGACGACATGCGACGGGGAACTCGGGCCACGCTGGCCGCACGACCGAACAATACAGGCACAGAAGATACGAAATCTGGACAAGACCGCCTTTTCGTTACACACGAAGCGTTTCAGACTGGCAGACTGAGGGAATGGGCCATGATCGCTACACCCACCTTGCCGCACACTTCGCCCCGACTCACCCCGGGTTCTGATCCTGTTTCATTGGTACCGAATGCTTGCGTGGTCGACGCGGCCACCGGACAGGGCGCCCGGCAGTCGGCGATGCGGGACCACGCTACTGACAAAGGGCGAGATAGAGCGCGCGACCGTGGTGGCCGAGGTACCCCTCGCCAATGGTGGGTGTCTCATCAGGTCGAACGACGATGCACGCCCCCTCGGCACCGTCCTGGTACACGATTTTGACTGCTGTCGCTACACCACACCCGTTCCCTGCCTGCGCGTACCGCCAGCTTTGATTCAAAACGAGGCAGGCCGGCGCAGGCTCGGCGGCCATCGTCGCGGCGGAGGCCAAGCCGGTGGTCAGCGGCGACAGCGAGAGCGCCGCGAGCGCGCCCAAGCAGGCCGGGTTGCGAAGAATCCGAATGCGCATAGCTGATCGCCTTTCAACCCAAGAATCAACAAAGCTTGAACGCGGTCAGCGCCGGAGACCACGGGTTCAGTGACCCCAGGAGGCCTATTCACGGGGTTTCACCAGCCCTTTTTGTAGAAGGTGAGGGCGGTGACGGTTTTGGCGACGAGGGGGAACTTGGCCAGGGGGCCGCGGTAGCGGGTCGCGAGGATCTTCCAGTCCTTCAGGTGTGCGATCGCTCGCTCAATGGCGGCGCGGAGGCTGCTGATGCTCCGGTTGTAGATCTTGGCGCCAGTGGGGCGTTGCTGACCAGGTGGTTTGCGTCTCGCGGTGAGCATGCCGGAACCCACGTACCCAAGATCGCCCATGCTCTGCCGTTCTGCGAAGGTCTCCGGGAAGTGGGACTGGCGCCAGGCGTACATGTCGTGGCGGGAGCCCGGGACAGGCTCGGACACCGCGAGCAGGTCTCCGGACAGCGTGGCGGCGATCTGCAGGTTGAAGCCGGTGTCACGATGCTTGCCGGAGAACATAGCGGTGCCTTCGCTCGCCCAGTCCCACGTGGTGACCAGGGTCCCGTCGATGAGCACGATCCGGCCGGCTGAGGCTTCCACAGGATCAGGGACATGCCCGGCGAGGGCCTTCTCCACCACCGGAAGCAGCCCCGTCCACCGCCGGGAAACAGTGGCCTGGCTGACACCGAACAGTTCCGCCGCCGCTTCCTGGACGGGGTTCTGCCGCAGGAGGAACAGCACCAGGACCACCGACCGGTACAGGCCCAGCGACCACATCCGCGCCGGAGACACCGCAGGATCCGGGTCCTCCACGAGCGCCTGATGGACCCGCACCACCAGCCCGTCCAGTTGATCCTTGTCTAACCCTGCCGTAACGTTCCAGCTCAACGGCCCTGCCCCAGTTCACTTCTGACGTTTTCGCAGACATCAGACTACCGAGCAGGGCCGTCCTGATGATCAAGAAATCCGGGCCGCACCACCCCGTGAATAAGCCTCCAGGCTTTCAACGGCAAACCATCGAAGGCAACATGATGATCATCATTTCGGCCGAAGGGTCATTTTCGCCCGCAGAGAGCGCCGACCTGCGTCTTTCGGCTTGGGCGGGAAGAGAGCCAAGGGTGATCATTCAACGATTTCCTGTTCTCAATGCGGCACAGGCACCAACCCGCAGGTGCCAGCTCTGCAGACGGGGATGGGCCCGCCAAGATTGCAAAGCCATCCCCAAGGCCCGAGTCCGATTCCCGACGAGGCGCGAAGCTGCCAGGCACAGCGAAGTGTTCGGTCGCTACGCCGTCCGAGGAGCGCTGTTCCGCGGCATCAGCAGGGCATCTCCAGCCATGGGCGACGCCGTCCTGCCCAACCCGATGGCGCACGGACCTGGGTATCTGGTCGACCAGGATGGAGCCGTACCTGGAGACAATGACTGGCAACATGCCCGGGAGAACGGAACTCTGCACCAGCTCCGTCTCAAGCGGTGACCGTTGATCACCGTACTGCCATAGCGGTCTTCGCTCTGAGGGGCTGTTTGCGTTGGGCGGTGTCCGGTAAGGGCAAGCCGATGCCTGCACCCGGATCTTCTGTTCAGGTAGCCGGACCTGAATGCCCGGCGGAGGGACTCGGTAGCCCGTACAGGCGCCTCGCCCCTGCGACGGGCGTATTGGGGCTACCGTCAGTCGCAACTACCGGGACTAGCCCCGGCGGCTGAGACGTGTGGGGCGGGTGGTATGGAGCATCACCAGCCTCTCTGACCACGCAGGGGACGGTTGGGGAAGAACGGCCCGGCCGCATGGGCCGGGCCGTCCAGGCGGTATAGCCAGTCGCGGAGTTCGACCTGTACCGCCTTCCGCATCAGCCCAACATGCGAGAGGCCGACGCGGCCGATAGCGGGAAGCGGCCCCGACAAAGATGTCACTCAATAGACCCCTGAGCGTGCCACTTATGACGCCAGGTTCTTGATGCTTCCAAGGAAGGTGCATGATCCGACCACTGGCCTTCTCCAAGCATCGAGCTGAATTCGACATACACGGTCTGCCACTTTGGCCTACCGTCGCGCCATTCGTCACGCGGACGACCTGGGCGCGATCGAGACCATGAACTGACTAGTGGCTGTTCGGCGCCATCAATCGGTGGAGGTCGACTTGAATCGGGATCTGTGCGTTCGAAAAGTTGAGCAGCCGCCATCCGAAGCCCACGTGATAATGCATGAGCAGAGGCATGGAGGCGCGGGCGCCGTGTGAGAAACCGACCCCACCAGACGGAACCTGCACGATCCGTACCAGGACTAGGTCAGGGGCTGCAAACTCTGGGTTGGCCTCCACTCCCCATGTCCCTTGGTCAAGCGTGATCGAGGCTTCTTCGACTTGCGCACGGGCGAAACCCTCCCAGAGACCGTGATCGACGTGATCCTCAGCGAACGCTTCGACGACCTCATCGGTCTCGTAGTCATACTGACGGGCGTGCAACTGCCCGTCACGCGACAGCAGCCATGCCTTCACCCAACGGCGACGCAATTGCGGATGAGATGTCCGCCAGGCGCTGCGCATGTCGCGGTGAATCCAATAGGCTTCAGCGAATGCCCACGCCGCGTTCATCACGGCAGCTTGCACGGCGTACGTCGCATAATCGTCGCGTTTCATCTCAATCCCTCCCCCAGATTGCTGAACGCCCTGGTACGGCGACATGGCCACAGGTTCCAAGCCGTTGCAGCGTAACCCTCAGTACGCAGCCCAAGTTGCTCAGCAGAAAGTCATACTGGCCCATCTTGAGTGAGGGCCCTGACGATCACCAGCCGCGAAACGAACACGATCGCTGGCAGCAGTCCAGGAACCGAAGCTTCTGTGACCCAACCTGTCACGGAGCTCAGAGCGCGGGGTGCCCTGCCCGGCAGCGGGGGTCCGAGGAGTTCCTAGGGCACACCCCTGCAGCAATGAGTATCGGCAGCGGATGCCCTCCATTGAGCAGTGTCGGCTCAACCGAAGAGTGTTCGACCAGTGCGAGTGGACGAGCTCACCTTGGCTTTCGACATGGCTATGGATCCACGCCGGTGACGCAACCCCTGCTGTGCATCAAGGGCCGGGACCTTTCGTGCTTGTCCTCGTATGCGCGGCTCCGGGGGAGAATCAGCTGATCGCGAGTGAGCCGGAACGCGAGCAGCCCCGTACCGGAGGCGTTGGTGATCCATGTCGTGAGGGGTGTGGAGTTGACGGTGGCGGCGCCGGAGTGGCCGATGTAGGCGATGCCGGTCACGCCCGTGCCCCGACTGGTGAGACCCAGGTCGACGTGCCCGCTGCCGCAGGTGACAGCGACCACTCACGCGGTAGTGCCGTACGGGCGAAGTCGGCCCTGCTTGCAGGGTCGCAACGCAGGTTTGTGAAGGATCGGTGAGAGGGATACGGATCCTAGTGCCTTCCGCGTTTGCCCAGGCTGCGCGCAGGGGGTTCGGAGGGTCCGCGGGTGTAGGGAGTCTGATGCCGTAGGGTGTCGGCAACGGCTCAATGTGAGACCACTTCCACCGGATGAATTGATGAATTGTGGCCCTCCTTGGCGGCCTGACTCGTTGAGTCAGGCCGGGAGGATGGGTGATCAGCGTGGAGGACTGGGCGGAGATCCGCCGGTTGCACCGGGCCGAGCAGATGCCGATCCGGGCGATCGCACGGAAGTTGGGGATCTCGCGGACCACGGTGCGCCGGGCAGTGGCCAGCGACCGGCCGCCGAAGTACGAACGGGCGCCCAAGGGATCGATCGTGGACGCGGCCGAGCCGAAGATCCGCGAACTGCTCGAGGTGTGGCCGGACATGCCGGCGACCGTGGTGGCCGAGCGGATCGGCTGGCAGCACGGCATGACCGTGCTGCGGGATCGGGTGCGGGAGCTCAAGCTCGACTACCTGCCGGCAGACCCGGCCTCCCGGGCGGTCTATGCGCCCGGCGAACTGGTCCAGTGCGACCTGTGGTTCCCGCCCTCGGCGATCCCGCTGGGGTTCGGGCAGACGGGCTGTCCGCCGGTGCTGGTGATGGTGGCCGGCTACTCGCGGTGGATCATGGCGAGGATGCTCCCGAGCAAGGCCGCGGCCGACCCGATCGCCGGGCACTGGCGGCTTTTGACCGGGCTCGGAGCCGTCCCGAAGGCTCTGGTCTGGGACAACGAGGCCGCGGTCGGCTCCTGGCGGGGCGGCAGTCCCCAGCTGACCGAGGACTTCGCGGCGTTCGCGGGACTGCTGGGCATCCGCATCATCCAGTGCCGCCCCGGCGACCCGGAGGCCAAGGGCCTGGTCGAGCGAGCCAACGGCTATCTGGAGACCAGCTTCCTGCCCGGCCGGGTCTTCGCCTCGCCGACCGACTTCAACATCCAACTGGCGAACTGGCTGACCAAGGCCAACCGGCGCCTGCACCGCACCCTGCAGGCCCGCCCGTCCGAGCGGATCGAGGCGGACAAGGCCAGGATGCTGACTCTGCCACCGGTCGATCCGCCGGGCTGGTGGCGATCCAGCCTGCGCCTACCGCGCGACCACTACGTCCGCCTCGACACCAACGACTACTCCGTCCACCCGCTGGCCATCGGCCGCCGCATCGAGGTGAAGGCAGACCTGGACCAGGTCCTGGCCTTCTGCGAGGGCACCGAGGTCGCCCGGCATGCCCGCTGCTGGGCCCGCCATCAGTCCCTCACCGACCCCACCCACACGGCCGCCGCGAAAGCCGACCGCGAACGGGCCCGGAAACGGCCCGCTGCGGCCAACCAACTCGACGTCGAACAACGGCCGCTGGACACCTACGACCGGATCTTCGGCGTCATCGACGGCGGCCTCAGCACCGGTGAGGGAGTCGCCTGATGGCCACCAAACAGACCGCGAACGGCCGCGACGTCTCCTCCGAACTCGTCTATCTGACCAAGGCGTTGAAGGCGCCCGCGTTGCGGGACGCGGCCGCCCGGCTCGCCGAACGAGCCCGCGACGAGGGCTGGAGCCATGAGGAGTATCTGGCCGCCTGCCTGCAGCGGGAAGTCGCCGCCCGCGACAGCCACGGCGCCGAGGGCCGCATCCGCGCGGCCCGCTTCCCCTCCCGCAAGTCACTCGAGGACTTCGACTTCGACCACCAGCGATCCGTGAAACGCGAGGTCATCGCCCATCTGGGAACGCTGGACTTCGTGGTCGGCAAGGAAAACGTGATCTTCCTGGGGCCGCCCGGCACCGGCAAAACCCACCTCGCCACCGGGCTCGGCATCCGGGCCTGCCAGGCCGGCCACCGGGTCGCCTTCGCCACCGCCGCCCAATGGGTGACCCGCCTCGCCGAAGCCCACCACGTGGGCAGACTCAGCGACGAATTGACCCGTCTGGGCCGGATCCCGCTGATCATCGTGGACGAGGTTGGCTACATCCCCTTCGAACCCGAGGCAGCCAACCTGTTCTTCCAGTTCATCTCGGGTCGCTACGAACGCGCCTCGGTGATCGTGACCAGCAACAAGCCGTTCGGACGCTGGGGCGAGGTCTTCGTCGACGACACCGTCGCCGCCGCGATGAACGACCGCCTCGTCCACCACGCCGAAGTGATCTCGCTCAAGGGCGACAGCTACCGCATGCGCGGCCGCGACCTCGGACGAGTTCCCACGGCCAACACCGGGGAATGACCAACATCAACTGACAGCGTGAGGTCCACTTTTCATCTGGTGCCCCCGGTCCACGATTCAGCCGTTACCGACAGTCGGGGGAGTTCGTCAATCGGCCAGCCCTGCTCGGGGAGCGTAGGGCGCATCGCACTCGCTTCCTACTTGGCGGACGACGCAGTACCGCTGCCAGCCGCCGCCGACAGGTCGGCTCACGTCGCACAAGGCCATGCTCGCGTACTGCCCCCAGCTCCCACACGTGCTGGCGCGTATGTCCGCCAACAGTCGAGGGTCGTCATCCAGTGCAGGACGGAGGTACCGGTTTCTGCCCTGGCACCACGACATCACCGCAACGCCAGTGCTCGATTGTCAACACTTGCGTGCCTTGGCATCGAGGGCCCTCGCGGAGTCGGCCATCAGTGACCGTCAAAGACGGCGAACACATAGCTACGCCAGTCCATTCAAAGCGCGATTCGCCCGCTCCTCGTTCGCGCGAGGCCGACGCGACATGAGCGCTATAGCTCCGCCATCCGCTCGTACGCCTGGGCTATGTCACCGTGGGAAACCTATCGTCGCACGCCGGCAGCCCCCGGCGAACCGTGATCCACCGGGGGCTTCCCTTCGCGGGTAGCACAACCGTAACCGCAGAAGGAACTGGAAGAAGTCTCCGACACCAAGTCATACGCCGAACAGCCGATCAAATCGGTCTCCGCCAAAGGATGGACCGCTATGAACTAGCGAGAGCTCACGAGACGGGATTACGGTGGGAACTATGTGGCCGCGGGCTCACGCTACGTAGTGCACGTAACCGGGATTAGGGGGCAAGCCAGACCGGCAGGGACGAGTCCGCCGTGCGCGACGAAGCGGAAGGTGCCAGGCCCCAGCCCGGCTGTTTTGTGCATGACCGTTGGTAGACGCTCTAAACAGCCCGCTCGACTGGATACTCAGACCTTCTGTCCGACCTTGTCAGGTGCTCAGAAAGCGAGCGAAACGGTTTCACTCACGGCGGAGGTGTCAAATCGAACATTGGGCGGCCGTTGGCAGGACGGGTGCAGGGTGGGAACATCCTCGGACCAAGTCATTGCCGAGCCCGCCCGGTTGCCACAGCAGCCGTCTGCCAGATGGGATATGGAGGGCAAGGGATTCGAAGAGCGAGATCACGCAACAGTTGTCAACGCTTGGCTCTGCCCGGAAAGTTGTACACGCTCAACTACGTTGAAGGTGGTTCCAGCGACTCACCCTTCCACTCAGGATCTTTGGGCGGAGGCGTGAAGCGTAGTGCCAGCACTGCTTCTTTGGGGTCATCGAAGCGTACACCGATCCCGAGTTCACCCAGTAGATATAAGGCCCATCGCTGGATTTCACTGTTGTCTCTGATCGCACGATCTAATGCAGGATCCTGCGGTTCATACCACTCGGGTGTCGAATGTCTACCAGCGATCCTGATTGCAGCCACAATTCTAGCGACGTGCTCCAACTGATTCAGGTCAATGGTCGGCCTATTCTCCGTGTTCATGCTTCACATGATGCCGTCTTGGGAGGTGACCTGCACCCTGGGACGCCGGAAGCAGCCGCAGTATCAACTCAGTTCCACGTCCAGCCTCACAACTCAAGTATGTTCCGGATCCTTAACTGCACGCCAGCGTCTGCCTGATCCCGACCCCCACAGGGTCATTGCGTGATCGAGGTCTGTCTGGGTTTGTCATGTGAGACCGAGGGTTCGTAGGGGCCGGTGGTAGTCGCGGCTGGTGTGGCGGAGGGCGGCGGCGATGTTCGTCTGGCCGTCCTGGCGGAAGGTGCTGATGGCGAGGTTGCGCAGGGAGGCCATGGCGCGGGGCAGGGTGCCGGTGCGGACCTTGGAGTCGTCCTCTCGGAACGTGCGGTCCCGGACGTGGTGCAGGAGGTTCTCGATGCCCCAGTGGCCTCTGATCCATGTGGCGAGCTCGGTGCAGGTGGCGTCGAAGACGCTCAGGCTGGTGATCAGGTAGACGCGCTCGATGGTCAGTTTCCCGGTGCTCAAGTCGCGTCGCCACCGGACGACTTGGATCGCCTGGCGGGCGCCGGGGTAGTCGAGGTGGCTGAATGCGGCCGCTTTGAGCCGGCGGATCTCGTCGCGGTGGTGGGCGTGGTCGCGAGTGCTGTGCCCGAGCGGGATGTCCCGCCAGGGCAGCTTCCTGATCTGGGTGTACAGGCCGGGATGGTTCTTCTTCACGACGGCCACGTAGTGCGCGCCGCGACTGGTCAGATAGGCCCCGTGGTCGTGCTGGGTGTGCAGAGCGTCGGCGGTCACCACCGTGTTCTCCAGCTCGAGACCGTCCAGCAACGGCGCGAAGGAGGGAATCTCGTTGCTCTTGGAAGCGACCTGCCGCTGGGCCAGGACCACGCCGTGGTGGTCCATTGCCGCCAGCAGCTGGATCGCTGCGGCCGTTGCGGTCCGTGAACCGCGGACCACCTTGCCGTCGACCGCGATCACCCGCTGCGTTGGCCCCGCCTTCGTCTCCGGCTTGGCCGGGGGCGGCGTTCTGGCCTGCAGAAACGCGCCGATCGCCGCGTCGAGCGCGTCGCCGTCCACACGCTGCAGCAGGCGGCGCACGGTTGCGGCGTGCGGCACGGGCCGCAGGCCGGTAAGCGGATCGGCAGTGAAACCGAGGACGCCCAGCACATGCTGCGGGGCATCCGCGATCCACTCGCTGATCGCGATGAGCGAGCGGGCCCCGGTCAGCACCGCCGAGGCGGCTGCGCACAGCAATGCGAGGGCGGGATACCGCAGACCTCGCGCATCGCGGGGGTCGGCGACCAGGGTCAGGAAACGCCGCAGGTCAGCGGCATCGCTTGAGGCGAGGGGATCAGTCGGGGAGCCCAGTTGCTCCAGTGCGGAAGGGATGGGCGATGATGTTCGGGCAGGCACGGTCTCGCTCGTTCTCATGGGTCTCGACAACCACATGATCACCAGCACCGTGCCTGCTCTGCTTTCCAGGGCCCCTTGCCTCACAACGGACATGACGACACGTCACTCACGAGACCGGCGAACCGGACCAATCCCAATCGCGCAATGCCCCTGGTACTGAGGGGACAGCACGATCCTGGGGCGGGCTGCTGTGGTCGTGTCGGCAGTGCTACTGGTGTCCCCAGCACGACGGCCCCACAGTGATGCGGACCATCGCGTCCATCGTGAAGGAACTGTCCCAGGTGGGCCTGCCCCTAGCGCCGCACTTGTCACTGAGAAGGCTCAACCTCCCGTCATAACCACTCCGTTCCAGCGTCGTGTACGTAGACGTCCACCTGCAGCTTGAGGGACGCCGGCGCTGCGCGGGTGGGGATGTTGCAGGTACAGAGGCAGGTGGCTCTGACGGGCCGCGGCGGAAGGACGGCTGGCGTGGACGACAGCCACCGGACTGGGCGTGCACGGACTCGGTCGGGAACAAGGACAGGCATCACACGGCGAGATGGAAATCAGTGCAAGATCGTACGTTTGCCCTGGTTGGCTTGGTTGGTTGCGTGGACGGCTCGCATCCTGGCCGTAGTGGTCCTCATGGTGGCCGCTGTCGGGGCCTCGGTGTTTCTCGATCTGGACGGCAACATCCAAGTCTTGGACATCGAGGGCAAGATCGGCGACAGACGCCCGGTCAGTCTCAGCCATCAGGCCCGGAACATCCTGGTCGTGGGCTCGGACAGCCGCATGGGGGCGAACGCTAAGTACGGTCATGGCTTGGAGAGCATGCAGTCGGACACTTTGATGCTGGTGCACATCGCAGCCAACCGGGAATGGGCCACACTGGTATCCCTGCCACGCGACTCCTATGTGGAGATCCCGGCCTGCGACCGTGGTGACGGCACTCAGTCCACGCCCCACCATTTCAAGATCAATGAGGCGTTTTCCATCGGCGGTGCGGATGGAGACATCGGTGGTGCGGTCGCCTGCACCATCAAGACGGTTGAGAGGAACTCCGGTCTGCACATCGATCACTTCGTGGTCGTCGACTTCCAGGGATTCAAGGGCATGGTCAGCGCTCTCGGCGGCATTGAGGTCTGTCTCAGCGAACCGATTCACGATGCCGGCGCACAGCTCGACCTCGACACTGGCTGCCAAACCGTCAAGGACGAGGAGGCTCTTGGCTACGTCCGTGCCCGTTACAGCCTCGGCGATGGAAGTGACACGGGCCGCATCGGTCGCCAACAGGAGTTCATGGACGCCCTTCTCCGCCAGGCTCGGCAGAAGCTGACGACCCCCAGCGCCTTATATGGGTTTTTGGATTCTGCAACAAAGTCACTCACCATGGACAGAAAGCTGGCTGAAGTCCAGTCGCTGTACGACCTCGCACTGAGTTTCAATAGTATCCCAAGGGACCGCATTACCTTTCTGACTGTTCCGAACTACCCCCGGGAGGTGGAAGTCCCGACGGATAAGGCCAACGTCGTGTGGCGATACCCCCAGGCTCAGGCCCTCTTCATGTCGCTCGCCATGGACAACGAAGTGGACCCGCGGAAGCTGGAATCGGCCGAGGTCATCCCCAGGAGAAGCCCCCTTCCGTCGACTTGAGAGTGCAGCTGTCGTTGATCACTCGCTGGGGCCGCATGAGCGGAGCCTCGCGCTCGGATGTCTTCCAACTCGCTTCTCGGGTCCCCTCCAATGTCTAGGATCGACAGGCTGATGGGGATTCACCGGTCGGTTCGTGGGAGATGGCTGGCTCAGTAGTCTCGGACCATGTGGCGGTACGGGGCTGAGCGGCCTGTAAAGCGTGTGGCAGACGACTGGGGTCAGGCAGCCTGTGCTGGCCGGTTAACGGGGCGTGGTGGAGGCCGTAGCCGTGCTGCCGGCAGCGACACGGGTCTTGTAGTTCTTAATCCGACTAATCACATTCTCCACGCGGGTGCGGCCTTTGCGGTGCTCGGCGCGGTCCTTCTCCTCGCCCCTCAGCAGTGGCCGTCCGGGACGTTTACGCTGCAGCACCACCAGCCCGGTGTTGATGTACGCGCCGTACCCGAGCACGGTCACGCCCCGGCACCGCTGAGGCAAGTCCGAGTTCCGCCGGGCCTTCGCGTCCGCAGTCGTGCTCGGCACCGAGCGGGTGGCAGCCACCATTCGGCTAGGGGTTGCCTGGACGATGACCCTGCACATCGCCGGGAGGCGGCAGTGGCGCAGGGACGTGCCTGTAGTGCGGTCGCGAAGAGGAATGAGGGTGTTGTCCACCGCCCATAACCGCTCGGTTGCATCCTGCGACGGCCGGGCGCCCGGCCTGCTGCAGGTCGAGTGCCGCAGAATACGGAACCAACATGGCCCCTGTGCCTGTGGGTTGACACTCTTACCCCCCAACGGCAGGGGAGCTTCGTGTGTTGTGCACACCGCCAGCGTCACCGGATCAGTGGACACTTTGAAACAGCCCAGTGAGCCTCTTTCATCCCGTGCCGTGAGAGTGAAATGAGCTGGTCAGCGGTAGTGGTGACGTGGCAGAGCCCCTCGTCGTTGGCGTGGTGATCTCACTCATCACACCGACGGCCGAGGGGCTCTGTTGGTTCCGTATCCTTCCATGCCCGACGTCCCGTATGAGCTGGTCGAGTATGTCTCCTGGCTCATCTACGCCCGAAGGCGTGAACTGAACTCGCCCTGGCGGAAGCCGGGTTGCTTCAAGCAGGCTCTGCTGGCCCTGGCCCACCTACGCAAGAACGAGACGCTCGCCCAGGTCGCGGCCGGGTTCGGGGTGTCGGAGGCGACGGCGTGGCGATACGTGGACGAGACCGTCGAGGTCCTGGCCGCTTGGGCACCGGGCCTACACGAGGCCCTCGTCGGCCTGGGCGAAGGGGTGACTTCGTCATCATCGACGGGCGCTGATTCCCATCGACCGCATCCGGGCGGATGAGCCGTACTACTCGCAAAAGCACAAGAAGCACGGCATGAACGTCCAGGTCATCACCACGCCGGACGGAACCCCGCTGTGGTTCTCCCGGGCAACGCCTGGACGGACCCACGACCTGACCGCGGCCCGTGCCCACGGCATCATCCAAGCCTGCCTGACCCGGCAGATTCTCATCCTGGGCCGACCGCGCCTACCAGGGCGCCGGCGCCACCGTCCGCACCCCGCACTACGGACACCGCGAACTACCCGAGCGCCACCAGCAGTACAACCGCGACCACGCCCGCCTGCGCGCATCTGGTGAACGCGCCCTCGCCCAGCACAAGTCCTGGCGCCTACTCCGAAGGGCACGCTGCTTCAACCAACCGTCTCAGCCGCATAGTCCGCGCCGTACACGCCCTCCTGATCTGCACAAACACGGGATGAAAGAGGCTCAGTGACCGGAGAGGGATGGAAGGGGAAGGCCGAAGCTGGGTGAAAGTCGCCGACGGTTGGCCGTGGGTGCTTACACCTCTCGACGATGGCGTCCTCCGGCTGTCTTGCCGCTTCTGGTCGCCATCAGGGCGTTGCGCTCGCCCGCAGGCCTTGTCTCGGGCTCCATTTCGGCGAGTACGTCGATGGGCGCCGGTGCCTTTGTCAGGAAGATCCAGGTCAGCCAGAGTGCCAGCAAAAACGGCGGGATCTTGAGGGCGATCATGACCCAACCCAGCTGGCTGGTGTCGGACCACCAGTACAAGGGGAAGAGGATCGCGCACTTGGCGAGTAGAATAAGGCCCCATGCCCAACTGGCCTTGGCATAGGCTCTCTTGCGGCCGGGGTTGCGGGTCCGCCAGGAGAGGTTCTCCTTGAAGACCGGCCCGAGGATGAGGCCGACCAGGGGGACGCCTGCAAGGGTGGTCACGATATAGGCCAAGCCGAGACCCAACGTGTAGAGCATGCCGGGCAGGTAGAAGCTTTTGGCGTTGCCGGTCATCATCGCGAAAACGACCCCGAACGCTACGCCTACCACACCGATCAGAGCGTGCTTGAGGGTGTTCTTGCGTCTTAACCGCATCACCACCAGCACTAAGGAGACGGCTAGCGCGGCGATCGCTGAAACCGGCAGACTCTTGTTGACCGTGAAGATTGAGACGAAGAGGAGTCCCGGCAGGGACGTCTCGACCATTCCGCGGACACCACCGAACGCCTTGTAAAGCGCGGCTTCGGTAACTGCGCGGGCGTCATCCGACTGAGGCTGTTCGACGTCTGAGGTCGGTTTGACGAAGGTCGTCATCGGCTACTCCGGTCTGAGGGGTCGCAGCTGGTATTTCGAGTTGACCAGCACCTGATGGTCATGGCACGTCGGGATGGGCCCGCTCGATGTGAGAGATTGCGCCCCATTTCAGTGCGCACGTTCAAGCGCCCTGATACCGCGATTCAGCGTCTCGGTCCGTAGCCCAGGCGCATTAGATGAGGGCTCTTTCGCGCGACTGTTGATCAAGAAGATGCCGGAACCGGCAGGTCGGCTCGGACCGGGGAGCAACATCCACGTCTGGAGCGTACTGGAAAGTGCTGACAGCGCTGTAAGCCAGCTCACTTCTTCAATCGAATTTTCCTGAGCAGGAGACAGTCCAGGAACCGCCCCGATCGACATCGGCTGAGTACTTGCTGCTGGGGTTGCGCTGTCAAGTGGTTGACCTCAATGGCAAAGTGATTGCCTCAAGATCGGGCACTATGTGATCAAGGACCTAGCTGCGACTGGCGTTTGCACTATCAGCGGACGGCCCGCCCCCGAGGGGGCGGGCCGCTGAACTGCCTCAGCTGTTGTGGCACTCGCTTCCTGACGCGGGGTTTAACAGAGCGAGGACATTGATGCTGTTGCCGCAGAGGTTTACCGGCACCTGGATCGGCACCTGGATGTTGTTGCCGGAGAGCAAGCCTGAATTATTGGCCGCGACGGCGGTGGGGTTGGGATCGGCGTGAGCAGTGGTTGCTTGGCCAAGAGCGATGGCGCAGGCCAGCGCGGCTGTGGTGGTCATAGTGCGAAGACGCATGGCGTACCTCCATGAACGGTAGTTCTGACATTGCAATGACACGCAATGTGAGGGAGATGCGCATCTGCAGCTACGCCAGCCGGGTGTGGAGCAACGGAGCAGAGACGGCTGCCTCGTGGGCCTTTCAGCGGTGAGGGTTCCGGACTGGCCACAGGTGTGGGGGTCGGCAGGGGCATTGCGCGATTGGGATTGGTCCGGTTCGCCGGTCTCGTGAGTGACGTGTCGTCATGTCCGTTGTGAGGCAAGGGGCCCTGGAAAGCAGAGCAGGCACGGTGCTGGTGATCATGTGGTTGTCGAGACCCATGAGAACGAGCGAGACCGTGCCTGCCCGAACATCATCGCCCATCCCTTCCGCACTGGAGCAACTGGGCTCCCCGACTGATCCCCTCGCCTCAAGCGATGCCGCTGACCTGCGGCGTTTCCTGACCCTGGTCGCCGACCCCCGCGATGCGCGAGGTCTGCGGTATCCCGCCCTCGCATTGCTGTGCGCAGCCGCCTCGGCGGTGCTGACCGGGGCCCGCTCGCTCATCGCGATCAGCGAGTGGATCGCGGATGCCCCGCAGCATGTGCTGGGCGTCCTCGGTTTCACTGCCGATCCGCTTACCGGCCTGCGGCCCGTGCCGCACGCCGCAACCGTGCGCCGCCTGCTGCAGCGTGTGGACGGCGACGCGCTCGACGCGGCGATCGGCGCGTTTCTGCAGGCCAGAACGCCGCCCCCGGCCAAGCCGGAGACGAAGGCGGGGCCAACGCAGCGGGTGATCGCGGTCGACGGCAAGGTGGTCCGCGGTTCACGGACCGCAACGGCCGCAGCGATCCAGCTGCTGGCGGCAATGGGACCACCACGGCGTGGTCCTGGCCCAGCGGCAGGTCGCTTCCAAGAGCAACGAGATTCCCTCCTTCGCGCCGTTGCTGGACGGTCTCGAGCTGGAGAACACGGTGGTGACCGCCGACGCTCTGCACACCCAGCACGACCACGGGGCCTATCTGACCAGTCGCGGCGCGCACTACGTGGCCGTCGTGAAGAAGAACCATCCCGGCCTGTACACCCAGATCAGGAAGCTGCCCTGGCGGGACATCCCGCTCGGGCACAGCACTCGCGACCACGCCCACCACCGCGACGAGATCCGCCGGCTCAAAGCGGCCGCATTCAGCCACCTCGACTACCCCGGCGCCCGCCAGGCGATCCAAGTCGTCCGGTGGCGACGCGACTTGAGCACCGGGAAACTGACCATCGAGCGCGTCTACCTGATCACCAGCCTGAGCGTCTTCGACGCCACCTGCACCGAGCTCGCCACATGGATCAGAGGCCACTGGGGCATCGAGAACCTCCTGCACCACGTCCGGGACCGCACGTTCCGAGAGGACGACTCCAAGGTCCGCACCGGCACCCTGCCCCGCGCCATGGCCTCCCTGCGCAACCTCGCCATCAGCACCTTCCGCCAGGACGGCCAGACGAACATCGCCGCCGCCCTCCGCCACACCAGCCGCGACTACCACCGGCCCCTACGAACCCTCGGTCTCACATGACAAACCCAGACAGACCTCGATCACGCAATGACCCTGGACCAGAAGTGGCTCCGAACTTCCCCGACAGTTGGAAGACGAGCGCTGTCAGCCGACGGCGGATGCGGAGATCTCAAGGCCGCTGCCGCGCGGCGGGGCATAGAGAAAACGGCCACGCCGACACGCAGCAGCAGCGCGACGGTCATAGTCCCTCGAACGTGTCGGGCTCAGCGCCGTGGACGCACACCTCGCCCGTATGCGCCTCGTAGTACCAGGCGTATACACGGAAGGTCCGGTTTGGACATCTTCTAATTCTGATCCCAGCTCGACCAGATCCATCTTCCTCAGACTGACGCTCCTTTCCACGCACGGTCAGAAATCGGCCACGCGGAATCGGCGTCGCAAGAACGCAGAGTTGCGAGCCGTGCGGGAGATGAGCGGCACACATCCGCAGCCAACAAGCGAGGTTAAAAAGTACGTTCATCGCACGAGTGCCCATCATTCACGACCGAGCGAGGCGTCAAGGATACGATTCACCGCACATACAACCGCACTTTATGCATCTTGAAACGGCGTTAGACTACCCAAGTGCTTACTGTTGCAACGGAGCCCAATCGGGCAAAGACTCAGTCCGAACAGCGTGACGCATTCTTCGACAATGCGAAGTACCTAGCGGTCGTGCTGGTGGCCATTGGACATTTCTGGGAACCACTGAAGAGTGACAGCCGAATCCTCCAGGCTGCGTACGATGTCGTATACACCTTCCACATGCCGGCGTTCCTCGTCATCTCCGGGTACTTCTCGCGCAGCTTCGACCTCAGCCCCCGCCGACTCATGGGACTGATCACGGGCGTCGCCATTCCGTATGTAGTCTTCGAGACCGCCTACTCACTCTTCGAGCGCTATTTTGGCGATAACCCGGACCAAGCCATCAGCTTATGTGACCCCATCTACTTGACCTGGTTCTTGTGCGCGCTCTTCGTATGGCGCCTCACTACGCCCATCTGGCAGCTCATGCGATGGCCTGTGCCGGTCGCGCTCGTCATTGCCATGTTGGCGACTGCCTCACCGACCATCGGCAACGACTTGGACATGCAGCGTCTCTTACAGTTCATGCCCTGCTTCGTGCTGGGCTTGTCCTTGAAACCCAAACACTTTCGACTCATGCGTCGACGCTCCATGCGGGTCATCGCGGTACCGGTGTTTGCCACAGCGCTTTGCTTCGGCTGGTGGGCAGCACCGCGGATGAACACCGCGTGGTTCTACCGTCGCGACTCCGCGCCAGAGCTCGGGGCACCCTGGTGGGCCGGTCCAGTAATGACCCTAGCCATGTTCGGGTGCGCAATGCTTCTGACCGCATGCTTCCTCTCGTGGGTACCAGGTCGAAAGACCTGGTTCACAGCCCTCGGATCCGGCACACTATACGGCTACCTGCTCCATGGCTTCCCGCGAAAAGCCGGGGAGTACTGGGGGTGGTTCGAGGCGAAATGGCTGCATGGTCCACTCGGTGGATTCCTGATGACCTTGCTGGCGGTCCTTGCCGTCACCCTGCTGTGCACGCGATCCGTGCAGCGTGCGTTCCAGTTCGCCACGGTGCCCGATATGGAATGGGCATTCAAGAAGAGCGGAAAGAGCAGTATTTCGCAGCCGCGCACAGTGGCGGCCGATCGTCTGCCCAGTACCAAGGCGCTTGAACATCGCAATCGCTGACGGCCCGTGGAGAAATTCGAGATCTTCCCTCCCTTTGGGAACTCGCTTGTCGAGGTCTGGCGACTTGGGATGAGTGCGTGCCACGATTCGGCGGTTCGGGAGATGTAAATGTTCGTTCGAGGCGCTGCGCCACATCCTCTCCGTCATACCCAGTAGACGCCCAGGTGCCCCGAACCGTTGTGTCGCAGTGCCGGAGAAGATCCCTCGCTGTGCAGGCCACTCACCGGGTGAAACCGCTTCGCGGACCTCGTCGGGGATTATCGACCTCTCCTAGGTCTTGGGGGCGAGCCCCCCAACGGCGGGCGACTTCTTCGCCGACTCGGGGATCTTCTGGTCCGTGCGTAATGCCTGCCATAGCCGGCTGACTTGGGGCTGGGCAGGCACGACCCGGTTCGGGTCCTGAGCGTCGTACCGCACAGGCAGCATGATCGTCTCCATTGTGGAAGGGTCGACGCCGTTTATGCTGCGGCCGAACTCGGCGAGCTTGGTCAAGGACGCGAGACCAGAGTCTGTGGTGAGCGAGGCAGTCAGACGGTCGGCGATCCGGTATGCCTTAGCGGGGCTGCCCAGCAGCTCCTGCTTCTTGATCTCACCCAACAGGGCAATGAGGAACTGCTGCTGTAGCCCAATGCGTCCGAGGTCACTGCCGTCGCCGATGCTGTGTCGGGTCCGGACAAACTGCAGAGACTGAGTGCCGTTGAGCTTGTGAGTGCCCGCCTCAAGATCCAGACCGCTGGACTTGTCATGTATGTCTCGTTCAACAGTCACGGTCACCCCTCCTATCGCGTCCACCACTCCTTTGAAGCCCGCGAAGTCGAGCTCCACGAAGTGATCCATCCTCACACCCGACATCTGCTCCACAGTTTTGACAACACAGGCCGAGCCGGCCAGCGAGTAGACGGAGTTGAACATGACGCGCCTCGCCGCGGGAAGCGAGGAGCCATCCTTCGCTTTGCACACCGGTCGGGTCACGAGCGTGTCGCGCGGAATGCTGACGGCGACGGCATGGCGGCGGCCCTCGGAGATATGGATCAACAGCGCCGTGTCGGAGCGCGCCCCGGCGGTCCTGCCTGTGCCGAGCGAAGAGTTGACACCGGATCGCGAATCAGAGCCGAGAACCAGGACGTTCTGTCCGGCGCTGGGCACTTTCGCGGGCCGTTCGTCCCCGATCGCCTTGTCGAGGTTGATCCCCTTGATCTTGCCGCTGAGGTCGGTGTAGAGCCAGTAGCCGACACCGCTTACGGCCAGCATGAGCAGGACGAAACTCAGCGTGATCCAGCGCCCCACGCGCCGCCGTGAACGTTCAGCCTGCGTCATGGCCTCGATTCCTCTCTCGTCGGACTCATAGCCGGGGTCTGGGCGCACTTCATCTGGGTTGGACACGGCACAACGCCGAACTGTGACGGATGACGAAGCACACAGTCGGCTGGAGAGGAGAAAGGGCTAATCTCCCTTACTCATCCGCCGTCGCTCTCAGGGTCGTCTCGCGTGGAAAGCAGCTGCTCCGTTCACCGCCGCTGCAGCATCCTTTCTGGGCGGTTTCCACATCGACGCTGATCGGGCTCGGCGCCCGGCAGAATCCCAGTACTCACGACGGCGACGTCTGCCCAGGTCGTGGCGTCACCCCCACATCCGGAGCGGCCCTGGTCGTGACGCACGCCGAGCCCGAGGGCCCGCACCGTCGCAGACTCCCGACCGCCCTGATGCGACGGAACAGCGTTCACATCCGGTGGGTGTCATTGCCCTCGTCGGCGTCTCGCGCCCCTGGTTTCGCAGGAACGGAAGAGGCCAATGTGTTGGCGAGCCGACCCCCTACATCTATGTCCCGTGCGCCTTCCGCCATGTCCTCCGCGACCAGGCTCGTGGTCGGGTTGGCCGGACCAACGTGCGAGATCGGTGCCCGCGCGACCGCCAACTCGATTGCCTCCCGCAGTTGCAGAGCGGCAGCAGGGCCGCCGCGGTACCAGTCGCTCCCCCAGATCCGGTGCAACTGCCAGCCCAGCCCGGCGAGCACCTCCTCTCGTAGCCGATCGCGGTCTCGGGCTGAATTGCATGAGTAATACGTCGCTCCATCGCACTGGATACCGAGAACGTAGGTCCCCGGGAACTCTGGATGGCGGACGCCGATGTCGACGCGATGTCCGGCTGTACCGACCCGCGGCTGCACTTGGTAGCCCCAGTCCCGCAGTACCTGCAGGACCGATTCCTCGAATGGGCCATCCGACCGGAGGTCGGCCTGGTTGGCGTCCGGCACCAGATCGGTTGGGCCGTTCTCGGCATATTCCAGATATCGTTTGAGGTGCTGGATGTTTTCGTTCCGACTGTCGGCAAGATCTCTGCCTCGGAATGAGGCTACGACCTCCATCCGGAAACGCGCCCGAGTAATGGCGACGTTCAGACGCCGCCAGCCTCCCTCTTTACTGATGGGCCCGAAGTTCGTGGTCATGTTGCCATGTTCGTCAGGTCCGTATCCGATCGACATGATCATAACGTCACGCTCGTCGCCCTGGACAGATTCCAGGTTCTTGACGAAGAACCCGTGGAGGCGGTCTTCGGTGAAGCAGTGGTCCAGATCTGGGCGAAGCAGTCGAGCCTGCTGGACCGCCTGGTCGATGGCTGCCGCTTGGGCCTGGGAAAGGGCGACGACACCCAGGCTCCGTTCAGGGCGGGTGTCAAAGTGGTGGATGACTCGACGCGCGACGAACTCCGCCTCCATCCGGTTGTCGCGCCGACCGCCCCGGTCGTACACGCCCTGTGTGTGGAAGAACGCGACACCGACGGCGTCACCGAAGTCCATGGCCGCCGGGAAGGTCAGCATGGCACTGTCGTAAAAGGATCTGTTGCTGAACGTGATCAGGTCCTCGTGACGGCTGCGGTAGTGCCAGCCCAGGGAAAGCTCTCGCAAGGCGCCTGCTTTGCAGGCATGCAGCAAGGACTCGAACGAGTCGGAGTCGGCATCCTTGGCGACATCCTCGAGTGCCGAATCGAAGAACGAACTGGGCGGCAGCTGCCTATCGTCGCCAGTGACGATCAGTGAATCTGCTCGATATACGCAGTTGATGGCGTCGGCCGGACGCACCTGTGAGGCCTCGTCGAAGATAACCACGTCGAAGTGGTAATCAGCAGGCAACAGCTGGCTTACTGTCAGTGGGCTCATCATGAAGCATGGTTTGATGAGCTGGACGACCTCGCGTGCTTGGTCGAGCAGTTCTCGCACCGGCAGATGGCCCTGCTTCAGTTCGGCCTGATGTTTGATCGCCAAAGCCGGTCCGCTGCCGAAACGGTGCGGTCGGCGCTGGTAGTGTGCCTCGATCACGGCTCCGCTCGCAGTTGCAACCAGTCGCCGATCGGCGTCCTGAAACTCGCTTACGCGGGCATTCAGGTCCGCTGAACGCGTCATGGCGAGGCGGGTGTCCGTGGCCAGGATGTCGTCTGCCCAGCATTTCAGCAGGGCCTGTTCCATGACCCCGGGCAACTGCTCTGCGGGGACACTTCTCTCTGCGGCACGCCGCACGAGTTCATCGACACCGGCACGGGTCAGAACGTCGAGCCCCGAACGATATGCCCGCCATTCCTCCGGGCCGTGGGGATCGGCACGGAGTTCATCGACTGCCTGCTGGGCCTGATCGAAGGTTCCGAGCAGCACAACAGACAGCTGAGCTTGACGGGGTTCCACGAAGAGGCCAGCCAGCTCGGCCGCGGAATCCGACCAGCGATCGGCACGCCTGGTCGCAGCGCGGCACCAGTCGGCCAGCGCCGCACGGACGCTGCTCGCCAGGAGGCCCGGGAGCGGGTCGGGCTCGGCACCATCAGCCAGGCGAACGGGGAGGAGGCGACGATCAGTGGCCTCTTGAGTTAGTTCGGCGATGCGATCCGCCGTGGCCAGCGCCGCCTCCAGGGAGGGTAGATCAGCCTCGCCGTAAGGAAGGTACTCGCCCAGGGTCTGCGCATGGCGAACGGTCAGGCGGGCCACCTCTGCCGCACTGTTGCGCCAGGCGAGTGCGTCGTTCAGGCGCCGAGGGAGAGTCTTGTCCCAGGCGCCGATGCGTGTGAGCGCGGCCACCGCCGCACGGTCCTGCCGGAACTGCCCGGATAGTCGCACGAACAAGCCCCGGTGCTGTTCACTGAATCTTTCGGCCAAGTCAGGCAGATCTTCTGCTTCCAGTACCTGATCATCGAAAACATCCTCGACGGCTGCACGGGCACCTGCGCAGACAACGAGGGCATCCCCTAACTCCTGAGCGGCACGCTGTGCTTCGCGAAGCCCTTCTTCGTCGAACCAACGCGCAAGTGGCCGCTTCGTCGCAGAGGTGAGATCGGCGAGTTCCAGCAGCCTGAACGCGGCCTGCGCGGTTTCCGGCTTGGGCAGTCCGAACAGCTCTGCCAGCCGGGCGAGGCTTCCGGAGAGGTCGTCCGCCCTGCCGTCGCCGGTCAAGCCAGGGCTGGCCGGGTCCACTTCAGGCAGGTTCGCTTCCAGAGTTCGTACTATCTGCCGCACATCATGCACGGTGCGCGGTTCGGGCATCGTAGCGGCAAATGGGCACTGCTCGGCCGTCGTGCGCAGGTCCGCAAGCGCGTCAGCGGCCTCCGCGAGGACGACCGCGAGAGCGGAGCGGCCTTCAAGTCCGCGCCAGACGAAGGCCTCTCCTTCCGCTGCCGGGCGCCAGGCGCGGCTGATGGTGCAGACAGCCTGCATAAGCGTCTGAAGATCCCCCGCGCCGAGTCCCCGAACCATGTCGGTGCTCTCGGCCCCGAGGTACAGCTGTGGAGTCTGCGCCCGCTCCAATAGGACCAGCCGGCCCAGAACATCGTGCAGGGTACGACCGAGCGGCTCACGGATCTCGTTCATCGCCACGGCATAGCCGGACAGTTCCTCGCGCAGCCGACGAGCACGGTCCAGTTCATGCTCAGCCGCGACGGTGCCCCGCACTTGGATGGTCAACGCCCGGGCGAGCTCCGTCGCTACGGCCTTCCTGCTGGTGTCGCCACTGTGCAGGGCCAGCACGAACTCCCCGAGGCCAACACTCCCCAGCCTGTTGCGGACCACGTCGAGTGCCGCGGCCTTTTCACTCACGAACAAGACGGAACGGCCGGCGTGCATGAGTGCAGCAATCATGTTGGTGATCGTCTGGCTTTTGCCTGTTCCAGGTGGTCCGCTCATCACAAAGGAACGACCATCCAGCGCGGCCGCAATGCACCGCCGCTGCGAGGAGTCCGCGTCCAGCACGAGCGGGGTCCGTTCTGGCAGCTGAATCTCGTCAATGCGATCGACCTCGGGCGGCTCGACGTCGAGCAGATCCTCCGGCAGCCCCGCATCCGGTCCGAGGCCGATGGCCCGGACAAGCGGATGAGTGAGGATGCGTTCTTTGTTCTGTTGGAGGTCTTGGCACAGTGCTTCCTTGTGCGAGGTGAAGAGACCGAGCACGACACGCGCGTTCACGGTCCAGTCGTCCTGCGCCTGTGCAACTTCCCGGGCGGCGGCGAAAACGGCACCTGGGTCAGCCACGTCACAGTCAAGAACCGCACTCCAGTCGACGCCCAGCCGTTCCAGCTTGACAGTCAGTGCAGGGTTATGGATGCGATCCTGGCCCTCGGCCAAATGCAGACGCGTATGCCGTTGGCCGTCCCGCCGAAGCTCCACGGGCACGAGCAGCAAAGGGGCGGAACCCTTCTCTTTTGCACCCTCCTCCCGCCAGTCCAGCATGCCGACACCGAGCCAGAGCACCCATAGGCCGTAGTCGTTGTACATCTGGCCCGACTTCTGCCGCAGCCGGTACAGCGAGGCTTCCAGCTCTGCTTGCGTGTCCTTGTGTGTCACCAGACCGCCCCCGCGCCCGAACCCCTCGGCTGCGGAGGCGGATTCATAGCCGGAGGACGTTCGGCTGCGTGCAGCCGCACCGTCTCCCTCTCCCTTGCCACCGCTCTCCCCTATGGTCGCGAAGCTCCAACCACGGGTGAGCCCGGCCAGTACAGTGGAGGAATCGGGCGCCATGATCTCAAGGGTGGCGGTCCTCGTATGGCGGAAATTCAGCAGCCGGTTGCGCCCACTGAGGTCGAGCAGGGAATTGCGCCAAGTATCCAGGATGGTCTGGAGCCGGTCGACGCCCAGGTCACTGTGAGCCGCGGAATCACTGCTCACACACTGGAGGGCATCAAGATTGCGTAAATTGTACATATAGGCATTATTTACACAGTTGGTCCAGCACGCCAGTCTCAGTGGTTCCCTGGTGCGACCTCCATCCCCAACCATCTGGCCGCCATCAGCCAGTCAGGTCGATCTGACCGCGAAGCCGGGTGAAACGCGGCTTCGCGATGGCCGAGCTGACTGATCATCGTGAGCCGCGCAAGATCTGACAGGTCGCGGCGATCGCAGGAGGCGTCCGCCGCAAATGTGCCGCGAGCGGGGACGCGTCCGTATGCCCTATAGCCACGACTCCGTGTCTCTCACCTCAACATCGCACCTCACATCAGGGAAGGCTGCGAGCCGCTTGCTCACGGCGACGCTGAAGTCACCCTTGAGCGACATCAATAATCCGGTGGTGCCCTCAAGATCATTCGCATGGTAGGAGGATGCCACGATGGCTTCCGGATCAACGCTCGCCAGTGCGGCGAAGACCTGATCGAAGAGGTCGTTCCGCACTATGGCTGAGACAGAAGTACGGGTTGTCATAGTGTCGTCTCCTTTACCATGGCCTTTGCTGAGGGTCGCCCTCAAGCCCATGAAGCGCCACCTGGCGGGCCGGTTGTCTATGCCATAGGGGTTCATCGCCGCGAGAAAACGCCACGCCGATATCAACCGAGCCGACAATTCTGCCGAAACTAGAAACAGGGCAAGACATCTCCGAGTCGCGGGTCACTGTACCGCTCCTTCCCCGGACAAGCCGTGCTCTCGAACCCCAGACCAAAGCCCCCGAGGCAGGCCGCCCTCCTGCCGAGATCCCGAATTCGCTCCCGGCGTCGGCGTCAGAACCGCCGAAGTGCTGCCGGTCACCGTCGCCGACGGCTCACCTTGTTCCCAGCCCCGCAACCAGGTGGTCCGAGTACCTACGGCGTCCGATGAGTCTGTCACAGAAGGCTGTGGCCGGAGCATTCTTCGGCTAGGGGGCAGTGCGTTGAGAGGTGAACGGGTAGATGAGGAGAGGTTAGACGCTCACCGGTCTGCCAAGGGAAGCGAGACAACCACTTGGCCGGCCGCTGAATTCGAGCGAGAAGGTGGCGGTGGTGGCTGCCAATCCGGGTCACTCCACTGCGGCTTCCGTGAACCACGACCATGTTACTGACGGCCGTCAACTGACGCATGAAATCACGGTGCAGCAGGCCCTCTGTTCGGCGTCTCGCCGACGACCTCCCGTAGGGTGATCCAACGGCTCGGACCATTACTCGCGCGCAACCGAAACCTGTGCACATTCTGCCGTTATTCCCAATCCGGACGAACATGAAGGTGATCGCGAACGCAGAAGCACGCCGGGCCGGTGATGCTTACGGCTCGTCCGATGCCGCGCCTCACCGCAGCAGCGAGAGCCTGGCGCAGCTCGGTACCTTTCCAGCGCTGTCAGGCAGTGACCTACGAGGTCGTGCACGCCGCTGCCGTCCGCAAGTTTCCGACCGAACCCGCCTCGCTTCGCCGTCGCTCAACTCAAGCGTCGTCCTCAGCCGAGACGACGCCGCCTTCAACAGCCCACATGTGCGCCCTGTCCACCGATCACGGGCGGTGAAGGTCAAGCGCCGCTGTCCTGTCTCACAGCAAGGCACTTGACCGCCCCCCTCCACAGAACGCCCACGTCGCCGACGGTTCGTCCGGTCGAGCACCGGCCTGTGCAAGCCGACTACGATTGTCCACCGTCCCCACCCAGTGAGGCATGTTACCCAGACGCGATTTGGCGAGATCTGTGGGCCGTTCGTGTGGTTCCAGCACTGACTTGGGGCCGGCGCGTCATGACAAGGGACGTGTTCTGTCTCATATATGGGTCAGGCCCGGGGCAGCGGAGGCCAACTGCACCTACTGTCCCCGAGTTGGCTTGGCCGCATTGGCGGTCAGAGTCCTGTGCAGGGCTTGCACCGCTACGTTTGTTGGGCCCGTCATTCCGCTCCTGGGTGACGGGCCCAACGTTGAATTCGTGGCAGCCTCGGTGCCCTGCCGATCCGTGCCACTCGGTCAGGCGTTTGCACGGCCCCTGCCTCGCGGGCGGCGTTCAGGACGCCCCCTGCTCCTTGCGCTGGGGATTGCGTCAGGTGTGACGCAGGTGGCACTCCCAGCCGGGCCCGCCGGGAACCTACTTCGGCACTCCGAGCTCGGCACCTCCCGCAGTTCCTTGGACCAGCAACGCCTGTGACATGAATGGCGGCCTAAGCCACCAAGGGAGAGGCCGAGGGTCTCGGCCTCTCCCTGAGTGCAGTGCCAAGTCCACCTTTCGGCTCGCGGACACGACGGCCACCCATCTGGTCACGGCCCACCACCCCCGGGAATGCACAGTCGCCCTGTAGCAGTCCCGAGGGCCCATCCTCGCGAGCCGAATCTCGGGGCTGGAGCTTGCTCGGCCTGCCGGCCGTCTCGCCGTCACGCACCACTACCGGTCACAGCCACTCACGAATGTTGCGACCAGCCCCCGTTCATCGGTCCGCCACAGGTAGTAGTCACGGCACATATGACACACACGGTCGTCGCGCTCGGCCTGAGTTCGGCGCGTGCCCGCCACGCTCCGGGCGCCCAGCACTGTCGCCCATCTCGGAGCCTTGGCGATGTCGCGACTGGCTACACCCGCGTCAGCCGTGACGGTGACTTGAGTCTTGAGGCGGTCGTACAACATGTCGCATGAGGGTCACATGGGCTGGTGACAACCGTGGCTGCGACCGTGGATGACGGGAAACGGCGCCCGCCGACAGCAGGCAGGAACAACCAACTGTCCGAGCACCATGTGCATCCGCAGGGCCCCATTGCTCCCACGGAGCCGAGGAGAGGCGGGACCCTGCGGATGGAAGAGGAGGACTCAGGCCTCTTCCATAAATGGAAGAGTGTTGTCGGCAACGTATATGACGCTGCTTCAGTCAGACGGCCCAGGTTTCCCGAGAAGTGCGTGCGACCACCCTAAGAACTCGTAACAAGATCTTGAGCGAGTCCGCTGGTCACGTGTGCTCAATGTGATGATCTGGCCGTTGATGGGCTCATGAGTATCCTGCCGTGGATCGTGGACGATGATCTGTGGGAGCTGATCGAGCCGTTGCTGCCGCTCCGGTCCGAGAGGGCACCTGGGCCGAAGCCGGCATGACCGGCGGTGTCTGCAGGGCATTCTGTACCTGTTGGTCAGCGACATCGCATGGCAAGCGCTGCCGCTGGAGCTGGGGTTCGGCTCCGGACAGACATACTGGTGCCGACTGGACCGCTGCCAGCAGGCCGGTGTCCTCGACCGGCTGCACCGCATCCTGCTCGCGAAGCTGCACGCGGCCGGTCAACTTGACTGGTCATGTGCATGCGCAGACGGCTCCCACGTCCGCGTGAAAACGGGGGGAGCCGTGACTGGCCGTCACCGGTCGACCGGCGGAAAACCGGCGGCGCACCATCTGACCTGCGGTGGGAAGAGTACCCCGCCGCACATCATCGCTACCGCGGCGAACGTCAACGACGTCACGCAGACCCTAGCCCTCGACGAGGGCACCCGCCGGTAGCCGGATTCCCCGAACGTCCTCGCCGACGCCCAGAAGCCCTGCTGGGCGAAAAGACGTGCCACTCTCGGGCTGTGTGTCGCGAACTCTGTCGGCCCGAGTCCTGCCGGTGATCTCCCACAAGGGCTCTCCGACTACCAAGGGCCTGGGCAGGACCGCGGCTCTCGCCGAGGCGGAAGGTCGTCTCGCCGTACTGCCGCCACCCGAAGATCGTCGAGAGCCTGGCTCGTCGGAAGCGCATGGCCCGCCCGCCAAAGACATCCTCACCCAGTCCGTCTGTACCAGGAGCGGATGTGACGGCCGCTCAGCGGGCTGGGATCGGCATGGTCGACGGCCGCCACTCTCGCCTGATCAACCCGAATACCCACGAGTCGGATACCTCACCGTTCACGACGCAGCCTTCCCGCAGTGTCCCGTCCCGCACGAATCCGACCTTCTCCAGCACCCGAGCAGATGCCACGTTGCGTGTATCGGTCTCAGCCCGAACTCGATTCAGGTCCAGTGTGTCGAATGCCCACTTCAGCACGGCGTGCGCGGCTTCCGTCGCGTAGCCGCGGCCCCACATCGCATCGGCGAGACAGTAGCCCAACGACGCGCTGCGGTAGTCCGGGTTCCATCCGGGCAGACCGCACCAGCCGACGAAGGCCCCGTCAGAAACACGGTCGATGGCCACCCGCACCCCGGTGCCTTCGTCCGCCATCTTTCGGCATGTCGCGACGAAACGGTCGGCCCGAGCTCGCTCGTTCCACGGTGGGGAGTCCCAGTAGCGCAGCACGTAGGCGCTGCTGTGCAGTGCGAAGAGGGGATCCACGTCGGTGTCGGTGAAGGGGCGCAGTCGCAGGCGAGCAGTGTGCAGTATAGGGGTGGTCAAAGAGGGGTGGTCAAAGTCATGCGCACCATCTTGCGTCCTCATCGGGCGGGCAGAGTACCGAATATCGGTTCCGGACTTAGTACTGCAACGGTGCTTGTTCTGATTGCTGGGCAGTTTTCAGGGGCTGTGTCCGCGTCGTTTGTAGTGGCTGATGCGGGCTTGGTGCTGGCGTCGTCGGCGCCAGGTTGACCAGTGCAGGATGTGGTCGGCCGGGGTGGGGCGGCGGTTGGTGAGGCGGGTGATCAGGCGTCGGATCTCGGCGAGGCTGAGGTGGATGAGCTGGGAGGATCCGTTTCTGCTTTGTCCGTGTCGAGCTGGCGGGCCCGCAGGACAGTCAGACAGGCGTGGGCGGCCATGGCCAGGGTCATGTGGCGGTGCCAGCCCGGGTAGCGGCGGACCTGGTAGTCGTCCAGGCCGCACTCCTGCTTCGCGGTCTGGAAGCATTCCTCGACTGCCCAGCGGCTGCCCGCGATGCGGATCAGCTCGTCCAGCGTCGTGTCGGCGGGACAGTAGGCGATGTAGTAGGAGATCTCCTCGGGCCTGCTCACGCTTCGGCGGGCGAGGACCCAGTGCCGGCGGTCCTCGCGGTGCCAGGGCCGCACCTCGACGCGGGCCCAGTCGAAGATCCGCCGGCCGTGGGCTCCTTCACCGCAGGAACGGCGTTTCCATTTCTGCCGCGGCAGGCCGGGAAACAGGTCGTGGACGGGGTGGTCGATGGACCAGCGGGTGACGACGGTGTCGTGCCGGGTGGTGGCCATGACGTGGAAGACATCCGCCTGTTCCAGCTCGAACCGCCAGCCCTTGCTGAAGCCGTAGGCGGCGTCCGCCGTCACCCAGCCGAACGGGATACGGTCGGCGATGGCCCGGCGGACCATCGCCTTGGCCATGGCCACCTTCGTCTCGAAGGCGACACTGTCGTCGATGCCCGCCCGCCGGCACCGTTCCCGGTCATCCGTCCAGGAGGTGGGCAGATACAGACGGCGGTCGATCAGAGTGCGTCCACGGCCGGTGGCGTAGGCGAGGAACACACCGATCTGGCAGTTCTCGGTGCGGCCGGCCGTTCCGGAGTACTGCCTTTGCACCCCGGCCGAACGGACGCCCTTCTTCAGAAAGCCGGTGTCATCGACGATCAGGACGGCCTCGCGGTCTGCGAGGTGTTCCACGACGTAGTCGCGTACGTCGTCCAGGACCTCGTCGGCGTCCCACTCGATCCGGTTCAGCAGCCGGTGGATGCGATCGGGACCCGTATGCCCGGCCTCCTCCGCCAGCGTCCAGCCGTTCTTCCGCTCCAGCGGCGCAACCAGCCCACGCATGTAAGCCAGCGCCGACTGACGCGGCTCCTCCCGGTTGAACCGGTGCACGAACCGCTCATGCAGAGCACCCAGTTCCCCCGCCCACAACCTGACACCAGCAAGGTCCCCACCCATAACAACACCAACGACTGAACTGGCCAGCAGTCACGGCAAAGACCGTTGCAGTATTAGAGCGTGTCCTATGTGGTGAGGCGGACGAGTCGCTTGTAGCAGCAGATGGCGGCGGCGAGGCCGAGAAAGGCCAGGTAGTTGCGGGGATCGCGTTCATAGCGGGGGCTGAGGCGGCGGTAGCCGGACAGCCAGGACATGGTGCGCTCGATGACCCAGCGGCGACGGCCCAATCGTTCGCTGGATCCGATGCCTTTGCGCGCGATCCGTACTCCGATGCGTTTGCCACGTAACCATTTCCGCAGGTCGGCGCGGTCGTAGGCTTTGTCCGCGTGGAGGCGCTGGGGCTTGAAGTGGCGGCCGCGGTGGGGGTCGTGTCTCGTTTGGTGACCCTCGACCATGGGCTTCAGCCCTTCGCTGTCGTGGGTGTTGCCGGCGGAGACGCCGACAAGGAGGGGCAGTCCGGTCGCGTCCGACAGGACGTGCATCTTGGAACCCGGCTTGCCCCGGTCCACGGGGCTCGGACCTGTGTGTTCGCCCCTTTTTTAGCCCTGACGTGGGCGGTGTCCAGGACGACGCGGGTGACGTCGATGAGGCCGGCGTCGTCGAGGCGGTGCAGCACGGCCTCGTGCAGCCGCCCCCAGAGGCCCGGCTCTCGACCAGATCAAGAACCGGCGGTGGGCGGTCGACTTCGATATGCCGAAGCAGGGCGGCAGTTGGCGCCAGGCGCAGCCGCTGACCAAGACGTAGATGATGGCGGCGAACAGCGTCTCATCAGGGGTGTCCTGCATTCCGCCGCCCTGCGGCCGCACCCTCGAGGGCGGGATCAGCGGCTTCGCGATCTCCCACAGCCCGTCCGGAACAATCCAACTCCACGTACCCCGCCCCATACCGAGATCAACGACACCCCGCCACATAGGACACGCTCTTAGCAGGCGGTGAGTGAGCCTCTTTCATCCCGTGCCGTGAGAGTGAAATGAGCTGGTCAGCGGTAGTGGTGACGTGGCAGAGTCCCTCGTCGTTGGCGTGGTGATCTCACTCATCACACCGGCGGCCGAGGGGCTCTGTTGGTTCCGTATCCTTCCATGCCCGACGTCCCGTATGAGCTGGTCGAGTATGTCTCCTGGCTCATCTACGCCCGAAGGCGTGAACTGAACTCGCCCTGGCGGAAGCCGGGTTGCTTCAAGCAGGCTCTGCTGGCCCTGGCCCACCTACGCAAGAACGAGACGCTCGCCCAGGTCGCGGCCGGGTTCGGGGTGTCGGAGGCGACGGCGTGGCGATACGTGGACGAGACCGTCGAGGTCCTGGCCGCTTGGGCACCGGGCCTACACGAGGCCCTCGTCGGCCTGGGCGAAGGTGACTTCGTCATCATCGACGGGCGCTGATTCCCATCGACCGCATCCGGGCGGATGAGCCGTACTACTCGCAAAAGCACAAGAAGCACGGCATGAACGTCCAGGTCATCACCACGCCGGACGGAACCCCGCTGTGGTTCTCCCGGGCAACGCCTGGACGGACCCACGACCTGACCGCCGCCCGCGCCCACGGCATCATCCAAGCCTGCCTGACCCGGCAGATTCTCATCCTGGGCCGACCGCGCCTACCAGGGCGCCGGCGCCACCGTCCGCACCCCGCACTACGGACACCGCGAACTACCCGAGCGCCACCAGCAGTACAACCGCGACCACGCCCGCCTGCGCGCATCTGGTGAACGCGCCCTCGCCCAGCACAAGTCCTGGCCCCTACTCCGAAGGGCACGCTGCTTCAACCAACCGTCTCAGCCGCATAGTCCGCGCCGTACACGCCCTCCTGATCTGCACAAACACGGGATGAAAGAGGCTCACTGAGTGCTTCTCACCGCGTTAGCAGCGGCACGTGCATGCAGATCCTGGGGGCTGATCGACGGGCGGCGCGGCGCCATCCCCGGGGTTGGACCGCTTCCGGGATCCTTCCTAACTCCTCTCCCGGTTACACGAAATACCGCCGTCCCACGGAGACCCGGTAGACGCGACACTCGAAGGGAGGCCCGGTTCCGTTGAGTAGCCTCTGCATCCTATTCTTGCAATGGTTGCATCGATTCGCTCTGAGGTGTCTAGTAGGCTCGTCGATCGCCTGGACCACTTCCTCGGAAGAGAAAACGGATCAGTGGTCAACATCTGGAGAATTGGCTTCACCCTATGAGGCAAATGACTGGCGCGTCGTTGTGTGCTACGAGATATTTGGCCCGGATGATACCCCTGCCGCTGTGCGGTTGATGGATTCCCTAATCATCGTCTCTCGGCGACTTTCGGTCACTGGATCGGCTTCACGCACGCACCAGTCCAGACTTGCCGAGTCTCGCATCCGTACGGCCAGGCAAGAAGCACCCATATTAACGTTGGATTTATAGGAAGAGGATCGTCAGTCATGAGTGACGAAGTGTCAGTGAGGTTTGTGCGATTAGTAACAGAGGGTCGAACTCCAGAAGCAGCTTGGCTCATGATGATGAGAGACAGTGCCGTTGCTACCGCTCGGTCGGTAACGTTCAGCCGACTTCGGTTCACGGAAGAGGAGAACAAGGCCATGACCTCGTCGCGTCGGCGATGGGCTGCCCTTGGGCTTACTCCGCCGTGGGAGGCGGGTGATCTCCCTGACCACCCACGGATGCTCCTAAGGGAAGCCGATGCAGGTAGGCCGCTGGCAGGACCCTGAGCGGTTGCAAGGTTCTCCCGAACGATCAAGTGGTTGATCGACTGAGATGAGCGAGCGCGGCGCGTTGAACCGCGGAGGATCGGTGGCCCACGTGATAGGTGCTTGCACGGCAGAAACTGCCACGCGCGTTCGGCTGTGCGCCGCTGAGAGTCAACGCGTAGCACGCCGCCAAGGCGCCAAGTGTTGCGGACAGTTCACGGATACCGTCACCTGGGGTGCTGCCGTTTGGCCGGCAGACGCGGATGAGCGGCGTGGGAATTCGTCGCAAAAGGCGGGCGAGTCCCCCGCCCGTCCAGTCATCCGGCGTGCCAGCTTCGTGGATGTGCCGGTGATTGAGCCGAGTTCATATGGGACGGAGACCATGCGTGCCTCGGGCGGACCACGATTTGGCTGGGCCGGTCAGGGGGCAGTGCCGAGGGATCCCCAATTGATGTCGCCATGGCTGAGTGGGGAGTCGAAACTATCCCCAGCAGTGCGTGTTGCTTGGGGCAGCCGATCTCGATGGGTGCCGGTCGTGGTAAGCAAGCGCCACCCTTCGCCACCCTTCCCGTGGATGCCGCCGGGAGCCAAGGTGCTGGTTCGGATCAGCCGTTGACCTGCCGGGGCCTACGGGCCCGGCTCACGCAGGAGGCTCGCGATGGCACTGGCACAGTGGACGGACCCGGTGGAGTGGTTGGCCACCACGGCGCTAGACCCTCAAGCTTGCAAGCACGACTGGCGACGTGGGAGCACCAGCATCCACCTTCGGCCGCCGGACGCCTTTGGGACGTGCTGATCGTTCCCACCTGTCTGGGATTGCGCACAGCCGATATTCTCGATGACCCTTCTCAGGACAGTACCGGACCCGTTCTTCTGGACGACCGGCGACAACGGACCGGTTTCTTCGTTTCTGTGGACGCTGCCCCCCCTCGGGGTGGGCTCCGCTGTGCGGCATCTGAGTAAGGATGGATGGATCGCTGCCCCTGCCCCGCACAGCCGCTGGGGCGCCCTGCGCTGGCTCACACCTCCCGACGGCAGCGGCGTACTGAACTCGCCTGTGACGGTGAAGCTTGCGCTCCAGCGCGCGGTGGAGGAACTGGCCTGTGTTCATAGCGGGTCGCATCACACCAACGAATCAACTGTTCATGGGTGTCCGTACCGTAAGCCAAGAGTAAGGGATCGATGGGCTGCCTGACGGGCCCGTCTACACGCGATCACAATGCGGTGTGGGGCGCGCTCAACAGTGGACCCTGAAGGACGCGTTATCAACCGAGTTGGCTGATTGCAAGTGTCCGCTGAAATGGCCGCCACAATGATGAGTGAGCCTGCCACGTAGGTCCACTGAGCGTCTCGCTTCGCACCTGCCGTCCGAGACCAAAGCTTCTCCATCCAGCGGATCCAAATCACTCACTGAAATGACTATCTCTACAAGTGGCGGACCGACTAGTTTCAGCCTCCCATGGAGCCGAAACCGCACCAGGAGGGGCCTGGTCGGGCTGGGAGGCCACTGCTCGATTGCCGCGAGGGCGGCCGGACTACCCGCGAGCAACCCAACCAGCACGGTTCCATGCCACACTGTTCAAGGAGGTGATCACCGCGGACCATGTTCGGCTAACCCACTGTCACTCTGGGATTCTGCCCGGATCGTCAATTTCGTGGTTGTCTTGGCGAAGCGAAGGCGGCGCTCCCCGTTGACGTGGGAAAGTGGCCGACGGGCGTGGGTGGCCCGCAAGGTTGTGGGGCCCATCCCCGCCAGTGCGGGAAGTATCCTTCAGGGATGAACTGAATGTAGTTCAGGAGACCGTCCTTGGGGTGCGGGGATGGTGCCCTGCATACAGCTGAGGCTGATGCGGCTCCGCGGTCCTTCGTCGTGGACGGGCGTCCTGACTTCCTATGGGAGGGGGCATAAGAAGGGCGCATATCCGGCGATGAATCTCAGCACCGCCGAGTTGGAGTCAGTCATCTTACTTCAGGAATCACTCGACATATGCCTACCAAGTGTTCAAGCGTCCGGCCAGGACCTGGTGGCTGCATCAGTTCCACTGCAACAATTGCGTGAAAGCCGAGGATGTTGCGCTCTCCTGAAAAGACCGGTCAACAAGCCTTCATGCCATTGAGGTTTTTCAGCTTGGCCACTGATCGGGGGGCGGGGTTGGGGCCCACAAGGTACGAGGCTCCCGTGCTGTTGAGGGAGGTGTTCGAAGTCTCAACCCGTCGGCACAGGAGCCTCGTTGGTTCCCTGTCCTGCCGCATTCGATCTGCCTCAGGCGCTCGTCGAGTGGGTCACCATGCTCATCGTCACCCGCGAGGGTGACCGCCGCTGCAAGCTCCCGCCGCACCAGCGTGCCCTGGTCGGGCTGGTGTACCTGCGTCGGCACGACACCCTCATGCAGATCGCGGCCGGTTTCGGCATCTCCGTGGGCACCGCCCACGCCTGCACGACAGCCGTCATCGGCCTGCTCGCCGACCGCGCACCCGGCCTGCTGCGCGTTCTGCGCGAGGCCGACCCCGACTACGTCCTGCTCGATGGCAGCCTCGCGGAATGCGACCGGGTCGGCGACGGCCGGGCCGACTACTCTCACAAGCGCCGTCGGCACGGGGTGAACGTGCAGGTGGTGAACGATCCGGCGGCGCGGCTGCTGTGGCTGTCGCCCGGCGCTGCCCGGCCGTGCCCACGACTTGACCGCGGCCCGCACCCACCGGATCATCCGGACCTCTGAGCGCCGGGGCGTCCCCGTGCTCGCCGACCGCGATTACCTGGGTGCCGGGCCATGGGTGACCACACCGGTCAGGCGCCCGCCGGGTGGCGACTTGTCGCTCACCCAGTGCACGGTCAACCGCGGGCTCTCCGCTGCACGGGCACCGGTGGAGCGGGGCGTGGCCCGCCTGAAGTCCTGGCGCATCGTCCGCAAAGCCCGGTGCAGCCCGAATCGAGTGACGTCAGTATGTGCCGCCGTCCTCACCCTGGAGCGTCAGTACTGAAAAGGCTCACTGAGCCTCTTTCATCCCGTGTTTGCGCAGATCAGGAGGGCGTGTACGGCGCGGACTATGCGGCTGAGACGGTTGGTTGAGCAGCGTGCCCTTCGGAGTAGGCGCCAGGACTTGAGCTGGGCGAAGGCGCGTTCACCAGATGCGCGCAGGCGGGCGTGGTCGCGGTTGTACTGCTGGTGGCGCTCGGGTAGTTCGCGGTGTCCGTAGTACGGGGTGCGGACGGTGGCGCCGGCGCCCTGGTAGGCGCGGTCGGCCCAGGATGAGAATCTGCCGGGTCAGGCAGGCTTGGATGATGCCGTGGGCACGGGCCGCGGTCAGGTCGTGGGTCCGTCCAGGCGTTGCCCGGGAGAACCACAGCGGGGTTCCGTCCGGCGTGGTGATGACCTGGACGTTCATGCCGTGCTTCTTGTGCTTTTGCGAGTAGTACGGCTCATCCGCCCGGATGCGGTCGATGGGAATCAGCGCCCGTCGATGATGACGAAGTCACCTTCGCCCAGGCCGACGAGGGCCTCGTGTAGGCCCGGTGCCCAAGCGGCCAGGACCTCGACGGTCTCGTCCACGTATCGCCACGCCGTCGCCTCCGACACCCCGAACCCGGCCGCGACCTGGGCGAGCGTCTCGTTCTTGCGTAGGTGGGCCAGGGCCAGCAGAGCCTGCTTGAAGCAACCCAGCTTCCGCCAGGGCGAGTTCAGTTCACGCCTTCGGGCGTAGATGAGCCAGGAGACATACTCGACCAGCTCATACGGGACGACGGGCATGGAAGGATACGGAACCAACAGAGCCCCTCGGCCGCCGGTGTGATGAGTGAGATCACCACGCCAACGACGAGGGACTCTGCCACGTCACCACTACCGCTGACCAGCTCATTTCACTCTCACGGCACGGGATGAAAGAGGCTCACTGTCTGACGGACAGTGGAACATCAGCTGGGCGTAGGCAGGCAGATCCGAGCGTGCACCTGAGTGTCAGACGTTGACGCCGTGCGAGCGCAGGTAGGCGACGGGGTCGATGTCGGAACCGTACTCCGGCGAGGTGCGGGCCTCGAAGTGCAGATGCGGTCCGGTGACGTTGCCGGTCGCGCCGGACAGGCCGATCCGCTGACCGGGGGTGACGGCCTGGCCCACCGAGACGCCGATGGACGACAGGTGGCCGTACTGGGTGTACGTGTCGTCGTTCATCTTGATCACTATCTGATTGCCGTACGACCCGCCCCAGCCGGCCTCCACCACGGTGCCGGCGCCGACGGCGTGCACGGAGGTGCCGCTCGCGGCGTGGAAGTCGACACCGGTGTGGCTGCCGGAGGACCACAGGGAGCCGCTGGCCTGGTAGCCGGTGGAGATGTACGAGCCGGAGATGGGGGCGCCATAGGACAGCAGGCGCATGCGCTCGGCCTCGCGGGCAGCGTGCTGCTCGGCCTCGCGCACCTGCTCGCCCTTCTCGACAGCGCTCGCGCGCGCCACATCCTCGACCGTCTTCTTCCTTGCCGCGGCCTCCTCGGCCGCCTGCTCCTGGGTTGTGGCCTGGGCCTCGACGCGGTTGGCCATGGAGCCGCCGTTGATGACAGTGGGAACGAAGCCGGCCTGGTCCACACCAGACTGGGCCGCCAGCGCCACGGCGGCCAGGGATCCTAATACGCCTGTGGCAGTGAGAGCGGCGACACCCGCCGCACGGGTGGACGTGCGCTCGATCCGATTGGGACGACGGTGCTTTCCCACGGGCCGACTCACGCTGGAATGCGCAGATGACGAGTCGACCGCGTCCAACGCAGGAAGTGTAGATGGACTTAAACTTGGACGTAGTACAGCTTGGTCGGGGAAGTGCAATGAAGCTTGCAGGTCTCCATGGGGCTTGCCTATGGGCGACGGCGGAGCGATTCCGCCAACGTGACCGGAGTAGTTCGAATACCAGGGATGCCGAGACTTTCGAGCCGCTGGGAGGGCAGGAGTGGTCTGTGCATCTCCAGGATAAGATCGCCAACGGGCCGAACTATCTGACTGGTGAACTCCTCCGGAATACCAAGATCCCTGCTCTCTATACATTGCCACCTCATCGTGTTCTACGGTCCGAGCCACCAAGGTGCGTCTATGGCCACTCGACTGTTCCATGGCCTCTCAGGAGAGCACGACGCCGAATGCAGGGGCTACTAAAGATCGCGACAACTCTTCCAACCGTGGCATGGTCTGAATGTGTCACCTTCTTGAGCAGCTTGAGTGGTCGGCGAGTGGGCACACACTCCGTCTTCGGTGCGTGTCCTCCTGAATGAAGTGCACGAGGCCCCGAAGCGGTTGGAGTCGTCGAACCACACCTGGCGTGCGAACTCCCGGCCCGGCATGGCGGGTCCGATCCGCAGGCGCAGGCGCTCTTCCTCCTGATGTACGGCTACCGAATCGACGCTGCCATCCTCCAGCGAAAGGCCCGGGATTCAACGGCGTGTACATTCTCCGCAGCTGACTCGAATCCCCCGGACAACCGCCGCACGGTCGGCTGCCAGAGCACCGACGCATCGCGAGCGGGCCGCCGGCGGGACGGAAGTGGGCAGCATGCGGCCCACCTCACCGGCTGGTGATGCGCCACCACGCCCCATCCGCTCCCGACCGGACGGCCGTGCCAATCACAGCGCCGTACTGTCACGGCAGCTGTAGTTCTTGATCGTTGGCGTGTTCGTGCTGGTCAACGGGGGTGCGGGGGCGGCCGAGGGTAGGGGGACGGCCACCGTGATCATGAGCGTTTGTGACGACGATCAAGGAACAGGTGGCCGTGGAGGCCACGATAGCCGGGCAGGAGTGGACGGCCGCGTTCGGGGCGGTGATGGCCGAGGTCGCTGACTGCTTCCCGCGCCGGGAACCGCGCCTGCTGGCGCGGGAGATGACCGAGGGCATGCTGATGGAGCTCGATACGCGCAACTGCTGGACGCTCGGCGAGGCGCTGGGGCACTCGGGCCCGCACCGGCTGCAGCACTTCCTCTCCCGTGGTGTGTGGGACCACGATCTGGCCCGCGACCGGCTCATGACCTGGGCGGCCGGTGAACTCGCGGACGACCAGGCGGTGTTGATCGTGGACGAGACCGGTGATGAGAAGTCCTCGACCGACTGCGTGGGAGCGGCCCACCAGTACTCCGGGGCGCTCGGCGGTATCGGTCTGTGCCAGGTCTCCGTCCACCTCACCTACGCCTCGGTAAGCGGGCACACGCTGATCGACCGCGCCCTCTACCTGGGCGCCGGGTGGGCCGCCGACGAGGAACGCCGCCTGCTCACCCACGTCCCCGACGAGACCCTGTTCGCCACCAAGCCACAGCTCGCGGCCGCCATGCTGCAGCGTGTACGTGCCCTGGGGATACCGGCCCGCTGGCTGGCCGGCGACGAGGTGTACGGCGGTCGCGAGCTGCGACGGCATGCACGGGCACTCGGCCTCGACTACGCCCTCGCGGTCCGCGCCGACCACCGCGTCACCACCCCAGCCGGCCGCTTCACCGCCACCGAACTCGCCGCCCGCTTACCCCGCCGCACCTGGATGCGCATGCGTACCGGCCACGGGACCAAGGGCGACCGTCACTACGACTGGGCCATGATCGGCGTCCTCGCCGACGACACCCCCGAAAGCGCCGGGCCGGGCCACTCCTACCTGCTGGTGCGCCACCACCGCTACACCCGCGAACTCTCCTTCTACCGCTGCCACTCCGCAACCGCGGTCACCATGGCCACCCTGGTCGATGTGGTGTGCTGCAGATGGAAAATCGAAGAGGACTTCCAGGCCGGAAAATCCGACTGCGGCCTGGACGAGGGCCAGACCACCTGCTGGAACTCCTGGATGCGCTGGAGCCTGATCAGCATGCTCGCCGCAGCCATCCTGGCCGTCACCCAAGCCCGCGCCGCCGCCCAGACACCCAGCGGCCCACTCGCCCCCTCAAGCACCCGCGAGCTGCTGCGACTCCTACGCGCCACCGCCCTGCGCCCTCCCCGCCGCGACCTGGAGCACCTCCTGCACTGGTCCGCATGGCGCCGCCACCATCAACAGCAAGCCACCGAAGCCCACCGCCGCTGGAACAACATCACCGCCGCAGCAACCACCTGACCAGCAACAATGACCAACCGATCAAGAACTACAGCTGCCGTGACTGTCCCACCTGCGCTCTCCGGCCACCGACAGTCCCACCTGAGCACAGCGCGATCGGTGCCCGCAGCAGGTGACAGCGAGAATCCCTTGTCGGGAGCAGAATCACAGGTAGACACTTCAACCCGCGATGACGTGTGGGGCACGGTCTGCGGTGCTGGCCGCCAACGGTCCGGCAGTACCGAGGCAAGCCCTGCCGCCTGGCCTTTCCAGAGTAGTCAACGCAACTGTCCTCTACCCGACAGCACGCGACGTAGGCGCCGTCCACAAACACAGGCTCAACATCCTGACGGTCTCGCCTACTCTCCGCCAGCGCTCACCAATCAAGGGGCGCCCAGCGCTCAAGGGAGCTGGTGTCGTCGCTGCCTGAGATGCCACGCGAAGCGTGTACTTGGCTGGTGAACAGATCAATCCAGACGACGGCTAAAGGCGATAGCAGGTCTCGGTGTTAGCCGACTCCCGTCAGCCTCTATCCGACTCGGTCACGCACGCGTGGGGCCCGCCGCTCGCGAGGAGGAAGCGACGGGCTCCAACGCATTAGCCCAGAGAGCCGGATACCCCTGGTGCCTATGTGTAAGAGTAAAAAGCATCCGCATTATGACGGCGATGGTCGGCGTTCCCGATCAGCGGCGACCGTCACGACGTCATCCGACTGCCGTCCCTGCCGGACAGGATTACAGCCGTTGCCTACCGTTTCGGCCAGCACCGTCGGTGGAGGACGCGCTGCAGGCCGAACCGCGATGACGACGCGCACGGGCGGCGTCTGCTGTGGAAGCTGCGTAGAGCTGAGCATTGTCTGATGAGGCCCTCTGGCGCACGATGTGCGCCACTAGACGCGCTATTTTTATCCCCGACTCAGCCGGAAGAACACATCAGAATACTCCTGCACCCAATGAATTCCCTGGACCTGAGACAAGAAGTTGCAAGAAGGAAAGTGACCGTGCCCAGCGGTCAGGAATGGTGCGCTGGAGGTCCGTGCGCTCACCTTTTGCTCAGGGCTCCACGTATGGCGAGCGGGTGCTCCGGTGAAGGCGATCAACGGACACCTCCACTAAAACGAGCAACATCGACTGGATAGCAAGTGGAAGTATTTGCTTTAATTCCCAGAGAAAATTTGACACTCGTTTCGAGTTCACGTGCGACGCCCAAGTGTTCCATTGGCAGGAGGTGCATTTAGGATTGAAGGGCCGCCGCCTCCGGACAGTGACGTGAGGTCACCTACTGCCCGCTCAGCCTTGAGGATCTTGGACGCCTCTTGGACCGGTAACCGATTGGGTGAGATTTCACCCAATTCGGGAACTCGATGCCTCAACTCCTGGATCCTCGACCCTGATGCACCCGGGATACCTTCACTGCTGCCACGCAGGATCTCAGACAAGGCAAGCCAGGGATGGCCACCCGGCGAATTGCGGTACGATCCGCGCATGGCTCAGAAAGTTGTGACTGTCTACACGGACGACCTCACGGGCACGGAATCCGACGAGGTGTCGACGCACCGGTTCTCACTCAATGGCGTTGAGTACGAGATTGACCTCACACCGGAGAACTATGACAAACTGGACGCAGCGCTGCGCCCGTTCATCGAAAGGGGCCGCAAGATCGGGCGGGCCAAGTACGCAGGCCGCGCACGCAAGGAAACTGTGTCCGGTCCCAGCGCCGAAGAGGTCCGAGCGTGGGCACGGGCGAACGGCCACGAGGTAAACGTTCGGGGCCGTGTACCCAGGGAGATCCGGGAAGCCTTCGAAGCGGCGCACTGAATTCACTCTGCCCGGACCACCGTAGGCAGCCAGGCACACGGCACACTGAGCGCCGTGTGCCTGTTCGCTGTTCCCGGCTAGGCCCGAGGCGCACTTCCAAGGGGTAACAACCCCGTCGATTTCGCCCCACCGCATGGTCCCGCCACCATTCAAGCGCGAACCTTCGCCAACCTGTTTGAGAAGCCAGCCGAAATGCCGAAGTCCGGTTGCGACGCAGCGGTTCCCGCCACCGTCGTGGCTCCCGCCACCGTCATGGTTCGGCGTCGTGGCGCAGGGGCGCCGAGGTGGCCTCCTTGCCTCTGACGCCGGCGTCGATCGATTCCCCTCTCATGCCGCCGCGACCCATACCGCACACTGCCGCCCGATCGCGCAGCCGCCATCGGTCAATGACTCTCAGCCACAGTGGCGATTGCTGGGCCGTGGAGCACTCTGGCGCGGAGGGTGTACATGCGATGTAGGCCCTGCCAGCAGGTATAGCGCCGTCGGAGAGGCACACCCATCCGCAGCGCAAGGGTCTGTGCATGCGTCACGTACGCCTTCGTCGTCTCGTCGAAATCTAAAAGAATGCTGCGCGCGACCGCCCAGGAAGGTCAGTCCGAGCATTCGAGTGTGATGATGAACAGACGTAAGGATCAATGAGCGATGCGGCTCACCGCCAAACCGCGGTAAGTATGCACGGCTTACGCTTGCCTACCGAAAGCCAGTCCGCTAAGTATTTGGACAAACAAGCCTCAAGACGGACTCGCTTCGCATAGAAGGATAATTTAATGAAAAGAAGCAGAGAGTCAAAATTTGTGATTGCCGCGACAAGCGGCTTAATCACATTTGGAGCAACTGTTGGTGCCAGCCATCCAGCGCTAGCGGCCGATGACCCCGGACTCGCATCAGGAAACAGGATTGAATTACCAGTCAATGCACCGATCAACATCTGCGGAAACACCCTGACCGCACTAGGGTACCTGAACTCGACGAGTGGAATTTCCTGTACCAAGAAGCCGTCCACTTCCACGAGAGCCGTTACCCCTACAATCGTCCCTGTGCCCCTCATTGATCCAATCGTGGGTGCCGCGGCCGCCTCAGGCACCGCTTTGGGTGCCGCAGGGGCAGCTGCGTGCCGCCGCAGAGCGGTACGGACCTCACTCCCCCTCCGCAACAATGGATGGGCACAGGCGGACTGACATAGGGAAGCACCTGACAATTTGGTCCGGATGGAAGCTCACACGTCCATCCGGACCAACAGCAGGCACTCGGACGGGCTGCTCCTGCGATACCTGCTCACGCCGTTCCGGACTATGGCGTCCCTTCAGCGGTAGCAGAAAGTTGCTCCGAAACTCCGAGCGTCGGCTCTGGATGATACGCAGCCGGATGAGTTACCCGCAGGCCAGAGCGGTCGCGATAGCCGAGTGTTCGTCCAACGCCATACTCGATGCCGCGACCGGCGAGTTCAAGGAGTGCGAGCGCATCGTTTCCGACGCCCTCCACTCCCACGTTGAGAACATCACGCAACTGTTGGTTTCGCCTGTGCATGAGGAGTCCGGCGCCAGTGCCAACCGCAGGAGCGAGGCACACGGCATCATCGTCATGGGTCCCAGTGATCGAGCGCCTCGTCGACGCGCCGCTCGATGTTGCCCGGCTGAGCACCACTTACCGCTCACGAGGAGCACCCGCCTGCCGAACTCACAGCTCCTTATGGCCCGCGGCAAGAGAGCGTGCGCCAGGGATCATGAGGGCGCTGGGCAAGTTGGGAGCGGACGGCGTGTGCATGCGAGAGGCATGGATCAGGCGTGACATTAACCAGGCAACGAACTGGCCGCCCGCCTTGACAGCGGTGTTAGGCATCGCCTGCCAACCTCCGACGCCGCGAGGCTCGGCATGGCAGTCCTCGGCCACCGGCCTGTTCTGAAGTACTGGCGGCATGCACTGACCCAGGCGCTGTCCACGCTGGGGCAGCAACGGACAGTGATTCTCGATGGCATCCTCCACCAACGACCGCGCCCGATGGCTCCGTGACCAAAGTGATAAAGGCCCCGCAGCACGTGCCACCGTCTCCACTTTCCAACGGATGCTAAATACGCGATACAACCGATGGAAGTCGTGATCCTTTAACGCAAGCACGTCAGCCGAACAGGCATGTCCATCCCGTCCCTATGAGATCCATCGCATGAGCAGTGCTGTGTCCTTCATCTACTTAGATGAGCGCAAAAGGTACATTACTGCATAGCCGCTAAGCGACCGGATCCCACCTTCAATTCCAGGTCAACTGCCGCCAGTGGGAACAGAGTTGGGTCTGCACACATATCCTCAAGAGGCACTTCCATTCCGATAGGGCTTGAGGAAAGGAGTGGTGTGTGCTCCCCTGGCAAGGCGGCGGTGCAACATCGCCTCTGTATCTGGTCGCGCATCGAAGCGAGGGGGCGATGCGCATCTGCGGCTGCAGTGACCGCGTGAACTGATCATTCCACGGCTTCAAGGAACGTTGACGTCATACCACTGTGACGTTCTTCCGGTTCCGACATCAGAGGAGGGCGCAGTGACGGCACGCCACAAGAAGAAACGTAAGGAATTATTAGGAATGGGCGTACTGCTGGCGCCCATTTCCACGGGGCTGATGTTGGCCGCCGCAACCGGTGCACACTCGGAGGAACTCAACGCGCAACAACCGGCGCCTGCACGGGAGGAACCGCAGATACGGCAAGGCTTGGCGCAGGGATCTCCACAGGCGATCCAGGAAATGGAGCAGTGGAATCAAGCACTTGCACACGCGTTGGCACAAGCGCCGCCGGACGAGAAGGAGAGACTGGAGAAGACTCCACCGCAGGAATGGCAAGGGTGGGCACATCTCTCACCGAGGGAAAAGCAAATGTTGGCGCAGCTTCCCCCAGCGGAAAGGAAGGAGCTGAGGCAGCTGCAGCAGACACCTCCGCAGCCACCCCAGCAGGCCCCAAAGCCCGGCGCCGAGGCAGGCCAACAAGCACCACAACCCAACCCGGTGTCCGCTCCCCAATCCCCACAACCCGCGCCCGAGGCCAACGCGACGCCCACCGACGGTGGCTCGCGTGTGGCGGCTGCGAAGTATGTAGGCAAGGGCAGTGACGAGTTCGCCGCACACAACGTTGGACGGTCAGTAACCGACCCACGTGACGCTTTTTTCATTCACTACAAGGGCAATCCCGTCATCAGCGGCCACAATCTGTACGCCCCCAGTCCTGTGAAAGCAAACGGCACCTGGAACGTGTACTTCGGAGGTTGGCTGGCTCAGACCGACTTCGACGCCATCTATATGGCAACGACCGGTGACGACACGCTGACCAACGGCTTCTCTGCGACAAGGGAGGTCATCGGGCACGGCGTCTACCAGCACGTCAACGACCCAACCGTTGTTAAGCGCGATTCCGGCTGGGTCATGGCGATGACCACGAAGCCCATGGATACGGCCGACCAGTGCTCGGTCGTGACTTCCACCGACGGTGTGAACTGGCCACAGCTGTCGGACCGGAGCCGGGAAGTGTCATTCACCGGAGCCAGCGTGGCCAATTGTGCTCGACCGTCACTGAACTGGAACGCGAGCTACGGCAATGGCGTCGGCCGATGGGAGATGTACTTCGACGGCACTGTCAACGGCGGCCCTCACCAGCAGCACCTGGCCGTCTCCACCGAAGCCGTTCCGAAGAACTTCACATACGTCGCTCCGGTCGGGCCCTTCGTCGACGCTGACATCCGCCTTGTGAACGGGCAATACATCGCCGCCTATCGGCCCATCAATGGCCCGTCAGATTGGCGAATCCATTACGCCACCAGCCACGACGGTGTCCACTTCACCGAGCATGGTGAGCTACTGGCCCCTGACCCGCTGGCGTCATATGACGACTGCGGCGTCACCAACCCGGGATGGGCCATCAATGAACGCGGGCTGATCACGGCCGTTATGTACGGCGGCACTGCCAGCTGCAACTACAACACACACAAACTGGGCGTCGCCCTCCCGCAGGCTGCGGCCAGCTTGTACACCGGCGCTATCGGCCACGCTCACAGACAGGCCCTCGGCGCCACCGTGCAACGTATCGACACTCACGGGCAAACGACGGTCGACCGAATCCAGGTGGTCGACCGACCCGGGGCGGCACCCCGTATCGACCAAGCCGTCGCCGGCTCCCGCGGGGACGCCTGGTCAGTCGGATGACGCCTGCCCGCACTAGTACTGCAACGGTGCTTGTCGTGACTGCTGGGCAGGTTCATGGGCTGTGTCCGCGTCGCTTGTAGTGGCTGATGCGGGCTTGGTGTTGGCGTCGTCGACGCCAGTGTGACCAGTGCAGGATGTGGTCGACAGGGACGGGCCGGCGGTCGGTGAGGCGGGTGATCAGTCGTCTGATCTCGGCAAGGCTGAGGTGGATGAGCTGGGAGGATCCGTTTGTGCTTTGTCGGTGTCCAGCTGTCGGGCTCGCAGGATGGTCAGGCAGGCGTGGGCGGCCATGGCCAGGGTCATGTGGCGGTGCCAGCCGGTGTAGCGGCGGACCTGGTAGTCGTCCAGGCCGCATTCCTGTTTCGCGCTCTGGAAGCATTCCTCGATGGCCCACCTGCTGCCCGCGAGGCGGATCAGGTCGTCGAGGGTGGTTTCGGTGGGGCAGTAGGCGATGTAGTAGGAGACTTCCCCAGGCCGGCTGACGCTGCGGCGGGCGATGACCCAGTGGCGGCGATCGGGCCGGTGCCAGGGCCGCACCTCGACGCGCGCCCAGTCGTAGATCCGCAGACCGTGGGCCCCGGTGCCGCAGGATCGGCGCTTCCACTTCTGCCGGGGCAGGCCGTTGAACAGGTCGTGGACGGGGTGGTCGATCGCCCAGCGGCTCCCGACGGTGTCGTGCCGGGTGGTGGCCATGACGTGGAAGATGTCGGCCTGCTCCAGTTCGAAGCGCCAGCCCTTGGAAAAGCCGTAGGCGGCATCGGCAGTCACCCACCGAAACGGGATCCGGTCCGCGATCGCGCGACGGACCATCGCCTTCGCCATGGCCACCTTCGTCTCGAAGACGACGTCGTCACCGATGCCGGCCCGGCGGCACCGCTCGCGGTCCTCCATCCAGGACGTCGGCAGATACAGCCGTCGGTCGATCAGTGTCCGTCCACGGGGGGTCGCATAGGCGAGGAAGACGCCAATCTGGCAGTTCTCCGTCCGCCCGGCGGTGCCGGAGTACTGCCGCTGCACCCCGGCCGACCGCATGCCCTTCTTCAGCAAGCCCGTGTCGTCCACGATCAGGACGGCCTCACGGTCACCGAGGTGCTCGACGACGTAGTCACGCACGTCATCGAGTACCTCGTCGGCGTCCCACTCGATCCGGTTCAGCATCCGGTGGATGCGGTCCGGGCCTCAATGACCGGCCTGTTCGGCCAGCGTCCAGCCGTTCTTCCGCCCCAACGGCGCGACCAGCCCGCGCATATAGGCCAGCGCCGACTCTCTCGGCTCTGACGCGTAAATAGGTCCAGGTCAGGGTGGGTCTGGGCAGGGCTGGGTGCCCGGTGGTCGTCGCGGCCGCCGGGCGCTTGGTCATGGGTGGTCAGGCTGCGCCTTCGATCGGGTTGAGGGTGACGGTGTAGCCGAGCTGGTTGAGTGAGGTGATCGCTCGGCGGGTGGCGCGTTCGGGGTCGCGTTGGGTGAAATAGGTGCCGCCGAGTTCCTGGTAGGGGACGTGGTCGGTGAGCATGTGCCAGATCGCGGTGATGATCGAGTGCTCGACCGCGACCAGGGCCCGCAGCGGACCGCGGCGGGCGGTCAGCCGCTTGTAACGGGCCTGCAGATAGGTGTTTTTGGTTCTCACCGCGCCGAACGCTGCCAGGCCGAGGGCGCCCTTGAGGTAGGGGTTGCCGGGGCGGACCTTGGTGGTTTTGGTGCGGCCGGCGGACTCGTTGTGGCCGGGGCAGACACCCGCCCAGGAGGCGAGATGTTTGGCGGAGGTGAACCGGCTCATGTCGCCGCCGGTCTCCGCGATGATCACCTCGGCGACTGCCTGGTTGATCCCGGGGATGGTGTCGAGCAGGTCGAGGGCTGGGCGAAAGGGGGCCATCGCCTCCTCGATCCGCGCGGTGAGCCGGTCGATCGCATCGGTGAGCTGGTCGTACTGGTCCAGATACAGCCGGGCCAGGAACGCGTGGTGGTCACGGAAGCGGCCGGTCAGGGCCTCGGTGAGCTCGGGGATCTTGTTGCGGAGCCGGCGCTTGGCCATCTCCGCGAGGAGCTGCGGGTCACGCTCCCCGGCGATCAGGGCTTCGAGCATGGCCCGGCCGGAGACGCCCATGATGTCGGAGGCGACCGCGGCGAGCTTGATGCCGGTGTCCTCCAGCAGCTTCTCCAGCCGCTGGACGAGCTGGCCGCGCTCACGGGTCATCTGGGTGCGGGCCCGGGTCAGATCCCGTAGTTCGCGCACCGGCTGCTCGGGCACGAACGAGGCGCGCACCAGGCCGTGGGCGCCGAGCTGGGCCAGCCAGGCCGCATCCGAGACATCGGTCTTGCGGCCGGGCAGGTTCTTGACCTGCCGGGCGTTGACCAGGATCACGTTCAAGCCTTCGGCCAGCACGTAGTAGTAGGGCTTCCAGTAGTCCGACGTCGCCTCGATGACCACGAGGGTGACGTTCGCGGCGAGCAGGTGATCGCGCAGGGCCAGGACCGCGTGCGTCGTCGATCCCCACGTCGTGGTCTCGTTGGTGAACGAGCCCCGGCGCTTCGTGCTCGGCGTGCGGACACACGCCTTCGCGTCCTTCTTGCTGATGTCCAGCCCCGCGCAGCGTTCATGCAGCACGTCCACGGATCCCACTCCCTCCCCGGCGCCCAGTGCATTGCACGCCGTTCCGGGAGGGCCAGGGTGAAACAGGAATTCTGACGCTCGTGCTCACAGCAACACTCCACGGTGCCCGTGGAAGGCCCCCAGTACCACGCTGACCTGCGAGCTCACCGGCATCACAGAGGCATCGGTCTCGGCCGGAACGAACCCCTCCAGTGTCCCGGACCGGCATCAATCCACGGCAGGGCACACAAGAAGCACCTCCGGCGCGCGCCACGGCATTTACCACGCCCCCGGCGCGCACCGAAGGTGCGCTGGATCGCTGACCTGCTGAACCGGTGCACGAACCGCTGTCGGCGTACACGTGAACGTGCATAGTCACGTACGGATGAACGTGCATAGTTCCTGATGTGTTGAGGGCCGGTGCCCTGCACTCTGCTGCCTGTTGTTCAAGGTTGCAGAGAGGGGTCGATGGTGGTCTTGGACCCGCAGCGCTGGCTGGAACTCCGGCGTTTTCGTGGCCTGGTCGAGTCCGGGGCCATGAGCCTGTCGGAGGTTGCCAAGGAAACCGGGCTGAACTGGCGGACGGTCAGCAAGTACTTGTCTGCCGACGGGTCGGCGTCGCCGCCGCGTCGGACGGTGAGCGGGCAGCCACGCAGGCGGGTGGTCGATGAGGTCGCCCCGCTGATCGACGCGATGCTTCGGGCCGAGGTCCTGATGAAGGCCGCGGTGATCCACGAGCGGCTGGCCAAGGAGTACGGGTTCACCGGCAACTACCAGCGGGTCAAGCTCTACGTTCAGGAAGCACGCCCGAGGATCGCCGAGGAACTGGGCATCACGCCGAGGGAACTGGCGGGGATGCACCGCCGGTTCGAGGTGATCCCGGGCGCCCAGGCGCAGGTGGACTGGGGTGATGAGGGCAAGACCCTCGCTCACCTGGGCATTCCCAAGGTCTACTCCTTCCACATGGTGCTGTCGTACTCGCGTGACCCGTTCTGCTGCTTCACCACCAGCCTGGATCTGCAGACGTTCTTCGACTGCCACCGGCGGGCGTTCGCGCACTTCGGCGGGGTGCCGATGACGATCGTCTACGACCGCACCAAGACCGTCGTCCGCCGCCACGTCGCCCCCGGCGAGGCGGTCCCGCTGCACCCGGAAGCGGTCGGCTTCGCCGGCCACTACGACTTCGACATCGACGTCCTGGCCGCCTACCGGCCGCAGGGCAAGGGCCGGGTCGAGCGGCAGGTCCTGATCGTGCGCGACCACGTCCTGTCCGGGCGGGCCTTCTCGTCCGTCGAGGAGATGGACGCGGCGTTCGCCGCGTGGGTGCCGCAGCGGCGGGCCCAGATCCACAAGACGCACCGGGAGGTCATCGGTGAGCGGGCGGCCCGGGACCACGCGGCCCTCAAGCCGCTGCCTCCGACGCCGTATCTGGTGGCCGAGCGGCATCTGCGGCCGGTCGGCAAGGACTGTCTGGTCGCCTTCGGCGGGAACCTCTACTCGGTGCCCGCCCGCAAGGTCCGCCCACGCCAGCTGGTGGAGATCAGGGCTACAAAGTCCCAGGTCATGCTGCACTCGACCGCCCCTGATGCCAGCGGGGAAACGCTGTTGGCCATGCACCCGCGGGCAGTCGGCCGCGGTGTCCGCATCGTGGAGGAGAAGCATTGGGACGGTCTGCCCACCGGCCAGGGCCGCCGGACCACCAGCGGCGACGTCCCGCCCCAGCCTCGTCACGAGCGTGTCCCCGGCGAGGAAGCCGGTCCGCTGCAGGCCCTGCTGCACCGGGCCGCGGCCACCCGGATCGAGGTCGGCCGTCGGCCGCTGTCGGTCTATGACGAGCTGACCGGCACCCGTCCCTTCACCACCCACCCGAGCACGAGGGAAACGTCTTGAGCGAGCTGGTCTCCACCCGCGTCCGCAGCACGGCCGGCAAGCTCGGCCTGCCCCACCTGGCCGAAGCCATCAACGAGTACATCCGGCGGGCCGACGAAGCGAAGATGGGCTACCTCGAGTTCCTCGACCTGGTCCTGTCCGAGGAACTCGCCGTCCGCGACGACCGGCGCTTCCGCCAGGGCCTGCGGCTGTCGAGGCTTCCACACCACAAGACGCTGGACGAGTACGACTTTTCGTTCCAGCCCGACCTCGACCCGCGCAAAATCAAGGACCTCGCCACCCTCTCCTTCGTGGAAGCCAAGGCGAACGCGGCCCTGCTCGGGCCGCCCGGAGTCGGCAAGACCCACATCGCCATCGCCCTGGCCGTCGCGGCCTGCCGGGCCGGCTACTCGATCTACTTCACCAGCCTCGACGACATGGTCCGCAACCTCAAAACCGCCGAAGCCGCCGGCCGGCTGACCAACAAACTCGGCACCTACCTGCGGCCGAGTGTCCTCGTGGTCGACGAAGTCGGCTACCAGCCCCTCGAACGCGCGGAAGCAAACCTGGTCTTCCAGGTGATCTCCAAGCGCTACGAGAAGGGCTCCATCATCTTGACCTCGAACAAGACTTTCAGCGAGTGGGGCCAAGTCTTCGGCGACGAGGTCCTCGCCACCGCGATCCTCGACCGGCTCCTCCACCACTGCGAAGTCGTCCCCATCAACGGCCCGAGCTACCGACTCAAGAACCGCCTCAAGGCCATCGAGCGGGAAACCGAAGTGGCCTGACACCTCTGCACGTTCAAACGTACGCAGCTATGCACTTCAGCTCGTACGCCGACAACCGCTCGTGCAGAGCGGTCAGTTCACCGGCCCACAACCTGACATCAGCAAGGTCCCCACCCATAACCACACCAACGACCAACCTGGCCAGCAGTCACGACAAGCACCGTTGCAGTACTAGGGTCCGTCTTCAAAGGGATCTTGCCCAGAGCAGGAACGACGCGAGTGTGACCGCCGCTTCGTAGGAGGTGGCGGTCTTTTCGTATCTGGTGGCGATGCCGCGGAAGCCTTTGAGCCGGTTGAAGCAGCGTTCGACGATGTTGCGGCGCCGGTAGGCCTCCCGGTCGAACCCCGGTGGTCGCCCTCCGCGGCGACCGCGATGGTGCCGGTGTCGCCGCTGGTCGTTCTTTTCCGGGATGGTGTGCGCGATGCCGCGTTTGCGCAGGTAGGCGCGGAAGCCGCGGGAACTGTAGGCCTTATCCGCGATGACCTGATCGGGCCGGCAGCGGGGTCGGCCAAGACCGGTGCGGGGAACGCGGATGCGTTCCAGAAGAGGACGTGCGCAGATGCTGTCGTGGCGCTGGCCAGGCGTCACCAGGATCGCGAGGGGCCGGCCCTTTCCGTCGCAGGCGAGGTGGATTTTGGTGGTTAGCCCTCCTCGGGATCGGCCGAGGGCGTGATCGTCCGGTTCGTCCGGCCGGAACTGCCCCCTTTTCGACCGGTGGCGGCGGCGTGCTGGTGGGCGCGGACGATGGTCGAATCGATCTGGACCAGCCAGTCGATGTCGCCTGCCGCGTCCGCGTGGGCCTGGATCTCCTGCAGAGCGCGGGTGAACACACCGTCCAGGGCGTAACGGCGGAAGCGGGTGTACACGGTCTTCCACGAACCGTAGCGTTCCGGCAGGTCACGCCAGGAGATCCCGGTCCGGATCTTGTAGACCATCCCATTGACGACCTGCCGGTCCTCCACGCGCGGCCGGCCCGTCGCAGCCCGCGGTATCAGTGGAGCGAGTAACTCCCACTCCTGATCGGTGAGTTCATGGCGGCGTATCACGCCACCATGATCCACCATCCGATGATCTTTGAAGACGGACCCTAGTGCCGCAGGGTTGACGGGCGATCATTTGAGGTGTCCCAAGCAGGGCGAAGAGAGCCACAAGCAAGTGAGGGCATCGGCCAGGATCGAGGATGCCGTGCACTCCACCAGGTCGTGCGAAGCCGGGCTGGTCGCACGCGCGATCGGCGCGACCCGTGCCGAGTAGCCGCTTCACACATGGGCTGACTCTCACGGTCGACCTGCAGGACAAAACAAGCACCCGGGCTTCAATTGCCGATAGCCCGGGTGCACGACATCGCCGAACAGCTACTCGGTGGCGTCAGTTCCAGATGCCGTCGCCACCGGACCGGCCGCTCTGCACAGGCTGAGCCAACTGGCCTTGCGGAAGTTGAGCCTGCAGCGCCTGAGCCTGTGCGGTCTGGTACCCCGTGCCCATCCCGGCGCTCGGGCTGCCATCGCGATCAGTACCAGTGCCTGCGCTGGCGGGACCACTGCTGCCGGGGGCTGTGGCGCCCCAACTGGGTGGCGGGGCCTCCTGGCCCCACGCGCCGGCGTTCTTTGCCTCCGGCTGCACCGCCGCTGCGCCCAAACCACCAACTACAGCACCAGGCGCCGCAGCCGCAGGAACAGGTCCACCTTGGCCGTCCTGAGCAGCCGCGGACCGGTCTCCCCTCTGGGTCGGTGTCCAACCTCCCTGCCACTGCCCGTTGCTGTCCATCCGCCAATTCCCCTGCCAGCCACCCTGCTGACCATGCCACTCATGCTGCGTCCCCGACTGGGGCCGAGGTTGCTGGACTCTTGGGCCAGCCTGTTGCAAGCCGTTTTGCCCACCTTGCTCGGGCTGGGGCCGCTGTACCTTCTGGGTCGGTGTCCAACCTCCCTGCCACTGCCCGTTACTGTCCATCCGCCAATTCCCCTGCCAGCCACCCTGCTGACCATGCCACTCATGCTGCGTCCCCGACCGCGGCCGAGGTTGCTGGACTCGGGGATCGACCTTCTGCGGCCGGTGCGGATTGACCCCGGTGCCTTGGTTGGTGGCCTGTTGGCGCGACTGGCCATAGAGCCTCGTCACCGTCGCCGCTTCATCGGCGGATGGCTCAGTGGGAACAGATCGGGAAGGAATCTCCCACCTCATGATTTCATCGGAATTCCCCGGGACGCGCCGGTTGTTGCCGCCTGTGGAATGGCCGAGCCCGAGAGTGTGACCGATTTCGTGCGTGACCACACCCAGCTTCTGCTCGCTTGAAGGCCGCCAACGGTACCACCAATCAGAATTCAGTGTGACCCGCTGACCATTACCACACTGGACACGTACATAAATGCAATTGTCACCCGCTTCGCCGGCCTTCATTCCCCCGTTAGGGTGTGGCCCAAGTCTTGCCATGTTGAAAATTAGTGCAGGACTCACGCCCGACCCACTTCTCGCGAACCAGGAAGCATTCCTGCCGCTAGCCTTTCGAAGTGCCTGATCCCAGGACTGAATTCCCTGGAAGATGATGCCCCGGGTAGGCGCATCAAGGCTGGCTATGTAATCCCACGTAATTACCGGCGGGCGCCCAGTGCCAGGTCCTGTTCCCTTCAGGGGCGGGGCATGGGTCACCGACCTGAAAGGAAATGGGTTGACATCAGCAGATGCACTCGTTGCACTCGCTAACAAACCTGCGGATAGCGGGGCGGCAACGATGCTTCCCCGAAGCGCTCGTGCCCGTATCGATGTCAGCTCCGTGCACGCTTTCCTATGGCGTCCTGCCACTTTCCTTCTCCTTGTTCTTAAATCAATCCCTCGGAGTGCCGAAGGAGGACCAAGGTCTATACTTGTAGGCCGCTGGGTCAGCGGAGTCTGATTCTCTGGGCTACACAAAGATCGGCCCTGGCGTACCGCGAACTACCGTAGACGGCCTGTCGTTCATCGACGTGCGAACCCTCGACGCATACCAGCGAAAGACCCCAGCGCTTTTGAACACTACGGTCAGCCGCGAACTGCACCCCGCATCGCGTCTCCCCTTTGAAGCCTGCAATTCAATAAATGACGAACTGCCTGCATACGGCCGTCTGCACAACTACGCCTCCCCATCCGTCTGCACAACTACGCCTCCCCATGACGAGACCTCTAGGCAATAGCTGGCGTCGAAATGAGAACATACTTGTTCAGCGACGGTCACATCCGGAGGACCCCGTCCGCCCCATCGACAACCAGCAGGAGCCGCATTGCGCATGTCACGGCAGTGACACTTCCGAAGGGTTACTAGAGTGAGATGTTGCTCACCATGACAAAAGTTCCTCCCGCACACCATCCCGACGTCCAGCCATAGACGAGAGGCGGTCCCCGACCGCCACCAGTGAATATGACGCAGATCACCCGGAGCGGTCAGGTGCAGCCGTCGATGAGACTCGCACCAGGGCAGAGGTGAAGGCGCCGGGCACATGGATTGTTAGAAATGCGTGAGCGTGAGTCCAAGACGGTCTCCGAGTACCCAAAGCTTGAGATCGACAGAGCCGTCGCCACGCCTGTGTGAGGAATTCACTGCGGATGCCGAGTTCGGGTCCGTTGCAGCAACGCAGTCCACTGGTCGATTATTTCGGATTGCATTGTGGAGACCTGCGACTAGCTCACCTGGCGAATGGCTTCGACTTCGCCGATGGCCACGCCACATCGACACGGTGTGGTCCAAATCACAGAAAGCGACCACAGGAGCGGCGTAATGCTCCGCCCTTCAGACGTGTCCTATAAGCAGCGCGGTGCACGCCGACGTTGATATACGCGAACAAGGGCATCCCTCATGAGCACGTTACCTAGCAATAGTCAACAGAACTGGACATGCCGCCCGTTTCTGAGTGTCCTGAACCTGAAGAGGAGTTGGCTGACCAGGACCTTGACCCGACGGGCACGGTGGTTGATGCACAGTCTCTGGAGCACGGCCAGCGGTACCGACGGTGCGTCGGCGCAGTCGAGCCGGTCGCGGACGATGTCGTGACCTCCGGACGCTACTTTGGAGCAGCCAGCGACCCCACGAACTCCATCGGGCGGTCGTCGACCCACCAGCATCGGTCGCACAGAACGTCCTCCAGCCGGAAGAAGCAACGCTCCTTCTGGAAGGAGCTGCCCATCCTGATCGGCATCGCGCTCGTCCTCGCCCTGCTGATCAAGACGTTCCTGGTGCAGGCGTTCTCGATCCCCTCCGACTCGATGCAGAACACCCTCCAGCAGGGTGACCGCGTCCTGGTCGACAAGTTCACCCCCTGGTTCGGCTCCGAGCCCGAGCGCGGCGAGGTCGTCGTCTTCAACGACCCCGACAACTGGCTCGCGGGCGAGCCCACCCCCGACCCCAACGCCCTGCAGACCTTCCTCAGCTGGATCGGCCTGATGCCGTCCGCGGAGGAGAAGGACCTCATCAAGCGCGTGATCGGCGTCGGCGGCGACACCGTCGAGTGCGAGGGCACCGGCCCGCTGAAGGTCAACGGCAAGGCGCTGAACGAGCCGTACGTCTACCCGGGCAACACGCCGTGCAGCCAGGACGACCAGGGCGGCCGGTTCAAGGTGAAGGTGCCCGAGGGCTCCATCTGGGTCATGGGCGACCACCGGCAGAACTCCCGCGACTCGCGCTACAACCAGGCCGACAAGAACCACGGCATGGTCCCCGTCGACAAGGTCGTCGGCCGCGCCATCGTGATCGCCTGGCCGATCAACCGCTGGGACACCCTGCCGGTGCCTGACACCTTCGACCAGGACCTGAGCGCCCGGTCCGCCGCTCTGACCGTCGCACCACAGGGGCTCGCCCTGGCCGGTGCGGTGCCGCCGGTGCTGTGGCGCCGACGCCTGGCCATCCGTTCCGTGTCGGGGAGGCCGTGCGACCGCCGATGAATGGGGTGCGCGGCGCAGGGGCGCCAACGGCAACCACCTCCCCTACCGATGGGATCGGCTGAGCGGCGGGCTTCAGCACCATCGCCCCGTCTCAGGCACTGTGCGGGTCATGAATGCCGTGTGCTACGTCATGAGGCAGACCTATCGCCTGTGGTAGCAGATGCCTGGGGCGGGTCCGAGCAAGGGCCCGCCAGTTGACGGGTTGGCCGTCGTATCAGGAGCTGGCTCGTCTCGGCGGCCGAACAGCCACGAAATTCGTCTCGATTACCCATCCGCTCCACACCAATCGCTCGCTGGACTCGACTCCTTTGGGCGATCCGAACTCCAATGCGGGCAGGCTCGTTCGGCGTCAAGGGCCCTTGAGACGCGGTTACTTCGGACTGAGGACCATGGCTCTCCACGTCGGTGAGAGACGGTGCACAGCCAGCGGTCTCTGTTTTGAGCGGGTTAGCACGCAGCTGAGACAGCCGAGGGGATGTCGCTCCATCCCGTCCTGCTATCTACAGGCTGGGCGGAATGGACACCGGAACTACTCGTGCCCCAGCGAGTTCGCGAAGTTGGCACCCGGCCCACTCCAGGGCTGCGGCCAAAGTCGAGATCTCGGAGTCGCCCCTCACCTTGACGAGGACTTTCGGCGAATGTCCTCCGTCCAACGTATCGAAGCTGCCACCGGCGAGGACATCAATCTCAATCTCGGCCCACGCTCCCGTTTTTGCGTCTCCTCCTCGGAGGCCAGTGGTCTCGACGCTTACCCGTACGGCAGATTCATCCCAGAACTCACCAATTGCTAAATTCATACCCTCATCGTAGGACTGAGGCCAATCCCGAACGGAAGCATCGCGGTAAGGACTCACACGACCGGCCGAACGACCACTCCTGCGCGCTGCTTGAGTGCGAGTGATCACGGGACGGTATGCCTCCGCCAGGGGAACGGACGCGGTGATGGTGGACATCCGATGTGCGCTGCACCTGGCTTGTCAAAGATCTGCCATGGCTTCAGTAGTGCTGCGCCACGATCGCTGCACGCCCTGATCGACTTCGCCACCGAAGGGCCCGACTACACCGACCAGCTGAGCCACGACGAGCTCTTCACTCTGCTCGCGGCCGGGCACGATGGTGACGGATGCAAGGCGCTTGGTGAGTGCGAGGGTGGTTCGGGGCACGGTTGAGGAGGCGGCCAAACGCGGTGATCTTGAGCAGCTGGGCGAGAAGGGGTTCATGGATGGAGCCACGTACTGGTAGACCGCCCGCGGGGCTGTTCGTGGGGCTGTGCACCCTGGATGTCATCCAGCTCGTCGATCACGTCCCGGCTCCCGACGAGAAACTCACCGCCCGCGAACAGACCGTCGCCGCGGGCGGTCCGGCGACGAACGCGGCTGTGACCTTCGCTCATCTGGGCGGCGCTCCCGTGCTGGTCACGGCCATCGGTTCCCATCCGCTGGCACGCGCGGTCACGACCGACCTGGACCGGGCGGGCGTGACCGTGTCGGATCTGGCGCCCCATGCGGTCGATCCGCCCGCTGTGTCCTCCATCATGGTCACCGCCTCCACCGGTCAGCGCGCCGTCGCCTCTACCAACGCCACCGCGCACCGGCTCGACCCACCTGACGATCTCGACGCACTGGTGGCTGCCTGCGACATCGTCCAACTCGACGGGCACCACATGGAATTGGCGACGAGCATCGCCCAAGCCGCGCGCGCCGCCGGCCGCCGCACCGTCCTCGACGCGGGCAGTTGGAAGCCCGGTACAGAGGATCTGCTGAGGTGGATCGACGTGGCCGTCTGTTCCGCCGACTTCCAGCCGCCCGGCACCGACGCCCCGGCCGGCGTCCTGTGCTTCCTCCAAGAGCATGGGGTCGCCTGGACCGCCGTCACCCGGGGAGAGCGGCCCATCGAGTGGGCGGGCCCCGACGGCGGCGGAATCGTCGAGGTGCCCAACCTGCCGGTCGCGGACACACTCGGCGCCGGGGACATTCTGCACGGAGCCCTCACCCATCACCTCGCCGTCCGGCGGGAGCTGACCTCACCGGCATTCGCCCGAGCCTTGTACGCCGCCTCCCTCGTGGCGTCGCAGTCCTGCGCATCCTTCGGCACCCGGGCCTGGATGCGCTGACCAGCATGGGTCGAGCGCCAGGCTCCGAGGCACTGTCCCGTCCAGGCGGGAAACCCTGAAGGGGTGGGTGATGCTGACGGGAGACGCGCGTGGTGGACACCGAGGTGTTGGTCACGAGCGCGGGACCGGTCGAGCCGGCCGCGGCGGCGGAGCTGCGGCGGCACGGTGTCACCTGCCGCGTCATCGACAGGCTCCAACCGGGTTGCCGTAGGCGAAGCCATTCCAGCTGCGGTTGCCGCCCGACGTCCCGTACGTGATCGCGGCGCTGCCCCGCTACGAGACGGAACGGATTATCGGGGAACGTCTCGCCTTTCGGCACCGTGATCGAGCGGGCACCGAGCTGGCCAACTTCACGCCGGAGGAGGATGGGGCTGTCACGACGTCCGGTGCTGGGCAGGAGCTGCGGTGACGTTTCCTCGTCGGCTGCGACGGGGCACACAGCGCCGTCCGCACGGGCTTGGGCGCGCCTTCGCGGGAGGCGCCCTTGGGAGGAATGCGCACTCGACAACGTGGAGGTGGACTGGAGCCCTTCCCGGGGGCAGATGTCGACACTGGTGCCTCCGGAGTGCTCCGCACGTGGCCAGAAGGACTCATGGGACTCGCAGTCCCATGGGCTGAGGCGGCGAGCCGTACATGCCCCGCAGCTCCTCCACGCGGTCGTGTGCCTGCTCGGCCGCGCGCTGCTTCTCCACGAGCTCTTCAGATGGATCCAGGTCCCTGAGGCGCCCCGTTCCGCCTGGCAGTCGTCGCCGCGATGATGTCTCGCCCTGAAGGAACTTGTTCTCGCTCTGGTGGCTGCAGTGTTCGGACTGGCTGACACAGTCGTGGGTGCGCGGGCCGCAAAGAAGGGAATCTTGATCAGTGCACAGGTCACCTTGCAACAAGTTCGCGATCAAGCTGACGTCGATCAAGCCCACTGGCCTCGGCAACAGCGGCTTCAGGCGTACCAGGGTTTCCTAGCAGCCCTGGACGAGTCTCTTCGCATGCTTAACTCCGTCGGTCTGCCTGGAGACTCCGAATCGTCTGGGCTCAACCCGCTTATGAGAAGTCCGGCCCTCGCAGAGCTGGTCGCTCGCTATCTGGTCGGCGACGAGCGCCCGTCTCAGTCGGCGTACACGATCTCCTCGGCGCTCGCGCAGAGCGACCCGACGCTCGAGGCCTTCGAGCGCTGGGCTCGCTCCCACCTGGAGCAGCCGCTCTCGATCGCCGACGCGGCGCGGGCCATCGGCGTCAGCGAGCGCACGCTCCAGCGCGCGGTGCTGCATCACCGACGGCGTGTCCTTCGCGAGCGCACCGGAGCGACGGCGAGCACCCTGCGGGGTGATGACCCGCCCGGGGTCGAAGACTCCATAGCGCGTATGCCGAATGCCGGTATCAGGGAACTACGGACTGGTGCTGGTCGTGCTCGGCTGCTCGATCGTGCTCGGTGCCGGGGTGGATGGGGCGACATTGGAAGGCGGGGCGGTGGTTGGCGGGGGTGGGGGCGGCGCGGTCTCTGTCAGGGCGGGCGTGGGCGTGGGCGTGGGGGGGGTGGGCGACGTCGCGGGAGGCGGCGTGGTCGGCGTGGTCGTGGAGGGCGCGGGAGTCGTCGGCCGGTGGGTATGGGCCCGTGGTGCGGCTCGGCGTGGCCGAGGGGTAGGCAGGCCCTGCCCTCGGTGCGGGGATGTCGGCTGCCGCGGGCAGCTTCAGATGGAAGTTCTCCACCGTGCGGCCTTTCAGAGCGGCGGTCATTTACGTGGTCCAGATCCGCGTCGGATACGAGCCGCCGTTGACCCGGCTGATGCCGGCCGCGCTGCCGAGGGAGATCCGGGTGTGGCTGGTGGGGTTCTCGGCGAACATGGCGACCGAGGTGGTCAGTTGGGGGGTGTAGCCGACGAACCATGCGGAGAGGTTGTTGTCCGTGGTGCCGGTCTTGCCCGCGGCGGGCCGGCCCAGGGCGGTGGCCAGGTAGCCGGTGCCCTCGGGGCTGACGACGCCCTTCAGGACCGAGGTGACCTGATCGGCGGTGGACCGCGAGAACGCCCGCGCCGCGTCATGGCCGGGCAGATCGTGCGCCTTGTTGTCCCGCGTGAGCTGCTGCACCGGCCACGGGGCGATGTGCCGGCCGTGGTTGTCGAAGGTCGCGTAGGCGCCGGCCATGTCGAGCGGGCTGGGGGTGGCCACTCCGAGGGTCAGGGCAGGGGTGGCGCCCATGTCGGGTGTGTCGGCGGGGAGCCCGGCGGCGATGGCGGTCTCGCGCACCCGGGCGAGACCGGCGTCGGCGCCGACTTGGGCGTACACCGCGTTGACGGACTTCATCATCGCCGTGCGCAGCGTGATCCGGCCGTAGTCGCGGTCGTCCTCGTTTGGCGGGCAGTAGTGCAGACCGCGGGGCAGGCCCTGGACGCAGCGGCGGCTGGTGCCGTCGTAGCGGGTTCGGGGCGTGATGGCGTGACCGTCCTGAGCGGTGGCGCTGTGCTGCAAGGCGGCGGCGAGGTCGAACGGCTTGAAGGTGGAACCGACCTGCAGGTCGTGTCGGGTGGCGTCGTTGTAGGGCCGCTCGGCGTAGTCGGGCCCGCCGTAGGCGGCGACGATCCGTCCGGTGGACGGGTCCACGGACGCCGCGCCGACACGGATGTACTTGGCCTTGCGGGTGTCCGGCATTTGCCGCAGCACCTTCTTCACCGCGGCGACCAGCGCGTCCTGGTCCTTCTTCACGAAGGTGGTGGTGATCTGCCAGCCGCCGGAGCCGAGCACGGCTTCGTCGATGACCTGATGGTCAATCAGGTACCGGCGGGCGATGTCGATCAGATACCCGGCCTGACCGCTGACCCCGGGGGTGGGCCGGGGCGCCCTGGGTGCGGGGAACGCCGTCCTGGCGCGCTCCCCCTTGTCCAGGTAGCCGAGCTCGACCATGCCGTCCAGGACGTAGTTCCAGCGGGCGACGGCCGCGGCTCGATTCGCCGGGGTTGCCGTGGAGACGTCGTAGCTGCTGGGAGCCTTGAGCACGGCGGCGAGGTAGGCGCTCTGCGCGGCGTTCAGCTGCGAGGCGCGGATGCCGTAGTAGGCCTGTGCGGCGGCCTTGATGCCGTAGGCGTTGCGGCCGAAGTGGCTGGTGTTCAGGTACCCGGCCATGATCGAGTCTTTGCTCTGCGTCTGATTGACCTTGATCGCGATGATGGCCTCTCTGACCTTGCGGTCAAGGGTTCGTTCGCGATCGAGGTAGTAGTTCCGCACGTACTGCTGGGTGATCGTGGAGCCGCCCTGCAGGCCCTTGCCGGTGACGGTTCTCCAGGCCGCGCATCCCCACGGCGACCCGCTCCTCATCGCTGCCCGGCACCGCACCGAGGGCTATCCCCTGCCCCGCACCGATGACCATGACGTGCTCGCCGCAGGCTGGCGCACCATCGCCTCCAGCCAGCTCTTCGAAGCCTACGAACCCTTGGAGATCGGCATGCACTACGCAACCGACCTCCTGCCGTTCGGACCGCACACCGAAGTGCGCACCCGCGGGCCCGCCGCCCGCCGCTGGGGGCAGCAACTAACACCGTGCACCCCCACCGCACTGCACGCCGTCCTCGCCGACGACGCCCAGGACGTGACCTTCTACACAGACCGCACCACGGGCATTCCCGTGATCCGCAAGGGATCCTCCCGCGAAAGCACATGGATCTTCCTCGCCCCGCTGCGGCTACCGGATCCCGACGCCCAGCTCAAGTCCGTGATCCTGGAAGACACCGTGTGGATACAGACCACGGACGACCGGATCCACCCCGGGCCGTGCACCCCAAGGGAGCACCTGTGGTGGGGCCCCGGCGGAGGGACCGGCCCACGGAGGCCGCCTGGGTCATCTCCCAGCTCATGGACGACCTCAGTACGCAAGTGAGCCTGGACGACCACTGGCACCACGCCCCCGCCGGCCTGAGGAAGCTACTCAACCAAGCCCACGCGTACGGCACCGAACTCCCACGGCCCGTGCTCGATCACGCCCGATCGCAACAGGCCGGCGACACCTTTTAGCCGACGGCCGACGCCGCCTGAAAAACGAACACGGCAGGCAGGAAACGCCGCCGTAAATCGTCGCGCGGGGTACGTCAGCCAGCGCCGCGGGGGTTGTCCCGGTGGTGGTGGATCCAGGCCAGGCCTGTGGGGTCGAGGTGGCGGCGGGCGCGTGTGACAGCGACATAGGCCAGGCGGGCTTCGGCCTCGTTGACGGGTCCTGGAATCGGGCGTCCCGCCGCCTCCAGTACGTCGGTTTCGGGCGGTGGGGAGAAGTCGGGTGCGATCCGTACATGGGACCATTCCCGGCCTTTGGCTTTGTGGACGGTGGACACCGCGACCTGGGCTGTGGATCCCGGGGCGAGTTGCTCGACGGCTTGGAGGATGGCGTCGGGTCCGTGCTCGTCCACGAGGCTGGCGAAGGGCTGCAGATCGCTGGCAGCGGGGTCGTGTTCGGCGTATTCGCGCAGAGTGGGTCGTCGGACCTCCTGGTGTCGGCAGGACCGTGCTGTCCGTCGCCCTGGGCTGGGCCGCGGTCGATGCCGGATCCGGTGGCCTCGCAGGCAGCGGCGCTGACGAAGCTGATGCAGTCCTTCCTCCCGACGCACGGCTTCCCGCCTGGCCACAACGCCGTGATGCTCGCAGCCGACGACAGCCACCAGGCGACGGACGCACTCGTGGACCTGACGCCGATCCCCTCCAACCCGACCACCAGCCCTGGACCGGGCGGCCTGACGCTGGCCGTTCGCCCCCTGTCAGGTCTTGCCCGGCGCCCGCCGTCCGCCGGCCTGGCGGCCGTCCAGACCGACGCCGGCGGGGCGAGGTCACGCAGGGACGCCGAGCGGCGGGTGCTCGAGCACGCGGGGCTTGTACTCGACCAGCTGGATGCGGCCGTCGAAGGTGCGGTGCTCGATCATCTCAAGGGCAACGTCCGGATAGCCGTCGTAGATGCGTTCCTCGCCCGTGGCCCCGGTGATCACCGGGAACATCACGACCCGGAAGCGGTCGACGAGTCCGGCACGTAGCAGGGACCGGCACAGGCTCAGGCTGCCGATCGTGCTCAGGAGCCCCGAGCCACTCGACTTCATGGCGCGGACCGCCTCGACGGCGTCGTCGCGGACGAGGGTGGAGTTGGCCCATGTCAGTGGCTCCTCGAGTGAGGAGGAGAACACCACCTTGGACGCTTGCGTGAGCTCGTCGACGGACGCCTCTTCTTCGGGCCTGAACTCGTCCTGGCCATCCGGGACCTCGCCCGCGGCGAAGCCCGACATCAAGCGATAGGTGTTCGCTCCCATCAGGTAGGTGGCCTCGGGCTGCCCGCCGAGCCACGCGAGATACTCCGGACCCTCCAGGCCCCAGAACCCGGGCCACCCCTCTCCCGACGCGTACCCGTCGAGGGAGGTGATGAAGTCGACGAGAAGCTCCGCCATGAAACATCTCCTTTTCCCAAGGTGTCACCAGCATGGACCGGCCGGAAGCCACAAACTCATCGGCCGCGCTGGGGAGAAACGAGAAAACCCATGACATTGATTCCTAATACTCCAGCCGTAGATCGTGATCTCGATGGTGAGGGGCGTCGAGGCGGCAGGTGTCCAGCGTGGATCATCTCGCCCGAGATCGCCCATGCCGTCGCGGGCGTCGGCTCCTTCTCCGTCTACCCGAGTTCACCGCGACGGAGGGCGTCCCTTATCTCGCTGAGCTTCGCGGTCGTTGCCGGGGTCCGCTCCTGTGCTTGTTCAGCGAGTCGGAGGGCATCGTCGATCTCGCTGAGCTTCCTGGAGGACAGGACGGCCGCCCGCTCTATCAGGTCGTCCCGGGACACGGTGGTCAGCCACGTGCACGGGGTGAAGCCTGGACGCGGGAACGCGAGCCGCAGCACGCCTTCGAGCGGCAGCCCTTCACCGGCGCCGACCGTCACTTCGATGCCCAGACCGCTGATGTCGAGGCCCGCCGGAGCGACGACCTGCATCACCTGGAACCCGGACGCGTCGTCTCCTGACAGCAGTACGACCAACCTCCGCTCGTCGAACTGGACCCACCAGACTTCGCCACGTTGCACAAGCCCTCCGATACACAGGACGGCAGGCAGACGCTGCGCGACCTGACGCGGTGTGGAGACGGGTGCGGCCACCGTTGATCATCGGTGTGTGAAGACAAACGATCATGCGGTGGCCGCAGGTCACAGCGTAGACCCTGTCTGCTGGCAGGAGGCGTTCGAGGGCCTGATGAGCCGGATAGCGGGACGCTTCACACGCGTCGAATCCCGACGCCGGGCCCGGAAGTTGGTACTCGGCCTATTGTCGGACCTGCCGCGCAAGAACTGCTGGACCATCGCCGAGTGGGCCGGGGACAGGACCCCGGACGGCATGCAGTACCTGCTCGGGAGGGCGAAGTGGGATGCCGACCAGGTCGGCGACGAGGTGGGTGACTACGTGGTGGAGCATCTGCACGGCGACGTGGCGGTGCTGGTGGTCGACGAGACCGGCGACGTGAAGAAAGGCACCGACACCGTTGGAGTCCAGCGGCAGTACACCGGCACCGCGGGCAGGATCGAGAACGCCCAGGTCGCCGTCTACCTGGTCTACGCCGGCCGCCGCGGGCACGCCGCAGTGGACCGGGAACTCTATGTTCCGCGTTCCTGAACCTCCGATCCCGACCGCTGCCGGGCCGCCGGCCTCGGTGACAATACGGAGTTCGCGACCAAGCCGGAGCTGGCCGCTCGCATGGTCACCCGATTCCTCGACGCCGGCGATCGGGCCGCCTGGGTCGCGGGAGACGAGGTCTATGACGGCAACCCGAGGCTGCGCACCGCGCTGGAGGAACGCGGCACCGGCTACGTCCTCGCGGTGGCCTGCTCGCACGAAGTCACCACAGGCGCCGGGAGGTTTCGCCCCGACATGTTGGCCAGGAAGGTGCCCAAGAGGGCCTGGCAGAAGCTGTCCGCAGGGGCCGGAGCCAAGGGCCACCGCTTCTACGACTGGGCCGTCATCGACCTCACCGATCCCCGGCCCGGGAGCCGGCAGCTGCTGATCCGCCGCAACCGCAGCACCGGCGAACGTGCCTACTACCGCTGCTACTCGCCTGCCGCAGTGCCGCTGACCACCCTGGTGTGCGTCGCTGGATCAAGGTGGCGGGTCGAGGAGTTTTTCCAGTCCGGCAAGGGCCTGGCGGCCCTGAACGAGCACCAGGTCCGCCGCTACCCGTCCTGGTCCCGCTGGGTCACCCTGGCCATGCTCGCGCATGCCTTCCTCGCTGTCCTCCGCGCGAACGAACACGAGGGTCATCCCTCGCCCGACGAGCTGATACCGCTCACTTGTGACGAGATCCAACGACTGTTCATCACGCTCGTCAACCGGACCGTCTTTGACCCTGTCCACCGACTTCGCTGGTCCGTCTGGCGACGCCGCCACCAGGCCCGATCCCAGACCAGCCACTACCGGCGTCAAGCCGCTCAAGCATGAAGATCACGATCTACGGCTGTAGTATTAGTCCCTTCAGCTGTAGATCATGGTGGTTGCGGGAGTTCGAGGGTCTCTAAGCTGGGTAACTGCCGTGTATGAAGGCGGAGTTGCTGGATGTCCCGGTCGAGGTGTCGGACCGGGAGTGGGCGGAGGAGTGGGCGGGGCGGCTGGACGATCTGCTGGTGGGGGTCGGGGACCTGTTCGGCCGGGTGGAGACGCAGTGGCATGGGGAGATGTGCGTCCGGGGCCTACTGGGGCCGGTCTCGCGCAAGAACGGCTGGCAGCTGGCGGAGTGGGCCGGAGAGCGTGTGCCGTGGAACCAGCAGCACTTGCTGGACCGGGCGAAGTGGGACGTGGAGGGGGTGCGGGACTTCACCCGCCGGTACGCCGTCGCCGAGCTGGCGGACGACGGCGTGGGCGCGGGGCCCGGCGGGGCCGGGGTGCTGGTGGTGGACGAGACCGGGTTCGCCAAGCGCGGGAAGGCTTCGGCCGGGGTGGCGAGGCAGCACTCCGGGACGCTCGGCGGGGTATTCCCCTGCCAGATCGGGGTGATGTGTGCGTGGGCCACCGGTGCGGGGCAGGCGTTGATCGACCGGGAGTTGTACCTGCCACGGGAATGGACGGACGAGCCGGATCGCTGCCGGGCCGCGCACGTGCCCGAGCAGCGCGGCTTCCTGACCAAGCCACGGCTGGCGGAGGCGATGATCGAGCGGGCGCTGCCCGACCTGCCTCAGGAGACGGGGAAGGTGTGGGTGGCCGCCGACGAGGTGTACGGGCGCGAGCGTGCGTTCCGTTCCTTCCTGGAGGAACATCGTCTGCCGTACGTGGTCAACGTGCAGGCGAACTCGCCGGTGCTGCAGCGTCCGGGCTGGCGGCACGCCGCCCGGCTGGTGGAGCGGGTCGCGCGGGAGGAGGACTGGGTCGAACTGCCCGCCGGGCCCTCCCAGTTGGATACCCGCACGTGGCAGTGGTGGGTGCGGCGACTCCCCGGCGAGGAGGAGATGGTCGATGGCCAGGCGTGGGCGCGGTGGCTGGTCGCGCGACGCCGCCTGGAGGATCCCGGCAAACGCGACTACTACCTGGGCTGGGGCCCGGCCGACACCCCGGTCGAGGAGATCGTTTTGGTGCCGGGCGCGCGCTGGCGGGTGGAAGAGGCGATCAAGCTGGCGAAGTCCGCCTGCGGGATGGCTGACTACGAGGTCCGCTCTTTCCACGGCTGGTACCGGCACGTCACCCTCGCCCAGCTGGCCGCCGCGTTCCTGGTCGGCTGCGACGCAGCCACCGCCCGCGAGAACGGCCCGCTGGCCCGGACCCGCTACGGCCAGCCCGCGCCGACAGCACCCGTCGCCGAGAGAGGGGGACCCGCCTGATCCCAGCAGCCCACCCGCCCCCGTCCGCTTCACCGCCTTCGAGATCAGGCGCCTGCTCATCTTGCTCACCCCGCTGCCCGACCGCCACCAACGCATCCGGCACGGCCTGGCCTGGTCCGCCTACCGCCGCCTCCACCAGGCCATCGCCCGTGCCTGCCACCGACGCCGCCGAGCACACGGTCACACCGTCCCAGCCGGACCCGACACACCAACAGAACTCCCGCAACCACCATGATCTACAGCTGAAGGGTTAGTACTCCAGCAGCGGTTCGTGTCCTGAGCTGGTGGTTGTCGTTGTCCTTGCATGGAGGCGATGGCTGAAGTCAGTTGCTGGGTGGCTGAGTTGGAGTCGGTGTTCGGGCGGGTGGCGGGCCGGTTCGTTCGGGCGGATCTGCGGTGGCGGATGCGGGACTATGTCCGTGGTCTGCTGGGACAGGCGGCACGCAAGAACGGCTGGCAGCTCGCGGAATGGGCAGGTCACCGCACTCCGGACGGCTTTCAGCGGTTGTTGAACAGCAGTGTCTGGGACGCGGACGCGCTGCGTGACGACGTCCGTTCATACGTCGCTGAACGACTCGGACCGGACGGCGTGCTGATCATCGACGACACCGGGTTCATCAAGAAGGGCACCACATCGGCCGGGGTGGGCCGGCAGTACACCGGTACCTCGGGAAAGATCGACAACTGCCAGATCGGGGTGTTCGCCGCCTACGCCACCCGCTCAGGGCGGGCCCTGGTCGACCGTGAGCTCTACCTGCCGAAGTCCTGGACCTCCGACCGGCAGCGGTGCCGGGCGGCAAAGATCCCAGACGAGCGAGGCTTTGCCACCAAGGGCGAGCTGGCCCGGGACATCGTCCGCCGCTGCATCGCCGCCGGCCTGCCCGCCGCATGGGTCACCGCCGACGAGGCCTACGGTCAGGACTGGCACTTCCGCCGCCTGCTCGAGCAGCTCGACCTCAGTTACGTCGTCGCCGTGCCCAAGTCACAGCAGATCAAGTCGCTTGCTGGAATCTGGCGCATCGACCAGCTCATCGAGGAGGCCCCTGCCGATGCCTGGCAGCAGCTGTCGTGCGGCGACGGGGCGAAGGGGCCGCGCATCTACGACTGGGCCGCGGCCAAGCTGCCCGTCAACCTGATCTTTGACCCCCATCCGCCCACCCACCACCGCTGGGTGATGGGCCGCCGCAGCCTGTCCGACCCCGGCGAACTCGCTTACTACCTTGCCTATGCACCCGTTGATGTCGAGATCGCCGAGCTGGTCCGGATTGCCGGCTCCCGCTGGGCGATCGAGGAGTGCTTCCAGGCCGCGAAGAACGAGTGCGGCCTGGATGAATACGAGGTCCGCCGCTACATCGGCTGGTATCGGCACATCACCCTGACAATGCTCGCCCACGCCGTCCTGGCCGCACTCGCCGCCCAGGTCACCGGCGACGCCGCAAAGGGGGCCGCAGAAACGGATCAGCCCTCGTCCCCCTCACCGTGGCAGAGATCCGGCGACTCCTGGACGCTCTCCTGCCCCGTCCACGACCCGACCGCGATCCCATCACCCACACACTGAACTGGTCGGCCTGGAGAAGACAACGCCAAGCCATCGCCCGCCGCTGCCACTACCGAAAACGCAGCTCAGGACACGAACCGCTGCTGGAGTATTAGACCGTGTCCTACGTGGTGAGGCGGACGTTGACCCGGTATGGGGCGGGGAACGTGGAGTTGGATCGTGCCGGACGGGTTGTGGGAGATCGCCAAGCCGTTGATCCCTCCGCCGCGGGTGCGTGAGCGCGACACCGGAACCACGCCGTCCCTCCCGTGGCGCCCGGAGGACGGGCCGCCCCCGGAGGCGTGGACGTGGCCGTACGGCGACCGCCCGGCGCTTGAGGTGTGGTCCGCCGGGAAGTGGCGGTGTGCGCCGGTCATGACGCGGCAGAACTGTGCGGACGGATCGGTGCGCTACCAGGTCGAGGCGGACCTGCACGGGACGACGTCGGTCACGTCCCACACGTATCGGTGGCCACAGCCAGGGTTGCGGAAGTGCCACGCCAGCGGCTCCACGCCGTCCGGGACAGCCGACGAGTGGCGCCAGAGGTGAATGCCGCAGGGGCGGCCCAATCGGGCGGGGACGGGGCCGCAGGGGCGTTCGCGTGACCTGCAGCTCCGCGGCCAGGACGTCGCCGATTACGAGGGCGCACACGAATGGGTGATCTGCGCTAGCTTTGCAACGGGGCATTGTCTCATAAAGGTGCATTGATATTCAGCAAGCACCCGCCCCAGCCCTCAAAAGCATCATGGCGCCGACGAGCCGTGTGCCCGTCATTCTGGTGAACAGAGGGCTCCCTTCCGTTAGGGGGTTTACTGTGAATCGGCATCCCCGCCGCAAACCTGAATCAAATGATCCGATTCACGGCTCTCGCCACCCGCAGGCGGACCGCGCCATCAGTTCCCGAACTCGCCATCACCGACATGGGCGAAATCTGGGAAACGTTGCGCATCCCCCTACGGGAAGGTCCAGTATTGCCGGATGGTGGTCCCACCTCAGTGAGCCTCTTTCATCCCGTGTTTGCGCAGATCAGGAGGGCGTGTACGGCGCGGACTATGCGGCTGAGACGGTTGGTTGAGCAGCGTGCCCTTCGGAGTAGGCGCCAGGACTTGAGCTGGGCGAGGGCGCGTTCACCAGATGCGCGCAGGCGGGCGTGGTCGCGGTTGTACTGCTGGTAGCGCTCGGGTAGTTCGCGGTGTCCGTAGTACGGGGTGCGGACGGTGGCGCCGGCGCCCTGGTAGGCGCGGTCGGCCCAGGATGAGAATCTGCCGGGTCAGGCAGGCTTGGATGATGCCGTGGGCACGGGCCGCGGTCAGGTCGTGGGTCCGTCCAGGCGTTGCCCGGGAGAACCACAGCGGGGTTCCGTCCGGCGTGGTGATGACCTGGACGTTCATGCCGTGCTTCTTGTGCTTTTGCGAGTAGTACGGCTCATCCGCCCGGATGCGGTCGATGGGAATCAGCGCCCGTCGATGATGACGAAGTCACCCCTTCGCCCAGGCCGACGAGGGCCTCCTGTAGGCCCGGTGCCCAAGCGGCCAGGACCTCGACGGTCTCGTCCACGTATCGCCACGCCGTCGCCTCCGACACCCCGAACCCGGCCGCGACCTGGGCGAGCGTCTCGTTCTTGCGTAGGTGGGCCAGGGCCAGCAGAGCCTGCTTGAAGCAACCCGGCTTCCGCCAGGGCGAGTTCAGTTCACGCCTTCGGGCGTAGATGAGCCAGGAGACATACTCGACCAGCTCATACGGGACGTCGGGCATGGAAGGATACGGAACCAACAGAGCCCCTCGGCCGCCGGTGTGATGAGTGAGATCACCACGCCAACGACGAGGGGCTCTGCCACGTCACCACTACCGCTGACCAGCTCATTTCACTCTCACGGCACGGGATGAAAGAGGCTCACTAACGGCTCGACCGCTGCACCACATCGGACACGGTCATAGGCAGGACGGTTCTGTCACGGTCCAGCCAGAGCAGAAGGAGACCGAGCGTGCAGGCGAGGGCCGGCCAGTAGATGTAGCGGTAGCTCGTCGCCGGCATGATGGGCAGGTAGCCGAGCACGTAGGCCGCCGAGCTGATGCCCAGGGCCCGGATCGGCAGGGAGAACGTCCCCTTGCCCGGACGGAGGGCGAGCACGAGCGCGACAGCGAGCCAGAACCATCCGCGGAAGAGCGGCCGCAGGTCTGTGACCGCGCTGCTGACGTACGTCTCGAACGCGTCTTCCAGCCTGGGGTGGGCCACCTCCATTCCCAGGTCGTTATCGTCGACCCCTGACTGGTACGGGTAGCCGGTCTCGAAGAGCAGGGCCGTGAACAGCCGCAGCCGGTACTGGAGATAGCCGGGCACGTGCCCGCTCATCTCGCGCAGCCACAGGGACGTGATCGGGCCCGCATCCTTGGTCAGCCCGTGCGCCGGGCGCTCGTAGCAGGCCCAGTAGGCGTCCGACAGGGCATCGACGCGGTCGCACTTCTCCGCGGCGGCCACGAGGCGGTCGCGGAGGTCCGCTGGTACGTCCGCCGACCGCAGTTCCTCCACGGTCAGGACGTGGACCAGGTCGTCGAGCATGATCTGCGCGCCCTGATTCGTCTGTACGGGCCGGGCGAAGAGGGAGACGGCGGCGGCGGGCACGACCAGGGCGGCCACGAGTGCCGCCGTGCACAGGACCCATGTACGGCGTCCGGGAGCCCGCCACAGCGCGAGGACGAGCATGACAAAGACGGGGATCGCCGCGAAGAAGGCGTTCTTGCGCACAAGCATCGCGTAGGCGAGGAAGAGCACGCCCAGCCAGACCAGACCCCAGCGCACCGCGGCGGGAGGGCGGCCTTCCCGCAGCCGTAGCCCGACGAACGCGACCGCGCAGGCGGCGAGCAGCGCGACCGCCGCGTGGACGTCCTTCCACACCACGCCGACGAACGTCAGGACGGGGGGAGTCAGCCCGACGCCGAGGACGGCGAGCGAACCGGTACGGCTCGCGGTCAGTTCCCAGACGCACCAGGCCACCACCCACAATGCGCCCCAGAAGAGGACGGACTGCACGGCGGCCATGGACGCGGGCGTGCCGGTGACGGCGATGAGCGCACGCCAGACCAGGCTCAGCACGGGTGGGTGCCAGTCGGTCAGGGGCGTCCTGCCCATGGCTTGCCGGAGCTGGTCGATGCTGTCGGGACTCATGTACCCGGGGGCGAAGACGACGGACGTGGCCAGGCAGCAGACTGCGGCGATGGCGGCCAGTCGCCAGACCCAGAGCTTTTCGCCCCGAATCCACACTCTTTGTCCCATATGGCGGATGCTAACAGCGTCGGCTGGACGTACGGATCAGGGCGTGGGGTCAGGCCGCTGTAAAGACGTAGCGCCGGTAGGCGAAGAAGCGGAACACGGTAGCGAGGACCCAGCCGACGGCGCGGGCGGCATTGTCGCTTAGCGCCGATTCCAGCCCGAGCAGATGCCGTGAGGCGAAGACCGTGCCCGCTGTGATGGCGACGCCGACGAGGTTGGCGAAGAGGAACAGGGTGACTTCCTCGGTCACCTTCTCTCGGTGCTGGTGGCGGTAGGTCCAGTAACGGTTCCCGGCCCAGCTGAAGAGCGCCGCGGCGGCCGTCGCGACGACGGACGCATGGACGGGGGCGGCCCGCATCACCCCGCCCTCCGCACCGCCGGGCAGACCGAAGACCAGCAGGTTGTAGCCGCCGTTGTCCACGACGAAGGCCAGCGCCCCGACGACCCCGAACTTGGCGGCCTCACGCCAGACGCCCCTGACGGCGTCACGCACACGCAGCGTCACAGATGCGAGGACCGGCACACGGCGAGAGTATCGACACGGCGCGCCCTCACCGCCCGGGCGCGCCCATATCGCATCATTTCCTATTGTATTCGGCACCGGTTCGGGTAAGGAGCGGCCGTGGAACCGACGATCGCGTGTGTCGTGCCGTGCCACAACGAGGAGGCGGCCGTCGGCAAGGTGGTGCGCGATCTGAGGGCGGCACTCCCCGAGGCCGACATCTACGTGTACGACAACGCCTCGACCGACCGCACGGTGGAGGTCGCCCGCGAGGCGGGTGCGATCGTCCGGCAGGAGCCGCGCAAGGGAAAGGGCAACGTCATCCGGCGTGCCTTCGCCGATGTCGACGCCGACGCCCTGCTCATCATCGACGGTGACGACACCTACGACGTGTCCCGGGCACGGGACATGGTGGACCTGCTCTTCGAGGGGCCGTACGACCAGGTGGTCGGCGCCCGCCGCGAGACGGCCAGTGCCGCGTACCGGGCGGGGCACGCGGCCGGCACCAAGCTGCTCACGGGTGCGGTGCGGTCCCTGTTCGGCAATGACGTGACCGACATGTTGAGCGGCTACCGGGTCTTCTCGCGGCGCTTCGTCAAATCCTTCCCGGCGCTGGCTCGCCAGTTCGAGACCGAGACCGAGATGACCATCCACGCACTCCACCTCCGGCTCCCCACGACGGAGGTCGCGGTGGACTACCGGGTCCGGCCCGTCGGCAGCGAGAGCAAACTGCGCACGTACCGGGACGGCTGGCGCATCCTGCGGGTCATCCTCGACCTCGCCCGGCGCGAGCGGCCCTCGCTCGTCCACACCGTGGTCGCGGGTCTGCTGGCCCTCGCCTCGGTCGTCCTCGGCATCCCCGTCATCGCCGAGTTCGTCCGCACCGGCACCGTGCCACGCATCCCCACGGCGATCGTCGCCGCCGCGATCATGACGATCGCGGCGCTCGTCCTGCTCGTGGGGTACATCCTCGAGTCGCTCATGCACATGCGTCAGGAACAGTCCCGGCTCGTGCACCTCGCCTACCCGGCGCCGGCCCGCTCCCCGCGTCTGACCGGGAACGGGACCAGCACCGGGCCCGTTCCCGTCCGAAACACCCCCAGGACCTTCCACTGACTTGGTTGGCGGGAATTCGTAGCTGACAGGTGGTGATTGCCGTGGCAGGTCGGTTGCATGAGGTATCCGCAAGGGGCGGACCGACCGCGGAGCGACGGGCGTTACGCGAGCACATCCGGATGCGGGCGGCCGAGTCATTCGCCCTGGAACACGACAACGCCACGATCGCAAAGGAGTTACGTGGCAGCGTTCGGGCGGTACAGCGGTGGCACCAGGCATGGGACACGGCGGCACTGCAGCCCTGCTGGGGCGGTCAGCAGCGGGGAGTGGTACTCGCCCTCCTCGCCGCCGTAGGTGAGGCGGTCCGGATGCACGCCGAATCCTGCTGGCGTCCGGACGACGGGAACAGTTGCGAAGACAGCAGGAGTGGAGGACCCAAGCAAGGCGGGTCGCCGGGTCGGTCGCACGACAACCGAACCGAGCAGCCCTTGGGGTGGAGCCGCAGCAGCGGCCGGACAACTTCCCCAGTCCGAATCCGACAGGTCATCCTTCGCAGGCGACTGACGAAGGGTTGCACATGAGTGCAACACAGAACGGCCCTCAGGTCTCGGGACCCGGTTCCGTCTCGGGCGGCGGGAACGGAAACGAGGACAACGGATCGAACAAGATCCGTAAGTTCGAGGCCGTGATCATCTTGCTGGTGGGGCTGTTCGCCGGGATCGCCGCACGGACGATGGATCACGCATCGATCTTCGAGGCCATCGCCACGGGGGGTGCCCCTATGTCTTTGGTCAAGGTGGACGGTGCTGGTTCGGGCGTCTGGAACGATGTGCCCGTGCATGCTGATGATCAGGTTGGCGAGGGTGTCTCTGCGGAGCTCGCGGCGATTCTCCGGAACGCTGCCGACGGCCGTCCGGTGAAGATCCTTCCCTCTGTCTGCGGCGGGTGTGGCGGGCGCGTGTTCTTCGTGCTCGTTGACGATGTCGAGGGCGGAGCCGAGCGGGTGTGCGTTGGTTGCGACGGCCGCGCGTTCATCGCGGATAGCGAGGAGTTCTGGGAGGACGCGGATCCTGGCGAGGCGGGCTGCCCGTGCGGGAGTGAGGAGTTCGAGACGGCAGTCGCGTTCTCGCTCTCTGGCGACGGGTCGGTCCGCTGGGTGACTGTTGGGTTGCGGTGCCAGAAAGACGGCGCCGTGGGGGTCTATGCCGACTGGAAGATCGACTACAGGCCCACGGATCACCTCCTGACCTTGGTCTAGGTCTGCGGAGCGACTGCCCGAACGGGCTGGGGTTCGTAGAAGGTGCCGTCGCGGAGCATCGCGAAGAGGACGTCGGCTCGTCGTCGGGCGAGGCAGAGCAGGGCCTGGGTGTGGTGCTTGCCCTGGCTGATCCTTCCGGAACCAGTCTTGATCCGGTAGTACGTGCGTAGCTTCGGCTAGTCCCCCATCACCCCGGGGGCGCGCACCAGGACCATGACGACCTGGACGGAGAACCCGGGCAGGACGTCGGCCCATGGACGGAGCCCCTGGCACCCGCCAGGGTCTCTCCTTGTGGTCAAGATGGTCGAGCCGAGCCGACCGAGCGCACCTACACGGACGGGGACGACAAGCTGAGTTCCGGGAAGTAGCCGTTCAACCGTCCGACCTGGTCGACGAGAGCCCCGCGGGAAACCCGCTCCCCCGTACCTCTTCACCGTTGGTCAGCCGCACGACAACTGTCACGGAAGCCCAACCGGGGACAGGCGAGATGGAGTCAAAGTCGTAGGGGATCTCCCTCCGCAACCCGCCAAAGGCCGGAAGCTCCATGTCCGGAGGCTTGGAACCGCGTGCGGTCTTCACTCGGGGAATGGTGATCTCTTGATAGACCGGAACGAGCCGCTTCAGCCAAGGCTTGCGTATCAGCTTCTTCAGTGAGACTCTTCCAACCTGCTGGCGATGACCGCGAGTTGGACACACCTGCGCGACGATGACGCTCCTGGTAGACGGGTTCTCGACCAAGATCACCCATGCCCGCCAGGAGCTTCGCGTGCTTGTCTACCCGTCTTCGATCGATCTGTCGAGCCGAACCTTGCGGTTCCTGGCCGGACAACTGTCAGCCCGCCAGACGGAGATCGGGACACGGTGGCGGCGCCTGCCAGTCGGGAGCCAGGCCCTCCTCGTACTCGCTCACCTGAGATGCGGTGACACCTATGCTCAGCTCGCCGCCAGGTTCGGCATCGGGATCGCGACCGTGTTCCGCTACATACGCGAAGCCGTCGACGTCCTGGCTGCCCTCGCCCCGTCCCTGGCCGAGGCGATGACGACGATCCGGGAGAAGGCGTTCGTCATCCTCGACGGCACCCTCCTGGCGATCGACCGCATCGCCGCCGGCACCCCGTACTACTCCGGGAAACACAAACGCCACGGCATGAATGTGCAGGTCCTCACCGATCCGTTCGGGCAGCTGTTATGGGCTTCGCCCGCGCTGCCCGGTTCCACCCACGATTTGACTGCCGCCCGTACCCACGGCATCGTCGATGCGCTCGCGGAGACCGGACTCAAGTGCTGGGCAGACAAGGCATATCAGGGTGCCGACGGCACTGTCCGGGTGCCGTTCCGCCGTCGTCGTCTCAAGAGGTGGCAGCGGCGGCACAACAGCACCCACACCAATCCGCTGCCTCGGCGAACAGGCCATGGCCACGCTGAAGAGCCGGCGGCTCCTGCGGAAGCTCCGCTGCAGCACGAACCGCATCACCGACTTCGTAAGGGCCGTACTCGTCCTTCATCACGCATCAGCGTGAGGTTGGAAAAGGCTCGCTATGCCGTGCGGGCCAAGGGCGCTCAAGGGAGTGCTGGCGCTTCTGTGTCAGCGCACCACTCCGTGCTCCGAGCGCTGCGTATCAGCGAGCCCTGCGGGCGAGGGAAGAGCCACACGCCGACCAGGAGTGCGGGCGGCCGGAGCTCCGTGAGCCGTACCCCGGCCGGGGCCAGGCGGAAGTGCGGCACTACGACCTGCTGCGTGCTCAGGGCAGCCTCTCCTGGGAGGCAATCCACTCCCGACGCGCGTAGACGCGAACCGCCTCCCGATCAGCGTCGGTACAGCTCTGACCCAGAACTGACGGGATGCCACCTGTCTTGCTGATCCCGTGTTCGTGATCATGTCGAACGAGTTCGCTGGCGAGGTCGGAGACGTCTGTACGCAGTTCCACACCCCAGGGCGCTCGGTCGAGGGACTCGTCGGTATAGGGGCGCGGCAGGTAGCTGCCGTGGCCGTGGCGCAGGGCGATCGCGTCCAGCACAGCGGCGGTCTCCAGCAGGTCGTCCCGGCACTCCAGCGCCAGGCCACCAACCTTGGTGTCGATGACGTCCTGGCGGCGGGCAGTGTGCGCGCCCGCCGGATCGCGACGATCCAGGACGTGCATGTACAGCAGTGCGGGGATCAGCTCGCCGATGCGGACCAAGTGCTTGCCGTACCCGGCCTGAGCCGCCCTGCTGGTCGACCACCCCGGCCACGGCTGAGCAGGCGATGCCCGGCGTGCGGTCATAACTTCATCGGGGTAGTGCCCATCGTCGCTCGTGTCCACGGAAGTCCCCTCCTGATGTGACGACCTGTCTGTCCCTGTTGGTCCTCAGGGCAGCCATCGGTGAGATGCGCGAGTAAGATGTAGGGTCTCGCCGCCGATGACATGTCGATCTTCTGTGACCTGCTGGTTCTCTGTTGTCTCACCGCGATGTCACCCAATATCAGTCTCAGATCGATGCCTTTTCCTCGGCGGAACGATGAGTCTGCGGCTGAGCCACCGAGCACGAGGACTACCTGTGGGCTCAAATCACGCACCGATGAGTTTCCCGCGCCGCGCCGGTCTGTACGCGTGAGACGGACTCACGGAAGGCTGGCGCCATGCGGAAACTGATCTACGGCATGAACCTGAGCCTGGACGGCTACATCGCCGCGCCCGGCGACGACATCGGCTGGGGCGTGCCGAGCGACGAGCTGTTCCAGTTCTGGTCCGACCAGTTGCAGGCGACCGACCTGTCGCTGTACGGGCGCAAGCTGTGGCAGACGATGAGCTCCCACTGGCCGACCGGCGACCAGCAGCCCAACGCCACCCCGGCGGAGATCGAGTTCGCGCGCCGCTGGAGGGACATGTCGAAGGTGGTGTTCTCCTCGACGATCGACAAGGTCGACTGGAACACCCGCCTGGTCACCGGCGACGCGGTCGCCGAGATCACCCGGCTAAAGGCCGAGGACGGCGGCCCGATGGACATCGGCGGCGCGACGCTCGCCGGGGCGGCCATGCGGGCCGGGCTGATTGACGAGTACGTGCTGGCCACCGCGCCGGTCCTGGTGGGCGGCGGCACGCCGTTCTTCACCGCGCTGGACAACTGGGTGAACCTGAACCTGGTGGAGACGCGGACGTTTCCCGGCGGCGTGGTCCTGACCAGGTACGAGACGAGGCGCTGAGCAGCAGCACCCACGCGCTAGTCTCGCGGTGATGTCGTATACGACATCGGTACGACACGGCCCGTGAGATTACGACATCAGCCGCGAGACCCTACATAAGATGCAGGGTCTCAACTTCGGTGTCAGGCGCCGACGCTGTGACCTGGACGTTTCCCTTGAGTCTCACGACGTGTCGGCAGGCGGCTGTCTCAGATCGGTGTCATTTCCTCGGGCTGTCCAGCAGGCTGCAACGTTGCCCGGGGCTTCACGAACCTGCATCGACAGCCATCCGTTCCATCCACTCACGCACCTTCACTGCTCGCTCGATGCGGCTCACGATGTCCTTCTTGGACGCCGTGTCCTAGGTCTCCGGGATCTTGTCGAAGGTGTCGGGAAGGACGTCGAGCAGACCCCAGATCTGTTCGCCGGTGCTGACGGTCAGCAGTTGCTGGCACCTCCACTGCAGCGGCGTCTCGGGACGGTGCGTGAGCCGCTGCACGAGTGTAGGGAACAGGTAGTGCGTCGCCTCTGCGGCGAGGTGCTCTCGGAGCCAGTCGACCGGGAGCCGCTGGCTGAAGCTGTGCATGGCGGCCTCCTGGGCCAAGTCCAGGAGCTGAGCAGTGTCGACGGCTCGGACGGTGCGGGGAAGGGTCGGGGTCATGTCGCGATGATGCCAAGAAGCCTCTGCGGCGCCGAGAGGTCAGCTGGGCTGAGATGCGATCTGCTGACGGGCACGACCCCAGACTTCCTCGAACTCCTCGGAGGTGAGTTGTTCGGGGTCGTGGCCTTCCCATTCCGAGACAGGCAGCTCGGCGGTGATCCCGAACTTGCTGTCGTATTCATCGAGGCGGCCTGCGTCGCGGGCCCGCTGCCACTCGGCGAGGGAGGCAGCTGCGATCGGGATCAGCTCAGGCCCTTCGAGTTCGACCTGCCGGATCACCCAGCCTTCAGAGTCGACCTCGAAGTAGAACCAGGTGTCTTCCTCATCCCAGTAGCAGCGCATCCATGTGGTCACCAGGCCATGATGCCGGGCCAGATGCGCCGCGCTACTCCGCTTTGTCTCATGGTTGAGCGATGAATCCTGCTGATCGGTCGAGCTGGAAAGGAGAACCGACCCGGGTTGGATCCCAGCCTTGATCCCGTGCCTCTCGAATGCTGGCAGCAACGTGAGCTGGACGAATGGGCTCCGTCTCGACGCCCACCCAGTTACTGGGATGGGCCTGGCCACTGGTGACGATCAAGGCACTTGGCGATCGCAGTGCTCGGAATTGTCGATGAGAATCAGCAACACGGCCGTGATGTTGCGGGCACCTGCTGCCACGGCTGTCGCTGGCTGGCGCCTGCGCGAACGGCATCACGGGCGGCATGGCACCCGCGCATCAGGCCGGGCGCGCGCCGTTCGCGGCGAACCCATCCCGCCTCCGTGGCGGAGGGCCTGCCGCTGCCGACCGTGGCCAACGAGCGGAACCGCACCGGGCGCAGCGAGAACGAGGTGCGCGTGCTGACGGAGGCTGTGTTCGTCAGGTGGCGCATCGACGCACGAACACAGCGGCCGGCACTCCCCCGCCACGGTCCATTGCTTTGTGCGATGCCTCGCCCACAGATGGGCGTATTGGGCTACAATTTCACAATTGATGATGCTATGGGCCTGTCCAATGTTCCGCACTTGAACGGAGAACGCCCCACATGCGCGTCCGCAAGCTCCTGACCGTAACCGCCATGGCTGCCGCAGCAGTCCTCGGCAGCATTGGCCCAGCCACCGCCGCAGACGACGAGGACAGCGTCAGCATCGTTCAATCCGCTTCCGGGAATGACCAGCCAGAGCATGTCGGACATGAAATGCCGAGCTCGTTGCCTGAGCACGGCGTGAATCGAATCGGGGGCATTTCCGACCAACGCGAGACTCCGGCCGCAGAGAGTCCTGACCAAGACGCAGGTGAAAGCCTACTGAGCAGGCTGCTCGGCTGAGCGAATGGCGCGGAGCTCTGACCTGCGCCCGGCATACCCTTGATGTTTGTGGAGCGCCGACAGGGCCCGCGACGATGCATCGTCAGATGCCAACCACGGCCAAGCGGGCGCCGGCATCGCACGCGGCCTGCGTTCGCCACGCGGGTTGCGGCAGAGTCAGCGGTCGACATAGCCCTCGCGGAGGGGGCCGCCTGGCAGGTCCAGCACATGGATGACTGAGGCCGCCAATGGTCCCGGGTCAGCGTGCCTGGCGAGGGCTAGTGCTCTGACCGCATAGACACCTCACGTTGCTATGCCGTCAAGCGGCTCGGGCAGCGTGCTCGAACAACGGCAAGCTCACGGATAGCCTTGCCTCATGACCGACTCGGCCTCTGTCCACCGCTCTTTGCCGACGTGGAATCAGGTGGCCGCGTTGCGGGACTTCATCCATGGCCGGACATACGCAGCCGCGGCACCCACAATCCGGCTCAACGGTGAGCCGCCCCACGCACCAGACTCGGACTTGGCGCGCGTGGCGGAGGTCAATGAGGGCCTCTACCAAGTCACGTCCCACCTGTGCAGTTGCCTGTATGCCGAGCTCGAGACGGGTCGCCCCGGACCGCTCGCAGCGGCGTCTCTGGAAGCCCTCATCTCGATCGCCGAGGTGTGGCGTGAGGATCCGGAGCTGCCGGTCTGGATGAGGGAGCTGCTGGCGGTCAAGCCGCGCTGACTGCGAGTTCGGGCGGCGGGGGGAACGCGATGGGTTCGTCGAACAGCTTGTAGTGCTGGAGGCAGTGGTAGAGCTGGCCGATCATGCGGTTGAAGAGGTTGCGTTGGGCGGCCGCGTGCCAGTCACCGACGTCGCGTCGGCGTCGGTAGTGAGCACCAGATCCGGGCGAATGTCGGAGGGCAGAGAAGGCCCAGAGGTAGCCGACGTGGTTGAGCCGGTCGTTCTTCACCCAGCGGCGGGTGACGGAGGACTTCTTGCCGGAGGCCCTGGTGACGGGCGAGGAGCCGGTGTATGCCTTCAGGCCGCGGGCGTCGGCGAAGCGGGTGCGGTCGTCCCCGATCTCAGCAAGGATGCGGGCGGCGGGCTGGATGCCGAGCCCAACAGTCCTGGGCGACGTCCAGCAGGACACCCCGTCCGACATCGCCGACGAGTGCCGCATGGTGCCCCCATCAGTCGGGCCGAACCCCCACTGTCCGGAGCAGTTACGCCGCAGCCGTCCCCACCCTCGCCGGACCCGCGCTCATCCGCGTCGCCGAGGTACTCTTCGACGCCACCGACAAGGACAGCAGCGGGACCATCGACGCCGACGAATACCGCACCCTCTTCCGCACCGCCTTCCACCGCGACCTCACCACCACCGACGGCGCCTGCGGCCGGAGCGCCTTGGTCGGCGACTTCCTCTCCTTCATGTCGGGCCGGCGCACGAGCACCCCGTACGACCCCCTCCTCGCCGACGCCTGACGAACTCGCGCCCGTTAGGCTCGCACCACCAACACCAACGAGCGAACAAGCGACGGGTGTTGACGCTCGTCGACGCTGAACGGCGCCGCTCTGCCTGGAGGCCTCAAGGCCCAGGCATGGGCAGGCGTCCGTCCAGCGCCTACGGGCGCCAACGCCCATCGTTCGTGGTGGCGGCCACGAAGACGCCGAACAGCACCCGCTCTGCCGAGAACCGCCATCACACCGAGCACCGGGACCGCGCGCCGCTCTATGCGAAGGTCTCAGTCGACCCGGCTGGCCAGAGGCATCACAGCCCCGTACTCGAACATCCCACGAAGTTTCCGCTCCATCGGGATGCCCTTAGCTTGTCATTTAAGGTCTGATGACCGTCGCCAACGCGATCCCCCGCTGAGCCCGGAGCGCCGTACCCCCGTCGGTCGAGGACGGGGGTACGGCGCTCTCCCTTGCCGGTACGTTGGGCCGCACTCGCCCGGTACGTGCGGCCGGACACACCCGGTACATTCGGCCGGACACACCAGGACGAATACAACGGGGGGTTCCATGATTCGGTCGCTCCTACGACGTCGCCGGGCGGCCTCGGGCCTCCCGGTCCCGGACGCGTGCACGCCCGGCCGGCACGCCCTGGCCACCCGACACCTGCTGCTCTACACCCCGGTGACCCAGCTCGACGCGTTGGCGGCCATCGCCGCGGGCGCGGACCCCGAGGCCCAGCGCTGGCAGGGGAACCAGATGGACCAGGTCGTACCGGACGCCGGAACCAGACGGGCCCTGCTGCGCATAGGCCCCACCGGCGCCACCCCCCGTTGGTTCATCAGGTCCAACCCCGAGCTGGCCGAGCCCTTCGAACCCAGCCCCGAGATGCCCGAGTTCATGGTCTGCGTACGCCGCGACACCGGGCGCTACGCCGGGTACCTCGAACTCCACCACGACAGGGGTGAGATCGGCGGCATTCTCGCCCCCGACCATCGAGGCCAGGGCCTCGGCGCTGAACTGTTCCTGGCGGGCGCGGAGTTCGCCCATGGCCACGCCGGTCTGCCGACAGTACGGGCGGGCACGGCGACGGCGAACCTCGCGTGCCGCCGCGCCCTGGAACGCGCCGGCTTCGTCCCGGCCCCCGGCCCGGCCCGCCACACCCTGCCCGACGGCCGTGAACTGGACAGCGTCTGGTACCGGCACGAGGACGCCGCGTCGGCGTGTGCGAGGCCTTGAGGCAGGAGTGGAGGGGCGGAGGAGCGAGTCCGCCGCCTCGGAACTCGGCCGTGTCCAGTTCGAACCCGAGAGGAGCGGGCAGGGACACGGTCAGCCCGAGCTTGTGCCGGGCACTCTTGGCGTAGGCGTCGCCGGACGGCTCGGAGTGAACCGTCACCTCGCCCTCCTCGCGGTCGATCAGGAGGTAGATCGGGCTGCCGGCGCGGGCATAGCCGTGCACGCCTGGCAAGGCCACAAGGGCGACCGCAAGTACCACTACCGGGAGTGGAGTGACTCGACTTTGCGGAGAATCGTGATCTTGAACAGATAGTGGCTTCCCTGTTCGGGTGAGCCCGCTGAGTGGCTTGCGGAACGTCAGGCTGAACGTGAAGAACCATCAGCGGTGTTGATCCAACCGCCTCGAAGCGAGGAAGTTGCCGCTGATGGTTCCGGGGATGACGTTACCGGCGTCGTTGCTGCTTGTTCTGCAGGTCACTCGTCCGTGTTTCACGAAGCATTCGTTCGAGACGTTCTGCCATCTGGTGGCCGGGATGGCCGCGCAGACGGGGCGGCGTACGGTCACCGGGATGCTGACGGGGGCGGGACTGTCGCGGCTGTGGCCGCACCGCAGGGCCCACGCCTTCTTCTCTGAGGCCTCGTGGGATCCCGACCAGCTCGGCCTGCGCCTGGCCCGAGCCGTGGTCGAAGCCCTGCTCCCAGCGGACGCGCCGATCCTGGCTGTCGTCGACGACACCCTGCTGCACCGGGTCGGCAGGAAGGTCTTCGGGGCGCTGTGGGCGCATGACGGCTCCGGGCGGGGCAAGGACAAGCTCGGGTTCGGCAACACCTGGGTCATCTGCGCGGTCGTGGTCCGCCTGCCCTTCCTCGCCAAGCCGGTCGCTGTGCCGGTGGCCGCCCGGCTGTGGCGGGGCAAGGCCACCGCCTCCCGCACCGACCTGGCCCTGGAGATGGTCCACGACCTGGCCGCGCTCTTCCCCGGCCGCACTCTCCACGTCACCGGCGACGCTGCCTACCACTCCGGCAAGGTCGCCGACCTGCCCCCGTCGGTCACCTTCACCACCCGACTCCCGCGCAACGCCGCCCTGTCCGCGCCGACCCCGCCCAAGACCAACAAGCGGGGACGGCCCCGCAAGAAGGGCAGGGCGCTGGGCTCACTGACCGCGATTGCCCAGACGGCGACATGGCGCCTTGCCGTCGTGGAGCGTTACGGGCGCATGGAGTTCGTGTGGATCACCGAGAGGGAATGCCTGTGGTACGGAGCCTTCAAGGACCTCCCGGTCCGCCTCGTCCTGATCCGCGACCTGAACTCGACCCGCCCGTACGACCTCGCTCTGATCAGCACCGACCTGGTCAGTCCCGCCGACGACCTCATTGAACGGTACGGCACGCGCTGGCCGATCGAATCGATCTTCGAGCACATGCGCCAGGATCTCGGCGTCGGCCAGGCCCGCAACCGCACCCGGCGCGCGGTGGAGCGCACCGTCCCCTTCGGCCTGGCCGTCTACACCATCGTCGTCCTCTGGTACGCCGCCCACGGGCACCACCCCGCCGACATCGCCGACCGGCGCGCACGACAGCCCTGGTACGCGACGAAGGCGACCCCGGCGTTCAGCGACATGGTGATCAAGCTTCGCCGGACGATCATCGCCGCCCGCCATATTCACAACCCTGCAGGTCAACCCGGTCCCGATGAAATCGCCGCGGTCATCCGCGCCTGGGAAGCAGCCGCGGCGTAGAGCCCGCCACCCCAAGATCACCATTCGCTACAAACACGAGGAGTGAAGACCGGCCGGATATCAGCGAGATGGACGCGACACTCCACGCCACCTACGACAAGGCCGTGGACGCTGGGGCTTCAAAGGGCAGAGACGGCGGCCGATCATCTCCCTGCAGCGTTCACCGAGGCTTACGGGCTCACGCCCGACCCGAGCACCGCCTACTCCCGTGCCATCAAGGCTGTTGAGGCCGTTGCCAACCCCCCTTTTTTTGTGTCCAGCCGCGTACACCGAAACGTCCCCGTGAGATCCCGCGGCGAGGGCCGGCGGAAGCCGGGTGCCTGTTGACTCTCCCTCCATGGGAGAGTCAAGGGTGGAGCGCATGCACGTCGGTGACAACACGCTCTGGAGTATCGGGGAGGCCGCCCGGAAGACCGGGCTGTCGGTGAAACTGATCCGGCACTGGTCGGACGCCGGGGTCGTTCACCCGGCACGTCGGACTCCGGCCGGCTACCGGCTGTACGGCACTGAGGCACTGGCCCGGCTGCAGCTGGCGCAGACACTGCGAGGGCTGGGCCTGGGGCTGGCGACGATCCGGGACGTACTGGAGCGCGAGAGCACCCTGTCAGAGGTGGCCGCGACGCACATCGACGCGCTGGAGAAGCAGATCCGCACGCTGCGAACGCAGCATGCCGTGCTGCGCTCCGTCATCCGCCGCAACACCACTGCCGAGGGGCACACCACCATGACCGAGCTGGCGCGCATGTCAGCCGCCGAACGCCGTGCCATCATCCAGGACTTCGTCACCGACACCCTGGGAGAACTGGACGTACCCACCCACCGACGGGGCCTGCTGGCGGCCACTCCTGACCTGCCCGCCAATCCCACCGACGAGCAGGTCGACGCCTGGCTCGAACTAGGCGAACTCGTCAGGAATCCGGCTCTGCGCGCCAGCGTACGCCGTATGGCCCACTACGCCGCCGAACACCACCCGGGCGAGCACGACGACAGCGCGCTGCGGGACGCAGAGCAGGCGACAGACGACTGGCTGCGGCGAGCAGAGACAGCGACGCGCAAGGAATCGCCCCGGACTCGCCGGCAGCCGATCGCGTCGTCACCGCCATCGTGGCGACCTGGATCCCCGCACAGGCTGCTCCGGACGAAAAGGAACTCGTCGACAACGCGCAGGCCAGAGGTCTACGCCTTGAGCAGCTCGAAGTCGCCTCCGACACGCACGTGGAGCGGTACTGGCAGCTGCTGTGCATCATCAACGGCCGGCCCGTGCGGCCCAGCATGGCGGCAGCCGGCCGATGGCTGACGACGGCACTGCGGGCGCATCCCGAACCCGGTGCACGAGCCACGCACCTCGCCGGGTTGTACGACGTCGGGCAGGACGTGTGGGAACCGACCGGCGTGCTCCACGCCTGTGACGAAGTCCTGGACGCCGTCGGCGGACTCGTCTCCGCGGTGGAGCCGGGCCAGTTCGACCGGCCAACGCCCTGCGCCGACTGGGACGTTCACACCCTCCTCAACCACCTGGTCTGGGAGAACCTGCTGTGGGCCGGCCTGGCCAACGCAACTCCCCGTTCCGACTTCACCGCCGACCATCTCGGGGATGACCATGTCGCGGCATTCCGTACCGCATCGAAGGCCGCACGGTCGGCCTTCAGGCGCCCGGGCATGCTCGAGCGGCGCTACGGGCCCGCTCCCGGGCGACGGCTCGTCGAGCAGTTAGTGATCGAGATGCTGGTCCACGGCTGGGACCTGGCCCAGGCCATCGGGCCGACAGGCCCGATGCGTTCCGGGGCAACGGGCTTCGCGTCGAACGGGTGGGCAGTCACATCCGCTCGGACGGCGAGTACGTAGGAGAGCCGGCGATCGGACAGGGCTGCCCGTAGCTGTGCGTTGGTGCCGTAGGCGGCATCGGCCACCACGACCGGTGGTGTCATGTCCCAGCCGGCGAGCGTGTCGAGCATGTCCAGGGCCAGGCGCCACTTCTCGCGGTGCGTGATCTCGGGCGGGATGCGGGTGATGTTCCGACGGCTGGTGTCCGCGGCCCACTCTTTGGGCAGGAACAGGCGCCATTGCAGCGGACACGAGGCGGTGTCGGTGGCGGCGTGGACGCTGACGGCGACCTGGCAGTTGGCGCGTTTACCCAAAGCTCCGCAGTACTGCGGGCCCACGGCGACCGACATCCGTCCGTCCTTGGGTACCGACACATCGTCGATCACCCAGGCTGTCGGGTTGATCAGCGGGAGCATTCGCTCACAGATGCGCCGCTGTACGGGCACCGGATCCCACGTGGACTGATTCACGAACTGCTGCAGGTTCTGTTCGTTGCCGTCCGGCAGTCGATCCGCCATGGCCTGGATCGACTTGCGGCGCCCGTCCAGCATCAGTCCCCGCAGATAGCAGTCGCCCTTGGCCCGCTGGTCCTTGCGCGGCACCGAGGCGAAAACATCCGCCACGTATAACGCCAACTTCGCCCGGACTCGGTTCACTTCATGTGCGTCCACACACCCAACATGCTCTTGATCAGGCCCAACGGAAAGACCTAACGGAGTCCTACTAGGGTCCGTCTTCAAAGGGATCTTGCCCAGAGCAGGAACGACGCGAGTGTGACCGCCGCTTCGTAGGAGGTGGCGGTCTTTTCGTATCTGGTGGCGATGCCGCGGAAGCCTTTGAGCCGGTTGAAGCAGCGTTCGACGATGTTGCGGCGCCGGTAGGCCTCCCGGTCGAACCCCGGTGGTCGCCCTCCGCGGCGACCGCGATGGTGCCGGTGTCGCCGCTGGTCGTTCTTTTCCGGGATGGTGTGCGCGATGCCGCGTTTGCGCAGGTAGGCGCGGAAGCCGCGGGAACTGTACCTTATCCGCGATGACCTGATCGGGCCGGCAGCGGGGTCGGCCAAGACCGGTGCGGGGAACGCGGATGCGTTCCAGAAGAGGACGTGCGCAGATGCTGTCGTGGCGCTGGCCAGGCGTCACCAGGATCGCGAGGGGCCGGCCCTTTCCGTCGCAGGCGAGGTGGATTTTGGTGGTTAGCCCTCCTCGGGATCGGCCGAGGGCGTGATCGTCCGGTTCGTCCGGCCGGAACTGCCCCCTTTTCGACCGGTGGCGGCGGCGTGCTGGTGGGCGCGGACGATGGTCGAATCGATCTGGACCAGCCAGTCGATGTCGCCTGCCGCGTCCGCGTGGGCCTGGATCTCCTGCAGAGCGCGGGTGAACACACCGTCCAGGGCGTAACGGCGGAAGCGGGTGTACACGGTCTTCCACGGCCCGTAGCGTTCCGGCAGGTCACGCCAGGAGATCCCGGTCCGGATCTTGTAGACCATCCCATTGACGACCTGCCGGTCCTCCACGCGCGGCCGGCCCGTCGCAGCCCGCGGTATCAGTGGAGCGAGTAACTCCCACTCCTGATCGGTGAGTTCATGACGGCGTATCACGCCACCATGATCCACCATCCGATGATCTTTGAAGACGGACCCTAGTACTGCAACGGTGCTTGTTCTGATTGCTGGGCAGTTTTCAGGGGCTGTGTCCGCGTCGTTTGTAGTGGCTGATGCGGGCTTGGTGCTGGCGTCGTCGGCGCCAGGTTGACCAGTGCAGGATGTGGTCGGCCGGGGTGGGGCGGCGGTTGGTGAGGCGGGTGATCAGGCGTCGGATCTCGGCGAGGCTGAGGTGGATGAGCTGGGAGGATCCGTTTCTGCTTTGTCCGTGTCGAGCTGGCGGGCCCGCAGGACAGTCAGACAGGCGTGGGCGGCCATGGCCAGGGTCATGTGGCGGTGCCAGCCCGGGTAGCGGCGGACCTGGTAGTCGTCCAGGCCGCACTCCTGCTTCGCGGTCTGGAAGCATTCCTCGACTGCCCAGCGGCTGCCCGCGATGCGGATCAGCTCGTCCAGCGTCGTGTCGGCGGGACAGTAGGCGATGTAGTAGGAGATCTCCTCGGGCCTGCTCACGCTTCGGCGGGCGAGGACCCAGTGCCGGCGGTCCTCGCGGTGCCAGGGCCGCACCTCGACGCGGGCCCAGTCGAAGATCCGCCGGCCGTGGGCTCCTTCACCGCAGGAACGGCGTTTCCATTTCTGCCGCGGCAGGCCGGGAAACAGGTCGTGGACGGGGTGGTCGATGGACCAGCGGGTGACGACGGTGTCGTGCCGGGTGGTGGCCATGACGTGGAAGACATCCGCCTGTTCCAGCTCGAACCGCCAGCCCTTGCTGAAGCCGTAGGCGGCGTCCGCCGTCACCCAGCCGAACGGGATACGGTCGGCGATGGCCCGGCGGACCATCGCCTTGGCCATGGCCACCTTCGTCTCGAAGGCGACACTGTCGTCGATGCCCGCCCGCCGGCACCGTTCCCGGTCATCCGTCCAGGAGGTGGGCAGATACAGACGGCGGTCGATCAGAGTGCGTCCACGGCCGGTGGCGTAGGCGAGGAACACACCGATCTGGCAGTTCTCGGTGCGGCCGGCCGTTCCGGAGTACTGCCTTTGCACCCCGGCCGAACGGACGCCCTTCTTCAGAAAGCCGGTGTCATCGACGATCAGGACGGCCTCGCGGTCTGCGAGGTGTTCCACGACGTAGTCGCGTACGTCGTCCAGGACCTCGTCGGCGTCCCACTCGATCCGGTTCAGCAGCCGGTGGATGCGATCGGGACCCGTATGCCCGGCCTCCTCCGCCAGCGTCCAGCCGTTCTTCCGCTCCAGCGGCGCAACCAGCCCACGCATGTAAGCCAGCGCCGACTGACGCGGCTCCTCCCGGTTGAACCGGTGCACGAACCGCTCATGCAGAGCACCCAGTTCCCCCGCCCACAACCTGACACCAGCAAGGTCCCCACCCATAACAACACCAACGACTGAACTGGCCAGCAGTCACGGCAAAGACCGTTGCAGTACTAGTGTCCTGCGCCAGAGATCCGTCGGCAGAAGTGAGCGAGGGAGTCGAGGATTTCCTCTGCCGGTAGGACTCGCGCACTTCGGTCGCGGGAGGGCGGTACCCGCGCATCGCGTGCCGCCCTGCTGCGTATCCCACCAATGCCGCGTACTCCTCCAACGCTGTGTATCCCCCAACGCTGCGTACCCCTCTCCGCCTCGCGGCCCGCGACCGTATGCTGACCTGGATTTACGGGGCCGGGGCCGGGTGGGGGTTGGCGTGATGGGACGTCCTTGGGCGAGGGTCGCTGCGGCGGCTGTGGCCGTGATCGCTTCGGCCGCGCTCGCTTCGTGTGCAGGAGGTGCGCGCTCCGCCGAGCCTCGCGACAGCAAGTCCGCATCGCCGCAGCGGCAGGCTACCGCCTCGCCGTCGCAGAAGTCGCGGCAGGCGCAAGTGGAGCGGCACCGTCAGAGTGTGCTCAGCGAGATCGCCAAGGGTGACGACGCCCCCGACCGTGCGGGCTTGAGTCTGGTGAGCGTGGGTGCCAAGGGCACGGTGTTCTTCTGGATGACGACCGACGCGCGCTACTGCTCCGTGTTTTACGCCGGGACGGCCAGCGCGTCATCGTGTTCAACGAAGCCCGACGACGTCATCAGACCCGCGCCGGCGCTGAACCGTCTCCACGAAGGGGATGTGTACAGCGCCCGGAGTGCGTACGGGCTCATCATCGCGGCCGACAGAGAGACCGTTCGGTCCCTCTCCTGTGGTGACGAGCGCCTCGTAGTGAGAAGGGTTCGCGTCATCGAGGCCGGTGACGCGACCCGCACGATCTATGGGGTGGAGCTCGACGGACGCACTGCCGGCATTTTGCGGGCCGAGGTCATGCGGGCCGACGGCCGGCACACGGAGACGCTGCCGCTCGGAATCACGGCCGACGAGGTCACGGCCGGGCACGGCTGGCAGGTCTGCACCTAGCGTCTTGCGCCAGAGATCCGTCGGCAGAAGTGAGCGAGGGAGTCGAGGATTTCTTCAGCTGTCTTGGTCCAGATGAACGGCTTGGGGTCTTCGTTCCAGTCCTTGACCCATGCGCGGATGTCGGCTTCGAGAACCTGAACGTTCTTGTGTGCGCCACGACGGATCTTCTGGTCGGCGAGGAAGCCGAACCACCGCTCGACCTGGTTGATCCAGGAGGAGCCGGTCGGGGTGAAGTGCATGTGGAACCGGGGGTGTTTGGCCAGCCTCGTCCTGATCGCAGGGGTCTTGTGGGTGCCGTAGTTGTCGCAGATCAGGTGGATCTGGAGATGTGCGGGAACTTCCTTGTCGATCCTGACCAGGAACTTCTTGAACTCCGCTGCCCGGTGCCGGCGGTGCAGGGCGGTGATGACCTCACCGGTGGCGACGTCGAACGCCGCGAACAGGGTGGTCAGGCCGTTGCGCACGTAGTCGTGAGTGCGCCGTTCCGGCATGCCCGGCATTATCGGCAGCACCGGCTGGGACCGGTCCAGGGCCTGGATCTGAGATTTCTCGTCCACCGAGAGGACCACCGCGCCGTCGGGCGGGTTGAAGTACAGACCGACAACGTCGTAGAGCTTCTCCACGAACAGCGGGTCCGTCGACAACTTGAAGGTGTCGGTCAGATGCGACTTGAGCTGGAACTTCCGCCAGATCCGGCCAACGGTGGACTTCGACAGACCACTGTGCTCGGCCATCGATTTACGCGACCAGTGGGTGGCGTTCTTCGGGAGCTGCTCCAGTGTCGTGACCACGACCGCTTCCACCTCATCTACGCCGATGGTGGGTGGCCGGCCCGGCCGAGGCTCGTCAACGAGGCCGTCCAGGCGGTCGAAGAGAAACCGCCGCCGCCATTTGCGGACCATGTCGGCACTCACCCGCAGGTCCCGAGCGACAGCGACGATCGGTGGCACCTCAGGCCCCGAGCACGCCAGCACAATCCGTGCACGCAGAGCCAGGGCCTGGGGCGATGTGGCCCGACGCGTCGTCCGCTCCAACATCGCCCGCTCATCAGCGGACAGCAGCAGCGGTTCCAGCTTCGGGCCGCGACGAGGAACTGACGCACCAGCAGCAGAAGTCACACAACAGCCGCCGCAAAATTTCAGATGGACGGCGAAGCCCAGCCTGGTGGCGCCGCTTTTGTTCCGTAACCAGCCCGCCTCGTCGCCGGACAGGGTGGAGTAGTCCACTACCCCGTCCAGACCCAGATCCCGCCCCACCGACAGCCCCTTTTCGTCACCCCCGTTCCCAGCGTTCGGGCTGGACGGTATGGGCGCCGGTATACAGCGGGGACGGAGATCGGCGAAGGACTCCCTTACAGAAGGCGGACCTGGTAGATGGGCCGCCGCCGGAAAACCGTCATAGGCGTCAGCTGTGGCCGAAGGCCGCCGCGGTGGCCACGCACGAGAGCGATGTGCTCGACGAGGTCACCGAACGCAGGCTGCTGACCAGGAACCTGCGGACCGTCAACGCCCTGACGGACCCGACGGTCCTCGAGCCGGTGATCGCCGGTGTGACCGCGGGCTCAAAGGGGCGGGCACAGTGTCGCCGGTCGGCGCCTGTCCATGTGTGAGTGGGGCTGCCGCATGGACAGGCGTGACCGTGGGCCTCAAGCCGCTTCGAGGAAGGGGTAGTCGGTGTAGCCCTCGGCGTCCAGCCCGTAGAACAGTTCCGGCCGCGGCTCGTTCTCCGGGTGGCCGCCCTGCCAGCGCTCAACCAGGTCGGGGTTGGCGATGAGGGCCCGGCCCACGACCACGGCGTCGGCGTGGCCGGCCTCGATCTGCTGGAGCGCCCGCTCGCGGGTGGTCTGCCCCCCGAGGGGGCCGTTGTTGACGATCAGCTTGCCGTCGAAGCGCCGCCGCAGCTCCTGTACCAGGTAGCCGCCCGGCTCGGTGTGCAGTACGGAGAGGTAGGCCAGGCCCAGTGGGCGCAGTTGGTCCATCAGGGTGCCGTAGGTGGCCAGGACGTCGTCCCGGTCGGTCTCGAAGACGTCCCCGAAGTCGACCTCCGGCGAGATCCGCAGCCCGACCCGATCGGCACCGACGGCCTGGGCGACCGCCGTGACGACCTCGACGACGAAGCGGGCGCGGTTCTGCGGCGAGCCGCCGTATCCATCGGTGCGCTGGTTGGCCGCCGGGGAGAGGAACTGGTGGAGCAGGTAGCCGTTGGCGCCGTGGATTTCCACGCCGTCCGCTCCCGCCTCAATGGCCCGGCGGGCCGCGGTGACGAAGTCCTCCAGGGCTGCACGGATCTCTGCGGTGGTCATCGCTTCCGGTACGGGGTAGGGCTGCTCGCCCTTCTCGGTGAACGTCTCGCCGGTCCTGGCGATCGCGCTGGGGGCGAGGATGCGGCGGCCACCGTTGATGTCGGGGTGGGTTTGGCGGCCGGCGTGCATGATCTGCAGGACGATGCGGCCGCCCTCGGCGTGCACCGCCTCGAACACCCGCTGCCAGCCGGCCGCCTGCTCGTCGGTGGCGATGCCGGGCTCACCGACATACCCCTGCGACGCGTGGTCGGGGTAGGTGCCCTCGGCGATGATCAGCCCGACGCTCGCCCGCTGCCGGTAGTACTCGACCATCAGATCCCCGGGAATGCCGGAGGAACCGGCCCGGACCCGGGTCATCGGTGCCATGACGACGCGGTTGGCGAGCTCGATCTTCCCGAGCGAGGTGGGGGAGAAAAGCAACGGAGCGGGCGAAACTTCTGAGATATTGACAGTCATGGGTTTCTTTCTGCAATACGGAGGAAACGGGATGAAGGTCTGCGACGCAGGGGGTCCACGCTGTCCCGGCGGAGGCGCGGATGCGGTCCTCGGGCAGGCGCGGGCCCGCTGACGGTGACGCGGTTCCAGGACCGCGATCGGGGTGTGGGTGGTGTTGGCGGCGAACGCGGTGAGAGCCGCATGCCGTCGGCGTCGGTGTCGACGCCGGTTCAAGCGCAACTGCCCGCCGGAGTACGGGCGTTCGCTCCTCGCGCACGATCAGCAGCCAGCCAGCCAGGCGGCGAAGTCATGGGCGCCGCCGCCGGATTCGGTACGGATCGGTGTCTGCAGGCCGCGCCGCGACCGACTCCCTCGACGCGCCCCCGCGAAGAGGACCGATACACGGCTTCACCTGGAACCCGCTTTGGGCGGTGGCGGGAACAGTGATCTCAGCGATCCTCATTCTCGGCCTGAGGCACTTCCGCCGGCCGATCGCCCATCGGACAGCCTGCTTCACGAAAGCGCGAGGCTAGCTGAGCGGCACGTCCGCGACAGCCTTGAGGTGGCTGAACGTCTCGAGGGAATACCGGCCGTGGTACCGGCCCATGCCGCTTTCGCCGACGCCACCGAACGGCAGGCCGGGCATGAGCAGTTGCATCACCGGCTGGCCCCAGGCGACGCCGCCGGAGGACGTCTCGTTCAGGAGGCGCGTCTTGGTGGCCTCGGACTCGGTGAAGGCGTAGAGGGCGAGTGGCTTGTCGCGTTCGTTGATGAAGGCGATGGCGGCATCGAGGTCTTCGACTTCCACGACGGCGATGATCGGACCGAAGATCTCCTCCTGCATGACCGGCGATGCGGGGTCGACATCGGTGAGCACGGTCGGTGCGATGAACAGGTCGTCACGGTCGTGCCGGCCTCCCACCGCCGCCCGGCCGGAGTCCAGCAGACGAGTGAGCCGGTCGAAGTGCCGCTCGTTGATGATCCGGCCGAAGTCGGCCGCGGTCTGCGGGCTGGTGCCGAACCGGGCTTCGACCGCCGTGCGCAGGGCGGGGACCAGTGCGGCGACGGTGGCAGGATCGGCCAGAACATAGTCCGGGGCTATGCACTGCTGGCCCGCGTTGCCGAACTTGCCGTCGACCAGCCGCTTGGCGGTCTCGTCCACGTCGGCGTCGGGTGCCACGAAGACCGGTGGCTTGCCTCCGAGTTCGAGCGTGACGGGGGTGAGGTTCTTGGCGGCTGCGGCCATGACGATCCGGCCGACGGTGCCATTGCCGGTGTAGAAGATGTGGTCGAAACGCTGCGCCAGGAGGGCCGTGGTCTCCTCGGCGCCCCCCCTCGACCACGGTGAGCACGTCGGCGTCGAAGTACTCTCGCAGGAGGCGTGAAGCGACCGCCGAAGTGTGCACCGAGATCTCGCTCGGCTTGGCCACCACGGTGTTCCCGGCGGCCAGTGCGCCGATGATGGGGTCGATGAGAAGGTGCAGCGGGAAATTCCACGGAGCGATCACCAGGACGACCCCGAGCGGGTCGTACGTGGTGTATGCCGTTGTCGTGGGACCGAAGTGGGCGGGAACCTCCACCGGGCGAGGCTGAAGCCAGCTCTCGAGATTCGCCAGCGTCTCGTCGATGTCAGCAACGGTGAAGTCGATCTCCTGCGCCTTCGCCTCGGCGGGGTTCTTCCTCAGATCCGCCCAGAGCGCTTCGATCAGCTCCTGCTCGTTCTCGACCAGCAGTGCCCGCAGCCGTTGCAGTTGGCTGACGCGCCAGTCCAGTCCGCGGGTGACGCCGGTGTTGAACGTCGCACGAAGGCGGCCGACCACCTCCGCGGCCGTTTCGCTCTGGCGCGTCCTGGACTCATTGGCTGTTGTTGCGGTCATGGGGGTGTGCTCCGTTCTTGATGCACGCCACGCCGTCAAAGGCGTCGGTGGCATGCCGTGGTACCGGTGATGGGCAACCCGGTGGATGACGGATGAAGGGTCAATCCGTGCCTTCACTGTAGCCCATGTACGCGCCAACACGAACATATGGCAGGGGTTATTCTTTCCTTATGGCCAGTCGCACCTCGTCACCCCTCGTCCACCCCGACACGGACGACCTCGACCTCTTCAAGATCATGAGCGCGCTGACCGACGAGACCCGGCTCACCATCGTCGTCACCCTCTCCGTCTCCCCCGGTCTGGCCTGCAGCGGCTTCACTCAGGACGTCACCCCGTCCGTTCTCACCCGCCACTTCCGCGTCCTGCGCGAGGCCGGTCTCATCCGGCAGCACGACGTCGGCACCCGCCGCATCAACACGCTGCGCAAGGAAGATCTGGACCAGCGCTTCCCCGGACTGCTCGACCTCGTCCTCAAGGAGAGCGTCGGCCGCGTGGAGCCCTACGTGAACGCCGAGTGCGCCTGACGCTCCGGCACCCCTCCGTGGCCGCGACGAACCGGACCCACCGCAGCCAGGTGTCCAGCTTGCGGTCGGCTTCGAGCACGTCGAACGACACCCCGGGCACAACGTCAACTAGGCCACGGCCGAGCCGGGCGAGGCCAGCCTCCCGCCCGACGCCCGCCGAGTGGCCGTAACCCGTGCACCAGCAAGGCGATAGGCCACCCACCCCGCCGTACCACCTACACAGACTGGTCACTGACCGCCTATACGCAATTGCGGATCGGACCGGATCGACTCCATCGGCACGAAGGCTCGGATCTCGATGGCCTTCGCCGTGTGCAGCGGCAGCTCCCGCAGCAGGTGGCGCGGCACTTTCGAGGATGGCGAGCTGAGCGGGGCGGCGACACTCGTAAGCCCCACCGCCTAGTACTCCAGTGCGGTTTCGTGATCTATCCAGCAGGTTCGTCGACGGACCGCCGTTGGTAGTGGCTGCGTCGGGCTGCGGCCTGGCGGCATCTGCGCCAGGTGGACCAGTGCAGCAGTCTGGCGGCAGTAAAGGCCGGTGGGACGAAGACGGCGGCGAGCAGGTGGCGGATCTCTGGGACGCTCAGCGTGATCGGGTCGTGGCTGCGGGCGGGATGGAGCGGGTCGGCAGGCCGGGTGGGGTTCGCGAGGGCGGTCAGGAAGGCCAGGGCGAGCATGATGTGCCGGTGCCATGAGGTCCAGTGCCTGACCTGGTAGTGATCCAGGCCGACCTGGCTCTTGGCGGCCTGGAAGCACTCCTCGACGCTCCAACGGACACCGGCGACGCGGACCAACTCGGACAGGGCGACCACAGTGGGCGACCAGCACAGGTAGAAGGCGAGTTCACTGGTGGTCCGGTTGCGTCGGATCAGCAGGTGACGATGGACACCGGTGCCGATGTGGATCCACGCCCAGTCGTAGAAGCGCGGGCCCTTCGCTCCGGCTCCGGCGCTGTGCCGCTGCCAGGCAGAGGCGGGCAAGCGGTCGGCGGACATCTGCGCGTACGGGAGTGCGGCCATGGTTGATCCGGACCCGGGTGGAGCAGGCGCCGGCCATCACGTAGCCGATGCCGATCCGCTCCAGGCCTGCGATCAGCGCCCGTCCCCGCTCAGTGGCGTAGGCGAGGAACACGCCGACCTGGGAGTTCTCGATCCGGCCAGCTGGGCCGGTGTACTGGCGTTGCACCCCCGCCGACATGGTGCCTTTCTTCACGAAGCCGGTCTCGTCCACGATGAGAACGCCGCCGTCGCCGAGGCGGTCGACGACGTAGGCGCGGACGTCGTCACGGACGTCGGCGTCCCAGCGGGCATAGCGCAGCAGGCGCTGCATCGGCCCGGGCCGGGCGTGACTGGCCTGTTCAGCCAGTTGCCAGCAGTTCTTCCGCTCGGTAGCCGACAGCAGCCCAGGCAGGTAAGAGCGGGCCGTGGACCGAGGCTCAACTCGGCCGAAACGTCCTGCGATCCGAGCCATGACCTGGTCGAACATCGCCCGCCAGCGGGCAGGGCCTACGCTATGGCCCGCGGCCACCGCACGATCTTCGTTTGTCCACACACCAACCGATGATCAGGCGGTGGCCGTACCCGTTCCCAGCCGGGTCCGCCACAAGATCGCGAAGTCAGACTGGAGTACTAGGCCGAAACGGCTACTTGCCTTCGGCTTCGCGGGAGACGGGAGCCCACTCGGCCTACTCGGTGAGGTGTTGCTGGGGGAAGGATTTCTCAGGGGTTCAGAGCTCGGCGACGACGCGTCGTAGTGTGCCCGGCGCGATGCGCAGCATGGCGGGCATGACTTTCGTCTGACCGGGGAATGCCATGTTCCGCCCCCGCCGAAGAGCCTTCATCGTGACCGCCGCCACCTGTGCGGGAGTCAGTTTCTTCCCCGTGGCTTCGGCGTTCATGGGCGTGTCCGTAGACGGTGGGAGGACCTCGAGGACATGGGTGTGACCCTCGAGTTGACGGCGCAAGCCATCCGCAAAGCCGTGCAGGCCGGCCTTCACCGGGGTCTGATGCAGGTTCGGGTGACAGGTTCGGTCACGCGGCCTGGAGGGCCGGCGTGGTCATGACGGTCTCGAATTCGATGGGGGTCAGCCGGCCGAGTGAGGCTTGTCTGCGGCGTCGGTGGTAGGTCCGCTCGATCCAGGTCACGATCGCGATACGGAGTTCTTCGCGGGTGGCCCAGACGCGGCGGTCCAGGACGTTCTTCTGCAGCAGGCTGAAGAAGGACTCCATGGCCGCGTTGTCGCCGGCAGCTCCGACCCTCCCTATCGATCCGGCCATCCGGTGGCGGTCGAGCGCCCGGACGAACTTCCGGGAGCGGAACTGCGATCCGCGATCGCTGTGGAGAATGCACCCGTCGACGTCTCCACGCCGGGCCACGGCGTTGTCCAGGGCGGCCACGGCCAGGCGGGACTTCATCCGCTCGTCGATGGAGTAGCCCACAATCCTGTTGCTGAAGGCGTCCTTGATCGCGCAGAGATAGAGCTTGCCTTCGCCGGTGGCGTGCTCGGTGATGTCGGCGAGCCACAGCCGGTTCGCACAGGTCGCGGTGAAGTCACGGCGGACCAGGTCGTCGTGCACTGGCGGGCCGGCCTTCTTGCCCTTGCCGCGCTTCTTGCCGAACACGCTCCACCAGCGGTTGTCCCGGCAGATCCGCCATGCAGTCCGGTCCGCCATCACGGCCCCGGCGCCGCGCGCTTCGTCGGCCAGGAATCGGTATCCGAACTCCGGGTCGTCACGGTGAGCGTCGAGCAGCGCGTTCGCGCGATACGCCTCCTCCAGCATGGCATCGGTCACCGGCTGGTCCAGCCAGCGGTAGTAGGGCTGTCTGGCGAGCTTCAGCACCCGGCACGCAACCGTGACGGGCACCCCGTCCCCGGCCAGCTCCCTCACGAGCGGGTAGATCCTTTTCCCGGCAGATGTGCCTGTGACAAGTAGGCCGCGGCCCGGCGCAGGACCTCGTTCTCCTGCTCCAGCAGCTTGATCCGCCGGCGCGCTTCCCGAAGCTCAGCGCTCTCCTGGCTGGTCGTTCCGGGCTTGGTCCCGTCGTCGATGTCCGCGCGACGCATCCACTTCCACAACGTCATCGGATGGACTCCGAAGTCGGTGGCCACCTGCTCGACCGTCACACCCGGCCCGCGGTTCCTCGCGACCCGCACGACGTCCTGGCGGAACTCTTCCGGATAAGGCTTGGGCACAGCGACATCCTTCCCACCCGCCCCCCAGGGCAAGTCAGTTCAGATGTCACCCGATCGTGCGGCAGACCCCCGCGCCGTGGGTAGGTGCGCGAGTGGGCGAGACCAAAGCGAACCCCGAGGTGATGAATACGATCGCGTCGGGCGATGGCCATCGCTCGAGCACTTCACCCGTCAAGTGGATGGGGGCGGCAAGATTCAACGCCACCTCGTCATCGAGAGTCGCATTGGGGTTCTTGCCGGCAGCATAGTCTCGTTCCTCGAACGTACCGGCGTTGTTGACCAACACGTCCAAACGCCCAAAGCGATCAGCGACTGCTTGCAACAACGCTGTCCGATCAGCTGCGTCCGTCACATCAGCCCGCACGGCCAGCGCCTGCGGGTGTGCTTGCGCGAATCGGTCAAGCGCAGCCTGCGAACGCCCGCAAACGACGACAGACGCCCCGAGTTCCACGAAGGATTGCGCGAGGCTCAAGCCGATGCCTGAGGTTCCGCCAGTGATGAGTACGGTCTGTGACACGACGTCACCTCTCGCTATAACGTACCGATTGGTACGAAACACTTTAGCACATCCGTACCGATCGGTATCGAACGGTAGGATGAAGAAATGTTCTCGACGACACCGGCCCCTACTGGCAGGCCTCGCGCGTTCGACATCGACGAGGCACTCGATCGTGCAGTCCTGGTGTTTTGGTCAAAGGGTTTCGAGGGCGCCAGCCTTGACGACCTCACCGAAGCGATGGGTATCAGCCGCCCCAGCCTGTATAGGGCGTTCGGTAACAAAGAAGACCTCTTCTACAAGGCGCTAGAGCGGTACACCGAGGGCTTGGCCTCCTACTTCGCTCGAGCTCTAGCAGAGCCCACAAGTGGAGCAGTGGCTACTGCTGTGCTCCACGGGACGGTCGAGGCGGCAACCATGCCGGGATACCCCACGGGCTGTCTTGGCGTGCAGGGTGCGTTGGCTGCCGGGGATGAGAGCCGCCAAGTCCGAGACGCACTCATCGCATGGCGTGAGGATGGGGTAGCCCACTTGACGCGCCGGTTTCAACAGGCGGTGGACGCCGGTGACCTTCCGCCTTCCACAGATCCTCATCTTCTTGCGCTCTACCTAAGAACAGTCGCCAATGGGATTGCCGTCCAGGCCGCGAGTGGTAGTTCCCGCCCTGAGCTGCTGCAAGTCGCGAACCTCGCGTTGGGCAGCTGGCCAAAGCTGTAGTCAGCTAGCTAGTTGCGGGAGTGGCGTTCGTAGCGGTGGCTGAGTCGGCGGTAGCCGGACAGCCACGAGATCGTCCGCTCGATCACCCACCTGCGGCGGCCCAGCCGTTCGCTGGACTCGACGCCTTTGCGGGCGATGCGCACGCCTATGCGCTTGCCTCGTAACCATTTCCGCAGGTGGGGGATGTCATACGCCTTGTCGGCGTGCAGCCGCTGAGGCAGCTTGAAGTGGCGGCCGTGGTGGGGGTCGTGTCTCGTTTGGTGACCCGCGACCATGGGCTTCAGTGCTTCGCTGTCGTGGGTGTTGGCGGCCGAGACGCCGACGGCCAGGGGCAGGCCGTTCGCGTCCGACAGGACGTGCATCTTGGAACCCACCCCGGTCCACGGGGCTCGGACCTGTGAGTTCGCCCCCTTTTTCGCCCGCACGTGAGCGGAGTCGAGGACCATGCGCGAGACGTCGATGAGACCGGCGTCGTCGAGTCGGTGCAGCACCGCCTCGTGCAGCCGGCCCCACACCCCGGCCCGCGACCAGATCACAAACCGGCGGTGCGCGGTCGACCTTGATATCTCGAAACACGGCGGCAGAGCCCGCCAGGCGCAACCGCCGATGACCTGGACGACGGTGCCCGGTGCCGTCGACGGTGAGGGCGGCCGGCTTCCCCCGACGGGGCAGGCCGGGTCACCGGCTGCTCGCCCTGGTGGCGATCGCGAGGAGGACGGCGAGAGCGAGGATGCCGCCGGTGAGGGCGAGGACGGGGTAGCCGGAGGCGGAGACGACGAGGCCGGAGCTGAAGCCCCCGGTGGCGCCGGCGATGGCGATGGAGAGGTCGACCATGCCCTGGGTCTTGGCGCGGGTGGCCAGCGGCACGGCATCGGTGATCATCGCGGTGCCGGAGACGAGGCCCAGGTTCCAGCCCAGCCGCGGCAGGCGCCGCGCCGGCGGTGATTCCGGAGGCGAGGAGGGGGAGGCCGGAGGCTGCGGCTATCGGCGTACGGCCGTACCGGTCGACGAGCCAGCCGGTCAGCGGGGAGGCAATACAGACATCAAGTCACGTACCGTCCTCTCAGTGGGCGTTTGATGGTGATTCACGCCGACCGTTTCAACATGTTTTGCCACATTTATCGCCAACGCGTGCGGCCTGAAACGCCTGGAAGTTACCGACAGACAGGAAGCTTCCAACCCGTTGTTAGACCAGACGGAATTCGGCGCTGAGGAGCGGATCAAACGGGCGACCGGATCGGCACCCGGGATGCCGTGAAGGCGCATGTAAGGCGCGAATCACCCCGAAGGGTGTTGGCCGCAGGAGCGACTTAGCGTCTCAATCCATCCCTAAACGCCCACTCAGTGGGCGTTTGATGGTGATTCACGCCGACCGTTTCAACATGTTTTGCCACATTTATCGCCAACGCGTGCGGCCTGAAACGCCTGGAAGTTACCGACAGACAGGAAGCTTCCAACCCGTTGTTAGACCAGACGGAATTCGGCGCTGAGGAGCGGATCAAACGGGCGACCGGATCGGCACCCGGGATGCCGTGAAGGCGCATGTAAGGCGCGAATCACCCCGAAGGGTGTTGGCCGCAGGAGCGACTTAGCGTCTCAATCCATCCCTAAACGCCCACTCAGTGGGCGTTCAGGTATGTCTCATGCCGGTATGCGAGTTCTGTCGCTGTGTCAGTTTGAGGCCTTTCGGCGGATCGCTGCGGTTCATCACGTCCTGACTTCCGGGCCTGCCCGCCCGTTTCGCTCGGCTTCGAAGCTCGAAGTACGTCTGGCGTAGAGATGGCACAGAACCGCCGGTGATCACCGGAACCCGATCTTCCGTCACACCCATGATCCCTCTGGGACGTGAGCCAGCGGAAGCCGTACCCCAGCGACCTTTCCGACGCCCGATGGGCCCTGATCGAGCCGACGTTGACGGCCTGGAGAAAAGCCCGGCTCGACCGCAGACCCACCGGACAGCCGGCCAAGGTCGACCTGCGCGACGTATTCAACGCACTCCTCTACATCAACCGCACGGGAATCCCCTGGAAATACCTCCCACACGACTTCCCGAACTACGGCACCGTCTACGCCTACTACGCTTCCTGGCGCGATGAGGGAATCCTCGCCCAGCTCAACTACGACCTGACCGGGCTCGCCCGCGTGAAGGAAGGACGCAAGCCTGAACCCACAGGGTCCGTCATCGACACCCAGAGCGTGAAGACCTCCACCAACGTACCCCTGACCAGCCAGGGAACGGACGCTGCCAAGAAGATCGTCGGACGGAAGCGAGGCATCCTCACCGACACGATCGGACTGATCCTTGCCGTGACCGTCACCGCCGCGAGCCTCTCCGAGAATGCTGTAGGAATACGTCTTCTCGATCAAGCCAAGAAGACGTATCCAACCATCACCAAGAGCTGGGTCGACACCGGCTTCAAGAACGCCGTCATCGAGCACGGCGCACGTCTCGGAATCGACGTCGAAGTTGTCAACAGAAACCCCGGAGTTCGCGGCTTTCACATTGTCAAAAGGCGCTGGGTAGTCGAGCGAAGCCTGGGTTGGCTTATGTTGCACCGGCGCCTTTCTCGCGATTACGAGACCCTTCCCGCCAGCTCCGAAGCCATGATCCACGTCGCCTCGATCGACAACCTCGCCAAGCGCATAACGGACGAGACGGCACCAACCTGGCGAGGTACTTACTAGAACAGAAAGGGCAATTCGCCTAGATCAAATGCCCTCTCAGTGGGCGTTTAGGGATGGATTGAGACGCTAAGTCGCTCCTGCGGCCAACACCCTTCGGGGTGATTCGCGCCTTACATGCGCCTTCACGGCATCCCGGGTGCCGATCCGGTCGCCCGTTTGATCCGCTCCTCAGCGCCGAATTCCGTCTGGTCTAACAACGGGTTGGAAGCTTCCTGTCTGTCGGTAACTTCCAGGCGTTTCAGGCCGCACGCGTTGGCGATAAATGTGGCAAAACATGTTGAAACGGTCGGCGTGAATCACCATCAAACGCCCACTCAGACACGGCAGCTGTAGTTCTTGATCGGTTGGTCATTGTTGCTGGTCAGGTGGTTGCTGCGGCGGTGATGTTGTTCCAGCGGCGGTGGGCTTCGGTGGCTTGCTGTTGATGGTGGCGGCGCCATGCGGACCAGTGCAGGAGGTGCTCCAGGTCGCGGCGGGGAGGGCGCAGGGCGGTGGCGCGTAGGAGTCGCAGCAGCTCGCGGGTGCTTGAGGGGGCGAGTGGGCCGCTGGGTGTCTGGGCGGCGGCGCGGGCTTGGGTGACGGCCAGGATGGCTGCGGCGAGCATGCTGATCAGGCTCCAGCGCATCCAGGAGTTCCAGCAGGTGGTCTGGCCCTCGTCCAGGCCGCAGTCGGATTTTCCGGCCTGGAAGTCCTCTTCGATTTTCCATCTGCAGCACACCACATCGACCAGGGTGGCCATGGTGACCGCGGTTGCGGAGTGGCAGCGGTAGAAGGAGAGTTCGCGGGTGTAGCGGTGGCGGCGCACCAGCAGGTAGGAGTGGCCCGGCCCGGTGCTTTCGGGGGTGTCGTCGGCGAGGACGCCGATCATGGCCCAGTCGTAGTGACGGTCGCCCTTGGTCCCGTGGCCGGTACGCATGCGCATCCAGGTGCGGCGGGGTAAGCGGGCGGCGAGTTCGGTGGCGGTGAAGCGGCCGGCTGGGGTGGTGACGCGGTGGTCGGCGCGGACCGCGAGGGCGTAGTCGAGGCCGAGTGCCCGTGCATGCCGTCGCAGCTCGCGACCGCCGTACACCTCGTCGCCGGCCAGCCAGCGGGCCGGTATCCCCAGGGCACGTACACGCTGCAGCATGGCGGCCGCGAGCTGTGGCTTGGTGGCGAACAGGGTCTCGTCGGGGACGTGGGTGAGCAGGCGGCGTTCCTCGTCGGCGGCCCACCCGGCGCCCAGGTAGAGGGCGCGGTCGATCAGCGTGTGCCCGCTTACCGAGGCGTAGGTGAGGTGGACGGAGACCTGGCACAGACCGATACCGCCGAGCGCCCCGGAGTACTGGTGGGCCGCTCCCACGCAGTCGGTCGAGGACTTCTCATCACCGGTCTCGTCCACGATCAACACCGCCTGGTCGTCCGCGAGTTCACCGGCCGCCCAGGTCATGAGCCGGTCGCGGGCCAGATCGTGGTCCCACACACCACGGGAGAGGAAGTGCTGCAGCCGGTGCGGGCCCGAGTGCCCCAGCGCCTCGCCGAGCGTCCAGCAGTTGCGCGTATCGAGCTCCATCAGCATGCCCTCGGTCATCTCCCGCGCCAGCAGGCGCGGTTCCCGGCGCGGGAAGCAGTCAGCGACCTCGGCCATCACCGCCCCGAACGCGGCCGTCCACTCCTGCCCGGCTATCGTGGCCTCCACGGCCACCTGTTCCTTGATCGTCGTCACAAACGCTCATGATCACGGTGGCCGTCCCCCTACCCTCGGCCGCCCCCGCACCCCCGTTGACCAGCACGAACACGCCAACGATCAAGAACTACAGCTGCCGTGTCAGACCCTTCAGCTGTAGATCATGGTGGTTGCGGGAGTTCTGTTGGTGTGTCGGGTCCGGCTGGGACGGTGTGACCGTGTGCTCGGCGGCGTCGGTGGCAGGCACGGGCGATGGCCTGGTGGAGGCGGCGGTAGGCGGACCAGGCCAGGCCGTGCCGGATGCGTTGGTGGCGGTCGGGCAGCGGGGTGAGCAAGATGAGCAGGCGCCTGATCTCGAAGGCGGTGAAGCGGACGGGGGCGGGTGGGCTGCTGGGATCAGGCGGGTCCCCCTCTCTCGGCGACGGGTGCTGTCGGCGCGGGCTGGCCGTAGCGGGTCCGGGCCAGCGGGCCGTTCTCGCGGGCGGTGGCTGCGTCGCAGCCGACCAGGAACGCGGCGGCCAGCTGGGCGAGGGTGACGTGCCGGTACCAGCCGTGGAAAGAGCGGACCTCGTAGTCAGCCATCCCGCAGGCGGACTTCGCCAGCTTGATCGCCTCTTCCACCCGCCAGCGCGCGCCCGGCACCAAAACGATCTCCTCGACCGGGGTGTCGGCCGGGCCCCAGCCCAGGTAGTAGTCGCGTTTGCCGGGATCCTCCAGGCGGCGTCGCGCGACCAGCCACCGCGCCCACGCCTGGCCATCGACCATCTCCTCCTCGCCGGGGAGTCGCCGCACCCACCACTGCCACGTGCGGGTATCCAACTGGGAGGGCCCGGCGGGCAGTTCGACCCAGTCCTCCTCCCGCGCGACCCGCTCCACCAGCCGGGCGGCGTGCCGCCAGCCCGGACGCTGCAGCACCGGCGAGTTCGCCTGCACGTTGACCACGTACGGCAGACGATGTTCCTCCAGGAAGGAACGGAACGCACGCTCGCGCCCGTACACCTCGTCGGCGGCCACCCACACCTTCCCCGGCTCCTGAGGCAGGTCGGGCAGCGCCCGCTCGATCATCGCCTCCGCCAGCCGTGGCTTGGTCAGGAAGCCGCGCTGCTCGGGCACGTGCGCGGCCCGGCAGCGATCCGGCTCGTCCGTCCATTCCCGTGGCAGGTACAACTCCCGGTCGATCAACGCCTGCCCCGCACCGGTGGCCCACGCACACATCACCCCGATCTGGCAGGGGAATACCCCGCCGAGCGTCCCGGAGTGCTGCCTCGCCACCCCGGCCGAAGCCTTCCCGCGCTTGGCGAACCCGGTCTCGTCCACCACCAGCACCCCGGCCCCGCCGGGCCCCGCGCCCACGCCGTCGTCCGCCAGCTCGGCGACGGCGTACCGGCGGGTGAAGTCCCGCACCCCCTCCACGTCCCACTTCGCCCGGTCCAGCAAGTGCTGCTGGTTCCACGGCACACGCTCTCCGGCCCACTCCGCCAGCTGCCAGCCGTTCTTGCGCGAGACCGGCCCCAGTAGGCCCCGGACGCACATCTCCCCATGCCACTGCGTCTCCACCCGGCCGAACAGGTCCCCGACCCCCACCAGCAGATCGTCCAGCCGCCCCGCCCACTCCTCCGCCCACTCCCGGTCCGACACCTCGACCGGGACATCCAGCAACTCCGCCTTCATACACGGCAGTTACCCAGCTTAGAGACCCTCGAACTCCCGCAACCACCATGATCTACAGCTGAAGGGTCAGACAGGGCCCAGAGACTGACGACGGGGATTCCTGCGCGCTCGCACCAGGTCAGGAACTGAGGCACCTTGGCTGCGCCGGCGCGGTAGATGTCTGATGTGGGCAGACGGTGATTCCGGGCCCAGCGGCGGTTCCCGTCCAGGATGACGCCGATGTGCCGCGGCAGCCCTGGTGCGCTAGCGCTCTCTTTGCGACACGGCCTCGCTTCGGTCATGGTTATCGCCGCTGAAGGCGCATCGATAGTTCGTTGGGGCGCAGGATGGCTCGCAGGACGGGCCGGAGACCCGGGTCGAGAAGGTCCTCGTCGCGGCGCGGGGCAAGTGGGAGAAGACGTTTTGCGCCCGCACGATCGGCCGCCTGGGCGAGGCGGGCACGGCCCGGCTGCTGTCCCTGGTGGCCGAGGACAACGAGGCGGGTACCGCCCTGCTGGCCGCGCTCAAACGCGACCCGGGCGCGGTCGGCCTGGATTCCCTGCTGACGGAGATCACCAAGCTCAACGACGTGCGCAAGCTCGGGCTGCCCGACGGGCTGTTCGCGGACTGCTCGGAGAAGCTGGTGGCCGCCTGGCGGGCACGGGCGATCAAGATGTACCCCTCGGACTTCCGCGACACGGCGGAGGACGTACGGATCGCCCTGCTCGCGGCGCTGTGCTCCTCACGTCAGGCGGAGATCACCAATGCCCTGGTCGACCTGCTGGTCGCCCTGGTTCACAAGATCAACGCACGCGCCGAGCGGAGGGTGGAGAAGCAGCTCACCGCCGAGTTGAAGAAGGTCCGTGGCAAGGAGGGCATCCTCTTCAAGCTGGCAACGGCCGCCGTCGACAAGCCCGACGAAGTCGTACGCCGGGCCCTGTTCCCGGTGGTCGGGGAGAAGACGCTAAAGGATCTGGTGGCCGAGGCGAAGTCGAACGAGAAGGTCTTCAAGGCCAAGGTCCGCACCACGCTGCGCTCCTCCTACAGCTCGTACTACCGGCAGATGCTGCCGCCGCTGCTGAACACGCTGGGCTTCAGGTGCAACAACACCGCCTACCGGCCGGTGATGGACGCGATGAAACTGCTGAAGAAGTACGCCGACGTCGACGGCAAGACCCGCTTCTACGACGCCACGGACGTCGTGCCGATGGACGGGGTGGTGCGCAAGGACTGGCGCGAGGCGGTCGTAAACGACAAGGGCAGGGTCGAGCGCATCCCGTACGAGCTGTGTGTGCTGGTGGCGCTGCGGGACGCGGTCCGGCGCCGGGAGATCTATGTCGAGGGCGCCGCGCGGTGGCGTAACCCGGAGGACGACCTGCCCGGTGACTTCGAGGCTACCCGCGCCGTGCACTACGCCGCGATCCGCCAGCCGCTGAACCCGAGGGCGTTCATCGCGGATCTGAAGAAGCGCATGACTGAGGGCCTGGGCCGGCTGTCCGGCGCGCTCGCGGACGGCTCGGCGGGCGGGGTGAAGGTCACCACCCGCAAGGGCGAGCCGTGGATCACCGTGCCGAAGCTGGAGCCGCTGGCCGAGCCCACCGGCCTGGCGGCGCTGAAGGACGAGGTCGTACGCCGCTGGGGCGTCCTCGATCTGTTGGACGTGCTGAAGAACTCCGACTTCCTCACCGGCTTCACCGAGGAGTTCTCCTCGGTGGCCGCCTACGAGCGCATCGAGCGTGACGTCCTCCAGCGCCGCCTCCTGCTCGCCCTCTTCGCGCTGGGTACGAACATGGGCATTCGCGCGATCGTGGCGACCGGCGAGCACGGTGAGACCGAGGCAGCGCTGCGGCACGTGCGCCGGCACTTCATCACCGTCGACAACCTCCGTGCCGCCGTGACCAGGCTGGTGAACGCCACCTTCGCCGCCCGCGATACCGCCTGGTGGGGCCGCGGTACCGCCTGCGCGTCGGACTCGAAGAAGTTCGGCTCTTGGTCCTCGAATTTCATGACCGAGTACCACGCCCGCTACGGCGGCAACGGCGTGATGATCTACTGGCACGTCGAGCGGAAGAACGTCTGCATCTACTCCCAGCTCAAGAGCTGTTCGTCGTCCGAGGTCGCGGCGATGATCGAGGGCTTGCTGCGGCACTGCACGGACGTCGAGATCGAGTCGAACTACGTCGACACGCACGGCGCCTCGGTGGTCGGGTTCGCCTTCACCGAGCTGCTCAACTTCCGCCTGCTGCCCCGCCTGAAGAACATCGGCAGCATCCGCCTGTACCGCCCGGACGACGACCCGCCCGGCTGGCTGGCGCTCGGCGGCTCGCTGACGACCCGACCCATCAAGTGGGACCTGATCGCCCAGCAGTACGACCAGATGGTCAAGTACGCCACCGCGCTGCGCCTGGGCACCACGGAGGCTGAACAGGTCCTGCGCCGCTTCACGCGCGGCGGCCCCAAGCGCCCCACCTACTCCGCACTCGAAGAACTCGGCCGTGCCGTGCGCACCATCTTCGCCTGCGACTACCTAGCGAGCCCGGACCTGCGCCGCGAGATCCACGGTGGCCTCCAGGTCGTGGAAAACTGGAACTCGGCGAACACCGTGCTGCACTACGGTAAGGACGGAGCCCTGACCGGCCCGGACAAGGAGCACGCCGAGACCTCGATGCTCGCCCTGCACCTGCTCCAGTCCGCGCTCGTGCGCGTCAACACCCTGCTGCTCCAGCAAGTCCTGGCCGAACCGGCCTGGGCAAAGAAGCCGACCGACGAGGATAGGCGGGGAATGACCGCGCTTTTCTGGTCGAATATCAACCCCTACGGCACCTTCCGGCTGGACATGGATAAGCGGCTCGATGTCGGACTCACGCGCGCACTCCCCCGCCCCCGTTCGGCTGAGTCCCTCGCAGTTACCCCAAGCTGACTGATCCGCGGCTCGGGCATCGTGCCAGGTGACCGGTCAGGACGGGGCGGAACTGCCATCGGCCGCCATGCGCTGACGCCGGTAGTGGCGAGCTGCTCGGGCACGGTTTCCGCATGACGGCTTGCACCATTCCTGCCGCCCATGGCTTTTGACGAAGTAGCGCACGCAGCGGGGTGCGGTGCAGGCGCGCAACTGCTCGCGCTGCGGGCCACCCAGGAAGTCGATGGCGGCACGCGCCAGGGCCGCCACGAGGCGTACCTTCGGATCGTTCTCCGCCGACAGCAGACGGGTCGCGGGGGCACCTTCCGGCAGCCAGTCCATCTGCGGGACGACCGGTTCACGGGCGGCAACCGTGTTGAGGTGGGCCAACGCCTGATCGGCCGACATCAGTCGTTGGGCGTCCGCCGAGCTGGGGGGAGCGGGACTGACCGCCCGGGCGAACAGCGCCCGGACTGCCCGCCGCAGCTCGGTGATCTCGGACCTGAGGCCCTCGTCTGCTGTGAGCTTTCCGGCCGGAGGATGGCCAGCCAGCAGATCGGCCTGCGCCTGGATCCAACGTGTTGTTCCGTGTGCCGTGGCGAGGTCGTCGGTGACGCCGCCATCTCCGTCGTGGCGGATCGTGCTCGCCAGTTCCAGTGCCAGCCAGCGCTCCACAAGCGCCTCCTTCCCTTGCCCCTGCCTGGTCGTCAACCACTTGATCACATTCCCGCGCACACTCTAGAGTCCCTAACGGTAAAACGAGAACTTCCGTTAGATTTCGAGGTGGGGTGACGCGCCACGCCTCGCGGTGAACCGGCGGCCAGAGCCGCCGCCATGGGAGGGGACAGACAATGACGGTGCTGCTTGCCCAGCTCAGCGACCTACACCTGGACGGCAGTGAGAGGGCCACCGCGCGCGCAAGCCGCGTCATGGACTACCTACGGGCCCTGCCTCACCCGGTCGATGCGGTCCTGGTCACCGGAGACATCGCCGATCACGGCGAGGAAGCCGAATACGTGGAAGCGGCACGCATCCTGACAGCCCCTTTCCCGGTGCTCACCTGCCCCGGTAACCACGATGCGCGTCCGGCCTACCGCAAGGCCCTGCTCGGCGAGACACCCGATCACAGGCCCGTCAACCGGATCCACCACATCGCAGGGACCGCCATCCTGATGTGCGACTCCACCATCCCCGGCCGCGACGAGGGACGCCTCGACGCACAGACACTGGACTGGATCGACACCCAACTCACCGCACTGCCGCGGGACACCCCGGCACTGATCGCCTTCCACCAGCCACCGGTCGAACTCCATCACCCACTGCCCGACTCCGGCATGCTTGAACAGCCTGGACAACTGGCCGCGCTGCTGGACGCGCACCCGCAGGTCGTTGCCGTCCTCACCGGACACGCCCATACCGCGGCCGCCTCGACCTTTGCCGCCCGCCCGCTGATCGTCGGGCCGGCCGTCACCTGGACCCTGCGCATGCCCTGGGAAGGCGACCGCCCTGCAGACCGCGACCAGCCGCCTGCCCTCGCCTTCCACATCCTGGGCGACGACCGGCGCCTGACCACCCACTACCGCGTCGTGCTCTGATCCCGCCTGCTCGACCCGGAGAAAACGTGGTCCACCCCTACGCCGTTCTCGGGTTCCTGGCGGCACTCCTGCCCCTCGTCGCCACCCCCGGAGCCAGCCTGACCCTTCTCATTCGGCATGTCACCGACAAGGGCCGCCGCCAGGCTCTCCCTGTCGTCCTCGGCACGGTCACCGGCTTGTACATCCATGCCACCCTCGCCATGGCCGGCCTGTCCGCCCTGGTCATGCGCTCCAGCCAGGCCTTCCCAGCCGTCAAGGTCATCGGCGCCGCCTACCTCATCGGCCTGGGTCTGTGGACATGGCGGTCCGCCGTGGGAACGGCACGCACTCCCGCCCGTCGGCGTCTGCCAGTGCAGTCGGACTCCGTCTACACCCAAGCCTTGCTCGGCAACGTCCTCAACCCGAAGGCGGCCTCCATCTACTTGACCCTGGTACCCCAGTTCATCGAAGCCGATCGCTCCTTCGACACCCAGATTCTCACCCTGGCCAGCGCCCACGCGCTGCTGATGACACTCTGGCTCCTTGCCTGGACCGTCCTCATCCGGCGTGCCTCACACACCTTGCAAAAGCCCCGTTTCAAGCGCACTGCCGCCAAGATCACAGCAGTGGTGTTTCTCGCCCTCGGGATCCGAACCGTCGCAATGTAGGCAGCGGCCACCTCCCGAGTGTCGGCAAACGACCGTCTGCCGACACTCGGGGCACGATCGCGAACCCGCAGGTGGGCAGTGTCGGCAACTCGCGTCGAAAATCAACGCCGGTGAACGGTCCGCCCGGTAGATTCCGACACATGCTCATCGGCTACTGCCGCACATCGACGGCCGACCAGAACCCCGATCATCAGATCGACGCCCTTCTCCGCCATGGCGTGGACCACGACAACATCCATGTCGACGTCGCCAGCGGCGCGAAGGCGTCCCGCCCGAAACTCGACCTCGTCATGCAGCTGCTGCGCGAGGGCGACACCCTGAAGGTCACGCGGCTCGACAGGCTCTCCCGCTCCGTACTGCACCTGGTGACCCTCGGCGCCGACCTGCGCGAGCGCGGGATCGGCCTGCACGTCATCGAGCAGGGCATCGACACCTCCACCATGGAGGGCGGCGCGATGTTCGGCATGCTCAGCGTGCTTGCTGAGCTCCAGCGGGAGCTGATCGTGGCGAACACTAACGACGGGCTCGCCTCGGCGCGGGCCCGGGGCCGGGTCGGCGGGCGCCGGCCCCGGCTCACCGACGACCAGGCCGCACTCGCCCAACGGCTCTACGACGAGCGGGAGAAGACGGTCCAGCAGATCGCCGACATGTTCGGCCTGCCACGGTCGACGGTGTACGGGCACCTCGACAAGACCAAGACCGTGCCCCGACAGCCCAAGAAGACCGTGGTCACCAAGTCCTGATCGCTACTTTGCGGCTGGTGTCTGAGCTAGGACTCCGGGGCCCACAAGAAGGAGCTGACCGAGGAGGAGATGGAACAGGCCGGCCGCACCCGCGCCCGACAGCTCCGGGATGAGGAAGAACTGTCCCTCCGTGAGATCTGCGCTGTCCTTGAGGCCGAGGACATCCGCCCGAAGCGTGGGGAGCGCTGGCACCCGGAGACCGTCCGGCGGATGCTCGCCAACCCGGGCGACCGGCCGCCGACCCTGCGCCGACGCGAGCGCACCGCGTAGCGGCCGCCCCCCCGGCTCCTAGACGACAGCTCTGCTGATGCTGATGTCACTGGCAGCCCGGGGGTAGCTCAAGGTGGTCACCGGCCGTCGACTTCGGCGCCCTGCCAGCTCTCACGCAGATATTCGTAGACGGCTTGTTCGGTCACACGGAAGGAGCGGCCGACCCGGATGCCCGGTAGATGACCACTGTGGACCAGCCGGTAGACCGTCATCTTGGAGACGCCCATGATGCTGGCGACTTCAGCCACCGTCAGGAAGGGGATCTCACTCAGCGGCCGCTCCCCGCCGCGCCGGGGAGCGTTGCTCCTGAGGCTGGGCCGGGCCGAGGTGTTGCGGGGTGCCCTGGAAGGGGCTTGCGGCTGTTCCTGGTCCGACGTCTCACGACTGGCTCACTCGTGCAGGGCGGCCAGCCGGGCGCGGGTGTGGTTCTCGTCTGTCCACAGTTCAGAGACGGCAGTGGCCGTACCGTGCAGGTGGCGCTCGATGCTCATCGTTCACCTCCGCTGACGTCTGCAAGAACGGGTTCCAGGGTGTCACGGCCGAGACGCAGGCAGGTCTTCACGGTGTTCAAGGACACTCCCATGACGGCCGCAATCTCGTCGTTGGGTAAGTCGCGTTGCCAGCGCAGCGCGATCGTCGTGCGTTGTCGGTCGGGCAGTTTGCGCACCGCCTCAAGGAGGACCAGCTCCTTCTCCCTCAGCCCTAGTCTAGTACTGCAACGGTGCTTGTTCTGATTGCTGGGCAGTTTTCAGGGGCTGTGTCCGCGTCGTTTGTAGTGGCTGATGCGGGCTTGGTGCTGGCGTCGTCGGCGCCAGGTTGACCAGTGCAGGATGTGGTCGGCCGGGGTGGGGCGGCGGTTGGTGAGGCGGGTGATCAGGCGTCGGATCTCGGCGAGGCTGAGGTGGATGAGCTGGGAGGATCCGTTTCTGCTTTGTCCGTGTCGAGCTGGCGGGCCCGCAGGACAGTCAGACAGGCGTGGGCGGCCATGGCCAGGGTCATGTGGCGGTGCCAGCCCGGGTAGCGGCGGACCTGGTAGTCGTCCAGGCCGCACTCCTGCTTCGCGGTCTGGAAGCATTCCTCGACTGCCCAGCGGCTGCCCGCGATGCGGATCAGCTCGTCCAGCGTCGTGTCGGCGGGACAGTAGGCGATGTAGTAGGAGATCTCCTCGGGCCTGCTCACGCTTCGGCGGGCGAGGACCCAGTGCCGGCGGTCCTCGCGGTGCCAGGGCCGCACCTCGACGCGGGCCCAGTCGAAGATCCGCCGGCCGTGGGCTCCTTCACCGCAGGAACGGCGTTTCCATTTCTGCCGCGGCAGGCCGGGAAACAGGTCGTGGACGGGGTGGTCGATGGACCAGCGGGTGACGACGGTGTCGTGCCGGGTGGTGGCCATGACGTGGAAGACATCCGCCTGTTCCAGCTCGAACCGCCAGCCCTTGCTGAAGCCGTAGGCGGCGTCCGCCGTCACCCAGCCGAACGGGATACGGTCGGCGATGGCCCGGCGGACCATCGCCTTGGCCATGGCCACCTTCGTCTCGAAGGCGACACTGTCGTCGATGCCCGCCCGCCGGCACCGTTCCCGGTCATCCGTCCAGGAGGTGGGCAGATACAGACGGCGGTCGATCAGAGTGCGTCCACGGCCGGTGGCGTAGGCGAGGAACACACCGATCTGGCAGTTCTCGGTGCGGCCGGCCGTTCCGGAGTACTGCCTTTGCACCCCGGCCGAACGGACGCCCTTCTTCAGAAAGCCGGTGTCATCGACGATCAGGACGGCCTCGCGGTCTGCGAGGTGTTCCACGACGTAGTCGCGTACGTCGTCCAGGACCTCGTCGGCGTCCCACTCGATCCGGTTCAGCAGCCGGTGGATGCGATCGGGACCCGTATGCCCGGCCTCCTCCGCCAGCGTCCAGCCGTTCTTCCGCTCCAGCGGCGCAACCAGCCCACGCATGTAAGCCAGCGCCGACTGACGCGGCTCCTCCCGGTTGAACCGGTGCACGAACCGCTCATGCAGAGCACCCAGTTCCCCCGCCCACAACCTGACACCAGCAAGGTCCCCACCCATAACAACACCAACGACTGAACTGGCCAGCAGTCACGGCAAACACCGTTGCAGTACTAGGGAGCGTCTTGCCGATCATCCGATCGTTGGACCGGTCGTGAGGGATGGGGAGATATCTGAGGCCGCGTGGGCGGTGATTGAGCCGTTGCTGCCGCCGGTGGGCCGTGCCCGGGGCAGGTGGCGGGATCACCGCCAGGTCATGGAGGGCATCGTGTTCAAGTTCCGTACCGGTGCGCCCTGGAGGGATCTGCCGGAGCGGTTCGGCCCGTGGCAGACGGTGCACGGGCGGTTCGCCCGTTGGGCGGCCGACGGCACCTTCGACAGGATCCTGGCCGCGGCCCAAGGAAGGGCGGAGATGGACTGGCTGGTCGCGCTGGACTCCACGATCGTCCGGGCCCATCAGCACGCCGCCGCCAAAGGGGACTCGAGGAGCGCGGGCTCGGACGCTCCCGCGGCGGGCTGACCAGCAAGATCCACCTGGCCTGCGACGGGCGGGGCCGCCCGCTGGCCTTCACGGTCACGGCCGGCACCCGCAACGACTGCACCCAGGCCGAAGCCGTCATCAACGCGATCCGCAGGGAACCCACCTGCCCATCCCGCTCCCCGACGGCTCAGATCGCCATCAGCAGCACGACCGCCAACCACGGCGGCTAACTCGCCGCACGGGGCGACTCCACCCACAGCTCAGTCGTGATCTATCGCTCGGCCCACAAGAGCCTGAACCACAGGGCGGACACCACCGCACTGCAGGCCGCCGCACTCGAACGCGCCAGCGAGCACCACGGCGGACCGGTCCTCAAGGACGTACCCCAGCAGACTCGCAACAGCGAACTCCCCCAGCACTCCTGATCCGTCCCCTTCCGTCGGCCATGCGCGACAACGTCCGGCCGACGGCCTCACCAACCCCACCCGCCAAGAAGGCAACCCTGCAGCGGCACGCCCCACTTCTCACACCATCCGAGCTGGCACGCCTCAAGGCAGCGCTGGGCCCCATCCCCTTCGTCGATCTCTTCAGCGTCTGTGGCGGCAGCAGCCACGACCTGGAGGAAGCGGGCCATCTGCTGCTCCTGGGGATGAACCACGACCCCGTCGCCGTACGGACCCACCGCACCGAGGCAAGCAAGGCCGGCGGCAGGAAGCGCTACCGCGGCCAGGGGTGCCTCAGCCTCACTGGCAAGGACGAAGGCGCCGAGCCGGCGACTTTCGTACAGGTGTCACTCTGCCGGGGGCGGTGTCATCGCTTACTTGCCGTGCAGTGCTCGTTGCCCTCATCGGCCGCGTCGGCAGGGGCGCCGAAGGTGGCGAAGGTGACGCAGTAGGCCGTGCCCGCGTAGCAGACCTGGCTCGCAAGCAGGAGTCCGCCGAGGCGTTCGCGGAACTCAGTTCTGCGGGCGACGACGATGAGCCAGGCTGCGGTTTTGCGCTCGCGCCATCCACCTGAGAGCAGGACGGTCAGCTCACGAGGCGTGATATCGCCGGCGGCCTCGCCGAACTCCCGTGTGAACTTGGCACGGTCAGGCCCGGCCATGCACATGACCGGGCCCCCGAGTTTGGGGTAGCACCGGTCGGGCGCGACATAGCGGTGGACGAGAGCGAGCAACTCGGGGTCCTCGCGGGCGTAACGCATAGCCGCATCCTGTCCTGGGCGAAGCCGTCTGACCAGTGCATTCCTCAGCCGCACCGGTCAGCCCGCCGGAACGTCGTGCGGTTCGCCGAGGTCGTGAAGACGGCGGTTCCACGCGCGATCACAGGTGGCGAAGATCATGGAGACCACTACGGGCCACCTGTGTAATTTCTTTGAATTTGTCATGATTTTCGATCTTGAACTCCCGCATACGCTCTCATGACCATCACACATGTGATGTTCATGTAAAACTGCAGATCGGAAGATCATGACGGTGTTCAGACCCCTGCCCGGCGGGCGGGGGCGGCCGATATCGGGGGGGACCGCACGCTGGACGGCGGGCGGGGTTTCCTTGGTCATGGCCATCACCTTGCTGGATGTGGCGAGTCTGCCGGCGGCCGCTTCGGCCCCGAGCGCACCCGCACCGAAGAAGGCGGCGGCGACCCGGGCGGCTGACATTCCGTCGGCCCGCGTCGCGGCGAGGTTGTCCGGCAAGCGTGTGGAGGCGCTCTCCGAGCGCACGGAGACGTCGACGACGTGGGCGAACAAGGACGGCAGCCTCACCACCGAACTTTCCGCGGGACCGGTCCGGTTCCAGCGGGAGGGCAAGTGGGTCGACGTCGACGTGGACCTGCGTCAGTCCGGATCGGGCGTGGAGCCGGTCGCGCACCCGGAGGGCTTGCGGCTGGCGGGCCGGACCGGCACACCGGCGAAGTCGTGGAAGGCCGCCCGCGCGGCGAAGGCGACCGACCTGGTGACGCTGGGTGAGGGCGACCAGCAGATCACCCTGCAGTGGAAGGGCGGGCTGCCGAAGCCGAAGCTGGACGGCACACGGGCGGAGTACGTCAACGCCGTGCCCGGCGCCGACGTGGTCGTCGAAGCCACGCGTACCGGCTTCGAGCAGTTCGTCGAAGTGAAGCAGCGCCCGGCCTCGGCCGACTACTCCTACACCCTGCCGCTCAAGGCCAAGGGACTGAAGGTCAAACAACTGTCCGACGGCAGCGTGCTGTTCACCGACAAGAAGAACAAGAAGCGGGCCGTCATGCCCGCGCCGGTGATGTGGGACTCCACCGTCGACAAGCGCTCCGGTGAACACACCCACAAGGCGCGGGTCGGCCTGAAGGTGGTGAAGAAGGGCTCCTCCGTCGACCTGGTGGTCACCCCGGACGCGAAGTTCCTCGCCGACCCGAAGACCAAGTACCCGGTCACCGTGGACCCGTCGACGTCCTCGCTGTCCAACGTCTTCGACACCTACGTCCAGCAGGGCGAGACCGTCGACTGGTCGACCGACACCGAACTGGACTTCGGCAACCCCGGCACGAAGAACGCCGACGGCACCCCGCGCACCGCGCAATCGTTCATCTCCTGGAACACGACGCCCGTTCAGGACGCGCTGGTTCTCGACGCGAAGCTGAGCCTGTGGAACTTCCACTCGGGCAACACGGACTGCAAGGCGTATCCGTGGGAGGTGTGGGCCTCCGGTGCCGCGTCCACGTCGAGCCGGTGGTCGAACCGTCCGACGATGACGGCGAAGAAGGCCACCTCGACGGAGACCCGCGGCAACACCGCCTGCACCGCGGCCCCCGACGGCTGGATCAACGCCGACGTGACGACGCTGGTGCAGGATTGGGCCTCGGCCAAGGCCACCCGCGGGAACATGGGCATCCGTGCCGCCGACGAATCGGTCCTGGCGCAGTGGAAGCGGGTCAACTCCGCCAACGCCGCCTCCAACCCGCCGAAGCTGGTGGTGAACTACAACTACCGGCCGCGCACCGGCAGCAAGCAGGAGGCCGGCCCGCCGTACTTCTCCTACAGCGGCGCCTACACGGTCAACACCACTACGCCGACGCTGCGGGACACCTTCGTCGACGCCGACGGTGACAAGGTCAACGGCACCTTCCAGATCTTCGACAACGCCACCAACACCCAGGTCGGCGACGTCATCGTGTCAAAGTACGTGCCGTCCGGGCAGGTTGCCTCGGTGACCGTCCCGTCCGGGGTGCTGGCCAACGGCAAGACGTACAAGTTCCGCACGTCGCCGTACGACGGCACGCACTACAACACCGGCTGGTCGGCCTGGAAGACCTTCACGGTCGACACCAGCGCCCCCTCCCCTCCGGCCAAGATCACGTCCACGGACTACCCGACGGGCAAATGGAGCAAGGGCGCGGGCCAGACGGGCACCTTCACCGTGACTCCGCCCGGGTCCGACCACAACTGGCTGGAGTGGTCCCTGGACGGCGTGACCTGGAACAAGGTCGCGACCGGCGGGGCGGGCGGTGACAAGAACGTCTCCATCACTCCCTCCGACAACGGCGCACAGTCCCTCCTCGTACGGGCTGTCGACCGGGCGGACAACCGGTCCTCCGTGGCCGAGTACACCTTCAACGTGGGAGCCGGCGGCTTCGTGCGTCCCGGGTCCGGCGATCGGACCGCGCGCCGGCTCACCCTGGAGGCCGAGACCGACGGCGGCAAGTACGACAAGGTCTCCTTCTCGTGGCGGCGCTCCGCGGCGGACGAGTGGCAGGCCATCCCCGCCGGGCACGTGACCGAGGACGGCACCGCACTCACACAGTGGCCGGTGGCCCTGGCGAACGGCAGGAACGCCCCACTGGCCTGGAACGCCGCCTCCACCGTCACCCCCGACGGATCCGTGGAGATCAAGGCCGACTTCACCGGCCCCGGCGGAGCCGCGGGCAGCACCGAGCCGCTCACCGTCGTAGTGGACCGCAACGCCGACGGCGCCGCGAGCGAGGACGTCGGACCCGGCTCGGTGAACCTGCTGACCGGTGACTACACCCTGTCCGCGGAGGACGTCTCGGCTTTCGGCCTCGTCGTCAGCCGTGTCGCCCGCTCCCGCCGCCCCGAGGCGGGCGCTCAGCAGGACGACCAGGCCGCGATCTTCGGCAAGCAGTGGGTGTCGGGCTTCGAGGCGCAGCTGAACGAGTCGGAGTACACCCACCTGGAGAAGATCTCCGACACGGCCGTCAGTGTGGTCCTCGCCGACGACAGGCCGATCCACTTCACAGCCAACGCGGCCGAGAACGGGTGGATACCCGAGCCGGGGGCCGAGGAGATGGTGCTCAAGGGTAGCGTCGACGGCACCTTCACCCTCTCCGACAGCTCCGGCACGGTGACCGAGTTCGCCAAGGCCGACCCGGCGGCATCCGCCTGGCAGGTCAAGAGCACTCTGTTCGACGGTCTGTCCAACTCGACCACCACGATCATGTCGGAGACGGTCACGGTGGGCGGGAAGGCGCTGGCCCGGCCGACCCGGATCATCGCCCCGACATCCGCCGCCACCGCGGCCGCCTGCGCGGGGGACCCCTCGACCAAGGGCTGCCGCCTGCTGGAATACGTCTACGCCTCCGCCACCACGGCGACCGCCACGACCTTCGGCAATGTCAGCGGCCAGGTCCGCGAGATCCGGCTCTGGTCCACTGAGCCGGGAGCCTCGGCCGCCACGTCCAAGCCCGTGCAGACATATCAGTACGACGACGCGGGCCGGCTCCGCCGGGCCTGGAACCCGCAGATCAGCCCCGAGCTGGTGACCGAGTACGCCTACGACGCGGCCGGCCGGGTCACCTCGCTGACGCCGCCGGGCGAGCTGCCCTGGACGTTCACGTACGGCAAGGCGGGCAACGATCCGGCGGCCGGCGAGGGCATGCTCCTCAAGACCACCCGCGCCGCGCTGAAGGAGGGCACGGCCGGCACCGTTGAGGGCGAGGCGACGACCGGCATCGTCTATGACGTGCCGCTGTCCGGCACCTCGGCTCCGTACGTGATGGACCGGGACACGGTCCGCACGTGGGGGCAGCAGGACATCCCCACGGACGCCACCGCCGTCTTCCCTGCCGAGGCCGTGCCTGCCTCCCATTCGGGATCGGCCCTGGAGCAGTCGGCGTACCGTCTGGCCACGGTGCAGTACCTGAACGTGTCCGGCGAGCGGGTCAACCTCGCCGAGCCCGGCGGCCGGATCGACAACACCGACCACGACCGGTTCGGCAACGTGGTGCGTGAACTGTCGGCCGGGAACCGGGAGAGCGCGCTCGGGGCGACGGCGACCGCGAAGGAGGCCCTGGCCGACCTGGGGCTGACGGACCGGCCGAGCGCGGAGCGCGCCGAGCTGTTGTCCACGCGGTCCGTGTTCGACGAGACCGGTACGCGCGAGCTGGAGAAGTTCGGGCCCCTCGGCCGGGTCGACCTGGCCAAGGACCTGAAGTCCGGCGACACCACGCTCGTGGCGGCGGGCACCTCCGTCCTCGCGCGCAGCTGGACCAGCAAGCGCTACGACGAGGGACGTCCCGCGGACGCCGTGGGCACCAGCAACCAGATCACCAGCACCAAGGAGGGCGCTCAGGTCCGCGAGCACCCCGCCGTCATGGCCGACGCCCAGCTGACCACAGTCGCCTACGACTGGGCGAAGGGCCTGCCCACCAAGGTGGTGCAGGATCCCGACGGTCTGGCCATCACCACCGTCACCGAGTACGACGCCCAGGGCCGCGTCACCCGGCAGGGGGCGCCCGGCACCACGGGCAACGACGCGGGAACCCAGGTCAGCACCTACTGGTCGGCCACCGGCACCGGCACCTGCGCCGGACGTCCCGAGTGGGCGGACCTGCTGTGCACCAGCGGGCCGGCCGGGGACATCACCGGCGGCGGGACCAATCCGGCCCAGCTGCCCACCATGACCGCCGAGTACGACTGGTGGGGCAACACCGCGAAAACCACCGAGAAGGCCGGCACGTCGACCCGCACCATCGCCCGCGGCTACGACGCGGCGGGCCGATCCACCACCGTGCAGACGACCGGCGTCGGAGCGGCGGTGCCGTCGACCACGACGAGCTACGACCCTGAGACGGGCCGCGCGGTCAAGACGACGTCGTCCACCGGCGGTACCCTGACCCGCGCCTACGACAAGCTGGGCCGGGAGATCTCCTACACCGACGCGGACGGAGGGACCACCACCACCGCGTACGACCTGCGCAACCGCCCTGTCAAGGTCGGTAACAGCGTCCCCAGCACGGTCACTTACACCTATGACCCGTCCGTCGAGCCGCGAGGGCTGGCCACCAAGGTGACCGACTCGGTCGCGGGCTCCTTCACCGCCACGTACGACGCGGACGGGGCGGTGGCCTCCGAGAAGCTGCCGGGCGGCTACACGCTCAAGCAGGTCAAGGACGCTGCGGGCGCCGTCGTCGTGCGCACGTACACACGAGACAGCGACGGGGTGACCGTCTACAACGACTCCGTCACCTCCACCATCCACGGCCAGGCCGCCACCCGCTCCGGCTGGTCGCACCAGGAGTTCGGCTACGACGACGCCGGACGCCTCACCCGGGTCGAGGACACCAGCGACAACGTCGGCACCCTGCGGACATACGCCCTGGACAGCCGCTCCAACCGGACCGGCAGGACGGAGGCCTCAGCCGCTGCCGGGCTGCTCTGCCCGACCAGCGTGGGCGCGGTGAAGAGCCACACCTACGACACCGCGGACCGAATCGTCGACTCCGGCTACTCCTACGACGCCTTCGGCCGCACCACCGCGCTCCCGGGCTCGACCCTGTCGTACTACGCCAACGATCTCGTGCAACGGCAGACCGCCGGTTCCCAGCGCCAGACGTGGCAACTCGACGCCGGGCTGCGGTTCCGCTCGTGGACCGTGGAGGCCAACAACGCCGGCACCTGGAGCCAGCCGGCAGCCAAGACCAACCACTACGGCAACGACACGGACAGCCCGAGCTGGATCGTGGAGGACGCCGCCCAGGGCACGGTGACCCGCAACGTCACCTCGGCCACGGGCACGTTCAGCGCGACCACCGGCAAGTCCGGCGGCACCGTCCTCCAGCTGACCAGCATCCACGGCGACGTCGCCCTCCAGCTGCCGCTGGACTCGGCGGTCGCGCCGACGGTCGTCGACAGCAATGAGAACGGCGCCTCCCGCACGGGCAAGACCGCCCAGCGCTACGGCTGGTTCGGCTCCAACCAGCGCTCCGGCGAGACGCTCACCGGGATCGTCCTGATGGGCGCGCGGCTGTACGACCCGAACGCCGCCCGGTTCCTCCAGCTGGACCCGGTCTTCGGCGGCAACTGCAACGCCTACGACTTCGTCTGCGCCGACCCGGTCAACGGCACCGACCTCGACGGCCGGTGCGGCGCCTGGGGCAACCCGTTCAAGCCCTGCGACAAGTGGCGCATCCTCATGTGGTCGCGCTCTCCCGGAAGCCACTGGAAGACCATCCGTGAGGGAAGCACCTCCAACGTCACGGTTCACGGCAAGAAGTACGGCAAGTTCGGTCTCCGGCACATCAAGGACAAGCACGTCGGAGCGGGGAAGCGCTCTGCGTGGAGGTCCAGCTCCACCATGCTCAGCGACCTGAAGAAGGCGCTCATCTCAGGCAAGTGGCGGAACGCCTGGGGTGGTGTCTATGACGGAAAGTGGGACATCACGTACTCGTATTGGACCGGCTGCGGATGCCGTAAGAAGAAGAAGTACACGGTCTACGTGTACTACCGCACCACCGCGGCGCCCGACGGAAAGCCGCTGGGCGTGACCACCGCCTACATCAACCGGACCGGGTGACCTTCGGAGGGAGAATGTCTCAGCAGATGAACGTACCGAACTCGCCCGGTGTCCTCATCCGCGCGGCCGCCGAGAGCATCTCGGGCCGGCTGGGCGGAGAGGAGGGTCCCGTAGCAGCGCTGCGGTCGGTCGTCCACATGGTCGACAATGACGAAGCCGAACTGGCCGTGGACGACCTCGCGCGAGTGATCGAGTACTACCGCATCCGCATTCTGCGGACGGAATACGACCAGATCGCCGCGGCGGCCGCACAGCTCGATGCGTGGGACTCGCTCACCGAAGTGAGAGTCGATCGCTTCATCGGCGACTGAGACGCCTGTCCGATGATCCGGGCACACCTTGGATGACGGCGGCCTTCGAGACCGTGGTCTCGGAGGCCGCCGTCATCTGTGCGGAGATCATCGAGCGGGCGTGTGCCGTGCCCGTCAGAATGCGGCAATCGCCGGGTACGCAGTTGCCGCCGTCGCCACAGGCTTCTCTCTGAGCTTGACTCGGCCGGCCATGCTCCGACGGCAACGCGGTGTTCGTTCACAGCTCCCACCGTGTAGCAGGTTGGCTGCGCGCCATTGCGGCAAGAACTCGGCGACGTCAGCATGTCTGGGCGAAATCTTCCTCACCCTGCTCATCGGGGCGATCGCCGCCCCAGCTCTCATCCGCCCCGACACTCTGCTGGCCACGGAGAACTTCAGCAAGTTCAACGCTCCCGAACAGTGGCGATTCGACTGGGAGCAGTCCTACACAACGCGACCAATGGTTGGACCTGCTACCCACCACCGGCGGCCTCACCCAACTCCGTCCCGATCAGCTGAACCGGATACTGGACGCGGTCGGGAGCGCCATCACCTCCCTAGGCGGACGCTTCGCAATGAACTACAGCACCCTGGCAGCGAAGAGCGTTACCAACCCAAGCCCGACCAGCACTCGGTGGACCGGTGTTACGAGGCTTGGCTTAGAAGTCGTTGTCGTACCGACCTTGATCGGCGGGTTTTCGCAGCTCAAGCATGATGTCGGGTTGGAGAGGCAGGCTCGGGCCGTCGGGTTGTCTCGTCGGTGGAGGTGCCGGAATGGCGTCGGTCGTGGAGGAGCGGGAGCTGGCCGCGCGGGAGCGCGTGGAGGGGCTGCGGGAGGAGGCGGACCGGGTGCTGACCGCGCTCATTGAGGCGGAGATGGACTGGCAGGAGTGGGTGATCGCCCGACAATACGTGGGCGAGGTCCTCTCCGTGCCGCGAGTCCCGGAGCCCGGCGTGGCCTGCCTGGTCCCAACGGAGGGACTCTCCGCATCGGAGCCAGCACCAGGCCCGGTGGTGGACGCGTCCGCGGCGGCGCCCATGCCGCGGACAGGTCCGATCGTCCCCGTGTGGCGGCCTGCGCTTTCGGCGGACGTGCTCGCCGTGGACTACCAGCGCATCCTCGGCCTGCTGGCGGAACGCCGGTCGGCTGGGGACGGAGTGATGACGTGCCAGGAGATCACCGCGGGACTCGGGCTGGCGCCGGTTCCGGCCTGTGTGGAGGGCGTGCGGTCGAAGATGAAGCGGCTTGCGGACCGCGGTTGGACAAAACAGCGGGCCGCGGGCCGGTTCATGGGTGCTTCTGCATCACGGGGCACGCCGCCTAGTGGGGCAGGCGATGGCCTGCCCGCCCAGCGCACGAAGTGCAACGGCCAGTGGCAGTTCGCCGGAGCTTCGGTGGTTTCGGCGACCTCTGATTTCATTCATGGATCGAAAAGCAATGAACAGGCCTGGCGGGACAGATCCGACCGACGTTCGAACTCCGACGAGCTCAAGTGTCAGTCCGCTTTCTTGAAATTCGATGCTGGTGCAATGGCGGCCGCACTGAACAACTGCCCGAATCCTTCGATGTCCGTGGTAGCAGTCCCCGTGGCACGCAAGGCAGCCCAGAGAAGGGTTTGGTTCGCGGTGAGAACCGGGCGTCGCAAGGTCTGTTCGAGACGTTCCACTGCCCCCACGGCGCGGAGACCGTTACCGCCCACCACCACGGCTTCGGCGTCGTGGGGCGTATGGCCGCTCACCCAATCGTGCAGGTCCCCGGGACGGATCAGGTGCTGTCCGCTGGGCAGTGCACACGGCGCACTGAACACCACAGCGAAGCCCGTGTCCTCGTAGTAGCCCCGACCGAAACGATTCAGTTCGTCATCGAACCAGGGCGGATCGATCAGAGCGATGCGGCGCACGCCCAGGACCCGCAGAGCCCCCACCGTGGCGGCACAGGTGGCGACCACTGGCAGGCCCCGGGCCCGCGCGGAGAGCCGGTCAGCATCGCCGTCTCGCCAGCGGCTCCGATCACATACGCCGAACTGGTGAACGCGAAGGCGAGTACCTGCACCGGAGCGGCAGCGAGCTACTCCGCAGCGTCGTCCACGTACGGCGGTTCGGCGAAGCTCCGCACCGGAGCCAGCGGAATGGTCGGATCCATCACGCCTCCCGCCCGCATCCCACCGAACGGCACCCTCGCACTGTGCAATCCGACGTCCAGCGGCGCCATTGCCCGTAGCTCCGACTCCGGGCCCACGTCGCCCTCGGGGACGAGCACTCCAACACGCACCCGCACATCCCAGCCGTCCGGTCGATACATGCCGCTCGCTCCCTCACCTGCGGACCAGCCCTGCGCCTGCTCCCATCATCGGGTTGACGCACCGACACGCGACCCGAGCCACCCCGTGCGGCCGGCTACCGAGGACGCACCATGGCGCTTCCACCTGAGCAGCACACCTAGATCGTCACGGCGGGCACGCCAGGCACGCCTAGAAGTCACCCCCCAAGCGCGACGCCACAGCATTCGCCTCCCACTGAGCGTCGTGATGCAGCAAACTCAATCCCGGCGGTCTTGGAAAAGCTGAAACTCGCGCTCTGGTCAGCACGAAGGCCCACACCAAGACCGCCGCCCTTCACTCATACGCTCACAGCCGTCACCGCCCGCCGCACTCGGAAGCTGAACGGCCCGCTCGGTCACGCGCCAGGATAGACTGCGCGCTTCCGCATCTCGGCCGGCGTCTGCACAACGGGCGACTGGCAGCACCGGGGGCAGGGCAGGAACGCGGCTGCGCATGCGCAGCCGGGTATGCGCGCCCGCCGCGCCTCCCGTCGTACGACCGATCCGCGATCAGCTCCCTCGCCGCCGCTCCCCGGACCCCGCCGGCATGCGAGCCCCGGTATGGGCCCTCGTCAGAGCGGGGATGGCGGACGCCATGGAGCACCATCTGCAGCAGATCACCGGAGCGATGCGGCCGGGCCCCGTGAACCGGCTGGTCGGCCGCATCTCGAGAAAAGGCCGCCGTTGAGTGCCCGCAGCCGATGGCTTGGGGTCAGCCGCTGCCGCGCCTCACGCGTTGTCCTCGGCTGTGCCGGGGGACAGTAGTTGGCAGCTGTCGAAGTTCATGCACCCGCAGGCGAGGCAGTCGGCAACGGCGTTCCGGAGGGTTTGGGTCTCCTGGATGAACTCGTCCAGCTCGGGGATCTTGCGTGCGGCGAGAGCTCGCCATTGCCGGGTGGCGCCGCGGTCGGGGTCTGTGTGCAGCAACTGGTGGATTTCGGCCAGGGTGAACCTGGCCCGCTGGGCCATTTTGATCAGTGCGATCTGCCGCACCGTGCCAGCCGGATAGACGCGCCGGCCTCCGACCCGTCGGGCGGCCGGCAGAAGGCCGATGCTCTCGTAGTAACGCAAGGCTGAGGGCCGTATCCTCGCCTGCCGCGCAAGGTCCCCGATACCCAGCTCCCGCACTGAACCCCCTTGACTTCAAGCGCGCTTGAACCATCAGTCTGACCGCGTGACTCTCCCACCGCCAACTCGTCTGCTGCCACGGACGTACCAGTCGTTGTTCGCCCATGCCGGGTTCCGGCGGCTCCTGCCGGCTCTGGTGGCCTCAGATGTCGGTGACGGGATGAGTGTGGTCGCCGTGGCGTGGCTGGCCGTTCTGATCGCACCTGCTGGCCAGTCCGGCCTGGTCGTCGGTGCTGCCGTCGCCGCGTATGCCCTTCCTGGGGCTGTCGGAGCACTGGTCTTCGGCCGTTGGCTGCGACGCCTGCCTGCGCAACGGCTGCTGGCCGTGGACGGGTGGCTGCGCGCGTCGCTCCTCGGTTGTGTGCCCTTGGCCTGGGCGATGGGAGCGTTGAACCCGGTTGTCTATGTCGTCCTGCTGGCGGGTTCGTCGGTGCTGCATGCCTGGGGCAGTGCGGGCAAGTACTCCTTGCTGGCCCAGATGCTGCCGCCGGATCAGCGGTTGTCCGCCAACGCGCTGGTCAGCGCGAGCACATCGGCGTCTGTCGTCATCGGTCCCGCACTCGCCGGATTCCTGGCCACAGCCATCAGGCCAGCCTGGATCATCGGCATCGACGCCTTGTCCTTCGCCGTTCTTGCTGTCCAGGTCGGGCGGTTGGGCCGTGCGGCCGAAGGCGTCGCGACGGCTGGGCCGGTCGACACCGGCCGATCGGCCGCCGGTCTTCAATTGTTGCGCCGACAGCCCGAACTTTTTGGTGTCCTCGCACTGACGTGGTTCTTCAACTTCCTCTACGGACCGGTGGAGGTCGCGCTGCCCTTGCATGTCACCGATGATCTCCATTCGGGCGCGGGTCTTCTCGGGCTGTACTGGACTCTGTTCGGGGTGGGTGCCGTCGTCGGTGGCCTGGCCGCCGGCGCCTTGCGCAAGCTCCCGCTCTGGCCGGTCACCCTGGGCATCGTCGCCGGCTGGGGTGTGATGCTCATGCCCTTCGGCCTGGGCGCGCCTGTCGGCGTCTCTCTTTTCTGCTTCGCCCTGGGCGGCGTGATCTACGGCCCCTTCACAGCACTGTCCTACACGCTTTTCCAGGACCGCACGCCGACAGCTTGGCTGACCACGGTCCTGGCTGCTCGAGGTGCCGCCCTTCTCACCGCCTCACCGGTGGGCACCGCGCTCGGCGGTCCCCTTGTAGCAGCCATGGGGCCCCGGCAGGTACTGGCTGCTTCGGGGGCCGCGACCCTTGCCCTTGCGGCCGTCGGTATCGCGGTGCGGCTCTGGGGGAAGGCGCGGGCGGATTCCGGGCTCGATCGAGAGGCCGGTCGGCACTAGTGCCGCATCAGAGAACCTCTGCCTTGTGGTCATGTGACGCGCCGTTCGGACGCTGTAAGTGGTGTGCAACTCGGTGTCATTCGCCATGCATCCTTCGGGCTTCAAAACCGTGTGCGAGCGACCGGGACGGGTCCTTACCCTCCGGTCATGGATCTTCGCGAAGAACTTCCGAGCGACAGAGAGTCCGTGCGGGACATCCACCTGCGGGCGTTCGGTGACCACGGCCTTGTCGTGGCCGACCTGGTCGATACCCTGCGGGGCACGATCACGCCCGCGGACGGTCTCTCCCTGGTCGCTGAGCTGGACGGGCACATCGTCGGGCACGTCATGTTCACCCGCAGTCTGCTCGATGCCCCTCGGCGACTGGTCGAGGTGCATGTGCTCAGCCCGTTGGCCGTCATGCCCGAGCATCACAAGCGCGGTATCGGCTCGGCCCTGGTCCGACACGGGCTGAAGACCCTCGCTGAGCGGGCCGTCCCCCTGGTCTTCCTGGAGGGCGGTCCGGGCTACTACTCCCGCTTCGGCTTCGCGCCCGGTGACGACCAGGGCTTCCGAAAACCATCCCTGCGCATTCCGGATGACGCCTTCCAGGCCCTCAGACTCCCGGAGTACGAGCCATGGATGACCGGGACACTGGTCTACGCAGAGCCGTTCTGGCTGCACGACGCAGTAGGCCTCCGCGACCCCAGCGCATAGCGCCGCGAGAACCTCTGCCCCTGTCGTGACGTGATGCGCCGTGCGGATGCTGGTCCGGACGGCGCGATGTCGCCAGGCCGTCCGGGTGGCGGAACGAGTACGCGTCCGCGAGATCGAGGACGACGAGGGGCAGCGCCTGCTGCGGATCATCCGCAGAGGCACGGGATCGGTGGTGACCTGGCGGCGAGCCCAGATGGTGCTGCCGTCCGCGCAGGGCATGCCCGTTGAGAAGATCGCCGAGGTCACCTTCACCAGCGCGGACCGGGTCCGGGACGTGATCCACAACTTCAACGCCGACGGCTTCGAGGCGCGCTACCCGAAGTACGAAGACGGGCCGGCCCCAGAACGTTCACCCTGCCCGAGCGGCGCGAGATCAAGGAGATCGCCAAGTCCAAGCCGGCCGAGCGAGGCCTGCCGGTTTTCGACCTGGAGTCTGGCCAAGCTCGCTGACTTCCTGGTCGCCGAGGGGGTGGTGGTCGACGACATCAGCCACGACGGCCTGCGGGTCCTGCTCCGCGAGGAGGGCGTGCGTTTCAACGCATAGGGACCTGGAAGACCTTCCGCGACCCGGACCCTTGCGGCGGCGCGGGGCGCGGGCCTCGGGGTCGAACGGGCCCCGGAACCGCGCGGCCCGAGCCGCAGACCCCGGCTGATGCCGACCAAGCAGACCGAGACATCCCATCCGCCCCGGTCCCGGCCCCTCGTCTCCCCCGTCCCTGTCCATCGTCCCCGTCCCTCGTCCTCGTCCTCCCTCGTCCCCGGCCCCGGCCCCGGCCCGGAGATCACACTGCATATCGCGTACAACCGCCGCCCCACCTCGATGGTCTGGCATATGCCATCACCGCACTCCGCGGACCATGGCAGTCCCAATGGCCCGGGACACCGCCCGGTGTCCCCGCATGCACTGGAGAACGCCGCATGCCCACACGCGTACGTATCGCCATGGCCACGGCCGTGACGGCCGCACTGACCGGCCCCCTGCTGACGGTCGGCGGCGGCACCGCCGTCGCCGCGGGTTCCGGTCTGCAGGGCGACTTCAACGGCGACGGCTTCCGTGACGTCGCTGTTTCGGCTCCGGTCGCCGCTGTCGGCGGCAAGGCCCGGGCCGGTCAGATCGCCGTCATGTACGGCTCGGCAAGCGGTCTCAAGGCCACCAGTCGCACTCTCCTCAGCCAGAACTCCACCGGCATCCCGGGCAGCGCCGAGACGAACGACATGTTCGGTGCCGCCACAGCGGCCGGAGACTTCAACGGCGACGGCTACGCCGACCTCGCCGTCGGCACCCCCGGCGAGGACGTCGGCAGTGACGCTGACGGCGGCGCCGTCACCATCGTCTGGGGCACTGCCTCCGGCCTGGCGGGCGGCACCAACGTCGCCGACCCGAACGTCTCGGGCCAGGACAGGTTCGGGCAGTCACTGGCCACGGGCGACTTCGACCCCGACGGCAAGACGGACCTGGCGGCAGGCGGTACGTCCAACAAGGTCTGGATCTTCCGGGGCGCCTTCACCACCTCCGGCGGCAACGGCGGCATTTACTACGCCACGCCGAACATCGTCAAGGCGAGCAACGCCGGGGCCCTGCAGCTGACCACCGGTGACTTCAACGGAGGTGGCGGCGACGACCTGATCGTGGGCGGCTTCGACGCCGACACCAGCTACAGAACCAACGTCCTCATCTACGCCTCGCCCACCGGCACCAAGCTGGAGGACGGCTCGCAGGAGGACCTGGCGCCCGGCATCATCACGGGCACCGGAGACCTCAACGGCGACGGCAAGGACGACATCGTCATGGGCGCGTCCTGGGACGACGGCATCCCCGGAGCCGTCAAGGGCGGCAAGATCAGCATCATCTACGGCAACGACTACAGCTCCTACAAGACCGACTCCATCAGCCAGGACACCGCGGGCGTCCCCAACACCGCCGAGACCGGCGACCGATTCGGCCTCGAAGTGGCCGTCGGAGACATCAACGGCGACGGTTACGCGGACATCGCCGTCGGAGCGCCCGGCGAGAACCTCACCACGACGGGCACCTCGGTGGTCGACACGGGGGCGGTCACCATCCTGTACGGATCCGCCGCCGGCGTCACCACCACCGGCAGCCAGTACCTGCACCAGGACACCGCCGGCGTGCCCGGCGGCAACGAGAAGTCCGACTACTTCGGCGGCGAGGTCTTCCTCTCCGACGTCAACGGCGACAGCAAGGCCGACCTGACCACCGGCGCCACCGGAGAGAACGACTGGAACGGCACCGCCGTCAGCCTCCTCTCCAACGGCACCGCGATCGGCACCGCAGGAGCGGTCTCCTTCGGCCCGTCCACTGTCGGCGTCTCCACCAGCGGTTACCCGGAGTTCGGCAGCATCATGGCCGGCTGACCGGAGGGGGGAGAGCCAGGATGAACGGCGCGGCCGCCTCGCCGGCAACGCGACGGGCACTCCCTCGCGGCGCACGCTCACATGGGCGTACGCGCGCGGATCGTCCAGGAAGGCACCTGTAGATGCGCTCCGGCCGGCCGGGCCCGATGTCCGCCCGGCCGGGTTCAGCGACGAGGGATCAGCCGCACCGAATGTCCCCGGTGCTGAGGCGGTAGGTCACGCCACCCCGGACCAGCGAGCCGCTCAAGTGGATGCAGTGGCCGGTCGCGTCGAACCAGGTGTACAGCGGCCCGGCGTAGTAGTGGTAGTTCTCGGGGTGCTCCGGAGGCGGGTCGGCGGCGTAGTCGCCGCTCTCGTCGTGGAGGTACAGCGTGATGTTCGACGCCAGTCCGTCGTAGGGGCTGGACCAGAACTTCGCGCAGTTGCGCTTGGTCGAAGCGTTCCAGTAGGTGCGCGCGTAGCCGCCCCCGTTGCGCCCGGAGGGGCTCTTGGCCCAGTACGTCTTGCCGTCCCAGCTGCCGCTGCACTCGACGGCCCTGGGCGCAGCGACAGCTGCCCCGGCCGGTGCCGCCTGCGCGGAGGGGGCGGCGACCAGACCGAGCATCAGCGCCATGACACCGAGGCCCAGCAGCTGTGTTCTCCGTAAACGCTTCATCCGTCACTCCTGTGGTGAGATGTCGCTAATCCGGTACATGACAGGTCCCACTCGAAATGCTCTCTTGTCGTGGGTTCGGCGCCTGGCTTTTCACGAAATCTCCGCCGGATTCCATCGGCGGACGGTCAGACCGGCAGCAAAGTCCCAGCCCCAGACCGCGAGAGTGCTCCGCCTCTGCCGTAACTGAGGGGGAGATGCCGCCTCGACAGGTCGCTACGGTGGACCATGCCCGCCCAGGGCTGACGACGAGGACGAGGACCAGGACACCAACGGGAGGGGCGCGCCATGCAGTTGGCCGCTGACAAGGGCGACATCAATACGATCATCGGGGGCATCGCTCCCGACTGGGGGCCCTTCGGGGCTCTCGGTACCGAGGCCAAGACGATGATCCAGGTGGTCATGGCACTCGCCATCCTGATCTGTCTCGCGATCGCCATCTGGGGCGCGGCGAAGCAACGGATCGGCGCCACCGCCCTGCGCGACACGTTCAGCGCCGAGCAGGGCAAGGGCCTGATCGTCGCCGGACTGACCGGCGTTTTCATCATCGGCTCACTCGGCACGGTGTTCACCATCGTCTACGGCATGGCCGTCTAGGGCCTGTTGCGAAAGTGGATCGTCTGTCAGACCTGCCTGGGATGCTCCGAGCATGGAGATGACAGTGCAGCTGACGATCGACTGCTCCGATCCGCAGAAAATGGTGACGTTCTGGGCCGAGGCCCTGGGCTACGTGCCTGAGCCTCCGCCGGGCGGGCACGCCACGTGGCGTGCTTACTGGGCGGCGGTGGGGGTGCCCGAGGCAGAGTTGCCGGCCGGTGCCGGGGATATTCCGGAGTCGATCATCGATCCCTCGGGACGTGGACCGAGGGTGTGGTTCCAGCAGGTTCCGGAGCCGAAGGCCGCCAAGAACCGGTGGCACTTCGACCTGAAGGTCGGTGGGGGCCGTGACGTCCCACTGGACGTCCGCACACAGCGGGTCAAGGCTACGGTGGAACGGCTGGTCAAAGCCGGTGCCACCGTGCAGCGGATCAAAGATGAGCCGAACATGGGGCTCTACGCCGCCGCCATGCAGGACCCCGAGGGCAACGAATTCGACGTCGTCTGAAGGCGGTTGTGACGGTGCTGGTCACAGCCACTCGTTCACGGCTGCGACCAGCACCGTCGCCTCGTAGCGGACAGCGAGTTTGTCATACCGAGTGGCGACGGCCCGGTGGCGCTTGAGGCGGTTGATCCCGCACTCGACCGCGTGCCGCTGCTTGTAGTCGTCCTTGTCGAACTTCGGCGGCCGGCCGCCGCGCGAGCCGCGCTTGAGCCGGTTGCGGACCCGGTCCGCAGGCACCGGGATGGTGGCCTTGATCCCGCGTCTGCGCAGGTAGGAACGGTTGCTGCGGGAGTCGTACGCCTTGTCGGCCCGCACGCGGTCCGGCCGCTTGCGTGGCCTGCCCAGCCCGAGCCGGGGGACCCGGATCGCCTCCAGGACCGGCTCGAACTGCGGGGAGTCACCCCGTTGCCCGGCCGTGATCACCACCGACAGAGGCTTTTGCCCCAAGGCCGGGAAGTTAGGACCTGCGGATTATTAACTCGCCGTCTTGATCTCTGTAGGGATGGTGATGCCTGCCGTGCTGGCGAGGCAGCGGAGGTCGTCGAGGGTGGCGAGGTGCTGGTCGGCGGGTTGAATGGTGTGCCCGGCTGCCTCGAGGAGCTGGCGGATGTCGCGAATGCGCCGGTTGATGGTGAATGGCGTGACGCCGAAGAGGCGGGCGATGGCGACCTGCGGGAGCCCGAGTCGCTGGTGGAGGAGGGTGGCCAGGAGCCGGTCGGCGAGGGTGAGGATGGGGCGGCGGCCGGTGGTGCCGTCGCCTTTGACTCGTGGGCGATGGCCGCGCCGCTTGTCCAGCGCCGTCTCGCGTTGGCTCTCGTGGAGGGTGGTGAGCGTGGTGATCAGGGCTTCCCACTCTGGGGCCGGCATGCCGGTCAGGGTGGGGTGGCAGAGCCAGGCGAGGTCGGGGCTGGGCTGGTCGAAGGGGTCCGGTGCGTCGCTGACCTGGGTGTATGCCTCGGGCCGCAGTGTGTAGTTCCAGTCACCGTGCCATTCGTGGCGGTGCAGGGGCAGGGCATCCAGCTGCCGGTCACTGATCCGGACTCCGGTCTCGTAGGCGCCTGTGTCGAGTTCGGCGTGCACCGTCAGCCCGGTCCGGGTGGTCGTCGCGGCGATGCTGTTCACGATGACTTCGTGGCTGGTCAGCGGCCTGCCGCGCCAGTTCATGGTGATGTGGGAGAACAGCCGGTGCTCCACCTTGTTCCATTTTGAAGTACCTGGCGAGTACCTGGCGGAAAGTGACAGACGGTGATGTCCAGGCCCGTCTGAAGGGCCAGGGCGGCGAGTTCGGCTTTCCAGGCGCGGGTGCGGTAGCCGTTCGAGCCGCCCGCGTCCGCGGTGACCAGCAGCCGCCGCGCGTGCGGATAGGCGCCCCGCCCCTGGCTGTTCCACCAGCGGCGGATGGACTCCACGGCGAACGCTGCAGTGTCGTGGTCGGTGCCGACGCTGACCCATCCGGTGTCCGCGGCCAGATCGTAGATCCCGTACGGGATGGCCTTGCCCAGCTCCGGGTCCGGGAAGTCGTGCGTCCGCACCCGGACCGGTTCGCCCTTGCGGTGCCACTCGCCGCCGGCGTTCTTGTAGTTGCCGACGACTTCCTTCTTCTTGGTGTCGACGCTGACCACCGGGTCCCCGGCAGCCTGATACTCCTTGGCCCGCTCGTTGATGTAGCGGAACTGGCCATCGCGGTCCGGGTGTTGCCTGCCCTCTACGGTCTTGGCGTTGCCCTGGAGACTGAAGCCCTCCTCACGCAGCAGGTCGGCCACGGTCTCCGCCGAGATGCGGTGGCCCTGCCCGGTCAGCTCGGCGGCCAGGTGACGGGTCGACTTCACCGTCCAGCGCAGTGGCGACATCGGATCACCCCGCATGTCCGGCTCGACAAGGGCCAGCAGCGCGGGCCGCAGTCCCGGATCGAGCTCCACCGCACGCTTGCGGCCTCCGCCTTCCCGGCGGGCCCGGCCCAACGGGGCTGCCCCGGACTCCAGTTCAGCAACCCCACGGGAGACGGTGCCCTCACGCACCCCGGCCGCACGGGCCACCACCCGGATCCCGCCATGCCCCAGCGACCGGGCCTCCGCCCCTATGGCCAACCGGCGCTGACGCTCGTCCAAGTGCGGGAACAACGCCTCGAACTTCGCGGCCAGAGCCGCCTCAACCCCCTCCAGCATCCCCATACCACAACAACGACGAGCAACCAGGGAAGCAACGACTTGTTTCTCCGCAGGCCCTTAAGGCTCGGCAGGGTGCTGTCCAGACGTACGCGCGAGCGCGTTGACCTGGGACTGAATGGGGAACGGGACCGCTGGTAGATCTTGGGACGTCCTCGCAAGACAGTCCGAGATCCAGAGCAGAGGTCCCGTTGTCCGGTCAGTGTGCCACCATCACCGTCACTCGTACCAGCACGGTCGCGGAAGGGGTCTATGCCCCGGGGCATCTGGGCGAGTTGACCCAGATCGTGGACTTCGAGCTGGTCGACGCGGTACTGGAGGAGACCGGCCGCACCCAGCAGCGATTACGGGACCTGCCCTCGCGTGTCGGCGTGTACTACCTGCTCGCCCTCGCCCTGTTCCCCGATCACGGCTACCAGGGCGTCTGGCGCCAACTCACCGCCGCTCTCGGCGGCCTGCCGCTGCCACAGGTGTCGACCACCGCGCTGCGCCACCTGCGCCGACGCCTCACGCCCGCCCCGCTCAAGCTCCTGTTCGAGACCCTCGCCGTGCCGCTCGCCCCGCCGACAACCCCGGGCGTGTCGCTGCTGGCGCACCGTCGCCTTCGACGGCTGCTCCTCGATCAAGACACCGGACAGCGACCGCGCCCGGGGATGGCTGGGGAAGATCCGTTACCGGCTGGCCTGGGCCGGCTACCCGACCGTCATGCTGATGACGCTGGTGGAGACCGGCACCCGCGGTCTGCTCGGGGCCTGCTTCGGACCGACCAGCACAGGGGAGACTGCCTACGCCGGCCGGCTGCTGCCCCTGCTGGACGAGCGGCACCTGGTGCTGATCGACCGGGGCTTTGACAGCAACGCGTTCCTGGCCGACGTCGCCGAAACCGGTGCCCAGTTCCTGGCCCGACTGAAGTCCACCCGCCGCCCGAAGCTGTTGCGCATCCTGGAAGACGGCTCCTACCTCGCCCTCCTCGGTGACCTCACCGTCCGGATCATCGAGGCCGACCTGACCCTGCACCTGGCCGACGGCACCCACGTCAGCGGCCGCTACCGCCTGGCCACCACCCTGCTCGACCCGCTCCTCGACCCGGCCGAGCGTCTGATCAGGCTCTACGCGGAAAGATGGGAGATCGAGTCAGCCTACTTCGCTCTGCGCTACACACTGATGAACGGCCGCGTACTGCGCTCACGCGACCGCTTCGGCATCGAACAGGAACTGTGGGCCACCCTCACCGTCTACCAACTGCTACGCATGGCCATGACCGACGCCGCCCACACAGCCGGAGCCGACCCCGACCGCGCCTGTTTCACCCACGCCCTCCAAGCCGCCCGCACCCAGGTCACCCTCGCCGAAGGCCTCACCACTGCCACGCCGGGTGCCATCGACGCCGCCGTCCGCACCAACCTGCTGCCCGTACGCCGCCCCCGCATCAGCGCCCGCAAGGTCAAGTCCCCCATCTCCCGCTACCACTCCTTCAGGGGCCAGGCCCGCCCCACCTCCGCGACCACCGTCGACCGCATCGACATCACCACGCACGAACGCACCACAAACTGCGGCGAGTCGACCTCCCCATCCGCGACCGAACCCACCTGCGACAACGCTCCCCACGACGCTCCCGCGACCGGCGCAGCCAACGACGACACCACCGATCCCAGCGGCCGCTACCAACTCGCCCTCGCCATCATGAACAGCAGGCCCGGCACCCCGTGGCACGCTCGCGACGTCGCCCGCCTGCTCGGCATCACCAACATGAACAGCTTCTGCGTCCAGATGTCCCAATGGTCCCACCGGGGCCTGATCAAGAAAGTCGGACGAGCCGCCTACGCACCCACCGGATGATCCTTAACTTCCCGGTCTTGGCTTTTGCCCCTGCTCGACCGCGAGGTGGATCTTACTGGTCAGTCCGCCGCGGGAGCGTCCGAGACCGTGGTCGGCCGGTTCGACGGACACACCGCCGGGCGGTTCCTTCTGAAGGTCCCCCTTTTCGCCGCCCCGGCGGCGTGCTGGTGGGCCCGGCAGACGGTGGAGTCGACGTTTCACGTCCCAGGTGATCAGGCCCTTGGCATCCGCCTCAGCCTGGAGCTGAGTGAGGATCCGTGCCCAGGTGCCGTACCGCTGCCAGCGCCGGAACACGTCATAGACCCGGTCCCACGGCCCATAACGTTCGGGCACGTCCCGCCAGGGAGCACCGGTCCGGGTCCGCCACCGTATGCCGTCTATCAACTGCCGCCGCGTCCACACCTGCGGCCGACCCGGCTTGATGCCCGTCGGCAGCAACGCCTCAAGCCGGGTCCACAGGCCATCCGTCAGATCACCACGTCCCACGACAGGTGATCATCAACGAACAAGATCCACTTCCGCAACAGCCCCTAGCCGACCCGGACAGCGCGGTCGCCAATCGGCGACTGGTCGCGCCCGACAAACGGGCCCTCGTTCGAGGGTCCGTCCGCAGTGCTCGCGCTGAGGCCCGTACTCATGGCTGGGAGGCACCAGCGACCGTGGAAGCGCTGCGAGTTGGGGCCAGGTCGGTGTGCAGCAGGTGGTGGTCCGAGTACGGGGTGGGTTGCACGCGGTGCTCAACGGGGGCGAAGCCGCGCAGGAAGATGTAGTCGAACTTGCTGTGCCAGTCGGTGGTGAGCGTGCAGGTGCCGGTGGGCGAGGGACGGCACTGGGGGTCTGTATCAGCGGCCAGTGCCCAGATCCGGGCGAGTTCGGGGGCGTCCGGCACGGCGTTGAAGTCGCCGAGAATGATGGCACGGTCGTGCCGGGCGACTTCTGCGGCGAGTACGCGGGTCTGGTCTGCTCGGACTGCCTCTTGGCGCCGGTGGGCGAGGTGCGTGTTGAAGACCCGCACGGACTGGCCGCCCACCGTGGAGTGACTGCCATGTACCCGCGGTCTTCGGATCCGCCGTCGGGGTATTCCACGTTGATCCGGTCGGTCATCGGTGCCGCCGAGAGAACCGCCTGGCCGTAGCCCCCCGGACTCCACGGCACTCCCCCGCAGCGGCCCCAACTCCGAAGAACCGTCCCGTACTCGACGTGGTAGACCAGCCCGTGAAGGCTCGCCAGATAGTCCCGGATTCTCTCGACGTCACGCACGCACGCTTCTTGCAGGCCGATGACCTGGGGTGCGTACGCGGCGATCTCCGCTGCGCGGTCAACGTTGCTTGTCTCGCAGGGGTTGCAGATGTTCCACGTCATGACCCGGTTCGTTGCGACATCCCTGACGGCTTCGACAGCCTGCGGCCTGCCGAAGAGGTCACCACTCGGTGCACTGGGGCCGAGGAGCACCATGCAAGCCACGATCAGGGCGCTCGCGAGCAGCCGCGTGTCCCGTCCGAGCACCCTCGCCTCCTCGATGTGGACGCACATGACAGCTGACATCTGGCATCAGGCATCTGGCATGCACGACGTTGTGGGGCGGGCTGTCAGCAACACCTGCTTCTCACCCATCAGCAGGTCTCGTCCCGCGCCCCTCCCCCGGTCCGACGATAACCCACCCCGCCGCATCCCCGGCGCATCCCCCGGCCCACCGCCCACTGCTGCCCCGGCAGTTGATGCGGCAGTCGGTCCGGCCCGCCAAGCCCGGCGAGCATCCGGCCGGTGACGGCGTCGATCCGTGTGACCGCCGCGCTCGTCACCGCCTGTGGTGGCAGGCGGGTGCACTGCGCCGCGCCAGTGCGCCGAGGCCTTCTTCGACGCCGCCTGGGCGGGCGCCACCGTGCAACTCGCCACCGACCTGCGCCAGCTCCAGGACAAGGCCACCTCCCCCGCGCCGCCAGGGCCACCTTCCATCCCCGTTACCGGCATGGCCGTCGAGGTGGAGCTGGCAATCGAAGTGTGGCTCGGGGTGTCGTCGACATAGCCTTCACCCTGACCTCATTGCAACAGTCAAAGGTGTCAGCGTTGCATTAACTGCAATATCGTTGCAACGATTTAGTAGCCCACACCAGCAGTTATTGCGATTTAGCGCAACGAGACTGTTGCCGCATCCTTGAACGCAACGTAGCGTTTCCGGTATCAGAAACGTCAACGGCAACGACAGCAGCGACGGCAGCTGCAGCTGCAAGAGGAGAGCATCATGCAGAAGTTCGACACCCCCGCCCCCATCTCCGCCGCCCTCGACCTCCCCGCGGGCCGCATCCGGTTCATCGCCGCCGACCGGGCCGACACCACCGTCGAGGTCCTGCCCGCGGATGCCGGCAAGAGCCGCGACGTGAAGGCCGCGGAGCAGGTCCGGGTCGCCTACGAGGGCGGGGTTTTGCGGATCGAGGCCCCGCAGGCGAAGAACCAGTACTTCGGCCCCTCCGGCGCCGTCGAGGTCACCATTCAGCTGCCCGCCGGATCCGGCGTCGAGGTGAAGGCGGCGGCCGCCGAACTCCGGGGCGTGGGACGGCTCGGTGATGTCGCCTTCGAGGGGGCGCAGGGGCCGGTCAAGCTCGACGAGGCCGCGAGCGTCCGGCTGACCCTGCAGGACGGTGACGTCACCCTCGGCCGGCTTTCCGGCCCGGCGGAGATCAGCACCCAGCGGGGCGACATCCGCATCACCGAGGCCGAGCGCGGCGCGGTCGTCCTGCGCACCCGGATGGGCGACATCTCCATCGACGCCGCCCGCGAAGCCTCCGCCTCCCTGGACGCCGGCACCGGCCACGGCCGCATCCACAACACGCTCAAGAACAGCGACGGCGACGCCGCCGGCCTGACCATCCACGCCACCACCGACCACGGCGACATCACCGCCCGCAGCCTGTGAAGAAGCAGCCCCCGTTATGTTTTCCGCGGTCCTGCAAGAGGGCCGCTGGCCTCCGGGCCCGGCATGACTGTGTCCCCCTGTCGAAGTCGATGACCTGGGGGGTGGTGTCACCGGGCTCGGGAGGTGCCGTCGGAGACGCTGATGAGAGGTCCGGCCGCCACCCGGTCCGGCGCAATGCCGGACAGCTCTCGGATGGCAGGTCTGCATAACGTGGATGCGCGAGTACGACACCACTGCCGAGGCCGGCACCGCCAACACCCTTGAAAGGGCGCGATGTTCGACACCGAAGACGTGGGCGTGTTCCTCGGCCTGGACGTCGGCAAGAGTGCCCATCACGGCCACGGAGTCACCCCGGCCGGCAAGAAGGTCTTCGACAAGCAGCTGCCCAACAGCGAGCCGAAGCTGCGGGCCGTGTTCGAAAAGCTGGCCGCGAAGTTCGGCACCGTCCTGGTGATCGTGGACCAGCCCGCCTCGATCGGCGCTCTGCCCCTGACCGTCGCCCGCGATGCCGGCTGCCAGGTCGCCTACCTGCCGGGACTCGCGATGCGCCGGATCGCCGACCTCTACCCGGGCGAGGCCAAGACCGACGCGAAGGACGCCGCGGTTATCGCCGACGCCGCCCGGACGATGCCCCACACCCTGCGCTCGCTGGAACTGACCGACGAGATCACCGCCGAGCTCACTGTCCTGGTCGGCTTCGACCAAGACCTCGCCGCCGAGGCCACCCGCACCTCCAACCGGATACGCGGCCTGCTCACCCAGTTCCACCCCAGCCTGGAACGCGTCCTGGGCCCCCGCCTGGACCACCAGGCCGTCACCTGGCTGCTGGAGCGTCACGGCTCCCCGGCCGCCCTGCGCAAAGCCGGCCGCCGCAGACTCGTCGAACTGATCCGGCCCAAGGCCCCACGCATGGCCCAGCGGCTGATCGACGACGTCTTCGACGCACTGGACGAACAGACCGTCATCGTCCCGGGAACCGGCACCCTCGACATCGTCATCCCCACCCTGGCCGCCTCCCTGGCCACCGTCCACACCCAGCGTCGGGCCCTGGAAGCCCAGATCAACACCCTGCTGGAGGCCCACCCTCTTTCCCCGGTCCTGACGTCGATGCCCGGCGTCGGCGTCAGGACCGCCGCCGTCCTGCTGGTCACCGTCGGCGACGGCGCCAGCTTCCCCACCGCCGCCCACCTGGCCTCCTACGCCGGACTCGCCCCCACCACGAAATCCTCCGGGACCTCCATCCACGGCGAGCACGCACCCCGAGGCGGAAACCGGCAGCTCAAACGGGCCATGTTCCTGTCCGCCTTCGCCTGCATGAACGCCGACCCGGCCTCCCGCACCTACTACGACAAACAACGCGCCCGCGGCAAGACCCACACCCAGGCCCTCCTCCGCCTGGCCCGCCAACGCATCAGCGTCCTGTTCGCCATGCTCCGCGACGGCACCTTCTACGAACCCCGCCTCCCCGAGGGCATCGAACTCGCCGCATGACCCCAGCAGGCCAAACCAGCCCAAACCGAACTCAGGCGCCTTGACGAAAGACATAGAGGCACCCCCCGGAAAGGGAAACCATGACCATCAACCAATCCGCCTGGACCGGCATGGTGCAGGTTGACGACACGGCCCTGGCCGTCACCGACACCGGCGGTCCCGGCATCCCCGTCATCTACCTCAACGGCCAGTTCGCCACTCAGGGATACTGGCGGCGGGTCATCGCCGAACTGGGCACGGGCTGGCGGCACATCACCTACGACGAGCGGGCCCGCGGCAAATCCAAGCGCTCGGCGGACTATTCCTTCGAGGCCGCCGTCCGGGACGTCGATGCCGTCCTCGCCGCCCGGGGCGTGGACCGGGCGCTGCTGGTGGGCTGGTCCTACGGTGCGGTCGTCGCGGCGCACTGGGCCGCCCGCAATACCGACCGTGCCCTGGGCGCGGTCCTGGTCGACGGCGCCTTCCCCCACGACTGGCTCGACGAGGCCATGGAGAAGCGGATCCGGAAGCTGTTCCGGCGGCTGAACTGGTTCATGCCGCTGCTGCGCCCGACGGGCCTGGCCCCGCGGATGACGGCCGGACAGCAGGCGGACAGCAACATCGAGCTCGGCAGGCTCTCCCGCGAGCGCGAGCTGGGCCCCGTGCTGGACAGCATCACCGTCCCCGTGCGGTATGTCGTCGCTTCAGGAACGTCCCTCGGAAGCCGCGACGGGGAGCAAGAACGCATACGCGCCAGCCTCGATACGGTGACCGCCCGCAACCCGAACATCAACATCAGCACGAAGGTCGCCAGCAACCACGGCGCGCTCCTCAAGAAGGACTCCCCCGCCATCGCTGGGGCCGTGCGCGAGATTGCGGCCGCCCACGACCAGGAGGAACGCTGACCTCACGGCAGACAAGCTCACCACCAGCCAAGCCGCCCGGCATGCGCCGACAACACGTTGCCGGTTCTGGTTCCGGCTCCAGCCGGTCGCCGAGTCCCCCTACCCGCGCTGCTCATAGCGCCGCCACTCACGGCCGCCGTCGTGAGAGACCCACAGCCCTTCCCCCTTCACCAGGCCGTACGTCGCCGTCGTCGCATCCGCGATGCCATAGAGCGTGGTGCCGTCGACGGTGAACGACGTGAATCTCACCGGCGTCTTCAGCTCCTGGAACGCCCTGTTGGTTCGGTCGTCGGCAAGCCAGTAGCGGCCGCCTTCCTCACCGACGAGCAGCCGTCCGTCGCTGAGCAGGTGAAGGACCAGCGCCTCGGGGCCGCCTTTCAGGCCCCCGAAGGCAATGCCGCCGCCGAAAACCGTGCGCCAGTGCGCTCCGCCATCCGTCGTCACCAGCAGGCCGCGCACACCCCCGGCCCGGGTCAGGGACAGCGCCGCGCTGCCACCCCGCGCGGCGAGAACACCCCCCGCGTACTGCTTCGGGACAGCCCGGGAGCCAAGGGTTCGACCGTCGCGCTGCCAAACGATGCGGTCGGGGTCTTCCGTCAGGGGCTGTTCCAGGCTCCAGACCGTGCCCCGTTCATCGACGGCCAAGCGGATGGCGTCGTCCGGCACTCCGAACGGGGGCGCCACAGTGCGCGTGGCGGGACGATAGAGGAGGGTCGGCTCCAGTTCGGCGAGCAGGACGTCGCCGGGGCGGGTCCGCAACGGGGTCCCGGTGCTGACGGCCTTGCGCCGCTCGCCGCGCACATCGAGGACGTACGCTCCCCCGGTCCCCTCCCCCGGCGGCACCCGCACAAAGCCGCCGCCCACCCCCCTGAACGCGGCCGGCACCGCCTCCGCGTCCACGTGTTCCGCGTGCTCGGCGACCGTACGGCCGCCGGGGCCGACGATGCGCCAGGCGGAGGCGGCCGGCCCCTCGCCGTCCTCGACATTGCCGGCGTCGTACGTCAGCAGCAGCGAACCGTCACCCGCGACGACCACACCGGAGGGCGCCCCGGCCGCCTCGACGACAGCTCCCGGCCGCGGGTGCGGATCCTCGATGACCCGCCTGTACTCCGCCTCACGGTCCGCGGAGTTCCCGACTCCACCCGCTCCGCCCCGGCCGCAGGTCGTCAGCGCCAGCACCGCACCCGCCACGGCCACGAGCCCGACCGTCCGCCTGCGGTGTTTCCCCAGCCACGCCATGCCACATCTTCACATGAGCGGCGGGCCTCCTACCGAGCACCAAGGCAAGCGCCCCAGACCAGACACCAAGACCTGAGACCAGTCGGGTTGGAAGGCGAAAGACCGCAGCCCAGAGCGCCCCCCACCCGACTGGCTGACAACGGCGTCAGCGCGTCTGCAAGGATCCACGGCCGGAGTCATCCACCGGGCGCGATGCGGCCACGCCAGCCTCCGGACTCACTCCCCCGGTGCTCGATGTAGTCCTTGAAACGCCGCATGTCGCCCTTCACACGCCGGTCGATGGTCCCCAACATGTCCGCCGCCTTCTCCACGGCTCCGGTCGGTTCCACATCCATCACGAGTTCCACCCGGGTGTGGGTTTCGTCCACGCGCTGGAAGCGGACCGTGCCCTTCTGCTGGGTGTCACCACTGGTGGACCGCCAGGTGATCCGCTCGTCAGGGAGCTGGTCGACGATCTCGGTGTCGAACTCACGCCGAACCCCGCCGATCTTCGTGGTCCAGTGATTGCGGCGGTCGTCGAGCTGTGTGACCTCCTCGACACCCTCCATGAAGTTCGGAAACTCCTCGAACTGCGTCCACTGGTTATAGGCGGTGCCGACCGGAACCTCGACCTCCACCGCTTCCTTGACCGTGCTCATATCGGTCCTCCTTTCACGCCGCCCGAGTACCCAGGCACCGCCCGCCTACAAGCACGACCTGTCACCCGTCGCCCGTCAGATCCGCCACACGAACCACCGGGAAGGACTCACGGCCGCGAGGCCTCGGAACACCACGAGGCGGCAAACAGGCTCGGCACGCTCCGCTCCAGCCTCTGGCCGAGGCCCCCACCGGAGCGGGAGCCCGCCAGGATTTCACGCCCGCGCCCCAAGAAGACGGCGCGCCCAGGCCGACGACCGACCGGTGGCCTCGTGGATCCACGCTGTCGGCCGCAACCTCGCAACCTCACCCGGACGCCGTGACCGAGGACCACACCCCGAACCACTGCTCGGCGCCGTACTCCTCGAACCGCTCCACCTCAGTGAACCCCAGCTTCGCCGCGAGGCGCATCGCGCGGTCGTTGGCGGGCTGGGTGCAGAGGACCACCGGCTCGCGGGGAAGCGCGTCGGCGAACCAGTCGAGTGCCGCTGCGCACGCCTCGGCGGCGTACCCGCGCCCCCACGCCTCCGGCAGGAACATATAGCCGAGCTCCGCCTCCCCGGCATCCGGACGGACGTGACCCGGTCGCTCTGCGTCGCGCCGATCGAGCGTGATCATGCCGATCATCGCCCCGTCGAGCTCGATCACGAAAAGGCCAGGACGCCGCCCGGGCACCTCGGGCACCGCGCGCTCGAGTTCATCACGCGGTCGAGAGCCACCGACGTAGGTGCCCACCTTTGGCGAGGCGAACAGCTCGATGAACGCCTCACGGTCCCTGGCTTCGGACTCACGGAGCACGAGCCGTTCGGTCCTGATCGGGGCAGGAGGCCAGACGACGGGTCCAAGCTCAGTCATGGCGGGGAACCTATCGCACGCCCCCCGGGCAGGAGCCTCGGACGGCGAACAGCCACAGCGACAGCGACAACGGCTTCTGCTCAGGCGCGAGATCCACTGATCAGAGGCCACCGGTGCGGGCCACTTCCGGCTCTGCCCGATCTGGTCGGTGCGGCGGGACAGCCGGGCCACGATCTGGGTGGGGTGGCGGGGGCCATTCGCTTTGCGTGCTGGGCGATTTGAGCTACGGCACCGTCAAGCGTCCGCGTCCCAGCGGACGGCCATAGGAAAGGGCAAGGAGAACACTCTCCTTGCCACTCTCAACGTATAGCGCGCCAGGGGGCTTGCCGCAAGCCCCGGGTCACGGCGCAGAATCGTCGGCCGAGGCCACAACCTGCGGAAACGGGGAGCACGAGGTGCGTGCGTTGTTGTCGACGTACAGGGGGCGCAGTGACGTCGAAGCCGACTCGTCAGAGGGAAAGCAATCAGGCATGAGGACCTGCACGACAAGAGGTTCGACAGAGTTGGGGGCGCCGGTCATTCGATCGGCCGCCTCTGTACGACGGAGCACGGCTGCCTCGGAGGTATCGCAATGATCGAGCAGTACGTGTTGGACCTTCAGGAGATCGACGAGACACAGGTCGCGCTCGTCGGCGGCAAGGGCGCGCACCTGGGCGGGCTGTCGCGGATCGAGGGCATCCGCGTGCCGGGGGGCTTCTGCGTGACGACGGATGCCTTCCGGCGGATCATGGCGGAAGCGCCGTCGATCGACGGTCGGCTCGATCAGCTGTCGCGCTTGGACCCGGACGACCGGGAGGCGATCCGCACGCTCAGCGCGCAGATTCGCCGAACCATCGAAGGAATTGCCATCCCGGACGATCTCGCGGCGGCGATCACCCGCACGCTCGCCCAAGTCGGCCAGCAGGCCGCCTACGCCGTCCGATCCAGCGCGACGGCAGAGGACCTGCCGACGGCCTCCTTCGCCGGCCAGCAGGACACGTACCTGAACGTCGTGGGGCCGAGGGCGATCCTCCAGCACATCAGCCGGTGTTGGGCCTCGCTGTTCACCGAGCGGGCCGTGACCTACCGTCAGCGCAACGGTATCGACCACCGTACGGTCCACATGGCCGTGGTCGTGCAGCGGATGGTCTTCCCGCAGGCGTCCGGCATCCTGTTCACGGCCGACCCCGTCACGGGCAACCGGAAGGTCTCCACCGTGGACGCCGGCTTCGGCCTCGGTGAGGCTCTGGTCTCCGGCCTGGTGAACCCAAACGTCTTCAAGGTGCGGGACGGCGAAGTCGTCGCCAAGGCGATCTCCGCCAAACAGCGTGCCGTTCACGCCCTGCCGGCCGGCGGTACGCAGGAAGTGGCGATCGACTCGCAGCGGCAGGAGCAGCCGGCGCTGACGGATGCTCAGGTCGTGCGGCTCGTACAGCTCGGGAGGCGGATCGAAGCGCACTTCGGCCGCCCTCAGGACATCGAATGGTGCCTGGTCGATGGTGGCTTCCAGATCGTTCAGAGTCGGCCGATCACGACGCTGTTCCCCACTCCCGAGACCGGCGACCAGGAGAATCACGTCTACGTCTCCGTCGGTCATGGGCAGATGATGACCGACCCCATGAAGCCGCTGGGGCTCTCCATGTGGCAGCTGACAGCCGTGGTGCCGATGCACGAGGCCGGCGGGAGGCTGTTCGTCGACGTCACCCGGCGCCTGGCCTCACCCGCGAGCCGCGCCGGCCTCCTGGACGTCCTGGGGCGAGGCGACCCGCTGATCAGGGACGCGCTGGAGACAGTCCTCGACCGCGGCGATTTCGTCCCGTCCCTCCCGGACGCGGGCCCTGGCGGGCCGCCGGCCGGGGGTACGCCCGCCCCGATCGAGACCGATCCGGCCATCGTCACCGAGCTGATCGAGCGCAGCCAAGCGTCCATCGCCGACCTGGAGCGCGACATCCGGACGAAGACCGGCCCGGCGCTGTTCGATTTCCTGCTGGAGGCCTTCGAGGAGCACAAGCGGGTCCTCAGTGATCCGCTGAGCATGCAGGTGATCATGGCGGGGATGGAGGCCACGTGGTGGCTCAACGACAAGCTGCGGGAGTGGCTGGGCGAGAAGAACGCGGCTGACACGCTGACCCTGTCCGCCCCCGACAACATCACGTCGGAGATGGGACTGGCGCTGCTCGACGTCGCGGACGTGGTCCGCCGGCAGCCGGAGGTGGTGGCGTTCCTGCGGGGCGTCGAGGACGACGGCTTCCTGGACGAGTTGCCGAAGCTCGCGGGCGGGACCGAAGCGCGCGACGCCATCGAGGCCTACCTCGACCGGTACGGCATGCGCTGCGTCGGCGAGATCGACATCACGAGGCCACGGTGGCGCGAGCGCCCCACCACGCTCGTGCCCGTGATCCTCGACAACGTCAGGAACTTCGAACCGGGCGCGGCCGAGCGGCGCTTCGAGCAAGGCCGGCGGAAGGCGCAGGAGAAGGAACAGGACGTGCTGTCCCGCCTGCGGGCGCTGCCGGACGGGGACCGGAAGGCCGACGAGGCCAAGCGGATGACCGACCGGGTCCGAACCTTCATCGGGTACCGGGAGTACCCGAAGTACAACATCATCAGCCGCTACTTCGTCTACAAACAGGCCCTGCTGGGGGAGGCCGAGCGCCTCGTGCAGGCCGACGTCCTTTCTGAGAAGGAGGACATCTTCTACCTCACGTTCCAGGAACTCCGCGACGCCGTGCGCACGAAGCAGGTGGATGACCGGCTCATCCAGGAGCGCAAGGAGGCGTTCCGGTCGTACCACGCGCTCATGCCGCCCCGGGTGCTCACATCGGACGGCGAGGCCGTCACCGGGGCCTACCGGCGCGACGACGTGCCGGCCGGGGCTCTGATCGGCCTTCCGGTCTCCACCGGGACCGTCGAGGGGAGGGCCCGCGTCATCCTCGACATGGCGGAGGCCGATCTCGAAGCGGGCGACATCCTGGTCACCCCCTTCACGGACCCCAGCTGGTCGCCGCTGTTCGTCGGAATCGCGGGCCTGGTGACGGAGGTGGGCGGGCTGATGACCCATGGCGCGGTGATCGCCCGGGAGTACGGCTTGCCGGCCGTCGTGGGGGTGGAGCTGGCCACCCGGCTGATCCGGGACGGGCAGCGGATCCGCGTGCACGGAGCCGACGGGTACGTCGAGATCCTGCCTTGACCGACCACGTCGGGAAGCAAGACGTCGAGAAGCAAGTCCACGGTGTCCTGGCGAGCTCGAGGCCGACGCGAACACCGTTTGTCCGTGGACCAGCCATTCTTCGGCGAGGGGCCGGGCGCCGGTAGCGCCATGTGCGCCGCCTGTTCGGGTGTTTGTACACCGGTCGGCGCTTCTCGCACACAGGCGGGCGGCATACGTCTGGCGAGCACACACCGAACCGAAGGAGACGCACATGCGTGCACGTACCGTCCTGGCCACCATCACTTTCGCCGGGACTGTTCTGCTCGGAGGCGCGGCCCAGGCCATCGCCGACGACAACGACGACATGAGTAACTTCGGAGCTGACTTCGGCAGCAGCTCTCCGGCCGCCCCGGCTCTCGGTCAGGGCACATCTGATTCCGACCAGGACGCATCCGGTTTCGGCCAGGATGCATCTGGGTTCGGCCAGGGCGGGTCTGTTTTCGACCAGCCCGTCGGTCGCTGAGGCCGAGGCCGCGTTTCATTCCCCTGCCCCCGCACCGGGACGCTCTCGGTGCGGGGGCAGGGGACTTTCCCCCGACTGGTCCGGCCCCGCCGGGGCCCAGGCCCGCCGACGCCAGTCGGCCTACAGGGCGGGCCGGCGACAAAGGCTTCGACGGCCGGTCTTTCCTGCGACGGCTGCGGCAGGCAGACGTCCGCCTTCTCAGGTCGCGGCGCTGTTCTGTGTCGAGCGCGACCCAGAAGCATGCCATCGGTCGTTGATCGCCCAGCGGTTGGCCGAACGGCACGGTGTCACGATCGAGCATCTGCGCCCGTGGTGACGGAGGAGCCGGATGCCGGGGTGCACCGGATCGGGCGGCACCGCTCAGGAGTTCCGTCCGAGTGCCGGCCTGCTCCGGCCTACCGACGAGCGTGGGCCGTCCGCGACACCCGCAGCTCCGTGAGGTACCGCTTGGTGACCCGGCCTCCGTATCGCCCGTCGATGCACCCCAGGGGCCCCTGCCTGGCGTGCTGCGGTAGCGCCCGGTGGCCGGAGTAGGTCCGCAGCACCTCCAGGTACTGCGCCGTGGTGTACGTCAGGTCCCACTCGTAGCGCCGGAAGACGACAGGGCCGAACCGGCCGCTGCGTGCGCCCTCGTCCGCGTGGTCCGAGGTGTCGACCTCCTCGGCGGCGGGAGGGCGCAGCCCCGGAGGTGTGGCCGGGTCGAAGCGCTCTTGACTTGCACCTCGGGCTGAAGCCCGAGGATTCTGGCCTTCTCGATCGTTTCTGTGCCGCTACGCGGCACGGGGTTCGGTCGGGAATCCGTGGCTTCCTGCTTCTTCGCGCTGTGCCGGGATTGCTCCTGGTCTTACCGGCGCTCCGCAGGCCGATACCGCCAGTCCAGCGGCCGTCTTCACGTTGATCGCGGCATTGACGTCTCGGTCGTGGACCGTGCCGCAGGCGGTACAGGTCCACTCCCGCACGTTCAAGGGTTTGGCTCCGTCCTTGACGCCGCAGGTGGAGCAGGTCTGGGAGGTCGGCTCGAACCGGCCGATCTTGACCAGGGTGCGGCCGTACCGTTCTGCTTTGTACTCCAGCATGCTGACGAACGAGGACCATCCAGCGTCGTGCACGGACTTGGCCAGCTTCGTGCGGACCAGTCCCGCCACCGACAGGTCCTCCACGGCGATCCCTTGGTTCTCGGAGATCAGCTTCGTGGAGAGCTGGTGGTGGAACTCGCGGCGTGCGTCGGTGACCTTGGCGTGGGCGCGGGCGACCTTCAGGCGGGTCTTGGCGCGGTTCTTGCTTCCCTTCTGCTTGCGGGACAGCTCCCGCTGGGCCTTCTTCAGCTTCTTCTCCGCGCGCCGCAGGAAGCGCGGGGAGTCGATTTTCGTGCCGTCGGACAGGACAGCGAAATGCGTCAGGCCCAGATCGATGCCGATGGTCTGGTCGGTGTCGGGCATCCGGGCGGCATCGGTGGCGGGGTCGGTGTCGATGACGAAGGAGGCAAAGTACCGCCCGGCCGCGTCCTTGATGACGGTGACGGAGGTGGGAGTGGTGGGCAGCGTGCGGGACCACTTCACCTTCACCGCACCGATCTTCGGCACGTTCAGACGGCCGCTGTCGGTGATGTTCCAGCGGGCGTTGGCGGTGAACCGGATCGACTGCCGCTTGTCCTTGCGGGACTTGAAGCGGGGCCGGCCGGTCCTGGGGCCCTTGCGGGTGCCCTTGAGGGAGGCGAAGAAGTTGCGGTACGCCATCTCGGCGTCCCGCAGGGACTGCTGGAGCACCACCGCGGAGACCTCGCCCAGCCAAGACCGTTCCGCTGTCCGCTTGGCCTCGGTGATCAATCGCGTGGACAACTCCCCGGCCTTGGGGAACGGCTGCTCGGCCTTGCGGGCGTCTTCACGAGCGCGGACCGCGTCGTTGAACACGACACGGGCGCACCCGAACGCCCTCGCCAACGCGGTCTGCTGACCGGTGTCCGGGTACAGGCGGAAGCTGTACCGAAGCTGCATGACCATCACGATACAAACTTGGGTTATGGGCGAGATGCAGAACATCAGAACTGGTAGGCACTGTACTTTCGTGATGCACGTCCACTTGGTCTTCGTGACCAAGTTCCGGCACAAGGTATTCACCGATGCCCACTTGAGGCGCATGGAGGAGATCATGCGGTCGGTGTGTACGGACTTCGAGTGCGAGCTGGTGGAGTTCCACGGCGAGGACAACCACGTCCACCTGCTGGTGAACTTCCCGCCCAAAGTCGCCGTGACCAAGCTGGTCAACTCCCTCAAAGGTGTCTCCTCCCGCCGCCTGCGCCAGAAGTTCCCCGACCTGGTACGGCACTACTGGCGGGCCAACAAGCTGTGGTCCGGGTCCTACTTCGCCGGAACCGTCGGCGGCGCCCCGCTCTCCGTGATCAAGCAGTACATCGAACAGCAGAACCGGCCGGTGTGAGCATCGCTCGGCTCCGCCGGCACCAGCCCTCGCGACGCTCCGCACCACAGGCGAAGAACTGCGGTGTCCGGCTCCGCCGGACCTGAATCCGCGATGCTCCGCGGTCACGACCAACAGATGCGCTTCACCACCGGCCTGAAGGCCGATGCACTGCGAATGAATTCCGGTAGCAGTCCTGTACCTCGACGAAGAACTCCTCGCTGCCGCCCGCCACATGCTGCGTGGCGACCACGGCGAGGGCGCCGCCGGGCCGCAGCGCGTCGGCGGCTTTCGCCATCCGCACCGCCGGATCGATCCAGTGGAACGCCGTCGCCGAGACGACCGTGTCGAACGGCTCCTGTGGCAACGGCCAGGTCTCGAAGTCCGCCGTCACGACGTTCACCGCTTCGAACCCGGCTAGGTTGCGCCGGGCGACAGCGGCCATGCCCGCACCCAGCTCGACGGCGGTGATCCGGCAACCGCGCTCAGCGAGCGGCACCGTCGCCTTGCCGGTACCCGCCCCCACCTCGAGGACATGGCGGCCCGGGCCGGCACCGGCCACGTCGGCGAGGTCGTCGAACAGCTCCGGCGGATAGCCGGGCCTGGCCCGGTCGTACAGCTCCGCATCCTCGTCGAAGGTCTTACTCAAGTGGACGCGGCGCCTTTCGTCAGGCGTGTCGTCGCGCATGGCCGCACCCTAGGGCCCCGGGGGGCCGCTTATGAAACAGCCTCCCGAGCGAGGTCATGCCGGATGCCGCTCTGCCTCAGGAGGCAGAGACGTTCGGGTGTGGTGATCCAGCAAGCGAATCAGCAACTGCACGAACTGGTCGCGCTCCTCCGGGCTCAGTGGTGCCAGCAGTTCGTCGTGGAGGTCGTCCAGGACGCCGTCCAGGCTGCGTAGCCGGCGGCGGCCTTGGGGGGAGATCGTGATGACGTTGCGGCGCCGGTCGTCGGGATCCGGCGACCGCTCGACGAGGTCACGCTCGGCCAGTTCGTTGAGCACACCGACCATGTCGCTGCGGTAGATGCCGGAGCGTCGGCTCAGCTCCGCCTGGCTGGCCGGCCCGTACTCCTGGAGTGAGGCGAGCACGGCGTAGTGCCATTTGCGGGCGTCGGCCTCGGCCAGCCCCTCGCCGATCAGCCGGTCCGACCGCATGGTCAGTTGCGACAGCAGCCGGCTCGCCCGCCGACGCAGCCTGTCGGGCGTCCGGAGCGCGCCCCCGTCGGTCATGTCGGCTGCTTCGGCTCTGGTCATGGCCCGACTCTACCCGTTGCGTTAGTCGCACTAACGATGTACGTTCCCTCGGGCTGAAAACGTTAGTGCGACTAACGTTACTTGAGTCAACTCGAAGGTCTCGAAGGTAAGGAAGAGCTTGCCCACCAGGACACTGCAGATCCCCACCACGGACGGTCAGGCCGACGCCTTCGCCGTCTTCCCCGAGCACGGCGAGCGGCACCCGGGGGTGCTGATGTATGCGGACGGCTTCGGCATCCGGCCCGTGCTGCGGGAGCTGGCCCGTGAGCTCGCCGGCCACGGGTACTACGTGCTCGTCCCCAACCTTTTTTACCGGCACGGCCCGGCACCGGTGATCGAGCTTCCCGAGCACATCGGAGAAGACGTCCGGCCCGCCGTCATGGCCCAGTTGATGCCCTTGATCGAGGCGCACACCGCCGAACGTGTCCTGAGCGACGCGGACGCCTACCTCAGGTTCCTCACCGCCCAGCCGGAGGTCGGCGCCGGTCCGGTCGCGGTGACCGGTTACTGCATAGGCGGCCTCCTGGCGATGCGCACCGCCGCGGCCCACCCCGGCCAGGTGGCCGCCGTCGCCGGATTCCACGGGCCCGTGGCTGCCGGCGGACCCGACGACCTGCACCGTCTCCTCTCCCAGCTCACCGCCCAGGTCCACCTCGGCCACGCCGCGACCGACATGACGCCCGAGGCCCTCGACGAGCTCAACCGGGCGCTGGATGCCGCAGGTGTCGAGCACACCTCCGAGATCTACCCCGGCACCGTCCACGGCTTCACCATGTCCGACACCGACGCCTTCAACGCCGCCGCACTGCGGCGCCACTGGGACCGCCTGCTCCCCCTCCTCGGCCGCACCCTGACCGGCCGCTGACACTGCGGGACCTAGCTAGGGCCTGTCGTTTGGATCATCCCGGCGTCGCCTGAAAGGCGCCGCACCTCCCAGCCGGCCTGAGCCAAACGACAGGCCCTAGCCAAGGGTCACAACGATCTTCCCTGTGTGCGTGTTCGACTCCATCAGGCGGTGCGCGTCGGGCATCCTCTCCAGGCCGTCGAAGGTCGCGGCGATCACCGGAGCCAACGTCCCGTCCGCAAGCCCCGAGCCGATGAAGGAGGACGCGCGGCGGCGGTGGTCGGGGGTGCGTGCGAGGACGCCGTTCGCGTATGTGTGCACGGTCTGCGGCCAGTTCATGGAGAGCTGGACGGGGCGGGGGTCCAGCCAGCCGTACAGCACCGCCGTACCCCCCGGCGTCAACGCGTCGCCCAAGGCCGCGAAGCCGGGGCCGCCGATCGCGTCGAAGGCCACCTCGGCGCCCCTGCCTCCGGTGATCCGTCGCACCTCCTTCACCAGGTCCTCGGAGTCCGTCGTGATCACATGCGCCGCGCCCAACTCCAGCAGCCGCTGCCTCTTGGCCTCCCCCCGCGTGGTCGCGATCGGGATGGCGCCCAGCCGCAGGGCCGTCTGGAGCGCGGCCGTTCCGACCCCGCTGGATGCGCTGGTGATGACGACGTGATCGCCGGGGGCCAGTGCGGCGGTCTCCACCAGGCCGCCGTACGCGGTCGAGTACGTCAGCCATGCGGCCGCCGAGGTCACCGCGTCCACCCCCGCCGGCCGGTTGACGACCGAGTCCTCGGGCAGGAGCACCTGTTCGCCGTAGACGCCATGGACGCCGAAGTCGAAGTCGGCGGCGGCCATCACGGAATCGCCGGGCCGAAACGCTGTCACGCCGTCACCGACCGCCTCGACCACACCGGCGGCCTCGTAGCCGAGGCGTGAGCCGGGCAGAGTCGGCTGGTAGTAGTACCCGCCCGCCCGGAACAGCGCCTCGGCCCGGTTGAGCCCGATGGCCTCCACCTTGAAGAGGACCTCGCCGGGGCCCGGCTGACGCAACGGGACGTCCTCGACCTTCAGCACCTCGGGGCCGCCGAGTTCGTGGAAGAGAACTGCCTTGGTAAGAGAGGAAGTTGTCATGAAGGAGAACGTAGGCCGGTGGTCAGAGACGATCCATGTCCTGGTATCCCTCTTTTATGTCTGATCGTCTTTCACGGCTGGGCGTACGGTACGGCCATGGACGTTCTCAGCGATGTGATCGCGGCCATGCGCACCGGCCGCCCGCACTCCTCGCGCACCGTCGAGCGGGCACCGTGGGGTGTGCGGTTCCCGGATTCCGACGGCGCCGGTTTCCATGTCGTACTCCAGGGTTCGGCATGGCTGCTGGGCCCCGAGGGCGCCGATCCCGTACGGCTCGGGCCGGGTGATGTCGTCCTCCTGGCTCACGGGAGCGGCCACGGCCTCGCCGATCACCCCGAGACTCCGCTGGAGGACTTCGAGCCGGAGCCCGACGGGTCCTGGCCCGAGCGACCGGACCCCGGCCCGGCAGACGGCGACGAGACGCTCCTGCTCTGCGGCGCCTACCAGTTGAACCGGGCACGGGCCCATCCGCTGCTCACCGAGCTGCCGCCGGTCGTCCACATTCCGGCCCGCGTCGGCTGCCCTTCCCGGCTCCGTGCCGCCATCGACCTCCTCGGCACGGAACTGGCCGAGCCCCACCCCGGCTCGCACGCGATCGTGTCCGGGCTGCTGGACACCCTGTTGGTCTATCTGATCCGCACCTGGTGGCTGCGCGAGCGCCCGGAGGAGACCGGCGGCTGGGCGGCCGCCCTTCAGGACCCGGCGGTCGCCGCAGCGTTGCACGCCCTGCACGCCGACCCGGCCGGTCCGTGGACGGTCGAGGCGCTGGCCGACCGGGGCGGCCTCTCCCGAGCCGCCTTCGCCCGCCGCTTCACCGCCATGGTCGGCCGGCCGCCGCTGGTCTATCTGACCTGGCTGCGCATGACGAGGGCGGCCCGTCTGCTGCGCGAGAGCGACACCCCGCTGCGGGTGCTGTCCGCACAGAGCGGCTACAGCTCGGAGTTCGCCTTCGCCAAGGCGTTCAAACGGGAGTACGGCGTGGCCCCCGGCCTGTACCGCCGACGTGCCGGGTAGGCGTTCCGAGAGGTCGGGCAGATCGCGTCGTACGGGCAGGAGGACGCGACGTTCGAAACGGTCAGGTCAGGCCGGGTCGGTCTCGAGAAGCGTGTCGTTTCTCGTGGGTTGCCGCTGCGGCAACCAGGTGTCGATGGCGGCTGCCAGCTCGTCGCGGCCGGTGAAGACGTATCCGTTCATGCCGGTGGCCCGCGCGGCTCGAACGTTCTCCTCGCGGTCGTCGACGAAGAGGAAGTCGGTCGGGGCGGCCCGCATGGCGACTACGCAGTGACGGAAGGCCGCGGGGTCCGGCTTCGCCACTTTGATCTTCCCGGAAAAGGCGACGTGGTCCAGATGGCGCAGCCAGGGCTGCGCGGCCAGGAAGGCGTCCGCGTGGTCCGAGGGGATGTTGGACAGCAAGGCGACCTCGGCGACGTCGCGCAGGGACTGGACGTAGGCGACCATCCGGTCGTCGACGCGTGACCAACTGTCGATGTCGGTCAGGCGCAGTTCCTCGATCGTGTCGGCGTCGACGGACAGGGACAGCCGTCGCGATACGGCGGTCCAGTACTCGGAGGCGGACTGCCGGCCCGCGTCGTAGGGCGGGCGGCAGTCCCAGTAGGCCGCGGTGAGGACGTCGGTGGGTACGTGGCAGCGGGCGGCCATCTCCTCCAGGGCACCCGGGCGTTGGTGGCGGGCGATGACCCCGAAGAGGTCGAACAGAACGATGTTCCGGGCGGTGGACATGGTGAGGGGTTCCTCCGGATTCCGAGGGGCTTTCAGTGGCTGCTTGCAGCCATTTCGTGCGTGCGGTCGGGTCCGGTGTGCAGGACTCCCGCGGCCGCGGCGGTGATCGCGCACAGCAGGGTCAGCAGTACGAAGGCCTGGTTCAGGGCGACGAGGTGGGTCAGCCAGCCGATGACGGCGGGTCCGGCGAGCATGCCGACATAGCCGAGCCCGGCTACGCGGGAGACATTGGCCCCCGCGGCGGCGGGGTCGGCGTGCCCGGCCGCGCTGAACAACTGCGGGACACAGCCGGACAGCCCCAGGCCGAACAGCGCCCAGCCGGCGAACGCGGCCCATACCCACGGGGAGAGGGCCACGATCGTGATGCCCACGGCAGCCGCGGCCGCGCCGTGGCGCAGGATCGCCACGGACCCGAACCGGGCGACGAGACGGTCGGCGAGCAGCCGGCCGACGGTCATCGTCGCCGCGAAGGTGCCATAGGCGAAGGCCGCAGCGCTCGCGGACGCGCCGAGGACGTCCTTCAGGTGGAGCGCGCTCCAGTCGTTGGCGGCTCCCTCGCACAGCATGACCATCAGTGCCAGGGCGGCGAGGATCCAGATGCGCCCGCTGGTGTGGCGGTGCTTGGTGCCCGGCGCTGGGTCGGCCTCCTTCACCTCGTGGGTGTCGGCTGCCGTGGGTGCGGCCGGCAGCAGGGCGCGTGCCGACACGAGGGCGGTCACGATGCCCAGGGCTCCTGTCGCGGCCATGCCCGCGGCCGGGCTCAGGCCGGCGCTCGCCGTGGCCGCGCCGACGAGCGCGGCGAGGACTCCGCCGACCGAGAACGTGGCGTGGAAGGCCGACATGACGGGACGGCCGTACGCCTTCTCCACGTGCACCGCGTGGGCGTTCATGCTCACGTCCAGGCAGCCGTTGCAGAAGCCGAAGGCGAGCAGGGCACCTGCCAGAGTCCACGGGTCTCGGGGCAGGCCGGGCAGCACGAGGGCCGCGCTGCACAGAACGCCGGTGGCGGGAACGACGACGCGTGCTCCGAGCCGGTCGGTCAGCCGCCCGGCCACCCGCATGCCGAGGAAGGCGCCGAGCCCCGAGCAGCACCAGGAGTCCGCCGAGCGTCGCGTGGCTGATGCCCACGCGCTCCTCGATGGCGGGGATGTGCACCACCCACATGCCCATCGTGGTGCCGCAGAGGATGAAGTAGACGAAGGTCGCTGCTCGGGCGGACCGAAGCGAATGATTCATGACAGTGACCGTAATGAACATGCAGCATGTTTGAAAATTGGCACTTCACACACATTGCATGTTCGTTTTGGATGGTGTTCCATCGCGGCATGAGCAACGCAGACCGGCACGGGATCATCGCGCAGACCGTCAGGGAGTCGGGCAGGAGCACGGTCCAGGAACTCGCCGCGCTGACCGGCGCCTCCGAGATGACCATCCGGCGCGACCTCGACGCCCTGGCCGCGCAAGGCGTCCTCGAGCGCGTCCGGGGCGGAGCGCGCACCCTGCTGCTCCGGGGCGAGGAGCCGCCCTTCCCGCTGCGTGCTCGCGAGGCCGTCGACGCCAAACGCCGCATCGCGGCTGAGGTGTCCTCGCTCATCGCCGACGGCGAGACCGTCCTCCTCGACAGCGGCACCACCTGTCTGGAGGTCGCCCATCTGCTGCGCCGGCGGCCGGTCACGGTGATGCCGCTGTCCCTGCAGGCCATCCATGTACTCGGCGAGGGCCCGGCCCCGGCCACACTGCTGGTGCCCGGTGGGCAGCCGAGGGCAGCCGAGGGAGCCCTCACCGGTCCCCTCACCCTCGCGTCGCTGGCGGCACTGCGCTTCGACACCGCCGTCATGGGCTGCTGTGGCCTGAGCGCGGCCGAGGGCCTGACCGCCTACAACCTCGACGACGCGGCCGTGAAGAAGGCCGGCATCGCGTCCGCGCGCCGCGTCATCGTCGCCGCCGACGGCAGCAAACTCGGCCACACCGCCTACGCCCACGTCGGCCCCGCCACACTCCTGCACACCCTCGTCACCGATACCTCGGCACCCGCTGACGAGGTCGCCGCGCTCGAAGACACCGGCACCGTCGTCAGGGCCGTCTGACCAGGCCGCTCCTCGGCGGCGTTCCGTCCCTTGGCGTCGTGCCGTCCTACGCGCCCGGCCCGGGGTCCGGCTGGACAGCTGATTCGATGCCGGCGCGGGCCGCTTCCAGCTGGGCGGCGAACGCGATGCCGAGGAAGAGTGCGACGGCGGTGAGGTTGGCCCACAACAGCAGGGCGATGAAGGCGGTGAGCGGCCCGTACAGCGCGCCGAAGGCACCGCTGTGCTCGACGTACAGCGCGAGGAGCCAGGTGGCCGACACCCACAGCAGGAGGTGGACGGCCGAGCCGAAGGCCAGCCAGGTGTAGCCGGGCTGGACGCGGCGGGGCGACCACCGGAAGATCACGGCGGAGGCCACCCAGGCCAGCGCGAGCCCCACGGGGATGTCGAGCACGGCCCACCATTGCGGGCCACCGCCCTCCCGGCCGACGGTGTCCGCCACCGCGTCGCCCACGGGCTCGCCCGCGACGAGCACGACGAACCCCAGCACCAGGGGCAGACCGGCGGCGAGCGCGAGAACGAACGCCCGCCCGTACTTGCGCGGGAAGGGACGGTCGCGCTCGATGCCGTAGATACGGTTCGCGCCGCGTTCGATCTGCCCCATGGCCGAGGCGAGGTTCAGCAGCGCGAAGCCCAGACCGAGCCACAGCGCGAGCGTGCTCCAGACATCGCCGTGCGCGGTGCGCCGCGTGCCTTCGAACGCGTCCTCGACGATCTCGGCGCTGGCACCCGGCACGATCCGGCCGAGCGTCAGCTCGATGATCCGGGCCACGCCCTCCGTGTGCACCGACGTCGCCAGCCCGACCAGTGCCACGGTGCACGGAACCAGCCCGAGCACCACCTGGAAGGCGAGGGCCCGCGCGTTGGTGAAGCCGTCCGCGTAACGGAACCGTGCGAAGGAGTCGGCCAGCAGGCGCAGCCCGCCGTAGTGGCGCAAGGCGGTGAACGCCTCGTCTCCGGAGAGCTCGTCCCCGATCATGTCCCGGGTCTGCGGGACGTGGACGGCAGTACCCATGGCCTCGACGCTCCTTGCTCTACGACAGCTCCCTGTCCGGATGCCCCGTCAACCTCCCCTTCCGACCTCACACTTCCCGCACCGGCCCATACGCCGACCCCGTATGGCAGACCTGGCGCCGCGTCACTCCTCGTCGCGCAGTCGGGCCGCCAGGGAGACGAGCGGTTCGACGTCCTCGGTGTGGTCCAGGGCGGTCAGGTGGGAGACCGCGGCGTCGAGGCGGGTGAGGGCGGGGGCGGGGCGTTCCAGGTAGAGGCCCTCGACCGCGCCCGCGAGGCGGACGCACTCGGCCCACTCGCCGGCGCGGCCGTCCTCCGGTCCGGGCTCCCCGAGCAGGGCCAGGGCCTTCTCCAAGGCGGCCAGTGCGTCCTCGTACTCGCCCGCGTAGGCGTTGACCCGCCCGTGTTCGTAAGCCAGGGCCGAGTCCAGGGAGCGGCCGTGACTCTCGTACTCGGCGGCGCGCGCCTCGTCGGCGATGCGGCCGGCGTCGGCGAGGAAGGCGAGGGCGTCCGGCAAGCCGTCGGCGCCCTGCTGCTGGGTCTGGAGGCGGGCGAGTTCCCGCAGGCAGCCGCTGAGCTGCTCGTAGCGCGGGGCCCGGGCGTGCGCGGCGATCGCCTGGTCCGCGGCCTCGCGGGCCCGGCCGAACTCGCCGGACTCGCCGAGGAGCGTGGCCGTCTCCGCGGCGATCATGGCGTGGCTCCCCGGGTCGTCCTCCCAGCCGGCCGACTCGGCCGCGAGGGCGACGTACTCCGCCGTGGCGGCCTTGAGGTCCTCCCCCGCGTGCAGCGCGCGGGCGCGGGTCAGGCGCAGCTGGGCGACGAGCCGGTCGTCCAGCTCTCCGGCGGTGACGTCGGGTTCGGCCAGCAGGGAGTCGAGCAGCGCGATGCAGTCCTCGACGCGGCCGAGGTCGAGGCTGAGCTGGGCCGCGTTGCCGTAGGTGCAGAAGGCGTCCGTCCGGCTGCCGCCGCGCAGGTCCAGCTCCGCGGAGCGCGTCAGGTGCCGCAGTGCCTCGTCGGGGCGGCCCAGGTGCATGCAGGCCTCGGCCAGATCACCGTGGAGGCGCCCGGTGTCGACCGCGTCGGCCGGCCAGGCGGCGGCCAGGCGCAGGCCCTCGGTGAGGTCGGCGTGCGCGGCCTGCGGGTCTCGGAGGGCGAGCTGGATCCGGGCGCGCATTCCGAGGGTGCGGGGCAGGTGCCAGGCGGGGCCGTGTGCCTTCAGCCGGTCGAGGAGGGCGTCGATCTCGGTGACCGCGGCGGGCAGGTCGCCGGAGAGGGCGTGCGTGCTGGCCCGCAGCAGTAGGGCACCGGAGATCTGCCCGCCGATGTCGTGCCGGGTGGCGAACTGGTGCAGCAGCTCCGCCTCGGCGAAGACCGGCGCTACGTGCTCCTCGCTCCCCGTCGTCTGCAGGCGCAGGCCGAGCGCGGTCGCCCGCAGCCGCAGCAGGCGGGCCTCCTGGTACGGAGCCAGGCCGGGCGTCTCCTCGTGCAGGCGAACCATGGAGGCGTGGACGGCGGTCAGCGCGGCCGACTTCGCCTCGGCTCCGTCCGCGCCCTCCGCGGGAATCTCGGCGGTGGCGAGCTGGGCGCAGGCGCGGGCGAGCGCCGCTTGACCGGGCTGTCCGGCGTCGTCGTACAGGGCCGCGGCCTCCCCGTGGAGGGCGGCGGCGTCGGCGTACTCGTCCTTCTCGCCCGCCCGGCCCGCCTCCTCGGCCAGCAGGTCGGCGCGCAGTTGGACGAGCGGGCCCACGGCCGGGTCGTCGGGGTGGGTGTAGTCGCGGGCGGCGACGAGGGTGCGCAGCCGCGCCCAGCAGGCACGGGCGTCCGGGTGCCCCTGCTCCTCCAAGGTCCTTGCCCGGGCGATGAGTTCGGGCAGGGAATCGGGGACGGCGGCGGCCGTACGGGAGGCGGGTGCGGCGACCGGGGCGGCCGGGACGACCTCGTCGAGGCTGCGGGTGCGCAGGGTCAGTTCCAGTGCGTCGAGGAGGGGAGCGCGGTCGAGGCGGCTCCTGCGGCGGTCGGCGTGGGCCGTGGTGCCGTTGCGGGTGTCGAAGCGGGCGGCGAGGTCGTCGGCACGGCCCCGCACCTCGGCGCGCAGAGCGGCCACCGTCCAGGTGCGGCCCGCGTATCCGGCGGCGGGCAGTTCGCCGTGGCCGAGCCCCTCGACGCGCTGGAGGAGGACTTCCACGCCGGTGAGGAAGTCGAGCTGGTCCAGCGGCGAGTCGACCTCGTCGAACAGGTTCCGGTTCTCGGCGAGCAGTTCCAGGCCGCGGGCCTCGTTGCCGGTCAGCGCGCAGAACTCCAGGTGCCGGCCGACCTCCCCGGACATCGAGGGGTTGCGGCGGCAGCCGCGGTAGCCGGTGAGGTGCAGTTCGCGGGCGCGGTCGGCCTGGCCGGTGCGCAGCAGGGGCAGCAGCGCGTACGAGAAGGAGCGGGCCGGCTCCTCCTGGCAGGACTCCTTCCCGGCCAGGACGGGCTCCCAGGTGCGCAGTGCCCGCTCGTCGTCGCCCGCGGTGACGTGGTGGCGGGCGCGCCGGCAGATCTCACAGGCCTCACAGTCGCTGAGCCGGGTGCGCGTGCGGGCCGCCCACAGCTCGTAGGCGAGGGTGGTGTCCTCGCCTACGTGGGCCGCGAGCTGGTACGCCTCCCCGTAGTAGGGCTGGAGGCCGAGGCCGGCCTTCTCGTACCGGTCGCGCATCTCCGTCAGCCACTGGCGCAGGCCGGCCAGCGGTATCTCGGGCAGCTGGCGCAGGGCGTGGGCCACCCACTTGAACCGCCAGAACAGCATGTGGCGCAGACGGTCGTCGAAGACGTCGGGCTGCTCGTCGAAGAGGGTGAGCAGGCGGGCGAAGACGACGGGGGACTTCCGGGGTTCGGAGCCGTAGGTGTACGCCTCCTGCAGTTCGAGGAGCGCGTGGACGAGCGGGACGGGCTCCGCGAACTGCTCGGCGGCGTCGACGAGTTCCTCGGCGGTGACGGTGCGAGTACGGCCGTACGGGCGCCCGTCGTTCTCCTGGAGCGCCCGGTACAGCTCTTCGGTGGTCTGGGGTGCGGTAGGCATCGTCAGCTGTCCTTGCGGAGGGCGTGGGCGAGAAGGTCGAGGAAGGAGCGGTTGATGAGGCTCGACTCGGCGGGCCTGAGCGGGCGCCGGGACAGCATCGCGGCCTGCCCGTAGAGGGCTTCGGCGCTGGTGCGGGCCAGCTCGGGCTCGTCGATGGCGACGGCGGTGCGGACCAGGGGGTTCAGCTGGTTGAGGATCAGCTGGGCCCGCGGGGCCTCCTGGCGCAGGGCGCCGAGGATGTCGCCCCACAGGCCGCCCTCCTGCTCACGGGCGAGCTGGGAGCGGGTGCGTTCGTGCCGGGCCTCTCGGCTGTCGATGAGGAGGGCGGGGGCGGAGACGGGCTGGAAGGTGCGCAGCGCGACATCGCAGTCGAAGACGGCGAGGGCGTCGCGGGCCTGGGCGAGGTAGGCCGCGGCGGCGAGTTCCGTCTCCCGGTCGACGGGGTCGAGGTGGGCGGTGAGGGTCGCCGGGTCGAGGTCGGCGACGGTGGCCTCGGGCCTGATCTCGGGCAGCCGGTGGACCAGTTCCCGGTCGTAGGTGTAGCCGCCGTTGACGACGCCGAGCCCGGCGGCCGAGGCGATCGCGGCGACCTGCCGGAACTCCTCCACGCTCGACGTCACGAGCACGGTGCGGTGGGTGCGCGCGAACTCGTCGAGGGTGCAGTGCCCGTCGGTGGTCTCGAACGGCAGCCAGGGCAGGAGCATCCGCAGGATCTCGTCGTCGTGCACCGCGAGCGACTTCACGGCCAGGTGGTGGGCCTGGAGGAAGCGGGCGAGCAGGTCCGGGTCGCTGGCGGCGGCCCGGGCGATCCAGGCGCGCAGCCGCTCGGCGAGGGCATCGCGGACGGCGGCGAGGGTGTCGTCCTCGTACAGGGACTCGCGGGAGGCCGTCGGGCGCAGGCTCTCCGCGTCGACGACGCAGCGGACGAAGAACGCCCACTCGGGCAGGATCTCCTCGGCCTGCTCGGACAGCAGCATGCCCTTGACGTGCACGCGGTGGCCGTGGCGGCGGCCGGCCGGGACGGCCTCGGGCAGCACGCAGGCGATGCCCTTCAGACCCACGGCCGGCAGGTCCAGTTCGATGGTGTCCAGCGGCTTGAACCCGAAGACCTCTTCGCCGTACGCGGCCAGGGCACGGGAGCGGGCTCCCGGCGTGGGGTACGTACCCGTCCAGGGCGCGGGCTCGGGGTTGACGGGCACACCCGGGCCGTCCGGGCCGCCTGTGCCGTCGTCGAAGGTGACCGGGTGGCGCAGCAGGGAGCCGAAGTGGCGGGCCAGCGCCTGCACCTGGGCCGGCCGGGTCCACTCCCCCGCGTCGGTGCGCGGTGTCAGCGTGACGGTGGTGCCGGGCCGGGGGCGGGGCGGAGGCGGGCAGGGTGCGGACGGTGTAGCTGCCGTCGCCGCGGCCCCGCCACTCCACGGCGGGTGCGTCGGGGGTGCGGGCGGAGCGGCTCAGGACGTGGATCTCGTCCGCGACCAGGAAGCAGGAGAGCAGGCCGATGCCGAACTGGCCGATGAAGTCGGCGCGTTGTTCGGCGATCCCCTCGGCGCGCTTGCTGCTGCGGCCGATGGTGGCGAGGAAGGTGTGCACGTCGGCTTCGGTGAGACCGACGCCGTCGTCCTCGACGCGTACGACGGAGCCGTCCGCGTACAGGCGGATACCGAAGTCGCCGTGAGCCTCGACGGCATGCCGTGCGGTGAGGGCGTCGACCGCGTTCTGCATGAGTTCGCGCAGGTAGACGCGGGGGCTGGAGTAGAGGTGGTGGGAGAGGAGGTCCACCAGGCCGCGGAGGTCGACCTGGAAGGTGCGGTCGGTGGCGGCGTGGTTGGCGATGTTGTCGCGCAGGGGCATGGGTCAGTCCGAGGTGAAGGGAACGGCAGGAGTGGGCGGTCGTCCGCGGGACCGGCCGAATACGGGCGGGACGGTGTGGCCGGTGGCTCAGAAGGCCTTGCGGAAGCGTGCGTACGCTTTCTCCGGGTCCGCCATGAAGGTCCACGGCCACTCGGTGATCACACCGTCCAGCTCGCGGAAGACATTGGAGGCCTTGCTGCTGCCCGCCAGCGAGAGGGCCATGGCGAAGATGTTGTAGTCGCCCTGCCAGCCCAGGCGGCGCTCGTAGGCGTGGTGCAGGATGCTGCGCTCCGCGGCCTCTCTCAACTCGGTCCGGATCCGCGGCTGCTGGAGGCAGTCGCGGTCGTCGGACTCCACCCAGTCCTCGATATGTGCCATGGCGACGACGCAGCCGAGCCGGTGTCCGTCGGGCGCGGCGGCGAAGGCCTTCCGGGCGAACTCCAGGGCCTGGCCCGGCTCTCCGCCCCAGCGCGGCTGGATGTGCGACACCCACTCCAGATGGATGTCCAGGTTCAGCGGATCACGGCGCAGACCCGCCACGAGCCGGGCGTCCTGGACGCTGTCGTCGATGGACATGCCGCGTCCCGAGGTGAGCAGATGGCGCCACGGTGTGACCCACTCGGGCCGCAGCTCGGCGGCCTCGAGCAAGTGCTCCTCGGCGATGCGCAGCCGTTCGTAGAAGGTCTGCCACTGCTCACGGCTGACGTCCACGGCACGGGCGGACGTGCGCGCCTCCCAGCCCCAGGCGACATGGCGCGCACCCGATATCAGCAGTGCGGTCGCCCGGAGCTCCTTGTCGTCCTTGTCCTCCTCGGCGGCCCGGACGATCCACTCCTCCACTCCGTCCACATCGGTCAGTTGCCCCAGGACCGCCTGCTCGCGGCCGAGGTCGAAGGGGGCCAGCGCCGCCTTGACCGCCTCCCAGTCCCCCGCGTCGGCCGCCTCCACCAGCGCGAGCACCCGGGTGTCCCCGAGTGCGCGCAGCGTGTAGGTCCCGTTCTTCTGCCTGCGCGGGGCCGACAGGGCGTACGGATCCGTCACCGGTCTCTCCGCACCCCTGCCGAACAGCTTCCCGAACATGCCGCGCCCTCCCCTGGTCCCGCGTCATCTTGCGGTGCAGCATAAACGGCCCCACTGACACCGCTTCCACAGGGTTTTCACTCGTGCTTCACGGACTGGGCCCCGCCACCTGACGGCAGCCGGCCGACAGGGAAGAATGAGGGCCGTACCCCACGGTCGACCCTTGCGGAGGAGCGGGAAATGCAGGACGCGCGAGCGGGACAGGTCGCCGGACCCGAGGACCTCGTCGATGTGGCCCGCCTGGTCACGGCGTACTACGCGCTGCACCCGGACCCCGCCGAGCCGGGGCAGCGCGTGGCATTCGGCACCTCGGGGCACCGCGGATCGTCCTTCGCGGCGGCGTTCAACGAGGACCACATCGCGGCCACGAGCCAGGCCATCTGTGAGTACCGCGCCGCCCAGGGCACCGACGGCCCGCTCTTCCTCGGCGCCGACACCCACGCCCTGTCCGAGCCCGCGCGGATCACGGCACTGGAGGTGTTCGCCGCCAACGACGTGACCGTCCTCGTCGACCAGGCCGACGGCTACACGCCCACCCCGGCCGTCTCACATGCCATCCTCGCCCACAACCGCACCCGTACGTCCGGCCTCGCCGACGGTGTGGTGGTCACCCCCTCGCACAACCCGCCCGCCGACGGCGGCTTCAAGTACAACCCGCCGAGCGGTGGCCCGGCCGGTTCCGAGGCGACCTCGTGGATCCAGGACCGCGCCAACGAGATCATGACCGGCGGCCTGAAGGACGTACGCCGCATCCCCTACAGCCGCGCCCTCGCCGCACCCGGCACCGGCCGCCACGACTTCCTCGGCAGCTATGCGGCCGACCTGCCGAACGTGCTGGACCTGGACGCGATCCGGGCCGCCGGTGTGCGCATCGGCGCCGATCCGCTCGGCGGTGCCTCCGTCGCCTACTGGGGTCGGATCGCCGAGCAGCACCGGCTCGATCTGACGGTGGTCAACCCGCTGACCGATCCCACCTGGCGTTTCATGACGCTGGACTGGGACGGCAAGATCCGCATGGACTGCTCCTCGCCGTACGCCATGGCCTCGCTCATCGAGCGGCGCGACCGGTTCGACATCGCCACCGGCAACGACGCCGACGCCGACCGGCACGGCATCGTGACGCCGGACGGGGGCCTGATGAACCCCAACCACTATCTGGCCGTGGCGATCTCGTATCTGTTCGCGCACCGGGAGCAGTGGCCCGCGGGCGCGGGGATCGGCAAGACACTGGTGTCGTCCGGCATGATCGACCGGGTCGCGGCGGACGTCGGCCGGCAACTGGTCGAGGTCCCGGTCGGATTCAAGTGGTTCGTGGACGGCCTGGCCGACGGCACGCTCGGCTTCGGTGGCGAGGAGTCGGCGGGCGCGTCCTTCCTGCGCCGCGACGGCTCGGTGTGGACCACGGACAAGGACGGCATCATCCTGGCGCTGCTCGCCTCCGAGATCACGGCCGTCACCGGCAAGACGCCCTCGGAGCACTACGCGCGGCTCACCGACCGCTTCGGTGCCCCCGCCTACGCGCGCGTCGACGCTCCCGCCTCCCGCGAGGAGAAGGCGTTGCTCGCCAAGTTGTCCCCGCGGCAGGTCACGGCCGACACCCTGGCCGGCGAGCCGGTCACCACGGTGCTCACCGAGGCCCCCGGCAACGGCGCCGCCCTCGGCGGGATCAAGGTCGCCACCGCCAACGCCTGGTTCGCGGCCCGTCCTTCGGGCACCGAGGACGTGTACAAGATCTACGCGGAGTCGTTCCTCGGCCCGGACCATCTGCGTCGCGTCCAGGAAGAGGCCAGGTCCGTCGTACTCGCCGCGCTGGACGCCTGACCCGGGCGAGGACGGCCACCCTGCGGCGTGCTCAAGTGAGGTGGCACGTCGCAGCGGTGGTCAGCACTGCCTCCGCCAGGTGTCCAGTTCGGGCTTCTTCAGCATGGACGACAGGCGCAGCTTGCGGGCCGTCGGGCAGAAGCGGGCCGTGGGCTCCGCGTACTCCACGTGAAAGACGGCCTTGCCCGCCGCGGTGAACGGTGCGAGGAGCGCGCACTCGTCGTACTGTGCGCACTCCTCGTTGACCGCGAAGTCGAAGTCGTCGAGCAGGTGCGGGATCTGGGCGAGGTCGTTCTTGAGGCCCACGGCGAGGCCGCGCTCGTGGGCGATGGCGGCGATCATGCGGTTGTACCGGAGCTGGTGCCGCGCCGTGAGCGGGAAGCCGGTGTCGTTGCCGTAGCCCTCGACCAGGTCCGGTTCCACCGCGTCGAAGCCCTTGTCCCGGCACATGTCGAACCGGCGCTCCATGAGGGGGCGCAGGAGCGGGAGTTGGCGGATGTCGAGCCAGCGTTCGCCGTGCCAGCCGTTGGGCTTGCCGAGCAGGGAGCGGGGGAAGTCGCGTCGGTCGGGGCGGAAGTCCTCCCAGGCGCCGACGTTGACGTAGCAGATCACCTTGCGGCCGTCCCGGTGCAGGCGGGCGACGTCGTCGGAGGTGTTCTCGAAGCCGTCGATGTCGTAGACGGGTACGTCGACGGACGGGTCGACCTCGCCGTCGAGCTGCCACTGCCAGGCCAGCCCGGGGCGCGGCTGCCACCGCGCGCCGGGGGCGGGGTCCGGGGAGGGAGCGTGGCCGCCGGAGCACCCCGCCAGGGTGAGCAGGGCGGCCACGACCGCCGTCACGGTCCGCCTCACCGGTCCGCCTCCGCCAGTGCGGGGGTCAGCCGGGACCAGGGGTTGGGCGGTTCTCCCGTCACCGGTCCGCTCACGCCCGCGCCCCGCTCCCCCGCGGTCCGCAGGGCGAGCGGCACGAGCGGTTCGGGCACCCCGTAGACCAGGTGGCACAGCCGTGCGGCGGGCAGCCGCGTGGTCCACGAGGGGCGGCTGAAGTCCGACACGTACTGGGACCAGGGGCCTTCGAAGGTGACCGTCAGGTCGGCGAGGCGGGCGTAGCCGGGCGCGGGATGGACGCCCGGGTTGAGGACGACGGTCGAGGCGCCGAGCCGGCGGGCGGAGCGGACCAGTCGGCGGCAGTCCGGCAGTCCGTGCGGGGCCGCCGGCACCTGGTCAAGGAAGCAGCCGTCGACGGCGTACCACTCCTGGTGCCGGCGCAGATCGGCGGTGATGTCCTCGGGGTCGCGGGCGCCGTAGTCCGTGTCGAGGTAGCCGAGCAGCCGGGCTCCCGCCGAGCGCAGCGCCTCGGCCGCCGCGACGAACGCCGGATCGGGGGCCCGGCCGGGTCCGTTCGCGGGGTTCAGCACGACGGCGTAGGTGCGTGCGGCGCAGGTGATGAGCCGGTGCCAGGCGGCGGGGTCCTCGGCCGGATGTACGTACAGCGGGATCAGCAGGCTCACCGCGCCGGCACCCCCTTGGCCGTCCGAGCCCTTGGGCGGGCGGCCGCCCACAGTGCCGCCGCCGAGGCGTCGAGGGAGTGGGACGGCGACCAGCCGAGGGCGCCGCGGGCGGCGGTGATGTCCGAGCACTGCCACGACACCTGCGCGGACCGGGTCGATCCGCCGGCTTCCTCCTCGGCGATCAGGCCCCGGAAGCCGGCCGCGTCCGCCAGCGTCCGCACCAGCTCCCGCACCGGGCGGGCGTCGCCGCCGCCGACGTTGAGCACGGGCGGCACCGGTCCCGGGGCGGTGACCGCCAGTTGGGCGGCCCGCGCCACATCGCGTACGTCCACGAAGTCGCGGTGCGCGGACAGGTCACCTAGCCTCAGCATCGCCTCCGGGTCGTCCCCGGCGTCCGCGAGCAGAGCGGCGACCCGGCCGGGCAGTCCGGTGGGCGGGGCCCCCGGGCCGACCGGGTTCCCCACCCGCAGCACCACCGCGTCCAGCCCGGACGCGGTCACCGCCACCGTGCCCGCCAGCTTGGTGGCGCCGTACGGGCCGGCGGGCCGGGTCGCGGCCGACTCCGTGACCCGCACTCCGGGGTCGGTGGGCCCGTACTCCGCTGCCGAGCCCAGATGGACCAGGCGGGCCCCGGGCGCCGCATCCCGCAGGGCCGCGCACAGCACGGCGGGGCCGCGTGCGTTCACCTCCGCGAGGGTGACGGCATCGCCGCCGGTCGCGCCCGCGCAGTTGACGACGGCGTCGGGCGCGGCCGCGGCCAGGGCCGACGCCAGATCCTGGGGGCGGTCGGTGGCCAGGTCGACCCTGACGTCGGCGACCGGGGACCGTCCGCCGACGAGGACCCGCGCGCCCGGCAGGGCGCGCAGCCGTTGTACGACGTGCGTGCCCAGGTAGCCGGTGGCGCCGAGTACGAGGATGCGCATGGCTCCTCAGGCCCCCTTGAGCAGCAGCGACTTGCGGCTGGTGAACTCCGCGTTGGCCCGGTCGTAGTCGTCGGGGCGGCCGATGTCGAGCCAGTAGCCGTCGAACTCGTAGGCGTACGGGGGACGTCCGGCGGCGAGCAGGTCCATCACCAGTTCGTCGAAGCCCAGAGGAAGCCCGGGGGTGTAGTCGCCGAGTGTGGCGCGGGAGACGCCGTAGACGCCCATGGACACCCGGTAGTCGATGCTGGGCTTCTCGGTGAAGGCGACCACCCGGCTGGCGTCCGTGGTCAGCACCCCGAAGTCGATGTGCACCTTGCGGGCGTAGGTGGCGATGGTCAGGGGTGTGCCCGACGCCTCGTGCGTGCGCAGCACGTCGGCGTAGTCGAGGTCGGTGAGGACGTCGCCGTTCATGACCAGGAAGTGCCCGGGCAGCCGGTCGCGCAGGGTGAGCAGGGGGCCCATGGTGCCGAGCGGGCTCTCCTCGGTGGCGTAGTCGACTTTCAGGCCCCACTGGGTACCGTCGCCGACGTAGGCGCGGATGATCTCGCCCAGGTGGCCGATGGCGATGGTGCAGTGGGTGAAGCCGGCCGTGGACAGCTGGCGCAGCACGATCTCCAGGATCGCGTGCTGGTCGCCGATGGGGACGAGCGGCTTGGGCAGCGCGGTGGTGTACGGCCGTAGCCGGACGCCCTTTCCACCGGCCAGGATCACTGCGTGCATGGCGTACCTCCTGCGATACGTGCCGGTCGGGTCAGATGTTGTAGATGCCGGTCTTGTAGCGGGCCAGGTTGGCCGGATCGGTGAACCATCGCGCGGTCCGTGCGAGCCCCTCCTCCAGTGTGTTGCCGGGCCGCCAGCCGGTCGCCTCGGTCAGCCGGGTGGCGTCGGCGACGAGCCGCATCACCTCGGAGTTCGCGGGCCGCAGGCGCGCGGAGTCCTCCTGGACGTCGAGCGGGGCGTCCATGACCTTGCCGATCAGCGCGACGAGGTCGCCGACGGATATCTCCCCGCCGGTCCCGGCGTTGAAGGTGCGGCCCACGACCTGCTCCGCCGGCGCGGTGCCCACCGCGAGGAACGCCCGCGCGGTGTCCTCGACGAAGGTGAAGTCCCGGGTGGGGCGCAGGTCGCCGAGCGTGATGGTGCGCTCCCCGGCCGCCACCTGGCCGATGACGGTGGGGATGACGGCCCGCATCGACTGGCGCGGGCCGAAGGTGTTGAACGGCCGCAGCGTCACCACGGGTGTGCCGAAACTGGCGTGGTAGCTGTCGGCCAGCCGGTCACCGCCCGCCTTCGAAGCGGCGTACGGCGACTGGGTGTTGATGGGGTGGTCCTCGGTGATCGGCACGGTCTGCGCGATGCCGTACGTCTCGCTGGTCGAGGTGTGCACGAGACGCGGGGTTTCCAGGGCGCGCACTGCCTCCAGCACGTTGAGGGCGCCGGTGACGTTGGTGTCCACGTAGCTGTGCGGGGCCTGGTAGGAGTACGGGATCGCGATGAGCGCGGCCAGGTGGTAGGCGCAATCGGCGCCTTCGAGCAGGCCGCGCACCGAGCCGGGGTCGCGTACGTCGCCGAGGACGATCTCGACCTGGTCCAGGACGTCGGCGGGCAGGGTCTCCAGCCACCCGTAGGAGGAGAACGAGTTGTACTGGGCCATGGCCCTCACGCGGTGGCCGGAGGCGACGAGCGCTTCGGTGAGGTGCGAGCCGATGAAGCCTTCGGCTCCGGTGACGGCGGCGAGCGGTGCGGAGGTCAACTCTTGGTCCCTTCGTAGTGGTCGTCGGGCGGTAGGCCGGTGTCCCCGCGCGGGGCGGGTGCCGGTCCGCGGTCCGATGGGAGTCGTTCGCGTGGTCAGGCGTGCGGGGAGGGCCGGCCGAGCAGGCGTGTCGCGCAGGCCGCGAGACATACGGCGGCCACGGCACAGGCCGCCGGCAGCGCGGCCGGACCCGGTGGCAGGTCCAGCAGGGGCACTGCTCCTGCGGTACCGGCGGCGGCCAGGCACAGCACGGCCGGAGGCCAGGCCACCCCGAAGGCCTGCAGCAGCAGGGCGGTCCACAGGACGGCCGCGAGCAGGAGCAGCGAGGCCGGTTCGGAGCCGGTGAGCAGCGCCGCTGGCAGCAGCAGCGCCAGGTATCCGCACAGGCACAGGCCGAGGACGGCGGCCGAACGCAGCCGGAATCCGATGGGCGTGGCGCTGACGCGCAGTGCGGCGACCGACCAGCCGCGGTAGCGGTACAGCAGCCACTCGGCCGGGCCCATGCTCAGGGTCAGGGCGATCACCGCGTACGGCTGGCGGCGGCCCTCCAGCATCACGAGGACAGCGGCGGCGAGTCCGAACAGGCCGTACGGCAGAGACGTACGAAGTCGTGGCCGCGCGGCGTCGGCGGCGGCCGGGCCGGCACGCCCCGCCCACAGGACCCGGGCGGCGGCCAGCAGCGTCGCCAGCAGTGCCGACAGGGGCAACCCGACCCGCAGGGCCCCTCCGGGCTCCCACCACGGCAGTACCGCGGCGCCCGCGACGAGTGGGCTGAGCGCGGCCAGCAGCAGGCGTTCTTGGCCCAGGACGAGCAGCACGCTCGCGCCGGCCAGGTACAGCGACTGGGCGCCCGCGACGGCGACTGCCAGTGCGCTGTCGGCGGGTGGCACGGCGAGGGACGTGGCCGCCGCGGCGCCCAGCAGGGAGCCGGTCAGCAGCGTGCCGGACGCCTCCCGGCGTCCCACCACCAGGCGTAGATGCGCGCGGTGGCCCAACGCCTGTCCCCACGCCCAGGAGGCGATGCCCGCCACGATCAGCACGGGGGCGTGGCGGTCGACCGCCCACAGTGGCGCGGTGAGCAGGTAGGCCAGGGCGGGCAGCGCGAACAGCACGCCGCGCAGCAGGCAGCGCAGGGTGTCGGGCCGCCACGGGTCGGTCGCGGGCGGCGGCTCGGGGAACGTTCTGGGCACCCGCTCGTACAGGGCGGTCGCCAGGGAGAAGAGGTTGGGGTGGCCGTACCGCTCCTTGATCACCGAGGCGGACAGGCCCTCCGCCTCCAAAAGCGCTGCCACCTCGTAGGGATGGACGGCGGGCCCGATGGCGTCGGCGAGTTCGGCGGCGAGCGTGCTGACCGCCGCCTCGTCAGGACCGTGCCCGGGAAGCCGGATCGCGAGCGTGGCGTCGTCCAGGGCCCAGCGCGGGCGGCGGCGCGGCGGGCGGGGTTCGGCCAGCCGCAGGGCGAGGGTGTCCTGCGCCGCGTCGCCGGGTTCGAGGGATATCGGACCGCTCATCGGGTCAGACTCCCCGTGCCGGTGACCGCGGGGGCGGGCAGCACGATTCTGGCGGGCAACTCCGCTTTCCCCGCGGCCAGTTCGTGGTAGATGGCGCGGAACGTGTCGATGGTCTGGCGCAGGGTGAACTGCTCGATCACCCGCAGCCGCGCCGTCTCGCCCATCGCCCGGCGCCGGACGGGATCGCCCAGCAGCTCCAGCGCGGCGGCGGCCATGGCGGCCGGGTCGCGCGGCGGCACCACGAGGCCGGTGTCGCCGACGGCCTCGCGCACCCCGCCGACGTCGGTGGAGACGGTCGCCCGGCCGCACGACATGGCCTCGATCAGGGTGAAGGGGAAGCCCTCGCTGATGCTGGACAGCATCACCACGTTCCCGGCGGCGTAGGCGTCCTTGATGTCGTCGACGCGGCCCTCGAAGGCCACCGCGTCGGCGTGCCCCAGCTCGGCGGCCAGGGCCTCGCAGCGCTCCCGGTACGCCTCTCCGCCCCGGGGTGTGCCGCCGAACATCCGCAGGCGGGCGTCCGGCAGCCGGTCCCGGACGAGAGCGAAGGCGCGGATCAGGGTCTCCAGGTCCTTGATCGGGTCGACCCGGCCGGCCCAGCTCAGGGTGGGGGTCTGCGGCTCCGGTCCGGCCGGCGGGAAGGCGGCGGGGTCGACGCCGTTGTAGACCGTGCGGATGGACTCGGGGTCGGCGCCGCCCTGCTCCTCCCACAGCCGGTTGTAGCGGTTGCCCGGGGTGATCAGTGCCGCCTGGCGGTAACTCTCCTCCGCCAGCAGCCGGAAGAAGCCCAGGATCACCGCCTTGACCGGCCAGCGGTACGGCGCGGTGCGATAGCCGAGGTAGCGCTCGCGCAGATAGACCCCGTGCTCGGTGAGCAGCAGCGGAACCCCGTGCCGCTCACGTGCGGCCAGTCCGGGCAGGACGGCGACGCCTCCGCTGACAGCGTGGGCGACGCCGTCCTGCGGGGGTGGCGCGGCCAGCGGGCGCAGCGCGTGTTCGAGGAGGGCGGTGGCGGTGAGCGCGTCGTGCAGGGTCGGCCGCGCCTCGCGCACGGCCAGCCCGGGGCGTGTCCATACGGCGGTGAGGATCGCGATCGCCGTGTCGCCCCGTAGGAAGGCGCTGAGCTCTCCGCCGGCCGCGGCCCGCGCCAGGGTGTGCAGGGCGGGTGTGAAACCGCCCTCGGCGCCGGGGTCGACGAGCGCGGTCAGGAACCGCTCGTAGGCGTCGGCGAGCCGCCTGCGGGACCGGCCGCGGGGCGGGTGGCCCTCAGGAGGGGCGCCCCACATGGGCACGGACACGACGCCGCGGACATGGCCGGGAAGGTCCCACACGATCGGCTCCCGTCCGGTGCCGGTGACGGCGATGACGTCGAACTCGATGTCGGGCATGCCGGTGACGAGCTGGTCGCACCAGACGCTGACACCGCCATGGCTGTGCGGGTAGGTGCCTTCGGTGAGCAGGGTGACGCGCGCGTCGGAGTTGCGTCGCGCGCCGTGGTGAACGTGCATCGATGTGCTCCACGGCCGAGGTGTGGGGAGGGGTGCCGGTCCCGGCCGCCGACGGCACGGCGCCTGAGCGCGCCGTACGCCGCGGCCGGGACCTCGCGCTGCCGGTGTACCGGTCAGCTCCCCGTGGGCAGGACCGGCTCGGCCACGCCCTCGGGCACGCGGGTGTCGGGTGCCGGGTCGGTGGCGGGCGCGGTACCGCCCGTGCCGGTGGCCGTGGAGGGGGCCGGGGACTGCGGCAGGGTGAGGGAGAGTGGCACGGCGGCCGGGGCCGTCCATGCGGACCGTTCGCCCGCGTACGCCTCGCCGAAGGCGGAGCCTTCCCGTGTGGTGCCCTCGGGCATGGTGGCGGGGACGTCGACTGCGGCAGGACTCTCGATGGTGACGGTGTCGCCGATCCGGTAGGCGGTGACCTGACCGTCCTGCACCGCGGCCGTCCACGAGGCGCGCCGCTTCAGCTCGTTGCCGATGTCCTTCATCCGCAGGTTGACCAGCGGCGTGTTCTGCGCGAACAGCGTGTCGTAGGTGTCGAGCACGCCGTCCAGGACCGGGTAGGCGATCCGGTCCTCGGCCAGGTTGGACTGGTGGATGAAGTGCGGCTTGGGGTCGTTGGCGAGGACGTGGCCGAGGGCGATCTGCCGCTCCAGGGGCACGATGTGCTGCGTGTAGCCGGTCGCCGTGTCGAGCGGCTCGGCCAGGCAGGTCGTGGTGGCCGGGTTGTCCTCGCAGATGCCGCTGCCGCCCTGGGCGCGGCTGGTGTAGATCCAGTTGTACTCGTCGACCTGCTCGGCGGCCCGGCCCGCGTTGTAGAAGATGTTCATCGGGTAGCGCGGGATGGTGGTGGCGGGGCCGACCTGCCGCTGGGCGGGCTCGCGGGAGTTGTCCGAGGCGAGCCAGGTGATGCCGGTGTCGGCGAGGGCGAGCGCCAGGTTGGGGTTGTCGGCGGGCTGCTGCGGCAGCACCTTGAGCCCGGAGTGCTCGCCGGTCACCAACTCGTCGTTGTCCAGCGGCAGTCCGGCCGACTGTCCCCACGCGGTGTTGTGGGCGATCTCGTCGGCGACATCGGTGCGGCTGACCCACTTGGTGCTGCCGTCGGCGTTGGTGGCGCACCGCCACGGCACCACCGAGGTGTCCTGTTCGCAGCCGAGGAAGGCGTGCGTGTAGGTGTGGTTGATCCAGCGGAACTCGGCCCGTTCGGCGACGAGCCGGTCGGCCAGCGGGTCGGCGCCGTTGTTGTCCTCGCGGTGGTCGACGCTGCCGGCACCGTTGTAGGCGAGGTCGAGGGTGAAGTCGCGCTCGCGCTGCCAGGTGACGGCGTGGTCGACGTCGGCGGCCGTCATCCTGATCGGGTCCGGCGTGGCGTTCGGGTCCGTGCAGTCGACGTCGCCGGGTGTGCAGTTGAGCGTGGAGTTCCAGCGGTCGTCGGCCGCGAACACGTCGTCGACGTGTACGGCGAAGTAGTTGCGGGAGGCGCCCAGGTGCACCCCGTCGGTCATCCACTCGACGATGCCGCGGGCCAGCAGCCGGAACTGCTGCTGGTACTGGTTGTAGACGAAGGTGACGACGAGTTCACGCCGCCCGTCGTGCCGGTACTCCCCCACCAGCGAGCCCTGCTCGGCCGTGCCCGGGATCGGCGCCTGCACGTACGGGGTGAAGTCGGCACCGGCCACGGGGGTCGACAGGTAGGCGTAACTCTCGCCGACAGCAGGCGAGTTGTCCTCGAACGGCACCGGCCCGTCGAGGTAGCCGAACGGGCCCGTCCGCCCGGCGTCCGTCACCTGGGCCTGCACCCCGTCGACACTGCCCGAGTAGCCGCCGTACACCGGGTACTGGAGCCCGGTCTCGGGGCGGGCGTAGGTGTACGCGTCGACCTGCGGGATGTCGTGGGCCTGCTCGTACGCCACCAGCGCGGCCATCTCCGGCGAGTCCGCCGCGAACGGGTTGTCGTTGGGCAGCACGACCGCCTGGAACTTGGCGCGGTCCCGGCCGTCCACGGTGTCCGCGAGGTAGCCGGCGTCGATCACGGGGCGGTCGGAGCGCGTGAGGTCGATCTCCGTGTACGGCGTTCCCGCGGTCTCCAGTTCGGCGGCGATGGCGTCGGTGGCCGGGCCGCCGTCGCTCACGACGAGCACCCGCAGGTCGATGCGGGGCGGCGGCGCGGCCGCGGCGTGTGCGGCCGGTACGCCGAAGGCGGCTATGAGCGCGCCCGTCGTGAGCAGGGTGGTGCGTAAGCTCCGCCTCATGCGGTGTTGTCCCCTCCCCGGGCAGGGGTGGGCACAGCTCCGCAGAGCGGACGCACCCCCGCGCGTGACGCCGGCATCCCCCTCAGAGACCGGTCGTCGACGCATCCGTCGCGTCAAATAGTGAGGTATCTGTGGAGCTTTCGTGCACCTGCCGCGCAACCTGACGGAAAAACGCAGGTGCGCCACGCCTCGCCGCTCCGGCCGGACCGTGTGTTCGACTGCGGATCACGGACGCCCGCGCCCTCCGCTTCGGGCTCTGCCGCCCAGGTGGGAGGGACAGACGCCGCCTCCGCGGACCGCTGGGGCACGCCAGTGCGACCGCCACTGGTATGGACCGGTCCGCCGGTCGGCGGCGCGCCGGTTTCAGGTCACCTCCCTGGCCGGGGCGCCGGCCGTCGCGCCTCATGCGCCGAGGACAGGACCGTCGTTGCACGAAGGCATCACTCACGGTCTGCCGGGCAGGTGAGACGTTGTCCGGCTCAGAGGTCAATGTCTCAGGGGGAGCCTTCGTGTCCGCAACCGGAAGTGACGCCACCGCACGAGAGAGCCAGGACGACACCCCGCTGCGGCGGGCCATCGGCCCCAGACTGCTGGTCCTGTTCGTGATCGGGGACATCCTCGGAACCGGGATCTACGCCACCACCGGCCAGGTCGCCGGAAAGGTCGGCGGAGCGCTGTGGCTGCCGTTCGTCATCGGCTTCGTCGTGGCCATCCTGACGGCGGCCTCGTACGTGGAACTCGTCGGCAAGTACCCGAAGGCGGCGGGCGCGGCGCTCTACACCCAGAAGGCGTTCCGGGTCCCGTTCCTCACCTTCATCGTCGCCTTCATGGTCATGTGCTCGGGCCTGTCCTCGGCGAGCGCGGCGGCCCGCGCCTTCAGCGGCGACTACCTCGCCGAGTTCACCGACTTCTTCCCGCCCACTCTGATCGCCGTCCTGTTCATCCTCGCCCTGGCGGCGCTGAACCTGCGGGGCGTCTCGGAGTCCGTGAAGACCAACGTGGTCCTCACCGTGGTCGAACTGACGGGCCTGCTCGTCATCCTCGCCATCGGCGCCTGGGCGGTCCTGTCCGGTGACGGTGAACCCTCGCGGCTCGGCGAGTTCCAGGCGCAGGGCACCGGTTTCGCGCTGATCACCAGCGTGCTGGGGGCGACGGCTCTCGGCTTCTTCGCCTTCGTGGGCTTCGAGGACTCCGTCAACATGGCCGAGGAGACCCAGGATCCGGTCCGTACGTTTCCGCGCGCCATCTTCACCGGTGTCGTCGTCACCGGCACCCTCTACATCCTGGTCGCCCTCGTCTCCTCGCTGCTCGTCGACCACCGCGTCCTCGAAGGCTCCAGCGGGCCGCTGCTGGAGGTCGTCAAGGCCGGCGGACTCGACTTCCCGCCCAAGTTGTTCGCGCTGATCGCCCTGTTCGCGGTCACCAACTCGGCCCTGATCAACATCATGATGGCGTCGCGCCTGTGCTACGGCATGGCGAACGAACGCATCCTGCCGCGCGCCCTGGGCCGCGTCCTCCCCCGCCGCCGCACGCCGGTCGTCGGTATCGTCTTCGTCTCGCTGCTCGCCGTCGGGCTGGTCTCCACCGGGGAGATCGAGGGCCTCGGCGACACCACGGCCTTCCTGCTGCTGTGTGTCTTCGCCGTCGTCAACATCGCCGTCCTCGTCCTGCGCCGGGACCGGGTCGACCACCGGCACTTCCGTACGCCGACCGTCCTGCCGGTGCTCGGCGCGATCACCTCCCTGATCCTTGCCAGTCCGCTCTCTGACCGGCCCGCGAACGTCTACATCCGGGCCGGCGTGCTGCTGGCGATCGGTATCGCGTTGTGGGTGCTGAACAAGCTGGTGCTGCGGGTGCGCGGCGAGGGGTGAACGCGTCCGGTTCCGACCTGGCCGACGTCGCGCCGGAAAGGCTCCGCCACACGTCCCGCTGCGATCGGTCGGGCAGCTCCCGGCTCAGGGGGCCGAGGACCGCGGCCTTCACAGCGCCGCTCGTGTTCCGGGCGGCCGACGCTCCCTGACAGGACGTGAGAAACCCGACGTCCGTACGGTGCAGCACGTTTCGGTGTGGGTATCAGCATCGGATCCGGCAGTGCCGGGTCGGGCGGATGCGACGGGGGCGGAGCGAGTGGCCAGAGAGGCATGGAACGGCAGCGCCGGGATAGAGGCGGCCGACGCGGTGTTCGAGTTGATGAGACGGCTCATCGACAACTTCCGGGACAACCCGCCGGTGACGCCGCTGGTGGTCCTTCAGGCCGGTGAGGAGGACGACACCGGCACCCTGGACCGACGGGTCGCGCAGGTCGTGGAGTTCGTCCGCCAGGGCCATCAGCCGCGGGGGCTGATCGCCACACGGCTGGACGGCGGAGGCGGCGCGGACGCGTACTCGTCGGCGATCGACATGGTGCGCCAGCTGTGCGAGCACCCGTGGGACAACGAGAACCAGTCGCAGTACAAGGCGTTCGGCTTCCCGCGTTCACGGCTGCTGCGGGCCATCGAGCAGGCCGCGCCGGAGGTCGGCGGGGACGTCGGCACGGTGTGGTCCGCCGCGCAGCGCCGCGAACGGCTGATGCGGCGGCTGGCCGAACTGCGCTGGCGGCCGGGCCGTGATCCGGACGGCACCGATGAGGAGCGGCGCGTCTCGGCGCTGACGGACACCGTCGGTGCGGTGGTGAACCCGTCCGGTTTCGTGGGCGCGATGTTCATCGCCTGCCTGAGCGTGCTGCTCGGCGAGGGCGGGTGGCAGACGGCGGTGTGGGGCGGGGCCCTGGCGCTGGCCGGGTTCGGTGTGGTGCACCTGCTGGCGCGCAGCGCCCCGCCGCTGCTGTGGCTGCGCCGGGCCAGCCGGTGGTTCGCGACCACCACCTTCTTGGCGCCTTCGAGCGCCCGGCCAGAGGCCGCCGAATGGTCCCGGTGGCGGCCGACGAAGTCCTGGGAGACGATCCGTGGCCGGGCCTTCGCCGTCGCCCAGCAGGTGGTGGCCGCCCAGGCAGGTGACGCGACGGCCCGTCAGTTCCATCTGGAGCTGCGGGTGCTGGCGCTGCTGGAGGATCTCCGCGAGAACTTCCGGCCCCGGACGCTGGACCTGCGCCGCCGCAAGCGCACGGTACCGCCCGTGGTGTATCTGCCGTGTGCCACCGAGGACGACGGCGGCCTGCTGTTGCTGCGGGCGATCAGCAACATCCGCACCCGCCGCAGCGAGGTGGACCCACTGCTGGTACTGGCCGCGATCCCGGCGGCGGAGCGGCTGCGGCCGCCGGGATCCGAGGATCCGGGGCAGCTCGCCGCACCCCACCCCGACGGGCTCGCGCCGGACGATGCGGAGCGTGCCTTCGCTGCGGACGCCAGGTACCAGGAGTGGGTGACCGGCCTCAACGTCGGCCAGTCCCCCGGGCGGTCGGCCGCGCTGCCGTGGATCCTGTGGATACCGCTGTCCGCCGACGAGCTGCGCCGTAGGCACTCCGCGCAGCACTCCACCACCCGGATCCGCCGTACGGCGGCCTGGCTGCTGTGGTCCAGGCCCTGCCTGGCGGTGGTCCTCGCCGTCGCCCTCGCCCTCGGCTTCCTGGGCAACCGGTGGATGGCCCAGCGCTATTGCGAGGGCCGGCTGATCGGCTCCAACACGGACTCCGTTCTGGTGGCCGGTGAGTGTGTGGGGGTCGCGACCGGGGACGTACGGCTGGCCGCGGGCAACGGTCTGGAACTGTACGGGGCGGGCAAGGGCATCACCTTCGACGCCGTCGAGCAGGCGATCAGGGCGGAGAACGCGAAGATCGGCCCCGCGGACAAGTACGTGACGATCGTCTACGCCGGCCCGGTCACCGCGGCGGACGAGGCCGACACCCGCAAGGGGCTCGAGGAGATCACGGGCGTCTACCTCTACCAGCACTACGCCAACGTCAGCACCCACCAGCCGACCAAGATACGGGTCCTGCTCGCCAACAGCGGCGAGAACATGCTCCACGTACTGCCCATGGCCCGGCACATAGCGGAGCTGGCCCGGCGGGACCGGTCGGTCGTGGGTGTCGTCGGCCTGGGACGCGACACCACGGAGAGCGACGACGCCGTGGAGATCCTCAAGGGTGCGGGCCTGCCCGTGGTGAGCACCACCAACTCCGGCAGCCATCTGGCGCGGAAGCTGTCGAACTGGTTCGGTCTGGCCGCCACCGACGAGGAGGAGGCGAACGCGCTGCTCGTCGTGGCCAGGCAGCTCGCCCGGCGCGAGGACGGTGCCCGGGCCGTGGTGCTGGCCCGCAAGGTCGGCAGCGAGAAGGACTTCTACACGACCGAACAGGCCAGAGTGGGCAAGCAGATGCTGGACCGGGCCGGCTTCGCGCCGCTGCCCTCCCGCTCCTACGGGCTGAGCCCCAACGGCGAACCGGAACTCACCGACCCGGTCGAGGACATCTGCGCGAGTGACCCGGTGCCCAGGGCCCTGTACTTCGCGGGCCGGGTGGAGGACGTACCCAACCTGATGTCCCAACTGGGCTCCACACCCGGCTGCTCCGGCCGCCACATCACCGTGTTCACCGGTGACGACCTGGCCAAGAGCAACTACGACGAGGGCGAGAGTCTGCGCATTCCTCCGGAGGTCACCCTCTACCACTTCGCCCTGGCACCGATGGACCTCGTCGGCGCGGCCGGCTTCTACGAGGACGCCCACCGCGTGCTCGGCGACCTGCTCCCCGCGGGCGCGGCGGCGACCGCACTCGCCGAGCCCGCCCGGCCCTGGAACGACGCCCTCTTCTCCAGCGGTCAGGCGGTACTGGCCTACAGCGCCACCGCGGTGCTCTACCGGGCCTCGAAGAACGGCGACGCCCCGCAGACCTGGGCCGACCTGCGCTGGCGCCCCAACCCGAACCTGCCGGTGGGCACGGTCAGTTTCGCCGGCAGCCAGCCCTACGCCGACCAGCGCGGACACGGCTACAAGATCGTGCGGGTGACCTACCAGGGCCACAAGGTGCGCTCGGTCACCGTGTGCGGGCGGCCGGCCGGCAGCGACGAACCGCTCTCCGCGCCGCCGGGCCGCAAGGACGCGGACCCGGACACGGTGTGCCGCGAGGAGTGATCCCGCCGTCCGGGGTGGGGGCGGCGGCCCGGGGAGAGGAGTGCCGACCTTGTGTATGCTCCGTCTCTGTTCGTGTCGACGGCAGATCAGCGAAAGAGGGAGGTGAGGTTGATGACCGCGCTCACGGCCACCGTGCGCAGTGTCCGGGTCTCCCTCACGTCCCGGGCCGTGGCCTGACCTCGTCCTGTCCGCCCTCGCCGGGAGCGTGAGCTCGCGGGGCGTCCACACGAACACCACTCCGGAACGGATCTTCATCCATCATGCGCAACTGGATTACGCGCGCTGAGACCAGCGCCGACATCCCCGCCATCCGTGACATCGTCCTGGCCGCGTTCGAAACCTCTTTGGAGGCCGACCTCGTCGACACGCTGCGTGCCGACTCCTCCTGGATCGAGGGCCTGTCCCTCGTCTCCACGGGAGAGAACGGCCGTCCCGTCGGCTACGCGCTGCTGACGCGCTGCCACATCGGCGACACCCCGGCCCTGTGCCTGGCCCCGTGCGCCGTCCGACCCGAGCGGCAGAACAGCGGCGCCGGCTCCGCGGCCATCCGCGCCGCCCTCGCAGCGGCCGCGACCATGGGCGAGCACCACGTCGTCGTCCTGGGGCACCCGACCTACTACCCCCGGTTCGGCTTCACCCGCGCCTCCGCCCACGGCATCGGCCTGACCATCGACGTACCCGACGAGGCCCTGATGGCCCTCACCCTGGATGCCGAGCACCCGCTGCCCAGGGGAACCGTCCGCTACGCCGCACCGTTCGGTATCTGACCCACCCGGCGCGGGGCGCGGTACAGCGCCCCGCGCTTCGTGCATGCGGCTGGTCCGTCCCGGGGCGAAGCGCGGCATCTTCGCCACGCTCACGGCGCCCCGCGTCCGGACCCGGACTCTGATGGATCACCTGCGCGCCATCGGCACCCTCAGCCCATTGCGGAGACTCAGCGAAATCGCCGGGCACTGGGGGGGCGGAGAACCCGGTTGGAAGAGCTCCGTGGGCCTGAGGCGAGGAGAGGCATGGTCGCCCCGGTACGCCCTCGCGGACCGCACCCGTCATCGTCAGCTCAGCGTGAGTCCGGAGTCCACGCCGCGACCAAGTCCAAGAGCCCGGGGAAACGGGCGTTGAGGTCGTCGACTCGGACGTGGCTGCGGCGTTCCAGGCCGTACTGGCGCTGGCGGGTGATGCCCGCCTCACGCAGTGCCTTGAAGTGGTGGGTGAGGGAGGACTTGGGACGGTCGAGGCCGAACCAACCGCAAGAATGGTCGAACCGCTCCGATTCCAGGAGGAGTTTGCGCACGATGCGCAGGCGCAGCGGATCGCTCAGCGCGCCCAGCACCACCTCCAGGCGCAGGTCCTCGACCACTGGCTCGGGCAGCGGCTCGGGCAGCCCCGCGGGCTCCGGCAGCACCTTGATCACCGGCACTGGACTCCCCGTCGAAGGCATAAGCAGCTCCTCATGGTCCATATCTATGTACGAGTTCAATCGTACTGCATGTTAAGTTCGACTCAACTCGTACTGAGCGTCCCGGAGGGAGCGACCATGTCGGAGAGTCGAACGGTGCCGGTCAAGGCGGTGAGGGAACAGCAGCGGCCCGCAGCGAGTGAACGGCCGGAGGCGAGCGCCTCCACGGCTCCCACCTGGTGGGTGTGGCTGGCCGCGTGGCCGGTGACCGCAGTCTTCATCCTGTCCAACGCGGCAACCCCCCTGTATGTGCTGTGGCAGCGAGACATCGGCTTCTCCAAGGGCACCCTGACCGTGATCTTCGCCTCCTACATCGTCGGGCTGCTCGGCTCGCTGCTCGTCTCCGGCGTCGTGTCCGACCGGCTCGGGCGCAAGCTCGTCCTGCTGCCCGCACTGGCCCTCGCCGTGGCGGCGTGCGTGATCTTCGCGACCGCCTCAACAGTGGCCGCGCTCGTCGCGGCCCGACTGTTCACCGGTATCGCCGTCGGCGCCATCGTCTCCGCGGGCATGGCCGCCGTGACAGACGTGGCGGGCCAGGACCGCAAGCGGCTCGCCGCCCTGCTCGCCTCCTGCGCGATGGTCTTCGGGGCCGGCCTCGGCCCGCTGCTCGCGGGCGTCCTCTCCGAGACCCTGCCCGCGCCGACAGTCACCGTCTTCCTCGTCGAGATCGTCCTGCTGGCCATCGCGATCCTCGCCGTACTGCGCACGCCCGTACGGCGTCCCGCGACGCGCTCCACGGGCGCCTGGGTGCGCGTGCCCGGTGTACCGCAGGGCACCAGCAGGCAACTCGTCCTGGGGATCGCCGTGTTCGCGCCCGGCATCACCGCGACCTCGTTCGTGCTCTCGCTCGGCCCCTCGCTGCTGTCCGGGCTGCTCGGCACCACCAGCCGGATCGTCGCCGGAGCGATGGCGTTCGTCATGTTCCTCGCCGCCACCGGCGTGCAGTTCGCGGTGCAAAAACTGCGCAGGCGCACCATCCTGACCGCTGGGGCGGTCACCACCACCGTCAGCATGGTGACGCTCATCATCGCCGTGCACATGTCGTCGGTCCCGGTGCTCATCGCCTCCGCACTGCTGGCCGGCGCCGGGCAGGGCATGGGCCAGCTCGGCGGTCTCTCCCTGCTCAACTCCAGCGTGCCGCCTCAGCGGCTGGCCGAGGCCAACGCGGCACTCAACGTGGGCGGCTACGTTCCGGCGGGCATCCTGCCGGTGTCGGCCGGCTACCTCAGCGACGCCGTGGGACTGACCACCGGAGCGACCGTCTTCGGCACCGCCCTGATGAGCCTCGCGGTCATCGGCGGCCTCGTGGTCGTCGCCGACCGACGCCGGGTGCCGGAACCTGCGTGACACGGCCCGGTGCCGGACGCGGCCATCCAAGAGTCCGGCACCGGCAGCCGTACCCGCACGACAGCCACACCGTTTGTCCCCGGCGCACCCGGAACCGGCCGTGGTGCGCCGCTGCTTGCGTACCGCCCGGTACGACCCGGAGCCCGGCGTGCGGCTGCGGTTCTTCCTGGACCTGCGCCAGGACGTCGACACATAGGTCCGCCGCGGACGCCGGCGTTGTTGGTGCCGGCTATGACGGGGCTCCTACGCTGTAGGTTCTCGCGCACGGGTGCCGCCGCCGGGGGCGGAGGGGAGTTTGTCCCACCGGTGGCTGCTTGTGGCCGGGCCCGTGTCAGAACCCCAAGGAGGTCCCGTCTCGCGAAGGTCGCGTTCCGCGGCAGAGGGTTCAGGACCGCTGCGTTGGCGCTGCCCGTCAGACCCGCGGTCAGGGCGGTTGCACCGGCCGTGACGACCGCGACCTTCGCGAGACGGGACCTCTTCGGGGACTTGACTGCCTGGGGCATACGGAACATGCGGTTGCTCTCCGGTGGTTCGAGCCGCGCCTGCGGCTCGGTCATGCCGGCGATCCGGCGTGGCGGGATCGAATCTGGCAGCGGGAGAGTTGACCGGCACTTCGTTTCATCAGGTCGATCAATGCCAGGAAAACTCCTGCGCAGTTGTCCGTCCGAGCGTCACCAGTCGGCCATCAGCACCATATCTCCAGTGGGTTCAGCCCTCTGGGCCGCCACCCCCGCGCCGAGTGACGGCGCTGCGCACCACCCCGGCGGTTCACCGTCACGTGCCGCAGTTGTCACCCGCACCACACCTCGGCCGCCCAGTCCTTGCGCCGCATGCTTCCCAGACGTCGAGCTGCGTCGTCAGGGGAGGTCGGAGATGTTGGTGTCTGACGGAAGCCGGAGCCCGGGTGGCAGTGCCTGCAGCGAGAACTGGGGCGGGTGGGTGAAGTCGGCTGTCTGGGACAAGTCGACGGTGCCGCCGCTGAAGCGGGCGGGCGGTGCCGTGCGGTAGATGGAGGGGAGGTGGTGTTCACCGAAGTTCACTGTGCTGCCGGTGAAGGCCGCGCCTGTGAAGTCGACCGTGCCGTCGGCGAACTCAGCGCCCTCAAAGGGGACTTCGCCTGCCGTGAAGGCAGCGTCTCGGAAGGTCACGTGAGCGCCGGTGAACCGGGCGCTGTCGAAGGTGACCCAGCCGCCGCTGAAAGTGGCGCGGTTGAAGCGGACGGTGCCGCTGCGGAATTCGGCGAGCCGGAAGTAGACGTGGGCGCCTTCGGCGAAGTCGGCGTCGTCGAAGATGATCTGGTCCGTTCCGTGGCCGGCGAAGAGGGTCTTGATGAAAAGGATGTCGCCGCCGGTGAAACGGGCGCCCCGGAAGTCGGCTTCATCAAGGACAGCACCGGTGAAGTCGAGGTCGTGACCCCGCCAGGATGCGGGCGCACCCTCGCGCAGGTGGGCGGCGATGAGTCCCAGGACGGTGACACGTACTTCCCGTTCACGCCGCCACGACGCCAGCGCCTCGTCGTCGGTGGGTGGGTCGGGGGCGTGCGGCATTCTCAGGTAGCCGCACAGCACGTCGATGCACATCTGTCGTTCCTGCGGCCATTCATCGGCGAGCCCTGCCATGGCGTAGGCGCCGGCCATGCGTACGGCCGGCTGGTCTGCCCCGAGCTGTGCAGCTGCGGCGCCGAAGCGTTCGATGAGTGCCTTGTCGTACTCGCGGGCATCGGTGGCTTCGCTGAGATGCTGGCGCCGGTAGGCGACCACGAGGGCAACTACGCCGCCTGCTCCTGCGACAACGGCTAACGCGATCTTGACGGCGTCGTATGTGTCGCTGGGTTTGAGCGGGCCGGATACCTGCACTCGAGGTGCCCCCAGCGCCAGCCAGAGCAGCACTAAGACTGTGGTCGCTGCGGCTACGGCCAGGACCAGTATCGCGACGATATGCAGGCCCAGGGGCCAGCGCATGACACCCCGTGGAGCGGGGTTCGACTCCCTCTCAGTCGCGGTCACAGCCGATCCCACGGACACGTGCCCCAGTCGGCCGCCCAGAGCCGAGGACGATCGCGGTCTCATCGCCGCAACGAGACGACCTCATCAGGGCCTCCCCCCTCTCCTGATGACGACCAGCGTGGCGTACCGCTGACACGTGCACCAGACCACACCGCCTAGTGACTCCCGCATGGACAGTCACCTCGGAATGAACGCGGCAGAACCGATGCCCACTGCCAGGCCTCACCCCCGCAGGCGGCTACTACTACGAACGCCGTGCCAGCTGCTACCGCAACCTCGGCTTCCCCACTCGATCGGGTCGTCGGCACGGCCCGCCTGGCCTGGCCGTTACGCCGCGCACCGGCTGCGCCGCCCGGTGGAGCTTGCCGAGTCCCTCGACCGGGCGGGGCTGTCCGCGAAGGACGCATCGGCGTTCAAGCCGCGCGACGTACGCGGCCTGGTGCGCGCGACGCGCGGACGCAGGCGTGGCACGCTGACCGACGATCAGCTGCCGGAGCTCGTCGACATGGTGCTCGAGCCGGAGAGCAGGCCGCTGGTGACGTATCTGGGGTACGCGGTTCGCCGGGCATGAGCCACGCTCCCGGTCCCGGACCGGCCATCCCGGGCGCACCCCGAAATGGCGTCGGCATTTACCCAGCCGGGCCTTGCCGTGAGCTCGTCACACGATCCTTTTTTTGGGGGCGTGCTGGTCGGCCGTGACCAGGCCGGCGATTCCGCCGTTCGTGAGGTGTGGGGAACGTGAGGTGTGGGGAATCGGCCGTGGATCGTGGATGCCGAACTGTGGGCGCTGATCGAGGCGTTGCTGCCGCCCTGGCCGCGGCACCGAGACCGAAGCCGACGGATGACCGCCTGTGACAACAGGGCATCTCGCGTGTGCTCCCCAACGACGTCAGCCGGCAACCACAGCCGCTGGAGCTGGGGTTCGGCTCCGGGCAGACCCGCCGGCGCCGACTCGGATGTGGCACGAGTCCAGCGTCTTCGAGAAGCTGCACCGCCTCTGGCTCACCGAGCCGCACGCGGCCGACGAACTGGACGGGCGGGTCCTGCACTGCGGTCCTAAAGGCTGCCCCAGGGACGCATCGCGCTGTCCCAGCGGCTGCCAGCCCAGAACGGTGGGCGCGTACTTCGCCGCCGAACAGCCACTGCTCCACGTCGGTGGATCCCGGTCGCAGTCAGCGCCCTCGCGGTAGGTCAGCCGGGTGAGCGAAGGACATGGCAGCCGTCGTGCACCGCTTCCCTCCCTCGCCGTGGAACGGCAACGCTGAAAGAGCTCACTCAGTGTCAGTCGGCGCCGGGCGCCGGCTTCCTCGGAGTCCTCGCCGGCGTCGTCACCGGTCCGCTCGCCGCGGCTCGGCAGTTCGCCTGAGCGGCCGAGCGCCCGCGATTCGTGCGACAAAGCCCCACAAAGGGTTTCTACGGTGTGCTATCGGAAGGCGCGGGTGATGCACGATGGCTGCAGGACAACAGGGTGACGCGGACAAGACGCCCACCGCGGCTGTCACGGCCGCCCGAGCGGGGGACATCGCCGCCGCCCGCCTCAAGGAACGCATCTACGCGGCCCTTTCCCTGACCGCCGTCATCGTCGCGCTTGCCGAGACCGACCACCCTGAACACCTCGAATCGGCCCTGACCGTAGCCGTCACGGCACTCGGGATCTGGCTCGCCACCCTGGTTGCTGACGAACAGTCCCACCGCGCGCTGACCAGACGCAGCGCCACCCTTCAGGAGATCCGCACCACTCTTTACGTTTCCAGTCCGCTGCTGCTCACCGCAGCGGGCCCGCTGGTGCTTGTCGGGATCTCCGCTCTCGGCGCCCTGGAGCTGGACACCGCCCTGCTGATCAGCGCAGGCGTAGAGGTAGCCACCTTGTTCCTGTGGGGCTGGCGAACAGGCCTACGCATAGGAAACGGCCCTCTGAGCGCCCTGCTCTCGGGCCTCGTGGACACCCTGATCGGCATTGCCGTCGTCGCCGTGAAACTCCTCGCCGGCCATTGAGGCATCGGGTGCATGCCGAGCAGGAACAGCCCCCGGCGGAGTGGGGAAAGCGGAGCAGCGTTGCGAACGGCACTCACGCCATCGTGTAGATCCGCCTACCCGGTGGCCGCGTGTGACGGCGCGAGCTGAGAGCGCCGTGCACGTGGGTCACCCCTGGAATGGGTGCTGATGGGAGGTCGTGGGCATGCAGCCGGGCGGGCCGACTCGCGGACATGCATGGGGGGCACGTGCGTGCCGTCCTCCGGTCAGGCCATGAGGACGTGAGCTGAGCGGACGTGACCGTGCCGTGTGGAGCGCGTGCGCGATCCGCGGCGTGGTCGTCTGCCGTGTGCCCCACCCGCGCGGAAGAAGGACCGCCGCTCCACCAGCTGGGCGCCCCGCTCCCCGGACACGGGCTCTGGGACGTACCCGAAGCCGGCCGGGAGTGAGGGCAGACCGAGCGTGGCGAACGCCTCGTCGAGGTGCTGCCGTGGATCACCGGTACCGCGCAGTACCGCGGTGAGGGGTCGGTGGTCCGTCATGCCGTAGGCAGCCGCCAACGCGGTCGCCCGGTCCTGTGCCTCCTCCTGCGTCGGCATCTCGGCGGGGTCGGCCCACCAGGCGTGAGCGGTCACCAGACGGCCGTCGCGGTACAGGTGGAGGGTGTAGTCAGCGCCCTCCTCGGCCGCCACCAGGACCGGCGTTCGACGGGCCGACGACGGCCGCGCTGGTGCGGAGCCGCCGAAGTACGGTTCCGGCGGGCGGCATGGGCGCGGACCCTCAGAATCGGCGAACTCCCCCGTCACAAGCCGGAGGTATCGCTCAAGGCATTGTGCTGCCCGGCCCCCTGTGCTTAAGGTCACCCCGTTTGTCGAATCGATTCGATTGATTCGACAAAGCCGACGGGACGCCATGCGGGCCGGGTGGAGGTGGAGATGACCACGATCAAGGACGTCGCCGAGCGGGCAGGCGTCGCACCGAGCACCGTTTCGTACGTCCTGAGCGGGTCGCGCAAGATCTCCGAGGACACCCGGCTCGCGGTGCAGGCCGCGATCGACGAGCTCGGGTACCACCCGCGCGCGAGTGCCCGTACGCTGCGCAGCGCACGGACCCGAGTGCTCGCGCTGGCCGCGCCGCGCGTGCCCGGGGCGTACCGGGCGATCGACGGGCGGTTCGCGATCGACGTCACCGACGCCGCCCGTGTGCACGGGTACGACGTGCTGCTGATGACGGACAGCGACGGCGTCGGCGGGCTGCGCCGGGTGGCCGGAAGCAGGCTCGCGGACGCCGCGGTGCTGATGGCGGTCGAGGACCGCGACCCCCGTGTCGAGGTCCTGCGCGAACTGGGCTTCCCCGGGGCGCTGCTCGGTCACGACGATCACGCGGCGCTGCCCTGGACCGATCTCGACTGGGAGGCCGCTGTCGCCCTCGCCGTGCGCGAGACAGCCGCAGCCGGGCACCGGCGGATCCTCTTCCTCTCGTCGGCCGAGCACGAGGTCGCCGCACGCCGCGGCTATGCCCTGCACGGTCTCGACGGCGCCCGGCGAGCGGCCACCGAGACCGGGGCCGAGGTACGCGTGATGCCGTCCCACCGCGACCCGGACGTCCTGGTGCGGCGGCTGAGCGAGGCGCTGACGGCGCGGCCCGTCCCGACCGCGCTGGTCGTCCAGCACCTGATCCTCCTCCCCCGCCTGCTGGACGCGGTGGCGGCGGCCGGGTTGCGGGTCCCTCACGATCTGACCGTCGTGCTCGTCGGCAGCCTCCCGGACGAGCTGGGCATCCGGCATCTGCCGCGGATCGATCTGCCCGTCGCGGAGATGTCCACGGCGGTGGCCCGGCTCGCCATCGACGCGATCGGCTCCGGCCGCGACGACCGGCCACCGTCCTCTCAGGAGCCCGGCGCGGCACCTGCCTCGAGCATGCCCTCCGACGCGCCGCACCACCTGATCCAGCCGCGGATGGCCGGGCCCGCCGTCGCCCCGCCGTCGCCCGGCTGACCACTCGGACCGCCCGTACGGCACGGCCGTCGACGTCCCATCGCCGGACCACCGCATGTCCAGAGCCGCACATGTAACGGAGGACCAACCTTGCCGTTCATAGCAGGACGCATCAGAACGAGAGGTGGACGCGTTCCCGCGCTCGCCGCCACCCTTGCCTGTGCCCTCGTCGCGCCAGGGCTGACCGGCTGTGCCGCGGAGCCCGACCCGGGCACTGTCACCGTGCTCAACTCGGCGACCGACACCGCCGAGCACACCGCCAACCAGCGGTTCTTCGACCGCTGCAGCAAGCCGCTCGGCCTGACGGTCGAGCAGATCAGCGTGCCCGCCGACCAGATCGCCTCCAAGGCGCTTCGGATGGCGTCGTCCGACTCGCTCACCGACATCCTGGAGCTCGACGGGTCGGAGCTGCCCCAGTTCGCGCAGACAGAGGGCCTGCGGCCGCTCGACGAGGTCGGGGTCGACACCTCCGGCCTCTCCGCGAGCGCGAAATCCCTCGGCTCGTACAACGGCACCCAGTACGGCATCGCCCGTTCCGTCAATTCCCTCGCGTTGATCTACAACACCAAGCTCCTCAAGGACGCGGGCATCACCCCGCCCACCACCTGGGAGGAGCTGCGCGTCGCCGCGAAGAAGCTGACCGCGGGCGACACCTACGGCATGGCCTTCAGCGCGAGCCCGAACGCGGACGGCGTCTACCAGTTCCTTCCGTTCTTCTGGTCCGCCGGCGGTGACGAGGCCAAGATCGACAATGGCAAGGGCGAGGGCGCTCTCCAGCTCTGGAAGGACCTGGTCGGGGACGGCTCCGCCTCCAGGTCCGTCGTCAACTGGAACCAGCAGGACGTCAACGACCAGTTCGTCGCGGGCCGCGCCGCCATGATGATCAATGGGCCTTGGCAGGTGCCGGTCCTCAATGCCCAGAAGAAGGTGGACTGGGCGGTCGCGAGCATTCCGGTGCCCGAGGCGGGCAAACCGGCGGTGCCGCCCATCGGTGGCACCGTCATGGCCGTACCGAGGAACGACGAGGACCCGGCCCGCGAGAAGAACGCGGGCAAGGTCCTGAACTGCCTCAACTCCGAGGAGAACCAGCTCCAATGGGGTGAATCGGTCAACAACGTGCCCACCCGCGCCACCGCCGCACAGGCGTACGCGCAGCAGAACCCGCAGCTGGCCGCCTTCGCCGAGCTCGTCACCACCGCCCGCTCCCGTACCGCGAAGGTCGGCACCGGCTGGCCGGTCGTCGGCGACGCGCTCGCGGGCGCCTTCCAGTCCGTGCTGACGGGCCGGACCAGTCCCGAACAGGCCCTGCACCGGGCCCAGCAGCAGGCTTCGGCGGGGAAGTGAGGAACCGGCCATGACCACCATCACCTCCCCTGCTCCCGCCACGGGCGCCGCCGAAGCGAAGTCCGCAGGCAGCCGTGCTCCGCTGCGCCACGGGCTGCTGCGCTGGCTCTTCGTCGCTCCCGCGCTCGCCTACATGGCGCTCTTCTTCGGCTACCCGCTGGTCCGCAACATCGTGATGAGCTTCCAGCACTACACGCCGAAGACGTACTTCACCGGCGAGGCCCCGTTCAACGGCCTCGACAACTGGCGGGCCGTCTTCGCCGACGAGCTGTTCACCGACGCCTTGTGGCACACGGCCCTGTTCACCGTGGGCTCGCTGCTCGGCCAGTTCACCATCGGCCTGGCCCTCGCCGTCTTCTTCTCCCGCCGCTTCCGGCTCTCCGGCTTGGTGCGCGCCGTCCTGCTGCTGCCGTGGCTCGTGCCCATGGTCGTCTCCGCCGTCGTCTGGCGGCGCATCCTCGACCAGGACCACGGCATGCTGAACACCGCCCTCCACGCGGTCGGCCTGGTCCCGCAGGACGGCGTGCCGTGGCTGAGCAGTCCCGGCGTGGCCCTCCTGTCGGCGATCCTGGTCAACATCTGGATCGGCATCCCGTTCAACATGGTCATCCTCTACGGCGGCCTCCAGGAGATCCCGCGCGACCTGTACGAGGCCGCGTCGCTCGACGGCTCCGGCCCATGGCGGACGTTCCGCAGCATCACGCTGCCGATGCTGCGCCCGGTGATCACCGTCGTGCTCGTGCTGGGCTTCATGTCGACGGTGAAGATCCTCGACCTGATCCTGGCGCTGACCTCGGGCGGGCCCGCGGATTCCACACAGACGCTGGGCACGGTCACCTACCAGCTCTCCTTCCTTCAACTCGACTTCGGCCAGGGCGCCGTGGTGGGCAATGTCCTGATCCTCATCAGCGCGGTCTTCGCCGTGCTGTACCTGCGGGCCAACCGCGCCGACTTCGGCAAGGGGAAGTGACCGACGATGAACCGACCGATGAAACGACCGGCGAGCCTTCCGCGCGTTCGTTCGGTGTGGAACACCGCCGCCGCGCTGCTGATCCTCGCCGTGCTGCTCTTCCCCGTGTACTGGATGCTGAACACCGCCCTCCAGCCCGAGTCGAGCATCGCCGCCACCGAGTGGTTCCCCGTCTCACCGTCCCTGAAGAACTTCGACACGGCGATCAGCACCCAGGGCGGGTCGCTGCTCACCAGCTTCGTCGTCGCACTCGGCGCCGTCGTCGTCTGTCTCGCGCTCGCGGCGCCCGCCGCCTACGGGCTCGCCCAGTTCGGGCTCCGCGGCGGCCAGGGCATCGTCTTCGCGACGCTCATCACGCAGATGGTTCCGGGCATCGTCATCGCCAACGCCCTCTACAGCGCCTATGCGCAGCTCGACCTCGTCAATTCCTATCTGGGGCTGATCCTGGCGGACGCCTCGCTCGGTCTGCCGTTCGCGGTCGTGCTGCTGCGGGCGTTCATGGTGTCGATCCCGAGCGAGGTCGTCGAGGCCGCGATGGTGGACGGGGCGAACCGCTTCACCGCGTTCGTGCGCATCGTGCTGCCCATGAGCCGCAACGCCCTGATCACGGCGGGACTGTTCACCTTCCTCTTCGCCTGGTCGGACTTCATGTTCGCGCTCACCCTTAACACCACGGACGACGTCAAGCCCGTCACGCTGGGCATCTACCAGTTCGTCGGCGCGCATGTCAGCGACTGGGGGGCGGTCATGGCGACCGCGGTGCTCTCCGCCGTACCGGCCGCGGTCCTGCTCGTCGTCGCCCAGAAGTACATCGCCGCCGGGATCACCGGCGGGTCGGTCAAGTAGGCGCTCCTCCCAGTGAGTTTCTCCGAGTCCACCGAGATCCCCGAGCTCCCCGCCGCCTTCTTCTTCGGTGCCGCCACGGCCGGTTACCAGATCGAGGGCGCGTACGACGAGGACGGCAGAGGCCCGGACATCTGGGACCAGCCGCCCCGCTCCGGCCCCGCCGACGCGGCGGGGCTCGACTTCTACGACCGTCTCGTCGACGAGCTGCCGGCCTCCGGCGTCTCGCCCGCCGCCACCCTCTACCACTGGGACCTCCCTCAGACCCTGGAGGACCGGGGCGGCTCGCGGGTACGTGAGACGGCGGAGCGGTTCGCCGAGTACGCCGGGCGGTCGCCGCCCGCCTCGGCGACCGGGTGGACCGCTGGATCACGCTCAACGAGCCCTTCCGCAGCAGCTTCGTCGGCCACGCGGCGGGCGAGCTCGCCGCCGCACACCATCTGCTCGTCGGCCACGGTCTGGCTGTGCACGCGCTGCGCGCGGCGGGGCGGGGGAGGTCGGGATCATCCTCGACTTTCCCCGACGACCCGGCCTGCCACACCCTCGACCGGCAGTACATGCTCGGCGACGATCTGCTCGTCGCCCCCCCGTGTTCTCGGCCCACGGCGTCGTGGACTACTACGTCCCGGACGGCACCTGGACGCATGTGCTGTCGGGCGAACAGGTCCAGGGGCCCGGCCGGCGGCGCGGGCGGTACGGGTACGACAGCCTGCCACTGCTCGCCCGGCCCGGCTCTGTCGTCCCGTACGGCGTGAGCGACGACGCGGCGGAGTACGACTGGGTGCGCGGGGTGACACTGCGGGTCCACGCGCCCGTCACGGTGCGACGGTCGTGACACGGATCCCGCCCCCTTCCGCCCGGGGCCGTACGGCGGCTGCCTTCCGGACGACTCGCGACGGCGACACGGTCACGGTCGAGGCGGAGGGCGTACCGGGGCTGTGGCAGGTGCTGCTGGTCGGAGCGCAGGCGGAACCCGGCGACAGCGGATCGCCGGCGTCGGCCGAGCGGACCGCGCTCGGCGCTCTGCTCGCCGTACCCGCGGGGACGGCCCAGGTCACGGCACTTCTCATCGGGAGCTGACACAGCTCACCGGGGGCGGACGCGGACTCACAAAGGCCACGCCGGAGGCGCTCAGCGCCCGGCTTGTCGCGGGTGACCTGGACATCGGGCCGACCCCGGTCGTCGAATCTGTGCCAAGCAGGACCAGCTCCGGGCGGACGGCCCGCACCTGGGCGGCCGGTCTCGCTGTCGTCCGTGCCCGGGCGCAGATGCTGTCAAGGGGCAGGGCACCTTGCAGGCCCGCGGGAGACACAGAAGGCGCCGTGCAGCTCACGCACGGTTCGGGCTCAGGACGCGTGCCTCAGGGCGCGCAGCGCGGCGCCGCCAGTCAGCTCTCCCCGATGTCGGGGAGAGCTGACGGCGGATCGGCGGCTTCGAGGTCCCCAGCAAGGGAGTCCCCCGGGTTGGTGAGCCGGCTCGTCGTGAACGGCAACGGGTGCGGGTGGCTCGAAGGCTGGTGTTCTCGGTGCCCGTATCGGCACGATCCGCTCATCGTGCGTGTGGAACTTGCCAGCCGTGACTCAGGTTGCCGATGCCCGTATCCTCATCAATGCCAGGTATTTCTGCAAAAAGCGGTCTTTATGACACGAGTGAGGCGAAGCGTGCGTCGGTCCGACGGCGAACCGATGCTGGCGGGGCGTGCGACAGCAGGCACAGGACCCGCCCGCTTTCGTGAGCTGTTTCTCCAGGGTGAGGCCGTCGAGGCGGGTGTACGACCCTCGATCCTGAATTCCTGGCAGCGCTCTCGCGCCCTGGGCTTGTCTCCGGATCAGTCCGACCTTCCCTTCAGGGAAGATTTCGAACCCGACGGCCGGATCCTCGATGCCGCCGTTCCTGTTCTCGACCGCCTCCGGTCCCGGTTCGACGGCAGCGAGATGAACATCTCCGTCGCCGATGCCGGCGGAACGGTTCTCCTGCGCCGTTTCGGCAAGGCGTCGCTGGCGAGGAGCCTCCCGGCGATCCAGAGCGTTCCGGGGTTCGTGTTCAGCGAGCAGTCCGCCGGTACCAACGGGATCGGTCTCGCCCTGGCGGAGCGGCAGCCCATCAGGGTCTACGGAGCCGAGCACTTCGCCGAGCGTTCCCAGAACAGCGCCTGCAGGGCACTGCCGCTGCGCGACCCTCTCAGCGGGCGCATCGAGGGGGTCCTGTGCTTCGGGTACCCGCGCAGCGCCGAGGACCCGTCGCTGGACACCGTGATACGCAAGGCGGCGGAGGCCATCGAGCGGCGCCTGCTGCGGCAGAGTTCCGCGCGTGAGCGCGCTCTGCTGGGGGCCTACCTGGAGGCCGGGGCGCAGGCTTCCGCCGGACTGCGCCACAGCGTCGAAGTGGACCGACTGGCTTCGGAGCTGCGCCCGCAGGACCGGGCGATCCTCATGGAGAAGGCCGCCGAGCTGATCACCCACGGGCAGCGGGCCGCCGTCGATGTGTCCCTGCCCGGCGGTCGGCAGATCACGCTCGTGAGCCGTCCGGTGACAGGCACCTCGGGAGTGGAGGGATACGCCGTCGAAGCCGTGCTCCCCGCCTCCTCGCCACGCGACGCCCGCACCGTCCCCCACCAGGTCCATGAACCACTGGGCATCTCCATGGTGTCTGCCGTCGCCCCTGTCATCCCGCTGTCCGGGGCCCTCACCGTCGGCGCGGTGCCCGGGGGGCTCTCCTCCGTACCGCCGTCCGGACTCCAGCCCGAAGCGGCACCCGGCCAGGCCGCCGTGCACGGCGACGGTGGTCCGGCCGCCGATGTCGTCGACGCGACGGGCGGCCACCACGACTCCCCGCCTCCCGCGAGAGGGCTCGTACTGGTGGGGGAACCGCACGTGGGGACGTATGCCCTGGCGGCGCGGCGCCGGCTCGAGCTGTTGTCCGAGGCGGGCGCCCGCATAGGTACCACCCTGGACGTACGCCGCACCGCCCACGAACTCGCTCAGACAGCGGTGCCGCGGCTGGCGGACTTCGTCACCATCGACCTGCCCGAGGCCGTACTGCGTGGCGAGGAGTCCGCCCATCCCCGCAATGACCTGCGGCGAACGGTGGTCCACGGTATCCGTGACGACTGCCCCTTCAGCCCGGTCGGCCAGCAGGTCGAGTACGGACCGACCACACCGCAGCTGCGGTCCCTGACGAGCGGGCAGGCGGTCCTGGAGCCGGACCTGAAGGCCGCCGCGGGCTGGCTCCCCGAGGACCCCGAGCTCTCCGAGCAGTTGCTGAGTCAGGTTCACTCCCTGATCGCCGTGCCCTTGCTCGCCCGCGGTGCCGTACTGGGCCTCGTCGGCTTCTACCGCAGTGCGCAGTCCTCCCCCTTCGAGGACGACGACCGCTCGCTGGCCCAGGAACTCGCCGCCCGCGCCGCGCTGTCCATCGACAACGCCCGACGCTATACGCGCGAACGGACCATGTCTCTGGCCCTCCAGCGCAACCTGCTCCCGCACGGCCTGCCCGACCAGGACGCCGTCGACGTCGCCCATCGCTACCTGCCCGCCGAATCCGACGTCGGCGGCGACTGGTACGACGTCATACCGCTTTCCGGCGCCCGTATCGGCCTCTTCGTCGGCGACGTCGTCGGCCACGGCATGCTGTCCGCCGCCACCATGGGCCGGCTGCGGACCGCCGCACGCAGCTTCGCCGAGCTCGACTTCTCTCCGGACGAGGTCCTCACCCACCTCGACAACCTCGTGGGACGCCTGGACCGGGAGGACCCCGCCTCGGACGGCGCCGGCATCATCGGCGCGACCTGCCTGTACGCCATCTACGACCCGACCTCGCAGCAGTGCACCATGGCCCGCGCCGGCCATCCCCCACCCGCGTTGGCCCACCCTGACGGCAGGGTGTTCTTCCCGGAGCTGCCCCCCGGGCCCCCTCTCGGCCTCGGGCACCTGCCCTTCGAGGCCGTCGAGGTCCATCTCCCCGAAGGAAGCCAACTGGTGCTCTACACCGACGGACTCATCGAGGACCGGAACCGAGACGTCGACGTGGTCCTCGACAAGCTGCGCGGGACCCTGGCCCACCTGGAGCGCACACCGGAGGAGACGTGTCAGGTGATCCTGGACACCGTCGCGCCCGCCGGTCCCTGCGACGACATCGCCCTGCTCGTCGCCCGCACCCACGCCTTCGACCCCCAGCGCATCGCCACCTGGGACCTGCCCGCCGACCCTGCCCTCGTCAGCGAAGTCCGCGCATCGGCCATGCGCCGGCTGGCCGACTGGGGGCTCGACGAGGCCGCTTTCGCCGCGGAACTGATGCTCAGCGAGCTGGTGACCAACGCCATCCGCCATGGTTCCGGGCCCATCCGGGTACGGCTGCTCCACGACCGCACCCTGATCTGCGAGGTCTCTGACACCAGCGACACCGCGCCCCACCTGCGCCGGGCTGCCACCACCGACGAGGGCGGCCGCGGTCTCTTCCTCGTCGCGCAGCTCTCACAGAGCTGGGGGACGCGCTACACCCCGGAGGGCAAGGTCATCTGGGCCGAATGCGGCCTGCACGGCGGGTGAGGAGACGGCTGACCCGTTGGAGTCACAAAGAGGTACAAACGTCTGAGATGTAGATATAAGTGCCGCTAGTATCGCTCGTGACAGTCGGGAAGACCCGCCAGGCCGATCACCGGGAATGGCCGTGGAACCTCTGGTCCGTGTCCGTGGGCTCGCCAAGCGGTTCGGCGGGACCATCGCGCTGGCCGGGGTCGACCTCGATGTCCACGCAGGCAGCGTCCTCGCCCTCCTGGGTCCCAACGGAGCCGGAAAGTCCACCCTGATCAAAGTGCTCGCCGGCGTCCACCACGCCGACGCGGGGCAGATCACGGTGGACGGGTACCCGCTCGGGAGCCCTGACGCTTCCGGCAGCATGTCCTTCATCCACCAGGACCTCGGTCTGGTGGAGTGGATGTCGGTCGCTGAGAACATCGCCCTGAGCACCGGGTATGCGCGCCGCGCCGGACTGATCTCCTGGCGGCGGACACGGGAGCGGTGCACCGAGGCCCTGCGGGCCGTCGCCGGACATCTCGACCCGGACGCACCGATCACCGCGCTCACCCCGGCCGAGCGTTCCCTGGTCGCCATCGCGCGAGCTCTGGCGGCACGGGCGAGGCTCATCGTCCTCGACGAGCCGACGGCGCGCCTGCCCGCCGCGGACGGCGCCCGGCTGTTCCGCGTCCTGCACACTCTGCGCGCCCGTGGCCACGGCATCCTCTACGTCACCCACCGCCTGGACGAGGTGTACGAGGTCGCCGACACCTTTGCCGTCCTGCGCGACGGCCGACTCATCAGCCGCGGCTCGCTGGCGGGCCACAGCCCGGCCCGCCTCGTGCACGACATCATCGGCGAGGAACCGGCCGATCATCGCCCCGCCCCGACGCCCGCCGACGGGCCGGCCGTGCTCGCTCTGGACGGCGTACGGACCGCCGGAACGGGACCGGTCAGCCTGGAGCTGCGGGCGGGGGAAGTGCTGGGCCTGGTGGGACTCACGGGTGCGGGACACATGGAACTGGGCCGCGCCCTTGCGGGTGCCCGGCCCCTCCTCGAGGGACGGGCCCTGCTCGGTGGACGCCCATACCGTCCCCGTGCGGTGGCCGAAGCCGTCGGACTCGGAGTTGCGCTCGTGCCGGGCGACCGACAACTGGAGGGCTGCCTCGGCGAGTTGACGGTGCGGGAGAACTTTCTGGCCAACCCCCGCGCAGGCGGCCTGCCGACGCTGCGCTGGATCGGTCCGCGCCGGGAACGCCAAGAGGCCGCGACACTGATCGAAAAGTTCGCGGTGCGTCCCCGCGACAGCGAGGCCGCGATCACCACCCTGTCCGGTGGTAACCAGCAGAAGGTCATCATCGGCCGGTGGCTCCGGGTGGGCCTGCGCCTGCTGATCCTGGAGGAGCCCACAGCGAGTGTGGACATCGGCGCCAAGGCCGCGATTCACCGTCTGCTCGACGAGGCGCTGGCCGCCGGTCTCACGGTCCTCCTCATCTCCAGCGACTTCGAGGAGGTCGCTGGAGTATGCCGACGTGCCCTGGTCTTCGTCCGCGGCTCCGTGACGGCGGAGCTGAGCGGCCCGTCCCTCACCGTCGCCGGGCTCACCCGAGCGGCTTCGACCCTGCCTCCCGCCGAAACAGCGGCGAACCGGTGACCGCCTCGCCCTCCCCCGCCGCACCCCGGCGGCCGCGGCCTCGTCGCCCGGACCGGCCGCGCCGCGCCGCCCGACTGCGCGGCACGAGCGGACATGTCGTCGGCGCCTACGGCCTTCTGGCCCTGACCGCCCTGCTCTTCCTCGTCTTCTCCCTCACCCTGCCGCGGACCTTCCCCACCCTCGGCACCGTCGACTCGATCCTGTCCACCCAGTCGATCCCGGCGGTGCTCGCCCTCGCCGCCATGGTCCCCATCGTGACCGGCGCGTTCGACCTCTCCATCGGCTACGGCCTCGGCCTGGCGCACGTCATGGTGATGCAACTCGTCGTCCATGCCGGGTGGCCCTGGCCACTCGCCTGCCTCACGGTGATCGTCGGAGGGTGCGTCGTCGGCGTCCTCAACGGTGTCATCGTCGAGTTCGGCCGGATCGACTCGTTCATCGCCACCCTCGGGACCGGCAGCATGATGTACGCCGTGACCGGCCGGATCACCGACGGCGGCAGGATCGTCCCCGGTCCGCAGGGCCTTCCGGCCGCCTTCACCGACATCTACAACTCCACGTTCCTCGGGCTTCCGGTCCCCGCCTTCTACGTGCTCGTGCTCGCGGCCGCCCTCTGGCTGGTGCTGGAGCGGCTGCCGCTCGGCCGGTACCTGTACGTCGTCGGCTCGAACCCGCGCGCCGCGGACCTGCTCGGCATCCCGGTCCGGAAGTACACCGTGTACGCCTTCGCCACGTCGGGACTGCTCGTCGGCTTCGCCGGAGTGCTGCTCGCGGCCCAGCAGCAGATCGGCAATCCGAGCGTCGGCCTCGACTATCTGCTGCCCGCCTTCGTCGGCGCCCTCCTCGGCTCCACCGCGATCAAGCCGGGGCGCCCCAACGCCATAGGCACCTTGGTGGCCGTGGCCGTCCTCGCCGTCGGTCTCACCGGAATCGGCCAGATGGGCGCCGACTTCTGGACGGTCCCGCTGTTCCACGGCGGGACCCTGCTCCTCGCCGTCGGCCTCGCCGGCTACGCCGCGCGCCGCCGCCTGCGCACCGGCGCCACCACGGCCCGAGACTCGCCCACCACGACGACAGAACCGTCGTCCCCCCCGACACAGGACGGCGGCACGGGGGGCGGCACCCCCTGACCCACGTCCGCGCACACCCCCCGGCCGCACCTTCTCAGCGCATCCCTCCGCGAGGAGCCACCGTGCACCGCAATCTCAAAGCCACCCCCGGCACGCGCAAGGCCAGGGCCGCTGCCGCTGCCCTGGTGGCAGCGGCAACCGTCCTGGCCGGCTGTGAACGCGGCTCGTCCAGCGGGCAGGGGGACTCCACCACCGCCCCGAGCGGCTGCCCCGCGGTCCACGCGAGGGCTCAGGCCGCCGTAAGCCAGGCGGAGCAGACCGACGTCCCTTGGAACGGACCGGCCAGCGGCCCGAGGGCGGTCTCCGGAAAGAGCATCGTCTACGTCGCGCAGACCATGACCAACCCCGGAGTCGCGGGTACCGCCAACGGCTTGCGGAACGCCGCGCGGGTCATCGGCTGGAACGTCAGGGTCATCGACGGCGGCGGCACACCCGCAGGCATTCAGGCAGCGATGAGCGAGGCCGTGACCCTCCGGCCGTCGGGCATCGTCATCGGCGGCTTCGACCCCGACTCGACCTCGCAGCAGGTGGCGCGGGCGAACACGGCCCGCATCCCGCTCATCGGCTGGCACGCGGTCGCTTCCCCGGGTCCCAGCCGGCGTCCCCAGCTCTTCACCAACGTCACCACCAACGTCCAGGACGTGGCCAGAGTCAGCGCGCAGTGGGTGATCTCCCAGTCCAACGGCAATGCCGGCGTCGTCATTTTCACCGATGCCTCGATCCCGTTCGCCAGGAACAAGTCGGAGCTCATCAGGAAGGAACTCGCCACCTGCTCGGGTGTGAAGCTGCTGGCGTACGAGAACATCCCGATCCCGGACGCGGGCAGCCGCACGCCCCGGGAGGTCTCCTCGCTCCTTTCCCGCTTCCAGGACAGGTGGACCCACTCGATCGCCATCAACGACCTGTACTTCGCCGATGCCGCACCGGCCTTCCGCGCAGCCGACAGAAAGGGGTCCGGTCCGCCCTTCAACATCGGCGCCGGAGACGGCGACCCCTCTGCCTTCCAGCGCATCAACAGCGCGCAATACCAAGCGGCCACCGTGCCCGAACCGCTGTCCCTGCAGGGCTGGCAGATCATCGACGAGTTCAACCGCGCCTTCTCCGGCCGTCCGGCCAGCGGGTACGTGGCCCCGATCCACGTCAGCACAGCAGGCAACACGGACGGCGCCACGACGTGGGACCCGTCGGGCTACCAGGAGGCGTACCGGAAGATCTGGGACAGGTAGGCGACTCGGTTGGCGTGTGTCACGGTGACGGGCCGCAGCCTGCGGCGACCGGCGGCGAGGACGCGGGCGTGTCGACAACCGTGTGTCCCGCTCGGTCCACGAGAACAGGCCGCCGGGTGCAGAGCCGGTCCTCAGCCGCCGCCCTGTTCCGCCCTCCGGTCCGGCCACCCGGGCGGTCTCCCGGAGACGTGCGCTGCCCCGGCACCACTCGTGGAAGTGGCTCGGCTGGTCCACAGTGGACAGATAACTGCCAGCCGATTTCACGAGTCTGCGCCCCGGACCGAAGCCCGTCCCGCTGCGAGTGATCATGCTCGCCGCCTCCAGCGGAGCGCTGAGCGCCACATGACTGATTCCCCGCCTCTCCTCTCCGAGCCCGACAACGGACCCCGCATCTCGCGCGAGGAGTTCGACCGGCTCTTCGAGACTCTCAAGACCTGGGGACGCTGGGCCCCCGCGGACCGGGGTGCCTGGAATCGGGTGACCGCCGAGCACGTCCAGCGAGCCGCCGCACTGGTGCGCACCGGGGTCGTCGTCCCGATGGCCTTGCCGTGGAACACGGTGCCCGGCCCGGACAACGGCAGGCCGGCCCTGCACTACATGTCCGACCTCGGCGACGTCGAGGCCCCCGAGCCGACCTGCCACAAAGACTTCATCGCCGTCGATTACCACGGCAAGGGCGTCAGCCACCTCGACGCGCTCTCCCACATCGCCTATCAGGGGCAGTTGTACGACGGACATACCGCTGCCGAGGTCGTCGACGCCAAGGGCGCGCACTTCGGCGCCGTCTCCTCGCTCGGCCCCCTGGTGACCAAGGGCGTCCTGGTCGACATGCCCGCCGTCCTCGGCACCGACTGGCTGGAGCCCGGCAAGGCCGTGCACGCCGACGACGTCCTCGCCTCCGAGAAGGCGCTCGGGGTGACGATCGGCGACGGGGACGCGGTGCTGCTGCGCTCGGGCCACTTCCGCCGCCGCAGGGAGCTCGGTGCCTGGAACCCGGACGACGCCAGCGCCGGCTTCCACGTGGACGTCATGCCGCTGCTGGCCGGGCGGGGGATCGCCCTGCTCGGCGGCGACGGCGACAGCGATGTGCGGCCCTCCCCGGTCGAAGGGGTGTCCTCCCCCGTGCACGCGCTCGCCATCACCGCCATGGGCGTGCCGCTGCTGGACAACCTCGACCTCGAGGCGCTCTCAGGGGCTTGCTCGCAGGCCGGCCGCTACGAATTCATGATGACCGTGGCTCCGCTGAACGTCCCCGGCGGCACGGGCTCGCCCGTCAGCCCGGTGGCGGTGCTGTGACGGGGCGCGGTGACAACACTGGCGGGCGAAAGACGGGTGATCACGGTCCCTGGCTCTCACCGGCGCGTCCGTCGCCTGGCTGACCCAGCCGCGCCCCCACCAAGCGCGCGCAGGGCGAGACGCCCCAGGACGACACGGCGCAGGGCGGCGGGCGGACGGGCCCCGAGGTCGGCGCCGGGGGCGGCGGTCACGCGCAGCACGGGGCCGTGGAGGAAGCCTGCTGCCACCGGGACCGCATCATCGGTCCAAAGCAGGACGGCCGCGTCGTCGAACCGCGGATACCACCCCACGTCGCCGGGACGGAGGCCGCCGCCCGGTGCATCCGCCGGCGTCCACTCGCACAGCGCGCGCAGCGCCGGGCCGGTTTCGGCAGGGGTCAGGCGGTGCCGCGCGAGTGACAACACGGACGGCAGACCAGCCGGCACGCCACGGTGTCATGAAGGCATTTGACCAGCTGTCCAACCGCTCGACCGCCTCGGCCGTGGCCGTGCCCGGGGCATGGGTGACCGGCTGGATCGCCGACGGCACACCGACCGCGCGGCGAACGGCAGCGAACACCCTGGCTTTACGCGGGGTGCCGCGGGCGGTGGCGTACGCGGGCCAGGACCAGCACCGTGTCGTCGCCGGGCGGGCCGGTGAGCAGCGCGGACAGCATCCGGTCCGCCGTCTCCTCCAGCCCGTGCGTCGCGCCGCTCAGTACGGCACGGGCCACGGCGAGCCCCTCGTCGATGTCCCGCCCTCGCGATTCGACCAGGCCGTCGGTGTACAGGGCGAGAACGGCACCGTCGGGCAGGGCGATCTCGGTGGTGCCGAAGGGGTGCCCACCCACGCCGAGCGGGATCCCGAGCACCTCGCCGACGGTCTCGACCCGGCCGCCCGGATGCAGGACGAGCGGCGGGGGGTGCCCGGCGCAGGCGATGCGCGCACGGCCCGCGCCAGGGTCGTACACGATGTACAGACACGTCGCGAACTCGATACCGGCCTCCTGGGCGCACGCGTCCAACTCGGCGAGCAGAGCGGACGGTTCGGGGTCGCTCCTGGCCAGGGCCTTCGCCGTGATCCGCAGCCTGCCCATGGCCGCCGCCGCAGGCACGCCGTGGCCCATCACGTCGCCCACGACCAGGGCGACGCGGTGGCCGGGCAGGCTGGTCACGTCGTACCAGTCGCCGCCGACCACGGTGACGTGGCTGCCCGGCACGTAACGGTGGGCGACCTCGACGTAGGGGCTGGTCGCGAGGTGTGTGGGCAGCAGGGCCCGCTGGAGGGTGAGGGCGATGTCCTGGACCCTGCTGTACAGGCGTGCGTTGTCCAGGCAGAGCGCTGCGCGGGAGGACAACTCCGCGGCGAGGCGCAGGTCCTGCTCGGTGAACGGCGGTCGGGCAGCCGAACGGCCGAACATCGTGAGTCCCTGGATCGTTCCCCGGGCGATCAGCGGCGCGATGAGGATGCAGGCCAGGCCGCTGTCGATGAGGATACGGGCGCGTTCCTGGTGCACGACGGTGCTGGTCACGAAGTCCGCGTTCACGGGAACGGCGATCGGGCGGCCGGTCCGAAACATCTTGTGGATGCTGGAGCCGGGCGGGTAGTGAACCGTATCCAGCCCGCTGACCAGTTCCTCGGCCGGCGGCGGCAGCACCGTTCGGGAGGCGATCCGGTGGGTGAGCAACGGCAACTGCGGGTCGAACACCTCGGGTTCGTCCATCCAGTCCACGACCTCCACCACGGCGGCGTCGGCAAAGTCCGGGATCACGGCGTCGACGAGTTCGCCCGCCGTCACCTTCACGTCCAGGGTGGTGCCGATCCGGGCGGTGGCCCGGTCCAGCAGCGCGAATCGCTCGCGTGAGTCCGCGGCCTCCACGAGAGCCTGCTCCCGGTCGGTGACGTCGACCATGAGTCCGCCCACACCGGGCCGCGAGCCGACCGCCTGGCTGAGCGGAAACAGGCTCACCGACCTGACCTGGTCGCGTCCGGTGCCTCGGACGCTGATGAGGCGGCCGACGATCGGGCGGCCCTCCTCGGCCACTCCGCGCAGCAGCCGCTCGAGGCCGGCACCGTCGGAGGAGGTCATCACGTCCGTCATACGGCGGCCGATGTGGTCCTCGACGGGGAGGCCGTCCATGTCGGCGAGCGCCTGATTCAGGTGCACATACCGCAGCTCCTGGTCCAGCATGACCAGGCCGATCGGACAGGTCTCGAAGAGGGCGTCGAGGAAGGCGAGGTTGGTCTTGACCCGGTCGAGTTCCGCACTCGGGCTCGCCAGGACCATGACCACCGTGCGGCCCTGGTCACCGGCGACGGCGAAGGCCCGGAAGCCGCAGTCGAAGACCCTTCCGCCCCGGTGCCGTACCGGCAGCCGCCCCCGCCAGTAGCCCAGGGTGCGTCCCTGGTCGGCCAGGTACGCGCCCGCACCCGCGTCGTCAGCGCCGTTGCCGGGACCACCGGGGGCCGGGAAGAGGAGACTTACCGGCTCGGTGAGGGCATCGTCTCCGTAGCCGAAGAGGTCTCTCGCGCCGGGACCCCAGAAACAGATGCGGTCGCGGTCGTCGACGCCGATGACGGCCACGGACACGCGCTCCAGCAGCGTCCCGGGCTCGGAGCGCAGCCACTCCCGGGCCTTCTGACTTCCCGACCGGTCTGGAGACATCCGAACGCCCTCGACATGGCTGGACCGCTTTGTCTCATTGTGCGCCGTCCGGGGCCGGCCTGCGGCCTGCCGTGGGCGCCGTGCGCAGGCGCACAGGTGCGGTCGGTCCGTGCAGGTGGAGCCCCCGCCCCCGACCTGGCGTCGGGGACGCGGTACGGCCGCGCACAAGGAATCGACGGCCCGCGGCCGCGGCGTCCCCACAGCCGTACAAGAGCTCCTCGGCGCCAGCGGGACGGCAGGACGGCCGGGGCCGGCCGTTGCGGGTCCAGGTCACCGGCGGCGCGATCATCGCAGGCGATCAGCCGCAGCGGTGGCGAGCGACCCGTACGCGGCCTCACGCGTCACCGGTTCGCGGTCACACGCCAGTCCGTCGCGTCCACCGCGCGTACCGACCCCCGAGCCCGCCCAGCCGCGGCTCCCCCTCCCCCCGGGGGGGCCGTCGGCGAGTCCACCGGAACCCGGCACATCGCGAACGCGGACACGCGGCCCGAACCAACCCCCCGTCGTCGAGCCGACGTCGACCGTAGGCGTCGGCACAGCACAGGTCGGCGGCAGGGCCGACCGGACCGGCCTGGCAAGCTGCCGGCCAGGCCCTGTGATGCTCGATCCTGCTCGGAACTCCTTTCTATCGAGCACATATTGACATGCACCCGCGAAGCCCGCAGAGTCATGCCCCGACAGTCCCGACAGTGTCCCGACAGTGATGCAAGCCACCCCACCGAGGAGTGTTGCCGTCATGTCCGAAACACCCGCTGTCTCACGCCGGATGCTCCTGGGCGGAGCCATCGCCACCGGCGCGCTCGCGGCCGGGATGACCGCCGCGGCACCGGACGCGGCCGCCGCGACCGGACAGGCGCCTCGCCGCCGCCCCGGACAGAAGTCGATGATCGGCGTGCCGTTCGAAGTCCACAGAACCGTCCGCGTCGGTGTCATCGGCCTGGGCAACCGTGGCGGAGGCATGATCACGGGCTGGGCGGCCGTGCCCGGCTGTACCGTGACCGCCGTCTGCGACATCCGCGCCGACCGCGCTCGACGCGCCGCCGACCTGCTCGCGAGCAAGGGCGAGCCCCGCCCCGCCGAGTTCGGCGGATCAGCCGACTCCTACGTCCGGATGCTCCGGCGCGACGACATCGACCTGGTGTACGTCGCCACACCGTGGGAGTTCCACCACGAGCACGGCAGAGCCGCACTGCTGAGCGGCAGGCACGCCGTGGTGGAACTCCCCGTCGCGACCGAACTGCGCCAGCTGTGGGACCTGGTCGACACCTCCGAACGCACCCGCAGGCACCTGCTCCTCGCCGAGAACTGCAGCTACGGACGTAACGAACTGGCCATGCTGAGGATGGCGCACGCCGGTGTGTTCGGCGACATCACCAACGGCCACGGCGGCTACCTCCACGACCTGCGCGAACTCCTCTTCTCCGACACGTACTACACCGACTCCTGGCGACGGCTGTGGCACACCCGCAGCACCGCGTCCCTGTACCCCATGCACGGCCTTGCCCCGATCGCGGCGGCCATGGACATCAACCGCGGCGACCGGATGACCACCCTGAGCGCCACCGCGACCGCCGCGAAGGGACTGGCCGACTACCGCGAGCGCTTCATCCCCCGCGACCACCCTTCCTGGAAGGAGACGTACATCAACGGTGACCGGGTCACCTGCCTCATCGAGACGGAGCAGGGCAGGGTCATCCGGGCGGAGCACGACGTGAGTTCACCCCGGCCGTACAGCAGGATCAACACCCTCGCCGGCAGCCGCGGGATCGTCGAGGACTACGCCGGCCCCACCCCCACCGGCGCACGCGTCTATCTCGAACCCGACCACGCCGGCCACACCTGGCGCGACTTCGCCGACTACCGCAAGGAGTACGACCACTGGCTGTGGCGCAAGGTCGGCGACGACGCCGCGAACAACGGCGGTCACGGCGGCATGGACTACGTCCTGCAATGGCGCACCGTCCAGCTGATGCGCGCCGGGCTGGTGCCCGACATCGACGTGTACGACTCGGCCGCATGGTGCGCGGCGGTCCCCCTCAGCGCCGCCTCCCTGGCGAGGAAGGGCCGCCCGGTCGAGATCCCCGACTTCACCCGCGGCGCCTGGGCCACCGAACGCCCCGGACTCGACTCGGGCCCCACGGACATGCCACCCACCGGCTGAGGGGGCCCGCGCACAGCCTTCGGTCGGCGCGGCACCGGATTCCACTCGCTTTCCCCGCTTGGCTTCCCTGCACAGCACGTCCGCGGTGTCCAGCGGAACCGGTCCCATGCGGAGCTGAGGGCGATCCTGCGCAGCTGAGTCGTCAGAGCCGGGGTCGATCGGCTCGGGGTGCCATGGACGCCGGGGCTGAAGGCGCTGATCTCGACAGGGAGACCGTTGGTGCCGTTCGGGAGAGTCTCGGCACCGGCACCGGTGCCGTACAGCTCGTCGGCGAGGTCGGAAGATCGCCGTGCCGGGGCGGGCCAGAGGAGCCTGCCACCGGCTGGGTCCGGGTTGCCGGGGCGTCTGCAGGGACGCGAGTGGTTGGCACGGACCGGGGGTTCCAGGCCCGGCGGGCGGCGTGTGTTCGGTCACCGAGAGCGCGGGCCGTCCCCGCAAGCGGCCATCGACTACGCACCCGAGCAGGCCTGGGGACTGGACGAACTTCGAGCTGACGGGTCTGAGCCGCGCGCTGTGGGGAACACGGGACGGATGAGCGAATCCGAGATTCCGCAAGGCGACGACCGGGCCGTGGACGTGTACCTGGACCTCCTGCGCATCCGGATGGACACGGAGGACTACCGCCTCCTGCTGCGCGCGGTGCAACCGGTCCTGCAGGCGATCGACGAGCAACGCCTCGCCAGCTCCGACCTCGCGCTCGACCCCGGGGCCGTGGACGGGCTGCCCCCAGAGGTCCGCGACGAGGCCGCCCTCGTCATCGCCACCGCCGTCACCGGCCGTCTGGACAACGAAGTGGTCGAGATCGACGTCGACGAGACCGGCCCCGTCAGGATCGTCACGGACGCCACCACCGCCTCCGACCCCGCCCGCCTCGGTGAAATCGCCGACTACATCCGGGAACAGCACAAACAGACCGAAGAGCTCCGGGGCATCGCCGAGGCAAGCGGACTGCCCACCGACTTCTGAGCCACAGCGTGTTTCAGGCCCTGGCCAGTCACTGGTCAGGGCCTCCGTCTGTTCCAAAACGCCGTCCGACGCGCGAACCCCGGCTCTGTCTCGTTACACGACGCCGAACCCGACTACGCCCGGCACGAGCACTTGGTCCGCCACGAAGCGAGGCCCGGCGGGCATCCACACGCCCGGATGCCCACCTCGGCCTGTCGGCGAACGGGTCCAGCGGGCCGTCCTCGTAGCGGCGGCGGTACTGGCCCCAGCCAAACCACCCCACCCACTCCGCTCCCCACCACGCCGCCCTTGCCGCGCCCACTCGCTCGCCCCCAACGAGCAATTCGGCCATCGGAGCGAACCACGAGGAGGCCTGAGCGGCTGCCCCTCCCCGACCCGGGGCGACCACGCACCGGCCGTACGCCCAGGCTGTGCCTCCAACCCGCCCCACCGAACACCGCCGCCCCACCCGGGCCGAAAACACGCTCATAAATAACAGGCCATTTCACACCCCAGGCACATCGGCCACACCCTCACCCGACGAACAGAATGAAGACCCTCTCACCTCCGCGACCAGGAGGACCGATCGGCCAATCAAGCCACTGATTGAATAAGCAATATGGTCCGAATTCCAGTGGCCGGACAGAATTCAGCCCCAGCCTCCTGAGACGACAGCAACAAGGCGGGTACTTCGAGGCATCGAACACCGCAAACAGAAGGGAGTTACACCATGCGACCAATGACACGCTGGACAATGACAGGAGCCCTGCTCGCCACGGCTCTGGCGGTCCCCCTGAGCACGCCCGCCCACAGCGCGCCCGCCTCCGCACCCGCCTCGCTGTACGCCCCTTCGGCGCTGGTCATGACCACCGGACACGGGGAGAAGGCGGCCACGACCACACCGGAGCGCGCGGTGACGGTGAACTGCGCGTACACCACCTCGGGGACTCACCCCGATCCGCGTCAGGCCTGTGCGGATCTGGACCGGGTGAACGGGGACCTCGACCGCTTGGCCACACTCCGCGGGAATGAGACGGGGCAGCCCTGCACCAGGGAATACCGCCCCATTGTCGTCACCGTTCAAGGGGTATGGCGTGGTACGCGGATAAACTATGAGCACACCTTCGCCAATCCCTGCATCAAGGAAACTCAGGGGGCTGCGGCATTTGCCTTCTGAGCAACCACGGCTGAGGTAAAGCCTCAATCGACGGGGCGGGCGCCCACTGGAGGGCGGCCCGCCCTTCCGTCTGCACACTCCACGCGGACCGTAGGTCACGGCAGCAGGCGTCGCTCCTTCGCGACCGCCACCGCGCCCGCGCGCGTGTCGACGCCGAGCTTGTCGTAGATGCGCCGTAGGTGGGTCTTGAACCGTGGCCTCGCTGATGTACAGGGCGCGGGCGATGTCGCGGTTGCCGATGCCTCGGGCGAGCTGGGCGAGGATGTCGCGTTCGCGGTCCGTGAGGGTGGGGCGGGGGCGGCGCAGGTTCGCCATGACGCGACCGGCGACCGGTGCCGACAGGGCGGTATGTCCCGCGGCGGCGGCGTGGATCGCGGCGAAGAGCTCGTCGGGGCGTTCGGCCTTGAGCAGGTAGCCGGTGGCACCCGCTTCGATGGCGCGGGTGATGTCGGCGTCGGTGTCGTAGGTGGTCAGGACCAGGACATGGGCGCAGGTCCCGGGGGTGGAGGTGAGGCGGCGGGTGGTCTCCACGCCGTCGATGCCCTCGCCGAGCTGCAGATCCATCAGCACCACGTCGGGGCTGACCTTCGCGGCCAGCGCGAGCGCCTCCTCGCCGGTGCCGGCCTCGCCGACGACCTCGATGTCCGGTGCGCTGTCGAGCAGGGCGAGCAGTCCGGCCCGTACGACGGCGTGGTCGTCGCAGACCACGATCCGCACGGGGGCGCGGTCGGGTGTCATCGGGGCGCCTCCAGGGGGATGGCGGCGGACAGGACGGTGCCCTCGCCGGGAGCGGATTCGACGGTCAGGGTGCCGCCGAGGGCCCGCAGGCGGGCTCGCATCGCGGGCAGCCCGTGACCGCGTTCCGCGCCGGGGGAATCGGGCAGTGCGGTGGGGTCGAAGCCGCCGCCGTCGTCCGTGACATCGAGTACGACCGTGTCATCGAGGAGGGTGAGGGTGAGGGCGGCGTTGTCGGCCGAGGCGTGTTCGCGGACGTTGGCCAGGGCGCCCTGGGCGATGCGCAGCAGGGCGGACTGGACCCGGTCGGGCAGCTCGGGGAGGCGGCCGTCGTCGACGACGTGGACGCGTACGGCGAGGTGCGCCCCGGAACCGGCCTCCCGGGCAGCCAGGGCGCGCAGCGCCTCGGCGAGGCCGCCGCCGCGGGCGAGGTCGGCGGGGGCCAGGTCGTGCACGAAACGCCGGGCCTCGGTGAGATTGTGCTCGGCGACGGACGCGGCGGTGCGGACGTGGGCGCGGGCCTTGTCCGGTTCAGTGGTCCACACAAGGTCCGCCGCCTGGAGCAGCATCCGCTGGCTGGACAGGCCCTGGGCGAGGGTGTCATGGATCTCCATGGCCAGCCGCTGGCGTTCGGCGAGCGTGCCTTCGCGGCGTTCCGAGGCGGCGAGTTCGTGGCGGGTGCGGATCAGGTCGTCGATCAGGGCACGCTGGCGCGCGGTGTGCCGTTCCATCTGGAGGAACACGGCGGTGGCGAGGGCGGCGACGGCGGGCGGGGCGAGGACCAGGTTGGGGTCGAAGCGGCCCGCGAGCTGCACCTGCGCGGCGACGACGAACACGGTCAGGAGCGCCACCAGCGCGAGGGCCGCGCGCGGTGGCAGTGTGCGCAGGCCGGTGTAGAACAGGGGCACCGCGCACCAGGCGAAGCTGGGGGCGAGCACGACCAGGATCATCCACACCACGACGACCAGCGCCAGCCAGGCCGTGTGCCGGCGAGTGGGCCGGGGGTCCGAGTCGCCTGCCTTGGGACTGAGCAGATGGAGCAGCGAGCACGACGCACAGCGCGATGATCCACGGCGTGCGCGGTTCGCCGGGGTGGCGCAGCAGGAAGCGGGCGAGCGCTCCGCCGAGCAGCAGGAAGAACGCCGCGTGTATCACGGCGCCGAGCCACCGGGTGTCCACGGTGTCCGGTCCGTAGCGGGTGTCCACGGTGTCCGGTCCGTACGGCCGGTTCCCCATGCGGGGTCGCCTCCTTTCCCGCTCGTGGGCGCTGAACTGGGCAAACACCTCCGATTGTGGCCCGGTGCGCGGGCCGGGCAGGTCAACCGATCGGATGACACCGGTGTCGTCCGTCGGGCGACCGGGAGGCAGACGGAACGTCGACCGTGGGGGCCCGGTTCCGGGTCGAGGGTGGAGAGCGGACGAAGCGGGGCGGCAACCGGGCCGCCCGCCCACCGAAGGAGCCGACCGACCCATGAACCGAGTGCACAGGAACTTCTCCCGCCGTGCCCGCGTCGCCACCGGCGGTGCCGTGCTCGCCGTCGTCGCCCTGGCGGGCTTCGGTGCGGTGTCCGCGAACGCCTCCGCGTCGGCCACGGCGCCCGCCGCCGCCTCGGCCGATGCCCCCGACCGGGCCACCACCACCTCCACCCACCTCACGGTCGACGCCGCCACCAAGGCCGCGCAGGCCGCGCTCGACGCTGCCGAGAAGGAGAACCAGCGCGTCACGGTGGCCGTCGTCGACCGCAACGGCAACACGATCGTCACCCTGCGCGGCGACGGCGCCGGCCCGCGGTCCTACGAATCCGCCGAGCGCAAGGCGTTCACCGCCGTCGCCTGGAACGCTCCCACCTCCCAGCTGGCCGAGCGCCTGGAGCAGGCCCCCAACCTCAAGGACATCCCCGGCACACTGTTCCTGCCGGGCGGCGTTCCCGTCACCGCCGACAAGGCGCCGTTCGCCGGCATCGGCGTCGCGGGCGCCCCGTCCGGCGCGCTGGACGAGAAGTTCGCGCAGGCGGGGGCGAACGCGATCGCCCGCTAGAGCCCGACCGGCGGATCACACCTGGTCGCCCGGCGTCACGTGCTGCTGCACTCGGCATGACAGGCGGGCCGCGTTTCCCGGACGCGGCCCGCCACCGGCGATTCGGGGCCGGGGGTCGTTCGCGAATCCCGTCGGGTCAGCCGGTGCCGAGGGCCATGAGGAGGCGGCCGCAACGGGCCGTCATCTCGGACGTGTTCTGGTCCGGGTGCTCGAACCACCAGCGCATCACGGCTGTGACGGCGTGCTGCCACACGTGGTTGAGCAGGTCGTGGTCGAGCGGGTCGTCGTGTCCGGCGCCGGCCAGCAGTTGCGCCGCACCGACGGCGCCCATGGCGGCGAGGCGCTCACGGTAGCGGTTCACGGCGTCGCGCGTCTCGCCGGCCGGCGGCAGGGCCGGGTCGTAGAGGACGGACCAGGCGTACCGGCAGTGCTCGACCGCGGTGAAGATCGCCGTGAGGGTGTCGAGGGCGTGAGCGGTCGATCCGCTGCGGGACCTGGCGGAGGCCACCGAGTCCACCAGGACGGCGCCGACGTGGTGGACGCAGGCGAGGTACAGGCCGTCCTTGGAGTCGAAGTAGCTGTAGATCAGTGGCTTGGAGATGCCCGCGCGCCGGGCGACCGCGGCGACGGACACGGCCGCGTAGCCGTGTCTGCCGAACTCCTCCACGGCCACGTCGATGATCTGCCGCTCCCGGTCGACACGGGAGACGCCCTTGGTTCCGGCCTTGCCCATGGGGCTCATCCTAGCCAACGATATGACTGAGCGGTAATTTACCCATCGGTCAATTCGGCCTACGGCAGGGAGAGCGGGCGACATGACGCGATCGTGGTGGGGATGGGGCAACGTCGAGGACGCGGTGGGCGGTGCGGAGCTCGACGCCTTGCTGGGGCGGGTGCGGGCCGTGATGCCGGGCGAGGTGACGGCTCACGAGCCGCCCGGCATCGCCTCGCTGGGTCTGCCCGGGCCGCGGGCCACGCCCCCGGTCTCTCTCGCCGACCTGTGCTCAGCCGATCCTGCCGACCGGGCCGCGCACGCGCACGGCAAGGCGTTCCGGGACGTCGTGCGCAATCTCCACGGGGACCTGCGCCATGTACCGGACCTCGTCGCCCGCCCCCGTGACGAGCGCGACGTGACCGACCTGCTCGACTGGTGCTCACGCGAGGGCATCGCGGTGGTCCCGTTCGGCGGCGGTAGTTCGGTGGTGGGCGGTGTCGAGGCGCGGTGCGACGGCCACCCCGCCGTCGTCACCCTCGACCTGGAGCGCCTGAACAGGGTCCTGGAGATCGACACCACCAGCCGCGCCGCGCGTATCCAGGCGGGGGTGTTCGGTCCGCGCCTGGAGGACCGGCTGCGGACCCACGGCCTGACATTGCGTCATTTCCCGCAGTCCTTCGAGTTCTCCACGCTGGGCGGCTGGCTCGCCACCCGGGCGGGCGGGCACTACGCGACGCTGTACACGCACATCGACGACCTGCTCGAATCGATGCGTGTGGTGACACCCGTCGGGATCAGCGAATCGCGGCGGCTACCGGGCTCGGGCGCCGGACCGTCACCGGACCGGCTCTTCCTGGGCAGTGAGGGAACGCTCGGGATCATCACCGAGGCGTGGATGCGACTGCAGGAGCGCCCGCGTTGGCGCGCCGGTGCCTCCGTGCGGTTCAGCGACTACGCATCGGCGGTGGCGGCGACCCGTGCCGTCGCGCAGAGCGGACTGAACCCGGCGAACTGCCGTCTGCTCGACGCGACCGAGGCGCTGATCAACGCGGGCGTGAGTGTCGGCGGCGGCGTCCTCGTCCTCGCCTTCGAGTCGGCGGACCACCCGGTGCACGCCGGCCTGGAGCGAGCGCTGGAACTGTGCCGCGACCACGGCGGCGAACCGCCCGCCGACGCCGCGGGAGAGTCCGGCGGCAACGCCCGAGGTGAGTCGGCCGCCGAGACATGGCGTTCGTCGTTCCTGCGGATGCCGTACCAGCGGGACGCCCTGGCTCGCCACTCGGTGATCGCCGAGACCTTCGAGACCGCCTGCACCTGGGACCGGTTCGCCGCCCTGCACCAGGCGGTCACCGAGGCGGCACGGCGGGCCATCGACGAAGTCGCCGGGACGGGGGTGATCGCGTGCCGGTTCACCCATGTCTACCCGGACGGCCCGGCGCCCTACTTCAGCGTGTACGCGCCCGGCCGCTGGGACGGCATCGTCAGCCAGTGGGACCACATCAAGAGCGCGGTCTCCGAGGCGATCGCGGAAAGCGGCGGCACCATCACTCATCACCACGCGGTCGGCCGCGATCACCGGCCCTGGTACGACCGCCAGCGCCCCGGCCCCTTCGCCGCCGCGCTCACCGCCGCCAAGTCCGCTCTCGACCCGGCCGGCGTCCTCAATCCCGGAGTTCTGCTGCCGGCGTGGTGAACCCGAGGCTGTGACCATGAGACGGCCCCGACCCCGTGGCCCTTCGGGGAAGCTCACTGGTGTTCCCAAACGCCGCATACATGGCCTTATAGGGGGAAACTCGGGCTGAGGACCCTTGATGACGCGCGGAGGGAGTACGCGATGAGTCAGGTAAGGACGAGTTCCTCGGATCTTCCTCAGCCGTTGCGGATGCTCGGCTCCGGGCTCCGCCGCTTGCCCGGAGCGGGGCAGGTGAGCAGGGTCGCCGACGGGGCGCTGGACCGGATCGGAGCGGTCTCGCCCCGCGGGCGGCGGATCGCGGTCTACACCGGAGCCGGGGTGCTCGGCGTGGCCGGCGTCGTGGAGTGGCCCCTGGCTGTCACCGGCGCGGCCGTCGCCTGGCTCACCCAGCCGCGCCCCGGCCGGAACGCGCAAGGAGAGACGGCCCAGGAAGACATGGCGCGGCCCAGCGGCCCGCAGGCTACCACCGGGTCCGGCGATGTCTCCGCTGGAACCACCGGGCCCCGGCCGGAGGCCCAAGGTCCCGGCGACAGGCTGGCCCCATCCCACTTCCAGCACGACAGCCCTGAAAACGGCAGGCACGATCAGCCCGCCAAGGTCGGTGACCCTGCCACGACCTCGGCGCTCAAGAAGGTCGCGGAGGCATCCGTACACCACACCGAACCCTAGACGTCTCCCTCACGGCGCCACGAGCACAACCGGGCCGACCTCATCCTCGGTCAGACCCCCGGTTCCTCCAGTGTCACCGGTGGCTCGGCAGGGGTCGTCGCCGGTGGGCGGAAGAGGACGGCTCGGGCCACCGGCGGGGCGAACAGGGCGGTGACAGGCTCGGACAGGCTCAGTACGGAGCGGAAGGCGCGCCCTACGACGGGGTCGCCGGGGGCGCACTCCTGGACGCGACGCAGGTACCAGTCGGCGGCTCGGTCCGCGGGCCCGCCGGCCACCGCGTTGCCGGTCGCGCCCGGCATCTTGCGGTCCGCCCCGGCGGAGATGTCCCACGCCTGCCGGGACGCCGCGAAGACCGCCCGCTGAACGCGCCGCGTGCTGGAGGCCCGGCGGGAGTCGGCCAGCGCATCGCGCAGAGCGACCGCGCTCATCGCGGCGACGGCCATGCCCTGCCCGTAGATCGGGTTGAAGGTGCACAGGGCGTCGCCGGTGGCGAGGAATCCGGCCGGGCAGCCGCCGGGCAGGTCGTAGCGGCGGCGGATGTTGGCGGCCCGCCGGTATCCGAACGCCGGCGAGAGCGGTTCGGCCTCTTCCAGCCACTGGTGCAGCAGCGGGTGCGGCAGCCGCTTGGTGTACGTCACGAACTCGTCGTCGTCCGTGGGCGGTTCGTCACCGCGCAGACCCGAGACGATGACCAGATGGCTGCCGTCCTCCAGCGGCAACGCGCCACCGGCATGGACCTGATCGGGGTTCGGGTAGACGTAGTAGCCGGCGGTGTCGCCGTCGAGGACGCCGTTCCTGCCCCGGTAGACGCGCGAGGCGTACGCGAGCCCCGTGTCGATGGTCTCCTCGTGCGGGCCCTCGGCCCCGAGCGCGGTGAGCCACTGCGGGGCCTTCGTCCCGCTGCCGGAGGCGTCGACGACCAGATCGGCCGCGAGCGCCCGCTGCTGGCCGCGGGCATCGCCGGAACGGTCCCGCAGCACCACGCCCCGAACGCGCGAGACGTCACCCAGCAGCCCTACGGCATCGGTCCCCTCCTCCACGCTGATCACCGGATTGGCCAGGACCCGCCGCCGTACCAGTTCCTCGAGCTGGGCACGGGAACCGGTGTAGATGTGCGTCGTCGCGGGACTCCGGCGGAACCACCGGCCGTTCAGCCACAGCACCAGGCCCGACGGCAGGCCCACCCTGGGTGCCCCCGCCGCCCGCAGCTCCGCCAGGAAGCCCGGCAGCAGCGATTCCATGGCCGCCTGCCCGCCCTCCAGCAGGACATGGGGATGCCGGCCCTGCGGTACGCCGGGCCGCGCCCCCGTCCCGTCCGGGAACCGGTCACGCTCCACGACCGTCACCCGGTCGGCATGCCCCGCCAGAACGTGCGCCGCGAGCATCCCCGCGAGGCTCCCGCCCACCACCACCGCGTGCCGCGCACCCCGGTGCCCCACGCCCCGACCACCCGCTCCGCCCGTTCCACCCGCAGAGTTCACTCAGCCACTCCCCTGATCGCCACGTCGCGAGAAGGCACCAGTATCCCGCCCCCCAGAGCGAGTTGACCGCGTTTCAGCCCTTCTGCGCCCCTGGATACATCCGACGCGCCCCAGCCGCGACCCGAACGCCAAGGCGACCTACTGGAGGTCGATGTTGGTGATGAAGATGTTCCAGTCGTCGCTCCCGACCGAACCATGCCCGGCCCGGGCCGCGGCAGGCACTGCGCACAGCATCAGCCCGGTGGCGGCGACGACCAAGGCGGTTACGATACGACGCTTCACGATTCCTCCTCGACGACGGCAGTACGTACCACCCTGCTCGTACCGGGCCGCCCTGCCTCCCGGACACGCTGTCCAGGCCAGGGATTCAGTCGCTCGATGGCAGCGGTCAGTTTTCCTGGAGCACGGCGAGCACGTTCCCGGCGGGGTCGGTGAACCACGCGATCGCCGCAGGGCCGCCGTTGCCGACCCGGACGATGCCCTTCTCGTCGTGGTCGAATCCGGGGTAGCGCTCAAGGGTCACGCCGCGCCGCTCCAGGTCACCGACGGCGGCCTCGATGTCGTCGACCGGGAAGTTGAGGATCGTGAACGTCGCGGGGGTGTGGTTCTCCTTGGGGTAGACGAAGACCTGCGCACCGCTGCCGAGCTTGAGGGTCAGCATCCGCATCTCTCCCTGCCCGGTCTCCTCCACCTCGAGGCCGAGAACCTCACCGTAGAACCGGCGGGCCTCGTCGAGGTCGCCGACCGAGAAGCCGCTGAACGCCTGCGATTGTCCGAGCATGCCGTGGTCTCCTTCGCGGGTGAGCCGTCCTGACATCCCAGCGCACACCACACGCACCGGGGCCGGACGCACGCCGCGCGGGCGGCGTCCGGATGGTCGTGCGTCCTTCACTCTCGCGCAGCGAGGTCCGGGCGCCGCCGGTGCACCACTGCCGCCGAGCCGTCCGGTGCCAGCGACAGCGCCGGTGACGCCCGTAACCCCGGTGGCGATCACCGGGCTCGTATCCGCGCCGCCTCTGGCCCGACATGCGCGGCGGTCCTGTTCGGTGGAGGCTGAGGATCATGGAGCGTGAGCACGGGCGGGCCGACGCGGCCTCCGACGTGGAGGACGTACTCGACGACCTCTACACCACGCCCCCGTCCGACTTCGTCGCCCGCCGCAAGGAACTGGCCGCCGCCGCCAAGGCGGACGGCCGAGCGGAGGACGCGCAGCGCATCCAGGCCGCCCGCCGCCCCACGCTCGCGGCCTGGGCGGCGAATCTGCTGCTGCGCTCGCAGCCGGAGGAGAGCCTGCGCTTTCTGGAGTTGGGGCGGGCACTGCGCGAGGCGTATCGAACGCTGGATGCCGACGGGATCAAAGCGCTGTCCGAGCAGCGCCGGAGTATCGTCTCAGCGCTGTCCCGGCAGGCCGCCCAGCTGGCCGGTGCGGCCGGGCACCGCCTGTCGGACTCGGCGCAGCAGGACATCGCATCCACCCTGCGGGCCGTGCTCGCCGATCAGGACGCGGCCGAGGAGTGGGCCACGGGCCGTCTGGAGAACGCCCTCACCCCGCCGTCGACCTTCCCCTACGGCACCGCCCCGGCGGCCGAGCCCCCGCGCAAGGCACCGAAGCGCACAGCGGCGCCGTCGTCGCGGACGCAGGCGAAGGACGATCTGGCCGACCGGCGGCGCCGCAAGCGGCAGGAGGAACTCGCCCAGGCCCGAAAGGCGGCCGAGGAGGCCGAGCGGCACCTTCGCGCTCAGCGTACGGAGCAAGCGGATGCCGACGCGGTGTTGCGGCGGGCGCGCCACCGGCACGACCAGGCCCGTGAGCAGGAGGAGGCCGCGGACCAGCAGCTACAGCGGGCACGCGAGGAGCTTGAGCGAGCCGACCGGGAACAGCGGAAGGCCGAGGATCGTCGTCAGACCGCCGCTGACGCCCTGGCCCGGGCCGAGCAGGCGGCGCGCGAGGCGGCCTATGAGGTGGAACGCCTGGCTGCGGCCGACGGCTAGGGCCTGTCGTTTGGATCATCCCGGCGTCGGCTGAAAAGCGCCGTACCTCACAGCCGGCCTCATCGCTTGAAGATCCGCAACCCGTGTCGGAGAAGGTCGTTGTGCCGGACGTGCCCGCATCACGCATGCCCTCTGGTCACGGTGAAGTCGCTCCGCCCAGGGGTGGGGACGGTGGGCATGGACCCGCCCCCCTTCCCGGAGGGCGGTACAGGATCGCGCGGGAGCCGGCCCTGCGGGCGGCCTACGAGTTCTATCGACGGCAGACCCGGCGGGACCCGGCCCAGTACGCGCTCATCCAGCTCGCCCCCGCCCCGCTGCGGCCGGCCTGCTGGGCACTGTGGGCCGCGGCGAACGCCGTCGACGATCTGGCCGACGACCGGCGCGCCACGGTCCGGGGACGCGCGGTCCAGGTCGAGGCGTGGATCACGGCTCTCGACCGTGATCTGGCGGCCGGCACCAGCGCGGACCTCGTACGCCGCGCCCTGGTGGACACCGTCTGGCGTTGGCGTCTGGACCTGTCGGGGCTGCGCGGTGCGATGGATGTGGTGCGCGGCGACGTGGGCGGGCGCAGCTTCGCCGACTGGGCCGCCCGGCGGGCCTGGGGCCGCGGCAGTCTGCTGCCCTGGTTCGAACTGACCCGGGACCTCCTCGACCGGGCCGGTGCTCCGGTGACGCTGCGGCTGGACCGCCAGGAGGGCTACGAGCGGTTCCTCGACGGTTTCCGGCTCACCGATGTCCTCACCGACCTCGCCGCCGACCTCCCCCAGGACGATCTGCTGGTGCCCGACGAGGCCCTGGCCGGCCACTCCGGAGCCGCGGCGGACCTCCGTCGGCTCCGGTGGAACGACGGTGTCGCCGCGCTGGTCGCCGACCTGACCATGACGGCCCGTCGGTGGACCGCCCAGCCCGGTCTCACTCGCGGCATGCATCCCGGCCCGGCGATCATCCTCGACACCATGGCCGCCCTGCTGTACGCCCAGCTCGACGCGTTCGACGCGGCCGGACCCCGGCTCCTGCGCACCGCACCGCGTCCCGGCGTCGCCACCAGCGCCCGTATCCTCGCCCCCGCCCGTCTGCGCGCGAGCCTGGCCTGGAAACTCACCCGGACCGCCCGGCCGGCGGCATCGACCCCTCCCTCATCCACGAGGCGGACGTCGCCGCCCGCCTGCCCCACCCGGATCTGCCCGACGTCGACCTGCTGTGGCGCACCAGCGGCGAACAGCGCACCTCCAACTTCCTTCCCTGGCAAGCCACCTATGCGGAGCTGTACTTCACCGACTCCCTCTGGCCGGACATCGACCGACGTCACCTGTGGCAGGCCGTCACCACCTGCAGCCGACGTCAGCGCCGTCACGGCGCCACTCCCCCGACGTGAGCCGGCCGCGGGCGGCGACGGCGAAAACCCGTGGAGTCGGTGATCGGCGCCGTGCTAACGTCCGCACGCCGGCCGCGGGACTCCGGTGCGACTTCCGGAACCTGCCTATGAAGCAATGATTCGCAGCTCGTGCCTCCATTCCCCGGCCGGCTTCCGGCAGGGGGTTGGCGTGGGGGCGGGGCATGGAGTCGTTCGGGGATCTGATCGCGGCCGATGACGTGCTGCTGTTCGTCAATGCCGCGATCACCGCGACCGGGCAGCGCGAGTTCCACTCCGACGCCGGTGCTCAGCGGCTCTCCCTGGACTTTCTGCACGCGTACATGCTGGGCAACTACCGCGACCTCTACGCGGGTGTGCTCGCTCTCGACATCAACGACCACAACGCCGCGCTGATCATCCGCCGGCTGCTGGAGACGGCCGGCGAGGCCACCGTGGAGCAGCGCCGCAGCGAAGGGCGTCTGATCGCCGGGCGGCTGGCCCTGCTGCCACCCCAGCGCGTCTACGGACTCTTCGGGGCGCTGCGCCGTGCCCGGGTGAACAACCGCCGCACCCGCGCCCTGCTGCGCGACTGGCTGTCCGCCCGGCCCGACCCGGCCTTCGACGCGGTCAAGTACCGCAGCGGTCTGAAGCAGGCGCTGCGCCACGCGCATCTGGTGCCCGGCGAGGGCGAGATCGGCACGTTCCTGTTCGCGCCGCTCAGCCGCGCCCACTACGACACCCCGATCCTGGAGACCTGGCGCCGCGCGCACTTCGAGCAGTCGGCTGTGTACCGGCTTCCGTACACCGTCGCCGAGGGCTTCGCGGCCAAGCACGGCATCCCCCACAGCGTGTTCCTGGAGCGGATCGCGCCGCGGCTGACGCGAGGGGAGGCACTGCGGTTGCAGGAAGCCGCGCAGGCGCAGGGTGCTGCCACGGCGGAGGCGTTGAAGACCGACCTGTCACGGATGCCGCTCACACGGCTCGCCGGATATGTGCTCTCGCTTCCGGCCGAGGAGCGGGTCGGGCGGCGCGCGGAGCTGGACGGCGCGCTGCGCACGGCCGCCCAGCGGGTCGCCGGCGTGCACCGCGGCACATGGGGCCGGGTGACGGCCGTATTGGACGACAGCTTCTCGTCGTACGGTTCGGGCGTGAAGCGGCGTCGGCCGCTGGCGGTTGCCCTGGCCTGCCACTATCTGCTCGATGCGCTCGCCGGGCACTACCGCGGGCTGTGGACCTCCGGGCGGGGCGATGCGCTGCTGGCGCATCCGGTGGGTCCGACGCCGCTGGGTGAGCGGGTGCTCGACGCGCTGGAGACGTCCCCGGACCGGCTGGTGATCGTCTCCGACGGCTGGGACAACGCTCCGCCCGGACTCGCCGCCGAGGTCCTGCGCGTCTGGCGCACCCGCCTGGACACCGCGCGCCGCACCAGTGTCGTCCATCTCAACCCGGTTTACGACGCCGCGGACTTCGACGTCCGCCGGCTGTCCGCGCGTGTGCCGACCGCGGGCATCCGTGACGCGGAGGATCTGCCGGCGCTGGTCGAGATCGCGCAGTTCGCCGAAGGCCGGACCGGGCTGACCGAGCCGAAGGCAGCTCAACGCCGCCCTCGCCGACGGCAAGAACCTCCTGGTCACACCCGGCGTCTACCACCTCGACCAGACCCTGCGGGTGACCCGCCCCGACACCGTGATCCTCGGACTGGGCCTCGCGACGTTCATCCCGGACAACGGCGTCACCGCCATGACGGTCGCCGACGTCGACGGGGTGAAGATCGCGGGCGTGCTCTTCGACGCCGGCACCACCAACTCCCGGACCCTCGTGGAGATCGGACCGGCCGACTCCACCGCCTCCCACGCGTCGAACCCCACCTCCCTGCACGACGTGTACTTCCGCGTCGGCGGAGCCGCCGTCGGCAAGGCGACCACGAGCCTCGTCGTCAACAGCGACCATGTCATCGGCGACCACATGTGGATCTGGCGCGGCGACCACGGCAGCGGCATCGGCTGGAACACCAACACGGCCGAGACCGGACTGGTCGTCAACGGCGACAACGTGACCATGTACGGCCTGTTCGTCGAGCACTACCAGAAGCACCAGACCATCTGGAACGGCAACGGCGGGCGGACGTACTTCTACCAGAACGAAATGCCCTACGACCCGCCGAACCAGGCCGCCTGGATGAACGGCTCCACCCAGGGCTACGCCGCCTACAAGGTCGCGAACTCCGTCACCAGCCACCAGGCGTACGGGCTGGGCAGTTACTGCTTCTTCAACGCCAACCCGTCCGTCACCGCGGAGCACGCCTTCGAGGTCCCGAACAACCCGGGCGTCCGCTTCCAGAACATGGTGACCGTCTCCCTCGGCGGAACCGGAACCATCCGGCACGTCATCAACGACCGCGGCGGCCCCTCCAACTCGTCCACCAACGTGGCCAACCTGGTGAGCTACCCGTGAGGCGGCTCGTGGCACGTCTGCTGACGGGGCTGGCGCTGGTGCTGGGGCTGACGGCGGCCCCGGCGCCCGCCGGGCTCGGCGCGTCCGCCGCGCCCCAGGCGCCCGCCTTCAAGGTCATCGCCTTCTACAGCGGCACCTGGGACGCCGCGCACATCGACTTCGTCAAGGAAGCCAACGAGTGGTTCCCGCGCACGGCCGCCCAGCACGATTTCACCTACACGGCGACGACGAACTGGGATCTGCTCGCGAACGGACGGGTGAACGACTACCAGGTCGTCGTCTTCCTCGACGACGCGCCGCACACCGCGGCGCAGCGGGCCGGTTTCGAGCGGTACATGCGGGCCGGCGGCGGCTGGATGGGGTTCCACGTCTCGGCGTTCACCACCGACGCCGGATCGTGGCCCTGGTACCACAACGGCTTCCTCGGCAGCGGTGACTTCCGCTCCAACACCTGGGGGCCGACGACCGCGGTGCTGCGCACCGAGAACCGGGCCCACCCGGCCACGTCCGGGCTGCCCGCGACGTTCACCTCGTCGGTCAGCGAGTGGTACAGCTGGTCCAACGACCTGCGCACCAACCCGGACATCAGGATCCTGGCCTCCGTCGACCCGACGAGCTTCCCTCTGGGTACCGACCCGAACCAGTCCTGGTACAGCGGCTATTACCCGATCCTGTGGACCAACTCCCGGTACCGGATGCTGTACGCGAACTTCGGGCACAACGCCATGGACTACGCCACCAACGCCCGGCTGTCGTCCACGTTCGCGAGTCCCACCCAGAACCGCTTCCTCGTCGACGGGCTCAGGTGGCTCGGCGGCGCGGGCAGCGGTCGGCCGCCCGGAAGTCCGTGAGCGCCGCGATCCCCGCGTCGAAGGTGATCGGGGGTTCGAACCGCAGGTCGCGACGTGCGGCTTCGATGCTGAACCAGTGAGGGTGCACCAGCTCGGCGACCAGGAAGCGGCTGAGCGCGTGCGTGCGGGCGCGCCCGGTCAGGCGCAGGACGCTCTCGCTGGTGGCTGCGGCGGCCCGGACCAGCGGGGCCGGCACGCTGCACCAGTGGGCCCGCAGGCCCGCCGCGCGCAGGAAGTGGGCGGTGAGGTCGCGCAGGGGGCGGGGGTCGTCCTGGGTGATGAAGTAGGCGCGGCCCCCGATGGGGCAGCCCTGCTGGAGCCGGTCCAGGGCGAGCAGGTGCGCGTGGGCGGCGGTGTGCAGGTGGGTGGTGTCGACGAGGTTGCTGCCGTCGCCGGGCATCACCAGTCGGCCCGCCCGCACGGCGCGTGCCAGGGCCGGCGCGAAGTGCGGATCGCCGGGGCCCCAGATGATGTGCGGGCGCAGGGAGACGGTGGCCAGGCCGGGGCTGTCGGCGGCCAGGACGAGGGCTTCGGCCCGGGCCTTGGTACGGGGGTAGGCGGCCAGGTGCCGGTCGGGGTAGGGGCAGCCTTCGTCGGCGTTGCGCAGTCCGCCGGGCTGGAAGACGACGCTGGCGGTGGACGTATGGACAAGGGTGCCGACCCCGTGGGCGCGGCACTGGTCGATGACGTTGCGGGTGCCCCGCACGTTGGTGTTCCAGTACGGCGGGAGGGGGCCGCTGACGCCGGCCAGGGCGGCGTTGTGGATGACGGCGTCGCACCCGGCCAGTGCGCGGGAGACGGCGGCCGGATCGGCGAGGTCGCCCTGGTGCTGCCGGACGCCGAGGCTCTCCAGGGCGGGGCTGGGGCGGCGGCTGAAGGACGCGACCGTCGTGCCTCGGGCGACGAGTCGGCGGCAGATCTCCAGCCCGAGGAAGCCGCTCCCGCCGGTGACCAGAACTCTCATCGCGGGGGCCTCTGCAGCTGCTTGGCGGCGGAGGCGGCGAGCCGGGTGCGGTCGATCTTGGAGTTGTGGCGGATGTCGGTGGGGAAGCGAGGGTGGAACAGCACGGTGTCGATGCGGCGGCCGTGCGGGTGGTCGCCGAGGGCGGCGCGCAACGCGTCCAGGATCGCGTCTCTGTCGGTGCCGGGCTCGGGCTCGACACCGAGGACCGCCCGCTGTTGTCCTGCCGGGCCGATGCCGAGCAGGGCGGTGCGGCGGACGCCGGGAGCGGTGTCGGCGGCGGTCTCGACGTCCTCGGTGGTGAGGGTGAAGCCCTCCCCGGTCACGCGGTGCGCTGTGCGGCCGAGGTACCACAGGCGGCCTTCGTCGTCGAGGCGTCCCAGGTCGCCGGTGCGGTGCCACAGTCTGCCGTCCGCGACCGTTTTGGCAGCTGCCGTGGCGTCCGGTCGCGCGTGGTAGGCGGGGCTGACCACGGGCCCTGCGACGGCGATCTCCCCCAGTGCGGTGGCGTCCGCGTCCAGGATGCGCGCCTCGATACCGGGCAGGGGGCGGCCCAGGCAGGTGCCGTCATGCCCCGGGGGCGGCTGAGTGCGCAGCTCTCGCAGCTCGCCGGCGTCGATGGCGGCGACGGGCAGGCACTCGGTGGCGCCGTAGACGCTGAGGATCTCCGCGTCGGCGGGCAGCACCTTGGCCAGGGCCTCGGCGAGACGGGGGCTCAGCGACGCGCCGAAGGACAGCACGCGGCGCACAGAGGGCAGGGTCAGGCCGTTGCGGGCGCAGTGACCGGCGAGCAGACGGAGGAGGGCGGGTGAGGCCGCGACGGCGGTCGCCCTGTGCCGCAGGAGCGGGCCGACGACGTGGCCGGCGGGCGTGCGGGCCGGGGCCAGGTGGTTGATCTGCGGGGCGACGGTGGTCATGCCGAGAAGCGGGCCGAACAGGGCGATCGGCAGGAAGCAGGAGAGAAGGACGTCGTCGGGTTCGGGCCGCAGGACGGCGGCGAGGGCGGTGAGTTGCCCGGCGATGGTGGCGTGGCGGTACTCCACGCCCTTGGGCCGGCCGGTCGAGCCGGAGGTGAAGGCGATCATCGCCAGGTCCTCGTCCTGCGGGACCGGGGCGAGGGGAGGCGGGCCGCTCCCGTCGGCGACCGTCAGCGGCAGGCTCTCGCCCAACAGCCGGTCCTGGCCCGGGAGCCGGCCGCCGGTGACCAGGGCCGTGCGGACGTGGCCGCGGCCCCAGCCCAGCGCTCTGCGCCCGACGTGGGCCAGGCGTTCCCCGATGAAGACGCCGGGGCCGATGTGGTCCAGGCAGCGCCGCACGTCGGCGCGGGGCTCGATCAGGGCGGGGACGGCACCGAGGAGGGCCGACCCCTGGACGGCGACGAAGAGTTCGTAGGCGTCGCGGGTCATGACCACGGCCTTGTCGCCGCGCCGCACTCCGGCCGACCGGAGCTGGTCGGCGGTGCGGCGGCAGCCGTCCAGGAGTTGCGCCGCGGTGATGGCCTGTGATGCTCGGGCGCCGGCACAGCGGACGAGGGCGGTCGCCCCGGGGTGTTCGTTCAGCCGGGTCAGGCGGGCGAAGATGCTGTCCTGTGCGGTGGTCATCGCTGTCCTCGCAGAAAGTCCCGGATGTGGTCGCCGAGTTCGTCCCCGGCGTCCTCCATGACGAGGTGGCCGGCGTTCGGGTAGCGGCGGACGTCGGCGTGGGGATGGCGGCGGGTCCACTCGGTGAGGACCGGCGGGGTGAAGACCGGGTCGCGCATGCCCCAGCCGATGAACATGGGGATCTGTCGCAAGTCGTCGGATTCGGCCGACGGTTCGAGCAGCCGCCACGCCTCGTCCGTGGCGCCCCGGGGGATGGCTCGGACGAACTCCGTGATCGCGCGGCGGTTGTTCCGACGCCGGTGAGGGAGGAGATAGGCGCGCCGTTCGGCGGGGCTGAGCGGGTGGGTGACGCCGACGCGGACCGTGGCCCGGGCGAAGGCGTTGGTGGTGTGGACGGCGGCGGCGACGGGCCGGTGGTCCCTGATCCAGCGCAGGTAGAACGGCAGCCGGTAGCCGTCCGGCCAGGGAAAGGCGATGGTGTTGAGGACCACCAGACGGGAGACGATGCCCGGGTTGCGCAGCATCCAGGCGAAGCCGATCGGGCCGCCCCAGTCGTGCACGACGAACGTCCAGCCCCGCGCCGGGATGCCCTCCTGCTGCACCAAGTGCTGGTAGAGGGCGTCCAGATGGTCCAGCTGGGCCTGATAGCGGGCGGCGGGGTCCGGCGGCAGGGCGAGGGGGTGGGACAGGCCGAGGCCCGGTAGGTCGGGGGCCAGGCAGCGCGCGTGCGGGGCCAGCGCGGGAAGCAGTTTGCGCCAGGCGTAGCTCCACGTGGGATTGCCGTGCAGGAACAGCAGCGGTTCACCGGCACCGAGGTCCACGTAGTGCTGGCCGGTCGTGGGTACGAGGCGCCAGTGGTCGCGAGCGGGGTAGCCGGGCAGCAGCTGCTGGAGGAGGGGCGAGTGCGTGGCGTCGGCCGGGCGCCGGCTGTCGGCGGTCACCAGCGGATCAGCGCCAGACCGAAGCTCATGCCGCTGGCCAGGCCGAGCATCGCGACGGTGTCCCCGGGCTCGATGCGGTCGGTCTCCAGCGCCTTGACCAGTTGCAGGGGCAAGGACGCCGCGGCGCAGTTGCCGTGCTCGGCCACGGTGGGCATGCACCGGTCGGCGGGCAGGGGGAGCTTGTCGACCATCTCCTGGAACTGTGGCATGCCGATCTGGTGCACGGCGATGAAGGCGCTGGAGCGGACCGTCTCCAACTCCCGCTCGGCCGCCCGCTGGAGGAACGGCAGACCCTCGCCGGCGGTCGTGCGCAGCAGGTCGCCGTTCAACCGGATGGTCATGTGCTCGTCGTCGAACGCCCGCGGATGCATGGTGCCGCCACCGCTCACGGTGCAGGCGTTCCAGGCGGTGGAGTCCGCGGTGAACCGGAGGGCGAGCACTCCGGGGTCGCCGTCCCCGGCGGGCCCCGCGGTGAGCAGCAGGGCGGCACCGGCGTCGGAGACGGTGTAGCCGGGCATGGCCCGCAACAGGGCCTCATGGTCGGGGACGTGCCAGCGCGTGACCGTGGATCCCACCTCGCCGCAGGCGATGAGCACCCTGCGATAGCGGCGGGTGGCGATGAACGCGCTCGCCACCTCCATGGCGTTGAGCACGCTGTTGCAGGCGTTCGTCACGTCGAACACCGGGCAGGTGGCGCCGAGTTTCGCGGCCACGAGGTGCGAGGTCGACGGTTCGATCATGTCCTTGCTGGTGGCGGCGAACAGCAGCAGATCGACCTCGCCGATGGTCAGGCCGGCGTCCGCGAGCGCCTTGCGGGCAGCCGCGGCGGCGAGGTCCGAGGCGCACACACCCTCCTCGCACGCGTGGACGCCGCGCACGCCGGTGATGTCCTCGATCAGGCCGGGCCGCGGTACGTAGGGACTTCCGGCGGCGGCGATCCCGGCCCGGATCTCCTCCATGGTCCGGTAACGGGACGGCAGATGGACGGCGATTGCTGTCAAGCGGGCACGCGGGGCTTCGAGCACCGCGCCACCGTAACGGCCGGTCACGCGTCGTGACGTGAAGATCACTCGCTTGGCCGATCCGGATCACACCCACGGGTGAAACGGGCCTTGGCCGCCTGGTCACGGGGGGAGGCTCACCCCTGCTCGGACCGGACAAGCGGGGCAACAAGGGGCGGGGCATGGCTGTGGAACGTGACGACCGGTCGGTGGCGGTGGTGGGCGTCGGTTGCCGGCTGCCCGGCGGCATCACCGATGTGGACGGGCTGTGGGCAGCGCTGCGAGACGAGCGCGACCTCGTGGGGGAAATGCCTCCGGACCGGTTTCCGAAAGATCGGTTCGTCGATCCGGCAGCGGTGCGGCCGGGCCGCAGCTACACCTCCGCCGGGGGCTTTCTCGACGACATCGCGTCGTTCGACGCCGCGTACTTCGGGATCTCGCCGAAGGAAGCGGCCCACCTGGATCCGCAGCAGCGGCTGCTGCTGGAGATGACGGCCGAGGCGCTGGACGACGCCGCCATCCCGGCCGAGGCCCTCGCCGGGTCCGACACCTGCGTGTACGTGGGAGTCTCCGATCCCGCCTACGGCACCTTCCTGACCATGCAGGACAACCACACCAGCCCGCACACCATGCCCGGCGCCACCTTGTCCATCACGGCGAACCGTCTGTCCTACGCGTTCGACCTGCGCGGCCCCAGCATGGCGGTCGACACGGCGTGCTCCTCGTCGCTGGTGGCACTGGACCGGGCCTGCCGCACCCTGCGGGAGGGCACGAGCCGCGTGGCCCTGGCGGGCGGGATCAACGTACTGATGAGCCCGTACTCGTACGCCGGTTTCTGCTACGCGGGGATGCTGTCCCGGCGTGGTCGGTGCGCGGCGTTCTCCGCCGACGCCGACGGATTCGTACGGGCCGAGGGCGGCGCGGTGCTGGTGCTGAAGCGGCTGGCGGACGCGGTGGCCGACGGCGACCGGATCCATGCCGTCCTGGCCGGCACGGGCAGCAACTCCGACGGCCGGACCACCGGTATGACGCTGCCCAGTTGGGAGGCCCAGGAGGCGCTGCTGCGCGCGGTGTGCCGGGAGGCCGGGGTCGGGCCGGACGACCTGGTCTACTTCGAGGCGCACGGCACCGGCACGCCGGTCGGCGACCCCGCCGAGGCGCGGGCCATCGGAGAGGCCCTCGGCATGCGGCGCGGCGCGGGCCCGCTGCCCGTCGGGTCGGTGAAGTCCAACCTGGGCCACCTGGAGCCCGCGGCGGGCATGGCCGGCCTGCTCAAGGCGATCCTCGTGCTCCGGCACCGGATCGCGCCCGCCTCCCTGCACGCCCTGCCGCTCAACCCGGCCATCGACTTCGACGCCCTCGGCCTGGCGCCCACCGTGAGGTCGGTGGAGTTGCCTCGCTCGGAGGGGGCAGCGGTGGGGGTGAACTCCTTCGGCTTCGGCGGCGCCAACGCCCACGCCGTCGTCGTACCGCCGCCTCCGATCCGGGCGGTGCCCCGGCCGGCACCGCCCGGATCGGACGGGGCGGACAGGGCCGTACCGGTGGTGGTTTCCGCGCGGTCGGCCAAGGCGCTGCGGGAGTTGAGCGTGCGGATGGCGGAGCGGCTGCGGGAGGCGGCGCCGGAGGAGTTCTATGATCTGGCCCGCACCAGCACGCTGCGGCGCAGTGCCCACCCGCACCGTGCCGCCGTGCTGGCCGCCGACGCGCGGGAGGCGGCCGACCGGTTGGACGGCCTGTTCGCCGAGTCGCCGTCGCACGGGGCCGTGATCCGCAAGGCCGAGCGGGCCGCCGTCGCGTTCGTGTACTCCGGCAACGCTTCCCAGTGGCCCGGGATGGCCGCCGACCTGATGGCGGGTGAGGCGGTCTTCCGTAACGCCGTGGAGGAGGCCGACGCCGCGTTGGCTCCGCATCTGGGCTGGTCCGTGGCCAAGGAGTTGGAGCGTCCCGCCGCGCCGCGCTGGGCTCGTACGGAGATCGCCCAGCCGGTGCTGTTCGCCGTGCAGGTGGGGCTCACCGCGCTGCTGGAGTCGCAGGGAGTGCGCCCGGGCGCGGTCGCGGGGCACAGCGTCGGCGAAGTGGCCGCCGCGTACACGGCCGGGGCGCTGACCCTGGAACAGGCCGCGCTGGTACTCGCCCAGCGGAGCCGCACCCAGGCCGCCACGGCGGGCCGGGGCCGGATGGCCGCCGTCGGTCTGGGCGAGGACGCCGCCCGCGAGGAACTGGCGCGCTTCGGCGGGGCGTTGGAGATCGCCGGGATCAACAGCGACCGGGACGTGACGGTGGCCGGCGACCCCGACGCCCTGGCCGCTCTCGGTGCCGAACTGTCGGGCCGCGGCGTCTTCTTCCGCGAGCTGGATCTGCACTACGCCTTCCACAGCCGTGCCATGGATCCCATCGAGGAACCACTGCGTGCCGCCCTCGCCGGTCTGGCCCCCGCGGCGGCACGGGTGCCGTTCGTCTCCACCGTGACGGCGAACCCGCTGACCGGACGGGAGCCGGACGCGGCGTACTGGTGGCGCAACGTGCGCGAACCGGTCCGCTTCGGCCAGGCCATGGACCGCCTCGCGGCCGACGGAATCGGCATCGTCGTGGAGATCGGCCCGCATCCGGTGCTGCGCCCCTACCTGCGGCGCACGGGACTGACGTACGTGCCGACTCTGCACCGGGACGGGGACGGGTCGCGCGAGGCGGCGGCCGCGGTCGCCGCCCTGGTCGCGGCCGGTGCCGAGGTGGACTGGCAGACGCACTTCCCGCACCCCGGGCGCGTCGTCGGCCTGCCCGCCTACCCCTGGCAGCGCGACCGGCACTGGCACGGCACCCCGCGGGATCTCGTCATGCACACCAGCGGCTCCGGCGCACTGGACCACCCCCTGCTCGGCGAGCGGCTGCCCGCGCCCCACCCCCTGTGGCACGGCACCGTGGAGCCGCAGCTCGTGCCCTGGCTGGGCGACCACCGGATCGGCGGGGCCGTGCTGATGCCGGCGGCCGCGTATGTGGAGATGGCTGTCACGGCCGGGCTGCGGGCGCTGGACCAGCCGGTGGAGGTGCGGCACCTGCACATCTCCCGCCCGTTCGTCATCGAGTGGCCCGACCCGGCGGGTGCCGCGCTGCAGACCGCCGTCACCCCGTCCGACGGCGCGCTGGCCATCAGCACCCGGGACACGCGCGGCGCCGACGTGCAGCCGGTCGTCCGCGCCCAGGTACGCACCCGGCTGGGCAGCGCCCCCGGTCCGCTGGACGTCGCCGCGGTCAAGGCCCGCTGCTCCCGCACCCTCACCGGCGCGGCCTACTACGCGCACTGCCACCGCGTCGGGCTGGAGTGCGGTCCCGCGTTCCAGCTCCTGAGCAGCCTGGACGTCGGCGACGGCGAGCTGCTGGCGTGGTACCGGCTCGACCATCCGGCCGACGCCTACACGGTCCACCCCGTGCTGCTGGACGGACCGTTGCAGGCCACGGTCGCGCTGGCCGACCGGCCGGCCCGGGAGGACGCCGGCTATCTGCCGTCGGCCTTCGGGGCGGTACGGGTGTGGCGCACCCCCGCGCAGGAGGGCGTCGTCCATCTGCGGCGGCGCGGCCGCAGCGCCAACGAGATCTGCTGGGACATCACCTACGCCGACCTCGACGGCACCGTCACCGCCGAGATCGAGAAGTGCCGGACCCGGCGTGCCCGGCTCGCCGACCACGCCCCGCTGACCGTCCAGCGCACCGTCCTGCGCGCGTCCCCGCTCCCGTCGGTGCCCGCCCTGCCGTCCCCGCTGCCCGCTCCGGCCGAGGTGGCGCACGGCGCCCGCGCGCGTATCGCCGCCGCCCGTACCGCACTGGACGCCAGTGGCCACGAACGGTTCACGGACGCCGCGGAACAGGCCGGCGCGCACTGCTGGGCGGCGGCCCTGCGCGGTCTGCTGTCCCGACCGGACGAGCCCTTCTCCATGCCCGATCTCGTCGGCCAGGGCCTTGCGCCCCGGCACCGCAGGCTGGTGCGTCTGATGCTGCCCCTGCTGGTCGAGCAGGGGCTGGCCGAGGCGGACGGGGAGGGTTGGCGGCTGACCGACGTCACGGCGTGCCCGGAGGGGTCTCTGCGGAGCCTGCTGGCGGATCACCCCCGTTTCGGGCCGGTCGCGTTGCTGATCAACAGTCAGCTGCGGCATCTGCCCGAAGTGTTGCGCGGCTCCCTCGACCCACGTGACCTGCTGCCCGTCGGGGAGAGCTTCCTCGAACAGCATCAGGAGACCGCGCCCGCGCACCGCTTCACCCACCGGGTGGTGCAGGCGCTGCTCGACCGGATCGTCCGCGGCTGGCCCGCCGACCGTCCGCTGCGGGTGCTGGAAGTGGGCGCGACCACCACGGCCCTGACCGCCGCCGCGCTGCCGATGCTGCCGGCCGATCGCACCCACTACATGTGTACGGCCCCTGCCCACTCCAACTTCGCCCGCTCCCGGCACCGGTTCGCCGCCTGCCGCTTCATCGAGTACGGCACGCTCGACCTGGACGCCGACCCTGCCGTCCAGGGCTTCCCGCCGGGCGGCTTCGATCTGGTCCTGGCCGGGGACGCCCTGCACGCCACCGCCGACCTGACCGCCGCGCTGGGACACGTCCGGTCCCTCCTCGCCCCGGGCGGACACCTGCTGGCGACCGAGCGGCACCACGACCGGCTCGAGGCCCTGCTGTCGGGCGGCCTGGAGTCCTTGTGGCAGCGCGGTGACCGGACCCTGCGCCCCACCACCCGGCTGCTCCCCCGCGACGCGTGGACGCCGCTGCTGGAGCGCTGCGGTTTCACCAGCCCCTGGCGGACGGGGCCGTCGGACCACTCGGTTCTGGTGGCCGCCACGCCGCGTCTCCCGGCGGATACGCCCGCCCTCCCCGGGTCCCCGCCGGGCGCGGCCTGGCTCGTCGCCACGGAGACCGACGCCGAGAGCCCGGCCGCCCGGGAAGTCGCGGCGCTGCTGGGCCCCGCCACGGTCCTGTCCGCCCCCACCGACACCGGCGTATGGACGGCGGCACTGCCCACCGAGGCCGCGCCGCGTATCGTCCTGCTGCTGGCCGAGCCCGAACCCCGGCGGCTCGTCGCCCAGACGGGCCATCGCGCGGCCGTTCTCCGCGCCCTGGCCGCAGCCTGCCGGAACCTGCCCGCCGACCGCGCGGCACGGGTGTGGCTGGTCACCCGCCCCACCGGTCTGTTCCCCGCTCCGGAACGCCCCGCGCACCCCGGGGACGCGGCCGTCTGGGGTGCCGCCCGTACCCTGGCCAACGAACAGCCCGATCTGGGACTGCACCGCATCTCCCTGGACCGCACGGGGGACCCGGCCGGTGACGCCCTCCGCCTGGCCGCCGAACTGCTCGGCGCGGGCAGCCGCACGGACGAGCACGAGGGCGCGGTCGACGACGAGGTCGTGCTCACGCCGGCGGGCCGCTTCACGCCCGTGCACATCGAGCATCCGGCGGACGAGCCACCCGCCGTCCCCATGGGCGTGCCCTTCATTCTCGATGTCCGCGATCCGGGCCCGGCCCGGCGCCTGCTCTGGCGGGAGACCACCGTCCCGCGGCCCGGCCCCGGTGAAGTCGTCGTGGACATGCGTGCCGTGGCGCTGAACTACCGCGACCCGATGCGCGCGAACGGCCTGTTGCCCCCCGAAGCCGTGGAGGACGGCGCCCCCAGCGGCGGACTCGGCACCGACGGCGCCGGCATCGTCTGCGCCGTCGGGCCCGGAGTGAGCGAATTCGCGGTTGGTGACCGGGTCTGCGGTGTCATCCCCGCGGCGCTCGCCTCCCATGGCGTCACCGTCGACTACAGCCTGATCAGGATTCCGGAGGGCATGAGCTGTGCCGAGGCGGCGACCTTCCCTGTCGCCTTCCTGACGGTCCACAGTGCCATGGTCGACCAGGCACACCTGGCTCCCGGTGAGACGGTGCTCGTGCACGGCGGCGCCGGTGCGGTGGGCCTGGCCGCCCTGCAGTGCGCCCACGCCCGGGGTGCCCGCGTCATCGCGACCGCCGGAACCGAGACCAAGCGGAACCTGCTGCGCAGCCTCGGGGCATGGCAGGTGCTCGACTCACGCAGCCTTGACTTCGTCCCCCGGGTTCGCGAACTCACCGAGGGCCGGGGCGTCGACGTCGTACTCAACTCCCTCAGCGGTGAGGCGATCACCCACGGACTGGACCTGCTGCGCCCCAACGGCCGGTTCATCGAACTCGGCAAGCGTGACATCCTCCTCGGCAACACGCTGCCGCTGCGCCCGTTCGACCGCAGCCTGACGTTCATCGGCTTCAATCTCGACCACGTGCTCATGGACCGCGACCGCGGCTCCCGCCTCGTCGCCGATGTCGTGTCCCTCATCGAGAGCGGCGCGTACCGGCCGTTGCCGCTCACGGTCTACCCGGCGGCCCGGGTGGAGGAGGCTTTCCAGGTCCTCCAGCACTCCCGGCACATCGGCAAGGTGGTGGTCTCCTTCGACCAGGGCGCGGCGGACCCGCTCGACGAATCCGTCCCCGTCCGACCCGCCCCGCAAGTACCCGCGCTGGACGCCGGCGGTACCTACCTGGTGACGGGCGGGCTGAGCGGTTTCGGCGCCGCGACCGCACGGTGGCTGGCCGACCACGGTGCCCGGCATCTCGCGCTGGTCTCCCGCCGTGGCGAGGCCGCCCCCGAGGCGCCGGCGCTTCTGGCCGACCTGGCCCGGCGCGGCGTCCATGCCACCGCCTACGCGGCCGACGTCACCGACGAGGCGGCTCTGCGGCGGGTCATCGAGACGGTCGACACCGGGGGGCACCGGCTGCGGGGCGTCGTGCACGCCGCGATGCACCTCGACGACGCGCCTCTGTCCGCTCTCTCCGACGACCGGTTCACCGCCGTCCTGGCCCCCAAAGCACAGGGCGCCGCCGAACTGGAACGCCTCACCGCGGACCACGACCTCGACCTGTTCCTCACCTACTCCTCGATCGCCGCCGCCGTCGGCAACATCGGACAGGCCCCTTACTCGGCCGGCAACGCCTACCTGGAGGCCCAGGCCCGCGCCCGGCGCGCTCAAGGGCGCCCGGCCACCACCCTCGCCTGGGGGCCGATCGGCGAGACCGGATACGTGGCCCGCCAGGCCATCGGCGACGCCATGGCCGAGCGGGGCTTCCAACCCCTCACCGTCGCCGAGGCCCTCAGCACCGCCGAGGGCCTGCTCCAGCCGGCCACCGACGTCGCGGGCATCGGCCGCTATCGCTGGGCCCTCGCCCGGCGCCTGCTGCCCGCCCTGGGCACGGCCCGCTTCAGCGGCCTCGTACCGGCCGACGCCGCCCCGGGCCCGGAGGGTCGGGCGGACCTGTTGCGCGAACTGGCCGCCATGACACCCGACGACGCCCGGGCGGCGATCACCCAGACCCTGACCCGGCTGCTCGCCGCCGTTCTGCACAGCGACCCCGAGGAGCTGGACCCCGCACGGCCCGTCACCGACTTCGGGCTCGACTCCCTGCTGAGCACCGAATTCCTGCTGCGCGCCGGCGAACACTTCGACGTCCGCCTCACAGCCGCCGAACTGATGACCAGCGACCGCACGCTGAGCCATTTCGCGCAGTCGGTGCACAGCAGACTGGACCTCGGATAGGAACGGTGCGGGCGAGCACGCTTGACCTCAAGTTCGCTTGAGGAAGGAGTCTTTCGCCATGGACACCGAAGACACGCACCGACAGGTGCAGGCCCTGACCGACCGCGCCGAGATCACCGACCTGATGGACCGATACCTGCGTTCCCTGGACGACGGGGTTTTCGACGAGGAATGGGCTCGCGCGTTCCACACGGAAGACGTCACCGCGGAGATGCCCATCGGCACCGTCCATGGCCGCGACGCCCTGCTGTCCCGTGTCCGGCGGGGAATGGCGCTGTTCGACCGGACCGTGCATCTGGGCACCAACGCCGTCATCGAGATCGAGGGTGCCCGGGCCACCGCCCGTGGGGCCCAGCTGAGTACGCACGTCCTGGCGGACGGCACAGGCAGCGTCTTCATCTCCGCCGGGCATGCGGACACCGAACTGGTCAGGACGGCTGACGGCTGGCGGATCTCCGCCTCATCGCTGAGGGTGGTGTGGACCCTGGGCACTCCCCCGCGGCTGCCGGACGGTCCATGACCCCAGAGGTAATCGACGTCTCTCCCCTCCCCCGGCAGGATCAAGCACACGAACGGGAACCCCCCGCCGGAATCCGACCGCAGCGCGAGGAGAGTGCGATGTCCGTCAAGTTCGTTCCGGTTACGGCCAGTCCAGCGGGCACGGTGAGTTCCGTCGCCGAGGCCACACGGGCCGTCGTGCAGGAGTTCGTCGCCGCCCGGCTGGCCGGGGACAGGGCGCGGCTCGTCGCGCTCTTCGCCGACGAGGTCGACTGGCTGCTCGCCGAGAACCCCGCCGTCCCCTGGATCCGCCCGCGGTCCACCGCCGCCGAATGCGCCGCCCAGTTCGCGGAGTTGATGGAACACACCGTGCCCGAGGACGCGCGGGCCTCCGTCGACACCTTCTTCGTCGACGGCACCGACGCCGTCCTGATGGGGCACCTGTCCGGGACCGTACGCGCCACGGGAAAGACCTTCGAGGGGCCCTTCGCGCTGCACCTCACCGTCGAGGACGGCCGGATCACCCGCCATCACCTCTACGAGAACAGCCTGTCGATCGCCCAGGCCTGCGCCCCGTGAGCGCGCACGACTCAGGGCGGCATGCCGTCACCGATGGCTCGCAGGTCCGCCCGCAGGGTGACGAGCCAGTTCTCGACGTCCGTCAGGACCGGTAGCAGCGGCAGTACCGCCGGCAAGGCCTGGCCGGTCGGCGGGGAGGCGATCGCGTACGGGACGGGCACCGGTGGCACCCGAACGCCGCCCGGCGCGAAGTCGGCCGTGTCGACGGCGGCGGTGGCCGTCGACTCGGCCGCCTCACGTGCCCAGGTCGCCGCGGCGGCGGGTACCTCGCCGTCGAGGTGGCGTGCCGCGATGCGGGGCAGCCAGTTGGCGCCGACCAGGGTGTGCACCGCGAAGTTGAGGGCGGCCGGCCAGTCGGGTGCCGCCTCGTGATGTGTGCCGGGTTCGCTGCGGTACTGGGCGTACGCCGCCTCGGCGAGCCGCAGCCGGTGCCGGGTCCGCCCCCGGGTCCGCTCGCTGTCCTCGGGTGGTTCCGGGAGCGGCGCCGCGGGCGCCGTGGGGGCGGGCAATGCGGCCGCCACCGCGGCCGGGATGAGGGGTGCGGCTTCCTGGAGCAGTCCGGCCATGCTCCGCCGGACCTCGGTGGCCACTCCGGCGGGCCAGGCCAGGACCCCGCAGAGCAGGCCGATGCAGGATCCCGTGAGGACGTCCACCACCCGGACCTCCCCGATGCGCCAGGTGACCGGGGCGAGCTGGGCGAAGGCGGTGGAGACGACGAGCGTGAACAGTCCCTGCGCCCACGCGATGCCGGCGACCGGTCCCACGGTGAAGGCCAGCAGCATGACGGGGACCAGCAGCGCCGCGTACACGTCGGTCGTCTCTCCCGCCCACAGGATCAGCGCTCCTGCCGACAGCGCTCCCGCGAACGTGCCGACCACCGCCAGGCGCACGGCGGACCAGGTGGCTCCCGCCGTGGTGCGGCCGAGGGTCAGCACGGCGAGCAGTACCCAGAAGCCGTGCGCGAGGTCCAGTGAACCGACGACGAGGCGTGCCACGCCCAGCCCGAGCGCTGTGCGCACCGCGTTGTGGAAGGCGACCGAGCGCAGTGTCAGGTTCCCGGTGAGCCGCCGTCCCCACAGATGGATGGCGGCGGGCTCCGCGTACCAGAGCTGATCGCTGGGGAAGCCGCGTATGACCCGTCTTCCGCCGAGCGCGATGGACAGGGCGGCCCGCGCGGTCACGGCCGAGGCCGCCTCGGCGAGGACGGCGGACTGCCGCCGCAGGAGGTGGGGCGACGGAGGTTCAGGCGCCTGTGCCGCGCGGGTGCGAGCGATGAGGAACCGCTCGACCTTCTCCTGCAGTGCCTCGGGGCCCGCTATGGGACGCCGGCCGCGCAGGTTCTCCGCCATGGCGGCGCACTCCGCGGCGATCGCCGCCTGCAGCGGTGCCGATACGTGGTCCCGTGCGGGCGACGGCAGGGCATGCTCGGCGGCGCGGGCCAGTTGGTCGAGGAGGCGCCGGGTCGCGCCGCCGGTGTGGGCGAGGGCGCGGTCGGTGCGGCCCGCTCCGGTCGGTCGTACGGCGGGCGGCAGCCGTGACAGGCGCAGGGCTTGGCCGGCCGCGCGCAGCTCCCGGACGCGATCGGGGTCGGGCGCGCGGCCGCCCACCGCGGCTCTGGCCGCGCGCGCCGCCACGTCCAGGGCTGAGGCGAGGCGCTCGCGGTAGGGGACCTCCGCAGGCGCGGGCAGCACCAGCAACTCGCAGAGCACCATGAGCACGCCCCCCAGGAGCAGGCCGGCAAGGCGCTCCGGGAGGGTGTCGGGGACGTACGGCGGGAAACAGGCCAGGATGCAGAACAGCTGCAGACCGGGGGCGACACCGGCCGGGGCCGGGCCACAGGCCGCGCCGAAGGACATCACGAAGCCCACGAGGACCATCCCCGCGACCGCCGGTGCGGTGGCCACGGCGAGGGCGGTGCCGAGCGCGGTCAGGGCCATGGCTACCGGCAGGACACGCAGGACGACGCGTGCGCGGTCCCGGCCCGAGCCCGGCAGGGGGGACAGGATGCCCAGCGAGATCGGGGTGAAGAAGGCGTACAACGCGACGACGGGCTCGTCCAGTGCGTACACGGCCGGATAGAAGCCGGCGGCGGCCGCGAGGGTGATCCGCGCCGCGCGACGCGCGGCCTGGACACGGTCGGGTGACGACGGCCGCTCCGGCATGGCGCTCCTTCCCGCGGCCCCACCCCGGGGCATCCTCCGCCGTACTTCCATTTTCCGCAGTGGTGCGTTCGGCAGCTCCGGCGGACCGGGCCACGGGAGCAGCCGTCCGCCGGAGCAGGCCGGCGTCGGACAGACAGGTCGGCCCGGCCGGTGGCGGCGAGCCAAGGCGACGGAGCGGCGGGGACGGCCCGTACCGTGAGGGGAAGCGCTGCCCGGCTTCCTCTCGCACCCGCGCCTCTTCGCATCCGTCCGCCGATCCGGGAGGTGGCCCCGCTGCACACCCCGCTCTCCGTCCTCTTCGCGCTGTGCGCGGCCCTCGGCAACGCCGTCGCGACGGTGCTGCAGCGCAAGGCGGCGCTCACCGTGCCGCGCTCCGAGGGGTTCCGGGCGGGGCTGATGCTGGACCTGCTGCGGCGGCCCGTCTGGCTGGCCGGCATCCTCGCCGTGATCGCCGCCGCCGTCTGCCAGGCGCTGGCACTCGCGACCGGCCCGCTGACGATCGTGCAGCCGCTGTTCGTCCTGGAGTTGCCCCTCACCCTCATCGTCGCCTCACTGCTGATGAACCGGCATCTGCCGGGCACGGGCTGGGTCGCCGTGTCGGTGGTGGTGGCAGGGCTGGCGGTCGGGCTCTTCGCCGCGTCGCCCACCGGCAATCGCACCCAGGTGGCACTGGACCGCTGGATTCCCGCACTCGCCGTGTGCATGAGTCTGGTCGTCGCCCTCGCGCTCACCGCCCTCCGGCGCCCGGAAGGCCGCGCCCGGGCCGCCTGCCTGGGCGCCGCGACAGCCATCAGTTACGCGGTGACCGCGGCACTGATGAAGGCCTCCATGCACATCCTCGAGGAGCAAGGACTCGCGGGATTCCTCTCCGCCTGGCAGACGTACGCCTTCGCCGCGACCGGCGTGTGCGCGCTGTTCCTGCTGGAGCATGCGATGCAGGCCGGCCCCCTGGTCGCCTCCCAGCCCGCGCTCACCCTCGGCGACGCCCTGGTGAGCCTGGCCCTCGGCATCACCCTGTACGAGGAGGAGATCCGCACCGGGTGGTGGCTGGTGCCCCAGTTGGCCGGCGTCGCCCTGGTCGCCGCCGGGGTCCTCGCCCTGTCGCGGATTCCCCTCGCCCAGGCGGTGGTGGTGCCGGACGAGGAGCGTCAGTAGACGACGTGGCCCGGCCGCTCGCGTCCATTGGTCTTCTTCGTGCCGTCGTCCGATCCTCTTCCACGCCGTCCCAGCCGCGGCTCGCCGACGGAAGTTCCTAGCCCACCTGGGTCCTCTGCGCCGGTCGGACGCCGTCGCGACGGTGCGTCCCGTGGCCGCCGTCCGCCCGATGGGCCATGTTGCTGACCGTCGAGCCGATCGGCACCGGCCGGATGCGAAGGAGGCCCCGCGGTGGGTGAGCTGTACATCGACGGCGAGTGGACACAGGCGGCGGCGGGCGGACGGCGGGAGGTGGTCAACCCCTACGACGCCTCCGTGGTCACCAGCGTCGACGAGGCCGACGCCACCGATGTGGATCGTGCGGTGCGGGCCGCACGGCGTGCCTTCGTCGAGGAGGACTGGGCGAACTCCCCCTCCCGCCGCCGCGCCGACCTCTTGCTGCGGGTGCGGGACCTGCTGCTGCGGGACAAGGAGGACATCGCCCGCACCGAGACCCTCGACACCGGAAAGACGCTGACCGAGGCCCGTATCGACGTGGAGGACGTGGCGAACGCCTTCCGCTACTTCGCCGAACTCGCGGGCAAGGACGGCGGCAGGGTGGTCGACGTCGGGCCGGACGTCCTCAGCCGCGTCGTCTACCAGCCGGTCGGCGTGTGCGCGCTCATCGCCCCCTGGAACTACCCCCTGCTGCAGGCCTCCTGGAAGGTGGCCCCGGCGCTGGCCGCCGGCAACACCTTCGTCCTCAAGCCCAGCGAGACCACCCCGCTCACCACCATCATCATGATCCGGCTCATCGCGGAGGCCGGCGCACCGCCCGGCGTCGCCAATCTCGTGCTGGGCTCCGGGGCGACCGTCGGCGCGGCCCTGACCAGCCACCCCGACGTCGACCTGGTGTCCTTCACCGGCGGCCTGAACACCGGACGTTCCATCATGGCCAGCGCCTCCGAGGGGCCGCGGAACATCGCCCTGGAACTGGGTGGCAAGAACCCCAACATCGTCTTCGCGGACGCCGACTTCGACGCCGCCGTCGACTACGCCCTCGACGCCGCCTTCCTGCACTCCGGGCAGGTCTGCTCGGCCGGTTCACGCCTGCTCGTCGAGGACTCCCTGCACGACAGGTTCGTCGAGGCCTACGCCGAGCGCGCGCGGGCGATCCGGCTGGGCAACGGAATGGACGAGGGCACCGAGAGCGGCCCGCTCAGCTCCGCCGAGCACCGGGAGAAGATCGAGGGCTTTATCGCCGTCGCCAAGGAGGAGGGCGCCCGGCTCGTCACCGGCGGCACCCGCCCCGACGACCCCGCCCTCAGCCGTGGCTTCTTCCTGTTGCCGACGATCTTCGCCGACTGCGACCGGTCCATGCGCATCGTCCAGGAGGAGGTCTTCGGCCCGGTCGTCACCGTGGAGCGCTTCCGCACCGAGGACGAGGCGGTGGAGCTGGCCAACGACACCCGCTACGGCCTGGCCGGCGGCGTGTGGACCTCCGACGCGAGCCGCGCCCAGCGCGTCGCCCAGCGGCTGCGGCACGGCACTGTCTGGATCAACGACTTCCACCCCTACGTGCCGCAGGCCGAGTGGGGCGGCTTCGGCCGCTCCGGTGTCGGGCGCGAGCTCGGCCCCACGGGACTGCGTGAGTACCAGGAGGCCAAGCACATCTACCAGAACCTCTCCCCCGCCCCCTCCGGCTGGTTCAAGGGCTGACCAGAACAGACCAGGGACACCACGGCGTCCGCCCGTCGCACGACGACCACCGAGAAAGGCACCGCATGGCCACCACTCCCGCGCACGGCGGCGAGTCCGCCTACGACTACGTCATCGTCGGCGGTGGCACCGCCGGCTGTGTGCTCGCCGCCCGTCTGAGCGAGGACCCCGACTGCCGCGTCTGTGTCATCGAGGGCGGCCCCAGCGACGTCGGCGACGAACGGATCCTGCGCCTGCGCAACTGGATCAACCTGCTCGGCTCGGAGTTCGACTACGGCTACGCCACCGTCGAGCAGCCGCGCGGCAACTCCCACATCCTGCACTCACGGGCCCGTGTCCTCGGCGGCTGTTCCTCGCACAACACGCTGATCAGCTTTCTGCCGCTGCCGCAGGACCTGGACGACTGGGTGAGCCGGGGCTGTTCCGGCTGGGACCCGGCGACGATCCTGCCCTATCGCGACCGGCTGCTCACGCAGATCGTCCCGGTGGCCGAGGCCGACCGCAATCCGATCGCCAGGGACTTCGTCACCGCGGCCGCCCGCGCGCTCGGTGTCCCCGTCGTGGACGACTTCAACGCCGAACCCTTCGCCGACGGCACCGGCTTCTTCTCCCTGGCCTACCAGCCGGAGGGCAATCTGCGTTCCTCCGCGTCCGTCGCCTACCTCCACCCCGTGCTGGACCGGCCCAACCTCACGCTGCTCCTGGAGACGTGGGCCCACCAGCTGCTCACCGACGAGTCCGGGCGGCTGACCCGCGTCGCCGTCCGTGACAGCGGCGGCCGGCCCGCCACCGTGCGGGCCGAGCGCGAACTCCTGCTGTGCGCGGGCGCCATCGACACCCCGCGGCTGCTGCTGCTCTCGGGTATCGGTCCGGCCGACGAGCTGCGCGCCCTGGGCATCGACGTACGAGCCGACCTGCCCGGCGTGGGCGAGAACCTGCTGGACCACCCCGAGTCCGTGATCGTCTGGGAGACCGCCGGGCCGCTGCCGCCCAACTCCGCGATGGACTCCGACGCCGGCCTGTTCCTGCGCCGCGAAACCGGCCAGCCGCGCCCCGACCTGATGTTCCACTTCTACCAGGTGCCGTTCACCGTCAACACCGAACGCCTGGGCTACCCCGTGCCGCAGTACGGAGTGTGCATGACGCCGAACGTGCCGCGGGCCCGCTCCACCGGCCGTATGTGGCTGCGCAGCGCCGACCCCGCCGAACACCCCGCCCTGGACTTCAGGTACTTCACCGACCCCGAAGGGCACGACGAGCGCACGATCGTGGACGGACTGAGAGTCGCCCGCGAGGTCGCCGCCACGGACCCGCTGCGCGGCTGGCTCCTCCGGGAGGTGGCACCCGGCCCGGACGTCGTCTCCGACGCCGACCTGTCGGAGTACGGACGTCGCGCGGCGCACACCGTCTACCACCCGGCGGGCACCTGCCGCATGGGCGCCCCCGACGACCGTATGGCCGTGTGCGACCCGGAGTTGAGGCTGCGCGGCTTCGAGGGCGTACGGATCGTCGACGCGTCGGTCTTCCCGACGATGCCCACCATCAACCCGATGGTGACGGTCCTGCTCGCCGCCGAACGCGCCGCCGACCTGATCACCGGCCGCCCCGGCCCCGCGGGACAGGGGGCGGCGCAGTGACCGGTCCGCTGTCTCCCGCCCCGGCTTCCGGCGCCCCTGGAGGGGAGCCGGTCTCAGAGTTCCGCAAGGACATGGGCCCCTGGGCCAACTTCGCCCTCGGCTTCACCTACCTCTCCCCGGTGGTGAGCACCTACACCCTCTTCGGCATCGCGATCGTCGACGGCGGACCGCCGATGATCTGGGCGTTCGTGCTGGCCGGCTGCGGCCAGTCCCTGGTCGCGCTCATCTTCGGCGAGATCGTCGCCCAGTACCCGATCGCAGGCGGTGTCTACCCCTGGGCCCGGCGACTGTGGGGCAAGCGCTGGGCGTGGATGACCGGCTGGGTGTACATGTGGGCGCTGCTGGTGACCATCACCTCCGTCGCGTACGGCGCCGGCCCCTACATCGCCATCCTCTTCGGCTTCAAGACCACCGTGCACACCACCGTGCTGTGCACCGCCGTGCTCATCGTCGTCGCCATCCTCATCAACTACATGGGCACCAAGGCGCTGTCGGCGGCGGCCATCATCGGTTTCGCCGGCGAGCTCATCGGCGCCCTAGTCGTCGGCATCTACCTGCTGGCCACCCACCGCCACCACGGCATCGGCGTCATCTTCGACACCTACGGAGTCGAGGGAGACGGCTCCTACCTGCCGGCGTTCCTGGCAGCCGCGATCATCGGCTTCTACCAGTACTACGGCTTCGAGGCCTGCGGCGACACCGCCGAGGAGGTCGAGCACCCGGGCCGCGTCATCCCGAAGGCGATGCGCCGCACCATCTACATCGGCGGCGCGGCGGCCACGTTCACCTGTATGTCGCTGCTGCTGTCGGTCACGGACTTCAACGCGGTCATCTCGGGCGAGCAGGCCGACCCGGTGGTGGACGTGCTGTACGACGCCATGGGCGAGACCGGGGCGCGGCTGGTGATGGCCGTGGTGCTGATCTCCTTCCTGTCCTGCACGATCAGCCTCCAGGCCGCAGCAGGGCGGCTCATCTACTCGTACGCCCGGGACGAGATGATCGCCGGGCACCGGCTGCTGCGGCGGTTCGCCCACGCCCGTGCGGTGCCCGGCTACGCGCTGTTCGTGTCCGCGGCGGTGCCGCTGCTCATCGCCTTCGCCTCGCTGCTCTCCGAGGACGCCCTCACCAACATCGTCTCGTTCGCGATCCTCGGTATCTACGCCTCGTTCCAGATGGTCGTCCTGGCCGCGCTGCGCGCCCGGCTCAAGGGCTGGCGTCCGGCAGGGGAGTTCACCCTGGGGCGCTGGGGCCTCGCGGTGAACATCGGGGCGCTGGCCTACGGCATCTTCGCCATCGTCAACATCTGCTGGGCCCGCACCCCGGAGAAGCAGTGGTGGGAGAACTGGATCGTGCTGCTCTGCGGCGCGGTGGTGCTGGGCACGGGTCTGCTCTACATGTTCACCACGCACCACTACGGCCGTGGCGACGCGCCGTCCGGCGACGCCGTGCCGGACAGCTGAGGTCCGCCCTCCCTCAGGGGCGGCACCCGTCCAGCGCCAGAAGCGCCTCCTCGGCCACGGCGCGAGTCGCCGCCCCCGAGTCCGAGGCGAGGGCGGCGAGTTGGGCGCGCAGCCGCTCCTCGTCCCGGGGCAGCCTCCCGGTGGTCGCCAGCCAGTGGGCCAGGCCCTCCGCGGCGTGAAAGCGGACGGTCTCGTCCGGGTCGTCCAGGGCATGGACGAAGCGCGCCAGGTCGTCCCCGGTGTTCTCGTCGGTGGCGTTGTGCGTGTCGAGGAGCGAGAGCGCGGCGGCCCGGACATCGGCCGAAGGGGTCCGGTCCGCCGTCAGCCGCAGTCCGGGCAGGGCCTCCGTCAGGCCGATGAGTGCGTTGTGCGTCTGCCAGACCGTGCTCGGGTCGGCGGCGAGGTGGGCCACCAACGCCCGGGCCACGGAACGGCGTTCCCAGGGCTGGAGCCCGTCGTCCACCAGCGTGCCCAGACCGGCCACCGCGCCCGCGCGCACATCGCCGTCGGGGTCGCCCAGGAGCGGAAGCAGCAGCCGGACGGTGTCCCAACGCCCCGCCTGCAGAGCCCGTACGCGAGCGTCGCCCACGCCCAGCTCGGCCGTACGGACCACCTCGGCGTGGACGGCGGGGTCGTGGCGGAAGCGGTACAGCAGGACGCGGGCGCGTCCCCACACGGCTGATTCCGGGTCGCCCAGGAGGGCCACGAGCCCGGGAACACGGCCCGGCACGCCCAGGGCTCCCAGCGCGTCCAGGGCGTTGATCCGCAGGTGATGGTCAGGATCCCGGAGCAGGCGTGAGTAGGCTTCCACGGCCGCCGGGTCGTCGAGCCCGAGCCGGATCGCGGCGCGCGAGGCCCGGCGCCGTACCCACGGGTCCTCGTCACCCATCAGGGCGGGCAGCACCGTACGGCCCGCCTCGGCGACACCGAGTCGACCAAGCCCGGCGGCCACGGCCTCACGCACCTCGGGCGCGCGGTCGTCCGCCGATCCGACGAGCACCCACGCGTGCTCGTCCCGGCGGAGCCTGCCCAGGCCCTTGGCCGCTGCCGCGCGCCGCCACGTGTCGCCGTCCTTCAACTCCCGCAGAAAGAAGGCGATCTGTTGGTCCGATCCCATGCACACCCCGGTGAGTCAGACCGGCGAGCCGACCGGAGGTTGTAGCGGCGTGCCATCAGGATCGCGCTGGCACCTGCTCGCGATCGCGAGACGCCGATTTCTGCCCGATTCCGGGCAGGAATGTGGAGTTCCCGCGTCCCGCCGACCTAGGGTGATCGCTCGTGATCGTCCTGCTCCGGCACTCGTCGAGCAGGCCACTTGCGCATCACCCGGAAGACGCCGGACGAAAGGGGACACGACACTCATGCGCTCGCTTCCCGCCGACACGCAGGCCGTGGTCTTCGACTGCGACGGGCTCCTGGTCAACACGGAAGACTGCTGGACCGTGGCGGAGACGGCCATCTTCGCCGCACACGGCCGGCCGTTCGGTCCCGCACAGAAGGCCCTGGTCATCGGTCGGACCCTGGAAGCCGCCGGGCAGGCCATGGCGGACCACTTCGGACGGTCCGGAGCCGGCGCTGAGATCTCCGCCGAACTCCTCGACAGAGTCCGCGAGGAACTGGCCCGGGGCGCCACGGCCCTCCCCGGGGCGGCGGAGCTGGTGCACGCCTGCCGGGCGAGCGTTCCCATAGCCGTGGCCAGCAACAGTTCGCGCGAACTGCTGGACACCGCACTGGAATCGGCCGGCCTCGGCGACTGCTTCGCCTTCTCGTTCGCCGCGGACGAGGTGCGCTCCCCCAAACCCGCACCGGACCTCTACCTCACGGCGTGCGAAGCGCTCGGCGTCCACCCGAAGAACTCCGTCGCCTTCGAGGACTCGGCCACGGGCATCGCCTCCGCGCGCGCCGCCGGGCTCCACGTGGCCGTCGTACCGTCCCTGCCCGGAACCGACCTCGACCACGACTGGCTGGGCGGCAGCCTGGCCGAGCCCGAACTGCTGGACTGGGCAAGAGGACTGGGCCGCGGCGACTGAGTCAGCACGGCGCCGACCCGCGCTATCGCGTGGTGAAGGCACCCCCGTTGACGTGGATGGCCTGGCCGGTGATGTGACGGGCCCCTGGCGACGCGAGGAAGTGGGCGGTCTGGGCGATGTCGTCGACCGTGCCCGGCCGTTTGTTGTGCGTCTCCGCCACGAGCGCGCGATGGCGTTCGTCGCTCAACCGGCCCTGGAAGAAGTTGGTGCCGGCGATATAGCCCGAGGAAATCATGTTGCAGGTGACGCCCTTGGGAGCGAGCTCGGCGGACAGTGAGGCGTTCCATGCACCGAGGGCGGCTTTGGCCGCGCCGTAGGAGCCACCTCCGCGCTCGGCACCGATCGAACCGATGCTGACGACGGAGCTCCCGCCGGTGAGCTTGTTCTGCACCGAGGCCGTGGCCAGCACGGCACTGAGCAGGTTCTGGGCCAGATTGGCATGCCAGAGGGCCAGCACCTCATCCAGGGCCGCCCCCTCACCTGCGGGCTGGGACAGACCACCGGCGGCGTTGACCAGGACGTCCACCGTGTCGAGCCGGGCGGCGAGCTCCGCGACCTGGGCGGTGTCGGTGGCGTCGCAGACAGCGCCGCGCACGCCCAGCTCCTCGGCGGCCGCTTCGACCGTGTCGGGGTTGCGTCCGGTGATGAGGACCTCTGACCGGTCGGCGGCGAACCGGGCGGCGATGGCACGGCCGATCCCACTGGTGCCACCCGTGACGAGAACAGTGCGCGGCAAGATTCCTCCTGTCGAATGCCCTTGCTACGTTTAGACCTAAACATAGTGCACGCGGACAGAGGATCGCACCAAACCATGACCGACGCCCTCCCCTCCTCCCCGGGAACCCCCGAACCGGCCCACTCCCCCGCTGAGATCGCCGCAGCCTGGAGACGGGAGAGACCCGGCACGCCGACCGAGTCGATCGAGATCGTCACGCCCGTCTGGTGGCTGGCCAAGCTCTTCGCCGACGACCGCACCCGGGCCCTGCGAGCAGCCGGCATCGACAGCGCCACGCTGGATCTGCTGTCCGTCATCCGTCGCTCGGGTCCGCCCTACACCCTGAGCACCCGCGAGCTCGCCCGACGGACCCTGGTGACCGCCGGAGCGATCTCCCAGCGTGTCGCACGGGCCGAACGGGACGGACTGGTCGAGCGCATCCCGGGCCCGGCCGGCAGCCGGACCGTCCTGGTGAGACTCACGGCCGACGGCCACGCGCTCATCGAACGGTCCGTCGACACCGTGCTCGGGCGAGAAGCCACCCTCGTCAGCGGCCTGTCGGCGAACGAACGCGCCGCGCTCATCGAACTGCTCGACAAACTGATGGCCGACGTCCGGCACCGCACGGGCACACAAGGCGAGAACCAGGGATGAGAGCCGGGGGCTGCTCGGGAGAATCAACCGCGGGGACGGGAACCCGTCACCCACGCCTTGCGAGGCTTGCGTGCCATGCTGGGAGACGACTGGACCCGGGCACACCGAGAGTTGGAGAACACGATGGACTGGGCTCGGTTCGCGCAGCAGATGGCGGCGATGGCGCGGGATCTCCTCGCCCAGGAGTCGGTCGATGCCACCCTGAACCGGATCACCCGCTCGGCCACCGAGCTGGTGGAGGGCTGCGACGCGGCCGGCATCCTGGTGCTGCGGGGCAAGGAGGTCCAGACTCTCGCACCCACTCACGAGCTGGTCATCGAGAGTGACCAGCTGCAGGAGCGGTTGAGCGAGGGGCCGTGCTTCGACGCCGCCCGGACCAAGGAGGGCGAGCGGGTCTTCCGCATCCCGGACTTCACCGGGCAACAGCTGCGATGGCCCTCCTACGCCCCCCAGGCCCATCAGCTCGGCGTGGGCAGCATGATGGGCTTCCTGCTCTACACCGAGGACGAAGAGCTCGGTGCGCTGAACATCTACTCCCGCAAGCCCGGCGCCTTCACCGAGGCCAGCGAGCTGGCCGGCTGGCTGCTGGCCTCCCATGCCGCCGTCGCCTTCTCCAGCGCCCGTACGCACGCCCAGATGGAACGCGCGGTCGCCACCCGCCACATGATCGGCGAGGCCATGGGCATCCTGATGGGCAGTCACGGCCTCACCGAAGAACAGGCATTCGACACCCTGCGCCGGTATTCGCAGGAGAACAACGTCAAACTCCGTGAGGTCGCCCGGCTGATCTGCGAGGACGGCGGCCTGTCCTGACCGCGCGGGCGGCTCCCCCAGCTCGTGGTCTGAACCAGAGGAGCCTGGCCGGACCAGCCCCCAAGGGGAACGCAGCTCGGCCCGGCCTTACCGCCAAGTCCCCAGCCCGGCGGGTTTCACGCAGACCGGACCCAGCAATGTCGCTTCTCCGGCCCTGCCTCACTGTCTGTGAGTGGGAGGCCCGTTTCCGTCTCCGCGAGGGCGGGCCTCTCGCTTCATCCGGATTTCACTCAGCCCCGGCCGGAGAAGTACCCGACGCCGCAGAGCCGCACGAATGAAAGCCGCTACTCCGACGGAGGTGTCGGGTGCGGGTTGGGCCTGGCCTCGGCTGCCGCTCCTTGAGGATCTTGATCGTCTGTTTGTGATCGATCCTGACGAGGAGCGGAAGAATGTCCCATCGCCCTGCCCGGCCTGCGACGCGTTCACGCCTGATCACTTGCTGGGCGACTGTCGGCGCGGTCGCAGCTCTGGCACTCGGTTTCCCGGGTACGTCGGTCGCGGATGACGGCCCGACCCCACCCGCGGCCGCGACCGCCTCGGCCCCCGAGGCCTTCCTGCGTGGAACCCTCCAGCCGGACGCAGCGCCGCCGGGGGCGAACGACTGGAAGTGCCGGCCGAGCGCCGCGCACCCCCGCCCCGTCGTCCTGCTGCACGCGACCCTGACGAACGCTCACATGAACTGGAGCATGCTGTCACCCCTGCTGAAGGAGGCCGGATACTGCGTCTTCGCGCCGAACTACGGCGGGAGACCGGGCGTTCCGTTCAAGGCCACACAGCACATCCCCGACTCCGCCCGCGAGATCGCCCGCTATGTCGACCGGGTGCTCGACGCCACCGGCGCCCGGCAGGTCGACCTGGTGGGGCACTCCCAGGGCGGCGGTGTGCTCCCCCGCTGGTACCTGCGGTTCGAAGGGGGCACGAACCCGGCGAAGCCGTCACGCAACAAGGTGCGCAGGCTCATCGGCCTGGCCCCGTCCAACCACGGCGCCGGCGTCTCAGGTCTGGGCACCCTCACCACCACCCTCGGCCTCAACCAGACGGTGTCCCTCGTGGCGGGGCAGGCGTACGCGGACCAGATGGTGGGGTCCGAGGTGCACACCAGACTCGACAGGGGAGGCGACACCCAACCGGGAGTCCACTACACGGTCATCGCCACCCGGTACGACGAGGTTGTCACGCCCTACCAAAATCAGTTCCTCAAGGCCGGGCCGCGGGCGAAGGTGCGCAACATCACTCTCCAGGACGTCTGCCCGCAGGACCTCTCCGAGCACATCTCGATCGCCTACGACTCCAACGCCCTGCAGATCGTCCTCAACGCCCTCGACCCGGCCCACGCCCACCCGGTGGACTGCCGCCTCTCGGCACCCCTCATCGGCGGCTGAGACACCGCGTCACTGCCCCACCCTTCCGTCGATGCACTCGCGCAACAGGTCGGCGTGCCCACAGTGACGGGCGTACTCCTCGATCCGGTGCACCATCAGCTCCCTCACCGCGATCCCTTCCCTTCCGAGCGGCTCGCCCAGATCCGGGTGCTCGGCCAGTGCGGCGTCGGTCGCGGCCTGCTCGCGGGCCAGGTCGGCGTACGCCGCGTCGACCTCGGCCTGCTCGGCGACGACTCCGTCGAAGTCCGCGTCACGCTCGCCGTACAGCTTCGGCAGCGGATCATCGTCGTTGATCCAGTTGCGCCAGTCCCGTTCCACCTCGGCGAGGTGCCGGAGCAGGCCGAAGAGCGACATGGTCGACGGCGGTACCGACCGGCGGGCCAGTTGCTCCGCGTCCAGGCCCTCGCACTTCATCCGCAGGGTCATGCGGTAGTTCGTCAGGAAGTCCTGCAGCGTGGCCAGTTCACCGTCGGGGCTGGGTCCCCCGCTGTTGCGGGGGTCGTCGGCCGGGTCGGCCCACATGTCGGGGTAGATCGACGCCCGGGTCCATCGTGCGGGTCGGTCAGTCATGCGTTCCATGCTCGTCCGCGGGAGCCGCGGTCCGCCAGCTCATTACGGTCGGCGGGGCCCGGTTCCGTGGGTTCGGCAGCCGGGTTCCCGGCGCGCCACAGCCCGCCAGTTCGACCTGGGCCCGCCTCTTGTGGAGAATCATGGTCATGAGCGAGAACGTGTTTTTCAAGGTTTCGGCTGGTGGCAAGGACCTCGGCCGTATCGTCTTCCGTCTGTTCGACGACGTCGTGCCCAAGACCGCACGCAACTTCCGTGAGCTGGCGACCGGCCAGCACGGGTTCGGCTACAAGGGTGCGCCCTTCCACCGGGTCATCCCGGAGTTCATGCTGCAGGGCGGTGACTTCACCAACGGCAACGGCACCGGCGGCAAGAGCATCTACGGTGAGACGTTCGCGGACGAGAACTTCCAGCTGAAGCACGACCGGCCGTTCCTGCTCAGCATGGCCAACGCGGGCCCGGGCACCAACGGCTCGCAGTTCTTCATCACCACCGTGGTGACGCCGTGGCTGGACGGCAAGCACGTCGTCTTCGGCGAGGTCGTCGAGGGTGAGGACGTCGTCAAGGCGGTCGAGGCCCTCGGCAGCCGCTCGGGCGCGACGAGCACGAAGATCGTCGTCGAGGACTGCGGCGTCGTCGCCTGACGAAGGCGTAACTGCATATGAGGTCCATCCAGGTCCATCAGGCCCCACGCACGGGGCTTGATGGACCTGCTGCTTTTCGGCGGCCGGGGCGGGGATCGGTCCGCGGTCAGTGCGACTCGCGGCCGACCTCCGAGCCGCTCGCCCCGGTGAGGAAGTCGAGATCGGCGCCCGTGTCGGCCTGGAGGACATGGTCGACGTAGAGGCGTTCCCAGCCGCGCCGTGGGTTGGCGTAGGCGCTGACCGTGGCCTCGCTCGGGGTTCTGCGGGCGAGTTCGTCGGCCGGTACGTCGACGTCGAGACGGCGGGCTTCCACGTCCAGGACGATGAAGTCCCCGGTCCGCACGAGGGCCAACGGCCCGCCCGCCGCCGCTTCCGGCGCCACGTGCAGGACGACCGTGCCGTACGCCGTGCCGCTCATCCGGCCGTCGCAGACGCGGACCATGTCGCGGACACCCTGTCCGAGCAGTTTCTTCGGCAGGGGCATGTTCGAGACCTCGGGCATGCCCGGGTAGCCCTTGGGGCCGCAGCCGCGCAGGACGAGGACCGAGTCGGCGTCGACGTCCAGGTCCGGATCGTCGACGCGGGCGTGGAAGTCCTCGATGGAGTCGAAGACGACGGCCCGTCCGCGGTGGCGCAGCAGATGCGGGGAGGCGGCGGCCGGTTTGACGATCGCGCCGTCGGGGGCGAGGTTGCCGCGCAGGACGGCGATGCCGCCCTCGGCGACCAGGGGTTCGGCGCGGGTGCGGATGACCTCGGTGTCCCAGATCGGAGCGTCGTCGAGCGTGTCGACCAGAGGCTTGCCGGTGACGGTCAGGGCGTCGGGGTCGAGCAGGTCGCGGACCTCGCGCAGGACGGCGAGCAGACCTCCGGCGCGGTGGAAGTCCTCCATGAGGAAGCGGCCGGCGGGCTGGAGGTCCACCAGGACCGGGACGCGCGAGCCGATGCGGTCGAAGTCGTCGAGGGAGAGGTCGATGCCCAGGCGGCCCGCGATCGCCAGGAGGTGGACGACGGCGTTGGTGGAGCCGCCGATGGCGGCCAGGGCGACGATCGCGTTGTGGAAGGACGCCTTGGTGAGAAAGGAGCCCGGCCTGCGGTCGGCGCCCACCATGTCGACCGCTAGGCGTCCGGTGAGGTGAGCGGCCTCCAGCAGACGGCTGTCCGGGGCCGGGGTCCCTGCCACGCCGGGAACGACGGTGCCCAGCGCCTCGGCCACCAGGGCCATCGTGGAGGCGGTTCCCATGGTGTTGCAGTGGCCCCGGCTGCGGATCATCGCCGACTCGGAGCGGGTGAACTCCTCCTGCGCGAGCGTGCCCGCGCGGACCTCCTCCGACAGCCGCCACACATCGGTGCCGCAGCCCAGCGGCGTACCGCGGAACGTCCCGGTCAGCATCGGGCCGCCGGGCACGACGACCGCGGGCAGGTCCACCGACGCGGCGGCCATGAGCAGCGACGGGATCGTCTTGTCGCAGCCGCCCAGCAGGACGACGCCGTCTATGGGGTTGGCCCGCAGCATCTCCTCCGTGGCCATCGCGGCCATGTTGCGCCAGAGCATGGCGGTGGGCCGCACGTTCGTCTCGCCGAGCGACACCACGGGCAGGTCCAGCGGGATGCCGCCCGCCTCGTACACGCCGTCGCGGACCGAGGACGCGACCTCGTCGAGATGAGCGTTGCAAGGGGTCAGGTCAGAGGCCGTGTTGGCGATGGCGATCTGCGGCCGGCCGGTGAAGGCGTCACCCGGCACGCCCCTGCGCATCCACGCGCGGTGGATGTAGGCGTTGCGGTCCTGTCCCTCGTACCACTGTGCGCTGCGCAGCCTCACCATGGGACCTCTTCCAGCAGTCGGTACGGAGGTCTAGAGTCTGGAACGCCATGGAGCATACGCAGCCGAACGACGGATCGACAGCCCCCGGCGAGACCAGTCCGATTTCCGCCGTCGGCAACCGTCTTGTGGGCTCGGACCGGGTGCTGGCGGTTCTGAAGGAGCTCGCCCGGTATCCCGGCGGTGTGGGGCTGGAGGAGCTGACGCGGGTCGTCGCCAGTCCCAAGCCGACCGTCCACCGGGCGCTCGGCGCGCTGCGGCGGGCCGGGCTGGCCGACCAGGACGCCCGCGGCCGCTATGTGCTGGGGGACGAGTTCCTGCGGATGGCCTTCGCCCACCATGAGGCGCTCCCCGAGCAGGTCCGGCTGCGGCCCGTACTCGAAGCGCTGGCAGGACGGTTCGGCGAGACCGCGCACTACGCGGTGCTCGACGGGCGTGAGGTCGTCTACCGGGCCAAGGTCGATCCGCCCACCGGCGCCGTCCGGCTGACGTCGACGATCGGCGGGCGCAACCCCGCCCACACCACCGCCGTCGGAAAGCTCCTGCTCGCCCGGCGGTTGGGCACGGTGGAGGAGGTCGAGGCGTGGATCGGCGACTCACCGCTGGAGCGTCGTACGGCTCACTCCCTGTGCACGGCCGCCGCACTGCACCGCGATCTGACGGCCACGCGTACGAGGGGATACGGCATCGACGACCAGGAGAACGAGACCGGGGTGAACTGCCTCGCCCTACCTGTCTATCCGACCTCGCCCACGGTTCCCACCGGGGCCGTGAGCGTCAGCGCGCTGGCCTACCGGACCCCGACGGCGTCTCTTGTCGATGCCCTCGACGACATGCGCGCTCTGCTCGGCCGGCTCGGCGAACCCCACTCGTGACTCTGGAGACGACCCCGTGTACCTCATCCGCCGCGATCATGGTCGTCTCATGCGCGCCTTCGTCCTGACCGCCCCCGGCGCGTACGAGGTCCAGGAGCTCCCGGCGCCGGTGGCCGTGCCCGGTGAGGTCATCGTCGACGTCGAGCGGGTCGGCGTGTGCGGCACCGACATGGAGTTCTTCACCGGTGCCATGGCCTACCTGCACCAAGGGCACTCCAGCTACCCGATGCGGCCGGGCCACGAGTGGGCCGGGCGGGTGGCGGCGGTCGGTGACGGAGTCGACCGGGGCTGGCTCGGGCGCCGCGTCATGGGTGACACGATGCTCGGTTGCGGCAGGTGCCGCCGCTGCGTCCGGGGCCATCAGCATGTGTGCGGGAAGCGCCAGGAGGTCGGTATCCGCGGAGCCCGGGCCGGGGCGCTGGCGGAGCAACTCGTGGTGCCGGCATCCTCGTTGCACGCTCTGCCCGACTCGGTCGACGCCGCGCTCGGGGCGCTCGTGGAGCCGGGCGGCAACGCCCTGCGCGCGGCGCGGGCGGCGGCGCTTCGCACCGGTGACCGCGCTCTCGTCCTGGGACCCGGGACGATCGGCCTCCTGGTCGCGATGTTCCTGCGGGCAGCGGGCGCGGAGGTCCACTTGCTGGACCGTGCCGACAGTTCCCCCGCGTTCGCCCACACTCTGGGCTTCGAGCACGTTTGGGACGAGCACTCCCTTCCGGACCTGCCCTTCGACGCGGTCGTCGACGCCTCGAACGCGGCCCAACTACCCGAGAAGGCACTGGAGTTGGCCGAACCTTCCGGGCGTGTCGTCTATATCGGGCCGGCCGGCGAGCCGAGCAGGATCGACACCCGGACGCTCGCGCTGAAGGACGTCACGGCGGTGGGCATCCTCTCCGCCTCCCCCGGCCTGGACGCCACCATCCGAGCCTACGCGTCCGGAGCGGTCGACCCAAGGCCCCTCGTCGCGGCCACCGTGAGCCTCGACGAGGCCGGCCCGGTCCTCGCGGGCGAACGGCCGCAGGGCGCCGGCCCCGGGCCCAAGACGCATGTGGATCCCCGCCTCGGGGTTTGATGCACGGCGTTTTATGCATGGGGTCTGATGCATGGGGTTTGATGCCGCCATGCGCCCGGAGAACTGCGTGACCAGGAATCACATCGAGGTGTGGCATGAAAGTGCGCTGCCGCCGGGAGTCGCGCGGATCGCGTTCTGGCGGGTCCTGTGTGGCTCGCTTCTGCCGATCCTGGTCTGGGCCGGCTTGGCGTACTTCGCGTACGTCGTCCACGACCCGCTGGTAGCGGCGGTCATGGGTGGGCTCTTCGCCCTTTCCTTCCTCGCGGGCTTCGCTCTGCGCCGCAGGGCGGGGCACTCCGTCCGGTGCAGCCTTTACGGGGCGGTGGGAGGGGTGTTGGACAAGTCGATGGCGGGGTTCTGAGGCGTGCCGCTGGGCGGACATCCGGCGGTGGAGATTGTGCCCGCCGTCTTGACCCCACCTTGCGGGGGCGCGTACAACATCCCCCAGCAGAAAACGCTTACTACAACTTTTGCTTCCTACGTCCTTCGCCCCGATCGAGCGGCGCACCGGCGCTGCCCTCAACGGAGAGGCCCGCTGCACGATGAGAACTTCCGACAACCGGGAAGAGTCCACGGCGGACAGAGACGACAACTCGGGGGCACTGTCACGCCGGGGTGTGCTCAAGGGCACGGCCGTGACCGTCGGGATGGCCGCGGCGGGGATCGGCGTCGCGCGACCGGCCCACGCGGCGGCGGGCTCGTGCAGCGTGACCGCCCGCATGGGCGGAACGTCCATCACGCTGTCCGTGGTGGACGGCGCCCTGCGGTGGCACGCCGAACGCGACGGCAGGACGGTGGTCGAGACCTCGGCCCTGGGTATCAGGCTGAGCGACGGGACCGTCCTCGGCAGTGATGTGGCGGTGACGGGGAGCGGGCGCGAGACCGTTCACCGCACCTGGTCCCCCGTGTACGGGCGCAACGCCAGGGTCGTCGACCACTACCAGGAGCAGCGCTGGAACCTGCGGGACAGGCTCTCGGGGATCCGGTTCGGCGTCCGGATCCGGGCGTATCGGACCGGCGTGGCCCTCCGCTACGTGCTGCTGGACAGGGGCACGGCGACCGTCGCCGACGAGCTGACGACGTTCGTCTTCCCGGACGGCACCACGGTCTACAGCGCCCGCGACGAGAACGCCTACGAACTGGTCGCCCCCGACGCGATCCCCGTCACGGGAACGGCCGGCACGGACAACGGCCCGTTGACCGACCTGCCGCTCACCGCCACCCTCGCGGGCGGTCTCATCGCCTGCGTCTGCGAGTCGGCGCGGGTGAACTTCCCCCGGCTGATGCTCAGTTCGGTTCCGGGGCAGCCGAACACGCTGGCGGCGTTCCTCATGGAGCACACCGCCCGCGGCACCGGCCCCGTCGAGCCGACGACGACCGTCACCACGCCGTTCGCCACGCCCTGGCGCGCCGTCGTCGTCGGCGCCACCCACGCCGAACTCGTCGACAACGCCGAGCTGGTGCTCAATCTGGCCCCGGAGAGCGTCCTCGACGACACCTCCTGGATCAAGCCGGGCAAGGTCTTCCGCTGTGAGCTCAGCACCGCCGCCGGCCTGGCGGGCGTCGACTTCGCCGTGGCCCGTGGCCTGCAGTACATCGAGTACGACGCCGGCTGGTACGGCCCGGAGTTCTCCACCGTCGACGCCACGACGGCGATCGCCGCCATCGATCTGCCGTCGGTCATCTCGTACGCCACGAGCCAGGGCATAGGCGTGTTCCTCTACGTCAACCGGCTCGCCCTGACCGACGCGGACGCGTTGTTCGGCCTCTACAAGAGCTGGGGTGTGGAGGGGATCAAGCTCGGCTTCATCAACGACGGCACCCGGTCGATGACCGACCAGATCATCGAGTGGGCCGCAACGGCCGCCGAGTACGAACTGCTGATCGACATGCACGACGACGTCCGGCCGTTCGGCTTCGAGCGGACGTATCCGAACTACATCAGTCTGGAAGGCGTTCGGGGCAACGAGCAGTTCCCGACGGCCACGCACAACGTGACACTGCCCTTCGCCCGCAACATCGGCGGCCCGATGGACTACACGATCTGCTACGGCCAGTCCCGCGACAAGACGACCAACGCCCACCAGATGGCCATGGCCGCGGTGTACTACCAGCCCCTCAACTTCCTCTTCTGGTACGACAAGCCCTCCAAGTACGGCAACCCCGCCAACTGGCCCGGACTGCCCTGGTTCAACGCCGTCCCCACGTCCTGGGACGAGAGCCGGACCCTGGCCGGATCGATCGGCGAGTACGTGGCCGTCGCCCGGCGCAACGGCTCCACCTGGTATCTCGGGACGATGACCGACGAGACGTCCCGGACCCTGTCGCTCCCGCTGTCCTTCCTGGGCAGCGGAACGTACACGGCGACGATCTACTCCGACGGCACACCGGGCACCAACCCGTACCAGACCCCCGTCGTCGTCAGCACGCGCACGGTCACCTCGGCGACCACACTGGACGTGGCCATGGCCCCGGCCGGCGGCCAGGCGATCATCCTCAGGCCGAGCTGAACAGTGGCCGCGGCTCCCGGGTGGCCTGTGCCATCGGCTCAGCGGGGGTTCGGTTGCCGGCGGCGAGCGTGGCGCGCCGGTCGCGCGAGGCGCCGGCGCAGTTGATGCGACGCCGGCTGCGGCGCGAGAGCGTCCGGGGCCTCTGCCCGGGCTTGGCCTCCCTGTGGGCCACGTACCTGCTCCGCCGCTCGAAGATCACGGCACGTACGCTCGTGCGCATGGTTGAGCATCGGACAGTTGACGTGAACGGCATCCGGCTGCACATCACCGAGCAGGGCAGCGGCCCCCTGGTGGTGCTTCTGCACGGCTTCCCCGAGTCATGGCACTCCTGGCACCACCAGTTCGGCCCGCTGGCCGACGCCGGCTTCCGCGTGGTCGCCCCCGACCAGCGCGGATACGGTCGCAGCGAGCATCCCGAGGACGTCGACGCGTACACCATCCTCCATCTCGTCGGCGACGTCGTCGGGCTGATCCAGGCCCTGGGTGAGGAGAAGGCGTATGTCGTCGGGCACGACTGGGGCGCGCCGGTCGCCTGGCACACCGCGCTGCTGCGGCCGGACATGGTGCTCGGGGTGGCCGGTCTGAGCGTGCCGCCCCCGTTCCGGGGGACGCGGCCTCCGCTGGCCACCATGGAGGAGCGGTTCGGGGGTCGGTTCTACTGGAACTACTTCAACCGGCCCGGTGTCGCCGACGCCGAGTTCGCGAGGGACACGCGCACGACCTTGCGGAAGTTCTTCTACTCGGCGTCCGGCGACGCTCCCGGCACCACCGAGGGCAAGCAGCCCCTCGTCGACCCCGAGCGCGGCTGGCTCGCGGCCATGCCGGACCCCGAAGTCCTGCCGGAATGGCTCACCGAGGACGACCTCGACGCACTCACCGAAAGCTTCTCGCAGGGGTTCACCGGAGCCCTCAACTGGTACCGCAACCTCGACCGCAACTGGGAACTGACCGCCGCGTGGCACGGCGCCGTCGTCACCTCCCCCGCCCTCTACATATACGGCGACCGCGACCTGGTCCCGGCGTTCCCGGGCACCCCCGAACTCATCGAGAAACTCCCCGACCTGTTGCCCGACCTCCGGCGCAAGCCCCTCAAGCTGCCGGGCTGCGGGCACTGGACTCAGCAGGAACGCCCGGCCGAGGTGAACGCGGCGCTCATCGAGTTCCTCAGGTCTTGTTCCTGAGCTCCTGAGCCCGGCTCACGGCACTTCACCAGGGTGGCCGCACGTGGCCGCACGGACTTGTTCAGGTCGGGCTGCCCTTCGGCTTCCCCTTCGGTGGGCGAGCCGGTGAGCGGGCCTCCGTGACGGCCGCGCACCGGCTCAGGACCGACCTGATCGGCCGGGGCTCGCCCCCGAAGGCGGCGCGGACGAAGGCCGGTTGCCCGGCGGGCACGGACGCGCGGCGCACCGAGCGGTGACGTATACGGGTCGCCTGGCTCCACGTCCGGCTTCCGAATGGAGGCGCCACAAGAGACGAGACGCATCGTCTTGCTATAGTGAGCGCATGCGCTTCTTCAACTTTCTCTGAGTCCGGGCACGGCCGACGCCGCCGATTCTGCCGCCCGTAGACACTGCACATCCCCAGGGAAAGTCACATGCGCGAACGCGCCCATACCGCTGCGCCCACTTCCGTGGCGCAGCTGTCCGTCAAGGACGTCACCAAGTCGTACGGCACCCGAACCGTCCTCGACCAGGTCTCCTTCACTGTCCGCCCGGGCGAGAAGGCCGCCGTCATCGGCGAGAACGGCTCCGGCAAATCCACCCTGCTGCGGCTGCTGGCCGCGGCCGAGGTGCCGGACGCCGGGGAGATCACCGTCAGCTTCACCGGCGGCATCGGCCACCTCGCCCAGACCCTCGATCTCGACCCGGACCGCACGGTGCGGGACGCGATCGACCTCGCCCTGACCGAGCTGCGCGACATGGAGCGCCGGCTGCGGGCTGCCGAGGAGTGTCTCGGCGAGGCGTCGGAGGGAGAACTCGCCGCGTACGGGGAGCTATTGACGGCGTACGAGGAACGTGGCGGGTACGAGGCGGCCGCCCGCGTCGACGCGGCCATGCACGGCCTCGGGCTCGCCGGAGTCACCCGCAACCGCGTGCTCGGCTCGCTCTCCGGCGGTGAGCAGTCACGGCTGGCCCTCGCCTGCGTGCTGGCCGCCGCCCCCGAGCTACTGCTGCTCGACGAGCCGACGAACCACCTCGACGCGACCGCGGTGCGCTGGCTCGAAGAGCAGCTGCGCGCGCACCGCGGCACCGTCGTCGCCGTCACCCATGACCGCGGCTTCCTGGAGAACATCGCCACCACGATCCTCGAGGTGGACCGGAACGCGCGCACGGTCCACCGGTACGGCGACGGCTGGGCCGGCTACCGCACCGCGAAGGCCGCCGCCCGACGCCGTGCGGAGCAGGAGTACACGGACTGGCTGCAGGTGGTGGCCCGTACCGAGGAGCTGGTCGAGGCCGCCGGGAAGCGGCTCGCCACCACCGGCAAGGACCCGCGGCAGGGCTTCGGCAAGCACCGCCGCTCACACGAGGCGAAGCTCGGCGGGCAGGTGCGGGCGGCCCGGGAACGCCCGGCCGACCTGCGGCGCAACCCGGTGCCGCCGCCACCGGCACCGCTGCGGTTCACAGCCGCGCTGTCCCCCGCAGGCGACGAGCATCGTGCCGGGCGCCCGCTCGCCGAACTCGACGGCGTGATGGTCGGCGAGCGGCTGCGGCTGGACGGGCTGCTGTCGATCGCGCCCGGGCAGCGGTTGCTCGTCACGGGCGAGAACGGCGCGGGCAAGACGACGCTGCTGCGTGTCCTGGCGGGCGACCTGGAGCCGGATGCGGGCGCGGTTCGCCGCTCCGCCCGCGTCGGGTACCTGGCGCAGGAGCTGCCCGCGCGCTCCACGCGGCTCCCGCTGCTCACCGCCTTCGCGGCCGGCCGGCCCGGGCTGCCGGAGGAGTACGCCGAACGGCTCCTGGCACTGGGCCTGTTCCGGGAGGAGGACCTGCACGTCCCGGTCGCGGCGCTGTCCGCCGGCCAGCAGCGCCGGCTCCAGATCGCGATCCTGGTGACCCGGCCCGCGGACCTCCTCGTCCTGGACGAGCCGACGAACCACATCGCGCTCGACCTCGTCGAGGACCTGGAGGCGGCGCTGGCGGCATACCCGGGAGCGGTGGTGGCGGTCTCGCACGACCGCGGCTTCCGCGGGCGGTTCCCCGGGGAGCGGCTGGAGTTGCGCGGCGGCCGCCGCACGTGCTGATCCAGCGGGGCCCAACTTGCCCAACTCGCCCTGTGGCGGCGCTGCTTGCTTTGTCACCCGCGTATCTAGACGTCCGACGTTCGCTGGTTCACGGTGGTCCCTCCTGTCCGCCCCATCCGCTCTACCCATCCGCTCCATCCGCTCTACCCATCCGCTCTACCCGTCCTAGCCGCTCCATCCGGTCTATGCGCTCTATCCCACCGGGAGGGATCCAGCAGTGAGACGAAGGCGATTTGTGGCAGGGACGATCGGCACGCTCTCGGGGCTCGCGCTCGGCCCGGCTCCGGCTCGGGCCGGGGTGCCGACGCCCCGTACGCAGGGCTGGCAGGCCGTGCCGGCACCCGGCAGCACTCCGGCCGCGCAGTTGCGCCGTGTCGCCGCCGCCGGACCCCGACTGGCCTGGGCTGTGGGTGAGGAGGGCCGCGCCGGGCCGTCGCAGGGGCGGGGGCTGGCGATGCTGTGGAACGGCGGCGCCTGGACGAGGACCGATCTCTCGCATCTGAGTCACACTCGGTTGACGGACGTCGCCGGTCCCTGCTCCACGGCCGCCTGGAGTGTGGGCCAGCCGACGGGGACCGGCAGCCCGCTGCTGCGCTGGGACGGAACCACCTGGCGCGAGGCCGCGTTCCCGGGCGCGGGCGAGCCGGGCGTTCGGCTGAACGCGGTGGCGGTGGGCGCCGACCGGCAGGTGTGGATCTGCGGCAGCCGGGGCGGCGGCGCCGGGCTGCTGCACGGGGACGGGGGCGGGGAGCTGTGGCGTTGGCTGGACCCGCTGCCCGTCGCGCGCGCGAACCTGTACCGGGCCATGGTGCGCCCGTCGGGCGAGGTCTGGGTCGGCGGCGACCAGTCGAACGGCGGCGGATGGTCCGGGCTGGTGGCCCGCTGGGACGGAGCGTGGACGGTGCTGCCCCCGATCGCCGGCCTGCGTCTGGGCATCGCCGATCTCCATGCGGCCGGGCCGGACGACGTCTGGGCGGTGGGCACCGAGGCCGGCATCGGCGGGCCGCCCGGCCGACCCGGCAACCCCGTCCTGAGCCACTGGGACGGCACGGCCTGGACGCGGGTGGAGGCGGGCTTCACCGTCGGGTCGTTGAGCGGCATCGCGGGCGACGCGCAGGGCCGTGCGGCATGGATCTCGGGCTGGAACTACCAGGACCAGACCCGCAGTACGTACCTGCGCCGCGACGGCGACACGTGGACCGTCGTTCGTGGCCCGGCCGCCGCGGCGCCTGCGCCGTACCTCAACGACGTGACGTCCGTACCCGGCACCACGGGGTTCTGGTCGGTGGGCATGACGAGTCCCACTCCGGCTCCTCCGACCGAGGCCTATACGGAACGCCTCGAAGCCTGAACACGGAGCGGCCATACCTCACCGGGATCGACAACCCGCGTGTTCAGTACTGCCGTTGGAGGAAGGAGATGAGAACCGCTGTCAGTTCCGCGGGGGCGTCCTCCTGGACGAGGTGGCCCGCGTCGGCGATCGGCTCCAGGTGCGCGTCCGGGATCAGGGCGGCGAGCTCTCGTCCCCTCTCCGGGGGGATCCAGGTGTCGTTCTGGCCCCAGCAGATCAGCGTCGGGATGCCGATCTCGGCGTACCGGTCCTGGACCTCGTCGGTGTAACGCTGGTCGGCCTGGGCGATCTGCCGGTAGAAGGCCGCTTGGCCGGCGTCGCCGAGCCAGGGCTCGACGAGCCGGTCCAGGACCGCGGGGTGCAGGCCCGGGCCGCTGGCTGATCCGACGTATTCACGGACGAGGGCCTGGTGCAGTGGGGGCGGCAACTGCTCGAAGACCTCGGCGTGCTCGCGGACGAGCCGGAAGAACGGGGACCCCCACGGTGCCAGCGCCACCGGATCGACCAGCGTGAGGGCCCGGTAGCGGGCGCCGTGCAGCAGATGCGCCCGCAGGGCGACGGCGCCGCCGAAGTCGTGGGCGACGACGAGCGGTTCCTCCAGCCCCCAGTGGCGCAGCAGCTCGGTGAAGATCCGGCCCTGGGCGGACAGGGACACATCCTGGTCGGCGGACTTCTCCGACATCCCGTAGCCGGGCATGTCCCAGACGAACACCTGGTGCTCACGTGCGAGCGAGCGGGCGATGGCGCGCCAGACGTAGGAGGAGAACGGGGTGCCGTGCAGGAGGACGACCGGGGGCCGGCCGGCCTCGTTTCCCAGCCGGTCCCAGCGAACGTCACCGGATGTGCTGGAGAACGTCTTGGTCAGCTGCCATTCGGTCATGGATGCCGTTCCTCTCGGGTGGGTGTCCGCGGGACACGTCGGGTGGCGATAGGGGCCAGGGTGCCCAGGCCGAGGCAGCCGGTCATCACGGCCGCCATGGGTGCGGGGCTATGAGTACCCAACAGCCCGACCAGAGGCGAGGCGGCCGCGCCGAAGAGGAAAACTGGCCTCCGCCGAGGAGGGCGGAGGTGGCTCCGGGGGCCGCGTGTTCGCGGCTCTGGGCGACGGGGTGATCACGGCCGGGAAGAAGACGCCGACGCGCTGATGGTGATCAACAGACACAGCCAGGTCAGCCACATGCCGCTGCCGAGGGTCGCTTGGATCAGTAGCAGTGCCGCCGCCCCGGCTGTCGCCACCGCTCCGCTGAGGTAAGTCCACGCTTCACACCTAGGCCATTCGATCGAGGAACAGCGTGGTCACCCGCTCGGCGAGATCATCCTCCGTCATCGCGATCTCGACCTGGATGGTGGGCAGTTGGAGTCGCTCGGTTTCCTCTTGGAGGCGTCTCGTGAACATCTGGTCGCGTTCGGCAAGGTTGCGGCCGGCCTTCGCTGGGTCGCTGGTGTTCCTGAGGAACCCCTCCCCCGGTACGGCGCGGCTCCGGAAGGCGGCCTGGCGGAACCCGGGTGTGGGCAGGAGCCAGACGGCGTGTTCAGGGGCGGCGAGCAGAGGCTTCACGAGGTGCGGCAGCAGCCGGAAGCCCTCGACGATGACGCACGGCTCCCGCGGCAGACGGAGGAGGTCTTCGACGATCAGACCGAAGCCCTCGCCGCGAAACCAGTGGAACGTCTCCAGCATGGTCGCGGGAGACCGGTTCACCCACCGCTCGTCCATGTCCATCGCCACGAACTCGTGCAGGAAGGGAGCCTCCTGGGGCGTGGCGCGTCGAGCGTGGTCCGCCATCACGTCGTCGGTCGCATAGAGATGCCACCCGTGGTGGTCCGCGAGACGACGGGCGATCGTCGACTTGCCTCCGCCGCTCCCGCCGCCGATCCAGTAGACATGCCGCAGCCGCGCGCGAAGGTCTGCGGGGTCGGTCAGGTCTTCGTCTCGTCCGGGCTGCATCCTTCTCCCCTTCGGCTGCGTGGCGCGACGATGTCAGTCTGTCTGCCCCGCAGCCGCCCTGGCGCACAGATACGGACGCGCGAGCAGCAGGCCGGTGCCCGTCAGGGCGATGCCGATGTAGACCGGTGCCAGGTGGATGAGGTCCGTGTAGTGGATCACGCCGTGCACCACGACAGCCGGGAGGAAGCCGGCAGCCGCCGCCACGGTCAGCGTCCAGAACACCCAGCTCTCACCCCGCCCCCAGCCCCACGCGCTGAGCAGCGTGATCGCCACCGCGGCGGACATCAGCGCGCCGCCGAACCCCGCGCGGTCGTGGGCGACGAAGGGCACGAGTCGGGGGTTGACGGCTTCGAGGGTCTGTGCGCTGGTGCCCAGGAAGGTCAGGTCGGTGGGTACGAAGACGCCGGTCAGGCCGACGACCGAGATCACCGCTCCGCCGACGAACAGGCCCGCTCCGGTGACGATCAGGAGGAGTTGGCCGGCCAGCGCCCGGCGCCGCTCCGGCTCGGGTCCCTCGGGTGCCAGGCGCCAGCGCGGGGTGTGCGGGCTGCGGCGGACCGCGGCCAGGAACATCGGGAACAGCACGATGGCGGTGGCCGTGTGCAGGGGTTCCACGAAGCCGGTGGCCAGGAAGTAGAACAGGGTGGGGAAGCCGATCGCCCCGGAGATCAGGTACACCTCGCGGGCCCAGGGCCGGCCGCGTCTGATCCCGCCCACGGCCAGGCCCGTGTAGAGAGCCCCGATCGCCACCATGGTGCCGGCCATGGTGATCCGGTCGTGCTGGAGGAAGTGCACGAGGTGGTGGTTGGCGGCGTGCAGTTGGTGCAGCGTCATGCCGAGGTAGTCACGGTCGTACCAGAGCAGAACCGGTCCGAGTGTGATCACCGCGGCACCGAGTCCGGCGCCCGTCATACCGAGCCCGACGAGCAGCGCCCACCACCAGGCGGGCCAGCGGCGGGGATCGCGGCCGAGTTCGCGCAGGCCCGGGGCGGGCGCCGTGGGCGTGGCGGCCTCGGTGACCCGGGCGAACCAGCCGGGTCCGGCCGCGACGAGCACCTCGGGCCGGGCGAGTACGACGGTGTCCGGCTCGTCGAGCGCGGCTGCCGCGGCGGTGACCGACGGGTCGGACACGCGGACCACGTGCGGGTCGTCGTCGCTGGTGAACCCGTCGACATGGGGCTTGAGAGCGGCCTCGGCCTCCGTGCCGCGGGTGCGGACGACCACGGGGATCGAACGTCCGGCGGCGGCCTCCCGTACCGTCTCCACGTCGGCCGCCGAGACGGGTGACACCTCGACGACACCGGCCCCGAGGGGCGGCATGGCGCGGATCGTTTCGCGGGCGAGCGAGGGCGGCACGGATATGCCCAGGCGGACGGTCACGGGTACGCCGGCCATGTCACCGGCGAGCCGCTTCGGCGGATGGCGGTGGCCGAAGCCCCGGGCGATCAGGCGTGCGCCGGCGGGGCGGGCGCCGATCGAGGCCAGGAGCCGCAGTGCGGTGCGCTGCGAGCGGCGCTCGCCAAGGACGGCGGCGGCCGCGCCGCGCAGCGGGTGATACGTCCAGTCCGGCATCAGGGGTTCTCGCTCTGTGTCGTGGTCACCGGGTCACCGCGTCTGCGGGCGGGGTCCAGCCGAGGACCGGCGTCATGGCTCGCAGCGTCGCGCGCGCCGGCGTCAGCCGGGCCGCCATGTCGCGCAGCAGCACCGCGGGCGGCCACGACAGCTGGCCGACCGTGCCGAGCCGGGCGGAGCGGCGCGCGACGGCCTGGGTCCTCGGGCGGCGCAGCAGGTCGTACGAGCGGAGCGCGGCGGTGACGTCCGGGGTGCCGTCGAGGCAGTGGGCGAGGGTGACCGCGTCCTCCAGCGCCTGGCACGCGCCCTGGCCCAGATTGGGTGTCATGGCATGGGCCGCGTCGCCCAGCAGCGCGACGCGGCCACGGGCGAACGAGGACAGCGGCGGCAGGTCGTACAGGTCGTGCCGGAGCACCGCGTCCGCGGGGACAGCGGCCAGCAGGGCGGGGACGGGATCGGGCCAGGAGCCGAAGCGGCGCAGCAGTTCGGCGTGTTCGGACGTACCGGACACCGCTCCCGCCGGAAGCGACGCGGTGGCGAAGCAGTACATCCGCCCGCCCGGCAACGCCGTGTAGCCGAACCTCTCGCCACGGCCCCAGGTCGCGGCGCCTTCGGCGGGCGGGGCGGCGAGGGGCTCGGTGACCATGCGCCAGGCGGTGTAACCGGCGTACCGGGGGCCTGCCGCGGCGGGCCACAGGACGCCGCGGACCACGCTGCGCAGGCCGTCGGCGCCGATCACGAGGTCGGCCCGGGACTCGCCCCCACCATGTTCGACGATCACACCGCGGCCGTCGTCGCGGACGGCGGACACCCCGCTGCCCGACCGCAGGCTGTCGGCAGGCAGCGCCTCGGCCAGCGCCCGCAACAGGTCCGCGCGGTGCAGGACCACCAAGGGATGGCCGAAACGGCGCGTCAGTTCCGCGTTGTCCGTGCGGGACAGCCAGCGGCCCTGCCGGTCGCGTACCCCGCCGGTGGCCTCGACGGCGCCGAGGGCCCGGACGGAACCGGCCAGGCCGAGCACCTCCAGCGCGCGCAGCGCGTTCGGCCACAGGGAGATACCGGCTCCGATCTCGGTGAACTCCGGGGCCCGTTCCAGGACCTCGACGCGCCAGCCCCGACGGTGCAGGGCGATGGCCGCCGCGAGGCCGCCGATCCCGCCGCCGACGATGGTCGCGGCACGCTGCGGCATGGGTCCTCGCTCTGGGCTCTGGGCGCCCCCCCCGGTCGGGCGGCCGTCGATCCGGTGCCCGAGCGGCCTGCGAGGCGACGCAGGCCTGCTGAGCAGCGCTTATAGCAACATGTCGGCAGATGCCTGTCAACGTGCCGGGAACACGACGGGCACGCGGCAGGCACGCGACGGGCATGCGACGGGCAAATCGCCCCTCCCCCACCGCAACCTCCGCGCCCCCCGCGCCCCCGTAACCTCCGCAACTTCCGCCGCCTCAGCCCTAAGGGACTGTTAGGACTTCGTTCGGGCTGTTGAACGGCCCTGTCGCGCCGTCGACTCTGTGTGCTCCCGGGCCGCAGACAAGGGAGTTTTCGATGGCCACACAGATCACGCCCGCGAGCGCGCAGGAGTCGCGCCGCGGAGAGCGCAGGGTCGTCAGCAACATCGTGCGCGGATCGATCGGCAACTTGATCGAGTGGTACGACTGGTACGCGTACACCGCGTTCAGCGTGTACTTCGCCGCCGCGTTCTTTCCGTCCGGCGACCAGACCGCCCAGTTGCTGAACACCGCCGCGGTGTTCGCGGTCGGCTTCCTGATGCGCCCGATCGGCGGCTGGGTGCTGGGGCGGTACGCCGACCGCCGTGGGCGGCGCGCGGCGCTGACGCTGTCGGTGACACTCATGGCGGCCGGTTCGCTGATCGTGGCGGTGACCCCGTCGTACGGGTCGATCGGGGTCGCCGCACCGGTACTGCTGGTGACCGCGCGGCTGCTGCAAGGCCTCTCGGTCGGCGGTGAGTATTCGACGTCGGCCACCTATATGTCGGAGGTGGCCTCGCCCGGCCGGCGCGGCTACTACTCCAGTTTCCAGTACGTCACGCTCATCGCCGGCCAGCTGACCGCGCTCGGCCTGCAGATCGTCCTGCAGCAGGTGCTCAGCGCCGCGCAGATGGAGGCGTGGGGCTGGCGGGTCGCGTTCGTCGTCGGTGCGGCGGGGGCGATCGTCGTGCTGTGGCTGCGGCGCGGCATGGACGAGTCGGAGAGCTTCGAGCGCGCGGCGGCCGAGGGAGACGACGGCAAGAGTGGTGGGCCGGCGCGCGGCAGCCTGCGGATGCTGCTGTCGTACCCCCGGCAGTGCCTGGTCGTCGTCGGACTGACCATGGGGGGCACGCTGTTCTTCTACACGTACACCACGTATCTGCAGAAGTTCATGGTCAACACCAGCGGCATCGCCAAGCCTACGGCGGCCTGGATCAACTTCTTCGCGCTGCTGGTGTTCGTGGTGCTCCAGCCGGTCATGGGCCTGCTGTCCGACCGGGTGGGGCGCCGTCCGATGCTGATCGCGTTCGGCGTGCTGGGCGCCGTGGTGGTGGTGCCCTCGCTGACGCTGCTGTCGCACACCAGCGATCCCGTGTACGCGTTCCTGCTCATGGTCGGGCCGCTCGCGGTCAGCTCCCTGTACACCTCGATCAGCGCGGTGGTGAAGGCCGAGCTGTTCCCGACCTCCATCCGGGCGCTGGGCGTCGGCCTGCCCTATGCGCTGACCGTGGCCGTGTTCGGCGGGACGGCCGAGTACGTGGCCCTGTGGTTCAAGAACGCCGGTCACGAGAGCTGGTACTTCTACTACGTCACCGCCTGTGTCCTGATTTCGCTGCTCGTCTACATTCGGATGCGCGAGACGTCCGACGGATCGCCGCTGGAGACCGAGACCCGCGACCACTGACGAAGGGGAGGCGACCGTGCGCGTGCTGCTGGCCGAGGACGACGACGGGGTGGCCGACGCCCTCACCGAGGCCCTGTACGAGCACGGTCATCTGCCCACCCGGGTCCGGCGCGGCGAGGAGGTCCTCGTCCGCCACCGGCAGGCCGACCTGCTGCTGCTCGACCTCGGCCTGCCCGACCTCGACGGCCTCGACGTGCTGCGCAAGCTGCGCGCGGTGAGCGGACTTCCGGTGGTGGTCCTCACCGCGCGGGGCGACGAGCGGTCGGTGGTGCGCGGCCTGCGGCTGGGCGCCGACGACTACCTCGTCAAGCCGGTGCGGCTGGCCGAGCTTCTGGCCCGTATCGAGGCCGTCACCCGCCGCGCCGCGACAGCCGCCGCGACGGCCACCGCGCCGGCGCCGCGTACGGTCCGCGCCGAGGACGTCGAAGTCGACCTCGACGCGCGCCGGGTCACGGTCGGCGGTGCCGAAGTACGGCTGACCACCAAGGAGTTCGCGGTCCTCGCCGCGCTGGCGACCAGGGCCGGTACGGCGGTCAGCCGCCAACAGCTGATGGACGAGGTGTGGGGCGACGCCTATCTGGCGGTGTCCCGTTCGCTCGACGTCCATCTCACCCAGCTACGGGCCAAGATCGGCCGCCCTGAGGTGCTGACCACGATCCGCGGCTTCGGCTACCGCTTCGGCGGCGGCTGAGCCGGCGGGGACCCTCGCATGCGTACCCGGGTACTGACCGTCGTGCTGGCCTTCGCCGTGCTCGCGGTGGCAGGTTTCGCCGTCCCGCTGCTGGGCGTCACCGCCACCCAGCGCACCGAGCAGCTCGTCGCGGCCCGCACCGCCGACCTCGACCGCTTCGCGGGGCTGGCCGAGCAGGCCGCCGAGAGCGGCGACACCGGCGTGCTGACCGCCGAGGTGAGCCGGTACACCGAGCTGTACGGCGAGGCGGTCGTGGTCGTCGACGCCCGCCGTGCCCCGGTGGCGCAGACCGGCGGTATGCGCGCCGCCGACCCGGCCGTCGCGCGCCTCGTCGACGCGGCGCTGCGCAACCAGCCCGTCTCGCCCGGGGGCACGCTGCGCCCATGGTCCCGCGGCAACAAACTGCTCGCCCGCCCGGTCGGCACCGGCACCCGGGTGTCCGGTGCCGTGGTGCTGCGGGCCTCGGTACGGGCCGCCGCCGACGACATCGCCCTGCGCTGGGCGCTGGTCCTGGCCGGCGCGGGCCTGTTCGCCGTGGCCTGTCTGCTGCTCGCCCGCGCCGCCACGCGGTGGGTCGTACGCCCCCTGCACCGCCTGGACCGCGCGGTCGGCGCGCTGGCGGCCGGGCTGCCGGCCGAACACGCACGGGAGGGCGGTCCGCCCGAACTGCGCCAGCTCGCCACCGGCTTCAACCGCATGGCCGACGCGGTGACCACCGCGCTGGAACAGCAGCGCCGCCTGGTCGCCGACACCTCGCACCAGCTGCGCAACCCGCTCGCCGCACTGCGCCTGCGCATCGACTCCCTCCAGCCCCGCCTGCCCGACGCCGCCACCCGTACGTACACGGGGGTGACCGCCGAACTCGAACGCATGGAGCACCTCCTCGACGACCTGCTCGCCCTCGCCGACGCCGAACACCGCGCGGGCGAACTGGCCGTGACGGACGAGCGGGAGGCGTGCTGCGACGCGACGGCGGTGGCGGCGGCCCAGGCGCAGCTGTGGCAGCCGCTGGCCGAACAGGCGGCAATCCACCTGGAGTTCTCCCCCGGCCCGGCCGTCCTCACCTCCTGCACGGAGGGCGAACTGGCCCAGGTGGCCGACATCCTGCTCGACAACGCGATCAAGTACGCCGGGAGCGGCGCCCGCGTCGAGACGCGCTGTTTCACCGAGGGCCCCGACGCGGTGTTCGAGGTGCGGGACGACGGGCCGGGCCTCGCGACCGGCGAACTCTCCCGGGCCGGCACCCGCTTCTGGCGTTCGGAACGCCACCGTGAGGTGCGCGGCAGCGGCCTCGGTCTGGCGATCGCCGAGCAGCTGGTGGCCGGCCGGGGCGGGCGCGTCGAGTTCGCGGCGGCCGAGCCGCACGGCCTGCGGGTCCGGGTCGTGCTCCCGCGCGCCGAGCACGGGGCGTTCGGTCCGAAGGGGCTTACGGCATGACCGGCCCTACCCGCCGCACCGCGCTGCGCGCCACCCTCGCCACGGCGTGCACAGGTCTGCTCGCGGCTGCCGGAACGGCCGACGCCCGGCACACCGACCGCGGCCCGGCAGGCAGGCTGCGCATCGCGACCGGCGAGACCGACGGCTTCTACGCGGCCTTCGGCCGACTGCTCGCCGACCAGGTGACGCTGGCCTACCCCCGGCTGTCCTGCGAGGTGATCCACAGTGAGGGCAGCGTCGGCAACGTACGGCTGCTGCGGGCACGTCGGGCCGACGTGGCGTTGGCTCTGGCCGACATCGCGTGGGCGGCGTACGCCGGATCCGCGCCTTTCGGCCGGCGCGTCCCGCTGCGAGCGATCGGCCGGGTCTACGAGAACTACGTCCAGTTGGCCGTCCGCGCCGGCGCACCGATTCGGAGCGTCGCCGACCTGGCGGGGCGCACCGTCTCCCTGGGCGCCCCCGCGTCCGGCGGTGCCGTGCTCGGCGACCGGCTGCTGCGCGCGGCCGGTCTGACCCCGGGCACGGACGTCCACGTCCGCCATTTGCTGATGCCACCGGCGGCGCGTGCGATGCGGGACGGCGACATCGACGCGCTGCTGGTCGCGGGCGGCGTGCCGTTGCCGGTGCTGTCCGGCCTCGACACCCGGCCCGGCATCCGCCTCCTGCCGCTGGCCGACCTCCTGCCCCGGCTGCGCGCCGGTACGGAACGCTCGGGCTCGGGACTTGAAGCGGTGACGGTGCCGGCGGGGGCGTACCGCGGAACGCCCGAGGTGACCACGATCGGCGTGGCCAACCTGCTCCTGTGCCGCCCCGATCTGCCGGCGCCCGTCGCCGCCGCCCTCACCCACGTCCTGGTGCGCCAGGCCACCCGGCTCGTACCTGCCACGGCCCTGGGCACACAGTTCCTCGACGCCCGCAGCCTGATCTCCACCGGGGTGGTGCCTCTGCACTCCGGGGCGGTGGTCGCCTACCGCGAGCTGCACGGTTAGGGGCACCCGAGGCACAGTACGGCCGTCAGGACCCCCGACCGGACTCCCCGGGCCCGCTACGCCCGCCCGCTCGACGCGTCGGCGACAGGATCCGCAGGAACGCTGTCGATGATCCAGACCTCGCGGCCCCGATCGGCCAGGGCGGCCGTGAGCGCCAGGACCAGCGCAGCGGCCGCTCCGGCGACGGCCACCAGGAGTGCGCCGTCCGTCCCGTGGGTTTCCGCGAGGGCACCGGACACGGCCTGCCCGGCCGCCGCGCCGAGGGGGCCGCCGCCGCACAGGACGGTCATGGCGATGGCGGCCCGTTCAGGTGGGGCGAGCCGTTCGGTCAGGGCGTAGAGGCTGATCATGTACGGCGCGACGGTGAAAGCGGCCACGGCGACGGCGGCGGGCACGGAGACCAGTCGCGCACCGGCGAACAGCACCAGCGTGCCGGCGAAGAGCGCCGCGGCGAACGTGACATAGCGGGCGCGCAGCGAGAAGCGCCGGGGCAGCCAGACGCAGGCGGCCCCGGCCAGGGCACTGCCGATGCCGAACCCGGCGTACACGAGCCCCGCCGCACCGGGCTCCCCGATGGCGTCGGCGTACACCGTGACGGCAGTCTGGACCGCGCCGAAGATCACGCCCATCGCGGCCATGGCCAGGAACATGACGGCCAGGGGGCGTCGGGGCAGCTGCGGCCTGGCGTGGTCCTCCGAGGCCTCGCGGGGGATGTCCCGATGGGTATGGAGCAGGGTGAAGGGCAGGGTGGCGGCGGCGATCAGGACCATCGTCAGCACGGCGGGGGCGGCCGGGCCGACCGACGCCAGCAACCCGACGACGGCCGGTCCGGCGACGAAGCTCATCTCGTCGGCGGACGCCTCGTAGGACAGGGCCGCGGACAGCAGTTGCCGCTCGCCACGCGCGCGAACGAGCCGTGCCCAGTGCACCCGCACGAGCGGGGAGACCTGCGGCTGGGTGAGCCCCACGAGCGTGGCCGCGGCCAGCATGCTCGGCCGGTTGCCTTGGCTCGCCGCCAACAGGGCTGCCCAGGCGGCGAAGTTGGCGACTGCGGCGAGGGCTCCGACGGTCCGGGGGCCGTGGCGGTCGGCCAGGGCCCCGACCACGGGGCCGCCCACGGCGATGGCGATGCTCTGCGCCGCACTGGCGAGGCCGGCGAAGGCGTAACTGTGGGTCGATGCCTGAAGCAGGATCAGCGTGGAGAGGGCGGAGGACGCGTAGGGCAGACGGGCCAGGAATCCCAGCGGGAAGAAGCCGACGCCCGCGACGCGCAGCAGGGAGCGGTAGGACACTCATGTCTCCATCGGGCATGTCGAGGAGACGCGCTACCCAGCCACCAGCGCGCCGACGGGCCCGGTTCTGGCCGCACCGTAATGCACGCGGCGGAACGCTGTACAGGGCGTCATGCCCGCGGTTTGTGGTCCGCCGCGAACGCGTCGGCTGCGGCCAGGTCGAAGTCCCCGTGATCGCTGCCGAGGCCCTGCGCCACCAGTGCCGCCGCGGCGGAGCCGAGGACGGCGGCGGCGTACGGGGTACGGCCCAGGCCCGTGCCGCGTACGAAGCCGGCCGAGAACGCGTCACCGCAGCCGGTGGTGTCCACGACGTCGATGGCGAAGGCGGGGACCTTCTCCGTGCCGTCCTGGGTCACCAGCAGGGCGCCGTCACCACCGCGGGTGGCCGCGACCAGGCCGGCTCCGGCGGCGAGGAGCTTCTTCGCGCCCGTGACGAGGTCCTCTTCACCGGTGAAGCCGAGGACCTGGTCCTCGTTGGGCAGCATGTGGTCGACGTACGGCAGCGCTGATTCGATCTGCTCGAAACTCCCGAGCGCGCCCGGTGCGAGAAGGTCCACCGAGGTGACCACGCCATGCTCCTTGGCGTACGACAGGATGCGCGTGGCGGTGTCGACGCCGATCAGTTCGGGGCCGCCGAGGTGGAGGTGGGTCGCCTCGGCGATGGCGTCCCAGGGCACGTCGTCGGGGCCGTAGGTGATGTTGGCGCCGAGCAGGTGGAGTGAGGGCCGGTCGCCGTTGGGGCGGATGGGGAGGACGCTCGCGGAGGTGGGGGTGTCCGTGCGGCGGACGAGGAACCGGGTGTCGATGCCGGCCGCGCCCAGCAGTTGGACCAGCATGTCTCCGCTGGGGTCGGTCCCGATGGCGCCGGCGCTGCTGACGGAGGCGCCGAGCTTGGCGAGGGTGAGCGCGGTTCCGCCGGCCGTTCCGGCGGCGGTCATCCTGATGTCCTCGACCAGCGTCGCGCCCTGTCCGTCGGGTATGGCCTCGACCGGCCGCACCAGCACGTCCAGCACATGCACGCCCAGCGTGACGACCTTCATCGGTTTCCCTCCTGCACGGGTGGTACGGGGTGGGTGGTGCCGTAGTTCCGGGCGAGCGCGGCCTCGATCACCGCGAGTTGCTGGTGTTCGTCGAGGACGCGGGGCTTTCCGAGGGCGGCCGCGTGCTGGTAGACACCGCACGCCCACTCCAGGAGCAGTGCGTGTTCGACCGCCTTGTCCAGCGTCGGGGCGTGGGTGAGGGCGCCGTGGTTGGCCATGAGCGCGGCGCTGCGGCCCTCCAGCGCCGTCAGCACGGACTCGGCGAGCGCCGGTGTGCCGAACGTGGCGTACGGCGCCACGCGCACCGAGCCGCCCAGGGTCAGCAACTGGTAGTGGACGCAGGGCAGTTCGTCCAGCACGCAGGACAGCGCGGTCGCCATCGGGGCGTGGGTGTGGACGACCGCGCCCGCACCGTAGCGGTGGTAGACGCCGAGGTGCAGGTCCAGTTCCGAGGTGGGGGCGAGCGTCCCGGCCACGACGTCTCCGTCGAGGTCCACCACGGTCACCTGGTCGGCCGTCAGTTCGGCGAGCACCGCGCCGGTCGCCGTGATCGCGACACGGTCGTCCAGCCGCATGCTGACGTTGCCGGCCGTGCCGATGAGCAGCCCCTCGGCTCCCAGGCGACGGCTCGCCGCGGCGACGGCGGCCCGCTCCTGACCCAGCGCTGAGCTTGAGTCGGTCATGTACGCGACGGTAACGTAAACCTGAAACAAAGTCACGTTCAGGTTCGGAGGCCGCACATGGGCGATCCCGCCGCACAGCCCGGCGGCACCTGGCACGTTCCCCTGCGTCGCACGCCCCAGCAGGCGCGCAGCAAAGCCCGTCTGGCTCGCGTGCTGCAGGCCGCCGAGCGCGTCCTGGTCAGCGAGGGGGTCCAGGCGCTGACCACGACGCGGATCGCGGCGGAGGCGCAGGTCTCGGTCGGTTCGCTGTACCAGTACCTGCCGGACCGCGACGCGATCATCGACGCCCTCGCGGGCGGCTACTTCGCCCGGCTGGAGGCCGCCATGGACGACCTGGTCCGCGCGGCGGCGGCCGAGCGGTGGGACGACCCCGTCGGTGTGCTCATCGACGCGTACGCCGCGATCTACCGCACCGAACACGGCTTCAGGGCCCTGTGGTTCGGCGGCACCCTGACCGAGCAGACCCGCGCCGCGGACCGCGAGCACAAACGCCGGATGGCGGACGGGGTCCGGCGGGTCCTGCTGGCCCTCGGCGTCGCCGGGGACGACGAGGCTCTCGCCCGCGCCTGCCACGCCGCGGTCCTCGCCGCCGACGCGCTCTCCCAGGAGGCCTTCCGTCGCGATCCCGAGGGCGACCCGGGTCTCCTCGACGAGGCCAAGCTCATGCTGCGCGGGTATCTGACCGGTGTCACCGCCCGCTATCCGGAGCTGCCATCCTGACGTGGTGCCGAATCCCGCTCCCGTCACTCCCGACGCTCCCGCTCTCATACGCACCCCCCTCCTCACCCAGCAGTGGCTCGACCTCGCCTTCATCCACTGGGCCGTCGAACCGGACGTCGTGGCGGGGCTGTTGCCGAGGGGGACCGTTCCGGACACGCACGACGGGGTGACGTACGTCGGGCTCGTCGCGTTCCGGATGCACCGGGTCGGCTGGCTACGGCTGCCCGGGGTGCCGTATCTAGGGACCTTTCCCGAGACCAACGTCCGGCTGTACTCCGTGGACGCGCACGGACGGCGCGGCGTCGTGTTCCGGTCGATGGACGCCTCGCGGCTGATCCCGGTGGTGATGGGGCGCGTGGGCTTCCGGCTGCCGTACCTGTGGTCCCGGATGACCGTCCGCACGGCCGGCGACACCGTCACGTACACCAGTTCCCGCCGCTGGCCCGGCCCGCGCGGCGCCGCCAGCCGCATCACCGTACGCACCGGGGAACGCATCGAGGAACCCACCGAGTTGGAGCACTTCCTCACCGCCCGCTGGGGCATGCACAACGCCTTCTTCGGCGGGCCCGAGCCGGTGGCCTACCTGCCCAACCACCACCCTCGCTGGCCGCTCCACCGCGCCGAGCTGATCACCTGCGAGGAGAACCTCGTGACGGCGGCCGGGCTGCCCGCCCCGAGCGACGCCCCGGTCAGCGTCCTGTACTCCCCCGGTGTCCCGGTCCGCCTCGGCCGCCCGGCGCGTCCGGCCGGCATCCCCACGCCGTGATCCGCTGATCCGTGCACGTGTCGAAATCCGGAGTTCGGCGCCGACGTATCCCATGAGGGCCGACCGCGTTCCGCGCGGCCGGACAGTCGGCAGACAGGCCGTCGGAACGGAGATCGATCATGTTGCTGAAGGGCAAGGTCGCCGTGGTGTACGGCGCGGGCAGTTCCATCGGCGGGGCGGCGGCGCGCGCCTTCGCGGCTGAGGGGGCGCGGGTCTTCCTCGCCGGGCGTACCGCGGCGCCGCTCGACAGGCTCGCCGAGGACATCCGGGGCGCGGGCGGCGCGGCCGAGACCGCCGTGGTCGACGCGCTGGACGAGGCGGCGGTGAACGCCTTCGTCGACGACGTCGCCGCACGGGCGGGGCGCGTCGACATCTCGTTCAACGCCATCGGATGCGGGGATGTCCAGCGGCCACCGATGGAGATCTCGGCAGGCGACTTCCTGCAGCCCATCGCGACCGCGATGCGCTCCCAGTTCCTGACGACCCGGGCGGCCGCCCGGCACATGACCGCGCGCGGCACGGGAGTGATCCTGGCCTTCGGCGGCGGTGGACCGCAGACGCTGCCCGGTCTCGGCGGCTTCAAGATTGCGCTGGACGCGCTGGAGGGGCTGCGCCGCCAGTGGGCCGTCGAGCTGGGCCCGCACGGCATCCGCGTGGTGACCCTGAAGTCCGGCGGGGTCCCGGGATCCCTCCCCGACGGGTTCCCGGGCAAGGAGGCGATCAGCGACGGCCTCGTCGAGGCGACCCGGCTCGGGCGGGCGGCGACCCTCGCGGACGTCGGCGACGTCGCCGCCTTCGTCGCCTCCGACCGGGCGCGCACGCTCACGGCGACCGACGTGAACATCTCCTGCGGCGCCATCGTGGACTAGGGGGTTTCGAAAGTCCCGTGCGGTGCCCGCGGTGTCCGGTGCGTGCCCTCGGCGTGCCGGGCGCCGCGGGTGCTGTGCGGGACTTTCGAAACCCCCTAGGAGGGGCTCGGACCGGGATGACCGGTCCGAGCCCCTCTGGAGCGTCCGGCGTCAGGCGCCGTTACGACGACACCTCACCGTCAGCCGGCGCGGCGCCTCGTCCGCATGAGCAGCAGGAAGCCGGCCATGAGGAGCACGGCACCGGCCGCGGCCGGCCACAGCGTGGTTCCCGTCTCGGCGAGGTCGCCCCCGACCGCCTGCGGCTCCGTACCCGAACCGCCGCCGGACTCCTCGCCGACCGCGGCGGGCTGCGTCTGCACGGGAGTGCCTGCCTCGTCGGCGCCGTCGTCCTTCGAGCCGTCCTGTGCCTGCGTGTCTGCGTCCGCGGTGGCCGACGGGGTGCCGTAGGCCTTGGGCGCCACCGTGCTCGACAGGGTGGGCTTGTCGTCCTTCGCCGGTTCGGTCTCGGGCGCCTCGGTCGCCGGTGCCTCGGTCGCCGGTGCCTCGGTCTTGGGATCGTCGGTCGCGGGCGCCTCGGTGGCGGGCTCGTCGGTCGCGGGCTGCTCGGTCGCCGGCGCCTCGGTGGGCTTGTCGCCTCCGTCGCCGGGCTCCGGATCGTCGTTGTCGCCCGGCGGCGTGGTGGGAGCCTCGGTCGGCTGCTGGGTCGGCTCCTCCTGGCCCGGGTCGCCTCCGTCGTCGGCCCCGGCTCCGCACTCGCGGCCCTCGTTGATGCAGTCGACCATCTGCGCCATCAGGTCCTCGTCGAAGACGTTGATGAAGTCGCCGTGGTCGGTGACCGGCTTGTGCAGCTGCTCGGGGAAGGAGTCCACCGCGAACAGCGGGGTCGTACGGCCGCCGTCCTGGAGGCTCGGCGCGTCGACGTCGTACACGATCCGCTGCACGAGCTGCGGGATGGCCTCGAAGCCGCTGGGGCAGCTGCCGTCGGCCGCCGCGAACGCCACGTGGGTGCGGTGGTTGGCGCTGTCGATGTTCTGTCCGTCCCAGCAGCTCTGGAACTTGAAGGTGCGCACCACGTCGCTGCCCTGCGGGCACAGCGGGTACTTGTCCTTCAGCTGCCGGTCCTCGAAGCCGGTGCAGCTCCAGGAGGCGTTGGCGTTGGCGGTACCGTTGACGAACGCCTTGGCGTCGCCGGTGATGATGCGCAGCAGGCGCGGCATCTCGGTGACCTTGCCACGCGGGCTGCCCACGAACGTCAGGGTCACGTCCTTGGGGGTGACGATCTCGCCGGCGTTGCCCTCGATGCCGCCGCCGGGCGAGTTGGCGTCCTGCTCCTGGGCGCCGTTCTGGAGGCGGATCACGGGCCAGTAGTACGTGGACTTGTCGCCCTGGTCGACGCAGCTCGTCTCGGCGTTCGCCAGGTCCTCGTCGCTCGCGAAGGCGTCGTTGGACTGGTTGCCGATGTAGTCGTGGAAGTGGTGGGCGCCGTTGGAGACGCCGGGGGCCACGATCACGTTGTCGGAGTTGAACAGGCCGTTCTCGTTGACGCCGCAGCTGGTGGCGAAGGTGCCTCGGGATGCGCCCTTCTGAAGGGCCGGGCTGGACACGTTCGGCTGTACGGCGGTGATGTCCACGTAGTCGGCGGCGACCGGGCCGTTGCCCGCCTGTCCGCCGTTGCCGGGCTGTCCGCCGTTACCGGGCTGCTGTTCGCCCTGGTCGGCGCCCTCCTGGTTGTCGCCGCCCTCTTCCTGGGCGTCGCCGTTCCCGCTGTCACCCGTGCCGTTGTCGGCGGCACGCAGGGTGCAGGGGGCGAGGGATTCCAGGCCCTGCGGCCGGTCTCCCACGCGGTCGACGGCGATGGCGATCCGCTCGATGGTCGCGGCGCGCTTCTCCTTCAGCGGATTCATGATCGCGCTGTCGGCGAAGCCGGCGTCCTGCTGGATGGCCTGAGCCGACTCCTGCAACCGCTGGTAGGCGTCGGCGATCTGCTGGTCCAGTAGGGCGAGCTCCTTGGCCACGTCCTCCTTCGCCGTGTCCGGCACGGCCGTCAGTTCGCTGCCGACGTCCGGGCAGTCGATCGTGCCGGCCGGGGAGGACAGCGTCCGGGCCGGGTCCGTTCCGCCGTCTTCGGTCGCCGAGGCATAGACGTTGGCCGCGACCAGGCCGCCGCCGCCCAACATCAGCGCGACCGCTGCAAAGGTCGCGCGCCGTGCGCCCGTGGGGCGTCTTCGCGTGCTGCGTCCCAAGGAAGTACTCCTACGCCTCGTGTCGGTCAGGGCATGAAAATCCCCCGGTCCTATACGGAGACGGGCCGCGTCGTGTTCAAACGCCTCACGGATTCACAGAAATTTCTCACGGGGAGGGTAAACACCCTGGTCGTTACGGGGTGTTGTGGTCCAGGTCAGTCCATCAGGCCGGCGGCGAGCGTCGCCCCGAGCTCCCAGCAGGCCTCGGTGTCGGACTTGGCGGGCCCGCCCGTGACGGTCACCGGTTTCGCCGTGCGGCGCCAGCCGAGGCCCGTCGTGATCGACTCGATCGCCCGCACCGCCCCGGTGACATCGCTGCCGCCGTGCACGTAGTAGCCGAAGGGCCGGCCTTGTGTCGCGTCCAGGCACGGGTAGTAGACCTGGTCGAAGAAATGCTTGAGGGCTCCGGAGATGTAGCCGAGGTTCGCCGGGGTGCCGAGGAGGTAACCGTCGGCGGCGAGCACGTCGGAGGGCGTGGCCGACAGCGCCGGGCACCGCACGACCTCGACGTTCTCGATCTCCGGCGCGGTCGCGCCGGAGATGACGGCTTCGAGCATGGCCTGGCAGTTGGGCGAGGGCGTGTGATGCACGATCAGCAAGGTGGGCACATCCGAACCCTGCCGGTGTGGCGCCGCGCGGCGCAACCCTGCCGTTCGGGGTGTCGTTCTCGGCACCGGTGTGGCCCTCGGTACCGCTGTCGCCCTCAGTACTCAGGGGGCGGCGGAGCTGATCCGGGCGACCGCGGCCGACAGATGTTCCTGCAACTCGTCGGAGAGCGCGTCGCCCTTGACCGCGGTGACCAGGTCCCCGGCCAGGGAGTGCAGTTTGGTGTTGGTGTTCTGGGAGGCCGTGACCAGGACCGTCCAGGCCTCGTCGGAGCTCAGGCTGAAGGAGGCCATGAGGATGCCGCGGGCCAGGTCGATGGTCGGCCGGGTCTGCATGGCCCGTCGCAGTTGGGCCACTTCGATCCGCAGGTCGTGATGGGCGTCCTCGGAGACGCCCTGGTCCTGGGCCGCTTCCTGGGCGTGCCCGGCCGCCGCCTCCTCGTCCGGGTCCGGGTGGCCGAAGAGCGCGTGCGTGCTGGTCAGGGTGAGCAGGCGGTCGACCACCGCACTGGTGGAGTGGATGACGACCGTCTTGGACTGCTCCAAAGCTCTGTTGCGCAGATAGAGCAGGATGTTGAGGGCCGAGCAGTCGCAGAAGGAGACGCCCTGCAGATCCAGTTCGATGCCACGGACCGAGCGGCTCAGGGCGTCGCGCAGGACGCTTCGAAGCCGCTCACTGGCGTCGAGGTCGAGTTCCCCTGAGACCGTCACCCTCACCCTGTCACTGTCCGTGCGGCCGGTGGTGACCAACACACACAGCGGGCCGGCCCCCGAGGCACCTTCGGTGTCCGCACGATCGACAGCGCCCCCGTTGGGGGGGTGCGCAGAGGACGCGAGCTCCGGCATGACCGCCTCTCCCTCAAGGTGCTCCCCGTCGTCGTCCGTACCAGAGTGAACCCGAACTGCCGAACACGTCAACAGATACATGAAATGCAGTGCGTGTTTTTGTATACGTGAACCCTCAGTCGTAGGGTTGGCACATGGATGGAGTCCCTGAGCCGCACACCGGATGGACATTCCTCACCAACCACGCCCGCGTGCTGGCGGCCATTGCCGACAACCCGAACGTCCGCATCCGCCATATCGCCGCGCATTGCCGGCTCACGGAACGGGCCGTCCAGAAGATCATTTCCGATCTGGAGCGAGACGGCTATCTGTCGCACACCCGCGAGGGGCGCACCAACACCTACCGGATCGACCCCGGCAAGGTGTTGCGGCACCCCGCGGAGGCCGGTCTGAAGGTGGCCGAACTGCTCTCGCTCCTCGTCCAGGCCGAAGCCGCACGCGGCACCGCCCCGCAGCAGCTGAGGGCGGCGCGTCCGCGGATGCCTGTGGACGGCGGCTGAGCGGTCACCGGCCACGGCCGGCGGCGGAATCAGCTGAGGCTCGGGCTCAGCACAGGACGCGCAGTGCTCCAGGCAGGACTCTGACCGTGACCGGGAGGGTCGCCTCGACCTCGCCGTCCGCGCCGTAGGGCACCTCGCGGTCGGCCGCGATACGGATCTCCCTGCCGCGCAGGATCTCCACCTGCGGGCGGTGGACGTGGGCGCCCGTCTTGAGGTCGTTCATCAGGGAGAAGAACAGCCGGCGCGGTGCCTCACGGATCATCACGATGTCCAGCAGGCCGTCGTCCACGCGGGCGTCGGGGGCGATGTGGCGACCAGAACCGTAGTAGCCGGAGTTGGCGGCGACGACCGTGTAGCCGGTGTGCAGATGTTCCTGGCCGTCGACGGTGACCCGGTAGCGCGCGGCGCGCCAGGTGGTGACGGCGCGCAGGCCGCCCGCGTAGTAGGAAGCCGCTCCGCGCAGGAGTGTGGCGTTGTTGGCGTGGCGGTTGGCCAGCGCGTCGACGCCGGCGTACACGCTGCCGAGGACCACCGTGCGGTGATGGACGGCCGACTCGACCTCGATGGTGTCGACCTGCCGGGGCTCGTGGTGGAGCAGGACCTGGGCGAGCGCTGCCGGGTCGGTGGGCAGGTTCAGTGCCCGCGCGAAGTCGTTGCCGCGGCCGGCCGGGACGAGGCCGAGCAGGGCGTCGGTGCCGCTGAGGGCGCCGCCGATGCCGCCGGCGATGCCGTCGCCGCCCACGGCGAGCACCACCCGGCCCCGCTCTCCGGCGTCCCGGGCGAGCTCCCGGGCGTGTTCCAGGCTGCGGCTGTACTCGGTCTCCAGGTCGGCGCCGGCCTCCCGCAGCGGCCGGGCCACGTTCAGAAGTGCGGCAGCTGAGGCGGATCCCCCCGCCGTGGGGTTGACGATGGCGGTGAACTGTCGCATCGATGTGCCTTTCGGGCCGACGGGAGGGCGCTGCCGGAGGCGGGCGGGTGGGCGGATGATCCAGTGGATGGACGATCCGGTGGACGAATGGTCCGGTGGACGGCGGGTGGCCGGCCGGTGGGTCAGTCGAGGGGCAGGAGGACGCCGGGGCTGAGCACGCCCGCCGGGTCCACTCGTCGCTTCACGGCACGCAGCGCCTCGATCCCCAGAGGGCCCGCCTCGCGGACGTACCAGTCCCGGTGGTCGGTGCCCACCCCGTGGTGGTGGGTGATCGTGCCGCCCGCGCCGAGGATCGCCTCGTTGGCGGCGTGCTTGGCCCTCTCCCAGTGCGCCACCGGCTCGTCGCCCTGGGCCGAGACGACGGTGAAGTACAGCGAGGCGCCGTTCTCGTAGACGTGGGAGATGTGGCACATGATCAGGGGCGGGGTGCCGGCCTCGGTGAGCGTGGTGGTGAGGGCGTCGCGGACGGACGCGTACAGCTCGGGGACACGTGACCAGAAGGTCGCCGTCTCCAGGGTCTCCGCGAACGCCCCGGCGTCCAGCAGGGCGTCGCGGAGGTAGGGGGCCGAGTAGCGGCCGTGCGCCCAGCGCTGTCCGGGCTCCTCGCCCAGCGGGGTACCGCCGCACGCGCGCAGGACTGCGGCGGCCCGCTCCCTGCGGTACGAGGTGTCCTCGCCCGTGCCTTCGTAGCCGGTGATCGCCATGCATCCGGCCGCGGGCTGCTCCCCGGCGCCGATCGCGTCGGGCTGGGCGAGGCCGATCAGGGTCTCGGTCTCGTCGGACAGCCGTAGCACCGTGGGGCGCGGGCCGTCCTGAGCGAGGCGGCGCAGCGCCGCGGCGCCCTCCTCGAAAGAGGCGAAGCGCCAGCCCTCGTACACACAGGTCTGGGGGACGGGACGGATCCGCACCGTGACGGAGGTGATGACGCCGAACGCCCCTTCCGAGCCGAGCAGGAGCTGGCGCAGGTCGGGTCCGGCCGCCGAGCGCGGTGCGCGGCCCGTGTCGATGGTGCCTTCGGGGGTGGCGAGGGTCAGACCGAGGACCATCTCGTCGAAGCGGCCGTAGCCGGCGGACGCCTGGCCGCTGGAGCGGGTGGCGGCGAATCCGCCGATGGTGGCCCACTCGTAGGACTGGGGGAAGTGGCCGAGGGTGAAGCCGTGTTCGGCCAGCAGCGCCTCGGCCTCGGGGGCGCGCAGGCCGGGCGCCAGGGTGGCGGTGCGCGAGACCTCGTCGAGGGCGAGCAGTTGGTTCATGCGCCGAAGGTCCAGCGCGACGAAGGGGCTCCGCCGGCCGGGGGCGAGACCGCCGACGACGGAGGTGCCGCCGCCGAAGGGGACCACCGCCAGGCGGTGTTCGGCGCAGGCGCGCAGCACGGCGAGTACCTGGTCGTGGTCGGCGGGGAGTACGACGGCCGCGGGGATGTCGTCGACTTCGCCGTCGCGGATGCGCAGCAGGTCGGGGGTGGACTTGCCGCGCGTGTGGCGGACACGGGTCTCCGCGTCGGTACGGACGTGCTCCTCGCCGCCGACCGCGGTGAACAGGGCCTGGCGTACGGCGGGTTCGAGCCGCGGCTCGGGTACGACGAGGTCCTCCAGGGCGACCGGACCGGCGGTGCGCGGCTTGACGCCGAGCAGATCGCGCAGCAGCCCGGTCACGGTCTCGGGCAGCGGCGCCGCCTTGGCCGGGTCGCCCCAGCCGCTCCACAGCATGTCCATGGCTGTCGTCCTCACCGGTCGATTCGAGCGATGCCGTGTTCCGGACGGCCTCGCAGGCGTTACACTGTGACACATGACGCCTATTCGTCACAACCACTCGGACAGCGACGCGGTGCTCGACGCGGTGCGCGACTGCGTCCTGGCCGTCGGAGTCCGCCGTACGACGCTGACCGACGTGGCCCGCCGCGCCGGCGTCTCCCGGATGACGCTGTACCGGCGGTGGCCCGATGTGCGGTCCCTGGTGGGGGACCTGATGACCCGGGAGTGGGTCGCGGTGGCCACCGGGGCCATGCCCGAGCGGCGGCCCGGGGCGAACGCGCGCGGCCTGATCGTCGACGGGCTGGTGGCCGGGGTGGAGGCCTTCCGCGTCCACCCGCTCTTCCGGAAGATCATCGACGTCGACCCGGAACTGCTGCTCCCCTACGTCCTCGACCGCCGCGGCGCGAGCCAGGAGGCCCTCATCGCGCTGCTGGCCGGCGCCGTGCGCGACGGCCACGCCGACGGGTCGGTGCGCCCCGGCCATGTCGAACGGCAGGCGCGGGCCCTGCTGCTGATCGTCCAGTCCTTCACCCTGTCCCTGCGGACCATGACCGACGAGGACGACGCCGACCTGAGCAGTGAGGCCTTCCTGGCGGAACTGCGCAGCATCCTGGAAAGGACCCTCACGCCATGAGCCCCGCCACTCCCCCGCTTCCCGGCCCCGTTTCCGCATCCGTTCCCGGATCGGTTCCCGGGCCGATCCCGGGGTCGCTCCCTGCGTCGATCCCTGGGTCGTCGCTGTCCGCCGCCCGTCGCTCGCGCGAGCTGGCCGAGACCGTCGGCGGTCCGGCCGTGGACGTCCTGGTCGTCGGGCTGGGCGCGACGGGTGCCGGCGCCGCCCTGGACGCCGCGGCCCGCGGTCTGACGGTGGCCGCCGTCGACGCCCAGGACCTGGCCTTCGGCACCTCCCGGTTCAGCAGCAAGCTCATCCACGGCGGGCTGCGCTATCTCGCCTCGGCACAGTTCGACGTGGCGCACGAAAGCGCGGTCGAGCGCGGTGTGCTGATGGAGCGCACGGCGCCGCACCTGGTGCGGGCCCAGCCCTTCGTGCTGCCCCTGACGCCCCTGGTCTCCCGCGGTCAGTCCGCCCTGGCCTGGGCCGGGTTCCGGGCCGGCGACACCCTGCGCCTGGCCGCCCGCACGGCCCGCGCCACCCTGCCCGCCCCGCGCCGGCTCTCCGCGGTGGAGACCCGGCACCTCGCCCCCGCCCTGCGCACCCAGGGCCTGCGCGGCGGCCTGCTGTCCTGGGACGGCCGGCTCACCGACGACGCCCGCCTGGTGACCGCGATCGCCCGCACCGCCGCCGCACACGGAGCGCGGATCCTGACCCGCGTCAGGGCTCTGGAGCTCACCGCGTCCGGGGCCCGGATACGTGACGAACTCACCGGCGAGGAGGGCGAGATCAGGGCCCGCGTCGTGATCAACGCGTCCGGCGTCTGGGCGGGTGACCTGGTGGACGGCATCCGGATCCGCCCTTCCCGCGGCACCCACCTCGTCCTGCGCTCCGACCACCTCGGCCCCCTGCCCGCGGGGCTGCACGTCCCGGTCCCCGGCGAGACCAACCGCTTCGTCCTCGTGCTGCCCCAGGGCGACGGCCGGGTCTACGTCGGACTCACCGACGAGCCCGTCGAGGGCGACATCCCCGACGTGCCCGAAGTACCCGAGACGGACATCGGCTTCCTCCTCGACGTCCTGGGCTCCGTCCCTGGACGTCCCGGTCCAACGCGACGACGTGGTCGGCGCGTTCGCCGGACTGCGCCCCCTCCTCGACACCAGCCCGGAGGCAGGCTCCGGCGCGGCACCACGGACCGCGGACATCTCCCGCCGGCACGCGGTCCTCACCTCGCCGGACGGCGTGATCACGGTGGTCGGCGGCAAGCTCACGACCTATCGCCGGATGGCGGAGGACGCGGTGGACGCCGCCGTCGCGACCCACCGGCTCACCGCCGGCCCCTCCCCCACCGCCTCGCTCCCCCTGGTCGGCGCCGCGTCACCCGGCACGCTCGGCTCGGTACGGGCGCCGCGTCGCCTTGTCCAGCGCTACGGCACGGAGGCACCGGCCGTCCATGCGCTCGGCGTACGCGACCCCCGGCTGGGCGAACCCGTACTGCCGGGTCATCCCGTCACCGGCGCCGAACTGCTGTGGGCCGTACGCCACGAAGGCGCCCTGGACGAGGCCGATCTGCTGGACCGGCGTACCCGGATCGGGCTGGTGCCGGCCGACCGCGAGGCGGCGCTGGACGCCGTACGTCAGGTACTGGGCGAGGTGTCGACGCAGGTGGGTGAGGTGTAGGGGCAAGGGCATCCCGTGGGACGCGTCAGGCGTCGCCGCCGCGCCGGATACGCCACACGTTGTCGTCCCGGAAGCCCTCCACGCCCTCGGGCGACACGCTCACACTGCGTACCGTGTCCAGCGTCTCCACGGTCCAGTCGGCCTCCGGCAGCGCGAGTTCGTCGAGGACGCTCCGCAGCGTCGGGAACTCCGCCTCGAAGGGGGGCTCGCTCTGCCAGGACGGCCAGTCGGCGTGCATGACGAGGAGCAGGGTGCCGCCCGCCGCGACCGCCGCGGCGGCCTGCCGCAGGATCCGCGGCTGGTCGAGGGCGACCGGCGACTGCAGAAACTGGGCGTTGACCAGGTCGAAGGATCCCTCGGGGAATGTCTCTCCCAACTCGTGGCGCTCCCAGGCCGTACGGCCGCTCACGCCGGCCTCGGCGGCATGCCGGGCGGCGCGCTCCAGAGCCGTGTGCGCGATGTCGACGCCGGTGACGCGCCAGCCGCGCGAGGCGAGCCATACGGCGTCGGCGCCCTCGCCGCAGCCGAGGTCGAGCGCGCTGCCCGGCCGCAGGGCGGAGGCCTCCCGTACGAGCAGCGAGTTGGGGCGGCCGCTCCACAAGCGGCCGCCGTCCCGGTAGCGGCCCTCCCAGAACTCGGCGGCCTTCGAAGCGTCGACGGTCTTCGGAGCGGGGGTCTCGGTCATGGCATCTCCCGGTGCGCAGAGGTGGTTGCGTTCACGTTGAAGAAGCCTGCGGGACGCTCCGATGCGCGACAAACAGTCTTGCCGGTTCGGCAAACCGCCGGGAGAACACGGCCACAGGACCACAGGACTACGACCTTGGTGCCGGTCCTCCTGGGCCCGCGGCCCGATTCCCCGGGCCGGCAGCGCCGCTTAGCGTCGAGCCATGCGTATCGGACTGCTAGGAACCGGCAACGTCGCACGCGCGCTCGCCCAGGGCTGGCGAGCCGCAGGACACGACATCCTGCTCGGATCCCGTGAACCGACGGGACGGACGGATCTCGGCCTGCCCGTGGCGGACTTGGGCGGGACGACGGCCCACGCGGAAGTGATCGTGAACGCGACCCCGGGGAACGTGTCCGTGGAACTGCTGCACTCCATCGGCGCGTCGGCCCTGGCCGGCAAGGTACTCGTCGACGTCGGCGTCGGCCTCACCGATGACTACACCGAGCTCTCGCACCCCAACAGCAGCCTGGGCGAACAGATCCAGGAGGCCTTCCCCCTGACCCCCGTCGTCAAGACGCTGTGCACGATGGACTCGACCGCGATGATCGCCCCGGACAGTCTCGAGGGGCCGAGTACGGTCTTCCTCTCGGGCGACGACGCCGAAGCCAAACTTCTCACCGGCCGGCTGCTCACCGACCTGGGCTGGCCCCGGTCGTCCCAGCTGGACATCGGGGGCATCACCACCGCACGCGGGCAGGAGCACTTCGCTCTGCTCTTCATGGGGATCGCCGGCGGACTGGGCGCCCACACGTTCAACATCAAGGTGGTCCCCCGCGCCGCCGACTAGGTCAGTGCTCCGGCGCCTCCAGCCAGAACCCGGAGCGGATCCGCCAAAGGTCGAGGAGTGCCGTGTCGCCCTTGGTCTCGACGGCGGTCGTCGGCCGCTTGTAGAAGTACAGGAGCAGATCGGTCACCGGTCCGCGTGCCGTCGCGGTGGCGCCGTCGGCCCCGGAGCGCAGGACGGGGCGCTCGCCGGTGAGGTCGACCAGCCACTCTCCGGCGTCGGTCGCGTCGAACTGGAGCGTGCGGTCGGGGCCGAGCAGGTCGGGCAGGTCCGGGTGGGGCTCGAAGGCCTCGGGGAAGGTGGAGTACTCCAGCCACTCCTCCACCGCGTCGACGGCGAGGTCGTGGTCGAGAGCGAACTCGGCTCCGGCGGCCCGCGCCGCGTCGGCCCGGTGCACGACCGTCTCGTAGGTCATGCGCCGTGCCCAGAACGCCACCGGCGCCGGCCGCTCCTCGGAGGGGTTCCACGCCAGGGCGTCGGGTCCTGCGGCGCGGAGGGCGGCGCTGAGCCGTGCCGCGCCCTCGGTGAGCCACGGGATCAGGACGGTCGCGTCCTCGTGGGTGTAGGCGGAGAGGTCGTTGACCAGGTCGTCGGGGAGCGGGCCGGTGGACCGGGTGCGCACGAGCTCCTCCGCCCAGCGGTGGTCGCCGCCGACGTGCCGCAGCAGCCGGCCGAGGTTCCAGCCGGGGCAGGAGAGCACCGGAGCGGTCATGTCCGCGCCACGCACATGGGAGGTCAGCCGCTCGGTCTGGGAGACGATCTCGTCGCAGTAGCGGTCGAAGCTCAGCGAGGTCATCGCCTCATCTTGCCGCAGGCCGCGATGTGATCGGCCGGGGGACCGCGCGCCGCCTTGTCAGTGGTCTCGGATACCGTATGCCGCCTGAAACGAGATCCGCAGGCAGGATCGGGTGGGGAGAGAGAACACCATGCTGGTGGGGGCAAGACAGGCACGTCGTCGGATGGCCCAGGTGGCCTTGCTGGCCGGGGTGCTGACGGGCTGCTCGGGGGCGGCCGAGGACGACACGAAGACGACGGCGAGCGCTACGGCCTCGGCCGAGGCGGCGAGTGACGGCGATACGGCGGTGAAGAGCGGGGGCACCATCGGCGCCGCCGGATCGGCCTGCGAGCTCCCCGTCACCTTCGACATCGCCCAGTACTGGCAGGCGGAGGCCGTCGACGCCGGGACGGACAAGGACAAGTCGGCCGACAGCGGTGACGGCTCCGGCGCTGCCGAGGAGGAGGAGCTGGCCCAGGAGATCGCCGACGCACTCCTGCGTCAGGGCCCGGTCACGGCGGCCTGTGAGGTCGACGCCAAGCCGGCGGGCAACATCGGCTTCCTGCGCATCTGGACGGGCAAGCCCGGTGCCGACGACGCACGCACCGTGCTCGAAGCCTTCCTGGCAGAAGAGAAGGGCGTGAGCAAGGCGAAGTACAGCGCGTTCAAGGCGGGCGACATCGCCGGGGCCGAGGTCAAGTACCTCGTCACGAGCGAGCTCCTGGAGGAGACGAAGGAGGAGAGCGCCCTGGCCGTCACCACCGAGGAGGGGCCGGTCGTCATCCGCCTCGGCGGGATGGACACCGAGGAGCACCGGGGGATGCTGCCGGCGTACGAACTGGCCAAGAAGACCCTGCGCGTCGGCTGAGCGACGGATGTGTCCGGCGCGGGCGGAACAGGCGCCGCGCCGGACACCGGTCCGGGGCCGGTCAGGAGGCCGTGCAGGAGCCGATCGCCGGGGCCGTGCTGGTGCCGTTCTTCATGACCGTGAAGCCGAAACTCGTCGATGCGCCGGCGGCCAGGCTGCCGCTGCCGTTCGGCCTCATCGTCATGACGTTGCCGCTGCTGTCCCAGCTGGGTGTGCCGTTCCAGGTCGCGGAGACCTTCTGCGGGGCCGTCACGGTGACGGTCGCGGTCCAGTTGCTGATCGCGGAACTGCCCGCGGTGATGGTGACCTTGCCGTTGAAGCGGTCACTCCACTCCTCGGCCTTGCTGTAGGTCGCCGTACAGGCGGCGCCGGGTGTGCCGCCGCCGGATGAGGAGCCGCCGAGCGCGGTCAGGACCGCGCCGTAGGCCGGCTTCTTGTTGTAGTTGCCGTCGAACAGCAGGGGCGTTCCGCTCGCGCGCCAGGAGTACTTGTCGGTGACGCCCCAGACGGTGATGCCGGTGCAGCGCGAGACCGCCAGACAGGCCCGTACGACGTTGGTGTAGCTGTTGGCCTGTGCCGTGCCCGAGCCCTCTATGTCCAGCTCGGTGATCTGCACGTCGACGCCGAGGTCGGCGAAGCGCTGGAGGTTCGCCTGGTAGTCGGACGGCACCGGTGAGGCGCTGTTGAAGTGGGACTGGAAGCCCACGCAGTCGATCGGTACGCCCCGGGACTTGAAGTCCCTGACCAGGTTGTAGACGGCATTGCTCTTCGCGTTGACGCCGTCGGTGTTGTAGTCGTTGTAGCAGAGCTTGGCGGCCGGGTCCGCGGCGCGGGCGGTGCGGAACGCCTCCTCGATGAAGCCGTTGCCGAGCTTGTCCTGGAAGGGCGAGCTGCGCCGCGCACCGCTGCTGCCGTCCTGGAAGGCCTCGTTGACGACGTCCCAGGAGTGGATCTTGCCCTTGTAGTGCTGCATGACCTGGGTGATGTGGTGGTTCATCGCCGATCTGAGGTCGGCGGTGCCGAGGCCGGCGACCCAGCTCGGTAACTGGGAGTGCCAGACCAGGGTGTGGCCGCGGACCTTCATGCCCCTGCTCAGGGCGTGGTTCACGACCTGGTCGGCAGAGCCGAAGGTGAAGGTGCCGCGGGTGCGCTCCGTGGCGTCCCACTTCATCTCGTTCTCCGGCGTCACCGAGTTGAACTCGGTGTTGAGCGTCGAGACGTACGGGGCTTCGCCCAGGTGGTTCGCCGCGACCGCGGCGCCGAAGTAGCGGCCCTTCTCGGCGGCGGCCGCGCCGAGGGTGCTCGCGGCCTGGGCGGTGCCCGCGAGTGCGGTGACGCCGGCCGTGGCGAGCAGGCCCGCCATGCCGACGGCCAGGGCGGTGCGGGTGCGCGAGCGCCGGGGCCGGCGCTCGGGAGGCGGGTCGATGGAAGTGCGGGTCACCATCTCGTCCCTCTCTGCCGAAAGTTTCGGAGTTATTTCCGAATTTCGCGGCAGACCCTAGGAGCACCACTCCCCGCCGTCAACAGGAGTCACAGAGGAACCGGTCGAGTGCCGCCGTCAGTTCGGCCGGCTTCTCCACCGGCAGTTCGTGGCCGGCGTCCAGGACGCGGATCACCGCGTCCGGGTAGGCCTTGGCCATCCGCAGCATCTGGGCAAGGGGTAGCTGGATGTCGTGGTAGCCGTGCACCATCAGCGTGGGTGCCTGGATCTCACCGACCCTGTCCAGCACGTCGAAGGCGCGCATGGCGCCGTAGAGCGTCATGACGACCTCGCGGGGAGTGTCGGCGGAGGCGCGGATGTACTCGCGGATCTCCTCGCGCGGGTAGCCGGGGGCGAAGGCGCGCTGGATGTTGGCGGCGACGAACAGCTTGAAGGGGGCGAGCGTCGAGGCGGCCATCAGCAGGGCTCGGCCCCGGCTGTAGGCCATCTTGCCGATGGAGTTCACCAGCACCATGCGCTCGACGCGCTCCGGGTGCGCGAGGGCGATGGTCTGGGCGATCATCCCGCCCATGGAGTGGCCGATGATCACGAACCGCTCGACCTGGAGGTGATCGAGGAGGGCGAGGACGTCCTCGGCCAGATCGTCGACCCTGCGCGCCCCCGCCCCGCTGCTGTCCCCGTGCCCGCGCAGGTCCAGCCGGACGACGCGCCGCTTCTCGGCGAAGTGGGCCACCTGGTGGTCCCAGCGGTGCCGGTTCGCCGTCCAGCCGTGGACGAACACCAGGGGCACACCCTCGCCTTCGCGGGGGCCCTCGTCGTCGTACGTCAGCTTCGCGCCGTCGACTTCGAGCTGCGGCATGGGTGGCCTCCTGGAGTGGGTCTTTGGTTACTGATCGGTACGGTAACCGGCCGCACCGGGTGTCGTCACCGGCGTTCTCCCAGGAAGTCGAGGATGTGCCCGAACACGTCGAGGGCCGCTCCCCTGCCGAGGAACGTGTCGAGGTGGCCGTAGCCCGGGATCTCGGTGTAGGTGATGTCCAGTTGTGGCCGGCGGTGGGCGAGGACGTCGCGGCAGAGCCGCTGGGAGTCGAGCCACAGGCCGTTCTCGCTGCCGGCCAGGAGCAGCACGGGCGTGTCGATACGGGCCGCCGCGTCCAGGGCGTTCTGCGGGAGGGACCGGTAGCGCCGGTCGGTGTCGTGCCAGCGGACGACGGTGCGGGCCAGTTCGATGCGGCGCAGGTGCGGCAGGATCCACAGCGGGGCGGGGCCGAGGAGTTCGGCGAGGCGGTCGTGGGTGGTGTCGGTGAGGTGCTCGTGGACGAAGAGCGATGCGCCGGTCCCCCAGGCCGAGTTGTGCAGGATCTGGCAGGTGGGGTCCGGGCAGGTCGCCTTGCGGGAGGCCAGGGCGAACAGCGGGGTGTACTTCGACCAGAGGCCGACCTTGCGGAAGTCGACGGGGATGTGGTCGATACGGGACTTCAGCAGTTCCCCGGCCAGGGACATGCGCAGGGAGGTGCGGCCCGCGAGCTTCGGGGTGAGGAACACACCTTGGGAGACCACGCCCGCGAGGCCGGGCACCAGGCCCGCCGTCATGCTCAGGGAGAGAGTGAGGGAGCCGATGCAGTGGGCGACGACGAAGAGGGGGCGGTCGCCGATGCGGGTGCGGATGTGGGCGACGGCCTCGGGGATGTCGTAGAGGGCGACGTCGTCGTAGGTGTAGCGGCGGCCCGTCTCGTTGTACGGCAGGCGGCAGCTGCCTCGCCAGTCGAGCAGCCAGGGCTCGTGGCCCTCGTCCAGGAGGGCGTCGACCAGGTTGCGGGTCTCGGGCAGCAGGAACATGTCGGCCGAGGCGGTGTGGCCGTGCAGCAGCAGGACGGCGGGGCGGTCGCGAGCGGGGGCGCGGTCGCCGGTGTCGACGCGGGTCAGGCCGAGGCGTACGCCGTCCGTGGTGTGGAACGGGATCTCCTCGACCTTCGCCGGGTCGAGGCGGTGGCGGAGGGGGCGCAGGGTCGTGGTGGTCCTGACCTTGCGCAGCGCCGGCCTGGTGGTTCTGGGGTTCGTCGTCCGGAAGATCATCGGCGGTGCTCCGTGGGGGTCTGGGTGCGGCGCAGGTCGAGCAGGTCCGCTGCCGCCCGGGCGAAGGGTCCGAGCAGGCCGCGGCCCATCTCCAGGCCGAACCAGGCGAGCCAGGTCAGCTTGGCGGCGCGCTTCTCCTGGCTGGTCAGGCGCGGATCCACCTTGATGCCGTCGATCTGGTCGCGTACGTAGGAGTCCGCGGGGACGACGACCTCGCCCGCGAGGCTCGCCGGTTCGCCCTCGCGGCCGAGTGCCACGGTCAGGGCCCGGGTCTGCCGCCAGACGTCGCGGCGGGCTCGGGCGTACTTGTGGCCCTCCAGCCACCAGCGGCCACCGTCGGCGTCCGTCAACTCCAGCCGGTAGCGCAGGAGTTGGTGACGCAGGCCGTGCCGCTGCGGGATGCCCTCCTCGGGGCGGACCCAGATGTCGCCGCGTGCCACGGTCAACGGCTCGGGGTGCAGGGCCGGGCAGGTGACCTCGCCGCGGACGTCGACGCGGCGGTCCGTCACGAGCTGGTGCATGCTCGCGATGGAGAGGGTGAGGGACAGCGCGCAGGGGGTCTCGGGGGCGGCGCCGACGGGACCGACACTGCCCTCGGTGGTCTCGGAGAACCACAGGTAGGGCTGGTCGTCCTTCTGCGGGAGGCGGGCGAGGCCGTCGTGGGCGAGGCGTTCGAATGTCCTGAGCTGGGCTCGTGGGTCGTAGCGGGCGGCGGGCGGCAGGCCGAGGGCCTCGACGAGCGCGGTGGTGCGGTCGGCCGTCGCGGCCGGGCCCTTCAGGGTCGCCTCGCACAGCTTCAGGGCGGTGGGGCTCTGCAACACGCGGGTGAGGAAGGCCAGTTCGGGGATCGGGTCGGCCTGGAGACGGGCCAGGGTGTCGGTGCGCCACTCGTCCCAGTCGTGGACACGGACGTGCATCCCGCCGAAGGCCATGTCCCGTACGACGTCGTCCAGGGTGTTGGGGACGCCGGTGAGGTTGTAGTCGAAGCCCCAGGCGTCGGGTGCGCAGATGGCGGCGACCGCGACGCGGCTGACCCAGTCGACCGGGGCGGCGTTCAAGTAGCGGAAGGCGGGGACGGTGCGGAAACGGCCGAAGGCCGAGATGAGGCCGCTGCTGAGGTCCTGGGGGTTGTAGGCGCCGGTCTTGGTGTGACCGCCGATGCCGCCGGGGCGCAGGGCGGTGACGACCAGGCCGTGGTCGCGGGCGCGGCGCAGGGCGACCTCCGCGGCCCACTTGGTCTGGTCGTAGCCGGCGATGAGGCGGTCGATGTGGGCGAGGGGGTCGTCCTCGCCCATGGAGGAGATGCCGACCTCGTTGAAGACGGCGATGGAGGAGATGTGATGCAGGGGTTTGGGGCGCCCGGTCGCCGCCAGTTCCGCCAGGGTGAGGGCGCCGAGGACGTTGCTGGTGCGCAGGGACTGGTAGCCACGCAGGAAGTCCACGGCGGCCGCGACCCCGACGACGCTGTCCAGTTCCTGGGCGAGGGTGTTCCAGACGTCGTCGGACAGGCCCAGGTGGGGGTGGCGGATGTCGCCGGGGAGCACGGTGATGCGGCGGCGTACCTCCGACGACCAGGGCAGCGCGTAGCTCTTGAGCGCCTCGCCGAGGCGGACCGTGGCCGCCTCCTCGTCCGCGGCCCGGACCAGGCAGTGGACATGGGCGTCGCTGTGCCGCAGCAGGTCCAGCAGCATGTGACTGCCGAGGAAGCCGGTGGCGCCGGTCAGCAGGATGCGGCGGGGCGGCAGTGGCTCGGGCGAGGCGGTGAAGGGGAGGCGGTCGGCGAGGGCCAGGTCGGCGAGGATCTGGGTGAGGTCTTCGGGGCGGGCTGCTGAGTGGGCGGGGGCGTCGGGCGGGAGGGTTGCTGGAGTCACCGGGATGACCGGGGTGACTGGGGTGACTGGGGCGGCGGTCACGCCAGAGGTGACCGTCGCCGGTTCCGCCGCTACCGCCACCGCCCCGGTGCTGCTCAGCGCGCGCCTGGCCAAGCTGATCGGCCTGGCCTCGGCGAACACCTCGTCCAGGTCGATCTCCATGCCCAACTCGTCCTCCAACACCGCGACGAGTTCCACCGCGCTCACGGAACTGCCGCCCGCGTCGAAGAAGTCGGCGTCCGGTCCGAGGTGCCCTGAGGGGAGGTGGCGGCCCGCCCGGTCGGCGATCGCGGCGGCGAGGGCGTCGACGTCCCGGGGAGGGGCGGCCTCGGTGGCCGGGGGCGCGGCGGTCCGGGGGTCGGCGGTCGGGGCCTCGGCGATCCGGGCCTCGGTGGCCGGGCCTGCGGCGGTCGGGCCTGTAGCGGTCGGGTGCACGGCGGACTGGCCCGCGGCGGTCGGATGCGCTGTCGGCGCAGGCGCACTGGGCTCCGTATCGGTGCCAGACGCTGAGCCCGTGCCCGCGCCGGCGCCCGTCTCCGCGCCCACCTCCGTCTCCGCGCCTGTGCCCGTCTCCCTGCCCGTCCTCGTCTCCACCGCCCCCGCCGCCGTCACCTTGGCCAGCAACTCGTTCACGCCGAGCCCGACCCCGCCCCGCTCGATCGCCTCCGCGGTCGCCCGTACGGCGGCGTGCGCCGACGGGTCCTCGTTCACCTCACGCATGAGAGCCCTTCATGATGTTGCTCGTCCGTTCGTCGCTCTGGGCGGTCACTGCTGTCGCCAGGAACGGAACTGCCGCAGCAGCTCCGGCGTGACCACGGTCTCCAGCCGGTCGTCGTCCTGACCGCCGCCTCCCAGTGCCGAGAGCAGGCGGCGGGCCGGGGTGTTGCGGGGAGTGCGTTCCGCTGTCAGGCGGACCTTTGTGCAGGCCAGTTCGTCGGCCCGGTCGGCCAGCCATTGCAACAGGCGTTCCTCGACGCCCCGGCCGAGTGCGCGGCAGCTCATCAGCCAGGCCAGGACGTCGAGTCGGTCGCCCTCGCGACGCAGGGCGAGGAGGCCGATCTGACCGTAGTCGCCGAAGCGGTCACGGGCCGTCGCAGTCCAGACCTCGCCGCGCTCCCGCCACCGGGCGACGTCGCCGCCGTCGGCGGAGCGGGCGCGGAGGGTGAACTGGTTGGTTCGGCGCACGAGTTGCTCCGCACGTGGCACATCGGCATCGGAGAGGGCCCGGACGTCGACCAGCAGGTCCAGCTGTTCCAGGAACTCCTCGAACCCTGCCTGTTCCCGGACGGCGTCCCGCTCGCGCTCCTGCTCGTAGAAGCGCGCCCGGATTCCGTCCTCGGCGGTCGCCGCGGCGGGGACCAGCGGCCACAACCTGCCCAGGAACGCGGGCAGTTCAGCCACCGGCGGACAGGTCACCGACAGCACCTGCGGCAGCGCGGCGCGCATCTTGGCGATCTCGGCCGGGTTGTCGTCGAGGAACAGGAAGCTGTCCAGGCCGAGGTCGAGCGTGCGGGCCGCGTCCGCCAGACGGGCCGGCTTGGGACCCCAGGCCGCGGAGAGCACGCTGAAGTGCTCCGCCTTGAGCGGGCTGTCCGGGCGGTCCAGTACGGCGCGGACGGTGTCCTCGTCGTTGTTGCTGACCAGCACGAGCAGCGCGCCCGCCGCCCGCCATCGCAGCAACCTGCGGGCGAGCGAGGCCCGCGGACCGGTCAGGTCCACGGCGTCGGCGCCGGTCTCCCCGGCCACCCCGCCCCACAGGGTCTCGTCGCCGTCGACCGCGATCACCTTCGGCGCGGGGCGCCGTACCGCCCGGACGGCCTCGGCGAGACGGAGGGCCACGGCCGCCTGGAAGGGCGCGGTGAAGGGGAGGTGGGCCAGGCGTTCGATGCGCTCGTCGAAGCGTTCCTCGACGGGGTGGTGACGGGTCCACTCGTCGGGCCCGAGCACGGCGATGCCGGGCGTCTCGGCCAACTCGGCGGCGATCTCCCGTTCCCAGCGGCCGAGCCGGTCCTCCGCGTGCGCGGCGGGCAGGAAGCCGACGATCAGCGGCCTGCGGGTGCGCTCGGCCACCGCGCGCAGTGCCGCCGGGTAGGCGGTGCGCAGTTCGGCCAGCAGCGCGTCGTCGACCGGACCGAAGCGTTGCAGGTCCGCCGATCGCAGCAGGACGACGCCCTCCGTCGTGGCCGGGTCGGCGAACACCCCGGACGGATCGCGCAGGCTCGCCAGAACGTGGTGGTACGGGGCTTCCGCGACGGTCGTCACGCTGCCGTCCCGTATCGCCGCGTCGATCGCCGTCTCGCACATCAGGGGCAGGTTGCCGAGGGCGAAGGTGGCGGCGAGGGCGAGCGTGGGGGGCGGTGGGGTCGAGGCTCCCTCGTGCGTCGTCCGCGTGGCACGAACCGACCCCGTGGGCCCGTCGGCCGTCTCCGCGAGCAGACGCAGCAGTTCCTCCCCCAGCCCGGTGACCGTCTCCGCGTCCAGGATGTCGAGGTTGTGATCGAGGCGGATCCGGCCCGCGTCCGGGGTCATGGTGATCATCAGGTCGAGGTCGGAGTAGCCCGTCCCCGCCGGCAGCACCTCCAGGCCCCTCAGCCCGCCCGCGGCGCGCACGTAGTTGAAGTACACCTCCACCAGCGGCGCGTTGCCCCGGTACAGCCCCTGTCGGGCCAGCACCGGCAGCACGTCGGAGAACATCGCCCCCTTGCTCAGCACCCGCTCCAGACGCCCGTCGGTGCGGCGCAGCACCTCCTCGATCCGCTCCCCCGCCCTCGCCTCGGCGGGGAAGGGCACGGGCACGCCGAAGAAGCCCACCGCGTCGTAGGCGTCGGCGTGGATGCGGGTGTCCACGGGGACGGCGAGGACGAAACGTTCGCGCTCACGCTTCCTGGCCAGCAGGACGGTCAGGGTGCCGAGGCAGAAGGCGGCCGGTGTCACGGCCAGACCGCTCGCCGCGGTCGAGATCCGGTCCATGAGCCCGTCGGGGATCGGCACGGTGACGCTGCCGGCCCGGTACGAGCGAGTCTCCGGGCGCGGCCGGCTCAGGGTCAGTTCGAGGCGTGCGCTGCCCTGGAACATCTCGCGCCAATCGTCCCCGCCGGCCTGGCCATCGGCTTGCTCGCCGGTCTGCTGGGCCTCGTTCAGGAGGACGATGTCGCGGTTGGTGACGGTGGCACCGAGCACGTTGCCGGTCAGCTCCACATCGATCTCCCCCGCCACCAGCAGCAGCGACTGCAGATCGCTCACGGCGTGGTGGGCGCCGTACACCAGGATCTGGCCGCGCTCCCCGCCGTCGAGCAGCTCGAAACGCCACAGCGGCCCGACAGCCAGGTCGAAGGGGGCCTCCAGTAGCTCGCGCAGCCGGTCGCCGGCGTCGACGGCGGCGTCGTCCGGCACGACCGTCCACCGAAGCGGCGGCTCCGGCAGTTCGCGGTCCACCCTCAGCCGCCGACCGCCCTCGGTCGCGGTGACGATGGCGGTGCGCAGGGCCGCGTGCCGTGCGGTGAGTCGGGTGACGATGCCGGTGAGTGTCTCGCGGGTGGTCGGTGTGGTGAGGTGTACGGCCAGGCCGACGGCGTGGGCCGCGTCGGGCATGCCCGGCTGGGCGCTGCGCAGCAGGCGTACGACATCGCGGGTCACGGGGTGCAGTTCGGTCGCCGGTACCTCGGCGATGGGCTGCGGCTCGTCCCGTGTCGTGGTGTTCCGTTCCGGGAGGGCGTGGCTCAGTGCCTGGGCGAGGCCGCGGATGTCGGCGGCCGAGAAGACGGTGGCGGCGGGGAGTTCGACGCCGAGTTCGCGGGCGAAGGCGTTGCGCAGCCGCACGAGCATGAGGGAGTCGAGGCCGAGTTCCTTCAGCGCCGTGGTCGCGGAGATCTGGGCCGCCCCGCCCGAGACCTCGCCGACCCGGGCGCGGACGTATGCCTCCAGTCGTACGGCCCGCTCGGCGTCGGTCGTCGCCGCGAACACTTTATTGACGAGGTCGTCGGTGCCGGGCGTACCGGTGGGGGCCGTGACCAGGTCGGCCAGGATCGGGCGGGTGCGGGCCGCGTCGGGGTCGAGGGCCAGCAGCTCCCAGTCCAGGGCCATGGGGGCGAGCTGCCGGCGGCCGGAGTTCCGTACGCGATCGAAGAGCTCGCCGCCCTCCTGCGCGGAGAAGGCGACCAGGCCCGAACGGCCTGTCTCGGCCTCGCGGACACCGGAATCGGCCACCATGCCCACGCCCGACCAGGCGCCCCAGTCCAGGCTCAGGGCGCGACGGTCCGCGTGGGAGAGGTGATGTGCCCAGGCGTCGAGGAAGGCGTTCGCCGCCGAGTACGGGCTCTGCCCGGCCGAGCCGAGCAGTCCCGCCGCCGAGGCGAACAGCACGAAGTCCTGGGCGTCCGGGGTCAGTTCGGTGAGCAGGGCCGTGCCCAGGACCTTCGGGGCGAGGACGCGTAGCACCCGCTCGTCGGTCAGGTGGCCGAGCGTGGCGTCGTCCAGGACGCCGGCCGCGTGGACGACGCCGGTGATCGGTCCGAGTGCGTGGCGTACGGCGTCCAGGGCGGCGGTAAGGCCGGCGCGGTCAGCGACGTCCGCGTGCGCCAGGTGCACGGTCACGCCCCGCTGTTCGAGCCCGTGGATCCAGCCCATGGCCTCCTCGGTGGGCGTGCTCCGGCTCATCAGGGCCAGCCGACGGGCGCCCCGACGGACCAGCCGCTCGGCGACGACACGCCCGAGGCCACCCAGGCCACCGGTGATCAGGTACGCCCCCTCCGGGGCGGTGGTGCCGTGACCGGCGTCGTCCGGGCGGGTGCGCGTCAGCCGGGGCACCAGTGGCCCGGACCCGCGCAGCGCGACGAGCCGTTCGTCGTCGGCGTGCCGCAGCTGGGTCCACAGGGCGCCGGCGCCGTCCGTCGGCGGAAGGTCGACGAGGGGCGTCCGCAGCTCCGGGTGCTCCTGCGCCACCGCGAGGCCGAAGCCCCAGGCGAGCGCCTGCTGCGGATGCGTCACCTGCGTGCTGTCACCGGCGGCTTGGCTGCCCCGCACGACGACGAAGAGACGTGGCGCCGGCGTCTGGGCCCGTTCCGCGAGTGTGCGCACCAGATGCAGGGTGCTCAGGCAGCACAGCCGGGCCGCTTCCTCGGCGGTACGGGCGTCCTCGATCGCCGGAGCGTCGAGTGCGGACAACTGCACGACCCGCTCGGGGGGTTCGTTCGCGAAGGCCTCGTCGAGCAGGCGGGCCAGGTGCTGCGGATCGGTCGGGTCGAGGACGTAACGGCCGGGGCCTTCGGCAGCGAACTCCTCCCCTCTCCGGGCGATCACGTGGGAGACGGAGGCGGTGCCCAGCTGCCCGACGAGTTCGGCGGCGACGCCCGACTCGTCGGCCAGGATCAGCCAACTGCCCTGAGCGAGCGGCTCGTTGGCGGTCGGGCGGGACTGCCAGCGGGTCTCGAACAGTGCCCCGTCCAGGGGAGACAGAGCGGCCAGCCCGAACTCCTCCGCCTCCAAGAGCAGTTGGTCCTTCTCGTCGTACAGCCGGAGGTCGAGGGTGGCGGTGTCGCCGGATACGGACCGTAGCTCGCATGTCACCCACACGGGGGGCGTGCGCAGTCCTGTGTGGCGGAGTCGTCCGACTCCGGCGGGCACGAAGGCCCGGCCCTGCGGCGCGTCGCCGGGCAGGGCGGCCGTGTGGAAGGCGGCGTCCAGGACGGCCGGGTGGAGCAGATGACCGGCGGCGGGTCTGTCGGCCAGTCGGGCGACGGCGGTGGAGTGCGTGCGGTGGCCCGACGTCAGGCCTCGGAAGGCGGGGCCGTAGTCGATGCCGAGGGCGGCGAGACCGGCGTAGACGGCCGGCAGGTCCGCCTGCTCGGTGCAGCGCTCGCGCAGCGCGGCGAGCGGCTCACTCGGGTCGGCGGAGGCCACGGTGGAGATCACGGTGATGCGTCCGTCGACGTGACGTTCCCAGCTCGCACGCTGTCCGCCGCCGCCGGACGTCGAGGCGATGGTGAAGTCGCGGCAACCGTCGACGGCTGGGCGCAGGACCAGTTGCAGCCGTGTCGGCCGGGACTCGTCGAGGCACAGGGGCTGGAGGAACCGGACGTCGGAGAGCCGTACCTCGCCGCCTTCCCGCACGGCGGAGGCGGCCTCCAGCGCCATGTCGAGGAAGGCGGCGCCGGGCAGCCACACCTCGCCGGTGACCTTGTGGTCGGTCAGATAGGCGAAGCGGCTGTCGCGCAGGTCCAGCTCGCTCTGGAAGATGTGCCGGTCGGTCTCGTCGCTGGCCTCGATGTGCGTGCCCAGGAGTGGCGAGGCGCCGGTCGCGGTGGCCGGGGCGGGTACGAGCCAGTGGCGTTCGCGGGCGAAGGCGTAGGTCGGGAGGTCGACGCGACGGCCGGAGGGGAACAGCGTCGGCCAGTCGGGCGTGTGGCCGGCCGTGTACAACTCCCCCAGCCTGCGCAGCAGTCCGTCCCGACCGCCCCGCTGCCGGCCCAGTGAGCCGACGCTCACCGCGTCGATTCCGGCCTCCGCCGCCACCGCCTCGACGGACGAGCCCAGCGAGGGGTGCGGGCTGAGCTCGATGAAGTAGCGGTAGCCGTCGTCCAGCAGGCGGTTGATCGTGTCCGCGAAGCGGACGGGTTCGCTGAGGTTGGCGTACCAGTAGGCGGGGTCCAGTCGGTCTCCGGGCACGGGTTCCGCCAGCACCGTCGAATAGAACGGGACAGCGGTCCGCGCGCCCTGGATGCCGGAGAGGCGGTCGAGCAGGTCCTCTCGAAGCGAGGCCATCAGCGGGGTGTGCGAGGCGAACGGGGTGGACAGCGAACGGGCCTCGATGCCCTGCTCGTCGAGGCTCCGGCGCAGTTCGGCCAGGGCGTCGCTGTCGCCGGAGACGGCCGTGGAGTGCGGGCTGTTGACTGCGGCGACGAAGAGCCGGCCGGTGTACGGCGCGAGCAGTTCCTCGACCCGCGGGCGCGGCAGACCCAGGGACAGCATGCCGCCCTTGCCCGCGACCGGTGCGACCGCCTGGGCGCGTCCGGTCACCACCGCCACGGCGTCGTCCAACGTGAGCGCGCCCGCGCTGTACGCGGCGGCGATCTCGCCCAGGCTGTGCCCGGTCACGGCGTCCGGGGTGATGCCCAGGGAGCGCCAGGCGGCGGTCAGTGCCGCGTTCACCGCGAACAGCGTCGGCTGCAGATACTCGGTCCGCTCCAGCGGGGAGAACTCCTCGGGCGCCCGCAGCGCGTTGAGCACCGACCAGCCGACGTGCCGCTCCACCGCCTCGTCGATCCGCGTCAGCTCCTCGCGGAACGCCACCGACTCGGCCATCAGGTCCAGGCCCATGCCGGGCCATTGGCCACCGTGTCCGGCGTGGACGAAGGCCACCTTGCCCGTCTGCTCCTCGCGGGGCGGCGGCAGCGGTATCCGCCCGGCCGCCAACTCGCCGAGCACGTCACGCAGTTCGTCTCGGTCCTCGGCCAGGACCGCCGTGCGCCGCTCGAAATGGCTGCGGTGGCGGGCCAGGGTGTAAGAGCTGTCCGCCAGCGCGGCATCGGTATCGGAGTCGTCGGCCACGGCGAGGTGGCGGGCCAGTGCCGCAGCCTGTCCGCGCAGACCCGCTTCGCTGCGGCCGGACAGCACGAACAGGCGCTTGCCCGGGGCGGGTTCGCCCGTCGGCTCAGGCGCCGCCCCCGCTCCCGCCTCCGCTCCCGTCCCCGCCTCCTCGACGATCACATGCGCGTTGGTGCCGCTGATCCCGAAGGCGCTCACACCCGCACGCCGGATCCGCTCCCCCGAGGAAGGCCAGGCGGCCTCCTCCCGCAGCAGGTGCAGTCCGCTGTCCGCCCAGTCGACGTGACGGCTGGGCGTGTCGGCGTGCAGGGTGCGCGGCAGGCTCTCGTTGTGCAGTGCCTGCACGACCTTGATCAGGCCGACCACGCCGGAAGCCGCCTGCGCATGCCCGATGTTGGACTTCAGCGAGCCGAGGTACAGCGGGCGGCCCTCGGGGCGTGAGTCGCGGAAGACCTCCGCGAGGGCGTTCGCCTCGATCGGGTCGCCCAGGGTCGTGCCGGTGCCGTGCGCCTCGACGTAGTCGATGTCGGCGGGCCGGAGTCCGGAGTGCTCCAGCGCTCGCCGGATCACCCGTTCCTGCGCGGGGCCGTTCGGCGCGGACAGTCCCTGGCTGCGGCCGTCCTGGTTGACGGCGGTCCCGCGCAGCAAGGCCAGGATCCGGTCACCGTCGCGCCGGGCGTCGCTCAGTCGTTTCAGTACGACCATGCCGGCGCCCTCGGCCCAGATGGCACCGTCGGCTCCGTCGGAGAAGGAGCGGCAGCGGCCGGTCGGGGACAGGCCGCGCAGTCGGCTGAACTCGACGAAGGTCTGCGGCGTGACCATCAGGGTGACGCCGCCGGCGAGCGCCAGATCGCACTCACCCGCGCGCAGCGCCTGCGCCGCCAGATGCACGGCCACCAGCGACGACGAGCACGCGGTGTCCACGGTCAGCGCGGGGCCGTTCAGCCCGAGCGTGTACGCGAGCCGTCCCGAGGCCACGCTCAGGGCGGAGCCCGTACCGACGTAGCCGTCCAGTTGGTCGAGCCGGGTGCCGGACAGGTAGTCGCTGCCGAACATCCCGACGTACACCCCGGTGGTGCTGCCCGCCAGGTCGGCGGGCACGATGCCGGCGCGCTCCAGCGACTCCCAGGCCGTCTCCAGCAGCAGTCGCTGCTGCGGGTCCATGGCCGCCGCCTCCTTCGGGGTGATGCCGAAGAACCCGGCGTCGAAGGACTCGATGTCGTCGAGGAAACCGCCCTCGCGGGCATACGACTTGCCGAGCGCGTCCGGGTCGGGGTCGTACAGCGACTCCACGTCCCACCGCCCCGCCGGGAACGGCCCGACCGCGTCCCGCCCCTCCGCGACCAGGCGCCACAGCCCCTCCGGGTCGCTCACGCCGCCGGGCAGACGGCAGGCCATGGCGACGAGGGCCACCGGCTCGTCGGCCGAGCGCGTGGGCGCGGACGTGGACGTGGACCGGGACGCGACTTCACGGCTCGTACTGCGCGTTGTCGCCAGGACGCCGGCCAGCAGGTACTCGGTGAGGCGGCTGGGCGTGGGGTGGTCGAAGAGGAGGGTGGCGGGGAGTTTGGTGCCGATGCGGGTGCTGATGCGGTTGCGCAGGTCGACCGCCGTGACCGAGTCCATGCCGAGGTCACGGAGCGGCTGGTCGGGGCGGACGGAATCCGCCGAGCGCAGGCCGAGCGCGTGGGCGGCCTCCTCGCGGACCAGGGCGAGGACACGTGCGGCGCGTTCGGGCTCGGGCAGCCCGGCCAGGCGGTCGGCCAGTGTGCGGCTGCCCGCTTGAGCGGGGTCGGGCGCGGGGAGCAGGGAGCGCCACAGTGCCCCGGCCGGCGCGGCGGCCTTGAGCCGGGGCAGGTCCAGTGACCAGGCGATCAGGTGGGGGGCCTCGCGGCGCAGGGCGAGTTCGGTCAGCTCACGGCCCTGGTCGGGGGTGAGGGCGCGATGGCCGAGGCGAGCCATCCGCTCCAGGTCGGCGTGCTCGGCGGCGAGTCCTTCGCCTGCCCACGCCCCGAAGGAGACCGAGGCGCCCGGCAGTCCCAAAGCCCGCCGGTGATGGGCGAGTTGGTCAAGGAAGACGTTGGCTGCCGCGTAGTTGGCCTGGCCCGCGTTGCCGACGACTCCCGCCGCCGAGGAGACGAGCAGGAAGAGGTCGAGGGGCCGGTCGGCGGTGAGCCGGTGCAGGTGGGCGGCGCCGTCGACCTTGGGGCGCAGGACCTGCGCGAGGCGCTCGGGGGTCAGCTCGGCCACCACGCCGTCGGCGAGGACCCCGGCACAGTGGACGACGCCCCGCAGGGGTGCCTCGTCCCCGATACGGGCCAGGAGTTCGGCCACACCGGCGGCGTCCGCGACGTCGCACGCGGCGACCTCCGCCTCGGCGCCGAGTGCGGCCAGTTCAGCGATGACGTCCGCGGCACGCGGATCATCGCCTCCCTGACGAGACGTCAGCAGCAGTCGGGGTACGCCGTTCTCGGCGAGCAGGCGGGCGATGCCGCGGCCCACCGCGCCGAGGCCACCGGTGATCAGTACCGTGCCGTCGGTGGGGATCGGGGAGCGGCGGTCGGCCGGGGCGGGACGGGCCCGTACGAGGCGCGGGGCGAGCAACTCACGGGCGCGGAGGGCGAGTTCCGGCTCGTCGGAGTGTGCCACGGCCGACAGGAGGGACGGTTCGTCACCGTCGATGTCGAGCAGGGTCAGCCCGAGGTCGGGGTGTTCGGCGCGGGCGCCGCGAGCCAGACCCCAGAGCACCGACTGGGCGAAGCCGGGAACCGTGTCGTCGTCGGCCGCCGCGATCGCTCCCCGGGTGACCCAGATGGTGCGCGCGGGCGCCTCGTCCGGCGGGAGAGAGATCAGCGCCTGAAGTTCGGCCAGGGCGGTGGCCGCCAACTCGTGTGCGGCGACGGCCGGTTCGGTGTCGGACGCCGTACCGGGCCAGATGCGTACGACCGTGTCGGCGCCCTCGTCGGTGACCTGGACGCCCGCCGCGCTCAGGTCGCGCAGGGCCGTCGCGACGGCCGGGTCCGCCCCCTCGCCCTGGACTGCCCACGCGGCGCCGGGTGTCTCGGCCGGCTTCCCCGGTACGGCCGTCCACGCCACCTCGTAAAGGTGACGCCCGTTCTCCGAGGCGCTGTTCAGGTCGGCCGGGTTCGCGGCCCGCAGGCGTACGCCCTCCAGTCGGCCTGCCGGGAAGCCGTCGGCGTCCCACAGGGTGACGTCCAGGGTGAGGTCCGGCGTGAGTTCCGTGCCGGAGCCGCCTGTCCGGCGTACGGACGCGGTCAGGTCCGTCGCGCCGCCGGGCGGCAGGACACAGCGGGCCATCGCGACGGGCAGCATCACTCGCCCGCCGGAGCTGTCGAGGGCGGCGGCCACTTGCAGGGCGGCGTCGAGGAGCGCCGGGTGCACCGGGTAGGGGTCGGCCGCGTCGCGAGCCACGGGCGGGAGCGCGAGGCGCGCCAGCAGGGTCCCGTCGCCGGTCGCCGCGACCTGTCGTACGCCCTGGAAGGCCGGACCGTATCCGAGGCCGAGCTCGGTCAGACGCTCGTAAGTGTCCTCGCGCCAGGCAGGTTCGGCCGTCTCGGGCCACGCCGGTGGTTCGTCGGCCGGCGCGGCAGCCGACTCGGCCGCGGACGCGGTGGCGTGCAGGGTCCAGTCCGTGGGCTCCTGGCCGCGAGGACGGCTGTGGACAGTGATCTCCGGCACGGCCCCGGCGGTGACCACTTCTACGGACACCTCGACCGTGCCGGTGTCGGGCAGAGTGAGCGGCGCGAGGAGGAGCAGGTCGCAGATGTCGGCAGGGGTGTCCGGGCGGGTCACGGCGAGGGCGGCGCGGCAGAGTTCGAGCAGGGTGGTGCCCGAGACGACGGTACGGCCGAAGACGGTGTGGTCGGGCAGCCAGTCGGCGGTGGCCGGGGACCACTCGTCGCGGAAGGTCCAGCGGGTCCGGTCCGCCGACTGGAGCTGGATGCCGAGCAACGGGTGCGCCGCGCGGTCGAAGAGGCCGGGGCCGGCGGCGGAGGCGGCGGGCTCGATCCAGTGGCGCTGTGTGTCCCAGGCGTACGTCGGCAGGTCCGCCGGGGTGGTGCGCGGGACCGGGCGCCCCCAGTCGATCCGCCGTCCGTGGACGTGAAGTTCGGCGGTGGCGCGGTCCAGGCAGGCGGGGCCGTCCTCGTCGCGGCGGAGGGAGCCGACCGCGACCAGGCGCTCGTCGATGGTGTGCAGGGCGGTGAGGAGCGAGGGGTGGGGGCTGAGTTCGACGAAGTAGCGGTAGCCGTCGGCGGCCATGCGCTCGACGGTGGGCGCGAAGCGGACGGGTTCGCGCAGGGTAACTGGATAGGTGCTCCTGGCGGGATGAGTTGAATCTTGTCAGTTGGATCGGTGATCATCTGTCTCGTGTCTGATGCTGCTGTGCCGCCTTCTTATGAGGAACTCGCTGTTCTGGTGGTGCAGTTGCGTGAGGAACTCGCCGCGGCGCGGGAACGGATCGTGGTACTGGAGGGTCAGGTCGTGGACCTGACGGCCCGGCTGGGGAAGAACTCGGCGAACTCTTCCAGGCCGCCGTCTTCGGACGGACTGGCGAAACCGGCTCCGAAGTCTCTGCGTGGGAAGTCCGGGCGGGGGCCGGGCCGCCCGAAAGGCCAGAAGGGCATCACGCTGCGGCAGGTCGCGGACCCCGACCACCGGGTCGAGCACCGGCCCCACGGCCCTTGCGCCGGCTGCGGTGCGGACCTGGCCGGGGCCGTCGTGGCCGGTATCGAGCGGCGTCAGGTCTTCGACCTGCCCGAACGTATCGGCCTGGAGGTCACCGAGCATCAGGTCCTGACCTGCCGGTGCGCGTGCGGGCGGAGCGAGAAGGCCTCCGGTCCCGAGGGCGTGCGGGCCCCGGTGCAGTACGGTCCTGGTCTCGCGGCCGCCGGCGTCTACCTGATGCACGGCCAGTTCCTGTCCAAGGACCGCACCGCCACCGCCCTGGCAGACCTCTTCGACGCGTCCGTCGCGCCGGGCACGGTGGCCTCGTGGGTACGCACTTGCGCGAGCCGGCTGGATGCCTTCGGCCGTCTCGTGGCCGGGAAGGTCGCCGGCGCGGCGGTGGCGTTCTTCGACGAGACGGGGTTCCGCACCGCCGGGTGCCTGCACTGGCTGCACTCCGCCTCCAGCGGCCAGTTCGTACACCTGTCGGTGCACCGCCGCCGCGGTCGCGAAGGCATCGACGCGGCCGGGATACTGCCCGGCTTCACCGGCATCGCCATGCACGACGCCTGGGCGCCCTACGACTCCTACCCGCAGGCCGAACACGCCTTGTGCTCGGCACACGTACTACGCGAACTGGTCGCGGTCACCGAGCGGGGCAGCGAGAAGGCCCGGTGCGCGGCCTACCGCGCCATCGACGCCGTGCTGGCCCTGAAGAAGGCCGCGGAAGAGGCCCGAGCGGACGGGCTCGACGCGATCGCCGTGTCCGTGAAGGACGGTGAGCTTGGGGCGCTGGCCCAGGCGGTGGCCGACGGGCTGAAGGCGACCGCCACCCGCAGCTCGAAGACCGAGGCGAAGTACCACGCCCTGTTCAGACGGCTGACGAAGCGCTGGAACGACTACCTGCGCTGGGTCCACGACCTCACACTGCCGTTCGACAACAACCCAGCCGAACAGACGATCAGGATGGCCAAGCTGCGGATCAAGGTCTCCGGCTGCCTGCGCACGCTGCACGGCGCGCAGGACTTCGCCGCGATCCGCACCTACCTGGCCACCGCCACCCGACACGAGCAGCCCATGCTCGACGTCCTCATCCAGGCCATGCGCGGCAGCCCCTGGATGCCCGCCCTCGGCTGATCACCGGTCCCGCCAACCGGCAATCACGCACGCCTCCGGACCGAGACACCTATCCAGTCACCGCGCAGGTTGGTGTACCAGTAGTCGGCTTCGAGTTCCTCGGTGACCGGCTCGGCCGTGACCGTGGAGTACCAGGCGACGGACGTGGGCTGGGTGATGACTCCGTCGAGTTCGTCGAGGATCGTCGTGCGCACCGGTTCGACCCGGTCGCTGTGGGAGGCGTAGTCGACGTCGAGGCGGCGGACGAATATCCGCTGCCGGTCGAGGTCGGTGAGCAGGGCCTCCACGGCGTCCACGGCGCCGGCGATGACCGTGGACCGGCCGCTGTTGACGGCGGCGACGGCGATCTCGCCGCCGTGGTCGGCGAGTCGGGCCTCGACGTCGGTGTGCGGCAGGGCGACGACGGCCATCGTGCCGGTGCCGGACAGTGCGGTCAGGGCCTGGCTGCGCAGGGCGACCACCGCGGCGGCGTCGTTGAGGCTGAGCGCTCCGGCGACACAGGCGGCGGCGACCTCGCCCTGACTGTGTCCCACGACCGCGTCCGGCCGTACGCCGCGAGCGCGCCACACGGCGGCGAGGGACACCATCACGGCGAACAGGACGGGCTGGACGACGTCGACCCGGTCCAGGGGCGGGGCCCCCGGGTCGCCGCGCAGGACGGAGGTCACCGACCAGCCGGTGAACGGGCGCAGGGCGGCGTCGCAGCGGTCGAGTTCGTCGGCGAACACCGGCTCACGGTCGAGCAGATCGCGCGCCATGCCGGCCCACTGGGCTCCCTGTCCGGGGAACACAAACGCCAACTTGCCTGTGGTGAGGGCCGGTTGGGGGCCTGCGGTCAGTTCGGGGTCCGGGCGGTCGTCGGTGAGGGCGCGGAGGGCGGCGAGCAGTTCGCCGCGGTCGCTCGCCTGGATGACGGCCCGGTGCTCGAAGTGGGTGCGGTGGTGGGCCAGGGTGGCCGCGACGGCGGCCGGCGGCGACTCCGGCTGCTGCTCGATGGCCTCCCGAAGCCGTCCTGCCTGTGCGCGCAGTGCGGGGAGGGTGCGGGCGGAGAGCGGGAAGAGGGTGGCGCCGGAGAGGCCGGCCGAGGGTCGCCGAGGCTGCTCCTCGGGAGCCTCCTCCAGCACCACATGGGCGTTCGTGCCGCTGATGCCGAACGCGCTCACCCCGGCGCGCCGCACCCGCTCGGGGTTCCGGGGCCAGGCCTGGGGCTCGTCGATCAGGCGCAGACCGCTGTGCGCCCAGTCGATGTGCCCGGTCGGGGTCTCGGCGTGCAGGGACGCCGGTATGCGCTCGTGGCCGAGGGCCAGCACGGTCTTGATGACGCCCGCGATGCCCGCGGCGGCCTGGGTGTGGCCGATGTTGGACTTGAGGGAGCCGACGCCGAGGGGACGGTCGGCGGGACGGCCGGGTCCGAAGACGGCGGCCAGGGCGCCCCCCTCGATGGGATCGCCCAGCCGGGTACCGGTGCCGTGCGCCTCGATGTGGTCCAGGTCGTGCGGCTGGAGGCCGGCCGAGTCCAGCGCGGCCCGCACCACCCGTTCCTGGGCGGGGCCGTTGGGGGCGCTGAGGCCCTGGCTGCGGCCGTCCTGGTTGATCGCCGAACCCTTGACGACCGCGAGGATCCGGTCGCCGTCGCGGCGCGCGTCCGCGAGCCGCTTGAGCAGCACCACGCCACAGCCCTCGGCCCACACCACGCCGTCAGCGTCGGTCGAGAACGGGCTGCACCGCCCGGACGGCGACAGCCCGCGCAGCCTGCTGAACTCGACATGCCCCCGCGGGGTCACCAGCAGCGTCGCACCCCCCGCCAGCGCGAGGTCGCACTCCCCGCCCGCCAGCGCCCGCGCCGCCAGATGCAGGGCGACCAGGGAGGACGAGCAGGCGGTGTCGACGGTGACCGCCGGCCCCTGGAGGCCGAGGGTGTAGGCGATACGGCCGGACGCCACACTGGACGCCGAGCCGGTGCCGACATGCCCGTCGAGCTGGTCCAGGGCGGCCGAGGCCAGGTAGCCGCTGTCGTACAGGCCGATGTAGACGCCCGTGGAGCTGCCGTTCAGCGTGTCCGGGACGATTCCGGCGCGTTCGACGGCCTCCCAGCTGGTCTGCAGGAGCAGTCGCTGCTGGGGGTCCATGGCGGCGGCCGCGCGCGGCGAGATCCCGAAGAAGGGCGCGTCGAAGCGGTCGATGCCGGAGAGGTAGCCGCCGCGCAGGGAGTAGGCCTTGCCGGTGGCTTCCGGATCCGGGTCGTGCAACCCTCGGGTGTCCCAACGGCCCGTCGGCACCTCGGTGATGGCGTCCTCGCCGGCGTCCAGCAGCCGCCAGAGCGCCTCGGGGCTGTCGGCGCCGCCGGGGAAGCGACAGGCCATGGAGATGATCGCGATGTCGCCATCGGCCCGCATGGGCGTGCCGCCCGAAGTCGGAACGGCCGCCGGGGTCCGCGTCGGGGTCTCGTCGAACACCGCCGGTGCGAGGGCCGCGATGGTGGGATGGTTGAAGATCAGTGACGGGTCCAGCGGCCGGCCCGTCGCCGCGGACAGGTCGGCGGCCAGCGTCACCAACTGCCGTGATCCCAGGCCGAGTTCGGCGAGGGGCCGGTCAGGGTCGACGGCCAGCGGGTCGAGCCCGGCCGCCTCCGCGACGGCCGACTCCAGCCAGGCCCGCACTCCCTCCGGTGTGGTGAGCGACGGCTCGGAGAACTGCTTCGGGGACTCGTGCGCAGGCATCTAGACGGGTGTCCTCGTGGATTCGGGCAGGGGCGGAGGCCGTACGACCCGTAGGGCGGGTGTGGCGGTACGACTGCTGTGGCCTACGGGGCGTACGGCGGTGCGTGGGCGTTCGCCGGTCGGCCGGGCGGTGTCAGCCGAGGGCGGGCGCGGCGACCACGGCGAGGGTGCCGTCCAGGTAGGCCGCCCGGGTGGCATGGCGCTGGATCTTGCCGCTGGACGTCTTGGGGATGGTGCCCGGCTCCACCAGGACGACGTCACGTACCGAAAGGCCGTGGTCCTCGCCGATCCCGCTGCGGATGACGTCGATGATCTTCTCCGCGTCGGGCGCCGCGTCCGGGGCGATCTCGGCGACGATGACGGGCTGTTCGCCGCCCGCTCCCCCGTCTCCCCCGGCTCCGCTGTCTGCCACGGTTCCCTCGACGGAGAATGCGGCGGTGCAGCCGGGGCGAAGGGCGGGGTGGGCCATCTCGGCGGTCAGTTCCAGGTCCTGCGGGTAGTGGTTGCGTCCGTCGACGACGATGAGGTCCTTGAGGCGCCCGGTGACGAAGAGCTCGCCGTCGCGCAGGAATCCGAGGTCGCCGGTGCGCAGGAAGCGGCCCTCGTGGCCGGTCAGGGTGGCGCGGAAGGTCTCGCGGGTGGCGAGGGCGTTGCGCCAGTAGCCCTTGGCGACGCTCGCGCCGCGCACCCAGATCTCGCCGACCTCGCCCTCGGTCAGTTCCTCGTGCCGTCGGGGGTCGGCGATGACGACGGTGACATGGCGGCCGGGGCGTCCGCAGCTGACGGCCGCGGCGTCGGTCCGGCCTGCGTGCGGGCCGGTGTCGGAGGGCTGGAGGAGTGTGGGCGGGGTGTGGACCGTGCCGCCGGTGACCATCAGGGTGGACTCGGCCAGGCCGTAGCAGGGGTGGTGTGCCTCGCCGCGGAAGCCGACCGGGGCGAAGGTCTCGGTGAAGCGCCGGAGGGTGGCGGCGCGCACTGGTTCGGCGCCGTTGACGGCGACCTTCCAGCTGCTGAGGTCGAGGCCGTCCAGGAGTCCGGGGCCGGCGTGCTTCAGGCAGAGTTCGTACGCGAAGTTGGGAGCGCCGCTGGTGTGCGGGCGGTAGCGGCTGATCGCGGTCAGCCACCGCTGGGGCTGTTGCAGGAAGTGCAGCGGCGAGAAGAGGGTGGCGGTCACACCGAGGTAGACCGTGTTGAGGACGGGTCCTATGAGGCCCATGTCGTGGTACACGGGCAGCCAGCTGACGAACATCTCATGGCCGTACTCCTCGATGGTGTCCGGCGTGTGCCCCAGGGACTCGGTGAGGAGCCGCTCGTTGTCCAGCAGGTTTCCGTGGGTGACCATCACGCCGCGCGGTGCGGCGGTGGAGCCGGAGGTGTACTGGAGGAAGGCGACGGAGTCGGCGGTGAGGTCGGGTGCGCGCCAGGCGGCGGCCGCCTCGTCGGGTATGTCCTCGGTGGCGATGCAGGTGAGGTCGGCGAGTTCGGGCAGGTGCTCCGCCATGCCGGACAGGGCCGTGACGATCTCGCGGGTGCCCAGGATCACCTTGGCGTCGGCGTCGGCGATGAGCCGCCTCATCCGGGTCAGGGCGCGGTGGTTCTGCGCGCGGCCCTGCGGCGGGACACCCGGTACGGCGACGACACCGGCCGCGAGGCAGCCCAGGTAGCCACAGACGAACTCCAGGCCGGGCGGGTACAGCAGCATGGCGCGGGTCCCGGCCAGGCCGCGCTCCTGCAGCCAGGCGGCGACGGCACGGGAACGGTCGGCGAGGCGGCCGTACGAGATCTCCTGGATCTCGCCGTCGCAGTCGCCGGTGACGAGGTGGCGGTAGGCGGTTCGGTCGGGGTGGTGGGCGGCGTGCTGGGTCAGCAGATCGACCAGAGATCGAACCATGTCTGCGAGTCTCACCTGTCTGGATCGGTGGGCGAGGAACTGGAGTTCGAGGGGCGCGCACGGGATGCGCGCAGACACCTCGGTCGGCCCGGCCCCCTTGCCGGACCTTCCGTCTCTATGGACTCGTCTCTACGACGCGTCGAGGAGTGGCGCAGCTGATCCGCCGACTCCTCACGTCCCAGTTCGGCATTGCTACCGGCGAGTAGCACCATAGCAACTCCGTTCGGTCCGACGGGCCGAACGGATGTAAACCCTACGTGTCCAAAGGCGGTTCGCGAAGTGAAGTATGCCGCAGCCGGGCCGGAGCCGCCCCCGAACAGGCGAAAGCCCGGACACCGCGGGCTTCCCCGGCGTCCGGGCCGTACGGCGGCCGCTCGGTCAGCCGCCGTTCAGACGCCTGCGCAGAAGCGTCTTGCCCAGTTCGGCGCCCTTGCGGCTGTCCGCCTGCGCCTTGCGGAACAGGTCGGCCACCTCGGTGTCCTTGCCGCGTTCCGCGTCCTCGATGTAGCTCTCCAGCCGCAGCGCGTTGCTCAGGCACGCCTCTACGTACCAGATCAGGTTGTAGTCCTTGTCCTGCGTACCGGTCACGCCACCGGTCTCGGTGCCACTGGTCATTTCGGGCCTCCTCCGGCGTTGTCGTTCCTGGCCTCGCCGAGTACCCGCCGTCCGACCGGGCACACACCGCACCGCCGGGGACAGACATCCACCCCAACTTCCGTATCTTGTACGGCAATTCAGACTGTCTGCCCAGAAGTAATCAGAGCCCGGACAGTTTCGAAATGAAGTATCGATCGACCGTGCGAGACCGGTCGATGACGGTGTGTACTGTGCTCCGAGCGCCTCGCCCCACAGCCGTGGAACCAGCCCTGCCCGACCGCCCTCGAACCGACTTCTGGGAAACCGACTCGATGATCGAACTACCGGACCTGGCGACCGGCGGTCTCGCCGTCGGCATGCTGTCCGCACTCGCCCTGGGTGGCGGCCTCCTGCGTGCCCAGCGACAACAGACCTGGCAGCGGGCCGAGATCGACGCCCTGCGTCGCCAACTCAAGGGCGTGCTCCAGGCGTTCACGGCCGAGGTGGAGCATCTGGCGGAACAGCGCGTTCCCGCCGCCGCCCGACAGCTGGCGCACCCGCATGTCGCCGTGCCGGGACCGCTGCATCCGCAGACCGCGGGGTCCGCGCTGGACCTCGCGCTGGAGCAGGTGCTGAGCGGACTGCGCACCGAACTGGCCACACAGCGCACGCGCATCGACGCGGCCGCGCAAGCCGGCATGCGGGGAGCGACACGCGAGATCCAGGCGGCCCTGTACCGGCTCCAGGACGCCCTGCGCCAGCTGCAACAGAAGTACGACGACCCGGAGTTGGCGCAGACCCTCTTCCAACTGGATCACGAGAACGAGCAGTCGCTGCGGCGGGCGCAGGTCGCCGCGGTGGTGTGCGGGGCCTGGGTCGGGCTCGCCCGCGAGGAGTCGCACCTGGTGGAGGCGGTGACCGGCGGCCAGGCCCGGCTCGCGGGCTACCAGCGCGTCCGGGTCCACAACCACCTGACCGCGGGCACCGGGCTCGTCTCCCACGCCGTGGAGCCGGTCGCGATCATCGTCGCCGAACTCCTCGACAACGCCCTGCGGCACTCCGCGCCGGACACGGATGTCGTGGTCAACCTGGAGCACGTCCATCACGGCGTCTGCGTCACCGTCGACGACGCGGGCCTGGGCATGACCCAGGACGAACGCGCCCGCGCGCAGCGCTTGGTGGCGGGTTCCGAGCCGATCCTGCTCACCGACCTCGGCGATCCACCGCGCATGGGGCTCGCCGCGATCGGGCAGCTGACCCGGCAGTTCGACCTGAGCGTTGATCTGTCGTCGCCGTCTCCCTACGGCGGCGTCCGCGCCGTGCTGCGGGTCGACAGCCACCTGCTCAGCGACATCGACCCGGCCGAGCGACCGCCCGCGGCGAGCGCGCCGCGCTCCACCCGCACGACCTCCCGGGACGAGAAGTCCGCCGCCTCCGGAACCGAGGCGTCCACCACCTCGCACGGTTACGGGGCCGACCGCGACGACGACGCCTCCGACGCGGTGTCCGGGCATCACGCTCCACGCGACGCCGGCGGTCTGCCACAGCGTCGGCGCCGGGCGCGGGTGGCCGCCGCGGCGAGGGACGTCCCCGCGCCGCGGCCCGCGGTACGCCGCCCGGACCGGGCCGCCGCCGCGCTGGGCGCGCTGCAGGCCGGTACCGAGGCGGCCCGGACCGAGGCCGGCGAGCACGCCGACGACGCCTCCACCGACGTGCCGGAATCCGGGCGAGCGGCACGGCAGCGGCCCGAAGGCGGGATGACCGACACCGATCAGACCGACCGGGACGACCAGAACGGACAGACGGACCGGACAGTCCGGACAGTCCAGTCAGACCACGAAGGGGGAACGGCTCGATGACCAGCCGCGATGCGGGAGACACGGCGTGGGTGCTCGAACCGATCCTGCAGGTGCCGCATGTGGTGGCCGCCGTACTGCTGACGCGGGACGGGCTGGTGACCGGGTACACGGACGCGCTCACCCGGGCCTCGGCCGAGCGGGTGGCCGCGATCACCAGCACCGTGCAGGGCGCCTGCCGTACTGCGGCCGCCGCGTTCGCCGACCGGGACGCGGCCGAGGTGCGGCAGGTCGTCATCGAGTCGGACCACGGGTACGTGCTGATCGTGCCGACGGACCACGGCACCTGCGTGGCCGCCTACGGGGACGAGGAGGTGCGTCTGGACCTGCTCGCGCACCGAGTGCACTCGCAGGTGGCGAGACTGGGTGAGAAGGCGATGGTCGCCGCGGCCCGGGACGCCGACGGCGGCGCACCGGCATGACGGGCCGCCCCGGCGGCCGTCCCCTGGTTCCCGCGTATCTGTCGACCGGCGGCGTGGCCCGGCCCAGCCGGCCCCAGCTGGAGCGGCTGTCGGTGCTCACCGGCGCCGGCACGCCCCCGCCCGCCGGTCTGCCCGCCGCCCAGCTCGCCCTGCTGGACGCCCTGGACGACGGTTCGCTGACCGTCGTGGAAGCCGCGGCGCTGCTGCGGCTGCCGGTGTCCGCGGTGCGTGTCCTGGCCGGCGAACTCGTCGACCGGGAGCTGGTGCTGGCCCGTGCGCCGATCCCGCCCGCCGGACGCTTCGACCCCGACCTGCTGGAGAGAGTGGCCGATGGCCTTCGCGCCCTCAAACACGACTAGGCCCCGCGACGCCGGGACGATCCAAACGACAGGGCCCAGCCCCGCACCGCGTACGACGGACGCCGACACCGGCACGGCCGGCGCCCCGCGAGGCGCGACCGAGGGCATCCACCTGCCCGACACCGCCCGCGACCTGGTCAAGATCCTGGTCGCCGGCCCCTTCGGCGTCGGCAAGACGACTCTGATCGACTCCGTCTCCGAGATCCGGCCGCTGCACACCGAGGAGCCGCTCAGCGAGGCCTCCGCCCAGGTGGACGATCTGGCCGGGGTGCGGGACAAGTCGACGACCACCGTCGCCGTCGACTTCGGCCGGATCAGCCTGCCGGGCGGGGTCGTGCTGTATCTGTTCGGCACGCCCGGGCAGGAGCGGTTCCGGGCGCTGTGGGACGACATCGCGTACGGCGCGCTCGGTGCCCTGGTCCTGGTCGACAGCCGTCGGATCGACGCCTCGTTCGACGTGCTGGGACTGGTCGAGGAGACGGGGCTGCCGTACGCCGTCGCCTTCAACTCCTTTCCGGACGCGCCCCGGCACCACACCGAGGAACAGCTGCGGACCGCCCTGGACCTGGAGGCGGGCACGCCGATGGTGACGTGTGACGCGCGGGACTCCGACTCGTCCGTCGACGCGCTGCTCGCGCTGGTCCAGCACCTGATCGACCGCAACGCTCCGGAGGACGACCGGTGACCACTCACTCCCCCGACCGGCAGGCCTTCACCCGCTCGGCACCCGTGCGGCTGTGGGAGGACGGCTTCGCGCTGGATCCGTATCGCTACTACGACGCCCTGCGCGCCCAGGGCCCGGTCGGCTGGGCGGAGTTGGCGCCGGGCGTGCCGGCGTACGTCGTCACCGACCGGCGGGCGGCGCTGGATCTGCTGCACGACATCGAGACGTTCTCGCACGACCCGCGGCCGTGGGAGTCCACGGTCGCCGACGACTCGCCGGTCCTGGGGATGATGCGCTGGCGGCCCAACACGCTGTTCGCCGACGGCGCGGCCCATGTCCGCTACCGCACCTCGCTGATCGACACCTTCGACCGGATCGAGCCGCACGACCTGCGGGCGCGGGTGCACCGGGCGGTGCGGGTGCTGGTGGGCCGGTTCGGGCCGAAGGGCGAGGCCGATCTGGTGGGCGAGTTCGCGCGGCCGCTGATGGCGCTGGTGTTCAACAACCTCTTCGGGCTGCCGGACAGTCAGAGCGACCGGCTCGACGGGGCGCTGGGCAAGATGATGGAGGGCGGTGCCGAAGCGGCCGAGGGTGAGGCGGAGTTCGGCGGGTATGTCCTTGAGCTGATCGCGGCCAAGGCCCAGCGACGGGGCGACGACCTGCCGAGCCGGCTGCTGGACCACCCCGCCGGGCTCACGCCCGAGGAGGTCACCTGGCAGGTCTTCCTCACCCTGGGCGCCGGGCACGAGCCGACGGCCAACCTGGTGTCCAACGCGCTGTCCCGCATCCTCGGCAACCCGCTGTACTACTCCACGCTCACCAGCGGGGCGCGCCCCGTGATGGACGCGGTGGTGGAGGTGCTCCACCATGAGACACCTCTGGCCAACTACGGCATCCACTACGCCCGCACGCCCGTCTCCTTCCACGGCACGTGGATCAGGGCCGCGGTTCCGGTGGTCGTCTCGTACGGGGCGCTGGCTCACTTCGCCGAGCGGGAGGTCACCGGCGGGCACCATCCCAAGGACGCCTCGCATCTGTCCTGGTCGGCGGGCCCGCACTCCTGCCCGGTCCGGCAGCACACGCTACTCATCGCCACCGAGGCGATCGAACGGCTCACCCAGTGGCTGCCCGACCTGGAGCCGGTCCTGCCCCGGACGCTCCTGACCTGGCGGCCCGGCCCCTTCCACCGCTCCCTGACCTCCCTGCCCGTCCGGTTCAGTCCTCGCTCCCCCGACCAGCCAGGAGTTGCCTCGTGACCGTGACCGACCGCATCGACCGCTTCGCCATCGACCCGTTCGGCGCCGACATCGCCGCCGAGAGCGCCCGGCTGCGCGCCCTCGGCCCGATCGTGCCCGTGGAGCTGCCCGGCGGCATCCCGGCCTGGGCGCCCACGGGCTACGACACCCTCAAGGAGCTCATCCTCGACCCGCGGGTCAGCAAGGACCCCCGGCTGCACTGGCGGCTGTGGCCCGAGATCGGCGAACACCCCTCATGGGGCTGGATCCTGGGCTGGGTCGGCGTCGTCAACATGCTCTCGACGTACGGCGCCGACCACGCGCGGCTGCGCAAGCTGGTCGCGCCGAGCTTCACCCAGCGGCGCACGGAGATGATGCGGCCGCGGGTGCGGACCATCACCGCGGAACTGCTCGACGCCCTCGACGACGGCGGGTCGGCGGTCGAGTCGGTGGTGGATCTGAAGGCCGGGCTCGCGCATCCCCTGCCGATGCGGATGATCTGCGAACTGTTCGGTGTGCCCGAGGAGTTGCGGGAGGACACCGGCGCACTCATCGCCGCGATCATGGACACCACCGATCCGAGCCCCGAGCATGCCGCGTTCGTGCAGCGGCAGATCGGTACGGTGCTGGGGGCCCTGATCGCCCACCGCAGCGAGCATCCCGGGGACGATCTGACGACCGAGCTGATCCGGGTGCGCGACGAGGACGGTGACCGGCTCAGCGACGAGGAACTCGTCTACACCCTGCTGCTGGTCATCGGCGCCGGTTTCGAGACGACCGTCAATCTCATCGGCAACGCGGTCGTCGCCCTGCTGACCCACCCCGAGCAGCTGGCCGCCGTACTCTCCGGCGAGATCGGCTGGGACGCGGTGATCGACGAGACGCTGCGGGTGCACCCGTCGATCGCGTCGCTTCCCCTGCGGTTCGCCGTCAGCGACATCGAGGTCGGCGGCGTGACCGTGCCGACCGGGGACGCCATCATCACGACGTACGCCGCGGCGGGGGTGGATCCCGTGCACTACGGGCCGGACGCGGACAGCTTCGACGCGTCGCGCGGGGCCGACGACCATCTGGCGTTCGGGATCGGGGTGCACCGGTGCATCGGCGCTCCGCTGGCCCGCGCCGAGGCCCTGACGGCGCTGCCCGCCCTCTTCGACCGTTTCCCCGGCCTGCGGCTGGCCGTCGACGAGAAGGAGCTGCGGCAGGTGCCGTCGTTCATCGCGTTCGGCTGGCAGGAGATTCCGGTGCGGCTGCGGGCCTGAACGGCTGCGCGCGCGGGGACGCGACCGGTCCCCCGTTCCGGTCGTGCCCCCGCGGGAAGTCGAACTTACGTCTACCGCGGAGGCCTTGGGTATCGCGTCGGTGCCCGCTGCGCCGCCGCCGGGACTCACCTGTGCACAAGTGAGTCCGGAAGGCCCGATTTCGTCGCCGACAGGGCGGGCTCATCCAGGTCGCCGACCGCGAGATGGGCCAGGACGACCTCGTACAGGTCGCTGCCACCGGCGAGGAGCTGGCGTTCCAGGACGGGTTCCGCGCTGCGGACGTGCTCGCGGACGGTCTGGGCGTGGACGCCGAGGGTCTGCGCGGTGCGTTCGGCGTTGCCGCCTTCGGCGATCCAGGCGCGCAGGGTGCGGCGCAGGTCCCGGGTGTCCTCATCGAGGCCTGCGAGGACTTCGTGCGCCCAGGTGAGCATGGCGGGCCCGGACAGCAGATCGCGCAGCGAGGCCTGCCCCGCTTCCGACGTTCCGTCGTCGGCCGGCGCGTCCGTGAGGCTCACCTGGGTGTTGAGCGCCAGATGGACCACGGCACGGGCGGTCAGGTCGGAGAAGTCCGTGCGCAGCAGTGCTTCCACGCGTTCCATGCGGGCGCGGACGGTGTTGCGGCTGACGCCGAGGACCTTGGCCGCGCTCACGGCGGTGAACTCCAGGCCCAGCCGGGTGGTGGCGAGCAGTTCGGCGCGGGTGTGGTGCGCCAGTGCGTCGAGCGGGCGCAGCAGACGGGCCGCCCAGCCGCGCAGGGGCGCCGGGTCGATCAGGCGCTCGGGGTGGGTGCGCTCGGCGTAGACCGCGGCCTTGTCCGAACGGAAGTGCGCGACGGCCAGGGCGCTCACGGCCTGCCCGTACGCGGTGGCGGTGCGGGCCAGGCTCTGCCGGGCGCTGCCGCCGATGAACGTGTGGGGGCGCGGGCCGATCAGCGAGCGCAGTTCCCGGGCCTCGCCCTCGCCGGGCGTCACGACGATCACATGCTCGTCCACGGCCGGGCAGCGCACGACCAGCGCCCGCTCGCCCGTCACGGCCAGGCACTCCACCACGAGCCGGTCGCGCTCGTCGGCGGGGCCCTCGACGACGTGGACACTGGCCGTGTCCGTGTCGAGCAGCCCGGGCCACAGCCCCGCGGCCACGCGGCGTGCGGAGACGGTGTCCTCCACCATCAGCAACTGCAGGATCGCCAGCCGCAGATCGGATGTCGCCCGCGCGAGCCGACGGTCGGCGGTGGTCGACTCCCCCGCCTTCAGCAGGAGCTCGATGACCTGGACGGTGTGCGTGACCATGTCGGAGGCGCGCCGGTCGAAGGGCGTCTCGCGCGACACCGTGAGCACACCGGCCGACGTGGGGTTCGGGTACGCCACCCTGAGCAGCCGCAGGTGGCGGCCCTGGCCCTCCCAGGCGGCGGAGGCGATGCGTCCGGCGGCGACGGCCGCGACGAGGGTGTCGTCCAGGGGCGGCCTGGTGCCCGCGAGGAGCGTGCCGGTGTCGTCCTGCAGCGCGGCGGTGCCCTGCACGGCGTCCGCGAGCCACGCGACGACCCGGCCGACATCGCGTCCGTTCGGCCGCAGGTGTTCCAGCAACTCCTGCGCCCACACCGAGGCGTCGGCGCTCCCCACCCCCGCCTGACGGATCCCGTCCTCTCTGCCAGTCACGTCGGCCTTCACCTCGTCCTGCACTTCACTCACGGCATACCGCCCGGGACGTTACCTCACCCGTGCGCGGCGGCAAGTCGGCGCTCGTATCGGGGACGGGTTTCCCGGGACCCGGGGCGCAATCCGCCGGCCGGCCCGGGCCTGCGCCGCCATCGGGGGGCCCAGGGCATAGGCTCGGTGAATGGCGAAGTACTTCGACGTGCACCCCGACAACCCTCAGCCGCGCACCATCTCCCAGGTCGCCGACAGCGTCCGCTCGGGTGCGCTCATCGCGTATCCGACGGACTCCTGTTATGCGCTGGGCTGCCGGCTGGGCAGCCGTGACGGCATCGACCGGATCCGGACCATTCGCCGCCTGGACGACCGGCATCACTTCACCCTCGTCTGCCAGGACTTCGCGCAGCTCGGCCAGTTCGTGCGGGTCGACAACGACGTGTTCCGCGCGATCAAGGCGTCGACGCCCGGCAGCTACACGTTCATCCTGCCCGCGACGAGGGAGGTGCCGCGCATGCTTCAGCATCCGAAGAAGAAGACGGTCGGCGTGCGCATCCCCGACCATGTCGTCACCCAGGCGCTGCTCGCCGAGCTCGGGGAGCCGCTGCTGTCCAGCACGCTGCTGCTGCCCGACGAGGAAGAGCCGCTGACGCAGGGCTGGGAGATCAAGGACCGGCTCGATCATGTGCTGGACGCGGTGGTGGACTCCGGGGACTGCGGCACGGAACCGACGACGGTGATCGACTTCTCGGGCGGCGAGGCCGAGATCGTCCGGGAGGGGGCGGGCGACACGTCCCGGTTCGAGTAAAGCGGTCCCCAAACGGGAGGGGGTGCCGGGGACCGTTGAATGCTGCATGAAACCATGTGCGCGGCCCGGCTCCACCGGGTCGGCGACCCGTTCGCCGTGAACTGCGCAGAGAGGCACCCCCCATGACCTCAGTACAGGGAACCGCCGTCGACATCCTCACCGAGGACGGTACCGCCGACGCCTATCTGGCCCACCCCGCTGACGGCGAGCCACGTCCGGCGGTCCTGCTCTACATGGACGCCTTCGGTCTGCGGCCGCAGCTGCGGACGATGGCGGACCGGCTCGCCGAGGCCGGTTACACGGTGCTGGTGCCCAACGTGTTCTACCGCCACGGGCGCGCTCCGGTGGTCGAGTTGCCCGAGTTCATCGATCCCGGGGCCCGGCCGGAGATCTTCGAGAGCATCATGCCGATCATGTCGGCGCTGACGCCCGAAGCGGCGATGCGGGACGCGAACGCCTATCTGCGCTGGCTGGCCGACTGCCCGGTGGCGGCCGACGGTCCGGTGGCGCTGACCGGCTACTGCATGGGGGCCCGGCTGTCCCTGCTGACCGCCGGCACCTTTTCGGAGCGCGTCGCGGCGGCGGCCGGCTTCCACGGCGGCCGGCTCGCCACCGACGCACCGGACAGCCCGCACCTGGTGGCCGAACACATCACCGCCGAGCTGTACTTCGGCCATGCCGACCAGGACCCGTCCCTGCCGGCCGAGCAGATCGAACGCCTGGAGACCGCGCTCACCGAGGCGGGGGTACGACACCGCTGAGGTCTACCCGGGTGCGGGGCACGGGTTCACGCAGGCCGACACCGCGTCCTACCACCCAGAGGGGGACGAGCGGCACTGGGCGGCGCTGCTGGATCTGCTGAAGCGGACGTTCTGAGCGTGTGGTGAACGTGCTCCGAGCGGCTTCCCCGGACGGCCCCCCAGGGTGTCCGGGACCTGGGATAGCGTCCCTCTCACTTCGGACGAGTGAGAGGGACGTTGTGCAGGTTCAGGTGCGTGGGCGGCGTGCTCGCCGGTGGGTGATGTTCGGGGCGATCGCGTTCGGGGCGGTGTTCCTGGTCGTCGGACTGGTGCTGGCGGGGGTGTCGGTCTCGTTCCTGGCGGACGCGGAGCGCGCCCCGGGCACGGTGGTGGCGCTGGAGTGGCGCAACGACGACAGCGGCGCCTCCCGCAAGGCGACGCAGAACGACAAGCCCGCGGCGTACCCGGTGGTCGAGTTCACGTCGGCGGACGGCACGCCGAGGACGTTCCGCAGCTCGACGGGATCCAATCCGCCGTCGTACGAGAAGGGCGAGCGGGTCGAGGTGCTGTACCGCGCCGATTCCCCCGAGAACGCCCGGATCAACGGGTTCGCCTCGCTGTGGCTGTTGCCGCTGATCTTCGGTGGGATCGGGCTGGTGATCGGGGGGATCGGGACGGCCGTCGCCGTGGTGGGTCGGCGGCGTTCCCGGGGCTGAAGGTCACTTCACGAAGCGGTACTTCAGGTGGGTGGCGAGCGGTGTGGCGACCACCCTGACGGGGACGAGGTTCCGTCGCCCGGCGCCCAGTCCCTCGAAGAGCCGCAGCCCGTCGCCGAGGAGCGCGGGCACCACGTGCAGTTGCAGCTCGTCGATGAGCCCCTCCCTGAGGTACTGCCGCACCGTGCTCGCCCCGCCCGCGATGTCGACGTTCCTGTCACCGGCGGCGGCCTTCGCCCGGTCGAGGGCGCTGTGGATGCCGTCGGTGACGAAGGTGAAGGTGGTGCCGCCCTCCTTGACGAGGGTCGGCCGGGGGCGGTGGGTGAGCACGAAGACCGGAGTCCGGAACGGCGGGTTGTCGCCCCAGAACTCCTCGCCGGTGTCGTACATCATCCGGCCCATGACCACCGCTCCGGTGGCGTCGAACCACTCGCGCATCAGCTCGGAGTCACGGTTCTCCTCCCCACCGCTCATGCCCTGGCGCTCCCGCCAGCTCGCCAGGTTGTGGATCCACTCGAAGAGCGGCTCGGCGCCGTCGCCTCCCGGGTTGTCGATGGCGACGTCGGTGCCGGCGATACAGCCGTCGAGGGAGATGGCCAGGTCCGCGGTCACGGTCACGATGGGGGCTCCTGAGTCGTGGGGAGTACTGCCTTCACTCTCACGTCGATCGGGAGCCGCCACATTCGACAGACTCCCGCGGGGCTGTCGGCTCAGCGACCGGAAACCGGGAGGATCGCCCCAGAACCCGGTCAGGCCAGGGACTCGAAGTACGCCTTCTGCGCGGGGTAGTACGCGTCGAAGTCCCGTAGGGGGCCGCCCGTGCGCGCGGCCGTGAGCAGGTCAAGGTAGTACTCCCAGCCCGGGCCGATCTCGCCCAGCTGCTCCGTCGAGGTGAGGTGGTGGACCAGCCGGAGTTCCGTGGTGCCGTCGGACTCCGCCAGTTGCAGTTCCAGCGCCCAGGCGCCGGCGGCGTCGTCCGTCGAGACGGCGAGCCTGTGGGGCGGTTCGCAGGAGTCGATCCGCATCGGGTACCAGGGCGCCGACTCCTCGAACACCAGCTGGACCTCGACGGTCCGGCCGGGACCCGCTTCGCCGCGCCATGGGCCGAACCAGCGGGCCGTGCGCTCCGGTTCGGTGACACTCGCCCAGACGTCGTCGACCGGGGCACGGTAGGTGCGGGTGAGGATCAGGTCGTACCCCGTCGGCGTCGGTACGAGCTGTCCGGTGGGTTCAGGGGTCATGCCGTGTCCTCCTGGTGCGCGGTGCGGGGTGGGTCGGCGGGCTGTGCGGGCTCCGACCGGAGGCGGTCCCGGCGTGTCCGGTGCACCTCGGTCTCCAGCGCCGCGAGGCGCTGCGTCCAGTCGGGCCGCTGGGTGTCGAACTGGGCGAGCCAGGCGGCGAGGGGGCCCAGCCGGGTGTGGACGAGCGAGTAGCGGCGGTGCCGTCCGGTCTGCTCGTCCCGGACCAGGCCGCTTTCGCGCAGCACCCGTAGATGGCGGCTCACCGCGGGCCGGCTGATGGCGAACCGGCCGGCGATCTCACCCGCCGTCAGCGGAGCGTGCCGCAGCATGACCAGGATCTCCCGGCGCACCGGATCGGCTATGGCGTCGGCGACGTCCGTCAGTTCGTCCACACCGAAAAGCGTAACCCATCGGTTACATGTCGGGCGGTGGTGAGCGTACGGTGCGCGACCCAGCCGATGTCATCGGCCCGACTGGCCTGTCCGGCATGACCGGCCTGACCGGCCCGGCTCTGCTGGAGGGCGTTGGTGAACACGCCCTCCCACGCGGAACGGCGAAAGCGGGCGCAGAGCGTGTGCCAGGGGCCGTGGCGCTCCGGCGGGTCACGCCATGTGATGCCGGTGCGCATCCTCCGCCCGCACGGCTTGCTTCAGCCTGCCGCTGAGCTGCCGGACGACGACGGCGGACAGGGCGGCAGCGCAGACGTAGAGGAGATCGCCGGCCATGACCTGCCGCAACGCCTCGCTGGTCTGGCCGGCGGTGTCTGCGCTCTTCAGCGCGGCCAGGGCGTCGGCGCCCGCGACGGCTGCGGCGAGGACGGAGAGCCACCAGAAGGTGAGCAGGGGATGGCCGCGCTCACGCCGCGTCGCCGGCCGGGAGGCGGCCCACAGGTCGTTGACGAACATCTTCGGCACGAAGACATTGGCAACGGGCACCACCCAGCCGAAGAACAACCAGGCACGGCTGCGACGCTGCCCCTCGGGCCAGACGAGTTCCGCGAGGTCACGCATGCGCGACATCCAGACGCTGAAGACCAGCACCGTCACGAGGGTGGCGACGTTCCACCAGCCCCTCAGATTTCCGAACCACATGTCGGCGTCGAGCAGCGGCAGCGCCTCGCCGCCGTCCGGCTGAGCCGGCAGTGACGGCGCTTGCAGCACTTGGTACTTGTGCCACGCCGCCGCCCCGGCCGCCGCAGTCAGCATCGCGTACACGGCGAGCACCCCGCACGTCCATCGGGTCAGCCCACCCAGGGCCCCTCCAGCCCTGCCCACCCCACACCTCCTGGAAGCCGCCTGTTCGGGACTTCCCGCAGGTCGGCGGGGGATCTTAACCTCACGGGGATGCGGAAGTCACGGCCTCAGCTATGGCTGCCACCGAACCAGCACCCTGTCGGGATCCGGACCACCGAACTCTGAAAGACGGTCATCGGCCATGACCGGGCAAGGCAGTCGTGGACGGGTCAGCGGTGGACCTGGCTCGGTGTGCGGCGACGGACATGACGAGGAGCGAGGCCAGGACGATCCCGGCGCCGACGTACAGGGGTGCGGTGTAGCCGAGGCCCGCGGTGAGGGCCAGGCCGCCCAGCCAGGCGCCGAGGGCGTTGCCGACGTTCGACGCGGACACGTTGGCGCTCGCGGCCAGTGCCGCCCCGTGGGCGTAATCGGTGACGCGGGTGATCATGCCGGGCACGCCCGCGAACCCGGTCACCCCCATCAGGAACACGAGGATCACCGACGCGACGGCGCTCTCCGCCAGGAGGCCGAACACGGCCAGGGTGAGGGTGAGTCCGAGCAGGGAGAGGAGCAGGGTGCGGTCACGGTCGTGGTCGGCCGCTCGCCCGCCGACCAGGTTCCCGACGACCAGGCCGACGCCGTAGACCATCAGCAGCCAGGCGACATCCGCCGAGGAGAAGCCGCCGACCTCGGTGAAGGTGTAGGCGAGGTAGCTGAAGGCGCCGAACATGCCGCCGTAGCCGAGCGCGGTGGCCGTCAGGGTCAGCCAGACCTGCCAGGACCGGAACGCACGGAGCTGGGCCCGCAGGCCGACGGCCGGGAGCGGGCCGGAGCCGAAGCCGCCGTCCAGGGCTGTGGGCGGCGGCACCCGGCCCGTCCGGTGGGGGACGAGCGCGACGATTCCCGCCAGCGCCAGCACGCCGATCCCGGTGACCGCCCAGAAGGCCGCCCGCCAGCCCCAGCGCTCCCCGACCAGCGCACCGAACGGCACGCCCAGCACGTTCGCCAGGGTCAGCCCGGCGAACATCACGGCCACCGCGCGGGACTTCCTCTCCGGCGCGACCAGGTCGCGCGCGACCAGCGAGCCGATCCCGAAGAACGAGCCATGGCACAGCGCCGCGACGATCCGCCCGAGCATCATCACCGGATAGCTCGGCGCGATCGCGGACAACAGGTTGCCGATGACGAACAACGCCACCAGCCCCACCAGGACCTGCTTTCTGGGCAGGCGTGCCGTCGCCGCGGTCAGCGCGATCGCGCCGATCGCGACACTCAGCGCGTACCCGGAGATCAGCCGGCCGGCGGCCGCCTCGGACACCGCGAAACTCGACGCCACCTGCGGCAGCAGCCCGGCGATCAGGAACTCGGTCAGCCCGATGCCGAAGCCGCCGAGTGCCAGGGCGATGAGTCCGCTCGGCATCCGACGCCGTTCGGTCGTGCGGCGGCGTAAGAGGAAGTCCGTGTCCCCGGCCCTGGATTCGCTCATGGTGCCACCCTCACGCGTGGTGGCGTATCCGGGCCATGGACAAAGATCTACGGCGCTTGGACGAACGCGACAGCGCGACAGCGCACCCGTGTACGCCTGGGGCCGCCCCGGATATGCGGCACCGGTGAGGCGGGCGCAAGCTGGAGGGGTGCCCGCTTCGCCCGGACAGGGCCTTGGCGCACGAGAGCTGTGGGGAGATCCCGGATGACTTCGATGGCGAACCTGCCGGAGGTCGTGTCGCGCGAGGAGTGGCTCGCCGCCCGTAAGGAGCTGCTGGCCAGGGAGAAGGAGCTCACGCACGCGCGTGACCGGGTCAACGCCGCGCGGCGGCGGCTGCCGATGGTCCGCGTCGACAAGCCGTACACCTTCGAGGGCCCGGACGGGCCGGTCGGCCTGCTCGATCTGTTCGAGGGGCGGCCCCAGCTGGTCATGCACCACTTCATGTGGACCTACGACATCGACGCCGACGGCACCGAGCACCCCCGCGACACGGGGTGCAGCAGTTGCTCCTCCGCGGCCGACCAGATCCCCGCCCGGCTGCGGCAGCTGCACGTCCGCAACACGTCGCTGGTCGCGGTGAGCCGGGCGCCGTACGAGAAGCTCGCCGCGTACCGGGCGCGCATGGGCTGGACCTTCCCCTGGTACTCCTCGGCCGGCAGCGACTTCAACTACGACTTCCACGCCACCGTCGACGACCGGGTCGCGCCGGTGCAGGTCAACCTCCGTTCCGAGGCCGAACTCGCCGAGGCCGGCACGACGTGGTCGGAGGAATGGCGGGGCGACTATCCGGGCATCAGCGCGTTCCTGCGGGTCGGGGACGAGGTCTTCCACACGTACGCCACGTTCGGCCGCGGGATCGAGGAGTTCCACAACGGCTACCCGTACCTCGACCTCACCGCCCTGGGCCGCCAGGAGGTGTGGGAGGAGCCGGAGGACCGCGCGCAACCCCTCGGGCTGCAGGTCGGCGGGCCCGGTATGCGGCTGCCCGACGAGTACGACGCCTGACGGCCGGTGGCGTGCCGCCCCGGGTCCGGGCGGTGTGCGGCGTTACCGTCGGCGCCATGGAAGGTGATCGCCGAGGGTGGCGTGCTTGTGTGCTCAGCGGGGCGGTGTTCGCCGTGTGCATGGCCGGCACCACGCTCCCGACTCCCCTCTACGGCCATTACCAGCAGAAGTTCGGCTTCTCGGAGCTGATGGTCACGGTCGTGTACGCCGTGTACGCCTTCGGGGTCATCGGGGTGCTGCTGCTCGCGGGCAACGCCTCGGACACGGTGGGCAGACGCCCGGTGATTCTGTGGGGCCTGGGCTTCGCGGCCGCGAGTGCCGTCTGCTTCCTGGGCGCGACGGGGCCGGGCTGGCTGTTCGTGGGGCGGCTGCTGTCGGGACTGTCCGCCGGTCTGCTCACCGGGGCCGCCACGGCGTACGTGATGGAGCTGGCGCCGCCCGGTGGCGCCGCGCGGGCCACCCTGGTGGCGACCGCCGCCAACATGGGCGGGCTGGGCTGCGGCCCGCTGCTGGCCGGAGTGCTGGCGCAGTACGCCCCCTGGCCGCTGTACCTGCCGTTCCTCGTGCACCTCGCCCTGGTGGCGTGCGCGGCCCTCGTCCTGACGTGGCTTCCGGAGACCGTACGGGAGCGGAGGTCCCTGCGCACCGTACGGCCGCAACGGCCCGGCCTGCCCCCGCAGGTGCGGTCGGTGTTCGGGCCGGCGGCGACCGCCTCGTTCGTGGGTTTCGCCCTGTTCGGGGTGTTCACCTCGGTCAGCCCGGCGTTCCTCGCCGAGTCCCTGAACGAACGCAACCACGCCGTCAGCGGGCTGGTGGTGGCACTGGCGTTCTTCGCCTCCACCACCGGGCAACTGGCCGTCGACCGGGTCGGGGTCGGGCGCTCGCTCCCGCTGGGCTGCGCCGGGCTCCTCGCCGGGCTGGCGCTGCTCGCCGGCGCCCTGTGGGCGGACCTGCTGGCGCTGGTCGTGCTGAGCGCCGTCGTCGGCGGGGTCGGACAGGGGCTGTCCTTCCGTGGGGCGCTGTCCTCGGTCGCCGCGGCGTCTCCGGCGGAGCAGCGCGCGGCAGTGATCTCGACCCTGTTCGTGGTGGCCTACACGGGCATCTCGGTGCCGGTGATCGGGGTGGGGGTGCTGGCGGAGCCGATGGGTCTGGAGGGCGCGGGGCTGGTGTTCATCGCCTGCATGACCGTCCTGGTCTCGACCGCGGCCGCCTATCTGCTGCGGCGGCCGGTGCCGGCGAGGACGTGACGACTTGCCCTGACAGCAAGGGGAGTTGAGCGGATGCCGGCGTCACGATGCCCGTGCGTCAGCGCGCGCCCGCTACGGCGACTGCGACTGCACATGACCGGCCCGCGCCGACAGCCCTCGGCGCAGGCACTCGGCGAGTCGGCGGGCGATCGTTCCGTCGGGGTCCAGGCGAGGGTTGAAGATCGTGACGTCCAGTCCCACGGCTCCCGCGCCGCCCGGGTCGCCCGGGTCGCCCGGGTCGCCCAGTGCAGTGAGCAGCACGGTCTCCAGCTCTTCCCAGCTCAGCCCCCCGGGGAGGCGGTAGTCGACGGCGGGCATGATCGCGTCGTCCAGGACGTCGACGTCCAGGTGGACCCAGAACCCGGCGCCGCCACCCAGGCGGTCGACCGCCAGGCGGGCCGCCGCGGCGGCACCGGAAGCGCGTACGCCGTCGAGGTCCATGGCGTGCAGTTCGGGCGGAAGCGGCTGCATACCGGCCTGGGCGGACTCCTCGGTATCGCGGAATCCGAAGGCCACGACGTCCTCGTCCCGCAGCAGGGGCCCCCGGCCCTCAAGGTCGGTGAGCAGCCGGGGGCCGCGTCCCGTGGCGAGGGCGAGGTCCATCGAGGCCACCTCGCCGTACGGCTCCGCCGAGGGCTGGTAGAAGTCGGTGTGACCGTCCAGGAACAGCAGGCCGGGACGGTGTCCGCGGCGGCGCAGGGCGAGGAGGTTGCCGAGCAGGATGCTGCAGTCCCCGCCGAGGACGACCGGGAAACGGCCCGTGTCGAGGACGTCGCCGACGGTGTCGGCCAGTCGGGCGGAGTAGTCGGCGATGGCGTGGGGGTTGAGAACCCCGGTGTCGGCGTCCCGCGTCGGGTCGTAGTCCGGCGGTTCGACACGGCCGCTCCGCACCGCGGCGAGGCCGTCCAGCAGACCGGCGTCGAGCAGGGCCGTAGGCAGGTCCTGGACCCCGGAGGGCCGCAGGCCGAGCACGGACGGTGCCTCGATGATCGCGAGTTCCCGCATGCCCGGCCCCTTTCCCTCGCCGGCCGACCGCTGCCCGCCGAGGCTCTGCGGCACTGTCCGCCGCCGCACTCGCTCACTCCATCTGTGCCACATCCTGCGGACGGCCACCACTCGAGGCCGCCGGGGCGCGGCGGGTCCGGACTCGCCTGTTCCCGTGTCGTAGCACGCGCTGTTGAGCACATGCGGCCCTCTGGCCAAAAATCGCCCCCGAGTGACCGGAGTTGACTCACGGTGATGCAGAGTTCAACTGCTACCGGCGGTAAGAGCTTGCTTTGCACACCCTTGACACGTAGACCTGTGCTCCACAACTGGCCAGGACTCTGGGGGGAGTTGGCTTATGCAAGGCACGGTGGACGGGTTCCGCTATGGTGCGGTGACCCCGCTGGCGGCCTATCTGATGGCCTGCCTGGGAGGGGCGTTAGGACTGCGGTGCATCGTCCGGTCCCTGCTCAACGGACAGTCATGGCGGCCCGGTTGGCTGGCGCTCGGCGCCGCGTCGATCGGCTGCGGCATCTGGACGATGCACTTCATCGCCATGATCGGCTTTCAGGTCGAGGAGGCCCGGATCCGTTACGACGCGGGGCTCACCGTCCTCAGTCTCGCCGTGGCGATCGTCGTGGTCGGGATCGGCGTGTTCATCGTGGGCTGTCTGGGGGCGGGCAAGGGGGCGCTGACCGGAGCGGGCGTGATCACCGGGCTCGGGGTGGCGGCGATGCACTATCTGGGCATGGCCGCGTTACGCCTCGACGGCAGCATCCGGTACGACGTACTCACCGTGGGCCTCTCCGTCGTGATCGCGATCGTCGCCGCGACCGCCGCGCTGTGGGCCGCCGTCACCGTCCGCGGCTTCCTGACCAGCCTCGGCGCCAGCATGGTCATGGGCATCGCCGTGTCCGGGATGCACTACACGGGCATGGCCGCCGTCAGTGTGCACCTGCACGGCGCGACCGGCTCGTCATGGGCGGGCGACTCGCCCTCCTCGCTCCTGCTTCCCATGCTTCTGGGCCCGATCGTCTTCCTCGTGCTGGCCGGGGTGGTGGTGATGTTCGACCCGCTTCTGGTCCTCGGCGAGGGCGAGCGGGGCCGCTCGGCCACGACTCGGCGGCCCCGGCCGACCACCGGCGCCTCCGGGCAACAGCCCGGCCGTGACCCCGACTTCAGGTCCGCCGTCGGCACACCGCAGCCCAACCGGGACGCGTACGCCCCCAAGTGGTGACCCCGGGAGCGGGAGCGCGGCGACGCGCCGGGCCCGCGCGTCCCCTTCTCGGCGCTCTCTAGATCATTGTTACGGTGCACGGGTGTCTGACTCCTCACGCGATACCGCCGAAGGCGCCGGCTGGGGCGCCGCCGAACTCGGCACGTACAAGCGGCTGATGCCGCACAAGGTCGAGAAGATCTCCTGGCTCGACCCCAGGATGCTGTGGGCCGCCCGCAACGGCGTACTGGCGTCCTGGTTCGGAGACCCCACGGGCCGTACCCGCAGCCGTTGGGTGGCGCAGCGGACGGCCGCCGGCGCGCCCGCCGACAAGGTGATCCGGCGCGACGACCCGGACCGGTTCTCCTTCCTCGTCATCGGCGACACCGGCGAGGGCGACGATCCGCAATACGCCGTCGTGCCAGGCTTTCTGAAGGCGGGTCAGGACTCGAGGTTCGCGGTCATCGCGAGCGACGTGATCTATCCGGTCGGCAGTGCCGACGACTACGGCACCAAGTTCTTCCAGCCGTACCAGGACTACCAGGCCCCGATCTACGCGATACCGGGCAACCACGACTGGTACGAGGACCTCGGCGCGTTCATGCGCGTCTTCTGCGACGACGCCCCGCCCCTCACGCCCGAGCCCGCGCCGCGTCCGCTCAGCCGGGCCTGGCTGCGGTCGCTGCTGTGGCACCGCCCGCGCCGGGGTGACGGCCAACGGCTGGCAGAGCACGCCAAGTTGAGGTCGGCGGCCGTCCAGCAGGCCGTCCAGCCGGGGCCGTACTGGGCGATCGACGCCGGGCCGGTGCGGATCGTCGGCGTCGACACCGGGCTGCTCGGGACCATCGACGCCGAGCAGGGCGCCTGGCTGCGTGAGGTGTCGAAGGATCCCCGCCCGAAGATCCTCATCACGGGCTCGCCCCTGTACGTGGACGGCGAACACCACCCCTGTGCGATCGAGGGCGGCGGAACCGTCGACGAGATCGTCCGCGACCCGGCACACCGCTATGTCGCGGCGATCGGCGGTGACATCCACAACTACCAGCGCTACCCGGTCCAGGTCGACGGCCGCACGATCCAGTACGTGGTCGCGGGCGGCGGCGGCGCGTTCATGCACGCCACGCACACCATCCCCCGGGTCGACATCGCGAACGTCACCGAGAAGGACTTCCGCTGCTATCCGCTGCGCGGTGACTCCCTGGCCTTCTACAGCACGCTGTACGGCCGCCGCCTGCGCCTGCGCCGCTTCTTCACCCTCACCGAGGCCGAGGCGTCGGCCGTCGTCGCCGAACGGCTCGGCATCCCGCTGACCCGGGCCCAGCAGACCACGGCCCGCCTCACCTGGCGCATCCGCCTGGTCGCCGGCCTGCTCGGTGCCGGCCGCCGACCCGACCGCACCGCACGGTTCCGCCTCCCGGTGCGCAAGATCTACACGCAGCTGTTCTCACCGAGCTCGGCGACCTACAGCCCGCCCTTCTTCAAGTGTTTCCTGCGCCTCGACGTCACCCCGGAAGCCGTTCGCCTGCGCTGCTACGCCGCGACCGGCAGCCGCACCCAGGAGGTCGACCCGCCGGTCGAGGACGAGGTCACGATCCCCTTGAACTGATCACGGGCGGCGGGAACAGCACGGCCCGTGATCGAGTTGGCACTGCCGTAAGCGCCATTGAAAGTTCAACGATGGAGGGGTTCATGCCGCCGACCTCACGCCCGCTGCGCAAACTGGGCTTCCTCACCATCGGACTCTTCGACGAGGCGGATCCACGCCGGGGCCACGAGTCCACGCTGGAGATCATCGAGCTCGGCGAACGGCTCGGCTTCGACAGCGCGTGGCTGCGCCACCGTCATCTGCAGTACGGCATCTCCTCCCCCGTCGCCGTCCTGGCGGCGGCCTCGCAGCGCACCAGCCGCATCGAACTCGGCACCGCGGTCATCCCGCTCGGCTGGGAGAACCCGCTGCGGCTGGCCGAGGACCTGGCGACCGTCGACCTCCTGTCCGGCGGCCGCCTCAACCCGGGCGTCAGCGTGGGCCCGCCGATGCACTACGACCGGGTGCGGGAGGCGCTCTATCCCGACACGGCCGACGCCGAGGACTTCGGCTACGAGCGGGTGCGACGGCTGCTGGACCTCGTGCGGGGCAAGCCGGCCACGGACTTCAGCGGAGTCGAGGGATTCGAGGTGTTCTCCGACCGGGTGCAGCCGCACTCCCCCGGCCTCGGCAGCCGTATGTGGTACGGCGGCGGCAGCCTGAGTTCGGCGCGGTGGGCCGGTGAGCACGGGATGAACTTCCTGACCAGCAGCGTCGTCAAGGCCGAAGGCCCCGAGGACGCGGCATCGACGGACTTCGCGGAGATCCAGCTCTCGCACATACGAGCCTTCCGTTCGCACCACCCCGACGGCGAGAACGCCCGCGTCTCCCAGGGTCTCGTCGTCATCCCCACCGACTCCGCGACGCCGGGGCAGCGCGCGCGGTACGAGGAGTACGTGGCGAAGCGCACCCCGCGCACCGCGGCACCGCAGGGTCCGGCACGCCTGCTGTTCGCGCCGGATCTCGTCGGCACCTCGGCGGAGATCGCCGAACGCCTCCACGCCCACGCCGCGTTCCGCGAGGTGGACGAGGTGGCGTTCGCGCTGCCGTTCACCTTCGAGCACGAGGACTATGCGCAGATCCTCACGGACATCGCCACCGGGCTCGGTCCGGCGCTGGGTTGGCGGCCGGGACGATGACCCGGTCGAGCAGATGCAGCGGGGCGGGCCGGACCCCGGCGGCCTCCACCGCGTCCCAGTGAGCGAGGGCGCGGGGCAGGTCCACGAGGCCGTGGGTCAGGGGCAGTTCGCCCGGAGGCCGGCCGGAATCCCTGAGATGGGCGTGGAGCAGTGACTCCAGCCGGCACGACGCCAACGTGCCGGGGATCCCGGGCGGTCGTATGGCGAATCCCGCGCTCGCCACGGCAGGCAGCTCCTGGCTGAGCCGTGTCTCCGTCCGTTCGAGGGCCAGCAGGCCGCCTCCGACGAGCAGCACGTCCTGGTCGCGGCTCATCCGGTCCAGTGCGCTCGCCGTGTCGAAGCAGTGCGGGAAGGAGTCGTCGACCACGATCGTGCCGGGGCACAGCCGGTCGACGTCCAGGAGAGCCGTCGCGCCGCTGACGGCGGTGACGATCACGTCGGCCGCGTAGACCTCCGGGGGCAGCGTCCGCCCCGACTCCGTGACCTGGACCGTTAGCGCCGGATGCCCGGACGAGAGGTCCGCCGCGAGCCGTTCGAGTCGCTCGGTGCTGCCGGGCAGGTCGCACAGCAGAAGCCGGGCCGGTGGCCGGGATGCCGTCGCCAGCAGCAGTCGTAGGGACGAGGTGCCGATCGAGCCGCAGCCGACGACGGCGAGAGTCAGGTCGCCGAGGCTGCGACCCGTCGCCTCGAGTGCGGCGTGGACGGTCTTGGCCACGGCGACGGTCGTCGACGCGTGCCCGGTGGTGATCGCCGCGCTCGTCGTGGTCTCGCGCAGGACGTCGTAGCCGTAGCCGGTGAGCGAGGGGATCATGCCCGCGAGCGAGACGCAGCGTGCGCCGAGGGAGGCGGCGTGCTCGACGGCCCGAGCGGTGCGGACGGCCAGATCGCCGGCCGGGGACAGTTCGTCGGCGAAGAGGGGGAGGGCGACGAAGCCGGAGTTCCCCAGCGGGGTGCCCGTCTCCTCCAGCAGACGGGCGCGCCCGTCCGGGAACAGAAGCGCCCGGATCTCCTCGCGGCCGAGGCCGGGGGTGTCGTACGGCAGTCCGGCGAGGGCGGCGAGGTGGTGGGGGGCGGGCAGGTAGCCGACGAGCGCGGCGTCGAGGTGGGGGCGCCGACGGCGGCCCTCGTGGGCGGGGTCGGTATCGCGCAGCGCCTCCCGCAGCTGCTTGCGCATCTCCTCCGCGAACCCGGTGACTTCGCCCGGCGTGAGGGCCGCCGCCGAGGCCCGCACGGTGATGCGCAGGCCTTCGCCGTCCGGCAACGGCCGCACGGCGAGGAACACATCGGTGCCCACCGGCGGCGGGGCGAGGGAGGTATCGGACTCGTCGGCGTGCAGGGTCAGGCCGGCACCGGCCTCCTCGGTGCCGAGAGAAGTGAAGTCGAGGAAGGTGAAGAAGAACTGGGCGTGGCACGGCAGTCCGGTCGCCGTGCGCACGTCGCTGGGCCCTTCGGTCCTGGCCAGGTCCGTCTCCGCGGCAAGTTTCCGCAAGTCGTCGGCGAAGGCCGGTCGGTCGGCTCCGGTGCCTCCGGTAGGGGCCGGGCGCAGCGCCACCGCTTCCGCGAACGGGCCGAACAGCCGGCGTGCGTCCGGCGTGGACTCCTCGCGTCCGGTGACGGCGAGGCCGAGCATCAGGTCGCGCTGTCCGGTGAGTTCGGCGAGGGCGCGGTAGTACGCGGTGAGCAGCGGCGCGTACAGGGTGCGGTGTGCTGCTCGGGCGAGTCGGCGCAGCTCCCCGGTCGTGGCGGCGTCCAGGGTGAAACCCGTGCTGTGGAACGGCGGTTGGGTATCAGGGGTCTCCCGGGTGGCCGGTCGGCGCAGCGCGGGCTGTGTGTAGGGCGCGCGGAGGCGGGTGCGGTACTCCTCGGCCTCGGGTCCGTCCGGTCGTGGGCGCGCGGCGGACCGGGCCACGTGGTCGCGGAAGGTGCTGTCGAGCGGTGGCAGGCCGTGCGGCAGACCGCGGTCGAGGCGGTCGTAGACGGTGCGCAGTTCCCCGGCGAGGAGGGCGGCGCTGAAGCCGTCGCCGATGAGGTGGTGCGCGTGGACGAGGAGTACGTGCTCGCCAGGCGCCACGGTGAACAGCCGCAGCCGCAGCAACGGCCAGGCCCAGGGCTCCAGTCGGCGCCCCGCCTCCTCCTCGATGCGCCGCTCCAGCAGGTCGGGGTGCGCGAGGGTCTCCGTCTGCACGGGCACGCGCAACGAGTTGGGCAGCTCCTGCTGAACCGGCGGACGGGCACCCGCGGGGAAGACGGTCCGCAGCATCGGGTGCCGGGCGACCAGGACGTCGACGGCGCGCTGGAAGACGTCATGGCGCAGCGGTCCGCGCACCCGGAACCGGGCGAGCCAGCCCGAGCCCGCCCCCGGATCGATGGTCTCGGCGAGCAGGAAGCCCCGTTGGGAGGGTGTGAGGGGGTAGGGGTCCGTCGGCTGCGCGGGGGCTGGGTCCGGGGTCGGGTCGGGTGACGGGTCGGTGGCCGCACTGTCGAGGGCCGCACGGTCGAGGGCCGCCGCGAGTGCGCTCAGCGTGCGGTGGGTGTAGACAGTGGTCGGCCGTGGCACTGCGGGCAGTTGCGCGCGCAGGCGGGCGAAGAGTTCCAGCACCATGATGGAGTCACCGCCGAGGCCGAAGAAGTCGTCGTCGCGGGTGACGTCCGGTACGTCCAGCAGGGCCGACCAGATACGGGCCAGGGTGCGTTCGGTCGGGGTGGCGGGCGGGGCTCCGGGGCCGGCCTGCGGAGGCTCATGGGCGGGGTCGCCCGGGCTGGAATCGCCTCGGTCTGTGTCGCCTTGCCCGGGGTCGAACCGGTCGGCCAGCAGCTTGCGGTCGATCTTGCCCGTGCCGGTCAGCGGGATCGCGGCGATCCAGCGGATGCGTCCGGGCAGCATGTAGGGCGGCAGCACACGGGACAGGAAGGCTCGCACCTCACGCGGGTCCGGTTCGGCCGAGCCGGTCCGGGGTTCGGCGTACGCCACCAGGCGTCCTTCGACGAGCAGTACGGCGGCGCGGGCGATGTCCGGGTGGGTGAGCAGCGCGGCCTCGACCTCGCCGAGTTCCACCCGGTGGCCGCGGACCTTGACCTGGTCGTCCAGGCGGCCGAGGAACTCCAGTTCGCCGTCCGGCAGTCGGCGGACCCGGTCTCCGCTGCGGTACCAGCGCAGGCCGTCACGCTCGACGAAAGCCTGGGAGGTGAGCTGCGGCTCGCCGAGGTATCCGGGGGTCAGCCCGGTTCCGGCGATGAGCAGTTCACCGGCCTCGCCGGGCGCGCAGGGACGACCCTCCCCGGTGACGACGGCCAGTTCGGTACCGGCCACCGGCCGGCCGATGGGCAACTGCCGTACGTCGTCGGCCGGCCGGGTGTCGATGATGTGACAGGTGGCGTTGATGGTGGACTCGGTGGGCCCGTAGAGGTTGGAGATCCTGTGCTCCGGTCCCCCGCATCCGTCGACCAGGTCGAACCATCGCCGTACGTGGGCGGCGGGCAGTGCCTCGCCGCCGACATGGACCCAGCGCAGTGCGGAGAGGTCCGGTGGTGTCCCCTCCCGCCTGGCCCGGGTCTCGGCGGCGGTCAGCAGCCGCTCCCACAGCGTCGGCACCGAACTCCACACCGTGATCCGGTCGTTGACGATCCGTTCGAGGAGCGCCTCGGGGTCCCGTAGGTGGTCCCGGGTGAGAGTGTGGACGGTGGCGCCGGCCAGCAGCGGTGCCAGCAGTTGCCGTACGGAGGCGTCGAAGCAGACGGACGCCGTCTGCACGAGGCGGTCCCCGGGGCGGTAACCGAAGGTGTCCAGCGACCAGTCGAGGTAGTTGAGCATGGATCGGTGGGTGATCGGGACGGCCTTGGGGCGGCCCGTGGACCCCGAAGTGAAGATCACGTAGGCGATGGCGTCAGGGTTGGGGGCGGAGTCGGTATCGGGGTCGAGGTCGGCGGGCGGATCGTCGGTCACGGGCGGCGCGGCTGAGGGCCGTTCGTCGACGGCGACCGGTGTGATCCCGTCCAGCGCGGTGACGGCCTCGCGGGTCGCGGTGTGGCAGACCACCACGCCGACCCCCGTGCGTGCCAGCTGGTCCCGCACCCGGGCCACGGGGTGGGTCGCGTCCAGGGGCACCCAGCCGGCGCCCGCCCGGAGGATGCCCACGACGCCGACCACGGTGTCCGCGCCCGGTTCGGTCAGCAGGCCGACCAGGTCGCCGGGGCGTACCCCACTCGCTCGCAGTCGGGCGGCGAGGGTGTCGGAGGCGGCGTCGAGTTCGGCGTAGGTGAGCGTGGTACCGCCGGTGTCGACCGCCACGGCCCCCGCGGCGGCTCGGAACCGGGCACGGAGGCGGCCGACGATCCCGCCGGCGCCCTCGGCGCTCCGGGGAAGGGCGGACTGCTCGGCCGTGGCCCGTAGTTCCGTCACGTACTCCCCCGCGAGGCGTTCGACGGTCTCGCGTCGGAAGAGGTGCGCGGGGTGGTTCCAGGAGAAGTTCAGGGTCGCGTCCGATTCCCAGCACAGCAGTCCGAGCCGGGTCGCGGCGGACGCGGTGGCCGCGGCGGTCGGGGTCACGGTGACCGGCCAGTCCCGGCCGTGGCTCACGGGGAAGCGGGCGAAGCTGAACCCGGCCGGGGCGACCGTACGCGGGGCGGGGCCGGTGGTGGGCAGCAGCGCGGCGAGGTCGGGACTGGCGAGCGTCGCGTGGGACTCCGCCTCGCGCCAGATCCGCCGCAACCGCCGGGCCAGTACGGTCACGGGCTCGTCGGGGTCGACGACGGCGAACACCGGCAGGGTGTCGGCGAGCGGTCCCACCAGGCGGTCGATCCCGGGTAGGGGCGCCTCCCGGCGGGCACGCGCCACGTTCACGGCGACGGCCCGCTGTCCGCTCCAGCGGGCCAGGCAACGGCCGTACACCGCGAGGAGCAGGTGGAAGAGGGAGACTTCGTGCCGGGCGGCCACCGCGCGCAGCGCCGCCGTGAGCGAGGTGTCGACGGTCGTCTGGTGGTGGGTGAGCGGCGGCGCCGTGAGGGCTTCCGGGTCGCCGTCGTACGGCAGTGCGCCGGCCGTGGCCGCCGCGGTGTGCTCCGCGATGCGGTCACGCCAGTATCGCTGGTCCCGGATGAAGGCAGGGGACTCACGGTCGGTCGTGACGAGTGCCGCGTAGTCGGCGAACTCGGAGCGGGGGTCCGGGAGTTCGGGTGGGCGGCCGTGGGCGAGTGCGGTGTAGAACGACCAGAGTTCCTCGCACAGCACCTTGAGGCTGAAGCCGTCCGCGGCGCTGTGGTGCACGACCAGCAGCAGGTGGGCGAGGTGCGCGTCCCGGCGGTCGGGCACGAGGACGGCACGCACCGGGTCCTCGGTGGTCAGGTCGAACGGCCGGTTGTACAGCCGCTGTTCGAGGTCCGGCAGGGCTGGTGGCGTGGTGCCGTCCGGCTGGTGGACCTCGTACCAGCGGGGCGCCCGGCCGGTGGGCTCGGCGGGCGCGGTGTACTGGCTCGGCGGTGTGCCGGCCCCGGTGATCCGCAGGCGCAGCATCGGGTGGCGGGCGGCGAGGTGGGCGAGCGCCCGGCCGAGGAGGCCGGGGTCGAGGGGGCCGTGGATGGTCTGGCGTATGTAGCCGTAGGCGGTGACGCCGCCGTACAGCGCCTCGGTGGTGAGGAACGCGCGCTGGAGGGGGGTGAGGGGGCGGGGCAGGTGCGCCGGGCCGCGGTGCACGGTGGCGGGCGCGTGGGCTGCTCGCGGGCTCTGTGCGCCGAGATGGGTGGTCAGTTCGCCGATCGTTCGGTACTCGAAGAGCAGGGTGGCGGGCAGGGGCAGCCCGAGTTCCGTCTCCAGGCGGCGCGCGAGGTCGACGGCGGTCAGCGAGTCCAGCCCGAGGCTGAGGAACTGCTCGTCGTCGCCGATCTCCTCGGGTGCCCGGTGCAGGGCCTCGGCCAGCAGGCGGCGGATCAGGGCGGCCGTACGGACCGGGTCGGTCTGGGTGCCGGCGGCGGGCGGCGAGGGAGGAGTCGCGGCGGACGGGCTGTCCGGCGCGCTGTCGGGCGCGCTGTCGGGCGCGCTGTCGGGCGCGACGGCCGCCGTCGCGGGCGTCTCCGGGGAGCTCACCAGCACGTGCGCGGCACCGGTGGAGATGGCCGTCCGCAGCCCCGCGATCGCGGCCCGCGTGGTCAGGGGACTCAGTCCGCGGGCGCGCAGCCGGGCCTCGGCCGGTGGCCCGGCGGCCAGTCCCGCGTCGGCGACAGGGCCGAACCCGATCGACTGCCAGGGCCGGCCCGCCGCGCGCTCGGCGGCGGTGAAGGCGTCCAGGAAGGCGTTGGCCGCCGCGTAGTCGCCGAGCGCGCCGGCGAGGCCGGGCAGTACCGAGGAGACGGAGGAGAAGGCGACGCGTACGGCCGGTTCCTGGCCGTGTCGGCGCAGGGCGTCGGCGAGCAGCACCGTCCCGCGCACCTTGGCGGCGAGCACCTGCCCGATCTCCGCGTCGGTCTTGGAGCGGAGGGTGCCGGGCCGGACCGTACCGGCGGCGTGGAAGACCCCGTCCAGCGGGGGCAGGGTGGCGAACAGGGCGTCGACGGCGGCCTCGTCGGACACGTCGGCCGCGTGGTACCGGGCCCGGGCGCCATGGGCGCGGAGATCGGCGAGCAGTTCGTCGGGCACGCTCGCGGAGCGTCCGGTCAGGATCAGCTCGCGGGCGCCGCGACCGGCCAGGTCACGGGCGAGCGCGGAGCCGAGCCCTCCGGCTCCGCCGGTGATCAGGTAGGTGCCGTCCGGTGGGAGGGCACCGGGCGCGGTGGGAGCGTCCGTCAGGTCCGCGGGCGCACGGCCGAGCCTGCGCCCGGCGCGCCACGCGACGGCACCCTCGGCGCCGTGCTCGTGAGCCGAGTACAACTCCCGTTCCAGGGCGTCGACCCGCACGGTGAGCGCGTCGCCGGAGGACAGGTCGACGCCGCGGGCGGCCAGACCTGGGTGCTCCTCCGGGAGTGCCAGTGCGAAGCCGTGCCGGAGTGCCTGCGCAGGGCTCGTCCGTTCCGTCGGCGCGCCGGTGACGTAGGCGTCCTCGGTGACCACCAGCAGGCGGGAGCAGTCGGCAGGGAGTTGGCCGAGGGCATGGCGCAGGGAGGTGACGGTGGCCTTGGCGGCGGCCTCCAGGTCGTGCCGGGCGTCGTCCCCTCCCAGCCACACGACTGTGTCCGCCGGCGTCGCGACCCGCCCTTGAGCGGTGTCGTCCAGGAGGACCGTCACACCACGACCGGCGAGGCGCTCGCCCAGCGCGAGGCCCAGTGCCCGGTCGCCGCCGAGCAGCCGAACGACGCCGGGCCCGTCGCCAGGCGTGAGCGGCGCCTCCCTCCAGTCGACTCGCCGCACCACAGCCACGGGGCCGGACTTGTGCGGCCAGTGACGGGTGCGCTGGAAGGCATACGTCGGCACCGGCCCCCTCGGCCGACCGGCGGCCGGGGCCGTCCGGTTCAGGGCCGTGCCGCGTGCCCACAGCCGGCCGGCCGTCTCCAGAAGGGTCCGTGCTCCCTCGGCGTCCGCGTCAGGGCCGGTCGTCGAGGGACGTCCCGTGGTCAACACCCCCACGTTCACGGCGCCTTGCGCGCTCGCGACCGCGCGGACGGCCCCGCCCAGGGTGTTCCCCGGGCCCAGCTCGACGAAAGTGTCGTAGCCGTCGTCGAGAAGCCTCGTCACGGCCGCGCCGAACCGCACCGGCTGGACTGCGTGCGCCTGCCAGTACGCGGGCGTCAGGCCGGGCTGCCACTCGCCGGTGACCGTGCTCAGCATGTGTACGGCCGCGGGTTTGACGGTCAGCGCCTTCGCGGCGTCCCGCAGCGGGTCGAGGACCGGCTCCAGCAGCGGTGAGTGGAAGGCATGGGACACCCGGAGTCCGCGGGCGGCCACGCCACGTCTCGCCAGTTCCGCGAGGGCGCGACCGACGGCGTCCTCCGTGCCCGAAATCACCACCTGCGCGGGCCCGTTGACGGCAGCGACGCTCAGCGAACCGCCGGATGCGGAGACGAGCTCGGCGACGGTGTCCTCGTCGCCCCGGACGGCGGCCATGGCTCCGGGGAGGGCCAGTTGGGCCACCAGCCGCCCGCGCTCCGCGGCGAACCCCACCGCCTCGTCCAGGGTGAGCGAACCGGCGACACACGCGGCCGCGATCTCGCCCACGCTGTGCCCGGCGACCGCGTCGGCCGACACGCCCCACTCCGCCAGCTGGCGGGCGAGCCCCACACCGGACGCGACGAGCAGCGGCTGGGCGACCTCGGTCCTGGCCAACTCGTCGGGATCCATGCCGGGATCTAGGCACCACTCGGCGAGCGAGCGCCCGCGTATGGGCCCGGTCAGCGAGGACGCCTCGTCCAGGACATCCCGGAACACCGGCGCGGACGCGTACAGGGCGCGCCCTTGGCCGGGTCGCTGGGCTCCCTGCCCCGGTAGCAGGAACACCGTCCGGGGGCGGGACCGGACGGGCGTGAGGTCGGCCGTGCGGGCGGCGTCGAGGCGGTCCGCCAGGTCGCAGTCGGCGATCACGGCGAGTCGGTACGGACCGTCGTCGCGCGCGGTGTTCACCGTGGCGCAGACGTCCGCCTCGTGCGCGTCCGGGTGCGTGCGCACATACGTGGCCAGGTCAGCGGCGGCCGCTCGCAGGGCGTCGGCGCCGCGGGCCGACAGCGTGAGCAGGTGGGGGCCGTGGGCAGGAGGCGGGGTCGCGGAGGTCGTCCGTCCCGGGGGCTCCTCCAGGACGGCGTGGGCGTTGGTGCCGCCGAAGCCGAAGGCGTTGACGCCCGCGATCAGGGGCCCGGGGGCCCGCCAGTCCCGCTGCTCGGTGACGAGTTCGAAGCCGGGCGCGACGCGTTCCAGGTACGGCGCGGACGGGGTGCTGTTCGGGGTGGGCGGGACCTTGCGGTGCTGGAGCGCCAGGACCGTCTTGACCAGGCTCGGCATGCCGGCCGCGTTGAGCAGGTGTCCGATGTTCGCCTTGACCGAGCCGAGCAGGCGCGGGGTCCCGTCCGGGCGGGGCGGGAAGGCGTGCCCGAGCGACTGTGCCTCGACGGGGTCACCGACCGGCGTGCCGGTGCCGTGTGCCTCGACGTACGACACCGTGTCGGGGTCGATGCCGCACTCGCCGTACGCCTGGGTGATGACCTCACGCTGGGTGCGCGGGTTGGGGGCGAGCAGGCTCAGCGAACGCCCGTCGTTGTTGACCGCGGTGCCTCGGACCAGGGCGAGTACCGGATCTCCGTTCCCCCGCGCGTCCTCCAGGCGGGTGAGGACGAGGGTCGCTCCGCCCTCCCCCGGCACGATTCCGTCGGCGGCGGCACCGAAGGGCCGGCTGCCGCCCGTCGGGGACAGGGCGCCCGCGCGTGCGAGCAGCCGGTGCCCGGTCGGGGTGAGGGCGAGCTGGACGCCGCCGACCACGGCGATGTCGCACTCGCCGCTCTGGAGGCTGCGCCGCGCCAGGTGGAGCGCGACGAGCGCCGAGGAGCAGGCGGTGTCCACCGCCAGGGCGGGGCCGTCGAGGTCGAGCGCCTGGGAGAGGCGGGCGGCGATCAGGTTGGGCAGGTTGCCGGTGAGCGCGCCGGGGTGAGCGGCCAGATCGCCGCCCGCGGCGGCGGCCAGGATCTCGCGGTATCCGCTGTCGCCGACGGCGGCGAACACGCCGATCCTGCGGCCGGTCCGGCGCGGACCCGCGTATCCCGCGCGTTCCAGGGCCTCGTGGGCCAGCTCCAGGAACATCCGTGCCTGGGGGTCGGTCGCACGGGCCTCCTCGTCGTCCATGCCGAAGCAGGCGGCGTCGAAGGCCGCGGGGTCGGGGAGGAAGGAGCCGAAGAATTCGGCGGCGGCGTCCCATCGGTCGTCGGGTACGGGACTCACCGTGTCCCGGCCGGAGAGGAGCAGTTCCCAGAAGGCCTCGGGGGTCTCCGCACCGGGGAAACGGCAGGCCATGCCGAGTACGGCCACTGGTCCGTTCCCCGCGCGCTCGCCGGCCGGCATCGAGACCCGCGTCGCCTCGGGCGCTCCGTCGACATCCCCCATCAGGGCCAGCACATGCCCGGCCAGCGCGGCGACCGTGTGATGGTCGCGCAGGACCCGGGGCTCCACCGTGACGGAGAACGCGTCCTCGATGCCCGCGAGCACCGCCATCGCCTTCAGTGAGGAACCTCCGAGGGCGAAGAAGTGGTCGTCCCGGTCGATGGCCGCCGGGGAGATGCCCAGGGCCTGGGCCCAGATCTCCCGGATCGCTTCCTCGACTTCACGCAGCGAGCGCGGCGCCTCCCCCTGCGGACCACGCTCCCCCCGCCGGGCGGTCGACGACCCCCCGGCCCGCGCGGCGGCCAACCGCTCCTCGACGGCAGCGTAGGCACCCGCCTCGAACCGCTCGCGCATCAGCGCCCGCCGCAGCTTGCCGCTGGTCGTCCGGGGAAACGCCCCCGGCGGCAGCGGCAGCACCCGTACGTCGTCATGCCCCAGTGCCTCGCGGACCCGGGCCGCCGCCGCGTCGAGCACCGGGAGGGCCGTGGCCGGGGCGGGCCGTGCCCACTGCACGAACACCACCACGCGATCGCCGCCGGTGCCGGGATCGGTGGACCCGATGGCCGCCACCGTCCCCCGGGGCAGGCCCGGCGTGTCGGCGACGGTCTCCTCCAGGTCGGGTGCGTGGAAGGTACGGCCGCCGACGAAGACGACGTCCTTGTGGCGGCCGGTGACGCACAGCCGGCCCTCGTTCAGGAAGCCGAGGTCGCCCGTGCGCAGCCAGCCGCCGGAGAACGCGGCCGCGCTCGCCTCGGGGGCGCGGTGATAGCCGCGGGCCACCTGAGGTCCGCGTACCTCGATGTGGCCGACACGCCGGTCGTCGAGCGGTTTCCCGGAGTCGTCGGTCACCCGGAGTTCGCAGTCCGGGACGGGACGGCCGACATCCATCAGTTCGACGGCGTCCGGGCCCGGTTCGGTGGGAACGGCCCGGCCCCGGCTGAGCGCCTTCCGGTCGAGTCGCAGGGGCGCGGCGATCTCCCCGAGCGGGGGCACGGTCACGGCGAGTGTGGCCTCGGCCAGTCCGTACACGGGGAGCATGGCCGTGGCGTCCAGCCCTGCCGCCCCCGCCTTGGCGCCGAACTCCCGCCACACGCGCGGTGCGATCGGCTCGGCGCCGACGAGCATCAGGCGTACGCATCTCAGGTCCAGTTCGGCCCAGGTGCCGTCCGGCACCCGCCGTGCCGCCAGGGCCAGCGCGAAGTTCGCCGCCGACAGCAGGGTGGCCCGGTGCCGGTCCACCGCTTCGAGCCAGCGCGCCGGGCGCTTGGCGAAGGTCAGCGGTTCCAGCCGCACCTGCTTCACCCGTGCCGCCATGGGCACGAGGTGGGTGCCTATCAGCCCCATGTCGTGGAAGTACGGCATCCAGCTCGCCACCACGTCGTCCGGCGTGATCGCCATGGCGGCGCGGATCTGGCGGAGGTTGGCGAGCACGGCCTCGTGGGTGAGTTCCACGCCCTTCGGGGCACCGGTGCTGCCGGAGGAGAACTGGAGGAACGCGAGGTCCTGGGGCCCTCGGCGGGGCAGCGCGCGCAAGGGACGGCCGGCGCGCAGCACGTCCAGCCGCAGGGCGCGCACCGGTCCCGGGATGTCACCGACCAGGACTTCGGTGATGTCGTCCACGACCACGGCGGGCCTGTCGAGGAACTCCCACACCGGCCCCACCCGACGCGCCTCCGGGGCGAGCGGCACGGGCACGAGCCCCGCCGCCAGCGCTCCCCAGAACATCGGCTGGAAATCCTCGCCGCGATCCGCGAGGAGAGGCACGGGCGTGCCGGGCTCCAGTCCCGCCTCCCGCAGCCCACCCGCCACGCGCAGCGCGTCCTCGCGGAGCTCGGCGAAGGTGACGGTGCGTTCGCTGCCGTCTCCCCGGACATGCACGACGACCTGGCCGGGTGACTCCTGTGCGGCGTGCAGCAGTACGTCGAGGAGCGTGACGGCGGTACGGCGCCCGGGAGTCGGCATGCGCATCCTTCCTCGTCGCACGGGGCCCGGCCCGTGGACGCGCCCCGCCGGAGTCCAGTACCCGGGCCGGGCGTTGTCGATCATTCACCTGTACGACGACGAGTCTCGTCGAACGGTTCACCGGCGAAATGATCAGTTGTCCACGGCCCCGCTGCCAAGGGCCGTCGCGATGTCGTCGAGACAGGCCGAAACCGGGCCCAGCGTGAGCAAGCCGCTGCCGGCGCCGGCCAGTTCGTTCGCCGCCGGAGCGAGGGCGGCGTGGGCGCGTACCAGGGTCGGCCGGTCGCCGAGGGTCAGGGCCGCTCGGGCGGTGAGACACCACAGGGCCTCCTGGAGGAGGTCGCGGGGTGGGTCGGGCGTCGCGTGGAGGGCCTCGGCGGCCTCGGAGCGTCGGCCCTGGTCGAGGAGGAGCAAGGGGCGCGCCCAGGGGGCGTAGGGACCCCAGTCCGTGTCGTCGTCGAAGCGCGGGGGCAGGGCGTGCCGCACGCGCAGGCACAGCAGCGCGAGCGGCAGCAGGCCCCGGGCGAGGCCCGGCATGCCCGCGCCGTTCAGCAGGGCGGCCGCGTCCTGGTAGGCGGCCTCCACCTCCGTCACGGGTGCCTGGCCGGTGGCGTCCAGCCGCAGGACGGCGTACCAGCCGGTGAACACGCCGACGAGCGGCCGTTCGTGCCGTGCGGCCAGCGCGTCCGCGGCGGCCGCGTGGTGGTCGGCCGCGGTGAAGTCCCCGAGGGCGCTGCGGGCCTGGAGCCGGACGAGGTGGCCGAGGACCTCGAAGGTGCCCAGTCCGTGCCGGGCGGAGAGCGCGACCAGCTCCGCACCGATCTCAGCACGGCGGGGCGCCAGCCCGGCGTGGTCGAAGCACTGCATGAAGGCCGCGTTGAGGGCGAACGCCAGCAGTGCCGGATCGTCCAGCCGGCGGGCGATCTCCTCGGCCTGGCGGGCGGCCTGAGGGCCACGGGCGAGCAGCGTGCCGCGCGACTCCAGCGCGATCGTGGCGAGCAACCGGGCCCTGGCCGCCTGGTGGCCCTCGGCAGACAGGGCGGTGAGGGTGCGCTCGGCGGCCGCGACCACGTGTGCGGCCTGTTCCGGGTCGTCTAGGCGGGTCCAGATCGCCGGGACGTCGTAGGCGCCGATCACCCGGGCGGTCAGCGCGGCGTCGCCCAGTTCCTCTGCGGCCGCGACGGCGGCGACGCGGTGCTCGCGGGCGGCAAGCAGTCCGCTGCCGCCGGTCACGGCGAGGTCGCGCAGCAGTCCGGTCGTGGACTCCAGGCGGGCGCGGGCATCAGGGGCGACCGTGCGGTCGTAGGCGGCGGCGACCTGCTCCCAGACCCGGCCGGCGGGGTTGCCGCGTGCCTGGCCGAGGTGGTCGGCCTGGTGGAGGATGTCCGCCTCCAGGGAACGCAGGCCCGGCCCCGGGTCGATGCCCAGCTCCTCGGCCAGCAGGGCACGCGCCCGGCGCAGCACGTCCAGCGCGTCGGCCTGACGGCCCGTGCGGTACAGCGCCAGGGCCAGCAGGCGCCAGGCGTTCTCCCGCCAGGGGTGCTCGGCCGATTGCGCCCGAAGGTCCGCGGCCGCCCGGTCGGCCAGGCCGAGGGCCAGCAGCGCCTCGGCGCGCAGCTCCACGGCGTGCAGACGCAGCTCGGTCAGGCGGCGGCTCTCGGTCCGGGCCCACGCCTGCTCCGCGAACTCCGCGTAGGCGGGGCCGCGCCACCAGCCGAGCGCCTCCTCCAGCCGTACGACCGCTTCCCTGGGCGGCAACGTCGCAGCGGCGGTGACCGCCTCCTCGAAGCGCCGGGCGTCCACCGCGTCCTTCGCGGCGCGCAATGCGTAGCCGGGGCCGTCGGTGACCAGCAGCCGGGCCGGAGTGCGGGGCGGGCGGTCGGGTTCGAGGGCTCGGCGGAGTGCGGCGACAAAGGTGCGTACGGCGCCCACGGCGTCGGCGGGCGGGTCCGTCCAGAGGTCGTCGACCAGGCGGGAGACGGGCACGACGTGGCCCCTGGCGACGATCAGCCGGGCCAGCACCGAGCGGTGTCTCGGGCCCTTCAGGTCGATCGCGTCCCCGCCGGTGTCCCAGGCGACCACCGGCCCGAGTACGCCGAAGGCACGTCCCACGCCTTCCATCGCCGTCCTCCCGCCCCGGGCCGTCGCCACGCCGCTGCTCATCGCCCGCTCATCCGTCGCCGAGAGGATCGAGGAACCCGATCTTCCCGAAGGGAATCCTCCCCCATCGAATCGAAAGGAGCGGCGCCATGACACCTGCCATCGCCGGCTTCGATCATCACCGCGTCCCCGTCGCCGACGGGGTGTCCCTGCACACGGCGGTCGGCGGCTCCGGCACGCCCGTCGTCCTGCTGCACGGCTTTCCGCAGACCCATCTGATGTGGCGCCATGTGGCCGCCGACCTCGCCGCGGACCACACCGTGATCTGCCCCGACCTGCGTGGCTACGGCGCCAGCGACAAGCCGACCGAGACCGACGGCACCGTGTATGCCAAGCGGACCATGGCCGCGGACATCGTGGCCCTGGCCCGTGAACTCGGGCACGAGCGTTTCGCGTTGGGCGGGCACGACCGTGGGGCCTTGGTGGCCTTCCGTGCCGCGCTCGACCACCCCGAGACGGTCACGCACCTGGCGTGCCTCGACATCCCGCCGACCCTGGACATGTGGGAGGTGATGCACGGCGTGACCGCCGCCGTAGGCTTCCACCTCTATCTGATGGCCCAGCCGCCCGGCCTGCCCGAGCGCATGATCAGCGCCGCGCCGGACGCGTTCTTCGGCCACTTCCTCGACATCTGGACGTCCGACCGGCGGGCCGTACCGGCCGAGGTCCGCGCCGCCTACCTGGCGGCCTGCCGCGAGGCCGTGCCGTCGATCGTGGCCGACTACCGGGCTTCCGCCGGCATCGACATCGAGCACGACCGGGCCGACCGGGCGGCCGGAACCACGCTCCGGATGCCGGTCGGTGTGCTCCAGCAGGACTGGGGCGCCGCCCTCGGCTTCGACGCCGCCGCGCTGTGGCGGGCCTGGGCACCGGATCTGCGGCACACCACGGTCACCTGCGGGCACTTCATGGCCGAAGAGGCGCCCGACGACATCGCGAAGGCGTTGCGGGACCTGCTCGCCCGCTGAACGCGCGAGCCGGAACCATCCACGCCCCTGCGACCCGCCGTCGGCTACCAGCGCCCCGGTTCGGTCCCGGTGATCGGTTCCGACGGTTTGCCGTCCACGCCGACCGGGACGTCCCCGGCCAGCATCACCCGGTGCATGGTCCGGGGGAAGTCGAGGTGGGCGTTGTCGCTGGGGGCGAGGTGGATGGTGGCCCGGTTGTCCCAGAAGGCCACGCTGCCGGGCTCCCAGCGGAAGCGGACCGTGTACTCGGGCCGAGCGGCCTGCTCCAGCAGCATGTCGAGGATCGCCCGGCTCTCGGCCCGCGAGAGGTCGGCGATCTGCTCGACGTAGTAGCCGTTGACGTAGAGCACCCGCTCCCCCGTCTCCGGATGGACGCGCACCAGCGGATGCAGCGAGGCGACCTGATGGTCCAGCAGATGGCGGACGTAGGCGTCGTCGCCGGGCCGGGGCTGGTAGCCGACGCCGAGGCGGTGCTCGGCGCGCAGTCCGTCCACGAACTCCCGTACCGGGCCGGAGAGTCCGGCGTACGCGGCCGCCAGGTTCGACCAGGTCGTGTCGCCGCCGTACGGGGGTACGGTCTCGGCGCGCAGGATCGTCGCGGCGGGCGGGTCGACACGGGCGCCGTGGTCGCAGTGCCAGCCGCGCAGCAGGGTGTGGCGGCGGCGCCGCAACCACTCGTCGTGCTCCATGCCGAACTTCCCGCCCAGCTCCAGCCGGTCGGCGGTGGTCTCGATCTCGGGGAAGTCCGCCGGGGAGGCGCTCCCGCGCTTGCGCAGGACGACCGGTTCGCCGAACCGGCGCGCGAACGTCACATGCCCGGCATGGTCCAGCCGCTGTCCGCGGAAGAACACCACCTTCCAGCGCAGCATCGCCGCCCGGATCGCGGCGACCACGGGGTCCGCCAGGTCACCGGCCAGGTCGACGCCCGTGATCTCCGCGCCGATGTGCCCGGCGACCGGTCGCACCTCGATCCCCGCGATCCGCTCCGTCCCGTCCGCTGTGGCCCTGTCCGTCGTCATGCCCGCTCCGTCGGTCGTCCGTACGTACCGGCTGCGGTCCGAGCCGGTTCCAGGAAGATCGTGACAGTGTTCGGCGGGCATGGCGACAGGGCCTCGGGACAGCGGTTCACAGCGGCGTCAGACGGCGAACTCCCGTATCACCGTGTTCCGGAACACCGCCGTGCCGTCGATGGTGAAGAGCGCGAGTCCGGTGTCGGCCGGATCCGGGAAGGCCTCGGTCGAGTGCGCGTAACGGCCGTCGTCCACGAACATCTCGATGGACGTACGGTCGATCAGAACGCGCAGCCGCACCGTGCCCGCGGACGCGTCGAAGGGGCTCCGGCTCTCCTGCCACCGGCCGGTGCTGTCGGGGCTCACGGTGTATCCGCGGTTGACGAAGGCGTAGTCGCCGTAGATCCCGGCGTCGATGTGGCGCCCACCGTCGGAGGAGCGCCGCAACTGGAGCCCCGCGCCGGTCAGTTGGTCCCAGGTGATCTCGGTGGACACCTCGTACGCGGTGCCCGTGTAGTCCAGCAGGAGGGTCCCGTCGACCTCCAGATCGCCCAGGTTCACCGTGCGCGCCACGTGGTCGTCGAGGCCGGTCACCGGCTGGGAGGCCAGGTAGTACATGCCGTCCGCCGCCCGCCGCAGCGTGACCTCGCGGACGATCGAGTCGGTGCCGTTGAAGCCGTCGCACTCGATGGTAGGCGTGGTGTTGGCGTAGTCCCAGTGGTTCATCCAGCCGATCGCGTACCGTGCCGCCGGGTCGAGCGTGCCGCCGGCGTCCCGCTTCTCGAAGGTGACGGCGGCGTACCAGTCCCAGCCGTGGTCGAGCCACTGCGGGTCGCTCAGGTCGGGCGTGAAGGTGGTGCCGTCGAAGGATCCCGTCCAGTAGGCGTACGTGCTGGGCAGCCCGGACCCCTTCCCGTTGGCGCTCACGCCCAGCACCCACTTCCAGGTGCCGTCCGCCGCCCGGATGCGGAACAGGTCCGGGCACTCCAGGACGCCGATGCCCCCCTTGATGAAGCCTCCGACGTACGTCCACGACTTGAGGTCGGCGGAGTGGTAGAAGCCCACCTTGTCGTTCTCGGCGAGGGCCATCACCCAGCGCCCGCGCTCCTCGTCGCGGATGACCTTGGGGTCGCGGAAGTCCCGGACGCCGGGGTTGGGCAGCACCGGGTCGGTGCCGTGGTTGGTGAACGTACGGCCGCCGTCGGTCGAGTAGTACAGGTACTGCGCCTGGGTGACGTCGCCGGGCGCCATGGTGGCGATGACGATCACCGCGCCCGCGCCGAAGCCCGCCGTGTTGTCGGTGTCGATCACCGCCGAGCCGGACCAGACGTCGCCGTTGGGTGTGGTGTCCTTCGGCACGGCGATCCCGCGGTCGGTGAAGGAGACCAGGTCGGTGCTGGTCGCCAGGCGCCAGGTCGTGCCGGCGGTCGTGCCACCCGTCGAGTAGTCGGGGTTGTAGAGGTAGTAGTAGTGGTACTCACCGTCGATCCACACCGGCCGCTGCGGGTCGTTCATCCACTGGTCGGGGACCGTGAAGTGGTACTCGGCGCGGTAGCTGCCGGTGCAGGCGGCGGCCGTCGCGGACGCCGCCACGGCGGGTCTCGGTCCGGCCGGCAGCACTGCGCCGGCCGCGCCCACGGCCGAGGCGATGAAGAGTGACCTCCTGGATATTCCGGGCATACCAAATGTGCCACGCATGGTGCGGCTCCTTCCCCGACGTCGTCGTCAGGACTGCGGCTCGTGGAGCAGGACTTTGCGACCTAACTCGTTAAAGGTCAAGTGCTTCGCGACTATTGACAGGGACGTAACACCCTTCACATCATCTGGGGCATCACTACTCGACTAACACGAGTTAGGCACGTTGGATGACCGACTCGCACCTCAACCGCCGCAGCCTGCTGCGGTACGGCGCCTACGGCGCGGGAGCCGCCGCGCTGGCCGGTACCGCCGCGAGCTGGGACCGGCTCACCGGAGCCGACATACCCGGCCGCGACGACGGCTCCCTGGTCGTCGCCACCCTCGGCCCCGCCTACGGGCCGGAGGCCATCCGCACACTCACCGAGGGCTTCAAGGAGGTCCACCCCGACATCAAGCTCCGCATCAACGCCGTGCAGGCCGTCGACTGGTCGGACTTCTTCACGAAGATCCTCACCCAGATCGCGGCGGGCACCGCGCCCGATCTCGTGTACGTCGCCACCGAAGGCGTCCAGCTGTTCGCGCAGCGCCTCGGGGTCCCGCTGGACGACTGGGTGAAGCGGGACGCCGAGGAGCTGCGCGAGTACTTCGCCGACGTCCATCCCTCGCTGGTGGAGTCGATGATGTACGAGGGGAGCCTCTACCAGCTGCCGGTCGAGTTCAACGCCGCCGACATATACCTCAACAACCAGGTGCTGAAGCGGGCGGGAGCGGACTTCCCGGCGGCCGACTGGACCCGCGACGACTTCACCGGCCTGCTGCGGGACATGAAGAAGTCCAGCGGCTCCCAGTTCACGCCCTACTTCTGGACCAACCGTCTGTGGGGCGGCGTGGTGCCCTGGCTGTTCGCCAACGACACCAACCTGCTCACCGAGTCCAAGGCGCCGGGCGGCGGCTGGCTGTGGGACTCCTTCTATCCGGCCGCCGCACGGCAGGGGCGCGGGGGCGGCTTCCGTTGGACGGCGCCGCAGGCCACCGAAGCGCGGGTGGAGGAGGCCTACGACTATCTCGCCTCCCTCATCCAGGAGGGGCTGTGCACCCGCCCCGAGGGCGGCAACGGCCAGAACCTGATCGGCGTGTTCTCCACCGGACGGGTCGGGGTCACGCCCGCCGGCGGCTTCTGGGCGGGCGGCCTGCACCTGGCCGGCATGAAGGCGAACGGCTTCGACGTGCAGTACTTCCCGCGCTGGCGCACCCAGCGCATGCAGTACGGCGCCGCGGGCTACGCGCTGCTGCGCACGTCGAAGCGGCAGGAGGAGGCCTGGGAGTTCATCAAGTACGCCGCCCGCAAGGACACCCTGACGCGGCTGTTCGAGACCAACCAGACCACTCCGGCGCGTCGCTCGATGCTGACCGCAGACCGCTACCGCGAGACCGGCCCGAGCCACTGGCAGGTCTTCTACGACACCCTCGACAAGTTCCCCGACACCGGTCCGATTCCTGCCCCGCCGCAGGTCGCCGAGGTCGAGCAGGTGCTGCTCAAGCACACCGGTACGGCCCTGGCCTCGCGGCGCTCGGTCGCCCCCGCGCTGCGCCGGATGCAGAGCGATCTGGAGAAGGCCATGGAGCGTGACGTATGACGAACATCCAGATACCGGCCGTACGGCCGCAGCAGCCGGCCGCGCCGGCGACGCCCGCGCCCCGGTCCTCCGCCCGCGACCGTGGCTCCCGGCTGCTGGCCACGCTGTTCCTGGCGCCCACGATCGTCGGCATCGTCGTCTTCACGGTCGTCCCGATCGTCGGCTCGGTGGTGCTGAGCCTGTTCCACTGGAACGTGATCGACGACCCGAGCTTCGCCGGGGCCGCCAACTACCGTGAGGTCTTCACCGATTCGACGGTGCTGGTGTCCTTCCGCAACACGCTGGTGTTCATGGTGTTCGCGGTCGCGCTGCAACTGGTCGTCGCCCTGGTGCTGGCCCTCGCGGTGAACGGGCGGATGCCGGTGTGGCTGCGCTCGGTGTTCCGGTCGGCGTTCTTCTTCCCGCTGGTGCTGTCCGCCGCGTCGATCTCGGTGGTGATGAAGTACCTGTTCAACCAGGACTTCGGGGTCGTGAACTGGCTGCTCGGCCTGGTCGGCGTAGCTCCGGTGCCGTGGCTGACGTCCGAGAACGCGGCGATGGCCACGGTGATCCTGGTCTACGTCTGGCAGCAGTTCGGGTTCTCGTTCCTGCTGTTCGTCGGCGGTCTGAACAACATCCCCAAGGAGATCCACGAGGCCGCCTCCCTCGACGGCGCGACCGGCCTGCGCAAGCACCTGAACGTGACGCTGCCGCTGCTGTCCCCCACGCTGCTGGTCGCGTCGGTGGTCGGCATCATCAACGCGCTCCAGGTCTTCGAGCAGCCGTACGTCCTCACCAACGGCGGTCCCGGAGACGCCACCCGGACCGTGGTGATGGTGATCTACGAGAGCGCGTTCGAGCAACTGCGCTTCGGTGAGGCCTCCGCGGTGGGTGTGCTGCTGTTCGTGCTGATCATGACGGTCACCGCCCTCCAGTTCCGGCTCAGCCGGCGTTTCGTCCACTACCAGTGAGCCGGGTGACTTCCATGAGCCAAGCAACCCTGTCCCTGAGCCGCACCCGGCACTCCCTCGCGCCGTGGGCCCGCATCGCCGCGCTGGCCGTGTGCGCGCTGCTGACGCTGGGCCCGGTCGTCTGGACCGTGTCCACCTCGCTGCGCACCCCGGCCGAGGCCTTCGACCTGCCGCCGAAGATCATCCCGACGGATCCGTCCCTGGAGGCGTACAGCGGGGTCTTCGACCAGATCGACGTCTGGCTGCTCGCCCTGAACTCCACGCTGGTGACGGCCCTCGTCGCGGTGGGTCAGATGATCACGGCCGGTCTCGCCGGGTACGCCTTCGCCCGCCTCGAATTCCGGTTCAAGAAGCCGCTGTTCGGGTTGGTCCTGGCGACCATGATGGTGCCGCTGCAGGTCACGATCGTGCCGGTGTTCCTGGTGCTGAAGTCGATGGGCCTGACCGACACCCTGCTCGGTCTGATCATCCCGGCCTTCCCGACCGCGTTCGGGACCTTCCTGATGCGCCAGTACTTCCTGGGCATGCCCAAGGATCTGGGCGAGGCGGCGATGCTGGACGGCTGCGGGCCCTGGCGGATCTTCCGGTCCGTGTACGCCCCGCTGGCCGCGCCCGGTCTGGCGATCGTCGGTGTGCTGGCCTTCAACTACCACTGGAACGAGTTCTTCCGGCCGCTGATCCTGGAGACCTCCGGCCAGAACTACACCCTCCCCCTGGGCCTGGTCTCCCTCCAGGGCAATCTGGGCACCGGCTCCATCTCGGTGGTCCTCGCCGGTGTCGTCCTCTCCATGATCCCCGCCGTCGCCGTGTTCGTCGTCGGTCAGCGCCCTCTGCGTGAGGGCATCACGTCCGCAGGAGTCAACCGTTGAGCCTCACCGCTCGGTCCACGGACCCCGGCGCCCCGCGCTTCCGGGTCCGTCCCCCCGCCAACTGGATCAACGACCCCAACGGGCCCTTCCGCTGGCGGGACCGGTACCACCTCTTCTACCAGCACAACCCCACCGCCCCCGTGCACGCGAACGTCCACTGGGGGCATGTCTCCAGCGCCGACCTCGTGGAGTGGGAGCACCATCCGATCGCGCTCACGCCGACGCCCGGCGGCCCGGACGAGGCGGGCTGCTGGTCCGGGTGCGTGGTCGACGACGACGGCGTACCGACGGCGGTGTACACGGGAGTCGACCACCAGCACGTCGGTCTCGGCACGATCTGCCTGGCGCGGGCGGTGGTCCCGGAGGACGAGACGCTGACCGACTGGAAGCCGCTGCCGACGCCGGTGGTGAGCGGTCCGCCCGCCGACCTGGACGTGGTGATGTTCCGCGACCCGTTCGTGTTCCGGAGCGGCGGGCGCCGGTGGGCACTGGTCGGCGCGGGGCAGGCCGACGGGACGCCGTCCGTGTTGCTGTACGACTGTGACGACCTGACCGACTGGCGGTTCGCGGGCGTGCTCCTGGACGGCAACGACCCGGGCGCGGCGGACGCCTTCGGCGACGAGGCGGTGGGCTGGGAGTGCCCGCAGCTGTACGTGACGCAGGGCGGGGACTGGGTACTGGTGTTGTCGCTGTGGGACGGCGACCCCTGCGGCACCGGCTATCTGACGGGACGTCTGGAACCGTGCGGTGAGGGGGAGTTGCGATTCGCCCCTCGCATCGGCGGGCGGCTCGACCACGGGCGGGACTTCTACGCCCCCGCCGTGCTCCAGGAGCCCGGACGGACGTTGCTGTGGGGCTGGTCGTGGGAGGCCCGCGAGCAGGGCGAGGTCGACCGGGTGGGCTGGGCCGGGGTCCTGACCGCGCCGAGGGTCGTGGACGTGCACCCGGACGGGGCCCTGCGGGTCGTACCGGCCCCGGAGCTCGAACTCCTGCGTGCGGCCGACCCGTTCGTCACCCCGCCGGGTCGGCGCGCCCCGCTCCCGGAGGCGTACGACCTGACGGTGACCGCTTCCGGCCGCACCACCGTGAGCCTGCTGCGGTCCGCCTCGGGCGCGGAGCTGACGGTGACCCTGGACCCGGACGAGGGCACCGTGACGCTCGACCGGGGTGACTGGCCCCGGACCGGGGCCGAGGGTTCGGCGCCGATCGTGGTGCGGGCGCCGGCCCGCGAGGTGCGGATCCTCGTCGACGGCTCGCTGTTCGAGCTGTTCGTCGGCGATCGGGCGACGGTCACCGAGCGGGTCTACCGGCGCCCGGACGACGTGCCCGAGCTCGTCGTCTCGGGCGACCCCGGCGCCACGGTCACCGGCTGGGAGCCGGCCCCACCGACGCACGACTGATCACCGGGCAGGCCAGGCGCCGTACCGTCGCGGGCGGCGTCCGGCCGGTGTCGATGGCGCCGAGGACCAGCCTCGCGGCCGCGTCGCCCATCGCCCGGTGGGGCAGCGCGACGCTGGTGAGGGGCGGGGTGAGGAACTCGGCCATGTGTTCCTGGTCGTCGTAGCCGACCACCGACAGGTCGCCGGGGACGGTGATGCCGAGCCGGGTCGCGGCGTGCAGAACGCCGGCCGCGACCCGGTCGTTGTAGCAGAAGATCCCGGTGGGGCGCCGGTCGGCGGGGGCGCCGTCGAGGACGCGCGTCGCGCCCTCGTAGCCGCCGGCGATCTCGCCGCCGGTGCGGACGACCCACTCCTTGGGGACCGTGACGCCCTCGGCGCGCAGCGCGTCCCGGAAGCCGCGTAGGCGGTCGACGGAGGCGAGGTCGTCCTGGCCGCCCACCATGGCGACCCGGCGGTGCCCCTGGTCCAGCAGCAGCCGGGCCGCCGTACGGCCGCCCGCGCGCTCGGCGGGGATGACGGCGGGCAGGGAGTCGTCCTCGGGCAGGCAGTTGGCGAGGACGGAGTGGGTGCGGTGCAGGCCTTCGGGGACGCGGACGCGGCGCAGCGACATGGCCGCGTAGATGATGCCGTCCACGCGCCGGTCGAGGAGTTCGGCGACGGCCGCGTCCTCCTTGGCGGGGTCGCCGCCGGAGTCGATGGTCAGGACGAGATGGTCGCTGTCCCAGGCGGTCTCCATGGCGCCGCGCAGCAGCCGGCCGGCGAAGGGCGAGGAGGCGATCTCGTCAGTGACCAGGCCGATCACGGCCGTACGGCGGCGGCGCAGGCCGCGGGCGACGGGGTCGGGGCGGTAGCCGAGCTGGGCGGCGGCCTGGCGGATGCGTTCCTGGGTGGCGGGCGAGAGGTTGCCCTCGGCGCGGCCGTTGAAGACGAAGGAGACGGCGGTGTGCGACACCCCGGCGAGCCGGGCGACGTCGCGTGACGTGGGCCGCCCGGACCCCGCCGGCTGCTTCTCCTCGGTGCCGCCCATGCCGTCCGCCGCCCTCATCCCCACCCGTCCGGTTGATCGATCCTCACCCTATCCGTGACGCTGGGTGTACGGCACAGTCGAGGGAAGGTCCGACAGTGATCAGCATTCCGCTGCACACGCTCAACGACGGTACGACGATCCCCGCCATCGGCCTGGGCACCTGGCCGATGGACGACACGCAGGCCGAGCAGGCGGTTCGCGACGCCCTGGAGCTGGGCTACCGCCTGGTCGACACGGCGACGAACTACCGCAACGAGACCGGCGTCGGCCGCGGGATCGCCCGCAGTGGCGTCCCGCGCGAGGAGGTGGTCGTGACGACGAAGCTCCCGGGCCGGCACCACGGCTACGAGGAGACCCTCGCCTCCTTCGAGGAGTCCCGCGCCCGTCTCGGCCTGGACTACGTCGACCTCTATCTCATCCACTGGCCGCTCCCCCGCGTCGACAAGTACGTGGACTCCTGGCGGGCCATGATCAAGCTGCGTGAGGACGGCCTCGTCCGGTCGGTCGGCGTCTCCAACTTCACCGCCGAGCACACCGAGCGGCTGGGGAAGGAGACCGGGGTCCTGCCCTCCGTCAACCAGATCGAGCTGCACCCCCTCTTCCCGCAGGCGGAGCTGCGTGCCTTCCACGCCGAGAGGGGCATCGTGACCGAGAGCTGGAGCCCGCTCGGCCGGGGCACGGACCTGCTGGACGACCCCGTCGTCGGGGCGGTCGCCGAGGCGCACGGGGTGACGCCCGGCCAGGTCGTCCTGCGCTGGCACGTCCAGTTGGGCGCCGTCCCGATCCCGAAGTCGGGCGATCCCGGCCGGCAGCGCGCCAACCTCGATGTCTTGGGGTTCGAACTGAGCCCTGCCCAGATGACGGCGATCGCGGACCGCGCCCACCGGCGCCTCGGCGGGGACCCTGAGGTGCACGAGGAGTTCTGACCGTGCGTCGCGGGCGCCGCCGCGGGTACTCGGGGCGCCCGGGAAGGAGGCGCTCGTGGGTGAGAAGGACCGGTTGCGGGACTACCGCGGCAAGCGTGACTTCGGGCGGACGCGAGAGCCGGAGGGAAGCGCGGGCGCCGCCGGTGCCGAGCCTCGGTTCGTGGTGCAGATCCATGACGCCAGCACCCTGCACTTCGACTTCCGGTTGCAGGTGGACGACGTACTGAAGTCCTGGTCGGTGCCGAAGGGGCCGTCCGACGATCCCCAGGACAAGCGGCTCGCCATGCCCACCGAGGATCATCCGCTGGAGTACGAGGAGTTCGAGGGTGTGATCCCGAAGGGCGAGTACGGCGGCGGCACGGTGATCGTCTGGGACAACGGGACGTACGAACCGCTCAGCCATGACCGCAAGGGGCGGCCCGTCGACTTCGGCGAGTCGATCGAGCGCGGCCATGCCACGTTCCGGCTGAACGGGTCGAAGCTGCACGGCGAGTACGCGCTCACCCGGTTTCGCGACGGGCTGGACGGGGAGCGGGAGGCGTGGCTTCTGGTGAAGGCCGGGAAGGGGCCGGCGCACGGGCACGGCACCCCGGACCCGTACCGGGCCCGTTCGGTACGGACCGGTCGAACCCTCGGCCAGGTCGCCGCGGCCGCCGACGAGGGGTGAACGGCGGCGACCGGCCGGCGGCGCGGCCGATGCCGGCCACACTGGGGCGGCCGCGCGCGGGGGCTGCCGAACCGAGCGTCTTGCGGATCTTCGGGTTCCGCCCCCAACTGGGCTGCTCTGGCCTTATGTTCGCGGCGGAACCCATCCCCAGGAGGCTCTCCGCATGCGCACCGCACTCCGTGCCGCCCTCACCGGCGCAGTCATCGCCGCCGCCGTCCTCGTCGGCGGACCCGCCCACGCGACACCCCCGGGCCCGGGAGTCGTCGGCCGGACCATCAGCCAGACCACCGTCGGCGACACCGACTACGTACTGCGAGAGGTCACGGTGCCGCCCGGCCAGGCCACCGGCTGGCACTACCACGACGGTCCCGTGTACGGGTACGTGAAGCAGGGCACGCTCACCCACTACCACGCCGACTGCGCCGTCGACGGCGTCTATCCGCAGGGCACCGTCGTGCGCGAGCCGGGCGGGCCGAGCGACGTCCACCTCGGCCGGAACCTGGGTGACACCACACTCGTCCTTGAGGTGTTCTACATACTCCCGCACGGTGCGCCCTTCTCCGAGGACGTGCCCAACCCGGGCTGCACGTTCGAGTGATCACACCGGCGGCAGCGGCTGTTCCGCCCAGATCGTCTTGCCGCTGCCGGTCTGCCGGCTGCCCCAGCGCTGGGTGAGCTGGGCGACGAGCAGCAGCCCGCGGCCGCCCTCGTCGAAGGCGTGGGCCCGGCGCAGATGCGGGGAGGTGGAACTGCCGTCGGAGACCTCGCAGATGAGGGTGCGGTCGCGGATCAGGCGGAGCTGGATGGGCGGGGCACCGTAGCGGATGGCGTTGGTGACGAGTTCGCTGACGACGAGTTCGGTGACGAAGGACGCCTCGTCCAGTCCCCACGCGGTCAGTTGCTCCGTGGCGGCCTGCCGGGTGGCCGCCACGTGCTCGGGGTCCGGCAGGACGTCCCAGGTGGCGATGCGGTCCGCGCCCAGGGCCCGGGTGCGGGCCAGCAGCAGGGCCACGTCGTCGCTGGGGTCCTCCGGCAGCACGGCCTTGAGCACGGTGTCGCAGAGGGCGTCGAGGGTCTCGGCGGGCGCGGTCAGCGCGCGGCACAGTTCGGCGGTGGAGTGGTCGATGTCGCGGTCGCGGTCCTCGATGAGTCCGTCCGTGTAGAGGGCGACCAGGGAGCCCTCGGGCAGTTCCACCTCCAGCGCCTCGAAGGGCAGCCCGCCGACACCGAGCGGGGGCCCGGCGTTCATCTCGATGACCTGCGTGGTGCCGTCGGGCAGCACGAGGGCGGGTGGTGGATGGCCGGCGGCGGCGAGGCTGAGGCGGCGGGTGACGGGGTCGTAGACGGAGTAGAGGCAGGTGGCGCCGAGTTCGGCGACCTCGTCGGTGTCGTCCCCGGCCAGGTGGGTGACGAGGTCGTCGAGGTGGGTGAGGAGTTCGTCGGGCGGCAGGTCCACGTCGGCGAGGGTGCGTACGGCCGTGCACAGGCGGCCCATGGTGGCCGACGAGGGGATGCCGTGGCCGACGACGTCACCGACGACGAGGGCGACGCGCCCGCCGGACAGCGGGATCACGTCGAACCAGTCGCCGCCGATGCCGGCCTGCGATCCGGACGGCCGGTAGCGGTGGGCCACCTCGACGGCCGCCTGTCCGGGCAGCCCCCGGGGCAGCAGGTTGTGCTGGAGGGCCAGAGCGGTGGTGCGCTCGCGGGCGAAGCGGCGGGCGTTGTCGATGCAGACGGCGGCCCGGCTGGCCAGTTCCTCGGCGAAGACGGCGTCGTCCTCGCCGTAGTCGTCCGACTGTCTGATGCGCACGGCCACCGCGACGCCGAGCGTGGTGCCCCGGGCCCGCAGCGGCACCGCCATCATCGAGTGGGCGCCCAGGCGGTGCCGTCGGCCCTCCAGCGCTCGGGCGTTGCGTTCCGCGATCCACCGCATGAAGGCCGGCTCGCCCGCCTGGCTCTGCATCACCCGGCCTTCCAGGATCGCCCGCGCCGGCGGTGAGAAAGGCGGGTAGTAGTCCATTTCGCCCAGGTGCACAGCGGCTTCCGGGGTGCCCTCGGTGCCGGAGCCGTGGGCCACCCTGCGCAGGGCGATGTCCGTGCCGGACAGGGCCGGCGGCTCCTCCGCTCCCAGGACCCAGTCGAACAGGTCCACGCTGGCGAAGTCGGCGAACCGGGGCACCACGACCCCGATCAGCTCCTCGGCGGTGCGGACCACGTCCAGGGTCGTGCCGATGGCGGCGGCCGCCTCGTTCAGCAGGGCCAGCCGCTGCCGCGCCCAGTACTGGTCGGAGCTGTCGAACGCCGCCAGGGCCGTGCCCAGGACCTCGCCGGACGCGTCCCGTACCGGCCACATCTCGATGCTCCAGGCGTGCTCCCGGTTCAGGGCCGGGGCTCCCGTGAAGCTCTCGTAGCGGATCGGCCTGCCCGTCTCGGCGACCTGGCGCAGATGCCAGTGGAAGCCGCGGCTGTGCTCGGCGTCCTCCACGGTCTCCGGGAAGTGCCGGCCGAGCAGGACGTCCTCCGGCACGCCCATCACCTGGCAGGCGACGTCGTTGAGCCGCAGATAGCGCTGCTGGATGTCGAAGACCGACATCGACATCGAGGCCTGCTGGAAGGCCCGCTCGCCCAGGTCGGGCTCCGGCTCGCCGGTGACCATGTAGCCGTCGGGTGCGCCGTCCGCGGCCAGCACGGGGTGCGCCCGCAGGGACAGGGATACCGGCGTGCCGTCGCGGTGGCGCAGGATCACCGTGCCGGTCAGCGCGGTCAGGTCGGTGGGCGAGGGTTCCTCGGCGAGCAGGTCCCGCGCGGGCCGTCCCACGACTTCCTCGGCCGTGTGGCCGGTGAGCCGCAGGGCACCCTCGCTCCACCCCTTGACCACACCATGGGCGTCGAGGATCGCCACGGCGGAGACGCGCTCCATGTCGTCCAGCATGAATCCTCCGCGGCACCGCATCAACCGCGACGCCACGCCGGTCACGCCCGCCCGGCCCCGCCGGTCGGCCCCGCGGGGCCGGGGCTCACTTGCGCAGCGCGGCCAGGGCCCGGTCGGCGTGGGTGTTCATCCGCAGTTCGCTGCGGACGACCTCCAGGACCGCGCGGTCCTGTCCGATGACGAAGGTGACTCGTTTGGTGGGGGCCAGGGAGAAGCCGCGTGCCACGCCGAACTGCTCCCGGACCCTCCCGTCGGCGTCGGACAGCAGGGTCATGCCGAGCGTGTGACGGTCGGCGAACTCCTGCTGGCGTTCGACCGCGTCACCGCTGATGCCCACGGGCCGTGCCCCGACCGCGGCGAACTCGGCGGCGAGATCCCGGAAGTGGCAGGCTTCCGCGGTGCAGCCGGGGGTGAGGGCGGCGGGGTAGAAGAACAGTACGACCGGTCCCTCGGCGAGCAGGTCGGTGAGGCTGCGGCTCGTGCCGGTCTCGTCCGGCAGGGCGAAGTCCTCGACCTTGTCGCCGACCTTCAGCTGTGCGCTCATGCCCGGCCCTCCGCGTTCTTCGCGACGCCCCGGGCCCACAGCACGAGGGGGATCTGGAGCGGCAGCCGGCCGAAGGCGGCTGCCTTCTGCGGGGTGGGGCGGTGCCGCCAGTCGGCGGCCATCTTCACGTTGGCGGGAAACACGCCGACGAAGAACGCCGCCGTGGCCAGCGCGGCGGCCTTGCGGGTGCGCGGCACCGCCAGCCCCGCCGCCAGCGCGAGTTCGGCGACACCACTGGCGTACGTCCAGGTCCGGGGCGTCCCCGGGAGGGCGCTCGGCACGGTCGCGTCGAACTGGCGGGGGGCGGCGAAGTGGGCGACACCCGCGGTGGCCAGCAGGCCTGCGAGCAGCAGGGGTGAGCGTTCGGACCGGGGCACGGATCCTCCTTGGATGGCCTGCCGCGGGATGCTACCGGAGGGTAGGTCACCGCCCGGCACCCGCCCCTGCCTGTTCATCCACCGTGTGGTGAGCGGCGGTTGTGGGTTCCGGGCGTGTATCCGAAGGAGCGGCGGAAGACGTCGATGAAGGAGCTGGCGGAGGACCAGCCGCAGCGGTGGGCGACGGTGGTGACGGGTGTGTCCTCGGCGAGCAGCCGTAGCGCGTGGTAGAGGCGCGACTGGGTGCGCCACTGCGGGAACGTCATGCCGAACTCACCGCGGAAGAGCCGGCTGAGCGTGCGCTCGCCGACGCCGGTCGCGGCGCCGAGCGCGGCGAGGGTCCGCGTGTCGGCGGGGTCGGCGTGGACGAGCGCGCAGACCGCGGCCAGCCGTGGATCCGTGGGGCTGGGCAGGCGCAGGGGCTGCTGGGGCGAGGCGCGCAGCTGGTCGCGCAGGACGGCGAGCAGGCGGCGGCGCTCGGGGCGGTCGTCGGCCGGGTCGTGGGTGTGGGCGAGGATCAGCTCGCGCAGGAGTGGGCCGACGGCGAGGACGGTGGGGGCGTCCAGGCCGAGCGGAGCGAGATGGGGGTACCCCCGGACGGAGTCTGGGGGAGGGTTGTCGTCCGCGGGCAGGCCGACCAGATGCAGGTCGAGGTGGCCGTGGGCGCGGTGCGCGTGCACGGTGCCGGCGGGAATCCAGATGGCGCGGTTGCCGGGTGCGAACCAGGTGCCGGCCTCGGTGGTGACGGCGAGGACGCCGGAGCCCGCGTAGACGATCTGGTGGTCGTCGTGGCGGTGCGCGTCGATGCGCTCCCCGGCGGCCAGGACCTGGGCGCGGGTCGGCGCGACCGGCGTGTGGCGGATGTTCGACACAGTCAGGCAGTTTATCGAAAGCGGGCCAAGGAGCGGCTCCGCGACGATCGCAGGGTGTCCACGAAACGCAACCGAGCCATCACCCTGTTGTCCTTGGGTCATGCCTGTGTCGACGTGTACCAAGGGGCCGTCGCGGCCCTCGTCCCCTACTTCGTCGCCGAGCGCGCCTACAGCTACGCCGCCGCCTCGGGCGTCGTCCTCGCCGCGTCCTTGCTGTCGTCGGTGGTCCAGCCGCTCTTCGGGGCGCTGACGGACCGATGGGCGATGCCCTGGCTGCTGCCGGTGAGCGCGTTGACGGGCGGTGCGGGGGTCGCCCTGAGCGGTGTCATGGGTTCCTTCGCACTCACCCTGGCGGCCGTCGCCGTCGCCGTCTCGGGGACCGGGGTCGCCGCCTACCACCCGGAGGCCGCCCGGGCGGCCCGTGACGCCGCGCACGCCAGTCATACGGCGATGGGCTGGTTCTCCCTCGGCGGCAACGTCGGTTTCGCGCTGGCCCCGCTGCTGGTGGCGGCGGTGGTCGCCACCGGCGGGCTGGACGCCTCACCCCTGCTGGTCACACCGGCCGTTGCGGGTGCGGCCCTGTGCGCGGCGGCGGTGCGTTCGGCGGGCGGCCGAGCCCGGGCGGGTGAGAAGGGTGAAGGTGTCGGCGCCGACGACTGGGGGTCGTTCCTGCGGCTGTCCGGTGCCATCGTGTGCCGGTCGGTCGTGTTCGTCGGCCTGAGCGCGTTCGTCACGCTGCACGTCCGGCAGCGGACCGGCGGCGGGAATGTGGCCGGTACGGCCGCTCTGTGCGTGCTCTACGCCGGCGGCGCGGTGGGGACGGTGGCCGGGGGCCGCCTCGCCGAGCGGTACGGGCGGCTCACGGTCGTACGCCACGCGTATGTGCTGACCGTGCTCGCGGTGGCCGGAGTGGTCCTGGTTCCGGGGCCGTCGGTGTATCTGTTCGTCGCGCTGACGTCGGCCGGCCTGTACGTCCCGTTCTCGCTGCACATCACGCTCGGCCAGGACTATCTCCCCCGGCGGGTGGGCACGGCGAGCGGGGTGACGCTGGGGCTGACCGTGAGCGTGGGCGGTCTCGCCGCCCCGGTCATCGGTGCGCTGGCCGACGCCACCTCGCTGCGGACCGCGCTCGTCCCGCTCATCGCCCTGCCCGCGCTGGGGCGGCTGCTGCTGTGCGGGCTGCGGGAGCCGGGAGCGCCCGGAGGGGGCGCCCGGGCGTCCGGCTCGTCGGGGCGGCGTCCACGCACGGCGTCGGGGTGACCGGTGCGTGAGCCCTACGGTCAGGCGGTCCCGGCCGGTGCCGTCGGCTGCGGTTCGCTCTCGTCGTCGACGGCGTGGGCGAGGAAGTCGTCGACCATACGGTGGAAGAGGGTGGCCAGCCGGCCCAGTTCCTCGGGCTTCCAGTCGGCGAGGGCCAGTTGCATGCCACGAGCGCCGGCGTCGCGGACCCGGGCGATGGCCTGCCGGCCGGCTTCGGTGAGTTCGATGCGCTGGGCGCGGCGGTCCTGGGGGTCGGGGACCCGGGTGACGTAGCCGGACTTCTGGAGCTGCTGCACCGTGCGCGTGACGTGCGAGGCCTCCACACCGAGGCGGTTGGCCAGTTCCCCGGGCCGCAGCGACTCCGAGTCGGCGACCTGCCGCAGGAGCGCCACGGCCGCCCTGTCCAGCGGCACTCCGGCCAGGGCCATGAGCCGTTCGTGCTGCCGGGCGCGGGTGCTCAGGTAGGTGATCCGGGTGAGCGCGCGCTCGATCTCGATCACTTCCGGGGACGCGGGGGTGTCGGGGAGTTCGGGGAGGGGTGGTGTGGACATGGGGCCCACTTTACCATCTCGTTGCGTAACTCAATTAATTTGCGGGGTGGACGCGGCTGAAACGCGCCGGGGCCCGTGGACCACTGTGGTCCACGGGCCCCGGCCGCACGGCGTCTCAGGCGGACGCCCCGCCCGGCACGGCCTCGGCACGCGACCGGGACGGCACGGTCCCGTCCCAGTCCGCGCCCGTCATGATCGCCTGCCGCCACTGCCGGATCGCCTTCGGCGGCAGCCCCACGGCCAGTGCGCCCGTCACCCGGTCGCCCCGGCGGTAGGCGGCCACGAACCTGCCCTCCTCGAGGTCCCCCTCCACGACGGCGACCTCGTCGTGGCCACGCAGATGGCCGTACGCCTGGATCTTCATGTCGTACTGGTCGGACCAGAAGTACGGCACCGGTGCGAACGGTTTGCGCGCGTCCGGGTTCAGCAGGTTGCGGGCCGCGGCCATCCCCTGCTCGGCGGCGTTGGTGCGGTGCTCGATCCGCATCGACTGCCCGAACCGCGGGTTGTACCAGCGGGCGACGTCCCCGGCGGCGTACACGTGCCGCGCGGCCTCGCAGTACTCGTCGCAGACCACGCCGTCGCCGATGGTGAGCCCGCTGCCGTCGAGCCAGTCCGTGTTGGGCAGCGAGCCGACCGCGATCAACACCTCGTCGGCCCGGACCAGTTCACCGTCGGCGAGGCGTGCGCCGTCCTCGGTCACCTCGGTCACGGTGGCGCCGCAGCGCAGGTCCACGCCCCGTTCCAGATGGACCCGCGTCAGCATCGCGCCGACCTCCGCGCCGACGGCGTGGGCCAACGGCACGGGGGCGGGTTCGAGGAGCGTCACCTCGCAGCCGAGCCGCCAGGCGACGGCGGCGGCCTCGGCGCCGAGGAACCCTGCCCCGACCACGACCAGTCGTCTGCCCGGCGTCAGCCGGTCCCGCAGCCTCAGGGCGTCGTCCAGGGTGCGCAGCACATGCCCGCCTCCCCCGGGCAGCCGGCGCGGGTGTACGCCGGTGGCGAGGATCAGTCCGTCGTACGGCAGCGTCGAGCCGTCGGCCAACTCCACTGCGCTGTCGACGAGTCGGAGGCCTGTGGCGGCCACGCCCAGGCGCAGGTCGAGGTTGAGTCCGGCCAGGTCGCCGGGGGTACGCAACGCCAGTCGCTCGGGCCCCCATTCGGCGGACAGCAGTTGCTTGGACAGGGGCGGACGGTCATAGGGAGCGAGGGGTTCGTCGCCGACGAGGGTGAGGGTGCCGTCGTAGCCCTCGCGGCGGAGCGTCTCGGCCGCCGCGAGCCCGGCGGCCGAGGCACCCACGACGACGATGCGCCTCACTGGTCCACCAGTCGGATCGCGGCGGCGGGGCAGACGGCCACGGCCTCGCGTACGCCGTCGAGGTGTTCGGCGGCGGGCTGCTCGGCGAGCAGGATCGCGATGCCGTCGTCGTCCTGGTCGAACACGTCCATCGCGGCGAGCACGCACTGTCCGGACGCGACGCACTTGTCGGCTTCCAGCTCCACCTTCATGGTCGGATTCCCTTCTTCACGCACGGGTGTGGTTCGTTTGCGGGTGTCGCGGAGCTGTCACCAGGAGACGGGCAGTTCGTGGACGCCGTAGATGAACGCGTCGGTCTTGAAGCGGACGTCCTCCATCGGGGCGGCCAGCTTCAGCGTCGGGATGCGCTTGTAGAGGGTGCCGTAGACGACCTGGAGCTCCATGCGGGCCAGCGGCTGGCCCAGGCACTGGTGGACGCCGAAGCCGAAGGCGACGTGGCGGCGGGCGTCGCGGGTGAGGTCGAGGCGGTCGGGGTCGGCGAAGACCTCGGGGTCGCGGTTGCCGATCTCGTTGACCATGATGACGCCCTCGCCGGCCTTGATCACCTGGCCCGCGATCTCGATGTCCTCGGTCACCGCCCGGCGCCGGCCCATGTGGGTGATGTGCAGGTAGCGCAGAAGCTCCTCCACCGCGGCGGCGACGAGCTTCGGGTCGTCCGTCTCCTGCAGCAGCTTGAGCTGGTCGGGGTGCTGCAGGAGGGCCAGCGTGCCGAGCGCGATCATGTTCGCGGTGGTCTCGTGACCCGCGATCAGCAGGAGCAGGGCCATCTCGGTCGCCTGCTGGTGGGTGAGTTCACCGGCGGTGACGCGGGCGGCGATGCCGGAGAGCAGATCGTCCTTCGGCTCGGCGATCCGCTTCCCCAGGAGTCCGGCCAGGTAGCCCGCGACCTCACGGCTCGCCGCGCCCCGCTCCTCGGGCGTGGCGGTCGTACGGACCATGGTCTTGGTGTTCTCCTGGAAGAACTCGTGCTCCTCGTACGGCACGCCCAGCAGCTCGCAGATGACGAGCGAGGGGATCGGCAGGGCGAACGCGTCCACCAGGTCCACGGGGGCGGGACCGGCCAGCATGTCGTCGATCAGGCCGTCCACGATGCGCTGTACGGCGGGCCGCAGCGTCTCGACCTTCTTGACGGCGAACGGGCCCGTCACCATCCGGCGCAGCCGGGCGTGTTCGGGGTCGTCCATCATGATGAAGCTGAGCTTGCCCTCGCCGGCCTCGGGGCTGGCCTTGGTCGGATAGCCGGGCTGGTCGGTGTCGGCACTGACGCGTGCGTCGCCCAGCAGGGCCCGCTGCTCGGCGTACCGGGTCACGAGCCAGGACTCACTGCCGTCCCACAGCCTCACCTTGGTCAGCGGCCCTTGGCCTTGCAGCTCCTTGAGCGCGGGCGGCGGATCGAAGGGACAGCGGGAGTCCCTGGGCATCGGGAACTCCGGGACGGCGTCCGGCGCTTCGTGGGCGGGACCGGTCAGGGTGTCGGCCATGGTTCTCCTCGGACGTGGGGGGGCTCCGGGCGAGGTGGAGCGCCGCGGGAAGGGGTCGAGGCCTCGATGAGCACATGCAAACAGAGGGGTCTGACGCGAGCCGGTCCGTTTCCTGACAGGAGGCTGACGTGGCCCAGATCACACGTCCGCCGAGTCAGGAAGCGGTGTCGGACCGGCCCAGCCAGTAGCCGAAGCCGCGGCGCGTATGGATCAGCGCGGGGGCGCCCCCGCCGTCCCGGTCGACCTTGCGGCGCAGCCGGGAGACGAGTTGCTCGATCGCGTTGTCGCCGCGGTGGTCGCCCCAGACGTAGCGGCCGATCTGCTCCTTCGACAGCACGCGGTGCGCGTTGACCAGGAGATGGCGCAGCAGCCGGTACTCCGCGGGCGTGAGGTCGAGGGCCCGCGTGCCGCGCCGGGCCCGGCACACCGTGTCGTCGAGCACCAGGTCGCCGTAGTGCAGGGCACTGCCGCCGGGCCGACCCGGGCGGGTGCCGCGCAGCAGCACCTGGATCCTGGCCAGGACCTCGGCCACCCGGAAGGGTTTGGTGACGTAGTCCCGCTCCCCCGGGCCGAGTTCGGGCACGAGCCGGTGCAGGGAGTCGCATGCGCTGAGGAGAAGGACGGGTGGGCGGTGCGGGAGCGTGGGCCGGCGTTCCGGGCTGAAGTTCGCCATGTCCGGCACGTCGGTGTCGAGGACGACCAGGTCGAAGCGCCGCCTCGCGACCAGCTCCAGCGCGTCGCCGCCGGTGCCGCTGACGCTGGTCCGGTAGCCGGCCAACTCCAGGGTGGTCGAGAGCAGTTCGGCGAGGTCGGGGTCACCGGCGACGATCAGGACGTGCTGGCCGGCGCCGCGGGCGAGGGCGGGCGTCTCCCGGGGGGCGCCGTCCACGGGCGGGGCCGTCTGCCGGGTGCTCATAACCCGCTCCGCCCGGCGCCACGGCACCGGCCTCGGCCCAGAGTCGATTTCACGGTCGTACTCCTTGTGTCGTACTCCTGCTGCGGGGGGGGGCGTCAGCGACCAGGTGTGACGGGTGCCAGCCACATGCCGACGACGGCGTCGGCCAGGCCGGCGGCGGCATCGGCCCAGGTGGAACGTGGGGTGGGGGTGTGCTCGGCGAGGGCGCGCTCGCGCTCTGCGGCGACGTGGACGATGAGGTGGCGGACCATCTCACCGCGTTCGGCGCTCACCTCGGGCGGGAGGTCGGGCAGGCACCGGTTCACGCCCTCGATGATCTTCTGGAGGGCCGGAGAGGTGAGAGCCTCCTCGACCATGATCCGGTGCAGTGCCGGGTCGGCGACGACCTGGGCGCAGAACCGGGCGTACCAGGTGGGGCTGCCGAGCGCGGCGAGATGTTCGAGGACGGGGCGGACCAGGCAGTCCACCCAGCCGCGCACGTCGTCGGGGTCCGTCAGGTCGGCGACCAGGCGGGACCGGATCTCCTCGATGCGCGTGGCGCGCTTGCGGACGATGGCGCGGACCAGGTCGGCCTTGGTTCCGAAGTGGTAGCCGACAGCGGTGTTGTTGCCCTGGCCCGCGGCCTCGCTGACCTGACGGTTGGAGACCGAGTGGACACCGTGTTCGGCGAAGAGCCGCTCGGCCGCCGTCAGGAGCAGCTCCCGGGTCGCGCTGACCTGCTCCTCTCGCAGCGTCCTGCCTGCCACCATGATCACCACCGCACCGGGACTTCACCGAGCACCGCGACGGCCAGTCCCTCGAGCCGCCCGCGGGTTCACAGACCTACAATCTAAGTCAATTGATTGAAAGAAGCGGTGAAACATGGTGGAGCGGGCCACACCCGCGACCCGGGCGCCCGCACCCCCGCGCGCGGCGCCCGGGTCATCTGGCGTGAACGGCATGCGGGCGACGATGCGGCAGGCCGGACGCGCGACGGTCCATCTGACCGTGGCCGCCGCGATGGCCTTCGGGATGTACCTCTTCGTCACCGTGCTGCTGATCACCGCCGTCGGGACACTCGCGGTGGTAGGCGCCTGGCTGCTGCCCGAGACGGTGCTGCTCGTCCGGCGGATCGCCGGAGCGAAGCGGCGGCTGACCACCGCCTGGACGGGGCGGGAGATCCCCGAGGCGTACCAGGCCATCGAGGGGCCGCTGACCGACCGGCTGCGGACGGCCGTGCGCGACCCCGGCACACTCACCGATCTGCGCTGGACGGCCGCCTACTACGTCTACGGCGCGCTGCTCGTCCTCGCCCTGCCGCTGTGGCCGGTCGGGCTCGTCGTCGACGGCGTGGGGTGCGGGTTGCTGCGCCGGCGGGCCGTCCTCCTGCCGTGGATCGTGCGCCTGGCGGACCTGGAGGCCGGCTGGTCGACGTCGCTGCTCCGGCCGTCCCCGAAGGCCCTGCTGGCCGCCCGGGTCGAGCAGCTGACCGCGACCCGGGCCGACGCGATCGCCGCGCACGGCGCCGAACTGCGCCGGATCGAGCGGGACCTGCACGACGGCGCGCAGGCCCGGCTGGTGGCGCTGTCCATGCGGATCGGGCTCGCCAAGCGTGCCTACGACCGTGATCCGGACGCCGCGCGCAAGCTGCTGGACGACGCCCAGGAGCAGGCCGAGCAGGCGCTGACCGAGCTGCGGCACGTGGTGCGCGGCATCCATCCGCCGATCCTGACCGACCGAGGGCTGGTCGGCGCGGTGCGGGCGCTGGCCGCCGGGAGCGGGCTGCGGGTGAGCGTGGCCGTGGAGGGGCTGGAGGACGAGGGGCCGAGGGCACCGGCGGCGGTGGAAGCGGCCGGCTACTTCGTCGTGGCCGAGGCCCTCACCAACGTCGCCAAGCACAGCGGCTCGCCCACCGCCTCGGTCCGGCTCGCCCGGATGCGGCGCGGACTGCGGGTCGGGTCGTCGTGGCGGACGAGGGCCACGGCGGTGCGGACGAGCGGAGCGCGGGCGGAGCGAATGGGGGCACCTCCCGTGCGCGAAGCGCTACGGGGGAGGGCGGGTCGGGCCTGCTCGGGGTGCGGCGCCGGGTCGCCGCGCTCGACGGGACCGTACGGGTGTCCAGTCCGGCCGGGGGGCCGACGGTGATCGAGGTGGAGCTGCCGTGCGTGTGGTGAGCCCGCGGGCCTCCGGGGGCCCGGAACCGGCTGTCCTGCTCGGGGATGACACGACCCACGGCGCGTACTGCGTGCCGAGTAGGCGCGATTGTCGGCGGACACACGACGACGTGGCGGGCCGAACCGGGCATGCTGAGTGCCGCCCCATGTTCCGGAACCGGAAGAAACACCACCCATGCCCATCCGCGTGCTGCTCGCCGACGACCAGGCCCTGCTGCGGGCCACCTTCCGGATCCTGATCGACTCCTGCCCGGACATGGAGGTGGTCGCCGAGGCCGCCGACGGCACCGAGGCCGTCCACCTCGCCCGGACCCACCGCCCCGACCTGGTCCTGATGGACATCCGTATGCCCGGCACCGACGGACTGACGGCCACCTCCGCGATCTGCGCGGACCCGGACCTCACGGCGGTGCGGGTGCTGATCCTCACCACGTTCGAGATCGACGAGTACGTCGCACAGGCGCTGCGGGCCGGGGCCGGCGGCTTCCTCGGCAAGGACGTCACCGCGGACGTCCTGCTCGACGGCATCCGGACCGTGGCCGCCGGCGACTCCCTGCTCTCCCCCATGGCGACCCGCACGCTGATCACCCGGTTCCTGGCCTCCCCCGTCGAGAGCTCGCAGGCGGCCGGGCCCGAGCACCTCACCGCGCTCACCGCACGCGAGCGGGAGGTCATGGCCTGGGTGGCCGAGGGCCACTCCAACGAGGAGATCGCCGAGAAGCTCTTCGTCAGCCCGCTGACCGTGCGCACCCACGTCCACCGGGCGATGACGAAGCTGGGCGCCCGCGATCGTGCCCAACTCGTCGTGATGGCCTACCAGTCCGGGCTGGTGCGGGCCGTACCCCCGAACGACGGCCACTGACGTCCCGGCCGCCGTTCAGGGGAAAACGGCGGCCAGGGTGCGTGGGGGCGGGCTAGGCCGTCGAGAACTGACCCGTGAGCCTGCCGCTGATCCCTCCCATGCTCGCCACGCCCGGCACCCTGCCGCCCGCAGCGCAGGACGCGCGCTGGGCGTACGAGACCAAGCAGGACGGCCAGCGCGCGGTGATCTACCTCGAAGGGGACGGCACCCTCCTGCTGCGCGCCCGTTCCGGCGAGGACATCACGGCCGCCTATCCCGAACTGTGGCCCCTCGGCGAAGCACTCGGCCCCACACCGGCCGTACTGGACGGGGAGATCCTGGCGCTGGACGAGGAGGGACGCGCCGACTTCCAGTTGCTGCAGTCCCGCATGGGTCTGGCCCACGCCCCCGCGCGGGCCGCTCGGATGGCCTCCCGGACTCCCGTGCATCTGGTGCTGTTCGACGTACTGCACCTGGCGGGCCGCTCCCTGCTGAAGACCCCCTATACCCGGCGGCGCGGACGGCTGGAGGAGCTGGGTCTGGGCGGGCCGTTCTGGTCGACGCCGGCCGCGCTGGTCGGACATGGCGCCGAGGCGCTGCGCGCCACCCGCGAGCACGGGCTGGAGGGGCTGGTGTGCAAGCGGCTGGACTCGGTGTACGAGCCCGGGGTGCGCTCCCGCGCCTGGATCAAGATCCGCAACATGCTCAGTGAGGACGTGATCGTCGGCGGCTGGCTGCCCGGCAAGGGGCGGCTCTCCGGCCTGCCGGGCGCGCTGCTCGTCGGGCAGTACGCGGCCGGGCGGCGGCTGCGCTACGTCGGCGGTGTGGGAACCGGCTGGAGCGCGGCCGAACGCACCGAGCTGGCCGAACTGTTGCGGGCCTGCGCGAGTGACGTGTGCCCCTTCGATCCCCCGCCTCAGGTCGCGGGCGCGCACTGGGTACTGCCCCGGCTGGTCGGCGAGGTGCGCTACAGCGTCCGCACCCGGTCCGGAATGCTGCGCCAGCCGTCCTGGCTGCGCCTCAGGCCCGACCTGGCGCCGCAGGACGCGGCGGCCGACCTTCCCGACGACAGCTGACCCACAGGTTGCGCGGCAAATATTGCCCTGCCCTTCACCATTGGTACGCCCGTGGCCCTTGGCGCGTAAGTGAAAACCGGGGATCCTGAACTGCCTTTCCCCCCACAGCCGTTGGGCTGCGCCCGGACCCCCGAGGAGACGCAGTGTCGTCACAGACGTTCCGCACGCACCGCAAAAGATGGCTCACCGGTCTGGCCGGTGCCGCCGCGCTCGTAGTCGCCTTCCCCAGCGTCGCCTTCGCCGCCCCGCCCGCGGCGCTCCCGGCCAACGCCGAGTCGGCCGAGAGGACGTACCAGCCCGCCTTCGACTACGACACCGACGGCTGCTACTCCACCCCCGCCATCGGCCCGGACGGAACCGTCAACGGCGGCCTCAACCCGACCGGTTCGCTCAGCGGCGACTGCCGTCACGCGTCGGACCTCGACAACACCAACGGCTACTCGCGCTACAAGTGCAACAACGGCTGGTGCGCCTATATGTACGGCCTGTACTTCGAGAAGGACCAGGCGGTCGCGGGCAGCAGCATCGGCGGGCACCGGCACGACTGGGAGCACGTCGTGGTGTGGGTGCAGAACAACGCGGTGCAGTACGTCTCGACGTCCAACCACGGCTCGTTCACGATCAGCCCCGCGTCCTCGGTGCGCTTCGACGGTACGCACGCGAAGATCGTGTACCACAAGGACGGCGTCAGCACGCACTGCTTCCGCCTCGCCAACTCCAATGACGAGCCGCCGGAGAACCACAAGGGCACCTGGCAGTACCCGCCGCTGGTCGGCTGGAACGGCTACCCGGCGGGCGTGCGCGACAAGCTGGTCGCGTACAACTTCGGCAGCGCCAACTTCGGCCTGAAGGACGCCAACTTCGCGAACCACCTGGCGTCGGCGAAGCCCTCGGGGATCGCGTTCGACCCCAACGCCTGACCCGGCATCGGGCGCGGGACCTAGGACCCCTTCATCCAGGGCTTCCGTCCCGCGCCCGATCCCGGCACACCCGCGTGCGGCATACCGTCCGGTTTATGGCCACCACTCACACGAGCGGACAGCTCGAAGAAGCCCTGGAACGCGTCCACGCATCCGGCCCGGAACGCGACGGCTGGCTGTCCAACCACGCCCCCATGGTCGTCGAAGCCCTCGCCGCGCACGGTCACGCGGGGGCCGTCCACCACTGGCTGGACCTCTACCGCGACCGGTTGGAGGACTTCCCCGACCGTGTCGCCCCCGTCACCGACGACAACTGGGCCTCGGCGCTGGGCGATCCCCGCCGCATCGCCGACTGGACCGACCACTACTCCCGCACGCTCGCCGACCGCCCCTGGAGGAGCGTGCTCGCCGAGTGGTGGCCACGCCTGCTGCCCGGGATGTACGGCGGCGCCACGCACACGGTCATCCGGGTCGGTCACGCCGTACGCGCCCTCCAGGCGGGCGAGAACGGGCCCCGGCTCACCGAACTCGCCCACGCGCTGGGCTACTGGGCCGCCCGCCACCAGCCGATCACCGGCGTCGCCGCGCTGCCGGGCGCACCGACCGCCACCGAGGCCCTGGACGCCGTACCGGCGATCGAGCCGGGGCACCTGGGATTCCGCACCCGTCTGGCCGCCGTGCGCCGACTACCCGTGTGGGCCGACGACGTGGCCGACCCGGACACCGCGAAGGACCGCCTCGCCGAGCTCGTCCGGGCCGCGACCCACCGCTACGCCACCCACGGCCACGGCGAGCCCACCATGCTCGTCCACGCGGCCACGGCACCCAACGCCGTCCTGCGCACCCTCGACGCGCTCCCCCGCGAGCTGTGGGCCCCGAGCCTGCGCGCGGCCTGGACGGCCTCCGCGGCCGTGACGGCGATGTACGGGCCCGTGGAACCGCTCGCCCATGTGCCACCGACGCCGCTGACGGCCGAGGAAGTCCTGGAAAAGGCTCTCACCCATGGGGACGAACACGTCATCAAGTTCGCCGACACGGCCCTCGACGTCGGTGACGAAACCGCCCTCGCGGCCGCGCTGCGGGCGGTCGAGCTCAGCGAGCCCCTGGTGTGACGCCCCCATCGGCCAGGGCGTCGCCCAGGGCCGTTCGCCCGTACAGCACGGAGTGCCCCTGACGCCGGGACACCAACAGGCCCGCCTCCCGCAGGACCGAGAGATGGGCCGACACGGTCGAGGGCGCCAGGCCGTGGCGGCGGGCCAGGTCCGTCGTCGAGGACGGGGTGGTGAGGCCGGCCAGGAGGGCCGCGCGTTGATGGCCCAGCAGCCGGGCGAGCGCATCCGGCGGGCGCGGCACCGGGGTGGTGTGCAGGCGGCGCATGCCTCGGGCGGGGTAGATGACCGTCGGCTGCCAGGGCCGGGCGAAGCCGCTCACCACGTCCGGCCACACGAACACGCTCGGCATGAGCAACACGCCTCTGCCGTCGGGATGTTGGGCGTCCGCCACGTCCCGGTACCCGCGCAGGGTGAGGGTGTGACCGGCCCAGTCGACGGCCGGGTGCAGACCGGTGAGCAGCGCGTCGAGGCCGGCGTCGGCCGCCCGGCGTGAGCGGTGCGCGATGTCCGCCTCCAGCACGGCACGGTGGCGGGGCCAGTCCGGGGCGAGCAGGGCGTGCCAGGCCCGTTCGGTGAGGTCGGCCAGGCGCCGGACGGTGGCGGCCGGGTCGTCGAGCGCGGCGCGCCCTTGGGGCGACCCGGCGAGTCCGGGGGTGCAGGCGAGCGAGCGGGCCATCTCCGCGTGGGCCAGGGCGGGGTCGGTGGCGCGCATCCGCGCCAGCTCGTCCTCGATGGCGGGGTACGGCTCCTGCGGCGGCGCGCCGAGGAAGTCAGGGGTGTAGCCGCCGGCGGGCGGGACGAACAGCCACAGCGGCGCCAGGTCGAGCCCCGCGACCGTACGGCGCATGCGGCGCAGCCAGCCCTGGTGGTAGCCGTGCCGGGCGGGCCGGCGGAGCATGCGCAGCGCCTCGTGGGTCTGGCACAGCGGCGAGATCGCGAACCGGCAGCGCGTGAGGTCGTCGGTGCCCAGGTGCAGGGCGAGCGGCATGACGACCCCCGTCGTGAGCAGTTGTTCGTCCCGGACCGAAGATTCGTCCTGAACCGAAAGAGTAGAGGGACCTGCCGCGGCCCAGCACGCTTGCCCCGACTCCCCCTGGGGAAAGGCGATCGGAAGGCACGGAGAATGGGCAGCGCAAGTCCGGCACGTCCCGCACCCTGGCAGCGTGCCGCCGTCGTCGCGGCGCTGATGCTGGCGGCGTTCACCTTCAACACCACCGAGAATCTGCCGGTCGGCCTGCTCGCGCTCATGGCGGACGACCTGCGGGTGTCGCTCGCGGCCGTGGGCGCCCTGGTCACCGGGTACGGCCTGACCGTGGCCGTCGTCTCGCTGCCCCTCGCCCATGTCACCCGGGCCGTGCCGCGCCGGTATCTGCTCGCGGGGCTGCTCGGGCTGCTGGCCGTGGGCAGTTGGGTGTCGGCGCTGGACGGAGTGTCGTACGGGGTGCTGCTGGCGGCGCGGGTGGCGACGGCCTTGGGGCAGGCGTTGTTCTGGGCGGTGATGGGGCCGGTCGCGGTCGGTCTGTTCCCGCCCGAGCGCCGGGGGCGGATCATCGGACTGCTGTCGGTCGGCGGTTCCCTCGCCACGGTGGCCGGGGTTCCGGCCGGGACCTGGCTGGGCGGGCACACCGGCTGGCGCACGCCCTTCGCCCTGCTCGGCCTACTGGCGCTGGTCGCGCTCGTGGCCATCGCCGCCCTGCTGCCGACATCCCGCCCGGAGGACGGCCACGCGGCGTACGGCGCGACACCGGACCGGCGCGGGTTCTCCGTCGTGCTGGCCGTCACCGCCCTGTCGGTGACCGGTGCCTTCGCCGGGTTCACCTACGTCGTCGTCTTCCTCCAGCAGGTGAGCGGGTTCAGCGAAGAGGCCGTGAGTGCCGTGCTGTTGGCGTTCGGCGGGGCGGCGCTGGCCGGGGTCACGGTGGCCGGGCCGCTCCTGGACCGCCTCCCCCGTGCCACGCTGACCGTGCCAGTGGCGGGCCAGGCGGTGGCGCTGCTCGGCCTCTGCACGACGGGCCATGTCCCGGCGGCGACCGTCGTGCTGGTCATGCTGCTGGGCGCGGCGGTCGCGACCACCTTCATGGCGACGCAGAGCCGGGTGCTGTCGGTGGCGCCGGGCCGTACCGAGACCGCCCTCGCGGCCAACTCGGCGGCCTACAACGTGGGGATCGCCGCCGGCGCGCTGCTCGGGGGCTTGCTGCTGCCCGCGGTCGGGGTGCGCGGGACGTTCCTGGTCGGGGGGCTGCTCACGGTGGGAGCGCTGGCGGTGCTGTCGTGGCCTGCGCGAGCGGGCTCCGAGGGACGGGCGGGAATCGGGCCGTCCCGTGCGGGCGCGGGGTTGTGACGGTCTATCGTATCCGCATGTCCGTCCCTGAACTGATCCGTATCGTCTCCCGCGACTCGCCCATGGCGCTCGCCCAAGTGGAGCGTGTCCGCATCGAGTTGACGGCCCTCCACCCCGGTGTGCGCACCGAGGTCGTGCCGGTGAAGACGACCGGCGACAAGTGGATGGGCGATCTGTCCCAGGTCGAGGGCAAGGGGGCGTTCACCAAGGAGGTGGACGCGGCGCTGCTGGCGGGCGAGGCCGATCTCGCCGTGCACTGCGTCAAGGACATCCCCGCCGACCGGCCGCTGCCCGCGGGGACGACATTCGCCGCGTTCCTCAAGCGGGACGACATCCGGGACGCCCTGATCCACCCCGGCGGTCTCACGCTGGACGAGCTGCCTGCGGGGACGCGGATCGGCACCTCGTCGGTGCGCCGGGTCGCCCAGCTGGCCGCCACCCACCCGCACCTTCAGTGCGTGCCGTTCCGCGGCAACGCCAACCGGCGACTGGAGAAGCTGGCGGCGGGTGAGGCGGACGCGCTGCTTCTGGCGGTGGCCGGCCTGGAGCGCATCGGCCGCCCCGACGTGATCAGCGAGGTCCTCTCCCCCGAGGTGATGATGCCGCCGATCGGCGCGGGCATCCTCGCCCTGCAGTGCCGCGAGGGCGACGCCGAGCTGATCGAAGCGGTCAGCGGCCTCGGCGACCCGGACACCTACCGGGAGGCCACCGCCGAGCGCATGTTCCTGCATGTCCTTCAGGGGCACTGCAACAGCCCGATCGCCGGGTACGCGCGCGCGGACCGCAGCGGCGAGCTGTCCCTGCGGGCCTGTGTCTTCACCCCGGACGGCAAGACACGGCTCAACGCCCACGAGTGGGCGGGCCGACTGGATCCGGCCACCCTCGGTACGTCGGTGGCGGTCGCGCTGCTGCGCCAGGGGGCACGCGAGATCATCGCCGGCATCCCGCACTGAGACGCCGGCCCGGAGGGCACTCCCGCGTCGGGTGACGCCCTGACTCCGAGACCCTCGCGCGTCAGGCGGTGCCCTCTTCGGCCTGGTCCCGCAGGAAGTTGCTCACCTGGAGCGCGAGGCCGTCCCGCAGGGTGGTGGCGTGGGTGCCGACGGCCGGCTCCTGGAGACCGAGGCCGCCGGTCCACAGCCGGCGGTCGGTCCACTCCTCGTCGACACGCAGCTGGATCTGCACGTCGACCTGGGGCAGGCTCGCCTCCGGTCCGGCGGCGTACATGACCGCGGTGGCCCGGCGCAGCGGGTAGACGTCGAAGCCCTCGATGAACTGCGAGTTGCGCCAGTCGATGAACGCCGCCTCGCCGTCGCGGCCGATGCGCACGTCGATCTGGCCGTCCTCGAGGTGGATGCCGAGGTGCCGGTCGCCGCGGTTCTCGACGGTGACGCGGATCCTGAAGTACGTCAGTCCCTCGGCGGCCTCGTCCCGGCCGCGCGGCGGCTCGGCGGCTTCCAGGCAGTGGACGCGGACACGCAGACCGGCATGCTCGTCGTACTCGTGCCAGTCCCCGACCACGTTCGGCTCGTACACAATCCACCTCTCGACCCAGAGAGCTGCTTCCTATCTTTGCGCTCAGCGCACTGTCAAATGAGCAGAATGCGCTGTGGCCAGCCCATTCGCCCCCTTGATCACCGATCAAGCCGTGGGCAGGAAGAATCCGCTTTCTGGTGCGCGCAGCGGATTCACCTACGTGCCGCACATCACGTTCCGCACCAAGATCAGCGAGCCAGTCGGCCCAGCAGCGAGGAGGCCGCGGCAATGCCGAGCGCGGCGGCCGCGAGCAGGACGGCGAAGTCCAGCGCGAGGTGGTGGGGCGTACCGAGGAGGAGTCCGCGCAGCGCGTCGACCTGGTAGCTGAGCGGGTTGGCCTTGCTGATCGCCTGGAGCCAGCCCGGCATCACGGACAGCGGGTAGAGGGCGTTGGAGCCGAAGAACAGCGGCATGGTGATGGCCTGACCGAAGCCCATCAGCCGGTCGCGGCTGAGGACGATGCCGGCGATGGTCATCGACAGACAGGAGAAGAAGGCGGAGCCGAGGACGACGATCGCGGCGACGCCGAGCAGCTTCAGCGGGTTCCAGGTCAGCGCGACGCCGAGCACCGCGGCGATGAGGATCACGACGACGGCCTGGACCAGGGACTTCACCCCGGCCGCGAACGCCTTGCCGGTGATCAGGGCCGAGCGCGGGGTCGGGGTGACGAGCAGTTTGTTGAGGATGCCGGCGTCGCGCTCCCAGATGATCTGGATGCCGTAGAAGATGGCGATGAACATCGCGGACTGGGCGATGATGCCGGGGGCCAGATAGTCGATGTAGGGGACGCCGTCGGTGGGGATCGCCCGGAGCCGGGTGAAGGTCTGGCCGAAGATCAGCAGCCAGAGGGCGGGCTGGACCGCGCGGGTGTACAGCTCGGTCCGGTCGTGGCGCAGCTTCTGCAGTTCGACGGCGCACATGGCCATGACGCGGGCGGGCAGCAGGCGCCAGCCGGCGCGGGGCTCGGGCGGCCGTAGCAGCAGGTCGATGCCGTCGGCGCGGGCCCGGTCAGCCGACACGGCGGGCGGTGCGGCGGGTGCTTCGGACATCGCGGAAGTCTCCTGAACTCTCGTCGAGTCCGCTGCCGGCGACGTCGCGGAAGACGTCCTCCAGCGTGGGCAGCGGGTCGGTGCGGGCCGCTCCCGCGGCACGTCGACGGGCGCCGAGCCCGTCCCTGAGCTCGGCGGGGGTGCCGAGGGCCCGGATGCGGCCGCGGTGCATCAGGCCGACCCGGTCGCAGTACTGGTCGGCCTCGTCCATGTAGTGGGTGGTGACGAGGACCGTCATGCCGGTGGCGGCGCGGACGGCGCCGATGTGCTCCCACACGCCGGTGCGGGCGATCGGGTCGAGGCCGATGGTCGGTTCGTCGAGGATCAGCAGGCGGGGCGCGCTGACCAGGGCCTGGGCGAGTTCGAGCCGGCGGACCATGCCGCCGGAGTAGGTACCGGCGAGCCGGTCGGCTGCCTCGGTGAGGCCGACCGCGGTCAGGGCCTGGCCGACGCGTGCGGCGCGTTCGCGGCGGGGCACGTCGAAGACGCGGGCGAACAGGGCGACGTTCTCGCGGCCGGTCAGGCTCGCGTCGGCGGACAGCTGCTGCGGGACGTAGCCGAGCAGGCGCCGTACGGCCATACGGTCGCCTGCGGCGTCGTGGCCGAAGACGCTGACCATGCCGGAGGGCACCGGCAGGAGGGTGGTCAGGCAGCGGATCGCGGTGGTCTTGCCGGCGCCGTTGGGACCGAGCAGGCCGAAGACCTCGCCCTCGCGCACCGTCAGGTCGAGTCCGTCCACCGCGTTGGTCTCACCGAAGGCGTAGGCGAGCCCGGTGCAGGTCACGGCCTCGGCGATGTCTGGTGTCATGGTCACTCCGCCTCCTCGCGCAGGGTGTCCGCGAGCCTGCGCAGCGCCGGGATCGCCGCGAGCAGCGTCTCCCGGTCCGGCTCGTCGAGACGGGACACCTGGCGCCGTACGAGTTCGGCACGCCTCGTACGCCACTCGGTCAGCCGAGCCGCGGCCGCGGGGGTGGGCAGCAGCCGGGCGGCGCGCCGGTCGGCCGGGTCCGTCTCGCGGACCAGATAGCCCTGGCGGCCCAGCTGGTTGACGAGCGTGGACACCGAATTGCCCGCCAGGAAGAGCTCCTTGGCCGCGTCGGAGATCCCGATGCCGGGACGCTCCACGACCAGTCGCAGCAGCTCCACCTCGGCACCGCGCAGCTGTGGGGCGGGCATCTCGCGTCGCAGTCGGCGCCGGATCAGCCGTTGGACGCCGACCAGCGCGTCGGCCAGTTCGTCCGGGAAGGTCTCCTGTTCCACGCCGTCGAGGTTATCTCTGTAGCAGAGGTAATGGCTCAAGGAAGGGTCAAGGGCCACCCACGCTTCGTCGACGGACGTCGAGTCACGTCATCGTCACATGTAGTCGCATTCACGAATTTTGTTTCGGATACCCTTTCAGAGGGAATTGACCCATATGTGCTTCGGACCGGAGGCACGTCCGTGGGAGCCGGCAGGCCGAGCCCCGGAGAGTCCTCCGTGTGGTCCGAATTCGCGCCTCCCACGGTGTCCGTCCACCCGGCACCTGTTTGAGGAGGTGCGCACGGATGAGTGCCACCACCAGAACGAAGCACTCCCACGACGACGCCCCTGACACCGCCGAGGCGTTCGACCGGCTCGTGGGACTCCCCGACGGGCCGGAACGCAAGGTTCTCAAGGACGAACTGGTGCAGGCCTGGCTGCCCATGGCCGAGCGGATCGCCGTGCGGTTCAAGGGACGCGGCGAGTCCCTGGAGGACCTGTACCAGGTGGCCGCCCTGGGGCTGGTGAAGGCCGTCGACCACTACGACCCGGCCCGCGGCCACGCCTTCGAGGCGTACGCGGTGCCGACCATCACCGGTGAGATCAAGCGGCACTTCCGCGACCACATGTGGACCCTGCACGTGCCGCGCCGCGTCCAGGACCTGCGCAACCGGGTGCGAAGCTCCGCGAAGGAGCTGTCGCAGCTGACCCCGGGGCGCGCGCCCACCGTCTCCGAGATCGCCGAACACGCGCATCTGAGCGAGGCCGAGGTGCGCACCGGGATGGAAGCCCTGGAGTGCTTCTCCGCGCTGTCGCTGGAGGCGGAGATGCCCGGCACGGACGGATACGCGCTGGGGGACGCGATAGGCGGCCCGGATCCGGCGTACGACGTCGTCGTCGACCGTGTAACCGTCAAGCCGTGCCTGCAGCGGCTTCCGGAGCGGGAGCGGACCATCCTCTACCTCCGCTTCTTCGGCGGGATGACCCAGAGCCGCATCGCGCAGCAGCTCGGCATCTCGCAGATGCATGTCTCGCGGCTGCTGAGCGGCTGCTTCGCGCAACTGCGGGAGGAAATGCTCGCCGAGGTCCGTTGAGCCGAAAGGAGTGAGTCAGGGGCCGCCCATGACTCACTCCTGGGCCGACCCCGGAATCTGCGTCGGGCCGCGACGTTCGAGGGCGTCTTCGAGTTCGGCGCGGATCTCGGGCGGCATCTCCCCGTACCGGCCCCAGGTGAGAATCAGTTGCGCCACCTGGCGGAGCTTGATGTTGGTGTGCTGGGAGACGTCCTTCAGCACGGCCCACCCCTGGGCGGGTGACACACGGCCGAGGGCCACGATCATTCCGATCGCCTGGTCCACGACGGCGTGCGACACCACCGCCTCCTTGAGCTGTTCGACTTCCTCCTCCAGCTCGAGGATTCGGTCGGTCCCGTCGACGGGCTCGTGCGGTACGTGTGCCACGCCTCCATCCTCGCCGCTCCGGCAGTCGCGTGCCAGTGAAGTCGCGTGCCGGTGGAACGGCGGGCCGGGACCGCGGCCGTTTCGTCGCCACGCCGGGGGTACTCGACAGGCCCCGGAGCGGATCCGGCTGGACACTGGGAGCAGACCGGTGGCCGCCGGTCGGGCGAGACCAGGACGCGACTGCCATGAATCACGATGCGAGAAGCTCCCGGGGCACGGCCGAGGTCGTGTCCACACACTCCGTGTTCGGCGCACCCTGCTGGGTGAGCCTGACCAGCCGCGACCTGGAGGCCACCCAGGAGTTCTACACGGCTGTGCTGGGCTGGCGCTGGCGGCCGGCGAAGCTGGGCGACCGTTTCCGGATCGCGCTGGCGCAGAGCGTGCCGGTGGCCGGGATCGGAGCGGTCGCCTCGATGTGGCAGATGGCCGTGGCGTGGACCCCCTACTTCGCCGTGCCCAGCGCCGACGAGGCCGTGGCCCGGGTACAGGAGCGCGGCGGCACGGCGGCGGTCGGGCCGCTCTCGCTGCCGCCCGGGCGGGCGGCGCTGCTGGCCGACCGGGACGGTGCGACCTTCGGCGTATGGGAGGGCGAGCTCATCTCCAACTGGGAGACCTGGCGCCGCGCCGCGCCGGCCTTCATCCGCCTGCACACCCGCGACGCCTTCGACGCCGCGATGTTCTACGGCGAGGTCCTCGACTGGGCGACCGAGCGGCCCGGCTGCTGCGAGGTCCGCTACGAGGGGGGCGAGGTCGTGCTGCGCAGCGGGGGCGATGTCGTGGCGCGGATCGAGTCGGGGGCGCTGGAGGCCGCGCCCGACCCGACGATCCGGCCGCACTGGCAGGTTCACTTCGCGGTGGCGGACGTCGCGGAGTGCGCGCGGGCGGCGGAGCTGCATGGGGGAAGCGTGTTGTCGAAGGGGAGCGACGAGGCGGTGTTGCGGGATCCTGACGGGGCGCAGTTCACGGTGACGTCGCGTCGGGGGCCGTAGAGGCTGCGACTACGGGGGCCGCTTTGGGTGGGTCGTCGCCTGCGGGATGTGTGTGGCTTGTCGCGCCCACGCGGCGGAAGCCGCATATCGATACAGCCCCGCTCCCCTTCAGGGGCGTTGTCGCGAAGGTCTTGAGAGGAGCCGTAGGCTGCGGCGTTCCACCAGGACCGTCGTTGCCGCCTTGTACTCCGATTCGTCGGGAAGGTCCTGGGGTTCGGCGGTGTTGATCAAAGGGGTCCAGCGTTCGCCGAAGGGGGGGTCCGGCAGACGGAACTCCACCGGCTCCCAGTAGGCGTTGAGGAGCATCAGGAACGAGTCGTCCACGACGGGCTGCCCGCACCAGTCCGGTTCGGCGATGGCGTCGCCGTTGAGGAAGGCGGCCACGGAGTGGGCGTCGGGGCGTTGCCAGTCGTCGTCGGTCATCTCGCGGCCGTCGGGCAGGAGCCAGACCAGGTCGGGCAGGGGCTGGCCCGGGTGGGTGGCGGTCTCGCCCTGGAAGAAGCGGCGGCGGCGCAGGACGGGGTGAGCAGCGCGCAGCCCGATGACGTAACGGGTGAAGTCGGCGAGCGCGCGCTGCTCGTCTGTGAGTCTCCAGTCGATCCAGGAGACGTCGTTGTCCTGGCAGTAGGCGTTGTTGTTGCCGCCCTGGGTGCGGCCCAGTTCGTCGCCGTGGCCGAGCATGGGGATGCCCTGCGACAGCAGCAGCGTGGCCAGGAAATTGCGCTGCTGACGGGCGCGCAGCCGGCGCACGGCCGGGTCGTCGGTCTCACCCTCGGCGCCGCAGTTCCAGGACCGGTTGTGGCTCTCGCCGTCCCGGTTGCCCTCGCCGTTGGCCTCGTTGTGCTTGTCGTTGTACGAGACCAGGTCGCGCAGGGTGAACCCGTCGTGCGCGGTGACGAAGTTGACGCTGGCGCGCGGGCGGCGGCGGCTGTGGGCGTAGAGGTCGGAGGAGCCGGTCAGCCGGGAGGCGAACTCGCCGAGCGAGCCGGGCTCGCCGCGCCAGAAGTCCCGTACGGCGTCCCGGTACTTGCCGTTCCACTCCGACCACAGCGGCGGGAAGTTGCCCACCTGGTAGCCGCCCTCGCCGACGTCCCACGGCTCGGCGATCAGCTTGACGCGGCTGATCACCGGGTCCTGCTGGATCAGGTCGAAGAACGCCGAGAGGCGGTCCACCTCGTGGAACTGGCGGGCCAGCGTGGCCGCCAGGTCGAAGCGGAAACCGTCGACGTGCATCTCGGTGACCCAGTAGCGCAGCGAGTCCATGATCAGCTGGAGGACGTACGGGTGGCGCATCAGCAGGCTGTTGCCGGTGCCGGTGGTGTCGTAGTAGTGCGCCCAGTCGCCGTCCACCAGGCGGTAGTACGAGGCGTTGTCGATGCCGCGGAAGGAGAGGGTCGGGCCGCGCTCGTTGCCCTCGGCGGTGTGGTTGTAGACGACGTCCAGGATCACTTCGAGGCCCGCCGCGTGCAGGGCCTTCACCATCGACTTGAACTCGTTGACCTGCTGGCCGCGGGTGCCCTGGGCGGCGTAGGCGTTGTGCGGCGCGAAGAAGCCGATCGTGTTGTAGCCCCAGTAGTTGGAGAGGCCCCGGTCGAGCAGCACGCCGTCCTGGACGTACTGGTGCACCGGCATCAGCTCGACGGCCGTCACGCCGAGGGAGGTGAGGTGCTCGATGATCGCGGGGTGCGCGAGTCCGGCGTAGGTGCCACGCAGGTCGGGCGGGATGTCGGGGTGGTTGCGGGTGAGGCCGCGGACGTGCGCCTCGTAGATGACGGTGTCGGCGTACGGCCGTCTGGGCGGACGGTCGTCGCCCCAGTCGAAGTACGGCTCGGTGACCACGCCGAGCATGGTGTGCCCGGCGCTGTCGGCCGGGGCCGGGGCGCCCGGGGTGCGCTCGAAGAGGGAGGCGTGGTTGTCGAACCGGCCGTCCACCGCCCGGCTGTACGGGTCGAGCAGCAGCTTCGCCGGATTGCAGCGGTGGCCGAGGCCCGGGTCCCAGGGGCCGTGCACCCGGTAGCCGTAGCGCTGTCCCGGGCCGACGCCGGGCACATAGCCGTGCCAGACGAAGCCGTCGACCTCGGTCAGCGGAACGACGGTGTGCCGGTCCCTGTCGTCGACGAGGACCAGTTCGACACGTTCGGCGACCTCGCTGAACAGGGCGAAGTTGGTGCCCTGTCCGTCGAAGGCGGCTCCCAACGGGTAGGGGTGCCCGCTCCACGCGAGCACCCCTTTGTCGCGCTTTCGCGCCGTCACCGGGCCTCCTCCAGAACGTCGTCCCGGGTGCCCGCGGCGTCGGCGATCGTCGTGACGGGCACCTCGCGGGGCACCTGAAGCGCCTCCCGCAGGTTGGGCGTGGGCGCCGTGGGCACCAGCGGGGCGCGTTCGCCCGCGCGGGCGCGCTGCGAGAACCAGATGACCTTGCTGCCGGTCTCCGTGGCGCAGCAGCCCCAGCCGTCGCTCACGGCGGCGAGGCGCTGCAGACAGTCGCGCAGTTCATGGTCCGGGCGCAGGGCGCGGTCGTTGTCGCCGATGGCGGTGATGAGGTGGTGACGGTTCCACCACATCTCGATCGAGGTGTTCTTGTCCGTCGCGTGCTCGTCGATGGTCCGCAGCAGCATCTCCGTGCTGTGGCAGACGGGCTCGACAAGCGTCTCCAGGTCCCAGTACCTGAGGTGGGCGGCCAGAATTCGGCTGACCTGTCCCACCCGTTCGGGGCTCACTTCCACGTCGAGGTGGTAGTAGCAGGGCACTGCGGTCTTCACCGTCGTTACCTCCTCACCGCGAAAGCTCCCGCCCTCCTCGCCCCTGCGGGACGGGCCCCGAGTACGGAGCGTGAGCGCTGATCGCTTCTGAGTCACTCCAGGGTGAGTGCGGTACGCCATTCGCGCAACAGGAGCACTCTTCTGAGGTAGTTGAAGATCCAACAGGACGCTGCGTCGCCGAGCATGCACCATGTGTGAAGACCACGATGCCCGTAACGGAACCCGTGCGTGTGCGCGCACGGGTTTCCGCCCGACGGTCGGGAGACGTGTCATCGAGCCCGGAAGGTGAACGGCGCCATGCTGCTACCGGCAAAAGCCGAGGTCGCCCGGCATCTGCGGCGATACAGGGCGTGGGAGCGCGCCATGCTCGCGGCCCCGGCCGACCTCACAGTCCGCGCCACCTTCGAGGACACCGGCTACACCCTGTGTGTGCTGATGGGAAAGCGTTGCGCACGCGAGGCCGCAGACGCTGCCGAACGGTATCTGCGCATCACTCCGGCCGCCTATCTCCGCGAACAGGACGAACGGCCCCGCACGGCGAGCATCTCCGCACGGCGGGGCCCACCCGGAACACGGCGGTGGAGTTTCCACGCGGGGAGGTAGCAGCCTTCCGCCACAGGAGGCAGCCGGCTTCCGGCACAGGTTGGATCCCCGGCCGGGCCTTGTGCCCGGCCTCGAGCACGGTGGAGGTGAACCATGGGCAGGACCAAGAGCAGGACCGGTGTCGGCGCCGGGACCATCGGCCGCATCCCGGTACGGGACGTGCGGCCGGCCGTGGAGTGCGGCAGGCATCCGGCGAAGGCGGTCGTGGGAGAGACCTTCGAGGTCTCGGCCACCGTGTTCCGCGAGGGTCATGACGCCGTGGCCGCCAACGTCGTGCTGACCGATCCGGACGGCCGTCCCGGCCCGTGGACGCCAATGCACGAACTCGCCCCGGGCAGCGACCGCTGGGGCGCCAAGGTGACACCGTCGGCGGTGGGCCGCTGGACGTTCCATGTGGAGGCCTGGAGCGACCCGGTGGCCACCTGGCGGCACCACGCCCGGATCAAGATCCCGGCCGGCATCGACGTCGGGCTGGTCCTGGAGACGGGCGGCGAGCTGTACGAGCGCGCGGCGGCCGGGGTCCCCGACGACGCGCAGCGGGCGACCGTGCAGGCCGCCGCGGACGCGTTGCGGGACGACTCGCTCCCGCCCGAGTCACGGCTGGCAGCGGCGTTCGCGGCGAACGTCGACGCGGTGCTGGGCCGGTATCCGCTGCGGGATCTGGTGACGGCGTCGGATCCGCTGCCGTTGCTGGTGGAGCGGGAGCGGGCCCTTTACGGCTCCTGGTACGAGTTCTTCCCGCGTTCGGAGGGCACGCCGCAGCAGCCCCACGGCACCTTCCGCACCGCGGCGCGCCGGTTGCCGGCGATCGCCGCGATGGGCTTCGACGTGGTCTATCTGCCGCCCGTCCACCCGATCGGCACCACCTTCCGCAAGGGCCCGAACAACACCCTGTCCGCCGGCCCGGACGACGTCGGTGTCCCCTGGGCGATCGGCTCCCCCGAGGGCGGCCACGACGCGATCCACCCCGACCTGGGCACGATCGAGGACTTCGACCACTTCGTGGCGAAGGCCGGCGAACTCGGCCTGGAGATCGCCCTCGACTTCGCCCTGCAGTGCTCCCCCGACCACCCCTGGGTGCAAAAACACCCCGAGTGGTTCCACCACCGCCCCGACGGCACGATCGCGTACGCGGAGAACCCGCCGAAGAAGTACCAGGACATCTACCCCATCGCCTTCGACGCGGACATGGACGGCCTGATCCAGGAAACCCTGCGGGTGCTGCGGCACTGGATGGCCCACGGAGTGCGGATCTTCCGCGTGGACAACCCCCACACCAAACCGGTCGTGTTCTGGCAGCGGGTCATCGCCGACATCAACCGCACCGACCCCGACGTGATCTTCCTGGCGGAGGCGTTCACCCGCCCGGCCATGATGCACACCCTGGCCCAGACCGGCTTCCAGCAGTCGTACACCTACTTCACCTGGCGCAACACCAAGCAGGAACTCACGAATACCTCACGAACTCTCGGCGAGGCGGCCCTCCTACATGCGGCCCGTACACCTACTTCACCTGGCGCAACACCAAGCAGGAACTCACCGAATACCTCACCGAACTCTCCGGCGAGGCGGCCTCCTACATGCCTGGCCCAGACCGGCTTCCAGCAGTCGTACACCTACTTCACCTGGCGCAACACCAAGCAGGAACTCACCGAATACCTCACCGAACTCTCCGGCGAGGCGGCCTCCTACATGCGGCCGAACTTCTTCGCCAACACCCCCGACATCCTCCACGAGTTCCTCCAGCACGGCGGCCGCCCCGCCTTCGAACTGCGCGCCGTCCTGGCCGCCACCCTCTCCCCCACCTGGGGCATCTACAGCGGCTACGAACTGTGCGAGAACACCCCCCTGCGCAAGGGCAGCGAGGAGTACCTCCACTCCGAGAAGTACCAGCTCCGCCCCCGCGACTGGGCCGCGGCCGAACGCGAAGGCCGCACCATCACACCCCTCATCACCCAGCTCAACGCCATCCGAAGGAGCCACCCCGCCCTCCACCGGCTCAGGAACCTCCGCTTCCACCACACCGACAACGACGCGCTCATCGCCTACAGCAAACGCACGGGCCCGGACACGGTTCTGGTGGTCGCCAACCTTGATCCCCACCACACCCAGGAGGCCACGGTCTCGTTGGACATGCCGCAACTCGGCCTGGACTGGGATGCCTCCCTGTCCGTGCACGACGAACTGACGGGTGAGACCTTCCGCTGGGGCAGGACCAACTACGTACGCCTGGAGCCCGGCAGGGCCCCCGCGCACGTGCTCCACGTCCAGGCATCGCCACCGCAGATCGGAGGGTCTTGAGCGTCATGACCGTCAACGAGCCCGTGCTGGACACCTTCGAGGACACGCCTGCCAGGGACCGTGACCCGGACTGGTTCAAGCGCGCCGTCTTCTACGAGGTCCTGGTCCGCTCCTTCCAGGACAGCAACGGTGACGGCATCGGCGACCTCAAAGGCCTGACCGCCAAACTCGACTACCTGCAATGGCTCGGCGTCGACTGCCTGTGGCTGCCGCCCTTCTTCAAATCACCCCTGCGCGACGGCGGCTACGACGTCTCCGACTACACCTCCGTGCTGCCCGAGTTCGGCGACCTCGCCGACTTCGTCGAATTCGTGGACTCCGCCCACCAACGCGGCATGCGCGTCATCATCGACTTCGTCATGAACCACACCAGCGACCAGCACCCGTGGTTCCAGGAATCGAGGAAAGACCCCGACGGCCCCTACGGCGACTACTACATGTGGGCCGACGACGACAAGCAGTACGCCGACGCCCGCATCATCTTCGTCGACACCGAAGCGTCCAACTGGACGTACGACCCGGTCCGTGGGCAGTACTTCTTCCACCGCTTCTTCTCCCACCAGCCGGACCTCAACTACGAGAACCCGGCCGTCCAGGAGGAGATCCTGGCCGCCCTGCGCTTCTGGCTGGACCTCGGTATCGACGGATTCCGGCTCGATGCCGTGCCCTATCTGTACGCGGAGGAGGGCACGAACTGCGAGAATCTTCCCGCGACCCACGAATTCCTCAGGCGTGTCCGGCGTGAGATCGACGCGATGTATCCGGACACCGTGCTGCTGGCCGAAGCGAACCAGTGGCCCGAGGACGTCGTCGACTACTTCGGTGATTACCAAAACGGTGGCGACGAATGCCACATGGCCTTCCACTTCCCGGTCATGCCCCGCATCTTCATGGCCGTACGGCGGGAATCCCGCTATCCGGTCTCGGAAATCCTCGCCAAGACACCGGCCATCCCCTCCGGCTGCCAGTGGGGCATCTTCCTGCGCAACCACGACGAGCTGACCCTCGAAATGGTCACCGACGAGGAACGCGACTACATGTGGGCGGAATACGCCAAGGACCCCCGCATGCGCGCCAACATCGGCATCCGGCGCCGACTGGCCCCGCTCCTCGACAACGACCGGCACTCGATCGAGCTGTTCACCGCCCTGCTGCTGGCCCTGCCGGGCAGCCCGATCCTCTACTACGGCGACGAGATCGGCATGGGCGACAACATCTGGCTCGGCGACCGCGACGCCGTCCGCACACCCATGCAGTGGACCCCGGACCGCAACGCCGGATTCTCGTCGAGTGACCCGGGACGGCTGTTCCTGCCCACGATCATGGACCCGGTCTACGGCTACCAGGTGACGAACGTCGAGGCCTCGATGGCCTCGCCGTCCTCTCTCCTGCACTGGACGCGCCGCATGATCGAGATCCGCAAGCAGAACCCGGCCTTCGGACTCGGCTCCTATACGGAACTCCAGTCCTCCAACCCGGCGGTGCTCGCCTTCCTGCGCGAATACGAGGACGACCTCGTGCTGTGCGTCAACAACTTCGCGCGCTTCGCGCAGCCCACCGAACTCGACCTGCGTGAATTCAGCGGACGTCATCCGGTGGAGCTGTTCGGCGGGGTCCGCTTCCCGGCGATCGGCGAGCTGCCGTATCTGCTGACCCTCGGGGGCCACGGCTTCTACTGGTTCCGGCTCTCCCGAGTCGCATCCCGCATCGGCCGACGGCTTTGAGCGTGTGCTCCGAGTCCGTGCCGAGGAAAGGACGGGTCACCATGCAGAAGACCGCATCTCCCCGATCGAGCCGTACGGCCGACGCGAGCCCCATGGCCTCGCTCGCCGGGCTGCTGCGCGAGTGGCTGCCACGGCAGCGCTGGTTCGCGGGCAAGGACCGGCCCGTCACGGACCTCGCGCTGCTGTCGATGACCGAGCTGTTCCCGGGCTGTCTGCATCTGCTGGTGCACGCCGGTCACTCGGCGGTGCCCGCGCCCGGCGGCGCTCCCCCGGCCGGCGACTGCTACCAGCTGCTGCTCGGCGTACGGCAACACCTGTCGCCGCGGCTCGGCCGGGCGCTCATCGGCCGTGCGGAGGAGGGCCCGTTGGCCGGTCTGACGGTCTTCGACGCGTTGCAGGACCCCCGGTCGGCCCAGCTGCTGCTGGAGCGGCTGCGGCATCCGGGCGCGTCGGGCCCGCTGTGCTTCGAGGCGGACCCGTCCGTGTCGGTGCCGGCCGGGCTGGTGCCCCGGGTGCTGGACGCCGAGCAGTCGAACTCCTCGCTGGTGTACGGCGATACGTTCATCCTCAAGCTGTTCCGGCGCATCCAGCCCGGCGTCAACCCCGACCTGGAGCTGTCCGGCGCGCTGGCCGGGCAGGGCTGCGGTCGGGTACCGGCCCCGGTGGCCTGGTTCCGGACGACGCATCCCTGGGAGGCCACGCTCGGCGTGCTGCAGCCGTTCCTGCGGGACGCCTCGGACGGCTGGACGCTGGCGCTCGACGCGCTGGCGTCGGGCGGCGACTTCACGGCGGAGGCCCGGCAGCTGGGGCGGGCGACGGCGGAGGTGCACCTGGCGCTGGCGTCGGCCTTCCCGTCGCTGTCGCGCGGAGAGAACGGCCGGATGGCGGCGGCGATGACCGAGCGCCTGGAGCTCGCCGCGCACTTCGTCCCCGCGCTCCAGCCGTACGTCCCCGGCCTGCGTACCGCCTTCGGTGCCCTCGCCGGCTGTGATCCCGGGCCGCCCGCCCAGCGCATCCACGGTGACCTGCACCTGGGTCAGGTGCTGCGGGCCGGCCGGGAGTGGTTCGTCATCGACTTCGAGGGCGAACCGTCCCGCCCGCTCGCCGAGCGGCGGGGCGTCCACTCGCCGGTGCGCGACATCGCCGGCATGCTGCGCTCCTTCGACTACGCCGCACGGCAGCGCCGTCCATGGCGTCCGGAGTGGGCGCGCCGCTGCCGGGAGGCCTACTGCGCGGGCTATGCCGGCCTCGCCGGGTGGGACCCGCGCAAGAAGCACGGCTTGCTGCGTGCGTATGAGACCGACCGCGCCGTGTACGAGGTCCTGTACGAGGCCCGGCACCGACCCGACTGGTTGCCCGTACCAATGGCGGCGATCGAACGCCTCGCCGTGAGAGGAGCCTGACCCATGGCCCTGCACGAGACCTCGCGCCCCGAGTCGGCCGGCCCCGGCGGGCGCGCCGCCGCGCCTCCGCTGGAACCGGCCGAGCGTGATCGCCTGCTGTCGGGCGCCCACCACGATCCGCACGCGCTGCTCGGGGCCCATCCGGTCCCGGGCGGGGTCGCCTTCCGGGCGCTGCGCCCGTTCGCGCGGGCGGTGAGCGTGGTGGTCGACGGTGAGCGTACGGGGCTGGTCTCGGAGGGCGGCGGCCTGTTCTCCGGCGTACTGCCCCTGGACGCGATCCCGGCGTACACGCTGCTGGTGTCGTACGCCGAGGACGGGTCCGACGAGCGTGAGGTCCACGATCCGTACCGCTTCCTGCCCGCCCTCGGCGAGCTCGACCTGCACCTCATCCGCGAGGGCCGGCACGAGGAGCTGTGGAAGGCGCTCGGCGCCGAGCCGATGATCCATCAGGGGGTGGCCGGCACCCGGTTCACCGTGTGGGCGCCCAACGCCCAGGGTGTCCGGGTCGCCGGGGACTTCACCTGCTGGGACGGGACGGCGTTCCCGATGCGCTCCCTGGGGGCGTCCGGGGTGTGGGAGCTGTTCCTGCCGGGCATCGGCGAGGGCACGCGGTACAAGTTCGAGATCACGTCCCGGTACGGCGGCCGGTTCCTCAAGGCCGACCCGATGGCCCGCCGTGCGGAGGTCCCGCCGGACACGGCGTCGATCGTGCACGCCTCGCACTACGAGTGGGGCGACGAGCACTGGATGGCGCACCGGGGTGACGTGCCGGTGCACCAGGCTCCCTTCTCGGTCTACGAGGTGCATCTCCCGTCCTGGCGTCCCGGCCTGACGTACCGGCAGCTCGCCGAGGAGCTGCCCGGGTATGTCGAGGAGCTCGGCTTCACCCATGTCGAGTTCATGCCGGTCGCCCAGCACCCCTTCGCCGGGTCGTGGGGCTACCAGGTCACCGGCTTCTACGCGCCGGCCTCCCGGCTCGGTACGCCGGACGACTTCAAGTACCTGGTGGACGCCCTGCACCAGGCCGGCATCGGGGTGATCGTGGACTGGGTGCCGGCCCACTTCCCCAAGGACGACTGGGCACTGGCCCGCTTCGACGGGGATCCGCTGTACGAACCCGGGGACGCGCGGCGGGCCGAGCACCCGGACTGGGGGACGTTCGAGTTCGACTACGGCCGCACCGAGGTGCGCAACTTCCTCGTCGCCAACGCCACGTACTGGTGCGAGGAGTTCCACATCGACGGGCTCCGGGTGGACGCCGTCGCCTCGATGCTCTACCTCGACTACTCGCGGGACTCCGGGCAGTGGGCGCCGAACGCCTACGGCGGGCGGGAGGACCTGGACGCGATGGCGTTCCTGCAGGAGATGAACGCGACCGTGTACCGGCGCAACCCTGGCGTCGTCACGATCGCGGAGGAGTCCACGGCCTGGGGCGGGGTGACGCAGCCGACCGACAGCGGCGGGCTGGGGTTCGGGCTGAAGTGGAACATGGGCTGGATGCACGACTCGCTCCAGTACATCGCCAAGGAGCCGGTGCACCGCAAGTACCACCACAACGAGATGACCTTCTCGATGGTGTACGCCTACAGCGAGAACTACGTCCTGCCCATCTCCCACGACGAGGTCGTGCACGGCAAGCAGGCGCTGGTCTCCAAGATGCCCGGCGACTGGTGGCAGCGGCGCGCCAACCACCGCGCCTACCTGGGCTTCATGTGGGCCCATCCGGGCAAGCAGCTCCTGTTCATGGGGCAGGAGTTCGCCCAGGGCGCCGAGTGGTCCGAGGCGCACGGTCCAGAGTGGTGGCTGCTGGATCCCGGGTACGCGTCCGCGGGCGACCATCGGGGCGTGCAGGACCTGGTCCGTGACCTCAACACGCTGTACCGGGCCACTCCGGCCCTCTGGGAGCGGGACACCGACCCGTCCGGGTTCCAGTGGGTCGTCGGGGACGCCGCCGACGACAACGTCTTCGCCTTCCTGCGGTTCGGCGCCGACGGCGACGTCCTGCTCGCCGTCTCCAACTTCTCCCCCGTCGTCCGTGACGACTACCGCCTGTGGGTGCCGGACCACATCGACGCCTGGCACGAGACCCTCAACACCGACGCCGCGCACTACGGCGGGAGCGCCGTCACCAACCCCGAGCCGCTCAAACCGGAGGACGGGCACATTCGGCTGACGTTGCCTCCGCTCGCCACGGTGTGGCTGGCGCCCTGACCGAGCGGAGATCACCGAACGAGGTCAATTGTCAGTTCTCGACACCACGCGCTCTCAGCTGGGCTAGATTCGGGCACCGCCGATAACAGTACTCATCGGTGATGTCACACCCGGTACACAACAGGAGCAGCGCATGCGCGACCTCGGCCTCGCTCCCCCGACCGTCAAACCCTTGATCGGCGGGCTCGCCGACAGCGTCTTCGAGACGGCGGCCCTCGATCCCACACTGCCGTTGCTCGCGCGCCGCCCCGACGCCTCCTCCACCACCTGGGAGGAGGTGACCGCCGTCGAACTGCGTGACGAAGTGACCGATCTGGCCAAGGGGCTGATCGCGTCCGGGATCTCACCGGGCCACCGCGTGGCCATCATGGCGCGCACGCGGTACGAGTGGACGGTGCTCAGCTACGCGCTCTGGGCGGTGGGCGCCGAGGTGGTCCCGATCTATCCGACGTCGTCGCGCGACCAGGTCGAGTGGATCCTGCGGGACGCCGCGTGCGTGGCCGTCGTGGTCGAGGACGAGCAGACGGTCATGACGGTGGGCTCCGTGTGCGGAGCGCTGCCGCAACTGCGCCATGTCTGGCAGCTGGACGCGGGAGGACTCGAGCAGCTCGTCGAGCGGGGTGAGTTCGTGCCCCTCGCCACGGTCGAGTCCCTGCGCCGGATCGTGCTGCCGGACTCCACGGCGGCGGTCATGTACACCTCCGGGACGACCGGTCGCCCCCTGGGGTGCGCGCTGAGCCACCGCGCACTCGCGAGCTCTTGCGACACGCTCCTCGCCGGCTGGGGCCACACGGTGATCCCACCCGGCGAACAGCAGGGCTCGGTCCTCGCCTTCCTGCCCTTCTCCCATGTGTACGGCCTCCTGGTGCAGAGTCTGTGCGTCCGTGGCGGCATGCTGATGGCGCACGAGCCCGACCTGAGCGAGGCGGCGCTGTCGTCGGCGCTGCGCACCTTCCGGCCGACCTACTTCTGCGCCGTACCGTCGATCTTCGAGAAGATCTACAAGAATTTCCTGCGCACGGCCCAACAGGCCGGCCGCGGCGCCCTGTTCGAGCGGGCCGCGGACACCGCGCGGGACTTCGCGGCGGCACTCGAACGGCACCGGCTGGGCGGCGGGCCCGGGCCCGGCTTCGATCTGCGGCTCCAACACGCCCTGTACGAGCGGACGGTGTACCGCAAGCTGCGGGCCGCGCTGGGCGGCCGGGTGTGCCGGGCGACGTCCGGCGGCTCGCCCCTGAACCGTGAGCTCTCCCTGTTCTACGAGGGCATCGGCATCTATGTGAACGACGGTTACGGTCTCACCGAGACCTGTGGCGGAGTGACGGCGCAGCCGGTGGGCCAGGAGATGTCGGGGACGGTCGGGCAGGCGCTGCCGGGCACGGACATCCGGGTGGCCGACGACGGGGAGATCCTGGTGCGCGGGCCCTCGGTGTTCCAGGGCTACCTCCATGACGAGGCCTCGACGCGGGCGGCGCTGCGCGGCGGCTGGCTGGCCACCGGTGACCTGGGGCGGCTGGACTCCGACGGCTATCTCACGATCACCGGCCGCAAGAAGGACGTCATCATCACGAGCAGCGGCAAGAGCGTCTCCCCGGCGCTCCTGGAGCAGCGCCTGAGGATGCATCCGCTGGTCCATCAGGCGGTGGTCGTGGGTGACAACCGGCCTTGTGTGGGGGCCCTGATCACCCTGGACCCGGATTTCCTGGCGTACTGGCGGGATTCCCTCGCGGTGCGCAGCGACGCGCGGATCCGGGAGGCGCGGGAGGAGAACGCGCTGCGTGAGGAGCTCACCCGGGCCGTGGCCGCCGCCAACAGCGCGGTGTCGCGCCCGGAGTCCATCCGGGTGTTCCGGGTGCTGCCTGCGCCGTTCGACGTGGCCAGCGGCTTGCTGACGCCGTCGATGAAACTGCGCCGGGACGCGATCGTGCGGCACTACGCGCTGCAGATCGACGCCATGTACCAGGCGCGCTCGCGGGCGCCCCGGGAGCAGATGGCGGAGGAACTGGCGCACTGGGACGACGCGGACAACGTCTTCGGCTGAGCGCGTCCGCCCGACCGCGTCCCCGCGCCGGCGTCTACTCGGACCGCGTCTACTCGCACCGCGTCTACTCGCCCGTGGTGAGTCGTACGACATTCGACTGCTCGCCGAGGACGAAGGCGCGGACGCGGTAGGCGGCGTGCCGTTCGTCCGGCAGCGGGACGAACGCGGTGGCCTCGGTGTTCGGGGCGAGGACGGCGACGGGGTCGTACCGGTGGCTGTTCCTCTTGCGGATCTCCAGGAGGAAGCCGTCCTCGTCCGGGGAATTGTCGGTCCAGGTGAAGCGGAGGCCGTCCGCCAGGTCGGTCCGGACCGGGCGGACGGTGGGGCCGCGGTAGGACCGCAGCCGGTAGGAGAAGGTGGTGTGCGGCAGGAGGTCGGGGTGCCGGTAGCTCGTCACCTGGGGGGCGAGGTACCCCAGGACGGTGTACGGGCCGGCCTCCTCGGTGGCGAACTCCAGGACATGGCCCGCGATTCCGGGCCGTGTGTCCCGCCAGTGGAGGTCGATGTCGGTGGGTGTCGTGAGGACACCGCGCAGGGGCCGTTCCGGGGCGGTGGCGCCTGCCGAGCAGGCCGGCAGCGCCAGGATCAGCGCTGCCGACACCGCGATGCGCGCCTTTCCTCGCATACGGCGGCCGCTACTTGCGCCAGAAGCGGATGTTGCTCCACTCCACGGTGGCCTGCCCGCTGCCGCTGTTGGTGCGGTAGGCGCCGAACTTGTCGTAGAAGCTGCCGTCGGGGCTGGCGTAGGTGTGCTTGAGCGAGCCGTTGATGTAGGTGCGGTGCTCGACGCCGACCTGGTGGACGGTGTTGACGCGGACGGTCGCGCCGACGGTCCCGGCGTTCGAGAGGGTGGCGCCGCCGTGCACCGCGTAGAGCCGGCCGCCGCGCTCGACGGCGAGCATGAAGTACGGGCCGGGGGCCGAGTCGTTGAAGGTCTGCTTGAGGCTGATCCGGGTGCCGCTGAGGCTGGTGATGCGGAAGTGGCCTTCGAACTGGCGCGTTCCTCCGGTGTAGGTGGCGTAGCGGCGTTCAGCCCGTTGGTCGCCGCTGGCGGTGGAGCAGGTGAGCCGGAAGGTCAGGCCGTCGACCTGGCCGCAGCCGCGCTCCTGCACGGTGTAGGTGGGTGACACCGACTGCCAGCCACCGGGCTCGACCTCGGCGAACGCGTGCGGGGCGGCGAGCAGGGAGGTGGCGCACAGCGTCGTGGCGACGGTGAGGGTGCGCAGGCGTATGAGCATCCTGCCTCCTGTCGGGTGTGGGGGGACCGTACGTCAGGCACTCGGTCATGTACATGAACCACGGCCCCTGACTTGGACGAGCGACTGGGAGGCTAGGTCCAGACCAATCAACCGTCAAGAGATCACGCGTACATGTCTTTCGCTTCCGAACCGGTGTGCCCCCGCGTGGGTTGGGGCAGGGTGGCTGTCGACGGGTTCATCTGCCTGCCGCACCCGGCTGGCGGAACGGCCGGTGGCGCGGTGGGATCGAGGCGTGCGAAGTCGCGATCCAGGGGCAGGCGAACGACGTCAGGCAGCCCGCCTGGAGCCGCAGAAGGGAAGATCACCGTGACACGACCCAGGATCCTGGTGGTTGGCGCAGGCTTCGCCGGAGTCGGATGCGTTCGCCGGCTGGAACGCAAACTCTCCCCCGACGAGGCCGAGATCACCTTGGTGACGCCGTCCTCCTACCAGCTCTACCTCCCACTGCTGCCCCAGGTCGCCTCCGGCGTCCTGACGCCCCAGTCGATCGCCGTGTCCTTGCGCCGCAGCCGCAGGTACCGCACCCGGATCATCCCGGGCGGCGCCATCGGCGTGGACCTCGCGGCCAAGGTCTGCGTGATCCGCACCATCACCGATGTGATCGTCAACGAGCCGTACGACTACATCGTGCTGGCACCCGGCAGCATCACCCGCACGTTCGACATCCCCGGGCTCACCGACAACGCGTACGGCATGAAGACCCTCGCGGAGGCGGCCTACGTTCGCGACCACGTCATCTCCCAACTGGACCTCGCCGACGCCAGCCAGGATCCGGACGAGCGCGCGGCACGGCTGCAGTTCGTGGTGGTCGGCGGCGGTTACGCGGGCACCGAGACCGCCGCGTGTCTGCAGCAGCTGACCCACAACGCGGTCAAGCGCTATCCTCGGCTCGACCCGAAGCTGATCAAGTGGCATCTGATCGACATCGCGCCGAGGCTGATGCCAGAACTCGGCGAGAAGCTGGGCAGCGCGGCCCAGGACATCCTGCGCAAGCGCGGTATCGAGATCTCCCTGGGCGTGTCCATCGCGAAGGCGGGTCCCGAGGAGGTCACCTTCACCGACGGCCGGGTGATCCCCACCCGGACGCTGATCTGGACCGCCGGTGTCGTCGCCAGTCCGCTGATCGGCACGCTGGGCGCGGAGACGGTGCGGGGCCGCCTGGCGGTGACCGCCGAGATGAACCTGCCCGGCCACGACGGCGTGTTCGCGCTGGGTGACGCCGCCGCCGTACCCGACGTGGCCAAGGGCGAGGAGGGCGCGGTCTGCCCGCCCACCGCCCAGCACGCCATGCGCCAGGGCAAGGTCGTGGCCGACAACGTCATCGCGGCCCTGCGCGACCAGCCGCTGCGGCCGTACGAGCACAAGGACCTCGGCCTGGTCGTCGACCTCGGCGGCCGCGACGCCGTCTCCAAGCCCCTCGGTGTCGAACTGAAGGGCCTGCCCGCGATGGCCGTCGCCCGCGGCTACCACTGGTCGGCTCTGCGCACCAACGTCGCCAAGACGCGCGTCTTGACGAACTGGCTGCTCAACGCCGTCGCCGGGGACGATTTCGTGCGTACGGGATTCCAGTCCCGCAGTCCGGCCAAGCTGAAGGACTTCGAGTTCGTCCACGCGTATCTGACGCCGGAGCAGCTGCGGGCGCGCGTCGACGGGAAGGACGGGGCCGAGGCGTCCGAGGGGACGGCCGAGTGACGGGGACAGTCCCGGCGCAGCCGCGGCTCGCGGCGTGAAAAGGGCGAGAGCGGGAGAGAGTACGGCGGCGTGAGGGCAGCGGGACAGCCGGTCCGGGCGCGACTGCGGGACCGCCTCGCGGCGTCCGACCCCGGGCTGCTGCGGCTGACCGCGGGGCTGCGCACGGCGGGCGCGATCGCCCTCGCGGTCGCCGTGCTCGCCCTGCTGGGCACCGATGTGACCCACCTGGTCGCCGGGGCCCTGGCGGCGATGGTCGCCACCTTCGCCATCCGGGAGAAGCAGCGCGGGCAGCAGGCGGTCACGCTCGCCCTGGGCCTCCCGGTGGCGCTGGCGTCCATGACCCTGGCGGCGGTTCTGCACAGCGACGTCGTGGCCGGCGACGCGTTCTTCGTCCTGCTCATCTTCTGTGCCGTCTACGGCCGCAGGTTCGGCGACCGCGGCACCGCGCTCGGCCTGATCGGCTTCCAGATCTACTTCGTGTCCCTGTTCGTCGGCGCCACGGTCTCCGGACTGCCCGAGCTGTACGGTGCGGTCACCGTGGCCTTCGGGTGCAGCGCGCTGGTGCGTTTCGCCGTGGTTCCCGAGACGCCGACGGGGGTGCTGGAGCGGCTGCGCAAGGCCTTCCGCGCCCGGCTGGCCCAGCTGCTGTCGGCGCAGCTCGAGCTGCTCGGCGCCGGTCCGCAGGAGGCGGACCGGGCCCTTGAGCGGGTGCGCGAGGGCACCGCGCGCCTGCACGAGACGGCCCTGCTGATCCAGAGCCGACTGGCGGAGGGGACGACGGACGAGGCCGTGGCCCGGCTCGTCCAACGGCGTGTCGCGGACGCCGAGATCGCCGCCGAGCGCCTGGGGCTGTCGCTGCTGGCCGCGCGTGGCGCCGAGCGGGCGGACACGCTGGCCCTGCATCTGCCGGGCGCGCCCGTCCCCTCCGGTGGGCGACAGCCCGTACGGGAGGAGGAGACCGTCACGCTGCGCCGCGACCTGGAGGCCCTGCGCCTGCTCGTCCTGCACCCGGTCGGCGAGACCTCCGGAACCGCGCTGTCCCACCTCCGCAACCGGCTCCTCGGCTACCGCGACGAGGAGAACCTGCCCGACGCCTCCCCCGCCGTACAGGACGCCTTCCGGGCCGTCGGCGAGGCCGCCCGCGCGGTCCTCGGGCTGCGGATCGCGCTCGGCGGGACCCAGGACGAGTCGGACGACAGCCCGGCCACGGCGCGCTCACGCGAGGAGCTGGACGCGGAGGACGCCGTGCTCGACGCCGACGAGGAGGAGCCCTCGGAGGAACGCTCCGGGCTGCGCCGGCCCACCACGCGTGCCGCCGTGCAGGTGGCCGTCGGGTCGACACTGGCCATGGTCGGCGGCGAGCTGCTGTCCCGGGACCGCTGGTACTGGGCCGTGCTGACCTGCTGGATCGTGTTCCTCAACACCGCGTCCACGGGCGAGATCCTGGTCAAGGGCTACCGCCGCCTGCTGGGCACCGTGCTCGGAGTCCTGGCCGGCATCGTGCTGGCGGGCGCCGTCGGGCAGCACACCTGGACGGCGTTCGCGCTGGTGCTGCTGTTCGTGTTCGCGATGTTCTACTCGGCACCGCTGTCCTACACGCTGTCGTCCTTCTTCGTTACCGCCGCCCTGGGGCTGCTCTACACCCTGCTGCACACCTACAGCCTCTCGGTGCTCGTGCTGCGCATCGAGGAGACGGCGCTCGGCGCGGCCTGCGGGGTGATCGCGGCCGCACTGGTGCTGCCGGTGCAGACGGACCGCCGTACGAACGAACTCCTCGCCACCGTGCTGGAACGGCTCGGCGAGGTCACCCGCAGCGCCGTCGAGCAGCTCAGCGGCGGACCGCCCGTCGAGCTGCTCGACAAGGCGCGGGACCTGGACCAGGCGCTGGCCGACCTGCGTGCCGCCACCAAGCCGCTCACGCATCCGGTGACGCCGCTGCGGGCCCGGCGCGAGACCGCGCGCTATGTCGTCGCGCTGCTGGAGACCTGCGCGTACCACGCGCGTTCCCTGGCGGCGACCGCCGAGCTGCTGCCCACGCACCCGTCGATCGCGGCGGATCCCCGGTTGCGCCGGGCCGCGGGGCGCATCGCGCACAACATCGAGACGATCGCCGCGCACGTCACCGACGAACACGCCACGGCCGGGATCGAGACCGGTCCGAGCATCGCCTCGCTCCTGGGACGCACGGTACCCGGCGCGCCGCGCTACGGCCGGGTCACCGACCGGGTCCTGCGGCATCTGCAACGCCTCGACGAGGGCGTGGCCGGTCTGGCCCGTCCCCTGGGCGTGCCGGTGAAGGCATCGGACGGCCCGTGAAGGCATCGCACCGATGACGGCTCATCGGGGCGATACCGGGTACGCGGATGTCATGGCGGATGTCGTGGACTCAGACGAACTGCTGCGGCGCATGCAGCGTGCCAGGGCGTGTGCCCGGCAGGAGGAGCGGACCTGGCGGGCCCGGAGCGAGCAGCTGAGGTCGACCGATCCCGACGCGGCCCGTGACGCCGCCGTACGGACGGTGGCCTATGAAACGGTGATCACGGTGCTGGAGGAGATCCTGACCCCGGGCAGGCACTCCGAGCACCCCTGAAACCCGGACCGGAGTGAAACGGGTCACGTACCCCGGTCTTGGTTACGCAGAATCCTCCAAGATGGTTTACGGTTCATACATACGTGGTCACGGGGTAGACAGTTTCCGTCCCCCGCGCACCACCACTTACGGCCCTGGCTGGCCTCCCCCGTCCAGCCAGGGCTTTTTAATGCCCTCGGCACCCCGCCGCGCGCAAACTCCCGGACGAAACCGTCCTCCGCCGAGGTGCTCACCGCGCCGGTAACGGCTGAAATGGACGCAGGGAAGCACCGGAACCTCAGTCGTCGGCGAGGAGCCCCGTGTCATGACCAAAGCGATCAAACTGCTGACCGCCCTGCCGCCGCCTCAGCGCCAGCGTCTGATGGCACTCGCCCGGGAGGTCTCCTTCCCGGAGGACACCCGGATCTTCGAGGCGGGCGGCACGGCCGACCGCTTCTGGGTCATCCGCTCGGGGGCCGTCTCCCTCGACCAGCGCGTGACGTCGATCCAGCGGGTGACCGTGGCCAGCCTCGGCTCGGGCGATCTGCTCGGCTGGTCCTGGCTGTTCCCGCCGTACCAGTGGGACTTCGGAGCGGAGGCCTTCAGCCCCGTGCGCGCCTACGAGTTCGACGCGGCGGCGGTGCTCCGGCTGTGCGAGGAGGATCCGGGGCTCGGCATGTCCCTGGTGCGGCATGTCGCCGAAATCCTCGCGCACCGGCTGGAGTTGACACGGGGCAGGCTGATGGAGCAGTACGGGCAGAACCGGCGCAGTGCGCTCTGAGCCTCAGACGCGGTAGCGGCGCAGGGCCGGCACCGCCGCGGCCAGGCCGAGCATGAGGGCGACGACCAGCAGTCCGCCGCCCACGGTCGCCGTACGCGCGCCGAAGGCCGAACCCGCCGTGCCGTGCAGGACGTCGGCGAGGCGCGGCCCACCCGCCACGACCACCGTGAAGACGCCCTGCATCCGCCCGCGCATCTCGTCACTGGCGGCGGACAGCAGGATCGCCCCGCGGAAGACCATCGAGACCATGTCGGCGACCCCGGCGAGGGCCAGGAAGACCACCGCGAGCCACAGACTGCCGCTCAGCCCGAAGCCGGTGATGGCGGCACCCCAGGCGACGACCGCCCCGATCACCATCCAGCCGTGCCGGCGGGCCCGGGAGAACGTGCCGGAGAACAGTCCGCCGGCCACCGCGCCGATCGGGATCGCCGCGAACAGCAGCCCGAGGGCGAGCCCTTCGCCGTACGACCCGTAGGTCTCGCTCGCGAGTTGCGGGAACAGGGCGCGGGGCATGCCGAAGACCATCGCGATGATGTCGGCCAGGAAGGACAGCAACAGCACCTTGTGCAGGGCGATGTAGCGGAAGCCGTCCGCGATCTCCCGTACGCCCGCGCGGCGTTTGGCGGTGCCATCCGGGGCCGTCAGGGGCGGCAGCGCGGGCAGCCGTACGACCGCCCAGACCGTGACGCACAGGGCCAGCGCGTCGATGAGGTACAGCTCGGCCAGGCCGATCACGGGTATGAGCACGCCGGCCAGCAGGGGCCCGACCACCTGGCCGGTCTGCATGACCGTCGAGCCGAGGGCGTTCGCGGCGGTCAGCTCGTCGGCGGGCACCAGCCGGGCGATGGAGGCGTTGCGGGCCGGGGCGTTGAGCCCCCAGAACGCCTGCTGGACGGCGAGCAGCACCATCAGCACCACCACCGACTCCAGGCCGGTGACGGCCTGGAGCCAGAACAGCACCGAGGTGACCGCGATGCCGCTGTTGGTGATCAGCAGCAGCTTGCGCCGGTCCATGCTGTCGGCGACGGCCCCGCCCCACAGCGCGAACACCACCAGTGGCAGCAGTCCGGCGAGGCTCGCCGCGCCGACCCACGCCGACGAGCCGGTGATGTCGTAGATCTGCTTGGGCACCGCTACCGCGGTGAGCTGGCTGCCGACGGCCGTGACGATGGTCGAGGACCACAGACGGCGGTAGGCCGGGCGGCGCAGCGGCCGGGTGTCCATGGCCCAGCGGCGCCAGCCGCGCCGCCAGGGTGTCACCGCGGAGGGGTCCTTCTCCAGTGGATCCTGTGGTTCGGTGCTGCTCTCGCTGGTGTCCACGCGCTTCCTGGATGCTCGTTACATCTTTCTCGTCCGGGGATCACTATCGCAGCACCGGCCGGGTGTTGGGATCCGCGTCTCAGCTTCCGGCGATGAGACCGACGCCCAGGGCGATCATCGTCGCGGCGACCAGTCCGTCCAGGACGCGCCAGGCGGTCGGCTTGGCGAGATGGCGGCTGAGCAGCCGCGCCCCGAAGCCGAGCGCGACGAACCAGCACAGGCTGGCGAGCGCGGCACCGAGGCCGAACGTCCAGCGCATCGGGCCACGGTCGGCGGCGACCGTGCCGAGCAGGAAGACGGTGTCGAGGTAGACGTGCGGGTTGAGCCAGGTCATCGCGAGGCAGGTCAGCACCGCCCGCCGCCGTGATCCCGCGGCGTCGCCCTCCGTCACCAGAGCACCGGCCGGCCTGAAGACCCGGCGGGCGGCGAGAGCGCCGTAGCAGAGCAGGAACGCCCCGCCGACCCAGGCGACCGCCGTCAGCACCCCCGGCCACGCCACGACCACCGCGCCGACGCCGGCCACACCCAGCGTGATGAGGAGCGCGTCGGACAGGGCGCAGATGCCGACGACGGCGAGGACCGCGTCGCGGCGGATGCCCTGGCGCAGAACGAAGGCGTTCTGCGCCCCGATGGCGACGATCAGGGAGAGGCCGGTGCCGAAGCCGGCGGCCGCGGTGGTCAAGGCGTTTGTCATGCCGTTCACGCTAAGGAAACGATCTCCTGGCGTACAGCTAAAGATTCTTACGTATCATTAGCTCTCGTGAAGACCGAGCTGACCGAGCTTCCTCTCGACCAGGTGCGGACGCTGCTCGCGGTGGTGGACGAGGGCACCTTCGACGCCGCCGCCGCCGCGCTGCATGTGACGCCGTCCGCGGTGAGCCAGCGCGTGAAAGCGCTGGAGCAGCGCACGGGCCGGGTGCTGCTGGTGCGCACGAAACCGGTACGGCCCACCGAGTCGGGCGCGGTGGTGGTCCGGTTCGCCCGCCAGCTGGCCCGGCTGGAGCGCGATGCGCGGGCCGAGCTGGGCATGGACGACGCCGGGGACGCGACGCGGGTGTCGATCGCGGTCAACGCCGACTCGCTGGCGACCTGGTTCCTGGCCGCCCTCACACGTGTACCGGCGGAACCCCGGCTCTGCTTCGAACTGCGGCGGGAGGACGAGAGCCGTACGGCGACGCTGCTGCGGGAGGGACTGGTGATGGCCGCGGTGACCTCCTCGCCCGACCCGGTGGCGGGCTGCTCCGTGCGTCCGCTGGGCCGGATGCGCTATCTGGCCGCGGCGAGCCCCGAGTTCGCCGAGCGCCACCTCGGCGGCGCACTGCGGGACGCGCTCCTGCGGGCGCCCGTGCTGACCTTCGACCGGAGCGACGACCTCCAGGACGCGTTCGTCCGCCGGCTCCGGCGCAGCCGCACCGGCGCGAGTGACGTACGGCACCTGGTGCCCACGTCGGAGGGGTTCCTGTCCGCCGTGGTCGCCGGACTGGGCTGGGGCATGATCCCCGAGGTACAGCTGGACCCGCTGGTGAGGGCCGGCCGCCTCGTACAGCTCGCCCCGGAACACCCGGTCGACGTCCCCCTGTACTGGCAACAGTGGAAACTGGACTCACCGGCACTGGCGGCGGTGACGGAGGCGGTGGCAGCAAGGGCGGCGGAGGCGCTGCGCGGCTGAGCAGGTCGGGGCCGTTCCGCAACGCCCTGAGGGGCGCGGGGCTGTATCGATGTGCGGCGCCGCTACAACTGAGCCGCCGCGCTGTCCAACAGCATCTCCAACGCCGCCGGATACGCGCTGTCCACCATCCGCGCCGCCAGCAACGGCGCCGCCTCGGCAATCCGCGGATAAGCCGCACGGGGCAGCCGAGCATACGTCGACCGCCACATCCCCTCGTCAGCGCGCAGCGCCTCGCTCGGCAGCGCCAGCGACGCCGCGTCGAGCGCGGCGAAGGCCAGCGTCTGGTCGATGAAGGCGTGATAGATCCGCACGGTGTCCGTCAGCGAGAACCCTGCCGTGCGCAGGACGTCCAACACGGCCTCGTCCGCGGCGAGTTCGTTGGCCCGCCCGGTGACCCGGCTCGTCGTCAGCGCGGCGGCCTGCGGATGGGCCACATACGCGGCATGGATGCGCAGCCCCACCGCGCGCAGGTCCTCCCGCCACTCCCCCGTCCGCTCCCAGCCGTCCAGCGCCTGGCCCATGAGGGCGTCCCCGATGGCCAGGGTCAGGTCGTCCATGCCGCGGAAGTACCGGTACAGCGTGCTGGGGTCGGCGTCGAGGGCCAGGCCGAGGCGGCGGGCGGTGAGGCCGGCGCTGCCGTGTTCACGCAGCATGCGCAGCGCCGTCTCGACGATCAGCCGCTCCGAGAGGACGGTGCCGCTTTTCGTGGGACGGCGTCGGCGCCGCTTCTCCTCCGGAACGACCGGTTTCGGCACCATGGCCTGCGTCCCTCCGTTCTTATGCCAACGCCATTGACCTTACGTGAACGGACCGCGTTGTATCTCCGGCGGGGCCCCACCACGTCGTAGCTCTTCGAGTCGAGGGAGTCTTGTCATGCGTGTACTGCTTGTGGGAGCCGGCGGGGTCGGTACGGCCATCACCCGGATCGCGGCCCGGCGTCCGTTCTTCGAGGCGATGGTCGTCGCCGACTACGACCTGGCGCGGGCCGAGGCGGCCGTGGCGGCGCTCGGCGGGGACGCACGGTTTCGGGCCGAGCGCGTCGACGCGAGCGACGAGGCGGCGGTGGCGGCGCTGCTGGAGCGGCACGCGTGCGACGTGCTCCTCAACGCCACCGACCCGCGGTTCGTGATGCCGCTGTTCCAGGCGGCGCGCACGGCCGACGCCACGTATGTCGACATGGCGATGTCGCTGTCCCGGCCGCACGCGGAGCGCCCGTACGCGGAGTGCGGGGTCAAGCTGGGCGACGCCCAGTTCGAGCAGGCTGCCGACTGGGAGAAGGCGGGCGCGCTGGCCCTCGTCGGCATGGGCGTGGAACCGGGGCTGTCGGACGTGTTCGCCCGGCACGCGGCGGACGAGCTCTTCGACGAGATCGAGGAGATCGGCATCCGTGACGGCGCGAACCTCACCGTCGACGGCTACGACTTCGCGCCGTCCTTCAGTATCTGGACCACGATCGAGGAGTGCCTCAATCCGCCCGTGGTCTACGAGACCGGCCGCGGCTGGTTCACCACCGAGCCGTTCAGCGAGCCCGAGGTGTTCGACTTTCCCGAGGGCATCGGCCCGGTCGAGTGCGTGAACGTGGAGCACGAGGAGGTGCTCCTGGTGCCGCGCTGGGTCGACGCGCGCCGGGTGACCTTCAAGTACGGCCTGGGTGAGGAGTTCATCGACACGCTGAAGACGCTGCACCTGCTCGGCCTGGACCGCACCGAACCGGTGACCGTGCCGAGCGCCTCCGGGCCGGTGCGGGTCTCGCCCCGGGACGTCGTCGCCGCGTGTCTGCCGGACCCGGCGACGCTGGGCGAGCGGATGCACGGCAAGACCTGCGCGGGCACCTGGGTGCGGGGCGTCAAGGACGGGAAGCCGCGCGAGGTGTACCTGTACCACGTGGTGGACAACCAGTGGTCCATGGCGGAGTACGGCTCCCAGGCCGTGGTGTGGCAGACCGCCGTCAACCCGGTCGTCGCGCTCGAACTCCTCGCGACCGGCGCCTGGTCCGGCGCGGGCGTGCTGGGCCCGGAGGCCTTCCCGGCCCGGCCCTTCCTGGATCTGCTGACGGCGTACGGCTCCCCGTGGGGCATGCGCGAACAGTGACCGGATTTCGCCGGTGCCTCACGGGGTTTCACTCACGCATCGACAGGCGACTCGAAACCGAGTAATGCATCCACCGAGGGCACATACGACGATCGCAGGTGACTTTGATGGACGACTGGCGAGACCACGCTGCCTGCCGCCATGAGGACCCCGACCTCTTCTTCCCGATCGGCACGTCCGGACCGACCCTGCTCCAGACGGAGCAGGCGAAGGCGGTGTGCCGGCGCTGCTCGGTCCAGGAGCAGTGTCTGCGCTGGGCGGTCGACACCGGTCAGTTCATCGGGGTGTGGGGCGGCACGAGCGAGACCGAACGGCGGGCCCTGCGGCGGCGGGCCGGATAGCCGGCGGAGCGGCGGGACACGGGTCTTGTACGTGATCAGGCGTCGACCTTGGCCGACACTGGGTGAGGAACTCGTCGGCTGCGACGGGTTGCCCTCCGCACCCGAGAAAGGCCCGGCCATGAGCGTTCGGATCCGTCGTGTCTACGAAGCACCCGAGCCGGAGGACGGTGTGCGCGTCCTGATCGACCGGCTGTGGCCGCGCGGTCTGTCGAAGGACGCGGCCCGTGTGGACGAGTGGCCCAAGGGGCTCACCCCGTCCACCGAGCTGCGCCGCTGGTATCACGCGGACGAGAGGTCGTACGAGGAGTTCGCCGAGCGGTACGAGGCGGAGCTGGCCGCGCCCGAGGCGGCCGAACTCGTCGACCATGTGCGGGAGTTGGCGAACAAGGGCGACGTGACCCTGCTGACGTCGTCCAAGTCCCCCGAGCGGAGTCACGCCTCCGTACTGGCCCGTCTCCTTCAGGCGTGACGCCTCCTTCGCAGGTGAGGAGACGGGCCTAAGCCCGGGGGGGTGAGGAGACGGGCCGTACGCCGCCGTCAGCCCGTCTGCCGCGCCGCCGTCCGGCCCGCCGTGCGGCCCGAGAAGAGGCAGCCGCCGAGGAAGGTGCCCTCCAGGGCGTTGTAGCCGTGGACACCGCCGCCGCCGAATCCGGCGACCTCGCCGGCCGCGTACAGGCCGTCGATGGGGGTGCCGTCGGAGCCGAGGGCGCGTGAGTCGAGGTCGGTCTGGATGCCGCCGAGGGTCTTGCGGGTCAGGATGTGCAGCTTGACGCCGATGAGGGGGCCGGCCGCGGGGTCGAGGATGCGGTGCGGGGTGGCGACCCGGCCGAGGCGGTCGCCGATGTAGCGGCGGGCGTTGCGGATGCCCTGGACCTGGGAGTCCTTGCTGTACGGGTTGGCGATCTGAAGGTCACGGGCCTCGATCTGGCGCCGGATGCCCTCCGCGTCGAGGAGCGGCTTGTCCGTCAACTGGTTCATCTTCTCGACCAGTTGCTCCAGGTTCGCGGCGGTCACGAAGTCCGCGCCGTTGCGCAGGAACGCCGCCACCGGCCCCGGGGCGCCCTTGCCGAGCACCCGCTCCTTGAGGAACCCGGCGCGGTCCTTGGCGGTGATGTCGGGGTTCTGCTCGGAGCCCGACAGCGCGAACTCCTTCTCGATGATCCTCTGGCTGAGGATGAACCAGGAGTGGTCGTGGCCGGCGATGTCCGCGTCGGTGCGCAGGTGCTTGAGGGTGCCGAGGGTGTCGTAGCCCGGCAGGCACGGGTCGGGCAGCCGGCGGCCGAGGGCGTCGAACCACAGGGAGGACGGGCCGGGCAGGATGCGGATGCCGTGGCCGGGCCAGATCGGGTCCCAGTTCTGCAGGCCCTCCGTGTAGTGCCACATACGGTCGCGGTTGACCAGCCGTACGCCCGCCTCCGCGCTGATGTCGAGCATGCGTCCGTCGACGTAGGCGGGGACGCCGGTGACCATCTCGGCGGGCGGGGTGCCGAGGCGTTCGGGCCAGTAGCGGCGGACGATGTCGTGGTTGGCGCCGATGCCGCCGGTGGTGACGACGACGGCCTGGGCGGTGAGCTCGAACTCGCCGACGCGGTCGCGGTTGGAGGCGACGCCCCGGGGCGAGTGGTCGTCGGCCAGGACCGTGCCGCGCACACCGCGCGCCGCGCCCTCCTCGATGACCAGCTCGTCGACCTGGTGCCGGTGGTAGAACGTGAGCAGCCCGTCGCGCGCGGCCTGCTTGGCGTACCGGACGAACGGCTCCACGACGCCGGTGCCGGTGCCCCAGGCGATGTGGAAGCGGGGCACGGAGTTGCCGTGGCCGTGGGCGCGCAGGTCGCCGCGCTCCGCCCAGCCCACCGTGGGCAGGAACTTGATGCCGTGCCCGTCCAGCCAGGCCCGCTTCTCGCCGGCCGCGAACTCGACGTACGCGCGGGCCCAGCGCACCGCCCAGGAGTCCTCGTCGTCGACCCGGTCGAACTGGGCGCTGCCCTGCCAGTCGTTCCAGGCCAGGTCGAGGGAGTCCTTGATACCCAGGCGCCGCTGCTCCGGGGAGTCGACGAGGAAGAGCCCGCCGAAGGACCAGAAGGCCTGCCCGCCGAGGTTGGCCGCGTTCTCCTGGTCCACCAGCGCGACCCTGCGGCCCCGGCTGGTCAGTTCGCTCGCGGCGACCAGGCCCGCGAGTCCCGCTCCGACGACGATGACGTCGGCATCCATGGCGACCGTCCCTTCCTCATGTCCTCATGGTGTGGTGTCGCTCGGTGTGGTGTCGCTCGGTGTGGTGTCGCTGCCGTCGGTGAGCAGCGCGGTGAGCAGTTGCCCCAGCCAGACACGAGCGCGCTCGACGTCCCCGTCCAGCAGCAGTTGGGTGGTGACTCCGTCGTACGCGGCGACCACGGCGTGGGCGGCGCCGTCGATGTCGCCGAGCAGGGCGGGCAGTGCGGTGTGCCCTCGCGCCCGGGCGAGCCGGTCGGCGATCGCCTCGCGCAGCCGGGCGCGGTGTTCCAGCAGGGTGCGCGCGACGGCCTGGTCACGCGCGGCGTGCACCAGGAAGTCCGTCTTCACCAGCAGCCAGTCCCGGTCGAGCAGCAGCACCTCGGTCACCCGGTCCACGGCGGCGGGCACGTCCAGGTCGGGACCGTCGAGGGCGAGCGCGCCGGACACCTGCTCGGCGATCAGGTCCGCGCGCTGCTGGTAGAGGGCGAAGAACAGCTCGTCCAGGCTGTCGAAGTTGGAGTAGAAGGCGCCCCTGCTGTAGCCGGCGGCCTCGCAGACCTCCTCGATGGAGACCCGGCCGAACCCCTTGGCGGCGAACACGGCGAACGCGGCGTCGAGCAGGTTGGCGCGCGTGCGGACGCGGCGCTTGGTGACGCGCCCGGTCGTTTCCCTCACCGCCATGTCCCGGCCTCCGTTCGATACGTGAATGTATCCGATACACGAATGTATCCAAAGAGAAGGCCGGGAACTCGGTCGAAAACTGAGGAGAGTGGATAGGAACAGATTTTCGATTAGCGGGTACGCTGGAACCATGGCCACGCACCTCCAGGGCTCCCTCTTCGACCAGACCGACGAGCTGCGACTCGGGTCCCTCGTCGGCATCCGCCGTACCCGGCTCTCCCCCGGCGCCTGGATCGACGTGCTGCCCGGCTGGCTGAGCGGGGCCGACGTCCTGTTCGAACAGCTCGCCGCCGAGGTTCCCTGGCGTGCCGAGCGGCGGACGATGTACGACCACGTGGTCGACGTACCTCGACTGCTCTCCTTCTACGGCGCCGACGACCGGCTCCCCCATCCCGTCCTCGCGGAGGCCCGCGACACGCTGTCCGCGCACTACGCCGAGGAGCTGGGCGAACCGTTCACCACGGCCGGGCTCTGCTACTACCGCGACGGCCGGGACAGCGTCGCCTGGCACGGGGACCGGATCGGGCGTGGCGCGCGCGAGGACACGATGGTCGCCATCCTCTCCGTGGGCGCACCCCGGGATCTGCTGCTACGCCCGGCGCGCGGCGGCGAGACGGTGCGCCGTCCGCTGGGGCACGGCGACCTCATCGTGATGGGCGGCTCCTGCCAGCGGACCTGGGAACACTCGATACCGAAGACCACACGCGCCACGGGACCGCGCATCAGTGTGCAGTTCCGGCCGCACGGCGTGCACTGAGGCGGAGAGGCGGCCGCGTCGGGTGCACGCGGGGGGCTGCCTCCGGCGGACGGTGCCGGAGGCAGTCCTTCCTCTGGGCGAGGCCCTCCCCTGCCCCCACACTGGTCCGGGTGAGCGCTCAGACGCAGGCACCCGCCACCGCTCCCCGGCGCGGCGAACTGGACGCGCTGCGGGCCTTCGTCGTCCTCGGGCTGGTCTTCTTCCACTCCGCCCTCGTCTTCTCGCCGGACGACGACTTCTACGTAAAGAACGCGGAGACGACCGGTGCCGTCACCGTGCTCGCCGGGTTCGGGGTCGTGTGGGCGATGCCCATGCTGTTCCTCGTCGCCGGGCTCGGTTCCCGGTACTCGATCCGCCGACGCGGACCCGCCCGCTTCAGCCGTGAACGTCTACTGCGGCTGGGCGTTCCGCTGGTCTTCGCGACCCTCGTCCTGTGCCCGCTCCCCCAGTGGCTGCGGCTGCGGGCCGCCGACCCCGGCTACGACGAGTCGTACGGGCGCTTCTGGTCCCGCTTCCTCACCGTCGGCCCGGACGCGGCCGACTTCCCCTTCGTCCTCGACGGGGAGCACTTCGAGACCGGCCATCTGTGGTTCGTCGTGCTCCTCCTCGTCTTCAGCCTGCTCCTCGCCCCGGTCGCGACGCCGTTGGCGGCCTGGTCGGAGCCCGTGGGAGGGGCGGTGGAGCGGCGTCCTGCCCTGCTCCTCCTGCCGATCCTGCCGCTCGCCGCGATCAACGCGTTCCTGGGGATGGAGGAGGGCTTCGCGGGCTGGAACCGCTGGGCCTACCTGGTGTTCTTCCTCTGCGGTTACGCCCTCGCCGACGACGAACGCGTCCGGGCCGCGCTGCGCCGGCTCACCGTGCCGGTGGGTGTGGCCGGGCTAGTCCTGTTCGCGGGGGCGGCGCCCGGGTTCATCTCGCTGGACGACCCGTTCACCGAGTGGGGTGCCCTCGCCCTGCTGACGCGGGCGGTGTTCGGGGCGGCGGGCTGGTGCTGGGTCGTGGCGATCCTGGGGCTGCTGGACCGGCCACGCGCGGGACGGGAACGCGAGGGACGGGAACGCGACGGGCTGCCCCCCTCGCGCGCGATGGTGTATCTCGGGCTCGCCGCCCTGCCGTTGTACGTGCTGCACCAGCCGGTCGTGGTCGCTCTCGCGTACGGCGTCGTCGGCTGGTCCGCGCCGATCGTGATCAAGTACGCGGTGATCGTGGCCGGTTCGCTGGCGGTGATTTTCGTGCTGTACGAGTGCGTGGTGCGCAGGACGCGGCTGACGCGGTTCCTGTTCGGGATGCGGCCGCACCCGCCGGTCACGCCCCCCTCGTGATCTGCTTTGCTGTGCCCATCGGGCACGGACCTCACCACGCGGGACGATCATGCGAGCAGATGTGCGGCAAGTGGCGGACGGTACCTACCTTGTGCACGGCAGCAACACCAACTGGGTCATCCTCACCGAGGGCGACGCGGTCACGCTGATCGACACCGGCTACCCCGGCGACCGGCCCAAGCTGCTCGCCTCGCTGGCCGAGGTGGGGAGTTCGCCGGAGGCGGTCACGGCCGTACTGATCACGCACGCGCACACCGACCATCTGGGCAACGCCGAGTACCTGCGGGCCACGCACGGCACGCCCATATACCTCCACAAGGCCGAAGTGCCGCACGCGCGCCGGGAGTTCCTGCACCAGGTGAACGTCGGGACGGTCCTGAAGAACGGCTGGCGGCCGGGCGTCCTGCCCTGGGCGGTCCACGCGATCCGCTCCGGCGGCACGGCGCACGTCCCGGTCACCGCCCCCGAGGCTTTCCCCTCGGCCGGCCCGCTGGACCTGCCCGGCCGGCCCGTCCCTGTGCACACGCCCGGCCACACGAACGGGCACTGCGCCTACCACCTGCCCGACACCGGCGTCGTGATCGCGGGCGACGCCCTGGTGAGCGGGCACCCCACCTCGCGGATCAAGGGACCGCAGCTGCTGCCCGACATGTTCCACCGCGAGCGGGCACAGGCCGTGGCCTCGCTGAACGTTCTCGAAGGCCTCAAGGGCGACGTACTGCTGCCCGGGCACGGGCCCCTGCGCCGGGGCCCCGTGCAGGAAGCTGCTCTTCAGGCCCGGGAGCGCGCGCTTTAGGGTGAGGTGACGCGATCACCGGCGAGGCGAGGACGAACGGCCCATGGCACTGCAGATCAGCGCGACGAACCCGGAGCACCCCGCGCTCCTGCTGGAGCTGCCCTGGCATCTGCCCCTGGAGCAGTGGCCCGACGAGGTCCTCGTACCGCTGCCGCGCGGTATATCGCGGCACGTCGTGCGCTACGCCCGGGCCGGCACCGAGGTGATCGCGGTCAAGGAGCTCGCCGAGCGCCCGGCACTGCGCGAGTACGAGCTCCTGCGCGACCTGGACCGCATCGGCATCCCGGCGGTGGACCCGCTGGCCGTGGTCACCGGGCGCGTCGACGCCGACGGCGGCCCGCTGGAGTCGGTCCTGGTCACCCGGCATCTGGGCGGCTCGATGCCGTACCGCTCCATGTTCGAGACGACGATGCGGCCGGCGACCATGCACCGGCTGATGGACGCGCTGGCCGTGCTGCTGGTCCGCCTCCACCTCGCCGGGTTCGCCTGGGGCGACTGCTCCCTGTCCAACACGCTGTTCCGGCGCGACGCGGGCGCCTACGCCGCGTATCTGGTGGACGCCGAGACGGGCGATCTGCACCCGCAGCTCAGCAACGGCCAGCGCGACTACGACCTGGACCTCGCCCGGGTCAACATCAGCGGCGAGCTGCTGGACCTGGAGGCGTCCGGGGCGCTGCACCCGTCGGTGGACCCGATCGAGTTCGGCACGGAGATCTGCGCCCGCTACCAGAGCCTGTGGCAGGAGCTGACCCGCACCTCGGTCTATCCGGCGGGCAAGTACCACTACATCGAGCGCCGGATCCGCCGCCTCAACGACCTCGGTTTCGACGTGGCCGAGATGCAGATCGAGCACGCCACGAACGGCGACACGGTCACCTTCGTGCCCAAGGTCGTCGACGCCGGCCACCACCAGCGCCAACTGCTGCGCCTCACGGGCCTGGACACCGAGGAGAACCAGGCCCGACGGCTCCTGAACGACCTGGAGAGCTGGATGGCCACCCAGGACGACTACGCCCCGGGCGACCCCCTCGGAGCCCGCCCCGAGGTCCTCGCCCACCGCTGGGTGCGCGATGTCTTCCGTCCCACCGTGCGGACCGTACCGCTGGACCTGAGGAGTTCCATGGATCCGGCGGAGATCTACCACGAACTGCTCGAACACCGCTGGTACCTGTCCGAGCGGGCCCAGCACGACATCGGCCTGGACACGGTCGTCGAGGACTACATCAAGAACATCCTTCCCAAGGCCCGGGAGACGCTGCAGCCGACGGACGACTGAGCCGGCCGGCAGGCTCGGCGGAACGGGCTCAGGCGGGCGGTACGACCGCCACCGGGCAGGGCGCGTGGTGCAGGACGCCGTGCGCCACCGAGCCGATCCGGGCGCCGACGGCCGTACGTCGGGCGCGGCGTCCGACGACCATCAGCTGGGCCCGTCCGGCGACCGACAGCAGGACCTGTCCGGCGCTGCCCATCTCGACGTGCTCGACCACCCGCACCTCGGGGAAGCGCTCACGCCACGGCCGCAGGGCCTCGCCCAGGGACTTCTTCTCGTACGGCTCCAGCCCCCCGGCCTCGTCGAGGAGCTTCAAGGAGGCCGGGCTGTAGGCGAACAGCGGCGGCAGGGTCCAGGCCCGTACGGCGCGCACGGTCGCGCCGCGTACCGCGGCCGTCTCGAACGCGAACCGCAGCGCGGCGGCGCTGTCCTCCGCGTCTCCGTGCTGGCCCACGACGATCTCGCGTCCGCCGGCCTCCGCGGACGCCTCGTCCCCGGCGCGGACGAGCACGACCGGACTCCTGGCCTCGGCGATCACCTGCTGTCCGACGGAACCCAGCAGGAACCCGACGACCGCGGCCTGGCCCCGCGACCCCAGCACCAGCATCTCGGCGTCCGTCGCCGCGGCGAGCAGCGTGTCGACGGAGCCGTCGTCGACGACGTCGGTGGTCACCTCCAGGCCCGGGTGCCGCTCGGTGACGGAACGGGCGGCCTGCGCCAGACCTTCCCGCACCCACCGCGCCTGGCTCTCCGGGTCCCCCGCGTCGATCGCCTCGTGCGACTCGAACCGCCAGGCGTGCACCACCCGCAGGGCCAGCCCCCGGCGGACCGCCTCCCGGGCCGCCCAGCCGAGAGCGGCGAAGCTCTCCTCCGATCCGTCCACCCCTGCCGTGATCGGGCGCGTCATTCCGGCTTCCTCCTGGTGTCGTGGTCACGTCCTTCGGACCCAGTCTTCACTACGCTGCGCCCATGACTCTGGAGTGGGAGCAGGTGGTCGTCGACGCGGCCGATCCCGTCGCCCTCGGACGCTGGTGGGCCGAGGCGCTCGGCTGGGTGGTGCTGACCGACTCGGCCGAGGAGTTCGAGATCCGGCCCGAGCAGGACCGCCTGCCCGGCCTGGTCTTCGGGCCGGTCCCGGAGGGCAAGACGGTCAAGAACCGACTCCACCTCGACTTCCGCCCCGAAGACCAGGACGCCGAGGTCACCCGCCTGCTGGCGCTGGGCGCGCGCCACGCGGACATCGGGCAGGGCGAGCAGCCATGGGTGGTCCTGGCGGATCCGGAGGGCAACGAGTTCTGCGTGCTGCGGCCACGACGCGGCTGACCCGCGAAGGGGCTCGCGCATACCTGAGCGAAGCCGGACGATCGAACATACGATGGGCCGGAGTCGACGCGACGGACGCGCCACCGGACGCGGTCGCCGTGCCGAGAACGCGACCCTCGGGGTGGGAGACGTATGGCACAGGCCGCCGAAGCAGCGCGGACCGTCATCCTGACCGTGGACGACGACCCGGGGGTGTCCCGGGCGGTCGCCCGCGATCTGCGGCGGCGCTACGGCGCGTCGCACCGGATCGTGCGCGCGGAGTCCGGCGAGTCCGCGTTGCAGGCGCTGCGCGAGCTGAAACTGCGCGGCGATCTCGTGGCCGTGATCCTGGCCGACTACCGCATGCCGCAGATGAACGGCATCGAGTTCCTCGAACAGGCCCTGGACGTGTATCCGGGAGCGCGCCGTGTGCTGCTGACCGCGTACGCGGACACGAGCGCGGCGATCGACGCGATCAACGTCGTCGACCTCGACCACTACCTCCTCAAGCCCTGGGACCCACCCGAGGAGAAGCTGTACCCGGTCCTGGACGACCTGCTGGAGGCGTGGCGGCGCAGCGACTACCGGCCCGTGCCCAGCACCAAGGTGGTCGGGCACCGGTGGTCGGCGCGCTCCTCGGAGGTGCGGGAGTTCCTGGCCCGCAACCAGGTGCCCTACCGCTGGTACTCCGCCGACGAACCCGAGGGGCAGCGGCTGCTGGCCGCCGCGGAGCAGGACGGGCAGCGGCTGCCGCTGGTGATCACCCCGGACGGGACGCCCCTGGTGGCGCCCGAGGCACCCGAGCTGGCCGCGAAGGTCGGGCTGGCCACGATGCCGACGGCCGACTTCTACGACCTCGTGGTCATCGGCGGCGGACCGGCCGGGCTCGGCGCCGCCGTGTACGGGGCGTCGGAGGGGCTGCGGACCGTGCTGGTGGAGCGGTCGGCGACCGGGGGGCAGGCCGGGCAGAGCTCCCGGATCGAGAACTACCTCGGCTTCCCGGACGGCGTCTCGGGAGCCCAGCTCACCGACCGGGCCCGGCGGCAGGCGGCGAGGTTCGGCGCCGAGATCCTCACCGCGCGCGAGGTGACGGCACTGGAGGTGAGCGGCGCGGCCCGGGTCGTACGGTTCTCGGACGGCTCGGCGGTCGCCGCGCACAGCGTGATCCTGGCGACCGGCGTGTCCTACCGGCAGCTGGCGGCGCCCGGCTGCGAGGACCTGACCGGCTGCGGGGTGTACTACGGGTCGGCGCTGACGGAGGCCCCTGCCTGTCAGGGCCAGGACGTGTACATCGTCGGCGGCGCCAACTCGGCGGGGCAGGCGGCGATGTATCTGGCGCGGGGCGCCAAGTCGGTGACGCTGCTGGTGCGCGGCGAGTCGCTGTCGGCGTCCATGTCGCACTATCTGATCCAGCAGATCGACGAGGCGCCGAACATCTCGGTGCGCACCGGCACGGTCGTCGAGTCCGCGCACGGCTCCGACCACCTGGAGCAGCTGACGCTGCGCGACGTGGAGAGCGGGCGGACCGAACTCGTCGACGCGCAGTGGGTGTTCGTGTTCATCGGCGCGGCCCCGCTGACCGACTGGCTGGGCGGGACGGTCCTGCGGGACGAGCGCGGGTTCATCCTGGCCGGGCCCGACCTGACGCCGGACGGACGGCCGCCGGCCGGCTGGGAGCTGGACCGGCCGCCGTACCACCTGGAGACCAACATCCCCGGCGTGTTCGTGGCGGGCGACGCGCGCGCCGAGTCCGCCAAGCGCGTCGCGTCCGCCGTCGGCGAGGGAGCCATGGCCGTGATGCTCGTCCACCGCTATCTGGAGCAGTCATGAGCGGGCAGTTGATGCCGTGCAACCCCCAGGAGATCGGGGCGCTGTTCCTGTTCGAGAAGCTCACGCCCGAGCAACTCGGCAGGCTGTGCAGCGAGGGGCGGGTGGAGAAGTTCGAGCCGGGGCCCGTGTACACCGAGGGCGATCCCGCGACCTGCTTCTATGTGATGGTCGAGGGCACCGTCGTGCTGTCCCGGCGGGTCGGCGGCGACGACGTGGAGGTCAACCGGACCTCCCAGCCCGGGGTGTACTCCGGGGCCTGGCAGGCCTACCTGGGTGACCGGGTGCCGCAGGTCTACAACAGCTCGATGCGGGTCACGGAGCCGACGCGGTTCTTCGTGCTGCCCGCCGAGACCTTCGCGGTCGTGATCCGCGAGTGGTTCCCGATGGCCCTGCATCTGCTGGAAGGTCTCTTCTTCGGCCAGAAGAGCACCCAGTTGGCCATCAACCAGCGTGAACGGCTGCTGGCGCTGGGCTCGTTGTCCGCCGGGCTCACGCACGAGCTCAACAACCCCGCGGCGGCGGCGGTCCGCGCGACGGCGACGCTGCGGGAGCGGGTGGGCAAGATGCGGCACAAGCTGGCCGTCATCGCGCAGGGTTCGTACTCCCCCGAGGTGATGGCGAACCTCATCGACATCCAGGAGCGCACGGCCGAACGCGTCGCCAAGGCGCCGACGTTGAGCCCCTTGGAGGCGTCGGACCGGGAGGACGAGGTCACCGACTGGCTGGACGACCACGGCATCCCGGACGGCTGGCGGATCGCGCCCACCTTCGTGCAGGCCGGTCTCGACGTCGACTGGCTGGACCAGGTCGCCACGGCGGTGGACGAGGAGATCCTGCCGAGCGCGATCGGGTGGCTCAACTACACGGTCGAGACCGAGCTGCTGATGGACGAGATCAACGACTCGACCACCCGCATCTCACATCTCGTCGACGCCGCCAAGCAGTACTCCCAGCTCGACCGCGCGCCCTTCCGGAACGCCGACGTGCACGAACTCCTCGACAGCACCCTGCTGATGCTGTCGGCCAAGATCGGCCCGCAGATCAAGGTCGTCAAGGAGTACGACCGTACGCTGCCGAAGATCCCGGCGTACCCGGCGGAGCTCAACCAGGTGTGGACCAACCTGATCGACAACGCGGTCTCGGCCATCGACAGCGTGGGCGGCGAAGGGACGCTGACCGTGCGGACGGCGGCCGATCACGACCGGCTGCTGGTGGAGTTCCGGGACACGGGCGTCGGTATCCCGGCGGAGCACCGGGGGCGGATCTTCGATCCCTTCTTCACGACGAAGCCCGTGGGCGAGGGGACCGGACTCGGCCTCGACATCTCCTGGCGGATCGTGGTCAACAAGCACCACGGGACCATCCAGGTCGAGTCGGAGCCCGGTGACACCCGCTTCCAGGTGCTGCTTCCGCTCACATCCGCCGAGGAGGAGTCCGCATGACCAGCGACCAGGGCGACAAGGGAATCGACCCGACCGTCCCGCCGAGCGGCAGCGGGTGTGTCGAGTGCGACGAGGTCGGCGGGTGGTGGTTCCATCTGCGGCGGTGTGCGCAGTGCGGGCACGTGGGGTGTTGTGACAGTTCGCCCGCGAAGCACGCGACGGCACACTTCCGGGAGACCGGACATCCCTTCGTGCAGAGCTTCGAACCGGGTGAGAGCTGGTACTGGGACTACGCGTCGAACGAGATGTACGAGTCGGGGCCCGAGCTGGCCGCGCCGGTCAGCCATCCCGAGGAGCAGCCGGCACCGGGGCCCGCGGGGCGGGTACCCGCCGACTGGGCGAAGACGTTGCGCGGCTGAGAGACCTCGTCGCCGCTGGTCGATGGCGGTCAGGAGCAACCGTGAGCTCGGGTTCCCCGATCGGCGGTGGCAGGATGGACCCCGTGTCACAGACCCGATTCACTACGCCGATCATCGGTCGGGACGTCGAACTCGCCCGGCTCTCCGGAGCGTTGGAGCGTGCCCGGCGCGGAGAGGCCCGGACCCTCCTGGTCGCCGGGGACGCCGGGGTCGGCAAGACCCGGGTGCTGGACGAGATGGCGGGGCGGGCGGCTCAGGACGGGATGTTCGTCCTGACGGGACACTGTGTCGACCTCGGGGACGTCGGTCTGCCGTATCTGCCGTTCACCGAGGTGCTCGGGGCGCTCGCCGACGACGGGCGGTTCGCGGATGTCCTCGGCGCTCATCCCGTGGTCTCCCGGCTGCTGGGTGGCGGGACGGACGCCGTGCAGGACCGGCTGCGCCTGTTCGAGGGCATCGCCGGGCTGCTGGCCGATCTGGCGGACGTCGCTCCGGTGCTGCTCGTGCTGGAGGATCTGCACTGGGCCGACCAGTCGTCCAGGGATCTGCTGCGCTTCCTGCTGAGCCGGGGGATCCTGCAGCGGTCGGCGGGTGGGGTGCCCGGGTATCGGCTGGCCGTGTTCGCGTCGTACCGCGCGGACGATCTGCATCGACGGCATCCGCTGCGGCCGCTGCTCGCCGAGCTCGTGCGGCTGCCCGCCGTCGAGCGGCTCGAACTGCGGCCCATGGCCGACACCGAGGTGGCCAGGCTGGTGCGGGCCGTGCAGGAGCGGCCGCTGCCGGACACCACCGTCCGGCGGATCGTGGAGCGGGCGGAGGGCAACGCCTTCTACGCCGAGGAGCTGGTCGCGGCCACGGACGCGGAGGTCGGCGGGGTGCCCAGCGGGCTGGCCGACGTTCTCCTGATCCGGTTCGAGCAGCTGTCCGACACCGCGCAGCAGGTGCTGCGCACGGCGGCCGTCGCGGGGCGCCGCGTCGAACACGACCTGCTGCGGGGTGCCGTGGGCATCCCCGAGGAGGAGCTGGAGTCGGTGCTGCGCGAGGCCGTCGGGCGGCAACTGCTCGTGCCCCGCGACGGCGACACGTACGCGTTCCGGCACGCACTCGCCCGTGAGGCGGTGTACGCCGACCTGCTTCCCGGTGAACGGGCCCGGCTGCACGGCACGTTCGCCCGGTTGCTGGCCGGGCGCGGCCGTCCGGCCGAGACGGCGGCGGAGCGCGCCCACCACTACCGCGAGAGCAACGACCTGCCCGAGGCCCTCGCCGCCTCGTTGGAGGCCGCCGCGCACGCGCACCAGGTCGGCGCGCCCGCCGAGGAGCTGCGGCATCTGGAGACGGCCCTGGACCTGTGGGCGTCGGTGGAGCCGTCCGCACGGCCTTCGGGCGAGGGCACCGACCGGGTGACGCTCACCCTGCGCGCGTCCGCGGCGGCGGCGCACGCGGGGGAAGCGCACCGCGCGGTCTCGCTCACCCGTGCCGCGCTCGCGGGCATCGGCCAGGACACGGACACCGAGCTCGCCGCCCGGGTCCGCTACACCCTCGCCGGCAATCTGCTCAGCGTCGACAGCCTGAGGGCGGCCTTCACCCACAGCAGCAAGGCGCTCGCCCTCGTCCCGGCCGAGCCTCCGTCGCGGACGTGGGTGTGGGCGGCGGCCACGCACGTCATGGCGGCACGCCAGGTCGGGGAGAACGAGACGGCGCTGCGGGTCGCGCGTGAGGCGTTGCGCGTCGCCGAGGACCTCCAGGTGACCGACGCCCGGGCGGACCTGCTGATCTCGCTGGCCGGGCTCGAGGGCGGCGGCCGGCGCACCCCTCAGGGCCGAGAACGGCTGGGCGAGGCACGGGAGTTGGCGCGCCGCGCGGGCAACGCGCCGGTGGAGATGCGGGCGCTGTACCACCTCGCCGCCGGCTGCTTCGAGTCCGGTGAGCTCCAGGAGTCGCTGCCCTGGCTGGCGGAGGGGCTGGACCGGGCTCGGCGTGCTGGGCTGCTGTCGTCGCCGTATCCGCTGGAGATGCGGTATCTGCAACTGCTGGTGCTGTACACGCTGGGCCGCTGGGACGAGTGCGTGAGCGTCGCTGCGGCCGGCGCCGAGGTGCTGCCCGCGGCGGCCGGATACGCGGCCGGTCCGGCGCTGTACGTGTCTCTCGCTCGCGGCGACTTCGCGGCCGTCGAAGCGGCCGGCGCCCTGCTCGACGGGCCCTTCGACTGGATGGGCACGCTGATCGCGGGCATCGCGCTCACCGAGGCCGCGGCGCTGCGCGGTGACGCGGACGCGGCGGTGGAGCGGATGCGGTCCACGGTCGCGGCCCTCACCGACGACGCGGGAACGCTGCCCGACGCGACGGTCCGGCTCGCCGCCCTCGCGCTGGCCGCGGTCGCCGACCGGGCCGCCGAACTGCGCCTGGCCGGCGACGAGGCGGGGACGCGTCGCTGGGCGGACACCGCGACCGAGCTGGTCGAACTGGCGCGGACCACGGCGAACCGCGGCAAGGACGGCACGCCGCAGGGTCCGGAGGGCAGGGCGTGGCTGGCCCGTGCGGAGGCGGAGTGGACGCGTGCGGTGTCCGGCCCTGATGCGCGGGCCTGGGCGCGGGCGGTCGCCGCGTTCGAGAACGGCGACACCTACGAGCGGGCTCGGTGCCGGCTGCGCCACGCCGAGGCCCTGCTGGCGGCGGACGACCGCGACACGGCGGCCACCGAAGCCGCGGCGGCACGGGAGACCGCCGCCCGGCTCGGCGCGACGCCCCTCCTCGACCAGTTGGACGCCCTGATCCGCCGCGGCCGCCTCCAGAGCACCACGGCCGCCCCTGCGGCGACCGCCGCCGGCCGGACCACCCCGCTCACGGCCCGTGAGCAGGAGGTCCTGCGCCTTCTCACCCTCGGCCGCAGCAACCGGCAGATCGGCGAGGAGCTGTACATCACCGGCAAGACGGCGAGTGTCCACGTCTCCAACATCCTGGCCAAGCTGGGTGCCGCGAGCCGTACGGAGGCGGTGGCGATCGCCTACCGGGAGGGCCTGGTCACGCGTGAGGAGACGGTGGGCTGACTCCCCGCCGCGCACTTCGGTCGGCGGTGTCGCAGTCGAGGGCCGTCAGGTCGACGGCGTCGGCCATCGCCTGCATCCCCTTGTCGTTGGGGTGGATGTGGTCGCCGCCGTCGAGGGCGGGAAGCATCCGCGCGGGGTCGTAGGGGCTGCGCAGGACGCGGTCGAAGTCGGTGACGGCGTCGAACACGCCGCCGGTGCGGATGGACGCGTTGACCTCCTGCCGTACGGCCTCTGCGGCCGGGTCCCATTCGTGCCAGCCCTTGAAGGGGCCGATGGTCGCGCCGACGACGCATTTGCCGGCCGCGTGCGCCTGTTCGACGATCTCGCGGTAGCCGTCGATCAGGTCCTCGGCCGTGACGCCCGTGTGGGCCTTGAGGTCGTTCACTCCCTGGAAGAGGAACACGGTCCGCACGCCCGGCTGGGACAGGACGTCCCGCTCCAGCCGGTTCAGCGCGCTCTGGCCGGGGCCGTCGGCGATGACCTTGTTCCCGGCGATCCCTTCGTTGGCCACGCCCTTCACGGCCGTGTCCGTGCGCTGCAGGCGGCGGGCCAGGTAGTCGGGCCAGCGGCGGTTCAGGTCGGCGGTGGACTGCCAGCCGTCGGTGATGGAGTCGCCGAGGGCGGCCACCGCTGCGGTGCCCGCGGGGGCGCGTACGGAGACGGCGTCGAGGTAGAACCAGGAGCCGGTCGGGACGGTCCAGGCGGCGCCGCTCTCCTCGGCGGTGTGGTCGCCCTGGGTCGCGTACGACGACTGCAGGGCCATCCAGTGGCCGCTCGCCGGGCCGTCGGCGTCCGGGCTGTGCAGGCTGACGACGAGGTTGGTCGCGGCGGGCAGCCTGCCGGGCAGCGGGTCGCTCCACACGGTGCCGCCCGCCGGCACGGTGACCGTGCGCACACCACCGAAGGTCAGGCGCCGGTTGCTGCCGGGGCGAAGCTCGGCGCCCCGCTTCTGGATGCCCGCGTAGACGCTGTCGAGGGTCAGGGGCCGGTCTCCGAAGGCGTTGGAGAGCCGCACCCGGACGCCGGTGCCGCCCACGCTGGTGTGCACGACGAGCCGGTAGCTGCGGCCGGCGACGCCGTCGCCCATGCGGTCGGCGCTCGCCGCCCAGGTGACGACGCCGCTCGGCTCGGTGGTCGCCTCGGGGTGGCGCGGGCGCGGACTGGCAGGCGACGACCGTCAGCAGGACGGCGGCGAGCGGAAGTGCGGCCCTCACCGGGCGAAGTCCCTCAGCGTGAGGGAGGCGCCGGGCCTCAGGGTGACCGTGCGGGACACACCGCCGTACGCGACCGTCGTGGTGCGGCCGCCGACGCTGTGGATCCGGGCCTCGGTCGGTTTGCCGTCCCGCCAGCGCAGGTCGACCTCGAAGCCGCCGCGGGCGGCGACGCCCTTGACGAAGCCCGAGGCGGCCCAGGCGTCGGGAAGTGCCGGGAGGAGTTCGAGGTGCCCCGGTCGGGAGTACAGCAGCATCTCCACCATCGCGGCCGGGGTACCGAAGTTGGCGTCGATCTGGAAGATGCCCCGGCCGCGCTCCACCTCGTAGATGTCGAAGAGGTTGGGTGCCGTGCCGTTGCTGCCGCCGGTCGACGGGCGAAGGTTGTTGACGATCAGTTGGTAGGCCCTCTCCGCGTTCTTCAGCCGGGCCCAGCACAGGCCGCGCCAGGCGTTGGCCCAGCCGAAGCTCTCCATGCCGCGCGCGGTGAGCAGGGCGGTGGCGCCGGCGACGATGTCGGCCGGGGCGGAGCCGTCGGGGCGGATGCGGTCGCCGGGGAACAGGCCGACGAGCGGGGACAGGTGCCGGTGCGTGCTCTCGCCCAGGTTGTCGGGGGACATCCACTCCTCCAGCCAGCCGGTGGTCGCGCTGACCTGCGGCAGGTACAGCTTTCTGCGCAGTGAGGCGATCGTAGCCGCGTAGCCGGTGTCCTTCCGCAACTCGGCCGCCGCGGTGCAGTAGTGCCCGAAGAGCGCCCACACCAGTTCCTGAGCGTAGGTGATGCCCTTGGCGTCGAGGGGGCCGTGCTCCGGCGACCAGTCGCTGTCGGCGACGAGCACCTCCCGTGTGGTGCCGGGGAGGGTGGTGGTGAGCAGCCGGGCCTCCCAGAACTCGCAGGCGCCCTTGAGGAGGGGGTAGATCTTCGCGAGGAGTTCGGGGGACTGGGTGTACTCGTAGTGCTCCCACAGGGTGGCGCACAGCCAGGCGTTGCCCGCGGGGTGCCACCACCAGCCGCCTCCGCCGTGGGGGTTGGTGGAGATGGCGACGGTCCAGCCGGCGTTCTCGCCGGTGGAGTTGCGGTAGCGGTTGCGCGGGTCGTTGAACAGGCGGCGGGTGAGGTCGGTCCAGGACGGCAGCTGGGCGAGGCAGTAGTCGGTGAGGGCGTCGAAGCAGGGTGACAGTCCGGTCCGGTCGGCCATCCAGTAGTTCATCTGGAGGTTGATGTCGGTGTGGTAGTCGCCCATCCAGTCCGGGTCGTTGCCGTCGAGCCACAGCCCTTGCAGGGCGAGGGGCAGGCTCCCGCGCGACCCGGAGATCATCAGGTAGCGGCCGAAGTGCGCGTAGGCGGCTTCGAGTTCGGGGTCCGGTATGCCGTCCCGGGCGCGGGCCCGGAGCCGTTCCCAGGTGTCGAGGGAGCGCTGCTCGGCGGACGACGTCCCGAACGAGAGGTCCATCCGCCCGAAAAAGTCCTGATAGTCGGCGACATGGGTGCGCAGGAGGGTGTCGGCCGAGTGGGCGGCGGCGTCGCGGACCTTGGTACGGGCGAGCCCGTGCGGATCGAGGGACGGATCGCGGTAGTCCTTGACGGCGTCGGGCGCGTAGTCGGTCCCGCCGCTCACGACCACGGTCAGCTCCCGGCACCCGGCGAAGTCGATGCGCGAGCCGCTGACGGTGACCCGGCCGCCGGAGCCGTACGCGGTGACGGCGGCCCCGAAGCGCAGGCCGTTCGGCAACGCCGCGCCGAACGACACCGCGGCGTCCTCACCGTGCGTGCCCTCCAGCACGACGGTTCCGGTGTGGCGGCCGCCTCCGCTCTGCGTGAAGTGCAGGACGATCACGTCGTCGGGCCGACTGGCGAAGATCCGCCTGCGGTACGTCACTCCGGAGCGGGTGTACGACGTGGTCACCAGCCCTTGCGCCAGGTCGAGGGTGCGGCGGTAGCCGTTGACGGTGGACAGGTCGTGCTCGGGGAGGTCGACGGTGAGGCGGGCGAGGAGGGTGAAGGAGCCGAAGTCGTCACGGCCGTAGGGGAACTGGCCGTCGGCGTCGAGGGTGTCGTTGCGGCCGCCGGTCCACATGGTGGCGTCGGTGATCAGGAGGAGTTCACGGCCGGGGTCGTTGCCGGCGAGGGCGCCGAGGCGGCCGTTGCCGACGGGCAGGCCCTGCTCGATCATGGAGTGTTCGTCGGCGGGCGCCTGCCACCACAGCTGGTGGCGTGGGCTTCCCGGGACAGCGGGGGAATCGGCGGGTCGCTGCGGTGCGGCCGACGCGGTGAAGGCGGGCAGCGTGGTGAGGGCTCCGCTCGCCGCGGCGAGGGCGAGCAGGCCGCGTCTGGGCAGGTGGTCGGACGGGGTGGTGTCCAAGGCGGGCTCCTGGCGGTCGGGGGGGGGCGGCCGGGGTTCGTCAGGACGACTTCGGTACGTCGATCCGGTCGATGTCCGGTGCGTAGCCGGTGCCGCTGTCGAACGTGATCGTGTTGGCCCCGGCCTTCAGCTTCACCGGCACGTAGACGCTGTCGACGGTGGACCAGTCGCCCGTGGAGGCGAACTTGTGCGAGGTGGCGCCACCTCCGTTGGCCGAGACAAGGACCGAACGGGAGTCGCCGCTGACGTAGGCGACCTTGATCTGGTAGATGCCGGCCTTGGCCACCGCGACGTCGTTGACGGTGACCTTGCCGCCCACGTAGAGATTGCCGACCTTGCGGCCGTCGGAGCAGGCGGCGCAGTCGGCCACGGAGGCGTTGCCGCTCAGGGTGTTGCCGCCCGCCTCGGCCTCGTAGCCGGTCCATGCGAGGTCCGTGCCGCGCGGGGTGACGGTGAAGAGCCGGGAGCCGTGTGCGGGGAGGGCCTGGGTGATCCTGTCGGTGTGGCTGCCGAGGCTCTCCTTGTTCCACACGTCACGCACCGAGGCCCTGCCCTTGAAGCCGAGGGTCGACCAGTTCGCGGTCACGGCGGCCGGCGCGTCGGAGAGGTTGAACAGGGCCACGGTGTAGGTGCCGTTCGGGTTCTTCGCGGCCCACACCTGCTGCGGGTCGGAGGCGGTGACGGGCTCGGCGGGCGGGGCGCCGCTCTGGTTGATCGCGATGACCTCGCGGTCGGTCAGCAGTTTCAGGCCGTAGGAGTCGAGCTCGGTCAGGTCGTCGCCGGTGAACAGCGGGGACTTGGCGATCGCCCACAGGGTGGCGTAGCTCTGCCGTTCGGCCTTGGTGAGGCCGTCCATCTCGCCGTTGCCGACGTTGAGTGAGTCCAGGTCGTTCCAGCCGCCGGGGCCGGCGTGGCCGGTCCAGGCGGGGGCGTCGTCCCAGCGGTCGTCGACCGAGTTCTCCCAGGTGACCAGGGTGTTGCAGTAGCACTCGACGTCGGTGTCGATGCGCCAGCCGTTGGAGTACTTCTTCCAGTCCTCGACGTGCCCGTAGTCGAGGGACCAGGACAGCTCCAGGTGGATCGGGCGGCCGGCGGTCCTGATGGCCTTCTGCCAGGCGGCCACGTCGGCGACGTTGTTGTAGTTGTCGCCGCTCTTGAACGAGCCGGGGCCCACGCCGTCGAGCTTGAGGAAGTCGTAGCCCCAGTCGGCGAACAGCTGCGCCTGGGAGTCGATGTACTTCTGCGCGCAGGGATCGGAAAAGTCGATCTTGTAGGCGCTGTCCCAGCCGTTGGTGGTGCGCAGGTCGTCGTGGACGATGTCGCCGGTGGTGCAGCCCTCGGCGTTCCAGATCGGGTTCTTGCCGTCGTTGTACGCCCCCTTCTCCAGGCCTACCGGGAGGTAGATGCCGGCCTTGAGGCCCTTGGCGTGGATGCGGTCGGCGACTGCCTTCATGCCGCTCGGGAAGCGCTCCGGGTCGGCCTGCTGCCGGCCGTACTCGTCGAACCGCGACTTCCACGCCCAGTCCATCCACCAGCCGGCGTCGATGTTGATGTATTCGTAGCCGTACTTCTTCAGCTTGGCGGCCATGGCGTCGGTCTGCCTGATGACGTTCGCCTCGGACAGATAGCTGTAGTCGCCCTTCGGGTTGAGGCCCGGGTACTTCGACGACTGCATGGTCCAGCTCGTCCAGCCCATGTAGGGCTTGGCGGCCACAGGGGTGGTGGCCGGGGCGGCCGGGGGCGCGGCGGTCTCGGCCTGCGCGGCGGGGACCGCGGCGGTGACACCGGCGGCGAGGGCCAGGACCAGGACGGCTCTCAGGGTGCGTGCGGGCATGACGGAGTACGAGGATGACCGCATGGGTCGTGCCTCCAGGGTGTGGTTTCAGCGGTTCTGGTGCTGCTGGTCGGCTCTGATGAAGGACTGGATCGCGGTGGCCGCGGCCCCGCGCGCCCACTCCTCGAAGGGCAGCGGGCGGGTCCGTACGTCGCACTGGGCGGCGGAGCCGAACGCGGCCGCGGCGAAGGTGTCGCGGATCTGTTCGGCGAACAGGTCGTGGGCGGCGAGGCCCTCGCCGGAGATGACCACCCGCTCGGGGCCGAGCAGGTTGGCCACGGTGGCGATACCGCGGCCGATCGCCTCGCCCGCCCGCGCATAGGCCTCGCGGGCCCCGGCGTTGCCCTGGTGGGCCAGCGCCACGGCCTCGGCGGTGTCGGCGACTTCGAGGCCGGTGGTCTCGCGGATCCGCCGCAGGATCGCGGCGTCTCCCGCGATGGCCTCCACGCAGCCGCGGTTGCCGCAGTGGCAGGGCGGCCCTGCCGGGTCGACGGTCACATGGCCGATCTCGCCGGCCACCCCCTGCGCACCGGCGACCACCCGGCCGTGCACCACGAGGCCGCACCCGATACCGGCGCCGACGGTCACCACGGCGAAGTCGGACAGCCCCACGCCGGCGCCGAACCACTGCTCGGCGACGGTGAGGGCCCGTACGTCGTTGTCGACGGTGACCGGCAACCCGGTGGTCGCGGCGGCGAGTTCGGCGAGGGGCACGTCCCGCCACTCCAGGAACGGTGAGTAGCGCACGACGCCCGCGCCACGGTCCACATCACCGGAGACGGCGATGCCGAGGCCAAGGACCGGTACGCCCAAGTCGCCCGCCACGGTGAGCAGTTCAGCCGCCAGCTCGGCGACCGAGGCCAGCACGCCCTTCGGTTCCCGGTCCGGGAGCGGGGCGTGCCGGGCGACGCGGATGCGGCAGCACAGGTCGGTGAGGACGCCGATGATCTCGTCGCCGGTCACCTTGACGCCGATGAACAGCGCCCGTCCCCCGTCGACCCGCACCGGGTTGGCGGGGCGGCCTAGCGCGGGCCGGGCTGGCTCGTCCGCGTCCTCCACCAGGTAGCCGGCCTCGATCAGGGGCCGCACCGCCTTGGTGACGGCGGCCGGGGACAGCCCTGCCCGCCGGGCCACCTCCAGGCGGGTGAGCGGCCCGTGGGACAGAACGGTGGTGAAGATCTGCGAGGCGGCCGGCGTGTTCGCCGGGAACGTCTCGGCGCGGCGGGTCGAGGACATGCCCGGAACCTAGAGCCCTTATTTTCCGCCGTCAATAAAAGAATCAGGATTCGTTCACGAGCGATCCGACCGGCGATCAAGGAGTCCTACCCGGTGATCAATATCTGCCCAACTGTGCGTCGTCTGTGGCGATCTGACGGGATGCGAGAAGGTTGCCCCGCACAAAGGTGATCGTTCCCATATGAGCGGCACATCGACAGAAACCGGAGGAAGCCGGATGGTCTCAGCAACGGTGGTCAGAGGTACGGCGATGGCGGCTGCCCTGGTGTCGCTCCTGGCGGTTCCCGCCCACGCCGTACCCGGGGAGGCGGTTCCCGCCCACGCCGCTCCCGGGGAACCCGGCGCCACCACGGTCGACGCCGAGGTGGGCGCCCTGCCCGCCCCGTACGTCACCGGCGTCTGGAACGTCCTGCGCGGCGCGCAGCGGCAGGGCGCTCCCGGCGCGATCGCGCGTCTCGACGACCGGGGCACGGTCCACTGGGCGGCCGTCGGAGTCGCCGACCGAAAGTCCCGTCGGGCGATCAGCAACGCCGACCGGTTCCGCATCGGCAGCGTCACCAAGATCTTCTCGGCCGTCGTCCTGCTGCAACTGGCCGACGAGAAGAAGCTGAAGCTCGACGCCCCGGTCAACCGCTATCTGCCGGGGCTGCTGCCCGACGACCGCATCACGGTGCGGCATGTCCTCAGCCACCGCAGCGGCCTGCACGACTACACCAACGAGATGTTCGCGCGGACGGTTCCCGGCTTCGAGGCGGTCCGCAGCAAGGTCTTCACCTACCGGCAGCTGGTGAACCGGTCCCTGAGCAAGCCACGGACCACCGGGCCCGGTGGCGCGTACTCCTACTCCAACACCAACTTCGTCGTCGCCGGGATGCTCATCGAGAAACTGACCGGGAACTCGGTGCGGACCGAGTACCAGAACCGGATCATCAAGCCGCTGCGGCTGGGCGACACGTTCTATGTGCACCCCGGCAAGAAGATCCCCGGCCGGCACGCCCGCGGCTATCTCACCCCGGACGCGGCGGGTGCGGCACTCGTCGACGCCACCGAGCAGACGGTGTCCTGGGCCCAGAGCGCGGGCGCGGTCATCTCCACCACGCAGGACCTCAACACCTTCCTCTCGGCGCTGCTCGGCGGCCGGCTGACCTCCAGGGCCCAGCTGGCCCAGATGCAGCGGTGGGTGCCCGCGGGCAGCACGCAGGCGTACGGGCTCGGACTGCGGCGCCGTGACCTGTCGTGCGGGGTCTCCGTGTACGGCCACACGGGTGCCGTCCAGGGCTACTACACGTACGCGTTCGCGTCCAAGGACGGCAGGCGCAGCCTGGCCGCGCTCGCCAACGCGTCCAACAACGGCGCGGTTCTCAACTCCATGCTGGGCACCCTGGAGTCCGCGTTCTGCGGCAAGCCGGTGAAGCAGACGAAGCAGACGAAGCAGATCGAGCAGCGGCGTGCTTCCGCGCCGGTCGAACGGTACGAGGACATCGCGCCGGGCCTCCGGGTCCCGCTGGGCCACCGGATCCCTTCGGACGCCGACTCGGACTGAGGGCGAGCGGCGAGCCGGGGGGTGGCGGCGGGGGGCGACTGGCGGCGGCCAGGCGGGAACCCGCGAGATCCGGTGGACGTTCACCGGGCATCCCCACCGGATCTCGAACCACCCACCAGGACGGCCCGATGAGCGAGTTGGTTCCCGGGGGCAATCTGCCCCTCCCGGGCGGCAGCGTGACCGTCCGGGTGCCCGGCCCCTTCGACGTGTCCGCGCTCATCACCGACGACAGCGGCAAGGTCCGGGGCGACGCCGACTTCGTGTTCTACAACCAGCCGTCCGCGCCGGGCGCCCGGCTCAACGGCGACACCCTGATCTTCGACCCGCCGCGCCTGCGATCCGGGGCGACGCGGATCACGGTGGTCGTCAGCCCCGCCGACCCCGGCACTCCCCTGGGCCGGCTGCCCGCCCCCGCACTGCAGGTCACCGACTCCGGCGGCCGCACGGTCGCCCGGTTCGCCCCGCCGCGCCCACGGCAGGAGACCCTGCTGCTGCTCGCGGAGATCTACCGGCGTGGCGGCGGCTGGAAGCTGCGGGCGCTGGGGCAGGGGTACGCGGACGGGCTGGCGGGGCTCGCACGCGACTTCGGGGTGGACGTCATCGAGGACGCGGCGCCGGCTCCCGTCCAGCAGACACCCGCCCCGGCCGCACCCGCCGTTCCCCGGGCAAGAGCCACACTGGGCTCAGCCCCAGGTGTTGCCAGCCGGTTCCTTCCCTCCGCGCCCGGCGCTCCGCCGATGCCCACCACCCGACCCGCGCTGCACACCCTGTCCGGCGACACCACCCCGCACGCCCCGTTCCCCGACCGCGGCGGCTTCCTCGGTCTGGTCAACTCCGCCCGCGCCGACGCCGGTTCACCGCCGGTCACGCTCGACGGCCGCCTGGCTCCGCCGCCCAGGCCCACGCCTCCGCCATGGCCGCGGCGGGACGGCTCGGCGTCGAGGGGCGCGACGGCGTCTCCGTGTACCAGCGCGTCACCGCCGCCGGGTTCGCGTATGTCACCGTCGGCGAACACCTGGTCTCCGGCCCCCGCACCCCCGCCGAGTTCGTCGCGTACTGCCTGCGCAGCGAGCAGCCCCGCCGCACCCTGCACGACCCGGCCTTCACGCACGCCGCCGTGGCGTACGTCAGCGGCGGCCGCTCGGGCGACACGTACTGGACGGCGCTGTGGGCCAGACCGCTCGCCGCGGGCGACCTGTCCCGCACCGCGACCGAGGTCGTCGACCTCACCAACCGGGAGCGCACCCGGGCCGGGCTGCGCCCCTTGGCCGTCGACCCCGCGCTCACCGCCGCCGCGCAGACATACAGCTCCGACATGGCGACCCGCGCCTTCTACTCCCACACCTCGCCCGAGGGGAGCCAACCCTGGGACCGGGCGGCCGCCGCGGGCTCCCGCATGCGCGCGATCGGCGAGAACATCGCGTGCGGCCAGCGCTCCCCCGCCGAGGTCGTCGAGGGCTGGATGAACAGCCCGGGCCATCGCGCCAACATCCTCAAGCGCGACTTCACCCACATAGGAATCGGTTTCGCGGGCGGCGGCCCGGCGGGCACGTACTGGACCCAACTCTTCGGCGCCTGACGGGCCGTGGACGGCGACACACCGCGATCTAGGCGGAACGGAACCGTCCGGGACAGGATGCCTGCATGAAGGGTGACCTCTTTTCCAGCGAGCACATGGTCCAGCCCGCCACCGCGCCGGGCATGACGATCGAGAACGCCAAGTGCATCAAGTACGCGGTGAACGGTGAGATGCACGCCCGGCAGGGCGCGATGGTCGCCTACCGCGGCAACCTCCAGTTCGAGCGCAAGGGCCAGGGCGTGGGCGGCATGCTCAAGCGGGCCATGACCGGTGAGGGGCTGCCGCTGATGGCGGTGCGCGGACAGGGCGAGGCCTGGTTCGCGCACGAGGCGCAGAACTGCTTCGTCGTCGACGTCGACCCCGGCGACGAGTTCACGGTCAACGGCCGCAACGTCCTGTGTTTCGACGCCTCGTTGTCGTACCGGATAGCGACGGTGAAGGGCGCGGGCATCACCGGCGGCGGCCTGTTCAACAGCGTCTTCTCGGGGCACGGCAAGCTGGGGCTGGTGTGTGAGGGCAACCCGCTCGTCATCCCGGTCTCGCCGCAGTACCCGGTGTACGTCGACACGGACGCGGTGGTCGGCTGGACCGCCGGACTGCAGACCTCGCTGCACCGTTCGCAGTCCCTCGGCTCGATGCTGCGCGGCGGGTCCGGGGAGGCCGTGCAGTTGATGCTGGAGGGTCAGGGCTTTGTGGTCGTACGGCCGAGTGAGGCGACCCCGCAGAAGGCCCAGCAGCACTGACACCGTCCCCTGAGGTGATCTGCGCCTCACGAGCAACCCTCTCCGCCCTGCCGACGTCTTGATCGACAACAGGTGAAGCCCTGGCCGCGCTTTCCGGCCAGGGCCGGTTTTCAACGCTCTATACACGCCGCGTATACCCGTCATGTATACGTACCGTCTATAAACAGTGGGTAGAGACGGCGTGTATATCGATCGAGAGGTATCGATGTACGGCAAGGCATTCGCCCCGGAGTACCAGGGCTCCCTGACCAAGCTGTCCGTGAACTCCTCGCTGACGGACGTACTGGCCGCCGGCACCGAGCAGTTGAGAGCGGCCGAGCGGGACGGGCAGCACGGCGAGGCGGCGCGCTCGGGACTCGCGGTCGCCGAGGCGCACCGTCGGCTGGGTCAGGTCGGGGACGCGGAGCGGGCCTGGAAGGCGAGCTACCGCGCCGCCCGGGAGGCCGGCGACACCGCGGCGATGGCCTGGGCGCTGTGGAGCGGCGGCACTCTCGCCCGGCAGCGCGGCGCGTTCGCCCTCGCCCGGCGGCTGCTCCAGCTGGCGGCGGACCTCGGCGAGCTCGGTGGCGACATCGTCGTACGCGGCTACTCCCTGGCCGGTCTGGCCGAGACCGGCCGTATCCAGGGTGACTACGAGGCCGTCCACCGGCTGCACGAGCAGTTGTTGGCCGAGGCCCGGCGGCGCGGCGAGGCGCGGCACACCGTGTGGGCGCTGGAGGGCATCGCCCAGATCCATCGCAACACCGGCTCGTACGACACCGCGTACGCCCTGTTCGAGGAGGCGGCCGAGATCGCCGCGCGCGCCGAGGACCGGCGCGGACACGCCTGGGCGCTGCGCGGGCTCGCCGACATAGTCTCCGTGCGCGACGGCGACACGGAGCGGGCGCTGGAGCTGCTGTCCGAGGCGGAGACCAGCTGCCGGGCGATGAAACTGTCCAGCGCGCTGGCCTACAACCACAAGATGCGCGGCAACGTCTTCTATCGCGCCGGTCGTTACGCCGAGGCCCGCGGCCTGTACGAGCGGGCGCTCGCGGAGTTCCGTGCCATGAGCGAGCCGCGCGGGGAGGCGCTGTCCCGGCTGGGGCTGGTCAAGTCGCGGGCGCAGCTGGGGCGCGACCGCGCCGAGACCGCCGCCGAACTGGCCGAGCTGGCCCAAGTGTTGGAGCGGATCGGACTGCGGCACGCCCGGGAGATGGTGGCGCGGGCGCAGGAGGAGTTCGGCGCCGTGGAGGCCGCCGCGGGAAGTGCCGTGGCGGGCGCCGGAGCGGTGGCCGGGGCGGTGGCCGCACGGTGACGACGTTCCCCTCCGCGGTACAGGCGCCGGCCGGTGCCCGCCAAGTCCTCGACCGCTGCCGCGCATTGGTGCGGCCCGCGCTGCGGGAGGCCGTGGCGCGGACGCATCCGTGGGTCGGTGAGATGGCCGCGTACTCCTTCGGCTGGTGCGAGGTGGGCGGTGCGCCGGCCGCCGCCTCCGGCGGGAAGGGCGTACGGCAGGCGCTGGCCGTACTCGGGGCCGAGGCGGCCGGTGCGCCCGGCCGGGTGGCGGTGCCCGGGGCGGTGGCGGTGGAGCTGGTGCACGCCTTCTCCCTGCTGCACGACGACATCATGGACGGCGACACGTCCCGGCGCGGCCGCCCCACCGTGTGGCAGGCGTACGGCACGGGATCCGCCGTCCTCGCGGGCGACGCGCTGTTCGCGCTGGCCGTCGAGACGCTCGCCATGGCACCGGCGGGCCCCCGGGCGGTACGGCTGCTGTCCGTGGCCTTGCAGGACCTGGTGCGCGGACAGGCCGACGACCTGCTGTTCACCACGCGTCCCTGGACGGGGCCGGAACGCGTGCGGCCGGACGAGTACCGGACGATGGCCGAGCACAAGACGGGCGCCCTGCTGGGCTGTGCCGCAGCGCTGGGCGCTCTGCTCGGCGGTGCGCCGCCCGCGACGGTCACCGCCCTCGACCGTGCGGGACGGCACCTGGGCATCGCCTTCCAGATGGTCGACGATCTGCTGGGCATCTGGGGCGATCCCGAGGTCACCGGCAAACCGGTGCACGGCGACCTGCGGGAGCGCAAGAAGACGTTCCCGGCGCTGGCCGCGCTCGGCTCGCCCGCCGCCGGTCGGCTCTCCGTGCTGCTGGAGTCGGCCGCCGACGCCGGCGAGGTGGCCGCGCTGATCGAGGAGGCGGGGGGCCGGTCGGCCACGCTCGCGGAGGCACGGCGTCATGTGACGGCCGTGGAGGCTGCTCTGGCCGATGTACCGCTGGAGGCAGGGGCCGCCGGGGAGCTGCGGTCGCTGCTTGACTTCCTGGTGCGGCGCGATCTGTGAAAGCGCGGTTCACAGCGGGATCGTGGTGACCGTCGTGTCACCTGGCGCCCACAGCGAAACCGAGTTGACCGGCGGAACCTCCCCCGTCAGGGTGCCTGATGGCGCGGACCCCGCCCCGCGCCGGGAAGGTGACTGCCTTGATCGGGATCTCGGACGTCGAAGCCGCGGCCGACCTCATCGCCGGCCATGTCGTACACACCCCGACCGTATCCAGCCCGGGCCTGTCGGCCCTGCTCGGCGTCCCGGTGACGGCGAAGCTCGAACTTCTCCAGCGCACCGGCTCGTTCAAGGCCCGTGGGGCGACGGCGAAGCTGCTGTCGCTGAGCGACGCCCAGCGTGCGGCGGGGGTCGTGGCGGTCAGCGGGGGCAACCACGGCATCGCCCTCGCCATGACGGCCGCCGCCCTCGATGTGAAGGCCACCGTGGTGATGCCGCGTTCGGCGCCGGCCCGCGCCGTCGAGATCGCCCGGGACGCCGGGGCGTCGGTGCGGTTGACCGACGACATGGACGGGGCGTTCTCGCTCGTCACACGGCTGCGGGACGAGGGCCTGACGCTCGTCCACCCCTTCGACGACCCCTTGGTGATCGCCGGCCAGGGCACCGTCGGGCTGGAGCTGGCCGACGACGCCGGTGAACTCACCGACGTGATCGTCAGCGTCGGGGGCGGCGGGCTCATCGCGGGCGTCGCGGTCGCGCTGCGGGCCCGCCGTCCGGACGTACGGATCTGGGGCGTGGAGACCGAGGGCGCCCAGGCCATGTCCGAGGCGCTGTCGGCGGGCGGTCCGGTGCCGGTGACGCTGTCGTCGATCGTGTCGACGCTGAGCGCGCCGGCCGTGTCCCGGCTGACGTACGACCATGTGTCCGCCCTGGTCGACGAGGTGCTCGTGGTGCCGGACCGGGAGGCGGTGCGGGGCGTTCTCGATCTCGCCGAGCACGCCAAGGTGTGGACCGAGCCCGCCGCCGGCTGTCTGCTGCCCGCGGCCCGGCGGGTCCTGGAACGGGTCGGGGACGACGCCCGGCTCGGCCTGGTCGTGTGCGGGGGCAACGCGACGACCGGGGATGTAGTGCGCTGGGCCGCGGATTTCGGTCTTCGCTGAAGTGTTCCTGCTCAATTTCCTTACTTTTTCGTCAGCTTACTCGCGCGTAAGAAGCAAAGGAAAAGAAATGCCCTTTGGTTGGGGATTTCGTTGAACGCTTCCCGTCTCGCCTCTCGTACTTCCTGTGAGAAATCAGAGCCAGGGGTTCAACGAGGGATGGCCATGGTCAAGGCGCGCGTCTCCACAGCCGAGTTGGTCGCCGGAAGGTATCGACTCGTCGATGTCGTCCACCGCGAGACGAATCGCGTCAGCTACTACGGCGAGGACACGGAGACCGGGCACCCGTGCCTCCTCACCCAGATCGGACTTCCCGACGCGAGCCCGGACGACGGGCGCCGGGCCACCGCGCGCATCCTGCGCACGTCCGAGCGGATCGGGCTGCTGCGCCCGGGCGCGGTCGCCACGGTCGTGGACGCCGTCGCGGAGTCCGGGAGCCTGTGGATCATCACCGAGTGGATCGACGGCACACCGCTCGGCGAACTCCTCACCCAGCAGGGCACGTTCAACTATGTGCGGGCCGCGCGCATCGGCCTCGAACTGCTCGACGTACTGGAGGCCGCGCACGTCGCGGGCATCACACACGGCGAGCTGAGCCCGGGCCAGGTGTTCGTGCGCGACGAGGGTTCCGTCGTGGTCACCGGTTTCGGGCTGGCCGGCGCGACCCTCGCGCCGCGGGTCGCCGCACCGTCGTACGCCTCACCGGAGCAAGCCCGCGACGAGCGCATCGGGCCGGCGTCCGATCTGTGGGCGCTCGGCGCGATCCTCTACACGATGGTCGAGGGGCGCCCGCCGTACCGTGAACGGGACCGGCCCGAGGCCACGTTGAAGGGCGTGGACCGGCTTCCGCTGCGCGCCCCGGTGCGGTCCGGGCCGCTCACCCAGGCCGTGCAGGGGCTGCTGCGCAAGGACTCCCGGGAGCGGCTGAGCCGGCCGGTGGTCCGCGACGCGTTCGTCCGCGTCCTCAACGAGGACCCCGAGGCGCCCTTGCAGACGGAGCCGCGCGTGCGGCGCCGGTACGTCATGGGCCCGCGCTGGAGCAGACGCACCGTGGTCGTCGGCACCGCCCTGGCCGTCGTCACGGTCGCGGCGGCGGTTCTCGTGGTGACCAACCAGGGGCCCGACGACTCGGATCCCTCGGCGGCCGGCACGGCGCCCGGCCCGTCCGCCTCCGCCGGGGGGCCGACGGGCCGGTCCCCCGCTCCCACGCCGAGCTCCTCCCCCACACAGGAGGCGACGGAGCCGGAGCCGGGGACGCCCACCGTGTCGCCCTCGGGCACGGCCCTGCCGCCCGGTTACACGACGTACACGTCACCGGACGGCTACTCCGTGGCCCTGCCGGAAGGGTGGACGGCGGTGCGCACCCAGCGTGCCGCGGACCTGGCGTACCGCGTGACCTTCAGTGCCGACGACGATCCGCGCAAACTGGCGGTCACCTACAGCGAGCGCCTGGGCCCCGACCCCGTGGCCGTCTGGCGGGACGAAGTCCAGCCCGGCCTGGAGGAGCAGGGCGGCTTCGAGCGGATCGGCGAGATCGAGGCGACGGCGTACCAGGGGTTCAAGGCCGCCGACATGCAGTGGCTCTCCGAGAAGGACGGCACCCCCGTCCGCACCTTCGGCCGCGGCTTCCTCATCGAGGACCACCGCGGCTACTCCCTGCGCTGGACTACCCCGGAGGCCGACTGGGACGACCCCGCCAACCGGGAGGCCCTGGAGGTCGTCCTGCGGACCTTCAAGGTGCCCGAGGACTGATCACACCGACGGGCGGGGGGCGCACATCGCTCGCAGCGGCAGGCTGTGCAAGGGGTCCGTACGCCAACTCGCCTTAAAAGTACGGTCCTTGAGCGAGCACGTCACGTCCAGGTGGTGCGGGGTCTCCAGAAAGGCGATGTCCGCGACGAGGGTGTCCGGGCCGGTCCAGCCGCCGCTCACCGCGGCGGGCACCGCCCCCTCGGTGACGGTCCAGCCGGCGTCCCCGATCCGTAGCCGCAGCGGGTGGCCGTCCTCGGTGAGCGTCAGAGCCCAGCCGTCCGTGCCCGGCGTGAGGTCGATCGCGGTCAGCTTGGGCAGGTGCCCGCAGACACCGCCGTCCGGGGTGAACGCGCCGGCGGACCAGGCGTCGGCCCGCTCCGGCGGTGCGGGCCTGCCGGCGGCGGACGCCAGCGCGAGGCCCGCCAGGCGCTCAGCCAGGGCCGCGTCCGCCTCCTCGGCGCCGGTCAGGGCCGCGGGCCGGAACGCGGGCAGCAGATGCTCCCAGACCAGGTTCAGCAAGGTCTGCATGTCCCAGGTGTCCGCGGTCGTCGCGATCACGGCGTCGTGCTCGGGCAGCACCACGCAGAACTGACCGAACGCGCCGTCCCCGCGATAGCCGTGCCGGGACATCCAGAACTTGAAGCCGTAGCCCCGTTGCCAGTCCTCCCCGGGCAGGAAGCCGGTGTTCGAGATCTGCGTGCGCGTGGCCTCGGCCACCCACCACTCGGGCAACAGCCGCTCGCCCTCCCACACCCCGCCCCGCAGATACAGCTGGCCGAGCCGGGCGATCGCGTCGGTGGTGGCGTGCAGCCCGCTGAAGCCCCACTCCCGGCCGCCGCGATCCCTCAGCCACGCGACCTCGCCGATGCCGAGCGGGTCCAGCAGCCGCGGCCGCAGATAGTCGGTCAGCGACTGGCCGCTCGCACGCTGGACGATCGCGCCGAGAGTGAAGGTGGCGGGCTGGTTGTACGCGAAGACAGTCCCTGGGTCGCGGGGCGGCGGCACCAGCAGGAACCCGCGCACGAGGTCCTCGCTGTCGCGGTCGCGCGCCTCGAACAGGGCGTCGCTCTCGTGCCCGGTCGCCATGGACGCCAGATGCCGCACGAGCATCGCGCGGCTGCGTGGGTCGGTGATGTCGGCCTCGAACTCCGGGAAGTACGAGATCACCGGGTCGTCGAGTCGTATCAGCCCCTCGCCGGCGGCGATCCCGGCGGCGGTCGCGGTGAAGCTCTTGCTGATCGAGTAGATGAGGTGGAGGCGTTCCGGGGTGTACGGCGCCCACCAGCCGGACGCGACGAGCCGGCCGTGCCGCAGGATCATCAGGCTGTGCGGCTCGATGTCGGGGGCGGCGTCGAGGGCGTCGAGGAAAGCGAGGACACCGGAGGCGTCGACGCCCTGGGCGGCGGGGGTGCTCGAGGGCAGGGGGCGAACAGACATGCGGGCATCCTCTCCCGAGCCCCCGGCGAGGACCGAGGGGTTTTCTCACACACCGGATCCTGCTTCCCGCCCCGTCCGTGCCGTTTTCGTCATCCGTGTCCCGGGGACTCGGGCCCCATGGTGCAGATCGGATACACGATGATGACCGAGCAGGCCGGCCCCCGTGAGCTGGTGGACCACCTGGTCCGCGCCGAGGAGGCGGGCTTCGACTTCTCCGTGACCTCGGACCACTACTTTCCGTGGCTGCGTTCGCAGGGTCACTCGCCGTACGCGTGGAGTGTCCTGGGAGCGGCGGCCCAGGCCACCTCGCGGATTCCGCTGATGACCTATGTGACGTGTCCGACGTTCCGCTACCACCCGGCGGTGGTGGCGCAGAAGGCGGCCACGATGCAGTTGCTGTCGGAGGGCCGGTTCCGGCTGGGGCTGGGCTCGGGCGAGAACCTCAACGAGCATGTCGTGGGCGGCGGTTGGCCGCCCGTGGATGTGCGGCACGAGATGCTCGAGGAGGCGGTGGAGATCATCCGGGCGCTCTTCGGGGGCGGCCATGTGAACCGTCGCGGCACGCACTTCGACGTGGAGTCGGCCCGCCTGTGGGACCTGCCGGACCAGCCGCCGCCCATCGGCGTCGCCGTCTCCGGGGAGCAGTCCTGCGAGCTCGCGGGCAGGCTCGGCGACCTGGTCATCGCGACGGAGCCCAAGGCGGACCTGCTGGCGGCGTTCGACCGCCATGGCGGCGAGGGCAAGCCGCGTGTGGGCCAACTGCCGGTGTGCTACGACCCCGACCGGGACACCGCGATCAAGCGCGCCCACTCCCAGTTCCGCTGGTTCGCCGGCGGCTGGAAGGTCAACTCGGAGCTGCCGCACCCGGATTCCTTCGAGGCGGCGACCCAGTTCGTCACCCCGGACGACGTCGCCGACTCGATCCCGTGCGGCGACGACCCGGACGCCTTCGTCGAGGCCGTGCGCCCGTACGCCGAGGCGGGCTTCACCGAGATCGCCCTGGTGCAGATCGGGGGCGAGACGCAGCTGCCGTATCTGGACTGGGCGGAGAAGACGCTGCTGCCGGCGCTGCGGGACTCTCTCGGCTGACCGCCCGCGTACCACACCGCGTGGCGACGGGCGACGCCGGTGACCGCGAGGGCGGCGTCCCGCGGGTGCCATTAAGCTGCCGGTCTGCACTTCTGCCGTCCGAGCAGCCCCCACAGGAGAGTCTTCCGTGACACTGGCGTTCGTCCCGCCCGAGACGTCCCCCTCGCCCCAGGCCCCGCTGTCCGATCTCGTCGCCCGGGACGCGCGCGAGTTCGGGGTCTACGCGCGGACCGGAGGGTGGGCCTTCGGCCTGATGGTGGCGCGCAGCGTGCGGCCCGGCGGGCAGAGCGCGGGCGAGACTCCGAAGGTGTCGGCGAAGGAGTTCGCCGAGCTCGCCGGCTGCTCACCCGACCGTGTGATGCGCTACTACAAGGCCTGGGACCGGGCCGCCGACGACGGTCTCGTCCCGCACTTCGAGGCGCTCGCGCCGGGCCAGGAAGTGGAGCTGCCCGACGCCGACGTGTGGCTCAGCTACTACACGTCCCGCAACAGCGCCACCTCCGAGCGGGGTGCCGCCATCTCCGAGGCCGCCGAGGCCGAGGGCATCCGCCCGACGAAGGCCCTCGAGGTCGCCGAGAACCCCACCGCGCTGCGCGCCGCCATCCTCGCCGACCCCTCGACCGCCCGCGCGGCCCGCCAGGCGCTCCTCGACCGCGTCCGCGAGGACCCGGACCTGCAGGCCGAGTTGGCGCGGGACGTCGTACGCACCGACGATCTGAAGAAGGCCGTCGCCACGGAGAGCCGGGCGGCCGACCGGATCGGCTACGTCCGTCAGATCGCCGAGTCCGGCCAGATCAAGACCCCGGCCGGGCAGACCGTCGACGCGCCGGTCGACGTGCGCCAGGAGGCCGAGCGGCATCTGTCGCTCATCGAGGAGCTCGATGACGACGAGGACACCGGTGAGTGGGCCAACGAGGCCTTCGACACCATGAAGACCCTCGTCGCGGAGACGGTGGAGGCCGATCCCGAACTGCGGGTGCAGGAGCGGCGGACGAAGTTCTACAGCAGCCTGCAGCGGGCGACGAAGGTCTTCGAGGAACTCACCTTCGACGATGTGCAGGAGTTCGTCGAGGACGACATGGTGCAGCAGTTGGAGGAGCTCCAGCGGGCCATCTCCACGTGCATCACGGCGCTGCGCGGGGCGCAGGAAGGCGCGGTGCGCCGGCAGTAGCCGTCCTCAAACCGGCGACGTCCTCAGTCCTCATAGCTCGACGTCCCCATACCGCCGGACGGCCGACGTCCTCATACCGCCGGACGCGTGACCGCTCACTCCGTGTAGCGCTTGCGCGTCCACAGCGGCAGCACGAACCAGCACACCAGGTACCAGAGGACCACCCCCGTGACCAGATAGGGCACGAAGCCGTCGTGGGTGGCGACCCGCAGGATCAGCAGCAGCGAGCACGTCGTGGTGGCGAGGAGCAGGACCAGGCCGACGAGGGTCAGCCGGGAGGCCCACTCCACCGCCTTCGGCTTGATGCGCCGTCCGGACACCAGGCGATGCAGGGAGACGGGGCCGATGAGGGCTCCGGTGGCGGCGGCACCGAGCACGACCGTCACGATGTAGATGGTCTGGTCCGTGTCGTCGAGGGTGTCGTACTTCGGCGTGAAGACGACGGTGAGCAGGAAGCCGAACAGGATCTGGACGCCCATCTGGGCGACCCGGACCTCCTGGATGAGCTCGCCCCACATGCGGTCGGCTCGCTCGTCCGAGGTCTCGTCGCGGCCTGTTCGTCTTTCCTTCTCTGTCATGCCGGAACGGGTAACCCCGACGTTGAACTCTCAAACGGGGAGGCGCCGGGAGCGGCGCGGTACCCGCTCCCGGCGACCGTACGCGTCTACCAGCGGCTCTCGACCTGGTCCTTGATCCGCCGGTCGTAGAGGTCCCGGATCGCGGTGAGGGTGTCCTCGGACAGCTCCGGCAGTGCGGCGGCGGCCGCGTTGGCGCGGGCCTGCTCGGGCGAGCGGGCGCCCGGGATCACGGTGGTCACGCCCGGCAGCTGGATGATCCAGCGCAGCGCGAGCTGGGCCGGTGTGAAGCCCTCGGGGGCGAGGGCGGAGAACTCGGCGGCCGCCTCGACGCCTGAGGCGTAGTCGACGCCCGAGAAGGTCTCGCCCTGGTCGAAGGACTCGCCGTGCCGGTTGTAGGTGCGGTGGTCGTTCGCGGGGAAGACGGTGTCCTTGGTGTACTTGCCCGACAGCAGGCCGGAGGCCAGCGGCACGCGCGCGATGATGCCGACGCCCGCCTCCTGGGCGGCGGGCAGCACCTCGCGCAGGGGCTTCATGCGGAAGGGGTTGAGGATGATCTGCACGCTCGCGACACCCGGGCGGGCGATCGCGGTCAGCGCCTCCTCACAGGTCTCCACGCTGACGCCGTACCGGGCGATGCGCTCCTCCGCGACCAGGGTGTCCAGAGCGTCGAACACCTCGTCCGTCGAGTAGACGGGCGTCGGCGGGCAGTGCAGCTGGACCAGGTCGAGGCGGTCGACGCCGAGGTTGCGCCGCGAACGGTCGTTCCAGGCGCGGAAGTTGTCGAGAACGTAGTTCTCGGGGATCTGGTCGACGCGGCGGCCCATCTTGGTCGCCACGAAGATGTCCAGTTCGGGCCTGCCGCGCAGGAAGGCGGCGATGGTCTGCTCGCTGCGTCCGTCGCCGTAGACGTCGGCCGTGTCGAAGAAGGTCACCCCCGACTCGACCGCCGCCTCCAGCACCGCCAGGGCTTCCTTGTCGTCGACGTCTCCCCAGTCGGCGCCCAGCTGCCACGTCCCCAGTCCGACGACGGATGCCCGCTGACCCGACCTGCCGATTACACGTTCGTCCATGGCGTCAGTGTGTCATTGGTCATCCGCGTGCGCGGAACGGGCCCCTCCGCGCCGTTACCTGTGAATCCGTCACTCGCACGAGTGAATCAGTTCGACAGGCCCGCGGTGGCTGTCAAGCGGATCCCTAGCGTGAACCCGTGACCGGCGACTTCACCCGCAGGGGCTTCCTCCGCGCCGCCGCCCTGGCGGCCGCACCGACTCTTCTCCCGGCGGATCCGGCCGTCGCCGCCCAGGAGTTGCCGGACTTCCCGACGGACGTGGCGCTGTACCGCTCGGCGTACCGCAACTGGGTCGGCGAGATCACCGCCGACGGGCTGTGGGCCTGCGCGCCGGACGGTCCCGACCAGGTGCCGGCCGTCGTCAACTGGGCCTGGCGACACGGCCGGAGAGTCCGCGCCCGGGGTTCCTCGCACGGCTGGTCACCGCTGACGATCACGCCGGGCACGGAGTCGGACGCGCCGGTCCTTCTCGTGGACACCGCCGCGCATCTCACCGGCCTGTCCCTGGAGTCGCCGACCTCGGTGCGCGTCGGGGCCGGCGTCACCCTGGAGGCCCTGCTCACCTATCTGGAGGAGCACGGCCTGGGCATCACCGCGGCGCCCGCGCCCGGCAACCTCACTCTCGGCGGCGCCCTGGCCATCGACGCGCACGGCACCGCCGTACCGGCACGGGGCGAACAGCGCCTGCCCGGGCACACCTACGGTTCGCTGAGCAATCTCGTGCTGTCCCTGACGGCCGTCGTCTGGGACGAGGCCAGTGGCGGATACGTACTGCGGACGTACGACCGTGACGAGCCGGACTGCGCCGCTCTGCTCACCCATCTGGGCCGCGCCCTGGTCACCGAGGTCGTGCTGCGCGTGGGCGCGAACACCAACCTGCGGTGCGTCAGCCGTACCGACATCCCGGCCGGCGAGCTCTTCGCCGCGCCCGGCGGCGACGGACGCACCCTCGCGAGCTTCCTCGACCGGGCCGGGCGCGTCGAGGCGATCTGGTTCGCCTTCACCGAGTTCCCGTGGCTGAAGGTGTGGAGCGTCTCCCCCGACCGGCCGCTGACCTCGCGGCATGTGCGGACGCCGTACAACTACCCCTTCTCCGACAACGTGCCGACCCCGGTCGCGGACCTGGTCGGGCGGATGGTGTCGGACGGGGCCTGGTATCTGGCGCCGGTGCTCGGCAACGCGCAGTACGACGCGGCCGCGCTGGGGCTGGTCGCGACGCTGTCGGCGGACATCTGGGGGCCGTCCAAGAACACGCTGCTGTATCTGCGGCCGACGACGCTGAGGATCGCCACGAACGGCTACGGGGTGCTGACCAGCAGAGATCAAGTGCAGCGCGTGGTCGCCGAGTTCACCGCCTTCTACCGGGAACGTCTCTCGGCATACGCCGAGCGGGGCCAGTTCCCGGTCAACGGGTCGGTGGAGATCCGGGTGACGGGCGTCGACGATCCGGCGGACGTCGGTCTGGACGGGGCGCGGACCCCGCTCCTGTCGGCGCTCGGGCCGCGTGGCGACCGGCCCGAGTGGGACACCGTCCTGTGGCTGAACATCCTGACGCTGCCCGGGACGCCGTACGCGGAGGCGTTCCTGAGCCAGATCGAGCGGTTCCTGCTGCGCACCTTCGACGGCGAGTACGCCATGACGCGGGTCGAGTGGTCGAAGGGCTGGGCCTATACGCGGGACGCCGCCTGGAGCGACGGCGAGGTGCTGGGCACGGTGGTACCCAGCACCTTCGGGGAGGACGTGTGGGGCGTGGCTTCCGGGACCCTGGCCCGGCTCGACCCGCACGGGGTGTTCGGCAACGCCTTCCTCGACCGGTTGTTCCGGTGAGGTGCGGTCGAGGTGCGGCTATCTGCGGGATGCCAGGACCCTGGCGTGCACGGTGCGCGCGACCTTCAGCCCCAGCCAGTGCTTGAGGCGGCGCCATGCCTCCGACTCTCCGGCCGCCCGCTCGATCCGGTAGTACAGCTGCGGCGGTACGTAGGGCAGCAGGGGCGAGTGGCGCTGGCCGAGCAGGGCGAACATCTGCTGCGGGGGCAGATGGATGTAGCGGGGCAGGTTCTCGTACCAGCGGGCGCTGTAGTGGGCCGCGCTCTGGATGGACAACAGCGCCTGCTGGCGGTCCTGTTGGTAGTGGGCGAGGGCCTGCGGGAGGGCGGCGTGCTCGTGCAGCGCGCCGGCGAGGGCGGCGGCGTCCTCCACGGCCAGGGTGGTGCCGGCCCCGATGGAGTAGTGCGTGGTGTGCGCGGCGTCGCCCAGCAGGACGAGGTTGTCGCGGTACCAGGTGCGGTTGGTCAGGGTGCGGAAGGTCTGCCACTGCGCCCTGCCGTCGGCTCCGGAGCGGCCCATCAGGCGGTGGCCGTCGAGGACGCCGGCGAAGACCTTCTCCAGCACGGCCAGTCCGTCGGCCTCGGACGCGGTGTCGAGGCCGAGGCCGGTCCAGGTCTCGGGGGCGCATTCGACGACGAAGGTGCCCGCGTCGGGGCCGAAGCCGTAGCCGTAGCACCAGATCCAGCCGTGCCCTGACTCGACGAAGGAGAAGGTGAAGGCGTCGAAGTTCTTGGTGGTGCCGAGCCAGATGTAGCGGTTGCGGCCGGCCCTCGTCTCGGTGCCGAAGTGGTCGGCGTACCGGGTGCGCAGGGCGCTGTGGACCCCGTCGCTCGCCACGACCAGGTCGGCGGCGGGCAGGTTCCCCGGGGTGATCTCGTGCTCGAACTTCAGCCGTACGCCCAGTGAGCGGGCGCGTTCGGCGAGGATCTCCAGCAGCCGGTGGCGGCCGATGCCGTACCCGGCGTCGCCGGGCCGGCGGGTCGTGCGGCCCCGGACGTGGGCGACGCCCTCGCTCCAGCGGACCGAGTTCTCCTCGATGGCGCGGGCCGACACGGGGTCGTGCTCGCACAGCCTGTCGAGCAGTCCGCGCCAGTACGTGACGCCCCAGCCGTAGGTGGAACCCTCCGGGCTGCGCTCGTAGACGGTGATGTCGTGGGACGGATCCCGCAGCTTCAGCAGGATCGAGAGATACAGGCCGGCGGGCCCGCCACCGACGCAGGCGACCTTCACACGCACCCCTAGAAATGGTCTAAAACGGTCATATCACCTCGCAGAGTAGCAAGGCGGAGCCGCCCGACCACGGCATTCCGGATCGCGCCACTTTCGGCTGGGGAAGCACACCGGTGCCGGGCACGCGGTGTTCGACGACGGGGTGGAACCAGCACGGACTTCACCTCGGCCCGGGTCGCCAACTCCCGTACGGGCCCGTCGTCAGGCCTCTGCGGTACGGCACTCCGGGTGGCCCCAGCCCTGGGCGTTCTTGGCGATAAGCTCGCCCGCCGCATAGCCGCGCCCGCAGAGGCAGCGACCGGGGAACTTGGCCTTGATGGTGCGCGAGGAGCTGCCGTTCTTCCGAGTGGCCGTCGCCTTGCGGCGGGGGGCCTTGGCCGACGGGGTGTCCGGGGAGGGCGGCGGTTCCGGGGAGCCGAGGCCGCTGCCCGCGGGCTCCTGCACGAGGGCGGCCTGGCTGGCGGCACGGTCGGCGAAGTCGTTGAGCGGGTCGCCGTCGACCTGATGGGCGGGGACGTAGCGGAACTCGACGGGGCGGCCGTCGAGCAGTTCGTCGATGCGCACGACCAGGTCCTGGTTGGCGACCGGCTTGCCGGCGGAGGTCTTCCAGCCGTTGCGCTTCCAGCCCGGCAGCCAGGTCGTGACGGCCTTCATGGCGTACTGCGAGTCCATGCGGATCTCCAGCGCCACACCGGGGTCCGTCGCCGTGAGCAGGCGTTCCAGCGCGGTGAGTTCCGCGACGTTGTTGGTGGCCCTGCCGAGCGGCCCCGCCTCCCAGCGGGCCGGGGTCTCCGTCTCGTCGGCGACGACCCAGGCCCAGGCCGCCGGCCCGGGGTTTCCCTTCGAAGCCCCGTCGCACGCGGCCACAACACGTTCAAGCATGTGCCGATCATGCCATGAGCGGGCCGGGTGCCCGGTCGCGGAGTACGGTCAGGAGACGTCGCTGAGTTCCGGCATCTCGCCCTCGGTCGTGTTGGTGTCGATCACCGAGAAGTTCGCGCCCTGGGGGTCGCTCAGCGCGGCGAACCGGCCGAACGGGCTGCTCATCGGGCCGAAGCGCAGGACGGCGCCGAGCTTGGTGGCCTTGGCGATGGCGTCGTCGCAGTCGGGGACGTTGAAGTAGACGTTGATGTAGGGCGGGACCTCGGGCGGGAAGTCGTCGGTCATCCTCATCCGGCCCAGGGCCATGGTCTCGCCGCCGAGGGTGTAGAGGCGGAAGTCGATCGCGTCGTCCTGCATCTGCCGCTGCCCGTAGCCGAAGACGGCGGGGAAGAAGGTGTCGGACTTCTCCGGTGTGCGGGTGAAGATCTCGGCCCAGCAGAAGGCGCCGGGCTCCCGCATCTCCGCGTCGAAGCCCTCGTGGGTGCCGGCCTGCCACACCCCGAAGACGACGCCGCCGGGGTCGCGGGCCAGGCACATGCTGCCGAAGTCGCCGACCTCCATCGGCTCCATCAGGATCTCGCCGCCGTTCTCACGGATCTCGGCGGCGGTGGCGGCGACGTCGGTCGAGGCGAAGTAGAGGCACCACTGCGACTGGCCTTCCTGGCCCGGCATGGGCGGGACGACCGCGGCGGCGGCCTTGCCGTTCGCGTAGGCCTGGGTGTAGTTGCCGTACTCCGACGACTCCTCGCCGAACGTCCAGCCGAGGACGTCGCCGTAGAAGCTCTTGGCCCCCTCGACGTCGGTGAACATCGCGTCGGCCCAGACGGGGGTTCCTGCGGGTTTCACGGCCATGGCTACGGCCCTCTCCGGGAGCGGTGAGTTGTCCGGATTCATACGCTAGTCACCGCGGAGTCGGGTCGCGCGCCGAATGCCTGGTTCCGCTCCAGACTGGGAGGGACGGCAGCCGTTCGGCGAACGGGACACGGTGATGGCTGACGGGACGATGCACGCGTGGTCGGTGGTCGAGCCGGGGCCGGTCGGGGCGGGGTCCCTGCGCTTCGTCGAGAAGCCGGTTCCGGTGCCGGGCGACGACGAGCTGCTCGTGCGGGTGCGGGCGTGCGGGGTGTGCCGGACGGATCTGCACGTCACCGAGGGTGATCTGGCCGTGCACCGCCCGGGTGTGACCCCCGGGCACGAGGTGGTCGGTACGGTCGCGCGGATCGGGGCGGCCGTGCGCGGCTTCGGCGTCGGGGAGCGGGTCGGGGCGGCCTGGCTGCGGCGGACCGACGGTACCTGCGGCTACTGCGCGCGGGGCGCGGAGAACCTGTGCCCGGCCTCGTCGTACACGGGCTGGGACGCCGACGGTGGATACGCCGAGTACACGACCGTGCCGGCCGCGTTCGCCTACCGGCTGCCCGACGGCCTGGACGACGTGGCGTGCGCGCCACTGCTGTGTGCCGGGATCATCGGGCATCGCGCGCTGCGGCGGTCGGCACTGCCACCGGGCGGGCGGCTCGGGCTGTACGGCTTCGGGGGCAGCGCCCATCTGTGCGCGCAGGTGGCGATGGCCGAGGGCGCCACGGTGCACGTCCTCACGCGCGGGGCGGCCGCGCGCAAACTCGCGCTCGACCTGGGTGCCGCCTCGGCACGCGACGCGTACGAGATGCCGCCGGAGCCCCTGGACAGCGCGATCCTGTTCGCGCCGGCCGGCGAACTGGTCCCGGTGGCGCTGCGGGCCCTCGACCGGGGCGGCACGCTGGCGATCGCGGGCATCCACCTCACCGACGTCCCGGCGCTGCGCTACGAGGGCGAGCTCTTCTACGAGAAACAGTTGCGCAGCGTCACCTCCAACACCCGCGAGGACGGCCGCGAGTTCCTGGCGCTCGCCGCCGAACACGCCGTACACGCCACGACGCACACATATCCGCTGTCGCGCGCGGACGAGGCGCTGGGGGATCTCAGGGCAGGGCGCTTCGACGGGGCGGCCGTGCTGGTGAACGACCTGACCTGAGGCTCGTGCGCCCCTCGCGCCCGCATATCGGGGCGAGTGCGACCGGCGTGGGAGCACGGGCGTGTGAGGCCTCTGCTTCCAGGGAGGGTTTGCACCACCCAGATGGGCAAACCGCCCCCTTCACGCCGTACCGGGCCCACCACCTGCGCTGTTTGGCTTGTCCCTGCGGCGCGTACGGCCCACCCGTGCCACGAGGCACGCCTCGTCACGCGCCCGGAGATTGCCGTCGTCACCACCCGTCCACTTGTCGTCACCGACCACTTTGTTCACGCCTGATCACCCTCCAGGGAGGGATACGTGTCCGTACCCGAGAGCGCCACCGGACCCGCAGCCGACGACCCCGCCCCCTCAGCCGACGGCCAACTCACCAGTCTCAGCACCCATGCGGCGCGCCAGCTCACCACGACCACCAAGTCCGAACCGCAGATGCAGGCCATCTCCTCGCGATGGCTGCTGAAGATGCTGCCGTGGGTGGACGTCAAGGGCGGCACCTACCGCGTCAACCGGCGTCTGCAGCTCCGTGTGGGCCGCGGCCGGGTGCAGTTCGAGCAGAACGGCGCCTACGACATCAAGGTCATCCCGCAGACGCTCACCGAACTCCCGGTGCTGCGCGGCTACTCCGACATGGACGTCCTGAAGGAGATCGCGACCCGGTTCCGGGTGCGTGAGGTGCGGGCCGGCCAGGTGCTCGTCGAGGCCGGGCAGCCGGTCACGGAGGCCTACCTCGTGGTGCACGGCCGGTTCACCCGCTTCACCGAGGGCAGGTACGGCGAGGAGGAGATCGTCGGGGTCGTCACCGACGGAGACCAGATCGGCGACGAGGCCATCGGCCAGCCCGACCCGCTGTGGCTGAGTTCGGTGCGGGCGGAGACGGCGGGCGTGCTCCTCACGCTCCCGTGGGCCGTGGTCAGCGAGTTCACCGACCGGGTGCCGTCCCTGGCGGAGCACCTGCAGGCGTACGGCGAACGCCAGAACCTGCCCATGAACCGCAAGGGCGAGGCCGATGTCCCGGTGCAGGCGGGCCATGTCGGGGAGCCGACGATCGACGGCGGGTTCGTCGACTACGACCTCGCGCCGCGCGAGTACGAGTTGTCGCTCACCCAGACCGTGCTGCGGGTCCACACCAGGGTCGCGGACCTCTTCAACGACCCGATGGACCAGACCGAGCAGCAACTCCGACTGATCATCGAGGAGATCCGCGAGCGCCAGGAGTGGGAGCTGGTCAACAACCGGGAGTTCGGGCTGCTGCACAATGCCGACTACGGGCAGCGCATCCCCACCTTCACGGGGCCGCCGACCCCGGACGACATGGACGAACTGCTGTCGATGCGCCGCAAGACCAAGCTGTTCATCGCCCATCCGAAGGCCATCGCGGCCTTCTTCCGGCAGTGCAACCGGCGCGGTCTGGTGCCCGGCACGGCGAATGTCGACGGGCACGAGATCCCGGCCTGGCGCGGTGTACCGATCTTCCCGTGCAACAAGATCCCGATCAGCCCGCAGCACACCAGCAGCATCATCGCGCTGCGCACCGGGGAGGGCGACCAGGGCGCCATCGGGCTGTACCAGACGGGGATCCCGGAGGAGTACCAGCCGGGCCTGAACGTGCGGTTCATGGGCATCGACGCCAACTCGATCATCCGCTACCTCGTCACCGCCTACTACTCGATGGCGATCCTGGTCCCCGACGCGGTCGGGATCCTGGAGAACGCCCAGGTCGGCCGGACGGCCGAGTGACCGCGTGGAGCACCCGATGAGCGCGCCCTCCCCCGCCTCCGGCTTCGCCCTGCCGGGACCCCCGAACATCGCGAGCACGTTCCGCACCCAGCGGCGCGGCGGGGCGATCCCCGGGCTCCGGTACCGGCAGGTCGCACCCGCCGACCCCGAGCAGGCCGCGGAGGTCGACCGCAGGCTGGAGGACTGGGCCCGGCGGCTCGACCTGTTCCCCGAAGCCTGGCAGGGCGACTTCTCGGGGTTCCAGTTCGGGCGGGCCGTGGTGCTTCAGCATCCGGAGGCCCTCGATCTCGAACGTCTGACGGTCGCCGGCGAGTTGCTGCTCGCCGAGAACGTCGTCGACTCCTGCTACTGCGAGGAGGACGAGGGCCGCGGCGGAGCGCGCCGGGGCCTCGGGGGCCGGCTGATCATGGCCCAGTCGGCGCTCGACCCCTACCACGGCATTCCCGAGCTGGAGGAGGAGTGGCGGGAGGGCGTGCGGGCCGACGGTCCGCTGCGTTCGTACCACTTCGCCCTCCAGGACTACGCCGCCTTCGCCACCCCGAGCCAGACCGACCGCTTCGTCCACGACATCGCCCGGCTGCACCTGGGCTATCTGGCGGAGGCGGCCTGGATGGAGACCCGGTACATCCCGCGGGTCTGGGAGTACCTGGTGATGCGGCAGTTCAACAACTTCCGCCCCTGTCTGTCGATCGTGGACGCCGTGGACGGCTACGAGCTGCCCGAGGCGGTGTACGCCCGCCCCGAGATCCAGCGGGTCACGGCGCTGGCCTGCAACGCCACCACGATCGTCAACGACCTCTACTCCTTCACCAAGGAACTGGCGAGCGACCCCGACCATCTGAACCTGCCACAGGTCATCGCCGCGAACGAGCGCTGCGGTCTCAAGGCCGCCTATCTGAAGGCCGTCGAGATCCACAACCGGATCATGGAGGCGTTCGAGGAGGAGTCGGCCCTGCTGGCCGCCACCTCACCGCTCGTCGAGCGCTACGTCCGGAGCCTGTCCGACTGGGTGGCCGGCAACCACGAATGGCACGCCACCAACAGCCACCGCTACCACCTGCCCAACTACTGGTAAAGCGCGATCGAATGACAGAGCGTCATAAGCACCAGCACGAGGAGTCACCGTTGACCATCGCCCCCGAAGCCGGCACCAAGGCAGCCCAGGTGCCGACCCAGTCGACGTACCAGACCCGTGTCGCGGACTACTGGAACGCCGAGGAGAACCCGGTCAACCTCGAACTCGGAAAGCTCGACGACCTCTACCACCATCACTACGGCATCGGGGCCGCCGACCGCACCGTGCTCGACGAACCCGACCCGGAGCTGCGGCGGGAGCGCATCACCACCGAACTGCACCGGCTGGAGCACGCCCAGGCCGAGCTCCTCGCCGACCGTATCGGCCCCCTGTCCCCCGCCGACCGCGTCTTCGACGCCGGCTGCGGGCGCGGCGGCGGCAGTGTCGTGGCGCATCTGCGGTACGGCTGCCACGCCGACGGCGTCACCATCTCCGAGAAGCAGGCCGAGTTCGCGAACGCGCAGGCCCGCAAGCGGGGCATCGACGGCCGGGTGCGCTACCACCACCGCAACATGCTGGACACCGGGCTCCAGTCCGGGGCGTACGCGGCCTCCTGGAACAACGAGTCCACCATGTACGTCGAGCTCGACCTGCTGTTCGCCGAGCACGCCCGGCTGCTGCGCCGCGGCGGCCGCTATGTGACGATCACCGGCTGCTACAACGACACCTACGGGCGGGCCTCCCGCGAGGTGTCCCTCATCAACGCCCACTACATCTGCGACATCCACCCGCGGTCGGAGTACTTCCGCGCCATGGCCCGCAACCGGCTCGTCCCGGTCCACGTGGAGGATCTCACCGAGGCGACCATTCCCTACTGGGAGTTGCGCAGTGAGGCCGATCACCTGGTGACGGGCATCGAGGACACGTTCCTGAACGCGTACCGCAACGGCAGCTTCCAGTACCTGCTGATCGCGGCCGACCGCGTCTGAACGACCGGCGTCCGATCGACCGCGGGGCTCGCGTCGGCCATGGTGTTCCGTGGCCGACGCGGGTCTTCCCCCCGGGGGCCGGCTGTGCTTGCCTGGGGAACCGTTTTCGGTGCCCGGGGCGGGAGTTGCCGTATGCGGAAGCCGTGGATCGTGGGAGTGCTGGTGGCCGTCGTGCTGCTCGGTGCGTGCGGGGACCCGGAGTCCGGGCCGGAGGCCGCGCCGCCCCCGGACGTGCCGCGGGCGTCGGTCACCACGCACCAGCGGGCGCCCGCCTCACCGGACACGGGCACGAGCGCCCCCGCGAAGGCGCCGACCGTGCTGTACCTGGGCGACTCGCTCGCGATGGAGGCGCAGAAGGTGCTCGGGCAGGAGCTGCGCCGCGACGTACGGGCGACGTACACGAGTGCCCCGTACTCGGGGACCACCCTGTGCGACTACCTGGAGGGCACCGGCGAGCGGTCCCTCGTCCCGGTCGCGGACAAGGCGGCCGCCCTGGTGCGCCGGCTGCGGCCGGACTTCGTTGTGCTGCAGTTCTGGGGCAACGCGTGGGGCTACACGCCGTGCATGGACGGGATCACCTACGACGCCTCCCCTGACAAGTACTTCCAGCGGTACACGGCCGACATGAAGCGGCTCGCCGACCAGATCTCCGCCGCCGGAGACGCCCGCATCGTCTGGGTCTCGCAGGGCCCGGACCCGATCACTCCCGACCGGGTCCGGCGTGTCAACGCCCTCTACGAGAAGCAGGCCGCCGGCTCGGGCGACCTGGTCGCCGACGCGGGCAAGGCGGTGAGTGCGGCCGGGGCGCGCTACTCCTGGGTGCAGTACCTGCCGTGCACGGCTTACGAGCGCGCGCACGGCGAGTACTGCACCCAGCCGGGCCGCGACCGTACGGCGCTGCACCGCGACGACGACTACCTGCACTTCTGTCTGGCGCCCACGACGTCCAAGCCGAAGCCCTGCCCGGTCCGCTCCCCCGGGATCCTGCGTATCAGCCAGGAGATCACTCGGGTGATCCGCGAGAACCGGTAGCCACTGCTCACTCGCCCGCGTAGGCCTTCTCCAGTGCGGCGATGTCGAACTTGTGCATGGCCATGAACGCCTGGGTCACGCGGGCCGCCTTCGCCGGGTCCGGGTCGGTGACCATCGCGTCGAGCCGCTCCGGGACGACCTGCCAGGACGCGCCGAACCTGTCCTTGAGCCAGCCGCACGGGCCGGGCTCGCCGCCGTTCTCGGTGAGCTTGGCCCAGTAGTAGTCGATCTCCTCCTGGTTCTCGCAGAAGATCATGAAGGAGGTCGCCTCGGTGAACTTGAACTGGGGGCCGCCGTTGAGCCCGAGGAACCTGTGGCCGTTGGCCGTGAACTCGACGGTCATCACGCTCCCGGCGGGCTGCATCGCGCCCTCGGGGTAGCGCGCGACCTTGCCGACGCTGGAGTTCTTGAAGATCGAGACGTAGAAATGGGCGGCCTCCTCCGCCTGGCCGTCGAACCAGAGACACGTGGTGAAACCGTCGGTTGCCATGAGGACCTCCTGGGCGTGCGGAACGCTGTCATCTCTGTCGACCGAGCCTCGCCCCGGAACTCATCGGTCGCCTGGCCGGCCAATCCAGATGGCCGCTACACGCTTCCGCACTAGCATCCCGTTCATGACGTCTTCGCCCGCTGACAGCGGCATCCATCCCTTCCGTATCGACATACCGCAGAGCGACCTGGACGACCTCCACCGTCGCCTCGACGCCACCCGGTGGCCCGACGAACTGCCCGGGGTGGGATGGGCGTACGGGGTTCCGTCGCAGTATCTGCGCGAGCTGGTGCGGTACTGGCGGCACGACTACGACTGGCGGGCCGCCGAGGCACGGCTGAACGAGTGGCCGCAGTTCACGACCGAGATCGACGGCGCGCATGTGCACTTCGCCCATGTCCGCTCCCCCGAGCCCGATGCCACCCCGCTGATCGTCACGCACGGCTGGCCGGGCTCGATCGTCGAGTTCCTGGACATCGTGGGGCCGCTGACGGATCCCGCCGCGCACGGCGGTGACCCCGCCGACGCCTTCCACGTCGTGCTGCCGAGCATCCCCGGCTTCGGGTTCTCCGGGCCCACCCGGGAGACCGGCTGGGAGGCGCGCCGGATCGCCGACGCGTGGGCCGAGCTGATGACCCGCCTCGGCTACGACCGGTTCGGCGCGCAAGGCGGCGACTGGGGGGCGGGCATCTCCCGCGAGCTGGGCCGCGTCCACCCCGACCGGGCCATCGGCATCCATCTCAACCTGCTGCCGGGCGCACAGGCGGCGACCGAGCCGACGCCAGAGGAGCTGGCGGCACTGAGCCCGCGCGAGCGGGAGCGGACGCTCGCCTCGTGGCGCAGGTGGGCCGCCTGGTTCCGCGACGGGACGGGCTACTTCCATGTGCAGTCCACCCGGCCGCAGACCCTGTCGTACGCGCTCACGGACTCGCCGGTCGGGCAACTCGCCTGGATCGTCGAGAAGTTCCAGGAGTGGACGGACTCCGAGCAGCTGCCCGAGGAGGCCGTCGACCGGGATCTGATGCTCACGAACGTGATGCTGTACTGGCTGACGGGCACGGCCGGTTCGGCCGCCCGGATCTACTACGAGCGCGCTCACGCCGGGGGCGACCGGATCGCCGCTCCGCACGAGCCCTCGACCGCCCCGACCGCGGTGGCCTCCTTCCCCGGCGATCCGCAGATCCCGCTGCGCCACAAGGCGGAGCGCACGGAGAACATCGTGCGCTGGACGGAGCTCGACCGGGGCGGGCACTTCGCGGCGATGGAGGAGCCCGGCCTGCTGGTGGACGACGTACGGGCGTTCTTCCGGCAGTTGCGCGAGAAGGGCTGATCCGGCGCTCTGCCCGTGGCGAATCTGCCACGGGCAGAGAAACCGCCTTCCGGCGTCGTCCGCGGTCAAGAGTGGAGTCGACGGCATCCCCGCCACGACGAGGAGAACCGATGACACCACTGACCACGCTCGCTCCGCGGGCGGAGGAGGGCGACACCCCTCCCACCCGCTTCGACGACCAGCTCGCGTCCCAGCTGCTGGCCCAGCGCATCGTCCTGCTGGGCACCCAGGTCGACGAGGTCTCCGCGAACCGGGTCTGCGCCCAGCTGCTGATCCTGTCCGCGGAGGACCCGCGCACCGACATCGCCCTGTACATCAACAGCCCCGGCGGCTCGGTGCACGCGGGTCTCGCCATCTACGACACGATGCGGCTGATCCCGAACGACGTCTCGACGCTCGCCATGGGCTTCGCGGCCAGCATGGGCCAGTTCCTGCTCAGCGTCGGCGCCGAGGGCAAGCGGTACGCGCTGCCCAACGCGCGGATCATGATGCACCAGCCGTCGGCGGGCATCGGCGGCACGACCGCGGACATCGAGATCCAGGCGGAGAACCTGGAGTTCACGAAGAGGACCATCGAACGGATCACCGCGGAGCACACCGGCCAGAGCCCGGAGACCATCTCCAGGGACGGCGACCGCGACCGATGGTTCACGGCCGAGGAGGCCAGGGAGTACGGCATGGTGGACCGGGTGGTGGAGTCCCTCACGGACGTCCGCCCGGCTTCCTCCCGACGACGGATGGGGCTGTGACATGGGGACCTACACGATTCCGAACGTCGTCGAGCGCACCCCGCAGGGCGAGCGGTCCTACGACGTGTTCAGCCGGCTGCTGTCCGAGCGGATCATCTTTCTCGGCACCGAGATCGACGACGGAGTCGCCAACGTCGTCATCGCGCAACTGCTCCATCTGGAGTCGGCGTCACCGGAGAGCGAGATCTCGATCTACCTCAACTCCCCCGGGGGCTCGTTCACTTCGCTCATGGCGATCTACGACACGATGACGTACGTGCAGGCACCGATCTCCACGTTCTGCGTGGGTCAGGCGGCGTCCACGGCGGCCGTACTGCTGGCCGGAGGGGATCCGGGGCGGCGGTTCGTGCTGGAGCACGCGCGCGTGCTGCTCGGTCAGCCCGCCAGCGGGGGCAGCCGGGGCGTGGTGTCCGATCTCGCCCTCCAGGCCAAGGAGATGGTCCGGATCCGCTCGCAGGTCGAGGAGGTGCTGGCCCGGCACACGCACCACGACATCGCGACGCTGCGCGCGGACATGGACCGCGACAAGGTGTTCACCGCGCAGGAGGCGGTGGCGTACGGGCTGGCCGACGAGGTGGTGAGCCGGCGCCTCGTGCGGGTCTGAGGCGCCGGCGCGTCCTCACGCCGCCAGGCACATCCCGTCGTACCGCGCACCGGCCCTGCCGCGGCTGCCGCCCGGCACGCGGCGGGCGGTGAGCCGGACCAACTCGCCCTGTGCCAGCGACAGCAGGTCGCCGAGGCCGAGTCCGAGGGCGTGGGCGGCGGCCGCGAGGACCTCCGAGGAGGCCTCCTTGCGGCCGCGCTCGACCTCCGAGAGGTACGGCATGGAGATCCGGGCCGCGTCGGCCACGTCCTTGAGGGTGCGCTCCTGGGCGAGCCGCTCGCGGCGCAGGACTTCGCCGATCAGGTCGCGCCAGAGCGGCTCCTTGGCAGCAAGCGCCATCGGTGCGGAAACGGGAGGCGTGGCTGCGGGAGTGGCGGTGGTGGCAGTGCGGGAAGCTCTGGGGGCGGCCGATGGGCGGGCGGCGGGTGGGCGGGCGGCGGGTGGGCGGGCGGCCGGTGGGCGCAAGGGAATGACGCGGGCTTCGTTCGGCGCTTGATTGCTCACTTTCCCAGCCTATGAGCGTGCGGCTCGAGGGGAAGGGATCAGCATTCCGCCCTGGGGGAAATCGCGCCGCCCGGCCGGACCGTCACGCGTCGGTCAGCGGCAGCATCGCGCGCACCAGCTTGCCGACCGGCACCCTTTCCACGACCACCTCCGCGGCGAGGGCGTGCACTATCTCCAGACCGTGCCGGCCGACCCGCTCCGGATCCTTGGGGTAGCGGCGGGGCAGGGCGGAGCTGCTGTCGTACACGCGGACCGTCACCGCGTCGTCCGTGCCCTCCAGCTCCAGGATGTACGGGCCGTTGCTGTGCCGGTCGGCGTTGGTGACCAGCTCGCTGACCACGAGGAGCACCTTGTCCTCGGCGGGCTGCGCGATCGTGGCGCACCACTCGGTCCTCAGCCGGCCGAGGAAGCGCGCGGCGAAGGACCGTGCCTCGGCGATGCATCCCGGTTCGCCGCTGTAGTGTGCCGCTCGCCGAAGCGGTTCCACGGGCACGTCGAAACCAGTCGGAATCACTGCCCCGTCCACGTGCTCGATCATGCGTTTCTCTCTCGGAAGCCGGACTGGCCGGACGCTGCTGCACCAGTCCTGATACCCAGAGCGGAGCCGCGCAGTCACTGTGCAGGTGGCGCCGTACGTCACAGCGGCGGGGACGACGGTTCCGTTTCCTCGGACTCCGGCTGTGACTCGGTGGTCGGCTCCTCCTCGGGCGGCGAGTAGGACGATGTCGTGGTCTCGGGCGACTCGGGCTCCGTCGTCGGTTCGTCGGTCGTGGGCTCGTCCTCGGTCGTCTCGTCCTTCGTCGTCTCGTCCTCGGTCGGCTCGTCCTTCGTCGTCTCGTCCTTCGTCGTCTCGTCCTTCGTCGTCTCGTCCTTCGTCGTCTCGTCCTTCGTCGACGTCGGGGAGCTCGGTGACGTGGGCGACGACACGCTCACCGACGGGGAGGGCCTCGCCGGCCGCTTGGTCTTCTTGTCCTTGTCGGCCTCGTCCCCACGGGGGCGGGCGACCCACTCGTCGTGGTCGTGGTCGTAGATGACGAACTCCTTGACCACCTTCGGCGCGGGCGTGACCACCACGACATTCGAGGAGCGGTACGACGGCCAGGAGTCACCCTTCTGCTTGAGCGTGCCCTGCCGGGCGACCGGCGGGGTCAGCGGATTGCCGCAGGCACAGCGCACCCGGGGCACCCCGTGGTCGTCCACGAGAACCGCCGTGCCGGTCTGGAGGACGGCCTGATAGCTGTCGGCGGCGCCGTCGCGGTAGCCGTGGTTGGTGACGCGGGTGTCCATACGCAGCTGAACGGGGGTGAGGGAGCGCAGATAGGCGGGGACATCGGCGGTCTCGACGCCGGCGACCGACGCGAACGCCCGGTTCTTCTCCGGGGCGTCCTGGAGATACTTGATCTGCTTCTCCACGTCGCAGCTGGCGACGTTGCGCGTGCCGCCGTAGAGGCCGGGCGCACCGCCGTCCACGCCGATCACCGCGTTCGACGGCGCCGACTCGGTGGCCGGGGACGGGGTGATGGGCGGGGCGGTGCTGTCGGTCGCCGTGGACTGGGTGAACGGATCGGGGCCCGTACTGCCCGCGGCCTGGAGGAAGACCTCGCCCTGCGCGCTGTCGCCGCCACCACCGCGGGAGAGGACGACGGCGAGGACCACGGCGGCCACGACCACGGTGGAGAGCACCGCGATGCGGGGTACGGACTTCCACCAGGGCCGGTGGGGTTCAGGGCTCGGCGCTCCCGCTCCGCTGCCGGACGGGGGCGGCGCGGGCGGGCCCGAGGGCGGCTGGGAGGGGCCCGACAGGGGGCCCGAGGGCGGCCCTGTGGGACGGTCGGACGACGGAGGTTCGACGCTCACGAAGCCTTCTTCCCGACGCGGGATTCCTGCGGGATGCCCGGCGCGGAATGCCTACGACGCCTCTGCTTTCACTGCCTGCTTCTGTCACCTTTGTGCAGTTATCCCATTTTGTGCTCCGATGCCGTGCCGCTCGCAAGCCGACGCGGACGGACCTCCCGGCGGGCGGGCCGCTGGTGTGCTGCTTAGCGTGGGCAGAGTGAGCGCGCAGACCCCCTCCCGGCCGGCCGTGGCCGCCCATGGCTGGGTGCAGGCCCTTGCCACGGTGCTGACCGGGCTGGTCACCATGGGGGTCGTGGCCGCGCTGGGGCTGTGGGCGGCCGGGGCCGCGGACCTCCCCGACAACGGCTTCCCGCGCGTCGTCGCGGCGACCGTGGCCACGGCGGTCGGCGGCACGGTCGAGCTCTCGGGGAACGCCGGAGCGCTGGCCGAGTCCGACGCCGGGCTGACCGTGGTCCCGCTGTCCGTCACGCTCGCCGGCGCACTCGTTCTCGCCGCCGGTTTCCTGCGGCCGCTGCGGCACCGGGCCGTCGCCGGGGCCGGGGAGCTGGCCGGATGGGCCGCGAGGATCGCCGTCCTGTGGGTGATCGCGCTCCTGGCGCTGTCCCTCTCCGCCCGCCAGACGTTCTCCCTCTCGCTCGACGGCCTCGGGGAGGACGCCCTCAGCGAGATCGGTGACCTGTTCGGCGTCTCACCCGAGGTCGGCTTCACGACCGACGTCCCGGCGACGGTGTTCTTCGGCCTGCTGTGGCTGGCGGGCGTGCTGGTGATGGCGCTGCTGGTCTCGCGCGGGGCCCCGCTGCCGGGCCGGCTGCTGCGCTTCCAGGAGTCGGTGCGGCCGGCCGCGTACGCCATGGTGGCGCTGCTGCTCGCGTATGTCGTCGTCGGTGTGGTCATCGCTCTGGTCGTCGCGGCGACCCGCGGGCACCCGACCGAGACGTTCGCGGTGATCCTGCTCGGCCTGCCGAACCTGGCGTGGCTCGCGCTCACGATCGGGCTCGGCGCCACCTGGGACGGCCGGGTGGACGGGGCCTTCGGGCTGCCCATGCCCCACGTGCTCGACGAGGTGTTGCGGGGCCAGGACGTCGCCGAGCTGAATCTGGGCACACTCGGCGAGCACGACGGCCGGTGGTGGTGGCTGGTCGCCGTCGACGCGGTCCTGCTGCTGGCCGCCGCGTTCGTGATGGCGAGGCGTTCACCGGCGCGGATGCGCGCCTGGCAGCACGGCGTGCACATGGCGGTCGCGCTGGCCCTCACGGTGCTGATGATCTGCCTCCTCGGCCGGACCCACGCGCAGTACGGCCTGTCGGTCCTGGGCATCGGTGACCTGGGCGGGGACCTGGGTGGCGAACTGTTCCTGAGGCCCCATGTGTGGACCGCCGTCGGTTTCGCACTGCTGGGGGGCCTGGTCACCGGGTTCCTCGGCGGACTTCTGGCGCGTCCACTGCGGCACCGGGGCGAGGTCGCTGTCGGCGCACAGGGCTGAGCGGCATTCACCGCTGGAAACCCGGCTCAGCCCACCGCGGCAGCGGATTCCGCACGGCCGCCACCGAATCCACCGGGAGCCCCACCGCCCCGAGGCCCCACCACGCGACACAGCGAACCGTCGGCGCGGCACCGCATCACAGCGGCGTGCGCGCAATGGCGGCCGGGGCCGCGTTCACTGCCGGAAGACCGGCTCGGCCCAGCGGGGCGGGGGCTTGGGCACGTCCTTCGCCGGTTCTTCCGGCCGTCCTACGACCTTGTGGTCCACCTTCGTGGACGGGCGCCCGGCCTCCTCGCCGCCGGCCATGGCGGCGCGCAGGTCGGCGACGAAACCGAGGCAGGAGTCCTGCCGGTCGTCGGGGCTCTTGGCCAGTGCCCCCGCGAACACGGTGTCGACGGATGGGGCGAGGTCCGGGCGCGCCTCGGTCAGGGGCGGTGGCTCGTCGTACTGGTGGGCCCAGAGCAGGGCCATGTCCTCGTCGCGACGGAACGGCGGGTGGCCCGTGAGGCACTCGTAGACCACGCAGGCGAAGCCGTAGACATCGCAGCGTGCGTCGACCGGCTTTCCGGAGATCTGCTCGGGGGCCACGTAGTCGAGGGTGCCGACGAACTGGCCGACGGTCGTGAAGCCGGTCAGGGACAGTGACTTCTTCGTCAGACCGAAGTCGGTCAGGTAGGCGTGCTCCGGGTGGTCGCTGTCGGTGCCCCGGGCGACGAGGATGTTTCCGGGTTTCACGTCCCGGTGGACCAGACCGTGCTCGTGTGCCGCGTCGAGGGCGGAGGCGATCTGTGAGGCGACGCGCAGGGCCGTCGCGGGCGTCAGCGGGCCCTCGCGGTCGAGGAGATGGCGCAGATCGCTGCCGGCGACGTAGCGCATGGCGATGTACAGGACGCCGTCCGTCTCGCCCGCCTCGAAGACCGGCACGATGTGCGGATGGTCGATCGCGGCGGCCGCCCGGGACTCGTGGGTGAAGCGGCGGCGGAAGGTGTCGTTGCGGGCGAGTTCGGGGGCGAGGAGCTTCAGCGCGACCGGGCGGTCCAGGCGCAGGTCCTTCGCGCGGTAGACCACGGCCATGCCGCCCCGGCCGATCTCGCGCTCGATGCGGTAGCCCGCGACCTGGCGGCCGATCAGCTCGGAGGGCCGGCCGGAGAAGAGGCTGGTGTCACGGGCCATCGGGTGTCACGACCCGTGTCGGGGCATGTCCGGGATCGTCGGCGGCGGCGCGGGGGCCGTCGTCCGTGGCGTAGGTGGTCAGTTGTGTGCCGTCCACGTACTCCCACCGCCCTTGCTCGGCGTCGTACAGCCACATGGACTCCCCGTCGACGACCACCCCGATCCGCAGCCCGGAAGTGCGGGCGCGGAAGGACTCGCCGTCCAGGGCGCCGGACGTCAGGCCCTCCACCACGGACCGGTAGTCGGCCAGCACCCGCTCGACCTGGGTGAGCAGCGGGCGCGGGTCGGCCGTGCGGGTGGCCGGGCCGCCGTCGGCGGTGGGCGGGTCCTGCGGCACGGCGACCAGAAAGCGGCCGTCGACCCAGGCCGACCAGCCGTTGGCGCACAGGACGTGCCCCCAGTCGCCCCGCCGTTCGACGAGCTGGACCGGCAGGAACGCGTCGAGGGGCACGGTGGGCCGGGCGGGGTCGGGCTCCTCCCAGGCGGGCATGCCGCGCTGGGGGACGACGTGGGTGGGCCGGAAGCCGAGGGAAGCCATCGTCCGCGCCTACTTCCGCATCACGACGGGTTCGCGCCGGCGCAGCAGCCGGGAAACGAGGTAGCCGAAGACCACGGAGAGCACGACGAGCATGGCCACGTTGAACAGCCATACGCCCGCGGAGTGCTCGAACAGCCGATCGCCGGTCAGGTCGCCGGGCGCGATCCGGGCCAGGTCGACGGTGGCGGCCATCGCGCCGAACGCCCATCGCGAGGGCACCACCCAGGACAGCTGCTCCAGGCCCGGGACGCCGTCGAGCTTCAGCAGGGCGCCGCAGAACACCACCTGGACGATGGCGAGCAGCACCAGCAGCGGCATGGTCACCTCCTCCTTGCGCACCAGCGCGGAGACGACCAGGCCGAGCATCATCGCCGTGAAGGCCAGCAGGGCGACGGCGACGGTGATCTCGACAAGGGGCGGCATCAACACGCCTTCGCCGCCGGGGGCGTTGAGGTCGACGCCGAGCAGCGCGACCAGGGTCAGCACGATCGCCTGGAGCACGGTGATCGTCCCCAGGACCACCACCTTGGAGAGCACGTACGCCGATCTGGACAGGCCGACGGCGCGCTCGCGCTGGTAGATGACGCGTTCCTTGACGAGTTCGCGCACGGCGTTCGCGGCGCCCGTGAGGACGCCTCCGACGCACAGGATCAGCAGCGCGCTGGTCGCCTTGTCCTGGGTCAGCCTGCCGCCTGCCAGGGCACGGGTCATCGCCCCCATCACGAACGGCAGGGCGATCATGATGGCGAGGAAGGTGCGGTCGGCGCCGAGCGCCGCGGTGTAGCGGCGGATCAGGGTGCCGAGCTGGGCGCGGCGGCTGCGCGGCCGGGGCGGCCGCGTGATGAGGACCGGGCCGGTCCGGGGCTGCCGGGGCTGTCCGGTGGCGTCGGCGATGTACTGCCGGTGGTAGATCGAGGCGCGGTAGTCGCCCGCCCAGTCCCGTTCCTGGTCGCGTTCGAAGGCCTCGAACGCTTCCGGCCAGTGCTCGAACCCGAAGAAGAGCAGGGTGTCCTCGGGCGGGCCGTAGTAGGCGATCCGTCCGCCCGGGGCGAGGACGAGGAGCCGGTCGCAGATGTCGAGGCTGAGCACGCTGTGGGTGACGACGATGATGGTGCGGCCGTCGTCGGCGAGGCCGCGCAGCATGTTCATCACCGAGCGGTCCATGCCGGGATCGAGGCCGGAGGTCGGTTCGTCGAGGAACAGCAGTGACGGCTTGGTCAGCAGTTCCAGGGCGACGCTGACGCGCTTGCGCTGGCCGCCCGACAGACTGTGCACGGGCTGGTCGGCGCGCTGCTCCAGGCCCAGCTCGTGGAGGACCTCGTCGACCCGGGCCCGGCGCTCGGCCTTGGCGGTGTCCTGGGGGAAGCGCAACTCGGCGGCGTAGGACAGGGCGCCGCGGACGGTGAGCTGGGCGTGCAGGATGTCGTCCTGCGGGACCAGTCCGATGCGCTGACGCAGCTCGGCGTAGTCGTGGTAGAGGTCGCGGCCGTCGTAGAGGACGGTGCCGTGGTCGGCGGGGCGCTGGCCGGTGAGGGCGTTCAGCAGCGTGGACTTCCCGGCGCCGCTCGGGCCGACGACGGCGAGCAGACACTTCTCCCCCACCGGGAAGGAGACGTTGTCCAGGAGAAGCTTGCGGCCGCGGTCGACGGCGACCGCGAGGTCCTGCACCTCCAGGGAGATCTCGCCGGTGTCGACGTACTCCTGCATCTGGTCCCCGACCAGGCAGAAGGCGGAGTGGCCGATACCGACGATGTCTCCGGGGCCGATCGGAGCGCTGGTGATGGAACTGCCGTTGAGATAGGTGCCGTTGTGGCTGCCCAGGTCGGTGATCTCATAGGTCCCGTCGGGCAGGGCGCGCAGCTCGGCGTGGTGGCGGGAGACGATCAGGTCCTCGATGACCAGGTCGTTGTCGGCGGCGCGGCCGATGCGGACGGCTCGGGCGGGCAGCGGCCGGACGGTGGTGGGCCGGCGGAAGGTGCCGGTCAGACTGGGCATGGAGACCGCCGAGGGGCGTTCCGGCGCTCCGCCCGGAGGGGTGCGGTCCACCAGCACCGCGCGGGGTCCGTCGGACGGGTTGCCGAAGCGGATGACGGTGCCGGGGCCGACGTCCCACTCGTGGATGCGCCGGCCGTCGGTGTACGTGCCGTTGGTGCTGTTCTCGTCCGCGAGGGTCCAGTGGTCGGCGTCGGGCCGCAGCACCGCGTGATGCCAGGAGACACGGGCGTCGTCGATGACGATGTCGCTGAGGGGGTCACGTCCGACGTGGTAGTCCCGGCCTGGGGTCATCACGGTGGATCCCGACTCCGTCTCCAGGACGAGTACGGGAGCAGTCGGTGCGGCCGGTCGCTCCGCCATGCCTTGATTCTAACGATCTGCCCGCATATGCGCCTGCGTGCGCCGGGTTCGCCTGCCTGCGCCCGAAGCGGAGATCCTTCGGTGACGGAGGGGTCAGGCCACGGGCACGACCAGGATCGGGAGGGTCCGCTGCATCCGCAGGGCGTCGACCGACTCGGCGAGCAGTTCGTACTCGGTGGTCTCGTCGCTCACGGCGATCCGGACCAGTCGCCCCGCCGCCAACTCGTCGGCGACCAGTTCCTGCCGGCCCACGTCACCGCACCAGCTTCGCAGCACGGCCGGCACGTCGGGCACGTTGTCGGCGACCGGGACGAGCGCACTGGGCGGGAAGTGCTCGGCGTCCGGTCGCGGGTCTAATCGCTCGGCGATCCAGGAGGCCCGGTCCCGTAACCACCACAGCGCCAAGGCCAGCGTGGGCGCCCGGTAGGTTCCCAGGGGTACACCGATGCGCCGGCCGCCGCAGACCCCGTATGCGGTGACATGGCACAGGAACTCGTCGTGCACGTTGCCTCCCCCGTGTGGCCGTGTTCGCCTGCCGGCGTTCCTCGCTTTCGCTGCGGCTCGTGAGCGGTGCGTGAGGGAGCCGTCGCCCCATGTGAGGCACCCTCGTAGTCGAGTATGTTCACTACTGAAACACTGTCACCACGACTTTCCGGCCAGTCTCCTGGCATATTCACAGCCGGTGTTGGCCGAAATACGGCGGGTACACGTCAACCCCGGGTGTGACCGGGGCATTACCCCGGGAGTAATCGAGCTTTCCGCAGCGGGCGGGCATCGTTGCGGTACCGGGTCACCGCGACCGGGATCCCGGTTCCGACCAGCAATGACGACCTCGTTGGAGGCTGATCGCCCATGCCCGCATCCACCGACCGCTACGACATCGCCGTCGCCCGCTACTTCGAGGCCTGGAACACCCGGCAGCCCGATGCTCTGGCCCGGGCGGTCGCCCTCGCGTGGAACCCGCAGGGCGGCTACACCGACCCTCTCGCCGACGTCCGCGGCTACGAGGGGATCGTGGCCGTCGTCGCGGCGGCGCACGCGCAGTTCCCCGGATTCGTGTTCCGGCAGACCGGATCCGTGGACGGCCACCACGACACGGCGCGCTTCTCGTGGGAGCTGGTGAACGAGGCCGACGGCTCGGCGCCGGTGGCCGGGTCCGATGTGATCACGCTGGACGCCGAGGGACAGATCGTGTCCGTCCTCGGCTTCCTGGACCGGGTGCCCGCCGGGGCGTGAGCGATGAGTCCCGGGGCTCGCGGCGGTCTCTCCACGGAAAGGCCCGGAGAGAGCGCCGCGAGCGGAGGAGGACCTCATGACCACGAGCGGGAAACACGCCGCGCACCGGAAGGTGGATGCGGAATTCACCGCCGTCCTGCGCAAGAGCCTGAGTAAAGGTGGTTGGACCTTTGTCGTCTGGCCGGAGTCCGTCGACTTCTTCGGCACCCGCGGACTGGTCAGGGTCCGGGGGACGATCGACGGACATCCGTTCCAGAGTTCGTTCATGGCCCTCGGAGACGGCACCCACAAGCTTCCCGTCAGGGCCGATGTGCGCAAGGCCATCGGGAAGCAGGAGGGCGACTCCGTAACCGTTCGGCTGACGGAACGGCTCAGCCCTTGAGGATCGCGTCGATCCGGTCCAGTTCCTCCGCGTCGAAGTCCAGGTTGCGGGTGGCGGCGACGCTGTCCTCGATCTGCTGGGCGCTGCTCGCACCGACGAGCGCCGAGGTCACCCGGCCGCCGCGCAGGACCCAGGCCAGGGCCAGCTGGGCCAGGGTCTGGCCGCGGGACTCGGCGATGTCGTTCAGGGCCCGCAGCTTGCCCAGCAGTTCCTCGGTGATCGCGTCGGCGTTCAGGAACGGACTGCCGCTCGCGGCCCGCGAGTCCTTCGGGATGCCGTCGAGGTAGCGGGAGGTCAGCTGGCCCTGCGCCAGCGGGGAGAACACGATCGAGCCGACCTGCAGTTCGTCCAGGGCGTCGAGGAGCCCCTCCTCCTCGGGGCGGCGGTTCAGCATGGAGTAGGCCGGCTGGTGGATGAGCAGCGGGGTGCCGAGTTCGCCCAGGATGCGGGCGGCCTCCCGGGTCTGCTCGGCCGAGTAGTTGGAGATGCCGACGTACAGCGCCTTGCCCTGCTGCACCGCCGAGTGCAGGGCGCCCATCGTCTCCTCCAGCGGAGTGCCCGGGTCAGGGCGGTGCGAGTAGAAGATGTCGACGTAGTCCAGGCCCATCCGCTTCAAGCTCTGGTCGAGCGAGGACAGCAGGTACTTGCGGGAGCCCCACTCGCCGTACGGGCCGGGCCACATCAGATAGCCGGCCTTGGTGGAGATGATCAGCTCGTCGCGGTACGGCGCGAAGTCCGCCTTCAGTGCCTCGCCGAACGCCGACTCGGCGGCACCGGGCGGCGGGCCGTAGTTGTTGGCCAGGTCGAAGTGGGTGACGCCGAGGTCGAAGGCGCGGCGCAGGATGGCGCGCTGGTGCTCGACCGATCGGTCCGCCGGTCCGAAGTTGTGCCACAGTCCGAGGGACAGCGCGGGGAGTTTGAGGCCGCTGCGTCCGGTGCGCCGGTAGGGCATGTCCGCGTAGCGGTCGGTGTGTGCGGTGTACAACGCGACTCCAGAGGGGTTGGCACACGAAGGCCGGCTCCGAAGAGCCGGTGTCTCAGTCGCCGTCCACTCTGTCGCGACCTGCGGGCAGTGGTCCAACAGGTAAATCAGATGGGATTCAGCGGCTACGCTGCTCAATCATGGAACTGCGCCATCTCCAGCATTTCGTGGCGGTCGCCGAGGACCAGCACTTCACCCGGGCGGCCGAGCGCCTCATGGTGTCCCAGTCGGGTCTGTCGGCCTCGATCCGGGCCCTGGAGCGGGAGTTGCAGACCCCGCTGTTCGTGCGGACGACCCGCCGGGTGACCCTCACCCCGGCCGGGCGGGCGCTGCTGTGCGAGGCGGAACGGATCCTCGCGCAGGTACGGGCCGCCCATGAGGCGGTCGCCGCCGTGCAGGGCGTGCTGCGCGGGATGCTGGCGCTGGGGTCCGAGCAGTGCATCGCCGGGGTGCATGTGGCGGGGCTGCTCGCGGCCTTCCGGCGGCAGCATCCGGACGTGGAGATCTGTCTGCGTCAGGCGGGTTCCGGCGCGCTCGCGGAGGAGGTCGCGGCCGGACGCCTCGATCTGGCCTTCGCCGTGCGGGCCGCGCAGGAGGACACCGATCAGCTGCGGGTCGTACCGCTCACCGGCGAGCCGATGACCGTCCTGTGCCACCCCAGCCACCGGCTCGCGACGGCCGGCGCCGCCGTCACCCCGGAGGAGCTGGGGGGCGAGGTCTTCGTCGACTTCCACCCGGACTGGGGGCCGCGCCGCACCACCGACGCCGTCTTCGCGGCGGCGGGCGTACGGCGGTCGGTCGCGCTGGAGGTCAACGACGTGCACAGCCTCCTGGACCTGGTGGACGAGGACCTCGGCATCGCCGTCGTCCCCCGCCACTTCCGGCACAAGCGCAGCTCACTGACCGCGCTGCCGGTGAAGGGCACCGGCGAGACCGTCTACGAGACGGTCGCCCTGCTGCCACCCCCGCAGGCCACGAGCCCGGCGGCCCGGGCCCTCATGGCGCTGCTGGAAACGGAAGGCGCGTGACGGACGGGTGCGCGATGGTGGAGCCATGCATGCAAAGGACATCCTCATCGACGGATTCAACCGCATCCAGGAAGAAGTCCACGCCGCCGTCGAGGGCCTCGACCTCGACGCCCTGCACGCCCGGCCCGCCGCCGACGCCAACTCCGTCGCCTGGCTGGTCTGGCATCTCACCCGCGTCCAGGACGACCACATCGCCGACGCCTTCGGTCTCGACCAGGTCTGGCTGACCCAGGACTTCCAGAAGACCTTCGGCCTCGACCTGCCGCGCACCGACACCGGCTACGGCCACACCGCCGCGAAGGTCGCCAAGGTGCGGGTCGACTCGGGTGACCTGCTGACCGGCTACTACGACGCCGTGCACGCCCAGTCCCTGGGGGCCCTGCGCGAGGTGGCCGCCAAGGACCTGGAGCGCGTCGTGGACGAGCGCTGGGATCCGCCCGTCACCCTGGGCGTACGGCTGGTCAGCGTCCTGTCCGACGATCTCCAGCACGTCGGACAGGCCGCCTATGTGCGCGGGCTGCTTCAGAGCGCGTAGCCCGGGACGACGACGTCCTCGATGAGGGCCTTGCGCTCGTCGAACGGGATGAACGCGCTCTTCAGGGCGTTCACCGTGACCGTGCGCAGGTCCTCGACGGTCCAGCCGGCCTCGTCGACCAGCAGCGACATCTCCCGGGTCATCGTCGTCCCCGACACCAGACGGTTGTCGGTGTTGAGGGTGACGCGGAAGCCGAGGTCCTTCAGCGCGGTGATCGGGTGCTCGGCGATGGAGGTGGCGGCGCCGGTCTGGAGGTTGGACGTCGGGCACATCTCCAGTGCGATACGGCGGTCGCGCACCCAGCCGGCCAGGCGGCCCAGCTTGCCGTCCACGATGTCGTCCGTGATGCGCACACCGTGACCGATGCGCTGGGCGCCGCAGACCTGGAGGGCCTGGTGGATGCTGGGCAGGCCGTGCGCCTCGCCGGCGTGGATGGTGAACGGCACGCTCTCGCGACGCAGGTGCTCGAAGGCGTCCAGGTGGTCGGCGGGCGGGAAGCCGTCCTCGGCGCCGGCTATGTCGAAGCCGACGACACCGGCGTCCCGGAAGGCCACGGCGAGGTCGGCGGCCTCACGCACCCGGTCGAACATCCGCATCCCGCACAGCAGGGTGCCGACCCGGACCGGGGTCCCGGCGGCCGCGGCCTTCGCCATGCCGGCCGCGAGGCCTTCCTGGACGGTCTCGACGACCTCGGCGAGGGTCAGCCCGCCGTTGGTGTTCAGCTCGGGGGCGTAGCGCACCTCGCCGTACACGACACCGTCGGCCGCCAGGTCGAGGACGTACTCCTCGGCGGTGCGCAGCAGGCCCTCGCGGGTCTGCATCACGGCGAGGGTGTGCTCGAAGGTGGCGATGTAGCGGACCAGGTCGCCGGAGTTCGCGGCCTCGTAGTACCAGGCGGCGAGCTCGTCCGGGTCGGTGGTGGGCAGGATGTGGCCGACCTCGGCCGCGAGCTCCACCACCGTGGCGGGGCGCAGGCCGCCGTCGAGGTGGTCGTGCAGGACGGCCTTGGGGAGGCGGCGGATCACTTCGGCGTCTACGCGCGTAGCAGTCATGGGCGAGGTCTTTCCTTGAGCCTGGTGCGGGGCGATTCGGAGGGGCGGGAGGAAGTGGGTCAGCCGGCGGCCTGGAGCAGGTCCCAGCGGTTGCCGTACAGGTCCTGGAAGACGGCGACCGAGCCGTACGGCTCATGCCGGGGCTCCTCCAGGAAGGTCACGCCCGCGGCCAGCATCCGGGCGTGATCGCGGGCGAAGTCGTCGGTGTGCAGGAAGAACCCGACACGCCCGCCGGTCTGGTCGCCAACCCGGGCGCGCTGCTCGTCGCCCTTGGCCCGGGCCAGCAGCAGCCCGGTGCCCTGGTCGTCGGCCGCCACGACGACCCAGCGGGAGCCGTCCGGACGCGGGGTGTCCTCGACGAGCCGGAAGCCGAGGGCTTCGGTGTAGAAGCGGATCGCCTCGTCGTAATCGTCGACGACGAGGGTGACCAGGGCGATGCGTCTCATCGGGGCCTTCCGGGAGGTGCGATTGACGGGAGAGGTTATACGTAAAACGTCACGGGCGCCAGTCACTCACGGGACGGGCCCCGGTCGCGCCGCGACCCTAGGTCGTGTCCTAGGACTGAGGCCCGAGTCGAGCCGGACCCCGCGCCCGATCCGCGCCGCCCACTCCCCCGGTACCGTCCCGCCCATGAAGATCACCGAGCCACCCCGTGCCCCCGAGCAGCGCAAGCGCGATCTCCTGGTCCGCCTGGAGAAGGAGATGGACGTCTGGGTGGCCACGGCCGACGCCGACGGGCTGCCGTGTCTGGTGCCGCTCTGGTTCGTGTGGCACGGCGAGTGCCTGTGGCTGGCGACGCGGCTGACCACCCCGACCGGCCGGAACCTGCGCGACGGCGGACGAGCCCGGCTGGCACTCGGGGACACCCAGGACGTCGTACTCGTCGACGGCGACGCGGAGATGTACGCCGCCGACGAGGTGCCGGGCGCCGCGGCCGGGGCGTTTGTCGCGAAGACGGGCTGGGACCCCCGGGCGGACGAGGCGCCGTACGTCTACTTCCGGGTGCGTCCGCGCGGGGTGCAGGCGCGCAACGGCGAGCACGAGATGCGCGGCCGCTATCTCATGCGGGACGGGGTGTGGGTGGTCTGAGCCGGGCGTACCGCTGCCCGACATTCTTTTCACGCACGTGAGTTACCTGGGAGTAATCGCCGGTGGTTTGATGTGCGGCGCCACTCAGCCCCCTCACCCTCAGGGAGATCCAGTGCCGCTCTTCCCGCCGCGCCGCACCCCGGGCGCAGCCCTGCTCGCCCTCGCGCTCGCCACCACCGGGCTCGCGGGTGCGGCGCCCACCGCCGCGGCCGCCGAGCAGGCGCCGCCGCTGCGGGTGCTGTCGTACAACGTCTTTCTCTTCAGCAAGACCCTGTACCCGAACTGGGGCCAGGACCACCGGGCCGCGGAGATCGCGAAGGCGTCCTTCTTCCGCGGGAACGATGTCGTGGTGGTGCAGGAGGCGTTCGACAACGCGTCGTCGGACGCGCTGAAGGCCGCGGTGGCGAGCGAGTATCCCTACCAGACGCCGGTGGTGGGGCGGACCAGGAGCGGCTGGGACGCGACCGGCGGCGCGTACTCGGCGACGACGCCCGAGGACGGCGGGGTCACGATCCTCAGCAAGTGGCCGGTGCTGCGCAAGGAGCAGTACGTGTTCAAGGACGCGTGCGGGGCGGACTGGTGGTCCAACAAGGGTTTCGTGTATGTGGTGTTGAACGTCAGCGGAGCCAGGGTGCACGTCGTCGGCACGCACGCGCAGTCCACCGACCCGGCTGTGACGCCGGTGAGGCGGCGGCGATGCGCAGCCGGCAGTCCAAGGCGATCGACGCGTTCCTCGACGCCAAGAACATCCCGGCGGGCGAGCAGGTGCTGGTCGCCGGTGACATGAACGTCGACTCGCACACGCCGGAGTACGCCTCGATGCTCGCCGACGGCGGGCTGGTGGGGGCCGACGCGCGCACCGGGCACGGGTACTCCTTCGACACGCGGGAGAACTCCATCGCCCGCGACCGCTACCCCGACGACCCGCGCGAGGACCTGGATTACGTCCTGCATCGCGTGGGTCACGTCCGTCCCTCGGTCTGGAAGAACGAGGTCGTCAAGGAGCAGAGCGCGCCCTGGACGGTGTCGAGCTGGGGGACGGACTACACGTACACCAACCTCTCCGACCACTATCCGGTGACCGGATACACGGGCTGAGCGAGGCCGACGACGCGGTGGGCCCGGCTCAACCGGCTTGCTCTCGCGCCGCGTTGAGCCGGGCCAGCTCGTCGGCGGTCAGGCAGAGGGCGCCCGCGGCGACATTCTCGGCCAGGTGGTCGGGGCTGCCGGTGCCGGGGATGGCGAGGACGTGCGGGCCCTGGTGCAGGGTCCAGGCGATGCGCACCTGGGCGGGGCTGACGCCGTGCGCCCGGGCGACGGCGAGGACCTCGTCGTCGTGGGCGGTGGTCGCGCCCCGCTCCCCCGTGTCGCCGGCCACGGCGTAGAACGGCACGAAGGCGATGCCCTGCTCGCCGCACCGGCGCAGGAGTTCGTCGGCCTCGGGGTCGGGCCGGTCGAGCGCGTACCGGTTCTGCACGCTCACCACGGGCGCGATGGCCTGCGCCTCGGCGAGGTGCCGTGGCTCCACGCCGGAGATGCCGAGGTGCCGGACGAGGCCCGCCTCGCGCAGTTCGGCCAGGGCCCCGAAGTGCTCGGCGATGGAGTCCTGCCGCATGCGCCGCAGATACACGACGTCCAGGTGGTCGCGGCCGAGCTGGCGCAGGTTCTCCTCGACGTGGCCGCGCAGTTGGTCGGGGCGGGCCGAGGTCCCCCACTCACCGTAGTAGTCGCGGTAGGGGCCGACCTTGGTGGCGATGACCAGGCCGTCGGGGTACGGCGCCAGCGCGGTGTTGATGAGTTCGTTGGCCGAGCGCAGGGCGGAGAAGTAGAAGGCGGCCGTGTCGATGTGACTGACGCCGAGCTCGATCGCCTTGTGCAGCACGGCGATCGAACGCTCGCGGTCGCTCGGCGTGCCGAAGTGGAAGGCGGCGCTGCCCGTCAGCCGCATCGCGCCGAAGCCGACGCGGCTCACGGTCAGGTCGCCGAGTTCCCAGGTGCCCGCGGCGTCCGCGGTGATCGTTTCGGAGGTCATCGGCGGAGTCTCGCACACGCCTCCGGCACGCAGGGGGGCGCAGTAGGCCTCAGCAGTACAGGTTGCCGCCCGGGGAGACGCCGAGGATCTGGGTGAAGCGCTGGTAGGCGTTCACCCGGCTCTGCACCTGGGCCGGGTTCTTGCCGTCGCACTCCAGGGAGCCGTTGATGCTGCGGATGGTCTGGCCGAAGCCGGCCTGGTTGACCATGGCGTTGTGGGGGGTCATGGTGCCGGGGCCGTTCTGGGTGTTCCAGTACCAGAGGCCGGTCTTCCAGGCGACGGCCGCCTCGTTCTGCACCCGCCAGGGGTTGCCCAGCAGGTCGATGCCGAGTGCGTCGCCCGCCGCCTTGTAGTTGAAGTTCCAGCTGAGCTGGATGGGGCCGCGTCCGTAGTAGGCGGCCTCGCCCGCGGGACAGCCGTACGGCTGGCTGCGGTCGCAGTAGTGGGGGTAGTTGGCCTGGTTCTGCTCGACGATGTGGACCAGGCCGCCGGTCTCGTGGTTGACGTTGGCGAGGAAGGCGGCCGCCTCCTGCTTCTTCACCGTGTCGCTGCCGGTGTTGGCGAAGCCGGGGTAGGCGCTGAGGGCGGCGGTGAGGCCGCTGTAGGTGTAGAACGAATTCCGGTTCGGGAACATCTGGTTGAACTGCGACTCGCTCACGACGAAACCGGCGGCGGACGCGCTCGGGGCCGGCTGGAGCAGCAGCGCGGTGCTTCCCAGGGCGAGAGAGGACAGCAGAGCGGCTATACGGCGGCTCGACACAGGATCAACTCCTTTGCGGAGCACGGCCGCACCCGGACAAGGGCAGGGCGAGCGAAGCAGAGCCTTGTGCGCACGCGCCGACGAGGTCGGCCACGGCGTGGGGGCGGCCGTGGTGGGGGTGTGGAGACACACTCAACCGCTTTGGTCTGTACCAGTCAATGGTGCAGACCAAGCAACCTCAAAGCCGACTGCGGAAGTTGAGGAGGCGGGCGCCGCTTCCCTGACGCGGGCCTGGTCTTATCGCGCCGCTCGGCCCGCGTACGCGCGGACATCGGCGTCGGGGTCGTCGACCGCGGTCGCCAGCGCCGTACGGGCGTCCTGGTGCGCGGTGTGGCGCAACAGGCCGAGCACGGCGGCCTTGCGCACATCCGCGTTGGCGTCCCCCAGCAACCCGGCGAGAGCGGACACGCCGTGGTCCGGCGCGGCCCCGCCGAGGGCGGTCGCGGCACCCGCGCGGACCTGCCAGGCCGGGTCGGTGAGCGCGGCCGTGACGGTGGCGAGGAGTGCGTCGGGGACGCCGAGGACACCCAGGGCTTCGAGGGCCGCGGCCCGTACCAGGACATCGGGGTCGCGGATCAGGCGGGACAGGGCGGCCGACGCGCCTGCGCCCGCTCCCACGGGCCGGTCCAGCGCGATGTGCTGGGCCAGGGCGGCGAAACCGCGCGCCACGCCGACCCGCACCTCGCGCGCGGCCTCCCCGGCCGCCTCGGACAGGGCGTCGACCGCGTCCACCGAGACCAGGGCGCGCACGGCGGCCAGGCGCACCTCGGCCTCCGGGGCGGCCAGGAGCCCGGCGAACAGGGCGGCGTCCCCGAGGCGCAGGGCGCGCAGTACGCCCAGGGCGGCGCTGCGGGCCGTCGGATCCGCCACGGTCAGGGCGGAGACCAGCGCGGCATGCAACTCCGGTTCCGCCGGGAGGACTTCGGCCAGCTCACGCAGCGAGGCGGCGGCCGCGGCCCGCACGTGTCCGTCGCTGTCGGCCAGTGCGGAGGCGAGTGCGGGCCCCGCTCCGGGCGGGGCCGTCTCGGTCAGCACCCTGACGGCCTCCAGACGTACGGCGGCGTCCGGATCCTTCAAGTAAGGCTCCAGTGCCTGGAGTTCGGGCTCCTCCTCCGTGAGTGCGACGAGTTCGAGGAGCCGTTCCCGGCTGGACTCCGAGGCGCCGTGCGTCGCTTCGGTGGAGGGGGTGGCGCCGCCCGGTTCCGCTCCCGCCGCTGCGGGGGGTGCCTCTCGGCGCCCCGCCGTGGCCGTCGGCAGCGGATGCACCTCGCCCAGGTGCCGCGAGTCGCCACCGACGGGGGTGAACTCGGTGACCGGAACGAGGTAGGGGGCGACGGGACGCACCGTGAACTCCATCGCTCCGGTCGGGCTCTTGCGCAGGTCGAGGTGGTGCAGCCAGTCCGTGTCGTCCCGCTGGGGATGGTCCAGGCGCTCGTGGTAGAGGCCCCAGCGGGACTCGGTGCGGGCGAGGGAGGACCGGGCCGCCATCTCCGCGCAGTCGCGGATGAACGAGACCTCGGCGCAGCGCATCAGTTCGTGCGGTGTCCGCGCACCCATCTCGGCGATCTCGTCCCGCATCCGCTCGAAGTGCTCCAGCGCCAGGGAGAGCCGGGCACCGCTCTTGGGCGGGGAGACGTAGTCGTTGACGAAGCGGCGCAGCTTGTACTCGACCTGGGGCTGGGCGGGGCCGTCGGGGTTGCCCAGTGGCCGGTAGATCAACTCGTGGGCTTCGGCAAGCTGTTCGCGCGGCAGCTCGCCCTGGTACGCCGTGTACTGGGCGGCGTCCTCGCCCGCCAGGTCGCCGTAGACGAACGCCCCGATCATGTAGTTGTGCGGGACGCAGGCCAGGTCGCCCGCCGCGTACAGGCGGGGGACGGTGGTGCGGGCGTGGTCGTCGACCCGTACGCCCGAAGCCGAGTGCCCGCCGCACAGGCCGATCTCGGAGATGTGCATCTCCACGTCGTGGGTGCGGTAGTCGTGGCCGCGGCCGGAGTGGAAGGTGCCGCGGGTGGGGCGCTCGGTGGAGTGCAGGATCGACTCCAGCGCCGAGATGGACTCCTCGGGCAGATGGCTGAGCTTGAGGTAGACCGGGCCCCGGTCGGAGGCGACCTCGGCGGCGAACTCCGCCATCATCTGGCCGGACCAGTAGTCGGAGTCGACGAACCGCTGCCCGTGCCGGTTGACCTGGTAGCCGCCGAACGGGTTGGCGACATAGGCGCAGGCCGGGCCGTTGTAGTCCTTGATGAGCGGGTTGATCTGGAAGCACTCGATGCCGGTGAGTTCGGCGCCCGCGTGGTACGCCATCGCGTAGCCGTCGCCCGCGTTGGTCGGGTTCTCGTACGTCCCGTACAGGTAGCCGCTCGCGGGCAGCCCCAGCCGGCCGCAGGCACCGGTCGCGAGGATGACGGCACCCGCCCGCACGGTCACGAAGTCACCGGTGCGCGTGTTGAAGGCGGCGGCGCCGACCGCCTTGCCGTCCGCGGTCAGGACCCGCACCGGCATCAGCCGGTTCTCGATGCGGATCCGCTCGCGGTTCTCCCGCCGGCGCAACTGCCGGTAGAGGACCTTCTTGACGTCCTTGCCCTCGGGCATGGGCAGCACGTACGAGCCCGAGCGGTGCACCTGGCGGACCGCGTACTCGCCGTGCTCGTCCTTCTCGAACTTCACCCCGTACGACTCCAGCCGCTGCACCATCTCGAAGCCCCGGGTGGCCGTCTGACGGACCGTCGACTGGTCGACGATGCCGTCGTTGGCGCGGGTGATCTCCGCGACGTAGTCGTCCGGTTCCGCCCGGCCGGGGATGACGGCGTTGTTGACGCCGTCCATGCCCATCGCCAGCGCCCCGGAGTGCCGTACATGGGCCTTCTCCAGCAGCAGCACGGACGCACCACGCCCGGCGGCGGTCAGCGCGGCCATCGTGCCGGCGGTGCCACCGCCGATCACCAGGACGTCGCAGGTCAGCTCCTCGGCAGAGTCGAGGGCGGGGATCTCCGTCAGGAGCGCGGGGGTCATGGCAGTGGTGCCTTTCGGGGCGTGCGGGCGGCCGAGGGGGCTCGGGGTATGGGCCGGGGGAAGAGTGGGACGGGGAGGCCGGGGGGTGGGCGTATGGGCCCAGGCTCGGACGTGTGGGCCGTGGGCGGGCGTATGGGCCAGGGGCGCTCAGGGCGTGCGGGGGCCCAGGGAGTCGAGGATGTCGTGGCGCAGGGCCACGGTCGCGAGGTCGTCGCGGGCGCCTCGGTCGCGGGGCCGGGCCACCGGCCGGACCCCGGTGACGCCGCCCGCGCCGAGCAGTGCGACCCGGTCGCCGAGGAACAGGGCCTCGTCCACGTCGTGGGTGACGAAGACGACGGTGGCGCCCGTCCCCCGCAGGACCTCCACCAGCAACTGCTGCATGCCGGCCCTGGTCTGGGCGTCCAGGGCACCGAACGGCTCGTCCATGAGGACGGCGCGCGGCTGCCCGGCGAGGGCGCGGGCGAGCTGGACGCGCTGCCGCTGGCCTCCGGAGAGGCGGTGCGGCAACTGGCGCTCCAGACCGGCGAGTCCGACCCGGTCCAGCCACTCCTCGGCCCGGGCCCTGCGCTCGGCGCGGCCCACTCCTCTGATGGCCAGCGGCAGTTCGACGTTCGCGCGTGCCGTACGCCATGGCAGCAGCGCGTCCTCCTGGAAGACCAGGGCCCGGTCCGCACCGGGGCCCGTGACGGGCTGCCCGTCCTGGGTGACGTGCCCGGCGAGCGCGGGCAGCAGCCCGGCCAGGGTCCGCAGCACGGTGGACTTCCCGCACCCGGACGGGCCGACGACGGTCAGGATCTCGCCCGGGGCGGCTTCGAGATCCACCCCGTGCAGCACGGATGCACCCGGCCGTCCGAGTTCCGCGTCGGTGAGGCCGATCCGGGCCCCGGCGGCGGGCAGGCCGGTCCGTGAGGCGGTGGTGGCGATGTCTGTTTCCGTGCTCACGACGTGGCACTCCCCTCGCGCCGAGGCAGCCAGTGCGTCAGCCTGCGTCCCAGGAGTTCCACCACGGTGGAGGTCAGCCAGCCGAGCAGGCCGATGCTGACGATGCCGGTGAACACGCCCGGGTAGTCGATAACGGTGTAGTCCTGCCAGGTGCGGTAGCCGATCCCGTACTCGCCGGAGATCATCTCCGCCGAGATCACACAGATCCACGACACGCCGATCCCGACCGACAGCCCTCCGAAGATCCCGGGCAATGCGCCGGGCAGGACCACGGAGACGAGCACCCGCCGGCGTCCGCCGCCCATGGTGAGGACGGCCTCCTCCCACACCGGGGCCAGTGCGCGCACCGCGTGCCGGGTGGCGACGAGCACCGGGAAGAAGGCGGCGGTGCAGGTGATGAAGACGATGCCCTGCTCGTTGCTGGGGAAGAGCAGGATCGCCACGGGTACCAGCGCGATGGCGGGGACGGGCCGCAGCACCTCCAGGACCGGCCCGATCAGGTCCGCGGCCCAGCGGGTGCGGCCGACGGCCACGCCCGCGGCGACGCCGAGCACCGCCGCGAGCAGGAATCCGGTCACGATCCTGCGCAGACTGTCGACGACGTCCTGCCAGTACGCGCCGTCGCCGAGCCGCTGCCCGAACTCCCGGGCCACGTCGGTGACGGACGGGAACTGGTCGAAACGCAGCCACAGTTGCACGTCGAGCGTGGTCAGCAGCTGCCACAGCGCGAGGGCCGCGATCAGCGACAGGGCGCGTACGAGGGGCCGGACCCCGGCCGTGCGCCGACCGGCGGCGGGTGGCGGCCCCGCGGACGCCTTCTTCGGCGGGGCGGTCACCACGGTCACGACGCCTGCTCCAGTGCGGTGGCGTAGGAGACGGTGCGGGCGCCGGGGTGCGCCTGGGTGTACGCGCGGGCGGCGGAGGGGGTGACGAAGGGCTGGAGCTCCTTGCCGTCCTGGACCCAGACGGCCCGGTCCGCGTACCAGCGGGTGCCGTTGGTGGCGTCCGGCACGTATGCGGCGCGCACCTCGTTCCTGTGCCCGGCGACGAACTTCAGCAGTGCGGTGGGTGAGCCGAAGGGACGGGTGGTCTCCTCGCCCTTGACCCACACCTCGCTGCGCGAGGGCTCGGGGGTGGCGGCGAGCCGCCCGGCGTACTCCTTGCCGTAGGCCCTCTTGATCGGGCCGTCGTCGACGAACGAGTCGACGTCCACGTCGCCGACGAGCTTCGCCGAGCGCAGCACCGGTACGTCCTTCTTCAGCGCGGTGACGAGCTGCGGCTTGAGGGCCGGGTCGAAGGTGGCGATGCCGCCGCTGCCGTTGTAGAGGTAGACGACCTCGGGGGGCAGTCCGGTGGCCTTGCCGACCTTCTCGGCGGCCTGCACCGGGTGGTCGTTCAGGTAGTGCGTCGCGTCGATCTGCGCGGCGAGGAAGGCGTCGAGCACCTTGGGGCGCTGCTCGGCGAAGTCCTCGCGGACCGTCACTCCGTGGAAGGTCGGCAGGTTGAGTTCCGCGCCGTCGTACAGGGCCTTCGCCTTGCCCTGGAAGGCCAGCAGCCCGGGCCAGGCCACGAACTGCGAGAGGGCGTCGACGCTGCCTGCCTGCAGGGCCGAAGCCCCCACGGCCGGCTGCTGGTTGAGCTTGCGGATGTCCTTGTTCGGGTCGAGCCCGGCGCGCTGGAGTGCCCGTACGAGGGTCCCGTCGGCGGCCGAACCGACGCTGGTGGACACGTTCTTGCCCTTCAGGTCCTTCAGCGAGCCGAGCTTCGACCGCGGGGCCGTCACCACGGTGTTGAGGGCGCCGCGCAGGTTGTACCCGGTGACCGACACGAGCCGGGTGGGGCGGTTCAGCTGCTTGCCGCGGGCGGCGTTGATGAGCAGCGGGAAGTCACCCATCGACCCGATGTCGATCTTCCCCGCGGTCATCTGCGCGGTGATGGGCGCGCCCGTGGCGTAGTCCTGCCACTCGACCTTGTAGGAGATGCCGTCGCGTTTGCCCTGGGCGGCGAGTTCGCGCTCGAAGTAGCCGAGGGAGCGCAGCAGGGTGCCGGCGGTGACGGTGTTGATGGTCTTGGACTGGTAGCCGACGGTCACGGTGACGTGGGTGGCGTCGCCGGCCGAGGCGTCGCCGCCACAGCCGGTGACGAGGGTGCCGAGAAGGGCGGCCGCGAGCAGGGCGGCGGGAGTCGTGCGTTTCATGCGGGTGGTGCGGGTCGTCGTGCTCGTGCGTTTCATCGGGAGTGGGCCTTTCACCGCAGCAGGTAGGGCATGTTGACCGTGACGGCCCCGGTGGGGCAGCGGGCGGCACACGGGCCGCAGTACCAGCACTCGTCCACGTGCATGTACGCCTTGCCGCTGTCGGGGTTGATCGCCAGGGAGTCCAGCGGACACATGTCGACACAGAGCGTGCAGCCGTCGATGCACTTCGACTCGTCGACGGTCACGGGCACGTCGGCCCGCTGGGGCACCAAGGGCATGGCTGTCTCCAGTGAGGTACTGCGAGGGGTGAGAGAAACGCTGCGCGGATCGCGGGGCGTTGTCAGACCGAACGGCGCGGCGACGCGCTCATACGGACCGGCGCAACAGCCCGCTCATCGCGATCCGGTCCCCGCGGAACCGGATGAACTCCAGGTCCACGGGCCTGCCGTCGCACAGGTGGGTGAGGCGCTCCAGCATCAGCACGGCGGTGCCGCGCGGTGCCTGGAGCACGGTGGCGGAGTGCGCGTCGGCGTTGACGGCCTCCAGCGTGATCTCGGCGTGCCCGAGCGGTTGCCCGGTGATCTGCTCCAGCAACCGGAAGACGTCGGTGTTCTCCAGGTCGGCGCCGATGAGCTCGCTGCCGATGTCCAGCGGCAGATAGGTGAGATCGAGGGAGAGCGGCAGCCCGTTCAGTTTGCGGAGCCGCTCGACGTAGAGGACGTCGGTGCCGGTGGGCAGCCGCAGTCGCTCGGCCACGGGTGCGGGGGCGGCGACGGGCCCCATGGTGCGGACCTCGTTGGTGACCCGGCCGTGTTCCCGCAGGGTCTCCGCGAGTCCCATCAGCCGGTCGAGACCGTGCGAGTACTTCTCGGCGACGACGACGGTGCCGACGCCGGGCAGCCGCTCGACGAGCTGCTCGGCGCGCAGCAGGTCCAGTGCGTGCCGGACGGTGTTCCGGGACACCTGGTAGTCGGCCGCGAGGACGTCCTCGTGGGGCAGGGCGCCCCCGGGAAACCCCCGGTCAGGACGAGGTGCCGCAGCAGGTCCGCGAGCTGTCGCGCCCGGTCGGCACGCAACCGCCGGCGGCGGGCCGCGGCGAGCGGCGCGGTGTGCTCGCGGGTTCGTTCGGCTGGCATGCGGTGACCATACCGACGGTTCCCGCCCAGTGGTGTTGCTGAATCATTGCGCCACCTGAGTCCCCTTCACCTGGCGGCTGACCTGCTGTTCCCTGAGACTCCGGCCAGGTTTCGCCACTATGCCCGCAGCTGGGCGCCGGACGCGGACGATCCGCTGACGCCCGGAGGCTCTCGAAGAGCGAGTCCGCTTACATCGTCATGAACCCGACGAGCTCTACACATAAAGAAGAAATAAGCGCAGAATGTGCCTAGGCGGCGCCAACCGCACACCGCACCAGACGCGGTCAGGCCAAGTCAAAGGAGACGAGTCATGGCCAACGTCTCGCCCACCCGAGGTGACATAACCAGCCATCCCGACGCACCAGAAATGCGGGACCGCTACGCCCGCATGCTCGGCGGTCGCGATGTGGCGCTCGTGGACGGACCGGTGTTCCTGCTCGGTCTGTACTGCGCCGTATCCCCCTGGATACTCCACTACACGACGAGCCAGCCCGCACTCGTGACCCACAACCTCATCATGGGTATCGCGATCGGCCTGCTGGCCCTCGGATTCACCCGGGCTCCGGACCGCATGTACGGCCTGAGCTGGGCCTTCTGCGCGATGGGAGTCTGGATGATCATCGCGCCATGGATCGTCGGCGACAGCCCGGACGCCGGCGTCGTCGTGAACAACATCATCATCGGCGCGCTGGCCCTGTGCCTGGGGATGCTGTGCGCCGGCACGGCGGCGAAGAGCGCCCCGAGGCCGTAGCGGCACATCGGAGAGGAGACTCGTCGGCCGGTCCGCACCCGCGGGCCGGCCTTCCCCTGCCCCTCCCCGCCTCCTGCCCCTCCCCATCCCTGTTCAGCGGGTCGGCATCAGCCATGGCTCCTGGGGCAGCACATGGCCGGTCTCCAGCAGCGACTTGAGGTTGGACAGCACGGCCGGCCAGCCGGACGACACATCGGCGCGCGCACTCTCGTCCGGCAGGTCCTCGTGGGTGACCGTAAGCCGGACGATCTCGGCGTGCTGCTGGATGTCGAAGGTGACCCTGGAGTACTTGTCCTCCTGTCCTTCCTCGTCCGGCGCCGCCCAGGTGGTGACCAGCCGGCTCGGCCGCTCGCTCTCCACGACGGTGCCGACCACGTCGGCGACCCCCGAACCATCCGTACGGACATGCTCCCAGCGGGAGCCGGCACGCCAGTCCGAGACATTGCTGTGGCCCCAGTAGGCGGCGGTCAGATCGGCGTCGGTGAGCGCGTCCCAGACCTTCTCGGGCGTGCTCTCGACATAGGTGACGTACACGAATGCGGGCTTGTCGGTCATGGCTTCCTCAGCTCGTCGTTTCACGGCCCCGAGCACACGCAGGCGCGGGCTCTCGAACTTGTCGATCCACCGCTCCTGGATCTCGTGGAGCGGGACCGGATTGAGGTAGTGCAGCTTTTCCCGCCCCCGCCGCACCGTGCCGACCAGGTTGGCGGCCTCCAGGACGGCCAGATGCTGGGTCACCGACTGGCGGGCCATGCCGATGCCGGTGCACAGCTCCCCCAGCGTCTGCCCGTTGTCCTCGTGCAGCCGGTCCAGGAGCCGTCTGCGCGTCTCGTCGGCCAGCGCCTTGAAGACCTTGTCCATCCCGGAGTCGCTCTCTGATCGCACACTCAACGTTATGCAGGTAAATACCTGCATGTCAATCGGCATTGTTCTGCACTGTTCAGTGTTGTTTTTCCGTTTTGAGACATATATGCCGAACGACTGTTACATGACGTACGGGAACCCTTGACGGGCGGTCCGTAGCTTCGAACAGGTCGAAACGAACCCCCATCGAAGGAACGACTCACCGATGCGTGCTCCCCGCACCCTGCGCACCGCCCTCGTCGCCACCGGTGTCACCACCGCACTGGGCATCTCGGCCGCCGGCGCCTTCGCCATCGACGCGCCCGCCGCCAAGTCCGGCACCTCCGCGGCCCCCCGCTCCAAGGCCCAGCGCCTCTACGTGCAGACGGTGAAGCTCGCGGACCACGTCAGCCGCGCGAAGGTCTACAAGACCGGCAAGGACCGCTACGAGGCGGAGATCTGGGCCAAGGACGTGAGGTACGGGGCCCTGTACACCCAGGGCAGGGCCGCGTACGCCCAGAACAACGGGCTGCACATCACCCTCCACCCGGACGGCAAGGTCACGTCCTGGGTCGACCGGGCCAAGCCGAAGCCCGAGCCGGTCGTCCAGCGCGTCCTGGTCGGCACCGCGACCCTGGCGGACGGGACGACGACGGCGAAGCTCTACCGGGTGACCGCGGATCACCACGAGGCCGACATCCTCTCGGACGGCGTACGGCTGGAAACCCTCGTCACCGATGGCCAACGCGCCGCCTACGGCGAGAACAACGGGCTGCACGTCGCCCTCCACCCGGACGGCCGGTTGACCTCCTGGGTCGACGAGGCCCCGGCGACCTGACACCCCCGCACGCACACGTGGGCGGGGTCAGGGGGTGAGAGGCGTCAACGCAGGAAGACGCCCAGCTCGCGCCGGTGTTCCGCCACCCATGCGTAGGCGTTCCGCACCCCGTCCACCACGCCGCTCTCCCGCAGCCTCACCATGGCCGGCTCACCGCGTACGGCACCGTCCTCGATGCCCCTCCAGCAGCGGTCCTGCCACCACAGGATCACGTCGACGATCCGCTCACGGCCGCTGCCCGGCCCGTACGCGTCGCAGACGAGCGCGATCCGCCGGGCCGTGTCGAGCACATCGGTGATGCCGGGCCCCAGATCGAGGTACTGCCAGCAGACATGGGCGAGGTCGTGGACCCGCTCGCCGGGCGCGGCCATGTCCCAGTCGATGAAGGCGGTCGCCCACCAGTCGGCGCCGTCCACCGCGTAGACCGTGTTCTTCGGGGCGAGATCGTTGTGGCACACGACGTCCTGGTCACCGGCCAGCGGAGTGCCGTGCGTCATGTCGTGCAGGGCGCGGACGAGTTGAGCCACCCGCACGAGCCCCGCGTCCGAGCCCGCCGCGGCCCGCTCCCGAGACGTGAGGGCCGCACGCCCCTCCAGGTATCCGAACACCTCCCGCCCCCGCCCGTCGGTCCCGATGTACCGCGGGGCCCCTTCCCACCCCCGGTGCTCCAGGTGCGTGAGCAACTCCCGTACATACCCCGACCGTTCGTGCGGTGTACGCCGCACGGTCGTCCCGACGCGCACGACCTCGTTGACGGCTCCGCCGCCGAGCACCCGCTCCTCCACCCGCACCTCCGCGATCAGCCCAGCCCAAAAGCACTCGCCAAGCATGCCCGCCCCCGGGCACGCTTCCCGTATGGATCATGCGGAGGTACTGCTCATCGGGGGAAGGGCGGGGGTCGGGAAAACCACGGTCGGCTGGGAGGTATCGGCCCGGCTGCGGGCGGCGCGGGTCGCGCACGCGGTGATCGACGGCGACTTCATGGGTGCCGTCCATCCGGCACCGCCCGGCGACCCGAGCCGAGCGAGCATCACCGAGCGGAACCTGACTGCCGCGTGGGGGAACTACGCCGCGCTCGGGTACCGGCGCCTCGTCTACACGAACACCGTGGCCGTGCTCGACGACGCCGCGCCCATGTTCCGCCGGGCCATGGGGGACGGCGTGCGCCTCGTCCGCGTCCTGCTCACCGCCACCGACGAGACCGCCGAGCAGCGCCTGACCGGGCGCGAGCTGGGCTCCGAGTTGGAGCACGAGGTGCGCGGCAGTGCACGCAAGGCGCGGCTCCTGGAGGAGCGGGCGCCCGCGGACGTGGTGCGGGTGGTCACCGACGGCCGTGCCGTCATCGACATCGCCACCGAGGTCGTGTCCGCCACCGGGTGGGCCGCCGGTTGACGCGAAGCCACCGATCGGCGCGGAGCCGCAGATTGAAGCGGAGCCACAGGTTGAAGCGGAACGGACTGTCCCTCTCCCCAGGGGGAACTCGAACCTGTGCGGGGACAGGAGGAAGAGGGGCGAAATGGAGATCTCCGGCATCATCAGTGCCATAGTGATCGGCATCATCATCGGTGTGCTCGGACGTCTCGTGGTTCCGGGACGTCAGCGCATCGGGGTCCTGTGGACCATCCTCGTCGGCATCGTGGCCGCGCTCATCGGTTCGGCGATCGCGGCCGGACTCGACGTGGCCGACACCGACGGCGTCGACTGGGTCGAGTGGCTCATCCAGATCGGCCTGGCCGCCCTGGGCGTAGTCGCACTGGACCGGGCGAAGGCGCACCGCTGACGTGTGACCGAGGACACGAGAGACGGCGTGACGTTCAAGCGGGTCCCACGGCGGCCCGCATCGCGGCGAGGCCGTCGCGGGCCGCCGGGTGGGCGGGCGTCCAGCCGAGCTCCCGCTCCGCCTTCGCCGTGGAGACCCGCAGCGTCGACGTCATGATGGTGTGCGCGTACGACATGGGCCGCATCAGCCACAGCGGTACGGTCATCGGCTTGGGCAGCCCGAACTCCTCGGCCACGCACCGGACATGGGTCCCGAAGCCCATCGGGGTGCTGTCGGCGATGTTGTACGCCTGACCGGTGCGCCCGCGTTCGACGGCGGCGACGACCGCGCGGGCCGCGTCGGTGAGCTCGATCCAGGGCAGGACCCGGCCGTGGTCGGCGGGGAGGGGCAGTTGCCGCTTGCGCAGCATGGACAGGAGGGCGTCCGTGCCGCCGGGGCCGTAGAACAGGCCGAAGCGCAGTGCGATGCCCTCCAACCCCGAGGTACCGAAGGTGAGTTGTTCCTTGACGCGCATCCCCGCGAGGTGCCGCTCCAGCTCCGGGGTGCCGCCGCGTGGGCCGAACGGGTCGTCCTCGGTGATCACCCGGCCGCCGTGGTCGCCGTAGCCGTATCCGAAGACCATCGACTCGGCCATGAAGCGCCGGGCGCCGGTGGCCTGCGCGGCCTCGATCAGATGGGCGGTGCCCTCGGTGCGCAGCGCGTCGGTGGCGTACATGTCGCGGTGCCGCATGGGCGGCTTGCGCAGCGCGGTCGCGGCGTGGATCACCGTGTCGAAGTGGTGGCCGTCGACGGCGCGCAGCAGCGCGTCCCGGTCCATCAGGTTGGCCTGGACGTCGTTGCGCGGGCCGCGGCCGAGGCCGGTGACCTTGTGACCCGCCTCGGTCAGGGCACGGGTGATGTGCCGGCCGAGGACGCCGCCGGCGCCCGCGAGGAGGATGCTCCGGCTCTGGCTGCTCTCGTGGCTCTGGTTCGTCGTCATGCCCCTGCGACGAGTCGGGCGGGCACGGATGTGACATCCCGGCGGAGGACGCACCTACGGCATGCTGCCCGCTACGGCGTGTACACGTACGGCGTCGTCGTGGTCAGGGGCTCGAAGCCGAGCCGCTCCAGGATGGGACGGCTCGTGCTCATGGCGTCGACCTGGAGGTACCGGTAGCCACGGGCCGCGGCGGCGCGGGCGCGGTGGGCGACCAGGGCGCGGTAGATACCGCGGCCCCGCCAGCCCTCGACGGTCCCGCCGCCCCACAGCCCGGCGAACCGCGCCCCCGGCACGAGTTCCATCCGGGCGGCGCTCACCGGAGTGTCACCGGCCAGCGCGACGACCGCGACCACCGTGTCCGGGGCAGCCGTGAGCTGGGCGAGCAGCTGGTGCCGCCACCGGGTGCCGTCGGTGCCGAAGGCCTTCTCGTGCACGTCGGCGACGAGATCGACGCCCGCCCGGTCGGTCACGGGGAGGATGCGGATGCCGTCCGGTGTCGCGGCGTCCAGGGTCAGGCCGGCGACCTCGCCGACCATCAGCGTCTCCTCGGGCTCGGCCGTGAAGCCGGCGTCCCTGAGCCGCCGCCCGAGGTCCACCGGGAGGTCATGGCCGTAGAGCTTCCACTCGAACTCTCGGTCCAGTCGGGAGAAGTGGGCGATCTGTTCGGCGATCGCCCTGTCTGCGCCCGCCTCGTCCAGGTCGGACCACACGACGCCGTTCCAGCCGTGTGCGGACGACACCTGGCGCACGATCCCGCCCGTCCGCTCCACCAGTGCGTCGGGGCCGTCCGGCCGCGCGCCTTCACGCATGTCCCGGTCGAAGAGGGCGAGCACCGCGGCATGATCCATGGCAGCACCCCATCACCGCCCCACCCGCACGACAACCCATTTACGACCGGACCGCGCCTCCGGCCGCACCGGCGTCGCCGGGTGACTCCGTCTCGCTCGGCCGTGTGCACGCCATTCCGGCCGTGCGTCGGCGAACCTGGGGTGTACAGAGAAGATCGCGCCGTGAGGAGGCCGTACACGATGGTCGTGAAGGACACCGAACTGCCGTATCTGCGCCGCTGCGTCGCGCTGGCGACCGAGGCGCTGGAGGCCGGGGACGAGCCGTTCGGGTCGGTGCTGGTGGGGGCGGACGGCGAGGTTCTCGCCGAGGACCACAACCGGGTGGCCTCGGGCGACCGTACCCGGCACCCCGAGTTCGAGCTGGCCCGCTGGTCCGCCGCCCGGCTGACGCCCGAGGAGCGGGCGGCCGCGACGGTGTACACCTCCGGCGAGCACTGCCCGATGTGCGCGGCCGCGCACGCCTGGGTGGGGCTGGGACGCATCGTGTACGTCGCCTCGTCGGAGCAGCTGACCGGCTGGCTGTCCGAGCTCGGGCTGCCGGCCCCGCCGGTCCGGCCGCTGCCGGTCCAGGAGGTCGCGCCGGGCGTGGCCGTGGAGGGGCCGGTGCCCGCGCTGACGGAGGACGTCCGCGCGCTGCACTTCCGTTTCCACGGACGGCGGAGCTGACCGGGCAACCGGTGTCGGCCGCCGTACCGTCCCGGCCCGACGCGAGATCCAGGGGACGTCCGCGACCCCGCTAGCCGAGTTCCAGCGTGGTGACGCCGAAGACGCGCTCTTGGGCGTACGGCCGCACCGGGCCCGTGTACATCCGGGCGGTTTCGAAGGAGGGGGTGAAACCGGCCGCCTCGGCGAGAGCTACGCCCGCCGGGTTGTTCTCGGGCACGTCGATGGCGATCGGGCGGCCGGCGGCCTCCGCGGCCAGGGCGGCGAACAGGGCTTGAGCGTCCTCGGCGGTGTCGGCGAAGAGCGGGCCGATCCGCGGGCAGTCGTGGGCGGGGCGGAGCACGCCGTAGCCGGTGACGCGGCCGCCGGCGCGGCGGACCACGGCGTGGTGTCCGGGGCCGGTGAGCCAGTGCGCGAGGAAGCGGGGGCGGTCGGCGGGCGTGCAGGCGGCGTCGTACGCGGTGATGTCCTCGACGTCCTCGGGCCGTACGGCCCGGATGTCCGCCGGGGCCTGGGCCGCGGGGACGGTTCCGGTGAACCGGATGGTCCGGTGGGCGGACTCGAAGCCCGAGCGGCGGTAGTTGTCCTGCTGGGCGACGACGCCGTCGAGGCCGGTCGTGCGGTTCCCGGCGTGGGCCAGGGCGGTCTTCCAGGTGGTCAGGCCGTGGCCGCGGCCACGCAGGTCGGGCCGGACCAGGTAGTGGCCGAGGAAGGCGTATTCGGTGCCGTAGGTGACGACCGAGATCGCCGAGACGACCTCGCCGTCGATCCGGCCGAGGAAGAACCCGTCAGGATCCTGCTCGTGGAACGCCGCCGCGTCGGCGAGGCCCGGGTTCCAGCCCTCGTCGGCGGCCCACCCCCTGACGACCGCCGACCAGTCGTCGAGGCCGGCACGAGTGACGACGAGGTCTTCGGGGGCCGGAGAGGCCATGGGTTGCGCTCCATTCCGTGGGGGTCCGCGTGCGCACGGTGATCGCCGTGCACGCAGCATCCTTTCGGATCTTCGGGGCGGGCGTCACGGTGCGATCAAGCCGTTGAGGCGTTGCCGGGGGGCATGGCTGAACGGATGTGCGCATGACGGAGGCCCCACCGACCGCCCGGTGGGGCCTTCGTGCCGCGCGCGAAGCGCGGGTCAGCGCACCGCCTGCGGGCGGAAGCGCCGGTACAGGACGGCCCCGCCCAGCAGGAGAGCAGTACCGCCCACAGCGGCGGCGAGGGTCTGGTCCGCTCCCGTGTCGGCGAGCGAGCCCTCGGGCCCTCCTTGCGGGACGAGCGCGTGCAGCGCCGGGCGCGGCTGGTGTGCCCTGGGCGGTACGGACGGCTTCGGCGCCGGCTTCGGGGTGTCGGGCGTGCTGTCGCCGGGGCCGTTCACCGACTCGTTGCCGGTCGCCGGGTTGCCGACACCGACCACGTTCACGCTGTTGCCGCTGACGTTCACGGGGAGGTGAACCGGGAGCTGTACGACATTGCCGGACGCGAGGCCCGGCGAATCCTTTCCGCTCCCTTCGGCCGAGGCCCCGCCGTGCGACGCGGCGCCCGGCTTGCCACCGCCGTCCTTGTTGGCGCACGAATTGCCCGCGGCCGGGTTGAGCAGCCCCACCACGTTCACGGTGTTCCCGCACACGTTCACCGGGACGTGCACGGGGAGCTGAATGGTGTTGCCGGCGAGCAGCCCCGGCGAGTCGGCCGCGGTACCGTCCGCCGCGGAGTCGGCGTACGCCGGCAGTGTCACAGCCATCGCGCCCGAGGCGGCGACGGCGATCACACTGTATCGGGTAACCCGTCTCATAGGTTCCCTGCCTTCCAGACATGGTCGCGGGCACTCACCCGCACCGGATAAAACGCAGGCGAACCATCCGAGTTATGGCTTATCGGCCATTCACCCCATCGAGCGTCAGGGTTGTCGAACTAGCGGTAAAAACTTCCGATGGCCACGCGAGGGGCGCGAGGCGGGGCAGCCCGGGCGGCCCCGCAGCTCCGGAGGCGTGCCTTCCGGGGCCCGCCTATCGTGGGCGAGGACGCCGTTACCCGGTCCGCGACGGGCGTCCCTGGAGGCAACGATGCTGGCCCACCTGTCACCGCGGCCCACGCTGCGGCGCTGCGCGGTCATCGGCGCGGTCGGCCTGGCCCTGCTCGGCACGGGGCTGACGGCGACCAAGGACGACGCCGATCCCGACCTCACCCGCTTCTACGAGCAGAAGGTCACCTGGGCGAAGTGCCAGGGCGAAGGCATGCCGAAGGATCTTCAGTGCGGCAAGGTCACCGTCCCCCTCGACTACGCCCACCCCCGGGCGGGGACGCTCGACCTAGCGCTCGCCCGCTACCGGGCCACGGGCGAGAAGCGGGGATCGGTACTGCTGAACTTCGGCGGGCCGGGCGGCGCCGGCATCCCCGAATTCGCCGCCGGCGGCAAGGAGTTCATGGAGCTGACGGACGGCTACGACCTCGTGACCTTCGATCCGCGCGGTGTCGGCAGGTCCTCACCGGTCAGCTGCGGGAACAGCGCCGTGAACTTCGACATGGGCGAGGACGCGAGCGAACTGGGCAGCGATCCGCAGTCCGTCCTCGCGCAGTTCAAGAAGGTGGCCGACACGTGCGCCCGGCACTCCGGGCCCGTCTACCGCCATATCGGCACGATCAACGCCTCGCGTGACATGGACGTGATGCGCCAGGCCCTCGGCGACAAGAAGCTCAACTACCTGGGTTTCTCCTACGGAACGCGGCTCGGCGCGGTGTACGCCGCCCAATTCCCCGACAAGGTGGGCCGCCTGGTGCTCGACGGCGTGGACACGCTGACCGAGCCGCTCGCCGAGCAGGGAGTGGCGAGCGCCAGGGGGCAGCAGCAGGCACTGGACGAGTTCATCAACTGGTGTGTGAAGGACATCGCCTGTCCGTTCGGGCAGGACGCGCGCGAGGCCCGGAAGCATGTCGTACGACTCGTCGACTCGCTGGACCAGGATCCGGTGCCGTCGGCCTTCGGTGAGCCGTTCACCGGGCAGGACCTGGTCGGCGCCATCGGACAGGCGCTCTACAGCGAGGACTTGTGGCCGCTGCTGGAGCGGGCCCTGGCCTCGCTGGTCGAGGACGGCGACACGCACGCCATCGAGACCTTCGCCTCGGGCGGGGCCGCGCCGCGAAGCCGCGAGGAGACGGGGGATCCCGACGGCGGGCTCGTCGACGAGGCGGACATCCCGCTCGACAACCTGCCCGCGGCGCTGGTGGCGATCAACTGCGCGGACGACCCCGACCGCCCCACCGGCGAGCAGATCATCGGCGATCTCGACCGGATGCGCGCCGAGTACGAGGCGGCGTCGCCGGTCTTCGGGCCCTACCGGCTCACCGGGGTGCTGCTGTGCTACGGCACCCCCAGGGGCACGGACTTCATACGCGACGAGGTCAAGGACGTGCACACGCCGAAGATGCTCCTCGTGGGCACGCGCGGCGATCCGGCGACGCCGTACCGCTGGACCGAGGAGACGGCGAAGCGACTCGGCTCCTCGGCCGTGGTCCTCGACAACAAGGGCAGCGGTCACACCGGGTACGCCTCCTCCAAGTGCGTGCACCGCAAGGTCGACGCCTTCCTGCTGTACGGCACGCTCCCGGCGGACGGAAGCTCCTGCGGACCCGAGGACGCCCGCGAATAGGGGCCCGGATCCATGCACTGGATTGCCCCTAATGCCCGATCGGTGAATCAGTCCTATCGTGCTCTTATGGAGCACGCACTCAGTCCCACCACCCTCACCGAGCTGCGGCGCCCGCGCCCCTATCCGGCCGTGTCCGTGCTGACGCCCACGCATCGCCGAGAGCCCTACCGGGCCCAGGACCAGGTCCGGCTGCGCAATGTCGTGGCCGCGGCCAAGAAACAGCTGGAAGCCGATCCCTCCGTCACCCGCGAGCGACGGGCGGACGTCGGCCGACAGCTCGACCAGGCCCTCGCCGAGGTCGATCTCACCTACGCCGAGGACGGCCTGGTGATCTTCGCCGCGCCGGGCGAGCACCAGGTGTGGTCGCTCGCCCGGACCGTGCCCGAGCGCGTGGTGCTCTCGGACACCTTCCTGACCCGCAACCTCGTCTCCGCCCAGGCCGCCGAGCGGCCGTACTGGGTGCTCTCGGTCTCGCCCGACCGCGTCACCCTGTGGAACGGCAGCCTGGACCGCGTCGCCGCGGCGCGCGTCGGCGGCTTCCCGCTGACCAGGAACGTCGAGAACTTCGACGCCGAGCGCCAGGAGCGGATCGGCGACATGCCGAGCACGTTCCAGGACGAGGGCACGCGCCACTTCCTGAAGGACGCGGACTCCGCCATGAGCGCGATCCTGCGGGGCAACCCCCGGCCGCTGTACATCACCGGCGAGCCGGCGGCGCTGTCCCTGCTGGACGAGATCGGCGGCGTCACCAAGGACGCGGTGCACATCCCGCACGGCGGCCTCGCGCACGGCACGCGCGAGGCGGTGTGGCAGGCGATCCAGCCGCTCATCACCTCGGAGGACCGCAGGAACACCGACGCCGTGGCCCGAGAGCTCGAAACGGCCCGGGGCCGCAAGGCATTCGCGGCCGGAGTCGACGAGGTCTGGCGCAGTGCCCGCGAGGGCCGGGTACGGCTGTTGGCCGTCGAGGAGAACTACCGCATCACCGTGCGCGGCGAGGACGGCGACCATCTGATCCCGGCCGAGAGCGACGAGCTCGACGCCCGCGAGGACATCGTGGACGAGATCGTCGAGCAGTGCCTGGAGACCGGCGCCGAAGTCCGCTTCGTACCGGACGGCACCCTCGACGACGCCCAGGGGATCGCGGGAGTGCTGCGGTACTGACGCCGGAGCGTCGAGGAGGCGCGGCGGCGGCCCTGTCGCCTCCTCAGACGCCGTCGAAGAGCGCGCTCAGCCCTCGTTCCACGACCGCGCCGAGGTCCTCCTCACCGGACGCGACCACCGCGTAGGTCCGCAGCAGGAAGCGGTTCAGGGCGGCGGTGTCGAACTGGAGCAGCGCCATCCCGCACGGCGAGTGCAGTTCCACGACCGTACGCTCCTGGCCGCACGGCCAGATGTGCACGTCTCCGTCCCCGGCCGGCCCGCGCAGCCCCGCCTCGAGCAGGGTGCGGGCGAAAGCCCAGGTGGCCCCTTCGCCATCGAGTGAGACATCGCCCGGGAAGTCGATGTGCACCGCCAGCGGGTCCATGGAGGCATAGCGCAGTGTGGCGGGAACGGAGAGTTCGCGCTCCTCACCGGTGATCAGACGGGCACGGGCGGGCTGCTCGAGGGCAATCTCCATGGGCGGTCTCTCTCCCCTGCGGGTCGGCGGTCGGACGGTTTTTGCCGCTGCCCTTTTACGAGCCCGCAGACGGCCGTTGCATTACACCGAAGCGGACATCATTTTTGTGACCTGTATCACTACAGGGGGGTGCAACCCCGCACGTGGCACCCGCCGCCGCCCCACCCCTAGAACATCCGATCGTCGAACACCCGAATTGCCGCCGCGCAATCGCCTCGATCGCCCGCCAAATCGCGTACCCCGCCTACGACTTGACCCATCGACCGACGTACGTCATTCGCACCGGACGAGCCCTCCTTGGAGACTCTGGCATATGCCAGCAGCACCACCGTATCGGGTGTTGCCAAATCCCTTACAGGGCGTCGCGGGCTGTGCGACAGTCGTAACGGTCCTTCCTTCAGCCTTGGTCGAACCGTCCCCGCATCGGAGTGCGTCATGCCGCCCCATCTCTCTGCGGACCGCCCCGCCGCTCAGCCGCCCGGACGCGGCTCGGTCGACGCGCTCATCACGCAGACGCGACGGCTCAAGGGCGACGTCGACGCCGTACGGCGGGACACCCAGAGCGACGGTTCGGACCCGCAGGAGCGGTGGCAGCGGGCCCTGTGCGACCTCGCGCTGCACCAGCTCAACGACCTCGACGAGCACTTGGCGCAGCTGCGGGACGGCCCGTCCCCCGCCGCGCCGGACCCCGCGGCCACGCCCGCCGGCCCGGCCGTGCCGCCCGCTCCCCGGCGCGGCTCGCTGCTCAGCCGGGTCGGCAGCGCGGAGTGGAACCTCCTTACGGACGAGGCGAGTTGGTCCGCCGAGCTCTTCGAGATCCTCGGGCGCGACCCCGCCGCTCCACCGCTCACCCTCGACGAGCTGCCGTCCCTGGTACTCGACGAGGACCGGCCGAAGCTGACGGCGATGGTCACCGACTGTCTGATCGACGCCAAGCCCATCGACGGCGAGTTCCGGATCCTCCGGCCGGACGGCGAGGTCCGGACCGTGCACATGATGGGCGAGCCCGTGCTCGACACTGACGGCAGCACCGCCTCCATGTGGGCCGTGCTGCGGGACGTCAGCGAACTGCGCCGCAGCCAGCGCACGGTGAGCGAGACCCGTGACTCGCTCCAGCGCCACCGGCACCACGCGCAGAGCGAGCACCGGCTCGCGGTCGAGCTGCAGGAAGCTGTGCTGCCGCCGTGGCGCGGCTCCCTGCGGCTCCCGCACCAGGGCTCGAAGACACTGGACCTCGCCGCTCACCATCTGCCGTCGTCGACGAGCGCGTTGATCGGCGGCGACTGGTACGACGCACTCGAACTGACTGACGGTGCAACGCTGTTGAGCGTCGGCGACCTCACCGGCCACGGCGTCGCCGTGGCCTCGGGCATGGCGACCCTGCTGGGCGCCGTACGCGGCATGGCGATGGCCGGCACCCAACCGGGGCAACTGATGTCCTGGCTCAACCAGTTGCTCGACGCCACCGTCCAGTCGGCCCTCGGCAGCGCGGTCTGCTGCCGCTACCTGCCCGAGACCCGCACCCTGACCTGGGCGCAGGCCGGACACCCCGCCCCGCTGCTGTTCCGCGACGGGACGGGGCGCAGGCTGAACGCGCCGGACGGCGTCCTGCTCGGCGTCACCTCGGGTGCCGTCTACGCACAGGCCGAAGAGAGCCTCCGGGTGGGCGACCTGCTCATGCTGCACACCGACGGACTGGTGCCAGGGCACAGCGGAGCGGACTCCGTGCGTCCTCTCCTCGATCTGGGCTCCCGTTTCAGCGAGGCCCGCACCGCACAGGACTGTGTACGGCTGGTCGTCGAGGAGTTCGGTGAAACCGAGCGCGAGGACAATGCCTGTGTGCTCGTGGCCAGGGTGACGTCCTAGAACCCACGGGGATCAATCAGTCGCACAGCCCCCCTATGCGTATGCCCTTGCCTATGCCTGTGCGCTGTTGCCACCGCCCGGCTTCTTCGGCTTGGGCAGCGCCAACCGGATCTCCTCCCGCAGTTCGTGGATCTTCGGGTAGCTGGAGTACTCGGCGGTGAGCCGGTACATCTGGCGCAGCCGGTCCCAGGTACGGCCGGACGAGTTCGAGCCCATGGACATCAGGGCCAGCCGTGCGTACCGGTCCGCCTGTTCGGGGTCGTCCGCGATGAAACAGGCGGACGCCATGGAGAGATGGTCGAAGATCTTCGACCGCTCCCGGCCGTCGATGCGCAGGGCCAGGGCCTTCTCGGCGTAGTGCTGGGCGTGCGCGGCCGCGCCGGGCTCGAACTCGGCCAGCGTGCGGTAGGCCAGGGCCTGCATGCCGTACAGATCCTCGTCCTTGAAGGTCTGCATCCAGCTCGGTGCCGGTACGTCGCTCTTGTCGGAGACGAAGAGGTCCTCCGCCTGTCCCAGGGTGCGGCGCATGGCCTGGCCCCTGCCCATCGACGCCTGCGCCCAGGCCTCGATGGTGTGGAACATGGCCCGGGTGCGCGGCAGCACCTCTTCGCCGGAGCCGGACTGGGCGAGTTTCATGAGGTCGAGTGCGTCGTCGGGCCGGCCGAGGTGCACCATCTGGCGAGCCGCTCGGGAGAGCGCCTCTCCGGCGCGGGGCCGGTCGCCGCCCTCCCGGGCCGCGTGGGCGGCGATGACGAAGTACTTCTGGGCCGTGGGCTCCAGGCCGACGTCGTGCGACATCCAGCCCGCGAGGACGGCGAGGTTGGCGGCGACGCCCCACAGGCGCCGCTGCAGATGATCGGGGTGACGGTAGGCGAGCATGCCGCCCACCTCGTTGAGTTGTCCTACGACCGCCTTGCGCTGCAGCCCGCCGCCGCGGGCCGCGTCCCAGGCCCGGAACACTTCGACCGAGCGCTCCAGTTCCTCGATCTCCTGAGAACCGATCGGGGCCGCCTCGTACCGGTCGAACCCGGCGGGGTCGGCGTGCAAGGGGTCGTCGAACTGGGGGGCGTCGGCCTTGAGGGCCGGGTCGGTGTGCAGCCAGTCGTGCATGGCGCTGCTGAGTGCGGATCCCGCGGCGAGCGCGGCACCCGCGCCCACCAAGCCGCGTCGGTTGAGCATGAGGTCCATTCCCGTGAATTCGGTGAGGACCGCAGCAGTCCGTTCGGGCGCCCACGGCACGCCGTCGGGATGCTCCACACTCCCGCCGTCCTGCCGTTTCCCTGCACGCCCGTGCCGGACCAGACCGAGGTCCTCGATGGTCACGACACGGCCGAGACGCTCGGTGAACAGGGCTGCCAGCACCCGCGGCACCGGATCGCGCGGGATCTCTCCCATGTCGATCCACCGCCGCACCCGCGAGGTGTCGGTCGCCAGCTGGGGGTGGCCCATGGCCGCCGCCTGCCGGTTGACCTGCCTCGCGAGTTCGCCCTTGGACCAGCCGGCCAGGCCGAACAGGTCCGCCAGGCGGGTGTTGGGTTCTCCGCTCACGTCAAGCCCCCAGGTTCTCGGCTGAGTTGACAGTAGCCCGGTGGGAGGTGCCCCGGGACTATTCGCCAGGGTTCGCCAGGGTGCGCCAGATGGTGTGCCACTGGGCATCGGGTGTCAGGTAGGAACGCGCCACCCCGACCCGGTTCGCCGAGGGACATTCCCCAGGGTGTACCCGGGCGGCCGGATCGGGCAGCGCTTTGTCGTCGCAGGCACACGAAGGGATCTGTCTCTCCCATGTACGCAGCATCGTCCTCCGTGTCCGCCCCGCCCCGGCCGTTGCGTGCCCGCCCGGCGGGCAGCGGTCCTTACCTCGACCCCGCGCGGCCGACGGCCGCCCCCGTGCTCGGCGCGGGCCGGACGCTGCGCGCCGCGGGGCCCGGCACCCAACCGCTCAGCGGGAGACTCGACTTGTCCGGCCCTCAGGGCGCCCAGCTGCGTACGGCGATCGCGTCGGTGCACCGGATCTGCCCGGAGTTCGCTCCGGTCCAGGTGCTGCGCCGCAGCGGGCGGTCCGTCCTCCTGGTCGGCACGACCGGGCGCAGCACGGCCGTCGCCAAGTGTTTACTGGACCACTCCCCAGCGTGGGCCAAGCGGATCCGGCACGAAATAGCGGCATACCGCTCGTTCGTCCGGCACCGCCCTCCGGTGCGCGTGCCGAGGCTGATCGCAGCGGATCCGGACAACTGCACGCTCGTCATCGAGCGGATGCCCGGCCGGGTGGCGGCACTGCAGCGCCACCCGCTGGAGGCGCCCCCGCGTGCGGACATCAGGGCGGCCCTCGGCGCGATCTGCCGGCTCAACGCGTGGCGGCCGCCGGCGGGCACGTTCGACGCCCCGCTGGACTACGCGACCCGGATCTCCCGGTACCACGAGCTGGGGCTGCTCACCGACCGGGACATGGGTGATCTGCAGAAGCTGCTGCACGGCATCGCGGCCACCGCGGGCCGGCAGGGCATGGGCCAGTTCTGTCACGGCGACGCACTGCTCTCGAACATCCTGCTCTCACCGGCCGGTCCAGTGCTGGTGGACTGGGAGCACGCGGGCTGGTATCTGCCGGGCTACGACCTGGCGACGCTGTGGTCGGTGCTCGGGGACGCGCCGGTCGCCCGCCGCCAGATCAGTCAGATCGCCCAGTCGGCGGGCCCGGCTTCACGGGACGCGTTCCTGGTGAACCTGATGCTCGTACTGACCCGGGAGATCCGTACCTATGAGACGGCCGTGCAGCGTTCGATGCACGACACGACCCCGGCGGCACCGGGAGTGGCCCACCCGGGTGCTGCGCCGTCCGGCGAGGAACAGCGGCTGCTGCTGAGGCGGCTGCACGACGACTGCCAGCTGGCCCGACGGGCCGTGCGCGCGGCGGTCGGGACTCGCTGACGGGGACGGTGGCCCGCGGTGCGCCCTGGAGACAGCGGCGTACCGCGGGCCTTCGTGTGCACGGCGGCGGTGAGCTCCTCCGTAGGGCCGTACGCGTCCCACCGGTGTACGCCACTGACGCCCCGCAGGCCCGGAGGCCGTCGTCGCGAAACTCCCGGGGCACCTGGGCTGACAAGGGAATTCGGCTGCCCCTTGGCATGATTGACGGATCGTCGGACAGCCGGTACCACAGACTCACGCCCGGCCCCGTACGGCTCATCGCGCCCGACCGTCCCAGGAGGCTGCATTGCGAGGATCCGTCACCGCCATGGCCGCCACGGCACTGCTGTTCCCGCTGCTGGGCGCGGCCCCGTCCGACACCGGGGGCTCGGAGAAGGGCCTTCAATCGGCCTTCGCCTCCGCGGCCGCCGAATACCACGTGCCGCAGAGCGTCCTGCTCGGCGTCTCCTACCTGCAGTCCCGGTGGGACGCGCACGACGGGGCGCCCAGCGTGACCGGCGGCTACGGCCCGATGCACCTCACCGACGCCCGCACTGCCCTGGCCGAGGCGGCACCGCACCACAGCGAGGGCTCGGAGGACCCGCGCGGCGACAGCGCCCGGGCTCCGCTGCATCCCAAGCCGGCGCTGCCGCGGACCTCCGCGATTCCGGCCCGCCTCAGGACGCTGCCCAAGGCGGCCGAACTGACCGGGCTGAGCGCCCAGCAGCTGCGTACGAACCCGGCGGCGAACGTGGCCGGCGGTGCCGCACTGCTCGCCGCCGCGCAGAGGGAGCTGGGCGAACCGCTGAGCTCCGATCCCGCCGACTGGTACGGCGCGGTGGCCCGCTTCTCCGGAGCCGACGACACCGCGACGGCGGCGGCGTACGCGAACGACGTCTACGACGTCCTGCGCACCGGCCAGAAGCGCCACACGGACGCGGGCCAACAGGTCGCCCTGGCCGCCCAGCCGCGTCTCTCCCCCGACACCGGGCAGTTGCGGCGAGCGGGGTTGCGCACGATCGAGGCAGGCGCGACCGAGTGCCCGCCGACGGTGTCCTGCGAGTGGATCCCGGCCCCGTACGAGGAGTTCGGGGACGACGACTACGGCAACCACGACCGGGGCGATCGTCCCGCCTCCTCGGACATCGACTACATCGTCATCCATGACACCGAGGGCGCCTGGGAGGGGGTCCTCACCATGGTGCAGGACCCCACCTATGTGTCGTGGCAGTACACTCTGCGCTCGACCGACGGTCATATCGCCCAGCATGTGAAGGCCAAGGACGTGGCCTGGCACGCGGGCAACTGGTACGTCAACGCCAAGTCGATCGGCCTGGAGCACGAGGGCTTCCTGGCGAAGCCGGACGCCTGGTACACGGAGGCGATGTACCGGTCCTCGGCCCGCCTGGTCACCTACCTCGCCAAGAAGTACGGCATCCCGCTGGACCGGCAGCACATCCTCGGCCACGACACCGTGCCGGGCCCGACCACGTCGACGATCAGCGGGATGCACACCGACCCGGGCCCGTACTGGGACTGGCGGCACTACTTCGAGCTGCTCGGCCGCCCCCTCCAACCGACCGCCGGACCGAACGGCGGCCTGGTGACGATCCGCCCCGACTACGCGACCAACCGGCCCCGGTACACGGGCTGTGTCTCCGCGGGCCAGCCGTGCGCAGCCCATGGTTCGAGCGCGGTGCGGCTGTACTCCGGGCCCGGTGAGTCGTACCCCCTGATCAAGGACATCGGTCTGGGCTCGACCCCCACCACCGGGGTGAACGACCTGTCCTCGCGGGTCTCCACCGGCCAGCAGTACGCGGTCGCCGGCCGGGACGGGGACTGGACGGCGATCTGGTACCTGGGCCAGAAGGCATGGTTCAAGAACCCGAAGAAGAGTCCGACGGCGGTCGACGCGGCCGGTCGGGTGGTCACGCCGAAGGAGGGCCTGAAGAGCGTCCCGGTGTACGGGCGGGCCTATCCCGAGGCCTCCGCCTATCCGGCGGGCGTTCCCGTGCAGGCCGTGTCGCCCCTGCCGTACACCTTGCCGGCCGGCCAGCGCTATGCGGTGGGCGGCAAGGTGCCGGGCGAGTACTACTACGCGGTGACCTTCGACGAGGGCTCGCACCGGGTCGTCGTCGGCAAGGACCAGTACTACGAGATCCAGTTCGGTCACCGGGTGGCGTATGTGCGGGCGGCCGATGTGCGGGAGCTGCCCTCGGGCTCCTGACGCGTCAGCCCTCCTTGTCCCAGGTGTACCGCCGTCCGGCGACCGCCCTGAAGGTGAGCTGCCCGTCCTCGAACAGGTCGCTGCGCACCGTGAGTTCACGGGTCCGTGACGCCTTCAGGGAGATGCGGGTCGCCCGGCCGTGCGCCCAGGCGATGTCGAGGGTGGCGCCGCCACGGGCCCGCAGGCCGCGCACCGAGCCGGCCGGCCAGGCGGCGGGGAGGGCGGGCAGCACCTCGACGACGTCGTACTGGCTCTGCAGGAGCATTTCCACGATCCCGGAGGTGGCGCCGAAGTTGCCGTCGATCTGGAACGGCGGGTGGGTGTCCCAGAGGTTGGGCAGGGTCGAGGACTTGAGCTGTTCGCCGAGCATTTTGTGGGCGTGGTCCCCGTCGCGCAGCCGCGCCCAGAAGTTGATCTTCCAGGCCTTGGACCAGCCGGTGCCGCCGTCTCCGCGTGCGGTCAGGGAGACCTCGGCGGCCCTGGCCCACTCGCTGCCCGGTTCGATCTGCCGTCCGGGGTGGAGGGCGAACAGGTGGGAGACATGCCGGTGGGTGTCGGTGGGGTCGTCCAAGTCCTCCTTCCACTCCTGGAGTTGACCCCAGGAGCCGATGTGGAGGCCGGGGTCGAGTCGGTTCAGCGCCTCCTCGACGCGGCGGCGGAATTCGGGGGTGTCGCCCAGGATGCGGGCCGCTTCGAGGGTGTTGGTGAACAGGTCGTGGACGATCTGCTGCGACATGGCGGCGCCGGCCGTGAAGTCGCCGTGCTCGGGCGAGTAGCTGGGGGTGACGACGAGGGTGCCGTCGCGCGGGTCGGTGCGCAGGTTGTCGAGCCAGAACGCGGCGGCCTCCTTCATCACCGGATAGGCGGTGGTGCGGAGGTAATCGGTGGAACCGCCGAATCTGTAGTGCTCGTACAGCTGTTGGGTGAGCCAGGCCGCCGCCTCGGGGAACCAGAACGCGGTCGCCCAGTCGTGCACTCCGGTGTAGCCGTACGGGTTGGTCTCGTTGTGCACGACCCAGCCGCGCGATCCGAACATCTCCTGTGCTGTACGGCGTCCGGGCGCGCGCAGGGCCTCGACGAAGCGGTCGTACGGCTGGGTCGTCTCGGCGAGGTTCGCGGCCTCGGCGGGCCAGTAGTTCATCTGGATGTTGATGTTGGTGTGGTAGTCCGCCGACCAGGGGGGCGTGGTGCTGTTGTTCCAGACGCCCTGGAGGTTGGCGGGCAGGGAGCCGGGGCGCGAGGAGGCGATGAGCAGATAGCGGCCGTACTGGAAGTAGAGGGCTTCCAGGGCGCGGTCCGCCGCGCTCGTGCCGCCGGTGTACCCGACCAGCAGCCGGTCTGTGGGGACGTCCGCGGTGAGGGACGCGCCGATGTCGAGGCCGACGCGGCCGAACAGGGCCCGGTGGTCGCGGACGTGCCGGACGAGCAGCGCCTCGTAGCGGTCCCCCGCCCGTTCCACGGCTCGGCTGACGGCGGCGTGCGGGTCCGGGCCACGGTAGTCAGGGTAGGTGTCGGCGTAGTCCGTCCCCGCGGCCAGGACGAACCAGGCGCTGTCGGCCGCGGTCACGGTGATGGTGCCGGCCGCGTCCGATGTCACGGTGCCACCCTGGGCGCGCACCCTGACCTGCGCCTCGAAGCGCAGCCCGTTGTCGGCGAGCGCGCCCCGTACGGTCAGGGTGTCGTCGGCCGCGGTGGCGGTGAAGTCGGTGCGGGGCGAGGTGTAGCGCAGGGTGAAGGTGACGTTGCCGGGCCGGTCCGCGGCGAGCCGTCCGACGATCACGCCGTCGGGGTGGGAGGCGAAGAAGTCCCTTTGGTGGCGGACGCCTTGGTGGGTGTGGACGACCGAGGCGACGGCGTTGTCGAGGTCGAGCTCGCGTCGGTAGTCCTGCGGGGGTGCCGTCGGCGCGGCGGGCAGGTCGAGGTGGAGGTCCCCGAAGGTCTGGTGGGCGCCGTAGCCGGTCCGCGGCTGGCCTAGCCGGTCGGCCACGGACTCGGGGTCGAGGGTGGTCCGCGCGTCGAGGTCGTCCTGTACGGCGGTGATCGCGCCGGGGCGGGGTGCGCGCCAGTTGCCGTGGTCGTAGCCCTGGGCGGAGCCGGGGCCGCCGGTCCAGAGGGTCTTCTCGTTGAACTGCAGTCGTTCGGAGGCGAGGGTGCCGAACACCATGGCACCGAGTGCGCCGTTGCCGATGGGCAGGGCCTCGCGCTCCCAGTCGGTGGCGGGAGTGGCGTACCAGAGCACCGACGACCCCTTCGATACATCGGAGGTATCAGCGGCGACAGCCTCGCTGGCACCAGCTCCCAAAGCAAGCGCGCCGGCCGTGCTGGCTGCGGCCTTCAGCGTCGCCCTACGAGTGATCTCATGCGGCTCATGCGGCTCATACGACATGACCCCTGACGCTAGAGGTCCGATGACTCTGCGACAAGGGTCATGACAACATGTGCGGAGGCCCGAACAGCGGGGCCTCAGATGGGAGGACTCAGCCCTGCTGGAAGAGCTCCGCGGGCAGCGGCTTCAGGAGGGCGTACAGGTCGTCCGTGATGGGGCGGTCCCAGGCGGCGATGGTGACCAGGACGTTGTCGCTGCGGTCGAACTGCACGCAGGAGATCCGGCTCTCGGAGAGCTTGAGGCGGCGGACGATCAGGAGGTTGTCGCCCTGCATCACGGGCACGTCCTCGCTGCCGACGACGGTGACCTCCTCCTCGTTCTCCAGGGCCAGCAGCAGCTGGGCGACCTCGAACGGGATCTCGCCCTCGTCGACCTCGCGGGCCGGGGAGCCCTCCGGCAGATTGCCGATGATCATCGCGGGGCCGCGGCCGCCGAACAGGTCGTAGCGCAGGAAGACACCCTGGCAGCTTCCGTCGGGGGCGGGCAGCAGACCGGCGCCGAGATTCCCGGGCCAGTCGCCCGGGTCCATGGCCAGAACGTCGAAGTCGGGCCCGGCGGGCGTGGCGCTGCGGCGGCGGAGGAACGACATGTCGCCATGGTACGTGGCCGCGCCTGTTGCGTGACGTGCGGGCATGGGTTCGAGGACTGCTTCCCCGCGCCTGGGCGAGAGGCTCCGGGTGCGCCAACAGGTCGCCGGACGCCGGGGAGAATGCGGTTGTCCCTTCCGTCCCGGGAACCCTACGGTCGCGATCATGCTGCCCCCTGTCGAAACGGACGAGGAATGGGACGCCGTCGTCCCCGACGAGAAGCTGATGCGGCCCGGAGTGCGGGACCTGTGCGCCCGCCTCGGTCTGTCCGGGCTGCCGCTGACCCGTTTCCCGGACGGGTCACAGCCGGTCTACGCCGTGGGCGACGAGCACGTCCTCAAGCTCTTCCCCGGAGCCGCCGCCCGGGACGGCGAGGCCGAGGGCCGCGTCCTGTCCCATGTCCAGGGACGCCTGCCCGTACCGACGCCTCAGGTGCGCGACGCCGGCCCGTACGAGAACGGCTGGCGGTACGTCCTGATGGCCCGGCTGTGCGGCGAGAACCTGGCCGGAGCCTGGGACCGCGTTCCGCCCGCCGACCGTGAGCGGATCGTCGGCGAGATCGGCGAGGCCCTCGCCGTGCTGCACACTCTCGATCCCGGTCCGCTCGGGGACTTCCTCGGGCCCGGGGACTGGGGCGCGTTCGTGGACCGGCAGCGTGCCGGGGCGGTGGAACAGCAGCGCGGGCACGGGCTGTCCGCAGAGTGGCTGGAGCAGATACCCGAGTTCCTCGCCTCGGTGCCGCTCCCGCGCGCCCCGCAGCCCTCCTTGCTGCACACCGAGGTCATGCGGCAGCACTTCCTCGTCGATCCGGACGGCTGGCGTCTGACCGGGCTCTTCGACTTCGAGCCGGCCATGGTCGGCGACCGGGCGTACGACTTCGTCGGCGTGGGCCTGTTCGTCACCCGTGGCGATCCGCGGCTCCTGACCCGGCTGGCCAAGGTGTACCGCACCACCTTCGACCCGGCGGAGCTGCTGGCGTACACACTGCTGCACGTGTACAGCAACCTCCCCTGGTACCTACGGGAGTTGGGCGCATCCCCGGAGCGCACGCCGCCGTCCCTGGCCGAGGCCTGGTTCGGTATCGCCTGACGGGCCGGGCTCTCACTCCTCCGCCGGCGTGGGCGGCACCACCGCCACCGGGCTCGCGGCATGCAGCAGGACCGCGTGGGTCACCGAGCCCATCAGGCGGGCCGGGGCCAGGAGGCGGCGTCTGTGGCGGCCCACGACGACCAGGTTCGCGTCCTTGGAGGCGGCGACGAGATGGCCGGCCGCGTCGCCCGGGGCGATGCAGGTCTCGGCGCGCACCTCCGGGTGGCGCTCGCCGTACGGGGCCAGGATGCCTTCCGCGAGGGTGCGGGTCTCCGCCTCGACGGCGTCCTGGTCGTGGGACGGCGGCACGATCTGGGCGGTGGCGGCCGTCCAGACGTGCAGCGGCCAGGTGTAGGCGGCGACGACCTGGACCCGGGCACCGCGCAGGGCGGCCTCGGCGAAGGCGAAGGACAGCGTGGCCTCGTCGGGGCTGTCGACCTGCAGACCGACGACGACCCGCCGCCCCGGCCCGATCGGCATCGCGTCGTGGACCTCGCGGCCGGGCTTGGGCACCACGACGACCGGGCACCCGGCATCGCGTGCGGCGGCCATGCCGGTGGAGCCGAGCAGCAGACTGGCGAAGCCGCCGCGCCCCCGGGAACCGAGCACCAACAGCTGGGCGCCGGAGCCCAGTTCGGGCAGCACCGCGGCCGGCTCGCCCTCCACAACGACGTACTCCGTCGCCGGCCGCTCGACCCGCGCCTCCAGATACCGGCGCACACGGTCGAGCACCGGATCGTCCTCCGGTACCGGCCGCCCGGCGGGCAGGACTTCGGGCTTGGCCCACGCGGCGTACTGCCACGCATGGACCACCCGCAGCGGCGCCTCGCGCAGCAGGGCGGCGTCGAACGCCCAGTCCAGCGCGACCAGGCTGTCGTCCGAGCCGTCGACCGCCGCGATGACCGGCAGGGTGCTCATGGGTTCTCACCTTTCCGGAATACGACCTTCCCCCCTCCCGGGGTCAGCCTGGCTCAGGCATCGGCCCCAGGGGGGTCTCAAGGTCGCGTGTCCGGAAAAACGGGCGGAACACACCCGGATCGGACCGAAGGCGGCCGTCAGGTCAGGTCGAACTCGCCCTCCCTCGCACCCGACACGAACGCACCCCACTCGGCGGGTGTGAAGATCAGGGACGGGCTCTCCGGGCTGCCGCTGTTGCGCATCGCGATGAACCCCTCGACAAAGGCGATCTGGACATCCCCCAGGCCACGGCTGCTCGAGTGCCAATCGGCGCTGCTGAGGTCCAGCTCCGGCTTCTCCCAGCCCGTGAACGGCTGCTGCTGGATGGTGCTCTCGGCCACGTCCGTGCTCCTCCCGATTCGTCGTCCGCGGGCCAGCCTAGCGATCGGTTCCGAGTGCCAACAGGCCACGTGAGGGGGACCGTTGCGGAGCCGTCTCGACCGCCGTCCGGGAGCCGTCTCAGGCGTCCGGGGGTTCGGAGCCCACGAGCCACATCGAGAAGAACTGCGAGCCACCGCCGTAGGCGTGCCCGAGTGCCTTGCGGGCCCCTTCCACCTGGTGTTCCCCGGCCTGGCCGCGCACCTGGAGGGCCGCTTCGGCGAAGCGGATCAGGCCGGAGGCCCCGATGGGGTTCGTGGACAGGACGCCGCCCGACATGTTGACGGGCAGATCGCCGTCCAGCTCGGTGACCCCGGCCTCGGTGAGCTTCCAGCCCTCGCCCTCGGCGGCGAAGCCCAGGTTCTCCAGCCACATGGGCTCGTACCAGGAGAACGGCACGTACATCTCGACGGCGTCGATGTCCCGGCGCGGATCGGCGATCCCCGCCTGCCGGTACACGTCGGCCGCGCAGTCCTTGCCGGCCTGCGGCGACACGGCGTCCTTGCCGGCGAAGAGGGTGGGCTCGCTGCGCATCGCGCCGCCGAGCATCCAGGCGGGCCGGCGGGGCGCACGGGCGGCCCCGGCGCGGTCGGTGAGGACCATCGCGCAGGCGCCGTCGGAGGAGGGGCAGGTCTCCGAGTAGCGGATCGGGTCCCACAGCATGGGCGAGGCCTGGACCTTCTCCAGGGTGATGTCGTGCTCGTGGAGGTGCGCGTAGGGGTTCTTCAGGGCGTTGCGCCGGTCTTTGTAGGCCACCAGCGAGCCGACCGTGTCGGGCGCGCCGCTGCGTCGCATGTACGCGCGCACGTGCGGGGCGAAGAAGCCACCGGCCCCCGCCAGCAGGGGCTGCTGGAAGGGGATCGGCAGGGACAGTCCCCACATGGCGTTCGACTCGGACTGCTTCTCGAAGGCGAGCGTCAGGACGGTGCCGTGGACGCGGGCGGCGACCAGGTTGGCGGCGACGAGGGCGGTGGATCCGCCGACCGAGCCGGCCGTGTGCACCCGGAGCATGGGCTTGCCGACCGCGCCGAGCGCGTCGGCGAGATACAGCTCCGGCATCATCACGCCCTCGAAGAAGTCGGGCGCCTTGCCGATGACGACGGCGTCGATGTCCGCCCAGGTCAGCTCGGCGTCGTCGAGCGCCCTTCGGGCGGCCTCCCGGACGAGCCCGGCGATCGACACGTCCCGGCGCGCCGCGACGTGCTTGGTCTGGCCGATGCCTACGACGGCCACGGGCTCCTTGCTCATCGCGGATCCCCTTCGAGTACGGCGACCAGGTTCTGTTGGAGGCAGGGGCCGGACGTGGCGTGCGCGAGCGCCCGGTCGGAGTCGCCCCGGTGGACACGGGCGGCGGCCTCTCCGATGCGGATCAGCCCGGCGGCCATGACGGGGTTCGCGGCGAGCGCTCCGCCGGACGGGTTGATGCGCACGCTGTCGTCGAGCTTCAGCGCCTTGCGCAGGACGACCTCCTGCGAGGTGAACGGGGCGTGCAACTCGGCGGTGTCGACGGGCCGTTCGAACGCGCCTGCCCCCTCGGCGGCCAGGCGGGTCGAGGGTGAGTCGGTCAGGTCACGGACGCCGAGGCTGTGTGCCTCGATGCGGTGGTCGATGCCGCGGATCCAGGCGGGCCGGTCGCACAGCTCGCGGGCCCGCTCCCCCGCCGCGAGGATCACGGCGGCGGCCCCGTCGCCGATGGGCGGACAGTCGCCGGTACGGAGCGGTCGTACGAGGTACTCGCCTTGCGGGACCGAACCGCTCAGCTGGGCATGGGAGTTGGCGGTGGCGTCGGCACGGCTGCGGGCGGCGACCGCGGCGAGCGCGGGTTCGTCCGTGTCGCCGGCGTCGATGAGGGCCTGCGCCTGGAGGGCGGCCAGGGCGACGGAGTCGGGCCAGAGGGGGGCGACGTAGTAGGGGTCGAGCTGCCGGGTCAGGACGTCGCGCAGGGGGCCGGGTGAGGACTTGCCGTAGGAGTAGACGAGCGCGGTGTCTGCGTCCCCGGTCAGCAGCTTGATCCACGCCTCGTACAGGGCCCAGGCACCGTCCATCTCGACGTGCGACTCGGAGATCGGCGGCCAGGCGCCGACGCCGTCGAGGGCGAGGGTGAAGGAGAAGGCACGGCCGGCGAGGTAGTCGCTGGAGCCGGAGCAGGTGAAGCCGATGTCGGCGGTCTTCAGGCCGGTCTGTGCGAGCACCGCGTGCAGGACGGGCATGAGCATCTCCACCTCGGAGAGCTCCTCGCTGGTGCGCCGGTGGTCGGTCTGCGCGAAGGCGACGACGGCGATCTCGCGGTTCACAGCAGCTCCCTGTAGGTGTCGTAGTCCGCGTCGGGCTCGCCCGTGGGCCGGTAGTGGTCGGGATAGCGGGCGCCCTGCGTCCACACCGGTTCGACCCGCAGGCCCATGCGCACCTGGTCGTAGGGGATGCCGCCGATCCGGCCGTGCAGGGCGAGACCGGCGCCGTCGAGGGCGATGTGGGCGTAGACGTACGGCACTTCGATGTCGAGGTTCTTCGCCTTGATGTTGACGATGCAGAACGTGGTGACTGTGCCGTGGGGACCTACCTCAACCTGTTCGGATGTGGCCACGCCACATGTGGGGCACGCACCCCTCGGCGGGACGTACACCTTGTGACAGGAAGGGCAGCGTTCTCCGACGTTCCGCTGTTCGGCCAGGGCGTTGATGTAGGCGGTCTGGGCGCGGCCGGGTGAGTAGGTGTAGTCGAGGCGGGCGGGGGCGACGATGCCGGTGACGGGGTCGACGAACTCGCCGGTGTGGTCTACCGGTTCGACCTCGTTCGGACTGCTGTCGTACGGCTCGAAGCAGGCGATGTCCGTGATGGCGCCGGTGCGCTCCTCGGCCCAGCGGACTCTGACGCGCATGCCGGTGTGCACGGCGTCGGGGCCGGGGGCGTCGAGGGCGTGCAGGAGGGCGGTGTCGGCGCCGTCGAGCCGGACCAGGACCCAGGCGAAGGGGGTGTCGAGGGGCTGGTCACGGCGCGGGGCGTGGTTCCAGGCCCAGGTGGTGACCGTGCCGGTGGGGGCGACTTCGACCAGGTCGCGAAGCTCCTCGGCGGTGACGGGGTCGTACTCGACGGGTGGGACGAGCGTGCGACCGTCACCGGTCCGCACGCCCAGCACAACGCGTTCGCGCAGACCGGTGAGGAAGGCGCTCTGGACCGGGCTGAGGGAACGGGTGAAGGGGAACTCGACGGTCAGCGGGGCCTTGAGGACTTCGGGCATCGAGGGCGTGCCTCCTTCGGAGGTCGGGGTGCGTGGGACGCGCCCCTCAGGGGCGCGGGGCTGTGACGTGTGCGGCGCCGCCGCGTGGCGCGACCAGCCACTTCCGGCCCGCAGCTGCCAACCGGCCCAGGCCGGCGCAGCGGCTACGCACGCTTGTAGACGGGCGCCCGCTTCTCCGCGAAGGCGCGCGCGCCCTCCCTGGCATCCGCGGTGTCGAAGATCGGCCAACCGCGCTTGAGTTCGGCGGCGAGGCCGTCGGTCTCGGTCAACTCGGCGGTCTCGTACACGGACGCCTTGACGGCCTCGACGGCCAGCGGGCCGCAGGCGTTGATCTGTTCGGCGATCTCCAGGGCCTTGGTCAGGGCCGTGCCGTCGGGGACGACGTGCCCGATCAGGCCGATGTCGGCGGCTTCGCGAGCGCTGTAGGGGCGTGCGGTGAGCAGCATCTCCAGGGCGTGGGTGCGCGGGATCTGCCGTTGCAGACGGACCGTGGAGCCGCCGATCGGGAACAGACCGCGCTTCACTTCGAAGAGCCCGAAGGTGGCCGACTCGCCGGCGACCCTGATGTCCGTGCCCTGGAGCATCTCGGTGCCGCCGGCGACGCAGTACCCCTCGACGGCGGCGATCACCGGCTTGCGCGGGCGGTGGTGGCGGAGCATCGCCTTCCAGTGCAGGTCGGGATCGGCCTTGAGCCGGTCGCGGTAGTGCTCGCCCTCCATGCCGTTCCCGGCGAGGGCTTTGAGGTCCATGCCCGCGCAGAAGCAGCCCCCCGCCCCCGTGAACACGACCGAGCGGATCGAGTCGTCGGCGTCGGCCTCGACCCAGCCGTCGTAGAGGCCGACCAGCATCGGCAACGAGAGCGCGTTCTTCGCCTCGGGCCTGTTGAGCGTGAGCACCAGTGTGGCGCCCTCGCGCCGCACGGCGAGGTGTTCGGTCCCACCCATGACCAGTCTCCCCTCTGACAGAACGAGAACAGGTTGCAGGAGGCGCGAAGGCACTTCAAGGGTTTTCTGACAGACAGTCAGATTCTTTTGCGCGGAGGCTTCCCAGTTGTGCCGCCCTTTGCTCTGATGACCGGCGAACCGTTGGTGAGCCAGGCCCTGTCGAGGTCAGGAGGAGCGGTGGAGTACAACCTTGCCGACCTGTTCGAGTCGGTCGTCGACGCGGTGCCCGACCGCGAGGCGCTCGTGTACATCGACCACCCGGGCACGGGCGCGGAGCGCCGGCTGACGTACGCGCAGCTGGACGCGGCCGCCAACCGGATCGCGCACCATCTGATCGACAGCGGGATCCGCCCCGGCGAACACCTCGGGCTCCACCTCTACAACGGCATCGAGTACCTGCAGACGGTGCTGGCCTGCCTGAAGGCGCGGATCGTGCCGGTCAACGTCAACTACCGCTATGTGGAAGAGGAGTTGGTGTACCTCTACCGGGACGCCGATCTGGTGGCCCTGGTCTTCGAGGCGGAGTTCACGGACCGGGTGGCGGCGGCGCTGCCGCAGGTGGAGGGAGTACGGCATCTGGTGCGGGTGGGCACGGTGCCCCCGGGTTCGGCTCGGTCGCCGGTCGTGCCCGCCGTGGCCTTCGCGGACGCGGAGGCCGCCGGGTCGCCCGAGCGCGGGTTCCCGGCACGGTCGGGCGACGACCAGTTCATCATCTACACCGGCGGTACCACCGGCATGCCCAAGGGTGTGATGTGGCGCCAGGAGGATCTGTTCTTCGCGGGGCTGGGCGGGGGCGCACCGACCGGCGAGCCGGTGAAGAACCCGGAGGAGCTCGCGGAGCGGGTCGCCGCGGGCGGCGACGGCATCACCTTCTTCCCCACCGCCCCGCTGATGCACGGCACGTCCACGCTGACCGCCTTCATCGGCTTCAACTTCGGCCAACGTGTCGTGATCCACCGCAAGTTCGCCCCGGAGGAGGTACTGCGAACGATCGAGAAGGAGCGGGTCACCAGCGTGTCGCTGGTCGGCGACGCGATGCTGCGGCCGCTGGTCGACGCGCTGAACGGGCCGATGAAGGGCACGGACTGCTCGTCGATGTTCAGCGTGTCGTCGTCCGGGGCGATCATGTCCGACACGGTGCGCCGGCAGTTCCAGGAACAGGTCCCGAACGTGATGCTGCTGAACAACTTCGGCTCCTCGGAGTCCGGCTTCAACGGTACGGCGACCGAGGACTCCGGCCCCGACCGCGGCTTCCGCATCCGCGTCAACTCCCGTACTCAGGTGGTCGATCCGGCAACACACGAGCCGGTCGCCGTGGGCGAGGTGGGCCGGGTCGCGCAGTGCGGTCACGTACCGCTCGGCTACTACAACGACCCGGGGAAAACCGCCGAGACCTTCTTCGAGAAGGACGGCCGGCGGTGGGTGCTGCTGGGCGACATGGCCACGGTCGACGAGGAGGGCGTCGTCACCGTGCTGGGCCGCGGCTCGCAGTGCATCAACACCGGGGGCGAGAAGGTGTACCCGGAGGAGGTCGAGCAGGCACTCAAGTCCCATCCCGATGTGTACGACGCGCTGGTGGCCGGCGTGCCGGACGCGAAGTGGGGTCACCACGTGGCGGCCGTGGTTCAGGTGCGCGCGGGTGCGGCGCGGCCGTCGCTGGCGGACATCCAGACGCACTGCCGCTCCCGCCTCGCGGGATACAAGATCCCCCGCCAGCTGGTGCTCACGGACTCGATCCGGCGCTCCCCCAGCGGCAAGGCGGACTACCGGTGGGCACGCGAGGTGGCCGTGGCGGCGGACGGGTGAATTCCGGTCAGGTTCGATTGAACCTAAGGTGACGTGCGGACGTACTCGTGGTGGCAGGCTCGGTCATCGGGCGCTGTTTGCCATGCCATCGTAGGACCGCACGGGAGGACCTCCGGGTGTCGCAGGAGGCAACAGACGAAGTAGCGCAGGGGACGGAAGAAGCGAGGACGAGGGAACCGGTCGAGAAAGCCGAGGCGGTCGAGAAGGCCGAGGCGGTCGAGAAGGCCGAGGCGGTCAAGACGGCCGAAGCGGCTGATGGGGTCGAGGAGGTCGAGGCAGCCGAAACTACTGAGGCGGTCGAAGCCGCCGAGACGGCCGACGCGACCGAGGCGACCGGCGTGGCCGACTCGACCGACGCGACTGAGACGGTCGAAGCGACTGAGACGGCCGCCGAAGCAAAGGCGGCCAACCCCGAGGATCCGGGCGGCTCCTCCCCCTCCCCCGGCTGGTTCGGCTGGCGCCGCCGCTACCCCCGTACGGCACGCGGCGTCACCGTCGGGGCGACCGTCCTGGCCGGCGCGCTCCTGCTCTTCGCGCTCCTCGTGCCGAACCAACTCGAACGGCTCACCCCCGAGGCGTTCTTCCGCCTCCCGGCCGAGGGAATCCTGCTCGCGGGCCTGCTGCTGGCGCTCCCACCGCGGTCACGGCGGCTGATGGCGGTGGTCTCGGGTGCGCTCCTCGGGCTGCTCACCGTCCTGAAGTTCGTCGACATGGGCTTCTACCAGGTGCTGGCCCGCCCGTTCGACCTGGTCCTGGACTGGATCCTGCTCGACGACGCGGCGGAGTTCGTCCGGGAGTCCTTCGGCCGGACCGGCCAGGTGCTCGCGGTGGTCGGCGTGATCGCGCTGGTCGTCGCCGTCCTCGTCCTCATGACGCTCGCGATGGTCCGGGTGACGAAGCTGATGGTCAGCCACCGTGCCGTCGCCGCGCGCACGACGCTGATCCTCGGCACCGCGTGGATCACCTGCATGACGCTGAGCATCCAGATCACCGGTGTCCCGCTGGCCACCAAGGGCAACGCCGACCTGGTCAACAACCGTGTCGAGCAGGTGCGGGCGGGGCTCGCGGACGGACGCGTCTTCCAGAAGCAGGCCGCCGTGGACGCCTTCGCGAAGACGCCGCCGGACCAGTTGCTCACGGGGCTGCGCGGCAAGGACGTGCTGTTCACGTTCATCGAGAGCTACGGCCGTGTCGCGATCGACGATCCCGCGATGGCGCCGCAGATCGACGCGGTGCTCCAGGAAGGGACGAGCGACCTCAAGGCCGCCGGCTTCCAGTCGCGCAGCGCGTGGCTGAGGTCGCCGGTGACGGGAGCCGGCAGCTGGCTCGCCCACTCCACCTTCCTCTCCGGCCTCTGGATCAAGAACCAGCAGCGGTACCGGAGTCTGACCACCAGCGACCGCGCGACGCTCAACAGCTACTTCCGCAAGACCGGCGCGTGGCGCACGGTCGGCGTGGTGCCCGGGGTGCGGCGGGCCTGGCCGGAGGGCAAGTTCTTCGCCCTAGACCACATCTACGACTCCGAGCACCTGGGCTACCAGGGCCCGTACTTCAGCTGGACGCCCGTGCCGGACCAGTTCAGCCTGGAGGCCTTCCAGCGTCTGGAGCACGGCAAGAAGGACCGCGAGCCGATCATGGCGGAGATCATCCTGGCCTCCAGCCACAACCCCTGGTCCCCCATCGCCCGCATGATCGACTGGGACGACCTCGGCGACGGATCCGTCTTCCACCAGATCAAGAAGGAGGGCACGGACCCCAAGGAGGTCTGGAAGGACCCCGAGCGCGTCCGCACCGAGTACCGCCGCGCCATCGAGTACTCGCTCCACAGCCTCACGGAATGGGTCGAGCGCTACGGCACCGACGACACCGTCCTCGTCTTCCTCGGCGACCACCAGCCCGTCCCGACCGTCACCGCCGGCAACACGAGCAAGGACGTTCCCGTCACGATCGTCGCCCGCGACCAGAAGGTCCTCGACAAGATCGCCGACTGGAACTGGACGGACGGCCTCAAGCCCGCCGAGAACGCTCCGACCTGGGGCATGGACAAGTTCCGTGACCGCTTCCTGACGGCATACGGGCCCGGGAAGGACTGAGAGCGCGCCGACGGTCAGGCTGCGGCCGCGCCGCGGTGGGAAGACCACTTCTTCCCGGAGATCGTCGACCCGATCACCGGCGAGGTGCTGCCCGACAGTGAGGAGGGTGAGCTGGTCTTCACCTCGCTCACCAAGGAGGCCATGCCCGTCATCCAGTACCGCACCCGCGACCTGACGCGGCTGCTGCCGGGTACCGCCCGGGCGTTCCGGCGGATGGAGAAGATCACCGGGCGCAGTGACGACATGGTCATCCTGCGCGGGATCAATCTCTTCCCCACCCAGATCGAGGAGATCGTGCTCCGCACCCCTGGCGTGGCACCCCACTTCCAGCTGCGTCTCACCAGGGAGGGCCGGCTCGACACCCTCACCGTGCGCGCGGAGGCCCGCCCCGACGCGTCGCCAGAGGTCCGGGAGTCCGCCGCGCAGGCGATCGCGGCGGCCGTGAAGGACGGCATCGGGGTGTCGGTCGCGGTGGAGATCGTCGAACCGGAGTCGCTGGAGCGGTCCGTGGGGAAGATCCGGCGGATCGAGGACCTGCGGCCCCGCTGACCACCGTCACCGGCCCGCCCAGCTGCCGGCCACGGTCGAGCCCGACCCGACCCGTGTCCGCCCCCGAACCGAACCGCTCCCCTAGTCGCTCGCGAACCGTTCCCGCAGCTCCCGCTTGAGGATCTTCCCGCTCGCGTTGCGCGGCAGCTCGTCCACGAACACCACCCGCTTCGGCGCCTTGAAGTGGGCGAGCTTCTCGCGCGCGTGATCGATCAGTTCGGCCTCGCTCACCTCGCCGCGCGGGACGACGACCGCCGTGACGGCCTCGATCCACCGCTCGTCGGGCAGGCCGATCACGGCGACCTCCGCGACGTCCTCATGCGTGTACAGGGCGTCCTCGACCTCACGTGAAGCGATGAGTACGCCACCGGAGTTGATGACGTCCTTCACCCGGTCGACGATCGTGAAGTAGCCGTGCGCGTCCCGCACCGCGAGGTCGCCGGAGCGGAACCAGCCGTCACGGAAGGCCTCCGCGGTCTCCTCGGGCTTGTCCCAGTAGCCCTCGCACAACTGCGGGGAACGGTAGACGATCTCGCCGGAGGTGCCGTCGGGCACGTCCTCGCCGTCCTCGTCGACCACCCGCGCGTCGACGAAGAGGACGGTCCGCCCGCAGGAGTCCATCCGGCCCTTGTGCTCCTCGGGCGCCAGCACCATGGCCAACGGACCGATCTCGCTCTGCCCGAAACAGTTGTAGAAGGCCAGCTCGGGCCATCGCTCACGCAGCCGCTCCAGGACCGGCACGGGCATGATCGAGGCGCCGTAGTACGCCTTGCGCAGTCCGTCGAGCTCGCGGGTGCCGAAGTCGGGGCGGTTGGCCAGGCCGATCCACACCGTGGGCGGGGCGAAGAGGCTGTCCGCGCGGCCGGCTTCGATCAGATCGAAGAGCTGGTCGCCGTCGGGCGCTTCCAGAACGATGTTGGTGGCGCCGACCGCCAGATACGGCATGAGGAACACGTGCATCTGCGCCGAGTGGTACAGCGGCAGTGAGTGGACGGGGCGGTCACCGGCGCTCAGGTCGAGGGCTGCGATCGCGCTCAAGTACTCGTGGACCAAGGCGCGGTGGGTCATCATCGCGCCCTTCGGCAGGGCGGTCGTACCCGAGGTGTAGAGGAGCTGCACCAGGTCCTCGCCGGCCGCCTCCGGGCCGTCGTACGCGGGCGCCGTGGCCTGCCGCGCCAGCAGTGAGTCGTCGGCGCCGCGCAGCGGCATCGTACGGACGCCCTCGGGGAGCCGGCCGGCCAGCGCGGGATCGGTGAGGACCAGCGAGCTGCCGGACTGGCCGACGATGTAGGCGAGGTCGTCGCCGGTGAGGTTCTGGTTGACGGGGACGTGGACGAGGCCCGCGCGGGCGCACGCCAGGAAGGCAATGAGATACACGCACGAGTTGTGGCCGTAGGCGGCCACCCGGTCGCCGGGGGTGAGGCCCTGGTCGAGCAGGACGCTCGCCGCGCGGGAGGCGGCCTCGTCGAGTTCCTCGTACGTCCACGCGCGTTCGCGGTCCTCGACCGCGATGCGTTCCGGCGTGCGTCGGGCGCTGCGGCGCAGCACTCCGTCAACCGTGCTGCCGTGTCCTGGCGTCATGACACATGATCCTCGGTGTCTCGAAGAGACGGGTCAAGGCTGACACCGGACACCGGACCGGGGACACATACCCGTTGGTATGCTCAACGGTTCCTTCCCTCAACGACGTTGGGAGGCACGATGCGCACCCGCCCCAGACGGCTCGTCGTCGCGGCCGTCGCCCTGCTCGCCACCACGGCCGGGCTACTGCCTGCGGCCGCGGCCGAGCGGCAGGACCCGCAGGACCGGCAAGACCGGCAGGAACAGCTCTCGCACGGCGGTCTGTCCGCCGTCGTCCGCTACACCGAGTACGGCATTCCGCACATCGTCGCCAAGGACTACAAGTCCCTTGGCTTCGGCACCGGTTGGGCGCAGGCCGCCGACCAGGTGTGCACCCTCGCCGACGGGTTCGTGACCGTACGCGGCGAGCGTTCGCGGTTCTTCGGACCGGACGCGGCGTCCGACTTCTCGCTGTCCTCGGCGACCAGGAATCTCTCCAGTGACCTGTACTTCCGCGGGGTGCGCCAGACCCGCACGGTGGAGAAGCTGTTCGCCGAACCGGCACCGCGCGGCCCGAGCCGCCAGGTCAAGGACCTCATGCGGGGCTACGCGGCCGGGTACAACGCCTGGCTCGAGCAGAAACGAATCACCGACCCTGCGTGCAGGGGTGCCGACTGGGTTCGCCCGGTCACCCAGATGGACGTGGCCGCCCGCTTCTACGCCATCGCCGTACTCGGCGGCCAGGGCGGCGCCGTGGACGACATCACCGCCGCCCAGCCGCCCACCGGATCCGCCGCCCGCGGCAAGGGCAGTGGGGCCGGCCCGGACGCCGACACCTTGATACAGGCCGTGCGCGAGCGGACCGCCGACGCGGACATGGGCTCGAACGCGGTCGCCTTCAGCGGTGACACCACGGCCGACGGGCGAGGTCTGCTGCTGGGCAACCCGCACTACCCGTGGCACGGCGGACGCCGCTTCTGGCAGGCGCAGCAGACGATTCCCGGCGAGCTGAACGTCGCCGGCGCGTCGCTGCTCGGCTCGCCGACGATCTCCATCGGCTACAACCCCCATGTGGCGTGGAGCCACACCGTCTCGACCGGAGTCCCGTTCAATCTGCACCGCCTGACACTGGATGCCGCCGACCCCACCGCCTATCTCGTGGACGGCAGGCGCGAGCGGATGACGAAGCGGACCGTGACCGTCGCGGTCAAGGACGGCGCACCGGTGACCCGCACCCAGTGGTGGACCCGGTACGGCCCGGTCGTGGCCTCCGCCGACGGCGAACTCCCGCTGCCCTGGACTGCGACCACGGCGTACGCGCTCAACGACCCCAACGCGGCCAACCTCCGCTTCGGCGACACCTCGCTCGGCTTCAGCAAGGCGCGTGGCACGGCCGACGTCCTTGCTTCCCTGGCCCGGCACCAGGGGCTCCCCTGGGTGAACACCATCGCCGCGGACTCCTCCGGGCACTCCCTCTACACCCAGTCGCAGGTGCTGCCCCGGATCACCGACGACCTCGCGGCGCGCTGCTCCACGGACCTCGGCAAGGCCACCTACCCGGCCGCGGGCCTCGCGGTCCTCGACGGTGCCCGCGGCGACTGCGCGCTCGGGCGCGACAGCGACGCCGTCCAGCCCGGGATCTTCGGGCCGGCGCGCATGCCGACGCTGAAGGACGCGCCGTACGCGGAGAACTCCAACGACAGTGCCTGGCTGGCCAACGCCGACCGGCCGCTCACCGGGTACGAGCGGATCTTCGGCAACATCGGCAGCCAGCGCTCACTGCGCACGCGCGGCGCGATCGAGGACGTGGCGGCGTTGGCGGAGCGAGGCGGACTGACCGTCCGGGATCTGGAGCGCCAGCAGTTCACCAACCGGGTGCCGGCGGCCGACCTTGCCGGGGCCGACACGGCGAAGGCGTGTGCCGCGCTGCCGGGTGGAACGGCGACGGGCACCGATGGCGGGGCGGTCGACGTGGCCGAAGCCTGCTCGGTGCTCGCGTCCTGGGACCACACCATGAACACCGACAGCCGGGGCGCTCTGCTCTTCGACCGGTTCTGGCGGAAGCTGGCGGCGAAGGTCCCGGCCGCCCAGCGGTGGAAGGTGCCCTTCTCCGCGGCGGACCCGGTGCGCACCCCGAACACGCTCAACACCGACGCCCCCGGCTTCGCCACGGCCCTGGCGGACGCGGTCACCGAGCTCCGCGCCGCGGGCATTGCGCTCGACTCCCGCCTCGGGGAGCACCAGTTCGTCGTACGGAACGGCCGGCGCATCCCCGTCCCGGGCGGCACGGAGGGGATGGGTGTGTGGAACAAGGTCGAGCCGGTGTGGAACGCGGCGCAGGGCGGCTACACCGAGGTGTCGACCGGCTCCAGCCATATCCAGGCGGTCGGGTGGGACGGCGGTCGCTGCCCGGTGGCCCGTACGCTCCTGACGTACTCCCAGTCCTCGAACCCCAACTCGCCCCACTTCAGCGACCAGACCCGGCCGTTCTCGGGTGAGAAGTGGGTGACCGCGCGTTTCTGCGAGAAGGACATCCTGTCCTCTCCGGCGCTGAAGATCGTCCGCGTGCGCGAACGCTGAGCGACTGTGGTCCCGTCCCACATGGGGCGGGACCACACAACGCGCGACTATTCCTCAGCCTCGCAAAAAGACGATGCAGCCGAATGCTTCATTCGTGCTTCTCCGTGCCTCCGTGCGCCCCCGTGCAGAAAGGATTCTCGAAACCGGAGATCGGTTGAACTGGGCAGTACATGACTCGAACGCCAAATCGGTGGAGCATCCACCGACTTTCATCCGCCGATCGAGGCAGGTTTTCGATGAGTCGTGTTGTGCCCGAACCAGAACATGGGTGGAGGGTGGGGACTGCACCAGGCATATTCCCCACTGTCAGCAACGGTATCGCGTTGTTTCGGCGTCCGCTGGATTTTCTCAATTCCTTACCCGCTCACGGGGATCTGGTCGAGATACGCCTGGGCCCGCTGCACGCCTGGGTGGTGTGTCACCCGGAGCTGGTCCACGAGGTCCTCATGGACGCGCGCACCTTCGACAAGGGGGGCCCGCTCTACGACCGGCTGCGGACGCTGTTGGGTGACGGCATCGGCACCTGCCGTCATCAGGCCCATCGGCGGCAACGCAGGCTTCTCCAACCCGGCTTCCGCAAGGCCCGCGTCGCCGACCAGACGGAACTGATCGGCGAGGAAGTGGAGTCGGTGTGCCGCGAGTGGCGGGCGGGGCAGGAGGTCGACATCAGCGCGACCATGCTGACGCTGTCGGTACGCGTGATCAGCCGCGTCCTGTTCTCCGACTCGCTCGACTCCGCGACGGCCGCCGAGGTGCACCGCTGCCTCGTCACCATCGTCCGCGGCCTGTTCCTGCGGACGGTGGTGCCGGTGGAGGCCCTGTTCCGGGTACCCACGTCGGCGAACCGGCGTTTCCGGCACGCTTCCGCCCGTCTGCGCGCGATCGTCGACACGGTCATCGCCGACCGCCGGCGCGGCATCCCCTCGAGTGACCGGGACGACCTGCTGGGGGTCCTGCTGGCGGCCGCGCGGAGCAACGGCGAAGCGGCGGCGATCACCGAAGAGGAACTCCGCAGCCAGGTGCTCACACTTATATTCGCCGGAGCCGAGACCACCGCCCTGTGCCTCGCCTCCGCCTTCGAGCTCCTGGCGCGGCATCCCGAGGAGGAAGGCCGCCTGCATTCCGAGGTCGACGTCGTGCTCGCCGAAGGCCGGCCTCCCGGCCGCGACGAGCTGCCGCGCCTCGTCCATACCCGGTGCGTCCTCACCGAGACCCTTCGCCACCGCCCGCCCGGCTGGCTCTTCACCAGGGTCACCACCAAGGAAACGGATCTCGCCGGACAGCGTCTGCCACGGGGTACCACTGTCCTGTACAGCCCGTACCTCCTGCACCACGACCCCGCCTCGTTCCCCGACCCCGACCGCTTCCTCCCCGACCGCTGGAGGCCGGGGCAGGCCGTCGCGGTCCCGCCCGGAGCGATGATTCCGTTCGCCGCGGGCACCCGGAACTGCATCGGGGAGACGTTCGCCATGGCGGAAGCCACGGTGGCCCTCGCGTTCATCGCCCGCCACTGGCGGCTGCGCCATCTGCCCGGCCACGTCGAACGGCTGCGCCCCGCGGCGTCCTTGGGGCCGAGGGATCTGGTGATGGTCTGCGAACCGCGAGCACCACGGCCGGTGGGCACACCGCCTCGGGCGCGCTCCGTCACATCCCGGGCAGCGGTGACCCCTTGCGTCCACGACCCCCGAACGGCAGGTGGCCACGATGTCCATGACGCATGAGGAAGTCGCGCTCGCCGCACCGCACGCGATCCCCGCCCTCAATCTGCGGGAGCTGATCGACGCCAACCTCTACATGCCCTTCCGGTTCCAGAGCAATCCCCACGCATCCGAAGCGGCGGCGGGAGTCGAGGAGTGGCTGAGCACATGGGGGCTTACCGACGAGCCATCGGTAGCGGCCATGATCTGCTACACACGCCCCGCCGAACTCGCGGCCTACAACAGCCCGACCGTGGATTCCGGCCTCCTCCAGATCATGGCCAATCAAATCGCCTACCAGTTCGTCTTCGACGACCAGGCGGAAGACGTCGGCCAGCAGCGGCCCGGTCGGCTGCTGTCCATGCTGTGCGAGAGCGTCGGGATCCTGCGGGACGGCCAACCGCCCGAAACCCCTCTCGGGGCCGCCTTGGCCGATCTGCAGCGGCAGGTGCAGGAGCGGTGCACCCCCGCTCAGGCCGCACGATGGGCCTGGAACAGTCGTGAGTACGTGCACGGTCTGATGTACGAGGCGGTGGCCCAGACCCACCCCGGCCCTTTGGAGAGCGGGCTGTGCCGGTCCATCCGTTCCCTCATCGCGGGCATCGAGCCGTTCCACCCGCTGTGCGAGGCCGCGCAGCCGTACGAGCTGGCCCCGGAGGAACTCCGGCATCCCGTCGTGCGGCGCCTGGGGCGCCTGTCGGTCGACGCGGCGGTGTGGATAGCCGACCTGTTCTCCGCCGTGAAGGAGCAGCGGGCCGGCGGCGTGATCAATCTGGCCCTCGACTACCAGCGCACACACCTGTGCTCCCTGCCGGAGGCCGTCACGCTGGCCATCCGGCGCATCAACAGCACGATCAGCGAGTTCGAGGAGCTCTACGGTGAGATCAGGCCGGAGTTGAGCCCAGCCGGCGTCGGCTATGTGGAGGGCATGGCCGACTGGATCCCCGGATGCTACTTCTGGTCCCGCACCGTGCCGCGGTACGCGGACACGATGGCGGCATCCGCCGCGCCCTGAGCCGCTGTTCGACCGGTCGCCCGCAGCGGAGGGGCCCAAGCGGAAACGAGACATATTACCCAACGGTCCGGGACTTGAACGCCTGCCGCCGAAAGTTCACCCTCCCTGCCGACCTCCTGTTCCAACCCGTCCAAGGGGCATCCGTGCGGGCGTACGCTCGCCCTGTCCGGCGGGGAGCAACGACAGGAAGCGGTAGACCACATGGCCCATGGGCTGCGGCAACCGAGCACCGCACACCGGCCGCTACTCGAACGCACCCGGGAACTCCAGGCACTCGACTCCGCGTTGTCGGACCTCCATGCCACCGTCGACGGCGGGCCCCGGGGGCCACGGGGCGGGTTGCTCGCCTTCACCGGGGAGGCCGGGCTGGGCAAGACCACACTCATCTCGGTGGCGCGCTCCCGCGCCGCCGCACACGGACTCACGGTGGTCTCGGGCACGGGCGGCGAGAAGGAGCAGGGGCTGGCGTTCCGCGTCGTCCGCCAGGTCATGCAGCCCACCCTGGCCACGATGAGCGAAGCGGAACTTCGGGCCTTCCTGGGCAGCTGGTACGACATCGTCGGCGCCGCGCTCGGCCTCGAGGCGACGGACACCACTCGGAGGCCGGACCCGACCGGAGTGCGCGACGGCCTCGACTGGGTCATGACGCGCCTCACGGTGATGAACGCGCCTCTCGTCATGCTCCTGGACGACCTGCACTGGGCCGATGCCGAATCCCTCGACTGGCTCGCCTCCTTCGCGCCCCGGGTGGCGGACCTCCCGCTCCTGATCGTCGTCGCCTACCGGCCCGACGAACTCCCACCCGACGCGACCTCTTTCCGCACGCTCGTCGAGCGCCACGAGAAGCGCCCTCACGCGCTGTCTCCGCTCGGCAAGGACGGTGTGGCGCGGATCGTCAGGAACGAAGTGGGTGAGGAGGCCGAGGACGAGTTCTGCGGCGAGTGCTGGACGGCCACCGGCGGCAGCCCGTTCGAGACCGTCGAACTGGCCATCAGGCTCCGCGAACGGCAGGTGAAGGGCACCCAGGACGAGCTGCACGTGATCGGGGACCTCGCCGCGGCGGTCAAGGGCCCCGGACTGATCGAGCGCCTCCACCGGCTCGGCCCGAACACCGTACGCTTCGCGTGGGCCGCCGCCGTACTGGGTGGGTCCTTCTGCCCCGAACTCGCCGCCGGCATCGCGGTGGTCGGCAGCGAGGACGCCGCCGAGGCGGCCGAGAAGCTGCGCGCCTCCCGCATCCTCGCGGACGGCGACGGGCCCGGGCGCAGCCTGGAGTTCGTCCACCCGTCGATCGCCACGACGGTCTACCGCGACATCCCCTCGAGCCTGCGGGTCGGCATGCACAACGCGGCTGCCGTCGCCGCCCAGGCGGGCGGGTTCGGGCCCACGGCCGCCGCCCGGCACCTGCTGGAGGTGCCCTGCGACGGCCGGCCCGAAGCGGTCTCCGTCCTGCGCGCCGCCGCGCAGGAGTACCTCCGCGCCGGGGCCCCGGAGGCCGCGCGTCGCGTGCTGACCCGGGCGCTGCAGGAACCGCCCCCCGCGGAGGACCGCGCCGCGCTTCTGCACGAACTCGCCTGCTCGACCTTCCTGATCGAGCCCACAGCCACGGTCAGCCACCTCCGGGAGGCGCTGGCAGAGCCCGACATCGACCCCGACCTCCGCGCCTCCATCGTCTACCGGCTGGCCCAGGCGCTGGCCAACACCGACCGGCTGACCGAGGCCGCGGCTGTGGCCGCCGACGAAGCGCGGCGGGCCTCCAATCCGCGTATCAGGCTGCGCATGCAGGCCGATCACTTCGTCTGGAGCGCCTTCCGCGCCGACGAGCCCGACTCGTCCGCCCGCTCACGCCGGCTGACGCGGCTGGCCGAGAGGCTGCCCGGCCGCGGCCTGGAGGAGCGCTACATCCTCGGCCTGCGCGCGTGGGACGCCCTGGTACGCGGCGAGCCGCGGCGAACCGCCCTCGGGCATGCCGAGGAGGCGTTGCGCGGGGGGATGAGCTGGACCGACGAGCACCGCGGCTTCGAGGTGCCCGTCGCGGTCGCCCTGCTGTTCATGTACTGCGACCAGCCGTGGCGGGCCGAAGAACTGTTCACCAAGGGCATGGCCGAGTGCGAGCACAAGGGCTGGAGCGGCTCCCACCTGGCGCAGGGGCAGACCCTCTTCGGCTACATCCGCTACCGTCGCGGCTGCCTCTCCGAGGCGGAGGATTTCGTACGGGCCGGACTGCGCACCGCCGAGCGCGTCGAGGGCGCGGTACCCGCCCAGTGGTTCGCCATCGGCATCCTCATCCAGATCCTGCTGGCCCGCGGGCGGACCGGCGACGCGCGTCGGCTCGCCGACTCCTACCACTACGGCGACGTGGTCCCGAACGCCGTCATCTTCCCCGATCCCCGCACGGTGTACGCCGAACTGCTCCTGGCCGAGGAGCGGTACACCGAGGCGGCACGGCTGTTGTCCGCCGTCGGGGACTGGCTGGAGGCACGGAACTGGCGCAACCCTGCCTGGTGCCCCTGGCAGCTGGACCTGGCCTCCGCTCTCGCCCGCACCGCCCCCGACCGGGCGGTACGCCACGCCCAGGACGCCGTCAAACGGGCGAGGGACTTCGGGGCGGCATCCGCGATCGGGCAGGCCCTGCACATCGAAGCGGAGGTGACCGGCGGTCCGGCCGCCCTCGATCTGCACGCCGAGGCCGTCGCACACCTGGAGCGGTCGCCCGCGTCGTACGAGCTGGCCCGTGCGCTCGTCGGGCACGGCGCCGCGCTTGCCCGCAACGGGCGGGTGCAGGAGGCCGCCGATCGGCTCTACCAGGGGCTGGAGGGCGCCGTTCACTGTGGTGCCAAGTCCGTCGCCGCCCGGGCCCGGCAAGAGCTCTCGGCAGCCGGGCTGCGACCGTTGCCCCTGCGCTACGCGCAGACGGACACGCTCACCGCTCATGAGCGAAGGACGGCCGAACTGACGGTCCAGGGCCACCCGGTGGAAGTGATCGCGAAGGAACTGCGCCTCACCGAGCAGGGTGTACGGCAACTGCTGTCCTGCGTCTATCGCAAGATCGGCACCGACGCGGCGGGCCTCGCCCAGGCCCTGGAGACCTTCCCGTGCCCTCGGCAGTGACCGACGACCGTCGTGCGGCAGCGGTCACACGGGCCGTGTGCGCCCCTCCCAGTACGGGTCCCGCAACCGCCTCTTGTACAGCTTGCCGTTGGGGTCGCGGGGCATCTCGGTGATGAAGTCGACGCTCTTGGGCCGCTTGTAGCCGGCGAGTTGGCCGGCGCAGTGGTCGAGGATCGTGGCGGCGAGGGCGGGGCCCGGTTCGTGGCCCGGGGCGGGTTCGACGACGGCCTTGACCTCCTCGCCCCAGTCGTCGTGCGGGATGCCGAAGGCGGCGGCGTCGGCGACGGCCGGGTGGGCGAGCAGGACGGACTCGATCTCGGCGGGGTAGATGTTGACCCCGCCCGAGATGATCATGTCGATCTTGCGGTCGCGGAGGAAGAGATAGCCGTCCTCGTCGAGGTAGCCGAGGTCGCCGACCGTGAAGAAGTCGCCGATGCGGTTCTTCTCGGTCTTGGCCCGGTCCTTGTGGTAAGAGAAGCCGCCGGTGTTCATCTTGAGGTAGACGGTGCCGAGTTCGCCGGGCGGCAGCCGGTTGCCGTCGTCGTCGAAGATCGCGAGTTCGCTGATCGGCCAGGCCTTGCCGACCGTGCCGGGCTTCTTCAGCCAGTCCTCGGCGGTCGCGAAGGCGCCGCCGCCCTCGCTGGCGGCGTAGTACTCCTCCACACACGGGCCCCACCAGTCGAGCATGGCTCGCTTCACGTGGTCGGGGCAGGGGGCGGCGCCGTGGATGGCGTGCCGCATGGAGGAGACGTCGTGGCGGGCCCGTGCGTCCTGCGGGAGGGCGAGCAGTCGGTGGAACTGGGTCGGGACCATATGGGTGTGTGTGCAACGGTGGGTGTCGATCAGGCGGAGCATCTCCTCCGGGGTCCACTTGTCCATCAGCACCAGCCGGTGGCCTATGTGCAGGGACGCGCCCGCGAACTGGAGTACGGCGGTGTGGTACAGCGGGGAGCACACGAGGTGCACGTTGTCGCCGAACGGCCTGATGCCGAAGATGCCGAGGAAGCCGCCGAGGTAGGACTCCTCGGGTGTCTTGCCGGGCAGTGGGCGCCGGATGCCGCGGGGGCGGCCGGTGGTGCCCGAGGTGTAGTTCATGACCCAGCCGAGCGTGCGGTCCGCGGGCGGCGACTCGGGTTGTCCGTCGAGGAGTTCGGTGTACGGCCGGAAGCCCTCGACCGTGCCGATCGCGTACCGGTGGGTGCCGGGCAGGCCCGCCTCGTCGGCGGCGTGACGCGCGGGTGCGGCGAAGCGTTCGTGGGCGAGGAGCACCTTGGCGCCGGAGTCGGCCACGATCCAGGCGATCTCGGGGCCGACGAAGTGGTGGTTGACCGGGACGAGGTAGAACCCGGCCTGGCTGGCGGCGAGGTAGGCGGTGAAGAACTCGGGGCTGTTGGGCAGGACGACGGCGAAGGCGTCGCCGCGCTCCATCCCGGCCGCGCGCAGGCCGTGCACCAGGCGGTTGGCGGCGGCGTGCAGTCGGCCTGCGGTCCACTCCTCGCCGTCGGGGGCGACGAGGACCGTGCGGTCGGGGTCGGCGTCGGCCTGGGCCCAGAAGCCCGCGGGGGGTGTGCTCGTCACTGGCCGCTCCTTCCTGCGATGCGGTTGATGCGGTCGACGGACCGCTCGAAGCCACGGGTGAGGTCGTCGAAGACGGCCTGGACAGTGCGTTCGCTGTTCATCCGGCCGACGATCTGGCCGACGGGCGTGCCGAGCAGCGGCTCGACCTCGTACTTCTGCATGCGGGAGACGGCCTCGGCCACCAGGAGGCCCTGGAGTGGCATGGGGAGGGTGCCGGGTCCGTTCGGGTCGTCCCAGGCGTCCGTCCACTCGGTGCGCAGTTGGCGTGCCGGCTTGCCGGTGAGGGCGCGGGAGCGGACGGTGTCGCCGGACCCGGCGGCGAGCAGTTTGGCGGTGAGCGCGGTGGAATGCAGATCCGCCTCTGTGGTGGTCAGCCATATGGAGCCCAGCCACACACCTTGGGCGCCGAGGCTGAGTGCCGCCGCCACCTGTGGGCCGCTTCCGATCCCTCCGGCCGCCAGTACGGGCAGCGGGTCGACGGCTTCCACCACTTCCGGGGTGAGCACCATGGAGGCAATGTCACCGGTGTGGCCGCCCGCCTCGTAGCCCTGGGCCACCACGATGTCGATGCCCGCCTCCTTGTGCTTGCGGGCGTGCCGGGCGCTGCCCGCGAGGGCGGCGACGAGCACGTCCCGGTCATGGGCGCGGTCCACGATGTCCGCGGGCGGTGAGCCGAGGGCGTTGGCGAGCAGCTTGATCGGATAGTCGAAGGCGACGTCGAGCTGGGTGCGGGCCACCTGTTCCATCCACCCGGTGATCCGCCAGCCGGACGCCTCCCCCTCGGCCAGCTCGGGTACGCCGTACTTGGCGAGGGTGTCCTTGACGAACTGCCGGTGCCCTTCCGGGATCATCGCCTCGACGTCGGCTTCGGTGACGCCCTCGACCTTCTTCGCGGGCATGACGACGTCCAGGCCGTAGGGCCTGCCGTCGACGTGTGCCTCGACCCAGTCGAGGTCGCGTTTGAGGTCGTCGGGGGCGGTGTAGCGGACCGCGCCGAGCACTCCGAGGCCGCCGGCCCGGCTGATGGCCGCTGCGACGGCGGGGAACGGCGTGAAGCCGAAGATGGCGTGCTCGACTCCCAGTTTCTTGCTCAGCTCCGTCTGCATGGGCGCAGGATGCCGCAGTCCTCCGGACGACGGAAGACCTTTTCTGATACACCGTCAGATCTCTTGCGGGAACACCCCGTTGACACGCCTCTCACCTGACACGAAAGTTTCACCACGCAAGGTGATCCCGGAAAGATACTTTCAGCCGGAGCGGCGGGAGGAACCTCGATGACCGAAGGCAGAAGCGGACTGACCAGACGTCAATTCACCAAGGCCACAGTGGCCTTGGGCGGCGCCCTGGCCCTCGCCCCCTTGCCGGCCGGACCGGCGGCCGCCTCCTCCGGCCGGGGCCCACGCCCCAGCACCCTGCGCCACGGCTCCCCCGAGCGCGCCGGTCTGCTCCCCGGGCCCCTGCGCCGCCTGGTCACCGACGCCGAGGCGTTCCTCGGCCCGTCCCCCGCGCACCCCTGGTACGCGGGCGCCGTTCTGCTCGCCGGGCGGGGCGGCACCGTGGCCCTGCACGAGCCGATCGGCATGGCGGTGCGCTACCGGGCGTACGACGAGAAAACCGACACCGGCATCGAGTTCCCGGCCGACCAGCAGATCCCGATGGCCGAGGACACCGTCTTCGACCTGGCCTCGGTGTCCAAGCTGTTCACCTCGATCCTCGCCGTGCAGCAGATCGAGCGGGGTGCGCTGGGGCTGGAGGCGACGGTCGCCTCGTATCTCCCGGACTTCGGCAGCGCGGGCAAGCAGGACATCACCGTCCGTCAGCTCCTCACGCATACCTCGGGGTTCCGCGCCTGGATCCCGCTGTACGCCGCGCGGACGTACGAGGAGAAGCTCCAACTCATCTGGAACGAGGCGCCGCTGAACCCTCCGGGCACCAAGTACCTCTACTCGGACCTGAACCTGATCTCCCTCCAGCTGGTCCTGGAGAAGATCACCGGCCGGGGACTGGACACCCTCCTCCACGACGAGATCACCGGCCCGCTCGGCATGCGCAGGACCCGCTACAACCCGCCCGCCGACTGGAAACCGAAGATCGCGGCCACCGAGGACGCCCGCAAGCCCTGGTCCGGCCTGGACCGTGGGCTCATATGGGGCGAGGTGCACGACGAGAACGCGTTCAGCCTCGGCGGGGTCGCCGGCCACGCGGGCGTGTTCTCCCACGCCTGGGACCTCGCGGTCCTCGGCCGGACGCTGCTCAACGGCGGCGCCTACGGCGGATGCCGCATCCTGGAGCCGGAGTCGGTGGACCTGATGTTCACCGACTTCAACACCGTCTTCCCGGGCGACGAACACGGCCTCGGCTTCGAGCTCTACCAGCACTGGTACATGGGCGCGATGGCCACCCCGCGCACCGCCGGGCACACCGGCTTCACCGGCACCTCCCTGGTGCTGGACCCGACGACCGACTCCTTCCTCGTCGTCCTCGGCAACTCCGTTCACCCGGTGCGCAGTTGGCGCTCCGGCTCCGTGCCGAGGGCCGCCGCCGCCGACAACATGGCCCGCGCCGTACCGGTCCGCCCACGCCACGGCCGTACGGCATGGTTCTCAGGCATGGCGACCGCCACGACCGCGACACTCGCGCTGCCCGCCCTCGACACGTCCGCCGGCGACGCGGGGCTGCGCTGCGCCCTGTGGTGGGACACCGAACCCCGGTCGGACCTCCTCGCCCTTGAGGCCACGACGGACGGCGGGGCGACCTGGCAGCCGCTCCCCTTCACCACCAGCCGCCGCGGCGAGCAGCCCCAGGACCATCCGACCGGCACGGTCACCGGCTGGTCGGGGCGCGTCTGGCACCGTCTCACGGCGCGGCTCCCCGCGGACCGGCAGCTGGTACTGCGCTGGCGGTACACGACCGACCGGCTGTACGTGGGCCGGGGCGCGTACGTCTGCGGCCTCCGTGTCGAGACGGCGGGCACCGTCCTCTTCGACGAGGCCCGACCGGCGGACGCGGCCCGGATCACGGCGAACGGCTGGACGGCCTCCGCCGACTGACAGTGCGGCGCTCGGCCGGGGCCGAAGGCTCGCCCCACGAACCCGACGCCCGAACCGCCCGTCACTCGCCGGACTGCTCCAGCACCGCCATCGCCGCGTTGTGCCCCGGCACTCCGCTCACCCCTCCCCCGCGCACCGCACCCGCCCCGCACAGCAGCACGTTCGCGTGGCGGGTCTCCACGCCCCAGCGGCCGGTGTCCTCCTGGGCGTAGGGCCAGGCCAGGTCGCGGTGGAAGATGTTGCCGCCGGGGAGGCGCAGGTCGCGCTCCAGGTCCAGTGGGGTCTTCGCCTCGATGCACGGCCGCCCCTCCGCGTCCGTCGCCAGGCAGTCGGCGATCGGCTCGGCGAGGTGGGCGTCCAGTTGGGCGAGTGTCGACTTGAGCAGTTCGTCGCGTACGGCGTCGTTGTCCGGTGCGAAAAGCCTCGCCGGAGTGTGCAGGCCGAACAGGGTGAGGGTCTGGTAGCCCTGGGCGACGAGGTCGGGGCCGAGGATCGTCGGGTCGGTCAGCGAGTGGCAGTAGATCTCGGACGGGGGCGCGCCGGGGAGTTCGCCGGCGGCGGCCTGGGCGTGGGCGGTGGCCAGTTGGCCGTAGCCCTCGGCGATGTGGAAGGTGCCGGCGAAGGCCTCGCGCGGGTCGACGGAGGTGTCGCGCAGCCGCGGCAAACGCTTGAGCAGCATGTTCACCTTGAGCTGGGCGCCCTCGGCGGGGGCAGGGGGCATGTCGCCGGTGAGGGCGGCCAGCTCCTGCGGGGAGGCGTTCACCAGGACGTGACGGGCGGCGACGGCGCCCTCGCCGTCGGCCGTCCGGTAGGTGATCTCCGCGGTACGGCCGTCCGTGTCGATCCGTACCGCCTCGTGCCCGGTGACGATGTCCGCGCCCGCCTCACGCGCGGCCGTGGCCAGGGCGTCGGTGAGGGCGCCCATACCGCCGACGGGGACGTCCCAGGCGCCGGTGCCGCCGCCGATCACGTGGTAGAGGAAGCAACGGTTCTGCTTGAGCGACGTGTCATGGGCGTCGGCGAACGTGCCGATCAGGGCGTCCGTCAGGACCACGCCCCGCACCAGGTCGTCCGTGAAGCGGTCCTCGATGGCGACGCCGATCGGCTCCTCGAAGAGGGTCCGCCAGGCCTCCTCGTCGTCCACCCGGTCGCGTAGTTCCGCGCGGCTGGGCAGGGGCTCGGTGAGCGTCGGGAACACCCGCTTGGCGACCTCGCCGGTCATGTCGTAGAAGCGCTGCCAGGCCGCGTACTCGCGTTCGCCGCCGGTCAGCCGTTCGAAGGCCTCCCGGGTGCGCCGTTCACCGCGGCCCACCAGGAGTCCGGTCGGCCGTCCGGCGCGTTCCACGGGCGTGTAGGAGGAGACGTCGCGGGTGCGGACCCGGAAGTCCAGTCCCAGGTCCCGGACGATCTTCTTCGGCAGCAGGCTGACCAGGTACGAGTAGCGGGAGAGCCGGGCGTCGACGCCCGCGAACGGGCGCGTGGACACGGCGGCGCCCCCGGTGTGGTCCAGCCGCTCCAGCACCAGCACGGACCGTCCGGCCCGGGCCAGGTAGGCGGCGGCGACCAGGCCGTTGTGGCCTCCGCCGACGATGACGGCGTCGTACGTACGGTGTACCGGGTGTCCCTCGTGTGCTGGCATGGTTCTTCGTAACACGTGATGATCTAGGTCGGCCATAGGGGGGACGCGCCGGGGCGGCCACGGACCATACCGACGCCCATGGCCCTCACTGGCCTCCGGACGCCCGCTTCTGCCGCAGCACCGCCACCCTCCGGTACAGCTCGACCGCCTCCGCGCCCCGCCCGAGCTGTTCGAGGCAGTGGGCCTCGTCGTTGCGGCTGGCGAGGGTGTCGGGGTGGTCGGCGCCGAGGACGCGTTCGCGGGCGGTGGCCACCCTGCGGTACTCGATGAGCGCGTCCGGCCAGCGGCCCAGCCAGCCGAGGCTCACGGCGACCTCGCGCCGGCTGACCAGGGTGTCCGGGTGGTCGGGGCCCAGCACGCGCTCACGGATCGCGCTCACGTCGCGGGATTCGGCGAGGGCCTCCTCCCAGCGGCCGAGGCGGCCGAGGTTGACGCCGAGGCCGTGCCGGGCGCGGAGGGTCTCGGGGTGGGCGGGGCCGTGGACGCGGGTGCGGTCGTCGATCAGGTCGCGGTAGAGCTGGAGCGCCTCCGCGCTGCGGCCGAGGCGGCCGAGGCTGATGCCGACCTCGTAGCGGGCGGCGAGGGTGTCGGGGTGGTCGGGGCCGAGGGCCTGGGCGCGGGCGTCGGCCACCTCGCGATAGGTCTGCAGGGCCTCGGTCCAGCGGCCCAACTGGCCCAGCGCGTAGGCGACTTCGTAGCGGGTGACCAGGGTGTCGGGGTGGTGGGCGCCGAGGACGCGGGCGCGGGCGTCGGCGACCTCGCCGGCCATCCGGTAGGACTCCTCCAGGCGGCCGAGTCTGCTGAGGTTGAAGGCGAGGTTGTGGCGGCAGCGCAGGGTGTCGGGGTGGTCGGCGCCCATCGCGCGCTCTCGTGCCGTCAGGACGGACGTGTAGACCTGGTGCGCGTCGAAGTGACGGCCCAACTGGCCGAGGACGTAAGCCATTTCCTGTCGGGCGGCGAGCGTGTCCGGATGGTCGGGGCCGAGGGCCAGGCTGCGGGCGCGGGCGACGTGTTTGTACTCGCGCAGGGCGTCGGCGGCGCGGCCGGTGCGGCTGAGGGTGAAGGCGAGCTCGTAGCGGCTGGCGAGGGTGTCGGGGTGGTCGGGGCCGAGGAGGTGTTCGCGTTCGGCGACGACGGCGCGGTGCACCTCGCCCGCCTCCGTCCAGCGGCCCAGCCGGCCCAGGCTCAGCCCGGCGTTGTGCCGTCCGGCCAGTGCGGTCAGCGTCGCGGCGGACGGGGCGGGCGGTTCGCCGGGTACGGCGGTCTCCTCGGGCCGGCCGGTGGTCGGCCGGGGGATCCACTCGCCGGTGAGGCCGGCCGCGGCGTCCGGCGGTGTGGTGCGCAGGCCGGCGCCGGTGGCCTTGTGGCCGGTGGTCATGCCACGGGTCCAGGACGGCAGACGGGCCGCGCGGGCCACGGGCGCCGGGGGCCCGAGGTCCGGCTGCGGGGTCACCACGGTCGGCACGTACGCCGGTGTCGTACGGCCCAGACTGATGCGGCGGCCCAACTCACGCCCGTCGTGCGGGCGTTCCTCGGGACGCTTGGCCAGCAGGTCGAGGATGACCTTCTCGAAGTACTCGGGCAGCTCGGCGCGGTGGCTGCGCGGCGGCCGGGGCGGGGTGTCCCGGTGGCCGACGAGGATGGCCCAGGGGTCGTCGAGGTCGAACGGCGGTACCCCGGTGGCGATCTCGTACAGCACGCAGCCCAGCGAGTACAGGTCGCTGCGCTGGTCCACCTCGTCCCCGCCGATCTGCTCCGGCGACATGTAGTGCGGGGTGCCCATCGCGATGCCGGTGCCGGTCAGTCGGGAGGTGAAGCCGATGTCATGGGCGAGGCGGGCTATGCCGAAGTCGCAGATCTTCACCGTGCCGTCGGCGAGCCGCATGATGTTCGCGGGCTTCAGGTCGCGGTGCACGATGCCCTGTTGATGGGTGTAGGCGAGGGCGGCGGAGACCTGGTCGGCGATCTCGACGACGTCCGGGACGGGCAGCGGATGGTGCTTGTTGTCCTCCAGGAGCTGGCTGAGGTTGCGGCCCTCCAGCAGCTCCATGACCAGGAACAGGATCCCGTCGGACTCCCCGAAGTCATGGACGACGGTCACGCCCCGGTGCTGGAGCGCCGCGGCCACCCGGGCCTCGCGGCGGAACCGCTCCCGCAGGACACGGGTGAAGGAGTGGTCGTGGTGCGGTCCGAGCGGCTTGAGGCATTTCACGGCGACATGCCGGCCCAGCGACTCGTCGCGCGCACGCCACACCTCGCCCATACCGCCGCGTCCGATCAGATCGAGCAGCCGGTACCGGCCCTGGATCAGCCTGCTGTCCCCCATTTCCCGCGCTCGCCCCCCGTTGTGGTCCGCCCGCCTCCCCCGGCTCGTCCAGTATGGCGACCTATCGTCCGTCTTTGTACGGTGCCGGGCGCGAGCCCGGACCGAGCCGGGCCATGGCGCGCAGGATGTGTTTGGGCGGGAGTTGCCAGCGCAGACGTGCGGGAACGCAGCGCAGCAAGGTGCCCGTGGCGCGCAACTGGCGGGTGACGGTGGCGGGTTTCGGGGCCGGTCTGCCGTACAGCTCGTGGGCGTACGGCGGCAGGGCGGCGTACGCCACGTGTGCCACGCGCCGCCACAGCACCTCGCGCGCCGGGACGAGAAGGGGGTGCGTCGGCGGGCGGAGCAGGAAGTCGTCCACCGCGCGTGCCTCGGGTCCGCACGCGAGCTCGGGGCGCACCTTGTCGAAGTACGCCGCCATCTCGTCCTGGTTCGCCGGTACGGCGTCGGGGTCCAGGCCCACCAGGCGGGCGCCGACCCGGTGTTCGCCGATGTAGCGGTCGGCCTGCGCGTCGGTGAGGCGGAAGCCGGAGCGGCGCGCGACCTGGAGGTAGGAGTCGATCTCGGCGCAGTGCACCCACAGCAGCAGTTCGGGCTCGTCGACGCCGTACCGCTCCCCCGTCTCCGGGTCGGTGGCGCCCAGCATGCTGTGGATCTTCCGCACGCGGGCGCCCGCCTTCTCGGCGGCCTCGGTGGTGCCGTAGGTGATGGTGCCGACGAAGTTCGCGGTGCGCAGCAGCCGGCCCCAGGCGTCGCGCCGGAAGTCGGAGTTCTGCATGACACCGCGTACGGCGCGCGGGTGCAGGGCCTGGAGGTAGAGCGCGCGGATACCGGCGACCCACATCATGGGGTCGCCGTGCATCTGCCAGGTGACGGAGTTAGGGGTGAACAGCCCGGGATCGCCCATGCCCGCAGGCTAACGCCGTACCCTCGGCATCCCCAGCCCGATCCAGGAGATGATCTCCCGCTGGATCTCGTTGTTGCCGCCGCCGAAGGTGAAGATGACGGCGGAGCGGTAGCCGCGCTCCAGCTCGCCGTGGAGCACCGCGCCCGCCGAGCCCTCCTTCAGCGTCCCTGGTGCGGCGACGATCTCCATCAGCCAGGCGTATGCGTCGCGGCGCGCCTCGGAGCCGTAGACCTTCACGGCTGAGGCGTCCTGCGGGGTGAGCGTGCCCTCCTGCACGGCGCTCACCATCTTCCAGTTCAGGAGCTTGAGGGCGTCGAGCTTGGTGTGGGTCTGGGCGAGGCGGCGGCGGACCCAGGGGAGGTCGATCACCCGGCGGCCGTCGGCGAGCTTGGTCTCCATGGCCCAGCGCTGGACGTCGTGCAGGGCGCGGATGGCCATGGTCCCGTGGGCGGCGAGGGTGACGCGCTCGTGGTTGAGCTGGTTGGTGATCAGGCGCCAGCCCTGGTTCTCCTCGCCGACGCGGCGGGAGACGGGGACGCGGATGTTCTCGTAGTAGCTGGCCGTGGTGTCGTGCGAGGCGAGCGTGTTGATCAGGGTGCACGAGTAGCCCGGCTCGGTGGTCGGGACGAGGAGCATGGTGATGCCCTTGTGCGGCGGGGCGTCGGGGTCGGTGCGGACGGCCAGCCAGACCCAGTCGGCGGTGTCGCCGTTGGTCGTCCAGATCTTCTGCCCGTTGACGACGTACTCGTCACCGTCCCGCACGGCGCGCGTCTTCAGGGACGCGAGGTCCGTGCCCGCGTCGGGTTCGCTGTAGCCGATCGCGAAGTCGATCTCGCCGGAGAGGATCTTCGGCAGGAAGTACGCCTTCTGTTCCTCCGTGCCGTACTGCATGATCGTCGGGCCGACCGTGTTGAGTGCCATCAGTGGCAGCGGTACGCCCGCCTGGGCGGCCTCGTCGAAGAAGATGAACTGTTCGATCGTGGTCAGGCCGCGTCCGCCGTACTCCTTGGGCCAGCCCACGCCGAGCCAGCCGTCCGCGCCGAGCCGCCGGATCGTCGTGCGGTAGTAGCGCTTCTGGGCGGTGTGGTCGGTGAATCGGGTCTCGGCGAGGTCCGGCATCAACTCGGCGAAGTAGTCGCGCAGTTCGGTGCGCAGCCGCTGCTGCTCGGGCGTGTATTCGAGATGCACGGCGCCTCCAGGCTCCCCAAGGCCGGTCCTGACGGCGCACACCGTAGAACGTGTTCCAGAAATTGGGAATGGCGAGGAGCGAGCGAGGACGGCCGCCGGCCTGACGGGTACCCCTCGATCGACCGCCGCTCAGCCGAGCGTGGCTCTGCCGAACGCCGCTCAGTCGAACGCCGATCAGTCGAACGCGGCTCAGTCGAGCGTGGCCATGAAGTCCGTGCACGCCCGTGCGCAGTCGCGGCAGGCCTTGGCGGCGTCCTCGGCGCCCGGGTGCTTGTCGAAGACATGTGCGCACTCCAGGCAGACCGTGCGGGTCCACTCCAGCTGGATGCGGAGGGCGCTCTCGGTGCCCTCGTCCATGTGGCCCTGCTCGCTCAGCGCACGGCACGTCGCGTCGCACACCTCGGCGCACAGGATGCCCTTGCGTCGCACGAGTTCCTGTTCCTCGGTCCCGTCCGGATCCACGAGGCTCGCACGCAGGGCACAGGCACGGGCGCAGTCGGTGCAGGCCTGGGCGCAGGCGAAGCGGTCCTCCAGGAACTGGACGAGCTCTTGCTGGGACGTTGTCGATGTCACACGAGGCGGGTAGCCGGAGCCGCCGGCACCAAACCCCGCGTTCTCCTGCGTGCCGACCGATCAGGAGGAACGGTTCATGCGCGGGGCCAGGGGTACTCGCGCGTCCATGGACACCACTTGGATGGACATCGCCGCAGCACGGGGCGCGCTCGCCGCCGGGCTGCTCGTCGCCGGTGTGGTCGTCGTGGCGCTGCTCATCGGCGCCTTCGTCCTGGGCAGCCGTATCAGGCGCCGGGAACCGCGGCCGCCCCGCCCCGAAGAGCAGCCCAGGCTGCCCGACGAGGGCCCGGTCCACGAGGTCCGGGAGCACCGGGAGCCCGCCGAGGTACCGAAGAGCGACCACCGGCTCACCGCGCACGACCTGCCCGCCCACGGCAACATTCCCTCCCGGCCCAGCGCGTCACAGGAACGGCCGCGCTGGACCGAGGGCGGGAGCGGATCCTTCGGCAGCGGCGGCACCTGACACCTCCGGCGCCGTCCGGGGCGGTGTGCCTCATACGCCGTCGGGGCTCTACGCCCCGGCGGCGAACCTCCGCGCGAGGTCGCGATGATGCTCCGCCACCCGACCCGCCTGGGCTCCGGTGACGGCGGAGCCGGGCATGACGCCCAGCCGCAGGATCTCCTCGGCGAGGCGCATGTGCTCCGCGCGGGCGTGCTCAACGCAGGCCAGGCAGGTGACGCTCTCCGGCCGTGCCGAGGTCATCGCGCAGGGAACCCGCAGCCCACAGCCGGTGGCGACGGTCTGCGGCAGATCGCCGACCAGGCCGAAGGTGGCGGCCAGCAGATTGCGCACGCGGGCGTCGTCGCGGGCCACGCTCCGCTCGACGTGGATGTGTGGATCGACACCGTCCATGAGCCCATCCTGCCCGTCGGACCACGGCCGCAGGTGCACGTGCCGTACGGGATGCGCTGCTCGCCGGCGGTCAGTACGGTGCTGTTCTGGCGTTCGAGCTCGGCTGTGGGAGGCCGTATGGCCGGCGACAAGGTGGAGAAGCTGCCGCGCAAGACGTACGAGAAGGAACTGCTGCGCCTGCAGATGGAGTTGGCGAAATTGCAGGAGTGGGTGCGGGCGGAGGACGCCCGGCTGGTCGTGATCTTCGAGGGGCGGGACGCGGCGGGCAAGGGCGGCACCATCAAGCGGGTCACGGAACACCTCAACCCGCGCGTCGCGCGGATCGCGGCCCTGCCCAAGCCGACCGAACGCGAGCGCAGCCAGTGGTACTTCCAGCGGTACATCCAGCATCTGCCGGCCGCCGGGGAGATCGTGCTGTTCGACCGCAGCTGGTACAACCGGGCCGGTGTCGAGCAGGTCATGGGCTTCTGCACCAAGGAGGAGTACCAGCTCTTCCTGCGTCAGTGCCCCCTCTTCGAGCGGATGCTGGTGGAGGACGGGATCCTGCTGCGCAAGTACTGGTTCTCGGTGAGCGACGAGGAACAGCAGGACCGCTTCCGGCGCCGGCTGGAGGACCCCCTGCGCCGCTGGAAGCTCTCCCGCATGGACCTGGAGTCGATCACCCGCTGGGAGGAGTACTCCCGGGCCAAGGACCAGATGATGGTCCACACCGACATCACCGAGGCGCCCTGGTACGTCGTCGAGAGCGACGACAAACGCCGGGCCCGGGTGAACATGATCGCCCACCTGCTGGGCTCCGTGCCGTACCAGGACGTACTCCCGCCCGTCCTTGACCTGCCCGAACGGCCGGATGCGACCGGCTACGAACGACCGCCGCGCCATCTGCAGAACTACGTCCCGGACCACGCGGCGAACCTCTGACCAGCCCTAGGGGGTGTTTCGAAAGTCCCCCTAGGCCGCTCGCCCCGGTATCACTCCCCGCTCACTCCGCCCCGGACCTGACGACGGCGACCGGGCAGTGCGCGTGGTGGAGCAGGGCCTGACTGACCGAGCCCAGAAGCAGCCCGGCGAATCCGCCTCGCCCGCGCGCCCCCACCACGACGAGCCGGGCGGTGGCGCTGGCCTCGATGAGGGTGTGCCGCACCCGGCCGCGCGCCAGCCTGCGGTCCACGGCGACGTCGGGATACAGGTCGCGCAGCCCGCCCAGCGCCTCGGCGAGCACGCGTTCCTCCTCGTCGCGCAGCCGCTCCTCGTCGTAGGTCACGAAGGGCGGGTCGGCGGGACTGTCGTAGGCGCGCTCGGTGCGGGTGCTCCAGGCGTGCAGCGCCACCAGGTCCGTGCCGTGCAGGGAAGCCCGGGCGAAGGCGAACTCGACGGCTCCCCGGGCCGCTGGCGAGCCGTCGACGGCGAGGAGAACGGGCCCGGCCGGGTCCGGCCTGCCGCGCACCACCAGCACCGGGCAGGCTGCGTGGGCGGCCAGATGGCCGGCGGTGGAGCCGAGCAGCAGGGCACCGAACCGGCTGTGGCCCCGGCTGCCGACCACGGCCAGGGAGGCGGTGCGCGACTCGATCTCCAGCACGGTCACCGGTTCGCCGACAACGATCTCGCGCATGATCTCGATGCCCGGCGCCGTCTCGTGGGCGCGCCGCTCGGCCTTGGCGAGCGTGCCGTCGACCAGTTCGCGCAGCCCGGCGCCGCTCGGCTCCCAGGGCCGACCGCCGTGCGGTATGTGCGCGGCCGGCCAGCCGAAGGCGTGCACCAGCCGCAGCCCCACGCCGTGCAGCCCGGCCTCGCGCGCCGCCACCTCCACGGCCGCCAGACTCGACGGCGAACCGTCCACCCCCACGACAACCGGGCCGTCCATCGCGCTCCCCTTTCCGGGCGGTGGCCGCGGGCGCCGTACGACGTCCCGCGCCGGGGCCACCAGGCTCTCCACGACGGCGTCGGGCCGGACGGGGCCGGGCCGTCGGCCGTCGTCCTCCCAGCCTCTCCCCGCCGGTCGTATTCCGCACCGGGCCGGACAGGGCGGGGCGAGCCGGGCGAGGCGAGCCGGGCAGGGCAAGCCGGGCAGGGCAAGCCGGGCAGGGCAAGCCGGTCAGTCGTGGAGGACCAGCCGTCCTGTCTGCCCCGGCTCCAGCGACACCCCGCGACCCGGGAGCCGCACGTCGATGGGTGAGGCGTCGGAGGCGGGGACCTCGATCTCCAGCAGCCCGCTCTCCAGCCGCAGCCGTACGCCCCAGTGGCCCTGGTAGCGCAGGGGGAACCCGTAGGAGGACAGCTCGGGCAGGGGCACGGGGTCGAGCCACAGGGCGCCGCCCCGGGTCTCCAGACCGGTCAGCCCGCGCTGGACGAGGTCGAGTGTGCCGGCCATGGCGCCCAGGTGGATGCCCTCGCTGGTCGTGCCGCCCTGCACATCGGCGATGTCTCCTTGCAGGGCCTCCTGGCAGAACTCCCACGCCTCGCTGCGTCGGCACCGGGCCAGCACCCAGCCGTGGACCAGGCCGCTGAGGGTGGAGCCGTGGCTGGTGCGGTGCATGTAGTAGTCGACGGTGCGCCGCCAGGTGTCCTCGTCCAGCCGCACCCCCAACCGGTGGAACAGGCCGCCCAGTTCGGCGGGTGCGAAGAGGTAGCCGAGCATCAGGACGTCGGCCTGTTTGGAGGCCTTGTAGCGGTTGACGGTGTCGCCCTCCGCCTCCAGGATCCGGTCCAGCCGCCGGATGTCGCCGTACTGCTCGCGGTAGCCGTTCCAGTCGAGCTCGGCGAGATCGCCGTAGCCCGCGAACTGGCTGATGACGCCGTCGTGGAAGGGGACGTGGAGGGTCCGCGAGACCTCCTCCCACAGTTCGAGTTCGCCCCCGTCCAGGCCGGTGCGCTCGACGAGTTCCCGCCGGCGGGGCTCGGGGAGGGTGTCCAGCAGCTCCAACGTGCGGGCCAGCACCCAGGCCGAGGTGAGGTTGGTGTAGGCGTTGTCGTCCAGGCCGGGCGCCTCGGCGTCCGGATACGCCTCGTGGTACTCGTCGGGCCCTACGACGCCCTTGATGCGATAGCGGTCCAGACTCCCGTCGTAGACGGCCTTGTCCGCCCAGAAGCGGGCGATCTGCAACAGCATCTCGGCGCCCTTGGTGTGCAGGAACTCCATGTCGCCGCTAGCCTCGCAGTACTGCCACACGTTGTACGCGATCGCCGAGCCGACGTGGTGCTGGAGCCGGGAGTGGTCGGGCAGCCAGCGTCCCGAGCGCGGGTTGAGATGGAGCTGCTGGGTCTCCTCGCGCCCGTCGCTGCCGCTCTGCCAGGGGTACATCGCGCCGCGGTGCCCCGCCGCCCCGGCCGAGGTGCAGGCCTGTTCGAGGCGTCGGTGGCGGTGGCGGAGCAGAGCGCGGGAGACCTCCGGGAAGTGCAGGTTGAGGTAGGGCAGGACGAACAGCTCGTCCCAGAAGACATGACCGCGGTAGGCCTCGCCGTGCAGTCCGCGGGCGGGGACGCCGACGTCGAGGTCGGCGGTGTGCGGGGAGAGGGTCTGCAGGACGTGGAAGAGGTGCAGCCGCAGAATGCGGCCCGACTCGCCGGGCACGTCGAACGCAGCGCGGCGCCAGAGCTGCTCCCAGGCGGTGAGATGCGACGCGACCAGCGCGTCGAAGTCGGGGGCCCGGCCCACCCGGTCGACGGCGGCGTGCAGTGGGTCGCTGATGGCCGGGTCACGGGAGGTGTGCAGGGCCACGGTCTTGTCGACGGTGACGGTGCGGCCGGGGGCCAGGTCGAGCGTCAACCGCTGGATGGCGTAAGGCCGTTCATGGTGGTTCGTGACGGGCACGTCGGCGGTCAGCCGGGACGCGATGCCGATCCGGATGTCGGAGGTGCGGGTGCGGCAGCGCAGCCAGACCGTGTCCGGGGCGGCGGTGCCGGTGTGGACGTGGGTCAGATGACGGCCGTCGAGGTCCCGGTAGCGCGGCACGCCGGAGTTGGTGACACCACCGTCCAGGGCCGCCTCCACTTCGAGCGGGCCGGAGAACCCCTCGACTGTGAACTCGGTGCGCAGCGCGGCCAGATGGGGGTCGGCCATGTGCACCATCCGATGCTGACGCACCGTCAGCGTCCGGTCGCCGCCGAGGTCGTACCGCGTCCGCCGCTCCAGCAGCCCTGCGGACAGGTGGAGCATCTGGCGGTGGGCGAGCACGTTCGCGGTGTCGGGGACGATCCACTCCCCGTCGGGGAAGCGGAAGCGCAGGGGCAGCCAGTTCGGGACGTTGACCATGTCCTCGTTCTCCACCCGGCGGCCGGCGACCTCGGAGGTGAGCCGGTTGTAGATGCCGGCCACATACGTCCCCGGATAGTGGACGTCGTCGGCGGCGCACTCGGGAAGCGCTCCCCGGGTGGCGAAGTAGCCGTTGCCGAGCGTGCACAGCGACTCCCGGAGGCGTTCGTCGGCGGGCTTGTAGTCCTCGTACTCCCAGCTCCAGCGCGTCGCTTCGATCGCCAGGCCACGCTCCGTCCCTTCGGCCTCCCAGCCCTGGCGGGTCCCTTCGGCCTCCAGGCTCCGGTCCGTCACGTCGGCGCTCCTCCCGCGCAGAGTTCTCCGAGGTCGTGTACGACGAGGTCGGCGCCGTGCCGCAGCAGCCGCGCGCCGGTGTCCGCCCCGGCGGCCCGGTCCACTCCCACCACCAGGGCGAATCCGCCGCGTCGGCCCGCCTCCACACCCGCCAGGGCGTCCTCGACCACGGCGGCCCGGCCGGCGGGGACGCCGAGCTGACGGACCGCCTCCAGGAAGAGATCCGGCTCCGGTTTGCCCGCGAGGCCCAGCCGGGCCGCCTCACCGCCGTCCACGAGGGCGTCGAACAGGTCGCGCACCCCGGCGCGGCTCAGCAGCTCTCCGGCGTGCCGGGACGCGGAGGCCGCCGCGCGGGGCACTCCTGCCGCCCGCAGCGCCTTCACCAGCCGTACGGTCCCCGGGTAGGCGTCGACGCCCTGCTCGCGCAGCCGCCGCGTGAAGAGGCGCTCCTTCTCCTCGGCGACGGACCGCACCGTCTCGGCCGATGCCTCGACGCCGCGCGCGGTGAGGAAGGCCGCGGCTCCGTCGAGGCGGGACTTGCCGTCCACGTGCCGAAGATAGTCGTCCCGCTCGTCGAAGGGGCGGCGTTGGCCGGGGTCGTCGGGCGGGTGAGCGCGCAGGAAGCCGTCGAAGGCCACCTTCCAGGCGGCGGCGTGCACCCGGGCCGAGTCGGTGATCACTCCGTCGGTGTCGAAGACGACGGCGCGCACGTCGCGCAGGGCGCGGGCGAGTGCGTCTCCGGGCAGGTCGGGGGTGCGGGGCCGGTCCATGGTCACCCCCACCGCGGCAGTGGGACGATCGGGCGGGGCGCGGGTCGGGGCCACACGCGTACGGCATCCGGGGGATGCCCGTGCAGGTCGGCATCGCGGAACACGAACCGCACGGCCTCCTCACCTCCGCTCGACGGCTCGCCCGCGCCCGGCGGGATCCGCCTCATGGGTACCCGCCAGGCCCGCCTTGTCACCTCCGGACGCCGTCGCCCTCCGCCGTCTGCCCCTGGTGGGCCGAGCGGCCCTGGCGCATCAGCCTCGCGCATGGTGTGCTGGAGGGGACGGGAAGGACCCAGAACGGCGCGGGGAAGCGGATGACGGCCGCGCACCGCGCAATCAGGATCCGCGAGAAGTGGATAGGGCCCTTCCCGCCCTTCTCAGCTGGTACTGGTGGCCGGTGGCTTCTGCGGTCACGCCGGCGCGGCGGCCCCAGGAGATCACCGTGAGCCAGTCGTCGACGTCGTGTGTCTCCTCGGCCGCCGGGCGCGCGTCGGGCGGCCGAGGATCGGTCGTGGTGGTGCCGGTGCGGCGGTCCACGAGCAGGGCGGGTGGTCCGTTTCCGGCCGACGGTACGTCTGTCTAGTCGGGCGAGGGGGAGGCCGAGCGCCGCCCGCCTGCTGAGGCATTCTCCGCCGGGGGTGCGGTCGAGGCGCGGACGACCAGTTCGACCGGCGGATCGTTCACCGGCTCCGGCTCCGCGTCCGGTTTCTCGATGGCCTGCACCAGGAGCCGGAGCCCCTCTCGCGCCACGGCGTCGAACGGCTGGCGCATCGTGGTCAGCGGAGGAGTGACGTAGGCGGAGACGGGGATGTCGTCGAAGCCGACGACACTGACATCGCCCGGCACACGCAGGCCGGCCTCCGTCAGCGCGCGGATGAGACCGATGGCCATGTCGTCGTTGGCGGCGAACACCGCGGTGACGTCACCGGCGGAGGCGAGTTCGCGACCCGCGGCGTAGCCGGAGGCGGCCGTCCAGTCGCCCTTGAGGACGAGCGGCTGTTGCCTGCCGCGCGCCGACAGCGCCGCCCGCCAGCCTTCGAGACGGTCCCGGGCGGCGAACCACCGCTGCGGTCCAGCGAGGTGATGGACCGTCACATGGCCGAGGTCCAGGAGGTGTTCGGTGGCCGCCCGTGCCGGCGACTCGGCACCGCCCCCCACGGCCACGGCCCGGGGGCCGCCGAACGTCGCGGGCACCGAGGACGAGGACCGGCACGTCGACGCCGAGGGAGACGGATCCGTCGTCTCCCTCCTCTCCCTCGTCGATCGGTTCGGATACGACGATCCCGTCCACGCCCTGTTCGAGCAGGGACTCCACGGCCCCGGCGACGCCTTGCGGGTCGCCCTCCAGCGTGTTGTACACCCGGAGCGCGTAGCCCGCGCGTCCCGGGCGGCCCGCTCGATACCGATGAGCAGCGAGGCCGGCCCGTACAGGGCGGTCCCCAGCGTGACCACGCCGATGGTGCGGGTGCGCCCCGAGGCCAGTGCCCGGGCCGCGCTGTTCAGCCGGTAGCCGAGTTCCTCGGCGGCTTCGAGCACTCGTCGGCGCACGTCGTCGGAGACGTACCGCTCACCGTTGAAGACCCGGGAGACCGTCTTCTGCGAGACGCCGGCCCGCTGGGCCACGTCCACGGCCCGCGGCGCGGCAGGACTCCCGCCCTGTCCTCCCACTGGTGTCATTGCTGTCTCCCCGATGTCCGGCGGCTCAGATCCTGGCCGCGAGTCGGCCCACCCGAGGATTCGAGTCGCTCACGTGCCTGGACAGCTCGCCGGCCCGGCCCTTGTCGTCGAGGTCACCAGGGCCGATCGTGGGCGGTATGAACGATCACCGCGTGGCACCCGTCAGTGAGGAGGCCGGTGAGGTCCGCCGTTTCTGGGGCGGGCTCGGTCTTCCCGGGCTGATCGACGTGCACACCCACTTCATGCCCGAGCGTGTCCTGCACAAGGTCTGGGACTACTTCGACACCAGCGGGCCGCTGATCGGCGGGCTGGGGTGGCCGATCACGTACCGGAAGGAGGAGGCGGAGAGGACGGCTGTGCTGCGGAACTTCGGCGTCCGGGCCTTCACCGCGATGCTCTACCCCCACAAGCCCGGTATGGCCAGGTGGCTGAACGCATGGGCGGCCGACTTCGCCGGCCGCACCCCCGATTGTCTGCACACTGCCACCCTCTACCCCGAGCCGGACGTCGAGACCTACGTCCGCGAGGCTGTCGAAGCGGGCGCGCGCGTGTTCAAGGCACATGTGCAGGTGGGAGCGTACGACCCGGCCGACGCGCGTCTCCAGCAGGCGTGGGGGCTGCTGGCCGAGGCCCGGATCCCCGTGGTGATGCACTGCGGGTCCGGGCCCGCGCCCGGCAAGCACACCGGCCCGGGGCCCATCGCGCGGGTCCTGGCGCGGCACCCGAAGCTGCGGCTGATCGTCGCGCACATGGGCATGCTCGAGTACGAGGAGTTCTTCGACCTCGCCGAGCGGTACGACGAGGTGCGGCTGGACACGACGATGGCGTTCACGGACTTCACGGAAGGGTTCATGCCGTTCCCGCGCCGGAGCCTGCCCCGGCTCGCCGCGCTGGGCGACCGTGTCCTGCTCGGCTCCGATTTCCCCAACATCCCCTACCCGTACCTGCACCAGCTCCACGCGCTGGAACGGCTGGGTCTCGGTGAGGAGTGGCTGCGGGCCGTGTGCCACGACAACGCGGTCGACCTGTTCGGCCTGTGACACCGGCAAGTCGGCCCATCGACCGGAGCAGGTTGGAGAGAAGTTCCGCGGCCGGCCGGCCCCTGCCTACCCCCTGGTCCCCGCCGGCGGGATGGTGCCCGTCGCTGCCAGCTTCCGGTACCACAGGGCGCTGTCCTTGAGCGTGCGGCGCTGGGTCTCGTAGTCGACGTGGACGATGCCGAAGCGCTTGGAGTATCCGTAACACCACTCGAAGTTGTCCATCAGTGACCACACGAAGTAGCCGCGCAGATCGACGCCCGCGGCCAGTGCCCGGTGGGCGGCGGTGAGGTGGCGGCGGAGGTAGTCGACACGCTCGGGGTCGTGGACGGCGTGGGTGCCGTCGGGGCGGCTGGAGAGGTGGTCGTCGAAGGCCGCTCCGTTCTCGGTGATGACCAGCGGCTGGTTCGGGAACCGGGTGTGCAGGTCCAGGAGGAGTTCTTCGAGGCCGTCGGGGTCGATGTTCCAGCCCATGGCGGTGTGCGGGCCGTCCTGTGCGACGAACTCGACCTGGGGCGAGCCGGGCCAGGGTGAGCCGCCCATGTCCTTGTGGCCGTCGTTGTTCTGCCGTGCGGTCACGCCGTCCCACAGGCGGACGGCGGTGGTGGCGTAGTAGTTGACGCCGAGCAGGTCCAGGGGCTGGTGTATCCGGGGCAGGTCGCCGTCCTGGACGAACGCCCAGTCGGTGACGGCGGCGGTGTCCTCGATGAGGTCCTCGGGGTAGTGGCCGCGCAACAGGGGTTCGGTGAAGGAGCGGTTGGCCAGCGCGTCGATGCGACGCACGGCTTCCTCCCCACCGTCGCCCTCGCCCCTCAGGACGTGGAAGTTGAGGGTGATGGAGTACTGCGGATCATTGGTGGCAACTGCCCTGAGCTGTTGCACCGCGAGCCCGTGGGCGAGGTTGAGGTGGTGGACGGCCGTCAGCGCCGCGGCGCCGTCGGTGCGGCCGGGGGCATGGGCTCCGGATCCATAGCCGAGGTAGGCGGAGCACCATGGTTCGTTCAGGGTCGTCCAGATCGCGACGCGGTCGCCGAGCGCTTCGCCGACGATACGGGCGTAGTCGGCGAAGGCATGGGCGGTGGCGCGGTTGGTCCAGCCGCCGGAGTCCTCGAGGGCCTGGGGCAGGTCCCAGTGGTAGAGGGTCGCGACCGGCGCGATGCCCCGGTCGAGCAAGCCGTCGACCAGGCGGCTGTAGAAGTCCAGGCCTTTGAGGTTGGCCGGGCCACGGCCCGTGGGCTGGACGCGGGGCCAGGCGATGGAGAACCGGTACGCCCGCAGGCCCAGGGACGCCATGAGATCGAGGTCGGCTTCGAGACGGTGGTAGTGGTCGGCGGCGACGTCGCCGGTGTCACCGTTCCATGTCCTGCCCGGCGTGTGGGAGTAGGTGTCCCAGATCGAGGGACCGCGCCCGTCCTCGGTGGCGGCGCCCTCGATCTGGTAGGCGGCGGTCGCGGAGCCGAGGAGGAAGTGGGCGGGGAAGGACATGGGCTCGGCGGGTTCCTGCCGGGCTGTCGACATGGGCGTATCCCTCTGCTGAGTGACGAAGCGATGAGTTGCCACAGCTTGGAGGCGGTGTGGTGGATGCCCCTGCCTCACTCCATGCCGTTTCTCTTGTCAGGAACCACGGTGATGTTAACGTTAACAAGCTGTCAAGGCCTTCGCCCCGACGCATCCCGTCCCCACCCCGACCGCCTCGGAGCGCGCCCGTGCCGACCTTCGCCAACCCCGTTCTCGCCGGCAGTCATCCGGACCCGTCCATCTGCCGGGTCGGGGAGGACTTCTACCTGGTCACGTCGTCGTTCGCGTACTACCCGGGGCTCCCGGTCTTCCACAGCCGCGACCTGGTGAGCTGGCGACCGCTGGGGCACGTGGTGCACCGGCCGTCCCAGGTGTCGTTGACCGGGCTGGACGTCTCGGAGGGCCTCTGGGCCGCCACCATCCGCCATCACCAGGGCACCTTCTACGTGGTCGTGACCCTGGCGAGAGGCCGGCAGGGCAGCACCACGTTCCTGTACACCGCCTCCGACCCGGCCGGCCCCTGGTCGGCCCCGGTCACGCTGGATGCGCAGGGCATCGACCCGTCGCTCTTCTTCGACGACGACGGCCGCTGCTGGTTCACCGCCTGCCGCGACGCCGCCGAACCGGAGGTGACGGGCCCCGGCGAGCTGTGGATGCGCGAACTCGACCTCGAAACCCTGGCGTTGACCGGACCGTCCCACAATCTTTGGTACGGCGCGATGCGCGGCGCGTGGGTCGAGGCACCGCACCTGTACAAGCGTGACGGCGTGTACTACCTGATCGCCGCGGAGGGCGGCACCGAACACCACCACGCCGTGACCGCGGCCCGGTCCGACACCGTCACCGGCCCCTACTCCACGGACCCCAGGAGCCCGCTGCTCACCCACCGCCACCGCGGCGCGGCGGAACCCATCCACAACGTCGGCCACGTCGACCTCGTCGACACCCCCGCCGGGGAGACCTGGGCCGTGGCCCTCGGGGTACGGCCGCTCGAGGGTACGCACACACTCGGCCGTGAGGTGTTCCTCGTCCCCGTCGAATGGACGCCCCGGGGCCCGGTCTTCGCACCGGACACCGGCCGGGTGAGCTTGTCGGAACGGCTGCCCGCGGGAACGACGACGGCGGCGGCGACCGTGGGACCGGCCGTGGACGAACCAGTGCGGTACGACTTCGGCAGCAGCGCACTCGGCCCCGAATGGAACAGCCTGCGCGGACCGGTCGACGACCTCGTCTCACCCTCCTCCGGCGAAGGCGGCCTGACCATCCGCCTCTCCCCCGAGCCCCTCACCTCGACCGGCACCCCCGCGTTCATCGCCCGCCGCCAGCAGCATCTGCGCCTGCGCGCGAGCACCCGTATCCGCTTCGCCGCCGCCGCACCGACCCAGGAAGCGGGTCTGGCCGTCTTCCAGAACCACCACCAGCACGCCACGCTGGGGCTCACCGCCGACGCCTCCGGAAGCCCGCAGGTCGTGCTCACCGCCGTCGAGGCAGGCACCGCCACCCGTCTCGCGGCGGTCGCCGTGGCGGACGGCAACGTCGTCCTCGCGGTCGACAGCGACGAGTCCGGCTACACCTTCCTCGTCCAGGACAGCACCTGGACGACCCTGGGAAGCATGGAACGGTCCTTCTTCAGCACGGAACGAGCCGGCGGGTTCGTCGGCGTCCACCTGGGTGTGTACGGCACCGGCGAGGCCGACGCGGCCGAGGCCCACGTGGACTGGTTCGAGTACGCTCCGGGGCGCGCCGGCTCGGGCGAGGATCGGCGGTAGAAGGTCTCCGGCCAGCTGTGCTCGGCCAGCCACTCGAGTTGCTGTGGCGTGAGCGGCGGTGCGTCGGCGATCTACGCGTCGCGTTCCACGTTCCGCAGTGAGCGCGTCCCGACGACGGTGGAGACCCCCTGCCCGGGCGGGCCGGTCACAGGTCGCTGGCGACGTGGGCGACGAGCCGGGTCTGGGGGAGCTGGTCAATGCGGAGCGTGGCGTCGGGGGGCTTCGCCGGGGGCGGCGCGCGGGCGGAGCACGAAGGGGGCCTGGAAGCCCGGCCATTCCGACACGATCTCCAGGCGGGGATGGACGAGGCCGCGTTTCAACAGGCCGGCGGATTCCGTCGGTTGGCCGGACACGGCACGGCCCTGAAGGCAGGCCGGAGTCGAGTGGCCGTGGCGTGCCGTTTCCGACAGGGAACGTGAACTCCTACGCGACCCAGCAGTAGACGCCCTGGCCCTGGCGTCGAGCGCTGCTGGCGAGAGTCGCCAGATCGCCCAGGATCACTTCGGCGATCTCCGCGTCGATGACCTCGCCATCCTCTGCGCGCCGCGCGGCCCACGAGACAGCCACATCAGGCAACCCGGACCGCTCGGCGTCGGCGAGTGCGGCGGACAGGCGAGGGGAGATCGCGAAGACGACGCAGCCGCCATTGTCCCGGTCGGCGACGATGCGAGGCTCACCGGCTTCGACGAGTTCCTCGAAGCAGCCGCCGCCAAGAAGGCACTCCCACTCGACCACAGCGTCCTCGGCATCGAAGTTGCCGAAGGAGAGCGACTCGAAGGCACCTCCCGGCCCGGTCCGAAGAACCGAAGCCGCTGACGCGTCATCCGGAGCCACGAAGAACTTGACGATGATGCTCATCCGGGCATCATGCCTGGCCGCCCACGGCCGTGAGCGCCCGGACAGGTCCTAACCGATCGAGAACGTCGCTCCGGGGGCGGCGTATTCGACAGGGCCGTCGAACCGGGCCGAGGCACGTGCCACCGCCTGCTGTGGCGTGAGGAAGCGGCCGACGTGCGTGACGATCAACCGGCCGGCCCTGGCTGCACTGGCCGTGTCGCCGCTGTCCTCGGGAGTGTGGTGCACCTGTTCGCCCTCGGCCGGCACCTGCGCGCTCTCGGCCTCGCACAGCAGCACGTCGCATCCCTCGGCCAGTTCCGTGAGGCTTGGGCACGGCGCCGTGTCCCCGGAGTACACCAGCGACTTGTCCGCGGTTCCTGCGCGTACGGCGAAGGCTGGGATGCCGTGCGCCACCGCCCGGCTGGTCAACGTGAGGGCGCCGACGCGCACCTGATGCCCGTCGTGCAACTCGTGGACGGCGAAGGCTGATTCGACCGGGCTGCGGGTTGCGGTATTGGTGAGGAAGTGGGCGAGCCGGTCCGCGATGCCCGGCGGGCCGTACAGCGGGATGGGCGCAGCGAGCTGTACATCCGCGAAAAGCGCACCGTAGTAGGCGGTGAGCAGGTCCGCGCTGTGATCGGCATGCAGGTGCGAGATCCAGATCGCGTCCAGCTCATCAAGTCGCACGTGTCGTTGCAGCTGAGCCAGTGTCCCGCTGCCCGCGTCCATCCAGACCCGCGTGCCGCCACTGGACACCAGGTAGCCGGAGCACGGGTTGTCCACGCTTGCATAGGGCGTCGCGCTCCCCAGGACGGTGAGCCGGAGATCATCGCTTGTCATCGAGTGAGTCTAGAACGCTTGATCCACAAGTACTGACGTCTTCTCCTGTCGTCGAGCAGATGGCGGCGGGCGAAGCCGGCCCAGCCCTCCAGCAGGGGGGGTCGATCTCCTCCGCGTCCGCGAGGCCGCGGGCGGCGGCGGCCTGGCGCAGCACCGGGGTGGCGATCCGCTCGGACCCGTCCGTCCAGTCCGCCCAGCCGTCGGTCGCCTGGGTCAGGCCGGTGCGGGTGTCCACCGGCACGAAGGCGTGCGCGAGCAACCCGGGCCGCTCCCGGGCCCGCTGATACCGCGTGATGTAGGCGACCCCGCGGCGTACGACTTCCTCCAGCGGCAGATGGAACAGCACCTCGGTCCGGGCCCAAGAAGGAATCGGCGGGCCGGGGCCAACTCGTCGACGAACACGTCCCTTTTCGGGTAAGTCTGCCGCCGTTAAGTCTGCCGCCGTCGAAATTTTCGGCCAACGGCGGCCATTGCACGGCTTGGCGACGACCGGTAACAAATGATCTACTCCCCCACCGAAGGAGCCAAGTTGCCCGCTTCCGCCTCTCCGCTGCGCTACGCCCTCGTCGGTACCGGGTCCCGTGCTCAGATGTACATCGACGCGATGACCGGCATACATGCCCCGGTCTGTGAGTTCGTCGCCTGGAGCGACACCAACCCCGGACGGCTCGACGTCTACGAGCAGCGCCTGCGCGGGGCCGGCGTGGTGCCGCCCGTGCGGTTCGCGCCCGACGAGGTGGCCGAGGCGGTGCGCGAGCACCGGATGGACCGCGTCATCGTGACAACGCCCGACTACACGCACGCCGATGTCGTCGTGGCCGCCCTGGAGGCCGGAGCCGACGCCGTCGTCGAGAAGCCGCTGACCACCAGCGAGGACGGGGTCCGCCGCATCGCCCAGGCCGTGGAGCGCACCGGACGGCAGGTCACCGTCACCTTCAACTACCGCTACTCGCCGCGCAACACGGCCCTGAAGCAGGTCATCGCCTCGGGCGAGATCGGCCAGGTCACCTCGGTGCACTTCGAGTGGCTGCTGGACACCGCTCACGGCGCGGACTACTTCCGTCGCTGGCACCGGTACAAGGAGAACTCCGGCGGGCTGCTGATCCACAAGTCCTCCCACCACTTCGACCTCGTCAACTGGTGGCTGGACAGCGTTCCCACGCGCGTCTTCGCCAGCGGCGGCCTGCGGTTCTACGGCGCCGAGGCGGCCGCCGGCCGAGGGCTCGGCCCGCGCCCGGAGCGCGGCACGACCGACTCACCGCTGCGCGACGCCTTCAGCCTCGACCTGCGTCACGAGCCCTGGTACAAGGCCCTCTTTCTGGACAACGAGCACCTCGACAACTACCGCCGCGACCAGGACGTCTTCGACCCGGGCATCACCATCGAGGACAACCTCTCCCTGATCGTCGACTACGCCTCGGGCGCCTCCATGACCTACGCGCTCAACGCCCACTCGCCCTGGGAGGGGTACGTCATCGGCGTGAACGGCACCAAGGGCCGTGCCGAACTCACCGTCGTCGAGCGCGGATCGGTGACCACGGACGCCGACGGCCACGTGATCATCGACCCGAGTGCCCACCCCGAACCGGTCGTCGGCGACGGACAACGCCCCGTCGGTGAACGGCTAGTGGTGCAGCGGCACTTCGAGCAGGCCCGTGAGGTACCGATCCCTCATGCCGAGGGCGGCCACGGCGGCGGCGACGCGGTCCTGCTCCGGGATGTCTTCGTCGGAGCGGGCGAGGACCCCCTCGGGCACGCCGCGTCCTGGCAGGACGGCGTGCGCTCCCTCGTCGTGGGCCTGGCCGGCAACCGGTCCCTGGAGACCGGCAACGCTGTCCCCCTCGACCGACTGGACCTCGGATCCGCGGCATCGCTGATCACCACGGTGCCCCAGCCCTGACCTGGCACCGGAAGGTTGGCCCTCGGCACCACCGGCACCACCGGCACCACCGGCACCACCGGCACCACCGGCAGCGTCGCCAGGCTGGCGCGACCGCGGGACCGGCACGGTGCGCGGCCCGTACCACCGGCTGACCACTGAGCGCGACAGCCCGGCCCGCTCTGAGCGCCGCAGTTGGCCATGCGAGGCGCTTCGGAGGACCAGACGAATCCTGAGCGGGTGGCCAGTGCCTTTCCCCGAAGAAGGGGACGTGCCGTAGCGGCCAGGGACAGCTACCAGCGAGGATGCCCACCATGGCCACCGAGAAGGACCTCGTCTCCGTGCGTTCGGCGCACTCGGCACACTCGGCGCGCTCGCTGCCCGCGGTGTTCGTCGCGGGCGCGGCCGTCGGTGTGCTCGGCGGGATGATCGGCCTGGGTGGAGCGGAGTTCCGCCTTCCGCTGCTGATCGGTGTGTTCGGCTTCGCCGCGCTCTCCGCGGTCATCCTGAACAAGGCGATGAGCCTGGTCGTGGTCCTGGTCGCGCTGCCCGCCCGGCTCGTGGCGGTACCGGCCTCCGAGCCGGCCGCGCACTGGCCCGTCGCGGTCAACCTGCTGGCCGGGAGCCTGCTGGGTGCCTGGGCCGGGGCGACCTGGGCGATCCGGATGCGCAGCGCCACCCTCCACAAGGTGCTCGCGGCGCTCATGGTGCTCATGGCCGCCGCCCTGCTGGTCACGCACACCACCCCGCTGGGGACGCTCGATCTGCCGCTGTGGGCGCAGGTGCCCTGCGGGGTCGGGGCCGGGTTCGGCATCGGAGTGGTCGCGGCGATCATGGGCGTGGCCGGGGGCGAGCTGCTGATCCCGACGATCGTGCTGCTGTTCGGCCAGGACATCAGGACAGCGGGCAGCCTGTCGCTGCTGGTCTCCTTGCCGACCATGCTGGTGGCCTTCGCCCGCTACAGCCGTGACGGCAGCTTCGGGGTGGTCGGCGCCAACCTCCGCTTCACCGCGGTCATGGCCGCGGGCTCGATCGCGGGTGCGGTGCTGGGCGGGCTGCTGCTCGGGGTGTTCCCAGACCTGGTGCTCGTCCCCGCCCTGGCTGTGATCCTGCTCGTCTCCGCGGCCAAGCTCGTCCGTCACGACTGACCCTGCCGAGCCGGCTCAGCCCCAGTGGTCGGCTGGGGAGGCTCAAAACCGCCAACTGGAGCACACAGTCACACCGCCGGGACACGGTGAGTCCGGTGCGGCCGAGTTCGCGATAACGCTTGTGCTGCCTTCGAACCGGCGACGCGCTTCAGGAATCAGCTCAGGAAGAGACGCGGGGCGCGGCCGTACTGCGCCGGACGACGAGTTCCGGCGTGATCTTCTGTCGTTGCGCCTTCTCCCCGCCCAGCATCCGGACCAGCAGCTCGATGGCGCTGCTGCCCAGGTGGACGAAGTCCTGGCGGACCGTGGTCAGGGCGGGGACCAGGTAGCCCGAGCCCTTCATGTCGTCGAACCCGACGAGTGACACGTCCTGCGGCACCCGCACGCCGCGTTCCGCGAAGGCCGCCAGCGCTCCCATCGCCATCTGGTCGTTGCCCGCGAAGACCGCGGTCGGCAGACCGGCGTCGTCCGTGCAGAGCTGGTGGGTGAGGCGGAACCCGCTCTCCGCGCTGAAGTCCCCTTCGAGCATGGTCCCCTCCGCTCCCGCGGTGGCGAGTTCGGCCTGCCAGCCCTCGACTCGGGCCCGGGCGTCGAAGGTGCGCAGGGCACCGGTCAGATGGGCGATGTGCCGGTGTCCTAGATCGAGGAGGTGGCGAACCGCGAGTCGGGCGCCGAGTTCCTGGTCGACCTCGACGAAGCTCAGCTCGGGGTGGGGCACGCTGCCGGACATCATCACCGCCACCGGGACCCCGAAGACCAGGCCGGACAGCGCCTCCACGGCGACGGGCCGGTCGGCGACGACCGCGATCGCCTCCACGGACTGGTCGGTGAGCCGCTGGAGCGTCTCCACCAGGTCGCCGGTGGTGCTCTCGCCCTGCCGGCTCGCCAGGCTGACCCAGTATCCGGCCTGTTTGGCGGCCGTCTCCACGCCCAGGAGGATGCGGGGCAGCTCGAACAGGTCCGAGCCGACGATCACCACGCCGATCGTCGAGGAACGACGGCTCTTGAGGGCCCTGGCCACGCTGTTGCGGCGGTAGCCGAGCTTCTGGATCGCGGCCTCGACGCGGGCCCGGGTCTCCGGCCGGACCGACGGGTGACCGTTGATGACCCTGGAGACGGTGATGTGCGAGACGCCGGCCTCCCGGGCCACGTCCATCATGCCTGGCGGCCGGTCCATATAACCCGTCCTCTGCCCTCGACCCCCGCAGGCGGCCATACGCCCACCGTCGATACTGTCACAGGCTTCGGGCCGCGTTCCCGTACAGCTGGACAAGATCAGGACGGGTACGGACGGACGGCGTCTCAGGACAGTCTCCGCGCGCCGTGAACGCCGCCGCGGCGGGCTGACCGCTCACACAGCCGGTGCTCCCTGTCCGCTCGGCAGCGTGCGCCGGTCGCGGATGCGGGGGACGGAGCCATAGCGGCGGGTGCGGTGGGCGTACTGTTCGATCGCGTGCCACAGATCCCGGCGGTCCACCTCGGGCCAGGGAGTGTCCAGGAACATCAGCTCGGCGTAGGTGGCCTGCCAGGCAAGGAAGTTGGAGGCGCGCTGGTCGCCTCCGGTGCGCAGCAGCAGGTCGACGTCGGGTAGTTCGGGGACGTGCAGATGGCGGGCGAAGGCGTGCTCGGAGACCGTGCCGGGGTCGATTCTTCCGGCGACCGCTTCCTGGGCGAGGCGGCGGCCGCCGCGATTTCGGTACGGCCGCCGCGAAACTCACCCAGCGCAGACGGACATCGGGCTCCTCGTTCTTCAACCGGCGCAGGCTCTCGGGGATTTCGTACATCAGGGCGCGCAGTTCGTCGGCGGGGCGTTTCCAGTTCTCGGTGGAGAAGGCGTACAGGGTCAGGTGCTTCAGGCCGGTTTCCAGGGCGCCGTGGGCGACATCGACGAGTGCGTCCGCGCCCGCGCGGTGGCCGTCGGTGCGAGGCAGGCCGCGGGCGGTGGCTCAGCGGCCGTTCCGTCCATGACGATCGCGATGTGGCGGGGCATCGCCTCGGGGTGCAGCCGGGGCGGACAGGCGGAGGGTGGGTGAGGGGGCGCAGGGATGACCGCGGGACGCTGGGCGGCGTGGGCGCGCACCATCGGCTGATACGACGTGGAGGCCGGTCGCCGCACCGAGCTTTCCCCGATCGCGCCGACCCCAGATGCCGCGCCCGTACCGTGTTCATCCATGACTGTCCTGATCATCGGCGGCAGCGGCTTCCTGGGCACCGAGCTGGTCCGCCAGGCCAGGGAAGCAGGGCACGAGACGGCTGCGACGTTCGCCACCACCCGGCCCGGGAAGACCTGGGGTGCGACATGGCACCCGCTCGACGTACGGGATCATGTGCGGGTCGCCGGGGTGATGCGTGAGGTGGGTGCCTCGGTCGTCGTCAACACGTCGAGCACCCGGTCCGATTGGGCGGTCACCGCGGACGGCGCGGTCCGCGTCGCGCTGGCTGCCGCGGAGCAGGGGTGCCGTCTGGTCCATGTCTCCAGCGACGCGGTGTTCTCCGGGAGCCGTGTCCACTACGACGAGACCTGCCTTCCCGACCCTGTCACGCCGTACGGCGCCGCGAAGGCCGCCGCCGAGACGGGCGTACGGCTGCTGGCGCCGAGTGCCGTGGTCGCCCGCACCTCGCTCATCATCGGGTACGGCCGGTCGGTGCACGAGCGTGCGGTGACAGCCCTCGCGGCGGGGACGCGCGACGGGGTTCTGTTCACCGATGACATCCGCTGCCCGGTGGACGTCGAGGACCTGGCCGCCGCGTTGTTGGAACTCGCGCTGTCCGAGGCGGCGGGCGTGTTCCACGTCGCCGGCCCGGATGCCCTCAGCCGGTACGACCTCGGCGTGCTGATTGCCGAACGCGCGGGCCTGGACGCCGCACGCCTGCCCACCGGGCTACGGGCCGACACGGTGCTCCCGGGCCCGCTGGACGTGCGTCTCGATGGCCGTACCACTCAGCGGCGCCTGCGCACCAGGATCCGCGGTGCCCACGAGTTCCTGGGCCGCCCCCGGCAACTGTGAGCCGTCGGCGACTACTCGGACGTCTGCGGACATGGGCGTCGGACCCGATGGTGACGCCGCCGCAAGGCCGCGTGTGACGGTGACAAGGACCCTTCACCTGCCGGTCCCCCGGGAGGAGGAGCCATGGCGCAGCCCGGCACCGATCCACTGCACGATCTTGAGGCGCCGCCGCAGCGAGGTGACCCGCATGCCGCCCGCGGCCTGGAGACAGGACGCCCGCCTCGGCCCCGCGAATACCGGAGACGGCATGGCCTGGCCTGGCCTGGGCACTGCCGGCCCTCGCCGTACAGATGGTGATCACGGGCGTGATGCCGCCCCAGGGCCTGCTGCTCGCGACCGGGTTGGTCGCCGCGGGGGTGGCGACCCAGATGCTCGCGCCCCCGCATGACCCGGGCTGCCCTGGTCGTTCCGCAGGAGCCGGCTCAACGTCGGACCGGGTATCGCAGGTGCAGGGCCCTGCGTCCCTGGACGACGATCGGGTCGTCCAGGAGTTGGTGTCCGCGGTCCGGCTTCGTGAAGTACGGGATCCCTTCGCCGAACAGCACGGGCACGAGGCTGACGCACACCTCGTCCACCAGTCCGAGGTCGAGTGCCTGCTGGATGATCGTCGCGCTCGCGATCACCACGTCCTGATCACCGGCGATCTGTCGCGCCCGGGTGATCGCTGCTTCGACTCCGTCGACGAACGTCGTCGTCGGCCACCTCGTCGCGGCATGTTCGGGCGCGCGATGCGTGACCACGACGACGGGGGCGCCGGCCGGGTGTTTGTCACCCCAGCCGTCGGCGATGTCGAAGAGGCGTCGGCCGGCGACAAGCGCACCGCAGCCGCCGGTGAGCCCTTGCAGTACCTGCGCACTGGCGTCGTCGACCTTGAATGAAACGGTCTCATTCGGGTTCGGCACTGTCACGTCCCCGGCTTCGTACCAGTCGAACAGTTCCCCGACCTGGTCATTCGGATCCGCGACGAACCCGTCCAGCGACATCGTCATGTGAGTGGAAACCTTGCCCATCGCGATCCTCCTCAGCTTGTTTCCGGCGGTCACCCGTATTGACCTCCTACGACCGTGAAACTCATCGGCAGGGCAACGCACGGGGCATTACCGGGGTCTCCTGCGGTTGCCGCGACCCACGAGCCGAGTTACGACGTGACTACTGACATCGGAATCGGACGTGACCGCAGCAAGCCCCGGGAGGATCACATGGCAGTGGAGATCAAACCTCTGGTGAAGCCCTCTACATTCAGGCGTCGCGCGGGTTTGCCGGGCGAATGCATGGCGGAGTTCCTGGGGACGTTCGTCCTCATCTCTTTCGGCTGTGGCGTGGTGGCGATGGCGGTGGCGGCGCTGCCCGGCTCGGGGCGTACCGAGGGGCCCACCACCTTCTTCCTCGGCGCCGGGGACTGGCTGCTGATCACCTGGGGCTGGGCCATGGCCGTGATCCTCGGCATCTACGTGGCCGGCGGGGTCAGCGGAGCGCACCTGAACCCGGCGGTGACGCTGGCCTTCGCCGTTCGCCGCAAGTTCTCCTGGGCCAAGGTCGTGCCCTACTGGGTGTCACAGGTGCTCGGCGCCCTGGCCGGGGCGGCCTTGGTCTACGCCGTCTACCACGACGCCATCAACACCTTCGACGACGCCATGGAGGGGCCCAAGACGGGCGGGCACACCCTGGCCTCCTTCTCGATCTTCGCCACCTTCCCTGCGCCGTACTTCCACGGCGGGATCTGGGGTCCGCTCATCGACCAGATGGTCGGCACCGCCTTCCTGGTCATGCTGGTGGTGGCGATCATCGACCTGCGCAACACGGCCGTGAAGGCGAATCTCGGTCCGCTGGTGATCGGCTTCGTGGTGGCGGCCATCGGCATGTCCTTCGGGGCGAACGCGGGGTACGCCATCAACCCGGCCCGCGACTTCGGCCCGCGGCTGTTCACCTGGATGGCGGGATGGCAGGATCTGGCGTTTCCGGGCAGCTTGTCCGGGGCGTTCAGCGGCTACTGGTGGATCCCGATCGTCGGGCCGCTCGTCGGCGGTGTGATCGGGGTGCTGGTGTACGACCTGTTCATCGGCGACGTTCTCCACACCCGCGCCCAGCAGGGCGAGACCGTCCCGGAGCCGGGCCGGACGCGCCCCACCACCTCCGACGACGACGAGTAGCCGTCGCACTCGGACGACGAGTGGCCGTCGCGTTGGCGAAGCCGATCGCGGGAGTCCCCGCAGGAGGTGCGAACGTCTGGTGAACAGAAGGGGCGGACCTGCCGGCTTGGCATGTGGTCGTGCTACGGGCTCCTGACAGGGACCGCCGGTGGCGATCGCACCGAATACTCACGTGAAGTTTGCAACGCCGCACCGCCGGCAGAGCAGCGAGTGGCGCGCCACGTCCGCCGGGTGCCGCGTGGCAGGTCGCGGTGCGCCCGCACAGGCTCGCTCACTCCCAGCCGTCCCGCTGGGCCGCCGTGATCAGGTGCGGCGTCCGCGCGTGGAGCGGTGACGCCCCGCGGAGGGCAGGCCCGGTCACAGGGTGTCACCAGTCATGACCGTTGCTCCCCAACCAGCCTTGACTACTTGTTTGTTGAGCCGGTACAGAGCCCAACGGCGGCCTCAGGGCCAATGTTTGAGAGTGATAGCATGCCGCCGTCTGCGACCTTGATCCACTTCGCTCCGGCACAACCGGCCTGAGGTGGTCTGCTCTTCGCACCAACAGTCATGCGTCCCTGTGACGGGTTGCGGATCCTCGCGAGCTGTATCCGTCGACGCCTGCATGCCACGCGCCGGGAAAGGTTTCCATGAGTCAAGACGCGCTTATCTGGTGTCTGGTTGCGATAGCGGTGATAGCCATAGCCGCAGTCGTGGCCCTCACACTCCGCAACTCCGCCCTGGGGGCGAAGAAGCGGGAAGCCGAGGCCGCGCTGGCACAGCGGCTCAGATACACCGAGGGCGAACTCGGCCGTATGCAGCAGGAACTGCAAAGGGTCCGGGACGAGCAGGACGGTGTCATCGGGGAGGCCGAGCAGGCGGCGGAGGAGAGCACCAAGGCGGTCCTCAAGGGCGCCGCCCGCTTCCTGCAGAGCCTCGCGGCCGAACAGACGGCATTGCTGGACGAGGTCCAGCGCAAGTACGGCGGGCACAGTGTCCTCGCCGACCTGATGGACGTGAACCACGCCAACGCGCAGATGGCCCGTAAGGCCCAGGGCATCGCGGTCATGTGCGGAGCGCCTCTCGGCCGGCGCAACCAGGCCGCCAGCGTCTACGACGTGGTGCGCAGCGCCCAGAGCCAGATCCGCAACTTCCACCGGGTCGAGATCATGCAGCCGAGCGGCATCGCGCTGAAGGCGTCCGCCGTGGCGCCGGTGGCCCTCGCCGTCGCCGAACTGCTCGACAACGCTGCCAGTTTCTCGCAGGCGGAAGCGCCGATCGAGGTAACGTTCCAGCGGGTCCAGAAGAACCTGTGCATCATCATCGACGACGCCGGCGTCAGCATGAGCGACGAGGACCGGCAGGCGGCTACCGCGCTGCTGTCCGGCGACGAGGTGCCCCGGCTGTCCCAGCTGGGCACCCAGCCCAAGTTCGGTTTCCCCGTCGTCGGCCTGATCGCCCGTCAGTACGGCTTCAAGGTGGATGTCACGGGCGTCTCCCGCTACGGCGGCGTGCGCGCCGTCGTCCTGCTGCCCGAGGAGCTGTGGACCATGGAGGAGACCCCGCCGCCGGCCAGTGAGGTGCCGGTGAGCAGCATCCGACGTGTCGAAGGCCGTGAGCAGGCCGGCGCGCGCACGATGCACGGCCTGCCGAAGCGCGGGGCGCGGAAGTCGCCGATCGCCAGTGTTCCGTCCGACGGGAGTGCTCCCGGCGGGGCGGGAGCCGCGCCCAGGAGGGCGGCTTCGGGCTCGGGCGGGGGCCTGGGGGCGTTCCAGCGCGGCACGCTGACGGGCCGTGATCTGGACGCCCCGACACCCGAAGGGTCCGAAGGCGCATGACTACTACGGACATGTCCTGGATGGTCCAGGACATCGTGGACAACGTCCCCCGGGCCCGGCACGCCGTCGTGCTGTCCGCGGACGGGCTGCCGCGCGGGGTGACGGACGGCCTGATCGACGGGGACGTACGGACCATCGCCGCCGCCATGGCGGGGATGCAGTCGCTCAGCCGGGCCACCGCTCACTTCGCCGGGCCGTCCGAGGACCGGCAGTGGAGTCAGACGGTCATCGAGTTCACGCACGGCTGGGTGTTCCTGATCGGGGCCGGGCAGGGCACTTATCTGGCCGCCGCCGCGGAGCCCGATGTCGACATGCAGCAGATCTCCTTCCGGATGAACCGGCTGGTCGCCCGGCTGGGCAACAACCTCACCTCGGCGCCGCGGGTGAACGGCGGTGAGTCGCCCGTGGCGCAGGCGGACGCCGCGACACGCGGGGACGGGGCGAGCGGGACGGGCTTCGTGCTGGCCGAGCTCGACCAGCTGATCGCTTCCGTGCGCGGCGCCCGGCACGCCCTGCTGCTCGGGGCGGACGGTCTGCCCCGTGGGGCGAGCGCCGGGATCGGCCGGGACCTGGCGGACACCATCTCCGCGGCCATGACGGGCATTCACGCCTACAGCCGGGCGACCGCACCGTTCGCGGGCGGCCTGCGGGACGACGGGTGGCGGCAGACGGTCATCGAGTTCCAGCACGGCTGGATCTTCCTCGTCGCAGCAGGTGAGGGAGCGTTCCTCGCGGCGGCCGCCGCACACGACTGTGACATCGAGGAGTTCACCACCCGGCTGAGCGATGTGGCGCCCACGCTCACCGCACGTCAGGTGCCACAGCGAGGGAGGGCCGGCGATGCGTGAGGAACCGGACAGCGAGCTGGAACTGACATCCGCATTAGTCCCTCTGTTCGTCATCGCGAAGGGACGTGCGCTGCCCGCGGACCACGAGTACGAGCACACCACGCTCGTCACCGCCCAGGAGGGCACCGAGGCCGCCGCCCGCACGCTGTCACCGGAAGCACGCGCGGTCATGGACCTGATCGCCGACGGCTTTCTGTCCGTGGCCGAGATCTCCGGCTACACACGGCTGCCGCTGGGCATCGTGCGCATCCTGCTGGCGCAGATGGCCGAGGACGGCCTGCTCTATGTGAGGAATCCGGCGCCACGTGCCGAACGTGTCGACCGCGAACTGCTCACCGCCGTACTCGATGGCCTGAAGACCCGATTCGGAGCGTAATTCGTGTATCTGGATCCAGCCGTCTCCCGTTCCGTGAAGATCCTCGTCGTGGGCCACTTCGGGGTCGGGAAGACCACCTGCATCGGCAGCATCTCCGAGATCGAGCCGCTGCAGACCGAGGAGGAGATCACCGAGGCGAGCGAGGGCTTCGACGATCTCTCGGGCACCCCGGACAAGACCACCACGACGGTGGCGATGGACTTCGGGCGCCTGTCCCTCAGCGACACTCTGGTCCTCTACCTCTTCGGAACCCCGGGTCAGGAACGCTTCAAGGAGATGTGGGAGGGGCTGTCCCGGGGTGCGCTGGGCGCGCTGGTCCTGGTGGACCCCGAGCGGCTGCACGAGAGCTTCCCCATTCTGGACCTGGTCGAGCAGTTCGGCCTCACCTACGCCATCGGTGTCAACCACTTCGACAGCACCCCCGACTACCCGCTCGACGAGGTACGTGAGGCGCTCAACCTCTCCGCGGAGACCCCGGTCGTCCCCTGCGACGTACGCGACCAGGGCTCCTCGGCCCATGCGCTCATCACCCTCGTGAAGCACCTCATGTCCACCCTCGGCTAGGAGCCACGGCATGCAACAGCACTTCGACCCGTCCGGGATCCCGGCCGGCTGCCCCGCTCACGGCAACATACGGCTGTACGGGCCCGAGTTCGGCTCCGACCCCGAGCGGCACTACGCCCAGCTGCGCTCGATGGGCCCGAGCGCCCCGGTCGACATCGCGCCGGACGTCGAGGTCGAGCTGGTGACCAGCTACGACGCGGCCCTCTACATCCTGCAGAACCCCGGCTCGTTCGTGCGGGACTCGCGCCGCTGGAACGCGCTCAACGAGGGTCGGGTGCCCGCCGACAGCCCGGCGCTGCCCATGATGGCGTACCGTCCCAACGCGCTGTTCAGCGACGGCGCGGCGCACGCCCGGCTGCGGCAGGCGGTGACGGACAGCCTCGCCACCGTCAACCAGGTCCAGCTCGTCCGTCAGACGCAGCAGTCGGCCGACTATCTGATCAGCCGTTTCAGCTCCGAACCCCTCGGCCAGGCCGAGCTGATGGCCGCTTACGCCCAGCCGCTTCCGCTGCTGGTCTTCAGCGACCTGTTCGGCTGCCCGCCGGAGATCGGCGACCGGGTGATCGTCGGCATCAGCGGCATCTTCGAGGGCACACCCGGCGCCGACGAGACGCTGGGCGCGGCGCTCGGCGAACTCATCGCCCTCAAGCGCAGCCAGCCCGGCGAGGACCTCACCACCCGGCTGATGGTGCACTCCGCCCGGCTCACCGACGAGGAGGTGCTGCACCAGCTGGTGACCCTGCTCTCCGGTGGCACCATGCCCCTGACCGCCGCCATCGGCAGCAGCAGCGCGCTGTATCTGAGCGACCAGTGGCCGAGCGGCCTGCCGATCGAGGACGCGGTCGTGCAGACCCTGTGGAACTACGCGCCGATCGCCAACTACGCGGGCCACTACCCCGTCCACGACGTCGAGCTCGGTGGCAGGACCCTCAAGGCGGGCGACCCGATCCTGATCTCGTTCGCGGCGGCCAACACCGACCCCAAGCTGACCGACCACCGCGAGCAGCTCAGCGCCAAGGCACACCTGGCCTTCGGGGCCGGCCCGCACGCCTGCCCGGCCAAGGACCCCGCGTTCCTGATCGCGTCCACGGCCGTCGAGTCCCTGCTCAACCGGCTGCCGGACGTCGAACTGCGCATCCCCTTCAAGGATCTCGCCTGGGCGCCGACACCGTGGAGCCGTGCCCTGGTGACCGTGCCCATCCGGTTCACCCCGCGCACCGTACAGCCGGCCGCCCGGTCCACGGCGGCTCGCCCCGCCCAGGCGGCGCAGCCGTCCTCCGTGCCGCAGCCGTCGCCCGCGCCTCGGCCGGCCCACGCCGCCCCGCAGCACAAGAGCGGGCTCTTCAGCCGGTTCCTGGCATGGACCAGGGGCGCGTGACGCAGGTAACTCTATGAGGCCAGTGGGTTACTGAATCTTTCAATGATCTCTCGGGTACGTATGGCGGCTGACTCCCAGAAAGGAGCCGTCATCGTGGCGAGTGTCACCACTCCGATATCCGACCGTCGTGCAACCGTTGCTCTGTTCTCCCGCCTCCGGACAGCCCAGGGGCAGGCCGACCCTTTTCCCCTCTACGCCGACCTCCGGTCGCGAGGAGACGTCAGCCCCGCTCCCTGGGGTGGTTTCCTCGTGACCGGTTTCAGCGCCTGCGACCAGGTGCTGCGCAGTGGCGCCTGGCTCGAGCCGGACACGACGTGGAGGGAACGACAGGGGGAGCGCACACGCTGGAGCGCTCCTTCCTCCCGGGAGATCAGCCGCACCCTGCCCGCGCTCAACCCCCCGGAGCACACCCGGGTGCGCCGGGCGGCCGGGACCTTCGACCGTGGCACGATCGAGCAGATCGGCTCGAGAGTGAGCCGGGTGGTCGACGACCTCCTCGACTCCCTGATGGAGCATCTGCACACCGGGGAGGCCGACTTCGCCGCCCTGGTCTCGGAGGAACTTCCCATCGCCACGATCGGGAACTGGCTGGGCCTGCCCAGCGAGGACTGGCCCCGTCTGCGGGAGCTGACCCACGACCAGGTCTTCACCCAGGAACTGCTGCCCTCCGCCAGCCAGTTGGCCAGGTCCGACGTGGCCATGGCCGAACTGCGCGCCTACTTCCTCGATCTGGTGAGCGAACGGCGCTCGCGTCTCGGCGACGATCCGGTGTCCCGCTGGATCCGCACCTGGGACGCGCTGGAACCGGACCGGGACAAGGCTGACGAAGCGGTCTACTTCCTCGCCCTGTTCGTCCTGCTGGCGGCCCTGGAGACCACCTCCACCCTCCTGTCGACCATGGCCTTACTGCTGGTCGAACGCCCCGACCGGTGGAACCTGCTCGCCGAACAGCCGGACCTCGTGCCCGCGTTCGTGGAGGAGTCGCTGCGCTACGACCCTCCCACCCATGTGATCAGCCGGGTCGCCGCCCAGGACTGTGTGCTGGAGGGCGTCGAGGTCCGGGCGGACGAGATGGTCCACCTCATGGTGGGAGCCGCGCACCGGGACCCGGCCCGGTACGACGCTCCCGACCGGTTCGAACTGAACCGGGGGCCCGGCCATCTCGCCTTCAGCGGAGGCATTCACTACTGCCTCGGGGCACCCCTGGCCCGGCTGGAAGCCCAGACCCTGCTCAGCCGTATGATCACACTCCTCCCCCGCCTCACCCTGGTCCGCCGCCCCTCCCGGGCCCCCCGGGTGGCGTTCCGGCGTCTGCTGAATCTGGATGTCGCCCTCGCATGAACCCGTTGACCGTCCCCACCCCCGCCACCACGCCGGCGTCCATACCCGTGCTGGTCCCCGCACCCACCCCCGTGCACCTGGACATCGCGGAGAGCGGCCCCGTCCTCCACGTCCGGCTCGCCCCGTCCGCCCAGGACGACACGCTGAGCGCCGCCGTCCTGGACGAGCTCATCGCCGTCCTCGACGGCCTCCACGAACGGCCCGACATCCGCATCCTCGTCCTGTCCTCCCACGGCGACGACTTCTCTCTGGGAGCGGACCGCCAGGAGTACCAGGACGCCCTGACCACGGACCCGACCGGAGCCGCGCTGCGCCGCATCGCGGACAAGGCCCACCGGATGTGCCAGGGCCTGGAGAACACCCACGCCATCACCATCGCCCGGCTCCACGGCAAGGTCGTCGGCGCCGGCCTCGCACTCGCCGCCTACTGCGATCTGCGCGCCGGCGCGGACACCTGCCGGTTCCGTATGCCCGAGGTCGGCGTCGGTCTCGCGCCCACCTGGGGCGGCGCCATGGGCCGGCTGATCTCGGAGGCCGGCGCCGCGCGAATCCGCGAACTCATGCTCACCTGCGAGGTCTTCGACGCCGTCACCGCCCACCGGCTCGGCCTCCTGCACAAGGTCGCCCCCCTCGACGAGTTGGACGACACCGTCGCCGCCTGGACGAGGCCCCTCGCCCGCCGCTCCCCGGAGGCGCTCGTCCTGACCAAACGCATGCTCACCGGCTACGCGAAGGCCACCCGCACAGCCGACATCGCCCTGCTCGACGCCCACCTCCTGACCGCCCAGCTGACGGCCCCCCGAACCTCGATGTGACAGCCCGCCGGCCCCCGTTTTCCGGTGCCGTCGGAACGCCGAGAACCATCGTGCGGCCGGTCAGCCCCACTCAACGGCGGTTCCGACGGTCGAGGAGCCCAGCCGGCCCGCTCATCGGTGCCTTCGAGGCACCGCTGCTCCTGGGACGAGATCCGCGAGGGCTGCTACGACCTGCGCAACGACGCGTACGACCGGACGGTCCTGGAGTGCGCCGCGCGACTGGACGCCGGCCCCGAAAAGGTTCATCAAACTCCCGGCACGCACCTTCCGAGCCTCCGCGCCGGGGCGGTCGGAGCACGCTTTCGCCGCGAGCCACCCGGATGAAGTCCGGATGAACTGACGTGTGGTGAAGTGGGGATCATGACGACGAGTGACGCGATCGTGGTGCCCGAGCTGTACTCCGGCTACCCCCAGGTGGCCTTCGGCGGGTACGTGGCCGGCGTGCTGGCGGAGAGGTCCGGGGCGCGGTCGGTACGGGTGGACTTCCGTGGGCCGGTGCCGGTCGAGGTGCCCGTGCGGATCGCCGAAACGGCGGGCGGGGGCGTGGAGTTGGGCGAGGCCGAGCGGCCCCTGGCCGCGGCGCGCCCCGCCGAGTTGCCGCTCGACGCACCGGCCGCGCCCTCCTGGGACCAGGCGGCCGCCGCGGCCGAGAGGTTCCGGGCGGCGCCGCCGTCGGGTGTGGTCGACTGCTTCGGCTGTGGCCTGCGTCCCGCCGACCGCGGCCTGCGGGTGTACTGCGCCCCGGTGCCGGATCTCGGCCTGGTCGCTTCCGCCTGGACCCCGTCCCGCGCCTTCGCCGACCCGGACGGCCTGCTCCCGCCCCACCTGGTCTGGGGCGCCCTGGACTGCCCGGGAAACTGGGCGGGCCGCTTCCTCGGCACCCAGCGCCCGGGCGCGGTCACCGCAAGCCTCACCGGCAGGGTTCTTCGGCCGGTCGCCGCGGGTGAGCCGCATATCTCGTACGCGTGGCTGGTGTCGGAATCCGGCCGCAAGCACACGATGGGCGTGGCGCTCGCCACGGCCGAGGGCGAACTGTGCGCCGTCTCCGAGGCGTTGTGGATCGACCCCAGGCCTGCCTCCTGACGCCGCCGCTCAACGCTGCTGGGCCGCAGCCGGCTCCATCCGCTTGCGGAGAGTCGGCCACCTGGCGGCCCGAGGTAAGCGCAGCTCAGAAGCCCTGGGAGATCATCTTCTCCCGCATCAGATTTTCCAGCTCCGGGTCCGACAGCGGATGGAGCGTGTTCAGGAGACGGCGCAGACCGGGTTCGTCGAGGTACTGGCTCGTGACCTGCACCTCCGCGTCGCGGTGGCGGCGGACGAGGGTGATGTCGCGGATGCCACCGGGGAGGTTGCGGATCATCCGCATCTCTCCGTGCGCGTCCACCGTGCAGGTCTCGTTCTTCGCCATGAACTCGGGGCATCGCGGTGCCGGCGTGAGCGGCGAGCGTACCGTCAGGCCCATGTACCCGCTCTCGTCCGGCGCGGCGGGGCGGTAGTCGACGCCGAAGTAGGCGGGCCCGACCACGGCACGGTCCAGCCGCATCCCCGGCGGGGCATCGCCCAAGTACAGCAGCTCCGGACGCTCCCGGTACCGCGCGACCTCCGCCGCGTGCCGGCGCTGCTCCGCCTGCGCCGGGCCGACGAAGCCCCCGTAGACCACTCCGGCCGCCAGCACGGCCACCGCCCCCAGCCGCACCCATTGGCTCGGCACGAAGAACGCCGCGGCCACGGCGTACGGCACTCCCGTCAGCGCCACCCGCGTGCCGGCGCTCCCCAGGTCGACTTCCCCGCCGTAGGCGGCCAGACCCGCCAGGACGCCGAGCGTGCCGAGGGCGAAGACCAGGGCCGCCCAGCCGAACCGCCGGGGCACGGAGCTGCACAGCGGCACCACTGTCCGCACCGGCATGCCCGCCGTGGCCAGCAGACCCACCGTCAGCGGCACACCCAACGCGAAGACCGCCGCCGCCGCCCCGGCCCCACCACCCCACCCCGACACCAGCAACCCGAATCCGAGCGTCGGCATCGTGACCGCCATCGTCGCCCAGACCAGGAGGAGATGGAGAACCGTCAGCGCACCTCTGCCACTCGTCATGCCCGAAGCGTGCCCGCTCACGTCCTGGCGCACATGAGTTCTCCTACTCAGTACGCCCCGGGCGGTTCGGTCAGTCCACCGGGTGACCGGGCGAGATCGTAAGGGCGTCCTCGAGGCGCAGCAGCGGGCCGTCGTACGCCCCGTGTTCGCCCCACTCGACCGGGTCGAGGACGAAGCCGATGTGGTCACCGCCGCCGACGCGCGTGACGATCCGGCCGACGAACCAGGCCGGCGCGTCCTGAAGAACGACGGCCCCGCCGTGCCCCGACCGCCAGGGGACGTCCCGGAACTTGTCCTCCTGGTCGCCGGTGTGCCCGCCGAACAGCTCGGCCAGGGCATGCTGTTCGCGGGCCAGCAAGTGCACGGCCAGGACCTGCGCGGACCGTGCCACCCGGAAGGTGTGGTTGACCTCCGACAGCCACACCACGAACCGCACCGGCCGCATGGAGCACTGCGAGGCGAAGCCGACCAGACAACCGGCCCGTTCGCCGCCCGCCGCGGCCGTGACCACACACATGTCAGGGTTCAGCCGTCCGATGAACTCGTCCATGCCCGCCATGCCCAGGCTGCTCCCGTCACCCGTGGATCCACCTCTCCGCATCACCTCACCACGGAGCGCGGGTCCATGCCATCCCGTCGCCGTACGAGGCATACCCGGCGACTCCCGCGGTCAGGAGAGCACCGGGCACGCCCGAGATCATCCGTGCACGTGACCTTCTCTTCCGCAAGGCGGATACTGCCCTCGCGAACGATCACCCGCGTCAGCTCGCCGGCTGCCACCATGCGCAGATGGCCCGCGACATAGTGTTCTTCCTCGCGCCCGACGACGAGACCGCCGCTGCGACGCGGCTACGGGACCTGGTGCGGCCCTTGAGTCTGTGACCTGCCGTTTTATCGAGCCGGACAGTGCCATCGCCGAGTGGGACATGTACTTCGAGGAGCCTTCGGCCGAGGCTCCGCCGGTTGAGCAGCTCCTTGGGCGTGCCTGGCCGGAGTGGGTCACCGCCCCCTTGAACGATGGCGTTGAGGTGTTGGCTCTGCCGAAGCGGCTGACCCGGGCGCCGGCCGACGCGAGCTCCGCCGAACTCGAAGAACTCGCAGGTCGCTGGAGAACGCGGCTCTGGTCCGAGGACGGGGGACGACATGACCGACGATGATCTACTGGCGGTGCTTCAGGGAGTTGCCCGGCTCGCGGCGTCTGCGGTGAACACGGGTGGCGGCCTCTACAGCTGGAGCTGCTGACCGTCCTCCTGCGAAGGTCGCTCGCGTTTGACGCCGCTGCACGCCAAGAGCTCGGTCCCGGTGGCGTTGAGGTACAGCGTGAAGTGCCACGACCGGTCTGCTGCGTCGATGATGCCGGTGCGCAACTGCTTGCCACGGTGTTGACCCAGGATCTCAACGGTCTCGTCGAGGCCGAGGGTCGTCAGGCCGATTTTCAACGACCGTCTCAGCCTCGTCGCAGCGATGCCGGCGACCATCCAGTGGGGCGCCTCGTTGTCCCAGACCACTACCCTGCCGCCGGCGGCGATGGCCTCGCGTGCCGCCTCACAGGCGCGGGTCTGGTCGGTGAGCATCGCGGCGATGTCGGGCCGGCTCGGGTTCTCGTCCTCGGTGGCCATGCGATGACTGTAGGGAGCGAATGCGGGCGCTGCTACAGGATTCGGCGTGACCTGCGCGGGGCCCGCCTGGACCACCTCCGCGCCTTGCTCGGCATCACCTGGCTCGTCCACCCGGCGGGACGGCTCCGGAAGCTCATCGCCTCGCGTGTACGCAGAGAGGATGTCGATCGCCTCCACGAGTATCCGCGGCGCGTGACCTTCACATCGGCAAGGTCGATACTGCCAACAGGGGCCATCTCATCAACCCACCACCGATCACCCCACGAAACCGACGCCCCGTCACCGGAGTCAGCATTGGGCCAGCCGTCGGTACCGCCGGAACCCTCTTCCGACCGCCCGGGGCCGCCAAGATCGACAACCAACGTCACCCATCCTGACCTGCAAAAATGCAGGCTGTCAGCCCGTCTGTTAACGTCACTAGGAGGTATCCCATGAAGATGCTGATCAACGTAGCGGAGACCGTGGTCGCAGACGCGTTGCGCGGGATGGCGGCCGCCCATCCCGACCTGGTCATCGATGTGGACAAGCGGGTGATCGTCCGGCGGGACGCCCCCGTGGCAGGGAAGGTCGGCCTCGTCTCCGGCGGCGGGTCGGGGCATGAGCCGCTGCACGGTGGATTCGTGGGGCCGGGGATGTTGTCGGCAGCCTGTCCGGGCGAGGTTTTCACGTCGCCGGTGCCCGATCAGATGGTGCGGGCCGCGGCCGCCGTGGACAGCGGGGCAGGTGTGCTGTTCATCGTCAAGAACTACACGGGTGACGTCCTCAACTTCGACATGGCCGCCGAGCTCGCCGAGGACGAGGGCATCCAGATCGCGAAGGTGCTGGTCAACGACGACGTGGCGGTGACCGACAGCCTCTACACGGCCGGGCGGCGCGGCACGGGCGCGACATTGTTCGTCGAGAAGATCGCCGGTGCGGCGGCGGACGAGGGGCAGCCGCTGGAGCGGGTCGAGGCGATCGGGCGTCAGGTCAACGAGAACGCCCGCAGCTTCGGCGTCGCTCTCAGCGCCTGCACCACGCCCGCCAAGGGCAGCCCCACCTTCGATCTGCCGCCCGGCGAGCTGGAGTTGGGCATCGGCATCCACGGCGAGCCCGGCCGGGAGCGGCGGGCGATGATGACGTCGGGCGAGATCGCCGACGTCGCCGTGGGCGCCATCCTGGACGGCATGAGCCCGCGCAACCCCGTCCTCGTCCTGGTCAACGGCATGGGCGGGACACCGCTGTTGGAGCTGTACGGCTTCAACGCCGAGGTCCAGCGGGTGCTCGCCGAGCGCGGTGTGGCCGTCGCCCACACCCTCGTGGGGAACTATGTCACCTCGCTCGACATGGCCGGCGCCTCCGTCACCCTGTGCCAGGTCGACGAGGAGCTGCTGCGACTGTGGAACGCGCCTGTGAAGACGCCGGGGCTGCGGTGGGGTATGTGACCAGGGTCTGTGATCAGAGTCCATGATCAGAGTCCGTGATCCGGAACCGGACATCCGCAACGCACCTGTCACGCAAGGAGATCCTGTGCTCGACGCCGATTTCTTCCGCCGCTGGATGACGGCGACCGCCGCCTCCGTCGACCGTGAGGCGGAACGGCTCACCGCTCTCGACTCACCCATCGGGGACGCCGACCACGGCAGCAATCTGCAGCGCGGGTTCACCGCCGTGGCCGCGGAGCTGGAGAAGGAGGCCCCGCAGACGCCCGGTGCGGTCCTGACGCTCGCCGGGCGGCAGCTCATCTCGACGGTCGGCGGGGCGTCGGGGCCGCTGTACGGGACCCTGCTGCGCCGGACCGGCAAGGCCCTCGGGGAAGCGAGCGAGGTGAGCGAGGATCAGTTCGCTCAGGCACTGCGGGCGGGAGTGGACGCGGTCATGACGCTCGGTGGCGCGGCGCCGGGCGACAAGACCATGATCGACGCGCTGGTGCCGGCCGTGGACGCGCTCGGCGACGGTTTCACCGCGGCCCGGGCCGCCGCGGAGGAGGGCGCCCTGGCGACGACGCCGTTGCAGGCCCGCAAGGGACGGGCGAGCTATCTCGGGGAGCGCAGTATCGGGCACCAGGATCCCGGTGCCACGTCCTCGGCGCTGCTCATCGCGGGGCTGGCGGAGGCGCACGGTGAGTAACGAGAGTGACGGGAAGGTGAGTGAGCGTCTCGTCGGCATCGTGCTCGTCTCGCACAGCGCAGAGGTCGCCGCTTCGGTGGCCGAGCTGGCGCGAGGGCTCGCGGGCGGCGGGACGGCGGTGCCGGTGGCCCCGGCGGGCGGCACCGAGGGCGGCGGGCTCGGTACCAGCGCCGAACTGATCGCCGCGGCGGCGGCCTCCGTGGACCGCGGCGCCGGGGTCGCGGTCCTCACGGACCTGGGCAGCGCTGTCCTCACCGTGAAGGCCCTTCTCGCCGAGGGCGACGAACTCCCGGACGGCACGCGCCTGGTGGACGCCCCGTTCGTCGAGGGCGCGGTGGCCGCGGTCGTCACGGCGGCAACAGGCGCCGATCTGGCGGCGGTTGAGGCCGCGGCCACGGAGGCGTACGCGTACCGGAAGACATGAGACGCAGGCGCCTGCGGCTGCGTCTGCGTCTGCGTCTGCGTCTGCGTCTGCGCTTTGCCTCCGGGCTTCCGGGCGGCACCTCCCGGGGCCCTGGCTGCCGATCCTCGAGGGTGTGACCGGTGGGGCCGCTGACGCCCGGCCCCACCGTCCCCGAGGGCCGCCCTACCCGACCCCCTCCGCCGCCACTGCCAGCGCCGAACGCAGCGTCGCCGTCAGCCGGGTCTGGGCCGTCGTCCGGTCGGGGTGGGCGTCGGCGGTGCTCCAGGCGTAGTGCTCGACCGCCGCGCGCAGGGCCGCGTTGAACATCGCCGCCCGGATCGTGGGCCGCAGGTCGTCGGCGGGGAGCCCGGCCCGTTCGGCGAGGACGCGAGCGAACGCCGGTTCGGCCTCGTCGTACGTCTGGAGCCAGACGGCTCGTAGGCCGGGCTCGGTGCGGGTCAGCCGTACCAGTGCCACTACGGTCGCCCGGTCGGGGCCGGCGAGCAGGTTGTCCTCGTCCGCCAGTGCGCGGTCGAGGAGTTCCTCGAGGGGCTGCTCGGGGCCCCACTGCCGCAGACAGCCGACGATGAGGTCGATGCCGGCCGAGAACAGCGGCCGTACACAGCTCTCCTTGCTCGGGAAGTAGCGCCACACGGTCCGCGAGGAGACACCGACCGCAGCTCCGATCTGCTCGCCCGTGGTCGCCGCCACGCCCTGAGTGACGAACAGATCCACGGCGGCCCGCGCGATCTCCAGCCGGATCTCGGCCTTGCGCTCCTCGGTCAGGGGCGGTCGTCCGGTAGGCCCGCTCGCAGCCCGGCTCGTGGGTCGGCTCGTGCGTTCACGGGCTGCGGTCATGTTGTCCTCCGGCCGACGCTGATCGCTCTCCCGGAATTCTCCCCGACGTTCTGACCGACGAGTTTATGTCGCTCAGAGACATTAAGTCGTAGGGTGAGTCCCCCGGGCGCATGCGACACGCCGCCCCTCGGACACACGGATGGGAGCACTAGATGAGCGGCGGACTGGACGGGCGCAGCGTCATCGTCACCGGAGCGGGCTCGGGCATCGGGCGCGCGGCCGCGCTGGCCTTCGCCAGGGAGGGCGCCCGGGTCGTGGTGGCGGACCTGAACGCCGAGGGCGCGGAGGCGGTCGTCAAGGAGATCGAGCAGACGGGCGGCGGCGCGGTCGCCGTCATCGGGGACCTGAGTGAGCAGGGCGTCGTCGACCAGGTGGTCCAGACCGCCGTCGAGCGCTTCGGCGGCGTGGACGTCCTGGTCAACAACGCCGGGATCATGGACCGCATGTCCGCGCTGGCGGAGGTGAGCGACGCCGAGTGGGAGCGGGTCATACGGGTCAACCTGACCGCCCCCTTCCTGCTCACCCGGGCGGTGCTGCCGCACATGCTCCAGGCGGGCCGGGGTGCCATCGTGAACACGGCGTCCGAGGCCGGCCTGCGCGGCAGCGCGGCGGGCGCCGCGTACACGGCGTCGAAGCACGGTGTGGTGGGGCTGACGAAGTCCCTGGCGGTGATGTACCGCAAGCAGGGAATCCGGGCGAACGCCATCGCCCCGGGCGGCACGCAGACCGGCATAGTCGTGGACGCCGCACAGGACGCCCACGGACCGGCCGCCCTCGGCCCGCACTTCGTCAACCTCGGCAGGGTGGCTCAGCCCGAGGAGCAGGCGGCGGCCATCGTGTTCCTCGCCTCGGACGCGGCGAGCAACATCAACGGCGTGATCCTGCCGGTAGACGACGGCTGGTCGGCGGTCTGACGCCTCCTCACTTGCCGTACGAATCTCCGTACGAATCGTTGCGTGAATCGCCGTACGGCTTGCCCTCCGACGTGCGGGACTGGCCGTGCGGCCTGCCGCTCACGAAGTCCCTCGCCAGCTGTTCCCCGGTCCTCGTGACGGTCGCCGCGTCCTCGACGGGCGTCACCCGCGTGTCCTTGAAGACGATGTAGGTGACGCCGGAGGCCGTGCCGCCGCTGCGCGGATCCGGCGGGATGCCAAGGGCCTTGGCGGTGGCGTACGACGCCTCACCGAGGATGTCGTACGGGCCGACGTCGCCGACGACCGCGTACCGCACGCGGCCCCGGTACACGACGGCCGCGATCGAGCCGCCGTGGATACCGTGGGCACCGTGGTCCCAGATGGCGCTCGGGGTGGGCACGACGATGTACGGGATGCGCTCGGCGTTCAGATGGCGGCCGTCGGACTGCTGAAAGGCCGTCGCGGCGGAAAAGTAGGGATCCGTACGGCGGTTGCAGTGGCGGGTGGGCCGCCCGTCGCAGTCGATGTCCATGTCCGCCTTCCAGAACACCGCACCGCGCGCCCCGCAGACCGGGATGTTCGCGGGCGCCCGACTGTCGCTCCGGTAACGGCCGTGGGAAACAGGGTCACAGGTGCGCACCTTGGACAGCAGGTCAGCGGCGCTGACGTCACTGTCGGACTCTTGGCGCACCTCGGGCCCTTCGTCCGCTGCGGGTGGTGCGGTGGGCATCGTCGGGGCGAGCAGAGCGGCGCCTGCCGCGACAAGCGTCAGCGACTGGAAACGCACGATAACGAACCCTCTCGGCAGGGACACTGACGGCCACCGATCGGGCATTGGCAAATAATCAGCCCAAATTGGTGTCATTCCGATCATGTTGCCATCAGTGGGTCCGTACGGTGCGCACCCCGGCGACACGACGGGGGTCCCCGAACTTCGGTCAGGGGCCGGGGGTCTGGGTCCGTGACGGGCCCGACTCCCCGGCCACCCGCGTCCGGCGCGGGTCCAGCGACGACAGCGTCCCGCGCACGCGGCATGAACTCCCCCGCATTCATGGCGAGTTCAGCCGTGAGGAGCTTCAGCATACGTAACGCTCCGGATGGCTCACCCATGACCGCCCTCTTGATGTGACCGCGCCAGCCGCGCCATATTGGTCCGGACCATTGCTCTGGACGAATGCTCTGGGCCCTTGCCACGAGACCGCCCCCGGGAGGCAGAGTCGTGCGACGCGTTCTCGTACTGGTATCCGCCCTCTGCACAGCGGTGGCCGTGCTCGCAGTGCTCTCGTCCTGCACGTGGGTCGACCCGGACGGGGACGGCGGCCGGCCGCCCGGGGCACCGACGGGGGTCACGGCCGCCGCGGGCAGTGCGACCAGCGTGCACGTCATGTGGAACGCGGTCGCCACGGACCAAGGCATTGGCGTCTACGAGGTGTATCGGGGTGCCACGAAGGTCAAGGAAGTGCCGGGCTCCGCACACATGGTGGATGTCACCATGCTCAAACCCGCCACCATGTATGCGTTCACCGTGCGGGCCCGTGACACGGACGGGCGTCTCGGACCGCCGAGCACACAGGTCCGGGCCACGACCCCGACGGCCGTGGCCGCCGACCACTCGGCTCCTACGCGCCCGGGGCGGGCCACCGGCCGGGCGGTCGGCAGCCGGGCGGTCCAACTGTCGTGGTCGAAGGCCACGGACGACCGGGACGTGGTGTCGTACGACATACATCAGGGCGACACGAAGATCCACAGTGTGGGCGGCAACCAGACGGCGACCGTGGTCATGGGGCTCAGGCCGGGCACCCGCTACTCATTCACCGTCCGGGCCCGCGACGCGGCCGACAATGTCTCACCGGCCACGGCGGCCGTCCGCATCACCACGGCCGGTACCGACGACGGCCACGGCACCGCGCCGACCGCCTTCCGGGCGACCACCCATCGGACGGACGGGGCGTACTACCTCGACCTGAGCTGGGTTCCGCCACACACGGACGGCATCGTCACGGAGTACGAGGTCCATCTCGACGGCCGTACGGCCACCTCGCTGGTGTACGGCGGAACGGCGCCGCGCGGGCGGGCCACGTACAGCTTCTACCTGGGCCCGGACTCCGGGGTCGGCCACCGGGTCCGGATCCGGGGCAGGCTACCGGACGGCACCTGGGGCGGCTTCTCGGCGGAGCGGACGGTCACGACCGGCGCGCAGGACTGAATCGGGTCCGGTGTCCCCCGCATGCAGCAGCGTGTCACCTGTCCGGGTGCGGTCGGCATGCGGACCGCACCCGGGGCGCATTGGCTGCCCCTGAGGCAGCACGGGCGTTCCCGACCCTCGGCGGCGCTACGGATGTACCGCCAACCGTGCCGCCGGAGGGCATTCCATGCGCAATTCATCGCTATTCCTCCGCTCGGGCCTGACCGTGGCAGCCGCCTCTCTTCCCTTCGTCGTGGCCGCCGGTCCGGCCGCCGCGGTCTCGGGGATCTCCGTGAGCACCACCGGGTCCACGGTCTCCGTCACGACCACCGCGTGCAGCAACGTCAACGGCAGTTGGGGTACCGCTTCCCTGCTCACCAGCCGCCAGGCGAACTTCGCGCAGGGGCGCCAGGTCTCCCTGTCGGGGACGAGCGCCTTGCAGTCGGCGGCCTGGTCGGGCGTGGGCCCGGGCACGTACACGGTCATCGTCGTGTGCTCCAACGGCACGACGGCGGGAACCCAGTCGGTCATCGTCTCCGGCCCCTCCCCCACCCGCACGATCTCCACCACCGCCTCGCCGTCGCGCGGCGTCATGGGCGGCATGGGCGGCGGCTCGAAGGACTACGGCACGCTCACGCTGGTGGGCGGCGGCGTCCTGGTGGGTGCGGGGGTCCTGGCCACGGCCTGGTTCCTGCGCCGCAAGTCGAAGCCGTACCGGCTCTGAGGGCGCGCCTCGGCCCTACACCGCCCCTGAGGGCACCTCAACTCACGCCGTGTCGCGTCCCGGCAGCTCCGCGAACTCCTCCAGCGCGCGTGTGAGCCACTGCGTCCAGAAGGTCTCCAGATCGATACCGGCCCGCAGCACCAGGTGCCGCAACCGGTCCTGGGAGCTGTCCTTGCCGGGCGGGAAGTCGCGCTTCTCGATCTCCTCGTACTCGGCCAACTGCCGTCGGTGGAGGTCGAGATGGCGTCGGAGATCGGCTTCGATGCCCTCGGTCCCCACGACGGCCGCGGCACGCATCCGCAGCAGCAGGGTGTCGCGGTGCGGCCGCGGGTCCTGGGACGCGGCGGTCCAGCGGGCCAGTTCGGCACGGCCCGCGGGCAGAACCTCGTAGCTCTTCTTCTGCCCGCGGGCCGGCTGCTCGGCCGGCAGGGTGCGGATGAAACCCTCGGCCTCCAGTTTTCCCAGCTCGCGATAGATCTGCTGATGCGTCGCCGACCAGAAGTACCCGATCGACCTGTCGAAGCGACGGGTCAGCTCCAGGCCCGAGGACGGCTTCTCGACCAGGGCGGTGAGGATCGCGTGCGGGAGTGACATGGGCTCATCCTAGGTACGGCCCTTGGGGCCTCCGCAGTGCCCGGACGGTCGCTAGAGGCTCGCCGCCAGCTCCGTGCCCTGCTTGATGGCCCGCTTGGCGTCCAGTTCGGCGGCCACGTCGGCACCGCCGATGAGGTGCGCGCTGTGGCCCGCGGCGAGCAGCGCCTCATACAGGTCGCGGCGCGGCTCCTGCCCGGTGCACAGCACGATGGTGTCGACCGGGAGGACCGTGCTCTCCTCGCCGACGGTGACGTGCAGTCCGGCGTCGTCGATCCGGTCGTAGCGCACGCCCGGGATCATGGTGACGCCCCGGTGCTTGAGCTCGGTGCGGTGGATCCAGCCGGTGGTCTTGCCGAGGCCCGCGCCGACCTTGGTGGGCTTGCGCTGGAGCAGGTGGACGGTGCGGGGCGGGGCGGGGCGCTCGGGGGCGGCGAGGCCGCCGGGGCCGGTGTAGTCCATGTCGACGCCCCACTGGCGGAAGTACGTCGCCGGGTCCTCGCTCGCCTTGTCGCCGCCGTCGGTGAGGAACTCGGCGACGTCGAAGCCGATGCCGCCCGCGCCGAGGACGGCGACGCGCTCGCCCACGGGGGCGCCGTCGCGCAGGACGTCGAGGTAGCCCACGACGCTCGGGTGGTCGACGCCGGGGATGTCCGGGGTGCGCGGGGAGACGCCGGTGGCGACCACCACCTCGTCGTAGGCGGCGAGGTCCTCGGCCGACACCCAGGTGTTCAGCCGTACGTCCACGCCCTGCCAGTCGAGCTGGTGGCGGAAGTAGCGCAGCGTCTCGTCGAACTCCTGCTTGCCAGGGACCTTGCGGGCGACGTTCAGCTGGCCGCCGATCTCGCTCGCGGCGTCGAACAGCGTGACGTCGTGGCCGCGTTCGGCCGCGCTGACTGCACAGGCCAGGCCGGCGGGTCCGGCGCCCACGACGGCGACGCGCTTGCGCAGCCGGGTCGGGGACAGGGTCAGCTCGGTCTCGTGGCAGGCGCGCGGGTTGACCAGGCAGGACGTGATCTTGCCGCTGAAGGTGTGGTCGAGGCAGGCCTGGTTGCAGCCGATGCAGGTGTTGATCGCCTCCGGCTTCCCGGCGGCGGCCTTGGCGACGAAGTCGGGGTCGGCGAGCATCGGGCGGGCCATCGAGACCATGTCCGCGCAGCCGTCCGCCAGCAACTCCTCGGCCAGCTCCGGGGTGTTGATGCGGTTGGTGGTGACGAGCGGGACCGACACCTCGCCCATCAGCCGCTTGGTGACCCAGGTGTAGGCGCCGCGCGGCACGGAGGTGGCGATGGTCGGGATGCGCGCCTCGTGCCAGCCGATGCCGGTGTTGATGATCGTCGCTCCGGCGGCCTCGACGGCCCTGGCGAGTGTGATCACCTCGCCGAGGGTCGATCCGCCGGGCACGAGGTCCAGCATGGACAGCCGGTAGACGATGATGAAGTCCTCGCCGACGGCCTCGCGCACGCGTCGGACGATCTCCACCGGGAAACGCATGCGGTTCTCGTACGAGCCGCCCCAGCGGTCGGTGCGCTGGTTGGTCTGCGCGGCGATGAACTCGTTGATGAGGTAGCCCTCGGAGCCCATGATCTCCACGCCGTCGTACCCGGCCTGCCGGGCGAGGCGGGCGGCACGCGCGTAGTCGTCGATGGTCCGCTCGACCTCGGCGTCGGTGAGCTCGCGGGGCGGGAAGGGGCTGATCGGCGCCTGGAGCGGGCTCGGGGCGACGAGGTCCTGGTGGTAGGCGTACCGGCCGAAGTGCAGGATCTGCATCGCGATCCGGCCGCCCTCGCGGTGCACGGCGTCGGTGATGATCCGGTGCTGCTCGGCCTCCGCCTCGGTGGTGAGCTTGGCGCCGCCCTCGTACGGCCGTCCCTCGTCGTTGGGCGCGATACCGCCGGTGACGATCAGCCCCACTCCCCCGCGCGCCCGCTCCGCGTAGAAGGCGGCCATGCGCTCGAAGCCGCGCTCGGCCTCCTCCAGGCCCACGTGCATGGAGCCCATGAGGACGCGGTTGGGCAGCGTGGTGAAGCCCAGGTCGAGCGGGTTCAGCAGGTGCGGGTAACGGCTCATCGGGGCCCTCCGTGCGCGGTGTCTTGCCTGACGTAGTTGTAGAGGACCGCGGAGCGTTTATGCAACTAGTTGCACAACGAGGGGAGGGTGACACCGGCCACTGCACGGGCCGGCCAGGCCGCTGGTGGGTAGCTGACGCGTGCGCGCCGCCAAGCAGCCGGCCAGCGAGACGGGGGGTGAGCTGGAGGTACGGCCGCCGCCCTGGCGACCACGATCACCCTGGTGGCCTCCCGGCCGCCGTATCGCTGGTCGAGGGCCCACAGTCCGCCGCCGCGCTGGCTGGATGCCGGCTCCCGGCTTCAGCGGGCGCCGGCGGGGGCCGCACGGCATGGACGGGCGGGCCGGCCGCGAGGGCCTGCCCGCCCGTCCATGGCGCCTGTCGGCGCGCCGTGCTCAGTCTGCCGCGCTCGTCATGAGGAACGGCTCACGCCGAGCCGGGGCGGCTCTCCAGCACCACGTGCAGCTCCCGTTCCTGGTCGCCCGAGACCGAAGTGAGGTCGTGGACCGTGAACAGGGAGTCCAGCGTCGTACGGAGCCGTTCGATGGCCCAGTAGCCGCCCTGGGCGTCGGCCTCGACGGACGACGAGAGCCGGGCGGGAGGCGGGCACTCCTGTGCGTCCGTGACCTCGAACGTGCCGAGCCACACCATCGGGCGTGTCTCGTGGAGCTGCTCCGGCACGTCCTCGGGGCCCCGGTCGGACTCGAAGCACGTGCACAGCGCGTCGAAAACGATCCGGGCGTCTTCCTTGTTGCATCCGCTGATCTCGACGGAGACGGGTTCCTCGTGCATTCGTTCACGGTCCATCGTGATCGCTCCTCTCGTGGCCGCACCGCGGTACCACGGGTAGCCCGCGGAGCCGGACCCCAACCCAAGAAAAGCACCACCGTCGGCCGAGCACTACCGGCGGAGCCGAGCCGTCCGCGCCTCAGCTCCGCACGATCCGCTCCGATCAGCTCCGCGCGATCAGCTCCTCGTGAACCGGTACGTCTTGCTGTCCGTCAGCACACAGAAGCCCGGCGAGAGGACGATCACACGCAGGGTGCCGGTACGGCGGTCGTAGTCGATGCCCTCCGTCTCGAAATCGCCCGAGCAGGAGCTGCGCAGCGGGAGCTGGCGCAGGGCCGTGACATGGCCCGTGACGTCGGAGGTGCCCGGCTCGGCGGAGAGGTCGATCTGGAGCAGCGGCTTGGTCATGCCGAAGAGGGTTCCGGCCGGGTCGTCGGAGGAGCACAGCAGCGTCCTCGCGCTGAGGAAGTCGCAGCCCTGGACGTCGCGTACGGCGTGGTCCAGCCGGATGCTGGAGGTCCAGGGGAGGTTCGCGGACGGTGACGTGCCGGGGTTGACGCCCGGAGTCGGGTGGACCAGCAGGCGGGTCATGGTGCCCCACTCGCCCGACACCATCCACTGGCCGCCGGGCGTGACGGCGGCGAAGGAGTTGTTCAGCGCCTCCCCGGAGCCCAGCGCGTGGACGTACTCCGACCATGTCCCGTCCGGAGCCTGCACCCGGAACATCTTCGCGTTGCCCGAGTCCGCCTGGTACGGCTCGATGTAGTAGCCGTTGGAGGAGGCGTCGGGGTCACCCACGTGGTTCCAGCCGCGGCTGCTGACCGAGACGGGAATCGTGCCGATGCCCGTGTAGCGGTTGGGGCCGTTCGCCGGGACCTCGACCGAGGTCAGGCCCTGGCTCTCGGTCAGCGGGTCGGCGCGGTCGGAGCCCACCTCCGTCCAGGTGTCGGCGGCCTGTGCGGGCGTCGCGGTGCACAGCACGGCGGCGGAGGTGAGGGCGACGAGGCCGGTCAGAGCGGCGTGACAACGTTGCCGGGCGCGCGGGGCCATGGGGTGACTCCTTGGGGGGTGGATGCGTGTCGGCGGACAGTTTGGCGGGCAGCGATGGTCATGTACAGACCACTAGGGAGAAGCTGTGCTGTCTGTTCCCCACAGTCATCCGCCGTCGTGATGACTTCGGCGTACGTCCGTCCTCGTGTTGAGGGATGGTGGAGGAGGACGACCAAGGGAGCCCGGAGACGGTTGAACGCGGTAGAACAAGGGGAGTCGGCACGGGGGAACGGCGTGCCGCGAAACTGGGCGAAGGCGGTGCGTGGGATGTCTGCAGCCGAACCTCCCGTGGCCGAGGGCCACGAGCCCGTGCGCGGGCCGGTAGGGCCGAGCGGGCTGCTCGACGTGCTGGGCGTTGCCTCGGTGGTACTGGACACCCAGGGGCGCATCGTGCTGTGGAGCCCCCAGGCGGAGGAGCTGTTCGGCTACCCGGCGCACGAGGCGCTGGGTGAGTACGCGGCCCGGATCATGGTCCACGAGCAGTACCTGGATCTGGTCGTCAAGCTGTTCGCCGACGTCATGGAGACCGGTGAGGGCTGGGCCGGGGCGTTCCCGATCCGGCGCAAGGACGGCAGCACCCGGCTGGTGGAGTTCCGCAACATGCGGCTGCTGGACGACCGGGGGGACGTCTACGCCCTGGGCCTGTGCGCCGACCAGACGACCGTCCGCCAGGTGGAGCGGGACGTCGCACTGTCGACGCGGACGATCGCGCAGGCTCCGATCGGCCTGGCCGTCCTCGACACCGAACTGCGGTACGTCTCGGTGAACGAGGCGCTGGCACAGCTCAACGGCATCCCCGCCGAGGACCATGTCGGCCACACACCGCGTGAGCTGCTGCCGGACATCGACGCCGACGCCATCGAAACGGCCCTGCGCGAGGTGCTGCGGACCGGTGAGCCGCTCATCAACCAGCGCATCACGGGACGGACTCCGGCCGACCCGGACCAGGAGCACTTCTGGTCCATCTCCCTCTACCGGCTGGAGGACACGACCGGGACGGTGCTCGGCGTCGCGGGGATGGCCGTGGATATCACCGAGCAGCACCAGGCCGCCGTCGAGGCCGAGACGGCACGGCGGCGCCTGGCCCTCATCGCCGACGCCTCCACGCGGATCGGCACCACCCTGGAGCTGGACCGCACGGCACGCGAGCTGGCCGACGTGGCCGTGCCGGAGCTCGCCGACGTGGCGGCCGTGGATCTGCTGGAAGCCGTGGTGGAGGGCAGACGCAGCAGCCTCGGACCCGCGGAGTCAGCGGTGATCCGCGCCCTGGCCGTCCGGGCGCAGCACGACACGGAGGCCCTCGACGCCGCCGACCAGCCCGGCCAGGTCGCCCGCTACGGCCCGGACCGCCTGGTCACCGAGTGCGTGCGCACCGCCAGTCCGGTCATGGTGGCGCATGTCGAGGCGAAGGACCTGCCACGCATCGCCCGCTCCCCCGAGGCGGCCGTCCAGCTGGGCCGCGCGGGCGTGCACTCCTATCTGGCGGTGCCGCTGATCGCGCGTGGCGAGGTGCTCGGCGCCCTCGACCTGAAGCGCACCCGTAATCCGCTGCCGTTCAGCGAGGACGACCTGCTGCTCGCCCGTGAGCTGGCGGCCCGCGCGGCCGTGCAGATCGACAACGCCCGTTGGTACCAGAACGCCCGCGACACCGCCCTCACCCTGCAGCGCAGCCTGCTGCCCAGCCATCCGCCGGTGACCGGCGGTCTGGAGGTCGCCTCCCGCTACCAGCCCGCGGGCGCCAGCGCCGAGGTCGGCGGCGACTGGTTCGACGTGATCCCGCTGGAGGACGGCAAGACCGCGCTCGTCGTCGGCGATGTGATGGGCAGCGGCATCGACGCCGCCACGACCATGGGCCGGCTGCGTACGGCGACGCACACGCTGGCCTCCCTCGACCTCGAACCTGCCCGGCTCCTGGAGCACCTCGACAAGATCACCGAGGGCCTCGACCACTCCATCGCCACCTGCGTCTACGCCATCCATGACCCGCGGCTGCGGCAGTGCCGGATCGCCAACGCCGGGCACCTGCCGCCCGCGCGCCTCCGCCCCGGCAACGCCCCGGAGCTCCTCGACCTGCCCACCGGCGTACCGCTGGGCGTGGGCGGAGTTCCGTTCTCCACGACGACCATCGACCTCGAACCCGGTGACCGCCTCGTCTTCTACACCGACGGGCTCGTCGAGACCCGCCAGCATCCGCTCGACGAACGCCTGGCCGCGCTGCTGGAGCTCCTCGACGGCCCCGACCGTCCGCTGGAGGAGGTCTGCGACATGCTGCTGCGGACCCTGCACCGGCCCGAGAACGCCGACGACGTGGCGCTGCTCATCGCCCGTGTTCTGCCGCCGAGTTGATCGGCGGGGGCCGTGGGGTGGTGGCTTCGGCCGCGACGGTCGCCTACGCCGCGACTCGTCGGGCTCGGGGCGACGGGGCATCACCCTCGGCCTCAGGGCCGGCGTCGGCATCACCGTCCCCGGCCGAGCCCGACGGAAGTCACGGGCCCGGCACGGGGGGGGCCGGCCTCGGAAGGACGGCTCGGCGGCCTACTGATCCGCTCCGGTTTCTGCCCAGGAGTCCGGCCTGGGCCGCCTGTTCAGCCTCCGGTCGGCTGGAGGCCGACCACGACATTCGCGTACAGCTCCTCGGAGACGATCAGCCGCGCGGACAGTCCACTGCGGGTGAAGGCCTCCAGGGCCGTCGGCGCTTGGCGTTCGCTCGTCTCGACCAGCAGACAGCCGCCGGGTGCCAGCCAGCGGGGAGCCTCGGCGGCGACCCGGCGCAGGACGTCGAGCCCGTCCGGACCGCCGTCGAGGGCGACGCGCGGCTCGTGGTCACGGGCCTCGGCGGGCAGAAGCTCGACCTCGTCACTGGGTACGTACGGCACATTGGCCGCCAGGATGCCGACGCGTCCGCGCAAGCCGCCGGGCAGCGCCTCGAACAGGTCGCCCTCGTGCACCTGACCGCCGAAGGGGGTCACATTGCGGCGGGCGCAGCGCACGGCCGCCGTGGCGATGTCGGCGGAGTGCAGCTCCACGCGGCCGAGTGCCGCGGCCAGTGCCGCCCCGACCGCGCCCGAGCCGCAGCACAGGTCCACGACCAGGGACGCGTCCGGGGCGAGGGCGAGGGCCTGCTCGACCAGGAACTCGGTTCGGCGGCGGGGGACGAAGACGCCGGGTTCCACGACTATGCGCAGCCCGCGGAACTCGGCCCAGCCGAGGACGAGTTCGAGGGGCAGGCCGGTGATGCGCCGGTCCACCATGGCGGCCAGCTCGTCCGGGGTGCCGGCGGCGGCCAGGATCAAGCGGGCCTCGTCCTCGGCGAAGACGCAGCCGGCGGCACGAAGGGCGGACACGACGGCGTCGCGCGAGAGCGGCGCCGGGGAGGAAGGCGAGGACGAGAAGGAGGAGAGAGGGGGCATGGAAGCCGAGAGCCTTTCGGAAGCCGAAGGATGCTCTCGCGGTCGCCTACTGGCGGTGACCCGCGCCGACTCGAGGTGAGAGCACCCGACCTGACACAGCGGTAATGGGTCTCACCTCCTGGACTCCGCACGGTCGGGACTGTCCCGGCCGGACGGCAACATTACCCCAACGCCCCCGGGGCAGGGCGGGTCACCGGAGCGCGTACGGTTGAATGAACAAGCACTGATCACGCTCGACCCGCGGGCCACCGCTCACGGCGGCCTGGAGGCACCACCCGTATGAACGTCACCCGAGGCTTCACCGGACGCCCCCGCGTCCAGAACGCCGCGCTGCCGCCCGGTCAGTACGACGCGGGCGACGACTGGCCCGTCCTGTCCGCCGAGGTCACACCCGAGCTGACGCCCGCCGAGTGGAGCTTCCGCATCGACGGCCTGGTCGAGCAGCCGCGCGGGTGGAGCTGGGAGCAGGCGCACGAGCTGCCGAAGTCGGTGTACGAGGGCGACATCCACTGCGTGACGAGCTGGTCGAAGTTCGGGGTGCGGTTCGGGGGCGTGTCGCTGGACACCTTCCTTGATGTGGTCCGGCCCCATGTGTCCGCCACACATGCCGTCGCCTATTCGCACACCGGGTACACCACCAACCTGCCGCTCGCCGACCTGACCGGCGGGCGGGCGTGGATCGCCTGGGAGTTCGACGGCGAGCCGCTCGCCCCGGAGCACGGTGGCCCGGCCCGGCTGCTGGTGCCGCACCTGTACTTCTGGAAGAGCGCCAAGTGGATCGCGGGCCTGCGGATCCTCGACCGCGACGAGCCGGGGTTCTGGGAGCAGAACGGCTACCACGCCCGCGGCAACCCCTGGGAAGAGCAGCGGTACTCCGGTGACTGAGGCAGCTGGGACCGAGGTAGCCGTGACTGAGGCAGCTGTGACCGAGACGTTCACTCCCGCGACCCGCTTCGCCGTGCCCGGGCGGATCGCCGTCAGCAACCGGGCCGCCGCGGTGTGGCAGACCGCCACGATCACCGAGATCCGCCGCGAGACCCCGCAGGCCGCCACCTTCCGCCTCGCGGTGCCGGCCTGGGCAGGCCATCTCCCCGGCCAGCACCTGATGCTGCGGCTGACCGCCGGCGACGGCTATGTGGCCCAGCGCCACTACTCGATCGCGTCCGCGCCCGACGACTCCGGGCACATCGAGCTGACCCTGGACCATGTCGAGGGCGGTGAGGTCTCCGGCTGGTTCCACACGGTCGCCGAGCCCGGTGACACGGTCGAGGTGCGCGGCCCGCTCAGCGGGTTCTTCGCCTGGCCCGGTGACCGGCCCGCGCTGCTGGTCGGCGCCGGCTCCGGTGTCGTACCGCTGATGTCGATGGTGCGTCACCACAAGGCGCGGGGCCTGGACGTGCCGCTGCGGCTGGTGGTGTCGGCGCGCAGCCCCGAGGAGCTGATCTACGCGCGGGAGTACGGCGCCGAGACGACGCCCGTGTTCACGCGCAGTGCGCCGGAGGGTGAGCCCGTGGGACGTATGGCCGCCGCACATGTGGCGCCTCTCCTGGCCGAGCAGCCAACTGGTGGGTGGGAGGCCTATGTGTGTGGATCCAATGGATTCGCCGAGCACGCCTCACGCCTGCTCGTGGCGGCAGGTCAGCCCGTGGACCGCATCCGCATCGAGCGCTTCGGCTGATCGGCGCTCCGGCCCGGGGGACGCCTCTCGTCCGGGATCGTCAGGAACGATGTCCGCTGTACGGGGTACCTGGACGCCATGGAATACCTGGTGCGTGGCCGGCGCCGGCGGCGCAGTCCGCTGCGGCGCCGGTCGGATGTGGTCGAGGCGCGGACCTTATGGGCCGTGATCGTCTTGTGCCTCGTCGTGGCTCCCCTGGTTGGGGTGGCCACGGCGTGGTGGGCCCATGACAGCGCCCGGACGACGGCGCGGGAACAGCGCGCCGATCGCCGGCACATCCGGGCCGAGGTCGTCGGCAGAACGTCCGACACGCTTCCCATGGCACACGGCGGGCGGCAGCCGTCCGCCAGGACGACCGTCCGCTGGACGGAGCCGGATGGCGTACCCCGTACGGCCACGGCACGCGTCCCGGCAGGCACACGCAGCGGCGACACCGTCGGCGTATGGCTGGATTCCCGGGGCCGGAGCGTGGCCCCGCCCCCGGACAGCACGGCGATCTGGCAGCACACCGTCACCATCGGCGTCTGCGCCACGGGCGGGGTGGTCGCCGTGATCATCCTCGGCCACGCGGTCGTACGCCGTGCCGCGATGCGTCGGCGCCTGGCCGAGTGGGAACAGGCGTGGGCCGCGACGGAGCCGGAGTGGACGGGCCGTCGGGCATGACCCGTGGCATGCCCCGGGTCAGGTCCGCGTGTGCGCGCTCGTGCGATCTCGGTGACGGGTCCCGCGGAACCCAAGCAGCCTGCGGGCCCTAGACAGTTCGCGGTCCTAGGCAGTCTGCGGACCCTGGGCAGCTTGCTGCATCCGGCGGGCGATCCGGTCGTGGGCCGTCAGGGCATCCGCCAGCCCGGTCAGGCGCGGCTCACCGCGGTCGACCAGGATCCGGCCGCCGACCACCGTGGTCCAGGCCCGGGCGGGCCCGCAGCGCAGCCAGGCCTCCACGGGGTCGCTGACCGCGCCGGCGAGCGCGACCTCGTGCAGGTCCCAGACGACCAGGTCGGCGCAGGCCCCGGGCCGCAGATGGCCCAGCTCGTCGGCCCGGCCCAGGCAGCGCGCCGAGCCACGGGTCGCGAGGTCGAGGGCGTCGCGGGCGGTCATCGCGCCGGGTCCGCCGCGGTAGCGGCCCAGCAGCAGGGCGGCCCGGGTCTCCATCCAGAGGGAGGCGTGGTCCGTGGAGGCCGAGCCGTCGCAGCCGATGCCGACGGGCAGGCCAAGTTCGCGCATCTCCTTCACGCGCGCGGTGCCGCCGCCGATGAGCATGTTGGAGCTGGGGCAGTGCGCCACGCCGACGCCCGCGTCCGCCAGGCGTCGCAGCTCGGCGTCGTTCGGGTAGATGCAGTGCGCGACCCAGCTGCGGTCGCTCATCCAGCCCGTCTCCTCGAAGTACTCGACGGGACGGCAGCTGTAGGTCTCCAGGCAGTAGGTGTCCTCGTCGTGGTCCTCGGCGAGGTGCGTGTGCAGCCGTACATCGTGGCGCTCGGCGAGTTCGGCGGTGGCGGTCATCAGGGACCTGGTCACCGAGAACGGCGAGCAGGGCGCGAGCGCGACCCGTACCAGCGCGCCCGGTCCGGGGTCGTGGTACGTCCTGATCAGGCGCTCGCTGTCGGCCAGCACCTCGTCCTCGGTCTGGGTGACGCTCCTGGGCGGCAGCCCTCCGTCGTCGACGGAGCGGGTCATCGAGCCGCGGGTGGCGTGGAAGCGGAAGCCGATGTCGCGGGCGGCGCGGATCTCGGCGTCGACGAGGCGCGGGCGGGGATGGACGTAGAGGTGGTCGGACGACGTGGTGCAGCCGCCCATCAGCAGCTCGGCCATACCGACGTACGCCGACACGTACGCCGCCTCCTCGTCGAGGCCCGCCCAGAGCGGGTAGAGGGTGGTCAGCCAGTCGAACAGGGTGCCGTTCACGGCGGGCGCGTAGGAGCGGGTGAGGTTCTGGTAGATGTGATGGTGGGTGTTGACCAGGCCCGGGGTGACGAGCCGTCCGGCCGCCGAGACGGTCGTGCGGGCCTGGGGCTCGCTACCGGCGGCGCCGACGCCGGTGACCCGACCACCGGTGACGGCCAGCCAGCCGCCCGGGATCTCCCGCCCTTCGTCCACGACAAGCAGTTCGGCGTCCCTGACCAGCAGATCCGCTCTCTTCACCGGGGGATCGACGACGGACGTCATGGCGTCATCGTAGGCGCTGGACTGGGAAAGATCTGGCGAGTCCTCCGACCTCCCACGTACGGTGTGATCATCCGCAGTCACTCTTCGCAAAGGCGGTCCTTCATGGCCCTGTTCGACCTTCCGCTCGACGAACTGCGCGAGTACCACAGCGAGTCCGTCGAGCCCGAGGACTTCGACTCGTTCTGGTCCAAGACCCTTGAGGAGGCGCGCGGGCACGACTTGGACGCCCGGTTCGAGCCGGTCGACACGGGGCTGTCCACGGTGGAGGTCCACGACGTGACGTTCGCCGGGTTCGGCGGTCACCCGGTGAAGGGCTGGCTGCGGCTGCCCGCCGGGGCGTCGGAGCCGTTGCCGCTGGTCGTGGAGTTCATCGGATACGGCGGCGGGCGGGGTCTGCCGCACGAGAACCTGCTGTGGGCCTCCTCGGGCCGGGCGCACTTCATGATGGACACGCGGGGCCAGGGCAGCGCGTGGGGCGCCGGCGGCGGGACGCCGGACCCGGTGGGGTCCGCGCCCGCGTTCCCCGGTTTCATGACGCGGGGCATCGACGCGCCCGAGAACTACTACTACCGCCGGGTGTTCACGGACGCGGTCCGTGCCGTCGAAGCCGCCCGCTCGCATCCGCTGACCGACGCAACCCGCACGGTCGCGCTGGGCGCGAGCCAGGGCGGTGGCATCACGATCGCGGTCGGCGGTCTGGTGCCGGACCTGACGGCGATCGCGCCGGACGTGCCGTTCCTGTGCGACTACCCGCGCGCGGCGACCCTCACGGACCGTCACCCGTACCGCGAGATCGGCCTCTACCTCAAGACGCACCGGGGCCGCACCGAGGACGCCCTGCGCACCCTGTCCTACTTCGACGGCGTCCACTTCGCGTCCCGCGGCCGGGCGCCCGCCTTGTTCTCGGCGGCCCTGGAGGACCAGACCTGCCCGCCCTCCACCGTCTTCGCGGCCTTCAACGCCTGGGCCCACGACGAGAAGGCCATCGAGGTGTACGACTTCAACGACCACGAGGGCGGCGGCCCCTTCCACGAGGCGGCCAAGCTGGACTGGCTGCGCGCGCACGCCTGAGCATCACCGGGCGTGACCGGGAGCCGGAAGGCGCGCCGCTCCTCGGGTGAGAGGTCGGCGCGTTCGACTCCTTCCGCCCAGTCCGACCAGTCGGTACGTTCAGGGAGCCCGGGTCACGCTGTCGTGGCCCGGGTTTCCGGCGGACGACGAGGGGTGGGCCCATGACGGAGCACGAGGCGCAGGTGCACGGGCACTGCGATCCGCGGTTCGCGGCGGTGCGGGCGGCGTTCGAGGCGAACTTCCAGGAACGCGGGGAGCTGGGCGCCGCGGTCGCGGTCACGGTCGGCGGCGAGACCGTGGTGGATCTGTGGGGCGGGTGGGCGGACGCGGCGCGCAGCCGCCCCTGGGAGCGCGACACGGTGGTCAACGTGTGGTCGACGACCAAGGGACCGACAGCACTGTGCGCGCACATCCTCGCCGACCGGGGCCTGCTCGACCTGGACGCGCCGGTGGCCGCCTACTGGCCGGAGTTCGCCGCCGCGGGCAAGGAACAGATCCTCGTACGGCATCTGCTGTCGCACCGCGCCGGCCTGTCCGGCCTGCGGGAGCCGCACTCGCTTCAGCAGCTCTGCGACTGGGAGTTGACGACCCAGCGGCTCGCGACAACGGAGCCGTGGTGGGCGCCGGGGACGGTGTCCGGGTATCACGCGTTCACGTACGGGTTCCTGGTCGGGGAGGTCGTGCGGCGGGTGTCGGGGCTGCTGCCCGGGGCGTTCCTGGAGCGGGAGGTGACCGGGCCGCTCGGGATCGATTTCGCCATCGGGTTGCCGCGGAAGGAGTCCGGGCGGGCCGCCGAGCTGGTGCAGCCCCCGGTCGCGGCCAGCAGTGAACAGGCGGCGGTCTTCAGTCAGTTGGCGCCCGCCGCCCTCGCCGCGCTGGCCAATCCGGCCGTGGGGGCGGCGCAGGCCAACTCGCCCGAGTGGCGGGCCGCCGAGATCCCCGCCGCGAACGGACACGGCACGGCACGGGCGGTGGCGGCACTGTACGGCATCTTCGCGGGCCGGGGGTCGTACGGCGGTCACCGTGTCCTCTCGGCCGAGGCGGCCGAGCGGGTGCGCGAGGGACAGGGCAGCTGTCGCGATCTGGTGCTCGGGTCCGGGTTCGAGAACGAGACGGAGGCCGCGCTCGGGCTGTGGCTGAGCGGGTCGAACGGTTCGTACGGCCCCAACCCGCGGGCTTTCGGACACGACGGCTTCGGCGGCTCCTGTGGTCTGGCCGATCCGGAGGCCGGGGTGTCGCTGGGCTATGTGATGAACCGGATGGGGTCTCATATCGCGGACGACCCGCGGAAGATGGCGCTGATCGAGGCCCTGTACGGCGCCCTGTGACGGCCCGTCCGCGCGGACCGTTTCGGCCGAAGTGACAGACCACTCTTCCCTTCTGGTTTAGACCAATGCTTGGATCTGGTGGCGCAACGAACCCGCACGGCTACGACACGTCACCAACAGGAGGCGCGGCATGGTCCGCACCACCCCGCACGACCGTCCGCTCACCGAAGCGCGGCCGCTGTACTGGAGGATCGCCACCCAGTTGCTCGGCGAGCTGCGCGACGGAACGATCCCGCCCGGTGAACGGCTGCCGGCGGAACGACAGTTGGCAGGGCACTTCGGGGTCAGCCGGGAGACCGTACGGCAGGCACTGGAGGTGCTGCGCCACAGCGGCCTGGTCACCACCGACCGGCGGGGCAGCCATGCCACCCTGTCCGGGCCGCCGGTCGAGACGCCGTCGACCCTCGCCTTCCCGGTCGGCGCCCGGTCCACGGCCCCGGGCGCGGTGGACCGGGCGACGGTCACCTGGGAGGCTCCCCCGCCGGAGCACGCCGAGGCCCTGGGGCTGGCCCCGCACCGGCCGACCCTGGTGCACCGCTACGAGTCCGCGGGCGCCGACGGACAGGGCCGTCGGACGGCCGTGACGTCGTTCTCCGCGGTGGCCCTCGCCGAGGTGGCGGAGCTCGCCCGCTGCCGCGACCGCGCGGACGGCACCGGGTCCGCCCAACTGCGCCGCGCCTACGACTGGATGCGCCAGGCGGGCCTCGCGCTGCACCACCGGGACACCATCACCCGGCTCCCGGCCGCGTCCTCGGTACGGGTCACCCGGCGCGTGCACGACCAGTACGCCCGCCCCCTGGAGATCACGGACCTCGTCATGGACGCCCAACAGGACGCTCTGGTCTACGAGTTCACGCTGCCGGCGGCAGTCTGAGCGCGCACGACCCGCGCCTGCCGGGCCAGTGCCAGCAACCGGCCGTCCGCCGACCAGACCGCGCTGTCGTCGACCGCCCAGCCGCCGCCCGCCTGCTCGGTACGGATCCGGACGAGGGTCCAGCCCTCGTGGACGCCGTCGTCGAAGGCGTCGGTGAGATGGACGGTGAGTTCGGCGGTGGGCACCGGGCACGGGGTGCGCCAGCGGGCGTACAGGGCGGGCGGCAGCACGTCGGTGAGGGTGACGGCCGCCGGAGCGTCGAGGACACGGCCGTCCTGGAAGCGGACCCAGGCCATGAGCTCGGCCTTGTCACCTCCGGCGAGCGGGAGGTCGCCGGTGGCGGGGCGGATCTCCAACTGCCGGGCGAAGGGCGACAGTTCAACGGGGAGGTCCAGGGGTCGGCAGTCCTGGGGGCCCGGAACCCGCGGGAGCGGGCTTCCGTCGCACGACGGCCCCGGGCGCCGCGCACCGAAGAGCGCCGAGCCGTGGATGACCGGTACGCCCTTCTGGTGGCCGGTGAAGACGCAGGTCGCCGTGCGCCGGCCGACGGCGGGCGCCGCACCGGAGAAGTGCAGCGGGCTGTCGTCGACCGGCGCCAGATAGTGCGTGGTCAGCGTGCGGACCGGATGGGTTCCGCCGGTGAAACGATCGCGTACGGCGGTCAGGGCAAGGGCGGCGACATGGCCGCCGTGCGCTCCCTCCCAGGACCACCATCCGGGGTCGACGCGGATCTCGGTGTCGGTCGTAGTCGCTGTCACGCGCCCACCATAACCTTGTGCGTTTGAAAAACAAACCCACTTGCGGGATGTGAGTCCGGAATTCCAACCCGCCTAGTCCGGGCGGCGCGCCACCACCATCCGCACGCGCGGGCTCCCGTCCGTCCGCCGCCCGAACTCAGGCAGGGCCAGGAGCTCCACCCGGAAGCCGGCGCGCACGAGTTCGCCGCGCACCTCCCCGAGCCGGAAGGCCCGGTAGTACATGACGAAGGGCGGCCGCCACACGGCGTTGCGCACCCGCATCACCGCGTCGAAGCCCAGCAGCATCCAGTAGGCGGGGGACGTGGGACCGGGCGGGGCCACGACAGGGAAGGCGAACGTCCCGCCGGGCCGCAGGACGGAGTGGACCTGGGCGAACAGGCCCGGCAGCTCGCGGGGCAGGAAGTGGCCGAACGCGCCGAAGCTCACCGCCAGGTCGAAGGCCGGGGCGAACGGCAGGGCACGGGCGTCCGCACGCACCCACGCGACGCGCGTGTCCCCCGCCGCTACCTGCCGCCGGGCGACGTCGAGCATGCCGGCGCTGAAGTCGACGCCGGTGACGCTGCGCCGGCACACCTCGGTCAGCACGTCGACGCCCGCGCCGGTCCCGCAGCACAGGTCGAGGCCGTCGTCGTACGGGCCCGTCCGGGCGAGCGCCGACGTGACGGCGGTCAGTACCGACTCCGGCGTACGGAAGGGTGTGTGGTCGAACTTCGGGGCGAGCAGGTCGTATCCGCGCTCGACGGACGACAGGGCCTGGACGGCGAGTTCACGCAGGGAGGGGCCTTCGGGGCTGAACATCCGCGTCACCCCGCCGCGACACGCTGCTTCAGGACGGCCAGAACGCGCTCGCACCAGCGCAGGTTCTCCTCCTCGAAGGAAATGCCGCGCAACAGCGTCAAGTACGGTCCGACCCGGTCGGACTCGCGCAGGAACTCGTCCTCGGCGCGCCCGTCGAGGAGGCGGTCGCGGACGCGTTCGTAGCGGTCGAGTTTGCCGCGCGCCCACGTCATGCGCTCCTCGATCAACGCCTGGGTGGTCTCGGGGTCCTCCATGGCCTGGAGCTTGATCAGGAGTTCGTCGCGGACGGCGGTGGGCCGCCGGGGAGGCGCGGCGGCGAAGGTGCGCAGGTCCTCCCGGCCGGCCTCGGTGAGGGTGAACATCCGCTTGTTCGGCCGGCGTTCCTGCTGCACGAACCGGGCCTCGACCAGGCCGTCCTGTGCGAGGCGCTCCAGCTCCCGGTAGAGCTGCTGCGGGGTCGCGGGCCAGAAGTTGGCGAACGACACGTCGAAGACCTTGGACAGCTCGTAGCCCGAGGCCTCGCCCTCCAGGAGGGCGGCGAGGACGGCGTACTTGAGGGACATGTGGACACGTTAACAGCAGGGGATTATTCTCATCGGCACTTACTCAACTAATTGACTAGAGGTGTTTGCGATGCGCGCGTTCCGTGAGGCCGTCGAGACCGGCGACTTCGATGCCGTGGAGGCCCTGCTGGCGGAGGACGTCGTCTTCACCAGCCCGGTCGTGTTCAAGCCGTACCCCGGCAAGGCGATCACGGCGGCGATCCTGCGCGGCGTGCTGCGGGTCTTCGAGGACTTCCGCTATGTGCGCGAGATCAACGACCCGGGCGGCCGCGATCACGCGCTGGTCTTCACCGCGCGCGTGGGCGACCGGGAGATCACCGGCTGCGACTTCCTCCGGGTCAACGAGGAGGGGCTGATCGACGACTTCATGGTCATGGTCCGTCCGCTGTCCGGCGCGCAGGCGCTGGCCGAGGCGATGGGGGCGCAGTTCGAGCAGATCGCGAAGGAGGCGGAGGCGCGCTCGGCGTGACGGCCGCGTCCGGCCGGTCGGGGCGTCGGCGCCGGGCAGGCCGAGGGCGTACCAGCGGCGGGCGTGCGCGGCCATCGGAGCCTCTGGTGTCGTAGGGGCGCTCTCACTCCACCGGCGAACGGCCCTACGCGGATCGACACTCCGCGAGCCGCTTTTCGAGGAACCTCCGTTCCGCGTCGTTCTCCACCAGCTCCAGGGACCGCCGGTACGCCTCGGCAGCCTCCTCTGTACGGCCGCTGCGGCGCAGCAGATCCGCGCGGGTGGCCGGCAGCAGGTGGTACCCGGCCAGCTCACCCTCGTCCTCCAGCTCCGCGACCAGGGCGAGACCCGCCTCCGCACCCTCGGCGATGCCGACGGCCACCGCGCGGTTGAGACGGACCACGGCGGAGGGCACGAAGCGGGCCAACTCGCCGTACAGGGCGGCGATGTCGGCCCAGTCGGTGTCCTCGGCGGTGGGTGCGGTCATGTGGCAGGCGGCGATGGCGGCCTGGATCTGGTACGGCCCGGGGCGGCCGCGGCGCAGCGCGGTCTCCAGCAGGGCGGCGCCCTCGTCGGCCTCGGCGCGGTCCCAGGCGGTGCGGTCCTGGTCCTCCAGGGTCACCAGTTCGCCGGCCGCGTCGACCCGGGTGTCCCGGCGGGCGTCGTGCAGCAGCAGGAGCGCGAGCAGGCCGAGCACCTCGGGTTCGTCGGGCATCAGGCGGGCCAGGACGCGGGCGAGCCGCATCGCCTCGGCGCAGAGCCCCGTACGGACGAGATCGGCGCCGGCGGAGGCCGCGTACCCCTCGTTGAACAGGAGGTAGATCACCCCGAGCACCCCCGTGGTGCGCTCGGGCAGGAGGTGCGCGGGCGGGATGCGGTACGGGATGCCGGCGTTGCGGATCTTCCGTTTGGCCCGCACCAGGCGCTGGGCCATGGTCGCCTCGGGGACGAGGAAGGCGTGGGCGATCTCCGGTGTGGTGAGGCCGGCGAGCGTGCGCAGGGTGAGCGCGACCCGGGCCTCGATGGGCAGCGCGGGATGACAGCAGGTGAAGATCAGCCGCAGCCGGTCGTCCTGCACCCCGCTGTCGTCACCGTTGTCGTCACCGCCGGCGCCCTCGGGGCCGTACGAGGGTTCGTCGCGGGCCAGCACCGCCACCTCCCGGAGTTTCGCGGCCCCCACCGCCTCCCGGCGCAGCACGTCCAGCGCGCGGTTGCGGGCCGTCGTGGTCAGCCAGGCGCCGGGGCGGCGCGGCACTCCGTCGCGCCGCCACCGGTCGAGGGCCTGGGCGAAGGCGTCCTGGGCGCACTCCTCGGCGAGGTCCCAGTCGCCGGTCACCCGGATCAGGGTGGCGACGACCTGGCCCCACTCCTCACGGAAGGCGACGGCGACGGCCTCCTCGACGTCGTTCGTGGCACTCACTCCCAGACCGGCCGCACTTCCACCGAGCCGTCGGCGAGGGCCGCGGGGTACCGGGACGCGAGGGCGATGGCCTCGTCCAGGTCGGCGACCTCGATGATGTCGATACCGGCGACGTACTCCTTGGACTCCACGAAGGGCCCGTCACTGAGCAGGACCTCGCCGCCCTGGACGCGCACGGTCGTGGCGTCGGTGTGGGGGCGCAGCCGGGCCCCGCCCTTCACGACGTCCCGGCTGCGGACCTCGTCGATGTACGCGGTGAACCGGGGGTCCTCGGCGATCTCCTCGGGGCTGAGTTCCTCGCCGCCGGCCGGGGTGCAGATGAACAGGACGTACTTCATGACCGCTCCTCGGTGTCGTGAGAGATGTGGTCGTGGGCGATGTGGTCGTGGGCGATGTGGCCGTGGGAGACGTGCTCGTGTGCGATCAGCCAGCGCATACCGACGTCGCGGTAGCCGGTGGTGACCCGCACCAGCTCGTCGAGCAGGGTTCCGTCCGTGCCGGTGGCGCGGATGCGGACGAGGGCGTGGCCGAAGGCGATGCTCTCGTCGACGTGGACGTGGAAGTCGAGCACCTCGCGGGTGACGGGTCCGCTGACGCAGGTGAACCGCTCCGCCAGCGACTTGCGCAGGGCGTCGATCCCCCGGTGCTCCTGGCCGTCGACGTACGCCGCCACGTCCGGGGCGTAGCAGGCCGCCATGCGGTCGACGTCCCCCTCTCGCGCGGCCGCGGTCAGTTCGGCGTCGAGCGCGCGGATCCGCGTCTCGGCGTCCTCGTCCTCCCAGAACGGGCGCACCTCCATGGCACCGACGGTGGCCACGGGATGCCGGGCGGCCGCCTCGATCGCCTCCTCCAGGCTGTCGCACTCCAGGATGTCGAACCCGGCGACGTACTCCTTCGTCTCCGCGAACGGACCGTCGCCGCGCAGCACCTCACCGCCGCGCACCCGCACGGTGACCGCGTCGGCGGGGAGCGCGAGACGGTGGCCGTGCAGGCGTACCCGGCGGTCTCCGAGGTCTTCCACCCAGGGCTCGACGGGTGCCATGCCCGAGGCGTCGGCGGTGTCGTCGCCGCAGACGAGCAGCATGTACTTCATGGATCCTCCCGGTCCTCATGAGCTTCCTACACCCCACCGACGAACGGGACCGGCCCGAATCGACACGCGGGTGATCGTGTCCGGAATTCCTGCCGCCGCGCGCGGTCCGTTCGCGGTTGGATGTCCTCATGAGCACCGACGAGCACGCGCGGATGATGTCGGCCAACCAGGCGAACTGGGACGCCCGCACACCCGTCCACCTCGCCAGCCGCTTCTACGCCCTCGACCAGGACCTCGACCCCGCCCGCTGGTTCGCCTCCTTCGAGTGGGACGACCTCGGTGCGCTGGCCGACCGCGATGTGCTCCATCTGCAGTGCCACCTCGGCACCGAGACGATCGCTTTAGCGCAGCGCGGTGCCAGGGCCGTCGGCCTGGACTTCTCCGAGGCGTCCGTGGCCGCCGCGCACGGGATCGCCGAGAAGGCGGGGCTCGACGTCACCTACGTACAGGCCAATGTGTACGACGCCGTGGAGGCCCTGGGCGGGCGGCAGTTCGACGTGGTGTACACGGGCAAGGGGGCGCTGTGCTATCTGCCCGACCTCGACCGCTGGGCCGCCGTCGTGGCCCGACTGCTGCGGCCCGGAGGGCGGTTGTACATCGTCGAGTTCCATCCGCTGCTCAACTCCCTCGGCCCGAAGCCCGGTCCGGGCGAGGGGCCCGAGCTGCTCCTGCGCCACGACTACCTGGGCGGCGACGGCGCCGTGCACCGGGACGCGACGCGTACCTACACCGACGGTCCTGCCGTCGAGGGCGCCACGGACAGCTACGAGTGGATGCACGGAATAGGCGAGGTCATCAACGCGTTGGTGGGGGCAGGACTGACGATCCGGCGCCTCACGGAGAGCGACGAGCTTCCCTGGCCGCGGTGGCCGCAGATGGTGCGGACGCCGTCCGGATGGTGGCGGCTCCCCGAGCCGCGCATCCCCCTGCTGTACGGACTGCTCGCCACACGCTGAACCGGCGTGGTACCGTCCCGTTAGCACCTGTGTACGCCCCGTCGTAGGCGCCGGTGCCGTTTCTCCCTCAGTTCGCCGGTCAGCGTACCGGCTTCTCCCTCATCACCTCGTGACCAGTGGTTCTGCCGTATCCGAGGTGCTGTTTCCCGCCGCGCGAAGGCGTTCTGTCCGCCTTTCCGATGTTCTTCCGATGTTCGCGGCTCACCCCTTCCCTCCGCATGTCCCATGCCTTCCGTCCGTGAAAGGACCGACCCCCATGACCACCACACTCGAACACCCCCCAGTCCAGCAGCAGTCCCCGGCCCGGGCCGTCACCGGCGTCCTCGACATCGACGCGAGCGGGAAGGGCCACCTGCGCGCCGAGAACCTGCTGCCCTCGCCCTCCGACCTGTCCGTCTCCCCCGCCGTGATCCGCCGCCACGGCCTGCGCAAGGGCGACCTCGTCGACGGCGTACGCGGCACCCAGCGCGCGCTCACCGAAGTGGCCCGCGTCAACGGCCGCACCCCCGCCGGCGACAAGCGGCGCGACTTCGGCGAGCTGACGCCGCTTCACCCGCGTGAGCGGATCCGTCTCGAACACCCCGCGTCCGGACTGACCGGGCGGGTCGCCGATCTGATCGCGCCCGTGGGCAAGGGCCAGCGCGGCCTGATCGTGGCCCCGCCCAAGACCGGCAAGACGGTGCTGCTCCAGCAGATCGCGGCGGCCGTCGCCGGCAACCACCCGGAATGCCGGCTGATGGTGGTGCTCCTCGACGAGCGCCCCGAGGAAGTCACCGACATGCGGCGCTCGGTGCGGGGCGAGGTGTACGCCTCGACCTTCGACCGGGCACCCAAGCAGCACATCGCGCTGGCCGAGCTCGTCATCGAACGGGCCAAGCGGCTCGTCGAGGCGGGCGAGGACGTCGTCATCCTGCTCGACTCCCTGACCCGGCTGTGCCGGGCGCACAACAACGCGGCCGCGGCCGGTGGCCGCACCCTGAGCGGCGGCGTCGACGCGGCCGCGCTGCAAGGGCCGAAGCGGTTCTTCGGCGCCGCGCGCCTGGCCGAGGAGGGCGGTTCGCTCACCATCCTCGCCACGGCGCTCGTGGAGACCGGCTCCCGGGCCGACGACTTCTACTTCGAGGAGCTCAAGAGCACCGGCAACATGGAGCTGCGCCTCAGCCGGGACCTCGCCTCCCGCCGCGTCTTCCCCGCCGTCGACATCAACCCGTCCGGCACTCGTCGTGAGGAACTCCTGCTGCCCTCAACGGAGTTGACGGCGGTGCGCGGCCTGCGCCGGGCGCTGCAGACCCGGGACGGCCAGTCCAACCTGGAGACGCTCCTGGAGCGGATGCGCGAGACACCCGACAACGCCACGTTCCTTCGGCGGATCCAGCCGACGCTGCCCGGCGGATGACACGCCGCGAAAGGATCGCCCGTCCGGGTGCAGGCGCGCCCCGACCGGCCCGGGCAGCGCTGTGGACGACGAGTCCGTTCCTACGTTGACGGTATGAAGATCGGATTTCCTTCCCGGGTCCTCGTCTCCACCTGCGCGCTCTGCGCGACCGGCCTGCTGGCGCTCGCGCCGGCCACGGCGGTCGCCCGCACCGGGCACGACTCGGACCCGCCCGGCGGGCACCGGGTCACGACACCGCAGCCCGCGCTGCTGTACCGGTCCGGCCCACACGTGCGGTCCCAGGCCGGGGCACCCCGGGTCCCGCGCCTCTCCGCGCTGTCGTGGCTGGTCGCCGACGCCGACTCCGGCGAGGTGCTCGCCGCGTACAACGCGCACCGGAGGCTGCCGCCCGCCAGCACCCTGAAGTCGCTGTTCGCCCTCACCGTGCTGCCGACCCTGCCGGGCGGCATCCGGCACACGGTGCGCGAGGAGGAGCTCGCCGGGATCGGGCCCGGCAGCAGTCTGGTCGGGGTCGCCGAGGGACGTACGTACCAAGTCGCCGATCTGTGGCGGGGCGTGTTCCTGAGCTCCGGCAACGACGCGGTGCGGGTGCTGGCCGCACTGAACGGCGGCTGGCGCGCCACGGCCGCCCGTATGCAGACCAAGGCGCGTTCGCTGGGTGCTCTCGACACGCGCGTGGTGTCGCCGGACGGCTACGACACACCCGGTCAGGTGTCGTCGGCGTACGACCTGGCGGTGTTCGGCCGGGCGGGGCTGCGCAACGCGGAGTTCGCTCGGTACTGCGGCACGGCGGCGGCGAGGTTCCCGGGGCGGGGCGGTTGGTCGTACGAGATCCGCAACACCAATCGGCTGCTGACCGGCGCGGACGGCGTGGACCGGTATCCGGGCGTGATCGGCGTCAAGAACGGCTACACCAGCCGTGCGGGCAACACGCTCATCGCCGCCGCCCGCCGGGGTGAGCGCACCCTCGTCGTCACGGTGATGAATCCCCGGGCGGGCGGGTTCGCCGTCTACGAGGAGGCGGGCGAACTGCTCGACTGGGGGTTCGGCGCGGCGGGCCGGGTCGAACCGGTGGGCTCGCTGGACGCCTTGCGCGCCAAACCGAGACGGGGGCCCGTGACGGTGCCCGTGGTCGCGGCGGTGGAACCCGAGGGCGTGGCCGGCTGGCCGGAGGCCTTCGCGATCGCGGGCGCCGCCGGGATGGGGGCGGGTGCCGTGTCGCTGGTGACGCGCGGGCGGGTCGAGCCGTAGCCGCCGGGTCGGCCGACCGGCAGCCACAGCAGCAGGCCGAGCGTGATCCAGGCGTAGATGTTGCTGCCGAGGAAGCCGTCGAGGCCGGACGCGTCGTCGAACCACAGCCACACCACGCTGGTGCACAGCACCGCGTACAGAGCGCCCGCGATCCGCGGGCGCCCGGCGCGGACGAGGACGGCGAAGGACGGCAGCAGCCACACCAGGTGGTGGACCCAGGTGATCGGGCTGACCAGACAGGCGGCCTGCCCGGTCAGGGCGAACGCCGCCGTCCAGTCCCCCGCCACGACCGCCCGGCGCGTGCGCGCCACCCATACGCCCAGCACCAGCAGGACCAGCACCGCCCAGACCGCGCGGTCCTCGACGCCCAGCCGGGCGAGGATGCCCTGGAGCGACTGGTTGGAGACGTAGTCGAGGCGGCCCACCCGGGTGGTGTCCCACATCGCGTGCGTCCAGTAGAAGCGGGACGCGTCGGGGGCCACCCACGCCGCCAGCGCCGTCGCCGCGGCGGCGACGGCCGTCGCCACGGCGGCGGCTCGCCAGCGCCGGGCCACGAGCAGCAGGCCGATGAACGCGGCCGGCGTCAGCTTGATCGCCGCCGCGAGGCCGATGCCCACTCCGGCCCAGCGCTCCCGTCCCGACGTCAGCAGCCAGCAGTCGAGGAGCACCAGAGCCAGCAGCAGGATGTTGACCTGGCCGAAGCTGAAGGTGTCCCGCAGCGGTTCGAAGAGGGCGAGAGCGCACACCGCCAACGCGCCGCCGTACCAGCCGTGGCGCCGCCGGACCCGACCCGCCAGCACACGCAGCGCGAAGGCCAGCGCCGCCAGGTTGAGCAGCAGCGCCACCGCGATCGCGACATTCAGATCGACCAGCGCCATGGGCAGCATCACGACGGCGGCGAACGGCGGGTACGTGAAGCCGTACATCGTGCCGGGCACCCGGTAGTCGTAGATACGGCCGCCATGGTGCGTCCAGCTGTCGACGGTGCCGTAGTAGACGCGCAGGTCGAACCAGTCGCGCAGCAGCGGCACGGTCGCGGTGAAGACGGTGACGGCGGCGGCGAGGATCAGGACCAGCGCGAGCCGGCCGCGGTCGGTGCGGGGAAGTCTCATGCGGTGCGCTCCAACGCCGGGGCCTGCGCCGCGAGATGCGCCTGCCACAGGACGACCACGGCGAGCGCGCCTCCGGAGACCGCCAGTACCAGCTGGCCGGCGTCGGCGGCGCCGCCGCTGGGCAGGACGGCGAGCGCGAGCACTCCCGTCAGGGCCGCCACCCGGTGCCGTACGGACGTGCTGGGCGCGGCGGCGGCGATGAGGAACAGCCCCCACAGGGCGTACCAGGGGCGGATCGCCGGTCCGAAGGCGGCCACGGCCGCCAGGCTCAGACCGAGGGCGTACACGGGGCGCGGACGCCAGCGCCACCATATGAGGAGCACGAGGACCGCCGTGAGCGCGAGGCCGAAGACGTGCCACACCGGGACGGCCAGCGGCGCCAGATCGCTGCCGACCTCGGCCAGCAGCGAGGCCGTGGCCCGGCCGAGCAGGCTGGTGAGCGCCCAGTTCTGTGGGGAGACGGGGGTGTCCAGGGCGCCGATCCAGCCGTATCCCGTGCCGGCGACGGCCGTTGCGGCGACCGTGGTGGCGGCGGACGCGGCCGCCGTGGTGAGGATCGCCTTCGCCGGGTGGTGGCCGGAGCGCATCTGGAGCAGCACGACCGCGGCGAGGCCCAGCGCCGCGGGCGCCTTGACCAGGGCGGCGAGCGTGACGAGTACGGCTCCCAGGACCGGCCACCGGCCGAGGGCCGCGACCAGGCCGGCGCCGAGCAGGCCGAGCATGATCGCGTCGTTGTGGGCGCCCGCGACCAGGTGCAGCAGCACGAGCGGGTTCAGGGCGCCCAGCCACAGCGCGGAGGCCGGGTCGGCGCCGCTGTGCCGGGCGAGGCGCGGCAGCGCGGCCGCCATGAGCGCCACCCCGAGGAGCGCTATCAGGCGCATGCCGAGGAGCCCGGCGGGGAGTTCGCCGCGGGTCAGGGCGGACAGGGAGGAGGCGATGCCGAGGAACACCGGCCCGTACGGGGCCCCCGTGTGCCGCCACAGCGGGGCGACCTCGTCCGCGAGCGGGCCGCCGAGGTGGGCTGGCCCGTACGCGTACACGTCGATGTGCGCGTCGACCATGGCGCCCTGGGCCAGGTAGCTGTACACGTCCCGGCTGAACAGCGGCGGCGCGATCAGCAGCGGCGTGGCCCAGACGGCCAGCACCAGCAGCAGGGCGCGCGGGGTCGGCGGGTCGGCGCTGCGCACGAGGCGCCCGAGCAGCAGCCACGCCACTATCAGCAGGACGACACCGAAGTACACGCCGACCAGGCCCAGGGCCGCGTGCACCGAGCTCGGAGCCAGGAGTTCCCGCACCGGCAGGGCACCGGCCGTCTCACCGCCCAGGGCGAGGAAGGCGGTGCCGGCCAGACCCAGGGCCTGGCAGCGGCGGAGATCGATGGGGAAAGCCATGGCCAACACTCGGTCAGCGTGTCAACGCGGGGTGGCTTTGAGTTGACGCGGGGCCCTCCGGGGGGAAGCGGAAGTGTGTCCGGCCGGTGATCAGGTGCGGGGCGTTCGGGGCTGCGGAGCGTCTGCCTGGTGCGGGGGTGTGCAGGGTGCGGGCCGGTGGGGGCTTGTCGCACAGTTCCCCGCGCCCCTTAAAGGCATCCCCGCGCCCCCAGTCCAAGAGTTCCGTCAGAACACCGACAGGCCTGTCAGCGTCGTGAAGCGATCCAGTGCCGCCACCCCGGCCACCGAATTGCCCCGCTCGTCCAGTCCCGGGCTCCACACGCACAGCGTGCAGCGGCCCGGCACCACCGCGATGATGCCGCCGCCCACGCCGCTCTTGCCGGGGAGGCCCACCCGGTACGCGAATTCGCCCGCCGCGTCGTACGTCCCGCAGGTCAGCATGACCGCGTTGACCTGTTTGGCCTGGCTGCGGGTGAGGAGGCGGGTGCCGTCGGCGCGGACGCCGTGGCGGGCGAGGAAGGTGGTGGCGCGGGCCAGATCGGCGCAGGACGCCTTGATCGAGCACTGCCGGAAGTACTGGTCGAGCAGGACCGGCACGGGGTTGTCGATGTTGCCGTAGGCCGCCATGAAATGGGAGAGGGCGGCGTTGCGGTCACCGTGCGTGGACTCGGAGGCGGCGATGTCCTGGTCGAAGTCCAGGGTGGGGTTCCCGCTCTCGGCGCGCAGGAAGGCCAGGAGTTCGCCCGCCGCGTCTCCGGTACGGGTCTGGAGGCGGTCGGTGACGACGAGGGCGCCCGCGTTGATGAACGGGTTGCGCGGGATGCCGTTCTCGTACTCCAGCTGGACCAGGGAGTTGAAGGGGTTGCCGGAGGGCTCGCGGCCCACGTGCTCCCAGAGTTCGTCGCCCTCGCGGGCCAGGTCGAGCGCGAGGGTGAAGACCTTGGTGATGGACTGCGTGGAGAACGGCTCGCGCCAGTCCCCCACGCCGTACACCGTGCCGTCGAGTTCCGCGACGGCCATGCCGAACCGGCGCGGGTCGCAGGCCGCGAGCGCCGGGATGTAGTCGGCGGGCCGGCCGCGGCCGGGGGTCCGCTCGATCTCCTCCGCGATGCGCTCCAGGACCGGCTGGAAGGTCAGTGACGACGTTGACGCTGCCATGATCACCATTGTGCCTTCCTGCCGGTCCCGGTGCGCATCCGGGATGAGGGTCCTGGCTGGTCAGGCCAGGGCCTGGCTGCCCGCGACGACCTCCGGACGGAGCAGGTCCGCGAGGGTCTCGGCGGGCAACAGGCCCTTCTCCAGGACGAGTTCGGCCACGCCCCGGCCGCTGACGAGGGCCTCCTTGGCGATGTCGGTGGCCGCCGTGTACCCGATGTGCGGGTTCAGGGCGGTGACCAGGCCGATGGAGTTCTCCACGGTCCGGCGCAGCGCCTCGGTGTTGGCGGTGATGCCGTCCACGCAGCGTTCGGCGAGGGTCAGGCAGGCGGCCCTCAGATGCGTGATCGACTCCGACAGCGAGTGCAGGATGATCGGCTCGAAGGCGTTGAGCTGGAGCTGCCCCGCTTCGGCGGCCATGGTGATGGCGACGTCGTTGCCGATCACCTCGAAGGCGACCTGGTTGACGACCTCGGGGATCACCGGGTTGACCTTGCCGGGCATGATCGACGAACCGGCCTGCACCGGCGGCAGGTTGATCTCCCCGAGCCCCGCACGCGGCCCGGACGACAGCAGACGCAGGTCGTTGCAGCTCTTGGACAGCTTGACGGCGACCCGCTTGAGCACGCCGGACATCTGGACGAACGCCCCGCAGTCCTGGGTCGCCTCGACCAGGTTGGCGGCCGTGACCAGCTGCAGACCGGTGATCTCGGCGAGGTGGCGGCGGGCCGACTCGGCGTATCCGGCGGGAGCGTTGAGACCGGTGCCGATGGCCGTGGCACCCAGGTTGATCTCATGGATCAACTCGACTGCCTCGGCAAGACGGGACCGGTCCTCGTCAATCATGACGGCGTATGCGGAGAACTCCTGCCCGAGCGTCATCGGCACGGCGTCCTGCAACTGTGTACGGCCCATCTTGAGCACGTCACGGAACTCGACGGCCTTACGGGCGAACGCGTCCTGAAGTACAGCCATCGCCCTGAGCAGCCCGCGCACCGCGAACACCGTCGCGACCTTCACGGCGGTCGGATAGACGTCGTTCGTCGACTGCCCGAGATTGACGTCCTCGTTGGGGTGCAGGTACTGGTACTCGCCCTTGGCGTGCCCCAGCAGCTCCAACGCCCGGTTCGCCACGACCTCGTTGGCGTTCATGTTGGTCGAGGTGCCCGCGCCGCCCTGGATGACGTCGACGACGAACTGCTCGTGCAGCTCGCCGGCCCTGATCTCCCGGCAGGCGGCGACTATGGCCTCGGCCTTCTTCGGCTCCAGCAGCCCGAGTTCCTCGTTGGCGAGGGCGGCGGCCTCCTTGACGGCGGCGAGAGCGTCGATCAGGTGCGGGTACGCGGAGATCGGCGTCCCGGTGATCGGGAAGTTCTCGGTGGCGCGCAGGGTGTGAACGCCCCAGTAGGCGTCGGCGGGGATGTCACGGTCACCGAGCAGATCGTGCTCGCTGCGGGTGGCGGCGTTCATGAGGGTGAGGGTTCTCTTTCTGAGATACGGAGGTGACAGCGCCCCTGGAAGGGGCGCGGGGCGTTTTCGATTTGCGGCTACCGCCGCGTGAGCGCGACCAGCCACAACCGGCCCGCTGCCGCCGAACGAGAAGTCCGGCACATCCCTAGGCGCAGGCCGGAACCACGACCGGCTCCAGCGAACGAACGGGCCGCACACACCCGACCGCCTGCCCACCTCCGAGCAACGCCTCGCCCTGGAACTCGGTGAGCAGCTCAGGATCAACCCCGGCCCATGCAAGCGCCGCGGCAGCAACCGGCACCCGCGCCCGATTCGCCCCGTCCGCGATCTTCACGGCAACGGCCCGCCCATCCGGCAGCGCGGCAACCTGCACGCCCTCGAACCCGTCCTTGGCGAGCAGCCCCGGCACGGCCCGCATCAGCGCGGCCACGTCCCGCCCGGAGCCGGAGGCCATCTCGGCGTGCTCCCGCATCGCGTCGGCGACCCGGGCCTCGGGCGTGCCCGGCACCGCGGTGGTGATGCGAGCGGCGGCGCGGGCGAGCCCATGCAGCGAGACGGAGAACAGCGGGGCCCCGCAGCCGTCGACGGTCACCTGGGCGATCCGCTGACCGGTCAGGTCCTCGACGATCTCCGCGATGGCCTGCTGGAGCGGGTGCCCGGGATCGAGGTAGTCCTCCAGAGACCAGCCGTTGAGCCGGCAGGCGTACAGCATGGCCGCGTGCTTGCCGGAGCAGTTCTGCGCGAGCCGGGAGGGCAGGCGGCCCTCCCGGACCCAGGCGTCCCGCACGACCGGGTCGTACGGCAGGTCCGGGACGTTGCGCAGGTGGTCCTCGGTGAGCGCGGCGAGTTCGAGGATGCGCCGGGTTCCGGCGAGGTGGCGTTCCTCGCCGGAGTGGCTGGCCGCGGTGAGCGAGAGCAGCTCACCGTCGAGGGGGAGCCCGGCCCGCGCCATGGCGACGGCCTGGATCGGCTTGAGCGCGGAGCGCGGGTAGAAGGCGGCCTCGATGTCACCGAGCTGGAACTGGACCTCGCCGTCGGCGCCGAGGACGACGACGGAGCCGTAGTGGATGCCTTCGATCATTCCGCCGCGTATGAGGTGGGCGACGGGAGCGTGGAGTGGTTCGCGGACAAGGGGTGCGTCCGCTATGGAACTGCTGTACATCACTGCCTGGTTGTGGTGGGTCAATGAGGGGTCGTCGACCGACACGGGTGTCACGCGTCGGCCTTGTTTCCGGTGCGCGCGGCCCGGCTACGGATGCCGTACCAGCCCGCGACCAGCGCTGCGACGATCAGCGGCAGGCACAGCACGGTGGTGCGGCCGGCGCCTCCGTCGGCGTACATGAGGACCAGGACGGAGGCGAGGAAGGCCAGCGTCACGACTTCGGTCCAGGGGGAGCCCGGCAGTCGGTAGCTCGGGCGTGTGAGCTCGCCCTTCTGGGTCTTCTGCCAGAAGAGCAGGTGGCAGAGCATGATCATGCCCCAGGTGGCGAGGATGCCGATCGCCGCGAAGTTCAGCACGATCTCGAACGCCTCGGCGGGGACGACGAAGTTGAGACCGACGCCGAGGACGCAGATACCGCTGGTCAGCAGGATGCCGCCGTACGGGACCTGGCTGCGGCTCATCACCGACGTGAACTTCGGGGCGGAGCCGGACATCGCCATGGAGCGCAGGATGCGGCCGGTGGAGTACAGACCGGAGTTGAGCGAGGACATGGCCGCGGTCAGCACGACCAGGTTCATGATGCCGCCCGGCGGCCGGGATGCCGATGTTGGACAGCACGGTGACGAAGGGGCTCTCGCCCGCCTTGTACGAGGACCAGGGCAGCAGCATCGAGAGGAGGACGACGGAGCCGACGTAGAACAGACCGACGCGCCACATGATCGAGTTGATCGCCTTCGGCATGATCTTCTCGGGGTTCTCGGTCTCGCCGGCGGCGACGCCGACCAGCTCGACGGAGGCGTAGGCGAAGACGACACCCTGGACGATCAGCAGCATCGGCAGCAGGCCGTTGGGGAAGATGCCGCCGTGGTCGGTGATGAGGGACGGGCCGGGGGTGGTGCCGTCGACGGGGTGCTGGGTGACCAGCAGGAAGATGCCGATGCACATGAAGACGACGAGGGCGCCGACCTTGACGATGGCGAACCAGAACTCCAGTTCGCCGAAGATCTTCACCGAGATCAGGTTCACGGTGAGGACGACGGCCAGGGCTATCAGCGCGATCACCCACTGCGGGATGTCGGAGAACATGCCCCAGTAGTGGGTGTACGTGGCCACCGCGGTGATGTCGGCGATGCCGGTGGTGGCCCAGTTGAGGAAGTACATCCAGCCCGCGGTGTACGCGCCCTTCTCCCCCATGAACTCCCGGGCGTACGACACGAAGGCGCCGGACGACGGGCGGTACAGGACGAGTTCTCCGAGGGCGCGCACGACGAGGAAGGCGAAGACGCCGCAGACCGCGTAGGCGATGAACAGGGAGGGGCCGGCGTCGGCCAGCCGGCCGCCGGCGCCGAGGAACAGGCCGGTGCCGATGGCTCCGCCGATGGCGATCATGTTGACGTGCCGGGACTTCAGCGACTTGCTGTAGCCGAGGTCTCCGGCGTCGACGTGACCGGACTGGGGGCGCGTCTCTTCTTCGAGGTGCTGCTCACTCACGCCTCGGGTCCGCCTTCCGTGGGGCTGTCCGTGCGCGCGGGGCGCACGATGTCGGTGAGGGTCGTCTCGACGCGGTCCAGGTGGTGGGCCATGGCGTCGGTCGCGTCGAGTTCGGAACCGTCGATCAGCGCCTCGACGATGGCCCGGTGCTCGCGGTTGGACTGTTCGCGGCGGCCGCCCAGCTCGTTGAGGAAGGCCGACTGACGCGCCAGTGCATCGCGGATCTCCTCGATGACCCGGCGGAACACCGGGTTCTGGGCGGCCTCGGCCACGGCCAGGTGGAAGAGGGTGTCCATCGCGACCCACGCGGTGGTGTCCGTCTCCCGTTCCATACGGTCGAGCAGGTGAGCCAGATGGTCGAGGTTCTCCGGGGTGCGGCGCAGCGCCGCGTACCCGGCCACCGGGATCTCGACGTGCCGGCGCACCTCCAGCAGATCGCTGGCCGCGTAGTCGCCGAAGGTGGGGTCCTCGACGGCGTTGGCGACGACGAAGGTGCCCTTGCCGGTCTTGGAGACGGTCAGACCCATGGTCTGCAGGGCCCGCAGGGCCTCGCGCAGGACGGGACGGCTGATCTCCAGGGTGCGGCAGAGCTCCGCCTCGGAGGGGAGCTTGTCGCCGATGGCGTACTCGCCGCGCTCGATGGCGCTACGGAGGTGTGCCAGGACCGCTTCCATGGCGCTGATGCGCCGCGGAGGCTGTCCGGCTGTCCGACTGTCTGACAGGTTCACGGGAGTGATACTCCGGGTGAGCCGTGGGTGGTGTCAAGGGAGCCGGGGGGAGAGATTCACGGGGCGTGACGCTTGAAAGCGGACAGCGTGTCCCGCTCGGGTCAACTCTTGATCACCCTCCGGCTCGGGTCAACTGTTGATCACCCCCGCACCCAGCAGCCCGAACAGCAGCACCCCCACGACGATCCGGTAGACCACGAAGGCGTTGAAGGAGTGCTTGGCGACGAACTTCAGCAGCCAGGCGATGGAGGCGTAGGCGACGACGAAGGAGACGGCGGTGCCGACGGCCAGCGGCAACGCGCCCGTGCCCGTCGTGCCGAGGGCGTCCTTGAGCTCGTAGATACCGGCTCCGGTGAGGGCGGGGATACCGAGGAAGAAGGACAGACGGGTGGCGGCGACCCGGTCGAGGTCGAGCATCAGCGCCGTGGACATCGTCGCGCCGGAGCGCGAGAAGCCCGGGAAGAGCAGGGCCAGGATCTGGGAGCTGCCGACGAGCATGGCGTCCTTGAAGGAGGTGTCGTCCTCCCCTCGTTTGTGCCGGCCCATCTGGTCCGCCGCCCACATCACCCCGCTGCCGACGATCAACGACCCGGCGACGACCCACAGTGAGGCGAGCGGCCCCTTGATGAGCGGCTTGGCGGCCAGGCCCACGGCGATGATCGGGATCGTCGCGTAGATCACCCACCAGGCGAACCTGTAGTCGTGGTGGTACCGCTCCTCCTTGTCCCGCAGCCCGCGCAGCCAGGCGGAGACGATCCGCACGATGTCCCTGAAGAAGTACACGAGCACGGCGGCGATCGCGCCGACCTGGATGACGGCCGAGAACCCGACGACCGCGTCGTCGTCGACGGGGATGCCCATGAGCCCCTCGGCGATCTTCAGATGGCCGGTCGAGGACACGGGCAGAAACTCGGTCACCCCCTCGACGGCTCCGAGGACGACGGCCTGACCGATGCTGATGGCGCTCATGGGATCCAGTTCCGGGGGTCGGCGGGGCAGTGGCGCGCACTGTCCTACCAGGTGCGGGTGTGATCCCGTCCCCGACAACGCCACACGGTGGTCTAGGACCACACCGCCTGGGCGATCGACACCCCCGCGAACGCCGCGCCGAGTCCCGCGGTCACACTCCCCACGATGTTGGCGACGGCGTAGAGCCCGGCGCCCGTCTCGGTCAGCCGCAGGGTCTCGTACGAGAACGTCGAGTACGTGGTCAGGGCCCCGCACAGTCCGGTGCCGAGCAGCAGCCGCAGGTCGGAGCTCGCGGCGCCCTGGGCCGCCGCGCCGGTGAGCAGGCCGAGGATCAGGCAGCCGCTGACGTTGACGAGGAAGGTGCCCCAGGGGAACACCGAGTCGTGCCCGGACTGCACCGCCCGGTCGGTGAGGTAGCGCAGGGGTGCGCCGACCATGGCGCCCGCGATCACCAGGAGCCAGTTCACGGCGACTTCTTACCTTCCGTGTTCTTACCCTTCGCGTCCGGTCCGGGTGGTTCGGGCGGAGTGGCGTCGCGGCCGATGTACCGGATGACCTCGCAGTCGTCGAGGGTGACGAGCCCTTCGGTGACGAGTTCGTCGAGCTGCGGCAGGAAGGCCCGTACGCGCTCCTCGGTGTCGACGATCACGATCGCGACCGGCAGGTCCTCGCTCAGGGACAGCAGCCGCGAGGTGTGGATCAGGGAGGAGGCGCCGAAGCCCTCGATGCCGCGGAAGACGCTCGCCCCCGCGAGGCCGGCCGCGTGGGCGCGGTGCACGATCTCCGCGTAGAGGGGCTTGTGGTGCCAGGTGTCGTGCTCGCCGACGAAGACGGTCAGACGCAGGGCCCGGCCGGTCAGCCTGGTCATGGCTGCCTCACTTTCAGGACGCGACGGGTGGCGGCCGCCGCGAGCCAGACCGCTGTGAGCGCGGCGGTCAGGGTGGCGGCGAGGTAGGCCAGGCCCACGGGCGCGTGTCCGCTGTCCAGCAGCTGCTGGATGTCCACGGCGTAGGTGGAGAAGGTGGTGAAGCCGCCGAGCACTCCGGTGCCGAAGAAGGGGCGGACGAGGCGGTGGGCGGCCCACACCTCGGTGATGACCACCATGAACACGCCGATCACGGCACAGCCGATGACATTGGTCCAGAAGGTCGGCCAGGGGAAGCCGCCGGGCCCGGCGGGCCACCACAGGGAGGCCGCGTACCGGGCCGTGGCGCCGACCGCTCCGCCGAGTGCGACCACCGCGACGATCGGCGCCTGGGCCCGCCACGCGGGCTGCCGTGGAGTGCGGACGGGGGCGCGCAGGCTCTCGGTGTCCGGGGCTGTCATGGTCGTACGTCTCCTGCCTGGGCCGCCTCGCCGCACCTCGCGGGGTGATCACGGCCGGTCATCAGCGTACGCCGGGCTCATTTCGGTACGGGCGCCTCGCACACCGCGACGCCGCGCTCCCACAGGCTGCCCAGGATCAGCCGTCCGCCGGTCTCGCACACGCTGGTGACCATGCGGAAGCCGGAGTGGCGGCGGGCCAGGTGGTGGACGACCTGCCCGGTGTCGTCGAGCGCGAGCACACCGATCGTGCCCGTGGGCCGGAAGGGCGCGCGCACGGCGACGCGCGCAGCGGTACGGCGTACGGCGGGGGCGGCGCGGTGGAGGAGGTCCAGCGGGGGGACGCGCGGGCCGGCCAGCGCCACCCAGATCGGGCCGCCCGGTGCGCCGCGCCAGAGGTTGTCCGGCATGCCCGGCAGGTGCTCGGCGAAGGGCTCGCTCTGTCCGGCGCGGGGTCCGGTGAGCCAGTAGCGGGTGAGGCGGCACTCGCCGGTCTCGGCGACGACCAGGAAGGAGCCGTCGGCGCTCGGGGCGAGGCCGTTGGCGAACTGGAGTCCGTCCAGGAGGACTTCAGGGGTGTCGCTGCCGGGGGCGAGGCGCAGGAGGCGGCCGGTCGCCGTGTGTTCGACGAGGTCGCCGATCCAGTGGTCCAGGGGGTGGCGGCGGCTGCTGACGGTGAAGCAGACGCTGCCGTCGGGCAGGGCGACGACATTGCTGCAGAACCGCAACCGCTCCCCCGCCACCGAGTCGGCGAGGACGCGTACGGCGCCGTCGGTGAGGTCGACGCGGAGCAGTCCGCGTTCGGCGTCGCACACCAACAGGGCGTCTTCCGGGAGGAGTTCGAGACCGAGGGGCCGGCCGCCGGTGTCGGCGAGCACCTCGACGCGGGGTTCGACTCGGGCTTCGGCGCGGGCCTCGGCGGAGTCCGCCAGGCCGTCGACGCGCAGGATCCGGCCGTCCTCGACGCCGGTCAGGACGCGGCCGCGGGCGTCGGCGACCACGTCCTCCGGGCCTCGGCCACCGATCGCGACGTAGCGGTGCGGGACGAGAGCCCCTGGACGTTCCATGCGCGTCTGCCCTTCGCCGTCCTGGTCTGCCAAGGCCCCTAGCCCTCCGGTTCTCCGGTTCTCCGGTTCTCCGGTTCCCGGCTGTCGGACCTCCCTACCAGCCCTTCTCGAACATGCGGGCGACCTCGGCGATCCGCATGTCGTCGCGGCGGTAGTACAGGCGCCGCCGGATCCGCTTGGTACGCAGCAGGCCGATGTCCACGAGCAGGCCGAGGTGTGTCTCCGCGACCTTGCGCGGCACGCCCAGCTTGGCAGCCACGGCGTCCGCGGTGACGCCGTCCTCGGCCGGGTCGCCCTGCCGCTGATTCGGGAAGTGCGCGAGCGGATCCTTCAGCCATTCCAGGATGTCCAGGCGCCTTGCGCTGATGGGAGTCCTCAGCATCTCGTCTCCCCTCCATCGGGCCGCGTCGTAACGCGTCTTCCCACTGTCCCGCAGTCGAAGCCGCCGTGTCCCGGACAATTCGGCGCTTGTCCGGTACCGAACGGCCGTACGACACAAGGCCGTTCGGTACCGGACGCGCCGGAGCCCGGCCGCAGAAGCGCGGCCGGGCTCCCGTCGTCGCGGACTCAGCGGACTGAGGCGGAGTCACGCGTGCTCACCGGTGGCTGAACCACGCCATCGACGAGAGCGCCTTGTCGTCGTAGCCGAACAGCGCCTGGTTCTCCCAGCCGTTGCCGGAGGAGGCGTCGGTCGGGTCCCAGCCGTTGCCGGAGACGGCGGTCCAGGTCGCCTCCCAGTAGAAGACGCCGAGGCCACGGCCGTTCGGGACGGCCTCCACGATGCTGGCCACATCGTTCATCCAGCGGCGCTGCCCGGCCGTGTTCGCCGGGTAGCCGGAGACCAGCTCACCGGTGGTGTTGATGATCTCCTCGTGCGAGTCCTCGCTGTCCAGACGGAACGGGTACGCCGTCTCGGCGACGAAGACCGGCTTGCCGTAGCGGGCGGCCGCGTCGTCCAGGGTCGTCTGGAAGTCGTAGAGCGAGCCGTGCCAGTAGCCGTAGTAGGACAGGCCGATCGCGTCGAACTTCACGCCGTTGGAGACCGCGCTGTCGAACCACCAGCGGGTGCCGGACAGGTCGCCGCCCTTGGCGAGATGCAGCGCGACCGTGGTGGACGAGTTGACCGCCTTGACCGCGTCGTAGCCCGAGTTGAGCAGACCGGCGAGCTGCGACCAGTTGCTCGTGGAGCCCTCGTTCCACAGCATGCCGCCGTTGATCTCATTGCCCACCTGGACCATGTCGGCGGTGGTGCCTTGAGCCTTCAACGCGTTCAACACGTCGTACGTGTGGTTGTACACGTCGGTCCTGAGTTGGCTGTACGAGTGGCCCGCCCAGGCGGCCGGCTTGTTCTGGGCGCCCGGGTCGGCCCAGGTGTCCGAGTAGTGGAAGTCGACCAGCAGCTTCATGCCGGCCGCCTTGACGCGCTTGGCCATGGCGAGGACGCGCGTCTTGTTGTTGTAGCCGTCGGCCGGGTTGACCCAGACCTTCAGGCGCGCGTAGTTCATGCCGGCGTTCTTCAGGATGGTGACCGGGTCGCCGGTGGTGCCGGAACCGGTCCTGTAGACGCCACCCTTGGCCTCGCTCTTGGCGAGGGAGGAGATGTCGGCACCGTGGATCGACGTGCCGCCCGTGCCGGACGCGAAGGTCAGGTCGTCGACATTGATCCAGTTGCCGGCGTTCGCGTCACTGTTGATGCTGATGGTGCACTGGTTGTTGGTCACATTGACCGGCACGACGATACGGATCCAGCCGCTCGCCGAGACCGGGAGGTCGGTGCGCTGTTCCGTGCCACCGCAGTTCTTCAGTGCTATGTACGCCGAGTTCTGGCCACCGCCGGAGCGGACCCATGCGGTGAGCTTGTAGTTCCCGTTGGTCAGCCCGGACAGGTACTGGTACGTCTCCACCTTGTAGGCCGAGGACGCGTAGTGGGTCAGGCGGTAACTCCCGCCGTGGCCACCGGACTCGGTGAAGGAGGCGGAGTTCTGTCCGGCCGCCGAGTAGGTGGACCAGCCGGCCGGGGTGGCGGTACCGGTGCCGTCCGACTCGAAGCCGCCGTTGGTGAGCGTGCTCGCCGCCGAGGCGGTCTGCGCGGGCAGGGCGGTGAGGGCGAGTCCGGCTGCGAGCGGCAGCAGCAGGGCTCGGAGGGTGCGTCTGGGATGGAACATCGTCGTCCGTCGTCCCTTCGACGTAAGGGGGTTGGGGGTGCCCCTCACCTGGGCGGTGAGGAGAGCCCCTCCGCCCGCGGCTCGTGGCACGCGCGGACGGAGGGGGAGTCGGCTCAGCCGTCGAGTCGTACGACCCGGACGGCTCCCGCGGGGACCTCGATACGGCCCGCGGCGCGTTCACCGGTCAGCAGTTCGGTGCCGGGTGCCTCCAGCGGCACCTTGGCGTCCGACGCGGTGTGGTTGAGGGCGAACAGGTAGCTGCCCGACTCGCCGGCGCGTCGCACGACCTCGACATCGTGGGGCAGGTCGACACGCGGGGCGACCTGCGCGTCCTCGATCGCCCAGCCCAGCAGCGCGTCGAGGCCATCGGCACCCAGGCGGGTGGACACGTACCAGGCGGTGCCCTCTCCGAGGCGGTGCCGGGTGACGGCCGGGTGACCGGCGGTCAGTCCGTCGGCGTACGTCCAGACGGTCTCGGCGCCGCGCGGGACGACGAACTCGGTCCACACGTCGCCGCTGAGCTCGGAGCCGTCCGGGCCGGTGACGCGCACCAGCTGGTCCGGGAGCAGTGGCGAGAACTCCTCGATCGTCAGGCCGAGGACGTCCCGCAGCGGGCCGGGGTAGGCGCCCTCGTGCACGGCGTCGTGCTCGTCGACGATGCCGGAGAAGTACGACACGACGAGGGTGCCGCCGTGCTCGACGTACCGGCGCAGATTGCGGCCGGCCGCCTCCGTCATCAGGTACAGCGCGGGTACGACGACAAGGGGATAGGCCGACAAGTCGGCTTCCGGGTGGGCGAAGTCGACCGTGAGGTGGCGGTCGTAGAGCACCTCGTAGAAGGCGTCGGCGCGCTCGCGCGGGTCGTGGTCCTCGCTGGGGCGCCAGTCGAGGTTCTGCGCCCACCAGGAGTGCCAGTCCCACAGCATGGCCACATCGGCCTGGGTGCGGGTGCCCCGCACGGTGCTCAACGAGTCGAGGGCGGAGCCGAGTTCGACGACCTCGCGCCACACGCGCGTGTCGGTGCCGCCGTGCGGGACCATCGCCGAGTGGAACTTCTCGGCGCCGCGCCGGGACTGCCGCCACTGGAAGAACATGGCGCCCTCGGAGCCGCGCGCGACATGGGCGAGGGAGTTGCGGGCCATCTGTCCGGGAGCCTTGGCGGGGTTGCGGGCCTGCCAGTTGACGCCGGAGGTGGAGTGCTCCAGGAGGATCCAGGGCGCTCCCCCGGCCACCGAGCGGGTGAGGTCGGCGGCCATGGCCAGGTTGACGTGGGTGCGGCGGCCGTCGGTCATCAGGTAGTGGTCGTTGGTGACGAGGTCGACCTCGCGGCCCCAGGCCCAGTAGTCGACGGAGTCGCACTGACTGAGGGCGGTCATGAAGTTGGTGGTGACCGGGACGCCGGGCGAGAGGCGGTGCAGGATGTCCCGCTCCATACGGAAGTTCTCGCGCATGGTGGCGTCGGCGAACCGCTTGTAGTCCAGCGCCTGGGCCGGGTTGACGGCCGTGGGGGTCGCGCGCGGCGGGTTGATCTGCTCGAAGTCGGCATAGCGCTGGCCCCAGAAGGCGGTGCCCCAGGCCTCGTTGACCGCGTCGACCGTCTGGTACGTCGACTCCAGCCAGCGGCGGAAGTGCGCGGCGCAGGAGTCGCAGTAGCAGGCGGAGACGGGGACGCCGTACTCGTTGTGCACGTGCCACATCGCGAGCGCCGGGTGGTCGCCGTAGCGCTCGGCGAGCCGGGTCGCGATGCTCGCGGCGGCCGCGCGGTAGTCGGCGTTGCTGTGACAGATGGCGGCGCGGGAGCCGAACTCGTAGCGCACACCCTCCGCCGTCACGGGCAGGGCCTCGGGGTGGGCGCGGTAGAACCAGACCGGCGGGCAGACGGTGGGCGTGCCCAGGTCGACGCGGATGCCGTTCTCGTGCAGCAGGTCGAACAGGCGGTCCAGCCAGCCGAAGTCGTACACACCGGGTGAGGGCTCCAGCAGGGCCCAGGAGAAGATCCCGACGCTCACCATCGTGACGCCGGCCTCCCGCATCAGCCGGACGTCCTCCTGCCAGACGCTTTCCGGCCACTGCTCGGGGTTGTAGTCCCCACCGAAGGCGAGCCTGGTGAGGCCCCTGGGGGTGGTCTCCGGCATGGATCTCTCCCGTTTGGTCGATCATTTGGGAACGTGCACACACTTGATCGGCGGTGCGAGCCCAACATAACCGCACAGCAACAACCATTGACAAGTGTCCGGGATGTTTCTCTACTGTGAACGCTCACAGAAGCATGGCGGGCCCTCGCAGCAGGCTGGGGCCCCAGGTCAGGGGAGAGATCCATGCCCATCACGAAGCGTCGGCGACTCGTTTTCAGAACTGCGGCCAGCTGTGTCGCCGCCGCCCTCGGCGCCACCGCCCTCGCCGCCTGCGGCTCCGAAGACGCCGGGGAGGACTCCTCGGGGCCGGTCTCGCTGACGTACTGGACCTGGACGCCCGGCATGGACAAGGTCGTCGACCTGTGGAACAAGGGCCAGGGCAAGAAGGACCAGATCACGGTCACGGTGAAGAAGCAGGCGTCCGGCGACACGCTGGTCACCAAGATCCTCACCGCGCACAAGGCCGGCAAGGCCCCGGATCTCGTCCAGGCCGAGTACCAGGCGCTGCCGACGCTGGTCAGCAATGACGCGGTCGCGGACATAGCGAGCGAGGTCGGCGACGCGAAGGGCAAGTTCGCCGAGGGGGTGTGGCAGCAGACCACGCTGGGCACGGACGCGGTCTACGCGGTCCCGCAGGACATCGGGCCGATGATGTTCTACTACCGCCAGGACCTCTTCAAGAAGTACGGCCTGACGGTCCCGAGCACCTGGGAGGAGTTCGCCGAGACCGCCCGCGCGCTGAAGAAGAAGTCCCCTGACACGGACCTGACCACCTTCTCCGCCAACGACTCCGGCCTCTTCGCGGGTCTCGCCCAGCAGGCCGGCGCCAAGTGGTGGACGACCTCCGGCGACAAGTGGAAGGTCGGCATCGACGACGCCGCCTCCCAGAAGGTCGCCGAGTTCTGGGGCGGCCTCGTCAAGGAGGGCGCCGTCGACGACCAGCCGATGTACACGCCGGCCTGGAACAAGGCGCTCAATACGGGCAAGCAGATCGCCTGGGTCAGCGCCGTGTGGGCCCCGGGCACCCTGACCACGGCCGCGCCCGACACCAAGGGCAAGTGGGCCATGGCCCCGCTCCCCCAGTGGTCGCAGTCGGAGAACGTCACCGGCAGCTGGGGCGGCTCCTCCACCGCCGTCACCACCGACTCCAAGAACAAGGCGGCCGCCGCGAAGTTCGCCGCCTGGCTGAACACCGACGGCGACGCCCTGAACGCGCTGGCCAAGGAGAGCGGTATCTACCCGGCCTCCACCTCGGCCCAGCTCAGCGGCGCCTTCACCACACCGCCGGACTACTTCTCCAACCAGCCCGACTTCTACGCGAAGGCCGCCGAGATCGCCGAGTCCACGGCTCCGTCGGCCTGGGGCCCGAACGTGAACGTCGCCTACACCACCTTCAAGGACGCCTTCGGCAAGGCCGCCAAGGACAAGTCGGACTTCGTCGCCGCCCTGAAGACCATGCAGGACGACACGGTCGCCGACCTCGAGAAGCAGGGCTTCGAGGTCGCCGAGTGACCAGCACAAGCCGGAGGGCGTACGGGGTGAAGGGGGCCCCGTACGCCTTCCTCCTCCCCGCAACACTCCTCTTCCTGCTGTTCTTCGCCCTGCCCATCGGCTACGCGATCTGGCTCAGCTTCCACAAAGTGAAGGTCTCCGGGCTCGGGCTCGGTGCCGGCGCCCGCAAGGAGGTCTGGGCCGGGCTGGAGAACTACACCGACGCCCTCACCGACAACGAGCTGGTCGACGGCGCGCTGCGGGTGCTCGGCTACGGCTGCATCGTCGTGCCGGTGATGCTCGGGCTCGCCCTCCTCTTCGCCCTGCTCCTCGACTCCGACAAGGTGCGGCTCGCGCCCTTCACCCGGCTCGCGATCTTCCTGCCGTACGCCATCCCCGGCGTCGTGGCCGCGCTGCTGTGGGGCTTCCTGTACCTGCCAGACGTCAGCCCCTTCTACTACGTGCTCGAGAAGCTGGGCATGCCGCAGCCCGACCTGCTGGACGGCGGGCCGCTGTACCTGGCCCTCTCCAACATCGCGGTCTGGGGCGGCACCGGCTTCAACATGATCGTCATCTACACCTCGCTGCAGGCGATCCCGGCCGAGGTGTACGAGGCGGCCAAGCTGGACGGCGCCACGCCGCTGCAGATCGCGCTGAGGATCAAGATCCCGATGGTGGCGCCCTCGCTGGTGCTGACCTTCTTCTTCTCGATCATCGCCACGCTCCAGGTGTTCAGCGAGCCGACCACCCTCAAGCCGCTCACCAACTCCGTGTCCACGACCTGGAGTCCGCTGATGAAGGTGTACCAGGACGCCTTCGGCAAGGGCGACATCTACGCGGCGGCCGCCCAGGCCACGATCATCGCCCTCGCGACCCTGCTGCTGTCCTTCGGCTTCCTGCGGGCCGCGAACCGTCGCAACAAGCAGGAGGCAGCACGATGAGTTCTCTTGCCGTCGGCAAGGCCGACACCGCCGCCGGCACCACACCCGGCACCGTCCAGAACCGGCCGCCGCTGCGCCGCCGGATCGCACTGATCCCGACGGTCACGCTGCTGCTCGGCGCGCTCTACTGCCTGCTGCCCGTGGCCTGGGTGGTGATCGCGGCGACCAAGTCCGGCAGTGAGCTGTTCTCCACGTTCACCTTCCTGCCGGGCACCGGCTTCGCCGACAACTTCTCGGACCTGAGCGCCTACCGCGACGGTGTGTACTGGGAGTGGATGGGCAACTCCGCCCTGTACGCCGGTCTCGGCGCCCTGCTGTCGACGGTCGTCTCGGCGTTCAGCGGCTACGCGCTGGCGATCTACCGCTTCCGCGGCCGCGAGACGCTCTTCAACGTGCTGCTGGCGGGGGTACTGATGCCGCCGGTCATCCTCGCCATTCCGCAGTACCTGCTGCTGGCGAAGGTCGACCTCACGGACTCCTACCTGGGGGTGCTGCTGCCGCAGCTCCTCTCGCCGTACGGCGTCTACCTGTCGCGGATCTACGCGGCCGCCGCCGTCCCGGCCGACGTGGTGGAGGCCGGGCGCATGGACGGGGCGAGCGAGTGGCGGATCTTCACGCGGGTCGCGCTGCCGATGATGGTGCCCGGCATGGTGACGGTGTTCCTCTTCCAGTTCGTGGCGATCTGGAACAACTTCCTGCTGCCGTACATCATGCTCAGCGACGACGAGAAGTTCCCGATCACGCTGGGCCTGTTCACGCTCCTCGAACAGGGCGCCAACACGCCCGCGCTGTACACACTGGTGATCACCGGCGCGTTCCTCGCGGTCATTCCGCTGGTGGTGCTCTTCCTGGTCGTCCAGCGGTTCTGGAGCCTGGATCTGCTCTCCGGGGCCGTAAAGTCATGACCATGAGCAACACGGGGGGCCGACGCAAGCCGCCGACGATCCACGACGTGGCGCGCGAGGCCGGAGTCTCACGGGGCACGGTCTCGCGGGTGCTCAACGGCGGGCACTACGTCAGCCCGACCGCCCAGGAGGCGGTCAACGCGGCGATCCGCAAGACGGGTTACGTCGTCAACCGGCACGCCCGCTCGCTGATCACGGGACGTTCGGACTCGATCGGCTTTCTGCTGACCGAGCCGCAGGAGCGGTTCTTCGAGGACCCCAACTTCAACGTCCTGCTCAGCGGCTGCACGCAGGCGCTCGCGGCGCACGACATCCCGCTGCTGCTGATGCTGGCGGGCACGCCGGACGAACGACGGCGCATAACGCGGTACATCACGGCGGGACACGTCGACGGGGTGCTGCTGGTGTCCAGCCACTCCGGGGACCCGGTGGCCGACGAACTGCGCGAGGCGGGCGTGCCCCTCGTCCAGTGCGGCAAGCCCATGGGGCTCGGCTCCAAGGTGAGTTACGTTGCGGCGGACGACCGGGACGGCGCCCGTGACATGGTGCGCCACCTGCTGTCTCTGGGCCGGCGCCGGGTCGGCGTGGTGAGCGGCCCGCTGGACACCCCGGGCGGTGTCGATCGCCTCGCCGGCTACAAGGAGGTGCTCACCGAGGCGGGCGTCGAGATCGACGAGCGGCTCATCGTCTCCGGCGACTACAGCCGGGCCAGCGGCGAGGCGGGCACCGAGCGGCTACTGGCGCAGGCCCCGGACATGGACGCCTTGTTCGTGGCCTCCGACCTGATGGCGCAGGGCGCCCTGACGGCGCTGCACCGGTCAGGCCGCCGGGTGCCCGAGGACGTGTCCGTGGGCGGCTTCGACGACTCCAGCGCGGCGACGGAGGCCACGCCCGCGCTCACTACGGTGCGCCAGCCCTACGACCGCATCAGCGCCGAGATGGTGCGGTTGCTGCTCGCGCAGATCGGCGGTGAGGACCCGGCGGCGGTGATCCTGCCGACGGAGCTGGTGAAGCGGGAGTCGACGTAACGGCGTGAGCGGGCCTCCAGGGCGCGCCACACGGCGATCCAGCCGTGGGCGCGCCCTCGGTGTGCGACCGGTCAGGATTCAAGAAGCCCCGGCCCCCTCCCCCGCCCTAGCGTGAAACCACCGACGAAAACCCGTCGGCGCACACTTCACGCAAGGAGTACGCCATGACTGCCGGAGTCAACACGATCATCTACCCCGTCAAGGACCTGGACCGGACGAAGGCCCTGTTCAAGGCCCTGCTGGGCACGGAACCGTATGCCGACGAGCCGTACTACGTCGGCTTCAACGACGCCGGACAGGACGTCGGCCTGGACCCCAACGGCCACGCGAAGGGCATGACCGGCCCGGTCCCCTACTGGCACGTCGACGACATCAGGGCGACCCTCGCGGTCCTGCTGGAGACCGGCGCCGAGACGCTGCAGGACGTGCACGACGTCGGTGGCGGCAGGCTCATCGCCTCCGTGAAGGACACGGACGGCAATCTCGTGGGGCTGCTCCAGGACCCGACCGACTGAGAGCCTGCGCGGAACTCATTGCGCACGCACTAGTTGCACAGTCAACAAATGGCTGAATCGGTGCTACCGTGCCGGTATGGCAGTGAAGACGGCCGATGCCGGACTCGAGGACCGCTGGCGGGACATCCTCTCCGTACACGCGCGCACGATGACCGAGATCGATCGCGTACTACACCCGCACGGCCTCGGCGCGAGCGACTTCGAGGTGCTCGACATCCTCGCGTCGGCGACGCCCGGGGAGGGCGAACAGTGCCGGGTGCAGAACCTGGTCGGACGGGTGCATCTCAGCCAGAGCGCCCTGTCCCGGCTCATCGGGCGACTGGAGAAGGACGGCCTGGTGGAGCGTTCCGTCTGCGCGGAGGACCGGCGCGGCGTGTACGTCGCCCTCACCCGCAAGGGCCGTGATCTGCACACGGAGGTCCTGCCGCTCCAGCGCGCCGTGCTGGCCCGGATGCTGAACGGCTGAGGCCGGACAGGGCCTGGGCCGTGTCCGCAAAGTCCCGCCTGCCCCGCGACGCCTGGCACGCACTCTCGCCGCACCGAGCGACAGCCCAAGTACGTCCAGTACGAGGGCTTCCGCCCGGCACGCCGAGAGCACACACCAGACGTCGCGGGGCCCGCCCTCCGGGCGGACGACGGGACTTTGCGGACACGGCCTAGTACTGCAACGGTCTTTGCCGTGACTGCTGGCCAGTTCAGTCGTTGGTGTTGTTATGGGTGGGGACCTTGCTGGTGTCAGGTTGTGGGCGGGGGAACTGGGTGCTCTGCATGAGCGGTTCGTGCACCGGTTCAACCGGGAGGAGCCGCGTCAGTCGGCGCTGGCTTACATGCGTGGGCTGGTTGCGCCGCTGGAGCGGAAGAACGGCTGGACGCTGGCGGAGGAGGCCGGGCATACGGGTCCCGATCGCATCCACCGGCTGCTGAACCGGATCGAGTGGGACGCCGACGAGGTCCTGGACGACGTACGCGACTACGTCGTGGAACACCTCGCAGACCGCGAGGCCGTCCTGATCGTCGATGACACCGGCTTTCTGAAGAAGGGCGTCCGTTCGGCCGGGGTGCAAAGGCAGTACTCCGGAACGGCCGGCCGCACCGAGAACTGCCAGATCGGTGTGTTCCTCGCCTACGCCACCGGCCGTGGACGCACTCTGATCGACCGCCGTCTGTATCTGCCCACCTCCTGGACGGATGACCGGGAACGGTGCCGGCGGGCGGGCATCGACGACAGTGTCGCCTTCGAGACGAAGGTGGCCATGGCCAAGGCGATGGTCCGCCGGGCCATCGCCGACCGTATCCCGTTCGGCTGGGTGACGGCGGACGCCGCCTACGGCTTCAGCAAGGGCTGGCGGTTCGAGCTGGAACAGGCGGATGTCTTCCACGTCATGGCCACCACCCGGCACGACACCGTCGTCACCCGCTGGTCCATCGACCACCCCGTCCACGACCTGTTTCCCGGCCTGCCGCGGCAGAAATGGAAACGCCGTTCCTGCGGTGAAGGAGCCCACGGCCGGCGGATCTTCGACTGGGCCCGCGTCGAGGTGCGGCCCTGGCACCGCGAGGACCGCCGGCACTGGGTCCTCGCCCGCCGCAGCGTGAGCAGGCCCGAGGAGATCTCCTACTACATCGCCTACTGTCCCGCCGACACGACGCTGGACGAGCTGATCCGCATCGCGGGCAGCCGATGGGCAGTCGAGGAATGCTTCCAGACCGCGAAGCAGGAGTGCGGCCTGGACGACTACCAGGTCCGCCGCTACCCGGGCTGGCACCGCCACATGACCCTGGCCATGGCCGCCCACGCCTGTCTGACTGTCCTGCGGGCCCGCCAGCTCGACACGGACAAAGCAGAAACGGATCCTCCCAGCTCATCCACCTCAGCCTCGCCGAGATCCGACGCCTGATCACCCGCCTCACCAACCGCCGCCCCACCCCGGCCGACCACATCCTGCACTGGTCAACCTGGCGCCGACGACGCCAGCACCAAGCCCGCATCAGCCACTACAAACGACGCGGACACAGCCCCTGAAAACTGCCCAGCAATCAGAACAAGCACCGTTGCAGTACTAGAGCACGAACCCGGCCCCGTCCGGCAGCACTTCGACGCCCGCCTCGGCCACCCGTGCGCAAGCCGCCGAGGCGGGGTCGAGCAGCGGGTTGGTGTCGGCCAGGTGGGTGTAGATCCGGCGGGCGTGCGGGTGCCGGACCAGGGCGGCGAGGCTGCCGGACGGCCCCGCGACGGGCAGATGGCGGCCGTCCCGTGCCGACTCCTCCGGGGCGTAATGCGTGCCGTCCAGGACGACGCAGTCCGCCGTCTCGATCAGGTCGTCCAGCACCGGGGGCCAGGTGCGCACGCGGGGCGCGTACACCAGGACGCCTCCGGTGGCCAGGTCCTCGATGCGGTACGCCGTCACCCAGCGGTCGTCCGACGCCCGGCCCGGTACGTACGCCGGCGCCTCGCCCGCCACGGGGTGCGCCGTGACGACCAGGCCGCCGGCCAGCACGAACCCGCCCTCCGCCAGACTGTCCGCCCACTCCCACCGGGCGTGGCGGTGGAGGGCCGGCCGCGCCGGGGTCAGGGCGGTGAGCACCGGTGGGGCGGCGTAGGTCTTCAGCCCCGCTGTCCCGCGCAGCACGGCCAGGCCGGCCACGTGATCGGCCTCGGCGTCGGTCAGCAGCACGCCCCGTACCGGAGTGCGCTGGGCGCGGGGCCACAGCGCGGAGGTGGCGGTGAGCTGGGCACGGATGTCCGGCGAGGCGTTCAGCAGCCACCAGTCGCGGGAGTTGCCGGTGACGGCCGCGCATTCCGGGCCGCGGGCGGGCAGCTTGCCGTCACGGGCGGCGGCGCATCCCGCGCAGGCACAGTGCCACCGCGGGAAACCGCCTCCGGCGGCGGTGCCGAGCAGGACGACCCTCACGACGACCCCCCACCCTTTCGCGTCGGCCCTCCCGGCGGGCCCCTCCCGGTGGGATCCCGCCCGGGGGGACCTTCCCGCTCCGCGTGGCGGAAGCACCCCGCGGCAGGGAGCAGTTCCGGCCGACCTTCGCCGACCGCCCGAGGGGGCGCCGGGCAGTCCGCCCTTTCGATCGGCCGGCCGCTCAGGTCGTTCAGCCCTCCCGCAGCAGATCCCGTACGGCGGTGAAGGCGGCCTCCGTGGTGGCCGGGTCCGCGCCGGGGCGGGCGAGGGCGCTCATCGGGATCGGGGTGACGGGCGGCAGGCCCGGGTACGGGGTGAGCCCGTCGGGCCCGGCGCCGACCGACGCGAGCAGGGCCACTCCCTGGCCGGTGCGGGCGATGTCCAGGACGCCCGCGAGGTAGCCGGCGTCGCCGACGACCGTGGCGGGAACCCCGTGCCTGGCGAGGGTGGCGATGGCCCGGCGGCGGATGGCGCAGGGCTCCTCGACGGCGACCAGCGGAACCGGAGCGGGCGCGGGCGGGGGCACCCAGCCGGGGACGGCGTGCCAGGTGAGCGGGAGGCCGCCGACGGGTGTGCCCTCGGTGGCGGCGGCCTCGGTGACGTACACCGCCACATCGACGCTGCCGCGCTCCACGGCCTCGACGAGGCGGGCGGAGCGGTCGATGCGGAAGCGAACCCGGCAGCCGGGCCGTACCTCCTGGACGGCGGCGGTCAACCGGGGCAGGAACTGGTCGGCGGCGTGCTCGGTGGAGCCGACGGTCACGGTGTCGGCGTCGGCGTCGAGGAGGGTGCGCACGGCCTCGTCGTGGACGGCGAGGATGCGGCGCGCCTGCTCCAGCAGCACGCGTCCCTCGGGGGTGAACCGGGTGCCCCGGCCCTCGCGTTCGACGACCGGTCGCCCCAGGGTCTTCTCCAGTCTGCGGACGTGCTGGCTGACCGCGGACTGGCTGAGGGCGAGGACCCGGGCGGCGCGGTGGAAGCCGCCGCAGTCGGCCACCGCGGTCAGGCTGCGCAGGGCCACGATGTCCAGGACGGGTTGGGGCATGCCGTGACAGTAGCCGCCGAAGAGGATCGATCGCGATTCCTGATCGGTTTCGATGCGGAATCATCGTTGGACGTGGCCCGCAGCCGCCGGTCATGATGAACGCATGTTGCACGCGACCGCTTCCGCTGCCCTTCTGACGCAGCGCCGAGTCATCGACTTCGGCGTGGCGTGCAGCGCGCGTTGTCGCTGATCCCCCACCGGCTTTCCGCCGTCTCCTGAGCTGATCACGTCCGCTTTCACTGACACGTGACAGCCGCTCTCCTCTGCCTTTTTCTCGCTGCCCCCTTCCCTGAAACGGGAGTTTCCCCCTCATGCCCTCATCCTTTTCCTGGGACGAACCCGAAGGTCTCGCCGCGCGCGGCACGCTGATCGTGCTGGCCGGGCGGGGCGAGCACGGCGGTGTGTACGAGCGGTTCGGCCGCCGACTCGCCTTCGACGCCTACAAGGTGCGCGCCCTCGGTGACGCGAGCGCCGACCCGTCCGTCCTCGACGAGGCCGCCAAGCTGCTCGCCGACGAGTCGTTGCCCGGCCCCAAGGTGCTGGTCGGTTCGGACACCGGCGCGCTGTACGCGGCCGGGCTTGCCGCCGAGCAGCCGTCGGGCGTCGCCGCCCTGATCCTGGTCGGGCTTCCCACCGGGCCCTGGACGTCCGGGAGTTGGGAGACCGAGGTCGAGGCCCGCACCGCCTGCCCCACCCACCAGGGCCGGCTGACGAACGACCCCGGGTTCCGGCGGGGCGCGCTCTCGGACGCCGTGCCCGGCCCCCGGCTCGAGCGCGTGACCGTCCCGGTCCTGGCCCTGCACGGCAAGGACGACGTGGTCAGCCCGGTCGGCAAGGCTCTGGACGCCTATGGCGACGCGCGCACCGTGCTCTTCAACGGTGGCCGGCACGACGTCCTCAACGACGCCCTGCACCGCACCGCCGCCGCCACGGTCGTCCTCTTCCTGGAGCGCCTGCGCCTGTCCCCCGAGCTGGCGCCGATCGCGGAGGAGCGGGCATGACCGTCACGACCACCGTCACCGAACTCCGCGAGCTGCTCGCCTCCGACGAACCGCCCGCGCTGCTCGACGTCCGCTGGGCACTGGGCGATCCGCATGGCCGGGGGCACCACGCCGAGGGCCACATCCCGGGTGCGGTGTACGTCGACCTGGACACGGAGCTCGCGGCACCGCCGAGCCCGCGGGGCGGTCGGCATCCGCTGCCCTCGATCGGAGAGCTGCAGGAGGCGGCACGCCGCTGGGGCGTACGCCAGGGCCAACACGTCGTCGTCTACGACGACTTGGGCAACACGGCTGCCGCGCGGGCCTGGTGGTTGCTGCGGTACGCGGGGGTGTCAGGGGTGACGCTGCTCGACGGTGCGCTCGGCGCCTGGCGTTCGGCGGGCCTGCCGCTGGAATCGGGGGTGCCGGCCGAGCAGCCGTACGGCGATGTCGTACTGGAAGCGGGCGGGCTGCCGATCACCGACGCCGACGGGGCTGCCCGACTCGCCGCCGAGGGGCTCCTGTTGGACGCGCGGGCGGGCGAGCGGTACCGCGGCGAGGTGGAGCCGGTCGACCCGCGCGCGGGGCACATCCCGGGCGCGGTCTCGGCGCCGACCGGCGAGAACCTCGCGGCGGACGGGACCTTCCTGCCGGCCGGGGACCTGCGCGAGCGGTTCGAGGAGCGAGGTGCCGCCACGGCCGGGCGCATCGGCGTCTACTGCGGCTCCGGCGTCACCGCCGCACACCAGATCGCCGCCCTGGAGATCGCCGGTTTCGCGGCCGTCCTGTTCCCCGGTTCCTGGTCCGCCTGGTCCGCCGACCCCGACCGCCCGGCCGCGAAGGGGAGCCACCCATGACGCCAGAGCCGCTCCAGCTGCCCGCCTTGGCGAAGCCGTCCACCCGGGTCACCATCCGGGGCACCGCCAGGACCGGCCGCCGCTTCACCGTCCCCCGCTCGGTACGCCGGGCCGCAGGCCCCGTGGGCCTCGTCCTCCTCTGGTTCATCACCTCGGCCACCGGTCTGCTCCCGGAGTCCGTGCTGGCCTCCCCCGTGGACGTGATCAAGCAGGCGATCGAACTCACCGGGAACGGCGAACTACCCGGTGCCATCGCCGCCTCGGGCCGCCGCGCCGCCACCGGCTTCCTGATCGGCGCGACGATCGCGCTGAGCCTGTCCCTGCTGGCCGGCCTGTTCCGGCTCGGCGAGGACGTCATCGACTCCTCGATGGGCATGTTCCGGGCGATCCCCTGGGTGGGTCTGATCCCGCTGTTCATCGTCTGGTTCGGCATCGAGGAGACCCCGAAGATCGCACTGGTCGCGCTCGGTGTGACGTACCCGCTGTACTTCAACATCTACGGCGGCATCCGCTCCACCGACGCCCAACTCGTCGAGGCCGCCCGGATGATGGGGCTCGGCCGGCTGGGTCTCGTCACGTACGTGATTCTGCCGAGCGCGCTGCCCGGTGCCCTCGTGGGACTCCGGTACGCGCTGTCCACCGCCTGGCTGGCGCTCGTCTTCGCCGAGCAGATCAACGCGGACGCGGGGCTCGGCTATCTGATGAGCAACGCCCAGCAGTATTTCCGTACGGACGTCATCGTGCTGTGCCTCGCCGTGTACGCACTGCTGGGCCTGGCCTGCGACTTCGCCGTACGGATCCTGTCGCGGCGCCTGCTGACCTGGCGGGCCAACTTCGAGGGTGAGGCGTGAGCGGCATGGCCAACAGCGTGGAAATACGGGGGCTTTCACGGGCCTTCGACGGCAATACGGTGCTGCACGACCTCCATCTCGACATCCGTGAGGGCGAGTTCGTGGCCCTCCTCGGGCACAGCGGCTGCGGCAAGTCCACCCTGCTGCGGATCCTCGCCGGGCTCGACGAGGAGATCGACGGCGAGGTCACCGTGCCCGCGCGGCGCAGTGCCGCCTTCCAGTCGCCGCGGCTGCTGCCCTGGCTGAAGGTGTGGCGCAATGTCGTCCTCGGACTGCCCGGCCGGCCCGACCGGGCCCTCGCCGAGAAGGCACTGGACGAGGTGGGCATCGCCGAGCGGGCCGGCGTCTGGCCCAAGACGCTCTCCGGCGGACAGGCCCAGCGGGTGTCACTGGCCCGGGCGCTCGTCCGCGAACCCGAACTGCTGCTCCTGGACGAGCCGTTCGGCGCGCTGGACGCGCTGACCCGCGGCCGGGTCCAGCAGCTGGTGGCCGAGCTGTGGCAGCGGCACGGCTGCGCGATCCTCCTGGTCACCCATGACGTGGAGGAGGCGCTGCTGCTGGCCGACCGGGTCCTGGTGATGGACGAGGGCCGTATCGCGCACGAGCTGACCGTCGGCCTGCCCCGGCCCCGCGACCTGACCGCCCCCGGCTTCGTCACCCTGCGCGCCCGCCTCCTCGGCTGGCTCGGTGTCACCCGCACCCTGGAAGGAACCCCCTCGTGATACGCAGACTCGCCACCGCCGCCCTCAGCCTCACCACCCTGCTGGCGCTGACGGCCTGCGGCGCGGACTCCTCGGCCGACGCCTCGACCGACGGCGGCCAGGTCACGCTCACCGTCGGCGACCAGGCGAAGACCCTCCAGACGATCGTCGCCGCCTCCGATGCCCTCAAGGGGGCCAAGTACCAGGTGAAGTGGGCCGAGTTCGAGGGCGCCGCACCGCTGTACCAGGCCGTGCAGGCCGGCGCCGCCGACACCGGGTACTCCGCCGACCTTCCGGCCCTTCAGGCACTCAGCGGCGGGGTGCAGGTCAAGAACGTCGCCGCACTCAAGAACGACGGCAGGCATGTCGGCCTCGTCGTCCGCGAGGACTCCGGCATCGACAGCGTGAAGGACCTCAAGGGCCAGAAGGTCGTGGTGTCCTCGGCCAAGGGCAGCGTCTCGGAGTATCTGCTGGCCAACGTGCTGAAGCAGAACGGCCTCAGTTACAAGGACGTCAAGGTCCAGTACCTGCTGCCGACGGACGCACAGGCGGCCTTCGCCTCAGGGAAGATCAAGGTCTGGGCGACCTTCGGTGTCTACCAGGCCGTCGGCCTGGAGCAGGGCGGCAGGCTCCTGGTCGACGGCGGGGACGGCCGGGTCAGCGGCATCGGTTTCATCAACGCCTCCGAGACCGCGCTCGCCGACTCGTCCAAGAAGACCGCGCTGGCCGACTTCCTCAAGCGCCTCGGTACGGCCCTGGAGTGGACGAGCACCCACCAGGACGCGTACGCCGCCGCCATCGAGCAGCGCAACGGCGCCGACGCCTCCGTGGCGAGGACGCTGGCCTCCGCCGCGTACAGCAAGGTCCTGCCGATCACGCCGGGGGTGAACAGGACCGTGCAGGGCGTCGCCGACCTGATGAACGGGATCGGTGTGCTGGAGCCGAACGTCGACGTGGCGGAGTCGGCCGACACGTCCCTTCTCAAGTGACCTACCTCAAGTGATCTTCCTCAAGTGGCCTTCATGACACGGGAGTCGTCCATGCCTGTCGAGTTCATCAGCGCCGTCCACACGGACGCGGGGGCGTCGGGTCCGGCCGCCGCGAGCCGCACCGGCCTCGACGTCGACCATCTGCGCAGGTACGCCCGCGCCCTGGACGACGGCGGCTTCGACCACACGCTGGTCGCCTACCACTCGGCGTCGCCGGACGCCTTCCAGATCGCCCAGTTCGTCGCCACCCACACCGAGCGGATCCGCCCGATCCTGGCCCACCGGCCGGGGGTGATCTTCCCGACGCACGCGGCCCGTGCGCTGGCGACGCTGGACCGGATCAGCGACGGCCGGCTGACCGTGCACATCATCTCCGGCGGCAGCGACGAGGAGCAGCGCCGGGAGGGCGATTACCTCAACAAGGCCGAGCGGTACGAGCGTTCGGACGAATACATCCAGATCCTGCGGAAGGTGTGGCAGGCCGAGGGGCCCGTCTCGCACGAGGGGAGGCACTTCCGGTTCGAGGGCTACTACTCGGATGTAAAGCCGGTGAACGGGCTGGTGCCGATCTCGGTCGGCGGCTCGTCGCAGGACGCCTACCGGGTCGGCGGACAGCAGGGCGACATCTTCGGGCTGTGGGGCGAGCCGCTGAAGGAGACGGCCGAGCAGATCGCCGCCGTCAACGCGGTCGCGGACGCCGCCGGGCGCCCGCACCCCCGTATCTGGGTGTCGTTCCGCCCGATCATCGCGCCCACCGACGAACTGGCCTGGGAGAAGGCGCACCGCACGCTGGGCGTCCTCGCGGACCAGGCGCACAACACCGAGCTGCTGCGGCACTACCGGACCACCGGCCGTCCCGCCAACGTCGGTTCGCAGCGGCTGCTCGACATCGCCGAGCGGGGCGAGGTGCACGACCGCTGCCTGTGGACCGCGCCGGCCGTCGCCACCAACGCCGCCGGCGCCTCCACGGCCCTGGTCGGTTCGCCGGAGACGGTCGCGCGGGCCCTGCTCGACTACGTCGACATCGGCTGCGACCTGCTGTCGATCCGCGGCTACGACCCCCTCAACGACGCCATCGACTACGCCCGTCACGTCCTGCCGCTGGTCCGGCAGGAACTCGCCCACCGCGCCGCCACCACCCACGCAGCCTGATGGAGATCCCGTGTTGTTCCGCCGTTTCCCGCGCACGTCCGCCGCCGTACTCGCCCTGCTCCTGCCGTTCGCGACGGCCTGCGGAGCCGAGGCCGAGGCGGAGTCCCCTTCCTCGGTGGACTCGGTCACCCTGAGAGTCGGCGCCACCGGCTGGAAGACCGAGGAGGCCGTCCTGAAGTACGCCGGCCTCGACGACACCCCGTACGAGGTGAAGTGGAGCCAGTTCCAGGGCGGTGACCAGCAGCTCCAGGCCATCCGGGCCGGAGCCCTTGACCTCGCCTCCTCCAGCGAGATCCCGCCGGTCTTCGCCGCCGCCGACGGCTCACCGAACTTCAAGGTCGTCGCCGTGCAGCGCGGGGCCACCCTGAACCAGGAGGTGGTCGTCCCCAAGGGCTCGAAGGTCACCGACATCACCGGCCTGAAGGGCAGGAAGGTCGGCTACGTCCAGAACACCACCGCCCACTACTTCCTCTACCAACTGCTCCAGCAGGCGGGCCTGAAGTGGTCCGACGTGGACGCCAAACCGCTCCTGCCGAACGACGGGCTGGCCGCGCTGAACGGCGGCAGCATCGACGCCTTCGCGTCGTACGGCACGTCGATCATCACCGCCCACCAGCAGGGCGCGACCACGGTCGGCTCGGGCGAGGACATCCTGTCCGGGAACTTCCTCTGGTCGGCGCGGGACAGCGTGCTGGAGAGCCCGGACCAACGGGCGGCTGTGGCCGACCTGATCGCGCGGATCAGCAAGGCGTACGCCTACGTCCGCGACGGCCACCTGGACGGCTTCGCGAAGATCACCGCCGACGCCACCCACCAGCCCCTCGCCCAGGCGAAGAAGGACCTCGTCGACGCCCAGGCCCAGCGCCCGACCCAGGCGCGGACGGTCGGCGACGACACCATCGCCTCGCAGCAGAAGGTCGCCGACGTCTTCGCCGAACTCGGCGCGCTGAAGGAGCACTTGGACGTGAAGTCGTTCTGGAGCACCACCCTGAACGCCGACCTGAAGAAGGCACCGTGACCGAGCGCATCGCCGAACTGGCCGCCGAGTACGACCGTTCGGCCGCCTTCCCCGCCGAGTCCCTGCGGATCGCGCACGAGGCGGGACTGCTCACCGCGACGATCGGCGAGCGGTACGGCGGCCGGGGCGGGGGCGTCGAGAGGACCGCCCGGATCCTCCACTCGCTGGGGCGGCAGGACCCGTCGGTCGCGCTGATCACGGCGATGACCCTCAACACCCATGCCCGGCAGGCCACCCAGCCGCACTGGCCGGAGGAGCTCTACGCCCGTGTCGTCAAGGAGTCCTTCGCGCGCCCGGTCCTGATCAACCACGCGCGCGTGGAGCCCGAGTTGGGCTCCCCCGCACGGGGCGGTCTGCCCGCCACCCGGGCGCGGCGGACGGCCGACGGGTGGGCGGTCAGCGGCGCCAAGCGGTTCGTGACGGGCGCCGAGGGGCTGGACTGGTTCCTGGTGTGGGCGCACACCGACGAACCGGATCCGCGGGTGGGCACCTTCCTGGTGCCGGGCGGCTCCCCGGGCATCGAGATCACGGGCCGCTGGGACCACTTGGGGCTGCGTGCCAGCGGCAGCCACGACGTGACGTTCCACGAGGTGGAGGTCCCCTATGAGCACGTCATCGGGATCACCGCGCACGGTCCGGCCGCCGAGCAGGACAACCGGGCGGGCGCGGCCCTCCATGTCCCGCTCGCCGCCCTGTACCTGGGCGTCGCCCGCGCCGCCCAGGCGTACTTCCACGCCTTCGCCCGGCAGCGCGTGCCCGCCAACCTCGGTCATCCGGTGGCCCGGACAGAACGTTTCCGCCGCACCGCCGGGGAGATCGAGGTGCTGCTCGCGACCGCGGAGCAACTGGTGTTCGACGGTGCCGCCAAGCTCGACGCGGAAGACACCGCGTACTCCCCCGAACGGGCCCTGGGCGCCCGCGTCCTCGCCGACCGGCACGGCGTGCGAGCCGTCGAGCTGGCCGTACGACTGCTGGGCAACCCGGGGCTGGCCCGCGGCAACCCGCTGGAGCGGCACTTCCGCGACATCCAGTGCGCGCCGGTGCACGCTCCCCAGGAGGACATCTCCCTGCTCGCGATCGGAACGAAGGCACTCACTCCATGACGGCAGCACCCGAGACCACCGTGTCCGGCCGGTTCCTGGGCCTGCTGGCCCGCGATCTGCCCCCGGACCGGCTGACCACCGACCCGGCCGTGCTGGCCGCGCACGCCACCGACCGCTCCGGCACCCGGCCGCGCGGCGAACCACTGGCCGTCGTGCGCGCCCGACGCACCGAGGACGTGACGGTGACGCTGCGGCACGCGCACGCGTTGCGGGTCCCGGTGGTGCCGCGCGGTGCGGGCACCGGGCTGTCGGGCGGGGCGACGGCATCGCAGGGGTCGCTGGTCCTGGACCTGTCGGGGATGAACCGCGTGCTGGAACTGTCGGCGGACGACCAGCTCGCAGTCGTCGAACCCGGGGTGATCACCGCCGACCTGGACCGGGCGGCCGGTGAGCACGGCCTGCGCTACGCGCCCGACCCGGCGAGCGCGGCCCTGTCCACGATCGGCGGGAACATCGCGACGAACGCGGGCGGGCTGCGCTGCGCCAAGTACGGGGTGACCAGGGACAGCGTGCTCGGTCTGGAGGCGGTGCTCGCCGACGGGACGGTGCTCAGGACCGGCCGTCGTACGGTCAAGGGCGTCACCGGATACGACCTCACCGCTCTGCTCACCGGCTCGGAGGGCACCCTCGCGGTGATCACCTCGGCGACCCTGCGGCTGCGGCCGGTGCCGGTGGCGACGGCCACCCTCGCCGCGTACTTCCCCTCCTTCGAGGCGGCCGCGGGGGCCTCGTACGCGATCGGGCGGGCCGGCGTCGAGCCGGCGCTGGCGGAGCTGGTCGACGGCCCCGTGCTGCGGGCGATCGACCCGGCGCTGCGGGAGCGGGGCGCGGCGCTGTTGGTCGTGAGTTGCGACGGGGCGGGCGCGGCGGCCGAAGCCGCGGCGGTCGCCGGGCTGCTCGCCCCGACGGCCACGAGCGTGGAGACCACCGAGGACCCGGCGGAGGCGGAGGCCCTGCTCGCCGCGCGCAGGCTTGCGCTTCCGGCGCTGGAGCGGCTGGGACGCCCGTTGATCGAGGACATCGCGGTCCCACGGTCCCGCCTGGCGGAGGCAGTGCGGGAGATCCGGGCCATTTCCGTACGCCATGACGTGCCCGTCTTCACCATCGCGCACGCGGCCGACGGGAACCTGCATCCGATCATCGTGGTGGACCCCTCCCTGGACCGGCTGCCGGAGGCCGCGTGGGAGGCGGCGGGTGAGATCTTCGCGCTGGCGCTGCGGCTGGGCGGGACGCTGACCGGGGAGCACGGGGTGGGGCTGCTGAAGCGGCAGTGGGTGGCCGACGAGCTCGGGCCGGCGGCGCATGCCGTGCAGCGACGGCTCAAGGAGGCGTTCGATCCGCGCGGGATCCTCAACCCCGGGAAGGCGCTGTGAGCGCGCGAAGGGGATGAGCGGCGGTCGAGTGCCGCTCATCCCCTTTGGCTCGTCCATCGCGCCTAGGGTCGGGCCAGCAAGGTCCGCACGCCCTCCGACGTCAGGGTCAGCGGGTGTGAGGAGCCGGCGTCTATGGTCAGCGCCAGGTCGTCGGCCGGCCACTGCGAGGCGAGTGCGCCCAGCGGTACCAGGCGGTAGCGGGAGATGTAGGGCAGCAGCTCGGCCATCGCGGGCTCGGAGGTGAAGACCGGCACGACCGGCTCGCCGCCCGGCCGTTCGATGACCGGCAGTGCCACGGCGGCCGGGTCGGCGGCGTCCTGTTCGTTGGCGTCGTCGGGCACGGGGACGAGGACGTCGCTGCTCGCGAGCGTGTCCATCGCCGCCATGTCCTCGGTGTTCCCGGCCAGTGCGTCCAGCGCACGGCGGGCCGGTGTGGCGGTGTTGTCGTTCGCTGGTGTCTCCATGACAGATCCCCTGGTAGCGGCGTTCGTGCGGCCCGCCCGGGGCGTGATTCCTCCCCGGTGCGGTCCTGCTCGCGTACCCGATCCGGAGGGGAGCATTCCTGTGACTGTCCAGGGGATCTCAGAAGCGCGCGGGGACACTCGCGGGCCGCTCAGGGGATCAACGGAATGTGCTCGGACGGGAGCCCCATGCGATCGCAGCCGACCCGGCGGGCCAGGGGCTCGGCCATGCTCGGGCCCACGTGGGTCCAGTACGTGGCCGCGTCCCGGAAGTACCGCTGCATCCGCTCGCCGTCGCGCGCGTGCCGGGAGCCGGCGGTGCGGAAGAGGGTGCCCTGGAGGACGTCCCAGGTCATACGGCCGGCGGTCAGGAACATGAGGGCGAGGCGGTTGTCCTCGGCGGTGGTGAAGGGGGCGTCGCCGGTGGCGTTGCGCCGGCAGGTCTCCATCCACTCCTCGGCGGTGCGCTGCAGTGCCGCCTCCGCCGTGTGGATCACGCCGAGGGCCTCGCCCAGGTGCCGCTGGTAGTCGTGGAGCTCGCCCCGGGTGCGGTCGGGTTCGAGGATGAGGGGGCGGTCGGCGACGACCCGGGCGTACTCGTCGGCGGCGGCGTACGCGGTGCCGATCATGATGGCGGCCAGCTCGCCGTGGAAGAAGCTGGGCGCCCGCCCGGCGTACATGGGATTGCCGTGCAGCGCGGAGCCGACGCTGCCGCCCTCGACGGGCAGGTCCAGCAGACTCGCCTCACGGGTGAGGTACGCGGGGATGCGGGCCTGCTCCATGTGGATGCTGTTGGAGCCGCTGCCGCGCAGGCCGAGGACGCCGTGCCAGTCGTCGAGCACCGTCCACACCGAGCGCGGGGCGACCAACAGCACCGGCGGTCCGGGCGGGGCGCCGGGGTGGTCGGGGGCGCGCAGGGTCTGGCCGACGTAGTGGGTGGAGTAGGGGGCACCGGAGGAGTAGGGCCAGGTGCCGTCGAGGACGACATGGCCGTCGCCGTCGGACCGGGCGATGCCGATGGGCGCGACGGTGGACGCGGCGCGGAAGTCGCCGTCGGCGCCGAAGATCTCGTCCTGTGCCTTCTCCTCGAAGAGCGTGGCGACCTGGAGGACGTGGGCGGCGGTGAGCGACAGGGCCCAGCCGGTCGAGGGGCAGCCGCGGGCGATCTCGGTGACGACCCGGTAGAAGGTGGGCAGGCCGAACTCGTAGCCGCCGTACCGGCGCGGCTGGAGGATCCGGTAGAAGCCGGCGCGCAGGAAGTCGTCGTGGGTGTCCTTGGGGTAGTGCGTCAGCCGTTCGGTCTCCGGCTGGCGTTCGAGCAGCACGGGCCGCAGGTTCAGGGCCCGTTCGACGATGTCGGGTTCGGTCAGACCGGGCTCGGGAGCGGCGATCACGATGCCTCCTGACGTGTGGGGCCGTCCGTTGGTGCCGTGCTGCGTGACGCGATACGAGTGATTGAACACGGCAACCGCCGTGCGGGTACCGACCGGATATCGCCAAGTGCCGGGGCCGCGGCGAACAGTCGTAGCCTGAAGGGAAGGGACAGGCTCCCGTCCTTGTGGGCGCGGGAGGCGGGTATGCGTTACGACGACCGCAGGGGGGCCGGGCGGCTGCTGGCCGAGGGGCTGGCGGAGCTGCGTGGCCGGGATGTGGTGGTGCTGGGACTGCCGCGGGGTGGGGTGCCCGTGGCGGCCGAGGTGGCCCGGCGGCTGGGCGCCCCGCTGGATGTGCTGGTGGTGCGCAAGCTGGGCGTGCCCCGGCAGCCGGAGTGGGGCTTCGGGGCGATCGGCGAGGGTGGTGTCCGCGTCGTCAACCGGGACGTGATCGCCGAGGCCGGGCTGGAGTCGGCGGAGCGGGAGTCCGTCGAGGCGGCCGAGCGGGCCGAGCTGGAGCGACGTGTGCGGAGTTACCGACAGGGGCGGTCCGCGCTGCCGGTCGCCGGACGCACTGCGGTCGTGGTGGACGACGGGCTGGCCACGGGCGCCACCGCCGAGGCGGCCTGTCGGGTCGTACGGGGCCAGGGCGCGGCCCGGGTCGTCCTCGCGGTGCCGGTCGGGCCGGTCCGCAGCGTCGCCCGGCTGCGGCGGGTGGCCGACGAGGTCGTGTGTCCGCAGACGCCGCAGGTGCTCGGTTCGGTGGGGGCCTGGTACCGGAACTTCACCCAGACCTCGGACGCCGAGGTCACGGCACTGCTCGCCGAGGCCGCCCGCCCGGCACCGAGCGCTCCCGCTGCGGCCGCGCCGCCGGACCGCGAGGTGCGGATCCCGGCCGCCGGAGCCCGGCTGGGCGCCCGCCTGGTCGTGCCGGACGGGGCGCAGGCCGCGGTGGCGTTCGCCCACGGCAGTGGCAGCGGCCGGCACAGCCCGCGCAACCAGTACGTCGCGGGCGCCCTCAACCGCGCGGGCCTGGCCACCCTGCTGCTCGACCTGCTCACCGACGACGAGGCGCACGACCGGCACAACGTCTTCGACATCTTCCTGCTGGCCCGCCGACTGCATGCCGCGTCCGTGTGGCTGCGCGGCGAGACCGGCCTGCCCGTGGCCTACTTCGGGGCCAGTACCGGAGCCGCCGCCGCGCTGGAAGCGGCCGCGCTGTCCGGCTCCGAGGTCCGCTCGGTCGTCTCCCGCGGCGGGCGCCCGGACCTGGCGACCCCGGCGGCGCTGACCCGTCTTCGGGCGCCGACCCTGCTCATCGTCGGCAGCCGGGACACCCAGGTGCTCAGTCTCAACCGTCTCGCCGCCGACCGGATGCACTGCGAGCACCGCATCGCCGTGGTCCCGGGCGCCACGCACCTCTTCGAGGAACCCGGCACCCTCACCACCGTCGCCGAACTGGCCCGCGACTGGTTCACGGCCCACGTCGACAGGCCCACCACGGGGACGCCACGCCGTTCCGCGTAGGCCCGGGCGGCTGGTTCCCGACCGTCCGGAAGGCCTGGCTCCGCCAGATCCCGGGGTCATGGAGATTGCGTGCAGACCATCTGTTTAAATTCCGAACATCTGCACGGAGAGGGATCCCGCGTGAGTGAACCGAACGGTCCTGTCTGCCCCGAGTGCGGCACGCCCCGAGCATCGGACGGCACCCCGGACTGCTCCTGCGGGCGGGTCGCGTCCGACGCCCGTCGCGCGTCGCGTACGGCGGAGACGGCGGCCGCGGAGGACTTCGATCCGGTGCGGATACGGCCGTTCGTGGACCTCGGCGACGACGCCGATGCGGACGCTGACGTGGACGCTGACGCGGACGAAGTAGCTTGGAAACCAAGGGAGTTGACGAATTCCGACGACGTTCTCCTCACGTCCGCGGACACTGCGGAGGAGCCGTCCGCCCCGGCACTCCTCCTCGACGCGGATGCCCCGGAAAGTCCCCGGCACAGGCGTCGAACTCTTCTGATCACCGGAGTGGGCGCCACCCTGGTCGCCCTGCTGGCGGGCGCTTTCCAGGGCGGGCTGTTCACCTATGACAGCCCGTCACGGGACGGGTCCCTGCCCGACGGCATACGGGCTCCCGTCCCGGGCGGTTCGGCCGGGGACGTCACCTCCCACCAGGGCCGGTCCGGCACCTCGTCCGCGTCGCCGTCCGGCAGCTCGACGCCCGAGCCCGGCACGACCCCGACCGACAGCTCCCCCACGCCCACCGACGCGTCCGCCACCCCGACCGCGCCCCCCTCCAGCGCTGGAACCGCCCCGAGCGCCGCCGCCCCCGAACCGAGCGCCCCGGAAGGGCGCCCCCCGGTCCTGCGCTTCGGCGACCAGGGAGCGGAGGTGGTCGAACTCCAGCTCCGCCTGCGCCAGATCGGCGTCTACGGCGATGCCGCCGACGGCGACTACGACCGCGCGGTCGAGAGCGCGGTACGCAGCTACCAGCTCACCCGCGTCGTCCTCGCGGACGATTCGGGCGTCTACGGCACGGCGACCCGGGCATCGCTGGAGTCCGAGACGTCGGAGCCGTGACTAGGCCGTCTCCGCCAGCAACTCGGCGACCGTCGTCACCCGGATCAACGGCCGGTACAGGTCCATCACCTGCAGCGCCTTCACGTGCGTGTCGTCGTCCGCGCCCGCGCAGGCGTCGGCGGCGACCAGCACCTCGATGCCCGCGTCCGCGGCCGCCAGGGCCGTCGACAGGACACAGCAGTCGGTGCTGACGCCGGCCAGGACCAGCCGGCCCTCCGGAGCGGCGCGTCGGGCCAGCTCCGGGGTCCATTTGCCGAAGGTGCCGGTGTCCAGGACATGCCGGGCGCGGGAGGCGAACTCATCCGTCAGCTGCCAGAGCGGGGCGTCGGGAGACTGCAGGGCGAAGGGCCACCGCTCGTAGTAAGCCCGCCAGGCGCCTTCAGGTGTGCCGGGTGCCACGAAGCGGGTGAACGTGACCCGGTCCCCGAAGGCCGGCAGCAGACGTCGTACGCCCGCCGCCGCCTCGGCGAATCGAGGGGCGGCCCAGGGGCTGTCGGGCTCGGCGAAGACACGTTGCATGTCGATGACGACGAGCAAGCCGGTGGTCATGCCGTCTCCCCTTCGTTCGCCGTGCCGCTCGGTGCCTGCGCCTCCTGTTCGCGGACGCGGCCGGACCGCAGCAGCAGCGCGCCCAGGAAGCCGAGCGCCAGGGCCGCGAGGACGCCGAGGTTGGCGTAGGCCCAGGCTCCGGACCTGCCGCCGAGGCCCAGGGGGCCGAGCAGATAGCCCTGCCAGTCCAGCCAGTTCGCCGTCGAGTTGGTGACCAGGCCCCAGCCGAGGGCGGTGGCAGTGAGGGTCAGGAGCAGCGGGGTGAGCGGTACGTCGCCGTAGCGGCCGGTCGGGCGGTAGAGGTCGGGCTCGTCGTAGTCACGGCGGCGCAGGGCCAGGTCGGCGAGCATGATGCCGCACCAGGCGGCGATGGGGACGCCGAGGGTGGTGAGGAAGCCCATGAAAGGGCCGAGGAAGTCGTCGGCGACGAACACGATGTAGATCGAGCCCGCGATCATCAGTACGCCGTCGACCAGCGCGGCCACGTAGCGGGGTACGCGCAGGCCCGCCGAGAGCAGGGCCAGGCCGGACGAGTAGATGTCGAGGACCGCGCCGCCGACCAGGCCGAGGACGGCGACGAAGGCGAAGGGGACCAGGAACCAGGTCGGCAGGATCGTCGTCAGCGCGCCGATCGGGTCGGCGGCGACGGCCGCGTTGAGGTCGGTGGAGGAAGCGGCCAGCAGGAGGCCGAAGAGCAGCAGGGTCAGCGGGGCAAATGAGGCGCCGAAGGCCGTCCAGGCGATCACCCCCCGACTCGACGCGGTGCGCGGCAGATAGCGGGAGTAGTCGGCGGCCGCGTTGACCCAGCCGAGGCCGAAGCCCGTCATCATGAACACGAGCGCCCCGATGAACTCCTGGGCGGAGCCCGCCGGTACGGCGCTGACGGTGGACCAGTGGATGTGGTCGGCGACGAGGGCGACGTAGACGAGGGTGAGCACGCCCGTGACCACGGTGATCACGGTCTGCAGCCGCATGATCAGGTCGAAGCCCATCACGCCGACGACGACGGTCAGCGCCCCCACCAGGACGAGCGCGACCACCTTGGTCCCGGTGCCGCCGCCCCAGCCGAGCCGCCCGAACACGGTCGCCGTGGCCATGGTGGCCAGGGCACAGAGCACGGTCTCCCAGCCGACGGTGAGGGCCCAGGAGATCACCGACGGCAGTCGGTTGCCGCGCACCCCGTACGCGGCGCGACCGAGCACCATCGTCGGCGCGGAGCCCCGTTTTCCGGCCACGGCGACGAAACCGCACAGCAGGAACGAGAAGACGATGCCGACGACTCCCGCGACCAGCGCCTGCCAGAAGGAGATCCCGAAACCGAGCGCGAAGGCACCGTAACTCAGGCCCAGGATCGACACGTTGGCGCCGAACCAGGGCCAGAACAGGGTACGTGGTGTGCCTTTGCGTTCGGTGTCGGCGATCACGTCGAGGCCGTGGGTCTCCACCTTGAGCTTTCGGCCCGTGGGGCGGTCGTCGAAGGAGTCCGGGGAGGTGATCATCCCGGCATCGTCGCACCGGTCACCCCGCCGGGGAAGACGCGGGCCGATCAGTGGTCGTCGGGCCGGCCGGCGCCGATGCCTCAGCCCAGCTTCTTCAGCAGTTCGACGGCGAGCGGGGCGGCGGAGGCGGGGTTCTGGCCGGTGACCAGGTTGCGGTCGACGACCACCTTCGGGGCCCACGGCTCGCCCACCTGGACCTGCACGCCCGCCTCGGTGAGCCGGTCCTGCAGCAGCCACTTGGCCTTGTCGGCGAGCCCGCCCTGGATCTCCTCGGCGTTGGTGAACGCGGCCACCCGGTAACCGGCGAAGGTGTTGCCGCCGTCCGCCCCGGTGGCGGCGAGCAGTGCGGCGGGGGCGTGGCAGACGACTCCCAGCGGCTTGCCGGAGTCCAGGGCGAGGGTCAGCAGCCTGCCGGAGTCGGCGTTGACGGCCAGGTCCTCCATGGGCCCGTGCCCGCCGGGGTAGAACACGGCGGCGTAGTCGTCGAGGTCGACGTCCTCCAGGCGGGCCGGCTCCCGCAGCTCCGTCATCGCGGCGAGGACGGCGGCGACCCGGTCGGCGTTCTCCTGACCGCCGTTGTACTCGGCCGCGAGGCTGCCCTGGTCGACGGGCGGTACCACACCGCCCGGCGTGGCCACGACGACCTCGTGACCGGCGGCCTTGAACGCCTCGTACGGGGCGACCGCCTCCTCGGCCCAGAAGCCGGTGGGGTGCTTGGTGCCGTCGGCCAGCGTCCAGTGGTCGGCGCCGGTCATCACGAACAGGATCTTCGACATGGGGTGCTCTTTCACGAGGCGGGGTTCCCTGGAGTACCGACCGTACGCATGTCCTGCCATAGGAATCCAATAGGCTCACGCATATGAGACATAGGGATTCCGATGAGGGGACGGAGGGGGCCCACGCGGAGAGAGCCCCCTCCGGCGGTGCGGCGCAGGTCGACCTGAACCTGTTGCGCACGTTCCTCGCCGTGTACCGCACCGGCTCCTTCACCGCCGCCGCCCGTCTGCTGGGCCTGTCCCAGCCGACGGTCACCACACAGATCCGCACGCTGGAGCGGCAGCTGGACCGGGAGCTGTTCCAGCGTCTGGCGCGCGGCGTCGCCCCGGCTCCCTACGCGGACGAGCTCGCCTCCCGGATCGTCGAGCCGCTGGACGCCCTCGCCGGTGTCACGGGGCCGGGCGGCCCGGCCGACGTCCACCCGGCGGAGCCGGTGCATCTCGCCGGTCCGGCGGAGCTGCTCACCCATCGCGTCATGCCCACCCTCGCGCCCCTGGTCGACAAGGGCGTACGGCTGCGCATCACGCCCGGCCTGACCGAACCGCTCCTGGAGGAACTACGGTCGGGCCGCTACGACCTGGTGCTCTCGACCTACCGGCCGCGTGGTCGTGCCCTGGCCTCGGTGCCGCTGGTGGACGAGGAGTTCGTGCTGGTCTCGGCTCCCTCCTGGGCGGAGCGGGTCGGCGGGCCGGCGCGGATCGCGGCCGACGGAGCCGCCGCGCTGCACGGCGTGCCGCTGGTGGCCTACGCCGAGGACGTGCCGATCGTGCGCCGTTATTGGCGTCATGTCTTCGGCAAGCGGCTGGTGCGCCACCCGGCGGTCACCATGCCCGACCTGAACGCGGTCAAGGCGGCGGTGGCGGGCGGTACGGGGTTCAGCGTGCTCCCCCGTTACCTGTGCGCCGCCGAACTGGCTTCGGGCGCGCTGGTCCTGCTGCACGACCCGGACGATCCACCCATCAACACCGCGTTCCTCGTCCAGCGCCCGGGCTCGTCCGGCAACCCGCATGTCGCCCTGGTCCGGGACCACCTGCTGGAGATGGTCCGCGAGTGGTGAGTCCATGACTCGCCCGATCATCGGCCCTGGTAACCACCCGGAGTTCAGGCGGTGTCGGGACTCAGCGCACGGGTGCGGAGCGCCAAGAGGGCCTCGAAACGGAAGCGCGGGTCCCCGAGCCGGTCGCCGAACAGCGCCACCTCTACGTCATCGGCATCCCGCGCTCCGGGCGGTCGCAGGTGCTGCGGACCCTGGCCGGGTCACTGGCCCGCGGCCACTCGGCCGCCGACGTGCACCTGTACGGCATCGACTACGCGGGCGGCGCGCTGTCCGCGCTGGGCGTGCTGCCGCACTGCGGAGCCGTGGTGCCGCGTGGCGACACCGAGCGGCTGGAGCGGCTGTTCGCCCGGCTCGACGCCGAACTGGAGCGCCGCCAGGATCAGTTGACGCAGCATCATGCCGCGAACCTGGCGGAGCTGCGCGAGATCGTCCCCACCGGCTCCCGCCCGGCGCACGTCCTGCTGCTCATCGACGGCTGGGACGCGCTCGTCGACCTGGTCGCCGAGCACAACGGCGGCCGGCAGATGGACCAGGTGAACCGTCTGCGGCGGGAGGGCGCCGCCTCCGGTCTGCATGTCGTCGCGACGTCCGAGCGCGCCCTGCTGGCGGGGCGGGCCGCCTCGCTCAACGACAACAAGCTGCTGCTGCGGCTCAACGAACGTACCGAGTACCACGCGGTGGGCCGGCGCCGGCAGGAACTGCCCGACGTCATCAGGCCCGGTCAGGGCTGGACCTCCGACGGCACCGAGATCCAGGTGGCGCTGCTCGGGCCCGGGGCGTCCGGGCAGGAGCAGGCGGAGGCGCTACGCGCGACCGGTGCCGAGGCCACCCGCCGCGACGCGGGCCTGCCCGCTGCCCGCCGGCCGTTCCGCATCGGCTCGCTGCCCACGAAGGTGGCCTTCACGGACGCGTACGAGAAGGTGGGCGAGGAGTTCCGGCGGCCCATGTGGGCACTGCTCGGGCTGGACGGCGACGAGGTCGCGCCCGTGGGCGTGGACTTCGCGGAGACCTCGCCGACGTTCGCGGTCTCCGGGCCGCCCGGCTCCGGCCGCAGCACCACGCTGGCCAGTCTCGCGGTCTCCCTGCTCGCCTCCGGCACCCAGCTCGTCGTCCTCACCCCCCGGGACTCGCCGCTGCGCGCCCTGGAGGGGCATCCGGGAGTGCGGCTGCTGGCGTCCCGGGCGCCCACGGAAGCGGAGTTCGCCGCCGCCGTGGGGACGGACGGCGGGCCTCGCGTGGTCCTCGTCGACGATGCCGACCTGCTGACCCTGCCGGACATCGACCAGGACCTGCGGGCGCTGGTCGAGTCCGGCAGGGAGCGCGGCATCGGCGTGGTCGCCGCGGCCACGGGCGACACGATGGCGGGTGCGATGGGCTGGCTGAGCGCGCTCAAGCGGCAGCGCAAGGGCGTGCTGCTGGACCCCAGAGCCTGATGGAGGGCGATGTCCTGGGCGTCCGCCTGACCCACGCCCAGCTGCGCAACCGCCGCCCGGGACGCGGCCTGACCGTCGACCCGCGCACCGGCGAGCTGATCAGCGTGCAGATACCGGAGACCGCTCTCGGCTGACGGCTCTGGACGCGGCGCAGGCGCCGGCGGCGCACTCCGTCAGCCACTGGTCGAAGTCGGCGTCGTAGCGGGTGCCGATGCCGGAGGCGTAGACCGCGTGTCCGCCCGCGTAGTCACCGGCGCGGAAGCGGGCGAGCATGCGGTGGACGTCGGCCGGGTGACGCTCGAACATGTAGCGGACGGCGAGGTAGCCCCACGGATAGGTGCGGGTCACGTCGCTGTTGGTGTACGTGTTCTGGAACAGCGTGCTCAGCCGGTACGTGTGCTTGCCCGCCTCCGCGATCGCCTGGTCGTAGGTGATGCGCCGATAGCCGTAGGAGACGTACTCGGCCACTCCCTCGATCCACCAGACGTCCGGTACCGAGGTCTGCTGGGCGAAATCGCCCTTCATGTTGTGGCGGGCGTCGAGATAGTGCGTGTACTCGTGGTTGAGGTTCCAGATCCGGGCCGCGTGTCCGTCGTCCCGGGGTTTCTGGTACATGACCGCGAACGGCTCGTTGGCGGGATCGGTCGGGTCCCCGATCAGGGTCATGCCGCCGTTGTCCGTGCTGATGCCGAAGATCGCCCCGGCGTAGGTGCGGTAGTCGGCGCTGCCGGCGAAGACGACGAGGTCGATGGTCGACAGGTACTGGCCGGGTATGGGGCCGTCGTCCTTGACGAGGTCGTGGACGTACGCGTCCTGGCCGAGCACGCTGGCGCAGGCCGCGTCGAGGTCGGCCGCGGTGAGCGACTGGGCCCGGATGGTGTGGGTGCCGTCGCAGGGGTGGGTGATCGGCAGGGCGGCCCTGGTCAGTTGGCCGGTCAGGTCGCAGACGCCGTAGTAGGAGCAGTTGGCGCCGTCGTAGTACTCGGCCTGCGTCGCCACCGCCACCCACAGACCGGCCGTGGGACCGGTGATCCGCGACGCGTCCAGCAGCTCCCTGGTCAGGGGCCGCACCGTGCTCCGCAGCGCCGGGTGTTCGACGTAACGGGCCAGGTTCATCCCGGCGTTGGACGCCAGGTACGCGCGGTCCGTGGTGAGCAGGTCCAGGTGGTCGAGCGCGAACCGGCGGAGGGTCCGGACGATGTACGGGTCCGCGGCGACGGCGCCCACGTAGTCCGCGTTCCAGTTGCCGCGCCAGAGCGGGGTGTAGACCGCGTTGACGGCGGCGAGCATGCTGGGGAGGGCGTCGTAGGAGTGGTCGTATCCGTTCAGCACCCGCCGGTAGACCTTGAGATAGCGGGCCTGCTGGTCGGCGCTGTCGGTGAGGACGACGACCTCGCTCAGCACGTCGCCGTTGGCCGCGGTGACGGCCGCGGAGGACGGACGGGCGAAGAAGGTGTCCAGGCCCCTGGTGGTGTTGCGGGCCAGGCGGGTGCCGTAGGGGCCGACGTCGGTGGGGTTGTTGAACTGCACGTAGTAGCCGGCGCGCAGGAAGAGGACGAGCTGCTGGATGCGGGCCGAGTTGTCGCCGCGATACTGCTGTGCCGTACGGGTGAACGCCTCGGCGACCGTGACCATTTGGGACTCCCGGAAGACGGCGCGGGCGTCCGTGCCGGTGACCGCGAAGAGGGTGTTGACGCACTCGGTGGTCGAGACTTTGACGAACGCCACGAGCGCGGCTCCGGTACGGCTCCCGAAGTCGGCCGGGCCGCACGGGGCCGCCTTCGGGACGGCTTGCGTACCGGGGCGGGTGGGCCGGGGCGTCGGTGCCAGGGGCGGCAGGTGGGCCGGGGTGCGCTGCCGGTCCCGGACGACGGGGTGGGCGGGAGCGTCGGCGGTCGAGCCGGTCGGGGGTGGGGGTGGTGTCCGCTCCCCGGAAGTGGTGGGGGGCGAGGCGGTCCCGGCCGCGGGTGCCGAGAGCGCGGGCGTCGACAGCAGGCCGGCGAGGGTGACGCATGCGGTGAGCACGGCTGCCAGGTGTCCGGGCAGCACGAAGCGGTAGCGCATCTGGTGTCCTCCACGGATGGATGCGCCTCGATACGGGCGCTGAGGCGTGTGTGGACTGTCTCAGCGCTCGACTGCCCCAACAATGGCGTGTGACATAGCACATGGCGCCGATCGGCCATAACGCCCCGCGCGCCCTGTTACTACGCCCCGCTCACGTTCCACGTACGGGCCGCCCACGTCCTCAAGTGGGGGGACTGGACGATGAGTTCGCGGTATGCGGCGGTGGCGGACTGCAGCATCGCGTCGGCCGTCGCCTCGGTCACGACGTCACGCCGCCAGGCGAGAACGTACCGGCACCACAACGGCGTCCCGATCAGCGGTTTGACGACGACCTGCGGGATCGGCCGCGTCGTCGCCTGGACGACGGCCACGCCGAGCCCGTCGGCGATCATTCCCTGCAACTCCAGCCGGTCGCCCAGGAATTCGTGCACCGCCGACGGCGTGAAGCCGGCCGCCTCACAGGCCGTGTGGAAGACGCCGGGCCATCCGGCCCCGTCGTCCGGCGTCAGGAACCAGGCCTCCCCGGCCAGATCCGCCAGGGCGATTTGAGCCCGGTGCGCGAGCGGGTGGCGGGACGGCAGGGCCACGAAGTTCGGCTCGGTGACGATCCCGCGATGGGCCACCGCGTCCGAGTGCTCCAGCTCCCTGCCGGGGTAGTCCGCAGCGATGGCCGCGTCCACCGTGCCCTCCTCCAGCAGTTCCACGATCCGTGAGGAGGCGTACACGCTGCTCACCGCGAGCGAGACGTCCGGCAGCCGGGCCCGGAGCCCCGCCATCATGCCGACGAGCATCGGCGAGTTCGTCGCCGCCACGCGCAGGGTCCGCCGCGCCGACGCCGGGCCGGCGGCCTCCCTGCGTCCGATCGCGGCGGCACGGATGAGGACGTCACGGGCCTGGGCGACCACCTCGACGCCGTACGGAGTCGGGCGCACCCCGGTCGGTCCGCGCTCGAACAGCGGCTCGCCGAAGTGCCCTTCGATGCGCCGGAGTTGGGTGCTCACGGCGGGCTGCGAGTAGCCGAGGTCCGCCGCGGCGCGGCCCACGCTCCCCGCGTCGGCGATCGCACACAGCACGCGCAGATGGCGCAGCTCCAGCTCCACCGTTCACTCCCCCGATTCGAATTTCAGGCAAATAACCACAATATCGGTCATCCTGCCCCCGTGTGACCCCCCTGTGAAGGCCCGTCTCGCCGCATGGTTAGCATATGAGCGCCTCCTAGCTCGAAAGATAGGCCCGTGACTGTCAACGACGACTCGTTCACCAACTGGAAGAACCGCGAGGAGATCGCGGAGTCGATGATCCCGCTCATCGGGAAGCTGCACCGGGAGCGGGACGTCACCGTCCTCCTCCACAGCCGCTCCCTGGTGAACAAGTCGGTGGTCAGCATCCTCAAGACGCACCGGTTCGCCCGGCAGATCGCCGGTGAGGAGCTCTCGGTCACCGAGACGCTGCCGTTCCTCCAGGCGCTCACCGCGCTCGACCTCGGCCCGTCGCAGATCGACATCGGCATGCTGGCCGCGACGTACAAGAGCGACGACCGCGGCCTGTCCGTGGAGGCGTTCACCGCCGAGGCCGTCGCCGGGGCCACCGGCGCCAACAAGATCGAGGGCGGCGAGGGACGCGACGTCGTCCTCTACGGCTTCGGCCGCATCGGCCGCCTCGTCGCCCGTCTGCTGATCGAGAAGTCCGGCTCCGGCAACGGCCTGCGGCTGCGTGCCATGGTCGTGCGCGGCGGCGGCGACCAGGACATCGTCAAGCGCGCCTCGCTGCTGCGCCGGGACTCCATCCACGGCCAGTTCCAGGGCACGATCACCGTCGACGAGGCGAACAGCACCATCATCGCCAACGGCAACGAGATCAAGGTGATCTACGCCAACGACCCGAGCGAGGTCGACTACACGGCGTACGGCATCAAGAACGCCATCCTGATCGACAACACCGGCAAGTGGCGCGACCGCGAGGGCCTGTCCACGCACCTGCGCCCCGGCATCGACAAGGTCGTCCTGACCGCGCCGGGCAAGGGCGACGTCCCCAACATCGTGCACGGCGTCAACCACGACACCCTCAAGCCGGACGAGCAGATCCTGTCCTGCGCGTCCTGCACCACGAATGCCATAGTCCCGCCGCTGAAGGCGATGGAGGACAAGTACGGCGTCCTGCGCGGCCACGTGGAGACCGTCCACTCGTTCACCAACGACCAGAACCTGCTGGACAACTACCACAAGTCCGAGCGCCGCGGCCGCAGCGCGCCGCTCAACATGGTCATCACCGAGACCGGCGCCGCCTCGGCCGTCGCCAAGGCGCTGCCCGACCTCAAGGCGCGGATCACCGGCAGCTCGATCCGGGTCCCGGTGCCCGACGTCTCGATCGCGATCCTGAACCTCCAGCTCGCCCGCGAGACCAGCCGCGAGGAGGTCCTCGACTACCTGCGCGATGTGTCGCTGACCTCGCCGCTGCGCCGCCAGATCGACTTCATCACGGCCCCCGACGCGGTTTCCAGCGACTTCATCGGCTCGCGCCACGCCTCGATCATCGACGCGGGCGCGCTGAAGGTGGAGGGCGACAACGCGATCCTCTACCTCTGGTACGACAACGAGTTCGGCTACTCCTGCCAGGTCATCCGCGTCGTCCAGCACGTCTCCGGGGTGGAGTACCCGACCTTCCCGGCACCGGCGGTCTGAAACCGCCCGGCCAGCGCCGACCCGTCTGCCGGCAATGCGGTGCCGACAGGCGGGTCGGCGCTCGGCCTTCTCCCTCTCTCAGTGGCCGCGGAACGCCTCCTCCAGCCACCAGGACCCGTGATCGGCGACCACCTTGGCGTCGACCAGCAACGGCGCCGACCGCGGGCCGTCGACCCAGTCCCGGACGGCCTTCAGATCGGCCGGCGTCCGCACGGTCACCGCCTCGAAGCCATACCCCCGCCCCACGGCGGCGATGTCCGTCGGCGGGAAGCGCACGGTGTCGAGCGGGTGCCCGTCGGGACCGAAGTGGTGCACCTCGGCGCCGTAGGCCTCGTCGTCGTACACGACGACCACCATGGGCAGCCCGAGCCGCCGTACGGTGTCCAGATCCGCAGCGCCCATCAGCGCCCCGCCGTCGCCGAGCGCCGCCACCGGCAGCCGGTCGGGCTGCGCCAGCGCCGCCCCGATCGTGGTGGCCAGCCCCAGCCCGATCGACTGGAACGCCTGCGTGAAGCAGAAGCCCTTCTCGTCCGGCACCGACAGGTACGCGCTCGGGTAGCCCATGAAATTCCCGGAGTCCACGCCGACCACCCGCTCCGCGGGCAGGATGTCGTCGAGCGCGATGCTCAGCGTCCTCGGGTCGATCCGCTCCCGCGTGCTCGTGTCCTCGTACGGCACGTCACGCAGGCGCACACGAGCGGCGAGGGCCGCTCCCACCTCCGGGATCCGGTAGCCCTCCCCGTCCGCGGCACCCGCCTCGAACACCCGGCGCGCGGTGAGCCGGACGTCCCCGCCGACACCGAGGTGCACGGGCCGGTGCGCGCCGAGCGCCGAGGGCTCGTCGTCGACCTGTACGACGGTGGCGTCGGCGCCGATGAGGTTGCCGTGCCGCATCGTCCACATGTTGAGGGCGCAGCCCCAGCCGACGATCAGGTCCGCGCCCTGGAGCAGTTCGACGGCCAAGGGTGAGGCGAAGCCGCCGGAGATGCCCAGGGACCAGGGATTGCCGTGAAAGAGCCCGTGGGCGACGGCCGAGGTCGCCAGGAGCGCGCCGTGCCGCTCGGCGAGTGCCTCCAGCGCCTCGCGACAGCCTGCCCCGCGAGCTCCCCGGCCGGCCACGAAGACGGGCCGCCGGGCCTGTCCGAGCCGCTGGGACAGGGCGGCCACCTCGTCCGCGTCCGGCTCGACCGCGACCCGTCGCGGCAGTGGCGCCGCGTGCGCCAGGGCGCCGTCGGGCACCTCCAGCGCCTGCACCGGCAGGGGCAGATTGAGCAGCACGGTACGCCGCTCCCGCACCGCCAGCCCGACCGCCACACACGCCTGCTCGACCGCTTCCTCCGCCGACGTGACCCGAACCGGGACCGCGCCCACCGCACGGGCCAACGCCTCCTGGTCGACGTGGAAGTTGGACCTCGACTCGGTCACCTCGGCCGCCAGCACGACGAGTGGCGTACGGCTCTTCGCCGCCTCCGCGATGCCGGTCATCGCGTTCGTCAGGCCGGGCCCCTGATGCACGCTCACCACCGCGACCGTGCCGCTGGTCCGGGCGTACGCGTCGGCCATCGTCGCCGCGCCGCCCTCATGGCGGGCCGCGACGAACCGCGCCCCCGCCGCGACCATCGCGTTGGTGACGTGGAAGTTCCCCGACCCGACCACCCCGAAGACCTGGCCGACCCCGGCCGCGCACAGCGCCCGGCCGACCGCTTCCGCCACCTTCATGAGCGCCCCCGCTCCACCAGTGCGATCACGCGCGCCGGAGCCCCGGAGCCGCTGACGATCGGCAGCGGTCCCGCCATGACGACGGATCCGGTCGGCGGCAGCGCTGCGAGGTTCTGGAGCTGCGTCAGGCCGTACTTGTCGCTGCCCATGAGGTAGGAGTGGCAGGGATAGGCGGGCTCGAAGGAGTGCGCGCGCCCGGCGTCCGTGCCCACCGTCTCCACGCCGAGGCCGATCACCGGCGACTCCTCGGCGACCCAGCGGGCGCACTCCGCCGACAGACCGGGGGTGTGCGGGCCGTTCTCGTCGGCGTTGAGGAAGGCCTCCTGCGAGTGCGAACGGGCGTCCCAGCCGGTGCGCAGCAACAGCCAACCGCCCTCGGGCAAGGGGCCGTTCTCCGCTTGCCAGGCCTTCACGTGGTCGACCTCGACCAGGAAGTCGGGGTTCTTCGCGACCTCGGCGCTGAAGTCCAGCACGGCCGCGGGTGCGATCAGCCTGCGGGCCGGCACCGAGGCCACGTCGGTGAGGTCCTTGCCGGTGACCCAGTGGTTCGGGGCGTCGAAGTGGGTGCCGGTGTGCTCGCCGCTGCGGAAGTTGTTCCAGTACCAGGCCGGGCCCCGGTCGTCGTACCGGCTGATCTCCTCCAGCTCGAAGACGGCGCTCTGCCCGAACTGGGGCGGCAGTTGAATCACCGGTGTCGCCGACGACAAGGGCGAGGTGAGGTCGACTACTTCGATCGATCCACCTCGCAACGCGGACACCAGCGCGGCAAGGACGGACGGCTCGGGCATGGGATGCCTCCTCGAACGGACCGTGCTCGGACTGACAGCATCTCAGTCCCGCCTCCCGCCTCTTGACGCGTCAATGACAACAGTGGCTTCATGTTTTGTGGGAGCGCTCCCACCTCACTCCGAGAAGGGAACACCATGCGCGGCACCCGCCACTTACCCTTGCGGATCATCCCGCTGCTCGCCCTGTTGGGCACCTTGCTCCTGCCCGTCGGCGTGACGCTCGCTCCGCGCGCCGCAGCCGCTCCGACCGCAGCGGACCCCGTGCGCATCATGCCGCTGGGCGACTCGATCACCGGCTCGCCCGGCTGCTGGCGGGCGCTGCTCTGGAACAGGCTGCAGAGCACCGGCCACACGGACATCGACTTCGTCGGCACCCTCGGCCACCAAGGCTGTGCCCAGGCGCACGACGGTGACAACGAAGGCCACGGTGGCGAGTTGGTGACCAATGTCGCCGACCAGAACCTGCTCCCTGGCCGCCTGGCCGCCACGCTTCCGGACATCGTTGTCATGCACTTCGGGACGAACGACGTGTGGAGCAGCGTGTCCCCCGACCGCATCCTCGCCGCCTACACCAAGCTCGTAGAGCAGATGCGGGCGAGCAACCCGGACATGAAGGTCCTGGTCGCGCAGCTCATCCCCATGAACCCGAGCCAGTGTGCGGCCTGCGCCCAGCGCGTCGTCGACTTCAACGCACGGATCCCCGACTGGGCCAGGGCGGCGAGCACCGTCCGCTCCCCGGTCGCCGTGGTCGACCAGTGGACGGGCTTCGACACGGCCACCGACACGTACGACGGGGTGCACCCCAGCGCCTCCGGTGACGAGAAGATCGCCGCCCGCTGGTATCCCGCTCTGGCCGCCCTCCTAGAAGCGGACCCGGGGGGCCCTGGTGATCCTGGCGACCCCGGTGATCCCGGTGATCCCGGTGATCCCGGTGATCCTCCCGCCTGCACCGCGTCCTTCCGTGCCGTCTCCTCCTGGCAGGGCGGCTACCAGGGTGAGGTGACGGTGACCAACGCGTCCGCCTCCGCCCTGTCGGGCTGGACCGCGAGGGTCGTACCGGCGGAGGGCGCCCGCGTCACCCAGCTCTGGAACGGCACCCTCAGCGCCGGCGCCGACGGCACCGCCACGGTCACCAACGCATCGTGGAACGGCACGTTGGCGCCCGGCGCGAGCGCGAGCTTCGGATTCATCGCCAGTGCCCCGGCAACGGCCGGCGCTCCGTCGGCGACTGTCACGTGCACGGCGCGTGCCGCGTCCTCCTGACGCACCGTCACCCCCTCTCACCCTACGGAGCCGCCATGAGATCCCGCACCCGCACCACCCCACGAGCGGCCGCCGTCGTGGCCGCCCTCCTGGGTCTGCTCGTCCCCCTGCTGTCCTTCGCCACGCCCGCCCAGGCAGCGGCCACCGGCCTCCACATCCAGAACGGCCGGCTGCTGGAGTCGTCCGGGAACGACTTCGTGATGCGTGGCGTCAACCACGCCCACACCTGGTACCCGGGCGAGACGCAGTCGCTGGCCGACGTCAAGGCGCTGGGTGCCAACACCGTCCGCGTCGTCCTCTCCGACGGCCACCGGTGGACCAAGAACAGCGCCGAGGACGTGGCCGCCGTCATCGCGCAGTGCAAGGCCAACCGGCTCATCTGCGTGCTGGAGGTGCACGACACCACCGGCTACGGAGAGGAGGCCGCGGCCGGGACCCTCGACCACGCGGCCGACTACTGGATCGGCCTGAAGGACGTGCTCACCGGCCAGGAGAACTACGTCATCATCAACATCGGCAACGAGCCCTGGGGCAACACCAACCCCGCCGGCTGGACCGAGCCCACGACCGCGGCCGTCAAGAAGCTGCGCAGCGCCGGATTCGCCCACACGATCATGGTGGACGCGCCCAACTGGGGCCAGGACTGGCAGGGCGTCATGCGCGCCAACGCCCAGACCGTCTACAACGCGGACCCCACCGGCAACCTGATCTTCTCGATCCACATGTACAGCGTCTACGACACCGCGCAGGAGATCACGGACTATCTGAACGCCTTCGTCAACGCCCGACTGCCCCTCCTCATCGGCGAGTTCGGAGGCCCGCCGGACCAGTACGGCGACCCGGACGAGGACACCATGATGGCCGTCGCCCAGCAGCTTCGGCTCGGCTACCTGGCCTGGTCCTGGAGCGGCAACACCGACCCGATCCTCGACCTGGCGATCGACTTCGACCCCACGCGGCTCAGCTCCTGGGGCCAGCGGATCTTCCACGGCGCGAACGGCATCGCCGCCACGTCCGAGGAGGCCGACATCTACTCCTCCTCCGGCGGTGACACCACTCCCCCGACCGCCCCCGGGACGCCGACCGCGTCCGCCGTGACGTCCTCGTCGGTCACCCTGAACTGGGCCGCCGCCACCGACGCGAACGGCGTCACCGGCTACGACGTGGTCCGCGTCGGCAGCGGGACCGAGACCGCCGCCACCACGACGACCGGCACCTCCGCCACCGTCACCGGCCTCGCCCCGGAGACCTCCTACACCTTCGCCGTCTACGCACGCGACGCCGCCGGCAACCGCTCGCAGCGCTCCGGCACGGTGGCCGTCACCACGTCGTCCGGCGGTTCGCCGGCGACCTGCGGTGTCGCCTACCGGGTGACCAACGAGTGGCCCGGCGGCTTCCAGGGCGAGGTCGTCATCCGCAACACCGGCAGCTCGGCGATCAACGGCTGGACGCTGCGCTGGACCTACCCGGACAGTCAGCGCATCAGCAACCTGTGGGGCGGCACCGCGACGCAGAGCGGCGCCCAGGTGAGCGTCGCCTCCGCGTCGTACACGGCGACGATCGCCCCTGCGGGCTCGGTCACCCTGGGCTTCACGGCCACGAAGGGCGGCACGAACCCGAACCCCGCGGCCTTCACGCTCAACGACTCCGCCTGCTCGCCGGCCTGACGACCGGCCGGCCCGTCCTCGGCGTCCTGGCAGGTCAGGGCGCCGAGGACGGCACACGCCCGCATCACAGGACCGTGACAGGAACCACACAGACCCCGTGTACGAGACATGGAGAACGTCTGGATAAGGTGAGGCTGGCCTAACGGCTGACCCACTGTGCACCATGAGGGAGCCCTGTCATGCTTCACCGGCGCCGCGGCACAGCCGCAGTCGCTCTTGCCGTCGCCGCCGCACTGTCCCTCGCGGCCTGCGGCGGCTCCAACGACGGCGCGGACAACGCGGGTTCGGCAGCCGGAGCCGGCGACAAGAAAGACGTGGCCAAGGGCGGCAAGGACTTCGCGTCCGCCGCGAAGAAGACCGCCGAGATGGGCACCGACGCGGAGCCGGGCCAGTGGCCGCGGACCATCGAGCACGCCATGGGCGAGACCGTCCTCAAGTCCCAGCCCAAGCGGGTCGTGGTCCTGGACGTCGGCGAGCTCGACAACGTCGTCTCGCTCGGCATCAAGCCGGTCGGCCTCGCCCCCACCGAGGGCTCCCCCGAACTGCCTTCCTATCTGAAGAAGGATGCCGGCACCCCGAAGAACGTCGGCACCATCAACAACCTCAACCTGGAGGCGATCGCCGGTCTCAAGCCGGACCTGATCCTCGGCAGCCAGCTGCGCGCCGCGGACAAGTACGACGAGCTGTCGCAGATCGCACCCACCGTCTTCTCCATCCGCCCGGGCTTCACGTGGAAGGAGAACTACCTCCTCAACGCCGCGGCCCTGGACAAGACCGCCGAGGCCAAGGCGAAGCTCGCCGCGTACGACAAGAAGGTCGACGCACTCGACGCGAAGCTCGGCGCCGACAAGCCGACGGTGTCGATGGTGCGTTACCTGCCCGACGGGGTGATCCGGCTCTACGCCAACGCCTCGTTCATCGGCACCACCCTCAAGGACACCGGCATCCCGCGCCCCAAGAACCAGGACATCGAGGACCTGGCCGCCGAGGTCAGCGCCGAGAACATCGACCAGGCCGACGCGGACTACATCTTCACCGGCGTGTACGGCGACGCGAAGGCCACCGACAAGTCCCGCGCGCAGGGCAACCCGCTGTGGAAGAACCTGAAGGCGGTCAAGGCCGGGCACGTGTACGACGTGCCGGACGAGACCTGGTACCTGGGTCTGGGTGTCACCGCGGCCGACGAGGTCCTCGGGGACCTGGAGAAGTACCTCACCAAGTAGACGCAGGCAGCCCGCCTCACGCCCAGCGCAGCAAGCAAGCAAGCAAGCAAGCGAAACAGCAGAAGGAACCGCATGTCCCGTGCCACCCGGCGTCGTATCGCCTGGACGGTCGCGGGCATGTTCCTACTCCTCCTCGCCGTCCTGCTCAGCCTCGCCCTCGGCAGCCGGCAGATTCCCCCGGCCCAGGTGTTCGACGCCCTGCTGCACGGCGGCAACGGTGACAACGCGCAGGTCGTGCGCGCGCTACGGGTCCCCCGCACGGTCATCGGCGTGCTGGTCGGACTCGCCCTCGCGGTCGCCGGGGTGGTCATGCAGGGCATCACCCGCAACCCGATCGCCGAGCCCGGTGTCCTCGGCGTGAGCCAGGGCGCCTCGCTGGGCGTCGTCTGCGCGATCGCGTTCCTCGGGGTGCACACGCCCGCCGGCTATGTCTGGTTCGCGTTCGCCGGGGCGGGGATCGCCGCGGCGGCCGCGTACGCGGTGGCGGGCAGCGGACGCGGCGGCGCCTCGCCGGTCAAACTGGCGCTGGCGGGGGCCGCGATGAACGCCTTCATCGCCTCCGTGGTCTCCGCCATCGTCACGACCGACGCTCGTGCCCTCGACGAGTTCCGCTTCTGGGACGTCGGCTCGATCGCCGGCCGCGGCGGCGGAGTCGTCGCGCAGACCTGGCCGTTCGTCCTCGTGGGGCTGCTGCTGGTCGCCGTCATGGCGCGGGGGCTCGACGCCCTGGCTCTCGGGGACGACGTGGCCAGGGGGCTCGGTCACCGGGTCGCGCTGCTGCGGGCTCTGGGCGCCCTCGCCGCGACCGTGCTGACCGGGGCCGCCGTCGCGGTCGCCGGTCCGATCGCGTTCATCGGACTCGCCGTCCCGCACATCGCGCGGGCTCTGGGCGGGGCCGACCACCGATGGGTGCTGGCCTTGTCGGCCTTGCTGGGTCCCGTGGTGATCCTGGTGTCGGACGTGCTCGGCCGGGTCGTCTTCGCGCCCTCGGAAGTGCCGGTGGCCGTGATGACCGCGTTGCTCGGCGTGCCCTTCCTGGTCGCGCTGGTACGGAGGAAGGCGACGGTGGCGGCATGACCCGGCTTCTTGAGCGAACCAGCCCCGCCCCACGGCGTCTTCGCCCCTCCGGATACGCCGTCGTCCGCGTGCGGGGCGGCAGTTTCCTGCTGCACCGCCGGGCGTGTGCCGTAGCGGTGCTGCTGGCCGCGGTACTCGCGGTGACGGTCGTCGTGTCCCTGTGCGTCGGCGAGTCGTACGTCTCCCCGACGGAGGTCGTGCGGGTACTGCTCGGTCAGCCGAGCCCCGACGAACTCGTCGTCGGCACACTGCGCCTCCCCCGGCTGGTGACGGGTCTGCTGGTCGGCGCCGCGTTCGGCGTCTCCGGAGCGCTGATCCAGACCGTGGCCCGCAACTCCCTCGCCAGCCCGGACGTCATCGGCGTCACGCATGGCGCGGGCGCGGCGACGGTGACCGCGATGACCTTCGGGATCACGTCGTACGCCCTCCTGCCGTACGTGTCGGTGGTGGGCGGGCTGTCGGCCGCCGCGCTCGTCTACGTCTTCGCCTGGCGGGGCGGGCTGCACGCCACGCGCTTCGTCCTCGTCGGGATCGGTGTCTCGATCGCGCTCGGCTCACTGACCCGGTTGTTCCTCACCAAGGGCGACTACCTGGTGGCCCAGCAGGCCAAGGTGTGGCTGACCGGTTCGCTCAACGGCCGGGGCTACGACCAGGCCGCGCCCCTCGCCCTGGTCCTCGCGGTCCTGGTCCCGGCGCTGCTGTGGGCGGCGCACGCCCAGCGCATGGTGTCCCTGGACGACAGCACGGCGACCGCGCTGGGCGTACGGCTCGGTCCGGTCCGGCTGGGTCTCACCGCGCTCGGCGTGGTGCTGGCGTCGGTCGCGACCGGCGCCGCGGGACCGGTCGACTTCGTGGCGCTGCTGGCGCCGCAGATCGCCCACCGGCTGACCCGCACCGCCCAGATCCCGCTGCTCTCCTCTGCCCTGACCGGTGCCGCGATCGTCGTCGTCGCGGACCTGCTCGCCCGCCGTCTGTTCTCCCCGGTCGAGCTGCCAGTGGGCGTGCTCACGGCGGCGGTCGGCGCGCCGTATCTGATGTGGCTGATCGCTCGCACCCGCCTGCGCCGTTGACGCGGGAGCGGTCATGAGTCCGCCGGCGGAGGGAACCCGAGGGGGCGTGGAGGCGTCCTCTTCTGGTGACGGGGTGCGTCGGCTCGCCTGCCGACGCCAGGAACGAGGATGACACGATGAGTGACAAGGCCCGAAAGCTGTTCGAGGCGCTCGACCTCGACGAGAACGGGACCCTGACCCGCGCGGAGGTGATCATCGCGCTGCGGTCGAAGGGCCCGTCGCTGGCCGCGTCGGGAGATCTGCCGTTCTGGGCCCTGGGCGACGAGGACGCCTCCTCCGCGCTCTTCGACGCCGCCGACCAGAACGGCGACGAGGTGCTCACCCTGGAGGAGTTCGCGGCGGTGGTGGACCGCCGTTTCGGCTGGAAGTGACACCGGTCTCACGCCCTGCCGGGGTACGTGACTCGTTCGGTTTTCTGATCTGACCGCTCATGGCCATGGCCGAACCACGGACTAATGTTGTGCACTTTCTTGACGGCGGTCACCAGAGAGCCTACCTTCGCGGTGTCCTTCCCCCGGTCAAGGGAGACCGCGATGTCCCCGTCCCCCGTCGCATCACCGTCACCGTCCAGCCCCGAAAGCACCCGGCAACTCCGCCGGGTCGCCTTCTCCGGGCTGCTCGGTACGGCCGTGGAGTTCTACGACTTCCTCGTCTACGGCACCGTCGCCGCCCTGGTCTTCGGCGAGCTGTTCTTCCCCGGCGCCGACCCCGCCGTCGGCACCATCGCCGCGTTCGGCACCTTCGCCGCCGGCTATGTCGCCCGCCCGCTCGGCGGCATCCTCTTCGGGCACTTCGGCGACCGGCTCGGCCGTAAGTCGATGCTGCTGCTCACCATGGGCCTGATGGGCGGCGCCAGCTTCCTCATCGGCCTGCTGCCCACGTACGACGCGATCGGCGTCTGGGCGCCGGTCCTGCTGATCACGCTCCGCGTCGTCCAGGGCATCGCCATCGGCGGTGAGTGGGGCGGCGCCACCCTGATGGTCGTCGAGCACGCCGGTGAACGGCGCCGCGGCCTGTGGTCGAGCTTCACTCAGATGGGAGCGCCGCTCGGCTCCCTGCTGTCCTCGCTCGTCGTGACGTTCGTGGTCGCCATGCCCCGGGACCAGTTCACGGCCTGGGGTTGGCGCGTGCCGTTCCTGCTGAGCGTGGTACTGCTCGGCGTCGGCCTCTTCGTCCGGCTCAAGGTCGTCGAGAGTCCGCTCTTCGCCGAGGTGAAGAAGGACCGCGCCGAGGCCCGGCTGCCCATCGTCGACGTACTGCGGCGCCCCCGTCCCCTGCTGCTGGCCTGCTGTGTCGGCATCGGCGCCTTCACCGCCCAGTCCCTGCTGACCAGTTACCTGATCGCGTACGCCACCGGCATCGGATACGCCCGCCCGCAGGTGCTCACCGCGCTCACCGTCTCCGCCTGCGTCGCCCTGGTCGTGCTGCCCTGCGCCTCCGCGCTGTCCGACCGCGTCGGCCGCCGCCCGGTCGTCCTCGCCGGAGCCGTCGCCTCGGCCGCGCTCGCTTTCCCCGTCCTCGCTCTGGTCGACTCCAAGTCGCCCGGGCTGCTGATCCTCGCCGTCGTCCTCGGCCACGGCATCGCCCAGTCCATGATGTACGGCCCGCTGGGCGCCCTGCTCACCGAGATGTTCGGCACCCGGGTCCGCTACACCGGCGCCTCCCTCGGCTACCAGGGCGCCACCCTCATCGGCGCCGGCTTCTCCCCCATGATCGCCGGAAGCCTGGTGGCCGGCAGCGGCAACGGCACCGCCGTCGCCCTGCTGATCTGCGGAGGCTCCCTCATCACGGCGCTGACCGTCTGGTTCGTGCGCGAGACCAGCCGTACCTCGCTCTCGGCCCCGGCGGCCGAAGGCACCGACGCCCCCCACACGCAGGAGATCTCCGCATGAGGACCGATGCCGCGACCCCGCCGGCGCGGGTACGCCCCCCCCGCACCCGCCGCCGTACCCACACCGCCTGTGCGGCGGCCTTCCTGCTCGCCGTGACCGCGCTGCCCGCCTCGGCCGCTGCCGCCGCGTCGGACACGACCCATGTGGACGGCCGACTCCCCTCGGGTGCCACGTACATGATGGACGTGCCCGCCCACTGGAACGGCACCGTCCTGCTCTTCAGCCACGGCTACGTGAGCGGCCCGGACAACCCCGCCCAGGACGCCGCGGACGACGCCACCAAGGCTCTGCTCCTGCGGGACGGCTACGCCCTCATCGGCTCGTCCTACGCCACCACCGGCTGGGCGGTGGCGGACGCGGTGCCCGACCAGATCGACACTCTGAGCGCGTTCACCGAGCGCTTCGGGGCGGCCTCCCGGACCGTCGCGTGGGGGCGGTCGTACGGCGGACTCGTCACCACCGCCATCGCCGAGCGCCACCCGGACCGGATCGACGGGTCGATCTCCCTGTGCGGCCTCGTTCACGGCGGCGTCGCCAACTGGAACAACACCCTCGATCCCGTCTTCGCCATCAAGACGCTCCTGGCGCCAGACTCCGACGTCCCGCTGGTGAACATCGCGGACCAGACGGCCGCCGACGACGCGGTCAGCACCCTGACCTCCGTGGTCGACTCGGCGCAGACGACCGCCGAGGGGCGGGCGCGGATCGCCCTCGCCGCCGCCCTGCACAACATCCCCGGCTGGAACCAGCCCACGCAGACCCGGCCCGCCGCGGCCGACTGGGACGCCCAGCAGGCCAACCAGTACGAGGCCGTGCAGGGCCTGCTGAGGACCGTCGCCTTCAACCGGCGGCGGGAGGCCGAGGTCCGGGCGGGCGGCAACATGTCCTGGAACACCGGCGTCGACTACGCAAGGCTGCTCGGCGAGTCCTCCGTCCGCAAGGAGGTCACCGAGCTGTACAAGAAGGCCGGCCTTTCCCTGCGCGCCGACCTCGCCGCCCTGAACCGCGCCCCGCGCATCAGCGCCGACCCGGCCGCCGTGGCCTGGATGAGCAGCACGAGCTCGTTCACGGGCAAGCTCGCCAAGCCGCAGCTCTCCGTCCACACCATCGGTGACGCCCTCGTCCCCGTCCAGACGGAGAGCGCCCTGAAGCGGGCCGTCACCGCCGCCGGGTCGGCGCCCCTGCTGCGGCAGGCGTACACGGACAACGCCGGGCACTGCACCTTCAGCCCCGCCGAAAAGCTCTCGGCCCTGCACACGCTGGAGGACCGCCTCACCACCGGCAGGTGGGTCGGCACCGACCCGGAGTCCCTCAACTCCCGTGCCACGAAGGCCGATCCGACGACACCGACGCGCTATGTGCCGTACCGGCCCACCCCCTATCTGCGGCCGTACGACCTTGCCCACCCCGCCGACGGGCGGTGATGCCGTACGACCGCCCGCCGCGCCGTCGGTGGGCGGTCGTACGCTGTGCACCGTGGAGGACGACGACATCCTGGACACCGAGGGCAGCGCCGAGGGGCCGCAGCAGCGCCCCCAGTCGCTCATGCTCACCTTCTTCGGCAACCACGTCCTGGAGGAAGGCGACCTGTGCGTCTACTCGGGCAGCATCATCGATGTGCTCGGACGGGTGGGGGTCGGTGAGCAGGCCGTGCGCTCGACCCTCACCCGCATGGTGAACCGCGGCCTGCTGCGGCGCCAGCGCGAGGGCCGCAAGATGTTCTTCGGCCTGACCCCGCAGGCGACCCGTGTCCTGGAGGACGGCCGCACCCGCATCTGGCGGCAGGGCGCGGTCAACGACGACTGGGACGGCTCCTGGACCCTGCTCGGGTTCTCCCTCCCCGACTCCTGGAAGCGCCAGCGCCACGACCTGCGCTCCCGGCTCACCTGGTCCGGGTTCGGCGCGCTGTACAGCGGGCTGTGGATCGCCCCCGGGAAGGTCGACGTCGCCGCCGTGGTCGCGGAGCTCGGGCTGGCCGACCACGTCAAGATCTTCCACGCCCAGGCGGACGACGCCACCGATATCGCGCAGATGATCGACGGCGCCTGGGACCTGGAGAGCATCGCCGCTCGTTACGTCACCTTCGACAAGCGGTGGACGGCGCACCTGGACGCCGGTTCGGGCGACGACCCGATCGGAACCCGGCTGCGGCTGGTCAGCGAATGGCTATGGACCATCCGCACGGATCCCCGGCTCCCCGCCCGGCACCTTCCCCCCGACTGGCCGGCCCGCCCCGCCCAGGAGACCTTCCGCCGCGTCGCCGAACACACCGAGCGGCCCGCGCGGTTGATGGCGCGGGACCTGCTGGAGACCACTCAGTCGCGGTAGGCGCAACGAACGGCTGGATCCGCGGATCACGCCGCCGGAGAAGCGCTCGCTTCCTGATGAGGATCACCTCGCTTCCTGATCAGGGATCACCGAGTCCGGCGAAACGCCGCCCGTGGTCCTTCTCGGCCCTCCCCCGACCAGCGAACATGCCATGTCATGGACATCTTGCTCGTCGCCAGCGCGTTCAACAGCCTGTCCCAGCGTCTGTACGCCGAACTGTCCGACCAGGGGCATCGGGTGGACGTCGTCCTCGCCTCGCACGGCCCCGAGGCGGTCCGGGCCGCCGTACGCGCGGCGCGTCCGGAACTGGTCGTCGCTCCGATGCTGAAGACGGCGCTGCCGGAGGACGTGTGGCAGGAGCACACCTGCCTGATCGTGCACCCGGGGCCACCCGGCGACCGGGGCCCGTCCTCCCTGGACTGGGCGATCGCCGAGGAGGCGTCCGACTGGGGTGTGACGGTGCTTCAGGCCGAGGCGGCGATGGACGCGGGTGACGTGTGGGCGGACGGGCCCTTCCCGGTGGCACCGGTCGGCAAGAGCGACCTGTACCGCAACGAGGTCTCCGACGCCGCCACGGCCGCCGTACTGCTGGCCGTGCGGCGGTTCGCCGACGGATCGTTCAAGCCGCGGCCGCAGAGCGACCCGGCGATCCGCGTGGTGTGGCGCGACTTCGTCCGGCAGGAGCGGCGCCGGATCGACTGGGACGTCGACAGCACGGCCACGGTGCTGCGCAAGCTCCGCGGGGCCGACTCGCAGCCGGGCGTTCTGGACGAGGTCTGCGGCCGGGAGGTGTTCCTGCACGGCGGGCATCCCGAGGACCTGCTGCGCGGACACCCCGGCGAGTTGCTCGCGACGCGGTCCGGCGCGGTCTGCCGGGCCACCCGGGACGGCGCGGTGTGGATCCCGGAACTGCGCCCCCGCAAGAGCTCCGGCGACCCGGCACCGTTCCGCCGCCCGGCGGCCTCCGTGCTCGCCGGCTTTCCGGCTCCGCCCGGCACCGGCATCGGACACGCGACGCCGCTGCCCGACGGCCGCCCGCACTGGCTGCCGGAGGACCCCGCGCCGCTCGAACTGCCTCCGGACCGCGTCACCTGGACCGACATCCGCTACCGGCAGCAGGGCGACGTCGGCTTCCTGTCCTTCTCCTTCCCCGGCGGGGCGATGAGCACCGACCACTGCCGCAGGCTGCTCGCCGCCTACCGGAAGGCGCTCACCCGCCCCACCTCGGTGCTCGTGCTCGGCGGCACGCGCGACTTCTTCTCCAACGGCATCCATCTCAACGTCATCGAGGCCTCGGCCGACCCGGCGGGCGAGTCCTGGGCCAACCTCCATGCCATGAACGACCTGGTCGAGGCCGTGCTGCGGACCACCGACCGCATGGTGGTCGCGGCCCTCGGCGGCAACGCGGCGGCCGGCGGCGTCATGCTCGCCCTCGCCGCCGACCAGGTCTGGTGCCGCACGGGCGGCGTCCTCAACCCGCACTACCGGCGCATGGGCCTGTACGGGTCGGAATACTGGACGTACACGCTGCCCCGCCGCGTCGGAACCGGGACGGCCAGGCGGTTGACGACCGACGCGCTGCCCGTGAGCGCCGCGACCGCCGCACGGATCGGCCTGGTGGACCGTCTGGTGCCGGTCCCGGCAGAGAAGTTCGCCGCCGAGGTCGAGCACCTGGCATCCGAGCTCGCCGGGGGCCCGGGCCTGGCGGAACGGATCGCCGCGAAGGCCGCGGCGCGTCGGGCGGACGACCGGCTGCGACCGCTCGGCGAGTACCGGCGGGACGAACTCGCCCGTATGCGCGCGATCTTCTTCGACCCACGGGCCCCTTACCACGCCCTGCGCTCGGCCTTCGTCCGTAAGCAACCGACCGGCTCCGCCGACCCGCTGGCCGTCGGGGGTGCGCGATGAGCGCGCGACTGCTGGTGGCCGGGGTCGGCAACATCTTCCTCGCGGACGACGCCTTCGGCCCCGAGGTGATCCGCGCCCTGGACCGCCGCCCGCTGCCGCCCGAGGTGCGGGTACGGGACTTCGGCATCCGCGGGATGGACCTCGCGTACGAACTGCTCGACGGCTACGACACGGCCGTCCTCGTCGACGCGGCGGCGCGGGGCCATCGTCCCGGCACCCTGTCGCTGATCGAGCCGGAGCTGCCCGACGGGGCCACGGAAGCCGCCCCGCCGGAGGCGCACGGCATGGACCCGGCGAAGGTGCTGGCCCTGGCCGCCCACCTGGGCGACGAGCCGCTGCCCCGGGTCCTCGTCCTGGCCTGCGAGCCCGAGCTGCGGCACCGCGGAGACGAGGACATCGCCCCGGGCATCAGCGCGACCGTGGGTGACGCGGTCGAGCGGGCCGTCGAGGCCCTGCATACCATGGTTCCCGCGCTGCTCGCCGACCCCACGGCCACACCCCCGTTGAGCCGCCCGGAGGAATCCACGGACCCGTCCGAGGAATGCACGGACCCGTCCGCGGCCCGGCTCCCGCGCCTCGTGGCCGACGGCGCCGAGGATCGATAGCGGTCCGACATCCCCGATCCCCGCTGGGAGCAGCGCCCATGTGCGATTCCGTGGACGAGGTCACCCAGGCCGTCCTGGCGAAGAACGACGGTCTGGCCGCGTGCCTCCGCGACGAACTGACCCGGCGGGGTGTGAGCGTGGTCAACCTGCTGTCCAGCCCGGGCAGCGGCAAGACGGAACTGCTCGGGCGCGTGCTGGCCCGGGCGGTGGAGCGGGGTATCCCGGTCGCCGCGCTGACCGCCGACCTCGCCACCGAGAACGACGCCGACCGGCTCGCCCGCTCGGGAGCACCCGTCAAGCAGCTGCTGACCGACGGGTTGTGCCATCTGGAGGCCCGGCAGCTCCGCGGCCACGTGGAGAGCTGGCTGCCCGAGGGCACTTCGCTGCTGTTCGTGGAGAACGTCGGCAATCTCGTCTGCCCGGCCTCCTACGACCTCGGCGAGAACCTGCGGATCGTGCTCATGGCGGTGACGGAGGGCGAGGACAAGCCGTTGAAGTACCCCACGGCCTTCGGCTCGGCCCATCTGGTGGTGCTCACCAAGACCGACCTGGCCGGGCCCGCCGGTTTCGACGAGGCCGCCTTCGCCGCCAACGTGCGGCGGGTCAACCCCGGGGTGGAGATCCTGCACTCCTGCGCACGTGCCGGCGACGGTGTCGACACCCTCCTGCAGCGCGTGCTCGCCGTGCGGGACGGGGCCGCCGTCCACCGGCCGCCCCTGGCACCCCGCCCCCACAGCCACAGCCACGCAGGTTCGCACACCCATGAGGGCGCCGGATCCGGCCTCGCGGCCGGCCGCGTCTCGTGACGGCGCCGGCCACACAGGCGGTGCGCCGCCGCGTCATGGTGCGCGGCACGGTGCAGGGCGTGGGCTTCCGACCGTACGTACACCGCCTGGCCACCGACCTCGCGCTGGCGGGCTTCGTGAGCAACACGGCGAGCGGCGTGCTCATCGAGGTGGAGGGCCCACAGGTGGGTGTCGCCGACTTCTGCGACCGGCTGGCCACCCGGCCCCCGCCCCTGGCCTCCGTCACCGGCGTCGGGTTCGAGGACCTGCCCGTCACCGGCGCCGACGACGCCTTCACCATCCGTTCCACCGACCGCTCCCCCGGCCGCACCCTGCTCCCGCCCGACACGGCGACGTGCGCCGACTGCCTGCGGGAGCTGGCCGGTCCGGCCGACCGCCGCCACCGGCACCCGTTCGTCACCTGCACCCACTGCGGCCCCCGTTTCACCATCGCCACCGGGATGCCGTACGACCGGGCGGTCACGACCATGGCCGGCTTCCCGATGTGTCCCGACTGCGCCCGGGAGTACGGCGATCCGGGTGACCGCCGCTTCCACGCCCAGCCCGTGGCCTGCCCCGACTGCGGCCCTCGGCTGCGCCTGGCGCCCGCCACCGGGACCGGGGTCCGCCCCGCGCGGGACGCCGACGCCCTGGCGACGGCACGTGCGCTGCTGGCCGCCGGCGGGATCGTCGCGGTCAAGGGGCTCGGCGGCTACCACCTCGCCTGCGACGCCACCGACGCACGCGCCGTCGACACGCTGCGCACCCGCAAGGCACGCGGCGGCAAACCGTTCGCGGTGATGTGCGCGGACCTCGACGTCGTACGGCGGATCGCCGAGCTCTCCCCGTCCGAGGGGGCCGCCCTCACCGGTCCCCGGCGTCCGATCGTCCTGCTGCGCCGACGCGCCGACCAGCAGATCCTCGCGCCCGGCGTCTGCCCCGGCAGCCCGCACCTCGGTGTGCTGCTGCCCTACACCCCCGTCCACACCCTGCTGTTCGGCCTGCCCGGCGATCCGCCGGGCCCGCGCGCCCTGGTCATGACGAGCGGCAACCGCTCCGGGGAGCCGATCGTCACGGACGACGACGAGGCGCTGACCCGGCTGGCCGGGCTCGCCGACGCCTGGCTCGCCCACGACCGGCCCATCGCCTCGCCCTGCGACGACTCCCTGCTGCGCGTCCGCCCCGACGGCACCGAGCAGGTGCTGCGCCGGTCCCGGGGGTACGTGCCCCGCCCGCTGCGTCTGCCGGTCGCGGTACGGCCCGCGCTCGCCGTCGGCGGCGACCTGAAGAACGCCCTGTGCCTCGGCGAGGGCGACCAGGCCTGGTTCGGCCCGCACATCGGCGACATGGGCGAGCTGACCACGCTGGAGGCGGCCCGGCGGGCGGAGTCGCAAATGCGGTCCTTGACCGGCGTCAGCCCCGGGCTGGTCGCCGCCGACCGGCACCCGGGATACCACTCGACCCGGTGGGCGCGTCAGCGGGCCGCCCAACTTACCGCCCCCGCCCCGGTGTTGGTTCAGCACCATCACGCGCACATCGCCTCGGCCATGGCCGAGCACTGTCTCGACGGCACCACCCCCGTGATCGGCGTCGCCTTCGACGGCACGGGTTACGGCGACGACGGCACCGTGTGGGGCGGCGAGGTCCTGCTCGCCGACTACACCGGTTACCGGCGCTTCGGCCATCTCGCCCCCGCCCCACTGCCCGGCGGCGACGCCGGCGTGGCCAACCCGTGCCGTCTGGCACTGGCCCGGCTGTGGGCCGCGGGCGTGCCCTGGGACCCGGACCTGCCCAGCGTGGCCGCCTGCGCAGCAGATGAACTGACTTTGCTGCAACGGCAGTTGACGCGCGGTCTGGCCTGCGTGGCGACCTCCAGCATGGGCCGCCTCTTCGACGCCGTGTCGTCGCTCGTCGGTGTGTGCCACCGCGCGGAGTACGAGGCCCAGGCCGCCCTGGAGCTGGAGGCCGCCGCGGCTTCGGCCTGGGGCGCCGACACCTCGGCGTACACCTTCGGACTCGCCGCCGGCGTCTACGATCCGGCGCCCGTGCTCGCCGCGCTCGTCGCCGATCTGCGGCGCGGCGCCCCGGCCCCCGTGCTGGCCGCCCGCTTCCACCGGGGCGTGGCGCGGGCCGTCGCGGAGGTCTGCCGGCGGGCGCGCCGGGACACCGGCCTCGCCACCGTCGCCCTGAGCGGCGGGGTGTTCGCCAACGCGCTGCTGGAGGAGGAGTGCGCGCGACTGCTGACCGAGGACGGCTTCGCGGTCCTCCGTCACGGCGAAGTCCCGCCGAACGACGGCGGGTTGGCCCTCGGCCAGCTGGTGGTCGCGGCGCACGAACGACAGGAGGAGTGACCCATGTGCTTGGCAGTGCCCGGCAAGGTCGTGGCCATCGACGACAGCGCGGATCCGCTCACCGGGCTGATCGACTTCGGCGGAGTGCAGAAGCGGGCGTGTCTGGAGTACGTGTCCGATGTGCGGGTCGGTGAGTACGTCATCGTGCACGTCGGCTTCGCGCTCCAGCGCCTGGACGAGGAGTCGGCCCTGGCGTCCCTGAAGCTCTTCGAGGAACTGGGGCTGCTGGAGGAGGAGTTCGGGGACGCCTGGGACCAGGCGGCCAAGGAGGCGGGCGGCGCCCCGGTGGCGGAGCGCCAGGACAGCGGGAGTGAGGCCCGGTGAAGTACATCGACGAGTTCAACGACCCCCAGCTGGCCCGACGCCTGCTGGACGAGATCCGTGCCACCGCCACCCGGCCCTGGGCGCTGATGGAGGTGTGCGGCGGCCAGACCCACTCGATCATCCGGCACGGCATCGACCAACTGCTGCCCGAGCAGGTGGAGTTGATCCACGGCCCCGGCTGCCCCGTCTGTGTCACACCGCTGGACGTCATCGACAAGGCGCTGGAGATCGCCTCGCGCCCCGGCGTGATCTTCTGCTCCTTCGGCGACATGCTCCGGGTGCCGGGCACCGACCGGGACCTGTTCCGGGTCAAGGGCGAGGGCGGCGACGTACGCGTCGTCTACTCGCCGCTCGACGCCCTGGAACTGGCCCGCCGCAACCCGGACCGGGAGGTGGTGTTCTTCGCGATCGGCTTCGAGACCACGGCCCCCGCCAACGCGATGGCCGTGCACCAGGCGCGCCGACTGGGCCTGACCAACTTCAGCGTCCTGGTGTCGCATGTGCGGGTGCCCCCGGCCATCGAGACGATCATGACGGCGCCCGAGTGCCGGGTGCAGGGCTTCCTGGCCGCCGGGCACGTGTGCAGCGTGATGGGCACGGCCGAGTATCCGCGGCTCGCCGAGCGGTTCGGCGTGCCGATGGTGGTGACCGGCTTCGAGCCGCTGGACATCCTGGAGGGCATCCGCCGGGCGGTGCGCCAGCTGGAGCGCGGCGAGCACCGGGTGGAGAACGCGTACCCGCGTGCCGTGCGCGAGGAGGGCAACCCGGCCGCGGTGCGCATGATCGAGGAAGTCTTCGAGGTCACCGACCGGAACTGGCGCGGTATCGGCCGGATCCCGCTGAGCGGCTGGCGGCTGACCGACGCCTTCCGCGCGTACGACGCCGAGCACCGCTTCGACGTCACGGGCATCCGGACCGAGGAGCCCGCCGAGTGCCGCAGTGGCGAGGTCCTTCAGGGGCTGATCAAGCCGACCGAGTGCGCCGCGTTCGGCACGACGTGCACCCCGCGCAATCCGCTGGGCGCCACCATGGTCTCCAGCGAGGGCGCGTGCGCCGCCTACTACCTCTACCGCCGGATGAACGCCCCGACGCCGCAGGCCGACCGGGCCGCGCGGGAGGAGATGAACCCCGTTGCCTGAACAACTCGCCGAGGTGGTCGACCCGGCCAACTGGACCTGCCCCGCCCCGCTGCGTGACCAGGGGGTCGTGGTGATGGGGCACGGCGGCGGCGGAGCGCTGTCGGCGGAACTGATGGAGCAGGTCTTCACCCCTGCCTACGGTAACGCCACCCTCGCCGGGCTCGCCGACTCCGCCGTCCTCGAACTGGGCGGCGCGCGGCTGGCCTTCTCCACCGACTCCTACGTGGTCAGGCCGCTGTTCTTCCCCGGCGGCTGCCTGGGCGACCTCGCGGTCAACGGCACCGTCAACGACCTGGCGATGAGCGGTGCCAGGCCGGCGTATCTCTCCGCCGCCTTCGTGCTGGAGGAGGGCGTGGAACTGACCGTGGTCGAACGCATCGCGCGTGCCATGGGCGCGGCGGCCGAGACCGCCGGGGTCTCCATCGCCACGGGTGACACCAAGGTGGTGGAGTCCGGGCACGGCGACGGGGTGTACGTCACCACCGCCGGGGTGGGGCTCGTCCCCGACGGGGTGGACATCCGTCCCCAGCGTGCGCGGCCCGGGGACGCCGTCATCGTCAGCGGGCCGATCGGCCTGCACGGGGTGGCGATCATGAGCGTCCGGGAAGGGCTGGAGTTCGGGGTGGAGGTGGCCAGCGACACCGCGCCGCTGGCGGATCTGGTGGCGGCCATGCTGGCGGTCACCCCGGACCTCCATGTGCTGCGCGACCCCACCCGGGGCGGCCTGGCGGCGTCCCTCAACGAGATCGCCCGCGCTTCGGGGACCGGGGTCCGGCTGCGGGAGCGGGCGATTCCGGTGCCGGACGCGGTGGCGAACGCCTGCGGTTTCCTGGGGCTCGACCCCCTCTATGTCGCCAACGAGGGCCGACTGGTCGCCTTCGTGCCTCCGTCGGCGGCGGAGGAGGTCCTCGCGGCGATGCGCGACCACCCGCAGGGCGCCGGGGCCACGCTGATCGGCGAGTGCGTCGCCGACCACCCCGGCATGGTCGTGGTCGCCACCGGGCTCGGCGGGACGCGGGTGGTCGATCTGCCGCTGGGCGAGCAGTTGCCGCGTATCTGCTGATCCGGGACGGACGTGCGTGGGCCCCGCCGAGCAGGTCGGCGGGGCCCACGCAGGTGATGCGCTACGCGCTATGCCGGGGCCGGTGACGGCTCGGTCCCGGTGATCCCGGTGATCTCCAGTTCCCGGCCGCTGCGCAGGTCCGTGGAGGGCCGGTCGCAGCGCGGGCACCAGAAGAACGGGGGCGTGCCCACCGGGAACTCCTCGGCGCACGGGCCGCACCAGGCCTGCGCGGGGATCTGCTCGACCACGAGCCGTGCCCCGGCGAGGGCGGTGCCGTCGCGGGCCACCTCGAAAGCGAAGTCGAGGGCGTCGGGGACGACGCCCGCCAGTTCGCCGACCCGGACGGTCACCGCCGAGACGGCTTCCGTTCCGTCCGCCCGGGCCAGCTCACCGGCTCGCTCGATGATCGCGGTCGCGATCGACAACTCGTGCACAGCCGGCTCACGGGTAGCGGCGACCGGCGCGGAACCCGCCGGCCATCCGCCAGATCCGCGCTTCCCGCCGCAGACTGGGCAACTCCCAGAGCAAGAAGGCCAGGACCACGCCGCCCACCATGGCGCCCTCGGCCATCAGCACCCGCTGTCCGCTCGTCCCGGTTCGTCCGCCCTTGGCGGCCGACCATCGTGTTCGTTGGACCTTCATTTCCGGCGACTCCCTGCTGTCTCTCATCCCGGCGGGATGTTCGGCATGGTCTCCGCGAGCGCGTCATGCCGTTTCCAATGGATCCCGGTGGAGCGGCGCGCGTCGGCGGTGCCGTCCTCGTGGTGGCCCTTCTGGTCCTTGTACCGGCCCTTGTTGCCCTGGTGCATGCCGGCCACGTGACCGGGCGTATCGGGCTTCGCCTGGGCCCGGCCCACTCTGATGCTGCCCATGGGGTGTTCCCCTTCCTCGCCTCCGACCTGCGGAGTACGTACTCAGGACCGCTCGGTGAGGTCCTCGAAGAACCGCTCGACGGCCGGCCAGACCTGGGCGCCCCCGGACAGGCCACGCCATTCCCGGCGTACGAGGGCGACCATCCGGTAACAGTCGTCGATCGGCACGATCCAGTGGTGGTCGAGGCCGTGGACGGTGTTCACCAGCAGTGCCTCCACCTCGGGTTCCACGGTGGCGAGCTGCGGACACGTCGTTCCGGCCAACCGCTGCCAGGCCGCCGCGTCCACCTCCCATCGCATGGCCCCCGCCGGGCTCGGGCCCTCCGCGGTGACGGTGCCGTCCGCCCGGGGCACGAAGAAGACCAGGCCGACGGGTACGCCCAGCGCCGCCGTGTCGACCTCGGGCAGCCGGATCCGGCGCCGGGGCACGAGCCGGTAGTGGCCGTCACCCGCCCCGGCCTCGGCGAACAGCACCGAACAGGGGCCGCAGACGCAGCGCACCTCCTCCTGCCCGGTGTCGTACAGGTGGGCGTGCTCGTCCGGCACCGGCGCGGCGCACAGGTCGCACGTCTCCGCCGCGTCCGCCGTCGCGCGGTCGGCCGAGGAGCGGATCAGGCGGGCCAGCGCTCCGTCCGTGGTCACCGTGCGCCTCGGTGCGTGAGCGTGGCCAGGGGGACGAACGCCGGGGCCGGGGCGGGTGCCGCGGCGGCCAGGGGCTCCACCGCCGTCAGCTCGGGAGCCGCGGCGAGCACCGCCTCACGGACCGCGTCCGTGACCTCGGAGGCCCCGCCACCGCAGCCCGATCCGCACCCGCCGCCCGACGTCAGCCGCACCCGGGCCACCTGCCCCTCCACTCCGGCCCACTCCGCGTCGCCGCCGCGTTCCCGTACGGCCGGACGCAGCCGCTCGACCGCCCGGGCCGCCCGGAGCTCGGCGGGCTCGGGGTGGATGTCGTGCAGGACCAGCAGGTGACCCAGCAGTTCGTCGTCGGCCAGCAGCTCGGCCAGCCGGCCGTCCGCGTGGTCCATGACACGGGCCAGCGCCTCGCCGTAGACCTCGGTCAGCAGGCCCACCGCCTCGGTCGCGGAGCGCGTGGTGGGGCCGGGCGCGGACTCGATGGCCTCCAGCAGGTGGTCGAGCCTGGCGAGCCGGGTCTCGACGTCCAGGTCCGCCAGGCGTGTGGGGGCGGCCTCAGCCATGGTTCGCCCCGTAGGTCGGCGAGTGCAGGGTGGTGAGCGTCTTGCCCTTGCCGACGTACATGTGGACGCCGCACGGCAGACAGGGGTCGAAGCTGCGGACGGTGCGCATGATGTCGACGCCCTTGAAGTCGTCCGGCCCGTTCTCCTCGAAGATGGGCTGGCCCTGCACGGCGTCCTCGTAGGGGCCGGGGGTGCCGTACATGTCGCGGGGGCTGGCGTTCCACGGGGTGGGCGGGTACGGGTGGTAGTTGGCGATCTTCTTGTCCTTGATCACCAGGTGGTGGGAGAGGACGCCGCGCACGGCCTCGTGGAAGCCGCAGCCGATGGCCTCGTCGGGCACCTCGTAGTTCTCGAACACCTTGGTCTCGCCCGCGCGCACCAGCCCCATGGCCTCTTCCAGGAACTGCAGGGCCATGGCGGCCGCGTAGGCGACGAAGTACGGCCGGGCGCGGTCGCGTTCGATGGTGTTGCTCCACTGCGGGATGCGCCACTCCAGGGTGGTCTCCGGCAGGGTCTCGCCCTTGGGCAGGGAGATGCGCACGCTGTGGCCGGTGGCCTTGATGTACGGGGTGTCGACCAGGCCGCTCAGCGCGGTGGACCACAGGCGGGCGAGGGGGCCGCCCCCGGTGTCGAGGGCGAGGTGCTGGTCGGTGCGCTGGTCGTACCAGCGTGGGCTCATCACCCAGCTGTACTTGTCGTCGAAGTTGCGCTTCTGCGGGACTGGGACGGTGGTCTGGTTCCACGGGTGGCGCATGTCGACGGGGTTGCCGAGCGGGTCGTGGGTGACGAAGGGCTTTTCGTTGACCCAGTCCTCGTAGTAGGAGCTGCCGAGCATGATGCGCAGGCCGAGGTTGATGTCGACGAGGTTGTTGGTGACCAGTTCGCCGTCGACGATGATGCCGGGGGTGACGTACATCGCCTTGCCCCAGGTGTTCATGGTCTCGTAGCGGTAGTCGACGACCTTGGGGTCCTGGAAGGCGCCCCAGCAGCCCAGCAGGACGCGGCGGCGGCCGACCTCCTCGTAGCCGGGCAGGGCCTCGTAGAAGAAGTCGAAGACGTCGTCGTTCATGGCGACGGCCTTCTTCACGAAGTCGATGACCCGCATGAGCCGGCTGAGGTAGTCGGTGAAGGCGGTCGGCTGCGGCATGGTGCCGACGCCGCCCGGGTACAGCGTGGACGGGTGGACGTGCCGCCCCTCCATCAGGCAGAACATCTCGCGGGTGACCCGGCTGACCTTCAGGGCCTCCTTGTAGACCTCGCCCTCGAAGGGGTTGAAGGCCTTCATGATGTCGGCGATCGTCCGGTAGCCGTGGATCTCGCCGCGGGGCGCCTCGGTGCGTTCGGCGCGGGCCAGCACACCGGGGTTGGTGGCCTTGACCATCGCCTCGCAGAAGTCCACGAACACCAGGTTGTCCTGGAAGATCGTGTGGTCGAACATGTACTCGGCGGCTTCGCCCAGGTTGACGATGTGCTCGGCCAGCGGGGGCGGCTTGACGCCGTAGGCCATCTGCTGGGCGTAGTCGGAGCAGGTGGTGTGGTTGTCGCCGCAGATGCCGCAGATCCGGGACGTGATGAAGCCCGCGTCGCGCGGGTCCTTGCCCTTCATGAACACCGAGTAGCCGCGGAAGAGCGACGAGGTGCTGTGGCATTCCACGACTTCCCGGTTGGCGAAGTCGATCTTCGTGTAGATGCCCAGGTTCCCGATGATCCGGGTGATGGGATCCCAGGACATGTCCACGAGTTGTGGCGGCTTGCGCTCGGTGGGCCGGGCCTCGGTGGTGGTCATCTGCGGTGCTGTCCCTCGCTGTCGGTGGTGTGCGGGTGGGGGGTGGGATGCGGCCGGCCCGGCGTCGGGGCCTGGGTGCCGGGTGTCATCAGGGCCGCCAGCGCGGGTCGTAACCGCTGGTCAGCTTGCGCTTGTTGTGGCGCCACCTGGGTTCGTGGTTGACGAGTTCGTTCGTCATGCCGCGCAGCCTGCGGATGACGGCGCCGTACGGCTTGATGGCCAGGGACGACAGGGTGCCGCCCGGGGGCTCGTCCATGAACGGCATGAACGCGTCGGGGAAGCCGGGCATGGTGCAGCCGATGCAGATGCCGCCGACGTTCGGGCAGCCGCCGATGCCGGCCATCCAGCCCCGCTTGGGCACGTTGCAGTTGACGACCGGCCCCCAACAGCCCGTCTTGACCAGGCACTTGGGCGAGTTGTAGTCCTTGGCGAAGCTGGCCTGCTCGTAGTACGAGCCACGGTCGCAGCCCTCGTGGACCGTCTTCCCGAACAGCCACTGCGGGCGCAACATGTGGTCCAGCGGGGGCGGGGGCGCGGAGCCGGCCGCGTGGTAGAGGACCCAGACCAGGGTCTCCATGAAGTTCTCGGGCTGGATCGGGCAGCCGGGCACGTTGACGACCGGCAGGCCGGCCTGGGAGGTGTAGTCCCAGCCCAGGTAGTCGGCGAGGCCCATGCAGCCCGTCGGGTTGCCGGCCATGGCGTGGATGCCGCCGAAGGTGGCGCAGGTGCCGGCGGCCACCACCGCCCAGGCCTTGGGGGCCAGTTGGTCGATCCACCAGTTCAGCGTCTGCGGCTCACCGGTCTCGGGGTCGTTGCCGAAGGACGTCCAGTAGCCGTCGCCCTCGATGATGTTCTGGTTGGGGATCGAGCCCTCGATGACGAGGATGAACGGAGCCAGCTCGCCGCGTACGGCCGCCCGGTAGGGGGCGAGGAAGTCCTCGCCGCCCAGGCTGGGCGAGAGCACCTTGTTGACCAGGTTCACCTTCGGCAGGCCCGGGATGAGTCCGAGCACCAGGTCCTCGATGGAGGGCTGGTCGGCGGCGGTGAGGGAGACGGTGTCGCCGTCGCAGCTCATGCCCTCGGAGATCCAGAGGATGGTGATCTCGTCGAAGCCTTCCCGTTCCTCGCCTCGAGCGGGTTCTTTGCTGACCTCGGCGGTGCTGCTGTGCGTTGTCATGTCATCGGCCTCCGCTGCGGTGGGTCGAGGGGCTCCAGCTCGTCGGGCCGGAAGTAGTGGAAGCGGCCGTACCAGGAGTGCAGTTCGGCCGCGGGATCGTCGTCGAGGGTGACGGCGAGGTGCACGCTGCCGTCCACGTCATGGAAGACGGCCGCCACCTCGGCGGTCCGCCCGGCCAGGAACATGTCCTGGGCGTCGGCCCCCCGCCCCCGCGGGCGAAGCCGTACGCGGCTGCCGCCGCCGAGGGGTACGCCGTCGACGAGCACCGTGTCGGTCGACGGGGAGAGCCCGTCGTCGGCGCCCTCCTGCCACCAGGCCGGGCGGTCGACGGGGGCCGGCGTCACTGGCTTCGCCGGGGCGACCGGTACCAGGGAGCGGACGGCGCCGTGCAGCCGCTCGAAGACCTCCTGGGGCATGGTCTCGACCCGGTCGAGGATCGCGGCGGCCCGCGGGTCGGTGGCGCGTGCCTCCTGTTTCTCCTCGTCGGTCAGCAACATCGTGCGCAGCGTGAGGATCTCGTCGATCTCCGCCGCGTCGTGGAGGTCGCCGGGGCTCTCCGGGGCCACCTGGGGGTGGTCGGGGAGGATGATCGGGGCGGACAGCAGGGTGTGCGCGGCCGTATCGGGTTCGCGCGGTTCACCGCCGAGGACGGGGAACGTGAACTCGTTGCGGCAGGCGCGCGCATGGGCCCGTAGGTCTGTGGGCGGGTCGGTCAGCGAGACGAACTCCGCGCCGTCGCCGCCGATGAGGGTGTGCGTGGCGATCAGCGCTCGGCGCAGGGCCTCGTCGCGGGCGGTTCGCGGATCCGGCGCCAGGCCGGTGTTCGTGGTGCGCACCCGCAGGCGGCAGAGGTCCGGCGCGAGCCGCTCGGCGGCGACGGTGATGCTCGCGCGCACCTCCTCGCGGCGCCGCACCACCTGGCCGGCGCCTCCCGGCAGTGGCTCGACGTCCGCGCCGGCCGACGCTCCCACCGGAACGGTGTGTTCACCCCGGAGAAGGTCGTCCACCGCGACCACGGCATCGAACTCGCGCGGGACCGCCTCGTCGAAGGTCAGATGTGTCGTGCCGTCGTCCGTCCGCAACGACTCGACGGGCCGGAACTCACCGTCCCGGACGGCTTCCTCCACCTGCTTGCGCTGCATCTGCAGACAGCGCAGCCGCACGCGTACGGCCGCGTCGGGTCGCCGGATGCGCAGCAGGCACTCGGTCTGCTGGTACCAGGAGTCGGCGGACCCGGACACACCGGGGGCGACCGGGCCGTCCGCCTCCACCCAGTCCCGGGGGAACAGCACCCCGAACTGCCATCGGACGCGGTTCTTGGCCGAGGACCGCCGGTATGGGTAAAGGAGGTAGCCCTCATAGAGGACGGCGTCGGCGACGGCGCTCACCTGCTCGAAGTCGCCCCCGGGGGCGGCGCACGCGGTGCCGCCCTCTTCCAGTCCCACCGACATCGCGCCTCCTCGTCGCCCTGTGCACGCGCATCCCTTCCACCACGCTCACATCACTCACCCACGCTCGCCTCCTCCGGCGCAGTGTCAGTGAGCCATTCGGGTAAGGGGAGCGTGGGTGAGTGAGGTGAGGCGGGGTCGGGGCGGGGGCTGGGCGGGGCCCGGCGTCAGCTCACTCCGTCGGCACGGCAGGTGGCAGGCCGAGCGCGGCGGACACATGGCGCCAGATGGAGGTGAGCGCCGAGTCGAGGGTAACGGTGTGCTCGCGCAGCATGAGGCGGATGCCGCAGCCGTCGCTGAGGGACAGGACGAGGGTGGCGAGGTCGGTCGGGGTGAACTCGCCGGACGCGATACCGCGCCGTACCGCGTCCCCCACCCAGGCGTGCAACTGCCCGTACTGGTCCACGGCGAAGACCCGTGTGGCCTCGTCGCGCAGCGCCCGGACCCACAGTGGTCGCCGGGGCACGGCAGGAGGACGAGATCGTTCGGAGATGCCGCACGGCGGCGTAGGCCACTCCGGCTACGGCAGCGACCTCTCCCTCACCGGGCTGCTCGACTACACGCGGGTCAAGCACGTGATGCTGTGACGCCCGGCGTCTCCGGTGCGCTCATCGAGTTCACTGCTTGGCGCCGAAGTTCTGGGTCCACCACGGGCCGCCGGGGGCCTCGTGCACGCCTACGCCGATGTCCTTGAACGCGCAGTTGAGGATGTTGGCGCGGTGGCCGGGACTGTTCATCCAGGACTCCATCACGGCCTCCGGGGTCTGCTGGCCCATGGCGATGTTCTCCCCGTACGTGGACCAGGTGTAGCCCGCGGCGGTGATGCGCTGCCCGGGGTCGGCGCCGTCCGGGTTGGTGTGGTCGAAGAAGTCGCGGGCGTCCATGTCCTCGGAGTGGCCCAGCGCGGCCTTGTCGAGCAGCGGGTCCTCCGCGACCGGGCCGCAGCCGGCGGCCGACCGTTCCTTGTTCACCAGCGCGACCACCTGGGCTACGGCACCCGTCGGGGCCGCCTGTGTCCGCGGGGTGCTGGACGCGGTCCGCGTCGGCCGCGGGGACGGCTTGGGGGTCGGCACGCTCTTCTTGGTCGGGCGCGCCGACCTGGAGGGCCTGGCCTTCTTCGAGGGCGACGCGGACGGCGACGGGGACTTCGAGGGCGACGGGGAGGTCTCGACGGGCTTGGGTTCCGACATGTCCACGACGGGCGCGCCGGCGGTCCGCGAGGCGGTGGCCTCCTCGGTGCTGCCGGTCCCGGGCTCCGTGTCGAAGTACCAGAGGGAGCCGCCCGCCACGCAGGCCACGACCACGGCACCGCCGACGACTCGGCGCCGGATACGCCGGCGTCGACGGGCCTCGGTGCGAGAGTTCGCACGGCCCCGCCCGCCGCGCTGTCCGGATCCGGGGCCCGATCCGCCAGAGCCTGCGAACGAGGGCAGCCGGGACGTGGAGCCCGCCAGGGCCATCCCGCCGGAGGCGGACAGCACGCTGTCCAGCAGGGCGGGCGTCGCGGCGACCAGCGCCAGACCGGCCAGCAGTCCCTCGGCAGGCATCAACCCGCTCCACAAACCAGAGCAATGCCCGCAACCACGGGCATGCCGGGCTATTCGCTTGCGCCACAGCGCCGAGGGCCGGCCGTCCCAGGAGGCGAGCGCACCCTGCAGTTCCTGGCATCGCGGCCGCGCGTCGAGCGCGCGCACCACCACGCGGGCCGCTTCCAGCTGCGCCTTCATCCGCTGCACCCGGACCGCAGTGTGCTGCGGTGACAGTTCCAGAGCCTCCGCCACCTCGGACCGTGTCAGCTCACCGGCGCACTCCAGCCACCAGAGCGACAACAGGCCCCGGTCGTCCGGCTCCAGCCAGCGCGTCGCGCGTGCGGTCTCCTGGCGCTGGCCGGACAGCTGGAGCTGCACCATGGTCAGGTCCACGAAGTCGGCGCCCGGATCGGCGAGGTCCTCGGCCTCCTCGACGGCACCCGGGGCCGACTGGCGGTCGTGCCAGTGCGCCCGGACCTGGTTCATCGCGATCGCCACGAGCCAGGAGCGGAAGCTCTCGGGAGTGCGCAGACCGCCCAGCGCGTCCAGGGCACGGAGCATGGTGTCCTGCACGACGTCGTCGACGTCGACCGAGCCGTTCAGGGCCCGCCCCACGACGTTGTAGACCAGCGGAAGGTACGCGCCGACCAGGGCGTCCTGAGCTTCTGGATCGCCGCTTCTGGCAGCTCTCACCAGTGCCGCCGACTCCCTCGTGCGCTCTGTACTCATCAAAAACTTCCCTGTCCTCGACGCCGAACGATGCTGTCCGATGCTTGGGAGATCGATCGGCGGGCCCGGGATAACAGTTCTTCGGACGCGTGTTCCACGAGAGACTCACGGGACCCGTCGGGCGGCGCAATGGGGAAAGTCACATCGAGAGGGACGGACGGCTTCCGAGCGCCGGTTGGGCTGGGCACTCGTACCGTGCGTCCCCTCTCGTCATGCTTCAAGGGAGATCGTTGCAGTACAGATATCTCGTCTGCTTTGGAGTGTATTCGTAGGCACTCCCCCCTCTTGTCTTAGGCTCCGGCCAGGGCAAGCACCGGCCCGTCGGCACCCAACAGCCCACGCAGGGACGGGATTTGGCGCCAGGTCAGTCCAAGAGCACGGGCGGCGAACCGGAGTGTGACGTGCGGTGCGCCTTGGGCCGCCTCACGGATCGCCTCCCGCGCGGCCTGTTCGGTCCAGGGCAGGGCGGCCCTGGCCGATGGTGACGGCTGCCCTGCTCCCCCGCCGCGCTCTCGGTCGAGTTCGTGGAGCAGGGTGAGCTTGGCCGAGAGGTCGGCGGCGGCTTCCAGGGTCGGCGGCAGCGCGTCGAGCAGACGGGCCGCGACCGTGTTGTGGGCGAGGGCCTCGTCCAGGCCGGTGGAGTGGATGCGGGCGGAGGCGTCCGTGAGCGGGATCAGGTGGTTCACCGTACGGACCGGTCCGCGTATGCCGTCGACGGCCGCCGCGAACAGGGCAGACGCTTCCGAGGGATGCCAGGACAGGGCCGTTCGGATCGCGGCCACGTCCTGCGCGAGGGGGGTGAGAGCGTCGCCGTCCAGACGGTCCAGGACGTCCTCCTGGGGGATCTCCCCGTCGGTTCCCGGACCGGCGACGTACACGGTGGCGGGCACTCCGGCGAGCCGGCACGCGGCCAGGGCCAGCGCGTCCACCAGCGGGCTGCACAGGGTGTCCTCGTCGCCGTGCGCGAGGATGTCGCCGCCGACGTCGACGACGCGGACGCGGTCGTACCCGTCGTCCGTGAGGCGTCGGATCTGTTCGGCCAGCGCGGCGAGCCCCTGCCACGGGTCGAGCAGGACCAGGCGCGCCGGAAGGTCCGCGGCCAGGTCGGGCAGCGTGGAGCCGGCGGGGGCGATCGGCTGTGCGGTGGGAGTGATGACCGGTATGCCCGCTTGGTGAGCGACACCGGTGAAATGGACCAATCCCAGAGGGCCGGGGGTCGGGTCGACCTCAAGGCGTTCCCAGGCGTACGTGGCGATCGTGGTCCCGCCGAGGGATGTGCCGGTGAGGACGCGGCCCACGGTCGCCGCGGTGATCGCGGTGCCCACGGGGTCCCCGCCGCCGCCCGCGGCGATGAACAGGTCGCTCACGCGGTCTCCCGCTCGGAGCCGATCCCGGTGACGCGGACCGGCGTGCCCATGTTCCGGCGGGCCCGGGTGTTGGCTTCGTGGAGACCCTCGTAGTACTCCCGGTCGAGGTTCTTGACGTGGTCGGAGTAGAACATCCAGGACAGGATGTCGCGGTACTTGAAGCCCTTGGGCGTGAGCTGGACTCGACGCGGGCCGACCCGGTGGACCAGGCCGTTGGACCGGGCGGCGTCGAGGATCTCGTCAACCTCCGCGGCGATGGTGTCCAGGCCGAAGCGGTCGAGCTCGGACAGGTCGAGGTCGAAGCTGTCGAGCACGAGCCTCTTGCGGACGATCTCCTCCGGGGTGAGGGCGAACCCCGTCGTGGGTCGCAGGCGGTGGGCCCTGGCGTTGTCGATGTAGTCGGCGACCTCGGTCAGGGACGGTTTGACGCTGCCGGTCATGTAGTCGAGGACGGAGGTGTAGGAGCGGGCGCCCACACCGAGACCGAGCAGGGGCACGCCGTGGAAGGTGAGCACCTTCTGTACGTAGCCGCCGCGGCCGGGCTTCTTGTAGCGGACGGAGCCCTCCTGTACGTAGCCGTGGGCGGTGAACACCTCACGGGCGTAGTCGTAACGCTCGTACAGCTCCGGCTTCCACATGTACTGGTACGCGCCGGTCTTGGAGAACCAGGCGTCCGGTCGCACCGTGAGGAAGTAGGTGGAGATCGTCGTGGGCGCGAGCTTCGCCAGCTCGTCCACCGAGTGCCGCCAGGTCTCGGGGGTCTGCCCGGCGAATCCCATGATCAGGTCCGTGGACAGGTCCGGCAGTCCGCGGTCGTGGACGATCTCGACGGCCTTGCGGATGACGTCCTCGCCCGCCTGTCCCCGGCCCGCCTCGCGGATCTCCTGCGGGACCAACGACTGGATGCCGATGTTGGCGCGCGTCAGACCCAGGTCGAGCAGGCGCCCGAAACCGTCGGGGTCGGCGACGATGGAGTCCGGGGTGGCCTCCAGGGCCACTTCCTCGACGGTGGAACGCCAGTTGGGGTAGATCTCGCCGAGGGTGTGGAAGATCTGCTCGAAGTGCCGGGTCGACAGCAGCGCGGGCGTGCCGCCGCCGACGTAGACGGTGCGCAGCCGGCGTGCCTGGATGATCTCCGCGTGGTCGCGGAGCTGGGTACAGAGCGCGTCGGTGTAGGCGTCGTACAGGTCCTCGTCGGTGGATATGACGGTGTAGAGATTGCAGAACCCGCATTTGTACCGGCAGAACGGGACGTGCAGATACAGGTTGAGCTCGGGCACCTGGTAGTTGGCCAGGTCCTTCGCCCATACGTCGTGGACGTCCCAGGCGCCCTCCTCGAGCGGACGGTAGGTGGAGCGGGGTGGATACGAGTACTGGTACGGAGGGATGACGCCCTGTCGGATGTGGTCGGCGAGCTGGTCGTGCGGGCTGTTCACGATGGATGACTCCTTCGCACCATGCCGTTCGGTTGACCGTGCCCACCGATCCGAACACGCAACATTTTGTTGAAGCTATCGGCGTTGTGCACCAACTCCCGCACGCCAACGGGGTGTCATCGTTGTGGCTTCGGCCAACTCGGCGCTGTCATCAGCGAGTTGTTTTCAGAGAACAGGCCGATGGACGGTGCACCGTCGCGACCGATCCACTGGGGTGCGTGGACAGCAGCGACGAGCCGGACCTGACCGGCGTGATGGTGATCGAGCCCATGGGCAACGCGGGCCCCTTCCTCGTGAAGGCCGCGGCCCGGCTGGGCATACGGCTGTACGCGGCCACCGACGAGCGGGTTCACGCCGGCTACGCGCCCTGGCTGACCCGCGGTCTCGCCGGGGTGTGCCACACCGAACTGGCCGACACCGCGCGCGCGTTGGATGACATGGAGGCGTACTGTCGCGCGCATCGCATCGCGGGGGTGGCGGTCTGCTGGGAGCTGCTGACCCCGCTGGCGGCCCTGCTCGCCGCACGCCTCGGGCTGCCGGGCAACGACCCGCTGCGCGCCAAGGCCGCCCGCAACAAGATCGCCATGGCGGAGGCGTTCGGTGCGGCGGGCGTACCGGCCCCCGCGGAAGCGGTGGTCGCCACCGCCGAACAGGCCCATGACGTCGCCGCGTCCGGGCGGCTGGGCTGGCCGCTCGTCGTCAAGTCGGCCGAGCAGGGCGGCTCCTGGGGCGTGAGTGTGGTGGCGGGTCCGGACGGACTCGATGCCGCGGTGGCCGCCGCCGGGCGGTTCACCCGCGCCGAGCCGCACGGTCTGCCGCTGGACTCACGCGTGTTGCTGCAGAGCTATGTGCCCGGCGAGGAGTTCTCCGCCGACACGGTCGTGCACGAGGGAGTGCCCTATCCGCTGCCCGTGGTCCGCAAGGACACGACGGCGGGCACCTACCGTGTGGAGACCGGGCACTCCTGCCCGGCCGGGCTCGACCCGCGCACGGTACGGGTGATCCAGGACACCGCCGCGCGTGCCGCGCTCGCCGTCGGGGTGCGCAACGGCATCGCCCACACCGAGGTGAAGGTCCCTCCCGGCGGCGAGCCGATCGTCATCGAGACCGGGGCCCGGCTGCCCGGCGACAACATCTGCGAGATCGTCGAGGCCGCCACCGGGGTCAGTGAAGCGGCCGCCTATCTGCAGGCCGTCACCGGGCGGCTGCCGCACATCGCGCCGACCCGCGACGAGGCGGCCGCGCTGCGCTTCCTGCTGCCCGACCGGGCGGGGGTGGTGGAGGACGTCCTGATCCCCGCCGTGCCCGGCACCCACAGCCACATCGACATTCGTCCCGGACAACGGGTGCCCGACCCGGCCGACAGTTCCGGCCGGGTCGGGCACGTCCTGGCGCGCGCCGCGTCCGTCGACGAGGCCCGCCGCCTTGCTGGCCAAGTGATCGCCGACTCCCTGGTGAAAGTGAGCTGACCCGTGCGCAATCCCGTCCGGAAGATCGCGTTCCTGCGGTCCGTGGAGATCCGACGCGCCGACCCGTACATCCAGCGAACGGTCCGCGACCTGGCCCGACAGGGCATCGAGAGCTGTCTGTTCCACACGCACGGCACGGCGGGCGACGGGGACTTCCCCGGCATGCGCCGTCGCCTCGATCCCGCCGTCACCCCCGCCGAACTCGCCCGCGAGGTCGCCGAGTGGGGTGCGGACGCCGCCGTATCCATCTCCCTGCCGTGCGAGAACGCGCTGCGGGACGCCACCGTCAAGCAACTCCTCGACGCCCGGGGCATCCCCACGGTCATGACCCCGCTGCCGTCGACCCTGGCCCTGTGCGACAAGTGGGAGACCAAGCAACTCCTCGCCCGCGCGGGCCTGGACACCCCACGCGGCGTCAGAGTCGACTCCGACCTGCTCGCCGGGCGCGGCGTCGCGTTTCCCGCGTACGCGGACGCCCTGCGCGCATCGGCCGCCGGCGTCGGCTACCCCCTCCTGTCCAAGCCGTTGTGGGACTCCACCAGCATGGGCATCAGGGCCCTGCCCGACGCCGCCGCTCTGGACGCGTATCTCGCCGATCCGCCAGAGGTGTCCGCGGTGATCGAGGAGTGCGTGACGGGAGCGCTGTGCTCGGTGGACGTGGTGGGCGAGCCCGGCAAGTACCGCGTGCTGCCCGTGTGCTGGACCGGCACGGCGGGCACCGAGCCCGTGTTCACCTTCGCCGACCTGCGCTGGTGCGGCCCCGGGCCGCGGGCCGACGCCGATTTCGAACCCGTCGCGGCCAAGCTGGCCGCCTTGTGCGAGGAGCTCGGCGTCCAGGGCTCCGTCAACGTCGACATGATCTACACCGGTTCGCGGTACGTGGTCCTGGAGATCAACCCCCGTATCGGCGGCGCCACCACGCTGTCCTGCGCCGCCTCCGCGACGAACACCTTCGACGCCCTGGCGGCCATGGCCCGCGGCGACTACAGCCCGGCCCCCGTGCGACGTACGGGATGGGCCATCGAGTTCCTCTCCCCCGAGCGCCTGCCGGAACCGGCGCGGGCGGAGCTGACCGACCGTCTGAATCTGGTGACAGCCCACGAGTTGGTGATCGACGCCACCAGTCACGGCGACATCGTCGTCTTCACTCTCGCCGAAGGCGACGAAGAGCGGACCGTCAAGCAACTGGAGGAGTTGCATCGGACAGCGGGCTGGCCGCGTCAGGAGATCCTGGGCAGGATCCGAGCCCTGCTCACCCCATGACCGGCACCGTCGCGCCCCGTGCGCCCCGTGTGTCCCGGCTGCGTCGCGTTCTCGGCATCCCTGCCACACGCGGACACGGCCGGTTCATCACCGGCAACCTCATCGACTCCCTCGGCAACGGCATGCTCCTGCCGCTGGGCCTGCTGTACTTCACGACCCTGCGCGATCTGCCCCTCGCCGCGGTCGGAGCAGCCGTCACCGTGGGCCAGTCGGCCGCCCTGCCCGTCGTCCTCGTCGCCGGTCGGTTGATGGACCGGCACGGCCCCCGACGTCTCACCGTCATCGCCAATGTCGTCAGCGCCGCCGGTTTCCTGTCCTTCCTTCTCGCCGAGCGCCCCTGGCAGATCGCCGGCGCCTACCTTCTGGTGCAGTCCGGTGTCAACGCCTACTACACGGCGCAGCGCACGCTGATCCTGCGCGCCGCGCCTGCCGCGGAGACGCGCGGCTGGTTCGCGTTCACCGGCAGCCTGCGCAACATCGGCATCGGGGCCGGGGCGCTGCTGGCGGCCGGCGCGCTCGCACTGTTCGGCACGCCCGCCCTGACGTGGCTCGTCGTCACGGCCGCGCCGCTGTACCTGCTGGCGGCGTTCTGCTTCGCCCGCGTGCCGACGAGCCCTCCGTCCGACGCGGCCCCCGCCGACGCCACGCCCGACGACACCACCACGACCACCACGACCACCACCGCCGAGGACACCAGCCGCTACCTGCTCCTGGTGGCCTGCAACCTCCCCTTCGTCCTGTCCCAGGCCATGCTGTCGGTGCTCATCGCCGTCTACGCCACCGAGACGCTCGGGCTGCCCGCCTGGTCCGCGAGCATCCTGCTGGTGGTGAACACCGCGATGGTCTCCACCCTCACCAGCCCGCTGACGGCACACGCCGCCCCCGAGCAGGCCCGGCACACCATGGCCCTCGGCCAGGTCCTGCTGGTGTGCGCCATGCTCGCGTTCGCCGCGCCCGCGCTGCCCGGGGCCGCCATCGCCGCATGGCCCGCACTTCTCACCGCGATCGTCCTCTTCAGCCTCGCCGAGATCTTCTACTCGCCGGCGGTCAGCGAGCTGTCCGTCACGCTCACCCCCGGTGCCGCCCGCGGCAGCAGGCAGAGCCTGTACCAACTCTCCTGGTCCGCGGGCAACATCGCCGCCCCCGCCCTGTTCACCGGCCTCCTCGAAGCCGACGCCCTGCTGCCCTGGACCGTGCAGGGCGCGGCGTGTCTCCTGGCTCTCGCCGCGATCCCGGCCCTCAAGTCCCCTGCCGCGCAGGGCGGAAGGAAGCGCGCATGAAGTCCGAGATCGTCAGCAGCGTCCACGCCGTGCCCGTCGCGCACTGGGACCGGCTCGCCCGGCACGCCGGGGTGTACCTGTCGCACCGCTGGCTCGCCGGCGAGGAGAGCGACCCCACGGCGACGGCCTCCTACGCGCTGATCCGCGACGGCGACGGCACCCTCGTCGCGGCCGCGCCCCTGTACCTGGTGCACCACGAACCCAACACCTACTACGACCCGGTGCACCTGCCGCCCGGCACGGAGAAGCCTCGGGTGATCGCGGGCGCCCGGCGCGGCTACCACAACGCGCCGTTGACCGACCCGGACCTTGCCGAGGACGTCGACGCCCACTGCCTGGCCCTGCTGCACGAGGCGGCACGCGAGCACGCCGGGCGGCACGGGACCGCGCACTGGTGGCCGTATCTGACCGAGTCCGCGACACGACGGCTCGCGCCGCTGTACGGCACGCCTGCGCACCGCATGGAGGACGACGCGACGATCCCGCTGCCGGGCGCCGGTTTCGACGACTATCTGGCCTCGCTGCCGTCCAAACGGCGCGTGGCGATACGTCACGAACGCGCCGCCTTCGAAGCGGCCGGACTCGGCATACGCCGCCAACGCCTCGCCGACTGCTACGGGGACGCCGGGCGCCTCCTCGCGGCACTGCAGAAGTCCCACGGCCACGGCGACGACACCGACGCGATGACGAGCCTGCTGAAACGCCAGGCGGACGCCATGGGTGAACATGCACGCGTGGTCGCCGCCTACGACGGTCCGCTGATGACCGGCTTCTGTCTCTACTACCACCAGGGCGGCACCACTTGGCTGCGCGCCGTCGGCATCGACCCCGAACACCCGGCCCCCTTCGCGTATTTCACGCTCACCTACTACGCGCCCATCGAGGACGCGTACCGCCATGGCTCCACCGCGCTGCACGCCGGGATGAAGGCCATCGAGGCCAAGTGCCTGCGCGGTGCGCGTGTCAGCGGGCTGTATGCCCTGCATGACACGCGCACTGGCGCGTCATCCGGCTCGACGCCCGTGTCGTCACCCGTGTCCACGACCTCAGCGTCGTACGAGATGGATCCGGTACGTCCGCGTCCGTGACCCGTCCTCGCTGGTCACGGCGACGACGGCCACCGTCCCGCCGTGCTCGTCGAGACGGTCGACGGCGACGGTGGCGTAGGGATCGCGTGCCGTCGCCGTGACGCGGGTCCGGCTCGGGGCGCCGGTGACGACCCGGTAGTCGGTCGTGTCCGGGTCGAACGACGGGATCGGCTTCCCGGACACCTCGATGGACTCGGCAGCCGGGTCCGAGGAGGTTCCCGGACCCTTGGCGTGGACCTCGATCTCGCTCAGGGTGAGGTAGCCGCCCTGACGTGCGGTCATGACGACGCGTACCTCGGACGCCGGTCCCGCCTTCAGGGGGATGTCGACCACCGGCGTGCCCTCGGTCCCGACCGCCACGGGGTCGCTCGCGTCGATCCATGTGCCGGTGTCGGCCGCACGCACCTGCACCTTCAGGCTCTCGGGGAAGGAGGCACTGCTCCCGTCCCGGTAGAAGTGCGCGACGACGCGGCTCAGGTCGCGTGCCTTCGGCAGGGTGAAGGTGACGGTGTCGGAGGGGTTCTTGGTGTTGCCCGGTTTCCAGTTGGACCAGGCCTTCTCGGTCAGGTCGCCGTTGCGCAGGCGTTCCGCGGAGTACCCGCTCTCGGTGAAGGTGGCGGCGACGGAGACTCCGTCGCCGACGGCGATGTTGGTCTCCACCGGTTCCGTGACCTGCACCCGCACGGCCGCGTCGACCGTGTCGCCGCCGACGACCTGGGCGACACCGCGCAGGGTCACGACGCCGGTCGTGTCGAACGCCCCGTCGGGGGCCGGTTCCCAGGTCGCCGGAAGGTCGGCCCGGCCGCCGTTCCGGCCGATGCCGACGACCGTGGCCGGAAGGTCGGGCGTGCCGCCCGCGTAGGTCTTGGCGCGGCCCGGAAGGGTCGAGGCGATCATGTCGACGGTGACGACCGCGAGCGCGGGGATCTTCCGCCCGAGGGGGTCGGTCGCCTCGCCCCTGACCCGCACCGTGCCGGGGTCACGCCACTTCCGGTCCGAAGGGAGGTCCCACACGACGGGCAGAGCGCCCCGCGCGCCGTCGCGGAGGACCGGCCTCACCGTCGTCGGCAGCTCGGGCCGCAGGCCGGGGACGGTGAACGCCTTGGCCGGTTCGGTGCGCAGCACGGTCTCGTCGGTCACGGTCCAGCGCTGGTTCGCGGCCGAGGTCGGGGTGTACGTGGACACCTTGGCGCCGTCCGCGGTCGACTGCCCGGTGACGTCGACCAGGCGGCCGGTGGCGGCGTTGACGAACGTCCAGGTGGCGTCGCCGGTCGTCGACATGATCCACTGCGCGGCTTCGGGGACCTGGCCGCGGTCGCTCTCCGGTTCCTCCAGTACGGCTTGGTCGTCGCGTACGGCGAGCCGCTTGCCGGTCTTGGCGTGGGTGAGGGCGTAGCGCTCGCGGTTGTCGGTGCCGCGGGTCAACTTCCGTACGGACCAGAGCTGTTGAGCGTCGGCGGGGTCGGTCGTGCGGACGACGGCTCCGCTGCCGTCGTCCGAGGGCGCCAACGACTTGCCGCTCTGCGCCCCCTGGAGCCGGTAGACATGCCCGGGCCGCACGAGGGCGGCGTCGCGTGCCACGCCGGCGGCCCCCTCGACCAGGAAGGTCGTGACCGACTTGGCGGGGACGGAGAGCGTGGCGGACCGGTCGGTCACCAGGACCGGCGTGTCGCGGACCAGGGCTCCGTCGCCGCTGGTGACCACGGGAGTGACGGTGGCCCGGTGGGCGACCTTGCCGAAGCGGGAGAGGTCGAGGGTCACCGAGCGTGCGGAGGTGGCGCTGTTCACGTGCACCACGGTCGCCGCACGGCCGTTCTGCCGCACGGCGGCGACGCTCGACGGATCGTCGACCTTCACGAAGTGGTCGCCGGGGCGGATGTAGTGGGTGAAGTTGCGGATGGTGTGGAACTTGGAGTTGGTCCGGATCGGGCAGGTCTCCAGGGTGTCCTCGGCCGTGCAGTTGAACGGGACATGGATGCTGCCCCAGTTCTTGCCCGCGGCTGTCTGGGGGACGGAGTCCTCGATCGGCTGCCAGAACACCCAGGCCGAGGGCTCCAGTTCACGCATGTCGTCGACCATCCGGGTGGCGATGCCCAGACCCGGTTCCATGCCGGTGTAGTCGGTGCCGGTGCCCCAGGTGCCCTCGACCTCGCTCATCCACAGCTTCTTGTCCGCGCCCTTGGCGATGTCGCGGGCGCTGGTGCGCTGGCCCGTGCCGTAGGTGTGCACGTTGAGCTGGTCGACGGCCGCGCGGGCGGGGGTGCCGTAGGCGTTCCAGTTCTGGGTGAAGATGCCGGGGTTGGTCTCGTCCATCGCGGAGATCTCGGCGTCGGTGCGTGCCCCTTCGAGCGCCTTGTCGAGGGCGAGGATCACCTTCTGCTGGAGCTCGGGGCCCGCGTGCGCGCCCTCTTGGCGCCCGCCCATGGGCTGTCCGTCCGCACCGAGCTGGGTGCCCCAGTACGGCGTGTTGGGCTCATTGAGCGGGTCGATCGTGTCGAACTCGATGCCGTGGGCCTGCTCAATGCGCTCGGTCACCCGGGTCAGATAGGTGGCGAAGTCGTCCACGCGGTCGGCGCGGATCTGGTCGTCGCTCGCGTCGAAGCCTCCGGAGACGTATCCGCTGACGGTCTGGAACCAGGGCGGCGAGTTGCTGAACGCCTCCCAGCGGCTGACCTTGTCCTTGATCTGGTCCACCCACCAGCGCTGCCCGGCGTCGGCGTCCCAGTTCCAGTGGTCCGGGTTGTTCGGGTCCCACCAGTCCATGTCCTGCCGGGTGGTCCCCTCGGGGGCCTTCCAGAAGCCCTCCATGGTGGCGCCCGCCTTCATGTAGTCCTCGCGGACGTCGGGGGCGTTGCCGCCGCCGATGTTGTACCGGGCGATGTTGAGACCGAGGCCGTCGGCGCCGAAGAGCATGTCCACGAGCTGTCTTCGGATGGGTTCGGGATAGCCGCCCGTGGCGTTGGCGAACCAGACCAGGCTCGTGCCCCACCCCTCGAACTCCTGCTGCTGGTAGGAGGGATCGATCCGTACGGTGACCGCGCTCCGCGGTGCCGGGTCCGCCGCGCTCGCCACGGGCGCGGCCATGAGACTCGCGCCGAGCGCCAGGGGAACCGTCGGCGCCAGAGCCCGGACTATGCGATGCCGATGGGGCACGGCACTCCCTTCCACAACACAGAGCTGAACAGAACCGAACAGAAGGAATCGCGCTCAGGGAATGCTGGGGGACGGTAATGAACTCGTCAAGGTGGCGGGCGAGTTGGGTCTCAGCCGGGTCCTCGCTCAGGCCCTCACATGAGGGTTCGGCAACTTCATTGACATGCCTACGGAGGTCATTACTCTCCGGGAATCTCGGGAAAGCGCTTTCCCTCTATCGGCCCAACTGCCGTGCAAGTCGCCGCTTTTCGCACGATCGAACAGATCCGAGTCGGAGTCGTAGCCGAAGTCGGAGTCGTAGCCGGAGTCGGAGTCGGAGCCGGAGTCGGAGCCGGAGCCGGAGCCGGAGCCGGAGCCGGAGCCGGAGCCGGAGCCGGAGCCGGAGCCGGAGCCGGAGCCGGAGTCGGAGTCGGGAAAACGGCACCTGAACTTCCGTCGCCCCCCAAGAACACGCGACGGTTCTCTCCCCCCACACAGGAGGACCTCTCCATGAGTTCACGACGAACCCTGATGTCTGCTCCACGCACGCCCATACCCTGGCGCAACAAGGCGGTCGTGGCCGCGCTGGCAGCCGTGCTGCTGGCGGGCCCGGGCATCGCGCAGGCCACCCCGCAGCCGGCGCCGGCCGCCCAGGGAGAGGTGTCCGCGGCGGCCACCATCACCTGGACCCTGGAGCGTGCCGCCAATCCCACCGAGGACCAGCGCACGGCCTACGACCTCATCACCAGGGCCATGAACGCCGCTGTGGCCCGCTACAACAACCTCAGCGACCTGGGCAAGGCCATCACCGTCCGGTACGACCCGGGGGTGCCCACCGCCGACGGCAACCTCAACGGAACCATCCGCTTCGGCAACCGCAGTTACATGAACGAGCGGACCGCTCTGCACGAGATCGCCCACACCATCGGCGTGGGCACGAGCTCGGGCTGGTCACGCCTCGGCGGCAGCGGCACCTGGACCGGTGCCCAGGCCACGGCCCTGGTCAGGCAGTTCGACGGCTCGGCCGCCAAACTGTCCACCGGCGGTGGCCACTTCTGGCCGTACGGACTGAACTACGACAACGAGTTCTCGAACACGGCGGCCGACCGCCACGTCCAGATCGTCGCCGCCATGGTGCGCGACGGTCTGTGATCCGAGGGTGGCGCCCGGGGGCCGTACGCGCTCCCGGGCTTCTCGGTGAGGTGATGGGCGCGCGCTTTGGACCGCACCCGCACCCGGCCGCCCCCGACGTGTCAGCGCCGCCTACGGTGATCCACATGCCCGACGACAGCTACTGGACCCTCCCACCCGACCGCTTGGTGTACGGCTCCATGGGTCACTGCAACATCACTGTCCTCCTCCCGCCGTTCGACGTGGACGCGCGCACGCTGCCGGCCAACGACCCCGCACGGGCCGCGGAGCTCGCCGCGTCGCTCGACACGGTGGACGAGGTCCTGGAGGAGATCGGACCCCGATCGGTGCACGACGTGCCCTACCCGTACACGCGAACCGACCTGGAGATCGTCCAGACCGCCGCGTGGGGGCATGTGCTCGGCATCTGCGACCCGGCGCTGGCCGACAGCGGCAACGACCTCCCCCTCCTGTCCCAGGCCCGCAGGCTGCGCGAGCGCTACCCGGACGCCCGCATCGTCGGCCGGGTTCGTTTCCACTCCGGGGCGGCCCACACCGAGGACATCGTCTGGCTGCCCGACGGTGCCTTGTTCCACGCCGCCGGCTGGCCCGGGGACGAGCCCTTCGAAGTGACCGGCGACCCGAGCGCCATCGCCTCCGCCCTCGGTATCACCGACGAGGCGCTGGAAGATCTCGGCCTGGACGAGGAGGACCCGGCCGACGTCGAATGGGCCGACTTCGCCGCACTGGCCCTGGGCGAGGCCGACCCCTGGGGCATCGAGCGCATCCAGACCACGGCCTTCCGCGTGCGGCACACGGAGTTTGCCACGTCCACGATGGAGGAGCTGTACTTCACGGCATGAGCACACCCGGCGAGGCGGAACTTGTTGAACGGGTCGACGAGCACGATCAGATCCTGGCCGTCGTCAGCAGGAGCGAAGCGATTCGCCACGGGTGGCTGCATCGGATCGCGACGATCGTGTGCCGCGCCCCCTCCGGACGGCTTCTCGTGCACCGCCGCCCCGACCATGCCTCACGTTTCCCGGGCCGGTTTTTCGCGGCGCAGCTCGACCCGACCCGGCCCAGGTGACGGCGCTCGTTGACGAGCACCCGCACCTGGGGGTCGAGTGCGTACTCCGGGAACTGTCCATGGCCTCTTCGACGTACCGCTGGCGCCGTGCCGAGCGCGAGCCGTGCGAACGGCGGCGCCGCGACGTGGGACTCACCGAGCAGATCAAGGAGACCACGCCGACTCGGGCGGGATCTACGGCTCGCCGCGCGTGCACGCCGTGCTCAAGCGTGAGGGCGTCCACGTGGGGCGCAAGCGGGTCGAGCGGTTGATGCGCGAGGCCGAGATCGCGGGGATCAGTCCGCGCCGGGGCGGCTTCACGCGCCGCGACCCGAAGGCCACACTCGCCCCAGACCTGGTCGAGCGGGACTTCACCGCACCGGCACCGAACCGGCTGTGGGTCACCGACCTCACCATGATCGCCACCGGTGAGGGGCCCTTGTGGCTCTCGGCGATCCGGGACGCGTTCTCGCGCCGGGTGGTCGCCTGGGAGACCTCTGCCCGCGCGGACGCCGACCTGGTCCTGACCACCCTCGAGTACGCGCTCGCGAGCCGGGAAGTCGAACCGGGCAAGCTGATCCACCATGCGGATCACGGCTGTCAATACACATCCGTGAAGCTCACAACTCGACTGCTGAGAACGGGCGTTGAAGCATCCATGGGCTCGGTCGGGGACAGCTACGACAACGCTCTCGCGGAGAACCTGGGATGATCATCAAGACGGAGTGCATCCGCGGCCGCGTCTTGGCCACCCGGGCCGAGGCGAATCTCGCGCTGTTCGAGTACATCGACGGCTTCTATAACTCCCGGCGCATCCAGAAGCGGCTCGGCTACCTCAGCCCGATCGAGTTCGAGGAGAAGCACTACGCCAGACCAGGCAACGGCCGAACGAACGAACCTGAAACCCGTTCAACCCGCCCTGACCAGCTGATCAGCACCTCCCGTACGCCGGGGGAACCTCACCACGACGGTGAACTTCCCCTGGTGAAGGAACGCTGATGCGGTTGAAGGTCGAGCACCTATCGAAAGAACGGGACGCTCCGCCGGTGTGGTTATGGTCCTCCAAGACCGGCGCCACCCCGGACGACGTGGACCGCTTCCGGCAGGCATTCCTCCGCCGCTTCAACCTGGAGCACACGTTCCGCTTCGCGAAGCAGACCCTCGGCTGGACGACACCGAAACTCCGTACTCCCGAGGCGGCTGACCGCTGGACCTGGATCCTGATCGCCGCCCACACCCAGCTCCGGCTCACCCGGCCCCTCGCCGCGGACCTCCGCCGGCCCTGGGAGAAACCCACCACCTCCGACCGGCTCACCCCGGCCCGGGTCCGCCGGGGGTTCAGGAACATCCGCGCTCACCTCGCCTGCCCGGCCCGTGTTCCCAAACCCCGAGGAGCCGGCCCCGGACGGCCACCCGGCGCCAAGAACAAACACCGGGCACCCCGCTACGACGTCGGCAAAACCGTCAAACGCCCCGAGACCCTCAAGGCGCGTCCGCCTGGATGGGGGGCGGGTTCCTCCGCGGACAGCCGCGGGTGGTCCTTTGGGGCCGCGGTGGAACTTCGACCAGATCGGGCCGGGACTGGAGCAGCGCGGGTCAGGAGCGGCAAGGTGCCCTGGTGGTGCTTCGTATGACGAGGTGTGGTGTGACGACGACTTCTCGTTCGTCGTCCGCCGCCTCACCCTCCAGCCGGGCGACGGCCCGGCTCACGGCCCGGCGCGCCAGCTGGCGGGCTTCTTGCCCGACCGTGGTGAGTTGGACGTGGGCCAGGCGGGCGAGGTGGCTGTCGTCGTAGCCGACGACCGAGATCTCGTCGGGCACAGGGATACGGGCGCGCAGGAAGGTGTCGAGGACGCCGATGGCGCAGTGGTCGTTGAAGGCGAGGACGGCGGTGGGGCGGGCAGCCTCGGCGAGGAGTGTTCGTGCGGCTGCCGCACCGTGGTCCTCGGTCAGCCCGCCCGGCACGAGGCGGACGCGGTCGGTGAGGCCGTGGTGCTTCATGGCCGACTTGTAGCCGCGGCGCCGATCGGCAGCGCCCGGCGCCCTGCCCCCGTCGATGTGGACGATGTCGCGATGGCCCAGTGCCACGAGGTGGTCGACCGCCTGGCGGGCGCCCTCGTCGTCGGCCGCGCGGACGACGTCGACGCCGTCGGTGAGCGGACGCAGCCGGCGGGCCACGGAGACGACGGGAAGCTGCGCCGCGAGTTCTGCCAGCCGGGCCGCCGGGGCATGGGGGCTGAGCAGGATCAACGCCTCGCAGCGGTCGGCGAGCAGCGTCTCCACCGCCTCCTGTTCGCTGCGGCTCGCGGCGACGGCGCTGAGCGCGATCTGATAGCCGGCCGCCCCCGCCGCGGCGTAGAGCGCCTCAACCATGTCGGCGTGGAAGGGCTGTCGCAGGTCGAACTGCACTCCCACCAGGTGCGAGCGGCTGCTGCGCAGGAGGCGGGCCCTGCTGTCCGGCCGGTAGCCGATCTCCTGCGCGGCCCGCAGCACCCGCTCGCGACTTGCCGCGCTGGGCCCCTTGGCACCGCGCATGACCATGGAGGCAAGCGGCACGGAGACACCTGCCCGCGCCGCGAGGTCGCTGAGCGTCGGCCGCTTTCCGTCCGGGACGGCAGAGCGCGATGGCACCGTCGGCCTTCCTGATCGAGGGTCTTCTCCGAGGTGATCGTAGACCGAGCCAAGCAGGACACGCACTGGTCAACGTTGTTACAACGTTATAAATCAAATGTCCGCACAAACCCTTGACAGGCCGCCCGGCGCCTGGCGTACTGCTCCTGTTCTCTTAGAACGTTATAAGTCTGGAGCTGCGATGTACACGTTGGCGGTTTGTGCCGAGATGGTCTACCGCGACCTGCCGATCGAGGAGCGGGCCCGGCGCATCCACGAGGCCGGCTTCCAGGTGGAGATCTGGGACTGGACCCGGCACGACCTGAACGCACTGGCCCAGACCCCCGCCGAGTTCTCCTCGATGACCGGCTACATCCGCGGCACCCTGACCGACCCGGACGGCGCAGCCGAACTCCTGCGCACAGCCGAGGAGTCGATCAAGGCCGCCGAGCATCTCGGCTGCCCCCGGCTCAACCTGCACGGCACCGGCCTGGACGGCGAGGGCCTGCCCGTGGTGCCGGTGACCGACGAGGCCACCGGCGACATGTGGATCACCGCCCACCGCACGCTCACCCGCCTGGCCGAACTGGGCGAAAGCGCGGGCGTCACCTTCACCTTGGAGAACCTCAACACCGCCGTCGACCACCCCGGCGTCCCGTTCGCGCGGGCCGCCGACACCTACGCCCTGGTCGCGGCAGTCGATCGGCCCGGGCTGCGGATGAATCTGGACCTGTACCACGCCCAGATCGGCGAGGGAAACCTCATCGAACTGATCCGCCGCGCGCACGGCGCCGGCCTGATCGGAGAGATCCAGGTCGCCGACGTGCCCGGCCGCTGCGAACCCGGCACCGGAGAGATCAACTATCCGGCCGTCGCCCGCGCCCTCACCGACCTCGGCTACGACGGCACGGTCGCCCTGGAGGCATGGCCCTCCGGCGACAGTCACACCGCCATGGAGCGGTTCCGCGCCGCGTTCACCCTCTGATCCCACCCCGAGTCGCACAGCAGGCCACCCAGTAGCTCCCCGCCCGACCCACAACGGGATGTGTGGCGTCCCGCCGGTGGATCACCCCTTCCCGCAAGTCAGCACAGTGAGGTGCCGAAATGAACCGCTCGCTTCCCTCCCGCTCCCGCAGATTCACCATGCTCGTGGCCATGGCCGCCAGTACAGTCCTGGCACTCGCCGGCTGCTCCAGCAGCTCGGGCGGCAAGAAGTCGGAGGAGAGCGCCGGTGGCGTCTCTGCCGGCAAGGCCACCACGCCCCGCATGACCATCGCGATGATCACCCACGCCGTCCCCGGTGACACGTTCTGGGACACCATCCGCAAGGGCGCCCAGGCCGCGGCCGCCAAGGACAACGTCAAGCTGATCTACTCCTCCGACCCGAACGGGGGCAACCAGGCCAACCTGGTGCAGAACGCGATCGACCAGAAGGTCGACGGCATCGCCGTCACCCTCGCCAAGCCCGATGCCATGAAGGAAACGGTGGCCAAGGCAGTGCGGGCCGGTATACCCGTGGTCGGCTTCAACTCCGGTGTGGACGACTGGAAGAAGCAGGGCCTGCTCGAGTACTTCGGCCAGGACGAGACCGTCGCGGGCGAGGCGGTCGGCAAGAAGCTGAGTTCCCTCGGTGCCAAGAAGGTCGCCTGTGTCATCCAGGAACAGGGCCAGGTCGCCCTCGAGGCACGCTGCGCGGGAGTCAAGAAGGGCTTCTCGGGCACGACGGAAAACCTGTTCGTCAACGGCGCCGACATGCCGTCCGTGCAGTCGACCATCACCGCCAAGCTCAAGCAGGACCCCTCCATCGACTACGTCGTCACCCTCGCCGCCCCGGTCGCGCTGACCGCCACGCAGGCGGTGTCCGACGGAAGCAGCAAGGCCAAGGTCGCCACCTTCGACCTCAACAAGGAGCTGGTGAAGGCGATCCAGGGCGGCAGCATCCAGTTCGCCGTCGACCAGCAGCCCTTCCTGCAGGGCTACCTGGCGGTCGACTCCCTCTGGCTCTACAAGAACAACGGCAACTACAGCGGCGGTGGCGTGGCGCCTGTGCTGACCGGCCCGGCCTTCGTCGACAAGTCCAATGTCGCCGCCGTCGCCACGTTCGCGGCCAAGGGAACACGGTGACGCGTACGACCCGGGTCACGGCCGGACCCGTGTGGGTTCGGCCGGCCCTCTGCTGACCGTCACCGCCATCGCCCACCCTCAAGTCAAGGAACCACATGACCTACCGCACCTCCCTTGGAGTCGCCGTGATCGGCGCCGGCCGCATGGGAGCCAACCACGTACGCCGGATCAGCGAGGTGACCAGCGGCGCCCATGTGGCCGCCGTCGTCGACGTCGACATCGATCGCGCCAAGACGGTCGCCGACGTCGAAGGATGCGCGGCCTACGGCGACGTCGCCGAAGCGATGGCCTCACCCGACGTTGACGCGGTGCTGCTCGCCTCCCCGGGCGTCGCCCACCAGGCGGCACTGCTCACCGCGTTCGAGCACGACCTGCCCGTCCTGTGCGAGAAGCCCCTCACCCCAGACGCCGCCTCCGCCCTGCGCGTGCTGGAGGCCGAGCAGCGGCTCGGGCACCGCCGGGTGCAGGTGGGCTTCATGCGCCGTTACGACCACGAGTACATCAAGCTCAAAGCGCTGCTGGACAGCGGGGAACTGGGCCGGCCGCTGATGCTGCACAACCGGCACCGCAACCCGTCCTGCCCGCCGGACTTCACCAGCGCCATGCTCATCAACGACTCCGTGACCCACGAGATGGACATCACCCGCTGGCTGCTCGGCCAGGAGATCACGTCCGTCACGGTGCTGCGGCCGCGGCCCTCCGGCAACGCGCCCGAAGGGCTGGCCGATCCGCAGTTCGTCGTCTTCGAAACCGACGGCGGCGCCGTGGTCGACGTCGAGATCTACGTCAACGCCCGCTACGGCTACCAGGTCCAGGCCGAGGCAGTGTGCGAGCACGGCACCGCCCGCATCGGCGACCGGCACGACATGCTCGTCAGCACCGGCGGACGCTGGGGCGGCACGGTCACCCCCGGCTTCGTCGAGCGGTTCGAGGAAGCGTACGACCGCGAGGTCCAGGCATGGATCGACGCCACCCGGCGCGGCGAGGTCACCGGCCCCAGCGCCTGGGACGGCTACGCCGTGGCCGCGGTCTGCGAGGCGGGCATCCGCGCCCAGACCGAGGGCCGCCGCGTCGAGGTGGAACTCGCCGACCGCCCAGCCCTCTACAGCTGACCCCCACCGCCGGCACACCGAACCAGCGGGGAACGACCGCTCCCCGCCCGACCACACCGCAGACGGGACGCATCATGAAGATCGGTCTGAACACCGACAGCGTCGGGCAGCTCACGCTCGACGAGACCCTGGACCTGGCCGCCGAACTCGGCCTGGACCACGTGGAGTTCGCCACCGGCGCCTGGTCCACCGCCCCGCACATCGACATCGACCGACTTCTCGACAGCGACGGCGCGCGCCGCGAACTGCTGGCCAAGCTCGCCGACCGAGGGCTCACGATCAGCGCCCTCACCTGCTCAGGCAACCCCCTGCACCCCGGGCCCAGCGGCCGCGAGCACGACCAGGTCACGCGCAGGACCATCGCTCTCGCCCCGCTCCTCGGCGTCGACCGCGTGGTGATGATGTCCGGGCTGCCGGGCGGGCCGGGCGACGCCAACCCCAACTGGATCACGGTCTCCTGGCCGCCGGAGACCACACAGATCCTCGACTGGCAATGGACCGAGGTCGTACTCCCGTACTGGCGAGACCTCGTCGCCCACTCCCGTGACCAGGGCGTACCCAAGCTCGCTCTGGAGATGCACGCCCACCAGGCGGTCTACAACGTCCCCACCCTCCTGCGCCTGCGCGAGGAGGTCGGGCCCGTGGTCGGTGCCAACTTCGACCCCAGTCACCTGATGTGGATGGGTGCCGACCCGCTGGCCGCCATCGAGACCCTGGGCGAGGCGATCTACCACGTGCACGCCAAGGACACCCGGCTGGAACCCACCCGCCAGGCCCTGACCAGCAGGCTGGAGACGCTGCCGGTCATGGCCGCCAAGGAACGCTCCTGGAACTACGTCACCCTCGGCTACGGCCACGACGACGCGTTCTGGCGCGCTTTCTGCCTCGCCCTGCGCCGAGCCGGCTACGACGACGTCCTGAGCATCGAGCACGAGGACGTTCTTGTGGCCCCCGTCGAGGGCGTCACCAAAACCGTCGACCTGCTGCGCCGCGTCATCCTGCGCGACCCCAGCTCCTACAAGCCCCAGGAGATCTGAGCCGTCCTAAGCCGCACGGACACGAGTTCCGCGCGGCTCGGTCCGCCAGGCCGAGGTCGACCGCGACGAGCGGGACGACCGGCTGTCGACCGCCGAACACGAGGAACTGAAGCAACTCCGCAAGGCAAACGCCGAGTTCAGGCGGGCGAACGAGATTCTCAAAGCGGCGAGCGTGTTCAGCTTCCTCTCCTGGCTCGCCGACCGAGGCCGCACCCTCGAACACTGCCACCAGGCCGACGTCGACGCCTGGCACAAGGAGAAGCTGCCCACCCGGCGCCGGCCGAGACGTTCCTGCGCTGGTGCATGAAGACGAGCCGGATGCCTCGCCTCGCCCTGCCACCCCAAGTCATCAACCAGGACCAAGCGCCGCTGCACCAGCACCGCCGACTCGCCATTCTCCGGCGGACCCTCAACGACGACTCCTTGCCCCTGCGGGCCCGGGTCGCGGCCGCGCTCGTTCTCCTCTACGCGCAACCCGTCACCCGCATCGTCCGCCTCACCGTCGACGACGTCATCGACGGTGAGGCTACCCTCACCGTCCGGCTGGGAGACCCGCCGTCCCCGCTTCCAGAACCCGTCGCTGACCTCATGCGGGCACGTCCAGTCCCGCTCCCGTCCTGTTCCCCGAAGGCCGCGCCGGCCTCATCGTGTGTAACCCGCCCTGGCTCCCCGCCCGTCCGACCAGCCCCATCGAGCAAGGCGTCTACGACCCGGACAGCACCATGCTCCACGGCTTCCTCACTGGACTGTCTGCCCACCTCCGGCCAGGTGGCGAGGGTTGACTCATCCTGTCCGACCTGGCAGAGCACCTCGGCCTCCGGACACGTCAGCAACTGCTCGACGCCATCCAGGCAGCAAGCCTCCGCGTTGTGGACAAGATCGACACCAAGCCCCGGCACCCACGCTCCAAGGACGCCACCGCCCCACTCCACACAGCGCGAAGCGCCGAGACCACGTCCCTCTGGCGTCTGACAGCATGACCGGCACCCCGATCACGCAACGGCATCTCGCCTCCCAGTTCACCAGGTGAGCACATCCCGTGGGTGACCTCGCCACGCACACGGGATGACCCGATTCCTTGCCAAGCCTGAGGATCACAAACACCTACTGAACTCGTCCGTGCAGAGCGCCCTGCCGCCCACCAACGCGCAGGTTCCCGCGACTGAGCGGCCAGAAATTCGCGAACCCGCCTGCTTTGCTCGGAGGCGCCGTAGAGGTCGGCGAGTCCTACGAGGAGGCCGCCGCACGGGAGTTGGCGGAGGAGCTGGGTGTCCGAGCTCCTCCGAGGCTGGTGTTCAGGTTCAGGTGCGCGGGCGCGATCAGCCCGTACTGGCTCGGCCTGCACGAGGTTGTCGTCGCCGAGCCCATCAAGCCCGACCCCGAAGAGATCGCCTGGCATGACTGGTTGACGGAGCCCGAACTCGTCGAGCTGGTTCGTCATGAGGCCTTCGTCCCCGATGCCCGCGAGGCATTCGACCGTTATGTCGCCGCGCGTCCGCGGCCTGAGCCCCGGTGATCCTCGACTGCCCCGCGTAAGTCCCCCGACGGCGCACAAACACGACGTGATCCACGCTTCGATGCGAGAGCACAGGCACCATCAGTGCTATATGACATGATGCGGAAATGACTCATCCATCCCCCGGCCCCGATGTCCTGGTCATCGGAGCAGGCATCGTGGGTGCAGCGTGCGCGTACTACTGCGCGGTCGCCGGGCTGCGGGTCTCCGTGGTCGAACGGGGCGCCATCGGCAGTGGCACCACCAGCGCCTGCGAGGGCAACATCCTGGTATCCGACAAGGAATCCGGAGCCGAGCTCGACCTGGCGCTGCTGTCCTCCCGGCTGTGGCGGCAGATCGGCGAGGAGCTGGGCACGAGCGCGATCGAGTACGAGGCGAAGGGCGGTGTCGTCGTCGCGGGTTCGGAGGGCGCGGCCGACGGTCTGCGGCATCTGACGGCGGGTCAGCGGACGGCAGGCGTCGACGCGGTCGACATCGGCGCGGACGAGCTCTTCGAGCTGGAACCCAACGTGACCCGGGAGGCGGTCGGCGGAGCGTTCTACGCGCAGGACGCGCAGGTCCAGCCGATACTGGCCGCCGCGCAACTGCTTCGCCGGGCCCGCCGGCTGGGGGCCACGGTCCGCATTGGCACCGGTGTCACCGCCTTCGTGCGCGACAAGCGGGGCGCGGTCACGGGGGTGCGGACCGACTCCGCCGATGTCCCGGTCCTGCACGCGCGGTGGGTGATCAACGCCGCGGGCACCTGGGCCGGGCAGGTGTCCGAACTCGCCGGTGCCCCGGTTCCGGTCCTGCCGCGCAAGGGCTTCATCCTGGTGACCGAGCCGCTGCCACGCGTGGTGCGGCACAAGGTCTACACCGCGGAGTACGTGGCCAACGTCGCCAGCAGCGACGCGGGCCTGGAGACCTCGGTAGTGGTCGAGGGAACCCGCGCCGGAACCGTCCTGATCGGCGCCAGCCGTGAACGGGTCGGCTTCGACCGCAGTGTGTCCCTGCCGGTGCTGCGCAAGCTGGCGGCCCAGGCCATCGGCCTCTTCCCGTTCCTCGCCGATGTCTCCCTGCTCCGCAGTTACCTGGGATTCCGCCCCTACTGCCCGGACCATCTGCCGGTCATCGGTCCGGACCCGCGCGCGCCCGGCCTGCTGCACGCCTGCGGTCACGAAGGAGCCGGCATCGGGCTGTCCGTCGCCACCGGCCATCTGCTGGCCCAGCATCTGTCCGGCGAGAAACCCGACCTGGATCTGACGCCGTTCCGCCCGGACCGCTTCGAGGAGGCGACCCCTTGACCACTCCGCCCCCCAGCTTCACCTTCACCTTCGACGGCGAGCCCGTGCGGGCGCGGTCCGGGCAGAGCGTCGCCGCCGCACTCATCGCCTCCGGGCGGCGCTCCTGGCGGCACACCCGCACCGAGGGCCGCCCGCGCGGCGTGTTCTGCGGCATCGGGGTGTGCTTCGACTGCCTGGTGACCATCAACGGACGCCCCAACCACCGCGCCTGCCTCGTCGAGGCCCGGCCCGGCGACACGGTCTCCACCCAGGAAGGAGCGGGTCATGACGACCTCGCCTGCTGAACAGGGGGACACCCCGCACGGCACCGTGCACGGCACCCTGTACGACATCGCCGTCCTCGGTGCCGGACCGGCCGGCCTGTCAGCGGCCGTCGCCGCCGCGGCGCAGGGCAGCCGTACGGTGCTGATCGACGGCGGCACCCGACCGGGCGGCCAGTACTGGCGTCACCGCGACGGCGACGACGGCGCCCTCCACCACGGCTGGAGCCAGTTCCGGCGCCTAAGGGAGGAGTTGGCCGCACACCATCTGCTCGACCACCGGCCGGGCCACTCGATCTGGCACGTCGAACGCACCGACGAGGGCTTCACCACCCACACGACCCGGACCGGCCACACCACCCGCGACGACATCCCCCGCACCCTCCGCAGCCGGACCGTGATCATCGCGACGGGCGCCTACGACCGCCAACTACCCTTCCCCGGCTGGACCGTTCCGGGGGTGTTCACCGCCGGAGCCGTCCAGGCCCTCCTCAAGGGGCAGGGCGTACTGGCCGGGAAGCGGATCGCCGTCGCGGGCACCGGGCCGTTCCTGCTGCCGGTGGCCGCCGGCCTGGCCGAGGCCGGCGCCACGGTCGTGGGCGTCTTCGAAGCCGGACTGCCCATCGCCTTCGGCAGACATCCGGTCGCCACCCTGCGCAACCTGCCCAAACTGGCTGAGGGCGCCGGGTACTTGCGGACCCTCCGCCGGCACCGCGTTCCCTGGCGCACCCGCACCGCCGTCATCGCCGCGCACGGCACCGACACCGTCACCGGAGCGACCGTCGCCCGGCTGGACGACCGGTGGCGGATCGTGCCCGGCAGCACCCGCACGATCGACTGCGACACGATCGCCGTCGGCTACGGCTTCACCCCGCAGACGGAGATCCCCCTGCAACTCGGCTGCGAGATGAGGCGGGACGCCGACGGCAGCCTCGTCGCCCGCGTCGACTCCCGGCAGCGCAGCACGGTCGACGGCGTCTACGTCGCCGGGGAGGCCTGCGGCGTCGGTGGCGCCCAACTCGCCGTATTGGAAGGCGAGTTGGCCGGTCTGCACGCCGCGTACGCGACCAACGGCTCGCCCGTCGACCGTCGGCGTCTGGCGCGGCTGCTGCGGCAGCGCTCCGTCCAACGGTCGTTCGCCGCGGCGATGCACCAGGCGTATCCGGTGCCGGACGGCTGGCAGACCTGGCTGGACGAGGACACCACGGTCTGCCGTTGCGAGGAGGTCACCGCAGGGACCGTCCGCCGGGCCGTGCGCGACCTCGGGGCCACCGACCCGCGCGCGGTCAAGCTCTATGCCCGCCCCGGCATGGGCCTGTGCCAGGGCCGTGTCTGCGGCTACGCCACCAGCTGTCTCGTCGCCCGCGCGAACAACCGGCAGCCCACCGCCGAGGACCTGCGTGGCCTGGCCGCACGCCCCATCGCGCAGCCCCTCACCCTGGGCATCCTTGCCGCCGGCTTCGACGACAACGGCGCCTGACCACAGGAGGTTTGCCCTCGTCACCAGTGACAGGGCTGACAGAGCTGACAGGCCTGTGTAATGTAATATTGCACTGGCCTTGATGGGTGTTGCACTGACCCTGATGGTGGGATCACGACACGTGGAGGACTCATGACCCGGGCGAAGCCCTGGCACGGCATGCTCGTCGCCACCGCACTCCCCCTGCGCGAGACCGGGAACGGCGACCTGGCCGTCGACTTCGACGCCTACGCCGACCACGTCGCCTGGCTCGCCGCCAACGGCTGTGACGGCGTCACGCCGAACGGCTCCCTCGGCGAGTACCAGAACCTGTCCGCAGAGGAGCGCGCCAAGGTGGTCACCACTGCCGTGGCCGCCGCCCCCGAAGGCTTCACCGTCATGCCGGGTGTCGCCGCCTATGGTGCGGACGAGGCCCGCCGCTGGGCCGAACAGGCCGGCGAGGCAGGTGCACCCGCCGTGATGCTGCTCCCGCCGAACTCCTACCGCGCCGATGACCGCGCCGTCATGGCGCACTACCGGGAGGTCGCCAAGGCCGGCGTACCGGTGGTCGCCTACAACAACCCGCACGACACGAAGGTCGACCTCGTCCCCGAGCTCCTCGCCGAGCTGTTCGACGAGGGCCTGATCGTGGCGGTCAAGGAGTTCTCCGGCGACATCCGCCGCTACTACCGGATCACCGAACTCGCCCCGGGCCTGGACGTCCTGGCCGGCACCGACGACCTGGCCCTGGAGATGGCGATCGCCGGGTCGCCGGGCTGGATCTCGGGCTACCCGAACGCCCTGCCGCGCGCCTGCGCCGAACTGTGGGAGGCGGCCACCGAGGGCGACCTCGCCACCGCCCTCCCCCTGTATCGCATCCTGCACCCGCTGCTGCGCTGGGACTCGCGCACCGAGTTCGTGCAGGCGATCAAGCTCAGCATGGACCTCGTCGGCCGCTACGGCGGCCCCTGCCGCCAGCCCCGTATCCCGCTCACCCCCGAGCACGAGGCGGTCGTACGCACCGCGACCGAGAAGGCCATCGCGGAAGGGCTCGCCTGACCATGCGCAGCAACCGGGTCTTCCACGCCGTCGACTCCCACACAGAGGGGATGCCGACCCGGGTCATCACCGGTGGCGTCGGCGTCGTCCCCGGGGCCACCATGTTCGACCGGCGCCGGTACTTCATCGACCACCTCGACCACATCCGCCGACTGCTGATGAACGAACCGCGCGGTCACTCGGCGATGAGCGGAGCGATCCTCCAGCCGCCCACCCGCCCGGACGCGGACTTCGGCGTCCTGTTCATCGAGGTTTCCGGCTGCCTGCCCATGTGCGGGCACGGCACCATCGGCGTCGCCACGGTCCTGGTGGAGACCGGCATGGTGGAGGTCGAGGAACCGGTCACGACGATCCGCCTGGACACCCCCGCCGGACTCGTCGTCGTCGACGTCCGCGTCGAGGACGGCTCCGCCAAGGCGGTCACCCTGCGCAACGTCCCTTCGTTCGCGCTCGCCCTGGACCGGACCGTCAAGGTCGCCCCCTGGGGCGAGGTCGCCTACGACATGGCCTTCGGCGGCAACTTCTACGCCATCGTCGAACTGGACGGCCTCGGCATCCCCTTCGAACGGGCCGACAAGAACCGGCTCATGGACGCGGGTCTGGCCATCATGGCGGCCATCAACGAACAGGACCGGCCTGTCCATCCCGGCAACCCCGAGATCAACGGTGTGCACCACGTCTACCTCGCCGCCCCCGGATCCACCCCCTCCCACTCCCGGCATGCCATGGTCATCCACCCGGGCATGTTCGACCGCTCCCCCTGCGGCACGGGCACCAGCGCCCGCATGGCCCAACTGCACACCCGCGGACTGCTCCCGCTGAACACCGAGTTCCGCAACGAGTCGTTCATCGGCACCCACTTCATCGGCCGACTCGTCGAGGAGACCGAGGTCGCCGGCCACCGGGCGGTCGTCCCCACCGTCACCGGGCGCGCCTGGATCACCGGCACCGCCCAGTATCTGTACGACCCGGACGATCCCTTCCCGCAGGGGTTCGAGCTGTGACCGGCGCGGGGCGCCAACCAGCCGGATGAGGCGAGTACGTGCCCCGCATACCCCCTGCCACCAGGCGCTTTGCCCGTGTGCGCGGAAACATGCGATACATCACACAACGCTGTCCGTATAGCATGCAACCGGCCACCGCTCACCTCGAAGTCGAGCGTGGAACGACTTGCCGCCGACAGTGAGGAAGCCAGCCATGAGCGCGGACGACGGCACCACCGTGAACCTGCCTTCGTTCCGCGGACGCCGGAACCTCCGCCAGGAGATCACCGAAACCCTCCGCGGAGCCGTCATCTCGGGAGAGATGACAGCCGGCGTCGTCTACTCCGCGCCCAGCCTCGCGGAACAGTTCGGCGTCTCCCCCACCCCTGTGCGCGAGGCGCTGCTCGACCTCGCCAAGGAGGGACTCGTCGAAGTCGTCCGCAACAAGGGCTTCCGGGTCACGACCCTTTCGCCGGAGGAACTCGACGACATCACCGAGCTCCGGGCACTCATCGAGCCGCCCACCATCCGCCGCATCACCGAACAGGGCGTCCCCGCGAAGGCCATCAAGCAGTTGCGGCCGCTCGCGGCGGGCATCGAAAAGGCGGCGGCGCGCCGGGACTTCATCGCGCACGTCACCATCGACATGCAGTTCCACCTCGCCCTGCTGGAACTGGCCGGCAACGCCCGCCTGTTGGAGACCGTGAGGTCCCTGCGCACCAGCTCCCGGATCTACGGGCTGCGCCGACTCCCCGACGGCGACGCGCTGTTCGACTCCTCCCACGAGCACGCCGAGCTGCTGGACCTGATCGAGGCCGGCGACGCGGACGGCGCGGAGGCCCTGATGCGCCGCCACATCAGCCACGTGCGAGGCATCTGGAGCGAGAAGAACCTCGACGAGACCGCCGGCTGACCTGCGTCCGCGCCCGGTCGTCCGTGGCCGCCGAGGCCGGAAATCGACGCATGCCCGAGAACATCCGCACCCGGTGAGGCGCCACGGCTCCCGGAGCATCGGCGATCACGCCAATATCGACGTGCGGGCGACGCGCACTCCGCCGGCCCCGCCGGTCGCCCCCGACTCCCCGTGCCGTGCGCAAATGCGGCCCGACCAGGGACTCCACAGGCCCGCCACAACGCCCTCACATCTGGCACACATTCGGCCGATCGTCGGCCCGTGCCTCGTCGTGAGGCAGACGGCGTGTGCGTCGCCTGCCTAGTCTCCCGGGCCATGCGATCACCACGTATGAGACGCCTGGGTCTCACCACCGTTCTCGGTCTGCTCCTCGCGGTCTTCGGCCTGGCCCCCAGCGCGAGCGCCGCGGATCCCGCGCCGGCCGGCATCACCTTCGCCACCGACTCCGCCACCACGACGCCCGGCGGCACGGTGCAGCTCTCGATGACGCTGACCAACAACAAGACCTACGACGTCCTGTTCGTCTACCAGACGATCGAGCCCACCTGGCTCACCACGCAGCGCCCCGACCTGAAGTACAGCTTCACCGGCTGCAGCCTCGCCACGGCCACCGGCAGCACCGCCTGCTCCGGGACCGGCCCCAGCAACCTCGGCACGAACTACGGAGCCACCGTCCCGCCCGGACAGAGCCGGACCGTCACGCTGACCCTCCAGGTCGCCGCCGACTCGGGCTGCAACGGCAACATCGGCTTCTACTCGTACTTCTACGCCGAGTTCAGCGACGCGACGAACACCAGCGGCGGCCCGGTCTTCACGCCGGAGACCCGGGTGCTCTGCGCCTGACCCCGCTCAGCCTCCCCGACCGGACCGTCTCGCCCCGCGCAGGTGCTCCCTGCGCGGGGCGAGACGGCATGCGGTGACGACGTGACAGGCAGTCGGCTCAGGCGAGTTCGACCAGCAGATCGCCGCCCTCGACCTGCTGGATGGGGTTGATGGCCAGTCGGGCCACCCTGCCGGACTTCGCGGCGGTGATCGAGGCCTCCATCTTCATCGCCTCGATGGTGGCCACCGTGGCACCGGCCTCCACCTCGTCGCCCTCGGCGACCGTGAGGGTCACGACTCCGGCGAACGGCGCCGCGACATGACCGGGGTTGGCCCGGTCGGCCTTCTCCGTCACCGGGACGTCCGAGGCGGCCGCCCGGTCGCGGACCTGGATCGGCCGCAACTGGCCGTTCAGGGACGACATCACGGTACGCATGCCACGCTCGTCCGCGTCACCGACGGCCTGGAGCTCGATCAGCAGCCGCACACCGCGCTCCAGGTCGACGGCGTACTCCTTGCCCGGGCGCAGCCCGTAGAAGAAGTCCTTGCTGTCCAGCACGCTGGTGTCGCCGTAGGTGTCACGGTGGGTCCCGAACTCGCGGGTCGGCGCCGGGAACAGCAGCCGGTTGAGCGTCTCGCGCCGCTCCTTCGCCAGCCCCTCACGGTCCTCGGCGTTCAGTTCCTGCACCGGCTTGGCCTCGGCGCGGCCCTGCAGCGCCTTGCTGCGGAACGGCTCGGGCCAGCCGCCGGGCGGGGTGCCCAGCTCGCCGCGCAGGAAGCCGATGACGGAGTCGGGGATGTCGAACCGGTCCGGCCCCGCCTCGAAGTCCTGCGGGGACACGCCGGCACCCACGAGGTGCAGCGCCAGGTCGCCGACCACCTTGGAGGAGGGGGTGACCTTCACCAGGCGGCCGAGCATCCGGTCGGCGGCGGCGTACATCGCCTCGATGTCCTCGAACCGGTCGCCCAGGCCCAGCGCGACCGCCTGGGTGCGCAGGTTGGAGAGCTGCCCGCCGGGGATCTCGTGGTGGTAGACGCGGCCGGTCGGGGAGGCCAGGCCCGCCTCGAAGGGGGCGTAGACCTTGCGGACACTCTCCCAGTACGGCTCCAGGTCACCGACGGCCTGGAGGTCGAGGCCGGTGGGCCGCTCGGAGTGGTCGGTCGCGGCCACGATCGCGGACAGCGACGGCTGCGAGGTCGTACCGGCCATGGACGCCACCGCGCCGTCCACCGCGTCCGCGCCGGCCTGGATGGCGGCGAGGTAGGTGGCGAGCTGGCCGCCCGCGGTGTCATGGGTGTGGATGTGCACCGGCAGGTCGAACTCCCGGCGCAGGGCAGACACCAGCTTCGCCGCGGCCGGTGCCCGCAGCAGACCGGCCATGTCCTTGACGGCCAGGACGTGGGCGCCCGCATCGACGATCTGCTCGGCCAGGCGCAGGTAGTAGTCCAGGGTGTACAGCTTCTCCGACGGGTCGGACAGGTCGGAGGTGTAGCACAGGGCCACCTCCGCGACGGCCGTTCCCGTCTCCCGTACGGCCTCGATGGCGGGCCGCATCTGCTCGACGTCGTTGAGGGCGTCGAAGATCCGGAAGATGTCGATGCCGGTGGCCGCCGCCTCCTGCACGAACGCGTCGGTCACCTCGGTGGGATACGGCGTGTAGCCCACGGTGTTGCGGCCGCGCAGCAGCATCTGGAGGCAGATGTTCGGTGCCGCTTCCCGCAGGGCCGCGAGGCGCTCCCACGGGTCCTCGGCGAGGAAGCGCAGGGCGACGTCGTAGGTGGCGCCGCCCCAGCACTCCAGGGACAGCAGCTGGGGCAGGGTGCGCGCCACGACCGGGGCGACGGCGAGCATGTCCTTGGTGCGCACCCGCGTGGCGAGGAGCGACTGGTGGGCGTCGCGGAACGTGGTGTCGGTGACGCCGATGGTCGGCGACGCGCGCAGCCAGCTCGCGAAGCCCTCGGGGCCGAGTTCGGCGAGCCGTTGCCGGGACCCGGCCGGCGGCTCACCGGCCGGCAGCGCGGGCAACTTGGTCAACGGGTCGATCAGGTCGGGCCGTTCGCCGTGCGGCTTGTTGACCGTGACGTCGGCGAGGTAGGTGAGCAGCTTGGTGCCGCGGTCGGCGGAGTGGCGGGCGGTGAGCAGATGCGGGCGCTGCTCGATGAACGACGTGGTGACCCGGCCGGCCTGGAAGTCGGCGTCGTCCAACACGGCCTGGAGGAAGGGGATGTTGGTGGCCACGCCGCGGATGCGGAACTCGGCCACGGCGCGCCGGGCACGGCCCACCGCGGTGGCGAAGTCCCGGCCCCGGCAGGTGAGTTTCACCAGCATCGAGTCGAAGTGCGCGCTGATCTCCGTACCGGCGTGGGTGGTGCCGCCGTCGAGGCGGATGCCCGAGCCGCCCGGCGAGCGGTAGGCGCTGATCCGGCCGGTGTCCGGGCGGAAGCCGTTGGCCGGGTCCTCGGTGGTGATACGGCACTGGAGGGCGGCGCCGCGCAGGGTGACCGTCTCCTGGGCGAGGCCGAGGTCGGTGAGGGTCTCGCCGGCGGCGATGCGCAGCTGCGACTGCACGAGGTCGACGTCGGTGACCTCTTCGGTCACCGTGTGCTCGACCTGGATGCGCGGGTTCATCTCGATGAAGACGTGGTTGCCCTCGCGGTCGAGGAGGAACTCCACGGTGCCGGCGTTGCGATAGCCGATCTGCTGGGCGAACCGCACGGCGTCGGCGCAGATGCGGTCGCGCAGGGCGGGGTCGAGGTTCGGGGCGGGGGCGAGTTCGATCACCTTCTGGTGGCGGCGCTGCACCGAGCAGTCGCGCTCGAACAGGTGGATGACGTTGCCCTGCCCGTCGGCGAGGATCTGCACCTCGATGTGGCGGGGCTCGACGACGGCCTTCTCCAGGAAGACCGTGGGGTCGCCGAACGCGGACGCCGCCTCACGGGACGCCGCCTCGATGGACTCCCGCAGCTGGGCGGGCTCCTCGACGCGGCGCATGCCGCGCCCGCCGCCGCCCGCGACGGCCTTGACGAAGACGGGGAAGCCGATCTCCTCGGCTGCGGCGACGAGTGCGTCCACGTCGGTGGAGGGTTCGGAGGAACCCAGCACCGGCACGCCCGCCGCGCGGGCCGCGGCCACGGCACGCGCCTTGTTCCCGGTCAGCTCCAGGATGTCCGCGCTCGGTCCGACGAACGTGATGCCCGCCTCTTCGCACGCCCGGGCCAGATCGGGGTTCTCGGACAGGAACCCGTAACCCGGGTAGACGGCGTCGGCTCCCGCGCGGCGCGCCGCGCGGACGATCTCCTCCACGGAGAGGTAGGCCCGCACCGGGTGCCCGGGCCTGCCGATCTCGTAGGCCTCGTCGGCTTTCAGCCGGTGCAGGGAGTTGCGGTCCTCGTGCGGGAAGACGGCGACGGTGCGCGCCCCCAGCTCGTAGCCTGCGCGGAACGCACGAATCGCGATCTCGCCGCGGTTGGCTACCAGCACCTTGCGGAACATCCTTGATCCCTTCAGCCTGCCGGTGACGGATCACCCAATGGTGTCGGCGGTGCCTCTTCCACGCCATGTGAGCCGGGCCACTTGCGGCCTAGGCTGTCCTTGAGCCTCCTGTGGTCAAGGGTGGTGAAGCGAGGTGCCCTTATGACCAGCGCGAGTCACCGCGGTGCACGTGCCCCCGATGCGACCGGCGAAACGCCGGATCGGGGCACGTCAGCGGTCGCGCATGCGGGGGTCGGGCATGCGGGGGTCTTCCAGGATCTGCTTCCGCTCGCGCTGTGGGTGGTCGACGCCGACGGGCGCCTGGTGCAGTGGTCGCTCGCCGCGCAGGACCTGCTCGGTCACACGCCGGAGCAGATGGTGGGCCAGGACGCCCGGAGCGTCCTGGTGCCCGAGGAGCACCGGGAGCTGGCCGACCGGCTGGGCCGGACGGTGCAGACGGGTGCGGCGGTGGTCGCACGGCTGCCGGTCCGGCATCGCGACGGGACCGTGGTCGACATGGAGATGTGGCACTGTCCGATCGCGGACGCCCGGGGGCGTACGGGTGTGCTGGCCATCGCGGCGGAGACCTCCGCCGTGGAGCGGATGCGGGACGCGCTGGCCGCGCTGGAGGGGCTTTTCACCCAGTCCCCGATCGGCCTGGCCATGCTCGGTCCCGACCTGCGTTTCCTCCGGGTCAACGAGGCCCTGTCCCGGATCGACGGCGTGCCCGTGGCCGAGCACGTCGGGAAACGCGTGACCGAGATCGCCCCCGGCGCCGCCGCGCTGGAGTCGGTGATGCGACAGGTCCTGGACCGGGGTGAGCCGGTGGTCGACTTCCGCTACACCTCCGGCGTCTCGGACCCGCAACGGACCCGGACCTGGTCCTGCTCCTACGCCCCCCTGCTCGGCGGGACCGGCCAACGGGTGGGCGTGATCGCGTCACTGATCGACGTCACGGAGGGGCAGCGGGCCCATCTGGAGGCGGAGCGGGCGCGGCGGCGTCTCGCGCTGCTGGCGGAGGCGGGCACCCAGATGGGTTCCACCCTGGATCTGACGCAGACGGCGCGGGAGGTGGTCCGCGTCCTGGTGCCCCGGCTGGCCGACTCCGCCGACGTGCAGTTGCTGGAGGAGGCGATGGCCCCGGACGAGACCGCCGCGTCGGCGCACGGGGTGGTCCGCCGCGTCGCGGCGACATTCACGGATCCGGCAGCGCCGGCCGACCTCCTCGCGGTCGGCATGACCCTGCAGATCCCGCCCGGCTCGATGTACGAGCGGCTCATCAGTGCCGGACGTCCCATGAACCTCTACCTGAGAGACATCGGCCCGCTGATCACCACCCCTGCCGCCGGCCGGCTGCACGAGTACTTGCGCGCCCGCGTGGGGTCGGCGCGCCTGATCCCGCTGGTTGCGCGGGGCACCGTGCTCGGCGCGGTCACGGTCACCCGGACTCGCGATCGAGAGCCGTTCGACGACCAGGACACGCTGCTGATCGACGAGCTGGTCGCCCGGGCGGCGCTGAACATCGACAACGCGCGCATGTACGGCCGGGAACGCGATGCCGCGCTCACCCTCCAGCGCAGCCTGATGAACCCCGTCCTGCCCACCGTGAGCGGGCTGGAGCTCACCGGCCGCTATCTGCCCGCGGGCGATCACGAGGTCGGCGGCGACTGGTTCGACGCCATCGCCCTGTCGGGCGACCGGACCGCCCTGGTGATCGGGGACGTGATGGGGCACGGCATCCACGCGGCGGCGGTCATGGGGCAGCTGCGCACCGCGGTACGGACCCTGGCGCGCCGGGACACCGCGCCCGACGAGGTGCTGCGCGCCCTGGACGCCGCCGTGGCGGACCTGGGCGACAACGAGATGGCCACCTGCCTGTACGCCGTACAGGATCCGGCCGCCGGCCACTGTCTGATCGCCAGGGCGGGCCATCCGCCTCCCGTCATCGCCGACGAGCGGGGAACGGTCGCCTTTCTGGATGGACCCGCGGGCCCGCCCCTGGGCGTGGGCGGGCCCGACTGCGAGGTCCAGCGGGTGGTCCTGCCACCGCACAGCCTGTTCGTGACCTACACCGACGGTCTGATCGAGACCCGGGGCACGGACCTCGACCAGGGCATGCGCCGTCTGGCCCAAGCGCTGCGGCAGCCCGGGCGTCCGCTGGACCGGATCTGCGACGACCTCCTGGCCCACGTCATGCCCGATGTCGCGGACGACGACGTGGCGGTGCTCCTCGCCCGGACACTGCCCCGGTGAACCGGTACGTCCACGGACCGTCGCCGGACGCACTCGACGTCACGTGCCTCTTGCGGACGTCACGGGAATCACTCGACCAGGTCGTTCGGGCCGCGACGACGAAGCGCGCTGTGCCCGCCCGGCCGATACTGGGAGTGAGTCACTGCAAGGGCGAGACATGCGGAACGCGGGAGCGCCCCGGGGTGCCGCACGTCGAGCCCCGCGATCGGCGCGAGATGGGTGGGCGATGCGCGACACATCCCCGAAGACACTCAGCGAGAGCCCGGAGGATCCGTTCTCGATCCACCGATCCGCGTCGGCCGTGCTGGACGACAGCGGAAGGGTCGTCGCCTGGAGCGAACAGGCCACCACGCTCCTCGGGCACCGGCCCGGGGATGTGCTGGGCCGGCCGATACGCGAGGTCCTCGTCGACAGCGGGGACAAGGGGCTGATCGCCGAGGCGACCGCAACCTGCCGACGGGAGGGCGGCTGGATCGGTCTGCTGCCCGTCCTGCACCGTGCGGGGCACCGCGTGTTCGTGGGGTTCAGGGCCCGGCGGGTGCAGCGGCTGGACTCCACCGTGGAGTGGCTCCTCGTCGGCGCGCTCGCCGAGGACATCACCCAGTGGGAGATCGACCGGGCCGTGCTCGACGGCCTCTTCCTGCGGTCCCCGGTGGGTGTCGTGGTGCTCGGCCCGGACCTGCGCATCCTGCGGGTGAACCAGGCGATCGCGCGGTTCGGCGGACTGCCGCCCGAGGCTTACCGCGGGCGTCGCGCCGGTGAGTTCCTGTTCGGTCCCGACGCGGATCTGGCGGAGGCGAAGCTCCGGTCGGTTCTCGAAACAGGCCGTCCCGTGATCTTCGCCGAGCAGCAGAGCCGGCTGCTGCACGACCTCCACAGGGAACTGGTCATCTCCATCTCCGCCTTCCGCATGCAGGACCCGTCCGGCAGGGTGCTGGGCGTCACGGAGATCGTCGAGGACGTCACCGACCGCCATCGGGCCCGTCGGCGCCTCGCGCTGCTCAACGAGGCGGGCGCCCGGATCGGGAGCACCCTGGACGTGGCCAGGACGGCGCGCGAGCTGGCCGAGGCGGCGGTTCCCGCGCTCGCCGACGCCCTCTCGGTGGACCTGCTGGAACCCGTGCCGCGGGGGGAGGAGCCGGCCCCCGACGCCAGGGGCCCCCTGCGCAGGATGGCGGTGCGCAGCATCCGGCCCGAGGCGCTGACGGTGATGCATCCCGAGGGCCATCTGTTCTTCTTCCCCGATGAGACCGCGCCGACCCGCTGCCTGGCCGAGCGGCGTCCCGTCCTCGATCCCCTTCTGAAGGACACCCGCGGATGGTTCATCACCGAGCCGGACCGGGCCGAGAAGGCGCTCGCGATCGGGGTCCACTCCCTGATGGCGGTGCCGCTGGCCGCGCGCGGTGTCGTCCTCGGCCTGGTCTGCCTGTGGCGCTCGCAGCGGCCGGAGCCGTTCGAGGAGGACGACCTCACGCTGGCGGAGGAGTTCGCCGCGAGGGCAGCCGTATGCATCGACAACGCCCGCCGCTACACCCAGCAGCACAACGCCGCGGAGGCCCTCCAGCGCAGCCTGCTGCCGAGCGAGGTGCCCGAGCATCCGGCGGTCGAGACGGCGCACCGCTACCTGCCCGCGCACGCCTCCACGGGTGTGGGCGGCGACTGGTTCGACGTCATCCCCCTGTCGGGGCTGCGTGTCGCGCTGGTCGTAGGCGACGTGGTCGGCCACGGCATGCACGCCTCGGCGACCATGGGCCGGCTGCGCGCCGCCGTGCACACGCTGGCCCACCTCGACCTGGCTCCGGACGAAGTCCTCTCCCGGCTCGACGACCTGGTGGACCAGTTGGCCACCGAACAGCGGCAGGCCGACGAGAACATCCCCCAGATCGTGGGCGCGACCTGCCTGTACACGATCTACGATCCGGTCTCGCGGCACTGTGCCATGGCTCGCGCGGGCCACCCGCCGCCGACCGTGCTGGGCCCGGACGGCCGGGTCCGCCCGATCGACCTCCCCGCCGGACCGCCGCTCGGCGTGGGCGGGCTGCCGTTCGAGACGGCCGAGCTGGAACTGGACGAGGGCAGCCTGATCGCCCTGTACAGCGACGGCCTCCTCCTCGCCGACCGCCGTGACGTCGACCAGGGGCTTTCCCTTCTGCGCTCCACGCTGGCCGGCCCGTCCCCTTCGCTGGAGGACACCTGCAAGGCGGTGGAGGACGCGATGATGCCCGAACGGCCTGCCGATGACGTCACGCTGCTGCTGGGACGGACCCGGGTGCTGGCGGCGGAGAACGTGGCCACCTGGCAGCTGCCGGCCGAGCCCACCGCGGCCGGCCGGGCCCGGACACTCGTGACGGACCGGCTGACCGAGTGGGGGCTGGACGAGCTCGCCTTCACCACCGAACTGATCGTGAGCGAACTGGTCACGAACGCCTACCGGTACGCCGGCGGCCCGGTGCTGCTGCGGCTGATCCGGGACGGCCAGCTCATCTGCGAGGTCTCCGACACCAGCAGCACCTCTCCCCATCTGCGCCAGGCGCGCGGCACCGACGAGGGCGGCCGGGGCCTGTTCCTGGTGGCCCAGCTGTCCGAGCGATGGGGCACGCGCTACGGCCGCAACCGCAAGACCATCTGGGCCGAGCAACCGCTGTCCGCGCAACAGGGGGAGCCAGGCGCCTGACCGCCCGCGACCGAGGTGCGAGCATCGGCCGCTCATCCGTCCGGGGCTCGCTCGATGTGGAAGGCGTCGAGGGTGCGGGTCAGCCGCAGCAGCGGGGTCACCGCGGGCGTGGGTGCGCGCAGGCGTAGTTCGGCGTGCTTGCTCCGGGCCGCCCGCGCGGTGGCGAGCAGGGCGCTGAGCCCGGCGCAGTCGCAGAAGCTGAGGTTCGAGAGGTCGACAGTGATGTGTTCGTACGGGCCGACGGCCTGCAGCAGCACCCCGCGTGCCTCCGGGGCGGTGGCGATGTCGAGTTCGCCGGCCATGGTCACCCGGCAGTGGCGGGGGCCGCGGGCCTGGAGGGTGACGCGGAACGGCTGAACCGGCTGGTGCTCCCGGGGGCACTGGGCCTGCTGACGGGGCATGCCGAGGGAGCGGGCGCTGCGCTGCGTGCGGCTGGTCATGGCGCCTCCTTGCGGTGCGATCAGCTCTGAGGGCGGCACTCCGGCGGTACCGGTGTGGATGCAGCAGCCCAACTGTGCGTGGCCCAAGGTCCCGGGCACGTGAGGCGGCGGGCCCCTTCAGCGCCTGGAAAGGGTGCGGCGCCTTCCTGCCGCGGGCGCCTTCGGGCGACTAGGCGGGGCGGGCGGGGCCGTTCAGGAGGGGAACGGTGCTCTTCCGGGCCGCGGCAGCAGGTGCTCGGCACCGCGGGCCCGCCTGCGATTCGCGGATGAATCTCCCAGCCCGGCTGTCCCGGGAACATGAGGCATACGACTCAGTTGCGCCCCCTTGCCCGTCCCGCTGTGCGCCGTCCGGTTGAAATCGGCACCCCGTCAGGGAAGCCCCCGGTGCGTCACGGAAGGCTCGCATCCGTGAGCCTTCTGCCCGCCCGCGCCGGGAAGGTGATGATGACCCGTTCGACCGTGCGCCCACGCGCGCGTGCGGCCTGGTGCCTGTGCAGGGTGCCGACCGCCGTCGCAGCCGTCCTGTCCCTGGTGACCGCACTTCTCCTCGCCGGCGCGACACCCGCCGCCGCCCTGACCAAGCCGGTCGTCAACGGGCCCGTGTTCAACGACCCGCTGGGCACGTCGGCGCAGCGGAAGGCCATCTTCACGCAGCTCGTCCGGCTGATCGAGGGGACGCCCGCCGGCGCGACGATCCGCGGCTCGATCTACGAGTTCGCCGACCAGGAGGTCGCCGACGCGCTGCTCGCCGCCCACCGGCGCGGTGTCAACGTGAGGATCATCGTCGACGACTCCACCTATGTGGACAGCGCCGGTGGCCCCGAGTACACCAACGTGCCCTACCGGACCCTCAGGGCCGGGCTGGGAACCGATGACGCCGCCCGCTCGTGGATCGTCGTCTGCGACGACAGGTTCGAGGACGCCGACGGCGTGGACGACGTCCAACGCGGCTGCCTGGCCGTGACCCCGCCCCGACCGGCGTACCACCACAACAAGTTCTTCACCTTCTCCAGGATCGGGCCCTTCGACGACGGCACCAGCTACACGAGGGTCGTCTTCCAGACGTCGTCCAACCTCACCGACTGGTACAAGGTCGAGTCCTTCAACGACGCCGTCACCTTCACGGACAGCACCGTGTACAACGCCTACGCCTCGTACCACGAGCAGCTCCGCCGGGGGCGCACCCTGGCCCGCGGCAACAACAACGCCTACTTCTCCACCCCGACCGGCTCGACGTACCGCGGCTACTTCTTCCCCCGCGGTGACCCGTCGTACAACAACCCGGCCACGGACACCGTCGTCAACGCGTTGAACGAGGTCAGCTGCGCCTACACCGGCACGGACGGGCTCCGGCACCAGACCGACATCCGCGTCGTGACGCACAGCTTCCTCGGTTCGCGGCGCCAGGTGGCCGACAAGCTGGCCCAACTGCGCGGCAGGGGCTGCTGGATCGACGTCATCTACACCGAGAGCGACAGCGCGATCACCAGCCGGCTCGACGCCGCCGGCATCCAGCACCGCGGATGCAGCATTCCCCACGGCCCCGGAATCGACGTCCGTCCGCACAACAAGCAGATCCTGCTGGACGGCGACTACAACGGCGACACCACCCCGCGCGTCTACACGGGCAGTGCCAACCTGACCGGGTCGTCGCTGCGTTCGGCCGACGAGGCGCTGGTGCGGATCACCAGCGCCTCGTACCACTCGAGATACCTGAGCACCTTCTACCGGATCCGCTCCGCCTGCGGCGGTTGAGGGCATGAAGGGAACGGGCGGTCCCGAGGACGCCTACTGCTGGTCGTTCGGCTCCAGACGCCGGAAGCGACTGCCGTGGAAGACGAGCGGGGACGTGGCCGGATCGGTGCGCAGGCGGTGTATCTCCAGAAGGGCGATCGTGTGGTCGCCGCCGGGCAGTTCGGTGGAGAGGGAGCACTCGAACCAGGCCGCCGCCCCGTCGACGAACACCGCACCGTCGGGGGTGGCCCGCCAGTGCACGCCGGCGAACCGGTCCCGGTCCTTGTCGGCCAGGCGGCGACATGCCGCGTCCTGGTCCTCGGCCAGCACGCTCAGCCCCAGCCGCTTGAGGTCACGCAGCCGCGGCCAGGTCGACGACGACTCCTGGATGCACACCGACAGCAGGGGCGGCGTGAGGGAGACGGAGGTGAAGGAGCTGACCGCCATGCCGACCGGCTCGCCGCCCACCAGGGCGCAGACGGCCGTCACGCCGCTGGGGAAGCAGCCGAAGGCCTGCCGCAGCGTACGGCCGTCCAACGCGGCGGTGTCGAAGTCGACCGGCTGCGTCATCGTGTTTCCTCTCGACGTGTTTCCTCTCGACCGACCTGTGTACGCGTCCCCACGGTGCGGACGGCGGCCGCGACCGCCGTCCACCGCGGCCCTCGCCGTCACCGTCCCGTGGCGAGCTGGATCACCTCCGGGCCGTCGGGTGAGAGGCGGGTGCGGATCTCCGCCTTGTGCGGGTCGCCCTCCAGGATGGCGGCCATCATGCTGGGACCACCGTTCGGGGAGAACCGCACCGCTTCCGCGCGGTAGAGCGTCCGCAGCCGGCTGAGCTCCAGACCGGCGATCTCGACCAGCCGCGGCACGAGTTCGGCTTCCGTCCGGTCCATCGGCTCGCCCTCGCCGTCGAGCAGTGAGCGCACCGTGTCCGCCTGGGAGGCGAGCTGCGGCTGCTCGGCCTCCAGATAGGCCTCCAGGCGCTGCCCCTTGTCGGTGAACGGCGAGTGGAGCATGCAGACCAGCTGCTCCTCCGTCAGCCCGTACGCCTCCTCGGCGAAGCCGCCCGCCACCGCGCGCATCCGGGCCGCCGCGTCCGGGCCTCGATAGCGCCGGCGCATCACCTCGATCAGGTTCTCCGGGAACTCCTTGACCCGCATGAGCGACAACGCGAAGTCCACGTACTCGGCAAGGCCCTCGGCGTACTCACGGCCGTGTACGCGCTCGGACTTGAGGGCCCGCAGATGCGCCATGATCGTCGGGTTGCCGCAGTCGGACTCGGTGAAGCTGAAGGCGACCTCGTCGAATTCGAACCGCAGCAGATCGGTGAGCAGCGCCCAGTGCTCCCCCGACGAATAGCGGGTGTCGTCGAAGATGGAGAAGAACCGGATGTCCTCGGAGACGTCGCTCGTCACGGCCCGTTCGCTGATCTCGGCGTTCGCCTCGGGGCCGTAGACCTCCGCGAAGTACGCCGACGCGATCATGTCGGTGTCCTGGAGGAAGCCGCGGAAGCCGGCCCCGGTCCGGCGCCGCTGGTGCGGGTTCACCTTCCGGCTGAGGCGGCGGATCCACCAGCTGTAGGCGCGCTGTTCCTCCGGTGAGTCCCCGGTGATGATCACGTCGACGCCGGCGCCGTGTGCCGCGGCGGCGCCGAACGAGTTGACCATGCTGAGGTTGCAGGCGTTGCAGAAGGTGGGCCGGGCCTCGCCGAACGTGCGGTGCCCGGTCATCAGCAGGTCGAGCCGGTTGCGGTCGACGATCTGCGCCGGCAGCGGCTCGTCGTGCGCGAAGTGCTTCACCGCCGGGCCGTCGATCAGCAGCATCTCGCAGTCCGGGTCGCCGGTCATGCCGAGCGCGGTGTAGGCGCGGTCGATGTTGTCCATGACGGCCTGCGGCATGCCGGCGTGCCGGTTGGTGGCCGAGCGCAGTTTGAACGTGGTGCCCAGCCGGTCGAACAGACAGAGCTGGACCGCCCGGACGAACGCCAGCGTGTACGAACTGTCCTTGCCGCCGCCGTACGCCACCATCACGACGTTGTCGGCGACCTGTTGCCGCGGCAGCGCCTCCTGCAGCCGGGTGGCGCACTTCTCCACACCGGCCACATCGCTCTCGGACAGCGTCGACCGCAGTGCGGCCAGCACCTCCGACCGGAGTTCGGTCCCCCTCGGTTCAACGGACATTGCGACTCCTCCTCTTCGCCAGTACAAGTCGGGCCTCCTGCCTGGAGCGCCCGAGCCCGGCGATCCCCGTGGCCGGCTCCCCGGGTCCGGGGCCACCGGCGAAGAACTCCGCCATGGCCCGGACCGTGGGGTGCCGGAAAAGCTCCGTAACGCCGACGTCCTTGTCGAACGCGCCGCGCAGCAGTTCGCGCAGCCGGATCAGCAGCAGTGAATTGCCGCCTGCTTCAAAGAAGTTTGTGGTGGCGCCGACCGGCCGGCCCAGGACCTGCTGCCAGGCGTCGGCCACCAGCTGCTCCGCGGCCCCGGCCGGCGGCTCGACGGCCTCCGGCGCGGCGTCCGGCTCTTCGGCCGGGCCGCTGAACATCCCCAGCACCTGCTTGCGGTCCAGCTTGCCGCTGACCAGCAGCGGCAGGGACGGTACGACCTTGATGACGGACGGCACCATGTAGCCGGGCAGGCGCTCCTGGAGCGCGGTGCGCAGTTCCTCCGCGGCCACCGTGGCGCCGTTCGCCGGGGAGAGCGCCGCCACCAGTCGGTCGCCGCCCTCCCGCACGACCGCCGCGCAGACCTCGCCCACGCCGGGCTGGGCCAGCAGGGCCGCCTCCACCTCACCGAGCTCGATCCGGGCGCCGCGCAACTTCACCTGGTGGTCGGCCCGTCCGACGAACAGGATGCGCCCGTCGGGGCCGTGCTTTACCAGGTCACCGGTGGCGTACAGCCGCTCCCCGCCCTTGGTGGAGAACGGGTCCGGGACGAAGCGCTCGGCGGTCAGGTCGGGGCGGTTGAGGTAGCCGCGACTGACACCCGCGCCGCCGAAGTGGAGCTCGCCGACGACGCCGGGCGGCACCGGTCGCATCCGGGAGTCGAGGACGTACGCCGTGGTGTTGTGCATCGGCCTGCCGAGCGGGATCGGCTCGCCGGGGCGTACGACGTTGTAGAGCGAGAACGTGGTGGTCTCGGTCGGCGCGCACATGTTGTAGACGACCTCGACGCCCGGGAGCGCGTACAGGTCGCGCAGCACCGACGGCGGCAGCACCTCGCCGTTGGAGAACACGGTGCGTGCCGTCTCGGGCAGTCCGCCGATCTTGAGCAGTTCGGCCCAGATGGACGGCACGGCCGTGATCACGGTCGCGTCCTCGACGCCCGGTGTACGGGCCAGGGCCAGCGCGTCCTCGGCCACGACGACCCGGCCGCCGCAGCCGAGGGCCGTGAAGATCTCCCACATGCAGACGTCGAAGGCGAGCGCGCTGATCATCGGCACCACCTGCCACAGCTCGGTGCCGAGCTCGCGGTGCGCCCAGGTGATGATGTTGATCAGGTTGCGGTGTTCGAGGACGACGCCCTTCGGGCCGCCCGTGGATCCCGAAGTGAACAGGATGTAGGCGGCGTTCGCCGACACCACCGGGGAGGCGACGGGTCCGTCGGGCATGTCGGCGACCAGCCAGTCGCGGTCCTGCCGGTCCAGCCCGACCACGCGTGCGCCGAGCCCGTCGAACAGGGCGGTGCTGTCGGGGTCGGCGAGCACCAGCGCCACCTCGGCGTCCGTCACCAGGGTGCGCAGCCGCAGCGCCGGCAGGGCCGCGTCCAGGGGGACGTACACCCCACCGGCCTTGAAGATGCCCAGCATCACGGCGAGCAGTTCCAGGGAGCGCGGCAGATACACGCCGACCCGCACTTCGGGCCCGATGCCTCCGGCACGCAGGAAGTGGGCTACGCGGTTGGCCTCCCCGTCGAGTTCCCGGTAGGTCCAGGTCCGTTCGCCCGCCTGGACCGCGACGGCGTCCGGGGTGCGCTCCGCCTGCTGCTCGACCAGCTGGTGGATGCAAAGGTGGCCGGGGTAGTCGACGGCGGTGCGGTTCCACTCCTCGATCACCAACTGCCGTTCCCGCGCGCCCGCCTGGACGAGATGGGAGACCGTGGCCGAGGGGTCGTCGCCGATGCGCTCCAGCAGGATCTCCAGCCGGGCCAGCAGCCGGTCGATCGTCGCCGCGTCGAACAGGTCGGTGCGGTAGCCGAGTTCGGCCAGCAGCCCGTCGGTGGTCTCCCGGAGGGTGAACTCCAGTTCCACCTTGGCGGTCGCCAGACTCGCGTAGCCGCCGGAGAACGTCAGCCCGGCCGCGCGGGTCGGCGGCCGGAGCGGCTCGTATCCGAACAGCACCTGGTACAGCGGGTAGTAGCTGGGGTCGTGCGCGACGCCGAGCTCGCGCAGCACGGCCTCGAAGGACAGGTCCGGGTGGTCGTGCGCGTCCAGGACGTCGCCGCGCGTCCGCGCCAGGATCTCGGTGAACGGCCGGTCGGCGGCGAACTCGGTGCGCAGCACGACCGGCTTGGCCAGATAGCCGATCTGCCGCAGGCTGTCGACGGTGTCGCGGCCCGAGAGCGCGGTGCCCATGACGACGTCGGGGGCGCCGTGCTGGTGCAGCAGGGTGGCGCAGGCCGCCTGCAGGACCATGAACATGGTCGTGCCGGTCCGGCGCGCCACCTGTTCCAGCGACTCCATGACGGCCGCGGGGATCGACCGGGCGCGGCGCTCGGCCGTGTGCTCGGTCCGTGCCGGGCGGGGGCCCTTGATCGGCAGCTCCATGACGTCCGGGGCCCCGGTCAGCCGCTTCGTCCAGTACGCCAGCGACTCCGCGGCGTCCTCCTCCGCCGCGGCGGCCTGACGCACGCAGTGCGCGCGGTAGTCCGGCGGTGCGGGCAACGGGGAGGGACGGCCGTCGGTGAACGCCTCGTACAGGGCGGCCACTTCCTCCTGCAGTACACCGGCCGAGACACCGTCGAACACGCTGTGGTGCGTGTTGACGACCAGCTTGTGGGAGCCCTCGGCCAGGCGGAGCAGCACGGGTCGGAACATGTGCCCGGCCGCCAGGTCGAACGGCTCGCACGCGCTGTCGTCGGCCAGCCGGGCAGTCTCCCGGGCCCGCTCGTCGGCGGGCAGCCGGGAGAGGTCCACGACGGGCAGTCCCACCGGTTCCGGAGCGCCGACGACCTGCGCGAGCTCCCCGTCGACGGTACGGATCGCCGTACGCAGGGCGGGGTGCCGGGCGGCGATCTCGTCCAGGGCACGCTGTAGGACCGGGACGCTCAGCGGCCCTTCGATGTCGATGGTGAACGGCAGGTTGTAGAAGGGGTCCTGAGGGCGCATCTGGGCCAGCACCCACAGGCGGCGCTGGGTTGCGGAGACGGGAACTATCGCAGAGTCCATGGAAGGGAGGCCTTCGGTTCGTCGTGATGGTGCGGCCGTGATGGTGCGGCCTGGATGCCCGGCGTCACCGGCTCCTCGATGCGACGGCGGCTTCCTCGGCGGTGGGCTGGGAGCCGCGCAGGACCACGGCCGCGACGACGCTGAAGGCGGCCAGCACGAGTCCGGGGACGATGATCGACCCGGCGATGCCGAACAGGTCGGCCGCGGCACCACCGATCAGCACGCCGAGGATGGTGAAGTTGACGGTGATCGCGTTGAGCAGGCCGACGCCGCGGCCGCGCAGCTCCTCGGGCATGTCGGTGAGCAGGGTGTTGGCGATGGGCACCTGGAACAGCCCGGAGAACAGCCCGGTCAGCAGGCACCACTGGAGCACCGCGCCCCACCCGGTCTGCTCCCACAGCCACTGCGTCGGAGCCAGTTCCGCCATGGCGAGGCCGAACAGGCCCATGCCGGCCAGCAGCAGCCCGCTGGAGCTGCCGTAGCGCTTGATCAGGGCGGGGCCGGAGAGCGCGCCGATCGCGGCGCCGCCGGCCAGCACTGCCTGGGCCATGCCGAACTCGAACCCGGACAGCTTGAACACGTCGAGGAACTGGGCGTTGATGTTGGTCGTGAACAGGCCGAAGACGATCGTGGCCGGGACGGCCAGCGTGAGCAGCACGCGCAGCGACGGAACCGCGAGCACACCGCGGACGCCGGTCCGCAGGGACGCCCAGTACGACTCCGCGACCTGCCCCGAGGACGGCATCTCGCGCAGGACCGCGAGCGAGCCCAGCAGGAGCGCCGAGATCAGGAAGGTGGCGGCGTCGAGCACGAACACCACCGGGATGGAGCCGAAGGCGATCAGCACGCCGGCCACGACGGGACCGCCCAGGTTGACGGTCTGGTAGGTGCTCTGGAACAGGGCGATCGCCACCGGGATCCGCTTCGGGTCGCCGACCACCTTCGGCACGGCGGCGATCCGGGCCGTCTCGAAGAACGCCTTGCCGACGCCCTCGGCCAGGGTCAGCGCGACCAGCGCCCAGACGGTGTTGCGGGCCGGGATCATGGCCAGCACGACAACGATCCGGGCCACGTCCGAGCCGACCAGCAGGACCCGCCTGGGCACGCGGTCGGCCAGCGGCCCGATGAAGGCGGCCAGCACCCCGGAGGGCAACAGCTGCATCATCACCACGACGGCGATCATCATGGGGCTGTGCGTCAGCCGCGCGACCAGGTAGACCAGGGTGACCCTGGTCATCGCGTCCCCGAGGAAGGACACGACCACCGCCAGCCAATAGCGGATGTAGACCCGGTCCTTGAGCAGTTCCAGCATCAGGCGCCCTTCTCGTCGTCGGCCAGCAGCGTGCTGATCGTCTCGGCCAGACGCGCGACGTGTGGCTCGCGCATCATGGTGTAGTGGTTGCCGTCGGCCTTCAGGACCCGCAGGCCGCCGGCGGCCCAGCCCTGCCAGGCGTCGAACAGCTCGGGGGTCGCGGCGAGTTCGGGATTGTCCTCGTCGGCGCGGATGAGGGTGAGGTCTCCGGAGAGCGGGGTCGGCCGGTAGCGCCACATCAGCCGCAGGTTGGCGACCCACAGGTCGATGACCTCGGCGATACGGTCGTGGCCTGCCTCCGGCGGCAGGTAGTCGTTGCGGCGGGCCAGCGCGAGCAGATAGTCGAGGTGCTCCTCGTCGCTCATCCCGGCCAGCTCGTCCAGGGTCTTGCGCTCGTCGGCGTAGTCCCAGACCAGGTTCAGCGCGAGCGCCTCCACGATGGGCGCCCGGCCTGGCTCGTCGGCGGGGTCGACGTGGACGGGCGGGTAGGCGTCGATCAGGACGACCGAGGTCTGCTGGCCCTGCTTCTCCAGTTCGCGGGCGATGGCGAAGGCGTTGGTGCCGCCGTAGCACCAGCCGACGAAGGTGTACGGGCCCTCGGGCTGGGCTTCGCGGACCACCCGCGCGTAGTCGGCGGCGCGTTCCTCGAAGGTGTCGTACGGCAGCCGGCCGTCCCGCAGCGCCGGGGCGCTCACCGCGTACAGCGGCCGGTCCAGCGGCTGGAGCAGGTTGGCGAAGGGCATGTAGCAGACGACTTCGCTGCCCGCCGGGTGGGCGAAGAAGACCGGTCGCGCGTCGGGGCGGCCGGCCCGGATCTCGGTGAGGTGGGCCTCGGTCTGCTCCTGGTAGCCCTCGCGGAGCATCCGCGCGAACCGCTCCACGGTGGCACCCTGGAAGATGGCGGCCATCGGCAGCCGGCTGCCGAAGTGCCGCTCGATCTCGCCGACGAGCTTCAGCACCAGCAGGGAGTGCCCGCCGAGGTCGAAGAACCGGTCGTGCAGCCCGACCGGGCGGACGTCGAGCACCTCCTCCCAGATCCGGGCCACTTCGAGCTCGATCCGGTCGCGCGGCGCGACGTAGTCGGCACGGTCCTCGCCGACGGCCGGCTTCGGCAGCGCCTTGCGGTCGATCTTGCCGCTGGTGGTCAGCGGGAACTCGGCGACCGTGACGAAGGCCGCGGGGATCATGTAGTCCGGCAGCGTCGGCCGCAGGTGCTCGCGCAGCCGCTCGGCCTCGGCCGGCTCGCCGCGGCTCGTGGTGTACGCCACGAGGCGGCGGTCGCCCGGCCGGTCCTCGCGGACGATGACGACGGCGCGGGCCACGTCCGGGTGCCGCTCCAGGCGTGCCTCGATCTCGCCGAGTTCGATGCGGAAGCCGCGCAGCTTCACCTGCCCGTCGTTGCGGCCGAGGAAGACGAGCGAGCCGTCGGGCCGGTAGCGGACGACGTCGCCGGTCCGGTACAGCCGGTCGCCCGGCCGGCCGCTGAACGGGTCGGGGACGAAGCGTTCGGCGGTCAGGTCGGGGCGTCCCCGGTAACCGCGGGCGACCCCGCGTCCGCCGATGTACAGCTCGCCGGGCAGGCCGACCGGGACGGGGTCGAGGTGCTCGTCCAGTACGTACACCTCGGTGTTGGCGAGGGGCCGGCCGATGGAGATCTCGGCCGATCCGTCGTCCACCGGGCAGGTGGTGGACCAGATCGTCGTCTCGGTCGGACCGTAGACGTTCCAGGTCCGGCCCGGCTCCTCGGCCAGGGTCGCGGCGAGCGACGCGGGCAGCGCCTCGCCGCCGACGACGACCCGCATGCCGGTGCTGTTGCGCCAGCCCGACTCGGTGAGCAGGTGCCAGGTGGCCGGGGTCGCCTGCATCACGGTCGCGCCGACGTCCGTGACGAGAGTGGCGAGGGCGGGGCCGTCCTGTGCGGTCTCACGCGGTACGACGACGACGGTGGCGCCCGTGATCAGGGGGGCGTACAGCTCGAGGCCGGCGATGTCGAAGGAGACCGAGGTGACCGAGGGCAGCACGTCGCCGGGGCCGATGCGCAGCTCGTCGCCCAGGGCCAGCAGCAGGTTCACGAGGTTGCGGTGGGTGACCTCGACGCCCTTGGGGCGGCCGGTGGAGCCGGAGGTGTAGATGACGTAGGCGAGCCGGTCGCCCGGTACGGCCGGGGCGTCGGTCAACGGCGGCTCGGCCAGGACGGCGGCACGCTCCAGATCGAGGAAGACCGTCTCGGCACCGCAGTCCGCCACTCGGTCGGCCAGCGAGCTGTGCGCCAGCACGGTGCGCACACCGGCGTCCGCGGTCATCTCGGTGACGCGCCGCGCCGGGAACTGCGGGTCGAGCGGCAGATAGGCGCCGCCTGCCAGGACCACACCGAGCAGTCCGACCATGAGGTCGCAGGAGCGCTCCAGGCAGACGCCGACGACGGTTTCCGGGCCCACGCCGCGTTGGCTCAGATGGGTGGCCAACCGGGCGGCCCGGTCGAGGAGTTCGGCGTACGTCAGGGTCTCGTCGCCGCTGCGTACCGCGACGGCGTCGGGGGTGCGGGCCGCCTGGCGGCGCAGCAGGTCGTCCAGGCCCAGGCCGGGCTCGCGTGCGGCCTCGGTGCGGTTCCACTCCCCCAGCATCGTCGCCCGTTCGTCCGGCGCGAGCAGGGAGAAGGTGTCGACGCGGCGGCCCGGATCGGCCGCCGCCTGCGTCAGCAGCAGCTCCAGGTGGCGCCACATCCGGGCGACGGTGCTCTCGGTGAACAGGTCGGTGTTGTACTCGATGAGCCCGAAGAAATGGTCCGCCAGCACCTCGTCGTCGAAGATGCACAGCATGCACTCGTCCTTGGCCGTGTGGTTGTCGAAGACCAGTGGCTCAAGGCTCAGTCCGGGCATCTCCAGGGCCGACTCGTGGAAGTCCACGAAGAAGAAGGACGCCTGGTACACGGGGTTGCGGCTGGGGTCGCGCTCGATGTCCAGCTCGTCCAGCAGCGTGCCGAAGGGCACGTCGTGGTGGTCCATGGCGCCGACCATGGTGGTGCGGGTCGCCCGCAGCAGCTCGCGGAAGCTCATGTCCGGCCGGACCTCGGTGCGCAGCGGCAGCATGGTCAGGAAGTAGCCGATGATCGCCTCGGTCTCGGGGCGGTTGCGCGTGGAGGACGTGGTGCCGACGACGATGTCCTCCTGGCCCGTGTAGCGGTGCAGCAGCAGCTGCCAGGCGGCCAGCAGGGCGACGTACACGGTCGCGTTCTCGCGCCTGGCCAACTCGCGGATGGCCGCGCTCAGTTCGGGCGTCATGGCGAACTCGTACCGGGCGCCGTTGAAGGTCTGCACGGAGGGGCGCGGGAAGTCGGTCGGCAGCTCCAGGACGAGCGAGGCGTCGGCCAACTGCTTGCGCCAGTACGGCAGTTGCCTGCGGCTCACCTCGTGGGCGAGCCAGTGCGGCTGCCACTCGGCGTAGTCGGCGTACTGGATCGGCAGGTCCGGCAGCGACGGCTCCCCGCCGGTGACGAAGGCCCGGTAGTACTCGGCGACCTCGCTCTCGAAGATGCCGGCCGACTGCCGGTCCCACACCAGGTGGTCGACGGTGGTGACCATGACGTGCTCGTCGTCGGCGAGGCGGTAGATCACGACGCGCAGCGGCGGCCCGGCCTTGATGTCGAGCGGGACGCTCACCTCCGCGTTGACCAGGCGGAACAGCTCGTCCTCGCGCCGGTCGGCGGGGACGGCCGTGAGGTCCTCGCGGCGGATCGCGATCGGCATCGTGTCGTGGACGATCTGCACCGGCCGCTCGCCGCTCATCTCGAACGTGGTGCGCAGCGGTTCGTGCCGGGCGATGACGGCGTTGACGGCCCGCTCCATCGCCTGCGCGTCGAGGCGGCCGCGCAGCCGGGCGCCGAAGAACACGTTGTAGACCGGGCTCGACTCGTCGAACTGGTGGATGAGCCAGATGCGTTCCTGGTCCACGGTGAGCCGGGCGGGGCCCTGTACCTCCCGGCGCGGGACCGCGCCGAGCTCCGGCGGCGGTGCCGGCCGGCCGGCCAGCCGGGACTGGAGCAGCGCGCGCTGCGCCGGGGTGAGCTTCGCCAGCCGCTGTGCAACCTCGGTCATGCCGTGTCCCCGTCCTCGCGCCGGTAGCGGTCCTTCAACTCGGTGAGATGGTCGAGGCTGTCCAGCACGGCCCGCTGGTCGACGCCGAAGTCGACGAGGCAGGCGACCTCGTCGACGCCGATGTCCACCAGGTCCTCGATGAGCGTCTCGCACTTGTCCGGGGTGCCGAGCAGTGCGATGGAGTCGTAGTAGCGCTCGAAGGTGGCGGCGAGCATGGCGTCCCGGGCCTCGCCGCTGATCTGGGCGTACTCACTGCCGAATCCGTCCTGTTGGGCGAGGAAGGTCTTCAGGTAGTCGATGAGCGGTTGCCGGACGATCCGCTTGACCTCCGCCTCGTCGGCGCCGAGGAAGGTGTGCACCATGACGCTGACCTTGCCGGCGGCCGGGTCGTGACCGTGTTCGCGCCGGGCCTCGCGGTAGGCGGCGATCTTCTCGCCGAGGTCCGACAGGCGCTGGGCGACCAGGCCGGTGAGGACGTGGGCGCCGGCCTCGCCGGCCCGGACGAAGGTCTCGACGCTGCCCTGCGAGGAGACCCAGACCGGCAGTTGCGGCTGAATGGGCCGGGGCAGGCTGCGTACCTCCACGGGCTTGTCGAACGGCCCGGGGAACTCCACCGCCTCGCCGGCCCAGAGCCGCTGGATCGCGGCGAGTTGGTCGAACATCTCCTCCCGGCGGCGCTCGAACCGCTCGGCGCTGGTGTCGGGCGCGAGGATGAAGTCGTCCGGGTGCCAGCCGGAGGCGCACGAGATCGCGGTCCGGCCGCCGGAGATGTTGTCCACCACCGACCATTCCTCGGCGATCCGGACCGGGTGGTGCAGCGGGAGTACGACGCTGCCGGCGCGGAGCTGGATCCGCTCGGTCACGGCGGCCAGGGCGGCGGCGAGCAGCGACGGGTTGGGGTACAGCCCGCCGAAGTCGACGAAGTGCCGCTCGGGGACCGAGATGGCGCTGAACCCGTTCCGGTCGGCGTAGCGGGCCGCGTCGAACAGGAAGTCGTACTTGCCCGGCCCCTGTGTGGTGCCGTCGCCGGAGAAGAAGAACAGCATGAAGTCCATGACGCTGTCCGCCCGCCGGGCGCGGCGGCGCGGCCCTGCCGCCGAGGCCTGCGGCGCGTCGCCCAGAGCGGGCGCGGTCCGCCGCAACTTCTTGTCCAGCAGGGCTCGTTGCTGCGGTGACAGCGCGGCGAGCCGCCCCGCTATGTCGGGGGTCGTCGTCATCGGAGGTCCTCTCCTTGCAGCCTGGCCTCGGCTTCTTCCGGCGACAGGCTCTCGATCTCGGCGAGCAGGGCGTCCAGTTCCTCGGGGGTGAGCTCGTCCAGGGACCGGGGCCTGCTCGCCCGGACCACCTCGGCCAGTTCTCGTACGGTCGGCGCCTCGAAGATGGCGCTCATGGACAGGTCGCCGAACTTCTCCCGCAGCCGGCCGATCACCTGGATGGCGAACAGGGAGTTCCCGCCGAGGCCGAAGAAGTCGTCGTCCGGCCCGAAGCCGCTGACGCCGAGCACCTCGTGCAGGACCTGCGCGATCTCCCGGGCGATCTCGTCGTCCGGCCACAGCGGGCCGGGGTCCCAGCCGTCGTCCGGGGCCGCCCGCAGGCCGTCGGTCTCGCGGACGTAGGCGGTGGTCGTGAGCGTCGCCTGTCCTGCCAGCACGTCCTGGAAGTCGGTGGCGGACACGACCGTCTGCGGATGGCCGGCGGCCACTGCGGGCCAGGCCGCGGCCACGCCCCGGTCGGCCGGGATGCCGGCGTCCTCGCGGAACCGGCGCAGCTGCGCGGCCAGTTCGGGGTTGCCCGCCGCGTGCCGCTCCAGCCAGTCGTCCCAGGCCCACTGGCCGAAGTCGACGGCCGTCGTGGGGCGGCCGGCGGCGGTGCGGGCGTGTGCGAAGGCGTCGAGGAACGCTCCGGCGGCGCAGTTCTCCAGCTGTCCGAAGCCGCCGACGATGCCGGTCGTGGAGGAGACGAGCAGGTTCATGCGCAGCGGCTCGTCGCGCAGGAGTTCGTCCAGCAGCAGGACGGACATGGCGCGCGCGGTGAGCGCGGGTGCCAGCTGCTCGCGGCTCTTCAGGGCGGCCAGTCCGGAGCCGCGGACGTCCAGGGCGTGTACGACGCCGTCGACGGTGCCGAGGTGGGCGCGTGCCGCGTCGACGGCCCCGGTGGCCTGCCCGGGGTCGGCCAGGTCGGCGGTGCGGAAGCCGATCCGGCCGGGGTGGGCGGCGAGGAGCGCGGCGAGGCGTTCGGCCCGCACGCGGGCGCGGTCGTCGTCGTACTCGGCGGGGTGCGCGGCGTCCGACGACGGGTCCGGGAAGCCGGGTTCGGCGATCAGGAAGAGGCGCGCCGCGGTGCCGGTGGCCAGTTGCTCGGCGAAGGCGAGCCCCGCTTCGCCGGAGGCACCGGTGATCATGACGCCGGTCGGCTGTGGCGGCTCGGCCGGGCCGGTCGCCTCCGGGGCGAAGGTCCGCACCCAGCGCCGGCCGCCGCGCAGGGCCACCAGGTCCGTGCTCGGCTCCGCGGCCAGCTCGGCGAGCAGCTGCACGGTGAGCCGGCTCCAGGCGGCGTCGGTCGGGGCGCCGGTGCTGTCGTCGGCGGGCAGGACCACGTCCACGGCACGGCACTTGAGCGTCGGGAGCTCCTGCGGCAGGACGGTGACGGCTCCGAGCACAGCGGCCCGCTCGGGTGCCCGCACGTCCTCACCGCACACGTCCCAGAGCTGGTCGGTGAGGACGTCCACCCGGACGGACTCCGTGTCGCCGGTCCCGGTCAGCGCCTGCACCAGCTGGACCACCGACAGGTAGCCGCGGTCCAGGGCGCCTTCCCAGCGCTCGGTGACGTCCCCGTCCGCCGTGTCCGTGATGCTCCAGGCGTGCACGACCCGGGTGGGGCGACGGCCCTCGGCGCGCAACTCCCGTAGCAGCCGGCCGATGTGCTCGGCGTCCCTCGGATCGATCAGGCAGCCGCCGTCCTGCGTGCGCTCGTAGCCCGCGCCGGCGCGGACCGCCGTCACCCAGTGCCCGGCCGCGCGGAGCGCCGCGGTGACCCGGGCACCGACACCGCGCTCGTCCTCGAACACCAGGTGGTCCGCGGGCTCCGAGGGGGCGGCGGCCAGGTCCGGCGGGCTCTGCCGCCAGACCGGCAGGTGGTGCCAGCGGGACTCGGGGAGCCGGCCACCGACCGCCGCGTCGGCGGTTGCTCCCGGGGGCGGCAGAAGGTGGTCGCGGCGTTCGAAGGGGTACGTCGGCAGCGGCACGCGGCGCTGCGGCCGGCTCGCGTGCGATGCCGGCGAACCGGTGTCCGCGCCCTGCCGCCACAGCCCGGCCAGTCCTTCGGCGAAGGCGCGGCCCTCGCCGACCTCCTCGGTGCGCGAGCGGCGCATCGTGGTGGCCAGAGCGGGCGGTCGGCCGTCGGACGTGCGCTGCGCGCGGGCGAGCCCGGCCAACGCGCTGCCGGGACCGGCCTCCAGCAGCACCGGGTCGTCCGCGAGCAGGGTGGCGAGGCCGGCGGAGAACAGCACGGGCCGACGGGCGTGGGTCGCCCAGTACTGCGGGTCGGTGGCCTGCTCCGCGGTGATCCAGGTTCCCGTCACGTTGGACACGAACGGGATCCGCGGCTCGCGCGGCCGGGCCTCGGCGACCGCCTCCGCGATCTTGTCGAGTACGGGGTCCATGACGGGCGAGTGGAAGGGGTGCGAGGTCTGCAGCCGTACCGGCGTGACACCGCGCGACTTCAGCAACTCGCCGATGCGGGCGGCCTCCTGGTCGGTGGCGGCCACGACACACGAGCCGGGCGCGTTGACCGCCGCGATGGTGCCGAGCTCCCCCAGCGCCTCGCGCAGCTCCGCCTCGCCGAGCGGGACGGCGAGCATGGCGCCGGTCGGCAGGCCCTGCATGAGCCGGGACCGGACGGCGACGATGCGCAGCGCGTCGTCCAGCGTGAACACGTCGGCCAGGCAGGCCGCGACGAGTTCGCCGAGGCTGTGCCCGAGCATCGCGTCGGGCCGGACGCCGTGGTCGGCGAGGAGCCGGCACATCGCGTAGTCGACGGCGAAGACGGCGGGCTGGGTGAACTCGGTCCGCGCCAGCCGTTCGACCCCGTCGGGTGCGAACGCGATCTCGCGTACGTCCCATCCGGTGTGCGGGCGCAGCAGTTCGGCGCACTCGTCGAGGGCGGCGCGGAAGGCGGGCTCCCGCCGGTACAGCTCCGCTCCCATGCCCGGGTACTGGCTCGCCTGGCCGGGCAGCAGGAACGCGGTCCGGCGCCGGCCGGTGGTCACGTCCGCGGGCGCCTGCCCGCGTCCCGGGGACGCCAGCGCGGCGACGGCGCCCGCGAGGTCGCGGCTGACGACGGTACGGCGGTGGGCGAACTCCGCGCGGCCCGTGCGGAGGGTGTGGGCGACGTCGTCGAGAGGTGTCTCGGGGCGGTCCCGCAGATGGTCGGCCAGCGCGGAGGTGGCGGCGTCGAGCGCCTCGGGCGTACGGGCCGACAGGGGCAGGACGTGCCACCGCTCCTCGTCGGCCGCTTCCTCCCGCTCGGGGAGCACCGGTGCGGCTTCCAGGACCACGTGGGCGTTCGTGCCGCCGAACCCGAACGAGCTGACGCCGGCGCGTGCCTGATGTCCCGTCGTGGGCCACGGCGTTTCCTCCGCGGCGACCTGGAACGGCCCCTTGTCCAGGCCCGTCTCCGGGTGGGCGGCGGTGAAGTGCAGCGTCGGCGGGATCACCCGGTGTTCGAGGGCCAGCACGGTCTTGATCAGGCCGGCCACGCCGGCGGCGGCGTCCAAATGGCCGATGTTGGACTTCACCGCGCCCAGCAGACACGGCTGGGCTCCGGTGCGGTCGCCGAACGCCTCGGCGAGGGCCCGGACCTCGATCGGGTCGCCGAGCGGGGTGCCGGTGCCGTGTGCCTCGACGTAGTCCACGGTGGCCGGGTCGACGCCGGCGACCTCGAGGGCCTCGGCGACGACGGCGGTCTGGCCGTTCGCGGACGGCGCGGTGATGCCCATCTTGTCGGCGCCGTCGTTGTTCACGGCCGAGCCGCGGATCACCGCGTGGATGTGGTCGCCGTCGGCGAGCGCGTCCTCCAGGCGCTTCAGTACGACGACGCCCGCGCCGTCTCCGGGCACGGTGCCGTCGGCACGCGCGTCGAACGGGCGGCAGTGCCCGTCCCTGGACAGGATGCCGCCCTCCTCCCAGCGGTAGCCGGAGGGCTCCAGGAAGCGGACCGCCGCGCCGCCTGCCAGGGCCAGGTCGGACTCCTGGGTCAGCAGGCTCTGGCAGGCGAGGTGGACGGCCACGAGCGAGGAGGAACACGCGGTCTGCACGGTGATGCCCGGACCGGTGAGGCCGAGCTTGTATGCCACCCGCAGCGCCAGCATGTCGGTGTCGTTGCCGACGGCGACCTGAAGCGGCTGTCCCGCCGTTCCCGCGCCGCGCCGGACGGCACGCTCGTAGCGGTAGCCGGTGTTGGCCGCGCCCGCGAAGACGGCGGCCCGCGGCGGCATCCGGCCCGGCACGTACCCGGACTGCTCGATGGCCTGCCAGGCGCATTCGAGGAACAGCCGGTGCTGCGGGTCGGTCACCTCCGCCTCGGCCGGGGTGAGGCCGAAGAACTCCGCGTCGAACTCGCCCGGTCCGGCGAGCGCCCCGGCGACCGCGACGAAGGCCGGATCGTCGCCGGCCTCGACGCCGGCGTCCGCCAGCTCCTCGGGGGTGAAGCGGGTGAGGCCCTCCCGGCCGGAGACGAGCAGGTCCCAGAACTCGTCCAGGTCCCGCGCTCCGGGCAGACGACAGCTCATACCGATGACCGCGACCGCGCCCTCGGTCTCCGGCAGGTTGGTGTGGTCGGTCATCGAACTCCCCCTGTGACTTCCTGTGCTCCGCGTTCCGCGGCCTTCGCGGCGATCACCGCACCGAAGCCGCGCAACGTCGTCTCCTCGAACATCAGCCTCAGCGGCACCTTGACGCCGAGGCGTTCCCGCAGCTCGGCCACCACCTGGGTGGCGAGCATCGAGTGGCCGCCGAGCAGGAAGAAGTCGTCGGCCGGTCGGACCGTCTCGACTTCCAGCACCGCGGCCCAGATCTCCGCCAGCACCCGCTCGGCCTCGGTGGCCGGTTCCTGGTCCTGGTCCTGCTCCGCCGCCCCGGCCGCGCCCGTGTCGGACGGCGCCGCCGGGTCCGGCAGCGCGGCCCGGTCGACCTTGCCGTTGGCGGTCAGCGGCAGTTGGCCCAGCGGGGTGAACGTGCTGGGCACCATGTACGCGGGCAGGTTCGCGCCCAGGTGTTCCCGCAGTTCCGCCGTGCCGGCCTCGGTGCCGGAGACGACGTAGTACGCGGCCAGCCGCAGCCCGCCCGAGGCGTCGGGATGGGCGATGACGGCGGCGTCCTTGACCGCCGGGTGGGCGAGCAGGGCAGCCTCCACCTCGGCCGGTTCCACCCGGTGGCCGCGGATCTTCACCTGCCGGTCCTCACGCCCGAGCAACTCCAGCACGCCGTCGGGGTGGTAGCGCCCGAGGTCGCCGGTGCGGTACAGGCGCTCGCCGGTCTCGGGGTGCTCGATGAACCGGTGCGCGGTCTTCTCCGGGTCGCCGAGGTACCCCATCGCCAGGCCGGCTCCACCGATGTACAGCTCGCCGACGACGCCGTCGGGGCGCGGCCTGAGGTGCGCGTCGAGGACGTGCCAGCTCTGGTTGTCGAGCGGGGTGCCGTACGGGATGCTCGGCCAGTGCGGCCGCACCTCGCCGATGGCGTACCAGATCGACCAGATCGCGGCCTCGGTCGCCCCGCCCAGGCTGATCAGCCGGAGGTCGGGAACCAGCGCCCGGACCCGGTCGGGCAGCGACAGCGGGATCCAGTCGCCGGACAGCATGGCCAGCCGTAGCGAGGCCACGGCGATGCCGGTGCCCTCGCCCTCCAAGTGGTCGGTCAGCAGACCGAGTTGGGCCGGGACCGAGTTCCACAGCGTGACGTGGTGGCGGGCCACGAGGTCGGCCCAGTGCGCCGGGTCGCTGCGGCGGCCGGGGTCCGGCAGCACCAGCACGCCCCCCACCGCGAGCAGGCCGAAGATGTCGTAGACGGACAGGTCGAAGCCGAGCGAGGCCAGTCCGAGCATGCGGTCGTCGGCGCCGACGCCGAACCGTCCGTTGAGGTCCTCGACGGTGTTGAGGGCGGCCCGGTGACTGATCATCACCCCCTTGGGCACGCCGGTCGAGCCCGAGGTGTAGATCACGTACGCCAGGTCCTCCGGGTGGGCGGCGGCGGCTTCGACCGTTGCTTCGCCGCCGGCCAGGTCGTCGACGGGGACCGCCGTGACACCCTCGGGCCAGCTTCCCGCTCCGGCCGCGGCGTCCGGCACCAGGACGTGGCGCACTCCGGCGTCGGCGAGGATGCGGTTGCGACGGGCCGTCGGCTGTGCCGGGTCCAGCGGCAGATAGGCGGCGCCGGCCAGGAGAATCCCGAGTACGGCGGCGATCTGGGCGGTGCTCTTGTCCAGCGCGACCGCGACGATCCGCCCGGGTCCGTCCGGCCGGGCGCGCAGGTGCGCGGCGACGGCGGACGCCCGGGCGTGCAGCTCGCCGTAGGTGAGCACGGCGTCGGCGGCGACGACGGCAGTGGCCTCCGGGGTGCGCAGACACTGTGCCAGCACGCCGTCGTGCAGGAGCCCTTCGGGCAGCGGGCGGCTGGTGGCGTTGCGCTCCGTACGGCGCTCGGCCTGTTCGGGTGGGAGGGGGACGGCGGCCGTGCTCTCCCATGCCTCGTCGGTGTCGGCGAGGGCGCGCAGGCGGTGCGCGAAGGCGGCGAACATCGCGTCGGCCGTGCCACCGGCGAACGCCGTCTCCCGGACGTGCCACGTCACGCGCAGCTCACCGTCGGGCGTCTCCTCGGCGTGACAGCCGATGAGCGGTTCGCCGTCGACCGCGCGCAGCGGCGTCCCGAAGGCGTACGCGACCGGCAGCCCGTGGCCGGTGACGTCGATCCGGTGTGCCGCGGCGGACAGCCGGGTGTGGAAGGGCGCGGCGGAATCGGCGTCGGGCACGATCGCGCCCTGCGGCGCGTCGTCCCGGCGTACGGCGAACCCGGTGGTCCGGCTCCAGGCGGCGATCACCTCGGTGAAGGCCGTGCACACGGCGTCCGGCGCGGCCCCGCCGAACCGGTCGGCCCACTCTTGTACGGCGGTCCAGCGCGCGCGGTCCAGGGTCAGCAGCCGGCTGCCGGGGTCGGCCGGTCCGGCGTCGGGAGTCCAGGGCCTGAAGACATCGGTGGTCGGCAGCTCAGGCAGCGGCGCCTCGACTGTCACGAGGTCCTCCTGTCAGCGTCGTGAGGTTCTGCGGCGGTCGGGTGGGCGGCGTCGTGCGGTCCGCCGGCGGACGGCAGGACGGGCAGGCCCGGCTCGCCGGTGCAGGTGTCGAGGACGCGGATGTACCGCGCGAGCAGGGTGTTCGCCGTTTCCTCGGTGAACAGGTCGGTGGCGTACTGCAGGGTGAGGCGCAGGTCCTCGCCGCGGGCCTCGACGACGAGACCGAGATCGAACATGGCGGTCTCGCCGGTCCAGCCGAGTTCGCCCTCGGCCCGCAGCCGCGGCCCGAAGTCGGGGTCGGGGGTGGCGGTGACGTGGTTGAACATCACCCGGAAGAGCGGAGAGAGCTGCCGGTCCCGCCGGGTCACCAGCGCCTCGACCATCCGGTCGAGCGGCAGGTCCTCGTGGGCGAGGGCGCCCAGCACGGCCTGCCGGACCCGGGCCAGCAGCGCGCGGAAGTCCGGGCGGTCGGCGAGCGAGGTGCGTACCGGCAGCATGTTGATCAGGCAGCCGACCAGACGGTCGAGGCCGGGCCGGCCCCGACCGGCGACCGGGGTGCCGACGGTGATCTCCGGGTCGCCTGCCCAGTCGGCGAGCAGCACCTGGAAGGCGGCGAGCAGCACCATGTACTCGGTGGCGCCCTCGCGGCGGCCGAGTGCCCGCATCCGCCGGGCCAGTTCGGTGTCGATCGCGGCGGTCGCGACCGCCCCGGCGAAGCTCCGCGTCGACGGTCGCGGCCGGTCGGCCGGCAACGCCGGTGCGACCGGGTCGGTGCCGAGCACCGACCGCCAGTAGTCGATCAGTCGGTCCAGGTTCTCGCCCTGGAGCCAGGCGCGCTGCCACTCGGCGTAGTCGGCGTAGGCGCGTGCGGGCTCGGGGAGCCGATGCGGCTCGCCGGACGCGGTCGCCGCGTAAAGCCGCCCGAGATCGTCGCAGACCAGGGGCAGGGACCAGCCGTCGATGGCGATGTGGTGCAGCACCAGGGAGAGTTGGTGCTCGTCGGGCGCGAGCCGGACGAGCCGGGCGCGCAGCACCGGACCGCTCTCCAGGTCGAAGGGCTCGATCGCGTCCTGCCGTACGACACGGGCGGCCTCGGCGGTGGCGTCCGGGTGCCCGGCCAGGTCGGTGCAGGGCAGCTCCATGTCACCGGCCGGCGCGATGTGCTGGCGGGGCCGGCCACGGGTGGCCGGGTAGGACGTGCGCAGCACCTCGTGCCGCCGGACGAGGAGACCCAGCGCCCGTTCCAGTGCCGTCCGGTCCAGGTCGCCGTGCAGGCGCAGGAGCAGGGGGACGTTGTAGAGCGAGCTGTCCGGCTCCAACTGGTCCATGAACCAGAGGCGTTGCTGGGCGAACGACAGGGGCACCGGCTCGTCGGAACCGGGCTCGCGGCGGCGCGGCACCGGTCCGGCGTCCTCGGCCGTCGCGGTGGCCTGCGCGGCGAGGGCCCGCGGGTTCGGGCTGCTCATCAGCGCCCCCATCGACAGCGAGGTCCCCAGCGCCTCGTTGACCCGCGCCAGCAGCGGGATCATGAGCAGCGAGTGGCCGCCGAGCTCGAAGAAGTCGTCGTCGACGGCGACTTCTTCGAGGCCGAGCACCTCCGCCCAGATACCGGTCAGGATCTCCTCGACCGGCGTACGCGGGGCAGGACCGGCTCCCGTCGCCGAGGCCCCCTCCGGCAGCCCTCGATGGCCCTCCGGGACCCGCAGAGCGCGCCGGTCGACCTTGCCGTTCGGTGTGATCGGGAGCGCGTCCAGCAGGACGTAGACCGAGGGCACCAGGTATGCGGGCAGGGTGCGGCGCAGCCAGGTGCGCAGTTCCTCAGCGGTCACCGGGGCGCCGGTGCCCGGGGAGCCGGTGACCGGACCGCCGGTGCCGGGGGCTCCAGTGCCCAGGGCGCCGGTCTCCCGAGTGGCGGCAACTGGAGCGGCGGCAACCGGAGCGGCGGCAACCGGAGTGGCGGCCTCGACGAACGCGGCGAGACGCTTGGCGGCACCGCCCGGTGCGTCGATGACCACGGCCGCGCGGGCCACGGCGGGATGAGCGCCGAGGGCAGCCTCGATCTCGCCGGGCTCGATCCTGAAGCCGCGGATCTTCACCTGTCCGTCGCTGCGGCCGAGGAACTCGATCGCCCCGTCCGCCCGGTACCGCACCGTGTCCCCGGTGCGGTACAGCCGCTCCCCGGGCCGCTCGGCGTAGGGATGCGGGACGAACCGCTCGGCGGTCAGGTCGGGACGGCCGAGATAGCCGGCGGCGAGTCCGGGGCCGCCGAGGTACAGCTCGCCGGGCATGCCGACCGGGACCGGCCGCATCCGGGTGTCCAGGACGTAAGCCCGGGTGTTGGCGATCGGCCGGCCGATCGGCACGGTCGCGGCGTCCGCCGGCACGTCCAGGACCTGGTGCCAGGTCGCGAACGTGGTGGTCTCCGTGGGGCCGTAGACGTGCAGCAGCCGCTGCGGAGCACCGTGCTCCAGGATGCGGCGCACCGCCCCCGGGTCGACCGCCTCGCCGCCGAAGAGCAGCTCGCGCAGCGAGTGGAACGCGTCGGGTCGCTGGTGCGCCACGGCGTTGACCGCGGCCGTGGTCAGGAACAGCGACGCGATGCCGTGCTCCACGAGCGCCGCGGCCAGCTTGTCGGGGTCCAGGACGACGTCACGGGGCAGGACCACGACACATCCGCCGTTGGCCAGCGCACCCCAGACCTCGAAGGTCGTGGCGTCGAAGGAGGCGTTGGCCGCCTGCGCCACCCGGTCACCGGCCCGGATGCGGACGTAGTCGCTCTCCCGTACCAGCCGCACGATCGCGCGGTGGTCGACGACCACGCCCTTGGGCCGCCCCGTCGAGCCGGACGTGTAGACGACGTACGCGGCGCTGTCGGGGCAGGCGAAGGCGTCGGGTCGCGCGACGGATTGAGCAGAGGCGAAGGATTCGGCGGACTCCACGGACTTGGCGGACTCTGCGGACTCTGCGGCGCCTTCCCGGCCGTCGTCGAGGAACAGCTGCAGCCGACCCTCGCCGGGTAGCTCCGCCACGGTCCCGCGCCGCGTCACGATCACCCGCAGCCCGGCGTCGTCGGCCATCAACGCGAGCCGCTCGCCGGGATACTCCGGGTCGAGCGGCACATACGCCGCCCCCGCCTTGAGGGTCGCCACCATCGCGACGACCAGCTCGGGAGAGCGGTCCAGGCAGATCCCGACCCGGTCTCCGGCACGTACGCCGGCGCGCCGCAGACGGTGTGCCAGGCGGTTCGCCCGCTCCTCCAGCTCACGGTAGGTCAGCGTGCTGTTCCCGGCGATCACGGCCGGGAGGTCGGGAGAGGCGTCGGCGTGCTGCTCGAACAGCCGGTGGACGGGCGCCTCGGGAAGGGCGGCCCCGGTCCGGTTCCAGTCGTCCAGGATGCGCCCGCGCTGGTCGGGGGCGAGCAGGGACAGATCGGTGAGCCGGGTCCCGGGCGCCTGTGCCACCTGCCGCAGCAGCAGCGTCAGCTGCTCGGCGAACAGCGCGGCGTCCGCCTGGTCGAGGACGTCGCCGTTGTACTCCAGGCTGCCGTCGAGGCCGTCTCCGCGGTCCTCCACGATCAGGGTGAGATCGACCTTGGCGGCGCCGGGATCGGCCGGCCGGGGCTGGAGCCGGTGCCCGCCGAGGTGTACGGCCCGCAGCGGGACGTCGTTGAACTGGACCAGGAACTGCACCACCGGCATACGGGCCGGGTCGCGCTCGGGCCGCAGCTCTTCGACGAGGCGCTCGAAGGGCAGGTCCTGGTGCTCGACGGCGCCGAGCACGGCTTCGCGGACCCGGGCGAGGATCTCGCCGAACTCCGGGTCGCCGTCCAGGTCCACCCGCAGCGGAAGGGTGTTGACGAAGAAGCCGAGCAGCGGCTCCAGTTCCGGCCGGGTGCGCATGGCGGCCGGGGCGCCGACGACGATGTCGGTCTCGCCGGTGTGCCGGCTGAGCAGCGCGGTGAACGCGGCCAGCACGATCATGTGCGGGGTGACGCCCTGGCGGCGGCCGAGGTCGGCGAGCCGCTCCTGGAGTTCGCGGTCCCAGCCGAACGGATGCAGGCCGCCCTTGAAGGACTGCTGGGCGGGCCGGACCCGTCGGCTGGGCAGCTCCAGGACCGTGGGTGCCCCGTCGAGGCGCTCCCGCCAGTAGCCGAGATCGGCGTCCCAGGCGCCGCTGTCCTGCTGGGCTCGCTGCCAACGCGCGTAGTCGCGGTAGCCGACCGGGAGTTCGGGCAGCTGCGCCGGGCCACCGCCGGTTTCGGCGGCGTAGAGCTGTTCCAGTTCGGCGAAGAAGACGTCGAGCGACCAGCCGTCGGTGATGATGTGATGCATCGTCAGCACCAGGGCCTGCGGGCCGTCGGCGACCCGGATCAGCCGGGCGCGCAGCAGCGGACCGGCGGAGAGGTCGAACGGCACGGCCGCCTCGCGGCGGATCCGCGCGGCGAGCGTGTCGTCGTACGGCGTTTCAAGGTTCGGCGCGTCCTCGTCCGGCGCGTGCTCGTCCGGCGCGGTGTCCTCGATCGGGAGGTCGATCGACCACGGCTCGCCGACGGTCTGGCGTACGAGTCCCCCGGCTTCGGTGAACGTGGTGCGCAGGGCCTCGTGCCGCGCGATCAGCCGGTCCAATGCGCGTCGCAGCGCCGCCGTGTCGAGTTCGGCGTGCCAGGGCAGGGTGACCGCGACGTTGTACGCCGGCGATCCCGGCATCAGGCGGTCCAGGTACCAGAGCCGCTCCTGCGCGAAGGACAGCGGCGCCGAGCCGTCCCCGTCCTCGTCCTCGTCCCCGCGGGTCAACTGTGCTTCGGCGGCCTGGGGTTCGGCCTGCGCGGCGCGTACCAGTGCCGCCAGTTCCGCCAGGTCCCGGCTGCCGAGGACCGCTGCCGACGTGACGGGGGCGTCCAGCGTCTGCCGGATCCGCGAGGCCAGTCGTACGGCCTTGAGCGAATGACCGCCCAGGGCCACGAAGCCGTCCTCCCGGAACACCTCCGTGACCCCGAGGTTCTCGCGCCACAGCGCGGCCAGCGCGCGCTCCAGGCCGTCGGCCGGACCGGTGCCGTGCGTCGTCCGGCCCCGGGGCGCACCGGCCATCCGGATCAGGGCGGCGCGGTCGAGTTTGCCGTTCGGCGTGACCGGCAGGCGGTCCAGTTCGGTCAGGGCGGCCGGCACCATGTAGTCGGGGAGGGCGTGGGCCACCCGTGCCCTGATGTCGTCGGTGTCCAGGCCCTGTTGAGCCTCGGCGTCGGATTCGGCGTCGGTGTCAGCGACGACGTACGCGGCGAGGAACCGGTCGCCGACCCCGTCCGTCGCCACGCACACGACCGCCTCGGCGATCTCCGGCTGCGCCCGCAACAGCGCCTCGATCTCGCCCAGTTCGACCCGCAGTCCACGGATCTTGGTCTGGAAGTCGATCCGGCCGAGCAGCTCGATCTGGCCGTCGGGACGGAAGCGGGCCAGGTCGCCGGTCCGGTAGACGCGTTCACCGTGGACCGGCCCGAAGGAGAAGTCGGTGAACTTCTCGGCGGTGAGTTCCGGTCGGCCCAGATATCCCTCGGCGAGTCCGACCCCGGCCAGGTGCAGTTCGCCGGGGACGCCGATGGGGACGGGGCGTTGCCGGGCGTCCAGGATGTAGGTGCGCTGGTTGGCCATGGGGCGGCCGTACGGAACGCTGCTCCACTCGGGCAGCGGCGATCCCGCTTCGTGGAGGGTGGAGTGGATCGAGGACTCGGTGGCGCCGCCCATCACGATGACCCGGATGCCGGGGGCGAAGGCGCGCAGCCGGTCCGGCAGCGTCGGTGTCACCCAGTCGCCGCCCAGCATGGCCAGCCGCAGGCCGGTGCGTTCGTCGCCGAGTCCCTGCAGGTGTGCGACGTAGAGCTCGGCGAGCGCCGGCGCGGAGTTCCACACGCTGACCTGGTGCCGCTGGATCAGTTCGTGCCAGTGCGCCGGGTCCTTGGCTCGGCCGGGGTCCGCGATGACGACGGTGCCGCCGGCCAGGGTGATGCCGAGGAACTCGTACACCGACATGTCGAAGCTGGTCGAGGACAGGGCCAGGACCTTGTCGCCGGGGCCCACCGCGAAGCGGGCGTTGAGGTCCAGCAGGTTGTTGAGGACGCCGCGGTGGCGGAGGGCGATGCCCTTGGGGCGTCCGGTGGAGCCCGAGGTGTAGATGATGTAGCACAGGTCGTCGGGTCCGGCCGTGGGCTTCGGGCATTCCGATGGCTGGGCGGCGATCCGGTCCGCTTCTCCGTCCAGCAGGACGACCGGGATGCCGGGTGCGGGGAGGCGCCCGAGGAGACGGGACTGGGTGATCAGGACCTGGCAGTCGGAGTCGCGCTGCATGAACGCGAGGCGCTCGGCCGGGTAGTCCGCGTCCAGCGGTACGTACGCGCCGCCCGCCTTCAGTACGCCGAGCACGGCCGTGAGCAGCTCCGGGCCGCGGTCCACGCACAGGGCGACCCTGCTGCGGACGTCGACGCCCAGACCGCGCAGATGGTGGGCCAGCCGGTTGGCGGCCGCGTCGATGTCCCGGGCGCTGGTGGCCTTTCCGCCCTGGATCACGGCGGGCGCGTCCGGGTCGACGGCGGCGCGGGCGGCGAAGCGCTCGTGCAGGCAGCCGGCGTGGTCGAGCGGCGTCTCGGTGGCGTTCCAGTCCACCAGGACGCGCTGCTGCTCGGTCTCGGTGAGGACGGGCAGGTCGGCGAGCCGCCGCGTGTGCGGGGCGGTGACGGCGGTCGCGCTCAGGGAGTTGATGTGCGCCAGGAAGCGGTCGACGGTGGCGGTGTCGAAGACCTCGGCGTCGTACGTGGCCTCGATGACCACGGCGGAACCGTCCGAGTCGCTGTCCCCGATGTCATCGATGTCGTGGATGTCGATGAGCAGTTCGGCGTCCGCTGCGGGCCCCTCGGCGGCGAGGGGCCCGAACACGACACTGATCCGGTTCTCCGGTCGAGCCGGCTGTGGCGGCATGTCCCGTACGGCGGCGACCAGTTGGGTGAAGGACGAGTCCTCGACGTCGGTGAGAGCGAGGACGGTGCCGTCGCCCATCCCGATCGCGGCCGCGGCCTCTCCGGTGTACCGCGGCTGCACGGCGAGGCAGGCGGCCAGCAGGACGTGGCGGAGGTCGGTGTCGTGGGCCTTGGCCAGGGCCTTCAGGGAGTGGACCAGGTCGTCGTCCAGCCGGAGCGAGGTCCGGGTACGGCGAACGGGGTGGCCGGGCGCGGGTGTGCGGTAGGTGGGCAGTCCTGCCGTCACGTTCACAACGTGGCCTGCGGGTAGCCCGGGATCGGGAAACATCGGCACAGCTCAGCCACTTCCTCCAGGACGGCCTTGCGGACGTCGGGGTCAAGGCGGTACTCGGTGTCGGACATCGGCTCGACCGCGTCCAGGACGCGCGTCACCAGCGCGGCGCAGGCGGGCATGTCGGCGGGCGCCATGCCGCGCTGCGCGAGGATGTTGGTGCCCAGGCGCAGTCCGCTCGCCACCAGCGGCGGCCGGGAGTCGCCGGGGATCCGGTTGCGGTTGGCGAGGATGCCGCACTCGCTCAGCGCCAGCTCGGCGATGGCGCCGGTCAGGCCACGGCGGCCCACGTCGAGCAGGACCATGTGGTTGTCGGTGCCGCCGGTGAGCACGGGCCACGCGCGCTCGGTGAGGGCGGCGGCCAGCGCGGCGGCGTCGTCCGCGATGCGCCGGGCGGTCGCCTTGAACTCGGGCGCGGCCACCACGTCCAGGGCCCGTGCCTTGGCGGCGATCGCGGCGGCGTTCGGCGTGCCCTGGGTCAGCGGGAAGACCGCGCGGTCGAGCAGCGTCGACAGCGGCGTACGGCCGTCCGGGCCGGGCGTGCCGTGCTCGGCTCCCATCAGGATCAGGCCGCCGCGCGGCCCGCCGAGTTGCTTGTACGTGCTCGTCGTCGTGACGTGGGCGATGTCCACCGGGCTGGGCAGTACCCCGGCGGCCACCAGGCCGGCGATGTGCGAGATGTCCGCGAGCAGATAGGCGCCGACCTCGTCGGCGATGGCACGGAACCGCTCGTAGTCGATGCGCCGTGGATAGGCGCTGGCGCCGGCGATGATGAGCTTCGGCCGCTGCTCGCGGGCGAGTTCGGCGGTCCGGTCGTAGTCGATCAGGCCGGCGTCGTCGAGTCCGTAGGCGACGGAGCGGAAGGCCCGGCCGGTCACGGAGGCGGACGCCCCGTGGGTGAGATGGCCTCCGGCATCGAGGTGCAGGCCCAGCATGGTGTCGCCGGGGGCGAGCAGGCCGAACTCGACGGCCAGGTTCGCCGCCGTGCAGGAGTGCGGCTGGACGTTGGCGTACCTGGCTCCGAACGCGGCTCGCGCGCGGGAGACGGCGAGCCGCTCGACGGCGTCGAACCACTCCGCCCCCGGGTGGTACCGGCGGCCCGGATAGCCCTCCGCGGTGACGTTGGAGAGCACGGTGCCGGCGGCCGCCAGCACGGACGGGGGCGCGACGCTGGCATGCGCGACCATGGCCAGCACGCCGGTCTCGTAGTCCAGTTCCTGGTCCAGCAGGACGGCGAGCTCGGGGTCCTGAGCGGGCAGCTCGCGTGCTCCGGCCAGTTGGATGTCAAAGGTCCTCGACATTGCGTTCAGACCGCCGAGTGGAGTCGACAACAACAGCCAAAAGCGCGATGTGTGCGACGTGGAGTGATTTCAATAGGCGCGATATCGAAAGAATGGCACGCCAAAGGAAGGTCGATCACTGTGGCCCCCGTAATTCCGCGTGCGAAACATCGTGTTTCGGCAGCACGGTGTGACTTCTCGCTTCTGGTGATGATGATGTGTGTGCGCCGACGGCGAAGCTGCCGTGACAGGGCAGCACTAAATAGCCGGAGTCACTGAACGCGCTCTGATGACACGGCGCTTCATATTGCGCCGCCGCAACCCCTGCCGATAAAGCCCCCGTACACGACCGCCAGCGCCTCGGCGGCGACCGATGGAAGGATCCTGGCAGAGCTCACCCGAACGAGTCAACCGTTATCAGCCAGGCCTTCGATCGTTTGAGATCGAGTTTACGAAGGAAAGTTTCGTTGCCTGGCGAACAGTCCGCGGATTCAACCTTTCCGTTTTTGCTCGGCAGTAATGGCGCACCCAGCAGCGGAATACGACGTTCGGTCAGGTACGTCCAGGCGGGGCCAGGTGCGCCACCGGCTCACGTGTCGATCGCCGCATCCTCCGCGGCGTAGTCCGGCCCGTCGCCGGGGTCCTCCTCGGCCGGCTGAGCCGACTCCCAGGCGACCGTGCGGGCGATCGCGTCGGTCCGCACCGTCCGCTCCGTGTAGCCGAGCTCCTGCCGGACGCGGCTGGTGTCGATGACGAGGTCCTGTCGGAACTCTATTCCCGTGACGAGGTGCCCGGGCAGCCGGTCGGCGGGAAGGAACCGCACTTTCCCGCTCCACCCGGCCGCCGCACCGATCTCGAGGATCCACTCCTCCTCGGTCCAGGGGTCGCGTTCCCCCAGGTTGTAGGTACGCCCGGTGGCCCGTGGATCGACCGTGGCCAGCACGATCGCCGCCGCCACGTCCTGGACATAGCCGCGGGTGACGCGCCAGTTCCGGAACCCCTCATCGAGCAGGATCACCTCCCGGCCGTCGCGCATGGGCCGCAGGATCGCGCGTGCGCGGCGCTGGTAGTCACCCGGCCCGTACACCATCGGCAGGCGCAGCACCGTGGTCCGCAGGTCGCCGCATTCCTGGAAGACCTGCTCGGCGAGAAGCTTGTCGTAGGCGTCCGGCGACTCGGACCGCTGACTGCGCGGCGTCGAGTCCTCGGTCAACGGCACCGGGACCAGCCCGTCCGTGGCGGCGCCGGTCACCACGGCGAACCCCTGGTACACATCGACGCTGCTGACCATCACCGCCCGCGCGGCCAGACCGCGGAACACCTCGACCGTCCGCCTCGCGTCCGTCTCCGACATCGCGCCCATGTCCAGCACGATGTCGGGACGGAACGCGGCGAATTCGACGGCGTGGTCGGACAATACGGCCCGGTCACCGTGCAGATGACGTGCGTTCGCGGGCACATCCGCGCAACCCGTCTCCCCACGATGGAATATCAGCACTTCGTGTCCACGCGCGAGCAGGCCGCGCAGAACCCACGGTCCGATGAATCGGGTTCCCCCGAGAACAGCGATTCTCATGGGGGTATGGTAGACGCCGTAATCCCCTGCACCAGGGGAAAACCAAAAGGGGGAATGACGGATGGAATCTGTCACCTACCGCGTCGTTGTCAACGGCGAGGAGCAGTACTCGATCTGGCCGACGGATCGTGACCTTGCGCCCGGTTGGTCCGACACCAGCAGGTCGGGCAGCAAGGAGGAATGTCTTCGCGACATCAACGAGGTATGGACCGATATGCGCCCGCTGTCGCTCCGCCGGCAGATGGAGCGCTCGGCCGGATGACCCGGCCACAATCCCGCTAGACCGGCCACAGCAAAGGTCCCTCCGCAAGTGGAATTCCCATGGGCATTTCCACCGCTGACGCGGAAGGGAGCTTCGCTGTGGCCTGACGGGGCGGCAGGAGGCGGAGCCGGGGCGGGGACGCCGGTCGCGGACGACGGCGCCGGATGCCGCACCACCGCGTCGAACGGATAGCCCTGTGTGTTGGGCACCCACGGTGTCGGGCTGGGCGCGGTCGGCCGTGCCGGTGGCGCGAGCGAGCAGCTGCGTCGGCGTCGGCCCCGTGCATCGGCATCCGCTGGAGGGACCCAACGCGTCCACGTGCCCGCATGCGGCCGGTCGTGATCCGCTCCGTGGGCTCGGGTCGGTTCACTCTCAACATTACTTGGCCCTAGCGAGGTCGGCGGTGGTGAGTGCGGCCTCGAAGGACTCGTCGGGCGGACCAGCCTCCGTCTCCCGATCACTCTTCGCTTCAGACTTCGCCTCCGCGACAACCATCCCAGCCATCGGACCAGCACCCAGCGCCCCGCCGACCAGGAAGCCCACCCCCATGGCGACCACCATGATCACATTGCCGCCCCACACCATGGTGTCCACCGGCAGGGTGTACGCCCCCACGACCCGCACCACGCACTCCGCGAGCAGTACGACACCCCACACCAGCGAGAACACCCGCTCGGCCCGCCGAAACCGCGCCGATCCGGCGTGCAGCCGCGCCCAGGCGGCCTCCCGGCCGGGGTCGCCCTTCACCACCCAGGGCTTCATGCCGGCCGTCATCATCGGTTTGCCGAGTGCCACGGAGACGATGATCCCGATCCCGATCGCGCTGCTGACCGCGCTGTCCTTGGCGATCATCAGCCGCGGGTCACCGGCCACGAAACCGAGCAGCAGGGACACGACGTTCACGAAGAGGATGAGGGCCGCCAGTCCGTTGACCTCGCGCGCCTTCACCACGCCCCACCCGGTCCGCACCGCCGGCACGACACTGCTCAGGCCCAGCGCCATCAGTGTGCTCGTCCCGAAGCCGTTCTTCAGGAGGTAGTACGCCCCGAGGGGCACCGCGACATCGATGAGCAGCGGCGCGAAGTTGCGCAGCGCACGTCGGCTGCTGGTGACACTTCCCTTGGTGGTGGTCCCCGTGTTCGTCGTCATGCACCCAGCTTCGCGGCCGCCACCGGGCCACCGGTAGAAACGATCGTCCGGCCCTCGGCATGACAAATGTCAGCACCCATGGGGACTTCAGTCGATCCCAGCACGCCCCCGCGCCCCCGCGCCCCGGAGTCCCTTCATCGGGATTCCTCAGACCCGTACACCCACAGCGCGCTACCGTACGGATACGCCACGCTACCCACAGTCAACCGAGGAGAAGTCCTGTGTCGTCGCCCTGCCACCCCCAGCACGCTCCCGCCGGCGATGTGGGCGCCGCGCTCATGCTGATCGACTCCCGGCTCAAGAGCATCTACGACGACACGAGCCAGGCGGACGCCGAACTGCACGCGCTGACCGACCAGTTCGCCGCCTCCCTGGATCCCGGCGAATTCGATGACATGCTGGACGGCGCCTGCACGCTCATCTACATGTTCATGCAGTGGCTGCGGATGGCCTACGAGGACCACGGCAAGGACGTCATCGAGTGCGTGGTGCCCAACATCGTGGCCACGATGCGCATGATGCCCAAAAGCATCCGCCCCGAGGCCATCCCCACCATGGCCGGCCTGATCGTCGCGGCGGGAACCGGTCTGAGCCCGAGCCTGTGGCGCAAGCAGTACGGATACTGGACCACGGACGAGATGAACCCCCTGGAAGCCACCGCCTTCCTGCTCGCGGAGCACATCAACCGGCTCACCGACGACCGCGACTTCGCCACCCGCATGATCGCCGAAGCCCTTTCCAGCGCGGACGAAGACAGCGACAGGGCAAGCTAGTCGGCCGTGGGAGCGTGCTCCGAGGAGGTCACACGGCGTCGGCGTTCCGCTCGGCGGCCTCGACGACGTTGGCGAGCAGCATCGCCCGCGTCATCGGGCCCACGCCGCCGGGCATGGGCGCGAGCCAACCCGCGACCGTGACGGCCTCAGGGTGCACATCGCCGGCCAGTCCCTGGTCGGTACGGGTGATGCCGACGTCCAGGACGGCCGCACCGGGGCGCAGCATGTCCTTGGTGACCAGTCCGGGCGAGCCGGCCGCCGCGATGACGATGTCCGCCTCGCGCACATGCCAGGCCAGTCCCTTGGTGCCGGTGTGGCACAGGGTCACGGTGGCGTTCTCGGAGCGGCGGGTGAGGAGGAGGCCGATGGGGCGTCCGACCGTGATGCCCCGGCCGATCACGCAGACCCGCGCGCCCGCGAGGGGCACCTCGTAGCGGCGGAGCAGTTCGACGATGCCGCGCGGGGTGCACGGCAGCGGGCCCTCGACGCCCAGGGTGAGCCGGCCGAGGTTGACGGGGTGCAGTCCGTCGGCGTCCTTGGCCGGGTCCATGCGTTCCAGTACGGCGCCCGCGTCCAGGTGGCGCGGGAGCGGGAGTTGGACGATATAGCCGGTGCAGGCCGGGTCGGCGTTGAGTTCGTCGATCGTCTCCTCGACCTGCCGCTGCGAGGCGTCGGCGGGCAGCTCCCGGCGGAGGGAGGCGATGCCCACCTGGGCGCAGTCGCGGTGCTTGCCGGCGACGTAGGCGTGGCTGCCGGGGTCGTCGCCGACCAGGACGGTGCCGAGGCCCGGCGGGCGGCCGTCTGCGGCCGACAACTTGGCCACGCGCTCCGCGAGTTCGCGGCGGATGTCGGCGGCGGTCGCCTTGCCGTCGAGCAGCTGTGCGTTCACCGGCGGGGTTCCTTCCCTCGGAGTCGACTCTGGGGGTCAGCCGCGGAGGCGGGACATGGTGGGGTCGAACAGGGGCTCCTCGGCGACCACCGCCTCGATGCGCTGGTCGAAGTAGCCGATGTGCACGGTGGTGCCGGGGGTGGCGAGTTCGGCGGGGAGCCAGGCGTACGCGATGCCCTTGCCGATGGTGTAGCCGTAGGCGGCGCTGGTCACGTAGCCGACCGCGCGGTCGCCGTCGTACACCGGCTCCTTGCCCATCACGACCGACCGCGGGTCGTCGATGGTGAGGCAGGTCAGCCTGCGCCGTACGTTCTCCTTGCGGCGCTCCAGCGCGGCCTTGCCGATGAAGTCGCCCTTGTCGAGCTTGACGGCGAAGCCGACGCCGGCCTCGTAGGGGTCGTGCTCGTAGGTCATGTCGGTGCCGAAGGAGCGGTAGCCCTTCTCCAGGCGGAGGCTGTTGAAGGCGCCGCGGCCCGCGATGGCGCCGCCCAGGGGCTTGGCCGCCCGCCACAGGGTGTCCCAGAGCTTCAGGCCCTGGTCGGCGGTGGTGTAGAGCTCCCAGCCGAGTTCACCGACGTAGGACAGGCGCATCGCGGTCACCGGGACGCTGCCGATGTAGGCGCGCTTGGCGCGGAAGTACTTGAGGCCGTCGTTCGAGAAGTCCTCGTCGGTCAGGGGCTGGAGGACCTTGCGGGCCAGCGGGCCCCACAGGCCGATGCAGCAGGTGCCGGGGGTGATGTCGCGGACCTGGACCGTGCCGTCGGCGGGGAGGTGGCGGGCGAACCAGTCGAGGTCCAGGTTGCCGTTGGCGCCGACCTGGAAGAGGTCGCGGGCCAGACGGGCGACGGTGATGTCGCTGCGGATGCCGCCGTCGTGGTCCAGCAGGAGGGTGTAGGTGACCGAGCCGACGGACTTGGCGACCTTGCCGGTGCACAGGCCCTCCAGGAAGTCGCCGGCGCCGGGGCCGCTCACCTCCAGCCGCTTGAGGGCCGTCATGTCGTACATCGCGACGGACTCGCGGGTGACCTGGGCCTCGGCGCCGACGACGGGCGACCAGTACTGCGCCGCCCAGTCGCCCGGGGCGGGGATGGAACGCCCTTCGGCCAGCGGCGCGTTGGCCTCGTACCACTGCGGGCGCTCCCAGCCGTTCGCCTCCAGGAAGAAGGCGCCGTGCTCCTGCTGGCGGGGGTGGAAGGGGCTGGTGCGGATCGGGCGCGGGTCTCCGGAGGGCTGGAGGGGGTGGAGGATGTCGTAGACCTCGACGAAGTTCCGGCAGTCGCGGGCCAGGACGTACTCCGGGGCCAGCTGGTGCGGTTCGAAGCGGTTGACGTCGCACTCGTGCAGGTCGAAGGAGGAGCAGTGGCCGTCGACCAGCCATTCGGCCATGGCCCGCCCCACGCCCGCGGAGTGGGTGACCCATACGGCCTCGGCGACCCAGAAGCCCTTGACGTCCGGGGACTCGCCGAGGAGCGGGAAGTTGTCGGTGGTGAAGGAGAACAGGCCGTTGATGCCCTCCTCGACCTTGGCGTCCTTCGTCGCGGGGAGCAGGGACTGGGTCTCGCTCCAGGCGGGCTCGAAGTCCTCCTCGGTGAACTTCAGGACGGACGGCATCTCGTCGGCCTCGTCGACTGAGAGGATCTCGTCGGCCGTGATGGGCATCGGGCGGTGGCCGTAGTAGCCGATGCCGATGCCGTCGAAGCGGTCGCGGTAGTACAGGTCGGCGTCCTGGTGGCGCAGGATCGGGCGGACCGCCTCCTCGGTCTGGCCGGCGAGGGCCGGTACCGGGCCGGTCCAGGCGAGCTGGTGGGCCAGCGGGGTCAGCGGGAGGTTCATGCCGACCATGCGGGCGATCTTCGGGCCCCAGATGCCGGCGCAGCACACCACGATGTCGGCGGGGATCTCGCCCTGGTCGGTCAGGACGCCGGTGACGTGCCCCTCGCTCTGCCGGACGTCCAGGACCTCGTGGCGGGCGAGGAAGCGGACGCCGCGCTCGGTGGCCCGGCGGATCTGTGCCTCGACGGCGAGCACGGCCTTGGCGAGGCCGTCCGTCGGTACCAGGAGGCCGCCCAGGACCCGGTCCCGGTTCACCAGGGGGTGGTGCGCGACGCACTCGTCGGGGGTCAGGAGCCGGCCCTCGATGCCCCAGGCGGCGAGCCAGCCGTGCCGACGGCGCAGTTCCGTGAGGCGCTCGGGGGTGGTGGCCACTTCGAGGCCGCCGACCTGGAGGAAGCAGGGCTTGCCGTCGACGTCGAGGGAGCAGAACTTCTCGACGGTGTAGCGGGCCATCTCGGTCATGGTCTTGGAGGAGTTCGTCTGGAAGACCAGGCCCGGCGCGTGCGAGCTGGAGCCCCCGGTGGCGGGGAGCGGGCCTTGGTCGACCACGGTCACCTCGGTCCAGCCCCGCTCCGAGATCTCGTCAGCGAGAGCCGCGCCCACGACGCCCGCTCCGATGATGACCACTCGGGGTCCCGCCATCGCCGCACCTCCAGTTGAGTTGCTTTCTGCGCAACGTGACTCAGGTTGCGCAACTCAATGTGCCTGCCGGGCAGGTGGGTGTCAAGAGGTCCGGTGACGTCGGAGAACGGCCTGGAAAATGGCCTGGAAAACGGCGATGCCCGGTGGGTGGTGCGCGTCCGCGCGCACCACCCACCGGGCATCCGTGAAAGGGCCTACTTGATCCAGGCCTCCACCTTGGCGCGGTTGTCCTCGACCCACTTCTTGGCCGCGGCCTCCGGGGTCATCTTGTCCACCGCGATGTACTTCGCCACGGTGTTCTGGTCGTCGTTCGTCCAGCTGAAGTTCTTCACCAGGTCATAGGCGGGGCTGCCCGACTTGGCGAACTTCGCGCTGACGATCTTGTCCAGCTCGTACACCGGGTAGTCGCACGCGACCTTCTCCGTGTCGGTGTCGCAGCCCTCCTTGTACTCGGGCAGCTTGACCTTGACGAGCGGCACCTCGGACATGAACCACTGCGGCTCGTAGAAGTAGCCGATCACCCATTCCTTGTCCTTCTCCGCCTTGCGGAAGGCCTGGATGAGGGCGGTCTCGCTGCCCGCGTACACCACCTTGTAGTCCAGCTTCAGATTCTTGACCAGCGCCTCGTCGTTGGTGACGAACGACGGGTCACCGTCGAGGAGTTGGCCCTTGCCGCCCGACTCGGACGTCTTGAACTCGGCCGCGTACTTGTCGAGGTTCTCCCAGTCGGTGATGTCCGGGTGCGCCTTCGCCAGCCACGGCGGCACGTACCAGCCGATGAGGCCCTTGTTGCCGGTCGGGCCGGCTTCGACGGCGGTCTTCTGGTCGGTGATGTACTTCTTCTTCAGGTCGTCGTGACCCCAGTTCTCGATGACGGCGTCGACCTCGCCCGTGCCGAAGCCCTGCCAGGCGATCTCTTCCTTCAGGTCCTTCTGGTTGACCTTGCAGCCGAGGTCGTGCTCCGCGACGTAGGCGACGACCGCCGCGTTGGCCTCGTAACCCACCCACGGGTTGACCGCGAGGTTGAAGGTGCCGCACTTGCCGGAGCTGTCCGAGCCGCCGGCGCTGTCGTCACCGACCTTCGCGCCGCCGCAGGCCGTGAGGGTCAGGCCGAGGACCGCTATGCCGGCCGCTCCGGCCCGCCAGTGTCTTGCCATGGTGTGGTGCTCCTTATGCGCTGGTGCGGCGAGCCGCTGCCTGGGTGATCCGGTCGAACATGACGCCGAGAAGGACGATGGCGAGTCCCGCGGCGAGCCCCTTCCCGTACAGCTGTCCCTGCGAGAAGCCGGCCACGACGTCGTAACCGAGGGCGCCCGCGCCCACCAGGCCGCCGACCACGACCATCGACAGCACATAGATCAGGCCCTGGTTGGTCGCGAGAGTCAGGGCGCTGCGCGCCATCGGCAACTGGACCTTGGTGATGATCTGCCAGGTGTTGCACCCGGCGGAGGTGGCCGCCTCCACGGTGGTCGCGGGCACGTTCCGTACCCCGTCCGCGATGATCTTCATGGCGACGGGAGCCGCGTAGACGACGGCGGCGACGATCGCCGTGAAGCGTGTCGCGCCGAACAGGGCGAGGAACGGCACGAGATAGACGAACGGCGGCATGACCTGCGCCGCGTCCAGGCCCGGCCGCAGCAGCCGGTCCACGAGCGCGCTGCGCCCCATCCACACGCCGAAGACGATGCCGAGCAGCATCACGAGCACGGTGGCGACGACGGTCGACGCCAGCGTCGTCATGCTGTCCGACCACACGCCGGTGCCGACCAGCAGTCCCACGCAGACCGCCGTGGTGACACCGGCACGCCACCCGCCGAGGACGACGCCGAGCGCGATCAGGGCGGCGCCGACGAGCCACCACGGGGAGTCCGTGAGCAGCGTCTGGAACGGGTTGAGCAGACCGTTGGTGAGGGCGTCACGGATCGCGTTGGTGACACCTGACAGGTTGTCCTGCGCCCAGGTGGTCACGGTGTCCGCCCCGCTGGAGATGGCGCTGCCGGCGCCTCCCTCGCCGGGGAACTCCGCCGCCCATACGTAGGTGTGGGAGAGGTAGACCAGAACGGCCGTGACCGCCGCGCCCGCTCCCAGCAGCGGGCGTCGCCAGGTCAGGAAACGGTTCTTCGAACGCCGGGCCGCCTCCTCGCGGGTGCTCGCGGCGGTGGTGACGCGGTCCAGCACGATGGCCAGGACGACGATGGCCAGACCGGCGTTGAAGGCCGTGCCGACGTCGAGCGACTGGAGCGCCTGGACGACGGTCTTGCCGAGGCCGGGCGCGTCGATCAGGGCGGCGATGGTCACCATGGCCAGGGCGGCCATGATGGTCTGGTTCACGCCCATCACGACGGTCCGCTTGGACATCGGCAGCAGGACCTTCGTGAGGGACTGCCGTCGGGTGGCGCCCAGCGAGTCGGCCGCCTCGACCGTGGTCTGCGGCACCGAGCGGATGGCGTGCGCGGTGATCCGGATCGCGGGCGGCGCCGCGTAGATCAGGGTGGCGATGGTGGCGGAGGCCGGGCCGATCTGGAAGAACAGGGTGAGCGGGGCCAGATAGACGAAGGTCGGCATGGTCTGCATGAAGTCCAGGAAGGGCGTCACGATCCGGTGGAACCGGTCGGACAGCCCCGCCCACACGCCCAGCGGGATCGCGAACAGCAGCGCCACGAAGACGGCGGAGAGCGTGAGCGCCAGGGTGTCCATGCTCTCCTGCCACAAGCCCTGCAGGCCCAGGAAGGTGAAGCCGGCGACCGCCAGCAGGGCGACGCGCCAGTTGCCCACGGCCCAGGACACATAGCCGGCGATGCCGACGACACCGAGCCAGCCGATCTGTGGGAGGGGCCGGTCGGCGGAGGGCTGCGAGATCAGCTCCTGGACGAACGTCACCAGGGAGTCGATGACCAGGCGGATCTCGTTGAAGAAGTACAGGAAGAGCGGGTTGGAGTTGCGGTTCGCGCCGATCGAGTCGTTGACGTCGTTGAACCACCGGTGCAGGTCGGTCAGATCGGCCGCCGCCAGGGACAGGGTCTGCTTGCCGCGCAGGACGACGAAGAGCACGAGCCAGGCGACCAGGATCGCGCCGACCACCATGGACCGGCTGACCTTGCGCACGCTCCTGACGGGCGGGGGCGGCTCGACGGTCCCGGTCTTCTCCGGTTTCCCGGTCTTCTCCACGGCGACGGTCATAGCGTGTCGCCTTCCCGTCCGGCGACCACCGCGAGGATCTCCTCGTCGCCGACGATGCCGAGCAGCTTGCCGTTCTCGACGACCTTGACCGGCTTGTCGGCCGCGAGCACCGCCCGGGTGGCCTCCTTGACCACGACGTCCGGGCCCAGCTCGGGGCCGTCCAGGGCGTCACCGTCGGCCGGCGGGCGCATGATCCAGCGCAGGGTGAGCACGTCACCGCGCGGCACGTCCTTGACGAACTCGCGGACGTAGTCATCCTCCGGGGCGCCCACCAGTTCGTCGCCGGTGCCGCACTGGACCATCTTGCCGTCGCGCATGATGAGGATGCGGTCGCCCAGTTTGAGCGCCTCGGAGAGGTCGTGGGTGATGAACACCATCGTCTTGCCGACCTCGTGGTGCAGCCGGATGACCTCGTTCTGCATGTCGCGGCGGATCAGCGGGTCGAGCGCCGAGAACGGCTCGTCGAAGAAGAGCACGTCCGGGTCGCCGGCCAGCGCCCGGGCCAGGCCGACGCGTTGCTGCATACCGCCGGAGAGCTGGTCGGGGTAGGAGTTCTCGTAGCCCGCGAGGCCGACCAGTTCGACGACCTCCTGGGCCCGCCGGGTGCGCTCGGCCCTGCTCGTGCCCCGGATCTCCAGCCCGAACGCCACGTTGTCGAGGACGCGGCGGTGGGGCAGCAGACCGAAGTGCTGGAAGACCATGGAGAACTTGCGCCGTCGCAGGTCGCGCAGGCGCGCCGGGTCCGCCTCGCGGATGTCCTCGCCCTCGAAGACGATCTCGCCCGCGGTGGGTTCGATCAGCCGGGTGAGACATCGCACCAGCGTGGACTTGCCGGATCCGGACAGGCCCATGACGACGAAGACCTCACCGGGCGAGACGTCGAAGTGGACGTCCCGTACGGCGGCGGTGCATCCCGTACGGTCCATGAGCTCGCGGCGGGTGAGGCCGCACAACTCCTCGGAGTCCGGCACCTGGTCGGCCTTCGGCCCGAACACCTTCCACAGCCTGCGCACGGATATGACCGGCGTGGAGCCCGAGTCCTGGGGCGTGCCGCGCCGCTGCGGCACCTCGGTCTGTGTGGTCACGTTCGACCTTCTTTCGGCGTTCAGCCGCGGAACCAGTGCTGCGGCCGGGGTTGGATGTTCTGCCAGATGTGTTTGGGCTCTCGGTACTCGTTCAGGCCGGTCGGTCCCAGCTCCCGGCCCACGCCCGAGTGCCCGAAGCCACCCCATTCCGCCTGCGGCACATAGGGGTGGTAGTCGTTGATCCACACCGTGCCGTGGCGCAGCCGCCGGGCGACCCGCTGGGCCTTGCCCGCGTCCTGCGTCCACACCGCGCCGGCGAGTCCGTACTCGGTGTCGTTGGCGATGCGTACGGCGTCGTCCTCGTCGGTGAAGCGCTCCACGGTGAGCACGGGTCCGAAGGACTCCTCGTGCACCACCCGCATGTCCTGCCGGCACTCGTCGAGCACGGTGGGCGGGTAGTAGTGGCCGTCTCCCAGCGCGGGGTCGTCGGGGCGCGCACCGCCGCAGCGCAGTACGGCGCCCTCGGCGAGGCCGGCCGCGACGTACGCCTCGACCTTCTCGCGGTGCTGTGCGGAGATCAGCGGTCCGGTCTCGGCCGCGGGGTCGAAGGGGCCGCCCATCCGGATCCGCCGGGCGCGGCGGACCACCTCGTCGACGAAGGCGTCGTGCAGCGAGTCCTCGACGATCAACCGGGCGCCCGCCGAGCAGACCTGCCCCGAGTGCAGGAAGACGGCCGTGAGGGCGAAGTCCACGGCCGTCTCGAAGTCGGCGTCGGCGAAGACAACGTTGGGGTTCTTGCCGCCGAGCTCCAGCGCCACCTTCTTCACGCCGGCGGCCGCGGTGGCCATGATGCGCCTGCCGGTCTCCAGGCCCCCGGTGAAGGAGACCATGTCGACGGCGGGGTCTTCGGACAGGGGTGCGCCCACCTCCGGCCCGGTGCCCAGGACGAGGTTGGCGACGCCGGCCGGGAGTCCGGCTTCTTCCAGCGCCTTCATCAGCAGGATCGAGGTGGAGGGGGTGAGCTCGCTGGGCTTGAGGACGATCGTGTTACCCGCCAGGAGCGCCGGGGCGACCTTCCAACTGGCTTGCAGCAGTGGGTAGTTCCAGGGGGTGATCAGCCCGCACACACCCACCGGCTCGTAGACGACACGGCTCACGGCGTCGTCGCGTCCGGTGTCGATCACACGGCCGGCGTCGGTGCCCCCGATGCCGCCGTAGTGGCGGAAGCAGGAGACGACGTCGGCGATGTCGTACTCGCTCTCCACCAGCCGCTTACCGGTGTCCAGGGACTCGGCGCGGGCGAACACCTTGGCATCGCGTTCCATGATGTCGGCGGTGCGCAGCAGCAGCGCGCCGCGCTCCCGCTCGGGGGTGTTCGGCCAGTGTCCCGCGTCGAAGGCGCGCCGGGCGGCTGCGATCGCCGTCTCGGCGTCGGGGCGTGTCCCTTCCGAAACGGTCGCCGCGAGCGCGCCGTCAGCGGGACATCGGATGTCCCGGCTCCCGCCGGCCAGCGGGTCCCGCCATGCCCCATCGATATACAGGTCTGCCACGCGCCGAGCCTTTCCACAGAACTTCGTTGCGCATCGTGCACCCGATTGCTTGTGGTGGAACACCCTGGCGAATGCCCAGACGGACGTCAAGAGGTTGGCCGATGACGATTTCACCATGCGCCCATCTGCCCGCGCGCCCTTGACCGTGAGCGACACCGAACCGACCATGTTGCGTATCGCTCACCATGTTGTGCAATGCGCATCGACGGAGGCCGCACATGTCCCCTCGACCCCGACCCGGCCGTGAGTACGTCCTGACCCTCTCCTGTCCCGACAGCGCCGGACTGGTCCACGCCGTGAGCGGCTTTCTCGTCAGGAACTCCGGCAACATCCTGGAAAGCCAGCAGTTCGACGACCGACTTCAGAACCGCTTCTTCATGAGGGTCCACTTCGACGTCTCCGATCCGAACGCCGATCTGGAGAACCTGCGTTACCGGTTCGGCCCCGTCGCCCAGGCGTACAACATCTCCTGGACCCTGAGCGACGCGTCGACCCCGACCCGGACGCTGATCATGGTGTCCAGGTTCGGCCACTGCCTGAACGACCTGCTCTTCCGTCGGCGCACCGGCGCCCTCAACATCGAGATCCCCGCGATCGTCTCCAACCACCGGGACTTCGAGGGGCTGGCGCAGACGTACGGCGTCCCCTTCCATCACATCCCGGTGACCAGGGACACCAAGCACGAGGCCGAGGCGCGGCTGCTGGAGCTGGTGAGCGAGCTGGACGTCGACCTGGTGGTGCTGGCCCGCTACATGCAGATCCTCTCCGACGACCTGTGCAAGCAGTTGGAGGGCCGCGCCATCAACATCCACCACTCCTTCCTGCCCAGCTTCAAGGGCGCGCGGCCGTACGACCAGGCCTATCAGCGCGGAGTGAAGCTGGTCGGCGCGACGGCCCACTACGTGACGCCGGACCTGGACGAGGGCCAGATCATCGAGCAGGACGTGGTCAGGGTGGACCACTCCCTCGACCCCGGCGAGCTGGTGACGGTCGGACGGGACGTGGAGGCGCAAGTCCTCGCGCACGCGGTGAAGTGGCACAGCGAGAGCCGAGTGATGGTGGACGACAACCGCACGGTGGTCTTCCGCTGAGTACGGCGTGACCGAGGAGCGGGCTGGGTCTCCGGTCCGCTCCTCTTCGTATACGCCCCCTTCGTATACGTCCCCTTCGTATACGTCCTCCTCCTCGTATACGTCCCCTTCGTATACGGCGCTTCAGCCCCCGAGCCGCTCCAGCAGCGCGCGGCGCCACCGCTCCGTCTCCGCGATCTGGTTGAAGGTGAACAGGTGCAGGCCCGCCACCCCCGCCGTCGGCGCGGTCAGCGCACCCTCGCTGCGGGCCAGCAAACCGTCCGGGGAGTAGCCACCGGGCGCCGCGAACCGCAGGAACCAGGAAGGGTGCTTCGTCAGGAACCGCGTCGACTCACCCACACCGATCTTCGTCGCCGTCGCCAGCAGCTTCGCCCGCTGCACAGGACCGGCCACCCCCACATACACGGGCAGCCCGACCTCCCGGCGCCGTATACGACCGATCCACTCCCCCAGCACCCGCGGGTCGAAGCAGAGGTTGCTCACGAGGTACGTGGCGTGCTCGCGCTTGTCCCACATCGCCTGGACGGTGATGTCGTCGTGGATGAGCGGATGGCTCTCGGGGTAGCCCGTGACACCGACGTGCGCGAAGGGGCCGCCCAGCTCGCTCAGTCTGCGCAGCACGGGCAGCGCCCCGTCGTAGACCCCCGCGGGCGGGTCGGCGTCGCCGGCCGGGACGAAGACGTCGTCCACGCCCGCCTCGCGGAGCCGGTCGACGGTCTCCTTCAGGTGCACGTCGTCCCGCAGCAGCCGCGCCGGCACATGCGGGACGACCCGGTAGCCGTGCGCCGCGAGCCGGGCGGCGAGGCCGAGGGTCGGCTCCAGGCCCTTGACCGGTGACGCCGTCACGGTGACGACGACGTCACGCGGGACATGGGCGAGGACCTTGGCCTCGGTCGCCTTCGCGGGCAGCACCTCGTAGCGGACGCTGTCCAGCAGCGCCCGGAGTCCTGCGGCGCCCAATGCCTACTCCGCCTGCTTCTGGACGTCGCGGTGGCGGTAGTACGCGGCCTTCGACGGTGCGAGCGGCTCCTTGCCCAGGATCAGGTCGGCGGCCTTCTCGGCGACCATCATCACGGGCGCGTAGATGTTGCCGTTGGTGACGTACGGCATGACGGAGGCGTCCACGACACGCAGTCCGTCCAGGCCGTGCACGCGCATACTGCCGGGGTCGACGACGGCCATCTCGTCGGTGCCCATCTTGCAGGTGCAGGACGGGTGCAGCGCGGTCTCCCCCTCCTTCGCGACCCAGGCGAGGATCTCCTCGTCCGTCTCCACCTTCGGGCCGGGCGAGATCTCCCCGCCGTTGTAGGGGGCGAGGGCGGGCTGGTCGAGGAGTTTGCGGGCCACCCGGATCGCCTCGACCCATTCGCGACGGTCCTGCTCGGTGGAGAGGTAGTTGAAGCGGAGCGCGGGGTGTTCGCGCGGATCCTTGCTCTTGATCTTCACCGAGCCGATCGCGTCGGAGTACATCGGGCCCACGTGCACCTGGTAGCCGTGGCCGCCCGAGGGTGAGGAGCCGTCGTAGCGGACCGCCACCGGCAGGAAGTGGAACATCAGGTTGGGGTAGTCGACGTCCTCGTTGCTGCGGGCGAAACCGCCGGCCTCGAAGTGGTTGGTGGCCGCCGGGCCTTTGCGGAAGAGCCACTGCAGCCCGATGAAGGGGGCGCGCCACTTCGCCATGTACGGCTGCATGGAGACGGGCTGCTTGCAGGCGTACTGGACGTAGACCTCCAGGTGGTCCTGCATGTTCTCGCCGACGCCCGGGAGGTCGTGGACGACGTCGATGCCGAGGGCGCTCAGCTCCCGCGCGTTGCCGACGCCGGAGAGCTGGAGCAGCTGCGGGGAGTTGATCGCCCCACCGCAGAGGATGACCTCCTTGGCGCGGACCTCCTGGCGCGCACCCCGGCCGCGCCTGAACTCGACGCCGACGGCCCGCTTGCCCTCGAAGAGGACCCGCGTGACGAGGGTGCGGGTACGGACCGTGAGGTTGGGCCGCTTCATCGCGGGCTTGAGGTACGCCTTCGACGCCGAAAGACGGCGGCCGCGATGGACGTTGCGGTCGAACTTGGCGAAGCCTTCCTGCCGGTAGCCGTTGACGTCGTCGGTGGGCGCGTAGCCCGCCTCCTGGGTGGCCTCGAGGAAGGCGGTGAACAAAGGGTTGGTCGCCGGGCCGCGCTCCAGGACGAGGGGGCCGTCGTGGCCGCGGAACTCGTCGTCCGGGTCGGCCGCGAGGCAGTTCTCCATCCGCCGGAAGTACGGCAGACAGTGTGCGTAGTCCCAGGTCTCCATGCCCGGGTCGGCCGCCCAGCGCTCGTAGTCCATGGGGTTGCCGCGCTGGAAGATCATGCCGTTGATGCTGCTGGAGCCGCCCAGCACCTTGCCGCGCGCGTGGTAGACGCGTCGTCCGCCCATGTGGGGTTCGGGCTCGGACTCGTACTTCCAGTCGTAGAACCGGCTGCCGATCGGGTAGGTCAGCGCCGCGGGCATATGGATGAAGACATCCCACGGGTAGTCCGACCGGCCCGCCTCCAGCACCAGCACCCGGTTCGCCGGGTCCGCGGAGAGTCTGTTCGCCAGTGCACTGCCGGCGGAACCGCCACCGACGATGACGAAGTCGTATTGCAGGGGAGCCATGGTGCCTCGTCTCGCTCGCGCCGTAGATACGCGAGGCATGCTAGACCGGGTCGCGCCATACGCACCAGGTTGCGAACGACGCAACTTCCAGGGGCCTTCGTTTCGGCGTCGTTACTTGCAGCCATGTTGTTTACTACGCGTATAGTTTCACTGTGAGCAACTACAGCACTGACACGGAAGCGTCCCATTCGAGCGCCGGCGGAGTGCAGTCGGTCGACCGGGCCATCAGCGTGCTGGAGATCCTCGCCCAGCGTGGCGAAGCGGGTGTGAGCGAGGTCGCGGCCGAGATCGACGTGCACAAGTCGACCGCCTTCCGCCTGCTCGGCGCGCTGGAGGCGCGCGGCCTCGTGGAGCAGGCCGGCGAGCGCGGCAAGTACCGGCTCGGCTTCGGAATCGTTCGCCTGGCCGGCGGAGTCACCGGCCGTATCGACATCACCCAGCAGGGCCGCCCGGTGTGCGAGCGCCTGGCCGAGGAGCTCGGCGAGACCGTGAACATCGCGGTCATGCAGGAGCACTACGCGATCAACCTCTACCAGGTGCGCGGCCCCGGGGCGATCACCGCGCACAACTGGGTCGGCCAGCTGACGCCGCTGCACGCCACGTCGAGCGGCAAGATCCTGCTGGCACACCTCCCCAGCAAGGAACGCGCCGCGCTGCTGTCCAGCGTCGGCATGAAGAAGGTCACCCCGCACACCATCACCGCGAAGACGAAGCTCGAGAAGAACCTCTCCGAAGCGCGGGAGCGGGGCTACTCGATCACCCTGGAGGAACTGGAGATCGGTCTGCACGCCATGGCCGCCCCGGTCCGCGACCGGAACGGCGAGGTCATCGCGGCACTGAGCGCCTCCGGCCCCGGGTACCGCCTGACCGAGGAGCGCCTGCACGAGCTCTCCCCGATCCTGCGCGAGGGCGCCGAGGAGATCAGCCACCGGATGGGCTACCTGGGCTGAGTCACGCCTGAGGGCTGCCCAGGCGCTCGTTCACCCAGTCGTGGAACGCGCCGATGTGGTGCTCGCTGGGCACCAGCACGCCGCCCTTGGCGTACATACGGGAACCCATACCGGGCTGGGTCCGTTCGCACGCCTCGAAGTCCTGGCGGTTGACCCGGTCGAAGAGTTCCACGGACCGGCTGACGTCCTTGCCGCTCTCGACGACGTGCGGGAGGTACAGCCAGTCGCACTCCACGATCGTGCGGTCCACCGCCACCGGGTACATCCGGTGGAAGATCACATGGTCCGGCACGAGGTTGATGAACACCTGGGGCCTGACGGTGATCGCGTAGTAGCGGCGGTCCTGGTCCTCGGCGACCCCGGGTATGCGGTCCAGACCCTCGGAGCCGTCCACGGTGAAGCCCTGGACGTCCGCACCGAACTCGGCACCATGGCCCACGTAGTACTGGGCGGCGTAACCGTCCGCGAACTCGGGCAGCACCTCGGTCAGTTCCGGGTGGATGGTCGCGCAGTGGTAGCACTCCATGAAGTTCTCGATGATGAGCTTCCAGTTGGCCCGCACGTCGTAGACGATTCGTTTGCCGACGGAGAGGCTGTCGATGTCGTACCGCTCGATCGACTCGACGTCGCCGAGGCGGGCGACAACGTCACCGATGACCTCCTCGTCGAAGGAGGGCGGGTTCTCCGCCAGGCAGACCCAGACATAGCCGAGCCATTCCCGCACGGCCACGTCCACCAGTCCGTACTCGGTACGGCCGATGTCGGGCATCTTGGTGAGGTTGGGCGCCGCGACGAGCTTGCCGTTGAGGTCGTACGTCCAGGCGTGGTAGGGGCACTGGAAGGCCCGCTTGACCTCGCCGGTCTCCTCCGTGCAGAGCTTGGCTCCGCGGTGCCGGCACACATTGAAGTACGCGCGGATCGAGTGGTCCCGCGCCCGGGTGACGAGGATGCTCTCGCGGCCCACGTCGACGGTGCGGAAGGCGCCGGGCTTCGCCAGTTCTGAGGCGCGCGCGACGCAGAACCACATGGTCTCGAAGATGCGCTCCTGCTCCTGGGCGAAGATCGCCTGATCCGTGTAGGAGGAGCCGGGGAGCGTGGCGATCAGGCTGTCCGGCAGGCTGGTCGAGGTCACGGTGCACTCCTCGGGAGAACGTCGTGGAGGGGTATTCACGCGCCGGGAAGGGCAACTCCGGACCGCGTTGTATATGGTGCAACGCTGCGAGCCATGCGCAACCGCAGCATGGAGATGTCACCGGGGCGGTGTCAAGATGTGGCGGCGGCCAGCTGCTTGCGCCAGCGCATGAACGGCCGCGGCTGGTTCATCCCGAGCACGGCGACGGGGTCCCCGGCACGCCGGTAGACGGCCAGGACGTCGCGGGTGTCCGCGGCCCCCGCCTCGATGGTCACGCTGTCGGCGGCGGCCGCGTGACCGGCGAACTGGATCTTCACGCCGTACTGGTCGGACCAGAAGTACGGCGGCCGGGGCGCTGCCGGTTCGACCGCACCCCCGGCCAGCAAGGTGGCGACCGCGGCGGCGGGACGCTCCCGCGCGCCGGTCCAGTGCTCGACCCGGCGATGCAGGCCCGCGCGCGGGTCGTACCAGTTGGCGCAGTCGCCGACCGCGACCACACCGGCCAGGCTGGTGCGGCCGTCCGCGCCGCACTTGACGCCGTTGTCGAGGACGACGCCGGAACCTTCCAGCCACTCGACGCACGGGCGGGCTCCCACACCGACGACCACGATGTCGGCGGCGATGCTGCGACCGTCCTCGAGCAGGACGGCGTCGACCCGGGTCTCCCCGCTCAGTCCCTTGACGCCGACACCGCACAACAGCCGTACGCCGTGGTCGGCGTGGAGGGCGGAGACGATGGCGCCCATGGCCTCTCCGAGCGGGCCGGCGAGGGGCGTCGGGGCCACTTCCACCACGGTCACATCGAGCCCGAGGGCATACGCGGTCGAGGCGACCTCGGCTCCGATGAAGCCACCGCCGATCACCACCAGCCGTCCACCGCGGGCCAGTTCGTCCCGCAGGGCACGGGCGTCGTCCAGAGTGCGCAGGGTGTGCACCCCGGCCAGACCTTCCGACCCGGGGAGGGCGCGCGCCGCGGCTCCGGTCGCGATGACGACGCCGTCGGCACGCACCTCACGTCCGTCGGCGAGCCGAACGGCACGGTCCCTAGGGTCGAGTCCGACGGCGCGGCTGCCGAGCAGCCACTCGGCCCGGAGGTCCTCGTCGTCCGACTCCAGCGAGAGTTCGGCCTCGCCGAGAGCGCCGGCCAGGAACTCCTTGGACAGCGGGGGCCGGTCGTACGGGCGGTGCACCTCGTCGCCGATGACGACGAGCCGTCCGTCGTAGCCCTGTTGCCGCAGTGAACGCGCCGCCGACAGACCGGCCAGCGAGGCCCCCACCACGGCCACCGTCCTCACGCGAGGCCTCCGGCGAGCCTGGCGGCGACGCAGGGAGGCAGGTTGGGGGCGTCCGTGGACACCTGGACGTAGATCATGCCGTCCTCGACCACGACCTCATGGGTCCGGACCGGAAGCTTGGCCGGCGGGGCGTCGACCGAACCGGTCCTCAGGTCGAACTTCGAGGCGTGCAGCGGGCATTCCACCTCGCAGCCCTCCAGCCAGCCGTCGGCGAGCGACGCGTCCTGGTGGGTGCAGGTGTCGTCAATCGCGAAGAGTTCGCCATCGTCGGTGTGGAACACCGAGACCGGCGGATCGATGTCGAGCCGGTGGGCCTCACCTCGCGGGAGATCCGCGAGTCGGCACGCGGGAATCATCATGACACCTCGGTGCGTATAGCGAAACGGATTGCGGTAAGCGCAACGCCAGTCTGAGGGCCGCCCAGAAGCGTTGTCAAGGCGTCAAAAGGCCTCGTTCGGACAGGTCGGCCGCGGCGCCTCCAGGCAGCTCGAAGCGCCCGTTCCACCTGCGAAAACAGGCGGAACGGGCGCCACACGAGGCCCCCGTCGAAGAGGGTCAGAAGCCGCGGTCGATCCACTCCTGCACGTGCGGGGCCTCGGCCGCGACCGTCGTCGTCTCACCGTGCCCGGTGTGCACGACCGTCTCCCCCGGCAACGTCAGCAGCCGGTCCCGGATCGACTCGATGATGGCGGGGAAGTCGCTGTACGACCTTCCCGTCGCCCCCGGCCCCCCGGCGAACAGCGTGTCGCCGCTGAAGAGGGCCCCCAGGTCCGGCGCATACAGGCACACCGCGCCGGGGGCGTGACCGGGGGTGTGCAGCACGGTCAACTCGATGCCGGCCACCGTGAGCACCTGGCCGTCGGTCAGCTCGCCGTCCGGCGCCCGTTCGGGATGGGTCTGCTTCCACAGCGGCAGGTCGTCGCCGTGCAGCAGGATCGGGGCACCGGTGCGCGCCGCGAGTGCGGGCGCCGCGTCGATGTGGTCGTTGTGGGCGTGGGTGCACACGATGGCCCGCAGGGTGCGGCCGCCGAGGGCCGCGGTGATCGCCTCGGCGTCATGGGCGGCGTCGATGACGACCGCCTCGACGTCGTCGCCGACGATCCACACGTTGTTGTCGACGTCCCAGGTGCCGCCGTCCAGCGAGAACGTCCCCGAGGTGACGAGCCGTTCGACGCGGGCGCCGGCCATCAGAGGACCACCACCGAGCGCAGCACGTCGCCCTGGTGCATCCGCTCGAAGGCCTTCTCGACCTCGTCCAGCGCGATGGTCTCCGTGACGAAGGCGTCCAGGTCCAGCCGGTCCTGCAGATACAGGTCGACGAGCATCGGGAAGTCCCTGCTCGGCAGGCAGTCGCCGTACCAGGAGGACTTCAGCGCGCCACCGCGGCCGAAGACGTCGAGGAGCGGCAGCTCCAGCTTCATCTCCGGGGTCGGCACACCGACCAGGACGACCGTGCCGGCCAGGTCGCGGGCGTAGAAGGCCTGCCGGTACGTCTCCGGGCGGCCGACCGCCTCGATCACGACGTCGGCGCCGAATCCGCCGGTCAGCTCGCGGATCGCCTCGATGGGGTCGGCGCTGCGGGAGTTGACGGTGTGGGTCGCGCCCAGCTTCCTGGCCGTCTCCAGTTTGTGGTCGTCGATGTCCACCGCGATGATCTTCGCCGCGCCCGCCAGGTTCGACCCGACGACCGCCGCGTCCCCGACACCGCCGCAGCCGATGACGGCGACCGTGTCACCGCGACCGACGTTGCCGGTGTTGATGGCCGCGCCGATGCCCGCCATCACACCGCACCCCAGCAGCCCGGCCGCGGCGGCCGACGCGGCCGGATCCACCTTCGTGCACTGCCCCGCCGCCACCAGCGTCTTCTCCGCGAACGCACCGATGCCCAGCGCGGGCGACAGCTCGGTGCCGTCGGTCAAGGTCATCTTCTGCTTCGCGTTGTGGGTGCTGAAGCAGTACCACGGCCGCCCGCGCAGACAGGCCCGGCACTGGCCGCACACCGCACGCCAGTTGAGGATCACGAAGTCACCGGGCGCGACGTCCGTGACCCCCTCCCCCACCGATTCCACGACGCCCGCGGCCTCGTGCCCCAGCAGGAAGGGGAAGTCGTCGTTGATGCCCCCCTCGCGATAGTGCAGATCGGTGTGACAGACCCCGCAGGCCTCGATCTTCACCAGCGCCTCACCCGGACCCGGATCGGGCACGATGATCGTTTCCAGGCTGACGGGGGCGCCCTTGCCCCGCGCGACGACAGCACGGACCTGGTGCGTCATGGCCACTCCTCGGCTGGTCGAGACGTCAATCAGACGTTGCTCATTACGGCACACATCTCATAGGTCGCAACACAGCATCCTGGAGTGCCGACCGGCGGTCAAGGATCCGGCGGGGGTCGATGCCACGACCCCCGCGGGGCCACGGTTCCTCCGATGTCAGAGGGCGGAGGTGGACATGGAGGCCCGGAGCCGGCCGGTACGGCTGTCCGTGGGTCAGAACCAGCCGGTGCATTCGATGGCGCCGCCCGGGCCGTTGGTGCCGCAGGCTCGCATGACGAGGCCGGCGTCGTTCCACTGGGTGGTGTACGCGTCGTTGCCCGAGGTGATGGTGGTGAAGCCGAGCATCGAGTCCCAGGTCTCGCCCCCGTTGGCGCTGCGGTCGACCCAGATCTCGTCGCCGACCGTGCCGCCGATGATGCGCCCCCAGGCACACTGGGTGGTGCTGTTGTAGCGCAGCTCCACGGTGCGGCCGAAGACGGTGGTCGACTTGGCCGTCCAGGCGCCCGCGGAGTCGGGCGCCGTACCGTCGCCGCAGGACGTGTTGTTCTCCGCACCGGCCAGCGTGCCGCCGATCGCCGGGAAGTCACCGCAGGACGGCACATCCTTGAGCACGGCCGGTCCCTGTACGAAGAGGTTGCTGATCCAGCTGTGGTAGTCCGGCAGGAACGACCAGACGTTGTTCACCATGCCGTCGACCGTGGCCCGCTCGCTCACCCGCTGGCACAGCACTCGCACCTTCACGGAGATGCCGTTGCCGTTGGTGAAGTTGATGCCGCTGCTCGTGTTCGAGTTCTGCCGCAGGTTGGGCCGGCCCCAGGTCTTGTGGAACGACCCGCGGCCGTCCCAGGACCAGACCATGGGCGTGACGTCGGCGTGCGGGCGGAACGCGCCCTGGTAACGCTCCCAGCGGGCGCTGATGTAGTTGACCTGGATCTTCGCGCCCGACTGCGGCGCCTCGACCATCTTGCCGTCGCCGAGATAGATCGCGACGTGTGTCGGGCCGAAGCCGACAGGGCCGAAGTACATGATGTCGCCGGGCAGCAGGACGCCCGCCCCCTGCGACTTCACGAACTTCGTGTGAGCGTACCCGGGCGCCGCGAAGGTCGCCTGCGTCGTGCGCTCGGTGATGAGGTCCCGGCCGGTCGCCTTGTACCAGGCCCAGCGCACCAGTCCGATGCAGTCGAAGCTCCACAGCTCCGGGTCCGCGTACGAGTCGGGGTCCGTGCGGTCGATCTGGCCCTGACTCGGACCGGGCACGCCCTGTGCGTGACCGCCACCCCAGGCGTACTGCTGACCGACGTACCGGCACGCCACCTCGACGGCCGCCTGCGCCGCCGCACTCGCACCGGACTGGAGCGGCGCGCACCCCGTGGCGGCGACCGCCTGAGGAGCCGAGACGGCCGGCAGGCCGAGACTCATCACCGTCACGAGCACGGCGACGAGGAGCCGTACCCGGCGCCCCCAGGACTGCTCTCCCCACCCTGTTCTTCCGGACCCCCCTCCTGCGGACCCCGTTCTTGCGGACCCCGTTCTTGCGGACCCCGTTCTTGCGGACCCTGCTCTTCCGGTTCCTCGACTTCTGCGAACTCCGATGATCACGGCACTCCCCCTGGTCTCGGTGACTCCCGCGAACGTACGGACTCCACCGGCCAGCCGGTCCCTGTCATTTGTCAGGATGAAGAGGTGCGCGGAGCTCAGGGACCAGCGTCCTGAGGTGTCGGCGAGGTACTCCGGAGAACCGGCCAACGGCTCGCCACAGCAGCGAGGTCGAGTCCGGGCCGCCTCCCCCCTGCGGTCCGGGATCCAAGATCGATTGTCAGTGGTGGGTGAGAACATCGGAGCATCGAGTCGGAAAGAGGGGGAGCGGTCATGTCCGGAAGCCAGAACTACATCAATCACGTTGCTCTCGTGCTGGACGCCAGTTCGTCCATGTCCCACCTGAGCCGCAAGGTCGTCGAGGTCGCCGACCAGCAGATCGCCTACCTGGCCCGCCGATCGCAGGAGCTGGACCAGGAAACCCGCGTCACCGTGTACGTCTTCGCGGACGAGGTGGAGTGCGTCATCTACGACAAGGACGTGCTGCGGATGCCGTCCCTGAAGCAGCTGTACCGGGTCGGGGGAATGACGGCGCTGCTGGCGGCCACGCTCAAGTCGCAGCGGGAGCTTGCGCAGACGGCCCAACTGTACGGAGACCACAGCTTCCTGACGTTCGTGCTCACCGACGGGCAGGAGAACGCGAGCCATCGCTGCTCGGATGCCCGTAACAGGGATCCACGTGAACTGGTCGGGGGCGTGGCCAAGCTGATCGAGACACAGGAGGACAACTGGACGCTGGCCGTCCTCGTGCCGGACCAGATGGGCAAGCGCGAGGCCATGCAGTGCGGGTTCCCGAAGGACAACATCGCCATCTGGGACGCCACGAGCACACAGGGTCTGGAGGAGGCCGGGCAGGTCATCCAGCAGGCCACCGAGAAGTTCATGATGGGCCGCGCCCAGGGCATCCGCGGATCACGGGCGGTGTTCTCCACAGGTGCGGAGGCGGTCAACAAGGACACCATCGAGGCAGCCGGCCTCGCCCCGGTGGATCCGTCGAAGTACCAGCTGATCCCTGTTGCCCGTGACGCGGCGATCCGGGACTGGGTCGTCGAATGCGGGCACACCTACCGTACCGGTGGCGCGTTCTACCAGCTGAGCAAGTCGGAGAAGATCCAGGCGCAGAAGCAGATAGCGGTGCTGGAGAAGAAGACCGACCGGGTGTACACGGGGCCCGAGGCCCGAGCCCTGCTCGGCCTGCCGAACGTGGAAATCCGCGTCAAGCCGGACCACAACGACGACTTCACGATCTTCGTACAGAGCACCAGTGTGAACCGGAAGCTCGTTCCGAACACGCGGCTGCTGCTCATGCTCTGACGCTCATGGTCTGACGCCTTGCCTTCACGGCAGGTGCGCCGCTGAACAGCACCGCTCCGTACACCGGGCCGGGCCCTGGGGATGTCATGACTGACCCCCGGGGCCCGAGTGCGCTGCGGGCCTGCCGGCAGACCCGTGGTGGTCCCGCGGCGAGGAGGGATAAGAGTGAACGGTCCGGTGCAGCGCCGGCCCGCTCACTCCGGCCAGGGACGGACGTGTGCGCTGGCCGCGCCGATTGCCGCTCTCGCCGCCCGTTCGACCAGCGAGATCCCGCCCTCCATCGATGCGTTGCCGCCGCTGAGTACCGAGACCAGGTAGCCGCGCCCGTGCACCGTCACGTGACCGACGCTGTTGATGATCCACAGGTCGGTTGTGCTCCGCTGCAGCCAGCCGTTCTTGAGGGCCCAGCGGGAGCCCGGGGAGCCGGCCGCGGACACCCCCCAGTCCTGGCCCTCCGCGATGGAGCCCATCAGGTCCTGGATGTAGGCCCGGGACTCCTGGTTCAGTCCTTCCGGCGAGTGGGCGGAGGCAACCGGCCCTCGTGCGAAGACCGCGCGCAGAAGCTTGACCTGGTCCGTGGCCGTGGTCCGGGTGAGGCCCCATCTGATGCCGGGGCCGCCCTGTGTCGAGGAAAGCCCCAACCGTTCGTTCGCCGCGGCCAGGCCTTCCGCCCGCCCGATCGCCCGCCACAGGACGTCCGTCGCCTCGTTGTCGCTCGTCCGGATCATCTCGTCGGCATACCGGCGCTCGGCATCTGTCAGCTCCCGGCCCTCGTCCTGCGCCTGGAGCAGCAGCGTCGCGAGGATGCCCACCTTGATGATGCTCGCCGTTTCGAACGTCGCGTCCGGCCGCCCGTATGACGCGATCTCCTGGTCGGCACTGTCCAGGTCGAGCACCGCCACCGCCAACCGCGTATCGCCACCCGGCAGGACCGGCTTGAGCGCCCGCGAGAGAGTCGCGCCCCGCTTCTCGCGCGGCGGCGCCGCCGGCCCGGGGGCCGGAGCGCCCGCCCGTGCCGGGGGCGCCTGCCCCGCATGGGGCGTGCCGGGGGCGGAACAGGCGGCGAGTGACGCCACGACTGCGGTGACGACGCAGGCGTAGCCCTTCAGCGTGTGCGCGCGGAGGCCGCGCGCCGTGTGCGTCCGGTTCTGTCCGTCGACCATGGCGGGCAGGCCTCGATATTCCTAGGAAGAAAGACGGCGATCAATCAGAAAATAGGACACATCGAATGCGATGACGGTGATCGACACCAGGACAGGCGTGTCATTCCGCGAGTAACGAGGGAGCCGATTGCCGGAGACGACCGTGCAGGTGGCAGGGCCGGAGAGGCGAGCGGCGAGCGGACTACACGAGCGCGGGCGCCACCTCGTGGACGGCATGGGAGAAACCCCGGGCGGCAGACCGAACGGCGTGACCACGCAGCTTCCCGAGGGGAGCGTCGTCCGGCAGCGCCTCGTCGGCCCGCATGATCGCCTGGCAGGTCTGGGCACAACGCCCGCGGACACGACGTACGCCTGGAGTTGCACGGCATGGAGGACAGCCCCGCCGGCATGCCGCCACCAAGAACTCAGTGCTCTACGCCGACAGCTCCCCGATCCTCCGCGGTGGAGCACCTCAGCGCGAGGGCCGCGATGTCGTCGTCGAGCCTTCCGCCACTGTGCTGGAGCAGGTCCCGGTGCAATTGGTCGAGCAGCTCGCGGGGCCGCTCCAGGCCCTGCCGACGCATCCAGTCCGGCAGCGGGAAGAACTGGCCGGCATGGTCCCGGGCCTCCGATACGCCGTCCGTGTAGAGCAGCAACTGATCACCAGGGGCGAAGGAGACCATGTCGACCCAGTAGCGGTCACCGATGAGCGCTGCGAGGTTGAGGGGCGGGGAAGGAAGGGTGGGCTCCAGGACCCGGACCTTCCCGGAATGCGCGATCAGCGGCGGGGGGTGCCCGCAGTTGAGAAGTCGTAGGTGGCCGCCGCCGTGCGGGATCTCGGCGAGGAGAGCGGTGGCGAAGTGCTCGGGCTGGTCCTGGGCGGGAAAAGCCGCGCTGTGGCGCGTGACCGTGGTCTCCAGTCGGTGGATGATGCCCTGCAGGTCGGGCTCGTCGTACGCGGCCTCCCTGAAGCAGCCGATCACCGCCGAGGCCGCCCCCACCGCGGACAGACCCTTGCCCCGTACGTCGCCTATGAGCAGCCGGACCCCGTACGGCGTACCGATCACCTCATAGAAGTCGCCGCCGATCCGGGCCTGTTCCTGGGCCGCCAGATACAGTGACTCGATCTCGACGTCCGCGATGCGGCGCGGCAGCGGGCGGAGCAGCACCTTCTGGGCCGCGTCGGCGACGAGCCGGACATGGAAGAGGATCTCCTCCCGCTGCAGTCGGACATGACTCCCGTACGCGGCCGCCAAGGTGACCGCGATGATCGCGGCGGACGTGTACTGCGTCCCCAGGTCGGTGTGGAAGAAGCTGAGGAAGATCATGAACAGCAGGCAGAACGCCCCCAGCACCACCGTGGGCAGCACGGGCCACATCGCGGCGGCAAGGGCGGGTGCGGCGGGCAGAAGGCGGCTGATGGCGATCTCCCTCGGGGTGGAGAACGCCAGGCCCGCGATGAGGACGGTCAGGACCACGGGTGACAGCCGGGCAGCTTCCCATCGGCCGCTGTAGGCGGGGCGACGGCGCCACAGCCGTGCAGACATGATCACAAAATGCATCATATCGGCCTAAGCAGACATCGAGCGCGGCAAAATCATGGGCCGCACCCGAGAATTTGCGGCGGACGGGCACGCCCGAAGGAGTCGAGACCGTGCATCGCAAGGCCGCACAGACGACCGGGGGCACCCGAGGTCGACCGAACGAGGATCGGGCGGCCTCTGGCCACTCGGGATCACCGGTGTTACAAAGGTCGCATGGCGAATAGTTTCGCCCGTTTTCGACACCTGTCGTCGGTCAAGCGTCTGATCAGCAAGAGCACGCGGAGCGTGGCCGGGCAGGTGTTGGTTTTCCAGGTGGCTCTGGTCGTGCTGCTCGTGGCCTGCGGCGTCTTCGCTCTCATCCTGCAGTCGGAGCGGGACACCAACGCCGAGGCCAGGCGCCGCTCCACGGCCGTGGCGCAGACCTTCGCGCACGCACCAGGCGTCCTGGCGGCATTGCAGACCCCGGATCCGAGCAAGATTCTCCAGCCGCTCACGGAGGCCGCCCGGCGGGCCTCCGGCGTCGACTTCATCGTGATCATGGACACCCAGGGCATCCGGTACACACACCCCTTGCCGGACCGGATCGGAAAGCGGTTCGTGGGCGAGATCGGGCCGTCGCTGGCGGGCAGGGTCTACGTGGAGAGCGTCAACGGTCCGCTCGGTCGCGAGGTGCAGGCCACGGTCCCGATCGAGAACGCCGACAGCGAGGTCGTGGCCCTCGTCTCGGCCGGGATGAAGGTCAAGAACGTCGAAAGCCAGCTGGACCGGCAACTACCGATCATTCTGGGCGCCGGAGCCGGAGCGCTCGCGTTGTCCACCGGGGTGACGGCACTGGTGGGCAGGCGGCTGCGACGGCAGACACACAGCCTGGCCCCGGACGAGATGACCCTGATGTACGAGCACCACGACACGGTGCTCCACTCCGTGCGGGAAGGGGTGCTGATCGTGGCCGCCGACGGGCGGCTGATCCTGGCGAACGACGAGGCCAGACGACTGCTGGAGCTGCCCCCGGACGTCGAGGGACGGCTCGTCTCGGAACTGCCGGGCCTCGATCCCGAGACGAAGGCGCTGCTCGCCTCCGGGCGCGAGGCCACCGACGAGGTGCACCTCGCGGGAGAGCGACTGCTCGCGGTCAACCAACGGCCCACGGATCGCGACGGAGGTCCCAAGGGAACGGTGGTGACGCTACGCGATTCCACCGAGCTGCAGGCTCTGACCGGCAGGGCGGAGGTGGCAAGGGAGCGGCTCAGGCTGCTGTACGACGCCGGGCTGAGCATCGGTACCAGCCTGGACGTGCTGCGCACCGCCGACGAGTTGGCGCGCGTCCCCGTTCCTCGCTTCGCGGACTTCGTCACCGTGGACCTGGCCGACGCCGTCCTGCACGGCGAGGAGCCGGCCCCCACGGCGACGGACATGCGACGCGCGGCCGTGTGCGGCTCCCGGGACGACCATCCGCTCTCCGAACAGGGCCGGCTCTTCGACTATCTGCCCTCCACGCCCCAGGCGCGCGGCTACGGCAGCGGCCGCTCCCAGTTGGTGCGGGATCTTCCGACCGCCACGGAATGGCGCGTACAGGACCCGGAGCGCGCCCAGGCGATCATCGACTACGGCATCCGTTCCCTCATCACCGCCCCCATCCAGGCGCGTGGCGTCGTGCTGGGCGTGGCCAACTTCTGGCGCGCGGACCAGCATGAGCCCTTCAACGAGGACGACCTGTCGCTGGCGGAGGAGCTGGTGGCCCGTGCCGCGATAAGCATCGACAACGCCCGCCGCTACACCCGCGAGCACGCCCTGGCAGTCACCCTCCAGCGCAGCCTGCTGCCCCAGGCCATGCCCGAGCAGAACGCCCTCGACATCGCCTACCGCTACCTCCCCGCACAGTCGGGCGTGGGCGGAGACTGGTTCGACGTGATTCCCCTGCCGGGGAGCCGGGTGGCACTGGCCGTCGGCGACGTGGTCGGCCACGGCCTGCACGCCGCCGCCACGATGGGACGGCTGCGGACCGCGGTGCACAACTTCTCCGCCCTCGATCTGCCACCCGACGAGCTGCTGAGCCATCTGGACGACCTGGTCGGAAGCATCGACCAGCACGAGGCCGCGGAGAGCGCGGCGGGCGTCGTGGGCGCCACCTGCCTGTACGGGATCTACGACCCCGTGACGCGCCGCTATGTCGTGGCGCGGGCGGGGCATCTGGCGCCCGCGCTGGTCCAGCCTGACGGAACCGTCACCTTCCCGGACGTGCCGGCCGGTCCGCCCCTGGGCCTCGGCGGCCTGCCCTTCCAGACCGCGGAGCTGTGCCTCGCCGAGGGAACCCAGCTCGTCCTGTACACCGACGGCCTCATCGAGGACCGCAGGCGCGACCTGGACGTGGGGATGGAACTGCTGCGCGACGCGCTCATGGACCACCCCGGCCGGCCCCCCGAGGAGACCTGCCGGCACGTGCTGGACAGTCTGCTCCCCGGGCGCCCCAAGGACGACGTCGCCCTCCTCGTCGCCCGCACACGGGAACTGCCGCCCGACCGGATCGCCGACTGGGATGTACCGCCCGACCCGGCCGCCGTCGCGGGCATGCGCGAGGCCGTGTCCCAGAAGCTCGAAGCGTGGGACCTGTCGGAGTTCGGCTTCACCATGGAGCTCATCCTGAGCGAGCTCATCACCAACGCCATCCGCTACGGCGCCGGCCCCATCCACGTACGGCTGATCCGCGACCGCACGCTGATCTGCGAGGTCGCCGACGGCAGCAGCACCTCACCGCATCTGCGGTACGCCGCTACGACGGACGAGGGAGGCCGGGGCCTGTTCCTGGTCTCGCAGATGGCCGAGCGCTGGGGCACCCGCTACACCCCGCAGGGCAAGGTGATCTGGGCCGAACAGGCCCTGCCCGACGCCCTCCGGCAGCCCGCCCCGGCACCGGCCCACGCGGACACGCCCCCGGCCGAAGAGGCAGCCGCCCCGGACACCCCGACGTGACGGCGGCGGCGCACGGGACCGGCAGCGCACGGGTGGTCGCCCACGGAACCTCGCCCGCTCAGCCCCCAGGGCCCGAGTTCAACGCCGTGCAGCACCGACGCCCGAGTCCAGGCGGGCGAAGAGAAGATCGTCCATCGAGCTCACGGCTTGCACGCCCACACCGTGTCCCGCCCACCGGGGCCGGGCCGACCGTGGTTACTTGGGGGCATGCTCAGCGGAGTGCGCGCCCGTGTTCTGCCGGCCTCCCAGCGCCGCTCGCTGGAGGAACTGGCTCAGGATCTGGACCTGTCGTCCGGAGACACCAGGTCCAAGCGTTCGGCCTTCTGGACCATGCTGACGCTTTCGTCGGTCATCGCGGCCGGCGGAGTGCTCACGGACTCGACGGCCACCGTGATCGGCGCGATGATCATCGCGCCGCTGTCCACGCCGATCATGGGCATTGCCCTGGGCTCGGTGCAGCGCCGCCGCACCGGTTCGGTCAGGATCGTCCTCCTCGCCTGCCTGCTGGTGATCGCCATCGGGATGGTGTTCTCGACGGTGCTCCCCGGCGACTACGACCTGCTCTCCAACAGCCAGATCTCGGGACGGACTTCGCCGGGCCTGATGGACCTGATCGCCGCCCTGGCCACAGGCTTCGCCGGCGCGGTGGCACTCGCCCGACGGGATGTCGCCGCCGTGCTGCCCGGAGTCGCCATCGCCATTTCGCTCGTTCCGCCCCTGGTGGTCACCGGCGTCTGCCTGGGCCGGCTGGCGGGATGGCTCGCGCTGGGGGCGCTGATGCTGTTCGTGTCCAACCTCTTCGCGCTGGTCTTCGGCGGCATGGTGGTCTTCGCCACCCTCGGCTACCGCACTCAGGACGACCGAGCGGCCGGACGGCCAGCCCGCCGGGCATACGCCGCCATGGCCCTGCTCTTCGCCGTCGTGTTCGTGCCGCTGACGGCCAACACCGTCCTCACACTCCTGCTCGACGCCTGGACGGACCGGACCAAGGGCGCGGCGCAGCAGTGGCTCGCCGACGAGCCGGGCGCCTCCGTCACCGGTGTCGACGCGGAATCCCGGACCATGTACATCCATGTGCGCGCTCCCGGAGATCTCCCCCCGGTGGAGCCGCTGCTCGACCGGCTCGACGGACAGATCCCGGACGGGATCCCCGTCGTGGTGGACGCGTCGCGCGGTCGGCGCATCGATGCCGGCACAGTCGGCGGCTGAGCGGTCCGGGTCATACGGAAATCGCCGGCCGGGCCGAGCAGGGAGCGGCGGTATCGGCCGGGGAGCCGGCGGGCGGTGCGGAGGCGTCGTTCAGGAATGCGCGGATCGCGAAGCCCACCAGCATGATCACCACGGTCCACACCACGACTGCCGTGGTCGGGTGACTCGTTTGGTGACCGCCGCCCGCACATGGGGCGGACCAGGCGAGTGGACGGTGTTCGGAGGTGCGAAGGCCACGCGCCGATGCTGCAATTGAGGTGCGCTCCCCGACGCAGGAGGCGGGCGTGTCACAAGGGGGCAGCCGCGAGCACGAGCATCAGAGGCGACACCGTGAGCGACGAATTCGACGAAGTGGGCCCGATCGACTACCTGGTCGTGGAGTTCCCCGGCAACCGGATGACAGGCGAGGGCTTCCCCCTCCTGGTCGATCTCGTGGACCGCGGTCTCATTCGGATCATGGACCTGGTGTTCGTCAGAAAGGACGAGGACGGATCCGTGACCGGCATGGAGATCGCCGATCTCACCGGCGACGGCACGCTCGACCTGGCCGTCTTCGAGGGTGCGTCGTCCGGTCTCCTGGGCCAGGACGACATCGACGAGGCCGGCACCGCGCTGGAACCCGGCAGTTCCGCCGGCATCCTGATCTACGAGAACCTGTGGGCCGCGCCCTTCGCCGCAGCCCTGCGCCGTGGCGGTGCCAGGATGGTCGCCTCCGGGCGGATCCCGGTGCCCGACCTCGTCGCCGCCCTCGACGCGACCGACGCCCCTCGCTGACCGGAAACCGTGACGGCGCAGGGGCAGAAGGTGAGCGGGTGACCGGCACCTCGATCGGCTCTCGGCGCCGGTCACCGTCGACAACACCGGCGGTCACCGCCCCGGCAAAGGGAGTGTGTGCCGCTGCCTGCCCGTCTTTGACGGGTGATCAGTTGAAGGGGTCGAGCGTGAGGTAGGCCTGGCTGGGGTTGCCGTCGTGCACGAGGGACTCGTGATGCCCCACGTCGTCGAACGCGAACGCGTACGCCTTCCCGTCGGCCATCTGCGCGTGGATCTTACGGGCGTAGTGATTGGTGACGCCGTCCTTGTAGAAGGCGTCGGCGCCGGAGTCCGGCTGGTTGGGGTTGACCAGGAGCGTGGAGCGGTTGAACCCGGCGCACAGTGTGCGCGAGATCGGGCCGCGGATTAGGTCGTTCGGTGCGTCGAGCTTTCTGTGGCAGCCGAAGATGGAGGACGCGTCCGGCTTCTCGAAGCTGGTGACCACGGTGCCGGTGGCGTTGGTGAAGTTCATGACGCCGCCGGTGACCCTGCCGAAGTACCTGGTGCCGGGCTGGTCGGCGAACGGCGTGACCGTGAGCGTGGAAGTGGAGTACTTCTGCCAGACGCGGTTGACGTAGTCGTCCATGACCGAAGCGGGCAGCGCGCCGGTCTCCAGTCCGTACAGCGGCGACAGGGCGCGCAGTACGGTGCCGTCGGGGCGGGTCTGGATCAGGTTGGCCCAGCCTCCCGGTTGCCCCCTGAGGGCGTTGAGGAAGCCGTTGTACCCGCCCGCCTTGAGCCGGCCGGTGCTTGCCGTGCTGCCGTCGGCTCGCCGCACTCCGACTGAGTACGGGGCGGAGAACATGTCGACCTGTGTGCTGTTGATCCACAGGCCCGAGTCGTTCAACGTGTACTCCGACCAGTTGAACAGGATGTTCCGGTTCGGGTCGGTCGGGTTCTGCACAGCGGGCTGGACCAGGCCTCCCGTGGTGAGCCTGAACACCAGTTTCTGGCCGTAGGAGAAGTACACACGCCCCGAGAACTTCGGCATGCGAATCGTCGTGGACTGCCCTGCGGCCGGGCCGGGGATCGCGGCGTCCGGCGCGGGGGCCGGCGGGTTCCCGCCCGCCGGCCAGGGGTGGAACGTGCCGTTGGCGTCGCCCCATCCCTGCCGTCCGGTCGACAGTTCGGTGCCGAGGTTGTAGATGTACACCTGCTCGCCGCGGGACGAGTTGTTCGTGATCTTCAGAGGGATGGTCGCCGGGACGGCGGCGTGGGCCGGCGCCTCCACTCCGGTCGCGAGCAGCGTGCCGACGAGGACCGTGGCGAGGGCCGACCCCACGGCCGTGGCCCGGCGCTTGAGTGTCCGTAACATGCTCTGTCTCCGTTCGACGATGGCCGATCGAGAAGTTCTTGAGAGCGCTCTCAGAGTTGCGCGCTGGTATGGACCTGTCAATAAACGGAACGAATGTCGGGACCGATTGCCGTGCGCCCGGCCGTCCCGCCGGCGTGCCCGCGGGGCCCCCGAGCCTGGTCCGCAGAGGTCGACGCCCGGCGGCGGCACAGCCTGGCCCGCAGAGGTCTACGCCCGGCCGCGGCACGGCCTGGCGCGGCCGGTCGTCGCCCGCGCCGGGCGCTCGCCGTCTCTCGCGCATCGAGCCAAGGAGGCGGAAGCGTGGCCGACGGCACTGCCGCCGTCGGCACGCCCGCACGTCGACCACGGCCCCGCACCGGGCCGGCACCGGACCTCGTTCAGTCCGACGACCGTGGCACAGTCCGGACGGATACCGTGGCAGGCCCGACAGCAACGCCGCACGCCCAGCCGAAAGAGGGTGCTCGTGGATGGAGCCGCACACGAGGGGCCGCCCCGCGGGCCTGTTCGTCGGCCTGTGCACGCTGGATGTCATCCAGCTCGTGGATCACGTGCCGGCTCCCGACGAGAAACTGACGGCTCGTCAGCAGGTCGTGGGGGCGGGCGGTCCGGCGACGAACGCGGCCGTGGCCTTCGCCCACTTGGGCGGCGCGGCCTCGCTGCTCACCGCGATCGGTTCCCATCCCATGGGACATGCGATCACCGCGGACCTGGACCGGGCGGGCGTGACCGTGTCGGACCTGGCAGCGGACTCGGTCGAGCCGCCTGCCGTGTCCTGCGCCCTGGTCACCGCGTCCAGCGGAGAACGCGCCGTCGCCTCGACCAATGCCACGGGGCACCGGCTCGGTCCGCCCGACAATCTCGACACGTGGGTGGCGGCCTGCGACATCGTCGAGTTCGACGGCCACCACGGGGAGCTGGCTCAGGCCACCGCCCAGGTCGCGCGGGCCGCCGGTCGCCGGACCGTGCTCGACGGGGGCAGCTGGAAGCCGGGTACGGAGAACCTGCTGCCGTCGATCGACGTGGCCGTATGCTCGGCCGACTTCCGCCCACCGGGCACGGACACACCGGCGGACACCCTGCGGTTTCTGCGGGACCACGGGGTCATGTGGTCAGCCGTCAGCCACGGAGGACAGCCCATCGTGTGGGCGGGCCCCGACGGCGCCGGGACCGTGGAGGTGCCTCCTGTGCGGGTGGCGGACACGCTGGGCGCGGGTGACATACTGCACGGCGCGCTCACCCACCAGCTCGCGGGACAGCGGCAGCTGACCGTACAAGGCTTCGTCGAGGCCCTGCGTGCCGCGGCCGTGGTGGCCTCGCGGTCGTGTGCCTCGTTCGGCACCCGGGCCTGGATGCGGGACGGGTGACGCCGTGCCCTGCGAGGGGCGACGCCCTGGAACGGAATCTGCCACAGCAGCAGGCGTGGGCGCGGTCGCAGCGGACATGCAGCGGGCCGAGCCGAGTGCTGCAATGGCCACAGGGGCTGTTCCTCCGGCTGTGCCTCGGGTGACCGCCGCCCGACGAGGCGTGACCGGGCCCGAGCCCCCTTCTGACACCGGGCACGAGGTCGGCCCTCCACACCACGCACGGATCACAGGGAGATGAGTGACATGCCAGGACTCCTTCGCGGGGTCGCCCGCACGGCCGTCATCTCGGGGACGGCCACGGCGGTGTCCAACCGCGTCTCACGGCGGCAGGCGGGCCGGTGGGCCGAGCAGGACCGCGAACAACAGCTCGCCTACCAGCAGGACGTCACACCGCCCGCAGCCACCGCACCGCCGTCGGCCGCCGACGAAATGACCACCAAGATCGACCAGTTGAAGCAACTGGGCGATCTCAAGGCCCAGGGAGTGCTCACCGACGAGGAGTTCGAGGCCCAGAAGCGCCGGATCCTCGGCTGACCCGGAGGGAACGGATAGCGCGCGAGCCGAGGCCTCCGACTCTCTCTCCCCCCCGCTGCCGGTACGCAGCCGACAGACGCCGACCGGCTGCGTGCCCTCCTGCGGAGCCGGGCCTACCAGAGGGCCCTGGTCCGCACGCCCGGGCCAGGCCCTGGCCGCTCTGCCGGGAGTTGTCCTCCGGCCTTGACCGGAGCGGAGCGCGGCAAGCGGCCCCCGGTGGCTGATCGACCACGCGATGGCCCCCGTCTGGGAGGTCAACAACGTCTGGCTGATCTTCGTACTCGTCATCATGTGGACGGGTTTCCCCGTCCTCTTCCAGCAGTTGTTCCAGTCGATGTGGCTGCCGCTCACGCTGGCCGCCGTGGGCACCGTGCTGCGCGGCGCGGGCTTCGCGCTGCGCAAGTCCGCCCGGCGGTTGGCCGGACGGCGCTTGTACGGCGCGGTGTTCGCCGTCGCCTCCCTCCTGACACCGTTCTTCCTCGGCGTCGCGGCCGGCGGAGTGGCGTCGGGCCGAGTGACCGCCGGTACGAAACCCTCGGAGCAGGCCTGGGCCCACCCCACCCCCGTGCTGTTCGGTCTGCTCGCCGTGGCGACCACCGCCCTGCTGGGCGCGGTGTTCCTCGCCGCGGACGCCCGGCGCTTCGGCGCGCCGGATCTGGACGGCTACTTCCGGCGGCGGGCACTGGCCGCGCTGGGCGCCGTCGCCGCCCTCGCGGTGATCACTCCGGTCGTCGCACAAGACGACGCGGCGCATGTGTGGCACGGGCTCACGCACGGAGCAGGACTCGTCTTCGTGGTCGTGGCGGCCGTGAGCACCCTCGCCACCGCCTGGCTGCTGCTTCGTCCCTCCGGCGGCTGGTCCCGCGTCACGGCGGTCGGCGTGGTCGCGTCCGCCGTCATCGCCTGGGGCATGGCGCAGCGCCCGTATCTCGTCCCGACCTCGCTGACCGTCGCCGAGGGGGCGGGCGCGGACACCACCCTGCGTTGGCTGGGCCTGGTCACCCTCGTCGCCGTCGTGCTCGTCATGCCCGCGGTCGTCCTGCTCTACTGGCTGGACACCCACGGGGAGTTGGAGGGCCTCACCGACGCCGATCTGCGGCGCGGTGCCGGTGACGAGGGCTGAGTCCCACGGCCGGCCCCGGCCGCCGGCCTCGTCAGGTTCGGTCGAGAGCCGCGCTGAGGGTGACGGCCGCGTCGATGAGGGCGAGGTGGGTGAAGGCCTGCGGGAAATTGCCCAGCTGACGGCCCGTCGGGGCGATCTCCTCCGAGTACAGGCCCAGATGGTTGGCGTACCCCATCATCTTCTCGAACACCAACCGCGCCCTGTCGGTGCGTCCGGCGCGCGCCAAGGCGTCGACGTACATGAAGGTGCACAGCGAGAAGGTGCCTTCCGAGCCAAGCAGGCCGTCGGGTGAGGCTTCGGGGTTGTAGCGGTAGACCAGGCTGTCACTGACCAGTTCCTCTTCCATGCCGCCGAGAGTCGCCTTCCACATGGGGTCTTCGGGAGTGATGAACCCGACCGTGGACATGCGCAGCAGCGAGGAGTCGAGGACATCGCTGCCGTAGTGCTGGACGAAGGCCTGACGTCCCTCGCTCCAGCCCTTGGCCATGACCTGCTCGTAGCAGTCGTCCCGCGCCCTGCGCCAGCGTTCCGCGGCGGCAGGCCTGCCGTTCGCTTCGGAGAGCCGCAGGGCGCGGTCGAAGGCCACCCAGGACATGACGCGGCCATAGGTGAAGTCCTGCCGCCCGCCGCGGGTCTCCCACAGGCCCTCCTCCGCCTGGTCCCAGTGGTCGACCAGCCAGTCGAGGTTCGTCAGCAGCGCGTTCCATCCGTGGTGCCCCATCCGGAGACCGTGCCGGTGCGCGAAGTAGATGCTGTCCAGCGCCTCGCCGTAGATGTCCAGCTGGAGTTGCGTGGCCGCGCCGTTGCCGATGCGCACCGGGGCGGAACCCGCATAGCCCTCCCAGTGGTCGAGGGTCTCCTCGTCCAGGTCGGAGGAGCCGTCCACCTTGTACATGATGTTCAGCGGACCCGTGTCGCCATGTCGTCCGGCGCGCTCCTTGACCCGGTCGGCGAGCCACTGGATGAACGCCCTTGCCTCGTCGGTGAAGCCCAGCCCCACCAGGGCGTACACCGAGAAGGACGCGTCGCGTATCCAGGTGTACCGGTAGTCCCAGTTGCGCTCGCCGCCCAGTTGTTCCGGGAGCGCCGCCGTCGGGGCGGCCACCACGGCTCCGGTGGGCGCGAAGGTCATGAGTTTCAGTGTGATCGCGGAGCGCTCCACGGTTTCGCGCCAGCGACCCGTGTACTGCGCCTGGCGCAGCCAGGTACGCCAGAACTGCACCGTCTCGTCGAAGAGTTGCTGGTACTCGGCCAGTCGCAGTTCCCTGGGCGGCCCGTCCGCCGCCCACTCCAGGCACAGCCCGCGCTCCTGGCCCGCCTCCAGGGTCAGCGTGAAGTGCAGGGCGTCGCGGCGGTCGGCCAGCACGTCGAGCAACCGCTCGTCGTCCGGTTCACGGATGGGGTGGACTGTGAGTTCCGAACCGTCCTTCGCGGCGAACACCGCCCCGTGCGTGCTGATGTGCAACCGGTGCGCCTGCCGCCCGTAGTCGAACCGCGGCGCTATCTCCACCTCGAACGTCATCCTGCCGCGCACACATCGGACGATGCGCACCAGACGGTGGCTCTCGGTGACCGTCCTGCCGGTCACCGGCATGAAGTCGATCACCTCTCCGGCACCCGCCTCGGTCATGAAGCGGGTGACCAGGATCGCCGTGTCGGGGAGGTACAACTGCTTGGTCGCGTAGGCATGGTGTCTCGGCCGGACCGTGCAGTGCCCGCCCTTCTCCTTGTCCAGCAGCGCGCCGAACACGCTGGGCGAATCGAATCTCGGGGCGCAGAGCCAGTCGACGCGGCCGTCGGACGTCACCAGCGCTGCCGTCTGAAGATCGCCGAGGAGCCCGTGGTTCTCGATCAGTGTGTAGTCGTCCATCGGGGCCGCCCTTTCGGTGCGCGATTCACCCGAACGCCCCACGCATCAGATTAAGCCGAGGGCCCGGGATCGGCGCGCGGAAACGAGGGCCGTGGGTGTCCCTCGCCGCGCGGTGCCGTATGTCAACCTGCCAGCTCGTAAATGCTTTTTCCCGTCAGCCACAGGCCGATCACGACACTGCCGAACACGATCGCCTGTTGTGCGTGGCCCCCCATCCAGGTACGCAGCCCCAGCAGCCGGCGCTGGGCCGACGCCGGATGGAGCACCACGTACAGCTCGGCGGTGAGCAGGCTGGCGGTCGCGAGGACGCAGAACGCGCACAACACCAGCCAGGTCATGGGGTGGGAGGCGTCGGCATCCACCACGGTCACGGCTCCACCGGCGACGAGTCCCCACGGCTGGAGAAGGACGGCGAGTCCCGCCGCCGGCCAGATCGCGCCCCGGTCCAGCCGGTCCCGGAGGAAGGAGGACGGCCCACCACGCGACGGCGCGGAGACGGGGGCGGGCGGATCGGTTCGGCCCGGGTGGCGGTGTGGCACCTCGGTGGTGGTCCCGCTCGGCGTGCGGTGGTGGACGGGCCGTCGGTGGCGGCGGACGCCGTACACAATCAGCGACACCCCGATCACGAGTTTGGCCGCGAGGTTCACCGTGGAGGGAGGCGACCTCGGCTCCGGGGGCTGCCCGCCGGTCAGCGTCAGTACCAGAGCGATCACCGCGACGAAACACGCCAACCAGCCCGCGATGAAGGCGAGCCCTGTCCGTACGCCTCTGGCGGATGCCACCACCAGGGCGAACGCCATGAGGGGAAGGGGGTCGAGCGTGATGGCGAGGGCGATGAGGAGCAGGTCGAAGACCATGGGCGATCCCGTCAGGCACCGTACGGGTCGAGCCTATGCACGGCCGTGATCCGCCGCATCTCATGGCAGGTGCCCCGTTTCGTTCCCCTGTACGCCCCACGTGCGGCGGAGTGCCGCAGCCCGCCGCGTCGCGCACTCTGGAGGTGGGAAGGAGCGGCTCGATGGACACTTGCGCAGGAGTGCCGTCGGCAGCTGGGATCCGGACGCCGTGCCCGGGCACCACGCGCGCCGGCGGCTGATGCGGCGCGGGGGTAGGCGCGAGGGCGCCGGCAGGCCGAGTCGACTCGACGGGATGAGGCGGGAATCCGGCGACCGGTGGCGGGTCCGCTCCCTGCTGCGCGTGTCATGGTGGCGTGGCCGTGTCCGGGAACTGGCTGCCTGGCAGAAAGCCTTCCACGCGCGGGTGGAGACCCGCTTCCCGGTGGTCACGGGACTCGTGGACCGCATGGCGTCGGTGAACATCTTCGACTCCGCGACCCGCGTCGCCGCGCAGTGCTTCCTGACGGCCGTTCCGTTGCTGTTCGTGGTGGGTGCGTACGCGCCGACGGCGGTGCGGGACCAGGTCAGCGCATCGATCAGTGCCGTCTTCGGTCTGACCGGGCAGGCGAAGGACGAGGTGAAGCAGGCGTTCCAGCCCCCTCCCGACGATCTGCGCCAGGCGACCGGCCTGGTAGGCCTGCTCATGGTGCTGCTGTCGGCCACCGCGGTGAGTCGCGCGGTGCAGCGGCTGTGCAGACGGGCCTGGCTGCTGCCCCGGGCGGGGGCGAAACTGGCCCCGTGGAGGTGGCTGGCGTGGATCGCCCTGTGGCTCGGCGCACTGGTCGTGCAAGGACTGCTGCACAACGGGTTCGGCCAAGGGATGGTGGGGCTGGGACTTGCGGTCATCCTGGTCATCCTGGTCATGCAGGTGGCCATGTGGTGGTGGACCCAGCACCTTCTGCTGGCCGGCGTCGTCCGCTGGGCGCCCCTCCTGCCCGGCGCCGTGATCACGGCGATCGCGGTGAGCGGCCTTTCCGTGACCGCGCACTTCTACATGCCACGGGCACTCAACCGGGCCTTGGCCGACTACGGTTCCGCGGGGTCGGTCTTCATCCTGCTGTCCTGGCTGATCATCGTGTGTGTGGCCATCGCCATCGGCCTCAGCGCGGGCGCGGTGCTCTCCCAGGAGCCCTTTCTGAAGCGCCGCCTCGGTACCCCTGCGTCGCCGCCTGACGAGAGCGAACACGCGTGAGCGAACCGTGGTGGAGGCCACACCTCCGGGTCACGGCCGAACGCGGGTCCGGCCCCGGTCAGCCGTTCGCGAGCAGTTCCAGCGTGTCGATCACGCGGTGGGAGAAGCCCCACTCGTTGTCGTACCAGGCGACCACCTTGATGTGGCGGCCGTCGACCCGGGTGAGGGCCGAGTCGAAGATCGACGAGGCGGGGTTGCCGGTGATGTCGGACGAGACGAGGGGGTCGTCGGAGTACTCGAGGACGCCGGCCAGCGGACCCTCCGCCGCGGTGCGGTAGGCCGCCAGTACGTCCTCGCGGGTGACGTCCCGCGCAACGGTGGTGTTGAGCTCCACGATCGAGCCCACCGGAACCGGTACGCGGATGGAGTCACCCGAGAGCTTGCCGTCGAGGCCCGGCAGCACGAGGCCGATCGCCTTGGCGGCGCCCGTCGTGGTCGGCACGATGTTGAGCGCGGCGGCGCGGGCCCGGCGGGCGTCGCGGTGCGGGCTGTCCTGGAGGTTCTGCTCCTGCGTGTAGGCGTGCACCGTGGTCATGAATCCGTGCTCGATGCCGGCGAGTTCGTCCAGGACGGCGGCCAGCGGTGCGAGCGCGTTGGTCGTGCAGGAGGCGTTCGAGACGATCGTGTGCAGGGCCGGGTCGTAGGCGTCGGTGTTGACCCCGTAGGCGAGCGTGACGTCGGCGCCGTCGGACGGCGCGCTGACCAGGACCTTCTTGGCGCCCGCGTCGAGGTGGGCGCGGGCGGCCTTGGCGGAGGTGAAACGGCCGGTCGACTCCAGCACGACGTCGACGCCGAGTTCGGCCCACGGCAGCTGCGCCGGCTCACGCTCGGCGAGCACCTTGATGCGGCGGCCGTCGACGACGAGGGTGTCGCCGTCCACGGTCACCTGACGGCCGAGCCGGCCGGCCGTGGAGTCGAAGGCCAGGAGTCGGGCGAGAGCGGTGGGCTCGGTGAGGTCGTTGACGGCGACGACCTCGAGGTCGCTGTCGCGTTCGAGCAGGACGCGCAGCACGTTGCGCCCGATGCGGCCGAATCCGTTGATGGCGATGCGAGTCATGGATGCCCCTTGATGTCCCTACGGTTCGTCACCACCAGGCTCCTGTGCGGGATCCGGCCGTGGCAGTGGCGAGAGCGCCATGGTTCGCAAGGATCGCGCCACGGCTCGGACGGCCCGCTACTCGCCGCGGGTGAAGGTGCGGCGGTACTCGCTCGGGGTGGTACCGAGGATGCGCTGGAAGTGCGTGCGCAGATTCGCGCCGGTGCCCAGACCCACGTCGTCCGCGATCTGCTCGACGCTCCGTTGCGACCGTTCGAGCAACTCGCGGGCCAGGTCGATGCGGGCACGCATGACCCACTGCATCGGCGTGTATCCGGTGTCCTCGACGAAGCGCCGCGAGAAGGTGCGCGGCGAGACCGCCGCGTGCTCAGCGAGGGCATCCAGGCTGAGGGGCTCGTCGAGCCGATGCAGGGCCCACTCCCGGGTGGCGGCGAACCGTTCACCGAGCGGCTCGGGCACGCTGCGTGGTACGTACTGCGCCTGCCCACCGCTGCGGTAGGGGGCCGCGACCAGGCGCCGGGCCGCGTGGTTGGAGGCGGCGACGCCGAGGTCACCGCGCAGGATGTGCAGGCACAGGTCGATGCCCGAGGCGGCGCCGGCCGACGTCAGCACGCTGCCCTCGTCGACGAACAGGACGTTCTCGTCGACCCGGACCAGGGGATGCTTCTCGGCGAGCGCCCGCGTGTAGTGCCAGTGCGTGGTGGCGCGCTTGCCGTCGAGCAGACCCGTGGCGGCGAGCGCGAAGGCGCCCGTCGAGATGGCGGCGAGGCGTGCGCCCCGGTCGTGGGCGGCGATCAGCGCGTCGACGACGGACCGCGGTGGGTCCTCGCGGTCCGGGAACCGATGGTCCGGGCACGAAGACGATGTCGGCCCAGGCGAGCGCGTCGAGGCCGTAGGCGACGTGGTACGCCAGACCGTCCCCGCCGGCCACCGGCCCGGGCGCCGCGCCGCACACCCGTACCTCGTACGGCATGCTCGCGCGCGTCGTGAACACCTGTGCCGGAATGCCGACATCGAGCGGTTTGGCACCTTCGAGCACCAGGACGGCGACACGGTGCAGGCGGGAGGGTGGCACGGGTACAGGGTAGAAGCGGTCGGCGCCGCCACGATCATCCGCACCGACGCCGTCGGCCTCGTCGGGAAGCAGCCGGTCGAGTCGGCCATCGGCCTGCGTCAGCGGGCCCGCCGCGCCTACGAGCCGCACCTCGCACGGGCTCCCTCTTGTCTCGAGCGGCACACCCCCGTACGCTCACTCTCCATACCGACCAGCTGGTATGCCACGTGGAAGCGTAGGTACGTGACGACGGCGGCCGACCGGCCGTACCGGCCACCGAGCCGACGCGACCGTCGAAGGAGCCGCCGCAGATGAGCAGAATCAACCGACAGGTGCGCCTGGCCGCACGTCCCGTGGGAGAGCCGCGGCCCACCGACTGGGAGCACGTCGAGGAGCCGGCCGGGCAGCCGGGCGACGGGGAGTTCCTGGTCCAGGTGCTCTGTCTGTCGATCGACCCGGCGATGCGCGGCTGGATGAACGCGGGCAGGTCCTACATCCGCCCGGTGGAGCTCGGCGAGGTGATGCGGGCCGGCGCGGTGGGAAGGGTGATCGCCTCCCGGCACTCGGGATTCGCGGTCGGCGACCATGTGTCGGGCTCGTTCGGCGTGCAGGAGTACTGCGTGTCGGACGGACGCGACGTGACCAAGGTCGACCCGGCGGCGGCCCCCTTGCCGACGTATCTCGGCACGCTCGGCATGTCGGGCCTGACGGCCTACTTCGGCCTGATCGAGGTCGGGCGTCCCGAGCCCGGGCAGACCGTCGTGGTCTCCGGAGCTGCCGGGGCCGTCGGCAGCGTCGTCGGGCAGATCGCCAAGATCCTGGGCTGCCGGGTCATCGGCATCGCCGGCGGTGAGGCCAAGTGCCGGCTGGTGGTGGACGAGTTCGGGTTCGACGCCGCTATCGACTACCAGAACGAGGACGTCCGCAAGGCGCTGCGCGAGCACGCTCCCGACGGCGTCGATGTGTACTTCGACAACGTCGGCGGCGACGTCCTGGACACCGTGCTGCTACGGCTGGCGCGCGGGGCCCGCGTCGTCGTGTGCGGCGCCATCTCCCAGTACAACAGCACCGAGCCGCAGGGCCCCGCCAACTACCTGTCGCTTCTGGTGAACCGCGCCTCCATGACGGGCATCGTGGTGTTCGACTACGCCGAACGGTACGCCGAGGGCATCGCGCACATGGCCACCTGGCGGGCGGAGGGCCGGCTGAAGTCCCTGGAGGACGTGGTGTCCGGCTCGGTCGCGGAGTTCCCCGAAACCCTGATGCGGCTGTTCCGTGGTGACAACCACGGAAAGCTGGTGCTGAAGATCGCGGACTGACCGGACCGAAGGGAGGAAGGCAGAGGGAGGAAGAGATCCGATGAAGGCACTGACCTACCACGGCCGTCACGACATCCGCTACGGGGATGTCCCCGACCCGGCCGTCACCAGCCCCACCGACGCGGTGGTGCAGGTGACCGCGGCCGGCATCTGCGGCAGCGACCTGCACATCTACGGCGGCAACCCGTTCAGTCCGGAACTGGGCTACACACCGGGACACGAGTGCGTCGGCGTGGTCGTCGACACCGGCGACCAGGTCACCCGCGTCAAACCCGGCGACCGTGTTCTGGTGCCCGCCTCTGCCGGCTGCACGCGGTGCCGGTCGTGCGCGGCCGGGTTCACCGCCCGGTGCGAGCGCGCCAAGTCGAGCACGGAGCTCTGCTACGGAGTGAGCCCGCAGCTCCCGGGCAGCCAGGCCCAGGCCCTGGCGGTGCCCTACGCCGACGTCAATCTGGTGCCCCTGCCCGAGGGCATCTCGGACGAGGCCGCCATCGTCCTGACGGACAACGCCCCCACCGCCTGGTACGGCTGCCGCCGCGCCCGCATCCAGCCCGGCGAGACCGTCCTGGTCATCGGCCTCGGCCCGGTCGGTCTCATGGCCGCCCAGTCCGCCTTCGCGATGGGCGCCGCGCGGGTGCTGGGCACGGACCTGGTCGCGGAGCGCCGCGCCTTCGCCGCCACCCTGGGTGTCGAGCCGGTCGAGGGCGAGGACGTGCGGGCGGCCGTACGGGAGATGACCGGCGGACGTGGGCCGGACGCCGTGGTGGAGGCCGTGGGCTCGGACACCACCATCGAACTCGCCCTCAAGGCCGTCCGACAGGCCGGCCGGGTCAGTGTCATCGGGGTCAGTCAGAGCAAGGCGTTCCCCTTCCACATGGGACTGGCGCAGATCAAGGAACTGGAGTTCGCCATCGGGCTGTGCTCGGTGCACTACGAACTCCCTCCTCTGATCGCCCTCACCCGCGCCGGCCGCATCAAGCCCGAGGTCGTGGTCTCCCACCGCTTCGCCCTCTCCGAAGGTCGGGCGGCGTACGAACTGTTCGCGGGCCGCTCCGACGGCGTCCGCAAGATCCTTCTCGACCCCACACGCTGACTCTCCTCCGCGGACCGCCGGACAGGGCGGGTCACCGTGCGGAGGAGCAGGGCTGCGGTCGCGATACGGATGGGCAGGGCTGCGGGCCTCGATGCGGATGGGCAGGGCTGCGGGTCGCCGTATGACATCCGGGCGGTCCGCGGCCGCGCGTCCGGGCGGCCCCCGCGCGCGGTCGTCGCCCGGACGCGCGGCCCCGCCGCCAAGCGGGCCACTGTACTTCCAGCCCTAAGGAGGTGTCGCTGCCGGCGAGTACGCGGCACTCGGAGGCGGCCCGGCGGCCACGGTTGGTTCGCTCCGCCCCGGCGTGACGCCCCGTCATCTCCGCAGGCTGCGATGGCCTCAGCCTGTCGCCGCGGCAAGACCCATGGCACTCAAGGGGCTTCCCCTCCCTGGGGCACGACATCCCCATTCGGCCATTCCCGCGTCCGTCCGTGGACACCGGACCGTCTGAATGGAACGCTCGCTACAGACCGCGGGCGGTCCCCAGGAAGTACGCCCCCCCGGCCGCGCCGACGCCGTTCCCGTACGCGCCGCGCAGCGCTCACCAGCTCGAAGTCCTCGCCGCTGCCGAGTCCTGGTACGCCCCGATTCCTCACCGAGAGGGGTTCACCGCATGAAGTGCTCAGCCGTCACGGCCGCAACCGCCGCCGTTCTCCTTGCCATTGCGACGCATCCCGTCGCCCATGCCGCGGCTCCCCCGGCCGCCGGGCCCACCGGGCCCACCGGGCCTGCCGAGTTCACCGTGGACACCACCGACGACGCGGTCGACGCCGACGGGTCGGACGGCAGGTGTCTCACCGCCTCGGGCGCGTGCAGTCTGCGGGCCGCGGTGATGGCCGCCAACTCCCGGCCGGCCAGTACGATCACGCTGCCTCCCGGCCACTACCGGCTGACGATCCCGCCCGACCCGCGGCTGATCATCGGCGACCATCCCGACCCCACCACGGGGGACCTGAACGTCGCCGCCCGGACCACGATCAAGGGCGCCGACGCGCGGACCACCGTCATCGACGCCAACCACCTGGACCGGGCCTTCCGCATGCAGGCGGACAGCAGGCTCTCCGATCTGACGATCACCGGAGGAGTGACCAGGCAACGCGAACTGCCCATCACCGACACCGGTGGTGGCGCGATCGCCAACGGACACCACATGACGCTGCGCCGGGTCACCGTGAGCGGGAACTCCGCCGGTTACGGCGGCGGCATCTTCAACGTCCCGGGCTCCCACCTCGATCTGGTCGACAGCACCGTCAGCGGGAACGTCGCCGGAGAGGCCGGCGGCATCCGGTTCGACAGCACCGGCACCGTGACCAACTCGACGATCGCGGACAACCGGGTGACGAACCCCGGCGACCGTCCGGGCAGCCTCGCCGGTTACGGCGGAGGCATCGACATCCGGGGAAGGGGGCCCGTGGAGATCCTCAACTCGACCATCACCGGAAACCGTTCGAGCGATGGCGGGGGCGGGATCAACTTCGCCCCCGCCTATCTCGACAGTCTGCCCGCACCGATCCCCGACGTCATCGATCTGCCCCTGGGGCGCATGACGCTGCGCAACTCCGTCATCGCAGGCAACACCGTCGACGGCGCGCCCGCCGACTGCAAGAAGGCCTTCGCCACCATCGCGTCGCAGGGCAACAACATGGACGGCGACGGAAGTTGCCGACTCACCGCGGCCGGCGATCTACCCGGCCGTGCTCCGCTGATCGGACCGCTCGCGGACAACGGCGGCCCCACCGACACCGTCGCGCTGCTGCCGGGCAGCCCCGCCCTGGACGCGGCCGACGGCTGCCCGGCCACCGATCAGCGCGGGGTCACCCGCCCCCAGGGCGCCGCCTGCGACATCGGCGCCTTCGAGCAGACGTCATGACCCCACCCCAACCTGGCCTACCGCCGTCGGCACGGACCAGCGGTTCGCCTGCCCGGCACGGGCCGACAGCCGACTGTACGGCAAGCGGGCGCCCGTCTACGCCTACGAGTTCCACGACGCCCAGGCACCACCGTTCATCCCAGCGCCGCACACGCCGCAGGGCGCGCCTTCCACACCTCCGAACTGGCCTGTCTCTTCCCCACGGACCCGCTGGCACCCCTGACGCCCGCCCAGCGACGGCTGTCCGCCACGATGACCGCCTACTGGGCCCGCTTCGCGGCCACCGGCGACCCCAACGCGCCGGGGACACCGACCTGGCCGCGCCACACGGCCGCCCGGGACCGCATCCAGGTACTGGCACCGGACCGGGTCGGCCCCACCACCGGTTTCGCGGCTGACCACCATTGCCCGTTCTGGCAGCCCACCCCGGTTTCCCGAGGAGCCGTGCGATGACATCGCCCCCGGTTGCCGCAACTAACGGGTCGTCATTCCCCGGCCGTGACGGGGTGGGAGGGGGCGTCCTCGCCAGGGGCGCCCCGCACCGGAACGCCGTGGTGGGCCGCCAGCGCCAGCAGTGCCACGCGCAGCGGTCCGGTCTCCAGGACGGTATCCGGCTCGAACCAACGGGCCACCGCGGTTCCGCTCACCATCCTCAGTGTGAAGCGCGCCAACTCGTCCGCCGCCTCGGGGCGGTCACGCAGTGCGAAGACGGAGCTCACCGATTCCCGGGCCCAGGCCAGCAGCGCGTCGCGGTAGTGACGCACCTCGGCCGCGGCCGCCGCGCTGGCGTCCTGCTCCACCATGCCCAGCCCCAACAGCAGCTTCACACCTCGCGGGTGGCGCTGGAACGCGTCCTGGACGTCCGAGAGAAGGGTGTCCAGACGCTGCGCGACGTCGGCGCCCGGCACCTCGGCCGGGGGCAGGGCCGCCAGGAGCACGGTCCTGGCGCGCTCCAGCACCGCGACGTAGATCCCGTCCTTGCTGCGGAAGTGCCAGTAGATGGAGCTGACCGGCAGACCGCACGCGGCGGAGATCATCGAGATGGACGTGGCGGCGTAGCCGTGGCGCGACATCAGGTCGCCCGCGGTGTCGAGTATCGCGTCACGGGACCGCGCGCCGCGGTCCAGGGCCGGTGCCTCCGTCATAGGGCCGACTCTAAAGGAGGCACAGGCCGACAGGGCCGGAGATTTCGGGGAACATCCGCCCGCTCAGAAGGCCGAGTTGGCGAACCAGTCGGCCAACAGGTGCTCGTCCCCGTCGTGAGCGAGGGCCTCCGCCTGGTAGGGCAGGCGGCCGTAGACCAGCAGGAGCAGGTCGGCCGCGGTTCCCCGGACGGTCGCATCGGCGGTGCCCGTGGCCGGGTGCGCGCAGTCCAGTCCGAAGCCGTCCGGTCGCAGGCGAACGAGCCAGGCATCGTCTCCGTCGGTCGTATCGTCTCCGTCGGTCGTGTGGAAGCGGATGGTCCTGTCAGGGCCGCGCAGGTTGGCCACCTTGGGGGCGAAGAAGGTGGCGAAGGGCAGGTTGACGAGGAACTCGTCGATCCCGTCGACGGCGAGCGCGCGGTCGATGGCGGGCCGCAGGCCCGAAGCGAGTTCGGCGTCGGCCCGGTGCAGCAGAGTCTCGAAGAGCATGCGGCGTGCCCAGAAGCGGGCGTGCTGGTCGACGCCCCACGCCCACATCGGCAGGTCGGGGTCGGTGGCCGCGAACGCGTCCGCGGCCACGCTCGCGCTCTCGGCCAGCCAGTCGGCGTATCCGTCCTCCCGCTCGGGAAGCCGCAGGTCCACCTCCCGCGTGCGCGGGGGTTCCTGGACACGCGCCAGCAACAGGGTCGAGAACCAGCGTTGGACACCGCCCGTGTGCCTGACCAGGTCGGCGAGCGTCCAGCCGGGGCAGCTGGGCACCGCGGTGGCCAGGTCGGCGTCCTTGACCGCTGCGACGAACCGGGCGGTCTCCGCCGCAACCGCCGTGCGGTGATCGACCGCTGTGACGACGGGGGCGTGGTCCGTGTGGTCGGCGTGGTCGGCGTGGGCGGACGTGTTCATCGTGACAGGCCTTTCGGAGAAGCTGCGGGGTCAGCGGGACGGCTGGTCGAGGGCGGCTCGAGTACGGCTCGTGACCTTCCTCTGGACGGGCGTACGAGGCGCGTGCGCCGGCTTGATCCCGACGAGAGCGACGGCGAGGACCAGGACGAACGCCACGCCGGCGATCGCGAAGCTCATCGTGAACTGGCTCTCCTCGGGCAGCTGGGGCATGCCGTCCGGAAGCGGAATGGTCTTCGACGCCAACAGCGAGGTGATCACCGCGCTCGCCACGGCGCTGCCGGCCGAGCGGGAGATGGAGTTGATGCCGTTGGCGATGCCGGACTGGTGGGCGGGAACGCTCGCGACGATGAGCGCGGGCATGGCCGCGTAGCCGAAGCTGATCGCCAGACCGATGACCATGCCCGCGCCGATCACCGATGCGGTCGTGTCGTGCGCCACGGTCAGCCACATGAATCCGAGCACCCCGAAGCAGGCCCCGGCGGCCAGGGTGACGCGCGCGCCGAGTCGGCGCACGAGGACGCCGCCGAACTGTGAACCCACGAGCGACACGAGGGTGGTCGGGAGCAGATAGACGACGGACGCTCCGAGCACGGAAGCGCCGAAGCCGTAGCCCGCGATGTCCTCGGGTATCTGGACGAGGTACGAGACGCCGATGAACTGGGCGAACATCGCGAAACCCAGGAACAGCCCGGCCAGGTTGGTGAACAGTACGGGCCGGTGGGCGAACATCTTCATGTCCACCATCGGTTCCTCGACCCGGCGCTCGGTGACGACCCACACCACCGCCATGACGACCGCCCCGGCCAAGGAGCCGAGCGTACGGCCGGACGTCCACCCCCACTCGTGCCCCTGCGAGACAGGCAGAAGCAGCAGCACCAGCAGCGCTCCCAGCGTGATCGCGCCCAGCCAGTCCGTCCGCCCTCCCGTCGTCTCCCGGGAAGCGGGCACCGCGAACCACACACCCGCGAGCGCCATCACGGCGAGCACCACCGCGAGCCAGAAGACCTGGTGGTAATCGGGGTCGGAGCCCTGGGTGAAGAGCCCCGCGCCGACCAACGCGAGCCCGCTGCCGAACGCGAGCGTGCCACTGACCAGGGCCATGGCACCGGGCAGCTTCTCCGGCTTGATCTCTTCGCGCAGGATGGAGAGGGCGAGCGGAAAGATCGCGGTCGCCGCTCCCTGCATCACCCGGCCGACGATCAGCCACGTCAGCGAGGTGGTCGTGGCGGCGAGGACCGATCCCGCGATCATCACGAGCAGTACACCGATAAGCGTGCGCTTCTTGCCGTGCTGGTCGCCGAAGCGGCCGAGCAGCGGGGTGAAGACGGCGGCCGACAGAAGCGTGGCGGTGGTCACCCAGCTGACGTTCGCCGTGGTGGCCTGCAGGTCGTCCGCGATGATCCCCAGGATCGGGACGACCAGGGTCTGCATCATCGAGACGACCATCGCGGCAAGGCCGAGCACCAGGACGACCGACGTGTCCGCCAAGTGCCGTCGCTCCGCCGTGTGCTGTGCGTGGGACACCGAATCTCTTCCTTGGGACGAGTCCTCGACGAACTACTTGAGATCGTCGAAGCTTGGGAACTTCAAGCAATAGCCCGAGACAGTAGCCACCGATATTTGAGATGGTCAAGTTTCCGGGCGTAGGGTGACGCACATGACAGCACTCCCCCACGTCGACTCCGCCCAGCTCATGGAGCTGCTCTCGGTGTCGCTGGCTGCCTACTACGGCGACTTCACGGTCGCCGCCGCGAGCGAGAACCTCACGGCCAGCCAGGGCAGGACGCTCAACGTGCTGCGCCGGGGACCCGCCTCCATGAGCATGCTGGCCACCACGCTGACCTGCGACGCCTCCAACATGACCGGAGTCGTCGACCGGCTGGAGAAGCGCGGCCTGGTGCACCGCGAGCCCAGTGCCTCCGATCGGCGCGTCAAGAACGTCCTCCTCACCGCGGAGGGCGAGCAGGTCATCGATGCGATCCGCGGCAAGATGCACCGCACGCTCGCGGGCCTGGACAGACTCGACGAGCAGGAGCGGGAGACCCTGTACGCCCTGCTGGAGCGCGTCTTCACCGCGCGGCCCGACGCGGCCTGACTCAATTCCCCAGAGATGCACTCCTGCCAGGTCCGTATCAGGCCGTAGGGGGCACGCTGTTCAAGGACCGTGGAGCGGCCGAGGAGGGAGCCATGCTGACCGAGAGGGTGTTCCGGGAGTGAGGAACTCCCGCCGGGCGGTTCGACTGCTGGCGGGAACTGGTCGGACGCACGCCCCACTGGAGTTGCGCAGTGACCACCGGGCGGGTTTCCGGGCTTCGCAGCGCGTACTGGACCTCGGCGCGGTGTCCGTGTGGCCGACGACGTTCCAGCCGGTGTGCTTCCGGCGGACACCGAAACTGATCCGGCAGTCCGATCCGGAGGGCCTGCACCTCTCTCTGCCGCTGAGCGGAGCGCTGCGTGCCGTTCGAAGCGAGGGGGAGGAGGTGTACGGCCCCGACAGCCTGTGCGTCGTCGACACCTCGCGGCCCGTCGACGTCCACGCGGGCGACGAGGCGGACCTGCACGCGGGAGTCGGAGTGGAGGTCCCAAGGCGCTGTTGTCGCTCCCCCGCAAGCGGCTCGACCAAGTGGCCGGGCTGCGGCTGACGAGGCGGGACGGATTCGGCGCCCTGCCGGCACAGCTGCTCACCCAGCTCTCGGAGGACACCCATGCCTGCGAGCCGGACGACGGCCCCCGGCTCGGGACCGTGGTGATCGACCTGCTGTCCGCGCTGTTCGCCCAAGCGCTGGACACCGGCGACTAGCTCCCACCGGAATCCCACCGGCAGGCCCTCGTCCTGCGCATCCGTGCCCTCGTCCAGCAGCACCTGCACGACCCGCAGCTGAGCCCGCGCGCCATCGCCGCCGAACACCACATCTCCCGCAGCCTCTTTCAGGACGAGGAGGAGACGGTCGCGGCCTGGATCCGCCGCCAGCGACTGGAACACGCCCGCCGTGACCTCGCGGAGCCCACCCTGCGATCCACCCCGATCCACGCCGTCGCAACCCGCTGGGGCTTCACTCACGCCGCCCACTTCACCCGCGCCTTCCGTACGGCCTACGGCATGTCGCCCACGGACTACCGAGCCATGGCCGGCCCCTCGCACTGACGCCGGCGCGCAGGAGTGGACGCATCCCGAAGAGGTGTGGACTCCACGCCGAGGACACCCCGGAGGGCACCCCGGCAGGGTGGAGGAAACGTCGCCGGACGTGGGAGTTGACGATGCGGAAGACGATGACCCACACCCGCAGGACGCTGGTGGCACTCGCCGCCACCGGTACCGCCGCGGCCCTCCTGACAGGCCCGGCGGCACCCGACGCCTCGGCCGCGGGCGGCTACGGCTGCTCCGTGCTCATGGGCACCCACTGGGCCGGAAACGGCAGCGCGACATGGACCTGGGTCGGCCGCAACACCGTCAACCCGGTCACCTTCAGCGTCACCGACACCAGGGCGGACCGGCACGCGGTCGGTGCCCGTCTGGTGACCGTGCGCCGCGACGACTCGACCCCACTACTGGCCCTGGAAGGTGAACCACTCGGGCAACGGCAAGACCAACGAGTTCGGCACCCATGCCACCGACTCCGGCGGCATCAAGGGCGCCCGGATCCAGGTGGCCGTCCTGGAGGGCGGTTCGGTCCTGGGATCGTGCGACACGCCCTACACCACGAACCCGCGTTCCTGATCCCGTGTGTCCGGGCCGGCTTGGAGGCCCGCATACGGCGACGACTTTGTCGGTGCGGCGTAGGCCTTCAGCTCGCGTCGGTGCCCCTGGCTCGGACGGTGATCCGCGCGTGGTCGTACCCACCAGACTCAGGCGACGGGTTGTAGGTGATCGTGAACGTTCGCCGTACGGCGCCGAAGCGGTCGGAGTACGTCACCTTGGACGGGCTGAGGCGCTTCGGCTCGGCGGTGATGTCGTACGTACGCAGGAAGTCCTCGACGCTCGAGTCCTGGCTGTCGCCCACCTCGTACCGGAGCACCGCGGTGCCGTCCTTCTCCACCTTGGCGTACGTCGGGATGTAGTAGCGCCCCGCGGGGTGATGCTGATCGTGGTGCATCCCCGCCTTGCGCTCCACTGCCTCCTGCGGACCGTCACCGGCCGCCGTGAGCAGCGCGACGGCCGCCCAGGCGATCACGCCGAGCGTCCACACCACGCACAGGGCCAGGAACCACACCAGCCACCTGCGCCGACGCGAGGTTGTGCGGCCCGTACGCGTAGTCACCCGTTCCATGTGCGTACTTCGCTCTGTCCGCCCATGTCGTACTCCTTGGCCTGGCCCGACTGGTGGAGCCTGGCCATTTGGGCGTCGGACACGTTGCCCATCGCGGGTACCGGAGTCGCCTTGTTCGCGTCCCAGTTGTAGCGGTCGTACACATGGGTCTGGTAGCGGATCGTGGTCTTGGGCTCGCCGTCCGGGGCCGGGACGACCTCGACCTGGGCGACCGTGTTGTAGTGGAAGGAGCCGACCGCGTGATACCAGTCGGGGTCCTTCTCGGCGGTCCAGCCCTGCCAGCCGGTCTGCTGGACGTACTTCACGGGCTTCCCGGTGCGCTCGTACTCGGCGAGGGCCTGCGCCTCCCAGTTGGGGGCGTTCTCCGCGAGCTGGGCTTCCACGTTGCGATTCATGTCCGGGAGGTCGCCCATCAACGCGTCCACGTCGATGTCCAGCGGTTCCCCGGTGTTGGAGAGGTAGTGCAGCATGTGCTTGGCCGACTGGGGACCGCCGAGCACCGCGGGGGAACCCATGGCGAAGAAGCCCATCTTGTTCTTGATGGCACGGTCCTCGTCGGTGGCCTCGCGGGTGTTGTAATCGCCGGAACCCTTGTCGGGCGGGGGCGGCGGGAGCAGCACTCCGCCCGCACCGGAGAAGACGCGGTTCAGATCCCTGGCGCCCTCGGTGTCGGCCTTGACGGCGGCCTCGGTCTGCTCGTCCAGGACGGCGTACGCCACCGCCTTCTTGATGCGTTCGAGTTCGTAGCCGGTGTGCTCGTTGACGTCGGCGGCGTAGCTGAGGGCGGCGGTCACGCGCGTGAGGAGGCTGTCCGCGTTCTCCTGGTCCTGCCGGGCCGCCCCCGCGCTGTCCGGGTCGTTGGGCGGGTAGTCCCGCTCGGGGATGGTGACGCCTCCGCTGTCGTGCAGGGTCAGGTCCTTCGACCGGGCCATCGCCTGGGCCTCGTCGAGCCAGGTGCGGGCGAGCTCGAACCCGCTCTTCGCCGCTTCGAGGGTGGCCGCGGCAGCCTTTGACTCGCGGTGGGCGATGGTCAATTCGTCATGCAGTACGGACAGTTGGACGCGCGCCATCATGGCGGCCGGACCCGCCCAGACGAAGGGCAGCTTGAGCAGGACGTTCTGGACGTGCTCCCGGGCCTCGGTGGCCGCCGCGGCCAGGTCGGCCCACTCGCCGGCCGCCCGCGACCAGGCCTGCGGACGTACGTCTTCCAGTTCCCCGACCGTGATGTTCTGCCGCTCGACCGCATCGGCATGCTCGTGGTCCACGCCCTCCGGCCGGTCTGTGAGCGTCGCCATTACGCATTCCCCTCGAGTGAAGCGAGGATCGCCTGGAAATCCTGCGCCGTACGCTGTTCTTGAGTCGTGTAGTTCGTGTGTGTCTGGCGCATCTTGTCGGCCAGTGAGCGGCATTGCTTGGCGAGGCGGGTGATTTCGTCGTCCCAGTCGTCCGTCGTCGACTTGAGCATGCGTCCGCTGGCGAGCATGTCGTGGATACGCGCGGTGGTGTCGGATTCCGCCAGGCCCTTGTCCGCCTTCTCCAGAATCTGTGCGGCCAGGTCCAACTCGTCGGCCATTTTGCCGAGTTCGGCGTTGCTCACGCCGTAACCGTTGTCGTCGGCACCGCCGGACTGAGTGGCCGGGGTGCTGCTCGGACCGGTGGCGCCTCCCGGTCCGGTGGCGCCGCCCGGTCCGGTGCCGGCCGACATGGCCTCGATGCCGTTGTGGCTGAAGCCGGGGTCAGGGTTCGTCCCGGGTGCGGGATTCCTGTCGCGGACGTCGGTGGGACCGGCCGGGGCGGGCATCTGGTGTGCCTGGTCCGCCGGTTGGGAGGCGCGGGAGTCAGGGCCCGTGCGGACGTCCGGGCCGGCGTCGGCTGCCGGCATGTCCAGGCGGTAGCTGGTCCGGGGATCCGGGGCGGTGTTCGGCGCGGATATGGGTGCCACGGAATCGGGCTCTGTACTCACAACGTCCCCCTGTGTCGACGCGGGCCCGCCGCGGGGCAGCACGCTTCGAACGACTATGCGATCACTCGTGGTTGGACCCTAGCCGCTCGGGGTCACGCCGAGCAAAGGGGCCCCTCATCCTGATTCCTGCTGGTCAGCGGTGCCCGCCTGTGTCTGAGCAGTTCAACCTTGAACTGGTTGTGCGTGAGCGGGCGGGCGCCTTCCGCCGGGCATTCGGCGGGCATTCGGCAGGCAGGGTGCCCACCCCTCCGGCGGCGGCCTTCGCATTCCCGATCAGCCCGCGGCGGACGTGCACCCCATGCCTCCCGTTGGGCCAGGGCGAGCCGGCGGGCCTCGGCCACCATCTCGACGTCGGCGGCCAAGTCCCACACTCGGACCTGCCCGGCGTCCAGCGCCCTCGTACGCGCGAGGACGAGGGCCACGTCGTCGCGGGGGTGCTCCGGCAGCAGCGCCGTGAGCACGGCGTCACAGCGACTCTCCAGCGAGGTGCCCGAGGACGCCAGCACCTGGCGCAGCCGGGCGATACCGGTATCCGGGTCGTGAGCGGCGGCCTCCACCAGACCGTCAGTGAACAGCGCGACGAGACTGCCCTCCGGCAGTTCGGTCGTGGCCTCGAACGCAGACCGCCCACACCGAGCACGGGGCCGGCGCCGACGCCGAGGACGCGGGCGGTGCCGACGTCGAGGACGCGGGCGGTGCCGACGTCGAGGACGCGGGCGGTGCCTCCCGGCTCCAGGATCACCGATGGGGGTGCCCCCGCGCTGGCGGTGGTAAGCCTGCGCGACACCGGGTCGTAGACGGCGTACAGGCAGGTGGCCCGGTCGCGCCGGTCTCGGCGGCCCCGGTTCGACCGGCGATGTCGTCGTCGGCGGTCACCCGGAGCACCAGGTCGTCCAGGTGCGCGAGGCAAGCGCACCGTCGCCGCCATCAGTGGCACACCCCATTTCCTCCACGGCCACGCAACACGCAGCACCGCTTCGTCGCCTTGACGTGCCCGAACAGCGCCAACGCCCGTTCACATCCACGAGGCTGGCACTGGCGGTACTAGCCGATGCCCAGGGCCGTGCGGCCGTGCCAGGGGCCACAGGTGCTCGTTGCCGCGGCCCCACCGACGGCCGGCAAGCGATGCGTTTGTCAGGCATCGCCGTCATCAATGAGTGGCTCTGCTCTCGCTCGCCGACCTCGGTCGGCGAGAAACGCGGTATCGCTGCAGGTAGCCAGGCATCTAGCCTGTGGTCCGTGCATCAGCCCCGAAGACGCGACCGGCGTCTGGCCCGCCGTCGTCCGCCGGAGCCGGCCCGGCGCCAGGCAGCTCGGCACACGGCCATCGGCGCTGATGTAGTCCTGGTTGGCTACCTCTCCGCGAAGCAGAAGGACTTCGAAACGCTCATGGCGTCAGCAGCCGCAGAACTGGCAGCGCGCGGAGCTCGGGTCGTCGTGCAGATTGTGCAGCGACGAGGCGTCTCGGACGGCGGGGTCCGGAAGATGGGCCTTCCCTACTCCTCGCGGACTCTGCTGAGCTATGGAAAAGTCCGTGAAGTAGCTCAGGCCTGCGACCACGCCGACGCCGACGCGGTGATCTTCGTTGCCTCCCTGACCGCGCGCCAGCGGCGCACGCTGACAGCCATGCTCGGCCGCCCCGCTGTGAGCCTTGCCGACATCCTCGCTGCTGCCTGACCGCTCACTCGAAGCGGCCTCTTGAAACACGCCCTAGCCGTGGGCTCGTGGCGGCTTGCTCGGCCGGCGCCTTCCGGCCCAGGTCAGTGCGTCCTCGGCTTGGGCAGCCAGCGTGGTGACCAGGTCGGCGGCGGAAGGCAGATCGGTGATGAGATCGACGCCTTCGCCCGCCCAGACCGGCAGAGGTGGAATCACTCCTTGTGCCACGTCGTCCTGGCGGGCCTGGGAATCGCCGGCCAGCTCCGCCTCCCGACCACGCCATCGGTCGAGATAGGGGTGGGCGAGAGTACGGGCGGTGTACTTCTCGGTCGGCCGGCTCGCGCCGCGGGCGATGTCCAACACGCTGCTGCGTTCAGTGTCCTGTCCTCGTCCTTCGAGGATGGCCTTTCTGATGGAGGGGTCGACCAGGGCTTCGGCCGAGGCCTGGAAGCGAGTGCCGATGAGAGCGCCGGCGGCACCCAGGGCTGCGGCGACGCCGCGGCCATCGGCGATCCCGCCGGCTGCCAGGATCGGTACCGGTGCCGCGAGGTCCACCACGAGGGGCACGAACGGCAGAGTGGAGCGCCCGCGGCGGGCGCCGTGGCCGCCGCTCTCGGTTCCCTGCGCCACGATGACGTCGGCGCCCACGGCCACGGCCTGCTTGGCCTCGTCCAGATCGGTGACCTGAACCATCAGAACCGCGTCCGACCGGCGGATCCGATCGACGAACGGGCTCGGGTCACCGAAGGACAACATCACCGCCGCGGGATTGAACTCCAGCGCCAGTTCCACCGCGTCGGCATCGATCGCCCAGGTCAGAAAGCCGACACCTCACGGCTGGTCGGTTCCCTCCGCGACAATCGGCAGCTGTCGCTCCAGCCAAGCCCGGTCCCCGTACGCACCGCCCAGCAACCCGAGGCCGCCTGCTCGGGAGACGGCCGCTGCCAGTGCGCCTCCGGCCGAACCGGCCACCAACACACCCCCCCCCAGCGCGAGCAGGGAGAGGGCCTGATCGTCGCCGGACTGACCGGCGTTTTCCTCATCGGCTCACGAATGCCCCCGATTTCTGGCTATCTCTCGCCATCGGGCAAGGTGCCTGCGGGTGTTGAGGCTGTCAGAGTGCTCCTGACCCAGGACGCGCTGTTGGTCAGCGAGTACCTCTTCGAGCGAGGCGATGGCACCAGCGGTGTCCCCTGCCCAGCCCTTCATGGACGCAAGCTGGAACCGGGCAGTCAGGGTTTGAGGGTGGTCAGGGCCGAGCGCCCGCCGTGTTGAGGCGACCGACTGCCCGAGGGTGACCACTGCTCCTGCAGCATCTCCTGCCAGCCCCCGAGACTGGGCAAGGTTATGCCGCGTCGCCAAGGCCAGTGGGTGGTCGGGGCCCAGAGCACGTTCCACATCGGGAAGCAGCGCGGCGTAAGCGTCAGCGGCGGCAGCATGGCCACCCGACATCCCCTGCAGCTGAGCCAGGAAGTTCCGGGCGTTGAGGGTGTCGTGGTGGTCCGGCCCCAGGACCCTTTTCAGATCAACGAGCAGGTCGACACATGAGGCAACGGCTCCACCGAGATCTCCGGCGTCTGCCAGCGCACGGATGAGCTTTGGCCGGAGCGCGAGGACGTCGGGATGCTCGGGCCCCAACAGGTGTTCCAGTTTGTCGAGCAGTTCCGCGCAGCGTGCCGCCCGGGCCGCAGCTTCGGCGGTCTGCTCGTCCTGCGAATCCTCGCTGGTGTTCCAGTCGGCGGAGCCGGCCCGGTGCTCCTGCTTCTGCTCGTGCTCCTGCCGTGGTTCCTGTTCGAGGTGTGCGCTGTTGCCCGCCACGTGCTGCGCTCTTCTTCGCATGACGGACAGGTTCGTCCGGGCGGCGATCGTGGCGGCGTGTGCAGGGCCCAGTACGCGTTCCAGGTCGGGGAGGAGAGCTTCGAGGACGGTTACCGCTTCGGTGGCATCGCCCGCGTCGCTGAGCCACGAGGCGAGGTTGTTCCGGGCGGCAAGTGTGTTCTCGTGGTCGGCCCCCAACAGGCGTTCCGCGTCGGTGACGAGCTCTGCGTATGCGCTCGCCGCGCCGGCCGCGTCTCCTGCTTCTCCCCGCCGTTGGGCGAGCTCATAGCGGGTGTCGAGGACATCGGGGTGGTTGTGGCCCAGCGCACTCACCTGGTCGGCGAGTTGCTCCTCCAAATCCGTCAGGGTTTGTGCGGCCAGGCCTTCCTGCATTTCGGCGGGAAATCGCTCAGTCACGACGATGTCGGGCACCGTGTCGGGCATCTGCCTCACGAATTCATGGCGCCCGGTGTCGCAGTGACAGTCGGTCACATCATGAAGGAAGGGTGCTTCCGACCTGCGATGATTCAGCTTCTCTAGGACTGGATCACGTGCAGGGGAGGCACCCTTCCGGTGTCGAAGCGTACAGAGTGGGCCGATGATCTGTCGCTGTCCGCAAGCGGGAAGAAGCTGGTGGGCAAGGCGGGCATCGTGCCGGTGCGGCGTCTGGCGGACAAGGTCGGGCTGACCGACGCGCTCGGGGCTGCCCTGGTGCGGCGGGGCTTCCGTCCCGTCCATGATCGGGGAACGGTCCTGGTCTCGGCGGCCTGCGCGGTCCTGCTGGGCGCGCGGTCGATGGCCGGGATCGATGTGATGCGCCAGACCTCGCTGGTCCTGGGCAGCCCGGCCTCGGCGTCCACGCTGTGGCGGACCCTGGAGGCGATCGGACCGGTCCAGCTGACGAAGATCGCCTCCGCACGGGCCCGGACCCGTATCCACGTCCACCAGCAGCTCGACCTGCGCCCGGGCGGCTTTCCCTGGATCAAGGTCAACGGGCGGGAGCTGACCGGTGTCACGGTGCTGGACCTGGACGCCTCAGTCGTCCCGGCGCATTCCGGCAAGGAGGGAGCCGAGCCCAACTTCAAGGGATATGGCCACCACCCGCTGTTGATGTTCTGCGACAACACCGAAGAACTCCTGGTCAACCGGCTGCGGCCGGGATCGGCGGGATCCAACACCGCCGATGACCACATCTCGGTGAGTATCGAGGGCCTGCGTCAGCTGCCCACCCGCCGTCGGCGCCGGGTCCTGTTCCGCACCGACGGCGCCGGAGCCACGATGGAGTTCCTCACCTGGATCACCTCCGGCGGCGGCAACGCGGCCAACCGCTGGGAGTACTCCGTCGGCCACACCCGCGACGACGACTTCTGGAAGGCCCTGGCCAAGGTCCCGGCCACCGCGTGGACGCCGGCCCTGGACCACAAGGGCCAGCCGCGCAAGGACGCCGACCTCGTCGAGATCACCGACATGCTCGACCTGACCGGCTGGCCGGAAGGGATGCGGGTGATCGTTCGCCGCGAACCCATCCACCCCAAGTACGAGCGCGAGCTCAAGCCGTACGAGAAGAAGACCGACTACCGCTACCAGGCCATCGCCACCAACACCACCGGCGGGCAACTGCAGTTCCTCGACGCCCGAGCCCGCTCCCACACCCACGTCGAGGCCGGCATCCGACGCGGCAAGGCCCTCTCCCTCAACCTGATGCCCTCCCGCTACTTCAAGGTCAACCAAGCCTGGTGCACCCTCCTCGCCCTGGCCACCGACCTCGCCCGCTGGTTCCAACTCCTGGCCACCGAAGGCAAACTCGCCCGGGCCGAGCCCGCCACTCTGCGCACCCGACTCCTGGACGTCCCCGCGAAACTCGCCGACCACGCCCGAAGACGCGAGCTGAAATTCGACCCCGCCTGGCCCGCATCCACCGACATCGTCGACGCCTGGGGCGCCGTCCAGGCCCTGCCCGCCCCCGGCTGACTGCCACCCCACCGACCCCGATTCCGGAAGGAGGAGACCCGCCCCGTCCTCGGCCCGTGGAAACCGACGACCACCCGTGACGACACACGGGCCGGAACGTCACCACCACCCGAAGGACGAACCAGGACGAAACCTCAACCTCGACCGATCACCTCAAGCCGGCGCGCGCACGTGAATGATCGAGGTCTGAAGGCCCATCCGGCTCCACGTCTCCGGCATGACGCTCTCGCAGAAGTGGATACGCCAACTGTCGTGGGCCTTCCTGTACTCGACATCCCGCTCGGTCCACATGAACGGTCCGAGTGCCGGGGCATACCGCTCCTGACGCTCCCGCTGGATGTACTGCTGGACGAACGGAGAACGGACCGCCGCGCTCAGCAGGCGGTCCGCCTTGTCGCCCTCGCCACGGCGCCACGCGATCATCCCCAGGATGCACAGTGCACTGTGGTACGCCTGGCATGCCTCGGTCGCGCGATGCGCGCTGTGCATGGCGTTGACCCGGAATTCCCTCTCGTACCTGAAACGCTCCCCAGTGCCTTTCTCGGGTGGTGTGGTGGTATGTATCCAGGCGCTGATCAAGAGGTTGTAGCAGGTGACGAAGGTCGCAGCGTCCGCTGCGAGTTCTTCATTCGTCTCTTCGGAGATCTCAAGAAGGGATGCCAAATTCGTCGGGAACAACCGGTTTTCTGGTGCCCTCGGGCCGGGAAGCAGGTGCCCGTGCTGGATATGGGCAAGCTCGTGCGCGATGGCGAACGTCGTCGCAGCCGCCTTGTAGTCACCCGGCCCCTGACCTCTCGGCCACTGTGGCCGATGTGCAGCCTCAAGAACACTCTGCGGCAAGGGCCCCTGGCCAGGGGTCTCGAGTGACTTCACATACTCGGTCAAGGCGAAGTCGAGCAGCTCCCGCGACTCACCGACATCCCACTCAGGAGGGAACGTCTCCGGGTAGCGGGGGTGGATCATGTTCATTCCCCAGGCGATCTCGGCGGCCATCTGGACGGGGAGCAGCGCGATGCCGATGAGATAGCCCGTGGCTTCCCCTGGGTTCTCGAAGACACGCGACTCCACCGCGTTCGACGGCAGGCAGAACACCTCCACGGATCCCGCCAGCTCCTTGGCACGGTCCCGCTCCTCCGGATGGAACGATCCGAGCAACTGATCCAGGCCCTTCCGGACCTGGGGCTGGGTATCGGTGAAGTACTTCTCCCACGCCCGCTCAGGATCCTCCTCGCCGGTAACCCACCGCAGGTAGGAGAAGTCGGCGAAGGCGACGCTCATCTCCCGTGCCTCGGCCGCAAGCGCGTGGTTCTGGAGTTCTGGGAACAGGGAGCTGCGCACTCCGTCACGCATTGCCCGGCCCTCCGGCCCCCGAGGTGTCACTGCCGCGGGGGGAGCGCCCCCGTGATGATGTCCGCCAACCCGGCCCCATCCCGGACCGTGACCTCCCCCGTCCCGGAGCGCACGACCACAACACCGCGGGGAAGCGCCGGATCCTGGCGGACCGTCAGCCGCCGCCCCATGGCGTCGACCACCACGCCCTTACTCCATGACTTCCGCAGCGTATTGATCAGATAGGCAAGAGCGTGTGTTGCCACCGAACCGATCAACAGCACATCCGCCAGAGGAACAGACCCTCGCGCATCGGCCTCCCTCCCGATGCTCTCCGCCGCCGTGAAAGCCGCCTGCGCGGCTTCCCTCTCCTGCGGATCGTCAGGAGAGAACACATTCACCCTGATCCGCTCAGTCTCGACCCCGTCCACCAAGTCTCCGTCTCGCAGTTCCCAACTCCCAACTCCACTACAGCGAAGCAGAGTTTCGCACCCCACTGACGGTGCAACAACGAAATCGGAGATCAGGCCAACTGCTGACCGAGGAGAGGGACGGCCTCGGCGAGTGCGAGGTGACCGCCCTTCAGCTCGGGCACGTGGTTGCAGATCGTGTTCCTGGACACGCGGAGGAACTTCGCGATCGAGGTGAGGGTGTTCTCCGGGCGGCCGAGCAGGTCGCGGGCGTGATGTACCTGCTCATCGGCGGCGTACTTGCCGGACTTCTTGTCGGAGAAGAAGGCCTGGCCCGGGGCGCCACCGACATCAGGCGTGGCCGGCAGGAGCTGTCATGGACGGCGCTGTAGCGACGCCGCGGCGCTGCGGGCGCTCGTGCGTGGTCTCAGTTGCCTTCGGTGTAGGTCACGTGGTGGGTGTACGCAGCGGTGTGTGTCCGACCTCGATCCATTCGGCCGCTTCGTCCTCATCTACGCGCACGGAGCCTTCCCCGCGGCAGTCTTCGCACTTGTCCCAGACAAGTTCGCCTTCACTTCCGATGACTTGCAGCGATCCATCCCCGTCACACTCGCTACAGGTGAACTCGTACTCGCCTGCTACCAATGCCATCTGGTGGCCCTCCCCGCGAACCGTATTGCGACAACTGTGATCCTACGCAGCTGCTGCTTGCCGATGCCCGGCCTTGGGTGGTGCCCGCCGCCGGACCGGTCGGCCTGGTGACATTCGCGCGGCAGCCGACAAGGTCGTTCTCCGGGGGCGGGGTTCGTGACCCTACTCGGCCGTTCACCGGCCGCGGTGAGCGAAGTCGCCAGATCCCGCTTGCCGTTCTTCCTTCCCTGAGTTCCGCGTCGGGCCTTAGGCTCGGGCGACGGGCTCCGTATGCCGGAAGCGAGCAGTCTGTATAGCCGGGGGAAGTCGTGGAGTGGCAACACTGCTCCTGCTGGGTGCGGCGGGAGGTGCGCTGCGAGGGCTGCTCGACGTTTACAACCGGTTCCTGGACTGGCAATCGGACCGCCGTGCGCGGTTGTTATCCACGACTGATGCGGGCGAACCGCCAAGGTTCCGGGAGTACTTCGATCCCGTGGCCGACCCGATCGCAGCTGTCGTGCACAGCGCCATGGGGGCCGCGGCCGCAGCGCTCTTCGGCACCACAGGACAGGTCAGCGGTGCTTACGCGGCCATTGTGGTCGGTATCTCGGCCCCGGTAATCCTGACTCAGCTCGGCCGTGTCCAGTCGATCGGCGACGTGGCCAACGGCGCACCGAGCGCAGGGGCGAACGCAGAAGCGGGCACTGCCGTAGGTTCCCCGCGAGCCGCGTCACGCGCCCAGGAGCACGTGCCGGCCGCCCCCGGATCCGAGCCCTCCGTCGCGGCCACGGACAGCCCAGCGCAGCCGGCACCGACCGTTCCCGCGTCACTCGACCAACACCGTCGGCCGACCTCCACCAGACCGGACTTCAGCAACCGGGACTACAGCAGCCCGCTCTTCGCCGCTGGCTTGCAGACCGACAGCCCAGTCGGCGAGACGCAGCCCACCGGTCGGCCCACCGACTCTGCGGATGAGCGAAGGGGCGGGCTCGGCAGCCACGAGGCACCGCGCCATCCGCGCAGGCCTTCCCTGGGTGAGGAGGGGACGACACGATGATGCGGCCCTCCGTGAGCCGACGGATCGCCTCGGCGATCCTGGGCGGTAACCGCTCCAACAGCCGACCGTCCGCCGTCGCGCGCCAGCGCCGGCTGCCCCTTGGGCCCCGTCTGCTGACGTCGATCCTGGGCATTCAGCCACGCCTGCCGGCAACCGACTCATCCATGGGAAACGAGACGACCGAGGCGGCGGCGGAAGCCTCCACCGACATCGCAGGCTGGGGCAGTTACCAGATGCCTCCGCCGAGCCCGCCAGCACCCAGTCCGCCCCCACCGGCCCGTCGGGCGAAGTCGCGCTCAACATTCGAAGACGGCAGTGCACGCCGCCGGCGGTCGCGCCCGCCCCGCCAAGACCCGCCGCCCCCGCCAGGCAAGTACCGCCCGTACGGCTCGGGCATGCCCACCGTTCCGCAGCACTTGCACAGCGAGGACCGCCAGGAATACGAGCGGGTCCTCGATGAGGCGCTGCGCTCCGCACCACACCGCCCGGAACTGACCGCTGTCGGACAGCGGCTCAACCCCGAACAGCTGCGCACCATGGCGCTCAACGCCACCGCACTCATCACGGCGGCCGCGGCGACCGAGTACCAGCACTACGTGAAGGTCCGCGAGGAACTGCGCCAGCCGGCACCCTCCGCCCCCTCGTCCCGAAGTGACCCCGGCTACCCCGAGCCGGACAGCGGCGCGATGGGGCTCGCCGCCGAAATCGGTGAGTCCGGCCGCGGCGCGGGCCTCCTCGTCCTCGCCGTCCTGGCGCCCGTCCTCGCCGGCACGGCAGCGGCGATCTTCCTGCTCGTCGGCTACATCCTGAAGATGTTCGACCCCGAGCCGGCGTTCGCTCAGACGATGCGCACCATCGGGTGGGTCTCCGGCGGGGCCGCGGTAGCCGCGGTCCTGGTCGCCGCCGTTGCGCTGCTGATCACCGCCTTGCGCCGCCGGCCGGCGTTCGATGCCGGACCGTACGGCGAACTGAGTGAGGAGGTCGAACGGGCCAGAGAAGCCTGGCATGAAGCTCTGCTGGAACGCGGCATCCTACCCTTCCTGAGGGAAGCGCTCGCCGATCCCGGCACGGCATCGGTCCTGCACCGCACGCCACCGTCGACGCCGGCCGGCCGCATCCCGAACTTCGGCTACGACCGCCCGGGTTTCAGCAGGCCGGACGACAGTCCCGCCCGGGCGCCCCGCCCCAGCTTCACCAGCCCCGACTACACCAGCCCGGACTTCGGCGGGCCGGAGAGCGCTCCGGGTTCTGAACACCCTGACTGAGCTGCTTACTTGCCAGGCAGCCAATGGCGGCGTCGTGACCATCCACCGAGACACCGAGTCGCGCAATCTGGTGCAGTCTGAATGCCAAGCCGCCGACTACAGCGCGACTCTGGGTCGATGAGCCCTAGATGCCCGACTTCATGACTGCGTCTCTCGGACAGCAGTCGCTTGGCCCCTTCGAGCCCCTGAACCTGCGCTCCATGAACGGGCATGGTGGCCCGACGCACAAGGACGCCTCGAAGTAAGTTGCCCCACCACATGCGCTCCTGACCTGCATCTTTGCGCTTGGTGGCCTTCTGATGGCTGCCGTAGACCGTCACCACGAAGACGCGCGACGTCTGGGGGATGACGTGACGCCGGTCCGGATCCGTCTCCAGGCGCGCTCCGTCAGCCGCGTGGACGACATCGTTGTTGTCCGGACAGCGCCCGACAAAGCGGCAAAGTCTTGGTGGTCTTGTAGGTGTGCAGGTCAAGGACGTGCGGCAGGCGGGTCAGCTCAGGTGAGGAGTTTCGCGAGCTGGGCCATCTCGGTGGGCGGGTCGATCACCGGCTGGATGAGGAGTTCGTCGACGCCGGCCTGTTCCAGGGTAGTGATGCGGGCGAGGAGGTCGTCGCTGGTGCCGACCAGGGCCAGGGTGTTCATCAGCGAGGGCAGAACCAGGTCCCGGTCCTGCGGTGCGATGCGTCCGAGGTAGTTGGGGTAGAGCTTGGTGTGCCGGTCCAGCGCGGTGGCGGTGGTGCCGCGCCGGTCGAGGAGCCGCCGCACCGCCTCGCGTTCCTCGGGGCCGAGTTGCTCGGCGAAGGCGGGTGTGTCGGCGGCTGTGTCAGCGGCGAAGGCCAGCAGCGACAGGACGAGGTGGCCGGTCGCGTCCCGGGCCGCGTCGCCGTGGGGGTCCTCGTCCTCGTCGAGTAGGTGGAGCGAGGTGACCACGTAGGAGTCCGCCCGGGAGTCAGCGTGGGAGTCGGGGTCGCGGGGTGTGCCCTGGGCGGCGTGGCGGCGGGTGTCGTGCAGCGCGTGCCAGGCGGCGGGGTCCAGCAGGCCGAAGGAGACGAGGCCGGTGCCGCGGCGGCCGGCGACGGCGGCGGCCTGCGGCCCGAGCGCGGCCACGACGAACTCGATCGGGTCGGCGGTGTTCACGTGCGCCCCCGCGTGCAGGAACCGGATGTCGCGGACCCGGTCACCCTCGCGGTACTCGGTCGAACGTCCGGCGCACAGGTCCTGCAGTGCGACGGTGAAGTTCTCCAGCCTGGCGGCCGTGGTCGGCCGCATGCCCAGGGTGCGCCGGGCGGTGTTTCCGGTGCCGACTCCGCAGATGATCCGGCCCGGTGCCAGGGCGTTGAGGCTGACGAGCCCGCTCGCGGCGGCCGGGGCCGAGCGCAGCGCCGGTGAGGTCACGCCGATGCCGAGCCTGATGCGGCTGGTGGCCTTCGCACACAGGCTCAAGGCGACGAAGGGATCGCCGTGGACCATGGGGGTGTCGTTGACCCAGAAGCTGTGCAAGCCCAACTCCTCGGCCCGCACGGCGAGATCCTCCACACCGGGCTGCGCGGCGACAACGACGCCTGCACGCATCCAAACCTCCAAGGTGTGAGGATCGAATCGAACCTGTTCAGCATGGCAGGTCCCGGCGCAGGGCCGTTGCGGAGTCGCGTGATCTTGTAGCGTCGCAGGGTGGGGTGGCAGTGCCTGACGCAACGAAACCCCGTTGACGCAGAAGACCTTCCCAAGTCGTCTGCCTGCAACGGAGCTTCGATGTGCCGTCACTCTGCCATGCCGTGTCTCGGCAAGACCGTGCCGTCGCACCGGGTGGCGGCATGTCGCTGACGGAGCGGCTGGTCAGGTTGCCGGACCCGCGTCGTAGGCGGGGAATACGACGGTGCCGGCCGCACCACCTCCAAGACCGGCCCGCGCACGGAGGTGAGCTGACCGCTGCTGTTGAAGGTCCTCTTGGTGTGGTCGGAGGTGGTGAGCGTGTGGTCAATGGTGCCCGTGACCAGATTCGCCGCGGATCCCGCGGGAGCGGTGTATGTCCCGTCGCTCGCGTTGGTGATGCTCCTCGACCCCACCTGCCTCATCGTCGAACCCTCGACCACGCTCCGCATCGCAGCGATCCTCGAAGACCGCGACCGCTCCGCCGACCGACACATCGTCACCATCGTGTGCGGCAGCAACGTCGACGTAGACGCCTGGCACCGCTGGATCGGCGCGGCTCGCCTCCACAGGTCTCGGCAGTTGCTCTCTGTCTCACACCGCAACGAGTCTCTCGAAGAAGAACTCGTGCTTGAGGAACGACGTCTCGTGTTCCGCCCCCGGGTACGGCGGGATGAGTTGGGCGGCCTGGATGAGCCGCCAGCCGTCCTCCAGGGCGGCGACGCCCGTCTCGTACGGCGGTTCATCGCTGTCCCCGGTGGTGGGCCGGGTCGCACCGGTGCCGTCGTAGCGGGCCCATCCGATGACCGGGGAGTCGAGGGCGGATGTGCCCAGGTACAGGACGAGAACCTGCTGCCGCACCATGTTCGGACTGGTCACGTGCTGCTCCTCTGCGCAGGTCGGTTGGCGATTCGGGTGGCCCAGTACTCGATGTCGAAGTCCGGGTTGTCGGACAGGAAGCGCCAGAGCCTGATGCGGTTGTGGATCTCCAGTCGGGCGGTGGCCTGTTCGTACCAGGGGAAATAGCGTCCCAACTCCTCACGCACAGCTGGGGCGTGCAGGTCCGCGGTGTGCCAGAGCCGCACCTGCGGCACGGTCGGGTTGAAACGGATCTTGTACATGTGGCGGACGGTGTCGCTGTCGTTGCGCCGGCCTCCGTGCCAGATGCCGTGGTGCAGCAGGATGACCGTCCCGGCCGGGCAGGTCAGCCGGGTCTGGCCTCGCAGGTTCTGGTAGCGGCCGGTGTCGGACTCGTTGGTCCGGCGCAGATGACTGCCCGGGACGATGAGCGTGCCGCCCATGTCCGCGGTGACTTCCTGCGGGTAATACATGAGCTGCACATCGAAGGCGTCGGTCCGCAGATCGATGAGGGCGTCGGCGTGCAGCGGCTGCGCGCTGCCCTCGCGCGGTTCGCGGGTGTGCACGTAGTGGTGGTCGACGGTCGGCGTCGGTCCCACCAGGCTCTCCAATGCGCCTGCCACGGCGGGGAGTTCAACGAGCCGTCTGGCGAAGGATCCCTCGGGGAACGCCTTCGGCAGAGGGCTGCCGTACGGCACGGAGGGCAGCCCCGCGGCGAAGACGCCGAGCGCCTCCTCATTGAGTTCCCGGGGCACAACGCCGTCGAGGCGCAGGAATCCGTGGGCCACGAACCGCGCCACCTGGGCAGAACTCAGCAGTTGTCGTGTGGTTGGCATACGGCAACGGTAGGAAGAGATGCTCCCGTAGTCGTGGGCTGTAATCAGCGAGCGCTGGTAATTTTCCACCATGACGCACTCCGTGGAGCTGGCTCTCGACCTGCCTCCGCATGTGGGGAACGCGGGCGTGGGCGTACACGGGCACGCCGGCCCTCATGACGTGTTCCGGCTGCCGCGGCTGTGGCAGCTCCATCTGTACGGCTACTCGGGCACCCTGGAGTTCGGCGGCTTCCGGCATCCGATCCGCCCCGGGCACGTGAGCCTCGTACCGCCCGGCACAGAAGTGCATTTCCACTACGACACCACGCCCTGCGAGCACCTGTACGCCCACTTCAGGCTGCCCGGCGAGGGCGAGCGGCGTCGCGTCCCGGTGATGCAGGACGCAGGTGCGGACGCGGCGATGCTCAGCGGGCTGCTGCGGCAGACGGTCGCGGCCGGCACACAGTCCCCGGCGCGGGCAGCCGCGGAACTCTGGACTGTGCTGTGGCGCACGACCGGCCTGGCCAGTGCCTCCATGAACGGCGAGGGGAGCCGGCATCCGGCCCTGCGAACGGCCATGGCCCACATCGAGGAACACCTGGCCAACCCGCTGGGCGTCCCGGACATCGCCCGTACGGCCGGGATCTCTCATACCCATCTGACACGGCTGTTCAAGGAGGACACCGGGCTCACGGTCGTCGGCTACATCCGGCGTCGCCGTATGGAGCGCGCCCGGCACCTCCTGATCGCCTCGACGCTCGCCATCCCCGCGATCGCTGCGACCGTGGGCATCCCCGACCTCCAGGCGTTCAACAAGACCTGCCGCAGAGAAATGGGCGCCTCACCGCGAGCCGTCAGGCACTCAGGGCCTGGATGAGGGCCCTGGTGCCGTCCTGGGCGGAGGCGGGTCCGACCGACAGCGCCCTCCCCCTCCCCTGCCACACCAGAGCGATCGCGGCAACCATCCTCAGAAACTGGACGGCTCGGGGCGCACCAAGCCGGTCTGGTAAGCGATGACGACGAGTTGGGCACGGTCGCGGGCGCCGAGCTTGGTCAAGGCGCGCTGGACGTGAGTACGCACGGTCAGGACGCTCAGGACGCTCAGGAAGAGTTTGTCGGCGATCTCGTCGTTGGACTTGCCGCTGCCGGACAGGCCGCCTCCGCCAGGGCGGCGGCCTTCTCCTCCAGCGCCGACCACAGCACGGGTGTACCGATGGCGGGGTGACCTTCGGGGTAGCCGCTCACGCCGACGTGCCGCACACCGTACTTCTGCAGCAGCCCGGACCGGATCACCGTGAGCGCGTCCTCGTACGGGCCGTGCGGCCGGTTGGGATCGCCGCTGATGACGAACACGTGCTCGCTCAGGCCGTCCTCCCGCAGCGCGGCGAGGAACTCCTCCAGCTCGGCCCGCGACTGCAGACGGCGGGCCGACAGATGGGGCACCGGGACGAATCCGGACCGCTTGACCGCCCGGGCGGCCTCCAGCCGCATCGGCAGGTCTTCGTTGCCGACCGCGTCCGCAAGATCCTCCAGACAGGCACTTCCTGCCGCGGGTGGACTGCCCGTGCGCGGCTGACGTCGTACGATCCTGTCGCCACGCGTCACTGGTAGCTGGGCATGAGCCGGCGAATGTTCGTTCGGCGGACCGGCATCGTCGGCACCCATTGCCGGCCCGTTCGAACCGCACCGCCGGCATACCGGCCGGGCCGCGCATGTCGGCCTCCGTCATCTGCTGCCGGACGGCAACCGAGACGACGTACGTCCGAGGAGACAGGAAGGCTGATGATCTTCATCACCGCAAAGTTCCGAGTCCGTCCCGAGCATGCCGATCGGTGGCCGGACATCACCGCCGACTTCACCGAAGCCACGCGCCGGGAGCCCGGCTGCCTCTGGTTCGACTGGTCGCGAAGCGTGACGGACCCCACGGAGTACGTCCTGGTCGAGGCCTTCCGCGATGACGAAGCAGGCGCTGCTCACGTGCAGTCCGCGCACTTCAGGGCCGCGCAGCAGACGCTGCCGCCCCATCTGATCGAGACACCCCGCATCGTGAACGCGAACGTTCCGCAGGACGACTGGGCGCTGCTGGGCGAGATGGCCGTTCCCGAGCAGGGGTAGGGCGGGTTCCGCCAAGAGGACTGGCGGTCAGATCCGGCGGGTGCATGGTGGTGTGACGGAGCCGTTCGGGGAGGGCGACCTCACCCTGACGGAGGAGTTCGCCGCCAGGCCCGCAGCACCGACGAGGGCGGGGCTGGCGGCTCGCTTGTTGCGCACGGCCGCGATCCGAGCGCGGTCGGCGCAGGCTGCGGGACGCGACTCGGCCGGCTCAACCGAGCAGTTGCGCGCTGCTGACCGGTTCGCGCCGCTGTTGTCCATTGATGCGGTGCCGCTCGATGGACGAGCGCCGGTACACCTCCTGCCGCACCCGCTGGATCTCGCCGATGGGCCGGTGCTCCTCCCGGGAGCGCCACGGTGTGATCGACGTGGCGTCGGCGGCCGCCACGTTGTCCTCCCCGCCGATGTCCTGGCCCGGGAGGTCCACACGGGCGACGGTCACCCAGGGGGACAACTCTTCGGGCCACTTCACGGAGGTGTTGTCCACCGGCATGCGAGCCAGATCGGTGTTGAGCTGCACCTGGAGCTCGAAGGAATGGTCGCGCTCCGCGGCCTCGGCAACCAGCGTGCGGCGGAACGCCTCGTTGTCCGCGCGCACGTCCACGATCCGGTGGGTGAGGGCGGCCAGGGACTCGGCCGTCGGCACGGTGCGGATCTTGGCGATGTGGTCGCCGTACCGGAAGGCACCCATGCTGTTGTAGGTGTACGACAGCAGGTTCCTGCGCGGGACGGTGGTGAACGAGAGCATGGCGAACAGTTCGTCCCACAGCCAGCCGTCGGGATCGGTGAGGCTGCCCCGGCGGGTCAGGAACTCCGCCATCCAGGTCTTGCGGCGGGCGGGGTTCACCAGGCCTTCGGGCAGCTCCGCGAACAACTCCTCGATGACCATGTAGTCGTAGGCGGTGTTCGCGAAGAAGACCTCGTTGTTGATCAGGTTGAGGTCGAAGGTACCGGTGTCCGGTTCGTCGGCCAGCAGTGAGGGGCCGGGGACTCCGAACAGCTTGATGCCCATCCCGCACGCCGCGCCCAGCTGGTGGTCGGGACGCTGGTGGCCCAGACCGTTGGAGTAGCGGACGACGGCGTCGTACACGGTGGGCCGGGCGAAGATGCCCTGCGCGTGGAAGCCCCTGTTGTCACCGACCGTGACGGTGGCTTTGAGAAGGCCGTACGTCTTTCCGTGGGCGGTACGGACGGCGCGGCCGACGGCCTCGCGCTCGACCGAAGCGCCGGTGCGCTGCGCCACCTGTGCGACCACTGCGTCCAACTCCGCTTGATAGGACGGACGTTCGGCGGGGCGGTAATCCTCATAACGGACGGGATCCATGGTGCTGCCTCCCTGTGACAGTGCCGTTGATTCCCAAGAATCTAGCCAGCAATTAAATTGTGCACAACATAACGTGCTGTGATGAATCACACGCCGATGAGGGCAACCGCGTCCGGGGCGCCACTCCGGATCCCTGATCCCTCACTCAGGCAGGCCGGAGAAAGCCCGCCCTGCGACCACATCAACCCCTAAACGTGACCCACGGCAGACTTACGAGCATTCCAACCAGTCGGTATGGTGCGCCGCCTGAACCATTCTTCCCCGTTCACCTCACGGATCCGAGCCGTAGTGGAAGGCCAGGCGATGACATACGCCGACGAGAACCGGTACCCACCATCTGCACCTACGGGATGGCCGCCGCCGCACCCCGAGCCCCATGGGATCCCCCCTCGACACGAGACGTACGCACAGAGCCCGTGGCCGGAGTCATACGGGCACGAAGCCCCGCGATACGAGTCGTACGGGCGGCAAGCCCCTTGGGACGCGCCCGACGCGCATGAGACCCATCGGCACGACACCGGCCTCGCCGCCCTCCGTTCGGCCTACCGCCTGCTCCGCAGGATCTCCACGCTCACCGCGCTCGGCTCTTTCGTGGTGTATGTCGTGCTGTCCTGCTACGCGCCCGGCCTGATGGGGTCCGTGATCACCGGAGAGCTGAGTCTGGGCATGGCCTTGGGCGTCCTCCAACTCGTCGTCACCTTCGCGGCGGTCTTCTGGTACGGACGCAGCGCACAACGCTCGGTGGATCCGTTGGCTCGCGCCATCAGGGAGCGGGCGGTCCCCGCCGGCCGGAACGCGGGGGCGGCGAGATGAACGATTTCAGCTCCGGGACGCAGGCCATCGTCCTGGTTCTGTTCACCACGCTGGTCACCGTCACACTGATGATGTGCGTCATGGCGGGACCGGACCGCGACGACCTGACGAACTTCTACACCGGCTACCTGTCGCTCACCCCGCTCAAGAACGGCCTGGCGATCGCGGGCGACTACATCTCGGCGGCCACGGTGCTGAGCACCACCGGCATCATCGCGCTCGCCGGATACGACGGCTATGTACTCGCGGTCAGCACCGCCCTGTCCCTGGTGCTGCTGATGTTCCTGCTGGCCGAACCCCTGCGCAACGCCGGCAGGTTCACCATGGGCGACGTCCTGGCCCGCACCATGCCTGGCCGGGCCGTGCGTATCGCGGCCTGCGTGGTGACGCTTTCGGCGACCCTGCCCTTCCTGGTCGTCCAGCTCTCCGGAGCCGGTTCGCTGCTCACCTTCATCCTGGACATCCCGCATGCGGCGGGCGCCAGGACGGCGTGCATCGTCATCGTCGGCACTCTGATGATCATCTATGCCGCGATCGGCGGTATGAGGGGCACCGCGCTCATTCAGATGATCAAGATCGTGATCCTGCTCGGCACCAGCGCCGTCGTCGCCGCTCTCGTACTCAACCGCTTCGACTGGAGCCCCGGCGCCATCCTCAGGGCCGCCCAGCACGGCAGTGGCGCGGGCCCCGCCTTCCTCCAGCAGGGCCTTCAGTTGGGCACGTCGACCGTTGGCCTGCTGGACTTCGTCAGTCTCCAGATCACCGTGGTCCTCGGTGTGGCCTGCCTGCCCCACATCACGATGCGTCTGTATTCCGCGCAGGACGTGCCTGCTGTGCGTCGCTCCATGTCATGGGCGGTCGGCACGGTCACCACGTTCTGCCTGCTCGTGATCATCATGGGTACGGGAGCGGCGGCCCTGGTGGGATCGCGGTACATCACCGCGGCCGACCCGCACGGCAGAACGTCGGTGCTCATGCTGTCTCAGGTGCTCGGCGGCACCCCCGACTCCGCGGGCGCGACGATCCTCTACTCGGCCGTGGCGGGCATGGTGTTCATCACCCTGCTGTCGTCGGTCGCGGGGATGACCCTGGCCGCGGCCTCGTCACTCGCCCACGACCTGTTCGCCCATGCGGTGCGACGGGGACAGGCCGAACCGCGTACCGAGATGACGGTGGCGGCGTGGACGAGCGTGGTCGTGGGGACCGTTGCCATCGTGCTCGCCACCATGGTGCAGAACTGGGACGTCGGCGTGTTGACCACGCTGGCCATCTGCATAGGAGCATCGGCGGTGGCACCCGCGCTCACCTACTCCCTGTTCTGGCGAGGGTTCACGCGCACCGGCCTGCTTGCCACCCTCTACGGCGGCGCGGCCTGCGCGTTGCTGCTCATGATCTTCTCCAAGGCCGTTTCGGGCACACCGTCGGCCGTCTTCCCGGACGCCGACTTCGACCTCTTCCCCATGCAGTCCACCGGATTGGTCTCCATCCCGTTCGGCTATCTGGCGGGCTGGCTGGGCAGCTGTCTGGACCACCGGCGCCGTGCCGCCGACAGCCGCGAGCACCGGCGCCTGTACGAGGAGAGCGAGGCACGGCTGCTCGCCGCAGCCGAATGACCACGGCGGCGTGGGAGGGCCGCCTCCAGGCGGCCTCCCGCGCCGGCCGCACCCTGAGACGGTCAGACGGGTGTGCCGGTCAGCGGTTGTTCGGTCCACACGGTCTTGCCGTCGCGGGTGTAGCGGGTACCCCAGCGTTCCGTCATCTGAGCCACCAGGAACAGGCCGCGCCCGCCCTCGTCGGTCGTCCGGGCGCGGCGCAGATGTGGTGAGGTGTGGCTGGTGTCGCTGACCTCGCACACCAGACACCGTTCACGGATCAGCCGTAGGGTCGCAGGACCCCCGGCGTAGCGGTAGACGTTGGTGACCAGTTCGCTGGCGATCAACTCGGTGGTGAACGCCAGGTGCTCCAGACCCCATTCGGTCAGCTTGGCCGAGGTCAAAGCCCTGGCCCGGGCGGCGCTGGCAGGCTCCGGCGGTAGCTGCCAGGAGGCGACGTTCGCCGGTGGCAGCATGCGGGTGCGAGCGATCAGCAAGACGACGTCGTCGCTGGGGAGCGAGGGGACCAGCGCGTCGACCACTGCTTGGCATGTCCGTTCCAGCGTGCCCGCAGGGCGGGCGAGTGTTGCACACAGCTTCGTCAGGCCGACGTCGGCATCGATGTGGCGTTCACCGATGATTCCGTTGGTATACAGGCACAGCAGACTTCCCTCGGCCAGTTCGATGTCCCGGGCCTCGAACGGCAGGCCGCCCAGGCCGAGCGGTGGGCCGGCGGGCAGGTCGAGCAGAGCCACCCGTCCGTCCGGAGCGGTCACCACCGGCGGTGGATGACCGGCGCGGGCCACGGAGCAGCGTCCGGAGACCGGGTCGTACACGGCGTACAGGCACGTGGCGCCGACGACCTGCTCACCCACGGGCCGTTCACCGACTGCTTCCTGTTCGGCCGCCAGCAGGTTGACCAGGTCGTCAAGGCGGGAGAGGACCTCGTCCGGTTCCAGGTCGAGGCTGGCGAGCGTATGGACGGCGGTGCGCAGCCGGCCCATGGTGGCGGCAGCGTGGATGCCGCGCCCCACCACGTCGCCGACGACGAGAGCGACCCGGGCCCCGGACAGGGGAATGACGTCGAACCAGTCCCCTCCCAGGCCCGGGCCCGCGCTGGCCGGCAGGTACCGCAGGGCCACCTCGACAGCCGACTGATCCGGAATCGCCCGGGGCAGAAGGCTGCTCTGCAAGGTGAACGCGGTCTGCTGATGCTGCGTGAAGCGCCGGGCGTTGTCGATGGCGACGGCGGCGCGCGAGGCGAGTTCCTGAGCGAGGGTGAGATCGTCCGCCTCGAAGGCATCGGGGCGGCGCGAACGCCACAAGGTCATGACGCCGAGTACCAGGCCACGCGCGGCAATCGGTACCACGATCAGAGAGTGGGTGCCCGGGTCCGGAGCGTGGGCCCCCTGATGGCCTACCGCCGAGAACCAGTCGGGCGGGAGCACCGGCTCCAGGACAGGTCGCCCCTCGGCCAGGCATCCGGCCTGCGGTGTGTCGGGCCCGAATTCCACGGGCTCACCGTGGGGGTGAGACGGGCCGGGTTGCTGGGCGCCAACGCTGCAGGTCCCCAGTCGCACCAGAGGCCCTGCCAGGGCCCGCATCGGTTCCTCACCGCGCGTCACCGACTGAAGCAGGTCCACCGACGCATGGTCGGCGAGGTGAGGCACCATCACCTCGGCGAGTTCCCGGGCGGTCTCGGCCACGTCGAGGGTGGTTCCGATACGGCTGCCGACCTGGTCGAGGAGCGCGAGCCTGCGCTGTGCCCGATGGCGTTCGGTGATGTCCTCGATCATCTCGGCCACACCCAGAATACGGCCGGAGGGGTCCTCCATCCGGAACGACGAGACCAACGCGACCCGCTCTCGTGCCGGATCCCGCTCCAGGCGAACGAACTGCTCGGAGTAGACCAAGGGTCTTCCGGTGTCCATCACCTGGCGCACACGGTCCACAGCCTTGCGTGCGTCGTCGGGGAGGAGCATCCGGCCGGTGGGCAGCCCCCGAAAGTCTGCCGCCGGGACGCCGCTGAAGCGTTCGATGGCCCGGTTGACCCGGAGAATCCGCAGGTCGGGGCCGTGGATGACCAGGCCGATCGGGCACTGACGGTACAACCCGTCGAGAACCGCACGGTCCCTTTGCCATTCCAGGACGTCAACCGCGAGTGCCCCCGCAAGAAACCACTCACGGACCCGGCCATCGCGTGACAGCTCCTGGGCCCTCAGCCCCAGCTCCACGAGCCGCCCGTCGCCGTGCCGCAATGTGAGGACGCCGAACCAGCCGCCGGCCCTCCTGCAGTTCGCCGCGGCCTCAGTGGCAGCCGGCAGATCACGAGGATCGACAAGGACCTCGAACGCCGGACGACCGATCACGGCTGTGTCCGGATAGCCGAGCAGTTCCTGCGCCCGCCGGTTCCATCCGACCACGACTCCTTGGTCGTCGAGCACCGCCAACGCGGGGAGGTGCAGGGCGAACGGATCGTCGTGGCTTTCGCTGAGCTCCGTCATCCGCTTCTCCACCGCTGGGCACCACCGTGTGCTCGGTCACCGATGTTCTGCCGTGTTCTGACCGCGGCCGGTGACCGGCATGACGGCGTCCGTGGCGGTGGCTCGGCGTTCCCGAATGCACGCTGACCTGCTGACCATGTAAGCCTATTGAAACCCGGCGGAAGCCGCGGCCTTGCCCGCCGCGTGGCGCGGCGTGGCGGGCATGAGGGACTACGGCAGGCATGGTGCCCGGCTCATGACGAGCCGCTACGGGACTTCGCCGTGCGCAGCCCTGCCGGGCTCAGTGGAGGACGATGTGCACATGGACGTGCGTGCTGCGGGCGATTGCGCGGATGTGCCGCCCCCTCCGCCCGGTATCCCCGCACCGACTCCGCGAGGACGGCTTCCAGCAGCCTGCCGATGGCAAGGAAGGACCAGTGCGCCGCGGCCACCGACCGACGCCCTTCTGCTGCGCGCCGCCGCCGAACTGCGCACGCGCTCAACCTGAGCACCCCTTCCTCGCCGCTCGGGTGCCAGGACACAGCGGGGGCGGTCCCCAGGGGCAGGGCATCGACCGGGGCCGCCCCCGCCGGCTCACTTCGCCAGTGGGCCGAACTCCTTGCGGGTGTCCACCGGCTCACCGAACAGCTGCCAACGCTCGCCCTCGAACCGCATCAGCTGCATCGTCTCGATCGGGAAGGCGTCATCGGGCCCGGTGGAGAGGGTGACACCGGGCAGCAGCATGCCCACCTCGACGTCCTTGAGGTTGCGCACGGCGTCCCGCATCCCCTCCCTGGTGGGGCACTTCATCGCGTCCAGAGCCTTGTGCAAGCTGGACGCGGCGGCCCAGCCGTAGGCGTTGAACTGGTTGGCCGGGTCGGAGTCGGGCGCGTACTTGCGCAGCGCGTCCTGGTACGTCTTCATCTCCGCGTCGTCGGCCCACTGCGGATCGGCGGGGTCCTTGAAGTAGGTCGCCGAGACCACGCCCTGGACGTTCTTGAACCCGACAGGCTTGAGCACGGTGGCTGACGAGGACACGTTGTTCACGATGTGCAGCGGGTCCCACTTGGTGTTCTTGGCATCGGCGGCGAGGGCCTGGCTGCCGAACTTCGGCGTGGTGACGTTGAGCAGCACATCCGCCTTGGACCGGGCGAGGCTTGTCATCTGTGCGGAGACGGAGGGGTCGGTGACCTCGTAGCTCTCCTCGGTGACCACCTCAATGCCGCTGCCGGCGAGGGCCGCCTTGAATCCGCCGAGCAGATCCTTGCCGAAATCGTCGTTCTGGTAGAGGACGGCGACCTTGGCCTTCGGCTTCTCCTCCTTGAGGTATTTGGCGTACACCCGTGCCTCGGCGATGTAGTTGGGCTGCCAGCCGGTGGTCCACGGGTGGTTGTCGTCCGTACCCCAGACGGAGGCGCCGGTGGCGACGAAAGGCTGCGGCACCTTCCGCTTGTCGAGGTAGTCCCACACGGCGGCCGTGGACGGGGTGCCCAGGGTCTGGAAGACGGCGAAGACCTTCTCCTGCTCGACGAGTCTGCGGGCCTCCTCGACCGCCTTGGGCGGCTGGTAGCCGTCGTCGCGGACGGTGAACTCCACGGTGCGGCCGTCGATGCCGCCCTTGTCGTTGACGTGCTTGAAGTAGGCGCTCACGCCTTTGCTGATCGTGCCGTAGGCGGAGGCCGGTCCCGACAGTGGGTAGATGCCGCCCAGTCTGATGGTCTTGTCGGTGATGCCGGTGGTCTGCTGGCCCTGGCACGCGCCGTCGGCGGCCGCGTCCTTGTCGTCCTGCCCGCGCTGGCTGTTGCAGGCGGTGGCGAGGAGCAGGGCGGCGGACGCGGCCGCGGCCGCCCGCAGAGTGGTCTTCTTGCGCATGTGATTCATTCCTTTTCCGTGCGGGGCGGTGCGCCCACGGGTTCGGCATCGGCAGGGACGGGCTCCGCCGGGGCGGGGGGCGCGGAGGGTTCGACGTCGGACGTCCGGTCGTCGGCGGCGGGGCTGGTGGTGCGGGTGAGTCGAAGGGCGGCGGTGCCCCGGACACGGCCCGCCAGACCGGCCAGTCCCGTCGGCGCCACGAACATCACCGCGATGATCAGCAGGCCGAACACCACACCGGGCGCCGCCTCGCTGATGTCCTGGGCCACGCTCGGCACGTACATCACGAAGGCCGCCCCCAGCAGCGGTCCGTACAGCGAGGCGAGCCCTCCGACCACCAGGCCGGCCAGCAGCGTGATGGACAGCACGAAGCTGAACGAGTCGGGTGAGACGAAGCCGATCACCCAGGTGTAGACGCACCCGGAGACACCCGCGAACAGCGCGCTCCACGCGAAGGCGAGCGTCTTGTGCAGCGACAGCCGTACGCCCATGACCTCCGCGGCGCTCTCGTTGTCCGCACGGCGAGCAGCGCCCGGCCGATGCGGGACCGCAGCAGGTTACGGGCGAGCAGCAGGGCCACCGCGGTGACGGCGAGGACGACGAAGTACGTCCACTGGTCCTCGGCCAGCCCGCTCCACGCCGGCGGCTGCGGCTTGTCGACGGTCAGGCCCATGGAACCGCCCGTCACCGGCTCGAGCCGTTTGAGCAGCGGCGGCAGGAACACGGCGAAGGCGAGCGTGACCAGGGCCAGGTACAGCCCGCGCAGCCGCAGGGCGGGCACCCCGAAGGCGAGGCCCAGCAGGAAGCATCCGGCGGCCGCGACCGGCAGCGTGGCCAGGTGGCCGGTGTCGTACCGGTCGAGCATGACCGCCGCCGTGTAGGCCCCCGCCGCGAAGAACGCGCCGTGCCCGAGCGAGATCTGCCCGCCGAATCCGACCAGCAGGTTCAGTCCGGCCAGCGCCACGGCGTACAGCAGCACCATGGTCAGCTGGAAGACCTGGAAGGGGGCGAAGTAGAACGGTGCGCACACGGCGACGGCCGCCAAGAGCAGCGCGGTGAGCGCGGCCCGCAGACGCCGGGCGCGGTCGGTACCGAGTGTTGCGACGATCGTGCTCATGCGCGCTCCACCGCCGCCCGTCCGAACAGGCCCTGGGGCCGCACCAGCAGCACCGCCAGGATGATCACCAGGGGTACGCCCACCTTCAGATCGGCACCGATCACGTCCACGTACGCCCCGGCCAGCGTCTCGGCCACGCCCACGACCAGGCCGCCGACGACCGCACCGACCGGGCTGTCGAAGCCACCGAGGGTGGCCGCGGCGAACGCGTAGATCAGCACCCCGCCCATCATGTTGGGCTCGAGGAACAGCAGCGGGGCGACGAGCACACCCGACACCGCGCCGACTGTCGCGGCCAGCCCCCAGCCGAGCATCAGCACGCGGCCCACTCTGATGCCCGACAGCCGGGCGGAGGCGGGGTTGCAGGCGACCGCCCGCATCACCAGGCCGATGGAGGTGTGCTGGAACAGCAGGTACAGCAGGCCCATCACGACGGCCACCACCGCGATGATCCCGAGCGTCGACCAGTCCACGCGCACCCCGGCCAGGTCGATCCCGCCGTCGGGGAACGGCTGCGGAAAGTCCTTCACGGTGAACGACCAGATCAGACCGGCCATCGCGTTGACGAAGATGAACAGGCCCACGGTGACGATGACCGTCGTCAGCTCGGGCGCGTTCCGCACGGGACGGATAACGATCCGCTCGACGAGCATGCCGCCGGCGAAGGACACCGCCAGGGTGACCGGCAGCGCGAGCCAGAAGGACATCCCGGACGCCACGAGCTGCCACGCCACGTAGGTGGAGATCATGGCGAGCTCACCCTGCGCGAAGTTCACGATGCCGGTGAACCGGTGGATCAGCACCAGGGCCAGCGCCAGGCTGGCACAGACCGCGCCGGAGCCGAGCCCTTCCACCACTTGCTGGAGCAGTTCGGTCACGGTGCTCCCCCGTCCTTTCCGGAGCGGACGGAGACACCGAGGTACACCTCGGCGACCTGCCCGTCCTCGCGGATCTCCCGGGACGGCCCGGACAGCACCAGGCGGCCGGCCTCCAGTACATGCGCCCGGTGCGCGACATCCAGCGCGAGTTGGGCGTTCTGCTCGACGACGACCACGGTGGTGCGTTCCTCCTCGTTGACGGCACGGACGATCTCGAACAGCTCGCGCGTGACCAGCGGTGCGAGCCCCAGCGACGGCTCGTCCAGGAGCAGCAGCGAGGGCCGCAGCATCAGCGCCCTGCCGATGGCGAGCATCTGCTGTTCGCCGCCGCTGAGGCTGCCGGCGGCCTGGCGGGACCGCTGGCGGAGCTTGGGGAAGTAGCCGTGGATGCGCTCCAGGTCGGCGGCGACGGCCGCGCGCTCGGCGCGGCCGTCGCGCCGCCACCGTCCGGTGCGCACGTGGGCGCCGATGCGCAGGTTCTCCTCGACAGTCAGGTCGTTGAAGGTGCCCCGGCCCTCGGGTACGTGCGCGACGCCGAGACGGGCGGTCTGCTCGGGCGAGCGGCCCAGCAGCTCCGTGCCGTTCAAGGTCACCGAGCCGCGTCCGCGGACCATGCCGCACAGGGCCCGCAGTGTTGTCGTCTTGCCCGCGCCGTTGGGCCCGAGGATCGCGCACACCTCGCCGCGTGCGACGGAGAAGTCGAGCCCCTGGAGCACGCGGGCCTGGCCGTATCCGGCATGCAGGCCGGCGACCTTCAGGAAGCCCGGCTCCGCCTCCTCCTGCCCGGCTTCGGTGCTGTCGGTGGTGGGTTCCGTCATGCCGCCACCCCCAGGTACGCCTCGATGACCGCTGGGTCACGCTGGATCTCCTCCGGCGAGCCCTCGGCGATCTTGCGCCCGAAATCGAGGCAGACCACCTTGTCGCACAGGCCCATCACGAACCCCATGTGGTGTTCGACCACCACGAGCGTGAGGTCGAACTCCTGACGCACCGACCGGACCAGATCCCCGAATTGGTCGACCTCGCCGTGGCTGAGCCCGTTGACGGGTTCGTCGAGCAACAGCAGCCGGGGCCGTACCGCGAGCGCCCGGGCGAGTTCGACGCGTTTGAGCGTGCCGAAGGGCAGCCCGGAGGCGGGGTGGTCGGCGACCTCCGCCAGGCCGAGACGCCGGAGCAAGTCGTCCGCCTGGTCACGTAGTTCCTTCTCCTCCCGCCGGACGCGGGGCAGCCGGAGCGCCGCGGCGAGGTGTCCCGTGCGCCCCCGGCTGTGGGCGCCGACCATGACGTTCTCCCGGACCGTGAGCAGCGGGAACAGACCCAGGTTCTGGAAGGTGCGGGCGATGCCGCGCCCGGCCACGGAGTGCGGCGGGAGGGCGAGCAGGTCCTCGTCCTGGAACCGCACCGTCCCCGCATCGGGGGTGCAGCGCCTGGTGAGGCAGTTGAACAAGGTGGTCTTGCCGGCTCCGTTCGGTCCGATGAGCCCTACGGCGGTGCCCGGCTCGACGGTGAACGCGACACCGTCCAGTGCCGTGATCCCGCCGAAGCGCACGCTGATACCGTCGACCGCGAGCATGAGTGACGCCCCTTCCGAGGTGCTGGGGGGGTGGGCGAGCGTCACAGTAGGTGCGGGCCTTCCGAGCGCACATTGGGTGCGAGCACCCAACTTCGAGGCCACCGACTTGTGCGCCGCGCCCAGCTCCCCCGGTATGTCGGCCGCCGAGCCTGTTGACGGGACACGAGGAGGGCAGCGACGATCGGCGCCATGTCTCGCGGACCCGCCCTGGGCGCCCCCGCACTCTCCGACCCGCTCAGCCGGGAGCGGCACCGGATCCTGCACGCCGTCCAGGACCGGCTCGAGGACGTGGCGCAGACCGCTGTCGCGGTGATGCGTACGGAGATCCCCTCGTACGCGCTGCAGGACGAGCGGTTCTTCGACGACGTACGGGACCAGGTCCTCACGCACTACCGGATGCAGCTGGCGGCGCTGGCCGGCGACCGGGACATGGCCCCCGAAGACCTGGTCTTCAGCCGCGCGGCAGCCATGCGCAGAGCACGCGCGGGGTTCGCCCTCGAGGACTGGATCAGTGCCTTCCGGGTCGGCCGTCAGGTGTTGTGGGACGAGCTGCTGGACTGCGCGGGCACGTCCGCCGAGGCACAGCAGGCCGCGCTGTCCCTCGTCACACCGCTGATGCGGTACGTCGACTTCGCCAGCACCCATGCCGCGCAGGCCTATGTGGAGTACCAGCAGCACGTGGTCGCCGACGCGGACCGGGAACGCCGGGACCTCCTGGACCAGCTCCTGGCCGGCGCGGCACCGACGCGCGGTCCGCTGTTCGCCGCGGCGCAGGCGTACGGCATCGGGCCGCACTCGCCGATGATGGCGGTCGTGGCGGTGTGCGTCGGCGACACCCGCACCGGCGACCTCACCTCGGCCGAGCACGGCTACGCGACCAGCGCGTCCATCGGCATCGCCGGGCCCTGGGCCGGCCGGACCCTGGTCGTCGTACGCCACGGCGAGGTGGTGGCCGTGCCGGTGGTCCGCACCGGCATGGACGCGGAGGACATCTGTACCCACTTCGAGGCGGTGCAGCGGCGGCTCGCGCGCGAGGGAACCATGCTCTCCATGGGCATCAGCACAGTCGCCGAGGGCGCCGGTGAACTGCCGCGCGCCTACGAGGAGGCACGGGCCGCCCTCGACCTCGTGCCGAGCGAGGGCGGGGTGGCGGCACTGCCGCGCCTGTCCCCCTTCGACTACCTGGCGCTGCGCGCCGACGACCTCGCCCGCCAGCTGGTCGACCCCCGCGTGCGTGCGCTGCTGGAGGACGACCGCAGACGTGGCGACACGCTGGCGGCCACCGTACGGGCCTTCGCGGAGGCCGACCTCAACCTGCGGCTGGCCGCCGACCGGCTGCGGGTGCACCACAACACGGCGCACTACCGGTTGCGCCGGATCGAGGAACGCACTGGGCGCAACCCGCGCCGGATCGCCGACCTCCTGGAACTGCTGGTCGCCCTCGCCATCCGCGACGGGGCCGGGGAAGGTGGGGATCACCAGTGAGCGGCATCGTGGAGTCCGCGGGGACCGGGGCGGCACGTCAGCTGCCGGACGAGCAGGGGGGCACGGTCCGGACTGCGCTTCTGGACGCCGCGCTGGAGGTGTTCACCGAGCGCGGTTACGCCGACGCCGGTCTCGCCGAGATCGCGGCGCGCTCCGGCATCCCGGTGGGCAGCCTCTTCCAGCACTACGGCGGAAAGCGGGGGCTTTACCTCGCTCTCTGGGAGGAGTTCCGGGAGGCTCAGGAGCGCCGGACCGCGGCCACGCTGACCGCCGAGCGAGGCCGTGGCGTGGACGACCCCATCGCCCTTTTCGTGGCGGGAGCCAGGGCGTACCTGGAGGGTGCCTGGGACAACCGGCGGTTCGGCAGACTGCTCGTGGAGGATGACGGCCCCACGGGCTTCGACGCGCTGCGCCGCCAGTGGGACCGCGCATGGGTACGGCGCAACGCCCGGCTCCTGGAAGTGGACGAGAAGCGACGTGCCGGCCGGGTTCGGGTGAGAGTGCTCACCACTGTGATCGGCGGTGCGGCGCGCGAGCTGGGTGACTGCGGGGACGAGACGGAGGCCCTGGAGATCGTGGACGAGGTGTGCGGCATCCTGATCCATCTGACGGCACCGCCTGGCTGAAACGCCGGGCGCCCGCGCAGTCCGACGCAGCGGTCGGCGCCGCGGCCTCGATCAGGCTGTCTCCTGCGTGTCCTCGGGGTGCAGGCGCCCCAGTAGCTCGTAGAGACTGCGGCGCCCCTCCTCGTCCAGACGCGCAAAAGCTTCCGAGCTGCCCCGCATGTCGGCGCGGATGAGGCGGACTGCCTGCCGTCCCTCTTCGGTGGCGACCACGTTCTTGATCCGCCGGTCGGCCGCGTCGGCGTGTCTGGAGACCAGTCCACGCGCCTCCAGCCGGTCGACGAGTCCGGTGATGTTGGAGGCGTCGCATGCCAGCCGCCCTGCGAGGGCGCGCATCGGCAGCGGTTGCCGAAGCAGGATGAGCATCTTGGCCTGCGTCATGGTGAGCCCGTGCAGTGCGGCCGCCGCTGTCAGGTCCCGGTAGTAACCGGCAGCAGCGCGTGCCAAGCGCTCCATGAGTGCGTCGTGGTCAGGATCGCTGTCCCGCGCAGCGGAGCGCGCGGCGGGCGGGGCGGAGGTGTGGGCCATGCCTCAAGTGTAGGCGAAGCTCAACGTTTGACGTTCTCAACCTTTGAGGTCTACCGTCTCTCTTATTGCTTTGCTGCATCAAGCATCTAACCCTCGACCATTCCCCCGTCGAGTTCCCGTACACAAGGAGTCACCACCATGAAGGCCCTCACTTACCGCGCCTACGGCGGCCCGGAGGTCCTGGAGTACGGCGATGTACCGAACCCGAAGCTCGGAGTGGACACCGTGCTGGTCCGCGTGAAGGCCGCCGCCGTCAACCCGGTCGACTGGAAGATCCAGGCGGGGTACCTGGACGCCGTCATGGACGCCGTCTTCCCCGTCATCCCCGGCTGGGACGTGGCGGGAGTCGTCGAGGAGACCGGCGTCGGGGTCACCGAGTTCGCTCCGGGCGACCAGGTGATCGGCTACGTCCGTGAGGACTTCGTCTCCCGCGGGACCTTCGCCGAGTACGTCGCCGCCCCGGTCCGTACCCTCGCCCGCAAGCCCGCCGACCTCTCCTTCGAGGAGGCTGCCGGCCTTCCGCTGGCCGGCCTCACCGCATACCAGGCGCTGACACGCTCCCTGCGGGTGCGGGCAGGCGACACCGTGCTGGTGCACGCCGCGGCGGGGGGCGTCGGCTCTCTGGCCGTACAGATCGCCAGGTCGCTCGGCGCCCGGGTCATCGGCACCGCCAGTGAGTACAACCACGCCTACCTGCGAGGGCTGGGAGCGGAGCCGGTCGCCTACGGCGAGGGCCTTGCCGACCGTGTCCACGCCCTCGCGCCGCAGGGCGTGGATGCCGTCCTCGACCTCATCGGCGGGGACGCCCTGAAGGTCTCGCCAGGGCTGCTTGCCGAGGGCGGCCGCCTGGCCTCGGCTGCGGACGGCGCCGTGCTCGGCCTCGGTGGCGGGTACGTCTTCGTGCGACCCGACGCCCGGGACCTGGAGGCTCTCACCGAACTCGCCGAGCGCGGGGAGCTGCGGGTGGACGTGGCCGCCACGTTCCCCCTGGAGCAGGCCGCCGACGCCCAGCGCCTCAGCCGCGAGGGCCACACCCGCGGCAAGATCATCATCACCGTCGCCTGAACCACCCTCGCCGCCGCCCCACCACCGGCACCCCAACGGACAACACCCCCACCACCGCGCGAACCGCGCGCACTGTGAAGGAGACAGTTGTGACCGCAGTTCTGTTCGTCGTCACCGGCGCCGACCACTGGACGCTCGCCGACGGCACCCTCCACCCCACCGGCTACTGGGCCGAGGAACTCGCCACACCGCACCGGCTGCTGCGCGAGGCCGGGTTCGAGGTCACCATCGCCACACCCGGCGGCGTGGCTCCGAGCGTCGACGCCGTCAGCCTTGCCGCCGAGTCCACCGGCGGCAAGGAGCAGGCCGATGCCATCGCCGCGTACCTGGCTGCCATCCGCACCGACCTGGAGAACCCTGTCAAGCTCGAAGAGGTCGACCTCGACGCGTACGCCGCCGTCATCTACCCCGGTGGCCACGGCCCCATGGAGGACCTCGCCGTGGATGCCGGCTCCGGCCGACTGCTCACCGCGGCGCTGGACTCCGGCAAGCCGCTCGCGGTGCTGTGCCACGCACCGGCGGCCCTGCTCGCCGCCCGGCGCGAGGACGGCAGCTGGCCGTTCGCCGGCTACCGCATGACCGGCTTCACCAACACCGAGGAGACTGCCGCCGGCTTCGCCGACAAGGCCAAGTGGCTGCTCGAGGACCGCCTGCTGGAACTGGGGGCCGACTTCCAGGCCGCGGCCCCGTTCAGCGAGCACGTCGTGGCGGACCGCAATCTGCACACCGGTCAGAACCCCGCCTCCTCGGCGCAGCTCGCCCGGAACCTCATCGACGCCCTGAACCGCGGCTGATCCCCCTGTCGACGCCGACGCCCGGGCTGCCCCCGCGGCGCTGCGACAACGCCCCCGTCCCCCGTACCGCTCCTGTGAGGCCATCATGAACGACCCCGCGCCCGCGCAGCCCGCCGAGCTCGTCGCCCGGCTGCGCGCCACCTTCCGCGCCGGCAAGACCAAGCCCGTGGCCTGGCGCACCGAGCAGCTTAACCGGCTGCGTACCCTGCTCACCGAGCAGGGGGAGACCTTCGCCGCGGCGCTCCACGCCGACCTGGGAAAGAGCTCCGCCGAGGCTTACCGCACGGAGATCGACTTCGTCATACGCGAGATCGACCACACCCTGGAGCATCTCGAGGGGTGGCTGCGCGCCGAACCGGCCCCCGTCCCGGCGTTCATCGGCGAGGCGAGTGCCTGGACGCAGTACGACCCCCTGGGGGTCGTACTGGTCATCGCCCCCTGGAACTACCCGGTACAGCTGCTGCTGGCCCCGGTGGCCGGTGCCCTGGCCGCGGGCAACGCGGTGGTCGCCAAGCCCAGCGAACTGGCCCCTGCCACCTCCGCCGCCCTCGCCCGCCTCGTGCCGCGGTACCTCGACACCGACGCGGTCGCCGTGGTCGAAGGCGGGGTGCCGGAGACCACTGCCCTGCTCGAGCAGCGCTTCGACCACATCCTCTACACCGGCAACGGCACCGTCGGCCGCATCGTAATGTCCGCGGCCGTCCGGCACCTCACCCCCGTCACCCTCGAACTGGGCGGCAAGTCCCCGGTGTTCGTGGACCGGGGCACCGACCTGGACACCGTCGCTGCCCGCCTCGCGGCCGGGAAGTTCCTCAACGCCGGGCAGACCTGCGTCGCGCCCGACTACGTCCTCACCGACCCCGAGACCGCGCGTGCTCTGGAAGCCGCACTGGCCAAGGCCGTCGAGGGGCTGTACGGGTCCGACCCCGCCGCCTCCCAGGAGTACGGCCGTATCGTCAACGAACGCCACTTCGACCGGCTGACCGCTCTCCTGGACTCCGGCCGCCAGGTCACCGGCGGCGCGTACGACCGCGAGACGAAGTACATCGCCCCGACCGTCCTGGCCGAGGTGTCACCGGACGCACCCGTCATGCAGGAGGAGATCTTCGGCCCGATCCTCCCCATCGTCGAGGTGGCCGGGCTCGACGAGGCCATCGACTTCATCAACGACCGCGACAAGCCGCTGGCCCTGTATGCGTTCACCGACTCCGACACCACCCGGGAGCGGCTCGCCGCCGAAACCTCCTCCGGCGGCCTCGGGTTCGGCCTGCCGCTGGCCCATCTCACCATCTCCGACCTGCCGTTCGGGGGCGTCGGAGAGAGCGGCATGGGCAGCTATCACGGCCGCTACTCCATCGAGACCTTCAGCCACCGCAAGGCCGTCCTCGCCAAGCCCCTCAGCTGATCCTCCCCAGCCGTGCGCGAACGCGGCGGAAGGAGACATTCCGCGCTGTGGGCGGGCGATCGGTTCAGATACCTGCCGTGTCCGCGACTTCGTGAGCCTTCGCCACCAGTGCGTCGATGCGCTCTGCGGTCGGCGTTCCGGACGCGGCCTTGTTCCGCGGTTCGTCCATCGCGCGGCGCATGACGCCCTCCGCGATGGTCGCGACCTTCCACAGGCCCATCGCGTGCCAGTAGCCCAGCGTCGTCAGGTCGCGTTCCGACGCCGCCGCGTAGGCCGCCACGAGTTCCTCGCGGGTCGGGAAGCCGTCGAGAGCGGTCGCGACGAAGTCGCCCGAGGTGTTCTCACTCCTGGCCGGCCAGTAGGCCAGCAGGCTGCCCATGTCCGCCAGCGGATCCCCCAGCGTCGACAGCTCCCAGTCGAGGACTGCGGTCACCTCCCCGCTGTCGTGGGAGGTGATGACGTTGCGCAGATGGAAGTCGCCGTGCACGAGCGTCAGTTCGCGCTGCTCCGGCACGGCCGCGCCGAGGCGCCGGGTGAGGTCCTCCAGGGCTGGCACCTCGCGGGTCCTGGACCTCTCCCACTGGGCCGACCACCGCTTGAGCTGACGCTGCGCATACGGCTTGTGGCTGGCGAGACCGGTCAGCCCGGTCGCCGCGAGATCGACCGCGTGGATCTTCGCCAGCGTCCGCGGCAACGACATTCCGACCGCCCGCCGGCGCTCGGGCGTCAACGACCGCGCGATCGGCATCCTGTCGACGACCTCGCCGTCCACGAACTCCATGAGCAGCAGCGGGACGTCGGTCACGGCGGGATCCTCGGTCAGCCCGAGCACCCGCGGGGTGGGGACGGCGGTGCTCTCCAGCGCGGTCAGAATCCGCGCCTCGCGGGCCACGTCGTGCGCCGACGCCAGCAGGCGACCCAGCGGTGGGCGCCGCAGCACCCATCCGCGGCAGTCCTGATCCTTTACGAGATACGTCAGATTCGACTGACCCAGCCCGATCCGCTCGAAGGCCAAGGGCCCGGCGAAGTCGACGCCGAGGGTGGTGAACCAACGGCCCACCGCCCCGGCGTCGATTCCGACGATGTCCGCGCTAGACACCGATGCCGGCTCCTTGCCTGAACGGGAACGCGTCGCCGAGCAGTTGCCCCCCGTCGATCACCATGGTCTCGCCGGTGATCCAACTCGCGGCGTCCGAGACGAGGAAGGCGACCGCGGCGGCGATGTCGGCAGGCTCGCCTATGCGGCCCAGCGCAACCGAGGCGGACCCCGCCTGCTCGTGCTCCTTCCACAGAGCCTCGGCCAGCTTCGTGCGCACCACGCCCGGTGCCACGGCGTTGACGCGGACCTTCGGCGAGAGCTCCAGGGCCAGTTGCCTGGTGAGATGGATCAGTGCGGCCTTCGAGGCGTTGTACAGCCCGATGTTCGCCTCGGAGGCCATGCCGCCCACCGACGCGGTGTTGACGACCGCCCCGCCGTGCTCCCTCATCCAGGCCCGGGTGGCCAGGCCCGTCCACAGGACGGGAGCCCACAGGTTCACGTCGAAGGTCTTCGCGAACCGACCGTGGTCCTGGTCGATGACCGGCCCGAAGGCCGGGTTGGTCCCCGCGTTGTTGACGAGGATGTCCAGGCTGCCGAAGCGTTCCAGCGTCAGATCCACGCAGCGCTGGGCCGCCTCTTCGTCGACCGCGTGCGCACCGACGCCGACCGCCGTGCCCTCGACCTGGGCCGCGGCGGCGTCCGCCGCCTCCTGGGAGCGGGAGGTGAGGACGACGTTTCCGCCGGCCGCGGCGATGGCCTGGGCGATCGCCAGTCCGATACCGCGCGAGGCCCCGGTGACGACGGCGGTGCGACCGGTGAGATCGAGTCCCGCCATCTCAGCTCACCGCCGCCGTCGCCTCGTCCCGGTACTGCCGCAGTTCCTGCTTGGCGATGGCCCGCTTGTGCACCTCGTCGGGGCCGTCGGCCAGCCGCAACGTCCGCAGATGCGCGTACATCATCGCCAGGGGGAAGTCGTCGGTCACTCCCGCTCCCCCGTGCACCTGGATCGCGCGGTCGACGATCCTCAGCGCGATGTCGGGGGCGGCCACCTTGATGGCAGCGATCTCGGTGCGCGCTTCCTTGTTCCCGACCGTGTCCATGAGATACGCGGCCTTGAGCGTGAGGAGGCGGATCATCTCGATGTCGATACGCGCTTCCGCGATCCAGTCCTGGATGTTGGACCGTTCGGCGACCGGACTGCCGAAGGTCACCCGTGACTGTGCGCGCCGGCACATCAGTTCCAGCGCCCGCTCGGCCGCGCCGATGGCCCGCATGCAGTGGTGGATACGACCGGGCCCGAGCCTGGCCTGGCCGATCGCGAAACCCTCGCCCTCGCCCTTGAGCAGGTCCTTGGCCGGCACCCGGACATTCTCGAAAACGATCTCCGCGTGGCCCTCGCGGTCCGCGTACCCGAACACCGGGAGGTTCCGGACCACGGTGACCCCGGGGGCGTCGATCGGGACGACCATCATCGACTGCTGGCGATGGGGGGCCGCCGTGGGATCGGTCTTGCCCATCACGATGAGCACCTTGCAGTTCTTGTGCATCGCGTTCGAGGCGAACCACTTGCGGCCGTTGAGCACGTACGCGTCGCCGTCGCGCTCCATGCGCAGCTCGATGTTGGTGGCGTCGGAGCTGGCGACACGCGGCTCGGTCATCGCGAAGGCCGAGGCCATCGTTCCGTCGAGCAGGGGCTTGAGGTACTTCTCCTTGTGCTCGTCGCTGCCGAACAGCGTGAGCACCTCCATGTTGCCGGTGTCGGGCGCGTTGCAGTTGCACGCCTCGGAGGCGATGTGGCTGCGGCCCATGATCTCCGCCAGCGGCGCGTACTCCAGGTTCGTCAGACCGGGGCCCCACTCCGGGTGCGGATGGAACAGGTTCCACAGTCCACGCCTGCGCGCCTCCGCCTTGAGCTCCTCGAGGATCGGCGGGTGGAAGTGCGGGTCACCCGACGCGCGCATCTGCTCGTGATACACCGCCTCGGCGGGGTAGATGCGCGCATCCATGAACTCGAGCAGATCCGCCCGGTATTTCTTGGCGCGGTCCGACATCTCAAACAGGGACATCCGAACTCCTGACGGGTAGGGAGGGAAAGTCGGGCGGGCGCTTCTCCAGGTGACTGGCCACGCCCTCGACGACGTCGGACCCGCGGAAGGCCTGGAGCATGAGGCCTTCCGCCCGGGCCACGGAATCGGCGTAGGTGCCGTCCGCGTCGTTGCTCAGTTGGCTCTTGATGGCGGCCATGGATGCCGGGGAGCAGCGCCTCGCCAGATCGGCGGCGTACGCGACGGCGGCATCCACCACGCTGCCGGTGGGGACCAGGTGGTCGAGGAGTCCGACCCGGAAGGCCTCCTCGGCATCCACCATGCGACTCGACAGCAGCAGATCCGCTGCCCGGCTGTGCCCCACCAGCCGGGGCAGCAGCCAGGAGATCCCGTACTCGGCGATCAGCCCGCGTTGCGCGAATGCCGTGGTGAACCGGGCCGAGGGCGAGCCGAAGCGAATGTCGCAGTAGAGCGCCTCCACCATGCCCAGGCCGACGGCCACCCCGTTGATCGCTCCGATCAGTGGTTTGCGCAGGGTCCGCGGAACGTCCCGCGGACGGCGCCGTGACCGGTCCGCCTCTGAGGCCTCGCCGACCGCCCGCAGCCGTTCCAGGTCGGCCCCGGCGCAGAATCCGCGTCCCGCGCCGGTGACCACGACGGCGCGTACGTCCGGGTCGTCCTCGGCGGCGTCGAGCAGCGCGAAATAGCGGTCCTCGAGTTCGTCGGTCCAGGCGTTCAGCTTGGCGGGCCGGTTGAAGGTGAGCACCCGCACCGGCCCTCGGTGTTCGGCGAAGACGAGCTCTCCCGGCGCGCCGGTCATGCCTGCGCCATCAGGGAGCTCTGGTACCGACGCATACCGCGCAGCCACCGGTCGTAGTCCGAGCCCTTCTGCCGGTACATCTCAAGAACGTCTTTGTGCGGCAGGATGAGGAAGCGCTCGTCCTCGAGGGCGGCCAGGACGGCGTCGGCTACTTCTTCCGGCTCCAGGACGTCACCGGCAGAGGTGACGGCTCGCGTCGCGGCACTTCCCAGCGCGTCTCCCGAGTCCTCCCCGGAGAACAGCAGCCTGGTGTTCACGCCCATCGGGCACAGACAGCTGACACGGACCCCGCGATCGCCGTAGGTGACACTCAACCACTCGGCGAAGGCGACGGCCGCGTGCTTGGTGACGGCGTACGTTGCGGAGCCGATCTGGGTGAGCAGTCCGGCCGCCGAGGCGGTGCTGACGAAGTAGCCCTCGCCGCGCTCGAGCCACCGCGGGACCAGCAGCTTTGCCGCACGGACGTGGGCTCGCAGGTTCACGTCGATCGAGAGGTCCCAGTCCGGTTCGCTCGCGTCGAGGCCGGGCGCCCCGGCGATCCCCGCGTTCGCGAAGTAGAGGTCGACCGGGCCGAAGGCGCTCTCCGCCAGGTCGACCAACTGCTGGATCTGCTCGGTGTCCGACACGTCCGCGCCGACACTGACAGTGCTTTCCGGATGGTCGGCGTTGACGCTCTCCGACACCGCCTGCGCGCTGTCCGCGTCGAGGTCCGCGACGACGACCCGGGCGCCCGCGCGAGCGAGGCGTGCGACCAGCGCACTGCCTATGCCTGCGCCACCACCGGTGACGACGGCGACTCTTTGTGCAACGTTCACAGCGAACCCTCTCCGTTACGGGGCGTGCGATGCGTCCGACCTGTATAGTTGAATCCGACGTCAGGTTCAATAGCTGCCCTTCACGGAACCACATGAAGAAAGCCGCCCACCCCAAGGGATGAGCGGCTACGAGGCAGGCGGGTCAGCGGTGATCGGGGAAGCGGAGGGCGTTCGCCCAGAGCCGGGTGACCGTGGACACGAGCTCCTCGAAGTCCGCCGGCGTACCTTCTTCTTGCCGTTCGCCGAGCACGAAGGCGTTGTAGGCCATGACACTGACCATGCCCGACAGCGCACGGGAGGCCATCATCGGATCGACCTCACGGTCTGCGACACCCCGCGCCTGCAGGTCGGCGATACCGCGGGCATTGCGACGGATGAACGCGTCGGCGCGCCGGCTTCGGAACTCACGGAACTCCGGCTCCACTTGGGCGACCTGCTCGAGCAGGCCCATCAGCTTCGCGTTCCGTTTGTATGCCTCGAGGTACGCGCGATTGCTCGCCTCGAGTACCGCATAGGGATCGTCGGTGCCCTGAACCCGGCGCATGCCGGGGTGCATCATGTCCTCCTGCGCCTCCAGGAGGACGGCGGCGAGCACCTCTTCCTTGTTGGCGAAGTAGGTGTAGAAGGATCCCGCCGCGCATTGAGCTTCTTTGGTGATGTCGGTCAGGCGGGTGTCGAGGTAGCCGTCCCGTTCGAACACCTTCCGCGCGGCTTTCACCAGTGCGGCCCGCGTCCGAGCTCCGCGCTTCGTCGTAGGCGGCTCGCGAAGGTGCGAGAGGGGCGCCATAGGTGGCGCTTCGTCGCCGTCGATCTCTTCGGGAGCAGTGGTGTCCATCCCGGAAACTGTACTTGAATCCGACACCATGCTCACAATCCGTAAGGCGGGGATGCTCAGTGGCGGCCGGCGGCAATGCCGACACTCGGCGTGTCACGGGTCAGAGCGGTACGGTCGATGGACCGCTTGAGAATCTTCCCGGTCGGGCCCTTGGGCAGCGCGTCGACGAACCGGACGATACGCGGGATCTTGTAGGCGGACAGCCGCTCTCGTGCCCATGCCGACACCTCGGCGGCACCGAGCTCGGACCCGGGCCGAGCCGCGATGAGCGCGGCGACCTCCTCGCCGTAGTGCTCGTCGGGAACGCCGATCACGGCTGCCTCGACGATGTCCGGATGCTCGTAGAGAACTTCCTCGACCTCGCCGGGGTAGACGTTGTAACCGCCGCGGATGATCAGGTCCTTGAGACGATCGACGATGCGCAGGTCCCCGTCCGTGTCGGTTTCACCGAGGTCACCGGTTCGGAACCAGCCGTCGGACGAGATGGCCGCGGCGGTGTCCGCAGGGCGGTTCCAGTAACCCCGCATCACCGTGGGTCCCTTGATGTGCACCTCGCCGACGCCGCCCGGCGGGCACTCGTTGCCGTCGTCGTCACGCACCTGAACCTGCGTCCGCGGCACTGCCCTGCCGGTGTACCCCGTCTTGCCGCCGCGGTCGACGTCGTTGAAAGTGCCGAACGCGGTGGTCTCGGTGAGCCCATACCCTTCGAGGATGGTGCAGCCGAAGCGGGCCTCGAAGGCCCGGGCGATCTCCCCGGGAAGCGACGCACCGCCGGAGACGGCGACACGGAGCCCGGCGAAGTCCGCGGGGTTCGCGTCACCCGCCGCGTGCAGCAGCGCGTTCCACATGGTTGGCACGCCGGCCATGATGGTGAGCCGGTCACGGCGCAGCATGTCCAGCATCGACGCCGGGTCGAACCGGGCCAGCAACGACATCGAGCCGCCCACGGTCAACGTCGGCATCATGACCGATGCCTGGCCGAACACATGGAACAGCGGGAGTCCGGTGCCGGTACGGTCGGCGCTCGATGCACGGCTGCACTCGGCGCCGATCTCCCCGGCGGACAACAGATTCCCGACAGTGAGTTGGGCCCCCTTCGGCCGCCCCGTGGTTCCCGAGGTGTACAGGATGGCCGCGGTCTCGTCGCGGTCCCGGTCGACTACTCCGGCGGGGGCAGCGGTGACCGGCGCGCCCGGGGACAGCGCCCAAGAGGGCACCGCGAGCGCCGCGGCCGCCTCCGCGACGGCGGGGCCGAGGGTGTGCCATGCGATCGCCAGTGAGCACCCGGCGTCACCGAGAACGTACTCGACCTCGGCCCGGGTGGACATCGTGTTGACCGGCACCACGACACAGCCCGCGGCCTGAATCCCGAGGTAAGCCACCACGAACTCGGGCACCGACGGCGCCGCGAGCAGCACCCGGTCCCCCGGGGACAGGCCCGCGGCAACCAGGGCGCCCGCGTACCGCGTACTCGCGTCACGCAGCCGAAGGTAGGTCCACTGATCCGTGGCGCCGCGCAGTGCGATGCGGTCGGGAGTGGCGGCCGCGTGGCGGCACACAGGATCGAAGAGGCTGGTCATGGGCGTGCCTTCCGGGATGTGAGCAGGTGACGGGGCGGGTCGCACCCTCTCCGAAGGGTTGACTTGGCCCGGCTACGGCATCAAGTCCTCGGGCGGTGTGACCGGATGACCGGCCACATTGCGCCCGGTCGGTGGATCGTCAGGTGGTGATCCCGAAGCGTTCGGCGAGTTGGCGGCGGGTGTCGGCGGCGCTGGTGTGCAGTACGCCCTCGATTCCGATCCGTGCCGCTCCGTCGAGGTTCTGCTGCAGATCGTCGATCATGACCGCCTCCTCGGGGTCGATGCCGAGGCGTTCACATGCGATCGCATAGATCCGCCGGGAGGGCTTGCGGATCCCGACCTCACCGGAGATGACGATCGCATCGGCAACAGCGGCGAGGTCGACCCCGTCATAGGTTCCGGTACCGAAGGAATTGGACACGAGCGCAACGGGATGGCCGGCGGCTCGGAGATCACCGAGCAGCGCGAGCATGTCCTGGTCGATCGACATTGCCGCCTGCATGCGGACCGTGAGCCCTTCGGCCACCACGTCGGCTCCGTGCGCACGGAGCCGTTCGGCGAATCCTCGCTCGAAGGCTTCGGCGTCTATACGGCCGCACTCGTGGTCGACGAGGAGGGTGCGTGATGCCTCATCCCTGCCGAGGAGGTCAAGCGGCAGGCGCGGGTCGCCGCCGAGCGCGGCGCCGAAGTCGGTGAAGGCCCGCAGCACACTGGAGGTGATGACCCCACCGAAGTCCACGAGGACCGCGGTTCGCGCCTTGTCCGTCACGCTCGACACCTCAGGCGACCTCGAACAGTCCGGCTGCGCCCATTCCGCCGCCGACGCACATCGAGATCACCACGTACCGGACGCCCCGGCGCTTGCCCTCGATGAGGGCTTGCCCCACCAGTCGGGCGCCGGTCATTCCGTACGGATGACCGACAGAGATGGCGCCGCCATTGACGTTGAACCGCTCCGGGTCGATGTGCAGTTCGTCCCGGCAGTACAACGCCTGTGAAGCGAACGCCTCATTGAGTTCCCACAGACCGATGTCGTCAATGGTGAGGTCGTGCTGCTTCAGCAGCTTCGGAATGGCGAACACCGGCCCGATGCCCATCTCGTCCGGCCCGCAACCGGCGACGGTCATACCCCGGTAGACACCCAGCGGTTCGAGTCCTCGACGCTCGGCGTCCTTCGACTCCATCAGCACCGACGCCGAGGCCCCGTCCGACAACTGCGAGGAGTTGCCGGCCGTGACACTGGAATGCGCGCTCACCTGACCGTCCGGCAGCACCGGCGTCACCCCGGCCAGGCCCTCGAGCGTCGTCGACGCGCGGTTGCCCTCGTCCCGGGTCAGGGTCACGGCCTCGTCCCGCACCTCCCCGGACTGCTTGTCCAGGACCTTCTTGACGCTGTCGAGCGCGACGATCTCGTGGTCGAACCGACCGGCGTCCTGCGCCGCAGCGGTGCGCTGCTGTGACACCAGCGCGAACTCGTCCTGGCGTTCCCGGCTCACGCCGTAGCGCTCGGCGACGATCTCCGCCGTGTGCAGCATGGGCAGGTAGATGTCCGGCGTGTGCTCGACCAGCCAGGGATCCGTCATGCGGTGGGTGTTCATGTGGTCGTTCTGGACCAAGGAGATCGACTCGACACCGCCGCCGACAGCGACCTGCATTCCGTCCGCGACTATCTGCTTGGCGGCCGTCGCAATGGCCATCAGACCCGACGAGCACTGCCGGTCGATCGTCATCCCCGACACGATGTCCGGAAGTCCGGCACGCAGAGCGGCCTGACGCGCCACATTGAAACCCGAGGATCCCTGCTGCACGGCACAGCCGAAGATCACATCCTCGATCTCACCTCCCTCCAGCCCGGCGCGCTGCACCGCGTGAGAAAGGGCATGGGCGGCAAGTTCCTGCGCCTGGGTGTCGTTGAACGCGCCGCGGTACGCCTTTCCGATCGGCGTCCGTGCCGTCGAAACGATGACTGCTTCCCTCATGTCGCCTCACTGTTTCCTGTTTGTCCGCTTCGTCCGCGGCCCTCGACGCCAGAACTCCGAACGCCGCGAGCCTGGCTCGATTGCCGATAGGGGGTGCCGAACACCAACTGCGGTGGGGAGAGGGCTCGTTGACAGACCCCCTCGGGCGGCCGATGACATGTCATGGCCGCAGGGGTGACAGAGGTCGGCCTTGCGACCGGTTATAGTTGAATTCGGTGTCAGGTTCAACCAGGCTCAAGTCTTGACAGCCCGCCCTCTCCCCTGGAGGGTACCGACCAGTCGGTATAGAGAGGCGGATCGTGACTCAGCTGAGCGTCTCCACGGGTGCGGGCGTGTTCGACGCGATCGTGGCGGGTCCGCCCGGCGGCCGGCCGGTGCTGCTGTTGCACGGCTTCCCGCAGACGGGGCTGGTGTGGCGACGGCAGATCGAGGCGTTGGCTGCGCACGGCCACCGGGTGGTGGCACCCGACCAGCGTGGGTACTCCCCCGACGCCCGCCCCCAGCGGCCCGGGGACTATCGCATCAGCCTTCTCGTCGATGACGTGGTCGCGATCAGTGAGGAACTGGGCTGGACGGCGTTCGACCTGGTCGGCCATGACTGGGGAGGAGCGGTGGCCTGGTGGACCGCGCACGCCCACCCCGGCCGCGTACGCACCGTGACGGTTGTCTCGACCCCGCACCCCGGCGCTCTGGCCACCACCCTGCGCACCGACCAGGATCAGCGCAAACGCTCCCACTACATGATCGACTGGCGCGAGACACCCGCGACCGAGGAGCGCATGCTCGCCCACGACGCCCAAGAGCTTCGCGGTTTCTACGCCGGCAAGATCCCGCAAGACAGTGCGGACGCCTACGTGCGCCACCTGTCCCAGCCGGGCGCTCTCACCGCGGCACTGAACTGGTACCGGGCCGGCCGCCCCGACGGCGCGATCGACGTAGTCGACGTACCCACGCTGTACGTCTGGAGCACGGAGGACAGTGCCTTCGGCCCGGCTGCCGCACAGGAGACCGGGCAATGGGTCAACGGACCGTACCGGTTCGAGACCCTCCAGGGCGTCAGCCACTGGATCCCCGAGGAGGCGCCCGAAACGCTGAGCCGCCTACTGCTCGAACACCTGCGAGCGCACGGCGAGTACTGAACCCGCAGCGAATATCCCGTTCGTCGACTCTCCGGAGAGGTGACCCCTTGGAGACTGCGCGCGCGGCCTGGCGCCGCCTCGAGCCCGTCCACGCAATGATCTACTTCGTCCCCGAGGGGAGGCGACGGTACGCGGACCTCGGCCTGAGCGGTCGCGCCGGGTACTTCACCTCCAGGAGCGCCGCGTTCGGCCGCGCATCCGCCGAACTGGTCATCGCGACCTTCTACAACTTCAACCCCGACGTCGTACGGCAGGCGGTCGACGGGGCCTGGGACGCAACTACGCCGCAGCAGGTGTTGGACGCGCGGTACGCCGCGGCGGGCGAGGCCCTTCGACGGGCGGGAATCCACGGGTTGCCCAACTTCGACGAGGTGCTGGCGCTGACTCGCCGGGCCGCCGAGGCGGCCTGCGAACACACGCAGGGCCGCCCGCTGTTCGCCGCTCATGCCGCACTGCCTTGGCCGCAGGATCCGGTGATGCAGCTGTGGCATGCTCAGACACTGCTCAGGGAGTTCCGCGGAGACGGCCATGTCGCTTGCCTGCTGAGCGAGGGCGTCGGAGGCTTGGAGGCCCTGGTTCTGCACGCCGCGACCGCTGAGGTTCCCGTCGACTTCCTCAAGGCGAGCCGTGCATGGCCCGAGGAGGAGTGGGCCGGCACCCAGGAGCGCCTACGCACGCGAGGTCTCCTCGACGGCGACTCCCTCAGTCCGGAAGGCGTACGCCTGCGCCGGCACATCGAGGACCGCACCGACCGCCTGGCCCTCCCCGCCTACGCCGTCCTGGGTGACGCGGACTGTGAGCGTCTCGCCGAACTCGCCAGTCCCTTCGGGCGCGCCGTCGTCGAAGCCGGTCTTCTCAAACTCGGCTGACCGGGTCCTCATCCCGTCCGGCCTCGTACTTCATCCGCTGGAACCAGCGGCCATGTCCTGGGAGAAGGCCGTGTCCGCGACAGCGGACGGACCATGACCAGCGCCGGCCCCCAGTCCTCCAGGTAGTGCAGCACCAGGGACGCCACTACATCGTCGAACGTGTCATCAGCGTAAGGAAGTGGGCCACCCAGGTCCGCCACCCGCAGGTCCGCACCGTCACCGAGTCGCCGCCGGGCCAGCTCCAGCATCCCGGCACTCGCGTCGAGCCACTCACGATGGCGCCACGGTCGCGCAGCGCCGCGAACAGGGGGCCGGAGCCGCAGTCGGCGTCGAGGATCCGCCGGCCACCTCGGCGACCGGGCCGTACGCGACGCGTGCCACGTCTCCGGCGAGGGCCAAGCATCGCGGGCCGCTCGTAGTAGGCATTGTTGAGGTTGGTCTCTTCTCGGCCGTGTACGCCTCGGCGAAGCTGTTGTAGTCGTTGACCTTTGGCGGATCCACAGTCACCGCGGACGGCGAGGTCAGCCCGGTGGTACCCGCGTGGTCGTGATGCTCCTTCGAGATCGTCGTACGGGTCGATCTCGTCCACCCCGAGTCCTCTCCCTGTCCTGTCCGCCCGGCGAAGCGCACCCCGCCGGGCGGAGGCGACCAGGCCGCGGCCGCAGGCCCGTGCATCAGCGGACTTCCGCACCCGCGACATAGCCGCGGCCCTCGCGGCGGTCAGCAGTAAGGGGGCTGGTTGGTCAGGGACGCTGCCACTCGCATCCACACGCCGAACAGCCGATAGAGGTCGGGGAGTGTGCCCTGCGCCTGGACGGTCCGGCTGTCTGCCGACGCGACGCCTGGGATTCCCAGGAGCGTCGAGGCAATTGAAGCCGACTGCCAGCGGACCGTGAGGGTGGAGGGGGTCGCTGCGACGGCTGGAGCCTTCGGCGGTACGGCAAGACTGGCGGCGACCGTCTTCTCGATGGCCGCACGTGCTTCCTCCGACGGCCGCAGATCTGCCGAGAACCGGTCCCGCGCATACTTCACTGCCACGGTCCTCACCGAGGCGTCCCATTCCGTCATCTCTTTGCAGGCACAGTCGTCACCAGTGAGGACCGTCACCGGCACACCGATGGCGGCCGCGGTGGCATGGGCCAGGCCGATCTCACCCACAGGCCGGCCGTCCAACCACATGTCTTCGATCTCGTGCCCCATGAAGCTGTGGCTCAGTACGCCGAGCGCACCGGCCCGTGAGTGGTAGCCGACGAAAACCGCAGCGTCGTGTTCGGGAGCGAGTCCTTCGAGCATGAGCATCTGCTTGGGTTTGCCGCGTATGAGGCGCACTGCTGGGTGCAGTGCCTCGGGCAGGAGGTTGCGCATCGGGCCGTGCGCGTCGTTGACGGTGATGTCGGTGGCACCGGCCGCGACAGCACCACGGATCGCAGCGTTGACGTCCTCTGCCATCATCAGCCGTCCACGCTCGTAGTCCCGGCCGCCAGGCTGGACATCGTCGGCATCCACCAGCCCGGTGATGCCCTCCATGTCCACACTGATGTAGATCCGCACTGCGCAGTCTCCTCAATCTTGATCGTTTCAGGAGACGTTCGCCGTTCTTGCTCTGGTTCCTTCACCAGCTCACGATCATCCGGTTCCCGCCTTGGACCAGCACGCTCGTCAGCTCAGCTGGACGCCATGACCGAGGACCGCGGGCCGAGCTGGACCTGTCCCGCGCCTCCGTCGACGGCTCCCACCTGCGGGCCCTGAAGGGCGGAGACGCCACCGGGCCCTCGCCAGTGGACCGGGGCAAGAGGCAGCAAGCACCACGTCATTGTCGACGTCCACGGCATACCCCTGGCCGCCACCGTGACGGCGGCAACCGCAACGACGTCACCCAGCGCCTGCCCCTGATCCACGCCGTACCGCCCATCCGCGGCAAGCGCGGACGATCCCGTCAGCGCCCCGACGTCCTCTACGCCGACCGCAGTTACGACCACAACGTCTACCGCCGCCAGATCCGTGAGCTGGGCATCCGCCCGCTCATCGCCCGGCGCGGCACCGGGCACGGAAGCGGCCTGGGCAAGAACCGCTGGGTCGTCGAAGCGGCTTTCGCACTTCTGCGCTGGTTCCGCCGACTGCGTATCCGCTGGGAAATCCGCGCCGACATCCACCAGGCCTTCCTCACCCTCGGCTGCGCGGTCATCTGCTGGCGGCGCCTCAAAAAGCAGTGCTGATCTGAGCCCTCAGCCCGAACCGGCGACCAGTGCCTCGCCGAGCGGGGTGCGCCGGTAGAGCACCGACCGTCCGGACCGGGCGCGGACGCGCAGCCCCGCGCCTCGCAGGATGGCGAGGTGGTCTCCAACCGCGCCGGGTGCCATGGCGAGGCTTCGGGCGAGGTGGCTGGTACTGGCCGGGGCGTCCAGCGCCAACAGCAGCCGGGCTCGGGCCCGGCCGACCAGCGCGGTCAGCGCGTCCGGTTGGGGGACGGTCGCCTGTTCGCCCCACAGGGCGGCGGTGCCGCGGGCAGGGTAGACCAAGGTCCTGGGCCAGGGGTCTTCCAGGTGGGCGGCGATATTGCCTACGAAGACCGAAGGGATCAGCAGTAGCCCGTCGCCGGCGAGGCGGACGTTTCCGACTGGGGGAAAGAAGCCGATCTCGATACCTCCGGCGCGCCAGGCGATGCTCGAGTGCAGGCTCTCGATGGTCGTGGCCCATCCGTGTTCGCCGATCACACCCACCCTGTGCACGACATCGCGCTCACAGATCGCGCGCAGTTGCGGCCAGTCCGTAGCGAGCAGCTCGTGCCACGCCTGGTCCATCGCCTCGGCGATCCTGGAGACGGCGTCCGTGGAGTCCAGCACTGCGCGTACGCGGGGATCATGGGCGGACGGGCCGGTCGCGGTGGTGGCGAATTCGTGGCGGGCCGCTTCCAGCGGTGTGGCCCGGATCATGGCCAGGTCGTCTGCCCAGGTCTGGTTGATGCCGCGCGGGGGCGGGGCGACGAAATTCGGTCCGGATTGCGGGGTGTGCAGGGCGAGGGCGGCGTCCAGTTCGGTCTCGCGGCGAAGCCGTTCAAAGGCCGGCAGGAGCCGGGTGGCCCAGGCTCGCGGCAGCGGCCGGTTTTGGCCGGCGAGCGAGCGTAGCAGTAAGCAGAGGTCCATCGCGGGCGACAGTGCGAAGCGGCTGCGCAGCAGGTCCTCGACGGAGACTTCGAAGCGGAGCACCCTGTGATGCTACTGCCGGACGTCTGTTCCGATTCGTCCAGCGACGAATCATTGGTGAGTGGCGTGGGCGCACGGCGAGGCTGGGCGTCATGATCCCAGCCGCCGAACCCGCGCAGGGCAACCACCGTGCCACCTACCGGGAGGTGCTGGCCGAGCCGCGGTTCCGGCTGCTCTTCTCGACCCGCGCCGTCGCGATCACTGCGGGCTCGCTGCGGATCACCACGTTCTCGGTGCTGGTCTTCGCGGCCACCGGCTCCGCGCTGTTGAGCGCACTGGCCTTCGGCATCGGCTTTCTCCCGCAGTTGTTCGGCTCGCTGCTGCTGGGCTCACTGGCCGACCAACTGCCGCCCCGCGCGCTCATCGCCGGCGGCTACGCCTTGGAGTGCGCCGCCGCCCTGCTGCTCGCCCTGGTGCGGATGCCGATCGCGGCAAGCCTCGGTGTCGTGGCGCTGGTCGCCCTCGCCACACCGGTGTTCGGAGGCGCGTCGAGTCGGCTGGTCGCGCAGTGGCTAAAGGGCGACGCCTATGTACTGGGCCGTTCACTGAACAACATCGCCCCCTCCGGCGCGCAATTGTTCGGTCTGGCGCTGGGAGGTGCGGTCGTCGCGGTACTCGGCCCGCACCGGGCGCTCGCGGTGAGCGCCGCCCTCTACCTCGGCTGTGCGCTCGCCATCCGCATCCGGCTACCCCGGCTGGAGCTGGGAGAGTTCGGCGGCACACCCGGCAGCCCTCGGGGCGATGGCGGGGCCGTCCGGGCAAGCCTGCAGGGTGCCGGCCTGCTGCTGCGCGGACACACGGTACGACGACTGATGCTGGCCCAGTGGCTACCGCCCGCGTTCGTAGCGGGCGCGGAAGGTCTGATCGTCGCCTACGCGGGAGGACGCCACTTCGCGCCCGGCTGGTACGCGGTGCTGATGGGCTGCCTGCCGGTCGGCATGCTTGTCGGTGACCTGCTGGTGGGTCGACTGCTACGGCCACCCGCTCGGGAGCGACTGGTAGTCCCGTTGATTGCGCTGACGGGACTGCCGCTGGTCGGCTTCGCTACCGAGCCCGGAGTGGGCGTCTCGTCCTGTCTGCTGCTGCTCTGCGGCTCCGGATTGGCCTACGGTCTCGGCCTGCAACGGCCGTTCCTGGACGCCCTGCCGCAGGATGGCCAGGGCCAGGCCTTCGGTCTGCTCGGCTCCGGCAGCATGACGCTGCAGGGCGTCGGGCCGGCCTGCTTCGGCTCGGTGGCCGCAGGCATCGGAACAGGCGGCGCAATCGCCCTGGCAGGCGGCGCGGCGGTGCTTACCGCCGGCTGGATTCTCACCTGGCACCCGCCCACCTCCCCGGTCCCCGTCCCGAACCACTTAACGGGATCAGAGAACGGCACCGAACAGCATGCGTGCAGTTCTCCTGCGCAGTAACCGTCGCAGGTCGGGTCGGCCGCGAGCCGTGACGCAACCCACCCCCACCCCACGTCTCTCTGACAGACAGTCATTCCCGGTAGCTCATTGTGTGAGGAGTCCTAAGCTTGCCGGGAATCAACACGTCGGTTTGATCTTGGATTTGTCGGGGTCGAGGAACCTGGCGACGTCTTCCCGTGTGCGGAAACGGGCTGTTGATGCGGGGAGATGAACACCATGAGCTTCCAGGAGCGGGCGGACGTCTTTCACTGCGCGGCTGATGGTCATGGCGGTGGTGTCGAAGAGCTGGCCCAAGAGGTCCATGGTCGCGAGTTTTCGCAGGTGGAGCACGGTGACCAGGACCCGGTCGGCTGAGGTGAGCTTGGCTTTGGCACCTGCACCAGGGGCCACCAGGCGCTCGTGGCCTCGACGTGTGCGAAGCACTTGCTCGCGTTGAACCTCCATCGCTGGGATCAACGAGTCGATGAGCTCGCTGAGCTGCCGGCGGGTCATCCCGGTCAGTTCCGGGTCCTGGAGCGAACGCCGCGTGAGGCGAGTCGGTCTGTCCGCCAGCCCCTCGTCCGGTGTGCTGCCGGTGGTCGCCGCGTCCACCGGACGCTGGGGGTGCAGGGTGTAGTTCCAGTCGCCGTGGAAGCGATGGCGAGTGATGGGCAGGGCAGCGATCTCGTCGTCGCTGACGCGGATGCCGGTGGGGTACTCACCGATGTCTAGTTCGGCATGGACGGTGAGGCCAGTGCGGCTGGTGGTCGCGGCGATGGTCTGGAGCATGACTTCATGGCTGGTCAGAGGTCTGCCGCGCCAGTTCATGGTGATGTGGGAGAACAGCCGGTGTTCGATCTTGTTCCACTTCGAGGTGCCGGGCCAATGCCGTTGTTTGACTACTGAATCATCGTGGGCTGCAGCGTGATGGCCTTGGCAGGTACCCGGCGTGCTGGTGCACGTTGCTGGTCCTTGGGCCGGTAGGAGTACAGCGAGTTGGGGCGTTTGAGAAACCTGTCGGCCTCGCGTAGACGCCGGGTGCCATTGTCGAGTTTCCGGCACACCTTCGCGGACAGCAGGGCCAGGCACTTCCCGATCTTTGCGGGAGTATCGGCGCACTGCCGGATCACGCTGCGTCGCGCGTGCTTGAGGACCTTGACGAACGAGATGCGGTCCGGGTCGATGCCGTGACCGTCGGCGAGCCGCATGATGATGCCGGTCAGGCAGTAGTGGACGATCAGGTGTGCCCATACTTCCTGGCGCACCAGTGCCGGGTCGGCCGACCGCAGTACTTCCTGCCGGCCGCGCTGGAAGGTCTTGAGCTGGCGGTATGAAGATTCCGCCTCCCACCTCTCGTGATACAGGGCCGCGAGTTCGTCCGCGGGGTAGGTGTCTGTGTCGAAGAGATCGGTCAGGAGCCGGATCACCTCGCCGCCGTCGACGCGGTACTCGATCACACGGACCAGTACGCCGCCCGGGTGCGCGCCTTTCTGCCCGCCGAGGTTCATCCGCGCCAGGTAAGTGCCGTCGGGCAGGCGCTGCACCGGACGACGCGCGACGCAGGAGCGCGCCCGCAGCAGAAGGTGTGCACCGGCGGTGGTGTATGCCTTCCACAGTTCCACTCCGGGAAAGCCCCGGTCCATGATCACGAGCATTCCGTCGGCCGAAGCAGCCATGGCGACGGCCAGGTCGCGTTCGCCGCCGTTGAAGCCGCCCACCCGTGCGTCGATGGCGGCGTGGGTGCCGGTCTCGGTCAGTGTCACGACCCGGACCTGCGGAAATCCTCCTGGTTTTCCGCGCGAGTCCTTCGGGCCGCCGAAGGCGTGCCGGTTGGCCTCGTTGTCCGGCACGTCCAGCAGGAACCCGTCCACCGCGGCAAGACGCATCCCCCGCCAGAAGGATCCCGCCAGCCCGGGCGGGGCCAGCGGCCCGGCCAGTCTCCGGAACAGCATCTCCAGCACCTCAGGCCCCAGACGCTCCCGGGCACGGGTGAACGACGCCCTGTTCGGGATGTGTTCGCCCATCCCGGCGATCGCGCCCGTCAGGTTCTCCGCGACATCGTCATAGGAGTCCTGATGGAACAGGGCCAGGGCCAGCGTGAAGTACACCGTGAAGCCAGCCGGCAGAGCACCCGGCCGCCGGTCCCGCTTGCGGCACCCGCCCAGCACCTCGTCCACCAGCGCTGGCGTCACCCACCGCGTCAGCAGCCCCAGCCGTACCCGATCAGACAGCCCCACCCACGGATGACCCATGCCTGACCCATGCCCGGCCACGAGCACCACCCCACGGTCTCACCGGACACCCCCGCCAACTCCACCATTCAAACAACGGCATTGGGTGCCGGGCGGAAGATGACACACCGTGATCTCAAGGCCGGTCTCGGCAGCGAGGCCGGCGAGCTGGGTCTTCCAGCCGCGGGTGCGGTAGCCGTTGGAGCCCCCGCCGTCGGCGGTGATCAGCAGTCGGCGGGCGCGGGGGTAGTCGTGCCGGCCGCGGGCCTGCCACCAGCGCCGGATCGAGGCGATGGCGAACGCCGCGGTGTCGTGATCAGTGCCGATGCTGACCCAGCCGGTGTTCGCCGCCATGTCATAGATCCCGTACGGAATCGGCTTCTCGGCCTGGCCGGGAAAGTCGTGCGTCTTGACCCTCACGGGATGCCCTGCAGGCCGCCATTCGTGCCCGGCGTTCTTGTAGTCGCCGATCAGCTCCTTCTTCTTGCTGTCCACGCTGATCACCGGGTCACCAGCGTCCCCGTGGTCTCGTGCCTGCTCATTGAGGTAGCGGAACTGCGCGTCCCTGTCAGGGTGCTGAGCACCCTCGATGGTCTTGGCGTTGGCCTGCAGACTGAAGCCTTCCTCCCGCAGCAGACCGGCGACCGTGTCGGCGGAGACCCGGTGGCCCCGCCGGGTCAGCTCCGCTGCCAGCTTCCGGGTCGACTTCGTCGTCCACCGCAGCGGCGACATCGGGTCGCCCCGCTCGTCGGGCTCGACCAGCCCAAGCAGCGCCGGCCGCAGCCCCGGATCAAGGTCCACAGCCTTCTTCCGGCCCCCACCCGGACGACGGATCCGTCCCAACAGAGCCTGACCAGACTCCAGTTCAGCCGCTCCGCGCGAGACCGTGCCCTCCCGAACCCCAGCCGCGGCAGCGACGAGCCTGATCCCACCATGCCCCAGCGACAGAGCTTCCGCCCCTATGGCCAGCCGACGCTGGCGCTCGTCCAAATGCGGCAACAACACCTGGAACTTCGCAGCCAGGACTGCCTCGATCCCCTCCGGTCTCCCCATACCAGAACAACGCGTCCCACAGCCGGAAGCCACGACTTGTTTCCCGGCAAGCCCTAAGCCTCGGCTCTGCCAGCCGTTGCGGACCACGTACGGGATCTTGAGACCACGAACAGCCCATGGAAGGTTCATGCCGCATGATCGATGAATTCGCGAAGGACAACCTGCACGGGAGACTGCGGCGGGACCGCGAGGCGCTGCTCTGGAAACTCGACGGCTTGTCCGAATATGACGCCCGCCGGCCTTTGACAGCGACCGGGACCAACCTCCTGGGCCTGGTCAAACACGTGGCCACCGTCGAGGCCAGGTACTTCGGCGAGGTCTTCGACCGCCCTTCCCCGGAACCGCTGTGCCGGTGGCAGGACTACAACGGCAACGATCTGTGGGCGACCGAGGACGAGACCCGCGATCAGATCATCGGGTTCTACCGGCGCACGTGGGAACACTCGGACGCGACGATCAACGAGCTCCCCCTCGACGCCCCCGGCCACGTGCCGTGGTGGCCGGAGCCTTGTCCCAACACGAACCTGTTCGCCATCATGGTCCATGTACTCGGCGAGTCCATCCGGCATGCCGGGCACGCCGACATCCTGCGCGAGGGCCTCGACGGCCGGACCGGGGTGCGCGCCGAAAACGAGCAGCAGATCGACGCGGAAGCCCGTGCAGCCTACTGCGCGAAGATCGAGCAGGCCGCCAGGTCGGCCGCATCAATCAAGGCCTAGTCGGACATATCGGGCAGCCTGGCATCGGCTCCCCCATCGGCGCCTGCGATTTCCGAGCACCCGGCCACCTGATATGCCCGCGTCACCCGATGTGGGCGTTCAGTCCGCGCCTTCGTCGTCCTCGTCCAGCTCGAGCGCGTCCGCGTCGCTCAGCGGGCGCAGGGCGCCGCCGGCCGGGGTCGAGGCGGTAAAGAGCTCGCATTGTCCAGGCTTCTCGGCGTAGGGGAACACCCGGGTCTTCTTGGTGACCGGCGTGGCTCTGTGGCGACGACCTTGTCGTCCCGCATCTTCTCGATGAGCGAGATGACCTGCGCGGGACGGTAGACCGTCTCGAGGAGGGTGTATTGCTGGAGCCATCCGCCCACCGGGCCTGCCGACGATGAACTCCGCATTCGACGCAGTGGATCCGTGTTGGGCTCAAATTCCAGGTCCAGGGCCTGTTGTTGCACGTCCTTGGGATCCCGGTACTGGACGCCGTATGCGGGGTCGATACTCCACATGGCGTCCATGTCGGGCATCATCACGTCGCTCAGCACCAGCTCCACCGGCTGTGCCAGGGCCATCTCCAGGGCGTCCCGGCCGTCGGGGGCGAGCAGCACGTCGTAGTCGGGCTGCAGGAGCTGGGTGAGATAGGCGCGCATGTCGGCGTTGTCGTCGACGACCAGCAGGCGGGCCCGGTGGGAGCGGTCGGTTTCGTGCGGACCGTGGCCGTGGGGGGCACCGTGGAGCGCGGGGGGCTGCGGGGGTGCGTGCCGCAGGGGTGGCCGTGGCAGGGACGGGAGCAGCCGCCAGCCAGCCCAGCGCCTCGTCCACATAGGCCGCGGCGCGGCCGGGCCGGCAGCCTCCGCCTTCCCTGGGAGATCCGGCGCCGGCCACGGGCGGGACCGGGCGGGCTCGGTGGGCGGCGGCAAAGGGGAGGTCCACAGTGACGGTGGTGCCCTGGCCGAGCCAGCTGTCCACGCCGACGATGTCACCGTGCGCTTCCACCAGGTCCTTCACCAGCACCAGACCGAGGCGCTGCCCTCGTGGGAGCGGGAGCGGGCGCCACGGACCCGGTGGAAGCGCTCGAACAGGCGCGGCAGCTCGTCCGCAGGGATGCCGGTGCCGGTGTCGGTCAGCTGTACGCCTCGCCGGTCTCTGGCGGCGAACCCGGCAGGATCGCCGTCATCCTGCAGTCCGCCACCGCCCGTCCGTCAAGCCGCTGCCGGCCGCCGCCTACGGCCCCTCCGTCAGAGAGCGTGAGGTGGTCGACCCGGTCCTGCAGGACTGGGGGACGGGTGAGATCGCTACACGCCTGTCCCTCTCACCCCACACCGTTCGGCGCCGCCATCCGTGGCAGCCGAGCGAACCACGAGTCAGACCAGGAGATCCTGGCCGTATCCGAGCTGCCATGGCAGCCGGTCGGCCGCTCAGCCTCTGGTGAGGTGGTGCGCTGCAAGCCCCTGAGTGGGCGTTCTGCGAGTCTCGGGCGGTCGCGGGACCCGTCCCGGCCGTTGGCGGTGAAGATGCCCGAAGCCTCTCGGCCCGACATGGCAATCCGGCAGACTGGGCCAGCAACAAGACGCAGGAGGGCGGGACGTGAACTGGTCGTGGTCGTCCTTTGCTACGGCGGTCGTCATCATGGTCGTGCTGTTTCTGCCCAGAGGCGGGCGCGTCCGGCTGAAGGCACTGCTCGCTGTCGCCTTCGTGGTGATCGGCGAGGGGATTCTCCTCAGCAACGAGGGTGGCAAGCTCTTACTCAACGCCTTGATGTTCCTGGCGGCAGGGCTGCTGCTTCTCGCCGAAATCGCCACGAGCCGTGAGAATCCGCTGGTCCCGTGGGTGTGGATGGGGACGGGGGCTGTCGGCATGGTTCTTACCGTGTGGTGGCCAGACGAGCTGATCGCATGGACAGACACCATGCGGTCGCGGTTGATCATCGGTTGCGTGGCTGCCGCTCTCCTCCTGGGCGTACTGGCGTTGCGCGGCCACCGGCGGGCCACGACGGTTCGATACGACCCGCACGACCTGTCGGGCTTCTGACCCATGGGCCAGACTCCGTCCACTGCATTGCAGGTGTTCCTGCTGGTGCTTTTCGTGCTGCCCGGGATCAGTTATCAGTTCCTGCGGGAACGCCTCCGCGGACCCGTCGCGCGGGAGAGCAATCTGGGCGAGCGGGTCCTGCGAGCTGTGACGGCGTCCATTCTGCTGGACTCGCTCTACGCGATCGTGCTCGGTCCGCCGTTGGTACGCGCGGTTCGCGGGGAGGGGCGGGCCGGCTGGGACGGTGTCGTCCAGCAGCCGCGCCTTGCCGGTCTGCTGGCGTTGGTCCTCTTCATCGCCGTACCCGCTGCCGCGGCCGGGTGCGCGTCGGTGTGGCAGCGCCGTCGGCTGCCCACTAGGTACCGGGCGGCACCCAGCGCGTGGGATCATGTTTTCCGGCACCGCGGTTCGTGTTTCGTGCGTGTCCGCCTCAAGGACGGGACGTGGCTCGGTGGATGGTACGGGTCCCGCTCCTATGCGACGTCCTATCCCGAGCCGTCGGAACTCTTCCTCGAATCGGCCTGGCGGATGAACTCCGACGGCAGCTTTGCCGACCGGGTGGAGCGCACCGCCGGCCTGTACATCCGAGCAGCCGACGCCGATGTCGTCGAACTCATCCACCCGCCGGACCTGCCCGGGCCGGCCCCAGCGACACGCAGGGAGGCACCGCTTGCCCGAGTTGACCCCTCATGAGCTGGAACTACTCGCCGAAGCCGCCGAGTTCCGGGGCTACACACCGCGCGACCAGGTACCGGAGCCCGAGCAGGGGCCGCCCGGACCTGCGAGCGCGTCGGAACCGCCGGCCCAGCAGGTGGCCCAGCAGGCAGCCCCTGACCAGACGCCGCCGACCGACCAGTAAGGCGTCACGAACCCACATGGACGTGGCCGGCCCATAGCGCTGGGAAGTTCGGGTACCGGTCACGTGCCGTGCATGTCGCTCGGTGCACGGCGGTAGCGGCATCCACCGCTCCACGTGAGGTGCCCGAAGCGGCCAGGTGCCGGTAGATCCGCGTGGCGAACTCTACGCCAACGCGGTCCTGGAGGAGCCAGAGCGTGGCAACCACCTGCCGGAACCCGGCGAGTTGGAATGACGAGGCGAGATGGATGGCCTCGTCGAAGAGACGATGACCGGGTTGGGCGGTCGAGCAGGAGGAGACGTAGGCCAGTTCCGCGTTCGGTAGCCGCAGCCGGGAGATGTCGGCCACGGAAAACGAACGCCGCTGGTGGTCGTGGAGCAGCAGTCGCCCCCGGGATGGCGCATCGGGGTCCGTGACTGCATGGCAGGCGAAGTGAGCCCAGGCCGAGCGGGGCAGTTCGGCGAGAACGCGTTCGGCGACCGCCTCTCGGCTGGACAGCACTCGGGCCCCCGTGAAGAGGGACCGCACGGCGTCCGCTTCCGCCAGTGCGCCGCTCAGGGGCATAGCACCCGGAGTCTCGGGGAGGGCGACGACCAGGGGGCGGGGCGCGGTACGGGAGGGCCGCCGCGCCCGAGCGCCGTGCAGGGCACGAACGGTGGGCGCGTAGGAGGAGACCACTCGGTCCAGCAATGTCTTGGGGTCCGGGTGATTGCGAGTGTCGTGATAGCCCGCCGCGTGCACCGGCAAAAGGGCCAGTGGCCCGGTCGGTACCCACCACACCCGCGGCAGGTCACCCTCCTGCGGCGACCGGTGAAGCCCCAGGGCCTCCACCACCGGTTCGGCCACTGCGTCCCACAGCCAGGTGAGCACCTCAGCGAAACGCTGCTGTCGGTCCACGTCGAGCAGGTGCTCAGGCCGCACCGCGTCGACCGTCTTCCGCACCTGCTCCTCCACCGCTCGTAACGTGACGGCCGGCAAGGGGACCGTCCGCACACCGCCAGGCTCCAGGATGATCGCGTCGGACCGGTACGTGCTGACGTTCAGAAAGATGATCGGGCCCTCCTGCGCGGCAGCGAGCAGCCCGGTGAGTTCCGGGCCGCGAGCGAAGGCCGAGAAGCCGCGCTGTGCCCGGATGCGTTCCAGCAGGGAGTCCCAGCGGGCCTCCAGCGCGCGCCGCGTCTGCCGGTCCCGGTCACGGCCCCGGACCGGGGCACCATCCTGCACCGGGCCCGTCCAGGTCCCCTTCACGCCGATGGTCGGCTCCTCGTCGGTGCCGAGGAGCGGCTCGGGGGCATGCACGTCGTCCAGTGCGTCGCGCAACTCCTCGAACTCCTCAGCAAGTCCGGGATGGTGCCGGCGTAGTGCGGTGAGGTCGGCACGGGCATCCAGGACGCGGGCGAGCAACACCCCGCGCCCCTGTTCCATGAGCGTCACGGCCTTCTCGGGCTGTCCGGCAGCCAGAGCGCAGGCCGCGGCGGAGGCCGCGATCCCGGACCATCGGCCGAGCCGGTACTCCTGGTCACTGCGGCGCAGCTCGCGCGCCGCCAGCCGCGGCAGCAGCTCGATCACGGTCTCCAGGGCGACCACCGCTTCGGCATACTCCCCGGCCGATGCAGCAATGTCGCCCCATGCGATCCCGGCGGCCACCCGGGCCGGGATGTCGGCCACTGGGCTGGTCGTCGCGTCCCGGGCCGGCTCCAGCGCATCTGCAAGATCGGCGGGCCGGTGGGAGGCCCGGTAGCGGCTGTGCATGGCCAGCGCCAGATTCAGCTGGTGGCCGGCGCGGGCAGGGTCGTCGGCGAGGGCGTTGCCAACGGCGGTCCGGGCCAGGCCGATGGCCTCCTCCAGCTCCGCCGTGTTGGGGGTGTGCGCGTAACGAACACGCAGCACGAGGGCCAGGTTGTTCAGACAGGTGTCGTACAGGCGGTGGTCCGCAGGCATGTGCTGCGCAGCCTGTCGGCCGACTGCCAGCGCCTGGTCGAGGTCGGCCCACTGTCCGGTCATCCGATAGCGCTGTACCAGCAGTCCGCAGAGCGTGGTCAGATCGACCACCCGCAGGTACGGTCGGTCACCCGACTGTGTGGTCGCCATGACGAGTTCCAGGGTCGCGATGGCCTCATCGAGGTCGGCTGTGCGCTGCGTGCGCTCGTACCGGCTGCGCAGTACGGCGCTCAGCTCACCGAGGCACGCGATGTGATCGCCTCGGTGGGCCCGGGACGCAACGCGCACAGCCTCGCGGCTGGTGTCGAGCGCCTCATCGAGGTCGGCGGCGTCCCCGAAGTGGTCGTGGCGCACCCGTAGCGCGCAGCTCAACTGCGAGAGCAGGACACCTCGGCGGGGCTCGCGGCCGGACTCGGCCGCGGCTACCTCCCGGGCCGTCGCGATGGCCTCGAACAAATCGTCCCCGTTCCGCAGACGCTCGTACCTGCCACGCAACGCCATCACCAGATTTGCCGCGTACTCGATCCGGGCCGGTTCACCCACGCTGGCCTGGACAGCCAGCCGGAGCTTCTCGATGCCGTCGTCCAGCATCTCCACCCTGCCGGTGAGATCAAAACCCCGCAAGGAAGAGCGGCCCGACTGGTTCGCTTCGAAGGCCGCAGCCGGATCCAGCGCCGGATTCTCGCGCTGGCGAAGATAAATCCGCTGGGACCGCAGCCAGTTCAGACAGAAGCCGGCCGTCGCCATGGTGAGCGCGGTCGGTTCGACCCAAGGGTGCGGCATCGGGTGTGACAACACCGTCATCAGGCCCACCGTGCCGCTCATCAGACCCGATATGCGCATGCGCCGGTCGATGTGGCGATCTCCCGCCAACCCCAGCGACAGCACAACGAACCCATTGAGCAGCGCCACCATCCCCCACCACATGAGGGCCACAATAGGCGGAAGCCCTGGTACGACAACGGCACACTGCCCATGCAGTCCATCGCCTTACCGCGCGACCAGCAGGACGCCGCCGGGCGCCACTGCATCAGGCGAAGGATGCGGAGTTCGCCAACATGCACCTGGACGCCCTCCGATCCCTAGCACGTGCAGTTGTTCGCCAGCCAGTTCCGGTTCTCCGGCGGAGAGTTCGAGGACGACCGCGGTGCGCTGGGGGCCGCGGATGGTGTACCGGTGGTTGCGCCGGCGCAGGTAGGCATGCAGGGCCCGGGTCTGGTTGGGGTGGTTGGAGTTGGCCAGGGTGAACTGCCGCAACGGGCCGACGTGAGCCTCGATCGGGTTCGCCCAGGACGCGTAGGTCGGGGTGAAGCACAGCTCGACCTTGTTCTGGGCCGCCCACCTGCGAATTCTCCAGTTCAGGTGGGCAGAGAGGTTGTCCAGGATCACGTAGATCGGAGTGCTGTCCGGGCGGGCGGCGCGGATTGATCGCAGGGCGGCCCAGGTGTGGTCGATGCCCGTCGCGGCGGCCCGCCCCGACTGCACGTCGATGATTCCGGCCGTGGCTCGGTCTCACGGCCCTCGCGTTCCCTCACCCGACCACGCAGCCGGTCGTGAAACTCGGCGATCAGCCCGTGCTCGCGCCAGCGGCGGAAGAAATCGTAGACCCGGCCCCAATCGGGGAACTCCGCGGGCAACGCCCGCCAGGCGATCCCGCCCGCGACCAGGTAACGGATCGCGTCCAGCAGCTGGCGGTCGCAACAGCCCTCGGGCTGTCCGCCCCGTCCCTCCATCCAAGTCGGCACCGGCAGCAACGGCCGGATGGCCGCCCACTCCGCGTCCGCACCCGATCGGGATGGTCAGCTGCGTTGCCGTGCACGTGCGCGAGGCAAGCGCATGATGGTGCAGCCAAGTTGAACTGGACAGGCTCCGACGCGTACAACATCGACACCAGGGCCTCCAGGCATAGCTCGGTTCGATTCGCATCCCCGAACTTTCGACCCGCACGTTCCATGATCGGTTGATTTACGACTTCTCACCGTCCTTGCAGAGCCGTAAGACCCGCCGGCGGGCGGCTTCTCGCGCCCGCCCGCTCCTGCCGCCTCCGAGCTCCCGGACCTGGCGCAACCGCCTCATCCACAAGCTCTGGTGTCACCGTAGACTTCCATCCTCTGCGGGCCTCTGACCCACCGCTTCACACCGCTTCACGACGAGGCATGGAGCCTGCACGCATAGCCAGACTCAGAACTATGTTGCCCCACCACATGTGCGCCTGACCTGCGCCTTTCTACCGTGTGCCGATACCTACCCGTCCCCACCGCACACGAGGAAGTGGCGCACATGACCTCCGGAACCACCGCTCCCCCACCACCCGCGAACCTCCGTCGCATCGTCGCCGCCAGCCTCATCGGCACCACCATCGAGTGGTACGACTTCTTCCTTTACGGCTCCGCCGCCGCCCTCGTCTTCAACAAGCTGTTCTTCCCGGACTCCGATCCGCTCGTCGGCACACTGCTGTCCTTCCTGACGTACGCCGTCGGATTCGCCGCCCGTCCGCTGGGCGCGCTGGTCTTCGGGCACTTCGGTGACCGGCTCGGTCGTAAGAAGCTGCTGGTGCTGAGCCTGTTGCTGATGGGTGGGGCGACGTTCGCGATCGGGCTGCTGCCGACGCACGCGACCATCGGGTCGGCGGCGCCCGTGCTGCTGACCGCGCTGCGCCTGGTGCAGGGCTTCGCGCTCGGTGGTGAGTGGGGCGGGGCCGTGCTGCTGGTGTCCGAGCACGGGGACGCGCGGCGGCGCGGCTTCTGGGCCTCGTGGCCGCAGACCGGCGCACCGGCGGGCCAGTTGCTGGCGACCGGAGTGCTGTCCCTGCTGACGGCCGTACTGTCGGACAGCGCCTTCGGCACCTGGGGGTGGCGCATCCCCTTCCTGCTCTCCGGTGTACTCGTGATCGTCGGTTTGTGGATTCGTCTGTCTGTCGATGAATCGCCCGTCTTCAAGCAGGCGTTGGCGCAGGCGGAGACACGCAAGGCCACACACGCGACCGACGCCGAGAAGCTGCCGCTGGTCTCCGTGCTGCGGCACCACTGGCGTGACGTGCTGGTGGCGATGGGCGCGCGTATGGCGGAGAACATCAGCTACTACGTCATCACCGCGTTCATCCTCGTCTACGCCACCACATCGGCCGGCGTCTCCAAGCAGACCGCCCTCAACGCCGTGCTCATCGCCTCCGCCGTGCACTTCGCCGTCATTCCGGCCTGGGGTGCGTTGTCGGACCGGATCGGCCGCCGTCCCGTCTACCTGCTGGGCGCCATCGGTGTCGGGCTGTGGATGTTCCCGTTCTTCTCGCTCATCGACACCGGCGGCTTCGGGAACATGGTTCTCGCCGTGACCGTGGGCCTGGTGTTGCACGGCGCCATGTACGCACCCCAAGCCGCCTTCTTCTCCGAGATGTTCGCGACCCGGATGCGCTACTCCGGTGCCTCGATCGGCGCCCAGTTCGCCTCGGTCGCGGCGGGCGCGCCCGCACCGCTGATCGCGACCGCGCTGCTGGCCGACTACGACAGCTCCACCCCGATCGCCCTGTACGTCGTCGCCGCGTCCGTCCTGACGGTGATCGCGATCGGCGCGGCCAAGGAGACCCGCCACCGGGACCTCGCCGACATCGAGGCCTCGGCCCACGCGAAGCCTTCGGCCTCCCGGGCGGCGGACGCCCACATCGTCTGACCCGCCCCGCGCACCGGCCCCCGTACGCCTGCGTACGGGGGTCAGCGCTGTGCCGGTGCCGACAACCGGTGCAGCCGCAGGGCCAGTTGGATCTCCAGGGCGCGAGCGGGGCCCTGCCAGTCGTCGCCGAGGAGGCGACCGACGCGCTCCAGACGCTGGGCGACCGTGTTCACATGGACGTGCAGTTCGTCCTTGGTGCGGGCCGGGCTCATTCCGCAGGCGAAGTACGCGTCGAGGGTGCGCAGCAGGTCGGTGCCGCGGCGTTCGTCGTAGGCGACGACCTGACCGATCGTGCGGTCGACGAATCCCGCGATGTCCCGGTCCCCGGCCAGCAGCAGTCCCACGAACCCGAAGTCCTCGGCGGCGGCCCCGTCCCCGGAGCGGCCGAGCAGTCGCAGGGCGTCGAGGCAGCGCCGGCCCTCCTCGTATGCGGCGGCCACGGCGTCCGGGTGGGCGGCCAGGTTCTCGACCGGGGCGGAGGCGCCGACGGTGACCGCCTCGTGAACGGCCGTGCCGAGGTGGCGGGCGGTGCTGCGGGCCAGGGCGGTGGCCGTGTCTCCCGTGTCGAGCGGCAGGAGCAGGACCGTGCCGCCGTCACGGGCGGCCGCCAGGCCGTGTCGGGTCGCGGCGAGGTGGGACGCGGCGGACCACAGGCGTCTGCGGGCGGCCGCCTCCTGGTCGGCGTCGGCCGCGGTGACGTCGAGACGGGCGGCGAGGACGACGTGGGTGGCGTCGAGGTCGGCGTCCAGCCGCGCCGCGCGCTCGCGCAGCAGACGCGGGTCACGGTCACGGGCGTCGAGCAGGTCGTCCAACAGCTCGCCCCGGACGCGCTGTTCGGCCTCGGCGGCGGAGCGCCGGGCGAGCAGCAGGAGGGAGGTGACCATCGCGGCCCGCTCCAGAGTGCGCTGGTCGACGGGGTCGAGACCGGGGTGGCCGCGCAGCACGAGCGCGCCGAGCAGTTCGCCGCCGGCGGCCACGGCGGCGATCCAGTCGTCGTCGTGCCGTACGGCGTGGCCTTCGATGCGGGAGACCTCCAGGGCCCCGGCCGGTGCGGTGGTGGCCTCCGCGAACTCGACCGTGCCGTCGAGGACTTCGGAGACCGCGGCGGCCACGTCGTGCACTCCTCCGCCGCGCAGCACGAGTTCGGCGAGCCGGTCGTGCACGTCGGAGGCCCGTTCGATCACGCCGCTGCGGTCCTGGATGATCTCGTTGGCCCGCTCCAGGTCGGCGAGGGCCGAGCGGGTCTCGGTGAGCAGGTTCGCGGTGTCGATGGCGGCCGCGGCGAGGGCGGCGAACGAGCCGAGCAGCGCGATCTGCTCCCGCTCGAAGACCCGGGCGCGTCGGTCCGCCGCGAACAGGACCCCGATGACATGGTGTCCCAGCATCAGCGGCACCCCGAGGATGGCGACCAGCCCCTCGTCGCGCACGCCGGCGTCGATGGTGAGGGTGTGCTGGAAGCGGTCGTCCTTGAAGTAGTCGTCGGTGACATAGGGGCGGGCGGTCTGCGCGACGAGGCCGCCCAGCCCCTCCCCCATGCCGAGCCGCAGTTGCTGGAAGCGGGCGGCGACGGATCCCTCGGTCACCCGCATATAGGTGTCGCCCCTGGCCGGGTCGTTCAGGCTGAGATAGGCGATGTCCGTGCCGAGCAGCGACCGGGCGCGCTGCACGATCGCCTGCAGTACGGCGTCCAGGTCCCGCAGGCCGGCCAGGTCGTGAGCCGTCTCGAACAGGGCGGACAGCTCGGCCTCGCGCCGCCGCCGGCCTTCCAGCTCGGCGCGCACGCGCAGCGCGAGCAGCTTGGCCTGTTCGAGGGCGACGATCCGTTCGGTGGGGCTGCCCTCGGCGCGGGCGAGCAGCACGGGCTGCTCATAGGCATCGGCGGACGCGCCCCGGGCCAGCAGCTCGAGGAAGGGCGTCTCCGCGCTGCCAAAGGGCGCTCCGGCATCGGCTGCGGAGCGCTCGGCGGGGTGCACGTGATCGCGAGACATGCCGACAGGATTGCTCATCGCACCGCCACCGCGTCAGCCCTGTGGATAACTCGAAACTCCGCCGGCCCCGACCGGTCAGTGCGCGGTCCAGCCACCATCGAGCACGAGCGACGTGCCGGTCACGAAGGACGCGTGCGGGCCGCACAGATACGCCACGGCCTCGGCGACCTCCTCCGGTTCGATGAGCCGCTTGACCGCGCTGTCCTGCAACAGCACCTCGGACAGCACTCGTTCCTCGGGAATGCCGTGGGCCCGGGCCTGATCGTCGAGTTGCTTCTCGACCAGTGGGGTGCGCACATATGCGGGGTTCACACAGTTCGAGGTGACGCCATGGGGTGCGCCTTCCAGCGCGGCGGTCTTGGAGAGTCCCTCAAGGCCATGTTTGGCGGCCACATAGGCCGACTTGAAGGCCGAGGCGCGCAGCCCGTGTACGGAGGACACATTCACGATCCGACCCCAGCCCTGCCCGTACATATGGGGCAGGGCCCCACGGATGAGCCGGAAGGGCGCCTCCAGCATCACGGTGAGCACCGTGTGGAAGACGTCGGGCGGGAACTCCTCGATGGGGCGCACCAGCTGTATTCCGGCGTTGTTGACGAGGACGTCGGTGCCGGCGGCGGCGAGTTCGGCGGCGTCCAGGTCGGTGAGGTCGAGGACGTGCGGTTCGACGGCGCCTGCGAGGACCCTGGCCTGCTCGGCGAGCTCCTCCAGGCCTGCGGCATCCCGGTCGACCGCTCTCACCTTGGCCCCTGCGGCCGCGAGCCGTAGCGCACAGGCGCGTCCGATGCCACCGGCTGCACCGGTGACGAGGGCGGTGCGGCCGCCGAGGTCGAGCGGGACGGGCAAGGACGAGCCTTGAGCCGGGAGGATGCTGGGCGGGGTCATGGATCGACCCTAGGCAGCATCCTCGCCAGGCCACATATGGTCACAGCCCATACTTCAGTCCGAACTCATGGGCTCGAACCACGTGGGTTCATCGCACTGTGCCTGCTTGATCCGGAACAGCTGACGCTCGTCCATCGCGGGCAGTGCGTCCACCTCGTACCAGCCCACCTGGAGGGACTCGTCGTCGTTCACGCGTGCCTCGCCGCCCACGGCACGGCAGCGGAAGGTGATGTCCATGAACTGGCACGTGTCGCCGTTGGGATAGGTGACCTCACTGCCCGACCTGACCAGGACGATCCGCTCGGCGACGCACCGGACGCCCGTCTCCTCGTACACCTCCCGCACGGCGGCGACCGCGGGCTGCTCACCCGGGTCCGGGATGCCGTTGATCACCGTCCACTTGCCGTTGTCCGCGCGCTGCCCCAGCAGGACCCGTCCCTCGTCGTCGAAGACGACGGCGCTGACCCCGGGGAGCCACAGCAGTTGGTGACCGGCGGAGGCCCGGATCGTACGAATGAAGTCAGGAGTAGCCATGGCCACGACCCTAATGGGCCGATGGCGGCGTCCCCGGTGACTTCCGGGGGCGTGCGACCGGCGTACGGCTACATGTCACCGGCGCGCCGTGTCCGCAGGCCGGCGCCGATCGCCCAGCCGAGACCGCCCGCGGCGACCAGCAGCAGGGCCATCTCCGGCAGGATGCCGACCCGCGTGGCGGGCGTCTCGCTGGAGCGCAGTGGCACCTTCTGGACGAGCGAGTCGGCCACGAACATGCCCGTCCGCTGCGTGATCGTCCCGTCCGGCATGATGATCGCGCTGACGCCGCTGGTCACCGGGACGGTGACGGTCCGGCTGTGCTCGACCGCGCGGACGCGGGACATCGCGAGTTGCTGATAGGTCATCTCGCTGCGGTCGAAGGTGGCGTTGTTGCTCGGCACGGAGATCATCTGGGCGCCGTCGGTGACCTCGGAGCGCACGGTCCAGTCGAACGCCGCCTCGTAGCAGGTGACGAGGCCGACCTTGGCACCGCCCATGGTGAAGACGCCCGGCTCGCTGCCCCGGCTGAAGTCCTGGCGGACCATCGAGGTCCAGTTCTCGTTGATCGCCCCGACGATCGAGCGCAACGGCAGGTACTCGCCGAACGGCTGGATCTGCCGCTTGTCGTACGTGTCGACGGGCCCCTTGGCCGGGTCCCACAGGATCTGCTCGTTGAGCAGCTTGCCGTCCCGCTCGACGACGCCGCCGACGGAGATGGGCACGCCGATCGCCTTGGCCGCCGTGTCGATGACGGCGCGGGCGTCGGCGTTGGCGAACGGGTCGATGTCGGAGGAGTTCTCGGGCCACAGCACGAAGTCGGGCTGGGCGACCTTGCCCGCCTTGACCTCGGCGGCCAGCCGCTCGGTCTCGCGCGCGTGGTAGTCCAGCACGGCTCGCCGCTGGGAGTTGAAGTCCAGTCCGGCGCGCGGCACATTGCCCTGGATGACCGCGACGGTCGCGGTGCCGTTCTCGGCCTTGTCGCTGACCAGCGGCCGTGCGGCCACGGCGCCCACCACCGGTACGGCCACGCTCAGCAGGGCCACCGCCGCCGCGGAGCGCTGGACGGCCCGGGTTCGCCGCCGCTCGTCCGCCAGGCGGACGACCTCGTACAGACCGAAGCCGCACAGCACGACGGCGAAGCCGAGCACCGGTGTGCCGCCCACCGCGGCGAGCGGCAGGAAGACGCCGTCGGCCTGGCCGAAGGCGATCTTGCCCCAGGGGAAGCCGTTGAAAGGCGCACGCGCGCGTGCCCCCTCTCCGGCGATCCACAGCGCGGCCGCCCACACGGGCCACCCCGGCAGCTTGGACACCGCCGTGATTCCCGCGCCCACCAACGCGACGAAGACCGCCTCGATGGCGACCAGCGCCAGCCAGGGGCCGGGGCCGACCTCCACTCCGGTCCACACCAGCAGCGGGAGCAGGAAGCCGAGGCCGAAGAGATAGCCGAGGCCGAGGCCCGCCTTCCAGCTGCGGCCGCGCAGCACCCAGCCGAAGACGGCGAAGGCCGGCAGGGCCAGCCACCACAGGGTGCGCGGCGGGAAGCTGACGTAGAGCAGCACTCCGGAGAGCGCGGCGGCGAGGGCCGGGACCAAGCGCATGAGCCGTGCCGCGCGCGAGGCGGGCGCTGTCTGCGCTGGCAGCTGGTCCGGCTCGCCCACGGAAGTTGCAGTGACGGTCACTCCGGGAGTGTACGGCGGCTGACCTCGGCACCGACAGCGCGGTCCGGCAGCAGGAGCGGGCCCGGACCTGCGCACAGGTTCGGCGACTGTCCAGCGCACGGGGTGGGTCAACAGTCGACCGCCCAGCGCACGCCGAGCGCACAAGAGAAGTGGCCGCGGCCCCTCAGCCGACACGTGCCGACGCCCGCCGAGCGCACGGGACACCGACACCTGTCCGCCGATGCCCGTCCGCCGACGTCCGCCGAGCGCGCGCACACCGACACCCGTCCTGGCCCCGCAAGGGGCGCCGCATCGTTCCTGCACGACACGTCCACAAATCGCCCATCAGCCGATACGGTGTGCCGAAGCCTCAGTCGTACCGGCCTGTCAGGTCCGGGCGGCCGGGGCCCGTCACAGGTCGGGGGACCGGGTTCGGGGGGCGGGGTGGATGTCACGGGGATGACGTCTGCGGCAGGTCCGGATGAGGACAGCGACAGACGAAACGTTTCTGATGCGGCCGGCGTAGTGGTGCTGGGGGCCTGCGCCGCCTGGTCGCTGATCTCGGCCGCCGTACATGACGGGCGGCCCGAGGGTGTCCTGCTCGCCATCCTCGCGGTGGCGGCCGGTTATGCCGCCGGGCGGATCGGCGGGGCGCTGTTGCCGGTCGCCGCGCCCTGCGCCGGAGCACTGGCCGGAGTGGGCCTGACGCTGAGCGTTCCGCACCTGTCCCCCGGGCCCCAGATCGTCGCGCCGCTGGGACATACCGGGGCCACCGCCGCCGTGCTGACCCTCTCGGCGGGCGCCGCGTGCTGCGCCGCCTGGGCCACCGCGGCACCCGGCCTACGCCTGGGCCTGCGGGCGCTGGCCGCCGGAATCGCGGTGACCGCGGCGGTTCTGGGCTCGACCACCGGCTTCGTGACCTGTTCCGCCGTCCTGGTCTGCTCGCTCGCCGCGGGCCACCTCCGCCATCGCGGCCCGGGCATCCTGGGACTGGCTCTGGCCGCCGTCTCGGTCACCGGCCTGACCTGGACGGTCGCCGGGAACGCGCTGCCCGACGGACTCGCCGCCTGGCTGGAGACTCAGCTCACGCGACACCGGATCGAGCTGTGGCACGACGCCCTGAGCATGGCGGGACGGGACCCCGCCCTGGGCGTGGGCCCGGGACGCTTCGGTGAGTTCAGTACGACGGCCACCGCGACGGCGCTGTCCGACGGCAAGCCCCACTCGGCACCCCTGCAACAGGCGGCGGAACAGGGAGTCGTCGGCGTGCTGCTGCTGGCGGCGGCCTTCTGCTGGATGCTGTTCGCGCTGTGGCGCACCGCGCGCCCCACTCCCGTCGCCCTCACCGCGGGTGCGGCCCTGACGGCGCTGGCGGCGATCGCCGCGGTCGGCAACGCGCTCAGCTTCACCGCGGTGTCGGTGGGCGCGGGCCTGCTGGCGGGGCTGGCCACGGCACGCCCGATCGCCGACGGGTCACCGCAGCGCGAGATCGACGTACGCGCGCGTGGCGATCGGCAGGCCTCATGACACGTGGTGCTCAGAGCGGCGTGCCGGCCGTCCGGGTCCGCAGCCGGTCCCTGATGACCCGTACGGCCGTCTCCGCGTCGTCCACGGTGACCGTGAACGAGTGGCCGTCCCACAACCGCAGCACCAGACCCTCACCACGCCGTACGACGACCGCGGTGCCCTTCTCGGGCCGCCATCGGTAGCCCCAGCCACCCCAGTGGCGCGGCGTGACATGTGGGACGAAGTCGGCTCCTACGACCTCGGACAGGGGGATACGGCGGCGCGGCACACCGAGGTGGCCGCAGCGCACCTCGAGACACTCCTGGTCGACCTTCAGCGCGACATGCACGAACGCCAGCGTTCCGAAGAGGACCAGCAGCCCGGCCGCGATGCAGCCGACGACGGCCATCACGAGCGCGGCGATGCCGCCGGTCCACGGGGAGTCGATGGCCAGCTCGATCCCGAGCGCCATACAGGCGGCGCCGACGAGCGCCAGCAGCCATTGGACCCGGTTGGTCGCCCGCCCGGTCCACACATCGGGGTGCGCGTTCCTGCCGTGGGGGTGGTCCCTCATGCCTATGAGATTACTCAGGTTTCGCTGCGCCGGTATCGCGCTGCACAGGGTGACTGCGCCGACCGGGGCCATGGTGGACCGGGAGCGTCCGCATGGTGACCGCCGTTTACCGTGCGGGGCTGATCGCCTGCAGGAGACGGCCTTCCTCGTAGGCGAGGGCGGGCTCGGGGAGCATGCCCTCCCGGCCGCTCAGCAGCACTGTCAATGTGCCGTTCGCCTGGGCTGCGGGAGCGGGCTGCTCGCCCAGTCGGCGCAGCGCCTGCGCGGCGACCGCTCCGGCGGAGCCGTGCAGGACGAGCGGGGGGAAGCCGGGGCGCTGGACGGCGGCGCGGATCCGCTCGGCCACGAGCTCGTAGTGCGTGCAGCCCAGAACGACGGTCGTCACGTCGTCGGGGGTCAGTGCGGCGGCTGCGGCGACGGCGGCCTCGATCGCCGTCTGGTCCGCGTGCTCGACGGCCTCGGCCAGCCCGAAGCACGGCACTTCCGTGACGGTCACGCCGTCGGCGAAGTCCTTGATGAGACCTCGCTGGTAGGGGCTGCCGGTGGTCGCGGGCGTGGCCCAGATGGCGAAGGGGCCGCCACCGGCCGCGGCCGGCTTGATCGCCGGGACCGTACCGATGACCGGTATGCCGGGTTCGAGGCGGGCGCGCAGGGTGTGCAGCGCGTGCACGGTCGCGGTGTTGCAGCCGATGATGAGTGCGTCGGGCCGGTGCGCTGCGGCGGCGTCGGCGACGGCCACGGCGCGCTGTGTGAAGTCTTCGGGGGCCCTGGGGCCCCAGGGCATGCCGTCGGGGTCGAGCGAGAGCACGAGATCAGCGTCGGGGCGCAGCCGCCGTACGGCGGCGGTGGCCGCGAGCAAGCCGATTCCGGAGTCCATCAGCGCGATCTTCACCCGGCCACGATAGACGATGGGCCCTTGGGAGCCCCTCCGGTGGGGCAGACTGCGCGCGTGAGCGCCATCGCGTGGACCGCCGCCGGATCACTCGCCGCCTGGCTGTGGCTGCTGCTCTGCCAGGGCCTCTTCTGGCGTACGGACGTCAGACTTCCGAAGCGGAGGGAACCGGACGAGTGGCCGTCGGTCTGCGTCGTCGTCCCGGCACGGGACGAGGCCGCGGTACTTCCCGCGAGCCTGCCGTCGCTGCTCGCGCAGGAGTATCCGGGGCGCGCGGAGATCTTCCTGATCGACGACGGCAGCTCGGACGGCACGGGTGAACTGGCGCGCGAGCTCGCTCGGCGGCACGGCGGACTGCCGCTGACCGTGGGCTCCCCCGGCGAGCCACCGGCCGGCTGGACCGGCAAGCTGTGGGCGGTGCGCCACGGTATCGGGCTGGCACGCGCGCGTGGCCCCGAGTACCTGCTGCTGACGGACGCCGATATCGCGCATGCGCCCGACAGCCTGCGGGAGCTGGTCGCGGCGGCGCGCACCGGGGGCTTCGACGCCGTCTCGCAGATGGCCCGGCTACGGGTGGAGAGCCTGTGGGAACGGCTGGTCGTGCCGGCCTTCGTCTACTTCTTCGCCCAGCTGTATCCGTTCCGCCGGATCGGCAGGAAGGGGACACGTACGGCGGCCGCGGCCGGCGGGTGCGTACTGCTGCGCGCCGAGGCCGCGGAACGGGCGCGGATTCCGGACGCCATCCGGCACGCCGTCATTGACGACGTGGCGCTCGCGCGGGCCGTCAAGAGCGGCGGCGGCCACATCTGGCTGGGCCTCGCCGAGCGGGTGGACAGCGTGCGCCCGTATCCACGGCTGCGCGATCTGTGGCGGATGGTCTCGCGCAGCGCGTACGCGCAGCTGCGGCACAACCCTCTGCTGCTGGCCGGGACGGTGGCCGGGCTCGCGCTGGTGTATCTGGTGCCGCCCGTGGCTCTGGTCGCGGGGCTGGTCGGTGGGGATACGGCGACGGCGGCGTGGGGCGGTCTCGCGTGGCTGGTGATGACAGGGACGTACGTCCCGATGCTCCGCTACTATCGCCAGTCGCTGTGGCTCGCTCCCCTGCTGCCGTTCACCGCGTTCCTCTATCTCCTGATGACGGTCGACTCGGCGGTGCAGCACTACAGGGGGCGGGGCGCGGCCTGGAAGGGCCGCACCTACACGCGTCCGGACGCGGTGCCCGACGAGGGCTGACTACTTGCGGCCGGGCGTCCAGTTCATGCCCCATGCGTAGGCGTGGTCGACCGTGCGCTGCGGGCTCACCCCGCGCTCGGGCACCAGGTAGCGGGCCTCGCGCTGGACGACCAGGTCGCTGCCGGTGTTGGTGATCAGGGTGAGCGCGCAGACCGTCGAGGGGACCGTGCACTCGTCGAGCGAGAAATCGACCGGCGCGCCGTGCTGCGGCGTGAGCGTGACCGTGGCGTTCAGGTCTGCGAAGGAGCGCGCCCCTTCGTAGATGGTCACGAAGACCAGGATGCGCCGGAAGGACTGCTGGTGGTCGAGGTTGACGGTGAGGTTCTCGCCACTGGCCACGGCGCCGGTGCGGTCGTCGCCGTCGAGGAGGATGTACGGGGGCTGGTGCAGGGCACCGAAAGCGTTACCGAGGGACTGGATCACTCCCTTCCTGCCGTCGGCGAGCTCGTACAGGGCGCACAGGTCGAGGTCGAGGTCGTTGTGCATGGCGACCGAGCGGCCCAGTTTGCTCGCCCAGCCCGAGAACTGCTTGCGCACCTGCCAGTTGAGGTTCACGCGCAGGGCGCCCGAGGTGCCGCCCTGCTTGGTCAGTGAGACCGAGGGGGAGGCCTTGGTGAGCGTCACCTTGCTGAGGCTGAGCGGCGCAGTCTGGGGTACGGGCGGGGGAACCGGCGGCATGGCGGGCGGCTGCATGGTGGCCGGAGGCGCCATGGGCGGGGGCGGGGTCATCGGGGAGGCGACCGGCGGGGGCGGCGGTGTGGGCGCCTCCTGCTGGGGTTCGTCGACCGTGATGCCGTAATCGGTGGCCAGGCCTTCGAGACCGCTGCCGTATCCCTGGCCGACGGCGCGGAACTTCCAGGCGCCCTGGCGGCGGTAGAACTCACCTAGCACGAAAGCGGTTTCCACGGTGGCACCCATGCTGTCGAAGCGCGCGACGGGGGTGCTCTGGGCGGCGTCCTTGACTTCGATGTAGAGCTCCGGCACCCGGCCGAACGCGCCGCCGTCCGAGGAGGCGGCGAGGATGACGGTCTCGATCGCGGGCTCCACGCGCGCGAGGTCGACGAGCAGGCTGTCGGTCACCCGGCCGCCGGCGTCCCGCTTGCCCTCGTGCCGGACGGCGCCGGAGGAGTGCGCGGGCTGGTTGTAGAAGACGAAGTCCCCGTCGGAACGGACCTTTCCGCCGACCAGTAGCAGCGCCGAGGCGTCCGCGTCGGGCACGCCCGGTCCGGAGCGCCAGCCCAATTCGACCCGCAGTGCCGTCGTCGGCACCGGAACATTCGATCCTTTCGACATTGACATGTCCGCCCCCATCAAGGGTCACAGCGCCAGGCATGTCCCGGCAGCTCATCGGGTTCTACAGGGTCAACCTATTCCCCGCGGCAGAGAACTCCCATGACGGGTAGAGGAACACCGACGGCCAACCCCCGGTAACCCGCGCGGAACTCGGCATTTACACGATCCGAGCGCGGATTGGCGTCCCTTTTTGCCAAGTTCGCTCGCATTGGGGATCCGGCGTCACTGCGGACACATAAAACAACCCTCTTATCGGTCTCCCCAACCAGCACATCGTGGGCTTAACGTATGCGCCATGACCTCCCCCCGCTCCACCTATGGCGGCGGCTACTACTCCGCCTCCTTCCCGGACACTCCGATCTACGACTCGCTCGTGGCCGAGCGGGGCACCCCGCAGATCGCCCCGATCCGGGTCCCCGCCGCATACGACATGCCGGGCGGCAATCTGCCCGCGCTGCCGTCGGCGCTGCCCGCCCTCCCGGCGGCCCCGTCCCAGCCCTCCTACGGTTATCCGCAGGCGCAGCAGCCCGCTCCGCTACAGCAGGCGCCCGCGGCGTACATCCCGCAGCAGGCGGCCGCGCCCCGCGGCTATCCGGGTCCGCAGGCGCAGCAGCCTCGGCCGGTGGCACCCGGCGGCATGGGCTACGAGGCGATGCGCCCCGCGGCTCCCCGCCCCGCCGCGGCGCCTTACCAGGACCCGTACAACAACCAGCAGTATCGCGGCTACTGACCCCGTTCCCCCCGGACTGTCGGCGCCACCTGGCACGATGGCCTCATGGGGCACGCGCAGCTGAAGTCGATTCACGTTCATCCGGTCAAGGCGTTCCGGGGCACAGCGCCCCGGGAGGCCGTCGTGGAGCCCTGGGGGCTGGCCGGAGACCGACGCTGGGCGCTGATCGACGACGGGGGAAAGGTCGTGACGCAGCGTCAGCAACCGCGCCTCGCGCTGGCCGCCGCCGAGCTCCTGCCCGGCGGCGGCGTCCGGTTGTCCGCGCCCGGCATGGACCCGCTGACCGTGTCCGTTCCGACCACGGCCGGCACCGTGCCGATGCAGATCTTCCGTGACAAGGTCGAAGCGGTCCTCGCCGAGGACGATGCCGCGCACGCCTGGTGCAGTGCCTTTCTCGGCACCGACACGCGCCTCGTGCACATGGACGCCCCCGGCACACGTCGCCCCGTCGACCCGGAGTACGCGCTGCCGGGCGAGACGGTCAGCTTCGCCGACGGCTTCCCACTGCTGGTCACCACCACAGCCTCCCTCGACGCGCTCAACTCCCTCATCGCGCGAGGTGATCACGCGGACGAGGGCCCGTTGCCCATGAACCGCTTCCGCCCGAACGTGGTCGTCTCGGGCACCACCGCCTGGGCGGAGGACGACTGGTCGCGCATCGCCATCGGCGAGGTCACCTTCCGTGTTCCCAAGAAGTGCGGGCGCTGCGTGGTGACCACGACCGACCAGGCCACCGCCGAGCGCGGCAGGGAGCCCCTGCACACCCTGGGCAGGCATCGGCGCCTGGACGGCAAGCTGGTGTTCGGACAGAACATGGTTCCCGTCTCCGGCGGCACGATCCGGGTCGGCGATCCGGTCACGATCCTCGGCTGAGAAATCACCCCCGCGAGCGGCGGCGTGCGGGAACCGGGGCCGGTGGCCCACGCGTTGGGCATTTCGTGAGAAGTTCATGAGAGACCCAGTGGCGGTGATTTCGCTCTCTCTTCGCCGGACTCGCGGGTGAACGGCTCTGGCAGGGGTTATCACGGAGCGGGAAGGGGGTGACCGACGGATGCGGGCGATCAGCGGGCTCTGGCGCTGGCGGGACAATCCGCTGTGCCGTGCGACCGATCTGGTCGAGGCCTGGGTCGCCCTCGCGGCCCTGCTGCTGATCCTTGTCGTCACGCCCTTGGTCGGCTCACTGGTCGGCGGCCTCGCTCAGGACGCCCTGCAGGAGTCCGTGCGTGAACAGCGCGCGTCCCGGCATGTGGTGACGGCGACGGTGGTCCGCAAGCTGGACGGCTCTCCGCTGGACGCCGACCCGGAGGCGGCCACCGGACGGGACTTACGCACCCGGGTCATGGCCGACTGGACCGCCCCGGACGGCACCGTGCACCAGGGTGCGGTCACGACGGGCCTCGACACCCCACAATCCGGCGACCGGTTCAGGATATGGACGGACCGGCACGGCCGCGCGGTGGCCCGCCCGCTGGACTCCGCGACAGCGGCGACGCACGCGGTACTCGCCGGGTTCGGTGCGGCTCTGCTGACCGTCGGCCTGGTCGAGGGCGGCAGACGGCTGGTCGTCTGGCGCATGGTCCGTCGCCGGTACGCGCGTTGGGACCAGGCGTGGGACAAGGCGGGTCCGGACTGGGGCCGGACCGGCACCGGCAGCTGACGGCCTTACGGCTCTGGTCAACCCACCGCCCGCGCGCACGCTACGGTGGACCGGCCGAACTCTTCGGCAGCAAAACCCGCGTACTACGAGGTGGGGGCACATCAACGCCATGGCACAGGGCACGGTCCAGGTGACGCACACCGGCACATCGCGGTGGCGGCGCCGCACGGGTGAGTACGCGTCGCTCGCCGCCGCCCTGGAGGCCGCGGCCGAAGGTGACGTCCTCACCGTCGCGCCCGGCACCTACCGGGAGAACCTCGTCGTCCAGCGGGCGGTGACCCTCCGCGGCCCCGAGGGCTCCCCGGGTTCGGTACGGATCGCGCCGCTCGACGGTGTGCCGCTGACGGTGCGCGCCTCGGCCGTGGTTCAGGACCTGCATGTGGAGGGTCAGGACGCGGCGGCGCCCGCTGTGCTCGTGGAGGAGGGTGCCCCGGAGCTGTCGGACGTCCGGATCGTCACGCGGTCCGCGGCCGGGATCGAGGTGCGGGGCGGCGCCCGGCCGACCGTGCGGCGCTGCACCGTCGACAACCCCGCGGGCATCGGCATCGCCGTACTCGACGGCGGGGGCGGGGTGTTCGAGGAGTGCGAGGTCGTCGCGGCCGGCCAGGCGGGCATCGCCGTGCGCGGTGGCGCGCACCCGCGTCTGGAGCGCTGCCGGGTCCACCACGCCTCGGGCTCGGGGCTGACGGCGACCGGTGAGAACTCCGCGCTGGAGGCCGTGGGTTGCGAGGTCTACGAGGTCCGGGGTTCCGGCGTCCAGATCACCGGCCGGGCCACCGCCCACCTCACCGACTGCGATGTGCACCGCACCACCGCCGACGGTGTCACGCTCGACACGGACGCCGTGCTGACCCTGGCCGACTGTCGTATCCACGACATCCCGGAGAACGCGGTCGACCTGCGTTCCCGCTCGGTGCTGACCCTGACCCGCACGACGGTGCGGCAGTTCGGCCGCAACGGCCTGTCGGTGTGGGATCCGGGCACACGCGTGGACGCCAACCAGTGCGAGATCTTCGACAGCACGGGCGACTACCCGGCGGTGTGGGTCAGCGACGGCGCCACAGCGGTGCTGGACTCCTGCCGGGTGCACGACGTGCCGGACGCCTTGTTCGTCCTGGACCGCGGTTCGCGCGCGGACGTCGTCGACAGCGACCTGTCCCAGGTGCGCAACACGGCCGTGTCGGTGAGCGACGGCGCCACCGCCCAACTCGACGACTGCCGGATCCGGGACGCCGCGACGGGCGCCTGGTTCCGGGATCACGGCAGCGGGGGCACCCTCAACAACTGCACCCTGGACGGCAACCAGACGGGCGTGATCGTCACCAAGGGCGCCGACCCCACCATCGAGCGCTGCACGGTCGAGTCACCGGCGGAGGCCGGGTTCTACGTCTCGGCGGGCGGCCGCGGCACCTTCCTGAACTGCCGGGTGCGGGGCAGCGCCGGGTACGGCTTCCATGTGATCGACGGCTGCCGCACGACGCTGAGGAAGTGCCGTACGGAGCGGTGCGCGCGCGGCGGGTACGAGTTCGCGGACGGCGGCCCGGACGCGGCCTCCGGCGGCCCCGACGTGGAGGACTGCACCAGCGACGAGAGCGCGGGCCTCAGGCCGCCGGTCCCGGCGCCGGAGACCGCCGTGCAGACGGTGGGCCAGTCCCCCGGGCTCCTCGGCGCGATCCCCGGCCAGCGCAGCACCGAGCAGGAGCCGCTGATCGCCGCCTCGGAGCCCGAGCAGCCGACGCGGACCTCCAAGGCCGTCCTCGGTGAACTGGACGCGCTGGTGGGCCTGGAGAGCGTCAAGCGCGAGGTGCGCGCCCTCACCGACATGATCGAGGTGGGGCGGCGCCGCCAGCAGGCGGGACTGAAGGCGGCGTCGGTCAAGCGCCACCTGGTCTTCACCGGCTCCCCCGGCACCGGCAAGACGACGGTCGCCCGGCTCTACGGCGAGATCCTCGCCTCCCTCGGTGTGCTGGAGAAGGGTCACCTGGTCGAGGTGTCCCGCGTCGACCTGGTCGGCGAGCACATCGGCTCCACCGCGATCCGCACGCAGGAGGCTTTCGACAAGGCGCGCGGTGGTGTCCTGTTCATCGACGAGGCGTACGCGCTGTCGCCGGAGGACTCGGGCCGGGACTTCGGCAAGGAGGCCATCGACACGCTGGTGAAGCTGATGGAGGACCACCGGGACGCGGTCGTGGTGATCGTGGCGGGTTACACGGCCGAGATGGAGCGCTTCCTCTCGGTCAACCCCGGTGTGGCGTCCCGTTTCTCGCGGACCATCACCTTCAGCGACTACGGCCCCGACGAACTGCTGCGGATCGTGGACCAGCAGGCCGAGGAGCACGAGTACCGGCTCGGCCCGGGCGTCGCCGAGGCCCTGCGGAAGTACTTCACGGCCATCCCCAAGGGCCCGGCGTTCGGCAACGGCCGTACGGCACGCCAGACCTTCGAGGCGATGGTGGAGCGGCACGCGAGCCGGGTCGCCCAGCTCGACGAGCCGAGCACGGACGACCTGACGCTGCTGTACGAGGAGGACCTGCCGGAACTGCCCTGAGGCAGCCGGTTCGTTCAGGCGCCGGTGGTGTCGGCCTGGGGCTCGGTGTCCGGTCGCTGTGCCGGCACCGCCGGCCGAAGCCGCTTCAGCAGCCGTTGCCGCTCCTCCGCGAACGCCGGGTCCGCCTGGTAGTCGCCGTGCCCGAGGATGGGGGCGGGCAGGGGGTGTGCGGGTGTACGGCCGTAGGCCAGCGGATCCTTGAGCGCCTCGCGGTCCACCGTGGGGGTGCAACTGCCGGGCAGGCGGACCGGGCCGCCGATGGGGTCGGTCGGGCGGTACAGGTTGCGCCAGCAGTCGACCTCGGCGTGCAGGGAGGTGAGCGCGGCCGGGCAGAAGTGGGCCGGGAACCAGCGGCCGTAGAGGCGCTCCAATGGAGAGCCGTAGGTCAGGAGCGCGACCCTCCTGCGGTCGGCGGGTGTCAGCTGCCAGGCAGCCGCGGCCGCGAGCACACTGCCCTGGGAGTGCCCGGAGATGACGAGGCGCCGGTCGTCCTCGGCGCGGGTCCAGGTCGCCATGCGCCAGGTCAGGTCGGGTACGGCACGCTCGGCGTAGCAGGGCGGCGCGAAGGGGTGGGCGGCGCGGGGCCAGAAGGTGCCGACGTCCCAGAGGATGCCGATGGTGCGCCGTGCGGAGGCGTCCTTGTAGGCGCGCCTGCCCCAGGTGACGAACAGTATGAAGCCGACGCCGATCAGCCAGGAGCCCAGCGCCTGCGCGGTCTCGGCGGCGCCGTGGACGAAGGCGTACGCCCCGTCGGCGGCCGCGCTGGGTGTCTCGTCGGTCGTCAGGGCGCCGACCAGGGCTCCGGCGCCCAGAAGCAGGGTCGCGGTGGAGGTGACGGCGACGAGGAGAGGGGCGCGGTCGGTGAGCGTCGCCATCGCGCGCGTGCTCGCGATACGGCGGGTGCGGGCCGTGTCCCGGGGCTCGCCGGCGTAGTCGAGCTCCACCTTGCCCAGCTCGGTGCGGCGCAGCAGCCAGGCCCGCCGTGCCAGCCACCCGCAGAGCAGCAGCAGGAGGACCAGGAGCGGTGGGATCACGGACGCCTGCCAGGTCAGCAGAACCGGCGGACCGGCGATGGACGTGCCCGTGCCGTCGAGCCAGTCGGCCACCCGCTGGGCGACCCCGCCGGACATCACCCCGCCGAGGGCGCAGGCCAGCATCACCACGGCCGGTCCGCCCAGGCCGCGCATCACGGCGCGTGGGTCGGGCCGCGTGCGGTGGAGGACGTGGGCGACGACGGCGAGGACGATGACGAGGAGGCCTTGGAGGAAGGCGATCGCGCCGAAGGTGGGGTCGCCGGGGAGACGGCCGGTCGACTGCCAGCCGGGCCGCTCCCAGCCGGCGTACACCAGGGCGAACGCCAGGAGGACGAGGGCGGCGAGCGGCAGGCGCCGTACGAGATGCTCGTCGAGTTCCTGGTCGAGGCGGTTCTCGCTGCGGCCCCGGCGGCAGACCACCCACACGACGACGATGGCGCAGACGACGAGCGCCGCGTCCAGGAGCCACCCGAGCGCGTCGAGGAGCGCGGGGCCGCCGGGCCCACGGTCGAAGCGTGCCGCCGCCGAGCCGACCGCCGCGGCCACCGTCAGCAGGCCGGCGGCGGTGTGCGCGGCGCGCAGCCGGGCGACCAGGCGACGGCCGTACCAGAAGCCGGGGCGGCCCAGGGCGGTGCCGCCGGGCTCCTCGTCGGGCTCGGGCTCGCGGGACATCGGCTGCTGGGACTCGTACGCGCTCCAGGTGCGGCGGGAGAGGTACCACAGCAGGCCGGTCAGCGCGGCGGGCACCAGGGCGGCGAGGGCGAGCCTGCGGCCGGGGTGGCTCCACCAGCCGCCGTCGGAGACCGTGGGTGACAGGAAGCCCAGCCAGCTGTGCCGGTCGGCACACGCGCGCGTGCCGGCGCACTGCCAGGCCGCGAGGTCCAGGGCGACCTCGCAGGCGGCCGCGACGAGCAGCACCGTCAGGGTCAGCCCGGCGAGCCGTACGAGGAGGCCGTACAGACGCACCGTGCGCTTGCGGTCACGCGTGGTGGGGCGCATCCAGTGGGCGAGGTTGACGACCATGAACGGCAGTAACAGCAGCCACAGGGCGCGTGCGCTGTTCCCGGAGGTGAGGTTGCACCAGACGTACGCCTCGGGCACCGGTCTGCCCCGGTAGTCCTCCGGTCTGTCCTCCGCGTCGACGTCGTCGGCGCGCCGGAACACGGCGGCCGTGCCGTCGCCGGTGATCCGCACGGTCCGCGGATCATCGAGCATCTCCTGCGGTGTGGTGCCGCCGACTCCGTGTACCAGGAGTTCCAGGGCGATTCCGGCACCTTCGTGTCTCTGCGCACGTTCCACTGTTGGCACTTCCCCCGTGACGAGCCCTCGGCTTCTGTCCGTGCGGGCACAAGGATCTCCCCGGAGAGGGGTCCGTACACCTCTCGTCACGGAATCTCCCCGATCCGTGTGACGGGGAGGGGAACGGGAGATGGGGAAGTGACATGCGCGCGTCGGGACAGCCAGTGGCGCGACCGCTACGGAGCCATGCGAGGATGGGACGTCCCGCGCACCGGGAGGGGTGAGAATGTCCTCATCAGAGCAGGTGCGCAGGGCGTGGCGGACAGCTTGAGGCGAAAGGACCGGAGCGTACGTGAGTGAGAATCAGAACCTCCTCGCGGAGCAGCGGCGCGCCCTGATCCTGGACGAGGTCCGGCGCCGAGGCGGGGTGCGTGTCAACGAGCTGACCCGCAAGCTCGGCGTGTCGGACATGACGGTGCGCCGCGATCTCGACGCGCTCGCCCGGCAGGGCGTGCTGGAGAAGGTGCACGGCGGCGCGGTCCCGGTGGTCGAGGCCAGCACGCACGAGCCGGGCTTCGAGGCCAAGTCGGGTCTGGAGCTGACGGCCAAGGAGGACATCGCGCGGGCGGCGGCCGAGCTGGTCGCGCCGGGCAGCGCGATCGCACTGTCGGGCGGTACGACGACGTACGCGCTGGCCCACCAGCTGGTCGACGTTCCCGACCTCACGGTGGTCACGAACTCGGTGCGGGTGGCCGACGTCTTCCACGCCGCGCAGCGCACGTCGGGCCCCCGGCAGGGCGCGGCCACGGTCGTACTGACCGGCGGGGTCCGCACTCCGTCCGACTCGCTGGTGGGCCCGGTGGCCGACCAGGCGATCGCGGCGCTCCACTTCGACGTGCTGTTCCTCGGTGTGCACGGCATATCGGTCGAGGCCGGCCTGTCCACGCCGAACCTCGCGGAGGCGGAGACCAACCGGCGTCTGGTGCAGTCGGCGCGCCGGGTCGTGGTGGTCGCCGACCACACCAAGTGGGGTGTGGTGGGGCTGAGTTCGTTCGCGGCGCTGGAGCAGGTCGACACGCTGGTGACGGATGCCGGCCTCGACTCCGAGGCGCGCTCGGAGATCGCGGAGCAGCTGCGGCGGCTGGTGGTGGCGGGCGAGCCCGACGAGGACGCTGATCTCTGACGGGGCGGGCATCCGAGGGTGCCGGCACGTGAGCGTGCAGGCAGTTGAGGGTGCAGACATCTGACGGGGCGCCAGCTATGGTGACGCTGCCCGGTGCGGCGTCGGCATAGGGGGTTTCGTCCATGGCTCACCTGCTGCGTGAGGTGGGGCTCGACTTCGTCGGGACCGCGCCCGTACGGCATGTCTTCGCGCGGGAGATCTCCGCTCCCCCGGAGACGGTCCACCGCGCGCTGGCCGAGGACGTGCCGGGCTGGACGGAGTGGTTCTCGGCGGTGAAGCTGGCCCGTCCGCTCGGCGACGGAGCCCGGCGCGAGATCCGGCTCAAGGGCGGTACCCGCTTCGAGGAGACGATCCTCGCCGCGAAGAGCCCCGAGCTGTACGCCTACCGCGTCGACGTCACCAACGCGCCGGGGGCCCGGGCCATGGTCGAGGAGTGGCGGCTCACCCCGGCCGGGACGGGCACGCTGGTGCGGTGGACGTTCGCGGTGGACGGCACGGCACCCTTCCGGTTCGCCTTCGGCCTCGCCCGGCCCGGTCTCGGCCGGGCGTTCCGGGACGCGGTGACAGCGCTGGACCGGCGGCTGGCGGCCACGGCGCCCTAGGGGGTGCTGCGGGCGGCGTCAGCTCTGCGGGACGTCCTTGACGAACACGAGGCCGTCGCTGTCCGCCAGGTGGGCCGGGTCGATCGGGGAGTAGCCGAACCAGGGCGACACCCGGGGCGCGGGCAGGGGGTCGCCGAGGGCGGTGGCCAGGCGCGGGGCGTCGATGAGGCAGCTGTCCCCGGGGAGCGCGTACAGGAGGCCTTCGACCGTCTCCGGCGGCGGGGTGTCCACTCCCTGGTGCCTGATCGTGCCCAGGGCGGTTGCCACGAAGGCGTACTCCTCGCCGAGCCGGGCACTGACCAGCGCACCGGCGCTCCACCACTCCACGGGCATCCCGCCCATCCGCATGGTGCTCTTCTGCCGCTGGAGATGGCCGTTGTGGGCGTGGGCCAGGGCCGGGCCCCGAGCGGCGACGGCGAGGAGGTTGCGGGCCATCATCTGGTCCCGCACGCTCACCAGCCAGGTCATACGGGCCGGTGAGGTGTCGGCCATCCAGTAGTGGTAGCGCAGCAGGCCGGTCGCGGTGCGCCCGTACAGGCTCGCGCGCTCCCAGTCGGCCCGCGAGGTCGCCCTGATCAGGTACGGCGTCCGCGCGTCGAGCAGCGCCACCAGATCGTCGGCGAGCAGCCGCAGCCGACCGGCTTCGGCCGACCGCCCCACCGACCGGGCCGGGTCCATCATCGCGGCCGGCTCGGTCCACCGCTCGTCGGCGCCGATCAGGTGGTCGAGTTTCTCGCGGGTGCAGGGGAGCAGGGCCGCGTCGACCCAGGTCGAGAGGTAGCCGTGGAGCGCCGTGAGGGCCTGCCGGGGGCTCGCGGCGCCGGTGATCTCCAGCGGGCCGTCGAAACCGGCGAAGCGGAGCCGCTCGGACGCGGGCCGGTCCTCGTTGTGGGCGCGCATCCAGGCGACGAGCTCGCGGTTGGCCGCCGAGGCGCCCCAGCCGTGGCTGAATCCCCGCTCCATGACCTCGTCGAGAGTGCCCGTGCCCGAGGTGACGTAGTCGTCCACGACCAGGCCCATCATGCAGTCGCTCTCGATCGTGATCGTCCGGTAGCTCTCCTCCTCGACGAGTTGCCGGAAGAGGGCGTTGCGCAGGTCGAGCAGAGTGTCCTCACCGTGCGTGGGCTCTCCCAGGGCGAGCAGCCGGGGCCGGGCGGGGAGCAGCCCCATGACGGCGGCGGCCTCGACGGCATGGGCGGTGTCCTTGATGTCGGTAGCCATGCCTTCAACGGTATCGTTGAACCTTCGGTTGAAACTTTCCCGCGATATCGTCGGGTTCATGGGGCGAAACCTTCAAACGGGCGGGCGGCTCAGGCCCGTCGATCTGGCGCGCGAGCATGGTCTCTCCACGCAGGCGGTCAGGAACTACGAGGAGGACGGCATCCTGCCGGCCGCCGGTCGCACACCCCACGGCTACCGCGTCTACACCCCGCTGCACGCCGGGGCTCTGCGCGCATTCCTTGCCCTGGTGCCCGCCCATGGCCACCAGACTGCGACGTCGATCATGCGGGCCGTGAACCAGGGCGCGGTCGACGAGGCGTTCCGTCTCATCGACGAGAGCCACGCCCAACTCCTCGACGACCGCCGGACCCTCCGGGCGGTGGAGAGCGCCCTGCGCGACCTGGAACCCGCCACGGCGCCCGAGCCCGGCGGCATGTTCATCGGGCCGCTGGCGGGGAAGCTCGGGATCCGGCCCGCGACGCTGCGGAAATGGGAGCGCGCCGGGCTGGTGCACCCGCGTCGCGACCCGCGGACGGGGTACCGCGTCTACGACGAGGCCGCCGTACGGGACGCCCGGCTGGCCCATCAGCTCAGGCGGGGCGGCTACCTGCTGGACCAGATCGCCCCGCTGATCGCCCAGGTGCGGGCGGCCGGCGGGCTGGAGCCGCTGAAGGCCGCGCTGCGCGACTGGCACAGCCGACTGTCCGCCCGCGGGCGAGCCATGCTGACCGGGGCCGCGGATCTGGAGGCCTACCTCCGCGAGCGCGGATGAGATCTCGGACGAGCCTTCGATCGGAAGTCGCGGGCTGAGCCTTACCGCTCACGGCCGGCCCGGTCCTCCGCTCACTCGGGCCAGACGCCCGTGTTCAGCAGGTGCTCGATGGCCGTCGCGTACGGTGCGATGTCCAGGCCCTGCTCGGCCAGCCACGCGTCCGAGTAGTACTTGTCGAGGTACCGGTCCCCCGGGTCGCACAGCAGCGTCACCACGCTCCCCTGCCGCCCCCCGGCCACCATCTCGGCGACGATCTTCAGCGCGCTCCACAGCCCGGTGCCGGTGGAGCCGCCCGCCTTGCGGCCGATGGCCTGCTCCAGGGCCCGCACGGCGGCCACGCTGGCCGCGTCCGGCACCTTCATCATCCGGTCGACGGCGCCGGGCACGAAGCTCGGCTCCATGCGCGGCCGGCCGATGCCCTCGATGCGCGAGCCGCGGCCGCAGGTGACGTCCGGATCGCCGGTGGTCCAGCCCTCGAAGAAGCACGAGTTCTCCGGATCGGCGACACAGATGCGGGTGTCGTACTGCATGTAGTGGACGTACCGGGCGATGGTCGCGGAGGTGCCGCCGGTGCCGGCCGTGGCGACGATCCACGTGGGCTCCGGGAACCGCTCCAACTCCAGCTGGCGGAAGACGGATTCGGCGATGTTGTTGTTGCCGCGCCAGTCCGTGGCCCGTTCGGCGTAGGTGAACTGGTCCATGTAGTGGCCGCCGGTCTCCACCGCGAGGCGTGCGGACTCCTCGTACATCTTCCGTGAGTCGTCCACGAAGTGGCACTGTCCGCCGTGGAACTCGATCAGACGGATCTTCTCGGCGCTCGTCGTGCGCGGCATGACCGCGATGAAGGGCACGCCGATCAGCTTCGCGAAGTACGCCTCGGAGACGGCCGTCGAGCCGCTGGAGGCCTCGATCACGGGGCGGTGCGGCCGGATCCAGCCATTGCACAGGCCGTAGAGGAACAGCGAGCGGGCGAGCCGGTGCTTGAGGCTGCCGGTCGGGTGGGTCGACTCGTCCTTCAGGTACAGGTCGATGCCCCACTGCTCCGGCAGCGGGAAGCGCAGCAGGTGGGTGTCGGCCGAACGGTTGGCGTCGGCCTGGACCTTGCGTACGGCTTCTTTCAGCCAGGCGCGGTAGGCGGCGTCGCTGTGGTCGACGTCGAGGGTCACGCCGGACGGGATGTGCTGGATGGTGCTCACGGCGCTGCTCCTCATGCGGTGCGGCAGCGGCGACTCGCGCGGCCGTCGGTTCGAGCATAAACATCTTCCGCACGCTTCTCACCTGCATAAACACACCTTTGAGCGCCTCAAAGAAACCGCTGGGCCGATGGTTTCACCGGGGCGCTGGGGGCGCATTCGCGCGAGTGCTCCGAACGCCCCGGTCAGAGACCCCATGCGTACTGGTGCTCGACGCGGGACGCGGGCAGACTGCACCGGACGGGACGGCGATCCCGAACGGGGTGCACACTGGATCACGACCAGGGCCGGCATCGGCGCAGGACGGGCCGGCACACCGACGCGCACAAGGGGGCGGGGCATGGCCGAGCCGGAGTTCAGGGCCACGGGCGTGCGGATCGGGAAGCGGCTGCGCTCGCTGACCCGGGCCGGACAGGTGCGGATCAGCGACGGCAGGGTGCAGTTGCTCACCAGCTACGGCAGTGAGATCGACAGCGCGCCGGTGCAGGCGGTCCGGGCGTCCAAGCCCTGGTTCTCGGACGACCGGGCGCTGGCGGACCTGAACGGCAACCGCTACTCACTCACCCTGGGCGATCACGACCCCGCCCCGGGGGAACCAGGACCTCCCGCGGCGCGCCGGTTCATAGAGGCCGTACGGAAGGCCGCGGGGCGTAAGGGCTGAGTCACCGCGAGTTGCGGTATCCCACCCCCTGCGTCACGCTGGTCTCACGTCACTCTGGGTTTACCGGCGATAACGCTGCGAACCAGCCCGCCGGCCACGACAGCAGGCGGCCGTTGTCTCAAGCACCCTGCTGGATCCGTACTCCGTGTTCTTCCGGACCTCTTCAGTCGGGGAGTCGCAGCCGTGATCAGTCACCCAAGCAGGCACTGCACGGTGGAGCTCCAAGCCCTGCCGTCGCGGATCGGCCAAGTCCGCAGAATCGTATCGGCGCAGTTGCGCTACTGGCATCTGGACGCCTTGATAGACCGCGCCGCGCTCGGTGTGACCGAGCTGTTGACCAACGTCCACCAGCACGCCCAGCCGGACAAGATGTGCACCGTCGAGATCGAGCTGCTGCTCGACCGGCTCATGGTCTCGGTGCGCGACCACGACCCGCGTCTGCCGATCGTGGCGGACGCCAAGGACGCCGACACCCTCGCCACCTGCGGGCGCGGGCTTGCGATGGTGGCCGCCTTCAGCGAGAGCTGGGGTGTGCGCCCGGACGGCGAGTCCGGCAAGGTCGTGTGGTTCGCGCTGCCGACGCCCGTGGCGGCCCGGGGCACGGACGCGCGGTCGCCGCAGCGCTCGGCCGGGGCGACCGTGGCCGCGGTGGCGGTGGCCGTGGAAGAGCCCGCGCGGCAGTTCGCCGAGGTCGGGGCGCGGGTTGATCTGCGCAGGCCCGAGCATGCTCCCGCCCGGTCGGCCGTTGTCGGTTGACCGGGCGGTGAGGGGGCGGTCGCAGTGCTGTCGCCCTTGGCTCTGAGGGTCACTCTGTGGCGATCGCCCTCAGGACGTCCAGGCGTGCCGCGCGGCGCGCCGGGCGTAGGCCTGCCAGGGCTCCGGCGGTCAGGCCGACCAGGGCGACCACCAGCAGTTGCAGCGGCGGCATCGCGAAGGCGAAGGCACTGTCGCTCGCTCCGTCGGAGGCCGCCACCAGCACCCAGCCGAGGAAGGCGCCGAGGGCGAGGCCGCCGACCGTGCCGAAGGCTGCCACCAGGACCGACTCCCAGCGGACCATCGCGCGCAGTTGGGAGCGGGTCTGGCCCACGGCCCGCAGCAGGCCGAGTTCGCGGGTGCGCTCGTGGATCGCCAGCGTGAGGGTGTTGGCGATGCCGAGGAGGGCGATGAGCACCGCCAGGGCGAGCAGCGCGTAGACGAGGGTCAGCATCATGTCGATCCCGCCGGCCGCCGATTGCGCGTACTCGTCGCGGGTTTGCACCTCGGGGTCGCCGTACTGAGCGGCCACCTCTTCCACCGCCGTCCTGCCGGTGTCCGTGCTCACGCCGTCCTTGAAGGAGACGGTGAGTAGGGTGTCGGCGTCCTGGGTGCGATGCGGAGCCCAGGCGTCGCGGGTGATGACATAGTCGCCGGCGAGTTCGGACCGGCCGTAGACCGCGCGGACCGTGAAGGTCTGTGCCTGGCCGTCGGTGAAGGTGAGGCGGGCCTTGTCGCCGGTCGTCAGGTTCTGCTTGTCGGCCTCCTTCCGAGTGATCGCGATGCCGTCGGTGCCGAGGTCACGGAGGGAGCCGTGGACGGTGCCGAGGTCGAAGGTGCGTTCCAGGGCGACCGGGTCGGTGACCGTCAGGGCCCTTCCCTTGCCGTTCACTTCGGCGACGCCCCGGCCGAGTCCGACGGCCGTGTCGACCTCGGGCAGCCGCTGGACCGCGTCGGCGAGGCGCGGGCTCAGGCCGCTGCCGCCCGCGCCGAACGACGGGGTGCTGACGGCCACGTCGCCCGCGAAGGACCGGGACACGGTCTGGTCCATCGTCGCCTTCAGCGAGGCGCCGAACACCGTGAACAGGGAGACGACGGCGACGCCGATCATCAGGGCGCTCGCGGTGGCGGCCGTTCGCTTCGGGCTGCGCAGCGCGTTGCGCCGGGCGAGTCCGCCGGTGACGCCGCGCAGTCGGCCGAGGGGGCTACCGAGCACCCGTACGGCCGTCGTGGAGGCGACGGGGCCGAGGACCACGAAGGCGGCCAGGGCGAGGGTGGCGCCGGTTCCCGCCAGCCAGAGGGACGGGGTCAGCAGAACTCCGCCGAGCGTGACGCCGATCGCCAGGGCGAGCAGGCCCACGCCGGTGACGGCGCGGGCTCGCGAGGCGCCGGAGGTGTCGACGGCCGTCTCGCGCAGGGCGGCCAGGGGTGCGGTGTGGCCGGCTCGCAGGGCGGGGAGCAGGGCGGAACCGAGGCAGACCACGATGCCGACCGCGAGCGGCAGGGCCATGGAAAGGGCCGTCACCACCAGGTCGCCCTCGGGGAAGGGGAATCCGATCGCCGGGAACAGGGCCTGGAGACCCGCTGCGATGCCGATGCCGCCCGCGAGGCCGGCCAGGGACGCGGTGACGGCGACGGCGATCGCCTCGACGAGGGTCGACGCGGTGACCTGGCGGCGGGAGGCGCCGAGGGCGCGCAACAGGGCGTTCTCCCGGGTGCGTTGGGCCACGACGATCGCGAAGGTGTTGTGGATGGAAAAGGTCGCGACCAGGAGGGCCACGCCGGAGAAGACCAGGAGGAAGGTGGTGAAGAGGGTCAGGAACTGGCTGGAGATCATGTCGGTGTTCTCCTCGGCCGACTCCTGGCCGGTGATGGCCTCGACGCCGCGGGGCAGCACGGTCGTCAGTTCCTCGACCAGTTCCCGCTGGCTGGTACCGGGGCCGGCCCGCACCTGGATGCTCGCGGCCTCGCCGGGCCGGGCCGTGAGGTACTTCTCGGCGTCGGCCCGGGTCATGCCGGTGAAGGTCACCTGGGCCATGCCGTCCTCGCCGCCGAAAGTCGCGAGGCCGACGATGGTCACCTTGACCGGGTCGGGCGTACGCAGGGTCGTCGAGTCGCCGATCTTCAGGTCGCCTCGTTCGGCGGTCCCCTTGTTGACGACGACCTCGCCGGACTTCTCCGGGGCACGGCCTTCGGCCAGGCGGTACGGGTTGAGGCCGGGGTCGGTGATCCAGTTGCCGGCGAGGGTGGGCGGGCCCTGGCCGCCGATGGGGTCGCCGTTCCTGCCGACGAGCTGACCGGCGCCCTGGATGTCGGGCGCGGCCGCCGCGACGCCGGGGGCCTGCTCGATCGTGCGCACCAGGTCCGTGTCGACCGGTTCGCGCACGCCCTCGCTCTCACCCGGCGTGGTGATGGCGTCGGCACTGCGGACGACGGCGTCCGTGCCGCTGGTCGCCTTGCCGAACATCGTGTCGAAGCCGGCGCGCAGGGTGTCGCCCATGACGAGGGTTCCGGCCAGGAAGGCCACGCCGAGGAACACCGCGAGGAACGTACCGGCGAAGCGGCGCGTGTGGGCGCGCAGGGAGGACACGCTCAGGCGGACAGACGTGTTCATGAGGGCACCTCGAAGGCTTTCATGCGGTCCAGGACCTTGTCGGCGGTCGGGGACTCCATACGGTCGACCAGGCGTCCGTCGGCGAGGAAGACGACCTCGTCGGCGTGGGCGGCGGCCACCGGGTCGTGGGTGACCATGACGACCGTGCGGGCCGTCTGGCGCACCGCGCGGCCGAGCAGGCCGAGGACCTCCTCGCCGGAACGGGAGTCGAGGTTGCCGGTCGGCTCGTCGGCGAAGACGACGTCCGGCTGCCCGGCGAACGCCCGGGCGACGGCGACGCGTTGCTGCTGGCCGCCGGAGAGCTCGGAGGGTCGGTGGTGGAGCCGGTCGCGCAGGCCGACGACGTCGATCAGCGCGTCGATCCACTCCGTGTCTCCTTTGTCGCCGTGGCCGCCCCTGCTGCCCTTGCTGCCCTTGTTTCCCTTGCTTCCCTTGCTTCCCTTTCCGCCCGCGAGGTCCAGCGGCAGCCTGATGTTCTCCGCGACCGTCAGCGTCGGCACCAGGTTGAAGGCCTGGAAGACGAAGCCGACGCGGTCGCGGCGCAGGAGGGTGAGGCGGCGGTCGTCGAGGCTGCTCAGCTCGGTGTCCCCGATGTGGGCGGTGCCCGAGGTGAGGGTGTCGAGGCCGGCCGCGCAGTGCATCAGCGTGGACTTGCCGGAGCCCGAGGGCCCCATGATCGCGGTGAAGCGGCCGACCGGGAAGTCGACGCTCACCCCGTCCAGGGCCCTCACGCCGGTGTCGCCGGTGCCGTACACCTTCACGGCGTCGACGACGCGGGCGGCCGTCGGCGTCGTCGTGACGGTCGTGGTCGTCGTGACGGTCGTGGTCGTCATGCCGCACCGCCCTTGCCCGTGCCGCCGAACTGCTCGTCCAGGACGGACAGTCGGCGCCAGTACTCGTCCTCGTCGATCTCGCCGGAGGCGAAGCGGTGCCCGAGCACGGTGATGGGTGAGTTGTCGTCGGCGGCCGACCGCCAGGGGGCGCGGCGTCCGCGCCACACCGTGCGGCGCAGCAGCGTGATGCCGCCGATCACGACGGCCGCCCAGATCAGCGGGAAGAGGAGGATCCACGGGCCGGGGCCGCCGTCGGCGAAGTGAGCCAGGGTCTGCATCTCGATTCATCTCCCGAGTCGGTTCGGTGGTCGTTCGGTGATGCTTCGAGACTCGCGCCGGGGACGGGTCCGGGTCGTCGTACGGCCAGCGGCAGTGCGCGTACCCCTCGGGGAGTACGCAGAGCTGGTTGCGCTGCTCCGGAGGGGCTCGACTTCTGTAACTACTAGTATGTACAATGAGGGCATGAGCGCATCGGACACCTCGGACCGGCTGATCGAGTCCACCCGCGAACTGCTGTGGGAGCGGGGCTATGTCGGCACCAGCCCCAAGGCGATCCTGGAGCGTTCGGGCGCCGGGCAGGGCAGCATGTACCACCACTTCAAGGGGAAGCCGGATCTGGCGCTGGCCGCGATCCGCCGTACCGCCGAGGAGATGCGGGCTACCGCCGCGGGAGTACTCGACGGGCCGGACACGCCGTACGAGCGCATCGAGGCGTATCTGCGGCGCGAGCGCGATGTACTGCGCGGCTGTCCGATCGGGCGGCTGACGATGGACCCGGACGTGATCGCCAGCGACGAACTGCGGGCACCCGTCGACGAGACGCTCGACTGGCTGCGGGAACGGCTCGCCGGGATCGTCGAGGAGGGCAAGGAGCAGGGCCAGTTCGCGCCCGGGCTCGACGGCGAGTCGATCGCGGCGACGATCGTCGCGACCGTCCAGGGCGGCTACGTTCTCGCCCGCGCGTCCGGGTCGCCCGCCGCCTTCGACGTGGGCGTCCGGGGCTTGCTGTCCCTTCTCGCACCGCACCAGAAGCACTAGAAGCACTTGAGGCACCTGTGGCACCTGGAACGGCTACAGCAACTACCGCACCTACCGCATTTACCGCACCGGAAAGGCGAGTCGATGCACGCGATGCAGTACGAGATCACCCTGCCCGCCGACTACGACATGGGGATCATCCGCCGCCGCGTCGCGAGCCGGGGGCATCTGCTCGACGACTGGGAGGGGCTCGGGTTCAAGACGTACCTGATGCGCGAGCGCGGTGTGCACGGATCGCCGGTCAACCAGTACGCGCCGTTCTATCTGTGGAACTCCGTCGCCGGGATGAGCGCGTTCCTCTGGGGCGGCCCTTTCCAGGGCATCGTCGACGACTTCGGGCGACCGTCGGTGCGGCAGTGGTCCGGGGCGGTGCACGCGGAGGGCCGTGACGCCCACTCCCCCGCGCGGATCGCGGTGCGGCGGCGCCAACGGGTGCCGGACGACGGGCTGTTGGCCGACTTCATGGCGGAGACGGCGCGGGAGACGGAGCGGCTGGCCGCCGAGGACGGAGCGGTGCTCGCGGCGGCGGCCGTGGACACGAACCGTTGGGAGCTGATCCACTTCTCCCTTTGGGGAAACGACACGCCCAAGGCCGACGGTGACATGTACGAGGTGCTGCACATGTCCGAGCCGGGGCGGGACCGGTTGCCGGGCTGACAGGGAAGGCGAACACGACACATGGCACTGGAGATGCGCGACCGATGTGAGCGCTGCGAGACGGCGGCGCTGCCGCTGGACGCGCCTGCCCGTATCTGCTCGTACGAGTGCACCTTCTGCGTGCCGTGCAGTGACGCGATGGCGGACATCTGTCCCAACTGCGGGGGCGAGCTGGTCCCCAGACCTCGCCGTTCGTGACATTCACAGCAAGGAGACCCTGACATGCCCTTCGTCCGCATCGACGCCCTCGGCGCCGACCCCGAGCGGCTGGACGCGCTCGGCCGTGCCGTGCACGACTCCCTGGTGGAGGCCATCGGGATCCCGTCCGACGACCGGTTCCAGGTGCTGGTCGGGCATGACGGCACCCGCAGCACGCTCCGCTACGACGACAACTACCTCGGCATCCACCGGGACGACGGCATCGTGTACGTCACGATCACCCTGCGCTCCGGCCGGTCCCCCGCGCAGAAGCAGGCGCTGTACCGGCGCATCGCCGAACTCGCCCACTCCTACGCGGGGACCGAGCCGCGGAACGTGTTCGTCCATCTGATCGAGAACGAACCCGTCAACTGGTCGTTCGGCGAGGGAGTGGCGCAGTACGCCGACTCCCCCGCCCCCGTCGATTCACCCGCCCTCACCGGGCCGTCGGGAAGCTGAGGTGACCTCGGTCGGTCAGCCTGCCGTCGGGCTCTGCCGGGCCTCCGCTCGCAGGAAACCGTGACTCCGCTCCGCTTTCGCCACATGGAGCGTGTAGCTCTGGTACCAGTCGGCTCGCCCGCGCTCTTGTGCCGCGCGGTGCTCGACGTTGGTCCGCCACTCCGTCAGGGCGTCGGCGTCGCGGAAGTAGCTGACGGTGATGCCCAGCCCGCCGGGAGTCTGGGCGTGGTCCATCCCCAGGAACCCCGGTACATCCTTCACCAGGTCTTCCATGCGCGCGTTGGTCTCGCTGTAGTCGTTCTGGTTCGGGGTTCGCACCGTGCTGAAGACAGCCACGTAGTAAGGGGGTTCATAGGCCTCGACGGGCGCGACAGGCGCTTCCGAGTGATTGCTCATGGCGCGACGGTAGGGCGGGACACACCCAGCGAGCCAGCGCCTTTTCCGAACGGGACGCATAAGGGACCGGGCTCCGGCCCAAAGCCTCACGACTGCCTGACGTCCAGGCGTCCGAGGCGGGCCACGTTCTCCCGGTCCTGGGTGTCCTCGCTCGCCTCGCCGGCGAACCAGGCGTCGAGGATCTCCTTGAGGAGCGGCTCGGACGTCAGGCGCAGGCTGAGCGCGAGCACGTTGGCGTCGTTCCAGCGGCGGGCGCCGTCCGCCGTGTAGGCGTCCGTGCACAGGGCGGCCCTGACGCCCGGCACCTTGTTCGCGGCGATCGACGCGCCCGTGCCGGTCCAGCAGCACACGACCGCCTGGTCCGCCGTGCCGTCGGCGACCTGGCGGGCGGCAGCCTCGGAGCAGGCGGCCCACTGGGGGTCGTCGCCGGGGCTCAGCGCTCCGTGGGTCACCACGTCGTGACCGCGGCCGCGCAGCTCGGTGACGAGGAGGCGGGCGACGGGTTCGTCCATGTCCGAGGAGACGGAGATCCGCATGGCATGAAGCGTACCCGCGTCTTCGCCGGGAGTGCGGCCGTCCGGGCGGCGGCCGCGCCTGGAGGGAGGGCCCCGCAGGGCGCGAACACGCCGCAGCTGCCTTCCGAGGTCGTCCTGCCGTCACGCACCGCCTAGGCGAGGGCCCCCAGCGGATCGTCCAGCACCGGCTGCCAGGCCAACTCGGCGGCGCCGACCAGGCTGTTGTGGTCCAGGGTGCAGGCGAGGATCGGGACGCCGCCGCTCTGGCCCCAGAGGCTCCGGTCGGCGACGACGGCGCGCAGGCGGTCGGGGTCGGTGTCGAGGAGGGTGCGGTGCAGGCCGCCGAGGATGATGCGGTCCGGGTTGAGGATGTTGACCAGGCCGGCGAGGCCGAGGCCGAGGCGGTCGATGAGGGCCTCGGTGGCGGTGCGGACCGTCGGGTCGTCGTACTGGGTGCGGATCAGGTCGTTGGCCTGCTGGATCAGGGAGCCGTCGGGACCGGGCTCGCGGCCGGCCGCCGTGAGGAGGGCCAGCGGGTCGGCCTCGACGTCCAGGCACCCCCGGCTGCCGCAGTGGCAGGGTCTGCCCTCGGGGTTCACGGTGAGGTGGCCGACCTCCAGGGCCAGGCCCGAACTGCCGGTGTGCAGACGGCCGTCCAGCACCAGCGCGCCGCCGACGCCCCGGTGCCCGGTGGCCACGCACAGCAGGTCACGGGCGCCGCGGCCCGCGCCGTGCCGGTGCTCGGCGAGGGCGGCGAGGTTGACGTCGTTGGCGGCGAAGGCCGGTCCGGTGATCCCGGCCGCGCGCACGCACTCCGTGAAGATGCGGCGCACCGGCGCGCCCACGGGCCAGGCGAGGTGGAGGGGGTTCAGCGCCAGGCCGTCGGGTTCCGCGACCGCGGAGGGGACGGCGAGGCCCGCGCCGACGCAGCGCCGGCCCGTCGTGCGCAGAAGCTCGGCGCCGGCCTCGACCACCGAGCCGAGGACCTTCGCCGGATCGGCGTCGACCGTCTCGCGCCCGGGCGCGGTGGCGACGATACGGCCGCCCAGGCCGACCAGCGCCGCCCGGAACCCGTCGGCGTGCACCTGTGCGGCGAGGACGACCGGGCCGTCCTCGGCGACCGCCAGCCGGTGCGAGGGCCGCCCCTGCGAACCGGCCGCCGCGCCGGGCCGGGCGTCGACCCGGATCAGCCCGAGCGCCTCCAGCTCGGCGGCCACCGCGCCGGCCGTGGCCCGAGTGACCCCGAGTTCGGCGGTGAGGACGGCACGCGTGGGGGCGCGTCCGGTGTGCACGAGCTCCAACGCGGGTCCGAGCGCACCGCGCCCCCGGTCCAACCGCGTCCTCGAGGTGGTTCCTTCCCCCGCCGTCCGGGGGTCCGCCTTGCCGCTCATGAGGGCGAGTCTCCCATGATCCGCAGCTGCGGCGGCCTACAGGCCGCTCACTCTGAGCGTGATGTTCAGCCGCCCGGTCAGCCCCAACTCCGGCGGTGCGGTGCCCGGCTGCACCTTCGGCACCCCGTGGTGGGCGAGCCGCGACGGGCCGCCGAACACGAACAGGTCGCCGCTGCGCAGTTCGACGTCCGTGTAGGGCCGGGTCCGGGTCTCGGGGTTGCCGAAGCGGAAGACGCAGGTGTCGCCGAGGCTCAGGGACACCACGGGCGCGTCCGACTTCTCGTCGCTGTCGCGGTGCATGCCCATGCGGGCGCCGGCGTCGTAGAAGTTGATCAGCGCGATGTCGTAGGCCGCCTCCGGTTCGCCGAGGGTGTCCCGCACCGCGCGGCGGCCGAGCTCGTCCAGCCATGCCGGGAACGGTTTGACCGGGGCGCCGTCGCCGTCGACGACCGTGCGGGCGTAGGCGTACGGGTACCAGTGCCAGCCCAGGCAGACCTGCCGGGCGGTCATGGTGCCGCCGCCCGGCGTGCGGACCGTGCGCAGCCCGGCCGGTGGCCGCGCCCACTCCCGGCAGCGGCCAGCAGCTCACGCTGGCGGCCCGGATCCAGCCAGTCGGGCACGTGCACCGCGCCCGGCGCGACCTCCGTACGCTCCCGGGGGAACAGCTCGGCGTCCATGCGTCCCATCCTCCCGCACCCGCCGTGAGCTGCGGCTCGAAGCGTCCCTGGGGTCGCTTAGCCTTGACGCACGATGAACGACCGTATGACGACGCCCTGGGGCGAGCTCGCGCTGACCCGTTTCCCCGAGGACCCCCGTGACCGGCTGCGCGCCTGGGACGCCTCCGACGAGTACCTGCTGAGGCACCTGGCGGAGCGGGAGATCCCGCTGTCCGGCACGGTCGTGGTCGTCGGTGACCGCTGGGGCGCCCTGGTCACGGCGCTCGCGGCGCGGGGCCCGGCGCAGATCACGGACTCCTACCTGGCCCAGGAGGCGACCCGTGCCAACCTCGCCCGGCAGGGTGTCGAACCCGGCACCGTCCAGCTGCTCACCACGCAGGACCCGCCGCCGGAGCGCGTCGACGTCCTGCTCGTGCGGGTGCCGAAGAGCCTGGCGCTGCTGGAGGACCAGTTGCTGCGGCTGGCGCCCGCGGTGCACGAGGAGACGGTCGTGGTGGGCACCGGGATGGTGAAGGAGATCCACACCTCGACGCTCCAGCTGTTCGAGCGGATCCTCGGCCCGACCCGCACCTCGCTCGCCGAGAAGAAGGCCCGGCTGATCTTCTGCACGCCCCGGTCGTCCGTGGAGCGGCCCGCGAACCCGTGGCCGTACACCTACGACCTCCCCGACGGCATCGGCACGGTCTCGGGACGCACGGTCGTCAATCACGCGGGCGTCTTCTGTGCCGACCGGCTCGACATCGGCACGCGGTTCTTCCTTGGGCATCTGCCCGGCAGCAGGGGCGCGCAACGGGTGGTGGACCTCGGGTGCGGCAACGGCGTCGTCGGTACGGCGATGGCGCTGGCGAACCCGGCGGCCGAGGTGTTGTTCGTGGACGAGTCGTTCCAGGCCGTGGCCTCGGCGGAGGCGACGTACAAGGCGAACGGGGTGCCGGGGCACGCGGAGTTCCGGGTCGGGGACGGGCTGGCGGGCGTGCCGGCCGGGAGCGTGGACCTCGTGCTCAACAACCCCCCGTTCCACTCCCACCAGGCGACGACCGACGCGACGGCCTGGCGGATGTTCACCGGGGCCCGGCGTGCGCTCCGGCCGGGCGGTGAGCTGTGGGTGATCGGCAACCGGCATCTCGGCTACCACGTGAAGCTGCGGCGGCTGTTCGGCAACAGTCAACTCGTCGCCAGTGACCCGAAGTTCGTGGTGCTGAAGGCCGTCAAGAAGTAGGCGTTCCCGGTGTCAGGACGTCACGGCGTCCGGCGTCAGGGTCTCACCGTGTCCGCTGCGGCGCCCCCTCAGGACCCCGATGATGCCCGCCACCGCCCGCACCATCGCCTCCCGCCCCACGCTCAGGTACTTGCGTGAGTCGACCGCCTCGGGGTGGGCGGCGAGGAAGTCGCGGATCGCTCCCGTCATGGCGATGTTGAGGGCTGTGCCGACGTTGACCTTGGCGATGCCGCCCGCGACCGCCGCGGTGAGTTCGTCGTCGGGGACGCCGGAGGAACCGTGCAGGACGAGGGGGACGTCCAGGGTGGCGGCCAGGCGCTTGAGGAGGTCGTGGTCGAGGGTGGCGGTGCGGGTGGTCATGGCGTGCGAGCTGCCGATGGCGACGGCGAGGGCGTCGACGCCGGAGTCGGTGACGAAGGCGTGCGCCTCGGCGGGGTCGGTGCGGGCTCCCGGGGCGTGGGCGTCGAGGGGCGGCTCCCCGTTCTTGCCGCCCAGCCGGCCCAACTCGGCCTCGATCCACAGGCCTTGGGCGTGTGCCCAGTCGACGGCCGCCTTCGTCGCGGCGAGGTTGTCCAGGTACGGCAGCCGGGCCGCGTCGTACATCACCGAGCTGAACCCGGCGTCCGGCGCCTGGCGCAGCAGGTCGTCGCTCTGGATGTGGTCGAGGTGCAACGCGATGGGGACGGCGGCGCGTTCGGCGGCGGCGACGGCCGCGCGGGCGAGCGGGAGGAGCCGTCCGTAGCGGAACTTGACGGCGTTCTCGCTGACTTGGAGGACGACGGGCGAACTCGCCGACTCCGCACCGGCGATGACGGCTTCGATGTGCTCCAGGGTGATGACGTTGAAGGCGGCGACGGCGGAGCGGGTTGCGGTGGCGCCGGTGATGAGCTCGCCGGTGGTCACGAGGGGCACGGCCTGTCCTTTCGTCTGTTCCCGCTCGGCGCGCCTCGGCGCGTGGGGGGATGTGTCACGGGGCGAGGATCACCGAGCGGGTGAGGTGGCGCGGCTGGTCCGGGTCGAGGCCGCGGGCCGCGGCGACGGCGACCGCGAGCCGCTGGGCGCGGACCAGTTCGGCGAGGGGGTCGAGGCGGCCCTCGATCCACAGTCCGCCGGTGGCGCGGACCTGTTCGGCCAGCCCCTCGGGAGCCTCACCGAACATCCAGGCGGCGGTGCCGCCCGTGGTGATGCTGATGGGGCCGTGCCGGTACTCCATGGCCGGGTAGGCCTCGGTCCAGGACAGCGACGCCTCGCGCATCTTCAGCCCGGCCTCGTTGGCCAGCCCCACGGTCCAGCCACGGCCGAGGAAGGTGAACTGGCCGCACTCCACGAGCCCTTCGGGCAGGTCCGCGGCGAGCGCGGTGCGGGCGTCGGCCACGACCGCGTCGGTGTGCAGGCCGAGGTGGGCGCGGAGCAGGGTGAGGGCGGTGGTCGCGAACCGGGTCTGCACGACGGACCGTTCGTCCGCGTAGTCGAGGACGACGACCTCGTCGGCGGCCGTCATGACGGGCGTGTCCGGGTCGGCGGTGACCGCCGTGGTACGCGTCCTCCCCTTCAACCGGCCCAGCAGGTCGAGCACTTCGGTCGTCGTACCGGAGCGGGTGAGGGCGAGGACGCGGTCGTACGCGCGTCCGTGCGGGAACTCCGACGCGGCGAAGGCGTCCGTCTCGCCCCCGCCTGATCCCTCGCGCAGTGTGGCGAACGCCTGCGCCATGAAGTACGACGTTCCGCAGCCGACGACCGCGACCCGCTCCCCCGGTTCCGGCAGCACCCCGCCGAGGCCGGTCGCCTCGGCCGCGGCGCGGGTCCAGCACTCGGGCTGGCTGTTGAGCTCGTCCTCGACATGCGTCATGCCGCCACCTTCGGGCTCCAGAGGAGCATTGCGGAGTGCCTGTGCTTGTTCTTGCAAGATATCGCTAACTTTCGAGCAGAATCAAGCATTGCGGTGGAGTGGGGTGCGCTAAGGTCGCCGGAGATCGAGGAATGATCGAGGAATGGAGGGCGGATGTCGCGCGACGCCCGCTGGAAGGCGCTGCTGGAGCTGCTCGTTGAGCGGGGCCGGCTGGACGTCGAGGAGGCGGCCGCCGAGCTGGAGGTCTCGGCCGCCACGATCCGTCGCGACTTCGACCAGCTCGCCGAGCAGCAGATGCTCGTCCGCACGCGGGGCGGCGCGGTCGTGCACGGAGTGTCGTACGAACTGCCACTGCGCTACAAGACGGCACGGCACGCCTCCGAGAAGCAGCGCATCGCCAAGGCGGTGGCCGGTCTCATCGCGCCCGGCGAGGCGGTCGGGCTGACCGGCGGAACGACGACCACCGAGGTGGCGCGCGCCCTGGCCGTGCGCGGCGACCTGACGGCCGGGGTACCCGCGCTGACCGTCGTCACCAACGCGCTCAACATCGCCAATGAGCTGGCCGTCCGCCCCCAGCTCAAGATCGTGGTCACCGGCGGGGTCGCGCGGCCCCAGTCGTACGAGCTCATCGGGCCGCTCGCGGACGGGGTGCTGTCCCAGATCACGATCGACGTGGCGGTCCTCGGCGTCGTCGCGTTCGATGTCACGCACGGCGCCGCCGCGCACGACGAGGCGGAGGCGGCGATCAACCGGCTACTGTGCGAGCGCGCCGAGCGGGTGGTCGTGGCCGCGGACTCCAGCAAGCTGGGGCAGCGGGCGTTCGCCCGGATCTGCGCGGCCGACGCGGTGGACACGCTGGTCACGGACGCGGCGGCCGACCCCGAGACCGTACGGCGCTTCGAGGAGGCGGGTCTGCGGGTCATCGCGGTCTGAGCCCTCGCGATCTGAGCGCTCGCGGTCCGGGCCCCGGATCCCGGCCCTCGCCCGTCCGATTCCACCTACGCTGGGAGCGAGGCGCACGGCGGACCAGGGCGCGACGGCGGGCCAGGGAGGCTGCGATGAGCACAACCCCGACCGAGACGGACGTTCCCACGGCCTCGCGCTATCTGCCCATCGCCGAGCACGGGCTGATCGGCGATCTGCGCAGTGTGGCCCTGGTGGGGACGGACGGCACGATCGACTGGTACTGCTGCCCGGCCTTCGACGCCCCGAGCGTCTTCGCGGCGATCCTGGACGCGGAGCGGGGCGGGTGCTTCGAGCTGGCGGCGGCGGTGCCGGCCAGGACCAAGCAGTTCTATTTCCCCGACACGAACGTCCTGATCACCAGGTTCTTCACCGAGGACGGCGTCGGCGAGGTGCAGGACTTCATGCCGGTGGACGGCAGCTCGGCCGAATCCGAGCGGCACCGGCTGATCCGGCGGGTGGTGTGCGTCCGCGGGGCGATCCCGTTCCGGACGCGGGTCGCGCCGCGCTTCGACTACGGCTCCCGGCCGCACACCGTGCGCATGGTGGGCGACGTCGCGGTGTTCGAGTCGGAGAAGCTGTCGCTCGGACTGACCGCGACCATGCCGCTGGAGGTCGACGGGCCGGACGTGTGCGCCGACTTCAAGCTCGCCCAGGGTGAGTCGGCGGTGTTCGCGCTGGACCAGCTCGGCGCTGACGTCACCCTGCGCCGGTGCGCGCGGACCGAGGCCGAGGAACAGTTCAACAGCACGGTGGCGTACTGGCGGCAGTGGCTGTCCGTCTCCAAGTACCGTGGCCGCTGGCGGGAGATGGTGCACCGCTCGGCCCTCACCCTGAAGCTGCTCACCTACGCGCCCACCGGCGCGATCGTGGCCGCGCCGACGACCAGCCTGCCCGAGCAGCTCGGCGGCGAACGCAACTGGGACTACCGGTACGTGTGGGTGCGCGATGCCGCCTTCTGCGTGTACGCGATGCTGCGGCTGGGCTTCACGGGCGAGGCCGAGGCGTTCATGAAGTTCCTGACCGAGCACGTCAGCCGGGGCGACGGCTGTCACACCGGCCCCCTGCAGATCATGTACGGCATCGACGGCCGCACCGACCTGCCCGAGCGTGAACTCGACCATCTGGAGGGCCACCTCGGCTCCGCCCCGGTGCGCGTCGGCAACGCCGCCTCCGACCAGCTCCAGCTGGACATCTACGGCGCGGTGATCGACTCGATCTACCTCTTCGACAAGTGGGCGAAGCCGATCTCCAGCGACCAGTGGGACGATGTGTGCGCGCTGGTGGAGTGGGTGTGCGAGCACTGGGACCAGCCCGACGAGGGCGTGTGGGAGACCCGCGGCGGCCGCAAGAACTTCCTGTACTCGCGGCTGATGTGCTGGGTGGCGATCGAGCGGGGCATCCGGATGGCCAACCGGCGCGGGCTGCCCGCCGATCTGCCGCACTGGCAGGCGTGCCGGGACACGATCTACCGGCGGATCATGAGCCGGGGCTGGTCCGAGCGGCGCCAGGCCTTCGTCCAGCACGAGGACAGCGACGTACTGGACGCGGCGGTGCTGATGATGCCGCTGGCGAAGTTCATCGCGCCGACCGACCCCAAGTGGCTGTCCACGCTGGACGCCCTCACCGAGGACCTGGTGTCCGACTCGCTGGTCTACCGCTACGACCCGCAGGCGAGCCCCGACGGGCTGCGCGGCGACGAGGGCACGTTCTCCATCTGCTCGTTCTGGTACGTCGAGGCCATGGTGCGGGCCGGCCGGGTCGACGAGGCGCGGCTGGCCTTCGAGAAGATGCTGACGTACGCCAACCATCTGGGCCTGTACGCCGAGGAGATCAGTCACACGGGCGAGCAACAGGGCAACTTTCCCCAGGCGTTCACGCATCTCGCCCTGATCAGCGCGGCCTTCAACCTGGACCGCGCCCTGGGCTGAGGCCGGTTCCGGGCTCAACGGGAGGACAACCAACTTAGGTGAGGCTAACTTAAACAGGGTTCCCCGACTCACCGAAGGGCAACCCGAGATGACGCCTGGCTCGATCTTCCCGTACGTCATGCCGACCCCCGCGATGCTGCCCGACGACAGCACGGGGTGGACCCTCGACCCGAGCCGGGCGGCGCTCGTGGTGCTCAACTTACAGAGGCGCTTCGTGCGCGTACTGGAGCAGGAGGGCGCCCCGGTCACCGAACTCCTCGCGAACTCGGGCCGGTTGGTGAACGCCGCGCATGCCGCCGGCGTGCCCGTCATCCACTCGGTGCCGGCCGGGGAACGCGGACCCGCCCTGTACGTACGGCAGTCCGGTGCGCCGGCCGACCGGGACGGCGAGGCCTTCGCCGAGCAGGTCGAACCGCGCACCGGGGACGCCGTGCTCACCGCCCGGAAGCACAGCGCGTTCGCCCGGACCCGGCTGGGCAGCCGGTTGGGGGACCTGAAGCGGGATCAGGTCGTGATAGCGGGCCTGTTCGCCCGGGTCGGCGTGCTGATGACCGCCGCCGATGCCTGGGTGCAGGACCTGGAGCCCTTCGTCGTCGCGGACGCCGTCGCCGACGCGTCGGCCGGGAGCCATGGGTTCGCGCTGGAGTGGATCGCGGACACGTGCGGGGCGGTGACGTCCACGGGTGAGGTGGTCGCCGTGTTCGACCCCGCCGTGACCGCGGCACCAGCGGGCTGACCCGCTCAGACGGACGCCGTCCGGCGGGCCAGCAGGGAGCGGTGGATCTCCCCCGCACGGATCGCGGTGGTGGACAGCAGGGTCGAGGTGAGCCCGTGGGTGTGCTCGGTGCCGCCCTGGAGGTAGATCCCCGCGGTGACGTCGTTCGCGGTCTCCACACGGTGGTCACGGGAGACCCGCAGCGCGTCCCCGTCGTCCCGCAGACAGACCTTCGCCGCCTCGCCGAGCAGGGCGGTGAGGTCACGGGGACGGTAGCCGGTGGCGTGCACGAGCACATCGGCCCGGAGGGTCCGCTGCTCCCCGGTCGGCAGAAACTCCACTGACACGTCGAGCGCGCCGTCGCCGCGTTTTCGGACGTCGCGGATGCGGGAGACGTTGAGGAAGCGCAGCCGTTCGCGGCCGGTGACCTTCTCCTGGTACGCCTGGGCGTACAGGGCCTCGATCAACTCCATGTCGACGACGGAGTAGTTGGTGGAGCGGTGGTAGTCGAACAGGGACTGTTTGACCTCGGAGGGCGCGCCGAAGTACACGTCCACCGCCTCCGGGTCGAAGATGCGGTTGGCGAACGGGCTGTCGTCGGCCGGCGTGTAGCCGTACTTGGCGAACACCGCGCAGACCTCGGCCTCGGGGAACGAGCGGTGCAGATAGTCGACGGTCTCGGCGGCGCTCTGCCCGGCGCCGAGGACGACCGCGCGGCGCACCGGCTCGCCGGACGTGGCGAGTTCGGCCACGCGGGGCAGTAACTGGCTGTTGTGCCAGACGCGTTCGGAGAGTTCGACGCCGGGCGGCACATGGGGTTCGAGGCCGACCGCCACGCTGATGTCACGGGCCCGGCGGGTGACGGTCCGGCCGGGACGCTCCGGGTCACGGCAGACCACGTCGAAGTGCGTCACCGTGCCCGTGTCGTCGCGCACGGGGTCGATGGCGGTCACCTCCTGGTCGTACGCCACCAGGTGCCGCACCCGCTCGGCGGCCCACTCGAAGTAGGCGTGGAACTCGACGCGGAGCGGGAAGAGGGTCTTCTGGTTCAGGAAGTCGATCAGCCGGCCGCGCTCGCGCAGGAAGCACAGGAAGCTGAAGTCGCTGGCCGGATCGCGCAGCGTCACAAGGTCCTTGAGAAACGACACCTGCATCGTGGCGTCGTCGATGAGCATGCCCCGGTGCCAGCCGAAACCCAACTGGCGCTCCAGGAAAAGGGCGTTGATCCGACGGTCCGCCGGAAGGTTCGCGTTGTGTTCGTCAATCGCTATGGCCAGGGCGAGATTTGACGGCCCGAAGCCGATTCCGAGGACGTCGTAGGTGGTGTCCGATCCCGTGAGCGGTGACTTCACCGTGGCATCGCCTCCCTCAGGCAGCCACATGTTAGATAAGGTTAGCCTTACCTTGCAATGGAGCCCGCCGAAGGGGAGAACCGCATGCGCGTCGCCATGTTCGGCTACCAGACCTGGGGCCACCGCACGCTCCAGGCCTTGCTGGACTCCGATCACGAGGTCGTCCTCGTGGTCACCCACCCCAAGAGCGACCACGCCTACGAGAAGATCTGGGGCGACTCCGTCGCCGAGCTGGCCGAGAAGAACGACGTCCCCGTCCTCCTGCGCAACCGCCCCGACGACCCCGAACTCCTCGCCGCGGTACGCGAGGCCAGGCCCGACATCCTCGTGGCCAACAACTGGCGCACCTGGCTGCCGCCGGAGCTCTTCGACCTGCCCCCGCACGGCACGCTCAACGTCCACGACTCGCTGCTGCCGTCCTATGCCGGCTTCTCCCCCATCATCTGGGCGCTCATCAACGGCGAGGAGCGGGTCGGCGTCACCGCGCACCGCATGAACGCCGAGCTGGACGCCGGGGACATCCTCGTGCAGCGCTCGGTGGCGGTCGGACCCACCGACACCGCAACGGACCTGTTCCATCGCACGGTCGACCTGATCGCGCCCATCGTGCGGGAGTCGCTCGACCTCATCGACTCCGGCCGGGCCGCCACCCACTGGCAGCCCCAGGACCGCAGCCGCGCGAGCTTCTTCCACAAGCGGTCCCTGGAGGACAGCCGCATCGACTGGAGCTGGCCCGCGGAGCGCCTGGAGCGCCTGGTACGGGCCCAGTCGGACCCGTATCCCAACGCGTACACGTTCCATCGCGGGCAGCGGATCAGGATCGTCTCGGCCGCCGTCTCCGAGGGCCGCTACGGCGGCACGCCGGGCCGCGTCTTCATCCCCGAGGGCGACGGCGTGGTCATCGTGGCGGGCGCGGACGCCCACAGCGGGCGCCACCCCGGGCTGGTCATCCGCAGGCTGCGCACGGACGACGGCACGGAGTACGCGGCGACCGACTACTTCCGCACGATGGGCGGCTATCTCACTGCTCATCCGTGATCGGGCAGGTCAACTACCGCCAGAATCAAAGAAGTTGTCCGAAACGCGTTGCTAAGGCAAGGCTTACCTTGCTTTACTGACGCGCATGTCGAGAAAGCTTCTCAGCACCCTTCTCGCCGTCGGCCTCGCCGCCGCCCTGGCAGCCTGCGGCTCCGTCAAGGACGACTCGAACACCTCCTCCGACGCCTCCGGCGACGCGAAGGCGGACTCCTCGTCCGCCTTCCCGGTGTCCATCAAGCACAAGTTCGGCACCACGAAGATCGCCAAGTCGCCCGAGCGGATCGTGGTGATCGGCAACGGCGGCACCGACGACATCGACGCGCTGTACGCCCTCGGTGTCACGCCGGTCGCCGTCTCCAAGGACGCCCTCAGCAAGGACGGCGTCTACCCCTGGCTGAAGGACAGGATCGACACCGAGAAGACCGAGCTTCTCGACACGCTGACCGCCGTCGACTACGAGAAGGTCGCCTCCCTCCAGCCCGATCTGATCCTCGCCACCTCCGACTTCACGCTGGACAAGGACTACAAGAAGCTCGCCGTGGTGGCACCGACGATCGGCTACGAGACGGCCTGGGGGCAGCAGACCTGGCAGGAGCACGTCCAGGTGGTCGCCAAGGCCGTCGGCAAGGAGGAGCGGGGCGCGCAGGTCATCAAGGAGACCGAGGACAGCATCGCCGCGGTGCGGGAGAAGCACCCGAAGCTGGAAGGCAGGACCTACAGCCTGTCCATCGGCAACACCCCGGCCAAGATCTTCACCATCGCCTCCGAGGACGACTTCGCCGCCAAGCTGATGAGCCAGATCGGAATGGGCCTGACGCCGTCGGTGAAGGACATCAAGACGGTCAACGGCAGCCCGACCGGTGAGCTGTCCTTCGAGCAACTCGACAAGCTCGACGCCGACCTGGTCGTCATCGCCTTCACCACACCGGATCTGAAGAAGGCGTTCGAGTCCAGTGACCTGGTGAAGAACATGTCGGCGGTGAAGGACGACCGGTACGTCGTGACCGACGTCGCGACCATCAGCCAGCTCCGCAGCCCGTCCGCGCTCGGCATCCCGTGGGCGCTGGACAACCTGGAGCCCGGCTTCAAGAAGCTCGACTGACGCCCGAGGGGGGCGAGGGAGGGGCGGGGCGCCTTCGGGCCCCCCGCCCCTCCTTCCTGTTCCTACGTTCCCTGGGCGTCCCGCAGTGCGGAGTCGACCTCGTCCGCCGACATGTCCTCGATCTCCAGGTGGATCGAGGCGACCTGTTCCAGCCGCCCCGCGGTCTGCTCCTCGGCGGCGAGCCGCTTGGCCATGCCGCCGGCCGTGAGGGTCGCGAACAGGGAGCGTACGGACACCTCCGAAGTGTCCAGCGCCTCACGCAGCCGGCCGACGATCACGGTGGCGAGCACCGAGTCCCCGCCGAGGGCGAAGAACCCGTCGTCGAGGCCGACGCGGTCGACGCCGAGGACGTCCTGCCAGACGCGGGCCACGACCGTCTCCAGGGCGGTGCCGGGTGCCCGGTGCTGTTCGGCCTCCGCCATGTGCCACAGCTCCTGTACGGCACGGCGGTCGAGCTTGCCGTTGGAGGTGAGCGGGAGCTCCTCGGCCACGGCGATCCGGGCCGGGACCATGTGCGGCGGCAGCACGGTGCGCGCCCAGTCCCGCAGTTCGCCCTCGGCCGTCCCCGCGTCGGCGGCCACCGCGGCCGCCAGCTGGACGCCCTGCCCCCGGGTGAGCCCGGCGACGGCACGCCGTACGGCCGGATGGCCGGCGAGCGCCGACTCCACCTCGCCCAGCTCGATCCGGAAGCCGCGGAGCTTGACCTGGTGGTCCCGGCGGCCGAGGAACTCAAGCGTGCCGTCCGGCCAGTACCGCGCGAGGTCACCGGTGCGGTACCAGCGCAGCCCGTCCGCCTCGGTGAACTTCTCGGCCGTACGGGAAGGATCGGCCCGGTATCCGAGCGCCACCCCGTCCCCGCCGATCCACAGCTCCCCCGGCACCCAGTCCGGACAGTCCCTCCCGTGGGCGTCGACGACCCGGCACCGGACGTTGCGCAACGGAGTCCCGTACGGCACCGCCCGCCAGTGCGCCGGGACTTGAGCCTCCGTCACCTCACAGACCGTGGAGTGGATGGCGGTCTCCGTCGTCCCGCCCAGACCGGTGAACCGGCAGCCGGGTGCCCGCTCGGCCAGCCGCCCCGGCAGGTCGGTGCCCACCCACTCGCCGCCGAGCAACACCGCCCGCATACCGCTGAGTTCATCGGGGCCGGTAGCGAGCAGCAGCATGTCGAGCAGCGGGGGCACGCAGTTGAGGACCGTCACTCCGTGGGTGCGGACGAGATCGGCCCACTGGCTCGCCTCGCGCCGGTCGTCCTCGTCCACGAGCACGACCGCGCCGCCCGCGCTCAGCAGCCCGAAGATGTCGTAGACGGAGAGGTCGAAGTCCAGGGCGGACAGGGCGAGACACCGGTCCGAAGTACCCACGTCGAAACGGTCGTTGAGGTCGTCGATGGTGTTCATGGCCGCCCGGTGCGGCACTTCGACGCCCTTGGGCTCGCCGGTGGAGCCCGAGGTGAACAGCACATAGGCGGGCCGCTCCTCGTCCACCGTCACCGGATCCGCGAGGGGTGCGGCGCGCAGCGCCTCGGCGACCGGCAGGGCGTCGAGGCCGATGCCCTCGACCGGGCGTCCGTCGGTCAGGACGACTCGGAATCCCGCGGTGGCGCGGATGCGGTCGCGGCGGGCGGGCGGCTGCTCGACGCCGATCGGCACGTACGCGGCGCCCGCGGCCAGCACCCCCAGGACGGCGGTGATCTGGCCGGGCCCCTTGGGCAGGCTCACCGCGACCGTGTCACCGGCCCGCACACCACGTTCCACCAGCGCGGCGGCCGTGCGCAGTGCGCGATCGGCCAACTCGCCGTAGGAGAAGGTCCCTTCGGTGCCCCACAGCAGGGCGGCGGCCTTCGGCTGCCGGGTGGCGCGCTCGAAGAAGCCCTGGTGCAGCAGCCGGTGGCTGCGCGGGCCCTCGGTGGAGTTCACCTTGGCACGCACCGCCGACTGCTCGGCGGGAAGCAGGGCGGGCAACGGCCGTTCCCAGACCGTGTCGTCGGTGCCGAGCCGGGTGACGAGGCCGTGGAAGGCGGCGAACATCGCGTCGACCAAGCCGGCCGGGAAGGCGTCCTCGCGGACGTCCCAGTTGACCAGCAGTCCGCCGTCGACCTCGGTCACCTGGGCGTCCAGGAGCACCTGCGGTCCCTGCGAGATGATCCAGACGGGCTTGCCGAAGGAGTGCCGTACACCCGCGTCGAAGAGCTCACCGAGGTTGAGGGCGCTCGTGAACACCACAGGCGCCAGGACCTGTTCGCCGTTGTGCCGGGACAGGTCCCGCAGGACTTCGACGCCGGAGGAGTCGGAATGCGCCGCGTCGGTGTGCATACGGTCCTGCAGGCGCCGTGCGTGCTCGGTGAACGAGCCCGGCCCGGCCAGGTCGACGTCGAGCAGCACCGAGCTGGTGAAGTCGCCGACGAGCAGGTCGACGTCGGGGTGGGAGCCCCTGCGGTCGAACATCGGCACGTTCAGCAGGAAGCGCGGCTGTCCGCTCCAGGCGGCCAGGACCTCCGAGAAGGCGGTCGCCACCGCCATGGCCGGGGTCAGCCCGTGCTGGTGGGCGCGGGCGGTCAGCCGCCGCTTCTCCTCCGGCGGCAGCCAGTGGTGGCGGCGGGTCACCCGGGTCGGGTCGGCGCGCTCCGCCTCGGGGACGAGCGGGAGTTCGGGCGCGCTGGGCAGCTCGGGGATCCTCCGCTGCCACCACTGCTGTGCCTGGTCCCGGCTCAGCCGCCGTACGTCCGTGCGCTCGGCGAGGTACTCCGGATAGCTGGTGCGGATGGGCGGGAGCGGTGTGCCGGGGTCCTCGTAGAGCTTGGCGAGGTCGGAGAGCAGGACGCGGTAGCTGAGCGCGTCGGCGGCGAGCATGTCGACGTCCACGTGGAGCCGGCTCGCACCGTCCGGCAGCAGCGACAGCTGCACGGAGAAGACCTGACCGGCCGCGATGTCCAGTCGAGCGTGCGAGGAGGAGTGCCGGACGTCCTTCAGCCGGGCCTCCACTGTGCGGGCGTCCAGCGTCCGCAGGTCGTGGACGACGGTCGCGGGCCGGGTGAGGCCGGGCAGGATCTGCTGGCGGCCGTCGTCGGTGAAGCGGGCGCGCAGCATTCCATGGCGGGCCGCGAGGGCGCGTACGGCCGTGTCGAGCCGGCCGGGGTCGACGCCGGAGCCGTCGAACTCGACGTAGAGGTGGGCGGCGACGGAACCGAGGGTGGTCTCGTCGCCGCGGCCGATCCAGTAGGCGTGCTGCATGACGGCCAGCGGGAAGGACTCGCGTGGTTCGGGGGCGGGGGGCGGCAGGGCGGGGGTCCGCTCCGCGGGCTGCGCCGCGGCCGGGACGTGGGTCTCCAGCAGCTCTCGCCAGGCGCGCAGGGTCGGTTCCTTGGCCAGTTCGGCGAAGCTGACCCGGACGCCTTGCTTGCGCCAGCCGCCCGCGATCTTCATCAGGGTGATCGAGTCCAGGCCCCAGGCGATGAGGCTGTCGTCCTCGCTCGGCGGTTCCTCCGAGCCGAATGTGTCGGTGACCGAACGGAGCAGCTCGTCCGCGGTCGGGTGGTGCTGCGTCACCGGTTCCTCCGATAGTCGTCCGTGGTGGCTCAGAAGTCGTCGAGGTCGTTCTCGAAGTCGTTCTCGAAGTCGTCGATGTCCCCCTGGGTCAGTTCGACCAAGGGGAGGTCCGACGGGGTGAGGCCGCCCGCGGGGGCCTCTTCGGCATGCCGGGCGAGGCCGTGCAGGGCGCGCTCCCAGAGGCCGAGCAGCTCGCCCGCCTCGGACTCGTTCAGGAACGCTTCCGGCCAGGACGCGGAGACACGCAGCCGGACACCGGCCGCCTCCTCGACGGCCACGGCGTTGATCTCCAGGCCGAAGGCCGTGGGCCCACCGCTCTCCGCCGGCGGCACCCTCAGCATCGGGGCCTCCGGGGCGAGTTCCCAGGGCTCGCCCGCCGAGCCGGAGGCGGTGAACCGTCCGAGGTAGTTGAAGAGGATCTGCGGCTGCGGCAGTTTCTCCAGGGCGGGCGCGGTGTCGGGGTTGAGGTGGCGCAGGAGGCCGTATCCGAGACCGTGGTCCGGTACGGCCCGCAGCTGTTTCCTTGATCCGCTTGAGTGCCGTGCTCGCGGCGGGGCCGCCGGACAGGGCCTCGTCGAGGTCGAGCGGGCCGGGGTCGATGCCGACCGGGTGGAAGGTGGTGAACCAGCCGACCGTGGCCGACAGATCGACGCCCTCGGCGATGCCCTCCTCGCGCCCGTGCCCCTCCAGGCCGACGAGCAGCGAACCGCCGGTCAGGTCGCCGCGCCGCTCCCGCCAGGCGGCGGCGGCCAGCGCGAAGGCGGTCAGCAGGACGTCGGGGACGGCGGCGTGATAGGCGGCGGGCACCGCGGTCAGCAGCGGTCCGGCGATCTCGGGTGCGAGCACCAGGGTCTGCTCCCGCAGCGAGCCATCGGCGTCGACGGTGCGATCGAGCAGCGGCCTTCCGCTCTCCAACACGCCCGTCCACCCGGGCAGTTCGCGCAGCCGCTCGGTCCTGCGGGCCTCCTCGCCGAGGAGCCTGCTCCAGGTGCGGAAGGACGTCCCGGTGCGCGGGGTGGTCCGCCCCGAATGCCAGGCCTCCGCCAGGTCGGAGGTGATGATCCGCCAGGACACGCCGTCGACGACCAGGTGATGGGCCACGAGGAGCAGCCGGCCGGTGTCGGAGAACCAGACGGCCTGGAGCATGCGCCCGGCCGCCGGGTCCAGCCGGGCCACGGCGGCGGCCAGTTGGCCGTCGAGGGCCGCCTCCCGCACCTCGCTCAGCAGGTCGTCCGCCCGCACCGCTCCCTGAGCGGGCACCACCAACTGTTCCGCCAGCCGGGCGCGGAGCATGTCGTGCCGGTCCAGTACCGCTTGGAGCACGTCGACAGCGGCGGCGTACGTGAGATCCGGCGGGGTCACGAGCAGGACCGCCTGGGCGAGTCCGGCGTAGGAACCGTCGGGGCCGGCCGTCCAGCGCATGACCGGGGTCAGCTCCGACTCGCCGGTCGGCTCGTCGGCGAGGGCGGTGTGGGTGTGCTCGGCGGAGGCGGCCGCCAGACCGGCCGGGGTGGGCACCTGGAAGACCTGCCGGGGGCTCAGGGCGAGACCCGCCTTGCGGGCCAGGGTCACCAGCCGGATGGAGACGATGCTGTCGCCGCCGAGCTCGAAGAAGTTGTCGTCGACGTCGACCCGGCCCAGCCCGAGGACGGCGGCGAACAACTCGCAGAGCAGGCGCTCGCGTTCGTCAGCTGGCGCCCGTGTCGGTGCGCCGGAGGCCGGGGTCTCGGGCGCGGGCAGGGAGCCGCGGTCCACCTTGCCCGAGGGCAGCAGCGGGAAGGCGTCCATGGCGGTGAGCGTGCGCGGCACCATGTGTTCGGGCAGCCGTTCCCGGAGCCAGCCGGGCAGGTCGCCGAGGTCGTCGGCGGCCAGGTAGTACCCGGCGAGCTGCTTGACGCCGGGGGCGTCCTCCCGGATGACCACCACCCCGCGCCGGACGCCGGGATGCTGTTCGATGATCGCCTCGATCTCCTCCAGCTCGACCCGCATGCCGCGGATCTTCACCTGGTTGTCCGCGCGGCCGAGGAACTCCAGGGTGCCGTCGCGCTGCCACCGCACCAGGTCGCCGGTGCGGTAGAGCCGTTCGCCGGGCGGGCCGAACGGGTCGGCGACCCAGTGGTCGGCGGTGCGGCAGGGGTCGTTCACATAGCCGCGGCCGAGGTAGACGCCACCGGCGTACAGCTCCCCCGGCACCCCGACCGGCACCGGTTGCAACCGGTCGTCGAGGACGTACAACCGAGTGTTGCCGTTGGGCCGCCCGATGGAGACGGCGCTGCGGATGGCGCCGGTGCGGTAGACGACGTGGCTGACGCCGATGGTGGCCTCGGCCGGCCCGTACCCGTGGTACATCACGGCCGGGCTCGCGGCGCGGAAGCGGGCGAACAGCTCGGGGGTGAGCACCTCGCCGCCGCACCACACGTGCTTGAGGGAGCGGGCCCTGCGGGCGAAGCCCTCCAGTTCCAGGAGCAGGTCGAGCATCGAGGAGACGAGGTAGGTGAAGGTGACCCGGTGGCGTTCGACGGTGTCGAGGAGGTAGTCGACGTCGCGCTCGCCGCCCGGTTCGGCGATCACCACGCGGCCGCCGTTCACCAGCGGCAGGAAGATCTCGTTGATGGAGATGTCGAAGCCGAGCGGCGCCTTGAACAGGGCGGCGTCCTCGGTGCCGAAGCCGAGCAGGCCGCGCTGCCAGAGCAGGCGGTGGGCGATGGCCCGGTGGCGGATCATGGCGCCCTTGGGGACGCCGGTGGAGCCGGAGGTGTAGATGACGTAGGCGAGGCCTTCGGGATCCACGGGCACGTCCGGGTTGTCCGGCTGCTCGGGGCCGTCCAGGCGCACCTCCACGAACGGCGGGGCGTCGTCCCCGAGGAACGCTCCGTCGCCCTGCTTGCCCAGCACCACCGTCAATGCCGCGCTCCGGCACACCTCGGCGATCCGGCGGGCCGGCCAGGACGGCTCCAGCGGCACGAACGCCCCGCCCGCCTTCAGAACGGCGAGCAGTCCCACGACCATCTCCACCGAGCGCTCCAGATGGATACCGACTCGGCGCTCGGGCCCGACGCCCAGCGACGCCAGCTGCCGGGCGAGGCCGTTGGCTCGGGCGTTGAGTTCGGCATACGTCAGTCGCGTGCCGCCCTCGACGCCGTACTCCACGGCCGTGAGGTCGGGAGTCTGCGCCGCCTGTTCCTCGACCAGCGCGGTGAGGGTGGTGGCGGGCATGGGGTGAGCGGTGTCGTTCCACTCCCCCAGCATCAGGGCACGCTCACGCGGGGTGAGGACGTCGGCGAGGGCCACCGGAAGGTCCGGCCGCCGGGCCAGGTCGCCCACCAGCCGCACGAACCGCTCGACCATGTCCTGGGCGGTCTCGCGGTCGTACAGGTCGAGGCTGTGGACGAGCGCGCCGGTGATGCCTTCGCCGTCCGGCCGTTCGAAGACGTGGAAGGCGAGGTCGGTCTTGGCCGTGTAGTGGTCGACGCGCAGTTCGCTGAGTGTCAGTCCCGCGAAGTCCCTCGTCCCGTCCGGGGCTTGCTGATGGGCGAGCATCACCTGGAAGAGCGGATGCCGGCCCATCGAGCGGGTCGGGGCGAGCGCGTCCACGAGCCGCTCGAACGGCAGGTCCTGGTGGGCGTACGCGTCCACGTCCGTCTCGCGCACGCGGGCGAGCAGCGTACGGAACGTGGGGTCGCCGGAGATGTCGGTGCGCAGCACCAGGGTGTTGACGAAGAGGCCCACGAGGTCGTCGAGAGCCGCGTCGCCCCGTCCGGCGACGGGGGTGCCGAGCGGGATGTCGTCTCCGGCGCCCAGACGGCCGAGCAGGACCGCGAGGGCGGCCTGGAGCGCCATGAAGACGGTGCCGCCCGCCTCCCCGGCGAGGTCGCGCAGCGCGCGGTGGACCTCCGCATCGAGGGTGAAGTCCACGGCACCGGCCCGGTATCCGGCGACGGCCGGGCGCGGACGGTCCACGGGCAGCTGGAGTTCCTCGGGCAGCCCTTCCAACTGCCCAGTCCAGTAGCTCAGTTGCAGGCCCGCAAGGCCGTCGTCTTCGAGCGACTTCCGCTGCCACAGCGTGTAGTCGGCGTACTGGACGGCGAGTGGCGGCCATGCCGGACGGGTGCCGCGCTGCCTGGCCGCGTAGGCCGTCTCCAGGTCGCGCAGCAGTGGCTCCGCCGACCAGCCGTCGGTGGCGATGTGGTGGACGAGCAGGAGCAGGACGTGCTCGTCGGGGGCGAGGGCGTACAGCGTGGCCCGTACGGGGATCTCGGCGTCCAGTGCGAAGGAGTACGCGGCGGCCTCCCGCAGCAGCGCGTCGACGTCCCCGGCCCGGGTCCGCACGATCTCGAAGGGCACGGTGGCATCCGTCAGGACACGCTGGCAGGGCGTGCCGTCCTCGTCCGGGAAGACCGTGCGCAGCGCCTCGTGACGGGCCACGACGTCCTGAAGGGCCGTGTGCAGCGCGTCGATGTCGAGCGGGCCCGTGAGGCGTACGGCGGTGTGGATGTTGTACGTCGGGCTCGGTCCCTCCAGCCGGTACAGGAACCACAGCCTCGCCTGCGCCGAGGACAGCGGCCCCGGCTCCGGGCGCGGGGACGGCCGCAGTGCGGGGCGTCGCCCGGCGGCCGGCGCCTCCAGGAGCGGTGCGAGCGCGGCCACGGTCGGCGTGTCGAAGACCGCCCGCAGGGGAATGACGGCTCCCAGCTCGGCCCGGATGCGGGCGACCAGGCGGGTGGCCAGGACGGAGTGGCCGCCGAGGGTGAAGAACTCGTCGTGGATGCCTACCGCCGGCAGCCCGAGCAGGTCGGCGAAGAGCGCGCACAGGGCAGCCTCCGCCTGGGTGCGGGGGGCGGTGGCGGTGGTGAGGTCGGAGAGGTCGGGGGCGGGCAGGGCCGCCCGGTCGAGTTTGCCGTTGGGCGTCAGCGGCAGGTCGTCGAGGACGACGACGGCGGGCACCAGGTGCTCCGGGAGCATCGCCTGGAGGTCCTGCCTGATCTGCAACGGTGCCGGCGAGGTCCCGGGGTGGGGTACGGCGTAGGCGACCAGACTCGGCTCGCCCTGCTGGTCCTGCCGTACCGTCACGGCCGCTTGGGACACTCCGGGCAGGGCGGCCAAGGCGGCCTCGGTCTCGCCCGGCTCGACGCGGAAGCCGCGGATCTTCACCTGGTCGTCGGACCGGCCGAGGAACTCCAGCGCCCCCCGCCCGCTCCAGCGCACCAGGTCGCCGGTGCGGTAGAGACGGGCGCCGGGCGGGCCGTACGGGTCGGCGACGAAGCGGTCCGCGGTCAGGCCGGGACGGCGGAGGTAGCCGCGGGCCAGCTGGGTGCCGCCCAGGTAGAGCTCGCCGGGGACGCCCGGCGGTACCGGGCGCAGGTGCTCGTCCAGGACGAGGGTGCGGGTGTTCCACACCGGGCGGCCGATCGGTACGGAACCGGCGGCGGACCTCGTCCCCTCGGCGCACGGCCAGGCGGTGACGTCGACGGCGGCCTCGGTCGGGCCATACAGGTTGTACAGCTCGGTTCCGGGCAGCAACTCGGCGCACCGCTCGGCCAGTTCGGCGGGCAGGGCCTCGCCGCTGCACACCAGTCGTCGGACCACGCCGCGCGCCTGCTCGGCAGCCGGGTCGTCGAGGAACACGCGCAGCATCGAGGGGACGAAGTGCGCGGCGGTGATCCGTCGGTCGCGGATCAGCTCGGCGAGGTAGGCGGGGTCGCGGTGGCCGCCCGGGCGGGCGAGCACGAGCACGGCCCCGGTGATCAGCGGCCAGAAGAACTCCCAGACAGAGACGTCGAAGCCGGCCGGAGTCTTCTGCAACACCCGGTCGTCCGGGCCGAGTCCGTACGTCTCCTGCATCCACAGCAGCCGGTTGACGATCCCGGCGTGCGGGACGACAGCCCCCTTGGGGCGGCCCGTGGAGCCGGAGGTGTAGATGACGTAGGCCGGGTGCTCGGGGCGCAGGGGCTGACGCCGGTCGCCGTCAGTGACCTCGGCGGCGTCGAAGGCGGCCGTGTCCGTGTCGAGCAGAAGCAGGGGCACTCCTGGCGGCAGGACCCGTGCCGTGTCCGGGGCGGTCAGCACGAGTGCCGGCTCGGCGTCCGCCACCATGAACGCCAGCCGCTCGGCCGGGTATCCGGTGTCCAGCGGGACGTAGGCGGCACCGGCCTTGAGTACCGCGAGCAGCGCCACCACCAGGTCGGTTCCGCGGTCCAGGGCCACCGCGACGCGGTGCTCGGGTCCCACGCCGTGGGAGATCAGCAGCCGGGCGAGCCGGTTGGCGCGGGCGTGCAGGCCGGCGTAGTCGAGGGCGGGCCGGCCGTCGTCGGCGATGAGGGCGGGCGCGTCGGGGGTGCGGGAGGCCTGCCGGTCGAGGAGGTCGGTGAGGTGAGTGGCGGGGACGGGGTGGTCGGTGGCGTTCCACTCCTCCAGGACCCGGTGCTGCTCGGCCTCGGCCATCAACGGCAGCTGCGAGACCGGGAGTTCGGGCTCGGTGAGGGCTGCCGCGAGGAGCGTCTCCAGGTGTCGGAGCCGGCGGTCGACGGTGTCCGGGGTGAACAGACCGCTGCGATAGGTGGCCTCGATCCGCAGGCGGCCCCCGGTGAGGAACGCCTCCAGGGAGAGGTCGAACTGGGTGGTGTCGTTGTGGACGGTCTCCCATTCGGCGCTCACCCCCGGAAACTGCGGTCCTTCGAGCCCCTGGGTGAGGAAGAGGAGCATGACGTCGAAGTAGACCGACCGCCCCGGCTGCCGCTCCGGCTTCAGCTGTTCCACCAGCTTGTCGAAGGGCATGTCCTGGTGTGCGTATCCGTCCGTGCACAACTGGCGTACCCGTTCCACGAGTTCCGCGAAGCCTGGGTCCCCTTCGAGGTCGGCGCGCAGGGCGAGGGTGTTGCCGAAGTTGCCGATCAGCTTTTCGAGGCCGGGGAGGTCGCGGTTCATGACGGCCGAGCCGATGGGGATGTCGGTGGCGCCGGTGGTGCGGTGCAGCAGGGCGGCCAGGCCCGCGAACAGCACCATGAAGGGGGTGACGCCCGCGTCGCGTGCGAAGGCGGTGAGCCGATCGGTGACGTCGGGGGCGAAGGTGTGGAAGCGGCGGTCTCCGTGCGCGGTGGGTCGGGCGGTGCGGGGGGCGTCCGTGGGCAGGGCTAGGGGGCTGGGCGCGGGGGCCAGGGCTGCGCGCCAGTGGTCGAGGTGCTCGGCCAGGCGTTCGTCGGTCCAGGTGGCGTGCTGCCAGTGTGCGAAGTCGCCGTATTGGAGCGGCAGTTGTCCGAGACCGGAGGGTTCGCCGGTGGTCGCCGCACGGTAGAGGGCGGTGAGGTCGCGGGAGAGTGCGTTGAACGTGCCGCCGTCCCAGGCGATGTGATGAACCGTCAGGACGAGGGTGTGGTCCTGTTTCGCGCGCTGGATCAGCAGGGTGCGCAGCGGGTGGTCGGTGGCGAGGTCGAAGGGGGTGGCCGAGGCGGTCCGGGCCAGGTCTGTCGCCGTGCGGTCCCGCCCCTCCTCCGTCAGCCCGCGCAGGTCGGCCGTGGCGAACTCCACGTCCGCCTCGGCGTCCACGACCTGCTCCGGCGTGCCGTCCGCGGTGGCCGGGTAGCGGGTGCGCAGCACCTCGTGGCGGTCGATCAGGCCCTGTAAAGCGGTGCGCAGGGCGGCCGCGTCCAGGGGGCCACGCAGGCGGATGGCGAGGCAGACGTTGTAGGCGGGGCTGGCCGGGTCGAGCTGCTGGAGCAGCCACATCCGGGACTGGGCGTACGACAGCGGCAGCCGGGCCATCTCCGGCGGCCGTGGTGGGATCCGCTCCGAGCGGGCGGTGGTGTCGGCCAGGCCCGCGCTCTCCAGCCTGCGGCGCAGGAGCTCGCGCTTGCGGGCCGCGAGGTCGGCGGTGGAGGTCTCCGTCACTGGTCTCCGCCTTTCAGGAGCAGTTCGAGGGACGTGGTCCAGAGCGCGGCGAGCCGCCCGATCTCCGTCTCCGTGAAGAGCCGTTCCGGCCACTGCCAGCACACCGAGAGTTCGGATCCGGTGATCACCGCGGAGACGACGAGGGCATAGGGGGCGGGCATCTCCGGGTCGGCGCCACTGCCCATGGCACCGGTCTCGGGTGCGCTGGTGAACACGGCGCTCTCGCGCCGCTCGCCCATCGCCATCCGGCCCAGGTAGCTGAACTGGATCTGGGGCTGGGGCAGTTGGGCGAGCTGGGCGGCCGTGTCGGGGGCGAGGTGGCGGAGCAGGCCGAATCCGATGCCCTTGTCGGGCAGGGCGGCCAGCTGGTCGCGGACGCGGCGTACGTGGTCCGTGGTGCCGGGGTCGAGCCGGACCGGGAAGACGCTGGTGAACCAGCCGAGGGTGCTGGACAGGTCGGCGCCCGGCACCAGGTGTTCCTCACGGCCGTGGCCCTCCAGGGCAATCAGCACGGAGCGGTCGGGGGCGCCGCGCCAGGCCGGTACGGCGAGTGCGAGCGCCGTGAGCAGCACGTCCTGGACGGAGGCGGTGGTCAGGGGTTCGGTGATGTCGGGGCCCAGGGTGGTCCAGTGCCTGCGGAGGGTGGCCCTGGTGTCCTGGGCGGGGTCCAGGGGGCCCGTTCCGAGGGGCGGTTCGGGCCGGTCCAGCACGCCCTGCCAGAAGGGGAGTTCGGGCGACCGGCCCGGCGCCAGCTTCTGAAGCTCCCCCGCCCACTCACGGAAGGGGGTGCCGACGGATGACAGGTCCCTGCCCTCCCAGGCGGCGGCCAGGTCGGCGACGAGCACGCCCCAGGACGCGGCATCGGTCACCAGGTGGTGCAGCACGACCAGGAGCCGGCCCTCGCGACCACCGCCGGCGTCGAACCACAGGAACCGCGCCATCGACCCGGCTGCCGGGTCGAGCTCGGCGACCAGCTCGTCCATCGCCTCCGGCACGAGGGTGCCGATCGCCGTGTGGTCCAGGCGCTCGGCGTCGATCCGGCGAACGCAGTCGACGGCGTGGGCCGTGCCCGCGGGTGAGGCGTGAAAGCGCCAGGCCCCGTCCGCCGCCCGGGCGAAGGTGGAGCGCAGCAGGTCGTGGCGGTCCAGGACGGCCTGGACGGTGCGGTGCAGGCCGTCGAGGTCCATGCCGGGCGGGGTGCGCAGGAAGCGGGCCTGGCTGAGCCGGCGGAAGGGGCCGCTCTGCTCGGTGAGCCAGGTGAGCATCGGGGTGAGCGGGATGTCGCCGGGGTCGGTCACCCGGCGTGCGGGGGTGCCCGTGCGTGCCGCGGCGTCCGCCGCCCGTTCGGCGAGTTCGGCGAGTTCGGCGAGTTCGGCGAGTTCGGCGATCGTGGGCCGCTCGAACACGTCCCGCGGCGAGATCGCCAGCCCGGCCCCCCGCGCCTGGCTGACCAGCCGCATGGACACGAGGCTGTCGCCGCCGAGGGCGAAGAAGCTGTCGTGCACGCCGACCGAGTCCAGCCCCAGCACCTCGGCGAACAGCGTGGCGAGCCGTTCCTCGACCGGGTTCCGGGGCGGCTGGGCGGCCGGGCCCGCGGACCGGGACGGTGCGGGGAGGGCCGCGGTGTCCAGCTTGCCGTTGAGGGTGAGCGGGAAGCCGTCCACCGGGACGAACGCCGACGGCACCATGTAGTCGGGCAGTACGGCGGCCACGGCGCGGCGCAGCGACTCCGCCGTGTCCTCGGCCGGCGGCACGGCCGGGATGACGTAGGCGACGAGGCGCCGTACGCCGGGTGTGTCCTCGCGGACGACGACCGCCGCCCGCTCGACCAGCTCGTGCTCCAGCAGCACCGCCTCGATCTCGCCCGGTTCGATCCGGTAGCCCCTGATCTTGACCTGGTCGTCGACCCGGCCCAAGCACTCCACCAAACCTTCGGCGGTCCAGCGGGCGATGTCGCCCGTGCGGTACATGCGCGCACCGGGGCTGTCGGAGAAGGGGTCGGCGACGAAGCGACTCGCGGTGGCGGCGGGTCGGCCGAGGTAGCCCCGGGCCAGGCCCGCGCCGGCCACGTACAGCTCGCCCTCGACGCCGACGGGCACGGGGTTGAGGTGGCCGTCCAGGATGTAGAGGGTGCCGCCGGCCACGGGGCGGCCGATCGCGGGTCGCTCGGTGAGGGCGAGGTCGCAGTCCGCCGAGTCGACGGTGCATTCGGTGGGGCCGTAGAGGTTGTGCGCGGCGAGCCCGTCGGTGTCCCGCAGGATGCGCCACAGGTCCGGCGGTACGGCCTCCCCGCCGACGCCGAGCACCTTCAGCTGGGCCTGCCAGTCGCCGCCCTGGGAGACGAGTTCGCCGAGCAGGGACGGGGACAGCTCGATGAACTCGATGCGGTGGCGGGCGAGGAAGTCGCGCAGGGCTGTGGGGTCGCGGCGGATGTCCTCCGGCACCATGTGGAGTTCGTGTCCGGCGAACATCCACAGCATGGGTTGCCAGGAGGCGTCGAAGGCGATGGGCCAGGCGTGTCCGATACGGAGGGCTCTGCCGGTCGCTGTGGAGGCCGGGTTGTGCAGGGCGGTGTTGTGGGCGGTGAAGAGGTTGGCTATGGCTCGCTGGGGGATGACCACGGCTTTGGGGCGGCCGGTGGAGCCGGAGGTGTAGATGACGTAGGCGGGGTGTTCTGGGAGCAGGGGGGTTTGGCGGTCGGCGTCGGTGAGGTTGGAGGAGGGGGTGTTCGCGAGGCGGGTCCGTGCATCGGGGGCGTCGAGGAATACGGAGCAGTCGGGGGGGAATGCCGTGTGGCGACTGCGGGCTGTGTGTGGCTGGTCGCGCCCGCGCGGCGGAGCCGCAAATGTCACAGCCCCGCGCCCCTTGACGGGCGTTGCGGTCCTCGTGCTGATAAAAGCCACCGGACCTGCGTCCGCCAGCATCCCCGCGATCCGCTCCTCCGGCCACGTCGGATCCAGAGGCAGGTAGGCCGCGCCCGCCTTCTGGATCGCCAGGAGGGCTGTCAGCGTGTCGGGGGTGGGCGGTAGCGCGAACGCTACGATCCGCTCCGGGCCTGCACCCAACTCGACCAGCCATCGCGCCAGTTGGTTAGCGCTGGTGTTCAGTTGCTCGAAGGTCAGACTCTGCCCGTCCCCGACCACCGCCACCGCGTCCGGCGTACGAGCCGCCTGTGCCTCGAACACCTCCGGCATCGTGCGGTACTGCGGTGTCGGCAGCCGCTCACCCACCCCGCCCGCCAGCAGCGCGGCGCGCTCCTCGGGCCCGAGGGCGTCCAGGGCGGCCAGACGGGCGTCCGGGTCGGCAAGCACCGCATGCACGAGCCGCTCGAAGCGTCCGGCCAGTTCCTCCACCGTCGGGCGGTCGTAGCAGTCGGGGCGGAACTCGAAGACGACACCGAGGCGTTGCTCGGCGAGTACGGCGAGGGTCAGCGGGTAGTGGGTGGCGCCCGAGCCCTTGACCTCAAGGATCCGGAGTCCGGCGGACGCCTCGGCCTCGGCGACCGCGGCCTCGTCGATGGGGTAGTTCTCGAAGACGAGCAGGGTGTCGAAGAGGTCGCCCGCGCCGGCGAGGCGCTGGATCTCGGTGAGGCCGAGGTGTTGATGGTCCATCAGACTCGACTGTTCGTCCTGGAGACGGCGCAGGAAAACGCCTACCTGCTCTCCGGGCGGTACCGTCACCCGGACCGGCACGGTGTTGATGAACAGGCCGATCATGGACTCCGCACCGGCGAGTTCGGCGGGGCGTCCTGCCACGGTCGCCCCGAAGACCACGTCGTCGCGCCCGGTCAGCCGCGCCAGCAGCAGGGCCCACAGTCCCTGCACGACCGTGTTGACGGTGACGCCCCGGCGCCTCGCGAACTCCTGTAGCCGGCCGGTCAGTTCCTCGGTGAGTCGCAGCGTGTGCAGCTCGGGCGGCACCGGGACCAGCCCGGCGGCCGAGGGTGCGAGTACCGTCGGCGCGACCCCGGCCAGCGCCTCGCGCCAGGCGTCTGCGGAGGCTGCGCGGTCCCGGGAGGCGAGCCAGGCCAGGAAGTCCCGGTACGGGCGTACGGGGGGCAGCGGGGCCGTGGATCCGGGGGCGAGCTGGGCGGCGTAGAGCTGGAGGAGTTCGCGGACCAGGAGCGGGATGGACCAGCCGTCCAGCAGGAGGTGGTGGTTGGTGAGGATCAGCAGCCGGCGGTCGGGGGCGCGACGGACCAGCGTCAGGCGCAGCAGGGGTGGGTCGGTGAGGTCGAAGCGGGCGGCGGCGTCCTCGGCGACCAGCCGGGCCACCTCGTCCTCCCCCGTGGCGTCCGCCTCGGCCCAGTTCAAGGGGACCTGCTTGAGTACCACCTGCACCGGTTCGTCCAGGTCCTCGTGGAGGAAGGCGCTGCGGAGGTTGGCGTGGCGGGCGAAGAGTTCCTCGGCGGCGGTGCGCAGGAGGTGGGGGCGCAGGGGGCCCTCGATCTCCACCAGGGACTGCATGGTGTAGACGTCCTGGGCGCTCTCGTCGAACAGGGCGTGGAACAGCAGGCCCTGCTGGAGCGGGGAGAGCGGCAGCACGTCCTCGACCAGGGAACCGTCGTCCCCGGGTGCCTTGCTCATCGAGTCCTCCACCTCGCCTTGACGTTGTCGAGCTGCGACTGGCTGAGTGACACGAGCGGGGCGCCGGTCGGAGTGAACTCCTCGGGCGCGGGGGCGGTTTCGTCGGGCAGGGCGCGGGCGAGCCCGGCCGGGGTGCGGTGGGTGAAGACGTCCCGGGGGGAGAGGGCGAGTCCGGCTCTGCGGGCACGGTCGGCCAGCCGGACGGAGACGATGCTGTCGCCGCCGCGTTCGAAGAAGTCGTCGTGGATGCCGACCCGTTCCAGCCCGAGCACCTCGGCGAAGAGTCCGCACAGCACCTTCTCCGGTTCGGTGCGGGGCGGTTCGAAGGTGGACGTCCGCGTGAAGTCGGGGGCGGGCAGGGCGCGTCGGTCGAGTTTGCCGCTGGGGGTGAGCGGCAGTTCTTTCAGGATCACCACGCCCCACGGGACCAGGTGGGCGGGGAGCCGTTCGGCGAGTGCCCGGCGCAGGGCCAGGGCGTCGAGGGCGGCGCCGGGAACCGCTACGACGTAGGCGACCAGGCGTCGCGGTGCCGAGCCGTCCTCCCTGGCCACGACCGCGGCCCGGCCGACGTCCGGCAGCGCGCGGATCGCCGCCTCGATCTCGCCGGGTTCGACCCGGAAGCCGCGGATCTTCACCTGGTCGTCGGCCCGGCCGAGGAACTCCACCGTGCCGTCGGGCCGGAGCCCGGCCAGGTCGCCGGTGCGGTACAGACGGCTGCCCGGCGGGCCGAAGGGGTCGGCGACGAAGCGTTCGGCGGTGCGGCCGGGTTGGCCGAGGTAGCCGCGGGCCAGTCCGTCGCCGGCGATGTACAGCTCGCCTACCGCGCCGAAGGGGGCCGGGCGCAGGAACGGGTCGAGGACGTGGACGCGGGTGTGGGCGATCGGCCTGCCGAGGGGGACCGGGCCCTCGCCGCCGTCGTGGACGTGGATCAGGCTGTCGCCGGCAGCCTCGGAGCAGCCGTAGAGGTTGACCAGGCGGGCCCGGGGCCAGCGGCGGGTGATGGCGTCGGCGAGTTCGCCGGGGAGGGTTTCGCCGCTGGAGATCCAGGTGCGGACGGAGGAGAAGGCGTCCGGCGGGGCGGATTCGACGAGGGTGGTGTAGAGGCTGGGGACCGCGGTGAGGAGCGTGGCCCGGTGGCGGTCGGCCAGTGCGGCGAGGGCCGCCGGGTCGCCGGTCGCCTCGTCGTCGGCGAGCGCCACCGCCTCGCCCGCGACGAGGGCTCCTAGCAGTTCGGTGAGGCCGTCGATGAAGCTCAGGGGGCTTTTCGCGACGCGCACGCCGGGTGGGCCGTCCGGTGAGTCGTCATCGCCCAGCCGCCGGCCCCAGTGGAGGCGGTTGGCCAGGGCCAGCTGGGTGCCGATCACGCCCTTGGGGCGGCCGGTGGAGCCGGACGTGAAGATGACGTAGGCCGGGTGAGCGGGCGACAGGTACGGTCGCTGTCGCGGCGGTACGGCGGCCTCCTCGGTCGGCGGGCAGACCAACTCCCGCTTGATGTCGAGCTGTTGTGCCGTCACCCTGTCGCAGATCACCAGCCGGGGTCGGGCGTCGTCGAGCATCAGCGTGACGCGGTCGGGCGGGTAGCCGGGGTCGACCGGCATGCAGGCGGCTCCGGCCTTCAGTACCGCGAGGAGTGCGGTGACCAGGTCGGGACTGCGGGGCAGGGCTACGGCGACGACGGACTCCGGGCCGGCGCCCCGCGCGACCAGGGCGGCCGCCAACCGGTCGGCCCGGGCGTCGAGTTCGGCAAAGGTGAGCGTGGTGTCGCCGTGGAGGACGGCGGGGGCGTCGGGGGTGCGGGCCGCCTGGCTCTCGAACAGGGCGCGGACCGTGGGGGGCGGGAGGGGGTGCTCGTCCGGGGCGTACGGCTCGTCGGCGGGTGGAAGCCCCAGCCTGGCCACGGAAGTTGTCGGTTGCCGAATGAACTCCTGGACGAGGACGTCAAGTTGGGCTGCGATGCGGCGCACCGCCGCACCCTCCAGCACGGACGTCCGGTGGCTGAGCGTCAGAGTCAGCCGGGAGCCGGGCAGGGCGGTGAGCGTCAGCGGGTAGTGGGTGGCGTCGTGGACCGACACTCCGGTCATGCGGGGGCCGGCCTCGCCGAGCGCCTGGGCGATGCCCGTGTCGTCGATGGGGTAGCTCTCGAAGACCAGCAGGGTGTCGAAGAGGACGGTGTGTCCGGCGGCGCGCTGGATGTCGGCGAGGCCGAGGTGGCGGTGGTCGAGGAGGGCGGACTGCTCGGACTGGAGCCGGGTCAGCAGGTCCGCGAGCGGCTCGGCGGGCCGCAGCCGTACGCGGACCGGCAGGGTGTTGATGAAGAGGCCGACCATGGACTCGATGCCGGGGACGTCGGCGTCGCGGCCGGAGACGGTGGCGCCTAGCACGACGTCGGTGCGGCCGGTCTGCCTGCCGAGCAGGATCGCCCAAAGTCCCTGGAGCACGGTACTGACGGTCAGCCCGTGGGCCCGGGCGGTGGCCGTGAGCGCCTCGGTGTCCTGCTCGGAGAGTTCCCAGGTCTGCCGCTCCGGCTCCTCGGCCGGAAGGTCCCGGGCGTCGGGTGCGATGAGTGACGGCTCGTCAAGTCCCGCCAGGGCAGCCTGCCATGACCGCTCGGCTGCCGCGCGGTCCTGGCGGGCCAGCCAGGCCAGGTAGTCGCGGTAGGGCCGTACGCGGGGCAGGGCGTCGAGGTCGCCGTCCGTGGCGTACAGCTGGAAGAGTTCCCGCACCAGGACGGGCGCGGACCAGCCGTCCCAGAGCAGATGGTGGGAGGAGATCACCAGGCTGTGGTTCCGGTCGTCGAACGTGACCAGCCGGAACCGCAGCAGCGGTGGCCGGGCCAGGTCGAACCGCTCGGTCCGGTCCTCCGCCAGCAGCCGCTGGAAGGCCGGCTCGCGCTCCTCCGGCGGCAGGGCGGACAGGTCGGTGACCTGCCAGGGAACCCTGACCGCGCTCCTGATCACCTGGACCGGACGCCCGGAGCGCTGGGTGCGGAACGCCGCCCGCAGATTGGCGTGCCGGGCGAGCAGCTTCTCGACGGCCACACTCATGCGCGCTGCGTCGAGCGGCCCTTCGAGGCGGAGGGTCGTCCGGCCGGTGTAGACGTCGTGGCCCTGTGCGTCGTACAGCGCGTGGAAGACCATCCCCTCCTGCATGGGTGACAGGGGGAGGACGTCCTCCACGGCGGGGCGGCCGGCCATCAGCCCTCGGCCTGGCGCATGGCCTCGGCCAGGCTGCGCGGGCGCATGTCCGTCCAGTGCCGCTCGACGTACTCCAGACAGGCGGCCCGGTCGTCGGGGCCGTGCACGGACGACCAGCCCTCGGGTACGGGCGCGAAGTCCGGCCACAGGGAGTGCTGGCCCTCGTCGTTGACCAGAACGTGGAAGACACCGTTGGCGTCGTCGAAGGGGTTGGCCATGGCTCAGTTCCTCTCCTGCTCGCCGGACTGACGTGGCGCGGTGTGGGTGAAGGCTCCGGTGAACTGGTCGGCCGCGCCCGGTACGGGTTCGGCGGGGTCGGCGCCGAGTGCGACGACCCGGTTGGCCTTGTCGACGTGGACGACCCGCGGCCGGTGGGCGGCGCGCTCGGACTCGTCGAGTACGGCGAAGGACATGATGATCACCAGGTGACCGGGGTGGACGAGATGGGCGGCGGCGCCGTTGATCCCGATGACGCCGCTGCCGCGTTCGCCGGTGATGGCGTAGGTGGTGAGTCGGGCGCCGTTGTCGATGTCGACGACCTGGACGGCTTCGCCCTCGACGATGTCGGCGGCTTCCATGAGGTCCTGATCGATCGTCAGGGATCCCACGTAGTGCAGATCTGCCTGGGTGACGGTGGCTCGGTGGATCTTGCCGTTCAGCAAGGTGCGGTGCACCATGACCCCCTGAGGAGACTACTTAGGTGAGGCTAACCTAAATCAACAACCGCCGGTGCGGAAGAACGGTCGCGGAAAGAACGGCCACGGATAGAACGGTCGCGGAGAGAACGGTCGCTGAAGAACTCCAGAAGCACCCGGTTCACTTCGTCGGGCCGCTCCAGATAGCCGTAGTGCCCGCAGCCCTTGATCTCCTGGTAGACGGCACCGGGGATGGCGTCGGCGACCTCCCGCCCCAGGTGCGGCGGCAGGATGACGTCGTCCGCGAAGCCGACGACGAGGCAGGGCACGTCGATGGCCCGGTAGGCGTCCAGCCGGCCTTCCGGTACCTGGAGGTCCAACTGGGCCCGCACGCCGGGCCCCTTGGGCTGCGGCGAGAATGCGAAGAGCTCCAGCCAGTCCTGGATCTGCCGGTCGTCGTCCAAGGTGGCCGGTGACAGGTTCTCCAGGGCGCGGATCCAGGCGGTGTAGGCGGGTGGCAGCTCCAACCCGCTGTCGTACAGGCCACGTTCGGCCCCGGCCATCGCGGCGCGCAGCAGGTCCGTACGGCCACGGGTGGCCATCAGAACGCCCTGCTCCACGAGTTCGGGCCGGGCCAGCATCAGCTCCTGGACGACGTACGCCCCCATGGAGACGCCGACGAAGCGGCACGGCGCGAGATCGAGGTGCTCGGCCAGGCCCGCCGTGTCGGCCACCAGGTCGTCGACGGTGAAGCCTTCCGGGCACTCGTCGGTCGGTGGAATGCCCCGGTTGTGGAAGGTGACGACCCGGTGACCGGCCCGGACGAGCGCCGGCACCTGGTGGAGGTGCCAGGCCCGTCCTCCGGCGCCCTGCCCCATCACCAGGATCACCGGCTCGCCCTCGCCGGTGTCCTCGTAGTGGAGCCGGATTCCGTTGATCCGCGCGCTCGGCATGGTTCTCCGCCCTGTCGTGGGAGGGGCTTGCGTCAGTCGGCTGCCGGAGAGGCCTCGGCGGGCGTCGCCCGGCCGTCGCCGCCTCCGTCCCCGTCGGCGTCGGCGTCGGCATCGGCGTCCGGAGGCCGGCTGAGCGTGGCCTTCCGCAGCCCCGGCATGGCCAGGGCCAGCACCCCGACCCCCGCCAGACAGACCACTCCCCCGAGCACCACGGCACCGCTCGACGAGCCGAGCGCCCTGGCGACCAGGCCCGCCTCGACGTTGCCGACGGAGGGGCCGGCGGTGGCCTGGGCGAGCCACAGGCTGCCGACGCGGCCCTGGAGCCGGTCCGGCGTGTAGTGCTGGAGCAGGGCCCGGCGCAGGATCTCCGAGGCGGTGTCACCGAAGCCGGCCAGGGCCAGGAAGGCGAGGGCGAGCCACAGGTCGGGGCTGAGCCCGAAGCAGGTGATCGCCACGCCCCACACCGCGACGGCCCCGATCAGCGCCCGTCCGGTGTGGTGCACCCGGCCGGTCCAGCCGCTGGTCAGCGCGCCGAAGAAGGACCCCACCGCGGGGGCGGTGTAGAGCAGTCCGACGGTGGACGGGCCGCCGCCGAAGTGCTCGGTGCCGAGTTCGGGGAAGAGCGCGTACGGCATCGCGAAGACCACCGCGCACACGTCGATCAGCAGCAGTCCGGCCACGACCTGGTTGCCGCGCAGGAAGCGCAGCCCCTCCCCCATCGCCTTCAGCGGATGCTGCGCCTCGGCCGGCCCCTCGGGGGCGAGCTTCGGCAGCGGGGCGAGCAGGGCGAGTCCCACCACGTAGATGGCCGCGTCGATCGCGAAGCACCAGGCGACACCGGGGCCGGCCGCGATCACACCCGCGAGGGACGGCCCGGCCATGCCGCCCAGTTGGGCGGTCAGGGTCGTCAGCGCACCCGCCGCGGCCAGCTGTCCGGGCGTCACCAGGGCCGGGGTCGCGGCCATCAGGGCGGGACCGCCCAACCCGGCGGTGAAGCCCGCGAGTACGGCCGCCACGAAGACGAACCACACCTGCGGACCGGGCAGCGCCGCGTTCACCGCGAGCCCCGCGATCACCACCGCGGTCACGGCCCGGGTGCTGAGCATGACCTTGCGCCGGTCGACCCGGTCGGCGAGCAGACCGCCCGTGACCAGGCCGACCAGCAGCGACAGGCCCAGCACCAGGCTCATCAGGCCCACTTGGACCGACGAGCCGGTGAGGTGGTAGATCTGCAGGCTGGCCGCCACCGAGGTGAGGTGGGTGCCCACCATGGAGATCGCCTGGGTGGCGAAGACCAGTCTGAAGTCCCTGCTGGAGCGCAACGGCGCTACGTCGACGACCACTTCCCCCAGCTTCACGCGCGCCCCTGACCCTGGGCGGGGACGACGTAGGGGGCGACACTGCGGAGTTTTTCGCAGGTCTCCTCCAGTTCGCGAGCCGGGGTCGAGCCGGCGAGGATGCCGGCGCCCGCCCGCAGCCAGGTGCGGCCGGCCTCCTCGAAGATGCTGCGCAGGACGAGCGCCGCGTCCAGCGCGCCGTCGCTGCCGGCCCTCAGCACCGCCCCGCTGTAGATGCCGCGCGGTTCCTTCTCCAGCCGCGCGATGGAGTCGTACGCGGGGCCCTTGGGGATGCCGGAGGCGGTCACGGCGGGGAACACCGCACGCAGGGCGTCCCAGGCGGTGGCGGTCTCAACCAGCAGACCGTGCACGCTGGAGCCGAGGTGCTGCACGCTGCCGCGCCGGCGGACGGTCATCAGGTCGCGCACGGAGACCGTGCCCGGCCGGCAGACGGTGGCCATCTCCTCCTCGGCCAGTTTGACCGACAGCACGTGTTCGCTGATCTCCTTGGGATCGGCGAGGAGTTCGGCGCGCAGGCGCTCGTCCTCCTGCTCGCCGAAGCCGCGTGCGCGGGTTCCGGCGAGCGGCTGGGTGACGACCTCGCCGTCCGCGGTGACCTCGGCGACGGTCTCGGGGCTGAATCCGGCGACCCGGCGCCCGCCGAGGTTCACCAGGAAGGATCGGGCCGGGGTGTTGTGCGAGCGGCCGTGGACGTAGGTGGCGACGAAGTCGACCGGGAAGGGCACGTCCACGGTCCGGGAGAGGATGACCTTCTGCAGCTCGGTCGTCCGTATCTCCTCGATGGCCTGGGCCACCATGTCCGGGTAGCGGCCTTCGCCGTCCGAGACGTCGACGGGTCGGGGTACGGCGGTGCGGTGATCGCCGGTGCGGTGCGCGCCGGTGGGCTGGAGTAACCCGGTCAGCGCGTCCAGCGTCTCCTGGTCCGCGCTGCGGATGAGGACGCCTTTCTGACCGATCCTCACTTCGCTGTGCGGAACCAGCAGATGGAGCAGATCGTCGTCGCCGGCCCGGTCGGGGCGGCCTGCGTGGAGGTGGGAGAACTCGAACGCCATCCAGCCGTAGGCGTTCCAGCCCTCGACGGCCATCCGGTGCAGTTCCTCGTGGACCTGGCGCAGCGGGTGTGGCCCGAGCGGGGTCGCGGTTGCCTCGTCGAGCCATCGGCGGCGGATCTCGGAGCGCCCGACCAGGATCTCGCCGAGCGTCCCACCGGCGAACCAGAAGTCGCCGTTCTGTTCGTAGATCACGTACTGGTCGAACAAGCCCGACTCCGCCAGCCCTGCCGCCAACTGGACGGGGTCTCCCGGCAGTTCCGTCTCCGCGCTCCGATAACGCAGCAAGGACCTACCTCCCTGAACTTAGGTTAACCTAACCTAATCAGTAAGACCCTAGCCTCCCCGGCGCGGCGCCGTCCAGATCACACCCCCAGGCTTGACCCCACTGAATCATTAGGCAAGCCTTTCCTAAACAGCAGGCGGGAGTTGAGGATGCTCGACGGTTGGGTGCCCTGGCCGGAGCCGTTGGCCGAGAAGTACCGCGCAGAGGGCTACTGGGAAGGCCGGCCGCTGGACCGGCTGCTGGGGGACAGTGCCGAGCGGACGCCTGGACGGACCGCACTCGTCGACGCCGACGGCAACCGATGGACGTACGCCGAACTCGATCTGCGCGCCGACCGGATGGCGGCGGGGCTGCGGCGGCTCGGCATCGGGAGCGGCGACCGGGTGGTCGTCCAACTCCCCAACACCGACGCGTTCGTGGTGCTCTTCTTCGCGCTGCTGAGGGCGGGCGCGATACCGGTGCTCACCCTGCCCGCGCATCGCGAGAGCGAGATCGCGCATGTCGCCGAGGTGTCCGGCGCCACGGCCTACGCGATCCCCGACCTGCACGACGGCTTCGACCACCGCGCGCTCGCCAGGGCCCTGCGCAAGACGGTGCCCGGCGTCGAGCACGTCCTGGTGGCGGGCGACGCCGCCGAGTTCACCGCGCTCACCGACCTCCACGCCGACCCGGTCCCGCTGCCCGTGCCCGACCCCGGAGACGTGGCTCTACTGCTGCTGTCCGGCGGCACGACCGGCAAGCCGAAGCTCATTCCGCGCACCCACGACGACTACGCGTACAACGTCCGCGCCAGCGCCGAGGTCTGCGGCTTCGACGGCGACACCGTCTATCTGGTGGTACTGCCGACCGCGCACAACTTCGCGCTGGCCTGCCCCGGCCTGCTCGGCACGCTGATGGCGGGCGGCACCGTCGCACTCTCCCCCACGCCGAGCCCCGAGGACGCCTTCGCGCTGATCGAGCGGGAGAAGGTCACCGCCACCGCGGTGGTCCCGCCGATCGCGCTGCTGTGGCTGGACGCGGTGGAGTGGGAGGAGGCCGACCTCTCCTCGCTGAGCCTGCTCCAGGTCGGCGGCTCCAAGCTCGGCGCCGAGCCGGCCGCCCGGGTGGCACCGGCCCTCGGCTGCACGCTCCAGCAGGTGTTCGGCATGGCCGAGGGCCTGCTCAACTACACCCGGCTCGACGATCCGCCCGAGCTGGTGACCGGCACCCAGGGCCGCCCGATGTCCCCCGCCGACGAGATCCGCGTGGTCGACGCGGACGACCGCGACGTACCGCCGGGCGAGAGCGGCGAGTTGCTCACCCGCGGCCCCTACACCCTGCGCGGCTACTACCGGGCCGCCGAGCACAACTCCCGCGCCTTCACCACGGACGGCTACTACCGCACCGGCGACCTGGTCCGGATCCTGCCCTCCGGGCATCTGGTCGTCGAGGGCCGGGCCAAGGACCAGATCAACCGGGGCGGCGACAAGATCTCCGCCGAGGAGCTGGAGAACCACCTCCTCGCCCACCCCGGCGTGCACGACGCGGCCGTGGTCGGCATGCCCGACGCGACGATGGGCGAGCGCACCTGCGCCTACCTCGTCCCGCGCGGACAGGCCCCGGGCCAGCGGGAGTTGGCCGCGTTCCTCACCGAGCGCGGGGTCGCCGCGTACAAGCTCCCCGACCGGGTCGAGGTCATGGAGACCTTTCCCCGCACCTCAGTAGGCAAGATCGACAAGAAGGCGCTCGGCCGGCTGATCGCCGAACGCCTCCGCGCGGAGGGCATCGGTGGCAACTGAGGCCGGTTCGGCCCCTCTTGTACGGACGGACAAGGCCAGCAAGCAGTCCCCCGGGCGCCGCAACTCGACCCGCACGCTGGCCGTGCTCGGCGCCCTGCTCCTGCTGCTCACCGCCGCGACGCTCAGCCTCGCGGTCGGCTCGCGCGCCCTGTCGCCGGGCGTGGTCTGGGACGCGCTGCTGCACGACGACGGGTCGACCGCGGCGTCGGTCATCTGGGACGTCCGCGTACCGCGCACCCTGGCCGGCATCGCGGCGGGTGCGGCGCTCGGGGTCGCGGGCGCGCTCATCCAGGCGCTCACCCGCAACCCGCTGGCCGATCCGGGACTGCTCGGCATCAACGCGGGTGCCGCGACCGGGGTGGTGCTGTCCATCACCGTGCTGGGCATCACGAGCCTGTGGGCCTCGGTGTGGTTCGCCATGGTGGGCGCGGTGGTGGCGGGTCTGCTGGTGTACTCGCTGGCCTCGGGCGGTCGCGGCGGCGCCACTCCGGAGCGGCTCGCTCTCGGCGGTGCGGTGATCGCCGCCGTGTTCACCGGCATCAGCCAGACCCTGATGCTGCTCGACGCCCAGGCCCTGGACCAGCTGCGGTTCTGGAGCGTGGGTTCGCTCGCCCGCGCCGACGACGAGACCCTGACGACGATCACGCCGTTCGTCGCGGTGGGCCTGGTGCTCGCGCTGGCGCTGGTCCGGCCGCTGAACGCGCTCGCGCTGGGCGACGACGGCGCCCGGGCGCTGGGCGCGCACGTGGACCGCACCCGCTTCCTCGGTCTCGCGGCCATGACGCTGCTGTGCGGGGCGGCGACCTCGGCCGTCGGCCCGCTGGTCTTCGTCGGTCTGGCCGTCCCGCACATCGCCCGCATGATCGCCGGGGCCGACCAGCGCTGGACACTGCCGTTGTCCCTGTTGCTGGCGCCCGCCCTGCTGCTCTTCGCCGACGTCCTCGGGCGGGTCGCCGTACGCCCCGACGAACTGGACGCGGGCGTGGTCACCGCGGTGGTCGGCGCGCCGGTGTTCATCGCCCTGGTCCGCTGTCGCAGGGCGGTGACGGCATGACCGCCCCAGTGCCGACCCAGGTTCGAGGCCGGGCCTCCGGCCCACGCACCCGTTCCCATGTCGTACGAAGCCGCTCGCACCGTTTCTCCCTACGGGTGGACGTGCGCGCCCTGACGGTCGGCGTCCTGGTGCTGGCCACCACCGCCGCGGTCGGCGTCCTCGCGCTCGGCACCGGCGAGTACGCGATCTCCCCGGCGGACGTGGTCCGCACGCTGCTGGGCAACGGCAGCCCGCGCACCGACTTCGTGGTCAACGACCTCAGGCTGCCCCGCCTGCTGACCGGCATCCTGGTCGGCGCGGCGCTCGGCCTGAGCGGCGCCCTCTTCCAGAGCCTGACCCGCAATCCGCTGGGCAGCCCCGACATAGTCGGCTTCACCTACGGCTCCGCCACCGGGGGCCTGCTGGTGGTGCTGCTCGTCGGCGGCACCGGCGGGCAGATCGCCGTCGGCGCGGTGGGCGGCGGCCTCGCGACGGCCGTCCTCGTGTATCTGCTGGCGTGGCGGCAGGGCATCCACGGCTACCGGCTGGTGCTGGTCGGCATCGGCGTGAGCGCCCTGCTCCAGGGCGTGAACGCCTACCTGCTCGCCAAGGCCCGCTTCACCCAGGCCGCGCAGGCGATGGTGTGGCTCAACGGCAGCCTCAACGGCCGGGGGTGGGCGGACGTCCGCCCAGCCGCGCTCGGCCTGCTCGTCGTGCTGCCGCTGGTGGCGCTCGCCGCGAGCCGGCTGAAGATCCTGGAGATGGGCGACGATGTGGCGGGCGGGCTCGGCGTGCCCGTCCAGCGCACCCGGCTGGTGATCCTGGTGCTGGCCACGGCCGCCTGCGCGGTGGCCACCGCGGCGGCCGGTCCGATCCCGTTCGTGGCCCTCATCGCCCCGCAGCTGTCCCGCCGGCTCACCCGGGCCCCCGGCCCCAACCTCCTCGCCGCCACCTGCACCGGCGCCTTCCTCGTGGTCACCGCGGACTTCGCCTCCCAGCGCATCCACGAGTCGGCCCAGCTGCCGGTCGGTGTGGTCACCGCGGTGGTCGGCGGGGTGTATCTGGGGTTGCTGCTGCGCAGGCAGCGGAGGGCGGGGCGGATCTGAGGTCAGTGGCCGTGACCGGGCTCGTCCTCGTGCTCAGCTGAGGACGAACCCGAGGACGTGTCCGAGGGCGCGTGCGAGGGGGTGCCCGTCGGGGCGGTCGCCGCACCGGCCCGGACCGTGAACGCCGCGGTGTGCACCTCCCCTTCGTGCTTGAAGTCGAGGAACAGCCGGTATGTGCCGCTGCTCGGCGCCGTCGCCGTGAACGAGATCTCCGGGCCGGGCTTCGTCGTGCCGTCGCCGGGTTCGCCGTTCGGATGGACGTGGAGGTAGGCGAGGTCGCCGGAGCGCAGGGCCACCAGGTGGCCGTACGCGCCGAGGTAGGGCTGGAGGTTGGTCACGGGGTGACCGTCGCGCGAGACCTTCAGCTTCAGCTCGCTCTCCTTGCCGGGGCGCAGACCGCCGTCCAGCCGGACGTCGTAGCCGTGGATCTCGGCGGTGGTGTCAGGCGCGGGCAGCCGCTGCGGCGCGTAGGTCCCGGCGGCCGCCAGGTCCGCGCCGAGGGTGAGGTTCTCGGCGTCCTTCGTCGCCGGGGTGAAGTCGGCGAAGACGCGGTAGCCGCCCGCGCGGGGCAGCTCGACGGGGATGCTCCAGGTGCCGTCGGCGGCGCGGGTGGGGTGGAGATGGCGGTAGGTGCCCAGGTCGCGTGAGGCCACGATGAGGTGGAGTTCCTTCTCGTGCTCGCGCTGGTAGGCGGTGACGGCGCGGCCGTCGTCGTCGCGGATGACGAAGCTCAGGTCGGAGCGCTTCCCGGCCGTGACCTCCGGGGTCCTCAGGTCGAGGGTGTAGCCGCCCTCGGAGATCTGCAGCCCGCCGGCCGGCTTCGTCTCGTGCCCGCCGTGTCCGCCGCCTCCCTCCGCTGTTGGTGACTCCTCACCGTGGCTCTCGTGGCGGGCGGGCGCGGGGTCCTCGACGACCGGGTCGACGGCTTCACCCACTCCGTACGCGGTGCCGAAGGTCGCGGCCAGTGCGGCGGCGAACGCGGTGATCCTCAGTCCGGCATGCATGGCGGTCTCCAACGGGTCGATGCCTTGGATACGATCCTTCACTGCACTTCACAGTACCCCTAGGGGGTATAAAGTCAACCCGGATCAGCACTTGCCTCGCCTACCCCCTGGGGGTATACATGGACACAGCCAAGGATACCCCCACCCCGTATCCTGGTCGACCATGACCGCGCCCTTTCGGGAGGAACGCATGTCCACCCTGTCCACCACCACGTACGCCGTCTCCGGGATGACCTGCGGCCACTGCAAGGCCACCCTCAGCAAGGTCATCGGCGAGCTGGACGGCGTCACGGAGGTCGGCGTCGACCTCGCGACCGGCCAGGTCACCGTCACCAGCGCCGCCGAGCCCGACGACGCCCTGGTCGCCGAGGTCGTCGACGAGGCCGGCTACGAACTCACCGGCCGCGCGGCCTGACCCGGCGGCCCCGCACCCCCGCACCCCCGCACCGTCGGAACCGGCCGCACCGGCCTCCGCCCGCACCCCCGCACCTCCCCGCACCCGCCCCGCACGAGGAGCAGCGATGACCACCACCGCGTCCCACCCCACGGCCGAGGTAGAGCTCGCCATCGGCGGCATGACCTGCACCTCGTGCGCGGCGCGCATCGAGAAGAAGTTGAACCGCATGGACGGTGTGACCGCCACCGTCAACTACGCCACCGAGAAGGCGAAGGTCAGCTACGGCGACGAGGTCTCCGTCCAGGACCTGATCGCCACCGTCGAGGCGACCGGGTACACCGCGCAGGAGCCCGCGCCGCCCGTGCGGGACGCCCAGGAGGCGCAGGACGCGCAGGACGCGTCCGGGCGCACCGGCGGCCACGATGAACTACGGCCGCTCCGGGAGCGGTTGATCACCGCTGTGACGCTCGCCGTGCCCGTCGTCGCGATGGCTATGATCCCGGCCCTCCAGATCGAGTACTGGCAGTGGCTGTCGCTCACGTTGGCGGCGCCCGTGGTGACGTATGCCGCCTGGCCCTTCCACAGGGCGGCGTTCACCAATCTGCGGCACGGTGCCGCCACCATGGACACGCTGATCTCGGTCGGTACGTCGGCCGCGTTCCTGTGGTCCCTGTGGGCGCTGTTCCTCGGCACGGCGGGCGAGCCGGGGATGACGCACCCCTTCGAGCTGACGATCTCCCGCGGTGACGGCTCCGGGAACATCTATCTGGAGGCCGCCGCCGGTGTCGTCGCCTTCATCCTGGCCGGGCGGTACTTCGAGGCGCGTTCCAAGCGCAAGGCGGGAGCGGCGCTGAAGGCCCTGCTGGAGCTGGGCGCCAAGGACGTCACGGTGCTGGGCGCGGACGGCGGTGAACGGACCATACCGGTCTCGGAGTTGAAGGTCGGCGACCGCTTCCTGGTACGGCCCGGCGAGAAGATCGCCACCGACGGCACGGTGGTCGAGGGCTCTTCGGCCGTGGACGCGTCGATGCTCACCGGAGAGTCCGTACCGGTCGAGATCGCCCAGGGCGACGCGGTCACCGGCGCCACGCTCAACGCGGGCGGCCGTCTCGTCGTCGAGGCCACCCGGGTCGGCGCCGACACCCAACTCGCCCGGATGGCCCGGCTGGTGGAGGACGCCCAGAACGGCAAGGCCGCGGCACAGCGGCTCGCGGACCGGATCTCCGCCGTGTTCGTGCCGATCGTGATCGCCCTCGCGCTGGGCACCCTCGGCTTCTGGCTCGGCAACGGTGCCGGCCCGGCCGCCGCCTTCACCGCCGGGGTCGCCGTACTGATCATCGCCTGCCCGTGTGCCCTGGGCCTGGCCACGCCGACCGCGCTGATGGTGGGCACCGGGCGGGGCGCGCAGCTCGGCATCCTGATCAAGGGCCCGGAGGTGCTGGAGTCCACGCGCAGGGTCGACACGATCGTCCTCGACAAGACGGGCACGGTGACCACCGGCCGGATGACCCTGCTCGCCGTGCACACCGGCGACAACGCCGAGGAGGCCGAAGTCCTGCGTCTCGCGGGTGCGTTGGAGCACGCCTCCGAGCACCCGATCGCCCGCGCCGTGGCAGACGGGGCACTGGAGAAGCTGGGTTCGCTGCCCACGCCGGAGGACTTCGCGAACGTGCCCGGTCTGGGAGTGCAGGGCGTGGTCGACGGCCACGCGGTGCTCGTGGGCCGGGAGCGGCTCCTCGGAGAGTGGGCCATGGAACTGCCGGAGCACCTGGCACACGCGAAGTCCGAGGCCGAGGCGGCCGGTCGTACCGCCATCGCGGTCGCCTGGGACGGCGAAGCGCGCGCGGTCCTGGAGGTCGCCGACGCGGTCAAGGAGACCAGCCCGGAGGCGATCCGGCGACTGCGCGACCTCGGTCTCACCCCGATCCTGCTGACCGGCGACAACCGGGCCGTGGCCGAGTCCGTCGCCCGCGAGGTCGGTATCGCGCCGGAGGATGTCGTCGCCGAGGTGCTGCCGCAGGACAAGGCCGACGTGGTCAAGCGACTGCAGGGCGAGGGCCGTTCGGTCGCGATGGTCGGCGACGGCGTCAACGACGCGGCCGCCCTGGCCCAGGCCGATCTGGGACTGGCGATGGGTACGGGCACGGACGCCGCGATCGAGGCCGGCGACCTCACCCTGGTACGGGGCGACCTGCGCGTCGCCGCCGACGCCATCCGGCTCTCCCGCAAGACGCTCGGCACCATCCGGTCGAACCTGTTCTGGGCCTTCGCCTACAACGTCGCCGCCCTGCCGCTCGCCGCGGCCGGACTCCTCAACCCGATGATCGCCGGCGCGGCCATGGCCTTCTCCTCGGTCTTCGTCGTCGGCAACTCGCTGCGGCTGCGCTCGTTCCGGGCCGCGGACTGATTCCTCACAGAGGAAAGTGAGGGCGCCGCACACGCGGCGCCCTCGACCGTTTCGCAGGCCTGTCAGCCGAAGGCCTTCACTGCCTGGTAGTACGTCCAAGCGGTGCTGTTGCAGGCCGACTTCGTCGCACCGCTGTAGCCGGCGCACACGCGTTTGAGGTCCTCGTAGAAGGCGCTGTCGAGGCGCGACTTGTTGGCGCTGAAAGTGCCCAGAGCCTTGTAGTTGCGGTAGCCGAAGTCGTGCCGGGCGCAGGACGTGGAGAACGGGAAGCCGAACGGGTTGTCCGGGGAGGAGGAGCAGTAGTCGGTGGACCAGTCGAAGGCGTAGGCGGACCAGGCGGACTGGTTGCCACGGGCGGCGACCCAGGCGTTGTAGCTGGACGCGCTGGTCTGGGTCCAGCTCGCGAGGACTTGGGGCTTGTCCGCCGGCGCGGCGTCGGCGGAGGAGGCGGCGCCGAGGACGGAGACGAGGGACAAGGTCGAGGCGGTCAGTGCGGTGGCGAGTCTGCGGTGCATTCCACACCTCCATGAGACTGCGACCCGTCCCTCGGGTCGCAGGTTCATGACAAGATGATTCACATGCCAACCATCCTTCACACCGCATGTGCCCCAATGCTTCTCAACTCTTGGATATGACGGCCTGTCGGACGTGAACGGCAGTCAGCGCCAGGGCCAACGGACCCGGCGCGAGAAACGCGAGCGGCACCAGCATCCAGGCGCACAGGGCGGCGGTCGCCACCGCGAGCAGCACCAGGCCGCTGCCGCCCACATCCCGCACCGCGTCCCGGGCGGCCGCCCGCACGGCGGACCGCCAGTCGCTGAGCGACTCGGGGCGGGCGCAGGCCCTGAGGCCCACGACCAGGGCGGCCACACCGATGGCACCGGCCACCACCGCGAACAGCGACGCACCCGGCAGCCCCGCCCCGGCGAGCGCCAGATCGGCGGCGACCAGCAGCGCGCCGGCGAGGGCGACCAGGCCCGCCGTCAGATCACCGCCCCGCAGCCGCCGCCGAAACACCGCGAAGTACCGCCCGGCGGTGGCCGGTTGCCCCTCCCCCGCCCCCCGCAGCACCGCGCACGCGGTCGAGAGGGCGGCCGGAACCGTCACCAGGGGCAGCGACATCAGGGCCGTGGCGAGGCCGACGCTCAGCATGTCGGCGAACAGGGTCATCCGCGGCCCGAAGACCTCGCCCGGCTCACGTGTTCCCACGTCGCTCACCCCTTGAGTCCGGAGCTGGCCATGCCCTCCACCAGCAGGCGCTGGAAGGCGAGGAAGAACAGCACGATCGGCAGCAGCGCGATCACGGACATCGCGAACATCGGGCCGAACGCCGAGGTGCTGGAGGCGTCCACGAACGACCGCAGGGCGAGCGTGAGCGTGAACTTGTCCGGGTCGAAGAGGTAGATGAGCTGGGTGAAGAAGTCGTTCCACGTCCAGATGAACGTGAAGATCGCCGTGGTGATCAGCGCGGGGCGGGTGAGCGGCAGGACCACCTTGAAGAAGCTGCGGAAGGGGCCACAGCCGTCGATGCGTGCCGCCTCCTCCAGCTCACGGGGCAGTCCGCGCATGAACTGCACGATGAGAAAGACGAAGAACGCCTCGGTGGCGAGGAACTTCGGCAGGATCAGCGGCCAGTAGGTGTTCACCAGGCCGAGCTGGTTGAAGATGATGTACTGCGGGATCAGCACCGCGTGGTGCGGCAGCATGATCGTCGCGATCATGAACGCGAACAGCGGCCCGCGGAAGCGGAATCGCAGCCGTGCGAAGGCATAGGCGGCGAGCGAGCAGCTGATCACGTTGCCGAGGACCGCCCCGCCCGCGATGAGCAGCGAGTTGGACAGCAGCCGCCAGATGGAGACGTCGTTGACGCCGTCCAGGGCGGTGGAGTAGTTCGACCACTCCAGGTGGCTGGGCAGCAGGTCGAGGCTCGCGATGACCTCGTCGGCGGGCTTGAGCGAGGTGGCCAGCAGCCAGGCCAGCGGGTACAGCATGACAAGCAGCGCGGCCAGACAGCCGATGTGCAGGGCGATCCTTCCCCAGGCGACGGGCTTGCGGACGGCCGGAGTTGTGGTGGTGGTCATCGGTCCCCCTCGGACGCGTAGAAGACCCAGGAGCGCGAGGTGCGGAACAGCACCGCCGTGACGGCACCGATGACGATCAGCAGGACCCAGGCCATGGCGGAGGCGTAGCCCATGTGGGAGGCGACGAAGCCGCGGTCGTAGAGATAGAGGGTGTAGACGAGGGTCGAGTCGGCGGGGCCGCCCTTGCCGGCGCCGATGGCGAAGGCGGGGGTGAAGACCTGGAAGGCCTGGATGGTCTGGAGGACGAGGTTGAAGAACAGGACCGGGGACAGCATCGGCACCGTGACGGACACGAACTGCCGCCATTTCCCTGCCCCGTCGACCGCCGCGGCCTCGTACAGCTCGCCGGGGATCTGCTGGAGTCCCGCGAGGAAGATGACCATCGGCGCGCCGAACTGCCACACCGTCAGCAGGGCCACGGCGAGCAGCGCCCAGCCGGGCTTGTTGACCCAGCCGCCGGTGCCGAGCAGGTTGTCCACCGTGCCGCCGTCGTTGAAGACCGCGCGCCAGACGAGGGCGATGGACATGGAAGCGCCCAGCAGCGAGGGGGCGTAGAAGGCCGACCGGTAGAAGCCCTTGCCCCGCTTCATGGACTTCAGGGCGAGGGCAACGGCCAGGGCGAGCGCGAGTTGTAGCGGCACGGCGATGACGACGTACGTCAGGGTGGTCATCACGGACCGCCAGTAGCGGGGGTCCTCGGTGAACATCTGGACGTAGTTGCGCAGGCCCACCCAGCGCGGCGGGTTGAACAGGTCGTAGTCGGTGAAGGACAGGTACAGCGACACGGCCATCGGCAGCAGGGTCAGCACGATCGCGCCGAGCACCCACGGGGACAGGAACACCCAGGCGGGGCCCTGGCTTTCGCGCTTGGGGCGGCGCTTCGGGGCGGTGGTGGCCGCCGGTTTCCTGGCGGCGGGCGCGGGGATGTCGGTGGTGGTCATGACCTCAGCTCCGCCTTCGCCTCGGTGACGTAGTTCTCGGCCGCCTCACGGGGCGACATGCGCTCGTACGACACCTGGTCGTAGTCACGCTGGAAGGTTGCCTGCAGGGCGTTGTCGCCGGAGGGCGGGGCCTGCGGCGGGGCTTTGAGGGAGCCCTCCAGGGACGCCTGGTAGTCGGCGATCGTCTTGTCGAAGTCCTTGAGCTGCGACTCGGTCCGCTCACGGATCGACTCGTTGACGGGGATGCCGCGGGTGGCGCCGAGGATCTTCGCCGCCTGGGCGTCGTTGATGAGGAAGTCGACGAGCTGGGCCGCCTCCTTCGGGTGACCGGTGCCCGCCCCGACGCCCAGGAACATCGACGGCTTGAAGTACTGGCCGGGGGTACCGTCCTCGCCGGACGGCATCGGCGGGAGCGCGACACCGCTCGGTATAAGGGCGAGGAAACCGCTGGCCGGGGCGTCCCAGTTGGAGTCGGCCGTGGCCTCGCCGCGCCCGAGCGGGGTGTTCTCCACGGAGCCGTCGAGCTGGGTGGTCTGCTCGGCGGGCGAGACGGCTCCCTCGCGCCGGAGCCGGTCGGTGAAGGTCCACCAGCGGGTCAGGTCGTCGGCGGTGAAACCGAGCCCGCCGTCCTTCGTGTAGAGGGACTTGCCCTGGCCGCGCAGCCAGACCTCGAAGCAGTCCTCGCTCTGGCCGGGGTCGGTGGCGCCGGGCTTGCCGGTCTTCTCGGCCAGGGCCCGCATGGCGTCGGCCCATTCGCTCCAGGTCCAGCTCCGGCCCGGCAGGGGCACACCGGACGCCTTCCACGCCTTGACGTCGTAGGCGACGGTCTCGGTGCCGCGGCCCTGGGGGATCGCGTACTGCGTGTCGTCCAGCCGGCCGGTGGCGAGCAGGCCCGCGTCGATCTCACCGGTGCGCAGTACGGCCTTCTCCTTGTCGAGGTCGAGCAGGACGCCGCCGGAGGCGTACTGGTCGATCTGCCGGTAGTCGAGCTGCATCACGTCGGGGGCGTCGCCGCCCGCGGCCTGGGTGGCGAGTTTCTGCTTGTAGGCCTCGTAGGCCGAGAACGACGTCTGCACCTGGATGTTCGGGTGCTGTTTCTCGAACAGGGCGACGGCCTGCTCGGTGCGCTCCGCGCGGTCGGGGTTGCCCCACCACGTGTAGCGCAGCACGACCTTGCCGCCGCCGACCGACTCCCCGGATCCTCCGCACCCGGCCAGCATCGTGCAGAGCACGAGTGCGGCGGCCGACGCGCAGAACCCCTTCGTCCTGTGTCCGGGCATGCCGAGGTCACCTCTTCTCTCCTCGGGCTTTCTGTTGGCCCCCCTCTGCCCCCGCCCCCCTGAGCCTGCTACTCGCCTCGGTACGGCAGCGTGACCCCCGGCAGGTTGTACTCGTCCCGGCGGCCACACATCCCGAAACCGGCGAGCCTGGTGGGCCCGGCCTCGTGCGCGGTCGCGTCGGCGAGGTACGCCGGTTCGCCCGCCTCCAGCGCGTCGAGCTGGGCGCCCGTGCGTTCCGCAGTGGCCAGCGCGCCGGCCCGCCACAGCTCCCTCCAGTTCGGCACCTTGGCTCGCACGAGGCGGGCGGCGGCGCGCTGGAACTCGGCGTACGGGCCGTCGTCACCGGCGACGAGCGCCTCGCGCAGGGCGAGGTAGCCCTCGACGGCGAGGTCCCTGCGGCGGCGTGCGGCAGCCGCCGTCTCCGGGCCGACGCCGGGCGGGATCGCCGCGGCCGCCGTGTACTTCTCGGGGTCGGCGAGCACCTCGGGCGGGAAGGTGAACACGGCGTCCCCGGCCTCCGGCAGCCCGCTGTTCTGCATCAGCACGGTGATCCGCAGATCGCCGCCCTGGACCATACGGTGCACGGTCCCGGGCGTGAACCAGGCGACGGAGCCCGGCTCCAGGGGGATGTCCCGGTAGCCGTCGGGGCTCAGCGTCTGTACGGCACCCCGGCCGCCGGTGACGACGTACGCCTCCGTGCAGACCAGGTGGAGATGCGGGCTGCCACCGCAGACGCCGTCGGCGGCCTCCCAGTCGTAGGCGCTGAGGTGGGACAGGCCGACGGCGCCGGGCAGCGGGTGCGGAAGGTTCGGCTTCACCACGGCAGTCCCTCCAGGTGGGAGGCCACCTGCTCCCGGTCCCAGGCCCCGTCGGCGAAGACGACGCGGTACCGGTATGCGAAGGACTCACCGGGCGGCAGCTCGAACTCCTCGAAGAACGCCCAGGAGAACGCGACCGTCGGGATCGGCTCGGAGCGCACGAACCAGTGGGACTCGTGTATCGCGGCGTTCTCGTCGAGGTTCTCGGGCGCGTGCGCGAAGACGAGCGTGGAGTGCCCGTCGACGTCGTCGTGTTCGGACGTGTACGCGAGCCAGGGGCCCTGCGTGCCCATCAGCTTGCCCGCGTCCGCGCCCGCTCCCCCGTCGAGGTCGGGGCCGAAGGCGGCGCCTCCGGTGAAGTCCCGGGGCCCGCGCCACTGGAGTCCGGTGTAGCCGGCCATCTCGCGGCCCGCGGTGGTGGGCGAGCCGAAGGCGAGCGGCTCGGCACGGGTGTTGGTCAGCCGGATCGACCAGTCCAGGGCCCAGGCGCCGGCCTCCTCGTCCACCGAGTGGACGGTCAGCCCGCGCACCTCGCGTGCCCACTCCTCGCCGCCGTTCTCGACCCAGGTGAGCTCCTCGGTGAAGGCGAGCCGGTCGTCCTCGACGGTGAACTCGCCGAAGCCGTCGTGCCGCATGGAGCCGATCCGCTCCGGCAGGGGCAGGTAACCCTGGCCGTGGACATAGCAGTTGCCGCCCCAGAAGTTCTGCCCGGAGAGATGACTCGCCGTCATCTGCAGGCCCTTGTGCCAGCGGTGGTCGCTCGGCCGGTAGCCGGTCACGGTGTGTCCGGCGAGGGTGCGCACGGGGTGGGCGTACGGCTTGCGGGACTCGAAGGCCTCCGGGTCGGGACGGTAGACGTACCGCAGGATCTCGGTGCCGTTCGCGGCCGTGACGGCGATGTGGTCGCCGTGCGCGTGGGTGACGCGGATGCTCATGCGCGCTCCTTGGGGGCCCAGTGGGGGTGGTCGCCGTGCATGGCCGGGTAGAAGGGGTCGCCGGGCCGGATCTCGCCCGCGTGCACCGGGCTGCCCGTGAACGCGGCCTTGTAGAGGGCGGCGGCGAAGTCGAGGGTGGCCCGGGCGTCGGGGCCGCTGCCGGGCGGCCGGACACCGTTGTCGTAGGCGTCGAGGAGGGCGCCGAGCTGAGCGGTGTGGGAGCTGGGCAGGTCCGCGGCCGGGGTGCGCCAGGCGGTGGCGCGCTCGGAGGGGACGTGCGGGGCCGGGGTGTAGACCCAGTCGTCGTTGCGGTGGCCGTACAGGTGGGTGAGCTCGACCGTCGCGTCGGCGCAGTCGACGCGGATGCGGCTCACCTCGTGCGGGGACAGCACGCTGTTGACGACGGTGGCGAGGGCGCCGTTCTCGAAGCGGACGAGGGCCGTCGAGATGTCCTCGCTCTCGGTGTCGTGGACCAGGCGCGCGGCCATGGCCCGGATCTCCGCCCACGGTCCGAGCAGGTGCAGCAGCAGGTCGAACTGGTGGATGCCGTGCCCCATCGTCGGCCCGCCGCCCTCGGTGGCCCACCGCCCGCGCCACGGCACCGCGTAGTAGGCGGCGTCACGGTGCCAGGTCGTCTGGCAGTGCGCGACGAGCGGGGCGCCCAGCTCCCCGCTCGCGATCAGCTCCCGGGCGTGCACCGCGCCGGAGCCGTAGCGGTGCTGGAAGACGACCGACGCGTAGGCCCCCGACGCCTCCTCGGCCGCCGCGATGTCGTCGTACTCGGCGAGCGACAGACACAGCGGCTTCTCGCACAGCACCCAGGCGCCCGCCTTGAGCGCGGCGACCGTCTGCTCCCGGTGCAGGGACGGCGGCGTGCCGATCAGGACCAGGTCGGGGCGTACGGCGTCCAGCATCTCGCCCGTCGAGGTGTACCCGGCGACGTCCTCGCCCGCGAGCTCCCGGAAGGCGTCCAGCCGGGCCTGGTCCACGTCGACCGCGGCGACCAGCTCCACCCGGTCGGCGTGGTGTCTCAGGGCGGGGAGATGGCTGCCGCTGACGATGGCGCCGGTGCCGATCACGGCGACGCGGCGGCGGGCGGGGCTTGGGGACATGCAGTTCTCCTCGGACGGCCGGCGGACAGCCCGCTTCAGAAAGCGCTTGCACTTCGAGGCGACCCTAGGCAGGGACCTAATGTCAGGACAACCCCTCTGCAGCGACATGGGCAAAGCCTGACCACGGCACCCGCTCGCCCTCCGCACGCTCCCCTTGCCGACGGCGGCTCAAACGGATGACGATCACCCAAGGCTCAGGAGCCGTGGCGAGGTTCGACTCGGGCCCGGCGACGCTGGTGCCGGGCGCGTCATCCGATCGGCTGGGCGGTCTCGGCACGCGGCTGCGGCCGGGTCCGGGCCTGGCTGACCAGGCCGAGCCGGGCGAGGAACTGCTCCAGGGTGAAGGCGGCCATGCCCAGGCACACGGCGTTGCCGGGCACCTCGGACACCTCGACGGTGAGGCCGGGCAGGGAACCCGGCAGCACATGACGGGGCAGTTCGTCCCGTACGGCGGGGACGAGCCACGGGGCCAGCGCCTTGGGCAGCCAGCCGGTGAGCGTCACCTTCGGCACGTTGAGCAGGTTGACGAGGTCGCCGAGGGCCGCGGCGAGATAGCGGCCCGTGCGCCGGACGAGTTCCCGCAGCACCGGGTCCCCCGCGGCCAGGCCACGGGCGACGGTCTCGACGAAGTCCCGCTGCCCGGGCTGTCCCAGCGCCGGATGGGACGGGTCGATCTCGGCCAGCGTCGCCTCCAGGCCCGGCGCGCCGACGTACGTCTCCACGCACCCGTCTCGGCCGCAGCGGCACGGGCGACCGTCCAGCATCAGGAGGGTGTGGCCCCATTCACCGGCGTTGTTGCTGATGCCGCGGACCAGGGTGCCCTCGACGGCGATGCCGGCTCCGGCCCCGGTGCCGATGTTGACCACGGCCATGCTGTCGACGACGCGCCCGGCGCCGAACCACATCTCGGACAGGATCGCCGCCTTGAGCGGATTGTCGACATACACCGGCAACCGCAGCCGCTCGGCCAGCAGTTCCTCGATGTGCACGTCGTGCCAGTCCCAGTTCGGCGCGAAGACCGAGACCCCGGCGTCATGGTGGACGTGGCCCGGCATGCTGACCCCGACTGCCACGATCCGGTCGCGCTCGGTCCCGTCCGCGTCCAGGGCCGCCTCGATCGCGCCGACGATGCCGTCGACGACGTACGCCTGGTCGTTCCGGTCCTCGTCGAGGGCCGTCTCGTGCCTGCTCAGGACGCCGAGAGCGAGGTCGTACACCGTGGCGTCGACGTAGGTCTCGGCGACGTCGACACCGACGATGCGGCCCCGGTCCGGGTTGATCGTGAGCCGTTCGTACGGCCGTCCCACGGCGTTGCGCTCCACGGCGGCGATGTGCAGCACGCCCTCTGCCAGGAACTCACCGACCAGCGTCGTCACGGTGGCCTGGCTGAGGCCCGTGTGCCGGGTGAGTTCCTGGCGGGAGGACGGCCCGAGGTCGAACAGTGCGTGCAGCACCTCGAAACGGTTCTCGCTGCGAACGTCTCGGGCCGTGTGCCGGGCCACCGGTGATCCCCCTCAGTCGGTCGGTCCCCCCAGCCACAGCGTACGGATCTCCGGCGTCTCACACCCCTCAATACCCTGGGCGAGCAGGGTCAGGCCCGGCCAGTTCGGCGGTACCCAGAGCGCGTCGGGGTCACCGCCCGAGAAGTCGGGCCGTTCGCCGACCCAGACGCGCCCCACGCACTCTCCGCCGGCCCATCCGGTCACCCTGACCTGCGTGGCGTCCAGCCGGACCAGATATCCCTCCGGCGACGCCGGCAGGTCGACGTCGAGCCATGCCTCCTCCCCCGGCTTCAGCACCAGCGGAAGCCGTACCTCCTCCGTGCGGACGGAGCCGGCGGCGAACGCGGTCAGCAGCTCGTCGTCCTGCACCGCGCACGACCAGTCCCGTACGGCGTCCAGCGCGAGGAGTTCGGCGCGCAGGCCGGGACCGCTCGGGTGGTGCGGCAGCGTGACCGACACCTGGTGGGTGCCGGCGGTCAGCAGCACCCAGGGGTTCTCGGTGTGGACGGTCTCCGGCTCCCCTTCGTCCACGCTCACCCGCAGCGGTTCGACGACCCCGCGCAGATGCAGCGCCGACGGGGTGGGCGAGTGGACCGTACGGGTGTAGGTGACCGGCACCGCGACGCGGGTGCTGCTCCAGCCCCCGAGCACCCGGGTGGGCGCGGGTGTCCCCGCCCAGTGGCCGTGCACCGTCCACAGGGCCGACACGTCCGTGGTCTCCCGGACCTTCCAGAGCGTGCCGAGACCCCGCAGCGCGCCGAGGCGGAGGGCGGGCAGGCGGGCGTCGTCGAAGTTGGCGTGGCCCCAGATCTCCACGACGGCCTCGATCGCGGCGGCACCCGTCACGTCCCGGACGTCGATGCGGCGGGCCGCACCGAATCCGGCGACCGTCGGGAGCGCCCGGCCCGCGACGGACAGGTCGACGATGTCGGCGGCGTCGGTGAGCAGCAGCTCGACGACGCCGGTCAGGTCCGTGGTGGTCCGGTAGGCGCCGCGGCCCCGGTACACGCCGAGCGACTCCAGGGCCGGCGGCAGTTCGTGCAGCCCCGCGGGCTGCTCGGGGGCCGCCTCGGCCCGCCGCCGCACCTCGCGTACGGCGGTCGGTTCCCGGGCGTCGGGCTTCTCGGAGGCATCCGCCGACCGGACCGTGCCGTCGGCGTCGACCGACCGCAGCCGCGCGGCCTCGGCCGACGGCAGCACCACGAGCGTGGTCCCGGCCAGGGTCTCCCGTCCGGACACCGGGATCTCGGTCCGCGTCCCGTCCAGTACGACGGTGACGGGCACGTCGGAGGAGAACACCAGCACCCCGTCCGCCCGCGCCACGAGGTCTGCCGAGGCGAGGTTCAGGATGGTGCCGTTGAGCGGCACGTCCACCGCCATCAGCGGGCACGAACCCGGAGCGACCTCGACCGGCACGCCCCGTACGACCGCCCTGCCGGGCTCACCGCCCAGATGCGGTACGGCCACCAACCGGCCGCCCCCGTCCAGCTCCAGCGCCGACGGCTGCGAGCTCGTCGGGAAGTCGCAGCCGAGTCCGGCGTACGACACCGTTGTCGCCAGGGCCAGTCGGGGACCCCATGTCTCCACGACCCGGGCCAGCACCTGCGCCTCGGCGTACTCCGGGCGCTCCAGGCCGGTCGAGGTGACGTAGCCGCCGAAGTCGTAGCCGTGGCTCATGAAGTTGCCGGGACGCCCCCAGTTTCCGCTCGACGGGGTGTAACCGAAGTTCCAGCCGGACGACTGGAGATACGGCGCGATCAGCTTGGCGCCGCTCGCCAGCAGCCGCCGCAGCGTCCGGTGGCGGCGGTTGGTCTCGGTGACCAGCAACGGCACCCCGCGCTCCGCGACCAGCGCGGCATAGCGGCGCACCTCGGCCTCGATGTCCGGGGAGTCGTCGTCCGGGTAGAAGTTGCTTGCCGGTACGACCCCTTCGATGTCCCCGGTGGCGCCGGGGAGGTCGCCCTGGCCGGAGCAGGCGATCAGGGGGACGGTGATGCCGTGGCGAACTGCCGTGTCCCGCAGGGAGGCCATGTATCCGGTGCGGTCCGCGCAGTCGAAGAAGTCCAGCTCGTTCTCCAACTGCACCATGATCACCGAACCGCCCGCCGGGTGCTGACGCTCCGCCAGCAGCGGCAGCACCTGGTCGAACCACGCGGTGACCTGCTCCAGATAGCGGGGCTCGTTCTGACGTACCCTCAACTCCGGGTCCAGGCCGAGCCATGCGGGTAGCGCGCCGCCGTCCCACTCGGAGCAGATGTACGGGCCCGGTCGGGCGATGACGTACAGGCCCTCCTCCCGAGCGAGGTCCAGGAAGGCGGCGACGTCCCGGCGGCCCTCGAACGAGAAGCGGCCGGGGGCCAACTCGTGGAAGTTCCAGGGGAGATAGACGTCGACGCAGGTGTAGCCCGAGTCACGCACCTGGGCGAGGCGTTCGCGCCACTGCTCCCGGGGGACGCGGAAGTAGAACAGCGAGGCGCACAGCAGGGTGCGGGGACGGCCGTCGATCCACACGCCCTGACCGTCTACGTGGATGGTGGTCACTTCACTCCCGCGCTTCCGCCGCTGATGTCCATTTCGTACAGGTACTTCTGGCCTAGGTAGTAGACGATGATCATGGGCAGTGCGAGCAGGACCGAGCCGACCATGACCAGGTTCCACGCCGGTGACTGGCCCGCCGCCGAGGTGCTGGTGATGTACTGGATGCCCAGTGACAGCGGCATCTTGGACTCGTCGTTCAGATAGATCAGCGGGCCCATGAAGTCGCCCCAGGTGTGAGTCAGGGTGAAGATGCCGATCGCGATCAGCACCGGCCACAGCATCGGCAGCATGATCCGCCGGTAGATGCCGAAGAAGCCAAGACCGTCGACCATGGCCGCCTCGTCGAGCTGGCTGGGCAGCCGGGAGACGAACTGCCGCACCAGGAAGACGTTGAAGGCGTTGGAGAAGAAGTTCGGCACGATCAGCGGCAGATAGCTGTTCACCCAGCCCAGGTCCCGGAAGAGGATGAACTGCGGGATCATCGTGATCTGGGTCGGGATCATCATGGTGGCGATGACGATCAGGAACAACGCGTTCTTGCCGGGGGCCCGCAGCCGCGCGAAGGCGTAGCCGACCAGACCGCTGGAGAGCATCTGCCCGGCGACCGAACAGAGCGAGATGATCACGGAGTTGATCAGGAAGCGGCCCATCGGCAGTTCGGAGCCGAAGACCCGGCTGAAGTTCTCCCAGTGGAACTCGGTCGGGAAGAGCGTGAAGGAGTTGGTGTTCACCGTCGCGTCGCTGGAGAGCGCGATGGAGCCGACGAACACCAGCGGCATGGTGAGGATCGCCGCCACGACGATCAGCGTCGCGTAGGTGAACGGGGTGGCTCGGAACGCCCGTACCGTACCGGGGCCCGGTCCCCCACGGGTCTTGCGCGGCGAACCGCTCTCCCGCGTCCGCTGCGGCGCCGGGGTGGTCAGGAGGCCGGCCATCACTTCACCTCGGTTTCGTAGAACACCCAGCGCCGCGCGGTGCGGAATGCGATCAGTGTGAAGACGAGGACCACGAGGAAGAGCAACCAGGAGATCGCCGACGCATAGCCCATGTGGTAGTTGCCGAAGGCCTCGTCGAAGAGGTACGGCACCATCGTCTCGGCGCCGTCGTAGGCAGCGCGCAGCTTGCCCTTCGGCACCAGGATGTACACCTGGGCGAAGACCTGGAAGGCACCGATCATCCCCATGATCAGGTTGAAGAAGATGATCGGGGTCAGGTGCGGCAGTGTGATGCTCCAGAACTGCCGTACCGCACCCGCGCCGTCGACCTCGGCCGCCTCGTACACCTCCTTCGGGATGCCCTTCATGGCGGCGAGCAGCAGCACCGTCGCACTGCCCGCACTCCATGCCGACATCACGACCAGCGCGGGGATCGCCCAGTCGCCGTCGAGCAGCCAGGCCGGGCCCGTGACGCCGAACAGGCCGAGCGCGTCATTGAGCGGGCCGTTCGGGGCGAGTACCTGGCGGAAGATCATCGCCGTGGCGACGAGCGGCACCAGGGTCGGCAGATAGATCAGGGTGCGCAGCAGTTTCCGGGCGCGTACCTGCTTGTTGAGCAGATTCGCCAGCCACAGTCCGAGCACCAGGCCGAGCGGGACCGAGACCGCCGCGTAGTAGAAGGTGTGCCACAGCGTCCGCCAGAACCTGGGGTCGTCGGTGAGCAGCGTGGCGTAGTTCTGCAAGCCGACCCAGGTGGGCGCGGTGAACGAGTCCCAGTCGGTCATCGAGTAGTAGACCGACGCGATCATCGGCCCGAGCAGGAAGACCAGGAACCCGATCACCCACGGCGAGACGAACAGATAGAACCAGAGCGCCTCACGGCGCCGCCGCTTCGAGGATGTCCCGGTCTTCGGGACCGCCGTCGAGGCCGTCTTCGAGAGGGTCGCCATCGCCGGTCATCCCGCGGACTTGATGATGGACTCGAGGTCCTTCTGAAGGGCGGTCAGCGCCTTCTTGGCGCTCTCCTTGCCGAGCCAGAAGTTGGCGAGGCCGGAGTCGATGGCCGACGTCATCTCGTTCCACTCGGGGATGAACGGCGCGCGGAAGATGAAGTCGCTGGACTCGGCGAACGCGCCCATGTTGACGTCGGTCTTCATCCACGCGGGCTTGAGGAACGCGTCGCTCTGCTGCACCGCGAGGCTGGCCGGTACGTCCTCGCCGTCGTCGATGATCTGCTGCTGCGCCGCGTCCGAGGTGAGGAAGTCGATCGCCTTGAAGGCGTTGTCGCGCTGCTTGCAGGTGCGGGAGATGGCCAGGCCGCTGCCGAACGCGGACACGGCCTGCTTCTTGCCGCGCCAGATCGGCGCGATGTCCCACGCGAACTTCGCGTCCGTCAGACCGGCGGTGACCCAGAAGCCGTTGGCGTGGGTGGCGCACTTCTGCATCGGGAAGGCCTGGTCGCCGCCGACCTCGGAGCCCATGTCGGCGTAGTCCGCCTTGCTCGGCGCCACCTTGTGCTTGAAGACCAGGTCGCCGGCCCACTGGAGCGCCTCGACGACCTCGTCGCTGTCGACGGCGGGGCGGCCGTTCGCGTCGATGATGGTGCCGCCGTTCTGGTAGGCGAGGCTCCACCACTGCGGGTACCACTCGGCGCCGGTGTAACCCCACTGCTTGCCGGGGACGGTGAGCTCCTTGAAGGCGTCGAGCGCGTCGTCCCAGGTCCACTCGGCGGTGGGCGCCTTGATGCCCTTCTTCTCGAACAGGTCCTTGTTGTAGTAGACGGTGATCGCGCCGGAGCGGTCCGGGACCGCGTACAGCTTGTCCTCGTACGTGTAGATGGAGCCGACCGGGCCGAACCGCTTCTCGGTGTCGAGGCCGGCCTTCTTGGCGAGGTCGTCGAGAGGCAGGAGCTGGTTCTTGCTGGAGTAGGTGTTGACGCTCTCGGCGACCTGCATGATGTCCGGACCGCTGCCGCCCGCGATCATCGTCTGCACCTTCTGGGCGTACGCGTCGCTGGGGATCAGCTGGAGCTTGACCTTCAGCTCCGGGTACTTCTTCACCAGCAGGTCAATGCGCTTCTGGTACGTCTTGCGGTCGGCGTCGCCGCCCCAGACGGTCATGACGAGCGGGCCGCTCGAACTTCCGCTGCCGGAACCGCACGCGGTGAGGGTCACGACACCGGCCGCGAGTCCCAGGCCGAGGAAACCCCGGCGGGACACCTGAAGCTTGTCAACTGGCATGGCACTACTCCTCCGGTGAAACGGGCGAACACGCAGGGAACAGCCCTCGGGAGCCCGGGCCCGGCTTCGAGTGACGGTTAAACTAACCCTCGTTAAATCTGGCTACAAGACCTTGATTCGCACGAGTTTCAACCTGCACGACTCGAACACGAGCGGGATCCGACCGCGCTCGGCGCGCTCGGAGGCCCTTCGCAGAGGTCAGCCCTTGTCCAGGAAGCGCCGCAGCCGGGTCAGCGGCCAGGTGTTGATCACGTCGTCCTTGGTGAGCCAGCCGCGCTGTGCCGTGCCGACGCCGTAGCGCAGGTTGGCCAGGTGGATGACGGCGTGGGCGTCGCTGTCGACGGCGAACTTCACGCCGTGCCGCCTGGCCCGCAGGATGTCCTCGTCGCGCAGGTCGAGCCGGTCGGGATGGGAGTTGATCTCCAGGGCCGTGCCGGTGCGCGCGCAGGCGGCGAAGACCGCGTCCAGGTCGACGTCGATGCCGGGCCGCCTGCCGAGGAGGCGGGTGGTGGGGTGGCCGATGATGTGGACGTGGGGGTTCTCGCAGGCCCGCACGATCCGCCGGGTCAGCGCCTCGCGCTCCTGGTTGAAGTGCGAGTGCACCGAGGCCACGCACAGGTCGAAACCGGCGAGGAACTCGGGTGGCCAGTCCACGTCCCCCTCGGGGCCGATGTTCAGTTCCGTGCCGTGCAGCACGCGCATGCCGGCCCGCTTGCCGCGCCTGCCGTACGTCCCGTCGAGTTCGCGGACGCGCTCGCGCTGCGCCAGGATCCGTTCGTCGGTCATCCGCTGCATGGCCATGTCCGGGGCGTGGTCGGTGACGGCGTAGTAGGCGTAGCCGCGCTCGGCGGCCGCGGCGACCATGTCCTCCAGCGGGGCGAGCCCGTCGGTGAGGTCGGTGTGGGTGTGCAGATCGCCCCGGATGTCCTTCTCCTGCACCAGCTCGGGCAGCTCGCCGCGCAGCCCGGCCTCGATCTCGCCCCGGTCCTCGCGCAGGGTGGGCGGGATCCACGGCAGGCCGAGCCGGGCGTACACGTCCTCCTCGGTCTCGGAGACGATCTTCTTGCCGGTCTCGGTGTCGAAGAGGCCGTACTCGGAGAGCTTGAGCTTCTTGTGGACGGCCATCTCCCGGGTGCGGATGTTGTGCGCCTTGGAGCCGGTGAAGTACTGCATCGCCGCACCCCAGGAGTCCGGCGGGACGACGCGCAGGTCGACCTGGAGGCCCTTGCTGGTGCGGACCGACGTCTTCTTCTCGCCGTGCGCGATGACCTCCGAGACGTACGGCAGCTCGGTGAAGGCCCGCATGACCGGCTCCGACTTCTTCGCCGCGACGAGGATGTCGATGTCGCCGATGGTCTCGCGCACGCGGCGCAGCGAGCCGGCGTAGGAGCAGCGCTCGCAGCCGGCCACCCGCGACATCTCGCCGACGATGTCCTCGGCGAGGGTCATGGCCGCGTCGATCAGGGCCCGGTCGCCGGAGGACTGGAGCAGGCCGATGCCGTGCAGGATGTTCTCCTCCGTCTTCGGCCCGAAGCCCTTCAGGTCGCGCAGCCGCTCCTCGTGGATGGCGTCCGCGAGTTCCTGGGTCGTGGAGATGCCCAGTTCCTGGTAGATGACCAGGGCCTTCTTCGGGCCGAGCGTGGGGATGGCCGTGAGCTGCCGGACTCCGGCCGGGATCTTCGCGCGCAGTTCCTCGACGACGGACACCTTGCCGGTGGTGAAGTACTCGATGACTTTCTGGGCGGTCGACTTACCGACGTTGGGGATCTCCTGGAGCCCCTTGACGTCGAGCGTGGACACGTCGGCGTGATAGCCGCCGATCGCCCGGGCGGCCTTCTCGTACGTACGCGTCCTGAACGCGTCTCCTCCGGTGATCGAGATCAGATCCGCGTACTCCTGGAGGAGTGCGGCGACCTCGTCGTTGGACCGAGCCACGCTTCCAGGGTAGGCGGGGGCGGTATGTGCCGCGACGGGCCGTCGATCGCAGGCTCTAAGGCCCCAGGGGCGTCGGCAGAGTGGTCGTCGGATCGGGGCCCGGAACCTGGGTGGCCGACAGCGGCGGGTGGGCCGCAGTCGCCCGTTCCTTCGTGAGGGCGGCCGCGATCCTGCGGGCCAGCAGGGGGTCGGCCGGCAGGGTGTGGGCGGCGAACCAGCGGGCGGCCCTGGGGTCGGGGGACGGTTCGACGAACTCGGCGCCCGCGTAGTCGTCGAGCGGTGGGTCGTATACGTATCCGGCGACCACGCCGTGGTTCACCAGGCGTTCGAGGAGAGCGTCGCGGTCGTGGACGAGGAGGGGTACCCGGAACAGGGGCGGCAGGCCGTCGCCCGCCCGGTCGCGTAGTGCCGGGCTGGCCCAAGTGGTGCCCGACAGCAGTGAGACGCCGGCCCGGCGCCGGGCGAGGTCGCCGTCGAGCAGGGTCATCCGCAGCTCCAACTGCCCCCGGACCAGGGTCCCGTGGCGGGAGCGGAAGCCGTGCAGGTCGACCCGTACCCAGGGCTCGTACGCGGCCAGGCTCGGGGCGTGGTGGGCGCTGCCGGCGAGGCGGGGGGCGTGCAGGGCCATGCGGAAGTCGTCGCGTTCCAGGAGCCCCAGGCGCTGCATCGTGCGCCACACGGGGCGGACGATGTGGAGCGTGCGTACGGTGGACCGGGCGAGCGGGCGCAGCGTGGTGGACAGGTCGTCGCGCAGGCGCCGTGGAGTCAGCAGGTCGTCGCGCAGGAGCTCCAGCTCCCGTCGGGTGCGCGCGTCCTCGACGGCCAGGAATCCGCCGGCCATCCCCGCCACGTGCTTGGACAGGCTGAACGCCGCCGCCGTCCCGAAGGTCCCGATGGGCTGCCCGTCCACATGGGTGCCGATGGCGTGCGCCGCGTCCTCGATCAGGGGGATCCCCAACTCGTCGCAGCGGCGGCGCAGTTCGACGACCCGGTCGGGCAGGCCGTACAGGTTCGTGGTCAGGACGGCGTCCACGTCGCGCCAGGTGGACTCCGGTACGGCGGCCGGGTCGATGTTGCCGTCCCACTGGGACACGGGCGCTTGGACGGGGCGCAGTCCGGCCGCGAGGACGACGAAGAGGATCACGTCGTCGTTCACCGGGGACATCAGCACCCGTGCGCCCGGCCGGCACCAGCGCCGCAGCGCCAGGTACAGGGCGAGTCGGGCCGAGGGCGTGTAGACGCATTCGCGTCCGATGCGCCGTGTCATCATCGCGGCGAGCCGCGATCCGTACGGCATGGTCACCTCTTCCGTGGAAGGGTCCGGCGAAGGGTTGCCCGAGGCGGGCGGTGCGCGTTCGTGTGCGTCGACCGGGGCCGCCGTGCGGGGCGTGGCGGAACGGCGCCTAGGCGTGCGTTGGGCAGAAGGGACGGGCGGGAGTGGGCCCGCTCAGCGGGCGCGGGCTCCCGCTTCTCCCGGGTGGGCCGGGCCCGAGGTGCGCAGGGTGCCGACCGTCCTGAGCAGCCGGTCGGCGGGATCGCGCAGTCTGGGGTGGGCGAGGACGGTGTTTCTCAGGCCGCGCACCGGTCTGCGCCACAGCCGGTGTGCCGCCGCCACCGGGTGCGGGCGTATCGCGAACCCTTCGGCCACCCGTAGCTCGCGGGTCTTGAGCCAGTCCTTGTACTCCTTCTCGCCGCGCCCCATGTCCATGAGCGTCACGCCGTCCCGGCCGGCGGCGTCGGCCATCCTCAAGTGCATCATCAGTCCGGGTGAGTAGTAGCCGAACTCGGGGTCGTACGCGGTGAACCAGGCGGCGAACACCGTGCGCGACCTCGGCCCGAAGTGCGCGGCGACCGGCCGGTCACCGGCGTACACGACGGACAGGATGCCGGTGAAGTGCTCCTCGCGGACCTGGAAGAGATGGTCCACCAGGTCGACGATCCACGGCTTGGAGAACCGGTCCATCCGTCCCGTTCTGCGGTACTGGGCGGACTTCCACCGCATGAGCGTGCGCAACATGCGCGGATCGCGCTCGTCGTACACGAACCGGACCTCGCCCACGTCACGGCCGAGGCGGCGCTCCTTCTTCAGCGTCGTCTTGGCCTGCCCCGGGTAGGTGGCGCGCAGCCACTCGGCGTAACTGCCCTCGCCGGGCTTCAGGTCGAGCACGGGAGAGGCGAACGTCCCCGTGACGTACGGACCGAAGGGCTTCTGCTCGACGAGGTGATCGAACTCGAAGACGGACAGTCCGCAGGCCCGCAGCAGTTCCCGGGCGTCCCAGGTGACGCCCGGCCGGTGCACCAGGGCCTGGCAGTCGGAGAGGCCGAGGCCGATGGCCCGGCCGACGCCGAACGGGCCCCGCTCGTACGGGAGGAAGCCGACGGCCTCCCCGTTCTCGTGCAGGACCGCCACCTGCGCCCCACTGCGGTACCTGCCGACTCCGATCGCGAACTCGGGCGCCAGGAAAGGGTTGGCGTAGTCGGGCGATTCGTCCATCGCCCGGTGCCACGCCCGGCGCAGCGAGTCGGTCAGCTCCTCGGGTCTGTGAATGGTGATGGCGTGCGTGGATCGCATGGTGACCGCTCCCCCCAGAGTCCCCCAAGAGACGCTTTTCGGGCGCCTCACCACTGTTTCCCCCATGTCGAACTTTGTGGCGAGCTCAAACGTCGCGAAACAGTACGCACACTGTCAAGGCGGATGATGAATCCTTTAGCTGTGCTTGGTAACGCGGGGTCTCGGGACGGTCAGCGGACAGCGACGACGACATGGCTGTCGCCGTACTGCCAGACGACACCGACGTGCCTGAATCCGGCCTGCCGCAGGAGCCGTTCGTGCGCGGACACGGAAAGGCACGGCACGCTGCCGGTGCCGGCGCTCGCGCTGCCGCCCGTGCCGGTGGCGGCGGGCTGTCGGCGTCGGCGTTCCGCGAGGAGGTCGGTCAGCTCCGGGTCCTCCGCGACGGCCGCCCACCAGGCGGCCCAGTCCTCGTGCGCCAGGGCCTGACCGCGTTCGGCGTGACGGCGGCCCACGCACGCCGCGAGTCCGGCGAGGACGGTGTCGTCGTGCGGGAAGTGGTCACCGTTGACGAGGACGCCCCCGGGGCGCAGCAGGCCCGCGAGCTGCCGGTAGGTGCGGCGCAGGGCGTCCGGGCCCAGGTAGTGCAGGGCCGTCGTCGACACGGCCGCGTCCAGCGGGCGGTCGAGGCGCAGGGCCCGGGTCCAGTCCGCCGCGCCGATCACCACGTCGACGTAGCGGGCGGCGTCCGCGTGATGGGTGCGGGCCAGCTCCAGCAGCAGCGGGTCCATGTCCACGGCCACGATGTCCCCGTACGGCACCCGGCGGGCCAGTCGGGCCGCCAGGGAGCCGGGACCGCAGCCGAGGTCGACGACGAGCGGCCTGCCCGGGACGCCCGCCACGGCCTGCTCCACCACATCGGCGATCACCGTGAAGCGCTCCTCGCGGTCGACGGCGTACCGCTGCTGCTGGCGCTCCCAGCGCTCCACCCATCGCTCCGCCGTCGCCAGGCTCAGCCCCATCCCGTCGTGCACCTCGCCGTTCCGTACCCGTTCACAACCCTGCGCCCAGACCCTACAGGTGGAAACGGTTCCCATTCCCCCTAACGGCGGTACGTCACCCGAGCGTGGCAAGGACGGCCAGCAGCCGGTCCACCTCCTCGGCGGTGTTGTGGACGTGCAGGCTCACCCGTACCGAGCCGGTGCGCTCCCCCGCGCCGCCCTGGCAGTGCTGGTCGGAGCGGATCATGAAGCCGTGGCTGAAGAGGATGAAGCCGAGGTCCCCGGAGTCGATGGCCTGGTGGCGGAAGGTGACGATGCCCTGGCGCCGCTGCACGGACGAGCCGGCGGCCAGGCTGCTCTGGCAGCCGAGGATCTCGTAGGCGTCGAGGTGGCGCAGGCGCTCGGTGAGCCGGGCCGCCAGGGCGACCGTCCACCGCTCGATCCGGTCGGTGCCGGCGGCGTCCAGCCAGTCCAGGGCGGTGCTGAGGGAGGCGATGCCGACGGTGTTGGGGGTGCCCGACCAGCCGCCCGGCGTGAACTCCGGTCCGCGCGCCTGGCGGGCCCAGACGGCTCCCGTGCCGGGCAGGGCCATGGCCTTGTGCCCGGAGAAGACCACGAAGTCGACGTCCAGCTCGGCCAGGGACACGGGCAGGTGGCCGACGCTCTGGGCGGCGTCCAGGCAGATGACCGCGTCCGGGCCGACCGCCCGGCGGATGCGGTGGATGTTCATGTTGCCGCCGTACACGTGGTGGACGTGGCTGGCGGCGACGAAGCGGGTTCGCGGGCCCGCCAGTTCCGTGAGCGCGGTGTGGTCGTAGTCGCCGGACGCCCGCTGGTACGGCATCGGGCGTACGCGGATGTGGACACCCTGTCGCGCCAGTTGCCGCTGGACTTCCAGCCAGGGCGCGATGTTGGCCTCGTGGTCGGCGACCGGGACGACGATCTCGTCCCCGTCGGCGAGGAGTCGCGGCAGCCAGTCGCGGGCGACGGTGCGCAGGCCCTCGGTGGTGCCGCTGGTGAAGTGCACGGTCGAGCGCTCGGGAGCGGGGTCGTCGAGGAACCGCTTCACCCGGTGGCGGGCCTGCTCGACCAGGTCGGTGGTCCGGTTGGCCCAGGGATAGGTGCCGCGTCCGGCGTTGGCGTTGGTCGTGGTGAGGTAGGTGTGGACGGTGTCGAGCACGGCCTGCGGCTTCTGGGCGGTGGCCGCGCTGTCCAGATAGGCCAGTTCCGGGTGGGCCGTGATGATCGGGAACTGGGCGCGCAGAACACGCTGCCACTCCCCCAACTCCTCGATGACAACGGCCCCTTGGGTGTCGATCCTGGGTATGGTCATGGGCGTCGGTCCCGTACGAGGGGCGCGCCCGCGTCGCGCCAGGCGATGATGCCGCCGCTCAGGCTGCGGACGTCCGGGTGTCCCATCCGGGTCAGCAGGGCGGCGTACCGGGCGGACTTCTCGCCGACCGGGCAGGCCAGCAGGACCGCGCGGTTGCGGCTGAACGGCAGTCCGCCGTGGAGGAGTTCCTCGAAGAGCTCGTCGACGATGTTGACCGAGCCGTCGATGTGCAGCGCGGCGTAAGCGTAGGGGCTGCGCAGGTCGACGACGAGTGGCTCTCCGGTGGCGATCCACGTCCGGGCCTCGGCGACGCCGATGGCCGGTGCCGTGCGGATCTCCGCCGGCGACAGGTCGGCCGGGGAGTTCCTGCGGCGCGGTCGGCCGAAGAGGTCGGGGCGCCGCTGCCGGACGTAGCTCAGATAGCTCTCGACGCGGTCGCAGACGATGAATACCGCCGACTCTCGATCCGCCGACTGTCGATCCGTCAACTCAGCGTCAACGGCGCGTAGTTGGCGTACGGCTCCGAAGTAGGCGGCACCCCCGGTGGGCCCGGCCAGGATGCCGCAGCGGCGGTTGAGGGTCAGCATCCCCTCGATCGCCTCGTCGGCGGTGACCGCCTCGATCGTGTCGTAGGTGCCGGGGTCGAACAGGCCCACCTCGTGTGCCTCGTCGATGGTGCGGATACCGGGGATGAAGTCGGACTTGGCCGCGACCAGACCGGCGACCCGCACGGCGGGGTCGTGTTCGCGCAGGGCGCGGGCGACGCCGGTGGAGGAGCCCGCGGTGCCCACGCAGGCGATGAACCAGTCCGGGGCCCGTCCGTCCAGGTCCTTGACGATCTCCGGGCCGGTGCCGGTGAAGTGAGCCTCGGTGTTGCGCGGGTTGAAGTACTGGTCGGTGTGCAGATAGGTGCTGTCGGGCTCGGAGAGGGTCCGGTGGAACAGGGTGAGCGGGTCGTCGGTGGCGGTCGGGTCCAGACACTCGCTCTGGCCGGGCAGTTCCTCGATCTCCGCGCCGAGCAACAGCAGCAGGTCCTTGATCTCCGGGATGCGCATCCGGTTGGTGACGCTCTTGAAGGTCATGCCGTGCATGCCCGCGAGGACCGCGAGCGCCTTGGCGGTGTTGCCGCTCGACAGCTCGACGACCTGGCCGCCCTCCTCGGCCGCGGCGGCCAGATAGGGGCGCGCCATGTTCCAGGCGGCCCGGTCCTTCACCGATCCGAAAGGGTTGAGCAGCTCCAGCTTGGCGTACAGGTCGATGTTCCTCAGGCCGTGCACGGCCGGGTCGATGCGCACCAGCGGTGTGTTGCCGATGGCCTCGGTGATGCTGTCGTACCTCACTGCGCTCCCCCCACGGGTGTGGTCGGCCAGTACTGGTCGTCCAGGCACCAGCGCCAGGTGTCGCCCTCCTGCCAGGCGGCGACCTTGCACGCGACGGGCTGGTGCTGGGCACGGGTGGCGTGGAAGTCCATGCAGTATCCGGCGTGTTGGCGAAGGCCAACAGGTCGCCCGGTGCGGGGCGGCGGGGCAGGAAGACCGTGCGGCGCGTGATCAGGTCGGACTCCAGGCACAGGGTGCCGAAGAGATGCACACCGACCGGTTCCGCGGCGGCACTCGCCCCCTCCCCGTCCCGTGGGACGACGACGGGGTCCATGAGCACCCCGTGGTCCTCCAGGGCCACATCGTCGGCCTTCGCCGCCAGCCGTACGAGAAGGGGGCCGCCGGTCTCCTGGTCGCGTACCTCCAGCACCTTCGTCAGGGTGAGTCCGCACTGGTCGAGCAGGGCTCGGCCGGGTTCGGTGTGCAGGTCGTAGAGGTGATCGAGGAGCAGGGCGGCCAGGGAGCTGCCGCCGAAAGACGCGGCCGGGTGCGCCAGGAGTTCGTCGAGGTAGCGGGCGCCCGCTACCGGGCGGTGAGCGGGGTACAGGCCGAGGGTGCCGCGCAGCGTACCGGCCTCGTTGCGCAGCCCGTAGCCGTGGCCGCCGTACGTCAGCGGCGGGCGCGCGCCCAGTACGGCTTCGGTGAGTCCGGTGGTGTACCGCTCCCATTGGCCGCCGTCGGCAAGGTAGTTGACACCGAAGCCGCCGCCGATGTCCACGGCCCGGGGCCTGAGCCCACGGCTCCGGCACTCCTCCAGCACCCGCAGACAGCCCTCCAGTGCCGTGGCCTTCTCGGCGAGGCTCGTCGTGTCCAGGTGGTATGCCACGCCGACCAGGTCGACCACGTCGCCGCACCGCTCGACGGACTTCAGGAGAGAGTCCAACTCCCTTACGGCGGTGCCGAATCGGCTGGGGCGGCTCAGCACCCTCACGCCGGACGTCTCGAACCCCGACAACCGGAGCAGGACGCGGGTCCTGGGCAGCGCGTGTTCGCGTACCAGCGTGGCGAGTTGCTCCAGTTCGCCTCGCGTGTCGAGGCTGACGGTGACCGACGTGCGGGCCGCCAGCCACAGGAATTCCGGGTTCTTCGGTCCCGTCGCCGTGATCCGGTCAGGGGCGAAGCCCGCGCCGAGGGCGTGCTGCAGCTCCCCCAGCGAGGCGACGTCCACGCCGGCGTCCGTGGCGGCGAGCCGCCGCAGCAGGGCGCTGGACCGGTTGGCCTTGTGGGCGAAGAACACCTGGCCGGAGAGGTGGTGAGCGCGGTACACCGAGCGGAACTGCTGGAGGTTGTCGGCGAGTTGGTCGGGAACGACCATGTGCAGTGGGGACCCCAGGGCGTCGGTGAGCGTGTGCAGCAGGTCAGGCGAGTTCAGCAACGAGCGCAGCCGCGGTTCCAGCCGCGGTTCGAGATACAAGGGCTGCCCGCCCATGCCCGGCCCCTCCCCAGCGCTTCGGGCCCGACACTCCGGGCGCTGACGACCACTCCCCGCGGTTTGCCGTATAGCTCCTTTCCCTCACCCCCGGTGCTTTACGCCCTGTAGCTGCCCTCATGGGCGATTAGGTCAACAGACGGCCGGAACCCGTCGCGGCCCGGAGCGACCCGTTTTGTGGTAGGGACACTTCAGTTGACGCGATCGACGAGTGGGAGCGGCGCTGTGTTCGGTAGGTGCGTGACGGTGGTGGTCGCGGCCGGGACGCTGGTCCTGGTCGGCTGCGGTTCCGACGGGGGCGCGGGCGCGGCTGAGCCGACGGACGGGCAGGTCAGCGCTTCGACCGCCGGTTCCCCTTCGGTCTCCCCCTCGACCGCCGCTTCCCCCGCGATCTCCCCCTCGGCCTCCCCCAGCCCCTCGCCGGTCCCCGTGACCGGACCGGATCAGGTGCTGGTGACCATGGAGGTCACCGGCGGATTCGCCGGCGTGCACAAGGAGGTGACCCTGCGGGGCGACGGCACCGTGCACACCGACGACCAGGGGAAACGCGCCGTCCGCCGCACCAGCGCGGCCGAGTTCACCGAGCTGCGGACGCTGCTCGGCGATCCGGCGCTGGACGATGTCTCCGACTTCACGCGGAACATGGAAGCGGCGGACCTGTTCCAGTACACGATCCGGTTCGACGGCCGGACGGTCAGGACGGACCGCTCCGTCGAGGAGCCGGCTCTCGACCGGCTCCTCGACGCCCTGGGTGAGTGGCTGCCGGAGCGGTGACCCGGCGGCCGTCCGCGCTCAGCCGGCCTGCCCGGCGATGTTCACCATCCAGGTGATGCCGAACCGGTCCGTACACATACCGAAGACATCGCCCCACATCTGCTTCTCCAGCGGCACGGTCACCGAGGCCCCGGCCGAGAGCTTGTCCCAGTAGCCACGCAGTTCGGCGTCGTCGTCGCCGCTCAGGCTCACGGAGATGTTGTTGCCGGGCCGGTGGTCGTCCGTCGGGGTGTCCGCGCCCATCAGGGTGAAGTCGCTGGGGGTCTCGAGCATGCCGTGCATGATCTTGTCGGCCATCGGGGTGTCCTTCTGACCGAACTCGGCGTAGGTGTTGAGCACCAGGGTGCCGCCGAAGACTTCCTTGTAGAACTCCATCGCCTGCCGGGCGTCACCGGCGAAGGTGATGTAGGGGTTGAGACGCGAGGCCATGAATCCTCCAGGAATTGGGCCGCAGGCCGACTTCAAGGAAGGTAGCGCGGGCCACTGACAACGGCCCGCGCTCACGCCCACATGGGCTACCCGGCCCCATGGCCCACGGCGCCGACTACAGGGTGCGCTCCAGCCGGTCCGCCACCAGCTTCACGAACCGCGCCGGGTCCTTCGGCTGACCGCCCTCGGCGAGCACCGCCAGCGTGTGGAGCAGTTCCGCGGACTCGGCGAGCTCGGCGCGGTCCTCGCGCTCCTCGTACGCCTGGTGCAGGCCCTTCACCAACGGGTGGCCGGGGTTGAGCTCCAGGATCCGCTTGGTGCGCGGCACCTCCTGGCCCATCGCCCGGTACATGTTCTCCAGGGCGGGGGTCAGATCGTGCGCGTCGGAGACGACACAGGCGGGAGACACGGTGAGCCGCGCCGAGAGACGCACCTCCTTGATGTCCTCGTCCAGCTGCTCGCCCATCCAGCCGAGCAGCCCGGCGTACTCCTCGGCCTGCTTCTCCCGCTCCTCGTCGGCCTTCTCGTCCCCCTCGGCGTCCAGGTCGATCGCACCCTTGGCGATGGACCGCAGCTTCTTGCCCTGGTACTCGCCCACGGCGTCGACCCACACCTCGTCGACGGCGTCCGTGAGCAGCAGGACCTCGATGCCCTTGTCCCGGAACGCCTCCATGTGCGGGGAGTTCTCGATGCTCTGCCGGGACTCGCCGGTGATGTAGTAGATGTCGTCCTGGCCCTCCCGCATTCGCTCCAGGTACTGCGCGAGCGTGGTCGGCTCGTCGTCTGCGTGCGTGGTCGCGAACGACGAGACGGCGAGGATGGCGTCGCGGTTCTCGGTGTCGGTGAGCAGGCCCTCCTTCAGGACGGTGCCGAACTCCCGCCAGAACGTGGCGTAGCGGTCGGCGTCCTTGGTCATGAACTCCTTGACCGTGGACAGCACCTTCTTGGTGAGCCGGCGCTGCATCATCCGGATGTGCCGGTCCTGCTGGAGGATCTCGCGGGAGACGTTGAGCGAGAGGTCCTGCGCGTCGACGACGCCCTTGACGAAGCGGAGGTACGGCGGCAGCAGGGCCTCGCAGTCGTCCATGATGAAGACGCGCTTCACATAGAGCTGGACGCCGCGCTTGAAGTCCCGCGTGAACAGGTCGTGCGGGGCGTGCGCGGGGACGAAGAGCAGGGCCTGGTATTCGAAGGTGCCCTCGGCCTGGAGCCGGATCGTCTCCAGCGGTTCGCGCCAGTCGTGGCTGATGTGCTTGTACAGCTCGTGGTACTCGTCGTCGGACACCTCGTCGCGCGAGCGCGCCCACAGGGCCTTCATCGAGTTCAGCGTCTCGGGCTCGGCTGCGCTGTCCCCGTCGCCCGCCTCCGGGACCATGCGGATCGGCCAGGTGATGAAGTCCGAGTACCGCTTCACGATCTCCCGGATCGTCCACTCGGAGGTGTAGTCGTGCAGCTGGTTCTCGGGGTCGGCGGGCTTGAGGTGGAGCGTGACGGATGTGCCCTGCGGCGCGTCGGCGACCGTCTCCAGGGTGTACGTGGCCTCACCGCGCGACGTCCAGCGGGTGCCCTGGCTCTCGCCGGCGCGCCGGGTCACCAGCGTCATCTCGTCGGCCGCCATGAAGCCGGAGTAGAAACCGACGCCGAACTGGCCGATGAGCCCCTCGGCACCGGCCGCGTCCTGGGCCTCCTTCAGCTCCTTCAGGAAGGTGGCCGTTCCCGAGTTGGCGATGGTGCCGATGAGCTGCCCGACCTCGTCGTACGACATCCCGATGCCGTTGTCCCGCACCGTGAGGGTACGGGCCTCCTTGTCGACATCGATCTCGATGTGCAGGTCTGACACGTCGGCTTCGAGGGAGTCGTCCCGCAGCTTCTCCAGACGCAGCTTGTCGAGCGCGTCGGAGGCGTTGGAGACGAGCTCCCGCAGGAAGACCTCCTTGTTCGAGTAGACCGAGTGGATCATCAGCTGGAGCAGCTGACGGGCCTCTACCTGGAACTCAAACGTCTCGGTCGGCATGGTTCGCGACTACCTCACATCAGTCACCGGAACTGGTCTCAGTCACTGTAAGACACGAGGTCAGCGCGGAGTGCCGCGATGCGGGACGAAGCGGTTCAGACGAGATGGGCGAAGACCACCAGGTTCGCGGTGTAGTCCTTGACCTGCCGGTCGTAGTCCCCCGCGCAGGTGATCAGGCGGACCTGGGCCCGGGGGGTGTCGCCGTACACGCGCTCGCTGGGGAAGGTGTCCTTGTCGAAGGTCTCCGTGCTGTCGACCACGAAGGACGCCTTGCGTCCGTCGGCGCGCAGCACCTGGAAACGGTCCCCCTTCTCCAGCTCGCGCAGGCTCGCGAAGACCGCGGCGGACGTCGTCGTGTCGACGTGTCCGGCGATGATCGAGGTGCCCGTCTCACCGGGGGACGCGCCCTTGGCGTACCAGCCGACGAGGTTGGTGTTGTGGGCCGGCGGGGGTTGGAGCTGGCCCGCCCGGCCGATGGCGAGGTCGGTGAAGGGTGCGTCCACCGAGATCTTGGGGATGAGCAGCCGGACCGGCCGCGACCGCGGCAGATGCTTGCCCACGGGCCGCGAGGCGGACGAGGAGGACCTGGTCGCACGTGGCGCGTGCGACTCGGTGTCCGAGGCGGCGTGCGGCGCACCGCGGCCATCAGGTGCCTCGTCCTGGCCGCCGGACAGGGTGACCACCAGGAACACGGCGGCCACGACGCTCCAGAGGACCCCGCCCGCTACGCGCCTTATCCGCCGTGCGGGCACGGAAACGGTGTCGGCACGGGCCGGGTCGTTGTCGGGGGACGAGGGACAGCCGGCGGCCATCGGGTACCACCTCACTCGGGCACAGCAGCGAACACGGTAGGGGGGAGGACGAACGCGGCCGCCGCGACGCGAGGCGCACGTGCGGCGGCCACAGCCGCTATGACGGAGGGCATGGGTCAGGCCACGGATCCGGCCTTCTTGCGACGCAGCGCGTACCAGCCGGCGCCTGCGACGCCCAGCATGGCCAGCCCACCGCCGGTGACTCCCGACGTGGCGAGACCGCCGCCGCCCGTGTGCATACCGCCGCGCGGCCCGTCGTGGTCACCTCCGCCCCAGGAGTCGTTGTCGTGGCCGCCCTTCCACGAGTCGTCGTCTTCCTTCCACGAGTCCTTGCCGTGCCCCTCGTCCTTGCTGCGGTAGCTGTCCGGGTCGTGCTTCGGGTCCTTGTCGCCGCCCCAGTCGTCACCGTTGTTCACGAGAGCCAGCGCGCCGCCGCCCGTGTGCACACCGCCCTTGGGCTTGTCGTACTTGCTGTCCTCGTCGTACTTGCTGTCCTTGTCGTACTTGCTCTCCTTGTCGTACTTGCTCTCCTCGTCGTACTTGCTGTCCTTGCCGTGCTCCTCGTCCTTGGAGCCGCTCCAGTCGTCCTCGGCAGTCCGGAGAGTCAGCGCGCCGCCGCCCGTGTGCACACCGCCCTTGGGCTTGTCGTGCTTGCTCTCCTTGTCGTACTTGCTGTCCTTGTCGTACTTGCTCTCCTTGTCGTACTTGCTCTCCTCGTCGTACTTGCTGTCCTTGCCGTGCTCCTCGTCCTTGGAGCCGCTCCAGTCGTCCTCGGCAGTCCGGAGAGTCAGCGCGCCGCCGCCCGTGTGCACACCGCCCTTGGGCTTGTCGTGCTTGCTCTCCTTGTCGTACTTGCTGTCCTCGTCGTACTTGCTGTCCTTGTCGTACTTGCTCTCCTCGTCGTACTTGCTGTCCTTGCCGTGCTCCTCGTCCTTGGAGCCGCTCCAGTCGTCCTCGGCAGTCAGGAGAGTCAGCGCTCCGCCACCCGTGTGCACACCGCCCTTGGGCTCGTCGTGCTTGCTCTCCTTGCCGTGCTCCTTGCTGTAGGACTGGTCGTGGTCCTTGCTGTAGGACGAGTCCTCGTGGTCCTTGCTGTGGGACGAGTCCTCCTTGTCCTTGCTGTGGGACGAGTCCTCGTGGTCCCAGTCACCCGTCGTCATGGCGTAGGCTGCGGGCGCGATCGCCAGAGCGGCCGTGGCCGTCGCGGTGGCGAGCAGCATGCGGACAGAGCGCATAGTGAGTCCTTCCGTCACGGCCTGGGCGGCTGACGCTTCATCACCACTGGAGCCAGGCCTGACGTGATCCACCGTCAGCCATTCCTCCCGGTCGCACCATTCGGAGCGATCACACGGGTTACGACCCCACCCCGACGGCCCTATGGCCGGGCCCCCGGCCTGCGAAAAGTCGTGTTCCCCCCGGAGAGGTTTGCCTCGTCCACAAGTGGTGAGACGCGTGGGATGCCGAAGCACAGCGCCACAGCCGTGGACACCGCTCCCGCTCCCGCGCCCGCCGCAATGCCGTCACCTGCGGCCTCGAAGCAGCGGGACGCCTTCTTCGACAACGCCAAGTACGCGGCGATCGTGCTGGTGGCGGTCGGCCACGCGTGGGAGCCGCTGCGGGACGGCAGCCGGACCGTCGACGCGCTGTACATGCTCGTGTACGCCTTCCACATGCCGGCGTTCATCGTGATCTCCGGCTATTTCTCCCGCGGCTTCGACGGCCGCCCGGAGCGGCTCAGGCGGCTGGTGACCGGCCTCGTCGTGCCGTACGTCGTCTTCGAGACGGCGTACACCCTGTTCACCCGGTGGACCGACCAGGAGCCGGACCGCCCGGTCAGTCTGCTGGACCCGCTGTACCTGACGTGGTTCCTGGCGGCCCTGTTCCTGTGGCGGCTGACCACCCCGCTGTGGCAGCGGGTGCGGCTGCCGCTGCCCCTCGCACTCGCCGTGGCGATGCTGGCCACCCTCTCGCCATCCATCGGCAACGACCTCGATCTGCAGCGCGCCCTGCAGTTCCTGCCGTACTTCGTGCTGGGGCTGTCCCTGAAGCCGGAGCACTTCCGGCTGGTCCGGCGCCGCGCGGTGCGGATAGCAGCCGTGCCCGTGTTCGCGGGCGCGTTCGTGGTGGCGTATTGGGCGGTGCCCCGGATGACCGGCAGCTGGTTCTACCACCGGGACAGCGCCGAGGAGCTGGGCGCGCCCGCGTGGTACGGGGCCGTGATGACACCGGTCCTGTTCGCCTGCTCGCTGGTCCTGGTGGCCTGTTTCCTCGCCTGGGTGCCCGGTCGGCGGCTGTGGTGCACCGTGCTGGGCACGGGCACGCTGTACGGCTATCTGCTGCACGGGTTCGTCGCGCAGAGCTCCAAGCACTTCGGCTGGTACGACCCCGCATGGATCCACCGGCCGCTCGGCGCGGTCGTCGTCACCGGGGTCGCCGCCGTGGTCGTGACGCTGTTGTGCACGCCGCCCGTCCGGCGGGCGCTGCGCTTCGTGGTGGAGCCGGACATGCGGTGGCTCTTCCGGCGCGACGCGGCGGAACCGGCCCGCGATCGGGCCGTCGTACGGGGGTGACCGCCCCTCCCGTCAGGCCTCGTGTGCCAGCCCGGCGACGTGCGCGGTGACCGTGTCGAGGATGGCCGTCCAGGCCGCGTCGTCACCGAGGACGAGGTAGTTGAGGGTCAGGCCGTCGGTCATGGCGGCCAGGTAGCGGGCCAGGACGGGGACGGGGACGCGCAGCCGGAGGCCCATGGCCCGGCGCAGCTGGTCGATGAGCTCGGCGTACGTCTCGGCGTACAGCTCGTACTGGCGGCGTGCCAGGTGCTCGAAGCCGGGCTGGCGCAGCGCGTACTGCGTGAGCTCATAGGTGAGCATGTGCTCGTCGGGGTGGGCGCGGACGTGGTCCCAGTACGCCTGGAAGCCGGCCCGGACGGTCTCCTCGAGGGTGGCTCTGGGCCGTAGGGCTTCCTTCACCATCGTCACGGAGTGATCGGTGAGGGTGGTGATGACGGACTCGATCAGCTCCTGCTTGGAGCCGAAGCAGTAGTGGAAGACGCTCAGCGAAACGCCCGCCTCGGCGGCGATGGACCGGGTCGTCGTCCTGGGGACGCCGTCCCGGCTCATCGCCCTGATCGCCGCTTCGGTGAGCTGTCGCCGCCGCTCGGCGGACGGCAACCGTGCCATGGAGCCCCTCTCGTGGGTGTCAGCTGCTGTGGACGCCGACCTCGTGGAGGGAGTAGCCCCAGTCGGTGCCGCGTTCCAGCCCGTGGACGCGTACATACCTGGCCGGTGTGCCGGTGAACCGGGCCGTGTCCAGGCCGCCGTCACCGGCTGTCGTGGACCAGGCGGTCCGCCAGTTCACTCCGTCGGTGGAGAGCTCGATGCGGTACGACTTGCCGTACGCGCGTTCCCAGTCGAGGGTGACCCGCTTGACGAGCTGTGTGGACCCGAGGTCGACCTGGTACCACTGGTCGTCGCTCCAGTCGCTGGCCCAGCGGGTACGGCTGTCGCCGTCGACGGCGCGGTTCGGCTGGTAGCTGGTGAACAGGCTCCATTCCGAGGAGCCTGCGGACGCGGCCGCGCCGCTCGCGAGGTTCACCCCGGCCGCGTGGTTCTCGGAGGCCGCCCAGGTGTCGAGGTAGGACTCGGCGCCCCGGAAGAGGTCGTCGACCACGTCCTGGCCGCCGACGCGGCGGATGTCCTCGATCCAGTCCGGGACGAGGCCGTAGTGGGCGGCGCCGTCGGTGTTCAGGTCCCAGGTGCGCTCGCCGGTGGTCTGCCGGTCGATGACGGAGCCGCCGTCGACGCTCTTGAAGGGGTACGTCACCTTGTTGGGGGCGTCCGCTCCACGCGGTCCCGGCCAGCCGCCGACGCCGTTCATGTCGGTGCCGTAGCCGTAGCCGACGCCGTACTTGTCGCGCAGGGCCTCCGTGCGCTCGGCCTCCGCGATGAAGCCCTCGGAGCCGTGCATGTACTGGGCGATGAAGCCGCCGAGACCGTAGACCCGTTCGGTCCAGTCCAGGTCCATCCAGCTGTGCGAGGAGAGCACGCCGGGGTAGGACGCGGACTCGAAGATGTCGAGCACCCGGCCGGTGGCCTTGACGCTCATGTGGTCGATCTCCAGCATCATCTTGCGTTTCATCATGCCCCGGACGGCGTACTCGCCGAGGCCGGTGAGCCCTCGGACGTTGCACTGGGCGTCAGCGCTGTACGAGGGGACCTCCTCGCCCGCCGGGAGATGCTCCTCGGCTTCGGTGGCCATCGCGTTGCCGATGGGGTTGTCGTGCTGGGGGCCGGTGCACTTCTCGGTCTTCCAGAAGGTCCCGGTGGACAGGAACTGGCCGACGTTGATGGCCGTTCCGAGTGAGCCCGAGTCGAAGCGGACGCCGCACAGGGCGTTGTCGAACTTGTGGCACAGGAACATGCTGCGCACGCCGAGCGCGTGGAGCTCGTCCAGTCCCTTGTCGATGTCGGCCTTGCTGCACTGCGCGATGTCGAGGACCTGCTTGCAGCCGAAGGGCTCGGAGGTCTCGACGCCGAGGATGACCGCCAGCTTGCCCTGCTCGATGACCTGGCGGGCCTGGGCGCTGTCGGTGACGATCCGGAACCAGCCCTTGCCGGTGCCGCCGTACATCTTGTCGACGAAGGCCTGCATGTCGTACGTCAGCTTGGCCTGCAGCCGGATGGACGTCATCTCGTCGCAGCTGCGGTCCTTGAAGAAGTAGACGGAGCAGATCACGCCGTTGGTGACGAGGTCGTTGACCAGGACGCGCTGGCCGCCGCGCCAGGCGCGCTCCACCCAGGCGTAGTAGTTCTGCTGGTGGGTCAGCGAGTCATGGGCGGGCCAGTCCTTGAAGGTGGGCCAGCCGTTCGGGTCGTGCTTGCCGTCACCGCCGTTGGTGATGAAGTCGAAGATCGCGAGCGAGCCGTCGGGGTAGTGCTCGGGGCAGTCCTTGAGGGCGTCGGCGACACCCTGTTCCGAGAACGGCTTTCCGCAGATCAGACGGCCGCCGAAGGCCTCGTTGGAGAAGATGTGGTCGTGTGCGTCCACGAAGCCGCGCACCTCGCCCTTGGCGTTGGTGCCGGTGAAGGGCTCCCCGGTGACGTTGACCTGCGAGTCCGGGGCGGGCCGTGCGGTCGGGTTCCACCAGTCGGTTCCGGCCGCCGAACTCGGCGTGGGGTCGAGCGCGACGGACAGCACGAGCAGGAGGAGCGACACCACGGTGACGTGTTTGCGTCTGCGGTACGGGCGTCCGGCACTGGTCACAGCCCATGTCCCTCGGTCGGCGGGATGGCGGGGTCGGATTGTCATGACCTCGCAATATGTGCGACGAGGATGGCCATTACCGCTGTACGAGTCAAGAGTCCGGGACAGATGACCTACTGCGACCTACTGGCCAGAACTGGTTGAACTCCTGACGGCCCGTCGGTTCACACCGCGTGGGTGACCCGGATCTTGGACTGGCCGTGCGGGAGTTCCTCCCAGTCCGCCATGAAGCGGGCCCGCAGGCCGTGCTTCTCGGCCAGCGCCACGAGAGTCTCCGTGCGGTAGTAGAAGTCCTCGCGCAGCACGTGGTGTTCCTGCCCCTCGGTGCGGTCGAACGTGAAGTCGAACCAGCCGCCGGGGGCGAGCAGCCGGCCGACGTTGGCCAGGCACTCCTCGATGACCGGAATCGGCGAGTGCGAGAAGACGCTGTGCGCGTGCACCACGTCGAAGTGGGCGTCGGGCAGGAACCGCAGTCTCAGGTCACGGACCGGGGTCAGGGTGGGCAGCCGCCGCTGCAGCCCCATCTCCACGAGGGTGTCCTGCGCGGCGAAGAGGATGTCGGGCGAGATGTCGACGCCGTAGTAATGCCCCGGGTCGAGGTGCCGGATGAACCGCCAGCCGCCGCGCAGGTTGCCGCAGCCGATCTCCAGCATCCGGTGCTCGGGGCGCAGTCCGTGGCCCACGAGGTAGTCGAACTGCATCGCCCCGAGCGCCAGCCACCGCTCACGGTTGTGACTGCCGACCGCCGCGTCCGGGTCGGCACGGGTGTCGGAGCGCATCACCGCCCGGTAGTAGGAGACGTGGTCCGGGTGACGGCGGCGCAGCCACATGTCCCGGGCTGTGCGGGCCAGATGACGGGGCACCCGGTCGGGGTGCCGCAGGGCGTACGCGACGCGATGGCCGAGGGCCGCGCGGTTGGCGGTGAGGTTCTTGGCCGGCATGGGTGGGGCCTCCCTGGGGACGCGGTACCACCGAGGATGCTCAACGGGGCGCCGCGGCGCCACAGGGGCGGCCGGGCTCGGGACCTCGCCGCCGATGTGACTGTCCGCCCGTGGGAGTGAGCCGACGGTGGGCTCCTGGGGCGCGGGGAGCCGGGCTCGTTGCGCTGTCTCGGCCCGTCCGAGAGTCGTATGCGCCGCGGCAAGCCTGGCATGAGCGCGGATCTTCGGGGTAATCGGCACGATGCCTGCCGGGGAAGGGCCGTCACGCCTGGGGAGGTCGAAGCGGCCCTTCCCATCCTTTGGTGGCCCGCCCGGGTACCCGGGCGGGCCACCCCCCCCCGCTGGAGGGACAGCGGAAAAGGTTCGAGGGCCGTGGCCGCACGGCGGAGCCGTGACGGGGGATCCTGGAAGCCGGATGCCGATCGTATGTGCTCTCGCCGTTCTCACCGTCGCGAATCTGCTGAACAACTGGCTCGCGCGGGGCCCTGTCCTGTACGTGGTCATCTGTGTGACCGCGACGGCGGTCCTGCTGCTGATCGCGCGATGGGACAGGCTCACCCTGGCCGAGCTGGGGCTCGACGCGGCGGCGGTGCGCAGGGGGCTGCGCTGGGGGCTCGTTCTGGTGGGGGTCGTTCTGCTGGTGCTGGGGGTGCTGCTCGCCGTCCCCGCCGGGCGCGAGGCGTTTCGGGATGCCAGGGCTGCGGACCTGTCGGTGGGGCGGCTGTTGTGGGTGGCGCTGGTGCGGGTGCCGTTCGGGACCGTGTTGCTGGAGGAGACGGCCTTCCGTGGGGTGCTGTGGGCCATGATCCGGCGGCGGCATGGCACGGCGTGGGCCACGGCCGTGTCGTCGCTGCTGTTCGGGCTGTGGCATCTGATGCCCGCTCGGGGCATCAACCGCTCCAACGCCGCGGTCGCCTCGGTCTTCGGGGCCGGCCCGGCGGGCGTGGCCCCGACGGTGGCCGTGGCGATCGTCGCCACGGCCGTCGCCGGGGTCGTCCTGTGCGAGCTGCGCCGTCGCTCCGGGAGCCTGTTGGCGCCCATGGCCCTGCACTGGGCGGTGAACAGCCTCGGTTACGCGTTCGCCTGGGCGGCCGCTCGCTGGTGGCTCGAAGGCTGAACGAATCAGAAGTTGATCATGTGTCCGGCGAGGCCGTGCACCGCTTCCTTGACCGCCTCGCCGAGGGTGGGGTGGGCGTGGACGTTGCGGGCGACCTCGTGCACGGTCAGGTCCCACTGCTGGGCCAGGGTCAGCTCGGGCAGCAGTTCGGTGACGTCGGGGCCGATGAGGTGGCCGCCGAGGAGTTCGCCGTACCTGGCGTCGCTGATCAGCTTCACGAAGCCGGTCGCGTCGCCGAGGCCGTGCGACTTGCCGTTCGCCGTGAAGGGGAACTTCGCCACCTTGACGTCGTGGCCGAGCTCGCGGGCCTGGGCCTCGGTATAGCCGAAGCTGGCGATCTGCGGCTGGCAGTAGGTGGCGCGCGGGATCATCACATAGTCCAGCTCCATCGTCTCGGCGTCCGCGATGGTCTCGGCGGCGATGATGCCCATCGCCTCCGCCGCGTGCGCGAGCATCAGCTTCGCCGTGACGTCACCGATGGCGAAGATGTGCGGGACCGAGGTACGGCAGCGGCCGTCGACGTCGATCGCGCCGCGATCGGTGACGGTCACGCCGGTCTTGTCCAGGCCGTAGCCCTCGACGTTCGGCTGGAAGCCGATCGCCTGGAGCACCTTGTCGGCCTCCAGGACCTGCTGAGAGCCGTCCTTGCCGGTGACCGTGACGCGCACCTGCTCGCCGGACTCGTCGACCGCGTCGACCCGGGTGGAGGTCAGCACGTCGATGCCCAACCGGCGGTACTGTTTGGCGAGTTCGGCGGAGACCTCGGCGTCCTCCAGCGGGGCCATGCGGTCCAGGAACTCGACGATCGTGACCTTGACGCCGTAGTTGTGGAGTACGTAGGCGAACTCGACGCCGATCGCGCCGGCACCCGCGATGACGATCGACCGCGGCAGCTCCTCGGCCAGGATCTGCTCCTCGAACGTCACCACGCGCGCGCTGCGCCGGGTGCCGGGCAGCAGCTTGGGCGTGGCGCCGGTAGCGATGATGCACTGCTCGAAGCCGATGGTGCGGGTCTCGCCGTCGTAGCCCGCCACCTGGAGGGTGTGCGGGTCGAGGAAGGTGCCCCGGCCGTCGATCTCGGTGATCTTGTTCTTCTTCATCAGGTAGTGGACGCCCTTGACCCGGCCGTCCGCCACCTTGCGGCTGCGGCGGAACGCCTCACCGAAGTCGAAGGAGACCGTCCCGTCCACCTTGATGCCGAAGGTCTTCGCCTCGCGCGTGAAGATGTGCGCCAGTTCGGCGTTGCGCAGCAGCGCCTTACTGGGGATACAGCCCACGTTCAGACAGACGCCGCCCCAGTACTTCTCCTCCACGACCGCCACCCGCTTGCCCAGCTGGGCGGCGCGGATCGCCGCCACGTAGCCGCCGGGGCCCGCGCCGAGGACCACGACATCGAAGCGCTCGTCCTGCTCGACCATGGGGAGTTCCTTCCTGAGTACGACGTCCTGCTCTGCTGGTGCCGGGCGCCAGGGGACGGCGTCCGGCTTCTTCCAGCATGACCGCATCCACCGGGTTGTGTGGCGATGCGGGAGGGTGACGGCGATCTCAGGTGGCGGGCGCTCCCGTGGTCAGGTGGCGGTCTGCCGACGTGGTCGGCGGTCTCCCGGCGTGGTCAGCCGAGGCACACGAGGTTGAGCACGCAGAGCTGCGCCGGCGAGGTCGCTTCCGGTGCCGGGCTCGACGGCGAGGTGGAGGTGCCGGAGTCCGAGCCGGAGTCGGAGCCGGAGCTGTCGGTCGCCGTCGGAGCCGGCGTCTGCTCCTGCTCGGCCGCCGTGCCACCACTGCCGCTGTCACCGCTGCCGCCGCTGCCGCCGCTGCCGCCGGAGTTCGCTCCGCCGGCGGCGGACGTGACCGCCTGCGACTGCGGGTCCGTGGTCGCCGTGGCGCTCGGTGTGGAGGCGACGTCCGGTCGGGTGAACTGCCGGGTGGTGTGCTGCGTGGTGACGGGCTCCCGCGCGGCGTCGGTCGGGGACACACGAGAAGAGGAGGTGTCGGTGCGCGGGGCTTCGCGGGTGTCCGGCGGAGTGGAAACCGGGCGGGTGAGTTCCGTCGCCTGCTGCTCCGCGGCCGCCGTGTTCGGGTTTACCGGCGCGGTGGCCGCCTGGGTCTTGTCGGTGGCCCCCCGGTTCATCGCCGAGACGGTCAGACCGCCTCCGACCAGGGCGACAGCGGTCGCGACCACGGCCCGGCGCTGGTTCTTCTTCCAGCGGGCCCGCTGGCGACGCCGTGCGGCGCGGCCCTCCGGGGCGACGGGGACGCCTTCCACGTCGGCGGGCGGGGCGTCGGGCGCCGTCTCGTCCAGGTCGGCGGACGGCACCGTCTCGTCCCGGAAATAGCCGTCGTACCAGGTGTCGGCGGCGGGGGGTTCCCATGCGGCCGTTCCGGTCGCCACCGCGCTCGGCGCGGCCGACATCGTCGGGCCCCCGACCGCGGAGGGAGCGATGTCCGGGGCGTAGGCGCCGCACCCGGGGCACACGAGGGCCCCGTTGAGATGCCGTCGGCACGAGGAGCAATAGTCCATCTGCGTTCTTCCTGGGGTCGCACGGGGTATCGAACGGCTCGCAACGCTAACGAGGCTTTGGACGGGCTGTGTGCAGCCCAAGTGATGCTCCTGCGCAGATGTCCCAGGAAGTGTGTGTGAACCATGACCTCTCAGACTTCACAACACCCCTCACGGCGCATACGGCGGCTCACCTCCAGCCATTCCTCGGCCGCCCGGCGCTCTGTCGCGGCGTCGGAGGAGGCGGAGGAGGCGGAGGAGGTGAAGGAGGTGTAAGTGCGGGAGGCACCCGAGGTGTCCGAAGCATCCGGGGTGTCCGAGGTGCCGAAGGCGTCGACCAGGTCCGACTGCTCGAAGAGCACGCCCCCGCGAAGTACGGCCACCGTACGGACCAGTTCGGCGAAGTCGGTGAACGGGTCGCCGTCCACGACCGTGAGGTCGGCGAGCTTGCCCTCCTCCACCGTGCCCAGATCGGCGTCGGCACCGAAGACCCGCGCGGGCAGCAGCGTCGCGGTGCGCAGCGCCTCGGCCGGTGACAGGCCGGCGCGGTGCAGGGCACGCAGGGCAAGGTGCAGATGCAGGCCGACCGGGACGAGCGGTTGGTCCGTGCCGAGCGCGACCAGTCCGCCACCCGCGAGGATACGCCGGTAGACGCTCATCTCCCTGGCCAGCGTGGCGAGTTGGGCGTCGGAGGGCGGCTGCCCGGCCCCCTCACGGACGAGCGCGGTGTCCCACGGCGGCATGAGCGCGGTGACGCGCGGGTCGTCCGCGAGCGCGGGGTCGGCGCCCAGCAGGGCCAGCGCGGTGAACGGCGTGGCGACGAGGTGGAAGCCGGCGGCGGTGTAGATCTCCTCCACGTCCTGGTACGCCCGCCCCGACGCCGATGTCGCGTGCCCGAACTCCAGCCGCTGCGTCGCCTGCAGATGGGTCGTCAGGTCCTGCCCCAACTGCACCCCGGGACTGCACAGATGGCTGCCGCTGCGCACCCCGAGCCGCTCGTGCCCGAAGGCCGCGGACTCCTTCATGACCCACCCCGGGGCGCGTACGTACGTCTTCACGAAGTCCCAGTCCAGCGCGGCCCCGCGCGCCAGCGAGCGGTGCAGACCCTCGCGGGTGCGGTGGGCGCGGCCCATGCTGTAGGCGACCCGCGCCCCGTCGAGCAGCTCGCCGGTGGTCAGCAGCCGGGGTCCGGCGAGGGCACCGGCGGCGACCGCCTCCCGGATGCGGGCCTGTTCGTAGGCGAAGCCGCCCAGCGAGACGGCCGTCGTGATGCCGTAGGCGAGTTGGAGCGCGGTCTGGCGGCCTCCGTATGTGGTCTGCCAGGGGTGGGTGTGCGCGTCCCACAGGCCCGGGATCACGGTGCGGTCGCTCGCGTCGACGCGACGGGCGGCCGGGCGGCCGGTGCGGTGGGGGGCCACCTCCGCGACCCGGCCCGCACGGATCACGACGTCGATGTCCTCGCGGACGTCCGACCCGGTTCCGTCCCAGAAGCGGCCCGCGCGCACGACCGTGTCCGCCGGGCGCGGCCTGCGGTAGTCCAGCCGGACGCGGACGGTACGGGTCCTGCCGCTGCGGACGTCGATGAGGCGCAGGGTGCCCGCGGAGAGGTAGAGCAGGGTGCGGGCGTCGGCGGACCAGGACGGGTGGTCGGCGGGTTCGGTGGTGAGCCGGCGTGGCTCGCCGTCCGGGGTGCCGTCGGCCCGGACCGGCAGCAGCCACAGCGCGGACTCGGCGATCACGGCCATCCAGCGGCCGTCCGGCGACCAGACGGGGCCGGAGTCGTAGCGGTCGGAGAGCGAGGTGTGCGGGGCGAGGGCGTGCAGGGCGGTGGTCCCGGTGCTCGTGTCGACGACGCGGATGAGGTTGTAGCCCTCACGGAACCGCTGGTTGAGGCGGTTCCGGTCGCACAGCGCCACATAGCGGCCGTCGGGCGACCAGCTGGGCCGGCCGGGCAGCCCGCCCGCTCCGAGCGGGGTGGCCAGGACGCGTTCGGTGCCGTCGGGCAGGTCGCGCACCACGAGGTTGCCGGACATGTCCAGACAGGCCAACCGTGTCCCGTCGGGCGAGAGCGCGGGGAAGACCCGGCCGCCCGCCGCGAGCACGGTCTCCTCGCCGGAGCCGAGGTCGCGGCGCCGTACGGCGAACAGTCCTGCACGGTCGTCGGCGTACACCAGCGCCGTGCCGTCGGGCGTCCAGACCGGCGCCGACACATAGCGGGTGGCGGGGACTTGAAGCACCCTGCGGGGCGCTCGGCCGCCCGTCGTCCCGGCGGTCCACAGCGCGTTGAGCGCGGCGAAGGCGACGCTACGGCCGTCCGGCGACAGGGCGGGCAGGTGCAGCGCGCGTACGGGGCGGGCGCCCGCACCCTCGAAGTCGTACTCCTTGCCGCGGTAGCGGGGCCGGTCCACGGGCAGCGTGGCCGTGAAGGGGATCTCCTCGCCGTCGGCCGGCGCGTCCGGGTCGACGAGGCGGAAGTTCCCGTCGACCGTGAGGAGCAGTCGCTCGGCGGCCGTCCAGCGGGGCGGCGCGGGGAGGACGTCACCCGCCACCGGGACCGGCCTGCCGTCCACGACGAGCGTGCAGGAGGCGGCGGGTGCGGCGGTGGTCCGCAGGTGGGCCAGGCGCCCCGTGGGCGAGACGGCCGGGGTCATGAGCTGGGCGCCGGAATCGTCGGTGTGCTCGATGGTGACGGGGCCCGACCCGTCGGCGGCCACGGACACGATCGCGCTCGCCCGCAGGGCGCCCGTCGAGGTGACGCCGGCGCGCACGAACAGGACCCGTTCACCGTCGGGCGACCATGCCGGGTCGAAGTCCTCCCAGCGGCTGTCCTGCCCGGGGCCCTGCTGGTCGGGGCTGCCGGTCAGGCGGGTCAGCGCGCCGCTGCGCACGTCCACGACCCAGATGCGGTACGGCGCGCCGGTAACGGTGTCCCCGCCGCGCTCGGAGGCGAACGCGATCCGGGTGCCGTCCGGCGACCAGGCCGGACCTCGGTCGTCCCATGGTCCGTCGGTGAGCTGCCGCAGCCCGGTGCCGTCGGGCCGCAGCGTCCAGAGATGGAAGCCTCCCCCGCGGTAGGCGCAGACGACGACTCGGCTGCCGTCGGGCGAGAACTGCGGGCGGGTGGGTTCGAGGCCGGGCGTGGTGATCGGGACCGCGGTTCCGCCCTCCGCCGGGATGGACCAGAGCATGTTCTGGACCTCGGCGACCAGCCGGTCACCGGACGGTGCGAGGGTCGCGGAACCGCCCGTGACGGCGGTGAAGGAGAGGTCGGTCGCGGTGGACGTCGCGGCCTCGGCCGGCGTACCGACGGCGTCCGGCACCGTGGCCGTGGCTGCCGCTGTCGCGGCGACGGTGGCGGTGGCCCGGAGGAATCCGCGACGGGAGAGCGGGCCGGAACGGAGGGCGTCAGAGGTGTCTTCGAAGTCCAAGAGAGCTCCCAGGGCGCGGAGTTGATGAGCCGGACAGGAGAGACCACTGGTGGCAACGTACGGGGCGGAACCCGGATACGGGCCCCGCCCCGGGGTTTCTAGACCAGAAAGAGCAGTTGGACGGCCACCAGTACGTCGATGACGCCGCACCACTCGGCGAACGTACGGGAGACGACCTTGTCGAGCCGTAGGTGCACGAAGTCCCACACCCCGTGGAAGAACCAGCCGGCCGCCACCAGATGGCGGCCCAGGTCCGGTTCCACCGCCAGCCCGGCCAGCGCGAGTCCGCAGAAGACGAGCGCGCCTCCGGCCTGGACCCCGAGGCCGGCCCGCCCGTGCGGAGTGCCGCGGAGGGCGCCCCAGGCCAGCAGGACCAGCGCCAGGGCGACCATGACCGTCGCCGGGGCGACCGCCTCCTGCAACGGGAGGGCGAACACGGCCACCAGCCCGGCGCCGAGCACCGGCCAGGTGAAGCGGGACTGTCCGATCTGGTTGACGACCAGATAGATCAGGGGCAGCAACGGCAGCGTCTCCCCGAAGCCCCCGACGGCGTCGGCCACGTCCTGCGAGCCGGATGCGGCCACGTTGAGCGCGACGACGGCGACCGCCAGCGCGGTGGGCCAGCGCCGCTTGAGGATCGCGGCAGGGTGCGGGCGGTGCGTCGTCGTGTGGGATGCGGGGGTGGACATGGGAACCTCCGGGTCGGGTGAGCCGGTACTGGGGGCGGGGCTGAACGGGCTGGGCCGGGCTTCCGGTACCGGGGCGGGGTGTCCGTCGAGACCTCCACCCTGCGGCGTGGCGCAGCCCGCCAGTAGTGCCGAACCCCCCTGCGCCCACGTGCCGTTGTCACGTCCTCGGATGACATTTGTCATGCGGCGTGGGCCACAATGACGGGGTGGGGGACGGGGCGATCGATCGCGACACGGCGGGGCTGGCGGGCCTGCGCCGCTACACGTGGTGGACCGTGCCGGGCATGACCGCGTGTGTCCTGGCCGTCTTCGTCGGCGAGTGGGTCCTAGACGGCGATGTCCCCCTGTGGGCCCGCGCCCCGGCCGCCGCCGCGCTGGTGGTCGAGGTGTGGGCGATCGTGGCGCTGCTGAGCAGTCGGCCGGCACTTCTGCCGGTGACCGACGCACACCCCGGCAGGCCGCCCGTGGGCCGGCTGATCGCCGCGGTGGGGGCGGGAGTCGTACTCGCGGCATTCCCGCTGGCCCTGCGCGACTACGGGCTGTGGCCCGTCGCGCCCGCCATGGTGGTGGCGGTCATCGCGACGTACCTCCCACCGCGCCGCCGACGACTGCTGATCGGGAGCGCCCTGGGCCTCGCGCTCCTGCCCGGGAGCGTCGTCAGCCTCGTCGAGGGGGACGGGGAGTTGGCGTACGCCGCCCTGTTCCCCACGGGCCTCGTCGCCTTCACGGCATGGGTGACGCTCGGCCCCCTGTGGGCCTGGGACACGGCACGACGGCTGGACGAGGCACGGCGGCTGGAGGCGGAGCTGGCGGTCAGGGAGGAGCGGCTGCGGTTCGCCGCCGATCTGCACGACATCCAGGGGCACCATCTCCAAGTGATCGCCCTGAAGAGCGAGTTGGCGGAACGGCTCGTCGAGCGGGACCCGGCCCGCGCGGCCACGGAGATGAAGGAGGTACGGCGGCTGGCGGCGGACGCGCTCAGCGACACGCGGGCCGTGGTGCAGGGCTACCGTCGTACGACCCTGGACGACGAGATCGCCAACGCGACCCGGGTGCTGGCCGCTGCCGACATCGACGCGAGGATGACGCTCGCCCCCGAGGCCGTGGCCACCGACCTCACGGACTCCGCCCGTCACCTCCTCGGGCTGGTGATGCGGGAGGCCACCACCAACGTGCTCCGGCACAGCCGGGCCGGACACGCCGAGGTCGAGTACCGGGTCACGGACGGCCTCGCCCGGCTGAGCGTGAGCAACGACGGCGCCGAGGCACATCCGGCCGCCCTGGAGGGCACGGGGCTGCGCGGCCTCGCCGAGCGGCTGGAGGCGGCCGGCGGGGAGCTGACCTGGAACCAGGACGGGGACCGCTTCGGGGTGACGGCCGCCCTGCCGACGCGGTCCTCGCGGCCACCGGACTCCCCCAATCCACCGGACTCACCGAACTTCCCCAATCCACCGCACCCCCAGCACCCACTGGGCTCACCGAACTCACCGGACTCGCCGAACTCCGCGGACGGAGCCGCCCCATGATCCGCCTGCTGATCGCCGACGACGAGGACCTGCTCAGAAGCGCCCTGGCCGCCCTGCTCGCGCTGGAGCAGGACCTCACCGTGGTCGCCGAGGCGGCCACCTCCACCGATGCGGTACGGCTGGCCCGTGAGCGGCGTCCCGACATCGCCGTCCTCGACCTGGAGATGCCGCCCACCGACGGGCTCCGCGCCGCCGAGGAGATCCGGGCCGAACTGCCCACGCAGATCGTCCTGGTGACCCGGCACGCCCGTCCCGCCGTACTGCGCCGGGCTCTGGCCGCCGGTGTACGCGGCTTCGTCCCCAAGACGACCCCGGCGGCCCGGCTGGCCGAGATCATCCGCGACATCGCCGCCGGCCGCCGCTATGTGGACCCGGACATCGCCGCCTCCGCTCTGACCGAGGACGACTGTCCCCTCACCGACCGCGAACTGGAGGTCCTGCGCGCCGCCCGCACCGGCGCGTCGATCGCCGAGATCGCCACCGAGGTCCACCTGGCTGCCGGCACGGTCCGCAACTACCTCTCCGCGGCCATGTCCAAGCTGGGCACACCGACCCGCCACGCGGCAGCGCACCGCGCCTGGGAGCAGGGGTGGATCTGAGGCCACATCGGCCACGCCCCGCGTCACCGCCCCGCACCGCGTCACCGGCCACGTCCCGCCTCACCGGCCGCGCCCAGCCGCCCCGGCCCCGGCCCCCCGACGCTCCCGACGCTCCCGACGCTCCCGGAGCGAAAATTTCGTGGAATCCGGCGACTCTTTCCTGCGGGCAGGCGCCTGGCGCATAGTGAGGGCGCTGTTCTGCGACCCCCGAAGGGACGAGATGACGCGGAAGAAGGCCCTGGTGGTCCGAGGCGGATGGGAGGGGCATCAGCCGGTCCAGGCCACGGAGCTGTTCCTGCCCTTCCTTCGAGCCAACGGATACGCCGTCCGGATCGAGGAGTCCACCGACGTCTACGCCGACGCCGCCGAGATGGCCGACACGGATCTCGTCGTCCAGTGCGTCACGATGTCGCAGATCAGCGCCGAGCAGTTGGCCGGGCTGAGCGCGGCGGTCGTGGCCGGCACCGGCTTCACGGGCTGGCACGGCGGCATCGCCGACTCGTTCCGCGCCTCCTCCGACTATCTCCATCTGGTGGGCGGGCAGTTCGCGACCCATCCGGGCAAGGAGCCGTGTGAACGCCGGGGAGGTCAGGAGGACAACTACCTGCCCCACGTCGTCAACATCACGGAGCTGGGCCGCGAGCACCCCGTCACGGCGGGCGTCGAGGACTTCGAGCTGGACACCGAGCAGTACTGGGTGCTCCACGACGACCTGATCGACGTCCTGGCCACCACCACCCACCCCGCCCGATCGTGGCAGCCCTGGCACCGTCCCGTCACCTCGCCGGCGATCTGGACCCGGCAGTGGGGCGCCGGGCGGGTCGTGGTGACGACACCGGGGCACAGCCTGGACGTCCTGGAGAACCCGAACGTCCGCACCGTCATCGAGAGGGGCATGCTGTGGGCGACGCGCACCACGTCGGTGTCGTAGGTCTCGGGGTCATCTCCCGCGCGTATCTGGACACTCTCGTCGGCCATCCCCGCGTGCGCGTCACCGCGGTCGCCGACCTCGACGCCTCCCGGTCGGCCGCGGTCGCCGCCGAGGTGCCCGGTGTCGAGGCGCTGACCGTCGAGGAGTTGCTGAGCAGCCCGGACGTGGACACGGTGCTCAACCTCACCGTCCCCGCCGCCCATGCCGAGATCGCCCTCGGCGCCATCGGCCACGGGAAGCACGTGTACGGAGAGAAACCTCTGACCGCCGAACTCGCCGACGCGCGCGCCGTGATCGAGGCCGCCGCGCAGGCGGGGGTCGGTGTGGGGTGTGCGCCGGACACCGTCCTGGGCACCGGCATCCAGACGGCACGGGCGGCCGTGGAGGCGGGGGCCGTCGGACGCCCCCAGTTCGCCACGGCCGTGATGATCACGCCGGGGCATGAACGCTGGCATCCCCACCCCGACTTCTACTACACCGCCGGGGGTGGCCCGCTGCTGGACATGGGGCCGTACTACCTCGCCTCCCTGATCCATCTGCTCGGTCCGGTGCGGGCCGTGGCGGGGGCATCCGGCCGGCTGCGCGGCGAGCGTGTCATCGGGTCCGGCCCGCGCGCGGGCGAGCGGATCCCGGTCGAGGTGGACAGTCATGTCTCCGGAGTGCTGGAGCACGTGGGCGGGGCCCTGACGACGATCACGACGAGCTTCGACGGCGTGGCGACGACCGCCGCGCCGATCGAGGTCCACGGCGAGACGGGCACCCTCACGGTCCCGGACCCGAACCGCTTCGACGGTGAGGTGCGGCTCTTCGAACTCGGCGCCACCCAGTGGCGTACGCTCCCGCCCTCGGCCGGCTACGTCGACGGCACCCGGGGCGTCGGACTGCTCGACTTCGTCGCCGCCGACGAGCAGCGGGCGCCCCGCGCGAACGGCCGACTCGCCCTGCACGTGCTGGAGACGATGAGCGCGCTCCTGCGCTCGTCGGCCGAGGGACGGCGTATCGAGCTGTCGACGTCGGCCGATCCGCCCGTCCTCGTTCCGCTGACGACCGCGGAGGACTGGAGGGGGCGCGACGCCCACAGCCCCCCGTCGCCGTGAGCGCGGTCAGTCCACGGGCCAGGTGTGCGCGGCCGCGTTCAGATGCATGAAGTCCATGTACGTGGTGGTCATGCGCCGCAGCGCCTCACCCCGGTCGGAGACGCCGGACTTCTCCAGATGGTGCACCGTCTCCGCCTGCCACAGGGCCCCATTGCGGGCGGAGAGGCAGCGCTGCTCGACGATGCCCAGCAGGGGTTCGCGCCACGCCGCGTCCAGGCCGGCCAGCTCCAGGCCCTGATGGGCGAGGGGCAGCAGGCGCCGCAACACCAGTTCCGCGACCGGGACTTCGCCCATGCCGGGCCAGTAGAGGCGGGCGTCGATGCCGTCGCGGGCCGCGGTGTGGAGGTTCTCCTCGGCGACCGAGAACGACATCCGCGTCCAGATCGGCCGGTCCTCGTCGACCAGGGCGCGGGTGAGGCCGTAGTAGAAGGCGCCGTTGGCGATGATGTCGGCCACGGTGGGGCCGGCGGGCAGGACCCGGTTCTCGATCCGCAGATGCGGGCCGCTGTCGGTGACGGCGTAGACGGGACGGTTCCAGCGGTAGATCGTGCCGTTGTGCAGGGTCAGTTCGCCCAGTTGCGGAGCGCCGCCGTCGTCGAGCGCCTCCTGCGGGTCCTCGTCGTCGCACAGGGGCAGCAGGGCCGGGAAGTAGCGCACGTTCTCCTCGAACAGGTCGAAGACGCTGGTGATCCAGCGCTCTCCGAACCACACCCGAGGTCGTACGCCCTGGGCCTTGATCTCCTGCGGGCGGGTGTCGGTGGCCTGCTCGAACAGGGGGATGCGGGTCTCGCGCCACAGCTCCTTGCCGAAGAGGAAGGGCGAGTTCGCCGCGAGGGCGATCTGCACGCCCGCGACGGCCTGGGCCGCGTTCCAGTAGTCGGCGAAGTCCTTCGGTGCGACCTGGAGGTGGAACTGGGTGCTGGTGCAGGCGGCCTCGGGGGTGATGGTGTCGGCGTACGTCGACAGGCGCTCGACGCCGTCCACCGTGATGTGCAGGTCCTCGCCGCGGGCGGCGAAGATCTGCTCGTTGAGCAGTTTGTACCGCGGGTCGCCGGACAGGGCCCGCTCGCCGACGTCGGCCTCCCCCAGAGTCGGCAGAATGCCGATCATGATCAGGTGGGCGCCCACGGCGGCGGCACGGTCCTCGGCGTGGTTGAGGGCGTCACGGATCGCCTGTTCCCAGGCGCCGGGGCCACCGGTCGTCAGTTCCCGGGGCGGGATGTTGATCTCCAGGTTGAAGCGGCCCAGCTCGCTCGACCAGGCGGGGTCGGCGATCGCCTGGAGTACCTCGGTGTTGCGCATCGCCGGCAGCCCGTGGTCGTCCACCAGGTTGAGCTCGATCTCCAGGCCGACCCGGGGGCGCTCGCTCTCGAAGGTCGACTCGCGCAGCATCTGCGCCAGCACATCGAGGCAGCTGTGCATCTTCTCCCGGTACCGACGGCGATCCTCCCGCGTGAACACCAGGGCCGGCACGTCACGTCCCATCTGCGCCCTCCCGAGTTCCCTCGGCGGATACGTCTCGTCCCCAGCGTCGCACTTCGGGCGTCACCCGGACAGTCGGCCGAAGGCAGCGCCCCGCCTCCACCATGGCCCGCCCCGCCCCCACCACGCCCCGCGCCGCCCCCCATCACGCCCCGCGCAGCCCCACCACACCCCCGCTGCCCTCCACCACCCCCCGCGCCGTCGCCAACCCCCTTGTCGACTCCCCCGCGCCCACCTAGCCTGATTTTGTGCCGCCAATAAACAAAACCCGATCGCACAGCGCCGTGCCGGGCCCCCCGAACGACCTCACCCTCCTCCGTATCGCCCTGACCACCTTCTTCGCCCTCGACGGCTTCGTCTTCGCCGGCTGGGTCGTCCGTATCCCCGCCATCAAGCAGCAGACCGGCGCCTCCGCCACCGCCCTGGGCCTCGCCCTCCTCGGCGTCTCCGCCGGAGCCGTCGTCACGATGGTGCTCACCGGCCGCCTCTGTCGCCGCTACGGCAGCCACCGCGTCACCGTCATCTGCGGCATCCTGCTCTGCCTCAGCGTCGCCCTGCCCCCGCTCACCCACTCCGCCCCGGCCCTCGGCGCCGTCCTGCTGGTCTTCGGCGCGGCCTACGGGGGGATCAACGTCGCGTTCAACAGCGCGGCAGTCGACCTGGGCAGAGCCTTGCGGCGGCCCATCATGCCCAGCTTCCACGCCGCGTTCAGCCTCGGTGGCATGATCGGCGCCGGCGTCGGCGGCCTCGTCGCCGGGGCGCTGTCCCCGACGCGGCATCTGCTCGGCCTCACCGTGATCGGCCTGGTCGTCACCGCGCTGGCGGGCCGTGTCCTGCTGCGCGTGCCGTCGCCGGAGCCTCCCGAGAGCTCACCGAGGGACGAGTCCGCCCCGCGCCGCCTGGACGCCCGGACCCGTCGGCTCGTCATCACCTTCGGCCTGATCGCCCTGTGCACGGCCTACGGCGAGGGAGCCCTGGCCGACTGGAGCGCCCTGCACCTGGAAGAAGACCTCCACGCCACACCGGGCGCGGCGGCGGTCGGCTACTCCTGCTTCGCGCTCGCCATGACCGTCGGCCGACTCACCGGCGCATGGCTGCTGGAGCGCCTGGGACAGACCCGCACTCTCGTCTCGGGCGGCGCCACCGCCGCCGCCGGGATGCTGCTCGGCGCGCTCGCCCCCTCCCTCTGGGCAGCGCTCCTCGGCTTCGTGATCACCGGGCTCGGCCTCGCCAACCTCTTCCCCGTCGCCGTCGAACGCGCCGGCACGCTGGCCGGTCCCGACGGAGTCGCCATCGCGTCGACCCTCGGCTACGGCGGCATGCTCCTGGGCCCGCCCGCCATCGGCTTCATGGCGGACTGGTTCTCCCTGCCCACCGCCCTGACCAGCGTGGCCGCCCTCGCCGCCACGGCAGCGGCCATCGGATTCCTCACACGGCGCGCGGCGGTCCGCCAGAACCAGGAGCAGGGAACCTCCACGGACGGCCAACAGACGTCGCCAGGAAGGCAAGTTGGGGCAGGTGAGTCACATGAGTCGCGCTGTGGGGAATAACGTGGACGTCCACGACCGGCGTTCGCCCGTTTCGTGGTTCTGACCACACACACGCAGCTACACACGCAGGAGTGTCCATGACTGATGAGCCGGAGAACTCCGGGCAGGACGCGCTCTCCAAGATCGATACCTCGGTGCCGCAGTCGGCCCGGATCTGGAACTACTGGCTGGGCGGCAAGGACAACTACGAAGTCGACCGTGTGGCCGGTGACGCGTTCCGCAAGATCTTCCCCGGTATCGAGACCGGAGCCCGTGCCGCCCGGTACTTCCTCGCCCGCGCCGTTCGTCATCTGGCCGCCGAGGAGGGCATCCGGCAGTTCCTGGACATAGGCACCGGGCTGCCCAGTGTGGACAACACCCATGAGATCGCCCAGCGGGTCGTCCCGGAGAGCCGGATCGTCTACGTCGACAACGACCCGTTGGTCCTCGCCCACGCCCGCGCGCTGCTCACCAGCACTCCGGAAGGTGTCACCAACTATGTCGACGCCGACCTGCGCGACCCGGGCACCATCGTGCGGGAAGCCGGGAAGACGCTGAACTTCGACCAGCCGGTCGCTCTCATGCTGATGGGCATCCTGGGCCACATCGAGGACTACGACGAGGCGCGCTCGATCGTGCGGCAGCTGGTGGACGCCCTGCCCTCCGGCAGTTACCTGGTGCAGTACGACAGCACCAACACCAGTGAGTCCTACGTCCAGGCCATCCAGCAGTACAACGACGGCGGCTCGATCCCGTACATCCTCCGCAGCCCTGAGCAGATCGCGGGCTTCTTCGACGGTCTGGAACTGCTCGAACCGGGCGTGGCGTCCTGCTCGCGCTGGCGTCCCGACGACGGCGCCTGGGGTCTGCCGGCGGAGGTGCATCAGTACGGCGGCGTAGCCCTGAAGCGCTGAATCCCGCGACGGGCGGCCGCCGATCCCCGCCGGCCGCCGGCCCCCGCCGGCCGCCGGACCTCGCCGCGACTCAGGTCTCCTGGAGGATGCGATGGAGAATCGTCGGAGTCTCGTCCGGCGATTCGGCCTCGACGACCAGACGGTTCATGACATCCCAGTAGCGCTCGATCTCGTTCGGCTTGTCGGGGTAGAGGGCAGTGGCGAGTTGTTCGAGATAGACCACGTCGGGCAACAGCCCGCCGGGCAGGCGCAGGATGGTCACGGGGCCGCTCTCCGCGGCGTGGCCGCCGGCCAGGAACGGCATGATCTGGACGGTGACCTGCGGGAGTCGGCAGATCTCGATGAGATGCCTGAGCTGGTCGCGCATCACGCCGAGACCGCCCACCGGGCGCCGTAGTGCCGCCTCGTCGATCACGGCCCAGAGCTGCGCCGCCGGCCGGCGGTGCAGGATCCGCCGGCGGGTCATCCTCACCGTGCAGCGCCGGTCGATCTCCTCCGCGCCGGCGTCCGGGTGGGCGAGCCGGATGGAGGCGCGCGCGTAGTCCGGGGTCTGCAGCAGGTGGGGAACCCGCTGGACCTCGAAGCAGCGGATGAGACTCGCCGCCTGTTCCACCCCGAGGTAGACCTGCGTCCACGCGGGCACCACGTCGCCGTAATACTGCCACCAGGCGGGGGTGTTGGCCTGTTCGGCCAAGGCCAGCAAGGTGGCCCGCTCGGCCTCGTCCGTGACGCCGTAGAAGGTCAGCAGGTCGGCCACGTCACGCGGTTTGACCCCGTGGCGCCCACCCTCCAGCCGGCTGATCTTGGACCGGGAGGCACGGATGGCATGCCCCGCGGCCACCCGGGAGATGTCCCGCTCCTCCCGCAACCTGCGCAGCCGCACCCCCAGCACCAGCCGCGCCACCATGGGCCCGGCCGACCGGCCGTCCAGAACCCTGTCGCCGGCCGGCGTATATGCGGCCTCGTCGGGGCGCATAGGCATTCTCCCTGCGGTGTACGCGACTCTGCGCGCATACAAGCGGTGCGGCCGCCATCCTAGGGACTGTTGGGTACATGATCTTCGAGTCGCTGGGATGATCTCCGCCTCGACGGCCGGCGTGCCAGGGACCGGTTCTCCCGTTGTCCACCCCCTCCGCAGTACGCATCATGACCGAATGGCGCGACTCCACGACATCGTCATCGACTGTGCCCACCCGGCCGCCACGGCCCGCTTCTGGGCCGCCGCCCTGGACGGTTACGCGATCGCCCCGTACGACGACGACGAACTCGCGCGTCTGCGCGCGCTGGGCATCGCCGGGCCGGAGGACGATCCGACCGTGCTCGTCGAGCCTTCTTCCAGCGGCCCCCGCCTGTGGTGTCAGCTCGTGCCGGACCCGAAGCGGGTGAAGAACCGTCTGCACCTGGACCTGGTCTCCGGCACCCCGGAGTCCGAGGTCGGCCGGCTCAACGCGCTCGGAGCGACCGTCCTGGTGCGCCACGATGACCACTGGGTCCTGGCCGACCCCGAGGGCAACGAGTTCTGCCTCTTTCCCACCGCGACCTGAACAGGTGCTTCCCCTCGACCGCACTCCATCCGGCACACTCACCCCCATGGAGACAGCCGACTTCGTTCGAACCCTTGACCGCGAGGGTCAGCTGCTGGCCGCGGCCGCCGAGGTGGCCGGGCCGGACGCCAAGGTGCCGACCTGTCCGGACTGGCAGGTGCGGGATCTGCTGCGGCACACGGGGATGGTGCACCGCTGGGCGGCGGCGTTCGTCGCCGAGGAGCACACCTCCTACCACCCCGACGGCGGCCTGCCCGACCTCGACGGCGACGAGTTGCTCGCCTGGTTCAGGCAGGGACACCGTCACCTCGTCGAGACGCTCGCCAACGCCCCCGCCGACGTGCGGTGCTGGCACTTTCTGCCCGCCCCGTCGCCCCTCGCGTTCTGGGCCCGCAGGCAGGCGCACGAGACGACCGTGCACCGCTTCGACGCGGAGGCGGCACGCGGTGGTACGCCGAGCGGGATCGGCCCCGGCTTCGCGACGGACGGAATCGACGAGTTGCTCCGCGCCTTTCACGCCCGGCCGAAGAGCCGGGTGCGCAGCGCCGAGCCCCGGGTGCTGCGGGTGCGGGCGACGGACACGGACGGAGCCGTGTGGACCGTACGACTGTCGCAGGAGCCGCCCGCGGCCGAGCGGGGCGACACCGACCGGGCCGACTGCGAGATCTCCGGACCGCTCGCGCAACTGTATCTGTCGCTGTGGAACCGGCTGCCCTTCCCGCACGTGACCGGCGACGCCTCCCTGGCCACGCTGTGGCGGGAGAACTCCGCTGTCACCTGGAGCTGAACCACGCCGCACGCCGGCCTGAACCCGGGCCGTACGCCGGTCAGTTCGCCAGCATCCTCGTCAGCACCGCACGCTGCACCGGCAGCACCGCGCCGTGCAGCGTGCGCCCCTTCGCCGTGAGGCACACCTTCACGCCCCGCCGGTCCTCCTGGCACATGCCGCGCTCGACGAGCCCGTCCTTCTCCAGCCGGGCGATCAGCCGCGACAGGGCGCTCTGGCTCAGGTGGACGCGCTCGGAGATCTCCTGCACGCGGTACGACGGGCACGAGCCGTCCGCCAGCACGTCCAGGACCTCGAAGTCGCTTGCGCAGAGGCCGTGCCGACCGAGGGCGCGGTCGAGTTCGCACTGCGTGCGCGCATGCAGCGCCAGGATGTCGTGCCACTGGTCCACGAGCGCCTGCTCGGGCTTCTTCGCCGCCATGGGCGCACCGTAGCAGAGACGCGAAATTATTGCATCAGCATTAAATGCATTTGCATTCGATGCGTGCGCATGTACTGTCTCCGCCATGACCTCTCCGCTCACCACCCCCGCGTCCGACGGACGCTGGACCCCCCGGCTGTGGGGCACCTTGCTGGTGCTGTGCGCCGCGATGTTCCTGGACGCGCTGGACGTGTCGATGGTCGGTGTCGCCCTGCCGTCCATCGGCGCCGACCTGGGCCTGTCCACCTCGACCCTCCAGTGGATCGTCAGTGGCTACATCCTGGGCTACGGCGGCCTGCTGCTCCTCGGCGGACGCACCGCCGACCTGCTGGGCCGACGCCAGGTCTTCCTGGTGGCCCTGGCCGTCTTCGCGCTCGCCTCACTGCTCGGCGGGCTCGTCGACTCGGGCCCGCTGCTGATCGCCAGCCGCTTCATCAAGGGCCTGGCCGCCGCCTTCACCGCCCCCGCCGGCCTGTCCATCATCACCACGACGTTCGCCGAGGGCCCGGTACGCAACCGCGCGCTGGCGATCTACACCACCTGCGGCGCCACCGGCTACTCGATGGGGCTCGTCTTCTCCGGCCTGCTCACCGAGGCCAGTTGGCGCCTCACCATGCTGCTCCCCGCGCCCGTCGCGCTGATCGCCCTCGCCGTCGGCCTGAAGCTGCTCCCGCGCAGCGAGCGCGAACGGACGAACGGCGGCTACGACATCCCCGGCGCCGTCCTCGGCACCGCCTCGATGCTGCTGCTGGTCTTCACCGTCGTCGAGGCGCCCGAGGTGGGCTGGGGTTCGGCCCGCACGATCCTGTCCTTCGTCGCCGTCGTCGTCCTGCTGACGGTCTTCGTCCGCGTCGAGCGGCGCAGCCCGAGCCCGCTGATCCGGCTGGGCGTGCTGCGCTCCGGGGCCCAAGTGCGCGCACAGCTCGGCGCGTTGACGTTCGTCGGCAGCTACATCGGCTTCCAGTTCCTGGTCACGCTGTACATGCAGCAGCTACTCGGCTGGTCGGCGCTGCACACGGCCCTGGCCTTCCTGCCGGCGGGCGCGCTCGTGGCGCTGTCGGCGACGAAGGTCGGCGCGATCATCGACCGGTTCGGCACCGCACGGCTGATCGCGATCGGCTTCGCCCTGATGGTCGCGGGCTATGTCCTGTTCCTGCGGATCGACCTCGACCCGGTCTACGCGGCGGTGATCCTGCCCACCATGCTGCTGGTCGGCTCGGCCTTCGCGCTGACCTTCCCCTCACTCAACGTCCAGGCCACGAACGGCGTCGACGAACACGAGCAGGGCATGGTCTCGGGCCTGCTCAACACCTCGGTCCAGGTCGGCGGCGCACTCTTCCTCGCGGTCGTGACGGCGGTCCTGACGGCGAACACACCCGAGGAACCCGCGTCCCCGCAGGCCGTCCTCGACAGCTACCTGCCCGCCCTGGTCGTGATCACGGCGATCGCGGTCCTGGGTCTGCTGATCGCCCTCACCGGACTGCGCACGCGTCGCACACAGCGGACCGTCGTGGTCGCCAAGTCCGTGTCCCAGGAGGCGGAGCGCGTCGGCGTACGCGACTAGGGGGCGTTTCGAAAGTCCCGTGCGGTGCCCGCGGCGTCCGGTGCGTGCCCTGGAGGTCCCCCCGGCTCCGAAGGCTGGGGGAGTGCCGGACGAAGGCCCTCGTACTGGACGTACTTGGGCCTTTGGCCGGTGCGGCGAGGGTGCGTGCCGGGCGCCGTGGGTGCCGTGCGGGACTTTTGAAACACCCCCTAGGGGGAAGCCTCCGACACCGTGCGCCCGGCGGAGCCGCTTGCTCTGCCGGGCGCACGGCTGTTTGACTCGAGGCATGGAGAGCTACGGGGGACGGCGCCTTCAGGCCGAGCGGGACGCGATCACCGTCGAGATCGGGTACGCGCTGTTCAGCGCCGCGTTCGCGGCGGCGGTGCTGTTCGGAGCGATCGTCGGGCCGGCGTTCGTCTTCGACGTGTCGGACGGTGCGCGCGGCACACTCGTCGGCGTGGGCGCCACGGTCGCGGTCGTGCTGTTCTTCGCCCGGGTCGTCAGCGTCCTGACCCGCTTCCGGCAGGCGTCTCAGCCCAACCAGCCCGGCCGCACCAACCCCGACTCGTAGGCCAGCACCACGAGTTGGGCCCGGTCCCGGGCGCCGAGCTTCACCATCGTGCGGCTGACGTGGGTCTTCGCGGTGAGCGGGCTGACCACCAGGCGGCGGGCGATCTCCTCGTTGGACAGTCCGATGCCGACCAGCGCCATCACCTCCCGCTCACGCTCGGTGAGTTCGGCGAGGGAGTCGGCCGCGGCGGGCTCCTTGGAGCGGGCGGCGAACTCGGCGATCAGACGCCGGGTCACGCCCGGCGACAGCAGCGCGTCGCCCTCGACCACCGCCCGTACGGCACGCAGGAGTTCCTCGGGCTCGGTGTCCTTGACCAGGAAGCCGGAGGCGCCCGAGCGGATGGCCTCGAAGACGTACTCGTCGAGTTCGAAGGTGGTGAGCATGACCACCTTGATGCCCGCCAGCCCGCCGTCGTCGGTGATCCGGCGGGTCGCGGCGAGACCGTCGAGGAGCGGCATGCGGATGTCCATCAGGACGACGTCGGGCCGCAGTTCGCGTACCTTGCGCAGCGCCTCCTCGCCGTCGGAGGCCTCGCCGGCCACCTCGATGTCCGGCTGCGCGTCGAGCAGCGCCCGGAAGCCGGCGCGCACCAGTGACTGGTCGTCGGCGAGCAGTACGCGGATCACCGGTCCTCCTTGACGTCGTCGTTCGGTTCACCGGCGGGAGCCTTCAACGGCAGTACGGCGAGCACCCGGAACCCCCCGTCGGCTCGCGGCCCCGCCTCGATCGTGCCACCCAGCGCGGCCGCCCGCTCCCGCATTCCGGCGAGTCCGTTGCCGCTGCCGCCCGCGTCGGCGCCGGTCGCGGGACCGTCGTCGTCGATACGAAGCCGTAGCGTCGTCCTGTCGTCGTGATCGAGGTGCACGCGTGCGTGCCGCGAGCCCGAGTGGCGTACGACGTTGGTGAGGGCCTCCTGGACGATCCGGAAGGCGGCGAGGTCCGTGGCGGGCGCCAGGCGGGGCGGCTCGCCCTCGACCTCGACGGTGAGGCCCGCGCTCGCGGCCTGCTCCACCAGTTCGGGCAGCCGGTCGAGGCCGGGCGCCGGGGCGCGCGGGGCGTCGCCGGGGGTGCGCAGGGTGTCGAGGACCTGGCGGACCTCGCCGAGCGCCTCCTTGCTCTGGGCCTTGATGGTGGTGAGCGCCGTGCGCGCCTGCTCGGGGTCGGTGTCGAGGAGGGCGAGGCCGACGCCCGCCTGCACATTGATCACGCTGATGCTGTGCGCGAGGACGTCGTGCAGTTCGCGGGCGATCCGCAGCCGCTCCTCGTCGGCGCGCCGCCGCACCGCCTGCGCCCGCTCGGCCCGCTCCTTCGCCCACTGCTCGCGCCGGGTCCGGGCCAGCTCGGACACCGCCACGATCGCCGCCACCCAGGCGGCGATCACGCCCTCCTGCCCCCATGGCGCGGCCGCGTCACGGGACGGCGGCAGCCACTGGTACAGCCAGTGGGCCACCAGGGCGTGCCCGATCCAGAGCACCCCGACCGCCGCCCAGGCGGCCTTGCGGTGCCCCATGACGATGGCGTTGAAGCAGGCCAGGGCGACGGCCACGAAGACCGGCCCGTACGGATATCCGGCGCCCAGGTAGACCATGGCGGCCGTCGCCGTCCCGAACGCGACGGCCACCGGGTACCGCTTGCGGAACAGCAGCAGCGCCGACGCCACGAACAGCAGCGCGCGTGCGAAGGGGTCGAGAGGCGCCCGGTCGTCCAACTGCCCCTCGGCCGCGAAGTTCGAGCCGGCCATCACGAAGACCGTGATCAGCAGGGTGGAGCGCCAGGGCCGGCGAGGACCGTGCTCCTCGTCGGCCCACCGGTTCCACCCCGGTGGGCCGTGTCGCCACCACATCTGCGGACCGCCGCCCCGGCGTGCCTGCTGCTCGTCCATGTCCGCCACGCTAGACGCGATGACCGCCGGGCGGCGTCACCCGCGCGTGGTGATCACACGTACTCCCCGCGAAGTACGTCCGCCGCCTCTGGCTCCCTGATCCGCAGCCCGCCCAGCGGCCGCGGCGCCCACGACCTACCGCCGTCCGTCCACCAGGCCGACCCCGTGCGCGAGCCGGCCCACCGCGTGCCGGAAGAACCTCTCCCTGTCCTCCACGACCCGGTTGAACTGCCCGAACAGCTCGAACCCGACGAGCCCGAAGAGCTCGGCCCAGGCGGCGATGAGGGCCACGACGTTCGCCGGGGGGAGGTCGGGGGCCAGGTCGGCGGTCATGCGCTCGGCCTCGGGGCGGAGTTCGGCGGGCAGGGGATCCGGGTCGGTGAGACCGAAGGCCTCGTGGGTGTCGCGCAGGATGGCGATGAAGACGAGGCCGACGCGGGAGGCGGGCGGGACCGTGGTGTCGGGCGCGGTGTACCCGGGCACGGGCGAGCCGTAGATCAGCGCGTACTCGTGCGGATGCCGGAGCGCCCACTCGCGTACGGCCTCCGCCACCGCGGTCCAGCGCTGGACCGGCCCGGCGTCGGCGGCCTTGCCGTGCGCGGCCTCGGCGCTCTCCCCGAGGGAGTCGTAGGCGTCGATGATGAGAGCGGTCAGCAGGTCGTCGCGGCTGGGGAAGTAGCGGTAGAGCGCGGAGGAGACCATGCCGAGCTCGCGGGCCACGGCGCGCAGCGAGAGCTTGGCGGCGCCCTCGGCCGCGAGCTGTCTGCGGGCCTCGTCCTTGATGGCCGCGGTGAGTTCCATCCTGGCGCGGGCGCGTACGCCCTTTGCGGTGCTGCTCATGGGGCCAGTCTTCCACGAAGACAGAGCGGTGCACACATTCGAGAGCGCTGCTCTTGCTTTGGATCAGCGATCTCGTGCACACTGTTCTCAAGCGAGAGCACCGCTCTCCCAATCGTCCGAACCGGAACTCTGGGGGTCACCATGACGTCGCCGTACTACCTCAAGGGCAGCCCGCTGAACGTCCGTCTCAACAGCGTCATCGGCTGGCTGGCCCGGCACGGGCTCAGCATCGCGGGCACGGCGGAGATGTCGGTGCGCGGGCGCAAGAGCGGCAGGATGCAGCGCATCCCGGTCAACCCGCACACGTACGACGGCACGCGGTACCTCGTCTCGGCCCGCGGCCACTCCCAGTGGGTGCGCAACATGCGCGCCGCCGGTGGCGGGGAGCTGCGCGTCGGGCGCAAGGTGCGGGCGTTCGCCGCGGTGGAGCTTCCCGACGAGGAGAAGCTCCCGATCCTGCGGACCTATCTGGAGAAGTGGGGCTGGGAGGTCAACCAGTACTTCCAGGGGGTCACCGCGAAGTCCTCCGACGAGGAGATCATCGCGGCGGCCCCGGACCACCCCGTCTTCCGGATCACCGTCGAGAAGTGACCCGGTTCGGCGTCAGGACATGCCCTCCGGCCACCGTCAGGAAGTGCCCTCGTCATCGGCCGGAGCCGGAGCCGGTGTCGGTGTCTGGCGGCGGTCCATCGCGGTGAGGGCGCGGTGGGCCATGGGGTGGGTACGGACGATCTCGGCCAGCGACGTCGAGCCGCGGGTGATGTCCATGAACGCCTTCCAGGCCGGCCGGAAACCGGTCAGCGTGGCGTGGAAGAGACCGGGACGGCGTTCGAACGCGGTCAGCAGCCGCTTGCCCACGCTCATCTCGACGCCGAGTCCCGCCTTGACCGCGAAGGCGTAGTTCAGGGCCTGGCGCCGGGTGTCCACCGCGTCGTGCGCCTCGGCGATCCGCACCGCCCACTCCCCCGCGAGCCGCCCCGACCGCAGCGCGAACGAGATCCCCTCGCGCGTCCACGGCTCCAGCAGCCCCGCCGCGTCACCGCACACCAGCACGCGCCCGCGGGACAGCGGCGAGTCGTCGGCACGACAGCGCGTCAAGTGGCCGGAGGAGATGCTCGGTTCGAACCCGGCGAGCCCGAGCCGCCCGATGAACTCCTCCAAGTACCGCTTGGTCGCGGCGCCTTCACCGCGCGCCGAGATCACACCGACCGTGAGCGTGTCCCCCTTGGGGAACACCCAGCCGTAACTGCCGGGAATCGGGCCCCAGTCGATGAGGACCCGCCCCTTCCAGTCCTCGGCGACCGTCTCCGGCACCGGGATCTCCGCCTCCAGGCCGAGGTCCACCTGGTCGAGCTTGACCCCGACATGCGCTCCTATCCGGCTGGCGCTGCCGTCCGCGCCGACGACGGCCCGCGCGAGCAGCGTCTCGCCGCCCTGCAGCACGACGGCGACGCTGCGCCGGTCCGGCACCGCCGAGCCGTGCTGCTCGACGCGCTGCACGGTGACACCCGTACGCAGCTCGGCGCCCGCCTTCTGCGCGTGCTCGACGAGTTGCTGGTCGAACTCGGGCCGGTTGATCAGCCCGAACAGCATCTGCTTGGAGCGCCGGGTCCGGGTGAAGCGGCCGTTGTTGGAGAAGGTGACCGCGTGCACCCGGTCACGGAAGGGCAGTTCGAAGCCGGGCGGGAGCGAGTCGCGCGAGGGGCCGATGATGCCGCCGCCACACGTCTTGTAGCGCGGCAGCTCCGCTTTCTCCAGCACCAGTACGCGCCGCCCGGCGACGGCCGCCGCATACGCGGCCGAGGCTCCCGCGGGTCCCGCGCCCACCACGACGACGTCCCACACCTGCCGCACGTCGTCCGCCGAAGAGTTCTCGCTGCTCACGATGGTCTACTGCTCCCGATCAAGCCGCCTACGCCTGCTGTCCCCCGCATCCTACGGCGGGCATCGTCGCAGGCCGCTGTGGGAGGATCACAGCACTCACAGGTACAACGTCGCACCCACAAGGAGCGTGCCCATGTCGTCGAATCCGGTCGCCGAGACCGTCGCCTCGCTGATGCCCAGGGCGAAGGCGGAGCTCACCGAGCTGGTGGCATTCAAGTCGGTGGCGGACTTCGACCAGTTCCCGAAGAGCGAGAGCGAGGGCGCCGCCCGCTGGGTCGCCGACGCGCTCACCGCGGAGGGCTTCGAGGACGTGGCCCTGCTGGACACCCCCGACGGCACGCAGTCGGTGTACGGCTACCTGCCCGGCCCCGAGGGCGCGAAGACGGTCCTGCTGTACGCCCACTACGACGTGCAGCCCCCGCTGGACGAGACCGCGTGGCGCACCCCGCCCTTCGAGCTGACCGAGCGCGACGGCCGCTGGTACGGGCGCGGGGCCGCCGACTGCAAGGGCGGCGTGATCATGCACCTGCTGGCGCTGCGCGCCCTCAAGGCCAACGGCGGCGTCCCGGTGCACGTGAAGGTGATCGCCGAGGGCTCGGAGGAGATGGGCACGGGCGGTCTGGAGCGGTACGCCGAGCAGCACCCGGACCTGCTGGAGGCCGACACCATCGTGATCGGTGACGCGGGCAACTTCCGCGTCGGCCTGCCGACGGTCACCTCGACCCTGCGCGGCATGACCCTCGTCCGCGTGCAGATCGACACGCTCGAGGGCAACCTGCACTCCGGCCAGTTCGGCGGGGCCGCGCCCGACGCGCTCGGCGCGCTGATCCGCGTACTGGACTCACTGCGCGCGGAAGACGGCTCGACGACCGTGGACGGGCTGACCGGCGAGTCGTCGTGGGAGGGGCTGCAGTACGCGGAGGAGCAGTTCCGCCAGGACGCCAAGGTCCTCGACGGCGTCGGGCTGATCGGCTCCGGCACGGTCGCCGACCGCATCTGGTCGCGTCCCGCCGTCACGGTCCTGGGCATCGACTGCCCGCCGGTCGTCGGCGCCACCCCGTCCGTGCAGGCCGGCGCGCGGGCGCTGATCAGCCTCCGGGTGCCGCCGGGCGTGGACGCGGCCGAGGCGACCAAGCTGCTCCAGGCCCACCTGGAGACACACACGCCGTGGGGCGCACGGGTGCGCACCGAGCAGATAGGCCAGGGCCAGGCGTTCCGCGCCGACACCAGCAGCCCGGCGTACCAGGCCATGGCGGACGCGATGGCGGTGGCGTACCCGGGCCAGGAGATGCAGTACGCCGGCCAGGGCGGCTCGATCCCGCTGTGCAACACCCTCGCCGCCCTCTACCCGCACGCGGAGATCCTCCTCATCGGCCTGAGCGAGCCGGAGGCTCAGATCCACGCGGTGAACGAGAGCGTGTCGCCGGAGGAGCTGGAGCGTCTGTCGGTCGCCGAGGCGCTGTTCCTGCGCAATTACGCGGCGAGTTGAGGTCCGCACAGCTGATGATGGGGCGATGATCCGAGCCGAACGCCTCACCGCCCACACCGACATCGCCACGTCCCTCGCGCTGCTCAGCGATCACGAGCTCATGGCCCTCGTGGAGTCGGGCGAACCGCTGGGCGCCGGAATCGGCGGCCGCGCGACGCTGATCGAGGTGGACGGAAGACGGGTGTTCGTGAAGCGGGTCCCGCTCACCGACGTGGAGGCGCGGCCGGAGAACGTCCGCTCCACGGCGAATCTCCTCGGGCTGCCGACGTTCTTCCACTACGGCATCGGCAGTCCGGGGTTCGGCGCCTGGCGGGAGCTCGCCGTGCACACGATGACCACGAACTGGGTCCTGGCCGACCGGTTCGCGGGGTTCCCCCTGACACACCACTGGCGGGTCCTGGCCGACGTACCACGGCCGTCGCATGAGTTGCTGTCCGATGTGGACCGGGCCGTCGCCTACTGGGGCGGCGACCCGCGGGTGCGCGAGCGCATCGAGGGACTGCGGACGGCGTCCGCGAGCCTGGCGCTGTTCCTGGAGTACGTGCCGTACACGTTGAACGAGTGGCTGGACGCCCGGCTGCGCACGGATGAAGCCGACGCCGCGTGCACGTTCGTGGAAAGGGAGCTGGCCGCCGCCACCGGGTTCCTCCGCGAGAGCGGGCTGGTGCACTTCGACGCGCACTTCCTGAACTTCCTCACGGACGGCGAACGGCTCTATCTCGCCGACTACGGCCTCGCCCTCTCCGCCCGCTTCCCTCTCACCTCGCAGGAACGCGGCTTCTTCGAGCAGCACCGGTACTACGACCGCGACTACACGGCGTTCCACTTCGTGAACTGGCTCGCGACCGCCCTGTACGGCTACGGCGCGGACGATCGCGAGGCCTTCGTACGTGACTGCGCCGGCGGGGCGAGGCCGCGGAACATCCCGCGGGCCGCCGCCGACATCATCGAGCGGTGTGCGCCGCCGGCCGTCGTGATGGGTGACTTCATCAAGCGGTTGCAGCACGAGAGCAAGTCGACCCCGTACCCGTACGACGAGCTGCGGCTCGCTCAGGAAGGCGCCGGAATGCCCGCCTCCAGATAGAGCGCGGCCCCGCGTTCCCGCGCCCGGAGCGCCCAGCGCAGCCGCTCGTAGCGCACCGGTGGCAGCAGATCGGCCGCCTCGTCCTCGGTGACGAAGCGCCAGTCCCGCAGCTCGGGTCCGGGCAGCAGGAGGCGTTCGGCCTCGGCGGAGTCGAGGAGACCGCCGTCGAAGAGGAGGCGCAGACCTCCGTACCCCGGTGGCAGGGGCCGCTCCCAGTCGACGACGAGGAGCCGCGGTACGTCGTCGAGCCGTATCCCCGTCTCCTCGGCCACCTCGCGGATGCCCGCCTGCGCGGGGGCCTCGCCCGGCTCGACGACGCCGCCGGGGAACTCCCAGCCCGCCTTGTAGGTGGGGTCGACGAGCAGCACCCGGTCCTGCTCGTCGAAGAGGAGGACGCCCGAGGCGACGGTCTCGGCGGTGGGCTCGGGCGTCTGCACGATGTCGCAGACGGGGACCGTACCGCTGCCGACGGCCTCGGCGATCCGGACGGCGGTCTCGTACGGGGTCAGGCCGCCGTTGTCGACGGGATACGCGTCGGCGGTGAGCCATGAGGCGAGTGCGGTGCGATACGGCTCTATGTGGTCGTACGACCACTGCCGGATCCGTATCTCGCCGTCGGGCAGCTCCGGTGGGAGCTCCCGCCCGGCTATTCGCTCCCGCAGGATCGTTTCCGCCGGGGCGAGGAGCACATGCCGGACGGTGACGCGGCGGGCGGCGAGGCCGCCGAAGATCTCGTCCCGGTACTCCTGGCGCAGCAACGTCATCGGGACCACGAGGGTCCCGCCGAGCTCGGCGAGCAGCGCGGCCGCCGTGTCGATCACGAGACGCCGCCAGATCGGCAGGTCCTGGAAGTCACCGACCTCGGTGAGGTGTTTGGGCGGAAGCAGGTGGGTGAGCGCTCCGCCGATGACCTCGGGGTCGAAGAGCGTGCTGTTCGGGATCAGCTCGATCAGTTCCCGTGCGGTGGTGGTCTTCCCCGCACCGAACGCACCGTTGATCCAAACGATCACGTTTCCCCCTCTTCTGTTGGCCCCCTGTGGCTTGCCCGCTCCACCCTGCCACGGAAACCAGCTCCCGTAGAGAGCGCATGACAGCGGCGCCGGAACCCCCGCGGTACGGGGGCACGGCGCCGCGCGGTCGAGTCGGTGGGCTCGTCAGCCCTTCTTCGCCTTTGCCTTCTTCCCGTGCGGGGCGTCGTTCACAGCCCGCTCCGTTTCACGGTTGATGGCCCGGCCGACGGTGTCGAGAGCCTTGTCGACGCTGACGCCGCCGAGCTTGGTCTCAGCGCCGGCGGCAGGCAGGCCGGCGTCGGGGGCCCCGGTGGCGGGGGAACCGGTGCCGGGAAGCTCGATGGCGTGGGACGGAGTGACCGCCGCGACGACGAATCCGGTGGCCAGGGAGGCGATGGCAAGCATGCTGCGCTTCTTCATGACCGATTCAACTGCGAAACGGAGGTGGGAGTCACGCCCCACCTCCGGGTCATCACGACAGCGACGGAACTCCGGCTCCGCGCCGCGCCCCAAGGAGCCGGCGCTGCCGCACGCGCCGTACGAGATCCTCGGCCGCCTCCGGCCACCGGACGTACTCGAAGGCGAACCCTTCGTCGAGCAGCCGGCCGGGGACGACGCGTCGGCTCTTCAGCAGGAGCTCGGTGTCCGAGCGCAGCGCGAACGCGCCGAGCTCCGCCATCCACTTCGTCGCGGGCAGGCCCACGGGGACGCCCCAGGCGGAGCGCAGGGCCCGCATGAACTCCCGCTGCGGCAGCGGTTCGGGAGCGGCGAGGTTCACCGGGCCGGTGAGGTCGTGCCGGTCGACCAGGAACTCGACCGCGCGGACGAAGTCGCGGTCGTGGATCCAGGACACGTACTGTGCGCCGCCCGCGACGGGACCGCCGAGCCCCAGCCGTGCCAACCGCAGCAGGACGTCGAGCACCCCGCCGTGATCGGGGCTCATGACCATGGCGGAACGCAGGGCGACCTTGCGGGTGTGCGGCGTGTCGGCCTCTTCCTGCGCCCGCTCCCAGGCCTTGGCGATCTCGACGCTGTAGGCCCAGTAGTCCGGCACATCGGGTTCGCTGCCGCCGATGACGCCCGTCGCCTCGTCGTGGGGCGCGTCGAAACGGTGGGCGTAGACGGTGGCCGTGCTCATCTGCAGCCAGACCCGCGGCGGCCGGGCGGCGCGCGCGATCGCCTCGCCCACGACCCGGGTGGAGTGCACCCGCGAATCCATCATGGCCCGCAGATTGGGCGTGGTGTAGCGACAGCTGACGCTGCGCCCGGCCAGGTTGATCACGATGTCGCTGCCGTCGATCGCCGTCCGCCATGGGCCCAGCGTCTCCCCGTCCCAGTGGACCTCGCCCTCGTGTGTGGGCCGCCTGGTCAGGACGACGACCTCGTGGCCCGCGCTGCTCAGCGCACGGTGCAGAACCGTTCCCACCTGCCCGGTTCCCCCGGGCATCACTATCTTCATCGGCTCCCCCTCGGGTGTGGGAACGAGCCTAGCGCAGCTTCTTGAACATGTTCAAAAGGCCCTGGCCATCATCCGCCGACGACCGACCGTCGGTCGACCTCCAACAGACTCCGACACGTCCTACCGCGAGCGCCTCATGACGCGTACATGCCGTTATTCGACTTCGTAGGTACGGAGGAACGTAACGATGCGTCACCTTCACACCCCGTGCGCGGCGGGGCTCGCCGTCCCCGCCGCCGCGACCCCCGCCCATGGGCTTCAACGAGCACCAGGCGCCGGCCGCCCACGGTCGGCGCCTGAACGTTCCTGCCCCAGGCGGGTCCTCAGACCCCCGCCGCCGCCCCCGCCTTCCCCGCGAGCGCGGCCGCCGCGGCCCCCACCAGCCCGGCGTCCGTGCCCATCTGGGCCGGCGTGATGGTCAGGCGCTGGACGAAGGAGAGGGTGGCGTAGTCATGGAGGGCCTTGCGCAGCGGCGTGAAGAGGACGTCGCCCGCCTTGCCCACTCCCCCGCCGATCACGGCGATGTCGATCTCGACGAGGGTCGCGGTGGCCGCGATCCCGGCGGCCAGGGCCTGCGCGGCCCGCTCGAAGGAGGCCACGGCGACGGGGTCGCCGTCCCGTGCGGCGGCGGCCACCGCGGCGGCGGACGTGTCGCCGTCCGGGCCGGGACGCCAGCCGTTCTCCAGCGCCCGCCGGGCGATGTTGGGGCCGCTCGCGATGCGCTCCACGCAGCCGCGCGAACCGCAGGGGCACAGGTCGCCGTCCAGGTCGACGCTGATGTGGCCGATGTGGCCTGCGTTGCCGGTCGGGCCGGGGTGCAGCCGGCCGTTCAGTACGAGACCGCCGCCGACGCCGGTGGAGACGACCATGCAGAGCGCGTTGTCGTGGCCCCGCGCGGCGCCCTGCCAGTGCTCGGCCGCCGTGATGGCCACACCGTCGCCGATCAGCTCGACGGGCAGACCACCGGCCGCCTCCCGGACCCGCCGGACCAGCGGATAGTCGCGCCAGCCCGGCACGTTCACCGGACTCACGGTGCCCGCGGAGGCGTCCACGGGTCCCGCGCTGCCGATGCCGAGGGCCGTGGCGCGGTCCCACAGCGGCGAGGCGGTGAGCTCGCCGACGACCTCCTCGACGGCCCGCATCACCGTTTCGCCGTCCTCGCGCGCGGGCGTCGCGCGCTGGGCCCGGGCCACGATCGCGCCGTGGCCGTCCACCAGCGCTCCGGCGATCTTGGTGCCGCCGATGTCGAGCGCAGCCACGAGGTCGGTGTGCATCAGTGTCAGTTCTCCCCGTCAACCATTCGGATCTCCCCGTCAACCACGGGAATTGGGTGAGCCGGTCTCGCGGTGGGGGCGCAGGCCGGAGATTGCGGTGGACAGTGTCCCCTGGATCTGACAACGTTGTCCATGGCCTATGCTCGACGCCACATCCTCATACAAGCCCATGGACCGACGCATCCCCGTGGACCGACGCATCCCCGTGGACGAACGTTTCCCCGCGGAGCGACGTGTCCCCGTGGGCCGACGTTTCCCGTGGACGACAGGACAGGACACCGCATCGTGCCCGAGACCATCCGCCGATCCGACCGCGCGCCCGAGAACCGCTACGGCAACCGTCCGACCATGAAGGACGTCGCAGCGCGTGCCGGAGTCGGCCTGAAGACCGTCTCGCGCGTGGTCAACGGTGAGCCCGGCGTCACGCCGGAGACGGAGCGCCGCGTCCAGGAGGCCATCGATGCCCTGGGCTTTCGCCGCAACGACAGCGCGCGGGTGCTGCGCAAGGGCCGTACGGCGAGCATCGGCCTGGTTCTGGAGGATCTCGCGGACCCCTTCTACGGCCCGCTCAGCCGTGCGGTCGAGGAGGTCGCCCGGGCACACGGCGCCCTGCTGATCAACGGCTCCAGCGCCGAGGACCCGGACCGCGAGCAGGAGCTGGCGCTGGCCCTGTGCGCACGGCGGGTGGACGGGCTGGTGATCATTCCGGCCGGTGACGACCACCGGTATATGGAGCCCGAGCTCAAGGCGGGCGTCGCCACGGTGTTCGTCGACCGCCCGGCCGGGAAGATCGACGCCGACTGCGTCCTGTCCGACAACCACGGCGGTGCCCGCGACGGGGTCGCCCACCTCATCGCCCACGGCCACCGCAGGATCGGCTTCATCGGCGACATGCCGCGCATCCACACGGCCGCCGAGCGGCTGCGCGGCTACCGGGCAGCCATGGAGGACGCGGGGATACCGGTGGAGGACTCCTGGATGTCCCTGGGCGTCACCGACCCCGAGCGGGTGCGCCGGGCGGCCGAGGAGATGCTCACCGGCCCCTCCCCCGTCACCGCGATCTTCGCGGGCAACAACCGTGTGACGGTCACCGTGATCCGGGTCCTCGCCGAGAAGACCCGCCGTGTCGCCCTCGTCGGCTTCGACGACATCGAGCTCGCCGACCTGCTCCAGCCCGGCGTCACCGTCGTCGCCCAGGACGCCGCAGCCCTCGGCCGTACCGCCGCCGAGCGCCTCTTCCGCCAGCTCGACGGCACCCTGGTCACCCCCGAACGCATCGAGCTGCCCACGCGGCTGATCACCCGTGGTTCGGGCGAGCTGCCGCCGGCGGACTGAGCGGCCATGGACGACCGCACGAACGGGACGCGGCTGCCCTCACACGGCCGCACGCTGGAGGCGCTCGGTCTGGCCGAGGCACCGCGTGATCGGCCCCTGCTCTATCCCGGCCCCTGGCCGTCGGACTCCGGACTCCTCGACGGGGACCGGCTGCTGCCCCTGGACCGCCTGGTGCACGACGACCGCACACCCGTCCTCGCGGTCGGTTCCAACGCCTGTCCCGGCCAACTGCGGCGCAAGATGGACGCGTTCGGGATCACCTCCCCCATCCCCATGGTCAAGGTCAGGATCACCGGCATCGAGGTGGGCGTCTCCGCGCACGTGAGCCGCCTGGGGTACGTGTCCGCGTCCCCCTTCGACGCACCCGGCCGCGTACGCGAGTTGTTCATCACCTGGCTCGACGCCGAGCAACTCGAGGTGATCGACGCCAGCGAGGGCGTGCCGGTGCCGCACGGCAACTACGACCGTGTCTGGCTGCCGGCATCGGACATGCAGATCGAGCTGGCGAACGGCAGCACGCTCCCGGGCACCTTCGTGTACGTCAACCGCCATGGCGTGCTGCACGGCGGCACCGGCGCGCCGCGCACCCACCCCGGTCAGCGGGCGCTGCTCAGCGAACTCCTGCTGGGCTCGGCCCGGTTGCGGAAGCTGTTCGGTGAGACTCCCGAGGAGTTCTGCGCGCGAGCGCGCGCCGACACGCGCCTGTGCGAGCGGGGCACCCGGCTGTTCGCGGAGGAGCGCATGGTGACGTCCTCCGGGCTGGAGAAGTACGTCGGGGGCCGGCGGACCTGAGGTCAGCAGACCGGGAGTCCGGGCACCGGCTCGTCGTTGTTGCCGCCCTGGATGTAGACGTCGCTGATGTAGACGTTCGTGTTGCCGCTGTCGTCGTCCGTCTTGGCCCACCAGACGTTGGTCCACTGACCGGACGTCTCGCGGCGGCCCAGGTTCTGCTGGCAGTAGAAATAGTTGGTGCCCTCGTGGAGGACGCCCACCTCGGTGCCGGACGCGGTGTACGACTTGGCCTGCGTCCAGACCTGGCAGTTGTACTTGCCGCCACCGATCGAGTCGCAGGCGTCGGGCTGCGTGGTGTTGCCGCCCCCGCCCGTGGTCCCTCCACCGCCGGTGGTACCGCCGTCGCCGGAACCGCCGCCCGTGGTGCCCCCGTCGCTGCCGCCGCCCGAGGGCCTGGTCGGGGACGAGGTGGTGGGCCGGTCGGTGGGCTCGGTCCCCGCGGTGCGGCTGGGGGACTTGGTCGCGTCCGGGGACTTCTCGTCGTCGCCCTTGTCGGTCAGGCCGGAGTCGCCCGAGGGGCGGGCGTCGGGGCTGCCGGCCGTCGGGGCGGAGGCGCCCGTGGAGGTGGTGGCCGAGATGCCCTGTGCCTCGGTCTTGGCGTCGCCCTCGTTGTTCACCAGGGCGACCGTGACCCCGGCCGCCGCGAGCACGACGGTGACGGCCACGGCGGCGAGGAGGGCGCGGCCCTTGCGCCGGGCCGGGGAGCCGGAGGAGGTGACCATCGGGCCGGTGGCGCCCGGGTCCTGTGGGTGCGGGTGCGGGCCGCCGTGCGGCGCCACGGGCGGGTACCCCGGGGTGCCGTATCCGCGGACCGGTACCGGTCCGCCCTGTACGGGTCCGGCCGAGCCGGGGTGACCGACGGGGCCGAAGCCCTGGGACGACGGCGTGCCCGGTCCAGGGGTCGCGGGTCCCTGAGCTGCCGGGTCGCCCTGCGCCGCGGCCCCGAAGCGCGGTGCCCCGGGCAGGCCGGACGCGGGTACGCCCTCGCCCTGCTGCGGGGTGTCGCCGCCCTGAGCACCCCGCGTGCTCTGCTGGTGGCCGACGTACGCCTGCCCGCCGGGATTCACCCCCGCCGTGGGCCCGAACCCGGGCGGCGCCGAGGGGGCGCTGCGCTCCGTGTCGTCCGGTGCGGGCCCGGCGTCCGCCGAGCCGCGCAGTGCCGCCGTCGGTGCGTCCGTGCCGCCCGAATCCGTCACCGCCTGGAGGAGTGCCCGCGCCTCGTCGGCCTCGGGACGGGAGTCGGGACGCTTGTCCATCAGACGCTGCAGGACGGGGCCGAGGGGTCCGGCGTTACGGGGCTCCGGCAGGGGCTCGCTGACGATCGCGGTGAGCGTGGAGAAGGTCGAGGTACGGCGGAAGGGGGCGGAGCCCTCCACGGCCGCGTACAGCGTGGCGCCCAGCGCCCAGACGTCCGAGGACGGGCCCGGATCGGAGCCCTGGGCGCGCTCGGGGGCCATGTAGTCCAGGGAGCCGACGAGATGGCCGGTGCGGGTGAGATGGGTGGCCGAGCCGTCGGCCGGGTCGTCCATGGTGGCGATGCCGAAGTCGGTCAGAACGACGCGACCGGAGCGTTCGAGCAGGATGTTGCCCGGCTTGACGTCGCGGTGCAGGACGCCGGCCCGGTGGGCGGCGGCCAGCGCGTCCATGACCTTGGCGCCGATACCCGCCGCCTCACGCGGGTCGAGGGTGCCGCGCTCGCGCAGCACCGCCTCCAGGGAGGGGCCGTCGACCAGCTCCATGACGATCAGCGGGCGTCCGTCGACCTCGGCGACGTCGTGCACGGCGACGACGCCCGGATGCTTGACCCGGGCGGCCGCGCGGGCCTCGCGCTGCATCCGCAGCCGCAAATCGGCGAGTTCGGGACCGTCCGCGTCCGAGTAGGTCCGCAGTTCCTTGACGGCGACCTCGCGGCCCAGCACCTCGTCGACGGCCCGCCAGACCACGCCCATGCCGCCGCGCCCGAGCTGCGAAACCACGCGATAACGCCCGGCCAGCAGCCGACCGGTCTCGTCCGCCCGTCCGTTCTCCCCCGATGACACCGCTGCCCCGTTCCTGTGACACCACTGACACGTCGATGCGTGGCGTACAGACTACGGGGCGGCGGTGACAACTCCAGCCGGTGGTTGCGAACGTGACAGGCCCGCTACTTCGCGGAGGCCGTCAAATCGCCCCTTCGAGGCGCCGCGAAGCCCTCCAGGTCGGCTCGGGTCAGGCCGGTGAGGCGAGCGACCTCGCCAATGTCGAGGGCTCCGCAGTCCAGGCCGCGCAGCAGGTAGCCGCTGAGGGCCTTGGCGGTGGCGGGCTCGTCCATGACGTCGCCGCCGGCCCGGTTGGCGTACCGGGCGAGACGGGCCGCGGCCTGCTCGAAACCCTCACGGTAGAAGGCGAAGACGGCCGCGTAGCGGGTGGGGATGTGGCCGGGGTGCATGTCCCAGCCCTGGTAGTAGGCGCGGGCGAGGGCGCGGCGGGTGAGGCCGTAGTGCAGTCGCCAGGCGTCGTGGACCTTGGCGGTCGGGCCGACCGGCAGGACGTTCGTCGAACCGTCCGACACGCGTACGCCGGTGCCCGCCGCCGCGACCTGCATGATCGCCTTGGCGTGGTCGGCGGCCGGGTGGTCGCTGGCCTGGTAGGCGGCGGAGACGCCGAGGCAGGCGCTGTAGTCGAAGGTGCCGTAGTGCAGGCCCGTGGCCCGGCCCTCGGCGGCCTGGATCATCCGGGCGACGGTGGCGGTGCCGTCGGTGGCGAGAATGGACTGGCTGGTCTCGATCTGGATCTCGAAGCCGATCCGGCCGGGCTCGAGACCGCGCGCCTTCTCGAACTCCTCCAGGAGCCGCACCATCGCGGTGACCTGCTCGGGGTACGTCACCTTGGGCAGCGTGAGGACGAGCCCGTCGGGCAGGCCGCCGGCCTCCATCAGGCCGGTGAGGAAGATGTCCAGGGTGCGGATGCCCCGGTCACGTACGGGCGCCTCCATGCACTTCATGCGGATGCCCATGTACGGGGCCGCCGTGCCGTTCTCGTACGCCTGGGCGATCAGCCGTGCCGCGCGGGCGGCCGACTCGTCCTCCTCGGCGTCCGGGCGGGGGCCGTAGCCGTCCTCGAAGTCGACGCGCAGGTCCTCAATGGGCTCGCGCTCCAGCTTGGCCCGCACGCGCGCGTACACGGGCTCGGCGAGTTCTTCGGACAGGCCGAGCACGGCGGCGAAGGAGGCGGCGTCCGGGGCGTGTTCGTCGAGCGCGGCGAGGGCCTGGTCGCCCCAGGAACGGATGGTGTCGGCGGCGAAGACGTCCCCGGGCACGTAGACGGTGTGGACGGGCTGGCGGCCGCCGGGGTCCCCGGGATAGCGGCGCTCCAGCTCGGCGTCGACCGGCGCGAGGGAGGCGCTGATCCCCTCGCTGACGGCACCCGCGAGGCTCGTCGCCACCTTCTCCTGCTGGCCCTGACCCATCCCACACCCTCCAAGTTTCCGCTATACGGAATCAACAATCCGTAGAACGAAGTTATCCGGGACCTTCCGACTGGTCAACACCATGTCCACGGGGAGTCACTCCACCATCTCGCCATGTTCACGCCCATCTCAGGGCGCGGTATCACACTTCCATACGCACGCCCCGCACGACTCGTCCGGCCGTTCCCACCGAAGGAGCCCCACGTGCCGAACCACAGCCGAGTCACGCGCCGCCTGGGCCTGAAGGCCGTGCTGGCCGCGGCAGTCACCGCGCCCCTCTCCAGTACAGCACTGCCCACGTCATCCGCCTCGGCGGGCGAACGCCCCGCCCGCGGGCACCTCCAGGCCATGTCCTTCAACCTGCGCTTCGCGAGCACCAGTGAGCCCAACAGCTGGGCCGTCCGCAGACCGGTCATGCGCGAACTGCTGCGCCGCGAGGCACCGCATGTCATCGGTACCCAGGAGGGCGTCTTCGCGCAGCTGCTGGACATCGACTCCGACCTCGGCCCGCACTACGACTGGCTGGGCACCGGCCGGCTGCACGGCAGCCGTGACGAGGCCATGGCGATCTTCTACGACACCCGCCGTCTCCGCCCGACCGCGTACGACCACTTCTGGCTCTCCGACACCCCGAACGTGATCGACTCCAACACCTGGGGCGCGGCCTTCGCCCGCATGGTCACCTGGATCCGCTTCCGCGATCTGGCCGACGGCGGAGGGGAGTTCTACGTCCTCAACACCCACTTCGACCATGTGAGCCAGTACGCGCGCGAGCGCAGCGCCGCGCTCATCGCCGCGCGGATCGCCGGGTTCGACCGCTCGCTGCCGGTCGTGGTGACGGGGGACTTCAATGTCGCCGCCAGGGAAAACACGGTGTACGACACCCTGCTCGGCGCCGGTCTCGTCGACACCTGGGACACCGCACCTGAGCGCAGCGCGCTGTACGCGACCTTCCACGGCTACAAGCCACTGACCCCGGACGGCGACCGCATCGACTGGGTCCTGAGCACGCCCGGCGTCACGGCCCACCGGGCGGCGATCAACACCTTCTCCGACGCGGGCCAGTTCCCGAGCGACCATCTGCCCGTGCAGGCGTTCCTGAGCCTGGGATGACACGAGGCCCCCGTGACCGCCGGACGGTCACGGGGGCCTCGATGTGCCCGGTCGGGATCAGCCCTTGCGGGTCTTGATCTCCTCGGTCAGGGTCGGGACGACGTCGAAGAGGTCGCCGACGACGCCGTAGTCGACGAGGTCGAAGATCGGGGCCTCGGCGTCCTTGTTGATCGCCACGATCGTCTTCGAGGTCTGCATACCGGCACGGTGCTGGATCGCGCCGGAGATGCCGGAGGCGATGTACAGCTGCGGCGAGACCGACTTGCCGGTCTGGCCGACCTGGTTGGTGTGCGGGTACCAGCCCGCGTCCACCGCGGCACGCGAGGCGCCGACGGCCGCGCCGAGGGAGTCGGCGAGGGCCTCGATGATCGCGAAGTTCTCCGCACCGTTGACGCCACGGCCACCGGAGACCACGATCGCGGCCTCGGTCAGCTCCGGACGGCCGGTCGACTCACGCGGCGTGCGGCTGGTGACCTTGGTGCCGGTGGCCTGGGCGGAGAAGGTGACGGACAGGGCCTCGACCGCGCCGGCGGCCGGGGCGGCCTCCACGGCGGCCGAGTTCGGCTTGACCGTGATGACCGGGGTGCCCTTGGAGACACGGGACTTGGTGGTGAAGGACGCGGCGAACACCGACTGGGTGGCCACCGGGCCCTCGTCGCCGGCCTCCAGGTCGACGGCGTCGGTGATGATGCCGGAGCCGATGCGCAGCGCCAGACGCGCGGCGATCTCCTTGCCCTCCGCGGAGGACGGCACCAGGACGGCGGCCGGGGAGACGGCCTCGACGGCGGCCTGGAGGGCGTCGACCTTCGGGACGACCAGGTAGTCGGCGTACTCGGACGCGTCGTGGGTGAGGACCTTGACCGCGCCGTGCTCGGCGAGCGCGGCGGCGGTGTCGGCGGCGCCGTTGCCCAGGGCGACCGCGACGGGCTCGCCGACGCGGCGGGCCAGGGTCAGCAGCTCCAGGGTGGGCTTGCGGACGGCACCGTCCACGTGGTCGACGTAGACGAGAACTTCAGCCATGGGATTGCTCTCCTGCGGAATGCGAAGTCTTAAGGGGCGGAAGGGGTGTTGAGCCTCAAGCGGGCCAGCGACCCTTAGATGAACTTCTGGCTCGCGAGGAACTCGGCGAGCTGCTTGCCGCCCTCGCCCTCGTCCTTGACGATCGTGCCGGCGGTACGGGCCGGACGCTCGGCCGCGCCGTCCACGACGGTGTACGCACCCTCCAGGCCGACCTCCTCCGCCTCGATGTCGAGGTCGGACAGGTCCCAGGACTGAACCGGCTTCTTCTTGGCGGCCATGATGCCCTTGAAGGACGGGTAGCGCGCCTCGCCCGACTGGTCGGTGACCGACACGACCGCCGGCAGGGACGCCTCCAGGTTCTCCGAGGCGGCGTCGCCGTCCCGGCGGCCCTTGACCGTGCCGTCCTCGACCGAGACCTCGGACAGCAGGGTGACCTGCGGGACGCCCAGACGCTCCGCCAGCAGGGCCGGTACGACACCCATGGTGCCGTCGGTGGAGGCCATGCCGGAGATCACCAGGTCGTAGCCGGCCTTCTCGATCGCCTTGGCCAGCACCAGCGAGGTACCCAGGGCGTCGGTGCCGTGCAGGTCGTCGTCCTCGACGTGGACGGCCTTGTCGGCGCCCATGGACAGCGCCTTGCGCAGCGCGTCCTTGGCGTCCTCCGGACCCACCGTCAGAACGGTGATCTCCACGTCGTCGTCGGAGTTCTCGGAGATCTGCAGCGCCTGCTCGACCGCGTACTCGTCGAGCTCGGAGAGCAGACCGTCCACGTCGTCCCGGTCGACGGTCAGGTCATCGGCGAAGTGCCGGTCGCCAGTGGCGTCGGGCACGTACTTCACGGTGACAACGATCCTCAAGCTCACGCCGGCTCTCCTACTGCGTCGACATTTCTCTGCTGCCTACTTGCAGGCAGCATAGGCGCCCCAAGCGGCCGATCCCGATCGGGGCGACCCGCGCTCCGACCGAAATATTACTCGTCAGTACACCCAGTTCGCCCCCGCTAAGCAAGCGCTTTGAACTGTGACCTTTGCAACGCAGCGTAATCGGAAACCGACGCCTTCGCAGAACAGCGGAGGGCCGGTTCCGTCACATCGGTCCGGTGAGCTCAGTCACGCAGGCCGTTGAAGCGGCCCTGGTGGTACACCAGTGGACGCCCGGGACCGTTGGAGTCACCCAGGACGACCTCGGCCAGCACGATGCGGTGATCACCGGCGGGTACGCGTCCCACGACCCGGCACACCATCCAGGCGAGCACGTCGTCGAGGACGGGGACACCTTCGGGGCCCTCGCCCCAGGCCGTGGGCGGACCGAAGCGGTCGGCGCCGCTGCGGGCGAAGGTGGCGGCCAGGTCCTGCTGGTGCTCGCCGAGTATGTGGACACCGACGTGGTCCGCGGCGGCTACCGCCGGCCAGCTGGAGGCGCCGGTGCCGATACCGAAGGAGAGCATCGGGGGCTCGGCGGAGACGGAGGTCAGGGAGGTGGCGGTGAAGCCGACCGGGCCCGCCGCACCGCGGGCGGTGATCACGGCCACTCCGGCGGCATGGCGCCGGAAGACGGAGCGGAGCAGATCGGGAGAGGCGAGCTGAGGGGTGCCGAGGCCGGATGTGGCCGTCATGGAGCTGTCCTTCTGCGAGGGGAAGTGTGCGGGCCCGTGGCTGTTCAACAGCCCGGACAGCACGCGCTCGCGGTGCGGGCCAGATCGACGTGGGCCCGTCCGAAGAGAAGGAGTTCCTCAGGCATCAGGTCAGGCTGACGATAGGTGGTGCGCACAGTCAAGTGTGTTCCGGGATGTGGGAGATGACTCACCTTCGGCATCACGGCCCCTCAGACCGCTTCACCCAGGGCCGCGATCACATCCGCCTTGCGCGGCTGACCGGTGGCCCGCCGTACGACGTTTCCGTCGGCGTCGAGGACCAGCACGGTCGGCGTCTTGAGGATGTCGAGACGGCGTACGAGGTCCAGGTGGTCCTCGGCGTCGATCTCGACGTGGGTCACGCCGGGGACCATGCCGGCCACCTCGCCGAGCACCCGCCGGGTGGCCCGGCAGGGCGCGCAGAAGGCGCTCGAGAACTGCACGAGGGTGGCCCGCGCACCCAACTCCCCGCCCAACTCGGCCGCCACGAGCCGCTTTCCGTCGTCCCGCCCGCGCACCCGTACTCTCCCGCTCCGCCGCCGATGCAGCACTCCGTAGGCGCTCGCCACCACGAGCACCGCCACGCACACCACGAGTCCGGTCATCACCGTCCTCAACCCTTCACAAGACTGCAAAGATTCCCGAGCCCCTTAAGTCTTTCCGTTGCGGAATGCTTGATTCATGGACATCGACGTGAGGGGGCCGCGCTTCGGGGCGGCCGTGACGACCGTGGTGCTGGCGGTCGTCCTGGTCACCGGGAGCGCCTGGCTGCTGGCCTGGCAGACGCTGGCGTTCGCGCTGGGCGCGGCGGGCGGGGTGAGCCGTTCGCCGTACGGCGTGCTGTTCCGCAGGGCCGTACGCCCCAGGATCGGACCGCCGAGCGAGTTCGAGGCACCGGAACCGCCACGGTTCGCGCAGGCGGTGGGGCTGGTCTTCGCGGGCCTCGGGCTGGTCGGCTACACGCTCGGGCCGGACTGGCTGGGACTCGCCGCCACCGGGGCCGCGCTCGCGGCCGCCTTCCTGAACGCCGTCTTCGGATACTGCCTGGGCTGCGAGATGTACCTGCTCGTGCGGCGGTTGACGGTGCGCGCCGGGTAAAGGCGGCACAAAAGACCGAGGTGGATCAAGGGGCCGACGTGACGAGAATCTCGCCATTCCCCGGCACTTGGGCTTGGCCCTCGGCCGTTCTTGGGGCACGATCTGCGACATGCCGTAAACCTACGGCTGCGTAACTTTCACACTGGGAGCTTCCTTCCCAGGCGCAGGAGGAAGGGTCCACCCCGTCCATGGCAGAGCTTGTCTACCGTCCCGTCGTCGGTTTCGCCCAGACGTTGTTCAAGGCGTGGGACCTCAAGATCGACTGCAAGGGGTCGGAGAACATTCCACGCTCGGGCGGCGCTGTGCTGGTGAGCAACCACATCAGCTATCTGGACTTCGTCTTCAACGGCCTGGCGGCGCTCCCGCAGAAGCGCCTCGTCCGCTTCATGGCGAAGGAGTCCGTGTTCCGGCACAAGATCTCCGGGCCGCTGATGCGCGGTATGAAGCACATCCCCGTGGACCGCAGGCAGGGTGAGGCGGCGTACGCCCACGCGCTGGACTCGCTGCGCTCCGGCGAGATCGTCGGAGTCTTCCCGGAGGCCACGATCTCGCAGTCGTTCACGCTGAAGAGCTTCAAGTCGGGCGCCGCCCGGCTGGCCCAGGAGGCCGGCGTGCCGCTGATCCCGATGGCCGTGTGGGGCACGCAGCGCCTGTGGACCAAGGGCCACCCGCGCAACTTCAAGCGCAGCCACACCCCGATCACGATCCGGGTCGGCGAGGCGATCGAGGCCTCCAAGGACAAGTACGCCGGTGCGATCACCCGGCAGCTGCGCGAGCGCGTCCAGGAGCTTCTGGAGGCCGCACAGCGTGCCTATCCGGTGCGCCCCAAGGACGCCGGTGACACCTGGTGGATGCCGGCCCACCTGGGTGGCACGGCTCCCACGCCGGAGCAGGTGCGCGAGGCGGACCGCTCCGCCGGGTAGGGCCGGGGGCCCGCGCCTCTGAGGGCGCTGCCGGACCGATGCCCATGAGTGCCAAGAACGGCTGAACATCGCCGCAACCCCACCCCCGACCACAACCCCTCCCCCCTCTCGCGGGTCTCGGCCACCGACCGCGAATCGACGAGGGGGAACTCATGAAGCATCGCCTGCTGGGAGCCGCGCTCGCCTGCTGTGCCCTGACCGCGGTCGGGGCCGGGCCCGCGCATGCCGCGTCCGACCAGCTGTGGATCAGCGTGCCGTCCGAGACCGTTCTGCCCGTGCCGGACGCGGAGGGCGGCGCGTCCGAGCGGACCCTTGAGGTGCGGGTCACCCACGACAACACCGAGAACGGGGTGCCGGCGGGCCGACTGACGGTGGACGCGAGCGAGATCGCCGCCTTCGCTCAGGTGTCGTGGCCCGCGAACTGCGTGCCCGAGTCCGCGGTCAAGGCGGTCTGCGACTTCGCGGCGATGCCGGCCGGGACGGACAGCGTGACGGCCGCTCTGCTGGGGCTTCGCGCGTCGCCGGACGCGGAACTCGACGCGTCCGGGTATGTGCGCTACTCGGCCGCCGCCGGGGAACTGACGGCCTACCCGGCGGAGACCCTCATCAGCGTGGGCGACGGACCGGATCTCGGGCTCAGCCAGGCCGAGTACCAGCGCGACCTCAGGCCCGGCACGAACACCCGGGTGCGGGCGACGGTCGGCAACAACGGCAGCCGCGCCGTGGACCGTACGCTGTTGTGGGTCAACGCGTCCTACGGGCTGCGGTTCAGGGAGCGGAACTCCAACTGCGAGTACCGGGACCACGCCACCGGTACGTCCGCGCTGTGCGTGCTGGACGAGGCGGTGGCGCCGGGCGAGCGGTACGAGCTGACGAGCGCTCTGCGGGTGGGGCGGAAGGCGCTGTACGAGCGGTTCGACCACTCCGTACTGCCGTATTCGGACGAGGCACTCGAAGAGGCGCGCGGCGGGGAGACGTGGACCCCGGGCACGGGCCCCGAGCTGGACCTGCGCCCCATGGCGGCGCGGCGGGCCGCCGCCGGGGGCGAGGACCTCGATCTGTCGGACAACTACCGGGCCGTCATGCTCGACGCCAGGAACACCGCCGACCTGAAGCTCACCGGCAGCAAGGTGCGGGGGGCCGCCGGGGACACCGTGACCGCGCGCTTCACCGTCCACAACCGCGGCCCGGCGTGGGTGGCGTCGCTGGGTGCGGGCGCGGCCGTCGCCACGGTGCGGTTCCAGGCGCCCGAGGGCACCACGGTCGTCGGCGGGACGGAGGAGGACTGCTGGGACCTGCCGCCGTCCGAAGAGGGGCCGGCCGTCACGACCTACTTCTGCCGGACGCCGATCTACCTGCACGACAAGGCGTCCCACACCTTCGAGGTGCGGCTGCGGATCGACAAGGTGGTGCGCGGGGCACGCACCACCGTCGAGACCCTCAACGACGACCCGGAGCTGTCCATCAGGAAGTTCGACCCGAACCTGCGCAACAACAGCGCGCGGATCGTCGTCAACGGCTGAACCCGGGGCGGGCTACCGCGAGGAGGGGATGGCTAGCGCGCCATCTCCTCCTTGAGCGCCGCCACGAACGCGTCCACGTCGTCCTCGGTCGTGTCGAAGGCGCACATCCAGCGGACGACGCCCGCCGCCTCGTCCCAGAAGTAGAACCGGAACTTCTTCTGCAGGCGCTCGCTCACGTCGTGCGGGAGCTTGGCGAACACGCCGTTGGCCTGCACCGGGTAGAGGATCTCCACACCGTGCACGGCGCGCACGCCCTCGGCGAGCCGTTGGGCCATCTCGTTGGCGTGCCGGGCGTTGCGCAGCCACAGGTCCTTGGCGAGCAGGGCCTCCAACTGCACGGACACGAAGCGCATCTTGGAGGCGAGCTGCATGGACAGCTTGCGCAGGTGCTTCATGTGGCTGACGGCGTCCTGGTTGAGGACGACGACCGCCTCCCCGAACAGGGCACCGTTCTTCGTGCCGCCGAGGGAGAGGATGTCGACACCGACCGCGTTGGTGAACGTCCGCATGGGCACGTTCAGGGCGGCGGCCGCGTTGGCTATCCGGGAGCCGTCCAGGTGCACCTTCATGCCGTGCGCGTGGGCGTGGTCGCAGATCGCGCGGATCTCGTCCGGCGTGTAGAGGGTGCCGAGTTCGGTGCTCTGGGTGATCGAGACGACCTGGGGCATGGCCCGGTGCTCGTCCTCCCAGCCATACGCCTGCCGGTCGATCAGCTCCGGGGTGAGCTTGCCGTCGGGGGTGGGCACGGTGAGCAGCTTCAGGCCGCCCATCCGCTCGGGGGCGCCGCCCTCGTCGACGTGGATGTGCGCGCTCTCGGCGCAGATCACCGCGCCCCAGCGGTCGGTGACGGCCTGGAGCGCGACGACGTTGGCGCCGGTGCCGTTGAAGACCGGGAATGCCTCGGCCGTGGCGCCGAAGTGGCTGCGGACGATCCGCTGGAGGTTCTCGGTGTAGTCGTCCTCGCCGTACGCCACCTGGTGCCCGCCGTTGGCCAGGGCCAGGGCGGCGAGCACCTCCGGGTGGGCGCCGGCGTAGTTGTCACTGGCGAAGCCGCGGACGTCCGGGTCGTGGTGGCGACGGGCGTCGGTCTTCGGAGGGTTCACGGCTTCTCGGTCAGCCACAGGCGGTTTCCGTTCACTTCGGCGGCAGGCTTGTCCCAGACGTCGACGACGGCGTCGGCCAGGTCCTTGACGTCCGTGAAGCCCGCGAACTTCGCGTTGGGTCGCTCGGCGCGCATCGCGTCGTGCACCAGCGCCTTCACCACCAGGATGGCAGCCGCGGACGTCGGTCCCTCCGGGCCCCCGGCCTTGCGGAAGGCGTCGGCCAGCGCGAGCGTCCATGCCTCGGCGGCCGCCTTGGCGGCGGCGTACGAGGCGTTGCCCGCGGTCGGCTTCGAGGCGCCGGCGGCGCTGATCAGCAGATACCGTCCGCGGTCGCTGCGCTGCAGGGCCTCGTAGAAGGCCAGCGAGGTGTGCTGCACGGTGCGGATCAGCAGCAGCTCCAGGAAGTCCCAGTCGTCGAGGCTGGTCTTGATGAAGGTCTCGCTGCCGCGCCAGCCGCCCACGAGGTGGACCAGGCCGTCGACACGGCCGAAGTCCTTCTCGATGTGGTCGGCCCAGTCACGGGTGGACTGCAGGTCGAGCAGGTCCACGGGTTCGCCGGTGACGGTCGCGCCGCCCGACGCGTAGCGGGCCGCGTCCACGGCCTCCGCGAGCCGCTCGGGATCGTTGTCGGCGGCGGCGACGGTCGCCCCCGCCTCCGCCAGCCGCAGTAGCGCCGCCCGGCCCGCGGGTCCGCCCGCGCCGGCCACCGCGATCACCGCACCGCTGAGAGCTCCGTTCCCCGCCATGTTCTTCGCCTCCTGAGCAGTGTTCTGGGTACCGCGGTCGCTCACGCGGCGATCCGCTCGGCGCTGTCCGCCGTGATGCCCTTGGTGGAGGCGATCACGTTCTTCAGCTTCTTGGACAGGGCCTCATAGAACATGCTCAGCGGAAACTCGTCCGGAAGCACGTCATCCACGAGCTTGCGCGGCGGCTGGGTCAGGTCCAGGGCGTCCGGGCCCTTGGCCCAGCGGGAGCCCGGGTGCGGGGCGAGGTAGGCGGAGACGAGCTCGTAGCCGGCGAACCAGTGGACGAGCTTCGGGCGGTCGATGCCGTCGCGGTACAGCGTCTCGATCTCGGCGCACAGCTGGTTGGTGACCTGCGGAGCGCGCTCCCAGTCGATGTCGAGCTTGTTGTCGGTCCAGCGGAGGACGTCGTGCTTGTGCAGGTAGGCGAAGAGGAGCTGACCGCCCAGGCCGTCGTAGTTGCGCACCCGCTCACCGGTGACCGGGAAGCGGAACATCCGGTCGAACAGCACCGCGTACTGCACGTCACGGGCCTGCGGGACGCCGTCCGCCTGGAGCTTCACGGCCTCCTTGAAGGCGGTGAGGTCACAGCGCAGCTCTTCCAGGCCGTACATCCAGAACGGCTGGCGCTGCTTGATCATGAACGGGTCGAACGGCAGGTCGCCGTGGCTGTGGGTGCGGTCGTGGACCATGTCCCACAGCACGAAGGCCTCCTCGCAGCGCTTCTGGTCGTGGACCATCGCGGCGATGTCCTCGGGCAGCTCCAGGCCCAGGATGTCGACGGCGGCGTCGGTGACACGGCGGAAGCGGGCGGCCTCGCGGTCGCAGAAGATACCGCCCCAGCTGAAGCGCTCGGGGGCCTCGCGCACGGCGATCGTCTCGGGGAAGAGCACGGCGGAGTTGGTGTCGTAGCCGGCCGTGAAGTCCTCGAACTTGATGCCGCAGAACAGCGGGTTGTCGTAGCGGGTGCGCTCCAGCTCGGCCAGCCAGTCCGGCCAGACCATGCGCAGCACGACCGCTTCGAGGTTGCGGTCGGGGTTGCCGTTCTGCGTGTACATCGCGAAGACGACCAGGTGCTGGAGGCCGTCCGCACGGCCCGCGGCGGGCTGGAAGGCCAGCAGCGAGTCGAGGAAGTCGGGCACCTCGAAGCCGCCCTCGGCCCAGCGGCTCAGGTCCTTGATAAGGGCCTGGTGGTACGCGGCGTCGTGGGGCAGCAGCGGGGAGAGCTCCTCGACGGCCGCCACGACACGCCGTACGGCGGCCTCGGCGTCCGCGCGCTCGGGCGCGCCCTCGGCGCCGAAGTCGATCGACCCGTCCTTGGACTGCCATGGCCGGATCTGCTCCACGGCATCCTTGAGCACCGGCCACGCCGGGTGCTCCACCACCCTGGTCGCGGGAGGAATCTGCTCCCCCGAAGCCGCCTGCACAAGAATTTCCGTCATGTCCCATCCTCCACGGGAGAACCTCGCGTATGGAGACCGTATACACACGAGGTTCCTCCCAGCAAGAGGAGCTTCGGGAAATTATCCTGCACACTCCCATGGTCACCGCACTTTTTCCTGTCGGTCATCCGGACAGCGCATGCTTCGGGCGCACCTGGGCATACGGGAGGCCGGACAGCGGGGCCGCCCGCCGGAGTCGGTCAATCCCCGCAGGACTCGCCCACGCCAGGGTGACCACCTCGGGGCATGCGCGCCAGGTACGCCATGTCCACTGGCGCGAACCCTGGGTACACGTGGGGTTCATCACGCGCCCGGGCCACTAGGCTGCGGATCTGCCGCGCGAACACTCCGCTCCGGTTTGCGCGAGTGCCGAGCCGCCGTCGACGGAAGCGAGTTGAACCTTGAACTTCCTTACCATCGGTCACCGCGGGGTCATGGGTGTCGAACCCGAGAACACCCTCCGTTCCTTCGTCGCCGCCCAGCAGGCCGGCCTCGACGTCATCGAACTCGATCTCCACCTGAGCAAGGACGGCGCCCTCGTCGTCATGCACGACACCGACGTGGACCGCACGACCGACGGCGCCGGCGCGATCGCCGACAAGACACTCGCCGAGCTGCGCGCCCTGGACGCGGGCCGCGGCGAGCGCGTCCCCGTCTTCGAGGAAGTCCTGGACGCCGTGAAGTCGCCGCTCCAGGCCGAGATCAAGGATGTCGCGGCGGCCCGGGCACTCGCCGAGGTGATGACCAAACGGGACCTGGTCTCCCGGGTCGAGGTGTCCTCGTTCCACGACGAAGCCGTCGCCGAGATCGCCCGCCTCGTGCCCGGGGTGCGGACCGCGCTGATCGCCAGCCGCTACGGCACCGACATCGTGGACCGCGCGGTCGCGGTCGGCGCCGCGACCGTCTGCCTGAACATCCGCCGCCTCACCCTGGAGGTCGTGGAGCGGGCCCGCAAGGCGGACCTCCGGATCATCGGCTGGGTGGTCAACACCCAGGACCACCTGCGTCTCGTACGGGCCCTGGAACTGGACGGCGCGACCACCGACTATCCGGAGATCAAGCGCACCGGCCGCTTCACCGCGTGAACCCGCTTCACCGCGTGAACCCGCTGCACCGCGTGAACCCGCTGCACGGCATGAATCCGCTTCACGGCATGAACGTCACACCAGTTCCTTGACCAACAGCTCGAACTGCAGGTCGTCGCGCTGCGGAATGCCGAAGCGCTCGTCGCCGTACGGGAACGGGGTCATCCGTCCCGTGCGGCGGTAGCCGCGCCGCTCGTACCAGGCGATCAGGTCGTTCCGTACGGAGATCACGGTCATGTGCATCTCGGTCGCACCCCAGGCCTCCCGGGCCCGCCGCTCCGCCTCCGCGATGATCACCTTGCCGAGGCCGGCGCCCTGGAGTGCGGGGCTGACCGCGAACATCCCGAAGTAGGCGTGAGCGCCGCGGTGCTCCAGCTGGCAGCAGGCGACGACCGCCCCGTCCCGCTCGACGGTGAGCAGCCGGCTGTCGGGCGACTTGATGACCTGCAGCACGCCCTCCGGGTCGGTCCGCTGGCCTTCGAGGATGTCCGCCTCGGTGGTCCACCCGGTCCGGCTGGAGTCTCCGCGGTAGGCCGACTCGATCAACGCGACCAGCGTGTCCACGTCGGCGTCGGTGGCGTCGCGGAAGGTGAGTCCGCCGACGGCGGTGGTCGCGGCTGTGTCCATGGGGGTGCTTCTCCACTTCTCGGGCACGACTCGGGCACCGCTGAGCGTAACGCGCCACTAGGATCCGGCTGCATGGTGCACGTACTGAGCGGACGGACTCTCCTCCGCCCCACCGACCCCGAGCGCTCCCGGGACTTCTACGGCGAACGACTGGGCCTGGCCGTCTACCGCGAGTTCGGAACGGGGCCGGAGCGCGGCACCGTCTACTTCCTCGGCGGTGCCTTCCTGGAGGTCTCCGGCCGGTCCGAGACGCCGCCGTCCCCCGCCGTCCAGCTGTGGATGCAGGTCGCGGATGTGGCGGCGGCGCACGACGAACTGCGGGGCAAGGGCGTCGAGATCGTGCGGCCACCGGTGAAGGAGCCATGGGGGCTGATCGAGATGTGGATCGCCGATCCGGACGGGACGCGGATCGTACTGGTGGAGGTGCCGGCGGATCATCCGCTGCGCTACCGGCCGGGGATCTGAATCACCCCGGGCGGTGTTCCCAGCCGCGGTCGGTGCGGGTCAGCTCCCGGAAGCCCGGCCGAGGTCAGGTGGTCGAGCATCGTGCAGTCGTCGGCCGGCTCGTAGGCGAGGACGCGGTCCACGCCGCACAGTCGCAGCCAGTCGGCGGCCTGGCCGAGCAGCCGGCGCTCCAGGCCGTCTCCGTGCGCCGCCGGGTCGATGTGCAGATTGCCGAGGTCGGCGAGGCCCGTGCCGCGCGTGTGGCGTTCGGGGCGGGACAGGGCGGTGTCGACCTCGATGAAGCCGAGGGCGCGTCCGTCGGCGTACGCCGTGAAGCGTGTGCCGCACTCCCCCAGCGTGCGGTCGACGGTGACACCGGGGCGCGGCTCGTGGAGCGGCAGGTCGGCCACCCGCGCGATCAGGATCACCTCGGCGTCCCCGGTGTGCCGGAAGCCCGCGCGCTCGTAGACGGCCCGGATGTGCGGCCAGTTGCGGGGCAGGCCGTAGACGGCCGGGGCGGGGAGCTCGCCGCTCGCGTACCGGGCGCGTACGTGCCAGCGGGCCAGCTGGCCCAGGCAGGCGTTCATCAGCAGTTCCGCGGCCTGGTCGGAGTCCGGCCAGAAGGAGGCCGGGGGACGGCAGACGAACCAGTCGATCTCGCCGATGTCCCGGTAGTCCGCGCCGACCTCGTCGTCGGCCCGGTAGCGCAGCAGATGTGCCGCGGCCACGACATGGTCGCGCTGCTCGGCGACGAGGGTCACGCGCTCGCTGACCCATGGGTCGGTGAGGAACTCGTCCGGCTGCCGCTCCAGAGCGCTGAGCACGGTGTTGACGGAGACGGAGACGCCGGGGACGACGGCGGCGACATGCGTGTTGATCAGTTCGGTGAGCTGGTCACGGTCGGCGCGGCGGAACGGGCGCACCTGGAGCGCGGGCATGCGGGACCTCCGGTCGGAGAACGGTGTCGGGAGGCCGCCATGCGATGCGGTACGGGGTCGAGGGTACGTCGGTGGCGGCGCCGGGCTCCAGAGGATTGCGCCGGCCGGATGGCCGGGGCCCGGCGCCGGGCTTAGCGTGCTGGAGGGGGGTTTTCCGGCGGGAGGAACGCCATGAAGCTCGACAAGCCGGTGACCGGCGGGCCCTGCTGGACGGAGCTGGGCACCAGTGATCTGGCCGCGGCGAAGCGGTTCTACGAGGGGTTGTTCGGCTGGCGTGCCGAGACCGATCCGCGCAGTGAGGCCGGCGGCTACTCGATCGCGCACCTCGGGGACGCGGCGGTGGCCGCGCTGACGCCGCTGTACCAGGAGGGGCAGCCGGTGGCGTGGAACGTGTCGTTCGCGGTGCGGGACGCGGATGCCGCCGCCGCGCAGGTGACCGAGGCCGGCGGGACGGTGCTGGTCGGTCCGATGGACGTGTTCGACGTGGGCCGCTTCGCGGTGGCCGTGGACCCGACGGGCGCGGTCTTCCAGCTGTGGCAGGCGCGGTCGTTCCCGGGCGCGGGGCTGCTCAGCGCACCCGGTGCGCTGGGCTGGGTGGAGTTGCTGACCCGGGCGCCCGAGCGGGCCGTGGAGTTCTACACGACGGTGTTCGGCTGGAGCGTCAACGCCTCGGAGCACTACACGCAGTGGGGCATCGAGGGCGCCGACTTCGGCGGCATGGTGACGATGGACGACAAGTTCCCGCACGAGGTGCCGGCGCACTGGCTGCCGTACTTCGCCGTGGCGGACGTGGACAGCACGGCGGCGGACGCGACGGAGGCGGGCGGCACCGTCCTCATGGAGCCCACCTCCGTCCCCGACGGGCCGCGCATCGCCGTGCTGCGGGACCCCCAGGGGGCGATGTTCGGCGTGTACCGCGCGGCCGACGAGAAGTGACGGCCCTGGACGGCCCTGGGGCGAAGTGCCGGACCCGGGTCGGGTCAGCCGCGCGGCGCCCCCAGCCGTCCCTCCAGCTCGCCGAGCAACTCGCCCAGCAGGGCCGCTAGTTCGCCCTGTCGCTGCGGGGCGAGGCCGGACAGTACGGATGTCTCGTAGGCGAGTTGCTCGGGCAGGATGCCGTCGACCAGGTCCCGGCCCGCGTCCGTGAGGCGGACGTGGGCGACGCGGCGGTCCCGGCTGTCGCCCCTGCGTTCCACGAGGCCGCGCTCGGTGAGCTGCTTGAGGCGTTTGGTGACGGCGGCGCCCGAGGAGAAGGTCTCGCGGGCGAGTTCGCTGGGGGTCAGCTCGTGGCCGGTGCGGCGCAGCGCGCCGAGCAGGTCGAACTCGGAGCGGCTGAGGCCCGCTCGGCGCAGCGGAGCGTCCTCGGCCTGTTGGAGGAGGGCGGCACAGCGGTTGATGCGGCCGATGATCTCCATCGGGGCGGTGTCGAGGTCGGGGTGGACGGTCTGCCACTGCCGGACCACGGCGGCCACCGTGTCCCGTCTCGTCCCGGTCGGCCCGCCGTTGGTCCCCGTCATGGCCGTACGCCCTCCGTCGTGTCGCCTGTGCGCTGGTCCGGGCGTGGTCCCTGACCCTGCCCCGTGGCCGCGAGCGTACGGGGTCCGGTCCGCTCGGCGCGCACGACCCGCTGCCACCGCCGGTCGGGTACGGCCACGGCGGCGACCAGGCCGACCAGCGCGCCGACCAACGTGTCCACGACCCGCTCGGTGATCAGCCGCCCGGGTTCCTGGAACCCGGCGAACTCGGTGACGAGCAGCGCCATGGGTGTCACGCAGACGCTGCCGAGCCAGTAGTTGCGGGCGATCAGCGCCTCGGCGCCGAAGTTGAGCGCGAGGCAGCACAGGACCAGGGCGACCTCGCCGGTGTGGGCGACGGGGACCAGCGCGGCGAAGAGGAGGACGCCGAGCAGGTTGCCGACGACGCGCTGGACGCCACGGCTCCAGGTGAGGGTGAGGGTGACCTGGTACAGGGAGGCCGCGGTGACCAGGGCCCAGTACGGGCGGCCGATGCCCAGCGCGAGGGAGGCGTATCCGGCGAGGGCGCAGCCGAGGGCGGTGCGTACGGCGAGCGGGGCGAGGGGGCCGAGGCGGCGCCACAACGGGGCGGAGGGAGAGGCGGGTTCGGTGCCGATGCCGGTGGGGCCGGCGAGGTCGTCGACCTCCGGGACGGGGCGGGTGCCGCACACCTGGCGGGCCCAGCCGCGCAGCGGCGCGGGGTCGGCGTCGGCGGGGGATGCCAGGGCGGCCTCGGCGCGGACGACGAGGCATTCGAGGGCGGCGCGGGTCTCGGAACGGCGGCCGGCGCAGAGCAGCGACTGCCGGGCCGCCCGCACGGCGGTGACGGCGAGGGTGTGGGCCCGGGCGCGATCCTCGCCCGTACCACCTGTGCCGCCCGTGTCCCCCGTACCGCCCCCGCTCGCATCGCCCGTACCGCCCATCTCGACGTAGGCGGCGGCCGCGTTCAGGGCGCCCGCGGTGGCCCGGCGCTCGGGACCATGCGGACGCAGCAGGCCGGGTGCCATGCCGACGAGCCAGGCCCAGGCGGCGGCCGCCGCGGCCAGCGCGAGGTGAGCGGGGATCTGGGCGAGTGTCTGCGGGGTGAACAGGGCGGCGGAGCTGATGAAGGTGAGGACCACGTTGCCGGGCGGGCCGATGCGGGTCGCGTCGCACAGCACCTTCTGTACGGCGGCCAGCACCGCGCCCACGGTGACCAGCACGACGGCGTCGCCGGTGAGCGAGGCGGCGACCAGCGCGGTGGCGAGACCGCCGAGCATGCCGACCACCACCCACGCCAGGGCGCGGGCCCGGGCCGCGTAGGGGCGGTGGTGGGCGTAGAGCGCGCACAGGGACCCGGCCATGGTGTACATCGCCAGATCCAGCCGGCCCGGCATCAGCAGGGCGAGGTTGGGCGGTGCCACGGCGACGACCACGCTCAGGGCGGGCTTGAACCAGATGTCCGAGGGCCGGCCGAGGCGCAGCACTCCGGCCGGCGGAAGGCGGTCGCTCATACCCGTCACCAGTTTCATGGCCATCACCTTAGCAAGTGTTTTACTCGTAAAGCATATCCGTGACCTGCCGCGCTCCGCCGTGACCTGCTGTGCTCCGCCGAATGCTCCCCGTGTACACCCTTGCGCTCGCGTGCGCGCCCGACCGCCGGGGCATCGACGCACTGTCCGAGACCGTCGAGCGGGGAGGTGCGCGTGCACGGACCGGCTTCGCCCGGCTGGCTGCTGGTCGCGCTGTGTGCGGCGACCGGGACCTACTGTCTGCTGCGGATGCGCAGCCACGTCGAGGAGCAGCGCCGGGCCGCGGGCGGCGAGGCGCTGATGGGCTTCGGGATGGCCGCCATGGCGGTGCCCGCCGCGGCGTTCACTCCGCCGTCGTGGGCCTGGCCGGCCTACGCGGCCGTGTTCGGCGCGGCCGCCTTGCACGCCCTGTGGTCGGCGCGTGAGGGCGCGCACCATCTGCATCACCTGGTGGGAGCGTCGGCCATGGTCTACATGGCGGTCGCGATGGCCGCCTCACCCGGCGGTCACGGCGGGCACGGCGATCCCGGTATCCCGCTTCTGACGGGCGCTCTGCTCCTGTACTTCACGGGCTATGTGCTGCTGTCCGGCGTCCGGCTGGTGCCCGTCACGGGCGGTGGCGGAGGCGTCGGCTGGGGCGACCGTCCCGAGCTGGCGCGGGCCTGCCGGCTGTCCATGGGGATCGCCATGGTGGCCATGCTGCTGACCCTCTGACACCCTGTGAGTGTGGCGTTCGCTCCGGGGAACCGCCGGGTTCTCCTGTGGCAGGCGTCGCAAACCCACCCCCGGCATTGGCCTCTCGCCCCGTCTTTCGGCGAGGATCGCAGTATGCACACCCAGTCCGTCGAATCCCCGCCCCGCCCGCAGGCCGAGCGCTGGACCGCCCGCTGGGCCGGTGTCCTCGCTCTGGGCTCCACGCTGCTGCTCGCCCTGGTAGCGGTCCGGTGGTACCCGCTGATGACCCTCGACGGCGATGTCGCGGAGACCACGCACCGCTGGGCGGTCGACGAGTCCGGCGTCACGCACGCGTTCCGCATCCTGACGGACTGGGTCTGGGATCCGTGGACGATGCGCATCCTGACCTTCGCGGTCGCGATCTGGCTCGTCTGGCGAAAGGCGGCGCGCTGGACGGCCGTTTGGCTGGTGGCCACCTGTCTGCTCACCTCGGTGACCCAGCAGACCCTGAAGGCCGCGGTCGACCGCCCGCGCCCCGTCTGGCCCGACCCGGTCGACTCCGCCCACTACGCCGCCTTCCCCTCCGGCCACGCCATGACGGCGACGGTGGTCTGCGGCCTCCTGCTGTGGCTCCTGCACCACCATGGCGCCGGACGCGTCCTGTGGCGCTCGGCCGTCGCCGTGGCCGCGATCTCCGTGGCCGGCGTCGGACTGACCAGGGTGTGGCTGGGCGTCCACTGGGCCACGGACGTCGTCGGCGGCTGGCTGCTGGGCGCGCTGGTCGTGGTGCTGGCGGTGGGCGTGCACATGCGACGGCAGAGCTGAACGAAGCCGGAGCTCACCACCCTTTGGTCTCCACCCGCAGCCCGGCCGGCCTCACCGCACCAGGCGCGTACTCTTCCCGCGCGGTGCGCCGGGGCCCCCGTAGGATCCGCGACATGACCGCAGTTCTGTTCGATTTTTCCGGAACCCTCTTCCGTGTCGAGTCCACCGAGTCCTGGCTGCGCGGAGCACTCGCCGAGGCCCAAATGGAGTTCGACGAGGCCGACTTGGCCGAGGCGGCGCTGGCACTGGAGGCCATGGGGGCGCTACCGGGCGGGGTCGATCCCTCCTGGCTGCCCGAGGACGTCGCGAGCGTCTGGGGCGTGCGGGACAAGAGCGCGGAGCTGCACCGGGCCGCCTACACCGGGCTCTCCCGGCATGTGCGGCTCCCCGACGAGCGGTTGCACGACCTGCTCTACGACCGCCACATGGCACCGGCCGCGTGGATGCCGTACCCCGACACCGCCGAGGTACTGCGGACGCTGCGCGAGCGCGGCATCGGCGTCGGGGTGGTCAGCAACATCGGCTGGGATCTGCGCCCGGTGTTCCGGGAGCACGGCATCGACCCGTACGTGGACACCTATGTGCTGTCCTACGAGCACGGCGTCCAGAAGCCGGACCCGCGGCTGTTCGCGGTCGCCTGTGCGGCGCTCGACGCCGATCCGCGGGACGTGGTCATGGTCGGCGACAACCGGCGGGCCGACGGCGGTGCGGCGGCCCTGGGCTGTGCGGTGCATTTCGTGGACCATCTGCCGGCCGAACAGCGGCCTGACGCGCTGCGGCCGGTGCTGGACCTGGTGGGAGTGGGAGCCGCCTCTCGGGCGAACGGTGCCGATCCGCGGCAGGGGAAGCGGGAGAACAAGTAGCCTCCGGCCACCATTCAGGGGGGTCGGGCCCGCCCTGGACGATCCCCCGTGTCGTCCAGGACAGACGGCAACCCCGACCAGGCCGTACGAGGCCGGACCGGACCCGCTGAGTATAGTTGGCTGGCAGCCAGTCAACGCAGGAGTTTCAGCATGTCCCCGCGCAGCGCCTCGGTCAATGAAGAGTTGCGGCGGCGTTCTCGGGAGCGGCTTCTGCAGGCGGCGGTGGAGCTGGTCAGCGAGCGGGGCTACGAGGCGACCACGCTGGGGGACATCGCGGACCGGGCGGGCTCGGCGCGCGGTCTGGTGTCGTACTACTTCCCCGGCAAGCGCCGGCTCGTGCAGTCCGCCGTGCACCGGCTGATGCACCGGACGCTGGAGGAGGCGCTGGAGCGCGAGCCGAGGACCGAGGACGGCCGGGAGCGGATGGCCCGGGCCATCGACGCGATCCTGGGCCTCGCCCGGGACCGGCCCGTGCTGATGCGCCAGCACATGGCGGGGATGCTGCAGGCCGAGGGCTTTGTGCAGTGCCCGGAGCAGCGGCGCCTGGCCGAGCTGCTGCGGGAGACCTGCGTACGGCACGGCTCGCTGGACGTCGACACCGACTACCCGATGCTCCGCGCCCTGCTCATGGGCGCCGTCTTCGCGGCGCTGGTGCCCGGGGTACCGATGCCGGTGCCGGTGCTGCGGGCCGAGCTGTTCAAGCGCTACGGGCTCGACCCGGAGCTGGGAGTCCCGCCGGACTCGGTGGCCGCGACCGGCGGGACGTGCGACACGGATCTGTCGCGGTTCTTCGCTACCGGGTCCTCACCCGGCTGCCCGGACGATCAGTCGAAGTAGTCCGGCTGGGTCTGGACGTTGAGTTCGCGCAGGTGGACCCAGCGGGCCGGGGCCGTGCGCCGGTCGTCGATCTTCAGGACGTCGAAGCCCCTGGCCATCTCGTTCGAGTAGATGTAGCCGTTGTAGTAGTACGCCGACCAGGAGCCGCCCGACCTGATCGTGTCCGTGGTCAGCGGGCCGCGGTCGAAGTAGGCGATCTCCTTCGGGTTGGCCGAGTCCGTGAAGTCCCATACGGAGATGCCGCCCTGGTACCAGGCCTGGACCATGAGGTCCTTGCCCTTGACCGGGATCAGCGAGCCGTTGTGGGCGACACAGTTCTCGGTGTCCGCCTGGTGGCGCGGGATCTTGAAGTAGCTCTTGAAGACGAGCTTGCGCTTGTCACCCTTGCCGACGATGTCGTAGATGCCGTCGGCACCGCGGTTCGGGCCGATCTCCGCGTTGCAGGTGGCCGCGCTGCCACCGCCCAGCTCATCGGTGAAGACGACCTTGTTCGCCTTCTGGTTGAAGGTCGCCGAGTGCCAGAACGCGAAGTTCACGTTGTCCTGGACCCGGTCGATGACCCTCGGGCGCTCCGGGTCCTCGATGGAGAACAGAATGCCGTCCCCCATGCAGGCGCCGGCGGCCAGCTCCTTCTCCGGAAGGACCGTGATGTCGTGGCAGCCGGTGGTCTTGGAGACTCCCGGGTTGGTGGGCGAGCCCGGGTTGCCGCCGCCGTCGGGGCCCTCGCCGGGGAAGAGCACCGGGAAGCTCACGACCGCCGACTTCTCGGGGGCGTGGCGCGGCACCTTGATGACGGAGATGCCGTCGTGCGGGGGCCGGCAGTCGGGGTAGGTGGCGCTCGGCGAGTACGAGGAGACGTAGACGTAGACGTTCCTGCGCTCGGGCACCAGCGTGTGGGTGTGCGAGCCGCAGGCGGTCTCGACGGCGGCGACGTACCGGGGGTTCCTCTTGTCGCTGATGTCGAAGACCTTCATGCCCTCCCACGAGGACTTCTCGGTCGCCGGCTGGGTGGTGCTGTTGCAACTGCTGTCGCTGCGCGAGGAGTCGGTGGACAGGAACAGCAGGTCGCCGGAGACGGAGATGTCGTTCTGCGAGCCGGGGCACAGGACCTGGGCGATGGTCTGCGGCGCCGTCGGGTTGCTGATGTCGAGGATGCGGAAGCCGTCGTAGTTGCCCGCGAAGGCGTACCTGCCCTGGAAGGCGAGGTCCGAATTCGTGCCCTGGAGCACGTCCTTGGGGACGTTGGCCAGGTGCTGGATGTTGTCGGAGTGGACGATCTCGTCCTGGCCGGGTATCTCGCCGTCCTTGAGGGCGCTCCGCACCTCGGCCCGGGTGCTCTCGGAGACCTCCTGCTCCGCGACCGGGCCGTCCCCCGGGTCGGGGGTCGCGGCAGCCGGCTGCGCGGTGAGCAGCGCGGCGAGGAGTCCGGCGGCGGCGACGACAACTCCTGTGCGTCTGCGCCGCGTTCGGGGATTGCTGAACAGGGTCACTGTTTTCCTCCCTCGTGCCGTTCACACTGGAACGGTTCACGCACGCCCGAGTATGGTCTTCACCATGCGCATTTCAAGAGCAGGCCATGAACATGTAACGAAGGTGCCGCTCCGCCGGGCGCGCCGCGTTACGGCCTCACTGGCCGCCGTGGCCGTGCTCGTGCTCGGTGGCTGCGACTCCGACTCCGACCCCAAGTCGGCTGCGGAAGGCGGGCCTTCGGTGATCGCCCCGGGCAAGCCCGGTGAGTCGAACCGGATGCTGTCCGCCGAGGAGGCCGCACGGCAGCGCGCCGAGGACGACTCCCCCAACTCGGCGGATGTCGCCTACGCGCGGATGATGATCGAGCACCACAACCAGGCCCTGGAGATGACCGAACTCGCCCCGGAGCGCGCCGAGTCGACGAAGGTGCAAAAGCTCGCCCAGCGGATCGCCGCCGCGCAGGGACCGGAGATCGCCACCATGAAAGGCTGGCTGAAGAACCACGGCAAGGCCGAGAAGAGCGACGGCCACGAGCACGGTTCGATGCCTGGCATGGCGACCGAGGCCCAGCTGTCGAAACTGCGCGCCGCGCACGGGAAGGCCTTCGACCAGCTCTTCCTCACTCTGATGATCACCCATCACAACGGGGCGATCACCATGGCCACGGACGTGAAGGGCCAGGGCAACAACATCCTGATCGAGGAGATGGCCGACGAGGTGGTCGCCCAGCAGACCAGCGAGATCACACGGATGCGGGACATGCTCTGACCGCCGTTCCGAGGATCGCGAGGGCGGCGCGGTGGCCGCGGGAACGGCGCCCGCACGCCCTCCCGCTCAGTGGCGGGCCCGGCGCCTCGTCAGGAATCCCGCGTCGCGGGCCTGGCCGATCAGCCTGAGGGACTTCCGGCGGCCGTACCCCGTGGCGCTCATCACCGCGAGGACGGGATCACCGCCCTGCTCCTGAGCCGCGCGGTACTTCTGCGCCGCCAGCCACTGTCCCTCGGCGCCTCGCGGCCAGCCCGACCCTGCCAGGCCCGACCCGGCGTTGCCACCGTCCGGTTCGGTGCCGTCCGGATCGGTGTCCTCGGATCCGGCGGCGTGCGGTACCGCCCCGATCCCGCACGCCTCCGAGAGCGGATCCTCGATCCAGTCGGCGAGCGCCGCCAGGTCGTCGAGGGACAGCGCCGGCTCGGCCCGTACGTCCTCGATGGAGACGCACCCCTCGGACAGCACGGCGACCGCGTCGACGTGGGCGCCGTCGCTGAACTCCAGCCGGACCCCGAACCACGCCGTGGCCCCGGTGCCGTCCCGCACTTCCCACGCGGGCCACACGGACACGGCACCGTCCGTCGCGAGACGATCGGAAAGATTAAGAAAGGATGCTTCCAGCACACACGCAACGTAACCGCATGATCACACTCCATACGAACGAACACGCGTCCCGTACGGCGCACAGCACCCTGTCAGCGGAGCGGCGGCGGTGCGATGCTGGACTCGAGAGCGACTCCTGAAGACCCTGAAGCTCCCGAAGATCCCCGAAGCTCCCGAAGATCCCTGAAGCTCCCGAAGGTCCCTCGGCCAAGGAGTTCCGCCGTGCTGCGTGTCGCCGTCGTCGGTTCCGGCCCGAGCGGGTGCTACACCGCTCAGGGCCTCGTACAGCAGGATCCGGACGTGCTCGTCGACGTCCTGGACCGGTTGCCGTGCCCGTACGGCCTCGTGCGGTACGGGGTGGCTCCGGACCACGAGAAGATCAAGTCCCTGCAGAACAACCTGCGGGCCGTCCTGGAGCACGAGCGGGTGCGGTTCCTCGGCGGCGTCCAGATCGGTCCGGGCGGGCTGCCGGCGGCCCGGCTGCGGGAGCTGTACCACGCCGTCGTGTACTGCGTGGGCGCCGCCACCGACCGGCACCTCGGGATTCCCGGCGAGGACCTGCCGGGGAGCTGGTCGGCGACCGAGTTCGTGTCCTGGTACAGCGCCCATCCGGACGCCGTCGACGACGGGTTCGTGCTCGGCGCGCGCTCGGCCGTCGTCATCGGCGTCGGGAACGTCGCGGTCGACGTCACGCGGATGCTGTCGCGGGGCACGGCCGAGCTGAGCCCCACCGACATGCCGCAGGGCGCGCTCACCGCTCTCGCCGCGAGCCGGGTGACCGACGTCAGCATGGTCGGGCGGCGCGGCCCGTCGCAGGCCCGTTTCACCACCAAGGAGCTACGGGAGCTGGGCACCCTGCCGGACACCGAGGTGATCGTGGATCCCGCGGAGCTGGCCCTGGATCCGGCGTACGGCGACCCGTCCGGACTGCCCGCCCCGCAGCGCCGCAACATCGAGGTGCTGCGCGGCTGGGCCGAGACCCCGCCGCAGGACGCCGGCCACCACATCCGGCTGCGCTTCTTCCTGCGCCCCGTCGAACTCCTCGCCGACGCCGGGCGCGTGGGCGCGGTGCGCTTCGAGCGGACGGCGCTCGACGGCGAGGGGGGCGTGACGGGCACGGGCCGGTACGAGGACGTCGAGGCCCAGCTGGTGCTGCGTTCGGTGGGCTATCGCGGAGTACCGGTGGAGGGGCTGCCGTTCGACCCGGCCACCGCCACGGTGCCGCACCTCGCCGGACGCGTGCTGCGCGAGGGCCTGGTCGCGCCGGGCGAGTACGTGGCCGGCTGGATCAAGCGGGGCCCGACGGGCGTCATCGGCACCAACCGCTCGGATGCCAAGGAGACGGTGACCTCGCTACTGGAGGACGCCGCCGTGCTCGTACGCGAAGAGCTGCCCGAGGACCCGCTCGCGGCGCTGCGCGCCGAGGGGGTCGAGCCGGTCGAGTGGACGGGTTGGTGCGCCATCGAGCGGGCGGAGGCGGAGCTGGGGGCCTCGCTGGGCAGGGGTGTGGTGAAGCTCCCCGATTGGCAGTCGCTGATGAACGCCGCCCACGGAAACGCCCTCTAGGGACCCGCACCGGGAAACGAACCGGCAACACCCCGGAAATCAACAATCTGTTCAAGGAGCCTACGGTCTCGCCCATGACAGAAACCGCGCCCGTGCACCCCGTCGACGAGATCCCACCCAAGCGCCAGTTGGCCGCCTTCGGCCTCCAGCACGTCCTCGCGATGTACGCCGGCGCCGTGGCCGTCCCCCTCATCGTCGGCGGCGCGATGAAACTCCCGCCCGCCGACCTGGCGTATCTGATCACCGCCGACCTGCTGGTGTGCGGCATCGCGACCCTCATCCAGTGCATCGGGTTCTGGCGGTTCGGTGTGCGGCTGCCGATCATGCAGGGCTGCACGTTCGCCGCCGTGTCGCCGATGGTGCTGATCGGCACGACGGGCGGCGGACTGCCCGCGATCTACGGCTCGGTGATCGTCGCGGGGCTCGCGATCGTGCTGCTGGCGCCGGTCTTCGGGAGGCTGCTGCGGTTCTTCCCGCCGCTCGTCACGGGCACGGTGATCCTGGTCATCGGCCTCTCACTGCTGCCGGTCGCGGGCAACTGGGCCGCGGGCGGCGCCGGTTCGGCGGACTTCGGGGCGCCGAAGAACCTGGCGCTGGCCGCGTTCGTCCTCGCCGTGGTGCTCGGGGTGCAGCGGTTCGCCCCGGCGTTCCTGAGCCGGGTCGCCGTGCTGATCGGCATCGCGGTCGGGCTTGCGGTGGCGGTGCCGTTCGGGTTCACGGACTTCGGCGGGGTCGGGGACGCCGACTGGGTCGGGATCAGCACGCCGTTCCACTTCGGGGCACCCACCTTCGAGTTCTCGGCGATCGTGTCGATGCTGGTGGTGGCGCTGGTGACGATGACCGAGACCACGGGTGACCTGATCGCGGTCGGCGAGATGACGGACCGCAAGGTCGAGCCGCGTTCCCTCGCGGACGGCCTGCGCGCCGACGGCCTGTCGACGGTGCTGGGCGGCGTCTTCAACACCTTCCCGTACACGGCGTACGCGCAGAACGTGGGCCTCGTCGGCATGACCCGGGTCCGCAGTCGCTGGGTGGTCGCGACCGCGGGCGGCATCCTCGTCCTGCTTGGCCTGCTGCCCAAGCTCGGCGCGGTAGTGGCGGCGATACCGGCGCCGGTGCTGGGCGGTGCGGGTCTGGTGATGTTCGGGACGGTGGCGGCGAGCGGCCTGAGGACCCTGGCCCAGGTGGACTTCAAGGGCAACGACAACCTGACGGTGGTGGCCGTTTCCGTGGCCATGGGCATGCTGCCGGTCGGCGTGCCGACGATCTACGAGAAGTTCCCGGACTGGTTCCAGACGGTGATGAACAGCGGCATCAGCGCGGGCTGCCTGACGGCGATCGTGCTGAACCTGCTCTTCAACCACCTGCCCGCGAAAGGTGGTTCAGGCGCCGCCGAGGCGGACCGACTGGCGGGCGGCGGCGTCGAGAAGGCAGTCGAGAAGCCCCGGGAAGAGACCGTCTAGGTCGTCCTTGCGCAGGCCGTTCATCTTGGCCGTGCCCCGGTAGACCTGCTGGAGCACACCGCTCTCACGCAGCACCCGGAAGTGATGCGTGGTGGTGGACTTGGTCACGGGCAGGTCGAAGTGCGAACAGGAGAGCTCGTCGCCGACGGCGGCGAGCTCTCGCACGATCCGCAGCCGCATCGGGTCGGACAGCGCGTGCAGCACGCCTTCCAGACGGATCTCCTCGCGCGTCGGGTGCGGGAGGTCACGGCTGCTGACAGCGGGGCTGGTCACGGCGGCTCCACTTCGTCGGGTTCCCTCACTCGGGCATTCCCCGTGCTCGGGTTCCCCCATTGTACGAGACCTCTCGTAGTTTGACACTTCCCGTACTACGATGCCTATCGTACGAGTCGTACCGCTGGTCCCCGTGACGAATGGAGTCTGCCGTGAGTGCGCTCTTCGAGACCTACACCCTGCGCGATGTGACCATCCCGAACCGGGTGTGGATGCCCCCGATGTGCCAGTACTCGGCCGCACCGGAGGGCCTTGACGCGGGCGTCCCCAACGACTGGCACTTCGCGCACTACGCGGCCCGCGCGGCCGGCGGCACGGGCCTGATCATCGTCGAGGCCACAGGCGTCAGCCCCGAGGGCCGGATCTCCCCGTACGACCTGGGCATCTGGAACGACACACAGGTCGAGGCGTTCCGCCGGATCACGCGCTTCCTGGTGTCGCAGGGCACCGTGCCGGCGATCCAGCTGGCCCACGCCGGCCGCAAGGCGTCGACCGACCAGCCCTGGCGGGGCGGTGCGCCGGTGGGGCCGGACGCGCACGGATGGCAGCCGGTGGCGCCGAGCGCGGTCGCCTTCGCCGACGGCCACCCCGTGCCGAGTGAGCTGACGGTCGCCGAGATCCAGCAGATCGTGGGACAGTTCGCGGACGCCGCGCGCCGCGCCCTCGCCGCCGGCTTCGAGATCGCCGAGATCCACGGCGCACACGGCTATCTGATCAACGAGTTCCTCTCGCCGTACTCCAACCACCGCGCCGACGAATACGGCGGCTCGTACGAGAACCGCACCCGCTTCGCCCTCCAGGTCGTGGACGCCGTACGGGAGGTGTGGCCGGACGACAAGCCGCTGTTCTTCCGTATCTCGGCGACCGACTGGCTGGAGGAGGACGGCTGGACCGCCGACGACACGGTGCGCTTCGCCGCCGACCTCAAGACCCACGGCATCGACCTGCTGGACGTCTCCACCGGCGGCAACGCCGCGGGCGCCCGCATCCCGGTCGGACCCGGCTACCAGGTGCCGTTCGCCGCCCGCGTGAAGGCCGAGACCGCGCTGCCGGTCGCCGCGGTGGGGCTGATCACCGACGCCGAACAGGCCGAGAAGATCATCGCCAACGGCGAGGCGGACGCGGTGCTGCTCGGCCGGGAGTTGCTGCGCCGGCCGTCGTGGGCGCGGGACGCTGCGCGGGAGCTGGGCGGGGACGTGCATGTGCCGGACCAGTACCACCGGTCTGTGTGAGCGCCTGCTCGGCAGGGATCGTCTCGTCGTGCGGCTGCGGGTTCATGGGGGGGTTGCTCGCGCCCACGTGGCGGAGCCGCACCGTGATGCAGCCCCGCGCTCCTAGGCGGGCACCCGCCCGTCGGCCTGGTTGCTGGTCGGCAGGTGCCGTAGGAGGGTCCGCTCCAGGTAGGGCAGGGCCCGCTGGCCGGACAGCGCCAGCGCTATCGACGCGGCGACGCCCGCCCAGGCGACCGGGCCGAGTGGGGTGCAGCCGAAGAGGTTGCTGAGGCCGGGGGTCTCGACCAGGACGAACAGCGCGGCCGCGGAGCCGAGGGCGGTGACGCGGACCAGGGGGCTGCCCCGGCGGTCGGCCAGGGTCTGGGCGAGCTGGGTGCCGACCACGGCGCACAGGGCCATCGTGGTGGAGCGCCGGGCCGTGCCGGGGGTGAAGCGGCCGAACAGCCAGGCGGACGTGGCGCCCAGGGTGGTGGTCAGGGCGCGGTGCCGGATCTTGCTGATCAGCGGTGCGCCGAGGAGTGAGGTGCCCAGGGGCTCGGTGCCTTCGGGGCCGGCCCCGGACGCCGGTCCGGTGTCCGTCCCCTCTGTGCCCTCTGTCCCCTCCGGCCCCTCCTGCTCCTTCGGCGTCACCGCCACCGCCATCGCCGGGAACAGGTCCGTGAACAGGTTCACCAGCAGCATCTGGCGGGTGGACAGGGGCGCCGCGCCCGACAGGAGCGTGCCGAGGAGGCCGAAGCCGACCTCGCCGGCGTTGCCGCCGATCAGGATGGCGATGGCGTCGGCGACGCTGTGCCACAGGGCCCGGCCCTCGGCGACCGCCTCGATGAGGACCGTCATGTCGTCGTCGGTGAGGACGAGGTCGGCCGCGTTGCGTGCGGCCGCCGAGCCGCGGGCGTTGATGCCGACGCCGATGTCGGCGGCTCGGATGGCCGCCGCGTCGTTGGCCCCGTCACCGACCATGCCGACCACCCGCCCGGCGTCCCGCAGCGCCTCGACGACCTGGAGTTTCTGCTCGGGCGCCACCCGGGCCACCACGCCCATGTCGTCCAGCATCCGGGCGCGTTCCTCCCGGCCCGCGGACGCCAGCTCGTCGCCCGTGACCACGCCGGTGTCCTCGGGCCAGCCCAGTTCGGCGGCGATCGCTCGGGCGGTCTGCGGATGGTCGCCGGTCAGCATGACGGGTCGTACGCCTGCCTTGCGCAGGCCCTCGACGAGGGCCGTCGACGTGTCGCGGGGTACGTCGGCGAGGGCGAGCAGGCCGGTGAACTCCAGCTCCTCCAGGGGCTGTTCCAGGACGTCCGCCGCGTCGTCCGCCGCGTCCAGCCGTCGGTGGGCCACCGCCAGAACCCGCAGTCCGTCGCCGGCCAGCCCGTGCGCCGCGTCCGATGCCGACGAGGGCAGTCCGGCGCAGGCGGGCAGCACCGTCTCGGGGGCGCCCTTCACCACGAGTACGGCGGTGCCGTCCGCCGCCTCGCCGACCGCGGCCGCGTAGCCACGGCCGGCCTCGAAGGGCAGGCCCTCGGTCTGGGACCACTCGGGGTCGGGGCCGGCCGCGTCCAGGACGGCCTCGTCGGTGGCGTGCACGGGCCGGTCCGTGCCGCCGTTCAGCTGGGGGCAGGCGCGTGCCGCGGTCCGCAGGGTGGCGTCGTCCTCGACCGGCTTGCGGACCGTGCCGTCGGCGTCCGTCACGCGGACGAGGCGGAGCCGGTTCTCGGTGAGCGTGCCGGTCTTGTCGAAGCAGATGGTGTCCATCCGGCCGAGCGCCTCGAGGGTGCGCGGGGCCCGGACGAGGACTCCCCGGTGGCTCAGCCGGCGGGCGGCGGCGAGCTGTGCCACGGTCGCCACCAGGGGGAGCCCTTCGGGGACGGCGGCGACGGCCACCGCGACCCCGCCGCTGACCGCCCGGCGGATCGGTGTGCCGCGCAGCAGGGACAGCGCGGTCACCCCGGCGCCGCCCGCGAGGGTCCACGGCAGGGCCTTGTCCGTGAGTTCGCGGAGCCTGGCCTGGACCCCGGCGGACGGTGGCGTACGGGCGGCGAGGGCCACGGCCCGGGAGGCCTCCGTTCGCTCCCCGGTGTCCACGACGACGGCCCGGGCGTGTCCGGCGACCACGGTCGTGCCCTCGAACACCATGCAGCTGCGGTCCGGCACGGCGGCGTCCGGCGTCGGGTCGACACCCTTGCCGGCCGCCAGGGACTCCCCGGTCAGCGCGGACTCGTCGACCTCCAGGCCGTCCTCCCACACCAGCCGGGCGTCGGCGGGCACCACGTCGTCCGCGCGGAGCTCGATCACATGGCCGGGACTGAGCTTGGTGGCGTCCACGAGGTGCGGCTGGGCCTCGGGCTCCTCGGTGGTGACGCGCGCCTTCTGCTTCTGCTTCGCCAGCAGTCCGGACAGCGCCCGCTCGGCCCGCATCCGCTGGACGCCGCCGACCAGCGCGTTCAGGTCGAGCGCGCCGACGACCAGCAGGGCGTCCACGACGGAGCCGAGGATCGCCTCGGCGGCCGAGCCGACGGCCAGCACGGGAGTGAGGGGGTCGTCGAGTTCGCCGCGCACGGCCCGGGCGAGCTGCAGCGGCCCGGTCAGCGGCGCGAACACACGCTGCCGGCCCATCGACTGGGCCGCCTTGCGTGCGCGGCCCGTGGCCTGCTCGGACATGGTCGGCTCCGGGCCCTGCTCGTGCTCCAGCCGTTCGCGGACCTCGGTGGGTTCCAGTTCGTGCCAGGCGACACGCGGCCGGGGGCGGGGTGCGCGGGTCATCGCCACGCCGAGGGCCGCCCGCACGCCGGTCAGCAGCGCCCATGTCGCGCTCGCGTCGACGGGCGTGTGCCGCAGCCCCGGCCACGGCGTGGGGCGGCCACGCCGTGACTTGCCGATGGCCACCAGGAGCCCGGACAGGGCGGCCCCGGACCGGGCCAGGACCTGCGACCTGCGGCCGACCCCGCGCGCGGCCGGGACCGCCCGCAGCAGCCGCCACACATCGGCCAGGCCGTGCAGGGCCAGCACGTCCGCGCCCCAGACCACGGCCCCGTCCCGGTCGGTGACGGCGACGGCCACATCTCCGGCGAGCAGCCCGGCGAGGACGTCCTCGTCGTCCTCTCCCGGCCGGGCGACCGTGACGACGACGCCGTCGCCCTCGGCGCGCAACGCGTTCACCACATCGCTCAATGACCGTTCGTCGCGCACCACCTGGTCGGCGAGATTCGTGAAGTCGGCCAGGGCGGGGTCGTCCACCATCACGACCCGCAGGCCCGCGCGCCGCGCCGCGTCCAGCACCGTCTCCGCCCACGGGTCCGCGTCGGCACCCGGAGTGCGCAGCGCACTCGGATGCAGGACGACCGTGTCGGCCATCTCCAGCTGCCGCAGCCGCTCGGTGTCACGCACCAGGACGCCGCTGCGGGACAGCGCGGAACTCAGTACGGCGTGGAAGGCGGCGGGGCCGTAGCGCGCGGCCTTGGGAGATCCGGCGAGCACGGCCTCCGCCGCCTCGGTGCCGTCGTGCTTGACCAGCAGCGTGGCCAGCGCGCCCACCAGGCTGCCGGTCTCGGCGTGCGCGGCGTACTCCTGGGCCGGTGAGGTGCGCAGCGGCGGCCGCGGGTACTGCTCTCCGGCGACACTGCCCCGCTCGGGCACACAGACGTCGTCGTGGACCATGTCGAACGCCGCCGCGCGTGCCACCGTCTCCGCGAGCTGGAGCGAGCGCAGCGCGCCGTCGAGCACCAGGGCGGTCGGGGTCCGTCCGGCGCCGTGGACGGCCGCGTTCGTCAGCGCCAGCAGCATGTCCATGCGGGAGCGGCCGACCCGCGCCCGCAGCCACCCACGAAATCGGGGGTTCTCCCGCAGCAGCGTCACCAGCGCGGTCACCGACCGGGGTGAGGTCGGCAGCCGCAGACCGTAGCCGATGAACGCGGTCGCGATGCCGACCCCGTCGGCGGCGAGCGTCACGGCGGCGTCCCGCACTCCGGCCCGGTTGGCCGGGTGGGGGATCTCCTCGACGTCCTCGTCCGTCCGGGCCAGCCCGTGCCGGGCCGCGATCTCGCTCGCCTTCTCCAGCACGCGGTCGCCGGCGGACTCCTCGACGGCGGTCACGACCAGGCGGCGCAGTCCTCCGTCCCAGTACGCGAGGGCCACGTCGGGGTGCTCGGCCAGCGCCGCGGCGACCTTGCGCGCGGCCCGCTCGGTTCCGCCCTCCCGCCGTACCCGGTCCGGCGCCTCGGGCCGCAGCGCGAGGTGGGCCCGGGTGCCGGACCTCCAGGGCTGCGGCCGCAGGGACAGTGTGTTGCGGGCGACGCGTACGACGCGTGCCGCGGTGTCGGCGCTGCGTACCCCGGCCCGGGCCGTCCCGGCCACCACTCCCGCGGCGGCTCCCACCGCGGGGGCGGCCGATCGGGCGAGCAGCCGGGGCCCGGCCGCGACCAGCCCGGCCGCGGCGGCTGTCGGCCGTGTGAGCAGTCCCAGAACCATCGCTCGCCCTCGCTCCACCTCGTTCGACGTCGCCTTAGGTGGGGCCCGGGTTCCCGCAAAACGGCATGTCATCCGCGTACGGGAGCCCGGTCGCGCCGCGAGATGCGGGAAGGTCAGCCGACGGTGCAGGCCGTTCCGCCGAGCGTGAAGGCGCCCGGCGCCGCGCTGTTGCCGGTGTGGTTCGCCTGGTAGCCGATGCTGACGCTCGCCCCTGGGGCGAGCGCCGCGTTGTAGGCGGCGTTGGTCGCCGTCACCGCGCCGGAGGCCGGGGTGTACGTGGCTCCCCAGCCGTTGGTGATCGTCTGACCGGCGGGCAGGGTGAAGCCGAGCCGCCAGCCGTTGATCGCCGTCGTGCTCGTGTTGGTGATCGTGACGGAGGCGGTCAGACCGGTGTTCCAGGCGTTGGTGGTGGCGGTCACCTTGCAGGCGCCGGGCGGGGGCTGGGGTGCGGGACCGCCGCTGTCGAGGCCGAAGAAGGTGAGCACCCGGGTCGCCATGCCGGAGCCGTACAGGTTGTGGCCGACTCCCTGGAGGCTGATCGCCTCGACGGGTGCCCGGTCACCGGTGCCGCCGTAGCGGGTGCGGGTCCAGCCGGACTGGGGCGTGTCCGTGGCGGCCGGGGTCTGGCTGACGCCCTGGACGTTCGTCCACTGCTTGATCATCTCCCCGAAGTTGGGGTAGCGCAGGACGTCGTCCTCGGTGCCGTGCCACAGCTGCATGCGGGGGCGGGGGCGGGGGCCGGTGTAGCCCGGGTAGGCGTTGCGGACCAGGTTGCCCCACTCCTGCGGGGTATGGGTCACGGTGCCGTTCGCGCACGCGCTGTTCCACTCGGAGCCGTCGGTGGTGGCGAAGCAGCCGAAGGGGACGCCGGAGAAGGCGGCGCCCGCGGCGAACACGTCGGGGTAGTCGCCGAGCAGGACGTTGGTCATCATCGCGCCGGAGGAGATGCCGGTGGCGAAGACCCTGCTGGTGTCGGCGTCGTACGTGCGCGTGACCCAGTCGGTCATGGACTTGATGCCGACCGGGTCGCTGCCGCCGTCGCGTTTGAGCGCCTGCGGCGAGGAGACGTCGAAGCACTTGCTGCTGCGGGTGACGGACGGGTAGAGCACGATGAAGCCGTACTGGTCGGCGAGCGTGTCGTATTCGGTGCCGTTGTACATGTCCGGGCCGGAGCCGGTGCACCAGTGCACGGCCACCAGGACGGCCGGGTTGGCGGTGACGGCGGCCGGGACGTACACGTACATGCGCAGGTTGCTGGGGTTCGTGCCGAAGTCGGTGACCTCGGTGAGTGTCGCGGTCGGGACGACGTCGGCGGCCTCGGTGCGGGCGGAGGCTGCGGGGGCGGTGACCAGCAGGGCCGCGAGCAGTGGCAGGAGCGCTCCGAGGAGAGCGACGAGTAACGCGTGACGCGGCCTTCTCGGGGTGGTGCCGGTGGGGGTGGGCACGTCCTTGTCCCTTCTGGCGCTGTCGATACGGGTCAGCAGGAGCTGTTCGTCCGGGGCAGCGGGCCTGGCCGCCACGGGAGTCGGGAGTGCGGAGTGAGCGTCAGGCCGCTGATCAACGTATGCATACGTGGAACGGTCATTGACTCTCCCTCTCGCGGGGAAAGCGTCCGGATGGGCATCGTGGCATGGACACGTTCATCATGGAAGCGCTCCCACGACAAGCACGAAGAGAGCCCTTACCCCCACCAGGGCTGACGGGATTCTTCTGCGCAAAGCGTTGACCAGAAAGCGCTTGCCCTCTACGTTCCGTTCAGCAGGGTGACCGAGCCGCATAGCCATACCCCCCACATGGGCACCCTGTCCGCTCGTGAGGTTCAGCATGACGCACATCGTTCACGTACACGATCGATAGGTCCTTCCGAAGGGACGCACCCGACATGCGCACTCTCCCCCCACGTGCACGGCCGCAAAGAACCGCACTGGTGACGGCCGCCGCAGCCGCACTCGCCACCGCGGCCGTCATGGTCCTGCCGAATCCCGCCGGAGCGGCCGAGACCTCGCCGATCGGCTTCGGCGCCGGGACGACCGGCGGCGGCAGCACCTCGGCGGTCACCGTCTCGACGCCGGCCGCGTTCAAGTCGGCCGTGACCGGCAACTCCGCCAAGGTCGTCCGGGTCAACGGCCTGATATCGCTGAGCGGTCAGGTCGACGTCGGCTCCAACACGACGGTGCTGGGCGTCGGTTCGGCGTCGGGGTTCACCGGGGGCGGGCTGCGACTGAAGAACGTCACCAACGTCGTCGTCCGCAACCTGAACATCAGCAAGCCGGTGGCGCCCTCCGACGGCATCACCGTCCAGGCGTCGACGAAGGTGTGGATCGACCACAACTCCTTCTCGGCCGACCGGGACCACGACAAGGACTACTACGACGGTCTTCTGGACATCAATCACGGCTCGGACAACGTCACGGTGTCCTGGAACACCTTCAAGGACCACTTCAAGGGCTCGCTCGTGGGGCACAGCGACAACAACGCGAGCGAGGACACCGGGCACCTGAAGGTGACGTACCACCACAACCAGTTCAGCAACGTCTACTCGCGCATCCCCAGCCTGCGCTTCGGCACCGGGCACTTCTACAACAACTACGTGGCCGGCGCGGACACCGCCTGCCATTCGCGCATGGGCGCCCAGATGCTCGTGGAGAACAACGTCTTCCGCGACACGAAGATCGCCGTCACCACGAACCGCAGCAGTGACGTGGACGGCCACGCCAATCTGCGCGGCAACGATCTCGGCGGGGCCGCGACCGAGATCTCCCAGGTCGGCACCTTCACCTCGCCGCCCTACAGCTACACCGCGGAGTCCGCGTCCACCGTCGTCGCCTCGGTGACGTCCGGCGCGGGCGCCGGAAAGATCTGACCACCCCCAACTGGAGGAAGGCATCCGGGACATGACTTCACCAGCAAAGCCCCGCGCCCGCCGGCGCGCACTGACCGGCGCCCTGACCGCACTCGGCCTCTCATCTGTCATGATCACGACAGTCGGCGCACCGCCGGCGAGCGCCGCCACCTGGCCCACGCCCAGCAGCAGCCAGCCGGTGAGCTCCACGATCAACGTGTCCGGTGTCCGGGACGGCGGCATGGTCCGCTACTACGGCAGCGGCGACCTGGCCGGTGACGGCCAGGAGGAGGGCCAGGACCCGATCTTCAAGCTCGCGGCCGGCGCGACACTGAAGAACGTCATCATCGGCGCACCCGGCGCCGACGGCATCCACTGCGAGGGCAACTGCACGCTGCAGAACGTGTGGTGGGAGGACGTCGGCGAGGACGCGGCCACCTTCCGGGGCGGCTCCACCTACACGGTGACGGGCGGGGGCGCCAGGAAGGCCGCGGACAAGGTCTTCCAGCACAACGGACCCGGGACGCTGAACATCTCCAACTTCGCGGTCAGCGAGTTCAAGACGCTGTACCGCTCGTGCGGCGACTGCTCCACGCAGTACACGCGCAAGGTCAACCTCAGCAACATCGAGGTGACCGGCACCGGGTCCACGGCTCGCCTCGTCGGCATCAACGTCAACCGCAACGACGTGGCGACACTGCGCGGCATCACGATCCTCAACGACGCCGGCCGCAAGGTCATCCCGTGCCAGAAGTACAACAACAACACCGCGGTGGGTACGGGGCCGGACAGCACCAACTGCCTGTACTCCGCGTCGGACATCACCTACAGGTAGGCCTGGCCCACATGTAGGTACCGCACATAGGCAGGTCCCGCACACAGGTAGTCCCCCCACGGGGAGGGCGGCCGTGCGGAGCGACGCAACACGGCGCTTCGTACGGCCGCCTCGCGCGCGTCACGCGCGCGTGTGCCCCGCAGCCGTCTCCCGGTCGTCACGCACGCGTGCGTCCTCGGCCAACTCCCGCCGGTAGTCCGCGTACGCGGCCCGCAACCGGGTGCCCGGCCAGTCGGGCGGGAGGAGTTCGGGCGGCAGCACAGGGTCGGCGAGCAGGTGCCGTACGACGGCCGCGAAAGCGGTGAAGCGGTCGGACGGTCGCCGGGCGTGGGTGACGTGGGTGAGCAGGGCGCGCCCCGTGCCGGCCCATGTGTCCAGCGGCCACAGGCTCGCGGCCAGCTCGCGCGCGGGGCGGTCGGGGCGGGCCGTGCAGCGCTCGGCGACCTGGCCGAGGTCGTCCGGCAGGGAGCGGAGCAGATTGGCCGGGCGCAGCCAGACGCCCTCCCTGAGTTCGGCGAGCCGGAGCCGGGTCAGCTCGGTGCGCAGTTCCGCGCGTTCGGCCGCGCCGCGGCCCGTGGCCGTGACCACGACCATCTCCCACGCGCCGTCCCAGGGCAGGGTCTCGGGGTGGACGGCGTCGTCCTGCCACCGCTGGCGTTCCAGCAGCCGGTCGCTGAGCCCGTAGACCGTGTCCGCGCGCCGCAGGTCGCCGGCCGCCACCATCCGGCTGAGCGCGGCACGCAGGGTGGATCCCGCGATCCCGAACGGCTCCACGCTGCGCACCAGGTCCTTGACCGGCAGCTCGGGCGGGTGCAGGCCGAGCAGCAGGCTCAGGACGACCGACCGGGCGGAGAGCGGGCGCAGCTCCACCTCGTCGGCCTGCGGGGACGCGTTGTTCGGCATGGCCACGACTGTACGGGGCGGGTGAGGATGAACGTATTGCAGGATTGCTACAGCCGCAGCAGCAGTGCAACACTGGCGGCATGGTCTCGATACCCGCCCAGGAGCAGTCCGCAGCCGCGCTGGAGCAGCCCGGAGCAACGCAGGGGCTGTCCGGGCAGTACGCCACCCACGACGTCACCAACCAGCCCCCTCCCCTGGCCCCGTACGACGCGTCCGAGGACTCGGCTCTGCTCGAAGGGCTGCGCCGCGAGGGGGCCGGGTGGGCCGAGGAGGACATCCGGCGGCTCGGCCTGCGGGCGGGGAGCGTCGAGGCGCAGGAGTGGGGCGAGCTGGCCAACCGGCACGAGCCCGAGCTGCGTACGCACGACCGGTACGGCCGTCGCGTCGACGAGGTCGAGTTCCACCCGAGCTGGCACCACCTGATGCGGGTCGCGGTCGCCGAAGGGCTGGCGGGGGCGCCCTGGGCGGACGAGCGACCCGGAGCGCATGTCGCCCGGACCGCGGGCGGACTGGTGTGGGGGCACACCGAGGCCGGGCACGGCTGCCCGACGTCGATGACGTACGCCGCCGTACCCGTGCTGCGCCGGCAGCCCGAGCTCGCGAAGGTCTACGAACCCCTGCTGACCAGCCGGGAGTACGACCCGGAGCTGCGCGTGCCGACCGAGAAGCCGGGTCTGCTGGCGGGCATGGGGATGACCGAGAAGCAGGGCGGCTCCGACGTCCGTACGAACACCACCGCGGCGACGCCGACCGCCGAGCCCGGCGTGTACACGCTGCGCGGGCACAAGTGGTTCACGTCGGCCCCGATGTGCGACGTCTTCCTGGTGCTGGCGCAGGCACCCGGCGGTCTGTCCTGCTTCCTCGTGCCGCGTGTCCTGCCCGACGGCAGCCGCAACACGTTCCGCATCCAGCGCCTGAAGGACAAGCTGGGCAACCGTTCCAACGCGTCCTCCGAGCCCGAGTTCGACGGGACCGTCGCCTGGCTGGTGGGGCCGGAGGGGCGGGGCGTCAAGACGATCATCGAGATGGTCAACTGCACCCGGCTGGACTGCGTGATGTCGTCGGCGACGCTGATGCGCAAGACGCTCGTCGAGGCGGGGCACCATGTGCGCCACCGCAGCGCGTTCGGCGCCCGGCTGATCGACCAGCCGCTGATGCGCAACGTCCTGGCCGACCTGGCGTTGGAGTCCGAGGCCGCCACGACGCTCACGCTACGGCTGGCCGGCGCGGCCGACCGGGCGGTGCGCGGGGACGACGCGGACGGGGCGGAGACGGCGTTCCGCCGGATCGCCACCGCCGTCGGCAAGTACTGGGTCACCAAGCGGGGCCCGGCCTTCACCGCGGAGGCCCTGGAGTGCCTGGGCGGCAACGGCTACGTCGAGGAATCGGGCATGCCCCGCCACTACCGCGAGGCGCCGCTGCTGTCGATCTGGGAGGGCTCGGGGAACGTCAACGCCCTCGACGTGCTGCGGGCGTTGAGCAGGGAGCCGGGCACGGCGGAGGCGCTCTTCGCCGAACTCGCCCTGGCGCAAGGGGCGGACGCCCGTCTGGACGCGGCCGTCACCCGCCTCAAGGGCCTGCTTGCGGCCGGTTCCGAGGCCGGCGCCCGCCGCCTGGTCGAGCAGATGGCCCTGACCCTCCAGGCCTCCCTGCTGGTCCGCCACTCCCCCGCAGCGATCGCCGACGCCTTCTGCGCGACCCGGCTGCGCGGCGACTGGGGGCACGCGTTCGGGACGCTGCCGGATGCCGCCGATGTGGACGGGATTTTGGGGCGGGCGTTGTTGGGTGGGGGGTGAGGTGGGCTCGCACCATCACGGTGGGCGCCGGACTGCTCAGCGACACCCGCCGCGCTGACCCGCCGGGCCTACCCCGCTTCGCGGGCGCGGCGGGGGTTCGTTGGGGCCGATCGGCGCGACGCCGACCTCGTCGGCGCGGATGCAGGGCCGGCACCGCGCCACCGAAGCCGAAGCGGAAGCCAGAGCCGGACCCGGCCCCGAACACGGGCGCCCACCAATTGCCCCGCGCGCCCCCGTTCAGCCGTCACCCCGTCGTCCGCCCACCCCACAACGGCCCGAACCGTGCCCACTCGTAGCCCCACTGGTCGATACGGCGGCTCTCCAGTCGGCTGCGGAGGGCGCGCCCTGCGACGAACGGTACGCAGGCGGCGCAGACGCCCGCGAGGCCGCCGACCAGCGTGGCCCGGGTGTGGGCCTCGGAGGGGGTGGCGGGCTCGGTCACCAGGCGGCCCCGCGGGTCCGTCCAGACGGGGACCGGCGTACCGACGCCGCTGCCGGGCCGGACGCGGGCCTGACCGGTGTGCGGAGATCCGTCCCGCGCGCTCCAGCGGACCTTCGCCCACACGTACGCGCTGCTCGACGTGCTGACGCGGGAGTCGGTCGTGCCCGGCGCCTGCTCGGTGAGCAGGGCCACCACGGGCCGCCACTCGACGCGCTCGCGGGCCATGCCCTGCTCCACCGTGCCGGCCGTCGTGAGGCCGGCGAGCACTCCGGCGAGGACGGTGACCGCCCAAACAGCGAGCAGTACCCACGCCTCCACCGCGTCGGCCCGGCGCTTGAGCGGATTGCGCCGCCACCGCCACAGCCACACCTTCGGACCACGGAACGCCATCGAAGGCTTCCTCCTCATGAGCGCACGAACAAGCCGGACCCACCGCTCTCCCATACGGCCGACGGCAGGCGGATGCTCACGGCACCTACCGGGATCGACCGTGGCACGGGTCACGCGGCCCGCGCGGACGTCTTCGCGAAAGCGCCCCGCAGCCTGCGGTGGCGAGCTATCCTCGCCGCCCTGACCTGCGACTCAAGCCTTTCCAGAGGTGACTGTCAGTGCCGAGGTGCAGACTGGCCGGTACCTGAGACAAAGACGTCGCGGAGGTGATCGGCATGACCGAGGTACTGCTCGCCGTGGGGACCCGCAAGGGCCTGTTCATCGGGCGGAGGCGAGGTGACGCCTGGGAGTTCGACGAGAGCCCCTACTTCAACGCCCAGGCCGTGTACTCGGTCGCCATCGACACCCGGAGCGAGCGTCCGCGGCTGCTGGCGGGCGGGGACAGCGCGCACTGGGGCCCCTCCGTGTTCCACTCCGACGACCTGGGCCGCACCTGGACCGAACCGGCTCAGCCGGCCGTGAAGTTCCCGAAGGACACGGGGGCTTCCCTGGAGCGGGTGTGGCAACTGCATCCCGCGGCGGCGGAGCCGGACGTGGTGTACGCGGGCACGGAACCGGCGGCGCTGTACCGCTCGGAGGACCGCGGCGAGACCTTCGACCTCGTCCGGCCGCTCTGGGAGCACCCGACCAGGTCGAAGTGGGTGCCGGGCGGCGGCGGTGAGGGGCTGCACACCGTGATCACCGACAAGCGTGACCCGCGGGCGGTGACGGTCGCCGTCTCGACCGCCGGCGTGTTCAGGACGGCCGACGGAGGTGCGAGCTGGGAGCCGTCCAACTCCGGTGTCTCCGCGGTGTTCCTGCCGGACCCGAACCCGGAGTTCGGCCAGTGCGTGCACAAGATCGCGCAGGACGCGACGACCGCGGACCGCCTCTATCTCCAGAACCACTGGGGCGTGTACCGCAGCGACGACGCGGGCGCGCACTGGACGGACATCGGCGAAGGCCTGCCGTCCACCTTCGGCTTCGCGGCCGCGGCGCATCCCCACCGCGCCGAGACGGCGTACGTGTTCCCGATCAACGCCGACTCGGACCGCGTCCCGGCCGACCACCGCTGTCGCGTCTTCCGTACGGCGGACGCGGGCAAGAGCTGGGAGCCGCTGTCAGCGGGACTGCCGCAGGAGGACCACTACGGCACGGTGCTGCGCGACGCGATGTGCACGGACGACGCGGATCCGGCGGGCGTGTACTTCGGCAACCGCAACGGCGAGGTGTTCGCCTCGGCCGACGACGGCGACAGCTGGCAGCAGCTGGCGTCGCATCTGCCGGACGTGCTGTGTGTCAGAGCAGCGGTGGTCGGATGAGTCGTGGGGGCTCACGGGCCTGCATTGCCACTGGCCCGGCGGCGTAGGTCGGCCGCCGCCGGGCAGGGGCGCGTGTGGCCTCAGTCGCGTCGCAGGACGGGGCGGAGGGCGTCGAGAACACCTGCGTCGTCGATGGTCGCCGGGATGTGTCCCTCGGCGCCGTCGGCGATTTCCCGCATGGTCCTGCGGAGGATCTTGCCGGATCGGGTCTTGGGCAGGGCCGGCACCACCGCGACGTCCTTGAGCGCGGCGACCGCGCCGACGCGGGAGCGGACGAGCGCCACGAGCTCGTCGGCGACCACGGAGTCGTCGACGTGCCGGCCTGCTTTGAGCACGACGAACCCGCGGGGGATCTGCCCCTTGAGCGGGTCGGCCACGCCGATGACGGCGCACTCGGCGACGGCGGGGTGGGCGGCGAGGGCTTCCTCCATCGCCCCGGTCGAGAGCCGGTGACCGGCGACGTTGATGACGTCATCGGTGCGGCCCATGACGAACACGTAGCCGTCGTCGTCGACATGGCCGCCGTCACCCGTGACGTAGTGACCGGGGTAGTGGGAAAGGTATGAGGCGACGTAGCGCTCGTCGTCCTTCCACAGCGTGGTCAGCGCACCCGGTGGCAGCGGCAGTTTCAGCAGGATGGTGCCGTCGGCGCCGGGCGCGGCGGACCGGCCTTCGGCGTCCACCACGGTGATGTTCCAGCCGGGGACGGCGACGGTCGCGGAGCCGGGTTTGACGGGCAGAGGCTCGAGTCCCATGGGGTTCGCCGCGACGGGCCAGCCGGTCTCGGTCTGCCACCAGTGGTCGACGACCGGGACGGCGAGCCGGTCCTGGGCCCAGCGGAGCGTGTCCGGGTCCAGCCGCTCACCTGCCAGGAAGACGTAGCGCAGGCTCGAGATGTCGTGGTCGGCGATGAACGAGCCTTCCGGGTCGTCCCTCTTGACGGCCCGGAAGGACGTGGGAGCGGTGAAGAGCGCCTTCACCCGGTTCTCGGCGATGACGCGCCAGAGCTGCCCGGCGTCCGGTGTGCCGACGGGCTTTCCTTCGTAGAGGACGGTCGTGGCACCGGCGAGCAGAGGCCCGTACACGATGTAGGAATGGCCCACGACCCACCCGACGTCCGAGGCGCTGAACATCACCTCGCCGGGCCCGACGTCGTACACGTTGCGCATGGACCAGGTGAGGGCGACGGCATGTCCGCCGTTGTCGCGGACGACACCCTTGGGCTTTCCGGTCGTGCCGGAGGTGTAGAGGATGTACAGCGGGTCGGTGGCGGCCACCGGGACACAGGGGACGGGTTCGGCCGCGGCGATGGCGTCCGACCAGTCGAGGTCCTGGGCGGTCAGTGTGGCGACGGCCTCGGGGCGTTGCAGGACGACACAGCGGTGGGGCCGGTGCTGGGCGAGTTCGAGGGCGCGCTCCAGGAGAGGCTTGTACTCGATGACGCGCCGGCCCTCGATTCCGCAGGAGGCCGTGATCACGACTTTGGGGGTGGCGTCATCGATCCGGATCGCCAGTTCGTGCGGGGCGAAGCCGCCGAAGACGACCGAGTGGACGGCGCCGATCCGGGCGCAGGCGAGCATGGCGATCGCGGCCTGGGGCACCATGGGCATGTAGATCACCACCCGGTCGCCCTTGCCGACGCCGAGTGAAGCCAGGACACCGGCGAACCGCGAGACCTGGTCGAGGAGTTGCGCGTAGGTGTAGGTCGCCTTGGACCGGGTGACCGGACTGTCGTAGACGAGTGCGGCGCGCTCGCCGTGGCCTGCTTCGACGTGGCGGTCCAGGGCGTTGTGGCAGGTGTTGAGCTGTCCGTCGGGGTACCACCGGTAGAAGGGCGCGGCGCTGTCGTCCAGGACGCGGCTGGGCGGGCGGTACCAGTCGATCGCTGTCGCGGCATCGCGCCAGAATTCCTCGGGCTTGTCGATGCTGGCACGGTATGTCTCGTCGTAGCGGCTCATGCTGTTCCGATCCCTCGCGACGGCTCTGTCACAAGCTTCTGGCCATGAGGAGGTGGCGGATAAACGGATCCGGGCCCCGGTGTGGCGGGTGTCTCGGGTGCTCCTGATAGGGCCAGTGTGCACAGGTCGGCTGCTTGGGGTGCGGAGGCGATCAGCCCTGTCGCGGATGCGGCTCACCCGGCGAGAAGAGCCCGTTCCCACTGGTCTTCGCGTTGTTCGATGTACTCGGCGTCGTCGCGCCAGGCGGCGCCGTGGCCCTGCGCCCAGAGTGCCGTCCACGGCTGGTTGCCTCGGGCCGCCTGGTCACGCAGGAAGTCATGCATGGCGCGGGTACGGCGGCCCAGCAAGGGCACCAGGTCGCGCCGCTCGGCCTCGTCGAGCCCGTAAGCATCGGCGAAGATCCTCAGGCGGTCATCGGCATCGGAACGTTGCCAGTGGGGATGCGCGGACAGCGGAACGAAGCCGTGGATCGCGTAGGCGACGTCCCACAGCCGGGAACCGGGGCCGGCCGTGTCCCAGTCGATGAAGGCCCACGCGTCGTCTCCGTCGGCCACGAGGTTCCAGGGCGCCAGGTCCTGATGGGCGATGATGTCCGCGCCCTCGGCGGGGATGAGCACCTGCCAGTGGGCGTCGGGCGGCGGCGTGAAATCCTTCACGGCATCGTGGAAGTCCTTGATCAGACGCGCCACGCGAGCCAACCCCGGCGAGGTCTCCAGCAGCGCGAATCGGTCAGGCCAGACCACCTCACCCGTCATGAACGTCAGCACCTCCCGGCCCTGCTCGTCGATGCCGAGAGGGCGAGGAGCCGCCACGAAGCCCACCTCGTGGAGATGGGTGAGCAGTGCGTGCACGGCCGGGGTCCAGGGCCCCGCCGGGCGGCGGACGGTGTCGCCGACGCGGACAACGCCGGCGCTGACGTTCCCGCCGGACAGCGGCTCTTCTTCGTCGTGTCGCACGTTGGCAGTCTGCCTGACCGGCCCTTGCCGCTCACCCCTATTACGGAGGAGATCCGGGGTGCGTGACTTACGGCAGTCGCCAGTCCACCGGCTGGGCGCCCTGCCGCAGCAGCAGGTCGTTGGCCCGGCTGAACGGTCGCGAGCCGAAGAAGCCCCGGTCCGCCGACATCGGGGAGGGGTGCGCGGACTCGATCGCCGGCAGGTCCCCCAGCAACGGCCGCAGATTACGCGCGTCACGCCCCCACAGGATCGACACGAGCGGCTTACCGCGCGCGGCCAACGCCCGAATCGCCTGCTCGGTCACCTCTTCCCACCCCTTGCCCCGGTGCGCGGCCGGCTGGCGCGGGGCCGTCGTCAGCGCCCTGTTGAGCAGCAGCACACCCTGCTGCGTCCACGGCGTCAGATCGCCGTTCGAGGGCCTGGGCAGCCCGAGGTCGGTGTGCATCTCCCGGAAGATGTTCTCCAGACTTCCCGGCAACGAGCGCACCTCGGGCGAGACCGCGAAACTCAGCCCGATCGCCATACCCGGCGTGGGGTAGGGGTCCTGACCCACGATCAGGACACGGACGTCGTCGAAGGGCTGCTGGAAGGCCCGCAGGACATTCGCCCCGGACGGAAGGTAGGTCCGGCCCGCCGCTATCTCGGCCCGGAGGAAGTCCCCCATGGCGGCGATGCGTTCGGTCACGGGGTCGAGAGCCTTCGCCCAGCCGGCTTCTACAAGTTCATGCAAGGGTCGTGGTGCCACGGCGCGTCACTCTACTGGCACACACAGGCGCCCCGCATATACAGGGAAGGCTTCACACAGGGGCCGTCCCTCAGGCGCTACCCTTCGTCCTCGTCGAGATCTTCGGGCGGGTCGAGCCGACCCCGCAGCCGGTCACCAGTCACCCGTCACCGGTCTCCGGTCACCGGGAAGGAGGGGAGCTTGTCCCGTCCAGTGGTCGAACCGCTCCGCCATGACCATCCTCCTCGCCGCCATGGTCACCATGCGTCGGTGGAGTCCGCGCGTCCCTCCACCACCAGGCAGGGTGGGCAGCCGGTGGGCCGGCGACTGCCGTGACCGGCGACTCCGGGTTCCTCGCTGTCGACTCCGGGGGGTCCGGGATGCGGGTCGTCGTCGGAACCGTCGGCCGCGGTGGTCTGGCGCGGCGGGAGTCCCGTGAGCCCGTGCGTACCAGTGATCGGGGTATCGACCCCGGTCATTTGATGGAGCAACTGGTGCCCATGGTGCGGGCGTCGGCGGCCGAGGCCGGTGTCGTCCGGCTGGGTGCGGCCGCGGTCGGGGCCGCCGGGATGGCCAGCCTGGGGGATGCCCTGCGGGCCGAGCTGCCGGGCGCGCTGGGTCGGGAGTTCGGCATCGGGCACGTCGCCCTCGCCGCCGATGCCGTCACTGCTTATGTGGGCGCCCTCGGGGCCCGGCCCGGTGCCGTGGTCGCCGCCGGTACGGGACTGATCGCGATCGGCACCGACCTGACGCGCTGGCGCCGGGCGGACGGGTGGGGGCATCTGCTCGGCGACTGTGGCAGCGGTGCCTGGATCGGACGGGCCGGGCTGGAGGCGGCACTGCGGGCGTACGACGGGCGGCCGGGCGGTTCGGCCGGGCTGCTGGAGCGGGCCGAAGAGCTGTTCGGCCCGGTGCGGGGGCTGCCCGGGCAGCTCTATCCGCGCCCGGACCGTCCCGCCGTCCTCGCCTCCTTCGCTCCGCACGTGGCGGCCTGCTCGGACAACGACCCGGTGGCCGCGGACATCCTGCGGGCCGCCGCATGGCACATGGCCGACTCCGCGGCCGCCGTCTGCCCCGCGACCGGGGAGCCCCAAGTCGCGCTCACCGGAGGCCTGTCCAAGATGGGCGCCCCCCTTCTCGTACCTCTGGAGGAGGAGTTCGCGAAGCGGCTGCCGCAGGCACGGCAGGTATCCGCCGCCGGGGATCCGTTGCAGGGAGCCGTGCGCATCGCGACCGATCTGGCGACGGACGGGCTCACTCTGCCGAGTGATGAGGCGATGCTCTGCGTGGTGAGCGGAAAGGGGTACTGATCCACCTACGCCGCCCGGTTCCGCACTGCAGGTAACTCAATCAGACAAAAGCGGACGGATACCGCTCACCTGCACCCTCCCCGAACAGGGGAGCCCAGGAAGCCAGTAACATGCGTCGCCATGAGCTCCCCCACTGGGCCCGCGTCCGGCCTGCCAGTACGAATGCCGCGACCTCGTCAGCCCGGGCGGCACCGCCGACCCGAGCCCCTGGCGGCTCCCGAGGGCGCGCCCGCGCTCGTACTCGCGGTGCCGGGCACGCCGAGCGCCGCCACGCGTGGCCTCGCCGAGGAGGTCGTGAGCATCGCCCGCTCCGAGCTCCCCGGTCTCGACGCCCGGATCGGGTACGTCGACGGTGATGACGTGGAGTTCCCCACCCTGCAGTCGGTGCTCGTGCACGCGGCCGAGGAGCGCACCGCCCGCTATGAGCAGGCGATCGCCGCCGGGGTGGAGGTCAAGGAGCCGGAGGGCCCCGTCGCCGTCGTCGTGCCGCTGCTCGCCGGCCCGGACAACGCGCTGCTGCGCGTCATCCGCCAGGCCGTGATGGACAGCCGCGTCGCGGCCGATCTGACCGATGTCCTCGGCCCGCACCCGCTGCTCGCCGAGGCGCTGCACGTGCGCCTGTCGGAGGCCGGTCTGGCCCGCGCCGACCGTGCCCGGCTGTTCACCGTGGCCACGGCCGCGGACGGCATCATCCTCGCCTCGGTGGGCGGCGAGGAGGCCGTGCAGGCGGCCGGGATCACCGGCATGCTGCTCGCCGCGCGCCTGGCGGTGCCGGTGATGGCGGCGGCCCTGGACCAGGACGGCTCGATCTCGGCCGTGGCCGATCAGCTGCGCTCCTCCGGCTCGCAGCAGCTGGCGCTGGCGCCGTACCTGATAGGGCCGGAGATCGACCCGAGCCTGGTCGCGCAGGCCGCTCAGGAGGCGGGCTGCTCCGCCGCCGAGGCGCTCGGCCCGTACCCGGCGATCGGCAAGCTCGCCCTGTCGAAGTACACGACGGCGCTGGGCATCGCCCCGCAGCAGCCGCAGGGCACTCCGGTCCGCTGACGCGCACGTCAGCCGTAACGCCTGACGCGCAGCTCACAGCCGTAACGCCGAAGGGCCCCTCCTCAGCCTCAGCCGGGAGCGGGCCCTTCGGCATGTGGTCAGGCCCCGTCGGCCGCCGGGCCGATGACTACGCAGGACGCCGCGGGCACCTCGATCGAGCCCTCGTAGCGCGGGAGTCCCGTGTCCGGGTCCACGGCGAACCAGGAGACGTCCCCCGAGCGCTCGTTGGCGACGTAGAGGAGCCCGCCCGCCTCGGTGAGCGCGCGCGGCCAGTGTCCGGCGCAGGTCACCGTCCCGGTCAGCCGCAGTTCCTCGCCCTCGACCGCGAACGTCGACAGCACGTCCTCGCCGCGCGTCGCGGTCCACACGAAGCGGCCGTCGGGCGAGGCGACGATCCCCGACGGATAGGCGTCGCCCGCCGGCGCACCCGCCAGTACCGGCACCTCCGCCAGCGGCTTCAGTGTGCCGTCGTCGGTGTCCCAGTGGCAGACGGTGACGGTGGGTGTGAGTTCGTTGACGACGTAGGCGTATGGGCGGTGCGGGTGGAAGGCCAGGTGGCGGGGTCCCGAGCCCGGCCGCAGGGCGATCTCCCGGTGGACGTCGAGGGTGCCGTCGGTCAGCGTGCACACCCGCAGCGAGTCGGTGCCCAGGTCGACGCTGACCGCCCAGCGGCCGCTCGGGTCGGGCTGCACCTGGTGGGCGTGCGGGCCCTGCTGGCGTGGTGTGTGCGGGCCCGAGCCGGTGTGTTGGAGGACGGCGGACGGGGCGGACGCGAGGGTGCCGTCGGGGCGGACGGGCACGGCGGTGACGCTGCCGGAGCCGTAGTTGGCGGTCAGGAGATGGCCCGCGAACAGGGTGAGGTGCGTGGGTCCGCCCGCGTCCACCGGCACGGGCGGTCCGATGAGCTCCGGCTTGTCCCCGGTCACGCGGTACGCGGCCACCGCGCCCTCGGCCGTCTCACTGACCGCGTAGAGGGTGCCGCCGCCGGGCTCGAGAGCCAGATACGCGGGGTCGGGCACGTCGGCCGCGCCTCCCAGGACGGTCAGCGCGCCGTTGTCCGCGGCCACGGACGCCGCCACGATCCCAGGGCCGCCGGCCGCCGTGAACGACCCGATGTAGGCCCGCTCTGCCCGCCTGTCACCGTCTGCCACCGCTGTCCCCTTTCAGTCGGGTGCCGTTCGGGGTGACGGTAGCAGCGGATCATGATCGGTCTAGACCAAGGGCGGGCAGTCGTCGGCGTGTACGGCACATCCCGCCCCGATCGCGGGGCGCCCTGGCCTCGGGATGATGTACGCAGGCGGGGCGCCGATCCACTGTCTCGTGGGTGCCGTCGAAGACCGGCGTGGCGCGCTGCCCGAGATCGGCGGCACGATCCTTCGGCGGGTCGCCCCGGGCGCACGGCGGCGGCACGGAGGAGCACGTACGGCGCCGAGCCGTGCCGCTCGGGGATCCGCGGGCCGCTCCCGCGCGGCTCGCGGGCTGGTGGGGCCGACGGGTGCGCGGCTACCCGGTGTACGGGATGATCCAGCGTATGGGCTGATCCACCCTCCAGGTGGCCGATACAAGCGACCGGGCGGCCACGAGAGCGGTTCTGACCTGTGGGCGTCAGGCGCCGACCAGCGGCGACCCGGACGGCGCGCGCAGGGGCGTGGCGAGTTCCACGAGAGCCTGCTCCAGACCGTGCAGATGGGCCAGCGCGGGATCCGACTCCGTCGGGCGCGCGGTGGGCGCGGTGACGTCCGCGCCGCCGGTGAGCGCTTCGACCGCGGCCTCGACACGCCAGCACGCGGCGGCCAGCCGGGCGTCGTGCGAGGCCACGGGGTCGGCGGCGACGGCGACGAGGCCGCGGGTCTCCCTGGCGCAGTCGTCGAGCAGGGCCAGGACGTGACGGGCGCGGCGCTTGCGGGCCGGCATCGGGTTCAGCGGGTGCACCAGCGGGGCGACCGCGAGCCGTACCCGGCCCAGCAGCTGTTCCAGTTCGGCCACCCGCGAGGCCGGGTCGGCGCTCTCGTCCCCGGCGAGGCGTGCGGCGGCCTCGGCGGTGGCCGCGTGGACGCAGCGCAGGGCCCGCTGGATCCAGGCGTCGGTGACGGTGTGGGTGGTGACGGGCAGCAAGAACAGCACGGCCAGCACGGCGCCGAGCGCCCCGACGCCGGTCTCGGCGAGCCGAAGTGCCAGCAGGGCGGGATCGAGGACGCCCAGGAGGCCGTAGAGGAGTTCGGCGAGCACCGTGACGCAGAGCATCATCCAGGTGTAGGAGACGGCGGCCGTGTAGAAGATGCCGAAGACGCAGACGGTGAGGAGCACGGCCGTGGGGGCCGCCGCGCCGTGCAGCGGGACGGCGACGAGCAGACCGAGGCCGATGCCGATCACCGTGCCGAGGACCCGGCGGAAGCCTCGGACCAGGGTCTCCCCGCGCGAGGTGGTGTTGACGAAGATCCACCAGGTCGCGCCGACGGCCCAGTACCAGCGCTGTCCGGAGACGAGCTGGCCCACGACGAGGGCGAATCCCGCGCCGGCCGTGGCCTGGATCGCCTGGCGCGTGGTCACGCGGGCCAGTCCGCTGCCGCCCGGCGGTGCGGGTACGGGTGCCGGGGGCAGGCGGCGTTCGTAGCACCACAGCCCGAAGCGGACCGCCGACGCGGTGAGCAGGGACAGCAGTACGGCGGCGTAGAGCTCGGGGAGCTGCCCCGGCGTCGCGTGCAGGAACTGCGCCACGAAGAAGGTCATGAACGCGAACACGCCGAGGCTGTGCCCGCGCGGCCCCCAGCGGCGGGCGTACACGCCGGCGCCGACGACGGCGAGGAAGGCGAGGTCGCGGGCGACCGGATGGTCGTGCAGCTCGGCCGCCGCCGCGAGGACGGGGAGGCCGGCGAGCGGCAGCAGCGCGGTGGTGACCGCCTGCCCGCGGACCGTGGCGTCGGTGACGGTGAACAGGGCGAGCAGCGCGGCGAGCCCGCCGGTGACGGCACCGACGAGGGAGTGTCCGGCCAGTCCGCAGACGACGGCCGCGAGCCCGATGCCGAGGACGGCCCGCACGGCGAAGCGCAGCCGCGCCCGGCCCGGGTCCGGCGCCACGAACACCCTCTTCAGCACTGTTTCCGCCCCTTCGTACCGGCATGAAAAAGGCGCCGCGGGGTCCGCAGCGCCATCGACGGGTTCATTGCAGCATCAAGAGGCAACCTGGCTCAAGTGCCGCCTAGAATGCTGAGCCATTGGCACAGACATAGCGACCTTCGGACGTCCACCGGCGAGCCAACGGACCAGGACGGACGAGGGGCGAAGGAGGCCGGACGGCATGGCCGTGGACGAGCTCGACACCCGCATCCTGCGGCTGCTGCTGGAGCAGCCCCGCACCAGCGTGCGCGAATACGCCCGCGTCCTCGGCGTCGCGCGCGGGACGCTGCAGGCCCGGCTCGACCGGCTGGAGCGGGACGGTGTGATCACCGGCACGGGGCCGGCGCTCTCGGCCGCCGCCCTCGGCCATCCGGTGCTGGCGTTCGTGCACATCGAGGTCACCCAGGGCCATCTCGACGACGTGGGCGACGAGCTGGCCGCCGTACCGGAGATCGTCGAGGCCTTCTCGATCACGGGCGGCGGGGACCTGCTGACCCGGGTGGTGGCCCGTGACAACGCCCACCTGGAGGACGTGATCCAGAAGCTGATCAGCCTGCCGGGTGTGGTCCGCACCCGCACCGAGGTGGCCCTGCGGGAGCGCGTGCCGCACCGGCTGCTGCCGCTGGTGGAGTCGATCGGGCGGGCGGCGGCCCGGAAATGACCTTTGACATCCTGGGGCCATGAGCGGTCTCGGCAACACCTCGGTCATCTTCGATCTCGACGGAACGCTCGTGGACAGCGAGCCCAACTACTACGAGGCCGGGCGCCGGCTCCTCGCCGAGCACGGGGTCCCCGACTTCACCTGGGCGGACCACGAGCGGTACGTTGGCATCAGCACGCTGGAGACCGTCACGCTCTGGAAGCGGGAGTACGGCCTTCGGGCCTCCGTCGAGGAGTTGCTCGCCGCAAAGAACCGCCACTATCTGGACCTCGCCCGCAGGGCCACGCGCGCGTACCCCGAGATGCGCAAGTTCGTGGAGCTGCTGGCGACCGAGGGCGTCCCGATGGCCGTGGCCTCGGGGTCGTCGCCGACGGCCATCACGGCGATCCTGGCCGGCACGGGCCTGGACGCCCATCTGCGTACCGTCGTCTCGGCCGACGAGGTCGAGCGCGGCAAGCCCGCTCCCGACGTCTTCCTGGAGGCGGCCCGCCGACTGGGCGTCACCCCCGGCGACTGCGTGGTCATGGAAGACGCGGCCCCCGGTGCCGCCGCAGCGCACGCGGCCGGCATGCGCTGCGTCGCGATCCCGTACGTGGCCGCCCAGGCCGATGCCCCGGAGTTCGCGACGGCCGGACTGCTGCTGCGGGGCGGCCAGGGAGAGTTCACGGCCAGGGCGGCCTACGACTGGCTGTGCCGGACGACATAGCGCCCCCTCGGTCGACCCCGTCGGTCGACGGGCCGAACGAGCGGAGCCCCCACCGGAATTGAGTGGAATCAAAACACTCCAGACCCGTTGACCCTCGCCCGCGCCCTCCTTATCGTCTGGTCGACTGTTCGCACGCCGTTCGCAATACCGAACATAACCGAGCATGCGACCCCCCACGTGGAGGCACCCATGGCACCGCCGCCCCTCTCCAGAAGATCCCTTCTCCAGGCCGCCGCCCTCGCCGCGGCGACCCCCGCGATCGGCTACACGGCAACCGGCCGGGCCTCGGCCGCCGTTCAGGAGGCGCAGGCCGTGACCGCCACCCCCGCCGCCTGGACCGTCCAGCCCTTCGCCCTCGACGACGTGGCCCTCAGGCCCGGACTCTTCGCCGACAAGCGGCAGTTGATGCTCGACCACGCCCGCGGCTATGACGTCAACCGGCTGCTGCAGGTCTTCCGCGCCAACGCCGGGCTCTCGACCGGCGGTGCGGTCGCGCCCGGCGGCTGGGAGGGGCTGGACGGTGAGGCGAACGGCAATCTGCGCGGGCACTACACCGGGCACTTCCTGACCATGCTGTCCCAGGCCTATGCCGGCACCGGCGAGCAGGTGTTCATCGACAAGATCCGCACCATGGTCGGGGCGCTGACCGAGGTGCGCGCGGCGCTGCGCAAGGATCCCGCCGTGCTGAGCGTGAACGGGAAGTTCGGTACCGCCGCCGAGAACGTCCGCGGGTCGTACCAGTACGTCGACCTCCCCGCCGCCGTCCTCGGGGGCGCCTCGGCGATCACCCTGTCCGCCTGGGTGAAGCCCACCCACGGCGCCAACTGGACGCGGGTCTTCGACTTCGGGAACAACAACACCCGGTACCTGTACCTGGCCGCCCGCAACGCCGCCGGTGTGCCGCGCTTCGCCCTCACGACCAACGGGCCGGGCGGCGAGCAGGGCATCGACGGCACCGCCGCGCTGCCCCTCAATCAGTGGAGCCACCTCGCGGTCACGATCGCGGGCGGCACCGGCACGCTCTACGTCAACGGCACCGCCGTGGCCCGCAACACGGCGATGACCCTCACCCCGGCCGCCCTCGGCACCCTCACCAACAACTGGCTCGGCCGCTCCAACTTCGCCACCGACCCCGTCTTCGCGGGCGCCTACGACGAGTTCAACGTCTGGTCGCGCGCCCTGACCGCCGCCGAGATCACGGACCTCCAGAGCCGCCGGGCCGCCGACGCCTCCGCCGGCCGCGGCAACCTGGCGTCGTACGCCTTCGACGAGACCGCGGGCGGCACCTTCGCGGACGCCTCCGGCCGCGGCCTCACCGCGACCCTGCGCCGGACGTGGGGCGGGCCCAGTCACCCCGGGTTCCTGGCGGCGTACCCGGAGACGCAGTTCATCGACCTGGAGTCGAGGACGGCCAGCGACTACACGAAGGTCTGGGCGCCGTACTACACCGCGCACAAGATCCTCAGGGGGGTGCTGGACGCCTACCTCACCACGGAGGACGCCCGGGCCCTCGATCTCGCGTCCGGCATGTGCGACTGGATGTACGCGCGGCTGTCCAAGCTGCCCGAGGCCACCCTCCAGCGGATGTGGGGGCTGTTCTCCAGCGGCGAGTTCGGCGGCATCGTCGAGGCGATCTGCGATCTGCACGCGATCACCGGCAAGGCCGAACACCTCGCGCTGGCCCAGCTGTTCGACCTGGACCGGCTCATCGACAACTCCGCCGCGAACACCGACATCCTCGACGGACTGCACGCCAACCAGCACATACCGATCTTCACCGGCTACCTACGGCTGTACGACGCGACCGGCGAGGCCCGCTACCTGGACGCCGCCCGGAACTTCTGGGGGATGGTCGTGCCGCACCGCATGTACGGCATCGGCGGCACCAGCACCGCCGAGTTCTGGAAGGCGCGGGACGTGATCGCGGGCACGATCAGCGACACGACCGCCGAGACGTGCTGTGCGTACAACATGCTGAAGCTGAGCCGGACGCTGTTCTTCCACGAGCAGCAGCCGAAGTACATGGACTACTACGAGCGGGCCCTGTACAACCAGGTCCTCGGCTCCAAGCAGGACAAGGCGGACGCCGAGAAACCGCTGGTCACGTACTTCATCGGGCTGACGCCGGGCCATGTGCGCGACTACACGCCCAAGCAGGGCACCACCTGCTGCGAGGGCACCGGCATGGAGAGCGCCACCAAGTACCAGGACTCGGTCTACTTCAAGGCAGCCGACGGCAGCGCGCTGTACGTCAATCTGTACAGCCCGTCCCAACTGACCTGGTCCGAAAAGGGTGTGACGGTCACTCAGGCGACCTCCTTCCCCCGGGAGCAGGGCACCACGCTCACCATCGGCGGGGGCAGCGCGGCCTTCGCCCTGCGGCTGCGGGTGCCGTCGTGGGCGACCGCCGGGTTCCGGGTGACGGTCAACGGCAGCGTGGTGAGCGGCACTCCGACGCCGGGGAGCTACTTCACCGTGTCGCGGACGTGGCGCAGCGGGGACACCGTGCGTATCTCCATGCCGTTCCGGCTGCGCGTGGAGAAGGCGATCGACGACGCGTCGCTGCAGACCCTGTTCTACGGTCCGGTCAATCTCGTCGGCCGCAACTCCGCCACGAGCCACCTGCAGCTCGGCCTGTACCGCAACGCCGGCCTCTCCGGCGACCTGCTGCCCTCGCTCGCCCCGGTGAGCGGCAAGCCGCTGCACTACACCCTCGCGGGCACGGAGTTCGCCCCCTTCTTCGAGGGCACCGAGGACCCGACCCACGCCTACTTCAAGCGTTCCGAACCCCGGGTGATCTTCGGCAACTCCGACTCCGGCGTCACGAACCCCGCGAAGTCCGACGGCACCACGCTGCTGGACGAGATCTGGGCCGGGGCCCCCTTCGCCAACAAGGGTGCGCTGGTCACGCGCGTGCGGTCCACCGTGAACGCGTGGGTCACCGCGGGGCGGCTGAGCCAGGCCGACGGGCAGACGGTCGTGCGTACGGCGGAGCAGGCGACGTACGCCCCCTGAGCAGTCGCCTAGGACCGGCGGCGGGGCTTCCCTCGCTTGGCGCCCCCCTTGGTGCCCTTGGTGCCCTTGCTCCCGCCCGAGCCACCGGAGCCACCACGGTGGCTCCGGCCGGTTCCGGCTTGCTTCCCCGAGCCGCGGCCGGCTTCGGGGTGCTTGCGCCTGGGCTGCTCCTTGGCTGCCGGGGCCTGGGACGTCGTACGCCCCCGGGTGCTGTTCGGCGTGCGGCCGCGGACGACGCCGATGAAGTCCTCGACCAGGTCGGTGGTCGCGTCCTCCGGCCAGGACAGGGCGATGCTCGACTGGGGGGCGTCCACGAGCGTCCGGTAGGTGAGGTCCTTGCGGTGGTGGAGACGGGCCAGCGACTGGGGTACGACGAGCAGGCCGACATTCGCCGCGACGAGCTCGACGGCGTCCGCGGTGGTGGCGGGACGCTCGAAGGCGGGCTGCCCCGGCGGCCGCTCCCAGTCGAGGACGTCGTCGAGGGGGTGGAAGACGACCTCGTCGGCGAGGTCCTCGACGGTCACCTCGTCGACGGCCGCGATGACGTGGTCCTTGGGGACGACGACGACCGTGGCCTCGGTGTAGAGGGGGATGGCGCTGAAGACCGTACGGTCGACCGGCAGCCGTACGACACCGGCGTCGGCGTCACCGTCACGGAGCGCGCCGGGCGCCTCGGCCGCGGTCACCTGGTGGAGGGTGAGGGGGACGTCCGGGAAGCGCTCGGTCCAGATCCGCACCCACTTCGAGGGGGTCACTCCCGGGACGTACGCGAGCCTGAACGAGGGGGGTACTTCCGAGCCTGTCACCTGCCCAGGTTACCGGCCGTGGTCAGCGACGGTTCACCCAGTCGATACCCTTGAGACCATGACGTCGCACCAAAGCACCCAGACCATGAAGCCCGCGACCGCGGCCAAGAAGCTGGGTGTGTACCTTGAAGCCACCCCCGCCGAGTTCCAGGAGGGCGTGGTCACGCGCGCGGAGCTGAACGCGCTCCAGGCCGACCCGCCGCAGTGGCTGCGCGACCTGCGACGCGACGGCCCGCACCCCCGCCCAGTCGTCGCGCAGAAGCTGGGCGTCTCCATCGCGGGGCTGGCCCGGGGCGGTGTCACGGAGGCCCTCACCACCGAGCAGATCGAGGCGCTGAAGCAGGAGCAGCCCGAGTGGCTGCAGAAGGAGCGCGCGACCCAGGCCGAGGTCCGCAAGGAGGCGGCCCGCCTCAAGCAGCGGGACGCGGAGCGTGCGACAGAGGGCTCCTGACCTGGCTGTCCCTCCTGACCTGGCCGGTGCTCCTGACCTGGCTGTCCCTCCTGACCTGGCCGGTGCTCCTGACCTGGCCGTCGGCTCGATGACACAAAAATCCGCATGCGCCCGCTCGCGCTGCTCTGGGACCATCCCGGAATGGTCCACCGTCTCGAACCCCTGGTCATCCGGCACACCCACCGTCTCCCCTCCCCCGTGGGCCCCGCCGGGGAGGGCGCCGTCGCGGCCCGGCAGTTCGACGCCGCGCTCATGTCCGTGGGTTTCAAGCTCTCGGCGGAGCTGCTGGCGCGGCTGTCGGGCCTGTCCGAAGGCACGGTGGTCGACACCGCCACGCGGACGCTGGACACGGTCCGCGAGATGGTCGGCGACCATGTGCGGCACAACGTGTACTTCATCGACTTCCCGGCCAATGTGCCGGACACATACGACTTCTGGACGCGCTGCATCGCCGAGGCGCTCGCCGACGACGCGACACGCGCGAGCACGCTGGAGCAGCTGAGCGACGGTGTGGTGAACCTGCTCACCCTGCCGTCGTACGGCCGCTACCAGCACACGTACACGGAGATGCTCGGCCACCACGACGAGCTGATCGCCGCGGCGGGCGACCGTATGACCGTCCTGCACCTCGGCGGCGACGCGTACGCCGAAGTCACCGCCCTGTACCTGGCGTTGGCGGGCAGCGGCACGCCGCTCGGCGAGGAGGGCCTGCGGGATCTCGACCTGCTGGCCGAGAGGTGCGTGGACGGGCCGCAGCCCGAGCAGATCCGGTCCGGGAGAACCGTGCCGTGATCAACCGGGCCCGGCTGCGGGCCGGTTCGGAGCCGCTGCTGGACACGGTGACCGACGTACTGCGGCTGGCCTGCGCGCTGTCGGACGGTGATGTGACGCTGGTGGAGCCGACACGGTTCCGGGGGCTGTCCCGGCCGGTGCGCCGGGCTCTGCTGGCGGGACTCGACTCGGTCGTCGCGGCCGTGCCCGCCAAGCTCGCGGACGTCCACGCCCACCGCGAGGACTTCAAGCGGCTGGGCGAGCGGCTCCACCCGCACGAGTATCCGCAGTGGCCGCACGCCGCCGACGTCTTCGCGGTCGCCCGGGGTGAGAAGGAGGCGCGGTCCTTCGACAGCCTGGTCGAGGAGCTGCTCGGCATGCATGACGTCGACGGTGCGGTGAAGCTGCTCAGGTCCGCGCCGGGCAAGCTGTTCCGCGCCCTGGACCGGCTGCTGCGCATGGCCCTCACGCAGGAGGAGCGGGACGCGGTCGTGGCCGCCGCCGTGGACGTGGCCCCGCAGGTCGCCGGGCGGGTCGTGCTGTCGGTGCGGGAGCATCTGCACAACCGGGCGCGGGACACCGGCGAGCGCCGTGTCTTCGTCAACCAGGTCGGCCGCGCCTGGGTCACCGAGGACACCCGCCCGCCCGTACTGCCGGGTGAGCGGGGGCGTCTGATCGCCGCGTTCGACGCGGAGCTGCGGCGCAGGCTCCCGGCTGCGGGGCATCTGCTGATCGACCCGGACGTCCTCGATGTCGCGCTGCCGCTCAGCGGCAAGGCGACCGCGGCCGGCCTCGGTGTGCTGCCGCGCGGCTCGGTGTCGCCGGTCGACGGTGAGCTGCTGCGGTTCTTCGTGTACTGGAAGCAGAAGAGCCGCGACACCGACTACGACCTGTCGGCGCTGATGCTGGACGACGCCTTCCAGACCGTCTCCTGGCTGTCGTACACCAACCTCAGTGACGTCGAGGGCGAGCACTCCGGTGACATCACCGAAGCGCCGGAAGGAGCCTCGGAGTTCATCGATCTGCGGCTGGGCGCGGTGCGTGGCACGTTCGTCGTGCCCCAGGTCAACCTGTTCTCCGGGGAGGGCTTCGAGGACGTGGAGGAGTCGTTCTTCGGGTTCATGCTGCGCGAGGGCGAGCAGCAGGGGCGTCCGTTCGAGGCGCGTACCGTGCGGATGAAGTCGGAGCTGCGCGGTCCGGGCCGGGTGGCGCTGCCGCTGGCGTTCCGGCGCGGGGCCGACGGACGGTGGCGTGCCAAGTGGCTCCACCTGTACCTCAAGGGCGCCCCGGCGTCCAACCGGGTCGAGGGCAACCGCGTGTCGGTGGCGACGCTGCTGCGCGGCATCGTGGAGCGGGAGCAGCTGACGGTGCGCTATCTGACGGATCTGATGGATGCGACGGCTGTGACCCTGTGGGACGGCAAGGCGGTCCCCGAGGGTCCGGTCACCTACGTCGGTCTGCAGCGGCCCGAGGGGCTGCACCCGGAGTCGCGGATCCTCACGCCCGAAAACCTGCGCGACCTGATCCCTGCCTGACTGTTAATGTGAGGGCCGTGGCGAGGCCATGAAGGGGCTTCCTTCTCAAACCTCCTTGAATCTAGTCCTTTCGCTTTCCTCGCCACCCCACTCTTCCAGCGGGCTCAGCTCTCGCGGCCGGCCGATCTCAGCTGTCGTAGTCCACCGTCAGGGTCTCGGACACCGGGTACGACTGGCAGGTCAGCACGTAGCCCGCGGCCACCTCGGCCGGTTCCAGGGCGAAGTTGCGGCGCATGTCCGCCTTGCCGTCGGTGACCAGGGCACGGCAGGTGCCGCAGACTCCGCCCTTGCAGGCGAACGGCAGGTCGGGGCGGGTCCGTTGGGCACCGTCGAGGATGCTTCGCTCCCGTGGCAGGGCCGCGTCGGTGGAACGGCCGTCGAGGGTGATGGTGACCTGACTGACGGGCCCTTGCGGTCCGGCTTCCTCGTGGTGCACCTCCCGTACGGGCTCGTCGTCGGCGAAGAACAGCTCCTGGTGCACCCGTTCCACCGGAACCCCGAGTCCCTCCAGCACCCGTTGCGCGTCGCGGACCATGCCGTGCGGGCCGCACAGCCACCAGTGGTCGGCGGTCGGTACGTCGACGAGCGCATCGACGAGGGTCGTGAGCCGGTCGGAGTCGATACGGCCGGAGAGCACCTCGGCCTCGCGGGGTTCCCGGGAGAGCACGTGGGCGAGCTGGAACCGGGCCGGGTAGAGGTCCTTCAGGTCCGCGAGCTCGTCGGCGAACATCACGGTGTCGGTACGGCGGTTGCCGTAGAAGAGGGTGACCGTCGAGCGGGAGTCGGCGGCCAGGACGGACTCGGCGATGGACATCATGGGTGTGATGCCGGAGCCCGCCGCGATCAGCACATGGTGGCCGACGGAGGTGAGGTCGGGGGTGAAGGCCCCGGTGGGGGCCATCACCTCGACGGTGTCGCCGGGGTGTACGTCGTTCACGAGCCACGACGAGAACAGGCCCCCGGGCACGACCCGCACCCCGATCCGCGGACTCGACCCGACCGGCGAACAGATCGAGTACGACCGGCGCTCGTCCCGCCCGTCGATCTCACGCCGCAACGTCAGCGACTGACCGGGCTCGAAGGCGAACTCCCCGGCCAGCTCCTCCGGGATGTCGAAGCCGACGGCGACCGCGTCCGCGCACAGGGGCGTCACGGCGGCGACGCGCAGGGGGTGGAAGGCCGGACGGCGGCGGGTGCGCGGGCGTACCGACGCAGCCGTCTGTGCTTCCTTCAGGCCTTCCATTCAGATCTCCTTGACGTACTCGAACGGCTCGCGGCAGGCGCGGCAGCGCCACAGGGCCTTGCAGGACGTGGCGGCGAAGCGGGAGGTCTCCTCGGTGTTCGCCGAGCCGCAGCGCGGGCAGGTCACCGCGTGCCGGGTGGGTGACAGGACGAGCGGGACGGGGCCGCCGTTCCGCGGGGCGGGGCCCGGTGGGGCGATGCCGTGCTCGGCGAGCTTGCGGCGGCCGGCCGGGGTGATCCAGTCGCTGGTCCACGGTGGGTCGAGGACCGTGCGGATCTCCACGCGTGTGTACCCGGCGTCCCGCAGCCGTGCCGCCACGTCCGCCCGCATCTCCGCCATCGCCGGGCAGCCCGAGTAGGTCGGGGTCAGGCTCGCGACCACCGTGCCGTCCCCGGTCAGCTCGACGTGCCGCAGGACGCCCAGGTCGGCGAGGGTGAGCATGGGCAGCTCGGGGTCCGGCACCTGCTCGGCGACGGACCGGGCGCGCCTCGCGTCCAGCAGCGTGATCACCATGTCGCCTCCGGGTGGGCCCGGGCCACGCCCTGCAACTCGGCCAGCAGCGGGGCGAGATGCTCGGTGTGCTCGCCGTCGCGGCCGGATCCGGGCAGCGGACGGTACACGGGCATGGGCAGTCCGGACGCCCCGGTCACCTGGCGCAGGACGGCGACAACCTCGTCCCGTACGTCGTAGGCCGTGAACAACTCGCCCACATAGGGCGCCACTTGCTCCAGGGCCTTGCGCGTCCGGCGGTGCGACTCGTCCGTGCCGTCGCCCAGGCGCACCGTCCACTCCGCCGCGTACTGCCGGTGGTAGGCCAGCTCCTTGACGCCCTTCGCGGCGATCGCCGCCAGCACGGGGTCCGGGTGGGACGCCAGTCGCTCGAAGTGGGCGAGGCGCCAGCTGGAGAGCAGCAGGAGCCGCACGATCGAGAACGCGAAGTCGCCGTTGGGTACTTCGGCCAGGCGTACGTTGCGGAAGTCGCCGGCGTCGCGGAAGTAGGCGTAGGCGTCCTCGTCGCGTCCGGTGCCGTCGGCCTGGCCGGCGCGGGAGTAGAGCAGGCGGGCCTGGCCGAGGAGGTCGAGGCCGATGTTGGCCAGCGCGACCTCCTCCTCCAGCTCGGGAGCCCGGGTGATCCACTCGGCCAGGCGCTGCGCCGAGACCAGGGCGTCGTCGGCCAACGCGACGCACACGGCGGCCAGTTCACCGGCGTCGATGCCCTCGGGTACCGTGGTGTCCACGCCGTGCAGGGGGTCCTCGAAGCCGGTGCCGTAGGCCCAGCGGGCGTCGTCCTCGTGTCCCTCGGCGAGGGTCAGATAGACGTGGTCGTCACTCATGCCCTCTCCTTCAGATGTGCGGGACGTCGTCGGGGATGTCGTAGAACGTCGGGTGGCGGTAGACCTTGTCGGCGCTGGGCGCGAAGAACGGGTCCTTCTCGTCGCGGGTCGAGGCGGCGATGTGCTCCGAGCGCACCACCCAGATGCTGACGCCCTCGTTGCGCCGCGTGTACAGGTCGCGCGCGTGGGTGAGCGCCATCCGGTCGTCGGCGGCGTGCAGCGAGCCCACGTGGACGTGGTTGAGGCCGCGCTTGCCGCGCACGAACACCTCGTACAGCGGCCAGTCCCGCTTCTCGGAAAGCGTCCCGGACGGCGCCCCGGACGGCATTCCGGACGGCTTCTCGGCGGTCATGCCACCGCTCCCTTCTCCGCGCGGGCGGCCTGCTTGGCCGCGTGGGCGGTGGCCGCCTCCCGCACCCAGGCGCCCTCCTCGTGGGCGCTTCTGCGCCGTTCCATCCGCTGGTCGTTGCACGGCCCGTCGCCCTTGATGACCCGCATCAGCTCGTCCCAGTCGGGGGTGCCGAAGTCGTGGTGACCGCGCTCGGCGTTCCAGCGCAGCTCCGGGTCGGGCAAGGTCACGCCCAGCTTTTCGGCCTGTGGGACGGTCATGTCCACGAAGCGCCGGCGCAGCTCGTCGTTGCTGTGCCGCTTGATCTTCCAGGCCATCGACTGCGCGGAGTTGGGCGAGGCGTCGTCGGGCGGGCCGAACATCATCAGCGACGGCCACCACCAGCGGTTCACGGCGTCCTGCACCATCTCCCGCTGGGCCTCGGTGCCGCGCATCATCGTCATCAGCAGCTCATAGCCCTGCCGCTGGTGGAACGACTCCTCCTTGCAGATCCGCACCATCGCGCGCGCGTACGGCCCGTAGGAACTGCGGCACAGCGGCACCTGGTTGCAGATCGCCGCGCCGTCCACGAACCAGCCGATCACACCGACGTCGGCGAAGCTCATGGTCGGGTAGTTGAAGATCGACGAGTACTTCTGGCGGCCCTCGATGAGCCGGTCCGTCAGCTCCGCGCGGTCCGTACCCAGGGTCTCCGCCGCCGAGTACAGATACAGCCCGTGCCCGGCCTCGTCCTGCACCTTCGCGAAGAGGATCGCCTTGCGCCGCAGGGAGGGCGCCTTCGTGATCCACTCCCCCTCCGGCTGCATGCCGATGATCTCCGAGTGGGCGTGCTGCGCGATCTGGCGGATCAGCGTCCTGCGGTAACCGTCCGGCATCCAGTCCCGCGGCTCGATCCGCTGGTCGCGCGAGATCGTCGCGTCGAAGTGCTCCTGCAGCTGTTCCGTCATCGATACCAGCTTCCGACTTCCGGCTTCCCAACCGACCATTCGTTCGGTACCAGTGTGACTTGTTTTCGGATGCCGAGCAAGACCCATCACGCAAAATCAGAGCCGCCCTGGATACCCAGTAGGGGTATCCAGGGCGGCTCCGGGGTGGACCGTTCACTTCCCCCCGTCGGGCACCTTCAGCTGATCCCAGCTGACCTTGCCGGGGATGCCGTCCGCGTCCTTGCCCTTGAAGTGGAGCTTCTGCTGCCAGGCGGCGTAGGAGCGGCGGTCGGCCTCGGTCCACTCCGGGCTCGGGCCCTCCTCGTAGCGGCCGCACCCCTCGGCGACCAGGCGGTGGCCCATGGCCGTGATGATCGGGGACTTCTGCCCGATGTGGAAGAAGCCGCTGCCCGGGAACGGCACGTACTTCGGCTTGGGCACCGGCTTGGGGTCGGGGGTGGGATCGCCGCCACCGCCGCCGCCCTTCAGCCGCTGCGCTATGCGTCCCCGCATCCCGTCCATCGTGAAGCCGCGCGGGTCGGTCTTGCCCGGCTGCCACTCCTTGTGGCCGATGACCGAGCGCTCGCTCCAGCCGTGGTGCCGGCAGATCGCGGCCGAGACCTTCTCGATGGCCTCCTTCTGTGCCTCGGGCCAGGGGTCCTTGCCGTCGCCGAGGTTGACGCACTCGAAGCCGTAGAAGCGGGCGTTGCCGTCGGTGTCGGCCTCGTTGTCGTGCGGGAGCTTCGACTCGTTGATCACGGCGCGCAGGACGTCGCTGTCGCCGAGCCCGGCGTGGTTGGCACGGCCGTTGCCGACGAGGTGGATCTCGCCCTTCTTGTCTATGACGCCGTGGCAGAGCGGGCCGGGCAGGCCGGAGTAGCCGTTGTAGCAGATGTTCACGGAGGCCTCCGTGCCCTTGGTGACGGTGTGGTGGATCATCACACCGTTCACCGGGCCCCAGGCGCCCTTGCTGTTGCGGTTGTGGGTGCGCCAACTGCGCACCTCGTGGACCGTCAGGCCCTCCGCGCGGAGGATCTCCACCATCTTGGATGCGCTCAGGGGCTTGGCCATCACTTGTCTCCTTCCGCCGCCGCCTCCGCCTCCGCGGTGGTCTGCGACCTCCCGCCGGACGGGTCCTCCGCCAGCTGCTCCTCGCGGCGTGCCTGCTCCTCCGCCGCGAGCGTCGCCTCGTCGGCGGCCGGGATGCTGCTGGCCAGCGGGTTGAAGGCGAGGCGCAGGTCGACGGTGCCGCCCTCGCCCTTGACCAGGGCCAGTGGCGCGAAGCCGCGGACGATGCCGGAGGGGCCCTGGAGCAGCGGGCGGCGGGCGGCGTCCGCGGGCCACTCGACGCGGCCGGTCGCGGTGCGGGCGGGGATGATCCAGTGGTCCCCCGTGCGGTACGTGGCGCCCTTGGCGAAGTACACCTCGACGCCGTCCTCCAGCGGCAGCCACTCCCCCTCCGCGACGGGGACCGCGCCGCCCTTCAGAGCGGTCGTACGGCCCTTGCGCTTCGGTCCGCCGTGGTGGTCCCAGCGCCGCAGGAACGGGTTGAGGTGGGGCAGCCGTCCGACGGACTGGTCGGGCTCGGCGCTGAGGCGGACGCGGCGGCCCGGCAGGTCCAGCTCCTCGACCCGGAGCAGGGGCAGGGGTTCGAGGCGGGAGGCGTACGCGGTGTCGGTGAGCTCCACGTGGTCGCCGACGTCCAGGTCCAGCTTGTCGTCGTGGCCGAGGGACGCCAACTGCACCCAGGTGCCGTCGAGTTCGTCGACCGGGAAGACCACGGAGCCGTTCTCGCGGGACCACTTGAAGGTGGCGTCCTTCGCGTCGCCCCCCGCGTGCACCTCGACGCGGTACAGCTGGTTCTCCGGGCCGCGGTAGCGGGCGTCGGGCTTGACCAGGCAGGGGTCCTCGTCGGCGTGGTCGGGCCGCTCGCTGCGGGCGGCGAGGCGCGCGGTGGGCGCGGCCTGCTTCCGCGCCCACTTGTCGAAGGCGGCGCGGACGACCTCCTTGGACGGGTCGGTCTCCTCGATGTCCAGCGCGGCCAGCGACAGGGGCAGCACCTGCCAGACGACCTTCACGCGGGCGGCGGTGTCGGGCATCGCGGCGCCGAGGGCGACCTCGCGCAGCGCCGGGTCCTCCGCGGCGGTGACCGCGCGCTCCCACACGTTCAGGTAGACCACGAATGGCGAGGTGGCGGGCGACGGCAGCCGGTCGCCCGGCTTCTCCGGGTCGCGAAAGCCGTCGGGCTGGTCCCAGTAGGTCCAGTACGCGGGCGGGGCGGCGGCGTCCTGCTCCTGCTCGGCCGCGTCGTCGTCCGGGACGGGCACGCCGGGCGCCGGGCGGGTCGCGTCGACGAGGATGCCGTCGACGTAGTAGCGGCCGCCGTGGATGTGCAGCGTGTCGATGTCGTGCTTGCCGCCCACGTAGTCGACCTTGAAGCCCGCGGCGTCGCGCGGCCCGCCGTGCCGGCCGATCAGGTCGGCGGCCAGCGTGCGGGCCTGGTGGAGCTGGATCGCGGTCTGCTCGTTGATGTCGGCGTCGAGCTGGACGCGTCCCTGCTGGGCGACGACCGCCGAGTAGTGCCGCTCCGGGCGGAACGTCAGGCGGGAGAGGTCAGCGTGCATGAAGGGGGTCCCCCTGGTTCAGGAAAGTGCGGGTTCGCAAAGTCGGTGGGTGCCGCTCACGTCACGTAGAAGATCCCGGCGTCCGTGCCCGCCGGGGTGTACTCCGCGAGGCGAGCCCGGAGGCCGTCCTCGCGCTGCGGCCGGTACAGGTCGTGGAAGGCGCCCAGCTCGGCGCCGTCGTCCGAGCCGCGCCGGATCTCCTCGGCGCACCGGTCGGCGAGCAGCCCGTACCAAGGCGTCCCGTAGCGTTCGGAGGTGAACAACGGCCGTACACGACCCGCCTGTTCGGGCCCGGCCAGGTCCGGCCGGCAGCGGTACCGGCGCGGGGTGCGCGACCCGGCCGGAACGTAGGAGTACCGCAGGCAGCCGATGCCGCGCCGGGCCACATGGAGCCGGCCGGTGAAGACGGAGTTCTCGGCGATCTTCACGGCGTGCGTGTGGATCTCGCCGATCACGGTGGTGCGGTGCAGACGCAGTACGGCGTGCGCGTGCCGGCAGTCCGGTGCGGACAGGGCCTCGCGGTCGCTGCCCGTCGCGTCGAGGATGCTGTCGCGCAGGTGGATGTCGAGGGGGTCCTCGCTCACCTCGTCGCCGATGACCTCGATGGTGCCGAGGATGCTGTGCTCGATCTGGAGGCACGCGGTGGTGCGCTCCAGCACGATGCTGGGCTCCTCGGGCGAGTGCGGATCGCACTCGGGCTCCAGCGACCAGCCGGGGACGAGCGTGGAGTGCCGTACGACGACCGCGCCCATCGGGCCGGTGACGTTGATGCCGCGGCCGGCGACCAGCAGCCCGTCGAGGACGAGGCGCGGACGCTCGTGCGGGGTGCAGTCCTCGGACACCGCACGGATGTTGAGGGCGTCGGGGCGGTTGCTGTACCAGTCGAGCAGGCGGATCACCGGCCGGGTGCCCTCGGCCGCCCGCACTTCGAGGCGGTCGCCGGGGTCGAGGTCGAAGTCCAGCTGCTCCTGGTAGGCGCCGCTGTGCGTGATCTCGATGATGCCGACGGAGCCGGTCCGCTCGGCGCGGCGGTCATGCTGCCAGGCCCGGTAGGCGTCCATGATCTGGCGGTACGGCTGTCCGGGCCCGACGCGGTAGACCTCGGCGTCGGGACGCGGTGCGCGGTCCTGGCGGTCGTACTCGCCGCCGCCCATGTCGGCGGCGGACGCGTAGTGGTAGTCCACCCACACGCCCTGCCGGGGCGCCGACCGCGACCCGAACGCGATCCGTCCGAGTTCCGGGTCGACGGCGACCTGGCCGCGCTTGGGCCGGTAACGCCAGTCCGACAGGTCGGCGACCACGATGTCCGACGGCGGTACGGGCTGGTCCTCGCCGTCGCGCCGGATGACGAGGCTCTTGCCGGGGCCGTAGTAGTCGGCGAGCCGGTCGTGCAGTTGGCGGCGGGTGACGAACGCCGGGACGTTGTCGATCGTCGCGATGTGCGTGGGCGACGGCTCCGGGAACGGCTTGGTGACCAGGGGGCTGTCGTTGCCGAGGACCGAGAAGGTGTAGAGGTTGCGGGCGCGGTCGATGCAGTACGCCGGGGACCGCGTGAGCGAGTGCGCCTTCAGCCGCCAGACGAACAGCGCGACCCCGGCTGGAGTCCAACCACCCTGCTGGTGCCGGGAGTTGGCGCTGCGGACGTCCACCGTGCGGGCCGTGGAGCCGAAGGGGCCGCCCGCGAGGTCGAGGGCGGAGTCGTCGCGCAGGTCGACGAGACGGCCGCGCTCGCCGCGGTGGACGCCCGTGTCGCCGTACAGCTTCACGGGCTGGGTGTGGGAGACCTGCCGGGACAGCTCGACGGCGCGGGCGGGCCAGCCGGTGACCTGGTCGGAGAGTTCCTCCAGGAGGTGGAGGGTGCCCTTGCGGCGGCGGTTGGCGACGGTGGCGGCGACGTCGGCGCGCGGGGCGACGGCCTCGGAGAGGGCGGCGCGGCCACCCTCGTGCAGGCCGGTCGTGAGGACGCGCTCGTAGCCGGGCAGGGTGCGGTAGCCGACCAGGTCGCCGAGGTACGGCAGCACCCAGGGCGCGGCCGTCTCCACGAACAGGTCCTCATAGCCCTGCTGGACGCCGTCACGCACCCGGTCGAGCTGCTCGGCGATCACCGCGAGCAGCGCGCGCAGGGGCTCGCCCTCCTCGGCGTCGCGCAGCAGGTGCCAGCGGGGCAGCAGGGCGGCGAGTCCGTCGGGTTCCCTGGACGTGCTCGCCGGGGCCGTCGTCTCCAACTGGGCGTCCGAGGACATCACTTGACCTCCGTCAGAATCAGGGTGTCCGCGGCCCTCGGCGACAGCAGCGCGAGCTGGGCCGGGCGGATACCGCGGAAGACGAACACCGAGCGGCCCTTGGCGAGGCGCCGCGTGTCGGTGATGTCGGGGTTGAGGCGCAGGAGTTCGGCGAGTGGGACGCCGTACTTCGCGCAGATCCCCGACAGTGTCTCGCCGTTCGCGGCGCGCACCGTGTGGGTCTTCTCGTCGTACGTCGCCTCGCGCGCGGGCACCGACGCCTTCGGCGGGCCGGGGTCGGTGAGGATCCCGGTGAGTTCCTCGGGCGTGGCGGACGCGGGGACGCCGGTGAAGACGTCGACGTCCACATAGTCGACGCCGGGCACGGAGTGGGCCGTGGCAAGGACGTCCGAGAGGCGGGCGGGCCGCCCCAACTCCCGTCCCTCGTAGCCGAGTCGGCGCAGGAGTGCCTGACGCAGCCGGGGTTCGACGATCTCCCAGGCATGGTCCCTGGCCACCTTCACCCTGGCCGCGACGAGCAGCAGGACCAGCTCGCGGACGTCCACCCGGACCGTGAGGTCGAGGTCCCCGTACTCGGTCAGCGCCCCGCGCAGGGCCCTGAGGGTGTCCGAGTCTCCGTCGATCGGCACGTCGTCCGTGCCCGCGACCGTCACATGGAGCACGCGTCGCCGCCCGTCGAAGAGTTCGCGCGCGGCGGCCCGCCCGATGCCGGCGCGGGAGCGGGCGAAGTCCTCGTAGTCGGACGCGGAGACCAGACGGTCCAGCGCCGACACGGCGAGCGGGATCGTACGGCGGGTCAGTCCGGGGCCGTCCGCGTCCGCACCGCCCTTCGCCGGGCGCGGGTTGGTCACCTGGGTGACGCCGAGCGGCCGGGTGAGGGGCTGGGTGACGCGGTCGGCGGCGACGTTGGCGGCCTCGCCGGTGCCGAAGCGGTAGCGGGCGCGGACGTTCTCGTGGCCGGAGGGCAGCCGGGCGCCGTTGACGCCGTCGCCGAAGGTCACCGTCGTCCGGCCGTCGGCGGTGGAGCCGGTGATGTACACGCGCTCGCCCGGGCCGCGCCCGGCGAGGCTGTCGACCTCGTGCCACAGGACCCCGTCGACCCGGAGCTCCAGCACCGGTGTGGCGCCGAGGGGGTTGTCGTCGGCCAGCCAGGTGAGTGGGGACTGCCAGAGCGCGAACGTCTGGTTCACGCGGTCCGAGTCACCGCTGCCGACGGCCTCCTCGCGGCTCTCGCCGTGGCTGGCCTCGACCACGTTGCCCAGGATCCTGACCGTCTCGCGGCGGTAGCGGTGGGCGAGGTCGGCGGTCAGGGTGAGCCGGGTGTGGACGTGGTCGCCGGGCAGTCGGGGGTCGACGGCCGGGTCGGCGGCGGCGAGGGTGACGACCTCGGTCGCCGGTACGCCGGCCGTACCGGGGATGTCGCTGCGCTCGCCGGTGACGACGAGGGTGCGGCCGGGACGCAACCCGTCGTACAGCTCGGCGAGTTCGATCTCGTTGCCGTGGACGTCCTCGCCGAGCGGTTCGTCAGCGAGGCGGAGGGGTTCGCCGGCCGCGTGGACGGTGGTGTCGCGGATGTGTGAGAGCAGGACGTCGAACTCGTCCAACCACGGCTCGGCCAGGGTGAGTTCGGTGCCGCGCCCACTGATGCCGTAGTTGGTGTACGCCGCCGTACGCGCCGCCACGACCTGGGTGGTGACGAACGCGAGCCCGGCGTCGCCGGGCACACCGTCCGGGGCTCCCTTGGCGGGGCGCTGGATCGCGACCCAGCTGCCGACCGTGATGCCGGTGTGGACCGTGTCCAGCTGGAGGAGGCGACGGTTCAGCGGCTCGGGCTTGCTGGCGATGACGACCTCGACGTTGGGCTCGGTGGTGCCCACCGTGTACTTGAGGCTCACCTCGTACTCGCCGTGCGTGAACTGCTCGCTGGTGTTCGGCCGCAGGGCGATCTGCTCGGATGTGCCGTTGTGGACGCCGACATGGACCAGGCCCTCGTCGTCCGGCCGGGACACGAAGAGCGTGCGCTCGGGCAGACCCGAGAGGAGGCGGGCCGTGACGCCCGGCTCCTGGGAGTCGGAGGGACGGCGGTTGAGCCAGTTCAGGTCGCGGTCCTGGCCGGAGCGCACCGACAGCTCGACCTGCCCCGTGCCGAGCGGGAAGGTCAGCGGCTGGAGGACGGGCAGGTTCTCCGCGCGCTGGTCGGAGCTGCTGCCCTCGACGTACTGGAACTCGGCCCGGACCGGCGTCCTGCCCGTCGTGTCATACACGACCCGCATGCTCGCCAGCACGGCACCGGTGAGCGGCCAGTCGGCGGTCCGGATGACCCGGCCACGGTCGTCCTGGACCGGCTTGAGCGGGGCCGTGGCGCCGAAGGGGGCGGCGGTGACGCGCATGGCGAGCAGTTCGCGCAGGAGTTGGGGGGTGCCGGGGGCGGCGGCATTCCGCCAGGCGGGGTAGAGGGTGCCGAGGGAGGGATTGAGGGCGGAGAGCAGACGGGCGGTGTCGCTGCCGGGGCGCGGATGCCCGGTGCCACCGCCATGCGGGGCAGGGGTTGAGGCGCGCAGGGCGGGTAGGACATCGCCCAGTGCCTGTAGAGCAACGGTGCGCGCATCGCCCCCCAGGGGCGCGGGGAACTGCGCGACCAGCCCCAACGGCGCAGCAGACGACCGACTGCCCGGCTCATCCGTCCGCGCTGGAGCCAATCCCAACGCACGCTCGGACAGTTCCGCCAGCACCGCTTCCAACTGCTCGAACCAGCCGGCCACGTCCTCATACGGCTCGGCCAACACCTGAGCCTCGCCAAGCCGGGCGACCGGCTCCGCAAGACGAGCCGCGAGCCGCTCAGGACTCTTGATGCCGTCCAGGTCATCCCGCAGGGGCGCGAGCACCTGGTCCTCGAAGTCCTCGATCAGTCGACTGACCGCCCGAGGGTTCGGCACCTCCGGCGTAGGCGGCTCATCCCCCGGCTCGCCCGGAGCGGTCGGCGCGGCAGTCCAGCGCCGCACCTCGTCGACCAGCTCCTTCAACGTCGGCGGCGCAGACTTCGGCAACGAGATCGCCGTGATCTCGTCCTCCCGGTCGACGCGCGCCTTGGCGACCGGGAGCAACTTCCGCTCACCGCCCGCCTGTTCACCGAAGACGAAGAGCAACTGATCGCCGGTCTGCAGCGAGTTCGCCGTGCCCTCGACGAACAGCTCCGAGCGGCGCTCCAGGTCCGCGGGGGTGACAAGGGAGGGCCGCCGGCGGCGTACCTTCAGCTCGTTCCAGTCCCAGCGGGCCGTGAGGTCACGGCTGGTCTCGAAGGTCAGGGACTGCTCGTCGGCGGAAGCCGGCACGCTGTGGCTCCGGGCACCGCGTGGAATGGTGACCGGCAGAGCCTCCGCGCGCGGGTCGCGCTCCAGCGTGTACGCCAGGTGCGTGGCGGCGGCGACGCCGGGGCGCGGACGGTGGCCGACGAGGCGGCCGAGCAGGACCAGGGAGCGGTGCTCGTTCGCCGTACGGATGTAGGCCTCGTCGGCGGTGCGCTCGGAGTGGAAGGTGAGCAGGTCACCGAGGACGGCGGTGGCGTCGAGGAGGCCGATCGCCGGGTCGTCCGGGGTGCGCACGGTCAGGCCGCCCAGCGCCGGGTAGGCCGGTGAGGCCAGGCGGTCGAGGAGGGCGGCCAGGAAGGAGCCGTACTCGCCGACGCGGTAGTCGAGGGCCGTTCGGCCGGGCGGGTTGTGCACGGGGGCCGGGGCGAGGCGCTCGTCGTGGCCGCCGCGGCAGGCGCCGCCGCAGGTGCACTCGTCGGTGATCGTGCCCTCGGCCATCATGTTCTCGCTCATCGGGCACCTCCCAGGGAAATCGCCAGCCGGCCGTTCTCCGGCCGGTCCGGGTCGTTGTCGCAGGTGGCGATCTCCAGCGGGCCGAGCCGCAGCACGCCGTCCTCCTTCTCTCCTCGGTCCGGCTCGAACAGCCTCCGCAGCCGGGTGACCTGGACGCTCTCCACGCCGGGCACGGCTGCGGCGGCGGCGACCAGACGGCTGAGCCGCACCGGTTCGCCGAACGTCAGCGCGTCCGGGTGGAAGAAGCCGAGGCGTCCGTCGGCGAGGCGGCCGCCTCCCAGGACGCGGTACAGCTCGGCCAGGATCTGCCCGTGCTGGTGGCCCGGCTTGGCGCACACGCCCAGCGCGATGTCCAGCGGGACGACACGCGCCGCGCCGACCACGAGGTCGTGGCCGATGCGCCGGTACGACTCCAGCGACTGGGCGACCGAGGCCAGCAGCTCGGCCGACGGGGTGCCGGTGCCGTACGCGTCGACGGCGATGTGCGCCTCCTGGACGCTTCCGGTCCAGCGCAGCTCAGCCGCCGCCCGCTGGACGCCGGGCAGGGCGGTGGCGAGGGCCGCGTAGTCCTCGGCGGTGACCGCGCGCAGCCGGGTGCGGCGCAGGTCGAGCGGGGCCAACTGGCGGACCTGCTCGACGGGTTCGGGGGCTGTGCCGCCGACGGCCGGGAGCGGGTTGCGTACCGCTGCGGCGGGCGGGGGCTCGCAGTCGGACTGGACGACCAGGTGGTTGATGGCCTCCGCGCCGACGTTGCCGGCCGTGCCGCCGCCGAGGCGGTAGTGCAGCGCGAGCCGGGATCCGGGGGTCGGCTTCGCGCCGTGCCGTCCGTCGCCGAAGCGCAGGGCGAGACGGCCGTCGTCCTCCAGTTCGCCGACGAAGTGGCGGTCGCGGGGGCCGCTGTCGAGCAGGTCGCGGCGCGGCTCCCACACCGGGGTCTCGTCCTCGTCGACGCGTACGGCGGGCAGGGCGTGCCGCGGGTCCTGGGCCAGCGCGTCGGTCGCCGAGCCGCGCAGCACCGTTTCGTCGGGGTGGAGTCCGGTCGCGTAGGCGGGGCCCCAGCTGTGCGCGATCTCCCAGGCGATGTGCCCGTCGAGCACGGTGCCCGCGCGGGCGCGTGCCGTGAGGACCTCGACGCGGCGCAGTTTGGCGTCGAGCAACTGGTCGTTGCGGTGCAGGAGTTCGCGCAGGGCGCGGACGGGATGGCGGTGGAGTTCGATGTGCTCCAGGATCTTCAGTCCGTAGATCACGGTGAGTTCGTCGATCTCCTGCTCGGAGAGTCCGTCCCGGTCCCGGGCACTGCGCCACAGTTCGACGAGCCGCTGTCGCACCCGTCCCGGGATCGCCGCGATGCGCTCGGCCTGCCCGGCGGCGACGGTGGCCGGCTCGGGGAACGGCACCGTCTGCGCCACGGGCGCGCGACCGAGGACGGGGCGGAAGCGGGGCTGGATCCCCGGGTAGACGGACTGGGCGAGCAGGGTGCGCAGGGCGGCGGCCTGGGCGTACGCCGTGCCGGGCACGACGCGTTCGTGACGTTGCCCGGCGCGTTCCAGGCCGAGTCCGGCGCGGTTGGTGGCCGACTCGCCGACGACTTCGAAGAGCTCGCGGATGTCGTCGGGGGTGAGGGACTCGCCGGATTCCGCCCGGTCCGTGAGGGCGTTGACGAGCCGGGCGGGGGCGTTGCCCTCGTCGCGGTCGTGGCAGCCGAAGGCGGGAGGGTCGCAGGGGGCGACCTCGGCGGGGACCTGCGGGACGGTGAACGTCTCGGGGAGACCGTGCAGGGTGCGGCCGTGGTCGACGAGGACGACGTTGCCGCGGGCGAGGGTCACGTCCTCGACGGGCAGGCAGTCGCGGCCGCCGCGCGTGGTGAGGCAGAGCGGGAAGCGCAGGGCGTCCTCGGTGGCCCAGGTGACCTCCAGGACCGGCTGGTCCTCGATGCGGTCCACGGCCGGGGTGACGGAGGTCAGGCGGACTGCCTGGCGGTGGCTCGGGTCGGCGTCGCCGGGGGTGCCGGTGCGCGGGCCCTTGACCTCCTCCAGGACGAGCACGTCGCCGGGCTTCAGATCGAGCCGGCGGTCCCGGCAGGTCTCCCGGTCGACCCACGCGTCGCGCAGGGTGGCGGAGGTCGCGCCCTTCGGCAGGGTGCACACCTCGCCGCCCCAGCTCCACAGGCGGATCGCGTTGTGGGCGACGCGCAGCTCCAGCGGGTCGGCGGTGACGACCGGTTCGAAGACCTCCACCGAGCCGCGCTCGTCGAGGTCGCCGAGGTCGGCCTCGTCGATGACGGTGCCCGGTTCGGGCCGGTCGTGCGGGTCGAGGGTGCGGACGTCGACGGAGGCGAAGCGGTAGGTGCCCGGCGCGAGCGTGTGGTCACCGGCGGTCTCGACGGCGACGTACGCGCGCGCCGCACACCCGTCGTGCATCGCGTAGTCGATGAGCCGGACGTGCCGCCGCACGGAGACACGGCGGCGCGCGGTGTCGAGGTAGGCCTCGGTGGCGACGGCGTCCTGCTGGTAGCTGATCTGGTCGCCGGTGTACGCGAGCAGCTCGACGAGGGTCATGCCCAGGTCGGCGGGGTTGCGCTCGACCCAGTCGGGCGTGGTGAGCGCGAGCCGGTCCAGGAGCAGCTTGCGGATGGTGTCGTAGTCGCGGGCGGTGTAGTCGACGACGGGCGCGGCGGGGAAGCCCGGCTGCTCCGGCTCGTCTTCCTGGCAGTCGAAGGGAGTCGGGCAGTCGGGCCGGAAGGCGAAGGTGACGCTGTGGTAGCGCTGGTCGAAGCCGCGGAAGGGCTCGGTGCCGGGGCGGCCGTACGGATCGGTCTCGACGAGGGAGAGCCGGTAGCGGGAGGTGTCGCCGGCCTGGTCGAGGGTGACGTAGAGCCGGTCGTCGAGCTCGGGGTCCTCCTCGCGCTCCACGCTGACGTCCACGGCGGTGATGCCGGTGATCCGGCGGCCGCCGTCGATACGGACGTTCTCGGGGCCGAGGCCGTGCGGGGCCTTGCCGAGGAAGGTGACGGTGAGGAGCAGGCCGTCGTCACCGACCTCTACGGCGTCGACACCGTTGAGCTGGGCGGCGCGGACCTTGGCCCGGCGGAAGGTGGCGGTCGTGCCGGTCATGCCGTGGCCCTCCCTTCGAAGACGTCGTCGCGCCGGGCGCCGTCGGCGCGTATGACGTACGACAGGTACACGCGGACGACGTTGTCCTCGCTGACCACGTCGAGGGCCTCCACGTCGATGAGATCGCCGAGCCAGCGCTGCAGCGAGGCCTGCACGGAGAGTTCGAGGGTGCTGATCAGCTCGGGGCTGGTCGGGGCGAAGACCAGGTCGAGGAGTCCGCAGCCGAAGTCGGGGCGCATCACGCGCTCGCCGGGGCTGGTGAACAGCAGCTGTTCGATGAGATCGTGGACGTGTTCGCCGTGCCTGGCATGCGCGGTGCGTCCGCGGCGGTCGGCGCGGAAGGGGAAGGCGATGTCGGAACGAGGCCTGGTTCCCCGGCTGTTGGGGCTCATCGGACGGTGACCTTTCGCTGCGCGGCCTGGACGAAGGGCGGTCCCTGCGGCACGAACGCCGCGGTGAAGCACTCGGCCGCGGAGGTGTCGAGCAGCACGGGCGCGCCGTCGACGGTGATACCGGAGCCGGCGGCGGTCCAGCGGACCGTCACGCACGGCGAGGGCACGCCGTTCACGGTGTGCGGGCAGCCGGTGACCACATAGCTGTGCGCGCCTGTGGCGACGGCGGCGCCCGCGAGGCGTACGCCGCCGGAGGGTGTGGTGGCGGGCGCGACACGGCCGCCGTGCGGACAGCCGATCACGGCGCCGGCGTCGAGCAGACTCCCGGACATTCTCTTCTTCCCCCGTCTTTCTTCATCGCTTGGAGAGCACGGTCAACTGGCCCTCGTTGATGGTCACTTCGTTGCCGCGCAGCAGGACCTCGGCGCCCGCGCCGGTCGAGATGACCACGGCCTCCCTGGTGATACGGATGTACGCGCCGCCCTGGGCCTGCAGCAGGATCCCCTGCTCGACGCCGGGCGTGTCGTTCATGACGAGCTTGTGCGCCAGCGGCGTCTGCACGACGACGGGCTTGTTGGGCGAGTTGCCCTGAAGCTCTCGCCGCGCGTCGGGCGGCAGCTCCTCGGCGGCCCCGTACCAGCACCCGGTCCACACCGGGAAGCTGGGATCCCCCTGCTCGAACTCCACCCATACGCCAGCCCCCGGCGGCGGCACCACGAACTGCCCCGACTGCGGCCCGGTGAACGGCAGGCAGGGCAGCGCCCACGTCGACGGCTCGTCGCCGAGGACGTCCGGGACCTCGACGGTGATACGGCCGATGCGCAGCGGGTCGTCGTTGCTGACGACCCGGCCGCGGAACTTGCCGAGGTAGCGATTGCTGGGTGCCGCCATGGTGGGGGTGCTCCTGGTAGGTGGGTCGTGAGCTGCGTGTGTCTTTATGGCCGGACGTAGTCGCTGCGCGCTTCCAGGCCCTCCCTGGAGAGGGTGAAGTTCTGCTGGTAGGAGCCCGGACGCAGGTTGTGCGTGACGGACTTGACGAAGTAGTCGCCGTCGTACGCCCGTCCCGAGCCGCGTACGCCGACGAGCTGGCGGGGCTGGAGGATGTAGCCGTGCCGGATGACATCGAGCGAGCCGGAGCCGGAGACGACGTCGGCGGACACGGCGGCACGGGCGAGGAGTTCGGCCTCGGCCTGCTCGCGTTGGTGCTTGGCGGTGCCCGAGAGCGTCCTGCGCTTCAGGGCCGGGGTGGGCCGCTTGCCCAGGGGCGGGCGCAGCGGGCTGATGGACGGCTGTGGGAGCAGGTCCGACTGCCGGGTCTCGGGGTTCTGCCAGCGGGCCTGCGGCTCTTCGCGTGCGGTGCCGTCGTAGGCGAACGTCAGCTGGTCGACGGTGGAGTTGGCGTCCATGTTGACGTTGAGGGCGTGCTGCCGGATGCCGAGGCGGATCTCCGGTCCCCAACGAGCGCTGGACTGACCGGGGTTGGGCCCGGGCTCCAGGTAGAAGGTGTATCCGTTCGCCCGGGCCAGTTCGGTGACGTACTGGAGGTCGGTGCCGGTCTGGTAGTGCACCCGGAGGTCCTGGTGCGGGGGTTGGGCGACCTTCTCGGTGTAGACGTCGGGCCGGATGCCGTACTCGGAGTACCGGCGCAGGATGGCGAGCACGCGCTCGGAGGGCGGCAGGTTCGGGTATCTGCTGGTGCGCTCCTCCAGGTCCATGAGCAGCGTCAGGTCCTCGCCGGTGACGGTGAGGGTGGAGTGGCCGGGCTGGTTGCTGGCGCCGACCTCGTGGCGGACGACGAGCCCGTCGAAGAGGACGTCGGAGGTGCCCTTGACGGAGACGGTGACGATGAGCCGGGTCTTCGGGTCGAAGAACCCCTCGGGGAGCAGGCGTCGGCTGATGATCCCGTTCTTGGTGAGGTCGAAGGCGAGCTGGAAGCCGCTGCGCTCCCCCGCGGTGGCGGTGATCTGGGCGGACAGCAGGGCCTCGGTCACCTCGGCCGGAACGGGCCGGACGAGCTTGGGCCCCATCTGGAGCGCGATGTGAACGGGGCCCTGCCCCACGGGCAGATCAAACACGCCGGTCCCCCCTGCCACCGGGGAACCCGCCGGCCAGCGGGATGTCGATGACGCGCCCGGCCTCGTCGGTCAACTCCCTTGGATCCAGTACGGGGTTGGCGTCGGCGATCTGCCACCACTGGTCGGGATCGCCGAAGTAGCGCTGCGCGAGCAGGTCGGGGCGCTCGCCGGCGCCGACGGTGTGGGGCTGGGTGAGGTCGGGGTCCCCGGTCTGCTCGACCGGGGGCAGCAACCGGCGCTTGGTGTACCGGACTTCGGTCCCGTCGGGGCGACGGTGGATACCGATCTCGGCGTCGTGGTAGCGGCTGGTGCGGGGGTAGGGGTGGGCCCCGGGTATCGCGTCCAGGGCGTTCTCGTACGGCTCGATCTCAGCCATGGGTGTCCTCCTCAGCCCCTTCCGATCACGACGTTGGTTCCGAATCCGCCGCCGCCCGCGCCTACGCCTCCGCCGAGCCCGAGCGAGCCGAAGCTGCCGCCGCGGGCCGCCGCGGCGAGGCGTTCCTTCTGCGCGAGGTGAGCCATGTACAGATCGGCGCCCCGATGACCGGCAGGCAGATCGCTGACGGTGAGGATCTTCATGCCGATGCTGAGGGAGGCGCGGATCGGGTTGAGGTTCACGTCGAAGGCGGACTCGTTGACGGACAGCTCGGTGAGGCGCACGGGCATGACCCGCTTGCTCCCCCAGGTGAAGAGGGTGAGCGGCATCTCGATCGGACTGATCTCGATGGCCCCCTTCTGCGACAGCTTGCTCGCGGCCCGAAGCTGGGCGACGGTCGGCTGCACCAGCATTTCGAGGGTCGCGAGCTGGGGGTGGATACCGTCGGGTGCGGCGACCTCGAACTGGTCGGTCGCGTCGATCTCGGCGGTGAACTTCCAGGTCTCCTGGGCCGGCCCCTTCAGACGCAGAGCTTCGTTCCGGTCACCACTGCCCGTGCCGCCACTGCCGGAGTCGCCGCTGTCGCCGGCGGACTGGGGGGCGACGCTGCGTTCCAGGGTGTCCGGGTTGAACTGGAGGACGATGATCCGCTGAGGGGTGCCGGTGTCGGGGTTGACGACGACTATTCCGGAGCGGATGGGTTTGGGGATGTCGGCGTAGCGGGTCATCGGACACCCTCCTCCGACATTTGCAGCAGAAGGTTCCTGACAGTTCCGCTCAACTCGTCGTCCGGGGCACGGCCCAGAAGTTCCCGCAGCGGCTCGACATACTCGGGCCAGGGTTCATACGTCACGGCCCAGACCGCACTCTCCCGAACGCCGGGATTGTCGCTCCGCATGTTCTCCGTTACGCATGCGAACACGCTCTCATCGAACTGCCTGGGCGCGCCGATCCCGAGCCGATGAAGTGCGTACTGGAGGTCATCGGGATCAGTCTCGCTACGTACCGCGTCCATGAGGCCGGTCAAGGACCAGACCGAAAGCTGAGTCTCGGTGATCACCAGGGTGTTCTCCACGACCTTGGGTTCACTGGCCACAACAAAGACATAGGCAATATCGGACAGCAGATCCTCCTGGTATTGCAGGGTGAGCGCGGGACCGACACCCCAGGCAACCTGCCGGGGAATCCACTCCTCACGGTCCTCTGCCTGTTCCGACAGCCGCGGCCAGCCGAGCTGCCGCGCCAACTCGTCCACCGCCCCTTGCGCCTCCGGTCCGCTGTCGCGCAGCACCAGACGGCGACTACGGATGTATTGCTCGGTCATCGCTCTTCGCTTCCTAAAGTCCGTAGAGTTCAGCCATCTTCCGGCGAATCTGCTCCTTGAGCTGTTCCTTCGTCTTGATTTCGCCGCCGCTGTCGGTCTTGATGTCCAGGGATTTTATCCAGAGTTGCAGTGCCAGGATTTCACGGCCGGAAAGGGTCTTCGGCCCCTTGCGGCGAAACTCTTCCTCCGCTCCTGCACGAGGGTTCTCTGCCCGCTGCTGTTCGAGGTCACCGAATGCCTTCATCGCGCCTTGCTGTTCCATGGGCAGATAGGCGAGCGCATCCCTCATCGGGAACGCGGCGCCCTGCTGCACCTGCATCCGCTCCAGGGCATCGGCGGGGGCTGTCGTCGGAGTGACCCCGGTGACCAGTTGTCCTTGCGAGGCCATCTGCAGCATCATTCCCGACGTCACCAGGGCCCGAGGGTTACGATGCGCTTCCTTCGCCAGCGCGAGAGTTCCGAAGAACGCCGCGTCCAGTCCCGCCTGTCCTGGGATTCGCCCACCGGCGGTCATGTGCTCGACGTCACCGGCCAGCGCCTGGCCCTCCTGCACGGTACCCATGAGGCGGTCGGCGACATTCGGCTCCGGGTCCCGATTCCTCCGCTGCAAGTAGCGCAGTTCCCGCTCGCTGGATCCGTCCGCCCGCTGGCGCTTCACAAGACCGCGCTGCAGGTGCAGGTCGTCGGCCGCGGCCCGGTTCCTTGCGAGATCTGTGGCAGTGTTCGAAGACGAGTAGACCCTCTTGTCGACGGCATTCCTGATGCGTTCCGATTCCCCCTTGGTGTAATGGGCGACGGTCGACGCATGGCCGGAATCGTGCTCGTACTCGAAGAAGTCCGTTACGTAGGACTCCCTGTGACCGGCCATCCTGTCGCCCTGCGCACGCATGAAGCGGGCGACCGAGGCGAACCCGACGCCGGCGGGGACATGGAAGTGACGGGACTTCTCCGTCGACCGTTGCGAGTCCTCCGCGATCCGGTCCGCGCCTTCCGCGGTGACCGGCGCGTCGAGGATCTCATAGGCGACCTCGTCCAGGAGATCCAGCAACTCACGCTCGCTGAGCGTGAGGGCCTTTGTCACGCGAACGTCCGGGTTCAGACGGGCGATGATGTCGGCCACGTTGCCGCTCTCGAGGGTCAGACTCGTGAGCCGATGCCATGCCCGTAGTGCCGCGAGCGTGCCCCGCAGGACCACGCCCTGAACTCCCTTGCCCAGGAGCCGGGAAATCGGCGGCCTGATGCGCGCGACGATCTTTGCCAGGCGGGCGTCCTTGGAATCCTTGGAGTCCTCTTCCTTCTTACGCCGGCCCCTCGTCTGCTCCTTTTCCTTCTTGCGGTCCCTGTCCTTCGGCTTTCCGTCCGTGTGCCTGTCGCGCTTCGGCTTCCTCGGGTCCTTGGACTCGTGCTTCGGCTGCTTACCGTCTTCGTCCTTCTTCTTCGGCTTTCCGGTCCTGTCGCCGTCCTTGTCCTTGGGTTTGTCCCGATCCCGGTCCTTCTCCGCACCGGGCTTGCGCCTGCCCGGGGCGTCCTTGTCCTCGGACTTCGGCTTTGTCGGGTCCTGGTCCTTCGGCTTGTCCGGCGACTTGCCGTCGGCCTCCTTGGGCTTGCCCGCGCTGTCCCTGTTGTCGTCCTTCGGCTTGGACGTGTCCGTGCCCTTGCCGTCCGTACCCTTCGGCTTCGCGTCCGGCTCGGGCTTCGGCTTGGCCGGCGGTTCCGCCTTCGGCTTCGGCTCGGGCGGCGCAGTCGGCCTTGTGTCCGGCTTCTCGTCCTTGTCCTTCGGCTTGCCGTTCTTGTCCTTGGCCGTGGGTGTCGTGGGCGTCTTCGCGTCGGCCGGTGTCTTCGGCTTTCCGGGGACGCCGTCCTTGCCCTGCCCCGGCCTCGGCGCCGTGGCCGTCTGCGTCTTCGCATCCGTGCCCGGCTTCTTCATGGGGTCGGTCTCGGGCTTCTTGTTCCTGCCCTTGTCATCCGCCCCGTCCGCCCCCGCGCCCTTCCCCCCGCCCGGCTTCTCCCCCTTCCCCCTGCCGCCGAGCTTCGCCGCGATGTCCTTGAAGCGCCGCCCCACCTTCGCCACGTACTTGCCGATGCCGCTCAGCAGCGCCTCGTAGGCGAGTTCGAGCAGGGCCACGATGCCCGCCGCGACCGCCTTCGCGAAGAGGACGCCGGCGCCGCCGCGGCGGACGGCCTTGAGCCAGTCGAGGACGGCGCCCATGGCGCGGAGGATCTCGCCGAGGGCGCCGATGGCCGTGCGGATGGCGTCGATCACCGCCATCACCCAGCCCGCGCCGGGGATGAGCTTGGCGATGACCTTGGTGATGACGATCTCGCCGATGATCAGGGGGAGTTGGGGGACGATCGCGTCCCAGGTCTCCTTGACGATCTGTTCGAGGGAGATGCCGCCCTTGATCAGCTTGTCCAGGATGGCCTTCGGGACGCCGATGATCTCTTCGATCTTGGACTGGAACCAGTCCTTGACGGCCGCCTTGACCTCGCGGAACAGGTGGTTCTTCGCGCCGTCCACGGCGGAGTTCTTGGCGCCGCTCAGCCAGCCACCGGGGTCGGAGAGGAAGTCGACCGCGATGAGCATGAACTCGCCCAGTGCGCTGAGCATGCGGGAGGCGAACTGGAGGACGGCCTTCACCGCGTCCACGATCGCCTTGACGACGTCCAGGAGCGCCTTCTTCAGGACGTCCAGGATGCTGCTCAGGAGTTTGCCGATGGCGTCCAGGAGGTCGCTGATCGCCTGCTTCAGCGCCTCGGCCAGACGCTGGACGAGGGCGATGGCCGCCGCGATCAGGTCGGTGATGAACTTGCGGATGCGGGCCGCCAGTTCGATGACCGCCCGCACCATCGCCACCGCGAACTCGATCAGTTCCCTGATGAAATTCTTGATCGCTTCGACGATGTTCTTGCGGGCCTCGTTGATCCAGCGCTCGACCGTCTCCTTGAAGTTCTTGATGAAGCCGACGACCGCGTCCCGCGCCGCCCGGATGACCCGGACGATCGCGTTCTTGATCTCGATGACCTTCTGTTTGATCCAGTCGAAGGCCTTGGTGATCCAGTTGCCCGAGTCCTCGACGGCACCGTCGCGCTGCTTCTCCGCGTCGCGCTCCGCCTTGTCGCTCTCGTCCTGGATCTTCTTGTCGCTGCCCTCCTTCTCCTTCTCGACGTCGTCGTCGGTCTGCTTTTCCTTGTCCTCGACGTCCTTGCGGACCTTGTCGTGCCGGTCGGCCTTCTTGTCGCCGAGGCTCTTGAGCTCCTGGTCCTGCTCCGTGCGCCAGTCCTCGCGCTGGGCGGTGACCTCGCCCATCGCCTTCTCGCGCTCGCCCGCCTGCGTCTCGGTGTTCCGCCCGATCTCGGCGTCGACCTGCTGCTTGTGCTTGGCCTGTGAGTCGCGGAAGTCCCGGTCCTTGGCCTGCCGGCCCTCGGACACACCCTTCTGACCGTCGTTGAACGCGGCCTGGACCTGCGGCCCCTGCTCGTGCTCGGCCACTTCGGAGGCCGCCTCGGGCGGTACGGCGCCGGTCGCGCCGCCGCCGTCGACGGCCACGCCCTCGCCGCCCTGCGCCCCCGGCACCTTGGCCCGCATCTCCTCCTTGGGGGCGTTGGGGTAGACCTGGTCCTCGCCCATCGCCCGGCCGGAGTCGTCGCGTGCCGTGGAAACGGTTTCCTGGCCCTTGGCGTCGACATGGCCGTCCTGCTGACCGGCGCTGTCCTCCGCCGCGCCCCTCAGCTCCACGCCCGGCGCGTTGCCCGCCTGGGCCTGCTTGAGCGCCTCGTCCTTCGTGGGCAGGCCGGCGAACTTGGCGGCCAGTTCCTGCGGATCCACCTCGAAGCCGAGCCAGCTCGCCACCTTGCCGATGCCGAAGCCGAGCGCCATCTTGAAGGTGTCCCAGCCGCTGGGCTCCTCGGCCTTCTCCGCCTCGATCTGCCCCTCGGGCTCCTTGGCGCCCTCGACCTCGGCGTTCTCCTGCTCGGGAGCCTCGGCCTCCTGAGGCTTGTCCTGCGAGTACTCGGCCGGGGCGTCCGACTTCGGCTTGCCCTGCAACGTCTGCGGCGCACCCGCCGGGCGCTGCATCGAGGGGGGCGCGGACGCCAGCGTCTTGTGTTCGTCGCCGACCGTGCGGTCCACCGCGCCGCCGACCCCGCCCATCGCCTGAAGTGCCTTGTGCGGCTTGAGCTTCGACGCCGTCGCCAGTCCGGCTTCCGGCGAGACCCCGGAGAGGTTGGGGACCGGCGCGGTGTCCTGCTTGCCCTTGCCGGAGGCCGGGGCGGGTCCGGCGCCACCCCCGCCGCCTGCTCCTCCGCCACCACCGGCACCGCCACGCGCCGCCTTCGGCGCCGGTGCGCTCTCCCGCTCGGCCTTCGGTTCCGGGGCCGCCTTCGCCGAGGCCGCCGCCGGGTCCGACTTCGTGGCGGCGGGCGCGGATGCGGATGCGGATGATGCGGGCGCCGCCGATGTCTCCGTACGAGCAGGGGCCTCCGTACGGCTCTCCTGCGCCGGCGCCTCACCGGCCGACACGCCCCCGGATGCACCGGAAGCCCCGGAAGTCCCGGCCGACCCCGAAGTCCCGGCCGACCCGGACGAGTTCGCCGTACCGGCACCGCCCGTCCCGTCGGACGCCCCGGGCGCCGTGACCCCACCCCCGCCGACGGACGACACGTCCGCGGACCCGCCAACCTTCTCGCCCTGTGCCCCCTGCGCACCGCCCCCGTCGGCCTCCTTCGCCCCGGCGTCGCTCTGCGCCGACTGGCCCCCCTTGGCCTGCTGGGACTCCTTCTCGGGCGCGGTGGCTCCCTTGTCGCCCGCCGCGTCCGTGCCCTTCTCCTCCTTGGCGGCCGGCTCCCTGGCCTCGGTGCCGCCCTCGGACTTCCCGTCCTGCTTGCCCGGTGCCTCCTGCACGGTGGTCTGCGCGGCCACCGGCCCGGCCTTGGGGTCGTCACCGCTCTTGGGGTCGCGGGTCCCCGGCACGGGTCGCGTGGACTGGTCCGGTGCCGGACCGCCCAGCCCGGCAAGGCTGTCCGGCCCGCCCTCGGTCTCCGGCGCCGACGACTCCGGCTCCTCGACGGACTCGGCCGCCTCCTCCTCGGGCTCCGCCGCCTCGTCCTCGGCGTCCTCCGCCTCCCGCTCGGCCTCGACCTGTTCGGCCCTCGTCGCAGGCGGGGCCGGGAACGAGGGGGCCGTCCGGGCGGTCGCGGGCGCGGACGGGTCCAGCTCGTCGGCGGTCGGTACGGCGGACACGTCGAGGTCCTGCTGCGGAACGAAGTCCTCCGGCTGGAGCTTGACGTCCCAGGCGCTCGGCTCCTCACCGCCGACCTCGACCTCCGACTCACTGCCGGAGCCGAACGGGTCGTCGTCGGTCTCCTCCTCCTGGCCGGCGAGATCCTGGTTGCGCTGGCCGTCGAGCGTGCTGAGCTTGCCGGGCAGCCGGGTGTCCTTGCCGGCCGCCGTCGGCGAACCGGTCGGCTTCTGCTGACCCCGCTTGTCCTGCTGCTTCAGCCGGCGTCCGGCAACGGCAGCCTCGGCCGCGCCTGGGCGGTTCTTCGCCGCGGACTCCTCTTTGCTCGCGGCGGCGGCGTCCGCGCGCTCGGTCTGCTCCTCGGTCTGCTGCGGACCGCCCTTGTCCTTCTCCTTGCCCGATGCCGAGTCGGCGGAGTCCCTCGCGCCCTGCCGCGCAGCACCGCCCGACCCCTCCGAGGCGGACGAGTCCTGCTTCTCACGAGCCGCGGCCGCGCCCCCACCGGATGCCGGGACCCCCGCCGTCCCGGATCCCTGCCCGGCCGACGCCTCCTGCTCCTGCGCCCCGCCGGGCGCACCCCCGCCCTGCGGAGTGCTCCCCTGCTCCTGCGTCCCGCCGTTCTGCGGGGTGCTGCCGTCGGCGCCTTCCTCGGCGGTCTGGTCCTTCTCCGGCCCGGGCGCGATCCGGGGCCGCTCCTCCTCCGCCCGCCGCTCCTCAGCGAAGCGCGCGGCGTTCTCGCGCTCGGTCCGCACCTCGTCGGCCGTGTCCGGCTCGATCTCCGGAGCGTCGTGCGCGTCCCGCTCCAGACCGTCCTCGGCGTAGTCGTCGTACGCCTCGATCTCGTCGACGAGGTCGAGGACGCGGTCGTGCTCCGAGCCGAGCAGCCGGCTCTCCAGGCGTACGAGGACTCCGTCGAGCAACTCCTCGGGCAGCCGGGCGAGTTGCTTGCGGGTGCGCTGGGACAGGTCCTCGGGGTCGCCGCGCAGGGAACGTACGAGGGAGTTCGCGAGGCGGTCGACCAGAGTCGCCGGGTCGATGGCCTCGGCGCGGTTCCGGTCGGCGTCGACGGTGGTGTAGCGCAGCCAGCCCGGTGTGGCCTGGTCCTCCGCCACGTCGGCCGTGGACTCCTGCGGGCCGGCCGCCGAAGGACGTACGAGATCCTGGGCGGCCGACTCCGCCTCCCGCTCGATGGCCTGCTGCGGCACGCTCACCGCCCCCAGCTCCCGGCCCGCGCGCAGCGTCCCGAGGCCGTGCGGGTTCTGGACGGTGTGCAGGAGCTCGTGGGCGAGCAGGCGGCGGCCCTCGTCCGTGCCCGGCTTGAAGGCGCCCTCGCGGAAGAAGATGTTCTGGCCGACGGCGACCGCGTCGGCGCCGAGGAGTTCCGTCAGCTGACCGGCGTCCCGGTCGGTGTGCAGGCGTACCCGGCCGAGGTCGTGGCCGAGACGTTCCTCCAACTCCCGCCGGACGCCCGGGTCGAGAGGCTGCCCGGCGCCGCTGACGATCTCCTTCGGCTCGGGCGTACGGGACTTGGCGGCCCGCTCCTTGCGCTTGCGGCGGCGTTGTTCGGCGGCCTGCTCGGAACGGGCGTCCTGGGACTGGGCGCTCATCGTGTCACCTCCCCGTGTCCGCTGAGTCCTTCGTGCACCGCGCGGGCCAGTTCCTGGCCGAGGCGGCGGGCGGACAGGCCCGCGGGCAGGGGCGGCAGGCCGGACAGCGCGTCGAGGGTCAGGGCGCCGTCGGCGGCGAGCGGGACGCCATGGGCGCGGACCAGGCGGGCCAGTTCGCGTTCGAACGCGGCCGACACCCGCTCCGGGTCCACGCGGAAGCCGTGGAGGGCGAGTTCGCCGATCTCCACCCGGATCTCACGCGGTTCCCGGTCGTGACGGGACTCGCGCGTCTCGCGGCTCTCACGCGCGTCACGGAACCCCCCGTTCACACCCACCCCCGCACCTCCCCCGGCGTCAGGGAGCGCTCCAGCTTCTGGTACTCCGTGCGGGCCGCCGCCAGCATGTGCCGCATCTGGAGCCGGTCGCCCTCCTCGGCCGCGAGGAAGGCCCCGGACAGCGCGATGTTGCGGATCGAGCCGCCCGCGACGGTGAGCTGGGCGAGGAGACCGGGGTCGATGTCCTTGACCGGGGCCTTCGAGGGCAGCACGCGGCGCCAGATCTCGGCGCGCTCGTGCTCGGCCGGGAAGGGAAAGTCGACGACGAAGCGGATGCGGCGCAGGAAGGCGGTGTCGAGGGCCTTCTTCATGTTGGTGGTGAGGATGGCGAGGCCGCGGTAGGCCTCCATCCGCATCAGCAGGTAGCTGACCTCCAGGTTGGCGTACCGGTCGTGGCTGTCCTTGACCTCGCTGCGCTTGCCGAAGAGCGCGTCGGCCTCGTCGAACAGCAGCAGCGCGCCGCCGCGTTCGGCGGCGTCGAAGACCCGGCGGAGGTTCTTCTCGGTCTCGCCGATGTACTTGCTGACGACCTGGGAGAGGTCGACGATGAACAGGTCGAGGCCGAGTTCCCGCGCCATGACCTCGGCGGCCAGCGTCTTGCCGGTGCCGGAGCCGCCCGCGAAGAGGGCCGTGACGCCGAGGCCACGCCGCAGGGTGCCCGCGAACCCCCACTCCTGGTGGACGGTGGCCCGCTGCCGCACATGGGCGACGATCTCGCGCAGCACGCCGGTCTGCCGGTCGTGCAGGACCAGGTCGCCCCAGCCCGCCTGCGGTTCGATCCGGCGGCCCAGCTCGTCCATGCCGATCCGGGCCTCCTCCAGGCCCGCCCGCCAGGCGAGTTCGGCGGCGTCGAGGGAGTCCTCGTACGGCAGTCGGCGGCGTACGGTCGCGGCGGCGGACCGGATGACGTGCGGGGGCAGCTGGAACTGGGCGACCAGGGAACGCAGTTCACCCTCGTCGAGGTCGGCGACCGGGTGGAACGCCTGGGCCCACAGCTCGAGCATCTCGTCGTCGTCGAGGCGCGGTACCGCCACCCGTGCGCCGTGCGGCCGGTCCGAGCGCAGTGGGTCCTCGCTCGATACGACGACGGGTACGGCCGCCCCGGCCAGGAACGCCTCGGTCGCCGCCCGCTGGTCGCGGTCCAGGTCGCCCACCTCGACGAGCAGCGCGGCGGGCAGCAGGATCGCCTCGCGCTGCCACAGGCGGGCCAGGCGGTCGCGTTCGGCAGGGTCGGCCGGGATGTCCTCGGCGCCCGTGGCGTACAGCCCTAGCCCGGACCGAGCGGCCGCCGCGGCGGCGATGTCGGCACGGCTGCGCAGATCACCGCCGGTCACCTCGACGAGCAGCGGCGCGTCGGGGCTCGCCCCCGTCGTCCAGCCCTCGGCGACCCGGCTCGCGGCCAGGTCGTACGACGGCGGCAGCTGCTCCGGCACCGGCGTGCGGCGCAGGCGGCCGTGCAGACGGGCGTCGAGGTAGGGCGAGCCCAGGAGGAAGTGCAGGATGCGTTCGTCGAGCCGCAGCCGCGAGGTCGTCAGCCGGGACTCGTCGTCGAGTTCGACGATCCGCCAGCGCCGCAGCGGCGCGACGGGGGTGAGCGCGCTCCAGTGCGGTTCGGCGAGGGCGGCCAGGGCGAGCGAGAAGGTCGGGTACGCCCGCTGGGGGTCACCGCAGGCCGCGGCGCAGCGGGCGGCGGCCGTGGGGTCCAGTTCGTCGGCGGCGGCGAGGAGGATCAGGTCGCGTTCGAAGGGGGTGAGGCCGAAGCAGGTGACGAGGGCGTCGAGGGGGGCGGTGCCCGGGACGGCCGGCGGCGCCGGGCGCGCGGAGCCTGCGGTGGTCGGTGCGTCGGGCTCCGGGGCGGACGCCGCACCGGCGCCGGCGGCGTGGGCGTCGACGCGGGACAGGACACGCCGGATCTCCGCGGTCAGCGTCGTGCCCATCTCGTGTCCGGCGGCCGCACCCGAAGTACCGGTCGCTCGCGGCCCGTTCGTCCCCATGCCCTCACCTGCCCCCGTGGTCCCCATCCCCGCTCAGCCCTCCGTGCCCTTGCGGGGCTCCGGCTGGGTCGACTTGGTCACCCGGGGGGCCTTGCGGGCCCGTGCCGGAGCCTTGGCGACGGTCTTGGCCGGTGCCTTCGCGGTCTTCTTGGCGGCGCCGCTCCCCGGCCCGGGGCCGTCGGCGGCCGTCTTGACAACTCCCGCCGGTACAGGCTCGGTTGATGGCGCCTCGACCTTCGTGTCCGCGCCCGGAAGGGCCGGCGCGCCCGGCGCCCCGAACGGCAGCACCCGTACCTCGGGCCGCTCCACCGGCTTCGCCGGGACCGGCTTCTCGCGCCCGTCGATGAGGACCAGGGTCGCCTGGTAGACCACCGACAGCGAGTACGGCGTCTGGTAGAGCATCCCCCACAGCTTCGACGTCTCGTCCATGTCCATCACCCTGGGCGTGAACCGCACCCGCTGCGCCGCCTCCGCGAGATCGCTGCCCGCCAGGTGCGGGAGTTGACCGGTCTCTTCGACGACGTCCTTCGGCAGAATCGGAATCTCGTGCAGGGTGCGCACCACGGAGCCGATCAGCCGCTGCCCGACCAGGGTGGTCTCGTCGCCGTACGCGCTGATGAGGTAGTGCAGGTCCAGCGCGGCGGCCGGTCGCTTCACCAGGGTGCCGTCGGACGCCCGGGTCGGCAGGTCGTTGTTGCGCATCGAGGTGTTGGGCGTGACCTGGTAGAGGAACACGTTGAGCGTGGGGTGGTCCGGCGGTTCCGTCGGCGGCTTGTGCGGCTCCACCTTGACGGCCTCGTCGAACTCCGGGCCCACGTTGGACGCGAGCAGCAGGGCGAGGGCCTGGGTGACGTGGGCGATGGCGAGTGCGTTGCTCATGAAGTCGGTTCCTCGGTTCCTCGATCCGTCATGTCACTCCCGCCCTCGCGCCAGATAGTCGGCCAGGCTCAAGGTCGCGCCCGGTCGCTCCGTGGACGGCGTACGCTGCCGGGCCCCGCCGGACGGTGACGGTCCGGCCGTCACCTCCAGCCGCCCGATCTGCACCTGCACCACCTGCTCGGGCGCCCGCGAGGGGCGCCGCGCGGCGGCCTGCCGTACGGCGTCCCTGGCTGCCGCCGTGTCCGCGGCGCTGGGGCGCAGCGCCGCGGACACGGCGGCGGGGGAAGCGGCGTCCGTACCCGGGGGGATGGGTACGGCCGCCGCGGTCCGGGATGCGCTCCGGTCCGGACGCCCATGGCCCGCCCCCCGCCGCACGGCGTCGGGCGTCGGCCGCGGCTCCGCGGCGAGCGGCGCGACGGGGCGCAGCAGCGGCGTCTCGGGCAGGGCCCTCGGGGCGGGCCGCGGCCCCGGGTCGGACGGGGCGCGTTCGGTGCGTACGACCGTCCGCTCCCGTTCCGTGTGCGGCCGGGCCGGGGGCGTCGCCGGGCGGGGCGCTTCCCCCTGCCGTACTGCCGAGGGCGTGGTGGAGGGCCACAGCAGGTCGGTGCCGTCGTCCGGGTCCGGTGCCGTGCTCCGTACCGCCTCGACCCGCTCGAACGGGCCGGGCAGCCGGGGACGTACCCGCACCACACCCGGGCGCGGCCCGGCGGCGGCCGGGGTGTGCCGGGCGATCAGCCGGTCGAGGAAGTCGGGCACCGGTGCCCCTTCGGCGTCAGACATCCGCACACAGCTCCAGGTAGTAGCGGCGCCGCAGCGGGCTGAGCGCCAGGATCTCCGGCTCGCTCCAGCCGTACGACGTGGCCAGCAGATGGACGTCGAGCAGCAAGTCCCGTGCCCAGGCGTCCAGTTCGGTCCACAGGTAGGAGGCGATGTCCAGCTCGGCCCGGGTGGCGTCGCCGCACTCGGGACAGGCGATGTTGAGCGTGACGTCGGCGCCCGGGTCGGCGGCCTCGACCGCCTCGGCGATCCGGCGCTGGACCGGGACCGGCAGATCAGCGGCGTCGACCGGCGCCCCGTCGCGTACCGCCGAGACGAGGCACCGCGCGAGCAGGGCGTTACGCGGGTCGGCCGCCCGGGCCGCCACCGTCAGGTCGGCGACACCGGGCAGCCGGAACTCCACGTCCCAGCCGTCCTGTTCGACCCGCACCGCGGAGTCACCCGGCCCGCCGAGCGATCGCGCGAACTCCCCGGCGTCCAGGTCGAACTCCATGTCCGCGCCGCACGCCGAGCACGCCAGCCGCACCTGCATGCGCTCCCCGAACAGGGCGCGGCGCAGCGCGAACAGGTCGGCCTCGCGCTCCCCCACCGGCAGCACCGGCAGGGTCGCGGCGTCGACGTCCGGGCGCGCCGTGCGGTGCAGCAGCAGGGCGCGCCCCGTCGATGCCTCGGCGAGGCCCGCCTCCCAGGTGGCCAGCAGCTCGGCCGCCCCGGTGATCGCCATCTCGTTCCCCCTCGACTACCCGCTGGTCAGGCGGGGTTGAGGAAGGAGGGCTCCTCCGGCTCGGGCACCTCGTAGTCCCGCTCCCAGCCCTCGCACTCGAGCTTCAGCGACTGGATGGCCACCGCGTTGGCGTTGGCGTCCAGCTCGCCGAGGACCTGGTACTCGCTGGGCCAGGTCCGGTACAGCTTGTGCGAGACGGCGACCTGGCCGGCCTCGTTGAGGACCTGGATGACTATGTCCTTGCGGAAGTCGGCGAGGGACACCTCGGAGCCGAGGCCCGCGCCGACCTGCCAGACCTTGTTGGCCCAGCGGTCGAACTCGGGGTCGTGGGTGACGCCGCGCTCCAGGGTGATGCCCTCGAACTCGGAGCGGCCCGGCGACTTGCGGGGCGACGAGGGGTCGCCGCCGTGGCGGTGCTTGACGACTTCCGTCGTCCGCTTCAGCGGACTGATCTTGCTGATGCCGGCGACCGTGCGACCGTCCCACAGGACCAGGAACTTGAAGTTCTTGTAGGGGTCGAAGCGATGCGCGTTGACCGTGAACTCAGCCATCGGATTCCTTCAGTTCTCCACGATTCCCGGCGCCTAGAGCGCGAACTGCCCGGACGTCTGCTGGATTTTGACGATCACGAACTCCGCCGGCCGGACGGGTGCGATGCCGACGAGGACGTTGACGATGCCGTTCTCGATGTCCTCGGTGGTCGTCGTGTCGCTGTCGCACTTGACGAAGTACGCCTCGCGCGGGGTACCGCCCTTGAAGGCGCCCTGGCGGAAGAGCGTGTGCAGGTACGAGGAGGCGGCGAGCCGGATCTGCTGCCACAGGTTCTCGTCGTTGGGCTCGAACACCACCCACTGCAGGCCGCGCTGGAGGCTCTCCTCCACGTGGAGCGCGAGGCGCCGCACGGGGACGTACTTCCACTCGCTGTCGAGCGCGTCCGAGCCCTCCAGCGTGCGTGCGCCCCAGACGACCGGGCCGGTGACCGGGAAGGTGCGCAGGCAGTTGACGCCCAGCGGGTTGAGCAGGCCGGTCTCACGGTCGGTGAGGTTGACGGTGAGCGAGTGCACGCCCGCGAGCCGCGCCTCGGTGCCGGCCGGGGCCTTCCACACGCCGCGCTCGGAGTCGGTGCGGGCGATGACGCCGGCGATCGCGCCGGACGGCGGGAAGGAGCGCAGCCGGCCCGTGAGCGGGTCGGTGAGCTGGAGGTGCGGGAAGTACAGGCCCGCGTGGTTGCCGCGCACGGCGTCGAAGGCGGCGAGCCCGGCGCGCGCGGAGTCGACGCCGACCCAGGTGCTCGGCGCGTCGACCAGCAGGAAGATCCGCCGCTCCTGGCACAGCCGCTGGGCGGCCGAGATGACCGTGAGCGCGTCCTCGGTCTTCTCGTACGCCGCGAGTTCCGGCAGCGCCAGCAGGTTGACGTCGGCGACGCCGCGCAGCGCCTGGATGCCGGTCTTGTCGCCCTCGCTGCCGATGAGGTCGCGCGGGCCGGGAGCGGCGCCGTCCTCGCCGCCCTCCAGCGGGAAGACCGGCGGGTTGACGGAGGCTTCCAGGCCGAGGTCGTTGGCGCACTCGCCGAGGAAGCGGACGACGTCCTCGGGGTCGGTGGAGCCGGCGACGACCTGGATGCGGCGGCCGAAGGCGGTGACCTCGACGCCCGCGAAGGCGTGCTTGCCGGGCGCGTCGGGCAGGGCGCGCAGCTTGCGCTCCAGGAGCAGCGCCAACTCGGCGACGCTGCATGGGGCTTCGCCGTCGCAGTCGGGGTCGTAGAGCGTGAACTCGCGCTCCACCTCCCCGATCTTGACGGTCAGGTCGACGGCCAGGTTCGGCAGCTGGTCCCCGAAGGGCTTGGAGACGGTGCCGGACGGGTCGGGGCGGCCCTCGCCGACGACCTCGACGCGGATCAGGCGGGAGCCCGCGTTGATCACGGTCTGCGCGTAGCGGCCGTTCGCGGGGTCCATTGACAGGCCGGTGAAGCTCTCGCGGGCGTCGCCCTTGGCGTCGTAGACCCGCAGGTTGAAGGTCTCGTCGGGGCACGGTGTGTCGTGGTCGACCGCGACGCGCAGGCCGTTGCCCCAGAGGCCGGGCTCCTTGGCGTGCACTTCGAGGACGGGACCCTCGCTGTGGCCCTCGGTGGACTTGAGGGTGACGCAGGCGGCCTTGCCACTGCCGGCCTTGGCGACCCGGACGATCACCGCGACGGTGCCGCCGTTGCCGAAGAACTGGTGGACCGCGTAGCCGACGGCGCTCTGGGCACTCAGGCCCCCGAAGCGGCGCTCGAACTCCGTGAAGCTGGTGACGCGTACCGGCTCGTTCAGCGGACCACGCCGGGTGTGGCCCACGAAGGCGGTCACGGACGTGGTCAAGGTCGAGATCGTGCGGGTGCTGCTGGGGAGTTCTTCGACGTAGACGCCGGGATACGTCGGCTTTGCGGCGCTGACCGCGCTCATCGGCATTCCCCCTCCTTATCCCTGTCTCGGGCACCGGACAAAGGCACCAAGAGATGGCAGAGGGAGGCATTCCCGACCCGGGGCACGAAAACGCCACCCACAAGGACGACGCCGACACGTGCACCGCACCAGTTTCCCCCGTCATCACCGTGGGCGCTCGACCGCACGGCTCAAGCAACACGCTTGTGACTCCTGATGCTCAAGTGCTCAACCCACCTTGATGCGTGGGAAGTTGACCGAACAAGGCGCCTTCAGGCCACCCGGGGAGGGGGTTTGGTGAAGACCCACTTCCCGCATCCACACACCGCGCCTGCGCGCCCCGGCCAGGTGGTTCACAGATCCCGCACAGAGGCGTCACCCCGGAACCCGGGAAGAAGCCCGACGCGCGACGGAAAGGCTTGACCCACGCCGTTCGACTGGTCGCACGCGCGTACGGCCTCCCCGAGTCGCACACAACGCGCCGTGGCCGGTTTGCCGTGGGTGACGTGAACCCGCCCCCGGCCGCCGCAGCCCTATAGGGGAGGTGAAATCTCGCCGTCATGTCTTGACATACGGCCGAAACGATTCGTAGCTTGGCCGATCATTTAGATGCGTGAAAGCTGTTCATGCATATGAACTCCAGATCCAACGGAGTGTGTCCATGCGGGATCACCGACGATGTCGCCGCCCGGCCGCCCTGCTCGTCGCCACGGCGCTCGCGTTCGGAACGGCCGCGTGCGGCTCCGGTTCCGGCAGTGCGGGCGGCGACGACCCGAACACGCTGGAGGTGTGGACCCGGAGCAATCCGGACTCCGCCGCCACCTACGACCGTGTCTTCGCCGCCTTCACCGAGAAGACCGGCATCAAGATCGACTACCAGCCGGTCATCAACTTCGACCAGCAGCTCCAGAGCCGGGCGTCCACCAAGGACCTGCCGGACGTCATGATCAACGACACGGCGCTGATGGGCAGCTACCAGAGCCAGGGCCTGCTCAAGCCGATCGACCCCGCCTCGATCTCGGGCGGCGACCAGATCACCGGCAAGTCATGGTCCTCCACGGTGGGCGTCGACGGGAAGCACTACGGCATCCCGTACTCCCGTCAGGCCCAGACCCTGATGATCCGCACGGACTGGCTGAAGAAGCTGGGTCTGAAGGCGCCGACGACCTGGCAGGAGATGCTCTCCGTCGCCAAGGCGTTCGCCACCGAGGACCCGGACGGCGACGGCAAGGCCGACACCTATGGGATCGTCGCGCCGGGCAGCGCCCAGAACGGCTATGCCGCCTGGTGGGGAGCGAGCTTCCTGTGGCAGGGCGGCGCCGAGATCATCAAGTCGGACGGCAAGGGCACGTACACCCCCGCCATGGACTCGGCGGCGGCCGTGAACGCCGTGACGTGGATGAAGGACAACCTCTTCTGCGGTGACAACGGTGTCGTCCAGCCCGGCGCCCTCACCGCCGTGACGTCGACCGCCACGAACTTCCAGGACGGCAACGCCGGGATGTACATGACCGGCCCGTACAACATCACCACCTTCGACGGCACCCTCGGCAAGGACAAGTACGAGGTCGTTCCCGCCCCCGCGGGCCCGGCCGGCGGCGATGTGCTGGCCGACGGAGAGAACGTCTACCTCGGCGCCAGGACCGGCAAGGACAGGCAGGAGCTGGCGCTGGCCGCGTTCCTGGTCTCGCCCGAGGGCCAGAAGATCGCCATGACCGGCGTCGACGGCCACCAGCCCGTCGTCCGCATCCCCGTGAACTCCACGCTGGACGCGGCAAAGGTCCGCGACGACGCCCGCTGGAGTGTCGTCCAGAAGGCCTACGAGGACGCCTCCCAGCAGTTCCCGAACGCGCCGGACTTCGCCCCGATCAAGCAGGACACCGCCGACGCGCTGAACTCGATCTTCACGTACTGCGGTGGTGACGTCCGCTCGCAGCTCAAGGAGCTGAACGACACCCTCGCCGGTGACCTCAAGGACCAGGACCTGCTGAAATGACCGCTACCGTCCCCGCCCCCGCGGCGCGCGGAGGCTCCGGCAAGAGGGCCTTCACCACGAAGGCCCTCAGCAAGAAGGCCGTCGTCCCCTGGCTCTTCCTGGCTCCGGGGCTGCTGCTCGCCCTCGTCTTCAAGTTCTGGCCGATGGCCAAGGGCATCTGGCTCAGCTTCTTCGACGTACGCCCCTTCCTCGGCGACCGGTGGATCGGCCTCGACAACTACACGAGGGTCCTGACCGACCACCGCTTCCAGGACGCCATCGGGCACACCCTGATCCTGGGCATCGGCCAGTCGGTCGGCGCGATCCTGCTCGGGTTCGTCCTCGCCCTGCTGCTGGAGGGCCAGGCCCGCTCGCTGAGGATCCTCCGTACCGCCGTCTTCCTCCCGGCCGTCACGGCCACGGCGGTCGTCGGCGAGCTGTGGCGGCTGATGTACTACCCGACCTCCGACGGCCTCCTCAACAGCGGCCTGCACCTCCTCGGACTCGGTCCGGTGCAGTTCCTCGACAACCCGAACATCGCGCTGTACTCGACGATGGCCATGGGCATCTGGATCTGGGCCCCGTACAACATGGTGATCCTCCTCGCCGGCCTCGCGGGCGTGGACCGCTCGCTGTACGAGGCGGCGGCGATGGACGGCGTCTCGCTGTGGCAGCGGCTGCGCCACATCACGCTGCCCGCGATCCGTCCCGCGCTCATGATCGTGCTCACGCTCGCCACGATCCGTGGACTGCGCGTGTTCACCGAGGTCTACGTCCTCACCGGCGGCGGTCCGGCCGGGTCGACCGACGTGTGGATGACCCGCGCCTACACCCTGGGCTTCACCCGCAACGACATCGGCGGCGCCTCCGCGGCCTCGGTCGTCCTGCTCGGCGTGACGCTGCTGCTCACCGTCACGATCAACTACCTCCGCAAGAGGGGAGAAGCGCGATGAGCGCCCCCGTCACCGCCCCCGTCCGGCCGGTGGCCCCGGCCACCCCGGCCGGACGGAACACCAAGGCACAGCGGACCACCCCGGCCCGCTTCGACACCGCTCTCGGCTGGAACGACAGGCCCTCGCTCGCCTGGGCCCTGCGCGTCCTGCTCTGTCTGATCGCCCTCGGCATCTTCGCGGCGCCGTTCCTGACGATCTTCTCGGGCGCCTTCACCACCAACCCCAGCGGCTCCTCGCTGTCGTTCCTGCCGCACGACAGCACCCTGCTGAACTTCCGGGTGGCGGGCGAGCGCGGCATCTGGGACTACCTCGGCAACTCGCTCGTCATCGCGGGCGGCGGCCTGCTGCTCCAGCTCGTGGTGTGCACGCTCGCCGCGTACGCGCTGGCCCGGCACCGGTTCCGCGGGCAGGCGCTGATCATGATGCTGTTCATGATGACGCTGATGCTGCCCGAGGAGGTCATCGCGATCCCGCTGTCGCTGGTCCTCGGTGACGTGCCCGTGGTCCACCTGGACCTCAAGGGCACCGTCTGGGGCGTCATCCTGCCGCTGGGCGCCTGGGGCTTCTCGGTGATGATGCTGACCGAGTTCATGCGGGACATACCCGCCGAGATCGAGGAGGCCGCCCGCCTGGACGGCGTGGGCGAGCTCCGGATGCTCTGGCAGGTCATCCTGCCGCTGTGCAAGCCCGCGCTCGGCGTGGCCGGCGTGCTCGGCTTCATCATGATCTGGGACCAGTACCTGCTGCCCCTGATCGCCGCCAAGGACCCCACCGACTACACGGTCACCGTCGCCCTGTCCGTCCTGCGCACCGACCCCGAGGTCGGATCCGGGGTGGTGCTGGCCGGTGCGGTCATCGCCCTGATCCCCAGCCTGGTCGTCTATCTGCTCCTCCAGCGCTCGCTGGTCACCGGCATCGCCGCCGGCGCCACCAAGGGCTGACCCCTACCCCCCGCATTGAGAGAGACATGAAGTTCCAAGGAGTGCTGTTCTTCCCCGTCACGCCGTTCACCGCGGACGGCTCACTGGACGAGGAACGGCTGGCTCAGCACATCGAGGCCGGAGTCGCGGCGGGCGCGGGCGGCGTGTTCGTCGCCTGCGGCACCGGCGAGTTCCACGCCCTGACGCCCGACGAGATCGAGCGTGCCACGCGGGTCGCCGTCGAGACGACCGCCGGACGCGTCCCCGTCCTGGCCGCGGCGGGCGGCCCGCCCCCGGTGGCCCGCGACCAGGCAGCCCGCGTCGCACGCGCCGGCGCCGACGGCATCCTGCTGCTGCCTCCGTACCTGGTGACGGCGCCGCAGCAGGGCCTGTTCCGGTACGTCGAGGAGGTCACCGCCGCGACCGACCTGCCGGTGATCTTCTACCAGCGCGGCAATGCCCGCCTCACCGAGAGCACGGCGGCCGAGATCGCCGCGCTGCCGAAGGTCGTCGGCCTCAAGGACGGCATCGGCGACATCGAGCGGATGCACCGCATCGTCCGGGCCGTGCGTGCCGTGCCGGGCGGCGCGGACTTCCGGTTCTTCAACGGACTGCCCACCGCCGAGATGACCGCGCCCGCCTACCAGGGCATCGGCGTCGACCTGTACTCCTCGGCCGTGTTCGCCTTCACCCCGGAGATCGCGCTGGCCTTCCACCGGGCGCTGGCCCGCGACGACCGGGAGCTGGTGACGACCCTCCTGGACGAGTTCTACGGCCCCCTCGTCGAACTCCGCGACGAGGTCCCGGGCTACGCCGTGGCCCTGGTCAAGGCCGGAGTGACCCTCCGGGGCCTCGACGTCGGCGGGGTGCGCGCACCGCTCGTCGACCCCACGCCGGAGCATGTCGCCCGGCTCGCGAAACTGATCGACCACGGCCTGGAGGCGGTCCGCGCATGAGCACCACCGTCGGCACCCGCATCCGCGAGCTGATCGTCACCCCGATCGCCTTCCGCGACCCGCCCCTGCTCAACTCCAACGGCGTCCACGAACCGCTCGCCCTGCGCGTCATCCTCCAACTCGTCCTGGAGGACGGCACGGTGGGCCTCGGCGAGTCGCCGGGCGGCGTCGCCCGCCTGGAGCGACTGCACGCGGCGGCGAAGGTGGTCGTCGGCATGGACCTCTTCGACACGACGGCCGTCAGGGCCGCGATCGACGCCGCGCTGCTGCCCACCGTGCCCAGCTCGCACGAGCGCGGCTGGACCACCTCGGCGGTGGAGGTCGCCTGCCTCGACGCCCAGGGCAAGCTGCTCGGCCGCCCGGTCAGCGACCTGCTCGGCGGCAAGGTCCGCGACTCGGTGCCCTTCGCGGCGTACCTCTTCTACAAGTGGGCCGAACACCCGGCCCTGGACGGCCGCCCGGCGGTGGGCGACGACTGGGGCGCGGCGCTGGACCCCGCCGGGATCGTCGAGCAGGCCCGGCTGATGCAACAGCGGTACGGCTTCCGCTCGTTCAAGCTCAAGGGTGGTGTCTTCCCGCCCGACGAGGAGATCGCCGCGATCAAGGCACTGGCGGAGGCCTTCCCCGGCCGGCCACTGCGCCTCGACCCCAACACGGCCTGGACGGTGGAGACTTCGCGGTACGTCGCCCGTGAGCTGGACGGCGTACTGGAGTATCTGGAGGACCCGACCGCGACCATCCCCGGCATGGCGGAGGTGGCGAAGGACTCGCCGCTCCCCCTCGCCACCAACATGTGCGTGATCGCCTGGGAGCACCTGCGCCCGGCGATCGAGCAGAACGCGATCCAGGTGCTCCTCACCGACCACCACTACTGGGGCGGGTTGCGCCGCACCCGTGAACTGGCCGCGGTCTGCGAGGCGTTCGGCCTCGCCCTCTCGATGCACTCCAACTCCCACCTGGGCATCAGCCTCGCCGCCATGACCCATGTCGCGGCGGCCATCCCCAACCTCGACCACTCCTGCGACACGCACTACCCGTGGAACTCGGCCGACGACGTGATCGTCCCCGGTGCCCTGCAGCTGCGCGACGGGGCGGTCGAAGTCCCCACGGGCCCGGGCCTCGGCGTCGAACTCGATCACGACGCCCTCGACCGACTCCACCGGCTGTACGTGGACTCGGGGGTGCGCGGCCGGGACGACACCGGCTACATGCGGCGGATCCAGCCGGAGTACGAACTCCGGCTGCCGCGCTGGTGACCCGGGACAGGGCGGTCGGGGCCGCTTAGGGTGGCCCCGACCGCACGACTGGAGGGGTGAGGGCGTGGGCGAGGGCGGCTCGGCGAGGGTGTTGGTGACCGGCGGCAGCGGGTTCGTCGGAAGTCATCTGGTCAAGCGGCTCCTGGAGCGCGGGTACCGGGTCCACGCCACCGTGCGCGGCACCGCCGACGCGGCGAAGGTACGGCCGCTGCGGGACATGCAGGAGGCGCACCCCGGCCAACTCTCCTTGTTCGAGGCCGACTTGCTGACGAAGGGCTCCTTCGGCGAGGCGATGACCGGCTGCCGGGTGGTGTTCCATGTGGCGTCGCCGTTCCGCATGCCGGAGAAGATCAAGGACGGCCGCCGGGACATGGTCGACCCGGCCCTGCTCGGCACGCGCAATGTGCTGGCGGCCGTCGAACGGACGCCCACGGTCGAGCGGCTGGTCCTCACCTCCACCGTGGGCGCGATCTTCGGCGACTACGCGGACGTACCGGCCATGGACGGCGGGGTGCTGTCGGAGCGGTACTTCAACACCACCAGCACGGTCGAGAACAACCCCTACCACTACGCCAAGACGGTCGCGGAACGCGCGGCCTGGGAGGCGGAGGCCGCCCAGGACCGCTGGCGGATGGTCGCGGTCAACCCCGGCCTGATCCTGGGCCCTTCCCTCACCCCGACCTCGGAGTCCGGCAGCCTGTTCCTGCTGGAGGAGCTGTTCAAGGGCTACTTCTTCTACGGCGCCCCGGACTTCAGCTTCACCACGGTGGACGTGCGCGAGGTGGCCGACGCGCACATCGCGGCGGCCGAGAACCCGGACGCGAAGGGCCGTTACATCCTCGCCGACCGGACCGTGACGTCCTTCCACGAGATGTCCCGCATCATCCGGACCCGACACCCCCGCGACCCGCGCCTCCCGCGCACCGCGCTCCCCCACTGGCCGGTACGCGTCCTGGGCCCGGCCTTCGGGCTGACGCAGGACTACATCCGCAAACACCTCGGCATCCGGTTCCGGGTGGACAACAGCCGCAGCGTGAGCGAACTGGGCATCACCTACCGCCCGATCGAGCAGACGGTCCTGGATCACTACGAAGCGTGGCGAAGCCACCGCGCCGCGAAGTGAATTCCGCTGCCCACCGCGCCAAGCGTCGAAGGTCACAAAAACGTATCGGACATTTCACATGTCAATCTTCACGGGAGGCTCACAAGTTGGTTAGGTTACGCATCGGACCGCACGACGACCTCCGGCGAACCCCGCCGGGACGCGCGGCCTCCGCCTAGTCCGGTGTGTCCGCGAGGGCCCACTGGAGCCGGGGACCCAACCGAACTCGGGGTGAATCGGCCCAACCGCCCTTTGGGGCAAGGGCCGTAGGGCACACCTTCCGGACCGACCGCCCGAACCCTCCCCCAGTGCCTGAACGGCCTGGGGGGACCCCACGCTAACCCGGTACGCGGAGTACGGAAGGAGTACGTCGCCCATGGCGCCGGAACGCAGCGCGCGTCCGGGGGCTCTGAGCCTCCCTGGCATGCGCAATTCCGCCCTCGCGTCGGCAGCCCTCACCTCTGTGGCCCTGCTCGCCCAGACGGCCAACGCCGCCCCCTCGGCCGGGGACGAGACACCGAGTCGCGAGGAGGTCAGCCGACGGGTCAGCTCCCTCTACGACCAGGCCGAATCCGACACGGGCACCTTCAACGCCACCCGCGCGGCGGCAACCGGCCCGCGCAAGCGCGCCGACCGGCCGACGGACACCGGACGCCGCCCCGGCGCCGGGCCGCGGAACGACGACGACAGGCGCCGCGACCCCGCGCTCGACAGCGTCACCCGGCAGTGGTTCGACGGGGTCCGTTCGAAGCTGGGTCCGACCGTGCCGGCGGTGCTGCCGACCGACAGACTGCCGGACCGTCCCGGCGGGGCGCGGGCAACGCGCGCGGGAGCCGGCCTCGCCGACCGCGGGCGGGAAGCCACCGGCCGCGCCGCCGCCCTGGAGCTGCCCGCCGCGCCCGTCGCCGAGTTGACGTCCGGTTCGGCCACCGGGAGGGCTCCGCTGGCCGAACTGACCGCCGGCCCTGTGGCCGCCTTTCCGGCCGCACCGGAGGCACCGGAGGCACCACGGGAAGTCCTCGCCCTTCCCGCCCCTTCCGCCGACCCCGCGGCCGAGCCGCAACAGCAGTCCTCTCTACGGGCGTCCAAGGAGCGGAACCAGCGAAAGCTCTCCCAGGCACGCGACGTGCTCTCTCCGGTACGCCGTGCAGCAGGGCGCGCCGCTCGCCGCGATCGAGAGCCCGGCTGCCGCCGTCGAGAGTCTGCCCGCCGTCGACTCCTGGAGTGCCACGCCGACCCGGATCCAGCCCTCGGCCGAGACACAGTGGCAGGCGTTGCAGGCCCAGGGGCCGGCCGACCTCACCACGGCCCCGGCCGGCACATCGGCCTGGACCACCACGCCAGCCCCGGCCACCGACCCCCTGACCACCACCGCAACGAGCCCATACCTCACCACGGGACAGGCCTACGACACGGCCTACGACACGGGCCGGGCCCCCGACACCGGCCAGGCCCTCGACACCGGCCAGGTCCTCGCCGCGACCACCGCCCTCACATCGACCGCACCGCGGGACACCCGAGCCACGCGCGCCCTGGACTTCGCCCGTGCCCAGCTCGGCAAGCCCTGTGTCTGGGGCACCAGCGGCCCGGACGCCTACGACGGCCCCGGCCTCACCCAGGCCGCCTGGAAGGCCGCCGGTATCACCCTCCCCCGCACCGCGCCGGAACAGGCGACCGCCGGCCAGGGGATCGCGCTCACCTACCTCGAACCCGGCGACCTGGTCCTCTTCCACGTCGGCCACGTCGGGATCTACTCCGGAAACGGCATGATGATCCACGCCCCGGGGCCCGGGGCAGCGATCCGCGAGGAGTCGATCCACTACGCCGGAGAGTCGGCGATCCACAGCGCGATACGGCCCGCCTGAGCCATCGGCACGGCCACCGACACCACCCCGCCCCCTCCATCAGGCGGGGTGGTCTTCTTCGCCCCCTTCACCTCGCGATGCGCCACGCGGTGACACCGCCCCACCTCGGCTTTGTCGATACGTCCTGACAAACCCATTGACATCATCTGGGGAGCGCCGCATAGTACCTGCCACTAGAGCGCGCTAGTGGAGCGCTCAAGCCGTTATCCAGCGGGTGGTACCCGTGACCCTCCCCCACCTGGGAACCCGCCCCGACCAGCACAGCGAGGTGCATGGGACATGCGCAGACACCACCGAGCCGCGACGCTGACCGCCGCCGCACTGGCCGCCACCCTCTTCGCCGCGGGATGCTCCAGCAACTCCGGCGGGAAGCAGTCCGAGGAGGGCTCCGGGGACGCCTCGGCCGGCAAGGCGACCACGCCCCGGATGACCGTGGCCATGGTCACCCACGCGGCTCCGGGTGACACGTTCTGGGACCTGATCCGCAAGGGAGCCGAGGCCGCCGCGGCCAAGGACAACATCAAGCTCGTCTACTCCAGCGACCCGAGCGCCGGCAACCAGGCGAACCTGGTACAGAACGCGATCGACCAGAAGGTCGACGGCATCGCCCTCACCGCGGCCAAGCCGAGCGCCATGAAGGCCGTGGTCGCCAAGGCCACAACGGCCGGCATCCCCGTCGTCGGCTTCAACGCCGGCCTGGACGACTGGAAGGGCCTCGGCATGCTCGAGTACTTCGGGCAGGACGAGAACATCGCGGGCCAGGCCTTCGGTGAGCGGCTCGACGAGGTCGGTGCCAAGCACGCCATCTGTGTCATCCAGGAGCAGGGCCATGTCGCCCTGGAGGCCCGCTGCGCCGGCCTGAAGAAGGGGTTCTCGGGCAAGACGGACATCCTCTACGTCAACGGCACCGACATGCCGTCCGTGAAGTCGACGATCACCGCCAAGCTCCAGCAGGACTCCTCCATCGACCAAGTCGTCACGCTCGGCGCCCCGTTCGCGCTGACCGCCGTGCAGTCGGTGGCCGACGCGGGCGGCAAGGCGAAGGTCGCGACCTTCGACTTGAACAAGGAGTTGGTCACGGCCGTGCAGGACGGCAAGGTCGAGTTCGCCGTCGACCAACAGCCGTACCTCCAGGGCTACCTGGCGGTCGACTCGCTGTGGCTGTACAGGACGAACGGCAACTTCAGCGGCGGCGGCACGGCTCCGGTGCTGACCGGGCCCGCCTTCATCACCAAGGACAACGTCGACGCGGTGGCCGAGTTCGCCGCGAAGGGCACGCGCTAGGGGAAACGTCCCCTAGGGGGTGTTTCGAAAGTCCCGTGCGGTGCCCGCGGTGTCCGGTGCGTGCCCTGGGGGTCCCCCCGGCCGAAGGCTGGGGGAGTGCCGGACGAAGGCCCTCGTACTGGACGTACTCGGGCCTTTGGCCGGTGCGGCGAGGGTGCGTGCCGGGCGCCGCGGGCGCTGTGCGGGACTTTAAAACACCCCCTAGGCGCGGCCATGGACAGGCGGGGTCGGTCGTGGCCGCGACGGGGCGCGGCCGGCCTCGCCGCTGATTCCGTGCTCAGGCCGGCTCCTGCGGGGCCGGCCCACTGGTGCCCCGGACGACCAGCTTGGGGTCCAACACGGCCTCGCGCGGCTCCAGTTCGGGATCCTCCAGCCGGTCCACGGCGAAGCGGACCGCGTGCTCGGCCATGAGGACGGCGTCCTGGCGGACGGTGGTCAGGCCGATCGACATCAGATGGGAGAGGTGGCTGTCGTCGTAGCCGACGACCGACACCTCGCGCGGGACCTCGACGCCCGCCTGCGTCAGCGTCATCAACAGGCCGATCGCGCACCGGTCGTTGCCCGCGAGGACCGCCGTGGGCAGCGGCAACCCCTGGCCGCGCTCCGCCAGCAGTATGCGGGCCGTCTCGATGCCCGACTCCTCGGTGTGGGCGCCGGGGATCACCCTTACGTGGTCCACCAGCCCGTGCCTGCGCATCGCGGCCCGGTAGGCGCGCCTGCGCTCGGCCGAGCCGGAGCCGCGCCCGCCGTCGATGTGCGCGATCCGGCGGTGGCCCAGTTCCACGAGGTGGTCCATGGCCTGGCGTACGCCCTTGCCCTCGGCGCTGTGCACGAGGTCCACCCGGGCGCCGGGCGCGCGACGGGCGACCGAGACGGTCGCCGCACGGCGTCCGAGCTGGTCGAGGTAGCCGGGCTCGGCCTCGGGGGCGAGCAGGATCAGCCCCTCGCAGCGATGGCCGAGCAGAGCCTCTACGGCCTTGGCCTGACCGCGGCCCGGGGTCGTCCCGGACAGCAGCACGTCGTAGCCGAGCCGTTCGGCCTCGGGGTAGATGCCCGCGATGAGGTCCGTGTGGAAGGTCTGGTGGACGGTGAACAGCACGCCGAGGGTGCGGCTGCGGCCACGGGCCAGCAACCGGGCCGCGTTGTCCGGGCGGTAGCCGATCTCGTCGGCGACGCGCAGGACCCGCTCACGGGTCTCACGGCCGGCCCCCGGCAGGTCACGGAAGATGATCGAGACGAGCGCGCGGGACACGCCGGCCTTCTCGGCCACGTCCGCCATCGTGGGCCGCTGCTTGCCTGCTGCATCCACCTGTGCTTCCCACCCTTCGACGCGCTCACCTTAACGGGGCCTCGAAATCTCCCGGCGACAAGCTATTGACATGACATTTGGACCAGGGTCATCGTACTCGGACTAGAGCGCGCTAGTAGAGCGCGCCAGGGCATCCGTGGATACGCCCGCCGGCATCCGCCCCTCCACCCTCCGCCCCTCCACCCCCACTCTCCGCCCCTCCGCTCCACTTCACTCCCCTACCCCCTCCCCTCCCCGAAGGACTTGTCATGGCAACGGCGCCAACCTCGCTCCGCACCACCGCGGGCAACCTGTGCCTGGGCTCGGCCCCCGACTCCTGGGGCGTCTGGTTCCCCGAGGACGACCAGCAGGTCCCGTACACCCGCTTCCTCGACGAGCTGGCCGCGGCGGGGTACGAGTGGCTGGAGCTCGGGCCCTACGGCTATCTCCCCACGGACCCGGCGCAGCTCGCGGAGGAGCTGCGGGCGCGTGGCCTCAAGGTCTCCGGCGGCACCGCCTTCGGCGCGCTGCACCGGCCCGAGGCATGGGACGGGATGCTCGCGCACGTCCGGCAGGTCGCGGAGCTGACCGCCGCCGCGGGCGCCCATCACCTGGTCCTCATCCCGCCCATGTACCGGGACGAGAAGACCGGCGCCTTCACCGAGTCGCCCGAGCTGACCGCCGAACAGTGGGCGGGCTTCGGCAAGGCCGCCGACCGGCTCGGCAGGCTGCTCCTCGACGAGTACGACGTACGGCTCGTCATCCACCCGCACGCCGACAGCCACCTCCAGACCCAGCCGGAGATCGAGCGGCTGCTCCACGAGTCCGACTCCCGCTGGACGAACCTGTGCCTGGACACCGGGCACGTCGCCTACGGCGGCGGTGACAACGTCGACCTGATCCGCCGCTTCGGTGAGCGCGTCGGGTACGTGCACATCAAGCAGATGGACCCCGAGATCCTCGCCCAGGTCGCCGCGGAGAACCTGTCGTTCGGCGAGGCCGTCAAGCGCGGCGTGTGCGTGTCGCCGCCCGCCGGCGTACCGAGGCCGGCCGAGGTGGTGGCCGAACTCGCCCGGCTGGACGCCGAGTTGTTCGTGATCGTCGAGCAGGACCTGTACCCGTGCGCACCCGGCGTGCCGCTCCCGATCGCCATGAGCACCCGTGAGCACCTGGCGGGCTGCGGCCTGTCGGGTACCCGGCGGCCGACGCTCACGACTCTCGACCGGTGAGGAGACCGCCCATGGACGTCAGGGACGACGACGCGACGCAGACCCCCGCCCCTCTCACGGACGACGCTCCGCCCGCGGTCTCCCGCAGGCTGCGGCTCATCACCGTCATCGCCACCTTCGGCGGACTGCTGTTCGGCTACGACACCGGTGTCATCAACGGCGCCCTGCCGTACATGACCGACGACCTCGGCCTGACCGCGGTCACCGAGGGCATGGTCACCAGCTCGCTGCTCCTCGGTGCAGCGCTGGGCGCGGTGGCCGGCGGCCGGCTGTCGGACGCGCGGGGACGGCGCCGTACGATCCTCACCCTCGCTGTGCTGTTCTTCATCGGCGCGCTCGGCTGCGCGCTGGCGCCGACGACCGCCGTCATGGTCGTCGCCCGGTTCGTGCTCGGTCTCGCGGTGGGCGGCGCCTCGGTGACGGTGCCGGTCTACCTCGCGGAGGTCTCCCCCGCCGAGCGGCGCGGGGCGCTGGTCACCCGTAACGAACTGATGATCGTCAGCGGCCAGTTGCTGGCGTTCACGTCCAACGCGATCATCGCCCGGGTGGGCGGGGAGTCCGGCGGCGTGTGGCGCTGGATGCTGGTGATCGCCACCCTCCCGGCGGTGGTGCTGTGGTTCGGCATGCTCGTGATGCCGGAGAGCCCGCGCTGGCTCGCCTCCCGGACCCGCTTCGGTGAGGCCCTGGAGGTACTCAAGCAGGTCCGCTCGCAGCAGCGTGCCGAGGCCGAACTCGCCGAGGTGTCCGCGCTCGCCGTCAAGGAGGAGCAGGAAAAGCTCGGCGCCTGGCAGGACATGAAGGCCACGCCGTGGATCCGCAAGCTGATGCTCGTCGGCTTCGGCATCGCGATCGTGCAGCAGATCACCGGTGTCAACACGATCATGTACTACGGCACCCAGATCCTCACCGACGCCGGATTCGCCTCCGACAGCGCGCTGACCGCCAACATCGCCAACGGCGTGATCTCGGTACTGGCCACTTTCGTCGGCATCTGGCTGCTCGGCCGGGTCAACCGCCGCCCCATGCTGATGGTCGGTCAGATCGGTACCACGGCCGCTCTGTTGCTGATCGGTGTCTTCTCCCTGGTGCTGCCCGCCGGTGACGGCCGTGCCTACGCCGTGCTCGCCATGACCGTCACGTTCCTGGCCTTCCAGCAGGGTGCGATCTCGCCGGTGACCTGGCTGATGCTGTCGGAGATCTTCCCGATGCGGATGCGCGGCTTCGGCATGGGCGTCGCGGCCGTGGTGCTGTGGCTGACCAACTTCGTGAGCGGCCTGGCATTCCCGTCGCTGGTCTCCGGCATCGGGATCTCCAACACCTTCTTCCTGTTCGTGGTGGCGGGTCTGGTCTCGCTCACCTTCGTCAAGCTCTACGTCCCCGAGACGAAGGGCCGCTCGCTCGAAGCCCTCGAAGCCGAACTCCGGGCGCGTTACTCCTAGTTAGGACAGAGAACCATGACTGTACGCGTAGGCGTCATCGGCGCCGGCTGGATCGGCAAGGAGCACATCCGGCGGCTCACCGACACCGTCACCGGCGCCCGTGTCACCGCGGTCACCGACATCGACGCCGTGCGGGCCCAGGAGGCGGCGACGCCGGTCGGTGCACGAGTGCTGCCCGAGGGTGCGGCCGTGGTCGCGGCGGACGACGTCGACGCCGTCCTCGTCACCTCCTGGGGCCCGACCCACGCCCAGCACGTGCTGGGTGCCATCGCCGCCGGGAAGCCGGTGTTCTGCGAGAAGCCGCTGGCCACCACCGCCGAGGACGGTCTGCGGATCGTCGAGGCCGAGACGGCTCACGGCCGGCGCCTGGTGCAGGTCGGCTTCATGCGCCGCTACGACGCCGGCTACCGGCAGCTGAAGCAGGTCATCGACTCCGGCCGGATCGGCGAACCGCTGATCGTGCACTGCGCCCACCGCAACCCGACCGTGCCGGAGTCGTACACGTCCTCGATGGCCGCCCTCGACACGGCCGTGCACGAGGTGGACGTGCTGCGCTGGCTGCTGGACGACGAGATCGTCTCCACTCAGGTCGTCACCCCGCGCGCCACGAGCAAGCGGTTCGCGCACCTCAAGGACCCGCAGATCATGCTCTTCGAGACCGCCAAGGGCGTCCGCATCGACCTGGAGGTCTTCGTCAACTGCCAGTACGGCTACGACATCCAGTGCGAGGCCGTCGGTGAGGAGGGCCTCGTCCGGCTGCCCGAGCCGGCCGCCGTCGGCGTGCGCACCGCCGCTCAGCACAGCACCGAGGTGCTCACCGACTGGGTCGGCCGCTTCCGGGACGCCTTCGACACCGAGTTCCGCGAGTGGATCACGGGCATCGCCGCCGGTGACGAGCCCACCGGCCCCTCCGCCTGGGACGGGTACGCCGCCACCGTCATCACCAGCGCGACCGTCGAGGCCCTGGAGTCGGGCCGCGTCGTCGCCACCGACCTCAAGCCCCGCCCGGCGTTCTACGGAGGTGCTGCGTGAAAATCGCCCTCGACCCGTACATGCTCCGCACGCTTCCCATCGACACGATGGTGCGTACGGTCGCCGAACTCGGCTATGACTACATCGAGTTGTCCCCCCGTGACGACTTCATGCCGTTCTTCGTGCACCCGCGCGCCGACGACGAGCGGATCGCCGAGCTGAAGAGCGCCCTGCGCACGCACGGCGTGCAGCTGTCCTCCGTGCTGCCGCTGTACAAGTGGTCGTCTCCCGACGAGACGGAGCGGCAGGCGGCCGTCCGCTACTGGAAGCGGATGATCGAGATCACCGCCGACCTCGGCTGTCAGCTGATGAACAGCGAGTTCAACGGCCGCCCCGAGCGCGCCGCGGAGAGCGAGGCGGCCTTCTGGCGCTCGCTGGAGGAGCTGCTCCCGGTGTTCGAGCGCGAAGGCATCGCTCTGAACCTGGAGGCGCACCCCGACGACTTCTGTGAGGAGAACACCCCCGCGGTCGACCTGGTCCGCGCGATCGACAAGCCCTGGGTGAACTACCTCTACTGTGCCCCGCACTCCTTCCACCTCTCGGGCGCGGACCCGACGGCGGACATCGCGGCGATGCTGCGCTACGCCGGTGACAAGCTCCGGCATGTGCACATCGCGGACTCCTTCAACCACAAGGGCTCGTCCGGTCTGCGGTACATCCTCAACCCGCCCGGCACCCCGGCCCGGATCCACCAGCACCTGGACATCGGGCAGGGCGAGGTCGACTGGGACGCCTTCTTCGGCACGCTGCGCGAGCTGGACTTCGACGGCGTGGCCACGGCCTGCGTCTTCGCCTGGGAGGAGCGGGCCGTGGAGTCCTCCGCGTTCATGCTGGACCGCATCCGCAAGGAGCTTGCCGCGTAAGCGGACCAGAGGTCAGCGGTACAGAAGTCAGCGATCCGGCGTTCAGGCGGCCTTCAGCGCGAGCGGCAGTGCGCTGAGCCCGCTGAGGAAGTTGGAGTAGACGGGCTTTGCGGGGCCGGTCTGCTCCAACTCCGCCACCAGGTCACGCAGGCCGGTCAGGACGGCGCCGATCTCCGCCCGTGCCAGGTAGGCGCCGAGGCAGAAGTGGGGGCCGTAGGCGAAGGTCACGTGCTTGTTGGGCGTGCGGTCCAGGCGTAGTTCGCCGGGGGTGTCGAAGATGATTTCGTCGCGGTTGGCGGAGGCGTTCCAGACGGTGACGATCTCTCCCTCCTTGACCGCTCGGCCGCCCACCTCGGTGTCGGTGGTCGCGGTGCGTCCGGAGTGCAGGGCGGGGGTCGTCCAGCGCAGGATCTCCTCGACGGCGGTGTCGATGCCGGCGTCGCCCCGTTTGAGGGCCTGCCACTGGTCGGGGTGGTCCAGCAGGGCGAGGGCGGCGCCGACCATGGACAGGCGGGCCGTCTCGTCGCCGCCGAGGATCAGGCTGTAGCAGTTGAGCATGATCTCGTCGTCGTCCAGCGGCAGCCCGTTCACCTTGCTGCCCGCGAGCAGCGCGATGACGTCCGCGTGGCCGCTGTCGCGCCGGTCGCGGGCGAGGTTGGCGAAGTAGAGGAGGATCTCGTTCTTGGCGATCCACGCGTCCGCCGCCGTACTGTCCGCCTCGTGCGAGCCCAGCGCGGAGGACGTCAGGCTCAGCACGTAGGCCCGGTCCTGGTCGGGGACGCCGAGCAGGTCGCAGATCGCGCCGAGGGGTATGCCGGCCGCCACGTCGGCGGCGAAGTCGCAGGTGCCCTTCTCCAGCGCGTCCTTCAGCAGCCGCGTCACGGTGCGCCGCACGCTCTCCACGATCGGCTCCAGTGCCCGTGGCGAGAACGCGGACATCAGCAGGCGGCGCAGGCCCGTGTGCTTCGCCCCGTCGGTGATGGCGAGCATGCGGCCGGCCGCGGTGTCGCCGCCGGCGAGGAGGGTTTCCAGGACGTTGCCGCCCTCGGAGGTGAAGCGTGTGCTGTCCCGGTACACGGAGGTGACGTCGGCGTGCCGGGACACCACCCAGAAGCCCGGGGCCGTGTCGGTCGCCGGGTTCCAGTGGACCGGCTGATGCTCCCTCAAGTGGCGCCACACGGCGGTCAGGTCGCTCTCGGCGTGCAGCCGTGGATCGGCCAGGTTCAGCGTGTCGAGCTCTTCCGGCGCGATCGTCCGCCGTGTGGTCATCCCGTTTCCTCCCGTTTCCGCTGTTCCCTACGCGCCCATGGCCCGGATGAGACTCTTGGGACGCATGTCGGTCCAGTGCTCCTCAACGTAGTCCAGGCAGGACTGCCGGCTCGCGGGACCGTGCACGACGGTCCAGCCGGCCGGCACCTCGGCGAAGGCGGGCCACAGCGAGTGCTGGCCCTCGTCGTTGACGAGGACGTGGTGCTGGAGGGTGTCGTCGTCGAAGGGGTTGGTGGTCATGCGGGGTTCCTCCGGTGGGTGGGGTCGGGTGCGGTGAGGTCGAGTGCGGCGGTGCGGAGTCGTCGGGCGAGTTCGGGGCCGATCCGGTCCAGCGGTCCCGGCCGGGTCATCTGGCCATGGGTGCAGGGGACGTCGTGGTGGTCGACACGGCCGCGCATCATCCGAGACGCCACGAGCCGTGAGGAAAGGGTGGCGGAAACATGGGTCAGACGCCGACGCATACGACTCCGGGGAATGGGGTGGAGCTCTCTCCCTGGCTCCCGTCCCAGGTTCCGGTTTCCCTTCTGTCACCGCAGGACGGAGCAGCGAACGGGACGTACCGGGAGCCGTCGTCCGCGACCCTGCTGACGGCGTACCGGAAGATGGTCCTCGGGCGCCGCTTCGACGAGCAGGCGACCGCGCTCGCCCGGCAGGGCAGGCTGGCGGTCCACCCGTCCAGCCTCGGCCAGGAGGCCTGCCAGGTCGGCGCCGCGCTGGCGCTGCGCGACACGGACTGGCTGTTCCCCACCTACCGGGACTGCGTCGCGCTGATCAGCCGCGGGATCGACCCGGTCGAGGCGCTGACGCTGCTGCGCGGCGACGCCCACTGCGGCTACGACCCGCTGCACCACCGCACCGCGCCGCAGTGCACCCCGCTCGCCACCCACGCCGCGCACGCCACCGGACTGGCCCACGCGGAGCGGCTCAAGGGCACGGACACCGTCGCCCTCGCGCTCGTCGGCGACGGCGCCACCAGCGAGGGCGACTTCCACGAGGCCCTCAACCTGGCCGGCGTGCTGCGGGCGCCGGTGGTCTTCCTCGTGCAGAACAACCGGTACGCCATCTCCGTCCCGCTGTCCGCCCAGTGCGCGGCACCGGGCCTTGCCTACAAGGGCATCGGCTACGGCGTCCGCGCGGAACACGTGGACGGCAACGACGCCGCGGCCGTCCTCGCCGTGCTGAGTACGGCAGTCGAGGACGCGCGGGCGGGCGGCGGGCCCTGGCTGGTCGAGGCGCACACCTACCGCCTGGGCCCGCACACCAGCGCCGACGACCCCTCCCGCTACCGCCCGGCCGAGGAGGCCGAGCACTGGCGCCGGCGCGACCCGATCACCCGTCTGGAGTCCGCCCTGCGCGAGCGCGGCGTACTGACCCCCGAGGACGCCGACGCCGCGACCGCCGAGGCCGAGGCCTACGCCGCCGACGTGCGCGCACGGCTCGCCGAGGATCCCGAGCTCGACCCCCTGGCCCTGTTCGACCACGTCTTCGCGTCGCCGCCCCCGCACCTGACCGAGCAACGCGCGGCTCTGCGGGCCGAGTTGGAGGGACGCTGACATGACGACGAGCGTGGCGATGGCGCAGGCCCTCAACGCCGCCCTGCGGGACGCGCTCGGCGCGGACGAACGCGTCGTGGTCTTCGGCGAGGACGTCGGCCGCCTCGGCGGCGTCTTCCGGGTCACCGACGGGCTCACCGACGAGTTCGGCGACCGGCGCTGCTTCGACACCCCGGTCAGCGAGGCCGGCATCGCGGGGCTCGCGGTCGGCATGGCGATGGCCGGGTTCCGGCCGGTGGTGGAGATGCAGTTCGACGCCTTCGCCTACCCGGCGTTCGAGCAGATCGCCTCCCACATGGCCAAGACGCGCAACCGCACCCGGGGCGTGCTCCCGCTGCCCCTGGTCGTCCGCATCCCGTACGGCGGCGGCATCGGGGGCGTGGAGCACCACAGCGACTCCAGCGAGGCGTACTACGCGCACACGGCGGGCCTGAAGGTGGTGACACCGGCGACGGCCGCGGACGCCTACTCCCTGCTGCGCGAGGCGATAGACGATCCGGACCCGGTGATCTTCCTGGAGCCGAAGCGCCGCTACTGGACCAAGGAGGCGCTCCAACTCCCCACCCGGACCGAGCCGTTCGGCACCGCCGCGATCCGTCGGCCCGGAAGCGACGCGACGATGGTGGCGTACGGCCCGTCGGTCGCCGTCGCCCTGGAGGCGGCCCGGGAGGCCGCGGTCGAGGGCCTGGACGTGGAGGTGCTGGATCTGCGCAGCCTCGTCCCGCTGGACGACCGTACGCTCACCGCGTCGGTCCGCCGCACCGGCCGCTGTCTGGTCGTGCACGAGGCGCAGGGCTTCGCCGGGGTCGGTGCCGAGATCGCGGCCCGGGTGCAGGAGCGGTGCTTCGACGCGCTGGTCGCGCCGGTGCTGCGGGTCACCGGGTTCGACATCCCGTATCCGCCGCCGCTGTTGGAGAGTGCGCATCTGCCGGGCACCGGGCGGGTGTTGGAGGCGCTGCGTCGGCTGCTGCCGGATGAAACCGAGCGAGGGTTCCGTCAAGTCGCCGCCATTCCGGCCGACTCGACCGGCCGGACCTTCCATCTGCCCGATCTGGGCGAGGGGTTGGCGGACGTCGAGGTGCTGGAGTGGACAGTGGCGGTCGGTGACACGGTCGAGCAGGACCAGGTCGTGGCCGAGGTGGAGACCGCCAAGTCGGTGGTGACACTGCCGAGTCCGTATGCCGGAACCGTGACGGGCCTGCACTGCCGGGCGGGCGAGGTCGTGCGGGTGGGGGCGCCGCTGCTGACGGTGGCGGACATCGCGTCGGAGGAACCTGGCTCCGGGGCCGTACTCACCGGCTACGGGACGACCGGGGCGCGGCGGTCCTCACAGGCGCCTCCACCGGCACCCTCAGGGACGTCCTCACAGGCGTCCTCACCGGCACCCTCAGGGGCGCCCTCGCAGGCCTCCTCACCAGCCTCCGCAGCGCCCGGCCGGCCGGATCCGGGCACCCGCACCCCCCTCGACGCCACCGCCGAGAAATACCTCCGCAGTCACCGCGACACCCCCGCCGTGACCATCTGGGCGGACGAATTCATCACTTTCCGCCACATCGGCGTGAAGGTCGTCACACCCTTCACCGGATTACCCGACTCATCACAGGAGTCCTTGACGCTGAACCGTTTCATTGCTTCTCTCGAAACGCAGTTCTTCATGGGAGCGCTCCCAACCCCCCACGTGAAAGGGATCCCCGTGCAGACACCCCCTCACCCCAGACGCACCCTTTCCCTCGTCGTCACCGCGGCGCTCGTCGCCTGCCTTCTGTCGCTGTCCTGGGCGGGCGGCTCTCCGGCGCGGGCAGCGGCGGGCGACGGGTCGGTGTCCGACCCCAACATCGTCTACGTGGGCCGCTGGGACACGAGTTCGGGCACCGCCGCCGTGCCCCAGTGGTCAGGCGCGTACCTTCGAACGGCCTTCACCGGCACCACGGTGAAGGTCGGGGCGAGGGACGCGGTCAACTTCTACGCGAGCGTCGACGGCGGCCCCGACGTCTTCCACGCGGGCGTACGCGGGACGGTGAACCTCACTCCGCAGCCCCTCTCCCCCGGCACCCACACCCTGCGGATCTCCTACCGGTCGGGCGACACGGTTTTCCAGGGCCTGGTTCTGGACTCCGGCGCGCGCACGGTCAGTCCCACCGTGCCGTCCGGACTGGTCGAGTTCGTCGGCGACTCGATCACCGCCGGCGCCCTCACCGACCGGCTGGCGCTCGACTCGTACGCCTGGAAGACCGGCGAGCAGCTGGGGATGCGGCACACCCGGATCGCCCGCGCCGGCTACTGCCTGGTCGCGCAGTCCGGTTGCGTCGGCCTGAGCGGCCAGTACTTCCGCACAGCCAGCACCGGCGACCAGAACTGGGACTTCTCCCGCTACCGGGCGAGCGCGGTCGTCATCAACCTCGGCACCAACGACATCGGCCACGGCGTGTCCGGCTCCGCCTTCCAGGCGGCGTACACCAAGTTCCTCGGCGACGTGCGCGCCAGGCACCCCGAAGCCCAGCTCTTCGCCCTCCAGACGCTCAAGAAGCGCTACGTCACCGAGACCAGGGCCGCCGTCGGCGCCCGCAACGCCGCCGGTGACGCCAAGGTGCACTACGTCGACACCACGGGCTGGCTCACCGACGGCGCCGACTACGAGGACGGCAACGGCCATCCCAACGAGGCGGGTCACACCAAGTTCGCCGCCCGGCTGGCGCCCGTCATCGCCGCCCGCCTGGGCAGCGCCGCCGAGCTGTCGGCCCAGGCGGCCGCTCCCGGCCAGCCCGGGGACCCCAACATCAAGTTCGTGGGCCGCTGGGACACCCGGAGCTCCAGCACCCTCTACACGCCGTACTGGGCCGGTGCGTACTACCGCGTCGGCTTCACCGGGCGGACGGTCAAGCTCAAGCAGCGCAACACGATCGACTTCTGGGCGCGCATCGACAACGGGCCGGTGAAGTTCTACGACGACGTCAAGGGCACCGTGGACCTGACCCCCTCGCCGCTGTCCTCCGGCAACCACACACTCCAGGTCAACTACCAGGTGGTCGCGGGCTCCTATCGCGGTGACGCCGTGTTCCAGGGGCTGGCCCTCGACAGCGGGGCGACGACGTTCGCCCCGCCGGCCCCGACCAAGCTGATCGAGTTCGTCGGCGACTCGATCACGGTGGGCACGACCACCTCGCAGAACGCCCGGACCGCGTATGGCTGGTTGACCGGCGAACGGCTGGGCGCCGAGCACACACAGGTCGCCCAGGGCGGGGCCTGCCTCGTCGCGACGGCCGACGGATGCGTGGGTCTGGAGCAGCAGTTCGGCAGGCTCAACCCCAACTCCACGACGCCCGACTGGGACTTCGGCCGCTACCAGGCGGACGCGGTCGTCATCAACCTGGGCACCAACGACGTGGGGCACGGCGTGAGTTCGGCACAGTTCCAGTCGGCGTACGGCAGTCTGCTGCGCAAGGTCCGCGCCGCCTATCCGCGGGCCTGGATCTTCGCGCTGGAGACCTTCCGCGGCCGTTACGTCCCGCAGACCGAGGCAGCCGTCAAGGCGGCCGTGGACGGCGGCGACACCCGGCTCTCCTTCGTCGACACGACGGGCTGGCTGGGCTCCGGCGATCTGTCGGACTCCGTCCACCCCAACGACCAGGGACACCGCGTCATCGCCGACCGACTGGCACCGATCATCGCGGCGCGCACCGGCGGCTGACCGCGCCGCTCACCCCTGGGAGGCGCCCGACCGCAGCTCGCGGAGGAAGGGCGGTGCCGCCTCGATCAGTTGATCCACCTGGCTCTCGATCAACGGGAGGTATTCGTCGAGCGAGCCGGCGAATGCCTCCGGGATCTCCAGCAGGTAGCGGTACCCGCCGTTCTCCTCGTCCTCCGGGGCGTCCACCCCGATGTCCGCCTCGACGGAGAAGGCCTCGGGTGACATGCGCACGGTGAGGCCGCAGAACATGGCACGGCCGTCCCGGAGGTCGAGGGTCACACCGAGGACCTGCATGCCGGGCGTCGCGCCGTAACTGACGAACTCGCGCCAGCCGATGTGTGGTTGGTGCTCCAGGAACAGTTCGTACGCCGTCTTCCTGAGCCGCCCGGCGGCACTCCACAGGGCGACGGGCAGGCGCTGGGCGTCTCGGTCGGCTGCGTCCACGCGCCGATCATAGGGGCCCGCCCTGTCGCCGTCCCCGTGTCAGGCGGGCGGTATCCCGCCGCCCTGGAGGCGTTCCAGGTCGGAGGGGCGGACCTGGATGACGAGGAGGGCGATCACCGCGGCGATGACGGTGAAGATCGCGGCCATGATGAAGGCGGCGGAGACTCCCGCGGTGAGGACCTCGTCGGCGTAGGGCGGCGGGAGCTGCCCTGTGCGTTCGAAGTTCAGCCGCTCCAGCGGGGTCGCCTGGGACAGGAAGGCGGGGACCTGTTTGTCGGCCTCGTTGTTGCTCGCCGTGCCGAACATCGTGACCAGGATGGACAGTCCGAGGGAGCCGCCGACCTGCTGCGTGGCGTTGAGGAGCCCGGAGGCGGCGCCCGTCTCATGGGTGGCCACGTTGGACAGCGCCATCAGGGTCAGGGACACGAACTCCATGCCCATGCCGAGGCTGAAGACGAGCATCGGGCCGAGGATGCTGCCCGCGTAGGTGGAGTGGATGTCGGTCAGGGTCAGCCAGCCGAGGCCCGCGGCGGCCAGGATCGCTCCCGTCACCATGAAGGGCTTGGGCCCGTACCTGGGCAGGAGCTGGGAGGCGAGCCCCGCGCCGATGGCGATGACCGCGCTCACCGGGAGGAAGGCCAGCCCGGCTTCGAGGGGGCTGAAGTCCAGCACGTTCTGCACGAAGAGCGTGAGGAAGAAGAACATGCCGAAGATCGCGGCGGCGAGGCTGAGCATCATGCCGTAGGTGCCCGCCCGGTTGCGGTCGGCGAACATGTGCAGGGGCGTGATCGGCTGCCGGGAGCGCGCCTCGACCACGACGAACAGCAGCAGGAAGACGACGGCCGCCCCGAACGCGGCCAGGGTGAGCGCGTCCCGCCAGCCGTCCTGCGCGGCCCGGATGAACCCGTACACCAGCAGCACCATGCCGATGGTGGAGGTCATCGCGCCCAGCACGTCGAAGTGGCCGGCGTGCCGCTCGGACTCCCGGATCCAGCGCGGGGTGGCGGCCACGATGAGCAGCCCGATGGGCACGTTGACGAACAGCACCCAGCGCCAGTTGAGCCACTCGACGAGCACGCCGCCCGCCAGCAGCCCGATCGCGCCGCCGCCCGCCGAGACCGCGGCGAAGACGCCGAACGCCCTGTTGCGTTCGGGCCCTTCGGGGAAGGTCGTACTGATCAGGGCGAGGGAGGTCGGGGAGGCGATGGCGCCGCCGACGCCCTGGAGGGCACGAGCGGCGAGGAGCTGCCACTCGTTCTGGGACAGTCCGCCGAGCAGCGAAGCGAGCACGAAGAGCAGGACGCCGAAGACGAACACGCGCCGTCTGCCGAGGATGTCGCCCATCCTGCCGCCGAGCAGCAGCAGTCCGCCGAAGGTGAGCGTGTACGCGTTGACCACCCAGGACAGGCTGGTCGTGGAGAAGCCGAGCGAGCGCTGGATGTCCGGCAGCGCGATGTTCACGATGGTGATGTCGAGCACCACCATGAGCTGACAGGACGCGATGACCAGCAGCGCCATACCGCTGCCACGGCTCTCGCTCCGCTCCGTTTCCTGCGGGGTGGTCCGTGCTTCGGGTGTCGGCTCGGGGTTGCTCATGGCGGTGTGCCGTGGGCGGGGTTTCGGTGGCTGGTTCCCGCCACCATTCGACCGTACGCCGGTGCCGTGCGGCCCTCCACTCGATCACGGTGCCGTGCCGAGCCGGCGCGGGACGCCCAGGTCAGCGAGCGCCGCGGATCAGGCCCGTCAGATAGCGCCAGAGTGACGATCGCTGCCTGGCGGAGCGGTCCGGCAGCACCGCGTCGGCCGTCTCCGGAGCCGGATCGAGGGCCATCTGCGGTGGCGTCGCCCGCTCGGGCATCGGCGCGAGTTCGTACCGCACGGGCAGTGAGCGCAGACCGCGCATGAACGGCGAGGAGCGCCACGGCAGTTGGTCGGCCGGAAGGGCGAGGTCCAGGTGGGAGAACCGCTCGAAGAGCCGGCCCACGCCGGCCGCCGCGACCGTCGAGGCGAGCTCGCGTGCCGGGCACTGGCGGCGGCCCGCGCCCCAGGACAGGTGCGCCCGGGTGCTGATCGTGCTGCTCGGCGCCACATGGTCGGCGAAGAGCGGGTCGGCGTGCGCGGCGGCGGAGGAGACCCACACCGGGTCGCCCGCGCGGATCGTGTAGTTGCCGAGCGGTGTGTCCTCGGCGGCGAAGCGCGGTACGAAGTTCACCAGCGGCGGCTTGCGCATGACCACGCGGTTCATGCTCTCCCTGATCATCCCGGCGGACAGGCTGGCGCGTACGCCGCCGTCGCCGGAGATGACCTCGACCACGGTGTTGGACATGAGGATGCCGACGTGGTCGGAGGTCATGCCGAGCAGCATGAACAGCTCACGGGCGAGTTCGTCGAGCGAGAGGCCGGGGTGCGCGGCGAGCAGGTAGGAGGGGAAGTCGTCGCCCGGCTCCTCGAGCTTCACGGCGGCCAGTTCCGCGAGCGTGGCGAGCAGTCGTTCCAGGGCGGGCCCCGCGTCCGGACCGGCGTCCAGCACGCGCCACATGTCCATCAGGGCGTCGTCGCCCTGGGAGCCGGGGAAGCCGAGCAGATGGCTGGCCACCATCAGCGGCAGCGGCCGGGAGAACTGCGCGGACAGGTCGGCCACGCCGGTGCCGCCGCCCTGTCCCACCAGGGTGATCAGGTCGTCGGCGTAGGCGGTGACGGCCGCCTTCAGGCGCTTGGCCTGCGGGTGGCCGGGGTCCTGGAAGGGCTTGAGTGCCGCATCCCACGCCGTGCGCAGCGAGGGGTATCCGGGGCCGCCCTGGATCAGCACGTGGTTGACCTCGAGGGACGGCCCGAGCGGCCAGTCGGCGGGCACTTCGCCCTCGGTGCGGGCCCGCCAGTTCTCCAGCCCCTTGGGCCAGGCGTCGTCGTCCTGGAGGACCTGCAGCGCCTCGCGGTAGCCGAGGACCAGCCAGGCGGGCACTCCGAGCAGGTCGACGGGGGAGACGGGCCCGTGTCGCTGCCGCAGCCGCTCGTACACGAGGGAGGGGCGGGTCTCGTAGTCGCGGGTCAGCAGTGGTTCGGGAGTCAGTTCTTCCAAGCGGGTGCCGTCGATGTCCACGGATCCGCTCTCGCCCACCTGGGATTCCATCGTCCTGCCGCTCCTCCGACACTCCCCGCACCGGCGCACTACCAGTCAGTAGCCGGCGACGCCGGTGACCCTACCCCAGGCGGCCCTCCCGGGTGAACGACGGGTGCGGCTCGGACGTCTGCCGGCCGTCAGCCGGCCGTCGGCGGGATGTTCTGGTTGGCGTGGAAGAAGTTGTCCGGATCGTAGGTGTGCTTGGTCGCGGCGAGTCGGTCGTAGTGGCCGCGGTAGGTCGCCCGGACCCGGTCCGAGCTCTCCGCCTCGCCGAGGAAGTTGATGTAGGAGCCGCCCATGGAGTGCGGGTGCAGGTCGGTCCAGTAGTCGACGGACCACTGCCGGATCAGCTCGGCGTTGGCGGGGTCCGGGTCGACGCCGGCGATCACGCCGGACCAGACGGCGTCGCGGTAGGCCCAGGCCGTGTCGTCGGCTCCGACCTGGTGGGCGGCGGCGTCCACGGGATACAGATGCATCAGGGAGAGCGCGGTGGGGATGTTCTCGCCGTACTTGTGGTGCACGTCGATCGCGGCGTCGGAGATGGTGTCGAAGAAGTCACCGCGCCAGTACCACTGGTAGCCCTTCGGGATCAGGGTGTCGAACATGCCCTGGAGGGCGGGGTAGGGCATGGGCGTGGTGAAGTGGAAGGCGGACGGCGCCGGTTCGTTCACCGCGGTCAGCGTCTGCTCCAGGCGGTCGCCCGCCAGGTCGCCGGTGTAGCACCAGACGACGCCGCACATCTTCTGACCGTGGATCGGCTCGGGGAACGGCGGCCCGGGCGGAATGACGAAGTTGGTGTAGAAGCCGTACAGGTCCTGCGGCGCGGCGGGCAGGAACTCCCGGTACCAGCGGAGCACTTCCGGTGAGCGGTCGACCGGCCACACCGTCACCGCGACCCCGACCGTGTCCACGGGGTGCAGCCCGAACGTGAACGACGTGACGACGCCGAAGTTCCCGCCGCCGCCGCGCAGCGCCCAGAACAGGTCCGGGTGCTCCTCCTCGGAGGCGGTGACGAACGATCCGTCGGCGAGGACGACGTCGGCGGACCGGAGGCTGTCGATGGTCAGGCCGTACTTTCGGGTGAGGTAGCCGTGTCCGCCGCCGAGGGTGAGGCCGCCCACGCCCGTCATCGAGATGATGCCGGCCGGCACGCCCAGGCCGAACGTGTGGGCGGCGTGGTCCAGGTCGCCGAGTTGTGCGCCGCCGGCGACCTGTGCGGTCCGCGCGCGGGGGTCCACGTGCACCCCGCGCATCGTCGACAGGTCGAGGACGAGCCCGTCGTCGACCAGGCACAGCCCGGGTCCGCTGTGGCCGCCGCCGCGCACGGCGAGTTCGACTCCGGTCTCCCTCGCGAAGGCGAGCACGGCCCGCACGTCCGCCACGTCCACGCACTGCGCGAAGGCCGCGGGGCGCCGGTCGATCATGGCGTTGTAGATGCTGCGGGCCTCGTCATAGCCCGGGTCCCGCGCGGTGATGACTGGTCCTCGCAGTGTCTCGCGCAGGCCTTCGAGTGCCGTTCCGTTGATGCCGCCCATGGCCGGACCCCTCTGTGTGAAGACGGTGAACCGCGGACGGATGACGGCGCGTGACGTCCGGGCGGGCAGCGGGGGCGTGGTGCGCGGATCCGTTCGCACCTCGTATCGATGTATCGAAACGAGGTATCGATGTCGGCAAGGCGGACCGGCCCCGCCACAGCCCAGTCTTCACCCCGTCGGCGGCGGTCGCACGTCGACCAAGGGCGTCACCCGGCCGGCCCGCCGGGTGCGCCGCTCCGGCGTCAGACCAACTCGGCGGCGGACCGCGCCCCCTGCTCGCGCAGCCATGCGACCAGCGCGGGGTGTCCCGCGCGGTCGGCGGCGTCCAGCGCGGTCAACCGGTCGTGGCCGACCCGGTTGAGGTCACCGCCGCGTCGCAGCAGGTAGTCGGCCGTCTGATGCTGCCCGCCGTGGCAGGCGCACCACAGCGCGTTGGTGATGTCCTCGGCGGTGGGCGGGTCGGCCTCGGACGTGAAGCAGGCGGCGACGCGATCGGTTTCGCCGAGGGCGGCCGCCTGCCACAGGGTGGTGCGGGCGCCGCGTTCGACCAGTCTCCGCGCGCACGTCCACTGCCCGAAGGCCACCGCGTCCGCCAGCGGTGTGCCGTCGCCGAGGTCGCCTCCCGGGTCCCCTCCTGGATAACACGGCCCACTGACACGCCTCCCCGACGACGCCTCCCTCAGCTCGACGCGACAGTCAGCCCCGTCCCGCCGCCGCCGAACCCCTGTCTGTTACGCTCCCCGGGCCTCCCGCGGGGGAAGTCCGGTGAGAGTCCGGCGCTGACCCGCAACGGTGTGCGCGGGGACCCTGTGGTCCGTCGCGTGAGCCCGATCGCCCGTGGTGGGTGCGACCCGTTGACTGCTCGCCGTGGACTGCGAGAGGGGACCGCGCGGCCGGCACGGTCGTACGGGCTGCCTCCTTGATCGACGTTCACCGGCGGCCCCAGGCGAAGGACCCGCCCGCCCGTGCACCGAAGCAAGACACGGATACCGAGACCGGCATCCGCCGCCGCACGCGTATCCGTGCCACCGCTCGTCCTCGGGCTGGGGCTGCTCCTGCTCGGCTCCCTCGTGTGCGGTGTGGCGCTGGGTGCCGCCGGGATCGGGTGGGGCGATGTCTTCCGGCTGCTCGGGGCCGGGCTGACCGGCGGGACCATCGACGCGCGGGAGGTCGCCGCGTACACCATCGTCTGGGAGATCCGGCTGCCGCGTGTCGTGCTCGCCGCCGTCGTCGGGGCCGGCCTGGCCGCCGTCGGTGTGGCCGTGCAGGCGATGGTGCGCAACGCGCTCGCCGATCCGTTCGTGCTGGGCATCTCCTCGGGCGCCGCGGTGGGCGCCAACGCCGTGATCCTGCTGGGCGCGTTCGCGGGGCTGGGGGTGTGGGCGCTGTCCCTGTCCGCCTTCGCCTCGGCGCTCGCTGCGATGGCGCTGGTGTACGCGGTGGCGCGGTCGCCGCACGGGCTCACCCCGCTGCGGCTGATCCTGACCGGGACGGCGCTGGCGTACGGCTTCGAGGCCGTCACCACCGTCATGGTGTTCGGCGCGGCCCGGGGCGAGGCGGCCCGCTCGGCGATGATGTGGCTGCTCGGGAGTCTGGGCGGCGCGACCTGGGCCCAGGTGCCGCTCGCCGCGGTGACCGTGGCGGCCGGGTGGGCATGGCTGCGGTGGCGGGCCGAGGCGCTGAACGCCCTCGCCATGGGCGACGAGACGTCCGCCGCGCTGGGCGTGCAACCGGCGCGGCTGCGCAGGGAGTTGTTCCTCGTCACCGCCGCCGTGACCGGGACGGTGGTCGCGGTCAGCGGGGCCATCGGATTTGTCGGGCTGATGGTGCCGCATGTCGTACGGATGCTGGTGGGCGCCGACCACCGGCGGGTGCTGGCCGTGGCGCCGCTCGCCGGGGCCGTGCTGCTGGTGTGGGCGGACCTGCTGTCCCGGCTCCTCCTCGCCCCGGCCGAACTGCCGGTCGGGGTGATCACGGCCGTGGTCGGGGTGCCCGCGTTTCTGCTGCTGATGCGGCGCGGCGGCTATGCGTTCGGAGGTCGGTGACATGCGGCTCGACATCGAGGGCGTCACGGTCGAGGCCGCCGGGGCCCGACTGGTCGAGGACATCCGACTCGCCGTGGACGGCGGGGCGTTCGTCGGGCTCGTCGGCCCGAACGGCAGCGGCAAGTCCACACTGCTGCGGTGCGTGTACCGGGCGTTGCGTCCGGCCGACGGTGTGGTGCGGCTCGACGGGGACGACGTGCACGCGATGGCGCCCCGGGCCGCCGCCCGGGTGCTGGCCGCGCTGCCGCAGGAGTCATCGGCCGAGTTCGACTTCACCGTCGCCGAGGTCGTGGCCATGGGGCGGCTGCCGCACCGGGACCGTACGGCCGCCTCGGACCGGGAGATCTGCGCCGCGGCCATGGACCGCACCGGCGTCGCCCACCTCGCCGACCGAGGGTTCCTGGCCCTGTCCGGCGGCGAGAAGCAGCGCGTGCTCATCGCCCGCGCGCTCGCCCAGCAGCCGAGGGTGCTGGTCCTGGACGAGCCCACCAACCACCTCGACATCGCCCACCAGTTGGACGTGCTGTCCCTGGTGCGGGCCAGCGGCCTGACCGTGCTGGCCGCCCTGCACGACCTCAACCTGGCCGCCGCGCACTGCGATGTCCTGTACGTCATCGCCGGGGGCCGCATCGTCGCCTCGGGCGCTCCGCACGACGTCCTCCGACCCGACCTGCTCGCCGAGGTGTTCGGGGTGCGTGCCCATCCGGTACGGCATCCGGAGACCGGCGCGGTCCAGCTCCTGTTCGACCTCCTCCCCCAAGGAACCACATGCGCAAGCTCGTAGCCACCGCCCTCTGCCTCGCCGCGACCGTCACCGCCACCGGCTGCGGAGCCACGGTGGAGAAGTCGGCGGACTCCACCTCCTCCGCGGTCACGCTCACCAACTGCGGCCGCGAGGTCACCTTCGACAAGGTGCCCGAGCGGGTGGTCACCAACGACGTCGGCATCACCGAGCTGATGTTCGCCCTCGGCCTGGAGGACCGTATGGCCGGGTTCGCGATGCCCGACGACAAGGGCGATCTGAGTAGCGTGCCGTGGAAGGACGGCTACGACAAGGTGAAGTGGCTGTCGAAGGACCAGCTCACCAAGGAGAACGTCCTCGACGCCCGCGCCGACCTCGTCTTCGCCGGCTGGAACTACGGCTTCCGCGAGGACAGCGGCTTCACCCCCGAGGCCCTGAAGAAGCTCGGCATCCCCTCGTACGTCCTCACCGAGTCCTGCCGCAACGGCCGTACCGAGTCCTCGCGCGGCATCATGCCGCCCCTGGACGCCCTGTACGCCGACCTCACCAACCTCGGGAAGCTGTTCGGTGTCGAGCAGCGGGCCGCGACGCTGATCGCCGACTTCAAGAAGCAGGTCGCTCAGGTGCGGGCGCAGGCCCCGGCGGCCGCCGACCGGGCGAAGGTGTTCCTGTACGACAGCGGGCAGGACCAGCCCTTCACGTCCGGCCGCTACGCCGCCCCCGAGCAGATCATCAGCGAGGCCGGTGGCGTCAACGTCATGCACGACGTCCAGGACTCCTGGACCACCGTCGGCTGGGAGAGCGTCGTGCAACGCGACCCGGACGTCATCGTGATCTGCGACTACGGGGACGTCAGCGCCGAGCAGAAGAAGAAGTTCCTCCTCTCCTATCCGCCCCTGCGGAACGTCTCCGCCGTCAAGCACAAGCGGATCTTCGTCCTCGACTACGTCGACCTGGTGGAGAGTCCCCGCAACCCGACGGCCGTCGCCCGGCTCGGCACCTATCTGCGGAAGGTCGCCGAGGAAAGCTGACCGACGGGGCGCGCCCGCTCGAAGTGGCTCGGTCTGCCGTCGCGGTGGACCAGGCGGCCGAGCCGCTCCGCCCTGGCCCGGGGCATGAGCGTCCAGGTGCCGTCCGGCTCACGCAGGGCGGCGGAGTGCCAGGGAGTGGTCCAGGCGTCGGCGGCGTCGAGGAGCCGGATGCCGAACTTGGGGGCGCCGACCGGCTGGGGGTGGATCGACAGACGTACGGCACGCGGGTGACGGTCGGCGATCAGCTCGCCCCAGGCACGGCTTCGCTGGATGACGCCGTACGCCCGTCTGCGGCACTCGCGTTGGAGCGCGGAGCGGGTGCCGGTGAACCCGGCGGTGTCCTCGACCAGGAAGCGGGTGATACCCCGGTACAGGGCGAGGGTCGGGGCGTCGGTGCGGACCTCGGCGCGCAGGGCCTGCAGGGTGGGGGCGTGGCGGTCGTGGACGTGGGCGCGTTTGGTGTCGTGTGGGAGGTCGCCGAGGACGTCGCGCAGGTCGAAGAGGGAGAGGTGGCTGTGGCCCGACTCCCTTATGAGCGCGCGCAGTTCGTCGGCGTAGGCGTCGATGTGGTCGTCGGGGACACGGATCAGGTCGCCGAAGACATGGCCGTCGGAGCAGATGACGACGTGGGCGCCGGGCGGGTGGATCCGTTCGATGTCCGTGCAGAGCGCGTCCAGGAAACGTAGGGAGAGGCGTTCGCCCTGGTCGGGCAGGTGGCCCAGAACCTTCGCGGGGTTGGGCGACTTGCACGGGAAGCCGGGGAGGGTGAACACGACGGGCTCGTTCGCGCGCACGAATCCGGCGATCCTGCGCAGCTGGTGGCCGAACGCCTCCGGGGTGGCCGGCGCCCCGTCTGTCGAGCGGTGGTGGGGCAGGAGCAGCTCCAGGATCGCGGCGCTGATGCGGTGCGTGGCGCGCGTGTCCGGTGCGGTCGTCAGCAGCATGTCGTTCCTCCAGGTGCGTGCGGGCATGGCGGCAGGGCGCCTCGGCGGTCCGGGCGCCGGCCGGCAGGTGGGTGGGTGGGATCAGCCGGAGGCCGGTGTCACAGCCGTCGGTCGTAGCCGACGGGCAGGTGGTTCGTGCCGCGCCCCAGGACGGACGGGATCCACTCGATGTCCTCGTCCCTCATGGCGAGGTGCAGGCCGGGCAGGCGGGCGAGCAACGTGCCGAGGGCGACCTGGAGTTCGGCGCGGGCGAGGGCGGCGCCGGGACAGAAGTGGATGCCGTGGCCGAAGGCGAGGTGGGGGTTGGGTTCGCGGTCCAGGTCGAGCGTGTCGGGGTCCTCGAAGCGGCGTGGGTCCCGGTTGGCGGCGCACAGGGAGACGATCACCGAGTCGCCCGCCGGGACTTCTGTGCCGTGCAGGTCGCTGTCCTGGTCGAAGAAGCGCCATGTGGTCAGTTCGAAGGCGCTGTCGTGGCGCAGGAGTTCCTCGACCGCGCGGGGCATGAGTCCGGGGTCGTCGCGCAGCCGGGCGAGCCGGCCGGGGTGGCGGAAGAGAGCGATGAGGGCCGTCGTGATCTGGTTGGTGACCGGTTCCTGGCCGGCGACCAGCAGCTGGAAGATCATCGAGTCCAGCTCCTCCTGGGACAGTTCGCCCCGGTCACGGGCGACGACGAGGCGGCTGAGCAGGTCGTCGTCCGCGTGCTCCCGCTTGTGCGCGACGACCTCGGCGATATAGCTCTGCAGACCGTGCAGCCGGGCCTCGTGCAACGGCCGCCCCGGGTCCGTCGGCCCGACCGGCTGGACGACCTTGCCCCAGTCGCGGTCGAAGCGCTCCGTCAACTCCCGGGGCAGCCCGATGACTTCGGCCAGAACCTGGAAGGGGAAGTGCGCGGCGAACCCGGCGACGAGGTCGGCGGGCCCGGCCTCCGGGAGGGCATCGACGAGCGCGTCGGCCAACTCCTGGAGCCAGGGCCTCAGTTGCTCGACGCGACGCGGCGTGAAGGCGTCCGTCACGAAGCGGCGCATGCGCGTGTGGACCGGCGGGTCCTGGTGGAGGAGATGGGCCTGGAGCCGGGAGTGCTGCGGCTCGGGCATGATCGAGGCTCGGGCCCGCCAGCGGTCGTTTCCCCGGTCGTGGTTCTTGCCGAGGCGGTCGTCGTTCAGGGCCGCGTGGGCGGCGTCGTATCCGGTGACGAGCCAGGCCTGTACGCCGCTGGGGAAGAGGACGCGGTGGACCGGTCCGGCCTCGCGCATCCGCTCGTAGAGGGGGTAGGGGTTGCTCTTGTACGGGCAGCCCATCAGCGGGACCGGGTCGGGGAGCGGCTGCCGCGGGTCCACGGCCGGGAGGGGTTCCGGGTCCTGGATGGTCATGGGGGGGCTCCTCAGAGGGCGAGTTCGGGCCGGTGGTGGTCCAGCCACAGGGCGAGGTCGACGACGCGTTCGAGACGGAGGCGGTGGCCCCACTCCAGGTGCTCGGGCGGGGTGTCGAGGCAGGGCTTGAGGCGGGTCTCGTCGGCCAGCGCCCGGACCTGGTCGACGGACAGGGCGTCACGGGCCAGGTCCTGCAGGCCGCGGTTGTAGTCGGGGTGGTGGGTGGCCGGGTAGTGGTTCTTGGGGCGGTGCAGTACCGAGTCGGGGGCCAGTCCCGCTCCGGCGGCGCGCAGCAGGCTCTTCTCACGGCCGTCGAAGCTCTTCAGCGCCCAGGGGGTGTCGAAGGCGTACTGGACCAGCCGGTGGTCGCAGTAGGGCACGCGGACTTCCAGGCCCTGCGCCATGCTCAACCGGTCCTTGCGGTGCAGGAGTTGGCGCAGCCAGCGGGTCAGGGACAGGTGCTGCATCTCGCGCTGCCGGTGTTCGGTGGGGTCTCGCCGTCGAGGTGGGGCACCGCGGCCAGCGCACTGCGGTAGATGTCGTCACGGAACTCGCCGACGCACAGGTCGAGTTCGGGGTTGAGCGGCATGGCGGCCTCGTCGCCGGTGACCAGCAGCCAGGGGAAGGTGTCGGCGGCGAGCGCCTTGGGGTGGTGGAACCAGGGGTAGCCGCCGAAGACCTCGTCGGCGGCCTCGCCGGACAGGGCGACGGTGGAGTGTCGCCGTATCTCCCCGAACAGCAGGTACAGCGAGGTGTCCATGTCGCCAACGCCGATCGGCGAGTCCCGCGCCACGACCACGGCCATGCGGTGCTCGGGGTCGAGCAGCGCACGCGGGTCCAGTACGACCGTGCCGTGGTCGGTGCCGATGAACGCGCCCGCCTCGATGGCGTACGGGGTGTCGTGGCCGGTGCGCAGGATGTCACCCGTGAACCGCTCGGCCTGGTCGCTGTAGTCGACGGCGTAGGAGCGGATCCGGGCGTCCGGGCCCTCGCGCAGCCGGAGTTCGGCGACGACGAGGGCGGTCAGGACGGTGGAGTCGATGCCGCCGGACAGCAGGCTGCACAGCGGGACGTCGGCCTCCAATTGGCTGCGGGCGGCCGTACCGACGAGGTTGCCGATCCGCTCCACGGTGGCGTCCTGGTCGTCCGCGTGCGCACCGGCCTCCAGCTGCCAGTAGCGGCGCTCGCGGACGCCGTCCCGGTCCAGGACGAGCAGGCCGCCGGGCTCGACCTCCCGTACGCCGGACCAGACCGTCGGCCCGGTGTTGAACAGCAGGCTGTACGCCTCCCGGGGCCCGTCCGCGTCCACCCGGGGCCGTATCTCGGGGTGTTGGAAGAGTGCCTTGGGCTCGGAGGCGAAGGCCAGGCCTCCGTCGACGGCCGCCCAGAACAGTGGTTTGACGCCGAGCCGGTCGCGCACGAGGAGCAGGCGCTGGGCACGCTCGTCCCAGACGGCGAACGCGAACATGCCGTCCAGGTGGTCGGCGAGGCCGTCGCCCCACTCGGCGTAGGCGCGCAGTACGACCTCGGTGTCGCTGCGGGTGTGGAACCGGTGGCCGCGGCTGCGGAGTTCGGCCCGTAGTGCGTGGTGGTTGTAGACCTCTCCGCTGTAGCTGAGCACGGTCGTGGGGTCGTCCGGCCGGTCGGTCATCGGCTGGGCGCCGCCCGTGAGGTCGATGACGGCCAGGCGGCGGTGGCCGATCGCGGCCCGCTCGCCCAGCCACACGCCCGCGGCGTCGGGGCCGCGCGGGGCGAGTCCGGCGGTCATGGCCTCGATGACCGGGGCGTGGGTGCGGGCGTCGCCGTGGAAGGACGCCCAGCCGGTGATTCCGCACATGGGGACTCCTGGGTCAGGTCGAGACGGTGTCGGTGGTCCGCTCGGGCACGGCGGCGGTCGGTCGGCCGGGCAGCGCGAGCAGGGGTACGGCGAGACAGGCGGCCAGGGCAGCGAGGGTCAGCCCGGCTCGCGCTCCGTCGCCGGCGCCGGTGAGGGCCCGGGCGGCGGTGGCCAGGGCGGGGCCGAGGGTGAAGCCGAGACTGCGGGCGACCTGCACCGTCGAGCCGACGGTGGCGGTCCGGTCCGGTGGGGCGGCGCCCATGACCAGGGCCTGGGTAGGGCCGCCGTTGAGGCCCATGCCGAGGCCGGCCAGTGCGAGCCGCCAGGCCACGTCGGGCGGGGCCCAGCCGTTGCCGAGCGGGATCAGCAGGAGGAGTCCGGTTGCGGTGACCGTGGCTCCGGCGACCGCGATCCGCCGGTATCCGTACCGGTCGGCGAGCCGTCCGCCGAGCGGACCGGCCAGCGCCATGCCGAGCGGGAAGGCGAGCACGGTCAGCCCGGTCGCGGTGGCGCTGACGCCCTCGTCCCACTGGAGGTGCAGGGCGACGACGTAGTGCGTGGCGGCGAACCCGGCCGCCAGGGCCAGCACCGCGCCGTGCGCGCGGAACAGCCCCGTCGCCCGCAGCACGCCGGTCACCGGACGGCCGCCCGGTCCGCGCAGCCACCACCACAACGGCGGTACGGCGACGGCCGCGAGCAGGAACCACACCGCTTCCTCGGATCCCAGCGTCAGGGCGAGCAGTAGCGCGGCCAGGCCCCCGGCCACCGACAGCACGTCAGCCAGTGCCCGTCGGCCGGGGGCGCGCGACGCACCGTCCTCGGGCATCGCCTTCCACGCCACGGCCAACGCCAGCAGACAGAACGGGATCTTGACCAGGAAGATCCAGCGCCAGCCCAGATGGTCCAGCAGGAGCCCGCCCACCGCCGGGCCGGTCACGGCGCCGAGTGGGCCGAGCGTCGCGGGCACGCTCATCGCCCGACCGCGCGCCGCGGGCCGTACGGCGCGGATCGCGAGCACCGGCATCAGCACGAAGAGCACCGCCGCGCACGCGCCCTGCCCGATGCGGGCCGCGATCAGCCAGGCCGCCCAGGGCGAGAGGGCGGCCAGAGCACTGCACAGCGCGAAGCCGGCGGTGGCCGCCAGCAGAGCGGGCCGCGTGCCCGAGCCGTCCAGTCGGCGGCCGACGGGCAACAGCAGGGCGACGACCGGGAGTTGGTACCCCAGCGCCGCCCACTGGGCCGTCGCGGGCGGGACGTTCAGGCCCTTGGAGATATCGGCCAGCGCCACGTTGACGATGTTCATGTCGAGCATCGCCACGAACGACAACGCGCCCGCCACGGCCACGAGAACCCAGCGGTCCCTCACTCTCGTGTCCCCTCCCCGCTCCGGCCGGGCCGCCGGACAGCGGCCTCGTTCCAGAGGTCGGGGGAGAGGGGGGCCGAGTTCCCGGGTTTGGCCGGAAATATGATGAATACGGAGTCGGCCCCCCCGTACGAGCTTGTACGAACCTGGACGACTTGTACGGCCGTTACGACCTGTACGACCTGTGCGGCTCGCTACGCCGTCAGGCCGTGGCGACGCCGTCCAGCTTGCCGGACTTGGCCTCCGCGACCAGCGACGAGAACTGGTCCGCGCTCATCTGGACCCGCTGCCCGAAGTCGTCCGTGAGGACCACCCGGCGCTCGGCCGGGGCGCCGGGGTCGACGAACAGTTGCGGACAGCCGCAGTCGCAGTCGCCGCAGAACGTCGCCACCGGGTGCAGACCGTCCATCCCGTTGATGTCGCTCATAGTTCACTGCCTTTCGCGATCGTGGGCGCTCACCTGTGTGACCGCCCGGGACCAGCCCCCGGACCACTGCTCGGGGCCGACATGGGGATACCCGTTTCCTTCGGCGAGTCCGCCGGTGCACGGTGGTCGAAGGCGATCAGCGGATCACCGGTCAGCGGATGGTCCACCACCGTCGCCCGGACGCCGAACACCTCGGCCAGCAGGGCGGGTTGCAGCACCGCGCGGGGCGGGCCCGAGGCGACCACGTGACCGTCGTGCAGGACGTGCAGCCGGTCGCAGACGGAGGCGGCGGCGTTGAGGTCGTGCAGCGACACCAGGGTCGTACGGCGTTGCGCCCGGAGCAGGGCGAGCAGTTCCACCTGGTGACGGATGTCGAGGTGATTGGTGGGCTCGTCCAGGACCAGGACGTCCGGCTGCTGGGCGAAAGCGCGGGCCAGCAGGACGCGTTGACGTTCGCCACCGGACAGTTCGGTGAACCGGCGGCCGACGTGCTGCTCCATGGCGACGTCCGCGAGGGCGCGGGTGACGACGTCCCGGTCGATGGCGTCCTCCCCGGCGAAGGCCCGTTTGTAGGGCGTACGGCCCATGGCGACGACCTCGCGGACGGTCAGCTCGAAGTCGCCGCCCCGCTCCTGCGGGAGGGCCGCGACATGGCGGGCCGCCTCGACGGGAGTCAGGCGGCGCAGGTCGGTGCCGGACAGCAGGACCCGGCCGGAGACCGGCTTCAGGTGGCGGTAGACGGTGCGCAGGAGCGTGGACTTGCCGCTGCCGTTCGGCCCGACGAGGCCGGTGATCTCGCCCTCGGCGGCGATGAGATGAGCGCCGGAGACGACGGTACGACCGGCGTACGCGACGCGCAGGTCCTCGATCTCGATTCTCAACGCCCGCTCCCCCAGATCCTCGACGTCCGTTCCCCGGAGGCCCTCAACTTCCGCTCCCCAACCGCCGGTCCAGCAGATACAGCAGCGCCGGCGCCCCGATCAGTGAGGTGACGACACCGACCGGCAGTTCCTGCGTGTCCATGGCCGTACGGCACACGATGTCGACCACGACCAGGAGCAGCGCCCCGAACAGGGCGGAGAGCGGCAGCAGACGCCGGTGGTCGCCGCCTACGACCAACCGGCAGACGTGCGGCACCATCAGCGCGACGAAGGCGATCGCGCCGGAGACGGCCACCAGGACCCCGGTCAGCACGCTGGTCACCGTGAACAGTTCCCGCCGCAGCCGGGTGACGTCGATACCGAGCCCGGCGGCGGTCTCGTCGCCCATCAGCAGGGCGTTCAGGCCCCGGGCGCGTGCCTGGAGCCACAGCCACCCGGCCGGCACCGCGACCGCCGGCACGGCCAGCAGGTCCCAGTTCGCGCCGCTGAGGCTGCCCATGAGCCAGAACAGCACGCTGTGGGTCTGCTGCTCGTCCCCTGCCTGGAGCACCAGGTAGCTGGTGAACCCGGAGAGGAACTGCCCGATCGCCACCCCGGCCAGTACCAGCCGCAGCGGCGCGAATCCCCCGCCCCGCCGGGCCACGGCCCACACGAGCGCGAAGGTGGCCAGGGCGCCCGCGAAGGCCGCCCCGGACAACCCGAGTCCCAGCGCACCGCCCGCCCCGAACCCGAGCACGATCGCGGCGACCGCGCCCAGGGAGGCGCCGTTGGAGACGCCGAGGAGGTAGGGGTCGGCCAGCGGGTTGCGCACGAGTGCCTGCACCGCCGTACCGACGAGGCCGAGCCCGGCACCGACGAGGGCGGCCAACAGGGCTCGGGGCACGCGCAGTTGCCACACGATCAGGTCGTTCGTGCCGGGACGGGGCGCCTCGCCGGACAGGCGCCGCCACACCACGCTCCACACCTCGCCGGGTGGGACGGACGTCGATCCCCATGCCACGGCGGCCGTCAGCGCGGCGAGGAGTACGACGCCGAGTACCGGGGCCAGCGGTCCGGCGGGCACCGTTTGTGTCTGCGCGGCGACCTCGCGCCGCGACAGCAGGGAGGTCATGGTCAGCCGACCTTGCCCGGGTACAGGGTCTTCGCGATCTCCTCGACGGTGTCGGCGTTGGTGACGCCGGCGATGGTGGTCCGCTCGGAGCCGATACGCAGGAAGTGGCCTTCCTTGACGGCCTTCAGGCCTTGGGTGGCCGAGTTCGACTCCAGCCACTCCTGCGCCTCGTCGAAGGCCTCGTCGTTCGCGGCCTCGCTGCCCCGGTCGCGCACGCCGAGCTGGATCCAGTCCGGGTTCCTGGCGATGACGTCCTCCCAGCCGACCTGCCGGTAGTCGCCGTCGCAGTCGGCGAAGGCGTTGCGGGCCCCGGCGAGGGTGATCACCGCGTGGGCGACCTGGCGGTTGCAGACGGCCATGGGCTGCTTGGTGCCGGCGTCGTAGTCGAAGAAGAAGTACGTGGGCCGCTCGCTCTCGGGGGCCTTGCCCACCGCCTTCCGTACGGCGTCCACCTTCTCCCGCATGCCGTCGACGAGCTCCTTCGCCTTCGCGCTCGTACCCGTGACGGCGCCGAGGGAGGTGATGTCGTCCTCGACGGCCGACAGGTCGGTGACCGGGCTCTTGCTCGTGGCGGCGCAGGCCGTGGACTTCAGGAAGGTGTGCTTGATGCCGGCCGCCTCGAACTCCTCCTCGGTCGGCGCGTCCCCCATCCCCCCGCCCATGTTCATCGAGGCGAAGGTGTCGAGGTACAGGTCGGCGCCGGAGGCGAGGAGCCTCTCCTTGGGGATCACGGTCTCGCCGAGCACCTTGACCTGCTGCGCCCGCGCGTCGAGTTCGCCCGGCAGGGTGCCCTTGCCGGGCGGGAAGCCGGTGCCGATCACCTTGTCCCCGGCGCCCAGGCGCAGCAGCAGTTCGAGGCTGGAGGCGTTGCTGGTGACGATGTTCTTCGGGGCCGAGGTGAAGGTGGTCTCGGCGCCCGTGCAGTCGGTGACCGTGACCGGGTAGCCGCGCGTGGAGTCGCCCTTGCCGGCGGCGGGGCTCTCCGTCTCGCCGTTCCCGCTGCCGCAGCCCGCTGCCAGCAGGCCGCCGAGCACCGCGGCCGTCGTAGCCCGCCCCACACGAGAACGCATCGAAAACTCCCCTGGATCCACTGGACGCACGGGCGGATCTCCGCCGCCCGATCCAGTAGTCGGGGCGAACCCGGTGTCAGTTCCCGGCAGGGGGAACCGACACCGGGTTCCCGGTCACGCGGCCACGACGGCCGGTTCGGCCAGGGCCACGGCGTCGGGCAGGGTCATGGCCTCGGATACGGCCAGGACGTCGGCCGCGACCTCGGCCCCGGCCCCGGACCCGGACCCGGACCCGGACCCGGCCTCAGCGTCGACCTCCGCCTCGGTCAGCAGCTCGACGAGGGTCGCCCGGGCGCGGGCCACGCGTGAGCGGACCGTCCCGACCGGGCAGTCGCTCATCTCGGCCGCCTCGGCGTAGGGCAGGCCCACCATCTGGGTCAGGACGAACGCCTCGCGCCGCTCGTCGGGCAGCGCGTCCAGCAGGTCGAGCAGCGCGATGCCGTCGTCGAAGCCGGGCAGGCCGGCCGGCTGGGCGCGTTCCGCCACCAGCGTCCAGTCGTCGGTGTCGCACAGCCGTGGTCGGGCAGCGGCGTACCGGTGGCTGTCGATCACCGCGCGCCGCGCGATGGACAGCAGCCACGCGCGCGCCGAGGAGCGGCCCTCGAACCGGTGCAGGCTGCCGAGCGCCCGCAGGAACGTGTCCTGCGCGAGGTCGTCCGCGGCCTGCGGATCGGCGGACAGATGCGCCACGTACCGCACGACGTCGCGGTGCAGTGAGCGGACGAAACGGTCGGTCGCGTCCGGGTCACCGCCACGGGCGGCCAGCGCCCACGCGGTCGTCGACTCGTCGCAGGCGGCCGTTTTGGAGGTGGTGTCCGCCTTCGTGTGCCTCACGCGGATCGCGCGTGAGGAGGGCGGAGCAGGAGTGATCACCTGAGTCCCTCTCGGGTAGTCCGGACGCGGTCCGGCGCGGCGGCCGGTACGACGGCGGGCGCGAAGGCGTCACCGCCGGGCACCGGGGCGCGGGTACGTGAGACGTACGCGCATGCCGTGCCGGAGGAGTCCGGGGATGCGGGGGGATACGGCCGTACGGCAGGTACGGCCGAGGCCCGAGGCACGGTTCGGCGTCGACGACGCGACATCCGTGTCCGTACGGCCTCGGGGAACCAGCTGTCTCAGACGACAGCGATCCCCGCCGGAGGCCCCCGAGAGGTGATCGTGTGGACGAGCGGCAGCAGCCGCGGCGCCCGGTCGGAACGGCCGCGCCGCGGACGCAGACGCGGGCGGTGCGGCGGGGCGGGCAGGGCGAGCGACAGCCGCAGCGGGGCGGCCAGCCATCCGGCGACGGCCCGCAGAATACGGAAGGCGGCACGCTCACCGTGGCCCAGCCACAGGCCACACAGGAGCGCGGCGAGGGTGTGGGCGGCGAACATGCCGAAGGAGGAGGTGCCGGCCATGTCGTGGGCCATGCCCATATGGCCGGTGCCCATGTGGCTCATGTCCATATGGCTCATGCCCATGTGCCCTGCGGACATGGAGCCACCGGCATGCATGGACATCGAGCCCATGTGCTCCATGGACATGGGATCCGTGGAGCCCGCATGTGTGGACGTGGAGCCCATGTCATGACCGGTGGTGGCGGACGACTGCGTGAACTCGAACGCCGCGTGCAGCCCGCCCTGGACGACGACCACGACGGACACGACGAGCGGGAGTCCACGCTCCCGGCCCGCCAGACACCAGCCCGCGCCGCCCGTCAGGACGGCACCGGCCGCCAACGTCCACCAGGGGACGGCCACGCCCGACATCAGGACGTGGCCGAGGGCAGCGAGCAGCACACAGACGGACGCGAACACCGCGGCCCGTATCGTGCGCACACCCCACCCAGCAGTCATGACGGCCCTCATCCTCGCATCCTGGGCCCACTCGTCACGGGTGGGTACGCACAACACCCCCGTCCCGCACTCAAGCCCAGAAGAGTGATACAGGACACATCGAGAGGAGGGAACTGGGCACGCACGCCGTCCGACAAGTAGTGGGTGTGAGGGCTGTCCTCACGGCGGGCCCCAGTGTCGTCCTCACTCGACCCCGCCGGGGCGGACCACCACCGCCTGCACGTCGATCCGCCCGCCGTGCTCGAAGTGGAGTGTGAACGGCACGTAGGTGCCCGCCTGCCGGCCCGGCTCGGCCCGCAGCGTCACGTCCAGGCCGTACGGGGACATGGCGAGACTGCCGCCGGCCGGGACACGGGCCGAGTCCACCGTCCGCGCGGACGCCGCGTTGCCGCCGGTCATGCGGTGACTGCTGAGCGACATGTCACCGCCGACGGCCGGCGAGGTGACCTTCAGCAGCCGGTCGTCCGCGCCCCCGGAGTTGGTGACCCGGAAGAACGCGGCGGTGTCCCGGACGTCGCCGTACGGCAGGAGGACACGTCCGTCGGTGACCACGATCCGCGCCGGGCTGCCCGCGCTGCCGGAGCCCACCCAGGTGGTCAGGCCGCCCAGGGCGACGCCGCATGCGGCGATCGGCGCGAGCGCGGCGAGCAGGCCGTCGGTGATCCGGCGGCGGGTCGGGCGCCAGGCCCCGGGGTCGGCCGCTCGCCCGGCCCTTCGCCCGGCCCTTCGCTCGGCCGCTCGCTCAGCGCTGGGGGCGGTCATCGGGTTCCTCCCCCGGTCGCGGCAGGCTTCCGGCCCCGGACACCGGCCTGCTCACGGTGGCGCCTCGCCGCCGCTGCCGGCCCGCGTGCCGGTGCCGGCTGCCAGGCCCGTAGCCGCAGGCTGTTGGCCACCACGAGCACGGAGCTCGCCGACATGGCCACCGCGGCGACCATCGGGTTGAGCAGGCCGACCATGGCGAGCGGCACGGTCACCAGGTTGTAGCCGAAGGCCCACAGCAGGTTGGCGCGAATCGTGCCCAGGGTGCGCCGGGCGAGCCGCACCGCGTCCCCGAGGGCTTCGATGTCACCGCGCACCAGGGTCACGTCGGCGGCCCCGATCGCGACGTCCGTGCCCGTACCCATGGCGATACCGAGGTCGGCGCCGGCCAGCGCCGCCGCGTCGTTGACGCCGTCACCGACGACCGCGACTCGGCGGCCCTGTTCCCTCAGCTCCCGTACGAGGTTCGCCTTGCCCTCGGGAGTGCGGCGGGCGTACACCTCCTCGATACCGAGCGCCGACGCCACCGCCCGGGCCGGTGCCTCGCGGTCGCCGGTGGCGAGTACGGGGTGCACACCGAGGCGCCGTAGGCGGTCCACGGCACGGTAACTGCCGGGGCGTACGACGTCCCCGATCTCGATCAGCGCCTCCGTCACCCCGTCGACGCGGACGACGACCGGCGTGTGCGCGGCCGCCTCCGCCGCCGGGAGCGCGTCCGCCAGCACGGCGGGCAACTCGCCGTCCGGCGCGAGGACTTCGACCAGCCGGCCCTCGACCAGGCCGCGCACGCCCCGCCCCGCCTCCGCCCGGAAGTCGCGTACGTCGGGAAGTGCCCCCTGTTCGGGCAGGGTCCTGCGGGCGTACGCGACGATGGCGCGCCCGAGTGGATGTTCCGAGCCCCGCTCCACCGCACCGGCCAGCCGCACCACCGCTTCCCTGCCGAGTCCGTCGGGAACCGCCATGACACGGACGACACTCATGTGGCCGGAGGTGAGGGTGCCGGTCTTGTCGAGGACGACGGTGTCGATGTGCTGGAGCCCCTCCAGGGCCTGCGGGCCCCGGACCAGGACGCCGAGCTGGGCACCGCGTCCGGTGGCGGCCATCAGCGCGGTCGGGGTCGACAGGCCCAGCGCACAGGGGCATGCCACGACCAGGACGGCGACGCACGCGGTGATCGCCGCCTGCGGATCGGCCCCGGCTCCGAGCCAGAATCCGAGCACGGTGACGGCCAGTGCCAGCACCACGGGCACGAACACCCCGGCCACGGCGTCGGCGAGGCGCTGCGCCCGCGCCTTCCCGGCCTGAGCCTCGGTCACCAACCGCGTGATCCGCGCGAGTTGGGTGTCGGCGCCCACGGCCGTGGCCCGAACGAGCAGCAGCCCGGAGTTGCCCTCCACCACCGCGCCGTCGGTGGCGACGCGCTCGCCGGGGCGGACGACGAAGACCTGCCCGACCGCCAACTCCTCGATGATGATGAGGTGTTCGGTGCCGTCGTCCTCACGTACCGACACTTCCTTGGCGGCGAGCCGGGCGAGTGAGCGCAGCGCCGCCCCGGTGCCGTGGCGGGCCCGTGCCTCCAGGAACCGGCCGGCCAGCACGAACAGCGGGACACCGACGGCCGCTTCGAGGTAGACGTGCCCGACACCGTCCGAGGCGGAGGGCAGCAGGCTGAACGGCATCCGCATCCCGGGCGTGCCCGCGCCGCCGAGGAACAGGGCGTACGCCGACCAGGCGAAGGACGCCACGACACCGAGGGAGACCAGCGTGTCCATGGTCGCGGTCGAGTGGCGCAGCCCGCGCAGTGCCCGCACATGGAACGGCCAGGCACTCCACACGGCGACCGGCGCGGCCAGGACGAAGCACAGCCACTGCCAGTTGCGGAACTGCCAGGCGGGCACCATCGACAGCACGAGCACCGGCACCGCGAGCAGCGCCGTGACCAGCAGCCGCTCACGGTCCTGCCGGACGCCCTCTTCTTGCCGGACGTCCTTGGACTCTCCTACGCCCTTGGACTCCCGCTTCTTCGGCGGTTCGGGCAACGCGGCCGTGTATCCGGCCTGTTCGACGGTCGCCACGAGTTCCTCGGGGCGGATGTCCGGCGGATGGCTGATCCGGGCGCGCCCGGTGGCCAGATTGACCGTCGCGGTCACGCCCTCCAGCTTGGCGAGCTTCTTCTCCACCCGCCGGACGCAGGCCGCGCAGGTCATCCCGCCGACGGTCAGGTCCGTGGTGGTCATCGGGGGTGCCGGTTCGGTGGCCATCAGCCGCCGCTCCCGTGCCGCATGTCCATGTTCCCCGTGTCCCCCATGTCACTGTCCCCGGTGTCCGTGCCGCCGCCCGTTCCGGGGCGGTGCATGCCGGGCGCTACGGGCCCGGCGGCGGCTCCGACGGCGTACGACACCGTGAAGATCAGGGCGAGCAGCAGCAGAAACCCGCAGAGGGCGGGTGGCACAAAGGGGGGTGGTTTCATCGACGGCCTCCTGACGCACGTACCGCTTCAGGAGTCGGAGGCGGAGGGCCGGGAGTTCCCGGGGGCTGTCTCAGGAAGCGCCGCCGCGACGGCTCCTGAACCACCACGCCCCGGCACCGAGTACGACGACGGCGGCGCCGATTCCGATGGGCACGGCCACCGGCATGCCGTCGTCGCCTTCCGTGTCGTCCGCCGCCGCGGCCTCCGCCGAGCGGGCGGACGAGGAGCCGGTCGCCGGATCGCTCGAGCCGGTGCCGGTGCCGGTCGAGGGGGTGGCCGTCGTCGGCTCCTCGGTGGGCGCGGGGCTCACGACCTTCGCCCCGGGGGCGGCCGCCTTCAGTTCCAGCTGGGGCGCGGGATGGCCGTGCCCGTGTTCATCGCCGCCGCTCTCCTCCCCCAGCTCGATCCAACGGTCCACGCGGCCGTCGCCGTAGGTCTGCAGCGTCTTGAACGCCAGCGACCTGGCGTCGGGCAACTGCCGTACGGTGACGACGTATTCGGCGTCCTCCCCCACGGCGAGCTTCGGTCCGGAGACGGTGTAGCCGCGGCTGGTGGGGGCGAGCTTCCAGTCCTTGGGGCCTGCCTTGTAGGTGATGTCGTCCGGGGTGATGCCCTCGGGCAGGATCACCTCGAGCTTGCTGATCCCGGCCGAACCGGACTCCGACTCCGCGGTGAAGGTCAGCGGCACGTTCTGGTCGAGTGCCCGGGCCCCCTCAGCTTCCACCTCGGTGTGCGCCGCGGCCGGGCCGGCGAGGGCGACGGCGGCCGCGAACGCGACCGCGGTGAGGGCGCCGGTGCGGCGCAGGCTGCGGGGCAGGGTGGGGCGGGGCACGTGTGACTCCCTCGTACCGGTGATGTGGTCGCCGCATTCAAGCGCAGGGGGAGGTCTCAAGGCGAGGGGTCCTCGGGGACGGAGCGGCGGAGGCAGGAGGCGACGACCACGAAGGGCCACAGGGACTGAAGGGCTGTCACCAGGCGTTCGGCAACGCCGTCGGCGCCGCCCTGATGCATTTCGAACATGAACCAGACCGCGCTGACGAGCATCAGCGAGGTCGCCGTGAGGGAGGGTGCGGGCCGGAGCCCCCAGGGCGCGGCGCGGTGCCGGTCGGCGGCCAGAACCGGCCACACCGCCAGGAGCATGAAGCCGACCGCGACCGCCGAACCGTGCCGTAGGGAACCTCCGCTGCTCGGCGGCGGCAGGAGAGCCACCGCGCACGCGGCCATTCCTCCCGCGCCGAGCGCCACCCGTCCGGGGAGCGCGGCCGGGCGCAGCCCCAGGGCGGTGATCATGTGGCAGACGCCCAGGGCGGCCAGCGCCGCGGTCATCACCCAGAAGCCGGCGGCGCCGTAGGCCGCGAGGGCGCTGATCGTCTGGGTGGCGGGGTCATAGGCGGGCCCTTCGAGCAGCGCCGCGATCGTCCAGCCGACGATCAGCACGACAGGAGCGCATCCCGACGAAAGCAAGGCCCATCTTGGGATAGATCGCATCAAGCCACCGTAAGACGCCCCCGCGGCCCGTCCGTCACTGCCACGCATACGCCGCGTCGGGCAGGCCGGCGCCGCGGGGCCAGCCCCGATGAGGGACGGCGACGCTGGCCCCCGGAAGCGAACAGCCCTGCACTTGTCGAACAAATCGACCGTAAACGCCAGGCCGCGCCACCCCTTCCGGCGCATAGAAATATCCACCAGCATGAAGGGCCCTGCCCGGCCGGCAGGGTCGAGTGCTGGGGGTTGGGACATGCAGCGCACCATGGGGAAGCAGGCCGTCGAGTGGCTCGCCGCGGCCGCCACGGATCCTCGGTCGTGCAAGCAGCAGTGGGACCAGGGCGCGGATGCGGTGCTGCTGGAGGCCGGACGGATCTGGGACGTGCTCAGCGTCCCCGAGCACCTCGGTCTGAGAGCCCTGGATCTCCTGAGACGGGCAAGACCGCGGGCGTCCGGGCCTGTCCTGGTGAACAGCGGGGCGCGCAGAGTCGGCTTCTTCCTCCCGCCCGACCCGGTCATCGAGTGGGGCGGGCCGGGCGTGCGCCATGCCGGCAGGGGATCATGGGTCGCCGTTCCGCCGCCGTACCGGTCCGCCGGGTGGCGCCTGGAGTGGCTGCTGCCGCCCGACGGGACCGGCGCCCTCTATGACCCCGCTGTCGTGGAGCGGGCGCTGCGCGCGGCCGGCGGGGTTCGGGCCGCCCGGACGCGGGTCAGTCGGTCGGGTGCGGAGCGGCCACGCTGACGCGTCCGTTCCTGCCGCTCCACTCCCACAGGTCCACCGGCCCGGGAAGGCCCCGGGGCACGACGACGGCCGGTACCCGCTCGGCCGCCTCGACGTGCCGACCACTCGCCGGTTCGGTGCCGCCCGCCCGGTCCAGCCCGGTGAACCGGCCGACCACCCAGGAGGTGACGGCCTGCCCTTGTCCATCGCCGGTACCCACAGAATCCCACCAGGTGTCGCGACGCTCCGGAACGGCACGCCCTTGTGCGTGCCACTCCGCGACCAGAGCCGCGTAGATCGACGGCTGGCCCCGCAGGCCGGTGGCCGGTACGACGTACGACACGGGTGCGGCATCGCCTCCGCGGACACGCCGCCCCGTCTCAAGTCTGTCCATGCCGGAGCAACGCCAAGGCGTGCGCCGGTGGTACGCCCGCCGCCGCCGCTGCCACCCAGTCGAGTGAGACCGTCCCCCGGATGGAGTCATGGCGTGCCCGACACACGCCGTCCGACACCGTCCGCCTCGATCGAGACAGGAGCCGCTTCATTGGACCGGAACGACAGCGACGACACCGCCGACTGCCCCTGGTGTGCCGCACTGCGGGACGCGAGTCCGTCGCCGACGGTACAGCCGGCCGCATCACCGGGACGACGGCATGACCCGTACGTCTCGGGCACCCAGTACGACGACGACTGGTGAGGGCCGGAACTGCTCAGGGCTGCGCCTCGTGGCCGGGCGGGGTGTGCTGGTGCAGCTGGGCAGCGAGCACCGCGACGTCGTTCTCGGCATGCCGGGCGTCGAGGCGGGCGGGCGCCGTGTCGACGACGTCCTCGACCCCGGCGGCGGACGCGAAGCCGACACGGACCAGCCGGTCGAGGGACTGGTCGATGTCCTCACCGCGGTGCTCGACGAGCCCGTCGGTGAACAGCAGCAGCGTCTGGCCCGGGTCCAGCCGCCAGGTGGCCGGTTCATAGCCGCCGAGGCCCGTGGCCAGGGGCGGGCCGACCGGCACCGGGAGCAGTGAGGTGCGGCCGTCCGCGTCGCTCATGGCCGGGGGCGGGTGGCCGGCACCGGCCAGGGGCACCTGTCCACGGTCGGGGTCGACGCGTGCGATCGGGCGGGTGGCCGGCCGTCGCTCCGGTTCCGCTGAGGCGATGTCGTCGAGCCGGCACCGCACGCGGTGCGGCGGAAGGTCGGCGGCGATGTAGCGCAGCGCCGAGCGGTACGCGGTCATGTTCACGGCACCAGGGGGCTCTGCCCGACGGGCACGTAGCGGATGGCGACGTCCAGGTTGGGGTGCGGACGGCCGGGCTCGGCGAGCAGAGCCCGCTGGCGCTTGCCGACGATGCCCCTGACCCGGTCGTACTCCTGGGCGTGCCGGATGTGTGAGGCGGCGCGTTCGGCGAGGAGGGCGAGCAGGTCTGCCTCCGCCTGGCTGGATGTGCCGTGCGGGGGCCTCGTTCCGACCGGGCCCTCCGCTTCCCGTGCCGCCTCCACAGCCCACCGCACATAGGGCAACATCGCCGGGTCGCCGTGAAGGGCCTCGCACTCCGGCTCCGCCGTCGCCGACCTGTGAAACGTCTGAACCAGCGCACCACACTAAACACCCTAAAGATGCACAAAAGCGCACAACGCGCAGACGAGGGGGGCGGTGGGGGCGAACAGACACAGACAGGAGCAGACAGGAGCAGACAGGGAACCACAGAGACAGAGCGGAGACACGCGGGTGGGCAGGAGTGGGCGGACATGGGGGCACAGGGGCGCACGCCCCGCATATATCTGCCGGTTTGACGCGCGGGCGCTCACCCCATACGGGGAATTGAGCCCCCGCCATATGGCCGCACCACCTGGCACCCGGTGCACTGAGGCCTTCATCTCTCGATCGTCGGCGCACCACAGGGAGGCTTTTCATGGCACTCACGGAGTGGACGAGGTCAATGGAGTGGCTGGCGGCAGCGTCGGAGGATCCCGGCGCCTGCAAACAGGAATGGCAGAACGGGAGCACCGGGGTGGCGCTCCTGGCCGCCGGACGCTTCTGGGACGTGCTGCTCATGCCGGAGGACCTCGGGCTGCGCGTAGCCGACCTCCTGGACGAGCTGTCCCTGCTCGACCGCGGTCCCTGCCTGCTGGACACCCGACGCCGTAGCGTCGGCTTCCTGCTGCCCCCGGAGCCGCAGGCCGTATGGATCGGCACCGGCGTGCGTCTTCTCGGCGCCGGCACATGGATCACGGCCCCCGCCCCGCACTGCCGCTGGGGCACCCTGCGCTGGCTCGTCCCGCCGGACGGGACCGGGACCCTGAACATCCCCGAAGTCCTGGAAGTCGCCATGCAGCGCTGCGCGAGCGAGATGAACCGCCTCCAGGGACGCCCCGCGCCCGCGGCGTGCGCGTCAGGGGGGCGCGTACGGCCGTGACCGGCCGGGCAGCGCCGCTCCGACCCGCCTGGTGACGGGAGCGCGCACCGGCGAAAGGGGCCTGTGACACGCCCGTGACAGTCGACGGACAGCGCCATTACGTCCACCAATCAAGGTATTGGAAACGGACAAATTGCAGCTTTCGGACATCGAGCGCTTCCGGTGATGTGAGCGGAGATGGACGAGTCGATCTGTCAGAGGACCCCCCATGAGCTTCACCATCACCACGACGCACGACGAAGCCACCGCACCCGCGCTGGCCCCTCGCGAGAGGGAGACGCTGCAGCACATCGCCCGAGGCTGCACCTACCTGCAAGCGGCCCGGCACATGGGACTGTCCAAGCACACGGTCGACGCCTACCTTCGCCGCATCCGCGCCAAGCTCAACATCAACAGCACCGCCGAGCTCACGCGGACGGCCATCGCCCTGGGTCTGTGACCTGCGAGCGGCGAGACGAGGTCGTTCGGTCATTCACACGTCCAGGGCCCTTCGTCGCCCCCCTTGCAGCGGGGAGCGTCCGTGCTGCTTCGTCCCCGCACCGCGTCCGATCGAGCCGCGCCCCCGTAACCCCTGCCGCGCCCGGCGTCAAGTAACGAACAGCCGGGGCTGGGGCGTACGCCCCCGGCGGCGGACGGTTGAAGTCCACCAACCGTCCGTCCCCTTCCACTCCCCCGCTCCCTCTCCGCTCTCTCGCCGCTCCCTCTCCGCTCTCTCACCGCTCTGTCCGCCCCCTTTCGCTCGCCCTCGCCCCCCTCCCCCCATCCAACGCCCGGCCCCGGGCACTCGACCCCCACAGGTTCCCCAATGAATGACATCGCCATCGTCGGACTCGGCTGCCGCTTCCCCGGAGCAGCGGACCTCAGGGCGTACTGGAAGCTCCTCCTCGGTGGAGAAAGGCAGTTCACCGCGGTCCCGAGGGATCGCTGGAACCATGACACGTTCCACCGGCCCGATGACCCACAGGCCCCCGACAGCGCGTACACCGACCAGGTCGCCTTCCTTCAGGGCGTGGACCGCTTCGCCGCCAGGCACTACGGTCTGCCGCCTCGCCGCGTCGAGGCCATGGACCCGCAGCACCGGCTGGCGCTCGACGTCACCCGCGAGGCCCTCGACGATGCGGGGCTGGGCCGTGGCGGCTTCGACCGGGAGCGTACGGGCGTCTTCTTCGGCATCTCGGTGTCCGACTACAGGGAACTCGCCACGGCCCGGGTCCGGGCCCTGGGTCTCGCCGACGGCTCGCTCGGCATGGCGGCCGACGCCGACACCCTGAACGCGTTCAGGACGCGCTCCGCGCGGGACCTTCCTCCCGTCGGCACCTTCACCATGCCGGGCGTCCTGCTCAACATGGCGCCCGCCGCGGTGAGTCGGCACTTCGATCTCGGCGGCCCCAGCTCCTCCTTCGACGCCGCGTGCTCCAGCTCGCTGGTGGCCCTCGACCACGCGGTGGCCCAACTGCGTCGCGGTACGTGCCGGGCGGCGGTGGTCGGAGGGGTCTACCTCAGTCTCACCCCGGACAGCCTGGTCGGCTTCTCCCGGCTCGGCGCCCTGTCGGCGGCGGGGGTGTGTCGCCCCTTCGATGCCAGGGCGGACGGCTTCGTGCTCGGCGAGGGCGCCGGCGCCGTATGCCTCCGGCCGCTTCAGGACGCGCTCGCCGACGGCAACCGCGTCTATGCCGTCATCAAGGGCATCGGTTCCGCCAACGACGGCGCCTCGTCGGGGCCGCTGACTCCCAGCGCCGAGGGGCAACTGCGGGCCATGCGCAGCGCGTTCGACGACGCGGGCCTGGCCCCCGGTGCGGCTGCCTTCATCGAGGCCCACGGTACGGGGACCGGCGTCGGTGACCGCGTCGAGGTGGAGGCCCTGCGCCGGTTGCGGACCGAACACGGGGGCGCGGACCCGGACGTCTGCTACCTCTCCTCGGGCAAGGCGCTCATCGGGCACTCGCTGTCCGCGGCCGGCATCGCGGGTCTGATCAAGACCGCGCTGGTGGTGCACCACCGGACGGTCGTACCGCAGCCCGACGTCCTGCCCCACCCGGACCTGGGCCTGGACGCCGCCGGGCTGCGCCTCGCCGACACCGCACGGCCGCTGCCGGAGGGTGACGGCCCGGTGTGCGCGGCCGTCAGTTCGTTCGGTTTCGGCGGCACGAACGTGCACGCGGTGCTCCAGCAGGCGCCCACCGCCGCCCCCGCCCGGCGGCCGGTCGCCACCGGAAAGCGCATCGTCCGCGGCGCGGAGCCGCAGCTCGCACTGGTCTCGGCCGGCAGTCCGCAGTTGCTGCGGGAGCACATAGCCGACCTGCTCGACCACCTGGAGCACACACCCGCGGCGTCCCTCGCGGCGCTGGCCCACACCTTGGCCGGGCGCGAGCCGCTGCCGAGCAGGCTCGCGATCGTGGCCGGTGACATGGCCGAGTTCACCGAGCGGCTGCGCAGGGCGCACCGGCAACTGGCCGAGGGTGCCCGGGGTGACCTCGGCGACGGCGCCTTCGCCGCGGACGCTCCCCTCCCCGCCGTCGCACGCCAAGTCGCCTTCGTCTACCCGGGCCAGGGCAGTCAGCGCCCCGGCATGATGCGGGAACTCCACGAACGGTTTCCCGACTTCCGCGATGCCGTCGACGCCCTCGGCGCCGAAGCGCGGCGGCACACCGGCGTCGACCCCGCCGACCTGCTGTACGGGCCGGCGGCGGACTCGACCGACGACACCGGGCTCCGGCGGCGGCTCGCCCCCACCGAGGTGTGCCAGCCGCTGCTCGGCACCGTGCAGATCGCCGCCACCGGGCTGTTGGCCGCATGCGGGGTCGCCCCGGACGTCGTACTCGGCCACAGCGTGGGTGAGTTCGCGGCGGCCGCGGCCGCCGGTGTCCTCCCCGCCGAGGACACCGTGGCGCTGCTGGCCCGGCGGGGCGCGGCACTGCGGGACGCGGAGGGCGAGCCGCGCGGCTCGATGCTCGCGCTGCAGACGGACGAGGAGACGTGCCGACGACTGGTCGGCGGCCGCCAGGACGTGTGGATCGCGTGCTTCAACGAGCCGCGGCAGACCGTGGTCAGCGGCGCCAAGGAAGCCCTCGCCGCTCTACGGCGGGTCTGCGCGGAGGCGGGCATCGCCACCAGGGTCCTCGAGGTCTCCAACGCCTTCCACTCACCGCGGCTGGCAGCAGGCGACGAGGCCATGCGCGCCGACCTGGACGGCCGTCCCCTCACCCGTCCCCGCCTGCCGCTGGTCTCCTGCGTGAGCGGGACCGTGTGCGACGACCCCGACCGGCTGCGCCGGCTGTGGGCGCGTCACGCGTCCGCGCCGGTCCGCTTCACCGACGCCGTCCGCAGCGCCTACGACACGGGCGCCCGCGTCTTTGTGCAGGTGACCGGGGGCAACTCGCTCCTCTCCGCCGTCCGGCGCACTCTCGCCGACCACGACGACGTCCACGTCATCGCCGTCGACAACCCGGCACCGGACGGCCACCGCGGCTACCTGAGCGCCCTCGCCCGGCTCGCCGTCCTGGGTGTCGACGTCGACCCGCGCGCGCTGATCGAGCCGGCCGACCGCCACCTGCTGGACCTGCCGATCGCCCGGCTGGAGACGCAGTCCTACTGGTGGGTGCGGCGCCCGGGAGCGGCGGACCACGAGGGCCGCCCTGAGCCGACCGCGGCGAAACCGGCGACCCCGCCGACCCCGGCGACCCCGCCGACCCCGGCGACCCCGGCGACCCCGGCGATCCCGACCGACACACCCCGACCCCAGACGTACCTCGACCCGAACAAGGACACTGCCATGCACGAACTGCTCGACCTGATCCAGCACCAGGTGACCCTCCTCGGCCGCCTCGGCGACGCGCTGACCGACGCGGGCATCACGCGGCCCCAGGCCGCGCCTGCGCCTGCACCTGCACCTGCACCCGCGCCTCCGCCTGCAACCGCAACAACACCCACACCCACACCCACACCCCTGCCCGCCGTAGCCACCGAAGCCGACGACCTCGTGAGGGACACCGTCTTCGGGCAGATAGCCCGTATCAGCGCGTTCCCGGCGAGTGATCTCCACGCCGACCAGCGGCTGGTGGACGACCTCGGTTTCGATTCGCTGATGCTGACCGACCTGTTCACCTCGCTCAAGCGGCGCTGGCCGTCCCTGACGGTCGACGAGAGGTGCGCCCGGCCGACGGTCGGGAGCGTCACCGCGATGATTCGGAACGAGGCCACGTCCCGCCCACCGGCCGGCCTGAACCTGATGCCCCACCCGACGGCTGCCCCGCTCCCCGAGCCCAGGCACCCCGCCACGGCCCCGGCCCCGGCTGACTCCCCGACCCGCCAAATCGCCCACCTGCCACAGGACCAGACCCGCATCGAGTGCTTCCCCGAGGTGACCGCGCACCGGGAGCGTATGAACCTGCTCGCCCGGCTCGACCTGCCGAACCCCTACTTCCGCGTGCACGAGGGCGGCATGGCGGACACCACCGTCGTCGACGGCCGTGAGCTGATCTCGTTCTCCAGCTTCAACTACCTGGGTCTGGCGAGCCATCCCCGAATCACCGAGGCGGTGCGGGAGGCCGTCGAGCAGTCCGGCACGTCGGCGTCCGCCAGCCGGCTGCTGTCCGGCAGCCGCCCGCTCCACCTCCAGCTGGAGCGAGAACTCGCCGACACCCTGGGGACCGAGGACGCGATCACCCTGACCAGCGGGCACGCCACCAACGTCACCGTCATCGGTCATCTCGTCGGGCCGGGCGACCTGATCGTCCACGACTCGCTCGCCCACGACAGCATCCTTCAGGGCTGCAAGCTCTCCGGGGCCACGCGACGGCCCTTCCCGCACAACGACGCCGCCGCCCTGGACGCCCTCCTGGCCCGGATCCGGCACCAGTACCGCCGGGTACTCGTCGTCGTCGAGGGCGTGTACAGCATGGACGGCGACATCGCCGACCTGCCCGCGCTCATCGACGTCAAGCGGCGGCACGGCGCGCTGCTGATGGTCGACGAGGCGCACAGCATCGGCGTGATCGGCACGACCGGGCGCGGCATAGGTGAGTACCACGACGTCGACCGGCGAGCCGTCGACCTGTGGGGCGGCACCCTGTCCAAGGCGCTGGCTGGGTGTGGCGGCTACATAGGCGCCGGCCGCAGCGTCGTCGAGTACCTCAGGTACACCGCCCCGGGCTTCGTCTACAGCGCCGGCATGAGTCCGGCCAACACCGCCGCCTCCCTCGCCGCGCTGCGCGTGATGCGTGACGAACCGCGGCGCTTGGCACGGCTACGCGAGAACTCCGCGTTCTTCGCGAGCCTGGCGCGCCGGGCGGGCATCGACATCGGCAGCAGCCACGACTCGCCGATCGTCCCGTGCATCGTCGGGGACTCGGCGAAGACCCTCCAGCTGGCCGAGGCGCTGTTCCGGCAGGGCATCAGTGTCAACCCGATCCTGTACCCGGCCGTCCCCGAGGAGTTGACCCGGCTGCGGTTCTTCGTCACCTGCGAGCACACCCCCGAGCAGATCCGCCACACCGTCACGGCCCTGGAGCGGCAACTGCCGTACGCCGCCACGTCCACTGCCCCCGCCACCGCCGCCTGAGACGGAGTACGCCATGCACCGCACGTTCCCCCTGATCACCCCGGGCGCCATACACCGCTGGGACACGGCCCTCCTCGCCGTCGCCCGCCGCGAGACACTGGACCAAACCCCGTCGTGGTCACCACTCCCGATCCTGTCCCCGGCCGAACGGCACCACTACCACACGCTGCCGCCCTGGCGGCAGCGCGAGTGGGCGGCAGGGCGGGTCCTCGCCAAGCACCTGGTGGCCGGCGCCACCGGGACGCCGCTGACCGAGGTGGAGATCCTTCCGCGCGACGACGGCAGCCCCCAACTGCTGGTCGGCGCCCACCCGGAGACCGCCCCGCACCTCTCCATCAGCCACACCGCGCACCACGTCGCCGCAGCCCTGGCACCCGATCCGGTCGGCATCGACCTGTGCGAACTGACCTCGGCCGTCGCGGTGCGCCGGGCGGCCGACCACATCCTCACTCCCCGAGAACGGCCGGCCGTGACGGATCACCCCGCTGCGCTGACCGCCGCCTGGGCACTGAAGGAGGCCTCGGTGAAGGCCGACCGCCGCACCATGTTCAGCGACGCCCCCCGCCAGGCCCGCATCCTCAGGCTCGCCCCACCCGCCCTCGACGGCGGACGCCGCGCACTGCTCAGGCACACCGGATCAGCGCTTCTCGCCGTCGTCGTGGCGCCCCGGCCATGATGCCGGCGCCCACGCGGCGGCGTTGACGATCTGGCCCCAGTCCCGGACTGCGCTGCGTCCCGTTGGTCAAACGCCTGACCGGTGCTCAGCCGGCTCCCCGAGAAGCCGCCGGGCATCTGCCTCCTCCAGCCGCTCCCTTCGGCCGAAGGCCGCCTACCCCCACCGGACGCGGCCGGGCACACTGAGGCGTTGGCCGGTCTCGGCCAGGTTCCCGCCGCGGCCGTCCGCCTTCACGGGGCTGCGAGGGGATGCGAGGGCACGGACGCGGACGCACCTTCGTACCCGAACCACCGCACTACGGCATTACGGCACCACGGCACCACGGCACCACGGCACCACGGCACGGAAGTACAGCACGCCCGATGCCCACAGGGGCGTGTCCCGAACCTGACCTACCGTCCTCGGGAGACTTCAGTGATCAGAGCACGCCGTACCCACGTCGGACGTCCACGGCTGATCGCCTCGGTGTTGAGCCTGCTCGCAGTGACCGCTCTCGCGGTGTCCGGCACCAGCGCGAGAGCAGCACCCATGGCCGACGCCGCACCATCCCCGGCCTCGGTCGCCGACGTGGCCTCGGCCGTCGAGTCCCTGAAAATCGCCGGGACGACCTGGGCCGTCGACGAACGCACCGGGAAGCTGCGGGTTCTCGCCGACTCCACGGTCGCGGACGCGGACCTGACCAGAATCCGGCGAGTCACGGGACGTTTCGCGGGAGTCGCAACCCTCGAACGGCTCGACGGTCGGCTGCGCACCCTCCTGTCGGGTGGCGACGGCATCTACGCGGCCGGTTGGCGCTGCTCGGCAGGGGTCAACGTGCGAAGCGGCTCCACGTACTACTTCGTCACCGCCGGCCATTGCACGGACACCATGCCCACCTGGTACACCAGCTCCGCCATGACCACGACGATCGGCACCACCACCGGCACCAGCTTCCCCGGCAACGACTTCGGTGTCGTCCAGTACTCCAACCCGGCCGTACCGCACCCCGGCACCATCGGAACCGTCGACGTCACCGGGACCGCGACCGCCTACGTCGGCCAGAGCGTCTGCCGGCGGGGAGCGACCACCGGTGTCCGCTGCGGCGTGGTCACCGCGCTGAACGTGACCGTCAACTACGGGAGCGGAGCAACCGTCTCCGGGTTGATCCAGACCAACATCTGCGCCGAGCCGGGCGACAGCGGCGGCCCGCTCTACGCCGGCGACAAGGTCATCGGAATCCTCTCCGGCGGCTCCGGGAGCTGCGCCACGGGAGGGACGACCTACTACCAGCCGATCCAGGAAGTACTGAACGCCTACGGGCTGTCCGTCTACTGACGAGGCGTCGGTCGCGGGCGCCCCGGCAAGGTGGTGGGGCGCGGGGGCGGCCCACCACTTTCGGTCTCGTCGACATCATTCACCGGTCGACGGCACCGAAGTGCTGGTGTCAGGTGTAAGTCCTGCCCTGATGACGCGACGCGCTCAGCGTCCGTCCACGCTGCCGACTCTCCCCCAGCCAGGGCCAATGAGGTCACACACCGTCAAACGACCGCGCTGACCTGGATGTTCACGTCACGAAGGGTCCAGCATCGACCCATCACGCGATCCACGTCGGCAATGACAGATGTTTCTGAAAGTTGCCGCAAAATCTTTCACGCAGGGTGCGGATCCCTCTACGCTTGGCGCCAAGCGTTCATGAAGTGAAGGGAATCGGCGTGACGGTGCGGCACATGTGTTCAACTTTCACAGTCCTTGCGGCGGCTCTGTGCGCAGCGACGAGCGGTACGGCGGCGTACGCCGCACCCGAAGCGGCCGAACTCCGAGCGGCGGCGCCCCGGGAAACGGCGGGGTCGGTGCAGGACCGGATAGCCGCGCCCGACTGCGTGCACCTCACCGTGGACTGGCGCTACACCCTCGCCGGCAACGACTGCTCCAGCACCTACACCTTGACCGTCGTCTACCTCGACGGAACCGAGGTCCCCTGCCGGACGTCTGCTCCCGGCACCCTGATCACCTTCCCGGGGCGCGGAACTCAGGGCAATGAGGTCCTGCGCGCCGTTCTGTGCGACGGCGACGACGCCTGACAGGGTCGTGCAGGTTGACCCGTCGAGGGGGGGGAGCCAGGAGCAGACCGTCGACCGTGACAGGAAAAGGATTGGACGGGGTGATGCTCGGGTTTGTAGCTTGCGGTGGACCGTGACACCGCCCGAGGAGGTGAGACCCATGAACGCTGTATCGATGTGGGTGCTCCCCCTTCCCGTCATGGCCGGCGACTGACGTAGGTGTCGCCGGGAGCGCCTCGACAACAGGGCACTCCCGAAAGGCAACACCTATGGACTCTCCGCAGTTCACCGCCGAGCCGTCGTCGAACGATACGGTCGAGCGCGACTCCACCGTGGGCGATGTCCCCGAGCGCCGGTCCTCAGCCTCTGGAGCCTCTGGCGCGGATCGCGCGCCCCTCATGTTCGACGTGATCATCGCCGGGTGCGGGCCGACCGGCGCGATGCTGGCCGCCGAACTGCGGCTGCACGATGTGCGGGTACTCGTTCTGGAGAAGGAAACCGAGCCCGTGTCGTTCGTCCGCATCGTCGGTCTGCACATTCGCAGTCTCGAGCTGATGGCAATGCGCGGACTACTGGATCGCATTCGCGAGCACGGAAGACAGCGTCCGGCCGGCGGATTCTTCGCCGCCATCGACAAACCCGCGCCCCAGGGCCTGGATTCCGCGCATGCCTATCTGCTGGGCATCCCGCAGCCGGTCATCGTTCGTCTGCTCGAAGAGCATGCGATCCAACTGGGTGCCCAGGTCCGGCGCGGTTGTGCGGTGGCCGCTTTCGAGCAGGACGACGAGGGTGTGACCGTCGAGCTGGCCGACGGCGAACAGCTGCGTTCGCGCTATCTCGTCGGCTGTGACGGCGGGCGCAGTACGGTGCGCAAACTGCTCGGCGTCGGCTTCCCCGGCGAGCCCTCGCGGACCGAGACGCTGATGGGCGAGATGGAAGTGGGTATGCCACAGGGGGAGATCGCCGCCAAGGTGGCCGAAGTCCGCGAGACCCATCAGCGATTCTGGCTCCGGCCCTGCGGTGCAGGGGCCTACAGCGTCGTGGTCCCCGCCGCTGGAGTCAGCGATCGCGCGGAACCGCCCACCCTCGAGGATTTCAAACAACAACTGCGCACCATCGCCGGAACCGATTTCGGCGTGCACTCCCCGCGCTGGCTGTCCCGCTTCGGGGATGCCACCCGGCTGGCCGAACGTTATCGGGTCGGGCGAGTGCTGCTGGCCGGCGACGCGGCACACATCCATCCACCCACCGGCGGACAGGGCCTCAACCTGGGCGTTCAGGACGCCTTCAACCTCGGCTGGAAACTGGCCGCACAGATCCGCGGCTGGGCGCCGGAAACGCTGCTGGACACCTACCAGGCCGAACGTCGTCCGGTCGCCGAGGACGTGCTGGACAACACCCGCGCCCAGATGGAACTGCACTCCACCGAACCGGGCCCGCAGGCCGTGCGCAGGCTGCTCACCGAACTGATGGACTTCGACGAGGTGAACCGCCATCTGATCGAGAAGATCACCGCGATCGGCATCCGCTACGACTTCGGTGAAGGCCCCGACCTGCTCGGCCGCCGCCTGCGCGACATCGTGGTGAAACAGGGCCACCTCTACGATCTGCTGCATCGCGGCCGCGGACTGCTGCTGGACCGCACCGAACGCCTGACCGTCGGCGGCTGGTCGGACCGGGTCGATCACCTCGCGGATCCCACTGCGGTACTGGATGCTCCGTGCGTCCTGCTGCGCCCCGACGGCCACGTCGCCTGGATCGGCGACGATCAGCAGGACCTGGACGACCACCTCGTCCGCTGGTTCGGCAAGCCCGCCAAGTGATGTCGCCCGAGTAACCGAAAAGGCCCGGGAGGAGGACCGAACGCCCGACCAGGCCTGCGTTCAAGTGGTCGTTGCGTGCCCGCAAGGTGCGTCGTCAGCCTGGCGCTGCCTATGCACCGCGACGGACCCGGGCGGCCTTGCGGGCTTCGGCGATCTGGCGGGCCTCAGCCGACCGGCGGGACTCGCCACGGCCGTCGGCCCGCCCCGGGCGGGTGCCCAGGCCACGGAAGGGGGCACCGCCGCGCTTCGGGCGCTCCGCGACCGGCCCGCCGCCGACGGGGACATCGGAGGGAGCCTGCGCGCCGGTGATGCGGCTCAGCTCGGCCTCGCCGGAGCGTACCTGCGTGATCTGCGGCCTGATGCCCGCGTCGGCCATGAGACGGGCCATGTCCCGGCGCTGGTCGGGCAGGACCAGCGTGACGACAGTGCCGGACTCTCCGGCGCGGGCGGTACGGCCGCCACGGTGTAGATAGTCCTTGTGGTCGCCGGGCGGGTCGACGTTGACCACCAGGTCGAGGTCGTCGACGTGGATGCCGCGGGCTGCGACGTTGGTGGCCACCAGAGCCGTGACGTGGCCCTCCTTGAACTGGGCCAGGATCCGGGTGCGCTGGGGCTGCGACTTGCCGCCGTGGAGAGCCGCTGCCTTCACGCCGCTGCTCAGCAGGTGCTTGGTGAACCTGTCGACAGCGTGCTTGGTGTCCAGGAACATGATCACGCGTCCGTCGCGGGCGGCGATCTCGGTGGCAGTGGCGTACTTGTCGGCGCCGTGCACCTGCAGCACGTGATGCTCCATCGTGGTGACCGCGCCCGCCGCCGGGTCGACCGAGTGGACCACCGGGTCATGGAGGTAACGACGGACCAGGAGGTCGATGTTGCGGTCCAGCGTGGCCGAGAACAGCATGCGTTGGCCGTCGGGGCGTACCTGGTCCAGCAGTTCGGTGACCTGGGGCATGAAGCCCATGTCCGCCATCTGGTCGGCCTCGTCCAGGACGGTGATGTTCACCCGGTCCAGGCGGCAGTCCTTGCGCTCGACGAGATCCGCGAGGCGGCCAGGGGTCGCGACGACCACCTCGGCCCCGGCACGCAGCGCACCGGCCTGCCTACCGATCGACAGGCCACCGACCACAGTGGCCAGCCGCAGCTTCAGCAATCGGGCGTACGGGGCGAGCGCATCGGTGACCTGCTGGGCCAGCTCACGCGTCGGAACGAGGATCAGGGCCAGCGGCTTCCGCGACTCGGCACGCTGCCCGGCCGTACGCACGAGGAGCGCCAGGCCGAAGGCGAGCGTCTTGCCCGATCCGGTGCGCCCGCGGCCCAGGACGTCGCGCCCTGCGAGGGAGTTCGGCAACGTGGCGGCCTGGATCGGGAACGGCTCGGTCAGTCCGAGACTCGTCAGCATGCTCAGCAACTCGGCGGGCATGTCCAGCTCACCGAAGGTCGCAGCCGCGGGGAGGGCGGGGGTGACGGTGACCGGCAGGGCGAACTCCCCGTCTGGACTGACGCCGGGGCGGGTCTGACCCGCTGGGCGGAAACGGTCGTTCGTGCTGGCTGAACGGCTCAAGGAGAACCTTCCTCAACAGGGCGCGCATCGAGGAATTACCGACAGGAATGAGTCGGATAAATTGCAAGAACGAGCCGAATACGAATCAAAATAATTCAAGCGAAATACCGCAAACAGTAAGCTGAGGCCCCACCGCTAGGCGTGGCCTCAGCCATTTCCTACGCTTCGACGTCAGGCGGGAGTGATGTTCTCCGCCTGCGGGCCTTTCTGGCCCTGCGTGACGTCAAAGTTCACCTTCTGGCCTTCCTGGAGCTCGCGGAATCCCTGGGCGGCGATGTTCGAGTAGTGGGCGAAGACGTCAGGGCCGCCGCCATCCTGCTCGATGAAGCCGAAGCCCTTTTCCGCGTTGAACCACTTGACGGTGCCGGTAGCCATGTCACATCTCCTTGGGAGATTACTGTCACAAGTTTAGCACGGCACACACATCCACCCTGCTTTCGGATCAATATGACAGCCGGCGCAAACTCGAAATACATGCGGAGTGACGAGCAGCTCCGCGCCGCGCCTGTCGACCTGGACCAGGGCCCACGGGGGTGCGGCGCCTCAACCCAGGAACGACAGGCGGACCTTCCGGTTCGGATTGTCCCGGTTCGTATCCACGAGGCACACCGACTGCCATGTCCCCAGCTCCAGCCGCCCGTCCAGCACCGGCAACGTCGCGTGAGGCGGAACGATGGCCGGGAGGACGTGGTCGCGGCCGTGGCCGGGGCTGCCGTGGCGGTGTTGCCAGCGGTCGTCGGCGGGGAGGAGGGTGTGCAGGGCGGCCAGGAGGTCGTCGTCGCTGCCCGCGCCCGTTTCGATGATCGCGATGCCGGCGGTCGCGTGCGGCACGAAGATGTTCAGCAGGCCGTCGCGGCCCGCGGCCGCTTCCCGCAGGAAGACCTCGCAGTCGTGGGTGAGGTCCACGATCCGCTCCGAGGAGCCGGAGGCGACGTTCAGAACTCGGGTGGTGAAGGCGTCTGACATGTCCTCCATCCTCACCCACGCGCCGGAGTTCACACACCAGGAGACGGCCGAGCCGTGATACTTGAGGTCCACTTCGCGAGACGGCGTTGACCATTACCTCGCCATCTGGCTAGTTTCTGCGGCATGTTGCGTTCAGCCCTGCTCACCACGCGCGGTCACATCGACCTGCTGCGGGTGGCCTCCGCCGCGTGTCGCCGCGGCTGCTGACGCCCTTCTTCTCCTTCACCTCTTCCGCTGTCGCGGCACCGCCCTACCCGTACGCCTGAGATCTCGATGAGACGTGGCGGCGTCGAGGCGCGTACCCCCACCGGCCGCTCGCCCCCGTGGAGCACCCATGAGCATCAGCCATGCCCCACCCAGCTCTTCTGAGCCGGATATTTCCGAAATACCCGGCGGCAGTCCCGTCAAGGCCAACGACGCCACCCCCTCCCCGCCGGACCTCGAACCCCTCCTCCCCGCCTCCTCCCGCCGCACCCGCGTCCCACGCTGGCTGCGCCGCACCACCGGCCCCGTCCTCCTCCTCATCCTGTGGCAACTGCTCAGCAGCACAGGCGTGTTGACCTCCGACGTGCTCGCCTCACCCGGCCGTATCGCCCAGGTCGGGAGCGATCTGATCGCCGACGGCTCGCTGGCCTCGGCCATGGGAACCTCTCTGCAGCGCGTCGCCGCCGGGCTGGCGCTGGGCACCGTCGTCGGTACCGGACTCGCCCTGCTGTCGGGCCTGTTCCGGGTCGGCGAGGACCTCGTGGACGCGCCCGTGCAGATGCTGCGGACCGTGCCCTTCGTCGGGCTCATCCCGCTGTTCATCATCTGGTTCGGCATCGGCGAGGCGCCCAAGGTCGCCATCATCACGCTCGGCGTGACGTTCCCGCTGTACCTCAATGTGTACGCCGGTATCCGCGGCGTGGACGCCCAGCTGATCGAGGCCGGGGAGTCCCTCGGGCTGTCCAGGTGGGGTCTCGTGCGGCACGTCGTGCTGCCGGGTGCGCTGCCGAGCGCCCTGACCGGTCTGCGCTACTCACTCGGCATCGCCTGGCTCGCCCTCGTCTTCGCCGAGCAGGTCAACGCCGACTCCGGCATCGGGTTCCTCATGGTGCAGGCGCGGGACTTCCTGCGGACCGACGTGATCGTGGTCTGCCTGATCGTCTACGCCTTCCTCGGCCTGTTCGCCGACTTCATCGTCCGCTCCCTCGAAAGGCTGCTGCTGCAATGGCGACCGACGTTCACCGGCCGGTGACCCCCGAAGCCGCGGAGGCCTCGCAGGCCACCGGGGCCGCCCAGGCCACCCGGGCCGTACGGACCACACAGGCCGTGCACGTCGAGGGGCTGACCCGCTCCTTCGACGGTCGCGCTGTCATCGACCGGCTCCAACTCGACGTCCGGCCGGGGGAGTTCGTCGCCCTGCTCGGCCGCAGCGGCTGCGGCAAGTCCACCCTGCTGCGCATCCTCGCGGGCCTCGACCGTGACATCGAGGGCACCGTCCTGGTGCCGCGCCGCAAGGCCGTCGCCTTCCAGGCGCCGCGGCTGATGCCCTGGAAGAAGGTGTGGCGCAACGTGCTGCTCGGCCTCCCGGGCAAGCCCGACCGTGCCGTGGCCGAGCAGGCCCTCAAGGAGGTCGGCCTGGACCACCGTACGGACGCCTGGCCCAAGACGCTCTCCGGCGGTGAGGCCCAACGCGCCTCCCTCGCACGGGCTTTGGTCCGTGAGCCCGATCTGCTGCTGCTCGACGAGCCGTTCGGCGCGCTGGACGCGCTCACCCGGATCAAGGCCCAGCGTCTGGTGGGCGAGTTGTGGCAGCGGCGCGGCTGCGCGGTCCTGCTCGTCACGCACGACGTGGAGGAGGCCGTACTCCTCGCCGACCGCGTCCTCGTGATGGACGACGGGATCATCGCGCACGAACAGCACATCGACCTCGACCGTCCCCGCGACATCACCGACCCGCTTTTCGCCGAACTGCGCGCCGGACTGCTCGAACGCCTCGGTGTCGACACCGCCGCCGAAGCCGCCTGAAGCCCCCAAGCGCCTACAACAAGCGCCCCGCAACAACAGCGAAGCCCCTCTACCCCTCAGTTCCACAGAACGGATCCGTCATGCGACGTCGCCTCGTCCCCGCCGCGCTGCTTCTCCCCCTGGCCCTGCTCCTGTCCGCCTGCGGAGGCAGCTCGTCGGCCTCGACCGGCGGCGACACCGACGGCTCGGGCTCGCTCACCCTCAACGTCGGTGACCAGAAGGGAGGTTCGGAGGCCATCCTGCGGGCCGCCGGAGAGCTGAAGAACCTCGACTACAAGATCAAGTGGTCCACCTTCACCTCCGGTCCGCCGCTGCTGGAGGCCGTCAACGCCAAGGCCGTCGACATCGGCGGGGTCGGCAACACGCCGCCGGTCTTCGCGGCGGGCGCGGGCTCGAAGATCACGGTGGTGGCCGCCTGGCACGGCACGTCCAAGGGCGACACCATCCTCGTACCGAACGACTCGAAGCTGAGCGGGACCGCGCAGCTCAAGGGCAAGTCGGTCGCCGTGGCCCAGGGCTCCTCCGCCCACTACCAGCTGGTCGCCTCGCTGAAGAAGGCCGGGCTGAGCCTGAGCGACGTGAAGGTCAAGTACCTCCAGCCGGCCGACGCGCTGGCCGCGTTCACCTCCGGCAAGGTCGACGCGTGGGCGGTCTGGGACCCGTACACCTCGCAGATACTCAAGGCGAAGCAGGGCCGCGTCCTGACCACCGGTGACGGCATCACCAACGGGCTGACCTTCCAGGTGGCGGCGCCGAGCGCGCTGAAGGACAAGAAGAAGGCCGCCGCGATCAAGGACTATCTGGAGCGGCTGCGGCGGGCCTACAGGTGGGTCTACACCCACGAGGACGAGTGGGCCGAGGTCTGGTCGAAGGAGACCGGGCTGCCCGAGGACGTGGCGCTGGCCGCGGTGAAGCGGACGTACACCACCCGGATCGCGGTGGCCGTCGACAAGCCGCTCATCGCCTCCGAGCAGGAGATCGTCGACGCCTTCGCCGATCTGAAGCTCATCCCGAACAAGGTCGACTTCGGCGGCTTCACCGACACCCGCTTCAACGGCGACCTGCCGCCGTCGACCACCGCGTCCCGTCCCTCGGAAGGTTCGTGACATGACGGTCCGTCTCCACGGTCCGGGCACGGGGGCGGAGGCGGCCGAGGGCGGTGTTCCGCTGCTGGTGGCGAGTGGGCGCTGAGGTCTGGGCCCCTCGATGGTCGCGGAGGACGCGGAGGACGCGGAGGTCGCGAAGGTCGCGAAGGTCGCGAAGGTCGCGGGGGGAAGATCCGCGCCCCCTCCGGAGTTAGTAGAAACGTGAACAACGCCGAGGTGGTCGAAGTAGTCGACGTCGTCGTCATAGGCGCTGGTCAGGCAGGCCTCTCCAGCGCCTATCACCTGCGGCGCACCGGTTTCGAGCCGGGCCGCGACTTCGTCGTGCTCGACCACTCCCCCGGTGCGGGCGGCGCCTGGCAGTTCCGGTGGCCGTCACTGACGTACGGCAGGGTGCACGGGATGCACGCGCTGCCGGGCATGGAGCTGACCGGCGCCGATCCCGAGAGGCCGTCGTCCGAGGTCATCGCCGAGTACTTCGACCGCTACGAGCGCACCTTCGGCCTGCGCGTCCGGCGGCCTGTCGACGTACGTGCCGTTCGGGAGGGCCCGGACGGACGGCTGCTCGTCGAGACCTCGGCGGGTACGTGGTCGACGCGGGCGCTGATCAACGCGACCGGCACCTGGGACCGCCCGTTCTGGCCGCGCTACCCCGGCCAGGAGACGTTCCGGGGGTGGCAGTTGCACACCGCCCAGTACCCCGGCCCGGAGCCGTTCGCCGGGCGGCGGGTCGTCGTGGTGGGCGGCGGGGCCTCCGGCACCCAGCACCTAATGGAGATCGCCAGGTACGCGGCCGCCACGACGTGGGTCACACGTCGACCGCCCCTCTTTCGCGAGGGGCCCTTCAGTGAGGACGTGGGCCGCGCGGCGGTCGCGCTCGTCGAGGAGCGGGTCCGGCAGGGGCTGCCGCCGAAGAGCGTCGTCTCGGTCACCGGGCTTCCCCTGAACGACGCGATCCGGGAGGGACTCGCGGACGGGGTGCTGGACCGGCAGCCCATGTTCGACCGGATCACACCGGACGGCGTGGAGTGGCAGGACGGGCGGCGCGTCGACGCCGACGTCATCCTGTGGGCGACCGGCTTCCGGGCCGCCATCGATCATCTGGCCCCGCTGCGCCTGCGCGAGCCGGGCGGAGGCATCCGGGTCGAGGGGACGCGCGCGGTCGCCGACCCCCGTATCCACCTGGTCGGCTACGGCCCGTCCGCCAGCACGATCGGCGCCAACCGCGCCGGGCGTGCGGCCGTACGGGACATCAGGCGACTGCTGGCCGAGGAGCCGGTCGCGGCGTGAGGTGCCGGGCGGCCGAACCGGTCGCCCCACGAGGCTCCGCCGGCTCACTTCGTCGGCTTGGGGCTCGCCTTCCGCCGGGCGTTGAACTCGGCGACATTGCGCTGGTGTTCCGCGTAGTCGGCCGTGAAACGGGTGTCGCCCGGCTTGACCGTCACGAAGTAGAGCCAGTCACCCGCGACCGGATTGATCGCGGCCCGCATCGCGGCCTCGCCCGGGCTGGCGATCGGCGTGGGCGGCAGACCCATGCGCTGGTACGAGTTGTACGGGCTCTCGATCCGCGTGTCGGCGGCGCTCGTCCTGAGCGTGGAGCGGTTCAGCGCGTAGTTGATGGTGGAGTCCATCTGCAGCGGCATGCCGCGTTCGAGCCGGTTGTAGATGACCCGGGCCACCTTGCCCATGTCGGTCTTCGTGTTGGCCTCGGCCTGGACGATGCTCGCGATGGTGACCGCCTGATAGACGTTCATCGCGTTGCGCTGCGCACCGGCCGCGATCGGGGCACCGCTGAACTTCTGGTTGGCGGTGTCGACCATGGACGACAGCAGTGAATCCGCCGTCGCCTTCTTCCCGTTGCGCTCCAGCGGATACGTCGCCGGGAAGAGGTAGCCCTCGGGGTTGCCGTCGGCGTCGTTCGGCAGCTTGAGATCGAGTTTCCCGAGGGACTTCTTGGTGGACCCGGGCGGCAGGGCGAGGGCCTTGTCGACGGCGTCGTAGACCTGGCTCGCGCGCCAGCCCTCCGGGATCACCAGCGAGGTGGGCTTCGGTGCCTCCTCCCCCAGGCTCAGCAGCGGCACCGCCACGGCGGTGCCGGCCACGACGGCGCCGGCGGCGATGAGGGCGATACGGCCCCGGCGCGTCAGTCGAATCGTGTTCCGTGACGGAGTGTTCATCTGCATGCGGGCACGGTAACCCGCACAAGCTCACAAACCCGGCATAACGTCACGCCGTCGGCTCCAGTTGGGCGTCTCGGCGGACCAGCGCCGCATACCGCCCGTCCCGCTCCAACAACTCCTCGTGCGTACCCCGTTCCGCCACGCCCCCGGCGTCGAGGACCACGATCTGGTCCGCGCCCCGAATGGTGGACAGGCGGTGCGCGATGGTGAGGGTGGTGCGGTTGGCGGAGAGGGCGTCGATGGCGTCCTGGACTGCGTGTTCGGTGCGGGTGTCCAGGGCACTGGTCGCCTCGTCGAGGATGAGGACCGGCGGGTCGCGCAGGATCGTGCGGGCGATGGCCAGGCGCTGTTTCTCCCCGCCGGAGAAACGGTGGCCGCGCTCACCGACGACCGTGTCGTAGCCGTCGGGCAGGGACGCGATGTGATCGTGGATCTGGGCCGCCTTCGCAGCCGCGTGCAGTTCCTCGTCGGTGGCGTCCGGCTTGGCGAAGCGCAGGTTGTCGGCGACCGAGGCGTGGAAGAGATACGTCTCCTGCGAGACGACGCCGACCGCGCGGGCGAGGGTGTCGAAGTCGAGGTCGCGCACATCGACCCCGTCGAGGGTGACCCGGCCGCCGGTCACGTCGTACAGCCGCGGCACGAGATGGCCGAGCGTCGACTTTCCGGCACCGGTCGGGCCGACGACCGCGAGGCTGCCGCCCGCCGGGACGGTGAGGTCGATGCCGTCGAGGATCGGGCCGCTCTTGCCGTCGTAGCGGAACTCGACGTTCTCGAACCGGACCTCGCCCTTGACGCCGTCGAGGTGGACGGCGTCCTCCCGCTCGGTGATGTCGATCGGCAGGTCGAGGTACTCGAAGATGCGCTGGAACAGCGCGAGCGAGGCCTGGATCTGGACGCCGGTCGACAGCAGGCTGACGGCGGGGCGGAACAGGCCCTGCTGGAGCGATACGAAGGCGACGATGGTGCCGATCGAGACCTGCGGGCCGCCGAGTTGGAGGGCCATGCCGGCGGTCCAGTAGATGAAGGCGGGCATGGCGGCCATGACGATGCCGATGACGGACATGCGCCAGCGGCCGGCCATGTTCGACCGCACTTCGAGGTCGACCAGCCGCTCGGACTCGTCGGAGAAGGCCTTGGTCAGCGAGTCGGAGCGGCCCATCGTGCGGCCGAGCAGGATGCCGCTGACCGAGAGGGACTCGGTGACCGTGGCGGCCATCGCGGCCATCTGCTTCTGGCGCTGGGTGGTGATCTTCTTGCGTTCCCGACCGACTCGGCGGCTGATCCAGACGAAGAAGGGCAGCAGGAGCAGGGATACGACGGTCAGCCGCCAGTCGAGGGCGAGCATCGCGACGATCGTGGCGACCACGCTGGTGAGGTTGGAGACCAGGGAGGTCGCCGTGGAGGTGACGGTGGCCTGCATGCCGCCGATGTCGTTGGCGATGCGGGACTGGACCTCGCCGGTGCGGGTGCGGGTGAAGAAGGCGAGGGACATGCGCTGGAGGCGGCCGTAGACGGCGGTGCGCAGGTCGTGCATGACGCGCTGGCCGACCGTAGTGGAGATCAGGGTCTGCAGCACGCCGAAGACGCTGGTCAGGACGGCGCTGAGGATCATGCCGAGCGCGAGCAGGCTGAGCAGGCCGGTGCGGCCCTCTGGGATCGCGACGTCGAGGATCGCCTTGAGGAGGAACGGCGTGGCGACGCCGACCAGCGACGAGGCGCCGACGAGGAGGCCGACGACGGCCAGGCGTCCGCGGTACGGACGGAAGAGTTTCAGAATGCGGCGCACCTGCCGGGGCTGTCGCTGCTCCTCGGCGTTCTCCGCGGCGGAGGGCGTCCAGGTGGGTCCGTTGTCGGGGTGCATGGGCTCCTACGGGAGGTCTGGCGATGAGGACTGACGGAGCTTAGCTCATTGTTACCTATGCTCACAATGAACCTAGTCCTGATATTGTTCCCGCATGACCATGCCCGATCCCGACGGCCCGCTCGCCGAGCAGCTACTGCGCTTCACCCGTCGGGTGCACCGGATCCAGAAACGGCACCTGCAGGAGTGCGGCCTGGGCGTCACCCCGGCCCAGTCCCGTCTGCTGCGCACGCTCGCCCACTACGGCTCGCCGCCCCGGATGGCCGACCTCGCCGAGCGCCTGGAGGTCGTCCCGCGCGCCGTGACGACGCTGGTCGACGGGCTGGAGGCGAGCGGGAAGGTACGGCGGGTGCCGGATCCGACGAATCGACGGGTGATCCGGATCGAGCTCACCGACGACGGACGCGGTGCCCTGCGGGAGCTGCACGGCGCGCGCCGGTCGGCGGCGGAGGAGATCCTGGCGCCGCTGACGGACGAACAGCGGTCGGTGCTGGGCGAGTTGCTGGACGCGCTGATCGACGGAACCGCGACGCGGGGGCGCTGAACACGACCGGCGCTGGAACCGCGACGCGGGGGCGCTGAACACAACGGGCCGCGGCCACCGTTCCGTACTGCTGGAACGGTGGCCGCGGCCCGCGAAGCTGAACTGAATGAACGTCAACCGGTCTCGGAAGCCGTCTCCTTGCCTGTCTGGACCCGTACGACGACAGGGTCCCCCTCCTGCGGGGCCTCGGGCTTCTTGAGCTCCGCCTTCTCCTGCTCGAGCCCCGCCTCCGGCTCGTCGTCGTCCAGGTCGACCTGGATCTCGCCGTCCAGGACCTTCTTCGCCCGCTCCCTGTCCAGGGCGCCCTCCCAGCGGGAGACCGCGAAGACCGCGACGCAGTTGCCGAGCAGGTTGGTGACGACGCGCATCGAGTCCATGATGCGGTCCACTCCGAGCAGCAGCGCGACGGCTCCGGCCGGGATCGCGCCCAGCGAGGAAGCGGTGGCGGACAGGGCGAGGAACGCCGAGCCGGGGATGCCCGCCATGCCCTTGCTGGTCAGCATCAGCACCAGGATGACGGTGATCTGCTGGCTGAGGCTGAGGTCCACTCCCACGGCCTGGGCGATGAACAGCGTCCCGATGGACAGGTACAGCGAGGCGCCGTCGAGGTTGAAGGAGTAGCCCGTCGGCAGCACCAGACCCACGGCGTCGTCGCGGGCGCCCGCCTTGCGCAACTTCTGCATGACACGCGGCAGGACGGACTCGGTGGAGGCGGTGCCGAGCGCGAGCAACATCTCCTCACGGATGTACCGCAGGAACTTCCAGAGGCTGAGCCCGGTAACCACCTTCAGGGCGACGGCCAGAAGCGCGATGAACAGCGCCGCGGCCACGTAGCACAGCACGATCAGCTTGCCGTACGTCTCGATGACGCCGAGGCCGTAGTTGCCGATCAGGACGGCCATCGCGCCGAACACGGCGATCGGGGCCAGCCGCATCACGAAGCCGACGATCGCGAAGATGACCTCCTGGGCCTGCTCGATGGCCGGCAGCACCTTCGGCACCTTGGTGTGGCCGAGGTGCAACAGCGCGGCACCCACCAGACAGGCCAGGATGAGCACCTGCAGCAGGGAGTTCTCGGCGAAGGCCCCGATGAAGGAGGTCGGAATCGCCTCAAGGACGAACTGGGTCGTCGACGGCAGGTGCCCACCGCCGGTCTTCGCGTCGACCGCCGAGGCGTCGAGCGTGGACGGGTCGACGTGCATCCCCGACCCGGGCTGGACCAGATTGGCGGCGAGCAATCCGATGACCAGCGCGAGCGTGCTCGCGACCTCGAACCAGATCAGGGCCTTCAGCCCGATCCGGCCGAACGCCTTCAGGTCACCGGCCTTGGCGATACCGACGACGACCACACAGAACACGAGCGGCGAGATGATCGTCTTGATGAGCCGGATGAAACCGTCGCCGAGCGGCTGCAGATCCGCGGCGAACCCGGGCCACAGCTTCCCGACGACGATGCCGAGCACGAGCGCGCAGGCGACCTGCGCGAAGAGAGAGGTACGCAGTGTGCGTGCGACGCGTCGCGGCAGGGACGGTTCGGACGGCGGCACGGGAACTCCTTGGGGACGGCGGCACACAGAAGCCGGGACGGGACTTCTGCCATACGGAAAGCGGATTCCGTGCCGATCACTTTGCGGGTGATGTTGATCCCGCACAAGACCCCCGTGTTGCATCCGTGTAAATCGCTTACCGAGTGACGCATCGCACACAACTGGCTTCAGCAGCCGCTGCGATCCTCGGTGAGCATCCCCTGGACGCTGGTCAGGGAACGGTCGTAGCAGCCATGCGGGCCGTTCGAGCTGTTCGAGTCGTCCGAGCCATGCGGACTGTCCGAGTCGTACAGCCGGTAGCGCTCGCTCGTCGTACCGGTCGCGTGCCGCTGGTCGCGGGGCACGTTCAACGTCCATGAGGCGTCGCCCTCGACGGTGTCGTCGAGCCACGACCACGCGATCCGTCGTCCGCCCTGCGCCGTCCCGACCACGGCACGGTCACCGAGGGTCAGTACGGTGCGCAACCGGTCGCCCGCGCCGATCGTGATGGAGCCGTCCATCGTGTACGTCCGCTGGGTGCGGGTCGTGCGGGCCGGTCCGCGTCCGTCGACGGTGACCGACTGGTCGTCCGTCCAGGTGGCATCGAGGGCGTCCAGGTTCTCTCCGTCGGTCCAGCGGTGCCCGGACGTGTTCGTGAGCGACCGGCTGACGGTGGTCGTCACCCGGCCGTGCGAAGTGTCGACGTATCCGGCCACGGTCAGCCGGTGACCACCCTCGGTGTCCACACGGTGCTCCGAACCGGGCGTGTACGTGGAGGAGTTGGCGAGGTCACCGACGTGGTGCCTCGTGAGCTTCCCCGTGACGTGCTCGCTCTGCGCGTCCTGCCAGACGAGGACGTTCACGGGCGCGCTCCAGCCGCTCTGCCCCGCCGGAACGCCTACGACGGAGACCTGTACGCGGTGCGGGCGGCCGTCATTGAGGAGGCCGGCGAACGGCGTCAGGTCGTATTCGATCGGCTTGACGTCGAAGGCGCGCGGCCCCGGAGTGACGTACCAGAGGAAGGGGTTGGACCAGCCGCCCGTCCACACGTGCGGGAACGGCGCGGCGATTCCGGCGAGTCGGCCGTCGACCTCGATCTGCACCTCACGGTAGGGACCACCGCCGGCCTTGCAGGAGTAGGGCGCCGGGTCGGGCGCCGACAGGTACCAGAACTCCTCGCAGCCCCCGCCGGATCCGGTGGCGTACACCTCGGCGACGATGCGTTCGCTGTTGCGCGGGGTGGTGAGCGTGCCGTCCTGGAGGGTGAGGACGCGGTCGGGGGTCGGGGCTGGGCGGCCGGAAGTCGAGGCGGGGTGGCTGGAAGTCGAGGCGGGGAGGCCGGAGGTCGAGGTGGGGCGGCTGGAGGTCGAGGTGGGGCGGCCTGGGTAGAACGTCAGCGTGACCTTGACGTCGATGATGCCGGTGTAGGTGTCGTCGACGACGTTCCCGATGAGCATCTCGACGTCCTGGCCGCGGTGGAAGGCGTCGCTGTACCGCGTGACGTCCTTCTCGACGGACCACTCGATCCCGTCGGGGGACGGCTCCGGCGTCGACGTACGGAAGATCTCGACCCCGCCGACGTGCAGATAGCCGAGCCGGTCGTACTGACGCCCCTTGACCTTGCCGTCCATCCGCAGCACGACCTTGCTCCAGCGGTCGCCGCAGCCGTCGGGCGGTGTGTAGGTGCCCTTGTACGGCGTGAAGTCGCGGAACTGCGCCTCGGCGAGCGTGACTTGGCAGGACTTCCCGGAGGGCTTGGTGACCGGTGGGGCGGCGGTGATGGGGTCGTGCCAGTCGGTGCCGAACTCGGCGGGCACATCGGCCGACTGGGCGGGGGTCGCCCCGAGCAGCGAGCTCGCCAGAAGGGTCGCTCCTGCGAGCATGGACATGACGATCCGTCTCTTCATGGCCGGTGTTCTACGGGGAGTCGCCCCTCCGCCGCAATGAGGCCTCCCCCGTCAGCGCGAGCGTTTCAGGTCGGCCCTGTCCCCCATCACCACCACGGGATGCCGATCCGGATCGAGCGTGCGCAGCAGGTACTCCATCCCCGATTCGGACAGGCTCACACAGGCCGATGTGCCACTGCCGTGGTCCATGTGCAGCCAGATGCCACCTCCCTTGCCCTGGCCCTCGGGACGGGTGGGGTCGTTGGGCGGGGTGCCTTTGACGCGGTTGTAGTCGATGGCGATGACGTAGTCGAAGTCGTGCCAGTACGACTTCGCCCACCAGCGCGGCGCCGCGAAGGCGGCCGACCGTGTGTACGGCAGCTTCGCCCCGGGGTTCTTCAGTACGCCGCCCGCGTCGCTGAGCGTGAACACGCCTACGGGGCTGCGGTTGTCGCCCTCGTGGTGATCGGTCGTCCAGCCCTTCTTGCCGTTGTGCGCGGGCCAGCTGCGGACGCGGTCCCAGGTGGAGCCCTGCTTGGCGTAGAGCACGACCGTGGATTTCGCGGAGTCCTTGCCGTCCCCGTAGACCGCCACGACCTGACGGGAGTCGGCGGGGACGCGTCGCTGCCATCGGTCGCCGACGCCCGGGATGCGCGTCGGATCCGCGGTGGTGGACGGGCGCGCGCGTGCGCCCTTGCCGACGTCCGCCCCGCCGCCGTGCTCCGTGCCGCCGCCGCACGCGGTCAGGGTCATCAAGGCCGTCAGGGTCATCAAGGCCGTCAAGGTGGTCAGAGCCGTCAGGGTCCTCAGGGCTGTGGGGAGGGATCCGAGGGCCGGTCCCGCGACCGGTCCACGCCGTCCTCCCCGTACTTCGCCGTTCCGCATCGGTCCATGGTGGCACCCGGCGTGCGGCGGCAGCCGGATCTGTGTGGCGGCGCGGAAAACCGTTTGCGTCCGGCCACGCTGCGACGCGAACCTGTCACGGTTTGCTGCCGCCGTGCGCTGCCCGGTTTCCGCGCATCGGCACCCGACCCACATCCCATCCCCCTCCCTGATCCCCCCACTGACACGAGCCACTGGGACGTCATGCAGATTCAAGACCTTCCGTATCCCGATCCAGGTGTGCCGGACGCACGCTCGGGTCCCCGATTCCTGTGGTGGCTCTTCAGGAACCAGGTGGGCGGACAGCTCAAGTCGCTGGCCTGGGGGCTGCTGCACTTCCTGTCCGTCTCCGCGCTGCCGTTCTGTGTCGGCGTCGCCGTGCAGGCCGTCGTCGACCGGTCCGGCGCGCAACTCGCCGTCGCGGGCGGGCTCCTGGTTCTGTGCTGTGCCGGGAACGCGCTCGGCGACACCTTCCTGCACCGCACCGCCGTCACCAACTGGATCACGGCCGCCGCGCGCGTCCAGCAGGTGCTGGCCCGCAAGACCGCGCAGTTGGGGTCGGCACTGACCCGGCGCGTCGCGGCCGGTGAGGTCGTGGCCGTCTCCACGGGTGACGTCGAGAAGATCGGCTGGTTCGTCGAGGCCTGGTCACGCTTCACGGCGGCGGCCGTCACCCTGGTGGTGGTCTGCGTCGGCCTGGTCGTCTACCAGCCGGCGCTCGGTGTGATCGTCGCCGTGGGGCTGCCCGTCCTGGCGGTCGCCGTGCTCCCACTGCTGCCCCGGGCGACCCGGCGGGCCGACTTCCAGCGCGAGAAGGCGGGCCGCGCCACCGAGCTGGCCTCCGACACCGTCGCCGGCCTGCGCGTCCTGCGTGGCATCGGCGGCGAGGAGCTCTTCCTCGACCGCTACCGCCGCGCCTCCCAGGAGGTACGCCACGCGGCCGTGCGCAGCGCCCGGATGTGGTCGCTGATCTCGGCGATCCAGGTGCTGCTGCCGGGGCTGCTGCTGATCGCGGTGGTCTGGTACGGCGTCCACCTGGCCGGCCAGGGCCGGGTCACCGTCGGCGAACTGGTCACCGTCTACAGCTCGATCATGATCCTCACCTATCCGCTCAGGCACTTCGAAGAGATCGCGATGGCCTACTCCTTCTCCCGGCCCTCGGCACGGCGAGCCGCGCGCGTGCTGTCGCTGGAACGGGTCACCGACACCGACGGGTCGCGCGACGGGTCCGAGGTGCCCGCCGGGGATCTGTACGACCCCGCCACCGGACTGCTCGCCTCCGCCGGCCGGCTCACCGCCGTGGTGTGCGGCGACCCGGACGCCGCGGGGCGGCTGGCCGAACGGCTGGGCGGGCACCCCTCGGAGGAGGGCGCCTCGGTGCTCCTGGGCGGCGTCCCTCTCGACGAGTTGCCGCTCGACTGCGCCCGCACGGCCGTCCTCGTGCAGGACAAGGACCCGGTACTGCTCTCCGGCACCCTGCGCGAACTGCTCGACGTGCCCAGGTCGGGCGATGTGGGCGCCGAGCAGGCCCTGGCGGCCGCGCAGTGCGAGGACGTCCTGGCGGCCCTGGTCCAGGGGTCGCTCGACGCCGAGGACCCGATGGACGCCCGGATCACCGAACGCGGCCGCTCCCTGTCCGGCGGCCAGCGCCAGCGCCTCGCCCTCGCCCGGTCGCTGATGACGGACCCGGAGGTGCTCGTCCTGGACGAGCCGACCTCCGCCGTCGACTCCCACACGGAGGCCCGGATCGCCGAGGGCGTACGGAATCTGCGGGAGGGGCGCACGACCGTGGTGTTCACCTCGTCGCCGCTGCTCCTGGACCGCGCCGACCGGGTCGTGCTCGTCCATGAGGGCACGGTCGCGGCGGTCGGCGCGCACCGCGAGCTGGTGCACGGCGAACCGCGGTACCGGGCCGTGGTGACCCGCGAGACCGAGGAGGAGGCCACCCTGAACGCCGCACTGCCCGACCGCGATGCGGCGGCCGAAGGAGCCGGTGCCGCCCTCGACCGTGGACTGAAGGAACTGCAAGAGATCGAGGAGTCAGCATGATCGGCGTCGCGCCACCGGCATACGACCCGGCGGCCCCGACGACGGCGAACACCCTGCCCGTCGGCGCCCCCGAGACCGTACGCGCCTACGTGGTCGAGTTGTTCCGTCGGCACCGCCGTGCCTTCCTGCTGCTCATCGCCGTCAACACGCTCGCCGTGGTGGCGTCGATGGCGGGGCCCTGGCTGCTGGGCGGACTGGTGGAGCGCGTGTCGGACAGGGTCGGCGAGCGGGAGCTCCATCTGGAACTCACCATCGGGCTGTTCGTGGCCGCTCTGGTCGTCCAGGCCGTCTTCGTACGGCAGGTGCGGCTGCGGGGCGCGATGCTGGGCGAGCGGATGCTGGCCGACCTGCGTGAGGACTTCCTCATCCGGTCGGTCGGGCTGCCGCCCGGCGTCCTGGAGCGGGCCGGCACGGGCGACCTGCTGTCCCGGATCACGACGGACATCGACCGGCTGGGCAACGCGATGCGCGAGGCCGTGCCCCAGCTGGCGATCGGCGTGGTGTGGGCGGCCCTGCTGCTGGGCGGCCTCGTCGTCACCGCACCGCCGCTCGCGGCCGCCGTGCTGCTCGCCGTGCCACTGCTGGTGATCGGCTGCCGCTGGTACTTCAAGCGCGCCCCGGCCGCCTACCGCTCGGAGGCCGCGGGATACGCCGCCGTGGCCGCCGCCCTCGCCGAGACCGTGGACGCCGGGCGCACCGTCGAGGCCCACCGCCTCGGCGGGCGCCGGGTCGAACTGTCGGAGCTGCGAATCAAGCAGTGGACGGCATGGGAGCGCTACACGCTGTGGCTGCGGTCGGTCCTCTTCCCGGTCATCAACGTCACCCATGTGACCGTTCTCGCCTCCGTCCTGATGATCGGCGGGGTGTTCGTCCTGCAGGGCTGGATCGGGGTCGGTCAGCTGACGACGGGTGCCCTGATCGCGCAGATGCTCGTGGATCCCGTCGGGCTCATCCTGCGGTGGTACGACGAGCTGCAGGTGGCCCAGGTGTCGCTGGCCCGGCTGGTCGGGGTCCGGGACATCGAGCCTGACGCCGGGGACGCCGAGCTGGCGCCCGAGGGGCGCGACGTGCACGCCGACCGGGTGCACTTCGGCTACCTGGAGGGCGTCGACGTGCTGCGCAAGGTCTCCCTGGAGGTCGCGCCCGGCACCCGGCTGGCGCTGGTCGGCCCCTCTGGCGCCGGCAAGTCGACTCTGGGCAGGCTGCTGGCCGGCATCTACGCGCCCCGGGACGGCCGGATCACCCTCGGCGGTGCCGAACTGTCCCGGATGACCGCCGAACGGGTCCGCTCGCATGTGGCCCTGGTCAACCAGGAGCACCACGTCTTCGTGGGCTCCCTGCGCGACAACCTGCTGCTGGCCCGCACCGAGGCGACCGACGCCGAGCTGTGGGCGGCGCTGTGCGCGGTCGACGCGGACGCGTGGGCCCGCGCGCTCGACGACGACCTGGACACCGAGGTCGGCTCGGGCGGGTTCGCCCTCACCCCGGCCCAGGCGCAGCAGATCGCGCTGGCCCGCCTGGTCCTGGCCGACCCGCACACGCTGGTCCTGGACGAGGCGACCTCGCTCCTCGACCCCCGCGCGGCCCGCCACCTGGAACGATCCCTGGCCCGCGTCCTGGACGGCCGCACCGTGGTCGCGATCGCCCACCGCCTCCACACCGCCCACGACGCGGACGTCATCGCCGTCGTCGAGAACGGCCGGATCAGCGAGCTGGGCAGCCACGACGAGCTGGTCAGGGCGGACGGGGCCTACGCGGGGCTGTGGCGGTCGTGGCACGGGTGAGGCGGGACGGGTCCGGCCCGGGGTTGCGCGCTCAGCGCCGTCACCCCGGGCCATCGCACCGGAGCGCACCCGTGCCGTTGCGCCGGGGCGAAAAGGGGTGGAAGGCTGGATAGCGGCACCGGTTCGGGGAGCACCCGGGAACCGCGCGGTTCGCGCCGGGTGCGGCCTGTGCCCCGGGCCGCGGCGGCCCGGCGCCGACCGCGGTGAGTTCGGGCCTGTCCCCACCACCTGGAGGTACCCGTGAACAGCGCCGACGGATGGGGTGACGACGTCTACCAGCCCGACGCATCCGATCAACGTGAGGACACAGGGCTGCTCGACGCGGAGGACACCCTGGAGAGCGACGGCGTCGACGACCCCCTGGACCGGGGCTGGTCCCCTCCGGACAGACCGTTGGCGGTGGAGCACACCGGCGTCACGGCCGCCGAGCGCCATCAGGGTGAGACGCTCGACCAGCGCCTCGCCGAGGAGCAGCCCGACCTTGCCGCCCCCGACGGCGACGGTCTCGGCGACGCCGAGGGCACCGACGGGGAACTCCTCGACAACGAAGTCGGCGCCCTGCGCTCCGGCCGCCTCGTGGCACCCGACGAAGGGGCCCACGAGGACGAGGAGAGCGCCCTGGTCGCGACGGACGTGGGCATCGACGGTGCGGCGGCGTCCGCCGAGGAGGCCGCCATGCACATCGTCGACGAGGACGCCCTGTACGGCTGACCCTCGCGGTCCCGGTACGGCTGCCCCTCGCGGTCCCCGTACGGCTGCCCCTCGCGGTCCGGGTACGGCTGATCCCCGCAGCCCCTGTGCCGCAGTCCCCGCGCCAGTCCCCACGCCTTCGACCCCACGCCGTCGGCTCTCGCCGACGGTCGCCATCAAGGCCTCCGCACACGAGGAGCTCGCATGCAGCAGGACAAGCACCCCGACTACCACGCCGTCGTCTTCCGCGACCGCGCCGCAGGCTACGCCTTCCTGACCCGGTCCACCGCGACCAGCGACCAGACCATCGAGTGGGACGACGGCGAGACCTACCCGGTCGTGGACGTCGAGATCTCCTCGGAGAGCCATCCCTTCTACACCGGCAAGGCACGGACGGTGGACTCCGAAGGGCGCGTCGCGGCCTTCGAGCGGCGCTACGGCGGCGGGGCGGCACAGGGCGGCTGATCCGGGGAGCGGACCGGCGCCCCCTGGCGTCGTCCGGCCGCTCGGTGCCACCGGCGGATCACCGGCGTGCGGATCACCAGCACGCGGATCACCGGCTTGGCGCCGTGGAGGCCCCCACTCGCTCAGATCACGTTGAGCGCCGCGGCGCAGCCCACTCCGCCGAGCACCATGAACACCGGCATCAGCACCTTGAGCTCGACCCAGCTGCCCGCCCGGAAACGCATGGCCTTGGGTGGTCCCAGTGGGTACCAGCGCTTGCGGCCCACCGGGATGGGCCACAGGATCGGGCAGCCGGACACCGTCAGCGCATCCCCGATGTCGTGCACCAGGGCGCCCAGCACGATCGGCAGGCCCAGCCACAGATACTCCTGGCCCGGCGCCGTGAACAGCCAGTCCGAGCCGTTGCCCGGCTTGTCCAGCACGCCCGCGAGGATCCACGCGCTCGTCGCCGCCAGCAGCCACACCAGGACATCGCTGCTGGAGCCCCGGGCCGCCCGCCACAGCAGACCTTCGATGGCGAGCACCATGTGCGCGAACAGGATCGCCAGCACCGCCCACCGGCCACCGGTGATCGCCAGGACCGAGGCGCCTCCGCCGATCATGACGGCCCACAGCCAGGTGTGCGTGAGGGTGCGGTGCCCACCCGAGCGCCGCGGGTCGCCCTGCTTCTTCGTCGCCTTGTAGACGGCGTACGACAGCTTGTCGACGATCTCGCACAGCCAGCGCGACAGCGGTCCGAAGGCCCGCGAGATGGTGGCCGCCTTGTGATCGAGGTCCGGCGCCAGGGCGGCTCCGGCGCAGATCAGCGCGCCGACGAGGAGGACCGGCCAGGGCATCCCGTGCCCGGCAGCGGCGGCCGCCGCTCCTACGCCGAGCCAGGCGGCAGCGCCCGACAGTGAGTGTGCTGGTCCCATCATCGGTGTTGCCCGCCCCATTCCTCGTGTGCCGCTGTCCAGTTGACCGGGTTCGCTGACGTGTCGTCGGCGACACAGCGTAGCGTTCGCGATCTTCGTGCTTGCATCCGATTCCCCTGTGAGGGAGATGGACAGGCAAGATGGGTGGGTGACCCTCATCGATCAGCTGCCGCCGACCGCCGACCCAGACGCCCTCTACGAAGCCTTCGAGTCGTGGGCCGAGGAGCGCGGCCTCACGCTCTACCCCCACCAGGAGGAGGCGCTGATCGAGGTGGTCTCCGGCGCGAACGTGATCGTGTCGACGCCCACCGGCTCCGGCAAGAGCATGATCGCCGCCGGCGCGCACTTCGCCGCGCTGGCCCGGGACGAGGTCACGTTCTACACCGCTCCGATCAAGGCGCTGGTCTCGGAGAAGTTCTTCGAGCTGTGCAAGATCTTCGGCACCGAGAACGTCGGCATGCTGACCGGTGACGCGTCCGTCAACGCCGACGCTCCCGTCATCTGCTGCACCGCCGAGGTGCTCGCGTCGATCGCGCTGCGCGACGGCAAGGGCGCGGACGTCGGCCAGGTCGTCATGGACGAGTTCCACTTCTACGCGGAGGGGGACCGCGGCTGGGCCTGGCAGATCCCGATCCTGGAGCTGCCGCAGGCGCAGTTCATCCTGATGTCGGCCACGCTCGGCGACGTCTCGATGTTCGAGCAGGACCTCACCCGGCGCACCGGGCGCCCGACATCGGTGGTCCGCTCGGCCACCCGCCCCGTGCCGCTGTCCTACGAGTACAAACTCACCCCGCTCACCGAGACCCTGACCGAGCTGCTGGAGACCAGGCAGGCGCCGGTCTACATCGTGCACTTCACCCAGGCTCAGGCCGTGGAGCGGGCGCAGGCGCTGATGAGCATCAACATGTGCTCGCGCGAGGAGAAGGACCAGATCGCCGAGCTGATCGGCAACTTCCGCTTCACCACCAAGTTCGGCCGCAACCTCTCCCGTTACGTGCGGCACGGCATCGGCGTCCACCACGCCGGCATGCTGCCGAAGTACCGGCGCCTGGTGGAGAAGCTCGCGCAGGCCGGCCTGCTGAAGGTCATCTGCGGTACGGACACGCTGGGCGTGGGCGTCAACGTCCCCATCCGCACCGTGCTGTTCACGGCGCTGACCAAGTACGACGGCAGCCGGGTGCGCACGCTGCGCGCCCGCGAGTTCCACCAGATCGCGGGCCGCGCCGGGCGGGCCGGCTTCGACACGGCGGGCTTCGTCGTGGCCCAGGCACCCGAGCACGTCATCGAGAACGAGAAGGCGCTGGCCAAGGCCGGCGACGACCCGAAGAAGCGCCGTAAGGTCGTCCGCAAGAAGGCGCCCGAGGGCTTCGTCGCCTGGACGGACAACACCTTCGAGAAGCTCATCGCCTCCGAGCCGGAGCCGCTGACCTCCCGCTTCCGGGTGACACACACCATGCTCCTGTCGGTGATCGCCCGGCCCGGCAACGCCTTCGAGGCGATGCGGCACCTGCTGGAGGACAACCACGAGCCGCGCAAGCAGCAACTGCGGCACATCCGGCGCGCGATCGCCATCTACCGCTCGCTGCTGGACGGCGGCATCGTCGAGAAGCTCGACGAGCCGGACGCCACGGGCCGCATCGTCCGCCTCACCGTCGATCTCCAGCAGGACTTCGCGCTCAACCAGCCGCTGTCGACCTTCGCGCTGGCCGCGTTCGAGCTGCTGGACCCGGAGTCGCCGTCCTACGCCCTGGACATGGTGTCCGTCATCGAGTCCACCCTGGACGACCCGCGGCAGATCCTCGTCGCCCAGCTGAACAAGGCCAAGGGCGAGGCCGTCGCCGCGATGAAGGCGGACGGCGTCGAGTACGAGGAGCGCATGGAGCGCCTCCAGGACATCACCTACCCGAAGCCCCTGGAGGAGCTCCTCTTCCACGCGTACGACACGTACCGCAAGAGCCACCCGTGGGTCGGCGACCACCCTCTGTCGCCGAAGTCCGTCATCCGGGACATGTACGAACGGGCGCTGACCTTCACGGAGTTGGTGTCCTTCTACGAGCTGGCCCGCACCGAGGGCATCGTGCTGCGCTACCTCGCCAGCGCCTACAAGACCCTCGACCACAACATCCCGGACGACCTCAAGTCCGAGGATCTGCAGGACCTGATCGAGTGGCTGGGCGAGATGGTGCGCCAGGTCGACTCCAGCCTGCTCGACGAGTGGGAACAGCTCGCCAACCCGGAGGAGATGACCGCCGAGGAGGCCCAGGAGAAGGCCGACGAGGTCAAGCCGGTCACCACCAACGCGCGTGCCTTCCGCGTCCTCGTCCGCAACGCCATGTTCCGCCGCGTCGAGCTCGCCGCACTGGACCAGGTCGAGGAGCTGGGCGAGATGGACTCCGAGGGCGGCTGGGACGCCGATGCCTGGGGCGAGGCGATGGACAAGTACTGGGACGAGTACGAGGACCTCGGCACCGGCCCGGACGCCCGAGGCCCGAAGCTGCTGGTGATCGAGGAGGAACCGGCGAACCGTCTGTGGCGGGTCCGCCAGATCTTCGACGACCCGAACGGCGACCACGACTGGGGCATCAGCGCGGAGGTCGACCTCACCGCCTCCGACGCGGAGGGCCGCGCGGTGGTCCGCGTAACCGACGTAGGCCAGCTGTGAGCGCTGTGAGCACAGGAGAATCCCACCCATGACGACGAACCCGGCCGAGAGGCTCGTCGACCTGCTCGACCTGGAGCAGATCGAGGTCAACATCTTCCGTGGCCGCAGCCCACAGGAGTCCCTGCAACGGGTCTTCGGCGGCCAGGTGGCGGGCCAGGCGCTGGTCGCCGCCGCGCGCACCACGGACGGCGACCGCCCCGTGCACTCGTTGCACGCGTACTTCCTGCGCCCGGGGCGGCCGGGCGTGCCGATCGTGTACCAGGTCGAACGGGTGCGGGACGGCAGGTCGTTCACTACCCGCCGGGTCACCGCGGTGCAGCAGGGCCGCACGATCTTCAATCTGACCGCCTCCTTTCACAAGCCTGAACAGGGGAGCTTCGAGCACCAGCTGCCGCCGGCCCGTAAGGTCCCGGACCCGGAGTCGCTGCCGACGGTCACCGACGAGATCCGGGAGCATCTGGGGGCGCTGCCCGAGCAGTTGGAGCGGATGGCGCGCCGTCAGCCGTTCGACATCCGCTATGTGGACCGGCTGCGCTGGTCCGCCGAGGAGGTCAAGGACGCGGAGCCGCGCAGCGCGGTGTGGATGCGCGCGGTCGGACCGCTCGGCGACGACCCGGTCGTGCACACCTGCGCGCTGACCTACGCCAGTGACATGACCCTCCTGGACGCCGTGCGCATCCCGGTCGAGCCCCTGTGGGGCCCGCGGAGCTTCGACATCGCCTCGCTGGACCACGCGATGTGGTTCCACCGGCCCTTCCGCGCGGACGAGTGGTTCCTGTACGACCAGGAGTCACCGATCGCGACCGGCGGGCGGGGCCTCGCCCGTGGGCGGATCTACGACCTGGAGGGACGGCTGCTGGTGTCCGTCGTCCAGGAGGGATTGTTCAGGTCGTTGTAGCCCGGCGAGCTTTGCGACGGAGCCGGCTCAGCAGGCCACGTGGCGGTTGCGGCGCTTCAGACCGCCCCGGCTCCTCGGGCTGTCCCTCAGGCTGACCCCAGTTCTCACGCTGCCCCGGCTCCGCAAGCCGGTGCGTACCGACGTGCCTTGGATGCGCGGGAGCCGGCGTCCGTTTCGCCGTGGGCCGCGGCGCGGGCCGCGTGTCGCGTGCCTCCTCCAGGACCGCCGCCAGGTCGGCCCGCAGCAGGCTGATCTCGTCCAGGTCGTCCGCCGTCATGATCCTCTCGGCGATGAGGGCGCCGGGTGAACCGGGTGCGCCCGATGCAGGCGGCCCTGGCCGGAAGCGGTTGAGATGGGAACGCTCATAGGGGTCGGGGACGATCTCCGCGACCTGAACGGGGTCGAGGAAGGCGGCCAGGGCTCCGGCGCTCTCCCATGGGTCTTCGGCCAGTCGCAGCAGGAATCCGCGATGGCGTCCACGCCAGTTGCGCGGCCGCAGGTCCACGCCCGCGTCCAGCAGACCGCGCGGTCCCTCGGGCATACGACGGGCGTTCAGCACAGGGGCGTTCTTCTCGTCGGCGGCGAACTGCTTCAGCTCCTCGGCGAGATACAGCCAGACCACGGCTCGGTAGCGGTTCAGGTACCACTTCACCGGCACCACCAGGCCCAGGCGGGCGAGGCGCGTGAACCTGCCGGCAGGCACGTTCATGACGTCCGCGCCCTCCGTCGTACCCACCACCTGCACGCGGTCCAGCAACGCCTCGGGAACCCCGTCCCCCGAACTCAGCCGATCGATCTCGGACCGTGGGACGCGCCTGCCCCCACCTCCTTCGTCAGGCACCGTCCGGATGAGTCCGAGGTGAACGGCGAGGTCCAACTCGCCTCGCTTCAGTCCCAGTTCCCGGGCCGCGCGACTCGGCGTGAAGGAAAGAGGGCCGTACGGTTTCGTGATGGTGTCGCCTGACATGGTCGGTCTCCCCCGTGGAGTCAGTGGCTCACGCTCTGTGCGCTCGCCGTGACAGAAACCGTAGCCCCTTCGCCGGATCTCGTGGCGGGCCTGTGGATAACTCCGCGAGGGATGACGAACCAGCAGGTCAGAGGTCTGTGATCGGTGTTCGTTCGGGCTGTCGGGCGTCCACGTCGAGGTGTTCGCCGACCCGGTTGACGAGCAGGGTCATCTCGTAGGCAATCTGGCCGATGTCGGCTTCCGCACCGCTGAGCACGCACAGGCAGCTGCCGGTGCCCGCCGCGGTGACGAACAGCACGGCGTCGTCGAACTCGACCATCGTCTGCCGCACTCTGCCCGCGCCGAAGTGCCGTCCCGATCCCTTGGCCAGGCTGTGCAGTCCGGACGAGACCGCGGCGAGATGCTCGGCGTCCTCGCGTCGCAGTCCCGTGCTCGCTCCCGTCACCAGACCGTCGTTGGACAGCACCAACGCGTGCCGCACATGATCGACGCGCTCCGTCAGGTCGTCCAGGAGCCAGCCGAGTCCCTGGTTCTGCGCCATGATCCGGTCTCCCCGTGTAGATGTCTCCCCCTGCGCCGGAGGATCTCTTCGCCACCCTTCCCGACGATCCGGCCCGCGGGCAAGGAGGATGGAGGCATGGCGCAGAAGATGACCGATGAGGAATGGCGGGCGTTCGTCTCGCAGGGCACACACACCGCGAAGCTCTCGACCGTGCGAGCCGACGGAAGTCCCCATGTGACGCCGATCTGGTTCGTGCTCGACGGGGACGACCTGGTGTTCACCACCGGCAAGTCGAGTGTGAAGGGCCGCAATCTGGCCCGTGACGGCCGGGTGGCGTTGTGCGTGGACGTCGACCGGCCGCCGTACGACTTCGTGGTGGTGCAGGGCCGTGCCCGGATTTCGGAGGATCTCGATGAACTGAGGCACTGGGCCGGTCGCATCGGGGCGCGCTACATGGGCGAAGAGCGCGCGGAGGAGTTCGGGGCCCGCAACGGTGTGCCGGGTGAACTCCTCGTCCGCGTCTCGATCGACAAGGTGCTGGCGGAGAAGGGCGTCGCCGACTGACAGCCGGCCGAACGCCGGTCGGCCTCAGGGGCTGACGGCGGACGACGACCGGTCAGCCCACGGAGTCGAGGAGCCGGGCGGTGTGCATGCGCCCGGCGTACTCGACGAGCCGGATCAGCACCTCCTTCCCCGAGTCGCGGTCCCGGGCGTCACAGAGCACCACGGGAGTTCCCTGGTCCAGGTCGAGGGCGCGCGAGACGTCCTGGGCGCCGTACGCCCGGGCGCCCGCGAAGCAGTTGACGGCCACGACGAACGGGATGTGCCGGTGCTCGAAGTAGTCCACCGCCGGGAAGCAGTCCTCCAGGCGCCGGGTGTCCGCGAGGACCACGGCGCCCAGGGCTCCCTGGGACAGTTCGTCCCACAGGAACCAGAAGCGGTCCTGACCGGGAGTGCCGAAGAGATAGAGGGACAGGCCGGAGCGGATGGTGATGCGCCCGAAGTCCATGGCGACCGTAGTGGTGACCTTCTGGTCCACGCCGTCGGTGTCGTCCACCAACTGCCCGGCTTCACTGAGCAGTTCCTCGGTGCGCAACGGCCTGATCTCACTGACCGCGCCCACCAGGGTGGTCTTGCCCACGCCGAATCCACCGGCGACAAGGATCTTCAACGCCAGCGCGGCGGTCTCGCCGTCGGAGGCGTCGGGGTGCTCGGAGACCATCGATCACTTCTCTCGGGAGTACCGGCATCGGTCGACGTCACGGTGTGAAGTCAGCATCATGACAACTGCGGCTGCCTTTCGTGGGGTTGGACCGCTTTTGGCTGGTTCTGAAAGGTCGTCTACAGGGCCCGCAATCCTTCGATCACCTCGCGCAGAATCCGTTCGTCAGGAAGCTGCGCGGGCGGTACCGGACGGCTGACGGTGACGCAGCCCATTTCCAGGAGGTCGCCGAGGAGCACCCTGACGACCCCCACGGGCAGATCGGCGCCCGCCGCGAGTTCCGCGACCGACTGCGTCTCCGGTCTGCAGAGCTCGACAAGGACCCGGTGTTCCGGCCCGAGCGCGGTGTCGTCGTCGGCACCGGGCGCGGCTGCGTCCAGAGTGACCAGGGCGATCAGATCGAACCGCACCCCGGTGGGGCCGGGTTTGGTGCGCCCGCCCGTCATGGCGTACGGGCGGACGAGGGGCCCGGCCTCGTTGTCGTACCACTGGCTGCCCTGCTCGCGCGGGTCGGCCGTCGTGTCCTCGGTCATGTGCGCGGACCCCTTCCGGCTCATCCCGCGGCGGGCGGCCGCGCGGCGGCGCGCGCCGGCGTGTAGAGGTGTTCGCCGACGCGCTTGACCAGCCGTGCCATCTCGTACGCCACCAGTCCGATGTCGGCGGTGACAGCGGTGAGGACGGCGAGGCAGGAGCCGTCGCCCGCGGCCGCCACGAACAGGAAGGCGTCGTCCATCTCCACCATGGTCTGACGCACCCCGCCGGCGCCGAAGTGCCGGCCCGCTCCCTTGGCCAGGCTGTGGAACCCGGAGGCGACCGCGGCGAGGTGCTCGGCGTCCTCACGACGGAGTCCGGTCGACGCGCCCACGGCGAGCCCGTCGTTGGAGAGCACCACGGCGTGCCGCACCTCGCTCACCCGCACCACCAGGTCGTCCAGCAGCCAGTCGAGTTCGCCGGACCGCTGGGCGGCCCTCATGCTCGGATCCTGGATCATGCGAGGTCTCCTTCGCTGCTGTCGCTGTGCGCTGTGGAATCGGGCGTGCGGGCGCGGCCGGGCTGCCTGCCGCCGCCGCGCGCCCAGCCGTCGCGATAGGCCGCCATGCGGTCCCTGACAAGTTCGGGGGTGCGCCGTTCGTCGTCGCGGGAGGCGGCCGTTCCCGGCTGTTCCTCGTGGCGCCCCTCGCGCAGTTGGGGGGCGAGACTCGCCTGCCGTACGCGGCGTGGGAGGTCCTCGGAGGCTTCGGAGTCGTCCGGAGGGCGGTGCAGTCGCAAGGTGGTGACTCCGGGGGGTGGGGTGTCGGTCTCGGTCTCCGCCGCCGCCGGTGCGGGAGCCACCAGCGCGGGCCGGTCGGCGACGGCGTGCACGGACTCCTGACGCCGGTCTGCGACGGCATGCACGGACTCCTGGTGCCGATCGGCGGCAGGCACGCGCGCGTACTCGCGCTCGGCGGGCCGATCGGCAGCCGCCGACTTCTCGCCGGAACGTTCCGCCGCGGCGCTCTGGAGCAGGGCTGTGGGCAGCAGGACGACCGCTGTGGTGCCGCCGTAGGGCGAGGTACGAAGGTGCACCTTGATGCCGTGCCGGGATGCGAGCCTGCTGACCACGAAGAGACCGAGCCGGTCGCTGTCGAACAGGTCGAGCGCCTCGGACTGTTCGATGCGCCGGTTGGCCTCGGTGAGGGTCTCCTTGCCCATGCCGAGGCCGCGGTCCTCGACCTCGACGGCGTAACCGTTGCCGACGGGCTCGCCGGTGACGCGCACGCGCGTGTGGGGAGGCGAGAACTGGGCGGCGTTCTCGATGATCTCGGCCAGGAGGTGGGTGACGTCGGCGACGGCCGCGCCGATGACGGCCGCCTCGGGGAGCTGTCGTACCTCCACGCGCGCGTAGTCCTCGACTTCGGAGACGGCCGCGCGGACCACGTTGGTCAAGGAGACCGGCATCCGCCAGGCCCGCCCGGGCGCCGCCCCGGAGAGGATGATCAGGCTCTCCGCGTGGCGTCGCATGCGGGTCGTGAGGTGGTCGAGCCGGAAGAGGTCGCTCAGTTCGTTCGGGTCGTCGGAGCGGCGCTCCATGCTGTCCAGCAGGCTGAGTTGGCGGTGCACGAGGACCTGGCTGCGGCGGGCGAGGTTGACGAAGACGCCGGAGATGCCGCTGGCGAGTTCGGCGCGCTCCACGGCGGCACGGAGCGCGGCGCGGTGGACGGTGCCCAGGGCCTCGCCGACCTGACCGGTCTCGTCCTCGGCGGGCGGTCCGGGCGGCGCCTCGGCGCGGACGTCGATCTCCTCGCCGGCGCGCAGCTTCCGCATGGCCTCGGGGAGCTTGCGCCGGGCGATCTCCAGGGCGCTGTTGCGCAGGCTCACCAACTCGACGACGAGGCCGCGGCCGATGCGTACGGAGATCACCAGCGAGGCGGCGACGGCGGCGAGCCCGAACAGGACGGCGGCCCCGGCCGGGGTGACCAGTCCGCGGGTGAACGGGTCGGCTCGGTCCGCGACATCGCGCCCGGCGTCCTGCTCGATCGTCCGCATCGCGTCCTGCACGCGTGCGTGTGCCTTGCTCCAGGGGGCGTCCGCCGCGGCGTCGATCGCCCGTGCACCCGGTGCGGTGGCGAGGACCTTGTCCTCGACGGCGGCCACGGTCGCGTAGTCGCCGCCGTCGGCGAGGCGCTGCCAGGCTCCGCGTTCCGGGCCGCGCAGGTCGGTCACGGCGGCCTCGGTGAGCGTACGGCGGGTGTCGACGGCGCCGGTGAACAGCCGCAGCCGCTCTCCGTCGAGGCGCCCGGCGACGCGTGCGCTGTCCAGCACCACGTCCTCCTGGGCCAACGCCTCGCCCGCGCGGGCGAATTCGAGCAGTACGCGCGCGTCGGAGCCGAGTTCGGCGTCCTGGATGCCGGTGAGGGCACCGCCCACGGAGAACGCGCTCGCGATGGTCGTCGTGTAGCGCCCGTATGCCTCGTCCCAGCCCGAGCGACGGTCGAGCACCGCGTTGCGTACGGTGTTCAGTTGCTCGGCGCCGGTGACGAAGGCCTCGAGTCGCCGGGCCACTCCGGCGGGGAGTTCCTCGCCGTCGGCGACGGTGTTGCGGTCGCCGAGCCGTAGCCGGGCCACCGCCTTGTCGGTGTCCTCCGCGAGCTTCTTGTAGTCGTCGCTCCGTCCGGCGGTCGGGTCGGTCGCATAACGCACCGCGGCTTCGCGTTCGGCCTGGAGGGCGGCCACGGCAGCCGCGGCGGGTGTCCTGATCTGGGCGTCCACCCGCTGCAACTGGCGCAGCCTGGAGACGTCCTGCGCGGTGGTCACCGTGGCGTAGGCCCACAGGGCGAGCAGCGAGACGACAGGCACCATCAGCAGGCAGACGATCTTGGCGCGGACGGTGCGCGGACGTATGCGCCAGCGTTCCGCGCGCGTGGGTGTTTCCTCGGGTACCCCGTCCAGCGGCTCTTCGGGGCCTTCGTCGGCCGGTGGTCCGGCATGGGCGCGGCGGCCGCGCACGAGGGGCGGGGACGGCGTCTCGGCGCCGGCTGCGGTGGTCCTACGGGGTGTACGCATGGCCTCCTCGCTCGGAAGTGGTTCGGGGTGCGTGCTGTTCCGGGCCGTCGCCGGTCCGGACCCGTCGCTAGCCGACGGCGCTCTCGGCCGATCCCTGAGCCGACGCGGACGCCGCGCGCTCCCCTGTGGTGGGCGACAGCGCCACGAAGGCCGAGGTCAGGAAGAGGTAGGACCCGAGACCGACGGCGAGGGGGAAGATGAACTGCATCGCCGTGGCCCCGGGCAGGACCTCACCGAGGGGCGTGACGTCCACGCTGACCGCGAACATCCCGGTGTAGTGCATGCTGCTGACCGCCGCGCCCATGATCAGCGAGGCGATGGTGACGGCGACGGGCGACTTGATGTTGAGCGCCGCCCAGAGGGCCGCCGTGGCCGCGACGATGGCGATCAGGACGGAGAGTCCGACGAGTACGGGGTCGTAGCGGACGGCGCCGTGGAGTCGTACGGCGGCCATGCCCAGGTAGTGCATGCTCGCCACGCCGAGTCCGGTGGCGAGCCCGCCGAGGAGGAGCGCGCGGGTCCGGTCACGGCTGTACCCGACGGCGAAGACGCCGCCGCAGACGACGGCCATGGCGACGAGGAGGCTCACGATGGTGAGCGGTACGTCGTAGCGGATGTCGGTGCCGCTGACGCTGAAGCCCAGCATGGCCACGAAGTGCATGGTCCAGATGCCGGTGCCGATCGCCGAGGCGGCGGTGATGAGCCAGTTGCGGCGTGACCGGCCGGTGGCGCCGAGCGCGCGGACGGTGCAGCGCAGCCCCAGCGCGGCGCCTATGCACGCCATCACGTACGACAGCACGGGGGTCAGCCAGCCGAGGGCTGCGTGGTCCAGGTGTCCCATGGCTCCGGGACGCTAGCCGGGGCAGGGGCGCACGGAGGGGGCGCATTTCGAAAGCTGTTGGAATATGACACAGAGATGCAGCGGAACGATCGCGTCACGCTCGAACGTGTGCACAGCGGCGTCATCCCTGCCGGTGAGGGATCATGCGGAACATGAGCGACGACCACACGCATGTGCAGGAGTTCTTCACGGCCCGCGCGGCCGACTGGGACAGCAAGTTCCCCGGCGACGGGCCCACCTTCGCGGCCGCGGTCGCCGAACTCGGGCTGCACGAGGGGGACCGTGTGCTCGACGCGGGCTGCGGCACCGGACGCGCCCTGCCGCCGCTGCGTGCCGCCGTGGGGCCCTCAGGAGTGGTCCTGGGGGCCGATCTGACCCCGGCCATGCTGGAGGCTGCCGTACGGGCCGGACGCGGCGCCGACGGGCAGTTGCTGCTCGCCGACGTGGCCGCGCTGCCGTTGCGGCCGGAATCGCTCGACGCCGTGTTCGCGGCCGGCCTCATCGCGCACCTGCCCCATCCCGCCGAGAACCTGCGGGAGTTGGCCCGCGTGGTGCGCCGCGGCGGCATGCTCGCTCTTTTCCACCCGATCGGCAGGGCGGCACTCGCGGCACGCCACGGCCGGCAGATCACCCCGGGCGACCTGCGGGCCGAGCCCAATCTCCGGCCGATGCTGGCCGGTTCCGGGTGGCGCATGACGTCGTACGTCGACGAGGACGACCGCTTCCTGGTGCTGGCCGTACGGGAGTCCTGACGTCTCAGCCCTGCCCGGCGACGGCCGCCACGAAGGCGTCCGGATTGTCGAGCATGACGTTGTGGCCGGCACCGGGCACGGTCACCACGCGCACGCCGGCCGCCTCCAGAGCCGCCCTGCCCGGGAGTTCACCGGTGAGTTCGCCCTGCAGGAACACGCGATCGATCGACAGCCCTTCGAGGATGTCCCGCATGATCGGCTCGGAACCTCGTCGCAGCCCCACGGCGCTGCGGTGCAGGGCGCGCGGGTCGGCCAGCCGCATGGTCGCCGCCCACAGCGGCCCGACCGCGTCCAGCACGCGCGCGTACGCGCCGCCGACGAACTCCTCCTCCTCGTAGGCCGTGATCCACGCGCTCCCCGCGGCGGGGGGAGGCGAGGCGTCGAGGTTGGCCTCGGTGAGGACCAGCCGGGAGACGAGGTCGGGCCGGCGATGGGCCAGCACGAGGGCGACTGAGCCGCCCATGCTGTGCGCGATCAGCTCTGTGCCGCTCTCTCCCGCCGCGTCCAGGGCGGCCGCCAAGGCGTCGGCGTGGTCCTCCAGCCGGTAACCGAAGTCCTCGGGCCGGTCACTGATGCCATGGCCCGGCAGATCGACGAAGAGGCTCCGTCGGCCCGCGAGTTCGGGCCGGGCGGCGATATGGGCGTGATACACGGAGGCGATCGACCCCAGTCCGTGCACGTACACGCGCGCGGGTCCCGCCCCCGCCGCTTCCGTCCAGCGGATGCAGCTGCCCTTGCCGTCGAACTCGGCCTGCCTCAACGTGCCCCCCTCGGAGTCTCGCCGGCCACACTTGCCGGCCACCACTCGACTATATACATCGGTTCCGATGTATCAAATTCTCGATGTACCCTCTAGTCGATGTACCACCACCATGAGCGAGAATGTGGGCATGCTGGAGCTCGCCATCCTCGGATTCCTCTGCGCCACCCCACTCCATGGCTATGAGCTGCGCAAACGCCTCACAGCGCTGATGGGACACGTGAAGCCGGTCGCCGAGAGCACGCTGTATCCCGCGATCAAACGGCTGGAGAAGGCGGGCCTGCTCGCCCGTGCCACGGAACCCGGTTCAGTGGCCGCTCCGCGTCATGTCCTCACGCTGACCGAAGCGGGCCGACAGGACCTGCGCCGCAGGCTCGCCGAACCCGACCCGCGTGACATCAGCGACGAGAACCGGTGGTTCACCGTGCTCGCCTTCCTACGGCACCTGAACGACCCGGCCGCCCAGGCCTCCGTGCTGAGGCGTCGGCTGACCTTCCTCGAAGAGCCCGCGAGCTTCTTCTACGACGGTGACCGGCCGCTGCCCGCAGAGGAGCTGGACGATCCCTTCCGACGCGGCATCCTGACCATCGCGCGGGCCACCTCCCGGGCCGAACTCACCTGGCTGCGCGAGACGATCGCCTCACTCGACGGCTGACGGGAAGCCTTTCACCGCGCCGCCCCCTTCTGTCGCCGAAGCTCCAACTCTACGTTGAATAGAGGAAGATGGACGATCAATGGGATCAGCCACGCAGGGGGAAGGCGGACAGTATGTGGGACAGGGTGCGCAAGTCGTGGGCGAGATTTCTCGGCTCCTCGCGCGCGGAGGAGGACGGTCACGGGGAGAGCACGAACACGGACAAGCACACACACAAGGACAAGCGCACGCACAATCTGTTCGAGGCCGCCGCGGTGTATGTGTCGGCCTGCGCGGAGGACGACCAGGACCAGATCGACGAGGCCGCCGGCTGGGTGTCTCCGGAGGCGCTGTCGTTCGGGGTGAGCGAGCTGGCGTGCCGGGCCGTGATCGCACTGGCCCGGGAGCGCGACGAGTCGCCGCAGACCGTCGCCCGGACCCTCCTCGGGCTCCCGGCGGCCTGACAGCGTGGACGATCTCGGTCGATTCGCCCCGACCAGTCGGAAAGCTGCAGCTCGGGTGTGCCGGGGAGTCGTGACAAGCGGCTTCCGGTCGCACTAGGGTGCGCGCCGATGGACGAACCGATGGGGAGGCTGGGATGGCCGGGACGGACGAGGATGCCGTCGCCGCCGCGGACGACGCGCTGTACGTGCTCACGGCGGTGCTGCTGACGCCGGCGAAGTTCCCGAGCGTGCTGGGCGACGACTACCCGGAGGCCTGCGCGGCGCTCGGCCTCGCACCGCTCGCCGACGGATACGGCCTGGTGATCGGGCAGGACGGCGACGGAGCCCGGTGGACGGTCGTCATCGACGACGTCTCCCTGGTCGCCGTCGCCATCGCGTCCTGGGACTGCGGCATGGAGTACGACCTGTCGCCCGACGAACGCACGGTCGTGGCCGCCCTGCCCGGGTGGCCCCTCGCGGTCGCCGTCGCCGCCCCCAACGTGCCGGAACCGCACGACCCCGACCCCGAGGTGGCGGACGGTCCGCCGTTGACTCCGCCGGACACGAGCGTGTGGGGGCCGGCCCAGCGACGCCTGGGCGCCGACGAAATCGCACTGCAATGGGCGATCTGGCGCGAGCAGATCGCCGACACCGACTTCGCGACGCGGGACGGAGGGGCGGAAGGCGCCGCCGACGGCGCGGACGCGAGCGAAGGTGAAGGCGAAAGGACCGAGGGGGGCGAGAGACGCGGGGACCAAGGCGGCCACGGCGGCATCCGGCGAGTTCTCGCTGAGGCCCGCGCGTACGTGGATTCCCCGCCGCCCCTCGGTCGCGTCCGGTCCTCCTTCGCCCCCGGCGACGCCCGGACCCTGCGCGCGGACGGCCCCGGCTGGTCGCTCGTGGCCAGGACCGACGACATCGCGTTCGTGCTCCTCGACGACGAGCCCGGCGAGGTCCTGCCGGTGGGCCGCGGGCCGGAGCTGCCCGGGCTGCTGGAGGCGCTCGACAAGATGGCCGTACGCCCCAGCTGAGCTGCGCGTTCGGCGGCAGGGCACCGGCTCGACGGACGGGTCGGTGTTGGGTGGCCCCATCTGGCGGCGGTGCCCCATGTGGCCCCAGCCCATGGATGGCACGCGGCCGGGACCGCACTATGAGGCAGCCTTCACGGCTCCGCTCTCTCATGTGCCCCCGTCCCCGCTGCCAGGAGGCCGTCATGCGCCTGTCCCGAGGTGTTCCGTTCATCACCGCCGTGCTGTTGGCAGGCGCCCTCAGTCGGCCGACTCCGGTGACGGCCACGGCAGTTGACGAGCAGCACTGCGCCGGGCAGGAGCGTGTACGGGTGCCCGGCGCGGCCTACCAGCAGAGCGCCTGCCTCGCGGATCTCACCACGGCGGTACTCGCCGGCACGCCTTACACGGACATGGCCGACCAGGCAGGACTGACGGCCCGGGGAACCCGGACACCGGCCGGGGTTCCCGGCCTTCAGATCGACGGCTATTTCCCTGACTCCTCCCACTTCAACGCCACTCACGGCTGGCGTCACGACGCGCAGTTCGTGATCCGGCTGCCGGACCGCTGGAACGGCGGACTGGTCGTCACCGGAGCCCCCGGTACCCGTCGGCAGTACGCGACGGACGCAGCGATCTCCGACCAGGTGCTCGCGCTGGGTTACGCCTACGCCGCGACCGACAAGGGCAACAACGGCGCCGACTTCTACCGCGACGGCAGGCGGCCCGGTGACGCGGTCGCCGAGTGGAACACGCGGACCACTCAGCTCACCCGGGCCGCCCGCAAGGCAGTGGCCCAGCGCTACGGGCACGCTCCCCGCCGTACGTACATGACCGGCATCTCCAACGGCGGCTACCTCACCCGCTGGCAGCTGGAGAACCGTCCCGAGCTGTACGACGGCGGCGTGGACTGGGAAGGCGCGCTCTGGACCGCGGACGGTCCCAACCTGCTCACCTCCTTGCCCACGGCAGTCGGACGCATGCTCGGCTCCGCGCGGGACGAGGACCTGTACACGGTCGGCTTCGCGCGGGGCTCCGAGTTTCTGTGGCCGTACCACGAGCAGGCCTACTGGGGGGTCACGCAGAAGATCTACCGCGCCGAGTTCGACCCGACCTACGACCCCGGCTGCCCCGGCACGTCCGCCGGGACGACGCCGGAGCAGATCCTGGCACCGTGCGCGTCCGATGCCTCGTACGACTACGTGTCGCGCCCGGCGTCCGTCCACCGCGCCGTGGCCCGCGTCGCCCTGACCGGCCGCATCGGCCGGCCGCTGCTCACGCTGCACGGCGATCTGGACGCGCTGCTGCCGAAGGCGGCCGACTCGGACGTGTACGCCCGCATGATCGACGCGAGCGGTCGGGGACCGCTGCACCGCTATTTCACGATCGCCGGCGGTACTCATGTCGACGGCCTGTACGACACCTATCCGGATCGGCTCCGGCCGATCCTGCCTTGCTACCGGTCGGCCTTCGACGCGCTGGTCTCATGGGTGGAGCGAGACACCCGACCGCCCGCGGACCATACCGTCGGCAGGCCCGCGAGCGGCGGTGTGCTCAACTCCTGCTCGCTGTCCAGCCCGGTCGCGAGGGCGGCCGGGTGAGGGTCAGCGACCGATTTCCTTGCGCGAGACGCGGCGCAGCCTGCGCCGCTGTGACGGGTCGAGCGCGAGGTACGCGGCGGCCGGGACTCCCAGGACTATCAGGAGCGCGGCCCACCAGGGCAGCCAGATCAACAGGATGAGACCGGCCGCCACACCTCCTGCGGCGATCTTCGCGTTCTTCGACATGTGCGTCGCCTCCTTCGCGGCCACTGCCGCTCTCTGACGCGTAAATAGGTCCAGGTCAGGGTGGGTCTGGGCAGGGCTGGGTGCCCGGTGGTCGTCGCGGCCGCCGGGCGCTTGGTCATGGGTGGTCAGGCTGCGCCTTCGATCGGGTTGAGGGTGACGGTGTAGCCGAGCTGGTTGAGTGAGGTGATCGCTCGGCGGGTGGCGCGTTCGGGGTCGCGTTGGGTGAAATAGGTGCCGCCGAGTTCCTGGTAGGGGACGTGGTCGGTGAGCATGTGCCAGATCGCGGTGATGATCGAGTGCTCGACCGCGACCAGGGCCCGCAGCGGACCGCGGCGGGCGGTCAGCCGCTTGTAACGGGCCTGCAGATAGGTGTTTTTGGTTCTCACCGCGCCGAACGCTGCCAGGCCGAGGGCGCCCTTGAGGTAGGGGTTGCCGGGGCGGACCTTGGTGGTTTTGGTGCGGCCGGCGGACTCGTTGTGGCCGGGGCAGACACCCGCCCAGGAGGCGAGATGTTTGGCGGAGGTGAACCGGCTCATGTCGCCGCCGGTCTCCGCGATGATCACCTCGGCGACTGCCTGGTTGATCCCGGGGATGGTGTCGAGCAGGTCGAGGGCTGGGCGAAAGGGGGCCATCGCCTCCTCGATCCGCGCGGTGAGCCGGTCGATCGCATCGGTGAGCTGGTCGTACTGGTCCAGATACAGCCGGGCCAGGAACGCGTGGTGGTCACGGAAGCGGCCGGTCAGGGCCTCGGTGAGCTCGGGGATCTTGTTGCGGAGCCGGCGCTTGGCCATCTCCGCGAGGAGCTGCGGGTCACGCTCCCCGGCGATCAGGGCTTCGAGCATGGCCCGGCCGGAGACGCCCATGATGTCGGAGGCGACCGCGGCGAGCTTGATGCCGGTGTCCTCCAGCAGCTTCTCCAGCCGCTGGACGAGCTGGCCGCGCTCACGGGTCATCTGGGTGCGGGCCCGGGTCAGATCCCGTAGTTCGCGCACCGGCTGCTCGGGCACGAACGAGGCGCGCACCAGGCCGTGGGCGCCGAGCTGGGCCAGCCAGGCCGCATCCGAGACATCGGTCTTGCGGCCGGGCAGGTTCTTGACCTGCCGGGCGTTGACCAGGATCACGTTCAAGCCTTCGGCCAGCACGTAGTAGTAGGGCTTCCAGTAGTCCGACGTCGCCTCGATGACCACGAGGGTGACGTTCGCGGCGAGCAGGTGATCGCGCAGGGCCAGGACCGCGTGCGTCGTCGATCCCCACGTCGTGGTCTCGTTGGTGAACGAGCCCCGGCGCTTCGTGCTCGGCGTGCGGACACACGCCTTCGCGTCCTTCTTGCTGATGTCCAGCCCCGCGCAGCGTTCATGCAGCACGTCCACGGATCCCACTCCCTCCCCGGCGCCCAGTGCATTGCACGCCGTTCCGGGAGGGCCAGGGTGAAACAGGAATTCTGACGCTCGTGCTCACAGCAACACTCCACGGTGCCCGTGGAAGGCCCCCAGTACCACGCTGACCTGCGAGCTCACCGGCATCACAGAGGCATCGGTCTCGGCCGGAACGAACCCCTCCAGTGTCCCGGACCGGCATCAATCCACGGCAGGGCACACAAGAAGCACCTCCGGCGCGCGCCACGGCATTTACCACGCCCCCGGCGCGCACCGAAGGTGCGCTGGATCGCTGACCTGAAAACGGGTCCGCGCTTCCCACGGTTCCGGACCGCGACCCTGAGACGACCCTGAGGTGCGGCCCCTACTGGTCACCGACTTCCCGTGCCCGCCATGTGCGTTCGACGTGCCGGGGTCCGCACAAGGCAGATACCCCGGCAACCGAGGAGTGACCCAGGTCACCAAGCCGTCATGCCCGGCCGCCATCGGAGTGTTGTACCCTCGGCCACTCGACCGCAGTAGTCAAATTTGAGGAGTGCTGCAGAGCTGTGCCGAGGCTTCCCGACGCACCACCGTCCGAGATCTCCGAACTGGCCTCCTGCTGTGCCGTCTTCGTCCCCGGTGATCCGGCCCGCACCGGCCGGGTCGCTTTCTGGCGAGCGGACGGCGGCGCCGTTCCGCTCAGCGCGTCCGGATCCGTGGAGGAGCTGGCCGTCGCACTGCCCGACGACGACGTGGACGGCGGCGTGGACGGCGGCGACGGCGTCGCGCTGGTGAGAGTGCCGGCCGTTCTGCTCCCCGTGCGTGCCGCTCTGCCTGTGCTCACGCACGCGCGTACCTCCGCGCAGTCGCCCAGAGCTGGCGTCTTCTGGGGCGCGGCCACCGTCCTGGCCCTGCAGCTCGTGGCACGTGGACTGCTGTTGCCCGGCCTCTCGGCGGACGACCACGACGCCTGGCGAGCCGGTCCCCTGCGACCGGAGGACGTCGAACGCGTCCGCGCCCTCGCCGCAGCCATGCCGCCCGAAGCGCACGCCCTGCCGCTGAACGGCGTTCGGCCGCTGCGGCTGCCGGACCCGGAGGGGCTGCTGCGCGCCTTCCTGGACGCGGTCGCCGACACCCTTCCCCGCTCCCCCGCGGCGGCGCTCGTGACGGGCGGGCCCGCCTACGCCGCGCAGGAGCCGCAGCACATGCCCGATCAGCGCGCGTGGGCCGCGGATGTCGCCGCGGGCCATGACGCGGGCGTACGGCTCTCCCTGCGGCTCGAGGCCCCCGGCCTCGCCGCGGCGACGCAGGACGACGCGGGGCTGTCGTTCCGGGCGGTGCTGCAGATGCACAGCGTGAGTGATCCGACGCTGGTCGCGGACGCCGCCGACGTGTGGGCGGGATCCGGCGCCTTCGGCCCACGCGCGCGGATGGACGCCCTGCTGGCACTGCGCCGCGCGGCCCGCGCCTGGACGCCTCTCACGCCGTTGCTCTCCGCAGCCGTGCCGGATGCGGTGGAACTGGCCGACGACGAGGTGACCGACCTCCTTCAAGAGGGCACTGCGGCTCTCGCCGGAGCCGGCGTCGACGTCCACTGGCCCAAGGAGCTGGCCCACAGGCTGACCGCCCGCGCGGTGATCGGTCCGCCGGACGACGAGTCCACGCCCGGCAGGGCCTTCTCCGACACGCCGTCCTTCCTGTCCGCCGACGCGCTGCTCGCCTTCAACTGGTCGTTCGCGCTGGGCGACCAGCGGCTCACGCGCGAGGAGCTGGACCGTCTGGCCGAGGCGAACCGCCCGGTGGTCCGGCTGCGCGACCAGTGGGTCCTCGTCGATCCTCAGGAGGTTCGCCGCGCCCGCGCGCAGCAGGACCACAAGGTGACGACCATCGACGCGCTCGGCGCCGCGCTGACGGGCTCCACGGAGGTCGACGGCCGCCAGGTCGAGGTCCGGGCCACGGGCTGGCTGGCAGCGCTGCGTGAACGGCTCACGGACCCCGAAGGCCAGGAGCCGGTGGGCCAGCCGGCCGCCCTCACCGCCACGCTGCGGGACTACCAGCGGCGTGGCCTGAGCTGGCTGGCCCGGATGACGTCCCTGGGCCTGGGCTGCTGTCTGGCCGACGACATGGGCCTCGGCAAGACGATCACCCTGATCGCGCTGCATCATCACCGGCAGTCCGACGCCTCGTCCGCCGGACCGACGCTCGTGGTGTGCCCGACCTCCCTCATGGGCAACTGGCAGCGCGAGATCGAGAAGTTCGCGCCCGGCACGCGCGTGCGCCGCTTCCACGGGTCACGGCGTGATCTGGGCTCGGTGGCGGACGGGGAGTTCGTGCTCACCACGTACGGCACTATGCGCCTGGACGCGCGCCGCCTCGCCGACGTGCCGTGGGGCATGGTCGTGGCGGACGAGGCCCAGCACGTGAAGAACCCGTACTCGGCGACCGCGCGGGAGCTGCGCTCCATCGGCGCACGCGCGCGCGTGGCGCTCACCGGCACCCCCGTGGAGAACAACCTGTCGGAGCTCTGGGCGATCCTCGACTGGACGACACCCGGACTCCTGGGCCGCCTGGGCACCTTCCGCAGGCGCTACGCCCAGGCCGTCGAGAGCGGCCAGGACCCGGCCGCCGCCGAGCGTCTCGCCCGGCTCGTACGCCCGTTCCTGCTGCGCCGGCGCAAGTCGGATCCAGGCATCGCACCGGAGCTCCCGCCGAAGACGGAGACCGATCGTGCCGTGTCCCTCACCACCGAGCAGGCCGGTCTGTACGAGGCGGTGGTCCGCGAGACGCTCGCGGAGATCGCCGGAGCCGACAGCATGGCGCGGCGCGGTCTGATCGTGAAGCTCCTCACGGGCCTGAAGCAGATCTGCAACCACCCGGCGCAGTTCCTCAAGGAGGAGCCGCCGAGGATCGCCGGGCGCTCGGGAAAGCTGGAGCTGCTGGACGAGTTGCTCGACACGATCCTCTCCGAGGGGGCGAGCGTCCTGGTCTTCACCCAGTACGTGCGCATGGGGCGCCTCATCGAACAGCACCTGTCCGCGCGCGGTATGCCCTCGCAGTTCCTGCACGGCGGAACACCCGTGGCCGAACGCGAGACCCTGGTGCAGCGTTTCCAGGACGGTGAAGTACCCGTCTTCCTGCTGTCGTTGAAGGCCGCGGGCACCGGCCTGAACCTCACCCGCGCCGAGCATGTCGTGCACTACGACCGCTGGTGGAACCCCGCCGTCGAGGCACAGGCCACCGACCGCGCATACCGCATCGGCCAGACCCGGCCCGTGCAGGTGCACCGGCTGATCGCCGAGGGAACCATCGAGGACCGTATCGCCGACATGCTGAGCCGCAAGCGGGAGCTGGCCGACGCGGTGCTCGGCGCCGGCGAGGCGGCACTCACCGAGCTCACGGACGCGGAGCTGGCCGATCTGGTGGAACTACGAGGGGGCGCCCGATGACTCGACACGACGGTGACTTGGAGCGCACGTTCGCCGCGCTGCCGCCCGCGCACGGGCGCGGGTTCGCGCGGACCTGGTGGGGCCAGGCCTGGCTGAAGGCGCTGGAGGAGACGGCGCTGGACTCCGGGCAGCTCAAGGCGGGCCGCAGGCTCGCGCGCGCGGGAGCGGTCGGCGCGGTGTCCGTACGCCCGGGGCGTATCACGGCCGTCGTACAGGGCCGCGACCGTACGGCGCACCGGGCCGACGTGCTGCTGGAGGAGCTGACCGGCGAACAGTGGGACCGCTTTCTGGACATGGCCGTCGAACGGTCCGGGCACGTCGCGGCGCTGCTGGACCGCGACATGCCGCCGCACCTGGTGGAGGACGCGGCTGCCACAGGCATCGAACTGCTGCCGGGCATGGGCGATCTGGAGCCGGAGTGCGGCTGCGGCGCCTGGGACCACTGCGGGCACACAACGGCTCTCTGCTACCAGGTGGCGCTCCTCTTGGACCAGGATCCCTTCGTCCTGCTCCTGATGCGCGGACGGGGCGAACGCGACCTCTTGGACGACCTCCAGGCCCGCAGCGCGGCCCCCGCGGACGCGGCGGCCGAGCTGTCCGCGTCGTCACCCGAACCGGACGGCGTGGACGCCGCGGAGGCGTATGCGACCGGCGAGATCCTGCCGCCGCTGCCCGCCCTGCCCGAGCTGCCGACCGAGCCGGGAATACCGCCGTCCCTGGACACCGAGACGCCTCCCGCACCCGGCGTCGACCCGGCCGCCCTGGAGTTCCTGGCTGCCCGGACGGCTGCGGACGCACACCGCATGCTCGCGGAGGCACTGCGGATCGGTCCGGAACAACCCGTCACCGAAGCGCGATTGACGCTCGAACAGGATGCGGTACGTCTCGCGGCAGGCAGCCCCGTCGCCGAGATGGCGGAGCGGCTGGCCGATGGGTCGGGACGCGGCAGAGAAGGGCTGGAGATCGCCGTACATGCCTGGCACCTCGGCGGTGTCGCCGCGCTGTCCGTACTCGAGGACGAGTGGAGCGTGGACGGCGAAACCCTCGCACGCGCGCGTGCCGCTCTGGAGTCGGCCTGGGACGAGGACGAACGGCCGTCGCTGCGGGCGAAGGGCAACCGGTGGACGGTCGTCGGCGCACCAAGGCAACTGCGCCTGGGCCCGGACGGACGTTGGTGGCCGTACCGCAGGGAACGCAGCCGCTGGGTGCCCGCAGGAGGCCCCGCGCACGATCCGGCAACCGCACTGGCCTCGGCGGACGTTGCGGCCGAGGAGGCGCAGCGGTGAGACCTGTGGTGAGGGGGATGACGGACGGCGAGGGCGCGTTCGACGCCGAGGGCGGGCTGGTCGACAGCGGTGTGGAGACGTCGGTGATCTACGTGCGGTTGCCGCGCGGGATCTGACGGCCGACTCAAACGCCCGGCACACGCGCGTGGCTGTCACCGAGCGTTACGCGCGCGTGGCGCTTCCCAACTGTGCTCGGATCGGGCCGTCCCTACGGCAGCTCGTCCGCCAGCGATGGGAAGAGCGACTCGAAGTCGCTGGGAAAGCCGCTCGGCAGCTCCGAGGGGAACCCGGACGGCAGTGATGTCGGCAGTTCGGTGGGCAGCTTGCTGGGGAGTTCGGTCGGGATGCTGAAGGACGGCCTGGGCGAGCTGCTCGTGCTCTCGGCGGACGGATTCTCGTCGGGTGAGTCGTCACTCCCCGAGGCCATCAGGACCACTGCTACGACGGCTCCGACGGTCACTGTCACGGCGAGCAGAATGAACAGCGGATTCCGCCGACGCCGCGGTCCACCGCCTCCCTCGGACGGTTCCGGTGGAGGCCGACCACCGTACGTGGGCGGGCCGCTGTCGCCCGGAGGCGGACCGTAGCCTCCCGGGGCTCCATGGCTTCCCGGGGGCCCATAGCCCCCTCCCGCCCCCTGTCCATGGCCGAGCCCTCATGAGGCGGTCCGAAGCCACCGCCCGGAGGCGGCGTGTCACCCGGCGGTCCTGGCGGCTGAGGCGGTACGGGCGGCATGGCCATACGTCAAGAATCGCCTCGTACCGGTCAAGACGCGACCCCCGTGCGGGAGCTGATGCGGGGCCATGCCATGGATCACACGATTCCGGAACATTCCGCGCGGAGATCGGTCGAACATCCGTACCGCCCGTACCGCGTGTGACCAGGTCTCTCGACGGGCGGGTCACACGCGGTCGGGCACGCGCGCGTGGCCTCAGCCGCGGGCGCCCAGCAGGTGGTCCATCGCCAGCTGATCGAGACGTTCGAAGGCCATCCCGCGCGCGGCGGCCGCCTCGACGTCGAAGTCCTCGAAGGCCGTGCGGTCCGCGAGCAGCGACTTGAGGCCGTCCGCGGCGGTCGGCCGCGCCAACTCGTCCAGACGCGAGGCGCGCAGGGCTTCCTGGACCTCAGGGTCGGCACGGAAGGCGGCCGAACGCTCCTTGAGGATGAGGTAGTTGCGCATGCAGCCGGCGGCCGACGCCCACACCCCGTCGAGGTCCTCGGTCCGCGGCGGCTTGAAGTCGAAGTGGCGGGGCCCGGTGTAGCCGGCGCTCTCCAGGAGGTCGACCAGCCAGAAGGCGGAGCGCAGGTCGCCGGCGCCGAAGCGCAGGTCCTGGTCGTACTTGATGCCGGACTGGCCGTTGAGGTCGATGTGGAAGAGCTTGCCCGCCCACAGGGCCTGCGCGATGCCGTGCGGGAAGTTCAGCCCGGCCATCTGCTCGTGGCCGACCTCGGGGTTGACGCCGTACAGCTCGGGGCGCTCCAGGCGCTCGATGAAGGCCAGGGCGTGGCCGACGGTGGGCAGCAGGATGTCGCCGCGAGGCTCGTTCGGCTTGGGCTCGATCGCGAACTTCAGGTCGTAGCCCTGGGAGGTGACGTACTCGCCGAGGAGGTCGAAGGCCTCCTTCATGCGGTCCAGGGCGAGGCGTACGTCCTTGGCGGCGCCGGACTCGGCGCCCTCGCGGCCGCCCCAGGCGACGTACGTCTCGGCGCCCAGCTCGGCCGCCAGGTCGATGTTGCGGATCGTCTTGCGCAGGGCGTAGCGGCGCACGTCGCGGTCGTTGGCGGTGAACGCGCCGTCCTTGAAGACGGGGTGCGTGAAGAGGTTGGTGGTGGCCATCGGCACCTTCATGCCGGTCGCGTCGAGGGCCTCACGGAAGCGCTTGATGTGCGCCTCGCGCTCGGTGTCCGAGGACCCGAAAGGGATCAGGTCGTCGTCGTGGAAAGTGACGCCGTGGGCGCCGAGCTCGGCCAGGCGCTGCACCGTCTCGACCGGGTCGAGGGCACGGCGGGTGGCGTCGCCGAAGGGGTCCCGTCCCTGCCAGCCGACGGTCCACAGGCCGAACGTGAACCTGTCCTCGGGGGTGGGCTGGTAGCTCATGCCGCGGCTCCTTGCTTACGGACGACTGCTTGCTACGACTCGCTACGACTATTTCGTCATGGCGCTTTACAAATTAGTATGCCCACGCGTCCCTGGGAAGGGACAAGATGTCCCTGAAGGGGTGAGGTCCGGTTCGTGACACTCCGGGCACCCTCGAAACAGCAGGTCAGATCCCGTAGAGCCGTGGAAAAGGGAGAGCCCGATGTCAGCAGCCGAGGGTCCGCTCGTCGTCGGCGTGGACACGTCCACCCAGTCCACCAAGGCGCTGGTCGTCGACGCCTCGACCGGGCAGGTCGTCGCGAGCGGCCAGGCACCGCACACCGTGTCCTCCGGAGCCGGCCGGGAGAGCGACCCGCGCCAGTGGTGGGACGCCTTGTGCGAGGCGCTGCGCCAGTGCGGCGACGCGGCACACGAGGCCGCCGCGGTGTCGATCGGCGGGCAGCAGCACGGCCTGGTCACACTGGACGACCGGGGCGAGCCGGTGCGTCCGGCGCTGCTGTGGAACGACGTGCGCTCGGCGCCGCAGGCGCGCCGCCTGACCGAGGAGCTGGGCGGCGCGAAGTTCTGGGCCGAGCGCACCGGCTCCGTCCCGGCCGCCTCCTTCACGGTCACGAAGTGGGCCTGGCTGGCGGAGAACGAGCCGGAGGCCGTCCGGGCCACCAAGGCCGTGCGCCTCCCCCACGACTACCTGACCGAACGTCTCACGGGGCAGGGCACCACCGACCGCGGCGACGCCTCCGGCACGGGCTGGTGGGCGTCGGGGACGGAGTCGTACGACGAGGAGATCCTCGCGCATGTGGGGCTCGACCCGGCGATGCTGCCCCGCGTGGTCCGGTCCGGCGAGGTGGCGGGCACCGTGCGCGACAGCCACGACCTGCCGTTCTCCAAGGGCACCCTGGTCGCGCCCGGCACCGGCGACAACGCCGCGGCCGCGCTGGGTCTCGGCCTGCGTCCCGGCATGCCGGTGCTGAGCCTCGGCACGTCGGGCACGGTGTACGCCGTGTCGAAGCGGCGCCCCGCAGACCCGACCGGCACGGTGGCGGGCTTCGCCGACGCGCACGGCGACTGGCTGCCGCTGGCCTGCACCCTGAACTGCACACTCGCCGTCGACCGCCTGGCGACCCTGCTGGGCCTCGACCGCGAGGCCGTGGAACCGACCACCGGCCTCACGCTCCTGCCCTACCTGGACGGCGAACGCACCCCGAACCTGCCGAACGCCTCCGGCCTCCTGCACGGGCTGCGCCACGACACGACCGCCGGTCAGCTCCTGCAGGCCGCCTACGACGGTGCCGTCCACGCGCTGCTCGGCGCGCTGGACCTCGTCCTGGACGAGGACGCGGACCGCTCGGCACCGCTGCTGCTGATCGGCGGTGGCGCCCGGGGCACGGCGTGGCAGCAGACCGTGCGCCGGCTGTCGGGGCGGCCGGTGCAGGTCCCCGAGGCCAAGGAGCTGGTCGCGCTGGGCGCCGCGGCCCAGGCGGCAGGCCTGCTGACCGGCGAGGATCCGGCCGCGGTGGCCCGGCGCTGGAACACCACGCGCGGGCCGGTGCTCGACGCCGTGGAGAGGGACGAGGAGACGTTGGCCAGGATCAGCGGGGTACTCTCCGACGCGGCCCCGCTGCTGGAGCGGAGCCCCGAGGCGCACTGAGGACTGACGGAGGCATGACCGCACCGCTGCACGAGGCCCACCCTTCCGGCTCCGGGCGCGCGCTGCCCAACACCCAGCAGGGCATGCGCCGCCGCAACCTCGCCAAGGTGATGCACACCGTCAGCGCCGAGGGTCCCCTCTCGCGTGCCGCCGTCGCCTCCCGGATCGGGCTGACCCGCGCGGCGGTGTCCACGCTCGTCGACGAGCTGATCCGCTCGGGACTCCTGGAGGAGCTCGGTCCCGAGCGGCCCGGCCGGGTGGGACGTCCCGGGTCGGCACTGGCCGTCAGCGGGCGCGGTCCGGCCGGGATCGGGGCGGAGGTCGGCGTCGACCATCTCGCCGTCTGCGCGGTCGATCTACGCGGTGAGGTGCGGTCCAGGGCGCTGCGGCACGGCACGAACCGGGGCCGGGCCCCGGAACCGGTGATCGAGGAACTCGGCGAGCTGGTACGCCGAGTCGTCGCCGAGGCCGAGCAGGAGGGGCTGTGGCCCGCCGGCCTGGCGATCGCCGTACCGGGTCTGGTGGCGCGGGACGCCCGCACGGTCGTGCGCGCCCCGAACCTCGACTGGCGTGACACGGACCTCGGCGGACTGCTGCCCGCGGACTTCCCGCTGACCGTGGGCAACGAGGCCAACTTCGGCGCCCTCGCCGAGCTCTGGCTCGGCGACGGCACTCCCCATGACTTCCTGCACGTGTCGGCGGAGATCGGCATCGGTGCGGCGGTCGTGGTGAACGGAGGGCTGCTGCGCGGAACGCATGGTTTCGCGGGCGAGTTGGGGCATGTGCCGGTCCAGCCGGACGGACCCGAATGTCCCTGCGGGGGCCGCGGGTGTCTGGAGCAGTACGCCGGTGAGGAGGCGGTGCTGCGCGCGGCCGGACTGGAGCCGGGCGAGGACCGCGTCGGGCTGCTCGCCGGGCGTGCCGCCGAGGGGGACGAGGATGTACGGCGTGCCTTGCGCGACGCGGGAACGGCGCTCGGCATCGCGCTGACGGGCGCGGTCAATCTGCTGGACCCGGAGAGTGTGGTGCTGGGCGGCGCGCTGGCCGGGCTCGCGCCGTGGCTGCTGCCCTCCCTGGAGGCCGAGCTGGACCGCCGCACCGCCGGGCCCGCCTGCCCGGTGTCCGTGTCGCGGCTTGGCCCGGAGGGGCCGTTGCTGGGGGCCGCTCACTCGGTGGTGCGCAGCGTGCTCGACGATCCGGTGGCGGTCGCGGAACGCGTCTGAATCCGGGGCGCGGAACGGGCCAGGCTGCGGTCGCGGAACGGGTCTGACCGGGCGGAGAACGGGCCTGGCTGCGGACGCGCAACGGGTCCGTTCGGGACGGGGAATGGGCCTGGCTTCGGACGCACAACGGGTCTGATCCGGGCGGGGAATGGCTCTGAATCCGGGCGCGGAAAGGGTCTGAGCAGGGGGAACAGACCTGCGTCCAGGCCGAGTTCACTCGTGTGAGTGAGCGAGTTATCCACAATCCCGCGGCTGTCCACGGAACTCCGGCTCGCTCTTCTGCCCAACCTGTCGGCGCCGTACCGTGATTCACGCGAGGCGCAGCCGTCGTGTCACAGCACGCGGGGCGCATCACCGTAACAAGGGGGATTCAGATGTCGGGGGAAACGGCTGGGCAGCCAGCCGCAAGGCTGCGGTACGACGCATCCGGTCGCGGGAGGTCCCGTTCCAGGGCGTCACGCCCGCTCCAGGGCGTCCCCGTTCCAGGGCGAGACGTCCATGGCGCCGGGAGCCGTGGAGCAGGTCGTGTCGACGTGGTGTCATCCCGGGCCCACAGCCGCGACCGCCCGTGTCCGTCTCGACGCCCCCTCCCCGCCGGCCTTCCGCAGAACGGAGCTGTGCGGCGATGAGCGACCCCCGGATCCTCACCGTGCGGCCCAGGCCCGGCGAGTACGCCTGGACGTTCGGCGGCGCACCGCCCGTGGCGCGTATCGCGACGGGTTCGGCCCGGCCGTCGCAGGACGCGTACCAGTTCGCGCCGCGGGCCGTCGAGTCGCCGCCGGTCAACGTCTGCGACACCAACTACACATGTGTGGCCAAGATCCGCAAGGAATGGCTCCCGGCACGCGACACGCACCGTGGAGTGCACGCGCGTCCGCGGGAACGGCGACGACGCTGCGCCGAGCCTCCGGCCGACCTCACCCCTGAAAGGCAATCTCCCTCTTGGAACGCGAAAGACCACGCCGCCCCAGCCGACGGCGACTTCTCCAAGGCACCGCACTCGCAGCCGTCCCCTATGCCCTCCTCCCCGAATGGCGGGCCGGCGCACATGTCCCTGGACCGGACCACCCGCTCGCCGAGTGGCGGCCGGCGACCCCAGCGAACTACACGGCGGCGAACCGTCCTGTGACCCATCCGATCGACCGGGTGATCATCCACATGACACAGACCATCTACACCAAAACCCTGTTCCTCTTCGAGAACCCCAAGAAGAAGGTGTCCGCCCACTATGTCGTCCGCTCGGCCGACGGGCACACGTCCCAGTGCGTTCGAGAGTCGGACATCGCGTGGCACGCCGGGGACTGGGACCACAACACGCGGAGCATCGGCATAGAGCACGAGGGCTGGGTGGCCCGGTCCGTCTACTTCACCGATGTCATGTACGAGGCGTCCGCCCGGCTCACTGCGGCCATCTGCACCAGGTACGGCATACCGAAGGACCGCGCGCACATCATCGGGCACTACGAGGTGCCGGGCACGGACCACACCGATCCCGGCCCGCATTGGGACTGGACGCGCTACATACGACTGGTGAACGGCGTCTGAGGTGCGCATGGTTCGCAGGGTTCGCATGGCCCCTCCGGAGGTGCCCATGCCTTCGGGTGAGCCGGGTCGAAAAGGTTGTCCGAGTGCGCACCCGGAGTGACGATGTCCCCAGCCGCATCGCCTTCCGGGGAGGCCGAGTTGAGCGATCCATGGGTGGCCCTGGAGCCGGGGGCCGACCCTGCCGAGCGTGTACGGGTGCTGCGTCGTGCGCATGAGACGTTCACCGAGGCGGGCACCGTGCCGAAGCCGGTGCGTGCCGTGGTGGCCGACTCGTGGCGGCGTTCCGCGCGGGCCGGGGTGGGCCCGGACGGGACGGCGAGCGTAGAGCTCGCGGACAGTGATCTCGGCGCCTATCGCGCGGAGCACCCACTGGCGCGGGTGATGCCGCTGTTCCGGGAGCTGCTGGGCACGTTCGCCGCCGACGGCGAGCATCTGCTCGCGGTGTGCGACGCGCACGGCAGGCTGCTGTGGGTCGAGGGCCATCCGACGACCCGGCGGAAGGCAGGAGGGATGAACTTCGTGCCCGGAGCGCGGTGGGCGGAGACCGCGGTCGGGACGAACGCGCCGGGTACCGCGGTCGCCGTGGACCGGCCGGTACAGGTGTTCGCGGCCGAGCACTTCATCCGCCGGGTGCAGCCCTGGACCTGTGCGGCGGCGCCGGTGCACGATCCGCGCACCGGGCGGGTGCTCGGGGCGGTGGACATCACCGGCGGGAACGGGCTCGCGCATCCGCACAGCCTGGGGTTCGTGCAGGCGGTCGCGCGGGCGGCGGAGTCCCATCTGGCGCTGCTCACCCCGCAGTTGCCCGCCGCGGACGCGCCCGAACTGTGCGCACTGGGCCGTGACGAGGCGCAGTTGCTCGTCGGCGGCCGAAAGGTGAGGCTCAGCCGCCGGCACAGCGAGATCCTGGTGCTGCTGGCCCGCCACCCCGAGGGTCTGACCGGTGACGAGCTGTTGTGCGCGCTGTACGAGGACGAGTCGGTGACGCCCGTGACCCTGCGCGCCGAGCTGGCACGTCTGCGCCGGATCCTCGGCCCCGGGCTGTTCGGTTCGCGGCCGTACCGGCTCACGGTGCCGGTCGAGTCGGATGTGGCGGTCGTCGAACGTCGCCTGGAGACCGGTGCGGTCACAGGGGCAGCCATGGCCTACGCCGGCCCGCTGCTGCCCGGCTCCCAGGCGCCGGCGGTGGTGCGGCTCAGGCGCCGCCTCGCCGACGGTCTCCGTACGGCGCTGATCGCCCGCCGCGATCCCGACCTGCTGGCCGACTGGGCGCACGCACCGTGGGGCGAGGACGACCTCGACGTATGGCGGGCACTCGCCGCGGTGCGCCCGACGTCGGCGGTACGGTCGCGGCTGGCCGCGCTGGAGAACGAACTGTCGGCGCCGCCCGCCTGGCAGCACCGCCCGGCGCACTGACCGAACCCCGGCCCGCGCAACGTACTTGCAACGTCACCGTCCCTAGCCTCGCGGCGAGAGCTGCCCAACGGCGGGCAGCGCTTCTTCGGGAGGCAGAGCAGTATGACCCGTTACGCGGCGCCCGGCACCGAGGGTGCGATCGTCTCCTACCAGGCGCGCTACGACCACTTCATCGGCGGTGAGTACGTGCCGCCGATCCGGGGGCAGTACTTCGAGAACCCGTCGCCGGTGAACGGACAGCCGTTCACCGAGATCGCGCGGGGCACTGCGGAGGACGTGGAGCGGGCCCTCGACGCGGCGCACGCGGCCGCCCCCGCCTGGGGCCGGACCTCGGTGACCGAGCGCGCCGACATCCTGCTCAAGATTGCCGATCGTATGGCGGCGAACCTGGAGCAGCTGGCGGTCGCCGAGAGCTGGGAGAACGGCAAGCCGGTGCGCGAGACGCTGGCCGCCGACATTCCGCTGGCCATCGATCACTTCCGTTACTTCGCGGGCGCGATCCGGGCGCAGGAGGGCTCGCTCGGCGAGGTCGACGACGACACGGTGGCGTACCACTTCCACGAACCGCTCGGCGTGGTCGCGCAGATCATCCCGTGGAACTTCCCGATCCTCATGGCGACATGGAAGCTCGCGCCGGCGCTGGCCGCGGGCAACGCGGTGGTGCTCAAGCCGGCCGAGCAGACCCCGGCCTCCATTCACTACTGGCTCAGCCTGGTCTCCGACCTGCTGCCACCGGGCGTCCTGAACATCGTCAACGGCTTCGGCGTGGAGGCGGGCAAGCCACTGGCGTCCAGTCCCCGGGTGGCCAAAGTGGCGTTCACCGGCGAGACGACGACCGGTCGGTTGATCATGCAGTACGCCTCGGAGAACATCACCCCGGTCACCCTCGAACTCGGCGGCAAGTCACCGAACATCTTCTTCGACGACGTCTGGGGGGCCGACGACGACTTCCGGGACAAGGCTCTCGAAGGCTTCACCATGTTCGCGCTCAACCAGGGGGAGGTGTGCACGTGCCCGTCGCGGGCGCTGGTGCAGCGCGGCCAGTACGCCGAGTTCATGGCGGCGGCGGTCGCTCGCACCGAGCAGATCAAGAGCGGCCACCCGCTCGACACGGACACGATGATCGGCGCGCAGGCCTCCAACGACCAGTTGGAGAAGATCCTCTCCTACCTGGACATCGGGCGGCAGGAAGGCGCACGGGTCCTCACGGGCGGCGAACGCATCGAGCACGACGGTGAGCTGAAGGGCGGCTACTACGTCCAGCCGACGATCTTCGAGGGCGACAACCGCATGCGGATCTTCCAGGAGGAGATCTTCGGCCCGGTCGTCTCGGTGACGTCCTTCGACGACTTCGACGACGCCGTCAAGATCGCCAACGACACGCTGTACGGCCTGGGCGCGGGCGTGTGGACACGGGACATCAACACCGCGTACCGCGCGGGCCGCGCCATCCAGGCGGGCCGCGTATGGACGAACTGCTACCACGCGTACCCGGCGCACGCGGCGTTCGGTGGCTACAAGGGGTCGGGCATCGGGCGGGAGACGCACAAGATGATGCTGGAGCACTACCAGCAGACGAAGAACCTGTTGGTGTCGTATTCGCCGAAGAAGCTGGGCTTCTTCTAGACACCGAAGAAAGGGCGCCTGACCTGGGCAGATGTCAGTCAGGCGCCCTTCGCCGCGCACAGCTGAGCAGCAAGCTGAAACGCACCCTTACTCCCGATATCTCCCACCGGTATCCCGGCTCTGACCAGCAGCTCCGGGGCATTTCCGGGCCAAGGTCCCGCTGAGGCGCCCTCCACATCGCCCATCGGCGCCTCCCACCGCTGCGTCGGAAGAGGACCTGGGCGGCGACCATCTCCGCGGAACCCTTCTGCAGGTCGCCGAGGCAGCCGGGGTGCACATCCAGACCCTGCGCCATTACGAACGGCGTGGCATGGGTGCCGCGCGATCTCGGGCTCGATCTGTTCGACACGCGCGCCATGGCACGCGGTGGGCGAGCCAGAGCTTCAGCAGCCTGGCCTGACGGGCACAGAAACAGAACACACCCTGTGACTCGGCGCTCCCGGCGGACACCCCGCTCAGGCGAGGGTGACCTCGACGGGCAGTCTCTTGATGCCGTTGACGAAGTTCGAGCGCACGCGCGGCACGTCGCCGGCCAGACGGATGGTCGCCAGGCGCGGGATGAGCTCCTCGAACATGATCCGGATCTCGGTGCGGGCGAGCAGGTTGCCCAGGCACAAGTGGGGGGCCGCCCTTGCCGAAGGTGATGCGGTCGTTGTGCTGCCGGGCGACGTCGAAGTCGTAAGGGTTGCCGAAGACCTCCTCGTCACGGTTGCCTGAGGCGAACCACATGACGACCTTGTCGCCCTCCTTGACCCGCTTGCCGCCGAGTTCGACGTCCCGGGTCGCGGTACGGCGGAAATGGTAGACGGGCGAGGCCCAGCGCAGGAACTCCTCGACCGCGGTGGGGATCAGGGAGGGGTCCTCCTGGAGGCGGGCGAGCTGCTCGGGGTGCTGGAGGAGGGCCAGCATCGAGTGGGTGATGGTGTGCCCGGTGGTCTCGTTGCCGGCCACGGCCAGGAGCAGGAAGTAGTTGTCGAAGTCCTGGGCGGAGAGCGGGACTCCGTCGCGTGGGGTGGTGTTGGCGAGCTTGGAGACGAGGTCGTTCCCGTCGCCGCCTCGTCGCTGCCGGGCCAGTTCCCGTCCGTACTCGAAGACTTCGAGGGAGGCGGGCGAGCGGAACGGCAGGTCGCGGTACTTCTCGCTCTCCTCGCTGTGCAGCAGGACGTCGGCGTAGTCGGGGTCGGTGTTGCCGATGATCCGGTTGCCCCAGTCGATGAGCCGCTGGTTGTCCTCGGGCGGTACGTCGAGGAGGCGGGCGAGGACGTTGATGGGGAAGTCGGCGGAGACCTCCTTGACGAAGTCGAAGCTGCCCTTGGTGAGGGCCGCGTCCAGGGTCTTGGCCGTCAGACCGCGCAGGAAGTCGCCGTAGCTGTTGATGACGGCCGCCCCGAACTGCCGCTGGATCACGCTGCGCAGCGCCCGGTGGCGGACGCCGTCCAGCTCCAGGATGGAGGCCCGCTTCTTGATCTGGTCGTCGTCGACCTCTTCGAGGTTGACGAACCTGGTGGAGGTGAAGGTCTCGGCGTCGCGGTCGACACGGGCGATGTCCGCGTGCCGGGTCACGGCCCAGACCCGGAGTTGGGGGCCTCCTCGGGCTGCCAGTGGACGGGGTCCTCGTGGAGCACGGTGTGGAACATGCGCCAGGGCGTGGCGCCGTCCGCGAAGTGGTCGAGGTCGGCGAGGTTCACCTGTTCGAGCGGGAGGGGCTCGGCGAGGGCGGCGCGCAACTCGGCGCCCGTGGCGGGAGTGGCGGGGCTGGTCATGGGTGGGAAACTCCTGGGCGGGCTCGGGCCTTGAGGGGCTGACTGGGCGGCCGAAAGGGGCGTCCGGCCTACAGGTGGTGGGCGTACTCGGTGAACTCCCAGTCGGTGACGTGTCGCCCGAAGCGTTCGACCTCGTCCCGCTTGCAGGTGAGGAAGGACGTGGTGAATGCCTTGCCGAGGAGGCCGGTAAGGGCGGTGTCCGCCTCCAGCGCATCGAGCGCGGCGGACAGGCTCATGGGCAGCACGGCCGACTTGCCGGTATCGTAGCCGTAGCCCTCCAGCGGGGCCGGCGGCTCCTCGCCGGCCTCGATGCCGAGCAGCGCGGCGGCGAGGGTCCCGGCGATCAGCAGATAGGGGTTGGCGCTGGCGTCACCCAGCCTGAGTTCCAGCCGGGCGCCGGAGCCGCGCTCGGGCGGGATGCGGACCATGGCGCTGCGGTTGTCCAAACCCCAGTCGATCAGCCAGGGGGCGAGAGTGTCGGGGCCGAAGCGTTTGCAGGAGTTGACCGTCGGGTTGGCCAGCGCGGCGAGGGCGGGCGCGTGCGCGAGGATGCCGGCGGCGGCGTGCCGGGCCTCGGCCGACAGGCCGTAGGCACCGGCGGGGTCGTCGAAGGCGTTGCGCCCTTCGGCGTCCTCGCACGAGAGGTGGAGGTGGAAGCCGGAGCCACCCGCGTCGTTGAAGGGCTTGGCCATGAAGGTGGCGAGGCGGCCTTCCCTGCGGGCCAGCTCCTTGACGGCGGCCTTGAAGCGGAGCCCGGTGTCCGCGTCGCGGCCGACCAGGGCCTCACGCTGGTAGCCGGTGATCGCGGTGGGCTGGAGGTTCAGCCGAACCACGAGTTCGAGGACCTCCTGGATGAAGGCGCCCTCCTTCGCCGAGTGTTCGATCATCTCGCGGCCGTCGCACAACTGGCGGGCGACGCCGTACGGAAGGGTGATGCGGCGCTTCTGCGTGACCCGGTTGACACGCTGCTTGATCTCCACACACACCGGGGACTCGTCGGTGACGCCGTCCGGATTCCCGTAGTGGCGGATGCGCAGCTTGCGCCGGAACTTCAGGCCCTCGATCTTCTCCCAGTAGAACCGCAGCTGCGGGGTGTCGTAGTACAGACTCCTCACGCCGTAGCCGCCCACGGGGCTGTTCAGATCACGGTCCATCCGCTCGGCCAGCTCGTCCCGGATCTCGGCTGCCTGCTCGACCGGCACCAGGTACTTCAGCTCGAACCGGTTGAACGCATGCAGCCTGCTGGCCACGTGCAACGGCTGTTCCTCTGCCAGGCCTCGATCCTCCTCCTGGCTCGGGGACTTCCGTCGTGTGGTCACCGGTAGCGCCACCATCCGCCTCCTTCGTCGTACGGCCCGGTCGGGCGACGCAGCACACGAAACCGGCGGTATGTGAGAAGCCGCTGAGAATTGCGAGGTAATTTCAGGAGTATCTGAGGTGTCCACGAAGTGAACTGCGCGCGTTGACACCTAGGGTGTTTCGAAAGTCCCACACAGCACCCACGGCGCCCGGGCCTTTCGAAACACCCCCCAGGGCCCCGCGACGCCGGGATGATCCAAACGGCAGGCCCAGGTCGCAGCATGGACATTCCGGGCACTTGGGTGACGGGTGGTCCTACGTCACCAGCCTTCAGCCCAGCCTGCTCCCGGAGGGACTGAGCGGGGCGGTGGAACTGCGCCCAGGGCGACTCCGCGGCCCTTCAGGGCCTCATGGAGGTACGCCGTGCGGCCGTACACCGATGTCGGCGCCCCGCTCGCCTCCGGCGAGAACTGGCAGGCACAGGCTGCCCGGAACGGCGACCGCGTCCCACTCGACCGGGGTGACCCCCGCCCCGTCGTCCCCCACCCCTAACAAGATCGTCCGTCTCGGCCCCGACTACGCCACCCACATCAAGGAAATGGGCCGCCCGACGCCCACCCATCCCACCCTCTTCACGAAGTACGACGGCTCCCTGATCGGCGCCACGACGACATCCACATGCCGCCGGTCAGCGACGACCTCGACTGGGAGGCCGAGGCCACCCTCCCGTCGGACCGACCCTCGTCACCCCCGGCGAACTCCCGCTCTGCGCCTGCGGGTTGACCATCTCCCTGCAGTGTCGACGGCCTCGTCGACCGAGACCTCGACCAAGCGCTCACCTCAGGGGTGGTCGTTGCGAAGGTGGGCAAGAACGAGCCGAGCCTGCTCCCCCCCGCTCAGGCGTCGCCCTCTCCGCCCCGTGGGTCGCCTGCCCGCGGCTCACTGAACGCGGCGCCAGCCGACAACGCGAGCATCAGCAGGACGGGCCGCGTGGAAAGCCGACTGCCCGGGCGCCGGCGCGGCCGAGGCGCGCTCGTCGGCGAGCTGCTCACTCACCCGCTCAAGGACACGTTCGGCGACGGCGAGTTCGTCCCGCTCGGCCCGCACCTCCGCGAGCTCCTCGGCCGGCTGTTCTTCGAGTTGGTCCAGTTCCGAACGGCGCGCGGTAGGCATGCCACCGGCCGCTGATTGGCTCTCGACCAGGAACGGCGCGCCAGGGAAACTGCGGACTTCTGATGCCGGGCTTGAAGGAGTTGTGATGCAGGTCGCCGTGGTCACCTTCGACGGGTTCAACGAGCTCGACAGTTTCATCGCTTCCGCGCTGATCAACCGGTGCCGCAAGGACGGCTTGGAAGCCTTCATCACGACGCCGACGCCGGTGGTCACGTCGATGAACGGCGTCGAGGTGACCGGACAGCGCCCGATGGAGTTCGTGACCGAAGCCGACGCTGTGCTGATCGGTAGCGGGGTGAAGGCGCGAGAGGTGGTCGCCGACGACCGACTGATCTCGAAGCTGCTGTTGCTCGACCCTTCACGACAGCTGATCGGTGCGCAGTGCTCCGGCGCGCTAGTGCTCGCCCGGCTCGGATTGCTGGAGGGCATGCCGGCTTGCACGGACATGAAGAGCCGGGCCTTTGTCGAAGCCTGCGGGGTCACCGTGCTGGATGCGCCGTTCCACGCCGAGGGGAACATCGCTACGGCGGGCGGTTGCCTGGCGTCCCAGTATCTCGCCACGTGGTTGATCACCCGAATGCTCGGGGAGGACGCCGCACGCGCCGTCATCGACTACGTGGCTCCGGTCGGCGAAAATCAGGAGACTGTCGATCGGGCCATGCGTGCCGTCCACGCGGGCGTGGTTGCACTGCGCTGACGCCTCGCAATCAGCATTTCGGGGCCGCTTGCAATCACGACGACAACTCTTGAGCGCTTCGCGGGCGTGGCGTTGTCCGAGGTACGCGTGCGCCTTGGACGCGGCGAAGCAAACGGAGGGCCAGGACCTGCTGTCTCCTCCGGTTGCCCGTCAGCTTGATTTCCTCTGCGTTGTTTCGGCGAAGGCCAGCCCCTGCAGGGCGAGTTGTTGCGTTTCGTATCGGCCTTCGGTCGTGGCCTCCACGTCGAACCCGTGCGCGACCTGCGGTGGGCAGCCGATGAGTTCGAGCGCCCGGCTGGGCAATGCCTGCTGGGACGCCTCTTCCGACTCCCACAGCAGAACGGCTCCCCACCGGTTGGTGTCCGGATCGGAGAGCCACATCTTGAAGCGAAGCCCGGGCACCTCGGAGAACGCGGCGACGGATTCCTCACGCAGGTACTCACGCATGGACTCGATGGTCTGTCCGGAGGCGGACAGGTCCCACCAAACAATATCGGCACGCATGGCGCTCCTTCCTTTCGAGAACGTAATCCGGCTGTCGGCTGGCCACGGGTACGCGGTTACGGGGCGATGCAGTCAATTCTTTCCCCCTGCTCGGGCCGAGATCGGCGCGCCCCACACTCTGCCCGGTGACGAGGTCACAGGCGGTCCAGGCGCTGTGGAGGGTGGGGCGGCCAGGGCCCGAGAGCAGGCAGCTCCTCCGCCGCCACTGGTGACACGACGGGCGTACGTCCGGCCAGCCAGGCCGCCAGGTCGCGCACGCCTCCGGTAACCACCGTGCCCGGCGGCCCGTCGCCTACGGACCACTGGCGGCCCACGTCCTCGGCGCGGACGCGTGTGCCTGCCGGACGGCGGCCGAGGAGGAAGTCGATGGCGTGTGCGGCCAGGACCCCGGGCCAGTCGTCCGGCCGCACGCCGAGTTCCAGATCGACCATGTGGATCCATGCCTCGCGCCAGCGTGCGAAGACGGTTGCGGCGAGGTCCGAGTTGCGGAACGTCACCGGACGGCTCCAGTCCACGTCGGTGGCGCGTGCCCAGGATGCCTCCAGCCCGGCCGGGGAGGGTGGTCGCGGCCAGGAATTCGCGGACGACTCAGCGAGCTGCCGCAAGAACTGCTCACCGCTCGCGTCCGGGCCGCCCATGATGCGGGCGGCCACGGTCCCTGCCGCCCGGCGACGCACGTCCTCGTCGACGCGTTCTCAGCCCAGACACTCGAAGATCTCGTCCCAGAACGCGGAGTCGTCCACATACGGTTCGTGTTCGATCATGCGCTTGCGCAGCTCTGTGGCGGCGGCCGCGCGTGCGGCGTCGTCGGCCGTTTCCAGGGCGCTGCTGGACTCCGCGATCAGCCCGAGGAGCACAGCCAGCATGGGGAGGTCATCGGCGGCCGGTCCCTTCCATCCGGCCCCGTGGTCCCAACCGTTGGGGTCGTAGTGGGTGATGCCGCCGTTGGCCGCGTCGAGCATCAGGTGCTGGTCGCCCCAGGTGGCCACGGTGAAGCAGAAGTTCGTGGGCGGGGAGTCGTCGTCGGGGTAGCGCTCCCCGTAGATTTCGTCGGCGTCGAACGGTTCCATCCCGTCCTCGTCCCGCAAGTGCAGCGTGTCGATCCCCACGACGTCGAGGTCGACGGCGGGAAAGCCGACCGTGAGCAGGAACTCCCTCGACCCGGCATGCGTCAGTTCGGCCGGCAGAGCGGCCTCGTCCGGTCGCCAGAGCGAGCCTTCGCCCAGTCGTTCCTCCAGCCACACCGCGTCCGGTATCAGCGGAATATCGTTGCTCGTCACTGCGTGGCCCCCATGAAGCTCGCATCGTTCGGTCATGCCGGCCCAGTCAATCGCACAGCCAGCCGGCGAACACGACGGTATGCGCCCCTCCTGTGATCCGGCTGCCCGACCACACTGTGACTGGGTGCTGTAGGTGGCCCAACCGGCCAAGTGCGCGGCGCTCATCGACTACCCGACAGACGCAGCTCCCGGCGTGCCGAGGTCTTCACCCGGCGAGCGGTACCTGGGCCGGGTTCCGCTGCCGATCTTCGCCCGGCCTGTCGACCCTCCCACGGGTACCGGCTGGTATCCCGGTAGCGTCCGTTCCATGGCCGCCCTCGATGCGCTCGTCCGCCTCTGCCCGCCGCCCGCCGATCCGCCACCCGCGGTGGACTGGGCGCAAGCCGAGCGCGCCCTCGGTCTGGCTCTGCCCGCCGACTACAAGCGGCTCGTCGAGACATACGGCGACGGCATCTTCGACGAGACGATCTGGCTGCTCGTCCCCGACTCCGCCTACGACGACTGTGACCTGCACGCGCAGACAACGGAGCGGCACGAGATCCTGGCCGACCTGTGGGAGTTCGAGGAGAAGCCCGCCGGCCTGCAGCAGGCGGGGGCGAGGGTCCTGCCGTGGGCATTCGAGGAGGGCACGGGAGCGTTCCTGTACTGGCTGGCGCGGCCCGGTCAGCACCCCGACGACTGGACCGTGCTCTACAACGAGGGGCGCGGCCCCCTGTGGGAGCACCACGACATGGGATGCCTCGCCTTCCTGCTGGCGGTGCTCACCGGAACGGCGGCAACGGAGTACTTCGGCTACCTCTACGAAGTGCTGAAGCCGCCGGAGCACCGCTTCGCAACGGCCGACCAGATCCTTGGAACGACCGGGCAGTGACGCCGTCGGCCGCTCCCGACGACCTGGCTCGCTGCTGACGCACCTCACTGAGCGCCGTACTCGGCCGGTCTGGCCGAGTACGGCGCTCAGTCACACGAGTGTGACCGTTCAGGCTTGTTGGCGGTTGTGCATGCGAGTTGGCGAGTTCTCGCTGCAGGCGATCACGTCGCGCCGAGTAACGAGCACATGTGGTGATCTGTACCAGCGTCGGGTACGGCAGTGCTCCCGTTGACCCATGCGCGGAGTGAGGACGTCGAAGTTCCACGCGGAAACCCCGGCGCGACCAGACCGCCAACCGCAAGAACAAGGGCCGCAGGGGGCAGGCCGGTCGCGCACGACGCCGAGCTCTACAAGGACCGCAACACCGTGGAACGCTGCATAACCAAGATCAAGGCGTGGCGCGGTCTGGCTACGCGTTACCACAGGACACCCGAGATCCACCTCGCCGGGCTCCACCTGCGCGAGTCGATGGTCTGGCTCCGAAGCCTCCGCCCCACTACGTGATCACGACTGGCGCGGGCCGTGGAAGGCTGATGTGCCGCGGTGCGGGCCCCGCCCATGGACCAGTGGCAGGAAGACCTCATCGACGATCTCGACGAGGACGGCGTCGGGCACCGCCGGAACTCCGAGCATCACATACTCGTTGCGCAGCAGCGCCATGGGCGCGTACGCGACTCGGGGGTGCAGTGCCTCGGGCGCGGCGTCGCCGCGGGCCACCGCCCGGCCGAGCAAGGTCAGCCATGACGCCTCGTGCGCACCGTCCGCCGAGTCGCGCAGCTTGGCCAGGAGCTCCGGAGTGCTGCCGGCTGCCGCGATCAGGCCGCGCAGGATCTCCCCGAACGGTGATGACCAGGTGCTGTTCGCGCGCCGCAGCATCTCCAGGACATCGCCGCGCAGCGAGCCGGTGTCGGGCAGCACGGTCTCCGTCGCGGCCAGTCGGCGGTAGGCCGCCACGCCGAGCGCGACGCGGTTCGGCCAGCGCCGGTACAGCGCGTTCTTGTTCGTCCCGGCCCGCCGGGCCACCTCGTCCATCGTCAGGGCCGGGACGCCGGACTCCTTCAGCACCTCGGCAGCCGCTTGCAGGATGGCCTCCTCCAGCTCGGCCCCGCGTCGCCGCGTCGCCGCGGTCTGCCGCGGTTCCTTCCCCGCTTGCGCCACCGGCAGTCCTCTCTCGCCCCACACAGCTGGATCTACGGTACGCATCGTACTTTCCGGCGCCCCGCACATCCCACGCCACACCACACTTAAGGTACGGTGCGTACCCAATAAGCGCGGCAAGCATCGTAGATCGTGAGGAGAGCACCCGTCGTGCGCACCTTCGGCATCACTTACGACACCGGCTTCACCACCGCGGGAACCACCACCCGCGAACCCTTCGACCCCGTCATCGTCCGCCGCGAGATGCAGATCATCCGCAACGAGCTGGGCTGTGACGCCGTACGCGTCACCGGTGGCGACCGCGACCGGCTCGAGACGGCCGCGCGGTACGCGGCCGACGCCCAACTGGAGGTGTGGTACTCGCCGTTCACCAACGGCCTCACCACCGGAGAACTCCTCGACTTCCTCACCGACAGCGCCGAACGCGCGGAACGGCTGCGACGTGGAGGCGCCGAGGTCGTCTTCCTCACCGGCTCGGAGATCTCCCTCTTCACCGTCGGCATGCTCCCCGGCGACACCTTCGAGGAACGCGCCGCCGTCCTCGCCGACCCGCAGCGGCTGCGGGCCGCACTGCCCGGCCTCCCCGCCCAGGTCAACGCCTTCCTCGGCAAGGCGGTCGCCGCGGTGCGTACCCGGTTCGGCGGCCGGATCGGGTACGCCTCACTGCCGTTCGAGGGCGTCGACTGGACGCCGTTCGACATAGTCGCCACCGACGCCGGCTACCGCGACGCACGGACCGCCGACCGGCTCGCCGACGGCCTGCGGGCACTGACCGCACACGGCAAACCGGCCGCCGTCACAGAGTTCGGCTGTACCACCTACCGCGGGGCCGCCGATGCCGGCGGCCGGGGAGACGCCGTCATCGCGTGGGACGACCGCGCCCGTCCGGTGCAGTTCACCAGCCCCGTATCGCGTGACGAACAGGAACAAGCCGACTACCTACGTGAACTCATCGACACCTTCGACGATTCCGCCATCGACGCCGCCTTTGTCAACACCTTCGCCCGCTACGACCTCCCGCACACGGGCGCCGACGACGACCGCGACTTCGACAAGGCGTCCTTCGGCGTGGTCAAGGTCCTCGACGGCGGCCGCACGGGTACCGCGTACCCGAGCCTGCCGTGGGAGCCCAAAGCCGCCTTCCACACGCTCGCGAAGTACGGCCGCAGCCGGACCCGCACAAGCTCCGACCCAGCTGCAGCAGGGTGAGCTCGGGTGGCTGCCGTCGCTGCCGGCAGCCACCCCACTGCGGCATCGGCGGAGCGTGAGTCCGCCCGCCGTATTCCCGCTGGTGCTGATCTCTCGTCGGCGGGGAGCACGGCCCGATGATGAGCGCGGCCGGCTCGGGAGGCGGATCACCCCCTCGCCCGGGAGCACGAGCCGCTTCCCACCCTACGTCCCACCCCTTGCCCCGCCTATCGAATATCGATAGATTCCCATCGCATCTCGATGGAAGGACAGGTCATGGGAAAGCTGACAGTGCGTGCGCTGCGTGCCGTGCTGGTGGTGGTGCTCGCCGGCACCGTGTTCGTGCAGGCATTGATGGTGTGGGCGTTGGTCAGCGGGAACGACCCGGAGGACGGGTCGCTCCCGCTGACCCCGCTGCGCGTGATCACGATCCTGGGCATGGTGTCGGTCCAGGTCGCCCTGGTCTGCGTATGGCGACTGGTGACGATGGTGCGACGCGGAACCGTGTTCTCCCACACCGCCTTCCGGTACGTGGACGGCGTGATCGGCGCGATGGTGGCGGCTGCCCTGGTGTGGTTCGCGGTCACGGCCGTCAACGCGCCCGGCCAGCGGGAGGATCCGGGTGTCACCGTCATCATGGCCGGGGTCGGCGTGGCCATCCTGGGGGTCGCGCTCATCGTGCTCGTGCTGCGGATGCTGCTCGCCCAGGCCGTCGCGCGGGACGTCGAAGCGGCGCAGATGCAGGCCGAGTTGGACGAGGTGATCTGATGCCGATCGCCGTCGACATCGACGTGATGCTGGCCCGTCGGAAGATGTCCGTGGGTGAGCTCGCGGACCGCGTGGGCATCACGCCCGCCAACCTGGCGGTCCTCAAGAACGGCCGCGCCAAGGCGGTGCGCTTCGCGACCCTCGCCGCGCTCTGTGAGGTGCTCGAGTGCCAGCCGGGCGACCTGCTGCGCTGGGAGGCCGAGGATGCCGCGGGTGGATGACGTGCCCAGGGCCGTGAAAACGCCTGGCACCGTCGGCTCGTGACACGGCACGTGGTCCGCACGGACGTGGATCGTCGATCACCCGCAGCACCGTCTCTACAGCGGGCTCGCCTTCGGTGCTGCAGTATTCGGGCCCGCACACCGCGGTCAGGGTCAAGAGTCTGTCGAACGCTGCTGTCAGCGGCCTGCCATAGGGTCCGCTGAGCGTCCCTCGTCCTTCGGAGCTCCCGTGCCGCAGCCTGCTCGCCTCGTGACCACGATCGCCGCCCCTCTGGCCTTCGCGGGGGCCGACGCCGCTCCCTGCCTGGTGTCCCGGTCCGCGAGACGGCTGCTCATACAGCGAGGCGACACGGAGCTGATCGTGCAGGAGCCCGGACCGTCGGCCCCGGCTTCGTCCGTCCGCTTTCCAGCCCCCTGGCCGCGTCGGTACGGCCAAAGCGCCGTGTCGCCTGCCGGCGATCTGGCCGTCTTCGCCGGACCGCACGCGCTGCGGGCCGTCGATCGGGCGGGAAACGTGCAATGGGAACTGCGGCACCCCTGCTGGGCAGGCTGTGCGGGGCACAACGCCTTCGCCGAATACGCGAACGAGCGTGATCATCGGTACGCGGGCAGCGGCTCGGCCGGCTTCTCCACGGACGGAACCGTCGTGTGGGCCCACATTCGCGGCCCCCTGGCGTACGACCACGGCCGCGGGGCGGACCAGTGGCTGGTCATCGCCGCCGTGGACGGCACGGTCCTCGCACGTACCCGGACACATACGGCAGCCGAAGGCTCCCACCACGTTCCGCACCCGGACCCCGGCCAGATGGGGCTGACGATCGGCGAAGGACAGGACGGCTCTCCGCTGAGATGGGGACGCTGGGACGGCCACGGCCTCACCGTCGACTGTTTCGGCGACGCGGACCGCGTCCTGCTGGCGGTGAGCCCTAGCGGTGACCGCCTTCTCACCGTCACCCACGACCAGGACGCTCTCGCTCTTCATCGAGTCACCGACGGCACGGTGGAAGCCGAACTGAGTGCGGTCGCGGTCCCCCGGCACCCCGCGCTTGCGTTGGAACAGGCCGAGACCTGCGAGGACGAGGAGCCACAGGCGTTCTTCGACTACGGAGGAGGTTTCCTCGACGAGCACACCGTCGTCGTCGGAACGGTCGAAAGCGACGAGGAATTCGGCACCGGCCGACAATGGCTCGTCGACACAGCCCGCATGCGGCTGACGGACCGGCTCACCTACCCCTTCGAGGTGTCCGGCCTGCCACAGGCCCTCGGCGACGGAACCTGGTACACCGTGTCCGAGACCGAGCAGGCGCTTCACATCTGGACCCGGTAGAGATGGTGAGCTGGTCGAGGCTGTGTCCGGTGGCTGGTTGAAAGGAGCGCTTGCGGTGTTCCGGTGATCCGCTGCCCTTCAGCAGAATCCCGTGGGTCCCGGCTCATGCGGATGGCCGCCGGAGCGGCGACCACGGCTTCCGGCGGGCGGCATGGAGGGTGATCGCGCAGGCCAGCGCCAGCACGAACACGGCCCGGGACGGCGTCCCCGCGAACGGGGTGTCAGGACCGGGTTCGGCAAAGGGGGAAGGGCGGACGCGGGGCCACTTCACGGTCACGTCGCCCGAGGCGTCGAGGTAGGCCACCGCGCCGTCGAAGCGGTCCACCGCCCAGAACCGGCCGCGCCGGTCCTGCGGGGTGCGGAGCGGTGACGGCAGCGGACCCAGCTCGCTCGTGCCCACGCGGTCGGCGTGCACCGCGTCCGGGAAGTACGTGATCATCAGTTTGCGCGCCGCGGTCGACTGGCTGACCAGGTAGCCGTCGGCCAACTGCGCGTATCCGGACGGTAGGTCGATCAGCCGCCCCGTGGCCCGGTCGTACACGCCCGCATCACCGCCCGGCCCGCAGGACCAGTAGATCCAGCGGCCCACCACCTGCAACTCCTCGGGAACGCAGGTGGCGCCCACGGACTCCGTGCCCACGGTCTCCAGGGACGGCAGAGAGACCGCGGAGACCGTGCCAGGTTCGCTGCCCGGCGTCCACAAAGTGCTGTCCCACAGTGCCGCGGGCCGCCGGGGACCGCTGCTCAGTACCTTGTCCCCGTCGCGTACCTCCTGACGGCCGGTTCCTGTCGGGCAGATCTTCTGGTCCGCCGGGCGGACCACCCGGTAGGGACCGGCGGCCGCCACGACGTACCCGACCCCGCACACGTTGTGGGCGACGGAGGACTCCCCCGTGCTGGTGAGACGCAGGCAGTCCGCGTAGCACGGCTGGTGCCGGCCCGCGTCCATGGCGTCGATGTAGGGCTCTTCGTCCGGTACCTCGTACCCCAGGTCGCCCAGCTCCTCGAGCGGTCCGGCGGTCAGGGTTCCGTCCGCCGCGAGGGAGAGCTCGGAGGCGGTGAGGAAGGTGTCGCCCTCGCCCGGTTCGGGCGCCCGCTCCGTGGCCAGCAGCAGCCGCCCGTGGTCCAGGGCCATGCCGCCGACCTCCCACCCCGTGACCGGAGGCAGTGGCACGACCGGCTTGGCGACCGGAGTGCCGTCCTCGGCGAGCGTGATGTGCTGCAGGGCCCAGTGCTCCTCGTCGCTTCCACCATCGATGTAGACGCTGCCGTCCTGTGCGTTGGCGAAGCGGGTACGGAGAGTGGAACGGGCCAGCAGCGTCCGGGCCGAGCCGCCCGCGACGGGTACGGCGTGGACCGTGCCGTCGATCATGTTGGCGTACACCAGCCAGTCGCCGACAACCCGCACCATGTCCGCACTCCATTCGCCCTCGAGGGACTTCTCCTCGTCGGGCAGCCGGTCGACGAGGGTTCCGGGCCTGTCCGGCCGGGCACGGTCGATGACGTACGGCTTCGACCTTTTGAAACTCTTGTCGACAACCGCGAAGACGACTGGTCGCGGCCGAGGTGCGAGGCGCGCATCCCGTCGAAGCCCGTCCGCGGTACATAGGTCACCCGGGCGGTCGCGAAATCCAGCAGCGCGGTGCGTCCGGCATCGCCGCCCGCGGGCTTGTAATGGAACACGCCGCCGCGGCCGTCCGATGTCGCGCCGTGGACGAAGAGGCCCTCGTCGTTGGCCAGAGCATTGTCGAGGTCGCCCAGGACTCCGGACACTTGACGATCGGTCGGCTGCCCGCCGCCGTCGGGGATTTCGAGAAGGTGCAGGGATCTCTCGCCATCGACCACGCGCTGGGTCACCAGACGGTTCTCGGCGAACACCAAGGTGGCCATGTCGGTCGCGGGCAGGTCGACCCGTACGACCTCGCCGGTCGCGTAGTGCCGGATCCGGTAGGTGTTCGTCTCCTTGACCCGTCCAGCCCGAACCCGCCGTTGACAGCCACCGGAGTGGGCAGGTCCGCAACGGTCGAGCCGTCCTTGCCGACCCACGTCGACAGGCTCGACGGCTCGGCGGGCGACGGCGTCGACAGATAACCGGAGTCGTCGGCGGCGTACAGGTTCGCCGGCCTTGTCGTCATGGGTTCCGCCTGCAGCGTGACGGACGGCATCTCCTCGTCGCCCGCTACGGCCGCGGAGGCCGGCGCCCAGGTCAGCAGCCCCGTCCCTACCGCCAGCGCGACCGCGCCGACGGCCAGTGCCACCCTGCCCCTGCCTTCTCTTGCTCGCCCTCTTCGCACCACGCGCCCCCTGAGCACTTGAGTGCCGTCAACCGGCCGACCGGTCCGACCCACGGCATGGGGCGCTGGTTGCGTGCTCCCAGCGGAAAGATCCGAACCGACTCAGGTCGACGCGAAGCGGACATTCGCCCGCCATGCGCCATACCTGTGTGAGCCGTCCGGCGTTCATCTCGCCGATGCTCCGTACGTCGACACGTCAGGTCAGACCAGTGGCCACAGCGCCGTGGTGAGGGCGAAACCGGCGCACCCCCTGACGGTCGTCAGGACCGTCCACGTGCGCAGGCCCGCCGCCACGTCGAGTCCGGCGAGCTTGGTGAACATCCAGTACCCGGCGTCGTTGATGTGGGACAGCGCGAGGGCACCCGCGCCCATCGCCAGGGCGACCAGCGACAGCTGGCCGGTGGACAGGTCGGCGCGGTGCGGCAGCGGGGTGAGGGTGCCGGAGGTGGTGATGAGAGCGATGGTCGCCGACCCCTGGGCTGCGCGCATTCGCCCCCGACCGGCAACAAGTCGGGGGCGACGTCGATGACCACCTGGTGGCTGGTGGAGCACAGGCTCTCGCCGGTCATCATGGTCCCTCACCGCAAACGCCGCCCCCGCGCTCACTCGACCTCCCCTGTCCGCACTCGGCCCAGGGCTACGCTTCAGCCCGGGGCCACGGCGCGGCCGGTCGTGGGGGAGATCATCCCGGCGCACAGCCCCCGAGCGGTCAGCCCCTGGGCTATCCGCGGTATCGCGGAGAGGGAGTTTGCGGACCAGTCGTGCATGAGGATGACCTGGCCGCTGGTGAGCCGCCCGGCGGCCGCCACGATGGCATCCGTAGTGGCTCCGTTCCAGTCCTGCGAGTCGACGTTCCAGAGGATCTCGGTCAGCCCGTACTTGGCCGCGACCGCCTTCACCGTCGCGTTGGTTTCGCCGTACGGCGGCCGGAACAGCCGCGGGGTACCGCCGCCCGCGCTCGCGATGGCCTGCTGGGTCCGGTAGATCTCGGAGTCGACCGTCGCCTGGCTCTGCTGGGTGAGGTGCGGGTGGGTGTAACTGTGGTTGCCGACCCACATACCGGCGCTGACCTGGGCCCGCACCTGGGCCGGGTGGGCGGCTGCGTACTGGCCCTGGTTGAACATGGTGGCCCGCAGCCCGTTCTGCCGGAGTGCGTTGAGCAGGGCCGGGGTGTTCCCGGACGGGCCGTCGTCGAAGGTGAGACCGACGTAGCCGTTGCAGACGGCGGCCTGTGCAGGGACAGGGCTGCCGGCCTGGACGGTGAGGGTGCCTGCGGCAACGGCCACGACGACGGCGAGCCGGGTGGCGAGGGGCCGTAACGGGCGTCGCACGCGCAGGGCGCTCAGCTGGCTGTCCATGGTCACCCCACCGTGATGCTGGAGTTGCCGCTGCTCTGGTAGCCCTCGGTCGCCATGATCATGTAGTAGCGGAAGCTGCCGAGGGTCATGCCGGCGCGGGCCCAGGCGTCGAAGTGGTTCCCGGTGGTGATGGCGCCCCCCGTCCGCTTGGACTGCCGGACGCTCCAGTACTGGTTGAAGGTGCGGGTGCCCTCGACCGACGGGGCGTTGTACCGGGTGGTCTGGTAGATGTCGTACGTCCCACCGTCACTGGTGACACTGCCCTTGTACGTCCCCGTCGGCCGGTAGGTCCCCCAGTTGTCGACGACGTAGTACTCGACGAGCGGGTTCGAGGTCCAGCCGTACAGACACAGGTAGGCGTTGCCGGACGGGTTGAAGGACCCGGAGTAACTCACCGTCCTACGACTGCCGTTGCTCCACCCCTTCCCCGCGACGAAGTTGCCGGTGTTGCGCCATGAGGTGCTGTACTTCCCACCAGAGCTGAGCGTCATGGAGACGGTGCCCGGCGCGTCGGTCCAGAACGAGTAGTAGTAGCCGTTGTTCGTACCGGTCTGATTCGCGGTGATGACGGTGTCCGCATGGGCGGTCCCGGGCAGGGCGACCCCGGCCGCGACGGCCAGAGCCGTGGTACCGACACCGCTGACGAACGTCCTGCGACTCATGGGGCGTGCGGATGTGGATGCGGATCCGGTCGGGGGTGTGGGTGCGGGTGCGTCGTTCACGTGCCTGCCTCCTCCTCGTCGAGTAGCTCGGTCATCGGCAGTTTTGGAGTGACCCTGTCAACTGTCAATGCTTTCGGTAATTGTTTCGAAACATTCTGGCGAGGGGAGGCGGGCTGGGATGGATGTCTTGCCTGGTCAACGCCCCTGTACGACAAACCGCACTGCGGCTGAACGACCTTGCTCACTGCCCCTAGATCAATATCTGACTCAACCTACGAATGTTTCGAAGAGTAGGGCGCGTTGATACTTTCTCCGGGCATGCCGGACACGTGTAGGGCTGGGGCAGCACGGAGGCCGCCACCGTTCGAGCCGATGACCAGGCCGAGGGCCTCCTGGTTGCCTGGCCGGCCTCCTCGGCGAGCCCCGCACCGGCGCGAAAGCGGCTCACACCGCGATACTCGGCACAGCCCGCCATCGCGGCCTTGCCCTCACCTGAACTCCCGCTCCACGGGACCACCTTGAAGACAGGCCCAGGAACGACGGCTACCCACCTCGCCGGCTCGGAGGATCCTCAGTCGATACAGAACTCGTTGCCTTCGATGTCCTGCATCACGATGCACGAATCGTTGCCGTCATACAGGAGTCGCACGCGTACCGCGCCGAGCGGGATCAGTCGTGCACATTCGGCTTCGAGCACGGCGAGGCGCTCTTCACCCACGAGCCCGGTGCCGACCCGCACGTCAAGATGCAGCCGGTTCTTGACGACCTTGCCTTCGGGAACGCGCTGAAAGAACAGCCGCGGGCCGACACCTGAGGGATCACTGCAGGCGAACCATGAACCCCGATCCTCAGGAGACCGAGAGCGGTCGAAGTCGTCCCACGTGGCGAACCCCTTCGGTGGCGGCGATACGACGTACCCCAACACCTCGCACCAAAAGCGAGCGACGCGCTCAGGTTCCGCGCAGTCGAAGGTGACTTGGAACTGCTTGATCGATGACGACGGCATCGGCGCACCATAACAGGGGCTCTGCTACTCATCTCCCGGTGTGGATCCGCATGTTGCCGGGAGGACGAAGGGTTGCCCGCCGTTCCAGACCGGACGGAGAACGTCAACGAGTCACACAGACCCTTGCCCTCGTCGACGGTGTTCCGCCGGTGGCCGGGCAGGTGAGCGGGCCGGAACCGGTCGGCTCCCTGCCATGCCGGGACAGCCCGCTTCCATCAGTCCCGGCCGCCGCCCAGGTAGGTGCGCAGCAAGGCGTCCAGCGCGTCCCGCAGCCCCGCCTCCGCGCCACCTTCAGCAGCGCCCCGGCGAGGACCGGCTGGGGTTCCCCGTCAGCGCCTCCGCGTTCGTCTCCCCTCCCCCTCCACCCCGGAGCTCAGCTCCTCGCGACCTCGGTCTGCCGGCCTTGATGCATCCACGCGATGACGTCGAACACACGCAGGACGCCGATGTCCTCACCGACACCTGCGGGTCGGGCGCCGTGAAGGGCTCCGGGTACGGCCTGGTCATCGTGTGGCGCTCCTCAGCAGGCTGTTGTCGACGGTCCGTCGGGGTGGGAGGGGGCTGCGGGTGGTGTGCAGGAGGGATGCCCAGGTGGCGGTGTCCGTGAAGTCGCGGCCGCCTGCCGGGACGACGTCCATGACGACGCGGTCGGGGCGCAGCAGTACGGCGTCCGCACGGCCGGCGCGCAGCCAGGCCGCGAGCGTGCCGTCGTCACCGAGGTCGGCCAAGGGGATCGCCCGTACGCCGAGCCCATGGGCGAGCGCGTTCAGCGCGAAGGCGAGGGATCGGCGGCGGTCAGGACGGTGAAGGAGTCACCGAGCACGTCGTCGAGCCGGGTACGCCGGCCGTCGGCGCCGACCCACGGCTGCGGACAGTGCGTGCCCGCGAGCCCCCGGCGGACACCGCGCCGCACGAGCGGCCCCGCGGTCAGTGCCGGGCTGATGTCGCGGCCGGCCGACGCGGTCAGGCCGGGTATGCGGCAGGCCGCGGCCAGGAGCCTGCGACGCACCGCGGCGGCGCCGTCCTGCCCGCCGGTCATGGCCCAGCCCATGGCGACCGCGAGTCGGATCACATGCCGGGCGTGCGGCTTGCGCTCGCTCTCGTACGTGTCCAGAAGGCGTTCGTCGCCGCCCTGTCGGAGGACGCGGGCGCCCTTCCAGGTCAGGTTGTAGGCGTCTCGCAGGCCCGAGCACAGCCCCTGCCCGATGAACGGCGGGGTGAGATGGGCGGCGTCACCGAGGAGGAAGACACGGCCTCGGCGCCACCGGTCGGCGACGCGGGCCCGGAAGGTGTACTGCGTCTCTCGGACGACCTCGAAGTCCCCGTCGTACGAGGGCGGCAGCCACGGGGCGACCAGCCCTCGGACCGGCTCCTGGCCGTCCCGCAGCCGGAACTCCCAGCGGTAGCGGTCCTCGCCGACGCGCATGAAGGTCACCGGCCGGTCCGGGTCGCAGACCTGGTCGACGCCCAGTGGGTCGAGGCGTACGCCGAGGCGTTGAAGGATGTGCGGCGGGGCGTCGGCGATCCACTCGCTGACCGCCAGTACGGAGGTCGCCCCCCGCCAGCACCGCACAAGCGGTCAGCGCGAGCACGGCAACCAGAGCGTGCCGTACGCCGCGTGGGTCTCGCGGGTCGGGCACCTCGGCCAGCCGCTCCAGCAGGCGCGGAACCTCGTCGGATACGACCTGGGATGCGCGCGGAGCTGGTCAAGGGCAGGCGGGATCAGCGGTGATGCGTCGGCAGGCATGGTCTTCCACTCGGATCGCGGGCGTAGAGAACTCCATGATCTTGGAATCCGCGCCTCGGAAGTGGGTCACGATCCACGCGTCGCTGACAAGCGTCCGTTTCCCGTGTCGGCTGCCTCAACCTCACGATCAAGACGGTCAGCGGCCATGCTCAGGGCGAACACGTCACGCGAGCGATTCATCCGCCATGACACGTTCCAAGGATCGTTGACCCATCCGACTCATGGCCGGGTTGCTTTCGACGTAGTACCAGACCAGCCCCATCGCTTGAACGAAAGCCCACGCCTTGCCTCGCTCCCACTCAAGGTCGTCGCTGCCCAGGTGATCGCGGAGCACCTGCCGCGGCCCAGCCTCGAGCAAATGCCACGCGCTCACGAGATCCAGCGAAGGGTCAGCCGGCCCGAAGCCGCCAACGTCGAGAATCCCCGCAAGCCGACCAGCGGACACGAGCACGTTGCCAGGAATCAGATCGCAATGCGCCATGGCGTCCTCAGCTGCACCTCGCGGCAGCTCACGCAAAGTTGCCCAGATACGGCGAAGCCGAGGGACATCCAGGAGTTGCTCACTGTGTCTGAAACAGGTCTCCATCCACGCGTCATGGGACTGCAGGTCGCCTCCTCGACCTGTGCCGGCGAACGTGCGGCCATGCGTGTCGATCGCGCGTAGGTCGCCGATGAGATCGGCCAAGTCGCGGGCAAACGCAGACGATTCGCCTGGGTCCTCGTGGGCGGCCACGACGCCGGGCAACCACGTCTGTACCGACCACGGAAGTGGGTAGCCTGCACCGGGTTCACCAAGCGCGACCGGCTCCGGCGTGGGGAAACGCGTGCGACCTACCAGCTCGCGAGCCGCTTCCATTTCGGACTCCAGCCCGCGACGCGTCGACTCGATGTCCGCGGACTCAAGAGGGAATCGAGCTGCGAACCGATCGCCAATGCGGAAGACGGCGTTGACCGTACCCTGCGCAGCGATGCTCCTGACTGGCAGGTTTCGCCACTCGGGAAACTGCTGATCTACCAACGTGCGCACCGTTTCAGGTGACATCGTCAGCTGGTTGGCGTGCATCTTCATGATGGAAGCATTCGCGTCACGATCTTCAACTGCAACCCGATTTTGTCGCGCAACCTTGCCTGCTGGTAGTCCGGCACGTGGTGGGCTGCCCCTGAATGAGTTTGAACCTCGGAACCGCAGCTCAGTGCCATCGCGCCAACGATGACCAGTAGGGGCGGTGTTCGCGTATTGGTCGCAGTGACCGATCCGCGAACATGAAGTACTGCCATCCTCGAAGAGTGGGGATTTTTGAAGTCCCCGTGGAAGAGGGAGCGGCGTTCGGTGTGTGCTCTCGGCGTGCCGGGCGTCGCGACGCCGCGGGTCAATACACCGGGCCCTGGCCGCCGTCCACGCCCTGGTCGAGCACGGCTTCGCGCACCTGAAGAACTGGCGCGCGCCGGCCAAGGTCCGCACCGACCCGAAGTGGGCGACCTCACTGGTCAGGGCTCTGCTCGTCCTCACGACCAGGAAGTGGGCCGCTGACCGATGATCTCCACGACAGACTCCCGCCCCCGATCGGCACGAGCGCGCCCCGAGCCGTTCACACCAGACCCGTGACCTGCAACTTCACGATGCACATCGATCAGTGAGGGTGGGGGCGGTACGGCCCGATGTCGCGGCTCGATGACATCCGTCGGTCGGTGGTGCGTGCTAGTGATGGGATATTCATAACTGCGCCGGTGGGTGCCTGCCCAGGCTTCAAACCGCGTGAGACATACGATGTTTGACGTGTGCAGATAAGTGGATAGTTCATCAAGTCGCGCCAATCGAGTGCCTGTTGATCTATTTCATCCCTTCAAATTGGTTGACATTCAGGGGTGGAACGTCGGACGTTCAGCCGTGACCCACCGATGCGCCACAGGGCCGGAGAGATGGCACGCAGATGGCTTTCAGAGACAGGAACCCGAAGCCGGGGCGCGGGAGGCGCCCGGCGGCGCTTGCCGCGGTGACGCCCCTGCCGGCGGCTCCGCCGACAGGGCTGGGCGCGACCGGGACCGCGCAAGCGGCCACGGTGGACGCGGGCTCGTGGTATGAGCTGATCAACCAGGGCAACGGTAAGGCGCTGGACATATCCGGCGCAAGTACTGCTGAGGGAACCGCCGTTCAGCAGTGGACCCGCAACGGTGGTGCCCATCAGCGGTTCCGGTTCGTCGACTCGGGCGACGGCTACTACCGACTGAAGGCCCAGCACTCGGGCAAGGTTCTCGACGTCCACGGCTGGTCCGGCGCCGACCACGCGGACATCGTGCAGTGGGGCGACACCAACGGCTCGAACCAGCAGTTCCGGCTGGAGGACTCGGCGGACGGTTACGTTCGTCTGATCAACCGCAACAGCGGCAAGGCCGTCGAGGTCCAGAACGCTGCCACCACGGACGGTGCCAAGGTTGTGCAGTTCACCGACTGGGGCGGCGCCAACCAGCAGTGGCAACTGGTCCCCGTGAAGAGTGTCTCGGAGCAGGTGCACACCGCAGGGCGGGTCAAGGACCTGGGGAAGACGGTGCAGTTCAGCTGGCCCGGGGTGTACTTCGAGGGCCGCTTCCGCGGGACCGGCCTCGGGGTGGTACTCGACTGCGCGGCCGCCGACTACGACGTCCAGGTCGATGGGGCCACCGTCGCCACCCTGGTCACACCCGGCGACACCACGCACTGGATCAACGGCCTGCGTGACGGCGAGCACACGGTCCGGGTCGTCAAACGCAACGACACCCCGGGGGACACCAGCACGTTCGGAGGCTTCGTCGCCGCGCCCGGGGGCGCCGTACTGAGCAAGCCGGCGCCCCGGGACCGCCAGATCGAGTTCATCGGGGACTCCCTCACGGTGGGCTACGGCAATGTTTCGGGCACCCGCGACTGCAATCCGGAGCAGCTCAAGCGGAACACCAACACCGACGTGAGCTACGGCCCCCTCACTGCCCAGCAGCTGGATGCCGATTACCAGATCAACGGCTTCTCCGGCCTCGGCATGGTGCGCAACGTCGCCGGCATATCCCCGGACGTCACGTACCGGACCTACTACGACCGCGCCCTGCTGAACGTGGACGGCGACGTCTGGCAGAACCCGGGGACGTGGCGCCCCCAGATCGTGGTGGTCAACCTCGGCGCCAACGACTTCTCCGACCTCACCCCCGGTGAACCGTGGACGCCCGACAGCCTCGCGGCCGCCTACCGCACCGCCTACGGCGAGTTCCTCCGGAAACTGCGGACGCGCTACGGTGCCGGCACCACCCTCGTGGCCGTCGGCTTCGACGGAAACGCCGAGCATGTGCTGCAGGTGGTCGAGGCGCGCAACGACGCCGGCGACAGCGGGGTCCACTACTGGTTCCTCGATCAGTCGGGCCTGGACTTCCTCGGATGTGACCGGCACACCTCGGCTCACGACGACCGGGTGATCGCCGACCGGCTTGCCCCGTTCCTCAGCAGCCTGCCGACGGGATGGTGAGGGACATGACCACCCGTGAACCGGGCCAGGGACTGCTGCCCCCCGCCGTCGCCTCCGGCACCCCCCTGCGTGTCCTGCCGCTGGGCGACTCGATCACCTGGGGCGAGGGCAGCAGCACGGGCGACGGCTACCGGGGTCCGCTGTGGGACAGGCTCACCGCGGCAGCGGTCCCCGGCCCCGCTGTCGGGTCTGGCCGCCGGGCGAGGAGCTGATCTCGTAGCCGAACTGGACGTCGCCGATGGTCTCGCTGCCGGACATCCAGCCCTTGGTGTGGGCGATCCAGTGGAGGACCGCGTTCACGTCCACGGTGCCGGAGGTGGAGTCGGTGGTCCGGAGGAACGAGAACACCTCGTTCGACCCGTTGGTGCCCTTGAAGACGTTCCAGTTGTGGCCGCCGACCCTGGCATTGCCTTGGTAGGAGCCGAGCGGTCCGACGGCTCCGTTGTGGTTGACCCAGAGCATGATCTCGTAGTCGTGGTCGGTGTCCCAGACGCCCCAGCCTGTACCGGAGTTGGCTAAGGTGCACTGGCTGCCCGCACTGGCGCCCCATCCCTGCATCTGCATCTGCATCTGCATCAGGAAGGTAGAAACTTGGAACGAGACCTACGTCGACACCGCCTGGCCGCGTTCCCCCACACCGCGGAGCACCTGAAGACCATGACCCGGCCGATGGGCGGCGGCGGATACCGCGGCACCACCGACCAGCTGGAAACCCTGCTCGGACGCCCACCGAAGACCGTGCGGTGGGCCCTGGAGAGCCATCCGCGCACCCGGAAGCCGGCGGCTGCCTGAGCCACTGATCGTCCGAGGGGCAGGCCGATGCCTCACCACGGCCGCCCCCTGCGACGCCGACCTGTTCCCGTCGGGCCCCTTGCAGTCGCTGCATTCTCACCGCACCCGAAACAAGATCCGCACCGCCCGCGGCCCCGGTCCTCCGGCGGTGTGCAGCACCGCCTCGCCCCGGCCTGTGGCGCGGATGTCCCAGGCGCTGAAGCCCGGATCGGTCTCGTAGTCGACGGCGACGAGGACGATCGCCGTGCCGTCGACGGTGGGGGTGGTCTGCCGCCAGCGGCCGGAGAGACGCAGTTGGGCGGTGTCGCCGAGGGGGAGGGTGACGGTGCGGCCGGTGTCGTCCTGGGTGAGGACGGTCGGGGCGGGCGGCGCGGGGGAGGTGGTGCTCGCCGATGGAGTGCGGGTGTGGGTGGCGCTCTGAGCGGGCGGAGTCGGATGCCGTGGTGGGGAGTTGTCGGTGCAGGCGGCCGCCGCCACCCCGAGGAGCAGGGTGGCGGCGGCGCGCGGCAGGAGGGTCATCCGTGTCATACGAGCGGGATGTTGATGCAGGTGAGGATGACCGCCTGGGCCTTGAGCCGCTGTGTGGTGGCGTTGGGGTCGAGGCGTACCTTCTCGGCGTTCTGGACGGCCTCCAGGAAGGGCGTGTCCGGCTTCAGGTCGCTGTCGGTGTCGACGAGTTCGTTCGGCTCGAAGGCTCCGTTGGCGAAATTGAGCCAGGCGGCGAGCAGTTGGCGGTCGAGGGAACGCTTGGGGTCGAGGAGCAGATTGAGGAAGAGGACGTCCGCGGCCTTGTCCTGGGTGGAGACGTCGACCTTCTCGGAGAACACCGCGCTCGCGTGCTGGACGATCTTCAGATAGCAGTCCAGCGTCTTCTTGCCGAGCCCGGTGAGGTCGCCGGTCAGGTATTTGACGTACCAGACGTCGGCGAGCATCGACAGCGGGGCGTTGCCCTGGACGATGACGGGCATTGCGTCGCTCCCCGTACCCCCGTCGTCGTCGCGTGCCGTGAAGGACAGGTCGTACAGGCAGGGCTTGGCGTACGTGTGGGCCTGGGCGTCCGTCAGGTCGCGCGGCTGGACGCTGGGGCTGCGGGCGGGGTCGGGGTCGGGCGGGTTGACGAGCGAGGTGGTCGTGGTGGCGGGTGTCCCGTCGCCCCACGCCCAGCTCATGGTCTCGTCGTCGCTGCCGGGGTCGGTGACCCGGGCGGTGTACCGGTGCTCCTCGCCCGCGTGGACGACGAGGGTCCGCCCGCCCGCGAGCGGTACGGCATCGGTCTTGTCGATGGCGGCGGTCGGGTCGACGTTGGCGACGGTGATCTCGGCGTCGCGGCAGGTGGTGGTGTCGTCGTCGTTGCCGCAGATCTTCACGGTGAAGGTGCCGTTGTCGCCGAAGACGAGTTCGCGGCTGAAGGTGAGGGTGGCGTCGGGACGGTTGTTCTCCAGCTGTCCGGGGAGGGCGACGGGCTTGCCGTCGCCGGGGTCGATGGTGGCGGTGAGCGGGTCGAGCCAGCCCGGGTCGGTGACCGTGCCGGCGACGGTGAGCTTGCCGCCCTCCTCACGCGGGCCCTGAACGGTGAAGGCCACCGTGGGCGCCACGTTGGTGACGGTCACGGTCGCCGTGTCGGTGTCGGCCCCGGCGGCGTTGCCGACGCGCAGGCCTACGGTGTACGTGCCGTCCCGGCCGACCCGGTCGAAGAGCGGGCTGACGCCGGTCGCGTCGTCGTAGGCGCCGTCGCCGTCGAAGTCCCAGCTGTAGCTGCCGCCGCCACCGGGGACGGTGGAGCCGCTCGCGTCGAGCCGCACGTCGGCGCCCTCCTCTGTGGAGTACGGCCCGCCCGCGTCGGCGGTGGGCCGGCAGCTCGCGGGGTAGTCGGTGGCCGGGTTGGCCTGGTCCTGGCTCGGTGAGGTGGCGCTCGCGCCCATGCCCCGGCCGGCGAACACGCCCCACAGCAGGCATTGGTTGGCGCCGCCGTGGTTGGCCCGGTCGGCGGCGAGGATGCCGTCGCGGGCGTCCAGGAAGTCGGGTGAGGACGGCGTGAGCTTCATGCCGTCGACCATCAGCTGCTCGTGCCGCTGCTTGCCGGTGGCGTAGCCGTACGCGCCGACGAGCGCGGTGCGCATGTCCCACATGGCCGTGGCCCAGATCTCGCCGTCGGAGTGCACCTGGCAGCCGCCGGAGCAGAGGTCGGCGTAGGTGAGGTCGCTGTCGTCGTACGCGACGCTGCGTATGCCGGTGGGCCGGCCGTTGTTGTACTCGCCGTACACCGGGTCGTTCCACAGCGAGGTGGCCACCGCGTCGCTCCAGCCCTCGCCGAGCGCGCCGGTCTGCTCACCGTCGCCCAGGTCGCCGCCGCCGACGAGCCGGTTGGACAGGCCGTGGCTGTACTCGTGGGCGATGGTGTCGCCGTTCATGGCCCGGTGGATGTTGTGGTTGCCGCAGGAGGCGCGTCCGACGAAGAGGCGCATGGTGCCGTTCTCGCCGTCGGCGGGGGTGCTGAAGTTGGCGTTGCAGGCGGAGTCCCCGTTGGCGTCGAAGTCGACGTAGACGTCGACACGGTCGCCGCCGGAGCCGCCGCCTCCGAGGTTGTCCTCCTGGAAGTTGCCCGACGCCTCGTCGAAGCCGAGCCCGTAGAGGTGGTCGTGCATGCGGTTGGTGTAGTAGAAGGCCTGGGTGACGACCGCGTCCCGGTCGGTGGTGAGGTCGGTGCCGCCGCTGGTGCGGAAGGCGTCCGTGAAGGTGTAGTCGAAATGCTGGTACGCCGGGTCTCCGGCGGCCGGGGTCTGGGGCTGGTGGCCGAGCGTCTCGTCGCCGTCGGGGTCCTGGGAGACCTCGGCGTTGTTGCCGGTGGTGACCCGGCCGGTGACCCAGGAACGGCCGAGGCCGCTGAAGGGGACGGTCGTCGCGCTGCCGAGGGTGGGGTTCTGATCGGTGAAGACCCGGCCCTCGGGGCCCTCGTTGCTGGTGAGGTCGGTGCGCAGGAGGACGGTGCCGTTCCCGGCGTCGACGACGGTGTCGTACAGATGGTGGTTGTCGGCGGTGAGCGTGGTCCGCCAGGCCGGGCGGGCGGTGCCGTCGGCGAGCGGGAAGGTGACCCTCGTGGCGGTGGCGGTGCCGGGCGGGGTGTCGGTGCCGACGGAGGCCGCGGCCCGGTCCAGCGCGTCGCCCTTGTCGAGGGCGACCGTCCCGGTGGCGCGGGCGTCTTGGACGAGGCTGCCGGTGACGGTGAGGATACGGCCGGCCTTGTCGACGGCGACCGAGAGGCGGGCACCATGCACGGGGACGCCCCGGTCACTCTGGCCGACGAAGACATGCCGTACGCCGTTGTGCTCGGTGCGGTACGACTTGACGACGGTGAGGGCGTCCAACTCGGCGGCGGAGAGGCCGTAGAGGTCCGCGTGGTCGCGTATGTGGTCCAGCGCGAGGGTGCGCGGGTCGGCGGTGCTGGTGGCGGTGAGGGCATTGCGGCCCTGCGGGGTGAGCCGCTTCGGCGTACCGAACCGGCTCCAGCGGATCGCCGTGCCGTCGAGTTCCTGCGCGGCCCGCAGCTGCCCGGCCGTGGGCGTGACGCGCTGGTCACCGCGTACGTCGATGTTCGGGTACGGCATGTCGGGCTGTTCCTGGGCCGGTCGCTTCTGCGTCCCCTGGGCACCGGGACGTTCGCCGGCGGCGGCCGACGACGGTGCGACCGTGACCGCCGGCAGTGCGAGCAGAACCGCACCGATGAGCAGTGATCTTGCGCGCATCGATAAGCGTGTGGGTGGCATTCCCTCTCCCCCGTCCGTTGACTTCCTGAGTGCGGACCGAGCACACCGTACGTGCGCATGACAATTCAGCGGAAGAGTGCATACGCCCCACAGCGGCGCTCGAATTTCGGCCACCGACACACGCGCGTTCGACAAAGGCCGTTTCGACCATGGCCGTGATGTCGTTGTTCCGGACGTCAGCGGCGATCCCCCAAGTGGGCCTCGGAGGTGCCCAGTTGCCTGGTGTGGTTCAGACTGCCTCGATCGCTCTCGCCTGACCCTGTGTACGGATGGAGGACTGCGTGACCGGACCGGCTGTGGCCACCACGACAGCTGCCCTGCTCGTCAACGATGACCGGCACTACCTGCTGCACCTGCGCGACGCCAACAAGAACATCGCCTGCGCCGGGCAGTGGTCCCTGCCCGGCGGACATCCCGAACCCGGCGAGAGCCTCGACGACGCGATTTCCCGGGAGCTCCTGGAAGAGGCCGGCCTGCGCGTCCCCGGCCTGGCCCCGCTCGCCGTCATCGAGAACACCGACGCGGACGACCGGCCCACCAGCCGGGTCCGGGTGTACGCCGGGACCTGGAACGGCGACCCCGCGCGACTGCCCCTCACCGAGGGGATCATGCTGCGCTGGACCGCTCCGGAGCAGATCCCGTATCTGACCGTGGACGCCGGGACAACGGCCGTCACCCGCCACCATCAGCAGCGGGAGCCGGGGCAGGGACAGCGAGGGCTGCGTGCCCGTGCCGGTGCCCGGATTGACGGGCAACTGCCCCTGCTCCGGGTGCGCGGCACCAGCACGAAGACGGTCCCGAACGTCATCGGCGTCCACCTGTATCTGGAGCGGGCCGGCGAGATCCTGCTGGGGCTGCGGCACCCCGATTCCGCCTACGCGCCCTTGGAGCATCACTTCCTGGCCGGTCACTGCGAGCGGGAGTCGGCCGTCGACTGTCTGGTGCGGGAGGCGTGGGAGGAGGCCGGGCTGGTGATCAAGGCCGAGGACGTCGACCTCGTGCACGTCGTACACCTCGTCGACGCACCCGGCGCCCCGCCGCGCCTGCAACTGGTCTTCAGGGCCCGCCGTTGGCAGGGCGAACCGCAGTTGCGGGAGCCGGACAAGTGCGTGAGCTGGGGCTGGTGGCCCGTCGACGCCCTGCCGGAACCGACCGTCGGCTACACCCGCGCCGCCGTCGACGGCATACGGCACGGACGCCTCTACACCGAACTCGGCTGGGGCACTCCCCCGACCTGACCGCCGACGTCCCCCTCCGCCCCTACCCCTTCCGGGAGTTGACCACCGTGCCCGAACCCGAGCCACCCACCAGTGCCAGGCGGTACAAGGTCCCGGTCGACGTACACCTGATCCTGCCGCGGGACAGCCCGAAGGGCCCACAGGTGCTGCTGTCGCGGCGGGCCGGCGCCGTGTACGCGGCGGGGATGTGGCATCTGCCGTCGGGCCATCTGGACGGACCGCACGAGGACGTCGTCGAGGGCGGGATCAGGGAACAGGGCGAGGAGACCGGCCTGGTCAGCGACCGGGCGGATATCCGCGCGGCGGTCACGGTCCATCACCGTGCCCCGTCCGGCCCCGCCCGCATCGGCGTCTTCCTGGTGGTGCCGGCCTGGCAGGGCGAGCCCAGGATCCTGGAAGAGGACCGGTGCGACGGGATGGACTGGTTCCGCTGGGACGGGCTGCCGGAGCCGATGGTCGCCTACTGCCGGGCCGGCCTCGACGCCTACCGTGCCGGGGCGCGCCTGGCCGTGCACTTCCAGCAGCCCGGCGACCCCATCGCCTACGATCCGGCCTTCGACCGACTGTGCATCGTGCCCGACGGCCCGAGACCGCCGGCGTGACACTGTCGCCACCGACAACCACGGCACCTTCTACGACATGCGGTTGCCCGGGCCTGGCCTACGCGACCGGCGACAAGGAGGAGCGAGCCGCCGGACGGCGACCTCCGGGCCCTGCGCCCGGCGGCGGAACAAGCGGCACGACTGGACTCCCTCGCGAGCTGCGGGCCGACCCGCACACCCGCCGGTCAGACCGTGGAGAGGTCGACCGCCCGGTCGACGTCCTGCGGCCGCAGCACGCGCAGGATGCCCTCCAGCAGGTAGTAGTCGGCGTACGGGAGGGAGATCTCGACGCCGTCCTCGGCCGGGCGGTTACGGGTGCAGCGGGCCACCACCGCCTCCGCCCGGGCCGAGTTCGTCGTCAGGCACGTCTCCGAGAGCGCGGTGAGCAGCCGTAGCGCCACCTCGCGGTAGGTGTTCCTGCCGGTGGCCGACGCCAGGTCGAGCAGGCCGCAGGCCATGACCGCTCCGGCCGACGCGTCCTTGATGTCGTACGGCTGCTGCGGCGCGCCGTAGTCCCACACGGGGACGTGGTCCGGGGTCAGCGCTCCGATCGCGAAGTGGCGGCCCGCCGGCACGTGACCACGGCCAAGCTGAACGAGGCGATCGGCGACGTGGTGGACCGGCACGCCCAGCTCGACCTGTCCCGCGCGTGGGGCAACGGCACCACCGCCGCGGCCGACGGCACCCACATGGACACCTACCTGGACAACCTGCTCGCCGAGACGAGCGTCAGGTACGGGGCGGTCGGCGGCATCGCCTACCACCGCGTCTCCGACCTGTACATCGCGCTGTTCACGCACTTCGTACGGTGTGGCGTGTGGGAGGCCGTCTACATCATCGAGGGCCTGCTGAAGAACACCTCCGAGGTCAAGCCCACCACGATCCACGCCGACACCCAGGGCCAGAGCTACCCGGTCTTCGCGATCGCCCACCTGCTCGGCATCGACCTGATGCCCAGGATCCGCAACTGGAAGGACCTTCTGTTCTTCCGGCCCAGCCGCACCGCCCAGTACGAGCACATCGACGCGCTGTTCGGCGAGGCGGGTCGCAACGTCGTCGACTGGGGCCTGATCGAGACCCACTACCGGGACCTGATGCGGGTGATCGTCTCGATCCGCGAGGGCACCATCTCCTCCGCGACGCTGTTCAAGCGGCTTCGCTCCGGCTCGCGCCGCAACGCGACCTACACCGCCTTCCGCGAGGTCGGCAAGGTGATCCGCACCGTCCAGCTGCTGCGGTATCTGTCGGACGCGCCGCTTCGGGCGCGAGTGACGGCGGCGACCAACAAGGTCGAGGCGTTCAACGGCTTCTCCGACTGGGTCCGCTTCGGCCAGCACGGCACGGTGGCGGCCAACGATCCGGTCGAGCAGGAGAAGGACGTGAAGTTCACCTCTCTGCTGGCCAACCTGGTGATCTTCCACAACACCCTGGACATCGCCGACGTGGTGCGCGAGCTGCAGGCCGAGGGCTGGATCATCGACCCGCTCGACCTTGCGCAGATCTCCCCGTACCTGACCGAGCACATCAGGCGCTTCGGCGAGTACTCCACCCACGAACTTGGCATCACCCCCGACGACTACGACGCCCACCTGGACGTCGACTTCAGCGCGCTCGGCGACGACGACAAAGCGGCAGCACCGTGACGGGCGAGGCCTGACCATGCCGTTCGGGTGTTGGATCGAGCTGATCACCTCCACCGTCGAGGACCGGCAGGTCCCGGCCGTCGCCTCGGTCGACCGCCGAACCCGTCGTCCGGCCGAGTGGCACCGGCTTGCGGGCCTTTGGTGCTGCGGAGGACCTGGGTGTACTTGCCGCCCTGACGCGCGGCCGCGCGGGCGTGCTGCGCGGCGATGGACTGCTTCTTCGGCACGGCCGACTCCGGCCTGGCGGTAGTCCCACGCTCCCCGCCGGCCAATCGGGGGCCGGAACGGTCTGCTTGTGCGCGGGCCCCGGAGACCTCGGCCGAGGCCGACTGTGCACCGGGCGGCGTGGGTGCCCGGCACGGCGGCGAACGACGCAGTGGGGTCCGTGCGCGGGCGGAACGGCTAGTCGGTGAATGCGCCCATGGCGCGGTCGAGCAGCACGGTCAGTGGAACTGCTCCCTCGCAGGCCACCCACCCCGCCGAAGCCGCGTCCGCGCAGGCGAGGGCGGCCGCGACGAGGGCAGCCGGCCGGGGATCGTCCGGCTGGCCGGGGCTGGCCCCCAGTCGCCGTGCGATCTCCGGGGCCATTATCTCCTGCCAGTGAAGCTGCTTCTCGAAGTGCCGGGCGCGCAGTGACGGCGTCTCCTGGAGCATCCGCAGATAGCTGAGCATCCGCTCGGGTTCCGCCTCGAGCATCCGCGTCATCACGTCGAACACCCGGCGCAGCGCCTCCCAGGGCCGCTCCTCGTCGGGCCGGGCGGCGAGCGCGTCGGTGACCTGGCGGCCGATCTCGTCCAGGTCGGCCAGAACGATGTCTTCTTTCGTGCCGAAATGGCGGAACAGGCTGGCGCGCGACAGTCCGGCCTCGGCGGCGATCTGGTCGACGGTCGTCCGGTCGAATCCCTGCTCGGCGAAGAGCCTGAGGGCCACGTCCGTCACTTCCGCCCGGATCGTGGCGCGCATGCGCTCGCGCAGCCCGGGCTTGGCCGTGGAGCGGGTGGGAGTAGCGGCGGAGTCACTCATGCCCACAGAGTACACGAAAGCTCAACTTGATACTGAGTCTCAAGCAGAGTTACAGTCTTCTTGCAACACCTCGTTTCGAGCAGGAGTGTTTCCATGAGCAAGGTCTGGTTCATCACGGGTTCCTCGCGCGGCTTCGGCCGCCAGTTCGCCGAGGCGGCCCTGGAGCGCGGCGACAAGGTCGCGGCCACCGCCCGCAACACCAAGGCGCTGGCCGACCTGGCCGAGCGGTTCGGCGACGCGGTGCTGCCGCTGCAGCTGGACGTCACCGACCGCACGCAGGTGTTCGAGGCGGTCGCGGCGGCCACGGAGCGGCTCGGCCGGCTGGACGTGGTGGTCAACAACGCCGGTTACTCCCTGATCGGCGCCGTGGAGGAACTAGGCGAGCAGGAGCTGCGCGACCAGCTGGAGACCAACGTGTTCGGTGTCCTGCACGTCACCCAGGCGGTTCTGCCCGTCCTGCGGGCGCAGGGCAGCGGCCACATCGTCCAGATCTCCTCGGCCATGGGGGTGGCCACCTTCGGCGGCACGGGCGGCTACAGCGCCTCCAAGTGGGCGCTGGAAGGCCTGAGCGAGGCCCTCTCCCAGGAAGTCGCGCCCTTCGGCATCAAGGTCACCCTGATCGAACCCGGCGCCTTCGCCACCGACTTCGCAAGCTCGTCGGTCTTCACCGCGCACCGCCAGGACGCCTATGCCCCCCTGCACGCGTCGCTGACCGAGATGGGCGCCACCGCCCAGGCGCCCGGCCCCGAGGGGGTCGGCGGTGCCATCCTCCAGATCGTCGACGCCGACGAGCCGCCGCTGCGCGTGTTCTTCGGCGAGGAGCCCTCCCAGTGGGTGCCCGCGGTGTACCAGCAACGTCTGGCCGAGTGGGCCGAGTGGGCGCACGTGTCCAAGGCCGCGGAAGGCAAGTAGAGGGCGCCCGGCCCGCGGGCCATGACACGCCCACACCACGGCGTGTCACCGCACCGCCGACACCTGAGAGAGCCCGGGTGGCACACCCACCCATACGAACAGAAGGTTTAAATCATGAGCAAAGTTTGGTTCATCACCGGCGCGTCGAAAGGCTTTGGCCGCGAGTTCGCCCTCGGCGCCCTCGAGCGTGGCGATAAGGTCGTAGCGACCGCCCGCAACACGGACACTCTGAGTGGCCTGGTCGAGCAGTACGGCGACGCCGTGTTTCCGGTCGAGCTCGACGTCACCAACCGCGACCAGGTGTTCGCTGCGGTGAAGTCCGCGCACGAGACGTTCGGGCGGATCGACGTCGTCATCAACAACGCGGGCTACGGGCTCTTCGGAACGGTCGAGGAGATCACCGAGCAGCAGCTGCGCGACCAGATCGAGACGAACCTGTTCGGTGTCTTCCATGTCACGCAGGCGGTCCTCCCGATCCTCCGCGAGCAGCGCGCGGGCCACATCATCCAGATCTCGACCATGGGCGGCATCGTCGCGTTCCCGACCCTCGGTGCCTACCATGCGTCGAAGTGGGCGCTGGAAGGGATGACGGACGCACTCGCCCAGGAGGTCGCCGGCTTCGGCATCCAGGTCACCCTGGTCGAACCCGGCGGCTTCGCCACCGACTGGTCCGGTGCATCCGCCATCGTCGCCGACGCGCATCCCGCGTACGCGGCTCTGCACGAGAACATGGCCGCGCGGCGGGCGCAGGTCGTACTCCCGGAGCCGGTCGGCTTCAAGTCCGCGATCCTCACGCTCGTCGACGCCGAGGAGCCGCCGCTGCGCGTGTTCTTCGGGGAGGGGCCGACTCAGATGGCACCGCAGGTCTACCAGCAGCGCCTGGAGACCTGGGCCGAGTGGGCGCACGTGTCCAAGGCCGCGGAAGGCAAGTAGAAAACGCCCGGCCCCCGGGCCATGACACGCCCACACCGCGGCGTGCACCCGCACCGTCGGCACCTGAGAGAGCGCGGGCGGCACACCCGCCCAGGCTCCCTCACCCCCGCAGGCAGCAGGTCCTTCCCCGCCCAAGCACCTTCGGCGCCACCTGCTTCCGCAAGCGTCATGCCGCCCCCGTTGCGGATGCCGCTCGGCCGGCAGCCCGGGCAACTCGTCCCGCACAACCAACAGCAGCACAATCAGGAGTGGGCCGGACGGGCCCACCCGTCCCACGCCATCGAGGCTCACTGAAGGGAGCCCCGTCATGCCCACCACCAAGCGTCGCGCACTGATCATCATCTCGTCCGGCCGCCAGCTGCCGCTGGCCAAGCCGGCCGAGGTCAAGTCGATCTCGACCGGGTTCTTCCTGGTCGAGATGGCTCAGATGCTCAAGGAGTTCGAGAAGGACTACGAGTTCACCTTCGCCACCCCCGACGGCAACGCCCCGCAACTCGACATCAACGGCATGGCCCTGTCCATGCACTACATCGAGAAGATCGGCGCCAAGACCATCCCCCTGCGCAGGCAGCAGCGCCGCCGCTCGTTCGACGTCAACGGCTTCCGGCAGCGCTACCCCGAGCTGGTCGCCCGCCGCGAGCAGGAAGTCCGCTTGCTGGAGCGGCACATCGGCCGGATCCCGGTCTCCGAGCTGCTGCCCAACAGCGAACCGGAGCTCGCCGAGTACCGCCCCGAACTGATCCGGCGCCTCGACAAGCTGCCCGAGGGCACCTTCCACTCGCTGCAGGACCTCGCCCAGCGCCACCGTGATGCGGCCGATGCGTTCACCTTCGCCGACTTCGACTTCATCCACGCCCCCGGCGGTCACGCCCCCATGGTCGACTTCCGCGACAACCCGTGGCTCGGCGAAACCCTCCACACGGCCCGGGAGAACGGCGTCACCATCTCGTTGATCTGCCACGCGCCCATCGGGGTGACCTCCACCCGGCAGCGCATCGACGCGCAGGGCGCCGCCTACCCTGTGAAGGACAATCCGTTCCTCGCCGCCGCCATCTCGACCGTCCCCAAGATGGGCGAGCTGTTCGCGCTGAGTTTTCTCTACCCGCACGTCCCCGGCAGCAAGACCCGGCTCCCCTACTTCGTCGACGTGGCCATCAAGGAAGCCGGCTTCACCGTCGCGTCCTCCCTCAACATGTCCGCCCCGCAAACGGCCTACGAGCCGTCCGTGCGGCTGCTCACCGGCAACGGCCCCCAGGCCATCGACAAGCAGACCGCCGAACTCCGCAGCATCCTCACCCGCAGCCCCGCTGCCCGCCCGACCAGCAGCAAGCAGGCGAGCGCGTAGCGGCGACCACACGCTGTGCCGACCAGGCAGCCGACGACACAGCCGAGCAGACGGGACAGGTATGGAGGCGGGCCGATACGGCCCGCCTCCATACCTGTTCTGGTTCCGCCGGCAGATACGCCTTCGACGACCCGAACGTCGTGCCCCGCGGACTGGTTGATCGCCTTTCCCACCCGGAACGGGATGTTGCATAGGTGGTCGCTCATGAAACGCCCGGCGCCCGGCAGTTCACCTGCGGGGATCATGTTTCATGAGTTGTTGCAAACGACTGGACGCCTGAAACGCCCTCATAAAACAGTCTGGGGTCGTGAGCGACGACTTCAAGCGCGTGGAATCGCACGACTGCCCGATGTCCACCTGCGCCGCCCCCGCGGGCTCCCCATGCCGGACCGGCAAGAACAAGGTGGCCATCCAGTACCACACCGCCCGCTTCCGCCTCGTACCCCAACTCGCCAAGGCCCTGAGCGTGCCGACCCCGGCCGTACGCAAGCCGGGCTCGGTCTGGATCGAACTGCCCTGGCCGGTGAGCGCCGGCGCCGAACCGGTCGGACACGTCCGCCTCGGATACGCACGCGCCTCGACCGCCCGGCAGTCCCTCGACGCACAACTCGACTCTCTCACCGAGGCCGGAGTGACGCGCGTCTTCTCGGAGAAGATCTCCACCCGCGCCACCCGGCGCCCGAGCTGGAGGCCGCCGTGAAGCTCGCCGGGGAGATCCGCTCCTCCGGCGTCGCTGTCACTCTCGTCGTGCACGAGCACAAGCGCCTCGGCCGCGGCATCGAACTCGCCATGCTCGCCGAAGAGCTGAAGGCAAGCGACGTCGGCCTGGAGTTCCTCACCGGAGAACTGAAGGGCTCGCACGATCCCTCCGGGATCGTGTTCACGGTGCTCGCCGCGATGTCCGGCATGGAGCGCGAGTACATCCGCGACCGCACCCTCGAAGGCCACGAGTCCGCCCGCAAGCGCGGCAAGACCATCGGCGGGGCCAGCGTCACCGACGAGTCCATGCTGTCCATGGCCCTCTACCTACGCGACCAGGAAATGAGCCTGCGCGACATCGCCAAGCGGCTCGTCATCACCACGGGCGTGAAGAAGGGCCAGCACCCCTCGCCCGCCACCGTCATGAGGATGCTGCGGGAGCACGATGAACAGGCCGCCACGGCGGCGGGAGCGTGATCATCCGGCTAGTTTGCGGCTGGTGTCTGAGCTAGGACTCCAGGGCCTGGTGGACGAGGCTGGCCGCGTCACGGATTCTCTCGTCCTGGCCATGCTGCCGCAGCCACTCGAACTCGCACACCGGAGCGCGGCCTCACAGCTCCAAGATCATCCCACTGCCCCTTTGGGCTCACCTTGGCTGGACCCCCCTCAGGTCCGCACTGACCGCCGCCGCGACGACACGGTCCCGCCCGGCGGAGCCGAACAGCCCCTCGGACAGCCAGGTTTCGACGAGCGCGCGAACCGCCCCCACACGGTCAACCCTCGTTGGGGGACCTGGCCGGAGACGGGGCAACAGTGGGCGGAGCCGACCTGGGCGTCGGCGAAGACGCTCAACAAGGCCGACGTGTACTTCTTCGACGACGACCAGGGCATCGACCTGCCCGCCTCCTGGAAGCTCCAGTACTGGAACGGCAGCGCCTACGTCGACGTGCCGGGCGCGAGCGGCTATCCCCTGGCCAGGAACCAGTACAACAGCGTCACCTTCACGACCATCGACACCACGCGGCTGCGGGTGCTGCTCACGAGCAACGGCACCAACTCCGTCGGCCTCCTCGAAGCAGAGGTGTACGGCCCGTGACCCGATCCCGATACCTTTCCGCGCTCCTCGCCGTGCTGACCCTGGCGGTCGCCTTCCTGGTGGCGCCGCCGGCCTCCGCCGCCGTCGCCTTCACCTCGACGGGTGTGAACCCGAACGGCGGCAACTGCCTGGACCTGCCTGGCAGTTCGACGACCAACGGCACCCAGCCGCGCGCCTTCACCTGCTCCTCCGGCCGCGAACCTGCCCGACTACAAGCTGGGCATGCTCACCTACAACGGCGGTGACCCGCTCGACTCCGCCTCCTGGGTCAAGTCCCCGAACCCGGTCTCCCAGCGGTCCAACGCCAACGGGGTGTACGGCCCCGGCCACAACGGCTTCTTCAAGTCGCCCGACGGCACGGAGGACTGGATCGCTTACCACGCCAACAGCTCGTCGAGCGGTGGCTGCGACATGAACCGCAGTACCAGGGCGCAGAAGTTCACCTGGAACGCCGACGGCACGCCGAACTTCGGCACCCCGGTGGCCCTGGGCGTCCCGCAGGCCGCGCCGTCGGGCGAACAGGCCGACTAGGCGGACTAGGCGGACCAGGCGCCGAGGAGGGCGGCGATGCCGAGCACGCCGACGGTTCCGAGCATCGTGCCGAGCGTGGCGGTCCACATCCGGCCGACGCCCTGGCGGGCGTAGTGCATGCCCGCCGCGCCGAGGGTGACGGCCAGGCCGCCGGCGATCAGGGCGAACGGGGAGAAGACGAACGAGGCCAGGGCGGCGATGACGCCGAAGACGAGAGCGGTGGGTCCCAGGGCTGCGGCGGGTGAGTCCTGCCGGGCCGCGACGATCGGATCACGCATGATGAGTTCCCCCTTTTTCTGAACGTGTTCAAAGTATGCGTGGTCGTCGATGCGAGGTCCAGCCGGATCCCCCTGTGGACGGTGTGTCGGTGATCACGGGGTCCTGAGGTCGTCCACCCGTTCCCCCTCGGCCTGGGAGGGCTCGGTCCTGGGGACGTCCGGGTGCTGCTCCATGCCCTTGCGCTCCGCGGGTTCGTCGCGTTCACCCTCGGCCTGGGAGGGGGTGTGCGAGTACAGCCAGCGGTCGTAGTCCGAGGCTCCGGTCTTCATGGCTGACCTCCTGGGTCGCTCCTCTTCCATGCTGCTCCCGGGCCGTCGCCCCGACCAGTCGTCCTCACTCGTCGAGGCCGATCCTGGCGCAGGCCGCGCGGAGCTGCGAGGGGCAGATCTGGTCGATGGTGTACAGGCCTTCGTTGACGAGTGTCTGCCTGACGTTGTCGGCCGTCACCGCTCTCGGAGTGAGCAGGACGGACGGGATGTCCTTGGTGGTGGGGCTGTCGATCGTCGTCGTCGAGACGTCGTGGACCCCCTCACCACGTCCCAGGGCCACGGCCATGGCGGCGGCCGCGGCGGCCTCCTTCCCGAACGGTTTGTACACCGTCATGTACTGCTCGCCCTTGACGATGCGTCGCACGGCGTCGAGATCGGCGTCCTGGCCGGTGACCGGAGGAATGTCCCTGACCCCGGCCTTCTTGAATGCGGAGATGACGCCTGCGGCTATGGCGTCATTGGCCGCGAGGACGCCGTCGATACGGTCCGGCCCCAGAGCCGAGATGGCGGCGGACATGTTGGCGTGGGCGTTCTCCGTGCTCCAGCTCAAAGTGTCGTACGTCCTGGCGATCTTCACCTTGCCCGAGATGACCGACAGTGCGCCCCTCCGGTACCAGGCCGCGTTCGGGCTGGTCGGATCGCCGTTCATCATGACGACGGTTCCATCCTTGGCCTTGTCGCCCATGGCCTTCAGGAGAGCCTCGCCCTGTAGCCTGCCGACGCGGGCGCCGTCGAAACTGACAAAGCCCGAGATCGGGCCTTCGGCGAGCCGGTCGTAGGCGACCACCGGGACACCCGCCTTGCGGGCTTCCTGGATCGAGGAGCGGAGCGCCCTGGTGTCGGCGGCATCGAGGATCAGGACCTCGACGCCCTTGGTGATCATGGAGGTCACCTGCTGCCGCTGCCGCGCCGCGTCGCTCTCGGCGTTGGCGTACTGCATGGTGCAGTCGGGACACAGGTTCTTCAGGCTGGCCTCGATCAGCGGCTTGTCGGCGTGTTCCCAGCGGGGCACCGCCCGGCTCGGGAGCAGCAGGCCGACGGTGAAGCTCTCCGTGCCCGTTGCGTCGTCCTCGCCGCAGGCGGTCAGTGGCACCGTCAGGAGTCCCGCGACGAGGGCCGCGACGACATGCAGCGTACGGGTCCTCATCGCAGTTCGCCTCGTTCCGTTCAGAGCCTCGACTCGGCGGGGGCGGGGTCCTCACGGTCCACGGTGACCTCGCTCCACACCTGCTTTCCGCCGGCCACCGGAACCGAGCCGCAGGACTCCGACACCGCCTCGACCAGCAGCAGGCCCCGGCCGCCGGTCGACTCCCAGTCCACGATCACGGGCTTGGCGGGCGCGCGCGGAGAGGAGTCGCTGACGTAGACCCTGACCCGGTCGCCGCGGAGCATCAGGTCGAGGCGGACCGACCCCTGGGTGTGCACCAGGGCGTTGGTGACCAGTTCGGACACGACGAGCAGCACCGCGTCGGCCGCTTCCTCGACCTTCCAGCGGCGCAGGGTGCGCGCGGTGAAGCGGCGGGCGTGCATGACGGCATCGGGCAGCCGCCACACCACCCAGCCGGCCCGGATCGGCCGGGTCTTCATGCCGTCGTAGCGCAGCAGCAACAGCGCCACGTCGTCCTCGCGTCGGCCGATGTCGCCGAGCAGGTCGTCGGCCATCCGCGCCGGATCCGCCGGGTCGGCCGCGGCGAGCGCGGTGCGGATGCGTTCCATGCCCACGTCCAGGGGCAGGTCGGCGGCCTCGACGAGACCGTCGGTGACCAGGGCGAGCACCGTGCCCGGGGTCAGGGTGACCGCGGTCATGGGGAACTCCGCCTCCGCGAGAACCCCCAGCGGGGGTCCGCCCTCGACCTCCACCTCCTCGGTGCTGCCGTCGGGGTGGCGCAGCAGCGGGGAGAGGTGTCCGGCCCGGACGACCAGGGTGTTGCCCTCCTCCATGTCCAGTTCGACATAGCAGCAGGTGGCGAACAGGTCGGTCTCCATGCCGACGAGGAGGCGGTTGGCGTGGGAGACGACCACGTCGGGCGGGTGGCCCTCGACGGCGTACGCCCTGACCGCCGTACGCATCTGGCCCATGATCGTCGCGGCTCCGGCGCTGTGTCCCTGCACATCACCGATGACCAGCGCCACCCGGTCCTCGGACAGGGCGATGACGTCGTACCAGTCGCCGCCCACCTGCAGCCCCCGGCGGGCCGGCAGATAGCGGGCGACGGCAGTGCCGCCGGGGAGTTCGGGCAGGCGCCGGGGCAGCAGACTGCGCTGCAGCATCGTCGCGAGTTCCTGCTCGGCGTCGTAGGCGTGCGCCCGCTTGAGGGCCTGCCCGATCAGCGCGGCGGTGGCGGTGAGGAGGGACCTCTCCTCGGGGATGAACTCGTGCGGCTGGTCCCAGCCGACCAGACACACCCCGGCGACCCGGCCCTTGGCGGGGAGCGGCAGGACGGCCAGGCCTCCGGCGCCGATGCCGGCGAGTCCCGGTTCGAGGGCGGTGCCGGCGGGCCACAGGTCCATACGGCCGTCCCGCAGGGCCAGTTGAAGGGTGGGCAGGGCGCTGACCGGTGCGTCGGGCCACTCGGAACGCCACTGGTCGCGCCACAGTTCCGGCCACGCGTCGGGCTGGGGCGGATCGAGCAGGGTGACCACGAGCCGGTCGTCCCGGACGTCGGCGAGCGCCACCCGGTCGGCGCCCAGCGGCTCACGCAGCGCGGCGACCGCCACGCGGCCGACGTCACGGACCGTCGCGGCGTCGTCGAGTACGGCGGTCAGCCACTGGATCCGGGAGACGTCGTCGGTGCTGCGGCTCTTCACCGAGGTGGCCGTCACCACGCCCAGCACCTGCTCGGGCTGCTCGCCGGTGTGCGCCACCACCCGGCAGATCAGGCTCAGCCAGCGCATTTCCCCGGTGGGGCAGCGGACCCGGAACTCCAGCTCCCGTCGGCCCGGCGCCTGGGCGGACGGCTCCAGGACCGACATCAGCGCGGGCATGTCCTCGGGGAGGGCGTGCGCGAGCAGGGTGTCGACCTTGCCGTCGAAGTCGGCCTGTGTGGTGCCGACCAGTTCGAGGAGGGTGCCGTCCGCCTCGATCAGGCCGGTGTCCGGCACGAGGACGAAGGTGCCGACGCGCAAACTCCGCAGGGCGCGGCTGAGCAGGGCCGGCTGCGCGGGCCGGCCCGACTCGGCCAGCAGCAGGCCGGCGACGGCGTCGGCGTATCGCTCCAGGAAGCGCTGTTGCCCGGCGTCGAAGCCGTCGGCGGAGGCCCCCACCACGACGAGGCAGCCCAGCCGGGTGCCCTCCCTCTCCAGGGGCAGCGCGCCGAGCGAGGCCGACCTGGCACGTGGCGGTGTGGGCGCGCCCACGGGGTAGGAGGAGAGGGCCGCGGCGTTCAGCCACAGCGGCCGGTCGGTGCGGAAGGCGTGTGCCGCGGCCGAGCCGCCCGGCACGGACAGCCGGTCCGGCAGCCGGTGCTCGGGGCTGTCGCCGACCGTTTCCAGCAGCTGCAGCTCTTCGTCCCCGGTGGTGGGCGCGAAGACCGCGGCCAGCGCCGCTCCGGCGAAGGTCAGGGCGCGGTCGCTCGTGACGGCTTCCGGCTCCGTAGGCGGTGAACCGGTGTCTGCGGTGCCGACCTCAAATGCCCCCGGCACCGAGACTCCGGTCCGGGCACGGCCGTCATGAGGCATGTCCGCAACCAACCTCCCGTCCGTGCCGGAGGTGCCGAAGGGGATCGGGGCACCAACTCCCGCCGCCCCGGTCGCTTCCACACACCAGAATCGCATATATGGATGAGCCGGACATATCAGGTGGACGGTTCATGGCTCGTTCATGGCTTCCCGGGACGCCTCCGCTGCGTTCGCAGATCACCGCGGCCGGTGTCAGACTGACGACGTGGTCGTCCTGCCACGTCCAAGAACCCGGCCCTTGCGCCTGGGGTGGCCCCGTACCCGCAACGCATCCTCGACACCATGAGCGCCTCCTCGCCACGCCGGGCGAAGGACAAGGGAGGTCTCGCACATGAAGGCCCGCATACGGAACGCGGTTCTCGCCCTGACCGCGCTTTCCACGGCCGTGGCCCTGGCGGCCTGCGGGGCGGGCGGGGAGAGCGATTCCGCCGAGGGGGACGCGCCGATGATCGGGGTGCTCCTGCCGGACGCCACCACGGCCCGTTGGGAGACCCGGGACAAGCCCCTGCTCGACAGGGAGATCAAGGAACTCTGCGGTGACTGCGCGATCGAGCAGACCAACGCCAAGGGCGATGTGGCCATGCAGCAGGAGCAGATGAACTCGATGATCACCAAGGGCGTCGACGCGATCCTGCTCGTGGCGGTGGACGGCACATCGCTCGCCGCCTCGGTCAGGAAGGCGGTCGAAGCAGGCATCCCGGTCATCGCCTACGACCGCCTCGCCGAGGGCCCGATCTCCGGTTACGCGTCCTTCGACGGCGAGGAGGTCGGCAGGCTCCAGGGCCAGGCCCTGCTGAAGGCCATGGGCGACGAGGTGCCCGGCGCCCAGATCGTCATGATGAACGGCGATCCCAGCGACCCCAACGCGGTGCTCTTCAAGAAGGGCGCCCTGGCCGTCCTCACGGGGAAGGTGAAGATCGGAAAGTCGTACGACACGCTCCAGTGGCGGACCGAGGCGGCCCATCTGAACATGTCGGGTGCCATCGCGGCCCTCGGCGTCGACAACATCCAGGGGGTCTACGCCGCCAACGACGGCCTCGCCGCCGGCAGCATCGCCGCCCTCAAGGCGAACAAGGTGGACCCGGTGCCCCCGGTCACGGGGCAGGACGCCGAACTCCGCGCCGTGCAGCGCATCGTCGACGGAGAGCAGTACATGACCGTCTACAAGCCCTTCGAACCCGAGGCCGCCGCCGGCGCCGCCATGGCCGTGGCCGCGGCCCGCGGGGAGAGCCTCGACCGGGTGGCCCGGGACGAGGTGACGACGCGGGATGGGCGGCGGGTCCCGGCCGTCATGCTCACCCCGGTGTCCGTGACCGTCGACAACATCAAGGACACCCTGGTCAAGGACGGGGTGTACACGATCCGGCAGATCTGCACCCCCCAACTCCTGGCCGCGTGCACTTCCGCCGGACTGACCTGACATCCGGTGCGACCACGTCCGGATGTCCGGATCCACGGGAAGGAGATCGTCTCCGTGTCCGCTCCCCCACTGCTGGCGCTGCACGGTGTGTGCAAGCGTTACGGCGCCGTCGAGGTCCTCGAGGACATCGAACTGGAGATTCACGCGGGCCAGGTCGTCGCCCTCCTCGGCGACAACGGAGCCGGCAAGTCCACGCTGGTCAAGGTGATCTCCGGGGTCGCTCCCGCGGACAAGGGCGTCATCGAGTGGGAGGGCCGTACGGTCCACATCAGGCGGCCCAACGACGCCCGGGACCTCGGCATCGCCACCGTCTTCCAGGACCTCGCGCTGTGCGGGAACCTCGATGTCGTCGGCAACCTGTTCCTCGGACGGGAGATCCGCAGGTTCGGGTTCCTCGACGAGATGGAGATGGAGCGCCGCACCCTCCAGCTGCTGGAAGAGCTCACCAGGGGCGTCCCGCAGCTGCGTGCCCCGGTCGTGTCGCTGTCCAGCGGTCAACGGCAGACGGTCGCCATCGCCCGCTCGCTCCTCGGCGACCCGCGCCTGCTCCTCCTGGACGAACCGACCGCGGCACTGGGGCTCCAGCAGACCACCGAGGTGATGGACCTCGTCGACCAGCTGCGTGACCGCGGCCTGGGGGTCCTGCTCATCAGCCACAACATGGGCGACGTCAAGGCGCTCGCGGACCGGGCCGCCGTGCTGCGGCTCGGGCGCAACAACGGCTTCTTCGACGTGAACACCGCGTCCCAGGAACAGATCATCTCCTCCATCACCGGGGCGACGGAGAACGCGCCCCGCCGGCCGGCCCACCAGGAGGCGGGATGGTGAAAGGGACGCGCGACATGGCGGACAACCCTCAGCAGGCCGAAGCCGCCGCACCCACCACCGAGGCCCGTCGGGCGGAGCGCGGGCAGGCCGTCGCCCGCGCCATGGAGAGCTGCGCCCGCGCCATGGAGAGCTGGGTCGCCTTCTCCCGGCGCAAGCTGCGGGCCGGTGAACTGGGCTCGCTCCCCGTCGTCCTCGTCCTCGCCGTCGTCTGGATCACCTTCCAGTCCCTCAACGAGAACTTCCTCTCGCCCCGGAACCTGTCCAATCTCAGCGTCGACATCGTCGGTACGGGTCTGATCGCGGTCGGCATCGTCTTCGTGCTGCTGCTCGGTGAGCTCGATCTGTCGGTCGGCTCGATCAGCGGACTCGCGGCGGCCGCCTTCGCCGTGCTGAACGTGAACAACGGCGTGCCCGAATGGCTCGCCCTCATCGTCGCGGTGCTCGCCGGCACGGCGGCGGGAACCGTACAGGGCTATTCCTTCGCCAGAACCCGGGTGCCGGCCTTCGTCGTCACGCTCGCGGGGCTGCTCACCTGGAACGGCCTCATGCTCTACATCCTCGGCACCAGCGGCACGATCAACCTCGACGAGAACGGGCTCGTCGCCGACCTGACCAGCTACTACTTCACCCATGACGCCGTCGCGTACGGACTGGCGGCGCTCTCCGTCGGCATCGTTTTCCTCGTGTCCTACCAGGACCGGCGGCGCCGGATGGCCGCTCGTATGCCGCACCGCTCGCTCCAGGTCATCGTGGCGCGCGCGGGCGCACTCGCCGTGATCGCGTTCGCCACCGCCTATCTGCTCAACCGCTTCCAGGGGCTGCCGCTCGCCCTGCTGATCTTCCTGGTGGTGGTGGCCGGCCTCGACATCGTCCTGCGCCGCACGCACTACGGCCGGCAGGTCTACGCCCTCGGCGGCGGGATCGAGGCGGCCCGTCGCGCCAGCCTCCGGGTGACCCGGGTGCAGACCGCGGTGCTCGCGGTCTCGGGCACGATGGCCGCGGTCGGCGGACTGTTCCTGGCCTCGCGCATCACCTCGGTGAGCCAGAGTTCGGGCTCCGGCGTGCTGCTGCTCAACGCCATCGCGGCGGCCGTCATCGGCGGCACCAGCCTGTTCGGCGGACGCGGTTCCACCTGGTCGGCGGTGCTCGGCATGCTGGTCATCCAGTCGATCGCCTCCGGCATGGCGATCACGGACACTCCCGCCGCCGTCCAGTTCATGATCACGGGCGGGGTGCTCTTCGCCGCCGTGGTCATCGACGCGCTGTCCCGCCGCTCGCAGGAGGCACACGGACGGGCTTGACGCGTGCGTCCCTCCCGGTGCGCAGGGAGCGAAACCGTCCCTGCGCACCGGGATCTCGGGCACGCGCCCGGCTGTCGGCGCCGGACGTCAGCCATCAGCCGTCAGCCGTCATCCGTCAGCCGTCATCCGTCAGCCGTTCGAGAAGCGGCCCGCCTGGACCAGGAGCTGCTCCGCGTCGTCGGTCGGCGGGTAGATCCAGATCTCGTTGATCTTCTTCTTGAGCGTCTTGGCCTCCGGCCCGGTCAGCGCGACCCTGCGGTCCCAGCCCTCCGTGTAGACGGCGCCGGCCGGGCCGAGGTCCAGGCAGGTGACATAGGGGTCCGGGGTGAAGGGCAGCGGGGCGGTGCCGAGGAGGTCGGCGGCCACGTTGTGACCGGCGAACTTGCCCATGGGCAGGGCGTGCTGGCAGGACTGCGTGGTGGTACGGCCGTCGTCGGCGGCGGCGAGTGCGGTGTCGCCGGCCGCGTAGACGTCGGGTACCGCGACCACCCGCAGGAACTCGTCCACGCTCAGCCGTCCCAGCCGGTCACGCTCGCCGGGGATCTGGGCGGTGAGGGGGCTCGCCGCCATACCGGCCGTCCATACGACGGTTGCCGCGGGGATCACCTCGCCGTCCGAGAGGGTGATGTCGTGGCGGGTCGCCGACGCCAGGGTGCGGCCCAGCCGCCGTTCGATCTTCAGCTCGTCGATCGCGTCGAGGATGGTCGGCCGCGGCCCCGGGCCGAGCTCCGGCCCCACGACGTCGGCGAGGTCGACCAGGACCACCCGGGCGTCTTCCGCCGCACCCTGGGCGCCGGCGATCGCCCGGAGGCGCTCAGCCAGCGCGATGGCGAGCTCCACCCCGGTGAAGCCTGCACCGACCACGACAGCGGTGTAGCGGCCCGGGGCCGGTGCCCGGTCGGGCAGCCGCCGGAGGTGGTTGTCGAGGGCGGCCGCCGCGGGAAGTGTGTCGACGTCGAAGATGTCCTGCGCACCGGGGAAGTCGGGCCGTATCAGCCTGCTGCCCGTCGCCAGCACCAACTTGTCGTAGGACAGGGCCAGTTCCTCGCCGGTGCGCGCGACGGCCCGCACGGTGTGCGCCTCGGTGTCGATCCCCGTGACGGTCGCGGTGACGCGGCGTACGCCGATCGGGCCGAGGACGCGGTCGAGGGCGACGCGCATGCCGTCGGGGGCGTCCTCGTACAGGCGGGGCCGGATGACCATGTCGTCGCCGCCGTCGACCAGCGTCACCCGCAGCGCGTCGTCGGCACCCGCCTCACGAGCGGCGCGCACGGCTCCGGCCGCGCTCCACACGCCGGCGAAGCCACCGCCGATGATCAGGACATCTTTCATGAACGTCTCCGTTTTCGAAGTCGGGTCGAGTGACGAGCCGGTGCTCGCAGGAGCACAGCAGCGATTCTGGACATTACGTATCCTGGATATTGCGTGTCAAGATTTACGGGATGGCCCCGCGCCGCCGGACCCGCGCCGCGAACCGCGTCACCGGCCCCGCGTCACCGCACCGCGCCGCCGGGACAGGCGCCTGCGCCGCGCGCAAGGGATGCTTGGAGGTAGGGCGACCGCGAGGACGGCCGGGAGGTGAGGGCGGTGATCGCCGTCAACCCGATGGACAGCTCCTCCGTGCTGGCGACCTTCGGCGCCCTGGGCGTCCTCGCGGTGATCTTCGCGGAGTCGGGCCTGCTGGTGGTCGGCTTCTTCCTGCCCGGTGACACCCTGCTGTTCCCGGCGGGCGTGCTGTGCGCGGCGAGTGCCGACCAGGCGCCGCGGCTGGTGCTGTGGCAGGTGTTGCTGTGCGCGGCCGTCGGCGCCGTGGCGGGCGCCCAGGTCGGGTTCATCCTCGGGCGGCACGGCGGGCGGGCACTACTGGCCCGCACCTCCAAACGCCGCGTCCGGGAGGCGGCGGCACGGGCGGAGAAGCTCCTGGCCCGCTACGGCTATGGAAAAGCCCTGGTGATCGGCCGTTTCATCCCGATGGTGCGGACCGTCCTGCACCCGGCGGCCGGTGCGCTCGGCGTACCCCCGCGGACCTTCACCTTCTGGCAGATCGTCGGCGGCCTGCTCTGGTCGACGAGTCTGGTCATGGCCGGGTACACCCTCGGAACCACCGTCCCCGACGCCGACGACTTCCTGCTGCCGATGGTCGCCGCCGTCGTCGTCCTCTCCCTGCTGCCGCTGCTGCCGCTGTGGACCGAGGCACGCCGCGCGAGGCGCGATCGCTGATCCGCGCCGCCGCCTCAACTCCCCGCACAGGTCAGGAGAACAGCGCGCCTCAGAAGAACAGCGCGCCTCAGGAGAACAACGCGTCGACGTCCGGCCGCTTCCCGCCGAAGATGCCGTCCTTCTCACCGAGCGAGGCGAGCTTCTCCAGGGAAGCCATGTCGACCCGGGTCGGCCAGCTCGGCAGCGTCAGGTCGTCGAGGACGTCGCCGCTGATCTTGGTGTAGGTGGTGAGGATCCGACGCGCCTCGTCGGGGTGCTCGGAGGCGTACCGGAGCGATTCGGTCATCGCCTCGGTGAACTTCTTCACCAGCGACGGGTTCTCCCGTACGAGCTTCGTGGCGGTGAAGTACGTCGCCACGGTGAGCCTGGGGTCGGTCTCGGCGAACGGCGACGCGACCACACGGGCGCCCTGGGCCTCGGCGATCGTCTTCGCCGGCTCACCCATCCAGGCCGCGTCCACGCGTCCGTCGTCGAGGGCGGCCGGCATCTGGTCGAACGGTATCTCCACGAACTCGACCTCGGACGGGTCGCCGCCGTCCCGGCGTACCGACTCACGGACCGTCGTGTCCCCGATATTCCGCAGCGTGTTCACCGCGACCGTCCGCCCGGCGAGGTCCTTGGCCGACTTGACCGGGCTGTCCTTCCGGACCGCCACGCCGGTGACATCGGCTCCGATCCTGCCGTTGGTGGCCGCCCCGTTCACGACGGACTTCACGGGGACCCCCCTGGCCTGGGCGATCATCAGCGAGGTGGTGTTGCTGAAGCCGAACTGGAACTGCCCGCTCACCACGCCGGGAACGATCGCCGCGCCCCCCTGCGCGCCGACCATCTCCAGGTCCAGGCCCCGCCTGCTGAAGAACCCCTTCTTCTCCCCCAAGTAGAGCGGCGCCACGTCGACGATCGGAATGATGCCGACCGTGACCCGCGTGACCTCGGTGCCGTTCCCGGGCGAGGCGGCCCCGCTCCCGGAGTCCGACGCACCGCACCCCGCGACGCCGATGACGGCCAATGCCACCACGGCCCGCCCGAACTTGCCTCTGTGCATGGGCTCCTCCTGGCGAGTACGAGGTGCGCGTGCCCCGGACCCTATGGAAGTTGTGCACATTCGTGACGCCTGGAACGTACACGCCCATCTTCGGGCTGTCAGGACCCTGAACCCAAGGAAGTCGAGAAGCCGGCTGCGAGGCCTCGACATCTTATCGTTCGACCAGTCGGACATCGTTCGAAAACCCTTGACGCTGTGCCACGCCCCGATTGACACTCTCGCAACACGACGTCACACAGCCGAAACGGCAGGGTGCCCATGGCCGAGGCCCCGCCACGCCTCAGCAGGGAACTCCACATGCCGTACATCGCACGCGCCCGTGCCCGCGTGAGACGCCGGGCGGGCCGACTCGCCGGGCTGACCGCCGCGTCGCTGTTGCTGGGGCTCGCCGCCCCCCTCGTCCCCGCGCAGGCGGCGGACACCGCGGACGTCACCGACGGACTCGCCCTCTGGTACAAGCTCGACGCCGCCTCCGGCACCACCGTCACCGACGCCTCCGGCAACGGCCGCGACGGCACGGTCAACGGCACCGCCGGCTGGACGGGCAGCGGCCAGGGCCTCGCCTTCAACGGTTCGGACACCTACATCAAGGTGCCGAACGACGTCATGAAGGGCATGGACTCGATCAGCGTCTCCATGGACGTGCTGATGGACGAGTCGCAGACCACCCCGTACTTCATCTACGGCTTCGGCAACACCACCAGCGGTGCCGGCAACGGCTACCTCTTCGCCACCGGCAACTCGCTGCGCACCGCCATCGCGTCCGGCAACTGGTCGACCGAGCAGAACACCCGGCCCACCGACTCGCACAACCTGACCCGCTCGGTGTGGAAGCAGCTCACCTACACCCAGACCGGCAACACGGCCGTCCTGTACGAGGATGGCGTGGAGGTCGGCCGCAACACCTCGGTCACCATCACCCCGGGGTCCATCGGCTCGGGCACCACGACCGCCAACTACATAGGCAAGTCGGTCTACACCAGCGACAAGCTCTTCAAGGGCAAGATCCGCGACTTCCGGGTCTACGACCGCGCCCTCGCCGGCTCCGAGGTCGAGCAGCTCTCGCTCCCCATCGCCGAGGAGGGCGTCGCCGCCGACAAGGCGGCCCTCACCCTGGGCGACACCAGCGCGGTGACCGCCGATCTGACCCTGCCGAAGACCGGCACGGCCGGTGGCTCCTCCATTACCTGGGAGAGCGACAACCCCGACGTGGTCTCCGACTCCGGCGCGGTGACCCGCCCCGCCGCCGGTGAGCCGGACGGCCACGCCACGCTGACGGCGACCCTGAAGAAGGGCACGGTCAGCGCCACCAGGACCTTCGAGGTCACGGTCCTGCCCGCCTTCGACGACACGACCGCCGTCAAGCAGGCCGCCGAGGCACTGACCGTGCACAACCTCGAAGACGTCCGCGGCAACCTCACACTCCCGGCCGACGGCGACTTCGGCACCGAGGTCTCCTGGTCCTCCGCGAACGCCGACGTCGTCTCCGCCGAGGGCGTGGTCCACCGCCCCGCGCACGGCGACGGCGCCACCACCGTCGAGCTGACCGCCACCGTCACCAAGGGCGACGCGAAGACGACCCGCGCCTTCACCGCGAAGGTGCCGGAACTGCCCAAGAAGGAAGCCCTCAAGGGCTACATGTTCAGCTACTTCACCGGCGAGGGCACCGCGGACGGCGAGCAGCTCTACGCCGCCCTCAGCAAGGGCAACGACCCGCTGAAGTGGCGAGAGCTGAACGACGGCAAGCCCGTCCTGACCTCCACGCTCGGCGAGAAGGGCCTGCGCGACCCGTTCATCATCCGCTCCCCCGAGGGCGACAAGTTCTACCAGATCGCCACCGACCTGCGGATCTACGGCAACGGCGACTGGGACGCGTCCCAGCGCACGGGCAGCAAGTCCATCATGGTCTGGGAGTCCACCGACCTCGTCCACTGGACGAACCAGCGGCTGGTGAAGGTCTCCCCGGACAGCGCGGGCAACACCTGGGCGCCGGAGGCGTTCTACGACGCCCAGCGCGGTGAGTACGTCGTCTTCTGGGCGTCGAAGCTGTACGACAACGAGGCGCACTCCGGCGACACGTACAACCGCATGATGTACGCGACCACCCGCGACTTCTACACCTTCAGCGAGCCCAAGGTCTGGGTCGACCGCGGCTACTCCGTCATCGACTCCACGGTGATCCAGCACGACGGCACGTACTTCCGCCTCTCCAAGGACGAGCGCAACAACACCTCCTCCACGCCCAACAGCAAGTTCATCTTCGAGGAGAAGAGCGACTCGCTGCTGGACCTGTCCTGGGACGCCGTGGCCGAGGGCATCGGCAAGGGCGCGATGAACGCCGCCGAGGGACCGCTGGTGTTCAAGTCGAACACCGAGGACAAGTGGTACGCGTTCCTCGACGAGTTCGGCGGGCGCGGCTACATCCCCTTCGAGACGACGGACCTGGCCTCCGGTGTCTGGACCCCGTCCACCGGCTACGACCTGCCGTCCAAGCCCCGGCACGGCACGGTACTCCCGGTCACCCAGGCCGAGTACGACCGGCTGCTGAAGACCTACCAGCCGGACCAGATCATCACGAGCGTCGAGGACGTCAAGGTCGAGACACGCATCGGTGACGCCCCGGTCCTGCCCGCCACCGTCATCGCCGAGTCCGGGGACGGTGTGAAGCGGCCCGTCGCCGTCACCTGGGAGGACGTGGCCGAGTCGCAGTACGCGCAGGCCGGCACCTTCACGGTGAAGGGCGACCTCGCGGGTGACTCCGCGATCGAGGTCAGCGCCGAGGTCACGGTCTCCGCCGAGGGCCCGGACGTCCCGGCCGACCTGCTCCTGCACTACGACTTCGACGAGACCGGCGGCAGTATCGCCCGCGACTCCAGCGGCCATGGCTACCACGGCACCTACGTCCGTACGCCCGACTTCGGGACCGGCGTCGAGGGCGGCTCGTTCAAGATGTCCGGCGGCAACAGCAGCTCCAGCTCGCCGTACGTCAAGATCCCCAACGGCGTGCTGAAGGACACGGACAGCGTCACCGTCTCCACGTACGTCAAGTGGAAGGGCGGCGACAACTTCCAGTGGCTGTTCGGACTCGGCCCGGACAGCAACAAGTACCTGTTCGCCACCCCGTCCAACGGCGGCGGCAAGCTGTTCTCCGCGATCACCAAGGCCACCTGGTCCGGCGAGAAGCAGATGATCGGCGGCTCCCGGCTCACCGCCGGCGAGTGGCAGCACCTCACGGTCACCCTGGACGGCGCGACCGAGACGGCGATCCTCTACGTGGACGGCGCCGAGGCGGCCCGGGTCAACGGGGTCACCATCAAGCCGTCCGAGCTGTACGACTCGGCGAAGGACTCCTCCGGCTACATCGGCAAGTCCCTCTACTCCCCCGACCCGTACTTCGGCGGCGAGGTCGACGACTTCCGGATCTACAACCGGGCCCTGACGCCCGCCGAGGTCCTGGAGATCAGCGGCAACACCACCGGGATCGCCGCGGCGACCCACCCGGCGCTGAAGACCGACGCGATCATCACCGACAAGGACAGCAAGATCGTCCTGCCGCTCACCCCGGGCAGTGATGTCACCGCCCTGGCACCGGAGTTCACCCTCGCCCACGGCGCGACCATCAGCCCCGCCTCCGGCACCCTGCACGACTTCACCAAGCCGGTCACGTACGAGGTCACCGGCTCGGACGGCAAGAAGCGCACCTGGACGGTGTCGGCCGTGGAGATGAAGAGCCCGGTGCTGCCGGGCCTGAACGCGGACCCGAACGTCGTCAGGTTCGGCGACACCTTCTACATCTACCCCACCACGGACGGCTTCGAGGGCTGGAGCGGTACACAGTTCAAGGCGTACTCCTCCAAGGACCTGGTCCACTGGACCGATCACGGCGTCATCCTGGACCTGGGTCCGGACGTCTCCTGGGCGGACAGCAGGGCCTGGGCGCCGGCCATGGAGGAGCGGAACGGCAAGTACTACTTCTACTTCTGCGCCGACGCGAACATCGGCGTCGCGGTGTCGGACTCGCCGACCGGCCCCTTCAAGGACGCCCTGGGCAAACCGCTGCTGAAGGCCGGTGACTACACGGGCCAGATGATCGACCCGGCCGTCTTCACCGACGACGACGGCACGTCGTACCTGTACTGGGGCAACGGCCGCGCCTATGTGGTCCCGCTCAACGACGACATGGTCTCCTTCGACGCCTCGAAGGTCACCAACATCACGCCGAGCAACTACAACGAGGGCTCCTTCGTCATCAAGCGCAAGGGCACGTACTACTTCATGTGGTCGGAGAACGACACACGTGACGAGAACTACCAGGTCGCCTACGCCACCGGCTCCTCGCCCACCGGTCCCTGGACCAAGCAGGGCGTGATCCTGGAGAAGGACCTCTCGCTCGGCATCAAGGGCCCCGGCCACCACTCGGTGGTCCACGTCCCGAACACCGACGACTGGTACATCGTCTACCACCGCTTCGCCATCCCCGGCGGTGACGGCATGCACCGCGAAACCACCATCGACAAGCTGGAGTTCGATGCCGACGGCCTGATCAAGAAGGTCGTGCCCACCCTCACCGGCATCGACCCGGTGACGATCGTGCACGCCGGTTCGGACGGCAGCGGGAAGGAAGGCGACGCGATCCCGCTGAACGGCACGATCTCCGGTGCGGGCAGCCCGAAGTGGGCGGTCGAGGAGGACGCGCCCTGCACGGTCGCCGACCCCGAGGCCGCGCGGACCACGATCACCTGCACCGACAACGGCACCTACGACGTCACCCTGACCGGTGGCCACGGCAGCGACACGGCCACCGTCGACGTCACCAACGCGGCACCGTCGATCACCTCGGCGACCGGGCCGAAGTCCCCCGTGCCGGTCCGCCAACACGCCACGGTCACCGCCGACTTCGGCGACGCGGGCACCCGGGACTCCCACACCTGCAGGGTCGACTGGAAGGACGGCACCGACCCGACCGCCGGCACGGTCACCGGCACCGTGTGCCGAGCCGAGCACTCCTACACCGAGGCGGGTCTCCACCGTCCGGTGATCACGGTCACCGACGACGACGGCGCCTCGGACAGCACCACGCTCCCCGAGCTGATCGTCTACGACCGCGCCGCGGGCCCCGCACTCGGCACCGGCGTGATCACCTCCCCGCCCGGCGCCTACCCGGCCAAGCCGGATCTGACCGGCAAGGCGGCCTTCTCCTTCGCCGTCGCGTACGTCAAGGGAGCCACCGTCCCCACGGGCAAGGCCACCTTCGACCTCGGGCCGGCCCGGCTGAAGTTCCGCTCCACCGGCTCCGACTGGCTCGTGATCACCGGCTCCCAGGCGGTCTACCAGGGCTCCGGCACGGTCAACGACAGCGGCGGCTACGGATTCCGGATCACGGCGACGGACGGCCCGGACAGCTTCCGTATCAAGATCTGGAAGAAGTCCACGGGTGACGTCGTCTACGACAACCTCACCGGCGCGAGGACGACGGGCGTCGTCACGATCGGCGACAACCCTGGTGGCAGTGGGGGCCAACCCTGAGCCCCGCTCCGGACGTTCCCTGGTTCCGTCCCTGATTCCGCTCCCGGACGGTTGTGGCCACCCTCGGCTCGCTGTGAAGCTCGTCGAGGAGTGGCCACTCCTGTGTTCCGTGGTCCGCGAAGTATCAGGAGTACCAGGAGGAGCTCTGTGCAACCCTTGATGAAGGCGCTCACCGGTGCGCTCACCGCCGGCGTGCTGGCGGTCGGCGCGCTGGTGGTCGGCCCCGGCGTGGCGGACGCCGACACGCCGAGCCGCTTATCCGCAGGCCCTTCAGCGGCGCCCGCCGCCAAGATCGACTGGAAGCCGTGCCCCGAGCATCCCACGGCCGAGTGCGGCACCCTACGGCTGCCCATCGACTGGGCACGTCCGGCGGGCGAGAAGTTCGGCATGGCGGTGGCGCGGCGCAAGGCGACGGACCCGGACCGCCGGGTCGGCGCGCTCCTGGTCAACCCGGGCGGGCCGGGCGACTCAGGGGTGAACTTCGCCCTCACCCGCGCACCCGCCCAGTTCAGCGAAGACCTCCAGGCCAGATTCGACATCGTCGGCTTCGATCCGCGCGGCGTCGGAGGCAGCCAACCGGTGAAGTGCTCGACGGAACTGCTCGGCCGGGCGCCGTCCGCGTACCCCCGCGACCAGGCCGAGTTCGACCGGCTCGCCGCCTACAACCGTGAGCTGCGCGAGGACTGCCGACGGCACAGCGGCCCGATCTTCGACCACGCCGACACACTCGGTGTCGTCCGGGACATGGAGGCCCTGCGCAAATCGCTGGGCGAGGAGAAGCTCAACTACTTCGGCCACTCCTACGGCACGCTGATCGGCGAGCAGTACGCGGAGCTGTACGGCGACCGGATCCGGGCCATGGCCCTCACCGCGAACATCGACCACAGCCTGGGCACCCGGGACTTCATGGTCTCCTCCGCGGTCGCCGCCGAGGACTCCTTCCACGAGTTCGTGAAGTGGTGCGACCGCTCGCCCTCCTGCGCACTGCACGGCCGGGATGTCACCGCCGTCTGGGACGGTCTGCTCGCCCGGGCCGACCGTGGCGAGATCCAGGATCCGGCGACCCCCGGCCGGACCCTCTCCGCGAACGACATCACCCTGTTCGCGTTCAGGTACACGTTCTACGGCCCGGACTGGGACGAGCTCGCCGACTATGTGGCCGGACTCGAAGCGCAGCCTCGGCGGAGTTCCGACGCCGGAACACAGGCGGGCGCATCAAGGGCGCCGGCCGCCGAGGACACCGGCCGGCAGACGAAGGCGGAAGCCTTCTACGCGGTGTTCTGCCAGGACTGGCGCATCCGGCCCAAGAACCAACGGGAGTTCGCCCGTCTGACCGAGGCCGAACTGCGGGCGGCACCGCACATGCGCGGCTCACCGCGCGTCCATGCCGCGATGGCCGGCTGCGTCGGCTGGCCGGACGAGGTGAACAACCCGCAGCACCGCCTGCGCATCACCGAGGCGCCCAAGATCCTCATGCTGCACTCCCGCCACGACCCGGCGAACAACCACGCGTGGGCGACCAATGTGCACCGGCAGACCCGGGGGACGACCGTGCTGCTGACATACGAGGGCGCGGGACACAGTGTCTACGGGCGCAGTGACTGCACCCGTAGCGCGGTGGACGACTACCTCACAGCCCTGAAGGTTCCGGAGGACGGAAGCCGCTGCGCCGCGGTCGATCCGGGCGCCTGAGCAGTGGTCGGCCCACCCGGTCGGCGCCCGTGAAACCGCGGTGAAACCGAGCGGAAGCCGCGCCCCAGCACGCTCTGGGGCGCGGGTCGGTACTCCACGACCCGAGCTGCCGTCTCGTCCACGACCGGAAGGCCCCTGCCATGACCGACGCCCTGCGCCTCACCCCCGAACTCGTCGAGGACCCCGTCCGCGGCTACTCCGACCTGCGCGCCCGCACCGGCCTGGGCCACGCGGTCCTGCCGGGCCTGAGCACGCCGGTACGGCTCCTCACGCGCTTCGAGGACGTGCGGGCCGCGCTCACCGAGCCGCGTCTGGTCCGGGACCGCTCCTCCGTCCCCGGTGGCTCCGAGATGCCGGACCCGCAGGCCGAGTTGCTGGCCCAGGGCATGGAGGGCTTCCCGGCGGAGTACGTCCCGTACCTGTCCGGCCACCTGGCGCTGTTCGACGGCGACGAGCACACCCGGCGACGCGGCCCGCTCACCCGCGCCTTCACCGCCCGCCGCGTGTCCGCGCTGCGCCCCTTCGTGGAGAAGACCGCCCGCGACCTGATCGCCACCCTGTCCGACCGCTCCGAGCGCGAACAGGCCGATCTGCTCGACGAGTTCGCCTACCCGCTCTGCACGGCCGTGATCTGCGAGCTGGTCGGGGTCGACGCCGCCGACCAGGACCGGGTCCGCGCGTGGATCAGGGACTTCGCGTACGGCGACGGCAGCGGGGTCGCCGAGGGGCTGGCCGGCATCGTGGAGTACACCAAGGACCTGGTCGCCCGGCGCCGCGCCGAGCCCGCCGACGATCTGGTCTCGGCACTGCTGGCGGACGGCGGGCTGAGCGACGACGAGATCGTCACCGCCTTCTTCCTGTTGATCAACACCGGCATCACCCCGCCCGCCCTGTTCCTCGCCCACGGGATGCTCGCCCTGTTCGACCACCCGGAGCAGTTGGAGCGGCTGCGCACCGAGCCGGAGCTGCTCGCCCGCGCCGTGCCCGAACTCCTGCGGTACGTCACGCTGGTGCGCATCGGCGCCACCCTGTACGCGGCCGAGGACTTCGAGTTCGCCGGGACGCCCCTGAGGAAGGGCGAGGCGGTGACGGTCGCACTGTTCGGCGCCAACCACGACCCCGCCGCGTACGAGACTCCCGAACGGCTCGACATCACGCGGGAGTTCGGGCGCGGCGACGGTCACCTCGCCTTCGGGCACGGCCCGCACTACTGCATCGGCGCGGCGCTGGGCCGGGTCCTCACGGCCGTCGTGTTCGAGGAGCTGCTGGTGCGGCGGCCCAAGGCGCCGAAGCTGGCGGTGGACCGTGACGACGTCGAGTTCGGGCACTGGCCCGGCGACGGCTTCCACCTGGTGCGGCTGCCGGTGACGCTCTGAGCCACCGCCTCAGCGGCCGCCGCCCAGCAGCGCGAGCACGGCCTGCCCCAGCGCCGCGGGGTCCAGGTCGGCGTATGTGGACACCGCGTCCTCGTACGCCGCCTTGTCGGCGTCGGCGGCGGCCTCGCGGGAGACGGCCGAGGACATCGTCGGCTGGAAGTTGCGCAGGGCGCGGAAGCGGTCGGCCAGCGCGAGCAGCCGTACGGCCCGCACCGTCGCACCGGCGGCCAGGTCGACCGTCCCGAGGGCGAGCAGCAGTGCCCCGCACACCGGGAAGTCCACCGTCACCCGGTGCGGGGCGACCTTGGGGCGGGTCAGCAGCGTGGTCAGGCGGTCGGGGAGCGCCGCGGCGATGCCTGCGACGAGGTCGAGGCGGCCGTGCCGGGCGTGGGCGGTCACGGCGACCGCCTGGAGTTCCAGCACCCAGGGCTCCATGACGAGGTCGTCGCCGAAGACGGGGCTCAGACCGCGCTCAAGGCGGGCCACGGCGCGGCGCCACAGCCCCAGCCCGGTCTCGATGTCACCACGGGCGAGGGCGATCTCGGCGCGGGCGCCCAGGTCGGGGATGAACGCGTCGGAGCCCGCACCGTCGGGCTGGTGCCGCAGTGCCTCCCCGAGCCAGTGCTCGGCCGCGTCGAGGTCCCCGGTCTGGAGGTTGGCGAGCATCATGCCCCAGCGCAGCCCGATCGGGTCGCCCCACTCGCCGTACTCCTCCAGCGCCTCCAGCGCGGACCGCACATGGACGATGGCCTCGGCGCCCCGTTCCGTCTGCAGGCACAGCTCGGCGACGCGTGAGGCGGGCCAGAACCTGAGCAGGGGGATGTTCCGGTCACCGAGGGCCGTCACCATCCGGCGGGCGGCGTCCAGGGCCCGGTCCGGCTGGTGCTCGCTCTGCCACACATAGCTGGCCAGGCAGTTGGCGACGCCGGCGAGCAGCGGGGCGTCGCTGTCGCACAGGGCCTCCAGGGCGCTGTGGTCGCCGAGCACCTCGGGCAGCGCGGACAGCACCGTCGCGACGGCGCGGACGAGGGTGTCCGGCGGGGCGGGCGGCAGCCGCCGCAGGGTGACGAGGGTGCGGACGGCTCCGGGACCGACGCCGAGGAAGATGTTGGCGGTGGTCAGCGCGGCGGCGGTGCGGGCCGGTTCGACGTAGTCGGGGCCGGGCCGGTAGTGGGAGAGCAGCCCGGCGGTGTCCTCGGTGAGGGCGATCAGGCGGGCGTAGTTGGCGTCGGTGGTCCACAGGCCGGCCAGGACGGCGGTGACCGGGGCGACGGTGTCGGCGTCCGCGCGGGCGAGCGCGATCCGCACGGCCTGGACGAGGTTGTCCTGCTCGGCGCGGACGAGGTGCCAGGAGGCGAGCGGGTCGGGCCCGAACGGCGCGTCGTGGTACTCGGTCCCGAACTCCCGCGCCCAGCGCAGGAACCGCTCCTCGACGGCCGCGTCCTCACCGGCCCGCTCACGATGGGCGGCGGCGAACTCCCGTAGGGTCTCCAGCATCCGGAAGCGGCTGCCGTACGCGGTGTCGGTCACCTTGAGCAGGGACTGGTCGACGAGGTCCGCCAGCACGTCCAGGGCGTCGTCGTCGCCGAGGAGGTCCGCGAGGACGTGTTCGGCCGCGGCGGCGGTGAATCCGCCGGGGAACACGGCGAGGGCGCGCAGGGCGGTGCGGCCCGCCGGTTCGAGCAGGTTCCAGCTCCAGTCGACGACGGCGTGCAGGGTGCGGTGCCGCTGGGGCGCGTCCCGGGGTCCGCCGCGCAGCAGGGCGAACCGGTTCTCCAGTCGGCGGGCGATCTCGGCGACCGACATCACCCGGACCCGGGCGGCGGCGAGTTCGGTGGCCAGCGGCAGCCCGTCGAGGCGGCGGCACAGGTCGGCCACGGCCTCGGCGGGCAGCTCGGCGTCGGGGCGGGCGGCGCGGGCGCGCTGTTCGAACAGCTCGACTGTGGTGGCCGGGTCCAGCTCGGGCAGCGGGTGGACGGTCTCGGAGGACAGTCCGAGCGGGGCGCGGCTGGTGGTGAGGACGCTGACGTTCCTGGTCGTCGACACGAGCGCCTGGACGAGGCCGGCGACGCCGGAGACGACCTGCTCGCAGTTGTCCAGGACGAGCAGCGCCGGGCCGGGGCCGAGCGCGCCGACGATGCCGGCGAGCGCGTCGGCGGGCGGCCCGAAGCCGCCGGTGGGGGCGCGCAGGCTCTCCCCGACGCCGAGCGCCGAGGCGACCTCGCCCGCGACGTCGGCGTCCTGGCGGACACCGGCGAGCGGCACCAGATGCACGACCCGGTGCTCGGCCTCGCGCGCGACGGCGCTGGCGAGGCGTGTCTTGCCGAGGCCGCCCGGCCCGATGATCGACGTGACCCGTGAGCGGTGGATCAGCCGGGTGACGGCGGCGATGTCGGCCTCCCGCCCGAGCAGCGGGTTCGGCTCGTGCGGCACCCCGCGCCGCACCACGGGCGCCTGGCCGCGCAGCAGCTCCTGGTGCAGCTCCTGCAGGGCGGGACCGGGATCGGTGCCGAGCTCGTCGCGCAGGCGGCGCCGGTAGCTGTCGTACGTCGCCAGCGCGGCGGCCGCTCCGGCGGTGGCCGCCTGGCAGCGCATCAACTCCAGCAGGGGCTCCTCGTCGAGGGGGCGCGTGGCCACCAGCTCGCCGAGCGGCCCCACCGCCTCCTCGCGGCGCCCCGAGCGGGCCAGCGAAAGCGCCCGCAGGCGCGTCAACGCCAGGTGTGTGGCGCCCAGTTCGAGGCGCAGCGCCACCAGGGGATCGCCGAGAAGGACCCCTTCCGCAGGGCCGCCGTCCCACAGCGCGAGCCCGGCTTCGGCCTCGGCGACCGCACCGTGGTGGTCCCCGGCCCGCGCCTTCTCCCCTCCCGCTGCGGCGTGCAGTTGGACGGCCCAGGCGTCGACCTGGTCCTCGCGCAGGGCGATGCGGTAGCCGGTGGGTGTGCTCGCGATGACGTCCGCACCGAGGAGCGACCGGGCCCGCGAGACCAGGATCTGCAGCGCCTTGGTCGGGTTCTCCGGCTGTTCGTCGGGCCACAGGCCGTCCACGAGCCGTCCCGTGCCGCATCCGGCTCGCGGCTCCCCGGCGAGCAGCGCCAGCAGCCCGCGCAGGCGGGGCGCGGTGATCTCCTTGCCCCGGTGGGCGACGGACGTCAGCAGCGTCAGCTCGATGGTCACCCGAGCAGCGTAGTCATCACGGGTGGTCAGGGGGGTGACCGGAAGGGTTGGGCAGAACGGGTGCCACCGCGCAGGCAGAACGGGTGCCACCGTGCAACCCTCTCGCAACGTTGCCCGTGCTGCCCTTGCTGCCATGTATGAGGAGACCCCGCGCGTCGAACTCACTCCCGCCGCCGCCGATCTGCTGCGCCGTCTGCGCGCGACACACGGCCCGCTGATGTTCCACCAGTCCGGCGGCTGCTGCGACGGCAGCGCGCCGATGTGCTACCCGGAGGGCGAGTTCCGCACGGGCGGCTCGGACGTGCTGCTCGCGGAGTTGCACGTCGAGGGGGTGGCGGAGCCGGTGACGTTCTGGATGTCGCGCAGTCAGTACGAGGCGTGGAGCCACACCCGGCTGATCGTCGACGTCGTCGAGGGCCGGGGCAGCGGGTTCTCCCTGGAGGCACCCGAGGGGGTGCGTTTCCTCACCCGTTCTCGCGTCGTCGGCGCCTAGCAACCCCGCAGGTCATCGCGGTCTGGTGCACTTCCCCCGAGTCCTGGGACATTTGACGAGACATCAGGGGGGCAATCGTGACGCGTCGTCAGAAACGGTTCGGAGCTGCCAGAGCGGCCCTCACGCTGCTCACGGCACTCGGCGCGCTGGCCGGTGCGGCCCTGGTGGGGGCGGCACCGGCCGGCGCCGCGCAGGGCACCCCGATCGCGCCGGGGGTCGTGTACGACGAGTTCGACATCGCTGCGGCGAAGGGCACGGCACACGCCCATGTCCTGACCGTCGACCTGCGCAATCCGCGCGTGCGTCTCGATCTGCTGCATCCGGGGGCGGTGGCGGCGCGGGCCACCGTCTCGCAGCAGGCCACCGCCCAGGGCGCGGTCGCGGGCGTGAACGGCGACTTCTTCAACATCAGCGAGGTCCAGCACCCGGGCGTCCAGGTGACCGGCGCGAGTGTGGGACCGGCCATCGCGCGCGGCCGGGCACTGAAGGCGGCGGTGCCGAACGGCCAGCGTTTCGGGCCCGCACTGCCGCCCGGCACGAGCACCCAGGACGTGTTCGGCGTGGGCGTCGACCGACGGGCCCGGATGGACGGCCTGAGCCTCGCCGGCTCGATCCGCACACCCGAGGGCCGGCTGCCGCTGGGCGGGCTCAACCAGTACGCGCTGCCGGTGGGCTCCATCGGGGCGTTCACCGCCAAGTGGGGCAGCGTCTCCCGGGTCCGCGCCACCTGCGGCACGGACACCGACCGGGCCGCTCCGTGCAGCACCGACACCTACGAGGTGACGGTCCGCCGCGGCCGGGTCGTGTCGACCGCCGACACCCCCGGGAGCGGGCCGATCGCCTCGGACGCGACCGTTCTGGTGGGCCGGGAGGCGGGGGCGCAGCGGTTGCGGAAGTTCTTCGCGGGCGAGCCGGTGACGGTACGGCACCGGCTGGTGGCGGCGAAGTCCCGCGTCCCGTTCCGCTTCGCCCTCGGCGGCTATCCGGTTCTCGACGACGGGAAGCCGTTGCCCGGCCTCGACGACAGGGCCTCGGCCGTGCGCACGGCCGTGGGCATCGCGGACGGCGGCCGGCGCCTGCTGCTGCTCGCCCTGGACAGCGCGCCCGAGTACCGCACCGGTCTGACCGTCGCGGAAGTGGCGTCCATCATGCGCGAGCTGGGCTCGGCCGACGCCTTCAGCCTGGACGGCGGCGGTTCGTCGACGCTGGTCACCCGCGCGCCGGGAGCGGCGACGGTCTCCATACGGAACCACCCGTCCGACGGCGTGGAACGCCCCGTCCCCAACGGCATCGGAGTCTTCTCGACCCGCTGAGCCTCACGGTCTGAGGCTGCTGACGATGTCCGCCGTGGCCGTCAGACCGCTGTTGATGGTGGGCGCCATGCTGGTGCTGGCCAGGTAGAAGCCGAGCAGCAGACAGACCAGCGCATGGCTGATCTTCAGCCCGCCGTTGCGTACGAAGATCACCGCAAGGATGAACAGCAGCAACACCACAGAGATGGAAATGGCCATCGTCAACCTCCTCCGCCACGTCCACTTCGCGGCGTTCGGCCGTAAGTGTGGCGTAGCGGAGGGTTCGTCCGGGCGGCTGAGCCGTACTCCGAACGTGTGGTGTCCTGCCTGCCGTCCCTAGGTGTGCTGTCCCGGCGCTGCGTCGAGGAAGGCCTCCAGACCGGCGAGATCGTCGGTGTTGAGGAAGTCGACGTCGGCGGCCAGCAGTTCGCCCCACAGCGCGTCGCGGGCGGGTCCGGCCACGTCCGGCGTGGCCCAGAAGCGCACCTTCTGCCCTCGGGAGTGGGCCGTCCGGACGATGCCGCGCAGCTTGCGCCGCTCGGCGTCCGGGAAGGCGCCCACGCCGAGCCAGGTGAAGTTGAGGGTCCAGTTGTCGCTGATCAGCGGGACGAAGGAGGCGGGCGCCGAGCTGCCGAGGTCGGTGAGGCGGCCGTCGTAGAAGGCCCGGCGGACGGTCTGGGCCTCCATCGGCGTACGGGCCGCGCGGTCGCCGGAGATGACGGCGGTGACCGCGCCGGGGAGCACCCGCCCGTGTGCGTACGTCGTGAACAGGTGCTTGTAGCGCTTCAGATGCCGGTCGAGTTCGAGGTACGTCGACACGCCCTCGGTCTTGATGTCGATGAGCAGCTGGACCGGCCTGCGGTGTCCCCGGTACACGGAACCGTGGTTGGCCCGGACGCGGGCGGCCAGCGGGTCGAGGTAGAGGGACTCCAGGGTGCGGGTGGGGTCGAGGTCCTCGGGGTCGTGGGCGACGAGGAGTTGGCCGCCGACCAGGTAGATGTCGGCTTCGAGGCTGCCGAAGCGGTGGTCGAGGGCGTCGAGGAGGGGCCGGGGGTGCTCGTAGTCGTTGTGGGCGTGCGCCCGCCACAACGGGTGCGGGCCGTGCTTGCGTTCGCTCGCGAGCGCTTGGGTGGCGGGCAGGGCGACCGTGCCCGCGAGGGCGGCGCCGAGGGTGGTGAGGGCTCTGCGACGGGTGGTGAGGGCCATGCTCTGCCTCCCTGGTAGGGCCGGATGGAACCGCTGCGAGTATGCGATTCCGAAGGGCCCGAAGAGCAGAGCTGTGCGGTGAGTTGGCTGGACCGCCGCCGGGTGTTCACTTCGCCGGAGGCGTGCACACCGAAAAGCCCGCCCCAGGTGGGGCGGGCTCCGCGTGCTTCGCTCAGGTGTACGTCAGGGAGCCTGGAGGTCGACGAGTTCGGCCAGTGCCGCACGGTGGGCGCCCGCCGTGCCGTAGGCGATGGAGTCGGCCTTGGCCCGCTTCAGATACAGATGCGCCGGGTGCTCCCAGGTCATCCCGATACCGCCGTGCAACTGCACGGCCTCCTCGGCGGCGTGCACGGCGACGGGCGCCGCGTAGGACTGGGCGACGGCGACCGCCAGATCGGCGTCGTGACCGCCGGCCAGTGCGTCGGCGGCGTTGCGGGCGGCCGCGCGCAGGTTGACGACCTCCAGCCACAGCTGGGCGAGCCGGTGCTTGAGGGCCTGGAAGCCGCCGACGGGCCGGTTGAACTGCTTGCGGTCCTTCAGATAGCGGACCGTCTCGGTCAACGTCCATTCGGCGACCCCGAGTTGCTCGGAGGCGAGCAGCCCGGCCCCGGCCCGCAGGGCACGTCGTACGGCGGGCTCGGCGTCCCCCAGCAGACGGGCCGGCGCCCCGTCCAGGGTGAGCGTCGCCACGGGCCGGGTGAGGTCCAGGGACGCCTGCGGGGTGACGGCCACGGCGTCGGCGTCGACCGCGTACAGCCCGCCGTCGTCCGCGGGCACGAGCAGCACATCGGCGGCGGCCGCGTCCGCGACACCGGTCAACTCCCCGTGCAGGAAGCCGCTTTCAAGCCGTACGACCTTGTAGGCGCCGCCCGGGGCGACGTTCAGCGCGACGGCGAGGGCGCCGATCTTCCGCCCGGACGCCAGCTCGGCGAGCAGACCCCCTTCGGCCTCGCAGGCGAGCAGCGCCTCGGTGGCCACGACAGCGCTCGTCAGATACGGCACCGGCGCGACCGCGCGCCCCAACTCCTCCAGTACGACGGCGACCTCGCGGTGCGTGGCACCCTGACCGCCCTTCTCCTCCGGGACCAGGAGCCCCGCGAGGCCCATGCCGTCGGCGAGGGCCTTCCATGCCTCCCGGTCGTGCGGGGTGTCCGTCTCGGTGCGCGCGATGACACCGGGCGCGTCGCAGTGGTCGGCGAGCAGGTCCCGTACGGCCGCCCGCAGCGCCTCTTCCTCCTCCGAGTACAGCAGGTCGGTCATCGGGCCAGGTCCTTCCAGGCGACGTCCTTGTCGGTGCGCGGCTCGGCGGGCAGGCCCAGGACGCGCTCGGCGACGATGTTCAGCAGGACCTCGCTGGTCCCGCCCTCGATGCTGTTGCCCTTGGAGCGGAGGTAGCGGTAGCCCGCGTCGCGGCCGGTGAAGTCCACGAGCTGCGGGCGGCGCATGGTCCAGTCGTCGTACAACAGGCCCTCTTCGCCGTGGAGTTCGACCTCCAGGCCGCTGATCTCCTGGTTGAGCCGGGCGAACGCGAGCTTCATGCCGGCGCCCTCGGGGCCGGGCTGGCCCGCGACGAGCTGCTGGCGCAGCCGCTCGCCGGTGAGGCGGGCGACCTCGGCCTCGACCCACAGCTTCAGCAGCCGCTGGTGCAGATCGTGGGTGCGCAGTTCGGGGCGTTCACGCCAGGTCTTGGAGATCGGGCCGATCATGCCGCCCTCGCGGGGCAGCCGCATGCCGCCGATCGCGACGCGTTCGTTGTTCAGCGTGGTCTGCGCGACCCGCCAGCCGTCGCCGATCTCGCCCAGGCGGCGGGAGTCCGGGATGCGGACGTCGGTGAGGAAGACCTCGTTGAACTCGGCCTCACCGGTGATCTGCCGCAGCGGCCGGACCTCGACGCCGGGGTCGGTCATGTCGCAGATGAAGTAGGTGATGCCCGCGTGCTTGGGCACGTCCGGATCGGTGCGGGCGATGAGGATGGCCCAGCGGGCGACGTGGGCGCTGGACGTCCACACCTTCTGCCCGTTGACGACCCAGTCGTCGCCCTCCCGTACGGCCCGGGTGCCCAGCGCGGCCAGGTCGGATCCGGCGCCCGGCTCGCTGAAGAGCTGGCACCAGACCTCCTCGCCGGTCCACAGCGGCCGCAGATAGCGCCGCTTCTGCTCCTCGGTGCCGTACTGGAGGACCGTCGGGGCGGCCATGCCGAGGCCGATCCCGATGCGCCGGGGGTCGTTGTCGGGCGCGCCCGCGGCCTCCAGCTCGGCGTCCACGACGACCTGGAGGGAGCGGGGCGCGCCGAGCCCGCCGAGGCCCTCCGGGTAGTGCACCCACGCCAGGCCCGCGTCGAAGCGGGCGCGCAGGAAGTCCAGTCGGTCGGTGGTGGCAGTTGAGGGGGGCGGGCCCGCAGGGCCCTCGGTTGAGGGCGGTGGTGGGAGACGGGTGGGCGGGTGAGCGGCCAGCAACTCCGCCGTACGGCGGCGCAGTTCGGCGGCGTCGGTCATGCCGCTCCTCCTTCGGTGAGACCCGGGATCACGGCGACGCGCCCGGTGGTGAGGCCGTCGGCGACGCGCTGTACGGCGGCCGCGGCGCCGGCCAGCGGTACGCGTTCGCTCACCAGCGGCTTGATCGCGCCCCGGGCGGCCAGCTCGGTGAGCTGTTCGTGGCAGTGCTGGATCAGCTTCGGGTTCTTGGTGTTGTACAGGCCCCAGTGCAGGCCGAGGATCGAGTAGTTCTTCACCAGGGCGTGGTTGAGCGCCGGGCTGGGGATCGATCCGCTGGCGAAGCCCACGACGACGATCCGGCCCTCGAAGGCGACGACCTTGGCGGACTGGGCGTACGCCTCGCCGCCGACGGGGTCGTAGATGACGTCGGCGCCCCGGCCGCCGGTGGCCTCCTTCACGGCCGCGATAACGTCCTCGCCGCGCCGGTCGATCACGACGTCGCAGCCCAGCTCCCGGGCGACGGCGGCCTTGTCGGCGCCGCCCACGACACCGATGACCCGCGCGCCGGCCGCCTTCCCGAGCTGCACGGCCGCACTGCCGACCCCTCCAGCGGCAGCGTGGACCAGCAGCGTCTCACCGGCTTCCAGCCCGGCCCGGCGGTGCAGACCGAACCAGCCCGTCTGGTACCCGATGTGCAGGGCGGCGGCCTCGGCGTCGTCCAGGGCGTCGGGCGCGGGCAGGACAGCGGCGGCGTCCGCGACGGCGTACTCGGCGAAGCCGCCGTACGGCAGGGCGGGATTAGCGAGGACGCGGCGCCCGTCCTCGGTCTCGCCGCAGATCTCCACGCCCGGCGTGAAGGGCAGCGGCGGCCTGACCTGGTAGTGGCCCCGGCACAGCAGGGCGTCCGGGAAGTTGATGTTCGCGGCACGCACCTTCAGCAGGACCTGGCCGTCACCGGGCGTGGGCGTCTCGATCTCGTCGAGCCGCATCACCTCGCTCGGCTCGCCGTTCTCGTGCACTTGCCATGCCTGCATGCGGTGCCTCCACGGGACTGCTTCGTCTGACCGGGGTCGCTTCGCATACTAAGCGGTCGCTTGCCATTCAGGGAACAGCCAGATGCGTCACGACCGCTTGGGTCGCGCCCGCACATGCATCCGCTCCCCCTGCGGCCCGAACAGACTGAGGAACTCCACCGGCCCCTCCCCCGTCGACCCGAACCAGTGCGGGACCCGGGTGTCGAACTCGACGGCCTCCCCCGCGGTCAGCACGATGTCGTGATCGCCCAGGACCATCCTCAGCCTCCCCGCCATCACATACAGCCACTCGTACCCCTCATGGGTCCGCGGTTCCGGCTCGGCCTTCTCCTGCGGCACCAGCACCTTGAAGGCCTGAAGGCCGCCGGGCTGCCGGGTCAGCGGCCAGTACGTGCGCCCGTGCCGCCTGATCGGCTCGGCCCGTACCCGGGGATCGCGCACCACGGGCGCGGCCACCAGTTCGTCCAGCGCCACCTCGTGCGCTCGCGCGATCGGCAGCAGCAGTTCCAGACTGGGCTTGCGCAGCCCCGACTCCAGCCTGGAGAGGGTGCTCACCGAGATGCCGGTCGCCTCGGACAGACCGGCCAGCGTCGCCCCCCGCTCCTTGCGGATCCGCCGCAGCCGTGGTCCGACCTCCGCGAGCACCGTGTCCATGTCGTCGTCACGGTTGTCATCACTCATGACGGTCATTGCAGTTTCGGCAAAGACATTTGTCAATGCGGTAAGGACCGCGCGACTGTCTCGGTGGAGGTGGTCACCATGACCGAGAACAACACCGACTCGTACGAAGTGGTCGTCGTAGGAGGCGGCGCCGCGGGCCTGTCCGCCGCCCTCGTCCTGGGCCGCGCCCGGCGCCGCACCCTGGTCGTCGACGCCGGCGAACCACGCAACGCACCGGCCGCCCATATGCAGGGCTACCTGTCCCGGGACGGCATGCCGCCCGCCGAGTTCCTGGCCGTCGGACGCGAGGAGATCGCGCGGTACGGCGTCGAGCTGGTCCGGGACCGGGCCGTGGACGTCACGCGCGGTGCGGACTTCACCGTAGCGCTGGAGAGCGGCCGTACCGTACGGGCCCGGCGTCTCGTCATCGCCACCGGCCTCAAGGACGAGCTCCCGGACGTCCCCGGCGTCGCCGAGCACTTCGGCCGGGATGTACTGCACTGCCCGTACTGCCACGGCTGGGAGGTCCGCGACCGGGCCTTCGGCGTGCTGGCGACCACGCCGATGAGCGTGCACCAGGCGCTCATGGTGTCGCAGTGGTCGAAGGACGTGACGTTCTTCCTGCACCAGGTCGCCGAATCGGACCTCTCGGACGACGACGTGCGCAGGCTCGGGGCGGCCGGGGTGAAGGTGGTGCCCGGCGAGGTGGCCGGGCTGGTGACCGAGGACGACCGGCTGACGGGCGTACGTCTGGCCGACGGCACGGAACACGCACGCGACGTGCTCTTCGTCGCGCCGCGCGCGGTGCCGCAGACCGGGTTGCTGGAGAAGCTCGGCGCCGAGTTCCAGGAGACGCCCTTCGGCGCGTATCCGGTGGTCGACCCGACCGGGCTCACCTCCGTGCCAGGTGTCTGGGCGGTAGGCAACGCCATGGCCTTCGCCGAGCAGGTCATCAACGCGGCGGCGGGCGGCTACCGGGCGGGGGCGTTCATCAACGGAGAGCTACTGTTCGCCGACCTCGATGCAACGCCGTAAAAGGGGCGCGGGGCTGTATCGATATGCGGCTCCGCCGCGTGGGCGCGACCAGCCACAACGCACCCGCAGACGAAAGACGACCCGTTCGTCGGCGTGTAATCCAGCGGAGCGCACCGCACCATGGCTGCATGCTGCTGACCCGACTGGCCCAGGTGTCCCAGGAGGTCGCCGCGACCTCGGCCCGCTCCCGGAAGATCGCTCTGCTGGCGGAACTCTTCCGGGACGCCGAGGCGGACGACGTGCCGATCGTCATCCCCTATCTGGCGGGACGCCTCCCTCAGGGCCGGCTCGGCATCGGCTGGAAGGTGCTGAGCCGCCCGGTCGCCCCGGCCGTCGAGCCGACCCTCACCGTGGCCGCGGTGGACGCCCGCCTCACGGAGCTGGGCAAGGTGACCGGCACCGGGTCCCAGGCGGAACGGACCCGTCTGGTAGGCGAGTTGATGGGTGCGGCCACGGAGGACGAGCAGCGCTTCCTCTTCGGGCTGATCACCGGCGAGGTGCGGCAGGGCGCCCTGGACGCCGTGGCGGTGGAGGGGCTGGCCCAGGCGACCGAGGCGCCGTCGGCGGACGTACGGCGGGCGGTGATGCTCGCCGGGTCGCTCCAGACGGTCGCCGAGGCCCTGCTCGCCGACGGCCCCGCCGCCCTCGCCCGCTTCCGGCTCACCGTCGGCCGCCCGGTGCTGCCGATGCTGGCGCACAGCGCCTCGTCGGTGGCGGAGGCGGTCGACAAGCTCGACGCCTGCGCCGTCGAGGAGAAGCTGGACGGCATCCGCGTCCAGCTGCACCGCGACGGCGACACCGTACGGGTCTACACCCGCACCCTGGACGACATCACCGATCGCCTCCCGGAACTCACGGCGACGGCAAGGGAGTTGAGTGGCGAACGCTTCATTCTGGACGGCGAGGTCATCGCCTTCGACGCCGCGGGCCGCCCCCGTTCCTTCCAGGAGACCGCCGGCCGCGTCGGCTCCCGCGTGGACGTGGCGACGGCTGCCAAGGAGGTCCCCGTCTCCCCCGTCTTCTTCGACGCCCTGTCCGTCGACGACCACGACCTGCTCGACCTGCCCTTCGCGCAGCGGCACGCGGAACTGGCCCGGCTGGTCCCCGAGCCGATGCGGGTGCGCCGCACCCTGGTGTCCGGCCCCGACGACCTCCCTCAGGCCGAGGGCTTCCTCGCCGAGACCCTGGAACGCGGCCACGAGGGCGTCGTCGTCAAGGCGCTCGACGCCCCCTACAGCGCGGGCCGGCGCGGCGCCTCCTGGCTGAAGGTCAAGCCCGTCCACACCCTCGACCTCGTCGTGCTGGCCGCCGAATGGGGCCATGGCCGCAGGACCGGCAAGCTCTCCAACCTCCACCTCGGGGCCCGCACGGCGGACGGCGGCTTCGCCATGCTCGGCAAGACCTTCAAGGGCATGACCGACACGATGCTGGCCTGGCAGACCGAGCGCCTCCAGGAGCTGGCCGTGGAGACCGAGGGCTGGGGGGTGACCGTACGCCCCGAACTCGTCGTCGAGATCGCCTACGACGGCCTGCAGCGCTCCACCCGCTACCCGGCCGGCGTGACGCTCCGCTTCGCGCGCGTGGTCCGCTATCGCGAGGACAAGCGACCGGAGGAGGCCGACACGGTCGAGATCCTGCTCGCCGCCCACCCCGAGGTGAAGCCGTGACCACAGAGGTGAAGCCGTGACGTCGTCCCAGGGGAAGCGCAGTGCCGGACTGCTCCTCTTCCGCCGCACCGCTGACGGCCTGGAGGTGTTGCTCGGCCACATGGGCGGCCCGTTCTTCGCCAAGAAGGACGCCGGGGCGTGGACGGTCCCGAAGGGCGAGTACGAACCCGACGAACCCGCCTGGGAGGCCGCCCGCCGCGAGTTCCAGGAGGAGCTGGGACTGGCGCCGCCCGACGGGGCGGCCGTACCGCTCGGCGAGGTCAAGCAGACCAACGGCAAGATCGTCACGGCGTGGGCGGTCGAGGCCGACCTCGATCCGGCGACGGTCGTGCCCGGCACGTTCCGTATGGAGTGGCCACCACGCTCGGGCCGGAGCCAGGAGTTCCCGGAGCTGGACCGGGTGGAGTGGCTGGGCGTCGACCGGGCGCGCGAGATCATCGTCAAGGCCCAGGCCGCGTTTCTCGACCGGCTGGCGGAGCACTCGGCCTGAGCGGCCGTACACGCGTTGCGGTAGCCACCGCCGCGCGCGAAGGTCGAAGCATCAGCCCGCTTCCAGGAGGTCGGTCATGCCCATCGCAACGGTGAACCCGGCGAACGGCGAGACGCTCAAGACGTACGAGGCCATGGGTACCGAGGAGATCGAGCGCAGGCTCCAGCTCGCCGAGGCCACGTTCCGCACGTACCGGACGACCAGCTTCGTAGACCGCGGCCGGCTGCTGCTCCAGGCCGCGAATCTCCTGGAAGAGGACCAGCAGGACATCGCCCGGGTGATGACCACCGAGATGGGCAAGCCCATCAAGCAGTCCCGCGCGGAGGTCGCCAAGTGCGCCAAGGCGATGCGCTGGTACGCCGACCGCGCCGAGGAACTGCTCGCCGACGAGGAGCCGGCCGAGTCCGACGTGAAGGACTCCGGCGCCTCGCGGATCCTGGTGCGGTACCGGCCGCTGGGCCCGGTGCTCGCGGTGATGCCGTGGAACTTCCCGCTCTGGCAGGTGATCCGCTTCGCGGCCCCGGCGCTGATGGCCGGCAACGTCGGCCTCCTCAAGCACGCCTCGAACGTCCCCCAGACCGCCCTCTACCTGGAGGACCTGTTCCACCGCGCGGGCTACACCGAGGGCTGCTTCCAGACCCTGCTCATCGGCTCCGGACAGGTCGACGAGATCCTGCGCGACGACCGCGTCAAGGCGGCCACCCTGACCGGCAGCGAGCCCGCGGGCCGTGCGGTCGCCGCCACCGCCGGGGAGATGATCAAGAAGACGGTGCTGGAACTGGGCGGGAGCGACCCGTACGTCGTCATGCCGTCGGCCGACCTGGACCGCGCCGCGCAGATCGCGGTGACCGCGCGCGTTCAGAACACCGGGCAGTCCTGCATCGCCGCCAAGCGGTTCATCGTGCACACCGACGTCTACGACGCCTTCGCCGAACGGTTCGTCGAGGGCATGAAGGCGCTGACGGTCGGCGACCCGATGCAGGAGGAGACGGACGTCGGCCCGCTGTCGAGCGAACAGGGGCGGACGGACCTGGAGGAGCTGGTCGACGACGCCAAGCGCGCCGGCGCGACCCTCCTGTGCGGCGGCCACGAGCTGCGCCGGCCCGAGCTGCCCGGCTGGTACTACCCGCCCACCGTGCTCGCCGACATCACCCGCGAGATGCGGATCCACCGCGAGGAGGCCTTCGGACCGGTCGCCACGCTGTACCGGGCGGGTGACCTGGACGAGGCGGTGCTCATCGCGAACGACTCGCCGTTCGGGCTGAGTTCCAATGTGTGGACGCGGGACGAGGCCGAGGTCGACCGGTTCGTACGGGATCTGGAGGCCGGAAGTGTGTACGTCAACGGGATGACGGCGTCCCATCCGGCGTTCCCGTTTGGCGGAGTGAAGCGGTCCGGATACGGGCGTGAGCTGTCCGGGCACGGAATCCGCGAGTTCTGCAACATCACTACGGTTTGGCAGGGTGCGTGAGCGCTGCGCGGATACGATCCCGGGTGTGAACCGCGAAGTTACTCTACCGCTGATCGTCGACGACCGCGGGACCTTGCAGGTGGCTGCCGCCGATGTGAGCAAGCTGCTGCGGACCGTGGGTGGGCGGTGGCTGCACCTTGTCGAGGCCGGGGAGGACGGGCTCGATGAGGACACGGTGGCGGCGTTGACCATCGAGCTGGCGAAGCTTGCGGATCGGATTGATGTGGCGTGCATCGCGCACAGCAGTGGGAGTGCGCCGTAGGGGTTCGGTTCAGTGCCGGGTGCGGGTGGCGTGTGGCTGGTCTCGCAGTTCCCCGCGCCCCTAAGGGGATGGCCCGCGCGGCGTTGACCAGAACTGGTCCTCGTAGGCCTGGAGCAAACGGGCGTACTCCTGTGCACGACGGAGGAAGGCCCGGCGGCCGGCCTCACCACCGGCGGTCAGCGATACGACGGAGTTGCCATCATCGAAGTCCTCCGTCAACCCGGCATCGCGGCCCAGGGCAGCGCCCCAGGGGTGCGGGGAACTGCGCGACCGGCCACGAACCCGCCCGCAGCCCGCGTCGCGCAGAAGCCCCCACGGCGCTACCGAATCGACATACCCGACAACGTACGCGCGATCACCAGCCGCTGGATCTCACTCGTCCCCTCGAAGATCGTGTAGATCGCGCTGTCCCGGTGCATCCGCTCCACCGGGTACTCCCGCGTGTAGCCGTTGCCACCGAGAATCTGTATCGCCTGGGCCGTGACCTTCTTCGCCGTCTCGCTCGCGAACAGCTTCGACATCGACCCCTCGGCCGCCGTGAACGGCTTCCCGTTGATCGCCATCCAGGACGCCCGCCACACCAGCAGCCGCGCCGCGTCGATGTTCGTCCGCATCTCGGCCAGCTGGAAGGCCACACCCTGGTTGTCGATGATCGGCCGTCCGAACTGCTCACGCGTCATCGCGTAGTCGAGGGCGACCTCGTACGCGGCACGGGCCGTACCGACGGCCATCGCACCGACGGCCGGCCGCGAAGCCTCGAACGTGGCCATCGCCGCGTTCTTCACGCGCTCGCCACCGCCCGCCGCCTTGGCCCGCTCACGCGCCCGCGCCAGCCGCTCGTCCAGCTTCTCCTTGCCGCCCAGCAGACAGGAGCCCGGCACCCGCACGTTGTCCAGGATGACCTCGGCGGTGTGCGAGGCGCGGATGCCGTGCTTCTTGAACTTCTGGCCCTGGGCCAGGCCCGGCGTGTTCGGCGGGATGATGAAGGAGGCGTGGCCCTTGGAGCCCAGCTCCGGGTCGACGACCGCGACGACCACGTGGACGTTGGCGATACCGCCGTTGGTCGCCCAGGTCTTCGTGCCGTTGATCACCCACTCGTCCTTGGCCTCGTCGTACACGGCACGCGTCCGCATCGAGGCCACGTCGGAGCCGGCGTCGGGCTCGGAGGAGCAGAACGCGGCGAGCTTGACATCATTGGCGTCGCCGTACATCTGGGGCACCCAGGTGCCGATCTGCTCCTCGGTGCCGTTGGCCAGGACACCGACGGCGGCGAGGCCGGTGCCGACGATCGACAGGGCGATCCCCGCATCCCCCCAGAACAGCTCCTCCATCGCCATCGGAATGCCGAGGCCGGTCTGGTCGAAGTACTGCTGGGCGTAGAAATCGAGCGAGTAGATGCCGACCTTCGCGGCCTCCTGGATGACCGGCCAGGGAGTCTCCTCACGCTCGTCCCATTCGGCGGCCGCGGGGCGGATCACATCGGCGGCGAATCCGTGCAGCCAGTCCCGGACCTCCTTCTGTTCGTCATTGAGCTCCATGGTGAACTCGGCCATGTCCCCTCCAGCGGCGTTCGTGCATGCCTGCATGCTTGTTACTAGCGGTAACCCTAGTTTGTTACTCATGGGTAGGTAAAGTCAACTCGCTATGCCCGGTCGGCAGCCCGTTCGATGATTGCGGCAGGTTGAGTGTTAGTTTGCGCAGGCGTCATCGATTCACCACGGGTGGGGAGAGCTCATGGACACCACACAGCGGACCGAGCAACAGCGGTCCGCCGACCGCCGTCGGCGCGAGCTGCTGGAGGCCGCCGACAAGGTGGTGCTCCGCGACGGCCCACAGGCCTCGATGAACGCGATCGCGGCGGAGGCGGGCATTACGAAGCCGATTCTGTATCGGCACTTCGGCGACAAGGGTGGACTTTACGCCGCGTTGGCCAAGAGGCACACGGATGCGTTGCTGGACTCACTGCGGGCGGCGTTGGACGCTCCCGCGGACCGGCGTGAGCGCGTCGAGGCCACATTGGACACGTACCTCGCCGCCATCGAGGCCCGGCCGCAGGTGTATCGGTTTCTGATGCATCCGGCGGAGGGGAGCCAGGTGGGGGACCAGGGGTTCGACGTCGGCAAGCACTCGGCGCCGTTGCTCCGCAGGATGGGCGAGGAACTGGCCACCGTCATCGGGGATCGGCTGGATCTCGGGCCGGGGAGTCAGCAGCTTGCTCGGGTGTGGGGGCACGGGATAGTCGGGATGATGCATGCGGCCGGGGACTGGTGGCTGGGGGAACGGCCTTGTTCGCGGGCGGAGTTGGTGCGCAGTCTGGCCGACCTTTTGTGGGGGCGGTTGGCTGCCGCCGGGGACAAGATGGGCGGTCCGGGGTTCTGACGGTTGGGTACCGGGTGCGTGCGGGCGGGGGCTGATCGCGCCCACGCGGCGGAGCCGCAAATTGACACAGCCCCGCGCCCCTAGGTGGGTGGGCCCGGCCTGCGCCAAGAAGCTCGCGTCACCTGTCGCATCAAGCGTCTGTGGCGCCAACCCGTCACGCGGTCCGCGTACAGCCGTCCCTCCAAGTGGTCGCACTCGTGCTGGAGGCAGCGTGCGAAGAACCCAGTGCCATGGATGGTGACCGGCTCGCCCGTCATCGTGAACCCCTCGACCACCGCATGGTCGTACCGCTCAGTGCCCGCCTCCAGGCCCGGCAGGGACAGGCAACCCTCCGGTCCGCGGATCACCACACCGTCGGCCTCCACCAGCCGCGGGTTCACCACATGCCCCAGGTGTCGTACGTCCTCGTCGTCCGGGCAGTCGTACACGAACACCCGCGACGACTCGCCCACCTGGTTCGCCGCGAGGCCCACGCCCTGGGCCGCGTACATCGTCGCGAACAAGTCCTCCACCAGCGTCGCCAGTTCGGGGCCGAAGTCGGTGACCTCCTCGCAGGGTGCGTGCAGCACCGGGTCGCCGAGCAGGGTGAGGGGACGGACGCGCCCGTGCGCGCCCGGAATGGAGGCTTTCCGCATGGCCGCAAGGGTACGGCGATTCGGGAGTGCGAATGGATCTCGATAGGCTGACCACCACCACGTTGCCGGCAGGCAGAGGCGCGGCGCGTACGCAAGGAGGATCGAGAACTGATGGCAGGCAACTCGGACCCGCTCTCGCCGCGGGCCAAGCTCGCCGTGACCGCGGGCAAGGCGGTCGCGGCGGCATCGCGGGCCGCTGGGCGCGGCAGCGGTTCGGTGATCGGCGGCCGGGTGGCGCTCAAGCTCGACCCCGACCTCCTCGCGCGACTCGCGCAGAACCTGGATGTGGTCCTGGTCTCGGCGACCAACGGGAAGACCACCACCACCCGGCTCATCGCCGAGGCGCTGCGGGCCGCCGGGCCCGTCGTGTCCAACGCGCTCGGCGCCAACATGCCGGCCGGTATCACCTCGGCGCTCGCGGGCAGCTCGGAGGCGCGGTACGGCGTCATCGAGGTCGACGAGAAGTACCTCGCCGGAGTCGCCCGGGACACCGACCCCAAGTGCATCGCGCTGCTCAACCTCTCCCGTGACCAGCTGGACCGCGCCGCCGAGACCCGGATGCTCGCCGAGAACTGGCGCGAGGGGCTCGCGGGTTCGAAGGCCGTGATCGTCGCCAACGCCGATGACCCGCTGGTCGTGTGGGCGGCCTCGTCGTCCCCGAACGTGATCTGGGTCGCCGCCGGGCAGATGTGGAAGGACGACGCCTGGTCCTGCCCGTCGTGCGGTGGTGTGATGCAGCGGCCGGGCGACGACTGGTTCTGCGGCGAGTGCGGCTTCCGGCGGCCTACGCCGAGCTGGGCGCTGTCCGGCGACCATGTGCTCGACCCGCACGGGTCCGCCTGGCCCATTCATCTGCAGCTGCCCGGGCGCGCCAACAAGGCCAACGCGGCGTCGTCGGCCGCCGTGGCCGCCGTGTTCGGAGTGCCGCCGCAGGTCGCCCTGGAGCGGATGTACCAGGTGCAGGCCGTCGCGGGGCGCTATGACGTCGTCCAGTTCCAGGAGCGGGATCTGCGGCTGCTGCTCGCCAAGAACCCGGCCGGCTGGCTCGAGACGTTCTCCCTGATCGACCCGCCGCCCACCCCGGTGATCCTCTCCGTGAACGCGCGCGGCGCCGACGGCACCGACACCTCCTGGCTGTGGGACGTCGACTACACGCGGCTGACCGGGCACCCGATCTGTGTCATCGGCGACCGCAAGCTGGACCTCGCGGTGCGTCTGGAGGTCGCGAACCAGCAGTTCCAGGTGTGCGAGAACCTCGACCAGGCGGTGCAGATGAGCCCGCCGGGCCGGATCGAGGTCATCGCCAACTACACCGCGTTCCAGGACCTGCGCCGCCGCGTCGGCAACTGAGCACGAGATTTCAGGGGACTTAAGTGAGCGACAACCAACTGCGGGTCGTCTGGATCTACCCGGACCTGCTCAGCACCTACGGCGACCAGGGCAACGTCCTCGTCGTGGAGCGCCGGGCGCGGCAGCGCGGCCTCGACGTGGCCCGTCTCGACGTGCGCAGCGACCAGCCGATCCCGACCTCCGGCGACATCTACCTGATCGGCGGCGGCGAGGACCGGCCGCAGCGGCTCGCCGCCGAGCGGCTGCGCCGGGACGGCGGTCTGCACCGGGCCGTCGAGAACGGCGCGATCGTGTTCTCGGTGTGCGCCGGGTACCAGATCCTCGGCCACGAGTTCATCAACGACCTCGGTCAGCGTGAGCCCGGTCTCGGGCTGATCGACGTGGTGTCCGTACGCGGTGAGGGCGAGCGGTGCGTCGGTGACGTCCTCGGGGACATCGACCCGCGCCTCGGCCTGCCTCCGCTGACCGGCTTCGAGAACCACCAGGGCGTCACCCACCTCGGCCCGACCGCCCGCCCCTTCGCCAAGGTCCGCCTGGGCAACGGCAACGGAACCGGTGACGGCACGGAGGGGGCGTACAACGACACCGTCTTCGGTACGTACATGCACGGTCCGGTGCTGGCGCGGAACCCGCTGATCGCCGACCTGCTGCTGAAGCTGGCGCTCGATGTGAACGCGCTGCCGCCGACGGACGACCGCTGGTACGAGGCGCTGCGCAACGAGCGCATCGCGGCCGCGCAGCAGCCTGCCTGACGGCTCTGTCGTACACCTGGCTCGCAGCCCGTCTGACGGCCCGTCCGCACAGGTGAGCGGGGTCGTCCAGCAGGCGGACGCACGCTTCGGCCCCGCCCCCTGATGCCGCTAGGGTGGCGGGGATTCGAGCCGGACAGCGTGGTCCGGTCCCGGCCCACGTGGAGAAGGTTTTTCGGGCTATGCGCATTGGTGTCCTCACGTCCGGCGGCGACTGCCCCGGCCTGAACGCCGTCATCCGGTCCGTCGTGCACCGCGCCGTCGTCGACCACGGCGACGAGGTCATCGGCTTCCGGGACGGCTGGAAGGGCCTCCTGGAGTGCGACTACCTCAAGCTCGACCTCGACGCGGTGGGTGGCATCCTCGCCCGCGGCGGCACGATTCTCGGTTCCTCCCGGGTCCAGCCCTCCCATCTGCGGGACGGGGTGGAGCGGGCCAAGGGCCATGTCGCGGAACTCGGCCTCGACGCGATCATCCCGATCGGCGGCGAGGGCACGCTCAAGGCGGCCCGGCTGATGTCGGACAGCGGCCTGCCCGTGGTGGGTGTGCCGAAGACCATCGACAACGACATCGCGGTCACGGACGTCACCTTCGGTTTCGACACGGCCGTGGGCGTGGCGACCGAGGCCCTGGACCGGCTCAAGACCACCGCCGAGTCCCACCAGCGGGTCCTGGTCGTCGAGGTCATGGGGCGCCACACCGGCTGGATCGCGCTGCACTCCGGCATGGCGGCCGGCGCGCACGCCATCGTCGTACCGGAACGTCCCTTCGACATCGAGGAGCTGGCGCGGCGGGTCGGCGAGCGGTTCGACGCCGGTAAGCGCTTCGCCATCGTCGTGGCGGCCGAGGGGGCCAAGCCGATGCCCGGCTCCATGGAGTTCGACGAGGGCGGCAAGGACATCTACGGCCACGAGCGCTTCGCCGGGATCGCGCGCCAGCTGTCGATCGAGCTGGAGCAGCGACTCGGCAAGGAGGCCCGTCCGGTCATCCTCGGGCATGTGCAGCGGGGCGGTACGCCCACCGCGTACGACCGCGTGCTGGCGACCCGGTTCGGGTGGCATGCGGTGGAGGCCGTGCACCGGGGCGAGTTCGGTCACATGACGGCGCTGCGGGGGACGGACATCGTGATGGTGCCGCTCGCGGAGGCCGTGGAGACGTTGAAGACGGTTCCGGCGGACCGGTACGAGGAAGCCGAGTGCGTCCTCTGAGTCCTCCGAGCGTCCTCCGGATCAGGTCCCACAGCACTTGAGAGTCTGCCCCCGGCCGCAGCTGCGGCCGGGGGCAGTTCTAGTCTGTGTGCGGACAGACTTGCACAACCCCCACGAATCAGGAGCCGCCGGAATGGATCACAGCGGGCACGGCATGACCATGGATCTGCCGCCGTTCACGCTGGGGCGGGGTCTTCAGTGGTCGGCCGACCCGTTCTTCCTCGTCGCCTGCCTGGTGGGGCTCGCGCTGTACGGCTGGGGGGTCGTGCGGCTCACGCGGCGCGGGGACAAGTGGCCCGTGGGGCGGACCGTCTCGTACGTGGTCGGGGTGCTGTCCGTGATGCTCGTCATGTGCACCGGGCTGAACGACTACGGCATGGTGATGTTCAGCGTGCACATGGTGCAGCACATGGTGATCAGCATGCTGTCGCCGATCCTGATCCTGCTCGGTGCCCCGATGACGCTGGCGCTGCGGGCCATGCCGCCGGCGGGACGCGGGCGCAAGGGGCCGCGGGAGCTGCTGCTGGCCCTGCTGCACAGCCGGTACATGCGGATCATCACGCACCCGGCGTTCACGATCCCGCTGTTCATCGCCAGCCTCTACGCGCTGTACTTCACGCCGCTCTTCGACTTCCTGATGGGCTCCAAGACGGGGCACATCGCGATGATGGTGCACTTCCTCGCCGTGGGTGTGGTGTTCTTCTGGCCGATCATCGGCGTGGATCCCGGTCCGCACCGGCCGGGGTATCTGATGCGGATGCTGGAGCTGTTCGCGGGGATGCCGTTCCACGCGTTCTTCGGCATCGCGTTGATGATGGCGTCGGAGCCGATGGTCGAGACGTTCAAGAACCCGCCCGCCTCGCTCGGCATCGAGGCGCTCTCCGACCAGAACGCGGCCGGCGGCATCGCCTGGGCGTTCAGCGAAATTCCGTCCGTGCTGGTGCTGATCGCCCTGCTGTTCCAGTGGTACGGCTCCGAGCAGCGGCAGGCGCGGCGCAAGGACCGGGCCGCCGACCGGGACGGCGACAAGGAACTCGAGGCGTACAACGCCTATTTGGCCTCATTGAACGCACGCGGAAACTGATGAAACCGAAAGGCTTCGCCTTTCAGTAGCATGAAGCGCGTCGGGGGAACCGCACCGGGGGGAGCGGTAATGGCGCTTCGCGTGTTCGTGCACAGGGCCGGGAAATCGGTGATTCGGAGGATCGCCGTCCTGTCGGTCCTCGTTCTGGCACTCAGTGGGTGCGATCGGGACGTGCCGTTGTTGGCGGTGAAAGCGGTGGCCGCGGGAGTTCCGTCCCTCGCGCCCTTCTTCGACGAGAGTCAGGGACTCGGGCGGGACGCGCGGGTCCGGGCGCAGACGGCGCCCGGCGGTCTGCAGCAGGGCGACACTCCTGGGCTGTACGGAGGTTCCAAGCAGCCGACGATCTGTGATGTCCGGCGGCTCGAGGAGTTCCTCACCGATCCCGCCAACGAGCGCAAGGCACAGGCGTGGGCAACCGCGCTCTCGATCACCAGGGGCGAGATTCCGGATTATCTCGGCCGCCTCACACCGGTTCTCCTGCGTCACGACACTCTCGTGCAGAACCATGACTACAAAAAGGGAAATGCCGTCCCCTTCAACGCACTGCTGCAGACGGGAATCGCGATTCTCGTCGACGCGCAGGGACTTCCCGCGGTGAAGTGCTCGTGCGGAAATCCGCTGCGGCCCTTCGAGGGTGACACGACCCGGATAAAGGTCGACTTCGACGACCGCAACGAGGAGTGGAAGGGTTACGAGAAGGCGTCGGTGGTGGCCGTGCGTCCCGCGACGCGGAAAGTGGAGCGGCTCGCTCTCGTCGACGTCCATGAACCCGACCGCGGCATCGCCCGGCCCGTCGGCACGACGGGCGCGGACGACACGACGTTCGACACGCGTGAGCGGCGTGCGGTGCCGAGGCTCGCCGGGGAGACGTTCGGGCAGGCGAGCCGGCAGCTGGCCGACGAGGGGCTGGCGGTCGCCTTCGACGGCGGGGGGCTGCCGCCGGACGGCGCCCGGGTCACGGCGTCGGATCCGCCGGCCGGGAGCAGGCTGCGGTTCGGGGAGTACGTGACGTTGAGCGTGGCCGGGGGGACCTCCGGCGGCTCGTCCGAGGGATCGACGTCGACGTCCACTCCCCCGGGCTCGGGGTCGTCCGGGCCGTCCGGGCCGTCCGGGTCGTCCGGGTCGTCCGGGTCGTCCGGGTCGACGCCGTCGACGTCCTCGCCGGCCATGCCGTCCACGTCGACTCCGCCGCCCCCGTCGGCGTCGGCACCCGGCAGTCCCCGCCCCAGCCCCAGCCCCAGCAGCCCCGGTCTCACGAGCGGGCCCCCCTCGTCGCGGCCGCCCTCATCCAACCCACCGCCCAGCTCCGCGCCGCCCCCGTCGTCGCCGTCGACCAAGGACCCCACGTCCAGCTCCCCTCCCCCTCCTCCGCCCCCGCCCGTGACCAGCTCACCACCGGTGACGACGAGCGCGCCCGCGACCAGCGCCCCGGTCACCAGCAGCGCGCCGCCACCCGGGGCCGACCCGCCCGACCCACCGCCCACGACCGCCTAGCAACCACGCAGCGCACCCGCAGAACCCGGGAGTCACCGGATGCCTTCAGGATCACCGACGTCGGGAGTGGGCCGGGTCGTCGCCGGCCGTTATCTGCTGCTGAACCGGCTCGGCAGCGGCGGTATGGGCCATGTCTGGCTCGCCCACGACCAGAGACTCGCCTGTGAGGTCGCGCTCAAGGAGATCGTGTTCCGGGACCCGGCCGAGGCCGACCAGCGCGAGGCCAGGGTGGCCCGGGCCCGTGCGGAGGCCCGGCACGCGGCGGGGCTGCGCGGGCATCCGCATGTGGTGACCGTGCACGACGTGCTGGAGCACGAGGGGCTGCCGTGGATCGTCATGGAGTACGTGGCGGGCGCCGTCAACCTGCGTGATCTCATCCACCAGCACGGTCCGCCCGCGCCCGCGGAGTGCGCCCGCATCGGGCTCGCCGTACTCGACGCGCTGACCGCCGGACACGAGCGGGGCGTCATGCACCGGGACGTGAAACCGGCGAACATCCTGCTGGCGCCGGACCGCACCGGGGCGCCGCACGGCCGTGTGCTGCTCACCGACTACGGCATCTCGGTGCAGCCGGACGCGGGGGAGACGCGGTACACGCTGGCGTCGGTGCTCGTGGGTACGGCGGGGTATCTGGCGCCGGAGCGGGTCACGGGCGGGGCGCCCACGCCGGCCGCGGATCTGTTCTCGCTGGGCTGCACGCTGTACCAGGCCGTCGAGGGCCGGGGTCCCTTCGACCGCGAGTCGCATCTGGCGGAGCTCACCGCCGTGGTCATGGAGGAGCCCCGGCCGGCCGCACGGGCCGGGGCGCTGGGGCCCGTCGTCCGGGCGCTGCTGGAGAAGGATCCGACGCGGCGGATGTCCGCCGCGGAGGCGGAGGCGGCGCTGTCGCGGATCGTCACGCCGGAGGTCGACGCGTACGCGCGGACCCAGACCGACCTGGGTTCGCAACCGCACTGGGGTGGGGCGCCGCCGGGGCCCGCGCCCGACCCGGCGGGGTTCGGCCCCTCCCTGCCCGTGTCCGACCGGCCGGGCGGCGCACAGGGCTTCGGTCAGCCGGCCGGGCGTACCGACGGGCCGCGGCGTACCCGGCCCCGCGTCCTCCACGCCGTCCTCGCCGGCCTCCTCGGGCTGGCGCTGGCGGGGGCCGGTGTCTGGTACGCCATGGACCGCGAGGCGGACCCCGGCGGGACGGGGCGGCCGTACGGCGATGCCGTAGGGCTCGATGGGCCGCTGAGGGACGGTGACTGTGTGCTCGCCGACTGGCCCGGCGTGACCGCCTTCCAGGGCACGCCCCGGCTGAGTCTGGATCCCAGCTGCCGGGAGCGGGCGCCCGACGGGCAGGTGATGGCGTTCGTGACCGCCGCGTCCGCCGCCGAGGCGCGTCAGGAGGGGCCGGCCGCGTGCGAGGGGCGGACGGGGCAGATCCGCGAGCGGCTCGCGGACGTGCGCAGCTACGCCGTCGTACCGACCGAGGCGGGGTTCGAGGCGGCCGGGCGGCGCACCGCCTGTCTGGTGCTGGGCGCGAACGGGCCGGTGTACGGGCCGCTGGGCGGGCACCGGAAGGCGGGTTCGGCCTTCGCCGACACGGCGACCATGCAGCGCCGGGACTGTCTGGACGTACGCTCCCGCCGGGACGCGCGCCTGGTGTCCTGCGCCGACCCGCACGACGAGCAGGTGCTGGGATTCACCCGGCTGGGCGCCGACGTCACGCTGTCCGAGGCCCGCACCGAGTCGGACACGGCGTGTGCCCGGGAGGTGCCGCCGCGCGACTACGGCTTCGATCCCTCCGTGTACACGGCGGGCTCCTGGACGAGCGAGGGAGCCTGGAAGAACGGGACTCATTTCGCCGTGTGCACCGTCCGGAAGCAGAACGGGGGCACCATGGAGGAGGACGAACCATGAGGAGGGTGTTGCGATGCCCGGTTCTAGCGGTTCCACGGACGGTTCTACGAAGGCGATGGGGGTGGTCACCCTCGGCGGTCTGGTCGTGGTGACGGCCTACACGGTGGCGCTCGGGAGCAATGGCTGGCTGTGGTTCGGGTGGGTGGTGCTGGGGCTGATCACGCTGGGGATGGTCGCCAGCCGCAGCACCTGAGCCGCGGGGCCTGTCTCACTCCCGGGTGAGCCGCCCCGCGGAGTGCACGCCCGGCTGGTACTTGGGCAGCCGGGCGGTGATCTTCATGCCCGCTCCCGGGGCGGTCTCGATGACGAGGCCGTAGGCGTCGCCGTACACCTGCCGGAGCCGGTCATCGACGTTGGACAGGCCGATGCCGCCCGACGGGCTGACCTCGCCTGCGAGGATGCGGCGCAGCAGGACGGGGTCCATTCCGGCGCCGTCGTCCTCGATGACGACGAGGGCCTCGGCGCCGGCGTCCTGGGCGGTGATGCTGATGTGGCTCTTGCCGGGGAGCGCCGTCCTGCCCTCCAGGCCGTGCTTGACGGCGTTCTCGACGAGCGGCTGGAGGCAGAGGAAGGGCAGGGCGACCGGGAGCACCTCCGGGGCTATCTGGAGGGTGACCGACAGGCGGTCGCCGAAGCGTGCCCGCACGAGCGCCAAGTAGTGGTCGATGGCGTGGAGTTCGTCGGCCAGGGTGGTGAAGTCGCCATGCCTGCGGAAGGAGTAGCGGGTGAAGTCGGCGAACTCCAGGAGCAGTTCGCGGGCGCGCTCGGGGTCGGTGCGGACGAAGCTCGCGATCACCGCGAGCGAGTTGAAGATGAAGTGCGGGGAGATCTGAGCCCGCAGCGCCTTGATCTCGGCCTCGATCAGGCGGGTGCGGGACTGGTCGAGATCGGCCAGTTCCAGCTGGACGGAGACCCAGCGGGCCACCTCGCCCGCCGCGCGTACGAGGACCGCCGACTCGCGGGGTGCGCAGGCGACGAGGGCGCCGTGGACTCGGTCGTCGACGGTGAGGGGGGCAACCACGGCCCAGCGCACCGGGCAGTCCGGGGTGTCGCAGGTGAGCGGGAAGGCCTCGCCACGGCCCGACTCCAGGGGGCCGGCGAGGAGTTCCATGATCTGCGTACGGTGATGTCCGCCGACCCCGTCCCAGACCAGGACGTCCTTCTGGTCGGTCAGGCACAGCGCGTCCGTGCCGAGCAGTGAGCGGAGTCGGCGGGCCGACTTGCGGGCGGTCTCCTCGGTGAGGCCGGCCCGCAGCGGGGGCGCGGCGAGGGAGGCGGTGTGGAGCGTCTCGAAGGTGGCGTGCTCGACGGGGGTGCCGAGGCCGCCGGAGTTCTCGGGACGCGCGGTGCGTCGGCCGAGCCAGAAACCGGCGGCGAGCAGCGGGAGGATGGCCACGCACAGGCCCGCGATGAATCCGCTCATGCCGTCACCGCCTCGCGCCGTCCGGCGATGAGGTACCTCATGCCTTCACCTCCGCCCGCAGTTCCTCCGGCAGATGGAACCGTGCCAGGATCGCCGCCGTCCCGGCCGGCACCCGGCCCGGGGTGGCCAGGGACACCAGGATCATGGTGAGGAATCCGAGCGGCACCGACCAGAGCGCGGGCCAGGCGAGCAGCGCGTGCAGCGCGCCGGAGCCCGGGAAGCCCGCCATCGTCGCCGCGACGGCGAGCAGCGCGGAGCCGCCGCCGACCAGCATCCCGGCGGCCGCGCCGGGCGGGGTCAGGCGGCGCCACCAGATGCCGAGGACGAGCAGCGGGCAGAAGGACGACGCCGACACGGCGAAGGCGAGGCCCACCGCGTCGGCGACGGGGAGCCCGCCGACCAGGGCGCTCGCGGCGAGCGGGACGGCCATGGCGAGGACGGTGCCGAGCCGGAAGTGGCGTACGCCCCGGGAGGGGAGGACGTCCTGGGTGAGCACGCCCGCGACGGCCATGGTCAGGCCCGAGGCCGTGGACAGGAACGCGGCGAAGGCGCCGCCCGCGATCAGTGCGCCGAGGAGGTCGCCGCCGAGTCCGCCGATCATCCGCTCGGGCAGGAGCAGGACGGCGGCGTCCGCGTCGCCGGAGAGGGTGAGTTCGGGGGCGTAGAGGCGGCCGAGGGCGCCGTAGACCGGGGGCAGGAGGTAGAAGGCGCCGATCAGGCCGAGGACGGCGACGGTGGTGCGGCGGGCGGCGACGCCGTGCGGGCTGGTGTAGAAGCGGACGACGACGTGCGGCAGGCCCATGGTGCCGAGGAACGTGGCGAGGATCAGTCCGTAGGTGGCGTACAGCGGGCGTTCGCCGCGGTTCTCGGCCTGCGAGGGTGACAGGCTGCCGCTGCTGCCGCGGTCGGGTTCGGGGACGGGGGCGCCCTTGTCGAAGGTGAGGCGGGTGCCGGCCTCGATGTGGTGGGTGCCGGCGGGGAGGCGGAGTTTCCGGTCCTCGTGGGTGCGGCCGTCGACCGTGCCGTTCACGGTGACGGTCAGCGGGCGGTCGAGCTTCAGGTCGACGGTGTCGTCGATGCGGACGGCGCTCTGTTCGCGGAACGTCGCCGGTTCGTCGAAGGCGTGGCGGGGGGCGCCGTCGCCCTGCCAGGCGAGGATCAGGAAGAGGGCGGGGACGAGCAGGGCGGTGAGTTTGAGCCAGTACTGGAAGGCCTGCACGAAGGTGATGCTGCGCATGCCGCCGGCGGCGACGATGGCGACCACGACGACGGCGACGATCACTCCGCCGAGCCAGTCGGGCGCGCCCGTGAGCACGGTCAGCGTCAGCCCGGCGCCCTGGAGTTGGGGCAGCAGATACAGCCAGCCGGTGCCGACGACGAAGGCGCCCGCGAGCCGTCGTACCGCCTGGGAGGAGAGGCGGGCCTCGGCGAAGTCGGGGAGCGTGTAGGCGCCGGAGCGGCGCAGCGGGGCCGCGACGAACAGCAGCAGGACCAGGTATCCGGCGGTGTAGCCGACCGGGTACCAGAGCATGTCCGGGCCCTGTACGAGGACCAGGCCCGCGATGCCGAGGAAGGAGGCGGCGGAGAGGTACTCGCCGCTGATCGCGGCGGCGTTGAGGCGGGGGCCGACGGTGCGGGAGGCGACGTAGAAGTCGGAGGTGGTGCGCGAGATGCGCAGGCCGAAGGCGCCGACGAGGATCGTCGCCAGGACGACGAGGGCGACGGCGGGGACGGCGTAGCTGGAGTTCACGGCCGTATCGGTTCCTCAGGTGCAGTGTGCAGGGCCAAGCAGGTCGGGCGAGGTTCGCTACGGTTCGACAGCGCCCTAAGGGGCACGGGGCTGTATCTGTATGCGGCTGCGCCGCGTGGGCGGATACGGCCGGCGGAGCGCTCAGCGGTCTTCGACGAGTCGTACGAAGTCCCGTTCGTTGCGTTCGGCCCGGCGCACGAACCAGCGGGCGAGCAGGACCAGGGGGGCGTAGAGGCCGAAGCCGAGGATCGCCCAGACGAGGGGGCGGGCGTCCGGCATCGCCGCGAAGAGCAGGGGCAGGGGGCCGACGAGCAGGCCGAGGACGGCGAACACGGCGAGGGCGGTGCGCAGTTGGGTGCGCATCAGGGAGCGGACGTAGGTGTGGCCGAGGGTGGTCTGTTCGTCGATCTCGGTGCGGGGGCGGTAGTAGCCGGAGACGCGGCGGGTCTGCCGGGGCGGACCGGTGACGACGACGCGCCGTTCGGCGGGGTGCTGGGGCATCGTCACGACCTCCGCATGAGCAGGTCCCGCAGTTCGCGGGCGTGGCGCCGGCTGACCTGGAGTTCCTCGGCGCCGACCATGACGCTGACGGAGCCCGCGTCCAGGCGGAGTTCGCCGATGTGGCGCAGGGCGACGAGATGGCGGCGGTGGATGCGGACGAAGCCGCGCGAGCGCCAGCGCTCCTCCAGGGTCGACAGGGGGATGCGGACGAGGTGGCTGCCCTTGTCGGTGTGCAGGCGGGCGTAGTCGCCCTGCGCCTCGACGTGGGTGATGTCGTCGACGGCGACGAATCGGGTCACGCCGCCGAGCTCCACGGGTATGTGGTCGGGGTCGGGCTCGCTCACGGTTATGCGGGGCGTGGCGTCGCGCCGGGCGGCGTCGCGCAATTCGACGGCGCGTCGGACCGCCTCGGCGAGCCGTTCCTTGCGGACGGGTTTGAGGACGTAGTCGACGGCCTTGAGGTCGAAGGCCTGGACGGCGAAGTCCTCGTGGGCGGTGACGAACACGACCAGCGGCGGCTTGGCGAACCCGGTCAGCAGCCGGGCCAGGTCCAGTCCGTCCAGGCCGGGCATGTTGATGTCGAGGAAGACGACGTCGATCGCCTCGGGCCCGCCCGGCCCCGACTCCAGGGCGCGGTTGATGCGGCGCAGCGCCTCGGTGGCGTCGCCGGCGCCCTCCGCGCTGCCGATGCGGGGGTCGGCGTTGAGGAGGTAGAGCAGTTCCTCCAGCGAGGGGCGTTCGTCGTCGACAGCCAGGGCGCGCAGCATGAACCCGGAGTGTAGGAGTAATTCGCACGCTTGGACATGTGCTCAGGGTGCGGGTTCGCGCTGGGTGTCGGGCCGCTTACAGTGCCGTCATGAACAGCGGCGCGGCGTCCTTCGACGAACTCGACCGGAAGATCATCACCGCTCTCATGGCGAACGCCAGGACCAGCTTCGCCGAGATCGGCATGAGCGTCGGGCTGTCCGCGACGGCGGTGAAGCGGCGCGTGGACCGGCTGCGCGACACGGGCGTGATCACCGGGTTCACGGCCACGGTCAAGCCGTCGGCGCTGGGCTGGCGGACGGAGGCGTACGTCGAGGTGTACTGCGAGGGGGCGGCCCCGCCGCGGCGGCTGGCGGAGGTGGTCCGCAACCATCCGGAGATCACCGCGGCGATGACGGTGACCGGGGGCGCGGACGCGCTGCTGCACGTGCGGGCGCGGGACGTGGAGCACTTCGAGGAGGTGCTGGAGCGCATCCGGGTCGAGCCGTTCATCAGGAAGACGATCAGCGTGATGGTGCTGTCCCATCTGATCCCGGAGAGTCCGGAGGCGGGCGCCAGTCAGCCCGTGCCGACGGCCGGCAGCGACTGACGCAGCAGGCGTGCGCCGGACCGGCAGAAGACGCAGCATTCCTGCGTGAACACGCACTTCCTGTTCCTTGTCGCTCGTCAGCCCGCTTTCTTACCTTGGTGTCAATCCTCATCAACACCGTAGGAAGCGGAGGAACCCCTCTGTGCCCGAGACCCGTGTGCCGCGCCGGCGGCGCTTCCTCGTCTGCGAACCCAGACACTTCGCCGTGCAGTACGCGATCAACCCCTGGATGCAGCCCGATGTCCGGGTGGACGTCGATCTGGCCCAGCAGCAGTGGCAGTCGCTGATCAGCGCCTACCGCTCCCACGGCCATACGGTCGACACCCTGGAGCCCGTCACCGGTCTCCCCGACATGGTCTTCGCCGCGAACTCGGCGGTCGTCGTCGGCGGCCGCGTCTTCGGCTCCCTCTTCCACGCGCCCGAGCGCCGTCCCGAGTCCACGCACTACGAGACGTGGTTCAAGACGGCGGGCTTCGACGTGTACCGGCCCGAGTCCGTCTGCGAGGGCGAGGGCGACCTGGTCTGGACGGGCCGCTATGTGCTCGCCGGCACCGGGTTCCGTACGACCCGGGAGGCGCACCGCGAGGTGCAGGAGTTCTTCGGTCACCCGGTGATCAGCCTGACGCTGGTGGATCCGTACTTCTACCACCTGGACACGGCGCTGTTCGTGCTCGACGACGACAACATCGTCTACTACCCGGAGGCGTTCTCGCCCGGCAGCCGCGAGGTGCTCGCGCGGCTGTACCCGGACGCGGTGCTCGCCACCCGCGACGACGCGACGGCCTTCGGCCTGAACTCCGTGTCCGACGGCCGCAACGTCTTCATCGCGCCGCAGGCCGAGGCGCTCGCCGCGCGCCTGGACGAGCGCGGCTATGTCCCCGTCCCCGTCGACCTGTCGGAGTTCCGCAAGGCCGGCGGCGGCATCAAGTGCTGCACCCAGGAGATCCGCTCATGACCGCGCCCGCGCAGACCCGTTCGTCCGCCGATCTGATCCGCGCCGAGGAGCCGGTCCTGGCGCACAACTACCATCCGCTGCCGGTGGTCGTCGCCCGTGCCGAGGGCACCTGGGTGGAGGACGTGGAGGGCCGCCGCTACCTCGACATGCTGGCGGGCTACTCGGCACTGAACTTCGGCCACCGCCATCCGGCGCTGATCGAGGCGGCGCACGCCCAGCTCGACCGCCTGACCCTCACGTCCCGGGCGTTCCACAACGACAGGCTCGCGGAATTCGCCGAGCGGCTCGCGCTGCTGACCGGCCTGGACATGGTGCTGCCGATGAACACGGGCGCCGAGGCCGTGGAGAGCGGCATCAAGGTGGCCCGCAAATGGGCGTACGAGGTGAAGGGCGTCCCGGCCGACCGGGCGACGATCGTGGTCGCGGCGGACAACTTCCACGGCCGTACGACCACGATCGTGTCGTTCTCCACGGACGAGACCGCGCGGCAGGGCTTCGGCCCGTTCACGCCGGGCTTCCGGATCGTGCCGTACAACGACCTGGCGGCGCTGGAGGCGGCGGTCGACGAGACGACGGCGGCGGTGCTGCTGGAGCCGATCCAGGGCGAGGCGGGGGTTCTCATCCCCGACGAGGGCTACCTGGCCGGCGTCCGCGAACTGACCCGTCGCAAGGGCTGTCTGTTCATCGCGGACGAGATCCAGTCGGGCCTCGGCCGCACGGGGCGCACGCTCGCCGTCGAGCACGAGTCGGTCGTGCCGGACGTGCTGCTGCTCGGCAAGGCGCTGGGCGGCGGCATCGTGCCGGTGTCCGCGGTGGTGGCCCGCCGTGACGTACTCGGGGTGTTGCGGCCGGGCGAGCACGGCTCGACGTTCGGCGGCAACCCGCTCGCCGCCGCGGTCGGCACGGCGGTCGTCGAACTCCTGGAGACGGGCGAGTTCCAGCGCCGGGCCGCCGAGCTGGGCGTGGTCCTGCGGGGCGGCCTGTCGGCCCTGCTCGGCCAGGGCGTCGTCGGCTTCCGCTCTCGGGGCCTGTGGGCGGGCGTCGACATCGACCCGGCGGTCGGCACGGGCCGGGAGATCGGCGAGCGGCTGATGCGCGAGGGAATCCTCGTGAAGGACACCCACGGCTCCACGATCCGCCTGGCACCCCCGCTGACGATCACGGCGGAGGAGCTGACGGGGGCGCTCGGGGCGCTGGAGAAGGTACTGGCGTAGGTGCCCTGGAACGACAGCCCGGCTCCCGAAAGCTGAGGGCCGGGCTGCCGGCTTTCCTGCTGCCCGGCACCCCCGCCTCGCAGTCCACCGCCGCCCCACTCCCTCGCAGGCCCACTCCCTCGCAGTCCCACTCCCTCACCGGCCCGCGCGTCCCTTCGGCTCGCCGACACGGCCTGCGGGGCAACCCCGCCGCCTCACCCCCCGCCCCCGCCCCCACTCCCGGCCCCCACAAAGAGGCAGCGGTGACCGGAAGGGTGAAGATGGGGACAAGAGGTGGTAGACCGCTCTCAGCGACAGAGAGGTCGGCCGTGGGCACACACGAGGAGCGGGGCGTTGCCGGGCAGGGGTTCGACGTGGCGGATGCCGCGCCTGTGCTGCTCGACGCGCAGGGCCTGGTGGCGGGGTGGACCAGGGACGCACAGCGGATGCTGGCGTACGAGGCCCCCGAGGCGGTGGGGAAGGGCGTCGGTGAGCTGCTGAGCCCCGAGGACGCGGGGCGGGTGCCGGAGCTGATCGAACGGTGCCGCAGGGACGGCGGCTGGGCCGGGCTGCTGACCGCCCTGCACCGGGACGGGCCCCCGGTCCGGCTCATGGTGCGGATCACGTCGGCCCTCGACACCCGGGGCCCCGTGCGCTGGCTCGTGCTCCTGTCGGAGCTCGCGGACGCGCCCGGCTGGGACATGAGCCGCTCCACGCTGGAGCAGATGGTCGCCCGCTCCCCCGTCGGCATAGCCATCGTCGACACGGACCTGCGCTTCGTCTGGTCGAACGACGCCCTCGCCCAGTACGGCGGCGGCCCCCCGAGCCACCGGCTCGGTCTGCGGCTCGCGGACATCCAGCCCGGTCTGGACTCCTCGTCCATCGAGGCACAGATGCGTCAGGTGCTGGCGACGGGCGAACCGATCGTCGGCTACGAGCACGTGGGCCACGCTCGCTCCGCCCCGCTGCGCGAGACCGCCCACATGATGTCGTTCACCCGGCTGGACGACGGCCACGGCCACCCCACGGGCGTGTACTACACGGTGGAGGACATCACCGACCGCCACCGCGCCCGGCAGCGGCTGGCCCTGCTCGACCGGGCCGGTGAGCACATCGGCCGTACGCTCGACATCACGCGCACCGCCCAGGAGCTGGCGGACGTGGCCGTACCGGGACTCGCCGACCTCGTCACCGTGGACCTGCTGGAGTCGGTGCTGGGGGGTGGCGAGCCCGCCTCCGGGCCGCTGGGCGACACGGCTCCGGTGCCGCTGCGCCGCGCGGGGCAGCGCTCGGTCACCGAGACCGTGCCGGAGGCCGTCGTAGGCATCGGCGAGGTGGTCACCTATCCGGCGGGGTCGCCTCCGATCCGCTGCCTCAGGACGGCGCGGTCCTGGCGCGAGGAGCGACTGGACCCGCTCGGCGAGGCCTGGGCCGAGCACGCGCACGGCGGCCGGGCCGCCATCTTCCTCGAACTCGGCCTGCACAGCGTGATGATCGTGCCGATCCGCGCGCGGGGCGTCACCCTCGGTCTGACCACCTTCTTCCGGCGCCACCGCCAGGAGCCCTTCGAGGAGGACGACCTGAACCTGGCCGAGGATCTCGTCTCCCGGGCCGCGGTCTGTGTCGACAACGCCCGGCGCTACACCCGCGAACGCGACGCGGCACTGGTCCTGCAGCGCAGCCTGCTGCCGCACCAGCTGCCCGAGCAGGACGCGCTGGAGGTGTCCGCCTGCTACCGGCCGGCCGACGAGCTGACCGGCCTCGGCGGCGACTGGTACGACGTCATCCCGCTGTCCGGCGCCCGCGTCGCCCTGGTGGTGGGCGAGGTGCCCGGGCACGGCATCGACGCCGCCGCGGCGATGGGGCGGCTGCGGACGGCCGTGCGCACCCTGGCGCTGCTGGACCTTCCGCCCGAGGAGGTGCTCGCCCATCTCGACGACCTGGTCGTGCGGTCGGCCCGGGAGGAAGGCGTCCAGGTGGGCGCGGAGGAGGCCGCTGTCGCCCAGTCCGTGGGGTCCGGATGCGTCTACGTCGTCTACGACCCGGTCGACGGGCAGTGCACCATGGCGGCCGCGGGCCATCCGGCGCCGGCCGTCGTGCTGCCCGACGGTGACGTCACCTTCGTCGATCTGCCACAGGGCGCGTCGCTCGGCGTCGGCGGTCCCCCCTACGAGTCGGTCGAGCTGGCCCTGGCGGCGGGCAGCACGCTCGCCCTGCACACCGACGGACTGCTGGCACGCGAGAACGCCGACTGGGCCGTGGACGCCGACCGGGACCGGCTGCGGCGGGCGCTGGAACAGCACGCGACCACGCTCGACCTGCACTGCCGGACGGTGGTCGACGCGCTGACCCCGGCCCGCCCGCACGACGACGTGGCCCTGCTGATGGCCCGCACGCGGCTCCTCGGCGCCGAGCAGGTCGCCGACTGGGACCTGCCCTCCGACCCGGCCGCGGTCGCCGACGCCCGTAAGACGGCCGCCCGGATGCTGACGGAGTGGGGGCTGGAGGAGCTGGCCTTCACGACGGAACTGGTCGTCAGCGAGCTGGTCACCAACGCGATCCGGTACTCCACCGGCCCCATCCGGCTGCGCCTGATCAGGGAGCGCGCGCTGGTCTGCGAGGTGTTCGACGGCGGCGCCACCGCCCCGCATCTGCGGCATCCGCGCACCACCGACGAGGGCGGGCGCGGGTTGCTGCTGGTCGCCCAGGTCACCCAGCGATGGGGCACGCGCTTCGTCCCCGAGGGAAAGATCATCTGGGCCGAGCAGTCACTGACGGATCCGCCGCCCTGACCTGCCCGGTATCGACATATGCAGTAGATCGGTACATGCGCGACGCAGCGTGGGAAACTGGTTGGCCAGATCCCGGTGGTGAGGCGGGAGCCATGGAAGAGAAGGCGATCGACTACGAGGCGGTGTTCAGGAGCCTGCCCGGAATGGTGGCGCTGCTGACCCCCGAGCTGGTCTACGCCGACGCCAACGAGGACTTCCAGCGCCTGTCCGGCCGCTCCCGCGACCAGCTGGTCGGCCGGTACATCTTCGACGTCTTCCCGGACAACCCCAGCGATCCCGCCGCGACCGGCATGCGCGACGTGCGGGCGTCGATGCTCCGCGTGGTGGCCACCGGCGAGCGCGACACCATGGCGTTGCAGCGCTACGACGTCGAGGACGCCGTCCGCCCGGGCCACTGGGAGGAGCGTTACTGGAGCCCGATCAACGCGCCCGTCAACGGCCCCGACGGCCGGGTGGCGTTCGTCCTGCACCGGGTGGAGGAGGTCACCGAACTCATCCGGCTGCGCGGCGGCGGCGCGGGCAGCGACACCCGGGCGCGGGTCCTGGAGGCGGAGCTGTACACCCGCGCCCGCGAGTTGCAGGAACTCAACGAACGCCTGCGGCAGGCCCACGCCCGAGAGCGCGAGGTGGCTCTCGCCCTGCAGGAGGCGATGCTGCCCGCCCGCCGGCAGGTGCGCGACCACCGGGCCGCCGTGCGCTACCGGCCCGCGGTCGGCGCGCTGAACGTGTGCGGCGACTGGTACGACCTGATCGACCTCGTGGGCGGCAACCGCATCGGCGTCTCCGTGGGTGACGTGGTCGGCCACGGCCTCGCGGCGGCCGGTGTGATGGGCCAGCTGCGCAGCGCGCTCAGCGCCACCTCCCGCGTCGCCGACGGCCCGGCGCACGCGCTCGACGTGCTGGGGCGGTACGCCAACGTCGTCGACGGGGCCGAATCGGCCACCGTGGTCACGACGTTCATCGACTTCGACGCCCGCACCATCACGTACAGCAGCGCGGGCCATCCGCCACCCGTCCTGATCCACCCCGACGGCCGGGTGGAGTTCCTCGACCGGGCGACCGACACTCCCCTGGACGCCCGTCCCGACCCGATCCCGAGACCGCAGGCGGTCACCACGTACACCGACGGCGCCACGCTCGCCCTCTACACCGACGGCCTGATCGAACGCCGCCGCGAGGACATCGACACGGGGCTGGGCCGCCTCGCCGACGCCCTCGTCCGCCATCGCGGGTCCGACCCCGAGACCCTCGCCGACGCCGTCCTGCTGGAGCTGCTGCCGCCGGGCGGCGCCACGGACGACACGGCACTGATCATCGTGCGGCTGTGACGCGCCGTGATGAACGAGCAGACGCGACGGCTCCCCGCAAGGGCGGCCCCCCTGCCACCGGGCAATCAAGATCACGCCAAACCGCACCACCGGGTTGCCGCGCACGGCCCCCGGACACCAGGCTGGTCCGGCGGCCCCTCCCCACCCGCAACCGACGCCACCCACCCCCCCCTGACACCCAGTCAGGAGAACACCCGCGGGCGGCATACGTCCGACCCGACCCGGTTCCGGCCTGTCCCCCCTGCGCCTACACTGGCAGCCCCACGGCACGCTGGTTGACCTGCCAGAACGCGGCGGTTGGAGCTGATCCGCCGGAGTGAGGAGCGACCCCCTTGTTCTATTACGTACTGAAATACGTGTTGTTGGGACCGCTGCTGAGACTGTTCTTCCGGCCCCGAATAGAAGGCCTCGAGCACGTACCGGCCACCGGCGCGGCCATCGTCGCCGGCAACCACCTGTCGTTCTCCGACCACTTCCTGATGCCGGCGATGCTCAAGCGGCGCATCACCTTCCTCGCGAAGAAGGAGTACTTCACCGGCCCCGGCATCAAGGGCCGCCTGACCGCGGCCTTCTTCCGCAGCGCAGGCCAGATCCCCGTCGACCGCACGGGCAAGGAGGCGGGCCAGGCCGCGATCCGTGAGGGCCTCGGCGTGCTGAGCAAGGACGAGCTCCTCGGCATCTACCCCGAGGGCACCCGCTCGCACGACGGCCGCCTCTACAAGGGCAAGGTCGGCGTCGCCGTGATGGCCCTCAAGGCCCAGGTCCCGGTCATCCCCTGCGCGATGATCGGCACGTTCGAGGCCCAGCCGCCGGGCAAGGTCATCCCCAACATCCACCCGGTGACGATCCGCTTCGGCAAGCCCCTCGACTTCTCCCGCTACGCCGGCATGGAGAACGAGAAGGCGATCCTGCGCGCCGTGACCGACGAGATCATGTACGCCATCCTGTCGCTGTCCGAGCAGGAGTACGTCGACCAGTACGCGGCCGTCGCCAAGGCCGAGGAGGCCGCGGCCAAGGTGGAGAAGGAGCGCAAGTTCCCACGGCTGCCCATAAGTTGACCAGGGGGAGGTCGGGGCCGTCGGCGCCACCGTGATTCAGTCGAGAATCCCGAGCGCCTCGTCGAGCAGCCCCCGCAACCGCCGCGCGTCCGCCGCCACCGCGCTCACCAACGCGCCCGGCCCGGCGAGGGGCAGCACGGCGGCGTGCTCCCCCAGTACCCGAGGCGTCACCGGAGTGTCGGCGAACTCGGGGCGTACGACGAGGAGCTGCCCGGCGGCTCGATAGCCGCCGAGCCCTGCGGGTCCGTCCCAGCCGCCCGGCGCGCCGGGCCCGCAGGCGAGTTCCTGATCGAGGACGACCCGGCCCGCGACCCGCACCCGGATCCGGCTGCTGAGGCGCCCGGGTTCCTCGCCCACCCGTCCGAGCACCTGCTCCTCGCGCAGCACGAGCCGCCCGGTCGCACCGACGTCGACGTGTGTCGTGACGTGCAGATCACTTCCCCTGGCGGAGATCAACTGCTCGGGCAGCCAGTGCAGTTCGGCCCCGTCGGCGACCGACAGCCGTACGTCGTAGCGGGCCTCGCCCTTGCTCTGGCCCGGCAGCGCGATGGTGGCCGCCGCCGAGCCGAGGCGCAGCCGGGCGCCGGTCTCCACGGCGGCCTCCACAGTGAAGTGGTCACCGCCGAGGGGCCCGCTCATCGCGCCGACGAGCACCACCCGCGCCTCGGCGCCGCTCGCCCGGGTCCGTCTGAGCGCCAGCGGCCCGTCGCCGTCGAGTACGGGCAGGGAGGTGCCGCCCCGCCCGTCGTCCCGGGCGACGATCCGCGCGACGGCCCGTACCCCACCGCTCACGGTCACGCCGTCCACGCCGCGAGCTGGGCCCGCACCCAGTCGGCGACGTCCCGCACTCCGGGCTCGCTCCTCAGTGACTGGAAGACGACCGGCAGTTCGGCCCGCTGCGCCTTGGCGTCGGCCGCCATGCGCGCCAGGTCGGAGCCTACGTAGGGCGCGAGGTCGGTCTTGTTGACGACGAGCAGGTCGGCGGTGGTGACGCCGGGCCCTCCCTTGCGGGGGATGTCGTCTCCGCCGGCGACGTCGATCACGAAGATCTGCGCGTCGACGAGCCCCTTGGAGAAGGTGGCGGTGAGGTTGTCCCCGCCGGACTCGACGAGGATGAGGTCGAGGGGGCCGACCTCGTCCTCCAGGTCCTCGACGGCTTCGAGGTTCGCGGAGATGTCGTCCCGGATCGCCGTGTGCGGACAGGCCCCGGTCTCCACGGCCGTGATCCGCTCGGGCGGCAGCACGGCCTCCCGCAGCAGGAACTCGGCGTCCTCCCGCGTGTAGATGTCGTTCGTGACGACGGCGAGGGACAACTCGTCGCGCAGTGCCCGGCACAGCGCGGCGACGGTGGCCGTCTTGCCGGACCCGACGGGCCCGCCGAGGCCGATGCGCAGCCCACGGCGCGATCCGTCGGGACGGTGCGCGTCGGCGCTGACGGCGGAGGGACCGTCGTGGGTGTGGGCGTGGTCGAGATGCATAGAGACGACTCCAGTCGCTTTGGGCCCGTCCGGCGTTTGAGGACGAGGCCCTTCGGGCCGATGGGGGTCCAGGGGGCGTAGCCCCCTGGCGGGGCAGAAGGGGCGGAGCCCCTTCAGGGAGGGGACGGGTAGGGGCGGCGGGGGCGAAATCCCCCTACGACGCGAACAGCCGTACCGCCCAAGCCGCATGCACCTCCGCCCCGATCTCCAACAACGGAGCAGAACCCGCAGGCAACTCGTCGACCCCGCCCCCCACGACCCGCCGCCCGGCCTCCACCGCCCGGTCCACCACCCGGTCCATCTCGGACGCCAACCGCGCCAGCACCGCCGTGGCGTCAAAGGGATCAAGACTCAGCAACCGCACCGTCGCACTGGCCGGCCCACTCACACTCTCGTACGCCGCACAGTAAGCCGCCTCGACGGCCCCCAACCCCGCCGCCCGAGCGGCGACTCCGAGCACGACCGGCTGATGGGCCCCCTTGGGAAAGCGACGAGCCAGGTCATCCAGCTCACCGGACGGCCACGTCGCCCGAGCGGCCCGCATCAACTGCCGCCCCAGCTTGCGCGCCGCCACCCGCAGCGCGGGCGACGGCGTACGGGCGTCGGCCGCCGCGTCCAGGGCCACCGCGTCGACCCCGAGCGCGGCCGCCGCGGCGAGCGAGGCCGCGACCAGCCCCGTCGTGTGCAACCGCCCCCGGCAGAAGTCCTCCAGGCTCGCGGCCCCGGTGATCCGCCCGGCCTTGACGGCTTCCTCCGCCCCGCCGGAGTGTGCGTGCCCTCCGGCGGGAAAACGGCCGTCGGCGAGGACGAGAAGTGCTGCCCGTGACATCGGAACCCAGCTCTCAGAACAGGAAGTACCGCTGGGCCATGGGCAGTTCGGCGGCCGGACTGGCCTCCACCAGCTCCCCGTCGATATGCACGGCGAAGCTGTCGGGATCGACCCGCACCTCGGGCCGCGCGTCGTTCTGCCGCATGTCGGCCTTGGTGACCCCGCGCGTCGACTCGATGGCCACGAACCGCTTGCCGAGCTGGAGCCGCTCGGGAAGCCCGTCCTCGAGGGCGAGCGGCGCCACGAAGTTGAACGAGTTGGAGGCCGGCGCCCGCCCGATCGCCCCGTACATCGGCCTGGGCAGGATCGGCTGCGGCGTCGGGATCGAGGCGTTCGCGTCGCCCATCTGCGCGTACGCGATCTGCCCTCCCTTGATGACGAGGTGGGGCTTGACGCCGAAGAACGCCGGCTCCCACAGCACCAGGTCGGCGAGCTTGCCGGTCTCCACGGAGCCGATCTCGCGGCCGAGGCCCTGCGCGAGCGCGGGGTTGATCGTGTACTTGGCCACGTAGCGCCGCACCCGCAGGTTGTCGGCCCGCCCGTCCCCGGGGAGCGCACCGCGCCGCCGCTTCATCACATGTGCCGTCTGCCAGGTCCGCATGACGACCTCGCCCACCCGGCCCATGGCCTGCGCGTCCGACGAGATGATCGAGATGGCGCCCAGGTCGTGCAGGACGTCCTCCGCGCCGATCGTCGACGGCCGGATCCGCGACTCGGCGAAGGCGAGGTCCTCGGGCACCGCCGCGTTGAGGTGGTGACACACCATCAGCATGTCGAGGTGTTCCTCGGCGGTGTTGACGGTGAACGGCCGCGTCGGGTTGGTCGAGCTGGGCAGCACGTGCGACTCGGAGACGACGGTCATGATGTCCGGCGCATGTCCGCCGCCCGCGCCCTCGGTGTGGTAGGCGTGGATGCCGCGTCCGGCGATGGCTGCCAGGGTGTCACCGACGAAGCCCGCCTCGTTCAGCGTGTCCGTGTGGATGGCGACCTGGATGCCGGTCTGGTCGGCGACGGTCAGCGAGGCGTCGATGACGGCGGGCGTGGAGCCCCAGTCCTCGTGCAGCTTCAGCCCGAGCGCGCCCCCTCGGATCTGCGACAGCATCGCCTCGTGGGAGACGGTGTTGCCCTTGCCGAGGAAGCCGATGTTGAGCGGGTACTGCTCCATCGCCTCCAGCATCCGGGCCAGGTGCCAGGGGCCGGGCGTGACGGTGGTGGCCTTGGAGCCCTCGGCCGGTCCCGTGCCGCCGCCGACGAGCGTGGTGACGCCGGAGGACAGTGCCTCGTCGGCGATCTGCGGACAGATGAAGTGGACGTGCGCGTCTATGGCGCCGGCCGAAAGGATCCGCCCGTTTCCGGCGATGATCTCGGTCTCGGGGCCGATGACGAGGTCGGGGTGCACCCCGTCCATCGTGTCGGGGTTGCCCGCCTTGCCGATGCCGGTGATCCGGCCGTCGCGGATGCCGACGTCGGCCTTGACGATGCCCCAGTGGTCGATGATCACGACACCGGTGATCACCGTGTCGGGGGTGCCCTCCGCACGCGTGGCACGCGACTGCCCCATGGACTCGCGGATGACCTTGCCACCGCCGAACACGGCCTCGTCACCGGCGAGTCCCGGACCGCCGGAACGATCCTCCTCGATCTCGACGAGCAGATCGGTGTCGGCGAGCCGGATGCGGTCGCCGGTCGTCGGCCCGAACAGGTCGGCGTAGGCGGCACGGGAGATCTCAGGCATCGAGGGCACCTCCGGTCTCGCCGCGCAGTCCGGGCACCACGCGGGCGCCGGTGAGCGGGACGAGTTCGACATCGACGGGGATCCCGGGCTCGAAACGCACGGCGGTGCCCGCGGCGACGTTCAGCCGCTTGCCGCGGGCCGCGGCACGGTCGAAGTCCAGGCCGGGGTTGGCCTCGGCGAAGTGATAGTGGGAGCCGACCTGGACGGGCCGGTCGGCGGCGTTGAGGACGGTCAGCCGGGTGACGTCACGGCCCTCGTTGTAGGCGATCGGGCCGTCGGCGAAGAGGATCTCTCCGGGAATCATCGAGTTCCCCTTCAGACGATCGGGTCGTGGACGGTGACGAGCTTGGTGCCGTCCGGGAAGGTCGCCTCGACCTGGACGTCGTGGATCATCTCGGGGATGCCCTCCATGACGTCGTCCCTGGTGAGCAGCTTGCGTCCGGAGGACATGAGCTCGGCGACCGTACGGCCGTCCCGGGCGCCCTCGAGGATGTGCGACGTGATGAGGGCGACGGCCTCCGGGTGGTTCAGCTTCAGGCCACGGGCCCGGCGCTTCTCGGCCACGTCGGCCGCCACGTGGATGAGCAGCCTCTCTTGCTCGTGCGGGGTCAGTTGCACGTCCCACCTCACAGTCCTCGCTCCGGACCGTGCGGGGTCCGGTTGCCGCGGCCACGGGGCAAACTGCCTGGTGGCATGGATGGGAAGGCTAGTTGGGCCGCATTTCAAGCAAGTTAACCGAGCTGTGATCTCTCAGGCGTCGGCGGGCATGCTCATCAGGCCGCGCAGACCGTCCTGGAGGACCTCCACCGGTGCCGCCCCGAACAGGGCCTGCTGGGCGATGAACCCCTGCACGGCGGCGATCATGGTGCGTGCCGCATGCTCCGCGGGGACGTCCGACCGCATCATCCCGGCCTCCTGGTACGCCTCGACGGCCAGCACCCACCTCTCCCGCAGCTCCGTGTACACGTCCGTCAGAACGGCCGCCAGGTCCTCGTTGCGCACGGTCTCCGCCCAGACCTGCAGCATCAGGCGCGGGAACAGCACTTCACCGTCGCCGTTCAGGGACGGCCAGACGCGCAGGGTCCGCCCCAGGACCACGCCCACCAGGATGTCCGGCGGCGGGGGCGGGCTCTGCCGTGTCACGTCGTCGAAAGCCGCGCGGATCTCCCCGAGCACCTCTTTGACGATCGCGGCGATCAGCTCGTCCTTGCCGCTGAAGTAGCGGTAGACCGCCCCGGCCGAGAGGTCGACCTCCTTCAGCACGTCCTGCATGGACGTGGCGTGGAAGCCGTTGCGGGCGAAGAGCCGGGCGGCGCCGTCGAGGATCTGCCGGCGGCGGGCGTCGAGGTGCTCCTGGGATACGCGTGCCATGGTCAAAAAGTAAAACGAACATTCCTTCTTGACAAGCGGCGACCACCCGGAGCACGGTGATGACACAGGTAAAACGAACGATCCTTCTTTTTAGCGCAGCCATCCTCGGGAGACCCCATGTCCACCCCCTCCGCTGCACCGCCCAGGCCCGCCGCACCCCGGCGCCTGATCGCGGTCGTCGTCCTCGTCCCCGTCCTCGCCGCGCTGGCCCTGTGGGCCTTCGCCTGGCCCGCCGCCCGCACGGCCCCCCGCGACCTGCCGCTCGGCGTGGCCGGACCGGCCGCAGCGACGACCCAGGTGGAGCGGCAACTCACACGGCACGAGGGAGCGTTCGAGATCCACCGTTACGCCGACGAGGCCGCCGCCCGGGAGGCCGTCGAGGACCGGACCGTATACGGCGCGGTCGTCGTCACCCGGCAGGGCCCGGAGCTGCTGACCGCGTCGGCCGCGAGCCCGGCCGTCGCCCAGCTGCTCCAGCAGGCGGTGGCACAGCACGCCGCCGCCCAGGGCGCGGAGGTCAGGACGGTCGATGTCGTGCCCGCGCCCGCATCGGACCCGCGCGGCGCGGCCCTCACCGCGAGCGTCCTGCCGCTCGCCCTGGCGGGGATGGCGGCCGGCGCGGCGGTGACCCTGCTCGGGCTGCGCGGGGTGCGTGCCGTGAGCGCCCTGGCCGGTGCCGCCGCCCTGATCGGCGTGACCGCGGCCGCGCTCGCGCACAGCTGGCTCGGCGTTCTCGCCGGCGACTGGTGGGCGGAGGCCGGGGTGTTCGCCCTGACGACGCTGGCCGTGAGCGCCGCCGTGGCCGGGCTCGCCGCCCTCCTCGGCCCCGCCGGGGTCGGGATCATGGCCGCTGTCGTGATGCTGGTCGGCAACCCCTTCTCCGGGGCGGCCTCGGCGCCGCGGATGCTGCCCGAGCCGGTCGGCGTGATCGGCCAGTGGCTGCCGCCCGGGGCGGGCACGACCCTGCTGCGCTCGGTGTCCTTCTTCGACGGCGCGGCGGCGACCGGCCCGGCACTGACGCTGACCTGGTGGGCCGCGCTCGGCCTGGGAGCCGTACTGCTGGGCAACGCCCTCAAGAAGACCCGCACGACCGGCGCCGAGCCCGCGACCGAGAGGGAACCGGCCCCCGTCGGCTGACCGACCGGGCACACCGAACCGACCGGGCACCCCCGCTGTAGCGGACGGGGGTGCACGGTCCTGTGTTTTCCGGGAACCCGAAAGCCGGGCTCTACGCGGGGCCCGACCCCCGGTGCTCGGCGGCGATACCGAAGCGCTGCCGTTCGCGGGGAGCGGACGCGACCTCGCGGACACCGGAGACCGCGCTGACCACCTGCTCCTCGGCGAGTTCCGCCGGCTCCCCCAGCTTCTCCAGTCGCTCCAGGTCAGAGGCGGAGACAAGGGCGACGAGGGGCTTTCCGTGGCGCGTCACGACGACGCGCTCACCGCCGTACACCACGCGATTGATCAGTTCGGCGAGCTCAGCCCTGGCTTGCGTCACCGGAATCTCGTAGGCCATGCTCCCTACGTTACGTCATGTACGTCCTGTACATTTTTTACAGGCACCCCGCCAAGGGAGCGTGAGCCATGACCCGACCGACCGCCCGCCATGTGCTGCCCGAGTTCACCGAGCGCACGAGCAACGGCACCAGGACGCAGGACCCGTACTCGAAGCTGCTCGAGGAGCGGATCGTCTTTCTCGGCACGCAGATCGACGACATCTCGGCGAACGACGTGATGGCCCAGTTCATGTACCTGGAGCACAAGGACCCCGACCGGGGCATCTCGCTGTACATCAATTCGCCGGGCGGCTCCTTCAGCGCCATGTCGGCGATCTACGACACCATGCAGTACGTCACCTGTGACGTGGAGACGATCTGCCTGGGCCAGGCCGGCACGTCCGCCGCGGTGCTGCTCGCCTCGGGCACTCCGGGCAAGCGATTCGCCCTGCCCGGAGCCCGGGTGGTGATCCATCAGCCGGGGCTGCCCGAGCCGGTCCAGGGCCAGGCCAGCGATCTGGCCATCCAGGCCGACGAACTGACGCGCGTTCGGACCCGCCTGGAGGAGATGCTCGCCCGGCACACCGGCCGCAGCCGCGAACAGGTGACCGAGGACATCGAGCGGGACAAGATCATGAACGCCCAAGAGGCCCTGGAGTACGGACTGGTGGACGCGATCATCCCCAGCCGCAAGGCCACCCTCGCGCCGCCCACGGGGCGGTGATCGGCCGGTGCTTCCACCCGAGCTGCCGCCCCTGCCCGCGCTGACCCGCGCGGAGGGCGAGTTGATCGACCGCTATCTCGAGGCGGTGGACCTGCTCGGCCGTATCAACCCGGCCCAGCACGGCGACACCTACCGCGGACTGCGCGCCGCCCAGGCGCTGGTCGGCAAGGCGGCCGCGCTCCGGGACGCGCTGGCGCTGATGCACCAGCGGGGCGAGACCGAGCTGCACGCTCCCACGCTGGCGCGTGCGCTGCGCGTACTGGACGGAGAACGCCGCACGGCTCGCGTCACGGTGCCGCCGCGCTCCGACAGTTGACGACCCGTCCAGACCGGTTCCGGACGTCTCGGCCCACTGCCGAGGCGTCCGGAACGGAGCTGAAACGGACCAAACGACGTACCCCCTTTCGGCGTAGCCACCCGTCCTTTTGAGCACCCGTCAAGCTTGCGCAACAGGCATGACCGCGAGGCGGAATTAGACGTTCCGTCCCTGGTCGGGGCTGCTTGGGCATCTGGACGCCTCCTCGAACAGGGGGGTGTCCACCCGAACGGGTGAGTGGTGAGTAACCCCACAAATCCCCGGTTCCGTTGGGATTTTCGTTCAATCGTGCGTCAAGATCCCTGACTGACGACAAGCCCCCGCCACAGCGGCGGGGCGGTCCGGGCGGACGCCGAGTCCTGCCGCCGCCCGGATGACCGGTCGACAGGAGTGGATCGGCAGGAGTGGAGGACCCGAGCAAGACGGGTCGCCGGAGCGGACGTTCGTTCGATCCGAGCAGCCCTTGGGGTGAAGCCGCGGCAACGCGGCCGGGCAACTTCGCCAGCCCGAATCCGACAGGTCATCCTTCACAGGCGGCTGACGAAGGGTTGCGCATGACTGCGCTCAATCGTGTCCCGTCGCTCATGGCCCGGGCCGGTACGGCCTCGGCGCTCACCATCGCCGCAGTGGGCGGCTCGATAGTGGCGCCCGGCTTCGCCTCCGAGGCGGAGGCCGCCACGCCGGCGACGAAGGCACTCCAGGTCGCGGCCTCCAAGAAGGGCTCCCCGTACAAGTGGGGCGCCACCGGGCCCCACCGGTTCGACTGCTCCGGGCTCACGCTGTACTCGTTCAAGAAGGCGGGCAAGAAGCTGCCCCGTACGGCGGCCCAGCAGTACAACAAGACCCGCCACATCTCCGCCTCGAATCGCAAGGCCGGAGACCTGGTGTTCTTCCACTCGGGCTCGAACGTCTACCACGTCGGCATCTACGCCGGGAAGGGAAAGATCTGGCACTCCCCGAAGAGCGGCGACGTCGTGAGGCTGCAGAAGATCTGGACCAGGAGCGTCTGGTACGGCCGGGTCAAGTGACCTTCCCGGGGGCGGTGGCGGCGGCCTGACATGTCGTCACCGCCCTCGGGCTCGTCAGAGGGCGTACAGCGGCCCGGCGAGGAGTGCCACGCCGAAGGCCGTCAGCGCGGCGCCGGTGACGGTCGTGACGGCCCGGGCGGCCCGCGGGCGGCGCAGCCACCTGCCGAGCCGGTCCACCAGCAGGGCGACCACCTGGAACCACACTAGGGCGATCGCGAGCACGATCAGGGCGAGCAGCAGGGTCCGGGGCAGCGCCGGAGCGCCCGCGGGCACGAACTGGGGCAGGACGCTGAGGAAGGTGAGGGACGCCTTCGGGTTGAGGGCGTTGGTCACGAAGCCCTGCCGCAGCGGTCGCGCGGTGGAGTCCTCGCGCGCGTCCATGACTTCGGCGCGCCGCTGCCGCAGCGTCTGGACGCCCAGATACAGCACATAGACACCGCCGACCACTTGGAGCGCGCGGAACAACGCCGGTACGGCGGCCAGGACCGCGGCGACCCCCACCACCGCCAGCGTCACATGCACCAGCAGCCCGGCCCCGATCCCGAGCGCGCAGGCGATGCCGGCCCGGCGGGAGACGAGGGCGTTGCGTACGACGACGGTGAAGTCGGCCCCGGGCATGGCGACCAGGCCGGCGGAAACCCCGGTGAAGGCGATGAGCTGTGCGTCCATGCCTGTCAGCCTGCCGCGCGGGAGCCTTCAGCAGGTATTTCGAATGGTCTGGGTATTCCTTAAGCAATGCTTTAGGCTGCGCTCAAGACAGGCCCGGAGGCCCGCACGTTCCGAAGGGACCCGCCATGTACGACCCGACCCGCCTCGCCGCCCTGGTGGCGGTCGCGGAGGCGGGTTCGATCACCCGGGCCGCCGAGCGACTCGGCTACACCACGCCCGCGCTCTCCCAGCAGCTGGCCAAGCTGGAGCGCGAGGCGGGCACCGCCCTTCTGGTACGGCATCACCGCGGGGCCCGGCTGACGGATGCGGGCGAGCTGCTGGTGACCCGGGCGCGGCGGGTGCTCGACGAGCTGGAGCGGGCGCGGCTCGAACTGGCCCGGCTGACCGGCCTGACGGGCGGCACGCTCCGGCTGGGCACCTTCCAGACCGCGGGCATCCATCTGCTGCCGCCGGTTCTCAGCGCCTTCCGCCGGGCGCATCCTGACGTGGAGCTGACGGTCGCCGACTACGAACCGTCGGCCGGTGTCGCCGCCGTGGCGGCCGGGGAGATCGATCTGGCGCTGACACACGCCTACGATCCGGGCGATCCGATCCCGGTCGCCTCCTCCGTCCGGATCGAGCCGATCCTGGTCGAGGAGCTGGTTCTGGTGTCCGCTCCGGGCCACGCCCTCACCAGCGGACCGGCCCGGCTGCCGCTGACCGAGCTGGCCGGGCAGCCGCTGATCAGCATGGCGCCGGACGCGCCGGCCCGGCGGGGTGTGGAGGCGGTGCTGGCCGGGGCCGGGGCACTGCCCTCGGTGCTGGTGCCGACGCCGGGGTATCTCCTGGTGTGCGCGCTGGCCAGTGCGGGGCTCGGGGTGGCGGTCGTACCGGAGATGGTGGCGCGTACGTCGGTGACTCCGGTGGGGGTGCGGGCTCTGGAGGGCGGAGGGCTACGCCGTACGATCTCGGTCGCGTATCGCGCGGCAGAGACAGCACCCGCGGCAGACGCCTTCCGAGCGGTGCTGAGGGGCACTTTCAAACGAGCCCAGCAGTCCCCGCCCTGAGGGGCACGGGGCTGTATCGATATGCGGCTCCGCCGCGTGGGCGCGACCAGCCACAGTCGGACCCGCGGACAACGGACAACCCCTTACGGCTCTTGCGCCGCAGGCACCGGCACGGTCCAGGGCAGTTCGATCGACACGGTCTTGCCACCCTCGCGCGTCGGCCGCACTCTCAGCTTGCCGCCGCACTCCGCGGTCAGCCAGCGGATGATGACCATGCCGCGGCCGTTGTCCTGCTGGACGGCGGCCGGCAGCCGCTTGGGGAAGCGGGGGTGGCTGTCGGTGACCCCGATGCGCAGGTGTTCGTCACGGTCGAGCGCGAGGTCCACGGTGAAGGTGGGTGACTGGCCGAGGGTGTGCTGTACGGCGTTGGTGGTGAGTTCGGAGACGATCAGACGGATGGTGTCGGCCACCTCCGTGTCCGGTGGCAGTCCCCACTCGGCGAGAGTGGTGACCACGTAGGCCCGGGCCGCGGAGACCGAGGCGGGATCGCTCGACAGAGTGACGGATGCTTCCAGATGATCTGCCATGGCGACGTCGTCCCTTTCCCAACGGGACCGCAGTCCGACATGGAGCGGAGGGTTCGAGTACGGTCCCGGACTGGTGCTTCGTCGCCAGACTGCCATTACCAGGGCCGTCAGGGTGCCGATCCACCAAGATATGCATATATCTGTCGCTCGAAGCGGTGAACTCTGCGACGGCAGACCGTATTTGGGCGGCTCGGTTGGAGTAAGGAGTTGCCCATGCAGCACGGTCCCGCGGTGCGCCGCAGAAAACTGGGCGCGGAACTGCGTGCGTTGCGTACCGGGGCGGGGCTCACCAGCGGTGAGGCGGCCCGGCTGGTGGGCTGGCACCAGTCCAAGGTGAGCCGGATCGAGACCGGCGCCAGCGGGGTGAAACCGGCCGATGTGCGGTTACTGCTCGACGCGTACGGCGTACGGGACGCCCGGCTACGGGAGTTGCTGCTGGTGTTGGCGGGCTCCGACGAGGGGGGCGGGCGGCATCACTGGTGGCACGCGTACCGGGGAGTACTGCCGCCGACGTACCGCGACTTCATCAGCCTGGAGTCCCAGGCGAGCGCGATGCGCACACTGGAGACCTCCGTGGTGCCCGGGCTGTTGCAGACACCGGAGTACGCGCGGGCGGTGACCCGCGCCACGGTGGGCGGGCTCGACGATGACGCCGACGAACGTCTGGAGGCGCTGGTCGCGGTCCGTCTGGCCAGGCAGGACGTGCTGCGCGCCGATCCGCCGCTGGAGCTGAGCGCGGTGCTCGACGAGGCGGTGCTGCGCCGGGAGGTCGGCGGGCCCGAGGTGATGGCGCGGCAGTTGAGGCGGCTGGTGGAGGCGGCGCGGCTGCCCCAAGTCAGGCTGCAGGTCCTGCCGTTCGCGGCCGGCGAGCATATCGGCATCACCGGGCCTTTCGTTATCTTCTCATTTTCGCGCACTTCTGATCTGGATGTGGTTGTTCTCGACCACTTGACGAGTAGCCTCTACCTCGAGCGGAAAGAAGACCTCCAGGCCTACACGGAGGCCTTCAACGCCCTTCGGATCCACGCCCTTTCGCCCGAGGAATCGATGGATTACATCGCCGCGCTTGCCGGCGGCGCGTAAGGAGGCACCATGACCGCACTGCCTCGGAACATCAGTTCAAGTACCGATCTGCCCGGTCTGCGCTGGCTGCGCAGCAGTTACAGCACCGGAGCGAACAACTGCGTCGAGACGGCACGGCCGCACTCCGGTCCCTGGATCGGACTGCTCGCCGTGCGCGACTCCAAGGACCCGGCCGGACCCGCGCTGCTCTTCTCCCCCGAGAGCTGGACGGGGTTCACCGCCGCGTTCCAGTCCTGACCAATCCGATCAACCCCTGACCGTTTCCGATCGTTTCCATCTGATCAGTTCCGCCTCGTGCGACGGCAAGGCCGTGTCACGCCGACTCATGGTCGTGTCTCGCCGATCACCCGTACAGCGCGTTCGATCTGCCCCTCGGAGAGGTCCGCGCGGGCGGTAAGCCTCAGCCGTGAGATGCCGTCGGGGACGGAGGGAGGACGGAAGCAGCCCACGGCGAGGCCCGCTGCACGGCAGTCGGCCGCCCAGAGCACGGCCTCCTCCGGGGACGGCGCGCGCACGGAGACGACCGCGGCGTCCGGACGTACGGCCTCCAGGCCCGCGGCCGTCAGGCGGGTGTGCAGTTCGCCCGCCACCGTACGGGCCCGCGCCGCGCGCTCCGGCTCGCGGCGCAGCAACCTGAGTGCCGCCAGGGCAGCCCCCGCCGCGGCGGGGGCGAGGCCCGTGTCGAAGATGAACGTCCGGGCCGCGTTCACCAGGTGGTCGATCACCCGGGCGGGGCCCAGGACGGCTCCGCCCTGACTGCCGAACGACTTGGACAGCGTGACCGTCACGACGACGTCGTCGGCGCCCGCGAGTCCCGCCGCGTGCGGGGCGCCGCGGCCGCCGTCGCCCAGCACGCCGAGGCCGTGGGCGTCGTCGACGACCAGCCCGGCACCGTGGTCCCGGCACGCCTCGGCGAACCGGGCCAGCGGGGCGGCGTCGCCGTCGACCGAGAAGACGGTGTCGGACACGACGACGGCGGGCCCGTCATGCGTCTGGAGCGCCTTGCGCACGGCGTCCGGGTCGGAGTGCGCCACCACCTGGGTCGTGCCCCGGGCCAGCCGGCAGCCGTCGATGAGCGAGGCGTGGTTGCCCGCGTCCGAGACGATCAGCGAGCCGTGCGGCGCCAGCGCGGTGACCGCGGCGAGGTTGGCCGCGTAGCCGGACGAGAAGACCAGGGCCGCCTCGAAGCCGCAGAAGTCCGCCAGCTCGCCCTCCAGCTCGGCGTGCAGCTCCGTCGTGCCCGTGACGAGCCGGGAGCCCGTCGCCCCGCCGCCCCATGTCCGCGCGGCCCGGGCCGCGCCCTCGGTGACCTCGGGATGGCGGGCCAGACCCAGGTAGTCGTTGCTCGCGAGATCCAGGAGCGGCGTCTCGGCCGGGCGCGGGCGCAGGGTCCGTACGAGTCCGGCGCGGCGGCGTAGCTCCGCCTGTTCGTCGATCCAGCCGAACGCCATGACTCCTCCGGGCTTTTGTAGGCAGTGCACAGACACTAGTCGCACGGTCGGCTGCCCACGGTGTGGCAATACCCACACATCGAAGTGACAGGGTTGTTCAAAGTCTCCTTGGCTCGGAGGCCCTCCGTGCGTAAGGATCAGCTCCCATGGACCTGCTGAACACGCTGGTGGACAAGGGGCTTCGGCGCGAGCTGCCGACCCGCGAGGAAGCCTTGGCCGTCCTCGCCACTTCCGACGACGACCTGCTCGATGTGGTGACCGCGGCCGGCAAGGTGCGCCGGCACTGGTTCGGCCGACGGGTGAAACTCAACTATCTCGTCAACCTGAAGTCCGGGCTGTGCCCCGAGGACTGCTCCTACTGCTCCCAGCGCCTCGGCTCCACGACCGGCATCCTCAAATACACCTGGCTCAAGCCCGACGAGGCCTCCCAGGCCGCGGCCGCCGGTTTGGCGGGTGGCGCCAAGCGGGTCTGTCTGGTGGCGTCCGGGCGCGGCCCGACCGACCGTGACGTGGACCGGGTCGCGGGCACCATCAAGGCCATCAAGGAGCAGAACGAGGGCGTCGAGGTGTGCGCCTGTCTCGGCCTGCTCTCCGACGGCCAGGCGGAGCGGCTGCGCGAGGCCGGCGCGGACGCCTACAACCACAACCTCAACACCTCCGAGGCCACCTACGGCGAGATCACGACCACGCACACCTACGCCGACCGCGTCGACACCGTGACCAAGGCGCACGCGGCCGGCCTGTCCGCCTGCTCCGGTCTGATCGCGGGCATGGGCGAGAGCGACGAGGACCTGGTCGACGTCGTGTACTCGCTGCGCGACCTGGACCCGGACTCGGTACCGGTCAACTTCCTGATCCCCGTCGAGGGCACCCCGCTCGCCAAGGAATGGAACCTCACCCCGCAGCGCTGCCTGCGGATCCTGGCGATGGTGCGGTTCGTCTGCCCCGACGTCGAGGTTCGCATCGCCGGCGGCCGCGAGGTCCATCTGCGCACGATGCAGCCCCTCGCCCTGCACCTGGCCAACTCGATCTTCCTCGGCGACTACCTGACCACCGAGGGCCAGGCCGGCAAGGCCGACCTGGAGATGATCGCGGACGCCGGGTTCGAGGTGGAGGGCGCCGACCAGGTGACGCTGCCGGAGCACCGGGCGACCGCCGGGGGCGGCTGCGGCTCGCACGGGAGCGCGGGCTGCGGGTCCCAGGAGAGCGCCGGGTGCGGTGGGCACGACAGCACGGGATGCGGGTCGCCCGAGGGCGGCGGTGTGTGCGGTACGGCCGCTGCCGCGCCGGTCGTCACCGAACCGCGCACCGACCTGGTCGCCGTACGCCGCCGGGGCGCCGGAACGGATCTCGCGCCCAATGCCTGACCCGCGCACCGTGCCCGGCCCGACCGTGCCCGAGCTGCTGGAACTCGACCGGCGGCACGTGTGGCATCCGTACGGCCCCATGCCGGGCCGCAGCGAACCGCTCGTCGTGGAGTCGGCGAGCGGAGTGCGGCTGACCCTGGCGGACGGCTCGGGCGAGCTGGTCGACGGCATGTCGTCCTGGTGGTCGGCGATCCACGGTTACAACCACCCGGTGCTCAACGAGGCCGTGCGCGAGCAGCTGTCGCGCATGAGCCATGTGATGTTCGGCGGGCTCACGCACGAGCCCGCCGTACGCCTGGCGAAACTCCTTGTCGACATGTCGCCCGACGGCCTGGAGCATGTCTTCCTCGCCGACTCCGGGTCGGTGTCGGTCGAGGTCGCGGTCAAGATGTGCCTGCAGTACTGGCGTTCGCTGGGCCGCCCCGGCAAGCAGCGGCTGCTGACCTGGCGCGGCGGCTACCACGGCGACACCTGGCAGCCGATGTCGGTGTGCGACCCCGAGGGCGGGATGCACGAGCTGTGGACCGGCGTGCTCCAGCGCCAGGTGTTCGCGGACCCGCCGCCGGTGGAGTACGAGGAGTCGTACGCCGACCAGCTGCGGTCGCTGGTCGAGCGGCACGCCGACGAACTGGCGGCGGTGATCGTCGAGCCGGTCGTGCAGGGTGCGGGCGGGATGCGGTTCCACTCCCCCGCGTATCTGCGGGTGCTGCGGGAGGCGTGCGACGCGCACGACGTGCTGCTGGTGTTCGACGAGATCGCGACCGGATTCGGGCGCTCGGGCGCCCTGTTCGCGGCGGACCACGCGGCGGTGACGCCGGATGTGATGTGCGTGGGCAAGGCGCTGACCGGCGGTTACCTGACGATGGCCGCCACCTTGTGCACCTCGCGCGTGGCTGACGGGATCTCGCGGGGCGAAGTGCCGGTGCTGGCGCACGGCCCGACCTTCATGGGCAATCCGCTGGCGGCCGCGGTCGCCTGCGCCTCGATCGAGCTGCTGCTCGGCCAGGACTGGTTGGCCGAGGTCAAGCGGATCGAGGCGGGGCTGCGGGAGGGGCTGGCCCCCGCGGTGGACCTTCCGGGTGTGAAGGACGTACGGGTCCTCGGTGCCATCGGGGTCGTCCAGCTGGACCACGACGTGGACATGCAGGCGGCGACCGCCGCCGCCGTACGTGAGGGCGTGTGGCTGCGGCCGTTCCGCGACCTCGTCTACACGATGCCGCCGTACGTCACGGGTGACGCGGACGTGGCGCGGATCGCTCGCGCGGTGTGCGCGGCAGCACGGGAGGGCTGACATGCCGGTACTGGTGATCACGGGCACGGGCACGGAGGTCGGCAAGACGGTCACGACGGCCGCGGTCGCCGCGGCCGCGGTGGGCGCGGGCCGGTCGGTGGCGGTGCTGAAGGCCGCGCAGACGGGCGTGACGCCGGATGAGCGGGGCGACGCGGCGGAGGTCGCGCGGCTCGCGGGCACGGTGACGACCGCGGAAGTCGCCCGGTACCCCGAGCCGTTGGCGCCGGCGACGGCAGCCCGCCGGGCCGGCCGCCCGCCGGTCCGTCCGCACGAGATCGCCGAGGCCGCCGCCAAGCTGGCCGCCGAGCACGACCTGGTGCTGGTGGAAGGGGCGGGCGGGCTGCTCGTCCGTTTCGACGAGGCGGGCGGCACGCTGGCGGACGCGGCCGAACTGATGGCGGCGCCGGTCCTGTTGGTGGCCTCGGCGGGTCTGGGCACGCTGAACACGACGGAGCTGACGGCGCGTGAACTGCGCGGTCGGCGGCTGGACCTGCTCGGCGTGGTGATCGGCAGCTGGCCCGAGACGCCGGATCTGGCGTCACGCTGCAATGTCGCGGATCTGCCGAACGTGGCGGCGGCACCGCTGCTGGGCGCGGTGCCGGCCGGCGCGGGAGCGCTGGCCCCCGCCGACTTCCGTGCCGGGGCGCCGGGTTGGCTGGCGCCCCGGCTGTTCGGGACGTGGGACGCGGACGGGTTCCGGGGGCGGGTGGCGCCCTGAGGCGGGCGTGACGGGCCTTCGTGCCATTCTCTGATCATGACCAACACGGAAACCGCCGAACACCGGCCCGACGGCGAGGCGCCGCTGACTCCGGCACCCACCACACCCGCCGAGTGGGACGAGCTGATCGACGACTGGGATGAGATCCGGCAGGGTTACCACCTCGGCGATGCGCGGCGCGCGGTACTGGATTGCGCGCGGCATCTCGAGGCGAGCGTGACGGCCGACGGTCCGGGCACCGCTCTGTGGACCCTCGGGCTGGTGCTGACAGGCCCCTACGTGATCTACGCCCACCCGGACGGGCCGGCCGAGGCCCGCGTGCTGAAGGCGATGAGCACCGTCGAGCAGGCTTTCGGGCAGATGTCCTGCGCCCATGACGAGCATCCCGGTGACGACATGCCGCTCGACGACGAGCTCGACAACCTCCGGTACGTCCTGGAGATGCTGGCGCACCCGGAGCGGGACACCGGTGAAGGTGCCCTGACCGAGGACGAGCGCCGGCCCGACGACGACTCGGACACCTGGTTCGAACGCCGGATGACGCGGGACGTCTGGGCCTGTCCGCAGAATCTCGCGGGCTTCGCCCGCGCCTTCGCCGACAGCTAGACCCGTACTTCGCGGGTCGTTGATTCGTATGGTGTGACCGGTCCGGGGTGTCCTGGGCCGGGGGTGTGGCGTTGGGTGGGGTGTGTCGATGACTTCCCGGTCCCCGCGGCCACGGTCTCAGCGTCAGCGTCTTGAAGTGGCGGTGACGTCCGTGGTGGAGAAGCGTCTGGGCGCTCTGCCTGTCGCTGCCGAGTTTCTGCGTCGGCTGGATGTCGCCGGGATCGTCGACGAGGTGTGTCCTGGTGGCGCGAGTGCGCTGGTGACGCACGGGCAGGTGATCGAGGCGTTGGTGGCCAACCGGCTGACGTCGCCCGCGCCGTTGGTGCGGGTGGAGGACTGGGCCAGGTGCTGGGCAGTGGAAGAGGTCTTCGGGATCGAGCCCGCTCTGCTCAACGATGATCGTCTGGCCCGGGCACTGGATGCGATCGCTCCGCAGCTGGAGCACATCGCGGGCACGGTCGGGGCGCGGGCGATCGGTGAGTTCGGGATCGATGTGGCCCGGATGCACTGGGACATGACCAGCATGTCCGTGCACGGGGCCTTCCCGGTCGAGGGTCAGGAGGAGGACTTCCCCGTCATTGGCTACGGGCATCCCAAGGACCGGCGCTTCGATCTGAAGCAGGTCCAGGCCGGGCTCGCGGTGTCGGCCGACGGCGGCATCCCGCTCCATGCCCGGGTCTTCGGCGGTGGTGCGGCCGAGGTCAGCCAGGTCGTCGGCGCGATGAAGGACCTGCGGGCCATGGCCGGTGAACGCGACTTCCTGATGGTCGCCGACTCCAAGCTGGTGTCCTACTCCAACGTCCGTGCCCTGCTGGCGGCCGGGGTCCAGTTCATCGCCCCGGCCCCGGCCGCGCAGGTCAAGGACGAGGTCTATGCCGCTCTCGATCCCGCGCAGGCCACCATCGTGGACTGGACGCCCAACCGGGAGGCGGGCAAGCCCGCCGAGCGGCGCGAGACCTACCGCGTGCTGGAGGACACCCACACCCTGACCGGGCCCCGCAAGAGCGATCCTGTGCTCACCGTGCGACGGATCCTGGTCCACTCCACCGCGAACGCCGCCGGCCAGCAAGCAGCCCGGGACAAACGCCTGGCCAAGGCCGCCCAGGACCTGAACAAGCTCACCGCTGCGGCCGGCGGACGCCACTACAAGACCCGGGAGAAGATCGTCGCCCGAATCGGTGTCATCGCCGCCAAGCGCCGTGTCACCTCTTGTCTGCGCTGGACCGTCACCGATAACGAGGACGGCACCCCGGTCCTGGCCTGGCACTTCGACACCGGCGTGCTGAAGGCGGAAGCCGTGGTCGACGGCTGGTACGCACTGCTGACGTCTGTCCCCGCCGACCAGGCGGACGCTGGGCAGACTCTGATCCACTACAAGGGCCAGGGCGCGGTCGAGCGCAGATACCACGACTTCAAGGGCCCGCTCGCGGTCGCGCCGGTCTTCGTGCAGCACAACCGGCGCGTTGCCGCCCTGATCCAGGTCATCTGCCTGGCCCTGCTCGTCTTCTGCCTGATCGAACGGCAGGTCAGACGCGCGCTCGGCCCCGAGCAGACCATGAGCGGCCTCTACCCCGACAACCGCCGGGTCCGCCCCACCGGCCGCATGGTCTTCTACCACCTCGGCGAACTCACCCTGCGCATCGGCAACATCACCGACCCGCCCACCGTCCAGATCACCCGCGGCGTCCAACTCCACCTCCTCGACCTACTCGACACCGACATCGGACAAACCCGCTGGCCACAGACCTGAAACGGTGACCCGCGAAGTCCGGGGCTAGAGCGGCCCTCCCTCCCCGCTCTCGGCGACGATCCGCACCAGCTCGATCCGCGAGCGGATCCCCAGCCGGGTGAAGACGCCGCGCAGGTGGTGGTCGATGGTGCGTGGGCTGAGGGCGAGACGGGCGGCGATCTCACGGTTGGTGGCGCCCTCGGCGGCCATACGGGCGATCAGGAGCTGCTGGGCCGTGAGGCGGGTGGTGGGGTCCTCCGCCCCGTTGGCGGCCGGTGCGGCGGGTGCGCCGAGGGCGCGCAGTTCGGTGCGGGCCTGGGCCGCGCAGTGCGGGGCGCCGAAGGAGTCGAACGCCTCCAGGGCGCTGTGCAGGCGGTCGCGTGCCTCCGTACGGCGGCGCAGTCGACGCAGCGCGCTGCCGAACAGCAGCTCCGTGCGGGCGCGTTCGAAGTCGCGGGTGCCGTGGGAGTGCAGGTCGAGTGCCGCGCGGTAGTGGTCCACGGCTTCCTCGCCGGGGGCGAGCAGGGCGCGGCAGCGGGCGCTGAGGGCCAGGTCGTCGGGGCTGCGCACCGTGCTCGCCCAGCGGTGGTAGTCGGCATGGGCGACGCGGGCGACCCGGGTGTCACCGGTACGGACGGCGGCCTCGACGTAGTGCGGGGTCGCCAGGTGGCGGATGGCCCGGTGGCCGTGGCCGGGGCCGAACCCGGCGAGGGCACGCAGTCGGGCGGCCGCGGCGGCGAAGCGGCCACTGCTCAGGTCGAGGAAGGCGAGCGCCCACTGGGCCAGGGCGGCGGGCAGACCGAGGCCACTGGCGAGGGCGTACGACCGTGCGGTCGCGGCGCGTTCGCGGCAGACGTCCGCGTCTCCGGTGAGCGCGGCGAACATGGCGAGGGCCGCCTGAAGATGGCAGGCGCCGTTGTCCTGGCCGGTCGCGTGGGCCTGCCACAGCCCGTCCACCGCCGCCGCCTCGCCGGCCCGGGGACGTCCGGTCCAGAAGTCGGCGTACGCCCGGAACTCCATCGCCTGTGCCACGGTCACCGGCGTGCCCAGCGCCCGGGCGGAGGCGGCCGCACGGAGGGTCGCGGTGGCCGCGCGGGTGTGATCGCCGAGGAGCAGGGCGGCGATTCCGGCATGGATGAGGACGGTCGGGTCACCGCCCGGCCCGCACCGCCCGGCCGCCGCCCTCAGCAGGTCACGCGCGTCCTCGTACCGCCCGTCGAACGCTGCCACGAGCCCGCCGAGCGTGCCGGGCGGCACGACCCCGAGCCGGTCGGCGATCCGGACGGCCTCGCGCAGGCGGCGCACGTCTCCGGTGTAGATGGCGGCTTCGGTGGCGCGGGCGAGGAGGTGCCCGGCGCGGACCGAGGCAGCCTCAGCGAGGGGAACGGCGGCTGGCGCGGCTGGAGTTGGGTCCGGGAGCGCGGCGGGCGGTGGAACTGTGCCGAAGGGGTCGGCGGGGACTGCGGCGACGACTGCGGATCTGGAAGGGGCTTGGGCCATGGGCCGGGAGGCCCTGTCAGCGGCGTCTGCCGAGGGGGAACAACCCACGTGCTCGACGGCGGCGGCCTCCGCCGACGGGAAACAGCCCACGTGCTCGACAGCAGCGGCTTCCGCCGACGGGAAACAGCCCACGTCCTCGGCAACGGCTCTGCCCCGGAGGCCACCGTCCGAGGCGACGGCCGCCCATGCCGCGCCGGTGTCCAGAGCCGCCGACGCGGCGGACACCGCCCCGCCTTCCGGCTCCACAGCCCCCGTCGGCCCCGCCTGTACCACCCCCGTCAGCAACGCGTCGAACGCCTCCGACGCGTTCCCCGCCCGGAGGGCGAGCACCCCGCTCAGCGCGTCGTCGGCACCGACGGCGGCCAGCCTGCGCGCCCGGTCCCCGTCGCCCGACTGCCAGGCGTACGCGGCGGCGCGGACGACCAGGCGGGCCTGCTCGGCCGGGCCGGCGCACAGCAGGGCGGCGCGCTCCGCCAGGGCCCGGGCCAGGGAGAGCCGTCCCGCGGCGCCCGCCTTGTGCGCGGCGGCGCCGAGTTCCGCCGCCAGTCGGCCGCTGGGGCCGAGCGCTCCGGCGCCCCGATGCCAGGAACGCCAGGGCGTCTCGCCCTCGCCGCCCAGCACGCGGGCCAGGAGGCGGTGGACGTCGCGGCGGTCGGCCGGGGATCCCGTCTCGTAGGCCGCGATCCGCGTCCACGCATCACGGAACACGACGCCGCCCGCTCCCGCGTGCGCGATCCCGGCCGCCTCGGCGGCATCCAGCGACCGTGTGTCGAGGCGGGCGGCCATGACGGCACGCAGGAAGGCGTCCGTGGGGACCGGGTACTGATCGGCCGCGGCGAGCAGCAGCAACAGCCGCGTGTCGTCCGGCAGCGCCCTGATCTCCGCCCGGCGTTCACGCAGCAACGACGGTGCCAGTTCGGCGGGTTCCGTCGGGAGCGGGTCGATGCCGCCCGCTTGGCGCTCGGTCAGGCGCGGGACCAGCTCGACGGCGGCGCGCGGATCGCCGTACACGGCACGCAGCACCCGGACGCGGACGCCTTCGGGAAGGGTGGCGGCCAGTTGTCGCCACGCGTCCGTGAGCAGCCGCGGTGGCGAAGTGCCGTCAAGGGGCGGGGGGTTCACCGGAGTCAGCACACAAAAGACGTTACTGGCGAGTTAATTGAACCGTAAAGACCGGCGATTTCACGGATGCGGCGCGCGTAGACCCGGCTCGACACTCCTGACAACCCCACACGTTTCAGGAGGCACCATGCAGCGCCCCAAGCGTCGCATCGCCACGGCCGTCTCGGCCCTGGCCGCATCGCTCCTTCTGTCACTGTCCCTCTCCCCCACCCCCGCGCACGCCGCGACCCACAACCCGGTCGTCTTCGTCCACGGCCTGAGCAGCTCGGCGAGCAGCTGGGACGAATGGGCCGGCTACTTCGCGGCCGACGGCTACACCTCCGCCGAGCTGGACGCCTGGTCGTACGACTGGAGCCAGTCGAACGCCACCACCGCCCAGCAGCTCGCGACCGAGATCAGAAACGTGCTCGCCCGGACGGGCGCCTCGAAGGTCGACCTGGTCGTCCACTCCATGGGCGCGCTCAGCTCCCGCTACTACCTCAAGAACCTCGGCGGGACGTCGTACGTCGACGACTTCGTGTCGACGGCCGGCGTGAACCACGGCACGAGCACCGCCTCGTGGTGCGCGTGGCTGTACACCTCCTGCGCGCAGATGAACACCGGCAGCTCGTTCCTGGCCTCCCTGAACTCCGGGGACGAGACCCCGGGCGGCGTGTCGTACGCCAGCTACTGGTCGAACTGCGACGACGCGCTCACGCCCGACACCACCGCGATCCTGAGCGGCGCGACGAACGTCGAGGTCGGCTGCGTCTCGCACACCGACATGAACAACGACCACGGCGTGTACGAGCAGGTCCGGGACTTCATCGGCTGACCTGGCCCGGAAGGAACAGGAACGACCAGGAACGACCAGGAACGACGGCCACCGCGGCGGCGGGGGGTGCGTCGGCTCCGTACGGGGGACAATCAGGGTGAGTCCCGTCCCACCCGGGAGGTCCCCATGGCCCTACGGTCCGCCGGCTCCGGCAAGGTGTCACGGGGTTCCGTGCACCACCCGCTGTTCGCCCGTTTCTACGCCCGGATGAGCGTCAACGCCGAGACGCGGATGGGCATGGCCGGCATCCGCGACCGGCTGCTGTCCGGGTTGTCGGGCCGGGTGATCGAGATCGGCGCCGGCAACGGTCTGAACTTCGCCCACTATCCGAGTGCCGTCTCGGAGGTCGTCGCCATCGAACCGGAGCGCCTGCTGCGGCGGTTGGCGGTGGAGTCCGCGCTGCGCGCCGAGGTGCCGGTGGACGTCGTACCGGGCGCGGCGGAGGCGCTGCCGGTCAAGAGCGAGGCCTTCGACGCGGTGGTGCTCTCGCTGGTGCTGTGCAGTGTGCGGGACGTGCCGCGGGCGCTCGGTGAGGTACGGCGGGTGCTGCGGCCGGGTGGTGTGGTGCGGTTCTTCGAGCACGGCCGGGGCGGCGGGCGCGCGATGCTCCTCACGCAGCGTGCGCTGGACCGGACGGTGTGGCCGCTGGTGAGCGGCGGCTGCCATGTGTCCCGCGATCCGGTCGCCGCGCTGCGCGAGGCCGGGTTCGAACTCGGCCCGTGCCGACGGGTGATGATGCCGGAGAACGGGCCGGTGCTCCCGTCGTCGTACTGCGTGCTGGGCACGGCGTGGCGGCCGACGGAGGAGCGGCCCGTCTGATCACAGGCTCCGCTTCACGGACGCAGCTTCATGGACTCCGCTCCACGGATTCCGCTTCACAGACTCCACTGGCGCAGTTCGCGCGCGATGTCCTCGACCGAGGCCTCACCGCTCTTGACCAGGCGTGCCAGATCGCGCACCTGCTCGGGTGAGGTGACGACCTTGAGGCCGCTGGCGACCAGGTAGGCGTAGGCCACGGCGGAGGCGAACAGCGCGTTGGAGCGCTCCAGGGCCGGGACGTGGATGAGCAGTTGGAGCAGGGCGGCGGCGCGGGCCTGCGGACTGTCGTAGACGGGGATGTCGAATATCTCCGCCCGATGGCGGGCGACGGCGGCGACGAGAGCACCCCAGTCGGTGACCTGGGGGTCGCCCGGTGTCCTCTTCTCGGCGAGCATCAGCAGCCAGGCGAGGTCGATGTTCAGATTGCTCAACGGATCAGCGACGACCTTCGTGCTCCGCGCCGAACTCCTCGGCGAAGACGGACTCGTACTGCTTCATGAAGTCGGCGGCTGCGTCGACGAACGTATGGCCGACCTCCCCGGTGTCCTTTCTGACCAGCTCTTCGATGTAGCGGTTGACGCTCATGCCGCGGGCCAGGGCACGTTCGCGTGCCGCGCGGGCCGTGCCCTCGTCCACTCTCACGTTCAGCTGGGTCTTCGCCATACCTCAAAGCTAGCGCTCGGACGCTAGCAACGGCAAGGGGCCATCCCGGCCACCTCGGAGGCGAAGCGTGCCCCTTACATCGATATCAGGGGCCCGACCTGGGACGGAGACCGACCGGGACCTTGGGGGGATACCAGGTGTGCGGTGGATCACATTACGCTCGGCGGTGACGGCGAGTCGTTCCGTCCATGAGGAGGCGGTCTTGTCCACAGCAGCTGCCCAGTACGCCCCGGGCCCCGCGTCGGCCGACGGGACCGCGGCCCGCGCCCGCGGTCTGACCAAGGCGTACGGCTCGGGCGAGACGACGGTGCTCGCCCTCGACTCGGTGGACGTGGACATCGCGCGCGGGCGCTTCACGGCGGTCATGGGGCCCTCGGGTTCCGGGAAGTCCACGCTGATGCACTGTCTGGCGGGCCTCGACAACGTCTCGGCGGGGCAGGTGTGGCTCGGCGACACCGAGATCACCGGGTTGAAGGACCGCGAGCTGACCCGGCTGCGGCGGGACCGGATCGGGTTCATGTTCCAGTCGTTCAACCTCATCCCGACCCTGAACGCGGCCGAGAACATCACCCTGCCCATGGACATCGCGGGCAAGAAGCCCGACGAGAAGTGGCTGGACCAGGTCATCGACACCCTGGGGCTGCGGGACCGCCTCACGCACCGGCCCTCCCAGCTCTCCGGCGGCCAGCAGCAGCGCGTCGCCTGCGCCCGCGCGCTGGCCTCCCGGCCCGAGCTGATCTTCGCGGACGAACCGACCGGCAACCTGGACTCGCGCGCCGGCCTGGAGGTGCTCGGGTTCCTGCGGGAGGCCGTCGACCAGCTGGGGCAGACGGTCGTCATGGTCACCCACGACCCGGGCGCCGCGGCCCACTCCGACCTGGTGCTCTTCCTCGGCGACGGGCGCATCGTGGACGAGATGGAGCGGCCGACGGCGGAGGCCGTACTGGAACGGATGCGCCTCTTCGCCGGGGGGAACCCCCAGACCTCCGAGTCCGACGGGATCCGCGGCCGGGACGACGACGGCGGACCCGCGGCACCCGAGGAGCGCTGACCCCGTGCTCAAGGCGACGCTCCGCAGCTTCCTCGCCCACAAGGGGCGGCTGCTGCTCTCCGCCCTGGCCGTGATCCTCTCCGTCGCGTTCGTCGCGGGCAGCCTGATCTTCTCGGACACCGTCAGCCGCACCTTCGACCGGCTCTTCGCCTCTACCGCCGCCGACGTCACCGTCACGCCGAAGGAGACCCTCGACGAGACGATCCCGTCCGGACAGACGCTGACCCTGCCGGCCTCGCTCGCCGACCGTCTGGGCCAGGTCGACGGGGTCGCGGCGGCACGCGCGGAAGTCGACGTGGAGGGCCTCACCGTCGCCGACGAGGATCGCGAGTCGGTGGGTCCGACCACGGGCGCCCCGACGATCGGCACCGCCTGGAACCCGACCGAGCGCAGCCCCGTGGAGCTCACCTCCGGCCACGCCCCGAAGGGCGACGCGCAGGTGATGATCGACGCGGACACCGCCGACAGCAAGGACGTACGGATCGGCGACCGGCTCACGGTCATCGGGCAGGAGGGCTCCTTCCCGGTCGAGGTCGTCGGCATCGTCACCTTCACGACCACCAACCCCGGTGCCGCTCTGGTCTTCTTCGACACCGAGGCGGCTCAGAGGAAGCTGCTGGGCGATCCGGAGGCGGCCACATCCATCTCGCTCGACGCGGCCGAGGGCGTCAGCGACGCGGAGCTCAAGCGGCGCGTGGCCGACGCGCTCGGCAGTGACAGCGACGCCGACACCGGCACCTACCAGCTGCGCACCGCCGACGAGCAGGCCGAGTCGGACGTCGAGCAGCTGGGCGGATTCCTCGACATCATCAAATATGTGATGCTCGGCTTCGCCGGGATCGCCGTACTCGTCGGCGTCTTCCTCATCGTCAACACCTTCTCGATGCTGATCGCCCAGCGCACCCGCGAGCTGGGCCTGTTGCGGGCGCTCGGCGCGGACCGGCGCCAGGTGCGTCGCTCGGTCCTCACCGAGGCGCTGCTGCTCGGCCTGGTCGGCTCGACGGCAGGCCTCGCGGCCGGTATCGGCCTGGCCGTCGGACTCATCGAACTGATGGGTCTGCTGGGCATGAACATCAGGGCGACCGAGATGGTCATCGGCTGGGGGACGCCGGTGACCGCGTACGTCGTAGGCCTCGGCGTCACCTTCGTCGCGGCGTACCTCCCGGCCCGGCGCGCGGCGGGAGTCTCGCCGATGGCGGCCCTGTCGGACGCGGAGATCGCCGACATCGGACGGCCGCTGCGGCTGCGCGCGGTCGTCGGCTCGGTGGTCGGGGCGGCCGGTGCGGCGGCGCTCGCGGGCTGTGCCGTGTCGTCGAGGACGTCGACGGCCGCTTCCCTGCTGGGCCTCGGCGTCATCCTGACCCTCGTCGCGACCGTGATCGCGGGACCGCTGCTCGTACGGCCCGTCATCCGGGTCCTCGGCGGGGCCTTTCCCGCGCTGTTCGGCTCGGTCGGCCGGATGAGCCAGCGCAACGCCCTGCGCAATCCGCGCCGGACCGGTGCCACGGCCGCCGCCCTGATGGTGGGGCTCGCGCTGGTCGGCGGGATGTCGGTGGCCAGCGCCTCGATGACCAAGTCGTTCGACGAGCAGATCGACAAGACGCTGGGCGCCGACTTCGTCGTACAGAACAGCAACTTCGTGCCCTTCCCACGGGAGATCACCGACCGGATCAGCGACACCGAGGGCGTGGGGCTGGTCGTACGCTCGCAGTTCACCACGATCGTCGTGCGCCTCCCGGACGGTGACCGTGTGAAGACGACCGCCGCGGCCTACGAACCCGAGCTCGACGAGGTCGCCAACATCACGTATGCGCAGGGCGACTCCGCGGCCGCGCTCGCGGACGGGCGCCTCGCCATGGACAAGGACTTCGCCGCGGACCACGGCGTGCGCGTCGGCAGCACCGTCCCGGTCGAGTTCCAGGGCGGCCGGCGGGCCGAGCTGACGGTGGGTGCCCTCACCGACCAGGAGTCCGCCGAGGGGTTCGGCGCGCAGGGCGGGATCTACTTCGGCCTGGGCACCCTGGAGAAGTACGCGCCGGGCGGGCAGGACGCGGCCGTGTACGTGAACGCCGCCTCCGGCACGAGCGCCGACGACCTGCGGGCCGGCCTGGAGAAGACGCTCGACCCGTATCCCCAGGTGCAGGTCCGGAACATCGCCGACTACAAAGAGCTCGTGCACAACCAGATCGCCGTGCTGCTCTACCTCGTGTATGCCCTCCTCGGCCTCGCGATCATCATCGCGGTGCTCGGCGTGGTGAACACCCTCGCCCTGTCGGTCGTCGAGCGCACCCGGGAGATCGGGCTGCTCAGGGCCATCGGGCTGGCCCGGCGGCAGCTGCGCCGGATGATCCGGCTGGAGTCGGTGGTGATCGCCGTGTTCGGCGCGGTCCTGGGGCTCGCTCTGGGGCTGGTGTGGGGAGTGTGCACGCAGCAGGTGCTGGCGTTGCAGGGGATGACGGCGCTCGCGATCCCCTGGGGCACGATCGTCGCGGTGGTAATCGGCTCGGCGGTCGTGGGCGTGGTGGCGGCGCTGCTCCCCGCGTTGCGTGCCTCGCGCATGAATGTGCTGGCGGCCATCGCGCACGAGTGAGGGAAGTGATGGAATCGCGGCAGGTGCTCAAGTCCCTTGCAGATGAGGAGAGTTCGTGTCGCAACCGGAGAGCCCGCGTCCGTTCCGCTTCGGCGTCAACCTGATGACGTCCGCCCCGGCCGACGAGTGGCGGGCCAAGTGCCGCCGGGCCGAGGAACTCGGCTACGACGTGATCCTGGTCCCCGACCACCTGGGCATGCCCGCGCCGTTCCCCGCCCTGGTCGCGGCGGCCGAGGCGACTCAGCGGCCACGACTGGGCACCTTCGTGCTCAACGCGGGCTTCTGGAACCCGGCGTTGCTCGCCCGCGAGGTCGCGACCACCGACGCCCTCACGGGCGGGCGACTGGAACTCGGCCTCGGCACCGGCTATGTGAAGGCGGAGCACGACACGGCGGGGCTGCCATGGCTCTCCCCGGGTGGGCGTGTGGATCATCTGCGGCGCACGATCGAGGAGGTGTACCGGCTGCTCGCGTCCGAGGAACTCCCCCACTCTCGAATCCGCTCGAGCGGCGGGACCCCCATGCCGCAGCCGGTCCAGCGGCCCCGGGTGCCGCTGCTCGTCGGCGGCAACGGCGACCGCGTGCTGGGCCTGACCGCCGAGCACGCCGACATCGCGGCGTTCACCGGAGCGCGTTCGGTGCGGGGAGACTCGACGGGAAAGCTGGAGGTCCTGCTCGCCGGGGAGTTGGAGGAGCGTGTCGCGCGGTACCGCGAACTGGCGGCGGCAGCGGGCCGCAAGGAGCCTGAGCCGACCGAACTGAACCTGCTGATCCAGTTCGTGCTCGACACCGACGACCGCGAGGCGGCCGTACAGCCTCTGCTGGAACGGGTCCCGAACCTCACACCGGACCAGGTCCTGGAGCTGCCCATCGGTCTGATCGGCACCGTGGAGGAGATGACCGCCCAGGTGCTGGCGCAACGTGAGCGGTACGGGTTCACCTATCTGACCGTCCTCGAACCGAACATGGAGGCGTTCGCCCCGGTGATGGCGCGGCTGCGCGGAAAGTAGCCGGCAAGTAGCCGTCCGGATACTGGAATTCCGCGTCCCGTCCCGGCGCCCGTGATGAGATCACGGCATGACTGATCTGCGGATACGGGCCGCGACGGCCCACGACCTCGACACCGTGCTGGCCTTCTGGAAGACGGCCGCCGAGGGCACCAGCATCAGCGACGACCGGGACGGCGTGGAGCGGCTGGTCGCCCGCGACCCCGAGGCGCTGATCCTGGCCGAGCTGGACGGCGAACTGGTGGGCACGGTCATCGCGGGCTTCGACGGCTGGCGCTGCCATCTGTACCGGCTGGCAGTACACCCGGAGCGGCGCCGCCGCGGCGTCGGCTCGGCACTGCTGACCGCCGCGGAGGAGAGGTTCGTCACGCTCGGCGGGCGTCGCGGTGACGCGATGGTGCTGCAGCGCAACGAGACCGCCCACCATGCCTGGCGCGCGGCCGGGTACACGCCTGAGGAACAGTGGCGGCGGTGGGTGAAGCACCTGACCGACTGAGCCGTGCCCCGGCCGTCGGAACAAGGCCCTTTGCCCACCCTTTACTATTGGGGGACCACTTCGGCCCTCCCGTGAAAGGTGTGAGCGTCCGCCCATGGGCGAGCCTCCCAGTACCCGACATCGCGCGATCCTCCCCACCCTGTCCGACGATGGGACGGAGGTGACCCGATGACCGAAGTGATCCTCCTGCTGGTGGCGATCCTGCTCTCGCTCGCCTGCGGTGCCTTCGTCGCGGCCGAGTTCTCGCTGACCACGGTCGAGCGCAGCGAGCTGGAGCGGGCCGCAGAGCGCGGCGAGCGGGGCGCTGTCGGCGCCCTGAGGGCCGTACGGAATCTGACGTTCCAGCTCTCCGGCGCCCAGCTGGGCATCACGGTCACCAACCTGGTCGTCGGCATGCTCGCCGAACCGTCGATCGCCGCCCTGCTCGCGGGCCCACTGGAGTCGATCGGCATCTCCCGCTCGACGGCGAGCTCGATCGCACTGGTGATCGGTACGGCCCTGTCGACCGTCGTACTGATGGTGGTCGGCGAGCTGGTGCCCAAGAACTGGGCGATCTCCTCGCCGCTGGCCGTGGCGAAGACGGTCGGCAACGCGCAGCGCTGGTTCAGCGCGATCTTCCGTCCCTTCATCACCCACCTCAACAACACGGCGAACCGCGTGGTGCGCCGCTTCGGGGTGGAACCCACCGAGGAGCTGGCCGCCGCGCGCGGCCCCCAGGAGCTGGCCGCCCTCGCCCGGCACTCCGCCCGGGAGGGCGCCCTGGAGGCGGACACCGCCGAACTCTTCGTACGGACCCTGAACCTGGCCGATCTGACCGCGGAGAACGTCATGACCCCGCGCGTCCAGGTCATCGCCCTGGAAGCCCAGGCGACCTGCGAGGACGTGGCGAACGCGACGCGGGCGACCGGGCTGTCCCGGTTCCCCGTCTACCGCGGCAGCCTCGACTCGGTCGTGGGCACCGCGCACATCAAGGACATCCTGGCGGTGCCCGCCGAACGCCGGACCCGGGTCTCCGTCGCCGAGATGATGCGCGAGCCGCTCCTCGTCCCCGAGACCCTCACCGTCGACCGGCTCCTCGACCGGCTCTCCGGCAAGCGCACCATGGCCGTGATCATCGACGAGTACGGCGGTACGGCCGGGGTGGCGACCCTGGAGGACATCGTCGAGGAGGTCGTGGGCGAGGTGCGGGACGAGCACGACCCGCACGAGACGCCCGACCTCGCCCAGGCGGGCAGCGACGAGGAGGGTCGGACGCTGTACTCGGCCGACGGCTCGGCACGGGTGGACCAGCTCGCGCGCGTGGGCCTGCGGGCACCCGAGGGGCCGTACGAGACCCTGGCCGGTCTCGTCGCGGCGGAGCTCGGCCGTATCCCCGCCGTCGGTGACTGTGTCGAGGTGGCCGGCTGGCGGCTCGACGTGGTGGACGCGGCGGGCCGCAGGGCCGCCCGGGTGTTGCTCCACGCGCCGCTCGACGACGCGACGGAGCACGAGAAGAACGAGAAGAACGAGAAGGAGGGCGGGCGATGACCGCCGTACAGCTGTTCATCGGCTTTCTGACGCTGGTCGTCAACGCCTTCTTCGTCGGCGCCGAGTTCGCGCTGATCTCGGTGCGGCGCTCGCAGATCGAGCCGTACGCCGATCAGGGCGACCGGCGGGCCAAGAGCGTGCTGTGGGGTCTGCAGCACGTGTCCGCGCTGATGGCGGCCGCACAGCTCGGCATCACGCTGTGCACGCTGGTGCTCGGAGTGGTCGCGGAACCCGCCATCGAGCATCTGCTGGAACCGGTGTTCCACGCGGTGGGCGTCCCGGAGGGCGCGGGACACGTCGTCTCCTTCGTGATCGCGCTGGCACTGGCCACCTATCTGCACATGCTGCTCGGTGAGATGGTGCCGAAGAACATCGCGCTGGCCGAGCCCGTGCGCAGCGCCCTGGTGCTCGGTCCGCCGCTGGTCACCCTGTCCCGTGCGCTGCGGCCGGTGATCTTCACGATCAACGCCTTCGCCAACGCGCTGCTGAAGCTGCTGCGCGTCGAGACCAAGGACGAGGTCACCGCGACCTTCTCGGACGCCGAGCTGGCCCGTCTGGTGCGTGACTCCGGCGAGGCCGGCCTCATCGACGAGCGCGCGCGTGAGCGGCTGCACGACGCCCTGGAACTGGGCCGCCGACCCGTCCGTGACGTGGTGGTCCCCCTGGAGCACGTCGTCTACGCGCGCGTGGGTGTCACTCCGGGGGAACTGGAGGGACTGTCGGCCGAGTCGGGCTTCTCCCGCTTCCCGGTCGTCGACGCGGGCCGCCGCATCGTCGGCTACCTCCATGTGAAGGACGCCCTGGACGCCTCCCCGCGGGACGTACCGTTCCAGGTGCGGGACATGCGCCCCATCGCCAGTGTCCGGGAGACCACACCCCTGGACGACGTCCTCACAGCCATGCGAGGCAGCCGCACCCACCTGGCAGCCGTCCTGGGCGGCGACGGCCGGCTGGCGGGACTGGTGACCATGGAGGACGTGCTGCGGGAGTTGTTCGGGCAGCGGACCTGAGGGCGGGGACCGGGCCGGAGGTCCGGCCGACGACGCCCCGGATCAGCCCGGGCGGTCCGGCCTGACAGCGGAGCACGACTGAAGGCCCGGCCTGACGGCGGAGCACGACTGAAGGCCCGGCCTGACAGCGGACATCGGCCGAAGGCGCGGCCCGACGACGGAGACTGGCCGAAGATCCGGCCCGACGCGCGGGTTCGGCGGGAGGCCCGGAGCCGAGGGCCGGGTTCAGTCTCAGCCCTGGCCCGACAGCCGGTTCGGACTAGCCAGGTCCAACCCGAGAGCCGGGAGCGGGCGGGGCCCGGGACGCCCCGACGGATCGGGGCAGCCGAGCTCCAAAGCCGGCCCGACAGCCGGATCGCGGCGCTGGCCGGGCCGACCGACCGATGGGTATGGGCCTCGGGCTACCATTTCTTTCGCCATGCAGACGAACCCCACATACAGCAGCTTGGTCGCGGTCGGCGACTCCTTCACCGAGGGCATGTCGGACCTGCTCCCGGACGGTTCCTACCGGGGCTGGGCCGACCTCCTCGCCGGGCGGATGGCCGCCCGTACGCCCGGCTTCCGGTATGCCAACCTCGCGGTGCGCGGAAAGCTGATCAGGCAGATCGTCGACGAGCAGGTCGACGTGGCGGCAGCCATGGGCGCCGATGTGATCACGCTGGTCGGCGGGCTCAACGACACACTGCGACCCAAGTGCGACATGGGGCGGGTGCGCGGACTCCTCGAGGAGGCCGTGGAGAAGCTCGCCCCGGCGTGCCAACAGCTGGTGCTGATGCGCAGCCCGGGCCGGCAGGGGCCGGTCCTGGAACGGTTCCGGCCGCGTATGGAGGAGCTGTTCGACTGCGTCGACGAGCTGGCCGCGCGGCACGGCGCGATCGTCGTCGACCTGTACGGGGCGCCGTCGCTCGGCGACCCCCGCCTGTGGGACGTGGACCGACTGCATCTGACGGCCGAGGGACATCGCCGGGTCGCGGAGGCGGTGTGGCAGACGCTCGGCTACGACCCCGAGGACACCGAGTGGCGTACACCGATGGCGGCCACGCTGCCGCCGGGGTGGGCCGCGCGACGGGTCGCGGACGCCCGGTTCGCCCGGCAGCACCTGCTGCCCTGGATCGGGCGGCGACTGACGGGCCGGTCGTCCGGCGACGGGCTGCCGGCGAAGCGGCCGGAGCTGTTGCCGTACGAGGCGTACGAGGTTCCGGGGGCGTAGCCCCGCGGCAGGGGCGGAGACAACAGGGTGCCGGGCCGTGGCCCGGCACCCTGAGCGTCACCGACGCGACGCCGCCCGGCTGCGCCGGTACAGGACGGTTCCGGCGATCAGCAGCGCCCCGCTGGCTGCGATGCCTCCGATGACGCTCTCAGCGCCGGTCTCGGGCATGTGGGGGTGCTCCGGCTTCCCCGGTGGCTTCTCGGACGGAGGGGGCGTGGGCTTGCTGGGCGTAGGTGTGGGCGTGGGCTCCTCCCCGTACCCGTATCCGTAGCCGTCCTCCTCCTCGCCATAGCCGTAGCCGTCCGACTCCTCGGCGCCGTAGCCGTATCCGCTCGGCTTCTCGTCGCCGTAGCCGTGGTCCTTCGGCTCTTCCTTGCCGTAGCCGTAGCCGCTCGGCTCCTCGGCTCCGTAGCCGTGGCCCTTCGGCTTCTCGTCGCCATAGCCGTAGCCGTGGTCCTTCGGCTTCTCGTCGTGGCCGTAGCCGTGGTCCTTCGGCTCCTCCTTGCCGTAGCCGTGGCTCTTCGGCTCCTCCTTGCCGTAGCCGTAGCCGTGGTCCTTCGGCTCCCCTTCGCCGTAGCCGTAGCCGTGGTCCTTCGGCTTCTCCTCGCCGTAGCCGTAGCCGTGGCCCTTCGGCTCCTCGGCACCGTAGCCGGGGTTGCCATATCCAGAGGTGCTGTTTCCGGAAGCGGGCTCCGGCAGCCGCATCTCGCTGAATTTGTCGTTCAGCTTCTGGAATCTGTCCTGCATCTCGCCGAAGTTGTCATCCATCTTCTGGAATTTTTCATCCAGCCCGTCCAGCCCGTCCGAGCCCCACGGATCCGTACGGCCCGACAGGGCAGCCGCGGAGTTCACCACGGTCCCCTGCATGCGCGGGGCCGCGGACGCACATGCGCCGTATAGAGAAAGGGCGCTTGTCGTGGCGGCGGCCACGATCAATCCCCTGGTCAGGGCCTGTCGCATTCTCGTTGTCTTTCTCTCGGGCGGAATGAGGAATCCGGCGTCGGTCATTGACGCGATCGTGTCGATTGCCAGAATTCGCGAGGTCGTCGCAGGGCCGTGATGTGATGCCGCACGTTCACACTCGCCACGACGTCCAGAACTATGAACGAAATATGGAGGTCCGAGGGTGCCGGGACGCGTCGACGGCCAGGGAATTCACCCGATCGCCCGCCTACGCCTACGCAGGACCTGGGGTGCTCCGGACCGTATTGGCGGCAGGGGGCCCGGGGGCCCACTGGGCGCCGGGTAAACTCCGTCCACGTGACTTCTGCGCCCGCCAAGCCCCGCATCCCGAACGTCCTCGCCGGACGCTACGCCTCCACCGAGCTCGCCACGCTCTGGTCCCCCGAGCAGAAGGTGAAGCTGGAGCGCCAGCTCTGGCTCGCCGTCCTGCGGGCCCAGAAGGACCTCGGCATCGAGGTGCCGGACGAGGCGCTCGCCGACTACGAGCGCGTCCTGGACACCGTCGACCTCGCCTCCATCGCCGAGCGCGAGAAGGTCACGCGGCACGACGTGAAGGCGCGGATCGAGGAGTTCAACGACCTCGCCGGGCACGAGCACGTGCACAAGGGCATGACGTCCCGTGACCTCACGGAGAACGTCGAGCAGCTGCAGATCCGGCTCTCGCTGGAGCTGATCCGCGACCGTACGGTGGCCGTGCTGGCCCGTCTGGGCAAGCTGGCCGCCGAGTACGGCGAGCTGGTCATGGCCGGCCGCTCCCACAACGTCGCCGCGCAGGCCACGACGCTGGGCAAGCGCTTCGCGACCGGCGCCGACGAGCTGCTCGTGGCGTACGGCCGGGTCGAGGAGCTGCTGGGCCGCTACCCGCTGCGCGGCATCAAGGGCCCGGTCGGCACGGCGCAGGACATGCTCGACCTGCTCGGCGGGGACGCGTCGAAGCTGGCGGACCTGGAGGACCGGATCGCCGGGCACCTCGGTTTCTCCCAGGCGTTCACCTCCGTCGGCCAGGTCTATCCGCGTTCGCTGGACTACGAGGTCGTGACCGCGCTGGTGCAGTTGGCGGCCGCGCCGTCCTCGCTGGCGAAGACGATCCGGCTGATGGCCGGGCACGAGCTGGTGACCGAGGGCTTCAAGCCGGGCCAGGTCGGCTCCTCCGCGATGCCGCACAAGATGAACACCCGCTCCTGCGAGCGTGTGAACGGCCTGATGGTCATCCTGCGCGGCTACGCCTCGATGACCGGCGAGCTGGCGGGCGACCAGTGGAACGAGGGCGATGTGTCCTGCTCGGTGGTGCGCCGGGTCGCGCTGCCGGACGCGTTCTTCGCGCTGGACGGTCTGCTGGAGACGTTCCTGACGGTGCTGGACGAGTTCGGCGCGTTCCCGGCGGTCGTGGCGCGTGAGCTGGACCGCTACCTCCCCTTCCTCGCCACCACCAAGGTGCTGATGGGCGCGGTGCGCGCGGGCGTCGGCCGTGAGGTCGCGCACGAGGCGATCAAGGAGAACGCCGTCGCCTCCGCGCTGGCGATGCGCGAGCAGGGCGCCGAGCGCAACGAGCTGCTCGACAAGCTGGCCGCCGACGAGCGCATCCCGCTCGACCGCCCCGCGCTGGACGCGCTGATGGCCGACAAGCTGTCCTTCACGGGCGCCGCGGCCGACCAGGTCGGCGTCGTCGTGGGCCGCATCGAGGAGATCGTGAAGCAGCGCCCGGAGGCCGCCGGTTACACGCCCGGGGCCATCCTCTAGCGCGTAGCACGGCATGGCCCGCTTCACCGCCGAGCAGTTGGAGGCCGCCCGCGACCGTCTGGTACCGGACGTCGTCGCGGACGGTCTCCAAGTGCTGTTCTGCGGCATCAACCCCGGTCTGATGACGGCCGCGACCGGCCATCACTTCGCCCGTCCCGGCAACCGTTTCTGGCCGGTCCTGCACCTGTCCGGCTTCACACCGCGGCTCTTGAAACCGTCGGAACAGGGCGAGTTGCCGTCCTACGGCCTCGGCATCACGAACGTCGTCGCGCGGGCGACCGCACGGGCCGACGAGCTGAGCGCCGAGGAGTACCGGGAGGGCGGGCGGCTGCTGGCGACGAAGGTGGCGCGGCTGCGTCCGCGTTGGCTGGCCGTCGTCGGGGTCACCGCCTATCGGGCGGCGTTCGACGACCGCAAGGCCCAGGTGGGTCCGCAGGAGCGGACGATCGGGGACACGCGTGTATGGGTGCTGCCGAATCCGAGCGGGCTCAACGCGCACTGGACGGCGGCGACGATGGCGGAGGAGTTCGGGCGGCTGCGGGCGGCGGCCGAGGCCTGACGGGTCACGGCGGGTCTATCTCCGTGACCACACCGAGCAGCTTCACGTCGTCGGCCTCGTCCCGGTCGGCGACCACGACCGCGACCCACCGGCCCGTCCCCTCCGCTTCCCAGACGCAGGCCACGCGGGCGCGGGCGCTGAGCGAGGCCCAGGGCTCGGGTATCTCCTCCTGTGCGGTGCGCAGCGATATGGTCTGCAGGTTGTAGGGGGCCGTCTCTCCCCATCGGGACGCGAACTGCTCGTCCAGGGCGTCGCGGTACTTCTCGTACTGCTCCACGGTCGCCGCACGCGTCCCGCAGTCGCCGTGACTGCTCTCTAACACCACGGTGTGGTGGCCGGGTCCGCTCTCGCCGCCGTCCGACGAGGTGTGTTCCGCCGCGAACGGGCGGAAGCACAACTCGTCGATGAGGGCGATGTGCCGTGCGATGTTCATGTGGTCCAGTAAACCCGGCCCCACTGACAATTGGCGTGCCGTCAGGCGTCTCGCCGCCGCACGCTCCACGTCCCCGCCAGCAGCGCGGCCGCCGTCCACAGCGCGGTCACGGTCAGGCCCGACCACGGCCCGAGGGTGCCGTCGTAGGTCTGGTGCAGCACGATCTGGCCGGCCTTGTCCGGCAGGAAGTCGGCCACGGTGCCCGCGGCGTCGCCGATGACGAAGGACACCACGAGGATGAACGGGATCAGGAGGGAGAGCGTGGCCACTCCGCTGCGGAGCACGGCGGTGAGGCCCGCCGCGAACAGGGCCATGAGCATGAGGTAGATCCCGCAGCCCAGGACCCCGCGCACCTGCTCGCCCGTCGTGACCCCGCTCGCCGCCGAGCCGAGTCCCGCGCGTGCCACGGCGTTTGCCGTGAAGGCGGTGACCAGACCCACGATCAGTGCCGGCCCGGCGATGGCCGTCATCTTGGCGGCGAACCACCGTCCACGCCGGGGCACCGCGGCGAGCGTCAACCGGAGCGCACCCCCGTGGTACTCCGACGACACGGCCATCGCGCCGAACGAGATGGCCGCGATCTGGCCGGGCAGAACACCGGACAGCGCGGTGAAGAGCGGGTCGAACTCAGGGTCGGAGCTGCCGTCGGTGCCCGCCAGCGCGGAGAACGCGGTGGTCGCGGCGAACAGCGCGAGCAGCGCTCCCGGCAGGGAGCGGAGCGTACGGATCTTGAGCCACTCCGCGTGGAGCGCGGGTGCGAATGCCATGGTTCAGGCCTCCTGGGGCTGTGCGGTGAACTCGGCCTCGGTCGCGGTCAGGTCGAGGTAGGCCTGCTCCAGCGTGGCCTCCTCCGCCGTGAGTTCGAGGATGGGGACGCCTGCCTGCGAGGCGAGGCGGCCGATGTCGTCCACGCGTGCGTGGCGCACGATCCAGTGCCCGTCCTCGTGCTCGACGGCCTCGTGGCCGTGTCGGGCGAGGGCGGCCTTGAGCGCGGTGGCGTCCGTGGTGCGGACTCGGACGTGGGGCTCCACGCGTGCGTGGATGAACTCCCGCATCGGGGTGTCGGCCAGCAGGCGGCCCCGGCCGAGGACCACCAGGTGGTCGGCGAAGGACGCGGTCTCGTTCATGAGGTGGCTGGAGACCAGGACCGTGCGCCCCTCCCCCGCCAGGCGGCGCAGCAACTCGCGGATCCAGATGATGCCTTCGGGGTCGAGGCCGTTGGACGGCTCGTCGAGCAGGACGACCTCGGGATCGCCGAGGAGGGCCGCCGCGATGCCGAGGCGCTGGCGCATGCCCAGGGAGTACGTCTTCACCCTGCGGCGTGCGACCGACGCGAGTCCGGTCTCCTTCAGCACCTCGTCGACCCGGCGGACGGCGATGCCGTTGCTCACGGCGAGGACGCGCAGGTGGTCGCGGGCGGTGCGGGAGCCGTGCGCGGCCTGGGCGTCCAGCAACGCACCCACGTGGCGCAGGGGTTCGCGCAGGGTCGGGTAGGCGCGGCCGCCGATCGTGGCGGTTCCGGACGTCGGCCGGTCGAGGCCGAGCACGAGCCGCATGGTGGTGGACTTTCCGGCGCCGTTGGGGCCGAGGAAGCCGGTGACGCGGCCGGGGAGGACGGTGAAGGTGAGGTCGTCCACGGCTCGCCGGGTGCCGTACTCCTTGGTGAGGGCCTGGACTTCGATGCTGGTCATGGCATTCAGCCTGGCCGCCGGGAGTGGGTCGGTTCTTCCCCCGCCCGTGGAGATCCTCTCCCCCGTGCGGGGGAGGCTCGTTGTCAGTGGCGGCTGGCAGGATGACGAAATGGTCCGCTTGCTGCGCCCGTTCGGCCGGGCGGTGACGTACACACGATGGCTGCATCTGTTCATCGCCGTCGTGGCGCCGAGCCTGTTGCTGTTCGTGCGGGAAGCGTGGTGGATCTGGTTGGTCGCGGCCGCGGTCCTCGCCCCGGCCGGGCTGGTCCCGGCGATGCGCACCGTGGAGGGGTTGCAGGCCAGGCTGCTGCTGACCGGTCACCGGCACGACAGCGAGAGCACCGACATCGTCGTCGCACCGTCCGCCTCCTGGGGCGACCGTGGACGGCTCGTCGTGTGGCTGGAGGCGCGGCTGCTGCTGGGCTACGTGACCATGACGTGCAGCGCCCAACTGATCTTCGCCACGGTGGACTTGGTGTCGGCTGCGTTCGGCCGTGACTACGAGGAGGGCGGGCCGTTCCTCCTCGGCGGCCACCACTGGTGGCACGTCCTGCTCGCGCCGTTGTCGCTGGCCGCTCTGGGGGTGACCGTCCTCGCCGCCGGCCACCTCATCACCGCACTCGCCCTCCGCCTCCTTGGCCCCTCCCCGTCCGAGCGTCTGGCCGCGCTGGAGGAGCGCACGGAGCAGCTACTGGAGCGCACCCGTATCGCCCGCGAACTCCACGACTCCATAGGCCACGCACTGACCGTGGCCGTCGTCCAGGCGGGCGCCGCCCGCGCCGCCGGTGATCCCGCCTTCACCGACCGCGCCCTGGCGGCCGTCGAGGAGACCGGGCGGGCCGCCCTGGAGGACCTGGAGCGCGTCCTCGGCGTGCTGCGCGAGTCCGAGCGACCGGTGAGCAGCCGGCCGACCCTCACGGACGCGGACCGCCTGCTGGAGTCCGCGCGGGCTTCCGGCACCAAGGTCGACGTCGACATGAGCGGGCCGTTGGACACCGTGCCCGGGCCGGTCTCCCGGGAGGGCTATCGCATCCTCCAGGAGTCGCTGACCAATGTGCTGCGGCACGCGGGTTCCGTCCCGGCCCGCGTCCGCGTGGCCGTCGCGGACAGCACGCTCACCCTGGAGATCCGCAATCCGCTCACCGCCGGCATACCCGGGCCCGGCAGAGGCAGCGGCCTGCGCGGGATACGCGAGCGCGCCGCCCTGCTGGGCGGACGCGCGCGGACCGGTCCCGTCGAAGGTGACTGGCAGGTACATGTTGAGCTGCCGTTGAGTTGATCCAGGGGGTGTTTCGAAAGTCCCGTGCGGTGCCCGCGGTGTCCGGTGCGTGGCGAGGGTGCGCGCCGGGCGCCGCGGATGCTGTGCGGGACTTTCGAAACACCCCCTAGGCTGGCCGGATGCCGGTCACCGTGCTCCTCGTCGACGACGAACCCCTCGTACGCGCGGGTCTGCGGGCCGTGTTGGAAGCGCAGCCCGATATCGAGGTGGTCGGGGAGGCCGCGGACGGGGCGGCGGTGATTCCGCTGGTGCGGCAGTTGCGGCCCGACGTGGTCGCCATGGACGTACGGATGCCGCTGCTGGACGGGATCGAGGCCACGCGCGCGGTGCTGCGGACGGTCGCCGCGCCGCCGAAGATCCTCGTCGTCACGACCTTCGAGAACGACGAGTACGTGTACGAGGCGCTGCGGGCCGGTGCCGACGGCTTTCTGCTGAAGCGGGCCCGGCCCGCCGAGATCGTGCACGCGGTGCGGCTGGTCGCGGAGGGCGAGTCGCTGTTGTTCCCCGCGTCGGTGCGGCAGCTCGCCGCGCGGTACGGCGACGACGGCGGGAACCGGGCGGCGCGCGCGGTCCTGGAGCGGGCCCGGCTGACCGACCGGGAGACCGAGGTGCTGCGGCTGATGGCGCGCGGACTGTCGAACGCGGAGATCGCCGCCAGGCTGGTGGTCGGGACCGAGACGGTGAAGTCCCATGTGAGTGCCGTTCTGGCGAAGCTGGGGGCCCGCGACCGCACACAGGCGGTGATCACGGCGTACGAGTCGGGATTCGTGGCGCTGGGGTGACGGCCGTGACGGACGAGGCCGGGCCGACCGGTCAGTAGGTCACCGGGTCCCCACCCCTCGCCGGGATCCGCCGCGGCGAGTACCATCCGCCCAACATGCGCACGAGCTGGGAGGACGGACGTTGGGGCAGCTGACCGGCGGGGATCCCTCGCTGCTGCGAAGGATCAACTCCGCGGTGGTGCTGCACGCGCTGCGTGCCACGGACGCCGCCACACTGACGGAGATCACCCGGGTGACCGGGCTGTCCCGGCCGACCGTCGAGGGCGTCGTCGAAGGGCTCATCGAGGCGGGGTACGTCATCGAGAAGGCGGCCGACGAGAGTGTCGTCCGGCGCCAGGGCCGGCCCGCGCGACGGTTCCGGTTCCGGGCCGAGGCGGGCCATCTGCTGGGCGTGGACATCGGCGCGCATCGGGTCGCCGCGCTCCTCGCCGACCTGGACGGCCGGGTGCTCGGCGCCATCGACAAGGAGGTCGACGAGACGGCTCCGGCCGACGAGCGGCTGGAGCGGGTGCGTACGGCGGTCGCCGAACTGCTGCGCCGGGCCGGTGTGGCGCGCGGCTCGCTGCGGGCCGTCGGCGTCGCGACGCCGGGCATCGTCGAGGCGGACGGGACCGTGCGGCTGGGCGCCGCGCTGCCCGAGTGGACGGGGCTGCGGCTGGGCGAGCGGCTGAGCCGGTCCTTCAAGTGCCCGGTCCTGGTGGAGAACGACGCCAACGCGGCGGCGGTCGCCGAGCACTGGAAGGGGTCCGCCACCGAGTCCGACGACGTGGTGTTCGTGCTGGCCGGGCTGAGCCCGGGCGCCGGTTCGCTGATCGGCGGGCAGCTGCACCGGGGGTTCGGCGGAGCGGCCGGTGAGATCGGCGCGCTGCATCTGCTGGGCCGCGAGGTGACGCCGGAGACCCTGCTGTCCACCACGGACGAGCCCCTTCGTCCCCTCGACGAGCGTGCCGTGGCCGAGGTCTTCGCCCAGGCCCGCAAGGGAGACCAACGGGCCCTGGAGGCCGTCGACCGTTTCATCCAGCGCCTCGTCCACGACGTGGCCGCGCTCGTCCTCGCCCTCGACCCCGAGCTGGTCGTCGTGGGCGGCTGGGCCGCAGGCCTAGACGGCGTACTGGAGCCGCTGCGCCGCGAACTGGCCCGCTACTGCCTGCGCCCCCCGAAGGTCGCCCTGTCCCTCCTCGGCGAGGCGGCAGTGGCGACGGGCGCGCTGCGGCTCGCTCTCGACCATGTGGAGGAGCAGCTGTTCGCGGTGGAGGGAACGGTGACGGCGCGGCGCTGACGGTCGGCCGGTCGGACGTCGAGCCGTCACCGATCCGAGGGCCGTACCAGGCGGGCCGTACAAGGCGGGCCGTGCTGGTGAACGCGACGCGCCCCGGAGTGACTCCGGGGCGCGAGGCAGGTGCCGGTACGGCGGTCAGGACGCCTGGCGTTCCGGGTCCTGGTGGATCTCCACACGGCCGGAGTCGCCGAAGGTCAGCCGGCAGGTGTCCGCGCGGTACGTGGCGACGGAGAGCGCGGCGGTGCGGCCCTCGGCGAGGTAGCGGGTGGTCACGACGAGGACGGGTGCCCCGGGGAGGCGGTCCAGCTCCTTGGCGTCGTCCGCGCGGGCCGAGCCCAGCTCGACGGCGCTGTCCTGGCCCTCCAGCTCCAGACGCTGCAGCTCGCGCAGCACGGCACGCGCGCGTGCCGCTCCGGACGGGGCGTCGATGGCGGAGAGGTCGGGCACCGACGACTCCGGGATGTAGAGCAGTTCGGCGGCGACGGGCTGGCCGTGCGTCACCCGGGAGCGGCGCACGATGTGCACGGACTCGTCCCGGCCGCTGTCCAGGGCGTCGGCGACGGACGTGGGCGGCATCGCGGGAGTGCAGTCCACGGGCTGCCAGACGTCGTCGGCCGCGCCCGGCCAGGCGTGCTGCTCGCTGCCGACGGAGACGCCCACGCGCGGCGGGGCGACGGTCGTACCGACGCCGCGGCGGCGCTGCAGCCTGCCCTCCAGTTCGAGCTGTTCCAGGGCTTGGCGGAGCGTGGCCCGGGCGACGCCGAAGCGGGCGGCCAGGTCGCGTTCGTTGGGCAGAATCTCGCCCACGGTGAATTCGGAGTCCAGTGCCTCACTGAGCACGGTCCTCAGGTGCCAGTACTTCGGTTCCGGCACCGATTCCAGCTGCGTGGTCCCCACCCTGTCCTCCGCAATCGCCGTGGCCCAGCGGCGTTTTAGCGCCCTTGTTTATTAAAGGTTGTTGCACTTATCAGCGACCATAGGGCGGCCCTCACCCTTGGTCAATACCAATCGCCGGGAACGTTCACGGGACAGGCTCGAGCCGCCGCGCCCGTGACGCGGCGGCGGAGGCTACACGGTTGCCAGTGAGGTCAGCTTGTCGGGGTTGCGGATGATGTAGACCGCCTGGATCCGGCCGTCCACGACATCCAGCTGGAAGACGCTGTCGGGCTTGTCGCCGGAGCGCACGAGCACCGCGGGGCCACCGTTGACCTCCAGGAAGCGGAAGGACACTTCGGCGACACCCTTCTGCGCGACGCCGACGAGGAAGCGGCCCACCTTGTCGGCGGTCTCCAGGACCCGGACGGGCGCCTTGGCCTTGCCGCCGCTGTCGCCGACGAGGCGGACGTCCGGGGCCAGCAGGGACATGAGCCCCTCCAGGTCACCCTCCGCCGCCGCGGCCAGGAACCGTTCGGTGAGATCGCGTCGCTGGACGGGGTCGACCTCGTACCGCGGCCGCCGCTCGTCGACGTGTTTGCGGGCCCGGCCGGCGAGTTGGCGGACCGCCGCCTCGCCGCGGTCGAGCATGTTGGCGATCTCGGCGTACGGGTAGCCGAAGGCCTCTCTGAGGACGAACACCGCCCGCTCCAGCGGCGACAGCGACTCCAGGACCACGAGGACGGCGAGGGAGACGGAGTCGGCGAGGACGGCCCGCTCGGCGGTGTCCGGGACGGTGTCGCCGAAGTCGGTGACGTACGGCTCCGGCAGCCAGGGGCCTATGTAGGTCTCGCCCCGCGCCTTGACCTGGCGCAGCCGGTCGATGGCGAGCCGGGTGGTGATGCGCACCAGGTAGCCGCGGGGTTCGCGCACCTCGGACCGGTCGGCGTTGGTCCAGCGCAGCCAGGCCTCCTGGACCACGTCCTCCGCGTCGGCCACGCGGCCGAGCATGCGGTAGGCGACTCCCAGGAGGACGGGGCGGTGCTCTTCGAAGACGTCGGTCTCGGTGTCAGTGGTCACCGTTCCATCCCATCCGACGTGTCCGGCCGTGTCCAGGCGAAATCGGCGCCCCGGGCGCGTGTCGTTCAACCCCGAGGCGCACAGGGCGCGTTGTGGGTCGTACCTCCCCGCGGATCTCCGGCCCGTCGAGGTCTACCCGTCGGTAGCAATTGCTGACAAGCTGTCTACGGCCGTCCGTCAACGTGCCCCAGACTCCGTCAGCGTGTCCCAGACGAGGAGCACCCCATGTCCGCCACTGTCTCCTTCCAGGTCGCCTCTCCCCACGGCCCGCGGAGCGTGACCGTCGACTACGCGCGCGTGGGGAACGGCGAACCGCTGCTCCTGCTGCACGGGATCGGTCACCACCGGCAGGTCTGGGACCCGGTGGTGGACATCCTCGCGGCCGAGCGCGACGTGATCTCCGTGGACCTGCCCGGCTTCGGGACGTCCCCGGGCCTGCCCGACGGCCTGGCCTACGACCTGGCCACGACGACGTCCGTGTTCGGTGCCTTCTGCGAGGCCATGGAGCTCGACCGGCCGCATGTGGTGGGCAACTCGCTGGGCGGTCTGATCGCGCTGGAACTCGGCAGGGAGAAGCTCGCGAGGTCCGTCACCGCACTCTCCCCGGCCGGGTTCTGGTCCGAGGCCGAGCGGCGCTACGCCTTCGGTGTGCTGCTCGCGATGCGGCACATCTCGCGGCGGCTGCCCCTGCCGCTGGTGGAGCAGCTGTCCCGGTCGGCGGCCGGCCGCACCGTCCTGACCAGCACGATCTACGCGCGCCCCGGCCGCCGGTCACCCGATGCCGTGGTCGCCGAGACGCTGGCCCTGGCGCAGGCCACGGGCTTCGACCAGACCCTCGGCGCCGGTCGAGCCGTCCGGTTCACCGACGACATCCCGGGGATCCCGGTCACCGTGGCCTGGGGCAGCAGGGACCGGCTGCTCGTGCGCCGCCAGGGTGTGCGCGCCAAGCAGATCATCCCCCGGGCCCGCCTCGTCCGGCTGCCCGGCTGCGGTCACTGTCCCATGAACGACGACCCGGCCCTGGTCGCGCGCGTCATCCTCGACGGCAGCCGCTGACTCGCGCGGGGCACGCACGCGTGGGGGGCGCTGACCTGGAGTACGCATGCCTGGAGTACGCATGCCCGGAGTAGGCACGCTTGGGGTACGCCCGCGCGGGGCTCGCGTCAACGCGCCGGAGCCCAGGGCGACTCCGGTGCCGACCAGGGCGCTGCCCAGTGCCTGGACGGTGCCGTAGGAGCCGGTTCCGACGAGCGGGGCGGTGCAGGCGGCGGCCACCGGGATGAGGCCGGAGAAGAGCGTGGCGCGTTCGGCGCCGATCCGCTGCATGCCGATGTACCAGCACACGAAGCCGACGACGGTCACGATCACCGCCTGCCACAGGAGAGCGAGGGTCTCGGTGGTGTCGGGCCGTCGCAGCCACGCGGTGCCGTCCAGGAGCAGCCCGGCCACCGCGGACTCGACGGCGGCGATCCCGCACACCGTGGCGGACAGCAGCCGCGGGCCCAGGGGGCGCAGTACGGGCACCGCCAGGACCGCGAAGCCGACCTCGCCGACCAGTGCGCACACGGAGAACGCGAGGCCGGCGCCGTCCGTACGGCCCCAGCCCTGAACCGTGAACGCACCGACCGCAACGAGCGACGCCCCGTACAGGACGGTCCGTTGGGGTCGTCGCCGCCCGTCCATCAGGGGCACGACCACGGCCACGACCACGGGCGCGCAGCCGACGAGGACTCCGGGGACAGCCGGTTCGGCGGTGCGCTCGGCGGCGATGACGGCCAGGTTGAAGCCGACCATGCCGACCGCCGCGAGCACCACGAGGCGGGCCCACTGACGGGCGGCGAGAGCGCGCAACCGGGCCGCGGCGTCCCGTCCGGCGAGGGGGACGAGCAGGAGACAGGCGAGGGCGTAGCGCAGGAACTGGCCGCCGGCGTACGGGTAGTCGCCCAGGAGGCTGTTGGCGGTGAAGGATGCTCCGACGAGGACACAGGCGAGCGCGGCGAGGAGGGCTCCGCGCGTGGTGGTGGCGTTCATGGGAGCGACGCTAGGAACCGGCGCGGTCCGGATTAAGGTCCACTTTCATGACGTCATCGGAGACCAATCCCGCCGGTGGTCCGGAGCGGCAGGTGGCCTCCGCCGCCTGGGAGTTGCTTCTGCCGGCCGCTTCGGCGCCCGCACGCACGCGTGGGCGTTCGTTGCAGGCGGCGCTGCGGGAAGCGGTGCGGTCGGGGCGGCTGGCACCGGACACGCGGCTGCCGTCGAGCCGGGATCTGGCCGCCGACCTGGGCGTGTCCCGCGGGCTGATCACCGAGGCGTACGAGCAGCTGACGGCGGAGGGCTATCTGCGCAGCGGCCGGGGTGCGGGCACCTGGGTGGGCGGTGCCGTACGGGCCGCACGGCCACGCGCGCGTGACCTCGCGCCGCGTGCCACCGGTGCCCGGGCCGACTTCGTCCCCGGGACGCCGGACCTGTCGATGTTCCCGCGCGCCGCGTGGGCGGCCGCGCAGCGCGGGGTGCTGGCCGAGCTGCCGCACCACGAGCTCGGCTATCCCGACCCGCGCGGGCTCCCCCGGCTGCGGACGGCGCTCGCCGAACTGCTCGCACGCCGCCGGGGCGTGGTCGCGGACCCCGAGCGCATCGTGGTCGTCTCCGGAGTGGCGCAGGCGACGACGCTGCTCGGTTTCGTGCTGCACGCGCGCGGGCTGCGCGATGTCGGCGTGGAGAACCCCGGAAGCCCACAGCACGACGCCCTGTACGCCGCCGCGGGCGTCACCACGGTGCCGCTGCCGCTGGACGACGAGGGGCTCGTCCTGGGCCCGCTGCGGGAGTCGGGCGTACGGTCCGTCGTCGCGACGCCGGCCCACCAGTTCCCCACCGGAATCGCCTACTCCGCCCGTCGCCGTACCGAACTGCTCGACTGGGCGCGCTCCGTCGACGGGTTCGTCCTGGAGGACGACTACGACGGCGACTTCCGGTACGACCGCGCCCCCGTGGGCGCTCTCCAGGGCCTCGACCCGGAGCGCGTCGCCTACACGGGGTCGGTCAGCAAGTCCCTCGCGCCGGGGCTGCGGCTCGGCTGGCTGCTCGTACCAGAGGCACTGGCCGAGGACGTCGTCGAGCGCAAGCGGACCATGGATCTCGGGCATCCCACCCTCGATCAGGCGCTGTTCGCCCGGTTCGTGGAGCGCGGCGACTACGACCGCCAGCTGCGTCGGTGCCAGCGCGCGTACCGGGAGCGTCGCGACGCCCTCGTCTCCGCCCTGGAGGAGCATTTTCCGGGCGCCGAGGTGACCGGGATCGCCGCGGGTCTGCACGTCATCGCCGCGCTGCCGGACCGGTACGGGCCCCAGGAGGGGTTCCTCGGGCGCGTGGCCGCGGCCGGGGTGGCGGTACGCCCCCTGACCGGCTACTCACACGCGGACCACGCACACGCGCGTGCCGGGGAGGGCGGGGAGCAGGGTGTGCGGCTGGTCCTGGGGTACGCGCACCTGCCGCCGACACGGATCCGGGCGGGCGTACAGCTCATGGCGGAGGCGACCGCCGCGCGTCGGCGCTGAGCGCGACTCGGCATGACGCACCGGTTCCCTCGTGGATGCGGTCAGTTGTTCACTTGTGGTTTCCGCGTGCGCTGCGGCGCACCAGTAGTTGTGGCACTGCACACTGGCCGGATCCCGCCCCTGGAGGCCTCCATGTCACACCGTTCGTTCCCGGGCCGTCGCAGCGTTCTGCGCGGCTCGCTCGCCGCCTCGGCGGCGCTCACCTTGCCCACGGCGCTCGGCTCGGCACCGGCGTTCGCCCTGTCGGGGCGTCCCAGGGCGGGATGGGGCGTACAGACGGGAGACGTGACTCGCGACTCGGGGCTGGTGTGGGCGCGATCCGACCGGCCGGCCCGGATGATCGTCGAGACGTCCGCGACCGAGTCGTTCCGCAACCCGCGCAGATGGCAGGGCCCGCTGCTCGGCGCCGACACGGACTTCACCGGTACGACCCGGCTGCGCGGCCTGCCGTCCGGCGAGCAGATCCACTACCGCGTGCTGCTCGCCGACCCGGACGACCCGCGCCGCACCGGCGAGCCCGTCACCGGCACGTTCCGTACGGCCTCCGCGCGGCGTCGCGACGGGGTGCGCTTCGTGTGGTCGGGCGACCTCGCCGGTCAGGGCTGGGGCATCAACCCGGACTTCGGCGGCTACCGGATCTACAACGCGATGGCCGCGCTGGACCCGGACTTCTTCCTCTGCAGCGGCGACAACATCTACGCCGACGGCCCGATCTCGGCCTCGGTCGCCCTGCCCGACGGCAACACGTGGCGGAACATCACCACCGAGGAGAAGTCCAAGGTCGCCGAGACCCTGGCCGAGTTCCGCGGCAACTTCCGCTACAACCTGCTCGACGACAACCTCAAGCGGTTCAACGCCCAGGTCCCGTCCATCATCCAGTGGGACGACCACGAGGTGACCAACAACTGGTACCCCGGCGAGATCCTGGCCGACTCCCGCTACACCCAGAAGAACGTCGACGTCCTCGCCTCACGCGCCCGGCAGGCGTTCTCGGAGTACTTCCCCATCTCGACGCTGCGCCGCCCCGACGGCCGGGTCTACCGGGTGATCAACCACGGCCCGCTGCTGGACGTGTTCGTGCTGGACATGCGCACCTACCGCAACGCCAACTCGACGGACGACCAGGCCACCGACGCACAGGGCATCCTCGGCGCCGAGCAGCTGCGGTGGCTCAAGAGTGAGCTGTCCCGCTCCCGGGCCGTGTGGAAGGTGATCGCCTCCGACATGCCGCTGGGCCTGGTGGTGCCGGACACCGGCGACGGCAAGCCGAACATCGAGGCCGTCGCCCAGGGGGACCCGGGGGCGCCGCTGGGGCGGGAACTGCAGATCGCCGAGCTGCTGCGGTTCATCAAGCACCGCAGGATCACCGGCACGGTGTGGCTGACCGCCGACGTGCACTACACCTCGGCCCAGCACTACCAGCCGTCACAGGCTGCCTTCACCGACTTCGAGCCGTTCTGGGAGTTCGTCTCCGGCCCGCTCAACGCCGGCGCGTTCCCGGCGAACACGCTGGACAACACCTTCGGTCCGGACCGGGTGTTCATCAAGGCGCCGACGACCGCGAACGTCTCGCCTGCCGGCGGCTACCAGTTCTTCGGCGAGGTCGACATCGACGGCGACAGCGGTGAGCTGACGGTGCGCCTGCGCGAGTCCGACGGCACCGTGCTGTTCACGCAGGTCCTGCAGCCGGGCCGGGTCGGTCAGTAACTCCCGTAGCCTGGAACTTGTGCCGCGCACCGGTGTCATCCCCCGGTGGGCGGCGCGGTCGGTCGCGACTGCGGCTGTGACCGCGGTCGTGACTGGCCCGCAACTGCGGCGGCGGGCGCACCCGGCGCGGCGAACTCGACCCGAGAACAGATGTTTTCGCAGGCCAGAGCCGATTGTCAGTGGTCGCCTCTACGGTTTTTCCATGACGCGATCTTTGCAGGCCGTGGCCTATTGCCGACCCTCCGTGCTGGAGTCCGCAGCGGACGGACAGCGCCTGGGGCTCGAGACCTCACGGGGTGCGACGCCCTCGGGCGTCGAGGACCATCCGCGCTTCTTCGCGGGCTTCCTGACGTCCCCTCAGGTGGCCTCCGCCGCGCTGCTCGCGGTGGCCGACGTGGCGGCCGCGCGGTACTACCAGCGTCAGCTGCGCGCCTCCCTCGACCCGGTCGTGACCGGTAACGGTGACCGGCTGCGCTTCGAGTCCTTCTCCGGCTGCTGCGGGGTGTACGCCCGCCTGGACGTGCTGGAGCCGGGCCTGGACGGCGGCGATGTGGGGTACGGCACGACGAACGTCGACGTCAACAACCCGCTGCGCGAGGCCCTGTCCAGGATCGGCGCGGACGATCCGCTCCATCTGCGCGTGGGCCCTGAGGAGTTGGCGGTGACCACGCTGGACGGCCCGGTCGTCGAGAAGAAGGTGCCGCTCCCGGACCGCTGGCTGCGGGGCTTCGCGGAGGCCCAGGTGATAGCGGCGGGCTTCGACCTGCGGGCCGAACTGCCGGCCGCCGAGGCCGTGCGGTTCCTGCGGGCGCTTCCGCGCGGCGGGGCGCGCGGCGCCTCGGTGGGCGCGCGGTGGGTGGTGTCCTCGGGGAGCGGCGGGCTGCGGCCGACCACACGCGCGGTGCCCGGCGCGGTGTGCCTGCCCGGCCCGGAACGGCTGATCGCGCTCCAGCGGGTCCTGCGGCATGCCACTGCCCTGCGGGTGTACAGCCCCACGGTCACCGGCGGCGCGGCCGCGACGGCCAGTGCCTGGGAGGTGGTCCTGCCGGGCATGCGGCTGACGCTGACACTGTCGCCCGACGCCTCGCGCGGCTTCTCCGGCGAGGGCGGCGTCCTGGACGCGCTGGCCACCGACGAGGCCGCCGAGGACGCGGAGCTGGTCGCGGTGCTCCTCGCCTGGGAGCCCCGTGTCGACGTGTCCGACCTGGCCGCCGCCTCCGGCCTCACGCCCGAGCGCGTCCGGGCGGCCCTGATCCGCCTGGGCACATCGGGACGGGTCGGCTACGACACGGCGGAGGCGGCCTACTTCCACCGGGAGCTGCCGTATGACGCCGAGCGCGTGGATCGCCACAACCCGCGGTTGCGTTCGGCCCGGGCGCTGGTGGCGGCGGGCGCGGTCACGCTGGACGGCGCCGTCGGGACGGTGAGGGCGGAGGACGGACATGTGCACCGGGTGCGCGACGAGGCGGGCGTGCTCAGCTGCAGCTGTCTGTGGTGGGCGAAGTACCGGGGCGGGCGCGGGCCGTGCAAGCACGCGCTGGCGGTACGGATGGTGCGGCGAGGCCTCGCCGCGGCGGAACGGGACATGGCACGAGTCGACGGGGGTGCGCGATGAGTTCACTGATGGACGCGGTGAGGGCCGGTCGGACGGCCGAGGCGGTGAGCCTGCTGGATGGGATGACGGACGCCGAACGGCGGGCGCTCTTCCCCGAGTTGAAGGCACTGCGCAAGGAGCTGAGGGCGGACCAGTGGACCGCGCAGGCCCGGCGCGCCTATCCCACCCTGCATGCGGCGGGGACCGCGTGCCAGACCGGTGCGGCCGGCGTCTCGAGCTGGCTCGCGGCGTCCGACATGCGCTGGTGGCCCGCGTCACCGGGAGTGCTGATCGACCTCCTGGGCGACCGGGCGCCCGGCTGGCTCGGCGACGTGGCGCACCGGCTGGCCGAGCGGCCGGTCAGCTCGCAGGTGCCGTATGAGCTGATGGCGGGACTGGTACGGCTCTCCGGTCGCCCGGTGCCGACAACGGAGGCCTATGTCCACGGGTGGGTGGAGCACATCGGCCACGTCTGGCAGCGCGGCGACACCGTTCTGGACCGGCTGCGCAAGGACCCGCATCTCGCCCGGCTCGCGGCCGCATTGTTCGAGACGAACGACATCGGCAGCCGTCTGGCATGGACCTCTGACGAGGGTCCGAACAGCTGGACCGAGGCGCTCGCGCGGCTCACCGTCGAAGGCGTCCTGGACCGGAAGGCGACGGTCGACGCATGCGTGGCACGGCTGCTGCGGGGCGGTCCGGCCGCCGACCACCGGGTGTTCCTGCGCATGCTGAAGGCACTCGCCCTCACCCGCGACGAGGAGCGGGAACACACCGCCGACTGGCTGGCACTGGCCTCCGACGCCGCGTCCGTCGTGGCCGCGCACGGTCAGTCGGTGCTGGCGTCACTGGCCCTGGACGGCGAACTGACCACACGTCAACTGGCCGAGATGTCGGGCGCTGTCCTCTTCCGCACCGAGAAGAAGCTCGTGCGCTCCCAGCTGGTCCTGCTGGGCAAGGTGATCGCCCGTGACGCGTCCGCCGCCGATGAGCTGCTGCCCGCCGCCGCCCAGGCCTTCGGCCACGAGGACTCGGACGTGCAGGAGCGGGCGCTGAAACTGGTGGAGCGGCATGTCCGAAAGGCGGGCACCGCCGAGGTGCGGGAGGAACTCGCGTCGGCCGCCGAGCAGTTGATTCCCGCCCTGCGGAGGCGGGCCGCCCAGAACCTCGGGGCGTCCCCCGTGGCAGCCGAGCCCGTGACGTACGAGGAGGTGTTGCCGCCCGCGCCGGAACCGGCGCGTCTCGAGCCCGCACCCGGGTCTGCGACGGAACTCGCCGAAGAGGTCGGGGCGTTGCTTGCGGCCGGTGGGGACGTGGCGGCGTTCGAGCGGACCCTGGACGGACTCGTGCGGCATGCGTACCGCGACCGGGACACGCTGCTGGAGGCGCTGGAACCCCTGGTCGCGGGCCGCTGGTGGGACCAGAGGGATCCGCAGTACGGCGGATTCAGCGCGGACGACTACTTCACCAGACACCACGGTCTGACCAACGCTGCGCACGGCCTCGAACTCCTTCTCGCGACGCTGCGGGGGAAAGTACTCACCACCACGCTCCACAACGCCCTCCGGCGCTGGACCGTCAACACCGACTGCAGCCACAGCCCGCTCGCCCGAGCCTTCGAGGCCCGCATCTGGGAGGTGGCGTACCGGATCCGCAGCGAGCCGCTGCCGTTCCTGCTGTCGACGCCCACCTGGGGCACGGGTCTGCTGGAGCCGGACGAGCTGGTGACGCGCCTCGACGAGTACCGGCGCCTGGGGGCACGGGTGTCGGAAGCCGACTTCGCGCAGGCGCTGCTGCGGGTCCGGCGGGGCGACCGTGCGGTGGCCGAGACCGCCGCGGAGCGTGCGACGGCCCTCGGCACCTCCGACGGGAGGCGGCTCGCCCGGTGGCTGACCTCCGGGGCTCCCGCGATACCGGCGTACCGGCGTCGGACAGCAGAGGACCGCGTGCTCGTCGAGTCGGAGGAAGTAGCTGAACTGCAGGATGACTTCCCGCCCGCCTTCCGTGCGTTGGGACGACCCGTGAACGTGCTCCAGGGCCGCTGGCACTGCTACCACTGGAGCGACGACATGCGACAGCACTGGCTGGCCCTGCTGCCCGAGCAGCGCGAACTGGTGGCGGTCAGAATGCTGCGCGAACTCTCGGCGGTCGCCGTCCACGACACCCGAGGGGACGCGGCGATCCTGCCCCGGCTGGCCGAGTCGGGCGGCGAGGCCGGTGAGGCGGTCCACTTGGCCGTGGCGTACGGGCTCGGCGCGCGGCATCCGGAGGATCGGCTCGCCGCCGTGGACGCGCTGCTGGTGCTGGCGGCCCGCGAGCAGCTCGACACGGCCCGGATGGGCGCGGATCTGGGGCAGCTGGCGCGCAGCGGGGCCGTGAAAGCGTCACGGCTCGTGGAGTCGATGCGGACGGCGGCGGCCACGGGGGCGAACGCGACCATCTGGGGGATGCTCCGCCACACCCTGCCCATCCTGCTCGCGGACCTCGCGGACCTCGCGACCGGCGGGACGGCCACTCCACCACGCGGACTCGCGGATCTCCTGGCCGTCGCCGCGGAGTGCGCCGAACGGACGGGGGCCCACGAGGACATGCCGCACCTGGCACGGGCGGCGGACCGCCGCGGCTCGTCCCGGCTTGTGACCCAGGCCCGACGGCTGCGCAGCGCGCTGGCGGAGGGGGTGGCCGCCTGACGAGGCACGGCACCGCCCCGCCCCCGGCCGGACCGCCCGGCCGGCCGGTCCGCGCCGCCCGCAGCGCGCCACATAATTGAATAGGGCACAAACCCGGCATAAGCCTTCTTTACCGCCCGGTCACAATGCGTTCGTGATCACGCAACACCCTTCCTTCACAGTGGCTGCATGAGTCGAGACATGTCTGATGTGACCCGTGCGAGGCACGGACGTCCCGTACACCACTGGCGGCGAAACGTCATCCAGCTGGCCGCGCTCCTCACGGCGGTGGCCGTGGTCGACGGGGCGGCGAACCTGGCCGGGCACGGGCCCGGCGGACCGGCGCTGCTGCTGGTTTCGGCGACAGCCCTGGTCCTCGCGGCGGGGTTCCACTCATGGTGGGCTCGCAGCCGCGGTCACGCACCGCCGTCGGGCGATACCGGTGCCCGGCCGCGCTCCGAGGAGCAGGCCGGGTCGTCCGGGCAGTCGCGGGAGTCGTCCGCGACAGTGTCCGGGGAGAGTGCGCTGTGGCGGATGCGGACGACGGTGAAGGACGAACCGGGGTCGCTGGCGGCGCTGTGCGCGGCGCTCGCCGGGCTGCGGGTGGACATCCTGAGCCTGCAGACGCATCCGCTGGCCGAGGGCACGGTGGACGAGTTCCTGCTCCGTGCGCCCGGCGGCGTCGCGGCGGCCGAGATCGCCCAGGCGGTGCCGGTGGCCGGTGGTGCCGGGACCTGGATCGAGCGGGCCGACGCCCATGACCTCGTGGACGCGCCGACCCGGGTGCTGGGCCTCGCCACCCGCACCGCCCTGGACGCGGCGGAACTCCCGCTGGCGCTGCGGCAGTTGCTGGGCCGGTGCACCATCCGGTCGCTGCCCGCGGTACCGGCCGGGGGCGGCCGGGGACCGAAGGCGGTACCGGTGGAGGGGGCGCTCGAGGACACCGTGATGCGGCTGCGGGCACCGGAAGGTGGAGTGATCACCGTGGAGCGGCCGTATCTGCCGTTCACGCCGACCGAGTTCGCGCGGGCGCGGGCGCTGGTGGAGCTGGACGCCCGGCTCGGCCCGCGCGTGCCGCGCAGCCAGGACGTGCTGACGCTGCCCGAGGGCAACGACATCACCGTGCGCAGGGTGGACATCGGTGATCTGCGGGCCGCGAAGGAGATGCACGAGCGGTGCTCGGCGCGGACGCTGGGGATGCGGTACCACGGGCCGGTGGGTGACGCGGACCGCTATCTGAACCATCTGCTCAGCCCCCGCTTCGGCCGCACGATCGCCGTACAGACCGCGTCGGGCCGCATCGTCGGCCTCGGTCACCTCCTGTGGGACGGCGACGAGACGGAGATCGCGCTGCTCGTCGAGGACGCCTGGCAGCGGCGCGGCATCGGCGGCGAGTTGCTGCGCAGGCTGGTGGGGATGGCGGTGGAGGCCGGCTGCGCGAGCGTGTACGCCGTGACGCAGTCGTCCAACACGGGCATGGTCGCCGCGATGCGTGGCCTGGGGCTCCCCCTCGACTATCAGATCGAGGAGGGGACCCTGGTCATCACCGCGCGGTTGGCTCCGCCGGTTGCGCCGGAGGGGGCCGTGGAGGTTGTGGGGCGTGTGTCGAGTGCGGGTGAGTGGGGGCAGCCCGAAACGCCGTAGGGGCTATGGCCGGCCGGCGGCCGCGGGTTCGTTGTGGCTGGTCGCGCCCTGCGGCGGAGCCTCATGTCGATAGAGCCCCGCGTCCCTGTGGGGGTGCGCCGCCGTTCCCAGCGCCCCGTCCAGATCCGCCCACAGGTCCTCCACGTCCTCCAGGCCCACCGACAACCGCAGCAAGCGGTCGCTGACGCCGGCGTCGCGGCGGTCGTCCGCGTCGACGATGCGGTGGCTGATGGAGGCCGGGTGCTGGATGAGGGTGTCGACGCTGCCAAGGCTCACGGCGGGGGTGATCAGGCGGACGCCGGCGATGACCTCGTGCGGGTCGTCGTGGACCTCGAAGGCGATCATGGCGCCGCCGAGGCGCGGATAGTGGACGCGGGCGACGCGCGGGTCGGTGGCGAGGCGGCGGGCGAGTTCGGCGGCGGTCTCCGAGGCGGCCCGGACGCGTACGGGGAGGGTCGACAGGCCACGCAGCAGCAGATAGCCGGCCAGCGGATGCAGGACGCCGCCCGTGGCGAACCGTATCTGCCGGAGCCGCCCGGCGAACTCCTCGTCGCAGGCCACCACGCCCGCCAGCACGTCCCCGTGCCCGCCGAGGTACTTGGTGGCGCTGTGCAGGACCAGCCGTGCGCCGTGTTCGGCGGGGCGCTGGAGCACGGGCGTGGCGAAGGTGTTGTCCACGAGCAGCGGCACGGAGCCGCAGGCGTGGGCCACCGCCCGCAGGTCCACTTCGGTGAGCGTGGGGTTCGCCGGGGTCTCGACCATCACCAGGCCGGTGTCCGGACGCAGCGCCTCCGCGATTCCGGCGGGGTCGGTCCAGGTCACCTCCGTGCCCAGCAGTCCGGCGGTGAGCAGATGGTCGCTGCAGCCGTACAGCGGACGTACGGCGACGACGTGGCGCAGGCCCATCGAGGCCCGTACGAGAAGAACCGCGGTCAGTGCCGCCATCCCGCTGGCGAAGGCGACCGCCGCCTCGGTGCCCTCCAGGCGGGCCAGGGCGGTTTCGAAGCGGGCGACGGTGGGGTTGCCGAGGCGGCCGTAGACGGGCGGGCCGTCCGGCTCGGCGCCGGTGGTCGCGAAGGCGTCGATGCGGGCGGCCTCGCCGCGGCTGTCGTAGGAGGGGTAGGTGGTGGACAGGTCGATCGGCGGGGCGTGCAGTCCCTGCCGGGCGAGGTCGTCGCGGCCGGCGTGGACGGCCTCGGTGGCGAGTGCTCTAGGTGCGGTGCGTACGTCGTCGTACCCGTGCATACCGGCGTATGCCTCCCTGCTCGCTGGATCCATGGGCGGAAGACTGAACAACGGACGGGCCACACGGACCGGGCCCCGTGCTACGTTCGGCCAATGGCCGAATCTGTCGTACTGGATCCGGTCGATCTGCATCTGCTGCGGCTCCTGCAGAACGACGCCCGGACCACCTACCGCGATCTCGCCGTGCAGGTCGGGGTCGCACCGTCGACGTGTCTGGACCGGGTGACACGGCTGCGCCGTTCGGGCGTGATCCTCGGCCATCAGCTCAGGCTGGACCCGGCCAAGCTGGGCCGCGGGCTTCAGGCACTGCTGTCCGTGCAGGTCAGGCCGCATCGGCGGGAGTTGGTGGGACCGTTCGTGGAGCGGATCCGGGCGCTGCCGGAGTCATTGACCGTCTTCCATCTCACCGGCCCCGACGACTATCTCGTGCATGTCGCGGTCGCGGACATGGCGGATCTGCAGCGGCTGGTGCTCGACGAGTTCACCGCCCGGCGCGAAGTGGCGCGGGTGGAGACCCGGTTGATCTTCCAGGAGTGGGACTGCGGGCCGTTGCTGCCACCCGACGCGCCGGAGAACACGCCCTCAGCGAAATCCGGCTGACGTGGGCGAGCGCGAGCGAAACCGGGCTGACGCGGCACCGGTCGCCGTATGAGGATGGGGCGTATGTCTGAGACCAACAGCCCGCTGCCCCGCGAGGTCGCCGACGCGTATGTCGACGAGCTCATCGCCCTCGACCCGGTCACCGGTACGTATCTCGGCGTGAAGGAGAGTTCGAGCAGGCTCCCCGACCTCTCGCCCGCGGGCCAGGAGGCGCTCGCGGAGCTTCAGCGGGCCACCCTCGCGCGACTCGACGAGGCCGAGCGCGCGCCCGGGGCGGACAGTGACATCGAGCGCCGGTGCGCACGCCTGCTGCGCGAGCGGCTGACCGCGGAACTCGCCGTGCACGATGCCGACGAGGGCCTGCGCTCGGTCGGCAACATGGCCACGCCCGCCCACTCGGTCCGCGAGATCTTCACCGTCACCCCGAACCAGACCGACGAGGACTGGGCGGCGATCGTCGAGCGGCTGCGCGCGGTGCCGACCGCGTACGCGGGGTACCGCGAGTCCCTCGCGCAGGGTCTGGAGCGCAAGCTGTACGCGGCCCCGCGCCCGACCGCCACGTTCATCGAGCAGCTCACCGAGTGGTCCGACACGGGCGAGGGGCAGGGCTGGTTCGAGGACTTCGTGTCCGCCGGTCCGGAGGCGCTGCGCGCGGAGCTGGACGAGGCCGCCCGCGGGGCGACGGCCGCCGTGGTGAAGCTGCGGGACTGGGTGCGTGACGTGTACGCGCCGGCGATCGAGGGTGCGCCGAACACGGTGGGCCGCGAGCGATACGCCCGCTGGGCGCGCTACTTCAACGGCACGGACCTGGACCTGGACGAGGCGTACGCGTACGGCTGGGCCGAATACCACCGTCTGCTCGGCGAGATGAAGAAGGAGGCCGACAAGATCCTCCCGGGCGCCGCGACGCCGTGGGTGGCGCTGGCGCACGTCGACGAGCACGGCACGCACATCGAGGGCGTCGACGAGGTCCGTGAGTGGCTCCAGGGCCTGATGGACGAGGCGATCGAGAAGCTGGACGGCACGCACTTCGAACTCGCCGAGCCGGTACGGAAGGTGGAGTCGCGCATCGCCCCGCCCGGCGGTGCGGCGGCGCCGTACTACACCTCCCCGTCGGAGGACTTCTCGCGTCCGGGCCGCACCTGGCTGCCGACGATGGGCCAGAACCGCTTCCCGGTCTACGACCTCGTCTCGACCTGGTACCACGAGGGCGTGCCGGGCCATCACCTCCAACTCGCGCAGTGGACGTACGTCGCCGGGAACCTCTCCCGCTACCAGGCCACGGTCGGCATGGTCAGCGCCAACGCCGAGGGCTGGGCGCTGTACGCGGAGCGGCTCATGGACGAGCTCGGCTTCCTCACGGACCCGGAGCATCGGCTCGGCTACCTGGACGCGCAGATGATGCGGGCGGCCCGCGTCATCGTCGACATCGGCATGCACCTGGAGCTGGAGATCCCGGCCGACTCGCCGTTCCACCCGGGCGAGCGGTGGACTCCGGAGCTGGCGCAGGAGTTCTTCGGCGCGCACAGCAGCCGTCCGGCGGACTTCGTGGAGAGCGAGCTGACCCGGTATCTGACGATTCCGGGCCAGGCGATCGGCTACAAGCTCGGCGAGCGGGCGTGGCTGCTGGGCCGCGAGAAGGCACGGGAGCGGCACGGCGACGCGTTCGACCTCAAGGCGTGGCACATGGCGGCCCTGTCCCAGGGGTCGCTGGGCCTGGACGACCTGGTGGACGAACTGGCCGCCCTGTGATCAACGCCGGAAACCACCCTCGGAGTTGATGACCTCACCGGTGATCCAGCCCGCCTCGTCCGTCGCGAGCCAGGCGATGAGGCGGGCCGGGTCGTCGGGCATGCCCCACCGGCCGGCGGGGAAGGCGGCCGCCACGGCCTCGTAGGTCTCGCCGGTCAGGTAGTCCGTGTCCACGGGGCCGGGGTTGACGGTGTTCACCGTGATCCCCCGCTCTGCGAGCGTGGTCGACAGGGAGCGGGTGATCGAGGCGAGGGCGCCCTTCTGGAGGGCGTAGGCGATCTCGCCGGGCATGCCGCCCGCGATGTCCTGGCCGGAGGTCATCATCACGACGCGCCCGCCGGGGCCGGCCGGCCGCAACCGGGCATGGGCCTGGACGAGGAGCAGCACCGCCCGTGTGTCTACCGCCCAGTGCGTGTCGAGCATCGCGGCGTCGATCTCGTCGAGGGTGCCGTCGGAGCCGCTGACGGCGTGGTTGGCGATCAGGATGTCGAGCCGCCCGCCGAGTGCCGAGGCGGCCGTGGCGACCAGCTCGGCGGGCGCGGCCGGATCGGAGAGGTCGCCGGGACCCGCGAGGACCTGGGCATCGGGGTCGCCGAGCGCGTCGCGCACGGAGGCGACGACCTCCCCGGGCCGGTCGGCTCCCCAGGGCATGGCGGCGTCGTGCGGCACATGGTGGTGCAGATAGACGCTCGCCCCGTAGGCGGCGAGCCGTCGGGCCACGGCATGACCGATGCCGGCCCGTCTGCTGGCTCCGGTGACCAGGGCGGTCCGGCCACGCAGGGGAAGGGGGTCGCGACGCAGGTCTTCGGGGGCGGGGTGCGGGAGTCGGGGCATGACAGATCATGATGGGGAACGGTTGGGTACGGCGCACCTGGTTATCCACCAAGGCCGCTGAGCCGGCGCGAAACCCCCGAGGTCAGCGGGGATGCCTGGCAATTTCGGCACGGAGCACCGTGGTGGCAGCAGCCGGTCAGTGCGGCAGCCGTCGGAGCTGGACGAGCCCCAGCCAGGTCTCGGGCCCCGGCTGCACGTGCGCCGCGCGCACCGCGTACGCCCCGGGCTCCAGCGCCACCCGCAGATGCCCGGTCCGTTCCGTCTCGCGTCCCGGCCAGGCCGAGTCGAACAGGACCACCGTGCCCGGCACCTTCCAGCGCACCTCGGGTTCCCATACGGCCATGGCGAGGGCGGCCGGAACCCGGGACAGCAGTTCCGCCTCGGAGTCGGCGGCGCGCCACCGTACGAAGATGCCCTGGTCCGGCAGATAGGCGGTCGAGGCGGGCTCGTCACCCAACACCAGTGCCGCGCTGTCACCCACGGGCAGCAGTCCCACGGATCCGTCGACCTCGCAGGCCCGGTCGTAGTCCGAGGCCGTCTCGTCGCCGTCGGCGCCCGCCCAGAACGGCAGCACCGTCTCCGGTATCGCTATCAGCGGGCCGCCGCCCGACTCCACCCACTCCACCGCGCCCGGTTCCGCGTATCGCACCATGGCAGCAGAACCTACACGCACAGGGCGCACACGCGTCACCGTGCCCAACCCCGGCCTCAGCAGCCACAGTTCTCCGCGTCCACCGGGACCGTCAGCGGGTCGGCGGCGCGCCGCTCGCGGCCCTCCCAGGTCTCGTACGCGAAGCCCTCGCGTGCCCAGTACTCGAAGCCGCCGAGCATCTCCTTGACCTGGTAGCCCAGTTCGGCGAGGGCGAGGGCGGCACGGGTCGCGCCGTTGCAGCCGGGGCCCCAGCAGTAGGTCACGACGGGCACGGACCGGTCGAGGAGCTGCTCGGCCTGCTCGGGGATCAGGGCGGTGGGGAGGTGGATCGCGCCCGGAATGTGGCCCTGGTCCCAGGACTCGGTGGAGCGGGAGTCCAGGACGACGAAGCCGGGGTCGCCGTCGGCGGTGAGTGCGGCGGCGACGTCCGACACGTCGGCGTGGAAGACGAGGCTCGCGCGGAAGTAGGCGGCGGCGTCGGCCGGCGCGGCGGGTGCGACGCGGAGTACGGGGTTCACGGCGGTGGTGGTCATCGTCTTGTCCCTCCCGGACGGATCTCGATGCCCAGAAATCTACGGTCGGTGATCCACTTCCTGAAGGGCCGTTCCACGGTGCGCACCTTGATTCACCGAGGATTCCCCTGCTATTCCTCGCACATGACCGCGTATTCCCCGGACGCCACCGACTGGCGCATCCTCGACGTCCTCCAGCGGGAGGGCCGGGCCAGTTTCGCCGAGCTCGCCCGCGCCGTCTCCATGTCCGCGAGCGCGGTCACCGAGCGGGTGCGCCGCCTGGAGGAGGCGGGTGTCATCCAGGGGTACGCCGCCGTGGTCGACCCCGAGCGGCTGGGGCTGCCGATCCTGGCCTTCGTGCGCCTGCGGTACCCGAACGGCAACTACAAGCCGTTCCACGACCTGGTCACCGCGACGCCCGAGATCCTGGAGGCCCACCACGTGACGGGCGACGACTGCTTCGTCATCAAGGTCGCCGCCCGTTCGATGCGGCATCTGGAGGAGGTGTCCGGCAAGATCGGCGCGCTGGGCTCGGTGACGACGAGTGTCGTCTATTCATCCCCGCTGCCCCGCCGCCCGCTGGGCCGCTGACGTCACCCGCATGCGGCCGGGGGCCGACGCGGAGTGGAACATCCGCGCCGGCCCCCGGCCGCCTCCAGCGCCCCTTTCAGCGCCCCTTCCAGCGCCGGACCCGGCTCAGCACTGGCCGAGTCCCCCCGCGGCGGGATCTTCCTGGAGTGCGGTGGCCGTGACCCAGCCGAGGTCCCCCGACCTGAGATGGAGCTGCACCCACAGGTCGCTTGCGGAGCCGTGGGCGTCGGTGGGCTCGCCGTGGCCGTAGCACGTCGCCGGGTACTCGCCTCCCGCTGCCACATGGCTGACCTGGGCACTGGTGGACGAGGGGGACTCACGCACCGGTGCGTCCGCGAGGGCGATCATCGTGGTCGTCCCTGTGTCCTCAGTGGGCGAGGGGGTGAGGGAAGGCGACTCCGTCACCACGGACGGATCCGCGTCCGGTGCCACGGTGAGCGTCACATTGGAGCCCTTGGCGACTCGCTCGTCCGCGGCCGGGTCCTGACCGACGACGGTGCCGGGGGCCGTGCCGGGGACAGTGCCGGGGGCGGCGCTGCCCGATGACCCGTCATTCGTCTGTATCCGCAGCCCCTGCGCCGAGAGGATCTCCGTAGCCTCCTGGACGGACAAACCCGTCACTGGCGGAACGTCGACTTCGGCGTCCTGGGTGCCGGGGTCCTCCGGCAGCGGCTCGTCCCGCGTGCCATCGGTTCCGGGCCGGCGCACGATCCCCGCGTCCTTCTTGTCGACGTCGACCAGTTGGTAGCTCTTCACCTCGTCCTTCACGTCTGTGCGCTCGACCTTGACGATCTTGTTGGGGTCGTACGACTGCCACTTCCTGCTCTTGCCCTTGAAGGTCACGTCGACGCTGTCGACATCGTGCTCGAAGGCGCCGAGCGGGTTGCCGCAGCTGCACTGCACGACCGGCCGCCCGTACAGGTCGACCAGGACGGCGATGCCCGCTTCGAGCAGGGCGTCGAAGGGAACCGCCTTGCCCTTCTTGTAGTCGTGGTTCTTCACCAGGGTGTCGTTGCGCAGCACCACGGGCGTGAGCTTCTTCACGAAGCCCTCGATCTCGTCGACTCCGATGCCCTGCACACCGGCCCACTCCACGGCCTTTTGGCGGTGGGCGGGGTCCTTGAGGAAGCGGGCGAGTTTGTTCTTGGCGCAGCCCCTGTTGGTCCGCGACCCGCCGTACAGGCCGGGCTGGTCGCCCCTCTTCGTACCGCCCTCAAGGGCGAGGGCCCCGCTGACCAGGGCGTCCGTCCCCAGGCGGAGTGCCTGCCGGAAGAAGGGCGCGGCGGCCGGCGCTCCGCGGGCGACCGCCTTCACGGCGACCTTGGTCAACACCCCCGTGCAGGCGGTGGTCGTGAGGGCGAGAGAGAGCGTGACGAGGATCGCCGCCATGGCGACGGAAACACGCCTGGCGTGCCCCGTCCGTCCGGCGTGCCCCATCCGTCCGGCGTGCCCTGCCCGTCCGGCGTGAGCGATCCGTCCGGCCTGAGCGATCCGTGCGAACCGTCCGGTCCCCCGTATGCGTTTCATGGTCATCCCTCTTGTGGTGAGACTGTGGCCTTGAGTCAGCGAGTGCTGGCCGAGAGCGTCCAACCCTGGCGGCACGTCGATCCGAAGGTGCCGTCGTCGCAGCCCTCGACGATGAAGCGGTAGTTGCCCGTCGTGTGCTTCCGCACCCACGCGCGGCCGAAGGTGCCGCCGCGCAACTCGCGCTGTTCTCCCCGGGGTTCGTAGGAGCTGTAGTAGCGCAGGAGGAAACGGTCGTAGCTGTAGGGCGCGGTCGTTCCCCAGTCGGCGAAGGCGTAGCCGCGCCATTCCCAGGCGGCGATGACCATCTGCGTGCCCTGGCTGGGTGACCAGGTGATCTGGCCGTTCTCGAAGGTCTGGCGCTTGCCCTTCCACACCCCGTCGACGGTGACGTTCTTCGTGGTGTTGATCGGGCATCCGAGCCAGCCGTCCGTGCCTCCGAGGTCCTGCCAGCGGTCGGCGATGTACTCGTTGCGGCTGACGGGCTTGCACTCGTCCGCCGCCGACGAGTCCGCCGCCGACGAGGCCGCGGCGGCGGGAAGGGGGCCGGTGAGTACGGCGGCGAGTGCGACAGCCGCGGCTGCGAGAGAGCGGCGGGCGGTGACTGTACGCATGGTGGTCTCCCAGGTGTGGTTCGTGGAGGTCCGGGCGAAGGTCCGGGTCAAGGCCCGTCGGCGCTCCGCCCGTCCGAGTGAATGCCGGTCCCTGGACTGTCCCGGAGCAGCCGCCGTCACCGCATCGAAGCTGGCACGGGAGCAACTCTGCGTGTCAGCACGGATACTGAGGGCCCCACTCCGCCTCTACCGTGGGGCCATGCCCTGGCCTCGTCGTCTCTCCCTGGCAACCGCCCTGCTGACCGCGGTGCTGATCGTGGCGTGCTGCGTTCTGACGGCCGCCGCGCCGGACCTCTCGGCCGGGCTCCTGTTCGGGCTGGCCTCGGCCGTGGTCGCGGGCGCGCTCTCCACCGGGCTGGGCGTGTTCGTCTCGCGCCGTCGCCCCGCCAACCTGGTGGGCTTCCTGCTCACGTTCATCGGCTCGGTACCGCCGCTGGAAACCCTCTTCGACATCTACGCCCAGGTGAGCCTCACTCGCCCACTACCGGGCGCCGAGACGGTCCATCAGCTGGCCTCGGGGATGTGGACCCTGTGGTACGTGCCGGTTCTGCTGCTGATGTTGTTCTTTCCCGCCGGCCGACTGCCCCCCGGCCGTTTCCCGCGGCTGGTGCTGTACGGCGTACTGATCGTCACGCCCGTCTTCATCCTCGTGGCCGCCGTGGACCCGACCCCGTACGACCCGCCGTTCGAGGAGTTCGGGCATCCCATGCCCACCCTGCCCGAGTCGGTGATCTGGCCCCTCCTGGTGCCGCTGCTCGGGCTGTTCATGGTGCTTCTGGTCTCCTCGGCGCTGGTGATGTGCCACCGCTACCGCGCGGCCGACCCGGTCGAGCGGGCACAGCTGAAGTGGTTCGGGCTGGGTACCGTCGCGCTGCCCGGCACGCTGCTGCTGTGCTGGGTCAACTACCTGCTGTTCGGCGAGCTCACCGCACTGATCTGGGTGGGCCTGGCCGCACTCGCTCTCGGTGTGCCCTCGCTCACCGCGCTCGCGATCCTGCGCCACGACCTGTACGACGTGGACCGTGCCACCAGCGCCGTCGTGACCTGGGGCCTGGTGACCGCCGGGCTGCTCGCGGTCTACAGCGCCGCGTCCATCACCGGCGGTCTGGCGCTGGGACGGGGCAGTGCGGTGGTGACGGCCGCGGTGACGGCACTGGTCGCCGTGGCCCTCGTGCCGGCGAAGAACCGGGTGCGCCGGTGGGTGGACCGGCGGTTCTACCCCGTCCGGGAGCGGGCGCTGGCGGCCGTGGCGACGCTGGAGCGTGAGGTGCACGCGGGGCGGGCACGGCCCGAGCAGCTGGAGGAAGTGCTCCGGGACGCGCTGCGCGAGCCCCGGCTGCGGGTCGGGTTTCTGCTGCCGGGCGGCACGGAGTTCCACGACACGGTCGGCACGCCGGTGGCGCTGGGCACCGAGGTGCGGCTCGCCGGGCGCCCCATCGGCATCATCGACGGACCCTGCCCGCGCGAGGTCGCCACCGCCAGCGCGCTGCTCGTCGAGACCGTACGGTTGCGGCTCGAACTCCGTCAGGCGCTCAGCGAGGTGGAGGCCAGCCGCGGGCGGCTGCTGCGGACCGGATATCGCGAACGGCGCCGCCTGGAGCGGGACCTGCACGACGGTGCCCAGTCGCGGCTGGTCAGCCTCGGCATGGCGCTACGGCTCGCGCAGCGCCATCTCGATGACGGCAGCGTCGACGTCGACGGACTTCTCGACCAGGCCGTGGCCGAACTGGGCACGGCGGTCGCGGAGTTGCGTGAACTGGCGCACGGGCTGCGGCCCAGTTCCCTCGACGACGGGCTGGGCCCCGCTCTGGAGTCCCTGGCGATACGGGCTCCGGTGCGGCTCGACTGGCGGCTCGACGGGCGGGTGCTGCCCGACGACGTCGCCACCACCGCGTACTACGTCGCCAGTGAGGCCGTCACCAACGCCGTCAAGCATGCCGAGGCCACGAGCATCGGAGTCGTCGTCGGCGAGAACGACGACGGGTCGCTGCGCGTGACCATCCGGGACGACGGGCGCGGCGGCGCCGACCCCCGCGGGGGCTCGGGGCTCTCGGGGCTCAAGGACCGAGTCGCCGCGCTCGGCGGACTGCTGCACATCAACAGCAGCCCCGTCGGTACGACCGTGGAGGCGGTGCTGCCGTGCGTATCGTGATCGGTGAGGACTCCGCACTGTTCCGGGAGGGCCTGGCACGGCTGCTCGCGGACGCCGGCCACGACATCGTCGCCCGCGCCGCCGACGCGCCCGCGCTCGTCTCCGCCGTCACCGAGAACCGCCCCGACCTGGCCGTCATCGACATTCGTATGCCACCGGACCTCACCGACGACGGAGCCCGCGCCGCCCGGCGGATCCGGGAGAGCTTTCCCCGGCTCGGCATCGTGCTGCTCTCGCAGCACATCGAGACCCGCAACGCCGTGGAACTGGTGGCCCAGGGCCGTTTCGGCTACCTCCTCAAGGACCGTGTCTTCGACGTGGACGACTTCCTGGACGCGTTGCTCCGCGTCGCCGGCGGCGGCTCCGCCCTCGACCCCGAGGTCGTCGCCCGCATGATCGGCGCCCGCCGCGACCCCCTCGCCTCGCTCACCCCCCGCGAGCTGGAAGTCCTGGCCCTGATGGCCGAGGGCCACACCAACCTGGGCATCGCGCGGCGCCTGTGGCTGACCGAGCGGACCGTGGAGACCCATGTCGCCTCGATCATGGCGAAGCTGGGCCTCGGCACCGGTGCGGAACACAACCGCCGCGTCCTGGCAGTCCTCGCCTATCTCACGGCCCGGGGCGGCAGTTAGGCACGGGTGCCCCCCCCGGCGCGGGCTCTCGTCGGTCACGAAGCCCTACGCGCCCCGCTGCCGCAGCACCGACCCCGACCTCCCCTTCACGACCTCCAGCTGCGCGTGGATCCGCCGCCGCAGATCGGCGACATGGCTGACGATCCCGACGCTGCGGTCGCGCTCGCGCAGGGAGTCGAGGACGTCGAGCACCTCGTCGAGGGTCTGGTCGTCGAGGCTGCCGAAGCCCTCGTCGATGAAGAGGGTGTCGAGGCGGACCCCGCCGGCCTCGTCGGTGACGACGTCCGCGAGTCCGAGGGCGAGGGCGAGTGAGGCGAAGAACGTCTCGCCGCCCGACAGCGTGGCCGTGTCCCGCTCGCGCCCGGTCCAGGCGTCGACGACGTGCAGTCCGAGCCCGCTGCGGCCACGGCCGGCCCGGTCGTCGGAGTGGACGAGGGTGTAGCGGCCGGACGACATGCGCTGCAGGCGTACGGTCGCGGCGGCGGCGACCTGTTCGAGGCGGGCCGCCAGGACGTACGACTCCAGGCGCATCTTGCGTTCGTTGTCCGCCGCGGTGCCCGCGGTGAGGGCGGCGAGGCGGGCCACGCGGTCGTACTCCTCACGCAGCGGGGCGAGTTGGCGTACGGCGGCGGTCGCGCGCGCGGACAGCCGGTCGAGTTCGGTGCAGCGTCGGGCGGCCGCGTCGCGCGCGGAGGCGGCTTCGCGGGCCCGCTGGGCCGCGGCGGACGCGGCCCTCTCGGCGGCGGCGAGGTCGGCGGGCGGCTGCTGGGCGGCGGCCGCCGTGTCGGCCTCGGCGAGGACGGCGCGTACGGCGGCCTCCTCGGACTGCCAGGCGTCCAGCCGTCGTTGGAGTTCGCGGTACGCGGCGTCGTCGAGCAGCGCGGCGGCCGCGGCCTGCGGGGTGTCGAACCCGGCGCGGAACGCGGCGTCGGCGAGGCGGGCGTCGGCGTCCTTGAGCCGCTGGGCGGTGTCCTCGGCGGTGCGCGCGGTGTCGGCGGCGTCGGTGAGCAGCTCGGCCTGCCGGGCCAGTTGGGCGGCCCGCGCGGCCACGCTCGTGGCGGTGCCGCGCGCCTCGGCCAACTCCCCCTCCAGAGTTTCCCTTTCCCGGTCCAGCCGCTCACGGTGGCCCACCCGGGACGCCACTCGGACCGCCGCCTGCTGCCGGTCGGCGGTCCGCCGCTCGTACTCCGCCTCGGCCCGGCGCAGCTCCTCGTGCGCCGGATGCAGCGCGGACGCGTCGCGGCGGGCCTGCGCCCACAGGAGCTCCAGCTCCTCGCAGTGCGCGGCGAGTCGGTCGGTCGGCGAGTCGCCGGCCTCGGCGGTGGCGGCGGCCAGTGCCTCGCGTACGACGCCCAGGTGCCGTTCCTTCTCGCTGTGCCGCTCGTCCGCCTGCTGGTAGGCGGCCAGCGCGCGCTCCTCCGCCTCCCGGTCCACGTGCCCGGCGTCCTTGCGGGCGGGGGCGGGGTGGTCGGTGGCGCCGCACACCGCGCAGGGTTCGCCGTCGTTCAGCTGGGCGGCCAGTTCGGCGGCGATGCCGTTCAGGCGCTGTTCCTTGACGTCGAGCCAGTGCGCCTTGGCCGCCAGAGCCTGCTCCTGGGCGAGTCGGGCCTGGTCGGCGGCCGCGTCCGTGTCACCGGCCAGCTGGTCGCGCATCCGCGCGGCGACGAGGCGCTGCTGCGCGGACTCGCGCTGTACGGCGAGCTGCTCGGCTCGGGTCGCGGCCTCCTGGGCGCTGTCGATACGGGCCTGGAGCGCGGCGCGCTTCTCCTCCCATCCGGCGAGCCAGCCCTCGGCGTCCTGCAGCAGGCCGTCGTCGGCACGTTCCTGACGGTCCAGTTCGTCGCGCTCGCCGACGAGGTCGGCCAGCCGCTGCTCGGCGCGGCGGGCGGACTCCAGTCCGCCCAGTTCCTCGGCGGCCCGGCGGGCGGCGGCCGCGAGCCCGGCGGCCTCGGCCCCCGCGAAGGTCTCCGGCAACAGTCCACGCGCGCGTACCTCGGCTGTGGCCGCCCGCCGGTGCTCCGTCTCGGCGGCCTCCCGCAGCTCCAGCGCGGGCGCCACGGCCTCCGCCTTGCGGGCCCGCTCCATCCGCGCCTGCGCCTGCCGATAGCCGTCGGCCCGCTCCTCCAGCAGCCGGCCCCGCTCCCGCGCGTCGGCGAACCGCTGCTGCAGCCTGGCCACTTCGCGTACGTCACCGAGGGCGCGGTCGGCCGCGGCCTGGGCCGATTCGGCGGCGAGGAGACCGCAGTGGGCGACGGTGAGCTGCTCGCGGGCGGTGCTGCGGGCGATGGCGGCGGCCCCGAGGATGGCGTCCGCCAGGCCCGGCTCCCCCGGTGCCAGGTCGGGCAGTTGCATGGCATCGCCCGCCGCCTGCTGCATCCGGTGCGCGTCGGCGAGCAGCGCGGCGTCGCCGTCCCGCACCTGGGCCTCGGCCGCGCGCCTGCGCTCGGTGAGGCGCTTCTCGACCTCGGCGAAGCGATGGGTGTCGAAGAGGCGGCCCAGCAGCTTGCCGCGGGCCTCGGCGTCGGCGCGCAGGAAGCGGGCGAAGTCGCCCTGGGGCAGCAGCACGACCTGGCAGAACTGCTCGCGGCTCATGCCCAGCAGCTGGGTGATCTCCTCGCCGATCTCCTGGTGCGAGCGGCTGAGGTCCTTCCAGGTCCCGGCCTGGGCGTCGTACTCGCGCAGCCAGCTCTGCGCCTTGTCCAGCGTCGTGCCCGTGCCCCGCTTCTTGGGGCGCTCCCAGGGCGGTTGCCGGGTGACCTCCAACCGGCGTGCCGCGACGGTGAGTTCGAGGCGGACCTCGGTGCGGGTGCCGGCCGGGGCGTGGTCGCTGCGCAGGGTCATGCCCTGGCCGCTCTGGCGGGCACCCGGCACCGAGCCGTAGAGCGCGTAGCAGACGGCGTCCAGGACGGAGGTCTTACCGGCGCCGGTCGGTCCGTGCAGCAGGAAGAGGCCGGCCAGGGACAGGTCGTCGAAGTCGACGCTCTGAGCACCGCCGAAGGGCCCGAAGGCCGTCACGTCGAGACGGTGGAGCCTCACCGCGCCACCTCCCGCACGGCGTCGTCGGCCCGCACGGCGTCGAACGCGTCCCGCAGCACGCCCTGTTCGTGCTCGTCGGGCCCGGCGCCGCGCACATGCGCCACGAAGTCCTCCGCGATCTCCTGATCGCTCCGGCCGGCCAGGCGCTGCGCATAGGACACATCGGGGTCGTCGGGCGCCCGCTCGGGGTCGAAGACGAGGCTCAGCGTGTGCGGGAAGCGCTCGGCGAGCCGGGCCATCGGGTCCGCCGGTCGCACCGCGTCCGTGAGCGTCGCCTCGACCCACGCCTCCTCGTGCCGTTCGAGTCCGGGGTCGGCGAGCAGTTCCTCCAGCGTCCCCCGGATCCGGGCCAGGGCGCGCGGCACCGGACAGTCGACGCGCTCGGCCGTGACCGCGCCGTCGGCGTCCAGGTCGACGAGCCACATGCTCTTGCGGTGATCGGCCTCCGAGAAGGAGTACGGCAGGGGTGAGCCCGAGTAGCGGACGCGCTCGGTGATGGTCTGGCAGCCGTGGAGATGGCCCAGCGCCGCGTAGTCGACGCCGTCGAAGACCCCGCCAGGTACCGCGGCCACCCCGCCGACGGTGATGTCCCGCTCACTGTCGCTGGCTTCGCCCCCTGTGACGAAGGCGTGCGCGAGGACGACCGACCGCGTGCCACGCGCGCGTGTCGCGAGGTCGGCGCGCACCCCGTCCATGGCGGCGGCGAGCACGGCCTCGTGACCAGGCTTCGCGACACCGAACTCGTCCTTCACCAGCGCGGGTTCCAGATACGGCAGTCCATAGAAGGCCACGTCGCCGAAGTCGTCCCGCAGCACGACCGGCGTACCGCACGCCGAGGGCTCGGTCCGCAGGTGGATGCCCGCACGGCCGATCAGCCCGGCTCCGACCCCGAGCCGACGCGCCGAGTCGTGGTTCCCGGAGATCATCACCGTCGGCACGCCCAGGTCGGCGAGCCGGTGCAGGGCGTCGTCGAACAGCTCGACCGCGGCGAGCGGCGGCACCGCCCGGTCGTACACGTCCCCCGACACGACCACCGCGTCCACGCCGCGCTCGCGCACGGTGGTGACGAGGTGGCCGATGAACTCGGCCTGGGCGCCGAGCATGCTCACCCGGTGGAATGCCCGGCCGAGGTGCCAGTCGGAAGTGTGCAGAATTCTCATGAAATCACTCTGAACTGCACGTTTGCCCCTACTGCGCCACCAGAACCAGCACGAACCAGCACGGGGCTCGCCGTCAACACCCGCCACGCTAACGCATGTCACCCCTCCGGTCCGCCAGTCCCCTCGGACGCCCGCCTCCAAGCCAGGTGGCGACGAGTCGGGCCGGGCCCGCAGACGGAGTTTCCGTGGCGAAGCCGCCGCCCCGCCCGTCACGCGTCCCCGTACGCCTCTCCCCCGAGCTCGAACCCCGCAGCCCCCGCCGTGGCGTCCGCGAGCCACGCCCGGAACGCGTCCACGTCGGCGTCGGGCAGGCCGATCTCGATGGTGACCGCCTCGCCGTACCGCACGTCCCGCACCTCGCGTCCGGTCGACCTCAGGTCGTTCTCCACCTTGCCCGCGCGCTGGTGGTCGACGGTCACCGTGGCCAGCCGGAAGCGGCGGCGCGTGAGGGTGCCGAGCTCGTCCAGCGCCTTGCCGACCGCTCCGCCGTAGGCCCGGATGAGCCCGCCCGCGCCCAGCTTGACGCCGCCGTAGTAGCGAGTGACGACGGCGACGACGTACCGCATGTCGCGGCGGAGCAGCATCTGGAGCATGGGCACGCCGGCCGTGCCGCCCGGTTCGCCGTCGTCGCTGGCCTTCTGGATCGCGGCGTCGGCGCCGATGACGTAGGCCCAGCAGTTGTGGGTGGCGTCCGCGTGCTCCTTGCGGAGGGCGGCGATGAAGTCCTGGGCCTCCTGTTCGGTGGCCGCCGGGGCGAGCGCGCAGATGAACCGTGAGCGGTTGACCTCGGTCTCGTGCACGCCCGCGTGGGCGACTGTGCGGTACTCGTCCTGCATCCGGCCAGCCTATGCGCCCCGCCGAGGGGCGCCCGCGCGGGAGGCGCTCACGGCTTCCTGCCCCGCGCCACCATCACGCCCGTCAGCAGCGCCGTGCCGGGCGCGAGGGCCTGCCAGGTGGTGCCGTGCCAGGCCAGTACGGCGATCGCCGAGGTCGGGAACTTCGTACGGACCTCGTCGAGCGCGTCGTCGAGGCCGTCGCCGGCGAGTTCGAGGACGAGTTCCTCCAGGCCGGGGTTGTGCCCGACCAGGAGCAGTGTCCCGACCCCGGCGGACACCTCGTGCACGACCGCCAGCAGGTCGGACACGTCCGCCGCGTAGAGCCGCGGATCATGGCGTACGGGCGGCGGTGTGCCCCACTGGGCGGCGGCCAGTTCCCAGGTCTCACGCGCGCGTACGGCGGTCGAGCACAGGGCGAGGTCCGGCAGGCAGTCGTTCGCGGCCAGCATCCGGCCCGCCGCGGGGGCGTCACGGTGGCCACGCGGGGCGAGCGGGCGTTCGTGGTCGGCGACGCCGTCCGGCCAGGCGGACTTGGCGTGCCGCAGCACGACCAGGCGGCGCAGCGGGCCCGCGCCCATGCGCGCGGTCATGCCGGGGTTCCCAGGTCGTGGGCGAGGTCCAGGCCGAGGAGCCGGTCGGCGTAGGCGTACGTCTCGAAGCGGGCGCCGTCCGGCAGGTCAGGTTCGGTCTCCACCCAGCGCAGGACCCCGAGCACCCCGGGGACGTCGAGGTCGTCCTCCCAGGCGGCACGGAGCTCCGTACGCACCTCGTCGGGGATGGGCCGCGACGGCTGTTGCGCCCAGGCGGCGACGGCCCGGCGCCAGCGGGCGAGGGTGTCGTGGGCGTCGGCGAGCGCGGCCACGTCGAGTCGTACGGGCACGCCTCGGCGCCGGGAGAGCAGCGCGAGGCGCAGGGCGGCGGGGTCGGCCTCCTCGGGAGGCGCCTCCGAGTGCACGGGCGCCACGGTGACCCGCACCCCCTCGGGTTCCGCGCCGCCCTCGCGCACGACGTGGAGGACCTGTGCCTCGCCGAGCCCCGACGTGGCGTCCCGGCCGTCCTCGAAGGGCCGGATGCCGAGCGCCGCGGCCCCGGCCCGGAGTTCCGCCCGCTGCCGCTCCGCGTCGAGCAGCGCCCAGACCGGCGTACCGCCGAGTTCCAGCGCGCGGACGAGGAGATCGGCGACGAGCAGTACCCGCAGGGCCGTGACGTCGAAGCCCTCGGTATGCGCCTCGATGCGGGTCAGGCCCCGGCGGGCGGGCGCGGCGTCGACGGGCTTGCCGGTTCGGGCGTCGATGATGCGCAGCACGGAGCGAGCGTAGGCGCAGGCGCGGCCGTCCGCAGCCATCCGGCCCGCTTTCCGGTCAGCGTGGCGGGAGCCGGGGGTGCCGGGAGTTCGCTGGTCATCCATGGCCGCAGGGTCCGTTCACGCGCGCGAGACGCTCGTCGTACCCGGGCATCGCCACCCCCTGCCGTGCGGACTGCCCGAACGGTACTGCGCACCGGCCCGCCCGGACAGGAGTTCGGGCCCGGGTTCCGCGAACCCATGGAGGTGCCGGCGAGGAACCGTGCGGTTGACGGCGGGAATCCTGGTGGGGCGTCGGCCGTTGTGCGTCATGAGAACAGCTGGACGGCAGCTGTACGAGGCGCAGGGAGGCCGGCGGTGTACGGCGACGAGGCAGCGGTCCGCAGGATCCTCACCGAACTGGGCGACACCTGGGCCGTCGTGGGCCTGTCGTCGAACCAGCGGCGGGCGGCGTACGGAGTCGCCGAGGTCCTCCAGCGTTACGGCAAGCGCGTCGTGCCCGTCCATCCGAAGGCGGAGACGGTGCACGGCGAGCCGGGTTACGCCTCCCTGGCGGACATCCCCTTCGACGTGGACGTGGTCGACGTCTTCGTGAACAGTGACCTGGCCGGCCCGGTGGTGGACGACGCGCTCGCCAAGGGCGCCAAAGCGGTCTGGTTCCAACTGGGCGTCATCGACGAGGCGGCGTACGACCGCGCCCGCGCGGCGGGCCTGGAGATGGTCATGGACCGCTGCCCGGCGATCGAGATACCGCGCCTGGGCTAGCCCCCGACGCCTGGGCGTCCTCGGTGGCGGCCCAGGCGGACAGCAGTCGCAGGGCGTCGTGGCCCGCGGTGCCCGGCTCGGCGCTGTAGGCGGTGAGCGTCAGGCCGGGCTGGGCCGGCAGCGCCATGGCGTCGAAGTCGAGGACGAGGTCGCCGATTTCCGGGTGCCGGAAGGGTTTGCGGCCGGTGTGGTGCAGGCGCACGTTGTGCTTGGCCCACTCGGTGCGGAACTCGTCGCTGCGGGTCGCCAACTCGCCGATCAAACCGGTGAGTTCACTGTAGTGCGGGTCGCGCCCGGCTTCGGTGCGCAGCAGGGAGACGGTGGTGTTGAGCGAGGCCTCCCAGTCGGGGAAGAAGTCCCGGCCGGCGGGGTGGAGGAACTGGAAGCGGGCGATGTTGACCGGGCGGGGCGCGTCGGCGGCGAACAGCGGCGCGTAGAGGGCGCGGCCCAGGCGGTTGATGGCGAGGACGTCCAGGCGGCCGTTGCGGACGAAGGCCGGGGCGTCGGTCATGGCGTCCAGCACGCGCTGGACGCTGGCGGGGACGGTGCCGCGAGGCCGCTTGGCGCGGCGGGCGGGGCGTCGGCGCTGGGCGGCGGCCAGGTCGTAGAGGTGGGCCCGTTCGGCATCGTCGAGCTGGAGGGCGCTCGCGACGGCGTCGAGGACTTCCTCGGAGGCGCCGGCCAAGTGGCCGCGCTCCAGACGGACGTAGTAGTCGACGCTGACTCCGGCCAACAAGGCGACTTCCTCGCGGCGCAGCCCCGGGACGCGGCGGTTTCCGCCGTAGGCGGGCAGGCCGGCCTGCTGGGGTGTGATCTTCGCGCGGCGGGTGGCGAGGAACTCACGGATGTCGTGGGCGGTGTCCATACGGCCCAGGCCAGGCGTGCCGTGCCGCACCTGGGGGGTCCTGACAGTACCTGGCACGACAGTACCTTCCGCCCGGGTGTGACCTGCTGTTTCCTCGTTCGCATCGGAGCGGGCGGCTCCCGTACCGCCCGGCACCGACCGATGACGAAGGACCTTTCCATGGAACTGCTGGAGAAGCAGGAAACGATCAAGCTGCCGGCCGAGTGGTTCACCGGCGACGCCTGGGCCGATGTGATCCACCGCGGTGAGGAGCCGTCCCAGGTCCGCGCCAACGCGGTGCACTTCTCCCCGGGCGCTCGCACGGCCTGGCACTCCCACGGCCTGGGCCAGACCCTCTACATCGTCGAGGGCATCGCCCTGGTCCAGTCCCGCGGCGGCGAGGTCCTCGAGGCGCACCCCGGTGACGTGATCTGGACGCCGCCGGGCGAGGAGCACTGGCACGGCGCCGCCCCCGGCCACTTCATGACGCACCTCGCGCTGTGGGAGACCGACGACGTCACCTGGCTGGAGCAGGTCAGCGACGCCGAGTACACCGGCGAGCGGCGCAGCACCCGCTGCCGCTGACACGGCCCTCCCCTCCCTCCTCGGCCACCCTCATAATGCTCGGGTGACTTCGACCTCCCCCCACCCCAACTCCGCTGCCCCGCAACGCTTTCCGGTCGTCGTCGTGGGCGCCGGGCCGGCCGGCCTGACGATCGGCAACATCCTGCGGGCGGCCTCCGTCGACTGTCTGGTCCTGGAGACCGAGACCCGGCCGTTCATCGAGCAGCGGCCACGGGCCGGGGTCCTGGAGGAGTGGGCCGTACGGGGACTCCAGCGGCGGGGCCTCGCGGACACGTTGCTGGAGCGGGCGCAGCGGCACACCGAGTGCGAGTTCCGGTTCGCCGGGGAGCGCTACCGGTTCGAGTACGCGCAGCTCACGGGGGTTCATCACTGGGTCTACCCGCAGCAGTTGCTGGTGACGGACCTGGTGCGGGAGTACGCGGACGTGCGCGGCGGGGCCATACGCTTCGGCGTGCGGGACGTGGAGCTGCACGACCTCGACACCGACCATCCCACGGTGTCGTACACCTGCCCGGAGACCGGGCGTCGGGAGGTCGTGCGCTGCGACTTCGTCGCCGGCTGCGACGGAGCGCGCGGAGTGACGCGCACCGCGCTGCCCGCCGGCCGTGCCCATGTCTCCCGCAGTGACTACGGCATCGGCTGGCTGGCGCTGCTCGCCGAGGCGCCGCCGTCCGCCGACTGCGTCCTGTTCGGCATGCATCCGAACGGCTTCGCCGGGCACATGCCGCGCAGCGGCGACGTGACCCGCTACTACCTGGAGTGCCCGCCCGGCGACTACCCGGAGAACTGGTCGCACGACAGGGTCTGGACGGAACTGCAGCAGCGGCTCGGGGCCAGTGGCGTGCCACGGCTGACCGAGGGGCGGCTGATCGAGAAGCGCGTTCTCGACATGCACAACTACGTCGTCGAGCCCATGGTGTTCGGCCGTCTCTTCCTGGCCGGCGACGCCGCCCACCTCACCGCCCCCATCGCTGCCAAGGGCATGAACCTCGCCCTGCACGACGCCTTCCTGCTCGGCGACGGACTGGTCGCGTACCTCACGAAGGGCGACAGCACCGGCCTGGACGGCTACTCGGCGGCCTGCCTGGGCCGGGTGTGGGACTACCAGGAGTTCTCCCACTGGCTCTCCGAGGTGTACCACGGCACGTCCTCGGGCGACCCGTACCGCGCGGGCACCACCCTGGCCCGCCTCCGCCGTATCTTCGGCTCCCCGACGGCGGCGATGGCCTTCGCGGAGCAGTACCTGGGCAAGAACGCCGACTACTGAACGCCGGCTACTGAACTCCGACCACGGAATGCCGACCACGGAATGCCGACCACGGAATGCCGACCACGGACCAACGACCTCTGCCGTATCAGTCGTGCAGCGGCCGGTCACTGAGTCGATGGTCCGCCACGTTCAGCGCCTCGTCGACGAGGCGGCGCAGATGGCCGTCGCGGAGGGAGTAGACCACCCGGCGGCCCTCCTTTCGCGTGGTCACCAGGCCCGCGAGGCGCAGTCGGGCCAGATGCTGGCTGACCGCGGGCCGGGCCGCGCCGCACGCCTCCGTGAGCGTCGTGACGTCGGCCTCTCCCGCCGTGAGGGCATGCAGCAGCGTGAGCCGGGTGCGGTCGCCGAGCAGGGCGAGGAGTTCGGCGGCGAGCGCGAACTGTTCCTCGCCCGGGGTGCGCGGGTGCGCATCGTGCGCAGATGACAGGTGCATGCGTGCGCTCATACGCACATAATGGCGTCGTGGGCGGCACACGTCCACTCCCGCGCACCGGAAGGGGACCACCGTGAGCGACCGGCACGAACACGAGCACCACCACGGGCACCGCCACGCCCACGACCATCCCCACCCCGACCCCGACCCCCGCCCCCATCCGCACCCCCATCCACACCCACACCCGCACCCGCACTCCCCCACCGGCCTCCGCCACCGCCTCACCCACCTCCTCAAGCCCCACTCCCACGAGACCGCCGACAAGCTCGACTCGGCCCTGGAGTCGTCGGCCCGCGGCATGCGCGCGCTGTGGGTCTCGCTGGCCGTGCTCGGTCTGACGGCCCTCGCTCAGGCGGTCGTGGTGGCCGTCTCAGGGTCGGTGGCGCTGCTCGGCGACACGGTGCACAACACGGCGGACGCGCTGACCGCCGTACCGCTCGGGATCGCCTTCGTGCTGGGCCGGCGCGCGGCGACACGGCGCTTCACCTACGGCTACGGACGGGCCGAGGACCTCGCGGGCATCGTCATCGTGCTGACGATCGCGGCGTCCGCGGCCTTCGCCGCGTGGACGGCCGTCGACCGGCTCCTCGACCCGCGCCCTGTGCAGCAGATCCCGGCCGTCGCCGTGGCGGCGCTCGTCGGGTTCGCGGGCAACGAGTGGGTGGCCCGGTACCGGATCCGGGTCGGCCGTGAGATCGGCTCGGCCGCCCTCGTCGCGGACGGGCTGCACGCCCGTACGGACGGATTCACCTCACTGGCCGTCCTGTTGAGCGCCGGCGGTGCGGCGCTCGGGTGGCAACTCGCGGATCCGATCGTGGGGTTGGCGATCACGGCCGCGATCACGCTGGTGCTGCGGGACGCGGCGCGCGAGGTCTTCCGGCGCGTGATGGACGCCGTGGACCCGGCCCTGGTGGACCGGGCGGAGCGGGCGCTGCGGGAGGTCGCGGGGGTGCGCGAGGTGGGCGAGTTGCGGATGCGCTGGATCGGGCACCGGCTGCGCGCCGAGGTGGCGGTCGTCGTGGACGGCGACGTGACGGTACGGCAGGCGCACGCCATCGCCGTCGACGCCGAGCACGCCCTGCTGCACGCCGTCCCCCGGCTCACCGCGGCCCTGGTCCACGCCGACCCGGCACCGGTGCCGGGCGAGGCGGATCCGCATCTCGCCCTCGCGCACCACACCGCGGCCTGAGCTGCGACGACCGGCTCAGGCGACGCCGAGCCCGTCCAGTACGACGGCCCCGGGCAGCTCCGCGAACGCCTTCCCCGGCACCAGCAGTTTGCCGCGCCGGCGCCCGCTGCCGACCAGGACGTACGGCAGGTCGACGACGGCCGAGTCCACCAGCACCGGCCAGCCGCCGGGCAGGCCGATCGGGGTGATGCCGCCGTACTCCATGCCGGTCTCGCCGGTCGCCGTGTCCATCGAGGCGAACGACGCCTTGCGGGCGCCGAGTTGACGGCGGACGGCGCCGTTCACGTCGACCCGGGTGGTGGAGAGCACGACGCAGGCGGCCAGTGTCGTCTCGCCGCCCCGCTTGCCCGCGACGACCACGCAGTTCGCGGACTGCTCCAGCAGTTCCTGGCCGTAGTGCTCGACGAAGGTGGCGGTGTCGGCCCACTGCGGATCTGTCTCGACATAGACGATCTGGTCGGCGGGGACGCTGCCGTGCCAGGCCCGCACGGCGTCGGCGACCGGGCGGGTGAGTTCGTCGAGGCAGTCGGGGGCGGGGGTGGCGTCGTCGAAGTGTCCGATGGGTGCGTCCATGGGCGCACGCTAACAGGGCCGGGCGGGCTTTCGGCCGGGCGTCTCAGCGGACGGGCGGCACCGACACGGCGAGCACCCACTCCGTCGGGGCGTCGCTCTGATTGCCGTATGTGTGCGGGGTGTTGGCCTCGAAGGTGGCGCTCGCGCCGGCCGGGACGCGGTACTCCGCGCCCTCGACGGTGAGGGTCAGCTCGCCCGCCGTGACGTGGACGATCTCGAAGGTGCCGACGGGGTGCGGGTCCGAGCTGCTGCTCTCGCCCGGCATCAGCCGCCACTCCCACATCTCCAGTGGCCCCGGCGCCTCGGTGCCCGCGAGAAGCCTGCTGTAGCTGCCCGCGTCGGTGTGCCACAGCCGTACCACCTGGTCGGCCGAGACGACGCGCACCTTCGGGCCCTGCTCGTAGTCCAGCAGGGTGGTGATGCTGATCCCGAGCGCGTCGCCGATCTTGATCACCGTGCCGAGGCTCGGGTTGGTGCGCGCCTGCTCGATCTGGATGAGCATGCCGCGGCTGACGCCGGCCCTGGCCGCGAGTACGTCCAGGGTGAAGCCGCGCACGGCCCGCCAGTGCTTGACATTGCGCGCCAGGGACTGGGTCAGGAGGTCGAGGTCCGCCACATTCCGTCCATCGTTCCGGAGCCAAGGGGTCAAAAGAGGAGTCAAATATTCTGGATGACAGGGTCCAGTTCACTGCACTACGGTGGGGTGCACCCCACCGTGCACCGAACTGTACTGCGAGGCACCCGTGACAGCACTCTTCGCCCTGGCCACCAGCCTGCTGTGGGGGCTGGCCGACTTCGGCGGCGGACTGCTGACGCGGCGCACCCCGGCTCTCACGGTGGTCGTCGTCTCGCAGGCGATCGCCGCGACCGTGCTCGGCGTGATCGTGGTCGCCACCGGCGGCTGGAGCGAGGCCGGTGCCCAGCTGTGGTTCGCGGTCGCCGCGGGCGTGGTGGGCCCGGTCGCCCTGCTCTGCTTCTACAAGGCGCTCGCGCTGGGCCCCATGGGCGTGGTCTCCCCGCTCGGCACCGTGGGCGTCGCCGTCCCGGTCGGCGTGGGCCTCTTCCTGGGCGAGCGGCCCGGACTGATGCAGGTCGCGGGGATCGCGGTCGCCGTGCTCGGCATCGCGCTCGCGGGCGGACCGCAGCTGCGGGGCGCGCCGGTGCAGCGGCAGGCCATCCTGCTCACCCTGGTCGCGGCCTTCGGCTTCGGCACGGTGTTCGCGCTGATCGCGGAGGCGTCGACCACGATCACCGGCCTGTTCCTGGCGCTCTTCGTGCAGCGCGTGGTCAATGTGGCGGCGGGCGGCCTCGCGCTGTACGCCTCGGTGCGACGGGGCGGCACCGCCCTCCCGGACGGCTCCTTCCCCTGGCGCTCGCTGCCCGCGCTCGCCTTCGTCGGCCTCGCCGATGTCGCGGCGAACGGCACCTATGTGGTCGCCGCCCAGCACGGCCCGGTCACGGTGGCGGCCGTACTCGCGTCGCTGTACCCGGTGGTGACCGCCCTGGCCGCGCGAAGCCTCCTGCGGGAACGGCTGCGGGGGGTGCAGGCGGCGGGAGCGGGGCTCGCGCTGGTGGGCACGCTACTGCTGGCGACCGGCTGACTCAGGACTCCGCGGCCGGTTCGGCGAGTTCGGCGGCCGTCTTCTCGTCCAGCTCCGCCAGCCGCGCCACCGTCTCGTCGTCCAGGTCGGCCAGCGCCTGGAGCTGCTCCGGTGTGATCCCGTCAGGTATGGGCACCGGCGCGGGCGTCCGCAGCGGCGGCTGCCAGCCGTCGTCGGGCGTCCAACGCCGTACGACACGGGCGGGCGCCCCCGCCACCACGGCGTGGTCGGGCACCACGCCCCGGACCACCGCGCCGGCCGCGACCACGACGTTCCGCCCGATCCGCGCCCCCGGCAGGATCACGGCCCCGGTGCCGATCCAGCACCCCGGGCCGATCTCGACCTGCTCCATGCGCGGCCACTGCTTGCCGATGGGCTCGTGCGGATCGTCGTACGAGTGGTTCGTGGAGGTGACGTAGACGTACGGCCCGAAATAGCAGTCGCTGCCGATGGTGACCGTCGTGTCGGCGATGACATGGCTGCCACGGCCCAGCACGACCCCGTCCCCTATGCGCAGGATCGGCTCCGGGCCGAGGTCGAGGTCGGGCATCAGACCCGCGGTCAGCGTCACCTGCTCGCCGACGATGCAGTGGGAGCCGAGGTGGATCCAGGGTTCGCCGAAGACGGTACCGAGCGGGAAGGCCAGCCGGGTGGCTTCGCCGATCGAGCCGAAGCGGAAGCGGCCCGGGCTGTCGGCCGTCACCGAACCCGTGCGCTGCACCCAGGCCCAGCCCGCGTGGACGGCGCGCTGCGTGAGGTTGCGCCGCCAGGACGAGAACGTGTTCTTGCGCTTGAGCACCCGCTCACCGTACTGAGCGTTCGGCGCCCTTATGAGGCAGGAGGCCTGTGATCTTCGCCCTACTGGGTGGCGTAGCGTGCGCAGTGTCTACGACGTTTGCGGTGAGGAGAGGGCGATGACGCAGAAGGCGCTGGTCATGGGCATCGGGGGCCGGGAACCGAAGATCGACGAGGCTGCGTTCGTGGCACCCACCTCGTCGGTGATCGGGGACGTGACGCTGGAGGCGGGGGCCAGCGTCTGGTACGGCGCGGTGGCGCGCGGCGATGTGGAACGGATCTCCGTCGGCGCTCAGTCCAATGTGCAGGACAACTGCACGCTGCATGCCGATCCGGGGTTTCCCGTGACCATCGGGGCGAGGGTGTCGGTCGGCCATAACGCCGTGGTGCATGGGGCGACCGTTGAGGACGACTGTCTGATCGGGATGGGGGCGACCGTGCTGAACGGTGCGGTGATCGGGGCGGGGTCTTTGGTCGCCGCTCAGGCTCTGGTGCCGCAGGGGATGCGGGTGCCGCCCGGGTCGCTGGTGGCGGGGGTACCGGCGAAGGTGAGGCGGGAACTCACTGAGGAAGAACGTCAGGGCGTCACGCTCAACGGCACGATGTACGCGGAGTTGGCGAAGGCGCACCGGGAAGAGCACGGGGCATAGCGTCGTACGCGGTCCGCGGGTTCGTTGTGGCTGGTCGCGCCCGCGCGGCGGAGCCGCACATCGATACAGCCCCGCGCCCCTGAAGGGGCGCCTTCAGTCGCCGGCGGCCACAGGTTCCGGCTCTCGGTGGGCCGTCTGGGCCTTCTTGGCCTTGCGCTTGATGATCAGCATGGACGTCAGGCCGATCAGGACCGCCGCCACCAGGCCCAGCCATGAGAAGCGCTTCAGCCAGGATTCGGCGACCACGCCGACGTAGTAGATGACCGCGGTCGTGCCGCCCGCCCAGAGGATGCCGCCGAAGACGTTGGCGATCAGGAACTTCCAGTACGGCATGCGCAGGACACCGGCGAGGGGGCCGGCGAAGATGCGCAGGAGGGCGACGAAGCGGCCGAAGAAGACGGCCCACATGCCCCACTTCTGGAAGGACCGCTCGGCGGTGGCGATGTGGCCCTCGCTGAAGTGCTTGGGGAATTTCGTGCCCAGCCAGGCCAGGAGCGGGCGTCCGCCCCTGCGGCCGATGGCGTAGCCGATGGAGTCGCCGATGATCGCGCCCGCGGTGGCGCAGGCGCCGAGCACGAAGGGGTTGATGTCACCGTGCTGTGAGGCGAGCAGCGCCGAGGAGACCAGGATGATCTCGCCGGGCAGCGGAATGCCCAGGCTCTCCAGACCGATGACCACGCCGACCAGCAGATAGATGGCGAGCGGTGGCACCGTTTCGAGCCATTCCTGGACGTGCAACGCCGCTTCCTCCCATGTCCTGCGCCCTGTGTTCCCGGCGCACGCTCGGCTGCGAGCGTGCGCCGGGGCAGCCTACCCGTTCTGAGTGACGGTCTCGGCGTCCCACAGGTTGCACTGGTGCTCACGGTGAACGGTGGCGCTCGGCACATTCCCGCCGGCGGACGGGGTGCGGAGTGCCAGCACCGTGCCGGGCCGGGTGGGCATCGCGGGCTGTCCCGCGGCGCGCGGCACGCCGTCCCGGACGAAGGAGCCCCAGTACTGGATCATCTGCCGCGCCAGCGTCCGCTGCCCGGCGTTCAGCGGTGACTCCAGGCCGAAGTGCTTGAAGAGGTACTGCACCTCGTTGACGTGGGTCGCGCCGAAGTCGAAGTCCGTGCCCAGGTCGCGCAGCGAGGCGAAGGGCGGGGAGGTGCGGTCGGCGAACTCGTACGCGTAGACCTTGCCGCGTCCGGCGAGCGCGCCGTCGAGGCGGAGCGCCGGGCAGGCGAACATCTGGTCGCCCTGGGCGGTGGCGTACGCGAGGGCCGGGGAGGGATACGACTGCAGGGGGTAGCGCGCGAGCGCCTCGTCGCCGTAGTCCGCCCGCATGACGGCCGGGTACTGGTCGGCGGTGAGCGGCGTGCCGTTCAGGTCGAAGCGGCTGAAGGCGAACAGCCGGCCCTCGTCCTGGTTGGCCCCGTTCATGACCGGCACTCCGGCGGCGGCCCCGTGCTCGAACGCCTCCTTCGGCTGCCGCGGCAAGAAGGCGCCCCCGGCCACCGGCCCCCAGTCGAAGCCGCTCTGCGCGGCCAGGATCTCGGCGGCCGGCTTGGCGCGCAGACAGGCCAGGTCGGCGCAGCCGAGCTTCTCCGCGAACGCGGCGCCCTGGGACACGGCCGTGCCGTGCGCTCGCGCACCGCAGTCGGCGTACGCCCCGCTCTGGATGATCCCCGCCCGGAACAGCCCCTTCGCCGTCGGCGAGGCCAGCTGGGTGCAGACCGAGCGGCCGCCCGCCGACTCGCCGGCGATGGTCACGCGGCCCGGGTCGCCGCCGAAGCGGCCGATGTTGGCACGCACCCAGCGCAGGGCGGCCTGCTGGTCGAGCATGCCGAAGTTGCCGGAGACCCCGTCGCGCACCTCGCCGTCCAGGCCGGCCGTGGCGAGGAAGCCCATCGCCCCGAGGCGGTAGTTGACGGTCACGACGACCGTACCGGTCTGCCGGGCGAAGGCATCCGGGACGACGTCCTGACCGGCCCCGGCGGTGAGCCCGCCACCGTGGAACCAGACCAGGACCGCGCGAGGGGCCGAGTCCGCGGGGGCGTACACATTGAGGTCGAGACATTCCTCGGTATGGCTGGGTTGCTCATAGCCGGGATCCCAACTCGAACCCTGTACACATTTGTTGCCGAAGTCCTGTGCCGTGCGTACCCCTTGCCAGGGCCGGACGGGTCGCGGCGCCTTCCAGCGGAGCTCTCCGACGGGGGGCTCGGCGTAGGGGATGCCGAGGAACTGGCGTCCCTCGGCGGTGGTTTCACCCCGCACCCAGCCCGCGGTGGTGCGGACGACGGGGTCGTCGGCGGCCTGTGCGGGCACAGGGGTGACGAGCGCGGCCGCGAGGGCCATCAGTGCGACGGACATACGACGTATCACGGGTCCACCTCCACGTTCGTGAGCACGGGACACCACTGGCGCGGCGGGAAAACTATGAACGTCGGTGACTCGTGTCAATGAAGTGAACGAGAAACGGCCGAATGACGTCAGAAGTCGAAAGGGGTGAGGGGGTCACTCCGTCGGGGTGACCCCTGACTGGCGGCGGGTGGAGTCGAGCGTCGCCGTGGCGCTGTGGACGACCGTGGACACGGCGGCCGGCACTTCTGCCGGGAGGGCCACCACGGCATCGACGGGGGTGGCGGGCTCGGCTTCGTCACCGGAGTCGTCCTGGACGTACCGCGTCTCGTACGACGACTCGGGGTCCTCTTCCGGTACGGCCGGCTCGCCCTGCGGGAGTTCGGGGGTGCCACCGTCCGGCGACTCTCGCTCGGGTGCCACGGGTGCGGTGCCCTTCTCCTCGCGCGGCTTCTCCTGCTGGAGCTTCTTCTCGGGTCTCCCCCCGCCCGCGTCCGCGAGCCCGCCGTCCAGCGTCCAGCGCTGCGCCTCGGATCCGTCCCGCTCGTCGACCACCACGCTCACGCCCTTGCCGGGCGCGACCGCCAGCCCCTCGGCCCGGCGGGGCAGGAGCTCGCCGTGGACGGTGAGGTCGTAGCGCACCTCGCCGGCGTGTGCGAGGCAGTTCGCCAGGACGACCGTGCCCTCGTCGGCGTCGGAGTCGAGGCACAGGGTGGGCTCGGCGGCGCTGCGCAGCAGGCCGTTGTCCCGGTACGACCACTGCTGGGACGCGGCGGACGAGCACTCCGCCAGCTCGGCGCGGGCGCCGGTACGGACCTGGCCGTCGCGGAGGTCCAGGCACAGCCCGCGGTCGAGGTTGCGGAGCCTGCCCTGGGCGATCTCGACGGGCTCCTCGGCCGAGGCGGCCGACGGTGATCCACTGGACGAGGACGGGGACACGGCACCCGGGTTGACGGTCGTGCCGCTGGGCGCGCCCCAGGTGGCGTGCGGTCCGGGGACGCCGCTCTCCTCGGTCCAGCCCTTGGCGGTGAGGACCGTCACGAGCAGAGCGAGGGAGGTCACGCCGACCCCCACGGCGACGGCCTTCGCGCGTCCGCGCGGCGGGTCGAGCCGCTCCGGGCGGTGCCGTCCGCCGCGTCGCCCGCGGTCGCACGACGTCGCCCCGGAGCCGCCGCGTCCGGGCCGGGAGTCGAGATAGCGCCGGGCGCCCCAGCCGAGCACGGTTTCCGCGAGCAGCACTTCCAGGCCGCCCTCGAAATGGCTGAGCTGCTCGGCGGCGTGCCGGCAGTAGCGGCACTCGGTCAGATGCTGCTGGACATCGGGCAGCAGGGCGCCGCCCCGGCGAATGGGGACGTCGAGGAGGCGGTTGTAGAAGCGGCATTCCCGGGTGGGCGCGAGTTCGCGGTGGGCGCGGACGCAGCCTGTCCGGAATTGCTCGCGCACGCCCTCCAGCGCTGCCGACGCGGTGGGCGTATCCACCCCCAGCAGACCGCCGGGTACGGTTATCGGTTCGGCCTCGACCTCGGTGTGCCAGAGGAGGCATTGCGAGGCCCCCGGCAGCGCCCGGAATGCGCGCTCGGCGATTTGCCGCCTTTCGGGCGTCACGGACCGCGCGGCGCGCAGCCCGCGCCCGCCCGTCGGTTTGCCGAGTTCCGGCAACAGGGCGGAAATACCGCCGTCGGCCGCCCAGCCCCTCACCAGATCCCTTACGGCGGCGAGGAGTTGAGGGCGCAGCGCGCCGCCGGTGGGCCGGCCGAGCACGCGATGGAACGCCGCGGCGGCCACCATGGCGGCCGAACTCGCCGTGGACACGAGACAGATGGCCGCGTAGTCGTAGGTGGCGCGCCAGTGCCGTGCCATCAGCAGGGCGACGGCATGGCCGTTCGCATCGGCTTTGCCCAGGTTCGCGACGAGATCGCGGTCGGACTCTCCGGGGCTCACCCCGGGCCGTGGCGGGTACGGCGGTCGTGGGGGGTAAGGAGATTGCACTGAACCATTTCCTTCCCAGCCGCAGGACGGCACGGGGAATGCACGTCCATCGGAAAGCAGGTGCTTGATTGGTGCATACCTGGGCCGCATCGGATGTGGACCGGCTATCGGGTCGCTCACTTTCGCACAAGCTATGTACAGGAAACAAGAAGTTCGAGTGACCGACGTTCAAAGAGCAAGAAATTCAGAAATGTTACCGGCGGTATCCGCACCCCCATTCGAAATATCCGCCGAGCCAAGTGCCAAGTTGTGTGCAGGCAAAGACCATTGGTCCACGGAATCTTCAATTCCGCATCCCGCACAGCAAGCTCCGAGGTTTCTCCCGGCGTGCTCTCATCCCCGTGCTCCACCATGAGCCGCATGATCGTCCCCCACACGACACCCCCGTCCGACCCCGCCCCCGAACGGGTCCGTACCGTCCGTAAGGCGGTCGTCCCCGCCGCAGGACTCGGCACGCGTTTTCTGCCCGCGACCAAGGCGACACCCAAGGAGATGCTGCCGGTCGTCGACAAGCCGGCCATCCAGTACGTCGTCGAGGAGGCCGCGGCGGCCGGTCTCGACGACGTACTGATGATCACCGGCCGGCACAAGCGGGCCATCGAGGACCACTTCGACCACGCCTTCGAGCTGGAGCAGGCACTCGCCGCCAAGGGCGACACCGTACGGCTGGACGCGGTGCGCGACCCGGCCCGGCTCGCGGACATCCACCACATCCGCCAGGGCGACCCCCTCGGCCTCGGCCACGCGGTGCTGTGCGCCCGCCACCACGTCGGTGACCAGCCCTTCGCCGTCCTCCTGGGCGACGACCTCATCGACCCGCGCGAGACCCTGCTCAGCCGGATGCTGGAGGTCCGCGACCGCTACGAGGGCAGTGTGGTGGCCCTGATGGAGGTCCCGCCGGAGCAGATCCACCTCTATGGCTGCGCGGCCGTCGAACCGTCGGGCGAAGGCGGTGTCGTCCGCGTCACGGACCTCGTGGAGAAGCCGTCGCGCGAGGACGCGCCGAGCCGGTACGCGGTCATCGGCCGCTACGTCCTCGACCCCGCCGTCTTCGGCGTCCTGGACCGCACCCCGCCCGGACGCGGCGGCGAGATCCAGCTGACCGACGCCCTGCGGGACCTCGCTGCGGGCGGAACGGTCCACGGAGTCGTGTTCGACGGCCTGCGCTACGACACCGGCGACAAGGCGGACTATCTGCGCACGGTGGTTCGGCTGGCGTGCGACCGGGCGGACCTGGGGCCGGAGTTCACGGCCTGGCTGAAGGAGTTCGTGGCAGGCCTGGAGGAGAGCGGGGCGAGGGAGGGCCGGCTCGCGGCTTGAGAGGAAGGCGGGGGTGAAGCAGGACAGGGGCCCCGCCCAGGGCCCCTGCTCACCGTCGCGCCGTCGGCTCAGCCGTTCGGCCGCAGGGTCCAGACGACCGTCATCTCCCCGGTGACGGCCCCATCACCGCGCTGGATCTCGATGACCACGGGGAACTCGGGGCGCTCCCCCGCGTCCAGCTGCGCGACGACCTCGGCGGCCGGGCGGCCCAGCGTCGCGGTCGCCGTCACGGCACCCATGGCGAGCTTCTTGTAGGAGATCTCGGCGCTGACGGCGAGCGGCACGGCACGCGAGAGCTGGTCGCCGAACGCGGCCAGCACGATCGCCCCGCTGGCGGACTCCCCGAGCGTGAACATGGCGCCGGCGTGCGGCCCGCCCACGTGGTTGTGGTACTCACTCTGGTCCGGCAGAGCCACCACGGCCTTCTCCGGCGTGGTCTCCAGGAACTGGAGGTTCAGGGTCCGGGCCATCGGCACGGTGGCGGCGAGCATCTCGCCGATCGACATCTGGTCTGCGCTCATGGCCGCCATGTTACCCATGAGTAGGAACCAGGGAACAGGTCGCCGGGATGTGACGAGCGTCGTACCGGTGAAGGTTTCGAGGAAGCCCGCCCGCGGCCGCCCGGATCTCGGCGTGCGGGCCTCGTCCCGCCAGTGACCTGCAATTCGTTTGGCAAATCCAGAGCCGGGCGGCGATAGTCGGCCGGTGACTTCCGCCGCCGGCCTCTCGCGCCGCTCCCGCCGCCCCTCCTGGGCGGGCCGCAACTACAGCCTGCTGACCGCCGCGGCGTTCGTCACGAACCTCGGCAGTCACGGTGCGCTGATCGCCGCGGCGTTCGCGGTGCTGGAGGCGGGCGGCGACGGCGGTGACGTGGGGCTGGTGGCCGCCTCCCGCACCCTGCCCCTGGTGCTCTTCCTGCTGATCGGCGGCGCCGTCGCGGACCGGCTGCCGCGCCATCGGGTGATGGTCGCGGCCAACGCCCTCAACTGCCTCTCGCAAGCCGCCTTCGCCGCGCTCGTCCTCACCGGGGAGGCCCGGCTCTGGCAGATGATGCTGCTGACCGCCCTCGGCGGCACCGGCCAGGCGTTCTTCAGCCCGGCGGCCGAGGGCATGCTGCTGTCGTCGGTCCAGGGGGAGCAGGCGAGCCGGGCCTTCGCCGTCTTCCGGATGGCGATGCAGGGGGCGGCGGTCGGCGGTGCCGCGCTCGGCGGTGCCATGGTGGCCGCGATCGGGCCCGGCTGGGTGCTGGCGGCCGACGCGGCGGCCTTCGCGGTCGCCGGCTCCATGCGGGCGTTCCTCGATGTGAGTCACATTCCGCCGCGCCTGCCGGGCGGCGGAATGCTCGCCGATCTGCGGGAGGGCTGGCGGGAGTTCGCGGGGCGGCCGTGGCTGTGGGGCATCGTCGTCCAGTGGGCGCCGCCGACGCGGTCTACGGCCCCCTCGTCGCGCGGGACCACCTGGGCGGGGCGGGGCCGTGGGGCCTGGCCCTGGGCTTCTTCGGGGCGGGCACGGTCGCCGGCGCCCTGCTCATGACCCGCTGGAAGCCACGCCGCCTGCTCCTCGCGGGCACCTTGTGCGTCTTCCCGCTCGCCCTCCCCTCGGCCGCGCTCGCCGTACCGGTGCCGGTCACCGTCCTGTGCGCGGTGATGTTCCTGACCGGCGTGACGCTGGAGGTGTTCGGCGTCTCCTGGATGACCGCACTCCATCAGGAGATACCGGAGGAGAAGCTGTCCCGGGTCGCCGCGTACGACTGGTTCGGCTCGGTCGCCCTGGTCCCGCTGGCCACAGCCCTGGCCGGTCCGGCGGAGACGGCGTTCGGCCGCACGTCGGCGCTGTGGGGCTGCGCCGCGGTGGTCGTGGTCGTCACGGCCGCGGTCCTGTGCGTACCGGACGTACGGAACCTACAACGCCGTACCCAGCACGTGACCGCCGGGACCCGGCGCGACTCAGCCGATGCCGAAAGCCCCGTCGGGGGGCTCGGGTGACGGTACGGCGTCCTCGTCCCGCACCGGCCGCGCGCCGCCGATGAACTGCCGCAGGGCCGGCCCCTGTTCGACGCGGGCCGGGAAGGCGTCGGAGGCGGTGAGCCGGGCCAGGGCGGCCGTGTCGAGGGGCCGGTGCGCGGCGACGAGCACCGCGTTGCCGAACCGCCGGCCGCGCAGCACACCCGGCTCGGCGATCAGCACCAGCTCCTCGAACAGCGTGGCGTAGGTGGCGAGTTGGGAGCGCAGGAAGGCGAACGGCGCCGCGTCGGCGAGGTTCGCCAGATAGACGCCGCTCCCCCGCAGGACCCGCTCGGCCTCCCGGACGTACGCCACCGACGTCAGATGCGCCGGCACCCGTGACCCACCGAAGACGTCGGCGACCAGCACGTCGGCCGAGTCGTCCGGGGCTGCCTCCAGCCAGGCTCGGGCGTCCCCGGCGTGCAGCCGGATGCCGGCCCCGTCCGGAACCGGCAGATGCTCGACGACCAGCTCCATCAGCCCCCGGTCGGCCTCGACGACGTCCTGCCGCGAGCCGGGCCGGGTCGCCGCCAGATACCGGGGCAGGGTCAGCGCCCCACCCCCGAGATGCAGCACGTCCAGCGGCCGCCCGGGCTCGGCGACGGTGTCCAGGACATGCCCGAGGCGGCGCGCGTACTCGAACTCCAGATACTCCGGCTCGTCCAGATCGACATACGACTGCGGAGCCCCGTCGACGGTGAGCAGCCAGGCCCGCTTCCGGTCGACGTCGGGCATCAGCTTGGCGGTGCCGTAGTCGGCGGACCTGGTGACGGGTATGGGTTCGCTCACCTCCTCATTGTGCCGGGGAACTCTCTACGGGACGACGGCGGTCACAGTCCCCGCCCCCACCGTCCTGCCACCCTCGCGAACGGCAAATCCGAGCCCAGGCTCCAAAGGCACCTCCCGCCCCAGCTCAACGGTCATCGTCACCGTCTCCCCGGGCCGAGCGACCCCCACCTCACCGAGGTCGATGTCCCCGACCACATCCGCCGTACGGATGTAGAACTGCGGCCGGTACCCGCTGGTGACCGCAGTCGTACGACCGCCCTCACGCGCGGACAGCACGTACACCTGCGCGGTGAAGCGCCGACCCGGCACGACACTCCCCGGCGCGACGACGACATGCCCCCGCCGGACGGCGTCCCGTGGAACGCCGCGCAGCAGCAGCGCCACGTTGTCCCCGGCCTGCGCCTCGTCCATCGGCTTGCCGAAGGTCTCCAGGCCGGTGACCACGGACTCCAGCCCGGCCCCGAGCACTTCGACGCGGTCGCCCACCTTCACGGTGCCCCGCTCGACCGCGCCGGTGACGACGGTCCCCCGGCCGGTGATGGTGAGCACGTTCTCGACGGGCAGCAGGAACGGCGCGTCCACATACCGCTCCGGCATCGGCACGTACGTGTCCACCGCGTCGAGCAGCGCCTCGACGGACGCCGTCCACTTCGGGTCCCCTTCCAGGGCCTTCAGCCCCGACACCCGTACGACGGGCGCGGCGTCGCCGCCGTAGCCGTGCTCGGTGAGCAGGTCGCGGACCTCCAGCTCGACGAGGTCGACGAGCTCCTCGTCGCCCGCGTCGGCCTTGTTGAGGGCGACGACGATGTGGTCGACGCCCACCTGCCGGGCGAGCAGGACGTGTTCGGCGGTCTGCGGCATGATCCCGTCGAGCGCGGAGACGACGAGGATCGCCCCGTCGAGCTGCGCGGCGCCGGTGACCATGTTCTTGACGTAGTCGGCGTGGCCGGGCATGTCGACGTGCGCGTAGTGGCGGGTGTCGGTCTCGTACTCGACGTGCGCGATGTTGATGGTGATGCCGCGCGCGGCCTCCTCCGGCGCCCGGTCGATGCGGTCGAAGGGCACGAACGTGCCGGACCCGCGCTCGGCGAGGACCTTGGTGATGGCGGCCGTCAACGTGGTCTTGCCGTGGTCGACATGACCCATCGTGCCGATGTTCAGATGCGGCTTGGTGCGCACGTATGCCGTCTTGGACATGGCTGTACCTCGAAGTCTCTACAGAAGTCTCCGCGTAGGAGAGGGGGACCCCGAGGACTTGCCGACCCTCCCCCTGCGGGGTCCGCCGGACTGTCCGGGGAGGGTCAGCTTCGGGCGCCGTCGACGGCAGCCAGGAAGACGAGAACGGCAGCCTTCGGGGCATCCGCGACTGCGGATGCTGCGAAGAGGAAGGCGTGCCGGAACATGACGTCGATCATCGTCGACGCCTTGCCGGACGTCGAATGGTTTTTCGCGGTACGGGACTTCAGGCGCCGATGTTCTTCAGCGCCTCCCGCACCGACAGCGGCGCGAACCGCCCCCGCTCCCGCGCCAGGAAGTCCCGTACGGCGTCCGGGTCGGTCTTGGCGTACTCGCGCAGGCACCAGCCGATCGCCTTGCGGATGAAGAAGTCCGGGTGCCCGGACTGGCGCAGGCAGTAGGCGAAGAGGCGCTGGGTGTCGGTGTGTTCCTTGTAACGCAGTTGGTGGAGCAGGGCGGTGCGGGCGACCCACAGGTCGTCGTCGACGATCCAGGCGTCCATGTCCGCGGAGAGCTTCGGGTCGACGGCGACGAGTCCGCCGACGACGTGGGCGGCGAGCAGGTCGACGGTGTCCCACCAGGAGACGGTGGTGATCAGCTGCCGGGTCACCGGAAGGAAGCCGGAGGAACAGCGCCGCACGTGCCGGCGCAGATAGTCGACGGCGAAGTAGTGGTACTCCCGCTCGGGCAGCTGCCAGCAGCGCAGGGCGATGGCGGTGCAGTCGGCCTCGTCGGGGCGCGGCGTGCCCTGGAGGACGGTGCGCGACAGGGCGCGGCGCTCCGGTGTCGGGACGCCGAGGAAGGGGGCGATGTCCTTCATGTACGCCTGGGCGGTGGCGGCCCGCTCGGGGTCCGCGGCGGCGCCGTACGTGGCGGTGAGCCGCTCCAGGACCGTGTCGGCCAGAACACTGCGCGGAACTTCTGATGTTCCCGCACCTGTGACGCTCATGAGACGAACCATACGGCGATCACACATGTTTGTCGGTTACTGTCGCCGGATGCTCGACGATGCCACCACCCGCTCTGGGGGCACCGCCACGGCCCCTCCCCGGGCCGCCGCCACGGAGCTCGCTGTCCCCGTAACCGTCCCCGTTCCCGTGCCCTCGGGTTTCGCCGCGCGCTGCACCAGAACGCTGCTCTCGCCGTGGTCGCGGCTGTCCCTGCTCGTGGTCCTGCTCGCGGCGGCCGCGTCGTCCGTGCTGCTCTTCGAGCCGCAGAACCTGATGGCGAACGGCTGGCCGCCCCAGGTCGAGGGCTCGGCCGCGGTGGTGCTGTTCGCGGTGGCGTACGGCCTGGTCACGGTGGCCTTCGTGCCGCGGCCGCTGCTGAACCTCGCGGCGGGCGCGCTCTTCGGCTCCGAGTGGGGCATCGGCGCGGCCCTGGCGGGCACGGTGCTGGGCGCGGGCATCGCCTTCGGGCTGGGGCGGCTGCTGGGCCAGGAGGCCCTGCGCCCGTTGCTGCGCGGCCGGTGGCTGAAGGCGGCGGACGGCCAGTTCAGCAAGCACGGATTCCGCTCGATGCTGGCGGTGCGGCTGTTCCCCGGGGTGCCGTTCTGGGCCGCGAACTACGCCGCCGCGGTCTCCCGGATGGGCTACGTCCCGTTCCTGCTGGCGACGGCGCTCGGGTCGATCCCGAACACCGCCGCGTACGTCGTCGCCGGCGCCCGTGCCTCCGCGCCGACGTCGCCCGCCTTTCTGATCGCGCTGGCCTGTATCGCCGTACCGGCGCTGGCCGGTGTGGTGGTGGCCTGGCGCAAGCGCCATCACCTGCGCGGCCACTGAACCGTTCCGCCACCCGCGGATCGGATCCGGCTACACGGCCTACACCGCCTCCAGGACCATCGCGTTGGCGAGGCCGCCCGCCTCGCACATCGTCTGCAGGGCGTAGCGGGCGCCGCGTTCGCGCATCGCGTGCACCAGCGTCGTCGTGAGACGGGTGCCGCTGGCGCCGAGCGGGTGACCGATCGCGATCGCGCCGCCGTGCACGTTGACCTTGGCCAGGTCGGCTCCGGTCTCCTGCTGCCAGGCCAGGACGACGCTGGAGAAGGCCTCGTTGACCTCGAAGAGGTCGATGTCGCCGAGCGACAGGCCCGCCCGGCGCAGCACCTTCTCCGTCGCCGGGATCACACCGGTGAGCACGAGGATCGGGTCGGATCCGGTGACGGCGAAGCTGTGCAGCCGGGCGAGTGGGCGCAGGCCGAGTCGGGCCGCCGTCTCGCTGGAGGTGATGAGGACGGCGGAGGCGCCGTCGTTCACGGGGCTGGCGTTGCCCGCGGTGACGTTCCACTCGATCTGCGGGAAGCGCTCGGCGAAGACCGGGTCGTGGTAGGCGGGCTTGAGGCCGGCGAGGATCTCGGGGGTGCTGCCCGGCCGTACGCACTCGTCGCGGGAGACGCCGTCCAGGGGTGCGACCTCGGCGTCGAAGAGGCCCTTCTCCCAGGCGGCGGCCGCCTTGCGGTGCGAGGAGACGGCGAACGCGTCCATCTGCTCGCGCGTGATCGACCACTTGGCGGCGATGAGTTCGGCGCTGATGCCCTGCGGGACGAGCCCCTCCGGGTAGCGATCGGCGATTCCGGGCCCGAAGGGGTCCTTGCCGGGCGGCACGTTCGACCACATCGGCACCCGGCTCATCGACTCGACGCCACAGGCGACGACCAGGTCGTACGCGCCCGAGATGACGCCCTGGGCGGCGAAGTGCACGGCCTGCTGGGAGGAGCCGCACTGGCGGTCCACGGTGGTCGCCGGGACCGTCTCCGGGAAGCCCGCCGACAGGGCGGCGTAGCGGGTGGTGTTCATGGCCTGCTCGCCGACCTGGTCGACGGTGCCGCCGATGACGTCGTCGACCCGTGCCGGGTCGATACCCGAGCGCTCGACGAGGGTGCGCAGGGTGTGGGCGAGGAGCTCGACGGGGTGGACGTGGGCCAGGGAGCCGTTCGGCTTGCCCTTGCCCATAGGGGTGCGTACGGCTTCGACGATGACTGCGTCACGCATGGTGCGGGCCTCCCGATTACTGATGAGTAGGAAATCCAAACTCACCATAACCCCCTGGGTTGGAAAATCAAACCTACTGGGTTGGAAAGTCGAACCCGCCTAGACTGAGCGGCATGGCCGCCACCAAAGACCCGCGCCCCTGTTCCATCGCCGACACCCTGGCGCTCGTCGGTGAGAAGTACTCCCTGCTCGTCCTGCGCGAGGTGTGCCTGGGCAACGGCCGCTTCGACCAGCTCGTGCGCAACATCGGCGCCCCGCGCGACATCCTGGCCACCCGGCTTCGCCGCCTGGTCGACGCCGGCATCCTCACCAAGCGCGCCTACAGCGAGCGCCCGCAGCGGTTCGAGTACCGGCCGACGCAGGCGGGACTGGAGCTGGAGCCGGTCCTGATCACCCTCATGGCGTGGGGCGACCGCCATGTCCGCAAGGACGACGACCGCCCCATGGTGATCGAGCACGTCTGCGGCAACGAACTGGTCCCGGTCGTCACCTGCCGGGCCTGCGGGGATCCGGTGCGTCACGAGGACCTGACGGCTCATCCCCAGGTGTCCGGCTGGACGGTGTCGGGGCCGTCAGCCGCGTAGGCGGCCGATCACCAGGGATGCGACTCCAGGTACTTGACGATCTCTTCCCGCTCCCACGCCCCGTCGGCCACGACGACCCGGTAGCGGCGGGTGAGGGTGCCGCCGGGCGCCAGTTCCAGCTCGTCGTGGAACGCCCAGGACGGAGCCACCCCCGCGAAGGGCTCGTTGCGTACGAACCAGTGGGCGGGGTGGGCGCCCCGGTCACCGGTGTGGTCGTTCTCGGGGGCGTGCGCGAAGACGAGGGTCGCGTGGCCGTCGGTACCGTCGTGCTCGCCGGAGTAGGCCAGCCAGGGCGCCTGTTCGCCCATCAGGCCGGGGCCCTCGGCGTCCGGGGCGACGATCCGGCCGCCCTGGAAGGCGCGCGGACCGCGCCAGAAGAGGCCCGTGTAACCGGCCATGCCGCGCCCGGCGGTGGTGGGGCTGCCGAACCGCAGCGGCTCGTCGCGCCGGTTCGTCACGGCGCTCGCCCAGGTCAGGGCCCATGAGCCGGACTCCGGCTCGATGTCGTGCACCTCGACCCGGCGCCGCTCGTCGGCCCACAGCTCACCACCGTGGGGATGCCAGGTCAGCCGCTCGGCGATGACGACACGGTCACCGTCCGAGGAGACCTCGTCGAAGCCGACGTGCCGCATCGACCCGACCCGCTCGGGCAGTTCGAGATAGCCCTGCCCGTGGACGTAGGAGTTGCCTCCCCACAGATTGGCCCCGGACAGATGCGAGGCCGTGAGCGACAGGCCCTTGTGCCAGCGGTGGTCGTTGGGCCGGTAGTCGGTGACCACATCACCGGCGAGGGTGCGCAGCGGGTGGACGTACGGCTTCGGGGCCTCCCAGGCGGCCTCCGGCCGGTAGACGTAGGAGAGCAGTTCGACGCCGGTGACCGACTCGGTCACCGTGACGCGGTCGCCGTGTGCGTGGACGATACGCAGCCCGGTCACGCAGCGGCTTCCTCGCCCGACGCGGCCCGCTCACCCAGGAGGACAGGCGCCCAGCCCGGCGCGTCCCCGTGCATCGCCGAGTAGAACGGATCGCCGGGGCCGATCTCACCCGCCCGTACCGTCGCGTCCGTGAACGCCGACTTGTACAGCGCGGCGACCAGCTCCAGGCTCGTCCGCCCGTCCGCGCCGCTGCTGCGCGGGCGCTCCCCCGCGCGCATGCTCGCGACCAGTTCCCGCAGCTGCTCCAGATGCGAACTGGGCATGTCCGCGCCGAAGTCCTGCCAGGCCGCGGCTTCGGCGTCCGGGACGTCCCGGGCCGGCCTGATGCGCCAGTTGTCGTTGCGGTGCCCGTACAGGTGGGTGAGCTCGACGGTGGCACGCTCGCAGTCGATACGGATGCGGCTGACCTCGTCGGGGCTCAGCACGCTGTTCACGACGGTCGCCATCGCACCGTTCGCAAAGCGGACGAGGGCCGTCGACACGTCCTCGGTCTCGACGTCGTGCACCAGCCGGCCGGCCATGGCACGCACCTCGCTCCACGGTCCGAGCAGATCGAGCAGCAGATCCATCTGGTGGATCCCGTGCCCCATCGCGGGGCCGCCCCCCTCGGTCTGCCAGCGGCCGCGCCAGGGCACGGTGTAGTAGGCGGTGTCCCGGTACCAGGTGGTCTGGCAGTGCGCGACGAGCGGGCGCCCCATGGCCTGCTGGTCGAGCAGCCGTCGTACGTGCCGGGTGCCCGAGCCGAAGCGGTGCTGGAAGACGATCGAGGCGTAGGGGCCGCCCTCCTTGCCCTCCTCCGCCTCCACGGCGTCGAAGTCCGCGAGACTCGGCACCGGCGGCTTCTCGCACCACACCCAGGCACCGGCACGCAGCGCGGCCACGGTCTGGTCGCGGTGCAGGGTGGGCGGCGTGCAGACGATGACCAGGTCGGGCCGCTGCTCCTGGAGCATCACGTCGAGATCGGTGTAGGCACGGGGCGCCCCAGCCGCGGCCCCAGCCCCAGCCCCAGCCCCAGCCCCAGCCCCTACAGCCTCAGTCGCTGCCGCTGCCGCGGTCGCCGTCACTGTCGCGCAAAAGTCCTCGGCCGACTCCGCGGCGATGTCCACGGCGGCGACGAGTTGCGTCTCGCCCTCCTCGGCGAGCCTGGCGAGCGCGGGCAGGTGGGAGTCGCGCGCGATGGCACCGGTACCGATCACGGCGACCCGGATGCGGCGGCCGGTCAGCGGGGCCCCGGGGGAAGGGGCGGGGCGCTGGTCCGTCCCGGGAGCGGTCTCGGATGTGGCCATGGGCGGATCGGACTCCTCCGGGACAACGGGCGACGCCGACGGGCGTCGTAGGGGCGGGCGAGCGGACGCAGCAAGCGCTTTCCGCTCGCTGCAAAGTAAGCGGCGGCCCCGCAGCAGGTCAACACCGGTATGACGGGGGCGGGGCAAGTGCCTGCCGAGCCCCCTGTGGCGGAGCTGTCATCGGGGGGCGCTACGCTGCCCCTCGACACGCGCGATCACTGTGCCGCCGACGCGGTGTCCTCCGTCATCCCTTGTCACGATCAGCACTTGGACTCCGTAACTTCATGTCTTGGTTTGAATCGCTCATCCTCGGACTCGTCCAGGGGCTGACCGAGTTCCTCCCCGTGTCCTCCAGCGCGCATCTGCGGCTGACCGCGGCGTTCTCGGGCTGGGAGGACCCCGGCGCGGCCTTCACCGCGATCACCCAGATCGGCACGGAGGCCGCGGTACTGATCTACTTCCGCAAGGACATCGGTCGGATCATCTCGGCGTGGACCCGGTCGCTGACCGACAAGGCGATGCGGCAGGACCACGACGCGCAGATGGGCTGGCTGGTGATCGTCGGCTCGATCCCGATCGGTGTGCTCGGTCTGACGCTCAAGGACCAGATCGAGGGACCGTTCCGCGATCTGCGGATCACGGCGACCATGCTGATCGTCGTCGGCATCATCATCGGCGTCGCCGACCGGCTGGCGGCACGCGACGAGTCGGGCGGGCGGCACCGCGCCGCCAAGCAGCGCAAGTCGCTCCAGGACCTGAACGTGAAGGACGGCCTGATCTTCGGCCTGTGCCAGTCCGCGGCGCTCATCCCCGGCGTCTCCCGTTCCGGCGCGACCATCAGCGGCGGCCTCTTCATGGGCTACCAGCGCGAGGCGGCGGCCCGCTACTCCTTCCTCCTCGCGATCCCGGCCGTCCTCGCCTCGGGCCTCTTCGAGCTCAAGGACGCGATGGAGAGCGACCACGTCTCCTGGGGACCGACGATCTTCGCGACGGTGATCGCCTTCGCGACCGGTTACGCGGTCATCGCATGGTTCATGAAGTTCATCTCGACCAAGAGCTTCATGCCGTTCGTCTACTACCGCGTCGCGCTCGGCATCGTCATCATCGCCCTGGTGGCAGCGGGCGTCCTCAGCCCGCACGCGGCGGAGTCCGCGGGCTGAGGCAGCGTGGCGGCGGCGACGCCAGGGGCACGCCGCCCGAAACCCGTGACCAATCACATACGGTCTGCGTAGCTGCCTGGTAGCGCACTGTCAGTCTTTGCCCCTAGGCTTGTCCGCATGTCCCCCCATTCCTTAGGCCCTGGTTCCGTGCGCTCTGCTGCCGAGGTGAACGAGGAGATTCGCGCCCTGTGGCTGCGCGCGGGCGGCTCTCTGTCCGCTCAGGAGCGCGCGGAGTACGAGCTGTTGGTGGTCGAGTGGGCGGCTGCCATCCGCGGTGAGGTCGTCGAGGCGGCCTGAGGCCCGGAAGCGCCCGGTAGCGCCCGGAACCGCGAGCCTAAGATCCGCTCCATGGAGCATCTGGATCACGTACCTGCTCGCCGTGGCCTCGTCATCTTCCTCAACGGCACGTCCAGTTCGGGCAAGTCGAGCATCGCGGCCGAACTGCTGAGGATCCTCGACGAGCCGTATTTCCACCTGCCGGTCGACGCCTTCCACGCGATGCGCTCCCGCACCCCGGTCCCGCAGGACCAGATCGCCACGGTCCTCCACCGCACCTGGCAGGGCTTCCACCGTGCCGTGGCCGGCATGGCCGCGGCCGGCAACAACGTCGTCGTCGACCACGTGTTGAGCGCCGAATGGCGGCTCAGGGACTGTCTGTCGCTCTTCGTTCCGCAGGACGTCGTTCTCGTCAAAGTGCACTGCGGCCCGGAGGAACTGGAGCGCCGGGAGCGCGCGCGGGGCGACCGGCCGCCCGGCCTCGCCGCCGGCCAGTTGGAACGGGTGCACGCACACGGTGTCTACGACATGGAGTGCGACACCGGCCGCGCCACACCACAGGAATGCGCCCGCCACATCAAGGACTTCCTGACCGACCGGCCCAGACCCACCGCCTTTGAACAACTGCGGGCCGGGATGCCGGGATCCACCGGCAACCGCTCCAGGCCCTCGCCCCGTTCAAGGACCAGCCAAGGCGTGTCGCCTGTCACCAACGTCCCCGGACAGCACACCTAGGCCCGCAGATGCGCGAGGACAGCGTCCTCCAGCGGATACGGCCGCTCCTGCGGCAACAGCTCGGCAGCGCGCTCCAGTTCACCCGCCCGCACGCGCGCGTGGATCTCCGTCGCGAGCGGCGTCACGTCCTCGATGCCGACGATCCACTCGTCCGCGTACCGAGCGGTCGCCTCCCCGGCGAGCCCCAGCTGCAGCGACCGGTACGGCAAGGGGTTGAGGTGCAGATCGCGCTCCGGATCCCACTGCACGCGCGCGGGGGACGCCCTCAACTGCCGCTTCCAGGCGCCCTGGTCGCCGTGCAGGTCGGGGACGTAGTGCGAGAGACACGCGTGGCCCAGCGCCCAGGCGAAGCCCTCCCGGCTGATCTCGACGGCGAGGACGGTTTCCTGGCTCTCCTTCGTGGCCCAGCCGCAGCGGTACATCATCCAGAGGAACGACGGCTTGATCCACGTCATACGGTCGCGGCTCCAGGATGGCGGAAAGCGTCCGTGGCGGGCCGCTGCCCGGCCGATCTCGGGTCGGTAGGCCTGATAGACGGTGACCGTGGACTCGGTGTGGAGCGCGCGTACACGGAACCGGGGTTGCTGCTCGTTCGGTCGGTCTTTCTGATCATTCACGGGGACAGCCTCACCCCCGCCCGCACCGATCTCCACCGAATATCGCCGCACGCCCTCTTGGCTCCGTGCACCTCATGCCCAACACTGAGCCGATGACGCAGCGTGTGGAGCTCGCCACCCTGAGGGACCGGCTCGCGGTCGACGGGGTGATCACCGACTATGCGGTGGCCGTGGACGACGGCGACTGGGAGGCCTACCGGAGCCTGTTCGCCCCCGACGGGCGCGCGGACTACCGCTCGGCCGGCGGCATCGAGGGGGACGCCGGGAGCGTCGCCGCGTGGCTCGCGGAGAGCATGCGGCTCTTCTCGATGCGGCAGCACCTGATCGTCAACCGCAGGGTGCGCTTCGGGATCCTGGAGCAGGACACCGGTGACACGGCCGGGGTCCAGGCCGACTACGTCAATCCGATGCGGTTCGCCGGGGACGGGGAGGGCTCGCCGGCCCCCGACTTCGTGTGCGGCGGACGGTACGCCTTCGGGCTGCTGCGCACGGACGACGGCTGGCGGCTGCGCGAGGTGGTCGTCCAGGAGAAGTGGCGCCGGCTGCCCGAGCGTGCCGCGCCCGCGATGATCGACTGAGCGGGCGTCCACTGTCCCGTTGTCAGTGCTTGCGAGCACACTGGAGGCACCACGGGGTAGGAGGTGATGCATGAAGACGATCAGCCGCTGGCTCACCTCCCCGTGGCGCCGCTCGATCGCCGCCGCTCTGGCCGGTGCGTTGCCCGTGCTCGCCTTCCCCGAGCCGTCGTGGTGGTGGTTCGCCTACGTCGCCCTGGTCCCGTGGATGGCTCTGATCCGCTCCGCGCCGACCGGACGGCGGGCGCTGTACGACGGCTGGTGGGGCGGGTTCGGGTTCATGCTGGCCATGCACCACTGGCTGCTGCCGAACCTGCACGTGTTCACGTTGGTGATCGCCGCCCTGCTGGGCGCGCTCTGGGCCCCCTGGGGCTGGCTGGTGCGCCGCTTCCTCCCCGCCGGGCCGTCACCCGGCCGGGTCACGGCGGCCCTCCTCGTGCTGCCGTCCGGCTGGCTGCTGATCGAGCTCGTCCGCTCCTGGCAGGGGCTCGGCGGGCCGTGGGGCGTACTGGGCTCCAGTCAGTGGGAGGTGGAGCCCGCGCTGCGGCTCGCCTCGGTGGGCGGGGTGTGGCTGATCGGCTTCCTGGTGGTGGCCGTCAATGTCGCGGTCGCCGTGCTGGTGGCGGTCCGCGGGTGCCGGGTCGCCGCGGTGGCCGGCCTCGTCGCCACGGCCGTCGCCGCCTCCGCCGCCTGGGTGTGGTCCCCGCGCCCCGACGTCGAGGGCCGGGTCCGGATCGGCGTCGTCCAGCCGGGCGTCATACAGGGTGCGGGCGCGCCCGACCGGCGGTTCGACCGGGAGGAGGAGCTCACCCGGGAGCTGGCCGGACAGGGCGCCGACCTGATCGTCTGGGGTGAGAGCAGCGTCGGCTACGACCTCGACGACCGGCCCGACTTCGCGCGGCGCCTCGCGGCGCTGTCCCGGGAGACGGGGGCGAACATCCTGGTCAACGTGGACGCGCGGCGCTCCGACAAGCCCGGCATCTACAAGAGTTCGATCCTCGTCGGCCCGGACGGCCGGACCGGCGCCCGCTACGACAAGATGCGGCTGGTCCCCTTCGGGGAGTACATACCGGCCCGCTCGCTGCTGGGCTGGGCCACCTCCGTGGGCAAGGCGGCGGCCGAGGACCGCAGGCGTGGCACGGAACAGGTCGTGATGGACGCCGGGCACGGGCTGCGGATCGGCCCGATGGTCTGCTTCGAGTCCGCGTTCTCCGACATGAGCCGCAACCTCGTCGCCGACGGCGCCCAGGTGCTGATCGCCCAGTCGGCGACCTCGACCTTCCAACAGAGCTGGGCCCCGGAGCAGCACGCCTCACTCGCCGCACTGCGCGCCGCCGAGACCGGCCGCCCGATGGTGCACGCCACCCTGACCGGCGTCTCCGCCATGTACGGCCCGAGCGGCCAGCGCCTGGCCTGGCTCGGCACGAGCGAGAGCACGAGCGTGGTCTACGACATCCCACTGGCCGACGGCGTCACACCGTACGTCCGCTTCGGCGAGTGGCCGGTGTACGCGGCCCTGCTGATCATGGCCGCCTGGTGCGCGACCGAGGGCGCCCGAATCGGACGGCTTCGGCTCAGGCGGCAACCCACGCCAGAACCACGCGAACGCCCCGCTCACACACCTGATGAGTCACCGGCACGGGGCGCACACTGACCGCCGCCCCCACCTGGCGGCACGCAAGACGTCAACGACGCCCCGCACCCCCTGCTCGACACCGCGGTTACGAAACCACCGACCCCCAGCCCAGCCCGCCCGCACGCACGCACGCACCAGCGACTCAGACGACGGCCCGATCAGCCCAGCCCGCCAGCGACTCAGCCGGCAGCCCGATCCTCAACCGCCCGGACGACCCGCTCGCACATCTCATGAGTCGCCAGCGCGTCCCGCGCACTGAGCACCTTGCCCGCACGCACCGCGTCGAGGAAGGCCAGCACCGCCTGCTCGATGCCGCGCTGCCGGGCCACCGGCACCCAGTCACCGCGGCGACGTACGGTCGGCTGGCCCTTGTGGTCGATGATCTCGGCGAGGTTGAGGACTTGGCGCTTGGTGTCCTGCCCGGACACCTCGAGGATCTCCTCGGCCGAGCCGCTGAGCCGGTTCATCACGCCGAGCGCGGTGAAGCCGTCCCCGGCGAGCTGCAGCACGACATGGTGCAGCAGCCCGTCCTCGACGCGGGCGCGCACGGTCAGGTCGACGACCGGGCCGGGCACGAGGAAGCGCAGGGTGTCGACGACGTGGATGAAGTCGTCCAGGATCATCGGGCGGGGCTCTTCCGGCAGCCCGATCCGGTTCTTCTGCATAAGGATCAGCTCGCGCGGATGGTCGGCGCACTGGGCGTAGCCGGGTGCGTAACGCCGGTTGAAGCCGACGGCGAGGCTCACTTCGCGTCGCTCGGCGAGCGCCACCAGCCGCTCGGAGTCGGCGAATTGGTAGGCGAGCGGCTTGTCGACGTACGTCGGTACGCCCGCCTCCAGCAGCCGGGTCACGATCTCCGGGTGCGCGACGGTGGGCGCGTGCACGAAGGCGGCGTCGAGGCCTTGGGCGAGGAGCGAGTCGAGGTCCGTGTGCCGCTGCCCCGCCGGCAGACGGAGGCTGTCGGCGACCCGGGCGAGCGTGGCGGGCGTGCGGGTCTGCAGATGCAGTTCGATCCCGGGCTGGACACCGAGCACCGGAAGGTAGGCCTTCTGCGCGATGTCACCGAGTCCGATGCAGCCGACCTTCACGGGGGGTTCTCCTCTGGTGGTTGCCTGCCGGGGTCTGTCTGGAAGCATACGGCGGCTGCGGCGGCCGCCAGTCGGCGATGGTCTCGAAGCCGCGCAGGAACAGCGCGGGCGCGACCTTGGACAGGGCGGCGAGGTCGCCGGAGTGGTGCGCGAGGATCACCGCCGGCTGCGTCGCCGGGTCGTTCAGCTCGGAGACACCCAGCCCGGACGAGGTACGGGCCGGGCTGTGCGAACTCCTCGGCGGAATGTTCAGCCGCTGAGCCCGGTGACCTCGAAAACTGCTGGGCAACCGGCCCGAGTTGAGCAACGATTCGGGCATGACAATCGAACGCCATGAGCCCTCCACCACCGCCGACGAGCGCACGATGCTGGAGGGCTGGCTGGACTATCACCGGCAGACCCTCGCATGGAAGTGCGAAGGCCTGACCGACGCCCAGCTAAGGACCGCCTCCGTGGAACCGTCCGAGCTGACCCTGATGGGCCTGGTGCGGCACATGGCGGAGGTGGAGCGGTACTGGTTCCACGAGGTCCTCGTGGGCGAGGACCTCGGGGTGCTCTACTCCAGCGAAGAGGACCCGGACGGCGAGTTCCACTTCACCGAGTCCGACACCTGGGAGGAGGCGCGCACCACGTGGCGGACCGAGATCGACCGCGCCCGTCTCAACGCGGCCGGCTTCGGACTGGACGACGTCGCCAAGGGCCGGAGCCGGTCGGGTGAGTCCTTCAATCTGCGCTGGATCATCACCCACATGATCGAGGAGTACGCCCGCCACAACGGCCACGCCGACCTGGTCCGCGAGCGCGTCGACGGCGCCACCGGCGACTGACGTCAGCGGCGGCGGGAGCACACCGTCCGTACGGGGTCAGAGATCACCCGTACGGAGCAACGTGTCCTTCTCCGCTGTCCCAACGGCCGCCGGAACCAGCAGAGTTGCGCGCGTGCATCGAACGACGACCACCGCAACGCTCCTGGTCACCGTGGCCGTCTCGGCCCTCGCGGGTTGTACGACGGTCCAGCACCCGCCGGCATCCGGTGGGCCGGCGGCGCCGTCCCAACCGCCGGCGCCAGAACCGGGCGGGTCCACGGAACCCGAGATCGTGCAGGCGCCGGCCCAAGAGGCCCTGACGCTCATCGGCCCGTCCCGCCGTCCGACCCCCACGACGCCCGCCGCACCATCCGCGCCGCCCATCGCCACGGCACCGGCACACACCCCCTCGGCCCCTCGCTCGCACCCCCACCACCCCCGTCCCGAGCACCAGAAACCCCACCCGCGCTCCGACGTCCCCCATGCCCCGCACGTCGAGATCCCCGATGTGTCGGAGTCCGTCCACCGGGGAGTCCAGGGGAACCCGGGGAACGGCGGGCACCCAGGAAACGGGGGGAGTTCGGACGTCTGCGCTCTGGGGAGGAAGTACGGCGGATGGCGGCCGGACAGCCCGGAGTCGAAGATCTGCGACCAGACGTACGGCCGTTGAGACACGGGCGGGCCGCACCCGCAGCCCGCCCCCGCTGGTCCCGCGGCCTCTACGGCCCCTCCCCCAACCGCACCTCCAGCCGCCGGATCTCGGCCCGCACCCCGTCCCCGTAGCTGTCGTCCCCCAGCGCCCCCGCCGCTCCCCGAGCCCGGCGCAGATGGACGCGGGCGGCCTCGGCACGGTCGAGCTTCACATAGTCGGCGGCCAGATTCAGATGCAGTGAGGGGTACAGCGCCCGTACGGCAAGGGCGCCACCGGCCCCCTCCGCCTCGGTCAGCGCCCGCAGATCCCAGGCCAGTTCGTCCGAGGGGTCGTCCTGCGTGTCGGCCAGGTAGTGCGCCAGGGTGCAGCGGTGCAGGGGGTCGCCGTCCTCGCCGAGTTCCGTCCACAGTTCCAGCAGCCGACGCCGGGCCTCCTCGCGGTCCCCCGCGTGGTGCAGCATGACGACCTGTCCGATCCGCGTCGGTACGGCCTCCGGTGCCGTCCGCTCCTGTCGCTCCGCCACCGCGTCCTCCGGGCCCTCGTCGGCTGGTCCCCCGCCCGACGCTAACCGCCCCCAGCGGCAATCCCGGTCAGGCGGCTCCGTACGGCACCGGGCCGGTCCGGCGCGGGACCGGCCCGGTGAGAGTCAGCCCAGGTCCGGGATCCGCCAGTCGATCGGCTCGTGGCCCTGGCCGGCCACCGCCTCGTTGATCTGCGTGAACGGGCGGGACCCGAAGAACTTCTTCGCGGACAGCGGGGACGGATGCGCGCCCTTGACCACCACATGCCGCGTCTCGTCGATGAGCGGAAGCTTCTTCTGGGCGTAGTTGCCCCACAGCACGAACACCGCGGGGTCGGGCCGGTCGGCCACGGCCCGGATCACCGCGTCGGTGAACTTCTCCCAGCCCTTGCCCTTGTGCGAGTTCGCCTCGCCGGCGCGGACCGTCAGCACCGCGTTGAGCAGCAGGACGCCCTGCTGGGCCCAGGGCATGAGGTAGCCGTTGTCGGGGACGGGGAGGCCGAGCTCCTCCTTCATCTCCTTGTAGATGTTGCGCAGCGAGGGCGGCGTCTTCACTCCGGGGCGGACCGAGAAGCACAGGCCGTGGCCCTGACCCTCGCCGTGGTAGGGGTCCTGGCCGAGGACCAGGACCTTCACCTTGTCGTACGGCGTCGCGTCCAGCGCGGCGAAGACCTCCTCGCGCGGCGGATAGACGGGACCCTTCGCCCGCTCCTCCTCGACGAACTCCGTCAGCTCCTTGAAGTAGGGCTGCTGCAGCTCGTCGCCCAGAACCCCGCGCCAGGACTCGGGCAGCATGGCGATGTCGGTCACGTCAACTTCCTTACGGTGTGCGGCGAACGGTGAGAGGCGACCGCGGGCGGTCACTTCCAGGCTTCAGAACCTACAGGCGGCCACTGACAATCACCCCGCCCACCGCACATCCCGCCGCTACCAGCTGGTCTTGCGGTACAGCTCCCCCATCATCATGATCGTCGAGGGGTCGAGGGCCCGCTCCGCGCCCGAGACCTCCGCGCTCGCGGCCACGTACTGCCGGCCCTGCCACAGCGGCAGCAGCCGTGCGTCGTCGACGAGAATGCGCTGGGCGTCCTCGAAGTCCTTGACCACGTTGGCGCGGTCGCTCTGGGCTCGGGAGTTGGGCAGCAGGTTTTCGGTGATCTTGGGCGTCACATAGGGCGTACCGAGCGCGTTCTGCTCGCCGACGAACGGCGCGATGAAGTTGTCCGCGTCCGGGAAGTCGGGGAACCAGCCGCGCCCGAAGACCGGGTACTCGCCGTTCTGGTAGCCGGTGACGTACGACTTCCAGGGGCGGCTCTTGAGGGTGATCTCGAAGAGACCGGATTCCTCGAGCTGGCTCTTCAGCTCCTCGAACTCCGCCTTGGTGGCGGAGCCGTAGCGGTCGCTGGTGTACCAGAGTTCGAGCGGCACGGGGGCCGTGATGCCCGCCTCCGTGAGGATCTTGCGGGCCTTGCTCTCGCTGGGGTCGCCGTAGTCGTCGAAGAAGCCCGTGGTGTGTCCGGTCAGGCCCTTGGGGACCATGGAGTACAGCGGCTCGACGGTGTCCTTGTAGATCTTGTGGGCGATCGCCGGGCGGTCGATGACCTGGGCGACGGCCTTGCGGACGGCGGCCTTGCCGGCCATGGGGTCCTTCGGGTTGAAGACCAGGTAGTTGATCTCGGTGCCGGAGCCCTCGATCAGCTGGAGCTCATCGTCGTCGTCGGCCTGGATCTCGACGATGTCGTCGGCGGCGAGGCCGCGGAAGGCGACGTCGAGCTCCTTGTCGCGCAGCGCGGCGACCATGGTGGGCGAGTCCTGGAAGTAGCGGATGGTCACCGCGTCGTTCTTGCGCTCCGCGTACCCGTCGTAGCTGTCGTTCCTGACGAGCTCGGCCTTGTTGCCCTCGTCGTACGACTCCAGGGTGTACGGCCCGGATCCGACGACCGAGCCGTCCTCGCGGAGCTTGTCCGCCGGGTAGTCCTCGGGGTCGACGATCGACATCGCGGGCGTGGCGAGCACGAACGGGAAGGTGGCGTCGGCCTTGTTGAGGTGGAAGACGATCTCGCGGTCGTTCAGCACCTGGACGCGTTCGAGGCTGCCGAGCAGGCCGGCGGGTCCGCCGTTGACGTTGATCTCCCGGATCCGGTCGATCGAGTACTTGACGGCCTTCGCGTCGAGGGTGTGCCCGTCGGAGAACTCCAGGCCCTCGCGCAGCTCGCAGTGGTACTTCATGTTCGTGTTGTCGCTGAACTGGCAGCTCTCCGCCGCGTCGGGCTCGGGGGTGGTCGAGCCCGAGGGATAGCTGAGCAGCGTCTGGTAGATGTTCCGGAACAGTTCCCAGGAGCTGTCCCAGGACGCGGCGGGATCAAGGGTGCTGGGGGCGGCCGTCGTCCCCACGACGATCGGCCCCTCCTCCTCCGAGGAATCGGACGAGAGGACACCGCACCCTGCCACCAGTGACGATATGGACGCGATGGCCGCCACCTGCCGCAGGCGTCGGATCCGGTTGAACACGCGCACGCTCCTCGATCTGCCATGCCAAGGGTCGGCAAAACATACCGCAGTGTTCCGGCCAGTGGACCTCCAGTCTCAGGAGCACTTGTTCACCTCTGCGGTGACTACGTTGTCAATGGTTGTTGATCTCCCGAAACGTCGACAGGGGCGCCGCTGGTGTCCAGCGGCGCCCCTGTCGTGGTCCCGTGCGTCAGCCGACGCCGGCGTTGAGGAAGATGCCGCCGTCGATGACCAGGGTCTGGCCGGTGATCCAGTCCGACTGTCCCGAGGTGAGGAACGCGGCCGCGCCGCCGATGTCGGAGGGCACTCCGAGCCGGGCCAGCGGGTAGGCCGCTGCGGCCTCGGCTTCCCGGCCCTCGTACAGGGCCTGGGCGAACTTGGTCTTCACCACGGCCGGGGCGATCGCGTTGACCCGCACCTTGGGCGCGAACTCGTGCGCCATCTGCTGGGTGAGGTTGATCATCGCGGCCTTGCTGACGCCGTAGGCGGCGATGAAGGGCGAGGGCGCGATGCCCGCGACGGAGGCGATGTTGACGATCGCGCCGCCGTTGTCCTTCTGCCAGGCGTGCCAGGTCTTCTGCGCGAAGCCGAGCGCCGAGATCACGTTGGTCTCGAAGACCTTGCGCGCGATGCCGAGGTCGAGGTCGGCGAGCGGTCCGAACACCGGGTTCGTGCCGGCGTTGTTGATCAGGTGGTCGACGCGGCCGAAGGCCTCCATGGTGCGCTCGACGGCGACGGCCTGGTGGGCCTCGTCGTGCGCCTTGCCGGCCACGTAGATCGCGCGCTCGGTGCCGAGCTGTTCGACGGCCTCCTTGAGGGCGTCCTCGTTGCGGCCGGTGATGCACACACGGTCGCCGCGGGCGACGAGCGCCTCGGCGACGCCGTAGCCGATGCCGCGGCTGGCGCCCGTGACGAGGGCGACCTTGCCGGAGAGTTCAGGCAGTTCGGTCATGGTCGTCTCTCCCCGGCCCTAGTCGAGCGGTCCGCCGGCGACGTACAGCACCTGGCCGGAGACGAAGCCGGCCGCCTCGCCCGTGAAGAAGGCGATCGCGTTGGCGATGTCGTCCGGCTCACCGACGCGGGCCACCGGGATCTGGGTGGCGGCGGCGGCCTTGAAGTCCTCGAAGCCCATGCCGACGCGGTCGGCGGTGGCCTTGGTCATCTCGGTGGCGATGAAGCCGGGGGCGACCGAGTTGGCGGTGACGCCGAACTTGCCGAGCTCCTTGGCGAGGGTCTTGGTGAAGCCCTGGAGACCTGCCTTGGCTGCGGAGTAGTTGACCTGGCCGCGGTTGCCGAGCGCGGAGGACGAGGAGAGGTTGACGATCCGGCCGAAGCCCGCGTCCACCATGTGCTTCTGACATGCCTTGGACATCAGGAAGGCGCCGCGCAGGTGCACGTTCATGACGGTGTCCCAGTCGGCGACGCTCATCTTGAAGAGCAGGTTGTCGCGGAGCACACCCGCGTTGTTGACCAGGATCACCGGAGCGCCGAGCTCCTCGGCGATCCGCGCAACAGCCGCCTCGACCTGCGCCTCGTCGGAGACGTCGCAGCCGACCGCGAGGGCCTTGCCGCCGGCCGCGGTGATCTTCTCCACGGTGTCCTTGCAGGCGGCCTCGTCGAGGTCGATCACGGCGACCGCGCGGCCCTCGGCGGCCAGTCGTACGGCGGTGGCGGCGCCGATGCCGCGGGCACCGCCGGTGACCACGGCGATCCGCTGCTCAGTGGTGGACATGGATGACTCTCCTCGGGTGAGCGACCGCTTAGTACCTTCGATGGACGTGACGCTAGAAGCCCTGGCACGCGGTGTCAACGGCCACCGCGCTCATGTGATCCATTACCTGATCCATAACCCGATCCCTCCCCCGATCCGTCATTTCACCAACAGATCGAGCAGCCGCTCCGCCTCGGCCGCCGGATCGGACGTGAGCCCGGTGTGCACCGGCCCCGGCTGGACGACGGTCGAGCGGGGCGCGATCAGCCAGCGGAAGCGTCGCCCGGCGTCGTCGCCACCGGCCTGTCCGGCCGCCTCGCCGCCCGCGCAGACGCCCTCGACGGCACGGAGTGCGGCCCGCACCCCGGCGACGTCCGCATCGGCGTCCAGCGCCCGCAGCCTGGCCTCGTCCAGGTGGGTCCGGGCGGTGACGAAGGACTTGGCGCGGCAGTACACGAGCACGCCCGCGTTGAGGCACTCCCCGCGCTCGATGCGCGGGACGACCCGCAGCAGCGCGTACTCGAAGACGTCCTGTGCACGGGAACGGGTCCCCAGGGTGCGCTCGCTCACTTGATCCCCTCGATGCGTTCGTGGATGACGGCGGCCCGTGCGACCAGGGGCTTCGCGTACGCCCGCCGCAGTGCGTCCGCCGACGCGAACCCCGGTTCGTCCGCCAGCCACGCCTCGGGGATCTCGGCGGTCACCTCGGCGAGGGACTCCTCGGTGACGAGCGGCGCCAACTCGGCCGCGGCCGCCCGCACATCCGGCGCGAAGGAGGCGAGGGCGTGGTCGGAGGCGTCGTACGGGCGCGCGGCCGACTTCTGCGCGCCGGGCCAGTTGTGCTGCCAGATCATCGTCGCGCCGTGGTCGATGAGCCACGGTTCGCCCCGCCACATCAGCAGGTTGGGGTTGCGCCAGGACCGGTCGACGTTGTTGACCAGGGCGTCGAACCAGACGATCCGGCCGGCGTCCTCGGGGCTCACCCCGAACGCGAGGGGATCGAAGCCGAGCGCGCCGGAGAGGAAGTCCATGCCGAGGTTGGTGCCCCCGCTGGACTTGAGCAGCTCCTGCACCTCCTGGTCGGGCTCGCCGAGCCCCAGCACCGGGTCGAGCTCCACCGTCACCAGCCGGGGCACCCGGAAGCCCAGCCTGCGGGCGAGTTCACCGCAGACGACCTCGGCGACCAGCGTCTTGCGGCCCTGTCCGGCGCCGCTGAACTTCATGACGTACGTCCCGAAGTCGTCGGCCTCGACGAGCCCCGGCAGCGAGCCGCCCTCACGCAGGGGCGTGATGAAGCGGGTCGCGATGACTTCCTTGAGCATCGCCCCAGGTTACTGGCGCGAGGGCGGGGCACGGGACGGCCCGGGCGGGCGGCGACGCGTTTGCGCCGACAGTGAATCGACAGCCGCGGACAGGGAACCGACAGCTCCGCTTTACCCACCTCTTCACCGGACCAGGTCAGGATTTCGACTGAGTCTGAACAGCCGGCCCCCAGGGGCCGTACCTCTCGCCAGATCAGGAATCCGCGGAAGGAACGTCAGCATGACCAGCGAATCAGTTCAGCCGGTGTCGAGTCCGAGTCGCCGTACCGTCGTGGCGGCGGTCGGCGCGGCAGGGCTCGCCGTGGCGCTGACCGCGTGCGGGTCGGACGACGACGCGTCCGGCTCGTCCACCGAACAGGGTGCCGCCGGCGGCGGCGCGAGCACCGAAGCGAGCAGCGGCTCGACCGCCGGTGCCGGCGGCGCGGCGCTCGCGAAGACCGCCGACATCCCGGAGGGCGGCGGCAAGGTCTTCAGCGACGAGAAGGTGGTGGTCTCGCAGCCGACGGCGGGCGACTACAAGGCCTTCTCGACGATCTGCACCCATCAGCAGTGTCCGATGACGGACCTGCAGGGGGACACACTCACCTGCGCCTGTCACAAGAGCCAGTTCTCCGTCCTCGACGGCAGCGTGAAGAAGGGGCCGGCGACCCAGCCGCTGCCCGCCAAGGAGATCAGCGTGGCAGGCGACTCGATCACGCTCGCCTGATCCGGCGGCATGGGACAGGGCTCAGGCCCGACCCGTACCGCGTGGACGCCTGAAGCCGTCCAGCACCTCGTCCGTGGTCGCGACCGTGGCGACCAATGCGAGGGTGTGGCGGATCATCGCCGGGGTGTAGTCAGAGGGCACCCCGGCGACGGCGTCCCGGGGCACGACCACGACATAACCCCGGTTCACGGCGTCGAAGACCGTGTTGGGGATCGCCACGTTGGCCGAGACACCGGTGACGATCACCGTGCGGCAGCCGACGTTGCGCAGCAGGGCATCGACGTCGGTGCCCTGGATCGGGGACAGGCCGTGCAGACGGCGTACGACGAAGTCCTCCTCGGCGACCTCGATCGGCGCCGCCACGCGGACCGCCTCGGTACCGGACAGCTGCTGGACGGGGAGCCGTTCGGCGGCGCGAAAGAGGCGGGCGTTGTGGTTGGCCCCGCGGCCGTCGGGGCGGCGTTCGGCGATGGCGTGGATTACCTGGACGCCGCTCTCGTGGGCGGCCGCGACCAGCCGGGCGATGTTGGCGAGGGCGCCCGAGGAGCGCGCCTGCGCGGCGAGTTCGGGCAGCGCGCCGGCCGGGCCGACGACGCCCTGCTGGCACTCGACGGTGAGCAGGACGGTGGTCGCGGGGTCGAGGAGTTCGCTGAGTCCGGCGTACGACGGCATGGTTCCCCCTGTGACCGACGGCGGCGTGGGCCGGCGAGCGTAGCCATCTTCGGGTGAGGACGGAACCACCATTGCGTGTGGACGGAAGACGACTCATCCTTTTCTGACGTGATGTCAGAGGATCTCTCCTCTGGCACGACGTGAGAGAAGAGGGGGCCGCATGACCGTCACTCAGCGCCGGGGCCGGAAGATCATGATGACGCCCGGTGAGCTGGACGAGTTCCTCACCACTCAGCGCACCTGCCGGGTCGCCACGGTGTCCGCCGACGGCTTCCCGCATGTCAGCGCCCTGTGGTTCGCCTGGGACGGGAACTCGCTGTGGCTGTACTCGGTGGTCCGCAGCAAGCGGTGGGCCGATCTGCGCCGCGATCCGCGGGTCGCGATCGTGATCGACACGGGCGAGGACTACGAGCAGCTGCGCGGCGTCGAGCTGTCCGGCACCGTCGAGTTCGTGGGCGAGAGCCCTCGCGTCGGCGAGCTGCGCGCCGAACTCGACGTCCCCGAGACGCTGTTCGCGCGCAAGAACTTCGGCCTCGACGAGATGCCGCACGACGGCCGGCACGCGTGGGTGCGGCTGACGCCGGAGAAGATCGTGTCCTGGGACTTCCGGAAGCTGGGGGCGCTCTAGGAGGCGGGCGGCTGGCAGCAGGCAGCGTCAGGAGACGTTCTCCCCCGCCTCCCGCAGCGCCCGCACCGCCGCCCGGATCGACGGGCGGCGATCGGCGTCCGCTCGCCAGACGACGTACACATGGCGCCGTACCCGCTGCTTCAACGGCACGGTCACCACGGCTTCGGGCATCGGATGACGCCCCAGCAGGGGCGCGATGCACACGCCGAGTCCGGCCGCGACCAGCGCGAGCTGGGTGTGGGTCTCGGGGGCGCGGTGGCCGACGAGGGGCTCGATGCCCTTGGAGCGCAGGGTGAACATCAGCCACTCGTGGCAGAACTCGCCCTCGCCCCAGGTGATCCACTCGTCCTCGGCGAACTCGGCGAGGTCCACCTCGTCCCGCCCGGCGAGCCGGTGCCCGGCGGGCATCGCCACGTCGGCCGGGTCGTCCAGGATGTGCGCCTTGACCAGGCCTTCGGGCAGTGCCATCGGCTTGTTGTACCAGTCGAGCACGACGGCCAGGTCGAGGTCACCGCTGATCACTCCGGCGATGCCCTTCTCCGGCTCCAGCTCGCAGGAACGCACACGCAGCGCGGGGTGCTCCGCGCGCAGGGCGGAGAGCGCGGGCGGGAACAGCCCTCGCGCCCCGGTCGGGAACGCCGCCAGTCTCAGCTCGCCGACGACCTTTCCGCGCTGCGCCTCCAGATCGGACTGGGCCAGCTCGACCTGCGACAGGATGCGCGCCGCGTGCTCGGCGAGCAGCCGCCCCGCGTCCGTGAGCCGTACGCCCCGCCCGTTCTTGGCCAGGAGCTGCTGGCCGACCTCCCGCTCCAGCTTGGACATCTGCTGCGAGACGGCGGACGTCGTGATGTGCAGGCCCTCCGCCGCGCCGCTCACCGAGCCGTGCCGGGAGAGGGCGTCGAGGGTGCGCAGGCGCTCCAGATTCAACATGTAAGCAATACTACGAGATACCGGGCGCGAAATCTCGATTGTGCTACGAAGTCGTGTGCTGCATCGTTGCTGCCATGACCACCGCCACCGGCTCTCGCGTCCCGGCCGAAGCCACTCCCCGCCCTGACTCCCGCCCTCGCCCCCGCCCCCGCCTGGACTGGCGTCTGCGTTTCGCCGCGCTCTCGCTGATCTGGGGCTTCAGCTTCCTGCTCATCAAGGTGGGCACCCATGGTTACGCCCCCTTCCAAGTCACGCTCGGGCGGCTGGTGTTCGGTACGGCGGTACTGGCGGCCGCGATGGCGGTGAAGCGGGAGCGGCTGCCGCGCGGGGCGCGCACGTGGGGACATCTGACGGTCGCCGCGTTCCTGCTCAACGCGCTGCCCTTCTCGCTGTTCGCGTACTCCGAGCTGACGATCCCGTCCACGCTCGCGGGCATCTGCAACGCGACCTCGCCCCTGTGGGGCATGGCCCTGTCCCTGGTCGCGCTCTCGGAGGACCGGCCGACGCGGGTCAGGGTCGCCGGGCTCGGGCTCGGCTTCCTCGGGGTGCTGACGGTGCTCGGGGCGTGGCAGGGCTTTCACGGGCTCGATGCCACGGGGACGGCGATGGCACTGCTGGCGTCGTTGAGCTACCCGGTCGGCTGGATATACGTCCGCCGTACGCTGGCCGGCTCCAGCGAGTCGCATCTGTCGCTGACCGGGGCGCAGTTGTCGTTGGCCACGGGGCAACTGGCCGTTGTGACACCGGTGTTCACGTCGGTGCCCAGCAGCTTCCCGGTGGTACCGCTGCTCGCGATCGTGGCGTTGGGGGCGCTCGGGACGGGGCTCGCGGTGCTGCTTCAGTACGGGTTGGTCGCCGAGGTGGGACCCACGACGGCTCAGATGGTCACGTACTTCATTCCGGTCATTGCCACGGCTGCGGGGGTTGTGGTGCTCGGGGAGTCGCTGAGCTGGTCGACGCCGGTGGGTGCGGTGGTCGTTCTAGTGGGGGCGGCGCTTACTCAGGTCAAGCGGGGCGCCTAGGGCGTGTTGGCGGCTGCGGTTGAGAGTGGCTGGTCGCGCCCGCGCGGCGGAGCCGCATATCGATACAGCCCCGCGCCCCTGAAGCGGTTGACTCTCCCGAACCCTGTCTAGACGTAGCCCCTTGTTGGTGCCGGGGCCACCGCCCTCGCCACCGCGTCCGCCAGGGGGGCGATCTCGTCCGTCGCGAGGGTCGCCACGGTGATCCTGATCCCGGGTGGCGCGCTCATGCGGAAGCGGGCGCCCGGGGCCACGGCCCAGCCGGCGTGCAGGAGGCGGGACACGGCGCCCGTCTCGTCGGGGACCGGGACCCAGACGTTCAGGCCGCTGCGGCCGTGGGCCGTGATGCCCCGCTCCGCCAGTGCGGCGATCAGGGCGTCCCGGCGGGTGGCGTACGCCGCTGACACCGCCTTCGGGTCTACGGCGCCCTCGGCCCAGAGCCGCATCAGGGCCCGCTGGCCGATGCGGCTGACCCAGCCGGGGCCGAGGCGCTGGCGGCCGCGTACCCGGTCGACGGTGACGGGGTCGCCGGTGAAGACGGCGAGCCGCAGGTCGGGGCCGTAGGCCTTGGCGGCGGAGCGGACGAACGCCCAGCTGCGGGTGGTGCCCGCCAGGGTGTGCAGGGGCAGGTCTACGATGCCGTGGCCGTGGTCGTCCTCGATGAGCAGGACGTCCGGGTGGTCCTTCAGTACGGACCGCAGGGCACGCGCGCGGGCGGCGCTCACGACCGCGCCCGTCGGGTTCTGCGCCCGGTCGGTGACGATCAGGGCGCGCGCCCCCGCTTCCAGGGTCCTGCGCACGTCGTCCGGGAGCGGGCCCTCGTCGTCCAAGCCGACCGGGGCCGTCCGCAGGCCGACGGCGGGGACGAGGTCGAGCAGGCTGCCCCAGCCCGGGTCCTCCACGGCGACGGTGTCGCCGGGCTTGAGGTGGGCCGCGAGGACGCGCTCGATCATGTCCAGCGAGCCGGAGGTGACGGCGATCGGGCCGTCCGGGACGCCGTCGGCGTCGAACGCGGCCCGCGCGCTGCGCGCCAACTCCGGTTCCACGGCCGCGTCCCCGTACATGACCGGCTCCCGGTCGTTCTGCTCGGCGGCCGCCGCGAACGCCCTGGCCAGGGACGGCAGCAGCGCGGGGTTCGGGTTGCCGGTCGCCACGTCCCGTACGCCCTCCGGTACGTCCACCCGGATGGACTCGCGCGCGGTCGTGGCCGGCTTGGGCCGTACCCGGCTGCCCCGCCGCCCGGCCGTCTCGATGACCCCGCGCTCCCGCAGGATCCGGTAGGCGGCCGCGACGGTATTGGGATTCACGCCCAGTTCGACCCCCAACTCCCGCATGGGTGGGAGCAGTTCGCCCGGCTCCAGCTCACCGGCACCCACCGCGCGCTCGACGCTCGCCGCAATCTCTGCTGCGCGCCGACCTTCGATCCGATATCCTCCTAGCACAAAGAACATTATGCACTAGTGCAATCAAGTCCGCAAAAGCGCAACAGAACGCAAGGGAGACCGTCATGCAGGGGACCGAGACGTCGACGTCGCCGACCTCCGTCTACACGCCGACCGACCGCACCGTCCCCACCCGCTCCGCGAACCGGGCGTCGTACGACAAGGAACTGGTGCACGCGATACTCGACGAGGCCTACGTCTGCCACCTCGGCTTCGTCCGCGACGGGGCGCCGGTCGTGCTGCCCACGCTGTACGGCCGGGTCGGCGAGACGCTCTACGTCCACGGCTCGACCGGCTCGCGCCCGCTGCGGATGACCGGCCAGGCCGACCCTGGGCTGCCGGTGTGTCTGACGGTCACCCATGTCGACGCGCTGATCCTGGCCCGCTCGGCCTTCCACCACTCGATCAACTACCGGTCCGTGGTGGTGCACGGCACCGCGTACGACGTGACGGACCCGGAGGAGAAGCGGGTGGCCCTGGACGCGCTGGTCGATCACGTCGTGGCGGGCCGGTCCCGTGACTCGCGGCCCGCCAACAACAAGGAGCTGGCCGCCACCGCCGTGATCCGCCTCGACCTGAACGAGGTCTCCGCCAAGCTCCGCACCGGCGGTGTCAACGACGAGCCCGAGGACCTCGCCCTCCCCCACTGGGCCGGCGTCGTTCCGCTGCGCAAGGGTTACGACGCGCCGGTCGGGGACCCCGGCCTGGCCCCCGGCACCGAACTCCCCGACTACCTCGGGGCCCTGTGATGCTGATCCACCCCTGGGACGCGCCCCGCGACGACACCGAGTGGCAGCGGTGGCTGGCCGTCCACGACTTCGGGCAGCTCGTCGTCAACGGCCTGGACGGCGAGCCACCGCACGTCCAGCCGCTGCACTTCGCGTACGACGGCGAGCGCGGCGAGGCCGTCACGCACCTGGCCAGGCCCAACCCGATGTGGCCCGCGCTGCTGGCCCACCCCGACGTGGTGCTGAGCGTGGTCGACGACTACGTCTACGTTCCCGGCCCCTGGCAGGCGGCCCCGGACACCCCGTCCGAGCACGGCGTACCGACCAGCTTCTACGCGGCCGTCCAACTCCGCTGCCGGGCCCACGTCGTGGACGACCCGGCCGAGAAGGCCGAGCTGCTCAACCGTCAGGTGGGGCACTTCCAGCCGGAGGGCGGCTCGGCGGAAGTAGCGGTCGGAGAGGCACCGTTCGGCAGGCTGCTGTCCGGCATTCGGGGGCTGCGCCTCGAAGTCACCGGCGTCCGCGCGAAGTTCAAGTACGCGGGCAAGCGGACAGAGGAGGTCCAGGACCGGATCGCGGTACGGCTGACGCGGCGGGCGGGGCCGGGGGACACCGCGGCGCGCGAGCACATGCTGCGCCGCCGCCCGGCCTGAGCGAGGGGCCCTCCACCCGTGCGGTGTGGGGCCCCTCGCCGTCACGCCGCCAGTCGTTGCGCGCCGCGTGCCTCCGCCACCGCGAGCCCCATGACGGACCCGAGCATCAGCAGGGTGCCGGCGAGTGTCGGCGCCGTCAGGTGTTCGCCGAGCAGGACGACGGCGAGCACCGCCGCGCTGACCGGCTCCAGCAGCATGATCACGGAGACCGTGGCCGACCGTACGGCGGCCGCGCCCGCGAAGTAGAGGGCGTACGCGAGGGCGGTGGGGACGGCCGCGATGTACACCAGCAGCCAGCCGAGCCGTACGGGGTCGGCGGTGTGCGGCACGAGTCCCTCGGCGAGGGCGAAGGGCAGCAGGCACAGGCTGGTGACCGCGAAGGCCCAGAGGGACGTACTGGCGGCGTCGGCCCCGCCGTCACGCCCCCACTTGCGCGTCAGCAGGGTCATCACGGAGTACGCCGCCGCGGACACCAGCGCCAGCACCACGCCCCACGGCCGTACGGTCGCGCCCTCGCCGCCCAGCGCCAGCACCGCGAGCCCGGTGAGCGCACCGGCCACGGCCGCGACGCCGCCACGGCCGAGCCGCTCCCCCAGCGTCAGCCGGGCGCCGAGCGCAATGAACACGGGGCCGGCGCCGAGGGTGACGACGGTGCCCACGGCGAGTCCGGTGACGTCGACGGCCGCGAAGTAGGCCGTCTGGAACACGGCGAGCCCGACGCCGTTGGCCCCGGCCCGCAGCGCCTTGCGGCCGAGGAGCTCGGACACCACGGTCCCGGCGGCCACGGTGGTCCTGTCGGTCCCGGCGGTCTCCGCTCGCGGACGGGGACGCGGACGCAGGAGGCGGACGGCCAGCAGCAGCACGAAGCCGACCGCGCAGCGCCAGAAGGAGAGGGTGACCGGCCCCATGTCACTGGTCCGGTAGACCAGGGAGCCGGCGGCACCCGCGGTGCCCCAGGCGGCACCGGCGACGATCAGGTAGAGGAGGCCTCGCCCGATGGGCAGGCCGGAAACAGCAGCGTTCGACACGAGTTTTTCTCCGCAGACATGCAGAAGTTCTGGAAGGACCGCGGCTCAGCGGGGTCCGTGGACTTCGTCTGCGGGCAGCACCGTTCCGCCCGGCGTGACGCCGGGCAGGCGTTCCGGAGGGCCCGCCTCAGGCGGCCGGAGGCGGAAGAACGAGCGTCGAAGGCATGATCGAACCTTAGGCGAGGGTCGAACGGGTGGACAAATCCCTTTCCGGTCCGCCGCCCGCCACCGGTTCCGGAGAACCCTTCGCCGGTGCCGACGACTGCGCGATGAAGGCGCCGACCAGGACGATCACACCGCCGATGATCTGCGGCGCGGACAGGTGCTCGCCGAGCAGGACCCAGGCCAGGACGGTCGCGATGACCGCTTCGAGGCAGGCAACCACGCCGGCGACCTGCGGTGAGAGCCGGCGGACGGAGACCACTCCGGTGACGTACGCGATCACGGTCGCGACGAGGACGATCCAGGACAGCAGCAGGGGGGCCGCGACCGGGGTGCCGTTCATGTGTGCGGTGCTGCCCAGCACGGACCAGTCCATCGTCCAGGGGCGGGCCACGACGGTGAGGACACCGGCTCCGACGAGGAGGCCGTACGCGATGACGCCCAGCGGATCGGGGGCCTCGGCGCCGGAGTCGCTGCCCTGGTCGGACAGCACGAAGTAGCCGACCTGGCAGCAGGCGGCGCCGAGCGCGAGGAGCAGGCCGAGCGCGTCGAAGCTCACACCCGACCAGACCTCGACGACGCAGGCGAGTCCGCCGACCGCGAGGACGACGCCGAGGGCGGCGGCGGGCGTGACGGGCCGTCGCTGTACGAACCGCACCCAGCCGAGGACGAGCGCGGGGGCGAGGTACTCGACGAGCAGCGCGACCCCGACCGGGATGCGGGATATCGAAGCGAAGTAGAAGGCCTGCACGCCGGCCACACCGAGCAGTCCGAACCCCGCGAGCAGGGCGGGGCGGCGGCGCAGCAGCGCCCGGTGGCGCACGGCGAGCGGCAGCATCACGAGGGCCGCGCCGGCCACGCGCAGCCACACCACGTGCAGCGGATCGAGCCCCGCCTCGATCAGCGGCTTGGCCGCGACGCCGGATCCTCCGAAGGCGATGGCGGAACCTATCGCCAGCCCCAGCCCGACGCCCTTGCCGCGGCCGACCCCACTGCTCTCAGACATACGCACCGGCACATGATGACAGGCGATGACATGAGCGTCATCCCCAATGACACCTGTCTCGCCGAGTGGACAGAGGGGTGGGGCGCGAGGGTTGGGGGAACGGCGGAGGGCGGTGCGACTCACGCCAGGGCTCGACCGCGGGTTCGAAGCGGCTGCGGGCCGGGACGGCGGCGGGGGCACGCGGGGGCAAGGCAGCGGGCCTAGCGAGCCGTCTCGCCTTCGGTGACGTACTCGTCGCGCGGTTCGTCGCGCGGTTCGTCGATCCGGGCGCATAGCTCGTTCGCGTCGATGCCGGCGCGGGCGAGCACCTCGACGGCGCGGGCCTGCGGGTCGAGCGCGATCGCCGCGAGCAGGTCGAGGCCGCGGGCCTGTGTGTCGCCGCGGCGCGCGGCGCGTCGGCAGGCATGGTCCATCGCGCTCGCGGCCAGCGGGGAGAAACCGTCGCCGTCCCGCACCACGGGGACGGCACCGGAGTCCTCGACGCTGCCCTGCCAGCGCAGGCCGTAGCCGATGGTGCGTTGCACGAGATAGCCCAGCAGGCGGGCGATCTGGGGGCCGTCGCCGAAGACGGCGTACACCTCCCGGTCGTGCTCCAGGAGCGAGTGCAGCAGATGGGCCGTGTCGATCTGCCGGTCCCCGTCCCTGACCGCCCGGCGGCGGGCACCGGAAACCACCGCTGCCAGCTCGTCGCTGAGCCTGGCATCGTCCGCGGCGGCGGCCGGACACCGAGAGTCCTGCTCCTGCGCCGACTGCCGGGGAATACGGGGTTGCACATCCCCTACCCCATCAACCACTTCGAGCCGAGTCATCCCCGGGAGGAAGCATTTTGGCGTCCCACACAGAGTGGACTCCGCCGGCCGATATCTCCTCCTTACGGATGAGATCACGCCGAACACGCCCGAAGGGCGCGCGCCGCCTTGCCGTGCGCCGTGTACGCAACCATGGCGCCCCGCCCGGACGTCCCTCAGGAACATGGAGAGCAGGTGCTGGCTGGTGTCGTTGCCTGCCGTCGACGGCAGACAGTACGTCTACCGGGTGTACGCACCGGAGGACGCCCTGCCCGCCGACCTGTTCTGGGAGGCCTGGCACTGCCACGACCAGAGCGCGTTCCCACGCGCGTGGGATCTCTTCGACGCCGCGGTGATACGGCTGGTGGGCTGAGCTCACGTCTCCACATTTTCTGACGGCTCATCAGTATTGAATGTTCCAGGCCCCACGGCTACGTTCCGCGACACCGTAGCCCGAGACGAAGGGGTGGTCGCATGGCCGAAGTCAGCGCGGAGGCACGCATCGAGGCGCCGGCCGAGAAGGTCTGGGCACAGCTGACGGACTGGTCGGCGTACGGGCAGTGGAACGCGACCCACACCAGCTTTCCGGGCGGCGGCCCAACGGCCCTCGAAGTGGGCGGGACCTTCCAGGAGAACATGAAGCTGATGGGGTTCCCGGCCGAGGTCGAGTGGACCATCGAGGAACTGGAGCCGACGCGGGTGCTCGCCATTCGCGGCAAGGGCCCGATGGCGGTGACCGTGGCAACGCGCTACACGCTGACACCGGAAGCCGACGGCGCCGGCGCCACGGCTGTCCGTATCGACGGCGAGTTCACGGGTGCGGCCGTGTCGTTGATGGCGGGCAAGCTCAAGGACTCGGCCACGGCGGCACTGAACGAGTCGCTGCGCAAGCTGGCGGGCCTGGTGGCCTGAGCACCTCGCCGTACACACGAAGGCGCCCCGCGGATGAACCCACGGGGCGCCTTCACTCAGGGCGGCGAGGCCGCCGACCCGCCTCAGTCCTCATCGGCGAGGATGAGGTACAGCCTCTTGCGGGCGTCGTTGATGACGGTCAGCGCCTTCTCGCGCTGCTCCTTGCTGCCCGTCTTCCAGACCTGCCCGAAGGCCTCCATCAGACCGAAGCCGGCCTGCCGGATCTCGCCGAGGGCCTCCCAGTCGACACCGCGGGAGGCTTCCTCCCAGGGCGCCTCGGGCCCGGCTTCGGCCGCCTCGCGGCCCGACTCCGTGAGCGAGAACAGCTTCTTACCGCCCTCACTCTCGCTGGCGATCAGCCCCTCGTCCTCCAGCAACTGGAGGGTCGGGTACACCGAGCCGGGGCTGGGCTTCCACGCCCCGCCGCTGCGCTCGGCGATCTCCTGGATCATCTCGTAGCCGTGCATGGGGCGGTCCTTCAGCAGGGCGAGGATCGACGCGCGCACATCACCGCGCCGCGCCCTCCCTCGCGGTCCACCGCGGCCGCCCTTGGGCCCCCAGGGGCCGGGCCCGAATCCGGGCCCACCGAAGCCGCCGGGACCGCCCGGCCCAAAGGGCCCGAAAGCGCCGCGCAGCCCCTCGAAGCCGCCTCGGCCGTGATGACCGTGTCCACCATGCCCACGCTCGAATCCATGGGAACGCATCGCAATCACTCCATTCCATCGTTGATCTGTCGCGATGCGTCAACGATATATCGGAACTGTTCGCATGGCAAGACCGGCTGCTGTTTTCGGTGAGTGACCTGTGCCAGTGAAGGATGACGACTTGCAGATTCGTGTCAGCCAAGGACAACCGTTGGTGGCTCTGTCGTTTCGCACTGACAGGTTTCGTTAGGATCTCCTGATCATGGACGTGATGATGGGGAACGAGATGATCTCCATCCACCGGGGGCAGGTGACGCTGTCGGACCGGCGGACACAGCGCAGTTGGTCGGTCGAACTTGCGCCCTACCAGCTCGCGGCATCCCCGGTCACCCAGGCGTTGTACACGCAGATCACAGGCCGGCGGCCGAGTACCACCCCTGGGGACCAGTTGCCCGTCGAGTGCGTCTCCTGGTGGGACGCGGCGCGGTTCTGCAACGCCCTGTCCCAGTGCGCCGGCCTCACGCCCGCGTACCACTTCCGTGCCGAGGCCGAAGATATCGAGTGGGACGCGTCCGCCGACGGGTATCGGCTGCCGACCGAAGCCGAGTGGGAGCACGCCTGCCGTGCCGGGACGACCGGGCCGCGCTACGGGGAGCTCGACGAGATCGGCTGGTACCGCGGTAACTCGCACGAGCGCACCCACGAGGTGGGCGGCGAACTCCCCAACTCGTGGGGGCTTTACGACATGCTCGGCAACGTCTGGGACTGGTGCTGGGACGTCTACGACGCCGAGGTCTATGGCGCCTACCGGGTGCTCCGTGGCGGTGGTTGGTTCGATGAGCACTGGAGTTGCCGGGCCTCCGCGCGGCGCCGCAGCCACCCGAATTTCCAGGTCGACGACGTGGGGTTCCGCCTCGCGCGTTCCGTCGTGCGCTGATCCGCGTCGTGTGCGAAGCCCTCTGTCGGCGAACCAGATCACTTGAGTGTTTCGACAGGGTCTGAGGGGACCACTTGGGCAGCGGGTGGATAGGTTGGGGGCCCCGGGTCCCCTGGGCTGTGTCCCTGACAGGCATGGCTTGGGTGGCCCCTACGGCCTCTCGGCGGGGGACCGCGCCGAGTTGCCCGGCGTCATCGAGCAGGCCACGGAGGTCTGCCGGGCCTTCGTCGCCCGCCGCGTGGCCGGCGGAGACCCCGCCTATCTCCAGGCGTTGGCCGAGCGTGGTGGATGGGAACGCTGGGATCGCATGCAGACTTGGCTGGTGGACCACCGCAAGACGTTCACGGCTGCCCTGCTGAACTGACCGGCCGCGACGTTCGAGGACGAACTCACCGGGCGTTCTTGGTGCCGCGTTCGTCCTCGGTGGCCTGGAACACGTAGGAGTCGGTTCCGGTCTGGATCAACGTGCGGCAACGCTGGGAGCACGTCCGGTGGAGTCGACCTGCAGGGCTGGGTCATCTCCGAAGCCGTCGGGTGCAAGAAGCCCGAACCGGAGATCTTCCGGACGGCAGCCGCGGCCGTCGGCGCCCCTCTGACCGGCGCATGGGTCATCGGCGACTCACCGCACTCCGACATCGCCGGCGCCGACGCGCTCGGGCTGCGAAGCGTGTGGGTCGCGGACGGACGGGGCTGGACCGACGACTCCTGCCGGCCCGCTCATGTCGCTCAGGACGTCGTCTCGGCGATCGACCACGCCATCACTGCGCCGGAGTAGGGTGCGACGCTCCTGCGCCACAGTAGGGTGCGACGCATCTGCGCCCCCTCGGACCGAAATCGGTCCAGCACCCCCGAATTGGCCTTGGTCGTCCCCTCCCCCGCACCTCTAGCGTCAGCGTCATGCGGATTCGAATCGTCGACGCCTTCACCGACCGTCCCTTCGCCGGCAACCCGGCCGGGGTCCTGCTTCTCGACGCCTTCCCGGCGGACGACTGGCTGCGGAGCGTGGCCATGGAGGTCAATCACGCCGAGACGGCGTTCGCGCACCGGCTGCCCGAAGGCGGCGAGGCCGACTGGGCGTTGCGGTGGTTCACGCCGGTCACCGAGGTCTCGATGTGCGGGCACGCCACGCTCGCCACGGCCCAAGTGCTGCACAGCACCGGCGCCCACGAGGGACCCGTGCGCTTCGCCACCCGCAGCGGGGTGCTCGTGGCCACGCCCCGCGAGGACGGCTCCCTCACCCTCGACTTCCCGACCGCCCCGCTCACGCCGGCCGAGGTCCCGGAGGGCGTCACGGAGGCTCTGGGTGCCGAAGCGCGCGTCGCCTTCGACACCGGTCCGAACATCAACGACCTGCTCCTCGAATTCGCCGACGAGAAGACGGTCCGCGCCCTGGCCCCCGACCACAAGGCCCTCGGCGCCTGCTCCGAGCGTGGCATCATCGCCACCGCCCGCGCCGAGGACCCCACCCGGGGCTACGACTTCGTCTCCCGTTGCTTCTTCCCGAACGTCGGCATCGACGAGGACCCGGTCACCGGCAGCGCCCACACGGCCCTGGCCCCCTACTGGTCCGAGCTCCTCGGCCGGGCCGAACTCGCCGGCCTCCAGGCCTCCCCCCGCTCCGGCCTGGTCCGCACGGAACTCCGCGGCGACCGCACGCTGCTGAGCGGCCGCGCGGTGACCGTCATCGACGGTGAGCTGATCGCCTAGGGCTCGCCCGGCCGGCGGGGACGCCGAAGGGGGCGTACGAGACCGCCGTACGCCCCCTCGAAAACACCTGTTCGAAGCACCCCGTCAGAACTTCCCCCCCCGGCGTCCCCCGAAGACGCTCACGCCGTCGGCAGCCACCCCACCTTGCCGGCCAGCAGCGCGTACCCCACGAACGCCCCTATGTCGAGCAGGGAGTGCGCCACGACCAGCGGGCCCACCCGGCCCCAGCGCCGGTACAGGTACACGAACACCACGCCCATCGCCATGTTGCCGAGGAAGCCGCCGATGCCCTGGTAGAGGTGGTAGGAGCCACGCAGCACGGAACTGGCCACCAGCGCGGTGCCGGGCGTCCAGCCCAACTGGCCCAGGCGGCGCAGCAGATAGCCGACGACGATGACCTCTTCCAGGATCGCGTTCTGCAGCGCCGACAGGATCAGCACCGGGTACTTCCACCACACGTCGGGCAACGCCTCGGGCACCACGGTGAGGTTGAAGCCGAGCCCGCGGGCGGCCAGGTAGAAGGCGATGCCGGTGCTGCCGATCACCGCCGCGATCGCCGCTCCGCGGCCGAGGTCCGGCCAGGGCCGGGTCCGGTCGAAGCCGAGGGTGCGCAGGCTCTGCCCCTCGCGCAGCAGGAAGTGCGCGACGAGTGCGACGGGGATCAGGGCGGTGGTGATCCCGAAGAGCTGCCAGGCGAGATCCAGCCAGGGGCGGCCCGGCGCGGCCGAGGCGTTGAGCGTGGCCGCCTGGTCCTTGAGGCCACCCGGCTTGGTGACCGAACCGACAAAACTGATCAGGGCGGACACACCACTCGCGCCGAGCGACAGCCCCAGAACGAGCAGCGTCTCATCGCGGAAAATCCGTCGTGAGGGCCGCTCGTGCGGAAAAGATTCGGCCATGGGGCCTGCCTCGCCCTGCACACCTGCCTCCAGTTGAGTAATCCCGCATCATCCCCATCGCCGCCCCCCAGGGCCTCGAAAGCCATGACGAAGACCGTGCACGACAGGCCGTTGGGGGGACGGGCGCCGGACGGGGCGTACCGCCCCTTTGCCTGCCATACGGCCGGACTCCGGCACTGGGTTCAGCAGGGCAACGGGGAGGGGCACCACCGTCATGGGACGTCACAGCTTGCCCGATCAGTATGGGGCGAGCGGCAGCGACCCCCGTCGCGACGACCGGAGCGGGCCGGCGCCACGCTGCGTGACGACCCCTCCGGCTCGGCGCAGCCGACCCCTCACACAGCGCAACCGCTTCATGATCGCCGCCGGGGCCGACCCGGAGTTGCCCCCGGACCGGCCCCTGCGCCGTCACCCCAGCGGCACCGGCTCCAGCAACCCCACGGGCCAGGTGTGGACCGGATCTCCCCGGTGCATCAGCTCGCGGTAGCGGCGGGTCGTGGCCGCCAGGGCCGCGTCCCGGGTCAGGCCCGCCTCCAGTGCCTGGTGGAAGGTGGCCGCCTGCCAGGACGCGCCGTTCATCCGCCTGCGGCACCGCTCCTCGATGACGCCCAGGTAGAAGTCCCGGTCGGCCCGCTCCACGCCCCACGCCTCGAGGCCGGCCTCGGCCAGGGGCAGCAGTTCGTCGCGTACGAGGCTCACCGCGTCGACCTCCGTCGTGCCGCCGTACCGTCCGCGCCGGGGCCAGCGCAGGCGCGCGTCGATGCCGTGCTTGCACGCCTCGTCGAAGTTGGCGGCCGCCGCCTCGAAGGGCAACCGGGTCCACACGGGCCGTGACTCCTCGGCGAGGGCGCGGACGACGCCGTAGTAGAAGGCGGCGTTCGCGATGACGTCCGTGACGGTCGGCCCGGCGGGCAGGACGCGGTTCTCGACGCGCAGGTGCGGGACGCCGTCGGCGATGCCGTAGACGGGCCGGTTCCAGCGGTAGATGGTGCCGTTGTGCAGGACGAGCTCGGCGAGTGACGGTGTGCCGCCGGCGTCGAGGACCTCGAGCGGGTCCTCGTCGTCACAGATCGGCAGGAGGGCCGGGTAGAAGCGCAGGTTCTCCTCGAAGAGGTCGTACGCCGAGGTGATCCACCGCTCACCGAACCAGGTGCGCGGCCGCACGCCCTGGGCCTGGAGCTCGGGCGGGCGGGTGTCGGTGGACTGCTGGAACAGCGGTGGGCGCGACTCCCGCCACAGCTCGCGTCCGAAGAGGAACGGCGAGTTGGCGCCCAGGGCCACCTGGGCGGCGGCGACCGCCTGCGCGGCGTTCCAGACGTCGGCGAAACGGCCCGGGGTGACCTGGAGGTGCAGCTGCACGGAGGTGCAGGCGGCCTCGGGGGCGATGGACCCCGAGGTGCAGGTCAGGTGCTCCACGCCGTCGATGTCGAGCGTGAAGTCCTCACCGCGGGCGGCCACGATCTGGTCGTTGAGGAGGGTGTAGCGGTCGACGGCGGAGAGGTTCGAGGAGACCAGGTCGTCCCGGTCGAGCGTCGGCAGAATGCCGATCATCACGATTCCCGCGTCGAGCTCACCGGCTTTTCGGTCGGCATATGCCAGTGATGTCCGGAGTTCCTCCGCGAGCTGGTCGAATACCCGCCCCTGAAGGCGGTGTGGGGCTATGTTCACTTCCAGGTTGAACATGGCGAGTTCTGTTTGGAAGTCGCGGCTCGCGATCCGCTCCAGCACCTGCATGTTCAACATTTTCGGCATGCCGTCGGCGCCGGTGAGATTCAATTCGATCTCCAGCCCCATGAGGTTCTTGGGGCGGTCGAACCGCTTCTCCTCCAGCAGCCGCTCCAGGCCCGTCAGACACCGCCGCAGCTTCACGCGGTAGTGCTGGCGATCGGACAGATCGAACCGACCTGCCACGACCTTCTCCCCCATCGAAGCTTCCCTCCTCGGATGGGCGGGCCGACTTTACGGCCGCCGGTCTCCCGGGTCAGGTGGGATGATGCCCAGCCGAAGCGATCGATAACGTCCCGCTTCGGCTCGGTGCCCGCTACTCTGGCGGACGTGACCGGCGGCACATTCACGAGGCATGGAGCACTCAGCAGTTGCGGACTCCTCACGAACTCGTGAAAAACGCCGACGAGAATTGGCCGACCGCGCCCGGGGTATTTTTCGAGGTCATCGCCGTATGATCGGTCGGCACTCGGGATGATTCCCGCATATCACCGGCCGAATGAACCCTTGCCGGGTGCACCGAAACCGGCTAGATGAAACATCGTCTGAACACTCGTCGTATAAACTCCGCAATCAAGGCAGAGGGTTGGCGCCCACGGTCCCAGGACCTGCCGTCACATGACGTGCGACAGGCCCCCACCCCCCTCGCGCTTCCCGACCCCGGCCCCCGCCTCTCTGACCTCCGTGAGCAGACAGCGCCGTCCGCCCCCGTCACGCCCTCGCGCCACCGGCTCTCCGAATGAGAGGCGACCCACCATGCCGCTGCATGTTCCCCCGGCACCCGCGCCCGCACTTCGCTCCGTCCTCACCGCCCTCGGCTCGCCCACCGCGGTACGTGAGGCCCGAACGCCCTCCCTGCGTGCCGCCCAGGGACCCGCCACACCCGAACTCCCGCTGCCCGTGCACGTCCTGGACCAGATCACCCCGGCGGGCCTGTCCGCGACCCGGCTGACCGGCTGGCGTTTCCTGATCCGGTGCGGCGACCGCGCGGTGGCCGCGGCGGAGACCCGGCTGACACCCGACGGCTGGGCGTTCTCGCACTTCTTCGAGGGGCCGTATATCGCCTCCACCGAGCGGGCACTGCAGCAGGCCGAGACGATCGGCCAGCCCTACCAGCCGCGTCTGCTGTCGTTCCCCGGCCTCTACATGCTCACCCTGTGGTTGCACGGCGACTGCACCGCGGACGCCGCCACCGGCCATCCCGCCGCCACGGACATCCTCGTGCCGCTGGCCCCGGCCCCGCCCGGCATCGCGGCCCACCTGCCGCTCCGGGTCGCCGAGCTGTTCCCGGTGCTGACCCACCGGGCGACGCCGGCCCCGCTGCCGCCCCTGCCTCCGCTGCTCGGTTCCCCCGCCTGACAGCACACCGCGCGAGCGGCCCCGTACCCCGCCGCCCCATTCCGGGCGGCGGGGTACGCCGCTGTTCACGCCACAGGAAAACGAGCAACGCAAACACGCGATGATTTCGCTCGCGCGAGCGACAATACGCTCGAACGAGCTTCTCAAGGCCTCCGGCCCGCCCGGACTAGCCCTATCCGACCACTGCGAACCACCCGAAGTGACGGTGGAGTTGAGATGAACCGTCCGCGCGGGCGATGCGTCATCAACCTGTGAGAAAGCGGTGCCGCGAAATCCCTGCGGATTGACGCCCGTGGGGCAACACTGGGTTCCGACCGACTAATCACAACGGGGGGCGGCCATGAACGAAGCTTCACGCCGCGAAACAGACACGACAGCCACCACCGTCACGACACCCACCTCACACATCACAACAGAGCGAAAGATCCCCTCCATGTGCCAGCACCAGCCACCGTGCCCCTCAGCCGACTCCGCCGACCGGGAATCCGCCCGTCTCGTGGCGCACCACCCGGAGCAAGGATGGAGCCTGCTGTGCAACGGCGTCCTGCTCTTCGAGGACACCGGTGAGCTCCTGCCGGACGGCCAGATCATCGCCCCGCACCGTCCGCTGGGCACCGGCAAGGTGATGACCGCCGCGTAGCGCCTGCCGACGGCACGCCGAGAAGGCCCGCCGGAAGGGCCCCGCACCACCACCGGGCGGAGTGACGAACGCCCGGCGTACTCCAGAGGCCGGTCGCAGACCCTGACTGCGAGCCGGCCCCCATGTGTGTCCGGAGGTGGTCACTCACCGTAGTGGGTCTTTACTTCAGCGCTTCCCGCAGCGCGAAGTACGCCGGCTTCGGGCGCAGTTGCTCGTCCCACGGCAGTGCCGCGCCCTCGCCCGGGAAGAACGCCGGGATCCAGGAGTACCTGTCCGTGTAGTCCCAGACCGTGATGCCCACACACCGGCGCACCGCCAGGCAGGCCTCGGTCATGTCCCGGTACCAGTCGGCCTGCTGGGCCAGCTTCTCGTCGGTCGCGGGCAGCAGCATCCGTACGTCGACCTCCGTGAGCGCCGTGTCGAGGCCGAGTCGGGAGAAGCGGCGAAGGTTGTCCTCCAGCGTGGTCGGATAGCCGTACTGGAGCGCCAGATGGGCCTGCAGGCCGAAGCCGTGCAGCGGGACGCCCTGGGCCTTCAGCTCCTTGGCCAGCCGGTAGTAGGCGTCGCTCTTCGGGCCGATCGCCTCGACGTTGTAGTCGTTCAGGTACAGCTTGGCGCGCGGGTCGGCCTGGTGGGCCCAGCGCAGGGCGTCGGCGATGTAGCCGGGGCCGAGCGTCTTGTAGAAGACCGTCTCGCGGTACGTACCGTCCTCGTTGAACGCCTCGTTGACGACGTCCCACGCGTAGATCTGGCCCCGGTAGTGCCGTACCTCGGTCTGGATGTGCTTCTTCAGTACGGCGCGCAGCTCGGGCGCCGTCCACTCGCGGTCGGTGAGCCAGCCCGGCAGCTGGCTGTGCCAGACGAGGGTGTGGCCGCGCACCTTCTGGTGGTGGGCGCGGGCGAGGTTCACGATCTCGTCGCCCTCGGAGAAGTCGAACACGCCCTGCTGGGGCTCGGTGGCGTACCACTTCATGCCGTTGCCCGGCGTGATCTGGTCGAACTCGCTGCCGAGGAGCGCCTTGTACGGCTCGTCGACGAGTTCGGGGTTGTCGGTCGCGCTGCCGAAGTAGCGGCCGTGGCGCTGGGCGAGGTCGGCGAGGGTGGGCGGCTCGGGCCGCGCCTGGGCGGGCGAGCCGGTGCCGATCCCGGCGGCGACCAGGAACGCGGCGAGAGTGCCGACGAGTCTGAGACGGTTCTTGCGCATGGTGCGACTCCTCACGTGTCGGATGTGTGGGTAGCCGTACGTCCGCCTGTGCACGTCACCCCTTGGTGGCGCCGGCGGTGAGGCCGCCGACGAGCTGGCGCTCGGCGACGGAGTAGAAGGCGAGGGCGGGGACCATGGCCAGCACCAGGTAGGCGAAGACGCGGGCGTAGTCCGCGGAAAACTGGCCCTGGAACTGCTGGACGCCGATCGGGATGGTCCACCACGTCGAGTCGGTGAACACCAGCAGCGGCAGGAAGAAGTTGTTCCAGCTGGTGACGACGGCGAGGACCGAGACGGTGCCCAGCGCGGGCCGTGCCATGGGCAGCAGCACCCGCCAGAAGAACCCGAAGGAACTGCACCCGTCGAGCGTGGCCGCCTCCTCCAACTCGCCGGGGATGTCCCGGAAGAAGCCGCGGAGGATGATGATGGTCATCGGCAGTCCGAAGGCGGCCTGCGGAAGGATCACGCCGAGCGGGTTGTCCAGCAGTCCCATGGAGCGCAGCAGCAGGAACAGCGGGAGCGCGGCCACCGCGAAGGGGAACATCAGCCCCATCGTGAAGAGGGTGAACAGCGCCTCCCGTCCGCGGAAGGCGAAGCGCGCGAAGGAGAAGGCCGAGAGCGCGGAGACCGCCACGACCAGGACGGTCGTCCCCACCGCGATGAGGGTGCTGTTGCCGATCAGCCGCCAGAAGTCGCCCGATCCGAGGATGCCCGTGTAGTTGCCGGTCACCCACGAGTCCGGCAGACCGACCGGGTTGCGGGAGAGCTCGTCGGTGGACTTGAAGCCGGACAGCACGGCGTAGAGCAGGGGCACCACCATCACCGCGCCGACCACGACGAGGATCACGTGCAAGGGCAGGTTCTTCCCGCCGGTCTTCCTTCCGGCGGTCCCGCCGGTCTTCTTGCCGGATCCGGCCGTCACTTGGCGCCGCCCCTCATCGTCGTGGTGGCCCCTTCGAGGTCGCGGCGGAGCACGAACCGCTGGTAGGCGAGGGCGAAGACGAGGCTGATGCCGAACATGACCACGCTGATCGCGCTGGCGTAGCCGACCTGGTAGCGCTTGAAGCCGTACTGGAACATGGTCACGGCCATCGTCTCGGAGTGGTGGTCCGGGCCGCCCGCGGTGGTCACCCAGACCAGGTCGAAGAGCTGGATCGACCCGATCACGGACAGGAACACGCTGATCCGCAGGGTGGGCGCGAGGAGCGGCAGGGTGACGCTGCGGAAGCGCTGCCAGGCGCCGGCGCCGTCGATCAGCGCGGCCTCGGTCAACTCCCGGGGGATGGACTGGAGTCCGGCCAGGTACAGCATCATGTGGAAGCCGAAGTACTTCCACGTCATGACCAGGAAGAGGGTGGCCATCACGGTGGACGGGGCGGCGAACCACTCACCGCCCAGCCCGTCGAGACCGATGCGGCCCAGGATCCGGTCGGCGAAGCCGTCGTCGGGGGCGAAGATCATGCCGAACAGGACGCCGGTGATCGCCTCGGACAGGACGTACGGCCCGAAGAACAGCATCCGGTAGAAGGCCCGGCCGCGCAGCTTCTGGTTGAGCAGCACGGCCATGGCGAGCGCGAACGGCAGTTGGACGGCGAGCGACAGCACGACCAGGACCAGACAGCGCCACAGGTCTCCGAGGAAGACGGGGTCCTCGAAGAGCCGGGTGAAGTTGTCGGCGCCGATGTAGTCGGACGGCATGCCGAAGCCGCCCCAGCGGAAGAAGGCCGCGTACAGCGCGAACAGCATCGGCAGCAGCACGAGGACGAGGAAGAGCGCCAGGGCGGGCACCTGGAAGCCGACCGCGGTGAGCCAGTGCAGCGCGCGCCGCCGGGCCCGGCCCCGGGTCGCGCCGGCGGACGGGGGCGGGACGTCGGCGTCGGGGCCGGTCCGCTTGTCCGGCAGGAACGTGGAGGTCATCGCCGGCTACTGCTCTTCCTTCGCGGTCTGCGTGATCGACTCGGCGACCTGTTGCGGGGACTTGGACCCGGCGATGAGCGCGGCCACGCTGTCGTTGACCTCCTGGCCCACGGCGGGTGCGTACGCCTGGTCGAGATAGAGCTGGAAGCCGGTGGCGGCCTTCAACTGTGCCTGTACGGCCTTGATGTTGGGGTCGGTGATGGCGCTCTCGGCCGCCGGGAGCACCGGGAGGATGCCGGTCTTCTTGACCAGCTCCACGTCCGTGGCCTCCGAGGCGAAGAACTTCAGGAAGTCGACGGCGGCCTGCGGAGCCCCGCTGCGCAGGGCGTGCCCGCCGCCTCCGCCGAACACCTCGGTGATCGCGCCCTTGCCGCCGTCGACCGCGGGGAACGGGAAGAAGCCGAGGTCGTCGCCGAGTCCCTTGCCGCTGTCCGCCTGGACGACCGGGGCCCACTGGCCCATGAGTTCCATCGCCGCCTTGCCGTTGCCGACGGCCGCGGCCTGCCCCGTGGGGCTGGAGTAGGCGGCGCCGAGGAAGCCCTTCTGGAACGGCTGGAGATCGACCAGCTCCTGGAGGTGCTGACCGGCCTGGACGAAGGGGTCGCCCGTGAAGTCCTTGTCGTCGTACGCCTTCTGGAGGGCGGAGGCGCCCGCCGTGCGCATCGAGAGGTAGGCCCAGTAGTACATGCCGGGCCACTTCTCCTTGCCGGCGAGGGCGAGCGGGGTGGTGCCCTTCGCCTTCAACTTCCGTACGGTGTCGAGGAATCCGCTCCATGTGGTCGGCGGCTCGGTGATGCCCGCGTCCTTGAAGAGCGCCTTGTTGTACCAGAAGCCGATCATGCCGATGTCGAACGGGATGCCGTACACCTTCTCGTCGAGGAGGTAAGGCTCCTTGGCGACCGGCAGCAGCCCGTCGGCGAAGTCCTTGGTGCGGTCGGTCAGATCCTCGACGAGCCCGGCGTCGACCTGCTGCTTGAGGACCCCGCCGCCCCAGGTGTGGAAGATGTCGGGGAGCTTGCCGGAGGCGGTGAGCGCCGTCATCTTGGACTTGTAGGCGTCGTTCTCCATCTGGACGATCTTTACCTTGACCTTGGGGTTCTGGGCCTCGAACTTCTTGGCCAGCGCTGCCCAGACGCCCTTCGTCGGCTCGGTGGTGGAGATGTTCCACCACTCGATGGTGGTCGTGCCGTCCGACGACCCCCCGTCCGAGTCGCCACCGCAACCGCTCAGTGCCGTCATGCCCACACCGGCCGCGGCGGAGGCCGCCAGGAAGCCGCGGCGGGACAGTCCCGGGTCGCCCATCATGCGCTCCTCGAAAGTTTCGGAGTTAATCCAGAAAGCTGCGTTGCTGCCGCACCCTAGAGACAGCTCCCAAACGGTGGCAACCCCTTGTACGCGGTGAATCTGTCGCTGACGGTCAGGATGGACTCGCCTCTTGAGGGCCAACGAAACATTCGGTTCAGCTGGCGAACCTTACGCGACAGCATCGCCGCGTCGGCTACGACCGCTGCCGCCTACCGGCCTTACAGGCCCACGTCCCGGCGGCGGATGTCCTCCAGGGACTCTCGGCGGACCAGGAGCCGGGAGCCCGGCCGTCGTCGACGGCGACCACCGGTGAGCGGCCGACCAAGTTGTAGCCGGAGGCCTTGCACAGGTGGTAGGCACCGGCGGCCGGGACGGCGAGCAGGTCTCCGGGTCGGATTCGGCAGGGAGTTGGACGTCGGCGGCGACGACGTCACCCACCTCGCAGCGGCGACCGACCACGGTCACCGGGGCCGGGGCCGCGGTGACCGGCCGCGGTGCTGTGCCGGCCCACCAGCCGGGGTGCGTACTGGACGCCGTACAGGGCCGTACAGCGTGGGCCGGGGGTTGTCGCTCATGCCGCCGTCGACGGTGACGTAGGTGTGGGCTCCGGTGCGCTTCTGGTCGTCCGTGCCGGTGCGGATTTTCTCGTGGCCGCCGGCGCTGATGCCTGGCACGACGCGGACCATCACCTTCGGGTGACCGTCGGGTCCGACCGCCGCGGCCAGCCGGGCGATCTCCGAGGGGCTGTCGATGACGATCCGGCCGACCCCGAGGCGCAGGGCGGCGTCCAGATCGCGCGGGGACTTGGCGTTGCCGCGTCGGCGACCTCGGCGAGCGGCACCCCGCCGCGGTGCGCTGCCTTGACGGAACCCATACGCGTACCGGCGTACCGGCGTACCGGCGTACCGGGCCAGGAGGATGTCCCAGAAACGCCGACGGGCGGCGTACTCCGACGCGGTGTCGATGTACGCCGCCCTGAGCGGTACGAGGTGCGGGAGGTGGCCCGCGCGGTCATGGCGGTTACTTCGGGTCGCGGTTGAACACCGACTTCGACCAGAAGTAGCCGAGCGTGGTGAGAGCCAGGCACCAGGCGACCGCGAGCCACCCGTTGTGGCCGATCTCGGTGCCGAGCAGCAGCCCGCGGACGGTCTCGATGGCCGGCGTGAACGGCTGGTACTCGGCGATCGGCTGGAACCATCCCGGCATCGCGCCGACCGGGACGAAGGTGCTGGAGATGAGCGGCAGGAAGATGAGCGGCATCGCGTTGTTGCTGGCCGCCTCGGCGTTCGGGCTGACCAGGCCCATCCCGACCGCGATCCAGGTGAGCGCCAGGGCGAACAGCACGAGCAGCCCGAACGCCGCGATCCACTCCAGAGCCGTGGCATCCGTGGACCGGAAACCGATGGCCACACCGACGCCGGCGACGAGCACCACACTGATGACCGCCTGCAGCACACTGCCGATGACGTGCCCGATGAGCACGGACCCACGGTGGATGGCCATCGTGCGGAAGCGGGCGATGATGCCCTCGGTCATGTCGTTGGAGACGGACACCGCAGTACCGATCGTGGTGCTGCCGATGGTCATCAGCAGGAGTCCGGGCACGAGAAACGCGATGTACTCGGAGCGGTCGGCGCCGCCACCGCCGATGCCCGCGCTCATGGTGTCGCCGAATATGTAGACGAACAACAGCAGCAGCATGATCGGCGTCAGCAGCAGGTTCAGGGTGAGGGACGGGTAGCGCCGGGCGTGCAGGAGGTTGCGGCGCAGCATCGTGGAGGAATCGCGTACGGCGAGGGAGAGGGAACTCATCGGACAGCCTCCTTGGGCTGGTTGGGCTGGGTGGGCTGATTCGGGTCGTTGGACTGGTTCGGCTGGTTGGACTGGTTCGGCACGGTGCTGCCGGTCAGGGCGAAGAAGACGTCGTCGAGGTCGGGGGTGTGGACGGTCAGCTCGTCCGCCTCGATGCCGGCCGAGTCCAGTCGGTCGAGGATGGCGCGCAGTTCGCGCTGGGTGCCGCCGCTGGGGATCTCCAGCGTCAGTGCCTCGTCGTCCCGGGTGACCTCGCGCAGGGCGAGGGCGGCGCTCTGGTACGCGGCCGGGTCGGCGAAGCGCAGCCGCACATGTCCCCCCGGGATGAGCCGCTTGAGCTCCTCGGCGGTGCCCTGAGCGGCGATCTTGCCGTCGTTGAGGACTGCGATGCGGTCGGCGAGCTGGTCGGCCTCCTCCAGGTACTGGGTGGTGAGGAAGACGGTGACGCCGTCGGAGACCAGTTCGCGGATGATCTGCCACATGTTGTGCCGGGAGCGCGGGTCGAGACCGGTGGTCGGCTCATCGAGGAAGATGATCCGCGGGCTGCCGACCAGCGTCATGGCGATGTCGAGGCGGCGCTTCATACCGCCGGAGTAGGTGGAGGCGGGCTTCTTCGCCGCCTCGACCAGATCGAAACGCTCCAGCAACTCGGCGGCGGTCCGCCTGCCCGCGCTTCGGGAGAGGTGGTGCAGGTCCGCCATGAGGAGCATGTTCTCCTCGCCGGTGATCAGCCCGTCCACGGCGGAGAACTGCCCGGTGACACCGATCGCGCCCCGAACCGCCTGGGGGTCGGCGGCCAGATCGTGGCCGCCGATGTGGATGTCGCCCGTGCCCGGGTCGGCGGAGATCAGAGTGGAGAGGATCTTCACTGCGGTGGTCTTGCCGGCGCCGTTCGGGCCCAGCAGGGAGAAGATCGTTCCTTCGGGGACGGCCAGGTCGACGCCGTCGAGCACGACCTTGCCGCCGTAGGACTTGCGCAGCCCGTTCGCCGCGATAGCCAGATTGGTCATGACGGATGGCTCCTTCTTCACAGGCTGCGGGCGGTGATGTCGCCGTGGTCGGTGGTGGCGTGGATGGTCAGGCCGGCGGCGTCGCCGTCGCTGTTCTTGAGCGTGTTGTGGATGCGGCCGTGGCCGGTGCCGGCGTCCAGGGAGGCGGAGGCTTCGCGGGCGGCGTCGATGGAGATGTCGCCCATCCGGGTGCGCAGGACGACCGCGCCGCGCTCGGCCTCGGTGATGCGGATGTCGCCCCGCTGGGTGCTGATCTCCGCCGGGCCGGAAAGCCGGCCGAGGGTGACGTCACCGTCCTGCAGGGTCAGCCGGACCCTCGCGGCCTCGTCGAGCTTGACCGGCCCCTGCGCCCCCTCGAAGGCGACATCACCGAGCCGTCCCACGCCGCGGAGTTCGGCGGCCGCCGCCTTCACCTCGACGCCGGATCCGGCGGGCAGCTGAACGGTGACCTCGACGGCGCCGGAGGGGCCGAAGTACTGGTTCTTCGCCTGCGGGGCCTCGATCCGCAAAACCCCGCCGTCGTAGGCGACCCGGACCTGCTCCGCGGCCTTGACGTCGCGGCTCTTGCCGGCATCCGCGGGCAGGACCTCGACGGTGGTGTCGGCCCGGTCGGCGGCGATGAACCGGATGCGGCCCGCGGGGAGCTCGAGGGCGGCGGAGATGGGGGCGGGGGTGTCGAACTTCTGCATGATGCTCTCCTCTTGCAGCTGCAGCTGCCGTCGCAGCTGTCGTTGCCGTTGCCGTTTCTGACACCGGAAACGCTACGTTGCGTTCAAGGATGCGGCAACAAGTTCGTTGCGAATAAACTTCATCAGTGCAGCTCAGAGCACAAGTATCGTTGCAACAGAGTTAAAACTAACGCAACAGCAATCGCCCGCTCGTTGCAATAGATGGAGAGTGAACGCTATGCTGAAGGCTCCAAGGAGCACGAAGGAGATCGCGATGCCGGGAGGCAGGCTCACTCAGCAGGAACGTCAGCAGATCGCGCTGGGGGTGGCCGACGGGCTCGCCTACGCGGAGATCGCCAGACGCCTCGACCGCCCCACCTCGACCGTCACACGCGAGGTCATGCGCAACGGCGGCCCCACCGCGTACCGCGCCGACCTCGCCCACCGCGCCACCGAACGTCGCGCCCATCGACGCAGGCAGTCCACGCCCCGAGGGTCGCAGGCGCCGGCACAGGCCGACGGACGAGACGCCGAGGCCGTGCGCGAGTACGAGGAGGCGTGGACCACCCTCCTCATGCAGCAGGGCCTGCCGAAGATGATGTCCCGGGTGCTGACCTGCCTCTACACCTCCGACGCGGGCAGCCTCACCGCATCCGAACTCGTCCAGCGCCTCGAGGTCAGCCCGGCGTCCGTCTCCAAAGCGATCACGTTCCTGGAAAGCCAGGGCCTCATCCGCCGGGAACGCGACGAACGCCGCCGCGAGCGCTACATCGTCGACGACGACGTCTGGTACCAGGGGATGATCGCCAGCGCACAGTCCAACGCCCAGCTCGCCGAGACCGCCCGGCAGGGTGTCAGCATCCTCGGACCCGACACCCCGGCCGCCACCCGCCTGGAGAACATCGCCCGCTTCGTCGATTTCGTCGCCGAGAGCATGACCCGCGCCGCGGAGCAGGCCCGCGACATCCTCTCCACGAAGCCGGAAACGACCTCGGGCAGCACGACCGAGCCGAGTTCGGTGACCGCGCCGGATCCGTCAGCCTGAACGGCCGGGAAGCTCATGGCCCATGGCCCATGACGCTGAGTATCCGTCGGCCCTGAGACGGCCCGCACCCGGCCCGCACCCCGCCGTACAGCTCAACCACCGCCCAACCACCACCAACCACCCCTGGAACTCGCTTCTTGCTGTGCGCCCACCTCCGACATGGCGAGTCTTAACGGAAGCTTGACGCCACCACCCCCCCGATCCATGGGCCCATGCGTCACTCTCTGTTTACGCTGGTGCCGCCGTCCGCGTGATGGCCGGAACCACACGGCGACCCGCGCCGACCCGCACATCAGGAGCACGCCGATGGCCACGACCGAACACCCCCCGCCCAGTCGCCTGCGCGCCTGGATGCTGGAGGGCCTGTCCGACATGGGCAAAGGCCAGGGCAGCGGCCAAGGCCAGGGCCGCGAGGAACAGCAGCCCGAGTCCGAGCCGGAGCACAAGGGCCAGCCCTGGTACCGCGTCATGTGCCTCACCGGCGTCGACTACTTCTCGACCCTCGGCTACCAGCCGGGCATCGCGGCCCTCGCGGCGGGCCTGCTGTCACCCATCGCCACGATCGTGCTCGTGATCGTCACTCTGGCCGGAGCCCTGCCCGTGTACCGGCGCGTGGCCGAGGAGAGTCCCCACGGCCAGGGCTCGATCGCGATGCTGGAACGGCTCCTGACCTTCTGGAAGGGCAAGCTCTTCGTCCTGACCCTGCTCGGCTTCGCCGCCACCGACTTCCTGATCACCATCACCCTGTCGGCGGCCGACGCCTCGACCCACCTGGTCGAGAACCCGCATCTGAACAGCGCCCTGCACGACAAGCAGATGCTGATCACCCTCATCCTCGTGGCCCTGCTCGGCGCGGTCTTCCTCAAGGGCTTCCTGGAGGCCATCGGCGTCGCCGTCGCCCTGGTCGGCGCCTACCTCGTACTGAACGTCGTCGTCGTGGCCGTCGGCCTGTATCACGTCGTCACCGAGGGCCACGTGGTCACCGACTGGTCCAACGCCCTCACGGCCGAGCACGGCAACGTGTTCGTCATGATCGGCGTGGCCCTGATCGTCTTCCCCAAACTCGCGCTCGGCCTCTCCGGATTCGAGACCGGCGTCGCCGTGATGCCGCACGTCAAGGGCGACCCCGGCGAGACCGAGGAGGAGCCGAAGGGCCGGATCCGGGACACGAAGAAGCTGCTCACCACCGCCGCCGTGATCATGAGCTGCTTCCTCATCGCGACGAGCTTCATCACCACGCTGCTGATCCCGGAGAAGGAGTTCGAGTCGAGTGGGCAGGCCAACGGCCGCGCGCTGGCGTTCCTCGCCCACGAGTACCTCGGTGGCGCCTTCGGCACGGTCTACGACGTCTCGACGATCGCCATCCTGTGGTTCGCCGGCGCCTCCGCCATGGCCGGGCTGCTCAATCTGATGCCCCGCTATCTGCCCCGTTACGGCATGGCCCCGCACTGGGCCCGCGCGGTGCGCCCGATGATCATCGTCTTCACCCTGGTCGCCTTCCTGGTCACCTGGATCTTCGACGCCGACGTCGACGCCCAGGGCGGCGCCTACGCCACCGGCGTGCTGGTCCTCATCAGCTCCGCCGCGATCGCCGTGACCATCGCGGCCCGCGAGGCCGGCCAGCGGAACTGGTTCATCGGCTTCGCGGTCATCTCGGCGGTGTTCCTCTACACGACCGTCGTGAACGTCATCGAGCGCCCCGACGGCGTGAAGATCGGCGCCTGCTTCATCGCCGGCATCATCCTGGTCTCGCTCCTGTCCCGACTGGCCCGCGCCTTCGAACTGCGCGTGACCGACGTGACGATGGACGACATGGCGGAACGTTTCGTCAGGGACATAGCCAGCCGCAAGATCCGGTTCATCGCCAATGAGCCCGACCGGCGGGACAAGGCCGAGTACCGCGACAAGATCGAGCAGATCCGGGCCGACAACGACGTCCCCGACCAGGAGGACTTCGTCTTCGTCGAGGTGACGGTCACCGACCCCTCCGAGTTCGAGGCCGGCCTGACCGTACGCGGCGAGGTTCTGCACAGCCGCTACCGCGTCCTGACCCTGGAGTCCTCCTCCATCCCCAACGCCCTGGCCGCGCTGCTCCTGCACGTCCGCGACACGACCGGCTGCATCCCGCACATCTACTTCGAGTGGACCGAGGGCACCCCCTTCGCCAACTTTCTGCGCTTCTTCCTCTTCGGCCAGGGCGAAGTCGCCCCGGTCACCCGGGAGGTGCTGCGCGAGGCCGAGCCGGACCGGGAGCGCAGGCCCCGGGTGCACACCGGCTGAAACGGCCGCGGCCATCAGGATCGCGTCAAGGTTGCACCGTAGGCGTCAGAGGACCGCAGGCACAGGGGCGTTCCGGCGCCGTGGCCCCTACCGTCTGCACTGTGCAGGGAAGCGGACCGCCTCCGGCCCCGACCGGCGACCGCCACTGGCGTGGCAGCGCCCGGTTCGCCCTGGGCTGCGCTCTGGCGTTCCTCGGCATGACCCTGCTGGTCGACCTGGACGGGGAGACCCTGACACCGGCCCGATCCCTGCTGTGGCTGGCCCTGACCGCCGTACTCTTCACGATCCTCCTCCCGCAGCGCGTGACCGCGGGCCCGGGCTGGCTGGAAGTGCGTGGCCTCTTACGACGGCAGGCGGTGCGCACGGACGAACTGGTGGCCGTACAGCAGCACGGCCGCGTCTCCGCCCTCCTGACCCTGCGCGACACGGACGGCTGCCGCCTGGACCTGGACCCACGCATCCTGGTCGCCAACCCGCTGCTGTGGCACGAGTTGGACACCGGTGTACGCCGCTCCCGCGAACGCGGCACGCTGCTCGAAGGCACGGACGTACTGGAACGGTTGGGGCGTCAGATCGACGACGCGACAGCGCAGGCGGTGCTCAGGGCATCGGGCTTCTTCTGAACGGCGTGCGCCGGGGCGGACCTACCACGACGCGCCCGAACTGCATCCGCCCGATGACCTCGACCCGCAGGACGACCGGCGCACCCGCATCGCCGGCCGGACGCGCCTTGACCTTGGCGTAGTCGACCACCAGCGCGTCGGTGTCCACGACGACGCCCGGCCGCGTGACCAGCTTGAGCGTGCCGCCACGCATGTCCAGGTCTATCCGCAGCGTCCCGGGGGCCATCACCGCCTGTGTGAAGTCGAGGGTCACATCGCCCCAGGACGACTCGATCTCCAGCCGCCGTGGCACCACCCAGCCCTCGCCCCGCACGGCCGAACCGCCCTGTTGCTCGATCCGGGCGAGCTCCTTGACGACAGCGCTCGCCGCCACCGGCAGATCCACGGTCAGCCCGGCCAAGTCGCCCACGGTGCGGGCGGAGAGGGCGGAAGTCACCCGTTCGTCCAACTCCTCCATGGTCAGCCGCCCGTCCGCCGCCGCGGCGTTGAGCACATCCACAGCGCGGTCCCGGTCCGCGTCCGACGCCCGCAACCCCGCACTCGAGAGCTCAGCCGACATACCCTCACCCCGTTCGCACCCCATCGACCGCACTAGCGCTATATCGCGTTATACCAAACGGCCAACCCCCGCCCGCAGTTCCCGGTCCGGCGCCGGCAAGGCCTCTCAGCGTTCTCGATCGAGCTCAGCCAGGCCTGGAGGTCGGCAGGGAGGACCGCGCGCGTGAAGTCGACGAACGTCCACATCGACCGCACGTAACCGGACACCCGACGCCCCTACGGTAGGGACCAGCCTTCCCAAATCCCCAAAAACCACACAACCCCACCGTCTGCGAGGCGTCCCCCATGAGCTTGAGCATCCGCAACCAGCTCCCCGGCACGATCACGGCCATCACCCCGGGCGAGGTCATGGCCACCGTCAAGGTCTACCTCAACGGCGGCCAGGACCTGACCGCCGCGATCACCCTGGACGCCGTAGAGGACCTCGGCCTGGCCGAAGGAACCGCCGTGACCGCTCTGGTCAAAGCGACGGAGATCTCCCTTGCCACCGCCCCGATCAAGAGCCTGTCCATCCGCAACCAGCTCCCCGGCACGGTCACCGGCATCGCCACGGGCGGCGCGATGGCATCGGTCAAGATCGCCGTGGCGGGCGCCGCACTGACGGCCGCCATCACCCGGGACGCCACCACCGACCTCGCCCTCGCCCCCGGAATGCCAGTCGTCGCGCTGGTCAAGGCGACGGAAGTGGCACTGACAACGGCATGAAACGCACAAGGGCTCCGTCCCGGCCACCTGCGGCCGGGACGGAGCCCTTGCTTTGCCTACGCCCGAGCGCCGGCCATGAGAGCGCCAGCCCGCCCTGCGGACGTCAGTGCACGTCAGCCCTGTGCAGGGTCAGCCCTGTGCACGTCAGCTCTCGTACGCGTCCATCGGCGGGCAGGAGCACACCAGGTTCCGGTCACCGAAGGCCTGGTCGATCCGGCGCACCGGCGGCCAGTACTTGTCGGCGGCCGACACCCCGGCCGGGAACACGGCCTCCTCACGGCTGTAGGCGTGCTCCCACGCCCCACCCAGCGCGCCCGCGGTGTGCGGAGCGTTCCGCAGCGGGTTGTCCTCGGCGGTCCACTCACCCGACCCGACCTTCTCGATCTCCGCGCGGATGGCGATCATCGCCTCGCAGAACCGGTCGAGTTCGGTCAGGTCCTCGGACTCGGTCGGCTCGATCATCAGCGTCCCGGCCACCGGGAACGACATCGTCGGCGCGTGGAAGCCGTAGTCGATGAGCCGCTTGGCCACGTCGTCGACGCTCACCCCGGTCGCCTTGGTCAGCGGCCGCAGATCGACGATGCACTCGTGCGCGACTAGCCCGCCCGGCCCCGTGTAGAGCACGGGGTAGTGCGGCTCCAGCCGCTTGGCGATGTAGTTGGCGGACAGCACGGCCACCTGGGTGGCCCGCTTGAGCCCCTCGCCACCCATGAGCCGTACGTACGCCCACGAGATCGGCAGGATCCCCGCGGAACCCCAGGGCGCGGCCGAGATCGGGCCGACACCCGTCTCCGGACCGGCCGCGGGCTGCATCGGGTGGTTCGGCAGGTACGGCGCGAGGTGCGCGCCCACGCCGACCGGGCCGACGCCGGGACCGCCGCCACCGTGCGGGATGCAGAAGGTCTTGTGCAGGTTCAGATGCGAGACGTCACCGCCGAAGTGGCCCGGCTTGGCAAGCCCCACCAGGGCGTTGAGGTTGGCTCCGTCGACGTACACCTGCCCGCCGGCCTCGTGCACCTGCGCACAGATGTCGGCGACATGCTCCTCGAACACACCATGCGTCGACGGGTACGTGATCATCAGCACCGACAGCTCGTCCCGGTGCTTCTCGATCTTCGCCCGCAGGTCCGCGATGTCGATCTCACCGTCCTCGGCGGTCTTCACGACGACGACCTTCATACCGGCCATCACGGCACTGGCGGCGTTCGTACCGTGCGCGGACGACGGGATGAGGCACACGGTCCGCTGCTCGTCGCCGTTGGCCCGGTGGTACCCGCGCACGGCGAGCAGCCCGGCCAGCTCACCCTGCGAACCGGCGTTGGGCTGCAGCGACACCTTGTCGTAGCCGGTGACCTCGGCGAGACGTTCCTCCAGCTCGCGGATGAGCGTCAGATAGCCCTGCGCCTGCTCGGCGGGCGCGAAGGGGTGCAGCTGCCCGAACTCCGGCCAGGTGACCGGCTCCATCTCGGTCGTCGCGTTCAGCTTCATCGTGCAGGACCCCAGCGGGATCATGCCCCGGTCCAGCGCGTAGTCGCGGTCGGCGAGCCTGCGCAGGTAGCGCAGCAACGCGGTCTCGGAACGGTACTGGTGGAAGACCGGATGCGTGAGGTACTCGTCGCTGCGCAGCAGCCCGCCCGCAAGCCCGTCCTCGGTCCCCGCGTCCAGTGCCTCGATGTCCCCCTCGACCCCGAACGCCGTCCATACGGCGCCCAGCTGGGCCCGGTTCGTGGTCTCGTCGCAGGCGATGGACACGTGGTCGGCGTCGACGAGGTGCAGGTTGACGCCGTTCTGCCGAGCGGCGGCGACGATCTCGGCGGCCTTCGAAGGCACCCGTACGGTCACCGTGTCGAAGTAGGAGCCATGCACGACGTCGACGCCACCGGCAGCGAGCCCGGCGGCCAGAACGGAGGCGTACCGATGAGTGCGCCGGGCGATGCCGCGCAGCCCCTCGGGCCCGTGGTAGACGGCGTACATTCCCGCCATCACGGCCAGCAGCACCTGCGCGGTACAGATGTTGCTGGTCGCCTTCTCCCGCCGGATGTGCTGCTCACGCGTCTGCAGAGCCAGCCGGTAGGCCTTGTTCCCATCGGCATCCACGGACACACCCACGAGCCGCCCGGGCAGGCTGCGCGCGAACTTCTCGTGTACGGCCATGTAGCCGGCGTGCGGCCCACCGAAGCCCATCGGCACACCGAACCGCTGCGTCGTCCCGACCGCGATGTCCGCCCCGAGCTCGCCGGGCGACTTCAGCAGCGTGAGCGCGAGCAGATCGGCGGCGACGGTGACGAGGGCACCCAGCTCATGGGCCTGCTCGATGACGGGCTTGATGTCCCGTACGACACCGGAGGCGCCCGGGTACTGAAGGAGCACGCCGTTGATCTCGCGCGAGGCGATCTCGGCCGGGATGCCGTCGCTGAGGTCGGCGACGACAACCTCGACCCCCGTCGGCTCGGCACGGGTCTCGATCACGGCGATGGTCTGCGGCAGCACATCCGCGTCGACCAGGAACAGCCCCTTCTTGTTCTTGCCCATGCGCCGGGACAGGGCCATGGCCTCGGCCGCCGCCGTCCCCTCGTCGAGCAGTGAGGCGCCGGAGGTCGGCAGTCCGGTGAGGTCGGCGACCATGGTCTGGAAGTTGAGCAGCGCCTCGAGCCGCCCCTGCGAGATCTCGGGCTGGTACGGCGTGTAGGCCGTGTACCAGGCGGGATTCTCCATGACATTGCGCAGGATGACCGGCGGGGTGAACGTCCCGTAGTACCCGAGCCCGATCATCGAGTCCAGCACCTGGTTGCGATCGGCGAGCGACCGCAGCTCGGCGAGCACCTCGGCCTCGGTACGCGCTCCCGGCAGATCTAGGGAGTCCGCGTTCTTGATCACATCCGGCACCGCGGCGGCGGTGAGCTCGTCGAGCGAGCCGTAGCCGACGTGGGCAAGCATCTTGGCCCGAGCCTCATGATCAGGACCAATATGACGCTGCTCGAACGGGATGCCCTGTTCGAGCTCGGAGAGCGGAATGCGATGGGCGGTCATTACGGAGGCCTCCTGGTCTGACACGACCTTCGAGGGGCACCACGGCTCGGGTACCCGGACGGCCTCCCCCTCTGTCATCTCAACCTGAGAGCTTCACCGGGTCACCACAGAGCGCCCGGCTTTCACCGTCGGTGAGAGCGGAAGCCGTAGACACCCGCCCTGCTTTCCAGAGTGACCTCGTCCGTGCGGTACGTGTGCCTGAGAGATTCCGGGGAGGATTTGCTCCTTCGGCGCCTCCGGATGGTGTCCGAAGGACTCTCCCGCACGGGGTCAGCGGCCGCTAGCAAGCCTACCAGCGGGCTCAACGCACTGACCTTCGAGTGGCCGCGCTCCCCGATGTGCCTTTTCGTAGTGCTTACGGATGAGTTGCGACCAGTGGAGGGCCCGTGCAGACCGACATCGATCCGCGCAATCTGATCGGCCGCAAGGCCTTCGACCGCAACGGCACCAAGATCGGCACCATCGACGAGGTCTACCTCGACGACGCGACCGGAGTACCGGAATGGGCGGCGATACGCACCGGCCTCTTCTCCCGGGACGCCTTCGTCCCCCTGGAGCCCAGCGAACTGGTCGAGGGCACCCTCCACGTCCCCTTCGAACGCGCCCTGATCAAGGACGCCCCCGACTTCGGCGTGGGCCGCCACCTCTCCCCCGAACAGGAACTCCAGCTCTACCACCACTACGGCCTCGACGTAGCCCCTCCGACGTCCCCACCCCCGGACCGCGACTTCGGCAACCTGGCAGGCGCGGAAACACCCGAAGACAACGGCCCCAGACCAACCCACCCCCACCCCTGACAACCTCTCCCCCACGCCCCCAGCAGCCTCCGCCCCTACACCACAGCCAGACCGCCTCACCCCACAGCTGGGGACGCCCTACAACACGAGCACCCCACCGACACCCCCCGGCCCGAGCCGCCCCACCGTGCGTGACAACGGCCGCACCTCAGGACGTCCCGCTTCACCGGCCCAGGGCGAACACCACCTCAGACCGACCCATCCCTCCCTGCGCGGCCGCGGAGACCCCCTCGGGAGGGGCCGCCCGACCACGCATAGCCGGGGGACCCCACCTCAGGACGGCCCACCCCAGAGGCACGGCTACCGACACCATTCCAGGATGTCGACCTCGCCGGCGCGACTGCTGAGACCGCCCCTAGGACCGCCCGCCCCGGCCGGTACGAGTGCCGACACCACCCCAGGACCGTCCACCCGGCCGGCGCGGCTGACAGGCGTCATCTCAGACGGCCCGCCCACTGGCATGTCTGCAGATGCCCCGCCAGGCCGACACCCCCGCTGTATGCAGCCGCAGACGCCACAGCAGGCCAGCCCACCCCGCCGTACGTAGCCGCAGACCCACCCCAGGCCGACCCACCCCACCGAACGAAGCCGCAGACCCACCCCAGGCCGACCCACCCCACCGGCCCGACTGCCGACACCGCCCCGGTAGCCCGTCCCCGTACCTAGCCCCGGACGCCCTCCAAGGCAGACCCGCCCGAGCAGCCCTAACTGCGGACACCACGAACGTCCGGCCGCCCCCAGCAGCCGTGGCTGCGCTCGCTTGCCGCCCACGTCCCCCGCAGCACGCGTAGCTGCGGGCAGTCGTGCCGCTGGGGCGGCACGGGTGGGCGCAGCGGCACCCCGCCAGCGCGGGGGCAAGCAACCCAACCCCCCACGGGGTCTGACGCCGCGCCAACGATGCCCCTGAACGCCAACGCCCATTCCACCCCCGTCCCCCTACCTACCCAGGCGCCACCGGCATGTCCCCCACTCCCCCATCACCCGCCCCCGCCCCCGCCAATCCAGCCTCCTCCGCTCCCAACGCCCCACCATCCCCACCAGCCCCAGATCCACCGAACCCCCTACGGCCCCCAGACCCCCCAGACCCAGAACCTCCAGAACCTCCAGGCCCCACAGGTCCACCCCCCACCAAAGGCAACGGCTCCGCCCCCTCCAACCCCGGATCATCAACCCGAAACGTCCGCACCCGCCCCGGCCCCGACTCAGGCGTCTCGAACCGCACAGTCACCCGCCCGACCCCACTCCCCTGCACCCACCCATGCCCGTACTCGACGTGGCGCACATCGTGCCCCGCCACCCACCGCCGCTCCACAGGCCCCGCAACCCTCTGCTCACCGACAAAGCCTGCCTCCCGCTCCTCCTCACCGTCCTCCACAGGATGCTCCGGGCTCTCCCCTGCCACCTGCGCGAACAAATCCTCCTGCGTGTAGTCGGCCAGTCCACTCACCCCGACCCCCAGCAGCCGTACTCCGCCCGTCGTGTCCACAGAATCCAGCAGCCGGGCCGCAGCCTCCCGCACCACCGCCGGATCATCCGTAGGCCCACGCAGCGTCTCGGACCGAGTCAGCGTGGAGAAGTCGTACCGCCGCACCTTCAGCACGATGGTCCGCCCCGACAACCCGGCCCCCCGCAACCGCCGCACACACCGGTCGGCCAGCCGCTGCACCTCCAGGCCCACCCGCACCCGGTCATGGATGTCCACGTCATACGTGTCCTCGACCGACACCGACTTGGCCTCCCGCTCCGCCACCACGGGCCGCTCGTCGTGTGCCAGCGCCATGGTGTACAGGGCATGCCCATGAGCCTTGCCCAGCAGCCGCACCAGCTCGTCCTCACCCGCCTCGGCGATCTCGTCCACCGTGTGGATCCCGGCCCGCCGCAGATGGTCCCCGGTCGCCGGCCCCACTCCCGGCAACGTCCGCACCGACATCGGCCCGAGCAAGGCCCGCTCCGTCCCCGGCTCGATCAGCACCAGCCCATTGGGCTTGGCCTGCTCCGAGGCGATCTTCGCCAGCATCTTGGACGCGGCCAGGCCGACCGACCCCGCGAGCCCGGTGACGGCCCGTATGTCGGCGCGCAGCCTCGACCCCACCAGCCGTGCCGACTCCTCGTCCCAGGCCGCCCCGCCCGCCTCCAGATCCACGAACGCCTCGTCCAGGCTCAACGGCTCCACCAGCGGCGACAGCTCCCGCAGCAGCCCCATCACCTGCTCACTGACCTCGCGGTAGATCCCGAAGCGCGGCACGAGATACGCGGCATTCGGCGCCAGCCGACGCGCCTGCGCCATGGGCATCGCCGAATGCACCCCGAACACCCGAGCCTCATAGGACGCGGTGGCGACGACTCCCCGCGGCCCGAGCCCGCCCACGATCACGGCCTTCCCGCGCAGGCTCGGCTTGGATGCCTGCTCCACCGAGGCGTAGAAGGCATCCATGTCGAGATGCAGGATCGTAGGCGCGTTCCTCACATGTCCGATGCTGCCTCACGCCACTGACAATGCCCTGCCACGACCGCCCGATCCGCCGCCGGTCAACCTCAACCGGCCACTGGGAGACACCCAGGCAGAACGAACTCAGACCGCCCGGTTACGCCGCCGAGCCAGCTCGTCCGCCGGATTGTGCCCGACCAGGGTCTCCCCGGTGTCGATCCGCTCCCCGTGCAGCTGCGACAAGGCACTCTCGACGTCCCGCCACACCACGCCCACGGCGATACCGAAGATGCCCTGTCCACCCTGGAGCAGCGCGTGCACCTCATCCGGCGAGGTGCACTCGTACACCGTCGCACCGTCGCTCATCAGCGTCATGCGCTCAAGGTCCCGAAAGCCCCGCTCCCGCAGATGCTGGACGGCGGTACGGATGTTCTGGAGCGAGACACCGGTGTCGAGGAACCGCTTGACGATCTTCAGGACGACGACGTCGCGGAAGCTGTACAGCCGCTGTGTCCCCGACCCGTAGGCGGGTCGCACGCTGGGCTCGACGAGGCCGGTGCGTGCCCAGTAGTCCAGTTGCCGGTAGGTGATACCGGCGGCCGCACACGCCGTCGGACCCCGGTAGCCGATCTGCTCGGTCTCCATGGACGCCGCCCCTCCGCCGCTGCTCGGCACGGCCGTCGGTCGCTGCGGAGCGTGATCGGCCGCGCTGCCCTGAAGCGGGCCGCCATGAAGCGGGTACGGACCGCTCGCCCCGAGACTGCGCCCCGGGGCACCCCCAGCCGTACCGTCGCCGCTGCTTCTCACGCCGACCTCCGTCCTTGACCTGCCTTCTCGACGGTAGGCAGTCACCGGGGGTGCGTCAACGATCGCCACACTCGGCACGCCGAGTGATAATCACCCTAGGAGTGGTTTCCCGTACCCCACCGCGGGGAAAGGCTAGCCGAATGCGCTCGGAGCGGGCCGCAGGACGCTCGCCCTCGCCATTGGCAAATGCCGGCATTTGAGCCGTAACCCGGCGGTGGGCCTCACTGGCTGCTGGTACCGAAGTCCTCCGGCGAGATCTGGTCGAGGAACTCGCGGAACTTCTCCACCTCGTCCTCCTGCTCGTCCGGGATCGCGATGCCGGCGTCGTCGAGCACGCCGTCGCTGCCGTAGATCGGCGTTCCAGTGCGCAGGGCCAGCGCTATGGCATCGGACGGGCGCGCGCTCACCTCGACGCCGCTGGCGAAGACCAGCTCGGCGTAAAAGACACCCTCACGCAGGTCCGTGATGCGTACTTCGGTGAGCTCCTGGCCGACGGCCTCCAGCACGTCCTTGAACAGGTCGTGGGTCAGCGGTCGCGCGGGGGCCATGCCCTGCTGGGCGAAGGCGATGGCCGTCGCCTCCCCCGGCCCGATCCAGATGGGGAGGTAGCGGTCGCCTCCCACTTCACGCAGGAGCACGATCGGTTGGTTGGAGGGCATTTCGACCCGGACACCTACGACATCGAGCTCGTTCACACAGCAACCCTAGGCCGTGCTCGGGACGTTTGGGTAGTCGGGCAGAGAACGGGTGGCCGATCCGGCCTTCCTGTGCATGCCCCGCTCAGGGCAGCCGCACCCCGAGAGCGGTCTGCACGAGCGCGGCGTGCAGCCTCACGGTCAGGCCCGCCAGCTCCTTCGCGCGCGCCTCGGCGTGCGCCCTGGTCTGTGGGTTGCGGTGCCGCCTCAACGGCGCCACGACCTGGTCCACGAGCCCCGCCTCACGGTCTGCGGCGGCCTTCATCACCCGCAGGTGCCTTGGCTCGATCCCGAACCGCCCCAGCTCGGCGACGAGCGAGGCCACGGTGACGGCCTCCGCCTCGTACGCCCCGTCCGGCAGCGGCGTGATCAGGCCGTACGACTCCCACTCCACGAGTTCCTGCTCACCGATCTCGGCGGCGGAAAGCAGCGCGGCCCGCCCGATGCGGGCAGGCGTGAGCGGCTCGACGGGCTCCAGGACCGTTTCTCCATCACGCTGACGGCACACGGTCGGCAGCGGCGCGGCCTCGCCGCGCTCCATGGCGTCCAGGTGCTCGCGGATCACCTTGAGTGGCAGATAGTGGTCCCGCTGCATCCGCAGGACGTGGCCGAGCCGCTCGACGTCCTGCGCGCTGAACTTGCGATACCCCGAGGGGGTCCGCTGCGGCTCGACAAGACCCTCTGCCTCCAGGAAGCGGATCTTGGAGATGGTGATGTCAGGGAACTCCGTACGCAGCACGTTCAGCACCGCGCCGATGCTCATCAGCCGACCGTCCGTGGCGGCGGTGCCGTGCCCGGCACCGCCGCTCGGTGATTTCAGCATGAACCTTCCCTGGGTCTCCCCGGACGGGCTCCGGGGGAGGGTCAGTAGCCCCCCTGGCTCGCGTAGAACACCAGCCGGTACTTGCCGATCTGCACCTCGTCACCGTTGTTCAGAGCGACCTGGTCGATCCGCTCGCGATTGACGTAGGTGCCGTTCAGGCTGCCTACGTCGGCCACGGTGAACGAACCGTCCTGGCCGCGGCGGAACTCCACGTGCCGACGCGAGACCGTGACGTCGTCGAGGAAGATGTCACTCTGCGGATGGCGACCGGCCGTGGTCAGTTCGCCGTCCAGGAGGAAGCGGCTGCCCGAGTTCGGACCGCGGCGCACCACCAGGAGCGCGGAGCCCAGCGGCAGCGCGTCCACGGCGGCCTGGGCCTCGGGCGACAACGCCGGGATCGCCGTCTGACCGGTTGCCTCGGCGTCGTAGGCCTCGAGACCGGAGATGGAGATCGTGGAGGTCGTCTCGGACGGGCGCTCGGGCGCCGCACCGGCCCGCAGCGGCGCGCCACAGTTGGAACAGAAGCGGCTGTTCTCCGCGTTGCGGTTACCGCACCTCGTACACACCAGGGCCGACATCGGGGAAAACCCTCCACCCGTACTTGAGGTTGACGGTTGCCCGAAACCTATGCCTCCGGACTGGCCAGGGTCAACCGACGGCGCGCCCTGACCTCCGGAAATGTCACCGCCCGGCCCAGACACCTGGTCCCGGAACAGGGGACGCTGGCCCTCTTCGTCCCCCTGTGCGCGGTGCCGAGCGGTCGCGTTGCCGCTACCCTCTCGCGCGCTCTTGCCGAACAACTTCGCAAACAACTTCACGGGCGATTCCCCTTGACCGAAACAGACCCGCCCGTGGGGCAGGACGAACCCTGACTGCACTCTCTGAACGACCCGGACATCCTCACAACGTCCGTCTCCACCAGACAGTTTCCACCACGCACCACCCATTCGGTGCGCCGACCCCCCGCAACCTCATGCCCTCGCCGGACGTCCCCCATGCACCCCCGGTTCACTGCGAGGACGACCGAGCGTAGTCAGGCCGCTTCACCGCTCGCAAGGCGTCCACGACGATCTTGTCCGACCGCTCGATCGTCACGGTGGCCTGCTCCTTCTCGAGGGTCTGCACCACGCCTCCAGGGATGTTGAGCGCCGGTTCGAGGTCCTGCGGCTTGCCGATGACCTTGAAACGATAGGGAGCGTTGATCTTGTTCCCGTCGACGCCCACGCTGTTGCCCGAATCGGTCAGATAGGTGCTGGCGACGACGCGTACGCCGTTCACCTGGATCGCTTCCGCGCCGGCAGCGCGCAGTTCCTGGATCGCGTCGAGCAGCATGTCCGCTTCGACCGTCCCCTTCGTGTCGTCGATGGTCATCGTGATGCCAGGTCCCTGCGCGGCCACTGTGCCCGCCAGAATGCCGAGTTGCCTCTCCTTCTCGACCGTCTGCTTACGGGCCTCCTCAGCCTGGTTCGAACTGTTCTCCAGTTCGTCGCGCTGCTTCTCCAGACCTTGCTTCTCGTCCTCAAGACGCTGAGTACGGTCATCCAGTTCATCGAGGATGCGAACGAGATCTTCCTGACGTGCCCCACGCAGAGCACTGTCACCGTCACTGTTCGACGCGACCTGGACGGCCAGACCGAAGCCCAGGCCGAACAACAGCAGGGCGACGATGAGTTGGGCCCTGGTGACCCGGGGCGGCCACAGCCCCTTCGCGAGCCGCTGCCGACCGGTCAACTGGGGCGGCTGCTCCTCGGGAGCGGCGTCCACGGCCTCCGTAGCGCCGGCGGCCGGAACTTCCTCCGGCAGCTCCTTGCGCAGCCTGTTCTCCGCGGCCTCGTCGTGGTTGCTCATCGGCCTCACGCCCGGAACACGTGCCGGCGAATCGCCGCGGCGTTCGAGAAGATACGGATGCCGAGCACGACGACGACCCCCGTGGACAGCTGGGCTCCCACACCCAACTTGTCGCCCAGGAACACGATCAGCGCGGCCACGACCACGTTGGACAGGAACGACACGACGAAGACCTTGTCGTCGAAGATCCCGTCGAGCATGGCCCGCAGACCGCCGAAGACGGCGTCGAGAGCCGCCACGACGGCGATCGGCAGATAAGGCTCGACGACCGCCGGAACCTCAGGCCGGACCAACAGGCCGGCCACGACTCCCACGACGAGGCCCAGTACGGCGATCACGATGTGCCCTTCTCGGTTTTCTCGATGTTCGGCTGTGCTGTACGTACGATCACACTCGGTGCGGCGGGCAGCCGGAGGTCGTCCTGCACGGAAATGCTGGTCCGGATCCCGAAGTTCTCCTGCAAGGCGTGCAGATAAAGCCCGTCGGCGCTGTCCTGGAACCTGGCGCTCAGTCGCTCACCGTCCCCCACCGCGAGCACCGTGTACGGCGGAACCAGCGGCCTGTTGTCGACCAGTATCGCGTCACCCGCGGCCCTGATCGCCGACAGGGCCGTCAGCCGCTGCCCGTTGATCGAGATAGCCTCCGCGCCCGACTCCCACAGCCCGTTGACCACCCGCTGCATATCGCGGTCGCGCACCCGGCCGGTGTCGGAGAACCCGGACGTCCCGCGCGGGTCGCCGTCGCCGCCGGAGCCGGCCTCCTTGGCGTCGTTCACGACCAGTTTCACGCCGGGCCCGTGCACCTCGACGGAGCCCGCCAGGATGCCCACGAGCTGAGCCTGATCACTGTCGCCGGTCGCCTTCAGCGCCTCCCGCTGCCGCGCGCTCACATCGTCGCGCAGCTTGTCGACGCTCGCCTCCAGCCGGTCCGCCGCGGCGGTCTCCCGGTCGATGCGGTCGACCAGCTCCTCGCGCTCCTTGGCCACGACGGGCGCCGCCACCCGCGCCTGCGCGGCTCCCACGGTCACCACGAGCGCCGCGAGCACCAGGCCCGCCGCGAGTCCCAGCTTCGCCCTGAGCGTCTTCGGTAGACCTCCGTCACCTGCGGCCTGCTTACGCGCCGCTGCCTCGGCGTAGCCGTCGTCGAGGCTGTGATCCATGACGTTGGTGAGCAGCGACATGGACGCGTCCGGACGCGTGGGGGGCGTAGGTGTGCTCCGAACGGGGGGCTGCTGCGGCATGCCGCACATCGTCGCACGTCGCCACCGATACCTCCGAATGGCCCCACCGGCGTGCCGGACAGGCCCCTTGAGGAGGCCTGACCGGCACGCGCGCGTGGTACGTGCTTCAGCGGCCGGCGCTGTCCACGACCGCCGCCCATTCATCGAGCAGGGCCTGGGCGGAGGCGTCGTCCGGCCCCTCGGCCCAGAGATGCGTGACCGCCTCGGCCGGGTCGGGCAGAACCATCACCCAGCGCCCGTCGGTCTCCACGACCCGCACACCATCGGTCGTGTCGACAAAGCGATCTCCGGCCGCCTCCACGACCCTCCTCATCACAAGACCCTTGACGGCCCAGGGAGTCGCAAGATCCCGCTTGATGACATGTGCCCGCGGAATCCGCGCGTCGATCTGGCTCAGCGTGAGCTGCGTCCGCGCCACCAGGCCGATCAGCCGCACGAAGGCCGCCGTGCCGTCGAAGACACTGCTGAACTCCGGAACGATGAACCCGCCCTTACCGTCACCGCCGAAGATCGTCGTGTCATCGCGACCGACCCGGGTCAGGTCGTCCGGCGAGGTCGTCGTCCACTCGACCTGAGTCCCGTGGTACGCCGCCACCTGCTCGGCGATCCTCGTCGTGGTCACCGGCAGCGCCACACGCCCGCTGCGCCGCTCCGCGGCCACGAGGTCCAGCATGACGAGCAGGGCCCGGTCGTCCTCGACGATCCGCCCCTTCTCGTCGACCAGCGAGAGCCGCTCACCTACCGGGTCGAACCGCACCCCGAAGGCAGCCCGCGCGGACGCCACGATCTCTCCCAGTCGCACCAGCCCCGACCGCCGCGCATCCGCCGACTCCGTGGGCCTGGACTCGTCGAGACCGGGATTGATGGTCAGCGAGTCCACACCGAGCTTGCCGAGCAGGCTGGGCAGCACGAGCCCCGCGCTCCCGTTCGAGGCGTCGACGACCACCTTCAGCCCCGACTCCGAGATCCCCGTCGTATCGACGTTCCGCAGCAACGACCCCGTATACGAGTCGAAGACACTGGCCGGAAAGTGCAGGTCCCCGATCTCACCCGGGAACGCACGCCGGTACTCCTGCCGCGCGAACACCCGGTCCAGCTTCCGCTGGCTTCCCTGCGACAGGTCGGCCCCCCGCCCGTCGAAGAACATGATGTCCACGGAATCAGGCACTCCGGGCGTCGTCCGGATCATGATCCCACCGGCACTGCCCCGCGCGGTCTGCTGCCGCGCCACCGGCAGAGGTACGTTCTCCAGGTCGCGTACGTCGATGGCGCTGGCCTGCAGCGCGGAAATGACCGCCCGCTTAAGCGCCCGCGCACCGCGGGAGTGGTCGCGAGCCGTCGTGACGGTGGACCCCTTCTTCAGGGTCGTCGCATACGCGCCGGCAAGGCGCACGGCGAGCTCGGGCGTGATCTCCACGTTCAGGATCCCGGAGACACCACGCGCACCGAAGAGATGCGCCTGGCCCCTCGACTCCCAGATCACCGAGGTGTTGACGAACGCGCCGGCCTCGATGGTCTTGAACGGGTAGACGCGCACATTGCCCTGGACGATCGATTCTTCACCGATCAGGCATTCATCGCCGATGACCGCGCCGTCCTCGATCCGAGCAGCGCGCATGATGTCGGTGTTCTTTCCGACGACGCAACCGCGCAGATTGCTGTGTTGCCCGATGTACACGTTGTCGTGCACCACAGCCTTGTGCAGAAACGCCCCGCTCTTCACGACGACGTTCGAGCCGACGACGGTGTGCTCCCGGATTTCCGCACCGGCTTCGACCTTGGCGTAGTCCCCGATGTACAGGGGCCCACGGAGAACTGCATCGGGGTGCACCTCGGCACCTTCCGCCACCCACACACCCGGGGAGATCTCGAAGCCGTCGATCTCGACGTCGACCTTGCCCTCCAGGACGTCGGCCTGCGCCTTCACGTAGCTCTCGTGGGTGCCCACGTCCTCCCAGTAGCCCTCCGCGACATACCCATAGATCGGCTTGCCTTCCTTCATCAACTGCGGGAAGACATCGCCGGACCAGTCCACGGGAACGTCGGGCTCGACGTAGTCGAAGACCTCGGGCTCCATCACATAGATGCCGGTGTTCACGGTGTCCGAGAAGACCTGCCCCCAGGTCGGCTTCTCGAGGAAGCGCTCGACCTGCCCTTCCTCGTCGACGATCGTGATACCGAATTCCAGCGGATTGGGCACACGAGTCAGACAGACCGTGACCAGTGCGCCCTTTTCCTTGTGGAAATTGATCAGTTCGGTGAGGTCGAAGTCGGTCAGGGCATCACCGGAGATGACAAGGAAAGCATCGTCCTTCAACGCCTCTTCGGCGTTCTTGACGCTTCCGGCGGTACCGAGTGGCTTCTCCTCATTGGCATAGCTGAGCTCCATTCCAAGCTCTTCACCGTCACCAAAATAGTTCTTGACCAGAGAGGCCAGGAACTGAACTGTCACGACGGTCTCATTCAGCCCATGCCTTTTGAGCAGCCTCAGAACGTGCTCCATGATCGGCCGGTTGGCCACCGGCAGGAGCGGCTTGGGCATGCTTGAGGTCATGGGACGAAGGCGCGTGCCTTCGCCACCGGCCATCACGACGGCCTTCATGTCGGAAGCGTCCTCCTCGAAGAGACGACGGTCTAGCCGACTTCACCCGTCCAGATTGTCCCGCACTTTTCCTCTGCGGGCCATCGAGCCACTACGCCCGCTTCAATCGGCGAGTTCAATCGGCCATGGCGTCCGCACGGACCAGGCGGCGGACTTGTACCACGTAGAGGACTCCTGCCCACCAGTACAGCGTCGTACCCCATCCGGCGAACGCCCATCCGAAAATAGCAGCCAGTGACGGGATCCAACCACTTCCGTCACTGAGCAGCAACAGCGGGAAGGCATACATCAAGTTGAAGGTGGCGGCCTTCCCGAGGAAGTTCACCTGAGGCGGCGGATAGCCATGCCGCCGGAGGATGCCCACCATCACCAGCAGAACCAGCTCCCGCGCCAAAAGTGCAGCGGTCAACCAGACTGGCAGAATCTCGCGCCAGGTGAGACCGACCAAAGTCGAGAGAATGTAGAGCCTGTCGGCCGCGGGGTCGAGAAGCCGGCCGAGGCTGCTGATCTGGTTCCAGCGCCGCGCCAGCTTGCCGTCCAGGTAGTCACTGACGCCACTCAGAGCCAGCACCAGAAGTGCCCAGCCGTCACTCTTCGGCCCACCGAACTCGGGCCTGAGAATCAGCCACAGGAACAGCGGCACGCCAAGCAGCCGCGCCATGCTGAGGATGTTGGGGATGGTGAGCACCCGGTCTGTCTGGACACGGGTCTCCTGGACCTCCACCCGGGGGCCTCCTGTGGGAAACGTACTTACGATGCCCCCTGACCCTACCTCAACACAAAAAAGCTCTGGCCCTCGGGCTGTATGCCCAAGAGCCAGAGTTCTAAAAGGAGTTCGGCGGCGTCCTACTCTCCCACAGGGTCCCCCCTGCAGTACCATCGGCGCTGTAAGGCTTAGCTTCCGGGTTCGGAATGTAACCGGGCGTTTCCCTCACGCTATAACCACCGAAACACTATGAAACTGTCCAGCCGCACCACGCCGTGACCAGGCATGGGGCTGTTCGTGGTTTCAGAACCAACACAGTGGACGCGAGCAACTGAGGACAAGCCCTCGGCCTATTAGTACCGGTCACCTCCACACGTTACCGTGCTTCCAGATCCGGCCTATCAACCCAGTCGTCTACTGGGAGCCTTACCCCATCAAGTGGGTGGGAGTCCTCATCTCGAAGCAGGCTTCCCGCTTAGATGCTTTCAGCGGTTATCCCTCCCGAACGTAGCCAACCAGCCATGCCCTTGGCAGAACAACTGGCACACCAGAGGTTCGTCCGTCCCGGTCCTCTCGTACTAGGGACAGCCCTTCTCAAGACTCCTACGCGCACAGCGGATAGGGACCGAACTGTCTCACGACGTTCTAAACCCAGCTCGCGTACCGCTTTAATGGGCGAACAGCCCAACCCTTGGGACCGACTCCAGCCCCAGGATGCGACGAGCCGACATCGAGGTGCCAAACCATCCCGTCGATATGGACTCTTGGGGAAGATCAGCCTGTTATCCCCGGGGTACCTTTTATCCGTTGAGCGACGGCGCTTCCACAAGCCACCGCCGGATCACTAGTCCCGACTTTCGTCCCTGCTCGACCCGTCGGTCTCACAGTCAAGCTCCCTTGTGCACTTACACTCAACACCTGATTGCCAACCAGGCTGAGGGAACCTTTGGGCGCCTCCGTTACTCTTTAGGAGGCAACCGCCCCAGTTAAACTACCCATCAGACACTGTCCCTGATCCGGATCACGGACCCAGGTTAGACATCCAGCACGACCAGAGTGGTATTTCAACGACGACTCCACGAACACTGGCGTGCCCGCTTCAAAGTCTCCCACCTATCCTACACAAGCCGAACCGAACACCAATATCAAACTGTAGTAAAGGTCCCGGGGTCTTTCCGTCCTGCTGCGCGAAACGAGCATCTTTACTCGTAGTGCAATTTCACCGGGCCTATGGTTGAGACAGTCGAGAAGTCGTTACGCCATTCGTGCAGGTCGGAACTTACCCGACAAGGAATTTCGCTACCTTAGGATGGTTATAGTTACCACCGCCGTTTACTGGCGCTTAAGTTCTCAGCTTCGCCACCCCGAAGAGTGACTAACCGGTCCCCTTAACGTTCCAGCACCGGGCAGGCGTCAGTCCGTATACATCGCCTTACGGCTTCGCACGGACCTGTGTTTTTAGTAAACAGTCGCTTCTCGCTGGTCTCTGCGGCCACCCCCAGCTCGAGGAGCAAGTCCTCTCACCAGACGTGGCCCCCCTTCTCCCGAAGTTACGGGGGCATTTTGCCGAGTTCCTTAACCATAGTTCACCCGAACGCCTCGGTATTCTCTACCTGACCACCTGAGTCGGTTTAGGGTACGGGCCGCCATGAAACTCGCTAGAGGCTTTTCTCGACAGCATAGGATCATCCACTTCACCACAATCGGCTCGGCATCAGGTCTCAGACTATGTGCCAGGCGGATTTACCTACCTGACGTCCTACACCCTTACCCCGGGACAACCACCGCCCGGGATGGACTACCTTCCTGCGTCACCCCATCACTCACCTACTGCAAGTCTGGTTCGTCGGCTCCACCACTCCCCTTTGCCCGAAGGCTCCAGGGCGGCTTCACGGACTTAGCATCGCCTGGTTCAATGTTTGACGCTTCACAGCGGGTACCGGAATATCAACCGGTTATCCATCGACTACGCCTGTCGGCCTCGCCTTAGGTCCCGACTTACCCTGGGCAGATCAGCTTGACCCAGGAACCCTTAGTCAATCGGCGCACACGTTTCTCACGTGTGAATCGCTACTCATGCCTGCATTCTCACTCGTGAACCGTCCACCACTGCCTTCCGGCGCGGCTTCACCCGGCACACGACGCTCCCCTACCCATCACAGCAGGCGTTGGCCCTATATGCTGCAATGACACGACTTCGGCGGTACGCTTGAGCCCCGCTACATTGTCGGCGCGGAATCACTAGACCAGTGAGCTATTACGCACTCTTTCAAGGGTGGCTGCTTCTAAGCCAACCTCCTGGTTGTCTCTGCGACTCCACATCCTTTCCCACTTAGCGTACGCTTAGGGGCCTTAGTCGATGCTCTGGGCTGTTTCCCTCTCGACCATGGAGCTTATCCCCCACAGTCTCACTGCCGCGCTCTCACTTACCGGCATTCGGAGTTTGGCTAAGGTCAGTAACCCGGTAGGGCCCATCGCCTATCCAGTGCTCTACCTCCGGCAAGAAACACACGACGCTGCACCTAAATGCATTTCGGGGAGAACCAGCTATCACGGAGTTTGATTGGCCTTTCACCCCTAACCACAGGTCATCCCCCAGGTTTTCAACCCTGGTGGGTTCGGTCCTCCACGAAGTCTTACCTCCGCTTCAACCTGCCCATGGCTAGATCACTCCGCTTCGGGTCTTGAGCGCGCTACTATACCGCCCTATTCGGACTCGCTTTCGCTACGGCTTCCCCACACGGGTTAACCTCGCAACACACCGCAAACTCGCAGGCTCATTCTTCAAAAGGCACGCAGTCACGAGAACAAGGCAAGCCTTGTTCCGACGCTCCCACGGCTTGTAGGCACACGGTTTCAGGTACTATTTCACTCCCCTCCCGGGGTACTTTTCACCATTCCCTCACGGTACTATCCGCTATCGGTCACCAGGGAATATTTAGGCTTAGCGGGTGGTCCCGCCAGATTCACACGGGATTTCTCGGGCCCCGTGCTACTTGGGTGTCTCTCAAACGAGCCGCTGACGTTTCGACTACGGGGGTCTTACCCTCTACGCCGGACCTTTCGCATGTCCTTCGTCTACATCAACGGTTTCTGACTCGTCTCACAGCCGGCAGACTGTGAAAGAGAGATCCCACAACCCCGTACACGCAACCCCTGCCGGGTCTCACACGTATACGGTTTAGCCTCATCCGGTTTCGCTCGCCACTACTCCCGGAATCACGGTTGTTTTCTCTTCCTGCGGGTACTGAGATGTTTCACTTCCCCGCGTTCCCTCCACATACCCTATGTGTTCAGGTATGGGTGACAGCCCATGACGACTGCCGGGTTTCCCCATTCGGAAACCCCCGGATCAAAGCCTGGTTGACGACTCCCCGGGGACTATCGTGGCCTCCCACGTCCTTCATCGGTTCCTGGTGCCAAGGCATCCACCGTGCGCCCTTAAAAACTTGGCCACAGATGCTCGCGTCCACTGTGCAGTTCTCAAACAACGACCAGCCACCCATCACCCCCGGTACAAACCGGAGTTCACTGGGGCCGGCTTCCGAAGCACAACCTCACGGCCGTTACTTCAGACACCCAACAGCGTGCCCGACACCCTCGCCACTTTCCGTTCCGTTCCACGCCGAAGCAGTACTGGGAAGAAAAGATGGTCAAGTGTGCCGAATAATCAACGTTCCACCCATGAGCAACCAGCATCAGACATTCGCCGATGTACTGGCCTCTGGACTGCCGAGGCAGCCTAGAAGTGCTCCTTAGAAAGGAGGTGATCCAGCCGCACCTTCCGGTACGGCTACCTTGTTACGACTTCGTCCCAATCGCCAGTCCCACCTTCGACAGCTCCCTCCCACAAGGGGTTGGGCCACCGGCTTCGGGTGTTACCGACTTTCGTGACGTGACGGGCGGTGTGTACAAGGCCCGGGAACGTATTCACCGCAGCAATGCTGATCTGCGATTACTAGCAACTCCGACTTCATGGGGTCGAGTTGCAGACCCCAATCCGAACTGAGACCGGCTTTTTGAGATTCGCTCCACCTCGCGGTATCGCAGCTCATTGTACCGGCCATTGTAGCACGTGTGCAGCCCAAGACATAAGGGGCATGATGACTTGACGTCGTCCCCACCTTCCTCCGAGTTGACCCCGGCGGTCTCCTGTGAGTCCCCATCACCCCGAAGGGCATGCTGGCAACACAGGACAAGGGTTGCGCTCGTTGCGGGACTTAACCCAACATCTCACGACACGAGCTGACGACAGCCATGCACCACCTGTACACCGACCACAAGGGGGCGCCTGTCTCCAGACGTTTCCGGTGTATGTCAAGCCTTGGTAAGGTTCTTCGCGTTGCGTCGAATTAAGCCACATGCTCCGCTGCTTGTGCGGGCCCCCGTCAATTCCTTTGAGTTTTAGCCTTGCGGCCGTACTCCCCAGGCGGGGAACTTAATGCGTTAGCTGCGGCACCGACGACGTGGAATGTCGCCAACACCTAGTTCCCACCGTTTACGGCGTGGACTACCAGGGTATCTAATCCTGTTCGCTCCCCACGCTTTCGCTCCTCAGCGTCAGTAATGGCCCAGAGATCCGCCTTCGCCACCGGTGTTCCTCCTGATATCTGCGCATTTCACCGCTACACCAGGAATTCCGATCTCCCCTACCACACTCTAGCTAGCCCGTATCGAATGCAGACCCGGGGTTAAGCCCCGGGCTTTCACACCCGACGTGACAAGCCGCCTACGAGCTCTTTACGCCCAATAATTCCGGACAACGCTTGCGCCCTACGTATTACCGCGGCTGCTGGCACGTAGTTAGCCGGCGCTTCTTCTGCAGGTACCGTCACTTTCGCTTCTTCCCTGCTGAAAGAGGTTTACAACCCGAAGGCCGTCATCCCTCACGCGGCGTCGCTGCATCAGGCTTTCGCCCATTGTGCAATATTCCCCACTGCTGCCTCCCGTAGGAGTCTGGGCCGTGTCTCAGTCCCAGTGTGGCCGGTCGCCCTCTCAGGCCGGCTACCCGTCGTCGCCTTGGTAAGCCATTACCTCACCAACAAGCTGATAGGCCGCGGGCTCATCCTTCACCGCCGGAGCTTTCGACCCTCACAGATGCCTGCGAGAGTGATATCCGGTATTAGACCCCGTTTCCAGGGCTTGTCCCAGAGTGAAGGGCAGATTGCCCACGTGTTACTCACCCGTTCGCCACTAATCCCCACCGAAGTGGTTCATCGTTCGACTTGCATGTGTTAAGCACGCCGCCAGCGTTCGTCCTGAGCCAGGATCAAACTCTCCGTGAATGTTTTCCCGTAATCGGGATGAACACCACGAGAGCGGAACAGCCAGGCGGAATAAGCCCGGCCGTTCACAGCGTCCTCGCTGTGTTTTTTCAAAGGAACCTCGCCCCAGCAGATGCTGGAGACGGGGTATCAACATATCTGGCGTTGATTTTTGGCACGCTGTTGAGTTCTCAAGGAACGGACGCTTCCTTTGTACTCACCCTCTCGGGCTTTCCTCCGGGCGCTTCCCTTCGTTGTTCCAAACTCTATCAGGGTTTTTCCGACTCCCTGACCACCGTCCTGCAGGCATGCAGGAGGTGACCCCGAGATAGGATCTGACAAGTTGGTTGCTGCCGGGCGAGGATGCGCGGTTGCTTCGCTCAACCCCAAGCAGGAGTACGACTGTACACGCGGCCGCGGAGCGGGTGCAAATCCATTTGAGGTATGGTCTAGACCACTCTGGAGTGCTCGCACGGAACCGGCACTTCATGTGACATACCCTGCTGAACAGTGTGCCGTTGCACAGGCTGACGGCCCATATCGATCTCCACCCCTGGGAGGCTTCCCATGACCACCGTGACGTCCCCATTGGCAGGACGCGCCGTAGGACTGGCGTCCGTGCCGGATCCGGTCTTCTCCGGGGCCATGGTCGGCCCGGGCACCGCGATCGACCCGGTGCGTGAACCGTCCGAGGCTGTGTCGCCGGTGGACGGAGTCATCGTCTCTCTCCACCCGCACGCGTTCGTCGTCGTCGACGAGCAGGGTCACGGTGTACTCACCCACCTCGGTATCGACACCGTGCAGCTCAACGGTGAAGGCTTCGAGCTGCTCGTGAACAAGGGGGACACCGTGACGCGCGGACAGGGCATCGTCCGCTGGAACCCGTCGGCCGTCGAGGCAGCCGGCAAGTCCCCGGTGTGCCCGGTCGTGGCCCTCGAGGCCACGGCAGAGGCGCTCTCCGAGCTGCGTGCTGACGGCGATGTGAAGGCCGGTGACAGTCTCTTCGTCTGGAAGTGACTTCTGTGCCGTCGTATGACGGCGAGTGGACGACAACCACCGCGGCGGCGGGACCCGCCGCACTATCGGAGACGGGTGAGATGGAGACAACCCTGCGAGGCGTCGGCGTGAGCCACGGTGTGGCGATCGGCGAGGTTCGGCACATGGGAACGGCGGTCCTCGAGCCGCCTGCCAAGCAGATACCGGCCGAGGAGGCGGAGCGCGAACAGGGGCGTGCCCGCAAGGCCGTGGAGGCTGTGGCAGCTGACCTGATGGCGCGCGGCAACCTGGCGGGGGGCGAAGCGCAGGCGGTGCTCGAGGCCCAGGCCATGATGGCCCAGGACCCCGAGCTGATGGCGGACGTGGACCGGCGTATCGCCGTCGGCAGCACGGCCGAGCGCGCTGTGTACGACGCCTTCGCCGCGTACCGCGAGCTGCTTGCCGGTGCCGGCGAGTACCTTGCCGGCCGCGTGGCCGACCTCGATGACGTGCGGAACCGTATCGTCGCTCGTTTGCTCGGGGTCCCGATGCCCGGTGTCCCGGACAGCGACGAGCCCTATGTCCTGGTCGCTCGCGATCTCGCCCCGGCCGACACGGCGCTGCTGGACCCGACGCTGGTTCTCGGCTTCGTCACCGAGGAGGGCGGGCCGACCAGCCACAGCGCGATTCTGGCGCGGGCGCTGGGGGTGCCGGCCGTGGTCGCGCTGCCGGGTGCCGGTGAGCTCACCGAGGGCACGGTCATCGCCGTCGACGGCAGCACGGGTGACATCTTCGTGAACCCGAGCGAGGAGAAGAAGCGGGAGCTGGAGGCCGCTGCCGCCGCCCGCAAGGCCGCACTCGCGGCGTCGACCGGTCCGGGTGCCACCGCAGACGGGCACAAGGTGCCGCTGCTGGCCAATGTCGGCGGGCCGTCCGACGTTCCGGCCGCCGTCGAGGCGGGGGCTGAGGGTGTCGGTCTGTTCCGGACGGAGTTCCTCTTCCTCGACGACAGCAAGAAGGCGCCGTCGGAGGAGAAGCAGGTAGAGGCCTATCGGCAGGTTCTCGAGGCCTTCCCCGAGGGGCGGGTCGTCGTACGTGTGCTCGACGCGGGCGCGGACAAGCCGCTGGACTTCCTGACGCCGGCCGATGAGCCGAACCCGGCGCTGGGTGTGCGAGGCCTGCGAACGCTGCTGGACCACCCCGAGGTGCTGCGTACCCAGCTGACGGCACTCGCGAAGGCAGTGGAAGGGCTGCCCGTCTACCTCGAGGTCATGGCCCCGATGGTGGCGGACCGTGCCGATGCCAAGGCGTTCGCGGACGCGTGCCGTGCGGCCGGGCTTCAGGCGAAGTTCGGTGCGATGGTGGAGATTCCGTCGGCCGCGCTGCGGGCGCGTTCGATCCTGCAGGAGGTCGAGTTCCTGTCGCTGGGGACGAACGACCTCGCGCAGTACACCTTCGCCGCGGACCGTCAGGTGGGTGCGGTTTCCCGTCTTCAGGATCCGTGGCAGCCCGCGCTGCTCGACCTTGTGGCGTTGTCCGCGGAGGCCGCGAAGGCCGAGGGCAAGAGCTGTGGTGTCTGTGGTGAGGCGGCGTCCGACCCACTGCTGGCGTGTGTGCTGACCGGTCTGGGTGTCACCTCCCTGTCCATGGGGTCGGCGTCGATCCCTTACGTCCGGGCGACGCTGGCGAAGTACACGCTGGCGCAGTGTGAGCGTGCTGCTGCGGCCGCGCGGGCGGCGGACAGCGCCGAGGAGGCGCGCAACGCTGCTCAGGCCGTGTTGTCCGGCGAGTAGCCGGAGTAGGACGGCTACACCGTATTTGTCGTGGGGCGCTCCACCCTCTGAGGGGGAGCGCCCCACAGGCGTTTCAGTGGTGGTGTGCCGGTGGCGCTTCCTCATTGCCGAGGTCCGGTGGCACGCAGTAGTCGACACCCGACTCCGGGGAGATGAGGTCTCCGGAATCGATGTCGGTGCAGTAGGCGTCGAAGACCTCTCCCGCGGTGAGGGGTTCCAGGCCTTCTCCGCGCAGGCGCCACCCGTAGATGCGGTCGGAAGTGCCGGGGGTACTGGTCCGCATCACGAGTCCTCCGGGGCTCTTGGTGGCGAGGCCGAGGGCGAGGACGGTGGTGAACTCCAGGGCTTCGGCCTCGTCCAGGTGTGTGGCGCCCGTGGCGTCTTCGTCGGCGTGCAGGACGGCGAGGAGTGTCTCGGGGGTTCCCGTGACACTGCAGACCAGGTGCCGGCTTCCCGGGTGGGCCGTGTCGAGGATGCGGACGAGGAAGTTCGAGGCGCGGATGAAGGCCGCGCGGCCGATGTCCTCGCCGCAGGTGGCGCAGGCACCCAGTCGTGCCAGGAGTGTGGACGCGTACTCCCAGGTGGCTTGTCGGACGGCTTCGTCGACGAGGGCCGGGACGAGGTCCGCCAAGGGCTGGCCCTGGTAGGGGACGGTGGGTCCTGTCGTGGCGATTTCGGCGGTGAAGCGCGTGCGGCTCGACGGGATGTCGGGGTCGAGGCCCCTTGCCGCGCAGAACTCGGCGTACTCCTGCGGGTCGAAGAGGGCGATCGTCGTATGGCTTCCTTGGGAGGCCCGGGTCCTGAGCAGGGCCTCCACCTGTTGGAGATACATCTTGTGGTCGTCGAAGGTGAAGCTGCGGTAGTGCCTCATGGCACGGAAGTCGTGCTCGTCGGTCAGCAGGCCGATCGTGCCGGCGATTTCGCGGCGCAGGACGCGTCGCATCGTCTGGTCGTCGGTGTGCGCCATGTTTCCCCCTTGCAGTCGATCAATGCTCACTCACAGTAACCGGCGGCACTGACAACGGCGTCGGGCGATGGTGTCGGTCAGGCGCGCTTGCGGGCCAGCTCCTCGTAGAAGTGCAGGAGGTCGAGGTTGTCGATGGAGCCCGGGTTGACCGCCTTCTCCAGCGGTGTGCCTTGGAGGAGGCGCTTCACCGGGACCTCGATGCGCTTTCCGGTGAGGGTGTGGGGGACACCGGGGACCTCGATGATCTCGTCGGGGATGTGACGTGGAGAGAGCTGTTCGCGGATGGTCTGCTTGATGCGGGTCAGGAGCTCTTCGTCGAGTACGGCTCCCGGGACCAGGTGCACGAACAAGGGCATCCAGTAACCGCCGTCGGGCTGTTCGATGCCGATGACGAGGGATTCCTTGATCTCAGGGAGGCGCTCCACCGCTTCGTAGATGTCGGCCGATCCCATGCGGACGCCCTGGCGGTTGAGGGTCGAGTCGGAGCGGCCGTGGATGACGACGGAGCGGCGGGATGTGACGGTGATCCAGTCGCCGTGGCGCCATACGCCGGGGTAGGTGTCGAAGTAGCTGTCGTGATACCGGTTGCCGTCGGGGTCGTTCCAGAAGTAGATCGGCATGGACGGCATGGGGTTGGTGACGACGAGTTCGCCCACCTCGTCGATGAGGGGTTCGCCGCTGGGGTCCCAGGACCGCAGGTCGGTGCCGAGACCGGGGGCCTGGAGCTCGCCGATGTACACGGGCAGGGTGGGCACGGCTCCCGCGAAGCAGGAACACACGTCCGTGCCGCCGCTGACGGAGGCGATCCAGAGGTCGTCGCGGACCTCGTCGTGCAGCCAGCGGAATCCGTCGGGCGGCAGCGGTGAGCCGGTCGTGGCGACGCAACGAACCTGGGAGAGGTCGAAGTCGCGTGCCGGCCTCACGTCGGCCTTGCGGCAGGCCATGACGTACGCGGCGGAGGTGCCGTAGAGGGTTGCTCCCGTTTGTTCGGCCACTCGCCATTGGGCGCCCGTGTCGGGATAGCCGGGGCTGCCGTCGTAGAGGACGATCGTGGTGCCGGTGAGGAGGCCGGAGACGAGGAAGTTCCACATCATCCAGCCCGTCGACGTGTACCAGAAGAAGCGGTCCTCGGGGCCCAGGTCGCAGTGCAGCCCGAGTTGTTTGAGGTGCTCGACGAGGATGCCGCCCTGGGACTGGACGATGGCCTTGGGGAGGCCGGTCGTGCCGGAAGAGTAGAGGACCCAGAGGGGGTGGTCGAAGGGCACCTGCTCGAAGACGGGTTCCTCGTCGGCGGCTGTGAGGGCCGACCACTCCAGTGCGCCTTCGGGTGCCGCCGTGCCGAGGAGCGGAATGTGCACCACGGCGCGCAGCGTGGGCAGTTCGCGGCGCAGTTCGGCGACGATGTCGCGGCGGTCGTGCTCCTTGCCGCCGTAGCGGTAGCCGTCGACGGTGAAGAGGAGGACTGGTTCGATCTGCTGGAAGCGGTCGAGGACACTGCGGGCGCCGAAGTCGGGGGCGCAGGAGGTCCAGACACCGCCGACGGCGGCTGTGGCCAGGAGGGCGACGACGGCCTGCGGGATGTTCGGGAGGTAGCCGCTGACGCGGTCTCCGGGGCGCACGCCGAGGCCGCGCAGCTCGGCGGCGAGGGAACCGACCTGGCGGCGCAGCTCGGACCAGGTCACGGGGCGGGGCTGCTCGTGGGTTTCGTCGACGTACAGAAGGGCGGGTTCGTCGGCGCGGGTCGCGGTGGCGCGCAGGGCGTGCTCGGCGTAGTTCAGGGTGGCGCCGGGGAACCATTGGGCGCCGGGCATCGAGCGGTCGCCCAGCACGCGCGTGTAGGGGGTCGAGAAGCGTACGTCGAACCACTCCGTGACGGCTTTCCAGAAGGTGTCCAGTTCGTCGACCGACCAGCGGTGCAGGGCCGCGTAGCCGCCCTGGGAGGGCGCACCATGGTTCTCGGCGGCCCAGGCCTGGAACTTGGTGACCTGAGCCTGGGCGATGCGTTCCGGATCTGGCTGCCAGAGCGGCTGAGGGTTCATGATCGACATGGAGTGGCTCCCGGACTGTGCGCGTCGTGTGCGTCTTCCGCGCACGGCTGGGTTGTGCGCGTGACGCGGCTGACACGGACGATGCCATGTGATCGACTTCTACACCAGGGCGCGACCCACATAGTCCGGGTCGTGAAGATGTGGTCCCGGCACGGGTGAACGGCAGTTGAACGACACACGCGCGTGGGGCCGTCAATGGCAGGCTGAGCAGCATGGACGGTCGTGACCTGGTGCGTTCGATAAAGGCGGTCGGTTCTGTGGGGGCGGCCCAGGGGTTGCGTACCGTAAGGGCGGCGTGGCGTAGGAGGCGTGTCGACGCCGCGGGGCTGCTGCCCCGGGGTGCCGAGCGCGCGCGGGTGCCGGGGCCTGTGCAGGAGGTACGGCCCGGTCCGGGCGGCGGCGTCATCCGGTTCAGCCGGTCCGAGCTGCGCGTCACCGTCGCCGTGAACGGGGCCGTCTTCTGGGGCTGGGACGGGGCCGCTCCCGAGCCGTCGTACGCGCTCGTGGACCGCTGTCCGGAACCGGATCCCAGGGCGGTGCTGGAGCCCGACAAGGACGGTGGCTGGCGGGTCGTGGCCGAGCGGGTGACGGTCGTCATCTCGCGGCACGGCGCCGTGGAGGTGCAGACGCCCGGTGGTGTGACACTCCGGCGTGAGCTGCCGCCTCGCTGGTGGGAGCCGGTGGGCGGGGGGTCGGCACGGTGGATGCAGAGGGCGGAGGTGGCCGCGGACGCGCGGTTCTTCGGGCTCGGGGGGCGGGCTTCGGGGCCCCGGTTGAGGGACGGAACGTATCGGCTGTGGAACACCGACCCCGGCCGTGCGTTCGGCCCGGGCGACGATCCGCTGTACATCACGATGCCGGTGCAGCTGGTGGTGGCCGACGCGGCCACGCACCTGGTGTTCCACGACACGTCGTGGGACGGCACGGTGACGCTGCGGGAGGGCGAGGAGGGTGCCGGTTCCGGGCATGATCGGGCGGGGACGAGCGAACTGCGGATGGACGGCGGTCCGCTGCGCTGCTGGGTGATGGTGGGCAGCCCCGCGCGCGTGCTGCTCGTCTGGGCCTCCCTCACCGGGGCGGCTGCGCTGCCGCCGGCGTGGGCGCTGGGCCACCAGCACGCGCGGTGGGGTTTCGGCAGCGAGCAGGAGGTGCGGCGGATCGTCTCGGGTTACCAGGATCGAGATCTGCCGCTGGACGCAGTCCATCTGGACATCGACCACTACGACGAGCACCAGGTGTTCACGGTCGACCAGGAGAACTTCCCCAAACTGCCGCAGCTTGCCGAGGACTTGCGCCAGGACGGCATCCGCCTGGTGTCGATCGTCGACCCGGCGGTCAAGGCCTCGCCCGGCAATGCCGTCTACGACAGCGGGTCGGCGGAGGACGCGTTCGTGCGGGACGCCTCGGGACAACTTGTGCGGGGGGTCGTCTGGCCCGGGGAGGCGGTCTTCCCGGACTTCACGCACGCGCGCGTGCGGCAGTGGTGGGGTGGTCTGTACGAGGAACGGCTGGGGCAGGGATTCTCGGGTTTCTGGCATGACATGAACGAGCCGACTTCGTTCGCCGCGTTCGGGGAGTCGACGCTGCCGCGGTCGGCGCGGCATTCCCTGGAAGGGCGGGGCGGGGACCATCGGGAGGCGCACAACGTCTACGGCCTGTGCATGGCCAGGGCGGGTTACGAGGGATTGTTCGAACTGGCACCCGAGGAACGGCCCTTTGTCTTCTCGCGGTCGGGGTGGGCCGGTCTGCAGCGGTACGGCGGGACCTGGTCCGGGGATGTGGCGACAGGCTGGCCCGGTCTGCGGGCGTCACTGTCCCTGGTCATCGGCCTCGGGCTGTGCGGAGTGCCCTACTCGGGGCCGGATGTGGGCGGATTCGACGGGAGTCCGTCGCCGGAGCTGTATCTGCGATGGTTCCAGTTGGCCGCGTATCTGCCGCTGTTCCGTACGCACGCGAGTCTGCGGGCGGGGCGCAGGGAACCATGGGAGTTCGGTCCCGAGGTGCTGGAGCACGCGCGCGTGGCGCTCGTCGAGCGTCGGAGGCTGCTGCCGTACTTCGTGACGCTGGCGCATCTGGCCCGGCGCACCGGAGCGCCGTATGTACGACCACTGTGGTGGTCGTCTCCCGAGGACCGGGCGCTGCGCGACTGCGAGGATGCGTTTCTGCTGGGCGACTGCCTGCTGGTGGCGCCGGTGCTGGATCCGGGTGCCGACCGGCGTGCGGTGCAGTTGCCGAGAGGGCGCTGGTACGACACGGCGACGGGGCGGGCCTACGAAGGTCCGGGGCAGGTTCTCATCGACGCGCCCGTGTCTCGGATCCCGGTGCTGGCGCGCTCGGGTGCCGTCGTCCCGGTACGTGGGGACGACGGCGGGCTGGAACTGGAGGTGTGGGCGCCCGCCCAGGGACGTACCGGGGGCGGGCTGGTCGTGCCGGATTCGGGTGACGGCTGGGACGAACCGGAGATCGAGCGTTACGTCACCCGCTGGGAAGGCCGAAAGCTGCTCGTCGAGCTGGAGCACGAGGACGGTTTGATCCCTTCGCCCCGTCCGGTGCGCGTACGAGGGCTCTGAGCGGCGGGCTCAGATGTAACGGCCCTCGAAGAACGCCTTGACGGCCAGCGTGTGCAGCGGGAAGGCAAGCTCCTCCGGCCTGCGCAGGAGGTGCCAGCCTTCGGTCTCGTCCGTGGCGGCCGACGTCGGTAGGCGGTCGGCGGACCGTTCCGGAAGAAGGCCGAACAGCAGCAGGTGGCCGTCGGGAGAGCTCATCGCGTCGACGAGTCGTACGTCGCGGCCGGCCGCGTCGATGCCGGTTTCTTCCTTGAGTTCGCGGACGACGGCCTGACGCCAGTCCTCGCGGTCGTCGATGTAGCCGCCGGGCAGGGCGATGCCTCCGCGCGCGGGGGCGACGGTTCGGGTGATGACGACCAGGGCGGTGCCCTTGGTGTCGTACACGGGCTGGAGCGCGACGGCCACCGGCAGGGGGTTGCGGTAGGCCACCGTGCCGCACGCCGGGCAAGTGCGAGGCCAGCCGGAGACGCCCTCTCCGTAGGGCGCGCCGCAGCTCGAACAGTGGGAGTCTGCTGCGGAGTTGGGGGCGGAGAACTGAGTTTCGGACACGCGGCGGACTGTATCCGATCAGCGGAAGGGCGTCTTCCGGGGGCCTGTCACTACTGCTTTGCGAGGGAGTTCCAGGACACGGGGAAGTCGAAGTAGGTGTCCGGATAGGGCTCCGGCTTGTATGTGTAGTGCCACCACTCTTCGGCGAGGTTCACGAATCCGAGGGCTTCCAATGTGCTCTTGAGGAGCAGCCGGTTGGCGTGCTGTTCGCCCTGGATGCGCGGGTCGAGGGTGTGCGAAAGGATGTCGAAGCAGTCGAAGCCGGTGCCCATGTCGACGGAGTTGTCGGGGAAGCGCTCACCCTGGGGTGCGTAGCAGGGAACGAGGGGCTCGCCTGGAACGTAGGGCCTGGTGGGTCTGGTGGGCAGTTTGACGATCGTCAGGTCCATGGTCGAGCCGCGGCTGTGGCCGGACTTCTCCGCGATGTAACCGTCCAAGAAGAGACGGGTCTTGTCGACGTTCGGGTAGAACTCGTCCTTCATGGCCTGGTCGTCGAGGTCCTCGGCCCAGCGCACGAAGTGGTCGACGGCCTGCTGGGGCCGGTAGCAGTCGTACACCTTGAGTGAGTAGCCCTGGCGCAGCAGTCGCCTCTGTGCCAGGTGGAGCGCTTCGGCGGCGGGTCGGGTGAGGATGCAGAGGGGCTGTCGGTAGCCGTCGATGCGCTCGCCCACGAAGTTGTGCGGGGTGAAGTACCGGATCTCCTGAATGATGGTGGGGTCCACGGTCCACAGCGCCACAAAGCCCTCTGGCGCCTTGGGTTCGGGCTTCGCCTGGGCGGTGGCGGGAGCGGCGGTCACGGCGAGCAGGGTGGCGAGTGTGGTGACCAGTCCCCGTACCGCGGTCGAGAGTCGTGTCATGTCTCCTGCATCTATCAAGAGTCTGTTCCATGAGGGAAGCGATCGGATGCAGTCCACTCGTAAGGCCGCTCTGCCGCTTTACGGTTGCCCGTGGCAGACTTCTGACGTCCCGTCAGATCGGCCATTCAGGAGGGACTATGTCACGCACGCGCACGCCTGTGGTCGCCGGGTGGTTCGCCGGTGACGGGGACGGCTTCCGGCTCCTGGGCACTCGCTGCTCGACCTGCGCCTCGGTCTTCTTTCCGCGCGAGGATGCCCACTGCCGCAACCCGGACTGCCCGGGCGGAGATCTGGAGGAGGTCCCGCTCTCGCGGCGCGGGCGCGTCTGGTCGTACACGGACAGCCGGTATCGGCCACCGTCACCCTATGTGACGAACCCGGAACTTCCATGGGAGCCGTACGCGTTGATCGCTGTGGAGCTGGAATCCGAGCGCCTTGTGGTGCTGGGGCAGGCGGTTCCCGGGATCACCGTCGCCGATCTGACGGTGGGCATGGAGGTGGAGGTCGTTCCAGGCGTGCTGCATGAGGACGCCGACACGATCTGGACGACCTGGCAGTGGCGGCCGACGAGAGCGACGGGGGCGACGGCATGACGGATGAGGTGGCAGTGCTCGGCGCTGGTATGCATCCCTGGGGCAAGTGGGGACGCGGCTTTGTCGAGTACGGGGCGGTGGCGGCCCACGCGGCACTCGCCGACGCCGGACTGGAGTGGCGGGACATCGGGTCGATCGTGGGTGCCGACACCGTGCGGGGCGGCTATCCGGGCTATGTGGCCGGGGCGACGTTCGCGAAGGCGCTCGGCTGGCAGGGCGCCCGCGTCACGAGCGTGTACGCGGCGTGCGCGTCCGGGGCTCAGGCCGTCAACACCGCGCGGGCGCAGATACTTTCGGGACTTGCGGACGTGGTGCTGGTGGTGGGTGCCGATGCGGCTCCCAAGGGCTTCTTCCGGCCGGCGGGCGGTGACCGGCCCGACGATCCGGACTGGCTTCGTTTCCGAGTCCTCGGGGCGACCAATCCCGCTTACTTCGGGCTGTACGCGCGTCGGCGGATGGCCGTGCACGGCGACACACCCGAGGACTTCGCGCAGGTCAAGGTGAAGAACGCCGCCCTGGGGGCGCTGAATCCCTACGCCCGTTACCGCAAGCCGGTCACCGCCGAGGAGGTCGCCTCCTCCGCCGTGGTCGCCGATCCCCTGCGGCTGCTCGACATCTGCGCGACGTCGGACGGAGGGGCGGCGCTCGTGCTGGCCGGCATGGAGTTCGCGCGTCGGCACGGCGCCAGGGACCCGGTACGGATCCGGGCGGTCTCCACCGTGACGCCGCGCTACCCCAACACCGTCCTGGACCTGCCCGACATAGCGACGGACTCGGCGGCGGCGGTGCAACCGTCGGACGGGACGTTCCGGGAATCGATCGCCCGCGCCGCCTACGAGGAGGCAGGTATCGGCCCCGAGGACCTGTCCTTCGCAGAGGTCTACGACCTCTCCACCGCTCTGGAGTTGCAGTGGTACGAGGACCTGGGGCTGTGCGGCCAGGGAGAGGCCGCGAAGCTGCTGCGGGAGGGCTCGACGGGGCCGGGTGGACGCATACCGGTGAACATGAGCGGCGGCCTGGCGTCCTTCGGCGAGGCGGTCCCGGCCCAGGCCATCGCCCAGGTCTGCGAACTCACCTGGCAGTTGAGAGGAGGCGCAGGTGACCGGCAGGTCGCCGGGGCACGTGTGGGCATCGCCACGAACCAGGGGCTGTTCGGGCACGGATCCGCGGTGGTCGCGGTGCGATGAGACGTGACGATCAGGCTTGCGTCTACGCTGCGTGAGCAACCCGGAATCCTGCGTGAACGTCTTATGAACTGGGCTCGAGCGAGCTTGGCCGGCGCCATCATGCTGCCGTGGACTCCTGGACGGATACTCTCCGCTTCGCTTTCCAACCGGTGGTCAACCTGACGACCGGCGGAGTCGCGGGACTGGAGATACTCGCCCGCCCGGAGACCGGCGACGTCCTGGCCGAGGCCCGCCGCGATCCCGAACTCGACGGCCGACTGGCCGTGTTGGCGTTCCGTGCCGCGGCTCGCAAGGAGACGCTGCTGCCCCTGTACGTCAACGTGTTCGCCGGGACTCTCGCCGACCTGGGCGGGCTCACACCGTTGCACGACGCCGTACGCGCGGCAGGGCGGCTGCCGTGGGAGGTGACGATCGACATCGGTCCGCCCTACACGCACGTGCCTCAGCGGGCGCTACTGGAGGCGATCGGCGCGCTTCGTGACCAGGGTTTCCGGATCTGCGCGGACGGCGTCGGCGACGGAGACCTCCCGCTGCGGTTGCTCACGGACATGACGCCGGACCTGGTGAAACTCGACGCGTCCCTGCTGGCTCGGCCGGCGGGGGTACGGGCGATGCGGACGCTGTGCGAGCAGTTGGGAGCGCTCCTGTGTGTCGAGGGCGTGGAGACGGAGCTGCAGTGCGCGTCCGCGCGGTCGGCCGGGGCCCAGCTGGCTCAGGGGGAGCTGTTCGCCCCGCCGGCTCGGCTGCCCGCAGCGGAGGTATACGTTCCGCCGCGCTCCCCCGGGCCGGCGGTGACGCCACGCTCGGGGCCGTCGGTGCTGGAGTTCGTGCGGCCGGCCGCGTTGCTGCCCGCCGCCGCGTCCGCGGGCCAGGTACGGGCGCTGCTGACCGGGTCGCCGGACGTGTCCGGGGTCCTTCTGGTGGACGGGAACGGTGTGCCGGTGCGCTCCGTGCATCGTTCCCGCTTCCTGCTGTCGATGTCGGGCCGCTACGGCCATGCCCTGTACGCGGACCGGCCTGCGGCCAAGCTCGGGGATCAGCCGCGCACGGTGGGCGTGGACGCCACAGCGTGGGAGGTGCTGGACGTCGTAGCCGACGGTGGCAGAGACCGCACGTCGGACGATGTGGCCGTGGTCGACCGGTACGGCCGGTGCGTGGGCGTCGTACGGCTCGCGGATCTCGTGCGGGCCCTGGCCGAGACTCGGGTCGAGGAGGCCGCCGGACTAAACCCGCTGACCCGGCTGCCGGGCTCGGACGCGATCACCGGCGAGGTGGACCGGCGGATCGCGGACGGGCGGACGTTCGCGCTGAGTTGGCTGGACGTCGACCACTTCAAGCAGGTGAACGACGGCGCCGGCTTCGCGGCGGGCGACGAGCTGATCCGGTCGGTGGGACGGGCGCTGCAGCACGCGGCGACGGACAGTACGCGCGTTGGCCACATCGGCGGGGACGACTTCCTGGTGCTGGCAGATCCGGAAGGGTTGAATCCGCTGGCCGTCTCGGTCCTGGACGCACCCTGGTCCGCGGCTGGGCGTCCCGTCACCTTGTCCCTGGCCACGGTCCTGTGTGAACCCGGAAGCGTGACGGACCACCGGCAGGCGGCCTCCTGTCTGGCTCCGCTGAAGAAGGCGGCGAAGTCGCTGAGCGGGGCGAGCTGGGTGCTGGGCCGCGCCGGGCTGCCCGGGCTCGAGATTCTCCGCGGGGTGGCGGCCGCCCCGCCCCCGGCCGAGTGCGCGGTGGCGGAGCCGGGCAGGGGGTGAGACGCTTTCTCCACGTGGTCGGCGGTGGCTGAAAGGTGACCGCAGACCTAGAGCCACGACCTTCGGCCTCTGCCGGGTCCAGCAGGAACGGGCCTGCCTGCCGGCCTCAGCAGGGCCTCGGTGCCCATCCCACCCCACAGTGGGCGCGCCAGGATCACGGTCGGCGTGGGTCCGTGACCCGCCGGCACGCCCTCAACCATTGGCGTCGGCGACCTTGACGCCCTCTGGACACCGGTGAACACTTCCCGGTGTCAGCCGACATCGCCGTACATTCTCGGCGTATCCACGCACTGCGCCGCGCGGTTCCGCCTGTACAAGGCCCACTCCCCCACGGGCGGTTCGGTTGCGACGGCACGCTCGTCACGGACGCCGGGCGGGGCGCGGGACCATCCCTGCCTTCGGCTGAAGTCGCCATGGGAAACGCACCCCGCACGGAGAACCGGGGCCGATCGTCCCGGTCAGGGCCTAGGAGCCGCCATGAGCAATGGAGACATATTCCTCGGTGAGGTCATCGGGACCGCGATCCTGATCCTCTTCGGGGCCGGCGTGGTCGCCGCCGTCGTACTCAACTACTCCAAAGCCAAGGACGCGGGCTGGATCGTCATCGCCTTCGGCTGGGGTTTCGGCGTCATGGCCGGCGCCTACACCGCGGCACCGCTGTCCGGTGGCCAGCTCAACCCGGCCGTGACGCTCGGGATCGCCATCGACACCGGTGTGTGGGACAAGGTCCACATCTACATCGGCGGCCAGATGGTCGGCGCGATCCTCGGTGCGGTCCTGTGCTGGCTGGTCTACTTCGCGCAGTTCCAGGCCAACGCCGACAAGGACATCGCTCAGCCGACCCTGGGGATCTTCTCCACCGCGCCCGCGATCCGCAATGTCGTGGCGAACCTCATCACCGAGATCATCGCGACGATCGCGCTGGTGCTGCCGATCCTTGCCTTCGGCCTGACCAAGGGGCTCGGCGTCTCCGGCACCGCGATTCTGATCGTCGCGTTCCTGGTGGTCGGCATCGGTCTGTCGCTCGGCGGCCCGACCGGATACGCCATCAACCCGGCCCGTGACCTGGGGCCGCGCATTGTCCACGCCCTGCTCCCGATTCCCAACAAGGGCACCTCGGACTGGGGCTACGCGTGGATCCCGGTGGTGGGACCGCTGATCGGCGGGGCACTGTCCGGGCTCATCTTCAACGCAGCCTTCTGAAGGAACCGACGAAGGGGACGTCATGACGGACAAGTTCGTCGCCGCCATCGACCAGGGCACGACCTCGAGCCGCTGCATCATCTTCAACCAGGACGGCGCCATCGTGGCCGTCGACCAGCGCGAGCACCGCCAGATCTTCCCCAAACCCGGCTGGGTGGAGCACGACGCCACCGAGATCTGGTCCAAGGTGCAGGCGGTGGTGGCGGGCGCGATCGCCAAGGCCGGACTGCGTGCCGACCAGCTCAGCGCGCTCGGCATCACCAACCAGCGCGAGACGACGGTTCTGTGGGACCGCGCGACGGGCAAGCCGGTGCACAACGCGATCGTGTGGCAGGACACGCGGACCGCGGCGTTGTGCAACCAGCTCGGCGGCTCGGACGGGCAGGACCGTTTCCGCGAGCAGACCGGCCTGCCGCTGGCCAGCTACTTCTCCGGGCCCAAGGCGGCCTGGCTGCTGGACAACGTGCCCGGCCTCAGGGCCCGCGCCGAGCGCGGCGAGATCGCCTTCGGCACCATCGACTCCTGGCTGATCTGGAACCTCACCGGCGGCACGGACGGCGGGCACCACGTCACCGACGTGACGAACGCCGGACGCACCATGCTGATGAACCTGGAAAGCCTCCAGTGGGATCCCTCGATCCTGTCCGCGATGAGCGTGCCGGAGGCCGTCCTTCCGGAGATCAAGTCCTCCGCCGAGGTGTACGGGACCGCCGTCGGGCAGCTGGCCGGCGTGCCGGTCGCCTCGGCCCTGGGCGACCAGCAGGCGGCCGTGTTCGGGCAGGCCTGTTACGACGTGGGCACGGCGAAGAACACGTACGGCACGGGCAGCTTCCTGCTGCTCAACACCGGCAACCGGCCGGTGCCGTCGAAGAGCGGGCTGCTGACGACGATGGGCTACAAGATCGGCAGTGAGGCGCCGGTGTACTGCCTGGAGGGGGCGATAGCCATAACGGGCGCGCTGGTCCAGTGGTTCCGCGACCAGCTCGGCATCATTCGCACCGCCGACGAGATCGAGCCCTTGGCCGCGAGCGTCGAGGACAACGGCGGCGCGTACATCGTGCCCGCCTTCTCCGGCCTGTTCGCGCCGTACTGGCGTTCCGACGCGCGCGGTGTGATCACCGGACTGACGCGCTACGTCACCAAGGCGCACCTCGCCCGCGCGGTGCTGGAGGCGACGAGCTGGCAGACGCGCGAGGTCGTGGACGCCATGTACCAGGACTCCGGCGTGGAGATCACGACCCTGAAGGTCGACGGCGGCATGACGAAGAACAACCTGCTCATGCAGCACCAGGCGGACGTGCTCGACGTGCCGGTGATCCGGCCCAAGGTCTCCGAGACGACGTGCCTGGGTGCCGCGTACGCGGCAGGGCTGGCCACCGGAGTGTGGAACGACCTGGACGAGCTCAAGGCGCACTGGGCGAAGGACGCCGAGTGGACGCCCGCCATGACCGCCGATGTGCGTGAGCGCGAGTACCACAACTGGCGCAAGGCGGTGGAGAAGAGCTTCGGCTGGCTGGAGGACGGCGAGAACTGACGGAGACGGCTGGAGCCGAAGAGCGGTCCACGCGTGCGTGCCGTCCCTCGTAGCCACGCGCGCGTGTCCACGAGCCACGGCCCGTACCCCGGTCGGCGAGGGTACGGGCCGTGCCTGTACGCAGGCTTCAGGTGGTCACGGTCTGGCGGCGGTCCGCCTGGAAGGCCATCGCGTGCTGGACGACACCGATGAGGGTCTCCTTCACGGACTCCCTGTCGCGGGCGTCGCACAGCAGTAGCGGTACGTCGTTGTCGAGGTCGAGGGCCTGGCGGATGTCCTCCGCCGGGTAACGGTCGGCCCCCTCGAAGCAGTTGACGCCGACGAGGAAGGGTATGGAGCGCCGTTCGAAGTAGTCGACGGCCGCGAAACAGTCCTCGAGGCGGCGGGTGTCGGCGAGCACGACGGCGCCGAGCGCGCCTTCGGACAGCTCGTCCCACATGAACCAGAACCGCTCCTGGCCGGGCGTACCGAAGAGGTACAGGACCAGGTCCTCGCGCAGTGTGATGCGGCCGAAATCCATGGCCACGGTGGTGGTGCGCTTGCCCTCGACACCGCTCGTGTCGTCGACCGGGCGGCCTGCCTCGGTGAGCAGTTCCTCGGTGCGCAGCGGCCTGATCTCGCTGACCGCCCCGACGAGGGTGGTCTTGCCCACGCCGAAGCCGCCGGCCACCAGGATCTTGAGCGTGACGGGCTCGACCGGAGGCTTCCCGCGCTCAGAACGCCCGAAGATCATCGATCTCTTCTCCTGCTTGATGGGGGTCGCGCGACGGTGGGCCGTAGCCTCCGCCGCCAGGGGTTTCGATGACGAGTACGTCGCCGGGTCCGACGTCCGCGGAGTCGCTTCCGCCGAGTGCGGTGACCGTGCCGTCCGCGCGTTCCACGCGGTTGGCTCCCAGCGCGCCGGGTTCGCCGCCTGCCATGCCGTACGGCGGGACCCGGCGGTGTTGGGACAGTGTGGAGACGGTCATGGGCTCGTGGAACCGGATGCGGCGCAGGGCACCGTCGCCGCCGCGCCACTGCCCTGCCCCGCCGCTGCCGTGCCGTACGGAGAACTCGTCTAGCTGTACGGGCAGTCGCCACTCCAGCACTTCGGGGTCCGTGAGCCGCGAGTTGGTCATGTGGGTCTGGACGACGGGCGCCCCGGAAAAACCGTCGCCTGCGCCTGATCCTGAGGCCACGGTCTCGTAGTACTGGTGCCGTTCGTTGCCGAAGGTGACGTTGTTCATGGTGCCTGAGCCCTCGGCCTGGACGCCCAGTGCGGCGTAGAGGGCGCCGGTGATGGCCTGGGAGGTTTCCACGTTGCCCGCGACGACCGCCGCCGGAGGTTCGGGGGCCAGCATGGAGCCGGGCGGCACGATGATGTCGAGGGGGCGCAGGCAGCCGTCGTTGAGCGGGATGTCGTCGGCGACGAGGGTGCGGAAGACATACAGGACCGCCGCGTTGACCACCGAGAAGGGGGCGTTGAAGTTCGTGGCCAGCTGGGGGGACGTGCCGGTGAAGTCGACGGTGGCGGAGCGGTGCTCGCGGTCCACGCGCACGCGTACCCGGATGTACGTCCCCGAGTCGGTCTCGTAGGCGTACTCGCCGTCGTCCAGGGCGTCGATGACGCGGCGTACCGCTTCCTCCGCGTTGTCCTGGACGTGCTTCATGTACGCCTGGACGACGGCGAGGCCGAAGTTGTCGATCATCCGGGCGACTTCGTCGACGCCCTTCTGGTTGGCCGCGATCTGGGCGCGCAGATCTGCGAGGTTGGTCTTCGGGTTGCGGGACGGGTAGGGCGCGTCGGTGAGCAGCCGGAGGGTCTCCTGCTCGCGGAACCGGCCGTACTCGGCGAGCAGCCAGTTGTCGAAGAGGATTCCCTCCTCCTCGATGGTGCGGCTGTTCGCGGGCATGGAGCCGGGGGCGACGCCGCCGATCTCCGCGTGGTGGCCGCGTGAGGCGACGTAGAAGAGGATCTCCGGCTCACTCTCCGTGTTCGTCGCGCTGTCCGTGTCGAAGACCGGGGTGATCACGGTGACGTCGGGCAGGTGAGTGCCGCCGTGGTACGGGTCATTGACCGCGTAGGTGTCGCCGGGGCGCATCCGGGAGCCGCGACGCCGGATGACCTCCTTGACGCTGGTACCCATCGAGCCCAGGTGGACAGGGATGTGCGGGGCGTTGGCCACCAGGTTGCCGTCCGGGTCGAAGAGCGCGCAGGAGAAGTCCAGGCGTTCCTTGATGTTGACGGACTGGGCGGTGGATTCGAGGCGGGCGCCCATCTGTTCGGCGATGGACATGAAGAGGTTGTTGAAGACCTCGAGAAGAACCGGGTCGGCTTTCGTGTCGAGATCGGAACTCTGCGTAATCACCACGCGTTCCATGACCAGCTGCCCGTCGTCGGTCGTCGCGGCTTGCCAGCCGTCGTCGACGACGGTCGTCGCACTGGCCTCGGTGATGATCGCCGGGCCGGTGACGGTTTCGCCGGGAGGCAGGTGCTCACGGCGGTGCAGGGGTACGTCGCGCAGGGTGCCGCCCGTGTGAAGGCGGACGGTTTCCGGTGCGGCCGGGCCGCCTTCAGGGGTGGCCTCGTAGGGGGCGAGAGCGGAGAGATCGGGGGGGTCGGTGATGCCGGTGGCTTCGACGGAGAGGGCTTCGACGACGATCGGGCGGTCGAGCGTGAAGGAGTACGTGGCGCGATGACGATCTTCGAAGGCGCGCCTCATCGTGTCGGGCTCGGTGAGCTCGACGGTGAGGGTGGTGTCGGTGCCGTCGTAGCGCAGTTGTGCGCGACGGGTGACTTTGATGTGCTCCTCGAGGACTTCCTCGTCGAGGAGTTCGGTGCGCGCGGCTGCTTCGAGGTCGTCCGCCGTCTTCAGGACGCCGTGCATGGAAGCGGGCTGCAAGGGTGCCTCGACGGACTGTTCGCGCATCGCCGTGGTGTCGGCGAGGCCGATGCCGAGCGCGGAGAGGACGCCTGCCATGGGCGGGACTAGGACGGTGCGGATGCCGAGCGAGTCGGCGACCATGCACGCGTGCTGGCCGCCCGCGCCTCCGAAGGTGGTGAGGGCGTAGCGGGTGACGTCGTGGCCCTTCTGAACGGAGATCCGCTTGACGGCGTTGGCGATGTTGGCGACCGCGATCTGCAGGTAGCCCTCGGCGACCTGCTCGGGCGTGCGGTCGTCGCCGGTCTGCTCTCGGATCTCGCGCGCGAGGGCGGTGAAGCGCTCACGGACGAGGGTGTCGTCGAGCGGCTGGTCGCCTTCGGGGCCGAAGACCTTGGGAAAGCGGGCGGGTTGGATGCGGCCGAGCATGACGTTGGCGTCGGTGACCGCGAGCGGTCCGCCGCCCCGGTAGCAGGCCGGCCCCGGGTCCGCGCCCGCCGAGTCCGGCCCTACGCGGTAGCGGGAGCCGTCGAAGTGGAGGACCGAGCCGCCGCCCGCTGCGACGGTGTGAATGTCCAGCATGGGGGCGCGCAGCCTGACGCCGGCGATCTGGGTGGTGAAGACGCGTTCGTATTCGCCGGCGAAGTGCGAGACGTCGGTGGAGGTGCCGCCCATGTCGAAGCCGATGACGCGGTCGAAGCCGGCGAGCTGCGACATGCGTGCCATGCCGACGATGCCTCCGGCGGGGCCGGAGAGGATGGCGTCCTTGCCCCGGAACTGCCCGGCTTCGGCGAGGCCGCCGTTGGACTGCATGAACATCAGCCGTACGCCTTCGAGCTTTTCGGCGACGTGCTGGACGTAGCGGCGCAGGACGGGCGAGAGGTAGGCGTCGACGACGGCGGTGTCCCCGCGCGGGACGATTTTCATCAGGGGGCTGACCTCGCTGGACAGCGAGATCTGCGAGAAGCCGATGCGGGCGGCGAGCTGCCCGACGGCCTGTTCGTGGGCGGGGTGGAGGTGGCTGTGCATGCAGACCACGGCGATGGCGCGGATCCCGTCCTCGTGCGCCTGCTGGAGACGCCCGGCGAGGGCCTCCAGGTCGGGGGCGTGCACGACGGTTCCGTCGGCGGTGATGCGCTCGTCGACCTCGACGACCCGCTCGTACAGCAGCTCGGGCAGTTCGATACGGCGCGCGAAGATGCGCGGCCGGTTCTGGTAGGCGATGCGCAGGGCGTCACGGAAACCGCGGGTGATGACCAGCAGGGTGCGCTCGCCCTTGCGCTCGAGCAGGGCGTTCGTGGCGACCGTCGTTCCCATACGGACCGCATCGATGGGGTCCTGGGAACCGTCCAGCAGCTCGCGCACGCCCGCGACTGCCGCGTCGGAGTAGCGGGCCGGGTTCTCCGACAGGAGCTTGTGTGTCAGCAGACGGCCGTCCGGGCGTCGCGCGACGATGTCCGTGAAGGTGCCGCCTCGGTCGACCCAGAACTGCCAGCCTGTCACTTCACTACCCCGCTTCCGCGCCGCTCACAGCGCCCGCAGGCCGTTGATCACGTCGCGCAGAATACTCTCGTCCACCAGTTCCGCAGGCGGTACAGGCCGGTTCACATGGACGAATTCCCCGTCCACGAGATCCCCGATGAGGACGCGTACGACTCCGATCGGCAGATCGAGTTCGGCGGAAAGTTCGGCGACGGACTGCGGGACGTCACGGCACAGTCCGACGATGTCCACGTGCTCCGGAGACAGTGTCGAGTCCGCTTCCGGATCGTCCGCGTGCGGTTCCGCGACGACCACCGCGATCAGGTCGAGGCGGTGCTGGGCCGCACTGGTGGTGCGGCCGCGCGTCATGGCGTACGGACGGACGACCGGTCCGGCTTCGTCGTCGAACCAGTGGCTTCTTCCCTGACCGTCTGCGCTCATGCCATCCCACTACCCGCCCGAGGGCAGATCGGTGCGCGGAGCGGTACCCAGATGCACGCCGACACGCTTGACGAGGAGCGTCATCTCGTACGCGACCAGGCCCACGTCGGAGTCGGCGTCCGAGAGCACCGCGAGGCAGCTGCCGTCACCGGCGGCCGTCACGAACAGGAAGGCGTCATCGAGCTCGACGACGGTTTGCCGGACGTTGCCCGCCTCGAAGTGGCGGCCCACGCCCTTGGCGAGGCTGTGGAAGCCGGACGCGACGGCGGCCAGGTGCTCGCTGTCCTCACGGGTCAGGTCCTTGGACATGCCCGTCGGCAGGCCGTCGCCGGAGAGCACGAGGGCCTTGCGAATGCTGGCGACGCGGTCCACCAGGTCCTCGAGGAGCCAGTTGAGCCCGCCGGACTGGTTGGTCGCGGTGTGGCCGGTCGCCTTCGGTGCGGTCATCGACCGTCCCCCTTAGTCGTTCGTTGTGCTGTGCCGCTGTGGGCGTCATCGCCTGCGGCGTTCTCCTGGCGGCCGCGCTGCCAGCCACGCTGGAGTGAGGCCATGCGGGTGCGGACCTCGTCCGCGTCCCGCTCGGCGAGCTCTGTGCGGTCCTCGGCGCGCGATGCGGGACCCTGCCTGAGCTGCGGAGCGAGACTGGCCTGTCGTACGCGTCGAGGCAACGCTCCGACGCCGGAGCCGGTTTCCCCCTGCGCAGCGGCTCGGCTCGGGGCGGGGTCGTCGGGGCCGCTCGATGTAATGGCGGGACGCCGTGCGCGCCTCGGGAGAGCCGGCGGCTCCGGCTCACCGCGGCCGTACCCGGCGGAGGGCGGAGCGCCGGTACGGTCACCGATCCGGTCGGGCGCGCCGGCTCCCTCGCCGCGGTCTCCCGTACCGCGGCGGCGGGTCGGCAACGGAGCGAGGCCGTTCGGCTCCGGACGGCTAGGACCTGTCGAAGGCTCCGAGTCCGGCTTCTCCCGCCGGGAGCGCTGCTCGGTGACGGGACGCCCGTGCGAGCTGACCAGCTTGGGTGTCCTACTGCGGCGGGGCAGCGGGACCGGGGCGCTCAGATCGTCGTCCGGGTCGGCATGGGCCGGTCCGCCATGGATGTCGGAGACCGGGCGCTGTTCGCCGATCGGACCCGTTGCCTCGTCCTCCATGGAGGCGAGGGTGCGTCGTGAGCGGAAGATGCCGCCGCGTTCGCTGTCCTCGTCGTCGAGTCCGTCCGGGAAGTCGCTGAGGGCGTCGAGATCGACGGGGGCCTCCAGCTCGACCGGGCCGTCGAGGAGCGAGGCGGGCAGGCCGGGCACCCGGACCGGCACATGGGACAGTGCGGCTCGGCGCGCCTCCTCCAGCTCGGCCTCCTTGGAGGGCGTGGGGCGGTCGAGGCGGAACCCGATGCCGTTGGTGTCAGGGACGTCGTCGGTGAGCAGTGCGTCGGGGATGAAGACGACGGCGGTGGTCCCGCCGTACGGCGACGGCTGCAGTGAGACCCGGACGTTCTGCCTCTGGGCGAGTCGGCTGACCACGAACAGGCCGAGCCGGTCGGTGTCGGACAGCTCGAACTCAGGCGTCTCGGCGAGCCGGAGGTTGGCGTCCAGCAGGACGTCGGCCGCCATACCCAGACCGCGGTCGTGGATCTCCAGGGTGAAGCCGTTGGCGACCCGCTCGCCCAGGACCTGGACGGCGGTGTGCGGCGGGGAGAACACCGTGGCGTTCTCCAGGAGTTCGGCCACGAGGTGGGTGATGTCTGCGACGGCCGGGCCCGTGACGGCGACGCGGGGCAGGCGGCGGACCTCGATGCGCTCGTAGTCCTCGACCTCGGCCACCGCTGCACGGACGACGTCCATGAGCTGGACGGGTTTGCGCCACTGCCGGGAGGGGGCGGCGCCGGAGAGGATCACCAGGCCCTCGGCGTGCCGGCGCATACGGGTGGTCAGGTGGTCCAGGCGGAACAGGTCGGCGAGTTCGTCGGTGTCCTCGGTCCGGCGTTCCATGGTGTCGAGGAGCGTGAGCTGCTTGTGGAGGAGGACCTGGCTGCGGCGGGCGAGGTTGACGAAGACCTCGGAGACGCCGGCGCGTAGTTCGGCCTGCTTGACGGCCGCCTCGACGGCGGCGCGCTGCAGGGTGTTGAGGGCCTGGCCGACCTCACCGATCTCGTTCTTGTCGTACTCCAGGTGTGGCACCTCGGTCTCCACGTCGACCTGTTCTCCGGCGGAGAGGCGGCGCATCACGCTGGGCAGCCGGACGCCGGACGCCTCGTGGGCCTCCAGGCGCAGTTGGCGCAGATCGCGGATGAGAGCACGGCCGATACGCACGGACAGGAAGAGGGAGAACAACAGGGCGAGCAGACCAAGGACACCGGCGATGGCCGCCTTGATGATCACGCCCATCGCGACGGGGCTGACGCGGTCCTGATAGCGGGTGCCCGCCTCGTCGTTGAGTTGGCTGAGCTCGTCGAGGACACTGCCGGCGGCGGTGTCCCAGCTCTTGGCGTCGACCGTGCTGGGCCTGCCGGGCTGGGTGGCGATGACGGCCTGTTCGGCGGTGTGCAGGGGAGCCGTGGAGGCGTTTCTCCAGAAGCGCTCGTACCGTTCACGCTCCGACGAGGGCAGGTCCGTGAGGCTGATCTCGTACATGAGCGTGCGCTGGGCGACGAGATCGGAGACTTGGTGTATCTCCGCGCGGGAGAGCTTTCCGACCACGAGGGCGGAGCTGAGCAACGCGTCCTCGCGGGAGAGCAGTTCGCGGGCGCGGGTGACATTGAGAAGGGCGCGGGCCTGCTTGTCCATCGCCACGCTGTCGATCCCGTCGAGGGAGCCCAGCAGGGCGTAACAGGGGTCGACCAGCCGGTTGTAGAGGTCGAGGGCCTTGGCGCGGGTGATCGTTCCGTCCTCGACACTGCGGCGCAAGGGGTTGATGCCCTCGAAGGCGTCCAGGACGGCGGTCAGACGCTCGCTGTCCCCCTGGTCCAACCCGTCGCGGACATCAGGGTCCTTGGCGTTCTTGCGCATCTCGGCGACGGCGGCGTCGGTGGCGTTCCGGGTCGCCCGCAGCGCGGACAGCGCGTCCGAAGCCCGGCGGTCGGCGAGATACACCAGCGCCTGGCGGCGTTCCTGCTGCAGGACGCGGACGGCGTCCTCGGTGGAGTAGCCGATCTTCTCGACGAGGGACGACACCGTGAACAACTGGGCCACACCTCGCCCTGTGAGTACCGTGGCGAAGCCCCAGATGGCGGTCAGGGACACCAGCGGCACGAGAAGCAGCGCCACCATCTTCCGGCGGATCGACTTCCCGCGAAAGCGCATGGCCTCCCCCAGCTCAAACCCCCCAAGGATCAGGGGGCACACCTGTGCGTCAACAATTGGCGCGAGCCTACTACCGACGCACAAGTAACTCGAAGAGTGATCCGGAAGCTGAACTTCCGCACCACCGGCAAGACATGGGGAGTTGTCCGGGCATTGCGGGAGATTGCCTCCCGTCATCCCACGGCACCTCTATGAACGGATCCAGCCGGTCTACAGGGTCACTTGGCCGGAAATTTATGTTTCTCGGGAATCTTCAGGACGCGTCGATCGTCCTTCTGTACGGGAGATGGGGGCGGAATGAGCCACAGGAGCCGCATCCCGTCCCCCGGCGGCGTAAAACAGCGCAAGCCGGGCAGTCGCTGGGGAGCCAAGTCTTCAGACATGGGCAAGCGTTCTGCTGGCGGTGGGGAGTGACACGGTGATGGGCACGGCGGAGCGGCACGAGGCGCCCGAGGACGGCGCCGCGACGCGGGTGACGGCGCGGCGCGCCCCTCAGGCGCTGGATCGCGACATTCCGGCAGACGGACGTGAGGCGACGGGCGGGGCGGACCGAGCGTGGTCGGGCTACCGGCCGTTGTGGGTGGAGGAGTCCGCCCCGCGGCCCCGGATGCCGGATCCGGTGCGGACGTCGGCTGTGCGGGCGGTGCTGATCATCGCGGTGACGATGATCCAGGCGATGGTGGCCCTCCTGTGCACCCTGGCGGGATCGTGGCTGGCGTTCCCGATGGTGATCAGCAGCGTGGTCAGCACAGTGGTGGCCACCTGGGGCGCCTTGGACGTCTGGGTGACCCGCCAGGTGTGGAAGCAGCGCCATGGCGTGGTCTCGATGCCGAGCAGTACGGCGCGCGCCCTGCGGCGTGAGCGGCGCCGGGCGCGACGGCAGGCACGACAGGCCGAGCGCGCACAGGAACGAATACGCCGGCAGGGTGGGGCCGGACAGTTGTCGCACTCCTGAGCGAGGTCGAGCGGCGCGACGCGGGGAGGCGGGGCCCCCAGGGCTGGTTCGATCCGCTTCCGGGCCAGGGCGCGCCCGCACTGCTCCGGCCGCCGATACGAGACGCGTGCGTCCCCCAGGCCGGACGGGGTGGCTTCGAGCAGTCCGGCTTCGATCGCGAGTTCGGGCCCTCTGGGCCCGTCAGTACCGCGAGACGAAGCACACCCGACGCAACACCAATCCCGCGCCACAGGGGTGGCCGCCATCACTCCCGGGTAGCAGCACGCTCAGAACCCGTCCTTGATCCCGGCACCCCACGAGCCACTCCCTCCCCTCCCCGGCCCACGAGGAGTCCGCTCATGTCCACCACGGAGCAACCAGCCAGTCCACACAGTCGCGACGACGCCGAACTCGCCGAGTTCGGCTACAAACCCGAACTCAAGCGCACACTCGGCAACTTCCACACTTTCGCCGCCGGGATCAGCTACATCTCGATCCTTACCGGCACGTTCCAGCTGTTCTACTTCGGCTACGGCAGCGGCGGCCCCGCCTACTGGTGGTCGTGGCCCATGGTCTTCGTCGGTCAGTTCATGGTCGCCCTCTGCTTCGCGGAGCTGGCCGCCCGCTACCCCGTCGCGGGCTCCGTCTACAACTGGTCGAAGAAGATAGGCAATCCGCATCTGGGCTGGCTCGCCGGCTGGATGATGTTGATCGCGTCCATCGTGTCCATATCGGCCGTGGCTCTGGCCTACCAGTTGACGCTCCCCCAGATCTCGTCCGCCTTCCAGATCGTGGGGGACGGCACCGGCACGTACGACGTGGCGACCAACGCGGTCATCCTGGCTGCCGTGTTGATCCTCTTCACCACCTTGGTGAACGCCTTCGGGGTCAAGTTGATGGCGAGGATCAACACTGCGGGCGTGTTCATCGAGTTGATCGCAACCGTCGTATTGATCGTCCTGTTCGCCGTGCACATCACACGCGGCCCCCAGGTGGTCATGGAGACGAACGGAACCGGCGCGGACTACGGCACCGGATACCTGGGCGCGTTCCTCGTGGCGTCGCTGGCGTCCGCGTACGTCATGTACGGCTTCGACACGGCCTCCTCCCTCGGTGAGGAGTGTCTTGACCCGTCCCGCAACGCGCCGCGCGCCATCATCCGCGCCATCGTGGCCTCCTTCGTTCTGGGCGGCCTGATCCTGCTGCTCGCGTTGATGAGCGTCTCCAGCCTGCACGGCGAGAAGCTGTCCACGGACGGATTGCAGTACGTGGTGCTCAACGTGCTCGGCCCCACCGCCGGCAAGGCGATGCTGTGGTGCGTGCTGATCGCCGTCACGGTGTGCGCCCTGGCGGTGCACACGGCGGCGATCCGGCTGGCGTTCGCGATGGCCCGGGACAACAATCTGCCGGCGTCTTCACGGCTGGCACGGGTCAGTCCGCGCTTCCAGACGCCGATCCTGCCGACTGTGATCATCGGTCTCCTGGCGCTCGCCATCCTCGTGGTGAACATCCGTCAGCCGCAGATCTTCACCGTCGTCACGAGCATCGGCATCATCATGATCTACCTGGCCTACCTCGGGGTCACCGCGCCGATGCTGGTGGCGCGGCTGCGCGGCAGGTGGCAGCCGGCCGGGGACGGCAAGTTCTCACTGGGCCGGTGGGGGCTGTTGGTCAACATCGTCGCCGTGGTGTGGGGCGCTGGCATGACTCTCAACCTGATCTGGCCACGTGCCTCGGTCTACAACGCCACGGCTCCGTACCACTGGTACCTGCGCTGGGGCGCGGTGCTGTTCGTCGCGGTCATCGCGGGTGGCGGCTTCGCCTACTACTGGTTCGTCCAGCGGCACCGGACAGGCGTCCTCGCCGAGCACAGCCTGCAGACCACGGCCACGCCGGCCGGCGACGCCAGTTCCCCATGAAGACGAACCGGACATCGACCCAGCCCGCGTCCCTCAGGGCGCAGCCGGTGCCGGGCGTTTGTACATCCGGGTCGCCGTGATCTCGCCGCTGTGTACCGCCTCCTCCGCCCGGGGCTGCTGCGGCAGTCCCGGGCGGAGGTGTTCCTCCACGCTGATGTACTTCAGGCCCGCCCTGAGGTCGGCGTCGTTCCGCAGTCGGATGACCAGCGGGAACTCGGCGAGTGCGGTCGTGTCGAACAGCCCTGTGGTGTAGAGGAGCTGGACGCCGAGCGCGTCCGACACTGCTCGCTGGAGCTCCAGCAGGTAGGTGGCATTGGCACGGCCGATCGGGTTGTCCAGGAACAGCGTCCCGGCGTGCCGGTGCTTGTCCCGGCCCCGGTCGTTCGACCGCAGAGCCGCCATCGTGCAGTACAGCGCGATGGCTGCCGTCAGCAGCTGACCACCGGAGAACACGTCGCCCATCTGCCCGACAGGCACCCGCTCGGCACGCAGTACGGCATCCGGCTTGAGGATCTCGACGGCGACGCCCTTCGGCTCGAGAGCCGCGGCAACGCCCCGCAGCAGCAGGGACATGCCGTCGCGCCTCATGTCGGAGTTCTTCTTCACCGCCGCCCGTGTCGCCTCGTCGATGACCTCGCCCAGCCGTTCCGTGAGGGTGGCCTGGTCGGGTTCCTCGAAGCGGATGCGCAGGAACTCCTGGCCGGACCACTCGCCGAGGCCCTCGGGCAGCCGGGACAGGCGCTGGGCGGACCGCAGGGTCGTCAGCGCCGACTCGACCAGGCCCCGCAGCCGGTCCACGATCGAGTTGCGATTGCGCTCCAGTTGCGCCAACTCGTCGGTGAGCACGCGAAGCCGGGGCGCGAAGGCGTCCGCCCACTTCTGCGCGTGCTCGGGCAGCGCGGAGGCGGGCAGCTCGCGGATCTGCTGGCGGGCGGGGGTACGGACCTGCTCGTAGCGCGTGGAGTTGGCGTGCCGTACGAGCACGTCGCTCGCCTCGCGGACGGCGGCCTCGGCGGCGGAGAGGTCGGCGGCACAGCCCCGCAGCGACCGGCGGGCCTCGGCTGCGGACTGCCGGGCCTCCTCCGGGCTGCCGGGGTAAGGCTCCGGCGCCTCCTGCTCCTCGTCCGAGGTGTGCTCCCGCAGCAGGTCGCGCAGCATGGCGGCGATCTCGTCGAAGCCGCCGGCCGCGTCCTCGGCGGCGCGGTGCGCTTCGAGGAGTTCCGCGTGCGCCTCCCGGGCCTGCGTCAACGCCTCGGTGCGGGAGGCGAGTTCGGCGGTCGCCGTGCGCAGCAGGGCCTGCGCGTGCTCGGCGTCGCGCGGCTGGAGTTCCTCGGACAGCTCGGTGTGCGCCTCGCCGTCCTCGGGTGCGTGCCGCTCGGCCTCGCCGCGCAGCCGTCCGAGCTGCTCGCTCGCGCTGGACATGCGGGTCTCCAGAAGCTGGACCAGCTCCTCCGCGCGCGTGGCGGCCGCTTGCCGAGAGGGCCCGTCGGAGCCGTCCGGCGACTGAAGGAGCTGTTCGGCGCGAGTACGGACCTTGTTGCTCAGCCGGTCCAGCTCCGCGCGTGCCGCGCTCTCGTCGCTCTCCGCGCGGGCCTGCTCGGCCCGCAGATCGGCGCCGACGCCGACCTTCTCGTACACCTGTGAGGCGGCCCGGTAGGCCTCGCGCAGCGCGGGCAGGGACGCCCTCGGGGCATCGGCGTCCGCGTCCGTCTCCGGTACGTCGTCGGGAGCGCCCGCGATCTCCGAGCGCTCGGCGCGCAGGGCCCGGGCGGTGCGGCGCGCGTCGTCGGCGGCGCGCTGGGCGGCACGGCGGTCCTCGTCGGCGGCACGGGCACGCTCCAGGCACACCTGGGCGCGGGCCTCGGACTCGGTGGCCTCGTCGGCGAGTTCGCGCAGCTTGACCTGCCAGCCGGCCCGTTCGCGCAGCCGGAAGGCCAGCCCGGCCAGGGCGTCGGCGGCGCGCCGGGCCTTCTGCGCGGCCTCCTGCCGCTCGTCGCGGACCTGGGCGGCCTCGGCGGCGGCTTCGTCGGCCTCGGCCCGCACGGTCCGCGCCTCGGAGAGTTCGGCCTCGGACTCCTCGGCGAACGTCCGCGTGTCCCGGGCGGACTGCGCCAGCTCGACCAGGTGCCCGGCCGGGCAGCCGGTCCGCCACGAGGCGAGCCGCGCCGCCAGTTCCCGGTCCTTGCCGAGCCGCGCGGCGAGCGTGCGGATCTCCTCGTCCCGCTCGGTCGCCCGCGCGCGCAGCGTCTGCCGCTCCTCGTCGGCGGCGTGCTCGTCGTGCATGGCGGGGTTCGGCGGGACGAGGAAGACGTCACCGCTCCCCGAGTCGGGCGCCGGGGTCGGGGCGAGCAGCGCGGCCGCCGTGCCCACCGCGACGGCCGACCGGGGCAGCAGGGCCGCGTCGCCCAGCGCTTCGCGGGCACGCGCGTGCGTGTCGGGGTCGGTGATGATCACGCCGTCGACCAGTTCGGGACGCGCGGCCAGCACGCGCGCGTGGTCGGCGGGGTCGACGGCCTGGGCGAGATAGCGCCAGCCGGGCAGGGCCGGGATGCCCTGCTCGCCGAGGAACTCCACGGTGGCCAGCACGTCCGGGCCGGGCGGCAGCAGCCCGCCGTCACCGAGCGCGCCCAGGATCCGCGAGTCGTCGGCGGCTGCGGTACGCAGCTCGAAGAGGTGCCGCTCGGCGGTGGACACGGCGTCGTCGAGCAGTTCGCGCAGCTCGTCGGCGAACCGGTCCAGCTCCTCCGGCGTGAGGGCGCCTTCGGCGGCGGCGCCCGCGGCGGTCGTCTCTGCGGCGCCGCGCGCGGCCGTGGCCCCTTGGGAGTCGTCGCCGGTCCGAGGAGCAGGCACGGCTCCGCGCTTCACGCCGGCGTCGCCGGCCTCGGCGGACTCGCCCGTCAGGCCGATCAGTTCGGCAAGCCGCTCCTCCGCCGCGAGCCCCTCGGCGAGACGGCGCTCGGCGTCGTAGGCGCGCTCCGCGGCGGTCGCGGCGTCGGCGGCGCGGGCGGCCGTCAGCTCCGCGCGGGACTCGGTCGAGGCCGCTTCGCGCGCGTGCTCCGAGGCTCGCCGGGACGCCTCGCGAGCGGTGTCCCAGGCGGCGACGGCCGTCTTCTCGGCGTCGCTCGCCGCGAGCGCCGCGCGGGCCGGGTCGGCGTCGGGCGCGCTGTCATCGAGCCAGCCCGCGCGAACGGCCTCCGCGGTCTCCTGCTCGACCTCCGACAGTCGCTGCCGCAGATGCCCGACCTCACTGCGGGCCCGCTGCGCCTCGGTGGCCGCGGCGGTGGAGTCCCGGTAAGCGGAGTCGCTGACCTCCTGAAGCGCGGCGGACCGCTCCTCCTCCTCGTTGGCGAGGGTCTCGGCGCTCTGCGCGGCCGCCTGCAGGGCCCGTACGAGGTCGACGGCGGCCTTGGCCCGGGCGGCCAGCGCGGGGGCCGCGTCCCGTTCGGCCTCCTGGATCGCGGCGGCCACGCGCGCGACGCGGTCGGCGGCGGCACGGTGCCGCAGGGCGGTCTCGGCGGCCTGCCAGGCGGAGTGCAGGGTGCGCGCCTCGGCGAGCTCGCGCTTCTGCGCGGCCGCCGTCTTCTCGGCCGCCGCGAGGGCCAACGAGGCGTGGCGGTAGGCGAGTTCGGCGGCGATCAGGGCGCTGCGCTCCCGCGCCGCCTCGGAGTGGGTGACGGCGTACGCGGCGGCGGTGACCCGCTGCGCGAGGTCGCCCGCCCGGACCCGCTCCTGCACACCGCGCGCGGACAGCCGCCGTGCCAGGGTCCGGGTCCGCCGCTCGGCGCCGGTGTGGATGTCACGGGCGCGTGAGCGTGCCTCGGCGGCCTCGACGATCCGCCCGAGCAGATCGACGGACCCGGCGGTGAAGTCCCGCTCGGCGATCAGCTCGGCCCGCCGGCCCAGTTTGTTGCCGAAGCCGCTGACCAGGTCGGCGAGGCCGTCGGTGTCGCGCGTGTCCGTCACGGCCCGCAGCAGCAGGTCGGTGAAGTCCGAGTCCTTCTTGACCGCGAAGAGGCCCGCGGCCTCGCCTTCGTCGGCGTTCATCTCCCGCTGGTAGCGGAAGAGTTCGGGGTCGAGGCCGAGGTCGCCGAGGTGCTCGATCCAGCGGTCGTGGATCTCCTCCCAGTGCACCTCCAGATGCGGATACGCCTTGCCCGCCTCGGTGATGGCGTCCCGGAAGCCCTTCATGGTGCGGCGCCTGCCCTGCGCGCCCGACTGGCCTTCGACGGGCGGCCGTACGGTCGTGGACTCGGCGACGGGCAGGTTGTCCAGGCTCAGCCCGGGCCCCGGGCGGAAGGAGTACCAGGCCTCGGCGAACTTCCGCGGGTCGTTGGAGACCTGGCGACCGCGCCACTCGCTCACCTTACCGACCACCACGCACTCGCCGGTGAGCGTGTGCTGCCACTCCAGCGCGACATGCCCGCAGTCGTCGGCCAGCAGGAACTTGCGCAGCACACCGGAGCTGGCGCCGCCGAGGGTGTTGCGGTGGCCCGGCAGCATCACGGAGAAGATCAGCTTGAGCAGGACCGACTTGCCGCCGCCGTTCTCCAGGAAGAGCACCCCGGCTGGAGCGGGTCGGCGCGGCGGCCCGACGGGCTCCTCCTCGAAGAACTCCGCCTGCATGGGCGCGGGGTCGGGCACGGGCTCGCCCACACCGCGCAGGTCGAGCACGGTGTCGGCGTAGCGCGCACCGGCCGGCCCGATGGAGTAGAGACGGACCCGGGACAGCTCGTACATGGCGGACTCTCGTAAGTCTTCGTCAGATCAGGGGGGTTGGTCGAATCAGGGGGATTCGGGGGCTTCAGGCGGAGTGGAACGGCAGCCCGGCATCGGCCACCAGCTCCAGGTCGTCCGTGTCCTCGGCGGCCAGCAGCGTCGCCGTGCCGTCGGTGACCGGGACCACGCCCAGCTCCAGCAGCTCGGCCATCGCGGCGCTGCCCGCCATGTCCCGCACCTGGAGCTGGTAGCGGGCCGTGGTGCGGTACGTGCCGCCGTTGTCGTCGCCCGTCCGCTGCAGGAAACCGGAGTCGGTGAGGAAGGCGGCCGCCTTGCCGACGATGCCGGTGGTCGAGCCGGCGAGTCTGCGCGCGTCCTTGGTGGCGCCGGTCGCGCTGCGTCTGACCCAGATGCGCCAGGCGGCCTCCAGGCCGGGCGCGTCCGTCGCCGGGTCGGTGTTCTCGCCCTGTGCGTCGGCGCGCTCCTCCAGCCGTCGGCAGGCCTGCCGTACGAAGGCGTCGACGCCGTTGACCGTCACGCGCCCGATGTAACCGTCGTCGGCCAGGTCCTCGGGCCGCGGGAACGCCATCGCGGCGAGGGCGAGGTGCGCCAGGCCGTGCAGGAAGCGGTCACCGCCGTCGGCGGACGTACGACGCGCGTAGTCGCCCATGCGGACGGCGAACACCGAGTCCTCGGCGGCGGTCACCGCCATCCCCGCCCGCGGCGACACCTCCAGCACGACCAGTCCCAACCCGGCGGCCACGGCATCAGCGAGCCGCGCGAACGGCGGGTCCTCGCGGTAGCGCCGCAGCAGCTCCGCGTACTCCTGATCCCGCGCGGGCTGCAGCTTCGGCTGGAGGCCGAAGGCGACCAGCCGGGCCGCGTCGGCGGCGTCGGCGGGGGTGACGGCGGCGCTCGCCGACGGGGTGGGGGCCTCCGTGTCACTCCACTCGACGTGCTCGCTCACGGTCGGGGCTCCTTGCTGCGTTGTCGCTCACTCATGCTGCTTCCGTCCTGTCCGCCGCCATCCCCGCCGCGTCCAGCAGGGCCGTACCGACGATGAGGTCGGCTCCGCCGAACTCGGGATCGTCCAGCTCGGTCCCGTCGTCCACGGCGAACAGCAGCTTCTGCTCACCCTGCCGATAGGCCGTGCCGACCGGCGGGCTCGCCGCGTGGACCGCCAACAGCGCGACGAGATAGGGCAGGTCCGGGTCCTGTCGACGCGCCTGGGCCAGCAGGCCCGACAGCCGCCGCGGCGCGTCGGCCGGCAGATCCAGCAGCTCCATCGCCGCGGCCAACTGCTCCTCGCTGAACCGGCTGTCGTCGGGCGTCGCGATGAGGTCGGGCTCGGGCATCTCGGCGCCCAGGTGCTCCCGCTCGACGGGCGGCGTCAGCAGTAGGTCGACGAGATCACCCACCCGTACCGACACCGGCGTACGCAACCCGGTCCCGCGTGCGAAGAAGGCGTCCGTGACCCGGACGGACTGCTCCAGGGGCAACGGGAGGACGGGGGCGACGAGATGGCCGTACAGGTCGATCCCCGAGGTCGTCATCGGTGTCGCGAAGGCCTGCCGGTCCTGCTCGGCGCGGAAGAGCGGCCCGGCCTCCAACAACCGGGACTGCAGCTGCGTGTGCCGTCGGATGCAGTCCTTCACGATGTCGACCAGTTCGGCGGCACGCCGCTTGTGCTCCGGGTCCTCGGTCTCGTCGCGTGCCTTGCGGATGTTGGTGAGGATCGCGTTCTCGTGGCGGTACCGGTCGGCGACGTGGTCCAGGGCCTCGGCGATCATGTCCGGTACGGCGTTCAGCCAGTCGACCGCGCGGACATTGCGGCGGGTGGCGTCCAGGGCCCTGCGGAGCGTCTCCGAGTACTGGACGGTCCGGTACCGGGCCTGCTCGGCGGCCAGCTGAGCGTCGGCGAGGCGGCCGCGGTTGATCAGCACCTCCAGCTTGACCTCGGCGGCGATCTGCGCGCTGGTGACGTCGGTGTCGAGGGCGCCGACAAGGACGTTGACCGCCTCGTCCGTCGTACGGAGGTACACCGTGCCGCCGGGCCCCGGCACCTCTTCGATCAGCTTGAAGTCGTAGTCACGGCGGACATAGCTGCCGTCCGCCGCGAACGTGCCGTACACGGCACGAAAGCCGCGGTCCACGCTGCCGACGTTGATCAGGTTCTCCAGGACCCAGCGGGCCACCCGCTCGTGCTCGCCGACGGGGCGGTGCGGGGCCTGGGCGGCGATGCGCGGGATGAGGCGGGCGACGATCTGGTCGTGGTCGGCGCCCGTGTCGAAGTCCATGTTCAGCGTGACCAGGTCGATGGCGGCGAGTGCCACCTCCGCCATGCCGTACACCGAGTACTCGCCGGCGAGGTTGGCCTTGCGCGCGTCGAGGTCGTGCAGCGGCGCGGTGCAGGCGAGGGCGCGCAGCCGCCGCGCCAGCCCCTCGTCGGCGGCCGGGCCCGGAGCTGGGCGCGGCCCCGCGCTGAGCTGGGGCGGAACACGGTCCGTCGATGCAGGCGAAGTCACGGTGCACAGACTAGGTCCTAGGTCTGACAACGACCCAAACGAACGCGTACCGCCGGGACGCCTGAAGCGCAGGTCGTGCCGGTCGTGCCCCTACGGGGCGATGATCCGCCGCCGGTAGACCTCCACGACCCGTTCCAGCGAATCGTCGAGATAGACCGCGAGGAGCTTCTCGGCCTCGCCCTTGTCGCCCGCTTCCAAGGCCCCGAGGATCTCCCGGTTGCGGGCGAGGTAGGGCTCGTGCAGCCGGTGTGGATCGTCCACCACGTGGAAGGCCAGACGCAGCTCCGCGAAGACGCTGCGCATCAGCTCGTCGGTGCGGGCGCTCCCGGCGAGCGAGACCAGCTCCCGGTGGAAGTGGATGTTGGCCGTCCCCAGCCCTTTCCAGTCACCTTCGCGCACCGCGCGCTGCCCTTCGGCGACTGCCTGGGCAGGCCCCTCCAGGGGGTAGGGCGGGTCGCCGAGCCCGCGCACGACGGCACACTCGACGAGGCGTCGGGTGCGGTAGATGTCCTCGACGTCCTCCACGGTCAGGACCCGTACGAACACACCCCGGTTCAGCTCGTGCACGAGCAGCCGTTCATGGGTGAGCAGCCGGAACGCCTCGCGCAGTGTGTTGCGGGACACACCCAGCGCCCCTCCGATGCTGTCCTCCGACAGCCGGGTGCCGGGCGGGAAGAAGCCCTCGGCGATACGGCTTCTGAGGATGTCCGAGACCCGCTCCGCCGTGCTCGTGCGCCCCAGGAGGGCACGGTCGTCGGCCAGTCCGCCCAGCTGCTCTGCCATGCCCGGAATTCAACCGCAGACACGAGACCGAAACAACAGGGGTATTGAAGGATCGTTCAACGATCCTCTACCTTGCTGCTCACCGTTCAGCTCAGTCCCGCACCCTCCGTCCCTCTCTGCGAGGTGCCCATGAGCACGACCCCTCCGCCGCAGGCCCTGACCGACACCAACCCCACCACCGACGAACGCACCGACGACGACGGCGCGTTCGCCTGGCTGCGCGCCCTGGGTCCGCGTGGCCGCCGCGCCTTCGCGGGTGCTTTCGGCGGTTATGCCCTGGATTCGTACGACTACTTCACGCTGCCGCTCAGCATGGTCGCGCTGGCCGCGTACTTCGGCCTGGACAGCGGCCAGACCGGCCTCTTCACCACCGTCACGCTCGTGGTCTCCGCGATCGGCGGCGCAGTCGCGGGCGTACTGGCCGACCGGATCGGCCGGGTCCGGGCGCTGATGATCACGGTCATCACCTACGCCGTCTTCACCGTCGCCTGCGGCTTCGCGCCCAACTACGAGACGCTGCTGGTCTTCCGCGCGCTCCAGGGCCTCGGCTTCGGCGGCGAGTGGGCGGTCGGCGCGATCCTGGTCGCCGAGTACGCGAGCGCCAAGCACCGGGGCCGCACGCTCGGCGCGATCCAGAGTTCGTGGGCCGTCGGCTGGGCACTGGCCGCGATCATGTACACGCTGGTCTTCTCGTTCGTCGACGACGACCTGGCCTGGCGCGTGATGTTCTGGACGGGCGCGCTGCCCGCCCTGCTCGTCATCTGGATGCGACGCCGGGTGCACGACGCCCCCGAGGCGGTGGCCGTACGGGAACAGAGCACGGAGAAGGGCTCGTTCGCGGCCATTTTCAAGCCTGGCCTGCTGCGTACGACGATCTTCGCCGGGCTGCTCTCCACCGGTGTGCAGGGCGGCTACTACACCCTCGCCACCTGGGTGCCGACGTATCTGAAGACCGAGCGCGAGCTGTCGGTCGTCGGCACCGGCGGCTATCTGACGTTCCTCATCTCCGGGGCCTTCATCGGCTACCTGACCGGCGGTTACCTCACCGACCGGCTGGGCCGCCGGCGCAACATCTGGCTGTTCGCACTGCTGTCGGCCGTCTGCATCCTGGCGTACGCGAACATCCCGAGCGGCTCCAACACCCTGCTCCTGGTGCTCGGTTTCCCGCTCGGGTTCTGCATGTCGGCGATCTTCAGCGGCTTCGGGTCCTACCTGAGCGAGCTGTATCCGACGGCGGTGCGCGGCACGGGGCAGGGCTTCACGTACAACACCGGCCGCGCGGTGGGCGCCGTCTTCCCCACCGCGGTCGGTTTCCTGGCCGACAGCTGGGGCGTGGGCGGCGCGCTGGTCTTCGGCGCGATCGGCTACGGCATCGCCGCACTGGCCCTGCTCGGGCTGCCGGAGACGCGCGGTAAGGAGCTGGCGTGAAACGTACGGACGACCGCGCGCTCACCCTCGTGACCGAAGACCGCCCACTCAACCTCGTGACCGAAGACCGCCCGCTCCCCCTGGTCGACGAGCACGCGCACGCGTGGAGCCCGAAAACGGCCCGCGCCCGCTTCCGGGACGGCCTCACGGGCCACACTGCCGGGGTCGCGGCGGGCCACACCCAGGTCAACCTGATCTCGGTGCCCGCCGACTGGGCGTACGACATGCTGCTGTTCTGCCAGCGCAACCCCAAGCCCTGTCCGGTCCTCGACGTCACGGAGGCCGGTTCCTGGACGACCGTCCTCGCCGAGGGCGCCGATCTGCGCACCGATCTGCCGCGCTACCGGGTGTGGCGGGACGGCGAGTTGGTGGACGAGCCGACGGACGTGCGCGGCCACTGGCGGAGCGATCTGGTGTCGTTCCTGATCGGGTGCAGCTTCACCTTCGAGTGGGCGCTGGCCGAGGCGGGGGTGCCGATCCGCCATGTCGAGCAGGGCCGCAACGTCCCGATGTACGTGACCAGCCGTCAGTGCCGCCCGGCGGGGCGGCTGCACGGCCCCATGGTGGTGTCCATGCGCCCGGTGCCGCCGGTCCATGTGGCGGCGGCGCTGAGGGAGACCGGTCTCCTCCCGGCGGTGCACGGCAGCCCCGTGCACTGCGGCGATCCGTCGGCCCTGGGCATCGCCGACCTCGGCCGCCCCGACTTCGGCGACCCGGTGGTCGCCGAGCCGGACGACATCCCGATGTTCTGGGCGTGCGGAGTGACCCCGCAGGCCGCCGTGATGGCCTCGCGCCCGCCGTTCGCCATCACCCACGCACCGGGCCAGATGTTCCTCACCGATGCCCGCGACGAGCAGTACCGCATCGCCTGAGAACGCCCCTTGAGCACCGCTCTTGAGCACTGCCCTTGGGCCCTGCCCTTGCGTACCACCTGAGAATCACTGACAGGAGAAACGACGGACCGATGACCTCCATCGACCTGAACGCCGACCTCGGCGAAGGCTTCGGCCGCTGGCAGCTCACCGACGACGAGCGGCTGCTGTCCGTCGTCACCAGCGCCAACGTGGCCTGCGGCTTCCACGCCGGGGACGCGGCCACCATGCGGCGGGTGTGCGAGCAGGCGGCCGCGCGCGGAGTACGGATCGGCGCCCAGGTCTCCTACCGGGACCTGGCGGGGTTCGGGCGGCGCGCCATGGACGTGCCGCCCGCCGAGCTGGCGGCCGAAGTGGCGTACCAGATCGGCGCCCTGGAGGTGTTCGCGCGAGCGGCGGGCACGCGCGTGTCGTACGTCAAGCCGCACGGCGCGCTCTACAACCGCGTGGTGCACGACGAGGAGCAGGCCGGCGCGGTCGTCGACGGCGTGCTCCTGGCGGACGCCACGCTGCCCGTGCTCGGCCTGCCCGGCTCGCGGCTGCTGGAGCTGGCCGCCCAGGCCGGACTCCCCGCCGTCACGGAGGCGTTCGCGGACCGCGCGTACACCGAGCAGGGCACGCTCGTGCCCCGCGGCCAGGAGGGTGCCGTGGTCACCGACCCGGGGGCCGTCGTGGAGCGCTCGGTGGGCCTGGCCCGATCGGGCGTGGTCACCGCCCGCTCCGGGGCGCGGATCGAGGTACGCGCGCGTTCCCTGTGCCTGCACGGGGACACACCCGGCGCCGTCGAGCTGGCCCGCCGGGTGCGGGCTCGGCTGGAGGAGTCGGGTGTCCGGGTGGAGGCCTTCGTATGAGGGCGCTGCCCGTCGGCGACGACGCCCTGCTCGTCGAGGTGGCCTCGGGCGAGGAGGCCCAGGCACTGCACGCGGAGCTGCTTCGGCGCCGCGCCGAGGGCTCGCTGCCGGTCCGCGAGATCGTCCCCGCCGCCCGGACGGTCCTGCTCGACGGCCTCGCGGACCCGGCCCGCCTGGCCTCCGAACTGACCACCGCCGACGTCCCGCCCGCTCCCGCCCGCGCGCGTGACGTCGTCGAACTGCCGGTGCGCTACGACGGCCCGGACCTCGCCGACGTCGCCGCGCACTGGGGCGTCTCCCCGCACGAGGTGGCCCGCATCCACGCGGCGACCGAATTCAGCGTCGCCTTCTGCGGTTTCGCCCCCGGGTTCGGCTATCTCACGGGCCTGCCGCCGCGCTACGACGTCCCGCGCCGGGCCACACCGCGCACGGCGGTCCCCGCCGGTGCGGTGGCGCTGGCGGGCCCGTACACCGGCGTGTACCCGCGCTCGTCACCGGGCGGCTGGCAGCTGATCGGCACCACGGACACCGTGCTGTGGGACCACACGCGCGTGCCGGCAGCGCTGCTGTCACCGGGCACGCGCGTGCGCTTCGTTCCGGTGAGGAGCTCATGACAGACCGCGCGCTCTCCGTCGTACGCGCCGGGGCGCTCACCACCGTGCAGGACCTCGGCCGCCCCGGACACGCCCACCTCGGCGTGCCCCGCTCGGGTGCGCTGGACGGGCCGACGGCGGCACGGGTGAACCGGCTGGTCGGCAACGGCCCCGAGGCGGCCGTACTGGAGACCACGCTCAACGGCTGTGCGGTGCGGCCTCGTTCGACGGTGACCGTGGCGGTCGGCGGCGCGCCCTGCCGCGTCACGTTGGACGGACGCCCGGTCGCCTGGGGCGCTCCGGTGCGCGTGCCCTCCGGGGCGCTCCTGGACGTCGGCGCGGCCACGTCGGGCGTACGGAGCTATGTGGCCGTCTCCGGCGGTATCACCGTCGAGCCGGTCCTCGGCAGCCGCTCCACGGACCTTCTGTCCGGCCTCGGCCCACCGCCCCTCACGGACGGCACCGTGCTGCCTCTCGGCCGATCGACACGGCTCCAGGCGTGCGTGGACGTCGCTCCGCAGCCGGCACCGCCCGCCGAACTCGTCCTGCGCGTGACACCGGGTCCGCGCGACGACTGGTTCACACCGGCGGCCGTGCGCGCCTTCACGTCCCGCGCGTACAGCGTGTCCCCCGCCAGCAACCGCATCGGGCTGCGCACCGAAGGCCCCGCCCTGGAACGGGCGATCACCCGCGAACTCCCCAGCGAGGGCATGGTCCTGGGCGCGGTCCAGGTCCCGCCCGACGGCCGGCCGGTCGTGTTCCTGGCCGACCACCCGACCACGGGCGGCTACCCGGTGATCGCCGTCGTGCGCACGGCCGACCTCCCGGCCGCCGCCCAGGCGGTACCGGGCACCCCCGTCCGCTTCGTGGCCGTACGCCGTCGCTGACTCCCGCCACGCACGCGTGCGTTACGCCGCCTCCGGTGCGGGCTGCTGCTCCGGGACCGAGCGCGGTCCGGGCACCGACAGCCCTTCGGGCAGGCACCGCCGCCCCGGCACGGACCGGTGCTCCGGCAAGGGCCAGTGCTCCGTCAACGGCTGGCGCTCAGGCAAGGTCATCGGTTCCGACACCGACCGATGGCCGGGCAGCGGCATCGGCTCCGGCGCCGACAGCGAGGCCAGCGCCACGGACACCGCCTGTGCCGCACGCAGGTCCAGCCGCCCGCCGGTGCCCTTCGCGCGGTGCCGCATCTCGGTGGCGGCGAGGCGCAGCAGCTGCGGCAGCAGGTCGTTGCACCGCCGGATCACCCATGCGGTACCCGCGGTGGCCAGCCACAGCAGGCTCGCCGACTTGGTGGGCGGCGCGAACTCGGGCTCGGGCGAGGGCGCCGCCTGAGTCGCGATGCCCCTGTGCGCCAGCATCGCGTGGAAGCGCAGGGCGATCTGCCGGTGCCCGCGTTCCCCGGGATGCAGCCGGTCCGAGCTCCACATCGAGCGCTCCATGATCCAGGCGTCGTCGACCGCGTGCAGATGCACCGCCCCGTACCGCTCGGACAAGGTGTGGACCACCGTGTTCACGGCCCGCTGCCGCCGAGCCAGAGGGTTGCCCAGGATCGCGGGCAGTCCCAGCATCGTGCCCGGGTCGGGCAGGCAGGCCGTGAGCAAGGCCGTGCCCTGCCGGGTGAAGGACGCGTAGACCTTGTCGAGGCCTTCGGCGATCTTCTCTATGTCGAAGGTGTTGCGCAGCGTGTCGTTCACGCCCACCAGGACGGACGCGACGTCCGGGCGCAGGGCCAGCGCGGCGGGCAGCTGGGTTTCCAGCACGTCCCGCGTCTGTGCCCCGCTGACCGCGAGGTTGGTGAACTCGGCGGACGGCTCGGACAGCCCGCCGGCGAGCAGCGCGGCCCAGCCGCGCCACCCGTTCCCCACGGGATCGCCCACCCCCTCGGTCAGCGAGTCCCCGAGGGCGACGAAGCGGAGCGGTCTCATGCCGCGCCCTCCGCACGCGCGAAGGAACGCACCGGCACCGCCGCGTCGTGCGCGGTGAGGAAGGCGTCCACGGCCGCGCCCCAGCCGAAGCACTCCGCACGCGCGCGTGCCGCCTCCCGGCGCTCGCGCTCGGGCCGGTCGAGCAGCATCTCCACGGCGTCCGCGAAGGCGCCCCCGTTGTCCGCCGCGGTGGCGCCGGCGGAGCCGATGACCTCCGGCAGCGCGGACGACGCGCTCGCCACGACGGGCGTGCCGCAGGCCATGGCCTCCAGCGCGGCGAGCCCGAACGTCTCGGCGGGCCCGGGGGCCAGGCAGATGTCGGCGGAGGCCTGGAGCGCGCCGAGCAGGCTGCGGTCGGCGACATGCCCGAGGAAGGTCACCGGCAGGTCGCGCTCCTGCGCCCGCTGTTCGAGCCGCGCCCGCAGCGGGCCGTTCCCGGCCACCACGAGCACCGCCCGCACGCCGCGCCCACGCAGCGACTCCAGGGCCTCCAGCGCGGTGCCGGGACGCTTCTCCACGGAGAGCCGGGAGCACATCACGAGCAGCTTCTCGTCGGCACGCGCGTGGGTCTCGCGCAGCGCCGCGTCGCGCAGGGTGGGCCGCCGGTTCATCAGGTCGACGCCCAGCGGGGCCCGTACGACGTTGCGGGCGCCGATCCGCACGAACTCCCGCTCGGCGAACTCGGTGGTGCACACGACCTTCGAGTACGTGTGGGCCGTACGGACGTTGAGGGCGTCGGCGGCGCGCCGGGACAGGTTCTCCGACAGCCCCCAGGTGCGCAGCACACCGTCGGCGGTCTCGTGGGAGACCATCACGGCGGGGACCCGGGCGCGACGGGCCCACCTGCCGGTCCAGCGCAGCGTCGTACGGTCGGAGACCTCCAGGCGGTCGGGGGCGAGCTCCTCAAGGAGGGCCGCGACCCGCCGCTTGTCGACGAGCACGCGGTAGCCGCCGGTGCCGGGCAGCATCGGGCCGGGCAGGGTGATCACCCGGCCCTGCTCGGTCTCGCAGTCGCTGTACTTCTCACCGGGCACGACGAGCACGGGATCGTGGCCCGCCAGCTTGAAGCCCTTGCCCAGCTCGCGGAGCGCGGTACGCAGCCCCCCGGATGCGGGGGCGACGAAGTTCGCCAGCCGGACGATGCGCAGCGAGGTGTTCATACCGGTCCGAGGTGCGGCGTTCATGCCGTTGTGGGGCGAGGTGTTCATACCGCCACCGCCGGCCTCCGCGCCTTGAGCACGGCCTCGTAGTGGGTGATGAGCTGATCGCCGATGGTGGCCCAGGTGCGTCCCTCGACCGTGGCGCGCCCGGCGGCCCCGTAGGCGGCCCGCAGCGCGGGGTCGGTGGCCAGGGACCGCACGGCGTCCCGTACGGCGTCGGCGTCGCGCGGGGGCACCAGGAGCCCGGTGCGGCCGTGGTCGACCAGGTCCAGGGGGCCGCCGGCGGCGGGCGCGACGACGGAGACGCCGCTCGCCATGGCCTCCTGCACGGTCTGGCAGAAGGTCTCGAAGGGGCCGGTGTGGGCGAAGACGTCGAACGAGGCGAAGATCCGGGCGAGGTCGTCTCCGCCGCGCCGGCCCAGGAAGACCGCGCCGGGCAGCGCCTCGGCCAGTGCGGGCTGGCTCGGCCCGTCACCGACGATCACGACCTTCACGCCCCGCAGGCCGCACACCCCGGAGAGCAGCTCGATGTGCTTCTCGGGGGCGAGCCGCCCGACGTAGCCGACGATGATCTCGCCGTTCGGGGCGAGTTCGCGGCGCAGCGCCTCGTCCCGGAGTTCGGGGCGGAACCGTGCGGTGTCCACGCCGCGAGCCCACAGCCTGAGCCGGGGCACGCCGTGGGTCTCGAGATCGCGCATGGACGCGCTGGACGGGACGAGGGTGAGGTCGGCGGCGGAGTGGACGGAGCGTATGCGCCGCCAGGCCGCGGCCTCGCCGGCGCCCATGTAGGTGCGGGCATATCCGGCCAGGTCGGTCTGGTAGACGGCGACGGCGGGGATGCCGAGCCGGGCGGCGGCGGCCATACCGCGGACGCCGAGGACGAAGGGGCTGGCCAGGTGCACGATGTCGGGCTGGTGCTGGATCAGTGCTGCGGCGAGGCGCCGGCTGGGGAGCGCGACCCTGACCTGGGGATAGCCGGGGAGCGGGAGGGAGGGGACATGGACGACGGGGCAGGGCGCCAGAGCGGCGGCCGCCTTGTTTCCGGGAGCGGGGGCCGGGGCGACGACGCTGGGGGCGTGACCGCGATCGACGAGGTGTCGGGCGGTCTGGAGCGCGCAGTGGGCCACGCCGTTCACATCGGGGGGAAAGGATTCGGTCACGATGACGACACGCATACCGGTGTTGTCGCCGTGCTGGACGTGGCCGCGTCAAAGTGGATCTTTCCGAACGACAAACGTCCCATGAGCGTTCCGCTGCGCCCCCGAGCGGGTCAGATCACGTCCATGCGCACCTGACCCGCAGGTCATCCCGAGTTCACCCGGCGGGCGGATCTCCGCGACCTTCACAGGCCGAACACAGGTCCCGTCCTCTCCGCCCGATGATCAGCCGGCTGTCATGTCCGGTCCGATCCGACTGCGTACGGCCGTCTGCACCTCGGCCTCCTCGGCCGGGTCGGCGGCGAGCCGGCGCAGTCGCTCGACGACGCGCGTGTCACCGGTCTCGGCGTGCCGCGCGGCGATCTCGCGAGTGGTCTCCTCGCAGTCCCAGAGGCACTCGACGGCGAAGCCGGACGGGAAGGAGGGGTCGGTGGCGGCCAGGGCACGGGCCGTGCGGCCCCGTAGATGGGAGGAGGCGGTCTCGCGGTAGATATGGCGCAGGACGGGGGCGGCGCAGCCGATGCCGAGACGTCCGGTGCCGTCCACCAGGGTCCACAGGGTCGGCGCGTCGGGACCTTCACCCCGTACGGCCTCCCGTAGCGCGGCCAGGACCAGGTCCTTGTCCTCGGCTCCGCCCCGGCAGGCGAGCACGCGTCCGGCGGCGGCGCCGAGTTCATCGGGCCGTCGGGCCCAGCCACGCGCGCGGTCGACGGCGGCGACACTGCGCATCCGTTCGAAGGCGTCGACGGCGGCCTCCACGACGGCCGACGACCCGGTGACCACGGCCGCCTCGATCAGGTCGAGGGCCTCGGGATCATTGCTGTCGGCGAGGTAGCGCAGAGCGGTACAGCGGGCTCCGTCGGTGCCGTCCTTGGCGGCGGCGACGATTTCCGGCCGGTCCTCGGGGCCGGCGACGGCCATGAGGCACCGCGCGGCGGGCACATGGAGCGCGGCTCCGCGCTCGATGCCCTGCTGGGCCCACTCGAAGACCGCCTGCACGCTCCACCCCGGACGGGGCCCGGTAGGTCGTATCTGCCGCTGCCAGCGGTCGAAGCAGCCGGCCTCGTGAGCGGCACGCACACGCGTGGCGATCGATTCGCGCGGATCCTCGGCCCACAGCCGCCAGGGCCGTGGCTCGAAGGCATCGCGTACGACGGTGGCCAGCTCGGCCTCGCCCTGGGGATCGGCCGGGAAACGGGCCAGGACGGGCGCGGCGAGGGCACGCAGGCCCGCGTCGTCGTCCCTGAGCGCGAGCTCGTCCAGGGCCCAGGCCCAGTTGGAGCCCGTGGCGGCGTACCTGCGCAGCAGTTCCAGGGCGTCCCGCCTGCCGTAGGAGGCGAGGTGGCCGAGGACGGCCAGGGCCAGGCCCGTGCGGGACTCCTCGGTGTCGAGGGCGTCCTCGACATCGAAGAGGTGCGCCTCGATCTCGTCCAGCTCGCCGTTCAGGTCGAGGTAGAGACGGGCGTAGTAGAGGGAGCGGTTCTCCACCTGCCAGTCGTGGCGGGGGTCCCGCAGCACGCAGTGGTTCAGGGCCGCGAGCGCCTCGGCGCGCGGGGCGGTGAGCGCGTGCAGTGTGCCGTCGCCGCGACCCCGCTGGAGCAGGCCGAGCAGCGTACCGCTGGGCGCTATGACCGGTTCGAACATGGGAAACAGCCTCACATCAAGCGTCGACGCAACCGGGGTTCTTGCTTCACCTGGCCGCGTGACAACACGTCGGGGCGCCCGCCGTTTCCTGCTTGCTGTAGACCATCTTCCTCTGCCTCTCGTCGGTGGCCCATGCGGACCGATCACGGCCCGCGCGGTGCGGCAACACCTGCCCAGCCATCGCGTCCGTGAATCACGACGCCATGATGACTCGGCACTTCCGTCTGCCGCGACCGAAATTTCGGCGGCCCTGTACCGCCTCCCCCGTTTTCCGTGTTTCAGCTGGTCAGAACGTTCGGCTCAGTGGGCGCCGAACAGCTCGAGCAGTTCCGTCTTGGCGAACATGCGGGCCGTGTCGACGGCCGACGGGGTGCCCGCGGCCGGGTCGGCACCGGCCTCCAGAAGGACCTTGATCACTTCCGTCTCGCCTTTGAAGACGGCACCGGCGAGTGGCGTCTGCCCCCGGTCGTTGACACGGTCGCCTTCGGCACCCCGGGCGAGCAGGGCGCGCACCGCGTCGGCATGGCCGTGATAGGCGGCGAGCATCACGAGGGAGTCGCCGCGGTCGTTGGTGAGGTTGGCCGGAACGCCCGCGTCGACATACGCCACGAGCGCCTCGGTCTGCCCCTGCCGGGCCAGATCGAAGATCTTGGTCGCCAGCTCCACGACCTCGGGGTCGGGAACATCTGTCATCGGCCGGACCGCCTCTCCACTACGAACACGGGGACTGCTGGGACTGCTGGGACTGCGGGCATTGCGGGAACCACTGGGAATCACGGGTACGGCCGGCGAGCGGTGTCGGCCGTACGAGTGATTCGCCAGGGTACTGGCTCGCGCGGCACATGACCCGATGCGTCCGAGGCAAAGATCATCGCAGACACCGCCGGACGCATCACCCAAGCTCATCCGGTCAAGGACACTCCGCCATCTGAAGGAAATCTGCCGGATTTCACCCAGTTGCACCTTTTATCGTATGGATACATCCTGTGAGCCTGGAAGTACTCATGGTGACTGTCCCCACCCGAACCAGGAGCACTCACATGATCCTCTCCATCTCAGGCGTCGTTCTGCTCGGCATCGTCGTCTTCATCTTCTTCCGCAAGGACGGGCTGAAGGCGTCCCACGCCCTGATCTCGGCGCTGTTCGGCTTCTATCTGGCAAGCACGGCCATCGCCCCGAGCATCAAGGCCGGCGGCGAGAGCCTGGCGAGCCTCCTGGGCGGCATCCAGTTCTGACGTCGCCCATCCCGCCCGTACGCACCTCCAGGAGACCGCAGTGGCCCGCCGCCCCCTTCCCCGCATCCTGAGCACAGGCAGCGCGCAGATCGCCCGAAGCCGGGAGCTGGCCCGGGCGCAGCTCACCCGAAGCCGGGAGCTCGCCCGGACGGCGAGCGACAGCGCCTCTGACGTTCTCCATCCACTGATCACGATCACCCGTGGTCTGCGCCGGCTGGCCTCGGCCGGGCGGCGCAAGTGGTCCGACACACCCAAGGACAAGCGCGGACCGCTGCTGTTCCTGGTGGCCTCGGTCATCCTGGTCGTGGCGCTGGTTCCGTACGGGCCGCTGCTCGCCGTCATCACCCTGATGGCGGCGGCAGCCTGGCAGGGCCGGGACCGCGAACCGGCCACGCCCGAGGGACCCGACGAGTCCCAGACGGAGCGGCTGAGATCGCTGTACGAGGCGCTGGTCCCGTACTTCTCCGCCGCCGACGACCCGGCGCCGCTGTACACCCACGGCGGCGAGTGGGAGAAGGCCTTCCCGGAGTACGAGTTCGACGGCACGAGCCGGATCAACAGTCTTCTGGTCCGCTACCCGGCCTACTTCACGGACGGCGAGGCGCAGGCCCGCGCGCGGATCGAGTACCTGCTGACCGCGAAGTCCGGCCGCGGCCGGGAGTACCACTTCGCCTGGGACGAGGAGGGCAACGAGCTCACGGTCTCCGCCCTCGCTCCGCTGCCCACCGACATCGCCGCCCAGCGCTTCGTCACCGCTCCCGGCGAGACCGTCCTCGGCTTCACCGACCCCACCCGGGTCCAGCGCACGCTCCCGCTCACCCACGGCGAGGAACAGCGCGACGTACCGCCGGTCGTCTGGCGCACCGGCATCCGCTCCACCGAGCCCCATCTGCTGGCCGTGGGCCAGCCCGGCAGCGGCACCTCGACCCTGCTGCGCTCCATCGCCCTGCAGGCCCTGCAGCACGGCGACGTCGTCATCGTCGAGGGCGGCGGCACCGGCGAGTACGCGTGCCTGACCGGCCGGGACGGCGTACTGGCGGTCGAGTGCGGGCTGGCCGGGGTCCTGGCGAGCGTCGAGTGGGCGGCGACGGAGACGGAGCGGCGCCTGATCGCCGTGAACCGGGCCCGCCAGGCGGGCAACCCGCCGCCCGAGGACACCAAGCGCCCGCTGTGGATCCTCCTGGACCGGCCGACGGCGTTCTCCCACCTCGCCGCCGCGGACGACCGCAAGGACCCGCAGTCCCTGCTCCAGGTCCCGCTCCGGCACGGCCGCGCGGCCAACGTGACGGTGGTGGTGGCCGAGCAGTGGGACGCCCTGGACGCGCTGAGCGATGCCGTACGACAGCACACGCGCGCGCGTGTCGTGCTCGGCCCCGCCACGGCGGAGCAACTGCAGGCGGCCCTGGGCGCTCCCCCGCACACGACTCCGGTCGCCGACGTCCCGGCCGGCCGTGGCTACGCCCGCCTGGGCACGGGCCCGGTCCACCGCCTTCAGGTCCCGGCGACCCCGGACCCGTACGACGACGCGACGAGCGACGCACACCGGCAGGCGGTACTCGAACTGCTGCCCCCGCGAACGACGCCGGTGGAGGCAGAGTCGCTCGGCACGCTGGAGAGTCTCGGCACCCTGGAGAAGGCGTACCAGGAGCCGGAGCCGGTGCCGGCGGAAGCCGTGGTGGCGGAGACTTCGTAGCCCCGTCGGAGACTTCATAGCCCCGTCGGCGCGGGACCGCGCGAGCCACCCCGCGCCCGGCCGCGCGAACCATCCGGCACCGGCGCCGCGTGACGTCACGCCACGAACGGCCGCAAGGACTCCCCTGCCCCGGTCGCCCCGCTCTCCACCAACCGCGCCGCCGCTCCCAACCGCACCGCGGCCTCCTCCGCCACCGCGCCCCCCACGGTGAACGGCAGCCGCACATACCCCTCGAAGGCCCCGTCCACGCCGAACCGAGGCCCGGAAGGCACCCGGACCCCGACCCGCTCCCCGACTTCCGCGAGCCGCGACCCCGACAGGCCACCCGTCCGGACCCACAGCGTGAGCCCGCCCCGGGGCACCTCGAACTCCCACCCGGGCAGCTCCCGCCGCACGGCCGTGACGAGCGCGTCCCGGTTCTCCCGCGCCTGCCCCCGCCGCAGCTCCACCGCCTGCTCCCAACCCCCCGTGCCGAACAGCCAGTTCACGGCCAGCTGCTCCAGGACGGGCGTGCCCAGATCGGCGTAGGCGCGCGCGGCCACGAGAGAGCGGATCACATCGGGAGCAGCCCGCACCCAGCCGATCCGCATCCCCGCCCAGAAGGCCTTGCTGGCCGAGCCGACGGTGATGACGGTCGACCCCGCGGGGTCGAAGGCGCACACCGCTCGCGGCATCTCCACGTCCGGGTCGAGCCACAGCTCGCTCATCGTCTCGTCGGCGACGAGGACCGTCCCCGCCGATCGCGCCGCGTCCACCAGGCGCCGGCGCTGGTCCTCGTCGGCCAGCGCCCCGGTCGGGTTGTGGAAGTCGGCCACGACATAGGCGAGCCGGGGCGCGGCCTCCCGCAGCACCTGCCGCCACCGGTCCACGTCCCAGCCGGCCAGCCCCTCGGCCATGGCGACGGGCACGAGCCGGGCGCCCGCCTCCCGCATCAGCTGGAGGATGTTGGCATACGACGGCGACTCGACCGCGATCCGCTCGCCGCGCCCCGCGAACAGATGGCAGATCGCGTCCATGGCGCCCATCGCCCCGGTCGTCACCATGATCTGCTCGGGCATGGTCGGAATCCCGCGCGCCGTGTACCGGTCGGCGATCATCGCGCGCAGCGCGGGCAGCCCGGCCGGATAGTCGCCGTGGGTGTGGGCGTACGGGGGCAGCTCCTCCAGGGCGCCCTGGACGGCACGGGTCAGCCACGGCTCGGGCGCGGGCAGCGCCGCGGTGCCCAGGTCGATCATCGAGCCCAGCGCCTCGGGCGGCAGGGGCTCCAGGCCCCGCGCGGGCAGCGGGTTCCCGGCCGGTACGGCCGTCCAGCTCCCGGCCCCGCGCCGCGACTCCAGGAACCCCTCGGTGCGCAGCGCCTCGTACGCGGCGGCCACGGTCGTACGGCTCACCGACAGGGAGAGGGCCAGTTCCCGCTCGGCGGGCAGCCGCGCGGCGACCGGGACGCGCCCCTCCAGGACGAGCAGTCGGATGCCGTCGGCCAGGGACCGGTACGCGGGCGGGCGCTTGGTGCCGGGCCCGGCGGGGCGGTCCTGCTGGGAGGTGAGCAGCCGGGCGAGCTGCGCGGCCCCCACCGCGGAAGTCCACTGAGCCATGATTTCCAGTCCACCTTCCCCGAATTGGCCATGGAAGGCGCCTCCTCCCAAGCCACAGGGTGTCATGCATCAGTCCACTACCACCACAGGGGGGCATGTCTTGTCCACGCAGGGACATCGCACAAAGCGGCTCACGCACGGGCACCTCACACGGCGGCTGGCCCAGCTCTACATCGGGCTCGCGCTGTACGGCGCGAGCTCGGCGCTGCTCGTCGAGGCGGGCCTGGGCCTGGAGCCCTGGAACGTGCTGCACCAGGGCCTCGCCGAGCGCACCGGCCTGACGATCGGCGTCGTGTCGATCATCGTCGGCGCAGCGGTGCTGCTCCTGTGGATCCCGCTGCGCCAGCGCCCGGGCCTCGGGACGGTCTCCAACGTCTTCGTGGTCGGCCTCGCCATGGACGGCACGCTCGCCCTGCTTCCCGAGGCCCACAGCCTGGCCGTACGGATCCCTCTCCTCCTGGCCGGCATCGTGCTGAACGGCGTGGCCACCGGCCTCTACATCGCCGCCCGCTTCGGACCGGGCCCCCGGGACGGTCTGATGACCGGTCTGCACCGGCGTACCGGTCGCTCGATCCGGCTGATGCGCACGGCCGTCGAGATCGCGGTCGTCGTGACCGGCTTCGCCCTGGGCGGCACGGTCGGTGTGGGCACCGTCCTCTACGCGGTGTCCATCGGCCCGCTCGCCCAGGTCTTCCTGCGCGTGTTCGCCGTCCCTTCGGCATCGGACGGCAGCACGGTCGTTGCCGCCGGGCAACCCCGGCGCGCGATACTGCGTCCGTGAGCACCACGCGGATACGCCACCCCTACCTCGACCACCCCGGCCCGATCCCCTTCGCCCACCGGGGCGGCGCGGCGGACGGCCTGGAGAACACCGTGCTGCAGTTCCGGCGCGCGGTCGAACTGGGCTACCGGTACATCGAGACCGACGTCCACAGCACTCGCGATGGCAAGCTCGTGGCGTTCCACGACTCGACGCTGGACCGGGTGACGGACGGGGCGGGCCGGATCGCGGACCTGCCCTGGAGCGACGTACGGCACGCGCGCGTGGGCGGCAAGGAGCCGGTGCCCCTCTTCGAAGAGCTCCTGGAGACGTTCCCCGAGGTGCGCTGGAACGTCGACCTCAAGGCGGAGCCGGCGCTCCACCCCTTCCTCGATCTGATCGGGCGCACCAACGCCTGGGACCGCATCTGCGTCGGCTCCTTCTCCGAGGCCCGCGTCATCCGCACCCAGCGCCTGGCCGGACCGCGCCTGGCGACGTCGTACGGCACCCGGGGCGTGCTCAATCTGCGGCTGCGCTCCTGGGGCGTGCCGGCCGCGCTGCGCCGCTCGGCGGTGGCCGCCCAGGTGCCCGAGGCACAGTCCGGCATCCAGGTCGTGGACCACCGCTTCGTACGGGCCGCCCACGCGCGCGGGCTGCAGGTGCACGTGTGGACCATCAATGATCCCGATGTGATGCACCGGCTCCTGGACCTGGGAGTCGATGGCATCATGACCGATCACATCGACACATTGCGCAAGGTCATGGAGGACCGCGGCGTCTGGGTCTGACCCCTGCCCCCGTCTCCACCCGCGCGCGGAATCATCACGGGGAAGCGAGGGCGCGGGGTGGGCACCGGAACCGTGCGGACAGAGGCGGCCGACGAGGCCGCCGGGCGCCGGCGCGAGCAGCGCGGCTGGTACTTCTACGACTGGGCGTGCTCCGTCTACTCGACGAGCGTGCTCACCGTGTTCCTGGGCCCCTATCTGACGTCGGTCGCCAGGGAGGCGGCGGACGCGGACGGGTTCGTCCATCCCTTGGGCATACCGGTGCGCGCGGGGTCCTTCTTCGCGTACTCGGTGTCCCTGTCGGTGATCGTGGCCGTCCTGGTGATGCCCCTGGTGGGCGCGGCGGCCGACCGCACGGGCCGCAAGAAGCCCTTGCTCGGGGCCGCCGCCTACACGGGGGCCACGGCCACCACGGCCATGTTCTTCCTGGACGGTGACCGCTACCTGCTCGGCGGCGTCCTGCTGATCGTCGCGAACGCGGCCCAGTCGGTCGCGATGATGCTCTACAACTCCTACCTCCCGCAGATCTCCCGGCCCGAGGAACGCGACGCGGTCTCCTCCCGGGGCTGGGCCTTCGGTTACGCGTCGGGCTCGCTGATGCTGATCATGAACCTGGTCCTGTATCTGGCCCACGACTCCTTCGGCGTCTCCGAGGGCATGGCGATCCGCATCTGTCTGGCGTCGGCCGGTCTGTGGTGGGGCGGCTTCGCGCTCATCCCGCTCCGACGGCTGCGCGACCGCAGGACCACGCGGGACACGGCCAAGGCGAGCGGCACGGAGGAGGAGAAGGCCGGGAAAACGACCGCTCCCGGCTTCCGGCAGCTCGCGGCGACCTTCCGCGACATGCGCCGCCACCCGCTGACGCTCGCCTTCCTCCTCGCCTACCTGATCTACAACGACGGCATCCAGACGGTGATCTCCCAGGCGTCGATCTACGGCTCCGAAGAACTGGGCCTCGGACAGTCGACGCTCATCGGCGCCGTACTGCTGGTCCAGATACTGGCGGTGGCCGGGGCGCTGACGATGGGACGGCTTGCCCGGATCTACGGCGCGAAGCGGACGATTCTCGGCTCGCTGGTGGCGTGGACGGTGACGCTCGCGGCCGGGTACTTCCTGCCGGCCGGGGCGCCGGTGTGGTTCTTCGTACTGGCGGCCGGCATCGGACTGGTCCTCGGCGGCAGCCAGGCCCTGTCCCGGTCCCTGTTCTCCCATCTCGTCCCGCCGGGCAAGGAGGCCGAATACTTCGCGGCGTACGAGATGAGCGACCGCGGCATGAGCTGGCTCGGCCCGCTGCTGTTCGGGCTCACCTACCAGCTGACCGGAAGTTATCGAGACGCGATCATCTCGTTGGTGGCCTTCTTCGTCATCGGATTCGCCCTGCTCGCGAGGGTTCCGGTGCGGCGGGCGATCAGCGACGCGGGCAACCCGGTGCCGACAACGATTTAGCGTTCCGAGTGAAAGGGCGGTAGTGTACGCGTTTGGCCTGCCAGGCGTACCGTTACTGCGCGTCAAAGATGCCGAAACGCTGGGTTACATCTGCTAGCAGATGTGACAAACCGGGCGCCGGTGGGTACGACATTGGTCAGCAAGGCTGCGGCTACGACGGCGACGCATCACCCGGAACGGGACACGGAACGGGAATCTTTACCGCCGACCGGACGTTGACCGGATGACGACGACAGCGACACCTGTCCTGTGGGCGACAAGCCCGGGAGGCACGATTCATGAGTGAGCGAGCTCTTCGCGGCACGCGCCTCGTGGTGACCAGCTACGAGACGGACCGCGGCATCGACCTGGCCCCGCGCCAGGCCGTGGAGTACGCATGCGAGAAGGGGCACCGGTTTGAGATGCCCTTCTCGGTCGAGGCGGAGATCCCGCCGGAGTGGGAGTGCAAGGTCTGCGGGGCCCAGGCACTCCTCGTGGACGGCGACGGCCCTGAAGAGAAGAAGGCCAAGCCCGCGCGTACACATTGGGACATGCTGATGGAGCGGCGGACCCGCGAGGAACTCGAAGAGGTCCTCGAGGAACGTCTTGCCGTACTCCGCTCCGGGGCGATGAACATCGCGGTTCACCCCCGGGACAGCCGCAAGTCCGCGTAGCCCCTACGGGGGATTGGGCGGAACTACCAAGGCACATGTAACCGCGGGCGCCGTACGTGAAGGTGACGTACGACGCCCGCGGTTTGGTGTGCCCAAATACGGGCCCAACTATGGGTGGGCCCACATGTGATGGACCCAAAAGGAGCCCGGCGCTCAGATGGCGCCGGGCTCCTTGGCATGTCAGCCCATGTCAGCGCGTCAGCGGCGGCCTCGGGCCCTCCGAGGCATCCGGGGAATCCCCCGACTCGTCCCTGATGACCTCGCCCTGCACGACCTTGCCGTCGGGGCGGTGCATGCGAGCCTGCTGGAAGGCGTCACCGAGCGAGCCCGGGTTCGCCTCGCGCAGCTTCCGCTCGAACGTACGCTCCGCCTGCCGGCTCAGGGCCTTCTGGACCGGCGGGACCAGCAGAAGCAGGCCCAGCGCGTCCGAGACGAGGCCCGGCAGCATGATCAGCAGGCCGCCCAGCATCATCAGACCGTTGCCACCGCCGCTCGCCGGGGTGCCACCGCGCTGCAGCGCCTCGTTCAGAGCCTGGAAGGCGCGTCGGCCCGCCCGCTTGATCACCACCGTGCCGAGCACGAGACCGGCGATCAGCAGCAGGAACACCACGAGCCCGCCCGCCACGTCCGCGACCACGGTGAGCAGCCAGATCTCCAGTACCAGCCAGGTGGCGACAGCCAGCGGCAGGAAGGTGCGCAGCCGGGAGCGCCGGGGCCGGGCGGGATAGGTGGGGGTCGGTGCGCCAGTCGTCATGCGTCCAGTGTGCCTGGGCCCGCCTCAGTGCGGGATAAGAGGCCGCTGGACGCCGTCTGTGGGGCGTGGACCGATGGCTGCGGAGCCTGCGCCCGTGACCGCCAGGACTGCCGGGACTGCCGGGACTGCCAGGACTGCCAGGACTGCCGGGACTGCCAGGACTGCCAGGACTGCCAGGACTGCCAGGACTGCCAGGACTGCCAGGACTGCCAGGACTGCCAGGACTGCCAGGACTGCCAGGACTGCTAGGACTGCGGCGACGGTTTCGTGCGGCTCATCAGCTTGCCCACTCGCTCCCGCGCACCCCACGAGGTGACCCGCCAGAGCGCCTCGACCAGGATGTCGCGGCTCATCTTCGAGTCACCGAGCTCACGCTCGACGAAGGTGATGGGCACCTCGACGACGTGGAAGCCGGCCTTGACGGCGCGACGGGCGAGGTCGACCTGGAAGCAGTAGCCCTGGGAGGCGACGTCGTCGAGGCCGAGGCCCTCCAGGGTCTCGCGGCGGAAGGCGCGGTAGCCGCCGGTGATGTCGCGCAGCGGAAGGTCCAGGGCGAGCCGGGAGTAGAGGCTGCCGCCGCGGGAGATGAACTCGCGGGACTTGGGCCAGTTCACGACCCGGCCGCCGGGCACCCAGCGGGAGCCGAGGACCAGGTCGGCGCCCTTGAGGGCGGTCAGCAGGCGGGGCAGTTCCTCGGGCTGGTGGGAGCCGTCGGCATCCATCTCGATCAGGACGCCGTAGCCCTTCTCGATGCCCCAGCGGAAGCCCGCGAGATAGGCGGCGCCGAGGCCCTCCTTGCCCTTGCGGTGCAGAACCTGGACGTGGTCGTCCTCGACGGCCAGTTCGTCCGCGAGTTTGCCGGTGCCATCGGGGCTGTTGTCGTCGGCCACGAGCACGTGCGCGTCCGGGACCGCCTTGCGGACCCGGCCGACGATGCTCTTGATGTTCTCCGCCTCGTTGTAGGTCGGGATGATCACCAACGCCGTGCCGAGCGGCCCGAACTGCCTCCCCCGGTGCTGTGCCCCGAGGGTCCCGTCGCCGTCGTTCACTGCTGCCCCTTCATGTCCGTACGCAGACGTCCACCATAGTGGTCGCGGCCTGCGCTTACGCGACAGCACGTTCGTATGGTGGTGTCGATTCCACAAGAGCGGGGTATGCATGGGTTTTCCGTGCCCGGACGCCTGCACGACACCTGCGGATGGGGGCCCGGCGCCCTTCGGGCCGACCTGGGACCCGCTGGCTGCGGGTCGACCGAAAGCCGTTGTCTACTGAGCGCCCGGGCCCCACCCGGGTCACACCTCCCCGACCGGCCGGAACGTTCCGTCGTCGCCGCGCGGGCACTGAGCCTGGCTCCCAGTGACGGTGCCCCGGTGCGGCACACCGTCCCTGACCCAGCGGCGTTGCGACGGGTTCCCGGAAGTTCCGCGGTTCCCCGGTCGGGCGTCCGGTGGTGGACCCGGCCGAACCTACCGGCCCCGGACCTCCGCCTGTCAACAGCCGTTTGACCTGCGGATATTCACCCAATTCGCTGGTCAGCGCAGAGGATGCGCAGGTCGCGCGACAGGACGGCGCGCGGTGATCGGGTTCGCGCCACCCCGGGAGATCACTCGCCCGGCCGTACGAAGACCGTTCGTCCGCCCACCACCGTGCGCAGGCAGGTGGGAAGTTCCCGGTCCGGGCTCAGGTCGGGCAGGCCGGGGGTGCCGGAGCGGGGGTCGGTGGACCAGCGCGCGACCCGGTCGTCGGGGGCCTGGACCACGAGTTCGTCGGTGCGCCACACGGCGTAGTCGGCGGGCGCGCCCGGCACCAGGACGCCCGCGTCGTCGCGCCCGATCGCCCGCCAGCCGCCGCGCGTGTGCGCCGTGAACGCGGCGCGCACGGAGACCCGGTGCTCGGGCGTGTGATGGAAAGCCGCCGCACGGACCGTGCCCCAGGGGCCGAGGGGGGTGACGGGGCTGTCGGAGCCGAAGGCGAGGGGCACGCCGGCGCGCAGCAGGGCCGCGAAGGGGTTCAGCGTGCGGGCGCGTTCGGCGCCCAGGCGCTGGGCGTACATGCCGTCCTCGCCGCCCCACAGCGCGTCGAAGGCGGGCTGGACGGATGCGGTCAGGCCCAGCTCGGCGAAGGCCGCGATCGTCTCGGGGGTGAGCATCTCGGCGTGCTCGACGCGATGGCGGGCGGCGCGGACACGGGCGAGCCCGAGCTTCTCGGCGGCGGCGCGGACGCCCTCGACGACGGCGGTGACGGCGGCGTCGCCGATCGCGTGGAAGCCCGCCTGGAGGCCTGCCTCGGTGCAGGCGGTGACGTGGGCGGCGACGGCGGCCGCGTCCAGGTAGGCGGTGCCGGTGTGGCCCGCGTCGGCGTACGGCTGGTGCAGACAGGCGGTGTGCGAGCCGAGGGCGCCGTCGACGAACAGGTCTCCGGCCGCGCCGACCGCGCCCAGCTCCCGCGCCTTGCCGATTCCTTCCTCGGCGGCCTCCGCCCAGTAGCCGACGACCCGCGGGCCGGGTTCCCCGGCGGCGAGCCGGAGCAGGCCGGTGAAGTCGTCCTCGGACGAGATGTCCGGCCCCCCGCATTCGTGGACGGTGCCGATCCCGAGGGAGGCTGCGTGGGCGAGGGCGGCGCGCTGGGCCTCGATGCGCTGGGCGGGGGTGAGGGCGGCCAGCGCGGTGGCTCGTACGGCATGGTGGGCGCCGGCGACGAGCGGGCCGTCGACCGCGCCGAGGTCGCCCGGCGTCATCTCCAGCAGGGCCGTCGTGACGACCGCCGAGTGGACGTCGATGCGCGAGAGGTAGAGGGGGCGGCCAGCGGCGGCCTCGTCGAGCTCGGCCCGCGTCGGGGGGCGGCCACCGGGCCAGCGGGCGGCGTCCCAGCCATGCCCGAGGAGGACACGGTCGTGCGGTCGGGCGGCGACGAACTCCCGCACGAGGGCGAGGGCGGCCTCCAGGGAAGGCGCACCGGACAGATCGAGCCCGGTGAGGGCGAGGCCCGTGGCGGTGGTGTGCACATGCGCGTCGGTGAACGCGGGCGTGACCAGAGCACCGTCCAGATCGACGACCTCCTCCACCCCGTCCGCGAAGGCATCAGCGGCCCCCTCGGACCCGACCCAGGCGACCTGCCCCCGCTCCACGACCATCGCGGTGGCGAAGGGATCGGCGGGGCTGTGGACCTCTCCACGACGGAGAAGAACGGTCTTCGGCTGGGCGGTGGGCTCACTCATGGAGACCAGTTTCCCGCCTCACCTCATGCACTCGGTACAGGGGGCGCCCTGAACGCCGCGAAAGGGGCGCGGGGCTGTGTCGATCTGCCGTCAAACCCTCGGTGGCCGCGCCTCGTACGGCGTGGACAACACCACGGTCGTCCGCGTGGAAACCCCCGCCAGCGACCGAAGCCGAGCCAGCAGCTCCTCCAGCTCGTGCGGGGTGGCCACCCGCACCTTGAGGATGTAGTTCTCGTCGCCCGCCACACTGTGACAGGCCTCGATCTCGGGCACCCCCGCAAGCCGGTCCGCGATGTCGTCCGGCGCACTCGGATCGAACGGCTTCACCGAGATGAAGGCGGTCATGGGCAGCCCCACGGCCTCCGGGTCCACCACCGCGGCATAGCCCCGGATGACACCACGCTGCTCCAGCCGCCGCACCCGCTGGTGCACGGCAGACGTGGACAGGCCCGTGGCCTTGCCCAGATCGGTGTAGCTCATCCGCCCGTCCTTGACGAGCAGCTGCACGATTTGTCGGTCCAGCTCCTCCATGGCGCAAGAACCTACAGTGCGGTTGATCTCCTCGGATACCTGAGCAGCCCAGGTCATGTCCGGTTTGTAATGTCTCCGAGAAGTGGCTGTGCGCCGCCTGAGGGACAAACCGGCCGCCACGGGCACCTGCGAGCGGCATGTGACGAAGGCCACAAGCCCCGAACAGGCTCCGTGATGGTCCCGTGATTAACGCCGAGAGCAGGCGGGAAGTGCTTGCTGTGGTCGAGGCCGCAGTGCCTTCACGGCCCAGTCCGAGGGGGAGAACCCAATGCAGAGTCTTAAGCGCCCTGGTCGTACCGTACCCAAGCGCCTCCATGCGGTCGTCGAGCCCGAGCCGGAGGGCGTCGAACCCGACGACTTCGACGACGAACTCGACGCGTACGACACCTTCGAGATGTTCCGGGTGATCTGCCCGGACTGCGCGCAGCCCATCGCCCTGCTGGCCGACGAGGAGGTCCTGCCGGAGCACGCGCTGTGCGCCTCGCCGTGGAACCCGTTCGGCCTCACGGTCTGTGCGGGCACGGGCCGCAGGGCCGCCGAGGCCCGCTCCGCGGACGAGTCGGCGGAGCCTCAGGAGCAGGACACCGCCCTTCTGTTGACGCTCCCTCAGGGGCTGGACTGGCGGACTCAGCCCTTCTCGCACGTCGGTGGCCCGGGCTCGCGCCCCATCAGGGTCCCGGTCATGCGGCGACAGGCCGCCTGAGCGCACGCCACCCCGCGCGGCGGCGTCAACGCCGTATCGCTCAATCCCAGTAGCTGCCCTGCACCATGGCTCGCAGGCTGCCGTGGTGCAGGATCAGTGTGTCCGGGTCCGCCGGGACGGCGACTTCGCCGAAGTGGGCCTGGCGGTAGGCGATCCGCAGCATGACGATGGCGTGGCGCAGGGCGGCGTACAGCGTGTGGAAGTCCATGTCGCGTGGCGTGTGGCCGGTGAGGTCGGCATAGCGGGCCTCCACTCGGTCGCGGCGCAGGAAGTCCGGTAGCCCGGGCTGTCCGAAGGCGACCGTCAGGTCGTGGAAGAAGCGGTGCAGATAGACGGTCCAGCCGAGGTCCACCTCGCGCGGGGCCAGTGCCGCCATCTCCCAGTCGAGGACGGCCACGGGTTCGAAGCCGTCGTACACGACGTTCCCGATGCGCGCGTCGCCCCAGTTGAGCACGGGTGCGCCCGGATCGCGCGGCCAGAGGTCCTCCAGGCGGTCGAACGCGTCCTCGATGAGCGGTGAGCGGGTGAGTCCGTCAACCACCCATTCGTAGTACGCGCGTTGGGCCGTGACGTGCCGTCGCAGGGCGTCGCCCTCACCCGGAAGGGTCAGGAACTCGGCTTCCCCCGACGGAACTTGGTCGTGCAGCCGGGCCAGCAGTCCGATCGTGGCCGCCTCCAGGCGCTCGCGCTCCTCGTCGCTCGCGGCGTGCAGCCAGTTGCCCTCGTAGGTGTACGGCATGACGTCCGGCGGTACGCGCCCCTCGACACGCTCCATGACGAAGAAGGGCGCCCCCAGCGGGCCGGGGTCCTCCTCCAGCCACAGCACCTTCGGCACGGGCAGATCCGTGTGCTCGGCCACGACGCGCATCGTCCGGTACTGGCGCGGCATGTCGTACACCGGGAAGACGCTGTACGCCGCCGGGTCTGCGGCGAGTCGCAACGCGCCGGCCCGCACGGGCGGTTGGGGGTGCTCGATGTCGAAGAGCAGGGTCTCGCTGGACAGGCCGTTCGACTCGGGGACGGTGACGCGGACCGCCTTGGCACCCGGCAGCCGGGTGCCGAGCCAGGCGGTGAGACGGCGGGTGATCTCCTCCGGGTCGCGGGTGGTCGTGCGAGGGCGCGGTGCCGTGGCTGCCATGTCGCAAACCCCCTACGGTGCAACCGACTTGAAGTCCGTGAACCCGCTCGGGTCGTGCCGTCCGAACGAGCCGTGCTCGAAGATGCCGTGCCCGACCCGGCCGTCCAGACGGATGCGCGCGGCGTGATCGGTGACTCCGTAGGCGGCGAGGGGGTGGGCGGCGGGATCGGAGAGGTCGTAGGTACGGCGGTCCGTCCACCCTCGCCCCCGCCAGGTGCCGTGCTGCCAGTCGTCGGCCGGCGGGTAGCCGGCGCCGATGGCCAGCGGGGAGGAGGCCAGGATCTCCACCTCCAGCTCCTGCGGTTTACGGACGTCGCCGAGGTGGATGAGGGCGCTTCGGGGGTGGCGCGTGCCCGGGCGGTACGCGATCTCGGCCTGGGGCCAGCCCAGTTGGCGGTCGCGTTGGCCGGGGCGGACCATCGTCGCCTCGCTCAACGAGCGGTGCCCGTCCGCGTCCTCCTGGACGATCACCATCAGGAACCGGTCCTCGAAGCGCACCGGGCACCAGATCCAGTGGAAGCCCTCGGCCGGACGCTCCTCGGCGAACTGTCCGCCCTCCTCCCCGGGGATGGGGCGCACGCCCCAGCTGCGGTCACGCGTGCCGGTCCACTCGCCGGCGGTGACGCGGAACTCCTCGCCGCCCGCCCGCACGACGCCCGCCACGCCACCCGCCTGCACGAAGCGTCGCCCTTCGAGGGTGAGCCGGCCACCGCGGCGCTGAAGGTGATGGGGTTCCCAGAGGGCCGGGAAGTCGGCGGTCCAGGTGAGGTCGTACGACAATTCCTCGTCGTCGCACCTCAGACGGAACCGCCGGAGCGGCTCCTCGACCTCGATGCGCAGCGGCCCGACGGCGAGCCGCATCCGGTCCTCGCCGAGGGCGTCGGAGGCCCGCACCGCGTGCAGCATGTCCCCCACCCGCAGGGTCGCGTACGCGTCGATCACCCCGGCGTTCGGGTACACCCCGAGGCCGAGGATCAGCAGGGCGCGCCCCCGATGGTCGAGGACGTGGAAGATGCAGCGGTCGTAGGCGTTCCGGTCGCTGGTGGCGACGTGCTTCATGGAGAGGGGCACTTGGTGCACCGGGTACTCGTCGAGCGCCACGGGACGGTCGTCCTCGGCCACGGCATACCTCCCTGGAGGCGGCTGCGCTGACGGTACGTCAGACAGCGGCACGTGGCCAGAGAGGGTGCCGGACGAACCGCGAACCCATTACCGATTCCGGCAAGCGGTGACTTGTCCCCCACCTCCGCGTTGCCCTGGTATGCCCCCCACCTATTCAGCGACCGGGCCTCAGCGCCGTATCTTCGTGCCGCGGCCCGCGGGAACGCTTGCGCCGGCGCCTCCGCAGCAACCGGATCCGCCCATCTACCGCGAGCTGATGCGCACCTGGGCCGACCGTGGCCGCACCCTGCCCGGGCGCCACGACCCGGAGTGGATCCGGCTCGCGGCGCCGACGGTCAAGCACGGTCAGTTCAGCGTCCCTCGGGACCTGCTAGGTGACGGGCGATGACCATCCGCTGAATCTGGTTGGTGCCCTCGACGATCTGCAGGACCTTGGCCTCGCGCATATAGCGCTCGGCCGGGAAGTCCGCGGTGTAGCCGTACCCGCCGAGGATCTGGACGGCGTCGGTGGTGACCTTCATCGCCGTGTCGGTGCAGTGCAGCTTGGCCATCGCCGCCTGCTTGGCGAACGGCCGGCCCGCGTCACGCAGTCGTGCCGCCGCGAGGTACAGCGCGCGGCCCGCCTCGATCTGGGTCGCCATGTCGGCGAGCATGAAGCGCAGACCCTGGAAGTCGACGATGGGCTTGCCGAACTGCCGTCGCTCGGTCGCGTACGCCACCGCCTCGTCCAGCGCCGCCTGGGCCACGCCGATCGCGCAGGCCGCGATGCCGAGCCGGCCGGAGTCGAGTGCGGACAGGGCGATCGCGAAGCCCTGTCCCTCGTCGCCGACACGCCGCTCGTCGGAGACCCGGACGCCGTCGAAGTGGACCTGGGCCGTGGGCGAGCCCTTCATGCCCATCTTCTTCTCGGGCGCCGCCGCGCTCAGCCCCTCCGCGTTACCGGGCACCAGGAACGCGGTGATCCCGCGCGGGCCCTCCTCGCCGGTGCGCGCCATGACGGTGTAGAAGTCGGCGATGCCGCCGTGTGTGATCCAGGCCTTGGTGCCGGTGATCACCCAGCCGTCGCCGTCGCGCACGGCCTTCGTCCGCAGCGAGGCCGCGTCGGACCCGGAGGCCGGCTCGGACAGGCAGTACGCGCCCAGCAGGCCGCCGCCGAGCATCGCGGGCAGGTGTTCGACCTGCTGCTGCTTGGTGCCGTAGGTGGCGAGGGAGTAGGAGGCCAGGGTGTGGACGCTGACGCCGAGGCCGACGGTGAGACGGACCGCGGCGAGCTCTTCGAGGACCTGGAGGTAGACCTCGTACGGCTGGTCGCCGCCGCCGTACTCGACGTCGTACGGCAGGCCGAGGAGTCCCGATTCGGAGAGCAGGGTGAAGACCTCGCGCGGGAAGCGTCCGGCGTCCTCATCCTCGGCCGCCTTCGGGGCGATCTCACGCTGCGCGATGTCGCGGACGAGCGAGATCAGATCCCGGGCCTCGTCCGTGGGCAGTTGACGGTCCACCGGCTGCGGGGCGCGGTCAGGCATGGCGACGATCCTCCCTGTCGGGCACATCGGCGGACACCCGCCTTGGGTGGGGCGGCTGCGCCGGGTCTCACTGGTGCCGGGCCGATGCTCGCATTTCCGGGTCTCGGAAGCTGCTGACCAGCGGCTGTGCGCTGTGAGTATGCCCGATCGGAGCCATCCAGTCACCAGTTAACGACCGCTCACTTCAAGAAGTATCAGACACGTGATCCGCGGTGGCGAAATTGGTCCGAACCATTGACGTACTGGTCTAGTCCTCCTACGGTGACGGATCAACGCGTCATCGCGTTCATGCCAATCGGCGCATGCTCCCCTCTCCCCGCGAGGAGACACCCGATGCACCTCACCCACCGCCCCCGCACCCGGCTGCGGACGCTCGTCTCCGCCGCCTGCGCGGCCGTCCTCGGCGCCGGGCTGCTCGCCGGCGCCGGCACCGCCACGGCCGACCCCGCCCCCTCCCCCAAGCTCGCCGCCGGCTCCAAGGTCGTCGGCTACTTCACCGAATGGGGCACCTACGACCGCAAGTACTACGTCAAGAACATCGAGACGTCCGGTTCCGCGGCCAGGCTCACCCACATCAACTACGCCTTCGGCAATGTCACCGGCGGCAAGTGCGCGATGGGCGACTCCTACGCCGCGACCGAACGCAGCTACACCGCCGCCGAGTCCGTGGACGGCGTCGCCGACACCTGGGACCAGCCGCTGCGCGGCACCTTCAACCAGCTGCGGGAGCTCAAGAAGAAGCACCCGGGCCTCAAGGTCCTGTGGTCCTTCGGCGGCTGGACCTGGTCGGCCGGCTTCGGCGAGGCGGCGCGCAACCCGGCGGCGTTCGCCCAGTCCTGCTACGACCTGGTCGAGAACTCCAAGTGGGCCGACGTCTTCGACGGCATCGACATCGACTGGGAGTACCCGAACGCCTGCGGCGCCACCTGCGACACCAGCGGCCGGGAGTCCTTCAAGAACCTGATGGCGGCCGTGCGCGCCAAGTTCGGCTCCGGCAACCTGGTCACCGCGGCGATCACGGCCGACGCGACGAGCGGCGGCAAGATCGACGCGGCGAACTACGCGGGCGCGGCCCCGTACGTCGACTGGTACAACCCGATGACGTACGACTTCTTCGGCGCCTGGGACGCGACCGGTCCCACGGCTCCGCACTCGGCGCTGAACTCCTACACCGGCATCCCGAAGGCGGGCTTCCACACCTCGGCGACCATCGCCAAGCTCAAGGGCCTCGGCATCCCGTCCGCCAAGCTGCTGCTCGGCATCGGCTTCTACGGCCGCGGCTGGACCGGCGTCACCCAGTCGGCACCCGGCGGCACGGCGACCGGGGCGGCCCCCGGCACCTACGAGGCGGGCATCGAGGACTACAAGGTGCTCAAGTCCAGGTGCCCGGCGACCGGGACCGTGGGCGGTACGGCGTACGCCAAGTGCGGGAGCCAGTGGTGGAGTTATGACACCCCGGCGACCATCGGGACGAAGATGGCGTACAAGAACCAGCAGGGCCTGGGCGGGACGTTCTTCTGGGAGCTGAGCGGGGACACGTCCAACGGTGAGTTGATCAAGTCCATCAAGTAGCGGGTCCCACGGGGGACTTGGGGCGGAGGGCCACGAGCCTCCGCCCCTTGCCGTGTCGACCGGCCGGGTCAGCCCGCCGTGTCAGCCTTCCCGGCGCGCGGGCTCCGGGGCCGGGTAGGCGGGGTCCATCTCCTCGATGGCGCGCATGGCGCCGCCCAGCGTCTTCACCAGCAGCTCGCGCATGGTGTCGCGGGGCAGTTCCGGGCGCTCCGTCCAGTCGAGGGTGGCTCCCTCCACGCTGCACACCCAGGCGAGCAGGCCCATGCGGGCGAGGGGGGCGATGTCGGTACGGCCGTACGCGCCCTCGGCGATGGTCGCCACGATCGCCGCGCGCACGCCGTCCCGGATGGCGTGCACCTCGGTGTCGAAGCCGACGCCGCCGCTGACGATGGTGCGGTAGGCGGCCTGGTTGTGCTCGGCGTAGCGGAGGTAGCTGTCGACGGTGCGGTGGACCCGGTCGACCGGCTGGAGTTCGAGACCGCTCGCGGCGAAGGTGACCAGGTCGGCGACGGAGTCCTGGATGATCGCCAGGTAGTAGCCGCGCTTGGACTGGAAGTAGTAGTAGATGAGCCCCTTGGCGACATGGGCCTGCCGGGCGATGTCGTCCATGGAGAGCGCGTCGTACGACGTGTCGGCGAACAGCTTCCGCCCGATGGTGATGAGTTCGGCACGGCGCGCCATCGAGCGCTCGGTGCCGCGCGCCCGGGGTCGGGCCGCGTCGCGCTGTTGACTAATATTCAATTTAGACCCTGTTATCCAACGGGCGGCGGGACATCCGCAGTATGGCAGACCTGCACCAGCTGCTCGTTCGAGTCTGATCGACTTTGATGGGTCCGCTCGACAACAGGGTCGGGATATGTCCGGCCAAAGGACCCTGTGTGTGTCAGCTCACAGCAGTCCGAGCTGCGTGACGAGCATCGCCACGACCACGACGAGGGTCCAGCCCATGATGTGTTCGAGGATCTTCGGGCCGTCTTCCTCGGGGCCGCCGGTACGGACACGGGCAGCGGTGGCGGAGTGCGTGGTCATATGCCCACCCTGCCACCGGAAGCGGCTTTTGTGGCAGAGAGCTTGCTCACAGCACGCCCACCGCCGCGAGCGCCGCGCGCTGCCGCGGGGTCGGACGCGCCGGGAAGTAGAGGTAGCAGATACCGCCGGTGCCGGAGACGACCTTGCCGTCGGCGTTGTACCGCTTGGTCCGCAGCCAGACATTTTCCCATTCGCGCCGCTTGTAGACGCGCCGCACCGCCTCGTTGCTCGGTGAGTTCGGGTCGTTGGCGATCACATCGCCCTCGGCGGTGAAGCCGACGACGGTCATGAGATGCCCGGCGGTGCCGTACCCCGCCCCGGTCAGCTCCTCCTTCAGGAACGACTGGGACGTTATGGCCGGGATACCGGCAGCGATCAGCGTCTCCAGATCGGTGAGCGAGCCGAGCCGGGTGACGATGCCCTGGAGGTCCTTGAAGGTGGCCGCGTAGGCGGCGTTGAAGGGCCAGTTGCCGCAGCCGTCGTACTGGTAGTCGAAGGTGAACCGGGCCGCGTGGCAGACCTGCGGGTCCGCGTACGCCGGGTCGACCCAGGCCAGCTGCTCAGGGGTGAGGCGGGCGCCCCAGTACTCGATGATCATCTGCGAGGAGGTGGGGCTGCACCAGGCCTCGCCGCCGTTGTCGTACTCGGGGTACTGGCCGATGTGGATCTCCTGCGAGTAGCGCGGGACGACCAGCTCCCGGGCCAGGGCGGGGGTGGAGGCCGGGACGGTGAAGCGGTCGGGGACGTCGGAGCCCATCACGCCGGCCCGCCACACGGTGGGGGTGAGCTTCGTGCCGGGCTTGCGGTGCAGGGTCAGCCGCAGCCGGTACGACGTGAGGCGCAGCCCGGTGGCCGGGTCGTCGATGGCGAACGTGTCCGTCCAGACGCTGCTCCTGCCGTCGCTCTGGTCGTCGACCGAGGTCCGCCTTATGTCCTGGTCACCGGCGGCCCAGCGGCCCAGCACGTACCAGGGGGTGCCGGTGCCGTCCGAGTACGTCCCCTTGAGTTCGATCTGGAGCCAGGTGCCGTCGGGGGTGTGCGCGTTCCAGGAGGCGATCGCCTCGGTGGCGGGGACGGTGAGCCGGTGGACGGGGGACGTCCAGGTCGCGTACTCCCAGCCGGCGCGCTCGCCGGTGTGCGGGTCCGTGTAGTCGCGGGTGCCGGCGGCCGTGGCGATCACGAGGCCGGGGCGGGCGCCGGCGACGGCCCGGGTGCCCTGGGCGGCGCCGCCGCGCCAGTCGGTGTACGTGGTCCAGGCGCGGTTGTCGACGGTAGGGGTCGCGACCGGTGCGGGGGCCTTGGCATCGGTGGTGATGTCGGCGGCGAGCACCGGGCCCGCACTGCCGGGGACGGCTGCGGCGACCGCGGCTGCCAGAACGATTCTGCGCGACGGCTGTTCGGCTCTGCTCATGGGCGGAAGACCCCCAGGTGTCCGAGTGGGGCGGATCCAGTGCACGGCTGTCCGCCCACTATGAACGCAGGGGGCGACGTCTGCCAGCACTTCGCGCCGGGCGCGCCTACGAATATTGGTGTCGACCACTGACATGAACCGGGGGGAGGCCCGCTGCTCCAACCGCCGTACGTACGAGGTGGGATGGGTGAGCGGATGATCCCGGCGTACGCCGCCTCGATGGCGTACGCCGGGAGGGGTGACGCGACGTCAGACGAGATCCATCGCCGCGACCTCATCCGGACGGCCGTAGCTGACCGGACCGTGGAAGCGGCGGCGGGCGGTGGTGAACCACCACACCGTGGCCACGGCCAGGACTCCGGCCAGGGCGACCGGTGCGTAGTTGAAGGTGTCGACGGTGACCGGTGAGGCGTGCGGCAGCATGAACAGGACGCTGCTGAGCAGGATCCAGGTCACCGCTACGACCCCGACCGGTCGTCCCCAGCGGCCCAGGTGCCAGGGCCCCGGTTGGAACTCGTCCCCGAGTCGCAGCCGGAGCAGGATCGGGACGGCGTACGCGAGGAACAGTCCGACGACATTGACGCTGACGATGGCGGTGAACGCCGTGTGCGACCACCAGCCGGGGAGCACCAGCGCCAGCGAGCAGGCGACCGCCAGCCACACCGCCTTGACGGGCGTGCGGGTGCGCGGCGAGACCGAGTGCCACCAGCGGGAACCGGGCATCGCGCCGTCCCGGGAGAAGGCGAAGATCTGCCGGGTGTTGCTGGTGAGATTGGCGAGGCCGCAGAAGAGCATGGCGCCGATCACGATCAGCAGCAGTGCCTTCGCGGTGCCCGTGCCGAGCCCGTCGATCAGGATCTGCACGGGCGGTGCGTCGGCGCCCGCCACCCGGTCGTAGTCACGAATGCTGTAGACCAATGCGAGCATCAGCAGCAGTCCCGCTATCGCCGAGTAAGCGATCGCCCTGGTGATCCCCCGTGGCGCATTGACCGTCGCCCGGACCGTTTCCTCGGACATGTGGAAGCTGCCGTCGAAGCCGGTGAAGGTCCAGCTGGTGACCAGCAGACCGAGCATCCCGCCGTAAAGGCCGCTCGTGAAACCGGTGTTGTTCGCGAAATGCGTGACGAACGAAGCCGACTGATGATGATCGGGCATGACCATCAAGGCGCTCACGATGATCACGAGTCCGCTCAGCAGCCACCACACGGAGATCCGGTTGAGTACGGCCACCAGGTGCACGGTGTAGGTGTTGGCGAGCCCCTGCAACACGATGATCAGCGCTGTGATCAGCACCGTTCGGTGCCCGGTCGGCTCGTACGAGGGCCACTGCAGGGTGATGAAGGCCTGGAGGAAGGTGGCGGCGGCGTATCCGGTGGCGGCCGTGCCACCGACCTGGCCCACGAAGTTCAGCCAGCCGGTGTACCAGGACCACGCACCCTTGTGCCGCTTGGCGAGCTTTCCGGCGGAGAAATACAGCGCACCGCTCGTCGGATAGGCGGAGGCGACCTCCGCCATCGATGCTCCCACGAAGAGCACCATGACGGAGACGCCGATCCAACCGAAGACGAGAATCATCGGACCGCCCGCGTTCAGACCGAATCCGAAACCCGAGAAGATACCCGAGATGATGTTGATGATGGTGAAGGAGATGGCGAAATTGTCGAATGCCTGAAAGCGGCGGGTGAGTTTTCTCGGATAACCCATCGCATGCAGGGCCGCGTCGTCGTCGAGCGCGATCGGATCCGCTCCCCCGCGTGCTCGGGCACGCGGGGATATCCGTCGTGACACGGTCGGACCTTTCTCTTGGTGGGGGGGGTTGCGGTACGTCAGGCACCCGGGACGGGCAGGCCGCAGGCGCGGCGCGCCCGGGACAGCTGCTCGGCCGGGTCGCCGAAGACGGACCAGGGCATGCGCGAGGCGTAGGGCCCCATCGCCGTGAAGGCGGCGCGTGCCTCCTCCTCGCGCCGGGCCATGACCAGGGCGTGCGCGAGGTAGGCCAGGTCGAGGACCGGAGTGAAGGGGTAGTCGGCCACCGCGGGCAGCCAGTTCTGGTGGATCGCCAGCGAGGTCGAGCGCCACTGCGGCTGCTCCCAGACCCGGTCGGCGAGCAGTTGGGTCGGGTCGTAGCACTCCACCAGGGCGACCAGCGGCAGCAGGCGCAGCGGTGAGTCGGCGGGCGCCCGCTGGCCGAGGAAGGCGGCGACGTCCCAGGCGGCGGTCACGGAGCCGCCGTACCGGGTGAAGAAGCAGGCCAGGAAGCGGTGGTGGGCCTCGCGGTGCCAGGGGTCGAGCGAGAGGATGTGCGCGAACAGGCGCCATGGTCCGTCCGGTGCCGTGAGCAGCCCGCGCGGTGCCTGGTCGCGCAGCCGGTGCAGCCGGGCCATCGCCAGTTTGGCCACCCAGGGCGTGGGATCGGCGGGATCCGCTTCGGCGGCCCGGGCACAGGCGGCCAGCGCGATCCGCTCCAGCGCCTCGGTCCGCGTGTCGCGGGCGTCGGCCGCGCGCAGCGCCCGCAGCACGGCCACCCGCGCCCACATCAGCGCCGCCTCGGGGCCGGGTTCCTCGGCCAGCCAGCGCTCGACCAGGTCGGAGTCCGCGGCCTCCGAGGCGAGCACGAGGGAGCGGTGCGCGCGGAGGGCGAAGTCACCGCGGGTTTCGGCCAAGGCGTCGAAAGAGCTCAGATAACGGCCGGCCCGGACATCGACGCATACGCTCGCGAGCACGCGGTCGTCGGCCGCCGGATGCCACACATACTGCCCTTCGAATAACCCCGCGGCCATCTGTCCCAGCCCATCCCCGTTGCGGCGCCTCACAGTTGCACTCCAGGCACCTTACTCAGCGTGCGGCTCAACCGGAACGTAGATTTCACCGGGGTGGCCTGAGTTTTTCGGCGGCCTTGCGGACATCCGGAAGCTAGTTCAAAGTGACACCTTTTCTCATCTGGTTCTCGTGCTCCCGCTCATCCCGCTTCCACAACCGCTTTCACCCCCTACTAGAATGTTCCAAGGAAATATGCCCACCACCCCGTCCCACTTCAGGAAAACGATTCAGAACCTCGCCACCCGGCTCCGCCGCCTCCCGCCGTCCTGCGGCCCGGTCCGCCTGATCGCCGTCGACGGACACGCCGGCTCCGGAAAGTCCACGTTCGCCGGGCAGTTGGCCCGGGCGCTCGGCGACGCCCCGGTGCTGCGCCTCGACGACATCGCGAGCCATGACGCGTTGTTCGCGTGGACCGGGCGTCTGCTGGCCCAGGTGATCGAACCGCTGGCGGGGGGCGAGACCGCCCACTACACCCCCTACGACTGGCGGGCCCGCCACTTCGGCCCGCCCCTCGCCGTTCCGCCCGCCCCGGTGATCGTCGTCGAGGGCGTCGGTGCCGGGCGTCGCGCGCTGCGCCCGTACCTCGCCCAGCTGCTGTGGATGGAGCTGCCGCGCGAGGAGTCCTGGACGCGGGGTCGCTCGCGGGACGGGGAGGAGCAGCGGGAGTTCTGGGACGGGTGGGTCGAGGCGGAGCTGAGGCACTTCGCCGAGGACCCGTCCCGGCCCTTCGCCGACCTTCTGGTTCGGCAGTGCGGCAAGGGATATGAGGTGATTTCTGGGCCTGCCGGGACCTTTGGACCGGACCAGACCGTCACGCACGGTGACGATCCATCGGCAATGTGCTGAACTTGTGAAGAGCCCCTTCGGGCAAGTTCGCGGAGTGCCTCAACTCTGCTTGACCGGGGGGCCGTACAGGACTTACGTTCTCAATGTGCGGCTATTCGAAGCCGCCCCCAGACGCGAAGCCCCCGGTTGTTCCCCCGTGATCGGGGGCTTCGTTCTGCCCTGACCCCTTTTTTCGGGCGCCGAGAGACGCGATTCGCTCACCCTCGGTCACCGAGCGCGCTCCGCCCGATCTGCTCCCACCTCGCCAAACGGCCGGTGCGGCACCCTGGGGCGGGCGACACCCGCGCAGGTACGATGCCCTCGGTGCGACCTACGGACGGCTGCTCCGCGCACCGTTGCAACTCCGGTCCGCGGCACGGTGGTTCGATCGATCCGATCAACGCGGCCGAGGGGCGGGCACCGGCCAACCGACGGGGGCACGGTTTGTGGGGGACGTGATGGACTTCGGCACGCAGGGCCCCGAGGCCCCGGCCGACCTCGCCTGGTTGCGAGGTGTGGATGCCTACACGATGGGGGCCTATCCGCAGGCGGAGGAGGAGTTCCGCACCGCGGTACGGATCGATCCCGGGATGGCCGACGGCTGGCTCGGTCTGCACGCGCTGCGCGTCGACACGACGACCGCGCTGCTGCGGATGTTCCGGCACCGGGAGCGCTTCGGGGAACAGCGCGCCCGGCATCGGCGGACCATCAACTCCTGGTACTGGCTGGGCTGGTGGGTGCAGCCGGTGCTGGAGAGCCCGCGCGATCTGCTGCTGGCGCACGCCTCGCACTGGCTGGACGGCCGGCACGTGCCGGAGCTGGACCGGGCGCTGGCCGGGCTCCCGCCCGTGGACACCGACCACCAGGTCCGTTTTCTGCACGCCTGCCGCGCCTATCTGATCAAGGACTGGGAGCAGCTCGTACGGCACACCGACCCGCTGCTCGACGACCCGCTGCTCGGCATCGAGGCGGGCCTGTTCGGCGGCATGGCGCGGGTACGGCTGGAGATGTACGGGCAGGCCGAGCCGCTGCTGTCGGCCGCGCTGATGCGGTGCCGCAGTGAGCAGCCGCAGCGCAAGGAGCTGCGCTACTGGCTGGCGCGGGCGCACGAGGGCACGGGCCGTTCCGCCGCCGCGCTCCCCCTCTACCGCGCGGTGCACCGCGTCGACCCCTCCTTCATGGACACCTCGGCCCGGCTCGCGGCCATCGCCGAGGGCGACGGATACGACGACACCGCCGACCTCGCGGCGATCACGCTCACCGGCTTCGGCGGGGACGTGGCCGACGGGCCCGACGGCCTCGACCCGCTCTTCGGTATCGAGGGACGGGACCTGAAGCTGTCGGACCCGGACCTGCCGCCGGCCGGTCCGCTGCCGTCGGTGATCGATCCGACGGTCCGCGAGAAGACCGCCGTGTCGTCGCAGCCGCTGCCCGCCGGGCCGACCGATCCCCGGTTACTCGAGGAGGCGCTCGCCGAGCTCGAGCGCATGGTGGGCCTGGAGCCCGTCAAGCGCCAGGTGAAGGCGCTGTCCGCCCAGTTGAACATGGCCCGGCTGCGCGCCGGGCAGGGCCTGCCGGTGCAGCCGCCCAAACGGCATTTCGTCTTCTCCGGCCCCTCCGGCACCGGCAAGACCACGGTCGCCCGCATTCTGGGCCGCGTCTTCTACGCCCTCGGGCTCCTCGGCGGCGACCACCTCGTGGAGGCCCAGCGGGCCGATCTGGTCGGCGAGTATCTGGGCCAGACGGCGGTGAAGGCCAACGAGCTCATCGACTCCGCGCTCGGTGGGGTCCTCTTCGTCGACGAGGCCTACTCCCTCTCCAACTCCGGCTACGGCAAGGGCGACGCGTACGGCGACGAGGCCCTGCAGGTGCTGCTGAAGCGCGCCGAGGACAACCGGGACCACCTGGTGGTGATCCTCGCCGGCTACCCGGAGGGCATGGACCGCCTGCTGGCCGCGAACCCCGGCCTGTCCTCACGCTTCACGACCCGCGTCGACTTCCCCTCGTACCGCCCCCTCGAACTGACCTCGATCGGCGAGGTGCTCGCCACGGAGAACGGGGACGTCTGGGACGAGGAGACCCTGGACGAGCTGCGCTCCATCGCCGGGCATGTCGTCGACCAGGGGTGGATCGACGAGCTGGGCAACGGGCGGTTCCTGCGGACGCTGTACGAGAAGAGCTGCGCGTACCGGGATCTGCGCCTGTCGACCTATCCGGGGGCGTTGACGAGGGACGACTTGTCGACGCTTCGGTTGCCGGATCTGATGCAGGCATATGGGGAAGTGCTGTCGGGGAGGGGCCCGCAGGATCCGTCCGCCATGTGAGGCGGGCGCACCCTGCGGGCGCCGTCTAGCCGGCCAGCGCCCCCTCCGGCTCCCCGCTGCTCAGCCGTGGGGACGTGACCCGTACCTCCGGCAGTTCCCGGTGGGCCGGGTCCCGGACCTCGCCGACCAGGAGTTCCAGTACGTCCTCCAGGGCGACGAGGCCGAGGACCTTGCCTGAGGCGTCGGCCACCTGGGCGAGGTGGGTCGCGGCGCGGCGCATGACCGTGAGGGCGTCGTCCAGGGGGAGCTCCGAGCGCAGGGTCGTCATCGGCCGCCAGATGTGCTGCGGCACCGCGCGTTCCGACTCCTCCAGGTCCAGTACGTCCTTCACGTGCAGGTAGCCCATGAAGGCGCCGGTCTCCGCCGCCACCGGGAAGCGGGAGTAGCCGGTGCGGGCGGTGAGCGCGACGATCTGGCCGGGGGTGACCGAGGGGCTGACCGTGACCAGGGACTCGCGCTTCAGCAGGACGTCCGTCACCGGGCGGGAGCCCAGTTCCAGGGCGTCCCCCAAACGTTCCTGCTCCTCCGGGTCGAGCAGGCCGGCCTGGCCGGAGTCCTCGACGAGGCGGTTGAGCTGCTCGCTCGTGAACACCGCCTCGACCTCGTCCTTCGGCTCGACGCGGAAGAGCCGCAGGATGGCCTGCGCGACGGCGCCGAGGGCCACGGTGATCGGCCGGCAGAAGCGGGCGAAGTAGACCAGGCCCGGGCTGAGCCAGAGCGCGACCTTCTCCGGCGCCGCCATCGCGAGGTTCTTCGGCAGCATCTCGCCGATGACCAGGTGGGCGAAGACCACCGCGGCGAGCGCGATGACATAGGTGAGCGGGTGGATCATGCCGTGCGGCAGGTGGATCCACTCGAACACCGGCTCCAGCAGGTGCGCCACCGTCGGTTCGGCGACCGCTCCGAGCGTCAGCGAGCAGACGGTGATGCCGAACTGGGCCGCCGCCATCATCTGCGGCAGCCGCTCCAGGCCGTACAGGACCTGACGGGCCCGTGCCGTGCCCAGCGGTTCGATCTGGCTGCGCCGGACCGAGACCAGCGCGAACTCGGCGCCGACGAAGAAGCCGTTGGCGAGCACGAGCAGCGCGGCGAAGAGGAGTTGGAGCACGCTCATCGGGCGACCTCCACCACGGCTCCGGTCCGGACCAGCCGAACGCGCTCGGCGCGGTAGTGACCGACCCGGCGCACCGACAGCCGCCAGCCCGGCAGCTCCGCCTTGTCGCCGACGGCCGGGATCCGGCCGAGCAGATCGGCGACCAGGCCCGCTACGGTCTCGTACGGACCCTCCGGCACGTCGAGACCTATGCGCTGGAGGATGTCGACCCGGCAGCTGCCGTCGGCGTCCCAGGCGGGCCGGCCGTCCTCGGGCGGGGCGGCGGCGAGTTCGGGCAGGTCCTGGCCGTCGTGCTCGTCGCGGACCTCGCCGACGATCTCCTCGACGATGTCCTCCAGGGTGACCACGCCGGCCGTGCCGCCGTACTCGTCGACGACGACGGCGATGGGCTGCTCGCTGCGGAGCTGGGCGAGGAGGGGCTGGACCGGCAGGGTCTCGGGGACCAGCAGCGCCGGGCGGGCGATTCGGCCGACCGGGGTGCGCAGACGTTCACTCGAACGGACCGCCAGCGCGTCCTTCAGATGGGCCATGCCGACGATCTCGTCGATCTTCTCCCGGTAGACCGGGAAGCGGGACAGACCGGTGGCGCGGGTCAGGTTCACCACGTCCTCGGCCGTCGCCGACGACTGCAGCGCGCTGACCTTCACACGCGGGGTCATCACGTGCTGCGCGGTGAGCTCGCCGAGCGACAGGGTCCGTACGAAGAGATCCGCGGTGTCCTGTTCCAGGGCGCCGGCCTGGGCGGAGTGGCGGGCCAGGGAGACGAGTTCGCCGGGGGTGCGGGCGGAGGCCAGCCCCTCGGCGGGCTCGATGCCCATGGCGCGCACGAGGCGGTTGGCGACGGAGTTCAGTCCGGCGATCACGGGGCGGAACAGGCGCGCGAACACATGCTGCGGGCCGGCGACGAAGCGCGCGACCTGCATCGGCCGGGACACCGCCCAGTTCTTCGGCACGAGCTCGCCGATCACCATCTGCACGGCCGAGGCCAGCAGCATGCCGACGACCACGGCCACACCGGACACCGCGCCCTCGGGGATGCCGATCGCCGTGAACGGGCCGCCGAGCAGCTCGGCGAGTGCCGGTTCGGCGAGCATGCCGACGACGAGGGAGGTGATGGTGATGCCGAGCTGGGTGCCGGAGAGCTGGAAGGACAGTTCCTTCAGCGACTCGACGACCCGGTGGGCCCGTCGGTCGCCCTCGGCGGCGGCCTTCTCGGCGTCCGTCGTCTCGACGGTGACCAGGCCGAACTCGGCGGCCACGAAGAAGCCGTTGGCGAGGATCAGGAGGAACGCGGCTGCCAGAAGCAGCAAGGGGATGCTCATGATGCCGCCGCCCCGGTATCTCGGGAGGGGGCGGCGCAGGTACTACAGGACGATCCGTCCATCGCTGGAGGGAATCACTCCTCGGGTTGCAGGGGGCCTCTGAGGACTGGCTGGGACATCAAAGGCGGAGGCGTCGGAAAACGCCTCCGCCAACAGATTAATCAAGACATGGCGATTTACGTCAGGGTGAATGCTGCCCCAGTGAGCCCCGTGGCCCCCTGGGTCAGCCCTGATGCTCCTCCGGATCCCTGATGGCACGGGCCTCGGCGAGCGCCCGCAGTGCACGCGCGTCGGCGATGGCCCGCTGCTTGGCGATACCCGGCTGGATGCCGAGCGCGGGCAGGCTGGTGCCGTCGCTGAGGTTGAGGAACACCCAGGGGTCGCCCGGGCGGAGGTTGACCTGGACGATCTCGGCCCACTCCAGACGGCGCCTGCTGGCGATGTTCACCACGGTGACGCCGGACTCGTCGACGACCACCTTCACGCGCGCCAGCATGGCCAGCACGCCGAACATCAGGGCGCCGGTGAGGATGAAGCTGAGGCGCTCGCCCGGGCCGAGCTTCTCCAGCAGCAGCGCGACCGCCGTGATGACGACGAAGATCGCGGCGCCGGCCGAGAGCAGGACGGCCCGGGTGCGGCCCGGCCGGAACGTGACGGGCAGGGTGGGCAGTTCGGAGGACATCGGTGTACGGCCCCTCGGGTCAGAGGCGGCAGGCGTGGATGGCCGTGGTCAGGATGGCCCGCGCGCCGATGTCGTACAGGTCGTCCATGATGCGCTGGGCCTCCTTGGCCGGAACCATGGCCCGGACGGCGACCCAGCCCTCGTTGTGCAGCGGCGAGACGGTCGGGGACTCCAGGCCGGGCGTGAGGGCGACGGCCTTCTCGAGCTGCTCGACGCGGCAGTCGTAGTCCATCATCACGTAGGTCCGGGCGACCAGGACGCCCTGGAGGCGGCGCAGGAACTGCTGGACCTTGGGCTCCTCGCCGTCCGCGCCGGTGCGGCGGATGACGACGGCCTCGGACTTCATGATGGGCTCGCCGAAGACCTCCAGGCCCGCGTTGCGCAGGGAGGTGCCGGTCTCGACGACGTCGGCGATGACCTCGGCGACACCGAGCTCGATGGCGGTCTCGACAGCGCCGTCGAGGTGGACGACGGCGGCGTCGATGCCCCGGTCGGCCAGGTGACCGGCGACGATGCCCTCGTAGGAGGTGGCGACCGTCTTGCCCTTGAGGTCCTCGACGCCGTTCGCCGTGCCCGGCTTGGCGGCGAAGCGGAAGGTGGAGCGGGCGAAGCCGAGCGGCAGGATCTCCTCGGCGTCGGCGGCGGAGTCGATCAGCAGGTCCCGGCCGGTGATGCCGATGTCGAGCTTGCCGGAGGACACGTAGATCGCGATGTCGCGGGGACGGAGGTAGAAGAACTCAACCTCGTTCACCGGGTCGACGATCCGCAGTTCCTTGGACTCACGGCGCTGCTGGTAGCCGGCCTCATGCAGCATCTCCGCCGCAGGTCCGGACAGGGAACCCTTGTTGGGGACGGCGATGCGCAGCATGAGGTCGGCTTCCTTCTTCTCGCTCTTACGGTGTGCGGATCTGCTGATGCTCAGAGGTGGGCGTACACGTCGTCCAGGGAGATGCCGCGAGCGACCATCATCACCTGGACGTGGTACAGCAGCTGCGAGATCTCCTCGGCCGCCGCTTCCTTGCCCTCGTACTCGGCGGCCATCCAGACCTCGGCGGCCTCCTCGACGACCTTCTTGCCGATGGCATGGACGCCCTTGCCGACCAGTTCCGCGGTGCGGGAGGTGGCGGGGTCGCCGTTTGCGGCCTTGTGCTGGAGCTCGGTGAAGAGCTCCTCGAACGTCTTCTTGGACATGGTGGCGCCCACTTTACGCGTAGTGCCGGTCCACCTAGCGCCACGGTTCAGATACTGAGCGGAGGGTGGCGGCGGTGGCCACCGCCGCGGTCACCGCCTCGTGCCCCTTGTCCTCGTTGGAGCCCTCGATGCCCGCCCGGTCCAGGGCCTGCTCCTCGGTGTCACAGGTCAGCACGCCGAAGCCGACGGGGACCCCGGTCTCGACGGAGACCTGGGTCAGGCCCTGGGTCACGCCCTGGCACACGTACTCGAAGTGGGGAGTGCCGCCTCGGATGACGACGCCGAGGGCCACGATGGCGTCGTAGCCGCGGCCCGCGAGGACCTTGGCGACCACCGGGAGCTCCCAGCTGCCGGGGACCCTCAGCAGGGTCGGCTCGTCGATTCCCAGGTCGTGCAGGGCGCGCAGCGCGCCGTCCACCAGACCGTCCATCACCTTCTCGTGCCACTGCGCCGCGATGACCGCGACCCGCAGGTCGCCCACATTGCGTACGGACAGCTCCGGTGCGCCCTTGCCGCTCACGTCTTGCGTCTCCTCGGTGTGCTCTTACTGGTTGGTGCAGGTGGACAGGGCGGCCGGGGCCCCGGGAGCCGGGTCCAGCCAGGGCAGGTCGTGCCCCATCCGGTCGCGCTTGGTGCGCAGGTACGTCAGGTTGTGCTCGCCCGCCTGTACGGGCATCGGCTCCCGCTCGGTGACCTTGAGCCCGTGGCCGGTGAGCGCGTCGGTCTTGTCGGGGTTGTTGGTCAGCAGGCGCACGCTGTGCACGCCCAGGTCGACCAGGATCTGCGCGCCGGCGCCGTAGTCGCGGGCGTCGGCGGGCAGGCCGAGTTCCAGGTTGGCGTCGAGGGTGTCGCGGCCGCGCTCCTGGAGTTCGTAGGCGCGCAGCTTGGACATCAGGCCGATGCCCCGGCCCTCGTGTCCGCGCAGGTAGACGACGATTCCCCGGCCCTCGGCCTGGATGCGCTCCAGGGCCGCCTCCAGCTGGGGGCCGCAGTCGCAGCGCAGGGAGTGGAAGACGTCGCCGGTGAGGCACTCGGAGTGGACCCGGACGACGACGTCCTCGCCGTCGCCGATCTCGCCGTGGACGAGGGCGACATGCTCGACGCCGTCGACGGTGGAGCGGTAGCCGTACGCGGTGAAGGCGCCGTGGGCGGTGGGCAGGTGGACCTCGGCCTCGCGGCGGACGGCCGGCTGGGCGGGCAGCCGCTGCTCCGAGAGGGCCGGTCGCTGCTCGGCGGGGGTCGGCTCCTGCTCGGCCGGCTTCGGGTGCTCGGCGCCACGGCGGTAGGCGATCAGGTCCTCGATGGAGACGATCGTCAGGCCGTGCTTGCGGGCGAACGGGATCAGCTCGGGCAGCCGCAGCATCTCGCCGTCCTCGCCGGCGATCTCGACGATGGCGCCGGCCGGGCGCAGCCCCGCGAGGCGGGCGAGGTCGACGGCGGCCTCGGTGTGGCCGTTGCGGACGAGGACGCCGCCGGGCCGGGCGCGCAGCGGGAAGATGTGGCCGGGGCGGACGAAGTCCGAGGCCTCCGCGCTGCCGCTCGCGAGGAGCTGGAGCGTGGTCGCCCGGTCGGAGGCCGAGATGCCGGTGGTCACGCCGTGTGCGCCCGAGGCGTCCACGGAGACGGTGAACGCGGTCTTCATGGACTCGGTGTTGTCCTCGACCATCTGCGGAAGCCCCAGCCGCTCCAGTTCGTCGGGCTCCATGGGGGCGCAGATCAGGCCGCGGCACTCGCTCATCATGAAGGCGACGATCTCGGGGGTCGCGTGCTCGGCGGCGATGACGAGGTCGCCCTCGTTCTCGCGGTCCTCGTCGTCGACGACCACGACCGGGCGGCCGGCCGCGATGTCGGCGATGGCCTGCTCGATCGGGTCGAGGCGGAGGTCCTCGAAAGCCTCGGTGCGGTACAGGGTCGGTGCCGTGGTCATGCCGGCGCTCCTTCCAGGACGGGCCGCGCGTTCCTGCGGGAGCGCAGCCACCAGTCGCGCATGCCCCACAGGACGAGTGCGCCGTAGATGACGTAGACGAAGCCGGAGAAGGCGTAGCCGTTGGCGAAGTTGAGGGGCACGCCGACCAGGTCGACGAGGAGCCAGGCGAACCAGAACTCGACCATGCCGCGCGCCTGGGCGTACATGGCGACGACGGTGCCGACGAAGATGTAGGCGTCGGGCCAGGGGTCCCAGGACAGGGTCGGGTACGCCTTGAAGAGCAGCGCCACCGCGACGGTGCCGGCGGCGGCCGCCGCGACCATCGCGCCGCGCTCGCGCCAGGTGGCGAACCGTACGGCGATGTGGCCGTCCTCCGTCTCGCCCTTGCCGCGCTGCCACTGCCACCAGCCGAAGAGGGCGACGACCATGACGACCGCCTGCTTGCCCGCGCTGCCGGTGAGGTGCCCGAAGAAGGCGCCGAAGAGGATCAGGCCGGCCAGGAACTGCACGGGCCAGGTCCAGATGGACCGCCGCCAGCCGAGGGCGAGGGCGGCCAGGCCGAAGAGGTTGCCGACCATGTCCGACCAGAGGATGTGCTGGCCGAAGAGGGTGAACGCCTCGGAGTTCAGCGAGTTCACTTGGCCGTCGCCCCTTCGGAGGAGAGCCGGTCGGAGGAGACCTGGTCGGAGGAGAGCCGGTCGCCCAGCATCCGCTCGACGTACTTGGCGATGACGTCGACCTCGAGGTTGACCGGGTCGCCGGGCTGCTTCAGGCCGAGCGTGGTCAGGTCGAGGGTGGTGGGGATGAGGCTGACGGTGAAGTAGTCGGGCCCGGCGTCGACGACGGTGAGGCTGATGCCGTCGACGGTGATGGAGCCCTTCTCGACGACGTACCGGGAGAGGTCCGCGGGGAGCGAGACCTTGACGATCTCCCAGTTCTCGGAGGGCTTGCGCTCCAGCACCTCGCCGGTGCCGTCGACATGGCCCTGCACGATGTGTCCGCCGAGGCGTGCGCCCACGGCGGTGGGGCGCTCCAGGTTGACGCGGGAGCCGACGGTGAGGACGCCCAGGCTGGAGCGGTTCAGGGTCTCGGCCATGACGTCGGCGGTGAACTCGTCGCCCTCGTGGTCGACGACCGTGAGGCAGACGCCGTTGACCGCGATCGAGTCGCCGTGCTTCGCGCCTTCGGTGACGACGGGGCCGCGCAGTCGGAAGCGACAGGCGTCGTCGAGGCTCTCGACAGCCGTGACGTGGCCCAGCTCTTCGACGATTCCGGTGAACACTTCCCGGGTCCTCCTGCCTCATTCGGGCACGGACTCCGGGGCTGTCGATGACGACAGAATGTACGAGCGGGAACACCGAGGGCGACGCCGGACAGGGCTCGCCTCAACGACGAACCGGTACGGCGGCGCGCACGAATGCCCGCCCGCCGCGCACTGCCTCCCATCCGGACTTTAACCGTCGGTCCAGGAATTTCACCTGGTCAACCGGCCGCTGGAGGCGACCGGGTCGCGGACTGTAACCGCCGGTTCGGACTTTCACCGACCCCGGAGTGCGCTGCTTCTGGTACAGAGCCAGTCTGCCACGCCTGATCGGCGTCCATACGGACGAATGCTGTGGGGTGGCTCACAGGCCGCATGGCTGGACTTCTCCGTTCCGGGATTGGTCCGGGATTGGTCCATACCTATTGACTCACTGGTCTAGTCCTCCCTAGGGTCTGCGCAACTTCCGTGGAGAGGAACCGACTTGCTGTCCCCCTCACGCAACCGAGCTTCACGCAAGCGAGCGAGACCCGCCCTGCTCGCCGCCCTCGGCACGATCGCCGGCCTGGTCCTGGCCGGCCTCCCCGCGACCGTCTCCCACGCCGCCGACCAGGAGACCTGTCGCCCCGACGGCCTCTACCGGACTCCCGGCGTGGACGTCCCCTACTGCTCGGTCTACGACTCGGCCGGCCGGGAGAAGATGGGCGCCGACCACCAGCGCCGGGTGATCGGCTACTTCACCGGCTGGCGCACCGGCAAGGACGGCACGCCCGCCTACCTCGCCCCGGACATCCCGTGGGACAAGGTCACCCACCTCAACTACGCCTTCGCGCACATCGACGGCAGCAACAGGATCTCCGTCGGCACGGACGGCGCGACGAACCCGGCGACGGGTATGACCTGGCCCGGTGTCAGCGGCGCGGAGATGGACCCGGGATTCTCCTACAAGCCTCACGAATTCATGGCGCCCGGTGTCGCAGTGACAGTCGGTCACATCATGAAGGAAGGGTGCTTCCGACCTGCGATGATTCAGCTTCTCTAGGACTGGATCACGTGCAGGGGAGGCACCCTTCCGGTGTCGAAGCGTACAGAGTGGGCCGATGATCTGTCGCTGTCCGCAAGCGGGAAGAAGCTGGTGGGCAAGGCGGGCATCGTGCCGGTGCGGCGTCTGGCGGACAAGGTCGGGCTGACCGACGCGCTCGGGGCTGCCCTGGTGCGGCGGGGCTTCCGTCCCGTCCATGATCGGGGAACGGTCCTGGTCTCGGCGGCCTGCGCGGTCCTGCTGGGCGCGCGGTCGATGGCCGGGATCGATGTGATGCGCCAGACCTCGCTGGTCCTGGGCAGCCCGGCCTCGGCGTCCACGCTGTGGCGGACCCTGGAGGCGATCGGACCGGTCCAGCTGACGAAGATCGCCTCCGCACGGGCCCGGACCCGTATCCACGTCCACCAGCAGCTCGACCTGCGCCCGGGCGGCTTTCCCTGGATCAAGGTCAACGGGCGGGAGCTGACCGGTGTCACGGTGCTGGACCTGGACGCCTCAGTCGTCCCGGCGCATTCCGGCAAGGAGGGAGCCGAGCCCAACTTCAAGGGATATGGCCACCACCCGCTGTTGATGTTCTGCGACAACACCGAAGAACTCCTGGTCAACCGGCTGCGGCCGGGATCGGCGGGATCCAACACCGCCGATGACCACATCTCGGTGAGTATCGAGGGCCTGCGTCAGCTGCCCACCCGCCGTCGGCGCCGGGTCCTGTTCCGCACCGACGGCGCCGGAGCCACGATGGAGTTCCTCACCTGGATCACCTCCGGCGGCGGCAACGCGGCCAACCGCTGGGAGTACTCCGTCGGCCACACCCGCGACGACGACTTCTGGAAGGCCCTGGCCAAGGTCCCGGCCACCGCGTGGACGCCGGCCCTGGACCACAAGGGCCAGCCGCGCAAGGACGCCGACCTCGTCGAGATCACCGACATGCTCGACCTGACCGGCTGGCCGGAAGGGATGCGGGTGATCGTTCGCCGCGAACCCATCCACCCCAAGTACGAGCGCGAGCTCAAGCCGTACGAGAAGAAGACCGACTACCGCTACCAGGCCATCGCCACCAACACCACCGGCGGGCAACTGCAGTTCCTCGACGCCCGAGCCCGCTCCCACACCCACGTCGAGGCCGGCATCCGACGCGGCAAGGCCCTCTCCCTCAACCTGATGCCCTCCCGCTACTTCAAGGTCAACCAAGCCTGGTGCACCCTCCTCGCCCTGGCCACCGACCTCGCCCGCTGGTTCCAACTCCTGGCCACCGAAGGCAAACTCGCCCGGGCCGAGCCCGCCACTCTGCGCACCCGACTCCTGGACGTCCCCGCGAAACTCGCCGACCACGCCCGAAGACGCGAGCTGAAATTCGACCCCGCCTGGCCCGCATCCACCGACATCGTCGACGCCTGGGGCGCCGTCCAGGCCCTGCCCGCCCCCGGCTGACTGCCACCCCACCGACCCCGATTCCGGAAGGAGGAGACCCGCCCCGTCCTCGGCCCGTGGAAACCGACGACCACCCGTGACGACACACGGGCCGGAACGTCACCACCACCCGAAGGACGAACCAGGACGAAACCTCAACCTCGACCGATCACCTCAAGCCGGCGCGCGCACGTGAATGATCGAGGCAAGGGCCACTTCAATCTGCTGAACAAGTTCAAGAAGCAGCACCCGGACGTCAAGACGCTGATCTCGGTGGGCGGTTGGGCCGAGACGGGCGGCTATTTCGACGACAGCGGCACGCGCGTGAACTCGGGCGGCTTCTACTCGATGGCCACGAACGCCGACGGCTCGGTCAATCAGGCCGGAATCGACACGTTCGCGGATTCGGCGGTCGCGTTCATCAGGAAGTACGGCTTCAACGGCGTCGACATCGACTACGAGTACCCGACGTCCATGAAGGACGCGGGCCACCCGTTCGACTGGTCCGTCTCCAACGCCCGCCGGTCCGGCCTGGTCAAGGGCTACGCGGCCTTGATGAAGACGCTCCGCGAGAAGCTCGACCGCGCGGGCGCGGCGGACCGCAGGCACTATCTGCTCTCCGTCGCGGCGCCCTCCTCCGGATATCTGCTGCGCGGCATGGAGACGTTCCAGGTCCAGAAGTACCTGGACTACGTCAACATCATGTCGTACGACCTGCACGGCGCCTGGAACGAGTACGTCGGCCCGAACGCTTCTCTCTTCGACGACGGAAAGGACGCCGAACTCGCGGCGGCGGGCGTGTATTCCACGTCCCAGTACGGCGGAATCGGCTATCTGAACACCGACTGGGCGTACCACTACTTCCGCGGTTCGATGCCCGCGGGCCGTATCAACATCGGACTCCCCTACTACACCAGGGGATTCAAGAACGTCACGGGCGGCACGAACGGCCTGTGGGGCAAGGCACCTTCGACGACCTGCCCGGCGGGCTCCGGACTGACCAAGTGCGGTGACGGAGCCGTCGGGATCGACAACCTCTGGCACGACCTCGACACCGACGGCAAGGAGTCACCGGCGGGTTCGAACCCGATGTGGCACGCCAAGAACCTGGAGAAGGGGATCGTCGGGGACTACGTCGGGAAATACGGCTTCCCGGCCGGCACGCGGCTGACCGGTACATACGCCCGGAAGTACGACTCGACCCTGGTCGCCCCCTGGCTGTGGAACGCCGAGAAGAAGGTGTTCCTGTCCACCGAGGACGAGCAGTCGGTGAACGCCAAGGCCGACTACGTCGTCGATCACGGCATCGGCGGCACGATGGTGTGGGAGCTGGCCGGTGACTACGGCTGGAACGCGGGCAAGGGGCAGTACGAGCCGGGGTCGACGCTGACCTCCGCGATGTACGAGAAGTTCAGGTCGGCCTCCCCGTACGGCGCGACGCGGTCGACGATCGACCTGCCGGCCGAGGCGCTGGACATCGACGTCGACTTCGGGCAGTTCCCGCTCGGCGACTCCAACTACCCGATCAGCCCCAAGCTGAGGATCACCAACAACTCGACGGCCACGCTGCCCGGCGGCACGGAGTTCCGGTTCGACTACGGCACCTCGGCGCCCGGAAACGCCAAGGACCAGTCGGGCTGGGGGACTTCGGTGATCCGCAGCGACCACACCGGGAGCAACGTCGGCGGGCTGAAGGGCGACCACCACCGCGTCTCCCTGAAACTGCCGGGCTGGCAGATGCTGGTGCCGGGAGCGTCGGTCGAGCTGGACCTCGTGTACTACCTGCCGGTGTCGACGCCGTCCAACTGGACGGTGACGTTCGGCGGGAGGACATATGCGCTGGCCGGGGACCTCGCTCGCGGAACGACCGTCGTGCAGCCAGGCTCGGGAACCCCTTCCCCCTCCCCCACCTCTTCCAGTGGAGAGTGCGCCGATTCCGCCTGGAACGCCACGACCGAGTACGGCGGAGGCAGCGCCGTGTCCCATCAGGGGCACTCGTGGAAGGCCAGGTGGTGGACCAAGGGCGAGGAGCCCGGCACCACAGGTGAGTGGGGTGTGTGGCAGGACCTCGGAGCCTGCTGAGCCCCGCGCAGACGGCCCGGCGGCGGTGACGACGGCCCTTGCCCGCCGCCGGGTCTCCCAACTCCCGCCACCTGCGGTTCTGGCAGGGTGAGGGCATGACCACCGCGCTCGCCGACGAGTTCGAGACCCATCGCCCGCGGCTGTTCGGCCTGGCGTATCGCATGCTGGGCTCGGCCGAGGAGGCCGAGGACACCGTCCAGGACGCGTATCTGCGCTTCAGCGGCGCCGACCGCACCGGGATCGAGTATCCGGCGGCCTGGCTCGCCAAAGTCGTGACCAACCTCTGTCTCACCCGGCTGACCTCGGCCAGGGCCCGGCACGAGCAGTACGTCGGGCCCTGGCTGCCGGAGCCCGTGGTCACCTCGGACGGCGTCCTCGGGCCGCTGGAATCCGCCGAGCAGCGGGACGCCGTGTCCATGGCGATGCTGGTGCTGCTGGAACGGCTCACCCCGACCGAGCGCGCCGTGTACGTGCTGCGGGAGGCGTTCGCGTACGGCCACCGGGAGATCGCCGAGACGCTGGATCTGACCGAGGCCAACTGCCGGCAGCTCTACCGGCGGGCGGTCCAGCGGGTCGGTGAGGAGCGGACGCGGTTCGAGTCGACTCCCGAGCGGCAGGAGGAGCTGGTCAGGTCGTTTCTCACGGCGGCCCGCGACGGCGACCTGGGCGGCCTGGAGAAGCTGCTGGCCGCCGATGTCGTCTGGTCGAGCGACGGCGGCGGCAAGGCCTCGGCGGCCCTGCGGCCGATCGAGGGCCGGGACAAGGTGTTCCGCTTCCTCGCGGGTGCGACGCGGACGTTCCTGGTCGGCGTGGACTTCACGGCGGTCGAGATCAACGGCACGACCGCGCTGGCCGTGTGGGAGGGCGACACCCTGCTCTCGGTGGTGGCGTTCGAGCTGCGGGACGGGCTGATCGCGCATGCGCGGGCCGTGGCGAACCCGGACAAGCTGGACTTCGTGCGTCGGCAGCTGGCACGGGCGTAGCGGAGTCGCCGAAAAAGACCGTCCGCGGCTGTCACATTTCACGCGGGCTACTCGGTCCCAGCTGGCGAGGGGCGATCCACCCGGGAGCGCCCGGCGTCCGAAGGGGCTGAACAGCATGACCACGATCCTGGTGACCGGCGGCACCGGAACACTCGGCAGGCTCGTCACCGAGCGGTTGCGGGCGGACGGGCACGAGGTACGGGTGCTCAGCCGGCACGCCCAGCCGTACGCCGTCGACCTGCGCAAGGGCGGGCCGGGCCTGGACGCGGCGTTGGACGGCGTGGACACGGTCGTGCACTGCGCGAGCTCACCGAACGGCGGTGACGAGGAGGCGGCGGCGCACCTGATCACCGCGGCGCGGAGGGGCGGCGTACGGCACCTCGTGTACATCTCGATCGTCGGCGTCGACCGGGTGCCGTTCGGCTACTACAAGAGCAAGCTCGCCGTGGAGCGGCTGGTGGAGGAGTCGGGGATCGGCTGGACCGTGCTGCGCGCGACCCAGTTCCACGATCTGCTGGTGCGGGTGCTGGGGATCCTGTCCAAGTCGCCGGTGCTGCTGCTGCCGGCCCACGTGAAGGACCAGCCCATCGAGGTCGCGGAGGTCGCGGACCGGCTGGCCGAACTGGCCCTCGGCGCCCCGGCCGGCCGGGTCGAGGACATGGGCGGCCCCGAGGTACGCACCTTCGACTCCCTGGCCCGCGCCTACCTCAAGGCAACGGGCCGCAGGAGGCTCGTCCTGCGCGTCCCGCTGCGGGGGAAGGCGTACGAGGCCTTCCGCTCGGGCGGTCATCTGGCGCCGGAGCATGTGGTGGGCAAGGGGACGTTCGAGGAGTATCTGGGGCGGCGGGTCTGATCCTGGCTTTTCGGGCCGCCGGGCCGCCGTCGGCAGGCTCTGGGCGGCACAGGCCCGGCAGGGGCCCGACCGGCCGCGCCCTCTGGGGAGACCGTACGGCCGGTCGGGTCACCGGTCCGGCGGCGTGAACAAGTCGTCCTGCGCGGCGTCCCGCGCGGTGAGCAGTGCTCCGCGCAGGACGGCGCTCCCGCCCAGGCTGGTGGTCCGCACCACCGTCGCCAACGGTGACATCCGCCGGACCCGCTCCTCGACCCGCCCGGCGAGCACCTCCCCGCCGGCCTGCCCCACCTCCCCGCCGAGGACCACGCAGCCGGGGTCGAGGACGGCGACGACGGAGGCGACCCCCAGGGCGAGGCGGTCGGCGAGGGTGTCGAGGAAACGGTCGGCCGAGGCGGGGTCACCGCCGGAGACGGTGGGGCCGCCCACAACCCATCCCACAGCCCCCCTGACGACCCCAGCGGCGACCGGCTCACGCACGGACCCTCCCTCGGCGGACAACCCGTACGCCCCCGCCAGCTCCACGATCGCCGCCGACCCCGCCAGCGAGTGGAACCCGCCCTCGCAGTCCACCGCCGACGGCGGTCCCGGCGTCCCCGGCACCGGCAGGAAGCCGATCTCGCCGGTCCCGCCGGAGGCCCCTCGGCGCAGCGCCCCGTCGAGGACCACGGCGGCGCCCGTGCCGTGGCCGAGCCACAGCAGCACGAAGGTGTCGCGGTCGCGGGCCGCTCCGTCGCGCTGTTCGGCGAGGGCGGCGAGGTTGGTCTCGTTCTCGACGTTGACGCGGGCTTCGGGGAACCGTTCCTGGAGGGCTGCCACCAGACGGCGGTGCCATTCGGGGAGGCCGGTCGAGTTCCGCAGTTCGCCGGTCGCCGGGTCGATCAGGCCGGGGGCGCCTATCCCCACCGTATGGAGCCGGTCCGCACCCGCCTCCTTCGCGACCCGCTCCACCAGCGTCACCGCCTGCTCCACCGCGGGCCCGGTCCCCATGTCGCCGCCGATCGGCACCGACGCCTCGGCGAGCACGGCCCCGACCAGGTCGGACACCACCACGGAGACGCCCTCGGTACGCACGTCCAGCGCCGCCAGATGGGCGCGGTCGGCGACGATGCCGTACAGCTTCGCGTTCGGCCCCCGCCGCTGTTCCCCGGCCTCGCCGACCACCGCGATGAGACCGGCGTCGGTGAGGCGCTCGACGAGGTCGGCGACGGTCGGCCGGGACAGGCCGGTCAGCTGTTTCAGCTGCCCTGCCGTCAACGGGCCTTCCTGCTGGAGCAGTCGCAGGGCGAGCCGGTCGTTGATGGCCCGGGCGGTGCTCGGGGATGCGGGCATGCCGGGATCCTTCCAGATCGGCGTGGCCGTGCGGCGGGGGCCGGGATATCCCCTATCTATCAGGCAGGGACCCTGATAGTTTACGCGCTGCGTCGCCACGGGGTGCAGCCCGCACAGGCGGAAGCCCGCACAGAGCGAAGACCGGGAGGGGCCGGACAATGGGTGTGGTGGTCTACGACCTGCGCGAGGTGAGGCGCGCCCGGTATGCCGTGGCGGCCGTCTTCGCCGTGCACGGCGCCGTCACCGGCTCGTTCGCGACGCGGGTGCCATGGATCCAGGACCATGCCGGGGTCAGTGCGGGTCAACTGGGGCTGGCGCTCGCCTTCCCCGCGCTCGGTGCCTCCGTCGCGATGCCGCTGGCGGGCAGCATCACTCACCGCTTCGGCGCGCGAAACGCCCTGCGCGGACTGATCGCCCTGTGGGGGCTCGCTCTCGTCCTGCCCTCCCTCGCCCCCAACCTGCTGACCCTGTGTCTGGCCCTGTTCACCTACGGGGCCACGGCGGGCATGGCGGACGTCGCGATGAACGCGCTCGGCGTGGAGGTCGAGAACCGCCTCGACCGGTCGATCATGTCCGGGCTGCACGGCATGTGGAGCGCGGGCGCCCTGATCGGCTCGGCGGCCGGCACACTCGCGGCCCACCTGGGCTCGGACGCCCGGCTGCACCACGCGCTCGCCGCGGTGACCCTCACCGTCCTCGGCATCGTGGCCTGCCAGTGGGTGCTCGATCTCCAGCCCGCCGAGGACGAGGAGCCGCCGCCCCGGTTCGCGCTGCCGCCCAAGTCGGCGCTGCTCATCGGCGCGGTCGGGTTCTGCGCGGTGTTCGCGGAGGGCGCGAGCCTGGACTGGTCGGCCGTCTATCTGCGGGATCAGCTGGACACCTCGGCCGGTCTCGCGGCGGCGTGCACGACCGGCTTCACGCTCACCATGGCGCTCGCGCGGCTCGCCGGCGACAGGGTGGTGGACCGGTACGGCGCGGTGCGCACGGTCCGGTTCAGCGGCTTCCTCGCCACGCTCGGCGGCCTGCTCATCGTGGTGTCGGACCAACCGGCCCTGGCGATGGCCGGGTTCGCGCTGCTGGGTCTGGGCATCGCGGTGGTCGTGCCGCTGTGCTTCGCGGCAGCGGGCCGCAGCGGCAGCAATCCCTCCCTGGCCATCGCGGGCGTCGCGACGATCACGTACACCTCCGGTCTCATCGCCCCGAGCGCGATCGGCGGGATCGCCCAGGCCACCAGCCTGATGGTGTCCTTCTGCCTGGTGACCGTCCTCTCCTTCGGCCTTGTCGTGTTCGCGCGCGTCCTGCGCGCCGGCGACCGCGACCGCCCGAAGGTCAGCCGCCCGGACGCGGCGGTTCCCGACCCGCGTCCCTGACGTCCTCGCTTCGCGTGCGCCGCCGCAGCCGGTGGGTGCCCGGATCGGACCTGGTCAGCCCCGGTCGGCGCGGCTCTCCACGTACCTGACAATGGTCCGGTCACCCACCCGCACGACGAAAGCGAAACCGCACCATGGATCTCGGCGTCCGCTGGAAACTGCACGGCGACGGACGCACACCGGCGCCCGGAGCGGTGGTCCGCCCCGACGAACGGCTCTCGTGGCCCCGCACCGTGGGGCTCGGCGCCCAGCATGTGGTGGCCATGTTCGGCGCGTCCTTCGTGGCGCCGGTCCTGATGGGGCTCGACCCCAACCTGGCGATCATGATGTCCGGCGCCGCGACGCTCGTCTTCCTGCTCGCCACGCGTGGCCGGGTGCCCAGCTATCTCGGCTGTTCCCTCTCCTTCGTCGGTGTCGCCGCGGTCATCCGGGCCGACGGCGGTACGAGCGCGACCGTCACCGGCGCGGTCTTCGTGGTCGGCGTCGTGCTGTTCCTGGTCGGTCTGGCGGTGCGGCGCTTCGGCGCACGGATCATCCACGCCACGATGCCCCCGATCGTCACCGGCGCCGTCGTGATGCTGATCGGCTTCAACCTCGCCCCGGTGACGGCCGCGACGTACTGGCCTCAGGACCAGTGGACGGCGCTGCTGGTGATGCTGTTCACCGGTCTGGCGGTGGTCTGTCTGCGGGGATTCTGGTCCCGCATCGCGATCTTCCTCGGCCTGGTCTTCGGCTACGGCATCTCCTGGGCCTTCGACCGGATCTTCGGCAGGATCCACTCGGTCGACGCGAGCGGCAAGCTCACCGACCACTGGCGGCTCGACCTCTCGGGTGTCTCGAAAGCCGACTGGATCGGGCTGCCCGACCTGCACGGCCCGTCCTTCCAGTGGTCGGCGATCCTGGTGGCGCTGCCCGTCGTGATCGCCCTGGTCGCCGAGAACGCCGGACACGTCAAGGCGGTCGGCGAGATGACCGGTGACAACCTGGACGACAAGCTGGGCACGGCGATCTCCGCGGACGGCGTCGCCTCGATGTTCTCCACGGCGGTGGGCGGCCCGCCCAACACCACCTACTCCGAGAACATCGGCGTGATGGCCGCGACCCGCGTCTACTCCACCGCCGCCTACTGGGCCGCCGCCGGCTTCGCACTGCTCTTCGGCGTCTGCCCCAAGTTCGGCGCCGTCGTGGCCGCCATCCCGGGCGGCGTCCTCGGCGGCATCACCGTCATCCTGTACGGCATGATCGGCCTGCTCGGCGCGCAGATCTGGATCAACGCCGAGGTGGACCTGCGCAATCCGCTCAACCTCGTCCCGGCCGCGGCGGGCATCATCATCGGCGTCGGCAACGTCACCATGGAGTTCACCGACACCTTCCAGCTGAGCGGCATCGCGCTGGGCACCCTCGTCGTCATCACCGGCTACCACGCGCTGCGGGCCTTCGCCCCGGCCCACCTCAAGACGCAGCACCCGCTGCTCGACGAGGGCACGTCGTCGTACGACGAGGAGGGCCGGCCCGGCAACGAGAGCGGCACCGGCGACGGGTCTCAGCGCGCCAAGTCGTAGGCGTAGGACGCCGTGAAGGTCCCCGGCCGCCCCTTGCACCCGTCGGACTCCCCCGGCAGCTTCACCCACAGGTAGCCGTCGATCCGCGCCTCCCCCGTGCTGAGGGTGGGCGCCCGGCCCAGCTTGCGGCCGGCGGGGTCGCACCACTCTCCGTCGGCCGGGGCCCCGGCGCCGTTGCGGCTGGTGTCGATGACGGCACCGAGGCCGGCGGGGCCGCCGAGGGCGTCGAGGACCTGCCGGTCGTAGGCGATCTCGTCGGTCGTGGCGTGGAAGTTGGAGACGTTGCTGAAGACGCCGTCGGAGGACGCGGTCGAGGCGGCGCCGGCCTGCCGCAGCCACCGCGCCTGCTTGCCCGGTGGGTTCCAGCCGGAGTGCCCGGCGTCGTAGTAGACGCGCGCCTTCGGGTTCGCCGCCTTGAGGGCGCGGCCCGCGCGGGCCAACGAGGCGAAGCGGTCGGCGCGTTCGGTGGCGGAGAGGCACTCGGCCTGGGCGACGGAGTCGGGCTCCAGGATCACGATGACGTCGCCGGAGCCGAGCCCGGCGGCGAACCTGTCGATCCAGGCGTCGTACGCGTCGAGGTCGGGCGCTCCGCCCTGGGAGTGCCCGCCGCAGTCACGGTCCGGGATCGCGTACGGCACGACCACCGGCACCCGCCCCAGCGCCGACCCGCCCGAAGTGACCGCGCGGACCCGGGCGGTGATGGTGTCCGGCGTGAAGTCGGCGAACCAGACAGCGGCGGGCTGGGCGGCGATACGGGCCTCGATGACGGCGTGCCGCGGGTCGCCGGAGTGGCCGCGGACCCACTCCAGTACCTGGGAGTCGGGGTGGCGGTAGAGGCGCGCGGACACCACGGCCGACTGCTGCTTCCGCTCGGTCCTGGTCGGTGAGGGCGTAGGACTCGCCGGGCCGGCCTTCTTCTCCGGAGCCGGTGAAGCGGGCGTCGGGGACGGGGACTTCGTGGCCGACGGGGAGGGCGAGGGCACGAGCGGCAGGGACTCCAGGCTCGGTGAGCGCGTCACCTCGGGCTGCCTGGCCTCGTCGGAGCGCCCTCTGTCGTCGAGTGCGGAGATCATGCCGGTCGCGGTGCCGACGGCGACCACGACGGAGGCCGCCACGACCATGGCATGGCGCCGGGCCGCCCTCCTGCGCTCGGACCTGCGTGCGGCCAGTCGCTGGGCACGTAAGCCTGGCACCGTCCTGCTCCCCCTCCCCCGACAGCGAGCGCGTTCCCCCGTTCTGGGGAAGCGCCGGGCCCGCCGACACTTCCGCCAGCCTAAAGCTGGGACTCTGCCCCCATGGCGCAATGCGAACAATTCACCACACCCGTGGACGCCGTCATCTCCCGTATGCGCGCCCTCCACGCGACCTTGCCCGAACGCGACGGAGTGGCGGTCTTCAACCGCGTCTACCTCACCGTCACGGAGGCGGTGGACCGGCACATCGACGGCGGCCGGTTCGCCGACGCGCGGGCGGCGATCACGCTGGACGTGCGGTTCGCGGAGCGCTATCTCGCGGCGGTGGAGAGAGCCGAGGACGAGCGGCGCCCGCCCGCCTGCTGGCGACCCCTGTTCCAGATGCGCCGGCATCCCGGCGTACGTCCGTTGCAGTTCGCGCTCGCGGGCATCAACGCGCACATCGGCCACGATCTGGCGCTCGCCGTGGTGGACGCCTGTCGTAGCCTCGACTGCGAACCCGTCGAGCTGGAGGACGAGTTCGACCGGGTGGGTGATCTCCTCGTCTCGCTGGAGGAGCGCATCCGCGAAGAGCTGATGCCGGGCCCCGACCTGCTCCAGATCACCGACCCGCTCACCCATCTGCTCGGTTCCTGGAGCCTGGAGCGGGCCCGGGACGCCACCTGGTCGGCGGCGCGGGCACTGTGGGCGCTGCGCCGACTGCCGGACGTCGCCGAGGAGTTCACCGAGCGGCTGGACGCGGCGGTGGGGTTCGCGGGACGCATGCTGCTCACGCCGCTGCCGGACTGATCGGGGTCCGGCAGCGGTTCCCACATGAACGCCGGTCAGTCCTCCGGCAGTTCGACCGGAGCGATCTCGTCGTACACGTCGCCCGGCCCGGGGTTGGTCGCGTCGGTCGCCCCGCCGAAGTGGTGCATGACGCCCCAGACCGCGTTCAGCGCGGTCTGCACGGCACCCTCGGCCCAGCCGGCCGTCCAGGAGATGTCGTCACCGGCGAGGAAGATGCCCCGCTTGTCCGCGGGCAGCCGGTCCTGCATGAAGTGCGTGAACAGGCGCCGCTGGTAGCGGTAGTGGCCGGGGAGGTTGGCCTTGAACGCGCCCATGAAGTACGGCTCGTTCTCCCACGACACCGTCACCGGGTTGCCGATGATGTGCTTGCGGATGTCGACCTTCGGGTAGATCTCGCCGAGCGACTTCAGCATGACCTCCATCCGCTCGTTCGCGGACAGCGGCAGCCACTTCAGGCTGTCGTCGCACCAGGTGTAGGAGAGGCAGATGACGGCGGGCCTGTCCGGACCGTCGTCCAGCAGATAGGTGCCGCGCGTCATACGGTCGGTGAGCGTCATCGACATGACGTCCCGGCCGGTCTCCTCGTCCTTGTCGAGCCAGAAGGGCCGGTCGACGGGCACGAAGAGCTTGGAGCTCTCCATGTAGTGGGTCCGCTCGATGGCCGTCCAGTGGTCGATCGGGAAGAGCGAGTCGTCGCAGGCGATCTTCGACAGCAGCATCCAGGACTGGGCGGTGAAGACGGCCGCCTGGAACGTACGGATGTCGCCGTTCGCGTCGGTCACGGTGATCCGGTTGCCCGCGGTGCGGTGCAGCCGGGTCACGGCCGGGCGGGGCTCGCCGTTCTCGTGGAGCTTGGCGAGCGAGGTGCCGTGGGACCAGTGGACGATCTTCTCCGGCTCGCGCTCCCACAGGCGCAGCGGCAGCTGCTGGGAGCCGCCGACGATGCCGCGGTGGTGGTCGTCGGCCTCGGAGTAGACGACGCGCAGGATCTCCAGGATGGAGTTCGGGAAGTCGGTGTCCCAGCCGCCGGTACCGAACCCGACCTGGCCGAAGATCTCGCGGTGCCGGAAGGACTTGAAGGCCTCGGAGTCGCAGAGGAAGCCGTAGAAGGTCTGGTTGTCGAGCTTCTCGACGAGCTTGGCCCAGATCTCGCGGATGCGCGGCACGTCCCGCTCGCGCATCGCCCGGTTCATGTCGGAGAAGTCGGCGCCCTCTTCGAGGCACTTGTTCCAGGCCTCGGCGACATCGCGGTAGACCTGCGGCAGGTCCTCGATCGTCTCGGCGTAGTGCGACTCGCCCTTGAGGTCGACGACGGTCGACGGGGTGGCCTCGGCGAGCGGGTTCGGGAAGGGCTGGGTCTGGAGGCCCACCAGGTCGATGTAGTGCTGGAGGGCCGTGGAGGACGGCGGGAAGCGCATCGCGCCCATCTCGGCGGTCAGGGCCGGGTCGCAGCCCTCGAAGCCGACGGTCCGCAGCCGGCCGCCGATCTCGTCCGCCTCGTAGACGACGGGCTTGAGGCCCATCTTCATCAGCTCGTACGCGGCCACGATGCCGGACAGCCCGCCGCCGATGACCGCGACCTCGGCGCCGTGCTCGGTCGCCGGTATCTGGCCGAGCCCCGCCGGGTGGGCGAGGAAGTCGTCGTACGCGTACGGGAAGTCCGGGCCGAACATGGTGATCGGCGGCTGCTGCTCGTCGGCGTGCTGGACGGCGTTGGGCACCGTGGACGTCATGGGGTACGGACTCCTTGCACAAACAGGGACTGCGGGGGGCTCAGGCTCAGATCAGGGACCCGTAGAGACCGGGGCGGCGGTCCTTCAGATACGGGTTCTCCTCGCGGCATGCGGCGAGGAGGACGGGGTCGACGTCGGCGAGGACGAGTTCCTCGCCGCGTCCGGCGCGGGTGCGGGAGACCCCGTCGGGGCCGGCGAGGGTGGAGAGGCCGACGAACTCGAACTCTCCTTCCCGGCCGACCCGGTTGACGTACGCGACGTACATCTGGTTCTCGAAGGCGCGCACCGGGATCATCGACTCGGCGACGAACTGGAACGGGTGCATCTGCGCGGTCGGCACGATCAGCAGGTCGGTGCGGGCGAGGGCGTGGGCGCGGACGTTCTCCGGGAACTCGACGTCGTAGCAGATCAGGATGCCGACGCGGAGGCCGTCGAGCTCGGCCTGGACGACCGGCTGGTCGCCCGGCGTGAAGTGGTCGCGCTCGAAGCAGCCGAAGAGGTGGGTCTTGCGGTAGTTGGCGAGACGCGTGCCGTCGGCCGAGATCAGCTGGGCGGCGTTGAAGACCGTGTCACCGGACCGCTCGGGGTAGCCGTAGGCGATCGCCAGGCCGTGCCGCGTCGCGCTCTCGGCGATCGCGTCCGCGCAGTCGCCGTCGGCGGGCTCGGCGAGGCGCGCGATGTCGTCGCCGATCGCGTACCCGGTCAGGAACATCTCCGGCGCGACCAGCAGCCCGGCGCCCGCGGCGGCGGCACGGCCCGCGGCCTCGTCGAGGACCTTGAGGTTCTCGACGGTGGAGCCGGGGCGGCCGGAGCTCTGGAGCAGGGCGGTGCGCATGCGTGTTCCTCACCGGACGGAAGGGGGGCAGGAGGGCCGTGTAGGGGCCACGTAGACCGTACGGGCGGCCGAGCAGGGCGGACAAGAAGGAGCCGTTGCGCGCCGGTGAGCTGTTCGTTGCGTGCGACGCGGGGTGGGCGGCGATTCGTTGCGCGACCGCAGACGTAGGCCCGCTCGTCCTCTGGTCGCAGGGCAGGCCGACACCCCCGCCGGACGGCGGAGACGGGGTCCCGCCCCCGGCGCGATGTGCCCCGGGCGTGACGCCGGGACAGTGGTGACCATCCACTTGACCTGCGGAAAGGACCGCCATGAACCGCCGTACGAAGATCGTCGCGCTGGGCTCCGCACTGCTGCTCGCCGCCGGCGCGGCCTCGGCCGCCACCGCGTCCGACGGACCACGGTCGCGGGAGGCCGCCGCGCTCACCGGCACCGCGAAGCTGTACCGGTCGGCCGGGGACGACATCACGTTCTCGTTCGACGCGCATCTGGCGGCGAAGGACACCGCCGACCCGACGAAGGCCACCGGCACCTTCGAGTTCAGCCACTACCTGAACGGCGAGGGCGCCCGCGCGAAGGCGAAGGTCGACTGCCTACTGACCGGCGGCGAGGTGGCCGTCGTATCCGGCGTCATCACCTCCTCCGACCTGCCGGGCGCCAAGGGCAAACGGGTCGGCGTCACCGTCCACGACCTCGGCCGTCACGACCGGCTGGGCTACAGCTGGGCGTCGACGGGCAGCCCCGTCGAGACGAAGGAGCTGCCCAAGTGCGTGAGTTCGGCGCCCTTCGAGAAGGTCAGGAAGGGCACCGGGGACTTCACGGTCGTGCCGTGGCAGCCCGAGCTCTAGCCAGGACCAGCGCCGCCACCAGGTAGGGAACCGCGAGGATCGCGAAGACCGTGCTGTGCGCCGCACCGGTGCTGCCGAGCAGCGCGTACAGGCCGAAGGTGCCCACCGTGGCCAGCTCGGTGCCGAGGCTCGCGACGGAGGTGAGGGTGGCCCGGCGGGAGTCGTCGATCCGGTGCTGGAGACGGACGTCGGCCAGCACCTCCGCCAGCTGGAACCCGCCGAAGGCGAGGCCGACGAGGACGATGCCGGCCACCGTGCCGGCCGCGGCTCCCACGGCCAGGGCGAGCGCGGCGCCCGCGAGCAGCGCCGCGAGCCCTCTCGTGCCGAGCCGTTCGGCCGGCCCGGCCAGGAGGCTTCCTGCGGTGACGCCCGCCCAGATCAGCAGGATCAGAAAGGGGACGGTCGCCTCGGCGACGCCGAGGTCCCGGACCAGCAGCGGGGTGTACTCGTCGAGCGCGCCCCATACGGCGGCGACGGCGGGGACCAGCAGCAGCGCACCCCGCACGGCACGGTCCCCGCGGACCTCGGCGAGCCCGGTCCGCAGGGTCGTCGCCCAGCTGTCGCCCCCGTTCTCCGGCCGCACGCGGTGCTCCGGGAACCGGCTCGCCGAGGCGGCGGTCAACAGACAGGCCAGCACGCTCGCCGCGCCGACGGCCGGGTAGCCGCCCAGCGCGATGACAGGCCCGGCGAGGCCGACGGAGGCCATCGTCGCCACCAGTCGCGCGGCCCGGGCCCGGCCCATGACCCGCGCGTACCGGTCGGCGGCCCCCAGCCGGTCCAGCTCGTCGTAGACCAGCGCCTCCAGCGCACCGGACCCGAGCGCTCCGCCGGCGCCCCACAGGACGAAGCCGAGGGCGAAGGCCCAGTACGACGGGAGCAGCACCCACAACCCGAAGCCGACGGCCGTGAGCAGCGGGCCGAGCCACAGCAGCAGCCGCCGCGAGACGGCGTCGGCCCAGGCTCCGGAGGGGACCTCCAGCAGGACGCCGGTGATCGACCACAGGGCGAACAGGGAGGAGATCTGCCAGAGCGACATGCCGGTGTCGGCGAACAGCAGCGCGTACACCGGGTAGAGCAGGACGAAGTCGTCGAGGAACGAGTAGCCGTACAGCGTGGCCGTGAGCCGCCGGACCTCGGAGGTGGGCACACGCGCAGGTGAGAGTGTCATGGGGCCTTCCCGCAGGGACTGTTCGGACACCGGAGGTGGAGATACGGCATCCGAGGCGGCCCTCGGGAGGCACGGCTGGTGGATCAATGTCGCCAGGTCATGGCATCGATGGTAGGCGGGCCCGGCGCGGGAGCGCAGCCGAAATCATCGGCGGGGAAACTCATCGGCGAGGAGGAGCGGCGCGCCCCGCGCCTCCGCCGAGCGGCGACGGACGTCGGCCCACGGGAGGACGCCGGGACGCGAGCCCGCCCGCGAGACTCCCGGCATGGACGCCACCGAGATCCTCGACCTGCCGTACGTCGACACGCACACGTCGCTCGTCGCCGCGAAGCCGGACGCCGTCTGGCGTGCCCTCGGCGAGACCGTCGACCGCCCCGGGTTCCACGTCGTCACCGCGGTACCGGCCAAGGAGCTGGCCCTCGCCGGAAGCCATCCCTTCGCGACGTACGCCCTGATCTTCCGGTTGGAGGAGGCGGGAGCCGGTCGCACTCGGGTGCGGGCCGAGAGCAGGGCCGCGTTTCCCGGCCCGGCAGGCCGCCTGTACCGACTTCTGGTGATCGGAACGCGCGGCCACGCATGGGCCGTACGGCGCATGCTGAGAAGGGTGGGCGAAGACGCCCTCGAGGGGCGCGGGACTGTGTAGATGTGCGGCTCCGCCGCGTGGGCGCGACAAGCCCCCACGGAGCCACAGACGGCGAACTACGTGGGTGACCCGGAAGAAAACCGCCGAAGCAAGGGCGACAGCACCAGCACCGACTTGGTCCGCTCCACGAACGGCTCCCCCGCGATCCGCTCCAGCACCCGCTCGAAGTGCCGCATGTCCGAGGCGAAGACCTGCACGACCGCATCCGCCTCACCGGTCACGGTCGACGCGGCCACGACCTCCTGATACCGCTCCAGCCCTCGCCGGATGGTGTCCGGCGAGGTGTTGTGCCGGCAGTAGATCTCGACGAACCCCTCCGTCTCCCAGCCGAGGGCCGACGGGTCCACCCGTACGGTGAACCCGGTGATGGCCCCGGTGGCGCGCAGCCGGTCCACGCGCCGTTTCACGGCGGGCGCGGACAGTCCGACGAGTTGCCCGATGTCCGCGTAGGAGCGACGGGCGTCCTCGGCGAGGGCGTGCACGATGCGTTCGTCGAGATCGTTCAGCACTGCGGGTGGTTCACTTCACTTCTGGTGCGACGGGGGCGCCCGCTGTGGCGAGGCGCGAACGGCGATAGCCGTACCCGAAGTAGAACACGAGACCGGCGGCCATCCAGAACCCGAAGACGACCCAGGTGACGGTGTCGAGGCTGAACATGTTGTACGCGCAGAACAGGAAGCCCAGCACCGGCAGCACCGGCCCGAACGGCACCCTGAACGTGCGCTCGAGCTCGGGCCGCCGGTAACGCAGGACGATCACCGCGATGTTGACCAGGGCGAAGGCGAACAGCGTGCCGATGCTGGTGGCGTCGACGAGCTTGCCCAGCGGGATGAGGGCGGCGAGCGCACCGCAGAACAGCGACACGATGATCGTGTTGAGACGCGGCGCGCCGGTCTTCTTGTGGACCTTGCCGAGCGCCTTGGGGACCAGGCCGTCACGGGACATCGCGAACAGGACGCGGGTCTGGCCGTAGAGCACGGTCAGCACGACGCTCGCGATGGAGATCACGGCGCCGAGGGCGAGCAGGGTGCCCCAGAAGCTCTGGCCGCTGACGTCGGTCATGATCGCGGCGAGGGAGGCCTCGGAGCCCTCGAACTTGGTCCAGTTCCAGGCGCCGACGGCGACGCCCGCGACGAGCACGTACAGCGCGGTCACGATGATCAGCGAGAGCATGATCGCCCGAGGCAGGTCCCGCTTGGGGTCCTTGGCCTCCTCACCGGCGGTGGAGGCGGCGTCGAAGCCGATGTACGAGAAGAAGAGCGTCGCACCCGCGGCGCTCACGCCCGCCATGCCGAGCGGCATGAAGTCGGCGTAGTTGCCGGACTTGAAGCCCATGAAGCCGACCGCGCAGAACAGCACCAGCGCGGCGATCTTGACGGCGACCATGATCGTGTTGGCGCGGGCGGACTCGCGGACACCGCCGAGCAGGAACACCATCGCCAGCAGGACGACGATCAGGGCGGGCAGGTTGATGATCCCGCCCTCGCCGGGCGCCGAGGACAGCACGGCCGGGATGGTGACGCCTATGGTCCCGTCGAGCAGTTCGTTGAGGTACTCGCCCCAGCCGACGGCGACGGCGGCCACCGAGACGCCGTACTCCAGCACCAGACACCAGCCGCAGACCCAGGCGACGAGCTCGCCCATCGTTGCGTACGCATACGAGTACGAGGAGCCCGCGACCGGGATGCTGCCCGCCAGCTCGGCGTACGACAGGGCCGAGAAGAGCGCCGTGAGACCGGCGATCACGAAGGCCAGGGTGACGGCGGGACCGGCCTCCGGGACGGCGTCGCCGAGGACGACGAAGATGCCGGTGCCGAGCGTGGAACCGATGCTGATCATGGTCAGCTGCCACATGCCGAGGGAGCGCCTCAGGGACCCTCCCTCACCCTGGCCACCCTCTGCGACCAGGTGTTCCACGGGCTTGCGACGCATGAGGCGCGCGCCGACACCCGGGGACGGTGGGCCTGTCTGGGGGCGGTTCTGCGGGGGTGCGCCTTGGTCGAGCACGCGCTGACTCCTTCGTCGCTGCCTCTCGGCGCGGCGGGGACCGGCGGTACCCCTGCGACAGCAGGAACCCACCGAGCGGGGTCCCTGCCACGCCACGTACGAGGCGACAGCCTAGGGCGAGTGGCGTTGCTGGTGAAATGCAGCAACCTTGCGCATACCCGCAAGATCATTGCGTTGCCGGGGCCTCGGTGGGTGTTCGTTGCGCGGCGACTTTCGACCGTTGCGCAGGGCCGTCACCCCTTGAGTACGTGCAGCGGATGTCCCTCCAGGGGCGCGGGGAACTGCGCGACAAGCCACCGACTACCCGCAGCCGCCCGAATACAGCTGAACCCGAGCTATCAGGCGAAGGGCCGCCACGCGAAACGGCCCCCGATTTTCCCGGCGAACGGGACAACGGGGGCCGTGAACAAGGGAGTTGGCGTCAGCTCCAGCTGGCGTGCAGCGGCTTGCCCTCCGCGTAACCGGCGGCGCTCTGGATGCCGACGACGGCCTTCTCGGCGAACTCCTCCAGGGAGCCGGCGCCCGCGTAGGTGCAGGACGACCGCACACCCGCGATGATCGAGTCGATCAGGTCCTCCACGCCCGGGCGGGCCGGGTCGAGGAACATCCGGGAGGTGGAGATGCCCTCCTCGAAGAGCGCCTTGCGGGCGCGGTCGTACGACGACTCCTCGGACGTACGGTTGCGCACGGCACGCGCGGACGCCATGCCGAACGACTCCTTGTAGGCACGCCCCTGCGCGTCGTGCTGGAGGTCGCCCGGCGACTCGTACGTGCCCGCGAACCAGGACCCGACCATCACGTTCGACGCACCGGCCGCGAGCGCCATGGCGACGTCGCGCGGGTGCCGGACACCGCCGTCGGCCCACACGTGCTTGCCGTACTTCTTCGCCTCCGCGGCGCACTCCAGCACCGCGGAGAACTGCGGCCGGCCGACGCCGGTCATCATGCGGGTGGTGCACATCGCGCCCGGCCCGACGCCGACCTTGATGATGTCGGCACCGGCCTCGACGAGGTCCCGGACGCCCTCCGCGGCGACGATGTTGCCCGCGACGATCGGCACCCGCGGGTCGAGCGCCCGTACGGTCCTGACCGCGGCGATCATCGACTCCTGGTGGCCGTGCGCCGTGTCGATGACCAGCGTGTCGACGCCCGCGTCGAGCAGCTGCTTGGCCTTGCCCGCCACATCGCCGTTGATGCCGACGGCGGCCGCTATGCGCAGCTTGCCGTTCGCGTCGACGGCCGGCGAGTACAGCGTGGCGCGCAGGGCGCCCTTGCGGGTGAGGATGCCGGCGAGGCGGCCGTCGGAGTCGACGGCGGGGGCGTAGCGCCGGTTGTGGTGGTCGAGCGTGTTGAAGGCCTCGCGCGGGTCCTGGTCCGCGTCGAGGAGCAGCAGGTCGCGGGACATGACCACTTCGAGCTGGGTGAAGCGGTCCACGCCGGACAGGTCGGAGTCGGTGACCACGCCGATCGGCTTGAAGTCGTCGTCGACGACCACACCGGCGTTGTGCGCGCGCTTGGGCAGCAGGGCCAGCGCGTCGGCGACGGTCTGGTGCGGGGCCAGCACGATCGGGGTGTCGAGGACGTGGTGGCGGCTCTTCACCCAGGTGACGACCTCGGTGACGACCTCGATCGGGATGTCCTGCGGGATGACCACCAGGCCGCCGCGCCGGGCCACCGTCTCGGCCATACGGCGGCCGGCGATGGCGGTCATGTTGGCGACGACCAGCGGGATCGTGGTGCCCGTGCCGTCCGGGGAGCTGAGGTCCACGCCCTGCCGCGAGCCGACCGCACTGCGGCTCGGGACCATGAAGACGTCGTCGTACGTCAGGTCGTACGCGGGCTGGATGTCATTGAGGAAACGCACGTGCTGCACATCCCAGTCGATCAGAGGTGGCCCCCGGACAGGTCAGCCAGGGGGAAGAGCACGTACTTCATTGTCCCATGCTGACCGGAACGAGACGCACGGTCGCTTCATACGAGCAGGTCAGAGGGGCCTTAGGAGGATCCTCCGAGAGCGAGCATCACACTGAGCGACGGCGCCCGGTCCACGGCCGCGGAGAACACCTCCTGGGCGATCTCCCACTCCTCGGGCCGCGCCTTCGCGTACGGCCGCCAGTTCCGTACGACGACCAGCAGGCCGTCCGCGGCCTCGGCGGGCCACACCGAGGGATCGGCGAGGCTGTCGGCCAGGGCGTCCCAGTTGCGGCCGAACCAGTCGGGGAATTCCAGGGTGAGGGCGCAGCGGTCCATCAGACCCGCCTTGTCCGTGACGCCGTCGAGGTCCAGCGTGACCGCGAGGTCCGTCATCTCAGTACCGCCAAGTCCGTAGTGCTCGTCGATGAACGAAGGGGGCGGCCACCGGGCCGCCCCCCCCTCCTGCCATACCGTCACTGTCCGTCCGGATCAGCCCTGTTGAGCGTCGACCTCGGGGTCGGCCCCGCCGTCATCAGCACGTCGGCCGCCGACGTGTCCGTCACCAGGCTGGTGACGAGCCCGGACCGCAGCACCGCGTCGATCGCGGCGGCCTTGCGCGCCCCGCCCGCGATCGCGACGACCTCCGGGATACGGCGGAGCTGGTCGGCCTTGACCGTGATGCACCGCTCCCCGAGATCCCGTCCGACCCGGCGTCCCTCGGCGTCGAAGAGGTGCGCGGACATCTCGGCGGCGACGCCGAGCGAGGCGTAGTGGGCCCGCTCCTCGTCGCTGAGCATGTCGTGCACCGTCGAGATGCCCGGCTCCCAGGAGCCGATGGAGACACAGGCGACCGTGACCTTGTCGAAGTACTCGAAGGCCCGGGCGATCCCGGTCTGGTGGCGCAGCGCCGCCGCGGTGGCCGCGTCCGGCAGCAGCATCGGCGCGTAGATGGGGTGCGCGTCGCCGCCGGAGACCTGCGCGGCCCGCCGCACCGCCTCCACAGAACCGCGCTCGGCGGTCCCTGCGTCGTACACGCCCGTCAACTGCACGACGGTGCACGGCGGCAGCCGGTCGAGAGCGGCCGCCATGTGAATGGTGGACCGGCCCCAGGCCAGGCCCAGCACATCGCCTTCGTTCACGAGCTCGCCGAGCAGGTCGGCGGCCACTTCTCCCAGGTTCTCGGGGTCGGGCGTCTCCTCGGCCTCGGCCGGGGACTCCACCACGACGGCGTGTCTGAGGCCGTAGCGGGCACGCAGCGCGTCCGAGCGCTCCGCGTCCAGCTCGGCCGGCACGCGGATCTCGATCCGCACCAGATCCCGTTCGAGAGCGGTCTCCAGGACCCGGGCCACCTTGAAGCGGCTGACGCCGAACTCCTCCGCGATCTGGATCTTGGACTTGCCCTCGAGGTAGAAGCGGCGGGCCATGGCCGCCGCCTGCACCAGCTCAGCGGGTCCCATCCGCATGGCTGACCGGCCCGCCGACATACCCGACACGGCGATCTCCTCACTGCTGTTCACACTCTGGATTCGCCGTTCATCCTTGCAGATCCGGCGCTCTTGATCCGCCCTGATGGGCGGCGTTCACGTTCCCTTGGCTCAGTGGTCGCATGCCCAGGCTGCGGTCTTCGTGACCGCGTCCGCCTGGGCACGCAACGCTCGGACCGCTTCGGCCGGGTCCTCGGACCCGTACACCGCCGAGCCGGCGACGAAGACATCGGCGCCCGCCTCGGCGCACCGCTCGATGGTCGAGGCGGAGACACCGCCGTCGACCTGGAGCCACAACTGAAGGCCGTGCTTGCTGATCAACTCGCGGGTGCGGCGAATCTTCGGAAGCATGATGTCGAGAAACGCCTGACCACCGAAGCCCGGCTCGACCGTCATGATCAGCAGCATGTCGAGCTCGGGGAGGAGATCCTCGTACGGCTCGATGGGGGTCGCGGGCTTGAGCGCCATGGAGGCACGGGCGCCCTTGGCCCGGATCTCCCGGGCCAGCCGCACGGGGGCCGCGGCGGCCTCGACATGGAAGGTGACGGAGGAGGCCCCCGCTTCCACGTACTGGGGCGCCCACCGATCGGGGGCCTCGATCATCAGATGGCAGTCCAGCGGGGTGTCCGTCGCACGGGCCAGGGACTCTACGACCGGCACGCCGAGCGTGAGGTTCGGGACGAAATGGTTGTCCATGACGTCGACGTGGAGGTAGTCGGCTCCCGCGACCGCCTTGGCCTCGTCCGCGAGGCGGGCGAAGTCGGCGGACAGGATGCTGGGGTTGATCTGCGCGGCCATGACCCAAGACTGCCATGCCGGAGCACGAATGTTCGCGCCGGTACAGACCTGAGACGTTCATCGGATGTTGTGTCCGGTTCGCCCGTGTCATGCTGGGCCGCCGACCGGATCGTTGCGCGGCTACGGGGGTGGCCATGACGGAGATCCAGGACAAGCGGTGGCCGGAGAGGCCGCGGCCGACGGGATCGGGACAGCGCGGCATCGCGCATCTGGTGTGCGGGCGACGTGCCAAGTGGGTGGTGCTCGTCCTGTGGCTGGTGGTGCTCTTCCTGACGGCACCCTTCGCGCAGAAGCTGACCGACGCGCAGGACAACGACGCGGCGTCCTGGCTGCCGGGGTCCGCGGAATCCACTCAAGTCCTGGAACTCTCCGAGGACTTCAGGCCGGAGCAGATCCCCGCGATCGTCATCTACGCCCGTGACGGCGGCCTGACGGTCCAGGACCGGGCGGCGATCACCGAGGACGTGGCCCAGCTCAAGCAGCTGACCGACCACGGCATCCGGGGTGCCGAGACCCGGGGCCCGGTCTTCAACCGCGAGGTGGACCCGCAGGCCGCCCAGATCCAGGTGCCGATCACGATGGACGAGAAGGGCTGGGAGCGCATCGCGCCCGCCGTCGACTCCATCCGGGACGTGGTCGGCGAGGGCGGCGCCGGGCTGGCCGTGCACATCACGGGCCCGGGCGGCACGTCCGCGGACTTCTCCGAGGCCTTCGAGGGCATCGACTCCACGCTCCTGCTGTCGGCGATGGCGGTCGTCATCGTCATGCTCCTGATCACCTACCGCAGCCCGACCCTGCTCCTGGTCCCCCTCGTCGCCGTGATCGTCGCTCTGTTCACCGCGCAGGCCTTCATCTATCTCCTGGCGGAACACGGGGGCCTGACGGTGAACGGCCAGAGCGCCGGCATCCTCACGGTCCTGGTCTTCGGCGCGGGCACGGACTACGCACTCCTGCTGGTGGCCCGCTACCGGGAAGAGTTGCGCCGTCACGAGGACCGCCACGAGGCGATGGCCCTGGCCCTGCACCGCGCGGGCCCGGCGGTGCTCGCCTCCGGCGCGACCGTCGTCCTGAGCATGCTGGTGCTGCTGGCGGCGGAGATGAACTCGACGAGGGGCCTCGGCCCGGTGGCGGCGATCGGGGTCGCGGTCGCCCTGATCGCGATGCTGACCCTGTTCCCCGCCCTCCTGGTCATCTTCGGCCGCTGGATCTTCTGGCCGGTGATCCCGCACCTGGGCACCGAGAACCCGGAGACGCGAGGCGTCTGGGCCCGCCTGGGCCGCCGTATGTCCCACCGCCCCCGCATGGTCTGGACGGTCACGGCCATCGCACTCGCCGTCTGCTCCCTGGGCCTGATCCAACTCCGCGCCGAGGGCCTGAGCAACGCCGACGCGTTCACCGAAAAACCGGACTCCATCACGGGCCAGGAGATCTCCGAGAGCTACTTCCCGGCCGGCAGCGGCGACCCGCTGGTCATCATCAGCAACCAAGCCCAGGCCGTGCAGGTGGGCCGCGCCGTCGCCGGGACAGAGGGCGTGGTCCCCACCTCACTGGGCCTGCCACCGGGCACGAAGCCCTCCTACGAGGGCCAGGTGCTCATCGAGGCGACGATGACCGCCCCCGCCGACAGCGAGGCCGCGAAACAGACCGTCGAACGCGTACGGGACGCCGTCCACGCCGTGCCGGACGCGGATGCCCAGGTGGGCGGCGGTACGGCGGCCCTGCTGGACATGGACGAAGCGACGACCCACGACAACATAGTGATCATCCCGCTGGTCCTGCTGGTGGTCCTGCTGATCCTCACCGTCCTGCTCCGCGCACTGATCGCCCCGCTCCTCCTGATCGGCACGGTGATCCTGTCGTTCACGGCCGCCCTCGGCATCAGCGCACTCGCCTTCCGCCATCTCTTCGACTACGCGGGCGAGTCGACCGACTTCCCCCTCTTCGTCTTCGTCTTCCTGGTGGCGCTGGGCATCGACTACAACATCTTCCTCACCACCCGCATCCGCGAGGAGGCAACCCACCAGGGCACCCGCCCCGGCGTGATCACAGGCCTGGCCGCCACAGGCGCGGTCATCACCTCAGCAGGCCTGGTCCTCGCAGGCACCTTCGCCGCCCTGGGCACCCTCCCCATGGTGGCCTTCGCGGAAATCGGCTTCGCGGTCGCCCTGGGCGTCCTCCTGGACACCTTCATCGTCCGCTCGGTCCTCGTGACGTCCCTCTTCCTGGACGCCGGCCCGAAGGTGTGGTGGCCGCATCGACTGGCCCGGGAGGACGGGGGAACCCCGGCGGTACGGGAGCCGGAGGGAAGCGGCGCTCAGCGGGGAGGCTGAAGCACCTTCAGCCCGTCCGGCGTTTGAGGACGAGGCCGCAGGCCTAAGCGGGGGTCCAGGGGGCGGCAGCCCCCTGGCGGGGTCGAAGGGGCGGAGCCCCTTCAAGGGATAGGACGGTTAGGGGCGGCGGGGGCGAGAACAGCCAAGGCCCACCCCCATACCACCGCACACCCGACCGCCCCTCAGCCCACCCTCCGAATCAGCGCCAAATACATCGCATCGGTGCCATGCAGATGAGGCCACAACTGCACATCAGGCCCCTCCCCCAGTTCCGGCACCCCCGGCAGCAGCCCCCGAGCATCGATCAACTCAGCCCCACCCCGCTGCTTCAACACGTCCTCGACCACCGCCCGAGTCTCCGCCAGATGAGGCGAGCACGTGGCATACCCCACAACCCCACCCACCCGCACAGAGTCAAGAGCCGTCCGCAGCAACCCCCGCTGCAGCGGAGCGAACCCCTCCAGATCCTCCGGCCGCCGCCGCCACCGAGCCTCCGGCCGCCGCCGCAACGCCCCCAGCCCGGTACACGGCACATCCATCAACACCCGGTCAAAGCTCCCGGCCCGCCAGGCAGGCCGCGTACCGTCCGCGGTGATGACCTGATACGGCCCCGGATTGCCCTCCAGCGCCTTCGCCACGAGCCCCGCCCGATGCGGCTGCTTCTCCGAGGCGAGCAACATCGCCCCCCGCTCGGCGGCCAGCGCCCCGAGCAACGCCGCCTTGCCCCCGGGCCCGGCACACCCGTCGAGCCACTTCTCGTCGGGCCCCTCCAACGGCGCGTTGGCCAGGGCAAGGGCAACCAGCTGGCTCCCCTCGTCCTGCACGCCCGCACGCCCTTCCCGTACGGCCTCGACCGCCCCCGGCTCCCCGCCTTCGGCGAGCCGCACGGCGTACGGCGACCACCGCCCCGGCACCGCGGCCTCCTCACCGAGCAACTCCTCGGTCGTGGCCCGCCCCGGCCGGGCGACCAGCGTCACCTCGGGCCGATGGTTGTCGGCGGCCAGCAACCGCTCGATCCCGGCCCGTCCACCGCCGAGCGAGTCCCACAGCGCCGAGACGACCCACCGCGGATGCGAGTGCACGACGGAGAGATGGTCCTCGGGATCGTCGTCGTAGGGCGGAGCGACCCGCTGGATCCACCCGTCGAGATCGTCCTGCGCGACCTTCCGCAGCACGGCATTGACGAACTTGGCCCGCCCGTCCCCCAGAACGACCCGCGCGAGCTCCACGGACGCGGACACGGCGGCATGCGGCGGAATCCGCGTCCCGAGCAGCTGATGCACCCCCAGGCTGAGCACATCGAGCACCGGCGGGTCGACCTCGCGCAACGGCCGGTCCACACAGGCTGAGATGACGGCGTCGTACGTCCCCTGCCGACGCAGCGTCCCGTACACCAGCTCGGTGGCGAGCGCGGCGTCCCGCCCGTCGAAGTCGCCCTTCTCCCGCGCCTTCCGCAACAACGGCGGCAGAACGAGGTTGGCGTACGCGTCCCGCTCGTCCACGGCACGCAGGGCCTCGAAGGCGAGAACGCGGACGGGGTCCTTCTTGGGCCGTCGGTAGGGCTTGCCGGGTTTGCGGGGCCGACGGGAGGTGTCGCTCACGAAAAAGGTGCTCCGGATTGCTGGATGAGATGTACGACCAGCCTACGTCGCACCACCGCCCCGGCGTACGGCTGGATACGCCGGAGCCCATCCGTGATCTCCGTTGGTCAGACGCTGTCGGTCGGACCGGCCGTCAGACCGGAACGATCAGCCCCGGACGGTAAGACCCGGACGATCAGGCCGCGACGGATCAGACCAGGACGATCAGCCTGGGCCGGATCAGGCCGGGGCGATCAGGCTGGGACAATCGCGTGGGGGCGTTGCTCGCGCGGATCAGAGCCCGAGGCTCTCCCCGTCCCCGATCCGCACGCCCCGCGCCCAGTCCGCGGCCCGCATCGGCTTCTTGCCCTGAGCCTGCACCCACAGCAACTCGACGGCGTACGACCCGGTCCCGACGTACACGTTGTTCTTCCCGACGGAGAGCGCACCCGGGGCGAGGTCGTCCCGCCCGGGCACCGGCTGCACCTGGATGAGCTTCAGCCGCTCACCGCGGAAGGTGGTCCAGGCACCGGGGGCAGGGGTGCACCCGCGCACGAGACGGTCGACGCGGAGGGACGGAACGGCCCAGTCGATGTGCGCGTCCTCGACGTTGACCTTGGGCGCGAGGGTGATCCCCTCGGACGGCTGCGGCACCGCCTTCAGCGTGCCGTCTTCGATCCCGTCCATGGTCGCGGCGAGCAGCCCGGCGCCCGCGAAGGCGAGCCTGGTCAGCAGGTCGCCGCTGGTGTCGGTGTGCCGGATCTCCTCGGTGACGGTGCCGTAGACGGGCCCGGAGTCGAGCCCCTCCTCGATGAGGAAGGTGGAGGCCCCGGTGATCTCGTCGCCCGCCATGATGGCGTGCTGCACTGGCGCGGCTCCACGCCAGGCGGGCAACAGCGAGAAGTGCAGGTTGACCCAGCCCTGGGCCGGGATGTCGAGGGCGACGCGGGGCAACAGGGCGCCGTACGCGACGACGGGGCAGCAGTCGGGCGCGATCTCCCTGAGCCGCTCCAGGAACTCGGGGTCACGCGGCCTGGCCGGCTTGAGCACCTCGATCCCGGCCTCCTCCGCCCGCTCGGCCACCGGACTCGCCACCATCCTCCGCCCCCGCCCGGCCTGTGCATCCGGCCGCGTGACAACGGCAGCCACCTCATGCCGCCCAGAGGCGATCAGAGCGTCCAGAGCGGGAACGGCGACCTCAGGGGTACCGGCGAAGACAAGCTTCATGGGTGGGCACGGGCCTCTCGGGCGGGGTTGGTTGGGCAACACACAAGTCTATGGGTGCCCGGTCCGACCCTCACATGGGGAACGCCCCGAACGACCGCGCCCACGCCCACGAACGACTCACCCCCGCCAACAACCCCCTTCTCCCCACCCACGACCGGACAGCCGCCGACGGCGAGCAACCCCCCACAGGAGACCCCAACCTCTTGGCCAACTGGAGACGGGTTGTGCGCGGGCGGGCAAGCGTCCAAGGCCGAAAGCCGAGGCGCACACCCCCACCCAGGGGCGTAGGCATATGCCCATACGCCCCCACTGCGTGACCCGCGGAGCGCTCCCGCGTTGTCAAGACAGAGTTGACCACAACGGGCCGCAAGCGCCGTACGCGCGGCCCTCTCCTTTTCAACGCCGGTTCGAGAGGCTTGTTCATGGCCGACCACGCAACCCACGACGCCCAGGCTCGGGCCAGCCTGCACTTGCTGGTGCGGGACATCGAGCGGGTCCGCCGGCAGGTGGACGCACTGCGCACGCTCACCGCCCAGCTGGGCAACGTCTACCGCCCGCGCCGCTCGGGTCCCTCCACGGGCTTCGTCGTCTACGGACGCGCCCCCGCCCCGACAGTCCGTCTCGCCCAGGAACTGCGGGACAGTGTCGAGACCCTGGTCACGGCAGCCGTGGACTTCGACCGCTCACTCGGCTTCTCCTGGGACGCGGTGGGTTCCGCCCTCGGCGTCACCAAGCAGGCGGTCCATCGCCGTTACGGCGCGCGGCGCGCCGCCACCCAGGCGGCGGCCGAGGCCGAGCGGACGACCGAGCCGTCGGGAAGCCGGACGGCCAATGTCACCGCCACCCTCCCCACGGTGCCCACGGTCCCCGCGGCCCGCTCCATGCCGACGCAGCCGACGGCAGGCAGTCCCGCTCTCCGCGACGAGGCCAGGCCCACGGCGTTCCCCGGCCCTCGCAACGGCTGACCCCCCCCCACACGCTCTGCCCTCCCGAAGCGCACCCGGGAGGGCAGAGACATGTCGCAGCCCGCTGCGCAGCCTCACGCCCGCCGTGCCCGCCGCGCCGGCAGGCAGGCAGGCAGGCAGGCAGGCAGGCAGCGCCACCCCACAGCGCCAGGGGCCCCGGACCTCACCCGATATCCGGCGGATCAACCCGAACCCGTACCGCCACTTCCCCACCCCCACGCGCCATCCGCGCCGCCTGCGCACCCTTCAGCGCGGACGCCAACGCGGCCCCGCTCCCCGGCGGCACCCGCACCAACGCCCGGTCCCAGTGCTCGCCCGGCGGCGGCGCCCCCACCCGCCGCGGCCGCCCCACCGCCGTGACGGGCAGCGGAACGGGTCCCAACACCTCGGCGTCCGGCGGCAGTTCGGCCGTACGGAGAAACTCGGTGACCGCCTCCCCCGGACCGGCCACGGAAGCCATCCGGGACACCGGCGGAAACCCGAGCTCGGCCCGCTCGCCGAGCTCCCGCACCGCATGCCCGACGGGATCCCAGCGCACCAGCGCCTGCACGGGCCGCAACGTGGGCTCGGCCACGACGACCACCGTCCCCCCGGCGGTCTGCGGCCGTACCAGCGAGGCGGCCGCGATCCAGCGGCGCAGCGCGTCCTCCCCCGCCCGCAGATCGGGCCGCCCGAGCATGGCCCAGCCGTCCAGCAGCAGGGCAGCCGCGTATCCGCCCTCGGCGACGGGCTCGGCCCCCGGCGTACTCACGACCAGTGAAGGCGTGCCCGGCACGGTGTCCAGCACATGCTCACGCCCGGAGGTCCGCACCGGCACGGCGGGAAAGGCCCGCCCCAACTCCTCGGCGGTCCGCCGCGCCCCCACCACCTGAGCCCGCAGCCGGAACGCACCGCACTCCGGACAGTGCCAGGCCCCCTCCTCACGCCCGCACCACCCGCACCGCAGGTCTGCTCCGGAGCCGTGCGCCTCCAGTGGCCCGGCGCAGTGCCGACACCGGGCGGGCGCCCGGCAGTTGGCACAGGCCATCCGCGGCACATACCCGCGCCGGGGCACCTGCACCAGAACCGGTCCTTGCCGCAGCCCCTCCCGCACGGCCTGCCAGGCGAGGGTCGGCAGCCGAGCGGCCCGCGCGGCCTCGTCCCGCGCGAGATCCATGTCCCCCACGGTCCGTACGAGCGGAGCCGCGCCCCGCACCTGCTCCCGCCCGGCGACCAACGGCCGGGCCCACCCGCTCTCCACGAGCTGCGCGGCCTCGACGGTGCAGCTCCAACTCCCCAGCAGAAAGCCGCACTTGTCCTGCGCGGCCCGAAGCAACAGCACTTCACGCGCGTGGGGCTGCGGGGCGTGCTGCTCGCTGTGGCTGTCGTCACCGTCGTCCCACAGGGCGACCAGCCCAAGGTCCTGCACGGGCGCGAACATGGCCGCCCTGGTCCCCACGACCGCCCGTACGCTCCCCCGCCGAACCGCGAGCCACTCCCGATACCGCTTCTCGGGCCCGGCGTCGGCGGTCAGCACCGCATGCCGTCCCTTGCCCATCAGCGAGGTCAGGGCAGCATCTACCCGCGCGACGGCTCGCCCGTCCGGCAGCACGACGAGTGCCCCCCGCCCGGAGGCCAGCGTCGCGACGACGGCCCGAGCCAGCTCCTCGCTCCACTCGGGCCCGGGCAGCGCGTTCCACACGGCACGCGGCGCACCCCCGGAGGCCAGCGACTCCAGGAAGGCGGCTCCCCGCTCATACCGCCCCCAGGACCCCGCCTCGGGCCTGCCAGGCGCCGCGAGCGGCTCCGGTGACGGCCGCTGCTCGGCCCGCGCGCTGCGCGGCGGCACGGCCAACTGGAGCACATCGGCGAGGCCGCCCGCATAACGGTCGGCCACGGCCCGCGCGAGCCCGAGCAACTCCTCGCTCAGCACCCGCTCCGGCGAAACGACCTGGGCGAGCGCCGCGAGCGGCCCGGAGTAGTCGGACTCGGCAAGCCGCGCGACAAGGAACCCGTCGATGAGCCCCCCGCCCTCCCGCCGGCCTTCCCGGACCCGGTGCCGCCCGGCGCCGAACCGCACCCGCACCCGCACCCCGGGCTGCGCGTCGGCATCGAGCTCCGCGGGCACGGCGTAGTCGAAGTACCGATCGAGATGCAGCACACCCTTGTCGACCAGCACCCGCGCGACCGGCAGCTCCTTCGCGAGTTCGGCCCCCCGCCAGGTCCTGGGCTTGGCCCGCGGCACCTTCGCCTGCCGCACGCTCTCCCGAATGAGCGCGAGCTGCTCGGGCGACGCCCCCTCGGCCCCGCCACCGCCACGCTCGTTCTCGCTGCTCACGCTTGCATTCTTACCAAACTCCACTGACAACCGACGGCGCCCGAGTTCCCTCACGGCGACGGAGCGTCCGGATTCACTTGAGATGCACCGAGGCCCGGCCTCCCGCCAGGGAAACCGGGCCTCTCACAGCTGGTGACCCCTACAGGCCCACGGCCTTCTGCAGCGCCTCCACCCGGTCCGTCCGCTCCCAGGTGAACTCCGGCAGCTCACGGCCGAAGTGGCCGTAGGCCGCGGTCTGGGCGTAGATCGGGCGGAGCAGGTCCAGGTCGCGGATGATCGCGGCCGGGCGCAGGTCGAAGACCTCGTCGATGGCCTTCTCGATCTTCTCGGTGTCGATCTTGGCCGTGCCGAAGGTCTCGACGAACAGGCCGACCGGCTCGGCCTTGCCGATCGCGTACGCCACCTGCACCTCGCAGCGGGAGGCGAGGCCGGCCGCGACGACGTTCTTGGCGACCCAGCGCATCGCGTACGCCGCCGAACGGTCCACCTTGGACGGGTCCTTGCCGGAGAACGCGCCACCGCCGTGACGGGCCATGCCGCCGTAGGTGTCGATGATGATCTTCCGGCCGGTCAGACCCGCGTCACCCATCGGGCCACCGATCTCGAAGCGGCCGGTGGGGTTGACCAGGAGGCGGTAGTTCTCGGTGTCGAGCTTGATGCCGTCGTCGAGCAGGGCTTTCAGCTCCGGCTCGACCACGAACTCCCGGATGTCGGGCGCGAGGAGGGAGTCGAGGTCGATGTCGCTCGCGTGCTGCGAGGAGACGACGACCGTGTCCAGGCGGACCGCCTTGTCGCCGTCGTACTCGATGGTGACCTGCGTCTTGCCGTCCGGGCGCAGGTAGGGGATCGTGCCGTTCTTGCGGACCTCGGACAGGCGCTTGGACAGGCGGTGCGCCAGGAAGATCGGCAGCGGCATCAGCGTCGGCGTCTCGTCCGTCGCGTAACCGAACATCAGGCCCTGGTCACCGGCGCCCTGGCGGTCCAGCTCGTCCTCGTCGCCCTCGACCCGGGACTCGTACGCCGTGTCCACGCCCTGCGCGATGTCCGGCGACTGCGAGCCGATCGAGACCGAGACACCGCAGGAAGCGCCGTCGAAGCCCTTCTTCGAGGAGTCGTAGCCGATCTCGAGGATCTTGTTGCGGACCAGCGTCGCGATGTCCGCGTACGTCTTGGTCGTGACCTCTCCGGCCACGTGCACCAGGCCGGTCGTGATCAGAGTCTCGACGGCGACGCGGGACGTCGGGTCCTCACGCAGAAGCGCGTCGAGAATGGTGTCGCTGATCTGGTCAGCGATCTTGTCGGGGTGACCCTCGGTCACGGACTCCGAGGTGAACAGGCGACGGGACACAACGCTCCCTGTGGTTGCAGCGGCTGCTGGCTGATCATTGGCGGACGGGACGGAGGCTGCGCCCGGCGTCGTCCGAGGACAGTTTATCTGTCGCGCTCGGCCACCGGCCCACTGTCTCGCCTCTCGGGAGCGCTGTGACCTGCGGCACGGGCATTCTGCCCAATCCCACGCGCCCTTGGCCAGGGGCGCCACACCCGAATGGGGTGTGGCTCGAGGCATGCCCGCACCGCATCAAACATTTGCGCCCAGTCGGTGCGCCACCAGGTCCCATACGGTTTCGGCCAAGGCTTCCTTGGGCCCGTACGGCACGGGTGTCTCGCTGCCGTCGGCGCCCAGCACGACCGCCTCGTTCTCCTCGGAGCCGAAGGTCTTGCGCTCGCCCACCTCGTTCACCACGAGGAGGTCACACCCCTTGCGCTCCAGCTTCTTACGGCCGTTGGCCAGGACGTCGTCCGTCTCGGCGGCGAAGCCGACGATCACCTGGCCGGGGCGGGCACGGTCGGCCGAGATCTCCGCGAGGATGTCCGGATTCCGCACCAGAACGATGGGTTGCGGTTCCTGGCCGTCCTTCTTCTTGATCTTTCCGGCGGCGTATGTCGCCGGGCGGAAGTCCGCGACCGCCGCCGCCATCACCACCGCGTCGGCGTCCGCGGCCACCTTGAGAACCGCCTCGCGCAGCTGTACGGCCGTGCCCACCGGGACGACGTCCACGCCGGCCGGGTCGGGCATCCCGGTGTTGGCGGCGATCAGCGTCACCCGGGCACCCCGGGCGGCGGCCGTGCGGGCGAGGGCGTAGCCCTGCTTGCCGGAGGAGCGGTTGCCGAGGAAACGGACCGGGTCGAGGGGCTCGCGCGTGCCGCCGGCGCTGACGACGACGTGCCGCCCCTGGAGGTCCGGCTCGGCGACACCGCGGGCGAGCACGCGTCGGCAGACCTCGAAGATCTCGGCCGGCTCGGGCAGCCGGCCCTTGCCGGTGTCGACGCCGGTCAGACGGCCGACGGCGGGCTCGATGACGACCGCGCCGCGCCGGCGCAGCGTCGCCACGTTCTCCTGCGTGGCCGGGTGCTCCCACATCTCGGTGTGCATGGCCGGGGCGAAGAGCACCGGACAGCGGGCGGTGAGCAGGGTGTTGGTCAGCAGGTCGTCGGCGAGGCCGTGCGCGGCCTTGGCGAGGGTGTCGGCCGTGGCCGGGGCGACGACCACCAGGTCGGCCTGCTGGCCGATGCGGACGTGCGGGACCTCGTGGACGTCGTCCCAGACCTCCGTCGAGACGGGCTTGCCGGACAGGGCGGACCAGGTGGCGGCGCCCACGAAGTGCAGCGCGGAGGCGGTGGGCACGACCCGGACGTCATGCCCGGACTCCGTGAGCCTGCGCAGCAGCTCACAGGCCTTGTACGCGGCGATGCCGCCGCTGACCCCCAGAACGACCTTGGGCTTGTCCACCGGGCCTCCCACTCGTTGAACCGACGACTCCATGCTGCATCACGGCGGGGGACGACCCCCGCGCCCCCCGAGCAGACCACAGGCCCGACAGTCGGGCTGCCGGGCCTGTGGAAAAGCCAGCTCAAAGCTGAAAATACTAATTACTGCGCCGGGCCCTCGACGGCCTCGGACGTCAGCAGACCCGCGTTGATCTCGCGCAGTGCGATCGAGAGCGGCTTCTCGTGGACGTGGGTGTCGACGAGCGGACCGACGTACTCGAGGAGGCCCTCGCCGAGCTGCGAGTAGTACGCGTTGATCTGGCGGGCCCGCTTGGCCGCGTAGATCACGAGGCTGTACTTCGAGTCCGTGGCCTCGAGAAGCTCGTCGATCGGCGGGTTGATGATGCCCTCGGGCGCGGAGATGGAAGAGGACACGCTCTACCTTCCGATGGATGGGAAAGATTCAGTGTGAATGATCAAGCCTGAGCGAAACGGCCAAGCTTTCAACGATCAATCACGATCACACAACGTCCATCAAGGCTAGCAGCTCGCGGGCCACGTCCTCGACGGAGGTGTTGACCAAGGTCACATCGAACTCCGGCTCGGCCGCCAGCTCGACCTTCGCCGCGTCCAGGCGGCGCTCGATCACCTCGGGCGGCTCGGTGCCACGTCCGGTGAGTCTGCGCACGAGCTCCTCCCAGGAGGGAGGAGCCAGGAACACCAGCTGGGCCTCCGCCATGGACTCGCGGACCTGCCGGGCGCCCTGGAGATCGATCTCCAGGAGGACGGGCTCCCCCGCCTCCAGCCTCTCCAGCACGGCCGCACGCGGCGTGCCGTAGCGGTTGCCGGCGAACTCGGCCCACTCCAGCAGCTCACCGTTGGCGATCAGCTTGTCCATCTCCTCGTCGGTGACGAAGAAGTAGTGGACTCCGTGCTGCTCGCCCGGGCGTGGCTTGCGGGTCGTCGCCGACACCGAGAGCCAGACCTCGGGGTGTTCCTTGCGCATATGGGCGACGACCGTGCTCTTGCCGACCCCGGAGGGGCCGGAGAGCACGGTCAGCCGCGGACGTTCACTCATGCAGCGATTATTCCAGCAATCCCGGAGTGCCCGGGACTCCCGGTCCGGAGTGACCGGATCAGGAGCCGGTGCTGCCGAACTCGCGCTCCAGGGAAGCGATCTGGTTCGAACCGAGGCCACGCACGCGGCGGCTCTCGGAGATACCGAGTCGCTCCATGATCTGCTTGGCGCGGACCTTGCCCACGCCCGGCAGGGACTCGAGCAGGGCGGAGACCTTCATCTTGCCGATGACGTCGTTCTCCTGGCCCTGCTTGATGACCTCGTGAAGGGAGGCGCCGGAGTGCTTGAGTCGATTCTTGACCTCGGCCCGCTCCCGGCGAGCCGCGGCGGCCTTTTCGAGCGCGGCTGCGCGCTGTTCAGGGGTAAGGGGCGGAAGAGCCACGCCTACGTCACCTCGGATGTTGAACTGTCGGATACGGACCGGTGAGGAACCTAGTCGCCCCACACCTGGGGAGCCACGAGCAACACGCTTGCCCGTTGACTCTCGTCGGAGACTAGCGGCCAAGTCCGCCAGAGTCAGCGAGAACAGCGGAAAAGTCCTGGTCAGCCTCCGTCAGGCCGGACATTTAGGACATAATGCCCCGGATTTGAGGATGTATTCAGACTCAAGTCGTCCCCGCGCCACCCGCCGAAGGACTCATCGAAGGTCTCAACGAGCGGCTCGAACGCCCCTGACGCCGGTCAGACACCCGACACAGCGTCCGCCACCTCGTCGGCGAAGCGTGACGCGACCTCACGCAGTGCGACGACATCGGGCCCGTGGCGCAGCACACCCCGGCTGACGTTCGGCACGACATTGCGTGCCGCGGCACCGAAGACCCGGGGAAGGTCCGCCGGCGTGGCCCCCTGGGCCCCGATGCCGGGTGCGAGGAGCGGACCGTTGATGTCGAGGTCGTACGACGACAGGTCGCCGAGCGTGGCGCCGACGACCGCCCCGAATGAGCCCAGCGGCTCCTCCCCCACGTTCTCGGCGGCCAGGTGCGCCAGCATCGTCGCGCCGACGGTGCGGCCGTCCGCGCGGACCGCGTGCTGGACCTCGCCGCCCTCCGGGTTCGAGGTCAGCGCGAGCACGAACAGGCCGGTGCCGCTCTCGCGCGCCAGGGCGATCGCCGGCGAGAGCGACCCGTAGCCGAGATACGGCGAGACCGTCAGCGCGTCCGAGAACAGCGGGGAGTCCTTGCGGAGGAAGGACTCGGCGTACGCGGCCATGGTCGAGCCGATGTCCCCGCGCTTGGCGTCCATCACCACCAGCGCCCCGGCCGCCCGCGCCTCCTCGACGGACTTCTCCAGCACGGCGACGCCACGCGAACCGAAGCGCTCGAAGAACGCGCTCTGCGGCTTGAGCACGGCGACCCGGTCGGCCATCGCCTCGACGACCGTGCGGCTGAACCGCTCCAGACCGGCCACGTCGTCGTTCAGGCCCCACTCGGCGAGCAGGGACGCGTGCGGGTCGATACCGACACACAGAGGGCCACGCTCGTCCATCGCGCGGCGGAGACGGGCACCGAAGGGTTCCAGGGCGGTCATGCGGCTTCCTCGGCCTTCCTGACGTCGGCGCCGACCGCGTCGGCGAGGGTGTCGTACGGGCTGGTACGCAGGCGTGCGGCGAGCCCCTTGTGCATGGCACGGCCCCAGAAGGGACCCTCGTAGATGAAGGCGCTGTATCCCTGGACCAGCGTGGCGCCGGCCAGGATGCGCTGCCAGGCGTCCTCGGCGTTCTCGATGCCACCGACGCCCACGAGGGTGATCCGGTCGCCCACGCGCGCGTACAGGCGCCGCAGGACCTCCAGGGAGCGCTCCTTGAGGGGCGCGCCGGAGAGTCCGCCGACCTCCTTGACCAACGAGGGTTCGGATTTCAAACCGAGGCTCTCGCGCGCGATGGTGGTGTTCGTGGCGATGATCCCGTCCAGACCGAGTTCGACGGCCAGGTCGGCGACCGCGTCGACGTCCTCGTCGGCGAGATCCGGCGCGATCTTGACGAGCAGCGGTACGCGGCGGCCGGTCACCGTACGGTCGGCGGCCTCGCGGACGGCGGTCAGGAGCGGCCGCAGCGACTCCGTGGCCTGGAGGTTGCGCAGACCGGGCGTGTTGGGCGAGGAGACATTGACCACCAGGTAGTCGGCGTACGGCGCCAGCCGCTCCGTCGACTTCACGTAGTCGCCGGCGGCCTCCGCCTCCGGGACGACCTTGGTCTTGCCGATGTTGACGCCCACCACGGTCCTGAAGACGGGCGTACGGGAGGCCAGACGGGCCGCCACGGCCAGCGAGCCCTCGTTGTTGAAGCCCATGCGGTTGATCAGGGCCCGGTCCTTCACCAGGCGGAACAGCCGTTGCTTGGGGTTGCCCGGCTGCGCCTCCCCCGTGACCGTGCCGATCTCGACGTGGTCGAAGCCCAGCATCGACATGCCGTCGATCGCGACCGCGTTCTTGTCGAAGCCTGCCGCGAGCCCGAAGGGGCCGTGCATGCGCAGTCCGAAGGCCTCGGTGCGCAGTTCCTCGTAGCGGGGCGCGAGCGCGGCGGCGACGAAGGTACGCAGCACGGGGATCCTGACGGCGAGCCGGATCCAGCGGAACGCCAGGTGATGCGCCTGCTCCGGGTCCATCCGTTTGAAAACCAGACGGAAGAAAAGCTTGTACATGATGGTGTCCTCACGAAGAGGGGGACACCGTCTCCGGTGTCCCCCTCAGGGCTGCTAGTCGCGGGCCGCGGTCAGATGCTCGGCGTGTTCCTGCAGTGAACGCACGCCCACGTCACCGTGGTTGAGGGCGTCGATGCCCTGGACGGCGGCGGCGAGCGCCTGGACCGTCGTCAGGCACGGGACCGACCGCGCCACGGCCGCCGTACGGATGTCGTAGCCGTCGAGGCGGCCGCCGGTGCCGTACGGGGTGTTGACGATGAGGTCGACCTCGCCGTCGTGGATGAGCTGGACGATGGTCTTCTCGCCGTTCGGGCCGGTGCCCTCGGACTGCTTGCGCACGACGGTGGCGTTGATGCCGTTGCGCTTGAGCACCTCTGCCGTGCCGGACGTGGCGAGCAGTTCGAAGCCGTGGGCGACCAGTTCGCGCGCCGGGAAGATCATCGAGCGCTTGTCGCGGTTGGCGACCGAGATGAACGCGCGCCCCTTGGTCGGCAGCGGACCGTACGCGCCCGCCTGCGACTTGGCGTACGCCGTGCCGAAGACGGAGTCGATGCCCATGACCTCGCCGGTGGAGCGCATCTCCGGGCCGAGGACGGTGTCGACGCCGCGCCCGTGGATGTCGCGGAAGCGCGACCACGGCATGACGGCCTCCTTGACGGAGATCGGCGCGTCGAACGGGAGCTCGCCGCCGTCGCCGTTGGCCGGGAGGAGGCCCTCGGCGCGCAGTTCGGCGATGGTCGCGCCCAGCGAGATCCGGGCGGCGGCCTTCGCCAGCGGTACCGCGGTCGCCTTCGAGGTGAAGGGAACCGTACGGGACGCGCGCGGGTTGGCCTCCAGGACGTAGAGGATGTCGCCGGCCATCGCGAACTGGATGTTGATCAGGCCGCGGACGCCGACGCCCTTGGCGATGGCCTCGGTCGAGGCGCGCAGGCGCTTGATGTCGAAGCCGCCCAGCGTGATCGGCGGCAGCGCGCACGCGGAGTCGCCGGAGTGGATGCCGGCCTCCTCGATGTGCTCCATGACGCCGCCGAGGTACAGCTCCTCGCCGTCGTAGAGCGCGTCGACGTCGATCTCGATCGCGTCGTCCAGGAACCGGTCGACGAGGACCGGCCGCGAGGGGCTGATCTCGGTCGACTCGGCGATGTAGGACTCCAGCCGGGTCTCGTCGTAGACGATCTCCATGCCGCGCCCGCCGAGGACGTACGACGGCCGTACCAGGACCGGGTAGCCGATCTCGTCGGCGATGGCCTTGGCACCCGCGAAGGTGGTCGCGGTGCCGTGCTTGGGGGCCGGGAGGCCCGCCTCGGCCAGGACCCGCCCGAAGGCGCCACGGTCCTCGGCGGCGTGGATGGCCTCCGGGGACGTACCGACGATCGGCACGCCGTTGTCCTTGAGCGCCTGCGAGAGGCCCAGCGGGGTCTGGCCGCCCAGCTGGACCACCACGCCCGCCACCGGGCCGGCCTGCTGCTCCGCGTGGACGATCTCCAGCACGTCTTCCAGCGTCAGCGGCTCGAAGTACAGGCGGTCGGAGGTGTCGTAGTCCGTGGAGACGGTCTCCGGGTTGCAGTTGACCATCACGGTCTCGTAGCCGGCGTCGCTCAGCGCGAAGGAGGCGTGGACGCAGGAGTAGTCGAACTCGATGCCCTGGCCGATGCGGTTGGGACCGGAGCCCAGGATGATGACGGCCGGCTTCTCACGCGGGGCGACCTCCGTCTCCTCGTCGTACGAGGAGTAGAAGTACGGCGTCTTGGCGGCGAACTCGGCGGCGCAGGTGTCGACCGTCTTGTAGACCGGGCGGATGCCCAGCGCGTGCCGGACCTCGCGGACGACGTCCTCGCGCAGGCCGCGGATCTCGCCGATCTGCTGGTCGGAGAAGCCGTGCCGCTTGGCCTCGGCGAGCAGGTCGGGGTCCAGCTTCGGCGCCTCGGCGAGCTCGTCGGCGATCTCCTTGATGAGGAAGAGCTGGTCGACGAACCAGGGGTCGATCTTCGTGTACTCGAAGACCTCCTCCTGCGTGGCGCCCGCGCGGATGGCCTGCATGACCGCGTTGATCCGGCCGTCGGTCGGGCGGACCGCCTCTTCGAGCAGCGCGGTCTTGTCGCCGGGCTCGCCGACGAACGTGAACTGGCTGCCCTTCTTCTCCAGCGAGCGCAGTGCCTTCTGGAAGGCCTCGGTGAAGTTGCGGCCGATGGCCATGGCCTCGCCGACCGACTTCATGGTGGTCGTCAGCGTGGAGTCGGCCTGCGGGAACTTCTCGAAGGCGAACCGGGGCGCCTTGACGACCACGTAGTCGAGCGTCGGCTCGAAGGAGGCCGGGGTCTCCTGCGTGATGTCGTTCGGGATCTCGTCGAGCGTGTAGCCGACGGCGAGCTTGGCGGCGATCTTGGCGATCGGGAAGCCGGTCGCCTTGGAGGCGAGCGCCGAGGACCGCGACACGCGCGGGTTCATCTCGATGACGATCACGCGGCCGTCCTCGGGGTTCACCGCGAACTGGATGTTGCAGCCGCCGGTGTCGACGCCGACCTCGCGGATGACGGCGATGCCGATGTCGCGCAGGGTCTGGTACTCGCGGTCGGTGAGGGTCATGGCCGGGGCGACCGTGATCGAGTCGCCGGTGTGCACGCCCATCGGGTCGAAGTTCTCGATGGAGCAGACGACCACGACGTTGTCGTTCTTGTCGCGCATCAGCTCCAGCTCGTACTCCTTCCAGCCGAGGATGGACTCCTCCAGGAGCACCTCGGTGGTCGGCGAGAGCGTGAGGCCCTGGCCGGCGATGCGGCGCAGCTCCTCCTCGTCGTGCGCGAAGCCGGAGCCGGCGCCGCCCATGGTGAAGGAGGGGCGGACGACGACCGGGTAGCCGCCGAGCGTCTCGACGCCCGCGAGGACGTCCTCCATGGAGTGGCAGATGACCGAGCGGGCGGACTCGCCGTGCCCGATCTTCTGGCGGACGGCCTCGACGACCTCCTTGAACAGGTCGCGGTCCTCGCCCTTGTTGATGGCCTCGACATTGGCGCCGATCAGCTCGACGCCGTACTTCTCGAGCGTGCCCGCCTGGTGGAGCGAGATGGCCGTGTTGAGGGCGGTCTGGCCGCCCAGGGTCGGCAGAAGCGCGTCCGGGCGCTCCTTGGCGATGATCTTCTCGACGAACTCCGGGGTGATCGGCTCGACGTAGGTGGCGTCGGCGATCTCCGGGTCGGTCATGATCGTCGCCGGGTTGGAGTTGACGAGGATGACCCGCAGGCCCTCGGCGCGCAGGATGCGGCACGCCTGGGTGCCGGAGTAGTCGAACTCGGCGGCCTGGCCGATGACGATCGGGCCGGAGCCGATGACCAGGACGGACTGGATATCGGTGCGCTTAGGCACGCTGGCCCTCCATCAGGGATACGAAGCGGTCGAACAGGTAGGCGGCGTCGTGCGGGCCGGCTGCCGCTTCGGGGTGGTACTGGACGCTGAAGGCCGGGCGGTCGAGGAGCTGGAGACCCTCCACCACGTTGTCGTTGAGGCACACGTGGGAGACCTCGGCGCGGCCGTAGGGGGTGTCGGAGACCTTGTCGGTCGGGGCGTCCACGGCGAAGCCGTGGTTGTGCGCGGTGACCTCGACCTTGCCGGTCGTGCGGTCCTGGACCGGCTGGTTGATGCCGCGGTGGCCGTACTTCAGCTTGTAGGTGCCGAAGCCGAGGGCGCGGCCCAGGATCTGATTGCCGAAGCAGATACCGAAGAGCGGGGTGCCGCGCTCCAGGACCGCCTGCATGACGGAGACCGGGTGGTCGGCAGTGGACGGGTCGCCCGGGCCGTTGGAGAAGAACACACCGTCGGGGTTGACGGCGTACACGTCCTCGGCGGTCGCCGTCGCGGGCAGCACGTGCACCTCGATGCCGCGTTCGGCCATCCGGTGCGGGGTCATGCCCTTGATGCCGAGGTCGACGGCGGCGACGGTGAACTTCTTCGTGCCGATCGCCGGGACTACGTACGCCTCCTTGGTGGCGACCTCGGCGGAGAGGTCGGCGCCCTTCATCTCGGGGGCCTGGCGCACCTCGGCGAGCATGGTGCCCTCGTCGGGCAGCGCGTTGCCGGAGAAGATGCCGACGCGCATGGCGCCGCGCTCGCGCAGGTGGCGGGTGAGCGCGCGGGTGTCGATGCCGGAGATCCCGACGACGCCCTGGTGGCGCAGCTCGTCGTCCAGCGAGCGCCGGGAGCGCCAGTTGGACGGCACGCGCGCGGGGTCGCGCACGACGTATCCGGCGACCCAGATCTGCTTGCTCTCCGGGTCCTCGTCGTTGACGCCGGTGTTGCCGACGTGCGGGGCCGTCATCACGACGACCTGGCGGTGGTACGACGGGTCGGTGAGGGTCTCCTGGTAGCCGGTCATGCCGGTGGAGAACACGGCCTCGCCGAAGGTCACCCCCGCGGCCCCGTAGGCGCGGCCGCGGAAGATCCGGCCGTCCTCCAGGACGAGTACGGCGGGAGCCGCCTTGTGCCTCGGCGAGGCGGTCCCCTGGATGGAGGTCGTCATCGTTCGGCGCCTTCCGTGCTGTTGATGCTGTTCGTTTTGATCATGGAGTTAATGACGTCGACCCACTCGTTGTGCTCCGCCGCATGGTCCGAGCGGAACCCGGAGTCGATCAGCCGTTCGCCGTGCGCCCAGGTCACGACCAGCAGACCGCCCTCGGTCAGAACCTTGCCGGCGATGCCCTTGTCGAGCCGGGCCTCGCGCAGCCGGTCGGCCGGGACGAAGAAGTCGGCCGCGCCGGGGCGTACGACGTCCAGTCCCGCGTCCGTCAGCGTGAGCTCGACCCGGCTGCGGGTGCCCAGGCCGTGCGCCACGATGCGGTCCAGCCACTGACCGGCGGTGGTGGAGCCGTGGTAGCGGCCGCTCATGCTCAGTCTGGCCGGGCCGGGGTCGTCCGGCGCGCTGGGCAGCTCGGGCAGGTCGCCCTGGAGCGTGCCGCGCCACTTCCAGCCCTCGCGCATCAGCCAGTAGACGAGCGCGACGAAGAGGAGGAGTCCGACGACCCAGCCGATGCGGGCGGCCCAGTCGGTCACTTCGGCCGACTTCTGTTCGGCCGCGAGCCCGGTTCCGGCTGCGAGCAGTGTTGCAGGTGTCACGTGAGCTTCCCGTCGACGAGCGTGGCCTTGCCCCGGAGCCACGTGTGCGTCACACGGCCCGGCAGCTCGCGCCCCTCGTACGGAGTGTTGCGGCTGCGCGAGGCGAAGCCCTCGGGGTCCACGGACCCACGGTATTCCGTGTCGACGAGCGTGAGGTTGGCGGGCTCACCAGCCGAGACGGGTCGGCCGTGCCCCTTGGCCTGCCCGATCTCGGCGGGCTTGAAGGACATGCGCTCGGCGACCCCGGCCCAGGTGAGGAGCCCGGTTTCCACCATGGTCTCCTGCACCACTGACAACGCGGTTTCCAGGCCCACCATCCCCATGGCGGCCGCGGCCCATTCGCAGTCCTTGTCCTCGTGCGGGTGCGGGGCGTGGTCGGTGGCGACGATGTCGATCGTGCCGTCGGCGAGCGCCTCGCGCAGCGCCAGCACGTCACGCTCGGTGCGCAGCGGCGGGTTGACCTTGTAGACCGGGTTGTACGAGCGGACCAGCTCGTCGGTGAGGAGCAGGTGGTGCGGGGTGACCTCGGCGGTGACGTCGATACCCCGGGACTTGGCCCAGCGGACGATCTCGACCGAGCCGGCGGTCGAGAGGTGGCAGATGTGGACGCGGGAGCCGACGTGCTCGGCGAGCAGGACATCCCGGGCGATGATCGATTCTTCGGCCACCGCGGGCCAGCCCCCGAGCCCCAGCTCGGCGGAGACGACGCCCTCGTTCATCTGGGCGCCCTCGGTCAGCCGCGGCTCCTGCGCGTGCTGGGCGACGACACCGCCGAAGGCCTTCACGTACTCCAGCGCCCGCCGCATGATCACGGCGTCGTCGACGCACTTGCCGTCGTCGGAGAAGACGGTGACACCGGCGGCGGACTCGTGCATGGCCCCCAGCTCGGCGAGCTTCTTGCCTTCCAGGCCGACGGTCACGGCACCGATGGGCTGCACATCGCAGTAACCGTGCTCCTGGCCGAGCCGGTAGACCTGCTCGACGACACCGGCGGTGTCCGCGACCGGGAAGGTGTTGGCCATGGCGAAGACGGCCGTGTAACCGCCCGAGGCGGCCGCGCGCGTACCGGTCAGGACGGTCTCGGAGTCCTCGCGCCCGGGCTCGCGCAGGTGGGTGTGCAGGTCGACGAGCCCCGGCAGGAGCACCTTGCCGTCGGCCTCGACGACGTCGGCGCCGTCGGCGCTCAGACCGGTGCCTACCCGCGCGATCGTCTGGCTGTCGATCAGCACGTCCTGCGGCTCGCCGCCGAGCACCTTCGCACCACGGATCAGGATCTTGCTCATCTGTCTTACTTCTCCTCGGTGGTACGGGCGTGGGTGAGGGCGGGTTCGTTGCCCCCGAGCAGCAGATACAGAACGGCCATCCGGATGGACACTCCGTTTGCGACCTGTTCGACGACGGTGCAGCGGTCCGAGTCGGCGACCTCCGCGGTGATCTCCATGCCGCGCACCATCGGGCCGGGGTGCATCACGATGGCGTGCTCGGGCATCCGCGCCATGCGGTCACCGTCGAGGCCGTAGCGCCGCGAGTACTCGCGCTCGGTCGGGAAGAAGGCGGCGTTCATGCGCTCGCGCTGCACGCGCAGCATCATCACCGCGTCGGTCTTCGCCAGCGTGCTGTCGAGGTCGTAGGAGACCTCGCACGGCCAGGTCTCGACGCCGACCGGCACCAGGGTCGGCGGGGCGACGAGGGTGACCTCGGCGCCCAGGGTGTGCAGCAGGTCGACGTTGGAGCGGGCGACCCGGCTGTGCAGGACGTCGCCGACGATCGTGATGCGCCTGCCGGCGAGGTCCTGGCCGAGCCCGGCGTCCCGGCCGACGAGCCGCCGGCGCATGGTGAAGGCGTCCAGCAGGGCCTGGGTGGGGTGCTGGTGGGTGCCGTCGCCGGCGTTGATGACGGCGGCGTCGATCCAGCCGGAGTTGGCGAGGCGGTACGGCGCTCCGGAGGCGCCGTGCCGGATGACGACGGCGTCGACACCCATGGCCTCCAGGGTCTGGGCGGTGTCCTTCAGGGACTCGCCCTTGGACACGCTCGAGCCCTTGGCGGTGAAGTTGATGACGTCCGCGGAGAGGCGCTTCTCTGCGGCCTCGAAGGAGATACGCGTGCGCGTGGAGTCCTCGAAGAAGAGGTTCACGACGGTGCGGCCGCGCAAGGTCGGCAGCTTCTTGATCGGCCGGTCGGCGACCCGGGCCATCTCCTCGGCGGTGTCGAGGATCAGGACGGCGTCGTCGCGGGTGAGGTCGGCGGCCGAGATGAGATGACGCTGCATCTGTCAGGCTCCGTAAGGCAGTTCAGGTCGGGAGAATTCGGGCGGCACGCGCGCGTGGAGACGCACCGAGGGGGCGTACGACAGCGGCCGTACGCCTTCCGCGTGCTACTGGGGCTGCTTCGCACCGAGCAGCACGGTGTCGCGACCGTCCTCCTCGGCGAGCTGGACCTTGACCGTCTCCCGCAACGACGTGGGGAGGTTCTTGCCGACGTAGTCGGCGCGGATGGGCAGTTCGCGGTGGCCTCTGTCGACGAGGACCGCGAGCTGCACCGCACGGGGGCGCCCGATGTCGTTCAGGGCGTCCAGGGCGGCGCGGATGGTACGGCCGGAGAAGAGGACGTCGTCGACGAGGACGACGAGGCGGCCGTCGATGCCGTCACCGGGAATCTCGGTGCGGGCCAGCGCACGCGGCGGGTGCATGCGCAGGTCGTCGCGGTACATGGTGATGTCGAGCGACCCGACCGGGATCTTGCGCTCGGTGATCTGCTCCAGCTTGGCGGCGAGCCGCTGGGCGAGAAAGACGCCGCGGGTCGGAATGCCGAGGAGTACCACGTCGTCGGCGCCCTTGGCGCGTTCGACGATCTCGTGGGCGATGCGGGTCAACACCCGCGCGATGTCAGGGCCTTCGAGAACGGGCCGGGCGTCGGACGCTTGCGTGTCCTGCTGGCTGTCCATACGAAAGGGACCTCCTTCTCCGCCTCACGGGACGGACCTTAAAGGACGTCTGGTTTGCGCCATCCACCGTACCAGGCCGACGCCCCGCCCCCGTTCACCCCCTTGGCCTAATCGGCCACCGTCGGCACGGAAGAGTCGGTGTGGACCATTCGGCTTGACGCGCCAGAGTAACGCTGCGTAACCTCACAGTGAGTTACCAACCGCGCGGCATGGAACCCAAGCCAGTCGCGTCGACCCAGTGCCGGGGAGCTATATGTCCAGCGAATACGCCAAACAGCTCGGGGCCAAGCTCCGGGCCATCCGCACCCAGCAGGGCCTTTCTCTTCACGGTGTCGAGGAGAAGTCCCAGGGACGCTGGAAGGCCGTTGTGGTCGGTTCGTACGAGCGCGGGGACCGCGCCGTGACCGTGCAGCGCCTCGCCGAGTTGGCGGATTTCTACGGCGTCCCGGTGCAGGAGCTGCTTCCGGGCACCACGCCGGGCGGCGCCGCCGAGCCGCCGCCGAAGCTGGTCCTGGACCTGGAGCGCCTGGCCCATGTACCGGCCGAGAAGGCGGGCCCCCTGCAGCGGTACGCCGCGACGATCCAGTCGCAGCGCGGTGACTACAACGGCAAGGTGCTCTCGATCCGCCAGGACGACCTGCGCACACTCGCCGTCATCTACGACCAGTCGCCCTCGGTCCTCACCGAGCAGCTGATCAGCTGGGGTGTGCTGGATGCGGACGCGCGTCGCGCGGTCTCCCACGCCGAGGAGAGCTGAGCGCTCAGTGGGTTGAGCCCCTTCAGCAGAAACGTGCCGCCGGGGTGGCCGGAACTATGCGGTTCCGGCCACCCCGGCGGCGTTCTGTGGGCCTGAGGGACCCCAGAGGTACTGGAATGCCGGAGGGCCCGCAGCGGGGATGCTGCGGGCCCTCCGGCGTCTTCGAAACCCCTACGCCTCGTCTCGGCGCAGAGATGGCTTCAGGTCCTTGAGCCGGCCGAGCAGGCCGTTGACGAACGAGGGCGACTCGTCCGTGGAGAACTCCTTCGCCAGCTGCACCATCTCGTCCAGCACGACCGCGTCCGGAGTCTCGTCGACCCAGATCAATTCGTACGCACCGAGGCGCAGGATGTTGCGGTCCACGACCGGCATCCGGTCGAGCGTCCAGCCGACCGAGTACTGGGCGATCAGCTCGTCGATCCGCTTCGCGTGCACCGCGTAGCCCTCGACCAGCTGCATCGTGTACTCGCTCACCGGCGGCTGCCGGGTGTCGGTCCGGGAGAGCCGGACCCAGTCCGCGAGGACCGTCAGGACGTCGACGCCGCGCTGGTCGCCCTCGAAGAGGATCTGGAAGGCGCGCTTGCGGGCCGTGTTGCGGGCAGCCACGGTTAGCTGTTCACCCGGCCGAGGTAGTCGCTCGTGCGGGTGTCGACCTTGATCTTCTCACCGGTGGTGATGAAGAGCGGGACCTGGATCTGGTGGCCGGTCTCCAGCGTGGCGGGCTTGGTGCCGCCGGTGGAGCGGTCGCCCTGGACACCCGGCTCGGTCTCCTGGATGACGAGCTCGACGGCGGCGGGCAGCTCGACGAAGAGCACCTCGCCCTCGTGCTGCGCCACGGTCGCGGTGAAGCCCTCGATCAGGAAGTTGGCAGCGTCGCCGACGGCCTTGCGGTCGACCATGAGCTGGTCGTAGGTCTCCATGTCCATGAAGACGAAGTACTCGCCGTCCATGTAGGAGAACTGCATGTCGCGCTTGTCGACAGTGGCCGTCTCGACCTTGACGCCGGCGTTGAACGTCTTGTCGACGACCTTGCCGGAGAGCACGTTCTTGAGCTTGGTGCGCACGAAGGCCGGGCCCTTGCCGGGCTTGACGTGCTGGAACTCGACGACGGACCAGAGCTGGCCGCCTTCGAGCTTGAGCACCAGGCCGTTCTTGAGGTCGTTCGTGGAAGCCACGGTTGCGGAATCTCCTGGACTGACGTGGACGACCCCGGGGCACGCACTCCTACAGCGCGAGCAGCTCCTTGGTCGTGATGGTGAGTAGCTCGGGTCCGCCGTCCGCCTCGGGGCGTACGACGAGCGTGTCATCGATCCGGACGCCGCCCCGGCCGGGGAGGTGGACCCCCGGTTCGACGGTGACCGGCACGCAAGCGTCCAGTTTACCCATGGCCGCGGGAGCCAACTGCGGGTCCTCGTCGATTTCGAGTCCCACACCGTGCCCCGTCAGCGCCGGAAGCCCTTGCGCGTACCCTGCCGAGTCCAGCACCTGACGTGCCGCGCGGTCAACATCACGGTAGGCGGCGCCCGGTGCCAGCGACTCCCGTCCGGCGCGCTGAGCGGCGAATACGAGGTCGTACAGCTCGATCTGCCAGTCGGCGGGGGACGTACCGATGACGAAGGTACGGCCGATCTCGCACCGGTAGCCGCGGTAGGTGGCCCCGAGGCAGACGGAGAGGAAGTCTCCCTCCTCCACCCTGCGGTCGGTCGGGCGATGGGCACGGCGGCCGGCGTTCGGGCCGGTGGCGACGGAGGTGGGGAAGGCGGGGCCGTCGGCGCCGTGATCGACCAGGCGTCGTTCGAGTTCGAGGGCGAGGTGGCGTTCGGTGCGGCCGACGAGGATGGATTCCAGGAGTTCCCCGAGTGCCTGGTCGGCGATCTCCGCGCCGATCCTGAGGCAGGAGATCTCCTCCTCGTCCTTGACCACCCGGAGCTGCTCGACCGCGCCGCCGAGGTCGGCGAGGCGCAGGCGTGGGACGACCGAGCGGATGGCTCGGTGGCGGGCCACGGTCAGGTGGTGTTCCTCCACGGCGAGGGAGACCCCGCCCTGGCCTGCGGCGAGGTCGGCCGCGGCGACGGCGGGGTCGCCTCCGGGGCCGGGGAGGGCGTGGATCCGCAGTGCCTCGTCGGGACGGCCCTCGGCGGGGCGGTCGTCGGGCGGGCCGGCGCACACGAGCAGGTCTTCGGTCTTGCCGAGGAGCAGCACGGAGCCCTGTGGGGCGGCGCCCGCGAGGTAGCGGACGTTGGCGGGGCGGGAGATCAGCGCGGTGGCGCTGCCGCTGGCTTGGCAGCGGTCCCTCAGCCGGGATCGGCGGGTGGCGTACACCTCTGACATGACCCGAGCGTAAGAGCTCCGCTCGGTTGGCGCCGGTTGAGGGCGGCTGAGTGGGCGGTGTCTGGATTGTGCGGGTTGGTGGGGTGCCGGTCGGGGGCGGGGGTGCGGCTTGCGGGTGTGTGCGGTCTGCGGGTGGGTGGGGGGCGGGTCGGGGTGCCGCGCGAGGTTGCGTGCCGTCTGCAGGTGCGTGGGGGGGGCGGCTCGGGGTGCCGCGCGAGGTTGCGTGCCGTCTGCAGGTGCGTGGGGGGCGGGTCGGGGTGCCGCGCGAGGTTGCGTGCCGTCTGCAGGTGCGTGGGGGGCGGGTCGGGGTGCCGCGCGAGGTTGCGTGCCGTCTGCAGGTGCGTGGGGGGGGCGGCTCGGGGTGCCACGCAAGGTTGCGTGCCGTCTGCAGGTGCGTGAGGGGCGAGTCGGGGTGCCACGCAAGGTTGCGTGCCGTCTGCAGGTGCGTGAGGGGCGAGTCGGGGTGCCACGCAAGGTTGCGTGCCGTCTGCAGGTGCGTGAGGGGTGAGTCGGGGTGCCACGCAAGGTTGCATGCCGTCTGCAGGTGCGTGAGGGGCGAGTCGGGGTGCCACGCAAGGTTGCATGCCGTCTGCAGGTGCGTGAGGGGCGGTTCCGGGTGCCGCGCGAGGTTGCATGCGGTCTGCGGGTGAGTGGGGGTTGCTCGCGCAGTTCCCCGCGCCCCTTGAGGGCGTCCACTCACGTCGGCTACCAGCTCAGGGGCTGGTCGCCGCCACGCGGCGAAGCCGCATCCACTCCCGTCGGCTACCAGTTCGGGGGGCTTGCGATGGAGCGGGTCAGTACGTCGTTCAGGACCTGGGCGGTCTGTGGGACGTCGAGTTGGGAGTTGTCGATGATCGGGAGGCCGGAGCCGTACCAGCCCGCCATGCGGCCGTGGATGCGGGCGACCTCCTCGTCGGTGAGACGGCGGTTGCCCGAGCGTTCGGCGTTGCGCTCCAGGACGATCTCCAGGCCGGGGAGCAGGACGACCGGGAGGAGGCCGGGGCCCACGTGGCGCTTCCAGCCGCCGAGGCCGACCACCGGGCGGTCGGGGAAGACCGCGTCGTCGAGGATGCACGAGATCCCGTTGGCCAGGAAGTTGCGGGCGGCGAAGCCGCAGGTGCGGCGGGCAAGGCGGTACTGGGCCTCGGAGTTGTCGTTCCACCCGGACTGGGGGTCGGCGAAGCCCGAGCGGACCCATTCGCGGACGTCGTCGAGGCTGATGTGGGCCGTGGGGACCCGGCGGTGGTCCGCCCAGTACTTGGCGACGCTCGTCTTGCCGGCCCCCGCCGGACCGATGAGCAGGACCGCCAGGGTCGTGGCCGTCGGATCGGGTGCCGAAGTGGCGGGCGGGGCGCTCGGCATGCCGACGGGGCCGCCGGGCGGCAGCGGTACGTGGCCCGTGGTCTCGGGTGTGGGCGCGACGTGGGACTGCTGGGGCGCGGGTGGGACCGTTCCGGGGGATGTGAAGCCCGGTGCCGGGGGCGGCGGGGGCACTGGAGCTGATCCCTGGTGGGGGGCGGGTCCCTGGTGCGTGCCCGGGTGATGCGGACCCGAGTGTTGTGCGGCCGGCGTCCAGCCGTGCCCCGACTGGTGGGGCGGCGGCAGCGGAGAACCCACTGCGTGCTGCATCCGGTGCCACTCCATCTCGTCTTCCATGGCCATTGGCGCTGGCAGCGGGGTGTGAGCCCCGCCCGCTACCGAACGGTACCGCCCCCGGCCGCCGTTTGGTGAACGGCCGGGGGCGGTCCGAAGTGCCCATCGCCACAGGCGAATCGGACGGAAGCGCGCTTCCGGGGACTTACTGGCCGACTTCGCCGTACGCGGCGAGCAGGACGGCCGGGTCGGGGCCCTCCAGGACGGTCGGCTTGGCCAGGCCGTCCAGCACGATGAAGCGCAGCAGGTTGCCGCGGGACTTCTTGTCGACCTTCATGGTCTCCAGCAGCTTGGGCCACTGGTCGTAGCGGTAGTGCAGCGGCAGGCCCACGGATTCCAGGATCGTGCGGTGGCGGTCGGCCGTCGCGTCGTCCAACCGCCCGGCGAGACGGCCGAGTTCGGCGGCGAAGTGCATGCCGACGGAGACGGCGGCGCCGTGCCGCCACTTGTAGCGCTCGTTCTTCTCGATGGCGTGGCCGAGGGTGTGGCCGTAGTTGAGGATCTCCCGCAGGCCGGACTCCTTCAGGTCCGAGGAGACGACCTCGGCCTTGACCCGGATGGAGCGCTCGATCAGCTCGGCGGTGTGCGGGCCCGCCGGGGTGCGGGCGGCCTCGGGGTCGGACTCAATGAGCTCCAGGATCGCGGGGTCGGCGATGAAGCCGGCCTTGATGATCTCGGCGAGCCCGGAGACGTAGTCGTTGACCGGGAGGGAGTCCAGCGCGGCCAGGTCGCAGAGCACACCGGCCGGCGGGTGGAAGGCGCCGACGAGGTTCTTGCCCTCGGCGGTGTTGATGCCGGTCTTGCCGCCGACGGCCGCGTCGACCATGGCGAGCACGGTGGTGGGGACGGCGATCCAGCGCACCCCGCGCAGCCAGGTCGCGGCGACGAACCCGGCGAGGTCGGTGGTCGCGCCGCCGCCGACGCCGACGACGACGTCGGTGCGGGTGAAGCCGGACTGCCCGAGCGCCTTCCAGCAGTAGGCGGCGACCTCGGCGGTCTTGGCCTCCTCGGCGTTGGGCACCTGGATGGCGACGGCCTCGTAGCCCTGCTCGGCGAGGTCACCCCGCAGCGCCTCGCCGGTCTCGGCCAGTGCCTCGGGGTGGACGACGGCGACCCGCTGGGCCTTGTCACCGATCAATCCGCCGAGCTCGCCCAGGAGTTGACGGCCCACCAGGACCTCGTAGGGCTCGCTGCCCGCGGTGCCGCCGACCTGGATCCGCGTCACTGCCTCACTCATGCTTCTTTCAACTCCAGTGCGTCCAGGGCGGCTTGGGTCACTTCTTCGGGGGTACGGCCGTCGGTGGCCACGACCGCCGTGGCCACCCCCTCGTACAGATGACGGCGGGCCTCCATCAGCTCGCGCCACTGCTTGCGCGGGTTGACCGCGAGGAGCGGACGGGCGGCGTTGAGGCCGGTACGCTTGACCGCCTCCTCGACGTCCATCGACAGGTACGCCACCCGCTGCCCGGCGAGCAGCGCACGCGTGTCCGCGTCGAGGATGGCGCCGCCGCCGAGGGCCAGGACCCCGTCGTGCTCGGCGAGCGCCCGGTGCACCGCCCGCTTCTCGATCGCCCGGAAGGCGGGCTCGCCCTCGTCGACGAAGATCTCGGCGATCGAGCGGCCCTGTTCGGCGACGATGTCGTCGTCGGTGTCCCGGTAGACCACGCCGAGCCGGTCGGCCAGCAGCTGTCCGACGGTCGACTTGCCCACGCCCATCGGACCGACCAGGACGACCACGGGTGTTGCGCTCACCGGATGGCCAGGTTGTCGAGGTACGAGCGCACGTTGCGGCGGGTCTCGGTCACCGAGTCGCCACCGAACTTCTCCGCCACCGCGTCCGCGAGGACGAGGGCCACCATGGCCTCGGCGACGATGCCGGCGGCCGGGACCGCGGACACGTCGGAGCGCTGGTGGTGCGCCTGCGCCGCCTCGCCGGTGGTGACGTCCACCGTCTGCAGGGCGCGCGGCACGGTCGCGATCGGCTTCATCGCGGCGCGGACCCGCAGCAGCTCACCGGTGGTGAGGCCGCCCTCGGTGCCACCGGACCGGCCGGAGACGCGGCGGATGCCCTCGGGCGTGTTCACGATCTCGTCGTGCGCCTTGGAGCCGGGCACGCGCGCCAGCTCGAAGCCGTCGCCGATCTCGACGCCCTTGATCGCCTGGATGCCCATGAGCGCGCCCGCCAGACGGGCGTCGAGCTTGCGGTCCCAGTGCACGTGCGAGCCGAGGCCCACCGGCACGTCGTACGCGAGGATCTCGACCACGCCACCGAGGGTGTCGCCGTCCTTGTGGGCCTGGTCGATCTCGGCGACCATCGCCTTGGACGCGTCGGCGTCCAGGCAGCGCACGGGGTCCGCGTCCAGCTTCTCGACATCGGCCGGCGTCGGGTACACACCCTGCGGGGCCTTCGCGGAGGCCAGCTCCACCACGTGGCTGACGATCTCGATGCCGGCCGTCTCCTTCAGGTACGACCGGGCCACCGCGCCCAGCGCCACGCGGGCCGCCGTCTCCCGGGCGGAGGCACGCTCCAGGATCGGCCGGGCCTCGTCGAAGCCGTACTTCTGCATGCCCGCGAGGTCGGCGTGGCCGGGGCGCGGGCGGGTCAGCGGGGCGTTGCGGGCCAGGCCCGCGAGGATCTCGGGGTCGATCGGGTCGGCCGCCATGACCTGTTCCCACTTCGGCCACTCGGTGTTGCCCACCATGACCGCGACCGGGGAACCGAGGGTGAGGCCGTGCCGGACGCCGCCGAGGAAGGTGACCTCGTCGCGCTCGAACTTCATGCGCGCACCGCGTCCATAACCGAGCCGGCGCCGGGCCAGGTGGTCCGCCACCATCTCCGTGGTGATCGGCACGCCGGCCGGAAGACCCTCCAGCGTCGCCACGAGTGCGGGACCGTGGGACTCCCCCGCGGTCAGCCAGCGCAACCTGCTCAACGATGCTCCTCAGTGCTCGCGCCCTGGTACTGCCCTGCGTACGCGCGTCCTCGCGTACGTCGACGGCGCGACCAGGTGCGCGGCCCCGGCCCGCCACCTTCGATCCTCCCACGTCCGGGCCCGGTCCCCGGTCGCCGGTCCACCAAGCGGACGGCGGAACGGCGGAGCCGGGCCCCGGAGGGGATCACGCGGAGCCGTTGCCCTGGCGCTGTTGCGGGGCGTACGCGCCGAGGAAATCGGCGCCACTCGGCTGCTGCGCCGGCTGCGGTGCGGCCGCGGCCTGCTGGGGAGCGTACGGCCCCAGATAGTCGGCGCCCCGCCTCTGCCCGTGCTGCGCCGCCGTGTGGACGGCCTGTCCCCCGCGCGCCGCGCGCCGACGGTCGATCTTGCGCTTCAGCTTGAAGACCCACGACCCGACGACGAGCAGCACGATGAGGACCAGCACGGAAATCTGCACCCAGTCCGGCATGAACTGCAGGACGATCTCGAATATCTCGCCCTTACCGGACGCCAGCGGCACACCTGTGGACACGTCTGGTACTCCCCCTCGTTGCTCTCCGCCCCCTGCGGAACCCAGCGGATCCTAGCGGGCCGCGAGAGCGCGCTCCCCCGCTTTTCGCATGGCCTCGACGGGCGCCGGGGCACGGCCGGTCATCTGCTCCACCTGCAACACCGCCTGGTGCACCAGCAGGTCGAGGCCGCTGACGACGGCTCCGCCGTACATGGACCAGCGGGCCGCGAGGGCGGTCGGCCAGGGGTCGTAGAGCACGTCGAAGAGGGTGGCGGGGCGCTCCGGTACGGACGCGGCGAGCGCGTCGGTCGTACCGGCCGGGGTGGTCGCGATCACCAGCGGGGCGCGCAGAGCCTGCTCCGCCTCGGCCCAGTCCGCCGTACGGATCTCGACGTCGAGGCGCTCGCCCCACTGCCGCATCTCGGCCGCGCGGGCCTCGCTGCGTACGTACGCCACGACCTCGCCGGTGCAGACGCGCGCGAGCGCGGCCAGCGCGGAGGACGCCGTGGCGCCCGCGCCGAGGATGGCCGCCGAGTCGACCTGTTCGATGCCGCGCTCCCGCAGCGCGGCGACCATCCCGGGGATGTCGGTGTTGTCGCCGACGCGGCGGCCGTCCTCGGTGAGGACGACGGTGTTGACCGCCTCGACGGACGCCGCCGTCTCGCTGATCCCGTCGAGCAGCGGGATGACGGCCCGCTTGAGCGGCATGGTCAACGACAAGCCGGCCCACTCCGGCCCGAGTTCCGCGAGGAACCCGGGAAGAGCGGCCTCGTCGATCTCGAACCGGTCGTACGACCAGTCCGTGAGCCCGAGTTCCTCGTAGGCGGCGCGGTGCAGCACCGGGGAGAGGGAGTGGGCGATGGGCGAACCTAGGACAGCCGCCCGGCGGGCGTCAGTTGCCCCTGCTCTCATTGAACTTGTCCTTGAGCTTCAAGAAATCGTCGTGAGTCTTAGCGAATTCCGTCTTGTTCACGCCGTCGGTCGCCACGAAGTAGTACCAACCCTGGTTCGTGGGATTCAGCGTTCCCTTCAGCGCACCCTCGCCCGGGTTGTCGATCGGACCGGGCGGCAGACCCTTCTGCGTGTACGTGTTGTACGGGTCCTGGTTGCTCTTGATCTCCGACTCGCTGATGTCGATGTTGCTCTGACCCTTCAGGTAATTGAAGGTTGAGTCGAACTGCAGAGCGCCGTAGGTCTCGGGATTCGCGAGGTCGAGGCGGTTGTAGACCACCTCGGCCATCTTGCGGTAGTCGTCGTCGGTCTTGCCCTCGGCCTGGACGAGGCTGGCGACCGTGATGACCTGCAACGGGTTGTCCAGCTTGAGGGCCTTGGCCTTGGCCTCCAGGTTCAGCTCGTCGTACTTGTCCGCGGCCCGGGTGACCATTTCCTTGAGGACCACCTCGGGCTTCATGCCCTTGGCAGCAGGATAGGTGCCCGGGTAGAGGAAGCCCTCCAGCGGATCCTTGATCTCGCTGTTGCTGTTCGCCCAGCTCGGAAGTCCGAGGCTCTTGTATTTGTCCTCGGCGGCCTTCTCGGTGCTGCCGGACGACAATTCGAGCTTTTCGTCGATCGCCTTGTAGACAGCCTTGTTGCGCTCGCCGGGCCTGACCAGGACGTTGTTCTGGCTTTCGGGGCTGAGCATCATCTCGACGGCGCTGGCGGCGGACATCTGCTTCTTCAGCAGGTAGGCGCCCGCCTGGATCTTGTCCCCGTCGGCGTTCTGCTGCTGAGCGGCGACGAAAGCGTCGACGCTCTTCACGACACCGGCCGCCTTCAGCCGCTGACCGATCTCGGATCCGAAGGCGCCCTTGGGAATCTCGACGGTCACCGTCTCGCTCGTACCGTCACCCGCGAAGTCCGGTGCGTCGGCGAAACGATCCTGGTAAAACTGGTATCCGAAATATCCGACCCCGGCGACGCTTCCGCCGAAGATCAGCACGATCACCAGACAGGCCATCCCGCTGCGTCGCTTCTTGGGCTTTCCGCCCCGGCCCCGGCGGTCACCGCGGCCGCGGCCGCCTCCCGACTCGTCGTCGGAGTCGTCTTCGTCCTCGGTGTCGCCCCCGGCGAAGAAGGCGTGTTCGCCCTGGTCAGGTCCGGGGTCCCAGTCGGTCTGGGGCGGCTCCGGTTCGGCCTGCCGCCGGCTCGGCGGCGCGGGCGGCGGGTACGCCTCGGGGGTGCCGTAGTAGTCGGGCTGCTCACCGCCGTACGCCGCGGGCTGCTGCCCGTACGGGTCCGAAGGGTCGGGGTACTGGGCGTGCCCGTGCGGGCCGTTGGCCCAGCCGTTGTTGTCGTACGGCTGCTGTCCCTGGCCGGCGTACTGCTCCTGTTCGTACTGCTGCGGGTACTGCTGGCCCTGCTCCGGGTAGTGCTGACCTTCCTGCTGGTACTGCTGCGCCTGACCGTATGCGGCCTGCTGGCCGTTGCCCCAGTCGCCGTAGTGCTGCGGCTGCTGCGGCTGCTCCGGATAGTGCTGCGGCTGGCCGCCGTAGGCAGCCTGCTGACCCGCGTGGGCCTGCTGCCCTTCCCATCCGCCGTCCCCGAACAACGGGTCCTCGGGATGCCACGGTTCGGAGCCTGGGCCCCGGCCATACTCAGTCATCGATCCCCTAGAGCCGCGAGGCGGCGGTCACGCGGCTGCTGAAGATCCGGTTCCCGTCCCGCCTCTCTTTGTGCGTCGGCTGTTCGAACACCGGCGCATCGCGCGGAACGTTACCGTATCGCGATCAGATAACCACTTCGACGCTCTCTCCGGGTGCTTTACCTGACACCCGTTCGGATTCAAGCGCCTGCTGCAGGATGATCACAGCGGCCGCCTGGTCGATCACCGACCGGCCCTTCTTCGACTTCACCCCCGAGGCGCGCAGTCCCTGACTGGCCGTCACGGTCGTCATCCGCTCATCCACGAGCCTGACCGGTACGGGCGCGATCATGCGTGCCAGTTCCTGGGTGAAGCCCCTGACCTTGACCGCGGCCGGGCCCTCGCCTCCCTTGAGGGAGCGGGGGAGACCGACGACGACCTCGATCGGCTCGTACTCGTCGACGAGTTGCCTGAGGCGGCGGTGAGCTGCCGGGATGTCCCGGCCCGGGACCGTCTCCACCGGGGTGGCGAGGATCCCGTCCGGGTCGCACGAGGCGACGCCGATGCGGGCGTCCCCCACGTCGATGGCGAGGCGACGACCGCGGCGCATGCCCGGGCCGTCGCCACTCGCCGCTGCTTCGGCGCTCACTTGGCCGTGTCCGCCACGAGCCGCTCGACGGCGTCGACGGCGTCGCCGACGGCGGCCGGGTTCTGGCCGCCGCCCTGGGCCACGTCCGGCTTGCCGCCACCGCCGCCGCCGAGGGTCTTGGCAGCCGTACGGACCAGGTCACCGGCCTTGAGGCCACGCTCGCGGGCGGCCTCGTTGGTGGCGATGACCGTGAGCGGCTTGCCGTTGCTGACCGCGAAGAGGGCGACCACGGCCGCGCGTCCGCCCTGGATACGGCCGCGTACGTCGAGCACCAGCTTGCGCAGGTCGTCAGCCGTGGTGCCGTCCGGGACCTGGCCGGTGACGACGGCGATACCGCGTACGTCCTTGGCGGACTCGGCGAGACCGGCCGCTGCCTGGAGCACCTTCTCGGCGCGGAACTTCTCGATCTCCTTCTCGGCGTCCTTCAGCTTGCCGAGCATGGCGGAGACCTTCTCCGGGAGCTCCTCCGGACGGCCCTTGATCAGCTCCTGGAGCTGGGCGACGACCGTGTGCTCACGGGCGAGGAAGTTGTAGGCGTCGACGCCGACGAGGGCCTCGATACGGCGCACACCGGAACCGATGGACGACTCGCCGAGCAGCTTCACCAGGCCGAGCTGGGCGGTGTTGTGCACGTGCGTGCCGCCGCACAGCTCCTTGGAGAAGTCGCCGATGGTCACGACGCGGACGCGCTCGCCGTACTTCTCGCCGAACTCGGCGATGGCGCCCTGCTTCTTGGCCTCGTCGATGCCCATGACCTCGGCGCGCACGTCGAGGTCGCGGGCGAGGACCTCGTTGATCTTCTGCTCGACGTCGGTCATCACGGCCGTCGGAACGGCCGACGGCGAACCGAAGTCGAAGCGGAAGCGGCCGGGCTGGTTCTCGGAACCGGCCTGCGCGGCCGTCGGGCCGAGGGCGTCGCGCAGGGCCTGGTGGGTGAGGTGCGTGGCCGAGTGGGCGCGGGCGATGGCCCTGCGGCGGAGCGAGTCGATGGAGGCGTGGGCCTTGGCACCGACCGTCACCTCGCCGACCTGCACGACGCCCTTGTGGACGTAGACGCCCGGCACCGGCTTCTGGCAGTCGCGGATCTCGATGACGGCACCGGTGTCGACCTTGATGCGGCCGGTGTCACCGATCTGGCCGCCGCCCTCGGCATAGAACGGGGTGCGGTCGAGGACGATCTCGACCTCGTCGCCCTCGGTCGCGGCCGGAGAGGAGGCGCCCTCGACGAGGATGCCGACGATGGTGGACTCGCCCTCGGTGTCGCCGTAGCCGATGAACTCGGTCTCGCCGACCTTGTCGGCGATCTCCCGGTAGGCGCCGGCGCCGGCGTGACCGGTCTTCTTGGCCTGGGCGTCGGCCTTGGCGCGCTCCCGCTGCTCCTTCATCAGGCGGCGGAACCCGTCCTCGTCCACGGAAAGCCCCTGCTCGGCGGCCATCTCCAGGGTGAGGTCGATCGGGAAGCCCCAGGTGTCGTGGAGCAGGAAGGCCTTGTCGCCGGCCAGGACGGTGGAGCCCGCGGCCTTGGTGTCGGTGACGGCCGTGTCGAGGATGTTGGTGCCGGCCTTCAGCGTCTTGAGGAAGGCGTTCTCCTCGGCGAGGGCGACCTTCTCGATGCGCTCGCGGTCGGTGACGAGCTCGGGGTACTGCTGGCCCATCATGCCGATGACGACGTCGATCAGGTCCTTGACGACCGGACCGGTGGCGCCGAGCAGACGCATGTTGCGGATGGCGCGGCGCATGATGCGGCGCAGCACGTAACCACGGCCCTCGTTGCCGGGCGTCACGCCGTCGCCGATGAGCATCGTGGCCGTACGCATGTGGTCGGTGACCACGCGGAGGGACACGTCCGAGGCGTGGGCGTCGCCGTACGCGACACCCGTCAGGGCGGTGGCCTTCCTGATGACGGCCATGGAGGTGTCGATCTCGTACATGTTCTGCACGCCCTGCAGAATCATGGCGAGGCGCTCCAGGCCGAGGCCGGTGTCGATGTTCTTGCTCGGGAGCTCGCCGAGGATCTCGAAGTTGTCCTTGCCGACGCCCTCGCCGCGCTCGTACTGCATGAAGACGAGGTTCCAGATCTCCACGTACCGCTCGTCGTTGACGGCGGGGCCGCCCTCGACGCCGAACTCGGGGCCGCGGTCGTAGTTGATCTCGGAGCAGGGGCCGCAGGGTCCGGGGACGCCCATGGACCAGTAGTTGTCCTTCATGCCGAGGCGCTGGATGCGCTCCTTCGGCACGCCGACGACCTCGTGCCAGATGCGCTCGGCCTCGTCGTCGTCCTTGTAGACGGTGATCCAGAGCTTCTCCGGCTCCAGGCCGTAACCACCCTTGTCCTGAGGGCTGGTGAGCAGCTCCCAGGCGTACTTGATGGCGCCTTCCTTGAAGTAGTCACCGAAGGAGAAGTTGCCGCACATCTGGAAGAACGTGCCGTGCCGGGTGGTCTTGCCGACCTCTTCGATGTCCGGCGTGCGGACGCACTTCTGGACGCTGGTGGCGCGGTCGAAGGGCGGCTTGACCTCACCCAGGAAGTAGGGCTTGAAGGGCACCATGCCGGCCGGGACGAGGAGCAGAGTCGGGTCGTCCGCGATGAGCGACGCCGAAGGGACGACGGTGTGCCCGCGCTCCTCGAAGAAGCTCAGCCAGCGGCGGCGAATCTCGGCCGACTCCATCAGTGGTCCTCATTCCGGTTGTCCGTGTACGTCGTGTTGTCGATGACGTACGTCTTCGGCTTGTTGCGGTTCTCGATGGCGGTGTACCGCCGGGCTGCGGGAAGTTCGGGGGAATCCTGGATGCCCAGGGCCTCTTCGAGCTCGGCCTCCCGCTGGGCCATGTTGTCGCGGACGTCGAGGGCGAAGCCCACCGCGCGGTCCTTGAGCCGGTGACCTGCCTCGATCGCCTTGTTCGTCGCGGTCGCGGCGAGGCTCTCGGGGGTCAGCTGCTTCAGCTTCCGGTTGACCTTGGTGGTGGCCCACACACCGGCGGCGACGCCCGTGCTGAACCAGAAGGTACGGCGGAACATACTGGGTCTCAGTCCCTCTTTCCGCGGAGGTTTCGCTTGCCCCGTCGCGAGGCCGGAACCGTGCGGCCCACGATCACGGTGCGCCGGGGGGCCTTGGCGGGTTCGTCGTCGTTGCGGCCGCCGAGGGCACGGCGTACGCCGTAGCCGAAGGCCGCGACCTTGACCAGGGGGCCGCCGAACGTGGAGGCGACGGTGGTGGACAGTGCGGAGGCGTTCGACGTGACCTCCTGGACATCGGAGGCGATCGCGTCGACCCGGTCGATCTGGGTCTGCGCGGAGCGCACCGCCGAGGAGGCTTCTGCCAGGAGCGGGACGGCCTGGTCGGTCACATCCGCCACCAGCTTGGTGGTCGCCCTGAGCGTCTGGGCCAGCCTCGCCAGCGCGACGGCGAGGAAGGAGACCAGAATCGCCCAGAAGACGGCCACCAGGATCCCGGCCACCTCTCCACCGGACACTGTGTGCACCCGCTCCCTGAAACGTGCCTCTACATCGGTCTACATCGAGAAAGTCGTGCACCGAGCCTATCGCGCCGGGGATGCCGCTCCACACCGGATTGCCACCCGCGCGGGAGCCGCGTCGCAAGGAGCGACGCCAAGCGAAAACCCGCCGCCTCGCCCACCCGGAAGGGAGGGGAGACGACGGGCTTCAGGCGCGGAAGTCCTACGACCGTCGAAAGATCAACGGGCGTAGTACTCGACGACGAGCTGCTCGTCGCAGATCACCGGGATCTCCTTGCGGTTCGGCTCACGGTCCAGGCGGAACGCCAGGGCCTTGAGGTTCACCTGGAGGTAGCGCGGGGTCTCACCCTCGGGGGCGAAGCCACCCTCACGGGCGATGGAGAAGAGGGTCTTCTCGCGGCTGCGCTCGCGGACCATCACGACGTCGTCGGGACGGACGCGGAACGACGGCTTGTCGACCTTGCCGCCGTTGACCTCGATGTGGCCGTGAACGACCATCTGACGGGCCTGGTAGATGGTGCGGGCGATGCCCGAACGCAGAACCAGGGCGTCGAGACGACGCTCGAGCTCGATGATCAGGGCCTCACCGGTCTTGCCCTGAACCTTGGAGGCACGCTCGTAGGCGCGGACGAGCTGGCGCTCGGACACGTCGTACTGCGCACGCAGACGCTGCTTCTCCAGCAGACGGACCTTGTAGTCCGAGTTCTGCTTGCGGCCCCGGCCGTGCTCACCCGGCGGGTAGGGACGGGCCTCGAAGTACTTGACGGCCTTCGGGGTCAGCGCGATACCGAGGGCACGCGACTTCTTGACCTTGGGGCGGGACTGGTTCGCCACAATCTCTCATTTCTCAGTGTTCGGCTTGTCAGGGTTGTGGGAGGTCGCATCCGCAGCCGGGGAAACCCTCCGGGTCCGTTGCCGGGCCTGGTGGGCAGCCGCTCCCCTGGTCTGGGCACATACGTGCAGCACGCGAGTGGCCCACCGACCGGTCCCGCCATGCGGCGAGTGGTGGTGGGCTGCCCGCGACACCAATCGAACGGTGCGCGACGCTCCTGGAGTCCGGTCCGAAGACCGGGTCTCCGGCTGACCGTCCCGTTCTGACTGCACGGGACACAGCACTTCGACGAATTCTACAGGGTGCTCAGGACCGCTTCCGACCGAGGTGCTTCCTGGTCCACTCGACGGCGTCCGCGTACCGCGCCTCGGCGCCGTGCCGGGTCGGGGTGTAGTACTCGCGGTCCTTGAGGGCGTCCGGGGCGTACTGCTGCTCGGCGATGCCCTCGGCCAGGTCGTGCGGATACACGTACCCCTGCGCGTGCCCGAGCTTGGCGGCGCCCTTGTAGTGCCCGTCCCGCAGATGCGGCGGCACGGGTCCGGCCTGTCCCTTGCGTACGTCCTCCAGCGCGGCGCCGATGGCGGTCGTCGCGGCGTTGGACTTGGGGGCGAGGGCGAGGGCGATGGTTGCGTGGCTGAGGGTGAGGGCGGCCTCGGGGAAGCCGATCATGGCGACGGCCTGGGCGGCGGCGACCGCGATCGGCAGGGCGTTCGGGTCGGCGAGGCCGATGTCCTCGCTGGCGGAGATCATCAGGCGGCGGGCGATGAAGCGGGGGTCCTCGCCGGCCTCGATCATCCGGGCCAGGTAGTGCAGGGCGGCGTCGACGTCGGAGCCCCTGATGGACTTGATGAGGGCGCTGGCCACGTCGTAGTGCTGGTCGCCGTCGCGGTCGTACTTCACCGCCGCCCGGTCGACGGTCTGCTCCAGCGTCTGGAGGCTGATCTCGGTCTCGTCCTGGTCCAGGGCGGCCCCGGCCGCGGCCTCCAGGGCGGTCAGGGCGCGGCGGGCGTCGCCGCCGGCGATCCGCAGCAGGTGCTCCTCGGTGTCCTCGGGGAGGCCGACGGCGTCCTTCAGACCGCGCTCGTCGCTCAGCGCCCGCCGCAGCAGGCCCCTGATGTCGTCGTCGGTGAGGGGTTCGAGGGTGAGGAGGAGGGAGCGGGAAAGCAGCGGGGAGATGATCGAGAAGTACGGGTTCTCGGTGGTCGCCGCGATCAGGGTCACCCAGCGGTTCTCCACGGCCGGGAGGAGGGAGTCCTGCTGGGCCTTGCTGAAGCGGTGGATCTCGTCGAGGAAGAGGACGGTCTCCTTGCCGAAGCCACCGGTGGCGCGGCGGGCGCCGTCGATGACCGCGCGGACCTCCTTCACCCCGGCGGTGATGGCGGACAGCTCGACGAAGCGCTTGTCGGTGGCCTTGGAGACGACGTACGCCAGGGTGGTCTTGCCGGTGCCCGGTGGGCCCCAGAGGATCACCGAGGACGGTCCGGCGGGGCCGCCGCCGGACTCGCCGACGAGCCTGCGCAGGGGCGAGCCCGGCTTCAGCAGGTGCCGCTGGCCCACGACCTCGTCCAGGGTGCGCGGGCGCATGCGCACCGCCAGGGGACTCCCCGCGGGGTCCTTCTCCTGGCGTTCTTCTGCTGCGGCGGTGAACAGGTCGGGCTCCACGCTCAAAACCCTAAATCACCGCACTGACATCGAGCTCCGAGCGGATCAGGCGGCCCAGAGCTGGCTGCCCCAGCGGGTCAGGATCAGCATGGCGATGACGCCGCAGTGTGTGACCGGGAGCACCCAGGTGAACTCGGCGAGGAAGTTCTTCAGCGGGCGCGGGGCGGGCAGGAAGCCGTTGCGGATGTTGAAGGAGGTCACGTACCAGAACATGGTGAGCGTGGCCACCCAGGCCAGCGAGCACCACAGGCAGAGCGCGCCGATGTTGTAGAGCGACTGGTACATCAGCCAGGTGCAGAAGGCGACGCCGAAGAGGGTGCCGAAGTTGAAGGTCAGCCAGTACCAGCGCGGGAAGCGGGCGCGGGCCAGCAGGGTCATGCCGACGCAGATGACGATGCCGTAACAAACCAGGCCGAGCATCGGGTTGGGGAACCCGAAGACGGAGGCCTGCTTGCTCTGCATGACGCTGCCGCAGGAGACGATCGGGTTGAGGCTGCAGCCGGGTGTGAAGGTCGTCCCCGCGATCTTGGCCTCGAGGATCTTGAACTTGTCGATCGTGATGACCCACGCGGCGAGCACCCCGGCCGCGCCGGTGATGACCAGCAGCAGGGCGAACGCACGGCTGCCGCCCAGCACTTGCGGCGGTGCTTCGGCACGCTCCGGCTCGGGCTCGGTGGAGACGTCTCTGACTGTCGTCTTGCTCATCACGCCGATTCCGTCACTTGAGAGTTGGACCTTCCCCGGACACGGCACATTGTGCCGTACACACGCGCGTGCCCGCCGTTCACCGGAGATAAGGAAAAGCGCGCGACTGTGTCAAGGCACTCGGTTCAGGACACCGACGGGACAGCGAAGGGCGGGGACCAACCGGCCCCCGCCCTCCGGAATTCAGCGCTCCGGAAATCGGCGCTCCGGAAATCAGCCCAGTCGGGCTTCCAGCTCCGCCACGATCTCGTTGACGCCGACGGCCGCCTGCTCACCGGACTCCATGTCCTTGAGCTGGACGACGCCCTCGGCGAGGTCGCGTTCGCCGGCCACGATCGTGTAGCGGGCGCCGCTGCGGTTGGCGTTCTTCATGGCGCCCTTGAGGCCCTTGGCGCCGTAGGAGAAGTCCGCCGCGATGCCGTTCTTGCGCAGCTCGGTGACCTTGGCGAACAGGACCCGGCGGGCCTCCTCGCCGAGCGGGACGGCGAACACGCTGGTGGACGCGGGGAGTTCGAGCTCCACGCCCTCCGCCTCCAGGGCGAGCACCGTGCGGTCGACGCCGAGCGCCCAGCCGACGGACGGCAGCGCGGGGCCGCCGATCATCTCGGACAGCCCGTCGTAACGGCCACCGCCGCCCACCGCGGACTGGGAGCCCAGACCGTCGTGGACGAACTCGAAGGTCGTACGCGTGTAGTAGTCCAGGCCGCGCACCAGCTTCGGGTCGTCCTCGAAGGAGACACCGGCCGCGGTGATCAGCTCGCGGACCTCCTCGTGGTACGCCTTGCAGCCGTCGCAGAGGTAGTCGCGCAGGAGCGGGGCGTCCCCGAGCTGCTTCTGCACCGACTCGCGCTTGTCGTCGAGGACGCGCAGCGGGTTGATCTCCGAGCGGCGAAGGGTGTCCTCGTCGAGGTCCAGGCCGCGCAGGAAGTCCTGGAGCGCCGCTCGGTACACCGGGCGGCATTCCTTGTCGCCCAGGCTGTTCAGCAGGATGCGGAAGTTGCTGAGGCCCAGCGAGCGGTACGCCTGGTCGGCCAGGATGATCAACTCGGCGTCCAGGGCCGGGTCCTCGGCGCCGATCGCCTCGGCGCCCACCTGGGAGAAGTGCCTGTAGCGGCCCTTCTGGGGGCGCTCGTAGCGGTAGTAGGAGCCCGAGTACCAGAGCTTGACCGGGAGGTTGCCCGCCTTGTGCAGGTTGGCCTCCAGGGCCGCGCGCAGGACCGAGGCCGTGCCCTCGGGGCGCAGGGCGAGCTGGTCGCCGCCCTTGGTCTCGAAGGCGTACATCTCCTTGGTCACGATGTCGGTGGACTCGCCGACGCCGCGCGCGAACAGCTCGACGCTCTCGAAGCCGGGCGTCTCGATGTAGCCGTAGCCGGAGTTGCGCAGGGGAGCCGCGATCGCCTCACGGACGGCCAGGAACTTGGCGGAGTCCGGCGGGATCAGGTCGTACGTGCCCTTGGGGGCCTTGAAGGTGCTCACGGAAGGTCTCGTCACATTCCTCGTCGGGGAGCGTCGACATGCGCTCCCGGGCCGGCGGCCACCTGCCGCAGATAGGGGTTGGTGGCGCGCTCCTGGCCGATGGTCGTCTGGGGGCCGTGGCCGGACAGCACCACGGTCGAGTCGTCGAGCGGCAGGCACACGCGGGCCAGCGAGTCGAGGATCTCGGCCATGTCACCGCCGGGCAGGTCGGTGCGTCCGATGGAGCCGGCGAACAGCAGGTCGCCCGAGAAAAAAATCGGAGGGATGTCCGCCGACTCGGGCAGGCCGAAAGTCACCGACCCCTTGGTATGGCCGGGTGCGTGCGCGACGGAGAGCTCCATCCCCGCCAGCTCCAGCCTGGCGCCGTCGGTCAGCTCCTTGACGTCGTCCGGTTCCCCGATGGTCAGCTCGCCCATCAGCTGCATGCCGATGGAGCGGCCGAGCGCCTTCTCGGGGTCGCTCATCATGTACCGGTCCTCGGGGTGGATCCAGGCCGGCACGTCGTGCGCGCCGCACACCGGGACGACCGAGGCCACGTGGTCGAGGTGGCCGTGGGTGAGGACGACGGCGACGGGCTTGAGCCGATGCTTCTTCAGTGCTTCCTCGACTCCGGGGGCCGCTTCGTGGCCCGGGTCGATGATCACGCACTCCTCACCGGCGGCGGGGGCGACGAGATAACAGTTCGTCCCCCAGGCCCCGGCGGGGAACCCGGCAATGAGCACGATCGTCCTTCGTTTGTGTCGACACGAGTGGTTTGTCGGCGGGCTCCGCCTGTGGTCAGAGCCTACCGGCGCTGCCGATTCCTCAGCGAACCCATATACGGTACGGGGCACACGCGGGCGGTCGGCTCACACCACGCACGCGTACCGGTCGCCACACACGACGCATGAGGAGAGAACCCGGTGGTCAGCCAGGAACAGCGGCGGCGTCAGCTCGCCCGGGAGAAGTTCTTGCGGCAGCAGCAGCGGCGCACGTCCGCCCGGCGCAAGGCGCGCATGCGCAACTCGGTGATCGCGTCGGTGCTCGGCGTCGTCGTGATCGGCAGCCTCGCGCTGTACACGACCGGAGTCCTCAAGGGGGACGACGACAGCAAGGAGAACGCGGGCGCGGAGGTCACGCCCAGCGCGACCAGCAAGGCCCCGGACCCGTGTGAGAAGCCCGCCGAGGGCAAGGTCGAGACGGCGACCTGGAAGAAGGAGCCGGCGCTGACCATCGACAAGTCGGCGAAGTACACGATGAAGCTCGCGACGACCTGCGGCGACATAGACATCGCGCTGAAGGCGTCGGCCGCGCCGCACACCGTGAACTCGTTCGACTTCCTCGCCGGCAAGGGCTACTTCGACCACTCCAAGTGCCACCGGCTCACCACCAACAACATCTACGTGCTGCAGTGCGGCGACCCGACGGGCACCGGAACGGGCGGGCCCGGGTACAACATCCCGGACGAGAACCTGAAGGACAAGAGCCTCAAGAACAACATCTACCCGGCGGGCACCATCGCGATGGCGAACACCGGGCAGAAGAACTCCGGCGGCAGCCAGTTCTTCCTCGTCTACCAGGACAGTCAGCTTCCGCCGAGCTACACACCGTTCGGTACCGTTTCCGAATCCGGCATGAAGGTTCTCAAGAAGATTGCCGACGCCGGCGAGAGCACCGGCCAGGGCGACGGGGCGCCGAATGCGACGGTGGTCATCAACAAGGCGACGGTCACCAAATCCTGACCGCCAACTGCGAAATTTCGGTCGCGCGGGATGCGGACAGGCAACCCGCCGGTCGCCTATGTTGGCCGTGACGAAACTGTGGACGATGCCCGGGGGAACACAAGCCCCACGCAGGCATCATGTGGAGGAGGCGCTGTGAGCAGCGACCCGTGGGGCCGCGTCGACGAGACGGGGACCGTGTACGTGCGTACGGCCGACGGCGAGCAGGTTGTCGGCTCTTGGCAGGCAGGCACTCCTGAAGAGGCGCTGGCCTATTTCGAGCGCAAGTACGAAGGCCTGGTTGTCGAGATCGGCCTCCTCGAGAAGCGGGTGAAGACCACCGACCTGTCGGCGAAGGACGCCCAGACCGCGATCGACCACATTCGTGAGCAGGTCGACGCCCATCACGCGGTCGGTGATCTGGACGCCCTGAAGACCCGGCTGGACAAGCTGGTCGAGACGGTCGACAAGCGCCGCGAGGAGCGCAAGCAGCAGCGGGCGAAGCAGTCGGACGAGGCGCGCCACGCCAAGGAGGCGCTGGTCACCGAGGCCGAGGAGCTGGCGCAGTCCGACCAGTGGCGGGCCGCCGGTGAGCGGCTGCGGGCCCTGGTGGACACGTGGAAGGGCCTGCCGCGGCTCGACCGCAAGTCGGACGACGAGCTGTGGCACCGCTTCTCACACGCCCGGTCGGCGTTCTCCAAGCGCCGCAAGGCGCACTTCGCGCAACTGGACGCGCAGCGCGAGGAGGCCCGTAAGACCAAGGAGCGGCTGGTCTCCGAGGCCGAGGCGCTGTCCGGGTCGACCGACTGGGGTCCGACGGCGGCCCGCTACCGCGAGCTGATGTCGGAGTGGAAGGCGGCCGGCCGCGCCCAGCGCGAGCACGAGGACGACCTGTGGAACCGCTTCCGCGGCGCCCAGGACATCTTCTTCGCGGCCCGCAGCTCGGTCTTCGCCGAGCGCGACGCCGAGCAGTCCGAGAACCTGAAGCTGAAGGAGGAGCTGGCCGAGGAGGCCGAGAAGCTCTTGCCGATCGGCGACCTGAAGGGCACGCGTGCCGCCTTCCGCTCGATCAACGAGCGCTGGGAGGCCATCGGCCATGTGCCGCGCGACGCCCGCCCCAAGGTCGAGGGCCGGATGCACGCCGTCGAGCGGGCCATCCAGGAGGCCGAGGAAACCGAGTGGCGCCGGACCAACCCGGAGGCACGCGCGCGTGCCGCTGGGCTGACCGGTCAGCTGCAGGCCGCCGTGGACAAGCTCAGGGGCCAGATCGAGCAGGCCCGCGCCCAGGGCAACAACGCCAAGGCCGACAAGCTGGAGCGTGAGCTGGAAGGGCGTCAGGCGCTGCTGGACCAGGCTCTGAAGGGCCTCCAGGAGTTCGGCGGCTGACGGACGCGGTCATGAGAGAGGGGCTCCCGTACATCACGTACGGGAGCCCCTCTCTCGTATGCCTTACGCCCGGCTGCGCGCCGACGTCACGCGGTACACGTCGTACACGCCCTCCACTCCCCTGACCGCCTTCAGGACGTGACCGAGGTGCTTCGGGTCGCCCATCTCGAAGGTGAAGCGGGAGGTGGCGACGCGGTCGCGGGAGGTCTGGACGGCCGCGGAGAGGATGTTGACGTGCTGGTCGGACAGGACGCGGGTGACGTCGGAGAGGAGCCTGGAGCGGTCCAGGGCCTCGACCTGGATGGCGACCAGGAAGACCGAGGACTGGGTGGGCGCCCACTCGACCTCGAGGATGCGCTCGGGCTCGCGGGACAGTGACTCCACGTTCACACAGTCGCTGCGGTGAACCGATACTCCGCTACCGCGCGTGACGAAGCCTATGATCGGGTCGCCCGGTACGGGCGTACAGCAGCGGGCCAGCTTGACCCACACGTCCTCTACGCCCTTGACGATGACGCCCGGGTCGGCGCTGGAGCGGCGCTTGCGGCTGCGACCGCGGGCCGGCGGAACCGACTCGTCGATCTCCTCCGTGGCGGCTTCCTCGCCGCCGAGGGCCTGGACGAGCTTCTGCACGATGTTCTGCGCGGAGACATGCCCCTCGCCGATCGCCGCGTACAGCGCGGAGATGTCGGCGTAGCGCATCTCGTGCGCGAGGGTGACCAGGGAGTCGCCGGTGAGGATGCGCTGGATCGGCAGGTTCTGCTTGCGCATCGCGCGGACGATGGCGTCCTTGCCCTGCTCGATGGCCTCGTCGCGGCGCTCCTTGGAGAACCACGCCCGGATCTTGTTGCGGGCGCGTGGCGACTTCACGAAGCCGAGCCAGTCGCGGGAGGGGGCCGCGCCGGCCGCCTTGGAGGTGAAGACCTCCACCAAGTCGCCGTTGTCCAGGGTGGATTCGAGCGGTACGAGCCTGCCGTTGACCCGCGCCCCTATGGTGCGGTGGCCGACCTCGGTGTGCACGGCGTACGCGAAGTCGACAGGGGTCGCCCCGGCCGGGAGCGCTATGACGTCGCCCTTGGGGGTGAAGACGAAGACCTCGTTGCGGGACAGGTCGAAGCGCAGGGACTCCAGGAACTCGCCCGGGTCCTCGGTCTCCTTCTGCCAGTCCAGCAACTGGCGCAGCCACGCCATGTCGTTGAGGTGGTCGTCCTTGCCCTTGCCGGACGACTTGGGCGCGTCGGTGCGGACCTTGGAGGCGCCGGCGACGGCTTCCTGCTTGTACTTCCAGTGCGCGGCGATGCCGTACTCGGCGCGGCGGTGCATGTCGAAGGTGCGGATCTGGAGCTCGACGGGCTTGCCGTTGGGCCCGATGACCGTCGTGTGCAGCGACTGGTACATGTTGAACTTGGGCATCGCGATGTAGTCCTTGAACCGGCCGGGGACCGGGTTCCATCGCGCGTGCACGGTGCCGAGGGCGGCGTAACAGTCGCGGACGGTGTCCACGAGGACGCGGATGCCCACCAGGTCGTAGATCTCCGCGAAGTCGCGACCGCGGACGATCATCTTCTGGTAGACGCTGTAGTAGTGCTTCGGGCGGCCGGTGACGGTCGCCTTGATGCGGGCGGCCCGCAGGTCCTGCTGGACCTCGTCGGTCACTATGGCCAGATACTCGTCACGCTTCGGTGCCCGCTCGGCCACCAGCCGTACGATCTCGTCGTACATCTTGGGGTAGAGGATCGCGAAGGCGAGGTCCTCCAGCTCCCACTTGATGGTGTTCATGCCGAGGCGGTGGGCGAGGGGCGCGTAGATCTCGAGGGTCTCGCGCGCCTTCTTCTCCTGCTTCTCGCGCTTGAGGTAGCGCATGGTGCGCATGTTGTGCAGGCGGTCGGCGAGCTTGATGACCAGGACGCGGGGGTCCTTGGCCATGGCGACGACCATCTTGCGCACGGTCTCGGCCTGCGCGGCCTCGCCGAACTTGACCTTGTCGAGCTTGGTGACGCCGTCGACGAGGAGGGCGACGGAGTCGCCGAAGTCGCGGCGGAGCTGGTCGAGACCGTACTCGGTGTCCTCGACTGTGTCGTGCAGCAGACCCGCCATCAGGGTGGCCGGATCCATGCCCAGCTCGGCGAGGATCGTGGTCACCGCGAGGGGGTGCGTGATGTACGGGTCGCCGCTCTTGCGCTTCTGGCCGCGGTGCCAGCGCTCGGCGACCTGGTAGGCCTTCTCGATCTGGCGGAGAGTGGCGGTCTCGATCTTCGGATCGTTGCTGCGGACTATCCGCAGCAGCGGCTCCAGCACCGGGTTGTACGGGTTGGAGCGCTGGACGCCGAGACGGGCGAGGCGGGCCCGCACGCGGTTGGAGGAGCCGCTTCGGGCGGGCTGACCGGCGGACGGGCGGGCCGCGGGCGTGTTGACGGGCCGCTCGGGCGGGAGAGGCTTGGGTCGCGTCTGCTCGGCCGGCTTGTCGACGGGCGCGGACTGGGCGTGCTCGACCGTCCCACGCGAGTCGTTCTTCGCCTGCGGCGCCTTCGGCGCGGGCTTCGCCGCGGGCGCCGAGCCGGACTCGGGCTTGGCGGCGGTCAGGTGCTGGGCCTCGTCTGGCAAGAGGACTCCTCGTGCGCGATCCGGGTCCCCCGATCAGGCTCCGGAGGTCCCATGGTAGCGATCCTGCGCCCCAGGATCGCCTTCAGGCCGATGTGAGGGCCGTCTACCGGAGAAACGCGAGGGGCTGCCGCCCGCATTCCGGAGTGCGGCTCCGGGGTGTCCTGGGGGTGCTCGAGGCCGTGCGCGAGGGCTGGGGAGCCTTGGGGCCCTTGGCGGCTGCGGCGCCCATGTGGCTGGTCACGCCCACGCGGCGGTGCCGCAAATCGTTACAGCCCCGCGCCCCTCGGAGACGCGAAACGGCCGCCCCAACTGCACTGGGACGGCCGTTTCGTATCGCGCTCAGATCACCAGCAGCGCTTCCAAAGGGGCTCCTGCCAGAGACGGTTCCAGGCGGGCTCGACCGCCCAGGAAACCGAGTTCCATCAGGACGGCGAAGCCTGCGACGTCCGCGCCCGCCCGGCGGATCAGCTCGATCGAGGCCTCCGCGGTGCCGCCCGTCGCCAGTACGTCGTCGATGACGAGGACGCGGTCGCCCGCGGCGAGGTCCTCGGCGTGGACCTCGATCTCCGCGGAGCCGTACTCCAGGTCGTACGCCTGGCTGAGGGTCGCCCCGGGGAGCTTGCCTGCCTTGCGTACGGGGATGAAGCCGAGGCCCGCGCGGACGGCGACCGGGGCGCCGAGGATGAAGCCGCGGGCCTCGAGGCCGACGATCTTCGTGGCGCCGGTGTTCCCGGCGATCTCGGCCAGCGCGTCGGTGAGCGCGGTGAACGCCGCCGGGTCCGCCAGGAGCGGGGTGATGTCCTTGAACATCACGCCCGGCTCCGGGTAGTCCGCCACATCACGGATGCGGCTGAGCAGGAGCTCCTTGATGCCGGTCATCGGCGCTTCCCCGAGGGTCGGCCACGGCCGCGGTTGCGGGACGCGGGCTGGTTGCGGGGGCCGACGACCGCGGGGCCGGCGTCCTCCAGCTCGTCGCCGAAGGGCTCGTCGGTGGCCGGGGCGTCCGGCGCCTCGCCCTGCGCCCGCTTGGCGAGCACCCGCTTCTTCAGGGCCTTCATCTGCGGCTCGCGCTCCTTGAGGTCGGCGACGAGCGGGGTGGCGATGAAGATCGAGGAGTACGCACCGGCGGCGAGGCCGACGAACAGCGACAGCGAGATGTCGTTGAGCATGCCGGCGCCGAGGAAGCCGCCACCGATGAACAGCAGGCCCGCCACCGGCAGCAGTGCGACCACCGTGGTGTTGATGGAGCGGACCAGGGTGCTGTTGATCGACCGGTTGGCGATGTCGCTGTAGGTCCAGCGGGTCTGCTTGGTGATGTCCTTCGTCTGCTCCTTGAGGCTGTCGAAGACGACGACCGTGTCGTAGAGCGAATAACCGAGGATGGTCAGCAGACCGATCACCGTGCCCGGCGTGACCTCGAAGCCGACGAGGGCGTAGATGCCGACCGTGATGGTGATGTCGTGGATCAGGGCGACGAACGCGGCGACGGCCATGCGCCACTCGAACGCGATCGCCAGATAGATCACCACCAGGACCAGGAAGATCCCCAGGCCCTGCCATGCCTTGTTGGCGATCTGCTCACCCCAGCTGGGGCCGACCAGCTCGCCGGTGACGTCCTTCTCCGCGACGCCCAGGTCCTTGGCCAGCTGCGCCGAGACCTTGTCGGCCTGGTCGGTGTCGATGCCGGCGACCTGGATGCGCAGCGTGGCCTTGTCGCCGCTGCCGAGCTTCTGGACGATCGCGTCGTGGCCGGAGGCCTTTTCCGCGTACTCCTGTGCCTGGGAGACCGAGACGCTGGTCGTCGGGGTGTTGAAGACCGCGCCGCCCTGGAACTCGATGCCCATGTTCAGGCCGCGCACCGCCAGGCCGACGATGGCCATGATGGTGATCAGGATCGAGAGGCCGTACCAGATCTTGCGGTTGCCGACGAAGTCGTAGCCGACCTCGCCGCGGTGCAGTCGGGCGCCGAGGGTGCCGAGCTTCGACATCTCACGCCTCCTTCGTCTCGACGGGGGCGGAGGGACGGCGGGTGCGGCGCAGCGGCGGCTGGGCACCCAGTCGCTTGGGATCGAGGCCGGACCAGCTGTGACCGCTGCCGAAGAACTTGCTGCGGGCCATGAGCGTCAGCAGCGGCTTGGTGAACAGGAACACGACGACCACGTCGAGCAGGGTGGTCAGGCCGAGCGTGAACGCGAAGCCCTGGACCTTGCCGACGGTGACGATGAAGAGCACCGCGGCGGCGAGGAACGACACGAAGTCCGAGACCAGGATGGTGCGCCGGGCTCGCGGCCAGGCACGCTCGACGGCGGGGCGCAGCGAGCGGCCCTCGCGGATCTCGTCGCGGACGCGTTCGAAGTACACGATGAACGAGTCCGCCGTGATGCCGATGGCGACGATGGCACCGCAGACGGCCGGCAGGTTCAGCGCGAAGCCGATGGCCGGACCGAGCAGCGACATGATCGTGTAGGTCAGGGCGGCGGAGACCAGCAGCGACAGGATGGCGATGATCGACAGGCCGCGGTAGTAGACCAGCAGGTAGATCACGACCAGGGCGAGACCGATGGCACCGGCGATCAGACCGGCCTTCAGCTGCTCACCGCCGAGCGCGGCGGTCACCGTGGTGACGCTGTCCTCCTTGAAGGTCAGCGGCAGGGCGCCGTAGGACAGCATGTTGGCGAGGCTCTCGGCCGACTGCTGGGTGAAGTTGCCGGAGATCTCGGCGTTGCCACCCGTCAGGGCCTGGTCGACGGAGGGGTCGGAGACGACCTCGCCGTCCAGGACGATGGCGAACTGGTTCTGCGGCGGCTGGTTCTTGGCGAGCTTGCCGGTGATGTCGGCGAACTTCTTGCCACCCGCGTCGGTGAAGTCCATGGTCACGGTCCAGCCCGCGGCGTTCTGCGCGTTCCAGACGGCCTCGGACTTGTCGACGTCCGTGCCGTCGACCTCGGCGGGACCGAGGATGTACTTCTGCCACTGGCCCTGCGAGTTCTGGCCGCAGGCGACGGTGGGATCGGTCGGCTTGACGCCGTCGCCGGCCTTGGCGCGGACCGCCTCCTTCGTGCAGTCCAGCTTGGCGTACTGCGCTTCGAGCGCGCTGCTCGCCTGGTCGCCGGAGGGGCTGCTGCTCGCGGACGGAGAGGCGCTGGAGGAGGCGCTCGTCGACGGCGTGGGATCGGCCTTCAGGGCGTCGGTGACCGCGCGGCCCTGCGTGGTGGAGCTCGCCGACGGGCTGGTGGAGCCGGAGGGGGACGCGGAGGAGGTCGCCTTGTCCGTGGGGTCGCCCGACGCGCTGCCGGAGGCGCTCGGCGTGGGGGTGGCCGCCGCGTCGCCGCCGGAGATCTCGGTGGTGAGGACCGGGCGGAAGTAGAGCTTCGCGGTGGTGCCGACCTGGTCCCGGGCTTCCTTGGAGTTGGTGCCCTTGGGGATGTTGACGATGATGTTCGCATCGCCCTGGGTCTGTACCTCGGACTCCGAGACACCCAGACCATTGACACGGCGTTCCATGATCTCGACCGCGGTGTTCATATTGGTCTTGTTGATCGCGGATTCCTGGCCGGGCTCGGCCACCGCGCGGAGCGTGATGCTCGTGCCGCCGGCCAGGTCGATGCCGAGTCGCGGCTTGGTGTGCCCCGAGGCGAACATCCCTCCGGTGAGCGCCGCGATGGCGATCAGGATGAGGGCCAGCGAGCGCCCTGGCTTGCTCTGGGCGCTCGCGTTCCGGCCCTTCTTAGGTGCTGCCACCTTCTCGTACTCCCTCTCGGGCCGCCTCGCTCCGGATCAGACGGGCGGGCGGCCATGACATGGTGTCGGGATCCCGTGCGAGCTCAGCATGCCCGAGGGCGCGCAGGCGTGGCCCGCGCGCCCCGGAGCATGGCTACTTCGCGTCGGAGTCGCCGTCGGTCTTCTTCGGCTCGTCGTCCGTCTTCGCCTCGGCGGACACGGCGTCGGCGGACTCCTCGGCCTCGTCCTTCTCGTCCTTCTTACCGAGGTCGACGGACTTCTCGTCGGAGTCGGCGGCAGCGGCGGGCTCGTCGGTCCCGGTGAGGGAGGAGGCGTCGTCCGGGACGACGTCGGACTTCAGGTCGTGCTCGATGCCGTGCACGATGCGGTTGTACTCGTCGTCGGAGAGGACGGCACCGATCGCGTTCTTGGCGAAGAGGAGCTCCACGCCCGGGCCGGCGTCAACGAGGACGGTGTCCTCGCTGACCTCCTTGACCGTGGCGTACATGCCCCCGATGGTGCGGACACCGGATCCGGGCTGCATCTGGTTCCGCATGTCGGCGGCCTGCTGCTGCTTCTTCTTGGCCGACCGGGTCATCAGGAACATGGCCCCGATGAGCACGATGAACGGGAGGAGGGTCACGAGACTCACGGGTCGGAACTTCCTTCACACGACCGCGATGGTGAGCGGCCTGATGGTTGGGGGTATGTGTGCCGTCGACAAGGGCGGCATCGGCGGAGTCTAAGCGAGTCTCCGCGCAGGGAACAACGCTCAGCATGGCACCGGGGTTCCTGCTCCGGCCAGTGTGCTCGCCGTGACGGAGCCGTCACGTCCCGAACAGGTCCTGTTGTCCGTTTCCCGCAGCTTGCGAGCGTGGCGGGATCAGGCCGAGATGCGCCCAGGCGGCGGGTGTGGCGACCCGGCCGCGCGGAGTACGGGCGAGCAGGCCTTCGCGTACGAGGAAGGGTTCGGCGACCTCCTCGACGGTCTCGCGCTCCTCCCCCACCGCCACCGCGAGCGTGGACAGGCCCACCGGGCCGCCGCCGAACAGCTTCAGCAGCGCCTCCAGAACGCCGCGGTCGAGGCGGTCGAGACCGCGGGCGTCGACCTCGTAGACGGCGAGGGCGGCCGCGGCGATGTCCTTGGTGATGATCCCGTCGGCTTTGACCTGGGCGTAGTCCCGGACCCGGCGGAGCAGGCGGTTGGCGATACGGGGCGTGCCGCGGGAGCGGCCGGCGATCTCGGCGGCGCCGTCGGCCCCGATCTCGACGTCGAGCAGGTTGGCCGAGCGGTGGATGACGCGCTCCAGCTCGGCGGGCTCGTAGAACTCCATGTGCGCGGTGAAGCCGAAGCGGTCGCGCAGCGGGGGCGGCAGCAGGCCCGCGCGGGTGGTGGCGCCGACCAGGGTGAACGGGGGCAGCTCCAGCGGGATCGCGGTGGCGCCCGGCCCCTTGCCGACGATCACGTCGACGCGGAAGTCCTCCATCGCCATGTACAGCATCTCCTCGGCGGGCCGGGACATGCGGTGGATCTCGTCGAGGAAGAGGACCTCGCCCTCCTGGAGGGAGGAGAGGATCGCCGCGAGGTCGCCGGCGTGCTGGATGGCGGGGCCGGAGGTGATGCGGATCGGGGCGCCCATCTCGGCCGCGATGATCATCGAGAGGGTCGTCTTGCCGAGGCCGGGGGCGCCGGAGAGCAGCACATGGTCGGCGGTGGCGCCACGCGCGCGTGCGGCGCGCAGGACGAGGTCGAGCTGTTCGCGGACCTTCTCCTGACCGATGAACTCGCCCAGGTCCTTCGGACGCAGCGCGGACTCGACGGCCTGGTCCTCGCGGTCGGCGGCAGAGCCCACCAGCCGCTCGGCGGCGGTGCTGTCGGTCGTGTCGTCCCAGTTCATGGAATTGCCTCGGGGGTCGCGGTGGGTGGCCTACGGGGGAGGGCGGCGTACGGCGGGCGGCGTCAGGGCCGTCGAGCAGCGGGCTCGATCAGCGGGCTCTGTTCAGGGTCTGCAGCGCCGCCTTCAGCAACTGGCCCACCTGCGGGGTGCCTTCGGCGGCCTCGGCCTGCGGGGCCACGGCGGCGACCGCCTCGTCGGCCTCGCGGGTCGCGTAGCCCAGGCCGATCAGGGCGGCGTGCAGCTGGTCGCGCCAGCCCTGGGTGACCGGGGCGCCCAAGGCAGGTGCGCCGATGGGCTCGCCCAGCCGGTCCTTCAGCTCCAGGAGCAGCTTCTGGGCGCCCTTCTTGCCGATGCCGGGAACGGCGGTGAGCGACTTCTCGTCGGCGGTCGCGACGGCTCGGCGCAGGGCGTCGGGCGAGTGCACCGCCAGCATCGCCTGGGCCAGGCGCGGGCCGACTCCGCTCGCGGTCTGGAGCAGCTCGAACGTCTGGCGCTCGTCGTCGTCCGCGAAGCCGTACAGCGTGAGGGAGTCCTCGCGGACCACCAGCGAGGTGTGCAGCTTGGCGGGCCGGCCGACGCGCAGGGTGGACAGGGTGTTCGGTGTGCACTGGACGGCCATGCCGACCCCGCCCACCTCGACCACCGCGGCGTCCGGAGCGAGTGCGGCCACTGTGCCGCTGACGAAGGCGATCATGCCGTACGGCCTTTCGGTGCTTTGACGGTGTGGAGGGCGACGGCCTGCTGGAGTCGGTTCTGCGCGGGGGCGCGCCAGATGTGGCAGATGGCGAGCGCGAGGGCGTCGGCCGCGTCGGCCGGTTTGGGCGGGGCGCTGAGTCGCAGCAGGCGGGTGACCATGGCGCCGACCTGGTCCTTGTCGGCGCGACCGCTGCCGGTGACGGCGGCCTTGACCTCGCTGGGCGTGTGCAGGGCGACCGGGATGCCGCGGCGGGCGGCACAGAGCATGGCGACGGCGCTGGCCTGGGCGGTGCCCATCACCGTGCGGACGTTGTGCTGGCTGAACACCCGCTCCACGGCGACGAATTCGGGCTTGTGCTCGTCCAGCCACTGCTCGATGCCCTGCTCGACGGCGACGAGGCGGTGGCTCAACTCGGCGTCCGCGGGCGTCCGTACGACACCGACGCCGAGCATGGTGAGCGGGCGCCCTGCGACGCCTTCGACCACGCCGACACCGCATCGGGTCAGCCCCGGGTCCACCCCCAGTACGCGCACCCGCGCGCCTCCCTTCGATCGCCTGTTTGTGCAGGCTATCGGGTGCCACCGACAACGCCGGTCACCAACGCCCGGCAAAGCGACGGGCCGACGGGTGTGTCCCGTCGGCCCGTTGAGCCCGTGCAGCTCGCGGCAGCGCTACGCGTCGACCTTCTCCATGATCTCGTCGCTGACATCGAAGTTGGCGAAGACGTTCTGCACGTCGTCGCTGTCCTCGAGCGCGTCGATCAGCTTGAAGATCTTCTTGGCGCCCTCCTCGTCCAGCTCGACCTGGACGGACGGGACGAAGCTGGAGTCGGCGGAGTCGTAGTCGATGCCGGCCTCCTGGAGGGCGGTGCGGACCGCGACCAGGTCGGTGGCCTCGCTGATGACCTCGAAGGACTCGCCGAGGTCGTTGACCTCCTCGGCACCCGCGTCCAGGACGGCACCCAGGACGTCGTCCTCGGTCAGCTCGCCCTTGGGGACGATGACGACGCCCTTGCGGCTGAACATGTACGACACCGAGCCCGGGTCGGCCATGTTGCCGCCGTTGCGGGTCATGGCGACGCGGACGTCGGAGGCGGCGCGGTTGCGGTTGTCGGTGAGGCACTCGATGAGCACCGCGACGCCGTTCGGGCCGTAGCCCTCGTACATGATCGTCTCGTAGTCGGCGCCACCGGCCTCGAGACCGCCACCGCGCTTGATCGCGGAGTCGATGTTCTTGTTCGGAACCGACTGCTTCTTGGCCTTCTGAACGGCGTCGTAGAGCGTCGGGTTTCCTTCGAGGTCGACGCCGCCCATGCGCGCCGCGACCTCGATGTTCTTGATCAGCTTCGCGAAGAGCTTGCCGCGCTTGGCGTCGATCACGGCCTTCTTGTGCTTCGTCGTGGCCCATTTAGAGTGGCCGGACATCTGCCTGTCTCCTTCGCGTAACCCATCTATGAACGAACGCCAGAGATCCTACAAGGACTCCGCCGTCCGGTTCGCGTGCACCATGTCCACGAACAGGCCGTGCACACGGTGGTCGCCGGTCAGTTCCGGGTGGAACGACGTGGCCAGCGCGTTGCCCTGGCGGACCGCGACGATGTGGCCGTCGTGCTCGGCGAGGACCTCGGCGTCGGCGCCGACGGACTCGACCCAGGGGGCGCGGATGAAGACGCCCTCCACAGGATCGCCCGCGACGCCCCGCACGTCGACCGCCGCTTCGAAGGACTCGTTCTGACGTCCGAAGGCGTTGCGGCGCACGATCATGTCGATGCCGCCGATCGTCTCCTGACCCGAGCGGGGGTCGAGGATCTTGTCGGCGAGCATGATCATGCCGGCACAGGTGCCGTAGACAGGCATTCCGGCGCGCACGCGCGCGCGGAGCGGCTCCATCACGCCGAAGAGGACGGCCAGCTTGGAGATGGTCGTGGACTCGCCGCCGGGGATGACGAGGCCGTCGACCTCGGCGAGCTCTTCGGGGCGCCGCACCGGCCTGGCCACGGCGTCGGCCGCGGCCAGGGCGATGAGGTGCTCCCGTACGTCGCCCTGGAGGGCCAGGACGCCTATGACGGGTGCGTCAGTCATGTACGTGCAGTCCTTGGAGTGGGCTTACCAGCCGCGGTTGGCGTAGCGCTCGGTCTCGGGGAGGGTGTCGCAGTTGATGCCCACCATGGCCTCGCCGAGGTTGCGGGACGCGTCCGCGATGATCTTCGGGTCGTCGTAGAAGGTGGTCGCCTTCACGATGGCGGCGGCGCGCTTGGCCGGGTCGCCGGACTTGAAGATGCCGGAGCCGACGAAGACGCCCTCGGCGCCGAGCTGGCGCATCAGGGCGGCGTCGGCCGGGGTGGCCACGCCACCGGCGGAGAACAGGACCACCGGGAGCTTACCGAGCTCGGAGACTTCCCTGACCAGCTCGTACGGGGCGCGCAGCTCCTTGGCGGCGGCGTACAGCTCGTTGTTGTCGAAGCCGCGCAGCTTGGCGATCTCGTTCTTGATCTGGCGCAGGTGGCGGACGGCCTCGACGACGTTGCCGGTGCCGGCCTCGCCCTTCGAGCGGATCATCGCGGCACCCTCGGCGATGCGGCGCAGGGCCTCGCCCAGGTTGGTGGCGCCGCACACGAACGGGGTCGTGAAAGCGAACTTGTCGCTGTGGTTGACCTCGTCGGCCGGGGTGAGGACCTCGGACTCGTCGATGTAGTCGACGCCGAGGGACTGCAGGACCTGCGCCTCGACGAAGTGGCCGATGCGGGACTTGGCCATGACCGGAATCGAGACGGCGTCGATGATGCCCTCGATCATGTCCGGGTCGGACATCCGGGCCACGCCGCCGTCCTTGCGGATGTCGGCGGGGACCCGCTCCAGGGCCATGACGGCGACGGCGCCCGCGTCCTCGGCGATCTTCGCCTGCTCAGGTGTGACGACGTCCATGATCACGCCACCCTTGAGCTGCTCGGCCATACCGCGCTTCACGCGCGCGGTGCCGGTCTCGGGGGCCTGGTTTTCGGAGATGGACACGGGTGACCTCGCTCGGTGGAAAAGGGCTACTGCAAGCATTGAGGAAACGTGAGAGGTGGGGGCCACTTCAAGGGCCAATAGTGAGGCGGTGGATCGTTTTTCCTTCGCCTGCGCGCCTTCCTCGGACCTGTGCATGCCCCTTGGCCGCGTTAGTGTCCCTGCATGGAACACCGCATGGAACAGCGCATCAGCCTGGTCACGCTGGGAGTTTCCGATGTCACCCGCTCCCGGGTCTTCTACGAGGCCCTGGGCTGGCGGGGGCAGGAGGTCGAGGAGACGGTCTTCTTCCAGGCGGGCGGCCTGGCCCTGGTCCTGTGGGGCCGCGACAAGCTCGCCCGGGACTGCGGGCTGACGGACGGCACGGGGGTCGGCTTCGGCGGGATCGCCCTGGCCCACAACGTGCGCTCGGACGACGAGGTCGACGCTCTGCTCACGGCCGCGGAACGGGCCGGAGCGACCGTCACCAAGCCCGCGGCCACCAATGCCATCGGCTTCTACTCCGGCTGCTTCGTGGACCCGGACGGCCACGCCTGGGAGATCGCGCACAACCCCGGGTTCACGCTCGCCGAGGACGGTTCCCTCACGATCCCCGACTTCGGCACGTCCTAGGCCGCCCGGTCCACCAGGGCCGCAGGGGGCTCGTCGTCCATCTCGAAGGCCAGTGGGAACGGGGCGTGGCCCGCCAGGCGGAACCAGCGCACCTTGCGGTGCCGCCGCAGGGCCCTGGCCGCCCGTACGGCGTCGTTGTGGAAGCGGCGGGCCATCGGTACCCGGCGGACCGCCTCGGTCAGCTCACGGGCCGCTTCCTCGCCGCCAGGCGCCTCCCGTACGGCCTCCACCTGCTGGGGCTCGGCGAAGACGGCCCGCAGCGCCTGGCTCAGCTCGCTCTCGGCGACCTCCCGCTGCTCCTCCTCGGCCTGCCGGGCGGCGTGGGCGGCCTCGTACAGGACGATCGACGCGGCCGGATCCAGTACCCCGGAGGTGGCCAGCTCCTGGGCCACCGAGGCGCGGCGCAGCAGCTGAGCGTCGAGCGCGGCGCGTGCGGCGTCGATCCTGGCGTGCAGCCGGTCCAGGCGGCCCGCCGTCCAGCTCAGATAGAGGCCGATCGCGACGAGGGCTACGAGGATCCAGATCAGAGTTGCGGTCACGGGCGGCACACTAACCGTGGCGGGTCAGCCGGGGGTGTGCGGGGTGTCGGCGTGGCCGCCACAGGAGCTGTACCGATCGGGGTCAGTCCCGCGCCAGCCCCCACCGCGCCCGCAGCCCGCCGCCGCCCCCGGTCCGCTCGTCCGCGGCCACCGCCGCCGCGCCCGCCGTCACCGTCTCGTACACCGACAGGATGTCCGCCCCCACGGTCGACCAGTCGAAGCGGCGCACATGCACGCTCCCCCGCTCCCGCAGCTCCGCCCGGCGGGCCGGGTCCTCCATGAGGCGTACCGCCGCCTCGGCGAGGGCGTCCGCGTCCTCGTTGGTGAAGAGTTCGCCCGCCGCGCCCTGGTCGAGGACCTGGGCGAAGGCGTCCAGGTCGGAGGCGAGGACCGGGGCGCCGGCCGACATCGCCTCGACGAGGATGATCCCGAAGCTCTCGCCGCCGGTGTTGGGGGCGACGTACAGGTCGACGCTGCGCAGGAAGCGGGCCTTGTCCTCGTCGCTGATCATGCCGAGGAACTCGACGCGGGAGCGCAGCTCGGCGGGCAGGGACTCGACCGCTTCCTCCTCGTCGCCGCGGCCGGCCACCAGGAGCCGGGTCTGCGGGCGGGCGGCGAGGATCCTCGGCAGGGCCTTCATCAGGACCGGCAGGCCCTTGCGGGGCTCGTCGATGCGGCCGACGAAGCCGATCGTGTCGCCCTGCCACTCGGGGTTGGGCTCGGCCTTGGCGAAGAAGTCGACGTCGACGCCGTTGGGGATGACGACCGCGTCGCCGCCGAGGTGTTCGACCAGCGTGCGGCGGGCGTACTCGCTCACCGCGATCCGGGCGCTGATCTTCTCCAGGGCCGCCTGGAGGATGGAGTAGGCCGCGATCATCGCCCGGGAGCGCGGGTTCGACGTGTGGAACGTCGCCACGATCGGGCCCTGGGCCGCCCAGCAGGTCAGCAGGCCGAGGGACGGCGAGGCGGGCTCGTGGATGTGGATGACGTCGAACCCGCCGTCATGCAGCCAGCGGCGCACCCGGGCCGCCGAGAGGAAGCCGAAGTTCAGCCGGGCGACCGAGCCGTTGTACGGGACCGGGACGGCGCGGCCCGCCGAGACCACGTACGGCGGGAGCGGGGTGTCGTCGTCGGCCGGGGCCAGCACGGACACGTCGTGGCCGAGCCGGACGAAGTACTCGGCGAGGTCGCGGATGTGGAACTGGACGCCGCCCGGCACGTCCCAGGAGTACGGGCAGACGATGCCGATCTTCACGGACGCTCTCCGTCCGAGCCGTCACCCGGTCGTGGTTCCAGGTCGGCGAGCCACAAGCGCTGGAGCATGTGCCAGTCCTCCGGGTGTTCGGCGATCCCTGTGGCGAAGGCATCGGCCAGCGCCTGTGTCATGACAGACGTCTTCTCGGCCCGGGTACCTGCCTCGGGTACCTCGATCGGGGGATGCACGCGCCCGTGCATGACGGGCGACTCGTCGTACCAGAGCGTGACGGGGAGCAGCAGCGCCCCGGTCTGCTGGGCCAGCAGCGCCGGGCCGGCGGGCATCCGGGCCGTGTCCCCGAAGAACTCGACCTCGACGCCGGACGCGGACAGGTCACGGTCGGCGACCAGGCAGACCAGGCCGCCGTCGCGCAGCCTGCGGGCCAGCGTGCCGAAAGCGGTTCCGCCGCTGTGCGGCAGGACCTCCATGCCGAGGCCTTCGCGGTAGGCGACGAAGCGGTCGTAGAGCGTCTCGGGCTTGAGGCGTTCGGCGACCGTCGTGAAGGGCGTTTCGAGCTCGGTGGTGGCCCAGGCGCCCGCGAGGTCCCAGTTGGCCAGGTGCGGTAGGGCGAGGATCACGCCGTTCCCGGCGGCCAGACCGTCGGTCAGGTGGTGGACGTCCTTGCAGTCGAAGCTGCTCTTGACTCGCTCGGCGCTCCAGGCGGGCAGCCGGAAGGACTCCATCCAGTAGCGCAGGTACGAGCGCATACCCGCGCGCGAGAGCTGGGCGAGGCGCTCCGGGGTCGCGTCGGGCACCACGCGCGCGTAGTTGCTCTCCAGCCGCTGGACGCCCTTGCCCCGCTGCTTCCAGGCGAGGTCGGCGATGGTGCGGCCGAGTCGGACGGCGACCGGCTCGGGGAGCTTCTTGACGGTGCCCCAGCCGAGGCCGTACAGCGCGTCCGCGAGGCGCTCCTGGGCACTCACTTGGCGGCCTCGCTCCCTTGAGAGGCGCTCTGCGGCTTGTCCTGGGCGGCCGCCTCGGCCTCCGCCTCCGCGGACTCGCGGCGCACCGTGACGACCCGCTGGATCAGCGTGACGAGGCTGCCGACGGCGACGATCCACAGCGCGACGGGCAGCAGGTACTGGATACCGGGTACCCCGAACTTGTGCAGGCCCGCGAAACCGGCCGCGACCAGCGAGATCACCAGACGCTCGGCCCGCTCGACGAGGCCGTTGACCGCGACCGGCAGGCCGATCGACTCGCCGCGCGCCTTGGTGTACGACACCACCTGACCGCTGGCCAGGCAGAAGATCGAGACCGCGCACAGGACGAGGTCGTCGCCGCCACCGGCGTACCAGAGGATGAAGCCGCCGAAGATCGCGCCGTCGGCGACCCGGTCGAGCGTGGAGTCCAGGAAGGCGCCCCAGCGGCTGGAGCGGCCGAGCTGGCGGGCCATGTTTCCGTCGACGAGGTCGGAGAACACGAACAGCGTGATCACGACCGTGCCCCAGAAGAACTCGCCCATGGGGTAGAAGACCAGCGCGCCCGCGACCACACCGGCCGTGCCGATGAGCGTGACCGTGTCGGGGCTCACGCCCCGCCGGATCAAGAACGCGGCGAACGGTGTGAGGACACGCGTGAAGAATGCACGCGCGTACTTGTTCAGCATGGCCTTCCCGAGGGTCGGTGTGGCCGCGCGGCCCCTGCTGGCCACCGGCTGGCCCATCGTAGCCACGCGCGCGTGAGTGCGACCGCCGGGCACTCGTACAGGGCGTGAGCGGCTCGGTCCGCCGGTGCGGGCGGCGCGATCACGTCCGCCGTATGGACGCACCGTGACGGGAGTGGAAAGCTCGAAGGACCGCGGGCGTCACCGGAGCCGCCACATCGCACGCGGATCGGTATGTCCGCGCCCACAGTGACCTCACCGTGCACGGGAGGCAGGATCATGGGCGACAAGGCGAACGCACACCCCGGAGCCGCCGGCAGGGCTACGGCGGCCGACCACCCCGCGTCCGTACGGAATGTGGTGCTGGTCGGCCACTCCGGATCGGGCAAGACCACGTTGGTGGAAGCCCTCGCGCTCACGGCGGGGGCGGTGAATCGGGCGGGCCGTGTGGAGGACGGCGGCACCGTCTCGGACTACGACGAGATCGAGCACCGGCAGCAACGCTCGGTACAGCTCTCCCTGGTGCCGGTCGAATGGGACGGCATCAAGATCAACCTGCTGGACACCCCCGGATACGCCGACTTCGTCGGGGAACTCAGGGCCGGTCTGCGAGCGGCGGACGCGGCCCTTTTCGTCGTCTCGGCCTCGGACGGCGTGGACGGCTCGACCCGCATGGTGTGGGAGGAGTGCGCGGCCGTCGGCATGCCGCGCGCGATCGTCGTCACGCACCTGGAGTCCGCGCGGGCCGACTACGAGGAGATGACACGGATCTGCGCGGAGGCCTTCGGCGGGGACGACCCCGACGCCGTGCTCCCGCTGTATCTGCCGCTGCACGGCGCGCAGGCACCGGACGGACACGCGTCGGTGACCGGCCTGATCGGGCTGCTGTCACAGCAGCTGTTCGACTACGCCTCCGGGGAGCGCAAGGAGTCCGAGCCGGGCGAGGACCAGCTGCCGCGGATCGCGGATGCCCGCGACCGGCTCATCGAGGGGATCATCTCCGAGTCGGAGGACGAGACCCTGATGGACCGGTATCTCGGCGGCGAGCAGGTCGACGTCAAGACACTGATCGAGGACCTGGAAAGGGCTGTCGCCCGGGGCGTCTTCCACCCCGTCCTGGCCGCCGCCCCCGCGACCGACGGTGCCCGGCAGGGGATCGGCACGGTCGAGCTGCTGGAGCTGATCACGCGCGGCTTCCCGACCCCGCTGGAGCGCGCGGCACCCGCGGTCACCACGGTCGACGGCAAACCCCGCGAGCTGAAGCTGTGCGACCCTGACGGGCCGCTGGTCGCGGAGGTCGTGAAGACCGCGTCCGACCCGTACGTCGGCCGGATCTCCCTGGTCCGCGTCTTCTCCGGCACCCTGCGCCCCGACGAGACGGTGCACGTCTCCGGGCACGGCCTGGAGGACCGTGGGCACGAGGACCACGACGTCGACGAGCGGATCGGCGCCCTGTCGGCGCCGTTCGGCAAGCAGCAGCGCACGCTCAGCCACTGCATCGCCGGTGACCTCGCGTGCGTGGCGAAGCTGAGCCGCGCGGAGACCGGCGACACGCTGTCGGCCAAGGACGACCCGCTCCTGATGGAGCCCTGGCAGATGCCGGACCCGCTGCTGCCGCTCGCGATCCAGGCGCACAGCAAGGCGGACGAGGACAAGCTGTCGCAGGGCCTGTCCCGGCTGGTCGCCGAGGACCCGACCATGCGACTGGAACAGAACCAGGCCACCCACCAGGTGGTGCTGTGGTGCCTGGGCGAGGCACACGCGGACGTCGCCCTCGAACGGCTCCGCAGCCGCTACGGCGTCCAGGTCGACGTCGTGCCGCACAAGGTCTCCCTGCGGGAGACGTTCGCGAACAAGTCGGCGGGCCGCGGCCGGCATGTGAAGCAGTCCGGCGGCCACGGGCAGTACGCGATCTGCGAGATCGAGGTGGAGCCGCTGCCGGGCGGCTCGGGCATCGAGTTCGTGGACAAGGTCGTCGGCGGCGCGGTGCCACGCCAGTTCATCCCCTCGGTGGAGAAGGGCGTAAGGGCCCAGGCCGCCAGGGGAGTCGCGGCCGGCCATCCGCTCGTCGACATCCGGGTCACGCTGCGCGACGGCAAGGCGCACTCGGTGGACTCCTCCGACGCCGCGTTCCAGACGGCCGGCGCGCTCGCGCTGCGCGAGGCGGCGGCCGACTCGAAGATCCATCTGCTGGAGCCGGTGGCCGAGGTGTCCGTCCTGGTCGGCGACGACTATGTCGGAGCCGTGATGAGCGACCTGTCCGGGCGGCGCGGCCGTGTCCTGGGCACCGAGCAGACCAGCGGTGGCCGAACCGTCATCAAGGCCGAGGTGCCCGAGATCGAGATCGGGCGGTACGCCGTCGATCTGCGGTCGCTGTCGCACGGCACCGCGCGCTTCAACCGTTCGTACGCGCGGCACGAACCGATGCCGGCGCAGATCGCGGAAAGGATTCGTGAAGAGGCGCGCCAAGCCTCGTAGTTGGCGCCCGGCGCCACCAAGTGGCCCCGGCGGGCGCCACGGAGCGCCCTTGCCGGAACGCTCCCCTCCGCGTCGGCGGGCGGCATTGGCCGTCCGCCGACGGTTGTCGGTGGCGGAGGATACGCTGATCATTGATCAACAGGTGTGCGCAGTACGGAAGTCGGGAAGGCCGCAGAAGCGACAGTGCGGCGATCGGGGGCGGGAATGACCGTTGAGAGCGGTTACGCGGACATCTTCGGTCCGCAGGTGCCTCGCGCGGCCGGCGAGGGCCAGACGGCGACGTTCGCGCTGGCCTCGGCGGCCTATCGGGACAATCCGTTCGAGGACATCAAGAAGGCCGACAACGAATGGCACCAGACCGAAGTCAAGGCGGGCCGTGGCTGGGCGAGGATCTTCCGGCCCAACCTGGGTGAGGCCTTCTCGCGGGCGGTGGTCGACCGCATGCTCGGCAGCGGCCGCAAGCCCCTGATCCAGTCCTTCGGCACCGAGCCGCAGGTGGTCGTCGAGCACTGTCTGGCCGCCAACAACATCCGCAAGGCCCGCGACCGGATGCTCAGCGCCATCATGGTGGTCTGCGGTGTGCTGTTCCTGCCCGGGCTCCTGGTCTGGCTGCTGGTCTTCACGCTGCGCACCACGATCGTCAAGCGGGACGACAAGCGCGGCGGTGCCCTCGCCTCGGTGCTGCTCGTCGCGGCGGGCGCGCTCGCCGTGATCTTCCTGCTGCGTATGCCCTTCACCGGCTTCTGGGCCTGGTATGCCCGGGCCTCGGTCCTCATGCCCGTGGTCGGCTGGTTCTGGGCCAAGCAGGTCTGCGAGCGCACGGCGAAGGACCTGCGGGAGCGGTGGGACAGCCTGCTGGCCGGCAGCAGCGTCGGCGCGAAGGTGCCGGAGGCGGTGCCGACCAGCCCCACCGAGACGCAGGCCGAGCAGCTGCGCCAGTCCCTCGCCAAGCTGAGCGCCGAGCAGCAGTCCAACTCCGTGTTCTACGCCGGGCCCAAGGGAATACTCGGCATGGGCACGCGCTGGGGCAGCTGGCAGCTGGCCGAGGACCTGACACCCGCCGACCCGACCCGGGAGATCCACCCCTTCCGCAGCTGGGACATCATCCGCGCGGTCCACGACCAGCTACGCATGCTGGAGCGCGGCCCGCTGAACACCGGCGGTTTCCCGAAGCCCTCGATACGCCACTGGGTCGTCACGCCGATCGCCGAGGGCGCCAAGGCCGTGTCCCGGCCGGAGGGCACGGACGTCGACGCGTACCAGGTCAAGTCGCACGCCATACAGGACATCTGCAACAAGCAGCAGTTCGGCAGCGGTGACCGGCACTACCTGGGCGTCCAGTGGACGCTGTGGGACGGGCAGTTGATCATCACGATGCTGATCACGGTGACCGTGCTGCACGAGACCCTGCGCATCGAGGTGACCGGACATGCCCTCGGCCCGGTGAACGGACTCTTCCAGGAGAAGCCCGAGGCGCCGACCAAGGAGGTCGCCAAGTCGTTCAAGCCGTGGGAGACCCGCAAGGTGAAGCTTCCGCTGGTCAACACCGACGAGGTGGTGAGGCTCGCGGTCCGCGCCCCGATCTCCTGGTATCCGCCGCTGCTGAACTGGCTCGGCGGGACGATGGGGCTGCCCGAGCCGTTCGGGCTGCGGCACGCGTGGGCGGATCAGCCGTGGCGGCACCGGTTCATGGCCGACGACGCGCTGCGCGCGGCTACGCCGGTGCTGCGGGTGGTGCATGCCGCGGCGATCAAGGTGCTGGACGAGAACGGCGTGGACACGGAGAAGTTCGGTACGCGGTCGTCGTTCCTGAGCACGGCCGTACAGGACCCGTCGCCGCGGAAGGCGGACGTGTACGACGCGTAGGCCTCCGGCGGTCGAGCCGCGTGGGGTGGGTGAACGTACCCGGGGGGCTGCGCCCCCAGCCCCCTTCGGCCCTGGCGGGCCTCGTCCTCAAACGCCGGACGGGCTGGTTGCGGTCACGTCAGGCCGTCGGCCAGACCTCCGCCAGCATCTTCCGCGTGTCCGCCAGCAGCTGCGGCAGCACCCGCGTGTGGCCCACCACCGGCATGAAGTTCGCGTCGCCGCCCCAGCGCGGGACGACGTGCTGGTGGAGGTGGGCCGCGATACCGGCACCGGCGACCGTGCCCTGGTTCAGGCCGATGTTGAAGCCGTGGGCACCGGAGGCGGTGCGCAGGGCCGTCATCGCCTGCTTGGTCAGAGCGGCGAGCTCGACGGTCTCCGGCTCGGTGAGGTCGGTGTAGTCGGCGACGTGGCGGTAGGGCACGACCATCAGGTGGCCGCCGTTGTACGGGTACAGATTGAGGACCGCGTAGACCTGCTCGCCACGCTTGACGACCAGCCCGTCCTCGTCTGACTTGGCCGGGATCGAGCAGAAGGGGCAGCCGTCGTCCGCTCCGGGGCCGGTCGGCTTGTTCTCACCCTGGATGTAGGCCATCCGATGGGGCGTCCACAGACGCTGGAACGCGTCCTGGATCCCCACTCCCCACTGCTGCTCCGGCTCACTCGTCATGCGTGCAGCATATGGCTTCGTCCGTTCGCGGCGTGTCGCCGGGGCGACGGGACGGCGGTCACCCGCCAAGCTTGGCCGGTGGACGACGACAGCCCTTACGCCCGCTGGGAGCAGCGCACCGAGATCCCCATGTTTCTGGCATCACTGGTCTTCCTGGCCGCCTATGCCGTCCGCGTCCTCGCCGTCAGCATGACGTCCGGCTGGCGGACCCTGTGCTGGATCACCATGCTCTCGCTCTGGATGCTGTTCGCGGTGGACTACGTGATGCGCTGGAACCTCAGCGGGCAACGCTTCCCCCGCTTCGTCAGGACGCACTTCCTGCACACGGTGGTGGTCATCCTGCCACTGCTGCGGCCGCTGCGGATCGTTCCGCTCTACGACGTCATCCAGCGCCGGCAGGGGGAGCCGCGCCTCTCCCTGCACGCGCGTGTGATCGCCTACGCGAGCCTGTCGACCCTGCTCCTCGGCTTCGCCGGTGCCCTCGCGGTCTACCAGCAGGAACGGGGAGCGCCCGGGGCCACCATGCGGACGTTCGCGGACGCGGTGTGGTGGGCCGCCGCGACCCTCAGCACGGTCGGCTACGGCGACATCACCCCCGTGACCTCGCGCGGCCGGGCGATCGCGATCGGGATGATGGCCGGCGGCCTGGCCCTGCTCGGCGCGGTGACGGGATCGTTCTCGTCCTGGCTGCTGCAGATCTTCTCCCGCGAGAGCGACAAGAGGCCCCCGGAAAGCTGAGCCTTCCGGGGGCCTCGATCGCGGCCTGAGCAGACCTGATCAGACCTGCGCCCGCTCCTCCACGACCTGCGCGATCTTCGCGATGGCCTCGTCGAAGGGGATGCCGTTCTCCTGCGAGCCGTCGCGGTAGCGGAAGGAGACGGCGTTGTTGGCCATGTCCTCGTCGCCCGCGATGACCATGAAGGGCACCTTCTGCTTCTGGGCGTTGCGGATCTTCTTCTGCATCCGGTCGGAGGAGGAGTCCACCTCGACCCGCAGGCCCTTCTTCTTCGCGGCCGCGGCGAACTTCTCCAGGTAGTCCACGTGCCCGTCGCCGATCGGGATGCCGATCGCCTGGACAGGGGCCAGCCACGCCGGGAAGGCGCCCGCGTAGTGCTCCAGGAGCACCGCGAAGAACCGCTCGATCGAGCCGAACAGCGCGCGGTGGATCATGACCGGACGCTGCTTGGAGCCGTCGGGGCCCGTGTACTCCAGGTCGAAGCGCTCCGGCAGGTTGAAGTCGAGCTGGATGGTCGACATCTGCCAGGTCCGGCCGATGGCGTCCTTGGCCTGGACGGAGATCTTCGGGCCGTAGAAGGCGGCGCCGCCCGGGTCGGGCACGAGGGGCAGGCCCTGCTTCTCGGCGACCTGGCGCAGCGTCTCGGTCGCCTCCTCCCAGACCTCGTCGGAGCCGACGAACTTCTCCGGGTCCTTGGTGGACAGCTCCAGGTAGAAGTCGGTCAGGCCGTAATCGCGGAGCAGGCCGAGGACGAAGGTGAGCGTCCTGTCGAGCTCGTCCGACATCTGCTCGCGCGTGCAGTAGATGTGCGCGTCGTCCTGCGTGAAGCCACGCGCGCGCGTGAGGCCGTGCACGACGCCCGACTTCTCGTACCGGTACACGGTCCCGAACTCGAAGAGGCGCAGCGGCAGTTCACGGTACGAACGGCCGCGCGCGTCGAAGATCAGGTTGTGCATCGGGCAGTTCATGGGCTTGAGGTAGTAGTCCACGCCCTCGTCGAGCTGCATGGGCGGGTACATGCCCTCGGCGTACCAGTCCAGGTGGCCCGACGTCTCGAAGAGCTTCCCCTTCGTGGCGTGCGGGGTGTAGACGAACTCGTAGCCCTCTTCCTCGTGGCGGCGGCGCGAGTAGTCCTCCATGACCCGGCGGACGATGCCGCCCTTGGGGTGGAAGACGGCGAGGCCGGAGCCGATCTGCTCCGGGATGGAGAAGAGGTCCAGCTCGTTGCCCAGCTTGCGGTGGTCGCGCTTCTCCGCCTCGGCGAGGAAGTCGAGGTGCGCCTTCAGCTCGTCCTTGGACGGCCAGGCGGTGCCGTAGATGCGCTGGAGCATCGGGTTCTTCTCGCTGCCGCGCCAGTAGGCGGCCGCGTTGCGCATCAGCTTGAACGCCGGGATGTTGCGGGTCGTGGGCAGGTGGGGGCCCCGGCAGAGGTCCTTCCAGCACAGCTCGCCGCTCTTGGCGTCCAGGTTGTCGTAGATCGTCAGCTCACCGGCGCCGACCTCGACGTCCGCGCCGTCGTCGGACGAGGCGGATCCCTTGAGGCCGATCAGCTCCAGCTTGTAGGGCTCGGCGGCGAGCTCCTCGCGGGCGGCGTCGTCGGTCACGACGCGGCGGGAGAAGCGCTGCCCCCGCTTCTGGATCTCCTGCATCTTCTTCTCGATGGCCTTGAGATCCTCGGGCGTGAACGGCTTCTCGACGTCGAAGTCGTAGTAGAAGCCGTCCTTGACGGGCGGGCCGATGCCCAGCTTTGCCTCGGGGAAGAGCTCCTGCACGGCCTGCGCCATCACGTGCGCGGTGGAGTGGCGGAGGATGTTGAGACCGTCCTCGGAGGAGATCTCGACGCCCTCGACCTCCTCGCCGTCGGCGAGCGCGTACGACAGGTCCTTGAGCTCGCCGCCCACGCGCGCGGCGATGACGGAGCGCTCGCCGGCGAAGAGGTCGGCGGCCGTGGTGCCCGTCGTCACCACGCGTTCTTCCCGCTCGGAATCGCGTTGGATGATCACACGGACGTCTGACACCGGTCTCTCCTGACTGAAGGGGGAATGCGGCGCCATACCAGGAGCGCGCGCATTACGCGATCGTACCGACCCCGGACGGCCGACCGCGAAACGGTCACGTGAGCGCTCCACTAGCAGGGCCGTGATGGGTCGGCGGTCGGCTGCGGCTTCGTCGTGGCTGGTCGCGCGGTTCCCCGCGCCCCTATAGGGCGCTGCCGGAACCGCATCCCGGCTCCCCCCTGCCAACCAGCCCACACCAACGCCGAGCAAGTGCCCACCGGCTGTCACTGTCCCCACGACACCGGCACAAGGCGCCCCGTAGGCGACCGAGCCAGACAATCAGCCGTCCTCGCCCCCGCAAGCCTCCTCGAAGTAGTCCAGGTCCTCCTGCAGCGACTTCATCAGCCGGTCCCGCTCCGCCTCGTCGACCTGTACCGGTACGACGCCGGAGGCCCCGGTGACCTTGCGGAAGCCGCCGCGGCTCTCCAGCCGGCCGTGGACCCGCACTGGAAGGCCGACCAGGTGGGCGTGCCCGGCGATGCGGTACGACTCCTCGTCCAGGGTCAGCCGGACGTGCGGGATCTCGGCGCCCGCGAGGACGCGCAGGCGTACGGTGCCCTCTCCGCGCGGCCCCGATCTGCGCATCCGTACGACCGCGCCGGTGATCCTTACCGGCACGGACGGCTCCTCGCGCAGATAGCGGGCGCCGGCCTCGCGCAGCACGGGCAGGTCGCCGGGCGAGAACTCGACGGGCTCGACGCCGCTCGCGCAGTCGGCGGGCACACCGGCCGCGGGTGCCCACTCGACGGCGATGCGCGCACCCTCCGTACCGCGCACGAGGGCGATCAGGGCTTCGGTGAGCTCACGGCTGACGCCCGCCTCGACGGCGCCGTCGAAGGCGTCCATGCCGCCGGTGGCCCGCTGGTAGTCGATGGCCTCGCGGGCGGCGTAGAGGGCCTGGTGGAGGCGTACGGCGAGCGGGCGCCCCGTGCCGATCGGCACGAAGGCGGTGAGGCCACGGCCGCCGGGTGCGGGGCCGACGAGGACGCTCTCCAGCATCGCGGCGGCCGAACGGCGGTGCCGGGCGCCGTAATAGCCCGCACGCGCGCGCGTGGCGAGCGCCGCGGCGAGGAGCATCTGGCGGGCCGCCCCGCGCAGTTCCTCCTCGACGGTCCAGGGCGCGGCCCCGGCCGGCCCGCTCGGCGCGTCCCGCCACCAGCGGACCTCGTCGCTGGGCACGGCGAGCCCGACCAGCACCTCGCGCGCGGAGGGCATGCCGCTGCGGGACAGGGCGATCAGGGCCTCGCCGAGCAGGTCGTCGCTGTCGGGGAAGGCACGGGACTCGGGGACGAGCAGGCTGGTGCCGTTACCGCCCGGGCCGGGCGGGGTCCAGCGGCCGTAGCGCCCCGCCGCTCCCCCGCGCCGCTGCCAGCCGTGCCGGTGCAGCAGGGCGCTGAGCACGGCGGGGTCGACGTCGCCGGGCTCGGGGGGACGGTCCCAGGACGCCTCGGCCGGGTGGGGCCGCACGGGCCGTATGGGTTCCTCCAGGGGGCGGTGCGTCATGGTCTGCCTCCCGTACCGACCCGCGTCATGATCTCGCAGAGGGCCCGGTCGTCGAAGATGCGTGAGGTCGGTATGCGCACGGTGGTGCGGCGCCGGCCAGTGATCGCGTGACCGGCGAGGTTGACCCAGTAGCAGCAGTGCCGCAGGTCGAGCCGGTCGTGGCCGGCGCGAAGCCACTGCTCCTGCGACCGTGGAACGATCATCACGACCAGGATCTTGTGCACCGAGACCGGGGTGCGGGCGAGCTTGGCCAGGTGGTCGTTGTCGAGCGTGAAGGAGAAGAAACGGCCGGCCGGATTCGGCGCGAGCTGGTAGGTGGCCTTGAGCTGCACCTTGATGGTGACCTCGTCGTCGACCGTGTGGCCGGGCGCGCTGTGGCTGACGTGCCAGTCGATGCCGTTGTCCGGGAACGGCTGGGACAGCGAGCAGCCGGCGGCCGCCGCGACGGCGTGCAGATAGCCCACCTGCAGTGTCTCCATGCAGGCGGTAGTGGCTAGTGAACCGCGATGGGGGCCCGTTCGTTCGGGCAGCAGCCCGCCCCGCTCGGGCTGCGCTATCGCCATGACCAACAGCCTTCCGCGCCAGGTGAATCCCGGTACCGGGTCGCTGAACTGCAATGACCCGCACTCCTGTTGTGTCCTTCCGGCGTACGGCGCAAACAGCCCGGGTATCACCAAACGGGCAGAAGACGGTGCGTCAGCTGCCGTGGGTGAACGAGGGGTTGTGTAGGTATGGCGTGCTGGTATGAAGGCCCGCTGGCGGCATTCGACACGGAGACGACAGGCGTGGACGTCGAGACCGACCGGATCGTTTCGGCGGCCGTCGTCGTCCAGGACGCCCCGGGCACCCGGCCGAGGGTGACCCGGTGGCTGGTGAACCCGGGTGTACCGGTGCCGGAGGCGGCGACGGCGGTACACGGACTGACGGAGGAGCATCTCCAGCGCAACGGCCGCTGGCCGGCGCCGGTGATGCACGAGATAGCCGCCGCACTGGCGGAACAGGCGGCCAGAGGACGGCCGGTGGTGGTGATGAACGCGCCGTTCGATCTGACGCTCCTCGACCGCGAGTTGCGTCGCCACCGTGCCTCGTCGCTCGACCGCTGGTTCGAGTCGACGCCGCTTCTGGTGCTCGATCCCCGGGTGCTCGACAAACACCTGGACCGCTATCGCAAGGGTCGCCGCACCCTGACCGACCTGTGCGCGCACTACGGCGTCACGCTGGACGGCGCGCACGACGCGGCGGCCGACGCACTGGCCTCACTGGAGGTCGTACGGGCGGTCGGACGCCGTTTCGCGGCCCGCCTGGAACGCCTGTCCCCCGCCGAGCTGCACACGCTGCAGGCGGTGTGGCACGCGGCGCAGGCGCGCGGGTTGCAGGCGTGGTTCGCGCGCAGCGGCAGCGACGAGTCGGTCGATCCGGCGTGGCCACTGCGTCCGGACCTGCCGGCGGCCGCCGCCTAGCCTCGCCCCGCCCAGACGGGCGAGGCGCACAAAAAAGCCGGTCCGCTACGGCGGACCGGCCTTTCCCGGTGGGCGATACTGGGTTCGAACCAGTGACCTCTTCGGTGTGAACGAAGCGCTCTCCCACTGAGCTAATCGCCCGGGAACGGACTGAACAATACAGGTCCCCGCGCGTTTCCTTCAAACCGCTTCACGACCGCCTTGATGGCCACCTTGCCGACCACCTTGATGGCCACCTTTGCCGACCGCCTTGATCGCCACCTCGCCGAGCGTCTTGATGACCGTCCGCCAAGCAGGCCATCAGTCCCCGCCGTCCGGCGCGCATCATCAGCCAGTGGTTGGCCCGGAAGATCGGCCGCCCGGGCACCGCGAACCGCCGCAGCAGCGGCTTGTTCACCTCGACCACCTGGTCGTAGCGGGCGAGGCTGCCGTCGCCGTGCGGAGTGATCGTCCAGCGTGCCCAGCCCTCGATGTCGCCGGACATCGCGATCTCCAGGACACCGGCCGAGGCATCGCGCCGCACTTCATGTGCGGTGAAGACCATGTCGTACGGCAGGACGGAGCGGATCGTGATCACCCCGGTGGTGTCACCGGGTCTGGTCACCTCGCGCACCTGGGGCCACCAGCGGGGGTAGTCCTCCGCCTGCGCCAGCAGGTCAAAGACGGCGGCGGGCGGTGCGGGCAGCACCCACAGGCTGCGGAAGCGGTAGTGGCTCCAGTCCATGAGCCGAGTCTGCCCCTACGCAGCGGCTTTCCCTCACCTGAGTACGTTCTGAGTACGCGCACTCATGCCGCATGGCGTGACGCGGACCACACTCCAGGCATGACGCACATTCCGCCACCGACCGAGGAGCTGCGGCTCCTCGACTTCGAGCTGCGCCAACTGGACGCCCGCCGGGCGCAGTTGCTGCACCGCCGCGCCTGGCTGGTCACCGCCCTGCAAGCGGCGGCCGGGCCGACCTCGGCCCCGGCCCCGGCCCCGGCCCCGGTCGCACCCCGGCGCCCCGAGGCCTCGGCGCCCCGGGTCCAGAACGTGCTGCTGGTGCTCGGCGGTGTCCTGCTCACCATCGCCGCGATGGCCTTCACGCTGGTCAGCTGGGGGCACATGGGGATCACCGGGCGGGCCCTGGTGCTCGGCGGGATCACGGTGGCGGTGCTGGCCGCGCCGGTGCCGCTGCTGAAGCACGGGCTGCGGTCGACGGCGGAGTCGGTGGCGGGCCTCGGGCTCGCGCTGACGGTGCTCGACGCGTATGCCCTGCACGAGGTCGCCTTGGCCGACGTGGACGGCACGGGCTATGTCGCGGTCGCCTCGGCGGGGCTGGCGGCCCTGTGGACGGCGTACGGCCTGCTGCCGCGCACCTCCGCGCTGCGGCTGCCCCTGCCCGCCGCCCTGGTCATCACCCAACTCCCCCTCGCCCTCTGGGCGGTGGCGGCCGACGCGGGCCTGTACGGGATCACGGCCGCCGTTCTCGTGACGGCCGCGTTCGACACGGGTGTGGCGCTCCGGGTGCCCGCCAGGTCCGTACGGATCACCGCGGTGATCGGTGCGTACGGCATGGGCGCGTGGGGTGTGTGGGCCGCCGGCTGGCTGTCCTGGACGGCCACCGGCCCGAGCGCCGCCGCCCGTGCGGCGGCGCTCCTCCTCTTCGCGGCCGGCATCGCGCTGACGGCGGCGTGGCGGCAGGTCGCCGAGAAGCACGCGGGAGGGCTCGCCGTCACCGCCGGCCTGCTCGCGGTCGCCGCGGTCGGCGGCACGGCCCGCTCCGTGCTGCCGGACGCGTGGACGGTTCCGGCGTATCTGGCATGCGGGATCGCCCTGTTGGCGGCGGTGCGGGTGGACCGGCTGCCGGAGACGGTACGGCACGGGCTGACCAGGGCCTCCATCGCCGTACAGGGACTCGCCCTGCTCTGGTCACTGCCGCTGCTGGGGATCACGCTGCTGGGCCCCGTCGCGTGGGCGGAGCGGGTGTGGTCCGGCGCGCCGGGTGACGTACGTGAAGCCGTGACGGTGGCCACGCCGTGGCCGCCCCACGCGGAGACGGTGCCCGTGGTCCTGGCGGTCGTCGCCGTCGTCCTGTTCCTCGCGGTACGCGACGCGGTCTGGCGGCCCCGGGCGCTGACCGGTGTGCTGGTGTTGGCGTGGGCGACGGCTGTGGTGCTTCCGGCGGTGCTCGAAGTCCCGTACGTGGCAGGCCTGGTGGCCCTCGGGCTGACGACCGTCGGCACCCTCGCGGCAGCCGCCTGGCTACACCCGTCCGAGCGCCCGGCGGAGGAACCGCGCCAGGAGAAGGAACCACGCTCGGAGAAGGAACCGGCCCCTCAGCCGGCCACAACCCCCGCCCTCGACTTCCCCACCACTCGCCCGACCGCCACGGTCCTCGCCCTTCTCACCGCACTCACCCTCGCCTTCCTCTCCCTGACCGGCGAGCCCGCCACACTCACCGTGCTCTGCACCCTCACGGCACTGTTCGCGGCCGCCTCATGGAAGCCGCACCTCGCCCCGCTCACGGCCCCGACCGCTCTCGCGTACGCCGCCATGCTGGCCTGCGCGACAGGTGCCGCGGCCGACTGGCAGCCGCAGTACACCGCACTGCTGGTCCTGACGGTCCCGGTGGCGGCGGCCCTGCTCGCGGCACGGCTCGGCTCCTCCCCGGCAACGGTCCCGGTCGAGATCGCCGGCGCGCTCGCAGGACTGCTCGCCGTCGGACTGGCCGCGGCCTCGGCGGACCTGCCGATGCTCGCCCTGGTCCTGGCGTTGTGCGGTGTGATCACCGTCGGCACGGCGATCCGCGCGGACCGCCGACCCGTCGCCTACGCCTCCGCCGCCCTCTTCGTCCTGGCCACCTGGGTGCGCCTGGCGGCCTGGGACGTCGGGACGCCGGAGGCGTACACGCTGCCGGTCACCGTCCCGGCCCTGCTCGTCGGCGCCCTGCACAGGCGCCGCGATCCGCAGACCTCGTCCTGGACGGCGTACGGCCCCGGCCTCGCCGCCACTCTCGTGCCGAGCCTCGTCACGGCGTGGGGCGATCCGCAATGGACGCGCCCTCTGCTGCTGGGCCTGGCGGCCCTGGCGGTCACACTGCTGGGCGCCCGCCACCACCTCCAGGCCCCGCTCCTCCTCGGCGGCGCGGTACTGGCCCTGGACGCCCTGCACGAACTCGCCCCGTACATCGCCCAGGTGACGGACGCACTCCCCCGCTGGGTACCGCCCGCCCTGGCCGGCCTCCTCCTGCTGGCCATCGGAGCAACGTACGAACAGCGCCTCAGGGACGCCCGAAAGATGCGGGACTTCTTGGGGAACCTGCACTGAAGCGCCCCGTCAGGGGCGCGGGGCTGTATCGATATGCGGCTCCGTCGCGCGGGCGCGACCAGCCACAACAGCCCCGCAGTTCCCCACCTGTTACGGCATCTTGTCCCCGAGCAACGCCAGGTTCTCGATGGCCGCAAGCCCGTACAGTGCCGTGTCATTCGTCGACACCCAGGCCGCCTCACTACCCGGAACCAAGGCAGCCGGCCCACTCAGCTCCTCCGTCTTCCAGGGCGCCGACTCCTTGTACCCGTCGGAGTTGTAGAACTTCTCCCACGCCCGCTTGGCGAGCTTCTCGTCCCCGGTCTGGACGGCGGCGTACGCATCGAGGCGCGAGTGCCCCTGGAAGAGCAGCAGGGTGCCGAAGTTGGAGCCATAGCGTGCCGCCTGCTCGGCCTTCGTCGCGTTGAAGTAGCGGCAGTAGTCGAAGTACGCCTCGTTGAACTTCGGCATGTCGACGAGGTCGATGAGCTCGGCGCACAGCTCGTTGAGCCCGAACACGGCGGACAGGTGCGAGACCCCGACCACCGGCGCCGAAGCGACCGCGAACCTGCCCGTGTCGAGGTCGTACAGACCGGTCCCCTGCACGAACCCGTTCGGCTGGGCGGCGATGGTCTCCATCGTCGACAGCACGCGCGCCTTGGCCTTCTCCCACTTGGGTCCCTTGCGCTCCCACTCCGTCAGCCACGCCGACACGAGCCCGCTCCAGTCCGTGCCGAAGCCGATCGACAGCGCGTGCCGGTCGGGGGTGTACGGCTCGGTGCGGATCTTGCGGATCGGGTCGAGGACGAGGAAGGTCTCGTCGGAGTCGACGTTGGCGTGCATGAGGTCGCCGACCCGCTCGTCGGCGGTGAGGAAGTAGTAGTAGCGGCGGTACGTCGTGTTGGCGATGCGCTGCTGTTTGGCGCTGTCGGCGTAGTGCTGGACGCCGTGCCGGGTGCCGAGGCCGGCCCATTTGCCGAGGTGGTAGACGTCGACCTCACCGGTGTGCCGGGTCATCGCCTCGGCGAACCGGAAGATGTCCGCGCGGCCGGAGCGGAGATACGCGAACCACAGCCAGAGGTCCGGCGAGAGCTCGGAGTTGTCCCAGGCGTAGCCGCCGATGTCGTACCGCCACTGGTGCCTGACGGTGTCGTAGGTGTGCATGATGTCGCCGTAGTCCCAGAAGCCGTACCAGCGGCGCTGGTCCACCTGGTCCTTGTAGTAGGTGAAGAGGAAGTCGAGGTGGTCCTCGATCTTCGCCTTGGCCGGGGTGGAGCGGTCGGGCTCGGAGTACAGGCCCGGTCCGAAGACCTTGGCCTTGATGAGCTGCTTGGGCGGGGCGGCGAGCTGCGGCAACACCCGTACGGCCTCGACCTGTTGAGCCAGGGCTTCCGGTGAGGGCGTGGACTCGTTGGCCCAGAACAACAGCTCCGACGTACGGGCGATGCCGTACGGCGTACCGAACTCCGGCTCGTAGTCCTCGTAGGTGATGTTGAGGCCTTCGAGCTGCTCGGGGTAGGTGTCCTGACCCATGCCGTCGTGGTAGAAACGCAGGTCCATGGGCTGTGCCTCGGGCGACCAGAGCCACATGGTGACCTCGGCCGCGTCGGTCTGGGCGTCGCGGATGTCGAGCTGGGCGGGGAACTTCTCCCAGAAGTCCCGCAGCCCGAAGGACAGTCCGCCGCTGACGCCGCCGACGTAGCCGAAGCCCGAGGCACGCCTGCCGCCGCCCGCGCCGATCCAGCCGTGGCCCTTCTTCGTCCGCTTGCGCAGCGTGAAGCCGTCGGCGGAGAGCTGGGAGAGGGTGTAGTCGCCCCACTCGGGGATGTACTGGAGCCGGGTCGTGACCCGCTGGTCCCAGGTGGACGGGTCGGGCAGCTTCTCCCCCGCGAACTGGGCGGCCTGTACGGCGGCGCCCGGGTCGCGGCGCAGTCCGGTGATGCCCTTGACGGCCTCGCGGAGCAGTCCGGTGCCGTCGCCGCCGATGCGGATGTGGCGGTCGTAGGACTGGTCCCGCATCGGCACGGTGAAGCGCACGCCGATGCCGCGGATGAAGTCGCCGCTGCCCTTCCCGGGCTCCTGGGTGCCGTCGAAGGTGATGGTGTGCACCATGCGGAAGGAGTCGGCGCCCGCGTAGAAGTAGAGGCGGATGGAGAAGGGGAGCCAGCTGCGGCTGCCCTTGCGATGCTTGCCGTCGATGCGGACGACCGCGCGGACGGGGCCGTCCTGCTCGACCTCGACCGTCGAGATGGCGCCCTCGAAGCGTTCGGTCCTGACCGCGTCCTGGTCCTCGTCCTCGATCTCGGGCTGGCGGATGAGCACGAGCCGCCCGTTCTTGGCGATCTCGGTGGAGCCGCGGGTGACCGACTTGATCAGGGTGGCGCCGGAGTTCCCGATCCTCGCGGTGATGACGCCGGTCGAGACGGTGATCGCGCCGCCGCTCCTGTCGACGGTGACCTTCTTGGCCGGGGCGGCGGCCTCCCCGGCGGCGAGGGTGAGCTTGCCGTTGCCCGAGCTGACCGCGTGGGCCGTCCACTTGAGGGAGCCGTCCGGCCAGTACGCGAGGGGCCATGACTGCACGGGGACGGACTTGCCGTCGGCGTCCGTCAGCGCGAAGGTCTGGTCCTCCTGGTAGGCGCCCTTCGGCCAGGGCACACCGACGGTGGAGCCGGGGGCGGCGCCCAGGCCGCCGTCCTCCAGCCAGTCCAGGGTCACGGGGCCGTCGTCGGCCGCGGCGGCTCTGGGCGCGGCCTGCGCGTCCTTGGCCCCTAGCGCCCAGCTGAACTGTGCGGCGGCTCCGGCGACGGCGGCCGCCTTGAGGATGGACCTACGGGGGATGGGAGACATGAGGAGTCCAGCCTTTCCTTCCGTACGGGGATGCGAGGTGAGGTCAGGGGCATGACAGAGAGAGGTACGGCGCCGAGGGCGCCGACCTGGTGCGAGGGCACCGCCCGTCAGCGGCGCCGGTGCCGCTCCTCCACGGCGACGGCGGCCGCCGCGACGGCCCCCAGGACGGGGACCGCCAGCGGCGGGACGAACCAGGCGGACAGAGCCACGACGGCCAGCCCGCAGACGACCAGGAAGGACCCGGCGGGATCGAGCACGGTCCGCCGCCCGGCCTCCGCGAGCAACGCCCGCCAGACCGCGCCCGGCGTCCAGACCGCGGCCGCCCGCAGCAGGGCCACGGCGGCCCCGATCAGCGCGAAGATGCCGACGGCCCCGACGAACGGCCCGGCGGGAATCCCGGCCCGCGCGGCCAGGACGTCCACCCAGACCGCGACGGCCACCGCCCATCCGGCGAGCCCGACGGCCCACCCTCCGCGCACGGCCGCGCGGAAGTCCGTGACGAACTCCCCCAGGCCACCGCCCTCGTGGGTCGTACGACGTCGCAGGTGCCGCGCGCCGGCGGCGAAGGCCGCGGGGTAGGTGACGACGCCGAGACAGGCCACGGCGATCCACACCCCGGTGAGCAGGCACTCGGCGAAGACCGCGAACCGCTCGCCGAACACCGACTCCCTCCGCGAGGAGCGGGCCTTCACTCGTGCTTGCGCCATGGTGACCGCCTCAGCCCTTTCACTTCAGTCCGGACGTCGCCATGCCGTCGATGAGGTAGCGCTGGAAGGCCATGAAGAAGGCGATGACCGGGATCAGCGCCACCAGCGACATCGCGATCATGCTGCCGTAGTTGGAGATGCCCTCCTGATCGCGGAACATCATCAGGCCGAGCGAGACGGTGTACTTCTCGGGGGTGTTGAGGTAGATCAACGGCCCCATGAAGTCGTTCCAGGCGTTGATGAAGGTGAAGATCGCGCTGGTGATGATCGCGGGCCGGCTCAACGGCAGCACGATCGACCAGTAGGTGCGCAGATGCCCGCAGCCGTCGAGCTTGGCGGCCTCGTCCAGCTCACGTGGCAGTCCCCGCATGAACTGCACCATCAGGAACACGAAAAAGGCTTCCGTGGCCAGGAACTTGCCCGCGACGAGCGGCACCAGGGTGTCGGTGAGCTCGAGGTTGCGGAAGAGCACGTACTGCGGGATGAGCAGCACGTGGTACGGCAGCAGCAGCGTGCCGATCATCAGGGTGAAGAGCAGGTTCCGCCCGGCGAACCGGATCTTGGCGAAGGCGTACGCGGTCAGCGAGCTGGACAGGACGACACCGGCCACGGCGAGGCCCGCGTACATCAGCGAGTTCCAGAAGAAGCTGCTGATGGAGATGCCGGAGATGCCGTCGGCGAGCCCGGAGAAGTTCGCCCAGACCGGCTTGGTGGGCAGCAGGTCGAGGCTGGCGATGATGTCCTTGCTCGGCTTGAACGATGCGCCGACCACCCAGATCACGGGATAGAGGACGACCGCCAGGACGGCGAGCGCGCCCACGTGCCAGGCGAGCGATCCGAAGCGCCGCCGCTCGTTCGCGGTGTGCAGGGCAGGGCTGGTGGCACTGGTCACTTGGCGGCCTCCTCGTAGTGCACCCACTTCTTCTGCGACCAGAACAGGACCGCCGTGACCAGCGCCACCGCGATCACCAGCGTCCAGGCCATCGCGGAGGCGAAGCCCATCTGGGCCTCCTTGAAGCCCTTCTGGTAGAGGTAACAGGTGTAGACGAGCGTGGCGTCGGCGGGCCCGCACCGGGTGTCGGAGACGACGTAGGCGGAGCCGAACACCTGGAACGCGTGGATGGACTCCAGCAGCACGTTGAAGAACAGCACCGGGGAGATCATCGGCAGCGTGATGTTCCAGAACCGCCTGAGCGGTCCGGCCCCGTCCACCTCGGCAGCCTCGTACAGCTCCTGCGGGACCTGCTTGAGACCGGCCAGGAAGATGACCATCGGTGCGCCGAACTGCCAGATGCTCAGCGCCACCAGGGCGTAGATGATGTAGTCCGGGTTGCCGATCCAGCCGCCCACGTCGAGACCGAATATCTTCTGCGTCCGGTCCACGACCGCGTCGTCCGAGAACAGCGCCCGCCACACGAAGCCGACGGAGACACTGGCACCGATGAGCGAGGGCATGTAGAAGGCGGCCCGGTACAGGCCCTGTCCGCGCCGCTTCTGCGCGAGCAGCAGCGCGACGCCGAGCGCGAGCAGCAGTTTCAGCGGGGTGGCCACGACGACGTACTTCAGAGTGACCTCGACCGACTTCTGCCAGCGCGGGTCCTGGAACATCGTCGTGAAGTTGTCGAGCCCCACCCACTGGGGCGGCGTGAACAGGTTGTAGCTGGTGAACGCGTAGTACAGCGAGGCGATCATCGGCCCCGCCGTGAGCAGCAGGAATCCCGCGATCCAGGGCGACATGAAGAGATAGCCGGCAAGGTTCTCGCGGCGCCGCCCGCGCCGCCCGGCGGCGGGAGCGGCGGACCGCTTCCCGGCCGGGCGCACGGGCGCTTCCTTGACGAGCGTCATGGTGGTACGTCCCCTCAGCCCGCGAACGCGGCCTTGGCCTCGCTGAACAGCTTCTTGGCGGCGTCGGCCGGCTTGGTCTTGCCCTGGGCGACCTCGCCGCCGATGCGCAGGAACGCCGCCTCGACGACATCGGCGCCCGACGGGTGCGGGGTGATCTTCCCGAGGACGCCGGCCTTGGCGACCTCCTCCTCGTAGGCCGCGACGCCCTTGTTGTTGGCGTCGGTGGGCTTGAACGCGTCGTACTGCTCGGTGGTGGCGAGGATGCCGCGGTCGTAGCCCATGATCTTGCCGACCTCGGGGTCGTGGACCATGAAGGAGATGAACTGGGCGACCTCCTTGGGATGCTTGGTCCCGGAGAAGGCGCTGAGCATCAGCGAGCCGAGGTACTGACCGGTGTCCTTGCCGTCCGTGGTGGGGATCGGCGCGAGCCCGTAGTCCGACTCGCCCTCGCCCTCGTAGCGGATGGAGAAGTTGTCCCAGGTGAACTCGGACGCGGCAAGACCCGCCGAGAGACCGGACTTGGGCTTGACCTGCTCGATCTTCTTCGGGTCGGCGACGAGCCCGGACCGCACGCGCTTGTACCCGTCCTCCCACCACTGCGTCAGATCGTCCTCGGTGAACCCGAGATCGGTGTCCGTGAAGAAGGCCTTGCCGTTCTGGCGCAGGTAGAGGTCGTAGAGGTACATGATGTTGAAGTAGCCGGTGTCACCGGCGATCTTCAGCTTGTCCTGGATCGTCTGGAGCGCGTCGAAGTACTCGTCCCAGGTCCAGCCGAACTTCGCCTCGACGCCCGCCTTCTCGAAGGCCTTGACGTCGATGACCAGCGCCATGGTGTTGGCGCCCACGGGTATCGCGATCTGCTTGCCGTCGACCTGGCCGTTGGCCAGAACGCCGTTGCGGAAGTTGTCCAGGTCCAGATTCCCGGCGTCCGCCTGCGCCTTGAGATCCAGCAGAACACCGCGCTTGTCGTACTTGCGCAGGAAGCCGACCGCATTCTGGAAAACGTCCGGCGGATTCCCGCCGGAGGCCTGGGTCTGGAACTTCTCCCAGAACGCCTCATAGTCTGTGAATTCCGGCTTGATCTTGATCTTCGGGTACTTCTTCTCGAAGAGCGCGATCGTCTTCTTGATGGCGATGGTGCGCGGCTCGCCACCCCACCAGGCGTAACGGAGCGTGACCGTCCCGTCTCCGGATCCGCCGTCACCACCGCAAGCGGTCGTAGCACCCAGGCCGGCCACGGCCGCCGAGGCCCCGGCCACCTTCAGGATCGTACGCCTCTCAACATTCCTGCTGGTTCCCATGGTTGGGCCCCCTCCCCGCAGCGTCATTGCCGTCTGCATGAATCGTTTCAAGTAAGCGCTTGCTGGCACAAGCTACGAGGGGCCCCGTGGTGCGTCAATGATTCGGACAGGATTTTCTTGTGGACCGGCGCGGCAAGTTGACGGTCCATCGGGAACGATTCGGACGCCAGAGCGCCCAACTCCGCAGGTAGAGCACGCGCGATCGACCCACCGAACGCAAACAGGCCCTCAGCACAAGAGAATTGGTCGGCCGGAACTCGCCTGCCCGGGCAAGGACACCGCGGGGCCCGAGCGCGCCGCGGAGCGCACATACGACGACGGCCCGTCTGCTCTCTCGCAGAGGGCCGTCGTATCCGGGTGGGCGATACTGGGTTCGAACCAGTGACCTCTTCGGTGTGAACGAAGCGCTCTCCCACTGAGCTAATCGCCCGGGCGCAGGAAGAACATTACCCCATGTCAGGGGGTGCGGGTGACCAGCGCGAACCCGCACCGGACGACGTCCGCGCCCCCGTCGCGGATCACTGGTCCTTGATCTTCCAGGGCATGACGATGCCGAACTTCCACAGGTAGAAACCGACGAGCGCGCCCACGATCACGAGGCCGATCGACGTCAGGATGATGTTGCGGCGGCGCACCTTCGGGTCGAGGGCCCGCTGGGCCGCCTCGGTGACCTTGCGCTTGGTCCAGCGCAGCACCAACTGGGCCCAGACGAACTCGGTCGCCCAGACCGCCATGCCGCCGAAGATCACGACCCAGCCCGGGCCGGGCAGCGGCAGCATGATGATGCCGGCGACCACGATCGCCAGGCCGATGATGAAGACACCCACCTGCCAGCTGACATGCAGCGCCCGGCGCGCCTTGATGAACTCCGGCGCTCTCGATCCGAGGCCCTGCTCGCTGTCGCCTTTCACGCCATCCACTTTGATCTCGTCCGTCGCCACGGCAACCTCGCCCGGCTCGTCACTCCCCGTATTCATACGGCCAAACCCTACCGGAGGGAAACCAGTCACCGGAATGGGCGTACCTCGCGAACGGGTTCTCGGCCGGAAGAGTTACGTAAACACACGCAAAACTCTCAGAGGGGTTTACAACGGCACCGTAGGTGGCATGTCGATTTCGCCGACGTGCGAATCCCCGAGCGCACACTGAGCGAAAGGCCCTGGCGCTTATGAACACCACGGTCAGCTGCGAGCTGCACCTGCGCCTCGTTGTGTCGAGCGAGTCCTCCCTGCCTGTCCCCGCAGGCCTGCGGTACGACACGGCCGACCCCTACGCCGTGCACGCCACCTTCCACACCGGAGCCGAGGAAACCGTCGAGTGGGTGTTCGCCCGCGACCTTCTCGCGGAGGGCCTCCACCGGCCCACCGGAACCGGCGACGTCCGCGTCTGGCCGTCGCGCAGCCATGGCCAGGGCGTCGTCTGCATCGCCCTGAGCTCTCCGGAGGGCGAGGCCCTGCTCGAGGCCCCTGCACGGGCCCTGGAGTCCTTCCTGAAGCGAACGGATGCCGCGGTGCCTCCCGGAACGGAGCATCGGCATTTCGATCTCGACCAGGAGCTCTCGCACATCCTGGCGGAAAGCTAGGGCGAGGCCCCACAAGCCGCCCGGCGCCGTCGACTCGGGGAGACGGCACGGGCCAACACAACTGCATACGGCACGCAGCAGCGCCGCCTCCGCTCCACGGGGGCGGCGTTGGTGCGCCCGTGGCCAGTGCCCCGCCCGGGTCCCGTTCGGCGGGAACCGTCGGGGGAACCGTCGGGCCGTCCGTGGCGTTGTATTCGAAGGCGCGTGCGGACGCGGCCGGTGTGTGGGCACGGAGAGCCACTACCATCGGCCAGCATCGGCGGGCGCCCCGCCCGACCCCAGGCCAGGGAGCGAAACGTGCTGATCACCCATGACACCCGGTGTGCGCTCGATGCCGTGGTGGATCTGGTGAACACCTCGCCGGAGGGCGACGAGACGCCGGACGGACTGCCGGACGTCGCGGCACTCGCTGAGTTCGTACGAAAGCACGAAATCAGTGATGTCGGTGTCCTGTCCGCGTTCGATCTGTCGGCGGTACGCAAGGTGCGCGGGCGGTTCGCCGCGATCTTCGCGGAGCCCGACGCCCGGATCACGGCCCAATTGATCAACGAACTGGTCGCCGCCGCGGGCACCACGCCCCGGCTCACGGACCACGACGGCTACGACTGGCATGTCCACTACTTCGCCCCCGGCGCCTCCGTCGCCGACCACCTGGCGGCCGACTGCGGCATGGCGCTGGCGTTCTTCGTGGTGGCCGGGGAGCAGGAGCGACTGCGGCGCTGTGAGGCGCCGGACTGCCGGCACGCCTTCGTGGATCTCTCCCGCAACCGTTCGCGGCGGTACTGCGACAGCCGTACCTGCGGCAACCGTCTGCATGTGGCCGCATACCGGGCGCGCCGCAAGGAAGCGGCCGGCTGAGCGGCGATCGCCGACCGGGGCGGCACGACGGGGTTCGACGCGAGGTACCGGCACGACAGGTGTGTCGACGCGGCCCCCGGCGGGTGGCGCCGGGGGTCGCGGGTACGGCTCAGAGCAACAGCAGATCGTGCAGCGCACCCATGAGCAGCAGACACCCGATCACCGCAAGGAAGATCATCAGCGGTGGCTGGGAGAGGGCGAAAAGGCACCCGCGAGGCTCGTCCTGAGCCGGCGCGGCATCGCTCTGTGTCGTGTCCAGCATCTCGCGCCGATGATGGCGCAGTTGCCCCTCCCGGCGCGATCAACACGCCCGGAATGAGCGGGAGTTCGCTGGATTCCGTGATGTCCGGTTCGAGTCGTGATCGCTTACGGCCGGGCGGCGACCCACTGTGTCGTTTCAGTCCTGCGCGCGGCCGTCATATGCCGTGCTTCTTGAGGATCGCCTCGATGTCGCTGAAGTCGTCCGAGGCCTCGGCCCGGGGTGCGGTCGCGGGCCGGGCGGTCTGCCGGGAGCCCGCCCCCAGCGAGGGCGCCGAGGCCGCCGGGGCGACCGCGTCGCGCTGCGCGGCGGCGCGGGCCTCGTTGCGCTCCTTGCGGCTGCCACCGCGGCGGCGCTCCACCGCGCGGGTACTCGCGAACAGCAACCAGGACACGCCGAGGACGCCGAAGCCGGCCCAGGCCGTCGGACTGAACGCGGTGTCCGCCAGCCACTCGACGACACCGGTCATCACCAGCCCGAGGGGCACCAGCGAGTACGCGACCATACGTGTGGCCGCGAGGAAGCGCTTGCGGTACGCCGTGACCGCCGCGATGCCCAGGCCGGCCGCGGCGACGGCGGAACAGACGGTCTCGGCAATCATCCGGTCCTCCAGGGCAGGCTGGGTCGGGCGGGGCACTTTCGTCCCTTCCATCCTGCACCGTGCCGACCCCGCCCGGCCATGCATCGGTGCGACATCAGGGACATCTCCGGGTCGTCTCCTCCGCAGGTGCCGGTCGCCGGCGTACGGCCGGGGCCGGACGGCACGGAGGCCGGACCGACGCCGACCGCTCGCCCGCCGAAACACCAGGTCGGATTGGGTCGCCCGGGCCGGTGCTGGGAGACTGGGGCCATGAGCGACTCCTCCCCCGACCGTCCCGCCGCCCCCGTCCTCGACATCTGGTGCGAGCTGCAGTGCCCCGATTGCCGTAGTGCCCTGGACGACGTCCGTGCCCTGCGTGCCCGTTACGGCGACCGGCTGGAGTTGCGGCTGCGGCACTTCCCGCTGGAGAAGCACAAGCACGCCTTCGCCGCCGCGCAGGCCGCCGAGGAGGCCGCGGAGCAGGGGCAGGGCTGGCCGTACGTCGAGGCCGTGCTGGGCCGGGTAGAGGAGCTGGACCGCAAGGGAGAACCCGTCCTGGTCGAGGTGGCCCGGGAACTCGGCCTGGACGCCGAGGAGTTCGACACCGCGCTGATCGACGGCCGGCACATCCTGATCGTCGACGCCGACCAGGCCGAGGGCAAGGCCATCGGCGTGACCGGCACCCCGACGTATGTGATCGACGGCGAGCGCCTCGACGGCGGCAAGAGCCAGGAGGGGCTGCGCGAGCGTATCGAGGAGATCGCCGACCGGCTGCTGGCCGAGCGGAGCGCCTGACCTTCGACCGGGACCGTGGCCGGGCCTCGCCCGCGGCCCCCGCCCGCGACCCTCGGCCGCCGGACCGCTACAGCAGCGTCTTGTAGAGGGCGTACGTTCTCGTCTCGTAGCCCAGTGACTCGTAGAGCCGCTCGGCGGGGGCGTTGTCCGCGAAGACGTTGAGGCCGATGCTCCGGTGCCCCGCGGCGATCGCCTGGGCCTCGGCCAGCAGCATCAGCGAGCGGCCGTGTCCCTTGCCGCGGTGGGCCGCGTCGGTCTCGACGTCGAAGACGTAGGCGCCGCCGTCGCGCGCCGCCACCCACAGAGTGCCCACAGGAATGCCCTCGTGCTCCAGGACACTCAGGAACGTGTCCGGAGTGCGCGGCCCGTCCGGCAGCAGCGCGGCGTGGTCCCGCTCGGACCTGGCCCGGGCCTCGGCCTCGGGCACCCCGCGCTCGGCCCAGCTACGGATGTAGCCCTCCTGGCTCTCGTCCAGCCAGAGCCCGTACTCGGCCTCCGTCATGGGACGCGCCCGGCTGCCCGGGGGCAGTTCGGGCGGCGTGTCGCCGAGCTCCTTCCGCATGCCGCGATTGCGTACGACATAGCCGAGCGCCGTGGCGAGACGCAGCGCCGGGGCGGCGTCACCGGGGATCGTCGCTTCGATACGCCGGCAGCCCCAGCCGCGCGCCACCTCCTCCGCGGCGAGGGCGGCCACCGTGCCGCGGCCGCGACGCCGGTCCGGTTCCTCTATCCGCAGCTTCGATATCCGGGCCACCGCGTCACCGAAGAGGGGATGCGTGCCGAGGTGAAGGGCGCCCACGGGACGACCGTTCACACACACCTGGTAGCGGCGCGAACGGGTCCCGTCCTCGTTGTGCTGAAGCGGCTCGGTCGGCCGCAGGGTCGTGGTCATCAGGGAGGTTCTACCCGCCTCGACGCCCGGGAGCAGTCGAATATCCGCGCCCGTTCCGTTCCACCCGTGCCCGTTACGGATCCAGGTCGTTTCCGGACCGCTCCTCGAAGATCCGCATGGCCTTGGCGGTCACCGGGCCGGGCGCGCCCGGCAGTTCGCGGTCGTCGACCCGGTGCACGGCCTGCACGTCCCTCAGGGTGGAGGTGAGGAAGACCTCCTGGGCCCGCTGGACGACGTCCAGCGGCAGGTCGGTCTCCTTGGCGCCGGTCCATTCGACCGCCAACGCGCGTGTGATGCCCGCGAGGCAGCCCGAGGCGACCGGCGGGGTGTGGATCTCGCCGTCCAGGACGACGAAGACGTTCGACCCCGTGCCCTCGCAGAGCTGCCCGACCGTGTTGCCGAACAGGGCCTCGGAGGCGCCGTGTTGGTGGGCGCGAGCGAGGGCGACGACGTTCTCGGCGTACGAGGTCGTCTTCAGACCGGTCAGCGCGCCGCGCTCGTTGCGGGTCCAGGGCACGGTGATCACGGCCGTGGAGTCGGGACGCCGGGTGGTCTCGCCGAGGGCGACGACGAGGGTCGGGCCGTGCTCGCCGCGGTCGGAGCCGAGGGGCCCGTGGCCGCCGGTGTAGGTGATCCGCAGCCGGCCGAGCGGCATCGGGTTGGCCTCCAGGACGGCGGCGCAGGCGCGGCGGACCTCGTCGTGGTCGGGCTCGGGCAGACCGAGACCGCGCGCCGAGCGCGTGAGCCGGTCGAGGTGCCGGGTCAGCGCGAACGGACGGCCGTCCACCGCCTTCACCGTCTCGAAGATGCCGTCGCCCACGGTCAGCCCGTGGTCGAAGACGGAGACACGGGCGGACTCGATGTCCTGCAGTCCGCCGTCGAGCCAGATCTTCACTGGTCCCCACCTCGCACATCCATGCCGGGGACCTGGCTGCGACCGGGGGTCCGGGGGTCGCCCCCCGGGCCGGCACAGCACGATTGCGGTCCCTCTCCACTCACCTCGTACACGCCCGACGCTACCGCGAGCAGCCGGGACGCCTTCAGCTCGGTCTCCCGCCACTCCCCCTCGGGGTCCGACCCCCAGGTGATCCCCGCACCGGTGCCGAACCGCAGCACCCCCTCGCCCCGGTCGATCCAGAACGTACGTATCCCCACGGCCAGCTCCCCCGTGCCCCGGTCGGCGTCGACCCACCCGATGCCACCGCAGTACGGCCCGCGCGGCACCGTCTCCAGCGCGTCGAGGATCCGCAGGGCGCTCGACTTGGGCGCGCCGGTGACCGAGCCGGGCGGGAAGGCGGCGCCGAGCAGCTCGGTCCAGCCGGCGCCGGGGCGCAGCTCACCTCGCACGGTCGACACCAGATGGACGAGCCCCGGATGCTTCTCCACGGCACACAGGTCGGGGACGGTCACGGTCCCGGTGGCACACACGCGGCCGATGTCGTTGCGCACCAGGTCGACGATCATCACGTTCTCGGCGTAGTCCTTCTCCAGCAGGTCCGCCTCGGTGCGCCCGGTGCCCTTGATGGGCCCGGACTCGACGATCCGCCCGTCACGCCGCAGGAAGAGTTCGGGGGACGCGGTCGCGATCTCCACGCCGTACTCCGGCAGGCGGATCGTTCCTGCATAGGGCGCCGGGTTGCCGCGCGCCAACAGGGCGGTCAGGGCGTCCACGTCGGCGTCCGGCGCGACCGGCGCGCTCAGGACCCGGCACAGGTTGGCCTGATAGACCTCGCCGGCCGCGATGTGCTCGCGGATGCGCCGTACACCCGCCGTGTACGCGGCGCGGTCGAGAGATGACACCCAGTCATCGGCGGTCGGCCCGGGCCAGCGGCCCGGCACCGGCGCGGGCACGGGCTCCTCCCGTACGTCCCGGAAGCGGGCGCAGGTCAGACCGCCCTCGAAGTCGGCGCAGACGGCCCAGAATCCGCTGGAGTCCAGGGCCGCGGGGTCGCTGGTGACATCGAGGAGGCCGGTGGCGACGCGGTCGCCGAAGCGGGCGAGGGGAGGGAGGTCGAGCACGCAGTCGAGTCTATGGCGGGTGACCTGCGGGTGACCTGGCCATGTCCCTTGGGGGGCTCCGGCAGGTCGCTGAGCAGGTGAAGCGCAGCACGCTGCACAAACGCGTTTTTGTACTGGCCCCGGAATCCGCTAGAGTTCAACACGTCGCCGGGCCGCGGGAGCGGAACGAAACGACAGGCGGACGTAGCTCAGTTGGTAGAGCGCAACCTTGCCAAGGTTGAGGTCGCGAGTTCGAACCTCGTCGTCCGCTCGAAGGAATCAGGGGATCTTCCCGAACCCCTACACTCCTGGTGGAGTGGCCGAGAGGCGAGGCAACGGCCTGCAAAGCCGTCTACACGGGTTCAAATCCCGTCTCCACCTCCAAGGACGATTAGCTCAGCGGGAGAGCGCTTCCCTGACACGGAAGAGGTCACTGGTTCAATCCCAGTATCGTCCACTGGATCTTCGGATCCCCGCGCGATTAGCTCAGCGGGAGAGCGCTTCCCTGACACGGAAGAGGTCACTGGTTCAATCCCAGTATCGCGCACGCAGCACCCCGTGATCTTCGACCCGTGATCCTCCTCGGATCGATGGTCGGTCACGGTCCCGAGGACGATTAGCTCAGCGGGAGAGCGCTTCCCTGACACGGAAGAGGTCACTGGTTCAATCCCAGTATCGTCCACACACCGAAGCCCCCGGTCCTGTGACCGGGGGCTTCTTCGTGGCCGGATCAGCTGGAGAACAGCATGTGGCCGAAGCTCTTGTGACGCTTGTGGCCGTAGTGCCCACCGTGGTGGCCGCCGTGCGGGGCGCCCCAGGCGGGGGCCTGCGGTGCGGCCGGGTACGCCTGCGGGGCTGCCGGTGGCGGTGGGGCCGGCTGGGACCACTGGGACTCCAGGCGGGTCAGCGACTCCAGCTCGCCGTAGTCGAGAAAGATCCCGCGGCAGCCGCTGCACTGCTCTATCTGGACACCGTTGCGGTTGTACGTGTGCATCGGGGCTCGGCACTTCGGACACTGCATGGTCGGCTCAACTCCTCGCCGGTCGGTCCTGCTTCGCGTATCGCCAGGACAGACTCTGTCCGGCTGCGGTCGGTTGCACACTACTTTGCGTATCCCTGGGCCAACTCAGGGGGGACAGTAGCCATTCGGTCACAAGCGTCCACGAGGGACTGCTCGACCTCGTCCAGGGGACGGCCCTCGGCCAGGCCCTTGGTGATCGCCCGGGCGGCCGTCTGCACGGTGAGGGCACGGGCCGGGATGTCCAACGCGGGCCAGGGGTCGCCCTCCGCGGGAACGGCCGGCCCGCCGGCGGCGCGGTACGCAGCGAGGAAGCGATGCCATTCCTCCGGCGACAGCAGCCCACAGGCGAACCACGCGGCCGGCCGCCCGAGATCCCAGGCCGGCACGCCGACACCGAGGTCGTCGACGTCGATGAGCAGCCAGGGACCGTCCGGGGCCGGGTGCCGGACGAGTTGCCCGAGGTGGAGGTCGCCGTGGCAGAGCGTGCCGGTGTCGGGCTGCGGGACCTCGGCGCGGGCCCAGGCGGGAAGGGTCCCCCAGGCACGGAGAACGGCAGCGGCGGCGTTGGCCATGTCTCTGTTTATGGCCGCCACTGCGCGGAGACGGGACACGGCGAGGGCGGCTTTGACAGGGCCGCGCATAGGGGGCAGCGCGACGGATGCCGGGGTTCGATGGAGGCGGGCGAGCAGCGTCGCCGCCTCCTCCCAGGGGGCCGCGTCGGGATCGCCGGGGTCCACGGGGGTGCCGTACGGCCAGAACGTCACCAGCCGGCCATGCAGGTCGACGGGTTCGGGGCTGAGCGGGGCGAGAAGCAGGCCGGACAGGTGCGCGGCGGTGATGAGGCGCAGGGTCAGCTCGGCGGGGGTGCTGCCCGGGGCGTGCGCCTTGGCGACGGTGCCGGCGTGACGGACGACGGTGGCGTCGGGCCGGTCGGCGAGCGTGACGGTCGCTCCGCAGGGACAGGCGGACGTACGTGAGTGTGCCGCGGCCTTGGCTCGTGCGGTGAGGGCGGGCAGGAGCGGGTTCGAGGTCACGGGGGTCCTTGGGTGCGGAGGATCTGGGGCGAGGGTACGCGGCGTTTCAGCTGGGCCCGGTCGTACGGTGAAACAGCCGGATCCCTGAGCGCCCGGCGCCGACGTGGCCCAGAGGCGCGTCGCACCGCCCGGCACCACCGACGCACCACCCACGCCCACCCGTGCCGCCCCAGCGGCACGACTGCCCGCGGCTGCTGGCATAAACGGCCCGTGAGGACGGGGCCTGAGCGAGGCTCGGGGCTGGGCGTTCCGCTCAGCAGTCGCTCCCCACCGCAAAGCGAACCGGACTCGACGTCTACGTACCCGCGGCCCCGACCCACGACGAACCCTCAGGCGCAACGCGCACCCCCCAAAGGCCGCGCAGGCCGCCGCAGGCATCTCAGGGGCACGGGGCTATATCACTATGAGGCTCCGCCGCGTGGGCGCGACCAGCCCCAACAGACCCGCACCCGCCCTCCGTGAGAACTCGGCAGACACGTAGGCGCCCGGCCCAACCGCCGGAGGCAAGCAGGCAACCCACAGCCCCCTCCCCCCGACCCAAAAAGCAATGCCGGCGCAGCTCCCCAGCTGCGCCGGCATTTGTGCCGTCCGCCGCACCCCCCGTCCCCACGGGGTTTCATGGGTGGATGTCCCCGCCCGGACCGCTCTTCCGGGCCTGGGGTCGCCGCTCAGCGCCCCAGCATCACGCCCACGGACGACGCCTGTGTGGCCACTGTCTCCCAGCCGTCGAAGACGAGAAGGAGAAGGGCCGCCAGGGGAAGGGCCATGAGCGTCGCCACCAGGGGGTGGCGGCGACCCTGACGGCGGGGGCGCAGCATCGTGCGCTGCTGTGTGCGGATCAGTGTCCGCGGTGCCGTCTGGGCCATGGTCCCTCTCCTGACCTGTGTCAGTTGTCGTTGGCAGCGGCGGGTGTCTGACCTCGGGGGACGAGTGCTGCACCCGCCGCTTGACCTCAAATCTAGGCGTCCGGCGCTCCCCGCACGTCATGCCCTCGTACCGATTGCCGGGCCTCCCGGAGGATGAGCCATGACCTGCGGAGTACTCCCCTGGGTGGAGACGAGGACCTAGGTCTCGGGGTCTTCCCGGAGGGGACGCCCACTCTGCCCCGCTTTCTCCGCTTTCTCCGAGCTGTCCTCACGCGGCACCGGCTGCTCGACCAGCGCCAGGACCCGGGTCGCCATGAAACGGGCCGTACGCACGACCGAACCGCTTCTGGTGACTTCGCTCACTTCCACGACACCTCGGCGCACCGCCGTCTCCACCCGGCGGCCCGCCCTGCTCGCCACCACCTCGTACGTGCGCGTCGTGTCCCCTGCGTCCACGACTATCTCCACGCGATCACCCTTCACGGGCTCAATCCCCCTTCTGCGATGGATGGTTGGGGGACGAAGCACCGCTAAGTCGCCCTGCTCGCCCGCCCCCTGACCACCTTTCAAGTCTCCCACCCACCACTGACAATCCATCGCTCCGAGAGGGCGCGGCCTCTGCGCACGGCGGCCCCTGGAAACGTAAGCTGTGGCTCGTCACACGGACCGGGCAGCGGGGATGAACATGGCGATGATGCGCCTGAGGCGCGAGGACCCGCGCGTCGTCGGCTCGTTCAGGCTTCACAGACGACTCGGCGCGGGCGGCATGGGCGTCGTCTACCTGGGCTCCGACAAGAAGGGGCAGCGGGTCGCGCTCAAGGTGATCCGGCCCGACCTGGCGGAGGATCAGGAGTTCCGCTCACGGTTCGCGCGTGAGGTCTCGGCGGCCCGGCGGATTCGCGGGGGCTGTACGGCACGGCTCGTGGCCGCGGATCTGGAGGCGGAGCGCCCCTGGTTCGCCACGCAGTACGTGCCCGGCCCGTCCCTGCACGACAAGGTCGCCGACGAGGGCCCGCTCGGCGCGGCGGAGGTCGCCGCCGTCGGGGCCGCCCTGTCCGAGGGGCTGGTCGCCGTCCACGAGGCAGGTGTCGTACACCGGGATCTCAAGCCGTCCAACATCCTCCTCTCCCCCAAGGGCCCGCGGATCATCGACTTCGGCATCGCCTGGGCGACGGGGGCCTCGACCCTCACGCATGTCGGTACGGCCGTCGGCTCCCCCGGCTTCCTCGCCCCGGAGCAGGTGCGCGGCGCCGCCGTCACCCCGGCCACGGACGTCTTCTCGCTCGGCGCCACGCTCGCCTACGCGTCGATGGGCGACTCACCCTTCGGGCACGGCAGTTCAGAGGTGATGCTGTACCGCGTCGTGCACGAGGAGGCGCAGCTGCACGGCGTGCCGGACGCCCTGGCTCCGCTGGTCCGGGCCTGTCTGGCGAAGGACCCGGAGGAACGGCCCAGCACGCTTCAGCTGTCGCTGCGTCTCAAGGAGATCGCGGCCCGGGAGGCTCAGGGACTCGGGGACGTACGCCCGCCCGCGCCGCGTTCCGCGGAGGCGGACCGCCTGACCGGACGGCTCGCCGACACCTACCCGGAGCAGCAGCGTGCCCAGCGCCGCCAACAGGGCACTCCCCCGCCGCGTGGCGCGGCCCCGCGCGGCAACGGTCCGTCCCGGGGGCCCGGTCCCGCGCGCGACGGGATTCCTCCGTCGAGGAACGGCAGCGCCGCGAACGGCGGTACGGCGACATCCCGGTCCGGGACCCGGTCGACGCCCGCCTCGCGCAACACCCCACGGTCGGGCAACGGCGGCCGACCGGCTCCGCGCAACGGTGCCGGTCGGCCGGCGCCGCGGAACACGGGAACGGGTCGGCGGCCCGCCAACCCGCAGCTGCTGCGGCAGCGGCTGTTCGTCTTCGTCGTGGTGACGCTGCTCGTGGCGCTCGGCATCGCGGCGGCGCAGGGCTGTCAGGGGCCGCAGCGCGGTCTCGGTGGCGACGGGGACGTCGTACGGCCGCGGCATGACGAGCAGGTGGAGCCGGACTACAAGCCGCTGGACGACAGGGACCTCATGTCCGAGCGGTACGAGTCGACGTTCGAGCTCTCCGAAGGGGCGGGCTGAGCGGCAGCCCCGAGGTCGGCGGCGTCTCCGCTCGGACGGACGTCAGAGGCCGGGCAGGATCCGTTCGAAGAACTCCCGGTCGCCCTCGAAGACCGGGGCCAGGGACAGGAACTCCCCTGGCTCGATCCCGCCGCTGATCGGCTGCCAGCAGCCGGGGCGCGCGACGGCGGGGCCGCGTCGGATGGCGAGCAGGCGGTCGGCGCGGAGCCGGACCGCGACGATCGCCTCGCGCCGCGCCGTCGCCGTACGGCCTAGGTGTGCTGTCCGGGGACGTTGGTGACAGGCGACACGCCTTGGCTGGTCCTTGAACGGGGCGAGGGCCTCTGGGTTCGGTGTGGATTGCGAGATCTACAACCGACTGCCAGGAGGCCCTCGTTGTCCCACCGTAACGCCCCGCTGACGCCGACCGGCAGGCTGCGTCTGGCCCGGTGTGTCGTCGAGGACGGCTGGCCGCTGCGACGGGCCGCGGAACGCTTCCAGGTCAGCCACACCACCGCCGCCCGCTGGGCAGGCCGCTACCGCCGGCACGGAGCAGCGGGCCTGCACGACCGCTCCAGCCGCCCTCATCACAGCCCACGCAAGGCGCCGGCCGCGGTGGAACGACAGGTCGTCCGGCTCAGGCGCGAGCACCACATCGGCCCCGTCCGGCTGGCCGCCCGATGCGGCATCGCCGCCTCCACCGCCCACCGCATCCTCGTCCGGCACGGCCTGCCCGTCCTGGCCGCCACCGACCGGGCCACCGGCGAACCCGTCCGCCGCTACGAACGCAGCCGGCTCGGCGAACTGGTCCACATCGACGTCAAGAAGCTCGGCCGCATCCCCGACGGCGGCGGCCACAAGGTCCTCGGCCGCGCCGACGGCCGCCGCAACAAGACCGGCACCGGATACGCCTACCTCCACACCGCCCTGGACCACCACTCCCGCCTGGCCTACACCGAAGACCTGCCCGACGAGAAGGCCGCCACCTGCGCCGGTTTCCTCCAGCGAGCGGTCGCCTGGTTCGCGGCACGCGGCGTCACCGTCGAGCGGGTCCTGACCGACAATGCCTGGGCCTACACCAAGAACACCTGGCGCCAGACCTGCCACGACCTGGGCATCAGCCCCCGCTGGACGCGTCCCTGGCGGCCACAGACCAACGGCAAGGTCGAACGCTTCCACCGCACCCTGCTCGACGAATGGACCTACCACCGGCCCTACACCTCAGACGCCGAACGCCAGGCAGCGTTTCCCGACTGGCTGGACTGGTACAACTACCACCGACCCCACACCGGCATCAGCGGCCAAACACCAGCCAGCCGCGTCACCAACCTCTCCGGACAGCACACCTAGATCCGGGGACGGCCGGTGGCCACCGCGTAGAAGGCGACCGCGGCCGCCGCGCCGACGTTGAGGGAGTCGACGCCGTGGGCCATCGGGATGCGGACCCATTCGTCGGCGGCCACCAGGGCCTGGGTGGACAGGCCGTCGCCCTCGGCGCCGAGCATCAGGGCGACCCGGTCCATCCGGTGCGGGGCGGTCTCGTCGAGGGTCTTGGCCTTCTCGTCGGGGGTGAGCGCGAGGAGCGTGAAGCCCGCCTCGCGCACCGACTCCAGGCCCTTGGGCCAGGTGTCCAGGCGGGCGTACGGCACGGAGAAGACCGCGCCCATGGAGACCTTGACGCTGCGGCGGTACAGGGGGTCCGCGCAGTCCGGGGAGAGCAGGACCGCGTCCATGCCGAGGGCGGCGGCCGAGCGGAAGATGGCACCGATGTTGGTGTGGTCGTTGACCGACTCCATGACCACCACCCGGCGGGCGGCCCGCAGCAGCTCAGTCGCCGTCGGGAGCGGCTTGCGCTGCATCGAGGCGAGCGCGCCGCGGTGCACGTGGTAGCCGGTGACCTGCTCGGCGAGGTCCGGGCTGACCGCGTACACCGGGGCGGGGAGCTCGTCGATGACGTCGCGCATGACGTCGACCCACTTGGCGGAGAGCAGCATCGACCGCATCTCGTAGCCGGCTTCCTTCGCCCGTCTGATGACCTTCTCGCCCTCGGCGATGAACAGGCCCTCGGCCGGTTCGCGCTTGCGGCGCAGGTCGACGTCGGTCAGGCCCGTGTAGTCGTGCAGACGCGGGTCGTTCGGGTCATCGACGGTGATGAGATCGGCCACAGGGTGATACTGCCTTGTCCTGGGTGCGGTGCCAACGGTTCGGTACGGGTTGTGTTACCCGCGGTTACGCGGAGGGGCCGGGGCCTACGGTCACGACCTCGCCGATGACGATGACCGCCGGCGGCTTCACCTCGTGGGCGAGCACCGCCTCGCCGGCCGTGGCGAGCGTCGCATCCACCCGGCGCTGGGCGGCCGTCGTGCCCTCCTGGATCAGGGCGAGGGGCGTGTCCGGGGACTTGCCGTGGGCGATGAGGGTCTCGGCGACCTTCCCGATCGTGGCGACGCCCATGAGGATGACCAGGGTGCCGGTCAGCTTGGCGAGGGACGGCCAGTCGACCAGGGAACGCTCGTCGTCCGGGGCGATATGGCCGCTGACCACGGTGAACTCATGGGCGACACCCCGGTGGGTGACCGGAATCCCGGCGGCGCCCGGGACCGAGATGGAGCTGGAGATGCCGGGCACGACCGTGCACGCGATGCCGGCCTCGGCCAGCGCCTGGACCTCCTCCATGCCGCGCCCGTAGACGAAGGGGTCGCCGCCCTTGAGGCGTACGACGGACTTGCCCTGCTTGGCGTGCTCGATCAGCGCGTTGTTGATGGCCTCCTGGGCCATGAACCGGCCGTAGGGCAGCTTCGCGGCGTCGATGACCTCGACGTTCGGGGGCAGCTCCGTGAGCAGGTCGCGCGGGCCCAGGTGGTCGGTGATGACCACGTCGGCCGCGGCGAGCAGGCGGCGGCCGCGCACGGTGATCAGGTCCGGGTCGCCGGGACCGCCGCCGACCAGCGCGACTCCCGGCGTACGGGTGCGGTGGTGCGGGGCGACGAGGGTGCCGTCGCGCAGGCCCTCGACGACGGCGTCGCGGATCGCGGCGGTGTGGCGGGGGTCGCGGCCCTTGGCGTCGGTGGTGAGGACGGCGACCGTGACCCCCTCGCTGTGGCCCGTCGCCGGGGTCCAGGCGGTGGCCTCGTCGGCGTCGTCGGAGCGCACGCACCACACGCGGTTGCGCTCGGCCTCTGCCGAGGCGCGGGTGTTCGCGTCGTGGTCGCTGGTGGCGATGAGGGCGTACCAGATGTCGGTGAGGTCGCCGTCCGCGTAGGGGCGCCGCTCCCAGGTGAGCTCTCCGGCGTCCGCCATGGCTTCGACCGACGGGGTCACCTCGGGCGAGACGAGCGTGATGTCGGCGCCCGCTGCGATGAGTGCCGGAAGACGGCGCTGGGCGACCTCGCCGCCACCGAGGACGACGACTCGGCGGCCGGTGAGGCGGAGGCCCACGGGGTAGGCGGGGTGTTCGGCCATGAGGGTGCGGCTCCTCGTGCTGGCGGTGCGATGGGTGCTACGGCGCTGGAGCAGCCCTGACGTGCGGATTTTAAACGTGGGCTCAGCGTACGGCGGGGCCGGGGGACGCGCAGGAACGCATACCCCCGGCCCGGCCCGAACTCACTTCTCGGTGACGCCCGCGGAGTCGAACGTCGCCACTTCGTGCATCGCTCTGGCCGTGCTCTGCACCAGCGGCAGCGCGAGCAGCGCGCCCGTGCCCTCGCCGAGGCGGAGGTCGAGGTCGACCAGGGGACGCAGGCCCAGCTTGTTCAGGGCGGCCACATGGCCGGGCTCCGCGCTCCGGTGCCCCGCGATGCAGGCGGCCAGGACCTCGGGGGCGATAGCCCGGGCCACCAGGGCGGCGGCGCCGGCGCTGACGCCGTCCAGGATCACCGGCGTACGCAGCGACGCGCCGCCCAGCAGCAGGCCGACGATCGCGGCGTGTTCGAAGCCGCCGATCGCCGCCAGGACGCCGATGGGGTCGGCCGGGTCGGGCTGGTGGACCTCGATGGCGCGGCGGACGACCTCGGTCTTGCGGGCGAGGGTCTCGTCGTTGATGCCGGTGCCCCGGCCCGTCACCTCGGCGGGGTCGGTGTCCGTGTAGACCGAGATCAGGGCCGCCGACGCGGTCGTGTTGGCGATGCCCATCTCGCCCGTCAGCAGGGCCTTGTTGCCGGCCGCCACCAGGTCGCGGGCCGTCTCGATGCCCACCTCGATGGCCTGCTTGGCCTCCTCGCGGGTCATCGCGGGGCCGGTCGTCATGTCGGACGTGCCCGCGCGGACCTTGCGCGGCAGCAGGCCCGGCGTCGCCGGGAGGTCCGCGGCCACACCGACGTCCACGACACAGACCTCGGCGCCCACCTGGCCGGCGAACGCGTTGCAGACCGCGCCGCCGCCGAGGAAGTTGGCGACCATCTGGGCCGTCACCTCCTGCGGCCAGGGGGTGACGCCCTGGGCGTGCACGCCGTGGTCGCCTGCGAAGATCGCGACGGCCGCGGGCTCGGGGATCGGCGGCGGGCACTGCCGGGACAGCCCGGACAGCTGTGCGGAGATGATCTCCAGCATGCCGAGCGAGCCGGGTGGCTTGGTCATCCGCTTCTGCCGCTCCCAGGCCTCGCCGAGCGCCTTGGCGTCCAGCGGGCGGATCTGGGCGACGGTCTCGGCGAGCAGGTCGTGCGGCTCCTCACCGGGCAGGGCACGGCGGCCGTACGTCTCCTCGTGCACGACCCACGACAGCGGGCGCCGCTTGGACCAGCCGGCCTGCATCAGCTCGGGCTCGTCCGGGAACTCGTCGACGTACCCGACGCACAGGTAGGCGATGACCTCCAGGTGCTCGGGCAGGCCGAGGGCGCGGACCATCTCGCGCTCGTCGAAGAAGCTGACCCAGCCGACGCCGAGGCCCTCCGCGCGGGCGGCGAGCCAGAGGTTCTCCACCGCGAGGGCCGCGGAGTACGGGGCCATCTGCGGCTGGGTGTGCCGGCCGAGGGTGTGGCGGCCGCCGCGGGTGGGGTCGGCGGTGACGACGATGTTCACCGGGGTGTCGAGGATGGCCTCGATCTTCAGTTCCTTGAACTGCTTCGCCCGGCCCTTGGGAAGCGACTTGGCGTACGCCTCGCGCTGGCGCATGGCCAGCTCGTGCATGGTGCGCCGGGTGTCCGCGGAGCGGATGACGACGAAGTCCCAGGGCTGCGAGTGCCCGACGGAGGGCGCCGTGTGGGCGGCCTCCAGGACCCGGAGCAGGACCTCGTGCGGGATGGGGTCGCTGCGGAAGCCGTTGCGGATGTCGCGACGCTCACGCATGACCTTGAGGACGGCCTCGCGTTCGGCGTCGTCGTAGGCGGGCGCGGCCGGGCCGGTGGGCTGTCGTGCCTCTTCCACTGCCGCCGTGCTCTCTTCTTCCGGGGCTGCCGGTCCTTGCGGGTCTTCCTGATCGGCGGCCCGGGTGTCCAGGTCCTCCGCGTTCTGTACGAGTTCTGGGTCGCTGTCGCGGGGTGCGGGGACCGCGGCGACGGAAGCCGCCGGCTCCTCCGCCGGGAGGACGATCGGCTGCGGCGGGGTCGGGGCGAGGTGCGGGGTGGTCGGCACCGATCCCTCGACCGGGACGAACTGACCCAGGGGCTGGTCGGCCGCGGGCTCCTGAGGGATGCCGGCCTCGCCCTGGCCGGACTCCGCGTGCTCGACGGGCAGTTGGACCGCGTCCACGAGAACCTGCACGGGCTGGGCCACGGACCTGAGCTGCGGGCCGGCGGGTTCGGCGACGAACGGCTCCGGGGCGCCGGCGGGCTCGGCCTGGGCCGGTTGCGGGTCGGCGTCCGCCGCGGCGAGTGGCTGGGCGGGCACTGCCGACTCGACGGCGACGTCCGGGGCCTGCTCGGCTTCCGGGATCTCGGCCGGGGCCGCGACCGGGGCTTCCGCCTCGGGCACGGGTGCGCTCGCGTCCGCTGCCTGCGGATCCGGAACGACCTCGGGGAGGGCCTGCGCCTGCTGCGGGTCCTCGGCGGGCTGCGCGACCAGGACGACGGGCTCGCCCTCCTGCTGGGCGGGCGGCTCGGCGTCCGAGGGCTGCGGGGCAGGTTCGGGGGTTACGACGGCGGAGACGGCGTCCGTGGGTTCGGCGACGGCGTCCGTGGGCTGCACGGCCGGCGCGAGCTGCTCGGCATCGGCGGAAGCGGCGGGATCGGCGACCTGCGCCCCTTCCGGTGCGGGCGGGACGGGCGTGGCCTCCGGCATCGGCTGGGGGTCAGCCGGGGCCGGCGCGGGGGTCTCGGGGGCCTGAGCGGCCTCCGGGAACTGGGCGGCCTCCGGGGACTGCGGCACCTCGGGAGCCTGCGGGGCCTCAGGAGCCTGCGGGGTCTCAGGAGTCTGAGGAGCCTCCGGCTCGGTGGGCTCGGCGACCTGCGTGGGAGCCTCCGGCACGGCAGCGTCCAGAACCTGGGCGGCTTCGGGGGCGGGGGCACCCGGGATCGCCTCGGCTTCAGGGGCCGGGGCACCGAGGTCCGCCTCGGCTTCAGCGGCGGGCGCATCGGGAAGCAGCGCGGCCTCAGGCGCAGGGGCCACAGGAGGCTGCGCGGCCTCGGGGACGGACGCCTCAGGAAGCTGCGCGGCCTCGGGGACGGACGCCTCAGGAAGCTGCGCGGCCTCGGGAACGGAAGTCTCAGCAGCGGTGCCTTCGAAGGTCTGGCCGACCTCGGCCTCGGGTGCCTCGGAAACCTGGCCGGCGTCAGCAGCGGCGTCGGGAACCTGAGCGACTTCAGCGGCCTGAGCGACTTCAGGGGCCTGAGCGGCTTCGGGGACCTGAGCGGCTTCAGATGCGGACCCCTCGGGATCCTGGCCGACCACCTCGACCGCCGGGGCCTCGGCGACCTGCGCGGCTCCCCCCACGGGGACCTCGACCGCCTCACCGGCGGCCAAGTCCCCCGAAGCCTGGCCGGGCTCAGCGTCCTGACCGTCCTCCGGTCCGTCGACAACTCCGGCAACCTGCGCGGCGCCCGGGTCGGTCTCGCTCACCGGAGCTTCCTCGGCAGGCGTACCGCCCGCAACGTCAGCCACCGCGCTCTCACCGGCATCCGCGGCAGCCACGGCCGCGGCGACCTCGTCGGCCTCGGGCGCAGGAACCGCGGCGGACACGACGGACGGCTCCTGACCGCCGTACACACCCTCCTGCGGGGCGGGCACACCGGCCTCGCCGCCCTGTGCGGCACCATGCGCGGTGCCGGCCTCCGGGGCCACCACCGCCTGTGCAACGCCCACCGGCTGTCCGGCCGGGACAACCGTTTCGGCAGCCGACGCCTCGACGGTCACCGGCGCCGGGGCCGGTGCGGGGGCGCCCCAGGGCGCCGGCTGCGGGACGTCGAGGTACTCGGGGCCGGCGGGGACCTGACCGGGCTGACGGACCGGTGCGCCGACGGCGCCGCGGTCGGCGAGGGAGCGGACCGGACTGGCGGAGGCGTCGGGAATGGGCGGGCCGAGGTGCAGGGGGCGCCGGGGAGTGATCGGCGGAATCGGCGCGGTGGGGGCCGACGGACCCGGCAGGCGGACGGCGCTGAGGTCGACCGAACCGCTGTCGCGGCCGGAGATCTCGTGCGCGTCCGGCTGGTGCACGGCCTCGACGAGCGGTTCCGGCGCGGGCGGGGCGACCTCGTTGCCCCAGGCGCCGTGCGAGCCGGGCAGCAGCAGGTCTTCGTCCTCGGCGGTGCTCTCGGAGAGGTAGGTGTACGAACCGTGCGCCGCGGAGGCGCCCGGCTGCTCCACCATGCCTGCGCTCTCCGGCAGTCCCTCGCCCGGGACCTGGCCGGTGTCGGTCATGCGTACCCCTCGCCCATCGGTTAGTGCTTCTACGACCAGCTCACCGGGAACGGCGCACCGACCGCCCCCGCAGTGAAGAACGAGCGTGCCTGCCCAGCGGCACGAACGACCCGCCCAAAAAAGGCGACAAAGCCATTGAGTGGCATTGTCGTGGCCATTCGGCCGTCGCGACAGGCTGATCCGCGACAGGCCGCTGTGGACTGCGCCACGTTGCGCGTCCTCCGGTTCCGCCGTACCACACCCACCCCAAACGGGGCGTGTTTTTCCGGACATTGACCGACGAAGTGCCGGGCGACCGAGTGCGGTACAACGATCGGCCAGCCTACCGCGCGCGGTACGACAACAGGATCACGGGGACGGTTACCCGGTCACGCGGTGCGGTCGGGCAATACCCCGCTGAGCAGGAACGCGACACTGCGCTCCCGCTCCGTCCAGGCCCGCGTGTCGAGTTCGACGGACTGCAGGAGGGCGCACTCGACGTCGTAGCCGTGCGCGCTGAGGTCGCGTCCGACGATTTCGGCGGCGTCACGGGTCGCGGCATGCGTGACGATGCGCTGCGGACGCCGGTCGGCGACGGCCGAGACGACCGTCGCTCCCCCGCCGCCGATGCGTACGACGTCCGGTTCGGGGAGGTTCTCCAGCGCGTGCGGGGCCGTGCCGTGGACGGTCTGCAGCTGGACGCCGAAGCCGCGTGCGTTGGCCTCGGTGCGGGCGCAGGCCTGCGGGTCGCGGTCGACGGCGATGACGGCGGCGCCGGCCCGGGCCGCCTCGACGGAGAAGGCGCCGCTGCCGCAGCCGATGTCCCACACGAGGTCGCCGACGCGCGGGCCCAGCCGGGTGAGTTGGGCGGCGCGGAGCGGTTCGAGTTCGCCTTCGCCCATGAGACCGCCGTAGGACTCGGCGGGCAGGGTCCAGCCGCGCGGTCCGGCGCCCGGGTCGCGGCCGGCGATCCATCCGCCGCCCTCCGCCGCGGCCACCTTGCCGCCGATGACGATGACGACGTTCGGGTCCCGCCAGGTGTAGTCGGCGGCCTTGTCGGAGGTGACGACGGTGACACCCTCGCGTTCGCTGCCGAGCGCCTCGCAGATGACGAAGGTGCGGTGCACGCCCTCCAGGAGCAGGCCGAGTTCGGCGGGTCCGGCGCCCGGTGAGGTGAGGACGGCGACCTTGGTGTGGGCGCGGCACACATTCACCGCGCGTCGCAGGGTGCGCCGGTGTGCGACGACCACCTGGGCGTCGTCCCAGGGCATGCCGGCCCGGGCGAAGGCGGCGGCGACCGAGGACACGGCGGGGACGACCTCGACCTCCAGGCCGAACTCGGGTGCGCGCAGGGTCCGTACGACTCCGAAGAACCCAGGGTCGCCGTCGGCGAGCACCACCGCGGTGCCGCGGTGGCCGGCGATCCGGCGGGCGGCGAGGGCGACGCTGCCGAGGCGGATGCGCTCGGCGGCGGGCGGCACCTCGGGGAGGGCCAAGTGGTGGGCGGCACCGGCCACGAGCGTGGCGGCACCGAGGGCGGAGCGTGCCGCGGCGGTCAGCGGCGAGCCGTCCCAGCCGATCACCGTGACGCGGTCGGCCATCGTCGTCAGTCTCCAGGGTTCGCGCAGGTCGTCGTCGGGCAGCCCGAGGGGCAGGCTCCGTGAGCGTACCTGTTCGGCGGGTCGGCGCCGCCGGTGCCCGGGGGTTCTCGGTTCCCGTCAGTTCCAGTCGCCGAACGAGGTGAAGCCGCCGGTGTCGGCCAGTTGCTCCCCGGCGCCGTCGAGGTCCTCCGGGAGGAGGCTCCACACGATGAAGTCGGTGCGTACGTCGGTCCAGGTGCCGTCCTCCGTGCGCACGTGCGCTATGCAGGCGTTGCGCAGGACGCCCTCGCTGATACAGCCGATCTTCTGGGCGACCTGCTGGGAGGCGGTGTTGTCGGCGGCCGTGCGCAGCTCGATGCGCTCGAACTTCTGGTCGCCGAGGAGCCACTGCGCGGTGGCGAGCGCCGCCTCGGAGGCGTAGCCCTCGCCGCGCGCCCAGGGGGCGATGATGTACGACATCTCGGTGGACCGGACATGCCAGTTGGTCTTGGCGAGCTGGACGATGCCGACCAGGCGCTGGGTGAGGAACTCGGTGACGGCGAGGTCGAGCCCGCGGCCGGCCTCCCGCTCGGTGGGCGCGTACCCGGTGATCCAGGTGCGGGCCCGGTCCTCGGTGTAGGGCTGGGGGACGTCGGTCCAGGCGCCGACCTGCTCGTCGTTCATCATCTCGGCCAGTGCGGGCACGTCGTCCTCATCGAGGGGACGCAGCACCAACCGCTCCGTGCTGATGGAGATGTTGGGGAAGGTGCTAGTCATGCGCCGCTCCGTAACCTTCGGAAAACCTTCAGGGCCTGCTGAACTGCCCAGCATGCAGCATGAAAGCACTCGGATGCACCACGGGGTCCACACCAAGTGATGGAGTGGACCCCGTGCGTGGCGATACGCCGTATACGCGCCGTCAGAAGGCGGCGACGACCGCTCCGTCGTACTTGTCCTCGATGAACTTCTTCACCTCGGGCGAGGTGAGCAGCTTCGCCAGCTTCCGCACGCGCGGGTCGTCCTCGTCGCCCTTCTTCACCGCGAGGAAGTTGCCGTACGGGTTGTCCTCGGGCGACTCGGCGGCGATGGCGTCCTTCGCCGGGCTGAGGTCGGCCTCCAGCGCGTAGTTGCCGTTGATGACGGCGGCGTCGACGTCCCCGAGGGAGCGCGGCAGCTGGGCCGCCTCGAGCTCCTTGAACTGGAGGTTCCTGGGGTTGGAGGCGACGTCCTTGGGGGTCGCGTCGTAGCCGACGCCCGCCTTCAGCTTGATGACGCCGTTGGCTTCGAGGAGCTTCAGGGCGCGGGCCTCGTTGGTGGTGTCGTTCGGCAGGGCGACCGTGGCGCCCTTCTTGAGGTCCGTGAGCTTCTTGACGCCCTGGGAGTACACGCCGAGCGGCTCCAGGTGCACCGTGGCGTTCGGGACGGCCACGATGTCGGTGCCGTTCTTCTTGTTGAAGTCGTCCAGGTACGGCTGGTGCTGGAAGTAGTTGGCGTCGACCTCACCCTGCTGGACGGCCGTGTTCGGCGTCACGTAGTCGGTGAACTCCTTGACCTCGAGGTCGAGGCCGGCCTTCTTCGCGAGGTTGTCCTTGACGTAGGTGAGGATCTCGCCCTGCGGGGTCGGCGTGGCGGCGACCTTCAGCGGGGCGTTCGCGTCGGAACCGGAGTCCTTGTCCGAGCCGCACGCGGTGAGCCCGAGGGTGAGGGCTCCGGCGGCGAGGACGGCAGTGGTGAACTTGGCGGTGTTACGCACGAAAAGTGCCTTTCCTTATGGGTGGTGCGACCCCGACTTGGGTGTGCGGGGAGTTCTGGGGGGGGGAGCTGGACCTAGACGGTCTTGCTCGTCGCCGTGGACGCCTTCAGCAGCCGCAGCTTCGGCGCCGGGCCCGATGTGCCGCCCCGCCGGTGCAGGGAGCGGGCCGCGTAGTCGCCGGCGAACTGGATGAGGGAGATGACGACGGCGAGGATCGCGACGGTGAGCCACATCAGCTCGGTCTCGAAGCGCTGGTAGCCGTAGCGGATGGCGATGTCGCCGAGGCCGCCCGCGCCGACCGTGCCGGCCATGGCGGAGTAGCCGATGAGGGCGACGATCGTGGTCGTGGTGCTGGCGATGACGGACGGCAGGGACTCGGGTACGAGGACCTTGCGGACGACGGTCCAGGTGTTGCCGCCCATCGACTGCACGGCCTCCACGAGCCCGCCGTCCACTTCCCGGACAGCCGTCTCGACAAGGCGGGCGAAGAACGGGATCGCGCCGATCGCGAGCGGCACGATGGCGGCCTCGCGGCCGATGGTCGTGCCGGTGACCCAGCGTGTGAAGCTCATCAGCGCGACCATCAGGATGATGAACGGCATCGAGCGGGCGACGTTCACGATCTGCCCGATGACCTTGTTCGCGAGGACGTTCTGGAGCAGGCCGCCCCGGTCGGTGAGGACGAGGAGGATGCCCAGCGGAAGGCCGCCGACGACCGCGATGAGGGTGGACCAGCCGACCATGTAGAGGGTGTCCCAACACGCCTGCTCCAGCAGGGGCTGCATCTCGGACCAGGTCACTTGGCACCTTCCTTCACCAGCGCGGAGACGGACTCCCGGGCCTCTTGGCCGACGACGTCGATCTGCAGGCCCTGTTCACGCAGGAAGCCGATCGGCACGACGTTGTCCTCGTAGCGGCCGGGCAGTTCGATGCGCATACGGCCGACCTGGAGGCCGCCGACGGTGTCGATGGCGGCGCCGAGGATCGAGATGTCGATGTTGTAGGTGCGGGAGAGCTGGGAGATGACCGGCTGGGTGGCCGCCTCGCCCTGGAAGGTCACGTCGACGACGGTGCGGTCGTCGGCGGAGGCCTCGCCGCCGACCGGGAAGAGCGCGGAGGCCAGTTCGGAGCCGGGCGTCGCGAGCAGTTCGCTGACCGTGCCGGACTCGACGACGCGGCCGTTCTCCATGAGCGCGGCGGAGTCGCAGATCGACTTCACGACGTCCATCTCGTGGGTGATGAGCAGGACGGTCAGACCGAGCTGCCGGTTCAGGTCGCGCAGCAGCTGGAGGATGGAGCGGGTGGTCTCCGGGTCGAGGGCGCTGGTGGCCTCGTCGGACAGCAGCACCTTGGGGTCGCCGGCCAGGGCGCGGGCGATGCCGACGCGCTGCTTCTGACCGCCGGAGAGCTGGGCGGGGTAGGCCTTGGCCTTGTCGGCGAGGCCGACGAGGTCGAGCAGCTCGAGCGCCTTGCGGGAGCGCTCCTTGCCGGACTTGCCGAGGATTTCGAGCGGCAGCTCGACGTTGTCCTGGACCGTCCGGGAGGACAGCAGGTTGAAGTGCTGGAAGACCATGCCGATACGGCTGCGCGCCTGGCGGAGTTCCTTGCCCGCGCGCGGTCCGCGGCCGGCCAGGGCCGTGAGGTCCTGGCCGGCGACGGTCGCGGTGCCGGCGGTGGGGCGCTCCAGCAGGTTGACGCAGCGGATGAGGGAGGACTTGCCGGCGCCGGACTGGCCGATGACGCCGTAGACCTCTCCTTCGCGGACATGCAGATCGACGCCGTCGAGGGCGGTGACCTCGCGGCCGCGTGAGCGGTAGACCTTGGTCAGGCCCGTTGTGGTGATCACTGGGGGTTTCCGTCACTGTCGAGTGCGCGGCACCTCGTGGGCGCCGGGCACGTGGCGTTCATGGTCGAAGGCAGCCAGAACGCAGCACGGTTCTCGCAAGCGCGGGTGGAACCGGAGTGGAGAATCGTGTGCGCGGGGCGCGGCTCAGTCACCTACGCGGGGCGTACGGGCGGACATGAGCGGGCTCTCGCTTCGGGGCGCGAGGCTCAGCGGTGGTGCGGGGGCCCTCTAGAAGGCGCACATTCGACACATACAACGAGCACCGGGCGTCAGGGTCGCCTCGGTCGCAAGGGTGCGGCAGCTCGTCGTGGTCATGCGATCAGTAAACCAGACCTACGGTCCTTACCGGCCGCCGCTGTCCACATGGCGGACATCGGCGGACAGCGCTCAGCCGCGTACGGAGATCTCGATCCCGGCGTCCGTGACCAGGGCGGACAGGGCCGACAGGTCCCGCGCCACAAGGTCGGCGTCGAGCTCATGGGCCTGGTGGGTTGTGGTGAACGCCACGGTGGTCATCCCGGCGGCGCGACCGGCCTGGAGACCTGCGGGGGCGTCCTCGAAGACGACGCAGTGCGCCGGGTCGACGCCGAGCTGCCGTGCGGCGAGGAGGTAGGGCTCGGGGTCGGGCTTGCCGCGTGTGATGTCGTCGGCGGCGATCAGCGTCTTGGGCAGGATGCCGACGGCGTCGAGGCGGGCCTCGGCGAGCCGCCGGGTGGCGGAGGTGACGACGGCCCAGCGGTCGGCGGGCAGCGAGTCGAGGAAGTCCTTGGTGCCGGGGAGGAGATGGACGCCGCCGTTCGGCACGTCCTCCACCTCCAGCGTCTCGATCCGGGCGAGGGCCTCGGGCACGACGTGGGCGGGCAGCAGGTCGGCGGCTATCTCCACGGCCGGCCGCCCGTGCAGCTCGATCCGCCCGAACTCCTCGGCCGTGATCCCGTACTCGCCGGCCCACCGGGCCCAGCAGCGGTCCACGGAGTCGAGGGAGGAGACGAGGGTGCCGTCGTTGTCGAAGAGGAGGGCGCGTGCGTGGAACTTCATGGTCTGGACCCTACGGGGCCCGCTGACCTCCGGGGTCGGCGGCATCAGGCCTTTTGGGCCGTAATAGGCTCGCCGCATGTTTGATGCCCTGACGCTGGTGACCGGGGTCGCCGCGCTGCTGCTCGCCGCGTGGTGCGGGTGGGCGGCGTACCGTGATCAGCCGACCAAGGACTGGCACTTCATCGGGATGGCCGTGGTGACGGTGCTGGCCCTGGTGCAGCTGGTGGTCGGCATCGTGCTGCTGGCGCGGGGCGAGCAGCCGGAGCAGGGCACGACGATCTTCGTGGCGTATCTGCTGGGCTCGTTCGCGTGCATTCCGGCCGCGGGCTTCATGTCGCTGGCCGAGCGGTCCAAGTGGGGTTCGGTGACGGTCGCCGCCGGCGGTGTGGTGCTGGCCGTGCTGGAGGTGCGGCTCTATGACATCTGGGGAGGCTGAGGTGGCCGTGACGGAGGACAGGCCCACCAGGAAGCGGCTGATCAGCGGTCCCGGGATTCTGCTGGTGTGGCTGTACGGCGTGATGGTGGTCGGGGCCGTGTCTCGATCGGCGTACCAGATCGCGACGGAGTTCGACCGGGCGCCGCTCGCCTATGCGCTGTCGGCGGTGGCGGGGCTCGTGTACGGGTTCATCACGTACACGCTGGTGCGGGGCGGGGAGACGGCCCGCAAGGCCGCGCGGGTCTGCTGCGCGGCCGAGTTGGCGGGCGTGCTGACCGTGGGCACGTGGACCATGGTCGAGCCGTCGGCGTTCCCCGATGCGACCGTGTGGTCGGACTTCGGCATGGGGTACGTCTTCATTCCGGTGCTTTTGCCGCTGTCCGCGCTGTATTGGCTGCGGAAGCGTGCGCCTCACGGGGATGCCGCCTGAGGGTGTCAGGCGGCTGCGGCTCGTCCGTGGTCGATCGCGCGGTTCCCCGCGTCAGGCTGTTGTCGCGTAATTCCCGGCCGGCTTCTCCAGGACGATCATCGGGACGCCGTCGGCGCCCTTCGACGTGCCCACCGCCTCGTAACCCACCTTGCGGTACAGGCGGAGGTTGCCCTCGCTGCGTTGGCCCGTTTCCAGGCGGAACCGCTTGGCGCCGCGCTGCTCGGTGAGGGCCGTTTCGGCGGCGCGCAGCAGCCTCGCGCCGATGCCGTGGCCCTGGAGGCGGGGGTGGACGCAGAGCTTGCCGATGGCGGCGGCGCCGTCCGCGGTGACGCTGCCGCGGACCGAGCCGACGACCTCCTCGCCGAGCCGTGCCACGAAGACGCAGTCCGCGGCGACCTCGGCCCGGACCGAGTCCAGGGTTTGGACGAGCGGGTCGATGCGGTAGTTGCCGTACAGCGCCGCTTCGCTCTGGAAGCACAGGTACTGCAGCCTGAAGATCTGCTCCGCGTCCTGCTCGGTCGCCGCAGAGATGGTCACGCTCATGCCCATGTGCGCACGCCTCCCGCTCACCTGATCACCTGTCGTCCCCCACTCCTATCCCCGCGCTTCGCGGACCGCAACCTCCGATGTGAGCAATCGGCGCAGACATCCCAGGCATCTGGAACGTTCCGGGCCGAGACTCCCCTGTGAGATACCCAACTCCCCCGCGATTTCCCGGTATGTCGGGCCCTGCGGGGAGAGCAGGGCCTCGACGAGACGGGGGCAGCGGCCGGGGAGGCGGCGGACCGCTTCGCGCAGGGCGCGGCGGCGGGCGGCCGCGAGGGCGAGGTGTTCCGGGTCGTGGCCGTCCCGGTCGGCGGCGGGTTCGTGCTCGTACGGCTGCTCACGGCGGGTCGTACGGCGGCTTCGGCGGGCCTCGGAGCGCACGGCCCGGCGCAGCCAGCCCGGTGGGTCCGGGGGCGGGCCGTCCGAGTCGAGGCGTTCCAGGAGGCGGAGCCAGACCGCCTGTTCCAGGTCGCCCGGCTCGGATCCGGAGGCCTGTGCCTCGGCGGAGGCCTCCGCGAGGAGCAGGGGGCGCAGGGCGGCAACCAGGTCGTGCGTCATATGCGGCACGACGCGGCCGCCCGGGCAGGGGGTTGCCCGGGCGGCCGACAGTCACCCCAACCGGGGCGCGGGTCTCAGCTGTTGACGAAGTCCTCGCGGGCCAGCAGCCCCGTGTCGGGGTTGTCGGTGAAGACACCGTCGATGCCGGTGGCGAAGTACGTCCGGTAGGCGCCGAAGACATCGCCGTAGGCGTCCGCGTCGGTGCCCTTGCGGAAGTTCGTGGGGAGGAAGGGGTTCTCGTTGCGCATCGTGTAGGGGTGCAGGATCAGGCCGACCTTGTGCGCGTCGCTCACCAACGTCGTGGGGGTGGTGAGGTTGCCGCCCGCGTCCTTCGGGATGACGAGGTCCAGGGTGGGGCCGATGCCCTGGGCGTAGGAGGCGATCTCCCTGAGGCCGGCCGGCTTGATCAGGTCCGCGACCGTACGCGGGTCACCCGTCTCGACGAAGTCCCAGGGGCGGCTGGTCGCGCCGGAGAGCAGGACCACCAGCGGGTTGTCGACCAGCTTGTTCAGGCGCTGGATGCTGGTCGGCTCGAAGGACTGGAGGATGACCGGCGAGTTCCGCCGGTCCTTGCGGTGCTTGTGCAGCACCTTGGCGACCCGCTCCTCCAGGGCCAGGCCCTGCTTGCGGAAGTAGGTGGGGTGCTTGAGCTCGGGGTAGATCCAGACCTGCTTGCCGCGCCCCCGGGTCTGCTCGTCCTGCCACTTCAGGACCTCTTCGAAGGTGGGGATCTCCCAGCGGCCGTTGTAGAGGGTGTTGTGCGGGCGGTTGGCCGGGATGCGCTCGGTCGCGCGCAGGGTCTTCAGCTCGGCGAGCGTGAAGTCCTCCGTGAACCAGCCGGTGGTGGAGACGCCGTCGAGGGACTTCGTCTTCTTCCGGTCGGCGAACTCGGGATGGTCCGCGACATCGGTCGTACCGCCGATCTCCGGCTCGTGCCGGCAGACGAGGTGGCCGTCCTTGGTGGGCACCAGGTCGCCCGCCTCGACGATGTCGGCGCCCATGTCCAGGGCCAGCTGGTAGGAGCCGAGGGTGTGCTCGGGCCGGTAGCCGCTGGCGCCGCGGTGGCCGATGATCGTCGGCTTGGGCAGGCTCTTCAGCCCGCCGCCACCGCCGCCGCGCCGGGCCTCGGCCGCTCTCGCCGTACCGGACAGCCCGAGGACCGCTCCGCCCGCGCCGAGCACGGCCGCCCCGAGAAGCATCCGCCGTCCGGTTACGCCCGCCTGCTCGTTCTCCTGGGTTCCCATGTGGGCCCTCCCTGGCCGTCCGCTCATTCAGTGCGCGCCGATCGTAGGTGCGCGTGCGTGACGGATGGGAGACCTGCGGCGGAACTCGCGGGTGACGCTGAATGTCGTACCGGAACGATGAGGTGACGGTCCGTCGGAATGGGTGCGGCGGTGCGGGGGACCCGTCCGGGGTGTCCTCGGGGCGATGTCCGTCACATCATGGCGGGCCGGTTACGCGCCTTCCACGACGCGCCACCGCAGGTAAACGTACGTCAACAGTGCGTAAGGCCTCGGTGAAGTCGGCCCACCCGATGTGCGGGAGCCCGGGAACCGCGAGTATCGTCCTCACCTGCACAGACTTATACAGATCCCTCGCCATCCCCTTGACCCCGGAGGGCCCGTTGTCCCGCTTCGCGCTCATCAAGGCAGTGCTCGGACCGATCATGCGCCTGATGTTCCGCCCACAGGTGGAGGGCGCGGAGCACATTCCGGGCGACGGTCCGGTCATCCTGGCCGGCAACCACCTCACGTTCATCGACTCGATGATCCTGCCGCTGGTCTGCGACCGTCAGGTCTTCTTCATCGGCAAGGACGAGTACGTCACCGGCAAGGGCCTCAAGGGCCGCCTGATGGCCTGGTTCTTCACCGGGGTCGGCATGATCCCGGTCGACCGGGACGGCGGCAAGGGCGGGGTAGCGGCGCTGATGACCGGCCGTCGCATCCTGGAGGAGGGCCGGGTCTTCGGCATCTACCCCGAGGGCACGCGGTCTCCCGACGGACGGCTGTACCGGGGGCGTACGGGCATCGCGCGGCTGACGCTGATGACCGGCGCGCCGGTCGTGCCGTTCGCCATGATCGGCACGGACAAGATCCAGCCGGGCGGCGCGGGCATGCCGCGGCCGAGCAAGGTGACGGTGCGCTTCGGTGAGGCCATGGAGTTCTCCCGGTACGAGGGGATGGACCGCGACCGTTACGTCCTGCGGGCCGTGACCGACTCCGTGATGGCGGAGGTCATGCAGCTGTCCGGCCAGGAGTACGTGGACATGTACGCCACGAAGGCCAAGGAAGCGGCGTAGCTCCGCTGGTTGGGCCGGGGGGGTTGTAGGGAGTGCGGGTTCACTTCGGGTGCGGGTGCGTCGTGGCTTGTAGCGCCCACGCGGCGGAGCCGCACATCGATACAGCCCCGCGCCCCTGAGGGGTAGCCCGGCGGGTCAGCCGGCCCCAGCGTGGGCCTTCGTTGTTGTCGCCTGGCCCGCCCGCGTGGCGGAGCCGCAGATCGGATGCCGCCCGGCCCACCCGCAGTTGGTTGCCCTGCGAGCGGACCGGGCGGAGCTGTCGGCCTTTCCTGTCCGGTGGCGGGGTCGCGTTCCGTCAGTGGCCCCGCGCGGTTCTCAGGCCGTGTTCTCCAGCCGTTGGCCGCGGAGGAGGAACCAGGCCGCCACCGACGCCGCGAGCAGTACGGCCGCTCCCGCTCCCGCCGCCAGGGCGAGGCCGTCGACGAAGGAGCTCCGGGCCGCGTCCAGCATCGCCTCGGACGTCTGCGCCGGCGTCCCCGCCGCCGCTTCCACCGCGCCGCCGAGCGACTCGTGGGCCTCCGTCGGAGTGCCCGCCGGACCGGTGAAGTCCCGGTAGACGCCGGTCACGATCGAGCCGAGCACCGCGATGCCCAGGGCCGCGCCCAGTTCGTACGCCGTCTCCGACACCGCCGACGCCGCGCCCGCCTGTTCCTTCGGCACGCTGGAGAGGATCACGTCGGAGGTCACCGTGAAGGAGAAGCCCGCGCCGACGCCGACCACCAGGAGGGCGGCACCGAGCAGGGGGTAACCCGTCGTGCGGTCGATCACCGTGAGCGCGGCGAGGGCGAGACCGATGGCCGCGAGGCCGCCGGAGACCACGGCCCGTACCGAGTAGCGACGGGCCACCCGACCGGCGATGAGACCGGCCACCACCGCGCCGATCGCGGCGGGCAGTTCGGCCAGACCCGCCTCGAGCGGGCCCCTGCCCTGCACGAGTTGCAGGAACTGGGAGAGGAAGAAGACCAGGCCGGACAGGCCGAGGATGGTCAGCAGGTCGGCCAGGACCGCGCCGCTGAACCCGCGGTGGCGGAACAGCCGCATGTCCAGCAGCGGGGACGGCAACGTGAGCTGGCGGCGTACGAAGGCGTACAGCGCGCCCGCGCCGGCCAGGCCCGCGGCGAGCGTGGCCCAGGTGAAGCCGTGTGCGGCCGCTTCCTTGACGGCGTACACGACACCGATCATGCCGACGAGGGAGAGGGCGACGCTGATCATGTCCCAGGGGCCGGGGCTGGGGTTGCGCGACTCGGGCAGCAGCTTGATGCCGACGAGGACGAGGACCACCATCACGGGCAGGTTGATCAGGAAGACCGAGCCCCACCAGAAGTGTTCGAGCAGGAAGCCACCGGCGATCGGGCCGACGGCCGTACCGGCGGAGGCGGTGGCGCCCCAGATGCCGATGGCGAGGCTGCGTTCGCGCGGGTCGTGGAAGAGGTTGCGGATCAGGGCGAGCGTGGCGGGCATCAGGGTGGCGCCCGCGACACCGAGCAGCGCCCGGGCGACGATCATCATCTCCGGTGTCGTCGCGTACGCGTTGAGGACGGATATCGCGCCGAACGCAGTGGCGCCGACGAGCAGGATCCGCTTACGGCCGATGCGGTCGCCGAGGCTGCCCATCGAGACCAGCAGACCGGCGATCACGAAGGAGTAGACGTCGCCTATCCACAGGAGCTGGGTGCCGGAGGGCGCCAGGTCCTCGCTGATGTAGGGGGTCGCGAGACCGAGGACGGTCGCGTCGACGGCCACCAGCAGCACGGCGAGTACGAGGACGGACAGCGCGAGCCAACGGCCGGGACGCCTGGTCACCGCCTCGCTCGTCGTCGCCGGCCGCAGGGTGCTGGTCATGATTCCTCTCTTCTGAGTGCGCCGCCGAGCAACAGCTCGACGATCATGTGGGTGAAGTCGTTGCGGGCGACGCGGCCCTCCGCGACCGCCCAGGCCGCCGAGCCGAGCAGGCCGTAGAGCGCCTCGGTGAGCCAGGCCGGGGTGAGGTCGATACGGAACTCACCGCTCTGCTGGCCGCGCCGGAACAGCGCGGCGACCCGGTCGTCGATGCGTGTCCAGCCGGCGTTCTGCTGCTCGCCCTCGAACAGCTGGTTCTCGGTGTAGAGGAACGCGAGCAGTCCGGCCGAGGGCTCGATCTCGCGGACCAGTCGGTGCACGGCGTCACGCGCCGGCCCTTCGTCCAGGCGGGCGGCGTCCAGCGCGGCCTCGCACTCCGCGATCCCGAGCGACTCCAGCGCCCGGACGAGCGCGTCGCGCCCGGCGAAATGCCGGTGCAGGGTGGCGCGGCTGATCCCGGCCGTCTTGGCGACCTCGTCCATGGTCGCCGTGGATTTGCGGGTCAGCAGGGCGGCGGCGGCGCGCAGCACGTGGTCTCGATCAACGGCCATGAGACGAGAGTAGCGCATGTGAGACATCCATGTCTCATCATGGGCATGCGTGACTCATGGCCGCTGATCAACGTGATCAAACGGGATCAACAGCTGCCGATCAAGGGTCGTAGGGCAGCTCAGCGGCAGGTCAGCTCAGTGCCAGGGCAGCTGCCCGCGCCGCTCCCAGTAAGCGCCCGGCTCCTCCACGAGCCCGGCCAGCCGCTCCAACTGCTCGTCGTCGAGGTCGACGACCGCCGCGTGCAGGTTCGACCCGAGCTGTACGGTCGTCGCGGCGCCGGAGAGGACCACGCCGGCCCAGGGCTGCCGCAGGATCAATGCGAGGGCGACGGCGTCGCAGCCCAGAGACGTCTCTTCGGCCACCGTCTTCAGCGCATCCGGCGCGTACGGGTCCGCGAGCCGTCCGTTGGCCATGCCCTCCTTGACGATCACCGTGAGCCCGGCGTCGTGCGCCTCGGCGAGGGCGGGGCCGGCCGAGGTCTCCAGGGCGTTGTACGTCGACTGGACGGTACGGAAGAGGGGCTCGCCGTCGACCGTCACGGCGAGGGCGGCGCGGATGGCGTCGGCCTGGGCGGGGCCACTGGTGGAGAAGCCGACGGTGAGGCCGGCGGCCGCCGCTTCGGCCAGCCGCGCGTGGAGGTCCTTGTCGGTGAGGGCGGGGCTGTCCGGGGTCACCGAGTGGATCTGGTAGAGGTCGAGATGGTCGCCGAGGAGTTCGTCGGACTCTGCGCGCTGACGCTCGTACGTCTGGAGACTGTGGTCCTTGACCTCGTGCTTGTCGGCGTCGGTCGTCCAGTCCGCGGTGTAGGTGTAGCCCCACTTGCTGCCCACGACGATGTCGTCGAATGCGGGGCGGGCGTTGAGCCAGTCGGCGAGGAACTCCTCCGAGCGGCCATAGGAGCGGGCGACGTCGAAGTAGCGGACGCCCTGGGCGTAGGCCGCGTCGAGGAGTTCGTGGGTGCGGGTGCGCAGCGTTTCGACGCTGCGGTTCTCTCCGAGGTCTTCGTCTCGGCCGAGGTTGATGTAGCCGGGGCGGCCGACTGCGGCGAGCCCGAGTCCGATGTGGCAGGTCGGGGTCGTGGCTGTTGCCAGTCGGGCGAAGGGCATCGCGGGCTCCGTTCGGTCGGCTCCGGTACCGGATTCCGATCAACGTACCCCGCGACGACCTTCGCAATCGGAGCTCGGTTCGTGCGGCGGTTCGGCGAGTGCGGGCTCGTCGTGGCTTGTCGCGCCCACACGGCGGAGCCGCACATCGCTACAGCCCCGCGCCCCTTGGGGCGCGGGAATCGGCGGCGTCGGAATCAGCTCTGCCGCTTGGCGTTCGCCCAGGCGTGTTGCCGCGCCACGTCCTGCTTCACCTCGGCCAGTTGAACCGCCACCGCACTCGGTGCCGTCCCGCCCCGGCCGTTGCGGGAGGCGAGAGCACCCGGCACATTGAGGACCGTCCGCACCTCCGGCGTCAGCTGGGCGGAGATCTTCGCGAACTGTTCGTCCGTCAGGCCGTCCAGTTCCTTGCCCTCGGCCTCGGCGACCTTCACGCACTCACCGGCGACCTCGTGGGCGACACGGAAGGGGACGCCCTGCTTGACCAGCCACTCGGCGATGTCGGTGGCGAGGGAGAAGCCGGCCGGGGCCAGCTCCTCCATGCGCTCGCGGTTGACGGTGAGGGTGGCCATCATGCCGGTGAAGGCGGGGAGCAGGACCTCGAGTTGGTCGCAGGAGTCGAAGACCGGCTCCTTGTCCTCCTGGAGGTCGCGGTTGTACGCCAGCGGAAGGGCCTTGAGCGTGGCCATGAGGCCCGTCAGGTTGCCGATCAGGCGGCCGCTCTTGCCGCGCGCCAGCTCCGCGATGTCCGGGTTCTTCTTCTGCGGCATGATCGACGAGCCGGTGGAGAACGCGTCGTGCAGGGTCACGAAGGAGAACTCCTTCGTGTTCCAGATGATGACCTCCTCGGCGATCCGGGAGAGGTTCACCCCGATCATGGCGGTGATGAAGGCGAACTCGGCGACGAAGTCACGGGACGCCGTGCCGTCGATCGAGTTGGCGGCGGACCCGTGCTCGAAGCCGAGGTCCTTCGCCACCGCCTCCGGGTCCAGACCGAGGGAGGAGCCGGCCAGGGCGCCCGAGCCGTACGGCGAGACCGCCGTCCGCTCGTCCCACTGACGCAGCCGCTCGGCGTCCCGGGAGAGGGACTGCACGTGGGCCAGGACGTGATGGGCGAAGAGCACCGGCTGGGCGTGCTGGAGGTGGGTGCGGCCGGGCATCGCCACGTCCGGGTGGGCCTCCGCGAGGCCGATCAGGGCGTCCTGGAGGTCGGCGATGAGGCCGCCGATGACACGGGCGTGGTCCCGCAGGTACATCCGGAAGAGGGTGGCGACCTGGTCGTTGCGGGAGCGGCCGGCGCGCAGCTTGCCGCCGAGATCGGCGCCGAGGCGCTCCAGCAGGCCGCGCTCCAGGGCGGTGTGCACGTCCTCGTCGGCGATCGTGCCCACGAACTCGCCCGAGGCCACGTCCGCTTCCAGCTGGTCGAGCCCCCCGATCATCCGGGTCAGCTCGTCCTCCGTCAGGAGCCCCGCCTTGTGCAGCACGCGCGCGTGGGCGCGCGAACCGGCGATGTCGTACGGGGCCAGCCGCCAGTCGAAGTGGACGGATGCGGACAGCTTGGCCAGGGCCTCGGCGGGACCGTCGGCGAAACGGCCGCCCCAGAGCCGGACGTCACCGTTGTTGCTGCTCACGTGCTGCGCTCCTCGGGAGGGTCTGGATGTGGCACCGCCTCCCCGTGGCGTGAACGGGGAGGCGGTCGTCAGGCTAGTGCGCGCTGACCACACATTCACCTGCATGAGTATGCAGAGCTATGCATGATTCGTCAATTTGGGTCGAGGGTGGCAGGAAATTCGAGCGCCCTTTGAACGCGGGAAACCGCTTACCCGTACCTCTCGCCGAACGCAGGCGCCGCGTTCGCATCAGACGACACGCAAGACAACACCCCCGAACCCGAGTGAGGCATCCGCATGTCCAGGGCTCTTCCGAAGTACAACAAGCGTCGCGTCGCGTTCATCGGCGGCGCCGCCGCGGTGGCGCTGTCCGGCACGGTCATCGCCGGTTTCGCCCTCGCCGGGGAGACGGCATCGTCTTCGAAGAGCGCCGGTACGAACGCCCGGACACTGGCCGGGCCCGGCACCATCTCGTGCCCGGACGTGACCGGCCAGCTGCCCGCGATCCCGGCCTCCGCACAGGCCGAGGTCGACCGCAACCTCGCCCAGCTCCAGACCCAGATCGACGAAGCCAACCAGCGCCTCGTCGACACCGTCGGCCAGGGCGGCCCCAACTTCGTCCAGAACGCCATCCTCGGCCCCCTGGAGGACAAGCGCGTCGCCGCCCTCAACCGCATCGAGACCGCCATCGGCCGCGCGGCCGAGAAGCCCGAGGGGCTGGAGGCCTTCGCCACCTGCACGCTCAACCAGTGACGTGACAGGCAGCCATGGCCGCCCCGTTGGCACGCCGGCCGGGGCGGCCATGGTGACGCCGAATGGACCGCACAATTCCTTAGACAAGCGAACGATCCACGTCCATACTCGGTGACGTGGGAAAAACTTATGAACGCATAGACGGCAGACTCCGCACGTTCATCGAGGAGCAGCCCCTCTTCTTCACTGCGACCGCGCCCCTGTCCGGCGAAGGAACGGTCAACCTCTCTCCCAAGGGCCTCAAGGGCTCCTTCGTGATCCTCGACGAACTGACCCTGGCCTACCTCGACTTCGCCGGCTCCAACGCCGAGACGGTCGCGCATCTGCGGGAGAACGGCCGGATCACCCTCATGTGGTGCGCCTTCCAGGGCCCGCCCAACATCGTCCGTGTGCACGGCCGCGGTGAGGCCGTCTTCCGTGACGACCCACGCTTCGAGGAACTGCTCGGGCACTTTCCCGACATCGACCCCTCCCTCCACGGCCTGCGCGCGATCATCGTGGTGCGGGCCGATGTCATTCGCGACTCCTGCGGCTACGCGGTCCCCCTCATGACGTACGACGAGGACCGCGACCTGCACGCCAGGCGGTTCGCGCGCGAGGACGACGACTCGCTGAGCGCGTACTTCGCCAAGAGGCAGATCGCGACCAGCCTGGACGGCCTACCCGGGGTGCCGTTGCCGCTCCCCCCGTCTAGCGTCTGAGCCATGCGCCCCGGTGTCGTCGCCCTCGCGTCCGCGTCCCTCCTCGCGCTCGGCACCGCGCCCGGCGCCCGGACCCAGCCGCCGCTGCCCGCACGCATGGCCGACACCGGGGGCGGCACCCAGCTGATCACCGCCGTGGCGCCGGAGAAGGGCTCGACGTCGGGCACGGTCACCTGGTGGGACCGCGTAGGCGGCAAATGGGTGAAGGCCGGTTCGGCACCGGCCCGCTTCGGTGCGAACGGACTCGTCGAAGGGACCCGCCGCAAGCAGGGCACGAACACGACGCCGACGGGGCTGTACGGGCTGCCGTACGCCTTCGGTATCAAGGCCGCACCGCGCGGCACGGCGTACAAGTACCGCCGTGTCCACCGCGATTCCTGGTGGTGCCAGGACAACGACTCCCGCGCCTACAACCGCTGGACCGAGCCCTTGGCGCGCGACTGCCGGGCCGCCGAGTCCGAGCACCTGATCTCCTACGGCTCGCTCTACGCGTACGCGCTCGTCATCGGATTCAACTACGAGCGTCCGGTGCGGGGGCGGGGCGCCGGGATCTTCCTTCATGTGAAGGGGCGTGGGGCGACGGCCGGTTGTGTGTCGGTCGGCGAGGGGGCGATGAAGCGGATCCTGGGGTGGGCCGAGCCGGGGCGGAGGCCGCACATCGCGATCGGGACGGCGAACGGGCGCACGGCGATCACCCGGTACTGATCGCTGATCGACCACTGGGCCGTCACAACTGAACACACGGACCTCCCCGCACGTATCTCAGGGCCAAGGGACCACGCCCATCACGCATCCCCTTGCTCCCGTCCCCGGAGGAACCGTGACCACCACGCTCGCAGGCGGCCGTGCCGCTCGCCGCCAGACGATGCGCCGCATCCGTCCGCGCCGCTCCCCGGCCGTTCCGCTGGTGATCGCCCTATGGGCGGGCGCGGCGGCGGTGCTGTGGTTGTGGTGGGACAACACCCCGTCCCTGGCGGACAACACGGCCAAGATCCTCGCCGCGGGGCGGATCACCGGACTGCTCGCCGGCTATCTGATGGCGCTCGTCGTGCTGCAGATGGCCCGGGTGCCCGCGCTGGAGCGGCGGGTGGGGTCGGACCGGGTGGCGCGCTGGCACGCGATGAGCGGGCGCTACACGATCTGCCTGGTCATCGCGCATGTCTTCCTCACCATGTGGGCGTACGCGCTCCAGGCCGGCAAGACGCTCGGTGACGTCGTGCAGCAGACGATCGACTCGATCAACACACTGCCGGACATGGGCAAGGCGGCCATCGGTACCGGGCTGCTGTTCCTCATCGCGTTCCTCTCGATCGGGGGCGTCCGCCGCCGGATCCCGTACGACACCTGGTACCACGTGCACCTGCTGACGTACGCGGCGGTGTATCTGACGTTCTGGCACCAGATCACCACCGGCAACGAGTTCGCCGTCGAGCCCACCGCGAAGACCTTCTGGTACGGGCTGTACGGGGCCGTGACCGCGGCCGTGGTCTGGTACCGCGTCCTCACCCCGATCCGCCTCAACCTGCGGCACCGGATGTACGTCGAGGCGGTCATCGAGGAGACCCCGGGCGTCGTGTCCGTGCTGATCGGCGGGCGCAAGCTGCACCGCATGGGCGCGGAGGCGGGGCAGTTCTTCCGCTGGCGGTTCAAGGCGCCCGGGATGCGGTTCAGTTCCCACCCGTACTCGCTGTCGGCGGCGCCCCGCCCGGACATGCTGCGGATCACGGTCAAGGCGATCGGCGACCACACCTCGCGGCTGCGTGATCTGAAGCCGGGAACGAAGGTGTGGGCCGAGGGGCCGTACGGCGCGATGACGGCACAGCGGCGCAGCCGCGGCAAGGTGCTGCTGGTCGCCGGCGGTGTCGGCATCACGCCGATGCGGGCCCTGTTCGAGACGCTGCCGGGCGCGTCCGGTGACATCACCCTGCTCTACCGGGCCAACAGCACCCAGGACCTGGCGCTGTGGGACGAGCTGGCCACGATCGCCGACGAGCGCGGCGCCCGCCTGATGTACGCGGTCAACAGCCCGGACGGCGAGCGGCCCGACATCTCGGCGGAGCGGTTGCAGCAGAAGCTGCCCGACATCGACAAACACGACGTTTTCATGTGCGGGCCGGCCGGCTTCGCGCAGTCCGTCTACGAAGCACTGCGCGGCGCGGGTGTGCCCGCCCGCCGCATCCATCACGAGTCGTTCGAGATGTGAGCGACGGGACTCCCAAGACTTCAGGAGCTGTAGGAGCCATGAGGAAGAGTCACCCCATCCGGCGTGTCGTGCTGGCCGGCGCCGCCACCGTGTCCGGGATCGTGCTGCTGCTGTCGCTGAAGCCGGCCTCCGACCCGGGTTCCGCGCAGGCGGCGGGCATCGGCGCACCGCCGGCGGCCTCGGCCCAGGGCGGCGCCCAGGCGGCCGCCACCGGCACGTTCACCGGTGACGCGGCGCAGACCCAGTACGGGGCCGTGCAGGTACGCCTGACGGTGGGCAACGGAAAGATCACCAAGGCCGAGACCGTCCAGGCCCCCAAGGGCGGCCAGAGCGACCAGATCACCGCCAACGCCGTACCCAAACTCAACCAGGCCGCCGTAGCGGCAGGCAGCGCCGACATCGACGCCGTCTCCGGAGCGACATACACCAGTGCCGGCTACAAGGAATCCCTCCAGTCCGCCCTGGACAAGGCGCAGGCGAGCGCCGGTTCGTCCCAGGGGTCGGGCGCCGCACAGGCGGCCACCGTCACCGGCGACGCCGTCCAGACGCAGTACGGCGCGGTCCAGGTCCGCATCACCGTCAACGGCGGAAAGATCACCGAGGCCGAGACCGTCCAGGCCCCCAAGGGCGGCCAGAGCGACCAGATCACCGCCAACGCCGTACCCAAACTCAACCAGGCCGCCGTAGCGGCAGGCAGCGCCGACATCGACGCCGTCTCCGGAGCGACATACACCAGTGCCGGCTACAAGGAATCCCTCCAGTCCGCCCTGGACAAGGCGCGGGCGAGCGCCGGTTCGTCCCAGGGGTCGGGCTCCCAGGGCTCCGGCTCCCAGGACGCGGGCGCCGCCCAGGCTCGCACCGTCACCGGCGGCGTCTCCCAGACGCAGTACGGCCCCGTCCAGGTCCGTATCACCGTCAGCGGCGGAAAGATCACCAAGGCCGAGGCGGTCCAGACGCCCAAGGGCGGCCGGAGCGACCAGATCACCGCCAACGCCGTACCGCAGCTCAACCAGGCAGCGGTGGCAGCCGGGAGCGCCGACATCGACGCGGTGTCCGGAGCCACCTACACCAGCGCCGGCTACAAGGAATCGCTCCAGTCGGCACTGGACCAGGCCGGTGGCTGACGCGGTGGTGGAACCGACAGAAGCTCCCGCCGCGGTGCGTCATGCGGAGGAGGTCATGGGGACGGTCTTCTCCTTCGACGTCCGCGGCGGGGACCCCGGTGCCGTGCGGTCGGCACTGGAAGAGGCGGTCGCCGGGCTGCACCGGATCGACGAGGTGTTCAGCACCTACCGCGACGACAGCCAGATCTCCCGGCTGGCGCGCGGCGAGCTGACCGTCGACGAGTGCGATCCGGAGGTCGTCGAGGTGCTCGAACTGGGCGCGGAGGCCGAGCGGACCAGCGAGGGCTGGTTCAGCACGTCGTACGAGGGCCGCCTCGACCCGACCGGCATCGTCAAGGGCTGGTCCGTCGAACGCGCCGCACGTGCCCTGGCGACGGTCCCCGGCGTGACCGGCGTCAGCCTCAACGGCGGCGGTGACGTCCAGCTCCTGGGCGTACCGGGCACGCAGCGCCCCTGGCGGGTGGGGGTCGCCGACCCTCTCCGCCCGGGCGGCCTGGCTGCCGTGATCTCCGCCGCCGGCCTGCCCGAACTGGCGGTGGCCACGTCCGGCACGGCAGAACGCGGCGCCCACATCGTCGACCCCCGCACGGGCCGCTCAGCGGTGACGGACCTGGTGGCGGTGACGGTGGTGGCCCCGTCAGTGACCTGGGCGGACTGCTGGGCGACGGCGGCTTTCGCGATGGGGTCGAGACAGGGTTTGCGTTGGCTGGAGTCGTTGCCGGACGTAGAGGCGCTCTTGATCACGGCGGGCGATGAGGTCCGCTGCACCGGGGGGCTGGCGGCGCGACTCGGCTGAGACTGCGTGGGCGTGACGCTCACCCGCGCCGGCGGGTGCCGCCGGCTGCAACGCCCAAGGGGCGCGGGGAACTGCGCGACCAGCCACAACGAACCCGCGGCCGACCACGAACAACAGCCCCTACGGCGACTAGTGCCCGTTCTGAGCCAACCGCAGCAAATGATCAGCCAGGGCCTGACCCCCCGTGGGGTTCCGGCTGATCAACAGCAACGTGTCGTCACCGGCAATGGTCCCCAGGATGTCCTGCAGCTCGGCCTGGTCAATGGCCGAGGCCAAGAACTGCGCCGCCCCCGGAGGGGTCCGCAGGACCACGAGATTCGCGGAAGCCTCCGCGGAGATGAGCAACTCCTGCGACAACCGCCGCATCCGCTCCTCCTTCGCCGACTCCCCCAGCGGCGCCCGAGGCGTACGGAATCCGCCCTCGCTCGGCACCGCGTAGATGAGGTCACCGTCGTTGTTGCGGATCTTCACCGCGTTGAGCTCGTCCAGATCCCGGGAGAGCGTCGCCTGAGTGACGCTCAGCCCGTCGTCCGACAGCAGCTTCGCCAACTGACTCTGCGACCGCACGGGCTGCCGGTTGAGGATGTCCACGATCCGGCGGTGGCGTGCGGTGCGGGTCTGCGGCACGGCAGGCCCGGCGACCCCGTTCTGCTCGTGGTCCTGTGCCTGACTCATCGTCGTCTCATTCCCCGGATCATCCGTCCCCGTTGGCCAGATCAAGGATGCCGGGAAGGGCCTGAAGAAGCGCTTCCACTTCGTCGTCCCCGAGGTTCAGCGGCGGCATGAGCCGTACGACATCGGGGGCGGGCGCGTTCACCAGGAAACCGGCGTCCTGAGCCGCCTGCTGCACCTTGGCGGCGTGCGGCTCGGTGAGCACGATACCCAGGAGCAGTCCCGAGCCCCGGACATGACCGATCAGCGGGTGGCCCAGCGCCTCGATCCCGTCCCGCAACTTCTCGCTCTGCCGCTTGACGTTCTCCAGCAACCCGTCGTTCGCGATGGTGTCCAGAACCGCCAGGCCGGCGGCGCACGCGACCGGGTTGCCGCCGAAGGTCGTCCCGTGGTGGCCCGGCTGGAGCAGCTCCGCGGCCCGCCCGAAGGCGACCGTCGCGCCCAGCGGCAGCCCGCCGCCGAGCTGCTTGGCGAGGGTGACGACGTCCGGCAGGACGCCCTCGTGGGCCTGGTACTCGAACCAGTGCCCGGTCCGGCCGATGCCGGTCTGCACCTCGTCGAGGACGAGCAGCGCACCGCTGGCGGCGGTGATCGCCCGCGCCGCCTTCAGATAGCCGGCCGGCGGCACCACGACCCCGAGCTCCCCCTGGATCGGCTCGATGATCACGAGGGCCGTCTCCTCGGTGACCGCGGCGGCCAGCGCCTGCGCGTCGCCGAACGGCACGTGCGTGACCTCACCGGGCAGGGGCAGGAACGGCTCCCGCTTGCCGGCCTGGCCGGTCATCGCGAGGGCGCCCATCGTGCGGCCGTGGAAGCCGCCCTCGGTGGCGACGATGTGGGTCCGGCCGGTCAGCCGGCCGATCTTGAAGGCCGCCTCGTTGGCCTCGGCGCCGGAGTTGCAGAAGAAGACCCTGCCGTCCCGGCCGAAGAGCTGCAGGAGCCGCTCGGCGAGGGCGACGGTCGGCTCGGCCATGAAGAAGTTGGAGATGTGGCCGAGGGACGCGATCTGTGTGCTCACGGCCTCGACGATCGCGGGGTGGGCGTGGCCCAGCGCGTTCGTCGCGATGCCACCGACGAAGTCCAGGTACTGCTTGCCGTCGGCGTCCCAGACCTTGAGGCCCGCACCGCGCACGAGAGGGAGCCGAGGGGTGCCGTAGTTGTTCATGAGCGAGCCCTGCCACCGCTGGGCGTACTCTGCGTTTGCCGCGGTCCCGGTCATTCGGCATCCCCCTCAGGTGCGTCCGGCACGACCATCGTGCCGATTCCTTCGTCCGTGAAGATCTCCAGCAGGATCGAGTGCTGGACCCGGCCGTCGATGACCCGGGCGGTCTGGACTCCGTTGCGCACGGCGTGCAGACAGCCCTCCATCTTCGGCACCATGCCGGAGGACAACTCCGGCAGCAGCTTCTCCAGCTGGGCGGCGGTGAGGCGGCTGATCACCTCGTCGCTGTGGGGCCAGTCCTCGTAGAGGCCCTCGACGTCCGTGAGGACCATGAGGGTCTCGGCGCCCAGAGCAGCAGCGAGTGCCGCAGCCGCCGTATCAGCATTGACGTTGTAGACATGTCCGTCGTCCTGGGAACGGGCGATCGACGAGACGACCGGGATCCGGCCGTCGGCCAGGAGTGCCTCGATCGCGCCGGTGTCGATCGCGGTGATCTCACCGACCCGGCCGATGTCGACCAGCTCGCCGTCGATCTCGGGCTGGTGCTTGGTGGCGGTGATGGTGTGCGCGTCCTCGCCGGTCAGCCCGACGGCGAGCGGCCCGTGCTCGTTGAGCAGGTTGACCAGCTCACGCTGGACCTGTCCGGCCAGCACCATCCGTACGACGTCCATGGCGTCCTCGGTGGTGACGCGCAGGCCGGCCTTGAACTCGCTGACGATGCCGTGCTTGTCCAGGGCGGCGCTGATCTGCGGGCCGCCGCCGTGCACGACGACCGGCTTGAGACCGGCGTGGTGCAGGAAGACGACGTCCTGGGCGAACGCGGCCTTCAGATCGTCGTCGATCATGGCGTTGCCGCCGAACTTGATGACGACCGTCTTGCCGTTGTGCCGGACCAGCCACGGCAGCGCCTCGATGAGGATCTGGGCCTTGGGGAGCGCGGTGTGTTTGCGCGCCGGGGACTTTCCCTCTTCTGAGTGATTGACCGTCATAACCGACTTTCGGAAAGATCTCGGATCAGCCGCCGGGCGGGCGGTGCTGGCCTGTGGAGGCGGCGTAAGACGTGCCCCGGAATAGTCCGAGGGCGAGCGGCCTCCGGTGAATCAGGAACCCTCGTCGGCGACGACGAGGACCCGCGACAACCAAGCGGGCACGTCAAGAGGAGTAGGCGCTGTTCTCGTGGACATAGTCGGCCGTGAGGTCGTTGGTCCAGATCGTCGCAGACTCGTTGCCTGCCGCGAGGTCCGCCACGATGTGGACCTCGCGGTAGCGCATGTCGACCTTCTCGCGGTCCTCGCCGACGCCGCCGTTCTTGCAGACCCAGACGCCGTTGATGGCGACGTTGAGCTGGTCGGGCTCGAAGGCGGCGGAGGTCGTGCCGATCGCCGAGAGGACGCGGCCCCAGTTGGGGTCCTCGCCGTGGATGGCGCACTTGAGCAGGTTGTTGCGGGCGATGGAGCGGCCCACCTCGACGGCGTCGTCCTCGGTCGCGGCGTTGATCACCTCGACCTTGATGTCCTTGCTGGCGCCCTCGGCGTCCCGGATCAGCTGCTGACCGAGGTCGTCGCAGACGGTCCGCACGGCCGCGGCGAACTCCTCGTACTCCGGGGTGACCTCAGAGGCGCCGGAGGCGAGCAGCAGCACGGTGTCGTTGGTGGACATGCAGCCGTCGGAGTCGACGCGGTCGAAGGTGACCTTGGTGGCGGCGCGCAGGGCCCGGTCCAGTACGTCGTCGTCGAGGGCGGCGTCGGTGGTGAGGACGACCAGCATGGTGGCGAGGCCGGGTGCCAGCATGCCCGCGCCCTTGGCCATGCCGCCGACGGTCCAGCCGTCCTTGGTGACGACGGACGTCTTGTGGACGGTATCGGTGGTCTTGATGGCGATGGCGGCCTTCTCGCCGCCGTGCTCGGAGAGCTGCGCGGCGGCGGTCTCGACGCCCGGGAGCAGTTTGTCCATGGGCAGGAGGAGGCCGATGAGGCCGGTGGAGCAGACGGCCACCTCGATGGCACCGCGTCCGAGGACCTCGGCGACCTTCTCGGCGGTCGCGTGGGTGTCCTGGAAGCCCTTGGGGCCCGTACAGGCGTTGGCGCCCCCGGAGTTGAGGACGACGGCCGAGACCTGGCCGCTCTTCAGCACCTGCTCGGACCACTGGACCGGCGCGGCCTTCACACGGTTGGAGGTGAAGACACCGGCGGCGGCGCGGCGGGGCCCGGTGTTGACCACGAGGGCCAGGTCCGGGTTGCCGTTCTCCTTGATTCCGGCGGCGATGCCCGCCGCCGTGAATCCCTTTGCTGCCGTCACGCTCACGGCGCAACTCCGATCGTCGTCAGTGCGGTGGTCTCGGCGAGACCCAGGGCGAGGTTCATGCTCTGGACGGCACCGCCCGCGGTGCCCTTGGTCAGGTTGTCGATGGCGCTGATCGCGATGATGCGGTTCGCGGCGGCGTCGTACGCGACCTGCACCTGAACGGCGTTCGAACCGTAGACGGACGCCGTGGCGGGCCACTGCCCCTCCGGGAGGAGGCGGACGAAGGGCTCGTCGGCGAAGGCCTTCTCGTAGGCGGCGCGGACGGAGTCCGCCGTGACGCCGGGGCGGGCGTTCGCGCTGCAGGTGGCGAGGATGCCGCGGGGCATCGGGGCGAGGGTCGGTGTGAAGGAGACGGAGATCCGCTCGCCCGCCGCCGCGCTGAGGTTCTGGATCATCTCGGGCGTGTGCCGGTGGCCGCCGCCGACGCCGTACGGCGACATGGAGCCCATGACCTCGCTGCCCAGCAGATGGGGCTTGAGCGCCTTGCCCGCGCCGGAGGTGCCGGACGCGGCGACGATCACGGCCTCGGGCTCGGCGAGTCCGGCGGCGTAGGCCGGGAAGAGGGCGAGCGAGACGGCGGTCGGGTAGCAGCCGGGTACCGCGATGCGCTTGGCCCCCTCCAGCGCGGCGCGGCCACCCGGCAGTTCGGGGAGGCCGTACGGCCAGGTGCCGGCGTGCGGGGAGCCGTAGAACGTCTCCCAGTCGGCCGCGTCGTTCAGCCGGAAGTCGGCCCCCATGTCGACGACGAGCACGTCCGGGCCGAGCTGCTCGGCGACGGCGGCGGACTGCCCGTGGGGCAGGGCGAGGAACACGACGTCGTGGCCGGCGAGGACCTCGGGTGTCGTCTCCTGGAGCACGCGGTCGGCGAGGGGCAGCAGGTGCGGCTGGAGCGCACCGAGTCTCTGCCCCGCGTTCGAGTGGCCGGTGAGGGCCCCGATCTCGACCTCGGGGTGCGCCAGGAGCAGACGCAGCAGTTCCCCGCCCGCGTATCCGCTCGCTCCGGCCACTGCCGCACGTACCGCCATGGAATCCTCCTCCTAGATGGCATGACTATACGTTTCGATGCACGTTTATGCAATCTTGGCGGGATGCCGAGCCTCGCCTTTGTGTGGGCCAGCGTCAGGACGACGGCTGTCGGCCTGGGGCAACCCGAGCAGCAGATCGGCGTGCGCCGCCAAGGCATCATGCAACGTGCTGAAGCGCGGCGAAACCCGGAAGGTGATCTTCCTGAGAAGCATCGAGTGCGTCTTCCACATAGGTGGTCGGTCGACGAGCTGGGTCCATGCGTTAGGAGCGAGGTACCACTCGCTCCCCGTGAGAAGGGCCCAGCCGAAGGCTGACGCTGTCTCTCGAAGCACGTCGTCGGTACGGAAAGAGGAGCTGGGCCGTGCTGGGCAATGAGATCAACGAACTCTGGCCAGCTTGAAGGAGAGAGGGTCCAGTCCTCGAAGTGCCGCCGCCGAGCGCGGTAGTCGCTGTGGTTCCGGAGCGCAGAGACGTGGTTGACGATCCGAGCCATGGCAGCGTCCAGGACCTCGGGTCGTTCCTGGTGGGGGAATGTATGGAGTCTGCTGTGGGTCTTGCCCCCGAAGCTTGACGGTGCCACGCGTCTGGAATGCCGAGAAAACGCGCCGCTTCCCCCCACTCTGCGTTCGCGGCGATCTGGACAAGCTGGACTGCGGCGAAGCGCCGGAGGTAGACCCTCGGGCTCAGGACGGAGGGCGGAACGTCTCCGATCATCGCGGCGAACCAGTCATCGGGATCCGCTGAGGGATGTGCTCCGGCAAGTAGTGCCGTACATCTCCGGTGGCGATCAAGGGGTGCCGGCCTCGCCGAAGGTCTGCTCTCGCAGTCCTTCCGACAAGCTGGGAGGGCATCGTCTCGTTCACGTATTGCCTGAGCTCGGGTGAGCAGTGATGTCGGAGCGGGGTCCAGGTCCTGCCCCATCCGGAAGTCGACGGCGTGGTCCGGTCGAAAAGCAGTGCCGAGGCCTGAGGGAGAGCTCTGCCTGGAAGGTTCAGCAAGCGGGTGGAGACATCGAGGAGACAGGCCGCCGCAGTAGGCGAGCTGGGGATGCCTGTCCAGTGACGGCCCAGCTCCTCGGAGTCGGGCGTGTGGTGCTGCTTGACGTAATGGGTGAAGGCGGTAGCGATTTCTCTCTTGATGTGGGTCTGAGCTGGTCATTCCCAAGATCGGCGGGCCCAGGGGCTCTGGGTATGGCTGTCACAGGGAAGCCGCTGGATGGCTCAGGAGACTTGGCCGCCCAGGGCCCCGCGACGACTCGACTGCTCATGGGGAGACGCGACGCGATCGCTTTGTCTCCTCCGAAATTGACAAGGCGCGCCCGGTGCGGCGTCATCGGCAGGTCGAGTCTCACTGCGAACTCCTCATAGCGACGAAGGCTGGTCGGGGTCCAGCGCTGGCAAGGCGCTCGGCTCGTGAAACTGGTACTGACTGAGCCGGTGATACGCACCGCCGGCTCGCAGTAGCTGCGTGTGCGTTCCCTTCTCCACGATCCGGCCGTCCTGCAGTACGACGATGACGTCGGCGTCGCGGATGGTGGAGAGCCGATGAGCGATCACCAGGCATGTGCGGCCATGCCGCAGCCGCGAGGTCGCCCGTTGCAGGAGGAGCTCGGTGCGGGCATCAACCGCACTGGTGGCCTCATCGAGGATCAGCACGGCTGGGTCAGCGATGAACGCGCGCGCGATGCAAATCAGCTGTCGCTCGCCCTCGCTCAGGCGTCCGTCCGCACCACTGCCGACCACCGTGTCGTAGCCTTGCGGAAGGGCGTGCACGATGTGGCTGACACCACAGGCCTGAGCGGCCTGCTCGATCTGCTCAAGTGTGGCATCCGGCCGCCCGTAGGCGATGTTGTCGCGAATGGCCCCGCCGAACAGCCACGGCTCTTGAGGAACGAGCCCGACCTCGGAGCGCAACGCGTCCCGTGACACCGAGTTGATGTCTCTGCCGTCGACGAGGATGCGTCCACTGCCAACGTCGTAGAACCGCATCAGCAGGTTCATCAGGGTCGTCTTCCCGGCGCCCGACGCGCCGACGATCGCCGCGGTCCGCCCGGGCTCGACGACCAGGTCGAGGTCCTTGATGGTCAGCTCGCGGTCGTAGCCGAACGATACGTGCTCGAACGTGATCCGGCGCGGCCGAACGACCGGCAGCTGTCCCTGGCTACCAGGGTCCTCCTCCGGCTCGTCGAGTAGGGCAAACACGCGGGCAGCCGACGCGATACCCGACTGGAACAGGTTGGACATCGAGGCGAGCGATCCGAGTGGCTGTGAGTACTGCCTCGAGTACTGGACGAACGCAACGACTCCGCCCAGGGTCAGCTGCCCGCTGATCACACTGAAGGCACCGACGACGCAGAGCAGGACGTAACTCAGGTTTCCGATGAACAGCACCAGCGGGGCGATCAGGCCGGACACGAACTGCGCGAGATGGCTCGCCTTCTTCACCTCGGCGTTCCTGTTCGCGAACGTCTCGCGGAACGCGCCTCCGCGGTCAAACACGGTGACGAGTTCGTAGCCGGAGTAGGACTCCTCGATATGCGCGTTGAGTTCTCCGGTGAGTCGCCACTGGTCGCCGAACAGCCGTTGGCTTCGCTTCGCCATCACGGCCCCGATGGCGAAGGTCAGCGGCACCGAGATCAACGCAAGCAGTGTCAGCAGGGGTGAGATGCTCAGCATCATGGCCAGTACGCCGACGACGGTGAGCAGGCCGAAGAGCAACTGGGTCAGCGTCTGGGTAAGCGACGTCGCGATGTTATCGATGTCGTTGGTCATCCGTGACAGCAGCTCGCCTCGCGAAGAGCCGTTGAGGTAGCGGACCGGAAGCCGATTGAGCTTCTCCTCGACGTCGTTACGCAGAGTTTGCATAACGCGAGCGATCGCGCTGCTCTGCACATACTGCTGGGCGAATCCCGCCAGGGTGCCGAGGCTATATATGCCGGCGGCTATCAGCAGTAGATGTCCTACATAACCGAAGTCGATGCCGGACCCGGGCGTGACGTTCAGCCTCTCGATAATGTCCGCGAAGCTGTTTCGGCCGCTGTCGCGCAGCGCCTGCGCGGCAGCCTCTTTGGTTTGTCCTGTTGGCAAACCGGCGCCCAGGGTGCCGGCCAACACCGCATCGATCGCACGGCCCCAGATCCGCGGGCCGACCAGGTAGGCCAGTACGCCGAACACAGCCAGAGCGAGCGAACCGATCACCGACATCCGGACTTGCCGGAACAGGCCTGCCAGTCGGCGCGACGTTGCGGCGAAGCTCGCGCCGTCTTCGAGCTGGCCACGCTCCCGGCGGCTCATATCGATGCCCCGATCGCGTCCTGCGAAGCCACGAGCTCCTGGTACGTCTGACAGCTGTCCATCAGTGATTGATGTGTCCCGTCGCCGACGATGCTGCCCTCGTGGAGCACCACGATCCGTTCGGCACTGCCGATACCGGCAGTCCGCTGCGACACCAGCAGGACTGTCGCGTCGGCCGTGGCTGTGCGCAGCGCTGTCAGTAGCCGTGCGGATGTTTCGGGATCGAGCGCCGAGACCGGATCGTCGAGGAGGAGAACCCGCGGGGCGGCAACGAGTGCGCGGGCAATGCACAACCGTTGCCGCTGGCCGCCGGAGACGTTCGTTCCACCCTGGACGATCGGTGACTCGAGTCCGTCGTCCATCGCGGCGACGAACTCGCGAGCCTGCGCGACCTCCAGCGCCTCCCAGAGTTCGGCGTCAGTGGCGTCCGGCCTGGCCAGCCGCAGATTGCTTGCGACCGTACCTCTGAAAAGCAGCGAACGCTGCGGAACGATCGCGAGCTGACCGCGCAGCACAGTGAGATCGATGGTGCGCAGATCAACGCCGTCCAGCCGGACGGATCCGGATGTCGCGTCCTGAAGTCTCGCGACGATCGACAGCAGGGCGGTCTTGCCAGCACCCATCGATCCGACGATCGCCACCGTGCCGCCGGGCTCAACCCGTAGGTCGATGCCGGACAGGACGTCAGCATCGGCGCCCGGGTACCGCAGCGCAACGCCGCGCAGCTCCAACTCACCGCGGATCGGGACCGACCTGGCGGATACGCCCGCTGGCCGGAGCATAGGGGTGGAGTTGAGCACCGCCTGAATACGTTCCGCCGCGACCATCACTCTTGGCAACATCATCACCGCCGAGGCGGCCATCATGGCTGCCCCGAGGATCAGGCCCAGGTAGGTGACGTAGGCTGTCAGACCGCCGATCAGCAGATGTCCCGACTCGACCCGGTGGCCACCGAACCACACCACGGCCAAGATCGACAGATCGGTGATCAGCATGACGGCCGGAACGAACGTCCCGTTCAGCCGCCCCATTGACCGGGTTGCCACCGCCAGCTCGTTGTTCACCTGCCCGAACCGCTCGGCCTCGAAGCGCTCGCGGGTGAACGCGCGAATCACCGTGAGACCCATCAACTGCTCGCGCAAGACCCGGTTGATCGCATCCAGCCGGTCCTGCATCCGGCGCGACACCCGCGTCATCCAGCGAAGGATCACCGCCAACGCCACACCCAGTACGACGACTGCCACGACGATGAGAAGGGACAGGCCGGCATCCGCACGCAACGCCATATAGGCCCCGCCCAGCATCGTGATCGGTGCGGCGGCCGCCACTGTGCCGAGGGTGAGCAGAAACGCTTGTACTTGCTGAACGTCGTCGGTGCTGCGAGTGATCAGCGTCGGCGTGCCGAAGTCCTGATGTTCCCGGCTGGAGAAAGTCGCGATCTTGTCGTAGACGTCTGACCGCAGGTCGTGCGCAGCGTTTGTGGCCGCGCGCGTTCCGGCATAGGACGAGATCGCCGCTGCCAGCAACTGGACGATACTGACGACCACCATCCACCCGCCGGCCGTCCAGATGTGCCCGACGTCCGTGCGCAGTAGGCCGTTGTCGATCAGATCCGCATTGATCGTCGGCAGATACAAGGTGGCGGTGACGCTGACCAACTGGAAGACGATCAGACCAGCGAACCACCATCGGTGCTTGGCGAACTGAGCAAGGACCAGCCGCATCGGTCAACCTTTCGCAGGAAGTGCTCAGGCGATGACGAAGCTGGGGTGCAACAGTCCGGCGGGGTCGTACTTACGGGCCAGCTGCAGCAATCGGTCACGACGCTCGGCGTCGAACAGTTCTGCGGCGGCGCGTTGGTCGGGTCGTCCGAGAGTGAAGTTCGGCGAGCTGCCTACGGCGGTCCCGGACCAGCCGGCCAACAGTTCATCCTGCAGCGCCCGCGCACTTGCCGCGTTCGACTTGGTTGTCGGGGCTACCACACCTACGACACACAGCAGGTACATCGCCTCGCGGTGGCTGACTGCGTTCGGCACCCTCGGCGGAGTGGACAGCGCCCCACCGAGATGACGAACCGAGATGATGGAGGGAACCGGCCGGCCTGGCGCCGAGGTGGCGATGGCGTCGCGGAGGTGTTCCTCGTCGATCGCCCGCAACAAGACGTTGTCGGCGATATACGCATGCGGCTGATCCGGTTCGCTGAAGACGGTGTGTGACTGCTGGTACGGGATCTCCTGCAGACCGTCGTACGCAGGTTTCAACGCCCGCAACGGGGCCATCAACTCGTCTGCCTCCGCAGCCGAACCCAGGTAGGCGATCTGGACATGGGCCATGTGCCGATTAGAAAATTCAAGCGTGGTCATCGCCGAGGTCATCTCCGGGGGCATTGTCGCCGTCCAGTGCAACCAGGTGGAGACCACCTCCGGCGTCTCGCCCAGGTCGAACATCAGACCGCCCCCGACCAGCCTGGCGACCGGCATCAAAGCGATCTCCAGCGCGGTCACGATGCCGAAGCTCCCGCCACCGCCGCGGAGCGCCCAGAACAGGTCCGGCTCCTCGTGTTCCGAAACTGTCAGCAGGGAGCCGTCGGCGGTGACCAGTTCCAAGCGCGTGACATGGTCCGCGGCGAAGCCGTAGCGACGAGCCATGAGCCCGATGCCGCCGCCGAGCGTGTAGGAGACAGCGCCGACACCGGGCATGCTCCCGGACAGCGGTGCCAGATCGTAGCGTGCGGCGGCCTCGATCACATCGCGCCACCGCGCTCCAGCGCCCACCCGTGCGGTGCCGGCACCGGGGTCGACATCGACACTGTCCATCCTTCGCGTCGACACCAACACACCTTCACCGGCGAGCGGGTTGGCGAGTCCATGTCCCGTGGCCTGGACCGCGATCGGCATACATGACTCCGCGGCGTGCCGGACGGCCGCCACGACGTCGTCGGCGTCCCGTGCCGCCACCACGAGAGCTGGCTGATGTTGGTCCCGCAACTGGAAGCCGACACGGTGCTCGTCGTACTCGGCAGAGCCTGGGTGGTGCGCCACCGGTGATTCGGCGTCGGTCGTGTTGGCACTCATCGCGAGCACCTTTCTGGATCGGGGGGTGCGTGCGCGCACCCACGGCGAACGGGCAGCTCGTAGGTACGCATCCACCAGCCTCACCGGGATATGCGCCGCATCGTGTCGCAATTCCTGAAAAGATCGGTGTGTGACCCCGGATCGCTTCTTCTCCCTGATGCTGCTCCTCGAATCGAGGGATGCAGTGACCACACAGGAACTTGCCTCGGCGCTCGGGGTTTCCCTTCGAACCATCACCCGGGACCTGAACTGGCTCCGCGACGCCGGTCTGCCGGTGACCGCACAACGGGGCCGCCTCGGAGGCGTGACCATGCCGCCCGGGTCCGGGCTCGACCTCACGCGGCTCACGCCTGGCGAGCGTGATCACCTCTCGCTCACCGGGCTGGACGAGAAGCAACGTGCGGAGCTCAACGCATCGGTCGAAAGCCGGCGCGCGCTCTCCAAGATCGCCGCTACACAGTCACGTCGAGGTCATGAGCTCCTGCCGCTCACCGACGTAGTGCACGTGGACAGCCGTCCCTGGCTCCAGGCACGAGCTTCCGGCGCGACTCCGGCATCGCTGATCGGCCCGGTGCGGCGAGGTCGCCGGCTACGGATCGAGTACGACAGCCCACGCGAGTCATGCCCACGCGACCTGGTCGTGGATCCCTACGGGCTGTTCGCCAAGGCCGGCATCTGGTATCTCGTCGCCGAGTGTGCTCGAGTGCCGCGGATGTACCGACTCGAACGGATCACGATGTGGAAAGAAGTCGACCAGCCACGACGGATCCGCGAGAACCAGACCCTGGCCACCGTCGCTGCAACGCTCGTTGATCAGTGGGAACACAACCATGCGATAGAGGTCAGCGCCACCATCGACCAGACCCAGATCGAGCGAGCGCAACGGATCTTTGGCCAACGACTCGTCCGGGACGACCATGAAGAATCCGCCACCGGCCACAAAGTGACGATCCGCTTCCTGAATCTGGAGGACGTGCGAGCACTACTGCCGTTCGGGAGCGCCATCACTGTGCACGGCCCCACCGAAGCCAGGGCTCACCTCCGCGCCCTCGCCACCGATCTCGCCCGCCACTATGCGCCGTCACCAACGTCCTGACCCGCAACACCTGGCCGGCAACTGAGTGCGTGGCTCCTGGCCAAGGCAGCAGTGTCGTTCTCGCCCGCGGCCGATTCGACGACCTCGACAAAGTGCGCGCACGAGCGCTGGACCGCCGACTTCCATTGATCGGGGCGGGGATCGTTGCGCAATCGGAGGCCCTTGAGGCGATAGGCAAGCACCGACATCTTGAGCGCCCGCATCTCCTGGACGACCTGATCGTGTGCGGCGAGCACCGGGCACGACGCCGCGCCGATGTATCTGGCGATCAGCTTCCGGCAGGCCACCGCCTTTCGAGGACCAGCTGCACGTTCTGCAGGTGCGTGTCGGCGCTGGAGAACGCATCGTCCAGGCACAGCCGCTGGTCGATGACATCACACCCGTACAGGTACTCGGCGTCATGGACAGGGTGCAGGTCGGCAGGCTGCCACCACTGCACCGCCCCCGGATGGACAACCGCCGCCTCGGCGAACGCCTGAACCGCGGCGGCCGCCCGGGTGACGTCCCGCGGGACAGGCGGCTTACCGGGCGACAAGGCCTGTGCGACATACAGGACGTCACCGGGAGCGCTGAGGCTCTGTACGTCCGGCATGGCGGAAGCCACCGCTCTCAGCGGATACCGGCATATGGCGAGGCGTCCGGCGGCGTCGTAATCCACCGAATCAACCACTTTGCGGTCCGCATCCACTCCGAAGATGAGGATCTCGTGCGGGAAGCTCGGCGACTGTCGGCCGAAGAACGGGCCAAGTTGTGATCGGTCGAGGAACACTGTGAGGTACCGACCAGCGCGGATCGACTCGACGATCAGCTCCACCGCGCTCTCGCTGTCGGGTATCTCGTGCTGACGAAACAGCTCCTCGGTCAGGACTTCACGATACTCACCCAGCCGCGGGAAGTCGGTGTAAGCCCCGCCGTGGTCGTTGTACCAGCCACGTGTCGCCGGCATGCGCTCCTCGAGCCACGCGACGTGTCCGAGAGTTCCCATGATGGACGAAGCGATCGCCGCGTAGAGGTAGCAGGTGCGGCTGGTGTCGAGCCGCAGCGGGAGTGCTCCCGTCGTCACGGCTGGAGTCCGCGGATGCACCACTGACCTCCACTCCACTTGTACAAAAGTCGTCGGTGGAGCCGGTCGGAGGCACTCGACCAGAACTCCACGTGCGTGCCACACAGCGCAGCTCAGTGGGGTCGGTTAGTACCTCGCTCTGCCGGGACAAGCTGCTCATCGGGTGCAGAGTTGGATGCCGGTTGCGCCACAGCGACTCAGGCTTCTGCTCGTCGACCAGCTCGAAGGTCCCCGCGACGAGCAGCTGCCGGCCCATCTCGCGCCAGTAGAACAAGGCGCTTCCGGACTTCGTCGCGCGGATGTCGTGTGCCTTGGTCGAGCTGCCTCTGCAAGTGGCCTGGTCGGGGCTACGGGTCTTCACTGGCCCCCCGTAGCAAACACGTGTTGGTTCCAAACCACTCGCTGACGCCCGAACGACATCATCAGCACGCTCACGCACAGTGAAGGTGCACAGTCGTGATCCGCCAACTAGAACTCTCAAGATCCGCCAACAAGAATTCTCCACGCCCTTCTGACCTGCACGGATATACGCATGTCCCGCCAACTGAAATTCTCGGTCACACTGCGGACGGGCCGGGGAAACCAGCTTTGTCGGGGTCATGCCCATGAGCTAGTGTCCCCGGGCACGTATCAGGGGATCACGGCAGGTGGGGGACATGGCCGAAAAAATCGGCACGCCGGAGAAGCGCCACAACGCATGGGGGCAGGCCGTCGCGGCCGTGGCGCTGTTCGCGGCACTCGGTGGCGCTCTGTGGGCGTCCGAGGCGATGCCGTCCGGGGACAGCGGCCCGCCGGCTGCCAGCTGCTCCGACGAGGAGGAGCCGGGCAGATCGACCGGCCGGGTGACCGGAAAGCAGCTGTGCGAGGCACTGCTGCGGCCCGACCTCGCGGAATTGCTGGGCACACCGACGGAGACCGCGAAGACCGCCTTCGGCAACGACGGCTCCGCCGGACTCGAAGGGGCCAAGAAGATCCCGATGCCCACCGCGGAGGTCGAGTTCGACACCTACACCGTCACGCTCTCGGCCACCTACGACGACCTCCCCGTCACCGCGTCCTATGACGTACTGGGATGGGACGAGACGCAGCGCACGGTGCTGGGCCGGCCGGCGGTCCTGTACTCGAACCGCACCATCAGGATCAACTTCCGCCTCGACGGGGGCGACGCCGAGAGCGGTACCGGCGTCCCGCTGCGTTCCGTCATGGTGGCCCAGGACACGAAGGACAGCGGTGGGTCCTATGACGTGACCCTGTGGCGCGCGGACGGCATGGTGCCGGAGGACGCCGTACTGCTCCGGGTCGCCGAAAAGGTGCTGCCGACGGTCCCGGGGTGGGCCGCCGGCAGCTGAGCGTCTCCGCCGTCTCCGCCGTTACCTCTGCTTGATCCGCAGGAAGGTGACCGAGTTCGCCGGGAAGGTGTACGTGAACTTGTCGGTCACGCCCCGGAAGGTGGAGCTCACCGGGGTCACCGGCGTGTCCGTCTCGGTGTTCACCGCGTCCTGGTCGGCGGCCAGGGTGGTCACGCGGGCCGTGGAGGCGACCTTGGCGCCGCCGAGGTCGATGGCCGTGCGGGCCTCGGCCGACTGGGCGTTGACGACCTTGACGATCAGGTCACCGGTCGTCGCGTCCTTGGTGACGACCTGGCGGAACGGCTCGGCCGGCTTGTCGTCGGTGAAGGTGCCCCACTCCTTGCCGTCCAGGAGCAGGGTGACCTGGCGGCCGCGCACCTTGATGTCGATGTCGTAGGCGCGGCCCGTCTCGATCGACCCGGGCTTCGTCATCAGGGTGCCCTTGCCGCCGTCGACGGCCTGCTCGATCGCGGACTGGGTGTTGTTCCAGCCGCCCAGGTTCCACCAGTAGTAGTTGCCGGTGTCCTTGACGCCGAAGGCGACGAGGAAGCCCTCCTTGCCGGACTTCTTGGTGGCCTTCACATGCAGGTCGTAGTCCTTCCAGGCCGGGTCGCCCGCCGTGACCATGGTGTTCTCGGCGGCGGTGTCGGTCTGGACGTAGGCCCCGTCCTGGATGCTCCAGCTGCCCGCGCCGCTGTGCGTCCACTTCGAGGCGTCCCCGGAGAAGTCGTCGCCGAGCAGGGGCGAGCCGTCCGCGGAGGTGACCTTCACATCGTCGTACGCGGCGCTGGTCGCCCACGTGGACAGGCCGACGGCGCCGGTGATGGGGCCGCTGACGTTCGGCGTGGTGGTGGCCTTGGAGGGGACCACGCGGTCGCCGACGTTGGTCATGAACAGCCTCTGGACCTCGTAGTTGGCCGAGTTCCAGGAGGCCCGGTTGTTGAACCAGATCATGTCCGGCCGCCACTGGACGTAGTCCTCGTTGGCGAGCAGCGGGGCGTACGAGGCGAGCTTGACGACGTCCGCGTTGCGCTCCAGGCCGGTCATGAACGCGGCTTCGGAGAGACCGTTCTTCCAGGCGTTGCCCTGGGAGGCGTACTCGCCGAGGAAGACCTTCGGGCCGCTGCGGTCGTAGGAGTCGTAGCGGTCGTTGTTCTGGAGGAACCAGTTGGGGCTGTTGTAGTAGTGCTCGTCGACCATGTCGACGTTCGCCTCACGGTTCAGCTTCCAGGCGGTGTCGAAGGTCGAACCGGCGTCGTCCGGGCCGGAGTTGGAGATGACGGTGATGCTCGGGTACGCGGCCTTGATGGCGGCGCGGAACTGCTGGAACCGCGCGAAGAACTCGTTCGGCAGGTTCTCCTCGTTGCCGACCGCGATGTGCGTCAGGTGGAACGGCTTGGGGTGGCCCATCTGGGCGCGCGCCTTGCCCCACTTGGAGGTCGCCGGGCCGTTGGCGAACTCGATGAGGTCGAGGGTGTCCTGGATGTGCCGCTTGAGCAGCGCCTCGTTGTCGGTGGCCTTGTTCTGGCCGCAGCCGGTCACCAGCGCGGGGACGACGGGCAGCGGCATGGCGCCGATGTCCTCGGAGAAGCGGAAGTACTCGTAGTAGCCGAGGCCGTAACTCTGGTTGTAGCCCCAGAAGTTGGCGTTGGTGGCACGCTGCTCGACCGGCCCGATGGTGTCCTTCCACTGGTAGCTGCGCTTGCGCTGCCAGTTCGAGGCCTCGCTGTAGTCCTCCATGGAGTCGGTGTTGACCAGGCAGCCGCCGGGGAAGCGCACGAAGCCCGGCTTCAGCGCGGCGATCTTCTCGGCGAGGTCCTTGCGCAGGCCGTTCGGCTGGTTCTTGTACGTGTCGCGCGGGAACAGCGACACCTCGTCGAGCGCTGCGGCGCCGGCCGAGGCCACGGTGAGGCGGCCGCGGTTGCTGGTGCGGGTCGCGGTGAAGGTGGCCTTGTACTTGGCCCAGCCGCCCTTCACGGCGACCTGGCGGGCGGTGGCCAGCGCCCCGGCGGCGTCCTTGAGCGAGACGGTGAGCGTGGTGCCGCTCTCGGCGCGGGCCCACACGGAGAAGTCGTACCTCTTGCCCTGCTCGACCCGGACGCCGGTGTTGTATCCGGCGTTCGTCACGGCCGAACCGGCGTCCAGGGACAGGTAGTTGCGGTTGCGCTCGTTGAGCCGGCCGGCGTCGTTCACGACCTGGGCCGTGCCGCCGACCGTCCAGGAGGTCAGGGGCGTGTAGGAGCCGTTGTCGGCGGTGGAGTACTCGAAGGACCGGTTCTGCACGAGCTCGGCGTACAGTCCGCCGTCCGCGGCCCGGTTGATGTCCTCGAAGAAGACGCCGTACATCGTGTCGTCGATCGCCGCGCCCTTGGCGGCCGGGTCGACGGTGATCGCGTAGTCGGTGACGTCCTCGGCGTGGGCGGGCGACGGGATCAGACCGGCTGCCACCAGGAAGGCGGTGGCTGCGAGACCGAATCTCCAGCGGCTGGGGTTGCGTGGCATGGACACTCCGCGGCTCGATGTTCGAAATATCAAACACTGATCAGCACTTCGAACGGCAAGATAGGGAGGGTGATCCGGAGCGTCAACGGGTCGCGCGGGACCGAAAGTGTCGGAAGCGAGGAGCGGATGGTCGAGTTCTGGCCAGTACCGGATGTGCTGACCTATCTGGCCGGGAGCTGGCGGGTCGAGCGGTCGGTGCGGGATCTCGCGAGCGGGGAGGAAGGGGAGTTCTCCGGTACGACGGTTTTCGGCCCACTGGACGACGGGGGCCTGCTGCACCACGAGTCCGGCACTTTCGTCTGGCGGGAGGTCCCGCGGCCCGCCGAGCGGACCCTGCGTTTCCTGCCGGGGAGTTCACCGGGGACGGCGGACGTCCGCTTCGCCGACGGCCGCTTCTTCCACGACCTGGACCTGACGTCCGGGCGGTACATCGCCGACCATCCCTGCTCGGCCGACCTCTACCGGGGCGAGTTCACCGTCCGCGACGCGGACCACTGGCGCACCGTGTGGCGCGTGCGCGGCCCGGCCAAGGACCTCGTCCTCGGCACGGACTACGCCCGCGAGGGCTGAGCCGGCGCCCCGTCGAAGCGCAGGTTCCAGCGGCCCGCCCGGCCGGTGACCGTGGTCGTCGACAGGGGGCGTACGTCGATGTTCCAGTAGGTGGCGGGCGGCGCCTTCAGCGCGTACACCAGGGCGGCGCGGATCACCGACGGTTCGGCCACGGCGACGATCCGGCCGCCGTCCTCCACGGGGCGGGTGTCGAGCCAGCCGCCGACCCGGGCGATGAACGCGAGCAGCGACTCGCCGCCGTGCGGCGTGCCCCGCGGGTCGGCGAGCCAGGCGTCCACCGCGTCCGGCTCCCGGGCCATCGCCTCGCCCAGCGTGAGCCCGCGCCAGCGGCCCATGTCACAGTCGCGCAGGGCGAGTTGGACCAGCGGCGCGTAGCCGAGGGCGTCGCCGGTGGCGCGGCTGCGCGGGGTCGGCGAGCAGTAGCGCAGCTCGGCCGCCGCCAGCGGCAGCAGGTCCCGCGCGACGCGCTGCACCTCGTCCCAGCCGGCCTGGTCCAGCGGCCGGTCGTCCTCGAAGCGCTCGGCGAGCAGCGGGGAGCTGCGCGCGGCGGCGACGAACGTGACCCGAAGCGACATGCGGCGATGGTGTGTCGCGAAAGTGCGCTGGTCAAGAGGCGTTGTGCAGGTGTCACCGAGGGTGGACGAAGCCTTACTGCGGGGTCAGGACCAGGCGGACAAGTCGCCGGAAAACGGCTGTTGGACATTCAAGTACGCAACTAGAAGTACAGCGCCATCCATTGGTCCGGCCGCTCCAGCGGCGCGAACCCGAGCTTCTGGTAGACCCCGTGCGCGTCCTGCGTCGCGAGCAGCATCCGCTTCATCCCGTACGGCCCCAGGTGCTCGCGTACGGCCCCGACGAGCGCCGTCCCGATGCCCTTGCCGCGCACCGACGGGTCGACGTACACGTCACACAGCCACGCGAAGGTCGCCCGGTCGGTGATGACCCGCGCATACGCCACCTGATCACCCGAAACCATCTCGTACACCCCGAAGTTCAGCGAACCCTCGATCGCCCGGTCCTGCTTCTCCCGTGCTCTCCCCATCGCCCAGTAGGCGTCGGTGGACAGCCACCGGTGCACGCGTTCGGCGTCGATGCGCCGGGGGTCGGTCGAGATCTCGTAGCCGTCGGCGAGGGGCGGGGTGTCGGTCATGCGGCGAGATTCGCAGGACGGGGCACCTGGCGTCGAGCGGATTTCGCCGGTGGGCGGGCGTTGTCAGTGGTGGAACGGTCGTACGACGTGGGCGAGGACAGCGAAGTGCGGCATGGCCCCGCTCCCCCCACCCCCCGGGCTAGAGCACCTCGTCACACGCCGCCCGCAGCCGCCGCACCCCCTCCACGATCTCCCCGGCCCCGGCCACCGCCGCGAAACTCAACCGCAGGTACCCGGCCGGCGGCTCCGCGCTGAAGTACGGGCGCCCGGGGGTGATCGCGACCCCCGCGCGCAGGGCGGCGGAGGTCAGGGCGGACTCCTCGGTGCCGTCGGGCAGGCGGAGCCAGAGGTGGTAGCCGCCGGACGGGATATGCGGGAGGGCGAGTTCGGGCAGGTGCAGCCGCAGGCCCGCGGTCATGGCGTCGCGGCGGGCCCTGAGTTCGGCGGACAGGGCCCGCAGATGGCGGGGCCAGGAGGGCGAGCCGACGAGTTCCAGGGCCGCCTCCTGGAGCGGGCGGGACACGAAGAAGGTGTCGACGACCTGGATGGCACGCAGCCGTTCCCACACCGGTCCGCGCGCGGTGAGGGCACCGACCCGGAAGCTGGGCGAGGTCGCCTTGGTGAGCGAGGAGACATGGACGACGACGCCGTCGGGGTCGTCGGCGGCCAACGGGCGCGGCAGCGGGCCCGCGTCCTCGTGCACCAGGCGCCGTACGAAGTCGTCCTCGACGACGAAGGCACCGGCCTCGCGCGCGATGCGCAGCACCTCCGGGCGGCGCTCGGGGGCGAGGACCGCGCCGGTCGGGTTCTGGAAGAGCGGCTGGCAGACGAAGACCCGGGCGCCGGTGGCGCGGAAGGCGTCGGCGAGCAGTGCGGGCTTCACTCCGTCCGAGTCCACCGGTACGGGCACCGGGCGCAGTCCGGCCGCGCGGGCGATGGCCAGCATGCCGGGGTAGGTGGGCGATTCGACCAGCACCGGCGCGCCGGGCGGGGCGAGTGCGCGCAGTGCGGTGGTCAGCGCGGACTGGCCGCCCGCCGCGATCAGCACCTCGGCGGCGGTGACGGTGCCGCCGATCTCGCGGGCGAACCACTCGCGCAGCTCGGGCAGTCCGTCCAGTGGCGGCCGACCCCAGGCACCGGGTCGACGGCCGGCCCGGGACAGCGCCGCGGCCATGGCCTTCTCGGGCTGGAGGGAGGGGTGGGGATAGCCGCCGCTGAACTCGATCACCCCGGGCGGCGGCGTGGCGAGACAGACGGTGACGCCGGAGGCGTCCACGGTGCGCGGTACGACGTCGGCGGCGCCGTCGGCGCTGAGGGCGACCTCCTGCCAGGAGGTGTCGCCCGCCACCGCGAGCGGGACGCGCGGCCGGGCGCGGAAGGCGCCGGCGCCGGGCCGGGTCACCACCAACCCCTCGGCGGTGAGCTGCGCGAGGGCGCGCGAGACGGTCACCGGGCTCACCCGGAACCGCTCGACCAGCGACCGGCTCGACGGGAGCTTTCCACCGGGAGAGTAGCGGTCAAGTTCCCTTCGTAGCTGTTCCGCCAGTTCAGCCACGCTGCTACGCTCTTGCATGAGAACACAGAGTAGCGCTATCGCCCCGATCGGGATAGCGGTCAGCGGTCGGCCCGGCAACTCGATCGGCACCCTCCAGGCCGCTCTCGGTGTCGCGGCCTTCTCCCTCACCTTCCCCGCCACCGCCTGGGGCCTGGAGGGCTTCGGACCCTGGTCCCTGGTCGCCGTGCGCAGCGTGCTGGCCGCGCTGATCGCGGGCGGCTGTCTGCTCGCCCTGCGCGTGCCGCTGCCCGCCCGCCGGCACTGGACGGGTCTCGCGGTGGTCGTCGCCGGTGTGGTCTTCGGCTTCCCGCTCCTCACCACGCTCGCCCTCCAGACGTCCACCACCGCCCACGCGGCGGTCGTCGTCGGGCTGCTCCCCCTCACCACCGCCCTGTTCTCGGCCCTGCGCGTCGGCACCCGCCCCTCCCGCACCTTCTGGACGGCGGCGCTCGCGGGCGCGGCCGCGGTGGTCGCCTTCACCGTGCAGCAGAGCGGCGGCGCCCTGACGACGGCCGACCTGTATCTCTTCGGGGCGCTGCTGATCTGCGCGGCCGGCTACACCGAGGGCGGCCGGCTGGCCCGGGTCATGCCGGGCTGGCAGGTGGTCGGCTGGGCGCTGGTGCTGTGCCTGCCGCTGAGCGTGCCGGCCGCCGTGCTGGCGCTGTCGTACGAGCCGGTCCAGCTGACCTGGCACAGCGTCACCGGACTGCTGTGGGTCGCGGCAGGATCGCAGTTCCTCGGCCTGGTCGTCTGGTACCGGGGCATGGCGGCCATCGGCATCCCGAAGGCCAGCCAGTTGCAGTTGGCCCAGCCCCTGCTCACACTGGTGTGGTCGGTGCTGCTGCTGGGCGAGCACCTGACAGTGGCCGCCCCGCTGACGGCCGCGGCGGTACTGGTGTGCATCGCCGTGACCCAGCGGGCGCGTGGCTGAGCGGGCCCTGACGACCCACTTCCTACCTCTTCCTACCTCCGCTCCACGCCGTAGACGCAAGGCCACGGACCGCTACTCCCGCACCTGGTGAGGAGGACCGACAGATGCGTGCAACCGTGGGCGACCAGCTTGTGCAGCACGGCAGGGTGGTCGGGCAACACGACAAGGTCGGCGAGATCGTCGAGGTCATGGGCCAGGAGGGCAACCCTCCGTACCGCGTCCGCTTCGAGGACGGGCACGAAGCTCTGTGCTCCCCCGGCCCGGACACCGAGATCCGTCACAGGAACACGATCAAGTAGCTGGGCGAGCAGTTCAGCGCGGGGGAATCGCCGGCTGCCCGTAGTGGTCGGCGACGACCCGTGCCATGGCCCCGATCCGGTCGGTCACGACGTCCTTCGCGGCGAAGTAGACGTGCCCGCAGACCTCCGGGTGATCCTTGGTCAGCGTGAGATGGCGGGACAGCTCGGCCGGTTCCTGCCAGGCGGCGGGCTGCGCCGGGTCACCGGCCTTGTACAGCGCCTCACCGACGTACAGCTTCGTCCTGCTGCCCCGCGCGACCTCGGACCACCAGGGCACGAGCTTGGCGTAGTCGGCGGCGGCGAAGCCGATGTTCCAGTACAGCTGCGGGCAGATGTAGTCGATCCAGCCCTCGCGGACCCACTTGCGGGTGTCCGCGTAGAGGTCGTCGTAGGTCTGCACACCGCCCCGGGTGTCGGAGCCGAGCGGGTCGGTGCCGGCGTTGCGCCACACGCCGAACGGGCTGATGCCGAACTCCGTGCCGGGCCGGATCTTCCTGATGCCGGCCGCCATCTCCCGGACCAGCTTGTCGATGTTGTCCCGCCGCCAGTCGGCCCGGACCGCGAAGTCGCCGCCGTAGCGGTCGTAGGCCTCGTCGTCGTCGAAGGTCTGGCCGGCCACCGGATAGGGATAGAAGTAGTCGTCGAAGTGGACCGCGTCGATCTCGTACTTCTCCACCGCGTCGAGCATCGCCCGCTGCACGAAGGCGCGGACCTCGGGGAGCCCCGGGTTGTAGTAGAGCTTGCCGCCGTACGTCACCACCCAGTCCTCGTGCACACGGGCGGGGTGCGAATCGGCCAGCTTGCCGAGGTCGGTGTGGTTGGCGATGCGGTACGGGTTGAACCAGGCGTGCAACTGCAGACCGCGGGCGTGGGCCTCCTCGACGGCCGTGCCGAGCGGGTCCCAGCCGGGGTCCTCGCCCTGGGTGCCGGTGAGGACCTGCGACCACGGCTCGTACGGCGAGGGCCACAGGGCGTCGGCCGTGGGCCGTACCTGGAAGATCACGGTGTTCAGACGGGACTTCTCCGCCGCGTCGAGGTGGGCGATCAGCTCGGCGCGCTGCTGGTCCGCGGTCAGCCCCTGCTTGGAGGGCCAGTCCCGGTTCGCCACGGTCGCCACCCACACGCCGCGCATCTCCCGGGCCGCCCGCCGCCGGTTCCGGTCCTTGCCGCCCGCCATGGCGGAGCCGGCGGCCATCGCGCCGCCTGACGCCACCAGCGCCGACAGGGCGGTCACCGTGAACGCCCGTCGTGACATCGGGGACTTCCGGTGCAGCATCTTCCTCGTACCTCCGTGTGCCGTGGTCATTGGCCCACCCCATGACAGATCCATGCGTTCCGGACCGTCCCGGGCGACAGCCTTTCATGAGGCACCCGAACGATCGATCAAGCTTCGCCGAAGGTAACGTGCAGGTTTGGAGCAGGCGCCGAACAACGGCGGACCTGCCGCAGTCGTGGATCAGCGAAGGGGACGATGTGACCGGCATCTCCGGAGATATTGCACGCGTCGGCGTGGTGGGCTGCGGCCAGATGGGAGCGGGCATCGCCGAGGTGTGCGCCCGCGCCGGGCTGGACGTGAAGGTCGCCGAGACCACCGGCGAGGCCCTGGAGATCGGCCGCACCCGGCTGCTCAACTCCGTGGCCAAGGCCGCCGAGCGCGGCAAGATCAGCGAGGAGGAGCGGGACTCGACGCAGGCGCGGCTGTCCTTCACCACGGACCTCGGCGAGTTCGCCGACCGTGACCTGGTGATCGAGGCCGTCGTCGAGAACGAGCAGGTGAAGACCGAGATCTTCCAGGTTCTCGACCAGGTCGTGACCCGCGCGGACGCGATCCTGGCCTCCAACACCTCCTCGATCCCGCTGGTGAAGCTCGCGGTCGCCACCTCGCGCCCCGACCAGGTCATCGGCGTCCATTTCTTCAACCCGGCCCCGGTGCAGAAGCTCGTCGAGCTGATCCCGGCGCTCACCACCTCCGAGGGCACGATCGCCCGCGCCCAGACCTTCGCCGAGAAGCTCCTGGGCAAGCACGCCATCCGCGCCCAGGACCGGTCCGGCTTCGTTGTGAACGCGCTGCTGATCCCGTATCTCCTCTCCGCGATCCGGATGTTCGAGTCGGGCATCGCCAGCCGCGAGGACATCGACAACGGCATGGAGCTCGGCTGCGCCCACCCGATGGGCCCGCTGAAGCTGTCCGATCTGATCGGCCTGGACACCGTCGCCTCCGTGGCGCAGAGCATGTACGACGAGTTCAAGGAGCCGCTGTACGCCGCTCCCCCGCTGCTGCTGCGCATGGTCGACGCCGGCCGCCTTGGCCGCAAGACGGGATCCGGTTTCTACACCTACGGCTGATTACAGACGGTCAGATTCCGGCCAGCCACACGGGCCCGGCACCGAGAAGGTGCCGGGCCCGTGCCATTCACACACCGTGTGCGCTCCGGGCTCGCATATGCCCCTCGCACACTCTCCCCATGCGTCCACCAGGCGAGTTCACTTTCCCTGCGCATGCAAGGGATGTGAGACCACTACGGAAAGGAGCGGACTCGTGACCGTCGATCCCGAGCATCCGGTCGTATCAGGAGAACTCGCAGAGTTACGACGCCGTCTCGACGTCGCCTACGCCCGCGTGGAGGGCGGGCTGGCTCTGCTCACGCACCGCACCGAGGAGACCGCCAAGGAACTCGACGAGCTGAACACCCGGATCAGCACACTGGAACACACGCGCTGGCCGCTGCCCGCGGTCGCCGCCCTCACCGCCGTGGGTGCTCTCGTCGTGGCGATCTGGCAGGCGGTCGGACACTAGAGCCGGGCAGCCGGTCACCGGATCCGGGCGCGGGGGGGGCGTCACTTCAGGGCAGGACGTCCTGACCGAGCCGGAGATGGTGCAACAGCAGTAACGCGGCCGCCATGTTGGCGGCCGGGACCTCCCCACGGGCGACCATGTCGGGGACGAGCTTGAGAGGCACCCATTCCCGGCGGTCCGACTCGAAGTCGTCCACGGGATGCCCCACGTACTCGCCCTCGTCGGCCCAGTAGATGTGGTGCCGGGCGTCGGTGAGCCCGTTGGAGGGCTCCACGCTCATGAGGTGGCGCAACGGCCCCGGCCGCCAGCCGGTCTCCTCCTCGAGCTCCCTGGCGGCCGCGCGGACGATGTCCTCGCCGTCCTCCACGACTCCCGCCGCGAGTTCCCACCCCCAGCTGTCGGTGATGAAACGGTGGCGCCACAGGAGGAGGACTTCGTTGGCCTCGTTGACCACCGTGGCCACGGCGACCGGCCGCAGCCGTATGAGGAAGTGATCCAGGTGCCGGCCGTCGGGCAGCTCCACGTCTGCCAGGTTGACGGTGAACCAGCGGTTTTCATACACAGTTTGTTCGTTCTGTTTCGTCCACTGCACGGTTCTGCCACCTTCCGTCGAGTAAGTGGCAATATCGCAGCAGGGACTATGAAGGTGTCGGTGTTCGCGTACCGGCCTGCACCGACTTGTACCGGCCTAGAGCGGTACGCGCAGTGCTCCGTCGATGAGTTCGGCGGCCTCGGAGGTGCCCGCGCAACCGCTGCGCACCAGGTGTTCGCGCACCGCCCGGAGTCTGTCGCGCAGTCGCTGGGACTCCATCCCCCGCGCCTGCTCGGCCATCTGCACCGCGATGGCCACCGCCTTGTCCGCGTTGCCCTGACGGAGTTCGATCGTGCTGAGCATGGCCAGCCGGTGCACCCGGCCCCGGTCGTGGGCGGGATTGTCGACGGCGGCCGCGGCGTGCTCCCCCGCGGCCACCAGCTCCCCGAGACTGAGCAGCGCCTCCGCCACCTGGACGTTGACCAACCCCGGCTGGACATAGCCGGTCTCGTCGGGTTCGTATCCGCGCCGGATGCGTTCGGCGGCCTGCTCGGCACGACGGATGCAGGACAGGGCGCTCGTGCCGTCGCCGAGGTGGGCGTACGCCTTCGCCTGCATCGCGTACAGGTCGGAGGCGAGGGCCGGGGTGATGTGCTTGCCGGCGGCCCGCAGCGCGGCCTCCGCGAAGGCGACGGCCTGCCGGAACTCCCTCATGAACAGTGCCTGGTTGACCAGCAGCGCGATCACATACGCGCCGAGCCCCCGGTCCCCACTGGCCTTCGCGAGCCGCAGGGCCTGGTGGAAGTAACGCTGCGCGAGGCCGTGCGCGTCGGAGTCGTAGGCGCAGATGCCCGCGATGGCGACCAACCCGCCTGTCGCCCGGTGGAGTTGACGGCCGGTGGCGTCGGTGTAGCTGCCCCGCAGCAACGGAGCGGCCTCGGAGTTGAGGAAGCCGACGATCCGGGTGCGGGTGGCTATGCCGCCCGCCTTCCGGTACATCTGCTCGTAGTGGGTACGGGCGGCGCGCAGCATCTCGAGGTCGGCGGGGGTGACCCGGTGCCGGCCGCCACGTGACACGTCGACGTCCTCGGGCGGGTTCTCCCACTCCCACACGGGCATGACGGCGGGCGTTCCCGTGACCGCCGGTGCGCCCAGGATGTGCGGCCGCTGCTGCTCGTCGGAGCGCCACAGGGCGGTGGCCCGCTCCACGAAGCCGGACAGCGAGGTGGTGTGCACGACCGACTGCTCGCCGGGCACACCGAGACCGATGTCGTCGAGCGTGACGGTACGGTGCAGTCGGCCGGCGAGCACCTCGCAGATCAGGTCGGGCACCTGGCCACGGGGCCGCTGCCCCTTCAACCACCGTGCGACGGCGGTGTGTTCGTACCTCAGCGCGAGCCCGCGCGCCCGCCCCGCCTGGTTCACGTGCGCGGCCAGCCCCGCGTGCGAGATCCCCGCCTCGTCCAGGATCGCGTCGAGCAGAGTATTGGGCTGCATAATGCCCCCCGGGTGGCTCGGTGCCGTCAGAGTAGTGCGAACCGCTTCACACGGGGTGTGAACGGAGTGCCCGAATCCGTAGCGTGCGCGCGCTGTTGCGGAGAGTTTCTGACCGGTTGACTGAAATGCCTCGCAAGAGGCCGGCCGGGCCGCCGGCTCCCCCTCGTACAGTGCGGCGGCCCGCATCCGCGCCGTCCGCCCAGCTACCTGCCCGACACTCCGTGGCTGGGCGGATGGCGACCCCGGCGCCGCGCCGGCTACGCCGGGCGACCAAGGGCCGCTGCTACAGGTGGTTGGTCGGCTGCGGGTTCGTCGTGGTTGGTCGCGCAGTTCCCCGCGCCCCTGCCGGGGCGCTGCACTGGACCTGGGTTCTGTCGTTCCGTAGGACCAGGAGCGCTATGTCGTCCGCCTGCCTTCCCCTTGTGTGGCGGAGGACGGCCGTGAAGAGGGTGCGCAAAATCGTCTGGGGAGTGATCGGTTGGTGCCGTACGGCGCCGATGAGGGCCGCCTGGAGCGAAAAGAACCGGCCTCTGTCGTCCCTCGCGTCCTCGACACCGTCCGTGTACAGGACCAGGGAGTCGCCGGGCTCCAAGGTGCCGCACCGCAACGCGGGCAGTTCGGTGGGGAGCGGGAAGAGCCCCAGGGGCGCGAGGGGGTCGGCGCGGGCGAGGGGCTCGACGGTCGTGCCGCTCAGCAGATACGGCCAGGGGTGACCGCAGTTGAGGGTGGTGATCTCGCCGTCCCTGCCGATCTCCAGGAGCAGGACGGTGACGAAGTCCTCGGAGACCGGGTCGTCGCGCACGCGTTCGCGCAGATGCCGGGCCAGCGCGCGTTCCAGTCTGCCCAGCACGCGCCCCAGGTCGGGTTCGTCGTGGACGGCCTCGCGGAAGCTGCCGAGGACCGCGGCGACCGTGCCGATGGCGGCGATGCCATGGCCGCGTACGTCGCCCATCACCGCCCGTACGCCGTGCTCGGTGGCGATGACCTCGTACAGGTCACCGCCCACACAGGCGCTGCGATCCGCGGAGAGCTGGGCCGCGGCGACGTTCAGCCCGTCGATGCGCGCGGGCAGCGGCCGCAGCAGCGCACTCTGCGCGGCACCGGCGACCTTGCGCACCTGCCGAAGCTCACGCAACAGTGCCTGCCGGACGTGCATGATCAGCCCCGTGCCCACGGCGAAGAACACGGCACTGGTGACGACCCGGGCGCCGAGGCTGTCCTCCCGGGCGAGCGGACAGGCCAGCTTGTACGTGATCGCCATCGCGCCCCAGGCGGTGGGCAGCCCCCACGCGAGCGCCTTGCGGGGAACCCGACCCTTGATGCGGAACATGCCGATGGCCCCCCAATAGGCCCTGACAACGCAGAACGGACCGGCCCCGAAAGGCCGGTCCGATTCTGTCGGGGGATGCCCCGGAAGTACCGGATCACCCAGAGAAGTCACCCTATTGAGTGAGGTGACCAGACTGACCCGCAGCCGCCGAGCACCCGCGGTCCCCCACCCCTTGGGCGCACTAGCCCCTCAGAACAGCACCCGTACGCTCCCCGGCAAGGGCGACCGCCGCATCCCTGGCAGCCGAAGCCTCATCCACGGTCAACGTCCGGTCCCCCGCACGGAAGCGCAACGCGTACGCGAGCGACTTCTTCCCGTCACCGAGCTGCTCGTCGTTGACGTACACGTCGAACAGCCGGATCGCCTCAAGAAGTTCACCCGCGCCCGCACGCAGCGCGGCCTCGACCTCCGCGGCCGGCACCGGCTTGTCGACCACGAGGGCGACATCCTGCGTGGCCACCGGGAACGTGGAGATGCTCGGCGCCTGCGGCACACCGTCGCCGGCCTGCTCCAGGGCATCCAGGTCCAGCTCCATGGCACCGGTGCGGGCGGGCAGCCCCAGCGCCTTGAGCACCCGCGGGTGCAGCTCACCGGCGTGACCGATGACCCGCTCCCCGCCGTCGGCGGTGATCGCCAGCTCGGCGCACCGACCGGGGTGCCACGGCCCGTACTGCCCGGTCCGCACGATCAGCTCGGCACCGGCTTCCCGCGCGACGACACGCGCCGCCTCGACCGCGTCGGCCCAGTCGGCCGGACGGCCCTTGCCCCACCAGCCGGCCTGCTCACGCGCACCGGCGAGCACGACGGCGACGTGGCGCGGCTGCTCGGGCAGCACGGCGTTCAGCGCGGCGATCTCCTCGTCGGTCGGGCGGCGGTCGACCGGCAGATGCCCGGCGACGCGCTGCTCCTCCCGCGGCTGGAAGACCAGGCCCGTCTCGAACAGCGCCAGGTCGTGCGAGCCCCGCCCGTCGTTGCGGCGCAGCGCACCGAGCAGACCGGGCAGCAGCGACGTACGGAGCGCGGGCTCCTCGTCGTTGAGCGGATTGACCAGCTTCACGACGCGGCGGGCCGGGTCGTCGGCCGCCAGGCCGAGCTGGTCGAAGACCTGCTCGCTGACGAAGGGGTAGTTCGGCGCCTCGACGTAGCCCTCGCCGGCCAGCGCGCGGCCGACCCGGCGGTGCAGTCGCTGGCGGTGGGTCAGACCACGGCCGGACGGCGGCTTGGGCAGCGTGGAGGGCAGGTTCTCGTAGCCCTCCAGGCGGATGACCTCTTCGGCCAGGTCGTTCGGCTCGAGGAGGTCGGGGCGCCAGGACGGCACGGTGACGATCAGCTCGTCCTGCCCGTACACGTCGCAGCCGATCTCCTGGAGTCGCCGTACGACGGTCTCGCGGCCGTACCCGACGCCCGCGACCTTGTCCGGGTGGTCGGCCGGGACGGTGATGGTGTGCGGCGCGGACGGCGCGATGACCTCGGTGACACCGGCCTCGGCGGTGCCGCCCGCGAGCAGCACCAGCAGGTCGACCGTGCGCTGGGCGGCCGCGGCGGCGGCCGCCGGGTCGACGCCGCGCTCGAAGCGGCGGGACGCCTCGGAGGACAGTTTGTGGCGGCGGGCCGTGCGCGCGATGGCGACCTGGTCGAAGTGGGCGGCCTCGATGACGACCTCGGTGGACGCGTTCTCCACGTCCTCGTGGTCGGCGATCTCCGTGTTGGCGCCGCCCATGACGCCCGCGAGGCCGATCGGGCCGCGCTCGTCGGTGATGACCAGGTCCTCGGCGTGCAGCTTGCGCTCGACACCGTCGAGGGTGACGAGCTTCTCGCCCTCCTCGGCCCGGCGCACACCGATGGTGCCCTGGACGAGGTTGCGGTCGTAGGCGTGCAGCGGCTGGCCGAGTTCCATCATCACGTAGTTGGTGACGTCGACGGCGAGCGAGATCGGGCGCATGCCGACTTTCTGCAGGCGGCGCCGGAGCCAGATCGGCGAGCGGGCCTCGGGGCTGAGGCCGGTCACCGTGCGGGCGGTGAAGCGGTCGCAGCCGAGCGGGTCCGAGACCTGCACCGGGTAGCCGAAGGCGTTCGGGCCGGGCACGTCGAGCAGCGCGGGGTCGCGCAGCGGGCGGCCGTAGGCGATGGCGGTCTCGCGGGCGACGCCGCGGATGGACAGGCAGTCGCCGCGGTTGGCGGTGACGGCGATGTCCAGGACCTCGTCGACGAGCTCCAGGAGCTCGATGGCGTCCTTGCCGACCTCGGTCTCCGGGGGCAGCACGATGATGCCCTTGGTGCCGTCGTCGCCCATGCCCAGCTCGTCGCTGGAGCAGATCATGCCGTGGGACGTCTTGCCGTACGTCTTGCGGGCGGAGATGGCGAAGCCACCCGGCAGAACAGCGCCCGGGAGCACGACCACGACCTTGTCGCCGACCGCGAAGTTGCGGGCGCCGCAGACGATCTCCTGGGGCTCGCCGGTGCCGTTGGCCTGGCCGACGTCGACGGTGCAGAAGCGGATCGGCTTCTTGAACTCCGTCAGCTCCTCGATGGTCAGCACCTGGCCGACGACGAGCGGGCCCTTGAGGCCGTCGCCGAGCTGCTCGACCGTCTCGACCTCGAGACCGGCCGAAATGAGCTTGGCCTGGACGTCACGGCCGGTTTCGGTCGCCGGCAGGTCGACGTACTCCCGCAGCCAAGAAAGCGGGACCCGCATCAGATCTCCATCCCGAACGGCCGGGTGAACCGGACGTCACCCTCGACCATGTCTCGCATGTCTTCGACGTTGTGGCGGAACATCAGCATCCGCTCGATGCCGAACCCGAAGGCGAAGCCGCTGTACTTCTCCGGGTCGACGCCGCAGGCGGTGAGCACCCGCGGGTTGACCATGCCGCAGCCGCCGAGCTCGATCCAGCCTTCGGAGGAGCAGGTACGGCAGGGCCGGTCGGGGTTGCCGACGGACTCGCCGCGGCAGACGTAGCACACCATGTCCATCTCGGCGGACGGCTCGGTGAACGGGAAGAAGTTCGGGCGCAGCCGGGTCTTCATGCCCTCGCCGAACAGGGACTGGACCATGTGGTCGAGGGTGCCCTTGAGGTCGGCCATGGTCAGGCCCTCGTCCACGGCGATCAGCTCGACCTGGTGGAAGACCGGGGTGTGCGTGGCGTCCAGCTCGTCGGTGCGGTACACCCGGCCGGGACAGATCGTGTAGACCGGCAGCTCACGGTCGAGCAGGGAGCGGACCTGGACGGGCGAGGTGTGGGTGCGCAGCACTACACCGGACTCGGTGCCGCCGTCCGGGCCCTGCACGAAGAACGTGTCGGCCTCGCCGCGGGCCGGGTGGTCCGGCCCGATGTTCAGCGCGTCGAAGTTGAACCACTCGGCCTCGACCTGCGGGCCCTCGGCGACCTCGTAGCCCATGGCCACGAAGATGTCCTCGATGCGCTCGGACAGGGTGGTGAGCGGGTGGCGGGCGCCGGACGGCATGCGGTCGTACGGCAGCGTGACGTCCACCGCCTCCTCGACCAGCACCCGCTGGTCACGCTCGGCCTCCAGCTCGGCCTGGCGGGCGGCGAGGCCCTTGTTCACGGCCCCGCGGGCCTGGCCGACCAGCTTGCCGGCGGCGGCCTTGGCGTGCGGGGGCAGGGCGCCGATCTCCCGGTTGGCGAGCGCCAGCGGGGACGTGCCGCCGGTGTGGGCGACCTTGGCCTCCTGGAGCGCGTCGAGGGAGTCCGCGGCGGCGAAGGCGGCGAGCGCCTCGTCCCGCATGCGCTCGATCTCTTCCGGTTTCAACGCCTCGACCTCGACAGGGTCGTACGACTTATTCGGTGCCGACATCTCTTCCCGTGCTTCCGATTGGCTGGCGGATGGTCCCCGTACCGACTCGTGGACAGATCGTCACGGTTTTTGGGACACAAAGGTGCCAAAGGCCGAGTCTAACGGGGTTGAGGTATGCGAATGCGCCCGTGGGGCTCGGTCCGGGTCTCAGGTGAGATACGCCGGTGCCGCCACGGGCAACGTAAATCGGAACTGTGCGCCGCCACCGGGGGCGCGGCCGACCTCGATGGCGCCGCCGTGCGCCTCGACGATGCCCTTGACGATGTAGAGCCCGAGGCCCGTGCCGCCGCGCTTGCTGCCCCGCCAGAAGCGGGTGAAGACGCGGTTCATGGACTCCTCCGGGATGCCGGGCCCCTCGTCGCTCACGGTGATCGACGTGCCGGCGTCCTCCCCTTCGCGCGGGGACGCCGTGGCCGTGATGTCAATGGTGACCGTTCCGTCGCCGTGCCGCACGGCATTTTCCATGAGGTTGCTGAGTACCTGGTCGATCTTGTCGGGGTCGGCCCACAGGTCGGGCAGCGGCTGCTCGACGCGCAGCAGGAACCGGTCGGCGGGCTGGCCGGCGGCGACGTAGGCCTGGATGTGCCGCCCCACGGCCGCGCCGATGTCGACGGGCTGGCGCCGCACCTCGAGGCGCCCGCTGTCGATCCGCGAGATGTCGAGCAGCTCGGCGATGAGCCGGGTGACCCGGTCGGCGTCGGCGTCGACGGTCTCCAGCATCAGCCGCTTCTGGTCGTCGGTGAAGCGTGCCCACTTGGCGAGGAGCGTGGCGGTGAAGCCCTTGACGGAGGTGAGCGGAGAGCGCAGCTCGTGCGCGACGGTGGCGATCAGCTCGGCGTGGCTGCGCTCGGTGCGGCGGCGGGCCTCGGTGTCGCGGAGCGAGACGACGACGCGGCGGACCGGCCCGGTGGGCTCGGCACGGACGTACCGCACGGAGACCAGCACCTCACGCCCGCCGGGGAGGAGGAGATTGCGCTCAGGCTGCCTGCGCCGGATGGCGAGCCCGCCGTACGGGTCGGTCAGCTGCCACCAGCGCCGCCCCTCGATGTCCTCTAACGGCAGGGCCTTCTCCAGCCGCTGCCCGAGGGCGTCGGCGGCGCGGACGGCGGTGATGCGCTCGGCGGCGGCGTTGAAGCAGACGACGTGCCCCTGCTCGTCGGCGACGACGAGGCCGTCGGGCAGGTCGTCGGGATCGATTCCGAGCTCGGCGAGATCACCGGGGCGGGACGCGGACGGCCGCCGCACCTCCCGCGCCCCCGGTGCGCTGCTCGTGCCGACACTCATCCCCGTACCCCACCTCTCACGACGGCTGAGGGGCCCCGAGCTGGTCACCCTACTAGCTCTCGGTGACGGTGCGGCACCCTCCGGAGGCGCGCTGTGCACGGGCCGACGCATAGAGACATACGGCCGCGGCGGTGGCGAGGTTCAGGCTCTCGGCCCTCCCGTGGATCGGGACGCGCACGACGGCGTCGGCCAGCGCGCGGGTCTCCTCCGGAAGCCCCCAGGCCTCGTTGCCGAACACCCAGGCGGTCGGCCCGCCCATGCTCCCCTTGTCGAGCTCGTCGTCGAGATCGTCGGTCCCGGCACCATCGGCGGCGAGAATCCGCACCCCGGCGTCCTTGAGGCCCGGCCACGGCCCGCTCCACGGGCACCCCGACGGCGACGGGAAGGTGGAACAGCGACCCGACGGAGGCCCGGACGGCCTTGGGGTTGTAGAGATCGACGGAGGCGTCGGTCAGTACGACGGCCTCGGCCCCGGCGGCATCGGCGCACCGCAGGACCGTCCCGGCGTTCCCGGGGTCCCGCACATGCGCGAGTACGGCGACGAGCCTGGGCCGGGCGGCGAGGATCTCCTCGAAGGGGGTGTCGATGAACCGGCAGACACCGACGAGCCCCTGCGGGGTGACGGTGGTGGAGATGTCGGCGATCACCTGCTCGGCGGCGAGGTGCACGCGCGCGCCGGCCGCCCGGGCCTCCCCGATGATGTCGGCGTACCGCTCCGCGGCGTCGAGCGTGGCGAACAGCTCCACCAGGGTGTCCGAGTGCCCGGCCGCCTCCCGCACCGCCTGCGGCCCCTCGGCCAGGAACAGCCGCTCCTTGCCCCGGAAGTTCCGCTTGCCGAGCCGCCGGGCGGCCAGGACGCGGGAGGAACGGGGGGAGATCAGCTCGGGGGCGCCGAACGGCATGGGACTCTCTTTCAAAGGATCTTTCCGCCAACACAACGGACCCGCAGGTAAAACCCACGGGTCCGTTCAGTCACGTCGGTTCAAGCCGAGCGCAGCGGTCACGCAGCCTTGGGGGCGTTGACGTCGCTCGGCAGCGCCTTCTGGGCGACCTCGACCAGCGCCGCGAAGGCGTTGGCGTCGTTGACGGCCAGCTCGGCCAGGATCTTGCGGTCGACCTCGACGTTCGCGGCCTTCAGACCCTGGATGAAGCGGTTGTACGTGATGCCGTTGGCGCGGGCAGCGGCGTTGATGCGCTGGATCCACAGCTGGCGGAAGTCACCCTTGCGCTTCTTGCGGTCGTTGTAGTTGTAGACCAGCGAGTGGGTGACCTGCTCCTTGGCCTTGCGGTACAGGCGCGAACGCTGACCGCGGTAGCCGGAGGCCTGCTCGAGGATCGCCCGGCGCTTCTTGTGGGCGTTCACTGCCCGCTTGACGCGTGCCACTTTTTAACTCCTTGTAGCGGGGCCGCGGTTGGACTCACACGGCCCGGAATCGATTGGGTCCCGGTCCAGACGTACGGCGCTCGGAAGCGCCGCGTACGTCACTTGCCGAGAAGCTTCTTGATCTTCGCGGCGTCGCCCGGGGCCATCTCGGCGTTGCCGGTCAGGCGGCGCGTCACGCGGGACGACTTGTGCTCGAGCAGGTGGCGCTTGCCGGCGCGCTCACGGAGCACCTTGCCGGAGCCGGTGATCTTGAAGCGCTTGCTGGCACCGCTGTGCGACTTGTTCTTCGGCATAGCGCCGTTCTCTCCTCGTCGGTGGCGTTCCGGTGCCCGGTCGTGAAACCGGGCACGGTGGAACGTCGCTCTTGTATCGGTTACGTCCTGGGGACTCGCGTCCCCCGGGATCACGCCTCGGCGGAAGCCTCGGCAGAAGCCTCGGTCTCCACGGCGTCGTCGGACTCCACGGCGTCCTCGGACTCCGCGGCGTTCTGCGACTTGCCGGGGTTGGCCTTCGCATCGGCCTTGCGGGCTTCCTGCGCCTGGCGGGCCTCGGCCATCGCCTCGGTCTTCTTCTTGTGCGGACCGAGAACCATGATCATGTTTCGGCCGTCCTGCTTCGGGTTCGACTCCACGAACCCGAGGTCCTCGACGTCCGTCGCGAGACGCTGCAGCAGTCGGTAGCCCAGCTCGGGCCGGGACTGCTCGCGACCACGGAACATGATCGTGATCTTGACCTTGTCGCCCTGCTTGAGGAACCGGACGACGTGACCCTTCTTGGTGTCATAGTCGTGCGGGTCGATCTTCGGCCGGAGCTTCATCTCCTTGATGACCGTGTGCGCCTGGTTCTTGCGCGCCTCACGGGCCTTCATGGCCGACTCGTACTTGAACTTCCCGTAGTCCATGAGCTTGCACACGGGCGGACGGGCGTTCGCCGCGACCTCGACCAGGTCCAGGTCGTACTCCTGCGCAAGCTCCAGTGCCTTGGCCAGCGGGACAATGCCCACCTGCTCGCCACTGGGACCGACAAGTCGCACCTCGGGAACGCGAATCCGGTCGTTGATGCGGGGCTCGGCGCTGATGGATCCTCCTCGGTTAGCACCACACGACCGTCTGGCGGACAGCCGCGTATGTCTCTGTTCGACAGACCTAACCGCGCCGAAGCACAAAAAATGCCCCGGACGATCACAGGCGGGGCTCCAAAACACTGCCGGAGCACCACCGCTATGATCGCGGGGCGCGATTTCGGGCGACTCCATCGTCCGTACGGAACGATGGTGGCCGCCTGACCGGGTGACCCGCCGTCCCGGGGGACGATCAGGTGGGAAGTCGGAGCCTCCACTTGTGGGCTGGGCAATAGCTGTCCAGCCGGTCGTTACACAAGGTTAGCAGCTACCCGGGGGTGGTGCTAATCCGCGTACACCGGGGCCTATCGTGTGGGACATGAGTGACACCCCTCCTGAGTCCCCCGACTTCGACGAGATGACCCGCGACATCGCCGAGGTCCCCGCCGTCGAGGTGATCGTGACGGTCGCCGTCAACCTGATGAGCGCCGCCGCCGTGAAGCTCGGTCTGACCGAGGAGGGCGACAAGCACAAGGACCTGGACGAGGCCCGCAAGCTGGTGCACGCCCTCGCCGGTCTGCTGGACGCGAGCACGACCGAGATCAGCTCGTTCCACGCGGCGCCGCTGCGCGACGGCCTGAAGTCGCTGCAGCTGGCCTTCCGCGAGGCGTCGATCGTCCCGGACGAGCCGGGTCAGGGACCGGGCGAGAAGTACACCGGCCCGGTCTACGGCTAGCTCATCCTCGTACGTACAGGGGCTCGCCCGGAGGCGTCGTCCCGGCCGGCAGCAGTGCCAGGTCGAGACCGCGCACCAGGCGGGCCCTCAGTGTCTCGTCCGCTGCCAGCCGCTCGGCGACCGCACGGGCGGCCCGGGCGGGTGCGGCGGAACCATCCAGGACGAGGGCGAGGGTGCCGTCGGCCTGTCCGGGCCCGAGATGGGCGCTGAGCACGGAGGACTCGGCGGCCACCGCGGCCCGCACCGCCTCCCGCACGGCCGGGTCGGCGAGCGGGTCGGTCGTCGTCCGGCCCTCGGCCAGCGCGAGCAGCGCGCGCCCCGTCAGCTCGAAGGGCACCGGGCCGGCCATGTCCAGCACGATCGTGTCCGCCTTCTCGTGCGCCGCGGCCCGCAGGGCCTGGTGCAGGGGTACGGCGACGGGGCGGGCCGCCGGGTCCCAGCGGGCGAGCGAGTCGGTGGACGTGAAGGCGGGCAGGGCCACGCGGTCGCCGGCTTTGAGGGTCGGTACGGCCATGTCGCTGGTCTTCTCGTGGCGCAGCCCGTTCTCGTCCTCCTCGACCTCGCCGAGCACGGCCACGACGGGGACGAGCAGCCGGGCCTCCTTGAGGGCCGCCAGGACCGGGCCCTCGGCGGTGCGGTCCTCGGCCCAGGCGGCGAGCGCGGCGCTCAGCCGGGGGGAGGCGGAGCCGTCGTCGTCGGAGAAGGGAGAGTCGGGAATGTTCTTGTTCGCCACGGTCACCGACCCTATCGGGGGGATGCTGCTGCGCTTGTGCGGGCCCGGAAACCCGGCCGTGACGCGTTTCACCGGAATCTCAGATTTCCCTGACACACATCTAACGTCCGTCTAACGGCCCGCACAGTCGCCGCCCCGACGATCGCGGCATGGAGTCCTCCAGAGCCCGCCGCGGCCACCGCGCTCGTCCGACCGGAAGCCGCTCGCTGCTGTACGGCGCCCTCGCCACGGTCGCCGTCGTGGGCGCCACGGCCGCCGGGACCGTGTTCGTGCAGGCGCGGGCGCACTCGGGGACCAGCACCGTATCGTCGGCGGCGACGCCGTCGGCGAGCGAGGAGGCTTCGGTGGAATCGGTGGCGCGGCCGACGGTGGACCACGACGAGCTGCTGGCGACGGCGATGAAGGCGGTGGACGTCCCCGAGGGGGTCGAGGTGTCGGTGGCGGTGCTGGACCTGGCGTCCGGTGCGAGCGCCTCGTACGGGGACGGCGCCTTCGACACGGCGAGCATCGTCAAGGTCGACATTCTGGCGGCGCTGCTGCTCCAGGCCCAGGACGCGGGGCGGCAGCTGACGGCGGCGGAGAAGTCGTACGCGACCGCGATGATCGTGAACAGCGACAACGCCTCCGCGTCGGAGCTGTGGCGGGTGATCGGGCAGGCGGAGGGGCTGGACGCCGCGAACGAGCGCCTCGGGCTCACGGGGACCGAGGGGGGTGACGGGATGCTGTGGGGGCTGACGCAGACCACCGCCGCCGATCAACTCCGGCTGCTGCGGGAGGTGTTCGGGCAGGACTCGGAGCTGAGCGCGGCCTCGCGGGCGTATCTGCGCGGGCTGATGGGGCGGATCGCCGTGGGCCAGCGGTGGGGGGTGTCGGCGGCGGCCGGCGGCTCCGGGTGGGCACTGAAGAACGGGTGGCTGCCGCGTACGGCGACCGGGCTGTGGGACATCAACAGCATCGGGCGGGTGACGGTCGACGGCCGCGACTGTCTGGTGGCCGTGCTGTCGGACGGCAACGCGACGCAGGCGGACGGGATCGCGCTGGTCGAGGCCTCGGCCGTGGCGGCGGTCTCGGTGTTCGCCGGGGAGGACGCGTCCGCCTCCTCATCCATGGCCGCCACAGCCGTGTCGTAGCCGGTCCGGCGGCCCTCGAAATCGCTAGAAGTCGTGGCGTGCGCGTCGGCCGCGCCACAGCACGACCGCCCACACCAGCAGGAGGGCGCCGGCGCCGCCCGCGAGCGGGGCGGTCCAACCCGACGCGTCGCCCCCCGACTCGGCGGCGTCCGGGCCCGAGCCGAAGTACTCCTCGCCGTAGGCCGCCGGCTTGAGGTTCTCCCGCTCCATGCGGGAGGCCTCCTTGATGGCGGCGGCCGGGTCGATGAAGCCGTAGCCGCGGGAGTCGTCGCGGCCGTCGGCGGGGGCGTTGCGCGCCGTGTCCTCCAGGAGCTTCTTGATCTGGGCCGGGGTCAGGCCGGGGTGGGCGGCCTTGACCAGGGCCACCGCTCCGGAGACGAAGGCGGCCGCGGCGCTCGTGCCCCAGCCCTCGTAGTACTTGTGGTCGGGGTCCGCGATGACGACGTTCACGCCGGGGGCGCTGACCGTGGCGTACCAGCGGCGGGTGGAGAAGGAGGCGCGGGTGCCGAACTTGTCGACGGCGGTCGCGGCGATGACGCCCGGGTAGGCGGCCGGGTACGAGATGTGGTCGCCCTTCTCGCCGCCGTTGCCGGCCGAGGCGACGACGACGGCGCCCTTCTTCAGGGCGTACTGGACGGCCTCGTCCTCGCCGGCTTCGGGGTGGGCGGACTTGGAGTCGTCGCCGAGGGAGAGGTTGATGACGTCGGCGCCGTGGTCGGCGGCCCAGCGGATGCCGTCGGCGAGGGCGTTGCCACGGGTGCTGCGGGCCTTGGAGCGGGCGGGGTCGCCGTCCTCCAGGATGACGCGGACGGGGAGGATCTTGGCCTCGGGGGCGATGCCCATCACGCCGTCGCCGTTGCCGGCGCCGTGCCCGTGGCCGGCGATGATGCCGGCCATCGCCGTGCCGTGCCGGGCCCAGGCGCGGTCGCCGCGCTCGGCTCCGAAGCCGACCATGTCCTTGCCATCGAGGACGTTGCCGGCGAGGTCCGGGTGGTCGTTCTCGACGCCGGTGTCCAGGACGGCGACGGTGACGCCCGCGCCCTTGGTGGTCTGCCAGGCCTCCTCGGTGTGCATGGCGTCCAGGGCCCACTGCTGGGCGCGTATGGAGTCGGCGTGCGCGGCGGTGGACGGCAGGACGGCGAGGCAGGTGCCGAGGAGGACGGCGAGGAGGCCGGTCCGGCGGGTCATGGAGTTCTTCACAGCACTGGTCACGGTGCCGGCCGTCGCGCTGTTCACAGCACGGTCAAGGCCGGGGTTCGGGCCCGGGTTCGGGGCGGGGCTCATGCCACTGTTCATGACGACTGCTCCGTGGACGGGCCGACGTTCTTGCGCAGGGCGCGTTCGACGCGGTCGGCGAGGCCCTGTGCCTCGTGGCCGAGGCCCGCCTGGGCGACGGCCGTGGTGTCGCCGGACCGCATGGCCTCCTCGGCGGGTTCGGGCTCGTCGACGGTGCGGCCGTCGGCCCAGCCGGAGACGGCGTAGACGACGACCGGGGCGTCGGTCAGCACGGAGACGGTCCAGGAAGCGCGCTGTTCGTCGCCGAATCCGCTGGCCAGGGTGCCCTTCGCGGCGTAGGGGCGGGGCATGAGGTCCGTGCGGCGGTCGAGGCCCTCTTTGGTGAAGCTGGTGTCGAGCGAGCGCATGGCGGCGGCGTCGGCGGTGGTGAAGAGCAGGCCGACGGTGGTGACGTAGCTCTGGGTGGCGTCGACGTAGGTGGCACGCAGGAGTCGCTCGCAGCCGACGGGGGCGAGGGCCTTGCGCAGGAGCGGGTCGAAGGCGTTGGCGCATTTGGTGTCCGGGGCGACGGCGATCCGCGTCCAGATCCGGTCGGCGCCGCCGGGCCCGGCGCCCTGCCCGGTCACGGTGGGCGGGAACAGCTGGTCGACGGGAATGCTGTGCCACAGGCTTCCGGCCGCGGCGAAGGTGCCCTGCGCGTCGCCGTCATCCGAGTCGCCGATCAGCCAACTCCCGGTCGCGGCCCCGCCGATGAGGCCCAGCCCGAGCACGACACAGACGGCTGCCGCGGCGACCCGGGGGCGGATCCGCACGCCGAGGGGCCGAGGTCGCGCCTGCTCGTCGTACCCCTCGGGCTGCCCGAACGACACGACGGGCCGCCCGGCCCCCGGAGTCCCACCCGGCGCCATCGGGGCGCTCCAGGAGAGGGACGGGTCCGGGGCGAAAGCGGCGGAGTTGCGGCCGTTCGCGGAACGCTCGGTGGTGTGGGAGTGTCCGGCGGGCGCCGAGCCCGCGTATCCACGGGCCGCCGGTCCGTCGCCGGCCGAGGGCTCGCGTGCGGGGCGCTGCGGGGGCAGAGGGACGGAGGCGGGGCGTCGAGGGGGCTCGGCGGGGGCGGAGCCGGGGTGGGTGACCGGCCTGGGCGGCATGCCTACGGCGCCCTGGGCGGGTGGGGTGGCCGGATGCGGCGGCATGGCGGCAGAACCTTGCGTGTGCCCGGTGGCCGATTGCGGAGGCAGGCCGGGAGAGCCCTGCGCCGGACCGGAGCCGGACTGGCCGGGCAGACCGGCAGAACCCTGCGCCGGACCCGAACCCGACTGCCGGGGCAAACCCGCAGAACCCTGCGCCGCACCGGAACCCGACTGCCGCGGCAGACCCGAAGAACCCTGCGCCGCACCCGAAGCCGGCTGCGGAGGTGTGCTCGACGAGCCCCGTGCGGCGCCCGGCCGGGGAGGCGTGCTCGCCGGACCACTCGTGGTGGGCCGGCGGTTGCCGGACTCGGGGGACGGGGTCGCGGGGATCGGCCGGAGACGGAAGGTGGTCTCGGCTGCGGTCTCGGCGGGGGCGCCCGTGCGTCGGGGCGGCGCGGGGCGATCGGCCGGGCGGGGCGGCGTGCCGGCCTGCGCGGTGTGCTCGCGCTGCGACGATCCGCCACTCTCCTGAAGCCCGGCCGTGGGCGGGGTGTCCGGGAAGCGTGCCGAGGCACGGGGCGGAGGCGGGGCCATGGGGGCGCTTTCTCCCGAGGTCGGGACGTGCAGGTCCGGGAGAGGCTGCGCGCCGGCGGTGGCAGCGGGGTCGGGCGTTCGCACCTCCGCGGCGGGCATCCGCGCGCCCGGGACGTCCGGCTGCCCGCCCTGCGCGTCGTCGGCCCTCAGCGGGTCCGCGGGTCTCGGCGGGGTCGTCGGGCGGGGCGGGACGGAAGGCGGTGGGGGTGTCGCCGGGCGTGGGGGGATGGGGGCGCGCCGCGCTTCCGTGCTCATGCACCCCCCGTTTCCTCATGTCCCGGGCCCGATCCCGTACGCGGGCCGTCGTTCCGTGTTGCCTGCCCGGCCCGGCGCGGACTCGTCCGACCAGGCACGCATACCCGCACGGGAGGAGCGTCATCCCGGCGAGGTGTGCGCCCGGGAAGGTTCCCCACATGCGTGCGCGTCACTCTACGGGTTGACCCTGGGCGAACGGGAACCAGTCCGGGACCCCGTGTGCATCTGCCCGGAACATCCCCCTACCCTGCGGTAATCCCGCATGGCAGGCTTCGTTCATGACTGCGCGCGCCGCCGACCGGGCCCGTTACGACCGGGCCACCGCCCATCTCGACGCCCCTCTCGCGATCGTGGACCTGGACGCCTTCGACGCCAACGCGGACGATCTCGTCCGCCGGGCGGGAGGGAAGCCGATCCGGGTCGCCAGCAAGTCCGTGCGCTGCCGGGCCCTGCTCGAACGCGTCCTCGCGAAGGACGGCTTCGCGGGCCTCATGTCCTTCACGCTCGCCGAGTCCCTGTGGCTGGCGCGCTCCGGGTTCGACGACGTCATGCTCGCGTACCCGTCCGCCGACAAGGCCGGTTTCGCCGAGCTGACGAGTGATCCCAAGCTCGCCTCCGCCGTCACCGTGATGATCGACGATCCGGCACAGCTCCGGCTCATCGACGAGGCCCGGGACGGCGGGCGGGAAGTGGTGCGGGTCTGCCTGGAGTTGGACACCTCGCTGAAGCTGCTCGGCGGGCGGGTGCGCGTCGGCGCCCGGCGTTCGCCGCTGCACTCCCCCGCGCAGGTCGCCGACATGGCCCGGGTCGTCGCCCGGCGGCCGGGGTTCGAGGTGGTCGGGATCATGGCGTACGAGGGGCATATCGCCGGGGTCGGGGACTCCGTGGCGGGGCGGCCGTTGCGGTCGCGTGCCGTGCGGCTGATGCAGGCCGCCGCCCGCCGGGAGCTCGCCGAGCGGCGGGCCGAGGTGGTGCGGGCCGTCCGGGCCGTCGCGCCGGGGCTGGAGTTCGTCAACGGCGGCGGGACGGGCAGTGTGCAGTTCACGGCCGCCGAGGACTGTGTCACGGAGATCGGGGCCGGGTCGGGGCTGTATGTGCCGCGGCTGTTCGACAACTACACGTCCTTCAGCGGGCGTCCGGCCGCGCTGTTCGCCCAGCCCGTCGTGCGCCGGCCGGGCGTCGGGGTGGTGACCGTCCTCGGGGGCGGGTATCCGGCCTCGGGTGCGGCCGGCCCCGACCGGCTGCCGGTGCCGTATCTGCCGGAGGGCCTGCGCTACGACCCTCAGGAGGGGCCCGGCGAGGTGCAGACGCCGCTGATGGGCTCCCCCGCCGACGATCTGCTGCTCGGCGACAAGGTGTGGTTCCGGCACGCCAAAGCGGGTGAGCTGTGCGAGCGGTTCGACACGCTGCATCTCGTCAAGGGCGACGCGGTGACGGCGGCCGTGCCCACGTACCGGGGCGAGGGCCGGACGTTCCTGTAGCGCGTGGCCCGCGCCGGCCGCACCGGCACCGGCGGTCCCGAGGGTTCGGGAGCGCGCCGGTGCCCGGTCACGGGCGGTGGTCTCATGCTCAGCCCGACCCGGTCGGGCGGCCTACAGCGGTGTGACGTACGCCCCGGAGATTCCGCCGTCGACCAGGAAGTCGGTGGCGTTCACGAAGGAGGAGTCGTCGCTGGCCAGGAAGGCGACGGCGGCGGCGATCTCGCCGGCCTCGGCGAAACGGCCGACCGGGATGTGCACCAGGCGGCGCGCGGCGCGCTCCGGGTCCTTGGCGAACAGCTCCTGGAGGAGCGGGGTGTTGACCGGTCCCGGGCACAGGGCGTTGACCCGGATGCCGTCGCGGGCGAACTGCACGCCCAGTTCGCGGGACATGGCGAGGACGCCGCCCTTGGAGGCCGTGTACGAGATCTGGGACGTGGCGGCGCCCATCCTCGCCACGAAGGACGCCGTGTTGATGATGGAGCCCTTGCCCTGCTGCCGCATGTAGGGGATGGCGGCCTTGCAGCACAGATAGACGGAGGTGAGGTTGACCTCCTGGACGCGCTTCCAGGCCTCCAGGCCGGTCTCCAGGATGGAGTCGTCGTCGGGCGGCGAGATACCGGCGTTGTTGAAGGCGATGTCGACGCTGCCGTAGGTGTCGTACGCCGTCTTGAACAGCGCCTCGACCTGCTCGGGGTCGGTGACGTCGACCTTGACGAAGATCCCGCCGAGCTCCTCGGCGGCGGCCTTGCCGCGCTGTTCGTCGACGTCGCCGCAGACGACGTGGGCGCCCTCGGAGGCGAGGCGGCGGGCGGTGGCGAGGCCGATGCCGCTGCCGGCTCCGGTGATGACGGCCGTACGGCCGACGAGGCGGCGGCACACGTTTGCTTCGGTCACTGTGCGGGGCCTTCCGTGCTGATGAAGACGTTCTTGGTCTCGGTGAAGGCGGTCAGGGCGTCCGGGCCCAGCTCGCGGCCGATGCCGGACTGCTTGAAGCCGCCGAAGGGGGTCCAGTAGCGGACGCTGGAGTGGGAGTTGACGGACAGGTTGCCGGCCCTGACCGCCTGGGAGACGCGCAGGGCGCGGCCGACGTCACGGGTCCAGATGGAGCCGGAGAGGCCGTAGTCGGTGGCGTTGGCGAGGGCCACGGCCTCCGCCTCGTCCTCGAAGGGGAGGACGACCGCGACGGGGCCGAAGACCTCCTCGACGGCCACGCGCGCGTGCGGGTCGACGCCGGTGAGGACGGTGGGCGGGAACCAGAAGCCGGGGCCTTCGGGGGCCTTGCCGCGGATGCCGTCGAGGTCGTCGGTGACGTACGAACGGACCCGGTCCAGCTGGACCTTGGAGATGAGCGGGCCCATGTCGGTCTTCTCGTCGGCCGGGTCGCCGACCGTCACCGCCTCGATGGCGGGGCCGAGCAGCTCCATGAAGCGGTCGTAGGCGGAGCGCTGGACGAGGACGCGGGTGCGGGCGCAGCAGTCCTGGCCGGAGTTGTCGAGGAAGGCCATGGGGGCCGCTGCGGCGGCGGCCTCGATGTCCGCGTCGGCGAAGACGATGTTGGGGCTCTTGCCGCCGAGTTCGAGGGTGACGCGCTTGAGGAGCGCCGAGCCCTTGGCCAGGACCTGTTTGCCCACGGCCGTCGAGCCGGTGAAGACGATCTTCGCGACGCCCGGGTGTTCGACCAGGGCGTTGCCCGCGACGGACCCGTGGCCGGGCAGCACTTGGAACAGGCCCTCGGGAAGTCCCGCCTCCAGGGCCAGCTCCGCCAGCCGCAGAGCCGTCAGCGGGGTCGTCTCGGCGGGCTTGAGGAGGACCGCGTTGCCGGCCGCGAGCGCCGGGGCGGTGCCCCACGCGGCGATCGGCATCGGGAAGTTCCAGGGCGCGATGACGCCTACGACGCCGAGGGGTTCGAGGATCGTGACGTTCAGGCCGCCGGGGACCGGGATCTGCTGTCCGGTCAGCCGCTCCACTCCCCCGGCCGCGTAGTCGAGCAGATCGCGGACGTTGCCCGCCTCCCAGCGGGCGTTGCCGACGGTGTGCCCGGCCTCGCGGACCTCCAACCGGGCGAGCTCTTCGAGGTGTTCGTCGACGGTGACGGCGAACCGGCGCAGCAGCCGGGCGCGTTCGCCGGGCGCGAGGGCGGCCCATCCGGACTGCGCCTTGGTGGCCCGTACGACGGCGGCGTCCACGTCGGCCGCGGTGGCGGCCGGGACGGTGGCGACCACCTCTTCGGTGGCCGGATTGAGTACCTGGAGCTGGTCGGACAAGGAGGGCCTCACAGGCGTTCGAAGGAGCGGCGCAGCTCCCAGTCGGTGACCGCGGCGTCGAAGGCGTCCAGCTCGACGCGCGCCATGTTGCGGTAGTGGGCGACGACCTCGTCGCCGAAGGCGGCCTTGGCGATGGGGCTGTTCTCCCAGAGCTCGGCGGCCTCGCGGAGGGTGGTGGGCACGTGGGCGAAGTCGGCGGCGTAGGCGTTGCCGGGGCAGGGCTCGGGCAGCTCCAGCTTCTGCTCGATGCCGTAGAGGCCGGCCGCGACCAGTCCGGCGACGGCGAGGTGCGGGTTGACGTCGCCGCCGGGGAGCCGGTTCTCGAAGCGCATCGAGCGGCCGTGGCCGACGACGCGCAGGGCGCAGGTGCGGTTGTCGTAGCCCCAGGCGACCGCGGTCGGCGCGAAGGAGCCGGGCTGGAACCGCTTGTAGGAGTTGATGTTGGGGGCGTAGAGCAGGGAGAAGTCCCGCAGGGCGGCCAGCTGTCCGGCGAGGAAGTGGCGCATGACGTCCGACATGCCGCCCTCGCCGTCACCGGCCATGGCGTTGTCGCCGGCGGCGTCCGCGAGGGAGAGGTGGATGTGGCACGAGTTGCCCTCGCGCTCGTTGTACTTGGCCATGAAGGTGATCGAGACGCCCTCCTGGGCGGCGATCTCCTTGGCGCCGGTCTTGTAGACGGCGTGCTGGTCACAAGTGACCAGGGCGTCGTCGTACTTGAAGGCGATCTCGTGCTGGCCCGGGTTGCATTCGCCCTTGGCGGACTCGACGGTGAGCCCGGCGCCCGCCATTTCGTTGCGGATACGGCGCAGCAGCGGCTCGATGCGGCCGGTCCCCAGCACCGAGTAGTCGATGTTGTACTGGTTGGCCGGGGTCAGCCCGCGGTAGCTGGCGTCCCAGGCCTGCTCGTAGGTGTCCTTGAAGACGATGAACTCCAGCTCGGTGCCGACCTTGGCCGTGTAACCGTGCTCGGCGAGGCGCTCCAGCTGGCGGCGCAGGATCTGGCGGGGTGCGGCCACCACGGGCGAGCCGTCGCTCCAGGCGAGGTCGGCGACGAGCATGGCCGTACCGGCGTTCCAGGGGAGGCGGCGGAGGGTGGCCAGGTCGGGGTGCATGGCGAAGTCGCCGTAGCCGCGGTCCCAGGAGGACATGGCGTAGCCCTCGACGGTGTTCATCTCGGTGTCGACGGCGAGGAGGTAGTTGCAGCCCTCGGTGCCGTGGTGCAGGACCTCGTCGAGGAAGAAGCGGGCGGCGAACCGCTTGCCCTGGAGCCGCCCTTGCATATCGGGGAAGGCCAGGACGACAGTGTCGATCTCACCGCTCGCGACGAGGGCGTGCAGCTCCTCGACGCTCAGCGGGGGTGTGCGGTCTGCCACGGGAGAGCCTCCATTCGGCTACTTCGGTCAGCCGGGAGCCATAAGGTATGACTGATGACCATTGCTTGGGAAGGGGGTACGGCCACATGTCGCAGGCGGGCACGGGGGACGGGGCGTCCGGAGCGCCCGGGGCCGACGACCGGCTGACGTCGGTCCTGCGGCCGGTGCGGGCCGGCAACGGCTTCGAGGAGGCCCTGGAGCAGATCCTCCAGGTGGTCAGGCTCGGCCTGGTGCCGGGCGGGGAGCGGCTGCCGGCGGAGCGCGAGCTGGCGGACCGGCTGGGGATCAGCCGGGTGACGCTGCGCGAGGTGCTGAAGGTCCTCCAGGACCAGGGTCTGGTCGAGTCACGGCGCGGGCGCTACGGCGGAACGTTCGTGCTGCCGCGCCCCGTGACCCCCGGCGAGGAGGAGCTGCGCCGCCGCCTGAAGGACGTCGACGTCGAGGACACGCTGCGCTTCCGCGAGGTCCTGGAGGTGGGCGCGGCCGGGCTGTGCGCCGCGCACGGGCTGGACGAGGAGCAGACGGACCGGCTCCGCGAGGCCCTGGCGCGCACGCACGACGCCCCGCTCGCCGAGTACCGCCGCCTGGACACCCTGCTGCACCTGACGCTCGCCGAACTGTCCGGGTCGCCGACGCTCACCGCCCAGTACGCCGCCGTACGCGCGACGGTCAACGACCTGCTCGACTGCATTCCGCTCCTCGTACGCAACCTGGAGCACTCCCAGCGGCAGCACACGGCCTTGGTGGAGGCCGTGATCGAGGGCGACGCGGAGTGCGCGCGGGAGACCATGCGCGAGCACTGCGGGGGGACGGCGGCGCTGCTGCGGGGCTTCCTGGGCTGAGCCCCGCGCTCTCGGGATCAGCGGGGCTTCGCGGCGGCTCGGGGTGAGCACGGATTTACGGGCGATTAACGCAGGGGTATTGCCCTCCCCCGCCGACCCCGCAAAGGTATGGATCCACTCCATTGAGCCGGAGCTCGGTCGACCCCACCGTGCCCGGAAAGAACTCCTGTCCGCCGCCCCGTGGGGAGTCTGCGCATGTCCCTGGAATCCACCGGTACACCCGCCGCCGAGGCGGACGACTATCTGGAACGCAGAACCCTGCGCCGCGGCAGCGCCGGCTGGGTGCTGCTGACCGGTCTCGGTGTCGCCTACGTCGTCTCCGGCGACTACTCGGGCTGGAACTTCGGCCTGGCCGAAGGCGGCTTCGGGGGCCTGGCGATCGCCATGGTCCTCATGGGCGCGATGTACGCCTGCATGGTCTTCGCCCTCGCCGAGCTGTCCTCGATCCTGCCCACGGCGGGCGGCGGCTACGGCTTCGCCCGCCGGGCACTGGGCCCCTGGGGCGGCTTCCTCACCGGTACGGCCATCCTCATCGAGTACGTCCTCGCGCCCGCCGCCATCGTCATCTTCATCGGCGACTACGTCGAGTCGCTGGGCCTGTTCGGCCTGGAGTCCGGCTGGCCGGTGTACCTGGTCTGCTTCGCGATCTTCCTCGGCATCCACCTCTGGGGCGTCGGCGAGGCGCTGCGCTTCAGCTTCGTCGTCACCGGCATCGCCGTGGTGGCCCTGATCGTGTTCGCGCTGGCGGCGCTGCCTGACTTCTCGTGGGGGTCGCTGGACGACATCCCGGTCGACACGTCGGCGGCGGGGTCGAACTCCTGGCTGCCCTTCGGCCTTCTCGGCATCTGGGCGGCGTTCCCCTTCGGCATGTGGTTCTTCCTGGGCGTCGAGGGCGTGCCGCTGGCCGCGGAGGAGACCAAGGAGCCGGCCCGTACGCTACCGAAGGCGATCCGCTGGTCGATGGCCATCCTGGTGGTGCTGGCCGTGGTGACCTTCTTCGCGGCCGCCGGCGCGCGCGGCTCGGCGGCGATCCAGGAGGCGGGCAACCCGCTGGTGGAGGCGCTCCAGCCGAACGGCGAGGCCACGACGCTGAGCCGGATCGTGAACTACGCGGGCCTGGCGGGCCTGGTCGCGTCGTTCTTCTCCCTGATCTACGCGGGCTCGCGCCAGCTGTTCGCCCTGTCCCGCGCGGGCTATCTGCCCCGCTTCCTCTCCCTCACCAGCAGCCGCAAGGCGCCGTACCTGGGCCTGCTGGTGCCCGGCACGATCGGCTTCCTGCTGGCGGCGGTGTCCGGGAACGGCGCCCGGATGCTGAACATCGCGGTCTTCGGCGCGACCATCTCGTACGCGCTGATGTCCCTGTCGCACATCGTGCTGCGCCGCCGCGAGCCCGAGCTGCCTCGGCCGTACCGCACACCGGGCGGCGTGCTGACCTCGTCGGTCGCCCTGGTGCTGGCGTGCGCGGCGCTGGTGGCCACGTTCCTGGTGGATGTGACGGCGGCGGTGATCGCGCTGGTGGTGTACGTGGTGGCGATCGCCTACTTCGGCCTGTACAGCCGTAAGCGTCTGGTGGCGAAGGCGCCGGAGGAGGAGTTCGCGGCGCTGGCGGCGGCCGAGGCAGAGTTGTTGGCACGGGACTGAAGTAGCGAGCTGTGAGGGAGTTTCTGTGGCCAGGCCGTTGATCGGTGTCAGCACCTATCTGGAGTCGGGTGCGCGCTGGGGCGTGTGGGAGCTGGACGCGGCGCTGCTGCCGGCCGGCTATCCCCGGCTGGTGCAGCGGGCCGGCGGCCTGGCCGCGATGCTTCCGCCGGACGACCCGGAGCACGCCTCCGCGGCCGTGGCCCGGCTGGATGGGCTCGTCATCGCGGGCGGCCCGGATGTGGAGCCCGTACGGTACGGCGCCGAGCCGCACCCCCGCACCGGGCCGCCGGGGCGGGCGCGGGACGCGTGGGAGCTGGCCCTGATCGACGCGGCGCTGGCCGCGGGCGTGCCGGTGCTGGGCATCTGCCGGGGCATGCAGCTCCTGAACGTCGCCCTCGGCGGCACGCTCGTCCAGCACATCGACGGGCACGCCGACGTCGTGGGGGTCTTCGGCAGCCACTCCGTGAAGCCGGTGCCGGGGAGTCTGTACGCCGATGCCGTCCCCGAGGAGACCTCGGTACCCACTTACCACCATCAGGCCGTGGACCGCCTCGGCGAGGGGCTGGTCGCGTCGGCGTACGCGGGGGACGGGACGGTGGAGGCGGTGGAACTGGCGTCCGGGGGGTGGGTGTTGGGGGTGCAGTGGCATCCGGAGATGGGGGAGGATCTGCGGGTCATGCGGGGGCTGGTACGGGCGGCCGGCGGCTGACGGAGGGTTCTTCGCCCCCGCCGCCCCTACCCGTCCCATCCCTCTGGGGCTCCGCCCCGGACCCCGCTCCTCAAACGCCGGAGGGGCTGAGTTTTTCAGCCCGTCCGGCGTTTGAGGACGAGGCCCCTTCAGGGCCGAAAGCGGGGGTCTGGGGGCGGCAGCCCCCAGGGACGGGACGGGTAGGGGCGGCGGGGGCGAGGAAACTACCCCCGGGTCAGCGACAGCAGGTCCCGGGCCGGGCCCACCGGGCGGTGGCCGGTGGGCCAGACCGCCCGTAGGTCCCGCGCGAGGGTCACGTCCGCCAGCGGCACCCTCACCAGCCGCCGCATCGACAGCTCCTCCCCCACCGCGAGTTCACTCAGCACCGCCGGCCCCGCCCCGCTCACCGCGGCCGCCTTCACCGCCGTGGTGGACGACAACTCGATCAGCGGCCGCGCCAGCCCACCCAGCGCCACATCCAGCACCTGCCGCGTCCCCGACCCCTTCTCCCGCAGGATCAACGGAGTCACCGCCAGCTCGGACGCCTCCAGCGGCCGTCGCCGACGCGACCAGGCATGCCCGGGCGCCGTCACCACGATCAGGTGGTCATGGGCGATGACGACGGAGTCCAGCCCGGTCGGGACGGTCAGCCCCTCCACGAACCCCAGATCCGCCTCGTCCGCCAGCAGCCGCTCCGCCACCGCCGCCGAGTTCCCGGCCAGCAGAGACACCGCCGTGTCCGGCCGCTGGGCCCGCAGGGCGAGGAGCCACCCCGGCAGCAGGTACTCCGCGATCGTCATGCTCGCCGCGACCCGCAACCGCGAGTCCCGCCGGTCCCGCAACGCCTGCGCCCCCACGTCGAACGCCTCCGCCGCCTCCACGATGCGCCGCGCCCAGTCCGTCACCAGCGCCCCGGCGTCCGTGAGCCGGGAGCCCCTCGGTGACCGGTCCACCAACGCCACCCCCAACTGGCGTTCCATCGACCGGATCCGGCTGCTCGCCGCCGGCTGAGTGATCCCCAGCTCGCGCGCCGCCCCGCCGAGACTGCCGAGCCGGGCCACCGCCAGCAACAGCTCCAGCGCGCCGAGATCCGGGACACGATGTGCCAGGGATCCCGCGCGAAACTGCCCCTCCGCCTGAGTCATAAGCCCAGTTTATGTCGCCATAGGGGCAAACTCCCTGGTGGGAGATGGCTGGTCCCGCGACGCTGATTCCATGGTCACCGCCGTCCGTCATCTCGGACCCAACTGGTACGCCGCCGTCATGGGCACCGCCGCCGTCGCCACCGCCGGAGCCGGGCTGCCGGTCCACGTCCCCGTCCTGCGTACCGCCTGCACGGCCGTCTGGGCGCTCTCCCTCGTCCTGCTCCTCGCGCTCCTCGCCGCCCGCGCCCTGCACTGGACCCACCACCGCGACCAGGCCCGCGCCCACCTCCTCGACCCGGCCACGGCACCTTTCTACGGCTGCCTGGCCATGGCCCTGCTGGCCGTCGGCGGCGGCGCGATCACCGTCGGCCGGGACTGGATCGGCGGCGAGGCGGCGGTCGTACTCGACGCCGTGCTGTTCAGCGCCGGTACGGCCGTCGGGCTGGCGGCCGCCGTCGCCGTCCCGTACCTCATGGCCGTACGCCATCGCGCGGAACCATCACAGGCCACGCCCGTGTGGCTGCTGCCGCTCGTCGCGCCCATGGTGTCCGCCGCCCTCGGCCCGCTCCTGGTGCCGCATCTGCCGCCCGGGCAGGCGCGGGAGACGCTGCTCCTCGCCTGCTTCGCGATGTTCGGGCTCAGTCTGCTCGGCACCCTGCTGATGCTGCCGCTGGTCTTCGCGCGGCTGATCACCGGTGGGCCGCTCCCCCTCGCTCTCACCCCGACCCTGTTCCTGGTGCTGGGCCCGCTCGGGCAGTCCACCACCGCCGTCGGCATGTTCGCGGACGTCGCCCCCGGCGTGCTCCCGGCCCCGTACAGCGAGGGCTTCGGCATTCTCGCCGTCCTCTACGGCGTCCCCGTGATGGGCTTCGCCCTGCTGTGGTCCGGGCTCGCCACCGCCCACGTCCTGCGCGCCCGACGGCACGGCATGGGCTTCACGATGACGTGGTGGGCGTTCACCTTCCCGGTCGGCACCTGCGTCACCGGCGCCGAGGCACTGGCCCGCCACACCGGTCTCGTCGTCTACGAGGGGCTCGCCATCGGGCTGTACGGCGTACTCGTCGCCGCCTGGACCATCGCCGCCGCGCGCACGGCCCATGGTCTGCTCAGGGGCACGCTGCTCGCAGGGCCTCACCCAGCACCCGCGGCGCCTCGGCCAGCGACGGCCCGTACCACGTCAGGTGCCGTCCACTGACCAGCGCGCAGGGCAGAGCGGGGAACGCCTCCGGGCCGTCGTCGGCCGTGAAGCGGTACGGCTCGTCGGGGAGGACCACGAGGTGCGGGGCCGCCGCCCGCAGGTCGTCCAGGGGGATGCGCGGGTAGCGGTCCTCGTGGCTCGCGTACAGGTGGTCCACGCCGAGGCGGGCCAGGACGTCGCCCGCGAAGGTGTCGCGGCCCAGCACCATCCAGGGGCGTCGCCAGATCGGGACCACCGCCGTCGTACGGAGTGCCGGGACCGGCAGTGACGACCAGGTCTTCTCCGCCTCGTCCAGCCAGTGCGGGCGGGCCGTCACGCCGCAGGCGTCCAGCACGCGCGTCAGCTCGCGGAAGGCCTGCGGTACGTCCCGCACCTCGGTGACCAGGACCTCGACGCCGGCCGCGCGGAGGGCGGCGAGGTCGGGCTCGCGGTTCTCCTCCTCGTTGGCGATCACCAGGTCGGGGGTGAGGGCGAGGATCCGGTGGAGGTCGGGGTTCTTCGTGCCGCGGACGCGGGTGACGTCCAGGCCGGCCGGGTGGCTGCACCAGTCCGTCGCGCCGACCAGGACGCCGGGGGCCGAGACGGCCACGGCTTCCGTCAGGGACGGCACCAGGGAGACGACGCGCATCAGCGCCCCGGCCGGTCCCGGACCGCCTCGATGTGCTCCGCCACCGCGACGACGACCACGCGCGTGTCCGGCACCGTCGCCCGCCAGCGGTGGCGGACCCCGCCGGTGAGGTACAGGGTGTCGCCGCGGCCCAGGCGGTAGGCCCGGCCCTCCGCCTCGATCTCCACAGCGCCGTCCGCGACATACATCAACTGGTCGTTGCGGTACTGGAATTCACGGCCCGCGTCATGGTCGCCGGTGAACTCCGAGGCGTGCATCTGATGGTGACCTCGCACCAGGGAACGCGCCCGGGGCTCCGGCGCCAGCTCGGTGGCCTCGGCCCGTACCACGTCGACGCTGCACGCCGGGTCGGCGGCGGCGAGGAGTTCGACGGCGGTCGTACGCAGCGCGTCGGCGACCTTTTCGAGGGAGCTCCTGCTGGGGCGCGCCCGGTCGTTCTCGATCTGGCTCAGGAAGGGCACCGACAGGCCGCTGCGCTCGGCCACGACAGCGAGGGTGAGCTCCAGCGCACGGCGTCGCCGCCGCACGGCCGCGCCCACCCGTAGGGGCTGTTCTTTGTGGTCGCCCATCGCTCCGGCTCCCTCCTTCGCTCGTCGCTCCGCTGTCCTCGCGCCCGTCGCCCGGCGCACACCGTCTGTTGAGTTCTCTGCACCCTACGCATGTTCGGCAAACCGTTTCATGCGCCCGTCACATCGACGACACGTCAGGGGGAGTACGACCCATTGGTTCGCGCCAGCCGGATCAGCTCCCCGGCCGCGCCGGCCGCCGCCGCGCCACCACTGACTCCCGATCAGCACCATTATCCCGTGTTCATTTCAATGATGCGGCGGCTTCCTGTGTTCCCTGGTGGGTGCGGGTGAAGTGCCTGGCCCGGGGGGGGCGGAGCTCGGGTGGTGGCGTAGCGCTCTGTGGTTGGCCGGATCCTTCCCGTAGGCGTGGGCAGCTCTGGGTCCGGCTCAGGGCAGGGTGACGCGAACGGCACCGGGTGCGGGATTCACGCGTACGTGCGTCCCACACCCGGTGCCTGTTGTGTCTCTGCCTGTGTTTGCTGGTTCTCCGCCTGTGTCTGCTGGTTCTCCGCCTGTGTCTACGTCACGACCCGCGGGTCTATCCCGCCACAGGCGCCAGCTCGTCCTCGATCCCGGGGTGAGCGTCCATCCAACGGCGGGCGGATTCCTTCTCGTTTCCGGCGCCGCCCTTCTGGATCTCCACCTCCAGTGAGGCGAGTTGTTCCTCGGTCAGCTTGAAGTTCTTCAGCCAGCCGCTCAGTTCGGGGAACTCCTGGCCGAAGTCCTTCTTGGCCACGGTATGGATCTGCTCGCCCTTGCCCCAGGCGCCCTTCGGGTCCTTGAGCTTCTTCAGGTCGTACTTGCCGTACGCCCAGTGCGGCGACCACAGCGTCACCACCACCGGCTCACGCTTCTTGATCGACCGGTCCAGCTCCGCCAGCATCGACGACGTACTCGACGACACCACCTTGTACTCGCCCTCGAGGCCGTACGCCTTCAGCACCGACTTGTTCAGCGTCCCCATCATCCCGGCACTCGCCTCGATGCCGATGATCTTCCCGCCGAACTTCTTCCCCTGCCCCTTCAGGTCGGCCAGCGAATCGACGCCCTTCACATAGGACGGGACCGTCAACTCCAAGGAAGTCGGCCCGTACCACGAGCCGAGGTCGTCCAACTTCCCCTTGAAGCGGTCCATGTACTCCTTGTGCGTGGTCGGCAGCCAGCCGTCCAGCTGTACGTCCATCTGCCCCTGTGCGAGCGAGGTGTAGAGCGGTCCGGGGTCGAGCTGCTTGACGTTCGGCTTGTAGCCGCGGTCCTCGAGGATGTTCTGCCAGAGGTAGGTGGCGGCGATGGCCTCGTCCCACGGGAAGTAGCCCATGTCGACGGTCTTGCCGGCGTCCTTGCCCTGCGCCTTCGCACCGCCGGCGACCGGGGCGAGCTTGTTCACCAGGCCCGGGTCCTTCTTCAGCCAGGTGCGGACACCGTCCTGCTCGTGGCCTTCGCCGGCGGCGCGGATGTCGTTCTCCAGGCCGGTCAGCTGCTTCTCGGTGAGCTTGAAGTCCTTCAGCCACTTCGCGACGACCGGGTCCTTCTTGGCGAACCCCTTGTGCGCGACGGTGTGGATCTGCTCGCCCTTGCCCCAGGCGCCCTTCGGGTCCTTGAGCTTCTTCAGGTCGTACTTGCCGTACGCCCAGTGCGGCGACCACAGGGTCACCACCACCGGCTCACGCTTCTTGATCGACCGGTCCAGCTCCGCCAGCATCGACGACGTACTCGACGACACCACCTTGTACTCGCCCTCGAGGCCGTACGCCTTCAGCACCGACTTGTTCAGCGTCCCCATCATCCCGGCGCTCGCCTCGATGCCGATGATCTTCCCGCCGAACTTCTTCCCCTGCCCCTTCAGGTCGGCGAGCGAGTCGATGCCCTTCACATAGGACGGGACCGTCAGCTCCAGCGACGTCGGCCCGTACCAGGCACCCATGTCGTCGAGCTGGGAGCTGTACTTGTCCCAGTACGCCTTGTGAGTGGTCGGCAGCCAGGCGTCGGTCTGGAAGTCGATGTCGCCGCGGGCCACTCCCGAGTAGAGCGGGCCGGGGTCGAGCTGCTTGACGTCGGTCTCGTAGCCGCGCTGCTCCAGGAGCTCCTTCCACAGGTAGGTGGTGGCGGTGCCCTCGTCCCAGGGGATGTAGCCGAGGTTGATCTTCTTGCCCTGTCCGACGTTCGTGCCGGCCGCGGCCTCCTGGCTGCTCCCGGAGCCGGCCAGGTTCATGCCGCCCGCGACGAGGGCGAGGATCACTACACCGATGACGGCCACGGCGCCGCCCGGCTTGTAATGCGCGAGCCTGAAGCGGCCCGCGGCGGCGACGGCGGCCTTGGCCGCGGCCCGGCGGCCGAGCGGGGAGACCCGCCGGCCCAGTGCTCCGGTCATACGGTCCAGGTACATCGCGAGGATGACCACGGCCACACCGCTCTCGGCGGCCAGGCCGACCTTGAGCTGGGTGATCGCGGAGTAGACCTGCTCGCCGAGGCCGCCGGCGCCGGCCATACCGCCGATGACCACCATCGACAGGGCCAGCATGATGACCTGGTTGACCCCGGCCATGATCGTCGGCAGCGCGAGCGGCAGCTGGACGCGTGCCAGGGTGCTGCGCGGGCTGGTGCCGAACGCCTCGGCCGCCTCGATCAGTTCGCCGTCCACCTGCCGGATGCCCAGCTCGGTCATGCGCACGCCCGGGGGCATGGCGAAGATGATCGTCGCGAGGAGGCCGGGGGTGGTGCCGACGCCGAAGAACATGACGCCGGGGATGAGGTAGATGAAGGCCGGCATCGTCTGCATGACGTCGAGCACCGGCCGCAGCTGGGCGCTGACCCGGTCGCTGCGGGCGGCCCAGATGCCGAGCGGCACCGCGAACACGATGGTGATGACCGAGGCGACGAGGACGAGCGAGAGCGTGTCCATCGCGTCGTCCCACAGCCCGAGCGAGTCGATCAGGGCGAGGCCGACGAAGGCCAGCGCACCGGGCAGCAGTCCGCGCAGCCAGCACGCGATCACCGCGAGGACACCGGCCATCAGCAGCGGCTCGCCGCCGCCGAGGACGGCGTCGACACCGTCGTACATGCCGCCGAGCACGGTGCTGATGATGTCGAACACCCAGGTCAGATGGGACTGGAGCCAGCCCACCAGGTCTTCGATCCAGTCGCCGAAGTGGAGCCTAGGCATTGGCGATCACCTTCCCGTCGCGGGTGCCGCGCGGGTTGTCGCAGGGGGCGGGCTCGCCCTGCTGGTCGCCGAGGACGCCGACGAGGCGTTGTCGGGAGACGCGTCCGACGAGTTTCCCGTCCGCGTCGAGGACCGCCACGGGGTGCGTCAGGCGGGCGCTGATCGCGCAGAGTTCGGTGAACGGTGTGTCCGCCGTCGCTGTCTCGCAGCCGCAGCCGACCTCGTCACCGATGACGTCCTCGTCCATGACGGCCGCCGCGGTCAGGACGCGGGAGCGGTCGACGTCCTGGATGAAGGAGGCGACGTAGTCGTTGGCCGGGCGCAGGAGGATGTCCTCCGCGGTGCCGGTCTGGACGATACGGCCGTCCCGCATGACCGCGATGCGGTCGCCCAGGCGCATGGCCTCGTTGAGGTCGTGGGTGATGAAGACGATGGTCTTCTTCAGGGTCTGCTGGAGCTGGAGCAGCTGGTCCTGCATGTCCCGGCGGATCAGCGGGTCGAGCGCGCTGAAGGACTCGTCCATGAGGAGCAGGTCGGCGTCGGTGGCGAGGGCGCGGGCCAGGCCCACGCGCTGCTGCATGCCGCCGGACAGCTCGTCGGGCCAGGACTTCTCCCAGCCGGCCAGTCCGCACAGGGCGAGCGCCTCGCCGGCGCGCTTCTCGCGCTCGGCGCGGGGCACGCCCTGCACGGCCAGGCCGTAGGCGGCGTTCTCCAGCACGCTGCGGTGCGGGAAGAGCGCGAAGTGCTGGAAGACCATGCTGATCTTGTTCGCGCGGACCTCGCGCAGCTCGCGGTCGCCGATCGCGGTCAGGTCGTGGCCGTCGAAGCGGACGTGACCCGCGGTCGGCTCCAGGAGCCCGTTGAGCATGCGCAGCAGGGTGGACTTGCCGGATCCGGACAGGCCCATGACGACGAAGATCTGGCCGGGTTCCACGGTGAAGGAGGCGTCGATCACGGCGGCGGTGGTGCCGTCGGCGCGCAGCTCCTCCCGGTCGGCTCCTTCACGGAGCCGTTCGACTGCCTCGTCCGGTCGTCTGCCGAACACCTTGTACAGATGTTCGGCCTCAAGCCTGGATGACACGGGTACCTCTTGTCTCGACGGCCAATGAACGGAGCGACGGCGCCGCAGTTGAATGCGCAAGTGTTGAATGCGCAAGCGCGTCGCTCCGGGGCCGCGCCTGCCCGCGTTCTCCGGGCACAAACGCACAAGTGGTCCAGGCCACAGACCTGGTCCCCCGGCGCCACTCGCCGCGCACCGACCGGCCACTGTCAGTGCGGTACGGCATGATGCGTGGCGTGACCGGACGACTGATGCTCCTCGACACCGCCTCGCTCTACTTCCGCGCCTACTTCGGCGTCCCGGACTCCGTGAGGGCCCCGGACGGCACTCCGGTGAACGCCGTGCGCGGGCTCCTCGACTTCATCGACCGCTTGGTCAAGGACCACCGCCCGGATGAGCTGGTGGCCTGCATGGACGCCGACTGGCGACCGCAGTGGCGGGTCGAGCTGATCCCCTCCTACAAGGCGCACCGCGTCGCCGAGGAGCACGAGGCCGGGCCTGACGAGGAGGAGGTGCCCGACACGCTGTCGCCGCAGGTGCCGGTCATCGAGGAGGTCCTGGACGCGCTCGGCATCGCGCGCGTGGGGGTCGAGGGGTACGAGGCGGACGACGTCATCGGCACGTTCACCGGTCGGGCGAAGGGCCCCGTCGACATCGTCACCGGCGACCGCGACCTGTACCAGCTGGTGGACGACGCGCGCGGGGTGCGGGTGCTGTACCCCCTCAAGGGCGTGGGCACCCTGCAGCTCACCGACGAGGCCTGGCTGCGCGAGAAGTACGGCGTCGACGGCGTTGGGTACGCCGATCTGGCGCTGCTGCGCGGCGACCCGAGCGACGGCCTGCCGGGCGTGCCCGGCATCGGCGAGAAGACGGCCGCGAAGCTGCTGGCCGAGTTCGGCGACCTCGCCGGGATCATGGCGGCGGTCGACGACCCCAGGGCGAAGCTCACACCCTCGCAGCGCAAGCGGCTGGACGAGTCACGGGCATACGTCGCCGTCGCACCGACGGTGGTGCGGGTCGCGGCCGACGTTCCGCTGCCCGACGTGGACACGGCGCTGCCGCGTACGCCCCGGGACCTGGCGCGGCTGGACGAACTGGCGGTGCGGTGGGGGCTGGGCGGGTCGCTGCAGCGTCTGCTGACGACGCTGGGGGCGTGAAGGGCGGGAAAGGCGTGAAGAGCGGGCGGGGTGGGCGAATGGGGATTATCGCGAGGGGAATTCGTACCTTGCGTGCGCGACATGCACCCTTTCATGAACGAGCCGTAGCGGCATTCTCCGGGACGAGGTGCTAACTTAGGTAAACCTAAGCTTGGAACGAGGGAGGCCAGTGATGGCGCAACGCCCTGCCCGCAAGCCGCGGAAGCCCCACTCCGCGCAGGTCATCCGTACCGAACGGCTGACGCCGCACATGCAGCGGGTGGTGCTCGGTGGCGAGGGGCTCGCCGACTTCACGGCGGACACCTGCACGGACCACTACGTGAAGATGCTGTTCTCCCCCGAGGGCGTGAGCTATCCCGAGCCCTTCGACCTGGAGCGCATCCGCGAGGAGCTGCCGCGCGAGCAGTGGCCGGTGACGCGGACGTACACCGTCCGGGCCTGGGACCCCGAGCACCGTGAGCTCACGCTGGACTTCGTGCTCCACGGCGACGAGGGCCTCGCCGGGCCGTGGGCGATGCGCGCCCAGCCGGGCGAGACCGTGCGCTTCATGGGTCCCGGCGGCGCCTACGCTCCCGATCCGGACGCCGAGTGGCATCTGCTCGTGGGTGACGAGAGCGCACTGCCCGCGATCGCCCGCTCCCTGGAGTCGCTGCCCGACGGCGCCACGGCGTACGCCTTCGTGGAGATCGCCGGCCGCGAGGAGGAGCAGAAGATCGACTCCGATGTCGAGGTCGTCTGGCTGCACCGCGGCGCCCGCCCCGTTGGCGAGGCGCTGGTGGAGGCCGTACGCGCGCTGGAGTTCCCGGAGGGCCGGGTGCACGCCTTCGTCCACGGCGAGGCGCACTTCGTGAAGGAGCTGCGCCGGCTGCTGCGGGTCGAGCGCGGCGTGGCCCGCGAGGACCTGTCGATCTCCGGCTACTGGCGGCTCGGCCACGACGAGGACGGCTGGCAGGCCTCCAAGCGGGACTGGAACGCGCGGATCGAGGCGGAGCAGGAGGGGGCGGCACCGGCCGCGTAGCCCCTGCTCTTGTGTGAATGCTTCTGGCCCCTGCCCGTGTATGAATGCTTCGAGGGGCGGCACCTTTCCCGGTGCCGCCCCTTCGCCGTGCCCGTGCCCCGTCACCCCGGCCGGGCTCGCCCCGGGTCGGTCGCCCTTCACGCGCGCGTGCGTTTTCCCGCCGCCGTACGCTTGATCGTGATGAGACGCCGTACGCCACCCCCGCCCTCTCCCCTGCCGCAGCGCGACGGGATCGACGCCGTGCGGGTGCGGCTCCCCTTCGAGGGGGCGTGGGCCACCGTGCGGGAGCATCTGGTGGAGCGACTCAGGGGGGCGGCGCCCGGGGTCGTCGCGGGGATGTTCGACGCGGGGCTGGTCGTCGGGGCGGACGGACAGCCGGTGCCGCCGGACGCGGCGTATGTGCCGGGGATGTTCGTGTGGTTCCACCGGGAGCTGCCCGCCGAGGTGCGGGTGCCGTTCGCGGTGGACGTCGTCTATCGCGACGAGCACATCGTCGTCGCCGACAAGCCGCACTTCCTGGCCACGACGCCGCGCGGCGGCCATGTCACCGAGACCGCGCTGGCGCGGCTGCGCCGGGAGTTGGGCATCCCCACACTGGGCGCGGCCCATCGCCTCGACCGGCTCACCGCCGGGCTGGTGCTGTTCACGGTGCGGCCCGAGGAACGCGGCGCCTATCAGACGCTGTTCCGCGACCGGCTGGTGCGCAAGGAGTACGAGGCGGTGGCGCCGTACGATCCCGTGCTCGCCCTGCCCCGGACCGTGCGCAGCCGCATCGTGAAGGAACGCGGGGTGCTCGCGGCCCGGGAGGTCGAGGGTGAGCCGAACGCCGTCACGCGGGTCGAGGTGGTCGAGCATCGCCCCGATGGACTGGCCCGGTACCGGCTGGTGCCCTCGACCGGGCAGACCCATCAGCTGCGGGTCCATATGAACGCCCTCGGCGCACCGATCCTCGGCGACCCGCTGTACCCGGAGGTGACCGACCCCGCACCGGCCGGCGACTTCCGGCGTCCGCTCCAACTGCTGGCGCGGACGCTGGAGTTCACCGATCCGGTCACGGGGACACCACACCGGTTCCGCAGCGCGAGGGCCCTGGAGGCCTGGGTCTCATACTCCGAGTGGGCGGCTCCGCGGCCGCCGTACGCGGAGCCGGCTCAGTCTCAGTAACCCCGCCACCACACCAGGAAGCGCCGCCAGGCCCCCTTCGGCCGGACCGGTTCCGGCGTCGGCGCGGGCTGCTGCTGGGGCGCGGCCGGCTGAGGCGCGGCCGGCTGAGGCGCCGGAGCGGGGGTCGGCTGCACCTGGGGCGTGCCCACCTGCCAGGTGGCGCGCTGGGGCGGGACCGGAGCGCGGCCCGGCTTCTGCATCACGTCCTGCGGAGGCTTGGGCGCGAAGCGGACCGGCATCTCCACCAGGTGGCTCGAGGCGATCGACCCCCGCCACTCCAACTCGTCCTCGTCGCAGTCGAGTTCGACGTCCGGCAGCCGCATCAGGAGCGCGTCGACGCCGACTTCGGCGATCGCACGACCGATGTCGGCGCCCGGGCACTCGTGCGGACCGCCGCCGAAGGCGAGGTGGGAACGGTTGCCCATCATGTTGGCGCCCAGGTCGGGGCGTACCCGCGGGTCGACGTTGCCCGGGGCCGGGGCGAAGAGCAGCCCGTCGCCCTTGCGGATGCGCTGGCCACCCAACTCCGTGTCCTGCTTGGCGAAGTAGGCGAAGACGGTGCTGAACGGCGGCTCGTCCCACAGGGACTGCTCGACCGCCTGCGGAACCGTCATCTGGCCGCCACTGAGCTGGGCGCGGAACCGCGGGTCGGTGAGGACCACGCGCAGCACGTTGGCGAGGAGATTGGCGGTGGCCTCGTAGGCGGCGATCAGCACGACCCGCAGGTGCTGGCCGATCTCGTCGTCGGTGAGCCGGGCCGGGTGGTTGATCAGGTGGGTCGCGAAGTCCTCCTCGGGCCTGGCCCGGCGCTTGGCCGTGAGCCGCATCAGCGCGTCCATGATGTACGCGTTGCTGGCGATGGCGGTCTCGGTGCCCTTGAGCATGTCGCGGGCGGCCTCGACGATACGGTCGTTGTACTCGTCGGGCATGCCGAGGATCTCGCACATCACGGCCATCGGCAGATGCTCGGTGAACTGGCCGACCAGGTCGGCGCGGCCCTCCTCGCAGAACCGGTTGACGAGGCGCTGCGTGGAGCGGTTGATGTGGCGGCGCATACCGCGGTGGTCGATGGTGGACATGGCGCCGGTGACCGCGCCGCGCAGCCGCAGGTGCTCGTCGCCCTCCGCATGGGAGCAGATCGGCTGCCAGGCGATGTGCGGCATCAGCGGGTGGTCGGGCTTGACCATGCCCTCCAGGAGCGGGCTCCAGATACGGCTGTCCCGGCAGAACTGCGAGGGCGTACGCACCATGTGCAGGTTCTCGGTGTGACCGAGGACCACCCACATCGGCACGTCCTCGTGCAGCAGCACGGGCGCCACCTGGCCGTGCTGCTCGCGCAGTTTCTCGTACAGCTCGCTCAGGTCCTCCGCCTCGTGGAGCCGGTGCAGTCCTCCGGGGCCGAGTCCGAGCCCATGGGCGGGGCAGCCGGGCGGCGGGGTGAAGGGGTCGTGCGTACCGGTCGGGGAATGGGATTCAGGCGTCACAGTGGTCGCTCCGAAGTGGATCCGGTGTCTGGGGAGTCAGGACGGATGCGGATGCAGGGGGTTGCCGGGGGATACAGAAGGATGCGGGGGTCGCCGGATGCCCGGGGTGGGGACCGCTCCGGCGGACGGGCCTACCTGAGCGCTCCCGACATGGCGAGCGAGTGCAGGAAGCGCATCAGGGTCATCAGGACGTCGCGGCTGGAGGCCCGGCGGCGTACGTCGCACTCGACGATGGGGATCTCCGGGTCCAGGTCGAGGGCCGTGCGCAGGTCGTCCACGGGGTAATTGGGCGCGTCGGGGAAGGAGTTGACGGCGACGACGAACGGCACGCCGCGCTCCTCGAGTCGCCCTATGACGTCGAAGCTGACTTCGAGCCGCCGGGTGTCGATCAGCACGACCGCGCCCAGCGCGCCCTCGAACAGCCCGTTCCACAGGAACCAGAAGCGCTCCTGGCCGGGAGTGCCGAAGAGGTAGAGCACGAGCTGGTCGGTGATGCTGATGCGGCCGAAGTCCATGGCCACGGTGGTGGCCGTCTTGGAGTCCGAGCCGAAGTTGTCGTCGACACCGATGCCGGCCTGCGTCATGGTCTCTTCGGTGGTCAGCGGCCTGATCTCGCTGACCGAGCCGACCATGGTCGTCTTGCCGACCCCGAAGCCGCCCACGATCACGATCTTGACCGCCGCCTCGGCCGTGTGCGGCAGCTGGTCCTCGGTCCGTGGACCGGGGATGGTGTCAGAGCCTTTGAAGTCCATGCATCACCGCTTCGAGAAGGGAACGGTCGGCGACGGCCTGGCGCACGATCGGGTCGCGCGCCGTCACCAGTTCGGCCGTCAGCATGTCGGTGAGCAGGACCGTCATCGTGCTGAACGGCAGGTTGAGATAGGCCGAGAGTTCGGCCACGGACAGGGGAGACGTGCAGAGCCGGAGCAGCGCCGTCTGCTCGGGCGCGGCGGAAGGCGGTGGTTCGGCGCTCGCCACGATTAAGGTGACGAGGTCGAGCTCGGCGCGCTCGCCGTCCTTTCCGGCCACCACGAAGAGCCGTTCCGGGTTCTTCTTCTCCCCCGGCTTCTCCCCCGGCCGGGGCGACTGTGGGGGCCGCTGTTCCGTCGGATGTCGCCGCTGGCGTTGCGGAGGACTCATACGGTATGCCCGTTGCGCCGGGGCGGACTGGTGAGATGGGCACCGATCCGGGCGACGAGGTCGGACATGCGGTTGCTCATCATTCCGGGTTCGGCGAACGTGTCGGAGAGCACGGCGAGATAGGCGTTGGCACCGGCGGCCATCAGATAGAAGTAGCCGCCGTTGATCTCGATGAGGACCATCTTCATCTTGCCGTCGCTGTTGGGAATCTCCGAGGCGACGGCGGCCGCCAGGCTCTGCAGGCCGGCGCAGGCCGCGGCGACGCGGTCGGCGGTGTCCGGGTCACCGCCGTAGCGGGCGATGCGCAGTCCGTCGGCGGAGAGCACGACGATCATCTCGATGCCCGGTACGCCGTCGTGGAGCTCCTTGAGCATCCAGTCGAAGTTGGCGCGCTGCTGGATCACTTGAGGTCCCCCTCGTCATCGGCCTCGGGGCGGGCCGGTTGGGCGGGTCGGGTTCGCGGCTTGAGTGTGAGCGGGTCGGGCTTGTCCTTGAGTCCGTTCCAGAACGCCTCGACCCACGCACCGGGGGCGGGCTCGTCCTTCGCCGGCTCGGGCTCGGGTTCGGGCCTGGTCGTCGACCAGACCGTCGGCCTGCCCTCCCGTTCGGCCTGCTCGATGGCCGCCTGCTCGGCGATCCGCTTGCTGAGCGGGGTCTTGACCCGGCTGCGGCGCTGCGGCAACCCGTTGGCGGTCCATTCGGTGACCACGGGGACGTCGTCCTCCATGGAGACCGTGGCGGGGATCTTCGGGCTCGTGGGGCGGCGCTTCTTCGGGGTGCGCTTGGGACCTTCGAGCGCGCCGGGTCCGAGCTTGGGCGCCGCCGCGGCACCGATGCCGTGGGCGTATCCCGGTGCGGCGTCGGTGGTCAGCATCTCGCGCGGGATGATGAGGACCGCGCGGACCCCGCCGTACGCGGAGGTGCGCAGGGAGACCTGCATGTTGAACGCCGTGCACAGCCGGCCGACGACGGCCAGGCCGAGGCGCGGGGACTCGCCGAGTTCCTGGAGGTCCGTGCCCTGCTTGGCCCGCTCGAGCATGCCCTCTACCCGGGCACGGGTCTCCTCGCTGAGGCTGACGCCCGCGTCCTCGATCTCGATCGCGATGCCGGTCTGCACCTCGGTGGCGGTGACGCGCACTTCGGTCTGCGGCGGCGAGTAGCGCGTGGCGTTGTCGAGCAGCTCGGCCGCGGCGTGGATGACCGGCTCGACGGAGATGCCGCGGACGTTGACCGAGACGATGGAGTCCAGCTTGATCCGGCGGTACTCCAGGATCCGGGACATGGCACCGCGCAGCACGCTGTACAGCTGGACGGGGTTGGGCCACTGCCGGCCGGGGCGGCCGCCGCCGAGCACGGAGATGGAGTCGGCGAGACGGCCGATCAGCATGGTGCCGTGGTCGATGCGCAGCAGGTCGTCGAAGACCTCGGGGTTACGGCCGTGGTCCTCCTCCATCTCCCTCAGTTCCGCGGCCTGTTGGTGGACGATCGACTGGACGCGGCGGGCGATGTTGACGAAGGAGCGCTGGGCGGAGTCACGCAGGGCTTCCTCGTGGTCGATGATGTCGAGCATCGTCTTGACCAACGCGACCTGTGCCGGAGGGAGTTGGGCATAGGACGGGTCGATCTGGGCGAGGTCGCGGATCACCTCTCGGGGTGAATTGTCACAGCGCAGCCGGTGGATCGCGGCGGGCGTGATCTCCGTGGCGAGGCGGATCATCTCGTCGTCGTGGGCGGCGACACGCCGTTCCAGATACGCGGTGTGACGGGCGTGCTCGGCCCGCAGCTCCCGCAGGGCGCGACCGCGGCGAACCGCCTGGGCCGCGCATGCCAGTACCAGCAGCATGGCCACGGCACCGCATACGCCGACGGCCGTCCGGGCCGGTTCCGCCACGACGGCGACGGCGGCTCCGGTCGCCGCGGCCATCAGTATCGCCGGTAGCAACAGCGTGCGTGTGTAAGGGAGTTCACCGCGACGAGGCGGGGATTGAACGCTCACCATGTGGGCCCTCTGAAACGAATCGGGTGGGTGTAGGGGGAGCTTGCAGGGGGGAATGTCATGGGTATGTCGGAATCTTCTGCATGATTGGGAACAAGCGCACGATTACACCTCAACTAGGTGCGCTGCGGGCGAGCTTAGTCCGACCGGATCATCGCTGTGTCATATTCAGCAAGCACCTGAAATGGGGTGCGCGGCGGTAGTACGCTCGGCCTCATTTACACGCTCGGAGCACATTCGCACACGGTGCGTTACGGCGTTCGCGTGTGCGATGAGCACTCACCGTGACGGGTGAAGACCGGATTCCGGCTGACGCGGCGGCTCAGCGAAGGCTCAGTGAGGGCTCGGCGAGAGAGGTCCGCCCTGCCGCGGACGACAAACGCCGACGGCACGGCTGGGCGCGGACGACAAAAAAGAAAGGCAAGGAGGTCTCCGACTCCTTGCCACTCTCAACTTATAGCGCACCGGGGGGCTTGCGGCAAGGCCCCCGTCATACCGCAGAATCTCCGGCCTAGGCCAAAAGACCTGCGGAAACGGGGAGTCTCAGGGTGCGTGTGGTGTTGTCGACCTATGGGTCGCGGGGTGACGTGGAACCGATGGTCGGGCTCGCGGTGCGGTTGCGGGAGCTCGGCGCGGAGGTGCGGGTGTGCGCTCCGCCGGACGAGGATTTCGCGCGGCGGCTGGCCGGTGTCGACGTGCCGCTGGTGGCGGTCGGCCCGTCGGCGCGTGCGCTGACGAAGGCGGCGCCGCCCCCGTCGTCGATCCCCCGGCGTGCGGCCGAGGTGATCGCCGGCCAGCTGGAGACGATCCCCGCGGCGGCGGAGGGGTGTGACGTGCTGGTGGCGACCGGCATGACGCCGGCCGTGGCCGGCGCGCGGTCGGTGGCCGAGAAGCTGGGCATCCCCTCCGTGTCCGTGACCTTCCAGCAGCTCCAGTTGCCGTCGCCGCACCGCCGACCGCTGGAGTACCGGGGCCGCCCGTTCCCACCCGAGGTCACCGACAACCGGGTGCTGTGGGACCTGGACTCCGAGAGCATCAACGCGCTGTTCGGCGAGGCGCTCAACACGAACCGGGCGTCGATCGGCCTGCCACCGGTGGACAACGTCCGCGACTACGTCTTCGGCAGCCGGCCGTGGGTGGCGACGGACCCGGTCCTGGACCCGCTGCACGAGATGCCGGGCCTCGACGTCGTCCAGACCGGCGCGTGGATCGCGCCCGACCTCCGCCCGCTCCCGGCCGGGCTGGAGGCGTTCCTGGAGGCCGGCCCGCCGCCGGTGTACGTGGGCTTCGGCAGCATGCCCCTGCACGCGTCGGCGGACGCCGCCCAGGTGGCCATCGACGCGGTCCGCGCGCAGGGCCGCCGGGTACTGGTCTCCCGCGGCTGGGCCGACCTCGCCCTGACCGACGACCAGGACGACTGCTTCGCCGTGGGCGAGGCCAACCACCAGGCACTGTTCACCCGCGTGGCCGCCGTCATGCACCACGGCGGCGCCGGTACGACCACCACGGCCGCCCGGGCCGGCGCGCCCCAGGTCGTGGTGCCCCAGATGGCGGACCAGCCGTACTGGGCCGGCCGGGTGGCCGACCTGGGCATCGGGGCGGCACACGACGGTCCGACGCCGACCTTCGAGTCCCTGTCGACCGCGCTCGAAACGGCCCTGACCCCCGAGACCCACACGCGCGCCACCGCCGTGGCGGCCACGATCCGCACCGACGGGACAGAGGTGGCCGCGAAGCTGCTGCTCGACATGGCCGTCTGAGAACAGCCCACCCCGCCCGCTCCCGCGCACAGCACGCGGAAACGTCCAGACCCCTCGCGCCACGCGGTGCGGCAACGCCGCAATCAACCGCCCTCTTTGGAGCCGATGCCTTGAACCCCCTGACCACCAGCGCATTCGACCTTCCCGACCGCCTCTCCCCCAAGGCCGACCCCACCCTGATCGCCGACGACGAGCGGCACTTCGCGGCCATCGCGGAGTGCCTGGAGCAGTCGATCGCCGAGCTGACGGACCGTCTCGACGCCGCGCGCAGGGCGCCCGGCGGCAAGGGGCAGCAGGCGATGGACCGCGACATCGAGGTGCACCGGCTGACCGCGCGCCTGCGCACCCTGCGCCGCTTCGGTCTGGACCTGTGCCTGGGGCACATGGTCGACGCGGACACCGCCGAGCCGGTCTACATCGGGCGGCTCGGCCTGACGGACAGCAGGGGCCGTCGGCTGCTCCTCGACTGGCGCTCCCCCGCCGCCGAGCCGTTCTTCGGCGCCACCCACGCCAACCCGATGGGCCTGGCGAGCCGCCGTAGGTATCGCTGGACCGACGGCCGGATCAGTGACTACTGGGACGAGGTCTTCACCTCGGAAGGGTTCGGCGGGCACCACGCCGCCCTCGACGACCAGTCCGCCTTCATCGCCAGTCTGGGCAGCGACCGTTCGTCCCGCATGCGGGACGTGCTCGGCACCATCCAGGCCGACCAGGACGCCGTCATCCGTGCGGGATCCCGCGGCGCGCTCGTCGTCGACGGCGGTCCCGGCACCGGCAAGACCGTCGTCGCGCTCCACCGCTCCGCCTACCTCCTCCACTCCGACCCCCGCCTGGGTCACCGCCGGGGCGGCGTGCTCTTCGTCGGTCCCCACCGCCCGTATCTGACGTACGTCTCCGACGTCCTGCCCAGCCTCGGCGAGGAGGGCGTGCAGACCTGCATCCTGCGTGACCTCGTCGCCGAGGGCGCCACTGCGGCCGTCGAGGCCGACCCGGAGGTGGCCCGTCTGAAGTCGTCCGCGGACCTGGTGAAGGCGATCGAGAAGGCGGTCAGGTTCTACGAGGAGCCGCCCACCAAGGGCATGACGGTCACGACCCACTGGTCCGACATCTGGCTGAGCGCCGACGACTGGGCCATGGCGTTCGACGCGGCGGAACCCGGCACTCCGCACAACGAGGCACGCGGCCAGGTCTGGGAGGAACTGCTCACGATCCTGGCGGACAAGCACGAAGCCGACGCCTCGACCCAGGACGGCGAGGTTTCGGCCGCCCTGCTGCGCAGGTCGCTGACACAGAACAGGGAGCTGCTCACGGCCTTCAGCCGGGCGTGGCCACTGCTCGAAGCGGCGGACCTGGTGGGCGACTTGTGGTCGGTACCCGCCTATCTGCGCATGTGCGCTCCCTGGCTCGGCCGCGACGAGGTCCAGCGGCTCCAGCGCGCCAACGCCCAGGCCTGGACGGTGTCCGACCTGCCGCTCCTGGACGCGGCACGGCAGCGGCTCGGCGGCCCGGAGGCGGCACGGCGCAAGCGCCGCCACGAGGCCACTGTCGCCGCCGAACGCGAGCGTATGGACAGGGTCGTCGACAACCTGCTGGCGGCCCAGACCTACGACGACGGCGAAGGTGTCCTCGTCATGCTGCACGGACAGGACATGCGGAACTCCCTGGTCGACGACTCGGCCCTGCCCACGGCCGACCCGGACCTGCTCGCCGGCCCGTTCGCCCATATAGTCGTCGACGAGGCCCAGGAACTGACGGACGCCGAGTGGCAGATGCTGCTGCTCCGCTGCCCGTCCCGGAGCTTCACCATCGTCGGCGACCGCGCCCAGGCCAGGCACGGCTTCACCGAGTCATGGCGGGAACGACTCGAACGGGTCGGCTTCGGCCGCATCGACCTGGCCTCCCTCAGCATCAACTACCGGACGCCGGAAGAGATCATGGCGGAGGCCGAACCGGTCATCCGGACCGCGCTCCCGGACGCGAACGTACCGACGTCCATCCGCAGCACCGGCACCCCGGTCACCCACGGCTCCACGACGGACCTCGACACGATCCTCGACACCTGGCTCGCCGCGCACGCCGAGGGGATCGCCTGCGTGATCGGCGACCCCGCGTTCCGCCCGACGGACCGGGTCCGGTCACTGACCCCCGAGCTGTCCAAGGGCTTGGAGTTCGACCTGGTGATCCTGGTCGACCCGCGGAACTTCGGCGAGGGCATCGAGGGTGCGGTGGACCGCTATGTGGCGATGACGAGGGCGACGCAGCAGCTGGTCATCCTTGGAGAGAGCGCACTTCTTGAGAGGCGATGAGTGCACGTACCCAGGGGCGCGGGGCTGTATCGATCTGCGGCTCCGCCCTGGGGCACGACCAGCCACAGCGAACCCCGCACCCGCCCACATACGAGTCACCCCACCGACGAGTAGGCGACAACCCCCCGCAACAGCCCATCCACAGCCTTACGCGCACTCTTGGCCACCGTCGAGCCCTCCGCAGGAGAAGCCGCCGCGATCTGCCCGAGCACATCAATCACCTGCTTGCACCACCGCACGAAGTCACCGGCCGGCATCTCCGCCTCCCGCAACACCTCGTCGAGCCCCGTCCCGCTGGCCCACATGTACGCGGCCCAGGCGAACCCGAGATCCGGCTCACGCTGTCCGACCCCCTCGCTCTGCGTGATCCGGAAGTCCTCCTCAAGGGCATCGAGCCGCCCCCAGATCCGCACCATCTCACCGAGCGCTGCCTTGGCCTTGCCCGAGGGCAGCTTCGGGGCCATCGCATCGTCCCCGGCCCGCGCCTCGTACACCAACGCCGAGACGCAGGCGGCCAGTTCCGCCGGGCCGAGGCCTTCCCACACCCGTTCCCGCAGGCACTCGCTGGCGAGCAGGTCGAGTTCGCCGTAGAGCCGGGCGAGTCGCTTGCCGTGCTCGGTGACCTCGTCGCCGCGCAGATAGTCCAGTTCGGTCAACAGCGCCACAATGCGATCAAACGTACGGGCGATGGTGTTCGTGCGCCCCTCGATGCGGCGCTCCAGCTGTGAGGTGTCCCGCAGCAGCCGTTGGTAGCGCTCGGCCCAACGGGCGTGGTCCTCACGGTCGTTGCAGCCGTGGCAGGCGTGCGCGCGGATCGCCTTGCGGAGCCTGGCGATCTCCCGGTCGTCCGCCGCCTGCGAGCGCCGCTTGCGCTGCCGGTCCGGCGGGATGTGCCCGGCCTTGGTGCGCAGCGCGGAGGCGAGGTCCCGACGGGACTGCGGGGAGCGCGGGTTGAAGGACTTGGGGATCCGCATCCGCTCCAACGCCTCGACGGGGACGGGGAAGTCCATGGACGCCAGCCGCTTGACCTGCCGTTCGGCGGTCAGGACCAGCGGGCGCGGGCCGTCGTGGTGCTCGAAGCCGCGGTGGCCGTTGGACCGGCCGGCGGGCAGTCCCGGATCCAGCACGAGCGCGAGACCGGCGTACTTGCCCGTCGGAACATGGATGACGTCACCCGGCTTGAGCCTCTCCAGCGCGACCGCGGCCTCCGCGCGTCGCTGCGCCGCGCCTTCCCGGGCCAACTCGTTCTCACGGTCCTTGAGTTCGCGGCGCAGTCGCGCGTACTCCTCGAAGTCCCCGAGATGGCAGGTCATGGACTCCTTGTAACCGGACAGTCCTTCCTCGTTGCGCTGCACCTGCCGGGAGATCCCGACGACCGACTTGTCGGCCTGGAACTGCGCGAACGACGTCTCCAGCAGCTCGCGCGAGCGGTGCCGGCCGAACTGCTCGACCAGGTTGACCGCCATGTTGTACGACGGCTTGAAGCTGGACTTCAGCGGGTATGTGCGCGTGCCGGCCAGCCCGGCGAGGTGCTCGGGGCTGGAGCCGCGCTGCCACAGCACCACGGCGTGGCCCTCGACGTCGATGCCGCGGCGGCCCGCACGGCCGGTCAGCTGCGTGTACTCACCGGGCGTGATGTCGGCGTGCTGCTCACCGTTCCACTTGACGAGCTTCTCCAACACCACCGACCGGGCGGGCATGTTGATACCCAGCGCCAGCGTCTCCGTGGCGAACACGGCCTTCACCAGGCCGCGGACGAACAGCTCCTCGACGACCTCCTTGAAGGTCGGCAGCATGCCCGCGTGGTGAGCGGCTATACCGCGCTCCAGGCCTTCCAGCCATTCGTAGTAGCCGAGGACATGCAGATCCTCGGTCGGGATGGCCGCGGTGCGCTCCTCGACGAGGGCACGCACCTTCTCCCGGGCCTCGTCGTCGTTCAGCCGCAGTCCGGCGTGCAGGCACTGCTGTACGGCGGCCTCGCACGCGGCCCGGCTGAAGATGAAGGTGATCGCGGGCAGCAGCCCCTCGGCGTCGAGGCGTTCGATGACCTCGGGCCGCCCCGGCGTCCACACGCGGGACCGCTGTCTGCGCTCCCGCTCGCGATCGGCCTCCCGCATCGCGCGCCCGCGCCTGCGGTCCTGGTACGACGGCCTGGTCGCCTCCATCCGCGCCAGCCGCATGAGGTCGGGGTTGACGGCCTTCTTGTGGCCGTCGCCCTCCTCGAACAGGTCGTACATCCGGCGCCCGGCGAGCACGTGCTGGAACAGCGGTACGGGCCGGTGTTCGGAGACGATCACCTCGGTGTCGCCGCGGACGGTGTCGAGCCAGTCGCCGAACTCCTCGGCGTTCGACACGGTCGCCGACAGCGAGACGAGTGTGACCGACTCGGGGAGGTGAATGATCACCTCTTCCCAGACGGCGCCACGGAAGCGGTCGGAGAGGTAGTGCACCTCGTCCATGACCACGTAGCCGAGGCCGAGGAGGGTCTGCGACCCGGCGTACAGCATGTTCCGCAGCACCTCGGTCGTCATCACGACCACCGGGGCGTCGGAGTTGATGCTGTTGTCGCCGGTGAGCAGACCGACCATGCCGTCTCCGTAACGGCGGCACAGATCGGCGTACTTCTGGTTCGACAGCGCCTTGATGGGTGTCGTGTAGAAGCACTTCTTGCCCTGCATCAGGGCGAGGTGGACGGCGAACTCGCCCACGATCGTCTTGCCGGAGCCGGTGGGCGCGGCCACCAGAACGCCCTTCCCCGCCTCGAGCGCCTGGCAGGCCTCGATCTGGAAGGGGTCGAGGCCGAAGTCGTACATCTCGCGGAAGGAGGCGAGCGCGGTGGCCTGCTCGGCAGCGCGCCTGCGTGCTGCCGCGTACCGCTCGGCCGGTGAGAGGTCCTCTGTCATCGTGCTTTCGAGCGTACCGGGCGCCACTGACAACAGGACGATCATTATCCGGATCGGCACCCGACAAACCCGGGATCCCCGCAGCTCACGGCCGCACAGCGAAGACGGCCGGGTGCGCCGCGCAGGCGCCCCGGCCGTCCTGGCCCTGAATACCGCTTCTCTCAGGTCACGTCGTCATACCCGTTGACCCGCTCCGAGCTCGCCTGCTCGGGCAGCGCCCGGCTCGCGGAGACGGTCTCGACCTCGCCGATGGTCTCGGGGGTCAGGTCGAGGTCGGAGGCCTCGTCGTCATCGGGCCCCTCCGCCTCGCGGCGAGCGCGGCGCTTGTCGTTGAGGAGTGAGATGGCCGTCGCACCGAAGTAGAGGATCCAGATGGGGCCCGCGAGCGCCAGCATGGAGATCGGGTCGGTGCTGGGCGTGGCGATCGCCGCGAAGAGCGTGATGCCCATGATCATGCCGCGCCACCAGCCGGCCATCTTCTTGCCGGACAGCACGCCGCCGAAGTTCAGCATCACCAGCAGCAGCGGCAGTTCGAAAGAGAGGCCGAAGACGACGATCATCCGCATGATCAGCTGCAGGAGATCATCGAGGGGCAGCTGGTTGTCGCTGCCGATGATCGAGAACTCGAGCATCACCGACGCCATCTTGGGCAGCGACCAGTACGCGAAGTAGGCGCCCGTGAGGAACAACGGGAAGCCCGCGCCCACGAACGCGAGGCTGTACTTCTTCTCGTGCCGGTGCAGGCCGGGCGCCACGAACCCCCAGAGCTGGTAGAGCCACACGGGGGCCGCCAGCACCACACCTGACGACAGGGAGACCGTGAGGGCCAGTGTGAACGGGCTCAGCAGACCGTTCTGCACAATGCGCGCGCACTGGGTCTCATCGGTGTTCTTGGCCAGCTCGGCGAAGCTGAAGTCGCATCCCACCGCTTGGAGGATGGGATCCGTGAAGAACTGAATGATGTCCTTGTAGAAGAAGGCCGCCACGACCGTCGTGACGACGATCGCCAGCAGGCTCTTGACGAGCCGGTTGCGGAGCTCGCGCAAGTGCTCCGCGAGGGGCATCCGCCCCTCGGGATCCTTCTCCTTGTTGCGGGCAGACTTGAGCAACCCACGTCCTCATCTCGTGCGGAGGCCGGAGGCGTCCGGCCCTGCGTCAGCGCTTGGTGGTGTCCGTCGGCTCACTGACCGGGCGAGCGTTCGTCGCGTCGCCGGGGGCGGCCTGGATGATGCGCTGAGCCGGGGGCTGCTGGTCATCGCCGGCGTTGTTCGGCGGGTCGGCCGGCGCGGCGGCCTTGCCGTCGTCCTTCATCGCCTTCGCCTCGCTCTTCAGGATGCGCGCGGACTTGCCGAGCGAGCGCGCCATGTCCGGAAGCTTCTTCGCGCCGAACAGCAGGATGATGACGACGAGGATGAGAATGATCTCGGGGGCTCCGAGCCTTCCGAACATAAGTTTTACCTTCTCACCGAGGCGGCTGGGGGTGGGATGCTGTCCGACCGGTCGGACATGCGTCCGAACGATCGCGCTGACAGCGATCGTAACGCTCAGGGGTAAACGTGAGGCAATCCCCGTGCGTACTCCCTGTCCGCGGACCGAGCCTCGTTCTCCGGGCCGCGACCAGCAGCGTACCTGTCCCGCCCGCCAAGTTGACAGGGCGAAGTGGCCCAAAACGCACGCGACGCTGGTCTCACACCGAATACTTGAGCGGACTACAGGGAGTCCACAGCCCGGGCCGCGCTCGCGGTCGCCCGCTCCAGGTCCTCCGCCGCCCTGCTGATGCGCCGCGCGGAGTCCGTGACCTGCCGTCCGAGGCGCTGGGCCTCCAGGAAGACCCGCACGGCGAGCACACCGAGCACCACGAGACCCAGAAAACCCACAGCTACCGCGAACATCGGCCAGAACATGACGCCGAGCCTAGACCGTCCTACAGCGTGGAGTGCAGCCGCAGGGTGCTGACCCCGCCGCCCGTCAGCAGCTCGACGATCCGCTCGCCCGCGGGCTTCCGGACGGACGCCCCGCACTCGGGGCAGGTGAAGGAGTAGAACGTCGTACGGCTGCTAGCGCCGATGGCGAGTCGAAGGGCTTCGGCGGCGAGCTCGAAGCGACCCCGGCAGTCCGGGCAGCCCGCCTTGAACACCACCGGGGTCACGCTTCTCATCCCGGCGAACGCGGACGCCACCGTCATTTCCCGCACCCCGGACGTGGCCGACTCACTCAAAGCCCTGCTCCCGCCTGTCGCACCGCTGGTCCAACCGTCTGCCGAACTGCCCGCCGTACCGGTCCTGGCCTACTGTCCGTCCAGCACCGGGTGCGCCCCGTGAGCGCCATGCGCCTCGACCCCGTCGTACGCCGCGAGTGCCTCGCGGGCCGCCTGCCGGGCGCTGTCGGCCAGCTCGGGCGGCGAGACGATACGGCCGTCCCGCCCGAGCCGCAGCGCCAGGCGTCGCAGCGACGTCGGGTCAGGGGTGCGCAGAGTGATACGCAGCCCGCCGTCCGCCAGCTCATCCGCGCTGTCGTGCGGGTAGTACTCGGCGACCCAGCGCCCGCCCGGACCGACCTCGACGACGACCTCGGGATCCTCCGCGGCGGGCTGCACCAGCCCCTCCGACAGATCCCGCAGCTCGATCTCCGGCGGCGCGGACGGCTCGTCCAGGATCCTGATCTCGGCGACCCTGTCGAGCCGGAAGGTACGGCGCGCCTCCGAGCGGCGGCACCACGCCTCGACGTAGGTGTGCCCCACGCTGACCAGGCGGATCGGGTCGATCTCGCGCTCGGTGACCTCGTCCCGGGCAGGCGAGTAGTAGCGGATCCACAGCCGCCGCCGCTCCGAGATGGCGCGGTCGACGTCGGCGAAGACACCGCCCTCGGACTCGAAGGTCACCGACAGCCGGGAGCTGGCGCCGGCCGCCTCCCCCGCCGCGGCCTCCACCTTGGCGGTCGCCCGCAGCAGCGCCTGCCGGTCGCTCTCACGCAGTCCGGGCAGCGTGGACACGGCTCGCGCGGCCACCAGCAGCGCCGTGGCCTCGTCGGCGGCAAGCCGCAGCGGCTCGGCCACGTCGTCGGGGTTGTGCCACCAGATGCGCTCGCCGTCGGTGTCGATGTCGAGCAGGTCGCCGCCACGGAAACTGGTGCCGCACATGGGCAGCACGTCGAGGTCCGAGACCAGCTCGTCCTCGGAGATACCGAAGGCACGCGCGACGTCCTCGACGCGGGCGCCTGGACGCTCCTTCAGATATGTCACCAGCGAGAGCATCCGCCGGGTCTGGTCGATGGCGTTGACGGGCCTGACCGGTTTGCCTGCCACTGTGTCGCTCCGCTCCCCCTCAGCCCTTGGCCACGGCACGCAGCCGGTCCACCACATCGGCCCGCAACTCCGCGGGCTCCAGGACCACCACATCGGGCCCGAACTCCACCAGCCAGGCATCCAGCCCATGGCCGTACGGAATCTCCAACTCGTCCCAGCCGTCCCCGAGTTCCCGCACCGCCGTGGCCTTCGCCCGAAGGGGGTAGCCCGCGTCGGTACGCAGCCGGATCAGCGCGGAACGGTCGGCGGTCTCCCCCGCCCAGCTCGCCACGGTCTCCCGCACGGTGACGACGTCGGGGACCGGCGCGGTGAACCGCGTACCACGCGAACGCACCTTGCCCGTGATCCGGGACAACCGGAACACCCGCTCCGCGCCGCGGTCCCGGTCCCAGCCCGCCAGGTACCAGTGGCCGCGCCAGCACTCCAGCGCCCACGGCTCGACATGCCGCGGCTCGGGGCGGGCGGCGGTGGCCTTGCGGTAGTCGAACAGGACCGGGCGGCGGTCCCGGCAGGCCAGCATCAGCGGCTCGAAAGCGGCCTCGTGCACCGGAATACGGGGCTCCAGCGCGCCATGCGCCTCGTACGGGTCGACGTCCTCGGGCAGCCCGGCCGCGCGCAGTTTCTGCAGCGCGCCACTGGCCGCGCCCGCGAGCCGGACCTGCTGCCACACCTTGGCCGCCAGCCCCAGAGCGGCGGCCTCCTCGGCGTCCAGAGTGATGGGCGGCAGGCGGTTGCTGTCACGGCGGGCCAGATAGCCGACCTCGCCGTCAAGGTTCTCCACCGTCTCGATGACCAGACCGAGCTCGCGCAAGTCGTCCTTGTCGCGCTCGAACATCCGGTTGAAGGAGTCGTCGGAGCCGGCCTCCAGATAGGCCTCGATGGACTCACGCAGCTCGCGCTTGCTCAGCGGCCGCCGCGTCCCGAGCAGACACAGCGCCAGGTTCATGAGCCGCTCGGCCTTGGCAATGGCCATCGACGCCCTTCGCCTTCCCTATGGTGCTTACGGACGATGACCGTACCGCTCCGCGGTGGCCTGGCAAAAGCCGAGGGCCCATGCCCGGACAGGCATGGGCCCCAGGTAGTCGGGTCCGGTCGTACACCGATCAGCCGTACGCCGATCGGAAGCGACCGCCGGACACGACGATCAGACGCCGAGCAGGTCGACCACGAAGATCAGCGTCTCGCCGGGCTTGATCGCCGGGGTCGGGCTCTGGTTGCCGTAGGCGAGGTGGGCCGGGATGGTCAGCTGGCGGCGGCCACCGACCTTCATGCCCTGCACGCCCTGGTCCCAGCCCTTGATGACACGGCCGCCACCCAGCGGGAAGCGGAACGGCGTACCGCGGTTCCAGCTGGCGTCGAACTCCTCGCCCGTGCTGAAGGCGACACCCACATAGTGCACAGTGACGGTCTGGCCGGCCTGCGCGACCTCGCCGTCACCCTCCCAGATGTCCTTGATCTCGAGGTCCGCCGGGGGCTCGCCGCCCGGGAAGTCGATCTCGGGCTTGTCGATGCTCACTTCATCACTCCTTGTTGCGTGATCCAAGTCGCGAAACGGACTCAGGGACACCTCGGTCAGACGACGTCGAGGATATCCACCACGAAGACCAGTGTGTTCTTGGCCAGCTCACTGTCGGGGCTGGCCCCGTAACCGAGAGAGGGCGGGATCACCAGCAGTACCCGGTCGCCCACGTTCTTGCCGACGAGGCCCTGGTCCCAGCCTGCCACCACGGAGCCGGTGCCGATCTGGAAAGCGGTCGCACCACCGTGGTCCCAGGAGGAGTCGAACTTCTTGCCGTCCTCCCACTTGACCCCGGTGTACTGGGCCACCAGGCCCTGACCGGCCTCGACCTTCTTGCCGTCGCCCTTGATCAGCACCTGCTGCTTGAGGTCCTTGGGGGCCTTGGTGTTCTTGGGGATCGTGACCGTCGCCGCCTTCTGCGACGGAGCCGACACCTCCGGCATGCCCGCCGCGGGGGCCGCCTGCTCGCCCTTGACCTCGGCCTTGGCGTCGACCGTGGCGGCACCGGCCACGTCGAGCACCCAGATCAGTACGTCCTTCTCGGTGAGACCGGAGGACGGGTTCAGACCCTCGCCGATCAGATCACCCGCGGTCCCCTGCACAAGAATCCGGCTGCCCGGCTTCTTTCCCTTGACGGCGTCAAGGACCTTCGCGGGCAGCTGCTGGCTCGGCTTGCCCAGCTGCTCGACGGACTGCCGCCGGGGCGTGTCGCCGCTCGCCGCGGCCTGCCAGGTGCCTCCCAGCTCCTTGTCGTCGCCCCACTTCTCGACGGTCCAGTCCAGCCGGACGAAATCGGAGGCCTTGATCGCCGCTCCGCTCCCCTTGGAGACCGTCTCGATCACGGTCTTACCGGCCGGCTCGCCGTCCTTCGGGCTGGAGATCTCGGGCTTCTCCCCGACCTTCCCGTCGACCTCGGCGACCGCTCCCGCCTGGGCCCCGTCGCTGTCGCTGTCGCCGTCCGATCCGCACGCGGCGGTGAACAACAGAGCGGGCACGGCCAGCAGCGCCGCGATGCGGCGTTTCGTGTTGTAGTTCATCAGTCCCACTGGGCTAGGGGGTGGCGGGCAATGGCCGCCACTTTACGACGTACGCGCTCCCGGCACCGGTCACCGCACGACACGCCGCTACCCGGATCCCATTTCCGGCCCGCGCGACTTCACCGCGCGCCCGCCGCACACAAACACAGAAACGTCCGGTGTCCGGAGGTATCACCACCTCCGGACACCGGACGTCCTGAACGAAATGACGCCGAGACGACCGCGACCCGGTCACATACCGGCGATCAGCTTCTCCACCCGATCGTCCACCGAACGGAACGGGTCCTTGCACAACACCGTGCGCTGCGCCTGGTCGTTGAGCTTGAGATGCACCCAGTCGACGGTGAAGTCCCGGCGCTGTTCCTGGGCCCTGCGGATGAAGTCACCGCGCAGCCGGGCCCGAGTGGTCTGCGGCGGAACGGACTTGCCCTCGAAGATCTTCAAGTCGTTGCAGATACGGGCGGCTTGCCCCTTCTTCTCCAGCAGGTAGTACAGGCCACGGCGACGGTGGATGTCGTGGTAGGCGAGGTCTATCTGCGCGACCCGCGGATGCGACATGGTCATGTTGTGCTTGGCCCGGTACCGCTCGATCAGCTTGTACTTCATGACCCAGTCGATCTCGGTACCGATCCGGTCGAGATCCTCGGCCTCGATCGCGTCCAGCGTGCGGCCCCACAGCTCCAGGACCTGCTCGACCGTGCCCGTGCGAATGCCACGGCGCTCACAGAAGTCCACGGCCTTCTCGTAGTACTCGCGCTGCACCTCCAGCGCCGACGCCTCCCGGCCACTGGCCAGGCGCACCTTACGGCGACCGGTGATGTCATGGCTGACCTCGCGGATCGCCCGGATCGGGTTCTCCAGGGTCAGATCACGCATCACCGTGCCCGCCTCGATCATGCGCAGCACCAGATCGGTCGCACCGACCTTGAGCAGCATGGTCGTCTCGGACATGTTCGAGTCGCCCACGATCACATGCAGACGACGGTAACGCTCGGCATCCGCGTGCGGCTCGTCACGCGTGTTGATGATCGGCCGGGAACGGGTCGTCGCCGAGGAGACGCCCTCCCAGATGTGCTCCGCCCGCTGACTGACGCAGTACACCGCACCACGCGGAGTCTGCAGCACCTTCCCGGCGCCGCACAGCAGCTGCCGGGTGACAAGGAACGGGATGAGGATGTCCGCGAGCCGGGAGAACTCGCCATGGCGTGCCACCAGATAGTTCTCATGGCATCCGTACGAGTTGCCCGCCGAGTCGGTGTTGTTCTTGAAGAGGTAGACGTCGCCCGCGATTCCCTCCTCGTGCAGGCGTCGTTCCGCGTCCACCAGGAGTCCTTCGAGAATGCGCTCGCCTGCTTTGTCGTGGGTGACCAGTTCGGTCACATTGTCACATTCGGGTGTCGCGTATTCCGGATGTGAGCCCACGTCGAGATAGAGGCGGGCGCCATTGCGCAGAAAGACATTGCTGCTACGGCCCCATGACACGACACGGCGGAAGAGGTACCGCGCCACCTCGTCAGGCGACAGGCGGCGCTGTCCCCTGAACGTGCACGTGACGCCGTACTCGTTCTCCAGCCCGAAAATGCGGCGGTCCATGACTGAACATTACGCCCGATCCCCCGAGCTGAAACGGGGTTCGACAGCACGGTTTGGATCATTTTCCGATGAAGCCGCAACCACCGCACCCCTGGCAGGAGCTGCGAGGACCCCTCCCGTGGCCAGCAGGACCAGCAACGACACCGCCCCCGCGGCACTCGGCACGGCGAACCCCCACAACGCCCCGCCCGCCTCGACGACCGGCCCCGCCAGGCCCGTTCCCACCGACGCACCCACCGTGAACGTCGTCACCAGCCAGGAGAACGCCTCGGTGACCGTCCCACGCGGCGCATGCCGGTCCACCAGCACGAACGCACAAGCGATGCACGGCGCGAGAAACACCCCCGCGAGCACCGCCAGCAACGTCATCGCGACCACACCCGGCATCAGCATCAACGGCAGATAACACACCGCCAGAAGCGCCACCAGCAAACGCAGTCGCCGCGCCGGCTCACCGCCCCACTGCCGCGCCCCGTACACCACACCACCGACCAGCGCACCCAGCCCCACGCCCGCCATCAACCAGCCGTACACCACGTCACCGCCGTTGTCGTCCGCGTACGACACGGCCGCCACCGCGATCGACCCGAGCGCCATCCCGATGAACAGGAACGAGGCCAGCAACGCCAGCAGCCCCGGCGAACGCAACGCCCCCAGCCAGTGCGCCTCACGCGGCGCCGAACGCCACGCGCGCGAAGGCGGCGACACCACCACCGACAGCGCCCCCAGCACCCCGATGACATTCAGCACCAGCAGCGCCGCCTGCGCCGACCACACCGACGCACACAGCGTCAACAGCAACGGCCCGACCGTGAACATGATTTCCTGCGCCACCGCGTCCATCGCATACGCCGTGTGCACCTGGCCCTCCTTGTGGAGGACCGACGACCACAGCGCCCGCAGACCGCCCTCCAAAGGCGGCGTGAACAGCCCGGCGGCCGCCACGGCCGCATAGGCGAGCGGCAGCGGCCCGATACCCACGAAGGCGAACCCGGCCATCGCCACAGCCGAAGCCACCGCCGCCGGCAACTGCACCCGCGGCTGCCCGTACACATCCACCAGCCGCCCCAGCACCGGCTGACCCACCGCGTTGGCGACCCCGTACACCGCCGCCAGCCCCCCGGCCAGACTGTACGAGCCCCCCTCCGCGCGCACGAACAGCACGATCGCCAGCGCGGCCACCGCGTTCGGCAACCGGCCCACGAGCGTGCCGACGAGCAGCCGGGCGGCATGCCTCGCCCTGAGGACCTCCAGGTATGCGCCGGTCATCAGCCGCGCCGCCCTCCACCTAGGTTTTACGTATAACGTCCTCCGTCATACGTACCATGTGCGCTGTTCACGAGTCCAGACGAAGGAGCACGCGGACGGTGGCACACGGCAGCACCCGCCCCACCAGCCGAGACGTCGCCCAGGCAGCAGGCGTCTCCCAGGCCGCGGTCTCCCTCGTACTCGGCGACAAATGGCGCGGACGCGTCTCCGCCACCACCGCCGAACGCGTCCGCCAAGCCGCCCGCGAACTCGGCTACCGGCCCAACCTCGCCGCCCGGAACCTACGCCTCGGCCGCACCCGCACCGTACTGCTCGTCGTCCCCGCCCTCACCACCGAATTCTTCGCCGGCGTCTACACCGGCGCCGCCCGCATCGCCGCCCAGCACGGCTTCGGCGTCGTCCTCTACCCCTCCCCCGAAGGCATCGGCCCCGCCCGCGACCCCTTCGCCTCCGCACAAGCAGCCCTCGACGGCGTCATCGCCTCCTCCATGGCCGCCGACGCCCTCACCGCCATCCGCGGCGACCAACTCCCCCTCGTCATGCTCGACAGCGACCCCACAGGCAGCCTCGGCGCCGCCACCGTCAACCTCGACATCACCGACGGCATCCGCCAGGTCACCGACCACCTGCTGAGCCTCGGCCACCGGCGCTTCCTCCACCTCGCCGCCGACGTGCCCTCCTGGACCTTCGACGCACGCGCACGCGAACTCGCCACACGACTCGGCGACACGCCCGGCACCTCACTGCTCACCGTCCGCGCACCCATCGCCATCGAGGACGCCCGCACCGCCACCGAAACCGCCCTCGCCGCCCAAGGCCCCCGCCCCACCGCGATCGTCTGCGACGACGACAAACTCGCCGCCGGCGCCTACAAAGCCGCACGCCGCCTCGGACTCCGCATCCCCGACGACCTCTCCATCACCGGCCTCGACGACCTCGCCCTCGCCACCGCCATCGACCCGGAACTCACCACCGTCCGACTCGACGCCGAGCTCTTCGGTGAACGCGGCATGCAAGCCCTCCTCGCCGTCCTGGAAGGCCGCGAACCCGAAGAGGGCGACATTCCCGTCGAGCTCGTCGTACGAGGCTCCACAGCGCCGCCCAGCACGGTGTAGAGCCCGCCAGGAAAGGCCTGTGCCCCCGACCGAGAGATTCGGCCGGGGGCACAACACAGGCGGGTCAGGCGGGACTACTCCTCGGAACTACCGGACTCCTCCGAGTCCTCCCCGTTGTCAGCACTCTCGGCCTCGGTGGACGCACCATTGGCCTCCAGCAGCCGCGCCAACTGACGACCGACAATCCGCTTGAACTTGCGCGACTGCGGACGCGTACGGTCCAGCACCGCGACCTCCAGGCGCTCCGTCGGGATCTCCCGCTGCGTACCGTTCGACTCACGGGACAACGCCTGCACAGCCAGCGCCAGAGCCTCGGCCAGACTCATGCCGTCCTGATGCCGCTGGTCAAGGAAATTGCTGATCAGCTCGGCATTACCACCGACCGCGACCGAACCGTGCTCATCCACGATCGAACCGTCATGCGGCAACCGATAAATCTGGTCACCCTCAGGCGTCTCACCCACCTCGGCGACAACCAGCTCCACCTCATACGGCTTCTCCGCCGCCGAAGAGAAGATCGTGCCCAGCGTCTGCGCATAGACGTTCGCCAGACCACGAGCCGTCACATCATCACGGTCATAGGTGTAACCACGAAGATCGGCGTACCGCACACCACCGATCCGCAGATTCTCGTACTCGTTGTACTTACCGGCGGCCGCGAAACCGATCCGGTCATAGATCTCGCTGAACTTGTGCAGCGCACGGGACGGGTTCTCACCGACGAACACGATGCCGTCGGCATACTGCAGCACGACCAGGCTGCGACCACGCGCGATGCCCTTACGGGCGTACTCCGCCCGGTCGGCCATGGCCTGCTGGGGGGAGACATAGAACGGCGTCGACACCGGTTATCCGTCCCTTTCTGTCGAAGTCACAGGATCACCTAGATAAGACCGAACCGCCGCTACAGCAGCGCGGCCCGCGGGCCGTCAGGCTGCTCCAGACGCCGCTCCAGAATGGAACGGGCGATCTCCGAGGACTCCTCATCGGTGAGCCTGCGGAAACCGTCGTCAGTGATCACCGTGACGATCGGGTAGATCCGGCGGGCGACATCGGGACCACCGGTCGCCGAGTCGTCGTCAGCCGCGTCATACAGGGCCTGCACCACGAGCGTCGTGGCCTCGGCCTCAGTCAGGTCATTACGGAAGAGCTTCTTCATGGCACCACGCGCGAAGATCGACCCCGAGCCGGTGGCGGCGTACCCCTGCTCCTCGGAACGACCACCGGTCACGTCATAGGAGAAGATCCGCCCCTTCCCCCGATCCACGTCATACCCCGCGAACAGCGGCACCACGGCCAGCCCCTGCATCGCCATCCCCAGGTTCGACCGGATCATGGTCGACAGCCGGTTCGCCTTACCCTCCAGCGACAGCTGAGCACCCTCGACCTTCTCGAAGTGCTCCAGCTCCAACTGGAAGAGCTTCACCATCTCGACGGCCAGACCGGCGGTACCGGCGATACCGACGGCCGAGTACTCGTCGGCCGGGAAGACCTTCTCGATATCCCGCTGCGCGATGACGTTCCCCATGGTCGCCCGCCGGTCACCGGCCAGCACGACACCGCCGGGGAACGTCGCGGCCACGATCGTGGTGCCGTGCGGCGCCTCGATCACGCCCTGCGTGGGCGGGAGTTGACGGTTACCGGGCAGCATCTCGGGCTGGTGCTCCGAGAGGAAATCCATGAACGAGGACGACCCAGGCGTCAGGAAGGCAGCTGGTAGACGCCCGGTGCTACGAGTGTTGGCTTCCACGCGTTTCCTTCCAGGTAGTCGGCAGCTCGGTTCATCGCTTCGGGATCGTCCCTCAACAAGCCGAGGCCGGAATTGCAGTTGAAGCACAGTACGCCACGGACCCTACCCGTCTCGTGGCAATGATCCACATGAACGGCGGGAGCCGTCAGGCAGATCGCGCAGAGCCCTTTCTGTGCGGCGATCATCTCGTCTCGCTCGACGAGTGTGATCCCGTACTTACGGCGGAGGTGCTGTGCGGGTGCAGCCGCTGCCCTACATGCCTTACAGCGGCTGGCCAAGCCATCGTCGGCGCTCCGCTTGCGGTGGAACCCGCTGCGCGGCCTCGTTTCCCCGCATGCCGAACACCGTTTGTGCCCCTCGGGCACCTCCCTGGAAGGCGTCCTTTGCTCCGGCGCCCTGGAGTGGTAGTTCGTCCGGCACTCTCGACAGTGCCGCTGCAACCCATCAAGGTTGGAGCGCTTGCGGGCGAAGGCTGCATGCGACTTGGTCTCGCCGCACCGCACACAGCGCTTCATGCCCTCTTCGCTTGCCAACTTCCAAGCCCCCGAAACCTTCGATCCGAAGGTTACTCGCCGCCTTTCTGAACGAAACTACGGACGAAGTCCTCTGCGTTCTCCTCGAGGACATCGTCAATCTCGTCCAGAACCGAGTCGACGTCATCACTCAGCTTCTCTTGCCGCTCCTTGAGGTCCTCAGAAGCCTGCGTCTCCGCCGCCTGCTCCTCGACCTCCTCAGTAGAGCGCGTGGCCTTCTGCTGTCCGCCGCCGGTGTCCTTGGTTGCCATATCCCTCACCCCGCTCATTTCGCCCGACATGGTCGACAGGTCGGCTTTCCTGCCGATCGGTGATGATCAGACCCTACAAGCCGGGTCTGACATCGGCCCCGCAGTTTCTCCAACGTACGGGGGCCATCTCGATGATTCCCGGACGCCGGGTTTTCCACCCTGTTCGGCCGACGTCCGGTCGGTGGGTTCCGAGTACCCCTCAGTTGCCTGACAGGACCCTGACCAGGTCTTCCGCCGTGCGACAGCGGTCCAGGAGCTCCTTGACGTGATTTCGCGTTCCGCGAAGGGGTTCGAGGGTTGGAACGCGCTGGAGGGAGTCCCGGCCGGGCAGGTCGAAGATGACCGAGTCCCAGGAGGCCGCGGCGACGTCGTCGGCGTACTGCTCCAGGCAGCGTCCGCGGAAGTAGGCGCGGGTGTCCTCCGGCGGCTTGGCCTTGGCCCGCTCGACGGCTTCCTCGTCCATGAGGCGCTTCATGCGGCCTCGGGCAGCCAGGCGGTTGTAGAGGCCCTTCTCGGGGCGTACGTCGGCGTACTGGAGGTCGAGAAGGTGGAGCTTCGCGGCGTCCCAGTCGAGGTCGTCGCGGCGTCGGTAGCCCTCCATGAGTTCGCGCTTGGCGACCCAGTCGAGTTCGCCGGCGAGGCTCATGGGGTCCCGCTCCAGGCGGTTCAGGGTGTCTTCCCAGCGGGACAGGACGTCCTTGGTCTGCTCGTCCGCGTCGGCGCCGAAGCGCTCCTCCACGTACTTGCGCGACAGCTCGTAGTACTCCATCTGGAGCTGGACCGCGGTGAGTGTGCGGCCGCTACGGAGTGTGATGAGCCGTTGGAGTGACGGGTCGTGGGACACCTGATGGAGGGTGCGGACGGGTTGGTCGACGGCGAGGTCCACGGCGATGAAGCCGTCCTCGATCATGGAGAGGACGAGGGCCGTGGTGCCGAGCTTCAGGTAGGTCGAGATCTCGGACAGGTTGGCGTCGCCGATGATCACGTGGAGGCGGCGGTATTTTTCCGCGTCGGCGTGCGGCTCGTCTCGGGTGTTGATGATGGGGCGCTTCAGGGTGGTTTCCAGCCCTACCTCGACTTCGAAGTAGTCGGCGCGCTGGCTGAGCTGGAAGCCGTGTTCGTGTCCGTCCTGGCCGATGCCGACGCGGCCGGCGCCGGTGACGACCTGGCGGGAGACGAAGAAGGGGGTGAGGTGGCGCACGATGTCGGAGAAGGGGGTTTCCCGCTTCATCAGGTAGTTCTCGTGCGTGCCGTAGGAGGCGCCCTTGTTGTCGGTGTTGTTCTTGTAGAGGTGGATCGGCTGGGCGCCGGGTAGCTGTGCCGCCCGTTCGGCGGCTTCGGCCATGATGCGCTCGCCGGCCTTGTCCCAGAGCACGGCGTCCCGTGGGTTGGTGACCTCGGGTGCGCTGTATTCGGGGTGTGCGTGGTCGACGTAGAGGCGTGCTCCGTTGGTGAGGATGACGTTGGCGAGGCCGATGTCCTCGTCGGTGAGCTGGCTGGAGTCGGCGGCCTCGCGGGCGAGGTCGAAGCCTCGCGCGTCGCGCAGCGGGTTCTCCTCCTCGAAGTCCCAGCGGGCCCTGCGGGCCCGGTGCATCGCCGCCGCGTAGGCGTTGACGATCTGGGATGAGGTGAGCATGGCATTGGCGTTGGGGTGGCCGGGGACGGAGATCCCGTACTCCGTCTCGATGCCCATTACTCGCCGTACGGTCATGCGGCCCTCCTTGCCCGGCGGCGCCCTCGGTCGGGGGTGCCGCTCAAGTACCGCTGGCGCTCCGGTGCGTGTGCGGTGCCCGTCCCCGCACTGCGCGACTCGGCGGTATGGAAGAGCCTAGAACGCCTTTGCGCTGGTGGGGAGATCATTTGCGTCATTGCGTTGCTCGCGTTTGTGCCGACGGTGGCCGGAAAAACAGTCGGCTGCGGGTACCCGGTGGGGGCACCCGCAGCCGCCCTGTCTTTTACAGGTACTGACCGGTGTTTGCCACCGTGTCGATGGAGCGTCCGGTGTCTGCGCCCTGCTTTCCGGTGATGAGGGTGCGGATGTAGACGATCCGTTCGCCCTTCTTTCCGGAGATGCGGGCCCAGTCGTCGGGGTTGGTGGTGTTGGGCAGGTCCTCGTTCTCCTTGAACTCGTCCACGCAGGCCTGGAGGAGGTGGGAGACGCGGAGGCCCTTCTGGTTGTGTTCGAGGAAGTCCTTGATCGCCATCTTCTTGGCGCGGCCGACGATGTTTTCGATCATGGCGCCGGAGTTGAAGTCCTTGAAGTAGAGGACTTCCTTGTCTCCGTTGGCGTAGGTGACTTCCAGGAAGCGGTTTTCCTCGGATTCGGCGTACATCTGCTCGACGGCGGTCTGGATCATGCTCTGGACCGTGGTCGCCTTGCTGCCGCCGTGCTCGCCGAGGTCTTCGGAGTGCAGTGGGAGGCGTTCTGTGAGGTACTTGCCGAAGATGTCCTTGGCGGCCTCGGCGTCAGGACGTTCGATTTTGATCTTCACGTCCAGGCGGCCGGGGCGCAGGATGGCCGGGTCGATCATGTCCTCGCGGTTGGAGGCGCCGATCACGACCACGTTCTGCAGGCCCTCGACACCGTCGATCTCGGCGAGCAGCTGGGGGACGATGGTGTTTTCCACGTCCGAGCTGACGCCGGAGCCGCGGGTGCGGAAGAGGGATTCCATCTCGTCGAAGAAGACGATGACGGGTGTGCCTTCGCTGGCCTTCTCACGTGCGCGTTGGAAGACGAGTCGGATCTGCCGTTCGGTTTCGCCGACGTACTTGTTGAGGAGCTCGGGGCCCTTGATGTTGAGGAAGAAGCTCTTGCCTTGGGCTTGGCCGGTGACTTCGGCGACCTTTTTGGCCAGCGAGTTGGCGACGGCCTTGGCGATGAGTGTCTTGCCGCATCCGGGGGGGCCGTAGAGGAGGACGCCCTTGGGTGGGCGTAGTTCGTGCTCCTTGAACAGGTCGGGGTAGAGGTAGGGCAGCTCGACCGCGTCGCGGATCATTTCGATCTGGCCGCCCAGGCCGCCGATCTGTTCGTAGCCGATGTCGGGGACTTCTTCGAGGACGAGTTCCTCGACCTCGCTCTTCGGAACGATTTCGTAGACGTAGCCGGAGCGGGGTTCGAGCAGGAGGGCGTCGCCGGGTCGGATGGTGACGTCCAGCAGCGGCTCGGCGAGCCGTACCACCCGTTCCTCGTCGGTGTGCCCGAGCACCAGGGCGCGTTCGCCGTCCTCGAGGATCTCCTTGAGGGTGACGATGTCCCCGACGCGTTCGAACTCCATGGCTTCGACCACGTTGAGTGCTTCGTTGAGCATCAGTTCCTGGCCGCGCCTGAGGTCGTCGAGTTCGACGCTCGGGCTGACGTTCACGCGGAGTTTGCGGCCTCCGGTGAAGATGTCGGCGGTGCCGTCCTCGTTGGCTTGCAGGAAGACACCGAAGCCGGCCGGTGGCTGTGCGAGCCGGTCGACTTCTTCCTTGAGGGCCACGATCTGGTCGCGGGCCTCACGGAGCGTGTTGGCGAGTCGCTCGTTCTGTGCGGACACGCCGGCCAGGTTTGTCTGCAGCTCGACGATCCGCTCCTCGAGAATCCTCGTGTGCCGCGGAGAGTCGGCGAGCTTGCGTCGCAGGACGGCGATCTCCTGCTCAAGGTAGGCGATCTGCCCGGCCGGGTCGTCGGACCCTCGTCCCGGGCGGATGCCGCGGTTCATGTCGTCGTCGTGGGCTGCCACGGTCCTCACCTCCTCCAAGGGGAGCTGGACGCTTCCAGACCCTACCTGGGTGGGTGTCGATTGAAACCCCTAGATCACAAAGACTGTCGAGGTGTGTCCGATCTTCACCCTTGCGCTCTCCCTCACGCCAGGGGAATACCCACCGAACATGATTGGAAAGCCGCCGCAGGTAGGCTCGAAGCGTTCAACACCCGTCAGAGCTGGCCGGATTCCCGTTCGGCTCGACGTAGTCAACGGCAGGAGAGATGAGCGTGGAGCAGGCGGCCGGGGTCGAGGGTCAGGCGCTGGAGGTCTGGATCGATCAGGATCTCTGTACGGGTGACGGTATCTGCGCGCAGTACGCGCCTGAGGTGTTCGAGCTGGACATCGATGGTCTGGCGTATGTGAAGAGCGGCGAGGACGAGCTGCTGCAGGCCAAGGGGGCCACTACGCCTGTGCCGTTGCCGCTTCTCACGGATGTGGTGGACTCGGCGAAGGAGTGTCCGGGCGACTGCATCCATGTGCGTCGCGTTTCGGACAAGGTCGAGGTGTACGGTCCGGACGCCGAGTGACCTTTCGCGTACGGCGTGTTACGACTGTCTGATTTCTCACACGTGCTGGTGGCGTGGGTCAGACGCTGTGCGCACCGGCGGGTGTCGAGCGGACGAACGCGTCGTTCTTCCACTGCCATTTCGCGCTGTTCTTCACGTCGGGGCAGCAACGGGGTACGTCGTCGGTGGAGTAGCTGAGCAGGTCGGCGATGACGGCTCCGTCTCGGACGGTGATGTCACTGACGGTAGTGCTGTCTTTCGGGTCGACGAGGGTCGCGACGATGCGGGGCGTGGCCGACTCGGTGCCGTGGGTGAGGATGTAGATGCCGTCGGGCGGGGTGCCCATGGGGGCGTCGCAGTGCACGACGGCCACGGTTTCGGGGCTGGCGTCGCCGTCCAGGTCGCCGGTGGCCTTTTTGACCACGATCGCCTTCACCGGGCCGCATTCGAGCGGGAAGTCGACGCCGGCGGGGTCGGGGGGCGCGAGGGCCGCGGGGGCGTGCTTCGTCTCCGGTCCTGCTGTCTGGGCCGCTGTCGCCGAGTTGGGCTGCAGGAGCGAGGAGAGGGCTACGACGCCGGCGACCGCTGTGGCGGTGGCGAGCCAGTGGATGGGGCGGGTGTGGGTGTGTGCCAGTTCCGGGACGGCGGATTGCTGCACTAGGAGCGTCTCCTGTGAGGGCTGTGCCGGTGGGGTGGCCAGCATGGTGCCACACGTCACAGTGCGGGGGAACGGCGGGGTGTGGAGTTCCGGTGCGGGTGTCCGGTGGTTGGGGGTGCGCAGGGGGCGTGCGGTGTGGTGCGACGTTCGGATTTGCGGGTTGTCGGTTGTTGCTCGCGTCAACAGAAAGGCGCTGTGGTCGAGTTCCTGGTGCTGTTCCGGGAACTCGACCACAGCGCTTGTACGTTGATCGTGGTGCGGGGCCGGCTCAGCGGCCGGCGCCTCTGTCGGCGTTGGGGCCTTCGTAGTCTTCGCCGTAGGCGCCCTTGGCGGGGCGGCGGCGGCGCATGGGGGGTTCGACTCCGTCGGCGAGGCGGCGGGCGGTGAGCAGGAAGCCGGTGTGGCCGATCATCCGGTGGTCGGGGCGGACGGCCAGGCCTTCGATGTGCCAGTTGCGGATCATCGTCTCCCAGGCGGTCGGCTCGTTGAAGCAGCCGATTTCGCGGATGGACTCGACGGTCCGGGCGAGCTGGGTGGTGGTGGCGACGTAGCAGCAGAGGATGCCGCCGGGGACGAGGGCCTTGGAGACGGCTTCCAGGCATTCCCAGGGGGCGAGCATGTCGAGGATGACGCGGTCGACGTCGGTGTCGGACAGGTTGTCCTGGAGGTCGCCGACGGTGAGCTGCCAGGCGGGGTGGGGACCGCCGAAGTAGCGCTCGACGTTCTGCTGGGCGATCTCGGCGAAGTCCTCGCGGCGCTCGTAGCTGTGCAGCATGCCCTGGTCGCCGATGGCGCGCAGCAGGAAGCTGCTGAGCGAGCCGGAGCCGACGCCGGCCTCGACGACGCGTGCGCCGGGGAAGATGTCGGCGAAGGCGAGGATCTGCCCCGCGTCCTTGGGGTAGACCACGGCGGCGCCGCGGGGCATGGACAGGACGTAGTCGGGGAGCAGGGGGCGCAGCGCAAGGTAGGCGACGTTCCCGGTGGTGCGGACAACGCTGCCCTCGGGTGCGCCGATCAGTTCGTCGTGCGGGAAGGAACCCTTGTGGGTGTGGAAGTTCTTCCCGGCTTCGAGCGTGAACGTGTAGTGGCGGCCCTTGGGGTCGGTCAGCTGAACCTGGTCCCCGACCTTGAAGGGCCCGCGCCTGCGGGCGGCACCGGTCGGTTCGGACATGTGAACAGCCTACCGGGGTTTGTGGGGGCCGCCGACCACGCGGAAGCGGGAGCTCCGCTTCAGGAGGGCGGGTGTCAGTTGGGCCTTGCCATCGCCTTGACGAAGGCGCGCTCCACGTCGGCGGCGGACAGGACGCCGTAGATCTCGCCGGTCTCCTCCACGACCAGGTATTCGGTCGCGGGGGCGGCTCGGAGGGCGTCCAGGAGGTCCTCTCCCGCGAGTTCGGCGGAGACGCGCATGTCGTCGGTGAGGTCCTGGGCGAGGCCGCTGACGGCGACCCAGGGGCGGCGGTGTTCGGGGACGCCGACGATGGCGGCTTCGCGGACGAGGGAGAGGGGGTTTCCGTCGGCGTCGACGACGACGAGGGCGCGGGCGCCGGCGGCGTTGGCGCGGCGCAGGGCTTCGGAGAGGGGGGTGTCGGTCTCGACGGGGACGGCGCGGCGGGTGAGGGTGCGGGCGCGCAGTTCGGGGAGGTGTTCGCGCAGGCGGGCCATGCGGAGGCTGTTGCCTGCGCCGGTCCAGATGATCGCGGCGAGGATGGCGGCGAGCAGGGCGTCCATGACGGTGTCCATGCCGACGTTGTCGACGGCGTCGGAGCCGAGGGCGCCGGACTGGGTGAGCCAGGGGAGTCCGACGAGGACGGAGACGGCGAGGGCGCGGCCGACCCAGGCTGCGGCGATGGTGCCGGTCATGGGCTTGCCGGTGATCTTCCAGACGATCGCGCGGAGCATGCGGCCGCCGTCGAGGGGCAGGCCGGGGAGCAGGTTGAAGGCGGCGACGATGAGGTTGGAGATCATCAGGCCGGCGAGGAGGACGCCGGGGACGGTGCCGGGTTCGACGGGCTGCATGGCGGCGTAGAAGACGCCGGCGAGGACGAGGGAGAGCAGGGGTCCGACGAAGGCGAGGACGAACTCGCGGCCGGGTGTCTCGGCTTCCTTCTCGATTTCGGAGACCCCGCCGAAGAACTGGAGCTGGATGCGGCGCACGGGCAGCTTGAAGCGGAGTGCGGCGACGGTGTGGGCGAGTTCGTGGACGAGGACGGAGGCGTAGAAGGCGACGGCGAAGAAGAGCGAGACGAGGTAGCGGGCGGCGCCGAGCTCGGGCAGGACGCGGTCGAGCTGTCCGCCGAACACCCAGGTGATGAGGGCGGCGACGAGGAACCAGCTGGGGGCGACGTACACGGGTACGCCGAAGGGGCGTCCCATGAGGAGCCCGCCGCGGGGTTCCTTGGGGCGCGGGGGCGGTTGGCCCTTCGTGGTGCCGGAGTGGGCGAGGGTGCGGTCGTGGGTGTCGGGGGTGTGGTGGGGGTAGGGCGCGGTGGGTTGTTGATCCGGCGTGGTGGGGGACTGCGGGCTGGGGCGCCGGTCGCTGTCGGGAGCGTGCGCGGGCTCTTGGGTGGGGGCGTGCGCGGGCTCGTGGGCGGGGGGCGTCTCCGCCCCGGGTTCGGAGGGCGACACCGGTGCCGTGGGGTTGTGGGCCGCGGGGGTGTGAGGGGCGTCGGCGGGACCGAGCCGGGTCGCTGCGTCGTCGGCGGTGGCGTCTTGCGCCTGCTGGGCCGCCTCACCGCTGGTGGCCGCGTCATCGGCGTCCGTGGCCTGTTCGGCGGTCGGGGCCGGGTCGGGGCGTGCGGGGTCGGTGGCCGGGGCCCTACGGTCTGCTCGGCGCTCGGTCGACTCGTCGGTGCCGGACCGCGGCTGCCCGCTCCCGCCGCTCTCGTCCACGGTGTCCCCTCGTTCGAAACGTCTTCCGCGCCTGCCGGGCGGATGGGTCTGGGTCGATGGTATGCGGCCGTCGCGGCGCGTTCCGCCCCGGCACCCCTCTCTGTTTCCCCGGCTGTCCCTGCCGTAACGGCCGCGACTGGGTCACTGTCAGTGGCGGGCCGTAAGGTCTGTGGGCATGGAGACGAGCACGGAGGGTGCCGCGGCGGGCTGCGGCGGTGACGGCGCGCCGGTGGCAGGGCCGGCGGCGGACGAGTACCCAGCAGGAGCGGACAGTACGGCGGCGGTGGTCGAGGCGGGTGAGGGCGCGGCCACGGCGGGCGGCATGGTCGTCCGCTCCGCCATAGCGCCGGCCTCGCTGTCTCCCTCGCGTGCCAGCGACTTCATGCAGTGTCCGCTGCTCTACCGGTTCCGGGTGATCGACCGGCTGCCGGAGAAGCCGAGTGCGGCGGCGACGAAGGGCACGCTGGTGCACGCGGTGCTGGAGCGGCTCTTCGACGCCCCGGCGGCCGAGCGGACGGCTCCGCGCGCCAAGTCGCTCATTCCCGGCCAGTGGGACCGCTTGCGGGAGAGCAGGCCGGAGGTCGTGGAGCTGTTCGCGGACGATCCCGAGGGCGAGCGGCTGGCGACGTGGCTGGGTGAGGCGGAGCGGCTTGTCGAGCGGTGGTTCGGGCTCGAGGATCCGACCCGGCTGGAGCCGGCCGAGCGCGAGTTGTTCGTGGAGGCGGAGCTGGATTCGGGGCTGCGGTTGCGCGGCATCATCGACCGTGTCGACGTGGCGCCCACCGGTGAGGTGCGGATCGTCGACTACAAGACGGGCAAGGCACCGCGGCCCGAGTACTCCGAGGGCGCGCTGTTCCAGATGAAGTTCTACGCGCTCGTCGTCTGGCGGCTGAAGAACGTGATTCCGCGTCGGCTGCAGCTCGTCTATCTCGGTAGTGGTGACGTGCTGACGTACGACCCCGTGCTCGCCGATCTGGAGCGGGTCGAGCGCAAGCTGCTGGCGCTGTGGGAGGCGATCCGGGAGGCGACGGAGACGGGTGTCTGGCGGCCCCGGCCGACGAAGTTGTGCGGCTGGTGCGATCACCAGGCCCACTGCCCGGAATTCGGCGGCACTCCCCCGCCCTATCCGTTGCCGGTCAGGGCGGGCGAGTCCGGTGCCGGCCCGCAGGGCAGAATGGGGCCGGACTAGCGAAGGAGACTTACGTGGCCATCCGCGTCCTACTGGTCGACGACCAGCCGCTGCTGCGTACCGGCTTCCGGATGATTCTGGAAGCGGAGCAGGACATCGCGGTCGTGGGCGAGGCCGGCGACGGCCTCCAGGCTCTCGACCAGGTGCGGGCCCTGCAGCCCGACGTGGTTCTGATGGACATCCGCATGCCTCGGATGGACGGTGTCGAGGCGACCCGGCAGATCACCGGGCCCGGGCGGGACGGTCCGGCGAAGGTGCTGGTGCTGACCACCTTCGATCTCGACGAGTATGTGGTGGAGGCGCTGAAGGCGGGCGCCAGTGGCTTCCTGCTGAAGGACGCCCCGGCCAATGAGCTGGTGCAGGCGATCCGGGTGGTCGCCGGCGGTGAGGCGATGCTCGCGCCGAGCATCACGCGCCGCCTGCTCGACAAGTACGCGACGCATCTGCCGTCGGGCGACGAGCCGGTTCCGGACACCCTGCACACGCTCACCGACCGCGAGGTGGAGGTGCTGAAGCTGGTGGCGCGGGGCCTGTCCAACGCGGAGATCGCCGCGGATCTGTTCGTCAGCGAGACCACGGTGAAGACGCATGTCGGCCATGTGCTCACCAAGCTGGGGTTGCGTGACCGGGTGCAGGCCGCGGTGTACGCGTACGAGAGCGGGCTGGTGCGCCCCGGCGCACAGTAGGTGCCCGGCCCGCGGCAGCGAGAGCCCGCGTTACGGCGCAGAGGGCGCCCCTTCCTGGAAGGGGCGCCCTCTGCGTACGTGCGACGGGTGCGGCCGGCCGTCAGCTGTGGCCGTCCATCAGCCCTTGCTCAGCTCTTACTCAGCCCTTGCTCAGCTCCCAGAAGCGGAAGACGGTGGAGGCGTCGAGGCAGTACTCCAGGCCGTAGACGTTGTCGCGGACGACGGCGTACTGCTTGGCCTGCCAGACCGGGAGGACGGGGAGTTCCCTGGCCACGATGTCCTGGAGCCGGCTGAATTCGTCGTCCGTCGCGGAGCGGTCGCTCTCGGAGGCGGTACGCGGGATGAGCGAGCCGGTGATCGCGTTGTTGCTGTAGTTGTTGCCCAGCACGTTGCCCTTGCCGAAGAAGGGGGCGGTGAAGTTGTCGGCGTCCGGGTAGTCCGGGATCCAGCCCTTCACGTACACGCCGTACTTGCCGTCGGCGATGTCCTTCTCGTACTGGTCGAACGCGACGGACTGCACATCGGCGTCGAACAGGCCGCTGTCGTTGAGCTGCTGGGCGATCGCCTTCAGCTCCTGGTCGGTGGCCGGGCCATAGCGCGACGGGGTGGACCAGAGGGTCAGCTTGACCTTGCCGGTGATGCCGTCGTCCTGCAGCGCGGCGGCGGCCTTGGCCTTGGAGGGGCGGGCGCCGTAGGTGTCGAAGAAGGCGGTGTTGTGGCCGCCGATACCGGCCGGGATGATCGAGTACAGCGGGCTGGCGGTGCCCTGGTAGACGTCCTTGATGAGGGCGTCGCGGTCGATGAGGTAGGCGATGGCCTTGCGGACGCCGAGCTTTCCGGCGACCGGGTCGTCCATGTTGAAGACCAGGTGCTGGACTTCGGCGCTGCTGCCCTCGACGAGCTCGACGCCGGAGTCGGCGCCGGTCTTCTCGATGTCGGCGATGTCGCCCGCGGTGAGGCCTCGGTAGGCGATGTCGACCTCGCCTTCGCCCAAGGCCTTCTTCAGGGCGTCCTGGTCGCCGTGGAAGAACTTCAGGGTCACGCCGGAGTTCTGTGCCTCCGCGGTGCCCTTGTAGTTCTCGTTGACGGAGAAGACGGCCTCGTCGTCGTCGAACGAGTCGAGCTGGTACGGGCCCGAGCCGACCGCTGCCTTGTCCTTGCGCAGGCCGTTCGCGTCGTACTGCTCCTGGTCGACGATGGAGCCGGCACCGGAGGCTATCTTGCTCGGGAAGGTGGCGTCCGGGGTGTTGAGCCGGAAGACGACCGTCTTCTCGTCCGGGGTCTGCACCTTGTCGAGGGTGGGGAACATGACGGCGGGGCCGTCGGGGTCGTTGATCTTCAGCATGCGGTCGAAGGAGAACTTGACGTCCTCGGAGGTGAGTTCGTCACCGTTGCTGAAGGTGAGGCCGTCTCTGAGCGTGCACTTGTAGACCTTGGCTTCCGTGTCGGAGAAGGTGCACTGCTCGGCGGCTTCGGGCTGCGGTTCGGTGGCGCCCTTGGGGAAGCTGAGCAGGGACTGGAAGACGTTGTTGAACAACAGCCAGGAGCCGGGGTCGTAGCCGGAGGCGGGGTCGGTGGCCAGGACGTCGTCGGACATCCCCATGACCACCGAGCTGCCGGTCCCCCCGGAATCGCCCGTCTCCGTTCCGCAGCCGGTCAGCAGGCCGGAGGCCAGCCCTGCCATGACGGGCAGGACCGGCCACTGGTTGCGCATGTTCACGTACGAGTGCCTTGTCGTCGGTTGTGTGGAACCCGGGCCTCGTCCTGGGTCCCGGGCCGGACCCGGCGTCCTGGTCGTGGGCGCCGGGTGCGGGAAGACGTCAGCCGCTCACGCCACGGCCGAGCTCCCACAGCTGAAGGGTCGAGGAGGAGTTGAGCACATAGGCCGTACCCGTGACGTCGTCGCCGGCGGCGACGTACTGCTTGCCCTGCCACAGCGGGATCACCGGGACGTCGTTGGCGACGATGTCCTGGATGTCCGTCAGGCTGCCGGACGCCGAGAGCCGGTCGGCCACGCGGCGGGACTCCGGGATGAGGTGGTTGCGGATCGCGCTGTTGGCGTAGGGCGAGCCGAGGAAGTTGTCCTTGTCGAGGAAGGGCGCGAGGAAGTTGTCGGCGTCGGGGAAGTCGGGGAACCAGCCCATGCCGTAGACCTCGTACTCGCCCTTCTGCTCGGCGGGGCGGAACGTCGCCCAGGGGGCGCCCTCGATGTCGACGTCGAACAGGCCGCTGTCGTTGAGCTGCTTCTGCAGCAGCTCGAACTCCTTCTTGGTGGCCGAGCCGTAGTGGTCGGTGGTGTAGTGCAGCGTCAGCTTCACCGGGGTGGTGATGCCGGCCTTCTCCAACAGCGACTTGGCCTTGGCGGCGCTCGGGTCGCCGTACTTGTTGAAGAAGGCGTTGGAGTGGCCCGTGACGCTGGCGGGGACCAGCGAGTACAGCGGTTCGGCCTGGGAGCCATAGACCTTGGAGACGAGTTCGCCGCGGTTGATGAGCTGTGCCATCGCCTGGCGGACGGCCTTGGTCCGGACGCTCGGGTCGTTGGTGTTGAAGGCGAGGTAGCGGATTTCCAGGCCGGACATCTCGACGAGGTCGAGGGTGTCGTCGGAGTCGGCCGACAGCTTCTGGATCTGCTCGGGCGACATGGTGCGGGTCATCAGGTCGATGTCGCCCTTGGTGAGGGCGGTGCCCATTTCGTCGGCGTCCGCGAAGTTGCGCAGTTCGACCTTGTCGTTGTTCACCGTCAGGCTCCCCTTGTAGTCGGGGTTCTTGGTGAACACGGCGGAGACCAGCTTGTCGTTCTTGACCTCGGCCTGGAGGGTGTACGGGCCGGAGCCGTCGACCTCGAAGCCGTCGCGCAGCTTGTCCTTGGCGTAGATGTCCGGGTCGACGATGCCGGCGACCGGGGTGGACAGCTTGAACGGGAAGGTGGCGTCGGCGGTCTTGAGGTGGAAGATGACCTCGCGGTCGCCCTGGGTCTCGACGGTGTCGATGGTGGACAGCAGCGCGAAGACGCCGCTGTCGGCCTTGAGGGCGCGGGCGCGGTCGATGGAGTACTTGACGTCGGCCGCGGTGACGGGGGCGCCGTTCGCGAACTTGAGGTCCTTGCGCAGGGTGCAGGCGTAGCGCTCGTTGCCGCTGTCGGTGAAGCCGCAGCTCTGGGCGGCCTCGGGCACCGGGTCGCCCTCGCCGCGCGGCTGGACCATCAGGGTCTGCACGGTCTGGCGCAGGATGTTCCAGGTGCCGACGTCGTAGGCGTAGGCCGGGTCGAGGGGTGCGGGAGCGTCCTTCGAGGCAGTGAACGCGTCCGTGGTGCCGACGACGATCGCGTCGCCGCCGTCGCTACCGCTGTCGGTTCCGCCGCAGGCGGCGAGAACCGGCGCGAGCAGGCCGATGACGGCCGACAGCACCAAAGTCTTGCGGTTCATGCTCGGGGTTCTCCAGCTGTCGACTCCGTGTACCCGGCATGCAGGGGTGTTGCGGCGGATCACGGGGGTAAGGGCGATGTTCTCGCGTCGAGGTTAGTCCGCGCCCGCAGGAGGGTTCGCCGCCACCGGAGTTGAGAACCCATCACGCTGTGAAACCGGGTGTGGACGCACCGGAAACCTGATGCCGGAAGGATTCGTGCACCGATCAATGAATCGGGACACAAGGGTACGCCTGAAGGCCTCGTTGAAGGGTCGGCTGCACACGGCAGAGCACCTGTCGACCCTCCAGGGAGTGGTGAACGTCACAAACTGAACGGTCTTGGTGTGCACCGGAATTCAGCCACCGCGCGACATTCGAATTCCTTTACGGAATTCCCCGGCCTATCAGGGTTGCACGCTGGGTGAACGCCGGGCCTAATTCCGCCGTCAGGCCACCATCAGCCCCCGCAGAAATGCCAGATCGACCTCTTCCAGCGAGGTCACCACGGTACGCCGGGCGGCCGGGGTGATCGGTGCCACCGACGGCACGGCCACCACATGGCAGCCCGCGGCCTCGGCTGCGGCGACGCCGGTCGCCGTGTCCTCGACGACGGCGCATCGGGCGGGGTCGGCGCCGAGTCCGGCCGCGGCGAACAGGTAGGGGTCGGGGTGCGGCTTGGTGCGCGCCACCTCGTCCCCGGCGACGGTGAGCGCGAAGTACTGCGGGCCGAGCGAGGTGAGCACCCGGTCGATGATGCGCCGGTGCGAGGCGGATACCAGCGCCGTGGGAATCTCGTACTCGGCCAGCTCGGCCAGCAGCCGGGCCGCGCCCGGCATCAGCGGCAGGGCGCGGTCGATACGGTCCTCGAAGCCCTGGTTGAGCAGCACCGTGAGCTCGGCGAGGGTGATGTCGGCGCCGGTGGCCTCGATCAGGAAGCCCGCGCTGCGGGTCATCGGGCCGCCGACCACGACATGGCGCCAGGTGTCGTCGAGGGTGTGGCCGAGGCCGGCGAAGATCTCGACCTCGACGTCCCACCAGAAGCCCTCGGTGTCCACCAGGGTTCCGTCCATGTCGAGGAGTACGGCCTGCAGTGCCGAACCGTCGGCCGTACGGGTTACTGGCGCGGGGACCGTGCTGGTCATCCTGGCGCACCTCCTTGAGGGGCGATCAGGCCGGCTCCCATGAAGGGAACCGGCCTGCGGTGGACCGTCCAGTGTACGGCGTGCGGCGGCGAAGCGCCTGATTTAACCGCTGTGCCTCGGGGCACACCGATCGGACGCCGGGGATCGCCTCATCGTGCGTTGAAGTACTTCGCCTCCGGGTGGTGGATGACGATGGCGTCCGTGGACTGCTCGGGGTGCAGCTGGAACTCCTCGGACAGGTGGACGCCGATGCGCTCCGGCTGGAGCAGGTCGGCGATCTTGGACCGGTCCTCCAGGTTGGGGCAGGCGCCGTAGCCGAGGGAGAAGCGGGCGCCCCGGTACTTCAGCGCGAACATGTCCTCGATGTCGGCCGGGTCCTCACCGGCGAAGCCCAGCTCGGAACGCACGCGCGCGTGCCAGTACTCGGCGAGCGCCTCGGCCAGCTGGACGGACAGGCCGTGCAGTTCCAGGTAGTCGCGGTAGGCGTTCGCCTCGAACATCCGCGCGGTCTCCTCGCCGATCCGCGAGCCCACGGTGACCACCTGGAGGCCCACGACGTCCGTCTCGCCCGACTCCTGCGGGCGGAAGAAGTCCGCGAGGCACAGGCGGCGGCCGCGGCGCTGGCGCGGGAAGGTGAAGCGGGTGCGTTCGTTGCCGTGCTCGTCGAGAAGGATCAGGTCGTCGTCCTTGGAGACGCACGGGAAGTAGCCGTAGACCACGGCCGCTTCGAGGAGGTTCTCCGTCTGGAGCCGGTCGAGCAGTCCGCGCAGCCGCGGGCGGCCCTCGGTCTCGACGAGTTCCTCGTACGACGGTCCGCCGCCGGTGCGGGTCTCCTTCAGGCCCCACTGGCCCTTGAAGAGGGCGCCCTCGTCGAGCCAGGACGCGTATTCCTTGAGCTGGATGCCCTTGATGACGCGGGTGCCCCAGAACGGCGGCTCGGGGAGCGGGTTGTCGGTGGCGACGTCGGAACGGACGTGGCCTTCTTCCGGACGCTCGTCGAGTACGGCCGCGGTGGCCGCGGTCCTGACCCGGCGCTGCTTGAGGTCGGGCAGCTTCGCGCCGGGCACGCCCCGCTTGACGCCGATGAGGGCGTCCATCAGGCGCAGGCCCTCGAACGCGTCCCGGGCGTAGCGGACTTCGCCCTCGTAGATCTCGTGCAGGTCCTGCTCGACGTACGCGCGCGTGAGGGCGGCGCCGCCGAGGATGACCGGGTAGTCCGCCGCCAGGCCACGCTGGTTGAGCTCCTCCAGGTTCTCCTTCATGATCACCGTGGACTTGACCAGCAGGCCGGACATGCCGATGACGTCGGCGCGGTGCTCCTCGGCGGCTTCCAGGATGGCGGAGACGGGCTGCTTGATGCCCAGGTTGACCACGTTGTAGCCGTTGTTGGACAGGATGATGTCGACGAGGTTCTTGCCGATGTCGTGGACGTCGCCGCGCACGGTGGCCAGCACGATGGTGCCCTTGCCGTCGGCGTCGGACTTCTCCATGTACGGTTCGAGGTGGGCGACGGCGGTCTTCATGACCTCGGCCGACTGGAGCACGAACGGCAGCTGCATCTGGCCGGAGCCGAACAGCTCGCCGACGACCTTCATGCCGTCCAGGAGGGTCTCGTTGACGATGTCGAGGGCGGCGCGGGTCTGGAGGGCGTCGTCGAGGTCGGCTTCCAGGCCGTTCTTCTCGCCGTCGATGATGCGGCGCTTGAGGCGCTCCTCCAGCGGGAGGGCGGCCAGTTCCTCTGCCCGGCCCGCCTTGAGGGACTTGGTGGTGGCGCCCTCGAAGAGCTGCATGAGCTTCTGGAGGGGGTCGTAGCCCTCGGCGCGCCGGTCGTGGATGAGGTCGAGGGCCGTCTGTACCTCTTCCTCGCTGAAGCGGGCGATCGGCAGGATCTTCGAGGCGTGGACGATGGCCGAGTCCAGGCCCGCCTTGACGCACTCGTCGAGGAAGACGGAGTTGAGCAGGATGCGGGCGGCCGGGTTGAGGCCGAAGGAGATGTTGGACAGGCCCAGGGTGGTCTGGACGTCCGGGTGGCGTCGCTTGAGTTCGCGGATCGCCTCGATGGTGGCGATGCCGTCCTTGCGGGACTCTTCCTGACCGGTGCAGATGGTGAAGGTCAGGGTGTCGATGAGGATGTCCGACTCGAGGATGCCCCAGTTGCCGGTCAGGTCGTCGATCAGCCGCTCGGCGATCTCGACCTTCTTCTCCGGGGTGCGGGCCTGGCCCTCCTCGTCGATGGTCAGCGCGATCAGCGCGGCGCCGTGCTCGCGGGCGAGCTGGGTGACCTTCGCGAAGCGGGACTCGGGGCCGTCGCCGTCCTCGTAGTTGACGGAGTTGATGACCGCGCGCCCGCCGAGCTTCTCCAGACCGGCCTGGATGACGGGCACCTCGGTGGAGTCCAGCACGATCGGCAGGGTCGAGGCGGTGGCGAAGCGGCCGGCCAGTTCCTCCATGTCGGCGACGCCGTCGCGGCCGACGTAGTCCACGCACAGGTCGAGCATGTGCGCGCCCTCGCGGATCTGCTCGCGGGCCATCTCGACGCAGTCGTCCCAGCGGGCCGCCAGCATGGCCTCGCGGAACTTCTTCGAGCCGTTGGCGTTGGTGCGCTCGCCGATGGCCAGGTAGGAGGTGTCCTGACGGAACGGGACCGTCTGGTAGAGGGAGGCGGCGCCGGGTTCCGGCTGCGGCCGGCGCTCGCCGGGCGTGGCTTCCCGCACCCGCTCCACGAGCTGCCTGAGGTGCTCGGGGGTCGTGCCGCAGCAGCCGCCGATGAGGTTCAGCCCGTAGTCCCGTACGAAGGTCTCCTGGGCGTCGGCCAGGCCCTCGGGGTCGAGCGGGAAGTGGGCGCCGTCCTTGGTGAGGATCGGCAGGCCGGCGTTGGGCATGCACAGCAGGGGGGTGCGGGAGTGCCGGGCCAGGTAGCGCAGGTGCTCGCTCATCTCGGCGGGGCCGGTCGAGCAGTTCAGGCCGATCATGTCGATGCCGAGGGGCTCCAGCGCGGTCAGCGCGGCGCCGATCTCGGAACCGAGCAGCATGGTGCCGGTCGTCTCGAAGGCCATGGAGACCAGCAGCGGGACGTCGGTGCCGGTCGCCTCCATGGCGCGCCGGGCGCCCAGGATCGACGACTTCGTCTGCAGGAGGTCCTGTGTGGTCTCCACGATCAGGGCGTCCGCACCGCCGGCGAGCAGGCCCTCGGCGTTCGCCTGGAAGCCGTCGCGCAGTGTGCCGTAGCCGATGTGGCCGAGGGTCGGCAGCTTCGTACCGGGGCCGATCGATCCGAGCACCCACCGCTGGCGGCCGTCGCGGGCGCCGAACGCGTCGGCGGTCTCGCGGGCGATACGGGCGCCCGCCTCGGACAGCTCATGGACGCGGTCGGCGATGTCGTACTCGGCCATGGCCGAGTGGTTGGCGCCGAAGGTGTTGGTCTCGACGCAGTCCACGCCCGTCTCGAAGTAGGCCTCGTGGACGGAGCGGACGATGTCGGGCCGGGTGAGGTTGAGGATCTCGTTGCAGCCTTCGAGGTTCTCGAAGTCCTCGAGGGTGGGCTCCTGGGCCTGCAACATGGTGCCCATCGCTCCGTCGGCGACCACCACACGGGTGGCGAGGGCCTCACGGAGGGCGGACACACGGGTCCGGCTGTCGGCGGAAGGGGTCGGTGGCAACGAGGCCATGAAAGGGCTCCCTGGAATGCGACGGCTGTCGGCTTTGCACCCCGGTGTGACTTTCCACAGCGGGCGCACGCCGCCAGGGTAGCCGGGACCGCGACGGAATGTTCGGGCCGTCCACGGGGCGGACGCGGGCGACGGTGAGTGCGCTCACCGGATACGTGTGACGCAAGAGAAGCGGCCGGATGGCGACGGACCATTAGCGGGAGGTCGGCATCGACCGGTAGTGTTCGACATTGCCGAACGGCGGCAGCGACGTCGCGATGTCGACGGTCGAAGGGGACGGAGGCAGTACGGCGATGGCACGGAACATCCAGTCGCTCGAACGGGCGGCCGCGATGCTGCGGCTTCTCGCAGGCGGCGAGCGACGCCTCGGCCTGTCGGACATCGCCTCGTCACTGGGCCTCGCCAAGGGCACCGCCCACGGGATTCTGCGCACCCTCCAGCAGGAGGGTTTCGTCGAGCAGGACGACGCCTCGGGGCGTTACCAGCTGGGCGCCGAGCTGCTGCGCCTGGGCACCACCTACCTGGACGTGCACGAGCTGCGGGCACGCGCGCTGGTGTGGACGGACGACCTGGCCCGCTCCAGCGGGGAGAGCGTCTACCTGGGCGTGCTGCACCAGCAGGGGGTGCTGATCGTCCACCACGTCTTCCGCCCGGACGACAGCAGGCAAGTGCTGGAGATCGGCGCCATGCAGCCGCTGCACTCCACGGCCCTGGGCAAGGTCCTGTCGGCGTACGACCCGGTCGCGCACAGCGAGGTGATCGAGGCCGACCGCAAGGCCTACACGGACCGGACCGTGTGCGAGCTGGACGGCTTCGAGCACATCCTCGACATGACACGCGCGCGTGGCTACGCGGCGGACGTCGAGGAGACCTGGGAGGGCGTCGCCGCCCTGGCCGCCCCCATCCACGACCGGCGTCGCATGCCGGTCGGCGCGGTCGGTATCACCGGCGCCGTGGAACGGCTGTGCCGGGACGGCGAGCTGCGTCCCGAGCTGATCGCGGCGGTGCGGGACTGCGCCCGCGCGGTGTCGCGGGACCTGGGCGCCGGGCGGTTCTGAGCGCCTGTACGGGACGAGTGTGGCTGCCGGGACGTCGTAGGACGTCCCGGAATTCGTTGTGCCGCAACCCAAATGTCGGCATGTCGATAAACCAACACAATCGACAACGATCGCGCATTCAACGACAGAGCTCTTGACGCACGTACGACGCCGGGGCAAGACTCCCGTCCATCGGTCGGCATTGTCGAACACTTACCGGCAATACGCGCTAGAGTGTGACAACGCCAAGGGCCGGCATCGCTCTCACCCCCGAGGGCAACGCGAACCACCGGAGGGACCCGGGGTTCGGCTTCCCCTGGACGAAGGACAAAGGAGTCGCGGGTGTCCAGCTCCGACATCTTCATCGGCGAGACCATCGGTACCGCCATACTCATCCTGCTCGGCGGGGGCGTCTGCGCCGCCGTCACGCTGAAGGCCTCCAAGGCCCGCAACGCCGGCTGGCTCGCCATCACCTTCGGGTGGGGCTTCGCAGTACTCACGGCGGTGTACACCTCGGCGCCGCTGTCCGGCGCCCATCTGAACCCGGCCGTGACCGTCGCACTCGCGATCAAGGACGGCGAGTGGAGCAATGTTCCGACGTACTTCGCCGGACAGCTGCTCGGCGCCATGATCGGTGCGGCCCTGGTCTGGGTCGCCTACTACGGCCAGTTCCACGCCCACCTCACCGACAAGGAGATCGTCGGCGGTCCGGGTGCGCAGGCCACGGCGACCAAGGCCGTCGAGGCCCAGGAGAAGGGCGCCGGCCCGGTCCTGGGCATCTTCTCCACCGGTCCCGAGATCCGGAACGCGGTGCAGAACCTCGCCACGGAGATCATCGGCACCGTCGTACTGGTCCTGGCCGTCCTCACGCAGGGCCTGAACGACGCCGGCAACGGCCTCGGCACCCTGGGCGCCCTGATCACCGCGCTCGTGGTCGTCTCCATCGGTCTGTCGCTCGGCGGCCCGACCGGTTACGCGATCAACCCGGCCCGTGACCTCGGTCCGCGTATCGTCCACGCCCTTCTGCCGCTGCCCAACAAGGGCGGTTCCGACTGGGGCTACGCCTGGATCCCGGTGGTCGGCCCGCTGATCGGCGGCGCCATCGCTGCAGGCATCTACAACGTCGCTTTCGCCTAGGAGCAGCGAGCTTCACCCGTTCGGGTGATAAGCACCGAAACTCTCAGCGCGCGCCGTACGTAAAGCCCCATAACCACGGAACTTCCAGGAGCTAACAGTGACCGACGCCCACACCGCCGGCCCCTTCATCGCCGCCATCGACCAGGGCACCACCTCGTCCCGCTGCATCGTCTTCGACCGCGACGGCCGTATCGTCTCCGTCGACCAGAAGGAGCACGAGCAGATCTTCCCGAAGCCGGGCTGGGTCGAGCACAACGCGACCGAGATCTGGACCAACGTCCAGGAGGTCGTCGCCGGAGCGATCGCCAAGGCCGGCATCACCCGCGACGACATCAAGGCCATCGGCATCACCAACCAGCGCGAGACCACCGTGCTGTGGGACAAGAACACCGGTGAGCCCGTCCACAACGCCATCGTCTGGCAGGACACCCGCACCGACGCGCTCTGCAAGGAGCTCGGCCGCAATGTCGGCCAGGACCGCTTCCGCCGTGAGACCGGCCTTCCCCTCGCCTCCTACTTCGCCGGTCCCAAGGCCCGCTGGCTGCTGGACAACGTCGAGGGCCTCAAGGAGCGCGCCGAGGCCGGCGACATCCTCTTCGGCACCATGGACACCTGGGTCATCTGGAACCTGACCGGTGGTGCCAACGGCGGCAAGCACGTCACCGACGTCACCAACGCCTCCCGCACCATGCTGATGAACCTGCACACCATGGAGTGGGACGACAAGATCGCCGAGTCGATCGGCGTGCCGCTGCAGATCCTGCCGGAGATCCGCTCTTCCGCCGAGGTCTATGGCGAGGTCACCGGCGGCAAGCTGGGCGACCTGCTCGGCGGCATCCCGGTCGCCTCGGCGCTCGGCGACCAGCAGGCGGCCCTGTTCGGCCAGACCTGTTTCTCCGAGGGCGAGGTCAAGTCGACGTACGGCACCGGCACCTTCATGGTGATGAACACCGGTGACAAGATCATCAACTCGTACGCGGGCCTGCTCACCACGGTCGGCTACAAGATCGGCGACCAGCCGACGGTGTACGCCCTGGAGGGCTCGATCGCCGTCACCGGCTCGCTGGTGCAGTGGATGCGCGACCAGATGGGCCTGATCTCCACCGCCGCCGAGATCGAGACGCTCGCGCTCTCGGTCGAGGACAACGGCGGTGCCTACTTCGTACCGGCCTTCTCCGGCCTGTTCGCCCCGCACTGGCGCTCCGACGCCCGCGGTGTGATCGCCGGCCTGACCCGGTACGTCACCAAGGCGCACCTCGCGCGCGCCGTCCTGGAGGCCACCGCCTGGCAGACGCGGGAGATCGCCGACGCCATGGTCAAGGACTCCGGCGACGAGCTGGTGGCCCTGAAGGTCGACGGCGGCATGACCTCCAACAACCTGCTGATGCAGACCCTCTCGGACGTCCTGGACGCACCCGTGGTGCGCCCGATGGTCGCCGAGACCACCTGCCTCGGCGCCGCCTACGCCGCCGGTCTCGCCGTCGGCTTCTGGTCCGGCACCGACGAACTGCGCTCCAACTGGCGCCGGGCCGCCGAGTGGACCCCCCACATGGACGCGGAGACCCGCGACCGTGAGTACAAGAACTGGCTCAAGGCCGTCGAGCGGACCATGGGCTGGATCGAGGACGACGAGAGCTGAGAGCAGCTCTCGCCAGCTCTCGAACTCTGATGAGGAGTAAGAACCCGAAATGACCAGTCAGACCACCCTGCAGTCCGTGCCTGCCCTCGGGACGCGCCCGGCGTCCGGCTCGAACCCGAGCCGCGCCGAGACCCGGGAGCAGCTCGCCAAGGCGTCGTACGACCTTCTCGTGATCGGCGGCGGCATCCTGGGCATCTCCACCGCCTGGCACGCCGCGCAGTCCGGCCTGCGGGTGGCTCTGGTCGACGCCGGTGACTTCGCCGGCGCCACCTCGTCCGCCTCCTCCAAGCTGCTCCACGGCGGTCTGCGCTACCTGCAGACCGGCGCGGTGAAGCTGGTGGCGGAGAACCACTTCGAGCGCCGTGCGGTCTCCCGTCAGGTGGCCCCTCACCTGGCGAACCCGCTCACGTTCTACCTCCCCGTGTACAAGGGCGGGCCGCACGGCGCCGCGAAGCTCGGGGCGGGCGTCTTCGCCTACTCCGCGCTCTCCGCGTTCGGTGACGGCGTCGGTCACCTCCTGTCCCCCGCCAAGGCGGCGCAGGACGTGCCCGAGCTGCGCACCGAGAACCTCAAGGCCGTGGCCGTGTACGGCGACGACCAGATGAACGACGCGCGCATGGCGCTGATGACGGTCCGCGGGGCCGTCGAGGCGGGCGCGGTCGTGCTCAACCACGCCGAGGTCACCGGCCTGCGCTTCACCAAGGGCCGGGTGACCGGGGCGGACCTGAGGGACCGCGTGTCCGGTGACGAGTTCGGGGTGAACGCCCGGCTCGTGCTGAACGCGACCGGCCCGTGGGTGGACCACCTGCGCAAGATGGAGGACCCGAATGCCGCGCCGTCGATCCGTCTGTCGAAGGGCGCGCATCTGGTCCTGAAGCGGACGTCGCCGTGGAAGGCGGCGCTCGCGACCCCGATCGACAAGTACCGGATCACGTTCGCCCTGCCCTGGGAGGACATGCTGCTCCTGGGCACCACGGACGAGGAGTTCGAGGGCGACCCGGCGGACGTCGCGGTCACCGAGAAGGACACGGCCCAGATACTCGACGAGGCCGCGTTCTCGATCCGCGACCAGCAGCTCGACCGTGACCTCATCACGTACTCCTTCGCGGGTCTGCGCGTGCTGCCGGGCGGCCCCGGTGACACCGCGAAGGCCAAGCGCGAGACGGTCGTGACCGAGGGCAAGGGCGGCATGCTGTCCGTCGCGGGCGGCAAGTGGACGACCTTCCGGCACATCGGCCGCACGATCATGAAGAAGCTGGAGGCGCTGCCGGGCCACCCGCTGGGCGACGACTTCGAGCCGATCGCCTCGCTGCCAAAGAAGCTGCCGCTGCCCGGCATCGCCAACCCGCGCGCGGTCGCCCACCGGCTGCTGACCGACCGCCCGGCGCCCGGCCCGCGCATGGCGGCCGACACCGCCAAGCACCTGGCCACGCACTACGGTTCGCTGGCCTTCGACATCGCCCGCATCGCGAACGAGAACCCGGAGCTGGGCGAGCGCGTCCACCCGGACGCTCCGGAGATCTGGGCCCAGGTCGTCTACGCCCGGGACAACGAGTGGGCCGAGACGCAGGACGACGTGCTGCGCCGCCGGACGACGCTGACGATCCGGGGTCTGGCCACGGACGACGTCCGCGCCAAGGTCCAGGACCTGCTCGACAAGAAGTGAGCCTCGCGGGCGCCAGGGGAGGTTTCGCCGGATGAGCCTCCCTGGGCGCCGGGTTCGGCCACTCCCCTGACCAGGCCGGACCGCACGAGGGCGGCCCCGTTTCTTCCGCACCGGGGCCGGCCACGACCGGAAGGGGCGGCTCCACGCCGACGGAGCCGCCCCTTTCGCGTGCCAGTGCTTTTGTTTTCGTCTGCGGGTGTGTGTGGGGGGGCTGGTCGCGCCCACGCGGCGGAGCCGCACATTGGTACAGCCCCGCGCCCCTAGGTGGGTTGCACTACCGCCCTTACATCGTTCGGGGCGTTCAACTCGGCGCGACGGACTATCAGGTCCCGGCCCGTCAGCAGCGCCCTGCGGGATGCCGGGACCGGGTCGGGCAGAGTCGTGAGGTCCGTCAGATGGGCGAAGCCGATGATCCTGCGGATGATCTCCGTGCCGGCGTAGCCGAGGGACTCCGTCCATACCCGGCGCAGGAAGCGGTCCAGGTAGGCGTCGTCGAAGAACGTGTCGACGCGGGTCGGCCACAGGCGGCGGAACTCCGTTTCGAACGCCTCCCAGGACAGGCGGAGTTGATCCGCGTGGTCGGACAGGGTACCGAGGGCACGCGCCCGCTCCTCCGAGACCACCACGTTGGCCCAGTACAGGCCGAGGTCGTAGCCGATCGGGCCGACGAAAGAGAACTCGGGGTCGAAGACCCGGACCACCGGGGAACCGGAGCGCTCGCCGACCATGATGCTGCCGGTGTGCAGGTCACCGTGGAGGAGGGCCTGGGCGCCGGTCATGAAGGTGTGGCGGAGGTCGGCGACCTCGGTGCGGAGCCGGGCGTCGGCGCGGAACTCGGCCGCCAGGTCGTCCAGCTGCGGGTGCCAGTGGTTGTGTTCGTGCTCGATGTACGGCTCGGAGAGGACCACGTCCTCGGTGATCTTGCAGAGCTCGGGGCTGACCGAGGCCGCGATGAGCGCCTTGCGGTCGGCCGAATCCATGCCGAAGTCGCTGGTCGCGAAGGAGAACTGGGCGACGAACTCACCGATGCGCGCCGAGGTGTGCGGGCCGTACGGCGCGCCGTCGTTCAGGCGGGTACGCAGGACCTCCAGGTCCGACATGTCCTCCATGACGAGGGCGTGGTTCTCGGGGTCGTAGCCGTGGATCGCCGGGATCTTGTCGGGGGCGACCTTCGCCACCTGGGCGTAGGCGCGGGCCTCGGCGTCGGCGCGCTCGGGGCTCATAGGCCAGGAGGGGCCCGCGACCCGGACCCAGGGCAGGGCCTGCTTGACGGCGAGGCTGCGGGTGCCGTCGGCGGAGGAGGCGAGGAACACGCGGTTCATGTTGCCGTCCGACACCTCGCGCACACGGATGTCGGCCCTGTCGTCCCAGTGGCCGCGCTCGCGCAGGTAGCCGGGGATGTCGTCGGTCTCCAGGATGCGGTAGCCCATCGTACGAACTCCTCGAACTTCCTTATGCGGTACGGCGCTTGGACAGGGTGAAGCTGAAGACCAGGGCGAGGATGAGGACCGCGCCCTCGACGACGTCCTGGGTGTAGTACGGCAGGCCCTTGATGGTCAGACCGGTGGTGATGATGCCGATGAGGACGGCGCCGAGGGCCGTGCCCCAGACGTTGGGGCGGCCACGGCCCAGGACGGAGGTGCCGACGAGGGCCACCGCGACCGCCTCCAGCAGCTGCGAGGTGCCCGCCGAGACGTCGCCCTGGCCGATGCGGGAGGCCAGGATGAGGCCGCCGATCGAGGCGAGGACGCCGGACAGGACGTAGGCGAGGGCCCGGTACGCGCCGACGCGGATGCCGGCCAGGCGGGAGGCCTCGGGGTTGGCGCCGATGGCGTACAGGACGCGGCCCCAGCGGGTGCGGGCGAGGAAGACCCAGGCGGCGATGGTCAGGCCGCCGAAGATCAGCACGGAGATGGGGATGCCGAGGACCGTCCCGCGGTCGATCTTCAGGAAGCCCGCGGTGAACCTGCCGGGCGCGGTCGAGCCGTCGTCCATCGTCATGCCGGGGGTGATGGACTGGCCGTCGACCAGGATGAGCTTGCTGCCCTGGATCACGAACATGGTGCCGAGGGTGGCGAGCATGTCCGGGATCTTCAGTACGACGATCAGGAGCGCGTTGAGGAGGCCCGCGAGGGCGCCTGCCGCGAGGACCGCGATGATGGCGATGGTGCCGATCTGGTTGTGGACGACCATCGTCTGGGCGGCGACCGAGACGCCGAGGCCGGCGACCGCGCCGACGGACATGTCCATTCCGCCGACGGCCATGGTGAGGGTGACGCCGAGGCCGAGGATCGCGGCCACGGAGACATATCGCAACGTGTCGAGAAGAGTCGCCGACTCCCGGAAGGAGCCCTCGCTCAGCGCGAAGTACAGGAACAGCGCGACCGTGACGAAGATGAAGCCGTACTTGATGACGGCGTTCTGGACGCGTACGGCGGTGGAGGTCGCGGGCGGGATCGCCGCCTTCGTGGGGACTTCCGTGCTCTGGGTGGTGGTCATGGCGTAGTTCCTCAGGGAGCCGGGGTCACACGGACGCCGAGATGGTCTGGATGACGCGGTCGCGTTCCGCGTCCTCGCCGTACGCGTCGAGGTGGATCTCTCCGGCGGCGAGTACGACGACCCGGTCGGCGATCTCGAGGATCTCGTCGACGTCGGCGGACAGGACGAGCACGGCGGCGCCCTCGGCGGCGAGGGCCCTGGCGCGGCGGCCGATGTCCCGGCGGGCACCGATGTCCACGCCTCGGAACGGCTCGTCCAGGATGAGGACGCGTGGGGTGCGGGCGAGCCAGCGGCCCACGACGACCTTCTGCTGGTTGCCGCCGGACAGCTCCTCCACGGTGCTGTGTTCGTCGCGGGCGACGACGCCGAGGGACTCGATGGTGTCGCGGCCGAGGGCGTCCTCCTTGGCCGTGTTCATCAGCCCCGTCCGGGACAGCGACTTCAGGAACGGCAGCGAGATGTTCTGGGCCAGCGACCAGCCGGGGACGAGCGCGTCGGCGTGCCGGTCCTCGGGGACCAGGTGGACGCCTACGCGGATCGCGTCGGAGGGCCTCTTCGGCGCGTACGGCTTGCCGTCCAGTTCGGCGGAACCGGTCGCGAAGGGCTCGGCGCCGAACAGGCCGCGGGCCAGCTCGGTCTTGCCGGCGCCCAACAGGCCTACGACACCGGTGACTTCGCCCGCGCGCAGGTCCAGCTCGAGAGGCTCGCGGCCCTCGAAGAGCCGTACGCCTCGCAGTGAGAGGACCACGTCGCCGCCAGTGCCCTCGCGCACGGGCCGCGCGGAAGTCGCCTCCTGTGCCTGGGCCAGCATCGCGCGCAGCGCCGCGTCCCAGTCGAAGGGCTTGGCCTGGTCCTCGGTGAGACGGCCGTCCCGCAGGACGACCAGGCGGTCGGCGAGGGCGTCGATCTCGCCGAGGCGGTGGGACACGTAGAGGACCGCGATGCCGTCGTCGCGCATCTTCTCGACGAGCGTGAAGAGGCGTTCGGCCTCGGCTGCGGACAGGGCCGAGGTCGGTTCGTCGAGGATGAGCAGGCGCGGGCGGGTGGCGAGGGCGCGGGCGAGGATCAGCAACTGGCGGTCGGAGAGGCCGAGTTCGGTGACGTCCCGGCGGAGCACCGAGTCGCTCCAGTCCAGGCCCAGGCCCGCCTGGATCTCGCGGGCGCGGGCCAGCAGTCGGCCGCCGTTCAGGAACGGGTTGCCGCGCGCCTGCGCCAGCTCCTCGGAGACCAGGTTCTCCGCGACGGAGAGGCCCGGCACGATGCCCTCGCCGATGCGCTGGTGGACCGTCTGGATGCCCAACTGGCGGGCGGCCAGCGGGGATTGCAGAGCGGCCGGTTCCCCTCCGACCCGTACCTCTCCCCCGTGATCCCTGTGCACGCCGGACAGGATCTTGATGAGCGTGGACTTTCCGGCGCCGTTCGCGCCGAGCAGCGCGACCACGCTGCCCGGGGCGATGTCGAGGGTGACGGAGGCGAGCACCGTCTTGCCGCCGAACGCCATGCTGACGTCGGTCAGGCTGACAGCGGTCTCCGTGCGGCCCGGGTCAGTGGGCGACATTCGAGATCCAGTCGGCGGTCGACACCTGCGACAGGTTCAGGGCGGGCAGCGCCTCCCGCAGCTGGTCCATGTTCTCGATCTTCTTCTCGCGCAGGAAGTCCTGGGTGATGGCGACGGCCGGGAACTCCACCGAGGTCCTGTTCAGCTGACCGGCCAGCTCAAGGGCGGTCGTACGGACGACCGCGGCGCCGACGGCGGAGGGGTCGGTGCCCGCCGTGGCGACCCAGGGGCTGCCGTCGGCGGTCATGTTCTGGATGTCGGCGTTGGAGACGTCCGCGCCGAAGACCTTCACCTTGTCCTGGAGCTTCTTGTTCTGGACGGCGAGGACGGTGCCCTTGGCGAGCTCGTCGTACGGGGCGAAGACGCCGGTGACGTCGGAGTGCTGGGTGAGGGCGGCGGAGACGAGGGGCACATTGTCCGTGGCCGTGGAGTCGGTCACCTTGCCGACCTTGAACTGCTGCTTCCAGCCCTGCGCGGCGACCTCCTTCGCCCAGACCGTGTTCCGCTTGTCGAGGGCGGCGTATCCGGCCACGTTGACGTAGCCGACCTTGGCGCCCTTGCCGACTTCCTTCGCCATCACGTCGAGGACCGCCTGGGCCATGCTCGCGTCGTTCTGCCTGGTGCTGACGACGCCCTTGGTGGCGGTCTCGACGTCGTAGACGACGACCTTGACGCCCTTCTTCACGGCCTTGTCGATCTCCGGCTGGATGGTGGCCGGAAATCCGTGGTCGACGATGATGGCCTGCGCGCCGGAGTTGATGGCCGAGGACAGGTCGGTGGCCTGCTTGGCGTTGTCGGCCTGGGCGTCGTACACGGTGAGGTCGATACCGAGGGCCTTGGCCTGCGCCTTGGCGCCGTTGCCCCACTGCTCGAAGTAGTCGCCGGCGCCGCTCTGCCGGACCAGGGCCACCTTGACGGGGCCCTTGCTGAAGGGGGCGGGCTTGGCGCCGGTGGCGGCCGCGGCCGAGGCGGCGGTGTTGCCGGAGCTCTTGGACGCGTCCGTGGACTGCGAGCAGCCGGCGAGGAGCAGGGCGGAGACGGAGGCGAGGGAGAGCGCGGCAAGGGGCAGGCGGACACGGGACATGGCGGGGCTCCAGGTATGGGGAGAGGGTGGGGAGTTGCTGGACCCGGAGCTGGGGACACCGATGTGCGGACGGCCGGTGCGCGGCCGAGGGCGACCCGCGAGTGCGCGGGGGAGCTCCGGTTGAGGTCAGCGACAGCTGGCTGTGGTCGACCGGAGCAAGTCCACGTACAGCCGCCGCACGAGCAGCAGCGTCTTCATACGGAGATCATGGGAACGTTTTCGGCCACTCGTCAAAGCGGAGCAAGCGGTTTCTCACCACGTGAGACAACGACTAGGTCACACCCTGTCGACACCTCGACCGAGCCCGGACGGAGTTACGATCACCGGACCGGCACCCCGAACCGGCACAGTGAGGCCCTGATGACGACACCCCGCGCGACAGCGATGCGCATGCCCCGCATGCTCTGCTGTCCCGGCGCGCGGTGTCGCGGCTGACCTACGCCCGATCAGCCTTCCGCCACTGCGCCCTTCCCCCCTCCCCTGCCGGGTGCTTGTCTCGGTACCCGGACCCACGTTCCAGACCCCCTTCCAGCTCCAGGAGTTGCCCCCATGACCCTGCTGACGACCTGGCCCGAGTCCGGACCGCAGACCCTGATCCGCCGCACCTCGGACCCCGCCGAGATCGCCGAGGCCCTCAAGCCGCTGGGCGTGCGCTACGAGCAGTGGCCGGTCCGCGAGGACGTCCCGTTCGACGCGGACAGCGACACCGTGTTCGCGGCGTACGGCCCGGAGATCGACCGGCTCAACGCCGAGGAGGGCTTCACCACCGTCGACGTCCTGGGCCTGCACCCCAGCGACGACCCGGAGTTCCCGGCGAAGGCGAAGGCGGCGCGCGAGAAGTTCCTCCAGGAGCACACGCACGACGACGATGACGAGGTGCGCTTCTTCGTCTCCGGTTCCGGCATCTTCTACCTCCATGTGAACGGTGAGGTGCACGCCGTCCTCTGCGAGAAGGGCGACCTGCTGGGCGTGCCGCGCGGCACGACGCACTGGTTCGACATGGGCACGAAGCCGCCCTTCACCGCGATCCGCTTCTTCCACGAGGAGGACGGCTGGATCGGCAACTTCACCGGTTCCACCATCGCCGGCCGCTTCCCGGACTACGACACGATCGCGGCCGGCTACGAGGCCGACAGGGCCGCGGCGTGACCGTGCGGGATCCCCGGTTGGGCTCGCAGGCCGTGGACGCCGTGGTGCTCGACATCGAGGGCACCACGAGCGCCACCGGGTTCGTCGTGGACGTGCTGTACCCCTACTCGCGCTCGCGGTTCGCGGCGCTGCTCGCCGAGCGGGGCGACGACCCGGAGGTGGCGCGGGCGGTCGCACAGGTGCGGGAGCTGACGGGCGACCCGGACGCCGACGCCGCGGCCGTCGAGAAGGCGCTCAACACCTGGCTGGACGAGGACCGCAAGGCCACCCCGCTGAAGACCCTCCAGGGCATCATCTGGTCCGAGGGCTTCGCCCGCGGTGACCTGGTGTCGCACTTCTACGACGACGTCGTACCGCGACTGCGCGCATGGCACGCGGCGGGCGTACGGCTGTACGTCTACTCGTCCGGTTCGGTGGCCGCCCAGCGGGCGTGGTTCACGAACAGCCCGGAGGGCGACCTGACGTCGCTCGTCTCCGGTCTGTACGACACCGAGAACGCGGGCCCCAAGCAGGAGCCGGAGTCGTACCGCCGTATCGCGGAGTCGACCGGCATCGAGCCCGCCCGTCTCCTCTTCCTCTCCGACCGCCCCGGCGAGCTGGACGCGGCCCGCGCGGCGGGCTGGCGGACGGTCGGCGTCCGGCGGCCCGGGGAGCCGTACTACGAGCAGGGCGTCGGCGACCACGCGCAGGCGGGGACGTTCGACGAGATCACCATCACCACTTCCGGGAGCAGCACGTGACCGCCGAGATCAGCCAACTCGACCTTGAGGAGGCGGGCGCGGTCCTTGCCGCCGAGTCCGCCCGGTTCGCCTCCTTCGGCTGGATGCGGGGCACCTCCGGCAACCTGTCCGTGGTGCTGACCCGCGACCCGCTGCGGCTCGCGGTCACGGCCAGCGGCCACGACAAGGGCGAACTGACGCCCGCGGACGTGGTGCTGGTCGACGGACAGGGTGCCGCGGTGCACGGCGGCAAGCCGTCCGCCGAGGCCGAACTGCACGCGCGCGTGGCCGCGCTGACCGGTGCCGGGGCCGTCGTCCATGTCCACACGGTCGCGTCCGTGGCCATGGGCCGCCGCGAGCCCGGCGGCATCGTCTTCAAGGACCTGGAGATGCTCAAGGGCGTCGGCCAGCCCGCCCACGACGTCGAGGTGGCCCTGCCGGTCATCGCGAACAGCCAGGACATGAAGATCCTCGGCGACCGGCTGGAGGCCGCGCGCGACCCCCGTATGCCCGCGGTCGTCGTGGCCGGACACGGACTGTACGTGTGGGGCGACAACCCGCGCCAGGCCCGGCACCACACCGAAGTGGTGGAGTGGCTGCTGGAGTTGGAGCTCACCCAGCGGTGACCCGTACGGCGGTCAGGGCGCCGTCGGGGGCAGCAGCGCCTCGCCGAGCCGCCGCCAGTGCTTCATCGCGGAGTCACCCGGCGGGGTGCCGATGACCTGTACGGCGACATGGTCGGCACCCGCCCGGACATGGCCGTGGAGCCTCTCCGCCACCGTGTCCAGGTCTCCCCAGAACACGAGGTCGTCCACGAGGCGGTCGCTGCCACCGTGTGCGATCTCGTCGTCCGTGTAGCCGAGACGGCGGAACTTGGCGATGTTGTACGAGGAGTTCAGGTACGGGTGCAGATGCTCGCGTGCCGTCGCGCGGGCCTTGTCGGGGTCCGGCTCGAAGAGCACCGCGTGCTCGACGCCGAGGAAGGCGTCGGGGCCGAGGATGTCCCTCGCCTGGGCGGTGTGGGCCGTGTTGACGTGGTAGGTGTGGGCGCCTGCGGAGCGGTCCCGGGCCAGGGCGATCATCTTGGGGCCGTAGGCGGCCAGGATGCGGCGGGCCGGCGTTCGCGGCGCGGGCACGGCTGCCTCCTTCGCGAGCGTGTCCAACTCGTCGAGGTACCCGGCCAGGGCGGCGAGGGGTTTGACGCCCGGCCGGTGCGCGCCGAATCCCAGACCCAGGACATGCCGTCCCGGATAGGCGTCGGCCAGCAGCGCGCTCGCGGCGTGGGTCGCGCCCGCCTCCCGCGACCAGATCTGGGCGATGCCGTTGACCACGTGCAGCCGCTCGGTCGAGGCGAGCAGATAGCCGGCCTGGGTGAGCGCCTCACGCCCGCCCACCTCGGGGAACCACACCGCCCGCCAGCCCAGTTGTTCCAGTTCCTGTACGGAGTCACGCACCCGCGCGGCGGGCTGGTGCTCGAAGTCGAAGGTGTAGATGCCGAAGGTCCCCAGATTCTCCATGCATCGAAATATTGCAGATTCTCGATATGAAGCGCAACAAGGTGGCCCTCGCACGCGCAGATCCAACCGCTAGAGGGTTCGCCCGAGTTGGGCCACCAGCCCGGCGATGCGCTCCTCGTCGCGCTTGTAGTGGGTCCACTTACCCACGCGCGTCGCCCGCACCAGCCCGGCCCGCTGAAGCTCGGCCATGTACGCCGACACCGTCGACTGGGCCAGCCCGGCCTTGGCCTGGATGTGGCTCACACAGACCCCGACCTCGGCCGGGTCCGCGATCGCCTCGTACTGCGAGAAGTGCCGCTCGGGCTCGCGCAGCCACACCAGCAGCTGCAGACGCACCGGGTTGGCCAGCGCCTTCAGGGCGCCGACCAGGTCGGCATCCGGGGAGGTCGCAGCGTCGGTCATGGGTTCGGAGTATAGGTCGGTGGCGTGGACCCGGGACGTCAGCGCAACCGCTCCCCCGGCAGCTCCCCCGCCGACACCTGAAGCACCCCGCGCTCGGTGACCAGCCCGGTCACCAGGCGCCCCGGCGTGACGTCGAACGCCGGGTTGTGGCCGCGCGAACCGGCCGGCGCCGTCCGTACGCCGCCCCACTCCAGCACCTCGTCCTCGCCCCGGAGTTCGATGTGGATGTCGTCGCCGGTCTTCGTGGCCAGGTCGACGGTCGTCGTGGGTGCCGCCACCAGGAACGGGATCCCGGCGTCCGCGCACGCGAGGGCGACACCCACGGTGCCGACCTTGTTCGCGGTGTCGCCGTTCGCGGCGATCCGGTCGGCGCCGACGATCGCCGCGTCGACCTCGCCGCGCAGGATGGTGCCGGCCGCGGCGCCGTCGGCCTGGACGTAGTGCGGGATGCCCTCCTGGACCAACTCCCAGGCCGTCAGGCGGGATCCCTGGAGCAGCGGGCGCGTCTCGTCGGCGTAGACGACCTCCAGGCGGCCACGCGCGTGCAGTTCGCGGATGACGCCGAGTGCCGTGCCCCAGCCGGCCGTGGCGAGGGCGCCGGTGTTGCAGTGGGTGAGGATGCGCAACGGCCGGTCCGCGCCGACGCGTTCGAGCAGCCAGTCGGCGCCGTACGCCCCCATGGCGCGGTTCGCCTCGATGTCCTCGCGCTGGACGGCGGCGGCCTCCTCCAGCACCGCGTCGAGGCCCTCGTCGAAGCGGGTCATCACGCGGTCCACGCACACCATGAGGTTGACCGCGGTGGGCCGGGCCTCGCGGACGCGGGCCACGGCCGCGCGTATCCCGTCGGCCGACCAGCCCTCCCGCTCGCCCTGGAGCAGCGCGAGGGCGACGCCGTAGGCCCCGGCGGCGCCGATCGCGGGCGCGCCGCGCACCACGAGTCGCCGGATCGCGTCCACCAGGGTGTCCACATCACGGACGTCCCTCGTCTCGGTGCGGTGTGGAAGCACGGTCTGGTCGATCAGCGCAAGGCTGGATCCGGTCCATTCGACGGCACGCAATTCCTCGGACATGGGCCGCACTTCCTGGGACATAAGGGGACACTCCTGCTGCTCCTGTGGGTGTTCGTCACCGTACATGACCTTGGGGAACCACAGTTCGAGACGGCCGAGCAGATGTCCGTACATCAGGTGTACAGTCCACCCACCCGCACAGCCCGCAGGCCGAGACGAGGAGGACGAGTGCTCCTCACCAAGCGCCGCTTCCTGGACTTCGGCCGCTGTGCCGGCGACTGCTGTCCCCGCTGAGCCGCCCCCACCTCAGCCTCTTTCCCGGCGACCGACGCCCGATCCGGACGCCTGATGCTCGTCGGCCCTCACCTCACGCGTTCACCGCCGAGCGCGCCTTGAAGTTGATGTCCGTCTCGGGCGCGCTCGCCGGACTGGTCGGAGCGATCGGGGTGTTGAGCTTCCCGTACCGCTTCGTCGACGGCTCGCTCACCGCGACCCCACGACGGCCGGCGCCGAGCGGGCCGTCCGCATGGCGACGATCGAGGGCGCGCGGGCGCTGGGGCTCGCGGACGAGCTGGGCTCGCTGGAGGCCGGCAAGCGGGCCGACCTGATCGTGCTCGACCTGAGCGCGCCGCATCTGCGTCCACTGCACGATCCGTGGTCCACGCCGGCGTACGCGGCGCACTCGGCGGACGTGCGGGACACGGTCGTCGACGGGCGGGTGCTGATGAGGGACCGGGCGCTGACGACGCCGGACGAGGAAGTGGTGATCGCCGACTTGGAGGCGCTCATCTGAACAGACCGCATAATGTGGCTGAGACGTCGGATGTCTCGCACGACATCCTGAACGACAGGGAGGGCGGCCATGGCAGTCACCGACGAGGCGATCGAGAAGATCAAGGGCATGATCGTCTCCGGCGCGCTGCGCCCCGGCGACCGGCTCCCCAAGGAGAGCGAGCTGGCCGCCGACCTCGGGCTGTCCCGCAACTCGCTGCGAGAGGCCGTGCGCGCGCTGTCACTGATCCGGATCCTGGACGTACGGCAGGGCGACGGCACCTATGTCACGAGCCTGGATCCGCAGCTGCTGCTGGAGGCGATGAGCTTCGTCGTCGATTTCCACCGCGACGACACGGTGCTGGAGTTCCTCGCCGTGCGCCGCATCCTGGAGCCGGCCGCGACGGCGATGGCCGCGTCCCGGATCAGCGAGCAGCAACTGAGCGCGCTGACGAACCAGTTGGACAAGCTCGGCAACGATCCGTCGGTGGAGGAGCTCGTCGCCTGTGACCTGGAGTTCCATCGGGGCATCGTGCAGAGCTCGGGGAACTCGGTGCTCTGTTCGCTCCTCGACGGTCTGTCGGGGCCGACGACTCGGGCGCGCATCTGGCGCGGGCTGACGCAGGAGGACGCGGTCAGCCGGACCCTGCACGAGCACCGGGCGATCCTGGCGGCGCTGCGGGACCGGGACGCGGAGGCGGCGAAGTCGTGGGCGACGGTGCACATCGCGAGCGTGGAGCAGTGGCTGCGGTCGACGCTGTGAGCCAGAGCGTGGACGACGGCGTGAGCCAGGGCGTGAACGAGGGCTCGGATGACCGCGGGGTGTTCCCCGGTGACGAACGGGGCAGTGATCCGTTCACTCCCCCGTGCAAGGGGGCTGCGGGCGCCCCCGCCGCACGCCGTAAGGTTGGGTGGTCAAGCGAGGGCACGTCGGAAGGAGGCACTGGGTGATCGAGCTCGAGGGGGTTCCCGAGCTGATCGACCCGGTCATGGTGGCCGCGTTCGAGGGCTGGAACGATGCCGGCGACGCCGCCTCCACCGCGGTCGCGCATCTGGACAAGGAGTGGAAGGGCGAGGTGTTCGCGGCGCTGGACGCCGAGGACTACTACGACTTCCAGGTGAACCGCCCCACGGTGTGGATGGACGCGGGTGTCCGCAAGATCACTTGGCCCACGACCAGGCTGTCGGTGGTCCGCGTCGGCGGCGAGAAGCCGCGTGATCTCGTACTCGTCCGAGGTATCGAACCGTCCATGCGCTGGCGCTCGTTCTGCAACGAGCTCCTCGGCTTCGCGCACGAGCTGGGCGTGGAGCTGGTGGTCATCCTGGGCGCCCTGCTCGGTGACACCCCGCACACGCGTCCGGTCCCGATCAGCGGGACCACGTCCGACGCGGACCTGGCCCAGCGGATGGACCTGGAGGAGACCAAGTACGAGGGCCCGACGGGCATCGTCGGCGTCCTCCAGGAGGCGTGCACGCACGCCGGTGTCCCGGCGGTGTCGCTGTGGGCGGCCGTACCGCACTACGTCTCGCAGCCGCCCAACCCGAAGGCGACGCTGGCCCTGCTCAACCGGCTGGAGGACCTGATCGACGTGCGCATCCCGCTGGGCGAGCTGCCCGAGGACGCGCGCGCCTGGCAGGTCGGCGTGGACCAGCTGGCCGCCGAGGACAGCGAGGTCGCCGAGTACGTCCAGTCGCTGGAGGAGGCCCGGGACACCGCGGAGCTGCCGGAGGCGTCGGGCGAGGCGATCGCCCGCGAGTTCGAGCGGTATCTGCGCAGACGGGACGGCGGCGGCCCGTCGGCCGGCGGGCACGCCACGGCGGACGGCGGGGAGTCCCCCGGCCCCTTCCGGCGGGACAACCCGAGCGGCCGCACGAAGCCGCCCAAGCCACCGAAGCCGGGCAACACGGACGACGACGAGTCGTCGGAGGACTGAGAAGAGGGCGGTGCGCGGACCGCGCACCGCCCTCCTTCGCCATACGGACAGGATCATCACGCGGGCAGGGTCACCACCCGGGCAGGATCGTTACGCCGGCACGGAGATCACGTCGTACGTCGTCTCCGGCGTCGGGGTCGTCGTGAAGCGCGCGTTGGGCAGGTAGAGGCGGCCCCGGTACGCGGCCGCCGTGGTCGGCACATCGAAGAGCGGTGCGGTGATACGGCGCTGGAAGACGCCGCAGCGGCCGTCGGCGGCGAGCCGGAACACGTCGATCGCGTTCTGCCGGTTCTGGACGACGTACAGCGTGCGTCCGGTCAGCAGCAGTCCGTCACCGTTGGTGAGCGGGGCCGCGTCGCCGAGGTCGACGAGCCGGGTGACGCCGGTGCGCGGGTTCACCCGGTGCAGGCCGCCGACCCCGGACTGCACGACCAGCAGCGCGGAGCCGTCGGGGGTGCTCGTGATGCCGTTGGCGTTCACGATCTCGCCGGGGACCTGGCTCCAGTCGCCGCTCAGCGTGATCGTCACGACGTCGTCCACGTCCGGCAGTCCGCCGTGCCGGCCGAGCGGCAGGGCGTACAGCGCGGGCTGGTGGGAGTCGGTGAACCAGGCCGCGCGCGGGGTCAGGAACACGTCGTTGGCGAAGGTCGGGGCCGCCGTGGTGAGGACGTACGAGGCGAGGATCTCGCCGGTGCGGGCGTCCACGACACGGGCGCCCTGGCCGCGTCCGGCGACGAACAGGCGTCCCCGGTGATCGAGTTTGAGGCCGACCGAGGGCGTGCCGGGTCCGGCCGAGATGATGCCGCCCTCGCCGGTGCGCAGGTCGGCGCGGTAGATCGAGCCGTCGCCGAGCGAGCCGAGGTAGGCGTACGGTCCGCCGCCGATGGTGATGCCCTCCGGGCGGAAGCCGTTCGGGAGGTGGATCACGTCGGGCCGGGTCTTTCCGGCCGCGACGGCGGGGGTGCCCGCCGACCCGACGAGCACGGCACCCGCGGTGGCGGCGCCGGCCGTGAGGAGTCCCCGGCGGGTGAGATGAGGTGCGAAGGAGCGGCGTTCGGGGGCCACTGTGCGTCCTTCCGCGGACAGGACCGGCCAACAGCTGGTCCAACGGTCAACTGACTCCTTCACCCCACCACACGCCGGGCGCCGCCGCAGCCGTAGACAGTCTCTCGACAGCGACTGGCCACATCTGGCCCGATTGTGGCGTGCCATATCTTTCAGGACGGAATGCACACGTTGCCCAATTCAACTTGTTCCAAACCGACTTGGCGAAATAAGTCTGGACGGACCGGGCCGCGCGTGCTTGGTTGTCCTGCGAAGGCGCGCCGCACCACCCGCACTTGGTACCCACAGGAACCGAAGGGAGCGGCAGACGATGACCGACCAGGCAGAGCCGGCGCAGGGCCCGGGAGCGTCCGGGCCGGGGCCCGACGGAGCGGGATTCACCTATCGAGGAGCCGAGCAGGAACTGATCGTCGTCGCCCGCCCGGAGGCCCGGCTGCGGGCCCGGGCCGAGGGCGTCCGGTCGGCGGCGGGCGCCGATGTGTCGGCCCTCGACATGTTCCTCAGCGACGAACAACTCACGCTGGAGCCGCTGTTCGGCAGCGAGGAGCGGCTGCGGCAGGCCGCGCCGCAATCCGCCGCCGAGGAGGTGCCCGACCTCGCGCTGTTCTACCGGGTGCGCGGCGGGGAGAGCCGGGCCGAGGAGCTGCGGGCCCGTATCGCCGCGTTGCCGGGGATCGACACGGCGTATGTGAAGCCGGGTGCGGTGCCGGCCTCGTTCGGGCAGGTCGGGGAGGACAGCGGGCGCCTGAAGGAGGGCTCGCCGGTCACGCCCGACTACAGCGGCCGGCAGGGCTATCTGCGGCCCGCGCCCGAGGGCGTGGACGCGCGGTGGGCCTGGCAGCGGCCCGGCGGCACCGGTCAGGGCGTGACCGTGATCGACGTGGAGGGCTCCTGGCAGCTGGGCCACGAGGACCTCGCCGCCAAGCTGGCCGGCGTCGTCGTCGGCACCCCGCTGGCCGACCTCGCCTGGCGCAACCACGGCACCGCCGTGATCGGCGTGATCGGCGGCGATCGCACCGAGTACGGCGTCACCGGCATCGCGCCGGACACGGTGACCGCGGCCGCCTCCTTCCAGGGCATCGGCACGGCGGCCGCGATCCACGCGGCGGCCGACCGGCTGGGCCCCGGCGACATCGTGCTGATCGAACTGCACCGCCCGGGGCCCCGGTTCGAGTACGCCGAGCGCGACGACCAGCGCGGCTACATCCCGCTCGAATGGTGGCCGGACGACCTCGCCGCCGTTCGCCACGCCACCGCCAAGGGCGTCCTCGTGGTCGCCGCCGCGGGCAACGGCGCCGAGTCGCTCGACGACGCGGTCTACGAACGCCGCCCGGACGGCTTCCCCGAGTCGTGGCGCAACCCGTTCAACCCGTCCAACCCGTCCTCCGGTGCCGTCCTGGTCGGCGCGGGCGCCCCGCCGCCCGGCACGCACGGCCGCGACCACGGCCCGGACCGCTCACGGCTCGCGTTCTCCAACTACGGCGCCCGCGTGGACGCCCAGGGCTGGGGGCACGAGGTCACGACCACCGGCGGCTTCTGGGACAAGCCCGGCGATCTGCAGGGCGGACCCGAGGAGATCGCCTGGTACACCGACACGTTCTCGGGGACGTCGTCCGCCTCTCCGGTCGTGGTCGGCGCGCTGGCCGCGCTGCAGGGCATGCTGAAGGCGGCCGGCCGGCAGCCGATGTCCCCGGAACGTGCGCGCGAGGTGCTGCGGGCGACGGGTTCCCCACAGCAGGACGCCCCGGGCCGGCCCGCCTCCCAGCGCATCGGCAGCCGGCCCGACATCAAGGCGGCGGTCACCCGTCTGGTGCCGCAGGCGGTCGGCTCCGGTGTCGCCGAACGCTACTGGGACGAGCTCCTGCCGTACCCACGCGAACTCCCGCCCAGGCTCCGGCTGTTCGTGGCCGGCGGCTGGCGGAACCTCAACCATCCGTCCCCGGACATCCGCCAGGCGGTCCATACCGCCTTCGCGGGGGGACGGCCCGAAGTCCGAGTGTGGTTCTCGGACGACGAGATCGTCGGCCTGGTGATCACCGGCTGACGCAGCCCATCACATCAAGGGAAGGTGACACCCGTATGAGCACCACCCCGCAGATGAGTCACATGGGACAGCAGCAAGGCCAGCAGTTCCCCAGCACGTCTCCGTACCAGCAGCAGCCGTACCAGCAGCAACCGATCGGGCAGCAGCAGGACTACGGCCGGCAGGGCCTCGGCCAGCAGCAGCCGTACGGCATGGGCACGAGCGGCTCGCTGGAGCAGCTCCAGCAGCTGGGCCAGCAGCAGCCGTACCAGCAACTGCTTCAGCAGCTGGGCCAGCAGCAGCTCGGCGGCCCGCAGCAGGACCAGCAGGCGCAGCAGAACGAGCAGCAGATGCAGCAGCAGTTGCAGCAGGTCGCGCTGGCGGCGGTGCAGCAGGTCGCCCAGCAGGTCCAGGCGCAGGCTCTGGCCTCCGGTGTGGCGAACGGCTTCATCGACATCGTCCACCCGCTCCAGGGGCAGCCGCATCAGATCTTCCTGCGCATCAACAACCAGTTCCGGGTCCTCAACAACCCGAACCCGCAGATCCACCAGCAGATCCAGCAGGCGTTCGCGTTCGGCCACCAGGTGATCGGCATCTGGGACACCCAGTCGCCGAGCGTGCTGCGCAGCGTCCGGATCCAGCGCCTCTGACGGGCACCTGAACGAACGGATCGGGGCGCTTTCTCCCGTCGGGAGGAAGCGCCCCTCTGTCGGTCTCGGATCCTTACAGGGCCACGCCCAGCAGCGCGTCCACGGCTCGCGACACGACACCGGGGGCGCCGATGTCCGTACCGCCGCTCTCCTGCTGAGCGGCGGCCCAGCGGTCGACGGCCTCCAGCGCCGTCGGGGCGTCCAGGTCGTTCGCGAGGGCCTCGCGGATCTCCTCGACGAGCGCCTCGGCGGGCGGCCCGTCGGGCCGGGACACGGCGGCGCGCCAGCGGTCGAGGCGGGCGACGGCGTCCTGGAGCACCTGGTCGGTCCACTCCCAGTCGGCCCGGTAGTGGTGGGCGAGGAGGGCGAGCCGGATGGCGGCGGGGTCGACGCCCTCGCGGCGCAGCTGCGAGACGAAGACCAGGTTCCCCTTGGACTTGGACATCTTCTCGCCGTGCAGCGCGACCATGCCCGCGTGGACGTACGCCTTGGCCATGGGGAACTCGCCGGTCAGCACCTGGGCGTGGGAGGCGCCCATCTCGTGGTGCGGGAAGGCGAGGTCGGAGCCGCCGCCCTGGACGTCGAAGCCCATGCCGAGGTGGTCGAGGGCGATGGCGACGCACTCGATGTGCCAGCCGGGCCGGCCGCGGCCGAGCGAACCGCCGTCCCAGCTGGGCTCGCCCGGGCGGGCGGCCATCCACAGCATCGGGTCGAGGGGGTTCTTCTTGCCCGCACGGTCCGGGTCGCCGCCGCGCTCGGCGGACAGCAGCCGCATGGCGGCGGCGTCGAGGCCCGAGACCTTGCCGAAGTTCGGGTCGGACTCGACGGAGAAGTAGGTGTCGCCGTCGAGTTCGTAGGCGGCCCCGGCGTCCCGCAGGCGCTCGACGAGCGGCACGATGCCGGGTATCGCCTCGACCGCGCCGATGTAGTGCTGCGGGGGCAGCATGCGCAGGGCGGTCATGTCCTCGCGGAAGAGGGCGGTCTCCTTCTCGGCGAGGGCCGCCCAGTCGATGTTGTCGCGCTCGGCCCGCTCCAGGAGCGGATCGTCGACGTCCGTGACGTTCTGGACGTAGTGAACCTGCCGCTTGGTGTCGAGCCACACGCGCTGCACGAGGTCGAACGCGTTGTAGGTCGCCGCGTGACCCAGGTGGGTCGCGTCGTACGGGGTGATGCCGCAGACGTAGATACGGGCGACGGGACCGGGGTCGAGGGTGACCAGACCGCCGGTCGCGGTGTCGTGGATCCTCAGGTCGCGGCCCTGACCAGGCAGGGCGGGGACCTCAGAAGCGGGCCAGGCATACATGTCATGAGCCTAACCGGACGGATGTTCCGGATACGAACCGGACCAGGCCGGATGGCCGGTAAGGCCTTCTTGCGCGATACGGCACTTCATGCAGTGTCCCGCTAAACGGGCGGCCACGGAATGGCCGGCCACTCCCCGCTCGGTTCCGGATGCTTCCCGGACACCAGAAGCGCCTGCACACGCGCGCGTGCGGCCTCCACCTCGGCGGCGGTGATCAGCGCGGCCAGGCGCACGGCCAGGTCTGCGCCCTCCTTCAGCCCCTCCCGCAGGGCGCCGAGCACCTCGACGGCCTCCGCGGTGAGCGGCTCCCCCGCCCACCCCCACAGCAGCGTCCGCAGCTTGTTCTCGACGTTGAACGTGACGCCGTGGTCGATGCCGTACAGCCGGCCGGCCTCGGTGGGCAGCAGGTGCCCGCCCTTGCGGTCGGCGTTGTTGATCACGGCGTCCAGGACGGCCATGCGCCGCAGCCGCTCGTCGTCGGCGTGCACCAGCAGCGCGGTCTTTCCCTCGCCGACCTCGGCGAACCCGATCGCCTTCCAGCCGGGCTCGGGCTCCTCGCCGTCGACCAGGGCGAGCAGCCCGGCCTCGGGCGTCGCCTCGATCCACAGCTGGACCATGCCCTCGCCGTACGGCCCGTCCCGCAGCACGGTGGGCGGTACGAGCCCCCAGCCGGTCGCCTCGGAGACCTCGTACGCGGCGACCTCGCGCTGCGCGAGCGTCCCGTCGGGGAAGTCCCACAGCGGCCGCTCACCGGCGACCGGCTTGTACACGCAGGACGCCTCCTGCCCCTCGTGCGCGACCGTGCAGAACAGCGCGGCGTTGGACGCCTCGCGGATGCGTCCGCGCACCGTCAGCTCGCCCTCGGTGAGCAGCTCCACCGAGGTCACGCTCCGCGGCGGTATCCGTTCTGGCGCGGACATACGTGTCCTTCCGGGTCGAGCGGGAGGCTGCACAGCGGGCACGGCGGCCGCCCGGCGTTGACGACGTCCAGGGCACGCTTGGCGAAGGCCCTCGCCTGCGCGCCGGTGAGCCGGACCCGCAGCATCGGGGGCCCGTTCTCCTCGTCCTGGAGGAGCCGCTCCTCGGCCTCGGCGAGGTCCTCCTCGGAGTCGGCGTCGAGCTCCACGAGGGCCTGCGCCTCGACGATCATGCGCTGTTCCTCGCCGTCCCAGGCCAGCGCCATGGTGCCGACGCGGAACTCCTCCTCGACGGGGCTGTCCAGCGGGCCGGTGTCGGCGACCTCGGTGGGCGCCACGGCGGGGACGGCGGCGCTGCCGCCACTACGCCGTACGACCTCGTCGAGCAGTTCGTCCATGCGCTCGGCGAGGGCGGCGACCTGGGTCTTCTCCAGGGCCACGCTGGTCACCCGGGAGCCTGCGGTGGCCTGGAGGAAGAACGTACGGCGCCCGGGCAGTCCGACCGTACCGGCCACGAAGCGGTCCGGGGGGTCGTAGAGGAACACCTGACGGGACACGTCCTGTCTCCATTGGAATCGTGAGTACGGCGACAACTGGGAACGGCGGGATCGACGGCGGGATCGTGCGTACGGCGCTGCTTCGACCGCTTCACCCTACTGCGCCGGACGATCACGGTGCGCCCGCGCCGCCCCCGACCGTCGCGTCGCCGGCCGGCGGCTCCTCGCGCGGGGCGAGGGACGTGAAATCACCGGTGTCCCCGAGGCGTACGAGGAACGGCCTCAGGCGGGTGTAGCGGATCGCGGTGATGGAACACGGTTCTACGGAAATCCTCTGGAAGAGGTCGAGATGAAGACCGAGAGCGTCCGCGACGAGGGACTTGATGATGTCGCCGTGCGAGCACATCAGATACACCGCGTCGGAGCCGTGATCGCGCTCCACGCGCGCGTTCCACTCCCGTACGGCCTCGGCGGCCCGGGTCTGCATCGTCCGCATCGACTCACCGCCCGGGAACGCGGCCGCCGAGGGGTGCGCCTGGACGACCTCCATCAGCGGCTCGTCCTTGAGCTCGGCGAGCTTGCGGCCGGACCAGTCGCCGTAGTGGCACTCGCCGATCCGCTCGTCGGTGTGCGCGGTGAGTTCCGGCCGGGCGTCGAGGAGCGGCCGGATCGTCTCCTGGCAGCGCTGCAGCGGGCTGGCGACGATCTCGGAGATCGGCAGCGCGGCGAGCCGCCCGGGCAGTGCGGCGGCCTGCGCGGTGCCGCGCTCGTCGAGGGCGACACCGGGCGTCCAGCCGGCGAGCAGTCCCTCGGTGTTGGCGGTGGAACGTCCGTGGCGGACCAGGATCAACGTGGGCATGCGGCCCAGCGTAGGCATACGACCGGGTGCGCTCGCGAGGGGATGGCGGGAGAATACGCTCCGTGATCGTCGACTGCGCCATCTACGAGGACGGGCGCCGGACGGAGGGGCCCGCGGACTTCTCCGACGCCCTGGATCTGTGCCGTCTGCGGGGCGACGCGTTCGTCTGGATCGGCCTGTACGAGCCGACGGAGAAGGAGTTCGACAAGGTCACCGACGAGTTCGGGTTGCACCCGCTGGCCGTGGAGGACGCCCTGAAGGCGCACCAGCGGCCCAAGCTGGAGGTCTACGACGACTCGCTGTTCATGGTCCTCAAGCCGGTCGGGTACGAGGCGAAGAGCGACATCGTCTCCTCCGGCGAGGTCATGGTCTTCGTCGGCGACTCGTTCGTGGTGACCGTCCGGCACGGCGTGGAGGCGCCGCTGGGGGCGGTGCGCAGCCGTCTGGAGCACGAGCCGGAGATGCTCCGGCACGGTCCCACGGCGGTGCTGTACATGATCGCCGACGCCGTGGTCGACCACTACGTGGATGTGGCGGGCGAGTTGGGCACGGACCTGGAGGAGCTGGAGGCGGAGGTGTTCTCGCCGACCGGCGGCGGCTCACGGCACACGGCGTCCCGCATCTACGCCTTCAAGCGGCAGATCCTGGAGTTCCGCAGGGCCACCGGCCCGCTCGCGCAGCCCCTGTCGCGGCTCGCCGGTACCGGCATGATCGGCGCGCGCGTGCCGTTCGTGCACGACAAGGCGCAGCCCTTCTTCCGCGACGTCAGCGACCACCTCACGCGCGTGAACGAGTCCGTGGAGGGCCTGGACCGGCTGGTCTCCGACATCCTCTCGGCGCATCTGGCGCAGATGAGCGTCCGGCAGAACGACGACGTGCGGAAGATCTCCGCGTGGGCGGCCATGGCCGCGATCCCCACGATGATCGCGGGGATCTACGGCATGAACTTCGAGCACATGCCGGAGCTGCACTGGACGGGGTCGTATCCGGTGCTGATCGCGGGCATGGTCGCCCTGGAGGTGCTGCTGTACCGGCTGTTCAAGCGCCGCGGCTGGTTGTAGGGCCGGTGGGCCGCCGGGGCCTGGTCAGGCGAACTCGGGGGCCGAGGTGGCCGGGCCGCCGAGGGCGTCGCGGCGTTCCGGCATCTTCAGGGACACCATGCGCCGCCAGCCCGCCACCCGCTCCCAGGCGTACACGGCGTGGATGCCCGCGGCGAGCAGGGCCGCTTTGGGCCGGGGCCAGCCGAGGATGCGGCCCATGTGGTCCATGACGGCGAGGCTGACGTCCCGGTAGATCCGGATCTCGGCGAGCGCGCACTCCCGCAGCGTCCGCTGGATGGCCCGGCCGTGGCCCTGGGCGGCGAAACGCAGGAGTTCCTCGTGGCAGTAGGCGAGGTGGTTGTCCTCGTCGCCCGAGATCATCCTGACCGCGCGGCCGAGGTCGGGATGATCGGCGAAGTGCTTGCGCAGCAGGTCCATCTGCTCGGAGGCGCGCTGCTCGGTGACCCGGCTGTGAGACAGGTAGGTGACGATGTCCTGCACGGTGAGCGGCTCCTCGCCCTTGAGCTTCTCGTGGGCGAGGCCGATGCCGTGCCGCTCCAGCAGCATCGTGTAGTCGGTCTCGGGCGGGACGGGGACGGGTTCGAGGCCGCGCTTCCTCATCAGGGCGTTGAAGATCCTCCCGTGCTTGTCCTCGTCCGCCCCGTGCCGGGTGATCTTGGGCGCGAGACCGCGCTCGCTCTGCGGGACGAGCGCGGCGATCCGCGCGTTCTCCCAGCCGCCCTGGGACTCGCCGCTGGCCGCGATGGAGCAGAACAGGCGGAAGGACTCGTCGTTGTCGAGGATCTCCTGGAACAGACTCTTGGCCGAAAGCATCGTGGGGCACCTCTCTGCAGGACACCGCAGGATTCCGCAGAGAACGAGTCAAATGCGGCGAGAGAGGTGCTGCAACAGCTGTGTCGGACAACTCCGCCAAAAGAATGACCCTCGGGGTCACGACGGGGGCGTAACCGGGTGGGGCACGCACGCGTTGTGCTGCGTGACGGCCGTGGCGGGGAAGACCCCCGAGCCCCCACCACGGCCGCTGAAAACTCCCCGGGCTGTACGGCGTCCCGGTGTCGGCGCGCGCTACGCGAGCCCGGCGCGCTCCAGGGCCTCGGTGCCGGCGCGGAGCGAGGTGAGCCGCTCGTCGAGGGTGAAGCCCGCGGGCGCGAGGGACAGGGTGGTGACCCCGGCCGCGGCATAGGCCTTCATCCGGTCGGCGATGCGGTCCACGGAGCCCAGCAGTGCGGTCTTGTCGATCAGGTCCTGCGGGACGGCGGCCGCGGCGCCCTGCTTGTCGCCGGAGAGGTACTTGGTCTGGATCTCGGCGGCTTCCTTCTCGTAGCCCATGCGCTGGGCGAGCTGGTTGTAGAAATTCTGCTTGGGGCTGCCCATGCCGCCGACGTACAGCGCGGTGTAGGGGCGGAAGGTGTCGGCCAGCGTGGCCACTTCCTTGTCGTCGCCCACGGCGAGCGGCAGGGTCGGGCAGACGTCGAACCCGTCGAGGGTCTTGCCCGCCTTCTCGCGCCCGGCGCGCAGGTACTTGATCGTCGTGTCCTCGAGGTGCTCGGCGGAGGGGAAGATCAGCAGGGCGCCGTCGGCGATCTCACCGGTCTGCTCGAGGTTCTTCGGGCCGATGGCGGCGATGTACAGCGGGATGTGCTCGCGCTGCGGGTGCACGGTCAGCTTGATGGGCTTGCCGGGGCCGTCGGGCAGGGGCAGCGTCCAGTGCCGGCCCTCGTACGACAGGCGCTCGCGCGTCATGGCCTTGCGGACGATCTCGACGTACTCACGCGTGCGTGCCAGCGGCTTGTCGAACTTGACGCCGTACCAGCCCTCGGAGACCTGCGGTCCGGAGACGCCGAGGCCGAGCCGGAAGCGGCCGCCGGAGAGCGAGTCCAGGGTCGCGGCCGTCATCGCGGTCATCGCGGGCTGGCGGGCCGGGATCTGGAAGATGGCGGAGCCGACGTCGATGCGCTCGGTCTGGGCGGCGACCCAGCTCAGCACCGTGGCCGCGTCCGAGCCGTACGCCTCGGCGGCCCAGCACACGGCGTATCCCAGCCGGTCGGCCTCCTGCGCGACGGCGAGGTTGTCCGCGTCCATTCCGGCACCCCAGTAGCCGAGGTTGATCCCGAGCTGCATGGCCGATTCCCCTTACCGATCAGTAACGTCCCTTGTGGGCCCGACCATAGCGCGGGGGACCCCCGGCGGGGAGCCCGGTGTGGCGGGCGTCGCCCCGACGGCCGTGGGGATCCCTGGTGACCGTCTGAAAACTGGTTATCCACAGGCCCCCACATGGCAGGTCCTGGCCAGTAATCTCGGCATTCATGGAGCAGAGGCATCTCGGCCGCACCGGCCTGCGCGTGTCCCGTATCGGGCTCGGCACCCTCACCTGGGGCAGGGACACCGACGAGCACGATGCCGCGGACCTCTTGAAAACGTTCTGGGAGGCGGGCGGCAGCCTCGTCGACACGGCCGACGTGTACGGCGACGGGGAGGCCGAGTACCTCCTCGGCCGGCTCATAGAAGGGCTGGTCCCGCGCCGGGACCTGGTGATCTCGACGAAGGCGGGCAGCGTGCCCGACCCGGACCGGCGGTTCGACGGCTCGCGCGGCCATCTGCTCTCGGCGCTGGACGCCTCGCTGGCCCGGCTCGGCACGGACTACGTCGACATCTGGCACATCCACGCCTACGACCCGTCCACCCCGCTGGACGAGACCCTCCAGGCCCTCGACCTGGCCGTCAGCAGCGGCCGGGCCCGCTATGCCGGTGTCTCCAACTTCTGCGGCTGGCAGCTCGCCAAGGCGGCGACATGGCAGCTCGCGGCGCCCGGCACCCGGACCCGGCTGGCGAGCACACAGCTGGAGTACTCGCTGCTCCAGCGCGGTGTGGAGCGCGAGGTGCTGCCGGCCGCGCTGGACCTGGGCATCGGCCTGCTCCCGTCCTCCCCCCTCGGGCGGGGCGTCCTGACGGCCAAGTACCGCAACTCCACTCCCGCCGACTCACGCGGCGCCTCCGAGCATCTGGCGCCCTTCGTCGCGCCGTACCTCGACGACACGGCGAGCCGCATCGTGGACGCGGTGCAGACGGCGGCCGACGGGCTGGCCGTCACCCCGCTCCAGGTCGCCCTGGCCTGGGTCCGCGACCGGCCCGGTGTGGCCGCGCCCGTCATCGGCCCGCGCAACGCGCAGCAGCTCACGGCGGCATTGTCAGTGGAGGCCCTTAGTCTTCCTGACGAGATCTGCCGGGCGCTCGACGACGTGTCAGCGCCCGTGCACCGCTATCCCGATCACGACTGGAGCACGCTGTGAGCACGGAGCCGCCCGAGACCACGGAGAACACCGAGCCGGTGACGCCGGGGGCCGCGACGGAGGGCGGGGCGCCGGGGGCCGGGGGCGACGACGGTGACGGTGGCGCCGGAGCCCCGTCGCCGGAGGGCCAGGAGGGCGATGGCGGCTCCGCGGCGCAGTCGTCCGAGGAGCAGCCGTCCGAGGAGCAGCCGTCCGAAGGGCAGTCGTCCGAAGGGCAGTTGTCCGAGGCCGAGGCCGAGCTTGCTGCTCAGCGCGTCGAGCGGGAGCGGATCGCACGGCGGAAGGCCGAGAAGCAGGGGCCCGTCGAGAGCGGGACCAAGCTCAGCGGGAAGGCCGCCGATCTGCTGGCCGCCGTACGGGCCGTGGAGAGCGGCGCCAAGCCCGTCGCCACCGCCTTCAGCGAGCCGGAGCCACCGCGCCGCCCCGCCGCGGAGCTGGTACGCCGACCGCAGCCCGTGGTGGCCGACGTGCCCGTCGGCCCCGCGCCGGAGACCGTCGAGTCCGTGCGGCGCGTGCTGACCGAAGGCGGCGCCCCGGAGGCTCTCGCCCCGCAGGTCGCCGAGGCCCTCGGCGAGGGCGCGGCCGACCAGTTGCGGGCGGACCCCTGGCAGTTGCTGCGTGTCGCCGGCGTACGGCCCGAGCAGGCCGACGGGTTCGCGCGGGCCCTGCTCGGCGCGGAGTGCGGACCCGACGACGAGCGGCGCGGCCGGGCGGTCACCGTCTGGCTCCTGGAGCAGGCGGCCGTCGCCGGGCACACGGCCCTGGAGATGCCGACGCTCACCACCGCGCTGGCCCAGCGAGGCGTGCCCGACGCCGATACGGCCGTGCAGAACACCCTGGCCGAGGGCGAGGCCCTGGTCTTCCAGGACGCCCTGGACGAGCCCGGTACCCCGGCGCCCCGGGGGGACGACGAGGCGGAGGAGGACGACGAGCGGCCGGTCCGTGTCCTGGTCGGCCTGGAGCGGTACGCCCTCGCGGAGGAGAGTCTCGCCGACGGGCTGGCCCGACTGATCAACTCGGCGCCGAAGCAGGACGGTTCGGCCGAGGAGTGGGAGCGGGCCGCGACCGCCGCGGGCTCCGCCGCCGACCTGATCCGCGCGGTCGCGAGCCACGGCCTGGTCCTCCACACCGGTGGGCAGGCGTCCCTGGCCGAACCGGCGGCGCTGGTGCACGCGGCGCGGGCGCTCGGGCTGCGGGCCTGGGCGGCCACGCACACCCCGGCCGGCCGGGGCCGCTTCTCGGCGCTGCTGAGCGGGTCCGGCGGGCCGGGCGCCCCCGCGCGGCCGGAATCCGCTCCCGGTGTCGCCACCGTGGCCGGACTGCTCTCCGGTGCCGAAGGGCCCGGCCGGGACGCGGACGGTGCGTTCGACCTCGACCTGCTCGTCCTGCTCGACGCACCGCAGCTGGACGTGGAGACGGCGGCCCTGCTCACGGAGTCGTTGCCGGACGGGGCCCGGCTGGTGCTGGCCGGGGATCCCGCGGTGCTGTGGTCGGCGGGGCCCGGGCGGGTGTTCGCCGATCTGCTGGCGGCGCGGATCTGCCCGCAGATCGCCTCGCGGCGGCCGGATCCGGGCCCGCTGGGCGAGCTGGTGTCCGGTATCGGCATCGGCGAGCTGAACCAGGTCGAGGCGCCCGGCAAGGAGGTCGTGATCGTGCCGGTGCGCGACGCGGGCGAGGCCGTGCACCGCACGGTGCAGCTCGTCGCGGACTCGGTGCCCCGGGCGATCGGCATCCCGGCCGAGGAGACCCAGGTGATCACGCCGGGCCACGGCGGCGCGGCCGGCACCCGCGTCCTCAACGCCGCGCTCAAGGAGCGGCTCAACCCCGGCCCTGGCCGCTTCGGCGGCTTCGACCCCGGTGACCGCGTCGCGTACTCGCCCGCGCCGGGCCGTATGGTGCCGGGCCAGGTGGTGAAGGCCGACGCCGAGGGACTGCATCTGTCCTGCGCGGGCGAGGCCGTCGTCGTACCGAAGGAGCGGGTGGAGCAGTCCGTACGGCACGGCTGGGCGCTCACCGCGCACCAGGCGGCGGGCGCCCGCTGGCCCGCGGTGGTCGTCGTGCTGCCGGGCGATGCCGCACAGACGCTGAACCGGCCGTGGGTCTACACGGCGTTCAGCCGGGCCGACCGCCATCTGTCCGTGGTCCACGGTGTGGAGAAGGCCCTGCCCAGAGCGGTCGCCGAGGTCCTGGCGAAACCGCGTACGACCCGGCTGCCCGTCCTGCTGGGAACACAACTGCCGACGCCGAGCTGAGCGCGTCAGCAGGAGGAACCGCGCGAACGCGCACGTCAACGGCGGCGGCCCGGACCTCGTCCGGGCCGCCGCCGTCATGACAGCCGTCGCGCCGCAGTCGGCGGTTCGCTAGCGGTCCAGTGGCTCCAGATCGTCTTCCTCGTCCGGATCGGCATCGAGTTCGTCCTCGAAGTCGCCTTCGTCACCGATGTCGTCAGCGATCTCGTCGTCGAACACCACGCTGACGTCGAATCGGCAGACCACGCGCTGGGGATCGACCCCCTCGAAGGGGGCCTCCAGCCATTCACCGGGGTCGGCCTGGTCGTCCGAGGCCGTCACCCAGAGCGTGGAGTCGCCCTCCTCCAGGCCGAACTCCTTGTGCCGGGAAGCGATCTCGTCCGGCTCGAACTCGCCGAACAGGATGCCCAGCGCCCCGTGCACCGTGCTGGAGCCCTCCGCGTCGGCGCCCGCGTCGTAGTCCGCCGCCTCGACCCGCTGGGCCTGCGCCAGCAACCGCTGCGGCTCCGCCACGGCGTAGTCGCGGCGGATCAGCACACTCAGCGCGTTCGGTTCCTCGGGGCCCGTGTACGGCGGCAGGGCGTCCTCCGCACCGGGGATCTCGAAGGGCGTGACCTCGTCGTAGCGGTCGTAGAGCAGCTCGTCATAGGTCTCGGCGGCCGCGGCCAGCTGGTTGAACGCCTCGTAGACGGCCGGGTCGTCCTCACCCGACCGGCGTTCGACCGCGGCCAGGTGGCGGTCGAGCGCGGTCTTGACCGCCTCGGCGGCGGCGCGTACCTCGGCAGCGGTGGGCTGCACAGCATCAGACATAGTGCAGACGCTATCCGTACCGGGCCCCAGCCCGCACAATAGATGCGATGCCGGAATACGAATTTGTCGACGTGTACGTACCGCGCGGGGTCTCCCGCAAGGACGCCACACGCCTGCTGACGGACCATGCCGAGTACGGACACTGGGAGTTGGACCGCCTGAGCCTGCTGCGCGACGGCAGCCGCAGGGTGCGGCTGCGGCGCCGGATCATCCGCCAGGTGCGGGCCACATGGTGAGCTGAGGCGACAGACAGCGAGACAGGCACAGCAGCGAAGAAAGCACGGAGCGGGCCCCGCCACGGCGGGGCCCGCTCCGTTATGTACCGGACGGCCGAGCCTTACGCCGAAGGCCGAGCCTTGCGGTACAGCACGGTGCCCGCCAGCAGCGCCCCCGCGCCGACCGGCAGGGCGAGGCCCATCGGCAGGTCGCTGCCGGTCTGGGCGAGCTCCGCTTCGCCCTGGGGCTGGGTGACGAAGTGGGCGCCCGGGTGGTTGCCGCCGGAAGAGCCGCCCGGCGTCTCGCCGCCCGCGCTGGGCGGCGTGCTCGGGGAGCCGGGGTGGCTCGGCTCGGCGGGGTTCTCCGGGTTGCCGGGGTTACCGGGGTTACCGGGGTTACCGGGGTTACCGGGGTTACCCGGGTTACCGGGGTTGCCCGGCTGCTCGGGGTTGCCGGGGTTCCCGGGGTTGCCCGGCTGCTCCGGCGTCCCGGGCGGGTTCTCGTGGCCGCCGCCCGGCGGGGTGTGGGCCCCGCCGCCGTCGTTGGCGCAGTCGTTGCCCTCGGTGGCGTTGCCGATGCCGATGATGTCGACGCTGTTGCCGCACACGTTGACCGGCACATGCACCGGCGCCTCGACGTGGTTGCCGGAGCCGACGCCGGGCGAGTCACTGGCGTGACCGCCGGCCGACGCCCCCGAGCCGCCACCGGAGCCGTGGCCGGATCCGTGTCCGCCGCCCGTGTTGGCGCAGCTGTTGCCGCTCGCCGGGTTGAGCACCCCGACGACATCGACCGTGTTGCCGCAGACGTTGACCGGCACGTGCACCGGCGCCTGCACCGTGTTGCCCGACAGCACGCCGGGCGAGTTCGAGCTGGAGCCGTGCGCACCCGAGCCGGTCGCGTGGGCGGCGCCGCCCACGGCTGCGACGATGCCGGTCGCGGCCGCCACGGTCATCAGGCCCTTGCGGGTGACCTGTCGCATTGCTGATTACCTGCCTTCGACCTTGTTCCGAAGAAAGGACGCCGGAAATCGGCCGGCGCCCCGAAAAGGCCGGTCGGCCCCGGAGCGCATGGCACGCACTCCGGGGCCGACGGGCTCAGCCCTTTTACAGGGCGAGGCACAACGTCACTTGTTGATGCAGGTGTTGCCGAAGGCGGGGTTCAGCAGCCCGATCACCGAGATCGTGTTGCCGCAGACGTTCACGGGGACGTGAATCGGAGCCTGAACGACGTTGCCCGAAAGGACACCCGGGGAGTGCACCGCGGCACCCTGGGCACCCGAGTCGGCGACGGCGAGGCCCGCGCCCGCGAGAACCAGCCCACCAGTGGCAGCCGCAGCGGCGACGACCTTCTTGATCATTGTTCCTCCTTGTTGGCAATGCGATCACAAGTAGCTGATCGCATCACCTGTAACGAGGAGGAACTAATAGGGCTACGACCTGATGAGCGCGTTCACCCGCCCCGGTCACAGTCAGTACGTCTGGTCGAATACTGAAGTGTGCTTTCAGCGGCCCAATTCAGGACGCATCGATGAACCGGTCGAGCACCCGCACCCCGAATTGCAGCCCGTCCACCGGCACCCGCTCGTCGACGCCGTGGAACATCCCCGCGAAGTCCAGCTCCGGCGGCAGCTTCAGCGGGGCGAAGCCGAAGCCTCGGATGCCCAGGTCGTCGAAGGACTTGGCGTCGGTCCCGCCGGAGAGCATGTAGGGGATCGCCTTGGCCGCCGGGTCCTCGGCCACCAGGGCGGACTGCATCGCCTCGACGAGCGCCCCGTCGAAGCCCGTCTCCACGGCCTTGTCGGCGTGCACGTCCTCGCGGCGCACGTTCGGCCCGAGGATCCGGTCGAGGTCGGCGAGGAACTCCGCCTCGAACCCGGGCAGGAAGCGGCCGTCCACATGCGCGGTGGCCTCGCCCGGGATGACGTTGACCTTGTAGCCCGCGCCGAGCTGGGTGGGGTTGGCCGTGTTGCTGAGGGTCGCGCCGATGAGCTTGGCGATGCCGCCGAGCTTGGCGAGGGTGCCCTCCATGTTCTCCGGGTCGAGCTCGGTGCCGAGGGCGTCGCCGAGTTCGTCGAGGAAGGCCCGGGTGGTCTTGGTGACCCGCACCGGGAACTTGTGCCGGCCCAGCCGGGCGACGGCCTCCGACAGCTCGGTGATCGCGTTGTCCCGGTGGATCATCGACCCGTGTCCGGCCGTACCGGCCACGGTCAGCTTCATCCAGTGCATGCCCTTCTCGGCCGTCTGGATCAGATAGAGCCGCCGCTCCTCGCTGACGGTGAACGAGAACCCGCCCACCTCGCTGATCGCCTCGGTCACGCCCTCGAAGAGCTCCGGGTGCTTGTCGACGAGGAACCGGGCGCCGAACTTGCCGCCCGCCTCCTCGTCGGCGAGGAACGCGAGCACGATGTCCCGCGGCGGGCGGCGCCCGCTGCGCAGCCGGTCGCGGACGACCGCCAGCGTCATCGCGTCCATGTCCTTCATGTCGACGGCCCCGCGCCCCCACACGCACCCGTCCGCGACCTCGCCGGAGAAGGGGTGATGGGTCCAGTCGTCCGCGTTGGCGGGTACGACGTCGGTGTGGCCGTGGATGAGCAGCGCGGGCCGGGACGGGTCCTCCCCCTCGATCCGTGCCACGGTGGAGGCGCGTCCCGGGTGCGACTCGAAGATCTTCGGTTCGAGGCCCACCTCGGCGAGCTTCTCGGCGACGTACTCGGCCGCCTTGCGCTCACCGGGTCCCGAGTGGTCGCCGTAGTTGCTGGTGTCGATCCGGATCAGCTCGCGGCAGAGGTCCACGACCTCGTCCTCGCCGGTGACGCCCCTGGTCGTGTCCGTCTCGCTCACGCTGCTTCCTCCCGCGCTGTCGCTGCTGGTGGTACCCCCTCATCCTGCCCCTCGCGCCGCCCCGGCCCAAGACCGGCCGCGTCCCGTCACACGCCGTTCACGCCGCGACGGGGGGTGATCAGGCACCCTCGAAAGCCTGGTAATGTTTCCTGTGTCGCCGCGGGGCAACCCCGCACGACAGACACCTTGTCCGGGTGGCGGAATGGCAGACGCGCTAGCTTGAGGTGCTAGTGCCCTTTATCGGGCGTGGGGGTTCAAGTCCCCCCTCGGACACCAGCGAAACCCCTGTCAACCAGGGGTTTCTTGCTTTTCCGGGGTCGCCTGGGCCCTTCCTCGGCCGTCGGCCGCCAGCAGGGCGATCACCACGAGTGCCGCGAGCAGGATGATCACCAGGACCAGCACCGTCAGGGTCGTGGGGTCGTTCCAGAGCGCGAACACGAGCGCGATCACCAGCAGGGCGCCGATCGTGAGCCACTTCCGGTTGGCCTCGGTCCAGGTCCCGGCCCGTCCGGTGGTGACGCCGTGCGCGTTCGCCCACCGGGCCGCGGAGTCGGCGCCGTGCTCGGCCCGGCCGCGCACCGCACGCGGCAGTCGCCCGGGGCCGACGAGGTAGGCGCCGAGCGCGACGATCACACCGAGCACGATCACGGTGCGCAGCGTGGCCTTCAGGAAGCGCAGGAGGGTGTCGAAGACCGCGGCCGCCGCCGATTCGGAGAGGACGCTCGGCGGGAGATGGTCCAGGTAGTAGCGGCGGGCGACGACGAGGGCGACGGCGACGATCAGACAGCCCAGGGCCGCACCCAGGGCCGCCTTCGCCAGCGCGCGGCGGCGACGGTGGGCCAGCAGGACCCCCGCCGCCCCGAGCAGCACGGTGATCACCGGCATCCAGTAGCCGGCCAGGTCCAGCGCGTGCGCGGTGTCCTGGAACTGGTCGAGTTTGTCGGACTTGAAGAGGACGACCTGTTTCTCGACCTCGGGGATCTTGGAGGCCGGCTGCACACCTGCGTCCACCAGGTCCTGCTTGACCTGGTCCACGGCGGTTCCGACATCGAGGGTCACGGTGCCCTCCGAGACACCGATGGCCCCGCGCCCCTTGCCCGTCAGCGCGTGCACCACGGCCGAGTGGGCGGTCCGGTTGGCCGTGACCCACAGCTTCTCGAAGCGGTCGCTCTCGACGAAGCGCTTCGCCACACGCTCCGCCGCGGCGTTCACGGCCGCGTCCAGCTGGGGGGCCAGCGACCTGACCGCCGAGGCCGCTCGGGGCGGCAGCCCCTGCGACTCCAGCCACTTCGCGATGTCGGCGGTCACCTGCTCGCCGTTGACGCGCACGTCCACCGCGTCGACGAGGCGGTGGCGCACGGCGTCCTCGATCGCGGAGTCGGAGGCGAGCGGCTTCATCGTCTTGACGTAGCGGTCGGTGTCGAGGGCGATGTCGTGCACCCATACCGTGATCACGGTGACGGGGACCAGGACACACGCGAGGACGATCAGGACCGCCGAGGCCGTGCTCCGCAGAAGGCTCCGCGCGCGACCGTCCTGTCGTGGGTGCGACATCAGTCCTCCGGCATCGGGACACCGACCCGCGGCCACCCGCCGCGGTTCGTCTCCATTCCCGCCGATCACGGGGGCCGCGGCATCCCGGGATGAGCCATCCGGACGCTCTGTCGACCGCTCTGTCACGCTGTGTGGGGCATGTCTCGTCGGTCGAAGATCACCAGGTCAGCGCCCGTGGCCCGCTCCCCCGAGCACCTCTGACGGCCTTCCCGAGTGGTGAACCAACGGCCGCGAACCTAGCGTCGTACTAAAATTTCCGGCTTGTTACGGAGCTGGAGCCGGACAACCCCAGGCAAACCTGTGGCCCGCCAGCGCCCCGGAGGCATCCGGGATCGAGACGCGAGGACCGGATGGCAGCCATACACGAGGGCAGTGCTCTCGGCCTGCTCGATGAGGAGATCCGCGAGAAGTTCGGCGACACAGCCCGTTTTTCCGGAGGTCAGGCGGCCTCCCCGCGCACTCTCGTCGACGTCTTCGAGGCGTCCGTACGGTCGTACCCGGACGAGCCGGCCCTGGACGACGGCACGACCGGCCTCACCTATCGTGCGCTGGCCGTCGAGGTGCAGCGGCTGCGGCGCAGGCTCGCCGCGGCGGGGGTGGGCCTCGGGGACCGGGTGGGCGTGCGGGTGCCGTCCGGGACCAATGACCTCTACGTCGCCATCCTCGCCGTCCTCGCGGCCGGCGCCGCCTATGTCCCGGTCGACGCCGAGGACCCGGACGAGCGGGCCGAGCTGGTGTTCGGGGAGGCGGATGTACGGGCCGTGATCGGGGCCGGGCACGAGATCGCCGTGCACGGCGTGTCCGACTCCCCCGCCGCCCGTCCCGGCGTCGAGCACGACGCGTGGATCATCTTCACGTCCGGCTCCACCGGGAAGCCCAAGGGCGTCGCCGTCTCGCACCGCAGTGCCGCCGCGTTCGTGGACGCCGAGGCCGCGCTGTTCCTCGCCGAGGAGCCGATCGGGCCAGGGGACCGGGTGATGGCGGGGCTGTCGGTGGCCTTCGACGCGTCCTGCGAGGAGATGTGGCTGGCGTGGCGGTACGGGGCCTGTCTGGTGCCGGTGCCGCGCTCGCAGGTCAGGAGCGGTGCCGATCTGGGGCCCTGGCTGGTCGAGCAGGAGATCACCGTGGTGTCCACAGTTCCCACGCTGGCCGCGCTCTGGGAGCCCGAGACCCTCAACGACGTACGCCTGCTGATCTTCGGCGGTGAGGCCTGTCCGCCCGAGCTGGCTCAGCGGCTGGTCACCGAGGGGCGTGAGGTGTGGAACACGTACGGGCCGACCGAGGCGACCGTCGTGGCCTGCGCGTCGCTGATGAGCGGGGAGGAGCCGATCCGGATCGGGCTGCCGCTGGACGGCTGGGAGCTGGCCGTCGTCGACGAGGCCGGGGAGCCGGTGCCGATGGGCGCCAGCGGGCAGCTGGTGATCGGCGGTGTCGGGCTGGCTCGGTATCTCGACGCCGAGAAGGACGCGGAGAAGTACGCGCCGCTTCGGTCGCTGGGCTGGGAGCGGGCGTACCGCAGTGGTGACCTCGTGAAGGCGGAGCCCGAGGGGCTGGTGTTCCTCGGACGGGCCGACGAGCAGATCAAGCTCGGCGGGCGGCGGATCGAGCTCGGTGAGGTGGACGCCGCGTTGCAGGCGCTGCCGGGGGTGGCCGGTGCGGCCGCCGCCGTGCGGACCGCCCGCGGTGGCAATCAGCTGCTCGTCGGGTACGTGGTCATCCAGGACGGCTGGGATCAGGCGGCGGCGGTCGAGAGGCTGCGGGCGGAACTGCCCGCGGCGCTCGTGCCGCTGCTCGCGCCGGTCGAGGAGCTGCCGACCCGTACGTCGGGCAAGGTGGACCGCAACGCGCTGCCCTGGCCGCTGGAAGGCCAGGAGAGCGGCGGTGGTCCGGCCGAGCAGCTCTACGGCACCGAGGCCTGGCTCGCCGAGCAGTGGACCGAGGTGCTCGGCATCCCGGTCAGCAGCGCCTCCGACGACTTCTTCGCGATCGGCGGCAGCAGTCTGGCCGCCGCGCAGCTGACGACGCGGCTGCGGACCCGCTATCCGAGCGCGGCCGTCCTGGACATCTACCAGCAGCCGGTGCTGCGCAAGCTGGCCCGGCACCTGGAGAAGTCCGCGCAGGACGACGGGGCGGAGCGTTTCATCGCGCCGGTGCCCCGGCGCGCGCAGGTGCTCCAGCTCCTGCTGCTCGTTCCGCTGTTCACGCTGCTCGGCCTGCGCTGGACGGTCGCGCTGACCGTGCTCGGGAATCTGCTGCCCGCCTACTCATGGCTGCCGACAGCTCCCTGGTGGCTCCTCGCCGTCGGTGGCGTCGTCCTGTTCAGCCCGCCGGGGCGGCTCGCGCTGGCCGCCGGGGGCGCGCGGCTGCTGCTCAGGGGCGTGAAGCCCGGCCGGTATGCGCGCGGTGGCGGTGTGCATCTGCGGCTGTGGACCGCCGAGCGGCTCGCCGAGTTCAGCGGGGCGACCTCGCTGACCGGGGCGTGGCTGGAGCGGTACGCGCGGGCGCTGGGCGCCAAGGTCGGGCCCGATGTCGACCTGCACTCGCTGCCGCCGGTCACCGGCCTGCTCAAGCTGGGGCGGGGCGCGGCCGTCGAGTCCGAGGTGGATCTGTCCGGGTACTGGCTGGACGGCGACCGGCTGGAGATCGGCGCGGTGAAGGTGGGCGCGCACGCTGTCGTCGGCACGCGCAGCATGCTCTTCCCCGGTGCCCGGGTGGGCAAGCGGGCCGAGGTGGCGCCCGGTTCGGCGGTCACCGGGCAGATTCCCACCGGTCAGCGGTGGGCGGGCGCTCCGGCGGTCAAGCTGGGCAAGGCCAAGCGCAACTGGCCGAAGGAACGGCCGCGGCGCGGGACGTACTGGCGTGTCATGTACGGCATCACTGGCTTCGCGCTCACCGCGCTGCCGGTGCTGGCGGGTGCGGCCGCGTTCCTCGTGGCCAGGGTGTTCTTCACGCCGGACGCGCCCCTGACGGGCGCCGCGCTGGCCCTGGTACCGGCGACGCTCGCCTTCGGGCTGGCGTACGCCGTGCTGATCCTGATCGGCGTACGGCTGCTGAGCCTCGGTCTGCGCGAGGGGACGCATCCCACGCACAGCCGGATCGGCTGGCAGGCCTGGACCGTCACGCAGCTCATGGACCGCTCACGGGAGACGCTGTTCCCGCTGTACGCCGGGCTGGTCACACCGGTGTGGCTGCGGCTGCTCGGGATGCGGATCGGGCGGGGTGCCGAGGTGTCGACCGTGCTGGCGCTGCCGAGCCTGACCACGGTCGGCGAGGGTGCGTTCCTGGCCGACGACACGCTGACCGCGCCGTACGAGCTCGGTGGTGGCTGGATGCGGATCGGGCGGGCGGAGATCGGGCGGCGGGCCTTCCTCGGGAACTCGGGGATGACCGCGCCCGGGCGGACCGTGCCGGACGGCGGGCTGGTCGGCGTGCTCTCGGCGACGCCGAAGAAGGCCAAGAAGGGCACCTCATATCTGGGGCTGCCGCCGGTGAAGCTGCCGCGTGCCGCGGCCGACGGTGACCAGAGCCTGACGTACGACCCCCCGGCGCGGCTGCTGTGGGCGCGCGGGCTGGTGGAGCTGTGCCGGATCGTGCCGGTGTTCTGCTCGGCGGGGCTGGCCGTGCTGACGATCGCCGCGCTGTGTGCGCTGGGCGTCTGGGCGCCGCTGCTGGCGGGGCCGGTGCTGCTGGGTGCCGGGGCCGTGGCCGGGCTGGTGTCCATCCTGGCCAAGTGGGTGCTGGTGGGGCGGCACCGCAGCGGGGAGCATCCGCTGTGGTCCTCCTTCGTGTGGCGCAACGAGCTGGCGGACACCTTCGTCGAGGTGCTCGCCGTGCCGTGGCTGGCGGGGTCGGTGCCGGGTACGCCGGTGATGACGGCCTGGCTGCGCGGGCTCGGCGCGCGCATCGGCAAGGGCGTGTGGGTGGACAGCTACTGGCTGCCGGAGACGGATCTGGTGACGCTGGAGGACGCGTCCACCGTGAACCGGGGCTGTGTGCTCCAGACGCACCTCTTCCACGACCGGATCTTGCGGACGGATACTGTGGTCCTCCGAGAGGGCGCGACGCTGGGTCCTGGCGGGATCGTTCTGCCCGGCAGCGCGATCGGGGCCCGTACGACGCTGGGTCCCGCGTCGCTCGTCATGGCCGCGGAGTCCGTCCCCGACGACACCCGTTGGCTCGGCAATCCGATCGAGGCATGGCGAACCTGATGCCGGCCCACTCGGAGCCGGAGCGGCGTGGACCGGCGGGGAGTGGCATCAGTACGGCGCAGGGAGCACAGACAGCAGTGGCAGTTCAGCAGGCGGCGGGCGCGGACCCGTACTTCCCGGAGCACGGCGATCCCCGGTACCGGGTGCACCGGTACGAGCTCGCGCTGGACTACCGCCCGGGCCCGAACCGACTGTCGGGGACGGCCCGGATCAACGCCATCGCGGGACGGGCGCCGCTCACCGAGTTCGTGCTGAACCTGGCCGACTTCAGGATCGGGCGGGTCCGGGTCGACGGACGACAGCCGCACTACACGCATCGCGGCGGGCGGCTGCGCCTGCGCCCCGCCAAGCCCGTCCGCGCCGGGGCCGCCTTCACGGTCGAGGTGCACTGGTCGGGCAACCCCAAGCCGGTGAACAGCCCCTGGGGCGGCCTCGGTTGGGAGGAGCTGGAGGACGGGGCGCTGGTGGCGAGCCAGCCGATCGGGGCGCCGTCGTGGTACCCGTGCAACGACCGGCCCGCCGACAAGGCGTCGTACCAGATCTCGATCACCACGCCGTCGGCGTACGCGGTGGTGGCGGGCGGGCGCCTGCTGACCCGTACGACGAAGGCGTCCACGACCACCTGGGTGTACGAGCAGTCGGCGCCGACATCCAGCTATCTGGTAGGGCTGTCGATCGGCAAGTACCAGACGGTGCTGCTGGGCGACCCGGGCCTGGGCGGCGTGCCGCAGCACGGGCACATCCCGGCGCATCTGCTGCCGGATTTCTCCCGGGACTTCGCGCGCCAGCCGCAGATGATGGAGCTCTTCCAGGAGCTGTTCGGGCCGTACCCCTTCGACGAGTACGCGGTGGTCGTGACGGAGGAGGAACTCGATGTCCCCGTCGAGGCCCAGGGGTTGTCGCTGTTCGGCGCCAACCACGTGGACGGGGCGCGGGGTTCGGAGCGGCTGGTGGCGCACGAGCTGGCGCACCAGTGGTTCGGCAACAGCGTGTCCATCGCGGACTGGCGGCACATCTGGCTGAACGAGGGCTTCGCGAAGTACGCGGAGTGGCTGTGGTCGGAGCGCTCGGGCGGCCGTACGGCCCAGCAACTCGCCGCCGTGGCACACCGGTTGCTGTCGACGCTGCCGCAGGATCTGCGGCTGGCGGATCCCGGGCGCAAGTCGATGTTCGACGACCGGCTCTACGAACGCGGCGGGCTCGTGCTGCACGCGGTGCGCTGCGCGATGGGTGACATCGCCTTCTTCCGCATGCTGCGCGCCTGGGGGCAGCTGCACCGGGGCGGCACGGTGACGACGGCCGCCTTCACCGCGCACGTGGCCCGCTTCGCGACCGAGCCGGTGGACGAGCTGTTCGAGGCGTGGGTGTACGGGGCGGCGCTGCCGGCGTTTCCGACGGCGACGCCGCCCCAGGTGAGCGCCTGAGGGCGGCGAATTCGGCGTGGTTCGGTGTGCGCCGGGGCAGTACCCGTCAAGGGTGCCGCGCCTGGCCGCGCGCCCAGAGCTGACGGCTGCGATCATCCGCTGGAAGCGCCGCCCGTACATACTCGATGTCGGAGGGCGTCAGCAGGTCCCTGGCCGCGGGGCTCAGCATTTCGAGCATCCATCCGCCGGACCGGTCGAACCAGGGACGCACGTCAAGCGCGGGGGCCAGTTTCAGAAGCCAGACGACCGCCCGGTCACGCACCCCACCCGGTGGGGTCTTCTGAAGACGCTGGACGGTGTCATTGAGCACCCACTCCGTTCCGCCGCCGGGCGCGAGCCTCTCGTCGAGATCCAGCCCCAGAAGCTCATGGAAGAGATCGACCAGGTCCGCGCGTCGGGTCCGGTCCAGCAGGCGGCAGGTGCACACGAGCAGGGAGATCCTCGTCGCGTCGTCGAGCGCGCTGAGGTAGAGCCCGCGGTTGGCCAGTGTCCGCAGCACGTCGAGCGCGAAGTGGACGGGAAGCACGTTGCACTCCCCGGCGAGTCTGCCGCTGATCAGCATGAGGAAGTGGGAAATGGCCGGAGCGCCGCGGCCCGCGTCGAGCGGTCTCAGGCACGTGGTGTAGCGGTACAGCAGTTCCTCGCGGGGTTCCCGTGGGCACAGCAGTAGGGCGATCAGCGCATGGGCGGCCGAGACGTGCCGTCCGAGGTGGTCGACGGTGAAGATGCCCATGAACTCGCCGAGTTCCTCGAACACGGGGAGTGACGGCTCCAGAAGGAGCTCGGTGTCCTTGTCGTGGAGCGACCGTGCGCGCCGCAGTGCGTCGTGTGCCGTGTAGTCGGCGAAGAGACCGTCATCAGGGGCGTTCAGCAGCCAGGTGATGTTCTTCGAGGTGGGCGGGGCGTCGTGGTGCTCCAGGCGCAGGGCAACGTCCCTGCTGTCGTCCCGGGAGACGGGCACCGTGCCCACGGCCCGGGTGAAGGCGTCCCAGGTGGCCGGCGTGAACTGCGACTTCCAGAGGGTCGCGTGAGCACGCCAGCTGTCGGCCGGGACGCAGTCCTGTGCGGTCAGCTCGGAGAACTGGACGACATGCCCGGGTGCCAGGGCCAGGAGCAGGAGGTTCGCGCTGTGACAGGCGTGACGGTACGTCACCGGCACCGCGCCGGTGGTGTAGCCCGAGTCGCTGCCGGCGGGCAGGGCGTGCAGCGCTTGGGGAAAGAGGGCCCGAAGCGGTCGCGTGGAGGGCAGGAGCTCACTCAGATTCTGGAGGATCTGGGCCCGATCGGTCAGTGGCGAGAAGGACAGCAGGGCGAAGAGAAGGCCCTCGTACGGCCCTCGGTCCGGGCAGTGCGCCAGCGTGCGGGCGATCTTCCGGGCGACCAGGTACTCGCCGAAGGTGGCGTGCAGGAACTCGTACCAGCACCTGTCGGCGCCATCCTCGTACGTGGCCCTGGCCTCGTGCATGAAGAAGAACCGGCCGAAGATCAGCCGCGCCTCGGGGTCGGCTGAACGTCGGTCGGGGGCACGCAGGAAGCCGAGGTCGTGTTCGGCTTCCTCGGCGCTCACGCCCTGGCGTCCGCGGTTGAACATGGCGCAGGCGATGACCGAGAGGAGATCGAGTTCGTCCTCGACTCTGTCCTCCAGCTTCTCGGGACGCAGCCTGGGCTCCAGCTTTCCGAGCTGACGGCGGACGAACAGCCGCAGCAGCCGCTCGTACAGGTTGACCCGGCTCAGGGGTATCTCGTCGTCGCGCCCGGCCTCGGGGTCGATCGCGTAGTAGAGGGCCAGCATGAGCAGCAGGAGGGGCTGGGGCGCCAGTTCGGGGTGGAGTGCTGCCACGTCCGGGCGAAGTGGCGGACAGGAGTGCCGGTTGGCCGTGTTCCAGACGTCCGACCAGCGGGCGATGCGGGCATCGTCGAAGGGCTCCAGGCGGACGATCACGGTGCCGTCCGGGAAGCGGGTCTGGTCGGCGACGACGGTCCGGCTGGTGACGACGGCGGCCACCGGGAGGCCGTTGTCAGCCGATCTCCACTGGAACTCCGCGATCTCCTCCAGGTAGTACCAGTGGTCGGTGTCGCCCGCCTGGAGCAGTTCGTCGAGCCCGTCGAAGATCAGGACGGGCAGGACGCCTTCGGCCGACTCGGTGACCGTCTCCCAGGTGAGGTCCGTCTGCGTGGCCTGGCGCAGAGCCTGGGCGATCTGGTCGAGGATCCCGGCGTCGGCCGCCACGCTGCGCAGTTCGACACGGATCGGCAGGTAGTCGGCCGGCGGCAGGCGCGCGGCCAGCAGGCGGGTGAGCAGCGACTTGCCCGCGCCCGGATCGCCGAGGATGACGAGCGGTTTGCCGACGGCCTGGGATGCCGTGAGGTGTCCGGCCAGGAAGCCCTGGATCTCCTCGCGAAGCGGGTGCGTGCGCCACCAAGCGTCGACGTGCGGCTCGCTGTGACCATCGTGGAAGGCGACCCGGAAGGCCGGGTTGACGTATCCCTCGGCGAGCCGCGGGATACGGGGGCCGGACTGAGTCCGGTCGGTCTCGGCGAACGGCGATACAGGGCGGCTGAGTTCCCGGCGGTAGACGGCGGACAGCCGCGTCGGCCAGGTGCCCGGCGTGATGTCACGGGCGAGGACGTGCAGCAGCGTCCCCAGCCCCTCAAGTCCCCGCTGTCGCTGGTGCAGTTCGCGGTGGAGCGCATCGAGCCGTTCCTGAGCGGGGCCTTCGGGGCACGCGCGCCAGATCTCCTCCGTGGTCGTCTCGTCCTGCATGCTCGCCCAGAGGAACAGTTCGGGGCATTCGGCAGCGAGTTCGACCAATCGGATCTCGTAGCGGAGCATGGCTTCCCGGACGGCCTCCACCGGGGGCCGCGCACCCGTCAGCGCTGCCGCGGCAGCGACGTAGTGGGCGAACAGCTGGGTGCGGTGATCCGCCTTGGAGTCACCCGCGTCGGGCAGCGGTGCATCGGGGTAGGCGTCGTCGCCGAGGCTGTTCTCGAAGAGCCGGGCCGCATGGAGCCGCGGGCGGGGCGAGGTTCCGGGGTTCAGGATCGGGCTCGCCACGCCCGCGTCGGCCACCACGACCGTGTGGGCGGCGTGCAGCAGCCGGGCCCGGTGGGGGCGACAGGTGCGCCGTACGCGAGGGCCGAGACCGGACAGCATCCGGTCGGCGACGTCGGCGAACCGGTCGCGGAACGCCGCCATCTCTTCCGGCTCTCGCAGGACGCCCGCCGCCATGTCCCGCATGTCGTCGTGGAGGCACATGTCCTCGCCGGTGAGGATGGCGGCCGACTCCGAGAAGCTGCCGGGGCTCGCATCGTAGGGTTCCCGGCCGACGGCCGCGAAGCGCCCGCCTTCGCCGTCGTTCCGGCAGACGGGGCAGCCCGCGGGTTCCGGGGCGGGCGTGGGGCGGGCGGGACGACCGGCCGTCGTCGCCGCGTACGCCAGTTCGTCCTCCAGTTCCTCCAGACGCCGGCGCCAGTAGTCGAGGGGACCGTCGAAGGCAGCCACCATGACCCGTACGACATCCCAGTCGGGGGCCTTCGTCCGCCGCCCGTTCAGCAGCTCGGAGACGGCCGCCGGACTGAGGTTCAACAGCCGACACAGCTGTGCCCGGCTGACACCGCTCCTGTCGACCTGCGCCTTCAGCGGTCGCCAGAAGGCAGCCACCAAGTCACTGCCGGACACGTGACGTTCCCCCTCGTCGTGCTGTTCGTCCGCTCGGAGCTTACGGGTGCGGGCGACGGCGCGTACCCGCACCGGCACAATGGAGGTCATGTCCCGACGCAGCGTCCGTTCCCCCGCCACGCCGAAGACCCCGGTCGCCTGTCCGTGCAGGCTGTCCGAGCCATACGACAAGTGCTGCGGCCGCTACCACTTCGGCGCCGGCGCCGCGCCGACCGCCGAGGCGCTGATGCGGGCGCGCTACAGCGCCTTCGTGCAGCAGGACGAGGCGTATCTGCTGGGGACCTGGCATCCGCGGACGCGGCCGGCCCGGGTGGACTTCGATCCTGGGATGCGGTGGACGGGGCTGGAGATCCTCGACACGAGCGATGGATCGGCCTTCCACTCCACGGGGACCGTGACCTTCCGCGCCTCGTTCCGGGGCGGGTCGCTGCATGAGCGGAGCCGGTTCGAGCGGGTCGACGGGGCGTGGGTGTATGTGGACGGGGAGTTCCTGAGCTAGCGCTCCCCTACCGCCCTCTGCCTCCTCACGGCGCCAGGATGTCGAGTTCCTGGAGGGCGCCCATGGTGATCTCGCGGGTCAGGTGTTCGGCGCGTACCGCGTCGCCCGCGCGGACCGCCTCAGCGACCTGGACGTGCAGGGTGACGGCGGCCGGGTCGGGGTCCTCGAACATGACCTCGTGGTGGGTGCGGCCAGCGAGGACCTCGGCGACGACGTCCCCGAGGCGGGCGAACATCTCGTTGCCGGAGGCGTTGAGGATGACGCGGTGGAAGGCGACGTCGTGGATGAGGTAGCCCTCCAGTTGGTGGCCGCGTGAGTGGGCGACCATGCCGAGGGCGCACTCGGTGAGTTCGGCGCACTGGTCGGCCGTCGCGTACTTCGCCGCCAGGCCCGCCGCCACCGGCTCGATGGCCGAGCGCAGAATCGTGAGCGAGCGCAGCTGCTGGGGGCGGTCGGCACCGGCCAGTCGCCAGCGGATGACCTGGGGGTCGTAGACGTTCCACTCGGCCTTGGGGCGGACGGTCACGCCCACGCGGCGGCGGGACTCCACCAGGTGCATGGACTCCAGGACGCGGACCGCCTCGCGCATCACCGAGCGGGAGACGTCGAAGCGCTGCGCCATTTCGTCCGTGCGCAGAACGCTGCCCGGCGGGTACTCGCCCGCGGTGATCGCGGGGCCGAGGGTTTCCAGTACTCGGCCGTGCAGCCCCCGGCCCGTTGTGCTCATGCACTCAGCGTACGGGGCAGATCACGCGATCAAAAAGTCAGACTTATATGTCACAGGGTCTTGAATTCGTCCTACCTAATGAGTTTCAGTTGCGTCGACATCACGTGTCGACGAAGACAGCAGACAGTGAGGCAGCGATGAGTACCCCCCATGTCGTCGTGGTCATGGGCGTCGCGGGCACCGGCAAGACCACCATCGGTCCCCTGCTCGCGGCCCGGCTCGGCGTCCCGTACGCCGAGGGCGACGACTTCCACCCGCAGGCCAACATCGCCAAGATGTCGGCCGGCACCCCGCTCGACGACGACGACAGGTGGCCGTGGCTCGACGCCATCGGCGCCTGGGCGCACGAGCGGGCCGGGCTCGGCGGGGTGGTCAGCTGCTCGGCGCTGAAGCGGTCGTACCGTGACCGGCTGCGGGCCGAGGCGCCCGGAGTCGTGTTCGTGCACCTCAGCGGTGACCGGGCCCTCATCGAGGACCGGATGACGCACCGGCAGGGGCACTTCATGCCGACGGCGCTGCTGGACTCGCAGTTCGCCACGCTCCAGCCGCTCGGGTCCGACGAGGCCGGAGTCGCCGTGGACGTCACCGGCAGCCCCGAGGAGATCACCGAGCGAGCCACCAAGGCGCTGAGCGAGCTTCCCGAGTCGGACTCGTCGGACTCGTAACAGGCGTCGTCACACCGCTCGCATCATCCCTCGCACCCCCCTGACACACCCCCCACGGCAGTACCCCCTCCCCAACCCCCGTACCTGCAAGGGAAACCCCCGTGACCAGACTCAGCGTCGAGATGCTGGCAGCGGACACGGTCGAGCCCATCACCTCGGCCGGCCACGCTCAGCTGGGCATCGCCGTACTGGCGGGCATCGCCGTCATCGTGCTGCTCATCACCAAGTTCAAGCTCCACGCGTTCCTGTCGCTGACCATCGGGTCGCTGGCGCTGGGCGCGTTCGCCGGGGCGCCGCTCGACAAGACCATCGTCAGCTTCACCACCGGCCTCGGCACCACGGTGGCCGGCGTGGGCGTGCTGATCGCCCTCGGCGCGATCCTCGGCAAGATGCTCGCCGACTCCGGCGGCGCCGACCAGATCGTCGACACGATCCTCGCCCGGGCGAGCGGCCGTTCCATGCCGTGGGCGATGGTGCTGATCGCCTCGGTGATCGGCCTGCCCCTGTTCTTCGAGGTCGGCGTCGTGCTGCTGATCCCGGTCGTCCTGATGGTCGCCAAGCGCGGCAACTACTCGCTGATGCGCATCGGCATCCCGGCCCTCGCCGGTCTCTCCGTGATGCACGGTCTGGTCCCGCCGCACCCCGGGCCGCTGGTCGCGATCGACGCGGTCGGGGCCAACCTCGGTGTGACGCTGGCCCTCGGCGTCCTCATCGCCATCCCGACGGTGATCATCGCCGGTCCGCTGTTCTCGAAGTACGCCGCCCGCTGGGTCGACGTCCCGGCCCCGGACCGGATGATCCCGCAGCGCGCCTCGGAGGACCTGGAGAAGCGTCCCGGCTTCGGTCCCACGCTGGCGACCATCCTCCTGCCCGTCGTCCTGATGCTCTCCAAGGCACTGGTCGACATAGTGATCGACGACGCCGAGAACACCGTGCAGCGCGTGTTCGACGTGATCGGCTCGCCGCTGATCGCCCTGCTCGCCTCCGTGCTCGTGGGCATCTTCACGCTGCTCAGGCCCGCCGGGTTCGGCAAGGAGCGGGTCTCGCCGCTGGTCGAGAAGAGCCTCGCGCCCATCGCGGGCATCCTGCTGATCGTCGGCGCGGGCGGCGGCTTCAAGCAGACGCTGATCGACACCGGCGTGGGTCAGATGGTCCTGGACATCTCCAAGGACTGGTCGATCCCGGCGCTGCTGCTGGCCTGGCTGATCGCGGTGGCGATCCGGCTGGCGACGGGTTCGGCGACGGTCGCGACGGTCTCGGCCGCCGGGCTCGTGGCGCCGCTGGCCGCCGACATGTCGACGACCCACGCGGCCCTGCTGGTCCTCGCCATCGGCGCCGGCTCCCTCTTCTTCAGCCATGTCAACGACGCCGGGTTCTGGCTGGTCAAGGAGTACTTCGGCCTGGACGTCGGCCAGACCATCAAGACCTGGTCCGTGATGGAGACGATCATCTCGGTGGTCGCCGGCGCTCTGGTCCTCCTCCTCTCGCTGATCATTTAGGGGTACGACGATGACGGCTCACCCCCTCTTCGACATCAGCGGCCGCACGGCCCTGGTCACCGGCTCCAGCCGGGGCATCGGCCTCGCGCTCGCCCGCGGTCTGGCGGAGGCCGGCTGCACGGTGGTCCTCAACGGACGGGACGGCGAACGTCTCGCCAAGGCCGCCGGGGAACTGCCCGGTGACGTCCACACGGCCGTGTTCGACGTGACGGACGGCCCGTCGGTGGCCGCCGGCATCGCGGATGTCGAGGAGCGGGTGGGCCCGCTCGACATCCTGGTCAACAACGCGGGCATGCAACTGCGCGCCCCGCTCCTGGAGTTCACCGACTCCGACTGGCACCGCATCCTGGACACCAATCTCACCAGCGCGTTCCTGGTGGGCCGGGAGGCCGCCCGCCGGATGACGGAACGCCGCCACGGAAAGATCGTCAACATCTGCTCACTGCAGAGCGAGGTGGTCCGCCCGGGCATCGCGCCCTACGCCGCCACCAAGGGCGCGCTGAAGATGCTCACCAAGGGCATGTGCGCCGACTGGGGCCCGTACGGCGTCCAGGTCAACGGCCTCGGCCCCGGCTACATCGAGACCGAGCTCACCCAACCCCTCGTCCGGGACGAGGAGTTCAGCGCCTGGGTGCGGCGACGCACCCCGGCCGGGCGCTGGGGCCGTACCGAGGACCTGGTGGGCGGCGTGCTGTTCCTCGCCTCTCCGGCCGCGGACTTCGTCTCCGGACAGGTGCTGTATGTCGACGGCGGCATGACGAGCGTGCTGTGAAGGAGGCCTCGGGGATGCTCGGTTGCGTGATCCACGGTCAGGGCGACCTGCGGGTCGAGGAGCTGCCGACACCGGTGCCGGGCGCCGGAGAGGCGCTGGTCGCCGTGCGGTACGGCGGGGTCTGCGGCTCCGATCTGCACTACTGGCGGCACGGCGGGGTCGGCGACTTCCGGCTCAGGGAACCGATGGTGCTCGGGCACGAGGTGGTCGGGACGGTCGTCTCCTACGGCGACGGGGCCTCGGGGCCGGTCGCCGGTACGGCCGTCGCGGTGCACCCCGCCACTCCCTGCGCGGTCTGCCCGGAGTGCGGGGACGGCCGGCGCAATGTCTGCCGGGACACGCGCTACCTCGGCAGCGCGGCCCGCTTTCCGCATGTGCAGGGCGGATTCGCCGCCCAAGTTGCCGTGCCCGCCGACCAGTTGAGGCCGCTCCCGGCCGGCCTCGACCTGCGCCGGGCGGCGCTCGCCGAGCCGCTGTCCGTCGCGCTGCACGCGGTGCGGCGAGCCGGAGAGGTGGCCGGGAGGCATGTCCTCGTCACCGGTGCCGGGCCCATCGGGTGTCTGGTGGTCGCGGCGGCGAAGGCGGCCGGGGCGGCCCACGTCACGGTGACGGACCTGCTGCCGACGGCTCTGGAGTACGCGCGGATCGCCGGCGCCGACACCCTCGTACGGGCCGACGATCCGGAGGATGCCGGGTGGCCCTCCGAGGTGGACGTGGCGATCGAGGCGTCGGGCGTCGCCGCGGGCCTGGACACCTGTCTGCGGCTGGTGCGGCGGGGCGGCGTCGTGGTGCAGCTGGGCATGCTGCCGCCGGGGCGCAGTCCGTTCGCGGGGAACCTCGTCGTGAGCCGGGAGATCGAGCTGCGCGGGGCGTTCCGCTTCGACGCGGAGTTCGACGCGGCGCTGGAACTGCTCGCGGCCGAGGCGTCGTTCGACGGGCTGGTCAGCGCGGTCGTGCCGGTGCGGGAGGCCGAGGCGGCGTTCGCGCTGGCGGCTGACCGGGGCCGGTCCTGCAAGGTGCTGTTGGACTTCGGGGGCTGACGACGAACGGTTCGGCAGCGTCCCGAGGGGCGCGGGGCCGTACCGAGGGGCGCGGGGCCGTACCGAGGGCGCGGCGCCGCCGTGGCGGAGCCGCCCGTGGCCCTCACGAGCTCACTGCCTCACTTACGCCAGAGCGGATGCTGCCGCTCGGCCCAATCCCGGCTGACCGAGCCGGTCCGCATGCCCTTGCGGGCCTCCGGATCCCCCAGGGCCATCCCGATGTGTCCCGCGAGGACGATGCCGATGGTGAGGGCCAGCCAGTCGTGGACGAAGGTCGCGCTGGTGCGCCACACCAGGGGCGTGAGCTGGGTGAACCACATGACGAGGCCGGTGCCGAGCATCACCAGCGTCGCTCCGGCGATCCATGCGGCGTAGATCTTCTGCCCGGCGTTGAACTTGCCCGCCGGGCGGGACGAGTGCCGCTTGTCGCGGCGCAGGGCGGCGCGCAGCCAGACGCGGTCGTGGGGGCCGAAGCGGTTGAGGAAGCCGAGGTCGGTGCGGAAGGCGCGGGAGGCGAGGCCGGCCAGGGCGGGCACGGGCAGGGCGAGGCCGGCCCACTCATGGAGACGAACCACCAGCTCGCGGCGGCCGACGAGTTCGGCGAGCTGCGGGACGTACAGACAGGCCGCCGTCACCACGCACACGCCCATCAGCGCGGCCGTCGTACGGTGCACCCAGCGCGAGGGGCGGCCGAAGCGCCGGACGGCGGTGACGGGTCCGGGGGCGTCAAGTCGTAGGCTCATCGTCGCGTCCGTTCGAGCGGCCGACCCAGGCGTCGACGTCGTAGCCCCGTTCCTCCCAGTAGCCCGGCTTGACGTCCTCGGTGACGGTGATGCCGGAGAGCCACTTGGCGGACTTGTAGAAGTACATGGGCGCCACATAGAGGCGGACGGGGCCGCCGTGGGCGTGGTTCAGGTCCTTGTCCTGCATGCGCAGGGCGACCAGGACGTCCGCGCGGCGGGCCTGGCCGAGGGTGAGGCTCTCGGTGTACGTGCCGTCGAAGCAGGTGAAGCGCACCGCTCCGGCGCCTTTCCGCACTCCCGCGGCGTCGAGGAGCCGCGACAGGCGCACCCCTTCGAAGGGGGTGTCGGGGACCCGCCAGCCGGTGACGCACTGGACGTCGCGCACCATCCGGGTCTGTGGCAGGGCGCGCAGTTCGTCCAGGGTGTAGGTCCTGGGGCGGTCGACGAGGCCGTCGATCGTGAGGCGGTAGGTGGTGGCGTTCTTGCGGGGGACGGAGGAGGCGACCGAGTAGTAGCGGAAGCCTCCGCCGTTGGGGAGCAGGTCGGTCAGGCCGGTGGGGTCCTTGTCGGACGCGCTCGCGAGGAAGGACTCCAGGCCGCGCTGGAGGGTGGGCGCGGTGACCACGCCGAGGGCCCCCAGGCCCAGGGTGCCGAGGAAGACGCGGCGGCCCACCGGTTTGCCCCGCGGCTCTTCGGGTTGTTCGGAGTTCACGTATTCATCGAACACCCGCGTCCCCCGCTGGGCCAGGGATCGCGGGTGTCCGTCAGATTTCCGTAACCACCTCTCACCCGGCTCTCATCTCATGAGTCGCCGCGGGCGGCCTTCTCCAGTTGGAACGCCTCGTTGCCGAGCCCGATGCGGGCGTGTGTCCCGGGGGCGCGGGAGCGCAGGAGCAGGCCCTGGGCGAGGCCGACGGCCAGGGCGAGGGCGATGACGGCGGGCAGTGCCCAGCTCAGGGATGAGCCGGGGCCCGCCCCGATCAGGACGTCGAAGTCCTTGACGGTCCAGATGACGATGAACAGCAGTGCGAGTACGGCCAGCCCGGAGGCGGTCAGCCGCCAGAACTGGGCGGCTGCGGCGCCCCGTCGCAGGAAGAAGACGATCACCGAGACCGAGGCGGCCGCCATCAGGGCGGTGACGCCGAGCGCGCCGAGGCTGCCCATCCAGGTGAACAGGTGCAGGACGGGTGCGGTCGGGTCGCCGGCCGGCTTGTCGTCGGCGAACGCGAAGGCGGCGACGACCACGAGCGAGATCCCGGTCTGGAGCAGCGAGCCGGTGCCGGGGGCGCCGCTCGTGCCGCTGGTCCGGCCGAAGGCGGCGGGCAGCAGGCCCTCGCGGCCCATGGCGAAGGCGTAGCGGGCGACGACGTTGTGGAAGCTGAGCATCGCCGCGAACATGCCGGTCACGAACAGCACGTGCAGGACATCGGTGAAGCCGGTGCCGAGCAGGTCCTCGGTGAGAAAGAACAGCAGGCCGGCGCTCTGTTCCTGTGCGGTGCCGACGATGGCCGAGGGTCCGGCGGCGACGGTGTAGGCCCAGCAGCTGATCGTGTAGAAGACGGCGATGCCGCCGATGGCCAGGTACATCACGCGGGGCACGAGGACGTGCGGGCGGCTGGTCTCCTCGGCGTAGACGGGGGCCTGCTCGAAGCCGAGGAAGGCGGCGACGCAGAAGCACAGGGCGGTGCCGATGCCCGCTCCGGTGAGCGTGTCCGGGTTGAAGGCGTGCAGCGACAGGCCCTCCTTGCCGGGGTCGCCGAGGGCGGCGATGTCGAAGATGGCCACGAGGGCGACCTCGATGAGCAGCAGCACACCGAGCACACGCGCGTTGAGGTCGATCTTCAGCCACCCGAGCCCGCCGACGAGGAGCACGGCCACCAGTGCCGGTATCCACCAGGCGACCTCCATGTCGAGGTAGGTGGCGAAGAGCCCGGAGACCTCGAAGCCGAAGATGCCGTAGATGCCGACCTGGAGCGCGCTGTAGGCGACGAGCGCGACCATCGCGGCCCCGGCGCCGGCGGTGCCGCCGAGGCCGCGGGAGATGTACGCGTAGAACGCGCCGGCATTGTGGACGTGCCGGCTCATCTCGGCGTAGCCGACGCTGAAGAGGGCGAGGACGAGGCCGAGGATCACGAAGAGCAGGGGCTGTCCGAGGACGCCCATCACCCCGAAGGTCGTGGGCATGACACCCGCGACGACCATCAGAGGGGCCGTGGCGGCGAGCACGGACAGCAGCAGGCCCGCCGCGCCCAGCCGGTCGGCGCGCAGGGCGCGGTCCTGCCCTTTGAACGTACTGATGCCGCCGCCGTCCGCGGTGGCCGTGCTCGTGCTGGAACTGCCCGTGGTCATCGGGGACCGTCCTTGGGTCGACTGCGGTTGGGGCGTTACGCCGTGCCGAGCGCGGTGTCGCGTGCGGCGCGGAAGGCGGGATACGGATCGCGGTCCGGGTACGACCACGGGGTGGGGGTGGCGTGCTCGCCGATGCGGTGGAACAGGGCGGCGGCCTCGGCGTCCCGGCCCTCGCAGACCTTGGCGTGGGCGAGGTAGTTCAGGTCGATCAGCCGGCGCGGGTGGCCCTCCTGCTCCCACTCCAGCCACCAGTCGAAGGCGGCCCGCATCACCTGCCGGGCCCGGCGGCCGGTCCAGCACCCGGAGGTGGCCGCGTCGCGCTGCTCGTGTCCGGCCCCCGCGAGGACGCGGTAGCGCTCGGCGTGGGCGACGACCGGGAGGATGGCGAGCGGGGAGTCGGCGGGGGCGTGCTCGGCGGCCTCGTTGGCGAAGTCGTAGACCTCGTGGAGCGGGTCGGAGCCGGAGCCGGTGCGGCGCTCGGCGAGCCGGGCGACCATCACGTGGTGGGCGTGGTGGTGGTCGGCGCAGCGGGCGCGGACCTCGGCGAAGTGGCGCCGCACCTCCTCCTCGGCGCCGAGGGCGCTCTCCAGCAGGAGCAGGCCGAGCCAGGGGGTGGGGTCGGCGGGCGCGAGCGCGGCGGCGGTGTGGCAGGACTCGCGGGCGCGGACCGGTTTCTCCTTGCCCCGCAAGGCGCGCCGGACCGTGGCGTGGGCGAGCAGGACGGCGGCGTCGGCGGAGTCGGGTTCGGCGAGCAGCCACTCGCGGGTCCAGGGGGCGCAGTACGGCTCCTCGGCGAGGACGGTGACGCGGTGCCCTCTGCGGTCCCAGTCGTCGCCGGTCCGGGCGAGCAGCGAGCGGGCCGTCTGCCATCTGCCCCGGGCCAGCGCGGCACGGGCAGCGGCGAGCTCGGCGTCGTCGAGGGCCGCGTCGAAGGCGTGGGCTGCGCGCTTCCGGCCGCGGCCGAGGGGTGGCGGAGGTGGGGGCACCGTCTTGGGTTCTGTCGCGGAGTGAATGTGGACTGTCATGGATGTGGACTGTCATCAACCGATCACTCACAGCAAATCCGCAGCCAATGGTTCGCGTCAAGGGCCGCCGACGCGTTACACGCGTCAACCGACGTGACTGGTGGGGCAGTTGTGGCAAGCCACCCGCCCGCAATGTCGGATTTGTTCGATTGGTGTGGCGTGCGTCATAGCGTCGTCGCCGCGGGCACCGCAGGATTGTGGGACGCGCACGCCGGGCCTAAGGCCGCTACAGTCGGCCCTTACGCACCCCGTCCGCCCGGCAGGATGATCGAGGTACGCAGCGTGTCGCTACAGATTCTGATACTCGCCGTCAGCGCTGCGTGCTGTCTGGGCTTCGGCTTCGTACTGCAGCAGAACGCGGCACAAAAGGCGCCGCTGAGCGACTTCCTCTCCCCCCGGATCCTCCTCGACCTGATGAAGGTGCCCCGCTGGCTGGGCGGCATCGGGCTCATGGTGGTCGGTATGGCCCTCGGCGCGATGGCGCTGGGCCAGGGTGAGATCTCGCTGGTGGAGCCGTTGCTGGCGACCAACCTGCTGTTCGCGCTCGCGCTCTCCCGGCGCCAGACCAAGCAGCCACTGGGCCGCCAGGGCTGGACGGGTCTCGCCCTGCTCGCGGGCGGCGTGACGGCGTTCATCGTCGCCGGCCAGCCACATGGCGGGACGGCGCCCAGCGGTCCCTTCCGGCAGTGGCTGATCATCGGCGTCATGGTCGGGGTGGCCCTGCTGCTGACGGCGTACGCCAAGCGCTCGCGGCTCAGCTCGGGCCCCGCCCTGCTGGCCACGGCCGCCGGTCTGCTGTACGGCGTCCAGGACGCCCTGACCCGGGTGACCGGCCAGCGTTTCGCCGAGGGCGGCATGGCCGAGATCCTCACCAGCTGGCAGCCGTACGCCGTCGTGGCGCTAGGCCTCACCGGGCTGATCCTCGTCCAGAGCGCGTTCGAGACGGCGTCCCTGCGGATGTCCCTGCCCGCCCTGACCGCGGCCCAGCCGCTGGCCGGCATCCTCTGCGGCGTCGGATTCCTCGGCGACCGGCTGCGCGCCGACTCGGGCGCGCTGGCGTGGGAGGCCGCGGGGCTCGCCGGGATCGTGGTGGGCATCATCATGCTCGGGACGCATTCCGCGATGCCGTGCGGGGCGGTCCAGCCGAAGCGGGCCGCGGCCGCGGTGGCGACGAGCTGACCGCACGGGTGCCGCCCTGGTTGGATGGCCCCCATGAGCGCCGCTGACGAGATCCTCGACATCGTCGACGAGCAGGACCGGGTCGTCGGGCAGTCGCCGCGCGGCGAGGCCTACGCCAAGGGACTGCGCCACCGCTGTGTCTTCATCGAGGCCCGGGACGCGCGCGGCCGCCTCTTCGTCCATCGCCGCACCCCGACGAAGCTGGTGTTCCCCTCGCGCTACGACATGTTCGTCGGCGGGGTGGTCGGCGCGGGCGAGTCGTACGAGGACGCCGCCCTGCGCGAGGCCGAGGAGGAACTCGGCGTGAGCGGCCTGCCGCGTCCCTCCTACCTCTTCAAGTTCCTCTACGACGACGGAGCCGGGCAGACCTGGTGGTCGGCGGTGTACGAGGTGCGCTGCGAGCTGCCGGTGAGCCCGCAGGTGGAGGAGGTCGCCTGGCACGACTTCCTGCCGGAGGCCGAGGTCGAGCGGCGGCTGACCGAGTGGGCGTGGGTGCCGGACGGGCTGGCGGCGTACGAGCGGCTCAGGGCCTACCGGGCGGCGGCAGCCGGCTGATCCACCCGCGGGCCACCCGCCAGCGCGTCCGCGAGCGCCCGCTCCTGGTCGGCGGTGATGCCCAGCCCGGCCGGCACGGTACGCGGGCTGTACCGCCCGTCGCACAGCGCCAACGGGCCGCCCGGCTCGGCCGTGGCTCCGCTGAGCGGGCTGCGCCCCCGCACCGCCCAGGTGGGCCCGTCCCAGAACTGGTGGTCCAGGAGCCGCTCCGCCACGTCGGACGCCGGGTCCTCGGCCACCCCCACCGCCCTGAGCGCGCCGGATATCCGAGCCACCGCCGCCGCCTCGGGCACGTCCGCGTCACCGAAGGCGGGCAGCAGCAGGAGCAGCCTCAGCCCGGGATCCACGACGCCCTCCGCGCCGGCCGGAGCGGACTCGGCCACGGCGAGCAGCTCGGGCCAGGACAGTCCCGGGCCGCTGTAGTGCCCCTCGAGTGATGCCAGGTAGGCGTGCCGGTCCCAGTCGGGGTGGGTGATCAGGTAGTCCGTACCGGCTTCGTCCGGGAAGTTCCGGTGGACGATCCACAGCGTGTGCCCGCCCGCCAGGGGTATGCGGAACGCCGGCCAGACCTGCTCCGCCCCGTGCAGCGCCGAGATCGCCTCGTCGACGTCCGCCGAGTCGGCGCCGAAGGGTTCCGGCTCCTCCGCGAACTCGTCCCAGACCGGGAGGTAGAACGCCGGCCAGAACCCGGGCAGCCGCAGCAGGTGCTCGGCGGGCGCGATGGCGTGCCCGGGCATCGCGTACCCGGCCAGTGACGTGGGAACATCCATGCCCCGAACCGTAGCGGGCGGCACTGACAGCGCCCCCTGACGGCCGCCCGGATAGGGTCGGGCATGTGATCGAGTTCGTACGAAACGCCCGGCTGTGGTTCGCGCCGCAGGAGATCCGGCAGGAGGGCGGCACCCCCGACTACCGGTTCTCGCTGGCCAACGAGCGCACCTTCCTGGCCTGGCTGCGTACCGCGCTCGCGCTCATCGGCGGCGGCTTCGCGGTGGACCAGTTCCTGCCGGACCTGCGCTGGGGGTGGCGGGTCGGGCTGGCGCTGGCGCTGCTCGCGGCGGGCGTGCTGTGTTCGCTGCGCGCGGTCAATCACTGGGTGCGCTGCGAGCGGGCCATGCGCCGCGGCGAGGATCTGCCGGTGTCGAGGTTCCCGGCGGTGCTGAGCCTCGTGGTCGCCGTCGTCGCCGTCGCGATGGTCGTCGTCGTACTCGTCGGGTGGGAGGGGTGAGCGCCGGGGCGGCCGCGGAGCCGGTGCGGGACCCGGGGCTGCAGCCCGAGCGGACGCGCCTGGCGTGGCGCCGTACGACACTGTCCGGGGCCGTGGCCGCCGTACTCGCCATGAAGGCCGCGCTGCACGGCGGCGTCTCGGTGGTCGGGATCGTCGTCTGCGCCCTGTGCTGCGGGCTGTGGCTGGGCTTCCTGGCCCTCGCCCACCGCCGCATCCGCGTCCTGGCCGCGTCGGCCGAACCCTCGGCGCTGGCTCCCCGGACCGCTACGGCCACGGTCCTGTTCACCGTGGCCCTGGCCGTGTGCGGCGCCGCCCTCGTCCTCTGAGGCCGTTCGAGGAGCCAGGGCGTGTTGCGAAAGTCCCGTCGTCCGCCCGGAGGGCGGGCCCCGCGGCGGCGAGAGCACGTGCCAGGCGTCGCCCGGCAGACGGGACTTTCGCAACACGCCCTAGGGGGCCTGGTCCGGCTCCTGCCACAGCCCTTCCGGTGCCACCGGCTCCTCCTCCGTCTCCCAGTCCACGGTCACCACGATCTTGCCGCGGGTGCGGCCCTCCTGGTTCAGCCGGTGGGCGTCCGCCGCCCGCTCCAGCGGGAACGTCTGCGAGACATGCACGGACACCACGCCCTCCTCCGCCAGCTCGGACAGCCGCAGCAGGTCCGCCGCGTCGGGGCGGACGAAGTAGTAGCGGCCTCCGTAGTCGAAGACGTCCGGGTCGGCGATCGACACCAGGCGGCCCTCGGGGGCGAGGAGGTTGGCCGAGGCCTTCAGCGCGGCCCCGCCGACCGTGTCGAACGCGGCGTCCACACCCTCGGGCGCGAGCCCCCGCACCCGTTCGGTCAGGCCGTCGCCGTACTCGACGGGTTCGCCGCCGAGGCCGCGTACGAAGTCGTGGTTGTGCGGGCTCGCCGTACCGATCACCCGGGCGCCCAGATGACGGGCGAGCTGGACGGCGATGGAGCCCACGCCGCCGGCCGCGGCGTGCACGAGGACGGTCTCGCCGCGTCTCACCTGGAGGATCCTGGTCAGCACCTGATACGCCGTCAGCCCGACCAGGGGCAGCCCGGCCGCCTCCTCCCAGGTGAGGTTGCGGGGCTTGCGCGCGAGGGTGCGCAGGGGGGCGGCGACGTACTCGGCGAAGGTGCCGTGGGAGAGGAGGTCCTCGCGTACGTAGCCGATGACCTCGTCGCCCACGCCGAACTCCGTGACGGACACGCCCGGTTGGACCACGACCCCGGAGACGTCCCAGCCCGGGACCACCGGGAAGGCCGGTTCGAGCATCCGGTCCATATGGCCCTCGCGGCACTTCCAGTCGACCGGGTTGACGGCCGCCGCCCGCACCTTGACCAGCACGGAGTCGGGGCCGACGCGCGGGTCGCGTACCTCTCCGTATGCGAGCACCTCGGGCCCGCCGTAGCGTGTGTAGCTGATGCCCTTCATGGGTTCGACCCTCCGGGGTGACAGGGCGCCACGCAAGCCGAATAACCCGATATGCGGCGTTCGCGTGGCAGCCTGTCCGACGTCACAACCCGCACCTTCGAAGGTGAGCACCATGACCACCCTGCACGTGGAACACCCCTCCCACACGCACACTCACGGTCCGGACTGCGGGCACACCGCGGTACCGCACGGCGACCACACCGACTACGCGCACGACGGTCACCTCCACCGCGAGCACGGCGGCCACTGGGACGAGTGCGAGGCGAACGGGCACACCGCACACGACGACCACACCCATCAGCACGGCGCGGACTGCGGACACGAGAGCGTCCTGCACGGCGACCACGTCGACTACCTCCACGACGGCCACCGGCACGCGTCCCACGACGGCCACTGGGACGACCACTGAGCCCGACAGGGCCGGGTTGAGACCCCCGCGACCCCACCGCGAGGCTCCCCCCTCCCCGGCGCACTGGCCGAGAAGACACCACCGACAGCTCCCCGACGCTCCGCGCGGGGAGCTGTCGGCCTATCGTGGCCCCGATCACGTTCGGCTCCCCTACTGGACTACATACCGACTGGTCGGCATCATGAGTCAGGTCTGGTTCACCTGCCTGTAGGAGCGATGTATGAGCCCCGACCATCCGCCCGGTCTCGATCTCGACCGGCTGCGCGGCCTGCTCGAGCGCGAGCACCCCGGTCTGGCACAGGGCCCGCTGACCGGCCGGCTGATCGAGGGCGGACGGTCGAACCTCACCTACGCGGTCTCCGACGGTACCTCGAAGTGGGTCGTACGACGTCCCCCGCTCGGCCATGTCCTCGCCACCGCGCACGACATGAAGCGCGAGCACCGGGTCATCAGCGCGCTGCACCCGACGGACGTACCGGTGCCCCGTCCGGTGCTGCTGTGCGAGGACGAGGAGGTGCTCGGGGCGCCGTTCTACGTCATGGAGTTCGTCGAGGGCACCCCGTACCGCACCGCCGACCAGCTCGCCCCGCTCGGCCCCGAGCGCACCCGGGGCGCGGCGCTGTCCCTGGTGGACACCCTCGTCGAACTGCACGCGGTGGAACCGGCGTCGGTGGGCCTGGACGACTTCGGCCGGCCCGAGGGCTTCCTTGACCGGCAGCTGCGCCGCTGGGGCAAGCAGCTGGACGCCTCCCGCAACCGCGAGCTGGCCGGGATCGACGAGCTGCACGCGACGCTCGGCCGCCGGCTGCCCGCCTCCCCCATCGCGACCGTGGTGCACGGCGACTACCGGCTCGACAACGTCCTGATCGGCCCCGTGGCGAACGGGCCGGAAAAGGGTGTCGACACGATCAAGGCGATCCTCGACTGGGAGATGTCCACGCTCGGCGATCCGCTGACCGACCTGGGCCTGCTGGTGATGTACAGCATGCCGCTGGGCATGCCCGACTCCCCCGTCTCCACCACGGCCGAGGCCCCGGGACACCCGGAACCGGCCGAACTGATCGAGCGGTACGCCGCTCGCTCGGGGCGCGACGTCTCCGCGGTCTCCTGGTACACGGCGTTCGCCTGGTTCAAGCTCGCCGTGATCCTGGAGGGCATCCACTACCGCTACACGCTGGGCCAGACGGTCGGCCGCGGCTTCGACCGCATCGGCGACCTGGTCCCCGTCTTCATCCAGCACGGCCTCACCACCCTTCAGGAAGGCTGATCCGCCATGGACTTCGCGTTCGACGCGCGCACCGAGGAACTGCGCGCCAAGCTGCTCGCCTTCATGGACGAGTACGTCTATCCGGCGGAAGCGGTGGCGGAGGAGCAGCGGGCCGCGCTGGCGTCCCCGTGGGACACCCCGGCCGTGGTCGAGGAGCTGAAGGCCGAGGCACGCAGGCAGGGCCTGTGGAACCTCTTCCTTCCCGACGCCGAGTACGGCGCCGGCCTCACCAACCTCCAGTACGCCCCGCTCGCGGAAATCACCGGCCGCTCCCCGCAGTTGGCGCCCACCGCGACGAACTGCGCGGCGCCCGACACCGGGAACATGGAGGTGCTGTCCCAGTTCGCCGACGAGCAGCAGAAGAAGCAGTGGCTGGAGCCGTTGCTGGCCGGTGAGATCCGTTCGGCGTTCGCGATGACCGAGCCGGAGGTGGCCTCGTCCGACGCCACCAACATCACCACGCTGATCGAGCGGGACGGCGACGAGTACCTCATCACGGGCCGTAAGTGGTACATCTCCGGGGCGATGAACCCGGACTGCAAGATCTTCATCGTGATGGGCAAGACGGACCCGGACGGCGACGACATCCGCCGCCAGCAGTCCATGATCCTGGTCCCCCGCGACACCCCCGGCGTGACGGTCAAGCGCGCTATGCAGGTCTTCGGCTACGAGGACCACTACCACGGCGGACACGCCGAGGTGATCTTCGACCACGCGCGCGTGCCGGTGTCGAACCTGATCGGCGAGGAGGGCGGCGGCTTCGCCATCGCCCAGGCGCGGCTCGGCCCTGGCCGTATCCACCACTGCATGCGGCTGATCGGCATGGCCGAGCGGGCGATCGAGCTGATGTGCCGCCGGGCCGCGTCCCGTACGGCGTTCGGCAAGGCACTGGCCCAGCAGGGGGTGGTGCACAACTGGATCGCCGACGCGCGCGTGACGGTCGAGCAGCTGCGGCTGCTGGTCCTGAAGACGGCCTGGCTGATGGACACCGTCGGCAACAAGGGTGCCCACACCGAGATCCAGGCCATCAAGATCGCGACGCCGCGTGCGGTCGTCGACATCATCGACCGGGCGATCCAGGTGCACGGTGCGGGGGGTGTGAGCCAGGACTTCCCGCTCGCCGAGCTGTACGCCGGGGCGCGGACGCTGATGATCGCGGACGGTCCGGACGAGGTGCATCAGCGGTCGCTGGCGCGGCGGGAGCTTAAGAAGTACGTGTGACCGCCGGGGGCGGGAGGGGAGTCTCGCCCCCGCCGCCCCTACCCGTCCCATCCCTGGGGGCTGCCGCCCCCCAGACCTCCGCTTTCGGCCCTCCGGGCCTCGTCCTCAAACGCCGGACGGGCTGAAGATGCCTGGGCCGGCGAAGCCCCTGCGGTGGGCGGGGGTTCGGGATGGTGGTGGCCTTGTCGTCGAACGCCGGGCGGGCTGAACATCCAGCCCCTCCGGCGTTTGAGGAGCGGGGTCTGGGGCGGAGCCCCAGAAGGATGGGACGGGTAGGGGCGGCGGGGGCGAGGGACGTCCCCGTGCGATCAGGGGCGTAGGGCTCGCAGCAGCAGGTCGGCGAGGTGGTCGGCGACTTCCTGCGGGGTCATCGGGCCGTCCGGGCGGTACCAGGTCGAGAGATGGTGGACGGACCCGAAGTGGTAGTCCACCACCAGGTCCGCCGGGGTCGCCTTGGAGAAGACGCCCGCCTCCTGCCCCTCCTCGACGAGCGCACGGAAGCGCTCGTGGTAGCGCCGGCGCTCGGCACGCACCTGCTTGTGCTTCTCCGGGCTCAGGTGATGCATGGAGCGGAAGAAGATCATCGCGTCGTCGAGGTTCTCGATCGTCGTGACGACCACGTCCGCCGCCGCGCCCCGCAACCGCGTCTCGATCGGCTCGTCGGCGTTCGCGAACGCGTCGAGCCGCTCCTGCTGAACGCGCAGCACGCGCGCGTACACCTCGTGCAGGAGGTCGTCCTTGGAGCCGAAGTAGTGGTACAGCGCCCCCTTGGTGACGCCGGCCGCCTCCACGATCTCCTGCACCGAGGTGCGGTCGTAGCCCCGCTCGGCGAAGAGCCGGGTGGCGGCGGCGAGCAGCCGCTGGGGGACGGGCGTACCGTCTCCGTCCGTCGTCCTGGCCACTGTGCCGCCACCTGCCCTTCCGAGATGTCCACAGGCTGTACAGCCGTCTTACGCGCGGGAACGAAGCTCCCGTCGGAGGATCTTCCCACTTGCCGTCTTCGGCAGGTCGGGCAGGATCTCCACCTGACGCGGATATTTGTAGGCGGCCAGTCTCTCCCTGCAGTACGCGGCGAGTGCGTCGGGGTCGGCATCGGCACCCGGACGGAGGCTGATGTACGCCTTGACGGTCTCCCCGCGGTACCCGTCGGGCACCCCCACGACGGCGGCCTCGCGCACCGCCGGGTGGGTGTAGAGCACGTCCTCGACCTCGCGCGGCCAGACCTTGAAGCCGGACGCGTTGATCATGTCCTTCTTGCGGTCGACGACGTACAGCCAGCCCTCGGCGTCCATGAAGCCGATGTCCCCGGTGCGCAGCTCGCCGTCGGGGAAGGTCTCGGCGGTGGCGTCGGGGCGCCGCCAGTAGCCGGGGACGACCTGCGGGCCGCGGACGAGGATCTCGCCCTGTTCACCGAACGGGACCTCCTGGCCCTGGTCGTCGACGATCCGTACGACCGTCTCGGCGCCCGGCAGGCCCACGGCGAGCGTCCCGGAGACCGGGTCGACGGGGGCCTCCAGACCGGGCGGGACGGAGGCGCAGGGGGCGGTGCACTCGGTGAGGCCGTAGCCGTTGCGGATGTACGGCCCGAAGCCGGCCCGGAACTTCTCCACCAGGGCGGGCGGCAGCGGGGCGCCACCGGAGGAGATCATCCGGAAGGAGGCGAAGTGGTCGCGGGTGACGTCCGGGTGGGCGGCCAGCGCCATGAAGGCGGTCGACGGGCCGACGGTGTAGTGCGGCCCGTGCTCGGCGAACGCGTCGAGCACCACCCCCGCCTCGAAGCGGTACGCCAGTACGAGCACGCCCGCGCTGTTGAGACAGGAGGCGAGCTGGGCGACCATCCCGGTGATGTGGAACAGCGGCGCCAGCGCGAAGTAAACGGGCGGGTCGGGCAGTTCCAGGCCGGTCCGCTGCCGCTCGGCGTTGTACATGATGTTGCCGTGCGTGTTGGTGGCGCCCTTGGGGGTACCGCTGGTGCCCGACGTGTAGCTGATCAGGGCGATGTCGGACGGGCCTGGGTCGCGGCCCTCCGGTGCCTTGTGGGCGGCGCCCGCTACGGCCGTCAGGTCATCGGCGTCCTCGGCCTGCGGCAGCCGTTCGAAGGTCAGCACGCGCGCGTCGTCGCGCGTCTGGAAATCCAACTCGCACCCGGTGAGCACGATCCGCACCGGCGAGTCGGCCGCCGTCTCGCGCAGATACGCCTCCCAGGCCCGGTCGGAGCAGATCAGCGCGGCCACCTCACCGTCCTGGAGGACATGACCGACCTCCCCCGACTTGTACATCGGGTTGACGGGCACGACGACCGCCCCCGCCTTCCAGGCGCCCAGCAGGGCGAGCACGAAGTGCGGGGAGTTCTGCAGCAGGATCGCCACCCGGTCGCCGCGCTCCAGGCCACGGGCGGCGAGGTGCCCGGCGACGGAGTCGCTGAGCTCGTCGACCTCGCGGTAGGTCAGGCGGCCGTCGAAGTAGGCGAGGCAGGTGCGCTCCGGGGTCTCGGCGATCACCCGGCGCAGGGCGTGCACGAGGGTGTGGGCCGGGTCCACCGGGGCCCGCTGGGCATCGCTGAGCAGGGCCAGCCAGGGCTTGGCCGCGCTGGGGGTCCCCCCGCTCGAGCGAAGCCGAGAGTGGGGGAGGGAGGCGGAGGCGTCGGTCACCGGTTCACCTCCCACTTCTGCTGGAGATGGTTCATGCCGGCCAGCCAGCGGTCGGGCTCGGCGGCCCGCGCCTGGTAGTACCCGGCGACCTCGGGGTGCGGCAGGATCAGGAAGCGATCCTCCGCCATGCCCTTGAACAGGGCGTCCACCACGTCCTCCGGCGCGATGGCGGTGGGCTTCAGCACCAGGTCCCCCGCGGTGCCGGTGGCGTCCAGCATGTCGGTGCGCACGCCCTGGGGGCAGATGGCGTGGACCTTGACTCCCCGGTGCCGGTACGTCAGCGACAGGTACTCGGCGAAGGCGAGGGCGCCGTGCTTGGTGACCGCGTAGGGCGCGGCGCCGATCATGGTGAGCAGTCCGGCGGCGGAGACGGTGGAGACGAACCGCCCACTGCCGCGCTCCAGCCAGCCGGGGAGCAGGGCGTGGGCGGCACGCACGTGTGCCATGACGTTGACGTCCCAGGACACCGCCCAGGACTTCTCGTCGAGCGGCTGCCCCGGATCCTCGCCTCCGAAGGCGACACCGGCGTTGGCGCAGTAGACGTCGACGGTACCGCCGAGCGCGTCCCGGGCGTCGGAGACGATCGCGGAGGCGTCACCGGGGACCGCGACGCCCCCGATCTCACCGGCGACCGCCTCGGCCTTACCGGCGTCCAGGTCATTCACGACGACCCGCGCCCCTTCGGCGGCGAAGCGCCGGGCAAGTGCGGCTCCGATACCGCCTCCCGCTCCGGTGACGACCACACCACTACCCTGAACGGCTTCCACCATCGTCTCCTTCGACCGCGGCTCTCCAGACGGCCAGACTAACCGGTCGGTATGTTGCTGGGAAGGGCGACCGCAACACCCCAGGGGCGCGGGGCCGTATCGATATGCGGCTCCGCCGCGTGGGCGCGACCAGCCACATCCTGCCCGCACCTTCCCCACCACCTGCGGTAGCAATACCGTGCCCCCCATGCGCCTATCCAGACGAGCTCTCCTCGCAGCGACAACGGCAGCAGCGTCCCTCCCTTCGGCAGCGGCGGCGTCCGAGCGCCACAGACGATTGCGCACCGGCTTCGAGCGCCTCGGAGCCGACGGCTACGCACCCCTCGACGGCCAACGGGTGGGAATCGTCACCAACCCCACCGGCATCACCCGCGACGTCCGCCACGTCGTCGACGTCATGCACGCCGACGACAGAGTGAACCTACGGGCCGTCTTCGGCCCGGAACACGGCTTCCGCGGCACCGCCCAGGCAGGCGGCTCGGAAGGCCGCTACGACGACCCGGCGACCGGCCTGCCGGTCTACGACACGTACCTCAAGAGCGGTCAGCCCCTCGCCGACATCTTCACGGCCTCCGGCGTCGACACGATCGTCTTCGACATCCAGGACGTGGGCGCCCGCTTCTACACCTACATCTGGACCCTCTACGACTGCATGGAGGCGGCCCGGCTGGCCGGCAAGCGCTTCGTCGTACTGGACCGGCCGAACCCGGTGACCGGACGGTCGGCCCAAGGCCCGGTCCTGCACAAGGAGTTCGCCACCTTCATCGGCCGGGAACCGGTCTCCCAGGCGCACGGAATGACGGTCGCGGAGCTGGCGCGGCTGTTCAACGGGGAGTTCCTCACCGCCCCCGTGCCGCTGGAGACCGTACGGATGACGGGCTGGCGGCGATCCGACTTCTACGACGCCTCGGGCCTGCCCTGGGTGCCACCGAGCCCGAACATGCCGACGCCGGACACCGCCCTGGTGTACTCGGGCACCTGCCTCTTCGAGGGCACGAACCTCTCGGAGGGACGCGGCACCACCCGCCCCTTCGAACTGCTGGGCGCGGAGGGCATCGACGGCCGCTGGGCGGTGGCGGCGGGCGAACTCCGCCTCCCCGGCGTGCACTTCAGGGAGGCCTACTTCGCCCCCACGTTCTCGAAGTTCCAGGGCAAGACCATCGGCGGCGTGCAGGTCCATGTCCACGACCGCGCCGCCTACGACCCCGTCCGCACCGGAATCGGCCTGCTGGTGACCGCCAAGAAGGCCTGGAGCGGCTTCGGTTGGCGCCCCGACAACTGGATCGACAAGCTCACCGGCTCCACCCAGGTGCGCACGATGATCGACGCGGGCGCGGGCACCGACGACGTGGTGGCGGGCTGGCAGCGGGAGCTTGCGGCGTTCCGGCGGATGCGCGAGGAGTACCTGCTGTACAAATGAGCGCCCCCGTCGTGTGCCTCTGATGGGTGACGACGTATGGCCAATCCCGCCCGGCAGCAGGACGATGCGCCCGTATCGCACCGCTTCGGGGGACGAGGGGGCCTGTCATGGCGGAACCGGCAGTGAGCGTGACTCCCTACTGGGAGCTGACCTTCGACGCGGACGGGGATCCGGACGCCCGGAGGCGGGACCGGCTGCTGGCCGGGGTGGCGCGGCACCACGTCCGTGATCTGATCGTCTTCGCGCACGGCTGGAACAGCGACCGCTCGGGAGCCACGCGGCTCTACGACCGCTTCTTCGCGCCGATCCCGCAGCTCGCTCCGGCGGCGAGGATCGGGTACGTGGGCGTGGTCTGGCCGTCCATGCGGTTCTCCGACGAGCCGATCCCGGACTTTCCGCGGGCCGTGGCGGCCGAGATGCCCCGTCGGCCGGTGCTCGACAAGGACACGCGGCACGCGCTGCTGGAGACGTTTCCCGGACGGGCGACCGTGATCGACCAGATCGCGCGCATGCTGGACCAGCAGCCGCGTGAGGAAACCGAGTTGGAGGAGTTCGGGCGGCTGGTGCGGATGCTGGTGGACGTCGTCCCGCCAGGGCCGCAGGCGCTCTTCGCGGCGGACACGCTGTGCGAGGGGGTGCCGCAGGACTCGCCGGACCTGTTCTCCGGCTCGACCGCCGCCCTGTGCGAGGAGTTCGCGCGGGCGCTGGCGCAACTCGAAGCGCCGGACAGCACACCGTCGGACGGGACTCCGACCGGTGCGGCCTCGTTCTCGTTGCCGAACCCCTGGGAAGGCGCCCACGAGCTGCTGCGGCAGGCGACGTACTACGCCATGAAGCGCCGTGCGGGGACGGTCGGAGAGCGCGGGCTCGGCCGGGTGCTCGGGCAGCTGGCCGAGCGGGCGCAGGAGGTGCGGGTGCATCTCGTCGGGCACAGCTTCGGCGCACGGCTGGTGTCGTTCGCGCTGCGCGGGCTGCCGAAGGGCGTGCGCACGGTGAAGTCCGTGACGCTGCTCCAAGGCGCCTTCTCGCACTACGCGTTCGCGTCCCGGCTGCCGCACGACGCGCGGGCGGGCGGTGTGCTGGAGGGGCAGCAGAACCGGGTCGACGGACCGCTGGTGTGCTGCTACTCGCGGCACGACTCGGCCCTGTCGACCATGTATCCGCTCGCCTCCCGGATGGCGGGGGACGCGCGCGGGATCGCGGCCCCGGATGTCGGCCGGATGCTGGGTGCCAAGTGGGGTGCGATGGGGCACGACGGGGTGCAGGCGGTGCCGGGGACCCGTTCGTTCGAGCTGGCGGACGCGCTGGGGGCGACGCTGCCCACCTCGGGATGCGTGAACATCGACGCGGCGGCGGTCGTCAGGCGTGGCGGGCCGCCGGCGGGAGCGCACAGCGACATCGTGCACCGGGAGCTGGCGCGGGTGGTGCTGGCGGCGGGCCGAATCCACTGACCCGCCGCCTCTGGTCCGCCCGACCGGTCACCTGTGGGACGTGAACTCCACGACCTGCTGATACGTCGGCCGGTTCTGCCAGCTGATCTTGCCGTGCTTGATACCGCCCAGCGTGCGCTGGACGATCGAGTCGGCGCACCACTGGTCGCCGGCCGAGCACTGGTCGTCGCCCGGGTAGACCTGGGCCGCGGTCTTGCCGGCCGCCTCCTTCAGGGTGCTGATCAGGAGGTCCCGGCAGGCGCTGAGGCTGCCGCCACCGCAGTACTTGCGGTCGAGCGGGCCCTGCACCGACTCACCGAGCACGGCCCGGATGTCCTTGTCGACGTAGGACCACCAGCCGTACTGGAAGGAGCTTCCGGCGTGCGAGCCGGTCGGGCCGTGGGCGGCGGACGGGGACTCGTCGATGGGCAGGTTGTCGCTCATCGCGCTGTACAGCTCGCTGCCGAGGCCCGGTTCGAACTCCGCCTTCACCAGCAGCGGCCACCACGCGTCCAGGAGGCGGATCGCGTCGGCGTTGGCGTACGTCTTCGAACCGGCCGAGGTCTCGGTGCGCCTGCCGCCCGCCGTCAGCCATGTCTGCAGCTTGCTCACGGCCGCGGCGGCGGTGGAGTCGGTCACCGGGGAGCTGTTCACGACCTTGAGCAGGTCGGGCAGCACGTCCTCGGCCCGCAGGTCGGCCAGGCCCGCGTCGGCCATCGCCTTCACCAGCGAGGCCCGGGTCACGCCGCCCGCGTCGACCAGCTTCCTCACCCGGTTCTCCAGCAGGTTGCCGCGGTGGACGGAGCCGTCGCCCCAGGGGGCGGTCGTGTAGTCCTTGGCCTGCTTGTTGTTCCAGGAGATGTAGTAGTCCTGGTCGATGGAGTTGGGGTGGGCCGAGGGCGGGGTGTACTGGGCCGTGTTCGTCGTCGGGTTCCAGCCCCGCCATTCGTACGCCTGCTGGGCCCACACCGGGAACTCCGCGTCGACGCCGGTCGCCCGTACCGGGTTGTCGCCGCTGTTGTAGTAGGCGGTGTGCTCGGAGTCGACGTAGAACCAGTTGAAGGTGTAGTTGATGTGCTGCACCGCCTTCTGGAAGTCCTCCGGGCCCTTGACGTAGTCCGGGTCGTTCAGCATCTGGAAGCCGATGATCGAGTCGGCCTCGTGCAGATAGGACGAGCGCAGGGTGGTGTAGGCGACCTTCTTGCCGCCGACGGTGGCGCGGTGGGTGACGGGACCGTACTTCGTCCGCCAGACCCGCATCGTGTACGAGCCCTCGGCGGTGCTGTCGGCGGTCGTCGGCTTCCAGGCGTTCTTCTGCTCGACCTTCTCCATCGCGGTGCAGGTCCCGCGATACAGGTAGTGGTAGTCGTCCTGGCACAGCTCGACGGCGTAGGTGTCGATGATGTCCTGGCCGGAGGTGGTGGCGCTCCAGGAGTAGTCCTGGCCGCGGCCGAGCTCGACGTACATGCTCAGGCCGGCGAAAGAGGCGCCGCGGGCGCTGATGCCCGGGCCCTGGATCTCCTGGAGCAGGAGCAGCTGGGGTGCGAAGTAGCCGGTCTGCGGGCCGAAGACGGCGACCGGGTGGCCGCTGGCGGTGTGCTCGCCGCCGACCACCAGGGCGTTGGACATGCCGCGCTTGGCCGAGGTCATGGCGGTCTTGGCCGCCGTGCTCGACGCGGCGCTCGCGGCCGAACCGGCCGCGCTGCCCGTACGGTCGTGGACCAGCTGTTCCTCGGCCACGGAACCGGCGTCGGGCAGGGCCTCGCCCTGGGGGTCGGCGGGCTTGGTGGCGTACGGGAAGCTCTTGTCGTGGACGGTGACGACCGCCTCGGGGTCGTTGCGTTCGCGGAACGACTCCCACAGCTTGGTGCCCTCGGCGACTCCGTACTTTTCCTGCGCGGCGAGCAGGGAGATCGCGTTGTTGACCTCGCCGCCGCCCCCGGAGCCGAACAGGGCGCCGATGACGGAGCCCAGCGCGACCAGGTCGGTGATCTTGAAGTGCTCGATGGTGCCGGCGTTGGTGACGGAGTCCTTGTGGCCGGTCAGGACGTACTCGCCGGGGAAGTAGCGGCCGCTGTCGGAGGCGTCGATGTAGGCGTTGATGCCGTCGAGGTAGGCCTTGGCGTCGGCGAGGGCCAGCTGTCCGCGTTCGCCGTTGGTGGCGACAGCGTTGTCGATCTGGGCCTGGAGATCGGCTTCGGTGTAGGGCGCGTGGCGCCAGAACTGCTGCTCCAGGCCCTGGTTGGAGGGTGCGCCACCGGCGAAGGAGGTGAGCTGGCCGCGTCCGACGTGGCGGAAGACGTCCATGAGCCACAGCCGGTCCTGGGCGGCCGCATAGCCGGCGCCGAACTCCGTGCCGTATCTGGTGGTACCGGTGATGTGCGGGACGCCCGTCTTCTTGTCACGGACGATCGTCACGTCACTGCGCCCGGCGGGACTGACGGTGGAGGCGACTTGATCGGACGGAACGCCGAACGAGGCGTCGTTGAAGAAGTTGTTGATCGTCGCGTTGGTGAGGGTGGAGTAGCCCTTGGCCAGACCGGCGTAGGGGCCCAGCTGGTCCGAGGCGTGGTCGGGCATGGTGCCGAAAGCCTGGTTGAGCAGGATCTGGGCGAGGGTGGCATTGCCGTTCTGACCAGGCGGAAGAATGTCGGAGCACTGGTTCCCGCAGTGGTCCGCGGCGACGGCCGCCGCGGCCGGGGACGCGGCGGCCGCCGGGGAAAACGGCGACAAAAGACCGGCAATCAGAACGCATACGGATGCGGTCTTCAGGAACCCGAGGAATCTGCCGGGAGTTCTCAGTCCGACTAGGGCGTTGCGTGGGGTACGCCGTGGCATTGGCCGCTCCTACCGACGAGGGTGAGCCGGGATGTTACCGGCGGTATCCCCGGGATTGAAGATGAACATGCGTCACGTTTGGGAGTCACAGGGCTCGCGATGGAGGTCATCGGAAATCGGATGGAGCCGAATCGCATGTCGATACGTCTATTCGTCAACGTCGCGCGAAGTCCGTGCGGCGACGCCGAAGTGACCGAAGTACAGGTGCAGGTGTGACGGAGGTGCAGGGCGATGGCCGGTTTCCGGAGTCTGGCGAGACAGGTGCGCGATCCGCGGTGCGATCTGGCGCTACGGCGCTACTCGCTGCGTAAGTGCCTTGAGCGGTTCGCTCCTTACGGGCACAGGGCGACCTGGGACCACTTGTGCTCCCGGGCAGGGTTCGGTCCCGAGGACCGCTCCCCCGATCCTGCGCGGCTCGTGGCCGCGTTGGACGAGCTGGAGGAGGCGCGTTCGGTCTGGCTGGCCTATGAGGTCGGGTTCGCCGAGCGGCGCAAGAAGGAAAAGCACGATGGACTGCGCAGGCCGGGCAGCGTGGACGACTGGCACCGGCTGACCTGGGGCGGTTTCGGAGTCGCCTGGTGCGACAACCCCCGGGTCCACCCGGACGAACCACTTGCCGAGGTGCTGCGCCGGCTGATCTCCGCGCTGGAGCGGGACCCGGGCTGCGAGTGCCCGGTGTGCGGCGGGGACCGGCTGGTCTACAAGTACGACCTGGCCCATGAACCGTCGTCGGGCCCGGTCTGCACGGAATGCGGGATCGTGGTACCGCGTCCGGTTCTCACGCCCGAAGCGCTGGCGGCGTCGCGGCGCGAATGGCGACTGCTCATGTCCGCCTAGTACGACGGGGGTGCGCCGGGGATGCCGCACCCCCTATTGCCGCGCCTGCTCGCCGCCTTGCGCCCGAGGGCCTTCTCGCCCCCGTTGTCAGTGGCGGCCGGCACCATCGAGACATGATCCAGGTGTGTCTGAACGGGTCCCGAGGGGCGGGCGACGGTGCGGTGGTCCCCCTCTCGCCGCAGGCGCTGGCCGACGCCGCCGCCGAGGCCGTCGCGGCCGGAGCCATGGACATCCATGTCCACGCCAAGACTCCCTGCGGCCGGGACAGCCTGTCGCCGCGCGTACTCGCGCCCACGCTGGAGGCGATACGAGCCCTGGTGTCGGTGCCGGTCGGAGTGACCACGGGCGCCTGGGCGGAACCGGACCCCGCCGCCCGCGTGGCACGCATACGGAGCTGGACGGTGCTGCCCGACCACGCCTCGGTCAACTGGCACGAGGAGGGCGCCGAGGACGTGGCCGCGGCGCTGGTCGAGCGCGGCGTGGGCGTCGAGGCCGGCATCTGGTCCGGCACGGACGGGGCGGCACGGTTCGCCGCCTCGCCGCTGGGGCCGCGGGTGCTGCGCGTGCTGGCGGAGGTGACGGACCCCTCCGCCGAGACGGCCGAGGAGACCGCGCGTGCGCTGCTCGCCGAGCTGGGCCCGGCGTTCGGCCGCCCGGTGCTGCTGCACGGGGAGGACGGAGGCGCCTGGCCGGTGCTGCGGCTGGCGGGGCGGCTGGGGCTCGCGACCCGGATCGGCCTGGAGGACACGCTGGTCCTGCCGGACGGGGAACGGGCCGGGTCCAACGCTCAGTTGGTGGCCGAGGGCTTGTACCAGTACGGGTGGGACCAGCGGTCGTCGTAGGGCAGGGCGAGGAGTTCGGCCTCCGTCGCGAGGCCGGGCTCGCCCTGGGCGCGGAGGCGGCCCGGGGCCTCGCGGGCGAACCAGGACGACAGCTCCGCGGTGGCCGCCTCCTTGCTCTCGTCGGACCAGTCGCTGACCGGCGCGTCATCGGACAGGAGATCGGTGAGCCACAGGCGTGCGCAGGACACGAGGTGTGCGTCGGCAACGGGATGCCGGATCCAGTCGGTGAGGAAGGGGGTCACTGTCCCGGCGATCGTGGAGCAGCTCGCGAAGATGTCCGTGATCGGATGCGGGGGCTGAGGGGTCGCCAGGGCCTCCCGCCACCAGGCGGTCAGAAAGGCCTGGATGGCGTCGGCCTGGTGGGACGGCCAGGAGCGCCAGTTCACGCGGGCCAGCCCGTGCCCCCACCACGCCACGTCCAGGCTCCCGTCGGCCATCGCCCGCGCCGTCTGCGGCAGCAGGCGCCGCATCACGGCGGCGTGGTCCTCGAAGTGGCCGGGGACCTTGTAGACGAACCGGCGGAGCAGGTCGGCGGGCAGCCACGTGTACGGCGTCCGCAGATACGCCGTCTCTTCGGGGTGAAAGCACCGCTCACAGCCGATCTCCGTGGGACTGGCGAAGCCGTTGAAGACCGTGTCCATGTCCGCCAGGGCGGCGTCGAGCGAGGGGAGGGATGCGGAGGGGGAGGACATCGGAGTTCGTCCCGTCAGGACTCCGTGCGCGGCGGCGGGCCGCCGGCCGAAGATCGCGACGATAGCAGCCGCTAAACCGTTCGATCCAGCCCTTTCCCGTACGGACAGTTGGGGGCGATGAAACCCACCTGAGGAACACCGAGGAGCCCCTCATGTCGACGCTGCGCGTCACCGCCGAAGTGCTGACCGTCCACGAGCATCCGAACGCCGACGCGCTGGAGCTGGCCCAGGTGGGCCTGTACCGGGCCGTCGTCGCCAAGGGCGCGTACCGCACCGGTGAGGCCGCCGTGTACATCCCCGAGCAGTCCGTGCTGCCGGCCGGCCTGATCGACGAGCTGGGGCTGACCGGGCGGCTGGCGGGGAGCGGGGCCGACCGGGTCAAGGCGGTCCGGCTGCGCGGTGAGCTGTCGCAGGGCATCGTGTGCCGGCCGAAGGCGCTGGCCGACGTCGATCTGGCACGGGCGGCCGAGGAGGGCTCCGACTTCGCCGAGCGGCTCGGGATCACCAAGTGGGTGCCGCCGATCCCGCCCACGATGTCCGGTGACGTGGAGTCGGCGCCGGATCTGCTGCCCTGGGTCGACATCGAGAACATCCAGCGGTACCCGGGCATCTTCACCCCGGGCGAGCCCGTCGTGCTGACCGAGAAGCTGCACGGCTCGGCATGCCTGCTGACGTATGTCGCCGACGAGGACCGGGTGTACGTCTCCTCCAAGGGCTTCGGCGCGAAGTCGCTGGCGCTGAAGGAGGAGTCGCGGAACCTGTACTGGCGGGCGGTTCGGGGACACGGCGTCGCCGAGGCGGCGGCCCGGCTGGCCGACCGGCTGGGCGCGCGCCGGGTGGGCGTCTTCGGCGAGGTGTACGGCGCGGGGGTGCAGGACCTGACGTACGGCGCCGACGGCCGACGGGAGTCCTTGGGGTACGCGGTGTTCGACGTGTCCGCGGAGATCGACGGCCGGGTGCGGTGGCTGGACGCGGCGGAGGTACTGGAGGGCGAACTGCCCTTGGCGCCACGGCTGTTCGAGGGGCCGTACGACATCGAGCGGGTACTGGAGGTCGCCACGGGGTGCGAGACCGTCTCGGGGCGGGAGCTGCATCTGCGGGAGGGCGTGGTGATACGTCCGGCCGTCGAGCGGTACAGCACGGTGACCGGCGGCCGGGCCATCGCGAAGGCGGTCAGCCCGGCGTATCTGACGCGGAAGGGTGGGACGGAGTACGAGTGAACGGGGCTGGGCGGTGCCCGGCGTCGGCGGGGGGGGATCGCTCACCGGCGCCGGCCGGGCGCCGCCTGCGCCCACCCGAGCCGCCCCAGCGGCACGACTGCCCGCAGGCTGGTGGGCTGCGGCTGCGGCACGATGCCCTGGCGCGGCTGTGTTGAATCTGCGGCTACCGCCGCGCGGTCGCGACCACCCACGAACGACCCGCAGCCGCCGTCGAACCCGAGCCCCCGGGCTCATGGGCGACAACCCGGCACCAGCCGACCCGACCCAGCTCACACCGTCAACTTCAGCCCCCAGCCCCGCGCCGGCGCCCTCCCCCTTGCTCCACCATCAGCCGCGACCCCGTAAGCCGTTCACCGAACACATCGTCCGGGTTGGACAGGACACACGTGTCCAGGGAGAGGCAGCCGCAGCCGATGCAGTCGGTCAAGTGGTCGCGGAGGCGGTTGAGTTGCTTGATGCGTTCGTCCAGCTCCGAGCGCCAGGCCTCCGACAGCCGTGCCCAGTCCTCATGGGTGGGCGTGCGCTCCTCGGGGAGTTCGGCCAGGGCGTCGCGGATCGTCGCCAGGGGGATGCCGACGCGTTGCGCGGCCCGGACGAAGGCAACCCGGCGGAGGGTGTCACGGGTGTAGCGGCGCTGGTTGCCGGAGGTGCGGCGGCTGCTGATCAAGCCCTTGGACTCGTAGAAGTGCAGGGCGGATACGGCGGCGCCGCTTCGGGCGGAGACCTGGCCGACCGTGAGCTCGTGGATCTTCTCGGGGATCTGGGGCACGCCCTCAAACCTACCTACCGTGTCACACGCCCGGTCCATTGACAGGGGCTTCACCCACTAGCATGCTAAGCAGTCGCTTAGACATTGCTATCTGGAACACGCTACGCGAGAGGCCTGGACATGGCTGAGCCGAGGATCTTCACGTCCGCCGACGACCTGAAGGCGGCGGTGGGCGAGCAGCTGGGGTACACGGACTGGCTGGAGGTCGACCAGAAGCGGATCGACCTGTTCGCGGAGGCCACCGGCGATCACCAGTGGATCCACGTGGACCCCGAGAAGGCCGCCGCGGGACCCTTCGGGACCACCATCGCCCACGGGTATCTCACGCTGTCCCTGCTCCCGCTCTTCGGCCCTCAGCTCATCAAGGTCGAGAACGTGAAGATGGGCGTCAACTACGGGACGAACAAGGTGCGTTTCCCCGCCCCGGTCCCGGTCGGCTCGCGCCTGCGCGCCACCGCCACCATCACCGGCGTCGAGGACGTGACGGGCGGTGTCCAGGTCACCGTCGCCTTCAGCGTGGAGCGCGAGGGCGGCGACAAGCCCGTGTGCGTCGCCGAGTCCGTCTCGCGCTACTACCTGTAGGCGGCCCCTGCCACCCGGCGGGCCTACTTCGCCCCCACCATCCGCAGCACGAGGTCGGCGTACAGCGCGCCGACCTCGTCGGGCGTCCAGGGGCCGTCGACGTTGAACCAGCGGGCCACGTCGATGCACAGCGACAGGACGGCGAGGGTCGTGCCCTTCACATCCAGCACGTCGAAGTCACCGGCAGCCACACCGTCCTCGATGATCGCGCGCACCTCGGCGTCGCACTGGCGGCGCAGCGCGAGGATCTCGTCGCGGGCGTCCGGGCCGAGGGAGTCCAGTTCGTACTGCACGACCCGCGCGGTGGTACGCCCCCCGGCGTGCCAGCGGACGAAGGAGCTCACCGCGCCGGAGAGCCGTTCGGCGGGGGTGCCCTCGCGCCGGGCCGCCGTCCGCAGGATCTCCAGGGCCTTCTCGTGGCCGATCCTGCTGATGCGGTGGAGCAGTTCTTCCTTGGTCTTGTAGTGGATGTAGAGCGCGGCCGGGCTCATGCCCGCGCGCCCGGCGATGTCACGGGTCGTGGTGGCGTGGTAGCCGCGCTCGGCGAAGGCCTCCACGGCGGCGATCAGCAGCCTCCGGGCCGCGTCGGGTGTGACCTCACCCCACGCCGACGTCTCGCCGCCGGCCGTCTCCTCCGCCGTACTCATCGCTCACTCGCCCCTCTCGCTGACAGAGGACCCACCATACCGCCCAGGGTGAGCGAGCGCTTAGTGGGCGGCTCGTCCGGGGTGCGCCGGTGCCCACGGGACGCTCAGAGCTTCTCGAAGGGGTGGTAACCGCGCTGCGCGGCGTCCTGCCGGTCCCGGATCACCTTGGCGAGAGTGAACGCGGAGGTGACGAGATACAGGACGGCGATCCCGAGGAAGGCGCGCACCCAGGCGTCGGCGTTCAGCTTGAAGATGCCGATCGCGGTCGCACCCATGGCGACCGCGAAGGAGGCGACGGCCTGGCCGTAGAAGGCGGCGGTGTTCTGCTGCTTGCCCGATGCGTCACTCATGAGGACAAGATTCGGCCGTCGTGGCCGCCGCCACATCCGTCCAAGTACCTAGACGGTACTCAGAACGCCGAAACCCCGGTCAGTGCCCGCCCGATGACCAGCTTCTGGATCTGGCTCGTGCCCTCGTACAGCGTCATCACCCGGGCGTCGCGCAGCAGCTTGCCCGCCGGGTACTCGTCGATGTAGCCGTAACCGCCGAAGACCTGGAGGGCGTTGTTGGCGGCCCGGACGGCGGCCTCCGAGGCGAACAGCTTGGCCTTGGAGGACTCGACGGCGAAGGGCAGCCCCCGGTCGATCAGGTCGGCGACCCGCCAGGTCAGCAGCCGCGCCGCGTCGACGTCGACGGCGATGTCGCTGATCAGCTCCTGGACCAGCTGGTGCCGGGCGATGGACTTGCCGAACTGCTCGCGCTCGCCGGCGTACCGGACGGCCCCGTCCAGGGCGGCCTGGGCTATGCCCACGCACCCCGCCGCGACCGACATCCGCCCCTTGGCCAGGGCCGACATCGCGACCGAGAAGCCCTTGCCCGCCTCCCCCAGCATGGCCGCGGCAGGCACCCGTACGTCCTCCAGCACCAGCTCGGCGGTGGCCTGGCCGCGCAGGCCGAGCTTGCCGTGGATGGTGCGACGGGTCAGGCCGGGGGTGTCGGTGGGGACCAGGAAGGCGGAGACGCCCTTGTGGCCGGGCGCGTCGGTGGAGCGGGCGAAGAGCAGGACGACATCGGCCCAGGTGCCGTTGGTGATGAACATCTTGGTGCCGTTGAGGACGTAGTCGTCGCCGTCCCGCACCGCCCGCGTGGTGAGGTTGCCCGCGTCGGAGCCGGTGCCCGGCTCGGTGAGGCCGAAGCAGCCGACCAGGTCACCCGCGGTGAGCCCCGGCAGCCAGCGGCGCTTGTGCTCCTCGCTCCCCCAGGCCGCGATGGTCTTGGCGACCAGGCCGAGGGAGACCGACACGATGCCGCGCACCGAGGAGTCGCCCCGGCCCAGCTCCTCCGTGACCAGGCAGTACGCGAGATGGTCGCCGCCCGAGCCGCCGTACTCCTCGTCGATCGTCAGGCCCAGGAAGCCGACCTCGCCGAGCTTCTTGACGATCGAACGGTCCACCTCCTCGGCACGGTCCCACTCGACCACGTGCGGGGCGATCTCGCGGTCCACGAAGTCCCTCGCGAGTTGCCGGACGGCGGTCTGCTCCTCGCTGAGCTCCAGATTCATGCCGAGTCACCCCACAGACGGTGGCCGCCCGCACGGACAGTGGCCGCGGGGAGCCGTACATTGAAAGCCGTACATTTAAATTAGCACTGCTAGTTTCTGTTCGGCAGCCCTACTATGTGCCCCATGGCCCGACCGCGCAAGCCCCTCCTCAGCTACGACCGGATCGTCGGGACGGCCCGCGAACTCGTGGACGCGGAGGTGCCTCGTGGCCGTCTCCACGCGCCGGCTCGCCGCCGAACTGGGCGTGAGCGGACCGTCCCTCTACAACCACTTCCGCACCAAGGACGAGATCCTTGAGGCGGTCGCCGACTCGGTCAGCGCGCAGGTCGACCTGTCGATGTTCGAGGACGGGCGGGACTGGCGGACCGCGCTGCACGACTGGGCCGTCTCCTACCGGGCCGCCCTGCGCGACCACCCGAACATCGTCCCGGTCCTGGCCCGCGGACCCGGCCGCCGCCCGGCCGGGCTGCGGCTCGCCGACGCCGTCTACGGCGCGATGGTCGCGGCGGGCTGGCCGCCGGCGCAGGCCACCTCCATCGGCGCGCTGATGCGGTACTTCATCATGGGCTCGGCCCTCGGCTCGTTCGCGGGGGGCTTCGTGGACGACGCGAGCGCGTACGACCCGGCCGACTACCCGCACCTCGGGCAGGCCCACCTCCTCGCCGACCAGCAGGAGAAGATCGACGAGCGGGCCTTCGAGACGGGGCTCGCCGCGCTGCTGGACGGGTTGGCGCGGCAGTACGAGCAGGTCGGGCGCACCCCCTGAGACGCTTCGGCGGGCACCGAAGTGTCCGTGCCCCATCCTGGACCGCATGGCCGGTAAAGACCCCCAGGCACCGCACCTCGCCCGGCTCGCCGCGCTCATCGCCGACGAGACCCGGGCGGCCTGTCTGCTGGCGCTGCTCGACGGGCGGGCCTGGACCGCCGGTGAGCTGGCGCGACACGCCGGGGTCGCCGCGTCGACGCTGAGCGAGCATCTGAGCAAGCTCGTCGCGGGCGGGCTCCTCACCGAGGAGCGGCAGGGGCGGCACCGGTACGTCCGGCTGGCCGACGCGCGGGTGGCACAGCTGGTGGAGGACCTCGCCGCGCAGGTGTCGCCGAATGCCGCCGTACGACCGCGGAACCTGCGCGAGTCCAGCGCCGGGTCGGCCATGGCGCGCGGCCGCACCTGCTACGACCATCTCGCCGGGCGGCTCGGCATCGCGGTCACGGACGCGCTGACCTCGCGGGGGCTGCTGCGGCAGGACACGGGGTTCGCGCTGACGGACGCGGGGCTCGGCTGGTTCGACACCGCGGGCATCGGCCTCGACCGCACCGGCCGCCGCCCGCTGGCCCGCGCCTGCCTCGACTGGACGGAACGCCGTCCCCACCTGGCCGGTGCCGCGGGTGCGGCGCTGTGCCGACACGCGCTGGACGTGGGGTGGTGCGTGCGGATCGGTTCGGAGCGGGCGGTGAAGGTGACTCCGTCGGGGGAGCGGGCACTTCGGGAGCTGCTCGGCATCGAAGCGGGGGCATTGCGGTGAGCTGGGCGCCAAGGGGGTGGGGGCCCACCCCTCCGTCCGAAATCCGCGAGCCCTCCGTCCCTCTCCCCTCCTAGCCTCTGGAGCATGATGAACCTCTCCCCCGCCCGCCGCACCGAACTGCTCGCCGCCGGTGCCGCTGTCGTCACCGTCGTCCTCTGGGCCTCCGCCTTCGTCTCCATCCGCAGCGCGGGCTCCGAGTACTCGCCCGGCGCCCTCGCGCTGGGGCGGCTGCTGGTCGGTGCGCTGGTGCTGGGGGTCATCTGTCTCGTCCGGCGGGAGGGGTTGCCGCCCCGGGCGGCCTGGCCCGGGATCGCGATATCGGGGCTGCTGTGGTTCGGGTTCTACAGCGTCGTACTGAACTGGGGCGAGCAGCAGGTCGACGCCGGTACGGCGGCACTCGTCGTGAACATCGGGCCCATCCTCATCGCGCTGCTGGCCGCCCGGGTGCTGGGTGACCCGATGCCGCCGCGGCTGCTGGCGGGGATGGCGGTGTCGTTCGCCGGTGCGGTGACCGTGGGTCTGTCGATGTCGGGCGGGGGCGGGTCCTCGGTGCTCGGGGTGGTGCTGTGCCTGCTCGCCGCGGTCGGGTACGCGGGCGGCGTGGTGGCGCAGAAGCCGGCCCTCGGTCATGCCAGCGCGCTCCAGGTGACGACGTACGGGTGTCTGGTCGGCGCGGTCCTCTGCCTGCCCTTCGCCGGGCAGCTGGTCGGCGATGTGGCCGACGCCTCCCTGTCCGCCACGCTCAACATGATCTACCTGGGCGTCTTCTCGTTGGCGCTCGCCTTCACCACGTGGGCGTACGCCCTCGCCCGGACGACCGCCAGCCGCATGGGCGCGACCACGTACGCGGTGCCCGCGCTGGTCGTGCTGATGTCCTGGCTGGCGCTGGGCGAGGTGCCGGGGCTGCTGACGCTGGCGGGCGGGGCGCTGTGTCTGGCGGGGGTCGCCGTGTCGCGGTCCCGGACGCGGTCCGCCCGGGTCGTGGCGACGGCGCCGCAACCCGAGCACACCCGCGAATCGGCGTGAGTCAGCGGGCCCGCGCCCGGTTCGCGAGGACCTTGATGGACAGCAGGGCGATCACCGAGAGGCCGATGATGTAGCCGGAGACCGCCATCGAGCTGCCCGTCGCCTCCAGCAGCAGCACCATGACGAACGGCGCGAGGCCGCCGCCGAGCACGGCCGCGATCTGGTAGCCGAGGGAGGCGCCCGTGTAGCGCATCTCGGGCGTGAACAGCTCGGCGAACAGGGCCGCCTGGGGGCCGTACATGATGCTGAGGAAACAGCTGGCGACGAACGTGCCGACCGCCAGCCACAGCAGCGAGCCGGTGTCGATCAGCAGGAACAGCGGGACGGCCCACAGGGCGATGCCGGCCGCGCCGATCGCGTAGACGCGGATACGGCCGATCTTGTCCGAGAGCGCGGCGGCGGCCGGGATCAGCACCAGCTGGGTGAGGCTGATGCAGAGCGAGACGGTGAGGACGGCGCTCTTCTTCATGCCGAGTTCGCGGGTCGTGTAGTCGAGCACGCCGGTGATGATGATGTAGAAGGTCGCGGTGTTCACGGCGAAGGAGCCGCCGGCGAGGAGCACCGTGCCGAGGTGGCCGCGCAGGATCGTGCGCAGCGGGGAGGACTGCTCGGTCTTCTCCTGCTCGGCCAGCTTCTTCTCCGCCTCCCGGAATTCGGGGGTCTCCTCGACACGCGTGTGGATGTACCAGGCGAGCACGAGGACGAACAGTCCGACGAGGAACGGCACGCGCCAGGCCCAGGCCGCGAACTGGGCGTCGGTCGTGAACGCTCCGGCCAGCAGGAACACCGTGTTGGCGGTCACCACGCCGATGGGGACGCCGAGCTGGACGAAGCTGCCGTAGATACCGCGCTTGCCCTCGGGGGCGTACTCGGTGGCCATCAGCATCGCGCCGCCCCACTGGGCGCCGACGGCGATGCCCTGCAGCACGCGGAAGAGGACCAGCAGGATCGGGGCGGCGACGCCGATCGTGTCGTAGGTCGGGAGCAGGCCGATGCCCGTGGTGGCGAGGCCCATCAGGGTGAGCGCGAGGACCAGCATCGGCTTGCGCCCGCGCTTGTCGCCGAGCTGGCCGGCGACGATGCCGCCGAGGGGGCGGGCCAGGAAGCCGACGGCGAAGGTGGCGAAGGAGGCGAGCACTCCCGCAGTGGGGCTGCCGGCCGGGAAGTACAGATCGCCGAGCACGAGGGCGGCGGCGATACCGAAGACGAAGTAGTCGTACCACTCGACGGCCGAGGCGAGCGCTGCCGCGGTGGCTACGCGGCGACGGTTGCCTACGGCGGAAGTGGTGGCCGTGAGCGGCTGGGCGGAAGGGGCCGTGTCCATGCTGCACACTCCGGGTGGGTGCGGGGGACGGAGCGGGGGGCGGTTCGGGTTCCGGGAACGTACTGACCGGACGGTATGGCCGTCAACGGTTCGCGCGGCAGGACTTTTACCTGTACGTGGCACGGAGGGGACGAGGTCCGGGCATGCCTGGGACCCCGGCCTCGCACGGAGGCCGGGGTGCGCCGAGCGCGGGCTCTAGAAGACCACCAGGGCCCGGCCTCCCTTGCCCGCCAGCATGTTCTCGAAGGCCGCCGGGATGCCCTCCAGGGCGATCCGTTCGGTCACCAGCGCGCCCAGGTCCAGGCGCCCCGCGCGGACGTGCTCGGCGAGGACCGGCAGGTCGCGCGCCGGGTCGCAGTTGCCGTAGACGCAGCCGGAGAGGGTGCGGCCCCAGTGGAAGATCTCCAGGGCGTTGAACGTGACCTGCTGGTCCTTGCCGCCGATGCCGACGACCGTGGTGCGGCCGCCGCGCCGGGTGGAGTCCCAGGCCGCGCGGATCGTGGTCGCGCGGCCCACGCACTCGACGGCCACGTCCACGCCCTGCTTGCCGGTGAGGCCGCGGATCTCGCGGGCCGTGTTCTCGGAGGCGATCACGTAGTCGGTGGCCCCTGCCGCGCGCGCCAGCTCCTCCTTCTCCGGGGAGACGTCGACCGCGACGATCTTCGCCGCGCCCGCGATCCGGGCCGACTGGAGGGCGGCCAGACCCACGCCGCCGACGCCGAAGACCGCGACCGTCTCCCCCGCCCGGACCCGCGCCGAGTGGTGCACCGCGCCGTAGCCGGTGAGGACGGCGCAGCCCAGCAGGGCGGCGTCGGTGAGCGGGATGCCCTCAGGGAGCGGCAGGAGGCAGCCGGCCGGGACGACCGTCTCCTCGGCGAACGCGGCGACGTTCAGGCCGGGGTGGAGGTCGGTGCCCTCGGCGGTGCGGGCGTACACGTCGGCGGCGCCGTTCAGCGCGTTGGCGCACAGCCAGACCTCGCCGAGCCCGCAGGCGTGGCAACTACCGCAGGACGGAGCCCAGTTGAGGACGACTCCGTCGCCGGGCGCGATGTGCGTGACGCCCTCCCCGACGGCGACGACCGTGCCCGCGCCCTCGTGGCCCAGGACCGCGGGGACGGGGACGCGCATGGTGCCGTTCGACAGGGACAGGTCGGAGTGACAGACGCCGGCGGCGGCGAGGCGGACACGGACCTGGCCGGGTCCGGGGTCGGGCAGGTCGATCTCGGTGACCTCCAGCGGGGCACCGATGGCGGGCAGGACGGCGGCACGGACGGCCATGGCGGGCGACTCCCTGGGGCTGAGCAGGACTGGCTGAGCAGGACTGGAGGACCGGAACCGGCCGGAGGTCAGAACTGGAGGACCGGAACCGGCCGGAGGTCAGAACTGGAGGGACTTGGTCTGGAGGTACTCGGCCAGGCCGTGTGCGCCGAGTTCGCGGCCCACTCCCGACTGCTTGTAACCGCCGAAGGGGGCGAGGGGGTTGAAGCGGCCGCCGTTGATGTCGACCTGCCCGGTGTCCATCCGGCGCGCGAAGGCCACCGCCTCCGCCTCCTCGCCCGCCCAGACGGCGCCCGCGAGGCCGTAGACCGTGCCGTTGGCGATCCGCAGGGCGTCCTCCTCGTCGTCGTACCGCAGGATCGACAGGACCGGGCCGAAGATCTCCTCCTGCGCGACGGTCATCTCGGGCGTCACGTCGGCGAGGACGGTCGGGCTGACGTAGTAGCCCTGCTCGCGCGGCGCTTCGGGGCCGCCCGCGACCACGCGCGCCCCCTCGGCCACGCCCTTCTCGATGTAGCCGAGCACCCGCTCCTGCTGCTTGGCGTTCACCACCGGGCCGATGCGCTCGCCGTACTTCGCGGCGGCGGCCGTGGCCAGCTCGACGGCCTCGTCGTACTGGTCCCGGTGCACCAGCATCCGCGTCCAGGCGCTGCACGTCTGGCCCGAGTTGGACATGACGTTGGCGACGCCGACGTTGACCGCCTTGGCGAGGTCGGCGCTCGGCAGGACGACGTTGGCGGACTTGCCGCCCAGCTCCAGGGCGACCTTCTTGATGGCCGCTCCGGCCACCGCGCCGATCTGCCGGCCGACGGCGGTGGAGCCGGTGAAGGAGACCAGGTCGACGCCCGGATGCTCGGCGAGCGCCTGGCCGGCGACCGGGCCGCGGCCGGTGACCAGGTTGAAGACGCCGGCGGGGACGCCCGCCTCGTGGACCGCCTCGGCGAAGAGCTGGGCGACCAGCGGGGTGTCCTCGGCGGGCTTCACCACCACCGTGCAGCCGGCCGCGAGCGCCGGGGCGACCTTGGCGACGATCTGGTGGAGCGGGTAGTTCCAGGGCGTGATGGCGCCGACCACGCCGATGGGCTCGTGGAAGACGGTCGAGTTGCCGACCTTCTCCTCGAAGGCGTACGTCGCCGCCAGCTCGGCGTACGAGCCCGCGACCGCGATCGGCACGGCCGCGTGGACCGCCTGGGAGAACTTCAGCGGCGCACCGAGCTCCGCGGTGACCGTCTCGGCGATCTCGTCCTTGCGGGCGTCGAGGATGTCACGCAGGGCGGTGAGCCGCGCGGCGCGCTCGGCGGGCGGGGTGGCGGCCCAGGCCGGGAGGGCGGCGCGGGCGGCGCGTACGGCGGTATCGACGTCGGCGGCGGTGCCGGCCGGGACCCGGCCGACGACCTGCTCGTCGGCCGGGTTCACCACCTCGATCACATCCCGGCCCGCGGCGGGGCGCCAGGCGCCGTCGATGTACATGCCCTCGTGTGCCTTCATCGCGTTTCCTCCCGGGCGGGCCCTCTTGACGTCCAGCACATAAACTAGCGGCGATAGTTTTTGTGCACCAGACGTCCTATGACATCAGAAGTCGACGCGCGCCTCCTCGTCCACCCTCGCCACCGCCTCCTGGCCGAAGGTCTTCTCGTAGGCCCGGCGGATCTCCTCGATCCTGCGGTCGCTGCCGCGCGCCTCCGTCCGCGGGTGGAGCAGGATCAATTCCTACGACCGCCCCTTCTCGATCACACCGCTCGCGTCCCGCCGCTGTCCGCGCCCGGACTGGATCGTGAGCCCGTCCGGGAAGTGGGCGCGTCCAGCCACGACGGCGCCGCAGCCGAATCAAGTCCTGCAGCGGCAGTACCCATCACGGCGCCCCAGCGGAGCGCCCGTCACTCCTCCAGATCGGGCAGCCGCGCCGGGTCCGGGCAGATCCTCTCGCCGTGGTGGTCGAAGACGAACAGGTGGGCGATGTCCACGAGGAGCGGCACCTGCATGCCGTGCCGGAGATCGAAGTCGGGGGTGGTGCGGACGATGAGGTCGCCGGGGAGGCGGCCCTCGGGCGGCGCCGGGTCGGGGCCGGCGTCGGCCGGATGCTCCAGCGTCACCACGGGCCCGGCACGCAGGGCGCCCGCCCGGGTGCGGAGCCGGTCCAGCACCGTGCCGGCGTCACGGCGGCGGCGCCGGACCGGGGGGACGGGGCGCGGGGCCTCCAGGTCGGGTACGACGGCCGGGCGCGAGCCGGTGTCGAAGTGGACGAGGACCTCGTGGCCCTGGAACTCGACATGCTCGACCAGGCCGGTGATGTGCACCTCGCCGGGGCGGGCGGCGGCGGGCCCGGCGATCCGGACCGCCTCCGAACGCAGGCCCACGATGACCTCGCGGCCCTGCTGGACGCGGAGCAACTGGTGGTCCAGGGTCAGGGGTTCGGGCAGCCGGAGGGACTGCTTGCCGAGGCTGATGGTCATCGCGCCGTCCAGCGGGGCGCGTACGACACCCCGCAGGAGGTTGATGCGCGGGGTGCCGATGAAGGCGGCGACGAAGACGTTGCGGGGCAGCGCGTACACCGAGCGCGGGGTGCCGACCTGCTGGAGCACGCCGCCGCGCAGGACGGCCACCCGGTCACCGAGGGACATCGCCTCGGCCTGGTCGTGGGTGACGTACACCGTCGTGACACCCAACTCCCGGGTGAGGCCGGAGATTTCGGCGCGCAGGTGGTTGCGGAGCTTGGCGTCGAGGTTGGACAGCGGCTCGTCCATCAGGAACGCCGTGGGGTGGCGGGCGATGGCCCGGCCCATGGCGACGCGCTGACGTTCGCCGCCGGAGAGCTGGGCGGGGAACTGGTCGAGGAGGTCCTCGATGCCCAGCATGCGGGCGGTGGTGTCGACGCGCGGGCGCGGGTCCGCGCCGGGTGCCTCGATACGCAGCGGGAAGCCGATGTTGTCGCGGGTGGTCATGTTCGGGTAGAGGGCGAAGTTCTGGAAGACCATCGCCATCTGCCGCGCGGCGGGCAGCAGGTCGTTGGCGTACTCACCGTCCAGCAGCAGCTCGCCCTCGTCGATCTCCTCCAGACCGGCGATCATTCTGAGCACGGTGGACTTGCCGCAGCCGGAGGGCCCGAGGAGGACGAGGAACTCGCCGGGTTCGATGTCCAGCGAGAAACGGTCCACGACGCGGACGCCTCGCGTGTATGCCTTGCTCACGTCGTGCAGGGATATGGCGCGTGTCATGACGGCTGCCCCCGAGGGCTCATTTGCTCGCGGACGAACGCCTCGTGCGGGTCGTACGGGCGTGTGAGTCACGGAAGTTAACGGAATGTGTGCGGGTGGGGGAAGGGAACGGGCGGGATCGGGCGTGGCGGTCCAGCAAGTGAGAAAGCGGACGACCGGATTCAGCGCTTGCCGGCCGCGGGCGGCTCGCGGGTCGCGGTGAGATGGGCGAAGACGACGACGTTGCCGGAGTAACCGGTCCGGCGGTCGTAGTTGCCGCCACAGGTGATCAGCCGCAGCTCCGGTCGCTTGCGGACGCCGTACACCTCACGGTTGGGGAACTTGTCCTTCTCGTACGACTTGATGGCGTCGACGGAGTAGACGGCGGTCCGTCCGTCGGCGCGCCGGACCTCGACACGTTTGCCGCGCTTCAGTTCACCGAGACCGCCGAAGACGGCGGGGCCGGTGTTGGTGTCGAGGTGGCCCACGGCGACGGCGGTGCCCGGCTCGCCGGGTGACGGCCCGTCCGCGTACCAGCCGGCGACGTCGGGCTCGTCCTCCGGGGGCGCGGGCAGGCGCCGCTCGCTGTCGAGACGGAGGTCGATGAGCGGGGCGTCGACGCCGACGTAGGGGATGACCAGGCGGGTCGCCCGGGAGCGGGGCAGGGTGCGGGGCGGGGTCGCGCGTTTGGTGGCCTTCCCCGGGCGGGAGGGGCGAGCGGGTGGCCGGGGCGAGGCCTCGGGGGTTCCCGCGGCAGGGGTGGTGGCGCCGGGGCGGGCGTCGGCGGCGGCGCCGGAACCGGCGCCCTCCCCGCGGGGCCCGGGCCCGGCGTCACCGGATGCGGTGACGCCGGTGGGGGCACCGGAGACTTCGGGAGAGCCCGGGGCCGATGCGGGAGAGCCCGGGGCCGATGCGATCGCTCCGGTGGGCGGCTCCCGCCGCTCGCTCAGCCGGACGCCGCCCACCACCAGCAGAACGGTCAGTACGGCCGTCCTCGCCAGGCGGTAGGCGCGCCTCCGGTACCAGGGCCTGCGCCGCCTTCTACGCGCCATGCGAGCGACGACGGAGCCGGAACCACACCACCCCGCCCACCGCGGCCAGGCCCACGGCGCCCGCGCCGGCGACCGTGGTGAACGCCTCATCGCGAGCGATCCCGCCGCCACCGGCGGGCGGACCGCCCTGCGGACCGGGAGTGGGCGTCGTCATCGAGGCCCGGCAGTCGACCGTGAACGTCTTCTCCCGCTCGGCGCCGGTCATGCCCGCGAACGACCAGGTGAGCCGGTACTGCCCGTCGGGCAGATTCAGGTCCTCGGTGTGGCCGATGCCACCCGCGAGATTGAGGGTCCCGCGCAGTGTGGCACCACTCGGAACCGTGGGCTGGGTCGCGATGTTCCAGGTGACGGCCGTGATGGTCTCGAAGTTGGCCGCGTCGAGGTAGAACCGGCAGACCCTCGGCTCGTCGATCGCGTCACCGTACGGCGTGCGCGCGACCCCGTCCCACGGCGCGGTGTGGATCTTGACGGTTCCGTTGTCCCCGGGTGCCATCGGCGCGGCGCCCGCCGTCGGCAGGCCGGAGAGCGGGGTGAGCGCGGCGGTCAGCGCCGTGACGGCGGCGATGCGCATTCCGGCGCGGCGTGGAAGAGGCGTGGTGGGCATGCGGATCCTCCGAGTCAGACGATTTTCGTACAAATCGCGCTTTGCTTGACTCTCTTTCACATGCGCACGCCGAATCGCGGGAGCAGCGCCCTACGACCCGTTAGATTCCACTCCTTCGGCGCAAAATGGACCTCGACCGGCCACGCTCACCGGGGTCCTCCGACTCCCCCATCGGCCTCGTCGGCGCCCGCAGCGCTATCCCCGCCGACAGCAGCAACAGCGCCCCCAGCATCACGAACGGCGCCGCCACGCCCGCGAGGCCGGCGATCAGGCCCGCCGACGCCGGGGCGGCGACCTGGCCGAGGCGGTTGCCGGTCAGGCGCAGGGCGAGGGCGGTGGAGCGGGCGCCGTCGGGGGCCGCCTGGACGACCGTCGTCATGGACAGGGGCTGTCCGACGCCGAGGCAGAAGCCGAGCACCGCCAGCATCAGGGCCAGCCCCCACACGGGCACCGGCAGCGCGACCCCCGCGCACAGCAGGGCGGCCAGCAGACAGGTCACCGTCAGCAGCAGGGACCGGCCCAGCAGCCGCAGCAGGGGCGTCAGGACCAGGCGGCAGGCGATGGTGGCCGCCGCGCGCAGGCTGAGCAGGAGGCCGATGACGGACGGCGCGATGCCCCGGTGCTCGCCGACCACCGGGAGGTAGGCGGTGAGGATGTCGGTCGCGGACAGCACGGCGAGGCTGATGAAGATGCCGGCGGGCACGCCCCGGGCGCGCAGGATGCGCCGGACGGGGACGCGGTCGCCCGGTTCCTTGCGGGACTTGGCCGTCGTACGGCTCTCTATGCGCCACAGCGAGGTGAGCGCGACCGCGCCGCCCGCGCCCGCGACCACCAGGGCGAGTGCGCTGGTCCCCGCCATATCCCGGCCGCCGATCAGCGCGCCGGCGGCGATCGGGCCGATCAGCTGGCCGAGCGAGGCGCCGATGGTGAAGTGGCCGAAGTTGCGGTCCTGTTCGTGCGGGGCGGACTGGCGGGCGACGAGGGACTGGGCGCCGATGACGAAGCAGAGGTGGCCGAGGCCCATCACGCCGCTCCAGACCGCCATCGCCCCCAGGGAGTCCGCGAGGCCACTCATCGCGCAGCCCCCGGATATCAGGACGACGCCGACGGGCAGCAGCGGCGCACAGCGGCCGTGGTCGGTGCGGCGGCCCAGCGGGACGGCGGCGAACAGCGGGAGCAGGGCGTAGACCCCCGCGATCACGCCGATCGCCCGTTCGTCCGCGCCCAACGCGAGGGCCCGGTAGGAGACGGCGGGCCGCGCCATCGACACCGCCCCCTGCGCGAAGCTGAAGGCGATGACGAGGCGGAGCAGCCAGCCGCGGTTCCCACCGGGCGCCATGATCGTGTCCTCCCAGGAATCCCGGACGGTCCTGCACGGTCCTGCACGGTCCTGCACGGACCGGAACGCTACGGAACGGTGCGTGCGGGTCAGATGATTCCGAAGAGCATGCCGGCCGCGAGGATGATGAGGCAGGTGAGGGCCGCCCACTTCACCACGAACCTGGTGTGGTCGCCGAACTCCACCTTGGCCATGCCGACCAGGACGTACACGGCCGGGACGAGCGGGCTCGACATGTGCAGCGGCTGGCCGACCAGGGAGGCGCGGGCCATCTCCAGCGGGCTGACGCCGTGCGCGGCGCCGGCCTCGGCGAGGACCGGCAGGACGCCGAAGTAGAAGCCGTCGTTCGACATGAAGTAGGTGAGCGGGAGGCTCAGGACGCCGGTGACCAGGGCCATGTGCGGGCCCATGCCCTCGGGGATGACGTCCACCATCCACTTGGCCATGTGGTCCACCATGCCGGTGCCCTGCAGGACGCCGGTGAAGACGGCGGCGGCGAAGACCATGCCGGAGACGTTGAGGACGTTGTCGGCGTGGGCGGCGAGCCGGGCCTTCTGGTCGGGGATGTGCGGGAAGTTCACGGTGAGCACGAGCGCGGCGCCGAGTATGAACAGCACCGGAATCGGCAGCCACTCCATGATCATGGCGGTGAGCAGGGTGGCCGTGACCAGCGCGTTGAACCAGTAGAGCTTGGGACGCAGGGTGGCGCGGTTGGGGTCGATGACCGTGAAGCGCTCCTCCTCGTCATCCTCGGCGTCGGTGCCGGAGCCGGCGCCGCCGGTGGTCACGGGGGCCTTCGAGTCACCGGAGCCGCCGGCGCCCACGAGAACCGTCTCGGACTCCTTCTCCTCGGCCTTCTCCTCGACCAGGACCTCGTCCAGCGTCAGCACACCGAGCCGCTTGCGCTCGCGCAGGCCGAGGAAGTACGAGAGGACGAAGACGCCCAGCAGGCCGACGAGCAGGGCCGGGATCATCGGGACGAAGATGTCGCTGGCGTCGAGCTTGAGCGCGGTGGCGGCGCGGGCGGTCGGGCCGCCCCACGGCAGGGTGTTCATCACGCCGTTGGCCATGGCGGCGACACCGGTCATCACGACCAGGCTCATCTTCAGGCGCTTGTACAGCGGGTACATCGCCGAGACCGTGATCATGAAGGTGGTCGAGCCGTCGCCGTCGAGGGAGACGATCGCGGCGAGGATCGCCGTACCGACGACGATCCTCATCGGGTCGGCCTTGGCGAACTTCAGGATGCCCCGGACGATCGGGTCGAAGAGGCCGACATCGATCATCACACCGAAGTAGACGATCGCGAACATGAGCATCGCCGCGGTGGGGGCGAGGCTGGTGACGCCGTCGATGACGTAGTCACCGAGCTTGGCGCCCTTCCCGACGAAGACGCAGAACAGTGCCGGAATCAGCACGAGCGCCGCGATCGGCGACATCTTCTTCATCATGATCAGGACCAGGAAGGTCGCGATCATGGCGAAGCCAAGGATGGTCAGCATGAGTGGATACCTAACGTTCGCCCTTGAACGACCCACCAGGGCCGGCGGTGGGACGACGTTAGGTCCCTTCAAACAGCGTTAACAAGACGTTGACATGCGAGCAATAAGCGCAAAACTCCAGGTCAGAGCTTTGCTCAGGTCAGAGCCGTGATCTTTTCGGCCACCGGGACCACTTCGACCGGCACCCCGTTGAGCACCGCGTTGCCCGACAGCGGGTCGAGCAGGCTGCCGTCGAGGAGCTGGTTGACGTTGACGCCGGGGGCGGTGGCGGCGTGGCTGAGGCGGGTGCCGGGACGGTCATGACCCCAGCCGTGCGGCAGGCTCACGACGCCGGGGCGCACTCCGTCGGTGACCTCCGCGGGCGCGGTCACCTCTCCCCCGGCGCCCTTCAGCCGTACGGCCGCCCCGTCGCGTACGCCGAGCCGCGCGGCGTCGTCCGGGTGGATGTGCAGGGTGCAGCGGTTGGTCCCGCCGGTGAGGGCGGGGACGTTGTGCATCCAGCTGTTGTTGGACCGCAGATGCCGGCGGCCGACCAGGACGAGCCCGTCGGCGCGCTCGCGCAGGGCCGCCCTGAGGCGGGGCAGGTCGTCGGCGACGGGCCGGGGCAGCAGCTCCACCTTGCCGCTGACGGTCTTCAGCGGCTGCGGCAGCCGGGACTCCAGCGGCCCTAGGTCGATGCCGTGCGGATGCGCGAGCAGCCTGTCCAGGGTCAGCCCGTCCGGTCGTACGCCGAAACCGTCACCGTACGGGCCCAGGCGCAGCATCATGTCGAGGCGCCGCTCGGGGCCGCTCAGGCCGGTGAGTTGCGCGGCGAGCTCGTGCGGGTCACGCCCGTGGACGGGCGAGTGGGCTTCCTCGACCGCCTTGCCGAGGGTCTGGCCGATGACCAGGTCGTCGACGGCGGACGGGTCGGCGCCGTGCATGCCGGTGGCGGCGAGGATCAGCCGGGCCAGGATCTCACTCTCGGCCATGCGGCCGGGCTCCAGCGGGACGGCGGGGCGGGTGTAGCGGACCTGGTTGCGGACGGCGAGGGTGTTGAGGGCGAAGTCGTGGTGCGGGCTCTGTGAGGGCGGGGGCGGCGGCAGCACGACGTCGGCGTGGCGCGAGGTCTCGTTGAGGTACGGGTCGACGCTGACCATGAAGTCGAGCGAGCCGAGGGCCTTGTCGAGCCGGTCCCCGTCCGGGGACGACAGGACCGGGTTGGCGGCGACGGCGATGACGGCCCGGATCGGCTCGCCCTCCTCGGTCGCGGTGTCGATCTCCTCGGCGAGCGCGGAGAGCGGCAACTCGCCCTTGGCCTCGGGGTGTTCGCTCACCCGCGAGCGCCACCGCCCGAGCGCGAAGCCGCGGCCGGGCCCGGCGGGGCGCGGCGTCCTGTCGGTGGCCGCCTGCGGGAAGAGGGCGCCGCCGGGACGGTCGAGATTGCCGGTGAGGACGTTGAGGACGTCGACGAGCCAGCTGGCCAGGGTGCCGTGCGGGACAGTGCAGCTGCCGATACGGCCGTAGACGGCGGCGGTGGGGGCGGCGGCGAGTTCGCGGGCGAGGACCCGGATCGTGCCGGCGTCCACGTCACAGGCGTCGGCGACGGCTTCGGGGGCGAAGTCCCCTACAGCGCCCGGGAGTTCGTCGAGCCCCTGGAGGTGCGGGGTCAGCTCACCCGGATCCACGAGGCCCTCCTCGAACAGGACGTACGCCATCGCCGCGAGGAGCAGCGCGTCCGTCCCGGGCCGGATCGCGATGTGCCGGTCGGCGAGCTTGGCGGTGCGGGTGCGGCGCGGGTCGATGACGGTGAGGGTGCCGCCGCGGGCCTTGAGCGCCTTGAGCTTGCCGGGGAAGTCGGCGGCGGTGCACAGGCTGCCGTTGGACTCCAGGGGGTTGGCGCCGATGAGGAGGAGATGATCCGTGCGATCGAGGTCGGGCACGGGAATCGCGAGGGCGTCGCCGTAGAGCAGTCCGCTGGAGACATGCTTGGGCATCTGGTCGACCGTGGAGGCGGTGAAGACGCTCCGGGTGCGCAGACCGGCCAGCAGGAGCGGCGGATAGAGCGCGCCGGCCACGGTGTGCACATTGGGGTTGCCGAGCACCACGCCCACCGAGTTCGACCCGTACCGCTCGACGACCGGCCGGACCCCGGCGGCGACCGCGTCGAAGGCCTCCTCCCAGGTGGCCTCCCGCAGCTCGCCGTCCTTGCGCACGAGCGGCGTGCGCAGCCGGTCGGGGTCGCCGTCGACGGCCCCGAAGGAGGCGCCCTTGGGGCAGATGAACCCCTTGCTGAACACGTCGTCGCGATCCCCGCGGGCACGGGTGACCTCGGTCCCCTCGATGGTGAGGGTCAGGCCGCAGGTGGCCTCGCACAGGGGGCAGATGCGCAGGGCGGTGCGGGACACGGGTCCTCCCGGGGGTGGCGGCAGCGGTGGCGCGGTTCAGGCGAGCATACCGACCGGTACGGATGACCGCGAGGGGTCGGTGTCACTCGAAGAGGATCGGGCCGTTGCGGGCGCCGACGACCAGTTCGCCGGCGGGGCCGGCGGTCAGCGCGGTGCAGGGGGACGGGAGGTCCAGACTGCGGTGAACCTCGCCGTCGTAGGTGCCGACAACGGTCAACGTCGTGTGACCCGCCACGGCGTAGGCGTCGCCGCCCGGGAGCATGGCGGCGAACTCGGCCGACCCCGGGGTCTCGTACACGTGTGTGACGGGCAGCTCGGGAACGGGGCGCCGGCGCGGCAGCCATCGGCGGTCGGCCCTACGGTGGCGAGGAGGCCTTTCGTCCCGGGCGGTGAAGCGTCCGCGCAGCGCCGCCCACGAGACGATTCTGGTGTGGTGGACGCCGATCAGCAGCAGCTCGTCGCCGTTCGGTCCGAGGGTCAGCGCATGCCACAGGCTGTCCTCACCCAGCCACACGGATGCCCAGCGGCGGCTGGTGGTGTCCAGCACTCGTATCACGTCATCCCGGACGGGCATGAGGACCAGCAGACGGCCGGCGCACCGCACCGCGTGCAGCTCGGCGTCCTCGGTCTCCCCGTCACCGGGGGCCGAGCACGGCTGGTCGCCGAGCGGCCCTCGGGCGATGTCGTGGATGCAGACACGAACGTCCCCGTCCGGGTAGAGGAACCGGGGAAGACCCGCGTCCCACACCGCCAGGGACAGCAGCGACTGCGCGCCCCACCGCGGTACGAGACCAGCCGGGCATCGGCACCGAAGCCGACGAGCCCTGTCGGGGTGTACGCCAGCCCGCACACCCCGCCCCTGTGCGCGGGGCGGGGCGGGCTGCCCAGAGGCCGGCAGGCCGGCAGCGACCACTCGCGCACCGTCCCGTCGAAGCCGCCGACCGCCAGCCGCCCCGAGCCGTCGGGGTCGAGGGCCAGGGCTGTGGTCCACCGCGGCGACTCGGGAAGCGGCCCGTACACGAACATGCGGCCCGCGCCGACATCCCAGCAGACGATCCGGCCCGAGTCGGTGCCGACGACCAGCACGTCCCGGCCCCGGACGCGCCCGGTGGCCAGGGCCGTGACGATGTCGGTGACGGTGAACTCCTGCTCGGCGACCGGGAGCCCGTCGCGCAGGACGAGGATCCTGACCCGTCCGCCGTGCTCACCCGTGGCGACGAAATCCCGGCCGTCAGCCGTGCGTCCGATCGTCGCGCAGCCGACCAGCGGAACCTCCCAGGGGCCGGGACTGAGGACCCGGCGTCGCCACAGTTCGTGCCGCCGTACCAGGTCCCAACAGCGGATCTGGTTGTCCTCACCGACGCTGAGGACGGCGGAGACGCCGGACGTGCCGCGGATCTCCCCCAGGGCGAGGACGCGGCCCTCGTGGGCCGTGACACGGACCGAGTCCGCGGCGTGGGCCGTGGGCCAGATCCCGATGATCCCGTCCGAGCCACCGACGCAGAGCGTGTCGCCCACCCGGCACAGTGCGGTCGCGAACTGTCGCAGGACCTGCCCGCCGAGGCGATCCCCGGTCACCATGTCGTACAACTGGAGTCCGTGTGCGTTGCCCTGGACGGAGACACAGACGTTCGGGCCCAGGTCGAAGATCTCCAGCCGGACGGACGGGCCCGCGTCGACGCGCTGCGGAAGACCGATCGGGCGTCCGCTGTCCAGATCGATGCGGTGCAGTTGCCCGTCGGTCGTGACCACGGCGACGATCCACTGCCGGCCGACCCGGCGCACACCGAGCGAGGCGGCGGCGAAGCCGTTCGTGAGGAGTGCGCGGACGGGGCCGCCCGTGGCGAGGGAGGAGAGCCGGACGGTGTCGTCCGCCCCGGCGGTGACGAGCAGGCGGCCCTGGGGATGGCCCACCACCAGATCGATATGGGTGACCGAACCTTCATGGCCCGTGATCACCTGATCCGTCGGTGTCTCGCCGAGAACGTCGAACACCGCGACGCGACCCGTCCGCGTAGCCCAGCAGAAGGGACTCCATGGGCAGCCCGGCGGGGGCGGCACAGGTGGTGACGCGGGTCCCCGGCCCCTGGGGGGCGATGGCGACCGGGTGCTCGCCCGTCAGCCAGCCGCTCCGCTCCTGCCACTGCTCGATCTCCCAGGTGTACAGCGAGCGGCGTTGGCGACGCGTGAGGGGCGGGTGGGGGCGGGACCTTCCGAGCCGGTGGACCAGGACGTGTCCGCCGCGGAACCGCAGGACCGCCGTGGTGGGTTCGCCGTCGGCGTCGGCGAGCAGAACCACCTGCTGCGCCGCGTCCGGTACCCGGCGCTCGGGTTCGAAGTCGACGGCCGGACTCGGCGGGAGCAACCACACCCGGTAGCCGGTTCTCCCCCACAGGTACAGCAGGCGGCAGTGGGTCCTCGTGCGCACGCTGCCTCTCACCACCGCCACCTCCCGATCGGCCCACAAGGCCGCCGCCCGGCCGGGCAGTTGGGGCGGTGCGGTCAGGGTGTGGCTGAACCAGGGATGCCGCCGGTGGCGTTGGTGAGCGACCACACGGGGCGCTGGACGCGCGGCACCTCGGGGTCGCCGCGGATGGCCGCCATGACGTGTTCGAGGCTGATGTGAGCCGGCGCGTTCCCGGCGGTGGCCTGACGGCGCACGGCCCGGTCGAAGGCGGCGGACAGGGCGCCGGTGTAGGTCTCCTCCTTGCGGCGGGAGGAGGAGATGAGGACGAGTCCGGTGCTGCCGTGCTCGGTGACCGGTTCCCGGAAGCGACGGGCTTCGAGCGCCGCGCCCAAGGCGGTGGCGGCCCCCTCCTCCGCGTAGCAGGCGTCGATCAGCACCAGCAGCCGCTCGATCGCGGTGTCCTCCCAGAGCTGGGCGACGAGGTCCTCGGTGGGCAGGGCGGTGCCGCGCAGATCGCGGGCATCGCTGTCGGTGAGGAGCAGGTAGTGCCGGCCGCTGCCCTCGGCCGTGACGCCGTGCGTGGCCAGGTAGAGGACCACGTAGTCCTCGGGGCCGCGGTCGGGGTCGGTGGCGAACTCGCGCAGGGCACGCAGGAGTTGATCGCGGGTCGGGTCGAGGCCGAGCCGGGTGCCCCGGACGTAGCCGAGTTCGCCGAGACAGAGGTCTTCGATCCGGCGCACGTCGTCGGCGAGTTCGGGGCGTTCGGCCTCGGGGTGCGCCCTTACGTCGGTTACGGCAGCTGCGATCAGGAAGCGGCGCACGGAGCCACCGGCGTCAGCCGCCCGCACCGTCGACTCCGTCCAGGCCGCATCCATCGGTCACCGCCCGGCCGGCCTGGGGAGTGTTGAGGTATCAGGTCGCGTAGTGGGCCCGGCTGCCGTTGTGGACCAGACGGCAGTCGACCCGCTCACCGAACAGGGGACGCAGATCCTTCACGAGGGCCACGACGTCGCCTTCGTCCGCGATGTTGGTCCAGGTGGCGATCCCCCCGGGCCGGGCGCCGGGATTTCCACCCTCCCCCACGCACAGTCGTTCGAATACCAGGTTGCGGATGCCGAGCGGCGACCCCAGCGTCAGCAATCCGCGCACCGGCCACTACCCGGGTGCGATCGGTCACGGCGGCCGCGACGCGCTGTTGCACGGCGTCCCGTACGGCAGGGTCGCACAGGTAGGCGCGCACCTGCTTGAGGGCGAGGACCAGGCCGCGCAGGGCGACGCCGGAGAAGAACCGAGAACGGCTCAGGGCGTTGAGGGCACGCTGGACCAGCCGCGGGGTACGGGCCAGAGTCCGGGCGTCGGGCGGCAGGACGGCTTCGTCGGTGCGGGCGGCCTCCGCCCACAGGGACAGCAGGAACTCGGTCTCGAAGCCGTCGTCCACGTCGGAGGCGTCGAGAGGCGGATCCTGGACGGCCAGAGGGCGGCCGGGCGGCCGGAACAGATCGCCGTAGAAGACACACAGCGCACGTCGTCCATGCCGAGCGTGGACCCGGCCCCGGCGCGGACGACCCCGTCGGCGAGCGCGGCGTGCCAGGCGGTACGCAGCTCCCGCTCCCCGGCGTACTGCTGACCGATCCCGTGGATGCAGACCACCCGAGCCATGGCGTCCCCCCATACGCGCCCCAAGTGCCTGATCACCTTAGCAACGGGCGGCCGAACGGACGCCGTGCGGACCGAGGCAGGTCAGTCCAGCACCCGTGCCAGATACGCCCGCAGCATCTCCCGCGCCTCCTCGATGATCCGCTCGTCGCCCTCCGGGGCCATGCGGAAGGCGAGGTGGACCAGGGTGTCGGCGGTTTCGACGGCGATGAGGAAGGTGCGGCGCAGGTCGTCGTCCGGTTCACGGGCGAGGTAGCCCGAGAGCAGGTCGGTGAGGCGGTCGGCGACGCGGGTGTTGGGCTCGCCCCGGGCGCCGACGGGGATCTGGTTGCCGAAGTCGACGAGGGAGAAGCCGGGCGCGGTGCGCTTCATGGCGAGGTACTCGTCGAGCACGGCGTCCATCGCCACCTGCCAGCCGCCGTCACCGGCACCCTTGAGGCGCTCGGTGACGCGGGCGGTGTAGCGCTCGAGGTTGCGCTGGGCGAGGGCGTCGGCCATCTGGCGCTTGTTGCCGAAGAACCGGTAGACGGAGCCGATGGGGACGCCGGCGCGCTGGGCGACGGCCCGGGTGCTCAGGTCGTCGTAGCCGACCTCGTCGAGGAGGTCGGCGCAGGCGTCGAGAATCCTGGTGAGCCGTTCGGCGCTGCGCCGCTGCACGGGCGCCCGGCGTAGCGTTTCTGGGTGGGGCACGGTCTTCATGATGCCTTTCCGGCTCGGTCCGGGGAACATCGACCCCCAGTACGGAGACGGGTGCCCGGCGCACTCAGTGCCGCGGGGGACGGCGACGGCGTCAGGGACGTCTCCGGCTCCGATGCCGTGATGTCGGCCGTGCTCTCGACGGGGCCGTCGTCGACGGCCCACACCGTGCCGTCGTCGGCGTACAGCCGCACGGTGACCTGGTGCGTGCCGCGCGGGACGAGGGCGGCCGGGAGCCGGTACTCGGGGGTGCGCAGCCTGGTGACGAGGCGGTCGTCCACGAAGAGGTACGCGAGTCCGCGCCCCGCGACCGCCCGCGCCCCGGCACCGTCGGGCGAGAAGCGGAAATTGCGGACGGTCAGCCGTACGTCCCAGCTCCCGTCGTCGGCGTCCGGGTCCGGCTGCACCTCTATGCCGACCTGGGGAGCCTTGTTCCCGTCCACCTCGCGGTAGTGCCGCCCCTCGTCGTCGGTGTCATCGAGGACCTTGCCCACCGGGGAGGGCGACGCCGCGCTCTCCCCCTGGTCCGGGGCAGCACCGGAGCCGCAGCCCACGGTTCCGGTCAGCAGCAGGACACAGACCGCGAGCGCGGCGAGCAGGGTCCGCGTCCACGACATGCCCGGGAGATTAGAACACCGGTCCGACAGCCGGATCCCCCTTGAGTCTGGTTCTCGGCCGGTTCCCGTCGTCCTCACAGGGGAGGTGCAGCGGATCTCTTGCGCTTGCGAAACCGCAATCCTACGGTGAAGCATAGGAATCAGATCTCGAAGGAGCGATCATGAGCGATGGGGGCACCTCCCGCCCGAGCGTGTTCGAGCGTGGGGCAGCGCGGAAGGCCGCGGAAGGGCTGACCTACCTCTCCGGTTTCGGCAACGAGCACAGCTCGGAGGCGGTGCCCGGCGCCCTCCCCGAGGGCCGCAATTCACCCCAGCGCGCCCCGCTGGGCCTTTACGCGGAGCAGCTGAGCGGTACGGCGTTCACCGAGCCGAGGGCCCACAACCGCCGCTCGTGGCTGTACCGCATCCACCCGTCGGCCGCGCACCCGGCTTTCACGCGCACCGACAACGGCGCGATCCGTACGGCACCCTTCACGGACTCCGTGCCGGATCCGAACCGGCTGCGCTGGAACCCCCTGCCCGAGCCCGCGCCCGGCACCGACTTCCTCGCCGGCCTGTGGACCCTGGGCGGCAACGGCGACGCGACCCAGCGCGCCGGCATGGCCGTGCACCTGTATCACGCCAACTCCTCCATGGACCGCGTCTTCAGCGACGCCGACGGCGAGCTGCTGATCGTGCCGGAGCGCGGCGGACTGCTGCTGCACACGGAGTTCGGGCTGCTGCATGTGGAGCCCGCACATGTGGCGCTCGTTCCGCGTGGGGTGCGGTTCCGTGTGGAACTGCTCGATGACTCAGCCCGTGGCTATGTGTGTGAGAACTATGGGGCACCCTTCCAGCTCCCCGACCTCGGCCCGATCGGCGCCAACGGACTCGCCAACGCACGCGACTTCCAGGCGCCGGTCGCCGCGTACGAGGACGTCGAGGGGCCGGTGGAGGTGGTCAACAAGTTCTGCGGCAACCTCTGGACGGCGACCTACGACCACTCACCGCTCGACGTGGTCGCCTGGCACGGCAACCATGTGCCGTACGTCTATGACCTGCGCCGTTTCAATGTGATCGGCACCATCTCCTACGACCATCCCGATCCGTCCATCTTCACGGTGCTGACGTCCCCTTCCGACACCCCGGGCCTGGCCGGCGTCGACTTCGTGGTCTTCGCGCCGCGCTGGCTGGTGGGCGAGGACACCTTCCGGCCGCCGTACTTCCACCGGAACGTGATGAGCGAGTACATGGGCCTCGTCGAGGGCGCCTACGACGCGAAGGCGGAGGGGTTCGTGCCGGGCGGCGGCTCACTGCACAACATGATGTCGGCGCACGGCCCGGACCGGGAGACGTTCGACCGGGCGAGCGCGGCCGAGCTGGAGCCGCAGAAGATCGACGACGGACTTGCCTTCATGTTCGAGACCCGCTGGCCGGTGACGCTCACCCCGCAGGCGGCCGGGGCCGAGCACCTGCAACAGCGCTACGACGACGTCTGGCAGGGCCTGGAGCGCCACTTCCACCCCTTGCCCTAGAGATCCCCGACCGGTACGGATGGCCCCGTGACCTCCTTCGCCCCGGACTCCATCGTCCTGAACCGCAAACTGCCGCTCTGGTACCAGGTGTCGCAGTCGCTGCGCGCCTCGATACTCGGCCGCCGGCCGCAGGACCCCCTGCGCCTGCCCACCGAGGAGCAGTTGGCGGAGCACTACGGCGTGAGCGTGCTGACCATGCGGCAGGCGCTGAAGGAACTGGAGGACGAGGGCCTGATCACGCGCCACCGCAGACGGGGCACGTTCATAGAGCCGGACGTCCGCCGGGGCGCGCCCGTGCGGCTGCTCGGCTCGGTGGACGCGATCGTGGCGCAGCAGTCCGGCATGGTGACGGAGCTGCTGGACCATGGCCAGGAACCCGTGCCCGTCGAAGTCGCCGAGTTCTTCCCGGACATCGACGAGGTGGCGACGTACCACCGCCTGCGCAGCGACGACAAGACGGGCGAGCCGACCAACCACGCCCGCAACTACGTCCGCCCCGAACTGGCCGCCCGCATCGACCTCGACGATCTCGTCCGCTGGCCGATGACCAAGGTGCTGCGGGACGTCGTCGGGGCGGACATCAGCCGCATCACGGACACGGTCGAGGCCCGCCTGGCCGACCCGGAGACGGCAAGGCTGCTCCAAGTCCCGCTGCTGAGCCCGATCCTGCACTACACGGGCGTGACGTACGACGTGGAGGGGCGCGCGCTGGACGCGGCGGTCATCCACTACCGGGGCGACCGTTTCTCCTTCACGGTGACCTTGGAAGCGTAAGCGCTCCGCTGGAAGCGCGGTGATGGACCTGCGGGCCGGTGGGGGCTGGTCGCGCCCGCGCGGCGGAGCCGCATATCGGCACAGCCCCGCGCCCCTTCGGGCCGCTCCCGGACCGCCTGTCCTTGGCACGTCGTACGATGCCCAGCGTGACGCACGACGACGCTCCGCTGCTGGCGGACCTCATGCCGTGGTCCGTCGCACCGCCGCGGCTCGGCCGGGGGTGGCCGACGGGCCCCGACGCCGCGTCCCTGAAAGCCCGCTGGGACGCCTTCGTGAAGGCCGAGGGCCCGGACCGGGAGGCCCTGCTGGAGCCGACGCGCTCCCGCACGCTGCACTCGACGGTCGGTCAGCTGCCCGGCCGCTCCGCCGGCACGGAGAAGCTGATCCGCGCCACGGGCCCCTGCCCGGAGCCGGTACGCGTCCTGCACGCCCCCTTCGACGAGCAGTGGCTGATCCCCGACCACCGCCTGATCGACGCGGCCCGCCCCGAGCTGTGGCGGGTGGCGGACGAGCACCAGATCTTCGTCCTGGACGCGCTCGACGCCCCGCTGCTGGCGACCTCACTGCTCCCCCTGCTCCGCCCGGGCCGCGTGCACCCCCTCTACCGCCGCCCGGGAGCCGAGGAACCCAACCTCGCCCCGGGCCTGCTGACGCACCTGACCTCCCGGCTGGGCCACTCCCCCGCACCGGTGGACGTCCTCGCCTGGATCCTGGCCGCCGCCCGCCCCGACCGCACCGTCCCGCTCACGGAGGACCCGGTCCTCTGGGCCCGCGGCGTGGAGTCGGGCCACCGCCTGCTCTGGCTGATGCGCCGCCACGGCGACCGTCCCAAGCTGCCGGGAGGCCGCCGCCCGTACGTCCGCGCTCCGCTCCCCTGCCGCCCGTTCACCCTGCACTACGACCGCGAGGAGGAGGCCCTCCACCTCGACGAGGGGCGCATCTCCCCCGTGCCGCCGGAGGCCTGGGACTTCGAGGTGAGTGGCGTGCGGATCCTGGAGCAGTGGTTCACGGCCCGCATCGCGGAGCCGGAACCGGGCACGCTGGCGGCGATCCGCCCGACGACCTGGCCGCAGGCGTGGACGTCGGAGCTGCTGGAGCTGATCACGGTCCTGGCCCTGCTGGCGGAACTCCAGCCACCCGAACTCCAGCCCGTCGGCCCCGAGTTGACGTCCTCCATCACGGCGACCGACCTTCACAAGGCCGGCGTCCTGCCCGTCCCGGGGGCGGCCCGCAGGCCGGCGTCGGTGCTGGACGGGCACGAGGAGGGACCCGAGGGGCAACTCGCGCTGATCTAACGCCGGTCGGGGTCGAAGGCGTCGAGGACCCGTTCGAGCGCCCTTCTGAACACCGCCTCCAGATCGATCGGCCCGCTGTCCTCCATGAAGGCCGCGGCGAGGCGCGGATACTTGCCGGTGGCGACCTGGCTGCCGAGGTAGGCGATGCGGACCGCGTTCTCCTCCTCCTCGGACCAGGGCATGGCACGGGTGCGCTCGGCGGTGGCGATCTCGTTCGCGGTGTACGTCGTCACGACACCGTTGAGCAGGGCGACCAGCTCCATCTTCACGCTGTACGGCACGTCGAGCGGTTCGAGGCAGGCCAGGCAGTGCTCCAGGTAGCGCAGGGTGTTGGGGCTGAAGCCGTACACCCCTGACATCAGCCGCGGCACCCAGGTGTGCCGGTGCATGAGCCCGCGGGTCTCCTGCGCGTTGCGGATCATGTCGGCACGCCAGTCGCCCGACGGCTCCCGGATGTCATGCTCGGCACCGATCGCGTCGATCATCAGCTCGTAGAGGTCCTCCTTGCGGGGGACGTAGTTGTACAGCGACATCGTCCCGCAGCCCAGCTCGGCCGCGACATGCCGCATGGACACGGCATCCAGCCCGCGGGCGTCGGCGATCCGCACCGCCGCGGCCGCGATGTCCGCACGCGTGAACGCGGGCCTGGGGCCACGCCCGGTCCGCTCGGGACGCGCCCAGATCACTTGCGGCTCGGCCGCCTTGCCCGCCATCGGTCATCACCTCGCACACCATCCTAGTTACGTACACCGTACGTAGTGCGCTATGGTCGAACCATGACTTCTACGTACGCTGTACTTAGTGAAGGCCTGGAGAAGCGATTCGGTGAGGTCCACGCCCTGCGCGGACTCGATCTGGCCGTCGCGCAGGGCACCGTCTGCGGCCTCCTCGGCCCCAACGGCGCGGGCAAGACGACGGCCGTACGGCTGCTGACCACGCTGCTGCGCCCGGACGCCGGGTCGGCCCGGGTCGCCGGGCACGACCTGCTCCGCGACCCGGCCTCCGTCCGCGGCAGCGTCGGCGTCACCGGCCAGTACGCCTCGGTCGACGGCGACCTCACGGGCCGCCAGAACCTCCAGCTGTTCGCCCGGCTGCACCGGGTGCGCGGGCCGGCCGAGCGGGCCGGCGAGCTCCTCGACCGCTTCGGACTGGCCGAGGCGGCCGACCGGCCGGCGTCCACCTACTCGGGCGGGATGCGGCGCCGCCTCGACCTCGCGGCGAGCCTCGTCCGCCGCCCCGAGGTGCTGTTCCTCGACGAGCCCACGACCGGCCTCGACCCCGTCAGCCGCAACCGGATCTGGGACTCCGTACGGGAGCTGACGGCAGAGGGCACGACGGTGCTGCTGACCACGCAGTATCTGGAGGAGGCCGACCAACTCGCCGACGACATCGCCCTGGTGGACGGAGGCCGGGTCGCGCACACGGGCTCACCCGCCCAGTTCAAGTCGATCATCGGTGCGCATGTCGAGGTCGTCGTCCCCGACCCCGACGTGATGGTGAAGGCGGCGGGCGTACTGGACCAACTCACCGGCGCCGAGCCGTCGTTCGACCACGAGCGGCGCGCCGTCGTCGCGGTCACCCGGGACGCCACGCTCACGCTCCCCCGGCTGGTGCGCGAACTCGACGCGGCGGGCGTGCCGTTGCTGGACGCGAGCCTGAAACCACCGACGCTCGACGACGTGTTCCTACGACTCACCCAGGAAGCCCAGGAGACCCGGGAGACCCGGGAAGAGGAGCGTGCGGCATGAGCACCCTGGTGTACGACGGCGGCGCCATGCTGGGCCGTCAGCTGCTGCGGATCCGGAACAACCCGGGGCTGCTGATCCTGACCCAGACCATGCCGATCACCATGCTGCTGTTCTTCGGCTATGTCTTCGGCAGCGCCCTCGCGATGCCCGGCGCGGAGTACCGGTCGTTCCTGGTGCCCGGTCTGCTGGTGGCGACCGCGGCCAACGGGCTGATGACCGGCATGTTCCAGGCCGCCCAGGACACGCACCGGGGCGTGATGGACCGCTTCCGGACACTGCCAGTGAGCCGGGCCGCCGTGCCGCTGGGGCAGGCGGCAGCGGATCTCATCGTCACCGCCGCCGGGACCGTGCCCTTCCTGCTCGTCGGGCTCGCGGTGGGCTGGCGGATCGAGGGGTCGGCGCTCGAAGCCGTGGGCGCGGTGGCGCTGTTGCTGCTGTTCCGGTTCGCGACGGCGTGGGCCGGGATATTCCTGGGGCTGCTGACCCGGAACGAGGAGGCCGCCGGTCAGCTGGGCGGGGCGACCTTCATCCTGCCGCTGCTGTCCAACGCGTACATTCCGACCGAGGGCCTGCCGGGCTGGCTGCGCACGCTCGCCGAGTGGAATCCGATCAGCGCGGTCACCATGGCCCTGCGGGACCTCTTCGGCAACGCGCCGGTGCCGGACGGTGCCGCGTGGCCGGTCGCCCATCCCGTCGCCGGGTCGCTGGCGTGGTGCGCGGTCCTGCTCGCGGTGTTCGCGCCGCTGGCCGTACGCCGGTACGCGCGCGGCGAGTGATCACCGGCAGTCACGGCAGTCACGACTGCGGCGAGTGATCACCGGTAGCCACAACTGACGCGACGGCGACCCAGCGGGTCGCCGTCGCGGTCTTCGTCGCCGTCGCCTCGCAGTCGGCGTGGTGTGACGAGCGCCCGTCAACCTCCGTACGTGACACACCTGTTACGCGGGGGACGCGGGCCGATGAGCGGGGTGGGTGGAGTGGGGAACGTGCCCGCGCCCTGGGGAGCCCGCCGTGGCGCCGCTGCCTGCCGTGGGGATGACGGACAGCGACAGCGTGGTACGGCGCCGGTACGGGGTGATCTGCCGGGCGCGGGCCTTCAAAGGTCGGTTCGAGGGTCGCCGGTGCGACTCAGCGTCCGCCGAACAGCGAACGGCGGAGCCGGCGCAGCGGAGCGAAGAGCGAGACGCGGCGGACCCGCGCACCCCGGTCACTGCGCTGCGTGGTGTCACGACTGGTCAGCTCACGCATCAGTGAGGTCGCCTCGGCCGCTTCCCTCTGCGGCACGGCGGGCCCCGCCAGCACCGAGAGATGGCGGTCGAGACGCGAACTGGTCGCGCTGCTCCCGCAGGTGATCGCAGGGACCCTCGCCCTGCTGCGCACTGTTATCTGATCCATGTCACTCCCCACCCGTACGAGTCCACCCGGCCCGGGCAGGTTAACCCTATCGCCCCGGTGGGGCACGCGTGTATCGCGGTCACAGGATTCACCTTCCCCGTAAGGGTGTTGACGACCCATCCTTGATTACTCTCCGAATCCAACCGATTTCAGGGCGAGTTGGACAACGGGCTGGCTGGTCGGTTGCGGTGACCCCCCGTCGGGCTCGACGGTAACAGCCAGTGACGCCGCCGACTTGTCGAGACCGGACGCGATCAAGGGCGTGTCGCCGTCGAAGAGGCCCAGGGAGCGTGGTTGCACATCGGGGCGCATCAGCCAGAGCTGGTGCACCCGGCCGCTCGGCAACCCGCCGTATCCGCGCAGAGTGACGATCGCGCGCCCCTTCGATGCGGAGGCGACCACTCCGATCGTCCGGCCCTCCGCGTCCTCGCCGGCCGTCGCCCGGGCGTCGGGTGCCGCGAGAACGTTAGCGATCTCACTTGCCTGAGCCCGCTGGGCGTCCAGCTGCTCCTGCGTCCTGTTCGCCTGGACGGCGAAGAGGGAGGCGACGACGAGGGCCGCGGCGGCCGTGGCGGTGGCGAACGGCACGAGCAAGAGGCGCGGCCTGGACGCACGCGAGCGCGGCGGCGGCTGGGTGCCCCACACATGCGGCGGCAGCTGGGGCGCACGCGCGCGTGCCGTCTCCCGCCCGGGCGCCTCCTGCGGAGTCGTGCGTACGGCGGCCAGGACCCGGTCGCGCATCGCGGACGGCGGCGGGGCGGCCGCCGACCAGGCGAGCCGGACGGCGTCCTCGGACAGGGCACGCACCTCGGCGGCGCAGCTGTCGCAGCTCTTCAGGTGCTTCTCGAAGCGGTGGCGCTCGGCGGGTTCCAGGGCGTCGAGGGCGTAGGGGGCGGCGAGGGAGTGCAGGTCCCCGCGGCCGAGGAGGCGGTCGGCGATGCTCATGCGGCACCTCCCAGGCACTTGCGCAGCTGGGTGAGTCCGTCGCGCATCCGGGTCTTGACCGTGCCCAGCGGCAGGGACAGCCGCTCGGCCACTTCACGGTAGGTGTAGCCGTCGTAGTAGGCGAGAGTGACGGACTGACGTTGCAGGGCGGTGAGGCGGTCGAGGCAGATGCGCACCCACTCGCGTTCGAGACCGGCCTCGACCTCCTCGGCGACCTGGTCGAAGGCCGGGTGGTTCGCGCGGAGCGCCTCGCGCTGCTCGCGCTCGCCGGCGGCGCGGGCACTGCGCACCCGGTCGACGGCACGGCGGTGGGCGAGGGTGAGGACCCACGACAGGGCGCTTCCCCGTCGCGGGTCGAACCTCGCCGCGGACCGCCACAGTTCCAGCAGCACTTCCTGGGCCACCTCCTCGGACTGGGCGGGGTCGCGCAGCACACGCCGCACGAGCCCGTACACCGGCCCGGAGACCAGCCCGTACAGCTCCTCGAACGCCTTCTGGTCACCGCCCGCCACGAGCACCAGCAGCTCGTCCGCCTCCAACTCGTCTCCCCCTCCAGTCAGACCGCAGCGCGGCCGTCTCGTCCCGCGAGGCATTCGCAACGAACCCACCTCCGGATGGGGTTACGGATCAGCGGGCCGAAAACGCGGGTCGCCCGGCGATGAAACAACTTTCCAGTTCCGCCGTAAGAACGCTTGGGATTCGACCAATCCACCCTGGCGACGGCTCCGAATCGGGTTCGTCAGGCAAGTTGGCACTGAGGACGGACGGCATGACACCTAATTCCAGGAGCGGTGCGGGGCGCAGGGGCCTCGCGACCCTTGTGTGTGGTGCGCTGGCCGCCGGGGGGCTCGCAGCCGCCGGCGTGACCGCGCTGGAACCGGGGGCGGCCTCCGCCTCCAGCCACCGGGAGGCTCCGCTCATCTCGGGGACACCGCAGTACGACAACACGGACGTGTACGCGTTCGTCAGCCCGGACAAGCCGGACACGACGACGATCATCGGGAACTGGATCCCCTTCGAGGAACCGGCCGGCGGACCGAACTTCTTCACGTTCGCCGAGGACGCGCAGTACGACATCCACATCGACAACAACGGTGACGCACAGGGCGACTTGCTCTACCGCTTCACCTTCGACACGCACATCAGGAACAAGAAGACGTTCCTGTACAACACCGGTCCGGTCGAGAGCCTGGACGACAAGGACCTCAACATCACGCAGACGTACGACATCGAGCTGATCAAGCTCAAGGACCAGTACCCGGTGTCGAAGACGAAGGTCGCCAACGACGTGCCGGTGGCCCCGTCGAACGTCGGCAAGGCGTCGATGCCGGACTACGCCAAGCTGCGCGAGCAGGCCGTGCACAAGCTCGCGGGCGACGCGACGTCGTTCGCCGGGCAGGCCGACGACCCGTTCTTCCTCGACCTGCGGGTCTTCGACCTCCTCTACGGCGGGAACCTCTCCGAGGTCGGAAACGACACGCTCAAGGGCTACAACGTCAACTCCATCGCCCTCCAGGTCCCGACACACATGATCACCGAGTCGTCGGACCAGCCCGTCGTCGGCATCTGGTCGACGACCCAGCGCAAGAACGCGCAGGGCCACTTCGAGCAGGTCTCGCGCCTCGGCAGCCCCCTGGTCAACGAGGTCGTGAACCCCCTCAAGGACAAGGACAAGTTCAACGCGTCCGCGCCCTGGGACGACGCCCAGTTCCTGAAGAACGTCACCAACCCCGAGCTGCCGAAGCTCATCGAGGCGATCTACAAGATCCCGGCGCCCGACGAGCCGCGCAACGACCTGGTGGACGTCTTCCTCAAGGGTGTGAAGGGCCTGAACCAGCCGCCGCACGTGACACCGTCGGAGATGCTGCGCCTGAACACCTCGATCGAGCCCACGGCCAAGCCCAAGCGGCTCGGTGTCCTCGACGGCGACAACGCGGGCTTCCCGAACGGCCGTCGCCTCACCGACGACGTGATCGACGCCTCGCTCCAGGTCGTCGAGGGTGAACTGCTGGGCGCCAAGAACGACCTGGGCGACGCCGTCGACAAGAACGACAAGGACTTCGAGAAGGCCTTCCCGTACGTCGCCCTGCCGACCGAGGGCTCCCGCGGCCCGCTCGCCAAGGGCACGGACGGCGAGACCGACGTCCGCAGCCAGCTCGGCGACGCGCTCCAGCCGGCGGGCGCGGGTGCCTCCGGCATGGATGACACGACCCTGATCGCCGGTTCGGCCGGCGCCGGCGCGCTGGGGATCCTGCTGATCGGCGGGGCCCTGATGTGGTGGCGCCGGATGCGGGACCGGGCGTACTAGACGCTCCGCGGGGAGTGCGCGATATGCCGTCGATCGTCTGCGGGACCGTCGTGGCTGGTCGCGCAGTTCCCCGCGCCCCTGACTGGCGCGGCCCGCGAAGTACTCATCCCCCACGGCGCGGGCCGCGCCGCCGCATGCGACAACAGCCTTTGCCGGCAAGCCGATCGAGGAGAGGGCATGGCCCCGCGGACGAACGACAGCGCATCCCAGCAGCCCGGCCGGCGTTTGAGGACGAGGCCGTTCAGGCCGACGGGGGTCCAGGGGGCGGAGCCCCCTCGCGGGGTCGAAGGGGCGGAGCCCCTTCAGGATGGGACGGGTAGGGGCGGCGGGGGCGACGAAGCCCGTGAGCAGCGCGTCGCCGCCCTACGACGTGTCGCCGCGGCCGCCCGCCGCAGCAGGGGGCTCCACCTGGCCGGATGTTCCGCCCTGCTCGCCATGGCCCTCACCGCCGGATCCATGGCGCTCAGCGCAGCCCGCGACAACAACGGCCAGAGCGTCACCCCCGCCTCAGCCGCCGTCTCCCCCGGCCTCCTCGCGACCGGCGACCTCGACACGGGTATCTCCTCCCTCCAGGCGCACCTCCGCGACCAGCCGAGGGACTTCACCGGCTGGGCGACCCTGGGGCTGGCCTACGTCGAGCAGGCCCGCACCAAGGGCGACCCCTCCCGCTACCCCCAGGCCGAGCAGGCCTTCGAACGATCACTGGAGCTGAGCCCCGACAACGACCAGGCTCTCGCCGGCCGCGCCGCCCTCGCCGCCGCCCGGCACGACTTCGGGGACGCCCTGAAGTACGCCGACCGGGCGCTGAAGGTGAACCCCTACAGCGAACGCGCCCTGTGCACCCGCACCGACGCCCTCGTCGAACTCGGCCGCTACGCCGACGCCGCCGAGGCCGCCAGGACGGCCGACGACCGCCGCCCGGGCATCCCGGTCTTCACCCGGTACGCGTATGTGCGGGAACTGCGCGGCGACGTACGGACGGCCGAGCGGGTGCTGGAACAGGCGCTGTCCACCGCCACCACTCCCGGCGACATCACCTACGTCGCCACCCAGCTGGGCCAACTCGCCTGGAACCAGGGCGACTACGACACCGCACTCACCCACTACGCCCGCGCCCTCGCCGCCGACGAGAACTACGTCCCCGCCCTCGAAGGCCGCGCCCGAGCGCAGGCCGCGAGCGGCGACCGGGCCGGCGCGCTGAAGGGCCTGAAGGACGTCGCCACCCGCTACCCCCTCCCCGGTCCGCTCGTCGAACTCGGCGAGCTGTACGAGGCGGCCGGCGACCAGGTCAAGGCCGACGACCAGTACGCCCTGGTCGACGCCTGGACGGCCCTCGCCCGCGCCAACGGCGTCAACGCCGACCTCGACACCGCCCTCGCGGCCGCCGACCACGGCGACAAGGCCTCCGCGCTGCGCGCCGCCCGCGCCGAGTGGGACCGCCGGCAGACCGTGCACACCGCGGACGCCCTCGCCTGGGCGCTGCACGTCAACGGCAAGGACGAGGAAGCCCTCCCGTACGCCCGCAGGGCCACGGCCACCGGCTACCGCAACGCCGCGTTCCTCTACCACCGCGGGATCATCGAGCGCGCCACGGGCCACGCCGAGGACGCCCGCGAACACCTGCGGGCCGCGCTGAAGCTGAACCCCGGCTTCTCACCGCTGGGCGCCCGCGAAGCCCGTACGGCACTCAAGGACCTGGAGGCGGCCAAGTGACCCCCCGTCGGCTGTTCGCCTCCGCCGCGGCCGTCCTCACGACGACCTGCGCGCTCACGCTGTTGCCCGCCGGCTCCGCGAGCGCGCACCCCCTGGGCAACTTCACCGTCAACCGCTACGACGGCCTCGTCGCCGCCCCCGGCGAACTGCGCGTCCACCATGTGGAGGACCTCGCGGAGATCCCGGCGACCCAGGCCGAGCCGGACATCGCGAAGGCGGGCATGACGGCGTGGGCCCGGCAGCGGTGCGAGGACGCCGGGCGGGGCAGCGAGGTCACCGTGGACGGCCGTACGGTCGAACTGACGCTGCACAGCAGCCACGCGCGCGTGCGGCCCGGTCAGGCGGGGCTCGACACCCTCCGCGTGGAGTGCCGGCTGACGGCGGCGCTCCCCGAGGGCGCCACGGTCGCCCTGGGCTTCCGCGGCGCGGGCGCCGAATCCGGCCCCGGCTGGCGGGAGATCACGGCACGCGGGGACCGTATGACGCTCGCCGCGTCGGACGTACCGAAGGAGTCGGTGTCCCGCGAACTGACCGAATATCCAGGGGAGTTGCTCTCCTCACCGGCCGACACCAAGAGCGCGTCCCTGCGGGTGCGCCCGGGTGGACCGGCCCTCGCCGAGGCGGCACAGGACACCCCCGCCGCCTCCGTCCTCCCGCGCGGCGCCGACCGCTGGACGCGGGCCCTGGACGGCCTGGTCTCCCGCCAGGACCTGACCGTCGGATTCGCCGCCCTCGCCCTGGTTCTCGCGATCTTCCTCGGCGCGCTGCACGCGCTCGCCCCGGGCCACGGCAAGACCCTGATGGCCGCGGTGGCCGCGGCGCGCGGCGGCCGGGCCCGCATGAAGGACGTCCTGCCCCTGGCCGCCTCGGTGACGGTCACGCACACCCTGGGCGTGGTCGCCCTGGGCGTCCTGGTCACGGCCGGCTCGGCGGCGGCACCGTCGGTGATCACCTGGCTGGGCATCGCGAGCGGCGCCCTGGTGATCGCGGCGGGCGCGACGCTCGTACGACGCGCCTGGCACGTCCGCAAGCACGGGCACGGGCACGGGCACGGGCACGGGCACGACGACCATGCCCCCACGCACGATCACGCCCACCGGCACGACCACGCCAACGAGCGCCAACCGGTCCTGGTCGCCGCGCACACCCACTCCGCAGCGGAGGCCCCCGCCCCCACGCGGGGCCACGCCCACGACCACAGCCACCACCACGAGCACGGGCACCACGAGCACGATCACAGCCGCACCCCCACCCACACCCACGGCCCCCTCACCCACACCCACAACGGCGTCACCCACACCCACTCCACGACCCCCACCCTCCGCGGCACGATCCTCCTGGGCTTCGCCGGCGGGCTCGTGCCCAGTCCGTCCGCGGTCGTCGTGCTCGTCGGCGCGGCGGCGCTCGGGAAGGCGTGGTTCGGGCTGCTGCTCGTCGTCGCGTACGGCGTCGGGCTCGCGCTCACGCTCACCGCGGCCGGGTTCGCCGTCGTACGGCTGGGTACCGGAGTGACGCGGGTGCTGGACAGGCAGCCCCGCTGGACGGCCCACCCCCTGACGGTCTTCGTCCGCCGGACCGCACCACTGGGATCCGCGGTGCTCGTCGTACTGATCGGAGCCGGATTGGTTCTCCAGGGGGCGGCATCCGCACTCAACTGAGCTACTTTTGTGGAGAATGCGCACGGATGCGAATGGGGGACGCCCGTGTCCGAAGAACCTGGCAGTGAACGTCTGATCGCGGGCCGCTACCGCCTTCTGTCCCCGCTCGGCGAGGGCGGCATGGGCACGGTGTGGCGGGCCCGCGACGAGCTGCTGCACCGCGAGGTCGCCGTCAAGGAGGTGCGGGCGCCGCACGGGCTGGCGGCCTCGGAGGTCGAGCGGATGTACGCCCGGCTGGAGCGCGAGGCGTGGGCGGCGGCGCGGGTCGCCAACCGCAATGTCGTGACGGTGTACGACGTGGCCACACAGGACGGCCGGCCCTGGATCGTCATGGAGCTGGTCCGCGGTATCTCGCTGGCCGAGCTGCTGGACGCGGAGGGCCCGCTGAGCCCGCAGCGCGTCGCGCACATCGGTGCCGAGGTGCTGGCCGCGCTGCGGGCCGCGCACGAGGCCGGGGTGCTGCACCGGGACGTGAAGCCCGCCAATGTGCTGATGTCGAACGACGGCCGGGTCGTCCTCACCGACTTCGGTATCGCGATGGTCGAGGGCAGCTCCGCGCTGACGATGACCGGCGAGGTCATCGGCTCCCCCGAGTTCCTGGCCCCGGAGCGGGCGCTGGGCCGCACGCCCGGGCCGGAGTCCGACCTGTGGTCTCTCGGCGTCCTCCTCTACGCGGCCGTGGAGGGCAACTCGCCGTTCCGCCAGAACACCCCGCTCAGCACCCTGCGCGCGATCGTCGACGAGGAGCTGCCGCCACCCCGCCGGGCCGGTCCGCTCGCCCCTGTCATCGAGGGGCTGCTGCGCAAGAACCCAGCCGAGCGGCTGCCGGCCGACCGGGCCGAGCAGGACCTGCGGATCATCGGGGCGGGAGGGACGCCGCGCGCGGACGCCGTGGGGGCGACTCCCTACACCCCGACGTTCGCGGCGTTTCCGACGCCCTCGGAGACCGCGCCGACGGCTCCGGTCCCGCCGCCCGGACCGACCCGGCAGGCTCCGGCGGCCGCTCCCGACCGGGACACCGCCCCCGTCCGCCCCGACCGCGACCGCCGCGCCCGTGTCGTCCTGATCGCGGGCGTCACCGCCCTCGCACTGGCCGTGGCGGGACTGACCTACGCCCTGCTCAACCGCGAGGACGACAACGGCGGGAAGGCGGGCGGCGAGAGCACCACCTCGCAGACCACTGGCGGGACCTCGCCGACCGAGAGCGCGAGCGAGGACGAGAGCGCGAGCGGGGGTGGCCGGAGCCCGACGCCCAGCCCGAGCAGCAGCCGTACGACGACTCCCCCGCCGCAGTCCGTGCGGGTGTCGCTGACGGGCTCCGACACCGAGTACTCCGGGGCGTGTCCGCCGCCGAGCGGCGACGCCCCCGCCTTCACGGCGACGTTCACGGTGGGGCGGCTGCCGGCGCAGGTCAGCTATCGCTGGGTGTCGAAGGACGGCGACGTCATGGACCAGGGGTGGAAGACCCTGTCGTTCCCGGAGGGGGGCGGACGAACCAAGCAGGACAGGGCGTTCGTGACGACGTACGACGACAGCGGGACGTTCGAGAGCGAGATCAGCGTCGAGGTCCGCGATCCGGTGGAGACGAAGTCCGACTCGGTGCCGTTCTCGGTGACTTGTGTGACGGAGACCCCGACGGACGGGGTCTCGCCAACGCCTACCGAGTCGCCGGGCGCCTAGGACTTCAGGCCACGGCGTCCAGCACCGGCAGATATCCACCCGACTGGCCCGCGGCCGTCGGGTGGTACGACTCCGGGATGTTGAGCCAGTTCACGGCGTGCATCCACGAGCTGCCGGAGCACAGCTCGTGCCCGGTGAAGGCGGGCCGTACATCGGCGAAGGTGAAGCCGTGGTCCGCGGCGCGCTTCGCGACCGCGGCGTCGATGTGGTCGGCGGCCTCGTTGAGCGCCCTCCGCTTGGTCTCGGAGAGGCCGATGCACCCCGACACGCCCAGCTTGTAGAAGCGGGGGTAGCCGAGCACCACCACTTGGGCGGACGGGGCCTTGGTCCGGATGGCGGTGTAGACGGTGTCGAGCCTGCCGGGGAGCGTCGAGTCGACGAACGCCTTGGCGGTGTTGATACGGGAGACGCAGGCGCTGTCGCCCTGGAGCACACAGGTCGTCATGATGTCGGCGAATCCGGCGTCGTTGCCGCCGATCGAGATGGACACGAGTGCGGTGGCGGAGCTGAGCGGGCCGAGCTGACTGGCGGTGACATCACCCGTTTGAGCGCCCGAGCAAGCAGTGAAGTCGAAGGACGAGGGTGAGTTCGCGGCGGCCCAGAGGTACGGGTACGCCTTCGTGCTGCGCTTGCAGTCGCCGCTGGCGCTGAGGTAACTGCCCGCGCCGAGGCCGGAGGAGTAGGAGTCGCCGAGGGCCACATAGCCGCCGATCGCGGCGGTGTCGGTGGCCTGCGCGGTGGCCGCACCGGTGAGGGCGGTGCCGACGGCGAGGAGGAGTGAGGCGACGTATGCGGAAAGTCGGGAACGTCTCATGGAACCTCCCTATAGCAGGATCTCTGCTGTAACCGTCGTACCAACTACGCGTGTTGACGGGAAGTGTCCATGCCAAGACTTTTCAGGCCATCGCGGACCTCACCCTGTGGGTTCACTGTGGGTTTGATTTCGTGTTCATGACAGGACCGTTGACAGGTCGTCAACTCCCTTGTCCTTCACTGCGGGAGCACGGATCCTTTACCTCGGCCCGGAACGGGAACGCGACGTTCCGGGCCGTGCGTGCGCCCCCCGCACGCACCCCCCACATGTGCGCGCACCACCCTTGCGCGCCGCCAAGAGGAGGACTCCCTCGTAATGGCACAACTGCGTAGCAAGAAGTTCCGGTTCGCCGCGATAACCAGCCTGGCGACCGCCGCCCTCGTCGGCGGACTCACGTCCCTGCCCGCCCAGGCCACCCCGGCCGAGGGCAAGGTCCTGGCCGCCGGCTCCCCCACGGCGATCAAGGACAGCTACATCGTCACGCTCAAGAAGAGTGCCGGCCTCAAGGCGTCCTCGGCCGCCGGGAAAGACCTGGTCGAGGAGTACGGCGGCGCGGTGAAAAGGACGTTCACCAAGGCGCTGAACGGCTACACCGCCACCCTCTCCGCGACCGAGGCCAAGAGACTCGCCGCCGACCCGGCCGTGGCCTCCGTCGAGCAGAACCAGCGCGTGCACATGGACGCCACGCAGTCCAGCGCCCCCTGGGGCCTGGACCGCATCGACCAGACCTCGCTTCCGCTTTCCGGCACCTACACCTACCCGGACACCGCGGGCAGCGGCGTGACGGTGTACGTCATCGACACCGGGGTCCGCATCACGCACCAGCAGATCAGCGGCCGTGCCTCCTACGGCTACGACGCGGTCGACGGCGACACCACCGCCTCCGACGGCAACGGCCACGGCACCCATGTGGCCACCACGATCGCGGGTACCACCTACGGCGTCGCCAAGAAGGCGAACATCGTGGCCGTACGCGTGCTCGACAACGCGGGCTCCGGCACCACCGCGGGCGTGGTCGCGGGCATCGACTGGGTGACCAACAACCACTCCGGTCCCTCGGTCGCCAACATGTCGCTGGGCGGCGGCGCCTCCACCGCGCTGGACACGGCCGTCCGCAACTCCATCGCGAGCGGCGTGACCTACGCCATCGCGGCCGGCAACAGCAGCGCCAACGCCTCCTCGTACTCCCCCGCCCGTGTCACCGAGGCGATCACGGTCGGCGCCACCACCAGCTCCGACGCCCGGGCCAGCTACTCCAACTACGGCTCGGTCCTGGACATCTTCGCCCCCGGCTCCTCGATCACGGCGGGCTGGTACACCAGCGACACCGCGACGAACACCATCTCCGGTACGTCGATGGCGACCCCGCACGTCGCGGGCGCGGCCGCGGTCTACCTGGCGGGCCACACCTCGGCCACCCCGGCCGCGGTCGCCTCGGCCCTGACCGGCGGCGCCACGACCAACGCGGTCACCAGCCCCGGCACCGGCTCGCCCAACCGGCTCCTGAAGCTCGTGCCGTAACAGCCCAGCGCACGATGTGAACCCCACTGTTCCCCGGAGACGACCGCCGTCTCCGGGGAACGTCCTGTTCCGGGGGACGTCTTGACGGCCCCCACGGAGCTGAGCCACATTGAAGCCCGGCATCCGGCGCTTCGGGGGGCAAAGTCGCCAATGCAGACCATACGTATCAAGACAGCTGCGTCTCATGACGCCGAGCGTGCGCGGCCAGGACCGGGGAGGGACCTGACGCCGCTGCTCGCGGGCGCCGCGACGGCTGTGGGGGGACTCGGCGCGGTGCTCGCGCTGGTCGGGTCCGACTCGCCGCTGCGCGGCCCGTTCACTCTGTTCTTCCTGCTCGCGGCGCCGGCCGGCGCGATCGCCGCCGCGCTGCGCGGGCTGGATCCCTTCGGCCGGACCGTGGCCGCCGTGGCGGGCGCGGTCGTCGTCAACATGCTGGTGGCCCAGGGCATGCTGGCCGTGCACCGGTGGTCGGTGCCCGGCGGGATCGTGGCCGTGACCGCGATCAGCGCCCTCATTCTCCTGCTGGCTCTGGTGCGGCGGCTGCGCGGCCGCACGACGCGAAGGCGGACTCCCTGACGTGGACATCAGCGTGTACCGCCCCGGCGAGCTCAGCTCCGCCGACCGGGCGGCATGGACCTCTTTGCAGTCCAAGGCCCATCTGCAGGGTTCGCCCGAGCTGGGCAACCCCTTTCTCTCACCCGAGTTCGCGCTCGCCGTCGGCCGCTGCCGGCGCGGGGTGCGGATCGCGGTCGTACGGGAGCGCGGCGAACCGGCCGCGTTCTTCCCCTTCCAGCGCACGGCGGCCGGCGTGGGCCGGGCCATCGGGCTCGGCGTCTCGGACGCCCAGGGGGTCGTGCACCGGCCCGGGTTCACCTGGGACGCCCGGGAGCTGCTGAAGGCGTGCGGGCTCGCCGTATGGGAGTTCGACCACCTGGTGGAGGGCCAGGCGGCGTTCGAGGCGGAGACCTCCGGCACGTTCCCGTCCCCGGTCATGGACATCGACCAGGGGTACGAGGCGTATCTGGGCCAACTCCGGGAGCGGTCACCGAAGTTCACGAAGTCGACGCTCGCCAAGGAGCGCAAGCTGGGCCGGGACCACGACGGCGTGCGGTATGTGCACGACGAGCGCGATCCGGCGGCCCTGCGCACGCTGATGGCGTGGAAGTCCGCGCAGTACCGCAGGACGGGGCGCAGCGACCGCTTCGCGCACGAGTGGATCACCCTGCTCGTCGAGCAGCTGTTCCACACCCGCTCGGATCCGTTCGCGGGGATCCTGTCGGTGCTGTACGCGGGTGGCAAGCCGATCGCCGCGCACTTCGGGCTGCGCGGCGAGCGGGTGCTGGCGTGCTGGTTCCCGGCCTACGACCCGGCGTTCTCGAAGTACTCGCCGGGCCTGGTCCTGCATCTGCGCATGGCCGAGGCCGCCGCCGCCGACGGCATCGCCTACCTGGACCTCGGGCGGGGCCAGAAGGAGTACAAGGACTCCCTGAAGACACGCGAGCTGACGGTGTCGGAGGGGTGGGTGACCCGGCGTCACCCGGTCGCGTTCGGACACCGGGCACGGCGTGCCCCGGTCCGGGCGCTGCGCAACGCCGTGCAGGCACGGCCGGAGCTGTTCGAACCGGCGGACCGCCTCCTCAAACGCATGGGGAAGATCCGCTCGGCAGGGCCGTAACGGCCGACACAACAGGGCCGGTTACGGCCAAACCCAACAAAAACGTGAGAGCTCGTTCCAGCTCTTGCCATACAGGCTCAATCATCAATACCGTCGTACATCTCACCCGCATCGGACTGTCAGCAAGCGGCTCTAGGGGAGGGCTCAAGACCGCAGGCGGTCCCGGCGCGGGGCGCGGTAGGGGGGTACTCGGTGACGGTGTCCGCACTTGTGACCGAGTCGTGCCGCGCGACCGGCTGCCGTTTATGGGTGGCCGGCCAGACATGCCAGCTCACCATGCGTGCACGGAGATCCATTCGGCCGTGCCGCAGGTGAGATACCCCCCTTTCGAACCGGACAAAATACCGGGCCGCCCAGGGGCGGGCGGTCCACCGGACGAGAGGGATCAGACTCATGAGCTCTGTGCTGCGCCCGGCCATCGCGGACCAAGGTCCGTCCACAGCCGGCAAGTACCGGCCCGTCTCCTCGCACCTGGCCATCGCGCCACCGGTGAGCGTGGTGATCCCGGCCATGAACGAGGCGGAGAACCTTCCGTACGTCTTCAAGACACTCCCGCACTGGATACACGAAGTGGTCCTGGTGGACGGCAACTCCACCGACAACACCGTCGAAGTGGCCCGTGAGCTGTGGCCGGACGTGAAGGTCGTGCGGCAGCGCGGGAGGGGCAAGGGAGATGCCCTGATCACCGGGTTCGAGGCGGCCACCGGCGACATCATCGTGATGGTCGACGCGGACGGCTCGGCCGACGGCAACGAGATCCTGTCGTACGTCTCCGCCCTGGTCTCGGGCGCGGACTTCGCCAAGGGGTCCCGTTTCGCCAACGGCGGCGGCACGGACGACATGACGCCGATCCGCAAGCTCGGCAACTGGGCGCTGTGCACGGCCGTCAACCGCAAGTTCGGAGCCCGCTACACCGACCTCTGCTACGGGTACAACGCGTTCTGGCGGCACTGCCTGGACAAGATCGAACTCGACTGCACCGGCTTCGAGGTGGAGACCCTGATGAACATCCGGGTCGTCAAGGCGGGACTGAAGGTGCAGGAGATCCCCAGCCACGAGTACCTCCGCATCCACGGCACGAGCAATCTGCGGGCCGTGCGGGACGGGCTGCGGGTGCTCAAGGTGATCCTGCGGGAGCGCTCCAACCGGCGTGCGCTGCGCAGCCGCAGGACCCCCTCCCCGATGCTCGACTCGGTCCGGGGAGAGGCGTCTTGAGCGGTCCCGACATCTCCGTCGTGATCTGCGTGTACACCGAGGACCGCTGGGAGGACATTCTCGCGGCGGTCTCCTCGGTGCGGGCGCAGGCGTATCCGGCCCTGGAGACGCTGCTGGTCGTCGACCACAACGCGGCGCTCCTGGACCGGCTGACCAAGGAGTACAAGGAGTCCGAGGAAGGCACGACCGAGGTGCGGGTGCTCGCCAACGCGGGCCCCCGTGGCCTGTCCGCCGGCCGCAACACGGGTATCGCCGCCTCGTACGGCGAGGTCGTCGCGTTCCTCGACGACGACGCCGTGGCCGAGCGCGACTGGCTGAAGCACTTCGCGGCCGGGTACGCCGACCCGCACGTCATGGCCGTCGGCGGGCGCACGGAGCCGATCTGGGCCTCGGGGAGGCGGCCGGACTGGTTCCCGGAGGAGTTCGACTGGGTCGTCGGCTGCACCTACCGGGGCCTGCCGCGCGGCCGGGTGAGGGTGCGCAACGTCCTTGGCGGCAACGCCTCCTTCCGGCGTACGGCGTTCGACTTCGCGGGCGGTTTCGCGACCGGCATCGGGCGCGACGGCGACCGGTTGCCGCTGGGCTGCGAGGAGACGGAGCTGTGTATCCGGCTGACGCGTGCCAGGCCGGACGCCGTGCTGCTGATCGACGACCGGGCGGTGATCCACCACCGGGTGCCCGAGGCGCGTGAGCACTTCGGATACTTCCGGACCCGGACGTACGCCGAGGGCCTGTCGAAGGCACTCGTGGCCCGAAGTGTGGGCGCCGACAAGGGACTTGAGTCCGAACGCAGGTACACCACCCGGGTCCTGCCGGCCGGGGTGGCGCGCGGGCTGCGGGATGCCGTACTGGCCCGGCGGGGCGGCGCGGGGCGGGCGGGCGCGATCGTCGCGGGGGTGCTGACGGCGGCCGGTGGGTACGTCGTGGGGAGTGTCCGGGCGCGGCGGGGTGACGTTACGTACTCGGTCGCGGGGATCGACAGGGAAGCCGGCGAGGGGGAAGCCGGCAGCGAGGGGGGCATCGGATGAGCGACGCGCGCGTACCGATTCTCATGTACCACGCCGTCTCCACCTCACCGAACGACGCCACCCGCGACCTGTCGGTGGCGCCGGAGGCGTTCGCGGAACAGATGGCGCTGATCGGCGATCTGGGTTTCACGCCCGTGCGGACCGCCGATCTCGCGGCGCGCTGGCGCTCGGGCAGACCGCTGCCGGAGCGGCCGGTGCTGATCACCTTCGACGACGGCTACGAGGGCGTGCACCGGCACGCCCTGCCCGTGCTCGCCAAGCACGGCTTCCCGGCCACCGTGTTCGTCTCCACGGGCTGGCTCAAGGGCCCGCACGACACCGGCGGCGGCCTGGACACCATGCTCGACTGGGCCCAGGTCCGCGAACTCGCCGGGGCGGACGTCGAGATCGGCGGCCACAGCCACACGCATCCGCAGCTCGACCAGCTCCCGGACGACAGGCTGCGCTCCGAGCTGATCCTGTGCAAGGAGATCATCAGCGACGAACTCGGCACCGTCCCGGCGTCGTTCGCCTATCCGTACGGCTATTCCAGCCGCCGGGTGCGTGCGGCGGTGCACGAGACGGGGTACGCCCAGGCGCTCGCCGTCAACAACGGCCTCGCACGGCGCCGGCAGGGGCCGTACGCCCTCACCCGCCTGACCGTGCGCCGCACCACGGGCGTCGAGGAGTTCCAGCGGATGGTCGAGGGCCGCGCGATCGTCCGCACCTTCGCCAGGGACCGTGCCCTCACCAAGGGGTACGCCGTGGTCCGCAGAGCCCGACAGGTCCGCCGGAAGGCCATCCGTTCCCGTGTCTGACACGACGACCACGACCGAGCCCGCATCGACCGACGCGACGGCGCCCGAGCAGTCGGGGCGCCGGCTTCGCCTGCCCGGCATGGGCGGGCCCTCCGGGGGCAGTCAGCTGTTCCGCAACGCCTACGCCCTGATGATCAACACGGGCATCTCCGCCGTGCTGGGGCTCGGGTTCTGGCTGGCCGCCGCCCGCTACTACTCCGAGTCCGCGGTCGGCCAGGGCTCCGCCGCGATCGCCGCGATGAAGTTCCTCGCGGGCCTGACCGCGGTCACGCTGACGGGTGCGCTGGCCCGCTTCATCCCGGTGGCGGGCCGCAACAGCGGCCGCCTGGTCTTCCGGACGTACGCGGGCAGTTGTGTGGTGGTGGCGCTGGCCGCGGGCGTGTTCCTGCTGACGCTGGACCTGTGGGGGCCGTCGTACCGGTTCCTGAACGGGCCGGTCAACGGGCTCTTCTTCGTCGTGGCCGTCATCGCCTGGAACCTGCTCACACTCCAGGACGGCGTGCTGACCGGGCTGCGCCGCGCGGTGTGGGTGCCGGTCGGCAACACGGTGTTCTCCGCGGTGAAACTGGGCCTGCTGGTGGCCTTCGCGGTGGCGATCCCCACCGCCGGTGTCTTCGTGTCGTGGGTCGCGGCGATCGCGGTGTCCGTGCTGCCGCTGGGCTGGCTGGTGTTCCGACGCCTGGTGCCGCGTCATGTGCGGGCGACCGAGGAGCACACGCGCCCGCCGTCCCTGCGGGAGATCGGCAGGTTCCTGGCGGGCGACTACACCGGCTCGCTGTTCTCCCTCGCCGTGGTCTATCTCATCCCGGTGATCGTGGCCGCGCAGGTCTCCGCCGAGGACAACGCGTACTTCTACATCACGGCCACGATCGGCGGCACGGTCAATCTGCTCGCCATCAACATGGGCGCCTCCCTCACGGTCGAGGGCTCGCACGACCCGAGGCGGCTGGCCGCCAACACCCGGGCCGCGCTCAGGCGCATGGCGCGGATCATGGTGCCGGTCGCCACGGTCCTGTTCTTCGGGGCGCCCTGGATCCTGGGCGTCTTCGGCCAGGGCTACGCGGACGCGGCCACCCCGCTGCTGCGCTGGTTCGCGGTCGGCGCGCTGCTGCGGGTCGTCATGGAGACGTACTTCGCGGTCCTGCGCGCCCAGAGCCGTACCGCCGGACTGGCCTGGCTGCAGGGCATGCTGTGCGCGTCGGTGCTCGGCCTGACGCTGCTGCTGCTCCCCCGGATGGGCCTGACCGGTGCCGGCGTCGCCGAGATCGTCTCCCTCGCGGTGATCGTCGCCATCGCCGCGCCCAAGCTGTACCGGACCGCGCGGGCGACCTCGGCCGAGGTCCCCGAGGACGCGGCCCCCGACGGCGACCTCGCCGACCTGGGGGCGCGCGAGGTTCCCGAGGGGGCGCGCAAGCGGGGACCCGGGTGGGGGCTCGACACCGACACCCTCGCGCTCGGCATCCACGTCGACTTCGACCACCTGGACCGCCGGCCCGACGTCCGCCCGGGGCCGGGCACTCCGCCCACGGGCACGCCGCCGGTACGCGTGGACTCGGACCGCCGGCCGGCCTGGGCACGCAAGCCGGAAGTCGGGCTGCCGGTCGAAGAGCGGGAGCCGGGCTCGGAGGCGTCGCTCGGGCCCGCCGAGGTGGACGCGCCGTTCGAGACGGACTTCGACGCGGGCAGGGGCGACGAGGCCGTACCGGAGGAACGCGAGGAGGCTGCCGTACGGGAAGAGGCCGTCGTACGGGGGGAGAGTGCCGTACGGGAAGAGCCGCCCATGCACGAAGAGGCCGTACGACCGCCCGACGCGCCCTCGCCGACCTGGCGTGAGCGGCTGCTGCCCACTCGCCTCGGGGTTGTCCTGGGCTGTCTGCTGGTCGCCGCGCTGCTGCTGTACTGGGTGCCCGCGCTGCGGCTCGGCGAGGCCGGTCTGGACGGGATGGGCGGGCTCGGGCTGATCTCCGTGCTGCCGCTGCCCACGCTGGTGGGGGCCGCGCTGCTGGCGGTGGTGTTCGCCTCGCTGCTGTGGCTGGGCCGGGAGCACCGGGCGCTGCTGCTGGTCACCCTGCTCGCGACGGTCGTGTCACTGCACGCCCTGCCCGCGCTGATCGAGACCGAGCCGCGGTTCGCGACGGCCTGGCAGCACCTCGGCTTCCTCGACTACATCGACCGCACCGGGTCGGCCGTGCCCGACCTGGACGCGCGCTGGAGCTGGCCGGGTTTCTTCGCGGTGGCCGCGTTCGCCGCGAAGGCGTGCGGGGTCGGCGACCTCACCGAGGTCATCCGCTGGTGGCCGCTCGCCATGCAACTCCTCTACCTGGTCCCGATGTTCCTGCTGGTGCGCTCCATGCGGGCGAGCTGGCGGGCCAGGTGGACCGGCATCTGGATCTTCGTGCTCAGCGGCTGGGTGGGCCAGGACTACTTCTCGCCGCAGGGCTTCACCTATCTGCTGTACCTGGTGTTCGCGGCGATCCTGCTGGTCTGGTTCCGGGCGCCGCACGTGATCTGGACGAAGCGGCGGCCCGGCGAGGTCGAGGTCGAGCCGGCGAACCGACGGCAGCAGGCCGTACTGCTGATGGTCGTCATCGGGCTGTTCGCGGCGAGCGTCCCGGCCCACCAGCTCACGCCGTTCGTGATGCTGGGCGTGCTGACAGGGCTCGTCCTGCTCGGCAAGTCGGAACTGCGCGGCCTGCCCATCCTGTTCGGCGTGATGGTGACGGTGTGGATCGGCTTCCTGGCCGAGCCGTACTGGTCGGGGCACTTCGACGACCTCTTCGGCGGGGTCGGCGGCGTCGGCAGCAATGTGTCGTCCTCCGTCTCCGGCCGTATCGAGGGCGGCAGCTCCACCCACAAGCTCGTCCTCTACACGCGCGTGCTGCTGGCCGGCGGTGTAATGGCCTTCGCCTGCTGGGGCTGGTGGCGCCGGCGCTTCCACCACTACCGCGAGCGCTCGCTGCTCGTCCTCACCTTCGTGCCGTTCCTGGGCTTCGGCATGCAGTCGTACGGCGGCGAGATGGCGCTGCGGGTCTTCATGTTCGCCCTGCCCGGCGCGGCGCTGCTGGCCGGACTCGCCCTCTTCCCGCGCACCGGCGTCACCGCCAAGGAGCGCGACAAGGACAAGGTGAGCCTCGCCCCGCTGGCCGCGCTGATGGCGGGCCTGGTGCTCATGGGCGGGTTCCTGGTGGCCCGTTGGGGCAACGAGCCGTTCGAGCGGATCCGGCCCGGCGAGGTCGCCGCCATGGAGTACGTGTACGCCCATGACGATCCGACGGTGCGGCTGCTGTGGCTGAGCGACGACACCGTGAACGTCGTGACGCCGTCGATGCCGTGGGGCTCGCGGGACATGGAGAAGGTGGAGTACCTGCCGACGCTGGCGCCGATCGACCCGGTGCTGGTGTCGGGGCTGGTCAAGTCGCTCAAGGACGCGGGCCCGAACTCGTATCTGATGATCAATCGCGGTCAGGTCACCTATCTCCGGATGGACGTGGGCTATTCGGCGACCTGGGAGTCGCGGCTGATCCGGAACCTGGACGAGCGGCAGGAGCTGAAGAAGGTCTTCGCCAACAGTGACGTGACGATGTACGCGCTGAGGAAGCAGCCGGCGGGCGAGGTCCCGAAGGCCGATCCGGGGCCGATCGGGCCGCAGGTGACCTGGACGCCGTGGTCGGTGGTCGGGGGTCTGGCGGCGGTCGCGCTGATCGTGCTGCTGACGGCCCGCGAGATCGTCCGGGTGGCCATGCGGCCGAGTGTGCGGCAGCTGCGGTGGCTGCAGAGCAGCTTCTGGTTCTCGCTGCCGCTGCTGGCGGTGCTGCTGGCTTCGCTGGTGCAGCGGTTCCTGACGATCAAGTAGACGATCACTCGGAGGTGAGGTGGCTCAGCGCTTGAGCCACCTCACCTCGTACGCCTGCAACGCGACCTTCTCGCCGTCGACCTTCGCGCTGGTCTGCCGGTCGAGGGTGTTCACGACGACGACCGTCTTGTCCGTTGCCAGGGCCCGGACGCCGGCCTTGTCGACGGACACCTTCTTGTACTCGGTGCCCGGCCGGAACTCCTTGCCGAACCGGGAGAGCAGGTCGTACATGGGCAGCTTCTCACCGCCGCTCGCGGTGTCGGTCGGCGTCCACAGGCAGCCGGCGCAGTCGGTGCCCTTCTCCTCCTGCGGGTTCCAGTAGAAGGCGGAGGAGGCGCCGCCCTTGGCGAGCGCGATCATGCCGGCGGCCTGGACGGCGACCCGGCGGGCCTCGGACCAGCCCTTGCGGTCGTCGTTGCCGTCGGCGGGCTCGACGTAGTACTCGGCCCACCACAGGGGCAGGTCACCGGTCTGCCGCCGCACCCACTGGCTCACGGCCGTGAACTTGTCGGTGGCCGTGAACTCGTCGGGCAGCAGCTCGTCGTCCCGGGTGTAGCTGGAGCCGTCCACGACGACGAAGTCAGCGCCCACCTTGTGCTCGTTCCAGTACGCGAAGGCGTCGACGGTGCGCTGGTCCAGTGCGCCCCAGGGGCCCGTCAGCGCCGTGGAGGCCTCCGCGGCACGCGGGTCGACGCTGTCCATCACGAGGTACGGCCCGCCGACCATGATGTCGGGGTTGACCTTCTTCAACGCCTTGTGGACGAGGTTGTACAGCCGGGTGTAGCCCTCGTAGTCCCAGCGGGCCTCGGCGTCGTTCCAGAAGCCCTTGAACTCGTTCCACACGATGAAGTGGCGTACGTCGGGGTAGCGCTTGGCGACGGTCACGGCGAGCGCGGCGAAGTCCTCGAAGTGCTCGGGCTCCGGTGCCGTCTCCAGTGCGGCCTGGCTCCAGTTCGTGTTGTCGACGCCGGGCTTGCCGCCCTTCATCCAGTCGGGGGCGCAGCACAGGGTGACGACCGGGGTGCTGCCGGAGGCGCGCATGAAGTCGATACGGCGGTCCATGGCCTCGAAGTCGTAGCGGCCCTCGACCGGTTCGGGGTTGTCGGCGCCCCAGCCCATGAGGTGCTGGATCTGCGGCAGGCCTCCGGCGTCCGCGAGCCGTCCCTCGACGCGCCGCACGGCCGCGGCGGCGCCCTCGTCGGCGCTGTGCCGGGTGTGGGTGAACCCCCAGCCGACCTCGGGGTTCGTGGCGTCCGGCGTGGCGGTCGGGCTGCCGTGCACCTTGTCGCCGTCGCGTGTGGTGCCCGCGGTGCTCGCGCCGCTCCCGGGAAGCGTGTTGAGCAGGGTCACCACCAGGGCCAGCACGGCCACGCCCACACCGAGCAGCGCGGTGAGCCGCCACCGCCGTGCCCCCGAATTCCACCCATGACGTCCCATCAAGGACAACGGTAACGGGGGCGACAGCCGCTCGGGCGGGTTTCGTCACTCTGGACCGTTGGCGGTACGTGCCACGGAAACCGGGTGCACCGGGCCGCCGTGTGCCGGATCATGGCCGCATGTCTGCGAACCCACACGACGCTCTGCCGATCCGGCTCAACGTCGACGACAGCGACTCGCCGTCCGACGTCGTCGACGCGCTGTTCCTCGGCCGCTTCGCGACGGGCGAGCAGCCGTACTCGCACGCGGCGAACATCGACCGCGTACGGTCCGGTGCGACGCTGCTGCCGCCGGGCGCCCGGGTGCTGCGCGCAGCCCGCGACGACGACCGGAGCGCGACCCTGGCGGAGGGTGACGGCTGGACCCTGCTGATCTCCCGCTGGAACCGCGGTGCCGACGTCACCGTGACGGCGACCAGCGAGGAACTCGCGGCGCGTGTCCTGGGCGAGGCGACGGACGGCGCGGCGGACGAGCCCGAGCCGCAGCCGGAGAACGTGACCATGGGCTTCTGGTACGTCTCCCCCAGGCGCGGTCCGCACCGCACGACCCGGCAGATCTCGGCGGGCACCTGGGACGAGGTGCGGGCCAACTACACCGCGCCGGTGGCGGACGCGATGGACCGCCTGATGAAGACGACGCCGGAGGACATCGCGGGCCGCCTGCTCCTGCTGCACGGCCCGCCGGGCACCGGCAAGACGTCGGCGCTGCGGACGCTGGCCCGTTCCTGGCGGGACTGGTGCCAGGTCGACTGTGTCCTGGACCCGGAGCGGCTGTTCAGCGATGTCGGCTACCTGATGGACATCGCGATCGGCGAGGACGACCCGACGGGCAAGGGCCGCTGGCGGCTGCTGCTGCTGGAGGACTGCGACGAGCTGATCCGCGGCGAGGCGAAGCACACCGCGGGCCAGGCGCTGTCGCGGTTGCTGAACCTGACGGACGGACTGCTGGGGCAGGGCCGCAACGTCCTGGTCGGTGTGACGACCAACGAGGACCTGGAGCGCCTCCACCCAGCCGTGGTCCGCCCCGGGCGCTGTCTGGCCCGCATCGAGGTGGGGGCGCTGACGCGCGGGGAGGCGACGAGCTGGCTGGGCACGGAGGAGGGCATCGGCCGTGAGGGCGCCACGCTGGCGGAGCTGTACGCGCTGCGGCGGGGCACGTCCCCGACGTCGCTGCCGGACCCGCGGGACGGGGCGGACGCGGGGCTGTACCTGTAGCCCTCCGGTGCTTTCATGGATGTATGACCCTGTTCGTCGGGACGTCGGGATGGCAGTACAAGGACTGGCGGGGTTCCTTCTATCCCCCCGATGTGCCCATGCGGCTGTGGCTTGAGGAGTACACGGAGTGCTTCGCCACGGTGGAGATCAACAACGCGTTCTACCGGTTGCCGACGCGGGAGAACTTCGAGGCCTGGCGCGAGCGGGTACCGGGGGACTTCGTGGTCGCGGTGAAGGCGAGCCGCTACCTCACCCACATCAAGCGCCTCAAGGATCCCGAGGAGCCGGTCCACCGTCTGATGTCCCACGCGGCGGGCCTGGGTGACCGTCTGGGGCCGGTACTCCTGCAGCTGCCGCCGACTCTGCGCGCCGACCCCGACCTGCTGGATGCCTGCCTGGCCTGCTTCCCGTCCGGAACGCGGATCGCGGTCGAGCCCCGCCACGAGTCCTGGTGGACGGCCCGGACCCGCGAAATCCTGGAGTCCCGAGGGGCCGCCCTGTGCTGGGCCGACGTCCAGGCCCGCCCGGTCGCGCCTCTGTGGCGCACGACGGACTGGGGCTACGTCCGCTTCCACGAGGGCCGCGCCCAGCCCTGGCCCCGCTACGGGCGACGCTCCCTGGAGACCTGGGTCGACCGGATCGCGACCACCTGGTCCGACGCCGAGGACGCGTACGCGTATTTCAACAACGACCCCGGTGGGGCAGCGGTGGAGGACGCGGTGGTCTTCGGGAGGGCGGCGACGCGAGCGGGCCGCACGGTCACCCGCACGCCGGGGTTGGCCGTACGCCGCTGACTACGCTCCGTAGGCCGCGCGCAGGGCATCCCGTACGGCCGCCAACGCGTCGGCCTCCGCGAGCCCGAGCCTGCGAGCGCGCTCCACGTAGGCCTGCGCGGCCGACGCCAGCTCACGCTCGGCGGCCGAGCCGGCGGCCGCCACGAACGTGCCGTTACGCCCCCGCGTCTCGATCACCCCGTCGCTCTCCAGCGCCCGGTACGCCTTGGCGACGGTGTTGGCCGCCAGCCCCAGCGACTCCGCCAGCCCCCGCACGGTCGGCAGCCGGTACCCCACCGGCAGCACCCCCGACCGCGCCTGCTCGGAGATCTGCGCCCGCACCTGCTCGTACGGAGCGCCACTGTCATCGATGTGGATCTTCAAGGTCACAGGGCGATTGTCCCGTACCCGCCGGAAAATGAGAGGCACCCCGGGACATCCCCCGCGTAGCGTGCGCCTTCATGACTGTGACCGTGCGCGACCTGCGCCCCGAAGTCCCGGCCGACGTCGAGCGCTTCGCCCACACCCGCCACCTCGCCCTCCCCTACGTCCTGTGGGTACCGGAAGCCATCGTCCACCGCCAGAACCACACCCACCCCGACGCCCACTACCGCTCCCTCGTCGCGGAGGAGGACGGCGAGATGACCGGCACGGCCCAGGTCGGCCTGGCGCACGACAGCCCGGAGCCCGGCCAGGGCTACCTCAACATCCACGTCCGCCCGGACCGCACCGGGCGCGGCGCCGGGGCGCTCCTGGTCCGCGCCGCCGAGGAGCATCTGGCCGCGCGGGGTGCAACCAGGCTGTTCTCGTGGGTCCTGGACGAGCCGGGCAACCGCGCGTTCGCCGAGCGGCACGGCTATCGCGCGAGCCGCTCCGCCCACTTCCTGCGGCTGGACCTGGCGAACGGCGCGCTCCCGCCGCTCCAGGACCTCCCGCCGGGCGTCGAGCTGCGCACGGCCGCCGACTTCGCGGACGACCCGCGCCCGATGTTCGAGCTGGACGCCGAGACGACGTCGGACGAACCGAGCGACGTCGGAGTCGAGTTCAGCGACTACGAGGCCTGGGTCGAGGAGACCTGGAACCACCCGCTCCTCGACCGGGACCTGACGTCGGTGGCGGTCGTCGACGGCCGCCCGGCCGCCTTCAGCGTCGCCTTCACGGATCGGGGCACCCGTTACTCCACCGCGATGACCGGCACGGCCCGTGCCTTCCGCGGCCGGGGCCTGGCCAAGCTCGCCAAGAACGCCTCCCTGCACCGCGCCCGCGCCGCCGGCTACAAGGAGGCCTTCACGGGCAACGACACCGACAACGGACCCATGCTGGCGATCAACTCCTGGCTCGGGTACAAGATCTGCGCGACGGAGGTGCGCTATGTCCGCGAACTCGGCTGACCAGGGACGTCCGCTCGACGTGGTCCTCGTCAAGGCCGGCCGTACGAAGATCCGTTACGCGGCCGAACCGCTCTTCGACGACGGCACCCGCATCGCCGTCCGCGCCCCTTGGTCCGGCGCCGGGGTCCGCGACTTCGGCTTCGTCCGCTTCGAGCCGGGCGATGTCTTCACCGAGTACTACTGGCGCGACCGCTGGTACGCCGTGAAGGAGGTCCGCGACGCCACGGGCGCCCTCAAGGGCTGGTACTGCGACATCACCCGCCCGGCCACGCTGTCCGGCACCGAGCTGGTCGTCGAGGACCTCGATCTGGACCTGTGGTGCTCCGCCGACTACACGGACGTACGCCGACTGGACGAGGACGAGTTCGCCGAGAGCGGCCTCGAACGCACGGATCCGCAGGCCGCCGCGGCCGCCGTGTCGGCGCTGGACGCCCTGGAGGAACTGGCGCGCGGGGTCGGCTTCGGCGGGCTCCTGGCATAGCCCGCCCCGGGCGGGCCACGTTCCTGGCACAGCCAGGCCTGGTCAGACCACCGCCACGGCCGCGTACCGCTCGTCGTCCACGTCCTTCCCCCACAGCCGCGCGTCCCCGGAGAGTCGCTCCACGCGCACGTCCTCGACGAGCGGTGCGAGGAGAGCGGTGAGCCGGTCCGCCGGTATGCCGACCGTCGGCACGGTGGTCCCCCACACCCCCTCGACCAGCACGAACCGCCCGGCCGGGCGCAGTAGCCCACGCCAGTGCCGCAGGACCCGGCCGGGGTCGGGCAGCGCCCACAGGACATGCCGTACGAGCACCACGTCGAACCGCTCCTCCCCGACCGGCGGCGCCGCGGCGTCACCGACGAGGAACGCGGCGTCACGTCCGGCCAGTTTGGCGCGGGCCAGGTCGACCATCGCCGGGGACCGGTCCACGCCCGTGACGCGGTGTCCCTGTTCGGCCGCGAGGAGCGACAGGCTGCCGGTGCCGCAGCCGAGGTCGAGGACGTCGGACGCGCGCTCGGGGAGCCAGGACCGCAGCCGGGAAGCCCAGGCCTGGCGCACCTCGGGGTCGCGCAGACCGTGGTCCGGCTCGTCGTCGAAGGACGCGGCCGCCGCGTCCCAGTCCACGGCGAGGCCCATCTCCATCTCCATCTCCATGCCCATGCCCGCCTCTGTGATGGCGTGTTCACCGTTCGTCATGGGCCAAGAGTGACACCCGCCACTGACAGTCGGATTCGTGACAACGGCCACTGACAGGACCAGCAGCGATGAGGAACTCTCGCCAAAAGGGTCTATCTCCGCGACAAAGCGGAACTCGATGGACACTGAAGGAGGCAGCCATGCGCCGTGTGACCGTGCAGAAGCCCCTGAAGAGGAAGACGGATTCCCACCGGCTCCGGGAGGAGACGGACGAGTCCGCCTCGGGACGACCCGAGGTCCGCAAGGACATCGCGCGAACGTGGTGGCCGGAAGGCTGAGACGCCCCGCCGGCCGCGGGAAACGCGTCAGCTGATCCGCTTGCGGTAGTGGACCCGGTCGTACGGCCCGTCCACGCGACGCTCGACGACCTCGTAGCCGTACTTCGGGTAGATCTTCTGGTTCTCCCACATCAGCGCGTTCGTGTAGAGCCTGACCTCGGGCAGGCCGAGCGCACGCGCGCGTGCGTCCACAAAACGCAGCAGCCGTCGTCCCACACCCCTGCCGTGCGCGTCGGGGTGGACGGCGATGCTGTCGAGGAACAGATGGTCCTCGTACACCTCCAGCACCACGAGCCCGACCACGGGATCGCCCGTCACGAACACCTTCCCCTCGGACACGTTCGCCGAGTGATCCGCCAGCATGGGCACGGGCGCCCGTCCGATGCGCTCGATGTAGCGGTGGTAGGCGGCGTCGGTCACGGCCTTCACCGCGGACACGTCGGCGGCGACCGCCGGCCTGATGTCGTCGTCCGTCATACCGCGACGGTATCCACCTGATCGCAGTCCGAGTGTTTCGCGTTCCACCGGCTGGTGTGCTTGGTGTGCCTCCTGGCCAACACCAGCGAGGCGCTTGCGTGGCCGCAAAGCGGCTGGACGACCAGGTGGCCCTCACAGGGATCGTCTGGAAGTTCCCGGGCCGGGGTGGCCTGACCAGCCGGATCCATCCGGCCTGCGACGCCTTCGGTCGCCCGCTCCCGCTGCTACGCCGTTGGAGCGAACCCACAAGCCGACGGGATTCCGGGCCCGGCCCGGAGGGGGAGACCCAGCATTGTGACAGGCCATGTAGCAGGACACGTAGTTCCATATGAGGTACAGGGCAACGGTCCGGAGCGGGTCCTCGCACTCCACCACTGGCTCAGCGACAGGTCGAGTTTCGGCCATCTGCGGCGGTACCTGGACGGGAGCGCGTTCAGTTACGCATTCGTGGACTGCCGGGGGTACGGCGAGGCGATGGACACCCCCGGCACGTACACGATGGAGGAGGTCGCGGCGGACGCCCTCGCCGTGGCCGACGACCTCGGCTGGAACACCTTCTCGGTCATCGGTCACTCCATGGGCGGCAAGGCGGCCCAGCTGATGTTGCTGGACGCCCCCTCGCGGGTCCGCTCGATCGTCGGCATCTCACCGGTACCCGCGTCCGGGTTCCCGCTCGAAGGGGAGATGTGGGAGCTGTTCGTCGGGGCCGTGGAGGATTCCGGCAACCGCAGGACGATCTTTGACGTCACCACCGGCAGTCGGCACGACGATGCATGGCTGGATGCCAGGGTGAGCGGCTCGGAACGCTCCTCGTCGTAGCTGGTGCGAACGACCCGGCGATGGGTCCTGACACCATGCGGTCCACCTGGCTGCAGTGGTATCCGAACGCCGAGCTCGAAGTGTTCAACGACGCCGGCCACTTCGCCCCGGATGAGAGCCCGGAGACGCTTGCGACAGTGGTCGAAGGATTCCTCGGCCGCTAGCCACCGCCTTTCACTTGCGGCGACCTCCGGAACCCGAGCAGAAACGCGAAAGTGCCTCCTGACCTTGGGATGGTGATGGGGCTTGTCTGGAGCTTCTGTCACCACAGCAAGAAGGCACTTTCTGCGTCCACTACCGGGTCGCGTCCCAAGCTCGTCGTCTCGGCCGACGGATCCGGTGTGGTCAGCCACACCGGATCCCGCCTGCCGGCCGATCTCGCCGATGTCACTGGCCTGACTGGCGCATTCACGGACGCGCTGCGCAGGCTGCGAGCGCGTGGCACCGGCCGGATCACGGTCGGTTTGGCGGTGATGCCGGCCAACGGCGGTGAGGCGACAGCGGACCTGGCCCTGGAAATCGCCTGGCTGCAGGCCGTCGAGGCCAGGAGCGGCATACCCGCGGCCCGCGCAGGCGGACACGACCTGCCGGACCTCGTCCCGGACATCGACGCCACCCTCATCCCCTGCCACTCCGAGAAGGAACAGGCGGGCGGCGGCCACCTGTGAACGCGGCTTCGGCTACCACCCGCTGCCGTGCTTTCTGGACAACACCGGCGAAGCCCTGGCCGGAGTGCTGCGGCCGGGCAACGCCGGCGCCCATACCGCCGCCGACCACATCGTCGTCCTGGATGCGGCCCTGGCCCAGATCCCCGACGCCGACCGCCACGGCACCGACATCCTCATCCCAGCCCAACCGACCCAACCGAAACGGGAAGGCTAGCTCCGGCGCAACACCCTGCTCGCTCCTGCCGCGACCGTCGTGGCCAGAAGCCAGCCCATGCCGATCAGCGCGACTGCGGCCCACTGCGCGAGGCCGGTCGGAGCGTAAGAGCGTTCCTGGCCCAGATCCACGAGGGGCAACAGCAGGTCGAGCGTATAGATCCCGGGCTGAAAGGGTGGTGGCTTGCCATCCCCCACGGCAGTGGGCGGCCAGCCGGTGAAGAGAGCCGCTCCGGTACTCAGGAGACACAGCAGCAGCCACACGGCACGCAGAGGGCGATAGCCATAGCCCACCGTCGCGTCCTGGAGCAGGCTCCACAACCTGGCAGGGGGCGACAGCGTGCGCCGCATGCTGCGATGCTTGGCGACCAACACGGCCCGGGCATCGGCGTCCTGGCCCTGGCGCTGGTAGGTGGCGGCGAGTTGCTCGTACGGCTGGGGCACGAACCCGGCGGGGTCACGGCCGAGCCAGGGCAGACGTGTCCGAGCCGGGAGCGCGGGGTGCAGGCTGTCGTAGACGGCTCCGTCGAGTACCAGTCCAGTGGGCCAGGCGGCAGGGGCGTCGCGCAGCAACCCGATTCTGCTGTGGCGCAGCTCGACCACACCCGCCGGTGCCTCGCGCAGGCGAAACGAGAGGGAGGCTGTGGTTGATCCGACAAAGCTCAGGGCCGACTCATCGGCGGACGTGTCGAGGGCGGCGTCATCGAAGCAGACACGGCTGCGGACCGTGACGCTGTTGAGGGAGATCCTTCCGTACGCGGTGAAGCCGTCACACAGGTTGAACACACCGCCTGTCTCGACTCCGTTGCCGCGCAGAGCGGGGTATCGGTTGTCGAGGGCGGTCAATTCGGCGCCTTCGAAGAGGAGGGAGCCGCCGACGCGGGCGTCACGCAGGTCGATCATGCCGTGTGTGACGAATCCGTCCCGGCAGTCGATGTCGCCGCCGACGCGCAGTCGTGAAGCGTCGAGGGCAGCCTCCGCGGTCGGCACTCTGGAGGAGATGTCGAAGTGGGCCCCTTTGAGGACCACACTGCCACGCACTGAGGTGTCCCGGACAATGGCAGGGCCCTGCACGACCAGACCGCGCCCCGCCCAGATGTCGCCGCCTATCTCCGCACAGGACAGATTCAGGGCGTATGCACCTGGGCCGGCGCCGGGCCCGTCCAACCGGCAGTCATCCAGCCTGACGGATCCGCCAATGGAGGCCCCGTAGAGGTTGATCTGCCCGGTACCCGAGAAGCCGGAGTCGAGGAACAGGCCACCCCCCACGGTCAACTCGGGTGCCTGGAGGCCCGAGTCGCCCCTGATGCGGGAGCCTCGGAAAGCCAGGACGTCCTGTATGCGGGCGCTGTTCAGGAACACCGTGCCCGAGCAGTCCAGGCCCGATGCCCAGAAGTCCTCACCCACCTCGATGGACTGCGCGTCAAGCGCGGCCTCGCCATGGGACGGGCGTATATCGGTGTCGTTCAAGGACAGTCGGTTTTCCACAGCGAGGGATCGGAGGTCCACTGTGCCGGTGACCGTACAGGCTACGATCTCGCACTCCAGGGCGATACGCGCGCCGGCCAGGGTCAGCCCCGGCATCGTGCAGGCGTTGACTTCGAAGGCGGCGCCAAGGTGCGCGTTGTCGAGGCGGACAGGCTCCTCGAAGCGGCACCGGGACAGTCGGATCGAGCCGGCGACCGTGACCTCGGCGAGGTCCAACTCGCCGGTGACGCGGGTCCCACGCAACTGCAGGCGGGTCTGACAACCGGGGTAGGGCGACGGTGCGGCGATCAGAAGGTAGCGGAGCGCGCTGCCGCGTACCTCGGCCACGTCGTCGCACCACTCGCCAAGCCGGTATGCCTCCCACATCCGCCGCTCCTGCGGGCTCCATCCATCCGGCGGGTCGTCCTGCGTCACGACGGCACCTCCCCCTGCCCCGACTTCAGCGGTCCGAACGGCTCTTCGCTACCCGACAGCAGTGACTGCCATGCCCTGTTGCTGGAGGACGGGCCCGCTCGAAGTGGCCGGCCAGGAGACGCGGCCGCCCGTCCATGCATCCTCAGCCGGACAGTTTCGGGCCGTTGGTGCGCCGGGCGGGTCTCACACGAGCACATCCACCAGGCGTCATCCTGCTCCTTCAGCATCCCCGACGGGAGCCGTTCGGGGAGCCAACCGCAGCGTCTCAGGACGGACTGACGCGAACGACCGCGAACAGCTCCGAAGCTCGCTCACAGGTGAGGCGAGGCGCTTCAGCCACCCATCCTGAGCCCCTGGTTAGCCGCGCCTTAAGGCGACCCTAAAGATCGCCGTCACCCGCCTCCAGCAGGCGCTTTCGCGGTTTCCTCGGGCTAGCTTCTGATCGCCCCCACGGGATTCACCCCACGCGTCAGAGCCCCCTTGAGGAGATCTTCCATGCCCGCACGCCGCAAGGCCGTCGCCGTCGCCGCCCTCGGCCTGACCCCGCTCGCGCTGACCGTCCTCGCCACCGCGCCCGCCTCCGCGCACGGCTCGATGGGCGATCCGGTCAGCCGGGTCTCGCAGTGTTACGCGGAGGGCCCGGAGAGCCCGAAGTCCGACGCGTGCAAGGCGGCGGTCGCTGCGGGCGGCACCCAGGCCCTCTACGACTGGAACGGCATACGCATCGGCAACGCGGACGGCCGCCACCAGGAGCTGATCCCGGACGGCAGGCTGTGCAGCGCGAACAGCGAGGCGTTCAAGGGCCTCGACCTGGCCCGCGCCGACTGGCCGGCGACGAGCGTGAGCAGTGGGTCGTACACCTTCAAGTACCGCGTGACCGCCCCGCACAAGGGCACCTTCAAGGTCTACATCACCAAGGCGGGTTACGACCCCACGAAGCCACTGGCCTGGGACGACCTGGACCTGGCGAATCCGGTGGCGACGGTCACCGACCCGGCGGCGTCGGGCGGCTTCTACACGTTCTCGGGGACCCTGCCCGAGCGCTCCGGCAAGCAGCTGCTGTACGCGGTCTGGCAGCGCTCGGACAGCCCGGAGGCGTTCTACTCCTGCTCGGACGTGGCCTTCGGCGGCGGTGACGGCGGGGGCTCGGGCAACGGTGGCGGCACCACCGACGGCACCGGCAGCGGCAGCGGCTCCGGCAGCGGCGGCGGCGAGGCGGCCGCGCCCGCTCCGAGTGCCTCCGCGCCCTCCGAGGAGCAGATCGAGGACGGTGCCGACCAGTCGACGATCGAGCACCACGGCCACGGGGACCAGGACGCCAGTACGTCGGCGGAGCCGGTCGCGGCGGCCGAGGGGGAGGCGTCCGGGTCCGGCCCGGCCAACCGGCCGAAGGCAGCCGGTGCCACCGAGAACCTCGCCGAGACCGGCGGGGACGGCAGCACGGCGTATCTCGCGATGGGCGGTGCGGCGACCCTGGCGGTCGGTTCGGCGGTCCTGTTCGCGTCGGTGCGCCGACGGGCGGCGGGCGGCGCTCGCCGCTGATCGAGGACTCCGGGGTCTGAGCGGCGGCTCAGGCCGGTCAGACCCCGGCGGTGCTCAGCCGCTCAGCCGCTCAACCGACCACGGAAGCGCAGGTGGTCGGTGTGGCGCGGGCCGGGTCGAGCGCGTTGGTCACCTCGTGGAAGGCGATGCGGTCGGTCAGGCCCAGGAGCGCGTGCTCGGAGAGGTCGGCCGCGCACTTGTCCTGGATCAGGACGTTCTTCACGTCGAGGCCGTTCAGGAACTGGGTCCGCCACGGCGTGACCACCTCGTCGTACTGGGTGGCTATGACCGTGTAGCGGACGCCGGGGACGGTGTCGCCGCCCTCGTTGAGCTTGGTCATGAACTCGGATCCCACGACCTGCTGGGCGAGGGCGGGGGTGGCGGTGCTGAGCAGGTCCTCCGCGCCGGGGAAGTACGGCAGCAGGTTGGTGAGCCCCGCCAGGGTGGTGCCGTGGTTGTTGGGCGCGATGCCGACGAGGGCGTTCACCTTGGCGGCACCGCCGAGGAACTTGAGGTAGTAGCGGGGCATCATGCCGCCCTGCGAGTGGCCGACGAGGTCGGCTTTGGCGGCGCCGGTCGCGGCGAGGACCGTGTCGATGTAGGTGGACAGTTGCCCTGCCGACTTGTCGATGGGGCCGAGGGCGTGGAAGAAGGGCACGCCCGACAGCTGGCCGTAGTCGAGGGAGAAGACGCAGTAGCCGCGGTTCACCAGGTAGGGCGCGAGACCCAGCCAGTTGTCGACGGAGTTGGCGAAGGTGCCGTGGACCAGGACGACGGGGCGGGGATGGGCGGCGGACGGCTTGCAGGAGTAGTCGTTCCAGCCGCTGTGCGAGGTCGCGGCCGCGTCGGCCGCCTGGGCGGTGGTGGCGGGGACGACGGCGACCGCGGTGGTCAGCAGCAGCGCGGTCAGGGGTCTGACCACTCGTTTCCAGGGCAGCATCGGGTGATCTCCTTGCGGCTCAAGGGAGGTGCGACGGCCTTACGCCCTGTGATCCGGATCACGAGGATGCTGTTCACTCGTCAAGTTACGGGCGAGTAGTAGACGTGTGAAGTTACGCGTCAGTAAAAACTTCCAGTGATAGTAAGGGGCGGTTCACAACCCCTGATGAACCATCACCAGGTGGGCCTGATGGGACCATAGGGGGCAATGCGCACCAACTGCCCGAGCAGCGACCGCACTTCACCCTCACCGAGCACCTCGACCCACGCCCGAACGGCATCCGCGGCCGCCTCCTCGGCCGCCCGGGTGCAGGCCCACCCCCGCCCGGTCAGCACGACCAGCCGGGCGCGCGCGTCCTCGGGGTGGGGCCGCCGCTCGGCGTAGCCCTTGCGCACGATCTCGTCGACGAGCTGGCTCGCGGCCTGCTTGGTCACGCCGAGATGGACGGCGAGGTCGGTGACCGTCGCACCGTCCGGGGCGAGCCGGGCGAACGCGAACCCGTGCGCGGGTCGCATCCCCTCGAAGCCCCGGGTGACCACACCGTCATTGATGCGTTGCGTGAGCTCACCGGCGACGGCGAGCAGGGCGGCGGACAGGGCCATGGCTTCGGAGTTCTGCACGCAGGCATTGAAACACCCTTGACGAATTGGTCAAGCAGCTTGACCATAGCTTCATATAGTCAACCTGTTTGACCATCTCATCTCGACCGTCCACGCCCAGGAGGCACCCATGCCCGTAGTCCGCGCGTCCGAGGCAGTCACCCACGAAATCCACGGCGCCCGCTTCGTCTCGTACGCCACGCCCCTGACCGGCAGCAAGGAGCTGTGCGCCTGGCGCGGCGAGATCCCCGCCGGGACCAGGGCCCCTGCCCACACCGTCAACCGGGAGGAGATCCTGCACCTCCTCGACGGCGAGCTGCTGATCACACTCGACGACCGCACCGACCGGATCACGGCGGGCGACACCCTGATCATCAACCCCGGCGCGACCCTGACCGTCGAGAACCCGACCGAGCGGACCGCCGTCACCTGGGTCACCACCTCCATCGGCCTCACCGCGGAACTGGCCGATGGCACGCTCATCACGCCGCCGTGGGCCAACTGACCTCGGCGCACAGGGAACTACGCGGCGAGCGAGCCCGGCATCACCGCATGCGGCCCGAACTTCGCTCGCGCGCGGTCCGCGACCTCCTCCAGGCGGCGGGCCTTCTCGTCGAGCGGGTCGAAGGTGAGCTGGTGGGAGGCCTGCTCGGCGGGGTCGAGGCCCTCGGCGCGCAGGGCCAGAGCCCGCACACGGGCGCGCTGGAGGCCGAGGGCCTCGTACATGCCGTACGCCACCCTGGTCAGCGCCGCCGAGTGGGCCGTCGGCTCCTTCAACGTACGGGTGCGGGTTGTCGAGATGGGGGTCCCCCCGCTCGAGCCTGTTCGAGAGTGGGGGAGGTCGGCATAGCGGACGGTGAGGGTCAGGGTGCGGCAGACCTTGTCCAGGGCGCGCAGCCGGGAGCCCAGCTCGTCGGCGGCGGAGAGCAGCGCCCGGCGATGCCGGTCGGGGTCCAACTCGTCGCGGGTGAAGGGCCGTTCGGTGGCCAGCGACCGCGACACGGCGTTCGGGACGACCCGCCCCCGGTCGATTCCGCTCGCCTTCTCGCGCAGCTCACGCCCCGCCTTCGCGCCGACCAGGCGCTGGAGCGTGGACAGCGGCGCACCGGCGACCAGGCCGAGGGTGTCGAGGCCGTACTCGCACAGGGTCCGGGCGGTCGCGGTGCCGACGCCGGGCAGCGCGGCGACGGGCTTCCCGGCGAGGAACTCCGCGATGGCGTCCGGCCCCTCGGGGACGGCACACGGCACCCCGGGCCGGGCGTCCCGCAGCGCCACGCGGGCCAGCATCGGCCCCGGCCCGGCACCGATCGCGCAGTCGATCCCGTGATGGGCCAGGGCCCGTACCCGGATCACCGACGCCAAGTCGATCGCGTCGCGCCCGAAGTACCGCTCGGCGCCCCGCAGATCGGCCAGCGCCCCGTCCGGCGGCAGGGCCTGCACGACCGGAGTGAAGTCCTCCAGCAGTCCGAGGAGCCCCGGCAGGGCCGCCTCGTCCGTCGGCGGCAGCTGGAAACGTACGCAGAGGATGGTCATCCCGCACTCCCCGGACTCCGGTGCCACAACTTCCGTACCTGTGAAGGCTCTTGACCCGCCGGTCGCAGATCGGCCCACGGGTGCATCTCGTATCCGGTCGGCAGGTGGATGCGCCGGCCGTGCGTCGGATCGTCTCCGTCCCCCTCCGCCACGGGCTCCGCCAGCCGTGCCGCCACCACGTCAAGCCCTCCCTCGGCGCGCAGCTCGACCAGCTCGGCGAGGTTCCAGGCGGCGGAGCCCACCACACTCAGGCTGCGCGGCCCCCGCCGCTGCACGACCCCGCGCACCAGCAGCAGCCAGGAGTGGAAGACGGTGTGGGCACACGCGTCGTGCGAGTCGTCGAAGAACGCGAGATCCACCAGGCCCGTCCCGTCGTCCAGCGTGCTGAAGATGACCCGCTTGCCGGACCGGATCGGCGGTGTCTGGGTGGCCGCCTTGGCCCCCGCGACCAGCACGGTCTCCCCGTGCCGGGCATCCCGCAGCCGCCGCGCCGAAACGACGCCCAACTCGTCGAGGAAGGACCGGTGGTCGTCCATCAGATTGCGCGAGGCGTCCATCGACAGCACACCCAGCTCGGCACTGAGCCGCTCCTCCGAACTGAGGTCGGGCAGCCCGGCCGCGGCCGTCTTCCGCCCGCCGCTCAGCGGGAGTTGGCCCCCGCCACCCCCCTTGCCCCGGGCGCCCCGGTGCAGCTCGGTCAGATGCAGTTGCAGATCACGCCGGTTGGCCCCGAAGGCGTCCAACGCACCGACCTGCGCGAGCCGCTGGGCGAGCGGACGACTGGGCCGCCCCCGCTCCCAGAAGTCGAGCAGCGAGGCATACGGCTGCCCGTCCGCGATCCGCGCCGCCTCGGCCTCACTGATGCCGTGCACATCGGAGAGGGCGAGCCGCAGCCCCCACACGCCTCCCGATCCCCCTGATTCAGACAGCAGTTCGATACGGTGTGCGACCCCCGACACGTTCACATCCAACGGCAGGATCGGCACCCCTCGCCGCCGCGCGTCCGCCAGCAGCAGCCGCTTCGGATACATCCCGGGGTCATGGGTGAGCAGCCCCGCGTAGAAGGCGGCCGGGTGATGGGCCTTCAGCCAGGCCGACTGATAGGTCGGCACGGCGAAGGCGACCGCGTGCGCCTTGCAGAAGCCGTACGACCCGAAGGCCTCGACGATCTCCCAGGTCCGCCGGATGGTCTCCGCGTCATACCCGCCCGCCGCCGCGTGCTGCGCGAACCACACCCGGATCCGCCCCTGCGATTCAGGATCCGACAGCCCCCGCCGCACCCGGTCCGCCTCATCCCGCCCGCACCCGGTCATGATGTGCACGATGTCGATGATCTGCTCATGGAAGACGACGACCCCGTACGTCTCCCGCAGCGGCCCCTCCAGATCCTTGTGCGGATAACGCACCGGCGCCCGCCCGTGCCGCGCCTCGATGAACGGCCGCACCATGTCGGCGGCGACCGGCCCGGGCCGGAAGAGCGAGATGTCGACAACGAGATCATGAAAGGTGGCCGGCTGAAGCCGTCCGATCAGGTCCCGCTGCCCCGGCGACTCGATCTGGAAGCAGCCCAGGGTCTCAGCGGAACGGATGAGCCGATACGTCTCCGCATCACCGTCCCCCCGCTCGAAGTCGAGCGCGTCCAGATCGATCCGCTCCCCCGCGACCCGCTCCACCTCCGCGACCGCGTGCGCCATCGCCGACTGCATCCGCACGCCCAGCACATCGAGCTTGAGCAGCCCGAGGTCCTCGACGTCGTCCTTGTCGAACTGCGACATGGGAAAGCCCTCGCCACTGGTCGGCATGACCGGCGTACGCGACAACAAGGAAGCATCGGACAGAAGCACCCCACACGGATGCATGGCGATCCCCCGCGGCAGGGCGTCGAGAGCCTCCGCCAGCTCCCACAACTTCCCGTACTTCTCCCGCTCCCCCGCCAGCTGCCTGAGCTCGGGCAGCTCGTCCAGCGCCGCCCGGGCATCACGCGCCCGGATGTGCGGGAAGGACTTGGCGATGCGGTCGATGTCAGCCGGATCCATGGACAGAGCCGCACCCACGTCCCGGATCGCGTGCCGCACCCGATAGGTCTCCGGCATCGACACAGTGGCGACCCGCTCGGTCCCGAACCGGTCGATGATCGCGCGATAGACCTCCAGCCGCCTCGCGGACTCCACATCAACATCGATGTCGGGCAGCACCAGCCGCCGCTTGGACAGGAAGCGCTCCATCAACAGCCCGTGCTCCACGGGATCGGCGTGCGCGATACCGAGCAGATGATTGACGAGCGACCCCGCACCGGACCCCCGCGCGGCCACCCGGATCCCCATCCTCCGCACATCATCAACAACCTGAGCGACCGTCAGAAAATAGGAAGCGAACCCGTGGTGGGCGATGATGTCCAGCTCCTGGTGCATCCGCTCCCAGTACGCCCGCCGCCCGTCATAGCCCCGTAGCACCATGCCCGCCACCGCCCGCGAGGCGAGCGCCCGCTGGGCGGTGCGCTGCCCGGCACCGACGAGATACGGCTCAGGGAAGTGAACGGTGCCGATGCCGAGATCGTCCTCGGGATCGACAAGACACTCGGCAGCGACAGCCCCGGTCTGCTCCAGCAACCTGTACGCGGCATCGCGCCGGAAGCCCGCGGCCTCGACGACCCGCTCGGCAACCTTCGCCATCTCCCCCGCACCCTTGAGCCAGGCCTCGCCGGAGTCCAGCTCCTTGGTCGAGTCGATGGGCACGAGCCGCCGCGCGGCGTCCAGCACATCGGCGACCGGCCCCGACCCGGGATCCGCATACCGGACGGCATTGCTCAGCACAGGCCGCACCCGCTGCTCGGCGGCGAAACCGACAGTACGGGCGGCCAGCCTCAGCGACCCCGGCCCGGTGCCCTGACGCCCATGCCATACGGCCTCCAGCCGCAGGGAGTCGCCGTAGACCTCCCGCCAGGGCTCAAGCAGCCTGGCCGCCCGATCGGGACGACCGGCTGCGAGCGCACGGCCGACATCGGAGTCGGACCCGAGCAGAACGATCAGGCCGTCCCCCCGGTTGCCCCCCCGGGGCAGCATCGGCGGCCCCTCCCCACCATGCGCGGCAGAAACGATCCGGCACAAATCACCCCACCCACGGGCCCCGTCCCGGGCAAGAAAGGTGACCCGAGGCGCCGACTCATCGACAAAGGCACCACCCCGTACCGGAACCCGACGCCGCCGCCCCAGAGATTCCCCCGCCCCCGAGAGCCCGAACTCCTCCACGGCCAGCTCCACGCCGAACAACGGACGCACGCCCGCCTTCGCACAGGCCTTGGCAAAACGAACAGCGCCCCCGAGCGTGTCGCGATCGGTGAGAGCCAGGGCGTCCATACCCCGCTCGGAGGCGCGCTCGGCCAGCCGCTCCGGGTGCGAGGCCCCGTACCTCAGGGAGAACCCGGAGACGGTGTGCAGATGCGCGAACCCTGACACACGCACCTCCCGCACTCGAACATCAGTTCCCAACTCCCCCACCCCCACCATAGACCATTTCTCGAACACTCGTGCGACATCCGTTCGGCCGCCTCCCACCTGCGCAAACGCCTGGCCACCCGGACTGTGGGGGCATGACGCAGACCCCCGGCGCCGACACTCCCCGCACCCCATTCCTCGCCGAAGTGAAGGACGCGGTCACCCCCCGAGCCACCCTGCTCGTGACCGGCGTGGTCGCCCTGGCTCTGCTCTTCATCGCCTCCTACGTAGGAGCACTCCACGACCCGAAACCCAGGAACGTGCCCATCGGAGTCGTGGCACCAGAGGTGGCCGCCCAACAGACGGTCGACCGCCTGGCAAACCTGCCCGGCACCCCCCTGGCCCCCCGCACACTGGCCGACGAGGCCACAGCCCGCCGGCAGCTCCTGAACCGCGACATCGACGGCGCCCTGCCGATCAACCCGAACGGCACCACCGACACCCTCCTGGTGGCCACCGGCGGCGGCCGAGTCCTGGCCACCACCCTGGAAACACTCCTCACCACCCTGGAGAAGTCCGAGGCCCGCACCCTCCGCACCCTCGACGTGGCCCCGGCCGACCGGCACGACGCCAACGGCCTCACGTCCTTCTACGTGACCGTGGGCTGGTGCGTGGGCGGCTACCTCTGCGCCTCGATCATGACGATCAGCTCGGGCGCCGGCCGCCCCACCCCGAGACGCTCGCTGATCCGCCTCATCGCCATGGCCGCGGTCGCCCTCGTCGGCGGACTCGGCGGCGCCCTGATCGTCGGCCCCGTCCTGGGCGCACTACCCGGCAGCATCGCCGCCCTCTGGGGCGCAGGCGCCCTGATCATCTTCGCGGTAGGCGCGGCCACCCTCGCCTTCCAGGCCCTCTTCGGCCTGGCCGGCATCGGCCTGATCATCCTGATCGTCGTCATCCTGGGAAACCCCAGCGCCGGCGGCGCCCTCCCACCCCCACTGCTCCCACCGTTCTGGCGAGACCTCGGCCCAGCCCTCCCACCAGGCGCGGGCACATGGACAACCCGTTCGATCGCCTACTTCAAGGGCAACGACACAACCGCCTCCCTCCTGGCCCTCTCGGCATGGGCGGCCGCAGGAACAGCGATCACACTCCTGGCGTCATGGCTACGAACGGGCAAGGCGTCATAGACGCACAGGCAAACACACCCGCAGCCGCGTACGGCGGCAAGGGGACGCGTCGGGGGGTGTCCGCCCGCAGAGTCCGGTGTCAAGAAACGGCACCTCCCGCGCAAGGCCCACCACCGGACCGAGGACGGACACCCCCCGACGCGGCCCCGACCCACAACGAACCCGCACGCGCTACGCGAACCCCCACCGGACAGCAACGGGCCGCCGCAGGCACCTCAGGGGCGCGGGGCTGTGTCGAATGTGCGGCTACCGCCGCGTGGGCGCGACCAGCCCCCCACCGAAACAGGCCGCCGCAGGCACCCCCGCCCAACCGCCGGAGGCACCACGCACCCACACACACGAAAGCCCCGCCCCTCACACACAGGGGCGGGACTTCACGCAGCAATCAGCCGACGATCCGTCAGCCGATCTCAGTACCCGTGGCAGACAACGCCTCGGTCACCGGCTGGAAGAACGTCTCCCCGCCGGAGGTGCAGTCACCGCTGCCACCGGACGTGAGCCCGATCGCCTTGTCACCGGAGAACAGCGACCCACCACTGTCACCCGGCTCGGCGCAGACGTCGGTCTGGATCAGCCCGTTGACGATGTCACCGTTGCCGTAGTTCACCGTGGCGTCGAGCCCGGTGACCTTGCCGTCGTGCACCTGGGTGGTCGACCCGCTACGGGTGACCTCCATGCCGACGGTGGCCTCGGCGGCCCCGCTGATGGCCTGCGAGGACCCGTTGTAGAGGTCGACCTCGCTCGGGTGGTCGACCTCGGCGGTGTACTTGACCAGCCCGTAGTCGTTGTCCGGGAAGCTGGACGTCTCGTTGGTGCCGATCTCGGTCCCGCTGGAGTCCGACCAGGCCGTGATGCCCTCGGTGCAGTGCCCCGCGGTCAGGAAGAACGGCTCGCCGCCCTTGACGACGTTGAAGCCGAGCGAGCAGCGCCCACCGTTACCGGTGATCGCGTCACCACCCGCGATGAAGGGCTTGAACTCCCCCTTCGACCGCTTGAGTTCCGCCGTGGCACCCAGCCCGTCGACGACCTTGCCGAGCTTGGCCCACTCGGCGTCGGAGACCGTACGGTCGGCGGTGACGACGACTTTGTTGGTCGCCGGGTCCGTCACCCACGCGGTGCCGGGAATGGTCGCGTCCTGCTTGAGCGTCGTACGCGCGCTCTTCAGCTCGGCGAGCGAGTTCTCGACGACTCTGGCCTTGGCGCCGGCCGCCTCGACGGCGTCGGCGGCGGCCTCGTCGAGGACGTTCACGACAAGGTTCTTGGTCTGCGCGTCGTAGTAGGTACCCGCGGCGTCCCCGCCGAGGTCCTTCGCGAGCGTCGAGGCGAGCTGTCCGGCCGCGCCGACCGAAAGGATCTTCGGCGCGGACGCGTCGGGCGTCTCACTCGCGTTCGCAGTCTGCAAGGTCACGCCCGCGGCGACCAGTGCGGCGATACCCGCACCTGCCACGGCTGCACGCCGCTTGGGTATGCGTCGGTGCTTCAACTCACGTCCTCCTGTGGGGGGGGTCGGCCCGAAAGGTTGTGGGGACCTCGTCGGACCGGAAGGCGTACGGCCACGGGGGCGACAGACAACAAAAGTCACACCCGCGCCGGTTGAACAACGCTCACTATTCCGAGACCCACAGGGAGCGCACAAGGTCGACTTCCGGACGCGCGTAGAACACGGTTGCACGCCCTCCATCACCTTGACCGTGCACAGTCATACGGGCCTCTTCACGCAGCAAACACTGCAAGCGAGCGAACCATACGCAACGCGTGAGGTCTACTCCTGTCTTGAAACCGACCTTTCGGGAGCCGAATCCAAGCGCGGCCCCAGAGGCGGAACTTCACCCTCCGCGGCCGGCGACCCCACAGCCGACCGCTCCCCGAAGCCCGCCCCCTGCGCCCCTTTCTCCAGAAACCGCAACAACTCAACCGGAATCGGAAGCACCAACGTGGAGTTCTTCTCGGCCGCCACCGCCATCACCGTCTGCAGCAACCGAAGCTGAAGAGCCGCGGGCGCGTCGGCCATCTGATGCGCCGCCTCCGCCAGCTTCTTGGAGGCCTGGAGCTCCGCGTCGGCGTTGATCACCCGCGCCCGCCGCTCCCGGTCGGCCTCCGCCTGCCGGGCCATCGACCGCTTCATGGTCTCGGGCAGCGAAACGTCCTTGATGTCCACCCGGTCGATGGTCACGCCCCACTCCACGGCCGGACTGTCGATCATCAACTCCAGCCCCTGGTTGAGCTGTTCGCGGTTGGACAGCAGATCGTCCAGCTCGCTCTTGCCGATGATGGACCGCAGCGACGTCTGCGCCATCTGCGAGACCGCGAACCGGTAGTCCTCCACCCGTACGACCGCCTCGGCCGGCGAGGTCACCTTGAAGTAGACGACGGCGTCGACCCGCACGGTGACGTTGTCCCGCGTGATGCCCTCCTGCGCGGGCACGGGCATCGTCACGATCTGCATGTTCACTTTGCGCAGTTTGTCGACACCCGGCACGATCATCGTGAACCCGGGCCCGCGCACTTACGGCCGGAGCTTCCCGAGGCGGAAGACCACGCCCCGTTCGTACTGCTTGACGACCCGCGCACCGGCCATCACGTACACCACACCGGCGGACGCGAGCGCCGCTCCCGCCGCCACCAGCTCCTCGACCATCACCGACCCCCAGGGTCCGACGTGGGCGCATCACAGCGGAGTACCGCCTGCGCTCCGACGGTGACCCCACGCCACGGCCAAGGGCGAGCCCCCGCACGACAGTTGCGTACGGGGGCTCACATGCTGCTGGCTGCTGATCAGGCCGAACAGAGGTCAGTAGACGCTGACGCCGTACGCGCTGAGGGCCTCGGTGACCGGCTGGAAGAAGGTCGTGCCGCCGGAGGTGCAGTTGCCGCTGCCGCCGGAGGTCAGACCGTACGCGGTGCCGTTGCTGCCGTAGAGCGAACCGCCGGAGTCGCCGGGCTCGGCGCAGACGGTGGTCTGGATCAGACCGGAGACGACGTCACCGCCACCGTAGTTGACGGTCGCGTTCAGGGCGGTGACCCGGCCGCTGTGCGTACCGGTGGTGGAGCCGTCCCGGATGACGGTGGTGCCCACGGCCGGTGTGGCCGCGCGGGTGATGTCCACGCCGTTCGCGGTGCCGGGCCTGGCGACGGATCCGCTGTAGCGCACGATGCCGTAGTCGTTGCCCGGGAAGCTGGAGCCGGCGGTCGAGCCGATGACCGTGGTGCGGCCGGAGTTGGAGTACCAGGTGCCCGCACCGTCGGTGCAGTGGCCGGCCGTCAGGAAGTACTGGTTGCCGCTGCTGTCCTGGACGTTGAAGCCGAGCGAGCAGCGCCAGCTACTCGCATAGATGGCGTCGCCGCCCTGGATGAACTTGCTGAACTTGCCGGGGACGCTCTTGATCGTGAGCGCGTCGGCGTTGGCCCCGGCCTGTTCCTTGATCTTCGCTATCTCCGCCTTGGAGACCGTGGAGTCGACGGTCACCGTGACGCGGTTGGTCTTGCTGTCGACGGCCCAGGCGGTGCCCGGGATGTCGGCCTTCAGCACGGAGCCGCTGACGCTCTTGAGCTGGGCGGCGCTGAAGGTGTCGGGAGTCTCCGCGGCGGTCGCGTTGGGGATCGCGATCGCGGCTGCGGCCACGAGGCCGGAGGATACGGCGATCAGCCGGGTCCGTCTCGTAATGCCACTGCGGGGAGTGGTGCGCTTGATCCTCACGTTTCGTTCCCTCCAGGGAAGTCGGGGGGCCCGCGTGGGGTCGGGGCCCGTGAGGCGCAGTCAGCCGGCCGAACGTCTCCGGATTCCGAACACGCCGTGCCCCTGACAAGCGCTGAGGGGGAGTATTCGGCCGAACGACCGGTAGACGCAAGGGCGCCTTTCGGCCGTCAAGATTTGAACGATCTGTGCGAGTTGACCGCTCCTGCCCCGGTCAGCTCCCTTCCCTCACCTGGGAGGCGGGGTCGACGTCAGCCACACCCCCACACTCCCTCGGCCACCGACGCGACCAGCCGACGCTCGCCGTACACCACCCGCGCCGAGGCTCACCGGCCCCGGATCGACCGCGAGCCCGACCTCATCGTCGAGGAGCCGCCCAGGCACCAAGGATGTCCGGAAGTAAACGGCCCTGACGAAGGCGGCGACAGTGCGGCAGCGCCGCGTCTGCTCCCGTCTCGGCAGTTCGGCAGCGCCGCGCCTGCCCCCTCCCGGCACTTCCGCGGAGCGCTCAGCACCCGTCGCAGGGGCAGCAGCAGTCGCAACCGTCGCAGTCGCAGTCACGACAGCAGCCCTCACGCTTCTTACGCGACCACGGACCCTCGTATTCCTTCGCACAGCACAGCTTGCAGGTGCAGCACAGCAGCCAGAACATCCCGCAGCCGGCCCAGAACCCACGCCGTCCCTTCGGCGGCTGCGGCGCCGATCCCCCTCCGAAGCCCCCGAAGTCACCGCCGCCACCTCCGCCGAAGCCCCCGCCACCCCCACCGGGCGCTCCCCCGCCACCCGCGTACGGATGGCCTCCGGCGTACGGATTCCCGCCACCGGCATACGGATTCTGCGGCGCCCCGTACGGCCCCTGCCCAGACCCCTGCCCCTGCTGTGGCGGCTGCCCATAGGGCCCGGACTGATGGGACGCGCACGCGGGCACCGTGCCGAACGTCCGGTCCACCGAGCGCCGCAGCTCATGCACGAGCAGCAGATGGGCGAGCGCCGCATCAGTGAACTCGACCTCGCGCAGCGCCAGCCGCACCCCGTGCACGGCGTCATCGGCGAGCCGCCGCGCCTCGGCGAGCGAGGTCCCGGTCGCGGCGAGCGGGTTCCACGCACCCGACTCGGCGTCGGCCGCTCGGTCCTCCACGGCGTCCAGGAGGTGCGCCAGCCGTCCGAAGAGGCGCCCGGCCTCGGCGAGCGGCACGGCGTTGTGCGGCCGCCCGGCCAGGATCGCGGTGTGCGCGAAGGCGGCGGCGGTCGCCGTCTCGGTCGGTTCGGTGACGGCGAGGATCGGCGTCCCGGGCCCGGCGAGCGTCTCGATGCCGACCTGCCGGTCCACGGCGTCGACGAGTACGGCGGTGTCGAACCCGACGGCCGAGCCGCTGCGCGCGCCCGCGGCACCCCACCCGGTGGCCACCCGGCGCGCGGCGAGCGCCAGCGGCCTGCGGGCCAGCAGCCCTTCTCCGTCGGCCACATGGTCACGCACCTTGGCCGAGGCGAGCACCAGCGAGACGGCGGCGGCGAGCCGTGCGCCCTCGCCTTGCGCGACGGACGCGGTGCGCATACCGCGCAGCGGACACGGTCCCGCCGTACGCCGCAGTCCACTGTCCTTGTCGGCCTGAGCCTCTGTCAGTACGGAGATGAGGAGCCCGTCGTAGTTCGTCACGATCCGCGCGAACTGGCCGTGGTCACCGCGCAACGCGAGGCACAGCCCGCACAAATGCGCCATCCACTGGCCGGTGAGCTTTTCTCCGAGCCGATGACGGCAGGGCCTGACCATTCCGAACATGACGCTCCCCCGAGGTTCCTACGGCGTACTTATGGCGCTGAGCTGCCGCATCGTACCGACCGGAGCATCGATCGCGACGGCTGGCTCGTTCACCCGTACGCACCCCACATCACCCATACGCCGTGAAGAATCATATTTCACTCACAGTCAGCAGCCGTACGTGGCACGCCCCTTGGGGGGCACGGGCTCTCGACGTATTCGCTGTGCACCAGTACCGTCACAAACCCCCCGCGCGGCGTCTATCCACTTGGCGCGACGTCCGCATCATGGATGACCATAGGGATGCGGAATGTAAGAGAGACCGCTGTGAGAGGAGGCGTCCATGGGATCGGTGCGCAAGGCGAGTGCCTGGCTGGGCCTCGTTGACGACAACGATGACGAGCGTTATTACGACGACGACTACTCCGAAGGGACCGAGCCCGGGGATGCCTGGGTCACCGACCCGCGGGTCAAGGTGGCCACGGACGTCGCCGAGGAGAAGGGCCGCCGCATCGGCACGGTCACCCCGGACAGCTTCCGGGACGCCCGCGCCATCGGTGAGCTGTTCCGGGACGGCGTCCCGGTCATCATGAACCTCACGGCCATGGAGCCCGCCGACGCCAAGCGTGTCGTCGACTTCGCGGCGGGGCTCATCTTCGGTCTGCGCGGCTCGATCGACCGTGTGTCCAACCGCGTGTTCCTGCTGACCCCGGCCGACACGGAGATCATCAGCGGCGAGCGTGCGACTCACCGCGAGGACGGCTTCTACAACCAGAGCTGAGGCAGGGCCGCACACCGGCCCTGCCCCACCTGGTGGGGTTCACCGGAAGGCGTCGAGCCCGGTGAGCGCCTTGCCCAGCACGAGCTGGTGCATCTCGACGGTGCCCTCGTAGGTGAGCACCGATTCGAGGTTGGTCGCGTGCCGCATCACGGGGTATTCGAGCGAGATCCCGTTGGCACCGAGGATCGTCCGGGCCGTACGGCAGATGTCGATGGCTTCGCGGACGTTGTTGAGCTTGCCGAAGCTGACCTGCTCGGGACGCAGGCGGCCGGCGTCCATGCGCCGCCCCAGATGATGGGCGAGCAGAATCCCCTTGTGCAGTTCGAGCGCCATGTCGGCGAGCTTGGCCTGGGTGAGCTGGAAGCCCCCGATCGGCCGGCCGAACTGCTCCCGCGACTTCGCGTAGTCGACAGCGGTCTCGAAACAGGACCGCGCCGCCCCCATGGCACCCCAGACGATCCCGTATCGGGCGTGCGAGAGACAGCTGAGCGGCCCCTTCAGCCCGATCACCTCGGGAAGCACGGCATCCGCGGGCAGCCGTACGTCATCGAGGACGAGTTCACTGGTGACGGACGCGCGCAGCGACAGCTTGTGCTTGATCTCCGGGGCGGAGAAGCCGGCGCTGTCGGTGGGCACGACGAACCCCCGGATCCCGCCGTCGGTCTGCGCCCACACGACGGCGACCCCGGCGACGGACCCGTTGGTGATCCACATCTTGCGCCCGTTGAGTACCCAGTCGGACCCGTCCCGCTTGGCGTAGGTCCGCATGGCCGCCGGGTCGGACCCATGATCCGGCTCGGTCAGCCCGAAGCATCCGATGACCTCGCCGGAGGCCATACGGGGCAGCCACTGCTGCTTCTGCTCCTCGCTCCCGAACCGGTGAATGGCGTACATGGCGAGGGAGCCCTGCACGGAGACGAGGGACCGGATCCCGGAGTCGGCGGCCTCCAGCTCCAGACAGGCGAGCCCGTACTGCACGGCCGAGGCCCCGGCACACCCGTACCCGCTCAGGGACATCCCCAGAGCGCCGATCTCCCCGAGCTCCCGCGCCAGCTCCCGGATGCCCGGCAGCTCGCCCGTCTCGTACCACTCGGCGACGTACGGCACCACCCGGTCCGCCGCCCACGCCCGCACGGTGCTGCGGATCGCCAGGTCCTCGGGCTCCAGGAGGTCATCGATGCCGAGGGGGTCGGCGGGGTCGAACGGGGGCAACTTCGAGGACGCGGACATGGGACACCCTCCCGGCACGGATTAAAACTAGCGCCGCTAGTCACGGCTGGAGCCTGACGCTACGACGCGGTGCCACGCACGTCCAGTACGACTCCCCACCACCGACGCGGCGCGGCGCAAGCCGCCGACGGCGATCAGCCGCCACTGGAGAGGGTCACCCGTCAACGAACTGGAAACGGGTGGTGCGGGGGTGGGAAAAGGCTGGTCAAGCGGAGACGCGGGACTCCACAACTTCCCTTGGCCCAGGGATCTCCGCCTCCACCGGAGGTGCCTCGCACTGCATGACACGCGGCAACCGCAACGCCATCACCGCGCCCAGCACCAACAGAACCGCACTCACCAGCAACGTCACATGCAGCCCGTGCACAAAACAGTCCCGGGCCACCCGCTGCAGGGCCACCCCCGCAGGCCCGCCCAGCTGCGCGGCAACGTCGTAGGCCTCCCCCAGCGAGCGCGAAGCCGCCGCGGAGGCCGACTCCGGAACACCCGTCACGTTCGCCAGCCCGGGGGCGTACGCCGCGTTCATCACGCTGCCCAGCAGCGCGATGCCGATCCCCGCGCCCAGCTGGTACGAGGTCTCGCCGATCGCCGCCGCCCCGCCGGCCTGCTCGGGCGGAGCCTCGCTCAGCATCGACTCGTACGCCCCGAAGAGCGTCGTCTCCAGCCCGAAGCCCAGCAGGACGAACCCGAACAGCAGCAGCCCGGGGTTGTCCTCGCCGCCCATCGCCGTCAGCAGCAGCACCGCGACGGCCGTCAGAACGAACCCGGCGCACACCATCCGCCGCGGCCCGAACCGGCGCAGCATCCGCGCCCCCGCGAGACCGGCCGCCATCGCCGCGAACGTCAGCGGCAGCAGCCGTAGGCCCGTCTCCAGCGGCGAGAGTCCCAGCACCAGCTGCAGGTACTGCGCCGCGATCAGTTCCAGCCCCACGAGGGCGAGCATCGCCAGCACGATGCACCCGACCGAGGTACTGAACGCCGGCCGCGCGAACATCCGCAGGTCCACCAGCGGATACTCGCGGCGCCGCTGCCGTCGCACGAAGAGAACGAGCAGCGCCGCGCCGACCACCAGCGGCACCAGGGTGAACAGGCTGGCCACCGGCTCCCCGCCGCCGAGTCGCTTGACGCCCAGCACCATGCCGAACAGCCCGCCCGCCGCGAGCAGCGCGCCGACCACGTCCCAGGGGCCCTTGCCGTCGCCCTTGGACTCGGGCAGCAGCAACCGTCCCACCGGGAGGCTGACCAGCATCAGCGGGATGTTGACGAGGAAGACCGAGCCCCACCAGAAGTGCTCGAGGAGGAAACCGCCGAGCAGCGGTCCGACCGCCGCACCCACGGCTGCGACGGCACTCCAGATACCGATGGCGAGGGCCCGCTCGCGCCGCTCGGGGAAGACCTGGCGCAGGATCGACAGGGTCGCCGGCATGATCATCGCGCCGCCGACGCCGAGCAGGGCCCGGGCAAGGATCAGTACCTGTGGGTCGTGCGCGAGGGCCGCGAGGCCGGAGGCGAGGCCGAAGAGGCCGTAGCCGAGCAGCAGGACGCGTCTGCGGCCCACCCGGTCGCCGAGCGTGCCGAAGAGGATCAGCAGCGAGGCGCAGACCAGCGGATAGATGTCGACGATCCAGAGCAGTTCTATCGCGCCGGGCCTGAGGTCCTCGGTGACAGCCGGCACCGCTACGTGCAGCACGGTCGCGTCGACCGCGACGAGCAGCAGGCTGACACAGAGGACGACGAGGACGACCCAGCGGTTGGCACCGGCCCCGGCCGCCCGACGGCGCAGCGCAGCGGCAGCCGTGGTCGTCCCGGACATGTACGTACCTCCCAGATGTTCCCTCTCCCTCGGCGGTCGCACGGGGTGGGGACTACCCGTGACCCGGCCGGAGAGGAGCGGTGGTCTCCGGCCCGCGCAGCGAGGGCGAGTGACTCGTCAGAGTACGCGAGTCCGTGTCGGAGCCGAGTGGCGGACCTCTCAGACCGAGCCCGTAGGTATGTGGCGTACACCACACGTTCCTTGATCAACTCCACTCCGGACGGTGAGCCTCCGGAGAAGTCCACCCCAGCATTCGGTGAACGAATTCATAAGCGGCGAAAAACGGAGCATCAGAATGATCAAAGGAATTGAAGGAGGTAGCGCCGAATGATTAGGGATTCCCTGGAAATAAACCTCCCCCTGAGAGGAATCCCACATCACATCGTCATCACAAACCCGTGGAATCGCCGTTGAACTGCGCTCACTCGCTGTAACGTCGATTGGGTGCGTACCGAACGAAAGCTGACCCGTCTGGACCGGGTCTTCGCCAGGCTGGACCGGGAGCCGGAACGTCCGGCCCACATCGATGTGCCGCGGATGACCCGGCACAGGATCGTGCTGTTCGCTTCGACCCTGGCCTTCTACGGGGCCATCGTGTGGGCCATCGTCATCACCTCGTGGCTCGTCCGGCTGGACTGGCAGGTCATGTTCTTCCGGCCGTACCAGCAGTGGGCGGAGATCCACGCCTTCGTCGACTACTACGTGGTGCTCGGCCAGCGCGGCCCGACCGCCGTGATGGTCGCGGCCTGGCTGGGCTGGCGCTCCTGGCGGCAGCACACGCTGCGCCCGCTGCTCGCGCTCGGCGTCTCGCTGCTGCTGCTGAACGTCACGGTCGGCGCCGCCAAGCTGGGCATGGGCCGCCTGGGACCGCACTACGCGACGACCGTCGGCTCCAACGAGATGTGGCTCGGCGGCGATATATTCCCCAGCGGTCACACCGCCAACGCCGTGGTGACCTGGGGAATCCTGGCCTATCTGGCCTCGACCCCGAGAGCGCGCCGCTGGCTGTCGGCCGTGTCGGCGGTGACCTCGCTGGGAGTCGGCCTGTCCACCGTGTACCTCGGTACGCACTGGCTGAGCGACGTGCTGCTCGGCTGGGCCGCAGGCCTGCTGATCCTGCTCGCCCTGCCCTGGTTCGAGCCGCTGATCGCCCGTTCCGAGGCCTGGATCTTCGCCCTGCGCGACCGCTTGCGCGAGCGCCGGGCCGGCACGGTCACCGTGCCGACCGCCCCGGTCGAGGCCGCGGTGCTGCTCACGCCGCGCACCGTGGCCGCCGACAGCGAGGCTGCGGCATGCGAGGCGGCCTCCGCCGCCCGCTCCGCGCGGACGACCGTCCACCCGCCCGCCTACCTGGCCCCCGGCCCGCACACGACCCGTACGGAGCGCACCCCGGTCACCCCGGTCGGCAGCCGCCGTCCGCCGCACTCGGACCGCATCACCCGCGGCACGGCCCAGCCGGCCCGCCCCCTCACGGGCGGCTGACCTCCCGGAAGCGGGTTCGGTACGCACCACCACCCCCGCACCACGACGGCCCCGGTTCCTCGACAGGAACCGGGGCCGTCGCCCGTTGCCGGCCTGTCGCCGGCCCGTTCGTCAGCCCTTCCAGGCCCGCGCCACCTGGCCGTCCTTCACCTCGAAGTTCAGGCGACCGCTCCGGTACTCCATGGTGATGATCGCCCCCGGCGGCAGCGAACGCACCGTCGACCACCCTCGGTCACGGGCCAGTCGCTCGGCCCGGTCCGCGTCGAGACCGACATATGCATCCGGGCTGTCCTGGGGTTCGGCAGGGGGTTTCGGAATGGGTGCCATGCCGCCACGCTAGGGCCTGCGCGCCGGATCGGGCCAGTACGGACAGAGATCCTTTGTAGTTGCCATCCAGGTCACACGTACCTCTCGGGTCACGCTTTTGTCACAGAATCACGACACGCGTTTCGACCACTCTTCGTCACACGGACGGGCGGTTCCCTAGGCCTTCCGCAGGCATTCGATCGTAATTACCGCGTGTCGCGGCGACCTGGCCATTAGCACGGAGGAAAAGTTCCCGGGGAACTGCCGCCGGACCCCTTTTCCCACTCATTCCGATCGGGCCGCGGGAGCCGGTACCGCACAGAAAGTACATGGTCCCAACACAGGATCCCCGTACGCCCCCTGTCGGAGCGCGGCCGACGCGAGCATCATGGCGTGAGCTCGCGTCGGCGCGTGCGACGCGGGCTTCAGCGGGCCCGGGGCGCGACGAGCGAAGGGGCGAGCGAGCGATGGGGACGCAGACCGTACAGGGGACGGCACGGCCCCTGCGGAGCAGGCAGCCCGGCGGCCGTGTGATCGTCGACTGGCTGACCACGACCGACCACAAGAAGATCGGCCATCTCTACCTGATCACGTCGTTCGGGTTCTTCCTGGCCGGTGGCGTCATGGCACTGCTGATGCGCGCCGAACTGGCCCGGCCCGGGATGCAGATCCTCAGCAACGAGCAGTTCAACCAGCTGTTCACCATGCACGGCACGATCATGCTGCTGCTGTTCGCGACCCCGACCTTCGCGGGCTTCGCCAACGAGCTGATGCCGCTGCAGATCGGCGCCCCTGACGTGGCCTTCCCACGGCTGAACATGTTCTCGTACTGGCTGTTCCTGTTCGGCGGCCTGATCGTGATGGGCTCGCTGATCGTGCCGGACGGACCGGCCTCCTTCGGCTGGTTCGCCTACGCGCCGCTCAACAGCCTGGAGCGCTCGCCCGGCATCGGCCCCGACCTGTGGATCATGGGCCTGGCGCTGGCCGGCTTCGGCACGATCCTCGGCGCGGTCAACTTCATCACCACGATCATCGGGATGCGCGCCCCCGGCATGACCATGTTCCGGATGCCGATCTTCGTGTGGAACACCCTTTTCACGTCGATCCTGATCCTGATGGCGTTCCCGGTGCTGGCGGCGGCGCTGCTGGTGCTGGAGGCGGACCGCCGGTTCGGCTCGGTGGTGTTCGAAGCGGCCAACGGCGGGGCGCTGCTGTGGCAGCACCTGTTCTGGTTCTTCGGCCATCCCGAGGTCTACATCATCGCGCTGCCGTTCTTCGGCATCATCACGGAGATCATCCCGGTCTTCAGCCGCAAACCGATCTTCGGCTATCTGACGCTGGTCGGGGCGACGATGGCGATCACCGGACTGTCGATCGTGGTGTGGGCGCACCACATGTTCGTCACGGGCGCGGTGCTGCTGCCGTTCTTCTCGTTCATGAGCTTCCTGATCGCCGTCCCGACGGGCGTGAAGTTCTTCAACTGGAGCGGGACCATGATCAAGGGCTCGCTGTCCTTCGAGACACCGATGCTGTGGGCGACCGGCTTCCTGGTGACGTTCCTGTTCGGCGGGCTGACCGGGGTGATCCTGGCGTCGCCGCCGATGGACTTCCATGTCTCCGACTCGTACTTCGTCGTCGCCCACTTCCACTACGTCGTCTTCGGCACGGTCGTCTTCGCGATCTTCGCCGGGTTCCACTTCTGGTGGCCCAAGTTCACCGGAAAGATGCTCGACGAGCGGCTGGGCAAGATCCACTTCTGGACGCTGTTCGTCGGCTTCCACACCACGTTCCTGGTGCAGCACTGGCTCGGCGCGGAGGGCATGCCACGCCGGTACGCCGACTATCTCGCCGCCGACGGCTTCACCGTGCTGAACACCATCTCGACGATCGGCGCGTTCCTGCTCGGCCTCTCGACGCTGCCGTTCCTCTACAACGTCTGGAAGACCGCCAAGTACGGCAGGAAGGTCGAGGTCGACGACCCCTGGGGCTACGGCCGCTCACTGGAGTGGGCGACCTCCTGCCCGCCCCCGCGGCACAACTTCAACGCGCTGCCGCGGGTCCGCTCCGAGTCCCCGGCGTTCGACCTGCATCACCCGGCGCACGCACTGGAGGCTCCCCAGCCCGAGCCAAAGAGCGAGCAAGCCGGCCGTGAGCCGTCCTGATCGCCTCCACCAGCTCATCCGGCTCCAGGACCTCGAACTCGACGCCCATCAGCATCACATGGATCACCATCACGTCGAGGCTGCCGGCACCGGTGCGCAACAGACAGCTGTCGGGCTCCTCCGCCTCCAGCTGCCCGTCGGACGGCGAGATGTGCGCGGCGGCCTCCTCCAGCGGCACCAGCAGCCGGACGACGGCGTGCGAGGCGTACGCGCGCGTGGAGACGCCCCGGGAGACGTACGCGGCGAGGTCCTCGGCGGGCGGGGTGCGCGGGGCGAAGCGCGGGCCGTGCGGCGGCCTGGGCCGGATGCGGTCGACGCGGAACGTACGCCAGTCCTCGCGGTCGAGGTCCCAGGCGACCAGGTACCAGCGGCGCTCACTGCACACCAGTCGGTGCGGCTCGACCGTACGGCGGGTGGGAGCGCCCTCGTGGTCGCGGTACTCGAAGCGCAGTCGCTCGGCGTCCCGGCAGAGATGGGCGAGCTCGGTCAGCACGGCCGGGTCCACGGCGGAGGGCTGGGGGCCGCGCAGCATCGGCACGGTGAAGGCGTTGAGCGCGCCCACGCGGCGGCGCAGCCGGTTCGGCAGGACCTGCTCCAGCTTGGCGAGGGCCCGTACGGAGGTCTCGCCGATGCCCTCGATGCCGTGGCCCGCCGCTGTGCGCAGCCCTACGGCCACGGCGACCGCCTCGTCGTCGTCCAGCAGCAGGGGTGGCAGCTCGGCACCGGCGCCCAGTTGGTAGCCGCCGCCGGTGCCGGGGCTGGCGTTGACCGGGTAGCCCAGTTCGCGCAGCCGGTCGACGTCTCGGCGGACCGTGCGCGGGGTGACGCCGAGGCGTTCGGCCAGTTCGGCGCCGGACCATTCGCGGTGGGCCTGGAGGAGCGAGAGAAGGCGCAGGAGTCTTGCCGAGGTCTCCAACATGAGCCGATTTTGTCAGCCCAGGAGGGGCGGAGCCGCGGATCGGTACAGCCCCGCGCCCCTGGACGGCGTTGCCGGTAACCGGCACTCCACGCTCAGGTTTCCTTGCCGGGTCCGGTACGGGACCCGGGAGGCGAGGGAGTGCACCTTCATGGCGCCCGGTGCCAGGCGGTGCGGTTCTCCCTCCGTCACGCGCGCGTACGCGTCCCAGTGGCCCTCCGGCAGGGCGACGCTGCTGGGCAGGGCGGCGCGCAGGCGCCCGGTCGTGGCGGGGGCCAGCGGGAGGCTGACCTCCTCGGTGCCCTCGCGGTGGCGCAGGACGAGGTGGGCCGCCTCGGTCGCCCCGGTCGCGCTGACGTCGAAGGTCAGTCCGCCGGCCGAATCCGCGATGCAGTCGGCGCGCAGTGGTGGGGCGTGCGACACGGGCGTCATGCGCTGTGGTACCTCCCTGAGCCGGCTACTCGGTCTGCTCCCTGTTCTGCTCCGTCAGTTGGACCGGTGACGCGGCCTTTTGGTTGCCCGTCACGGCTGGTACGACAGTTGCGGGACGTCGAAACACGTGGTGTTCATGTCACCTTGGGAGACCCAGCCCCGGCCGTCCTCCCAACGGGCCACCGACAGACAGGTCCGGCGCTCCTTCGGCGGTTCGGCGAGCCGCTCGAAGCCGACCGGGATCAGCAGGCCGTCGGCGGTGTAGCCCTGGCTGCGGTTCATGAAGCCGTCCACGCACGCGCGCGTGACGCCCTGTCGGGCGCACGACTTCGCCGCGTCCGTGAACCACATGGCCGCCGCCCAGCCCTCCAACTGCCACTGGGAGTGCGTCTTCAGACCCTTGGTGGCCTCCCGGAACTCCCGTACGGCGGCCTGGTCGGTGTCCTCGTGGTTGCGGGACGATCCGGTCGCCCACAGGGCGTTGCGGCAGCGCGGGGCGTCCTTGTAGTCCTCGGCGACGGCGGAGGTCCAGTTCTGTACGTTCGTGACCTTGGCGGTGACCTCGGCGCCGACGTCGTCCATCGCCTCGCACAGCCGGGCGTTGCCGTGAGTGTCGAGGGCGTCGAAGACTAGGTCGGCGCCCTGCTCCTTCAGATCGGCGGCCGCCGCGCGGAAGTTGGGCAGCGCGAAGTCGACCTGCTCGGCGACCACCTTGTAGCCCTCGGCCCTCAGCCCTCGCTCGACGAGCCGGGCGTAGGCGGCGGACGCGGGCTGGTTGTACGAGACGACAGCGGCCGTACGGGCGCCGTGCTCGCGTTTGAAGTAGCGGTAGACCTCCGTGCCGCCGTACTGCTCGCCGTCCCAGCCCGTGGTGCCGGCGCGGGGCGCGAGGCTGCCGTAGATGCCGTACAGGTGCGGATAGGTGTCGTAGGCGGCCCCGATGGGCTGGCCGCCGATGTCGGGTACGCGCGCGTGGGAGACGCGCGAGGCTCCGGCGTAGTCCAGGGCGGTGGTGGCGACCAGGGCGACGACCTCGTCCTCGTCGATCAGCCGGTGCACGCACTCGTTGTTGCCGACGCCGCTGCCGCCGTCGTCGCACAGTCGCACCTCGACGCGGCGGCCGTCGATGCCGCCGCGCGCGTCGAGGCGGTCGAAGAAGGCCTTGGCGCCGTCGCGCGGGCCGGTGAAGGCGTTGCCGCCGACCGGGCTGGTGGCGCTGGTGATGATGCCGACACGGATCGGGGTGCGGTCGCCGGCCGGCGCCGAGGAGCTGCCCCGGTCACGGTGCTCGAAGTCGCTCTCCGGCAGCCGGCTGCCGCACGCCGTACCCAGAGTCAGCAGCATCACGGCGATCGCCGCCTCAGCAACCGGGGATCGGCGACCCATTGCCGCTCAACTGGACCAGCGCGCACAGCGTCTTGACGGACACCTTCCAGGTGCCGTCCTGTTCGACCGCGCTCCCGGAGGCGTTCGGCAGGGCGGTAGCGCCCTTCAGCGTCAGGTCGTAGGTCACATTCGCCTCGGTCGGCGAGGTGAACTCGACCTTGGAGACCTTCGCCTGGACCTGCCCGCCGCGCTCGTCACCGCTGAACGCCTGCAGGACCGGCCCCATCCGGTCGCCGTTCTCCAGCACGGCCTGCTTCTCCTCCGTGGAGGTCGCCGGGTCGAAGAACTTCTGCCAGTTCTGCTTGATCTCCGTCTCGGCCGCCCCCACGTCGGGGGGCGCCGTCGCGGCCGGAGACTGCTCGGTCTGCCGGGTCTGCTCGACGGTCGGTGTCGGCGGCGTCTCGCCGCCGCCTCCTTCGTCGTCGCTGCAGGCCACGAGGGCCGGGGCGAGGGAGAGGAGCAGGGCTGCCGCCATGGCGGTCCCCCGTCCCGCCGCGCGTGGACCACGCCGCCCGTGTGCCGTGCTCCGCCTGAGGTCGCTCCCGAGAACCATCTGGCTCACCGCCGGGTGTCGATCCGGGCCGTGTGCGCCCGGTGCTTTCAGGGTCAGCTTGCAGGAGGCATAGTGCAAGCCATTGGCTGACATGGACAGGCACATGCGCAGAAACCCGAAGCGCATGCACACAAACCCGACGTGTGGGAGCCAGCGATGCGGACAGCCCGACTGCGGACCGTGCACCCCGTCCTGTGGGCCGGCTGGGCCGCGCTCGCCGCGGGCGCGGTGCTCTGCGTCATCGGCTGGTACGGCATCTCCGGCGAACGGTTCGCCGAGCGGCAGCTGCCGTATCTCGCGTCCTGCACGGTCCCCGGCGCCGCGCTGATCATCGCCGGGGCGGTGCTGCTCACCCACGGCCGGGGCGCGCTCGCCGCCGCGCGCGTGGAGGAGCTGTACGGCCTTCTGGTGGCCGTCGAACCCGCCGACGCCGAGGAGTCCGGGCAGGCGGCCGCCGCGCCTGTCGCGGTCAGCGGGGACCTGCGGATGGTGCCCGGTGGCACCCTGTGGCACCGCGCGGACTGCCCGCTGGTCGCCGGGAAGGTGGAGGCCGTACCGGTCGATGCGAAGCTGGTGCGCAGCGGCGAACTGGGCCCCTGCCCGATCTGTGAGCCCGCCGAAGCGGACGACTGAGGCGGACGGCGATGTCCTCGCTGACGTACGACCTCACCCTGGCCGGCCTGTCGGTCGGCAGCGCCGCCGCGCTCACCGGGATCGGCCTGGTCGTGACGTACCGGGCGACCGGCGTGCTGAACTTCGCGCACGGGGCGATCGCCATGGTGTGCGCGTATGCGCTGCGGCAGTGCGTGGTGGAGTGGGGCTGGCCGCTGTGGGCGGGCGCGACGGTGACGCTGCTGGTCCTGGCGCCCGGCATCGGGATGGTGCTGGAACGGTTCGTATTCCGCCCCCTTTCGGTCCTGGGCAGCGACCCGGCGCAGACCCTGGTCGCGTCCATCGGGGTGTTCGTGCTGCTGGTGGGCGGCGCGGTGCTGCTGTGGGGCCAGGGGGCGCGGGACGACGCGCCGGAGCTGGTGTCGGCGGACCCCTGGGGCCAACTGGCGGTGGCGCTGGTCCTGGCGGCGGGCGTCGCGGCGGTCATCCGCTGGACGCGCTTCGGCCGGGAGCTGCGTGCCGTGGTCGACGACCGCCGACTGGCCGTCCTCGGGGGCATCGACGCGGACCGGGTCGCGGCGGCGGGCTGGGCCTTCGGCGCCTTCACGGCGGGCCTGACGGGCGTATTGCTGGCACCGTACGTGCGCCTGGACCCGTACGGCATGCCGCTGCTGGTCATGGAGGTCGTCGCGGTCGCGGTGGCCGCCCGGATGCGCAGCCTTCCCGTCGCGGTGCTCGCGGCGCTGGCCATCGGGGTGGCCCAGAGCCAGCTGACGCGCCTGCACCCCGCGGGCTGGGGCGCGCCCCTCCTCCAGGCCGTCAGCACGAACCTCTTCGTCGTCGCCCTGCTGGTCGCGGCTCTGGCCCTCCCCCGCGTCGGCACCCGCGACGCCCTGCCGCGCACGGCCACCGCGCGCGTGCCGACGCCTCCGGGCGCCTGGATCGTCGCGGTCGTGCTCTTCCTGCTCCCTCTGGGCTTCGCGGGCTCGGACCTGCACACGTCCGTGCAGGTGCCGGCGCTGGCCGTGGTGCTGCTCTCCCTGGTCGTCGTCACGGGCCGCGGCGGTCAGATCTCCCTCGGCCAGGCGGCGTACGCGGGCCTGGGCGTCCTCTTCACGGCTCTCCTGGCGGCCGGCCGCTTCCCGGGCCTGCCTCGGCTGCCGGAGCTGGCGGCACTGGCGCTGGCGGTCATCCTGGTGGCTCCCCTGGGCCTGCTCACGGGCTGGCCCGCGATCAGCCGCCGTGGACTGGCCCTGGCGCTGGCCACCTTCGCGGTGGGCGTCGGCGTGAGCCGCTTCGTCTTCGCCCAGCCGTACGCGATCTCAGGCCTCTCCCTCGGCCGCCCGGCCGGCTTCGAGGGCGACCGCGCCTACTACGTCCTGGAACTGTCCCTCCTGACGGCCGCCCTGCTGGCCACCTGGCTACTGCGCCGGGGCCGCACCGGCCGGGCCCTGGCGGCGATGCGGGACCACGAGGCCGGGGCATCGGCGGCAGGCGTCCAGGTCCCCTCCCTCAAACTCCTGGCCTTCGTCGCCGGCGCCGCCCTCGCGGCCCTGGGCGGCGGAATGCTCGGCATGGGCCTGCGCGCCTTCGACCCGGCCGCCTACGACCCCGTCCGCGGCCTCCTCTGGTTCGCCGCGGTCGTCGTCCTGGGCGCCGACAGCACCCTGGGCGCCCTCGCCGCGGCAGCCCTCCTGGTCGGCCTGGACGCGGGCACGAGGGGCGGGGTGGCGGCGGCGCTGATCGGAGTCCTGGCGGTGCTGGTGGGCCGCTTCCCCGGCGGCCCGTACGAGGCGCTGCGGACTGCGGCGGGGCGACTGCGACTGCGCCTGCGCCTGCGGCACAGAACGACGCTCACGGCGCTGGGGGTGGGGGTGCGCAGGCTGCGACCGGCGGAGCGAGGTGTCGCGTCCCGGCTGCCGCTGACGGGCCTGACGGGTGTGGCAGGTGTGACCGGCATGACCGGTGTCGCAGGTGTGACGGGCCTGACCGGTGTGACAGATGTGACGGGCGTAGACGTGACGGCATCAGGCGTAGCACGAACGACATACGACCCGCCCGGACCGACCGGAGCGCCCGGACCGACCGGACCGACCGGACCGACCCGACGGACCGACCCGACGGGGCCGACGGGACCGACGGGACCGACCGACCCGGCCGGACCGACCACCCCCACCGGTCCGATCGGACCAACCTCCCCAGCCGCCCCAGCCGGACGAGCCACACCGGCCACACCGGCCGGACCAGCCGGCCCCGCAACCACCCGACCGGCCGAGGCCGCCGACGGCGCGAAGCCCCCACAAGGGCCACCCGCACCCGACGACGAAAGCAGCACGGGTGGTGCGGGTGGGACCCCCAACGCGGCCGAAGGCCGCGTGCCCACCCACACCCCCGCACCCATCCAAACCACCCTCACCACCGTCACCACCCTCGCCACCCACCACCTCCAGGCCCACTACAACGGCTTCACCGCCCTCGACGACGTCACCCTCACCGTCCCACCCGGCAAGATCACCGCCATCGTCGGCCCCAACGGCGCAGGCAAAACCACCCTGTTCCACTGTCTCGCCGGCACCCACCACCCCACCCACGGCCAAGTCCTGCTCGGCCCCCGCGACATCACCCACCTGCCCGCCCACACCCGCACCCGCCTGGGCATCGCCCGCACCTTCCAGCAACTGGCCGTCTTCCCTTCCTTGACCGTCGCCGAGAACGTCCGCGTAGGCGCGGAGCAAGGAAGAACCCGAGACCCATCAGCCGTAGAACGCTCCCTCAGACTCCTCGGCTTGGACGGCCCCCTCAGAGCCCTGCCGGCCGCAGACCTCCCCACCGGCACCCTGAGACGCGTCGAGTTGGCCCGCGCCCTCGCGGGCAACCCGCGCGTACTGCTCCTCGACGAACCCGCCGCCGGCCTCGACACCGCCGAAGTCGCCGCACTGACCCGGATCCTGAAGGCCCTCGCCGCCGACGGCATGGCGTTGCTCGTCGTCGAGCACGACCTCGACCTGGTCGCCGACCTCGCCGACACCGTGCACGTCATGACGGCGGGCCGCGTCGTCGCCTCGGGCCCTCCCGGCCGCGTTCTCGAAGCGGCGAACTCCGAGGAGGCCCCCGCATGACCAGGCTAAAGACCACGCCCCCGTCCCCGCCCACGACCACGATCTCCCTGCGCCACGCGCGCGTGCGCTACGGCCCCCTGGAGGCCCTCCACGGCGTCACGATCACCGCCCCCGGCCCCGGCCTCACCGTTCTGCTGGGACGCAACGGATCCGGCCGTACGACCGCCCTGCACGCCCTGGCCGGAACCGTGCCGCTGTCCGGCGGCGCGGTGGTGTGGGACGGCGCCGACGTGACCCGAGTGCCCGCGCACGAGAGGGCACGCCGCGGCCTGTGCCTGGTCCCCGAGCGGCAGGCCGTGTTCGGCTCCCTCACCGTGCGCGAGCACCTCGAACTCGCGGCGGGGTCGTACGACATAGCCCTCGACGCCTACCCCAGGCTCGCATCACTCCTCGCGCGCCGCGCCGGCACCCTCTCCGGCGGCGAGCAGCGCATGCTCGCCCTCTCCCGCGCCCTGTCGGCACGCGCGCGTGTCGTGCTCGTGGACGAACCCGCGCAGGGCATGTCACCCGCGGTGGCCGCCCGTACGTACCGGCTGCTCGGCGAACTCCACGCGTGCGTGGTCGTCGCCGAGCAACGGCTGCCGCCCGCCCTGTACGGCCGGGCGGCGTTCGTCCACGAACTGCGGCGCGGCGCGGTCGTGTTCAGCGGCGAGTCGGGCGAATGGGAGCGCCGTGCCGCGCACCGAACCGGGTCGAGCCCTTCCTGAGGAGCTGCGACGTCTTCGCGGTCAGCCGTGCCGTGACGCTCGGTCTCCCCAGGTCCATACGGCCCTTGAGCCCGTACCGCCTGGAGCAGTGCGGCCACGCGCCCCACCCCTGCGAGGCCACCACCTTCCGGGCGATCTCGATCTGCTCCCGCCGGGTGGCGAGATCCGCGCGCGCGGCGTACTTCGCCCCGCCGAAGCCCTCCCAGGTCTGCTGCGAGAACTGCAGTCCCCCGTAGTGGCCGTTGCCGGTGTTGATGTGCCAGTCACCGCCGCTCTCACACGCGGCGACGCAGCCCCAGGGCCACTGATCCTTGGCACATTCGTACGCCGCGCGTTTGGGCGGCGGTCCGGGGGCCGGTTGGGACGCCGTATGGCTTGCGCGTGCCGCGTACGTGGCCTGCGCTGCGTGCGCTGCGTGCGTTGCGTGCGATCCGTGCGTCGCGTGCGACGTTCCCGGGGCCACGGCGGTGAACAGGGCGGCGGCCAGGACGATCTTGAGCGGTGTGCAATTCATATGAGCACGCTAGGCAGCTTATTGCGGCCTGCCGGGGCAACGCGTCCGACGACCGCGGGTGCCCCACCCGGTCGGCGGACCGGGTGGGGCACCACGCCCGGGACAGGGAGCGCTGCTCAGAGTTCGAGGCGCTGCCCGGGCACGATCAGATGGGGATCGGCGCCGATGACGGACTTGTTGGCGTCGTAGAGCTGTCGCCAGGTGGTCCCGTGCCGCGCGGCGATGCGGCTCAGCGTGTCGCCCGTACGGACGGTGTAGTCACCGCGGGACGAGCTGCGGTTCGTGTGTTCCGTCGAACGCTCCTGCGTCTGCGCCGGAGTCGACGGGGCCGCCTCGGCCGAGGAGGAGGCCGAGCCGGCGGCGGAAGCCGCGGGTGCGCTCCCGGACGCCCCGGCCCGGGCCGAACAGGTCGGCCACGCGCCCCATCCCTGGGCGCGCTGGACCTTGGTGGCCACGGCGATCTGCTGGTCCTTGGTCGCCTGGTCCGCGGTCGCCGCGTAGGCCGTACCGCCGTAGGCGCGCCAGGTGGAGGCGGCGAACTGCAGTCCGCCGTAGTAGCCGTTGCCGGTGTTGATGTGCCAGTCGCCGCCGCTCTCGCACTGGGCGATGCGGTCCCACACTCCGCTGTCCGCCGCCGCGGCGTTGCCGGTCGCGGCCAGCAGCCCGAGCGGGGCGAGCAGTGCCGCCCCGGCGAGGACCGCCGTCGTACGAGCCCGGCTCGCATTCGCAGCCGGGGTCTTCGGCGCCTTCCGAGCGTTGTCGCGAGTGTTATCGGCACATTCGGACATGTAGTTCCCTCTCGAAGCGCTCGGGGTCCCCCAAGGCGGAACGCCACTGCGCACGCCATGGGGCGTGTGAGCGGCGCGGCCCCGTCCGCCGGAGGTTGGTGCTGTGAGCTGACTGGTGCGGTGCGGCGGACGTACCCGAGCGGTGCTCGTTGCACACGGCCGAGGAATCTAGGGACAGCTGGCGTTCGGCATCAACCAACTCCTTGTCATTCCAGGCCAGTTCGCCGTTACCCAGGGTATCGGCGATTTTCGGCCACCCACTTCATTCGCTGATTTCGGGATTTGTCGACCATCCACCCTGACGATCTGTGACACACCCCACGCAACCAACTTCCTTTGGTTTTCGAGGACTTGACCGTGAGTGGGCGATTCCGCACCCAACGTGACCGTGCGCGATGGATGGTTCGATTCCGTTCGCCGTGGTGCGTGACTCCCGCCACAGATCGTCCGTTGTCTTCTTCATGAGCCCGGGAGCCGCCCGGTTCACGGGCCGGGAGCCACCCGGCCCCGCCACGCCACATCCCGAGGGAGCCATCCGTGCCGCGCATGCTCGACGTCAGCGACGAGGTACGTGCCGAGATCGGCGACGAAGAAGCCGACCGGCTGCTCGCCGGAGAGAACGCCCCGGGCAGTTACGACTGCACCTCCTGCCGCACCCCGGGCGACTCCGAACAGGAGCGCACCAGCACCGTCCTGTTCATCGGGGACGAGACCGCCGTCCTCGCCTTCGCCCACGCCACGTGCCTGCCCTCGCAGGTCGTCCAGGTCACCGAGGAGCAGCTGCGGGGTGCCGTGAAGTCCATCACCGGCGACCGGGTCGACCTGGAGCCGGAGACGATCGTGCCGGAGCAGGCCGTACTCGGCGTGACCAGCGGCCTGGTGCTGATCGCCGGGGAACTGCACCCCGCCCTGGTCGTGGAGCCGACCGGACCCATCGTGCGCCCCGGGGCGATCGACGCCGGGGACGACTTCCTTCCGCTGCTCATCGAGCAGGGGTTCATGCCGGTGACGGAGCTGGCCGAGGTGCCGCCGGTACTGCACGGCTGGTCCGTGCTGTTGGCCATGGGCCAGCTGCACGCGGTGCTGCAGCCGGGGACCGGCCCCTCCGGGGGGCAGCCGGTCGCCTGGTGGCAGGCGCATCAGCCGCTGCAGGTGACCGACGGCTGGCGGGCCGCCGCGAACAAGCACCAGCAGGTACTGATGTTCGCGGCGCCGGTGGGCTCCATCGGGCGCCAGCCCCGGGAGGATCTGCTGCGCGAGGCGCTGGACAAGGCGGCGGCGAACGGGAAGTTGGTCGGAGCCGCTCTGCCCCTGGCGGGAACCTGAAAGCGCCTACGGGGGAGGGGGGACTGCGGGTCGTACGGCGACTGCGGGTGATTCGTGGCTGGTCGCGCCGTTCCTCGCACCCCTAAAGGGCGCTGCCGGACCGCATCTCATCAGGCTCGGGGTCGTTTGGACATAACGTGCATGCATACGACGTTCCCCGCCATCAGGGCGGCCCCTCGCCCACGCCGATCTACGACGCGCTCTACGCCGAGTACGTCAAGTCCTTCCGTTCGCTGCCGGGTGATCGCAGCGGTGAGGAGGACCTGGGGTTCGTCGCGTTCGGGAACATCCAGCGGAGCACCGGGACGTACGGCGGCCATCGACCGGGGTCGTTCAGCAGCTCGTACAGCGCCTACAGCGCGGGGGCCCACAGCGCCCGCCACGGCAACCACCAGCAGCCGCAGTGGCAGCGTGTCGGGCACATCGGCCCGCAGGGGAGCACGGGGATGCAGCACGTCCCGGCCGCGCTGCCGCCGGCGCGCAGAGGCTGAGCATGACGGAAGGGCGGCCCGCACCGGGCCGCCCTTCCGTCATGTCCGCTACTTCCAAGTGCCGCTACTTCTTCTTGCCGCGCTTCTCGCGCACCCGCACCGAGATATGGATCGGCGTCCCCGCGAAGCCGAACTCCTCGCGCAGTCGGCGTTCGATGAAGCGGCGGTAGCCCGCCTCGATGAAGCCGGAGGCGAAGAGCACGAAGCGCGGGGGCTTGGTGCCGGCCTGGGTGCCGAAGAGGATGCGCGGCTGCTTGCCGCCCCGGATCGGGTGGGGGTGGGCGGCGACCAGCTCGCCGAGGAAGGCGTTGAGGCGGCCCGTCGGGACGCGGGTCTCCCAGCCGGCGAGGGCCGTCTCGATCGCGGGGACCAGCTTCTCCATGTGCCGGCCGGTGTGGGCGGAGACGTTGACCCGGGGCGCCCAGGCGACCTGGCCGAACTCGGTCTCGATCTCCCGCTCCAGGTAGTAGCGGCGCTCCTCGTCGAGGGTGTCCCACTTGTTGTAGGCGATGACCATCGCGCGCCCGGCCTCGACGGCCATCGTCACGATCCGCTGGTCCTGGACCGAGATGGACTCGGCGGCGTCGATCAGGATGACCGCCACCTCGGCCTTCTCCACGGCGGCCGCGGTGCGCAGCGAGGCGTAGTAGTCGGCGCCCTGCTGGAGGTGGACGCGCTTGCGGATGCCCGCCGTGTCGACGAACTTCCAGGTCACGCCGCCGAGTTCGATGAGCTCGTCGACCGGGTCACGGGTGGTTCCGGCCAGCTCGTTGACGACGACGCGCTCCTCGCCCGCCACCTTGTTCAGGAGGGAGGACTTGCCGACGTTCGGCCGGCCGATCAGGGCGATGCGGCGCGGGCCACCGATGCCGGCCCCGCCGAACGACTCGCGCGGCGCCTCCGGCAGTGCCTCCAGGACGGAGTCCAGCATGTCGCCGGTGCCGCGGCCGTGCAGGGCGGACACGGGGTGCGGCTCCCCGAGACCGAGGGACCACAGGTACGTGGCGTCCGCCTCGCCGCTGGGACCGTCGACCTTGTTGGCGCACAGCACCACGGGCTTGCCGGCCTTGCGCAGCAGTCGTACGACGGCCTCGTCGGTGTCGGTGGCCCCCACCTTGGCGTCGACGACGAACACCACGGCGTCGGCGGCCTCGATGGCGTACTCGGCCTGCGCGGCCACGGAGGCGTCGATGCCGAGGACGTCCTGCTCCCAGCCGCCGGTGTCGACGACCTTGAAGCGGCGGCCGGCCCACTCGGCCTCGTAGGTCACGCGGTCACGGGTGACGCCGGGCTTGTCCTCGACGACGGCCTCGCGGCGGCCGATGATGCGGTTGACGAGCGTCGACTTGCCGACATTCGGCCGCCCGACGACGGCGAGGACGGGAAGCGGCCCATGTCCGGCTGCCTCGATCGCCCCCTCGACGTCCTCGAGGTCGAAGCCCTCTTCCGCGGCGAGCTCCATGAACTCCGCGTACTCGGCGTCGCCAAGCTCTCCGTGGTCGTGCTCTTCGAGCGAGCCCTCGGAGTGGATGTGGTCGTTCATGAAGTCCGTACCTCGTCGTTCATCGTGGTGATCGGTGGAGCACCGGGTGTCCCCCGGCTGATCCACTACTCAGCTACTCAGTGTCGCCCGGCGGCCGGTCAGCCGCCTGGCGTTTTCCAGGTGCGCGGTGAGCTGCTTCTGGATGCGCTCGGTCGCCTCGTCCAGCGCCTTGCGCGTACGCCGTCCGCTGCCGTCGCCCGCCTCGAAGGGGTCGCCGAAGACGACGTCGATACGGCTGCGCAGCGGAGGCAGCCCCTTTATCAACCGTCCCGGCCGGTCGGAACTTCCCAGCACGGCGATCGGGACGATCGGCGCCCCGCTGCGCACCGCGAAGTAGGCGAGCCCGGCGCGCAGGGAGGCGAAGTCGCCCTCGCCCCGGGTGCCCTCCGGGAAGATACCGAGGACGCCGCCGGCCGACAGGACGTCGAGGGCCTGCGTGATCGCCGTACGGTCGGTGGTCTCGCGGTCCACCTTCAGCTGGCCGATCCCGGTCAGGAACGGATCCAGCGGCCCGATGAACGCCTCTTTCTTGATCAGGAAGTGCGTCGGCCGGGGCGCCACGCCCATGACCATCGGGCCGTCGATGTTGTGCGAGTGGTTGACGGCGAATATCACCGGACCGCTCGCGGGCACCTTCCAGGCGCCGAGCACGCGCGGCCTCCACAGCCCGTACATCAGACCGACGCCGATGCGCCTGCCGACCTCGGCGCCCCGCTCCGAAGACAGGGACGGACGGTTCACTTCGCGGCTCGCTTCTCCTCGACGAGCGTGACGACGCACTCGATGACCTGCGACAGCGTGAGCTCGGTGGTGTCCACCTCGACCGCGTCGTCCGCCTTGGCGAGCGGCGAGGTCTTACGGCTGGAGTCGGCGGCGTCCCGCTTGATCAGCGCCTCCCGGGTCGCGTTGACGTCGGCGCCCTTCAGCTCACCGCTACGGCGGGCCGCGCGGGCCTCCGGGGAGGCGGTGAGGAAGATCTTCAGGTCGGCGTCGGGCAGCACGGTCGTACCGATGTCGCGGCCCTCGACGACGATGCCGATCTCCGCGGACTTGGCCAGGGAGCGCTGCAGCTCGGTGATCCGCGCCCGCACGTCCGGTACGGCACTCACCGCGCTGACCTTGGAGGTGACCTCCTGGGTGCGGATCGGGCCGGCGACGTCGGTGCCGTCGACGGTGATCGTCGGGTTGTCCGGGTCGGTGCCGGAGACGATCTCGGGCTTGCCGGCCACGGCGGCGATCGCGGACGGGTCCTCTATGTCGATCCCGTTGGCCACCATCCACCAGGTGATCGCCCGGTACTGGGCGCCGGTGTCCAGGTAGCTCAGCCCGAGCTGTGCGGCAACGGCCTTCGACGTGCTCGACTTGCCCGTGCCGGAGGGGCCGTCGATGGCGACAATCACGGGCTTGGCGGCACCGTTTTCCACGGGGGGACACCTTCCAGATGCGGTGTGGCGGGAGTGTGGGGACGCGAGGGCGCCCCGCACAAGGTTACTGGGTGCGCGTCACTCGTCCGGCCGCGCGCTCTCAGCCCGTCCGGCGTTTGAGGACGAGGCCCGTTCAGGGCCGAAAGCGGGGGTCTGGGGGCGACAGCCCCCAGGGATGGGACGGGTAGGGGCGGCGGGGGGCGACAGACCCCTATTGCCGGATCGCCCAGCCCCGCTCCCGCAGCGCCGCCGACAACACCGGCGCCGCCTTCGGCTCCACCATCAGCTGGACCAGACCGGCCTGCTGCCCCGTCGCATGCTCGATCCGCACATCCTCGATGTTGACCCCGGCCCGCCCCGCATCCGCGAAGATCCGCGCCAGCTGCCCCGGCTGGTCGTCGATCAGGACGGCCACCACCTCGTAGACCCGCGGAGCGGCCCCGTGCTTGCCGGGGACCCGCACCTGCCCCGCGTTCCCCCGCCGCAGCACGCCCTCGATACCGGCCGTACCCTCCACCCGCTTGTCCTCGTCGGACGACTGCAACGCCCGCAGCGCCCGCACCGCCTCCTCCAGATCGGCGGCGACATCCGTGAGCAGATCGGCGACCGGTCCCGGGTTCGCGGAGAGGATGTCGATCCACATGCCGGGATCGGAGGCCGCGATCCGCGTCACATCCCGAATGCCCTGACCGCACAGCCGTACGGCCGCCTCCTCGGCGTTCTCCAGCCGCGCGGCGACCATGCTCGACATCAGATGCGGCATGTGGGACACGAGCGCGACCGCACGGTCGTGGGCGTCGGCATCCATCACCACCGGCACCGCACGGCAGTGCGAGACCAGCTCCAGTGCGAGGTTCAGCACCTCGGTGTCGGTGTCATGGGTCGGCGTCAGCACCCAGGGACGGCCCTCGAAGAGGTCGCCGGTCGCGGCCAGCGGCCCGGACTTCTCCCGGCCCGACATGGGATGCGTACCGATGTACGACGACAGGTCGAGCCCGAGCGCCTCCAGCTCACGGCGCGGCCCGCCCTTGACGCTGGCCACGTCGAGGTAGCCGCGGGCCACACCCCGGCGCATGGCGTCGGCGAGCACCCCGGCCACGTGCGCGGGCGGGGCGGCGATGATCGCGAGGTCCACGGGCCCCGCGGGCGCCTCGTCCGTGCCGGCGCCGAGCGCGGCCGCCGTACGGGCCTGCTCGGGGTCGTGGTCGGCGAGGTGGACGGTGACCCCCCGCCCGGCCAGCGCCAGGGCGGCGGACGTGCCGATGAGGCCGGTGCCGATGACGAGTGCGGTTCTCACTGGGCGATGTCCTTGCGCAGGGCGGCCGCGGCGCCGAGGTAGACGTGCGCGATGTCGGCGCGGGGCCTGTCGGACTCGATGTGCGCGAGGACCCGTACGACACGGGGCATGGCGCCCTCGATGTCCAGTTCCTGGGCGCAGATCAGCGGGACGTCGGCGAAGCCGTCGCCGAGCTTGCGGGCGGCGGCCGCCGGGAAGTCGCTGTGCAGATCGGGCGTGGCCGTGAACCAGATGCTGATCAGGTCGTCCGCGGTGAGGTCGTTCCGCTCCAGGATCGCGGTGAGCAGGGCCCCGACCTGCTCGTCCATGTGGCCGGATTCGTCCCGCTCCAGTTGGACGGCCCCCCGGACCGCTCGTACCGCCACGGCGCTGCTCCTTGCTGATGTACGGAATCGGCTCTGACGACTGTCCAGCCTAGTCAGCCCGGGTGCGGCGGACGCATTTCGCCCGCCCGCTGAGACAGCCGGACCCCGCATGGTCGGCTTTGGGGCACTGTCACCCGTCCGTCCCGGTTTCGCTAATGGACCGCGAACGCCTCCGTGCACCTCTGGACGCCGCGCCGCGGCTCCGCTCTCATGGGCAGGAAGCTCGCCTCGGGGGAGGCCTCATGAAGCGTCCCGGACCCTTGCTCACCCTTCTCGCGGGACTGTTGGTCGGCGTGTTCATGCTGTCGCTCAACGCGACGACGGGGACGAAGAGTGCGGCCTCCTCGTCCGCGGACACCCCGAAACAGTCACCCGCGGCAACGGCGTCACCCACACCGACGCGGACATCCCCGTCCCCCTCGACCTCGTCCTCACCCTCACCCTCCAGGACCTCCGTCCCCGATGCCCGCTACGCCGGCCGCACGGACGACGACTCCTCCGCCGTCGCCCTCACCCTGCGCGACGGCAGGGCGATCGCGTACTTCTGCGACGGCCGCGCCAAGGAGTCGTGGCTGAAGGGCCAGGTCGAGGACGACGGCACGATGCGGCTCACCGGCAAGGACGGTTCCGTGCTCGACGGCACCCTCGAGGACGGCAGGCGCGTCCGCGGCACGGTCGACATCGACGGCGGGCACTACGCCTTCACCGCCGATCGGACGAGGAAGCCGTCGGGCCTTTACCGGGCCACCGCGACCGTGCGCGGCGCCGAGGTCGACGGCGGCTGGATCGTGCTGCCGGACGGCCGCCAGGTCGGCGTCCTCACCCGCGACGGCGAACCCTCGCGCGCCCCCCGGATCGCCCCGGAGACCGGCGCGGTGACGGTCGACGGACAGCGAATCACGGCCCGCCCGGTCGTCCCCTGATCCCCCTACTGGATCCCCTCCTCGGTCCGCCTCCTCGGTCCGCCTCCTCGGTCCGCCTCCTCGGTCCGCCTTCTCGATCCACCTTCTCGATCCCCCTCCTCCCGGGAGTCGATCATGACCGTCGACCCGAACGCCGTCACCCAGGACTTCCCCTCCCCGCAGCCCGGCCATCGCCGCCCGGGCGCGGCCCGCTATGTGGTCCCGGCGCTGGCCGCCGTCGCGGTCGCGGTGGCCCTGGGGGCCTACGGCAAGGTCCACGACCCGACCGGGACGGCCTTCAACCTCGCCGGATTCAGCAGCACAGGGGCGGTGAAGTCGTGGCTGGCGACGGCGGCGATCTTCTTCGCGCTCGTCCAGCTGGTCTCCGCGCTGATGCTGTACGGCAGGCTGCCGGGGCCGGCCTGGTCGGCCGCACTGCACCGCTGGTCGGGCCGGGTGGCGTTCCTGCTCTCCGTCCCCGTGGCGGTGCACTGCCTCTACGCCATGGGCTACCAGACGTATGAAACGCGCGTTTTCTTGCACTCTGTCCTGGGTTGCTTCTTCTTCGGTGCTTTCAGTGCAAAGATGCTTTTGCTCCGCTCGGAGCGACTCCCCGGCTGGCTGCTGCCGATCGTCGGCGGGCTGGTCCTCACCGCTCTCACGATCATCTGGCTCACATCCGCCCTCTGGTTCTTCCGCACATTCGGAGTGACGACATGACCTACCGTCCGACGCGGCGCACCATCCTCATCGCGACGGGCGCGACAGGCGCGACCGCGCTCGTCGCGGGCTGTGGCGGTTCCGACGACAACGGCGACTCGACCTCGACCACCTCCCCCGGCCAGGACGACCAGGACGGCCAGGAAGGCAAGGAGCTGGCCACCACCTCGGAGATCCCGGTGGGCGGCGGCACGATCTTCAAGGACGACGAGGTGGTGGTGACCCAGCCGGAGCAGGGCGACTTCAAGGCCTTCTCCGCCATCTGCACGCATCAGCAGTGCACGGTCGCGACGGTCGCGGACGGCACGATCAACTGCCCCTGCCACGGCAGCAAGTTCAACATCACGGACGGCTCGGTGGCCCACCCACCGGCGACCAGGCCGCTGCCCGAGAAGCAGATCGTCGTGGACGGAAATACGATCCGCCTGGCGTGATCCGCCGCGTACGCTCCGGGCATGCACCCCGAGACCCTGGTCCGCGACCACACGATCTACGCCTGTGTCATGGGCTCGCGCGCCTTCGGTCTGGCGACGGACGGCAGCGACACCGACCGCCGGGGCGTGTTCCTCGCTCCCACGCCCCTCTTCTGGCGCTTCGACAAGCCGCCCACGCATGTCGACGGCCCGCGGGAGGAGCAGTTCAGCTGGGAGCTGGAACGCTTCTGCGAGCTGGCCCTGCGCGCCAACCCGAACATCCTGGAGTGCCTGCACTCCCCGCTCGTGGAGTACGCCGACGACACGGGTCGCGAGCTGCTCGCCCTGCGCGAGGCGTTCCTGTCCCGCCAGGCCCTGGAGACGTTCACGCGCTACGCGCTGGGCCAGCGCAAGAAGCTGGAGGCGGACGTCCGCTCGCACGGGGCCCCGCGCTGGAAGCACGCGATGCACCTGCTGCGCCTCCTGACGAGCGCCCGCGACCTGCTCCGCACCGGCCGCCTGACGATCGACGTGGGCGACCAGCGCGCACCGCTGCTGGAGGTCAAGCGCGGTGAGGTCCCCTGGCCGGAGGTGGAGTCCCGGATGAGCCGCCTGGCGCGGGAGGCGGAGGAGGCCTCCCACCGCAGCCCGCTCCCGGCCGAGCCGGACCGCCCCCGGGTCGAGGACTTCCTGATCCGCGTCCGCCGCGCGTCAGCGCTCCAGCCGGATCCGTACGACGAAGGCGTGCAGGGCGTCGTGGACCGCCGGGGCGTCGGGAAGCGCTGAGGCCGTCTGCGCCTCGTCCAGCACGGTGTGCAGCCGCTCCACGTCGGCCGCCACGCGCGCGTGCTCGACGTCGGCGGCCCCGTGCTCCTGCTCCGCCTTCGCCGCGATCAGCTCCGGCAGATAGCCGGGGGCCTCGACCTCCCCGATCAACGTCGGCAGATGCGGCTGCACCTCACCGCTGCGCATCAGATGGACGCCGGTGAGCAGGACCCGGAAGGTGTAGAGCAGCGGCTTGAGCTCCCCGGTCTTCTCGAACAGCCGCCACTGAGTGTTCGCGAACCCTCGGTAGTGATGGGCGTGATGACCGGTGAGCACGCCGGGCGCGAGCTCGGCCAGCTCGCGATGGGCGTCCGTGGTGTGCACGACGAGCGGCGAGAGCAACTGCTCCAGGACATAGCCGTTGCGGCGCAGCATCAGCCGTACGAACTTGCGCAGGTCGTGCGTGACCAGGTCCATCTCGACGCCGTCCCGCACCCACATCCGCGACCGCGTCTCGTCCGGCTCCCGCAGCCCGACGAGGTCGGCGGTCGGCAGCAGGTGCACGCCCCGCAGGTCCACGTCCGAGTCACGCGACGGGAAGCCGTACAGATGCGCGCCGGAGACCGTCGCGAACAGCACCGGGTCGGGCTGCTCGGCGACGACGGGCGCGAGGTCGATGTCCAGGGCGTCGATCATCCGTCAAGCGTCCCAGAGCGCCCCGAGGGTCAGCAGGTCCCCCCGGTACTCGATCCGGTCCGCCCACTCCGTCGGCCAGGCGTCGGCGCCCAGGTAGGCGCCCGCGAACGCGCCGGCCAGGCATGCGATCGAGTCCGAGTCGCCGGACGTGCAGGCGGCCCGGCGCAGGGCCGTCAACGGCTCGTCGACGAACCACAGGAAGCACAACAGGCCGGTGGCCATGGCCTCTTCGGCGATCCAGCCCTCGCCGGTCGCCCGGCACGGGTCGGTCTCGGGTGAGACGGTACGCACGGCCTCCTGAAGGCGGTCCAGGACTCCCAGGCACTCGTCCCAGCCGCGCGCGATGAAGTGCTCGGGCGTCGGGTCCTGGCCGCGGGTCCACAGGTCGCCGAGCCAGCGCTCGTGGTAGTGGCTGCGGTTCTCGAAGGCGTACGACCGCAGCAGCCCGACCAGTCCGGTCGGCTCGGCGCCCTGCGCGAGGAGGCGTACGGCGTGCGCGGTCAGGTCGGAGGCGGCGAGCGCCGTCGGATGTCCGTGGGTGAGGGCGGACTGCAACTGGGCGGCGCCCGCCCGCTGTTCGTCGCTGAGACCGGGGATGAGCCCGATCGGCGCCACGCGCATGTTGGCGCCGCAGCCCTTGGAGCCGATCTGGCTGGCGTCCTGCCACGGCCTGCTCTCGTCCTTCAGCAGATCGCAGGCGACGAGGCAGGTCCGGCCCGGCGCCCGGTTGTTCTCCGGTGACTGGTACCAGTCGACGAACTCCTCCCGCACCGGCCGCTCCAGCCGCTTCGGCCCGAGCACGCCACGGTCCATCGCCGTGCGCAGCCCCTTCCCCAAGGCGAGCGTCATCTGTGTGTCGTCGGTGACGAGGGCCGGGGTCGGCAGCTCCATCCCGGCCCAGGGGCCGCACTCGGCGAGGATCGACGGGACGTCGTTGAACTCGGTCGGGTACCCGAGCGCGTCCCCGAGGGCGAGGCCGAGCAGGGAGCCGGTGGCGGCGCGCTTGCGGACGGTGGTCGTGGTCATGCGGGGCGTCCTTCCGAGGTCGGCCGGAGCAGGGGCGGGTGGAGCGTGGCGGCGGTGCCCGCGCGGTACAGCGCGGCCGGTTTGCCACGGCCGCCGGTGAGCCGGGCGGCGCCGGGTACGGTTTCGACGAAGCCCGGCGTGGCGAGGACCTTGCGGCGGAAGTTGGGCCGGTCGAGGGAGGTGCCCCACACCGTCTCGTAGACCTGTTGCAGCTCGCCGAGCGTGAACTCGGGCGGACAGAAGGCGGTGGCGAGACCGGTGTACTCGAGCTTTGCGCCGACGCGGTCATGAGCGTCGGCCAGGATGCGGTCGTGGTCGAAGGCGAGGGGTCCCGCCGTGTCGTACGGCACCCAGCGCGCCTGTGCCGCGTCGCTGCCGCCGTGCGGTTCGGGCGGGTGGGGCAGCAGCGCGGTGAAGGCTACCGTCACGACCCGCATCCGGGGGTCACGGTCGGGCTCGCTGTAGGTCCGCAGCTGCTCCAGGTGCAGCCCCGAGACGTCCGACAGGCCGGTCTCCTCGGCGAGTTCACGCCGGGCCGCCGTCTCCGCCGACTCGTCGGGCTGCACGAAACCGCCGGGCAGCGCCCAGTGGCCCTGGTACGGCTCCTGCCCGCGTTCGACGAGCAGGACGTTCAGGACACCGTCGCGGAGGGTGAGGACCGCGAGGTCGGCGGTGACGGCGAAGGGTTCGTGCGCGTACTTGTCGTAGTCCATGCCCATGAGAACCCACCCACCCCCTCAACCGCCTTTATAGTCATCACGACTATAAAGAGGGTGGGGGTAACGGCACAACCCCGGTCAGGCAAAGGACTCGCGACGGCCCAGGAAGGCCAGCAGCCGGACATCGGCACGCGCGCGTGGCGGCACCGCGACCGGTGCGGCGAACCGCACCCCCCGGTCCTCCTCCGCGACCACACAGCGGGCGACGTTCAGCAGCTCGGCGGCGAGCGCGCCAGGGATGGGCCTCGGCCGGCCGCAGGCCTGGGCGACGTCCCACCCGTGCACGGCGATCTCGACGGCGCCCACGGCTCCCATCACCCGCACGTCCAGCGGCCGCTCACCGACCAGGACGCGGTCCCCGGCGGGCCCGGCGGCCCAGGCGCCGAGCACGGCGCACGCGCGCGTACGGAAGCCGCAGACGCGGTCGGCACGCGGGAACAGCCCGATGCGGCCGCCGGTCAAACCCTCGTACAAGGCGTCCAGCGAGTCGTCGAGGTGCCCGAGCAGCTCCCCCAGATCCCACTCCCCGCACGGCGTCCCGCGCCGCAGACTCCCGGCCTCCACACCGGCGACGCCGCCGAGCGCGTAGGCGAGCGAACGCTCCAGCAGCTCGCCGGAGTTCATGACAGGCCCCACAAGGCCCTCAGCGGCCCCTCAGGCGCCGTACGGGACGCCTCCCGGGTCTTCGGTCGCCCGCGCTCCTCGCGATCCGCCGTGGTCGTCCTCATGGCCGCTCCCTCCGTCACGGATACAGACCGGCGCAGGGGCGAAAACACATCGGCCGGTCCCGGGACGGCACCCGGAACCGGCCTGCACGCACGCGTACGGGACGGGACTACAGATCGACTTCCTGCATCAGCATGCCGACCTCGGTGTTCGACAGCCGCCGCAGCCAGCCCGACTTCTGGTCGCCGAGGGTGATCGGCCCGAAGGAGGTGCGCACCAGCTTCTCGACGGGGAAGCCCGCCTCCGCCAGCATGCGGCGCACGATGTGCTTGCGGCCCTCGTGCAGGGTGACCTCGACCAGGTAGTTCTTGCCGGTCTGCTCGACGACCCGGAAGTGGTCCGCGCGCGCGTAGCCGTCCTCCAGCTGGATGCCGTCCTTGAGCTTCTTGCCCAGGTCGCGCGGGATCGGGCCGACGATGGCCGCGAGGTAGGTCTTCTTGACGCCGTACTTGGGGTGGGTCAGACGGTGGGCCAGCTCGCCGTGGTTGGTGAGCAGGATGACGCCCTCGGTCTCCGTGTCGAGCCGGCCGACGTGGAAGAGGCGGGTCTCGCGGTTGGTGACGTAGTCGCCGAGGCACTGGCGGCCCTCGGGGTCCTCCATCGTGGAGACGACACCGGCGGGCTTGTTGAGCGAGAAGAACTGGTACGACTGCGTCGCCACGGTCAGGCCGTCGACCTTGACCTCGTCCTTCTCCGGGTCGACCCGCTTGCCCTGCTCCAGCACGATCTCGCCGTTGACCTCGACCCGCGCCTGCTCGATGAGCTCCTCACAGGCACGCCGGGAGCCGTAACCGGCCCGCGCGAGCACCTTCTGGAGGCGCTCGCCCTCCTGCTCGGCGCCGGGGAAGGTCTTGGGCAGCTTGACGTCCTTCTTGCCCGCGTAGCGCTCGCGGTTGCGCTCCTCGGCGCGCGCGTCGTACTCGCGGGAGGTCGCCGGAGCCGAACGGCCCCGGCCGGTCCCGCGCTGCTGGCCCTGCTTGGGCCCGCCCTTGGCGCCGCCGCGCGCGGAAGCGCCCCGCCCCGACTTCGGGCCGTCCTGGGTGGCGCCGGGGCCTACGTCGTAGCGCCGCTCCTCCGGGCGCGGCTTCTTCGGCCGGCCGCCCTGCTTGTCGTCGCGGTTGTTGCCGGCGCCACGGTGGTTACCGCGGCCACCGCTGCTCCCGCCGCGGCCGCCGCTGTTGCCACCACGGCTCCCGCCGTTGTTTCCGCTGCTGTTCCTGCCGCTGCTGCTTCGCATCAAAGTTCCGTCTTGTCGTCTGCGTCCTCGGAATCCGGAGCGTCCGGATCGAACGACGGGACTCCTTCCAGCGTCTCGGCCTCGATCGCCTCCGCCTCCGGGAGGAAGGGCGCGAGCTCCGGGAGCTCGTCCAGGCCGCGCAGGCCCATTCGCTCCAGGAAGTAGTTCGTCGTCCTGTACAGGATCGCACCTGTTTCGGGTTCCGTGCCCGCCTCCTCGACCAGCCCGCGCTGCAGGAGGGTGCGCATGACCCCGTCGCAGTTCACTCCGCGCACGGCCGAGACCCGGCTGCGGCTGACGGGCTGGCGGTACGCGACGACCGCGAGCGTCTCCAGTGCGGCCTGGGTGAGCCGGGCGGTCTGCCCGTCCAGCACCAGCCGCTCGACGGCGGCGGCGTACTCGGGGCGGGTGTAGAAACGCCAGCCGCCCGCGACGAACCGCAGCTCGAAGCCGCGCCCCTGCCTCACATAGTCGTCGGCCAGCTCCCGCAGGGCGTCCGCGATCTGCCGCCGCGGCCGCTCCAGGAGCTTCGCGAGGCGCTCCTCGGTCGCGGGCTCGTCCACGACCATGAGCATCGCCTCCAGGGCGGGCTTGAGGTCGAGGTCGGCGACGCCACGCAGCCCGACCGGAAGCTCGGTGGTCTCCTCACTCACGGCTTCTTCTCCTCCTTGGGCGGCTCGGGCGGCCGGTCGAACTCGTCGGTCACGGTGGGCGCCTCGTCCCCGTCGCCGCCGGTCCAGCGCACGACGAGCTCCCCCAGCGCGGTCTCCTGGTCGAGGGCCACGGCCTTCTCCCGGTACAGCTCCAGCAGAGCCAGGAACCGCGCTACGACGGTGAGGGTGTCGTCGGTGTCCTCGATCAGCGCCCGGAAGCTGGCCTCGCCGAGTTCCTTGAGCCGCGCGACGACGATCCCGGCCTGCTCCTGCACGCTCACGAGCGGGGCGTGAATGTGATCGACGTAGACCTGCGGCTTGGGCTTGGGCTGCATCGCCTTGACCGCGAGCCTGGCGAATCCTTCCGCCCCGATGCTGATGACGACCTCGGGCAACAGCTCGGCATGGTGCGGTTCGAGGCCGACGGTCCGCGGATAACGCCGGGCCTCGTCGTCGAGCCGCCGGCTGAAGATGTCGGCGATCTGCTTGTACGCCCGGTACTGCAGCAGCCGCGCGAACAGCAGGTCCCTCGCCTCCAGCAACGCGAGGTCGGCCTCGTCCTCCACCTCGGCGGCGGGCAGCAGCCGGGCCGCCTTCAGATCGAGCAGGGTGGCCGCGACCACGAGGAACTCGGTCGTCTCGTCGAGATCCCAGTCCGACCCCATCGCCCGGATGTGCGCCATGAACTCGTCGGTCACCTTGGACAGCGCGACTTCGGTGACATCGAGCTTGTGCTTGGAGATCAGCTGGAGGAGGAGGTCGAAGGGGCCTTCGAAGTTGGAGAGGCGGACCTTGAAGACACCGTCGTCGGATTCCTCGGACGGGGCGGGCTGGGGCTCGGCAGCTGAAGCCGCGGGCGCCGGATCAGGCTCGCCGGCCTGAGGTTCCGGTTCCGGCTCAACGACTTCGGGTTCCGGTACGAGGGCCTCGGGCTCCGGCTCCGGGACGACCGCTTCCGGCTCGGGAACGGCAATCCGGGGCTCCGGCTCCACAGGCTCCGGAACCGCCACCGGAACCGGCTCGCCCGGCGGAGCCACGGGCGCCGCCCCCGGCCCCCGCCCCAGCACACGCCGACGACCGGCTGATGCGCCGGAGGCCGAGGCGGGAACGTCGTTCGAGGTCATGGCCCCCGCAGGCTACCGCTACCGCCCGCGCAGCCGTCGTACGAGGATGCTCGCGTCCCCGCGGGACTCCAGATCGGCCAGCACCACGGCCACCGCCTCCCGGACGATCCGCCCGCGGTCGACGGCCAGCCCGTGCTCACCCCGGAGCACCAGACGCGCGTGCTCCAGATCCATGAGCTCCTCGGCGGAGACGTACACGGTGATCTTCTCGTCGTGCCGTTCGCGCCCACTGGGCCGACGCGAGGCACCCCGCCCCCGCTTGCGCGACGCACCGGCAGAGGCAGAGGCACTTGCGGCACCAGCACCGGCACCGGCAGAACCGCCGGAGGCACCCGCGGCAGAACCTTCCTGCGCCCCCTGACGCCGCCCGGAGCGCTCCGCGGTCGCGGCACGGCTGCGCGACTCACCCGCGTCGACCGACTCCGCGTCGGCCGCCACGTGCTCCGCGCCGTCACCGTCACCGCCCTGCACGGGCACCGACTGCGGCGCGTCCTCCACGGCGGCGGGATCGCTCTCCCCCGCGGGAGCCGGCACCCGGGCCTCGCCGTTGGCCGGGCGCCGGGGAGCGGACGGCTGGAGCGCCATACCCCCTGTCGTACGGAACAGTTCGTCGGCCCCCGGCAGACTCACTCGGCGTGACACCGGGCGAGCACCTCCCTGGCGAGCTGGCGATAGGCGGCGGCACCGACGGAGTTGGAGGCGTACGTGGTGATCGGCTCACCGGCGACCGTGGTCTCCGGGAAGCGGACCGTGCGCCCGATGACCGTGTGGTAGACGTGGTCGTCGAAGGCCTCGACGACACGCGCGAGCACCTCACGGCTGTGCACGGTGCGCGAGTCGTACATCGTGGCGAGGATCCCGTCGAGCTCCAGCTCCGGGTTGAGCCGTTCCTGGACCTTCTCGATGGTCTCGGTCAGCAGCGCCACGCCTCGGAGGGCGAAGAACTCGCACTCCAGGGGCACGATCACCTTGTGGGCGGCCGTCAGCGCGTTGACCGTGAGCAGACCCAGCGAGGGCTGACAGTCGATCACGATGAAGTCGTAGTCGGGCAGCAGCGGCTTCAGGGCGCGCTGGAGCGTCGACTCGCGCGCGACCTCGCTCACCAGCTGGACCTCGGCGGCGGACAGGTCGATGTTGCTCGGGAGCAGGTCCATGTTGGGGACCGCCGTCTTCAGGAGCACCTCGTCGGCCGACATGCCCCGCTCCATGAGCAGGTTGTAGACGGTGAGGTCGAGCTCCATCGGATTGACGCCGAGTCCGACCGAGAGCGCGCCCTGGGGGTCGAAGTCGACGAGCAGGACCCGGCGTCCGTATTCCGCGAGTGCCGCACCCAGGTTGATGGTCGACGTCGTCTTGCCGACGCCGCCCTTCTGGTTGCACATCGCGATGATCTTCGCGGGGCCGTGGTCGGTCAGCGGACCCGGGATCGGGAAGTACGGCAGCGGACGCCCGGTCGGGCCGATGCGCTCGCGGCGCTGGCGGGCAGCGTCGGGCGCGAGGGTGGCCGCGTACTCGGGGTCGGGCTCGTACTCCGCGTCGGGGTCGTAGAAGTGCCCGTCGGGCAGTTCGTCGTAGTCGGCGAATTGGTTGTGGGGCGCGCCACTTCCGTCGCCGGCCATGGCGTTCACGTGATGGCCATCCATGCTCTGGTGTGCTGTCTGAGTCAACCCTGAGATCTGGTGACTCTGGTGGGCTGCGAAGGTGCGCACCGCAACGGAGCCGACAGCCTCGAATCCCGCGGGACCCTGGCCCCGTACCGGCATTCCTGGTTGACCACCCCCGGGAGAAAATGTCGACTCATTCACAAGTCGTCTTACCTCCTTGGTGACCAGGAAACTTCTAGACAGGTCAGCGTGGCACCATGCCGACAGTCGGCGACTCTATGGCGTGTCGGGCGGTCCGCAGCAACACAATCCGCCGGACCGGGCAGATGTGTCGACAATGAAACATCCCGCTGTCAAGGGCGTACGGCCGTCGCACAGCAGGTTTCACGGGTGTGCGAATCGGGCGAAGGGTTGCGTTCGAGGCGAGTTGACCGAGAGTCGCAAAGTGACCATACACACATCCGGCCGGACCTTTTCGGGCAAGGTCCGGCCGGATGCGTGCGGTTGACGACTCGTGTTGACGTATCGCCTTTACCAGAAAGTGACTTAGCCGATCGGCTCAGCCGAGCAGCGTTTCGAGCTCCACGTGCTCCAGTCCGTGCGCCTCCGCGACCTCCCGGTAAACGACCTTGCCGTCATGCGTGTTGAGGCCCTTGGCCAGCGCGGCGTCGCGGCGCAGGGCCTCCACCCAGCCCTTGTTGGCGAGTTCGAGGATGTACGGCAGCGTGGCGTTGGTCAGCGCGTAGGTGGAGGTGTTGGGCACCGCGCCGGGCATGTTGGCCACGCAGTAGAAGACCGAGTTGTGGACCGGGAAGGTCGGCTCGGCGTGCGTCGTGGGACGCGAGTCCTCGAAGCAGCCGCCCTGGTCGATCGCGATGTCGACAAGGACACTTCCCGGCTTCATCCGGGAGACCAGCTCGTTGGTGACCAGCTTCGGGGCCTTGGCGCCCGGGATGAGCACGGCGCCGATGACGAGGTCGGCCTCGAGGCAGGCCTTCTCCAGCTCCAGGGCGTTGGAGACGACGGTCTGGATCTTCGTGCCGAAGATCTTGTCCGCCTCCTTGAGCTTGTTGATGTCCTTGTCGAGCAGGGTCACGTGGAAGCCCATGCCGATGGCGATCTGCGCGGCGTTCCAGCCGGAGACGCCGCCGCCGATGACGACGGCCCGGCCGGCCAGCACGCCCGGGACACCGCCCGGCAGCACACCGCGGCCGCCGTTGGCGCGCATCAGGTGGTAGGCGCCGACCTGCGGGGCGAGGCGGCCGGCCACCTCGGACATCGGGGCGAGCAGGGGCAGGGCGCGGGAGGGCAGCTCGACCGTCTCGTAGGCGATCGCCGTGGTGCCGGACTCGACGAGGGCGTCCGTGCACTCCTTGGAGGCGGCCAGGTGCAGGTAGGTGAAGAGCGTCTGGTCCTTGCGGAGGCGGTGGTACTCCTCGGCGATGGGCTCCTTGACCTTCAGCAGCAGGTCGGCCGTGGCCCAGACCTCGTCGGCGGTCGGCAGGATCTGCGCGCCGGCGGCGACGTACTCGCTGTCCGGGATCGACGAGCCGACACCGGCGCCCTGCTCGATGACGACCTGGTGGCCGTGGCGCACCAGCTCCAGCACGCCGGCGGGGGTGATGGCCACCCGGAACTCGTTGTTCTTGACCTCGCGGGGGATGCCGACCTTCACGTCGATCACGGTCCTTGGCTCAGAGGGTGTGGGGGCATTACATGACATACCCAGGCATGCAGGGCACACCGGGAGACACCGCAGGAGAAGGTGCGGCAGAGCCAGTCTAATGAAGGCGTTCTCTCTGTCTAGCCTTTCATTGCATCAATCTTCGGCGGATGTACTACGGATTTCGCAGGCGTTAGCGTCATGTTCCGGCTCGAAAGCCTCTTGCTCGGGCCCAGACTCGGCCGCATCGGGCTCCGCATCGGACTCCTGAGGCTCCTCCCCCAGCATCCGCTTGGCCGCGCTCCGGTGCAGCTGCGCGGCCGATGAATCGCCGAGGTGGTCCAGGGTGTCGGCGAGCCGCAGATGCAGGGCCCCCTGCAGACGTACGTCCTCGGCCCGCCGCGCGCACTCCACCGCCTCCTGGCAGGTGCGCAGCGACTCCTCGGGCCGGCCGGCGTACTCCTGGACCCGCGCCAGCTCGCTCAGCGCCCGGGCATGACCCGCCACATCGCCGTTCTTGCGGTGCCCGGCGATGGCGGCCCGCCAGCTGCGCAGCGCTTCGCCGTACCGGCCCGCATAGGTGTGCGCCTCGCCGATGCGGCCGTACAGCCGGGCGGCGTCGGGGCGCTCGTCCCGGGCCAGCCGCTGGGCGAGGGCACGGCCGAACCAGTCGGCGGCCCGGTCGTAGTCCCCGAGCTCCAGGTGGGCACCGCCTACGGATTCCATCGCGCGACCCGTCGCATACGGGTCGTTCGCCTCCCGTCCGGCGTCCAGCGCGGCCCGAAAACGCCCCAGCGCCTCCCGGGTACGGCCCGTCCGGGCGTCGAGGTCGCCGAGGTTCAGCAGGGCGGCGGCCTTCTCGCGGGGCAGGTTCCGGCGCTCGGCCACATCGAGGACCAGGCCGTGGATGTCGTACAGGTCACCGGCGGCCGCCTGGGTGCCGAGGTGCGCGACCATGGCCCTGACCAGCTGGGACATCAGGCGCCGCGCGAGGGTGTCCAGCTCCCCGTCGGCGACCGCGGCACGGGCCGAGGCCAGCAGGGCGGGCCTGCGGATGCTCAGCCAGTCGGCGGCCGCCCGCGGGTTGGGGAAGCGCAGGGCCTGGGGCATGCCGAGGAGCTTCTGCCGGATCTCGGGGCTGTCGGTCTCGGTGATCGCCCGGCAGGACTGCAGCAGCCGTACGGTCCGCTCCAGCACCCGGGCGCGGGCGAGCTGCAGTTCGGCGGCGCGGTCCTGGGTCTCGGTGAGGGCCTTCAGGAACCGGTGCAGACACGCCGGGACCTCGTACTGCGGCAGCGGTGAGTCCAGCGGGCGCAGCAGACCGATGGCGACGATGTCGTCCAGGGTGGCGCGGGCCCCGTCCACCGAGCAGCCGGCGAGCGCGGAGGCCGTGTGCGGGTCTACGAGACCGCCCGGGGCGAGCGTGAGCAACCTCAGTATCCGGGCGGCGGGCGTAGGCAGGGCACCGTAGACGAGGCGGAAGACCCGGCCGAGCGGGGTGCCCTCCTCGCCCTCGGCACGCAGCTGCTTGGCGAGGTCGGAGACGGCCACCTTGGGGCGGGCGGCGAGCCAGCCCCCGGCCAGCGTCAGCGCGGCCGGATGGCCCTGGCACTCCTCGACGAGGGTCTCGGCGGCCCGCGGATCGACCGTGATGCGGACCGACCCGGCGTGCCGGGACAGCAGTTCCACCGCCGACTTGGTGTCGAGGCCGCCGAGCGTGCAGGGCCGCACGTCCGAGATCCCGGTCAGGGGGCCGTGGGAGACGGCGACGGCCAGGCACTCCGGGGTGTCCGGCAGCAGGGCGTCGACCTGCTCGGCCTCGGCCGCGTCGTCGAGCAGGAGCAGGACCCGGCGGTCGGCCAGGGCCTCGCGGAGCGCCGCCGTCAGGTCGTCGTCGGCGGCGCCGGCCGGAGTCGGCCGGTCCAGGGCGGTCAGCAGTTCGCGGGCGGTGCGCCCGACGGGGACGGGGGTGCCGTCGGGCTCGCTCAGGCGGGCGCGCAGCACACCGTCCGCGTAACGGTCCGCCACCTGCCCTACGAGCTCCTCGGCGAGTGCCGTGCGGCCCGAGCCGGGGCGGCCCGCGATGAGCAGCACGCGCGCGCGTGGCGCCTTGCGGCCGGAGAGGGTGTCCAGGCCCGCGCGCTCGATGTCGGCGCGGAGCTCCTTCAATTCGCGTGTACGGCCCAGGAATTGGTTCCCGGCGGAAGACCGGGCGAACACCTGCACGCCGCCTGTGTCCACGACCTGATCCGTCACGGGGCCACACTCCCGTCCCACCACGCGCGCAAGCCCGCCGGGACTCCGGTTCGGGCGTATTCAGAGCCTAGTTCACGCTCTGCTACGTTCCGGGCGGAGCGTGGCGGGCACGGCGGGGACGTCCCCCGATCGGATCAGCCGATCTTCACACCGACGGCCGGCCGAGGGCGGCACGGGAAGCGGAGCCCGTGCTCGCTCAGGACTCGAAGGGCCGCGCCGGCCAGGGCGCCTCCGCCGGGCGCAGCGCGTCGAGCCCGTCGCCGCCCCGTGCGGCGACCAGCGACAGGACGCCCACGACGAGGCAGTTGTTGTGCAGCTCGCCCGCGAGGACGCCCCGGACCAGTTCGTCGACCGGCACGCGCGCGTGCTCCATGTCTGCCTCCTCGTCCTCCACCGCGAAGCGGTCGCCGTCCGCCTCGGACAGGCCACGGGCGAGGAAGATCCGCACGGCCTCGTCGCAGCCGCCGGGGGTGGTGTAGACGTCCGTCAGCACCCGCCAGTCCTCGGCCTTGACGTGGGCCTCCTCGTACAGCTCGCGCTGCGCGGCGTGCAGCGGGTTCTCGCCCGGGATGTCGAGCAGCCCGGCCGGGATCTCCCACAGCTTCTCGCGCACCGGGTGGCGGTACTGCTTGATGAGCAGGACCCGGTCCTCGGCGTCGAGGGCGAGGACGGCCACGGAGCCCGGGTGGACCTGGTAGTCGCGTCGCACCACCGAGCCGTCGGGCATGACCACGTCGTCCGTGCGGACGGAGGTCTTGTTGCCCACGAAGGGGGTGTCCGTCGCCCGGATCTCCCACTCCTCGGGGGTGTCCTTGATCGTCATGCCCTGCCCTTCCACATACGCAAAGGAAAACCGGGGTGCCCACCTTTGAAGGTTTGCACCCCGGCCACCGTACAACTGTCGTGCTACTTCGAATTCTTGCCGACGCCCCCGGCCAGCTGGCGCTCGACGGCTGCCTTCACCAGCCCGGCGAAGAGCGGGTGCGGGCGGGTCGGGCGCGAGCGCAGCTCGGGGTGGGCCTGCGTGGCCACCAGGTAGGGGTGGACGTCGCGCGGGTACTCCACGTACTCGACGAGCTTGCCGTCCGGCGAGGTGCCGGAGAACAGGATGCCCGCCTTCTTCTCCAGCTCCGCGCGGTAGGCGTTGTTCACCTCGTAGCGGTGGCGGTGCCGCTCCTCGACGTACTCCTTGCCGTCGTACACCTCGCGCACGATCGAGCCCTCGGCCAGCTTGGCCGGGTACATGCCGAGGCGCATCGTGCCGCCCATGTCACCCTCACCGGCGACGATGTCGAGCTGCTCGGCCATGGTGGAGATCACCGGGTGACCGGTGGCCGGGTCGAACTCGGTGGAGTTGGCGTCGCCGATGTCGGCGAGGTTGCGGGCCGCCTCGATCACGATGCACTGCAGGCCCAGGCACAGGCCGAGCAGCGGGATCCGGTTCTCGCGGGCGTACTTGATCGCGCCGACCTTGCCGAGGACACCGCGGTCGCCGAAGCCGCCCGGGATGCAGATGCCGTCGACGTCGGCGAGCTGCTGCTTGGCGCCGGCCGGGGTCTTGCAGTCGTCGGAGGTGACCCACTTGATCTTCACGCGGGCCTTGTTGGCGAAGCCGCCCGCGCGCAGCGCCTCGGTGACCGAGAGGTAGGCGTCGGGCAGGTCGATGTACTTGCCGACCAGCGCGAGGGTGATCTCGTGGTCGGGGTTGTGGACGCGGTCGAGCAGGTCGTCCCAGGTCGTCCAGTCCACGTCGCGGAACGGAAGGTCCAGCTTGCGGACGACATAGGCGTCCAGGCCCTCGCCGTGCACGGTCTTCGGGATGTCGTAGATCGAGCGGGCGTCGGGGCAGGCGACAACAGCGGCCTCGTCGACGTCGCACATCAGGCTGATCTTCCGCTTGATCGCGGTCGGCACCTCACGGTCGCAGCGCAGCACGATCGCATCTGGCTGGATACCGATGTTGCGCAGCGCCGCAACCGAGTGCTGGGTCGGCTTCGTCTTCAGCTCTCCCGAGGGGCCGATGTACGGCAGGAGCGAGATGTGGACGACGAAGACGTTGTCACGGCCGACCTCGTGACGGACCTGGCGGACGGTCTCCAGGAACGGCAGCGACTCGATGTCACCGACCGTGCCGCCGACCTCCGTGATCACGACGTCGACCTCGTCGGTCGCCATGCGGCGGATGCGGTGCTTGATCTCGTTGGTGATGTGCGGGATGACCTGCACGGTGTCGCCCAGGTACTCGCCGCGCCGCTCCTTGGCGATCACGGTGTTGTACACCTGGCCGGTGGTGACGTTCGCCGAGCCGTCCAGGTCACGGTCGAGGAAACGCTCGTAGTGGCCGATGTCCAGGTCGGTCTCGGCGCCGTCGTTGGTGACGAACACCTCGCCGTGCTGGAAGGGGTTCATCGTGCCAGGGTCGACATTGAGGTACGGGTCCAGCTTCTGCATGACGACGCGCAGGCCCCGCGCCTTGAGCAGCATGCCGAGGCTGGAGGCCGTCAGGCCCTTGCCGAGCGAGGAGGCGACACCCCCGGTGACGAAGATGTGCTTGGTCGTCGTGGATTTTGGCATGGCCAAGAGGGGGCTCCCGTGGTCGCGATCTTGAAGTGCGGTTCGGGGGTCTTCACGCCCACCGGTCCACGGGCTACCAGGGTATCAGCGAGTAGGACCGATGGCTTCCGGCCACGCTCCGCACACGAGTCCTCACGGATCCGCACGCCCCACCGGTTTCCCACCCATCGCTCACCCATTGCTCACCCGTTCGGCCGACCCGGGTTGCCCGGAGCGGCACGCAGATCATCTACGTGCGTCGTATCCTGCTCGGACATTCGCTGCCGGGCCCGGCCGGTAACACGGCACCACCCCTCGCCCGTAACCACCGGAACAACGAGAGCTCGTCAGTTCGTTGAGCAGAGATCGTCGAGAAGAGACTGTCGTTTTGCCTCACGGCCAAGACGACTGCTTTGCTTCATCGCTCAACGACGCATGACAAAACCCACCCCTTGACCGCACCAAGCGAGAGCCCCCTTGCCAGAAGGGGGTGACGTGGCCGTTCGACTGGAGATGCACGTGGCCGGGCGCATCGAAGACTACGCACTCATCGGAGACATGCAGACAGCGGCGCTGGTCTGCCGGGACGGCACAGTGGACTGGCTGTGCCTGCCCCGCTTCGACTCGCATGCCATCTTCGCCGGGCTGCTGGGCACCGAGGAGCACGGTTTCTGGCGGCTCGGCCCCGCCCATGCCTCCGACGCCCCGCCGCCCACCGCGGCCCGGCGCACCTACCGCGGCGACTCGTTGATCCTGGAGTCCGAGTGGGACACGCCGCGCGGCACGGTCCGGGTGATCGACTTCATGCCCCCGCGTGACGGCGCGCCCCAGCTGATCCGGATCGTGGAGGGCGTCTCGGGCCGGGTGCCGATGCGCTCGGCGCTCAGGATGCGTTTCTCGTACGGCCGGGTCGTGCCGTGGGTGCACAAGCACGAGGGCCGTACGGTCGCCGTCGCCGGTCCGGACTCGGTGTGGTTCGACGCGGAGACCGAGACCTACGGCAAGTCGCTGACGACGTACTCGGACTTCACGGTCGCCCCGGGTGAGCGGATCGCGTTCACCATTTCCTGGGAGCCCTCGCACAAGCAGCCGCCCGCGCTGCCGGAGCCGGAGCAGTCGCTGGAGGCGACGGAGGAGTTCTGGCGCGAGTGGGTCGAGCACTGCACGTACCACGGCCCCTACCGCGAGGCGGTGATCCGCTCGCTGATCACGCTGAAGGCGCTGACGTACGCCCCGACCGGCGGCATCGTCGCCGCCCCGACGACCTCCCTGCCCGAGGACATCGGCGGCGTCCGCAACTGGGACTACCGCTACACCTGGCTGCGCGACGCGGCCATCACCCTGTCCTCGCTGCTGCGCACCGGCTACCGCGAGGAGGCCCGCGCCTGGCGCGAGTGGCTGCTGCGGGCGGTCGCGGGCGACCCGGAGAACCTGCAGATCATGTACGGCATCGCCGGCGAGCGTGAGCTGGGCGAGGCCGAGCTGGACTGGCTGCCCGGCTACGAGGCCTCCGCCCCGGTCCGGGTCGGCAACGGCGCCGCACACCAGCTCCAGCTGGACGTCTACGGCGAGGTCACCGAGGCCCTGCACCTGGCCCATATGACGGGCCTGGCCCGCAACGACTACGCCTCGCTGCTCCAGCTCAAGCTCATCCGCTACCTGGAGGACCACTGGGACGAGCCGGACGAGGGCATCTGGGAGGTGCGCGGCCCGCGTCGCCACTTCGTGCACTCCAAGGTCATGGCCTGGGTCGCCGTCGACCGCACGATCAAGCTCATCGAGTCCGGCGACGCCGACGGCCCGCTGGAGCGGTGGCGCGAGCTGCGCGACGACATCCACCGGGACGTGTGTGAGAAGGGTTACGACAAGGAGCGCAACACCTTCACGCAGTCGTACGGCTCGAAGGAGCTGGACGCCTCGCTGCTGCTGATCCCGCAGATGGGCTTCCTGCCGCCGGACGACAAGCGCGTCATCGGCACCATCGAGGCGATCCAGCGCGAGCTGTCCACCTCGGACGGCTTCATTCTGCGCTACCCGACCCAGGGCGACGACGAGGGCGTCGACGGCCTCCCCGGCGACGAGGGCGCCTTCCTCGCCTGCTCGTTCTGGATGGCGGACGACCTGGCGATGATCGGCCGCGTCGACGAGGCCCGCAAGCTGTTCGAGAAGCTGCTGTCGCTGCGCAACGACCTCGGTCTGCTGGCCGAGGAGTGGGACCCGCGTCTGCAGCGCCAGGTCGGCAACTTCCCGCAGGCCTTCAGCCATGTTCCGCTGATCGACACCGCCCTGCGGCTGACGGCGTCGGGGGCCTACGGCGGCTGAACAGGACCGTCGGCCGAAGCCTGCCTACGCTGGGATCCATCAGCCCCTGCACGGAAGGGGGCGCCTCATGGCCTCCCCGTCGAAGGCGGGCGCGGCCCTCGCCGCGCTGCGCGAGGATCTCGCCGGTGACGTGTTCGCGCCGGCGGACTTCGGTTACGACGACGCCCGGGTCGTCTTCAACACCATGATCGACCGGCGGCCCGCGGTGATCGCCCAGTGCGTGGACGAGGACGACGTCGTCCGGGCCGTGCGGTTCGCCCGCGAGCTGGACCTGAACATCGCGGTGCGCGGCGGCGGGCACAGCGTCGCGGGCATGGCCCTGAACGACAACGGTCTGGTGATCGACCTGCGCCATATGCGCGCCGTCACCGTCGACCCGGCGGCCGAGGCGGTACGGGTCGCGGGCGGGGCCACGATGAGCGACCTGGACCGCGCCACCGAGGTGTTCGGCCTCGCCACGACCGGCGGCCGGGCGTCGACCACCGGCGTCGGCGGCTTCGTCCTCGGCGGCGGCACGGGCTGGCTGGACCGCTGGTGCGGGCTCGCCGTGGACAATCTGCTCGGCGTGGAGCTGGTCACCGCCGACGGCAGCCGGGTCCGCGCGAACGCGGACGAGAACCCGGACCTGTTCTGGGCCCTGCACGGGGGCGGCGGCAACTACGGCATCGCCACCGCGATCACCCTGAAGCTGCACGAGCTGCCCGACTTCGCCATGGCGATGGTGCTGTACCGGCCCGAGTTCGCGCCGGACGCCGTACGCACCTTCCGGGACGTGATCGAGTCCGGCCCCGACGAGGTGGGCGGCGGCGCCATCCACTTCACCGGCCCGCCCGAGGACTTCGTGCCGCCGTCCCTGGTCGGCACTCTGGTGTGCGGTGTGCTCCTGACGTACGCCGGTGCCGAGCAGGACATGCGCAAGTACGCCGAGCCGCTGCTGGCGCTGCCGCACGAGGCCGAGGTCGTCGGCGCGATGCCGTACGCCGACGTGCAGTGCATGATCGACGATCCGCCCGGCATGCGGCACTACTGGTCGGCGGAGTACGTGACGGGCGCGCCGGACGACCTCGTCGACGTCTACTGCGCGGCCGGGCGGTCCATGCCCGTGCCGACCGGCACCCAGCACGCGCTCCTGCCGCAGGGCGGGGCGGTCGCGGCCGGTCCGCACGAGTTCCCGGTGCCGTACCGGGACGCGCCCTGGGCGGTGCATCCCTACGGCATGTGGGAGGACCCGGCGGACGACGAGCGGTGCGTACGGTGGGTCCGTGACGTCCGCGCGGACGTGCGGCCGTGGAGCACGGGCGCGGTCTATCTGAACTTCATCGGCGACGAGGGAGCGGAGCGGGTGGTGGCCGGTCTGGGCGCCGAGAACACGCGGCGGCTGGCGGAGCTGAAGCGGCGGTACGACCCGGACAACGTCTTCCGGTTCAACCACAACATCAGGCCGGGCTGAGCAGCGTCACCGGGCTTGCCTGGACGCCGTCGCCGGGCTTGTTTGACGCCGTCGCCGGGCTTGCTGGATGCCGTCGCCGGGCTTGTTTGAAGGCCGTCGCCAGGCCTGCCCGAACGCCGTCAGCAGGCCTGTTTGAGCGCCGTCAGCGTCCGCTCCCCACCCGGATCACCCGCGGTCGCCGGGACGAGGGCGATCTCGTCGAGGCCTGCCTCGGCGTACTCCTCGACCCGCGCGCGTACGGCGTCCAAGTCGCCCACCAGGCCGACCATGCCGGCCGCCGCAGCGGGCAGCGCACGGACCAGCGTGCCCGGGTCGGCACCGGTACGGGCCAGCTCGACCGCCTCCCCGAAACCGGCAGCCTCGAACATGTCGCTGTAGCCGGGCACCGGGAGATACCCGGCGATGCTCCGCAGCACCTGGGCGAGGGACTCGGGGTCCGGATCGACGGCGGCCGGTAGCCAGGAGGCCAGCGTCGGGGGCGTATGGCCGACGCGCTCGGCGGCCGCCGTCAGCTTGGCCCGCAGCGTCCGTACCTGTTCCGGAGAGACGAGGTCGAGCAGCATCCGGTCGGCGTGCGCCGCCGCCGTGACGATCGCGCGGTCGCCGAACGCCGCCACGGTGAGCGGCCCGCCGGGCGGCTGGAGGCGGCGCGGGAAGGCGCTGCCGGGGACGATCGGCTCACCGGGCTTGCCGTGCAGGAAGACGCGCAGGGCCGCCGCTGAGGCCTCCATCGCCGCCGCGGGCCGCACCCGGGGCACCCCGTGCACGCCCTCGACGACCCGCTTGCTGGACGTCCCCAGCGCCACCCCGACGGGCCGCCCGGTGACGGCGGCGACCGAGGCGGCGCCCCGCGCGATGCCGAACGGCTCGCGCACCGACACCGCCACGGGACCCGCCGTCAGCGCGATGCGCTCGGTGGCCCGCCCGATGGCCGCGGCGAGGACGAAGGAGTCCCACGTCGGCCCCTCCCCCGCCCACACCTCGCGGTACCCGAGCCGGTCGGCGGCCACCGCCACCCGCAGCGGCTCCTCGACCGGACTGTCGTCCTCCCGTGCCACGGCAACCACGCTGAAGTCCATGCCGACGCCGCTACCCCGCCGCGCGCACCCCAATCCGGAGCGGTGATCGCCCGTCACCGGGGCGCGCAGCCGTCCGGATATGTCGCGGAGCCATGCCCACGGGTAGCGTCCGCCTCATGGACAGCGGTACGGGCGGTATGAGCAGCGGATTCGACACCCACAGCGCCGGGATCACCGTGCGACGGGCGCTGGAGCTGCCCGGCCTGCGCAGCGGGCTCCCCGAGGTCCTCGCGGGCGCCGAACGGCTCGGGCGGACCGTGCGCTGGGTGCACGCGGGCGAGGTACCCAACATCGCCTCGCTGCTGAAGGGCGGGGAACTGCTGCTGACCACGGGCTACGGCATCGGTACCCGCCCCGCCGACCAGCGGGCGTTCGTGCGCACCCTGGCCGAGCGCGGCATCGCGGCCCTCGTCATCGAGCTGGGCACCCGCTTCACCCGGCTGCCCGCCACCCTGGTCGACACGGCCCGGGCGGCCGGCCTGCCGCTCGTCCAGCTGCACCGCGAGGTGGCGTTCGTGACGGTCACCGAGGAGATCCACACCGAGATCGTCAACGGCCACTACGCGCTGCTGCAACGGGCGGAGGAGGTGCACCGCCGGTGCACCGAAGCGCTGCTCGGCGGCGGTGGAGTGCCCCAAGTGCTCGGCATCCTGGCCGACTTCAGCGGCAACCCGGTCTTCCTGGAGACGACGGACGGGCAGCTGCTCTACGCCGCCGGGGCCGGCCCGCAGGGCGCGGATCCGCTGCAGGTGTGGGAGGGGCTGCGGGGGCAGCACAAGGACGGGCCGCCCGCCGGGTCGGTGCTGGTGGATGTCCCGGGGGGCGGCCCGGGAACGGTTTCGGTCCGGGCGCGTCTGGTTCTGCTCCCCGTACGGAACCCTCTCGCGCCCGTGCACCGGATCGCCGCCGAGCGGGCCGCGGGCATCCTGGCCGTGGTGCTGATGCAGGCACGGCAGGAGGAGGAGCTGGCGGCGCGCGGGCGCGGTGACTTCCTGACCGACCTCGCGGAGGGCCGTGTCGCCGCCGAGGACGCCCCGGCACAGGCGCGCGTGCTGGGCTTCAAGCCGGGTGACAGCCCGCTGCTGCCGGTCGTGATGCGGCTGGGGGACGCGCTGTCGCCGGGCGGCGGCTGGGCGGTGCTGGCGCGCGCGGTCGGCGAGGAGCTGGCCTCGGTGGGGGTGCCGGTGCTGTTGGGCGTACGGCCGGTGGAGGGCCGGGTGCCGCTGCTGCTGGGCCTGCGTGCGGAGTCGGAGCGGTCGGCGGTCGCGGACCGGGTCGCGGTGGCGCTGCGGGCGGGCGTGGAGCGGGCCGGGGTCCAGCGGCCCGGGGCGCCGCCGCCGGTCGTGGTCGTCGGCATGGCGGGCGGCTGGGCGGGGGCCTCGGCGGGCCTGCGGCACGCGGCGGAGACGGCGACGGCGGCACAGGGCCTGTCCGACCGCCCCTGGTACGACGCCCGGCGCCTGGACATCGACCTGTTGCTGTGGCGGCTGCGCGACCACCCGGACCTCGCGGCCTTCGTGGACCGCGCGATCGGCCCGCTCCGCAAGCACGACAACCGTTCGAAACCGCCCCTGCTGCCCACTTTGGAGACGTACTTGGCCCACGCGGGCCGCAAGGCGGAGACCGCCCGCGAGCTGCACCTCAACCGGCAGACCCTCTACAACCGCCTCGCCCGCATCGGCGAGTTGCTCGGCACCGACCTCGACGACCCGCAGACGGTGCTGGCGTTGAGCCTGGCGCTGCGGGCGCGAAGGCATGCGGGATAGCCGGAGGCGGCTGGGGGCAGACGCGCGTGCCGGGGCCGAGGCGTCTAGATCACGAACCGGGGCTGCGTCAACTCGTCGTACACGCTGAGGACTTGTGCCACCGTCTCGTCCTCGGTCGGCCAGGTGGCCGTCTGCCGCACGCCCCGCTCCCTGAGGAGTTCCCGCCGCTCGGGATCGCCCAGCAGCCTTACGACGGCGTCGGCGAGGGCCTTCGCATCGCCGTAGGGGACGAGTTCGGCCGCGTCGCCGACGAGTTCCGGCACGCCGCCCACCTCGGTGGCGACGAGCGGCACGCGCGCGTGCAGGGCCTCCTGGGCGAGGACGGACCGTGACTCCCAACTGCTGGGCAGCAGCGCCACATCGGCGGCGGCGAGCAGCTCGGAGACGTCGTCGCGCCGCCCGATGAGCCGCACGGGCAGCTCCTCGTCCTCGATACGCCGCTGCAGCTCGGCCCGCAGCGCCCCCTCCCCCGCGATCACGACCAACGGCACGGGGTCGAGCCGCAGCCACGCGCGCGAGGCGTCCAGCAGCACGTCGTACCCGCGATGCCGCTCCAGCGAGCCAACGGCGATCAGCAACGGCCGTCCGGTGGCCCCGAGTTCGGCCCGGACCTTGGGCCGCAGCCGGTCGGGGTCGTCGTGCTCGACGGTGCGGCCGGGCGGGGGCATGGCGACAGCGGCGAGGCGCGCGTCCCGGGCACCGGTCCGGCGGGCCCGGTCCACGAGCGCCGAGGTGGTCCCGAGCACGACGGAGGCGGCCTTGACGACCCGCCGCTCCAACAGCCGTACGAGATGGGCGCGGGCACCCTCGGCATGCGCCCGGTCGTGCCAGGTGACGACGAGCGGGGTACGCCGTCCGCTCAGCGCGAGTACCGCGCGGAAGGAGGCGTGCAGTCCGTGCGCGTGCACCAGGTCCGCGTCCGCGCAGGCCGCCCGCAGGGCAGCCACGGAGGCGGGATCGCTGCTGCGCGGCACGTGCACATGGTCGGCGCCGGCGCCCGTGAAGTCATAGAGGTGATCGGCCTCGACGGGGGCGCACACAGTGACCCGCACGCCCCGCGCGACCAGTCCCGAGGCCAGCGATCGCACATGCGTGCTACTGCCCGCGTTGCCACCGCCCAGCACCTGCACGGTGCGCAGCGAGGACTGGCCGTGCGGTGCATGGCTGCTCACGGGGGTCACGTGGCCGGGGCTCCTGCTTCGGGTCGGGCGGTCACGAAGAAAGTACAGAAGGATCGGGCGGACGAGGTGCACCGCGAGGATCCCTACGCGTACGACGTGTTTACGCCAAGGATGCCAGGACGTACGGCCGTTCCGGGAACGGCGGAAGGGCGGAGGCGGCGCGGACGCCGGGCAACGTGGCGGGCGGAGTCACCTGGACGAGTGATCCTGAGTGAGGGTTGTGGCCGAACATGCGCGCGTGGAGCACGCTGCGGCGACCGGCCCGCACCGGCGCGGCGCATCCAGCCATCGCTCACCTCACCGCGCGGTCGGCGCCTCGCGCCACCTCGCTCACCTTGTCGCCGTACACCGCCGCGGCCACGACAGCGGCGGCGTGAGCGACCAGTCCGGCCCGGCCGTTCCCGGCGACCACGGCGGCACCCAGGGCCGCGCCCAGCGCATGCGCCCCGGTGTCGCCGATCATCGCCCGCTCCCCGACGTCGTCGGGCAGTACGGCCGCGGCGGCCCCCATGGCGGTGGCGGCCAGAGCGGCACCGGGCCCGGAGCGCAGCAGCCCCGGCGCACCGAGCGCGAGCACCGCGGCGGCGGCGCGTCCGGGCCGTACGTCCACGAGATTGACGAAGTGCGCGGCACCAGCGATCACGACCCCGGCGAGCAGCTTGTCCGACGGCCGCTCCTTCAGGAACGCCCCCGCGACGAGCCCGGCGGCGGAGATCCCGAACAACTTGACGGCCCCGCTGGTGACTTCACCGTCCCGCAGAGCGGAGAGATGCGCCCGGAACCCGCGCCGGGGGTCACCGGCCCCGGCGGCGTCGTCATAGGCCCCGCAGACCCCCGCGACGGCCACGGCGACACCAGCCGCGGGCGAGACCCTTGCGGCCCCGACGGCTGCCGACAGGGCGGAGGCGGGCCCGGCGTACAACTCCACCGTCCGCCCGGCGTAGTTCTTCCGCTCCCAGCGGTCACGGCCGCCGGGGGCCTTGGCGCGCAGGGCGGCGAAGGCGGCGCGGGTGAGGCCGGCGGAGAGGCCGAAGGAGACGGCTCGCTTGATCATCCGGCCACCCTACGGGCACATACCGCCCGCCACCGCGCGGCCCGGGCCAGGGCCTCTCCGGCGGATCATGCCGACGTCGCGGGGCCTGGCACGCCCATCTGCGTTGACAAGATCCCGTCTTTGCAGCCGGCCTGATCCGCCGGCCAGGCTCTAGGGGGTGTTTCGAAAGTCCCGCACAGCACCCACGGCCCCGGCGCGCACCGGACACCGCGGGCACCGCACGGGACTTTCGAAACACCCCCTAGCCGTCCGCCCGGGCCGTCTCCAGCAACTCCTCCGCGTGCGCCCGCGCGGTCTCCGAGTCCTCCTGGCCGGCGAGCATCCGGGACAGCTCCCGGATCCGCTCCTCGCCCTCCAGGACCTTCACCCCGGACCGGGTGACCGACCCGTCGTTGGTCTTCTCGACGAGCAACTGCCGGTCGGCGAAGGCGGCGACCTGCGGCAGGTGCGTCACCACGACGACCTGCGCGGTCTTCGCCAGCCGGGCCAGCCGCCGCCCGATCTCCACGGCCGCCTTGCCGCCGACGCCGGCGTCGACCTCGTCGAAGAGGTACGTCGGCACGGGATCGGTCCCCGCGAACACGACCTCCACGGCCAGCATCACGCGCGACAGCTCACCACCGGAGGCGCCCTTGGCGATCGGCCGGGGCGGCGCTCCCGGGTGCGGGGCGAGCAGCAGCTCGACCTCGTCCACGCCGGACGGCCCGTAGGCGACCGCGCGCCCGCCGACCTCCACGCCCTCCGGATCCTCGGTCTGCCGGATGTCGAAGGACACGCGCGCGTGCGGCATCGCGAGCGAGGCCAGCTCCGCCGTCACCGCGGCGGCGAACCGCTCGGCGGCGTCCGTCCGCGCATCGGTCAGTGCCTGTGCCAGCCCGCCCAGCTCGGCCCGCAGCGCGTCCCGCTCGGCGGTCAGCTCCCCGATCCGCTCGTCGTCGCCGTCCAGCTCGGTCAGCCGGACCGCGCTCTCCTCGGCCCACGCGAGCACGGAGGCGACGTTCTCGCCGTACTTCCGCGTGAGCGCGTTCAGCGCGGCCCGCCGCTCCTCGACGGCCGTGAGCCGCAACGGGTCGGCGTCCAGGTCATCGGCGTACCCCGCCAACTCCCCGGCGACATCGCCCAGCAGGATCCCGATCTCCCCGATCCGGTCGGCCAGCGCGGACAGCGCCGGATCGTGCGACCGCACGGCCTCCAGGGCCCGCTGCGCGCCCGCGACGAGCGTCGCCGCGTCGATGCCCTCGGGATCCTCCGGATTGCCGGCGAGCGCCGCGTGAGCGGCCGTGGCGGCCGACGACAGCGCCTCCGCGTGCCCCAGCCGCTCGGCCTCCTCCGCGAGCTCCACGTCCTCCCCGGCCCGCGGCTCGACCCCGGCGATCTCGTCGAGCCCGAACCGCAGCAGGTCGGCTTCCTGAGCCCGCTCACGCGCGCGCGTGACGATCTCGTCCAGCTCGACGGAGACCGCCCGCAGCCGCCGGTACGCCTCGCCGTACTTGGCGAGCGGCACCGCGACGGCGTCCCCCGCGTACCGGTCGAGCGCCTGCCGCTGCCGGGCCAGCTTCAGCAGCCCCTGCTGATCGGTCTGCCCGTGCACGGCCACCAGCTCGTCGGCCAGCTCGGCCAGCATCCCGACCGGCACACTGCGCCCGCCCAGGTGAGCCCGCGACCGCCCCTCGGCGGAAACGGTACGGCTGATCAGCAACGCCCCGTCGTCCAGCTCCGCCCCGGCCTCCTCGACCCGTACGACGACCGGCGCCCCCGAGGGCACGGCGATCCGCCCCTCCACGACCGCCTTCTCGGCCCCGATCCGCACCAGCGCCGGGTCCGCCCGCCCACCGAGCAACAGCCCCAGGCTGGTGACCACCATGGTCTTGCCCGCACCCGTCTCACCCGTGACAGCGGTGAACCCCGGCGACAGCTCGACGACCGCGTCGTCGATGACTCCGAGCGACCGTATCCGCATCTCCTCCAACACGGACACGACCTTACGAGGTCGGGGGCGGGGAGTGCGACGGCCCCCGGGTCCACTCATGTGAAGGTCCAGGTGACGAATGTGTATGGGCCTCGCATGTCACCCAGGCGAGTGGAGGTACCCAGGGGCGCGGGGCTGTATCGATTTGCGGCTCCGCCGCGTGGGCGCGACGAGCCACAACGGGCCCCCAGCCGCCGACGCACCCCCGCACCCCCACGGCGATTCGGCTAGTGAGGCGCCCCCCGCCACCCGGAAACCGGCAACGCGAACTTCGCCACGAGCCGGTCAGTGAACGACGCATGATGCAGCCGAGCCAACCGCACCGGCACAGCCCCCCGCCGCACCTCCACCCGCGCCCCCGGCGGCAACTCCACAGTCCGCCGCCCGTCACACCACAACACCCCCGGCGGGATATGCGGCAGAACCTCCACGGCCAGCACAGAATCCGGCGAGGTCACCAACGGCTTCGCGAACAGCGCATGCGCCGAGATCGGCACCATCAACAGCGCCTCGACCTCAGGCCACACCACAGGCCCACCCGCCGAGAAGGCATACGCCGTCGACCCGGTGGGAGTCGACAGCACAATCCCGTCGCACCCGAACCCCGTGACCGGCCGCCCATCGATCTCCAGCACGACCTCGAGCAGCTTCTCGGCGCCGGCCTTCTGCACGGCGGCCTCGTTCAGCGCCCAGTCCGTGTGCACGATGTCGCCGTTCTGATGCACGACGACGTCGACGGTCATCCGCTCCTCGACCTCGTACGCCTTGGTGACGACCCGGTCGACAACCTTGTCGAGATCATCGCGCTCGGCCTCCGCGAGGAACCCGACGCGTCCGAGGTTGACGCCCAGCATCGGCACCCCGGACGCCCGGGCGAACTCGGCGCCCCGCAGCAGCGTCCCGTCGCCGCCCAGCACTATCAGCAGCTCGCATCCGTCGAGGCACTGCGGAGTCGCCTCCTTGACAAGCCCCACCTCGGGCGGCAGCGGCAGGTCGGCCGCCTCGTACTCCAGGACCCGCACGCCGATCCCCGACCGCAGCAGGCCCTTGACCACCAGCTCGGCGCTGCGAATGGCCGCGGGCCGGCCCGTGTGGGCGAGCAGAAAAACAGTACGAGCTCGGTTCTGTGTCAACGCGGCCCCTCCGCAACTGCACGGTCAACGTCGGCCGGGTCCGGAGCGGGCGCCCCGGCACGCAGCCACAGAAAGTACTCGACATTCCCGGAGGGTCCGGGCAACGGACTCGCCGTGACGCCCTTCACCCCGAGCCCGAGTTCCCACGCCTTCTCGGCGACTTGGCGCACGGCCTCCGCCCGCAGCTGCGGACTCCGTACGACTCCCCCGCTGCCCAGCCGTTCCTTCCCCACCTCGAACTGCGGCTTGACCATCATCACCAGATCGGCGTCCGGCTTCACGCACCGCACCAGGGCGGGCAGTACCAGTCCGAGCGGGATGAAGGACAGATCCCCCACGACAAGATCCACTGGCTCCCCATCGATCGCTTCGAGCGTCAACTCGCGTACGTTCGTACGGTCTTTGACGGTGACGCGTTCATCACTTCGGAGAGTCCAGGCGAGTTGTCCGTATCCGACGTCCACGGCGACGACATGCGCGGCGCCCGACCGCAGCAAGACGTCGGTGAAACCCCCGGTGGACGCGCCGGCGTCCAGCGCCCGCCGCCCTTCCACCAAGAGCCCCTGGGGCACGAAGGCCTCCAGCGCGCCCGCGAGCTTGTGCCCGCCCCGCGAGACGTACTCGGGATCGCTGCCGTCGTTGGACACCACGATCGCGGCCGCCGTCTCCACCTGAGTGGCCGACTTGGTCGCGACGGTCTTGCCGACGGTGACCCGCCCGGCGGCGATCAGCTGGCCGGCGTGCTCGCGCGAGCGCGCGAGCTTCCGGCGGACCAGCTCCGCGTCGAGACGGCGGCGTGCGACTCCTGCCACGTTCGGTTCAGCTCCTATGTCCGTACGACGGTGAGGGCGCCGGAGGTCCCGGGCGGGCGTCGAGCGCGGTGAGCGCGTCGCGCAGCCCCCGGTGTACATCCTCGTACACCTCGAGGTGCCCGTCCGTGGCGAGGTGGTCGGCATCACCCAGCCGCTCCAGCTGGGCGTCGACGTCGGCGTTGCCGGTCGGGACGCGGGGGACGTTCAGCGGGGCGGGGGCCGCGGGGTCGTACTCGGGTTCGACCGCGGGCTCGGCCTCCACCGCGGGCGCGGTCTCGGTCTCGGCCTCCGCCTCGGCGCGTTCCTGCCGGATCTCCGTCTCCGGAACCGTGTCGCTCATGCCCAGACGCTACCCCGAACCGCTGGGGTACCGTCGATCGCGATGGCCACGACTGAGGAGTGCCGCGCCGCACTCGAAAAGCTCTCGGACAACATGCAGCGTGCCGAAGGGGACGTCGCCGCGGCGGCGGCCCTGGACCGTTCGGTCAGCTGCCACATCACCGACCTGGACGTCACGTTCGCCGGCCGCATGGCGGGCGGCCGGATCCATGTCCACGAGACGCTCCAGGGCCCACCCCGGGAGAAGGCCCAGATCAGACTGAGCATGGCCGGCGACGACCTGGTCGCCCTGGTCGACGGAGAGCTGCACTTCGCCAAGGCCTGGGGCTCGGGCCGGGTGAAGCTGCACGCGGGCGTGCGCGACCTGCTGGTACTCAGGAAGATTCTGTAGCCGCGACCTTCGCGCCCTGGTCCTTCTCGCCCTGGTCCTTCTCGCCCTGCTCCTTCTCGATCTGCTCCCTCTTGACCTGCTCCTTCTCGATCTGCTCCTTCTTGACCTGGCCCTTCTCGATCTGCTCCTTCGTGACCTGGTCCTTCTTGACCTGTTCCCGCGCCTTCCGCGCCGCCGGCACCACCAACGGCGTCCCCGTCTCCGGGTCGTCGATGACCTGGCACCGCAGCCCGAAGACCTCCTCGACCAGCTCGGCCGTGACGATGTCGTTCGGCGCGCCCTCGGCGATGATCTCCCCGCCGCGCAGGGCGATGAGGTGCGTGGCGTAGCGGGCGGCGTGGTTGAGGTCGTGCAGGACGGCGACCAGCGTGCGGCCCTGCTCCTCGTGCAGCTCCGCGCACAGGTCGAGGACGTCGATCTGGTGCTGGATGTCGAGGTAGGTCGTCGGCTCGTCGAGCAGCAGCAGCGGCGTCTGCTGGGCGAGCGCCATCGCGATCCACACGCGCTGCCGCTGACCGCCGGAGAGTTCGTCGACATAGCGATCCGCGAGCTCGGCGACCCCGGTCTGTTCCATCGACTCCTGGACGACCTGCTCGTCCTCGGTCGACCACTGGCGCAGGATGCCCTGGTGCGGATACCGGCCACGGCCCACCAGGTCGGCGACGGTGATCCCGTCCGGCGCGATCGACGACTGCGGCAGCAGGCCCAGCGTGCGCGCGACCTTCTTCGCCGGCATCGACTGGATGACCTGCCCGTCCAGCAGGACCCGGCCCTGGCTGGGCTTGAGCATCCGTGACAGGGCCCGCAGCAGCGTGGACTTGCCGCACGCGTTCGGGCCGACGATCACGGTGAAGGAGTTGTCGGGTATCTCCACCGACAGTTGCTCGGCGATGACCCGCTGGTCGTAGGCGAGGGTGACGTTGTCGGCGGACAGGCGGTTCACAATGCTCCTTCGGTTGTTCAGCCCGCTGCTGTTCTTGTTGCTGCTGCCGGTGCTCATATCCGGCCCGCCTTGCGCTCGGTGACCAGCAGCCAGAGCAGGTATACGCCGCCGAGCACGCCCGTGACCACGCCCACGGGCATCTGATCGGCCCCGAAGACCCGCTGCGAGATCCAGTCGGCGGTGACGAGGAGTGCGGCGCCCATGCACAGCGAGGGCAGCAGGTTCGGCCCCGGCGAGCGGGTCAGGCGCCGAGCGAGCTGCGGGGCGGTGAGGGCCACGAAACTGACGGGGCCGGCGGCGGCGGTGGCGGCCGCGGTGAGCAGCACGGCCGCCAGCATCAGCAGCAGCCGTACGCGTTCGACACGCACCCCGAGGGCGTACGAGACATCGTCGCCCATCTCCATCATCCGCAGCCCGCGCGCGTTGGCGAGGACGAGCGGGACGAGGACGGCGCACAGTGCGAGCAGCGGCCAGACCTGGGCCCAGTCACGGCCGCTGAGGGAGCCGGTCATCCACACGACCGAGCGGGCCGCGTCGACCAGGTCGGCCTTGGTGAGCAGGTAGCCGTTGACCGCCGTCATGATCGCGGACATACCGATACCGACCAGGACCAGTCGATAGCCATGCACGCCCCGCTTCCAGGCGAGCAGATAGATGGCGAGTCCGGTCGCGAGCCCGCCCACGAGCGCACCGACGGTGACCTGGCCCGCGTCCCCGGAGAACAGCACGATCATCACGAGCGCGCCGGCCGTCGCCCCCTGCCCGAGACCGAGGATGTCCGGGCTGCCCAGCGGGTTGCGGGACAGCGCCTGGAACAGCGCACCGCCGAGGCCGAGTGAGGCACCGACCAGGAGGCCGACGAGGACCCGCGGCAGCCGCAGCTCGTTGACGATGAACTCCTGCCCCGCGTTCCCGTCACCGAGCAGCGTCTTGAGCACGTCGCCCGCCGGGATTGGGAAGTCGCCGGTGCCGATCAGCACGACGCTCGCGGCGAGCGCGGCGACCAGCAACAGCACGACGACGGTCAGCGCCCGCACGTCCAGCCGGACGGAGAGCCCGCCCGGAGCCCGTACGGCACGGTTGGCCCGGACGTGCTTCCCCCCACCGTTCACCGCGCTCTTCGCCGCGACGTTCACTTCGCCCTTCGCTTCCCTCTTCACCGCGGTCTTCACAGCTGGGCCGTCCTCCGCCGTCGTACGAGAAAGATGAAGACCGGTCCGCCGAGGATCGCGGTGACGATGCCGACCTGGAGCTCCGAGGGCCGGGCCACGATCCGGCCGAGGACATCGGCGCCGAGCAGCAGCACCGGCGACAGGACGGCCGCGTACGGCAGGATCCAGCGCAGGTCGGGCCCGGTGAAGGAGCGCACGACGTGCGGCACCATCAGGCCGACGAACACGATCGGCCCGCAGGCGGCGGTCGCGGCCCCGCACAGCACGGTCGCCGCGAGCATCGACAGCACCCGGGTGCGGTTCAGGTTCGCGCCGAGGGCCTTCGCCGTGTCGTCACCCATCTCCATGGCATTCAGCGGCCGGGCGAGGGCGAGCGCGAGGACCATGCCGACGACGAGGAACGGCAGCACCTGCTCGATGGTCGAGTCCGTCGCCGAGGTCAGCGAACCGACCGTCCAGAAGCGCATCTTGTTCAGCGCCGCGTCATCCATGATCATCACGGCCTGGAGATAGCCGTACAGCGCGGCACTGATCGCCGTACCGGCGAGCGCGAGCCGCACCGGCGTGGCACCCCGGCTGCCGCCGAGGAACCAGACCATCGCCCCGACCGCGGCCGCGCCGAGGAAGGCGAACCAGACGTAGCCGCTCAGGCTCGTGACACCGAAGAAGGTGATGGCGGTGACGACCGCGGCGGACGCGCCCGCGTTGATGCCGAGCAGACCGGGATCGGCGAGCGGATTGCGGGTGAGCGCCTGCAACACGGCCCCGGCGAGACCGAGCGCGGCGCCGGCGAGCAGGCCGAGGACGGTGCGCGAGATCCGGTCGTCGACCACGACGTCGCCGTACGTGCCCGAGGCCTCGAACAGGCCGTGCCAGACCTCCCCGAGGGACAGCTGTTTCGCCCCGACCGCGATGCTCGCCAAGGCGACGACCACCAGAATCAGGACAGAGACGAGCAGCCCAACGGCACGTATCGCCCGTCGGGTTGGGGGCGCGGACTGAGGCTCCGCGCGCTGTTCGGGAGGACTGTCGACCAACACGCAGTTAGGTTAGCCTACCCTCCCATTCGGCCACGATCCCGCCGTACGCCGTCACAACCCCGGCCACGATCCCTCCCGCCGACGTCACAACCCCAGCGGCAACGTCTCTCTCCGAAGTCACAACCCCAGCGGCAACGCCCCCTCCGACGTCACAACCCCAGCCGCGCCAGCCCCTTCCCCGCGTCCAGGCCGCAGGAGCCGTCCCCGGCCGCGGTCCAGGCCGCCGCACACAGCGCCCGCAGCCCGTCCAAGGCCTCGCCCTCACCGTCGAGTTCCAGCCGCTCCGCCCTGGCGGCAGCCGTCCAGCCACCGCACCGGAAGCCTTCCCCGTCCGCCACGATGTCGGGCTGCCCGGTGAGCAACCCCCGCAGATCGGCGTCGACATACGTCGGCCGGTGCTGCGGCGGCGCGGCGAGAAGCTGGGCGCCGTCGGTCACGCCGGTCAGCACGAGCAGCGAGTCGACCTCCCCGTTGAACGCACCCTCGATGTCCGTGTCCAGCCGGTCCCCCACCACCAGCGGCCGCTCGGCACCCGTCCGCAGGATCGTCTCCCGGTGCATCGGAGGCAACGGCTTGCCCGCCACCTGCGGCTCGGCACCGGTGGCAATGCGCACGACCTCCACCGCCGCACCGTTGCCCGGCGCGATCCCCCGCCCACTCGGAATCGTCAGGTCGGTGTTGGACGCGAACCAGGGCACCCCGCGCGCGACCGCGTACGAAGCCTCCGCGAACCGTCCCCACGGCAGCTCGGGCCCGCCGAACCCCTGCACGACCGCCGCCGGATCGTCGTCCGCCGACTCCACGGGCTCCAGCCCGCGCTCCCGCAGCGCCACCCGCAGCCCCTCCCCACCGATCACCAGCACCCGGGCACCCGCCGGCACCTGCTCACTGATCAGCCGCGCGACCGCCTGCGCCGAGGTGATGACGTCGTCCGCCCCCGTGGGTATGCCCAGCTCCGTCAGATGCGCGGCCACGATGTCCGGAGTCCGCAGCGCGTTGTTCGTGACGTACGCGAGACGCATCCCGCCCGCACGGGCCACCGCCAGCGAGTCGACCGCATGCGCGATCGCGTTACCACCCGCGTACACCACACCGTCGAGGTCGAGCAGCGCCGTGTCGTACGCCTCGCTCAGGGCCTGGCCACTGCCCTCGGGCCTCGTCCTGACGCTCTGGCTCATTCCGCATCGCTCCTCGTTCGACGGCTTTCCCCCGATCATCCCCCATGCCACTGACACCCGTACGATGCCGGGATGAACACAGCAGGTCACCCGGAAGCAACGGCGCGCCGAGGCCTCGAACTGACCCCGTTCCGAGGACTTCGCTACGACCCCGACCGGGTCGGCAGCCTGGCTGCCGTGACATCCCCTCCGTACGACGTCGTCGTCCGCCCCGACGGCCTGCACCAGCTCCAGGACTCGGACCCGTACAACATCGTCCGCCTGATCCTCCCCCAGGCCGGCACCCCCAGCGCCCGCAACGAACAGGCCGCCGAGACCCTGCGCCGCTGGCTCTCCGAAGGCGTCCTGACCGCCGACACCGAGCCCGGCCTCTACGTCTACGAACAGCACGACGGGGACGGCATGCTGCAGCGCGGCATCATCGGCGCCCTGCTCGTGACGGAGCCCTCGGAGGGCCTGGTCCTGCCGCACGAGGACGTCATGCCGCACGTGGTCGCCGACCGCGCGGCCCTGATGCGCGCCACGTCCGCGAACCTCGAACCCCTGCTGCTGACCTACCGCGGCAACGGAACGGCAGCCGAAGCGACGGCAGTCATCGAGCGCACGGTCGAACGCCCGCCGCTCTTCTCGACCACCACGGAGGACGGCTTCAGCCACCGCCTGTGGTCGATCACCAACCCGGCCGACCTGGCCCGCGTCCAGTCCGACCTGACCCGCCACCAGGCCCTGATCGCCGACGGCCACCACCGCTGGGCGACATATCGCCGGCTACGCGCGGAGCACGCCTCCCCCAGCCCCTGGGACTACGGTCTCGTCCTCCTGGTCGACACGGCCCGATACCCCCTCCGCGTCCGCGCCATCCACCGCCTCCTGCACGACGTAGCGGTGCCGGACGCCCTGGCCGCCCTCGACGGCCACTTCCGCGTACGCCGCCTCGAAGTCCCGCTGCCCGAGGCCCTGGAGACGCTCGCCGACACGGCCTGCGCGGGCAACGCCTACCTCCTCGCCGGAGACGGCACCTTCCACCTCGTCGACCACCCGGAGCCGGCCCTCCTCGACCGTACGGTCCCCACCGACCGCCCCGCCGCCTGGCGCACCCTGGACGCGACGGTCCTGCACGCCACCCTCCTCGCCCACATCTGGCACGTCCCCGAGGACGACCCCACCCGCATCGCCTACATCCACGACACCGCCGCCACCGTCAGAAAAGCGGAACGCGACGGCGGTACGGCCGTCCTGATGCACCCGGTCCGCGAGGACGTCGTACGCGACCTCGCCCGCCAGGGCGTCACGATGCCCCGCAAGTCGACGTCGTTCGGCCCGAAACCGGCCTCGGGCCTGGTGCTGCGCGCACTGGACCTCTGAACGCCGAAGGGCGGGACCCCTGTCCGGAGTCCCGCCCTTCACTTCACGCGCCGCCTACTCCTTGCCGTCCTCGTCGGACCCGGCCGGAGCCTGCTCGTCACCGTTGCCGGCGCCCTCGGTCTCGTTCCCGCCCTCGTCCTCGTTCTCGTCGAGGGCGTCGACGAACTCGACACCGTCCAGCTCGGCGAGCCGGTCGGAGGCGTCCGTGCTGCCGTCCTTGTCGGCCTCGACGGCCTTGGCGAACCACTCCCGCGCCTCACCCCGCCGCCCGGCCGCCATCAGCGCGTCGGCGTAGGCGTACCGCAGCCGCGCGGTCCACGGCTGTACGGCGTTGGAGGCGAGCTCGGGGCTCTGCAGCGTCACGATGGCCGCGTCCAACTGCCCCAGGTCACGCCGGGCGCCGGCCGCGACGAGCCGCATCTCGACCTGCCCGGCCTTGTCCAGCTTGTGCACCTCGGGCGCCCCGGCCATGTCCAGCGCCTTCTCCGGCCGCCCCAGCCCACGCTCGCAGTCCGCCATGAGCGGCCACAGGTCCACGGTCCCGGTCATCCGCCGCGCGGCCCGGAACTCGGCAAGCGCCTCGGCGTACTTCTGGTTCGCGTACGCCGCGAACCCGCCCGCCTCACGTACGGCAGCGACACGCGACGCCAGCCGCAGGGCCACCTTGGAGTAGCCGTAAGCGCCCTCGGGGTCCTCGTCGATGAGCCGCGCGACCATCACCAGGTTCCTGGCGACATCGTCCGCGAGCGTCTTCGGCAGGCTCTGCAGCTCCTGCCGTACGTCCTTGTCGATCTCGTCGCCCGTGACGTCCTCGGGGATCGGCAGCCGCTTGATCGGCTCGCGGTCCCGGTCACGATCCCGCTCATCACGGAACCGGCCACCGCCGCGCCGGTCGTCGCCACCGCGTCGGTCGTCCCGTCCACGGAAGCCACCGGGCCGTCCACCGCGGTCATCCCTGCGGGGCCCACGTCCGCCACGGTCGTCCCGCCGGTCGTCCCGCCCACGGAACCCACCGCGCTCCCCCCGGTTGTCATCGCGACGGAAGCCACCACGATCCCCACGGTCACCGCTGTCCCGGCGGTCGTCACGCCGGAACCCACCCCGGTCACCACGGTCGTCGCCCCGGCGGTCATCACGACGATCATCCCGCCGCTCGTAGCTCCCACGGTTGTCGTCACGACGGAAGCCGCCACGATCCCCACGGTCAACACGATCATCACGGCGCTCGAAGCCGCCACGGTTGTCATCGCGACGGAAGCCGCCACGATCCCCACGGTCAACACGATCATCACGGCGCTCGAAGCCGCCACGGTTGTCGTCACGACGGAAGCCGCCACGATCCCCACGGTCACCGCTGTCGCGACGATCGTCACGGCGGAAGCCGCGGTCACGGTCGTCACGCCGACCGTACCCACCACGGTCACCGCCGTCGCGGCGGTCGTCACGGCGGTCGTCACGACGGAAGCCGCCACGGTCATCGCTCCGACGGTCATCACGTCGGTCGTCGCGGCGCCCGAAGCCGCCGCGGTTGTCATCACGACGGAAGCCACCACGATCGTCGTCGCGGCGCTCTCCACGCTCGCCTCGGTCGTCCCTGCGGAAGGCAGGACGGTCACCGTCGCGCCGGAATCCACGGTCGCGGTCGTCGCGACGGGGCCCAGCAGGCCGGTCATCGCGCCGGAACGGCGGCCGAGACCCTCGGTCGTCGCCACCCCGTCGGTCGTCGCGCCGGTCATCACGTCGGTCGTCGCGCCGATCATCGCGGCGGCCATGACCACCACGGCTGTCATCACGACGGAAGCCACCCCGGTCACCACGGTCATCGCCCCGGCGGTCATCACGCCGGTCATCACGCCGGCCGTACCCGCCACGGCCGGCGCCGCTGCCACCGCGGTCGTTGTCGCGACGGAAACCGCCGCGCTCTCCACGGTCGCCACGATCGCCGCGGTCACCACTGTCCCGTCGCCGCTGGTCGCGCTCCGGTCGGTCGTCGGGAGAGTTGGTGGACATCGGTGACTCCTGTCTTCGGTACTACAAGCATTGTAAAAACGAAAGGACCCCTGGTCCCAGCTGAACGCTGGTGACCAGGGGTCCTTCCCAAAGATTGTTCGGCGGCGTCCTACTCTCCCACAGGGTCCCCCCTGCAGTACCATCGGCGCTGTAAGGCTTAGCTTCCGGGTTCGGAATGTAACCGGGCGTTTCCCTCACGCTATAACCACCGAAACCCTAATGGTTTCGAGCGAACAAGCACACTTTTCTTTTGTCTGTTCTACTCAAAGCCGACAACGGTCGTTGTCTCAGAACTGACACAGTGGACGCGAGCAACTGAGGACAAGCCCTCGGCCTATTAGTACCGGTCACCTCCACACGTTACCGTGCTTCCAGATCCGGCCTATCAACCCAGTCGTCTACTGGGAGCCTTACCCCATCAAGTGGGTGGGAGTCCTCATCTCGAAGCAGGCTTCCCGCTTAGATGCTTTCAGCGGTTATCCCTCCCGAACGTAGCCAACCAGCCATGCCCTTGGCAGAACAACTGGCACACCAGAGGTTCGTCCGTCCCGGTCCTCTCGTACTAGGGACAGCCCTTCTCAAGACTCCTACGCGCACAGCGGATAGGGACCGAACTGTCTCACGACGTTCTAAACCCAGCTCGCGTACCGCTTTAATGGGCGAACAGCCCAACCCTTGGGACCGACTCCAGCCCCAGGATGCGACGAGCCGACATCGAGGTGCCAAACCATCCCGTCGATATGGACTCTTGGGGAAGATCAGCCTGTTATCCCCGGGGTACCTTTTATCCGTTGAGCGACGGCGCTTCCACAAGCCACCGCCGGATCACTAGTCCCGACTTTCGTCCCTGCTCGACCCGTCGGTCTCACAGTCAAGCTCCCTTGTGCACTTACACTCAACACCTGATTGCCAACCAGGCTGAGGGAACCTTTGGGCGCCTCCGTTACTCTTTAGGAGGCAACCGCCCCAGTTAAACTACCCATCAGACACTGTCCCTGATCCGGATCACGGACCCAGGTTAGACATCCAGCACGACCAGAGTGGTATTTCAACGACGACTCCACGAACACTGGCGTGCCCGCTTCAAAGTCTCCCACCTATCCTACACAAGCCGAACCGAACACCAATATCAAACTGTAGTAAAGGTCCCGGGGTCTTTCCGTCCTGCTGCGCGAAACGAGCATCTTTACTCGTAGTGCAATTTCACCGGGCCTATGGTTGAGACAGTCGAGAAGTCGTTACGCCATTCGTGCAGGTCGGAACTTACCCGACAAGGAATTTCGCTACCTTAGGATGGTTATAGTTACCACCGCCGTTTACTGGCGCTTAAGTTCTCAGCTTCGCCACCCCGAAGAGTGACTAACCGGTCCCCTTAACGTTCCAGCACCGGGCAGGCGTCAGTCCGTATACATCGCCTTACGGCTTCGCACGGACCTGTGTTTTTAGTAAACAGTCGCTTCTCGCTGGTCTCTGCGGCCACCCCCAGCTCGAGGAGCAAGTCCTCTCACCAGACGTGGCCCCCCTTCTCCCGAAGTTACGGGGGCATTTTGCCGAGTTCCTTAACCATAGTTCACCCGAACGCCTCGGTATTCTCTACCTGACCACCTGAGTCGGTTTAGGGTACGGGCCGCCATGAAACTCGCTAGAGGCTTTTCTCGACAGCATAGGATCATCCACTTCACCACAATCGGCTCGGCATCAGGTCTCAGACTATGTGCCAGGCGGATTTACCTACCTGACGTCCTACACCCTTACCCCGGGACAACCACCGCCCGGGATGGACTACCTTCCTGCGTCACCCCATCACTCACCTACTGCAAGTCTGGTTCGTCGGCTCCACCACTCCCCTTTGCCCGAAGGCTCCAGGGCGGCTTCACGGACTTAGCATCGCCTGGTTCAATGTTTGACGCTTCACAGCGGGTACCGGAATATCAACCGGTTATCCATCGACTACGCCTGTCGGCCTCGCCTTAGGTCCCGACTTACCCTGGGCAGATCAGCTTGACCCAGGAACCCTTAGTCAATCGGCGCACACGTTTCTCACGTGTGAATCGCTACTCATGCCTGCATTCTCACTCGTGAACCGTCCACCACTGCCTTCCGGCGCGGCTTCACCCGGCACACGACGCTCCCCTACCCATCACAGCAGGCGTTGGCCCTATATGCTGCAATGACACGACTTCGGCGGTACGCTTGAGCCCCGCTACATTGTCGGCGCGGAATCACTAGACCAGTGAGCTATTACGCACTCTTTCAAGGGTGGCTGCTTCTAAGCCAACCTCCTGGTTGTCTCTGCGACTCCACATCCTTTCCCACTTAGCGTACGCTTAGGGGCCTTAGTCGATGCTCTGGGCTGTTTCCCTCTCGACCATGGAGCTTATCCCCCACAGTCTCACTGCCGCGCTCTCACTTACCGGCATTCGGAGTTTGGCTAAGGTCAGTAACCCGGTAGGGCCCATCGCCTATCCAGTGCTCTACCTCCGGCAAGAAACACACGACGCTGCACCTAAATGCATTTCGGGGAGAACCAGCTATCACGGAGTTTGATTGGCCTTTCACCCCTAACCACAGGTCATCCCCCAGGTTTTCAACCCTGGTGGGTTCGGTCCTCCACGAAGTCTTACCTCCGCTTCAACCTGCCCATGGCTAGATCACTCCGCTTCGGGTCTTGAGCGCGCTACTATACCGCCCTATTCGGACTCGCTTTCGCTACGGCTTCCCCACACGGGTTAACCTCGCAACACACCGCAAACTCGCAGGCTCATTCTTCAAAAGGCACGCAGTCACGAGACACCAGCAAGCTGATGTCCGACGCTCCCACGGCTTGTAGGCACACGGTTTCAGGTACTATTTCACTCCCCTCCCGGGGTACTTTTCACCATTCCCTCACGGTACTATCCGCTATCGGTCACCAGGGAATATTTAGGCTTAGCGGGTGGTCCCGCCAGATTCACACGGGATTTCTCGGGCCCCGTGCTACTTGGGTGTCTCTCAAACGAGCCGCTGACGTTTCGACTACGGGGGTCTTACCCTCTACGCCGGACCTTTCGCATGTCCTTCGTCTACATCAACGGTTTCTGACTCGCCTCACAGCCGGCAGACTGTGAAAGAGAGATCCCACAACCCCGTACACGCAACCCCTGCCGGGTCTCACACGTATACGGTTTAGCCTCATCCGGTTTCGCTCGCCACTACTCCCGGAATCACGGTTGTTTTCTCTTCCTGCGGGTACTGAGATGTTTCACTTCCCCGCGTTCCCTCCACATACCCTATGTGTTCAGGTATGGGTGACAGCCCATGACGACTGCCGGGTTTCCCCATTCGGAAACCCCCGGATCAAAGCCTGGTTGACGACTCCCCGGGGACTATCGTGGCCTCCCACGTCCTTCATCGGTTCCTGGTGCCAAGGCATCCACCGTGCGCCCTTAAAAACTTGGCCACAGATGCTCGCGTCCACTGTGCAGTTCTCAAACAACGACCAGCCACCCATCACCCCCGGTACAAACCGGAGTTCACTGGGGCCGGCTTCCGAAGCACAACCTCACGGCCGTTACTTCAGACACCCAACAGCGTGCCCGACACGATCAGTTGATGAGCTTCGCGTTCCACGCCGAAGCAGTACTAACGCTCTCATCCATACTGAACCGTGCCGAATAATCAACGTTCCACCCATGAGCAACCAGCATCAGACATTCGCCGATGTACTGGCCTCTGGACTGCCGAGGCAGCCTAGAAGTGCTCCTTAGAAAGGAGGTGATCCAGCCGCACCTTCCGGTACGGCTACCTTGTTACGACTTCGTCCCAATCGCCAGTCCCACCTTCGACAGCTCCCTCCCACAAGGGGTTGGGCCACCGGCTTCGGGTGTTACCGACTTTCGTGACGTGACGGGCGGTGTGTACAAGGCCCGGGAACGTATTCACCGCAGCAATGCTGATCTGCGATTACTAGCAACTCCGACTTCATGGGGTCGAGTTGCAGACCCCAATCCGAACTGAGACCGGCTTTTTGAGATTCGCTCCACCTCGCGGTATCGCAGCTCATTGTACCGGCCATTGTAGCACGTGTGCAGCCCAAGACATAAGGGGCATGATGACTTGACGTCGTCCCCACCTTCCTCCGAGTTGACCCCGGCGGTCTCCTGTGAGTCCCCATCACCCCGAAGGGCATGCTGGCAACACAGGACAAGGGTTGCGCTCGTTGCGGGACTTAACCCAACATCTCACGACACGAGCTGACGACAGCCATGCACCACCTGTACACCGACCACAAGGGGGCGCCTGTCTCCAGACGTTTCCGGTGTATGTCAAGCCTTGGTAAGGTTCTTCGCGTTGCGTCGAATTAAGCCACATGCTCCGCTGCTTGTGCGGGCCCCCGTCAATTCCTTTGAGTTTTAGCCTTGCGGCCGTACTCCCCAGGCGGGGAACTTAATGCGTTAGCTGCGGCACCGACGACGTGGAATGTCGCCAACACCTAGTTCCCACCGTTTACGGCGTGGACTACCAGGGTATCTAATCCTGTTCGCTCCCCACGCTTTCGCTCCTCAGCGTCAGTAATGGCCCAGAGATCCGCCTTCGCCACCGGTGTTCCTCCTGATATCTGCGCATTTCACCGCTACACCAGGAATTCCGATCTCCCCTACCACACTCTAGCTAGCCCGTATCGAATGCAGACCCGGGGTTAAGCCCCGGGCTTTCACACCCGACGTGACAAGCCGCCTACGAGCTCTTTACGCCCAATAATTCCGGACAACGCTTGCGCCCTACGTATTACCGCGGCTGCTGGCACGTAGTTAGCCGGCGCTTCTTCTGCAGGTACCGTCACTTTCGCTTCTTCCCTGCTGAAAGAGGTTTACAACCCGAAGGCCGTCATCCCTCACGCGGCGTCGCTGCATCAGGCTTTCGCCCATTGTGCAATATTCCCCACTGCTGCCTCCCGTAGGAGTCTGGGCCGTGTCTCAGTCCCAGTGTGGCCGGTCGCCCTCTCAGGCCGGCTACCCGTCGTCGCCTTGGTGAGCCATTACCTCACCAACAAGCTGATAGGCCGCGGGCTCATCCTTCACCGCCGGAGCTTTCGACCCTCACAGATGCCTGCGAGAGTGATATCCGGTATTAGACCCCGTTTCCAGGGCTTGTCCCAGAGTGAAGGGCAGATTGCCCACGTGTTACTCACCCGTTCGCCACTAATCCCCACCGAAGTGGTTCATCGTTCGACTTGCATGTGTTAAGCACGCCGCCAGCGTTCGTCCTGAGCCAGGATCAAACTCTCCGTGAATGTTTTCCCGTAATCGGGATGAACACCACGAGAGCGGAACAGCCAGGCGGAATAAGCCCGGCCGTTCACAGCGTCCTCGCTGTGTTTTTTCAAAGGAACCTCGCCCCAGCAGATGCTGGAGACGGGGTATCAACATATCTGGCGTTGATTTTTGGCACGCTGTTGAGTTCTCAAGGAACGGACGCTTCCTTTGTACTCACCCTCTCGGGCTTTCCTCCGGGCGCTTCCCTTCGGTCTTGCGTTTCCGACTCTATCAGATCTTTTTCCGATCCGATTTCCTCGGGGCCACCCCGCTTTAGCGGGATATTGGCACTTGTCGTGGGGCTCTGGCTTTCGCCGTCGGCCTTTCGACATTCACTACGTTAGCCGATTCCCCCGCCCGATTCACAATCGGGCTCTGTGGACTCGAATTCGGGCATGCGGGCACGCCGAACATCGACCCCGTTGAGGGTGTTCGTATGTAGTGGGTTGGCCGCTCCGGCTGCTGACTTCGCAGTACCCGGTTCAGCGGCTCGGGCTACGTTACGCGCCTCGCCTAGGCGCGTCAACTTCGGCGTCGCCTCGGGGCGTGGGCCCGATAGGGGCTCACCGTGGGGTCGTTGGCGATCCAGAAGCGCCAGGGGTGGATGTCCCCGTTTCCTCCGTCGCCCGCAACGCCGGTGCGGGGGCCGTTCCGTACCTGGTCGGAGGGGACCGGGGTGCCGGTGAGGACCCTCAGTGGGGTCTCGCCGGAGGTGCATGCGTCTGTGCCGTCCAAGGCTCGGTCCACATCCAGGGCGGTGGCCAGGCGGGCCGGGCCTTTGGCCAGTTCCTTGTCGTTGCGGGCCGAGAGTCGACGGGTGCGGGCGAGCTCGGCGCCCTCGACGATCTCGCCGGCGCGCAGCAGGACCGCGCATGCCTGGCCGTCGGGTCCGCACACCAGGTTCATGCAGTGCCACATGCCGTAGGTGAAGTAGACGTAGACGTGTCCGGGGGGACCGAACATCACGTCATTGCGGGGCGTACGGCCGCGATAGGCATGGGAGCCGGGGTCGTTCGGGCCGTCGTAGGCCTCGACCTCCGTGAGGCGGAGTGCGATCGGACCGTCCGGGGTGGTGCGTACCAGGATGCGGCCCAGGAGGTCGGGGGCGACTTCCAGGACGGGCCGGTCGAAGAAGCTCCGGGACAGGGGCGTACGGTCGGGGGTCGCGATCATGCCGTCCGAGGGTAGTGCAGACGGGTGGTCGCGACGGGGTGGTCAGGGGGCGTGCGCCTTGCCAGGGTGGGGACGCGGAACCGGCCACGGCCGGATCGCGTTTGTAAGGATCAAGGATCCACTCTGAAAAGAGGAGAGTCATGGCGTTCAAGAAGCTGCTCGCGAGCCTGGGGGCCGGCGGGGCTTCGGTCGAGACGGTGCTGACCGAGGTCAACGTCGTTCCGGGCGGTGTCGTCCAGGGTGAGGTGCGGATTCAGGGCGGGTCCGTGAAGCAGGACATCGAGGGCCTGTCCGTGGGCCTGCAGGCGCGTGTCGAGGTCGAGGGCCAGGACTCGGAGTACAAGCAGGACATCGAGTTCACGAAGCTGCAGCTCGGTGGTGCCTTCGAGCTGCAGGCCGGGGGCGTGCACGCGGTGCCCTTCGGGCTGGAGATCCCGTGGGAGACGCCGGTCACGACGATCGACGGTCAGACGCTGCGTGGCATGAACATCGGTGTGACGACGGAGCTGTCGATCGCGCGGGCCGTGGACTCCACCGACCTGGACCCGATCAACGTGCACCCGCTGCCCGCGCAGAAGGCGATCCTCGACGCCTTCATCCAGCTGGGCTTCCGCTTCAAGAGCGCGGACATGGAGCGCGGCCACATCCGGGGTACGCGGCAGAAGCTGCCGTTCTACCAGGAGATCGAGTTCTTCCCGCCGCAGCAGTACCGGGGTATCAACCAGGTCGAGTTGAGCTTCGTCGCGGACGAGCACACGATGGACGTCGTCCTGGAAATGGACAAGAAGCCGGGGCTGTTCAGCTCGGGCAGCGACACCTTCCGGTCGTTCCAGGTGGGTCTGAACGACTTCCAGGGGACCGACTGGGCGGCCTATCTCAACCAGTGGCTGTCCGAGGTCGGCAGCAAGCGCAACTGGTCCTAGGCTCGGAACGACTGATTCCGCTGTTCCCTCAGGAGGTATCGACGTGACCGAGCTCAAGAGGCGGCCGCTGCCCCACGACTTCCACCCGCCCGTGCCGTCCTTCACGGTCACGAGCGAGGACGTCGAGTCCGGTGGGACCCTCAAGGACGCTCAGGTCCAAGCGGCCGGCAACACCTCGCCGCAGCTGCGCTGGGAGGGCTTCCCGGCCGAGACCAAGAGCTTCGCGGTGACGTGCTACGACCCGGACGCCCCTACGGGCAGCGGGTTCTGGCACTGGGTCCTGTTCGACATCCCTGCCTCGGTCACCGAGCTGCCGGTGGGTGCGGGCAGCGGCAAGTTCGAGGGGCTGCCGGAGGGTGCGGTCCACGCTCGTAACGACTACGGGTCGAAGGACTTCGGCGGTGCCGCGCCGCCGCCCGGGGACGGGCCGCACCGCTATGTGTTCACGGTGTACGCCGTGGACCAGGAGAAGCTCGGTCCGGACTCGGACGCCAGCCCGGCGGTCGTCGGCTTCAACCTGCGGTTCCACACGATCGCGCGTGCCCATGTGATCGCCGAGTACGAGGTGCCCGCCGAAGCCTGACGTTCATGGAACGTTTGCCCGCCCCTGGTCATGGAAGTGATCGGGGGCGGGCATTTTTTATTTCGTTGTCCATCTCGGCGTGCCCGGCCAGAGTTGATCCCAGCCCGCCAGGGGGTGGGCAGGTGCGCACGGGAGGTGGGCTGCAATGCGGGACACGCTGGTACTGAACGCGAGCTTCGAGCCGCTGTCGACGGTGACGTTGAACCGAGCCATCGTTCTGGTGCTTCAGGACAAGGCCGTCGTCGAGCAGGCCCACCCCGAACTGCGGATGCGTGGAGCCGCTGTCGACATACCGGCGCCCCGGGTGATCAGGCTCTGCAGGTACGTACGGGTGCCGTTCCGAAGACAAGCGCCGTGGTCGAGGCGGGGTGTACTGGTACGGGACAGGCACCGGTGCGCGTACTGCGGGCGTAGGGCTACGACCGTGGACCACGTGGTGCCTCGGTCGCGGGGTGGGCAGGACACGTGGCTGAATACGGTCGCTTCGTGTGCGGAGGACAATCATCGGAAGGCGGACCGGACGCCTGAGCAGGCGGGTATGCCCCTGTTGAGGGAGCCGTTCGAGCCGACGCCGGCCGATGCGATGTTGCTGGCGCTGGGGGCCGACGATCTTGCAGCACTTCCGGATTGGCTGGCAATGGACGCTGCCTGACTCTTCGCCGTAGGGGCACGGGTGAATCGTGGGCTGCGGGTTCGCTGTGGCTTGTCGCGCCACGCGGCGGAGCCGCAAATCGACACAGTCCCGCGCCCCCAAAAGCCTTTGGGGCCCGCCTCCCTCAGGAGGCGGGCCCCTCTGTCGTACGGCCGACTTCGCGTCAGTCGATCGACGGCTTCTCTCGGCGTTCTGTACCGGTGTTGCCGGAGGAGCCGTTGCCGGAACCGCCGCCCAGGCCGCCCAGGTTGCCCATGGCGCCGGAGAGGCCCTTGAGGGCGTCGCCGATTTCGCTGGGGACGATCCAGAGCTTGTTGGCGTCGCCTTCGGCGATCTTCGGGAGCATCTGGAGGTACTGGTAGGAGAGGAGCTTCTGGTCGGGGTCGCCGGCGTGGATCGCTTCGAAGACCGTGCGGACCGCCTGGGCTTCGCCTTCCGCGCGCAGGGCGGCGGCCTTGGCCTCACCTTCGGCGCGGAGGATCTGGGACTGCTTCTCACCTTCGGCGGTGAGGATCGCGGCCTGGCGCGTACCTTCGGCGGTGAGGATCGCCGCGCGCTTGTCACGGTCGGCGCGCATCTGCTTCTCCATCGAGTCCTGGATGGAGGTGGGCGGTTCGATCGCCTTGAGCTCGACGCGGTTGACGCGGATGCCCCACTTGCCCGTCGCCTCGTCGAGGACACCGCGCAGGGCCGCGTTGATCTCCTCGCGGGAGGTCAGGGTCCGCTCCAGGTCCATGCCACCGATGATGTTGCGGAGTGTGGTGACGGTGAGCTGCTCGATCGCCTGGATGTAGCTGGCGACCTCGTAGGTGGCGGCGCGGGCGTCGGTCACCTGGTAGTAGATGACCGTGTCGATGTTCACGACCAGGTTGTCCTGGGTGATCACCGGCTGCGGCGGGAACGGTACGACCTGTTCGCGCAGGTCGATGCGGTTGCGGATGGTGTCGATGAACGGGACCACGATGTTGAGGCCCGCGTTGAGTGTCCGCGTGTAACGGCCGAAGCGTTCGACGATGGCCGCGCTCGCCTGTGGGATGACCTGGATCGTCTTGATCAGGGCGATGAAGACCAACACCACCAGAATGATCAAGACGATGATGACCGGTTCCATCGTCGTTTCCCCGTATCCCTTCTTCGCTGCGGCAACTTCGGCAGATCTTATGGTTGTTGAAGATCTTGCTGGTCGAGTCTGACAGACCGTCGCGTGGCCCGTGGCGCGTTTGCGCCACTTACGTCGTGCGAGGTCACATGACGATGGCCGTGGCCCCCTCGATGTCCACGACGTCCACTTCCTGGCCCACCTCGTAGGCGCGGTCGGTGTCGAGGGAGCGTGCGGACCAGACCTCTCCGGCGAGCTTGATCCGGCCGCCGGACGCGTCGACGCGCTCCAGTACGACGGCCTGTTTGCCCTTCAAGGCGTCGATGCCGGTGGCGAGTTGGGGCCGCTGCGCGCGATGTCGGTTCGCGATGGGCCGTACGACGGCTATGAGTGCGGTCGAGACGACGACGAAGGACACGACCTGGACGACGGCGTCACCCCCGAAGATGCCGGCGACCACCGCGGCCGCGACGGCGCCCACCGCGAGCATGCCGAGTTCGGGCATCGCGGTGATCACGAGCCCGATGCCGAGCGCTGCCGCGCCTATCAACCACCAAACCCACGCGTCGATTTCCACATGGTCATGGTAGGACCGCGGGCCCTGCCGCGGACAGGGCACCGATCGTTTGAAAGAGCCTTCTTACCGGGGTTTCGCGGGGTGAAGGAGTGGGTCAGGACAGCGGGAGGCCCTGTGCGGTCCAGCGGTCGCCGACCTGTTCGACGACGAGCGGGAGGCCGAAGCAGAGGGAGAGGTTGCGGGAGGTGAGTTCGAGTTCCATCGGGCCGGCGGCGAGGACCTTGCCCTGGCGGATCATCAGGACGTGGGTGAAGCCCGGGGGGATCTCCTCGACGTGGTGGGTGACCATGAGCATCGAGGGGGCGATCGGGTCGCGGGCGAGGCGGCCGAGCCGGCGGACGAGGTCCTCGCGGCCGCCGAGGTCGAGGCCGGCGGCGGGCTCGTCGAGGAGGAGCAGCTCGGGGTCGGCCATCAGGGCGCGGGAGATCAGGGTGCGCTTGCGCTCGCCCTCGGAGAGGGTGCCGAACTTCCTGTCGACGTAGTCGCTCATGCCGAGGCGGTCGAGGAAGGCGCGGGCGCGCTGCTCGTCGACGTCCTCGTAGTCCTCGTTCCAGGTGGCGGTCATGCCGTACGCGGCGGTCAGGACGGTCTGGAGGACGGTCTGGCGCTTGGGCAGCTTCTCGGTCATGGCGATGCCGGCCACGCCGATGCGCGGGCGCAGCTCGAAGACGTCGGTGCCGGGCTTGCCGAGGGTCTCGCCGAGGATGGTGGCGGTGCCCGTGGACGGGAAGAGGTAGCTGGAGGCGAGGTTCAGGAGGGTGGTCTTGCCGGCGCCGTTGGGGCCGAGGATGACCCAGCGCTCGCCCTCCTTGACCGACCAGGAGACCTGGTCCACCAGAGCCCGGCCCTCACGGACCACGGATACGTCCTGAAGCTCCAGAACATCGCTCATGAGCGCGTTGTCTCCCCTTGCAGTGTGACCGGTGTCGGCGTCTCGGCGTCTCGGTGGTCGCGTGCGCCGGTGGGCGCAGCCCTCAAGGAAATCTACGCCACCGGTCGGGCGCTTCATTCCATCGGTCCGGTCCTTAGGGTGGGGGCATGCTCTCGGAACCACGTTCAGGACGCCTTGCCGCTTGGGGAAATGCCCTTTTGGCCGGACTTGTCTCGCCGGATGACGCTGTGCTGGAGATCGTCGGGGACGATGCCGTGCACCGGGTGGAGGGGCTGCCGGGTGAGTCGGCGCCCGTCGGGCTCACGCTGGCGTTGGGCCGGCTGCGGGCGCTCGGGGTGAGCGGGCTGCGGGTCGCGCTGCCGGCGCCGGGGCATCCTCTGGGGCTGAGCGGTCCGCCGGAGTTCAATGCGCGGGCGATCGACGCCGAGGAGGCGGTGATCTGTCACGGCGCCGCGTTGGGGTTGGTCCCGGAGGTGTACGAGGCCGGGCCCGACGGTGATGTACATGTCGAGGTCGTCTGGCATGTGCTGCCGGTGCGGGAGGCGCCGCCCGCGGATGTGCCGTCGCTGGGGGAGGCGGAGCGGGAGCTCGCGGAGGCCCTGCGGGATGCGACCGAGGTGTTGTCGCGGCTGGACGTCGCCGGGTCGGGGCCGGTGGCCGAGGCGGCGATCGATGCGTATCGGGCGCGGGCCGAGCGGGGGCGGGAGGTGTTGGCGCCGGGGTATCCGCCGCGGGCGGTGCGGGTGCTGGAACTTGCGCAGCGGGTGGGGTTGTTGGTCTCGCTGGCGTACGAGAACGGGCACGGGGGTGCGGTCAGCTCCGCTGAGATGGGGGCTCGGGCGGAGGCGTTGCGGCCGGTGGAGCGGGTGGCTCGGCGGGCGCTCGTCGCGGCGTACAACTCCGTCGTGGAGGAGCGGGAGCGGGGGGTTCGGTGAGCGTCGGTGTGGTTGTGATCGGTGTTGGTGTGGCCGTCCTCCGGGGGCTCCGCCCACAGACCCCCGTATCGGCCTGAACGGCCTCGTCCTCAAACGCCGGACGGGCTGAACGGACAAACAGACCGGCCTCCCGGGATACCCGGGAGGCCGGAGGTCACTGCTCGCTTCGGGGTGGTCGTCAGTGGTTGACGGCCAGGTTGTCGAAGGCCGGGTTCAGCACGCCGACGACGTTCACGGTGTTGCCCGAGACGTTGGCCGGGATGTGGACCGGGGCCTGGACGAGGTTGCCCGAGGCGACGCCCGGGGAGCCCACGGCCTTGCCGTCGGCGTGCGCGCCATCGGTGGCGGAGGCCATTCCGGCACCGGCGGCCAGGAGGCCACCCGCCACCATCGTCACGGCCACTGCCTTCTTCAGGTTCTTCACTTCTAAGCCCTCCTTGCGATTGCCGCGGCAGTCGCCGCAGCACGCACTGGAGAACGGCGGAGATCCACGAAGGATGCGCCATCCGGGGGACATTCCCACGACGGTATGAATCTCAGTCCGGAGCGGAACCCTCCGTATTGCCGTCCGTCACGTCCTGCGGAGAGCGTTTCAGCCGGTCATGCCATGGCGTACGGCCCACAGGGCAGCCTGTGTGCGGTCCGCCAGGTCGAGCTTCATCAAGATGTTCGAGACGTGCGTCTTGACGGTCTTCTCCGAGAGCACCAGGGCTCTGGCTATCTCGCGGTTCGAGCGGCCGTCCGCGATCAGGCCGAGCACCTCGCGTTCCCGCTCCGTCAGGGAGCCGGCTCTCCCCTGCCCGGAGTTGGCCTCCTCCTGGGACAACAGGGCGCCGGCGACCTCGGGCTGGAGCAGGATGTGGCCGGCGTGCACCGAGCGGATGGCGCCGGCGAGTGCGTCGGGGTCCACGTCCTTGTAGACGTACCCGGCGGCGCCCGCGCGCAGGGCCGGGATCACCGTGCGCTGTTCGGTGAAGCTGGTGACGATCAGCACGCGCGCGGAGTTGTCGAGTTCGCGCAGCTTGCGCAGGGCGTCGACGCCGTCCATACCCGGCATCTTGACGTCCATGAGGACCACGTCCGGCTTCAGTTCCTCCGCGCGGGCCACCCCCTCGGCGCCGTCGGCGGCCTCCCCCACGACCTCGATGTCGTCCTGCACTTCGAGGAAGGTGCGCAGGCCCCGGCGGACGACCTGGTGGTCGTCGACGAGCAGCACCTTGATTGCGTCACCCACCGGGGACCTCCATCTCGATCGTGGTGCCCTTGCCGGGCGCCGATTCCACGGTCAGCGTGCCGCCGACGCCGCTCGTCCGGTCCCGCATGGAGACCAGGCCGAGGTGGCGTCCGGCCCGGCGTATCGCCTTGGGGTCGAAGCCGCTGCCGTTGTCCGTGACCCGTAGGACCGCTCCGCTGCCGCGCCGGTCCAGTGTCACGTCGACGTGCTCGGCTCCGGAGTGCCGCAGGGCGTTGTGCAGGGCCTCCTGGGCGACGCGCAGCACGGCCTCCTCCTGGGCGGCCGGCAGGGCCTTCACGCCATGGCCGGCGAAGGTGACTCGTGCGGAGTGGGCGCGGTCGAGGACCTGGATCTGGGTGCGCAGGGTGGCGACGAGACCGTCCTCGTCGAGGGCGGCCGGGCGCAACTCCACGACCGCGGCGCGCAGTTCGTCGGCGGCCTCGGCGGCGAGCGCTGCCACCTGGTGCAACTCGCCCTTGGCGCGGGACGGGTCGCGGTCGATCAGGGCGGCGGCGGCCTGGGCCGTCAGGCGCAGGGAGAACAGCTTCTGGCTGACCGCGTCGTGCAGTTCGTGGGCGAGGCGCGAGCGCTCCTCGGCGATCGTCAGCTCGCGGCTGCGTTCGTAGAGGCGGGCGTTGGTGAGGGCGATCGCGGCGTGCTGGGCGAGGATGGAGAGGAGGTCCTCGTCCTCTGCCGTGAAGCCGCAGCTTCCCTCCGGTTTGGGACAGTTCTTGTTTGCCAGGAACAGGGCCCCGATGACCTCTTCGCCGTCGCGGATCGGCAGGCCCAGGAAGTCGGACATGTCGGGGTGCGCGGACGGCCAGCCCTCGAAGCGGGGGTCCTTGCGGACGTCGGCGAGGCGCTCGACCTCGGCCTCCTGGAGCATCGCGGCGAGGATGCCGTGCTGGCGTGGGAGGGGCCCGATGGCCTTCCACTGCTCGTCGCTGACGCCGTCGACCACGAACTGGGCGAAGCCGCCGTGGTCGTCGGGGACGCCGAGCGCGGCGTACTGCGCGTCGAGCAGCTCGCGGGCCGAGGCGACGATCGTCTTGAGGACGTCGCGCACCTCGAGGTGCCTGCTCATGGCCAGGAGCGCGGCGCTCACCGCGGCGAGGCCGGACCTGGGGCCTTGACTCATGCCCTCACGGTACCGGCGGGGTGTGACAGCCGGATCGGACCTGTGGCGGCGGCCGGCTGCGGCGCGGGACCTAGGTCCGCGGTCGCAGGCTCGGCGGCGTAGGGCGAGAGGCGTCCGACGCCCGGCGTAGGCCGAAAGGCCCCGGTGCGCGGCTTAGGACGAAGGGCCCCGCGGTCTTGCTGCCCGCGTCCGAGGCGGGGCGGGCCGTCCCGTTCCTACGTTGGGGGCACCGCCGAGCGAAGGCGGCCAGGGACGAGGGGACGGTTGTCATGCCGGTAGCGATCATCACGGGGGCCTCGAAGGGACTGGGGCGGGCGCTGGCCGAGGCGCTGGCCGCGCGGGGCTGGGACCTGGTGCTCGACGCCAGGACGGCGGAGGTCCTCCAGGAAACGGCGGCCTGGCTCGACGCGCACGGCACGCGCGTGACGGCCGTGCCGGGGGACGTCACGGACGCCGGGCACCGGTCCGCGCTGGTGGCGGCCGCCCGGCAGCTGGGCGGCGTCGATCTGCTGGTCAGCAATGCCAGCGCGCTGGGCGCCGAGCCGCTCGTACGGCTGCACGAGCTGCCGCTGGAGGGGCTGCGGCGGGCGCTGGAGGTGAACGTGGTCGCCGGGCTGGCCCTCGTCCAGGAGGCGCTGCCGCTGCTGCGGGCGTCCGGGACGGGCACGGTGATCACGGTCAGCTCGGACGCGGCCGCCGAGGCGTACGAGACGTGGGGCGGATACGGGGCGTCGAAGGCCGCCCTGGACCATCTCGCGGCGGTGCTCGGCGAGGAGGAGCCGGGGCTGCGGGTCTGGGCGGTCGACCCCGGGGACATGGCCACGGACCTGTACGCGGCGGCCGTACCGGACGACGAGGATCCGCGGCCGGCGCCGGCCAGTGTGGTGCCGGCCTTCCTGCGGTTGCTGGAGGGGCGGCGATGACGCTCGCGGTGCGCGTGCCGGAGGAGCTGTCGGCGCGGATTCCCGCCGAGCAGCGTGCGCCGGGGCTGGACAGGGATGCCGTACGGCTGCTGGTGTCGCGGGGCACCGAGGTGTCGCACCACGGGTTCGGCGAGCTGCCGCGGCTGCTGCGGGCCGGGGATCTGCTGGTGGTCAACACGTCGGAGACGCTGGCCGCCGCCGTGGACGGGAAGATCGGGCACGCGCGCGTGGTGGTGCACTTCTCCACGCGTGGGGACGACGGGCGGTGGGCGGTCGAGCTGCGGGATCCCGACGGGCGGGGCACTACGCGCGCGCGTGCGGGTGCGCCGGGGACGAGGGTGCGGTTGCCCGGGGGTGCGCGGTTGCGGTTGGAGGAGCCGCTGAGTCCGGGGAGCGGGCGGCTGTGGTGGGCACGGGTGTCCCCCGCCGAGGCCGCCGAACTGTCTGGGTTGATGCGGGAGCACGGGCGGCCGATTCGTTACTCCTATACGGAGCGGGACCAGCCGCTGTCCGTGTACCAGACGGTGTTCGCGCTGCCGTCGGCCGACGGGTCGGGCAGCGCGGAGATGCCGAGTGCGGCGCGGCCGTTCACGGTGCGGATGGTGACGGAGCTGGTCAGCCGGGGGGTGCGGTTCGCGCCGATCGTGTTGCACACCGGGGTGGCCTCGGCGGAGGCGCATGAGCCGCCGTATCCGGAGCGGTTCGCGGTGCCGGAGGCCTCGGCGCGGCTGATCAACGCGGTCAGGGCCGGGGACGGCCGGGTCCTCGCCGTCGGGACGACGGCCGTGCGGGCCGTGGAGTCGGCGGTGGGTGCCGACGGGGTCGTACGCGCGCGTGAGGGGTGGACGGATCTCGTCGTCACGCCGGAGCGCGGGGTGCGGGTGGTGGACGGGCTGCTGACCGGGCTGCACGAGCCGGAGGCCTCGCATCTGCTGATGCTGGAGGCGGTCGCGGGGCGGGCTGCGGTCGACCGCGGCTATGAGGAGGCGCTGCGCGGGCTCTATCGGTGGCACGAGTTCGGCGACGTGCACCTCATCCTCCCGGCAGAGGACCCTCACTCAGAGCATTGCGTCAGCAACTGCCGGTGAGACTGTCACGCGGCCGATGTGAGCCCGCGCATAGGGTGCAGGTCACGTACGAAAGTCCGTAGTAGGTAGTGACGTCCCTTTTGAGCGGGGCAGACGGTCCTGTCTGTCCCGATTTGCCCTTCATGGGTCCACTACCGGGGATCGTACGTCACACCTTTGCCACACAATTTTGCGGCCGCTAAGAATTGCTCTCGTCGCTCAGCGCCGCGGGTTTTCCCCGCGGCGTTTGTGCAGGAAGCACCCGTGTCCCCCGGCGGACAGCGAGCGACCTCCGCGCTATTCGAAGAGGTCCCACTGCCATGCTCAAGAACACCAAGAACCGTCTCAGTCGTACGCTGACCAATCGGCACAAGATCGCGATCGCCGGTGTCGGCACGCTCGGTGCCGCCGCTCTGGCTCTGTCCGCCGTCCCCGGCAACGCCCAGACGACCACGGCCGAAGCCCCCACGGGCAAGGTGGCGTACAGCAACGAGCAGATCAAGGACGTCAAGGGCAACGTCACCGACCAGCTCGCTTCCGCCAGCGTGAAGGCCGAGGAGATCGCGGCCAAGAAGGTCCAGGAGGCCGCGGCCAAGAAGAAGGCGGCCGCCGACGCCGCCGCCAAGAAGAAGGCCGCGGACGCCGCCGCGAAGAAGAAGGCCGCGGACGCCGCCGCGAAGAGGAAGGCCGCCGCCGAGGCCGCGAAGAAGAAGGCCGAGGCGGAGCGCAAGGCGAAGGAGGCCGCGAGCCGGTCCGCCAACCGCGTCCAGGTCCAGCGGGTCGCCGCCAAGAGCTACACCAACAACCTCGACGGCTGGATCCGCGAGGCCCTGGACATCATGAAGAAGCACAAGATCCCGGGCACCTACGACGGCCTCCACCGCAACATCATGCGGGAGTCCTCGGGTAACCCGAACGCGATCAACAACTGGGACATCAACGCCCAGAACGGCGTTCCGTCGATCGGCCTGCTGCAGGTCATCAAGCCGACCTTCGACGCGTACCACGTCCCGGGCACCGCCTGGAGCCAGTACGACCCGGTCGCCAACCTCACCGCCGCCGCCAACTACGCGGCCGACCGGTACGGCTCGATCGACAACGTCGACAGCGCGTACTGAGCGAGGTAGGCGCGGGCCTCTGATCCGTACGCCGAAGGGCGGCACCCTCCTGACGGGGTGCCGCCCTTCGGGCGTCGTACGACAGGCGACTACTTGCGCATGACCTCGGGCTCGTGGCGGCGCAGGAAGCGGGCCACGAGGAAGCCGCAGATCACTCCGAGCACGATCAGCGCGATCATGTCGAGGCTGTAGGCGCCGACCGCGTGGTCCCACAGCGGGTCGGTGTCGCCCTTCTCCTTGGGCGGGCTGATGTTGTTGAAGTCCAGCGTGGCGCCCGCGGCGGCGACCGCCCAGCGCGAGGGCATCAGGTACGAGAACTCGTTGACGCCGATGTTGCCGTGCAGGGCGAACAGGCAGCCGGTGAACACGACCTGGACGATCGCGAACATCACCAGCAGCGGCATGGTCTTCTCGGCGGTCTTCACCAGCGAGGAGATGACCAGGCCGAACATCATGGACGTGAAGCCGAGCCCCATGATCGGGACGGAGAGTTCGAGCATCACGGCGAACTTGCCCTCGCCGAAGATCAGCGCCTCGTCCGGGATCGTCCGGCGGGAGAACCCGATCGCGCCGACCATCGCGCCCTGGAAAACGGTGACCGCCCCGAGGACGATCACCTTGGACATCAGGTACGCCGAGCGGGACAGGCCGGTGGCGCGCTCCCGCTCGTAGATCACCCGTTCCTTGATCAGCTCTCGGACGGAGTTGGCGGCACCCGCGAAGCACGCCCCGACCGCGAGGATCAGCAGCACCGTGGTGGCGGTGCCGTTCGGTACAGGCATGCCGGTCGCCTTGTTCACCCCCCGCACCAGCAGGTCCTTGTCCGGGTCGATGACCAGGCTCACCGCGCCGAGGACGGCCGGCAGGATCACCGTCAGGGCCAGGAAGCCCTTGTCGGAGGCGATCACCGACACATAGCGGCGGATCAGGGTGCCCAGCTGCGACATCCAGCCCTGCGGCTTCGGCGGCTTCATCGCCTGCATCGGCGGCATCTGTACGGACTGCGGGGCGATCGCGTCGATGTCCGCGGCGTACATCTGGTAGTGCTGAGAGCCCTTCCAGCGTCCCGCCCAGTCGTAGTCGCGGTAGTTCTCGAAGGCGGAGAAGACATCGGCCCAGGTGTCGTAGCCGAAGAAGTTCAGTGCCTCCTCCGGCGGGCCGAAGTACGCGACCGCGCCGCCCGGCGCCATCACCAGGAGCTTGTCGCAGATCGCGAGCTCGGCCACGGAGTGGGTGACGACGAGGACCGTACGGCCGTCGTCGGCGAGGCCGCGCAGGAGCTGCATGACGTCGCGGTCCATGCCCGGGTCGAGGCCGGAGGTGGGCTCGTCGAGGAAGATCAGCGACGGCTTGGTGAGGAGCTCCAGGGCCACCGAGACGCGCTTGCGCTGGCCGCCGGAGAGGGAGGTGACCTTCTTCTCCTTGTGGATGTCCAGCTTCAGCTCGCGCAGCACCTCGTCGATACGGGCCTCGCGCTCCCTGCCCGTGGTGTCGGCGGGGAAGCGGAGCTTGGCCGCGTACTTGAGGGCCTTCTTGACGGTCAGCTCCTTGTGCAGGATGTCGTCCTGCGGGACCAGACCGATGCGCTGGCGGAGCTCGGCGAACTGCTTGTACAGGTTCCGGTTGTCGTAGAGGACGTCGCCCTGGTTGGCGGGCCGGTAGCCGGTGAGCGCCTTGAGCAGGGTCGACTTGCCGGAACCGGACGGTCCGATGACCGCGATGAGCGACTTCTCCGGGACGCCGAAGGAGACGTCCTTGAGGATCTGCTTGCCGCCGTCGACCGTGACGGTCAGGTGACGGGCGGAGAAGGTGACCTCACCGGTGTCGACGAACTCCTCGAGGCGGTCGCCGACGATCCGGAACGTGGAGTGACCGACACCGACGATGTCCGCGGGGCCCAGCAGCTGCGAGCCGCCCTTGGCGATCGGCTGGCCGTTGACGTAGGTGCCGTTGTGGGAGCCGAGGTCGCGGATCTCCATGCGGCCGTCGGGCGTCGAGTGGAACTCGGCGTGGTGCCGGGAGACCTGGAGGTCGGAGACGACCAGCTCGTTCTCCAGGGCACGGCCGATGCGCATGACACGGCCGACGGCGAACTGGTGGAACGTGGTAGGGCTGCGGTCGCCGTAGACCGGCGGCGCCCCCGCGCCGACACCGGGGCCCTGCTGCTGCGGGATGTGCGCGGCGGCCTGCTGCGGCTGCTGCCAGCCGGCCTGCGGGGCCTGCTGCGGCTGGGCCTGCTGCGGCGGCGCCTGCTGAGCGGGAGCCTGCGGGGCCCAGCCGGGGTTCGCGCCCTGCGCGGCATACGGCTGCTGCTGCGGCTGGGCCTGCGGCGAGGCGACGGCGGCCGCGGCGCCGGAGACGTTCAGGCGCGGTCCGTCGGTCGCGTTGCCCAGGTACACGGCCGCCCCGGGGCCGATCTCCAGGTGATGGATCCGCTGGCCCTGCACGAACGTGCCGTTGGTGCTGCCGTGGTCCTCGATGACCCAACTACGGCCGCTCCAGCTGATCGTGGCGTGCCGCCAGGACACCCTGGCGTCGTCGAGCACGATGTCACCCTGCGGATCGCGTCCGAGGGTGTAGGGCCTGGACGTGTCGAGCGTCCAGGTCCGTCCATTCAATTCCAGTACGAGTTCCGGCACTCCATGCCCCACTGAGTAGTCCCCCGAGTTACCCCCAACACAGGGAGTCTAGGGATGTCGAACATCGTCGGGAACTATTTCAGGCTCCGCCCCCTGACCGAAAGTCGGGCCTTGTGAGGAGCACGCGTACGCGCTTCGACTGGTTCCGTTGACGGGGTTGAAATCAGTCCGGAGAGTGGTAATCCACGCGAGGGGGACATGCGCGGCGAACCGTCGCCGCGCCGCGGATCGGGGGGTCTGCCATGAGCGTGTCCACGAACAACGAGACCGCGAAGCACGGCACGCGGCTGCCGTGGGGGGACATCCTGCTGTCCGCGATCGCCTGCGTGAGCTGGGCGTTGATCGGGATGGCGGGCACGGCGGCCCTCGGGCTGCATCTGCTGGAGGCGGACACCAGCAGCTCGCTCGGCCCGATGACCGCGGCGGTGGTGGCCCTTGGGGCGGGTGGTTCTGTCACACCGTCCGGGGATGTGTCCGCTTTCGGACTGACGGGCGCGGAGGCGGCGACCGCCATCGAGATCACGCCACTGGGGGTGAGCCTGGTCGGCGCGGCGCTGCTGTCGTGGTTCTTCTCACGGTCCTTGCGGGGCGCGGGAGTTGTGATCGCGCCGTCCGAACTCCTCGCGCGCGGGGGCGCGGTGGTCGCGCTGTTCGTGGCGATGCTGGGGGGACTGGCCTGGGCGGGGCACGACGTCATCACGATCGACGGGAGCTCGCTGGGGCTCGACGACCTGCCGGGAGGCGGTGGAGGCGGTGGGGGTGGCGGGGGCGGTCTCGAGATCCCCGGAGTGGGTGACATCGGGGATATCGGAGACATCGGCGGGCTGCTGCCCGACCAGATCGGCGACCTCATCGATGCCAGGGCGGCGGTCGGTTTCACGGTCGACACGGCGCCGACGCTGCTCGGCGGCCTGTGCTGGTCCGCCGGCATCCTGCTGATCGCCCTGCTTGCCTCGCGCCGCACCCCGCTGCCGGCCGGCTGGGAAGCCGTCCACCGCGTAGTACGGCCCGCCGCGTCCGCCCTCGTCACGGTGCTGCTGGTGGCGGTCGCGGCCGGCCTCGCGGCGGCGGCCTGCGCGGCGATCGGCGACGCCCACCCCAAGCGGATCGCGGGCGCCGCCCTCCTCGGCGCCCCGAACGGCGTGTGGCTCGGCATCCCGATCGGCCTCTTCGTACCGTTCGACGGCAAGGCGACAGGCGTGCTGGTGGGCCTGCTGCCGGACCCCCTGGACGACCTGCTGAACAGCGGCGCCGACCAGTCCGTGACGCTGAGCAGGCTGGCGGAGCTGGACGGGCGGGTGTGGCTGCTGGGGGTCGCGACGGCGCTGGTGATGCTGCTGGCGGGAGTGCTGACGGCGGTGCGGACGCCGGTGGGAGGCTCGGGTGGTTCCGGGGGCGTACGGGATCCGGGTGCCCTCCGTTTCGCCGGGCGGTGTGCGCTGCGGCTCGGGGTCGCCACGGCGTTGACGCTGCCGTTGCTCGTATGGCTGACGGAGCTGTCCGTGGACGCCTCGCTGTCGGTGCTGGGCTTCGACGCGTTCGGCGCGGGGGTGCGGCTGAGGGGGAACCTCGGTATGGCGCTGGTTCTCGGGGCGGCATGGGGTGCGGGGGCGGGTGCCGTGGGGGCGCTGCTGGCCCGCGCTACCGGGGCCGCGGGGCAGCGGGCGGCGGCGTTGGCTTCGGGGGCGGCGGTCGGTGTGGGTGCGGCGGGGGCTGGGGGTGCGGCGAGGGCTGGGGGTGCGGCGGAGGGTGCGCGACCTGCGGGCTCTGCGACCGAGAGCGCCGGGACATCGACGTACGCCGACCGGTCCGGGCCGTACACGCCCGGCACTCCGTACCGGCCGCCGAACCCGGCGACGAACCCCTACCTGCGCGTGCCGGAGCGGCTGCGCGACCCGGAGGACGCGCGGCCACCCGGCGCGGCCCCGCCGCCCGGGGATGCGCGGCCGCCCGGGGATGCGCGGCCGCCCGAGAACGCTCCGGCGCGCGATGCGGCGTGGGGGCGCGACGATGCACAGCCGCCGCATGACCGCCGGCCCAGCGACCCGCAGGCCGCCGAGCCGCCGCCGCGCGCCGACGGTGACGACATATACGGCGCCCCCACGGTCATCCGGCCGATCGGGCCGCCGCCGAGGTCGCCCCGGCCTCCTCGGCGGCGCGGGGACCGGCCGTCATCCGGAGCGGACGACGGGCCACCGCCCCCTCCTCCACCGCCCGCTCCTCCACCGCCTCCGCCCCCTCCCCCGCCACCGGGAAGGCCGAAGGGGCGCCCCTGATCCACAGGGGCCAGAAGTGCAGCCGTGGCCGGAACGTAAGGCTCGCGCCACCCGACCGACACCCAGTGTTCCGTGTCCGCCAGACGGACCTCAGGGGCGGCAGGCACTGGGTGCCGGATACGGTGGAAGCACCATGAGCGCTTCGCAGACCTCCGACATCCCCACCCTTCTCGTCAAGATCTTCGGGAAGGACAGGCCGGGCATCACGGCCGGCCTCTTCGACACGCTGGCCGCCTACTCCGTCGACGTGGTCGACATCGAGCAGGTCGTCACCCGTGGCAGGATCACGCTGTGCGCTCTCGTGACGCAGCCTCCGGCCGGTGTGGAGGGGGATCTCCGGGCGACCGTCCACAGCTGGGCCGAGTCGATGAAGATGCAGGCGGAGATCATCTCCGGCCTCGGCGACAACCGGCCGCGCGGCCTCGGTCGCTCCCTGGTGACCGTGCTCGGGCACCCCCTCACGGCCGAGGCGACGGCCGCGATCGCCGCGAAGATCACGAAGTCGGGCGGCAACATCGACCGTATCTTCCGGCTCGCCAAGTACCCGGTGACGGCGGTGGAGTTCGCCGTGTCCGGTGTGGAGACCGAGCCGCTGCGCACCGCCCTGGTGACCGACGCGGCGGCACTGGGTGTCGACATCGCGGTCGTCGCGGCCGGACTGCACCGGCGCGCCCAGCGCCTGGTCGTCATGGACGTGGACTCGACCCTCATCCAGGACGAGGTCATCGAGCTCTTCGCGGCGCACGCCGGCTGTGAGGACAAGGTGGCCGAGGTGACGGCGGCCGCGATGCGCGGGGAGCTGGACTTCGAGCAGTCGCTGCACGCGCGCGTGGCGCTGCTGGAGGGGCTGGACGCCTCGGTGGTGGAGAAGGTGCGCAGCGAGGTGCGGCTGACGCCGGGCGCGCGCACACTGATCCGTACGCTGAAGCGCCTCGGTTACCAAGTGGGGGTCGTCTCGGGTGGGTTCACGCAGGTCACCGATGATCTGCAGGAGCGGCTCGGGCTCGACTTCGCCCAGGCGAACACGTTGGAGATCGTCGACGGGAAGCTGACGGGCCGGGTCACCGGCGAGGTCGTGGACCGGGCGGGCAAGGCTCGGCTGTTGCGCCGGTTCGCCGCGGAGGCGGGGGTGCCGCTGTCCCAGACGGTGGCGATCGGTGACGGCGCCAACGACCTGGACATGCTGAACGCGGCGGGCCTGGGTGTCGCCTTCAACGCCAAGCCGGTGGTCCGGCAGGCGGCGCACACGGCGGTGAACGTGCCGTTCCTGGACACCGTCCTGTATCTGCTGGGCGTCACCCGCGAAGAGGTCGAGACGGCGGACAGCCACGACGAGGCCTGACGACCGACAGCGTCTGAAGCCCTACGTACAGCAGCCCTACGTACACCGGGGCCCGGCACCGCGTGGTGCCGGGCCCCTGTGGTGTGGGTCGGTCACTCGGAGGGGGCCCAGTAGTCGAGCAGCGTGGCCACGCCGGGCTCCAGGGTCTTCCAGCTGCCGCTGAAGGAGAGGACGGCGAAGGCGGCGGCCGGGAATCCGCGGCGGCTCATCCGCTCGCGTGCGTCGCTCTCGGCCGAGCCGGAGAGGATCTCGGCGAGGCCCTGCACGCCCGGGTTGTGGCCGATCAGCAGGACGTTCTGCGCGTCGTCGGGTGTTTCGTTGAGCAGGGCGATCAGCTCGCCGGGCGAGGACTCGTAGACCCGCTCCTCGTAGATGGTTTTCGGCCGGTGCGGGAACTCGTGGACGGCGAGCTTCCAGGTCTCCCTGGTCCGGGTCGCGGTCGAGCACAGGGCCAGATCGAAGGGGACGTCGGTGTCGGCCAGCCTGCGTCCGGCCTCTGCCGCGTCCTTTCGGCCCCGGTCGGCGAGCGGCCGCTCGTGGTCGTTCACCTGTGGCCAGTCGGCTTTCGCATGCCGGAAGAGGACAATCCTGCGGGGTTCTGCGACGCTCATGAGATCCAGCTTCGCACGAAACACGCCACGGGGCGCAGGGAGTTGACGGGCGGCTTCCGCCAGTGCTCAGCGTGTGATCAGCTGCTGTATGCGGTCGAAGAGCTGCGTGATCGATGGCTCGGCGGTCGCGGCGTGCGCGTCGGACGGGTTGAGTATGAGCAGCAGCAGTGTGATGAAGGCGAGCGTCGGCAGGGTCAGGGCCCACCAGGGCAGCCGGATGTCGGCACGGCCCGTGGACGCCGGGTGGGGCGGGGTGTGCATGCGGGCCGACATGTCGCCTCCGTGGGTCTTCGCGTGTCCGTGTCCGCCTCTCGCGGTCACACTTCGAAGTTACGGACTCCTCGGCCCTCAACCCATCCGGTGATCCACCCAGTTGACCCTGACACTCGCCCCCTAGGGGATGGTGGTGCTAGCCCCACCATCGGCATGACGATCCGTGTCGGGGAGCTGCGGCCGTCCCGCTTCAGGGAGTGGCAACCGTCCCGCCTCCGGGAGTGGCGATCGTCCCGTCCCAGGGAGCGGCGATGGTTCCGCGTCAGGGAGCGGCGATCGTCGCCACGACGGCGATGATCACGAAGATGGCGAAGAAGGCCCCGAAGACGAGCAGCATCTTCTTCTGGCCGTTCTGGGGGTTCGGGTCGAGCACTGGCATACGGCAAGTCTCGCACCCGCCGTCCGCAGCGGCTCCGCCGGGGTGACCCTCAGCGGGCCGCCTCCTCCTCGACCGTACGGTTGCGTCCCGCCAGGACGCCTACCGCCATCTGCGGGATCATCAGGCCGGCCATGAGCACGATCGGCAGCCCCCAGCCGCCGCTGTGCTGGTAGAGCACGCCCACCAGGAGCGGGCCGGGGATGGAGATCAGATAGCCGGTGCTCTGCGCGAAGCCCGACAGCTGGGCCACGCCCACGCTGGTTCTGGCCCGCATGCCGACCATGGTGAGGGCCAGCGGGAACGAGCAGTTGGAGACGCCGAGCAGCAGGGCCCAGGCCCAGGCGCCCGCGACCGGTGCGAGGTACAGCCCGGCGTACCCGAGGAGGCCGCAGGCGCCCAGGGCGAGCACGATCGGCCCCTGGTGGGGCAGCCTGGTGGCGAGGCGCGGGATGACGAAGGCCAGTGGCACGCCCATCACCATCGTGAGGGCGAGCAGCAGCCCCGCCGTGCCGGCGGGCACGCCCGCGTCCCGGAAGATCTGCGCCATCCAGCCCATCGTGATGTAAGCGCCGGTGGCCTGGAGCCCGAAGTAGACGGCGAGGGCCCAGGCGGTGCGGCTCCGGGTGACCCGCAGCCGGGGTGCCTCCACACGCGCGTGGCTCTCCCGCGCGGTGGCGCCGGGCGCCGCTCCCCGGTCCCGTACGAAAGGGATCCACGGCAGTACGGCCAAAGCGGCGAGGGCCGCCCACACCGCGAGGCCGGTCTGCCAACTGCCGCCCAGCACCTCGGTCATGGGCACGGTCACCGCCGCCGCGGACGCGGTGCCGAGGGCGAGGGCCATCGAGTACAGGCCGGTCATGGAGCCGACCCGGTCCGGGAACCAGCGCTTGACGATGACCGGCATCAGGACGTTGCTGACGGCGATGCCCATGAGGGCGAGCGCGCTGGCGGCCAGGAAGCCGGCCGTGCTGCCGACGTACGGGCGCAGGAGCAGGCCGGCGGTGATGGCGGCCATGCCGGCGCAGACCACCGCGCCGGGGCCGAAGCGGCGGGCGAGCCGGGGGGCCATGACGCCGAAGACGGCGAAGCAGAGCGGGGGCACGGAGGTGAGCAGCCCGGCCACGCTGCCGCTCATGCCGAGCCCGTCGCGGACCTCTTCGAGGAGGGCGCCGAGGCTGGTGATGGCGGGGCGGAGGTTGAGCGCGGTCAGCACGATGCCGAGCACCAGCAGCCGTATCGTCCACGCGCGCGTGGCGGGCTCGGGAGTGGTGCGCGCTTCGGGGGTGCGTATGCGCATGGACGTCACCGTCCGGGTCGTTTCCTCGCTTGCCATGAGGCCCATCATAGAATCATGGGATGATTGGTTGTCCACCTCCGGGCCACCCCGTGCCCGTCCTCCCGTGCGAAGGTGTGCCATGCCCTTGAGCCACCCCCGTCGTTCGGCACTGTCCGAGCAGGTCATCGCGTCGTTGCGGAACCAGATCACCTCGGGCGAATGGCCGGTGGGCGCGCGCATCCCGACGGAGCCCGAGCTGGTCGAGCAGCTCGGCGTGGCCCGCAACACCGTCCGAGAGGCCGTCCGCGCGCTCGCGCACAACGGCCTGCTGGACATCCGCCAGGGCTCCGGCACCTATGTGGTGGCCACCAGCGAGCTGGCGGGCGTCATGCACCGCCGTTTCGCCGACGCCGACCCCCGGCACATCGCCGAGCTGCGCTCCACGCTGGAGTCCGCCGCCGCGAAGCTGGCCGCCGAGCGGCGCTCGGAGAAGGACCTCAAGCAGCTGGACGCGCTGCTGGTGCGCCGTGAGGAGGCCTGGGAGTCGGGCGACGCGGAGGCGTTCGTGGCGGCCGACGCGACCTTCCATCTGGCGGTGGTGGCGGCCTCCCACAACGACGTGATGACCGCGATGTACGCCGACCTGGGCGAGGTCCTGCGGGACTGGCTGCGCGAGGACATCGGCCGGGAGCTGACTCCGGAGACGCACATGGACCACGCGCGGCTGGTCGACGCGATCCGCGCGGGCGACGCGACGGCGGCCGCGGCGGAGGCGGCGAGCTATCCGTTCCTGTGCCGCCCGGGGCGCTTCAGCTCTCCTGCCGGTGACTGACCCACACCGAGGCGACCTCTTTCCAGCAGCGCCCGGTGAGCCGCACGGTCTGCGCGGGCCCGGCGTTCACCGCTGTGCCGTCACTGTCGAGGTCCCACCAGCGGGCGCACTCGACGTGCAGGCTCACCCGGTCGGTCTCCGGATAGGGGTTGTGGCAGTACGCGGTCACATGGGAGCCGGTGACGCGGATCCGGCACGCGGCGCCGAACGGCGCCTCGGGCTCCGCTTCCGCGGTGTGCACGCGTGTGTGGGCTATCGCGTCGTACGACAGGGGCAGTACGAGAGCGACGGCGACGGTCGTTGAGGCCAGGCGGCGGGACAAGCGCACAAGGGGACCTCCTCGGCCGTGGTGGGGAGGGGCTCGCGAAGTGAACGCGTACTCCAGAGTGCGCGGTTGTGGGCCCGGCCCGCCCGGCCGGATAGGCCGAACGGGTGACGCCCCGCTCCCCGCGCGGGGCGGGAAACGGGGCGTCGAACGGCGTACGGGAGATCAGGCGCCGATGGCGTGCAGGCCACCGTCCACGTGGATGATCTCGCCGGTGGTCTTCGGGAACCAGTCGCTCAGCAGGGCGACGATGCCGCGGCCGGCCGGCTCCGGGTCCTTGAGGTCCCACTCCAGCGGCGAACGGCTGTCCCACACGGAGGCCAGGTCGGCGAAGCCGGGGATGGACTTGGCGGCCATCGAGCCGATCGGGCCCGCGGAGACGAGGTTGCAGCGGATGTTCTGCTTGCCCAGGTCACGGGCCATGTAGCGGCTGGTGGCCTCCAGGGCGGCCTTGGCCGGGCCCATCCAGTCGTACTGCGGCCAGGCGTACTGCGCGTCGAAGGTGAGGCCGACGACCGAGCCGCCGTTCTGCATGAGCGGCAGACAGGCCATGGTCAGCGACTTCAGGGAGTACGCCGAGACGTGCATGGCGGTGGCGACCGACTCGAACGGCGTGTTCAGGAAGTTGCCGCCGAGCGCGTCCTGCGGGGCGAAACCGATGGAGTGCACGACGCCGTCGAGACCGCCGAGCTCCTCGCCGACGACGTCGGCCAGGCGGCCGAGGTGCTCGTCGTTGGTGACGTCCAGCTCGATGACCTTGGTGGGCTTCGGGAGCTTCTTGGCGATGCGCTCGGTCAGCGTGGGCCGCGGGAACGCGGTGAGGATGATCTCGGCGCCCTGCTCCTGGGCCAGCTTGGCGGCGTGGAAGGCGATGGAGGACTCCATCAGCACACCGGTGATCAGGACGCGCTTGCCCTCGAGAATTCCGCTCATGGTGATCAGTGACCCATTCCCAGTCCGCCGTCAACAGGGATGACGGCTCCAGTGATGTACGAGGCGTCGTCCGAGGCGAGGAACCGCACCGCCGCGGCGATCTCCTCCGGCTGCGCGTAACGACCGAGCGGCACCTGCTTCACGATGCCCTCACGCTGCTCGTCGGTGAGCACCTTGGTCATGTCGGTGTCGACGAAGCCGGGCGCGACGACGTTGAAGGTGATGTTGCGCGAGCCCAGCTCACGGGCCAGGGAGCGCGAGAAGCCGACCAGGGCGGCCTTGGAGGCGGCGTAGTTCGCCTGGCCCGGGCCGCCGTACAGCCCGACGACCGACGAAATGAGCACCACGCGACCCTTCTTGGCGCGCAGCATGCCGCGGTTGGCGCGCTTGACGACGCGGAAGGTGCCGGTGAGGTTGGTGTCGATGACCGAGGTGAAGTCCTCCTCGGACATGCGCATCAGGAGCTGGTCCTTGGTGATGCCGGCGTTGGCGATCAGAACCTCGACCGGGCCGTGCTCGGCCTCGATCTCCTTGTAGGCCTGCTCCACCTGCTCGGTGTCGGTGATGTCGCACTTGACGGCCAGGAAGCCGGCCGGCGGCTCACCAGAGCGGTACGTGATCGCGACCTTGTCGCCGGCGTCGGCGAAAGCGCGGGCGATGGCGAGGCCGATGCCCCGGTTGCCTCCGGTGACGAGAACCGAGCGGCTCAACGGATCACCCTTTCGATAGGGGTCTGACACACCCGCCCGAACACGTGGATGGCAGGTGGCTTCTCCGAAAACCTATCGGGCCTGTCCCGTCCGGGGACATTCGGGCACCGACAGTGGCGTACGGGTGTCGCTGTCGGGTCCCTACAGAAAGGTGCGGACTCCAGCCGGAAACGTGTGGTCCGTGACCCTGCCCGCGCGACATGATCGGTGCCCACAGGCCACGACAGCAGGGAGACCTCCGTGCCTCATACGATCGACGAAGCCTTCACGGCGCTTCCACTACGCGCCCTGGCCGACGCCGCGCTGGCACGCGCGCGTGCGCTGGGTGCCGAGCACGCGGACTTCCGGGTCGAGCGGGTGCGCAGCGCGTCCTGGCGCCTGCGGGACGCCAGGCTCGCCGGGTCGTCGGACACCACCGACCTCGGCTACGCGGTGCGGGTGGTGCACGGCGGGACCTGGGGGTTCGCCTCCGGCGTGGATCTGACGCTGGACGCCGCCGCCAAGGTCGCGTCGCAGGCGGTGGCGATGGCGAAGCTGTCCGCCCAGGTGATCAAGGCCGCCGGGTCGGACGAGCGGGTGGAGCTCGCCGACGAGCCCGTGCACGCCGAGAAGACGTGGGTCTCGTCGTACGAGATCGATCCGTTCACGGTGCCCGACGAGGAGAAGTCGGCGCTGCTGGCGGAGTGGAGCGCGCGGCTGCTGGCGGCGGACGGCGTCAACCACGTGGACGCCTCGCTGCTGACCGTCCACGAGAACAAGTTCTACGCCGACACCGCCGGGACCGTGACCACCCAGCAGCGCGTTCGGCTGCACCCGCAGCTGACCGCCGTGTCGGTCGACGAGTCGAGCGGCGAGTTCGACTCCATGCGCACCATCGCGCCGCCCGTCGGGCGCGGCTGGGAGTACCTGACGGGCACCGGCTGGGACTGGGAGTCCGAGCTGGCGCAGATCCCGGAGCTGCTCGCCGAGAAGATGCGGGCGCCGAGCGTCGAGGCGGGGCCGTACGACCTCGTCGTCGACCCCTCCAACCTGTGGCTGACCATCCACGAGTCCATCGGCCACGCCACCGAACTGGACCGCGCCCTCGGCTACGAGGCCGCCTACGCCGGCACCTCCTTCGCCACCTTCGACCAGCTCGGCAAGCTCAGGTACGGCTCCGACCTGATGAACGTCACCGGTGACCGCACCGCCGAGCACGGCCTCGCGACCATCGGGTACGACGACGAGGGCGTCGAGGGCCAGTCCTGGGACCTGGTGAAGGACGGCACCCTCGTCGGCTACCAGCTGGACCGGCGGATCGCGAAGCTGACCGGCTTCGAGCGGTCCAACGGGTGCGCGTTCGCCGACTCCCCCGGGCATGTGCCCGTGCAGCGCATGGCCAATGTGTCGTTGCAGCCGGATCCGGCCGGGATGTCGACCGAGGATCTGATCGGGAGCGTGGACCGCGGCATCTACGTCGTCGGCGACCGGTCCTGGTCGATCGACATGCAGCGCTACAACTTCCAGTTCACCGGGCAGCGGTTCTTCAGGATCGAGAACGGGCGGATCACCGGCCAGCTGCGGGACGTGGCCTATCAGGCGACGACCACGGACTTCTGGGGTTCGATGGCCGCCGTCGGCGGTCCCCAGACCTACGTACTCGGCGGCGCGTTCAACTGTGGCAAGGCCCAGCCGGGCCAGGTCGCAGCGGTCTCGCACGGCTGCCCGTCGGCCCTTTTCAAGGGAGTCAACATTCTCAACACCACGCAGGAGGCCGGTCGATGAGCGCTCACTCCAGCAAGGCGCACAAGCCGCACGAGATCGTCGAGCGCGCCCTGGAGCTGTCCCGGGCCGACGGGTGTGTCGTCATCGCCGACGAGCAGTCGACCGCCAATCTGCGCTGGGCGGGCAACGCGCTGACCACGAACGGCGTCACGCGCGGGCGGACGCTCACCGTCGTCGCGACAGTCGACGGCAAGGAGGGCACGGCCTCGGGGGTCGTGTCGCGGTCGGCCGTGACCGTGGACGAGTTGGAGCCGCTGGTGCGGGCCGCCGAGGCCGCCGCGCGCGGCGCCGGGCCCGCCGAGGACGCGCAGCCGCTCGTGACGGACGTACCGGCGTCGCCGGACTTCACGGACGCCCCGGCCGAGACCTCGTCCAACGTGTTCGCCGACTTCGCCCCGGCACTCGGCGAGGCGTTCGCACGCGCGCGTGCGGGCGGGCGGGAGTTGTACGGCTTCGCCAACCACGAGCTGATGTCGACTTACGTGGGCACGTCCACCGGGCTGCGGCTGCGGCACGACCAGCCCAACGGGACGCTGGAGCTGAACGCCAAGTCCCCGGACCGCACCCGCTCGGCGTGGGCGGGGCGCTCCACGCGGGACTTCAAGGACGTCGACCCGACGGCGCTCGATGCCGAGCTGGCCGTACGCCTCGGCTGGGCCGAGCGGCGCCTGGAGCTGCCGGCGGGCCGGTACGAGACGCTGCTGCCGCCGACCGCCGTGGCCGACCTGCTGATCTACCAGATGTGGTCGGCGTCGGGGCGGGACGCGGTCGAGGGCCGGACGGTGTTCTCCAAGCCGGGCGGCAAGACGCGCGTCGGCGAGAGGCTGAGCGAGCTGCCGCTGACGCTGCGCAGCGACCCGAACGAGCCGGGTCTGGAGTCCGCGCCCTTCGTGATCGCGCACTCCTCCGGCGGGGACCAGTCGGTGTTCGACAACGGGCTGCCGATCGCCGCCACCGAGTGGATGCGCGAGGGCGAGCTCAAGCACCTCACGACCACCCGCCACAGTGCCGGGCTGACCGGGCTGCCGGTCGCGCCGGGCGCCGACAACCTGATCCTGGACGGCGGCGAGGACCGCTCGCTCGAGGAGATGGTCGCGAACACCGAGCGCGGGCTGCTGCTGACCTGCCTGTGGTACATCCGCGAGGTCGACCCGGCGACGCTGCTGCTCACCGGCCTGACCCGGGACGGGGTGTACCTCGTCGAGAACGGTGAGGTGACCGGCGAGGTCAACAACTTCAGGTTCAACGAATCGCCGGTGGGACTGCTCGGGCGGGCGACGGAGGCGGGCCGTACGGAGAAGACCCTCCCCCGAGAGTGGAGCGACTGGTTCACCAGGGCGGCGATGCCGGCGCTGCGCGTCCCCGATTTCAACATGAGCTCTGTCAGTCAGGGCGTATAACCTCGTAGTCGGCTGTCACCCGACTGCCCGAGATCATCAAGGAGACACGAGAACCGTGACGGACATCGTCGACGAGCTGAAGTGGCGTGGCGTGATCGCCCTGTCCACTGACGAGGACGCATTGCGCAAGGCGCTCGCGGACGGTCCCGTCACGTTCTATTGCGGTTTCGACCCGACCGCGGCCAGCCTGCACGTCGGTCACCTGGTCCAGGTGCTCACCATGCGCCGCCTCCAGCAGGCGGGCCTGCGCCCGCTGGCGCTGGTGGGCGGCGCGACCGGCCAGATCGGCGACCCGCGCCCGACGGCCGAGCGCACGCTGAACGACCCGGAGACGGTCGCGAACTGGGTGAACCGTCTGCGCGCCCAGATCGAGCCCTTCCTCTCCTTCGAGGGCGACAACGCGGCGACGATGGTCAACAACCTGGACTGGACGGCCGGTCTGTCGGCCATCGAGTTCCTGCGGGACATCGGCAAGCACTTCCGTGTCAACAAGATGCTGACCAAGGACTCCGTCGCCCGGCGTCTGCAGTCCGAAGAGGGCATCAGCTACACGGAGTTCAGCTACCAGCTGCTGCAGGGCATGGACTTCCTGGAGCTGTACCGGCGGCACGGCTGCACGCTGCAGCAGGGCGGCAGCGACCAGTGGGGCAACCTCACGGCGGGTCTGGACCTGATCCACCGGCTGGAGCCGCACGCGAGCGTCCACGCGCTGGCGACGCCGCTGATGACCAAGGCGGACGGCACCAAGTTCGGCAAGACCGAGGGCGGCGCCATCTGGCTCGACCCGGAGATGACGACGCCGTACGCGTTCTACCAGTTCTGGCTGAACGCGGACGACCGGGACATCTCGAACTACATGCGCATCCTGTCCTTCAGGTCCCGTGCGGAGCTGGAGGAGCTGGAGAAGCAGACCGAGGAGCGCCCGCAGGCCCGTGCCGCGCAGCGGGCGCTGGCCGAGGAGCTGACGACGCTGGTGCACGGCGCCGACCAGACGGCCGCGGTGATCGCCGCGTCCAAGGCCCTCTTCGGCCAGGGCGAGCTGGCGGAGCTGGACGACCGGACGCTGGCGGCGGCTCTCTCCGAGGTGCCGCACATCCGGGTCGAGCAGCTCGGCCCGGTCGTCGACCTGCTCGCCGAGGTCGGCCTGGTGGCCAGCAAGTCCGCCGCGCGGCGCACCGTGAAGGAGGGCGGGGCGTACGTGAACAACGTGAAGGTCGCCGGAGAGGACTCCGTCCCTGCCAAGGAGGACCTGCTGCACGGGCGGTGGCTGGTGCTGCGGCGCGGGAAGAAGAACCTGGCGGCTGTAGAGGTTACGGGCGCTTAGCGCTTTCGGGGTTCGCCGTAGGGGTGCGGTGATCTGCGGACTGCGGCCTCGTCGTGGCTGATCGCGCAGTTCCCCGCGCCCCTTCAGGGCGCTTCCGCTCCAGGGCGTTGTTCGTTCATCCCCGTCGCTGTTTCCTCTTGCCCAGCGTCGACATGTACAGCATGTCGCCCGCGTACACGATGATCACCGCCGCGACGACCTGGAAGATGTGCCGGCTCCAGTCGATGCCCTTGGTCTCCTCGACACCGAACCCGCGGGCGACGGCGTTGCCGACGACGGCGCCGAGCATGCCGAAGATGGTGGTCAGCCAGAGGGGGCTGTGCTGCTTGCCCGGGATGAGTGCCTTCGCGATCAGACCCAGCACAAATCCGACGATGATCGCCCACAACCAGCCCATGGCTGCCTCCTCGTACGGCTCGGGGTGAGCAGTACGCCCAGTCTTGGTCCGGTCGTGGTACGCCGCATGTCGGGTACGGCCGTACGCGTTACGGCCCCCGGTGTTCCCCCAGGTGGCAGGGGCCCCGGTCTCGTAGGCGGCGCAGGCGAGGCGTACCGTGGGAGGTGTCTCGGCCCGGGTCCCCGACCGGGGGCGGGCCGGTACGGGCGGGGGAGAGTCCGATGCGGGCGGATGGTGGAATGTGATGCGGAAGCTGCACGCGAGTGGCAACACCGAGGTGTTCCGGATCACCGGGGCCCGGGCGGGCCTCCAGGACGATGTGCGTGCGCGACAGCGCCGGTACATCATCTCGATGTCGGTCCGTACGGTGTCGGTGATCCTCGCGGCCACCCTGTGGAACGTCGAACGGCACGTCGCGATTGTGGCGTTGGTGCTCGGGGCGGTCCTGCCGTACATCGCGGTGGTGATCGCCAACGCGGGGCGGGAGAATGCGCCGTCGTTGCCGTCGACGTTCGTGGCCGCCCCGATGCGACCGATGATCGCGCCACCACGGACGAATGACGGTTTCGCGGAATCGGTCCCGGAAGATGTCGCGGGGGACTCCGCGCCCGGCGCACAAAGCAAACCACGCGACGGCGCGTGACTCCCCGGGCCGGTGCCTTCCGGAAGACGAGTCCACGCCAAGCTCAGGAAAAGCTCAGATCAATAGTGTTGTTCCGGTGCCGGGCGACGGGTTACCCGTGACATACTTCGTAGGCGCTCCGCATCCCCCGTCGGAGCGACGGACCGACGCCGGGCAGCTCCCCCCGTGGCTGCTCGGCGTCGCCTTTTTGTGCGCGAATCTGTGAGACGAATCTGTGAGTGACGAGACGCCGATCTGCTCCGCCAAGGGGTGCCGTGCCGACGCCGTGTGGGTGCTGGCGTGGAACAACCCGAAGATTCACACGCCGGAGCGGCGCAAGACATGGCTGGCCTGTGACGAGCACCGCGAGCATTTGTCGCAGTTCCTCGGGGTGCGGGGGTTTCTGAAGGACGTCGTCCCGCTGAAGGAGTGGGAAGAGGCTTCCTCAGCCGCCGATGGCTGACATCGGGCGGTCCGGCTGGACGAAGCTCGGGTCGTCCAGGCCCGCTCCGGCCTTCTTGCCCCACATCGCCAGCCGCCAGATGCGGGCGATCTCCTCGTCGGGGGCGCCCGAGCGCAGGGCGGCGCGCAGGTCCGTCTCCTCGGTGGCGAACAGGCAGGTGCGTACCTGACCGTCGGCCGTCAGGCGGGTGCGGTCGCAGGCCGCGCAGAACGGGCGGGTGACGGAGGCGATCACGCCGACCACGTGCGGACCGCCGTCGACCAGCCAGCGCTCCGCCGGGGCCGAGCCGCGCTTCTCCGCGCCCTCCGCGGTCAGTTCGAAGCGGGTGCGCAGGGAGGTCAGGATGTCCCCGGCGGTGATCATGCCGTCGCGCTTCCAGCCGTGCTGGGCGTCCAGGGGCATCTGCTCGATGAAGCGCAGTTCGTAGTCGTGCTCCACGGCCCAGGCCAGCAGGTCGGGGGCCTCGTCGTCGTTGAGGCCCGGCATCAGCACCGAGTTGACCTTGACCGGGGTCAGGCCGGCGTCGCGGGCGGCGTACAGGCCCTCGATGACGTCCTTGTGGCGGTCGCGGCGGGTGAGGGTCTTGAAGACGTCCGGGCGCAGGGTGTCCAGGGAGACGTTGACCCGGTCCAGGCCCGCCGCCTTCAGGGCGGACGCGGTGCGCTTGAGTCCTATGCCGTTCGTCGTCAGGGACATCTGGGGGCGGGGCTCCAGGGCGCCGACCCGCTCGACTATGCCGGCCAGGCCGGGGCGCAGCAGGGGCTCACCGCCGGTGAAGCGGACCTCCTCGATGCCGAGGGAGGTGACGGCGATGTCGATCAGGCGGACGATCTCGTCGTCCGTGAGCAGGTCGGGCTTGGCCAGCCACTGCAGGCCCTCCTCGGGCATGCAGTAGGTGCACCGCAGGTTGCAGCGGTCCGTCAGCGAGACCCTCAGGTCGGTGGCCACTCGGCCGTAGGTGTCGATGAGCACGTGGGCCCCCTCCCTCGTCACGACCAGATTCAACTTCTGTCATCTGCGAGCCTACGTGACCGCACTGACAGCGACACCGGCCCGATCCCACTACGTACGACGCGGCCGCGTCGTAGGGATCTACGACGCGGCCGCTCAGGGGTGCTGCTCAGTGGGCGCCGGTGCCGGTCAGGGACCGGACCTCCAGCTCCGCGTACTTGCCGGCGTCGGGCTCCTCCTTGGACAGGACCGTGCCGAGCCAGCCCATGAGGAAGCCGAACGGGATGGAGATGATGCCCGGGTTCTTCAGCGGGAACCAGGCGAAGTCGACGTCCGGGAACATCGCCTTCGGGTCGCCGGAGACGACCGGCGAGAACAGCACCAGGCCGACGGCGACGATCAGACCGCCGTAGATCGACCACAGCGCGCCCTGGGTGGTGAACCGCTTCCAGAACAGGCTGTAGAGGATCGTCGGCAGGTTGGCGGAGGCGGCGACCGCGAAGGCCAGGGCGACCAGGCCGGCGACGTTGAGGTCGCGGGCGAGGGCGCCCAGGAGGATGGAGACGGCGCCGATGCCGATGGTGGCGAGGCGGGCGGCCCGGATCTCCTCCTTCTCGGTGGCCTGGCCCTTCTTGATCACGTTCGCGTAGATGTCGTGGGCGAACGACGACGACGAGGCCAGGGTCAGGCCGGCGACCACCGCGAGGATCGTCGCGAAGGCCACCGCCGAGATGGTGGCGAGCAGGATCGCGCCCCAGGCCGAGTCGACGCCGCCGAGATGCAGGGCGAGCAGGGGGGCCGCCGTGTTGCCGGACGGGTTGGACGCGATGATCTCGTCCTGCGAGATGAGCGCGGCGGCGCCGAAGCCGAGGGCGATGGTCATCAGGTAGAAGCCGCCGATGATGCCGATCGCCCAGTTCACGGACTTACGGGCGGCCTTGGCGTTGGGCACCGTGTAGAAGCGGATCAGGATGTGCGGCAGACCGGCGGTGCCCAGGACCAGGGCGATGCCGAGGGAGATGAAGTCCAGCTTGGAGGTGCCGGTGGCGCCGTACTGGAGGCCGGGCTCCAGGAAGGCGGCGCCCTTGCCGCTGTTCTCGGCGGCCTTGCCGAGCAGGTCGGAGATGTTGAAGTTGAACTTCAGCAGCACCAGGAAGGTGATCAGGATGGTGCCGCCGATGAGCAGCACGGCCTTGACCATCTGGACCCAGGTCGTGCCCTTCATGCCGCCGATGGAGACGTACACGATCATCAGGACGCCGACGAGGGCGACGATCAGGATCTTGCCCGCGTCGGTGGTGATGCCGAGCAGCAGCGAGACCAGCACGCCGGCGCCAGCCATCTGGGCCAGCAGATAGAAGATCGACACGACGATCGTGGAGGTGCCGGCCGCCGTACGGACCGGGCGCTGGCGCATGCGGTACGCGAGGACGTCACCCATCGTGTAGCGGCCGGAGTTCCTGAGCGGCTCGGCCACCAGGAGCAGGGCGACCAGCCAGGCGACCAGGAATCCGATGGAGTACAGGAAGCCGTCGTATCCGAAGAGGGCGATCGCGCCCGCGATGCCGAGGAAGGACGCGGCGGACATGTAGTCGCCGGAGACGGCGAGGCCGTTCTGGAAGGCGCTGAACGACCGGCCGCCCGCGTAGAAGTCGGCGGCGTCCTTGGTCTGCCGGCCCGCCCAGACGGTGATGAACAGGGTCGCGACCACGAAGCACGCGAACAGGGTGATGATCAGCGGCCGGTGCTCGCTGGCCTCGTTGGCGGCGAGCTGCACATGGGTCATCGCGGGGCTCATGCGCCGCCCTCCATACGGGTCTTGATGGCCTCGGCCTTGGGGTCGAGCTTGGCACCGGCGTGCCGCGCGTACCACCAGGCGATGAGGAACGTGGTGACGAACTGGGCGATACCGAAGACGAACGCGACGTTGATGTTGCCGAACAGCTTGGTGCCCATGAAGTCGCCCGCGTAGTTGGAGAGCAGGACGTACAGCAGGTACCAGACGATGAAGGCGACGGTCAGCGGAAAGGCGAAGGAGCGGTAGGAGCGGCGCAGTTCAACGAACTCCGCGCTCTTCTGCACCTCCGTGAACTCCTCGGTGGAGGGGAGTTTGTGTGTCTCTTTCGAGGGGGGCGGTGCGTCGGTAGCCACGGAGTCTCCTCGCGTTGCGGGCGCTGTTGCGACGGTGGACGGGGACGGTTGGGGGGTTGGGGACGGATCGGTCGGGGACGGTTCGGATACGGGCATGACGGCTCTGTTCCTCGCGGTGACGTGGATCACTTGAGCCGGCTGGCGATGTTAGGGCCCCGGCGCGTGATCCGACAGGGGGCTCGATCGTGCTCGCGCCTCCTGTCCAAGGTCACGGCGCCACGCGAGGACCGGTTCAACTCCCTGGACGTCTTTCCGAAGTCCCTCGGATCAGCGATTGCTGGCCAGGAGGTTCGGGGATAACTTCGCACCACTGCACCACTCGTCATGCACCTGCCCGAGCGCCCACCCGCGTCTCGGGCGATCTCGTTCCGGATGATGTGGAGATCCCATGGCTCATCTGCGGTCCAGACGCCGGCTCGGCCTCGCCGTCCCCCTCGCCCTGTCGTTGACGGCCTCGCTGGGCTTCCTGCCGACGGCGGCCTCGGCCGCGCCGGTCGCGGAGCCGGTGTTACGGGCTGTGGACGCGCCCACCCTGGCGTATGTGGTCAACACCCGGCCGGACCGCCGCACGATCGAGTCGGTGCGGAAGGCGATCGTCACGGCCGGCGGAGTGGTCGTGAGCGCGTACGACAGGATCGGCGTGATCGTCGCCCACTCGGCGAACCCCGACTTCGCGAAGGCGATACGCGCGGTGCGCGGCGTCCAGTCGGCGGGGGCGACGCGTACGGCGCCCCTGACCGCCGCCGGGGCGACGGACGAGGGCCCGGTTCAGCCGATGTCGGAGGAGCAGGCCGCGAAGACGGCGAGGGCGTTCGCCGGTGCGGCCGGCAGCGAGCCCCTCGAGGCCGACCAGTGGAACCTGCGCGCGATCGGCGCCGACCGGGCCGCGAAGATCAATCCGGGGAGCACCGGGGTGACCGTGGCCGTGATCGACAACGGCGTCGACGACACCCACCCCGACCTCGCGCCGAACTTCTCCGCCGCCCAGTCCGCGAACTGCGCCGGCGGCAGGGCGGACACCAGCGCGGGCGCCTGGCGGCCGTACACGAGCGCCGACTCCCACGGCACGCATGTGGCGGGCGAGATCGCCGCAGCCCGCAACGGCATCGGTATCGCCGGAGTCGCCCCCGGCGTCAAGGTGTCCGCCATCAAGGTGAGCGACCCGGTCAACGGGCTCTACTACCCCGAAAGTGTCGTCTGCGCCTTCGTGTTCGCCGCCGACCACGGCGTCGAGATCACCAACAACAGCTATTACGTCGACCCGTGGCTGTACAACTGCATGGACGATCCGGACCAGCGGGCGATCGTCCAGGCGGTCAACAGGGCCCAGCTGTACGCCCAGCGCAAGGGCGCGCTCAACCTGGCCTCGTCGGGCAACTCCAACCACGACCTGGACTCCGACGCGATCGTCGACGACAGCAGCCCCGACGACTCGAAGCCCGTCGAGCGCACCGTCGACCCGCACGCGTGCTTCGACGTGCCGACGCAGCTGCCGGGTGTCGTCACGGTCAGCGCGACGGGCGTGCAGAACGTCAAGTCGTACTACTCCTCCTACGGCTACGGCATCGTCGACCTCGCGGCCCCCGGCGGCGACCGGCTCTACCAGATCCCCGACACCCCGTCGAAGAACGGCCGGATCCTCTCCACTCTCCCGGACGGCAAGTACGGCTTCCTACAGGGCACGTCGATGGCCGCCCCGCACGCCGCGGGCGTCGCCGCGCTGCTGAAGTCGAGGTACCCGCACGCCACTCCGGCCCAGCTGCGCACGCTGCTCAGGGCCCTGGCGGACAACCCGGGCTGCCCGGACTCGTACGACCAGAACGGCGACGGCACGCAGGACGCGGTCTGCGAGGGCGGCAAGCGGTACAACGGCTTCTACGGGGCCGGCATCGTCAACGCACTGGACGCGGTCAAGTGACGCGTACCTCCTGAGACTTCCCACATCGGGCCGGGTGGCGCTGTGCCGCCCGGCCCTTTCCTGTTCCGCGAGGGCGGCGAAAAGATCTGGCCATTACCAAAAACTTGACCTTCGCATGGTTTACCGGAATGCAGGCGTGCTGCATGCAAAGGACCTCTGAAACGTCTTCAAGGAACTCGAAAATTGAATGGCCAGCAAGCCCGTTGCCCTGATTCAGTGATGCGTGCTTCATCAGCTGTGACCCACGGAGGAATGTCCCGTGACCATGCTGGAAGACATTGACCAGGGCCTCACGGAGAGTTCCGTCTTCGCCGAATCGGCTCCCGTCCTCGCGAAAGTCGATGCGACATTCTCGCTGGCCGCGGAGATTGCGAGCGACCACCGACACGGGCAGCCGTCACGGCCGCTGCCCGACATACCTTTCGCGTACGACACCGTCTTCCGACGGGAACTCGAACTGTTCCTGCACCGAATGCGCGAACGCGATCCGCAGGCGGACACGGCCGCCGATTTCCTCTCCCGCACCGATCTCGTCGCACCGCCAGGTCCCGATTCCAGTCGGCAGGACGCACGCTTCACCCCACTCGGCGTGCCGGGCGGACGCACGGTGCGTGTGCTGTCCCGTATCGACGACGGCGATGCCTGGACCGCTCAGTTCCAGAGGATCTTCCGAGCGGGACTGACCGAACCCGACAGCCGGTACAGGACGGTCCCGGCGACCGCACGCGAAGCGGGAGTGGTCTCCGAAGCCGTCCGGCTGCTCGGCGCGGTGCTCCCCCGGACGGCGCTGTCCGTGCTCTCGCATCTGGCCTTCGTCGGGGTGGTCGAGGGGCCCGGCGCCTTCGAGAGCGCCTCCGACCGGAGGGTTCCGCGAGCCGTCTTCATCAATCGCTGCGCCCTCGACGACGTGCCGCGCACCGCGGAGGCCGTCCTGCACGAGTGCGTGCACCAGAAGCTCTACGACATCCAACTCGTGCATCCGATCTACCGCGCCGCATACGACGCGGAGCACGCGGCGGTGATCCGCCCGCCGTGGCACGAGAACGCCGAGTGGAGCTTCGACCGGGCGCTTGCCGCCGCCCATGTCTATGTCCATCTGGCCGCCTTCTACACGGCACTGGGGCATCGGCCGCAGTCGCTCGCGCAGGGGGTCGACGCGGCCACCGGCCGGTCCGGCTCGACTGATCGCGCCCGCTTTCTGCTGGCGGCCGTGGCCGGCGTTCCCGCCGAGCCGGGGCCTGCCGGGGTCAGGTTCATCGAATGGCTGACCGCGCGGCTGCGCCAGATCGAGGCATGTCCGGTGGCGAACGCCAAGCAGCCACAGAAACAGGGAGTGTTATGACCGAGGCGACTTTCGGTGGTGCGGCCGTACCGAAACTCGAGTTGCACCGCCCGGTGAAATCCTGGCTCCAGGTGACCGCGACCTGCAATCTGCAGTGCAAACAGTGTTACGGCGACTGCACACCGGATCCTCAGCCCGATGAGATGACGCGGGAGCAGTTCCACTCGGTGCTCGACGACATGGCGGATTCGGGCGTCATCGAACTCCTGGTGGAAGGCGGAGAACCGCTCCAGCGCCCGGATGTGCTGGACATTCTGGCGCACGCCGCACCGAGAATGCTCGTCCGCCTCCGGACCAACGGCACCCTGCTCGACGAGCCGATGGCGGATCGGATCAAAGCCGCCGGTATCCGCAATCTGTGCATCGACTTCATGGGCGCGACCCCGCGGACCCACGACTGGCACGTCGGTGAGCCCGGGGCGTTCGAGAAGACCCTGAACGGCCTGAAGGTCTCGCTGGCCGCCGGGTTCGAAACGCTCGCGCTCATGATCATGACCAAGCGGAATGCCGGCGAGATACAGGAGTTCGTCGATCTCGCGGCGGCGGCCGGTGTGCGGCGCGTGGGCATTCTGCGGCTCTATCCCCTGGGCAGGGCCAAGAGGTACTGGACGGAGATGGCCCTGTCCCTGCCGGAGCAGATGGCCGCGCTGGAGGGGGTCGTCGTCCCCGACGGCGTCCATCTCATGCGGTCCTGGCACCCTCGTGACGCGAACTGCTGCTGGCAGGCGTCCGGTGTGGACGCCCGCGGGCGGTCCGTCGGCTGTTCCTATCTCCGTGACTTCGCGGACTTCGGCAACGTGCTCGAGACGCCCTTCCTCAAGACCTGGCAGCACCCGCTGTTCGTGCGGCTCCGCTCACGTGAGGTCGAGGACCACTGTCCCGAGTGCGCCTCGACACAGGGCTCGGCCGGCGGCTGCCGGTCCACGGCGTATGCGTTCACCGGCGACTGGGACGCGCCCGATCCGTACTGCACCACGACCAACAGGGGCATCGATGTCCGGCTTCTCCCTGCACGACTCCTTCCGGAAGGCAGCTGACCTGCGGCTGCGCGAGGTGCCCGAGTGGGGCAGCCTCCTCGTCTACACGCCCGCTCACCCCGACATCCACTATCTCGACGCCCGCTCCTGGCTCCTGTTCGAACTGTGCGACGGCCGCTCCGGCACGGGGATTCTCGAGGAGTTCCGGCAGGCGGTGCCGGACGGCACCCCGCCCGAGCAGAGCGAGGCGGCCGTCGTCGAGGCCCTGACCGCGCTGGCGGAGAAGGGCCTCGTCACCAGGGCTGCGGCCGGTTCGCGAACGGCCGCATGACCCGGTCGCGGCCGGGTGCCGTGTCCGGGTCGCCGTTGCAGTACTCCAACCGATGATGGGAGGTGAATGCGATGGAGAGGGAAGAGTTGCTGGGCCGGCTCAAGAGCAGGCTGCGCGAGACGTCCTTCGACGCCCCGGCGGTTGAGACCGTCCAGCCCGAGATCCGTTCCGCCGCGCAGTACGCGCTGATGCCGTCGATGCGTGCGGGCTTCCGGATCGACGACGAGGCGGACGACCAGGCGATCTGACGACTGCCTCAGCCGCGGTGTGCCCCGGCTCTCATCGGCCGGGGCATGCCGTACCCCCGGGCACCGAGGGCTACCGACCTCCGAACGACGATGGGCCGAACCACGATGGGCCGAACCAGGATGGGCCGACAATGAACCAGCGGTTCACACTCTTGATCAACCCTCCGCTGTGGAACGCCTACGCTCCGCACCTCGCCGTACCGCTCCTCGCCGGAACGCTGCGGGACCAGGGCCTGCCCGTGCGCTGCCACGACGCCAGCGTGGAGGTACTCGACTGGCTGCTCAGCGCGGACGGGCTGCGGGCGCTGGCCGCGCGCGAAGCAGGGTCGCGAGACCGGCATGTGGCCGCTCGTGGCCGCCTCGTCCATGACCACACGGTGCGCGACGTCGACCGGGCGAAGACGCTCATCCGGGACCTGTCCGCCCTGCCGGACGCACAGGGGCAGGCGTGGGCGCGGCGGGTGATGCGCAACGCGCTGTGGTCGGTCTCCGCCGCGTTCGACGGACTGCGGTTCGATCTCGTCGCCAACGACCTCTACTACTCGGCCATGTCCACGAAGGCCGTGCTGGGCGCGGTGGACGACCCGGAGCGCAATGTCTACCGCTGGGCCTTGGACCACCTGGTACCGCGCCGCTTCCTGGACGACCCCGCGCTGGGCGTCGTGGGGATCAGCATGTCCGCGGACACCCAGCTGATCGCCGCGATGACCGCGGCCGCCGAGATCCGCCGACGGCGGCCGGACGTGCGGATCGTCGTGGGCGGCAACTACGCCACCCGCATGGTCGAGGAGTGGTCGGCGCCGCATCCCTTCTTCGACTGGGTCGACGCGTTCGTGATGGCGGAGGGCGAGGAGGCGCTCCCCGAACTGGTCCGGCGCTGGAACACGGGCCGCGAGGTGTCGGACATCCCCGGTGTGGTCACCGCGAGCGGCGGCACGCTGGTCAGGCGTCCCGCCCGTCCGGTCCGACTGGACGGCGTGAGTGCTCCGTACTTCGCCGACCTCCCGCTGGACCGCTACTTCGCGCCCGGCCCCATCCTTCCGGTGTACGCGTCCCGCAGCTGTGCCTGGAGCTGCGCGTTCTGCTCGATCCCGTTCGCGAGCAACTCCTTCCGGTCCCGGCCCGCGGCCCAGACCGTGGATCACCTCGAACACCTGATGGCCGAGTACGGCACCCGGACGTTCATGTTCGTCGACGAGATCCTCACCCTGCGTGTCCTTCGGGAAGTGGCCCGCGAGATCGTCGACCGGGGACTGGACCTGCGCTGGTACGGCGAGACGAGGTTCGCCGGTGGATTCAGCCGTGAACTCGCCGACCTGCTGTACCGGTCCGGCTGCCGGCGCCTCAACTTCGGGCTGGAGTCGTACAACCAGCGGGTGCTCGACCTCATGGCCAAGGGGACGAAGGTCGAACACATCGACCGCACCCTGCGCAACGTCGTGGCGGCGGGCATCGCCCCGCATCTCTTCGTCATCCACGGCTTCCCGGGCGAGACCCTCCAGGAGGCGGAGCGCACCGTCTCCTACGCCGAGGAGAAGATCCGCGAGGCGCGGACCACGTACGGCAATCCGTACGCGACCTGGGGCGGCTCGCCGTTCATCCTGGATCTGCACTCCCCCATCGCCAAGGATCCGGGGCGCTTCGGCATCGAACTGGTCGAGCCCCCGGCGGACGAGGACCTGTCGCTGGTCCGCGAGTACACCGTGGCGCAGGGACTCACCTCGGCTCAGGCCATGGATGTCGCGCAGACCGCCAGGCGCTCCACCGTGATCCGGCGCAACGTCTGGTTCCGCACCCGTACGGAGTCGGCGCTGGCCGAGGTCGAGGAGTTCACCTTCCTGCGTGCCTGCCTGGGGGCGCCCAACGCCGAGGCCCTGCGGTCCTCCCCTGCCTCCGTCGACGCATCCGACGGCAGACGGGTGCGGCTGTCCTGCACCGCGTACGTCCTGCCCTGGCAGGCGGGCGAGAGCGGGGGCGCGGCGCTGGCCCTGTACCAGGGTGACTCGGACCGTTTCGTGCAGCTCAGCTGGCCTTCCGGCGAGACGGAGGAGATCCTCGCCCGCGGGACGACCGTGGCGGAGCTCGCCCGGTGGTTCGGTGCGCACGAGGTGACCTGGGGTGGTGCGGGCGGACGGGCACTGGTGGAGCTGCTGATCCGGCATGGCATGCTCGGGGCCGTGGACGGGAGTTCTCTGCTGCGCGAGGCACGACAGCCCGCCGACTGGTGCTGGGGCCGTGAGCCCGCCGTGCTCGACACCGCCCACGACGACGGCGCCGTACTGCACTCGCCGGTGACCGGGAACACCGTACGGCTGGGCCCGCTGGGCGAGTTGGTCTGGCACCTGTGCGAGGGCGAGGGCACGCCGCGGGAGTTCGACCGGCACCTTCCCGACGATGCCGGGTGGCGCGCTGCCGCGCTCGACGTGGTGAGCGAACTCGCGTCGCTCGGCTTCCTCTTCCCGTCCAGGCCCGCGCGGGGCACCGTGCACGCCGACCGGCCGGCGCTCTCCGCCGCGCCATGAGGAAAGGGAACAGTGTCTGACGGAAGGTCGTGCTCCGGGACATCGGCCGACCCGGCACCCGTACCCGCCGCCGGCACGGCGGTGCTGCGCAGGCTCGTCACCGCCAACGCCCTCAGCTCGGTGGGGGACGGTGCACGGTTCGCCGCCCTGCCGCTGCTCGCGGCCGCGGTGACCGGTGGCGACGCGTTCTGGGTCTCCGTGGTCGCGGCGGCGGGCCGGGCGGCATGGCTGTCGGCCCCGGTCATCGGCACCCTGGTGGACCGGATGCCGAAGCACCGGGCGATGATCGGTGCCGACCTGGCGCGCTGCGCGCTGCTGGCGGTCCTGTTCTTCCTGGTGGTGAGCGGGGCCGCGCCCACGGTGGTGCTCGTGCCCCTGGCCTTCGTGTCCGGTGTCGCCGAGGTGTTCTTCGACAGCGCGGCTCAGGCGATCGTGCCCGCCCTGGCCGAGGACCGGGAACTCGAACGGACCAACGCCCGTGTGATCGCCGCCCAGATCACGGGGACGGGATTTGTCGGCCCGCCGCTGGGTGCGGCGCTGTGGGCCTGGTGGCAGCCACTGCCGTTCCTGCTGGACGCACTGACCTTCGCCGCCTCGGCGCTGCTCCTGACAGGCCTTGCGAAGCGGGCCCCGGGTGCCCGGCAGGGGGTGGGCGGTGGGCAGCGGCGGGGTGTGCGAGGCGTGCTCCGCGACACCTGGGCCGGGTTGGCCCTGCTGGGGCGGCACCGGGTGTTCCGCCGCCTCATGGTGGTGGTCGCGGTCCTGGGCGTCGGGCAGCAGGCCGTCTACGCCGTCCTCGTGGTGTACGTCGTGAGCCGACTCGGCCTGCCGTCCTCCGCGTACAGTCTGATGCTCGTCGCGGCCGCGGTGGGCGCTCTGGCGGGCGCGCGGACGGCGGCCGCGACGGCGACGCGGCTGGGCACCCGGGGCAGCCTCGTGCTGTCGGTCGCCGTGTCCGCGGTCAGCTATCTCGTCGTGGCCGCCCTTCCGTGGTGGCCGCTGGTCGCCGTCATGCTGGCCGTGAACAGCGCCGCCGTAGTGCTGTGGAACGTGTGCACGGTGTCGCTGCGGCAGCGGCTCGCCCCGCCGGACATGCTGGGCCGGGTCACCAGCGGATACCGGCTCGCCGCCTGGGGAGCCATGCCCGTGGGCGCCGCGGCGGGTGGCACGCTGGCGGAACGGACCGGGCTCGACGCCCCCTGGGTGATGGCGGGCGTTCTTCTCCTTGCCTGCCTTCCCCTGCTGTGGGGCCTGACGACGACGCCGGAGAGGGGCGGAGATGAGTGAGTCGTTCACGGTGGTCACGGCGGCGAGGGGGCGACATTATGCGGTCCGGGAGGCGGGCCCCGGTGACGAGCCGGGCATCCAGGCACTCTTCGAGGCCAACACGGAGTACTTCGAAGCCGCCACGGGGCTCCCGCCGGGTCCCGCCGACGTACAGAGCCTCTACTACGGCCTGCCGCCCGGTGCCGACCCGCAGGACAAGCGGATCCTGGTGGTGACCGAGGTGGCCCCGAAAGGCGCCGAGCCCTCCGTCGTGGGACTCGTCGACGTCGTGCTGCGCTTCCCGGCGCCCGACGCCTGCTCCGTGGGCCTGTTCCTGCTGCGGCCGTCGCTGTGGGGTACGTCTCTCGGCCCGAGCCTGGCCGCTCGGCTCCTGGAACGGGCCGCCGCTTCCGGCGTGCGTCGTGTGACGGCCACCGTCCCGTCCGGGTGGGAGCGGGGGCGCCGCTTCCTGTCAGGGCTCTCGTTCACCGTCACCGGTTCAGCCGGGCCGGGGGCACGGACCGCCAACCGTCGGACCGGGCCGAGGGAACCGGCGGTCGACAAGGCCGAGTTGATCCTGACCGGCGCATAGTGGTGCCATGATGAACGCAGCCCCTGTGAACGACCTGGAGTACGTCTGGTCCGCCCTGGGGGGTGATTCCGCCCTCCCGGTACGGGTGTCGCTCCTCCCCCGGCGTGACGCTCTCGAAGCGCGCCTCCCCGTACGGGAGTTGGCGCGTGCCTGTGTGGGTGCGTGCACGCTGGCCGCCGCCGAGCTGGGGGCGCGGCGGGCCGGGCTCACCGGGGTGCCCGGGGTGACGCTGGACGACGGGGCGATCGCGACGGCGTTCGTGAGTGAACGGCATCTGCTGGTGGACGGGCGCGCACCCGTCATGTTCGCACCGCTGTCACGGTTCTGGCGGACGGCGGACGGCTGGGTGCGGACGCATGCGAACTATCCGCATCACCGGGCCCGGCTCCTGGCCGCGCTGAAGGTGGCCGAGGAGGATCCCGACGCCGTGGGGGCGGCACTCGCCGAGCGTTCCTCGGTGGAGGTGGAGGAGGCCGTGTACGCGGCCGGCGGGCTGGCCGTGGCGCTGCGCACGCCCGAGGAGTGGGCGGCGCACGAGCAGGCGGTCGCGGTGGCCCGGCGGCCGCTGGTCGAGCACGAGCGGTCGGACACGGTACGCGCGCGTGCGCTGCCGTCGCTCGACGGCACTCCTCTGCTGCCCGCCGCCGGAGTGCGGGTACTGGACCTGACCCGGGTCATCGCGGGACCGGTCGCCACCCGCACGCTTTCCCTGCTCGGCGCGGACGTCCTGCGCGTGGACGCCCCGCAGTTGCCCGAACTGGCCGACCAGCACACCGACACGGGCTTCGGAAAGCGCTCGGCGAAGCTGGACCTGGCCACGGACCGGCGCGCCTTCGAGGAACTGCTCTCGGCGGCGGACGTCGTCGTCACGGGATACCGGCCGGGTGCCCTGGAGCGGTACGGGCTGTCGGCGCGGGCGCTGACCGAGCGGCGGCCCGGGCTGGTCGTGGCCGAGCTGTCGGCGTGGGGGGCGTACGGGCCGTGGCGTGAGCGGCGCGGGTTCGACAGCCTGGTGCAGGCCGCCACCGGAATCGCCGTGATCGAGGGAGCCACGACCGACGGACCGGCCGGGAGGTCGCCCGGCGCGCTGCCCGCGCAGGCCCTCGACCACGGGACGGGGTATCTGCTGGCGGCGGCTGTGCTGCGGGCGCTGACCGAGCAAGGGGAGCAGGGGCAGGGCCGGTGCGTACGGCTGTCGTTGGCGCGCACGGCGGAGTGGCTGATGACCGGGATCCGGCCGGGCTCGGAGGAGAGTCTGGCGTGCGACACGGCCCCCAGGGACGACGCGCATGACACGGCCGACGTATACGACGCGCCCGACGCCTGGCTCACCGAGCGGAACAGCGCGCTCGGCCGACTGCGGTACGCCCTGCCGCCGGTGTCGTTCGCGGGCGGTCCGGTCGACTGGGCGCGGCCGCCGGGGGTTTGGGGCGCCGATCCGGCGCGGTGGGTCTGAGCGCCGGGGCCGCCCGGGCCGTACCCCCGTTACGGAATGCCGCACCACCACTTGTTTTCCGGTGCTTGCCCGAGTATGTAATCTTTTGTGAAGATCTTGAGGTGACGTTGACAAGACCCTCCCTTGGCGTGGCCGAAGGGAGTGAGCCCAGACCGCGCCCCGGTATCAGCCGGGCCGTCGCCGTTCTCGTCCTGGTGGGGCTGGCGGCGCTGATCCCGCTGCTCGGGCCGTCGGCCGCGCTGGACGGCACCGGGGAGGCCGCCGCGCCCGGCACCGCCGGGATCGGGCTGCTGCGTACGGTGCTGTTCGCGGCGCTGTGCGTCCCGGTGGGCGAGCTGTTCGTGAACCGGCTGGCCCGGTCCGTGCCCGGCGCTCCCCCCGCCATGCCCCGCGGTTGGGCCCCGTACGCGGCCGCGGCCGGTTTCGTCGCCGCCCTCGGTCTCGCCTCGGTCGTCTCCACGGGCAACCTCGTGCCGAACAGCCCCGCGGACCTCGATGTCGGCGGCCTCTACGCATCGCGCGACGGCAAGCTCGCCCTGCTGGAGGTCAACGCCTTCGCCGTGGCCGGGCTGTGCGCTCTCTCGCGCCGGCCGGCCACCCAGCTCTGGCCGTTGGCCGCGATCGTGATCGCCGAGGCGCTGCGCGCGCACCCCACGACCGAGCACAGCCCGCTCCTGGGCTCCGGGCTGACGCTCGTGCACCTGACCTGCGCGACGCTCTGGGTCGGCGGGCTGCTGCACGCCCTGCGGACCCTGCGCGGATGGGGCGTCAGCGAGGCGGGCGCTGCCCTGCTGGGCCGCTACGCGCGCGTGGCGGCCGTACTGCTCGCGGCCATCACGGCGACCGGCGTGTGCAGTTCGCTGCGCCGGATGCCGCCGGAGACGATCCTGGAACAGCTCACCGCGACGGCGTACGGGCGCGCCCTGGTGGCCAAGGTGCTCCTCATGGTGGCCGTGACCGCGCTCGCCCTATGGGCGCGGTTCCGGCTGCGCCGGGCGACCGACCCGCTGACCGCCTGCTCCCCCGCGCGGGCGGAGGTCGTCGTCCTGGGGGCGGTGGTCGCGATGTCGGGGCTGCTGACGGCTCTGCCGGTACCGATCCGCTGGTGAGTGCGTCACGCCCTCGCCGGCGAGCTCGTCAACTCCTCGGTCGGCTTCCCCGAGCCCTCAATCGGCGACGAGAACCTTGAGCGCGGTGCGCTCGTCCATCGCCTTGTAGCCGGCGGGAACGTCCTCCAGGCCGACCGTCAGATCGAAGACGGGTGAGGGGTCGATGGTGCCGTCCAGGACGTCGGGCAGCAGCTCGGGGATGTACGCGCGCACGGGCGCGACTCCGCCGCGCAGCGCGATGTTCCCGTCGAACATGACGCTGAGGTCGAGCCCCGTGCCGCTGCCGTGCGGCACACCGACGAAGCCGACGGCGCCACCGTCGCGGGTGATGTTGACCGCCGTACGCATGGACTGTTCGGTGCCGACGGCCTCGACGACGGCGTGGGCACCCTGACCACGGGTGAGTTCGCGTACGGCCGCCACGGCCGCGTCCCCGCGCTCGGCGACGACTTCGGTGGCGCCGAAGCGGCGCGCGATGTCCGTACGGACCTGGTGGCGGCCCAGCGCGATGATCCGCTCGGCACCGAGCCGCTTGGCGGCGAGCACGGCACAGAGACCGACGGCACCGTCGCCGACGACGGCGACCGTGGCGCCCGGGCGGGCTCCGGCGCCGAGGGCGGCGTGGTGACCGGTGCCCATCACGTCGGACAGGGTCAGCAGGGCGGACAGCAGGTGGTCGTCGGAGGCGGCGTCCTTGGGCAGCTGGACGAGGGTGCCGTCGGCGTACGGGACGCGCACGGCCTCGCCCTGGCCGCCGTCGGAGCCGACGGAGCCCCAGAAGCCGCCGTGCTCGCAGGAGGTGGTGAGGCCCTCGCGGCAGTAGTCGCAGACACCGTCGGACCACATGAAGGGCGCGACGACGAGGTCGCCCCGCCGGACGCCGGTCACCTCGGAGCCGGTCTCCTCGACGACGCCGAGGAACTCATGGCCGATCCGCTGGCCCGGCTGCCGGGCCGCCTCACCGCGGTACGCCCACAGGTCGCTGCCGCAGATACAGGCGCGCAGCACCCGGACCACGGCGTCGGTGGGCTGGCGCACCACGGGGTCGGGCACGTCCTGCACGCGCATGTCGAAGGGGGCGTGAATGGTGGTGGCGCGCATGGCGAGGGTCCTTCTCGTCTCTTGTCGTGCGTGCGCCCCGGGGGGTGATCGAGCGCGCGTCTCACCGTACGTCGCCGTCGGCGTCCGGCGCGCTTCGGGGACCCTGCCTATGCCACTGACCACTGAAAGCGTGGCGTCGACAGTGCACCCGGCGGTCGCGGAGGCCATAGGTGGGCGCTTACACCCCCGCCACATCCAGCAGCGACCCGGCCGCGTAGGTGACGCCCATGGCCAGCGCCCCGCCCGCCATGTTGCGCAGCACCGCGCGGGCGGGGGCGGCGGCGCCCAGGCGGGCGCTGCTCCAGCCGGTGAGGGCGAGGGCGGCCAGGACGGAGGCGACGGTGACCGCCAGCCGCCAGCCCGCCGGGGGCAGCACCATCGCCAGCAGCGGCAGCAGCGCTCCCGCCGTGAACGCCAGGAAGCTCGCCCACGCCGCGTGCCACGGGTTGGTCAGCGCGTCCGGGTCGATGCCGAGCTCCACGCGCGCGTGCGCCTTCAACGCGTCGCGTTCCGTCAGCTGGACCGCCGCTTCCCCGGCCACGTCCCGGGACAGCCCGCGACGCTCCAGGAGTTCGGTCAGCTCCGCCAGCTCCGCCTCCGGCCGCTCCCGCAACTCCCGCTTCTCCTGGGCCAACGCGGCCATCTCCGAGTCGCGTTGCGTGGAGACCGAGACGTACTCCCCCGCCGCCATCGACATCGACCCGGCGAGCAGCCCGGCCAGCCCGGCCGTGACCAGGGCCGGGCGGTCGTCCGTCGCGCCGGCCACGCCGACGACGAGGCCCGCGGTGGACACGATGCCGTCGTTCGCCCCGAGGACGGCCGCCCGCAGCCAGTTCAGCCGCTCGCCCAGCGCGCCGCCGCGGGCCTCGTCGTGCGTGGATCCGGTCACATGCGGAGCATCGCACCGTGGGGGACATCCGGGACGTACCGACGCTCCTGGGCAGGCGGCGGGCTCACGGGGGTGCGGCAACACCGTGCACGCGGTGTGGCAACACCGTGCGCACGCCGACCGGTTGACGTGCCGGCTGCCGCGCTGATGTTCGTGGCGCTCGAACGGGCGGGCGGGGCAAGGCACCTGACGGCCAGGAGTGTCAGTCCCGGCCCGTATCCTCAGTGACCATGCTCGAAGACCGTGCGACCGCAGCGTCCTCCCCCACAGCATGGCCGCCCGTGTATCCCGAGGGATACGCGGTCGTTGACGTGGAGACCACCGGCCTCGCCCGGGACGACCGGATAATCTCCGCGGCCGTCTACCGACTGGACGCGCGCGGCGAGGTCGAGGACCACTGGTACACGCTGGTCAATCCGGAGCGGGACCCGGGCCCGGTGTGGATCCACGGCCTGACGAGCGAGGCGCTGGAGGGCGCTCCCCTCTTCACGGACATCGCGGAGGAGTTCTCGGCCCGGCTGGACGGCCGGGTGCTCGTCGCGCACAACGCCGTCTTCGACTGGCAGATGATCGCGCGGGAGTACGCGCGCGCGGAGCGCGAGGCACCGGTGCGGCAGCGGCTGTGCACCATCGCGCTCTCCAAGGAGCTGGGCCTGCCGCTGCCCAACCACAAGCTGGAGTCGCTGGCCGCCCACTTCGGCGTCGTACAGCAGCGGGCGCATCACGCGCTGGACGACGCGCGCGTGCTCGCGGAGGCGTTCCGGCCGAGCCTGCTGGCCGCGGCGGCGGGCAGCGTGCGGCTGCCGCTGCAGGAGTGCCGGCCGCTGACGGAGTGGCGGGACACGGCCGCGCCCCGGATCGGACAGCAGGCGGGCGGAGGCGGTTACGGCGGCAGCGGGGGTTACGGCGGCAGTGGCGGCGGTGGGGGTTACAGCAGCTACCGGCCGACCAGTTGGCGTCCGTCCCGGAAGAGGCCCGCCTGCCCCTACCCCAACCCAGGCCGCTACGAAGAGGGCAAAAGGCTCAAGCAGGGCATGCGGGTCGCCTTCTCCGGGGACACGTCGGTCGAGCGCGACCTGCTGGAGGACCGCGCGATCGAGGCCGGGCTGCATGTGGCGACGAGCCTGTCCCGGCTGACCAGCCTGCTCGTCACGAACGACCCGGACGCGGCCACGTCGAAGGTGGTCAAGGCCCGCCAGTACGGGACGCCGGTGATCGACGAGGCGGCGTTCGGGCAACTCCTGCGGGACGTGGAGCCGGCGTCGGAGCGCTGACCGTACGGACGGGTGATTGCCGCGCGACTCGCCCGGAGCCCTCTCGCCCGGACCGCGGTGACGGCTCACCCTGTGGCGCATGGCGACATGTGAAGTGTGCGGAAACGACTACGGCATGACCTTCGAGGTGCACGCGCAGGGGGCGGTGCACGTCTTCGACTGCTTCTCCTGTGCGATCCACCGCATGGCCCCGGTCTGTGAGCACTGCCGCGTCCAGATCATCGGGCAGGGCGTCGAGGTCGAGGGCCAGTGGTACTGCGGCGCCCACTGCGCCCGCGCGGAGGGAAAGGTGGGCATCGTCGACAAGGTGTGACGGGCCAGGACCCGTACCCGCCTGAAAGCACCCCACGACCGAGTTGTACGGTCGTGGGGTGTACCGCTTCCTGTTGTCCCGGCAGTGGGTGATCCTCACGCTGGTCGCCCTGCTCCTCATCCCCACGATGATCAGGCTGGGCATCTGGCAGATGCACCGCTACGAGGAGCGCCACGCCCGGAACCAGCTGGTCGCCGACGCGCTGAGCGCGAAGGCGGTGCCCGTGGAGAAGCTGACCGCCGCGGGGCACACCGTCACCACCAAGGAGCGGTACCGCACCGTGAGCGCGGTGGGCCGCTTCGACACCGAGCACGAAGTCGTCGTCAGGCGGCGCGTCAACGCCGACGAAGAGGTCGGCTTCCACGTCCTCACCCCGTTCGTCCTGGCGGACGGCAAGGTGCTGCTGGTCAACCGCGGCTGGATTCCCGCGGACGGGCCCAGCCAGACGGCCTTCCCCAAGATCCCGGCGCCGCCGAGCGGGTGGGTCACCGTCACCGGGCGGCTGATGCCCGACGAGACGACCGAGGCGAGCGGCATCAAGAACCTACGGGGTCTTCCCGACCGGCAGGTCATGCTGATCAACAGCGAGCAGGAGGCGTCCCGCCTCGACGCGCGGGTGCTCGGCGGGTACATCGTGCTGACGACGCCGGAACCGAAGGGCGACACTCCGGAGCTGATCGGGAAGCCCGGCGAGGAGAACGCCCCGCTGAACTACGCGTACGCCCTTCAGTGGTGGCTGTTCGCGGCGGGCATCCCGATCGGCTGGTTCGTCCTGGCCCGACGGGAGGCCCGGGAGCGGGCCCAGGCGGCCGCACCGAAGGAGACGGAGACGACACCGGCGCCGGTGTAGCGTCCCGGGCCGCGGTCCTCGAGGCCGGGGCTTCTCGCCGTGGGGGGGGGTCTCGCCGCGGGGGGTCTGTTTCTGGGCGGCTGCGGGTGATCCGTGGCTGGTCGCGCAGTTCCCCGCGCCCCTACAGGTGCGTCCGCTGGACGTCCTCGAGAGGCGCGGGGACCGGCGCGGAAGCCGGAGGCGTCAGCAGCAGCGGCTCTGCGGGTGCTCCTCCCGGTGCAGGGAGCGCAGTACCTCGTACTCCCGCCGGGTCGGTACCGGGGCGTGCGGGTGGTGGCGGCGGTGCCGGTCGCAGTAGCGGTCGTACTCCGTCTCGCCGGTCAGCTCACGCGCGTACCGGCGCAGCGCCCCCAGCACCTTCCTCGCGGTGCTCATGAGCGCGCCCCCACCAGCGGTTCGGCGGGCCCTTCCGGCACGTCGATGCGGGACTCTACGTACGGCGCCTCGGCGGTCGGCAGGGGCCGAGGGGCGCGGACGGCGCGGACGCACACCACCGCGCAGTTGACCAGGACGGTGAGGACGAGCAGGAGGAAGACGGCCATGAGCACACCGTCGACCGTGTTGTTGAGGACGATGGTGTGCATGTCGTCCGTGTTCGTGGCCCCGGGCAGGAGCTGACCGTCCTCGATGGCCTGCGCGTACTTGTCGCGCAGGGCGAAGAAGCCGATCGCCGGGTTGTCCGAGAAGATCTTCTGCCAGCCGGCGGTGAAGGTGACGGCGACGTCCCAGGCCAGCGGGACGCCGGTGACCCAGGCCCAGCGCAGCTTGCCGGACTTGACGAGCACGGTGGTGGTGACGGCCAGGGCCACCGCGGCCAGCAGCTGGTTGGCGATGCCGAACAGCGGGAACAGCTGCTTGATGCCGCCCAGCGGGTCGGTGACACCGGCGTAGAGGAAGTAGCCCCAGGCGCCGACGACCAGGGCGCTGGTGATCCATATGCCGGGCTTCCAGGTGACGCGGCCGATCGGCTTCCAGACGTTGCCGAGCATGTCCTGGAGCATGAAGCGGCCGACGCGGGTGCCGGCGTCCACCGTGGTGAGGATGAACAGCGCCTCGAACATGATCGCGAAGTGGTACCAGAAGGCCTTCATCCCGGCGCCGCCGAGCACCCCGGCGAAGATCTCCGACATGCCCACGGCGAGGGTGGGCGCGCCGCCGGAGCGGCCGATCAGTGTCTCCTCCTCGACCGCCTTGGCCGCGGCCGTCAGCTGGTCCGGGGTGATGGTGAAGCCGAGGTTCCGCACGGCCTCGGCGGCGCTGTCCACGGTCGGGCCGAGCAGCGCGGCCGGGGAGTTCATGGCGTAGAACAGGCCCGGTTCGAGCACACAGGCGGCGATCAGCGCCATGACGGCGACGAAGGACTCCGTGAGCATGGAGCCGTAGCCGATGAGGCGGACCTGGGACTCCTTCTCGATCAGCTTCGGCGTGGTGCCGGAGGAGACCAGGGCGTGGAAGCCGGACAGGGCGCCGCAGGCGATCGTGATGAAGAGGAAGGGGAAGAGGGAACCGGCGAACACCGGCCCCGCGCCGGTGGAGGCGAAGTCGGTCACCGACTCGGCCTTGAGGTTCGGGGCGGCGATCACCACGCCGACGGCCATCAGGGCGATGGTGCCGACCTTCATGAAGGTCGACAGGTAGTCGCGCGGCGCCAGCAGCATCCACACCGGCAGCACGGAGGCGAAGAAGCCGTAGCCGACCAGGCAGAACACCAGGGTCTCCGGGCTCCAGACGAAGTACTCGGCGAGTGCGGAGTCCTGGATCCAGCCGCCGCCGAGGATGGCGAGCAGCAGCAGGGCCACGCCGAGGAAGCTGGTCTCCACGACCCGGCCGGGCCGCAGGTAGCGCAGATAGAAGCCCATGAAGAGGGCGATCGGGATGGTCATGGAGACCGAGAAGGTGCCCCATGCCGACTCCGCCAGTGCGTTGACGACGACCATCGCCAGCACCGCGAGCAGGATGATCATGATGGCGAAGACGCCGATCAGCGCGGCGGCCCCGCCCACCTTGCCGATCTCGTCCCGGGCCATCTGGCCGAGGCTCTTGCCGTCCCGGCGCATGGACAGGAACAGGACGATCATGTCCTGCACCGCACCGGCGAAGATCACGCCCGCGATGATCCAGACCGTGCCCGGCAGATAGCCCATCTGGGCGGCCAGGAGCGGGCCGACCAGCGGGCCGGCGCCGGCGATCGCCGCGAAGTGGTGGCCGAACAGCACCCGCTTGTCGGTGGGGTGGTAGTCGACGCCGTCCTCCAGGCGTTCGGCGGGGGTGGCGCGGGTGTCGTCGACCTGGAGGACCCGGCGGGCGATGAAGCGCGAGTAGAAGCGGTAGGCGATCGCGTACGAGCCCAGGGCCGCGATGACCAGCCAGACGGCCGAGATCTCCTCGCCCCGGGAGAGGGCGAGCACGGCCCAGCCGAGGGCGCCGACGAGGGCGACGGTGCTCCAGATCGCGACCGACTTCGGCGACATTCGTGACTTTTCCGGCGCCTCACGGCCGGGTTCGGGCATGGCTGATGCGGGCATGGCGGCTCCTGACCTGAACAGGTGGGCAAAGCAGATGGGCTGAGAAGGTGTGCGGCAGAGAGGGAAGTGCGGCTCAGCGGCGTCGGTGTCGGTGTCGGTCCGTCAGCGCGTACACGGCGAGCAGGCAGAGGCCGCACCCCGGCACCCAGGCGAGCTGGTACCAGTAGAAGAACGGCGTCCCGGCCAGCCGCGGTTCGGCACCGGCGTACCAGGGGACCCACAGCAGACCCGCGGCGGGCGCGAGAAGCAGTACGGCGATCGCGACGCGCCGTAGCCGGTGACGACCGGTCCGTGCCATGACCTGCGCTCCTCTCCCCCTCGCCGACGGTCTGTGCAAGAGTTGCCCACCCCCTCGGACCGGTTGACAGCGAATTTCCGGGAAATTTCCCCCCGGTTCTCTGTCATCCGTTCGGGCCGTCCGCGCAACTCTCGCGCGAGGGGACAGGCACAGGCACACCAAGGACGGTGACCCATGGCCGATGGCGCCATGACCGCGACGTTTCTCGCCATGATCGGCGGGGCGTCGCTGCTCGCCGTGACCGCGCGACGCCTGCGCCCGAGCGGGAAGCTGCCGTCCCTGGAGGGCTGGGCGCTGGCCGACCGCAGCCTCGGCCCGGTGTGGACCTGGCTGCTGCTCGGCGGCACGATCTTCACCGCGTACACCTTCGCCGCCATACCGGGCCTGGCGTACGGCAACGGCGCGCCCGCCTTCTTCGCGGTGCCGTACACGGTGATCGTCTGCCCGATCGCCTTCGTGCTGCTGAGCCGCCTGTGGACCGTGGCCCGCCGGCACGGCTACGTCACCGCGGCCGACTTCGTGCGCGGGCGGTACGGCTCGCCGTCGCTGGCCCTGGTGGTCGCGCTGACCGGGATCCTCGCGACGATGCCGTATCTCGCGCTGCAACTGCTCGGCATCCGGGCGGTGCTCACGGCCGGGGGCGTGTATCCGCGGGGCGCGGCCGGTGATCTGGTGATGGTGGGCCTGTTCGCGGGGCTGGCCGTCGCCACCTACCGGCACGGGCTGCGCGCCCCCACCGTCATCTCCGCGCTGAAGGCCGTGGCCGTCTTCGTCTCGCTGACCGCGGTGACCTGGCTGGTCCTGGACCGGCTCGGCGGCCCGGGTGCCGTCTTCGACGGTGCGGCCGAGCGCCTGGGCGGCCCGGCCCTGCTCCTCTCCCCCGAGCAGCAGCCCGCCTACGCCACCCTCGCCTTCGGTTCCGCGCTCGCGCTGCTGATGTACCCGCACGTGCTCACCGCCGGTTTCGCCGCCGACGGCCCGCGCACCCTGCGCAAGGTGTCCGTGGCGCTGCCCGCCTGGACCGGGCTGCTCGCCCTGTTCGGCTTCCTCGGCATCGCCGCCCTCGCGACCGGCGTTCGCGCCCCGGCGGGCGGCGCCGAGGCGGCCGTACCGATGCTGGTCGACCGGCTGATGCCGGCGCCGCTGGCCGGGCTGGTGTTCGGGGCGATCACCGTGGGGGCGCTGGTCCCGGCGGCGGTGATGTCGATCGCGGCCGCCACCAGCTTCGTACGCAATGTGTATGTCGAGTACGTCCATCCGACGGCCACGCCCAAGCGGCAGGTGCGCATCGCCAAGGCGGTGTCGCTGACCGCGAAGGCGGGCGCGGTGGCGTTCGTGTTCGGGCTGCGCGACCAGGACGCCATCAACCTCCAGCTCCTCGGCGGGGTCTGGATCCTGCAGATCTTCCCGGCCGTCGCGGTGGGCCTGTTCACCGGGCGGCTGCATCCGCGGGCGCTGCTCGCCGGGTGGGGCGTGGGCATGGTGGCGGGGACCTTCATGGTCGTACGGGAGGGGTTCTCGTCGGTCGTGCCCCTCGGCGGCGGGCCGGAGATCTACGCCGGGCTCGCCGCCCTGTTCCTCAACCTGGCCGTCGCCGTGGCCGGGACCGCGCTGCTCCAACGCCTCGGTGTCCCCCGCGGCGCCGACCTCACCGACCTGCCGTCACGCCTGAGCCTCGGACGGCGCCCCGAGACGGGAGCGAGCAACCCGTGAGACAGCACCGAGACGCACTGCATCTGCCTGCGGCCGCGCCACCCGGCGGGGACGCGGTACCGGCCGTGCCCCTCACCCCCGCGGTGAGCGACCCCGCCGACCTGGAGCGCGAGGCCGGTCTGGCCCGCCTGTTCGAGCTGCACTACTCCTCGATGCTGCGCCTCGCCGTCCTGCTCGGCGCCGACGACCCGGAGAACGTCGTCGCGGAGGCCTACTACCAGATCTACCGGAAGTGGCGGCGCCTCAGGGACATCGAGGCGGCGGAGGCGTATCTGCGCTCCACCGTGTGCAATCTGACGCGGATGCGGATACGGCATCTCCAAGTGGCCCGCAAGCACGTCGAGAAGTCGGCGGACGAACTCGTCGCCTCCGCCGAGAGCACGGCGCTCCTGCACGACGACCAGCGTGTGCTGATCGACGCGCTCCAGCAGTTGCCGGCCCGGCAGCGTGAGGCGCTGGTGCTGCGGCACTGGCTCGGACTGAAGGAGAGCGAGATCGCCGCGGCCATGGGAATCTCCTGCGGATCCGTCAAGACCCATACGGCGCGCGGCCTGGCCGCCCTGACTCAGGCGATGGAGGCCCGGCGATGACGCAGCGAGACGCGACTCCGTCGCGTGACACCGGTGCGGACCGCACGGAGCGGGAGCTGCGCGAGGCGCTCTCCGCGCTCGCCGACGGGGTGCGGGCGGCGCCCGACGCCTATCGCACGGCGCGCGGCGAATGGCTGCGCCGGGAACGCCGGCGCCGGCTCGTCCTCGCCGTCCTGATCGCGGTCGTGTTCACCCTGGCCACCCTGATCGGGCTGTGGGTCCTCAACCGGACCCCGGCGGATCCCGGCGTGATCTTCTCCGGCACGGGATCCCACGCGGGCGTGTCACTCCCCGGGTCCCCGACGGGCACGTCACTCCCCCCCTCCCACCCCTGATTGGCCCACCAGCCCTTGGGGAACCCGCAATTGCGTGCACCCGCGTATCGAGGACTACGCCCTCATCGGCGACGAGCAGACGGCCGCCCTGGTCGGCAGGGACGGTTCCGTCGACTGGCTGTGTCTGCCCCGCTTCGACTCGGCGGCCTGCTTCGCCAGGCTGCTCGGCGACACCGACAACGGCCACTGGCGCATCGCGCCCAAAGATGTGGAGGGCCCCTGCACCCGCCGCGCCTACCGGCCGGACACCCTGGTGCTGGACACCGAGTGGGAGACCGACGAGGGCGCGATCCGCGTCACCGACCTGATGCCCCAACGCGACCGCGCCCCCGACCTCGTGCGCATCGTCGAGGGCCTCAGCGGCCGGGTGACCGTGCGCAGTACCCTGCGGCTCCGCTTCGACTACGGCTCGGTCGTGCCGTGGGTGCGCAAGTCCGACGGGCACCGGGTGGCGGTGGCCGGCCCCGACTCGGTCTGGCTGCGCAGCGAACCCGAGGTGCCCACCTGGGGCAAGAACTTCGGTACGCACTCGGAGTTCACGGTCGAGAAGGGCGAGAAGGTCGCGTTCGTCCTCACCTGGCACCCCTCGCACGAGCCGCGCCCGCCGCTCATCGACGCGCACAAGGCGTTGCACGGCAGCGTCCGGGACTGGCGGCACTGGGTACGGCACTGCCGTTACGACGGCCCGTACCGCGACGCCGTCGTCCGCTCCCTGATCACCCTCAAGGCCCTCACCTACCGGCCGACCGGCGGCATCGTCGCCGCCCCGACCACCTCGCTCCCCGAGGAGGTGGGGGGCGTGCGCAACTGGGACTACCGCTACTGCTGGCTGCGCGACTCCACCCTCACCCTGAACGTGGGCCTGTCCGCGGGCTACCGGGAGGAGGCCGAGGCGTGGCGCGACTGGCTGCTGCGCGCGGTCGCCGGTGACCCTGCCGACCTGCAGATCATGTACGGCCTGGCGGGCGAGCGGCGGCTGCCCGAGTTCGAGGTGCCGTGGCTGTCCGGCTTCGCCGACTCCAGGCCCGTACGGATCGGCAACCTGGCCGTGGACCAGCTGCAGTTGGACGTCTACGGCGAGGTCATGGACTCGCTGGCGTTGGCCCGGGAGGCGGGACTGCCCACCAAGCCGCACATCTGGGCGATCCAGGCCGCCCTCATGGACTGGCTGCGCGAGGCGTGGCGGCAGCCCGACGAGGGGCTGTGGGAGGTGCGCGGCGGGCGCCGTCACTTCGTGCACTCGAAGGTGATGGTGTGGGTGGCCGCGGACCGTGCCGTGCGCACCCTGGAGAAGAACCCGAAGCTCCAGGGTGACCTCGAAGGCTGGCGGGCGATGCGCGACGAGGTGCACCGCGAGGTGTGCGAGAAGGGCTACGACGCCGAACGGAACACCTTCACGCAGTCCTACGGCTCCCGTGAACTCGACGCGGCGCTGCTGCTCATCCCGCGCGTGGGCTTCCTGCCGCCCGACGACGCGCGCGTCATCGGCACCATCGACGCGGTCCGCGCCGAGCTCAGCCACCACGGCTTCCTGCGCCGCTACAGCACCGACGAGACGACCGTCGACGGACTGCCGGGCGGCGAGGGCACCTTCCTGGCCTGCTCGTTCTGGCTCGCGGAGGCGCTGCACATGACGGGGCGTACGCAGGAGGCACGCGAGCTGTTCGACCGGCTGGTGGGACTCACGAACGACGTTGGCCTGCTGTCCGAGGAGTACGACCCCGTGGCCGACCGCCAGCTCGGCAACTTCCCGCAGGCCTTCAGCCACATCGGCCTGGTGAACACCGCCCTCGCCCTGTTCGGGGGCACCGGGGCAGGATAGGGACCATGGATCTTGGACTGAAGGACCGGGTGTACGTCGTCACGGGAGCCACCCGCGGGCTGGGCTACGCGGCGGCGCGTGAGCTGGTGGCCGAGGGCGCGAAGGTCGTCCTGACCGGCAGGGACCAGGTCGCTGCCGCTGCGGCCGAACTGGGACCGAACGCTGTGGGGGTGGCGATCGACAACGCCGATCCGGAGGCGCCCGCGCGGGTCATCGCCGCCGCGCGCGATGCCTTCGGCGGATTCGACGGCATCCTGGTGAGCGTCGGTGGGCCGCCTGCCGGGTTCGTCGCCGACAACACCGACGAGCAGTGGCAGGCCGCGTTCGAGTCGGTTTTCCTGGGCGCGGTCCGGCTGGCGCGGGCGGCAGCGGCGGAACTCGACGAGGGCGGGGCCATCGGGTTCGTGCTGTCGGGTTCGGTGTACGAGCCGATTCCGGGGCTGACGATTTCCAACGGGCTGCGGCCGGGGCTGGCCGGTTTCGCCAAGTCCCTCGCGGATGAGCTGGGGCCGCGGGGAATTCGGGTCGTGGGGTTGCTGCCGTCCCGGATCGATACGGATCGCGTGCGCGAGCTGGACGAGATGTCGGCGGATCCCGCGGCTACCCGAGCGGCCAATGAATCTCGGATTGCGTTGCGGCGGTACGGGACTCCGGAGGAGTTCGGGCGTGCGGCCGCGTTCTTGTTGTCTCCGGCGGCTTCCTATCTGACGGGGATCATGTTGCCGGTGGACGGCGGGATGCGGCACGGATTCTGAGGGGGTCGGTCAAGTCACCCTTTCCGCACGGTGCTTGACGCCCCGCAGACGGACTTCGGTCGGCAATGCCGCCAGGCCCGCCGAATTCCGGGCGTGGGCCAGCGCCTGGGTGGTGAGGTCGTTCAACGCGGTTCCCGGGTCCACGTGCGGCTGCAGCAGAAGGCGCACGCGGGCCTCGGGGACGTTGCGACGGCCCGTCAGGTGCACCTGGGCGCGGTGGACGCCCTCCTGCCCCGCCGCCTCGCCCGCCAGGACGCCCTCCAGGGCCCGGCCCCGCAGCAGCGCGCCCTCGCCGTCGCCGGTGTCGACCAGGACCTCGGTGAGGCGGCGCCGGCGCAGGACCGATGCCAGCCACCACAGGGTGAGCAGGACCACCACGGCCAGCACGGCGATCACGGTCGGCCACCACCAGCCGTCGTCCCGCCAGCGTGTCCGCTCGGCGTCGCTGAGCAGTACGTCGTGCCGGCTGTCGTGGATCCACCAGGACGGGGGATCCAGCCCGAGCCCCACGGCCAGGACGGAACCGCCGATGACGAGCAGCACCAGCCCGACGAGCCCGATCAGCATCCGGTTGACCACCCTGAGCACGGCCCTCACCCCTTTCGTCCCGGCCGCCGTACATGCACCGACAGCGAGGGCGGGCGGGCCAGCCCCAGGCCCCTGATCGCGTCGGCGAGCGTGGCGTCCAGGTCGGCGCGTACGTCGTCCAGTTCACGGAAGTGCGCCACGGCACGGACCTCGGCCTTCGCCCGGCCCATCCGGACCCGGACCGACTGGACGCCGGAGACCTCCACGGCCCGGTCGCGCAGGACCAGGGCGGCCAGGTCGCGTTCGAGGCCGGCGCGTACGTCGGGGTGGGTGCGCCGCATCGACAGGACGGACCGCAGGCCGGGCGTGAGGGCCAGGACGAGCAGCCAGAGGCCGAGGACGGCGGCGACGCCCGCGCCGACGAGCACCCAGGTGTCGTCGAGGGGGCGTTCGGCCAGTTGGTGGGCCAGTTCCCGGCGCCAGCGCATGGCCGACCGGCCGGCCCGCACGGCGGCGATGTCGTACAGGAAGAAGCCCGCCACGAGCAGGACCACCAGCGCCGTGATCGCTGCCGGGATGCGGCGCGCGGACCAGAAGCGGCCCTCGCCGCGCCCCTTGTCGTCGACCGGCGGCGGGGCGTCGTAGGCGGCCGCCGACGCCGACTGGTCGAGGGGGTCGGGTCCGGTCTCCTTCTCGATGACCGGCAGATGCTGTGTGGTGCCGTCGGAACCCTGGGACTCGCTCATCGCGTCCTCCCTGCCGCGCCCTGCCCGCGCGCCGGGTGCAGCCGCTCCACGTGCACGGCGACCTCCGGCACCTCCATGCCCACCAACGCGCCTACCCGCTCCACGACATGCCGACGCACGGCCGCGCACCGGGAGCCGATGTCGCAGGGGTAGTCGAGTTCGAGATGGACCCGGACCCGGGCGGCCTCGACGTACGTCCCTTCCCTGGCCTGCGGACGGACGACGACGTCGGCGTACGGCCGGGAGGCGTCCTTGGGCAGTTCCCCGACCGCCTCGCGAGCGGCCTGTGAGGCGACCTTCGCGACGACCCGGTCGGCGATCTCGGTCACCCCACGCTCACCGGGTGGGACCCTCAACGGCGCTCCGTGGAGTTCCATGGCCCCACCGCTCACCGACGTCACCGCCGCCGTTCGTCATGGTGCCGGAAGAAGTCACCGAGCTCCCAGTCCCCCTCCAGGAACCGCCCGGCGACGAAACCGACGGCGCCCAGGGCCGCCACCAGCAAGAAGGCGCCGAATCCGCCGAAATACCCGGCGAAGCCCAGTGCCATGCCGGCGATCATGCCGACCACGGCCATGCTCATGGTGCGCTCCTCAGCTCCTCAGCAACTCCCCGACCACTGCGTCCTCCGGTCACCGGCGCGTCACTGGATCCGGCGCTCCCCTTCCTCTTCCTCGTCCTCTTCCTCCGGCAGCTTCACATCACTCACCGCGATGTTGACCTCGACGACTTCGAGACCTGTCATCCGCTCGACGGCGGTGATCACGTTCTCCCGGACGTCCCGGGCCACGTCGGCGATCGACACGCCGTACTCGACGACGAGCTCCAGGTCGAGCGCGGCCTGCACCTCGCCGACCTCGGCCTTCACCCCCCGCGTCACCGACTTCGTCCCGCCCGGCACCCGGTCGCGCACGGCCCCGAAGGTCCGCGACAGCCCGCTGCCCATGGCGTGCACGCCGTCCACATCGCGTGCGGCCATCCCGGCGATCTTCTCCACGACGCCGTCCGCGATGGTCGTCCGGCCCCTGCCGCCGGGGTCTCCCCCGCCGCGCCTGGTCACCTGGGTCTTGCGTGTCGAGGGGGCCTCACCCTCCGTCCCCCGGTTCTCCGTCATCTCAGTCATGGCCGTTTCGTCCTTTTCGGTCGTCGTCCCAAGACCACGGTAAGCACGGTTGCGCGATTGTGCGCCACGGATGAGGCAGGCTGGAGGAATGACGACGGCGGATCGGTGGACGCAGGCAGTCCGGAATCAGCTGGGGCTCGGCAGGCTGCTGCCCCTGGGAGACGCGCGCGACGGCGCGTGGATCGTCGAGAGAGCGGCCGAGGCGGTGCTGCGGCGCGCGGTCGAGGACATGCGCGGGGTACGGCTGGACGCGCTGCGGATCGGTCTCACCGACCCGGAGGACGCGCACGAGGCCGCCGTGCCGCCTCCGCCGAGCGCCCTGCCGCCGGGGCCCCTGCGGGTGACCGCGGACTTCGCGGCGACGGCGGCCGAGGCGCTGCCGACGACGGCGGACCGGTTGCGCGCGCTGCTGGCCACCGCGGCCACGGAACAGCTCGGCCTCACGGTGACCGAGGTGGACCTGCGGGTGGCGGCCCTGCTCGACGAGGATGCCGAACCCGCTGCCGTACGGCAGCCGGAGCCGGAGCCGGCACGGGCCGCGGAGCCCACGAGCCCCGACGAGGAGCGCGTCGCCGCCGCGGCCCTGACGGTCCGGGGGGTGACCCGACTGACGGGCGCCCTGGGCGGGTTGGGCCGTGCGGTGCACATCGAGGAACGGCAGGACGAGGCCGCCCTGCCGCGTCGGCATGTGCGCGTGGAGATCGCCGTGCGCGCGGACCGCCGGGCCGTGGAGGTGGCCCGGGAGGTCCGCGAGTGTGTGGGAGAGGGGCTGGCGGATCGCCCGACGGTGGCCGTGCTGGTGACAGCCGTCGGTTGATCAGCGCATGGTTGACCAGCTGATCAACACAGATTGATCAGCGCATGACTCATTCGCCGAGGCCGGCCAGATCCCGCAGCCGTCGTGCCTGCGCGGCCCGCTCGGCACCGCGCTGCTCGTCGTAGGTGCGGTCCACGGCACCACGAAGCAGCGCCTTGGTCTCGACCACCGCGTCCCGCGGCGCGGCCACGATCGCCCCGGCCAGATCCCGTACGGCGTCGTCGAGTTGGTCGGCTGGCACCGCGAGGTTGGCCAGCCCGCTGCTGACGGCCTCCTCGGCCAGCACGAAGCGCCCCGTCACGCAGATCTCCAGCGCACGGCCGTATCCGACCAGCCCGACCAGCGGGTGCGTACCCGTCAGGTCCGGCACCAGCCCGAGGCTGGTCTCACGCATGGCGAACTGCACGTCGTCGGCGACGACGCGCACGTCACAGGCGAGCGCGAGCTGGAAGCCCGCCCCGATGGCATGCCCCTGTACGGCGGCGATGGACACGACGTCGTTACGCCGCCACCAGGTGAAGCCCTCCTGGAACTCGGCGATGGCAGCGTCGAGTTCACCGTCGCTGCTGCGCGCGAGTTCGATGAACGAGGGCTCGCCCTCGATCCCGTCGGGCGTGAACATCTGCCGGTCGAGCCCTGCGGAGAAGGACTTGCCCTCACCGCGCAGCACGACCACCCGCACGCTGCCCGGCACGGCGCGCCCGGCCTCGGCGAGCGTCCGCCACATGGCGGGGCTCTGCGCGTTGCGCTTGGTCGGGTTGGTCAGCGTCACCGTGGCGATCGCGCCGTCCACGGTGAGCCGTACGCCGTTCTTGTCGAGCAGGGGTGCGTGTTCCTGGTCGGGCGAAGCCATGGGGCGCCTCCGATGAGTGCGGTCATCATGGGATGCCCGGAAGGGCACCCCCTAAGTGACTGCACAGTAACCACCCGGTCGATCAGCCGACCGACCGGGTGGCCACCATCGAAGCCGATGGGCCGCCCGCGATCAGCCTGCGGCCTTCTTGCCTCGCGTCGCGCCGCCACGCCCACGAAGCGTGACGCCCGACTCGCTGAGCATCCGGTGTACGAAGCCATACGAGCGACCGGTTTCCTCGGCCAGCGCCCGAATGCTCGCACCGGAGTCGTACTTCTTCTTCAGGTCTGCCGCGAGCTTGTCGCGCGCGGCGCCGGTTACCCGGCTGCCCTTCTTCAGAGTCTCGGCCACCCGTGCCTCCTCATGGGAAGTGCGCTCTGGTCTCCTCATGATCACCCCTCCGGGCCTTCATGGCCACCCATTCGGCAAGGTCCGTGAGACAAGGTTTTGACGACAGGAGCACATCCCCACAAGGGGAATCCGGGATTCCGCAGAGAGTTGTCCGTACGGCCGAACGGGTTCTTTTACGAAGTCCCAGGTCAGAGTCGTACGGCGGCCGAACCCTTGGCGATAGGGGACTCGGCCGCGAAATCGATGTAGTACACACCTCGGTACGAGGAGATCTCACACAGATGATGGATCACCGATGGGCCGAATGATCCATACGCCGTTGATCACGCATTCGATCAAGCCAGGGCGACGAGATCCGCGTAGTCGGCGCCCCACAGGTCCTCCACGCCGTCCGGCAGCAGAATGATCCGCTCCGGCTGGAGCGCCTCCACGGCGCCCTCGTCGTGGGTGACGAGCACGACCGCGCCCTTGTAGGTCCGCAGCGCGCCGAGGATCTCCTCGCGGCTGGCCGGGTCGAGGTTGTTGGTGGGTTCGTCGAGGAGCAGGACGTTCGCCGACGACACCACGAGGGTGGCGAGGGCGAGGCGGGTCTTCTCGCCGCCGGAGAGGACGCCGGCGGGCTTGTCGACGTCGTCGCCGGAGAACAGGAACGAGCCGAGGACCTTGCGGACCTCGACGAGGTCCATGTCGGGGGCCGCGGAGCGCATGTTCTCCAGCACGGTGCGGTCGGCGTCCAGGGTCTCGTGCTCCTGGGCGTAGTAACCGACCTTCAGCCCGTGGCCGGGGATGACGGCGCCGGTGTCCGGCTGCTCGACGCCCGCGATGAGCCGGAGCAGGGTGGTCTTGCCGGCGCCGTTGAGCCCGAGGATGACGACCCTCGACCCCTTGTCGATGGCCAGGTCGACGTCGGTGAAGATCTCCAGGGAGCCGTACGACTTCGACAGGCCCTCGGCGGTCAGCGGGGTCCTGCCGCAGGGCGCGGGCTCCGGGAAGCGGAGCTTGGCGACCTTGTCGGACTGGCGGACCTCTTCGAGGCCGGACAGCAGGCGCTCGGCACGGCGGGCCATGTTCTGCGCGGCGACCGTCTTGGTGGCCTTGGCGCGCATCTTGTCGGCCTGGGCGTTGAGCGCGGCGGCCTTCTTCTCGGCGTTCTGCCGCTCGCGCTTGCGGCGCTTCTCGTCGGCCTCGCGCTGCTGCTGGTAGAGCTTCCAGCCCATGTTGTAGATGTCGATCTGGGCGCGGTTCGCGTCCAGGTAGAACACCTTGTTGACGACCGTCTCGACCAGGTCGACGTCGTGGGAGATCACGATGAAGCCGCCGCGGTAGGTCTTGAGGTAGTCGCGCAGCCAGACGATCGAGTCCGCGTCGAGGTGGTTGGTCGGCTCGTCGAGCAGCAGGGTGTCCGCGTCCGAGAACAGGATGCGGGCGAGCTCGATACGGCGGCGCTGACCGCCGGAGAGCGTGTGCAGGGGCTGGCCGAGCACGCGGTCGGGCAGGTTGAGCGCGGCGGCGATGGTGGCGGCCTCGGCCTCGGCGGAGTACCCGCCCTTGGTGAGGAACTCCGTCTCCTGGCGCTCGTACTGCCGCAGGGCCTTCTCGCGGGTCGCGCCGCTGCCGTTGGCGATGCGCTGTTCGTTCTCGCGCATCTTGCGGATCAGTACGTCCAGGCCGCGCGCGGAGAGGACGCGGTCACGGGCGAGCACGTCGAGGTCGCCGGTGCGGGGATCCTGCGGGAGGTAGCCGACCTCGCCGGAGCGGGTGATGGTGCCGCCGGCGGGGATGCCTTCGCCGGCCAGGCACTTGGTGAGGGTGGTCTTGCCGGCGCCGTTGCGGCCGACGAGGCCGATGCGGTCGCCCTTGGCGACGCGGAAGGTCGCGGACTCGATGAGGACGCGCGCACCGGCGCGCAGCTCGATACCGGAGGCGGAGATCACGGACAGACTCCAGGGCGGGGATAGGTGGCGGGATGGGCGGCTGAGGACGTTCCCGCCGTCTAATGCGCGAGGAGAATGGCCATGAGGCCAGTCTAACGGGGCCGTGCAAGCACTTTTTCTGGGTTCGGGTGTTCGAGCCGGGGCTTGCCGCGTTCTTCACGTACTTCGTTGCCGAGCGGGTTGCGGTGCGGGGTGATCCGCCCCAGGTCGTCCAGGGCGATGAGCTGGGCGGTCCAGGCGGCGTGGGGGCACGGCTGGGCGACGATGAGCGGTTTGCCGTGAGGTACGGCTGTCTTGCCGTGATGTACAGCACGTCGGGGCTCGAAGGCGCAGCCCTCACGGGCGGGCAGCACCCAGCGCAGGTCTCCGTCGGCGATGCGGTACGCGGCGATCCGGCGCGGTGTGACGACGGCGAGCATGCCGCGGCCGAGGGGGCGCAGGACGCCGCTGCCGCCGTGGGCCGGCAGCCAGTCGCCGGGGGCGGGCAGGGCCCGGTGCCAGCGGACGGTGCGGCCGTCGGTGGCGGTGACCAGGCCGTCGTCCCAGAGCGTGATGACGTCCCCGCGCGCGTGGAGCGAGGTGAGGGGGCGCCGGCCTTCGCGGCTGTAGCGCCAGTGCAGCGCGCCGGTGCGGGGGTCGTGGGCCCAGAGGGCGGTGCCGCGGGTGCGGAGCCGCGGGGCGGCGTGCGGCACGCGCGCGGGGGCGGTGAGGTGGTCGCCGTAGGGGGCTGGGCGCACGTGGTGGGCGACTGTCAGGAGCGGGATCGCGAGGAGGAGGGCGAGCACGGGCGCCGACAGCCGGGAGCAGATGGCCACCTCACCCCCTCGGAGCCCGTCTCGGAGCCTTTCGGCTCCCGCCCAGGAATCCGCTTCCGGGCGGATCCGGCGCAGAGCGTAGCCACGCCCGAGGCGGCCGTCGGGGCAGGGCACGAGGACACGGCGCACGGGTGCGGTCCTGTCCCCCGTTCGGCCCCCTGCCGCAGCCCGGCACGACCGGCCGTTGTCAGTGGTCGCTGCGAGACTGGGCATGGGGTGGGATTCCCGGCCGGTGGCGGCGATTGATCACACGGATCACGAGGGAGTGATCGACATGGCAGGCACGAGCAGTGGGCGTCCGAGCGTCTACCCCACGCTGCTCTACGCGGACGCGAAGGCGGCGATCAAGCAGCTCACGGAGGCCTTCGGGTTCACGGCGCTGGCGGTGTACGAGGGCGAGGACGGCTCGGTGGCCCACGCGGAGGTGGCGCAGGGCAACGGCGTGGTGATGCTCGGCTCCAAGGGCACCGGCAGCGCCTTCGACAAGGTGATGAAGGACGCGGGCACGACCGGGGTGTACGTCGTCGTGGAGGACGTCGACGCACACCACCGGCGGGCCGTGGAGCAGGGCGCGGAGATCGTGATGCCCCCGACGGACCAGGACTACGGCTCGCGGGACTACATGGCCCGGGACATCGAGGGCAATGTGTGGAGCTTCGGCACCTACACCCCCGAGATGAAGGGCTGAGCGCCGGCCGGCTCAGCTCCCCCCGGTGTGCACCTGGAAGGCGGCGCGGCGCACGGCCTTGGCGAGGGCGGGGTCGGGGTGCGCGGCGGCGAGCGCGACCAGGACCTGCACGGTGCGGGGATGACCGACGGCGCGCACCTCGTCCAGGAGCATCGGCACCGTCGGCTGCACCGCGGACTCCAGGTGCCGTACGAGCATCGGGGCCTCGCCGTGGTCGGCGACAGCGGCGGCGGTGTCGACCCACAGCCAGGTGGCCTCTTCCCGGGTGAGCGCCTCGTGCGCGTCCTCGGGGTCGATGCCGTCGTGCTCGGCGAGCCACAGCAGGGCGTACGGCCGCAGGGTGGGCTGGTCGGCGACGGCGCGTACGTCGGGCTCGGCGGGGGCGCCGACGACGCGCAGCGCCTCGAAGGCGAGGCCGCGCAGCAGGGCGTCCTCGCCCCGGGCGGCGGCGAGGAGTTCGGTGACGGCGCTGCCGACGGGGCGGGCGGCGAGCCAGGCGCGGTATTCGTCGCGGGCGGCGTTCGGGCGGAGCTGGGCGCAGCCGCGGAGCATGTCCTCGGCCGCCCGCTCGATGTTCCCGGCGGGGCTCTGGGCGGCGACGCAGATCTGCTCCAGCTTGACCCAGACCGCCCAGCTGCCGAGCGGGGTGAGGGTGGCCTGGCCGTCGCCGTAGGTGAGGGCGCCGACGGAGGCGAGGGCGTGCAGGGCCCAGTCGAGGAGCGGGGCGAGGGGCGTGTCCTCGGAGGGCGTCGCGTCGGGGAGTGCCTCCGGCTGCGGTCCGTAGGGGATCTCGCAGCGCTCGGTGCGCAGTTCGGTGACCCGCTGCTCCAGCAGGTCCAGGAGCTGCTCGACGGGGACGGGCCCGGCGGACAGCTGGAGGAAGGAGAGCACCTGGGGCAGGGCCGAGACGACGTCGGCCACGGCGCCGTGGGCGTGCTGCTCGGGTTCCGGGTGGGCGAGCGACCAGGCGTCGAAGAGGGCGACCCAGCCGCGCAGGACGGCGCTGTCGTCGCGGTCCCAGGCGCGCAGCCGCCAGCCGGGGCGGGCGCTGTCGCCGTGCACCTCGATGAGGCCGGCGAGCCGGGCGGTGTCCCAGTCGGCGCGGACCTGAGCGGGGGTCAGGCCCAGGTCCTGGGCCGCGCGTTCGGCGGTCGCGTCGGAGAGGGTGCCTTTGCCGTCGGGGCTCGCGCTGTCGCGGCCGGGGCGCAGCGCGGCGTCCGCCCAGTGGGCGACACGGGCCGCGGCGGCCAGACCTGAGCGAGCCATTCTGGCCAGCTCCGCCCGGGCCGGTGTGCCCTCCGGGGGGCGCGGTGCGGGGCGGCGTGGGCGCCGCTGGTTCACGGCTCTGGGGGCGGCGGCCAGGGGTCGCGGGCGGACGAGTCGAAGCCTGGAGTCGCGCGGGATACGGGACGTCACGGGTGCAGTCTTCCGGTTGACGGTCCGAAAACCCAAACGGAATGTCACGAGGGGCTACGGGGATGGCCAACGCACGGGGTCCTGCGGGCGACGAAGGGCGCATAACAGGCCAGTGGTACGGGGTTAAACGGAATCTGAGGGACCGGTATCGCCGAAGCGCCGGGGGCGCCGGGGGCGGCATCACATGAGCGGTGTCATGAAGCGGCGCAGGGACTCTTCGTAGGACTCGGGGTCGGCGTTCCACATGGCGGCGTGGGGGGCGCCCTCGACCGTGCGGAGGGCCACCAGGTTGGGGTGGGCGTCGGCGAGACGGCGGGAGTGGGCCCAGGGGGCCACCCGGTCGTCGGGGCCGTGGAAGATCAGGGTCGGCACCGTGAGCCGGCCGTGGGCGCCGTCGCCGGTGAGGCGGTCGGCGCTCATTCCGGCACGGCCCTGTGCCGCGCGGACGGCGAGCGGCAGCAGCGCGCTCGGTGTGTGGCGGGCCCGGGCGAGGGCGCGCAAGGTGGCTTCCCAGTCGAGGACCGGGGAGTCCAGGACGAGGCCCGAGACCCGGTCACGGAGACCGGAGCGCGCGGCGGCGCGCAGGGCCATCGTGGCGCCGGTGGACCAGCCGAGCAGGACGAGTTGCTTGGCGCCGTACCGCACGGCGTAGCGCATCGCCGCGTCCAGGTCGCGCCACTCGGTCTCGCCGAGGTGGTTCAGGCCGTCCGGCGAGCGGGGTGCGCCGAGGTCGCCGCGGTAGGCGAGGGCGAGGACCGGGAAGTGGCGGCCGCTGAGGAACTCCATGACGTTCATGGCCTGTTCGCGGGTGGTGCCGAGACCGTGCACCGCGATGACCCAGGTGTCCCGGGCGCCGGGGACGAACCACGCGGGCAGGGAGCCGAGTTCGCCCGGGATGTCGATGTCGGCGTGGTCGAGGCCGAGGGCGGCGCTCGGGTTGCCGACGTGGACGTTCGGGGTGAGCCAGACGCTGTCGCCGGGCTGGAGGTCGCCGTGGGTGACGCGTTCCAGGCGGCGTACGACGGTGTCGGCGGAGTGCTTCGCCGCGGCGAGGACGGGGCCGACGACCGCGTGCGAGCCGTCTCCGGAGAGGCCGTAGGTGCCCGGCCGCAGGGAGGCGAGGTCGCGGGTGAGGGCGATCTGGCCGGCGGCCGTGGCATGGACGGTGAGCCGGGGCTCAGTGGGCAGGGGGCGGCCGGCGGGCGCCGTCAGCGCGGCGCCACTGGCGAACCGCCCGGCGGCGACGCTCGCGGCGCCGGCGGCCAGAGCCACGGTGACGGCAGCGGCCGTCGCTTTGACTGTGCGCACCCGTCCAGTGTCCGGGCGGACGGGGGACGGGGCCAGTGGGAGTGACTCCGTCGGCTGAACCGAGGCACCGGGCACCGCGGATTTCCCGGCACCGGCCGCACCGCGGGCCCGCTGGTGGCCGCCCCTCCATCCCCCCTCTTCGGCCCTGAACGGCCTCGTCCTCGAACGCCGGACAGGCTGGAGTACCTAGACCCGCTGCCCGTACCCCCGCAACCGCTCCCCCGCCTCCGCCACCTGCCCCTTCGACAGCAGGGCCGGGGACAGTCCGGGCACCGAGGACGCGGTGAGCCACAGGCGGGACATCCACTCCAGTTGGGCCGTGCGGTCGTAGGCCTGGTCCAGGGTCGTGCCGTAGGCGATCGTGCCGTGGTTCTGGAGGAGGCAGGCGGTGCGGTCGGTGAGGGCCCGGAGCATGTTCTCGGCCAACTCCTCCGTGCCGTACGTCGCATACGGGGCAACCCGGACGGGGCCGCCGAGGGCGCCTGCCATGTAGTGGATCAACGGGAGCTCGGGCACCAGGGTGGAGACGGCCGTGGCGTGGACCGCGTGGGTGTGGACGACGGCCCCGGCGTCGGTGGCGCGGTAGACGGCGAGGTGCATGGGCAGCTCACTGGTCGGCACCAGCGCGCCCAGTACCTGCCCGCCGTCCAGGTCGACCCCGGTCACATCGTCCGGCGTCAGCCTGTCGTACGGCACTCCCGACGGCGTGACCAGCACCGTGTCGCCGACGCGCACCGAGACGTTCCCGGACGTGCCGACGACGAGGCCGTCGGACACGGTCCGGCGAGCCGTCACCACGAGGGCCTCCCAGGCCTCCGCCTCCTCGGGGCGCGCACTCCTGCCCCACGACTCCCTCACTTCCTGTGCGCCCTCCCGCGCATCCCGCGCGTCCCGCTGGTCCCGCTGCTCCTCAGCCATGCGGCGATCCTGCCAGGCCGGACGGCGGCAGGGCCTCAAGTCGCCGCCGGACCGGGGCACTTTAGGGCGGAAGGCCGACGTCCGGAAGGGTGCATACATGGACAGATCACCCCTCCCCTCCTGCTTGGCCTGAGATCGATCAGCTTTCAACGGTCTTCCAGTAATCTCTGGGGGATTTGTCGTGCACGCAGCCATTCCGGGGGGAAATATGGCCCGTGATCACAAACCGTCCCGTCACCGCTCCCGCCTCATAGCGGCATCAGTGGCGGCGCTCACCCTTGGGGGAACCGCGCTGGTCGAGCTGCCGGCCGCGGCAGCCGGCAAGCCCAAGGGCCATGACGTCTCGTCCCACCAGAAGAACGTCGACTGGCAGAGCGCCAAGGGGAAGGGCGCCAAGTTCGTCTACGTCAAGGCGACCGAGTCCCACACCTACCGCAACCCGTACTTCGGCCAGCAGTACAACGGCTCCCGAAACGCGGGGCTGATCCGCGGCGCGTACCACTTCGCACTGCCGAACAGGTCGTCGGGCCAGACGCAGGCGGCACACTTCGTACGCAACGGCGGAAGCTGGCGGTCGGACGGCTGGACGCTGCCGCCCGCGCTCGACATCGAGTACAACCCGTACAGCAAGCACAAGTGCTACGGGCTGAGCAAGGCGAAGATGGTCAGCTGGATCCAGTCCTTCAGCAACGAGGTGAAGCGGCTCACCGGGCGCCGCCCGGTGATCTACACCACCACCCACTGGTGGAACACCTGCACCGGCGCCAGCCGCGCCTTCGCCTCGAATCACGCACTGTGGATAGCGCGATACGACTCGGCGACCGCGGGGTCCCTGCCGGCCGGATGGCAGTTCTGGACCATCTGGCAGTACGACAACGGCAGCGGCAGCCTGCCGGGTGACCAGAATCTCTTCAACGGGTCCATGACCCAGCTGAGGAAGTTCGCCCGGGGCCACTGAGCCTTGCGGCGCCTGGGCCGCGCGTTGACCGATGAGGTCGCCGGAGCGGGAACCTCCGCTTCCGGCAGAACAACCCCGCCCACCGGACACCGTGCGGCCCGCCCCAGTTCATCTTCCGTTCACTCAGGTTACCTACGTTCATCCAGCCAATGACCTCGAACGATTGCCTGGGTAAATGGAAAACTTCTCGCTGATCCTCGCGATTGTGGTGGTAACCGCACTCGCGTTCGATTTCACGAACGGTTTCCACGACACCGCCAACGCGATGGCCACCACCATCTCGACCGGTGCACTCAAGCCCAAGGTCGCGGTGGCCATGTCCGCCGCGCTGAACCTTGTGGGCGCCTTCCTCTCGGTGGAGGTCGCCAACACGATCTCCAAGGGTCTCGTCGACGAGACCGGCATCCGTCCCGAGGTCATCTTCGCCGCGTTGGTCGGCGCGATCCTCTGGAATCTGCTGACCTGGCTGGTGGGCCTGCCCTCCAGCTCCTCGCACGCCCTGATGGGCGGCCTGATCGGTGCCACCATCGCCTCGGCCGGCGTCGGCGCGGTCCACGGCGACGCGCTCGTCACCAAGGTGCTGATCCCGGCGATCGCCGCCCCGCTGGTCGCGGGCATCGCCGCGCTGCTCGCCACCCGCCTGACCTACACCCTCGGCAGGAAGGCCGACGGCGAGGCCAGCAAGAAGGGTTACCGCGCCGGCCAGATAGCTTCCGCCGGTCTGGTCTCCCTCGCCCATGGCACCAATGACGCGCAGAAGACGATGGGCATCATCACCCTCGCCCTGGTCGCCGGGGGCACCCTCGCCCCCGACTCCGACCCGCCCATGTGGGTCATCCTCTCCGCGGGCCTGGCCATCGCGCTCGGCACCTACCTCGGCGGCTGGCGCATCATCCGCACCATGGGCAAGGGCCTGACCGACCTCCAGCCGCAGCAGGGCTTCGCCGCCCAGACCAGCGCGGCCACCGTCATCCTGGCCTCCTCCCACCTCGGCTTCTCCCTCTCCACCACGCACTCCGTCTCCGGCTCGGTGATGGGCGCGGGCCTCGGCCGCAAGGGCGGCGTCGTCCGCTGGTCGACGGCCACCCGGATGTTCGTCGCCTGGGGCCTGACCCTCCCGGCCGCCGCCCTGGTCGGCGCGCTCGCGGAGTACGTCACGGGCTTCGGTACCTGGGGTACGGCCGTCGTCGCGGTCTTCCTGGTCGGCTCCAGCGCCGCGATCTGGAAGCTCTCCCGCCGTGAGGTCATCGACCACACCAACGTCAACGAGACCGAGGAGCCGCCCGGCGTGGTGACCACGGCCATGGCCGCCGTGACCCCGCCCCCGGCGGGCACGGCGACCGAGGACCTCTCGGCCACCATCCCGGCCCCGGCCTCCGAGCCGACGCCGTCGCAGGCCTCGGTCTGACCCCCACCCGGTTACTCCTCCCCGGTACTCAAGGAAGAAGAAGCATGAAGATCGACTGGGCGGCTCTCGGCTCCGTGTTCGGCGTCAGCCTCGTGGTCACCGTGGCCCTCGTGGGCCTGTTCACCCTCGGCATCTCGGGCCTGTCCCGCCGCGAACGGGCCGTGGCCCAGGGCGACTCGGCCGCGCTCGCGGTCACGGGTGCCTACGCGTGCTTCGCGGCCTGCGCGGCGGCCGTGGGATACGGGATCTACCTGATCGTGGCCTGACCCACGACACACACGAACATCTGAGGTGCGGGACGGATCGCCGTCCCGCACCTCACGCCTGTGTGGGCCTTCGCACACTCTCCCGCCGCAGGTCAACAGCGAGTTGACGGCCCTTCCAACCCCGTGGTGGACTGCCGGAGCCATCTACGGCGGCAGGAGAGGAAGCCGGTGCGAATCCGGCGCGGTCCCGCCACTGTCACCGGGGTAGAAAGCCCCGGGAGCCAGGAACTCTCACCGCCGGTCTCGTCGAACCAGGGCGTGGACACCCTGAGTGAGGACATATCGCCATGCTCGGCTGCCGTTCGAGTCGCCCCACCAGTGCCCTGTCCGTGACAGCGGTCGGCTGAGTCCGTGCGTGCCGATCGCGTCTTCGCGTACGGCGCCGCCGCCGGACTTCTCGGTGATCTGCTGCTCGGCGACCCTCGCCGGGGGCATCCGGTCGCCGCGTTCGGACGGGCCGCCTGCGCCGTGGAGAGAGTGTTGTGGCGCGACGACCGCGCGCGGGGTGCGGTGCACACCGCCGTGTGCGCCGGTGGCGCCGTGGCGCTGGGTGCCGTCGCCGCCCGTGTCGTCCGTACGTCCCCTGCCGCCTCCGTCGCGCTGACCGGTGCCGCCACCTGGGCGGTGGTCGGGGGGACTTCGCTGGCCCGGGAGGCCCAGGCCATCGGGCGGGCCCTGGCGGCGGGGGACGTCGACGGGGCGCGGGCGCGGCTGCCGCATCTGTGCGGGCGGGACCCGCAGGCGCTGGACGCGGACGGGATCGCGCGGGCGGTCGTGGAGTCCGTCGCCGAGAACACCTCCGACGCGGTGGTGGGGGCGCTGGTGTGGGGTGCGGTGGGGGGCGTTCCGGGGCTGCTCGGGTTCCGTGCCGTGAACACGCTCGACGCCATGGTGGGGCACAAGTCGCCCAAGTACCGGCGGTACGGGTGGGCTTCGGCGCGGCTGGACGACGTGGCGGGGTGGCCGGGGGCCCGGCTGACCGCCGTACTCGCCGCCGTCGCCGGAAGCGACCTGCGGGGGGCCGTACGGGCCTGGCGCGCCGATGCCGGCAAGCACCCGAGCCCCAACGCCGGGCCTGTCGAGGCCTCGTTCGCGGGGGCCCTCGGGGTGCGGCTGGGCGGGACGCTGTCGTACGGCGGGCGGGTCGAGCATCGGCCGGTGCTCAACGGGGCCGCCGGACGCGCGGTTCAGGTCACGGACATCGAACGTGCCGTACGTCTGTCGCGGCGCGTGAGCTGGCTCGCGCTGGGCGTGTGCGCCGGCGCGCGGTTCCTCACCAGCGACCGCCTCAAGAGAGGACGTACGTCATGAGTGGCGGACTTGGCGGTGGGCTCCTTGTCGCCGGCACCACCTCCGACGCCGGCAAGAGCGTCGTCACCGCGGGGATCTGCCGGTGGCTGGTGCGGCAGGGGGTCAAGGTCGCGCCCTTCAAGGCGCAGAACATGTCGCTCAACTCGTTCGTGACGCGCGAGGGCGCCGAGATCGGGCGGGCGCAGGCCATGCAGGCGCAGGCGTGCCGCGTGGAGCCGACCGCGCAGATGAATCCCGTGCTGCTCAAGCCCGGTGGCGAGCGGAGCAGTCAGGTCGTCCTGCTGGGGAAGCCCGTCGGTGAGCTCAGCGCACGCGGGTACCACGGGGGACGGCAGCAGGCGCTGCTCGGGACGGTGCTCGACTGTCTCGCCGAACTGCGGGGCACGTATGACGCGGTGATCTGTGAGGGGGCCGGCTCTCCGGCCGAGATCAATCTGCGGCGGACCGACATCGTCAACATGGGCATCGCACGCAGTGCGCGGCTGCCCGTGCTGGTCGTGGGCGACATCGACCGCGGGGGCGTCTTCGCCTCCTTCTTCGGGACCGTGGCGCTTCTCTCCCCCGAGGACCAGGAGCTCGTCGCCGGGTTCCTCGTCAACAAGTTCCGGGGCGATGTGTCGCTGCTCGAACCCGGGCTCGACATGCTGCACGACCTCACCGGCCGGCACACCTACGGCGTGCTGCCGTTCCGGCACGGGCTCGGCATCGACGAGGAGGACGGGCTGCGGGTCTCGCTGCGGGGCACGGTCCGGGAGTCCGTCGTGGCGCCGCCCGTCGGCGAGGACGTGCTGCGGATCGCGGTCTGTGCCGTCCCGCTGATGTCCAACTTCACCGACGTGGACGCGCTGGCCGCCGAGCCGGGTGTCGTCGTGCGGTTCGTGGACCGGCCGGAGGAGCTGGCCGACGCGGATCTGGTGGTCCTCCCCGGCACCCGGGGAACCGTGCGCGCGCTGGAGTGGCTGCGGGAGCGGGGACTCGCGGAAGCCATCGAGCGGAGGGCCGCCGAGGGGCGGCCGATCCTCGGGATCTGCGGTGGCTTCCAGGTGCTCGGCGAGCACATCGAGGACGAGGTCGAGAGCCGCGAGGGGCATGTCGACGGACTCGGGATCCTGCCCGTGCGGGTGCGGTTCGCCCACGAGAAGACCCTCACCCGGCCCGTCGGCGAGGCCCTCGGGGAGCGGGTCGAGGGGTACGAGATCCATCACGGGGTCGCCACTGTCAGCGGCGGCGAGGCCTTTTTGGACGGCTGCCGGGTCGGCCAGACCTGGGGCACCCACTGGCACGGCTCGCTGGAGTCGGACGGCTTCCGGCGGGCCTTTCTGCGCGAGGTGGCGGCCGCCGCGGGCCGGCGCTTCGTCCCGGCCCCCGACACGTCGTTCGCCGCGCTGCGCGAGGAGCAGCTCGACCGGCTCGGCGACCTGATCGAACAGCACGCGGACACGGACGCGCTCTGGCGGCTCATCGAGTCGGGCGCGCCGCAAGGACTGCCCTTCATTCCACCGGGAGCGCCCGCATGAGCACACCCTTCCCCTTCACGGCCGTTGTCGGCCAGGACGACCTGCGCCTCGCGCTGCTGCTGAACGCCGTGTCACCGGCGGTCGGCGGTGTGCTGGTGCGCGGCGAGAAGGGCACCGCCAAGTCGACGGCGGTACGGGCGCTTTCGGCGCTGCTGCCGGAGGTCCCGGTCGTCCCCGGGTGCCGTTTCTCGTGCGACCCCGCGCGGCCGGACCCCGGGTGCCCGGACGGGCCGCACGAGCCGGGGGCCGGGGCCGAGCGGCCCGCCCGTATGGTCGAGCTGCCCGTCGGCGCCTCCGAGGACCGGCTGGTGGGCGCGCTGGACATCGAGCGGGCGCTGTCGGAGGGCGTGAAGTCCTTCGAGCCCGGCCTGCTCGCGGACGCGCACCGCGGGATCCTCTACGTCGACGAGGTCAACCTCCTCCACGACCACCTGGTCGACCTGCTCCTCGACGCGGCCGCGATGGGCGCGTCGTACGTCGAGCGGGAGGGTGTCTCCGTACGGCACGCCTCGAAGTTCCTCCTCGTCGGCACCATGAACCCCGAAGAGGGCGAGCTGCGGCCGCAGTTGCTCGACCGGTTCGGGCTGACCGTCGAGGTCGCGGCCTCGCGGGAACCCGACCAGCGGGTGGAGGTCGTACGACGGCGTCTCGCCTACGACGACGACCCGGCCGGCTTCGCCGCGCGCTGGGCGGACGACGAGGCCGACCTACGTCAACGCATCGTGGCCGCGCGGGAGTTGCTGCCGTCGGTGCGGCTCGGTGACGGGGCGCTGCGGCAGATCGCGGCGACCTGCGCCGCCTTCGAGGTGGACGGCATGCGGGCCGACATCGTGATGGCACGTACGGCGACCGCGCTGGCCGCGTGGGCCGGGCGGACCGATGTGCTCGCCGAGGACGTCCGGCAGGCGGCTCTGCTCGCGCTGCCGCACCGCAGGCGGCGTAATCCCTTCGATGCTCCCGGACTCGACGAGGACAAACTCGACGAGACGCTGGAGGAGTTCGCCGGCGACGAGAACCAGAACGAGAGCGAGAGCGACGAGGATCCCGATCCGGACGGGCCCGGCGGGGGTGGCGGGCAGCCGCCTTCCGAGCCGGACGGACCGGACGGACCGGACGGATCGCGGGGCGGTGACACGGGTGCTCAGCCCGAGGCCGAGGAGAGCGGGCGGCCGCAGGCCCCCGGTGCCGGGGAGCAGCAGCCCGTGCGGGCCTCGGAACCCTTCCGGACCAAGGTGCTCAGCGTGCCCGGTCTCGGCGAGGGTGCCGCGGGGCGGCGTTCGCGGGCACGGACCGAGCACGGGCGGACGACCGGGGCACGACGGCCCCGAGGGGCGCTGACCAAGCTGCACCTGGCGGCGACCGTGCACGCGGCGGCGCCGCATCAGCGGACGCGGGGGCGGTCGGGGCCGGGACTGGTCGTGCGGCGGGACGATCTGCGGCAGGCGACCCGGGAAGGGCGCGAGGGGAACCTCGTGCTGTTCGTGGTCGACGCCTCGGGGTCGATGGCGGCACGGCAGCGGATGAGTGCCGTGAAGGGGGCGGTGCTGTCGCTGCTGCTGGACGCCTATCAGCGGCGGGACAAGGTGGGTCTGGTGACGTTCCGGGGGTCGGCCGCGGAGGTTGCCCTGCCGCCGACCTCGTCGGTGGACGCGGCTGCGGTACGGCTGGAGTCGCTGCCGACCGGGGGGCGTACGCCGCTCGCGGCGGGCCTGCTGAAGGCGCACGAGGTGCTTCGGGTGGAGCGACTGCGCGACCCGGCACGGCGGGCGCTGGTCGTCGTGGTGACCGACGGCCGTGCCACAGATGGAGGGGCGGCGCGAAGCGCCTCCGGCCGGGGTGACGGTCGGGCGGCGGGTGGGACGGAGCCGGTCGCCCTCGCCGGGCGGGCCGCGCGGCTGTTCGCCGCCGAGGGCGTCGCCTCCGTGGTCGTCGACTGCGAGTCCGGGCATGTCCGGCTGGGGCTCGCCGGGCAGCTCGCGGGTGAGCTGGGTGCTACCGCGGTCACGTTGGACGAGCTGCGGGCGGACTCGATCGCCGGTCTTGTCAGGGATGTTCAGGGTGGATCTCAGGGTGGATCGAAGAGGAGGGCCGCGTAATGCCGCAGGGGCAGCCGAGTGTGGTGCCGGACGACGGGCTGACGACTCGTCAGCGTCGTAATAGGCCGCTGGTGATGGTGCATACGGGGGTGGGCAAGGGCAAGTCCACCGCCGCCTTCGGGATGGCGCTGCGCGCCTGGAACCAGGGGTGGCCGATCGGGGTGTTCCAGTTCGTCAAGTCGGCCAAGTGGAAGGTCGGCGAGGAGAACGCGCTGCGGGTGCTGGGCGCCAGCGGCGAGGGCGGCACCGTCGACTGGCACAAGATGGGCGAGGGCTGGTCGTGGGTGCAGCGGGACGACCAGATGGACAACGAGGAAAAGGCCCGGGAGGGCTGGGAGCAGGTCAAGCGGGACCTGGCCGCCGAGTCCTACAAGCTCTACGTCCTCGACGAGTTCGCCTACCCGCTGCACTGGGGGTGGGTCGACGTCGACGAGGTGCTCGACGTGCTGCGCGACCGGCCCGGGACCCAGCATGTCGTCATCACCGGGCGGAACGCGCCCGACAAGCTTCTCGACTTCGCCGACCTCGTGACCGACATGTCCAAGGTCAAGCACCCCATGGACGCCGGGCAGAAGGGGCAGAGAGGTATCGAGTGGTGATGTCCTCGTCCGCCTCCGTCCCCCGGCTGGTCATCGCCGCGCCGTCGTCCGGCAGCGGCAAGACCACCGTCGCCACGGGGTTGATGGCCGCGCTCGCCGCGCGGGGGCTCGCCGTGTCCCCGCACAAGGTCGGGCCGGACTACATCGACCCCGGGTATCACGCGCTCGCCACCGGGCGGGTGGGGCGGAACCTCGACGCGTACCTGTGCGGGCCCGATCTGGTCGGGCCATTGTTCCTGCACGGGGCGCGGGGCTGCGACATCGCGGTCGTCGAGGGGGTCATGGGGATGTTCGACGGGGCCGCCGGGCAGGGGGAGCTGGCGTCCACCGCGCATGTGGCGAAGCTGCTCCGGGCGCCGGTGGTGCTAGTCGTCGACGCGTCGTCGCAGTCGCGGTCGGTGGCGGCGCTGGTGCACGGGTTCGTGTCCTGGGATCCGGAGGTGCGGGTCGGGGGCGTGATCCTGAACAAGGTCGCTTCCGATCGGCACGAGGAGTTGTTGCGGGAGGGGCTGGAGTCGGCCGGGGTGCCGGTGCTGGGGGTGCTGCGGCGGACGGCTCGGGTGGATACGCCGTCGCGGCATCTGGGGCTGGTGCCGGTGGCCGAGCGGCAGGCCGCTGCGGTGGATGCGGTGGGGGCGATGGCCGCGCAGGTGCGGGACGGGTGTGATCTGGAGGCGCTGGTTTCGCTGGCGCGTAGTGCGGGGGCGTTGTCCTGTGCGGCTTGGGATGCGGCTGAGGTCCTGGGTTCTCCGCCCCCGCCGCCCCTTCCCGTCCCGAGCCCGGGGGCTGCGCCCCCAGACCCCCGCTTTCGGCCCGGAGGGCCTCGTGCTCAAACGCCGGACGGGCTGAAAGAAGAACCCGACGGGCCTCGTCGGACTGCGGACGAGCTGAAAGACGCAGTGGTCGCCGTTGCCGGTGGGGCCGCCTTCACCTTCTCCTACGCCGAGCACAGCGAGCTTCTCACCGCCGCCGGTGCCGTCGTCGTTCCCTTCGATCCGTTGCGGGACGAGCAACTGCCGGAGGGGGCACGTGGGTTGGTGATCGGAGGTGGGTTTCCCGAGGTGTATGCCGCCGAGCTGTCCGCCAATGAGCCGTTGCGGAAGGCCGTCGGGGAGTTCGCGCTGAGCGGGGCTCCGGTCGCCGCCGAGTGTGCGGGGCTGCTGTATCTGTGCCGGGAACTCGACGGGCAGCCGATGTGCGGGGTCCTCGATGCCGGGGCTCGTATGTCGGAGCGGCTGACGCTCGGTTACCGGGACGCGGTGGCCGTGAGTGACAGTGCGCTCGCGGTGGCCGGGACGCGGATGCGGGGGCACGAGTTCCATCGGACCGTGGTGGAGCCCGGGGCGGGGGAGCTGCCCGCCTGGGGGATGCGGGTGCCGCAGAAGCGGGTCGAGGGGTTCGTGCGGCGAGGGGTGCACGCGAGCTATCTGCACACGCACTGGGCCGCCGAGCCCGCTGTCGCCCGCCGGTTCGTGGAGAGGTGCCGTACAGCAGACGGAGTCGCCCCGTGAGACCGGACGTGCCCGGGTCCCTCGTGGTCGGTGTCGGTGCCTCGCGGGGTGCCCCCGTCGACGAGGTCCTCGCGCTGATCGAGGGCACCCTCGGTGACGCCGGCCTCTCCCCCACGTCCCTCGCCGAACTCGCCACCGTCGACGCCAAGGCCGACGAGCCCGGCATCGTCCAGGCCGCCGTACGCCTCGGAGTTCCCCTCGTCGCCCACTCGGCCGACGAGCTGGCCGCCGTCGAGGTCCCCCACCCCTCCGCCGCGTCCCTCGCCGTGCTGGGCACCCCCTCGGTCGCCGAGGCGGCCGCCCTCGTGCGCGGCGGGGAACTCCTCGTACCGAAGCGGAAGTCGGAGCGCGCCGGCGGAGGGCCGGCGCGGGTTACCTGTGCCGTCGTACTGCGTTCGGGGCGGAACTCTCCACAACCCGCGCAGTGTTCCGGCGAAGGTCGACATGATGACGGTGCCGCAGTGCCCGACGCCCTGCCGCACCACCCCGACTCACCCTCCGAGGAGTCATCGTGACCACTCCGCCGCCCGCCCTGCTGATCGCCGGTCATGGCACCCGGGACGAAGCCGGAGCCGAGGCGTTCCGCGAATTCGTACGGCAGTTGGGGTGCCGCCACCCCCAGCTGCCCGTCTCGGGCGGCTTCCTCGCGCTGTCGTCGCCGCCGCTGGGCGAGGCCGTCACCGAGCTGGTCGGGCAGGGCGTACGGCGTTTCGCCGCCGTGCCGCTGATGCTGGTGTCCGCCGGGCACGCCACGGACGACATCCCGGCGGCGCTGGCCCGCGAGAAGGAGCGGAACCCCGGCATCTCGTACACCTACGGCCGCCCGCTGGGCCCGCATCCGGCGCTGCTGTCCGTGCTGGAGCGGCGGCTGGAGGAGGCGCTCGGCACGCAGGGGCGCACGCCCGGGGACCGGGCCGAGGTGACCGTGCTGCTGGTCGGGCGCGGCTCGACCGACGCGGGCGCCAACGCCGAGGTGCACAGGGCGGCGCGGCTGCTCTGGGAGGGACGCGGTTACGCGGGCGTGGAGACGGCGTTCGTGTCGCTGGCGGCGCCGGACGTGCCGAGCGGTCTTGACCGGTGCGTGAAGCTGGGTGCGCGGCGGATCGTCGTCCTGCCCTACTTCCTGTTCCCGGGCGTCCTGCCGGAGCGGGTGCGGGACCAGACCGAGGGCTGGGCGGAGGCGCACCCGGAGACCGAGGTGCGGTCGGCGGACGTCATCGGTCCGGTGCCGGAGCTGCTGGACCTGGTGATGGAGCGGTACGAGGAGGCGGTCAAAGGCGACCACGACCGTCATGACCGGCACAGTCATGACCAGCACGGACATCACGATCACGGACACCGGCAGCAGGGAACCCACTCCCATGCAGACACCCATGCACACTGAAGCACACGACCTTCGGCACCACGGCGACGCCGAGGTCCGCGACGACGGTTCGGCGCTCGTCGACCTCGCCGTGAACGTCCGCGCGGACACCCCGCCCGCCTGGTTGCGGGAGCGGATCGCCGCTTCGCTGGGCTCCCTCGCGGCCTACCCGGACGGGCGGGCGGCGCGGGCGGCGGTGGCGGTTCGGCACGGGCTGCCCTCGGAGCGGGTGCTGCTGACGGCGGGGGCGGCGGAGGCGTTCGTGCTGCTGGCACGGGCGCTGAAGGTGAGCCGGCCGGTCGTCGTGCACCCGCAGTTCACGGAGCCGGAGGCGGCCCTGCGGGACGCGGGCCACAGCGTCGACCGGGTGCTGCTGCGGGAGGAGGACGGCTTCCGGCTCGACCCGGCGGCCGTCCCGGAGGACGCCGACCTGGTGGTCATCGGCAATCCCACGAACCCGACCTCCGTGCTGCACCCAGCCGCGTCCATCGCCGAACTCGCCCGTCCCGGGCGGACGTTGGTGGTGGACGAGGCGTTCATGGACGCGGTGCCGGGTGAACGGGAGGCGCTCGCCGGGCGGACGGACGTGCCGGGTCTGGTGGTGCTGCGCAGCCTGACCAAGACGTGGGGCCTGGCCGGGCTGCGGATCGGCTATGTCCTGGCCGCCCCCGACACCATCGCCGACCTGGAGCGCGCCCAGCCGCTGTGGCCCGTCTCCACGCCCGCGCTCGCCGCCGCCGAGACCTGCGTGGCACCGCAGGCCCTGGCTGAGGCGGCCCACGCGGCCCACCGCATCGCCGCCGACCGGGCCCATCTCGTCGCCGGGCTGGGCGGGTTCGCCTCGGCCGGACTCCGGGTCGTGGAGCCCGCCGAGGGTCCCTTCGTCCTCGTACGACTGCCGAGGGCGGCCGCCGTACGCCACCATCTGCGCGAACTCGGGTTCGCGGTGCGGCGCGGGGACACCTTCCCCGGGCTGGGCGAGGAGTGGCTGCGGCTGGCCGTGCGGGACCGGGCGACGGTCAGCCGGTTCCTGGAGGCGCTGGACCAGGCGATGGCTCTGACACGTCGCTGAGCCCGGCCGGCACCCGCTCCAGGGTGCCGTCCGGGAAGCGGACCTCCACGGTGCCGTCCACGGCGACGGTCGCGCTCGCTCCCGTGAGCGAGGTGCGCGGGTCGGCGCTCAGCACGACGAGCGTGACCAACAGCGGGGGTGCTTGCGGGAGTTGGAGCACCGGGGTCGCCGAGTGGTGGCCCACGGCGTTCGTGCCGACGGCACGCACGACCGATGCCTCGGCGTCGTCCCAGCCGTGGAGGCCGACGAGCGTGCTGGTCAGTCCGTCCGCGCGGCGGGCCACCGCCCGGGCGGGTCCGGTTCGCGCGTCCGGGGCCGCCGTGTCGTCGGCCACCGCCCAACCGCCCTCCCGCACGGGCGTGTCGGCCGGTACGTCGAGGCGGTGCACCCGTACCTCCCACGCGCCGCGCACCAGACTGACGGTCTCGATACGGCCCTCCTGCCAGGACCCCGCCCGCCCGTCTGCGGCGTCCAGGGGATGGATGCGCCCGCGCGGGGAGGGCGTGCCGTCGGGGGCCAGGAGCGCGATGTGGTTGTCGGCTCCGAGGGCTCCGGGGCCGGAGGTTTCGGGGGCGGGGGTTTCAGGGGCGGTCGCGCTGGAGTAGGCGAACCGGGCGTAGTGGGGGCTGTCGTCGTCCGTCGCGGGCTGGGGCGGGAGGCGGTCGCTGCCGTGGTTGACCAGCCGTACGATGCCGTCGGCCGTGGTGGAGTGCAGCAGCCAGCCCGGGGCGGGCAGGGCCAGGGTGATGTCCGCCGTGTCCACGGAGGCGGGCTCCTCCGGTGCCGTCCAGACTGGGTGGTCGGCGGGCAGGAGCAGTCCCAGGAAGGCCTTGCTCGCCCAGTACGGGGAGGCGGGGCCCGAATAGCGCTGGGTGACGGGGAGGAAGGGCCGGTACCAGCCGAGGGTCAGCAGGCCCCGTTCGTCGGGCACGCCCCGCTCGGCGAAGTGCCTCAGCGCACCGGAGGCGAGACGGCGGGTGCGGCCCGGCGGCAGCGGGGTGGCGTCGGCGAGGGCGCCCGCCCACAGCGGGGCGGTGGTCGCGAAGCGGTAGGTGAGGGAGCGGCCCTGGTGGACGGGGGCGCCGTCGGAGCCGAAGAAGTGCTGGTGGACGGCGAGGAACTCGCGCAGCCGGGCGCGGTGCCGGGCCGTGGTGGCCGGGTCCGCCCGCGTCCCCGCGACCCGCGCCCACAGCACCGGATACAGGTGCAGCGCCCAGGCGTTGTAGTAGTCGAACTTCCGTCCCTCGCCGTCGGTGTACCAGCCCCCGCCCCGGTACCAGTCGTCCAGGCGGGCCAGCCCCGCGTCGATCTCGGCCCGGCTGTGCGGGGCGCCGACGGAGGCGAGGAACTCCTCGGTGATGACCTGGAAGAGCCGCCAGTTGGAGTCGTTGACGTCCGCGCCGAGGAACCCCCCGAGCCAGGCGCACACCCGCTGCCGTACGCCGTCGTCGAGGTGGTCCCACAGCCACGGGCGGGACTCGTGCAGCGCGATGGCGATCGAGGCGGCCTCGACCATCGGCTGGGCTCGGTCGGTGATGGGCGGCCAGTGTTCGGGGTGGTGCGGGTCGGTGCCGGCGGCCAGCCCGGTGGCGTACCGCTCGATGAGCGCGGGGCCGACCAGGCCGCCCGAGCCCGCGATCCGGAAGGCGGCGAGCAGGAAGGAGCGCGCGAAGCCCTCCAGGCCGTCGGACCAGGGGCCGGAGTGGCTGGGCGGGCCGGGGAGTCGGTACTGGGCGAGTCCTGGTGTGGCGTACGGCAGCAGCCCGTCGAGAAGGCGGTCGGCGATCGATTCCCAGTGGGCGCGGGTCCAGCCGGTGAGGGGTGAGAGGACGGGGTCGGGCGGCGGCGGTTCGGAAGGGTTCGCCGGGTTGGCAGGGAGCGAGACGCGCGGCGCGGTCATACGAGGTTCGGTCCTCCAGGAGTCGGGGGCAGAGGCAGCGCTCCCGAAGGGACGCGGGGCTCCATCAACATGCGGCTCCGCCGTGGGCGCGACCGGCCACAGATCACCCGCGGTGAACTCACGGCCGTTCCGGCGGAGCCGCGACGCTTCCCCGTACGACGATGTGGGTCCCGAGCAGGTGGTGGCGCCCGGCCACGTGCTCCGGGTCTCGCAGCGCGATGCGCACGGCGGCGCGGCCGAGTTCCTCAGCGGGGGTACGAACGGTGGTCAGCGGCGGATTGAAGTCCTCGGCAAGCGGAATGTCGTTGTACCCGACGACCGAGATGTCGTCAGGGACGACAAGCCCCGCATCGGTGATCGCCCTCAACGCACCTGCGGCAACCATGTCGTCCCCCGCCACGACGGCAGTGAACTCCCGTGTCTCCTTGAGTAGTTGGGCCATGGCCCGCAGACCCGCCGCACGACCGAGCCCGCAGTCGACGACCCGCGCGGCCGCCGCGGGCACCCCGTGTTCGGCGAGTGCGGCACGGTAACCGGCGACACGAGCGTCCAGGGCCGTGTTGCCCGGCAGTCCGCCGAGGAAGGCGATCCGCCGATGACCGGCGGACAGCAGGTGCCCGGTGACGGCCCGGGCACCGGCCTCGTTGTCGAACTCGACGACCAGCGCGGGGATATCGGGATCCGGAGCGGGCCTGCCGCACAACACCAGCCGCGCTCCCGACGCGTCCAGCGCCTGCGCGTAGTGGGCCACGCGCGAGCGATATGCGTCGTCCTCGACGACCCCGCCGACCAGGATCACCAGCCGCGCCCCCTCCTCCCGCATCAGCTGCACGAACTCCATCTCGCGCTGCGGATCCCCGCCGGTCGCGCCGACCACGCACAGCCAGCCCCGGTCGGCGGCCTCCGCCTCGACGCCCTCGGCGACCTGGGCGTAGAAGGGGCTGGTGACCTGGCGGACGACGACGGCGGCCATCTTCCGGCCGCCGCCCACCAGAGCACGGGCGTGCGCGTTGGCGACGTAGTCGAGGTCGCGCGCGGCCCGCAGCACGCGGGTCTTGGTCGAGGTGGGCACGGGGTGGTTGCCGCTCAGCGCACGGGACGCCGTGGCCACGGACACGCCCGCCCGCTCGGCGACCTCGCGGATCGTGACCCGCCGCTTGGACCCGGTGTCCGCCATGTCGTTCCCCATCCCCCACGTCTCCTGTTCCACGAGTGGCTGTTCAGGTGTTGGCCGCGTAGTCCTTCGCCAGCTCCCCGGCCATTCTGTCGCCGCCCCGGGCCCGCCACTTCTTCACCGTCGCGTCCCACTCCGACAGCGGCAGCCGCCCCGCGACGATCCCGGTGACGGTGTCGTCGAGGAGGGCCTTGAGGGTGGTGCCCTGGGCGTTCCTGGTGCGGGACTGCAGGCCGAAGGAGGCGTCGCGGACGGCGTGCGGCACGACCTCGCGCTGCCAGGCGTGCAGGGCCCGTACGGCCTCGGGCATGCCCGGCACGAACAGCACCTGCGGGCCCTCGGCCAGGTACTTCAGCGGCAGGTTGGTGTTGTTCTCTACCTCGCCGAGCTCGGTGGGCTCGGGTGAGCCGTCCTTGGCGCGGGTGAAGTGGGTGCCCTCGACGCCGTAGTGGACGAGCTCCCACTCCTTGCTGCCGAAGGGGGCGGCGAGGAAGTCGAGGACGCGGAGCAGCATCTCGATCCGCTCCTTCTTCGCCGTCTTCAGGACGGTGTAGCCGAAGGACCGGCGGGCGGCGACGATCCCGCCGGGGGTGCCGTCGACGCTGTACGGCAGGGCGGCGGCCGGGGTCAGCTTGCCCCGCGATTCGCGGTACTTGGGCAGGTAGGCGCCGAAGCCGTCCTGCATGGAGCCGACGGTGCCGTTGTAGAAGAGGGTGGTCAGGTCGATCTGGGAGATGGACGTGGCGTCCGGGTGGTACGAGCCGTTCTTGCGGAGCTGCGCCTGGAAGGCGATGGCCGCCTTGTAGCGTTCGTCGGCGCAGCCCGGCCGGAACGTCCCGTCCTCGGTGACCGTCCAGTTCTGCGGCGCGTTGTGGGCGGCGGAGTGCACGGCGTTGCCGAACAGGGAGCCGTTGGCTGCGCCGAGTGCGTACGTCCTTCCACCGGTCGCCCGCTTGGCCACGGCGGCGAAGTCCTCCGACGTCCAGCCCTCCTTCATGCCGGCGTCGGTGAACATGCCCTGGTTGAGCCAGAGCGTGGAGCCTGGCAGCGGGCGCTCCAGCAAGTGAGGGGAAGTTAAAACGTTTTCAGACGCCAGTCAACAGCCCCGACAAGAAGGGCTGTTGACCGAGTTGCCGACTGAGGGGGCCTGCGGAGCCTTGCGGCTCCCTGGCCCTGGCCTCCTGACCGGGTCAGCTCCTGCCGCGCCGCGCCAGGGCCACCGCTCCCCCACCCGCGAGGAGCAGGGCCACCGCGCCGCCCGCGATGTACGGCGTCATGGAGTTGCCGCCGGTCTCGGCGAGGCCTTCGTCGGAGGCCTCGCCCTGGGGCTTCACTTCCCCGGCCGAACCGGCGCCCGGTGCGGTGCTCGGGTCGGCGCTCGGGTCGGCTGCGTCCGCGGGCGCGGCCGGGGTCTCGCAGGTCGCCTTCGCCAGGGTCAGGGTGCCCTGGACGTCGGCCACGTTCAGCTTCAACGGGTTGACGGACACCTTGAGTTCGAGGGCAGTGGCGGCGGCCGTGCGCGAGGTCTTCTCCGTCCTGGAGTAGTCCAGCTGCACGTCACCGACACCCGGCACCTCGACGTTCGTGGTCCCGCCGGCGGTCAGGGTGACCTTCTTGCCCAGGACGGTGACGTCGCCGAGCAGGTTGGAGGTGGCGGTCGGCGTCTTCCCGGCCTCGCAGGTCGCCTTGGAGGTGACCTGGCCGACCTCGATGAGCGAGAGCAGCGGCAGACCGGGCACGTGGACCTTGGCGTGGGCGAGGTTGGTGTACCCCTCGGCCTTGCCGCCCTCGACGGTGGCCTTCGACTGGGCGACCTCGGCGTTCAGCACACTGAAGGGCCGGCCGCCGTCGACACCGTTCAACTGGGCCGTCAGTGTCGCCTTCTCGGCGCTCCGCGGCGCCTGCACTTCGTTGAGGGAGACCGCGAGCGGGACGTTCACGGTCTTGTTGAGCAGGGAGATGTCGAGCCCGGTACGGAGCACGACGGCACTCGCGCGACCCTCGTCACCGGTCGCGTGAGCGGGACCCGCGGCGCCCAGGACCGCGGGACCGGCGGTCAGGGCGGTGGCCGTCGCGACGGTGGCGAGACGGCGTGCGGGCAGGCGGAAGTTCTTGCCGTTCAAGGTGGGGACCCCCAGAGGAGACTTGCTCGGGACCTGGCAAGAATCGCGTACTGAGAGTGAACAGTCAGCAATCCGCCCGGACTTCACTCCTAAGTGGGGTTTCCGTGAACCTTTTCGAATCGTGCGGCACGGGTGTTCCATGCTTTCACCGTCGCACCGGCCTCTTTCCGAATACGCCGGTTGACGCCCCGGAGTGCGAGACGGAGTGCACGAAGGCCGCACCGCAGCGCCTCGTCACGCTCCGTCGCGTCCGCCCCGTCTCGTCCGCTCGACGTCAGCCGACGACGTGCCCGTTCAGCACCACCCGTCGGGGCGCCGCCAGCACCCGCACGTCCGCCCGCGGGTCGGACTCGTACACCACGAGGTCCGCCGCCGCCCCCTCCTCCAGGCCGGGCCGGCCGAGCCATGTCCGGGCCGCCCAGCTCGTCGCCGCGAGGGCCTCGACCGCGGGGATGCCGGCCGTGACCAGTTCCGCGACCTCGGCCGCCACCAGGCCGTGGGGCAGGGTGCCGCCCGCGTCCGTGCCGACGAAGACCGGGATGCCGGCGTCGTGGGCGGAGCGGACCGTGTCGTAACGGCGTTCGTGGAGCCGGCGCATATGGGCCGACCAGCGGGGGAACCGGGCCTCGCCGCCGTCGGCCAGCTTCGGGAAGGTCGCGATGTTCACGAGGGTGGGGACGATCGCCACCCTGCGCTCGGCGAACAGCGGGATCAGGTCCTCCGTCAGGCCCGTCGCGTGCTCGATGCAGTCGATGCCGGACTCGACGAGGTCGCGCAACGAGCTCTCGGCGAAGCAGTGCGCGGTGACCCGGGCGCCCAGGCGATGCGCCTCCGCGATACCGGCCTCGACCGCGTCCCGCGGCCAGGTGGGCGCGAGGTCTCCGAGGTCGCGGTCGATCCAGTCGCCGACCAGCTTGACCCAGCCGTCGCCGCGCCGGGCCTCCTGGGCGACGTAGGCGACCAGGTCCTCCGGTTCGATCTCGTGGGCGTAGCCGCGGATGTAGCGGCGAGTGCGGGCGATGTGCCGGCCGGCCCGGATGATCTTCGGCAGGTCCTCGCGGTCGTCGACCCAGCGGGTGTCGGAGGGCGAACCGGCGTCACGGATCAGCAGGGTGCCCGCCTCGCGGTCGGTCAGCGCCTGCTTCTCGGCGACGTCGTCGTCCACCGGGCCGTGCGCGCCCAGGCCCACATGGCAGTGCGCGTCGACGAGACCGGGCAGGGCCCAGCCTTCGACGGTCCGCACGTCGCGGGCGCCGACGGGACAGTCGTACGAGATCCGGCCGTCGACGACCCACAGCTCGTCCCGGACGTCGTCGGGCCCGACGAGGACCCGGCCCTTCACGTGCAGCACCGCGCGTTCGCTCATGCCTGCACCCTAATGACCGGACCCGGATGACCGGCTAGTCGCCCTTGCCCACCTGGTCCGAGGTCTCCTCCTCCACCTCGGCCATGGCCGGGTCCAGCAGCCGCGACAGGAAATGGCGGGTGCGTTCGTGCTGGGGGGCGCCGATGACCTGGTCGGGGGTGCCGTCCTCGACGATCACTCCGCCGTCCATGAAGACGACCCGGTCGGCGACCTCGCGGGCGAAGGTCATCTCGTGGGTGACGACCATCATCGTCATGCCCTCGTCGGCGAGCATGCGCATCACGGCCAGGACGTCCCCCACCAGCTCCGGGTCCAGCGCGGACGTCGGCTCGTCGAAGAGCATCACCGCGGGGCCCATGGCGAGCGCGCGGGCGATGGCGACGCGCTGCTGCTGGCCGCCGGAGAGGGAGGCCGGGTACGCCCTCGCCTTCTCCGACAGCCCGACCCGCTCCAGGTTCTCGGCGGCGACCTTCGCGGCCGCGGCCTTGTCCCGCCCCAGGACCCGGCGCTGCGGCAGCGTGAGGTTCTCGGTCACCGTGAGGTGCGGGAAGAGGTTGAACTGCTGGAAGACCATGCCGATACGGCGGCGTACGGCGTCGATGTCGACGTCCGGGTCGGTGAGCTCGGTGCCGCCGACGAAGACCTGGCCCTTGGTGGGCTCTTCCAGCAGGTTCACGCAGCGCAGCAGGGTCGACTTGCCCGAGCCGGACGGGCCGATGACGCACACGACCTCGCCCTGGCCGATCTCCAGGTCGATGCCGCGCAGCACCTCGTTGGTACCGAAGGACTTGTGCAGGCCGCGGACTTCGATCTCCGGTCGGGAGCCGGCGGTCTGGGTCTTCTCCGTCACTTCACGGCCTCCTGGGCTTTCGCCTCCATACGGCGTACGACGAAGCCGAGCGGGATCGTGACCAGCAGATAGCACAGGCCCGCGACCAGGATCGGCGTGGAGTTGGCGGTCTGGCTGGCCAGGTCACGGCCGAACTTGGACAGCTCGCGCTCCTCCAGCGTGACACCGAGGAACAGCACCAGCGAGGAGTCCTTGAAGAGCAGGACGAGTTCGTTGGTCAGCGGCGGGAGGATGATCCGGAACGCCTGCGGGATGATGATCGAGATCATGGCGCGGGCGGGCGAGAACCCGAGCGAGCGCGCCGCCTCCATCTGCCCCTTGGGCACCGCCTGGATGCCCGCGCGGATCGTCTCGGCCATGTACGCGGCGGCCACCAGGCCGAGCGCGAGGGCCACCTTGCCGTAGGTGCCGCCGGGAATCTCCGTGCCCGGGAAGGCCAGCGGCACGGCGACCCCGATGAAGATGAAGATCAGCAGGGCGGGCAGCCCTCGGAAGATCTCGATGTAGACGCCGGCGAGCCAGCGGTACGGCCCCACGGACGACAGCCGCATCAGCGCGATGACCATGCCGAGGACCAGTCCGACGACGAAGCCGGACACGGTGTACAGCACGGTGTTCTTCAGCGCCAGCGTGATGACGTCCGGGAACATCTGCCGGGCGATGTCCCCTTGCGCGAACTGGTTCGCCAGGCGGTCCCAGTCGGCCGCGACCGCGAAGGCGATCACGGCCGCGACGAAGACGACGTACTGGATGCCGCGCGACAGGCTGCGCTTCTGACGCCGGGTCAGGCCCTTCTTCTTCGGCTGGAGTCGTACGTCCGTGCCCGTCATGAGGCGGACGGAGACGCGGACGCCGCGGACTCGTCGTACGGGCCGATCCACTTCTCGTACAGCTTCTTGTACGTACCGTCGGCCTTCGCGTCCGCGATCGCCTTGTTGATGGCCTCGCGGAGCTTGGTGTTGCCCTTCTTCACCGTGAAGCCGTACTGCTCACCGGTGTTGATCTGCTCGGCGACCTCGAAGGCGTCGGCGTTGGCCTTGTCCTTCAGCCAGCCCTGGACGACCGGGTAGTCGATGACGACGGCCTGGACCTGGCCGGTGCGCAGGCCGTTGATCACGGCGTCGGAGGACTCGAAGGAGACGGGGTCCAGGCCCTTGCTCTTCGCGTAGTCCTCGCCGGTCGTCTGCGCCTGGGCGCCGACCTTCTTGCCCTTGAGGTCCGCGAAGGAGGAGATGCCGCTCTTCTTGTCGACCAGGACGGCCTGGGTGGCCTCGAAGTACGGGTCCGAGAAGTCGACGTTCTTCTTGCGCTCCTCGGTGATGGTCATGCCGGCGGCGGCGAGGTCGCAGCTGCCGGCGTTGAGGGAGCCGCCGGTCTTGAAGTTCTCGAAGGGCTGGTCGACGATCGTCTGCTTCACACCGAGGTCGTCCGCGACCAGGTCGATGAGGGAGACGTCGAAGCCCTGCACCTTGCCGTCGATCTCCGACTGGAAGGGCGGGTACGGCAGGTGGGTGCAGGTGGTGAGCTGGCCCGCCTTGACGACTTCGACACCGCCGGCCGCCGTCTTCGTACCGCCGCCGTTGCCGTCGGAGGAGCAGCCGGCCACGAGCACCAGCCCGGCCGTCGCGGTGGTGGCGGCCAGAACGCGGGTCCGGCGCCCGAGGGTCGTCTTCACGGGGAGCCTCCTGTCAGGGAACTGTGGGTTCCGATTATAAGGAGAAGTTTGAGATCCTCAAACCAAACCGATGGTTAAGGGGCCGTTCGACCTAAGAAGTCGGGTGCGGGACGGGGGCGAGGGCGGGGCGGGGGCGCCCGATCACTGCCCCGGCACCGCCCGGTTTACGCTCGTCCTCGTCGATCCCGGAGCGAAGAGAGCGAAGAGAGCACCCCCGTGACCCACCCCTTCCTGGACCTGGCCCCGCTGAGCGCCGCCCGATTCGCCGCCATCGAGGACCGGGTGGCACGGCTGCTCGGCACCGGTCAGGACGTCGTGATCATGCAGGGCGAGGCTCTGCTGCCGCTGGAGGGGGCGATCCGCGGGACGGCCGGGCCCGGCACGACCGCGCTGAACGTGATCACCGGTCCGTACGGGCAGACCTTCGGGGACTGGCTGCGGGACTGCGGCGCGACCGTGATCGATCTGGCGGTGCCCTTCCACACGGCGGTCACCGCGGACCAGATCCGGGAGGCCTTCGCCGAGCACCCGGAGATCGACTTCGTGTCCCTGGTGCACGCGGAGGCGGCCACCGGCAACACCAACCCCGTCGCGGAGATCGGCGAGGTCGTGCGGGCGCACGGGGCGCTCTTCTACCTGGACGCCGTGGCGTCGATCGGGGCCGAGCCGGTGCTGCCGGACGCGTGGGGTGTGGACCTGTGCGTCATCGGGGCGCAGAAGGCGATGGGCGGGCCGGCCGGGGTGTCGGCGGTGTCGGTGAGCGAGCGGGCGTGGGCCCGGATGGCCGCGAATCCCCGGGCGCCGCGGCGGTCGTATCTGTCGCTGCTGGACTGGAAGGAGCGGTGGGTCGACGGCGGGCGGAAGGCGCTGCTGCATGCGCCCGCGCAGTTGGAGATGCTGGCGCTCGAGGCGTGCGTGGAGCGGATCGAGGCGGACGGGCTGGAGGCGGTGATGGCTCGGCATCGGGCCGCCGCGCTGTCCGCTCGGGCCGGTGCGGTGGCTCTGGGCGGGGGGTTGGAGCCGTATGTGTACGACGCGCGGGAGGCTGCTCCGGTCGCTACGACGCTGAGGGTGCCGGCGGGGGTGGTGGCGTCGGAGGTAGTGGCTCGGGCGGTGGCGAGCGACCCCGCGTTGCCGCTGGCCGCGGGGGGTGGGGCGTTGGCCAAGGAGATGATCCGGGTCAATCACTACGGGGGTGATGCGACGGCGGACGTGGTGCGGGGCTGTGTGGCGGCGCTGGGGGCTGCGCTGGCGGAGCAGGGGTTGGGTGTGGATGTGGACGGAGCGTTGCGGGCGGTGGACGCCGGTTGGCGGTAGCGCCTTTTCCTCGCCCCCGCCGCCCCTACCCGTCCCGTCCCTGGGGGCTGCGCCCCACGGGCGACGCGGCCGCCGTACGGAAGGTACTGGAGCGGGCCGCGTCGCTGGCGTGGCTGTGATCTCACTTCACGAGATCACTTCACCGGCGTGAAGTCCCTCGCGCCGATGAACTCAGGCCGCCGTACGGGAGCCGAGAAGGGCTCGACGGCCGTGTTCTCCACGCTGTTGAAGACGATGAACACGTTGCTGCGCGGGAACGGCGTGATGTTGTCGCCGGATCCGTGCATGCAGTTGCAGTCGAACCAGGTCGCCGAACCGGCCTTGCCCGTGAAGAGCTTGATGCCGTACTCGGACGCCATGGCGGTGAGCGCCTCGTCGGACGGCGTGCCCGCGTCCTGCATCTGGAGGGACTTCTTGTAGTTGTCCTTCGGCGTGGCTCCCGCGCAGCCGAGGAACGTGCGGTGCGAGCCGGGCATGATCATGAGCCCGCCGTTGGTGTCGTAGTTCTCGGTCAGCGCGATCGAGACCGACACGGTCCGCATGTTCGGCAGGCCGTCCTCGGCGTGCCAGGTCTCGAAGTCCGAGTGCCAGTAGAAGCCACTGGCCCCGAAGCCCGGCTTGACGTTGATCCGCGACTGGTGGACGTACACGTCCGAGCCGAGGATCTGCCGGGCCCGCCCGACGACCCGCTCGTCGCGCACCAGGGAGGCGAACACCTCACTGATCTTGTGCACTTCGAAGACGGACCGGATCTCCTTGGACTTCGGCTCGATGATCGAGCGCTCGTCCGCGCGGATCGCCGGGTCGGTGACCAGCCGCTCCAGCTCCTGCGCGTAGACCGCGACCTCGTCCTCGGTGATGAGCTGGTCGATGGCGAGGAAGCCGTCGCGCTCGAAGGACTGCAGATCGGTGGTCGCGATCGGGCCGGGCGTGTCGGGGGAGCCCCACACGACGGGGTCCTGGCGCGGCGTCGACACCTCGGTGGCGCCGCGGCTGGGGTAGAGATCGGTGATGTTTCCGGTCATGACGGTGGTCATGGGTTTCTCACACCTCCTCGGGCTCGGTGAGCAGCGGGTACACCCCGTTCTCGTCGTGGTCCTCCCGGCCGGTCACGGGCGGGTTGAAGACGCAGAGGCAGCGGAAGTCCTCCTTGATCCGCAGCGTGTGCCTCTCGTGCCCGTCCAGGAGGTACATGGTCCCGGGCGTGATCGCGTGCGTCCGCCCGGTCTCGTGGTCGGTCAGCTCGGCCTCGCCCTCGACGCAGACGACGGCCTCGATGTGGTTCGCGTACCACATCGACGTCTCCGTACCCGCGTACAGGATCGTCTCGTGCAGGGAGAAGCCGACCTTCTCCTTGGCGAGGACGATGCGCTTGCTCTCCCAGGTGCCGGACGCCGATTTCACATGGCGGTCGGTTCCTTCGATGTCCTTGAACGAACGGACGATCACGGTGCTGCGATGCCTCCTAGGTGGTGTCTTTCAGATGGTTTCCCGGACGGCGCGGGCGAGGACGCTCAGTCCCTCGTCCAGCTCCTCCGGGGTGATCGTGAGCGCCGGAAGCAGCTTCACGACCTCGCTCTCGGGGCCCGACGTCTCGATGAGCAGCCCGAGTTCGAACGCCCGGCGCGCGACGCGTCCGGCGCGCTCCTTGTCGCTGAACTCCAGGCCCCACACGAGCCCGCGCCCGCGGTACTCCTTCACGTCGGCGAGGTTCTCCTCCGTGATGGAGATGAGCGCCTGCTCGATCTGCTCACCGCGCTTGCGGGTCTGCTTCTCCATCGCGGACCCGTCCGCCCAGTACGCCTCCAGGGCGGCGGTGGCCGTGACGAAGGCGGGGTTGTTGCCGCGGAAGGTGCCGTTGTGCTCGCCCGGCTCCCAGATGTCCAGCTCGGGCTTGAACAGGCACAGCGACATGGGCAGTCCGTAGCCGCTGATGGACTTGGACACGGTGACGATGTCCGGGGTGATGCCCGCCTCCTCGAAGGAGAAGAAGGCCCCGGTCCGCCCGCACCCCATCTGGATGTCGTCGACGATGAGCAGCATGTCCTGCCGCTCGCACAGCTCGGCCAGCGCGCGCAGCCACTCCTTGCGGGCGACGTTGATGCCGCCCTCGCCCTGCACGGTCTCCACGATCACGGCGGCGGGCTTGTTGAGCCCGGACCCCTGGTCCTCGAGCAGCCGCTCGAACCACAGGAAGTCCTCGACCGTGCCGTCGAAGTAGTTGTCGAACGGCATGGGCGTGCCGTGCACGAGCGGGATCCCGGCGCCGGCGCGCTTGAACGCGTTACCGGTGACGGCGAGCGAGCCGAGGGACATCCCGTGGAAGGCGTTGGTGAACGAGACGATGGCCTCGCGCCCCTTCACCTTCCGCGCCAGCTTGAGTGCCGACTCGACGGCGTTCGTCCCGGTCGGCCCCGGGAACATGACCTTGTACGGCAGGTCGCGCGGCCGCAGCACCAGGTCCTGGAAGGTCTGCAGGAAGGCCCGCTTGGCGCTGGTGGACATGTCGAGCCCGTGCGTGACGCCGTCCCGCTCCAGGTAGTCGATCAACGCCCGTTTCAGGACGGGGTTGTTGTGGCCGTAGTTCAGTGAACCGGCGCCGGCGAAGAAGTCCAGGTACTCGTGGCCGTCCTCGTCGTACATACGGCTGCCGCGCGCGCGGTCGAAGACGGTGGGCCAGCCGCGGCAGTAGCTGCGTACCTCGGACTCCAGGGTCTCGAAGACGCTGAGGTCGGGCTGGGTGATGGTCACGACGAATCGCTCCTCGTTGCGTGGGGGGAGTGCGTGGTGGTCGTCAGTGGGTCGTCAGAGGGAGAGGGGCCCGATGCGGTACAGGACCTCGGGGTCGTGCGGCCCGTCGGGGAACAGGCTGGTGGGGAACAGCACCTCGCGCTCCAGAGCGGCACCGTGCCGCTCGGCGAAGGCGTCGAACAGGCGCTCGGAGGCGATGTTGCCGGGGGTGATGGTGGTCTCGACGCTCGTGACGCCGTACTCGCCACCGACCCGTGCGACGAGCCCGTCCAGCAGCGCGGCGGCGATGCCGCGTCCGCGATAGGCGTCGTCCACGGCCACCTGCCAGACGAGCAGGGTTTGCGGACGCTCCGGCCGGATGTATGCGGTGACGAAGCCGACCGGCTCGCCGCGCTCGTCGCGGGCGACGGCCGACGTGCCCGCGAAGTCGCGACACCACAGCAGATAGCTGTACGACGAGTTGAGGTCGAGGGCCTTGGAGTCTCTGGCAATCCGCCACAGCGCGGCCCCGTCGGCCACCGCCGGACGGTCGATTTGCAGGTCTGCTTGTGCGGCAGTCATGCGAATTGAATTTACCGAGGGAAATTCGAAATTGCATGGCCGTGTGGGGTTACGGATGAGCGCCGGGTGTGTTATCACGCGGGCGTGAGTGGTACCGCAGTGCAGGGGTGAAGCGCCCGAGTTTATCCCTTAAATCCCGCCCAAAACGGTCACGGTGTGGAACGCGTCACAGCCATGTAACTCTCACGAGACCTGCCCGAATTGCTCCGGATGGCGTTCGCGAAATCTTTGCGTTTAGGTTTGGAGAAAGCGGGCAGAAGAAGATGGGAAGCTACCCTTGAAAGAATTCCCGGAATTACGTTGAATTCAGGCACCGGTAACGCCGTCGATGCGTTCTCGCAGAATATCGGCGTGACCGTTGTGGCGCGCGTACTCCTCGATCATGTGAATGAGCACCCACCGCAGACTGACCTCGACCCCGGCCATCGGCCCGCCCCCGATCCGCCCCACACTGTCCAACGCCCGCCCGGCACAGACCTCACGCCCCCGCGCGATCTCCTGCCGCCACACATCCAGCGCCTCGCCGATCCCCCGAGCCCCGTCGAGGACGTACCCGCTCTCGTTCCGCTCCCCGTACACCGGCGGCACGTCGAGCCCCCCGACCACCCGCTGGAACCAGTTCCGCTCACACTCCGCGAGATGCTGCACCAGCCCGAGCAGCGTCAACTCCGACGGCTCGGCGGAGGCCAGCCGCAACTCCGCGTCGGCCAGCCCCGCACACTTCGACTCCAGCGTGGCGCGATGAAACGCGAGCCAGCTCTCCAGCATGGGGCGCTCGTCGCCGGTCATGAGGGGGATGGGGCGGCCGTCGGGAAGGTTCGTGGGTGTGGGCGCGCCGGCTGTGGTCATACGGGGAGCGTGGCACGGCGGCCTGGCGGCAGCGCGGCTTTCAGCGCGGAGCGAATCCCGCCCCCGCCGCCCCTACCCATCCCATCCCATCCTTCTGGGGCTCCGCCCGCCCCAGACCCCGCTCCTCACGCCGGAGGGGCTGGATGTTAGCCCGTCCGGCGTTTGAGGACGAGGCCCCTTCAGGGCCGAAAGCGGGCGCCGGGCACCGCCTCCGGTGTGTGCCGCCCGCCGATCAGCAGGCAGAAGTCGACGGGATCAAGGGTGAGTTCGGCCCGCACGGGCTCGCCCCCGGAGCCCAGCACCCACTCCTCGCCCCCCGGTGACCGAGAACAGCACCGGGGGGCGCGGTGGGTCCGACGACCCTCTCGTCGGGGCCGGGTCCGGCGTCGGGCATGGCCTGGAGCCAGCCCACGACCATGTGTATCACTCGTTCAGGTGATCCACTTCGAACGCGCGGTGGCCTGTCGTGCGGGTGTGTACGTTCGGTGCTTGTGAAGCTGGTGGTGCAGGTCAAGCTGCTGCCGACGCCCGAGCAGGCGGCGGCACTCAAGGCAACCCTTCACGCCTGCAACGAGGCCGCCACCTGGGTGAGTGAGGTGGCCTTCGAGCGCGGGGAGTTCAAGAACTTCGCCCTGCGCAGGCACGCCTACGGCACCGTCAAGTCGCGCTGGGGCCTGGGCGTTGTGCAAGTGCGGCGCTTTAGGACCTGCGGATTATTAACTCGCCGTCTTGATCTCTGTAGGGATGGTGATGCCTGCCGTGCTGGCGAGGCAGCGGAGGTCGTCGAGGGTGGCGAGGTGCTGGTCGGCGGGTTGAATGGTGTGCCCGGCTGCCTCGAGGAGCTGGCGGATGTCGCGAATGCGCCGGTTGATGGTGAATGGCGTGACGCCGAAGAGGCGGGCGATGGCGACCTGCGGGAGCCCGAGTCGCTGGTGGAGGAGGGTGGCCAGGAGCCGGTCGGCGAGGGTGAGGATGGGGCGGCGGCCGGTGGTGCCGTCGCCTTTGACTCGTGGGCGATGGCCGCGCCGCTTGTCCAGCGCCGTCTCGCGTTGGCTCTCGTGGAGGGTGGTGAGCGTGGTGATCAGGGCTTCCCACTCTGGGGCCGGCATGCCGGTCAGGGTGGGGTGGCAGAGCCAGGCGAGGTCGGGGCTGGGCTGGTCGAAGGGGTCCGGTGCGTCGCTGACCTGGGTGTATGCCTCGGGCCGCAGTGTGTAGTTCCAGTCACCGTGCCATTCGTGGCGGTGCAGGGGCAGGGCATCCAGCTGCCGGTCACTGATCCGGACTCCGGTCTCGTAGGCGCCTGTGTCGAGTTCGGCGTGCACCGTCAGCCCGGTCCGGGTGGTCGTCGCGGCGATGCTGTTCACGATGACTTCGTGGCTGGTCAGCGGCCTGCCGCGCCAGTTCATGGTGATGTGGGAGAACAGCCGGTGCTCCACCTTGTTCCATTTTGAAGTACCTGGCGGAAAGTGACAGACGGTGATGTCCAGGCCCGTCTGAAGGGCCAGGGCGGCGAGTTCGGCTTTCCAGGCGCGGGTGCGGTAGCCGTTCGAGCCGCCCGCGTCCGCGGTGACCAGCAGCCGCCGCGCGTGCGGATAGGCGCCCCGCCCCTGGCTGTTCCACCAGCGGCGGATGGACTCCACGGCGAACGCTGCAGTGTCGTGGTCGGTGCCGACGCTGACCCATCCGGTGTCCGCGGCCAGATCGTAGATCCCGTACGGGATGGCCTTGCCCAGCTCCGGGTCCGGGAAGTCGTGCGTCCGCACCCGGACCGGTTCGCCCTTGCGGTGCCACTCGCCGCCGGCGTTCTTGTAGTTGCCGACGACTTCCTTCTTCTTGGTGTCGACGCTGACCACCGGGTCCCCGGCAGCCTGATACTCCTTGGCCCGCTCGTTGATGTAGCGGAACTGGCCATCGCGGTCCGGGTGTTGCCTGCCCTCTACGGTCTTGGCGTTGCCCTGGAGACTGAAGCCCTCCTCACGCAGCAGGTCGGCCACGGTCTCCGCCGAGATGCGGTGGCCCTGCCCGGTCAGCTCGGCGGCCAGGTGACGGGTCGACTTCACCGTCCAGCGCAGTGGCGACATCGGATCACCCCGCATGTCCGGCTCGACAAGGGCCAGCAGCGCGGGCCGCAGTCCCGGATCGAGCTCCACCGCACGCTTGCGGCCTCCGCCTTCCCGGCGGGCCCGGCCCAACGGGGCTGCCCCGGACTCCAGTTCAGCAACCCCACGGGAGACGGTGCCCTCACGCACCCCGGCCGCACGGGCCACCACCCGGATCCCGCCATGCCCCAGCGACCGGGCCTCCGCCCCTATGGCCAACCGGCGCTGACGCTCGTCCAAGTGCGGGAACAACGCCTCGAACTTCGCGGCCAGAGCCGCCTCAACCCCCTCCAGCATCCCCATACCACAACAACGACGAGCAACCAGGGAAGCAACGACTTGTTTCTCCGCAGGCCCTTAGCGCCGGGTAGTTGACGAGGACAGGACGTCCAGCAGGCGTTCGACATCCGCCGCCGTGTTGTAGAGGTGGAAGGCCGCGCGCAGGTTGCCCGCACGGTTGGAGACCTCGATGCCGGCGGCGCTCAACTCGGGCTGGCGGTGGCCGAGTCCGGGCACGGAGACGATGGCCGAGCCGGGCGAGGGCACCGGTTCGTGGCCGAGGGTCGCGAGGCCCGCGCGGAAGCGGTCGGCGAGGTCGAGGTCGTGGGCCTGGATGGCGGAGACGCCCAGTTCCTCGATCAGCTCCAGGGACGTACGCAGCCCGGCGTGGCTGAAGAGGCTGGGGCTGATGTCGAAACGCCGTGCGGAGTGGGCGAGGTCCTCGACGGGGCCGTAGCAGCTGTCCCAGGGGAGCTCCCCGGCGACCCAGCCGGCGAGCAGCGGCGTCAGCCCGCCGAAGTCCTCCGGGACGACGCAGAACGCGACGCCGTGCGGGCCGAGCAGCCACTTGAAGCCGACGGCGGCGACGAAGTCGTACGCCCCGGCCTCCAGCGGCAGCCATCCGGCCGACTGGGAGGCGTCGACATAGGTTCGCGCCCCGTGTGCCAGGGCCGCCGCGCGCACGGCGGTCAGGTCGGCGATCCGGCCGTCGGCGGACTGCGCGGCGCTGACGGCGACGAGGGCGGTGTCCGGGCGGACGGACTCGGCGAGGCGGTCCAGCGGGACGGCACGCACCTTGAGGTCGCCGCGCATGTGGAAGGGGTTCACGAGGGAGGCGAAGTCGGCCTCCGCGGTGAGGACTTCGGCTCCGGCGGGCAGCGCGGCGGCGATCAGCCCGCCGTACTCGGCGACCGAGGCCCCGGTCGAGACCCGCTCGACGGGCACACCGGCCAGCCGGGCGAAGGAGGCGCGGACGGCCTCCACATCCTCGTACAGAGGGCCGAGCGGAGTGCCCTCAGCCCGCATCCGCACGGCCCGGTTCAGGGCGGTGACGGTGCGGGCCGGCAGCAGGGCGTTGCTCGCGGTGTTGAGATAGACGTTCTTCGGGGCGAACTCGGCACGGACCAGGCTCTCGAAGGTCTCCATGGCTCCACTCTGAGCCCTCGGCACCTCTCGGTCCATTGCGATTCTTTACGTGGTTTCGCTAAGCAACGCTTATGGATCCGCCCCGACCTGCGGCTTTGCTCAGCGCTGCGGCACCGCGCACCCGTCGGGGCCGCACGCGTCCGCGTCGCCCTGGTCGATGAGCCGAAGCGGCGACCGGTCGCCCCACGCCTGCGTCAGTGCCTGCTCGAAGACCTCGGCGGGCTGGGCGCCGGAGACGCCGAACCTGCGGTCCAGGACGAAGAAGGGCACACCGCTGGCGCCGAGCTCGGCGGCCTCGCGCTCGTCGGCGCGGACGTCGTCGGCGTAGGCGTCCGGGTCGGCGAGGACCCCCCGGACGTCGTCGGCGTCGAGCCCGGCGGCGACGGCCAGCTCCACGAGCCGCTCGTCACCCTCGGAGAAGACGGACCGCTCCTCGGCGAAGTTCGCCCGGTAGAAGGCCTGGATCAGCGCGTCCTGCCTGCCCTGCTCCTTGGCGAGGTGCAGCAGCCGGTGCATGTCGAAGGTGTTGCCGTGGTCGCGGCCCTCGGTGCGGTATTCGAGTCCCTCCGCGGCGGCCTGCGCGCCGAGGTTCTCCTCGCCGGCCTGCGCCTGCGCCGCGCTCATGCCGTACTTCCTGGTGAGCATGGTGATCACGGGCTGGATGTCGCCCTTGGCGCGTCCGGGGTCCAGCTCGAACGAGCGGTGCACCACCTCGACCTGGTCGCGGTGCGGGAAGGCGTCGAGCGCCTTCTCGAAGCGGGCCTTGCCCACGTAGCACCAGGGGCAGGCGATGTCGCTCCAGATCTCGACGCGCATGTCTGTGGCTCTCCAGTCGTACGGGTTCGGAGACTCCCTCCGCTTAGTGCGTGAACATTCAATCAGCGGGGTTCATTCCCCGGTAGCCGGGGTCACCCTCCGGTCGCCGGGGTCAATCGCGGTAGCCGGGGTCACCCTCCGGTCGCCGGGGTCAATCGGGGTCGCCGGGCTCATTCCCCGGTCACGGAGAAGCGCAGGAAGAGATGGTGATCGCCCTCGGCGGGCGGGTTCTCCGGGTCCGGGACCCAGCCCTGCCGGGCGTAGAAGGCCTGGGCCCGCCGGTTGTCGACATGCACGTCGAGGACGGCCGTGCGCTTGCCGTCGGCCCGCCACTCCTCGACGCACGCCGTGTGCAGGGCCGTACCGACACCGCCGCGCCAGTGGTCGGGGTCGACATGGAACTGGAAGAGCTTGACCGTGTCCGCGGTGCCGCCCTCCGGGGTGCGAAAGGAGGCGAGCGCGATGATCCGGCCCTGCTCGACCACGCACAGGACGTGTCCGTCGGGCCGCTCGACGGCGCCGCGCCAGGCGCCGTGCCAGTCGGTGCCGTCGTCCGGGACGCCGTCGGGGTAGTACGTCGCCCGCGCCCGTGCGTGCAGCGTGACGATGGACTCCACCTCGGCGGGCACTGCGGTGCGGATGACCCTGCCCGGCCTGACTCGTTCGCTGATCATGCAACGGAGGACGTGACCGCCGGTGCTCCGGTTCCGAGCCGGCTGAACTGCGCCCGATAGGCGCTGGGCGTCAGCCCCGTCCGCCGGACCAGATGCCCTCGCAGCGAGTCGGCCGTGCCCAGGCCGCTGGCGTGGGCCACCTGGTCCATGGGCAGGCCGGTGGTCTCCAGCAGCTCCTTGGCGCGCTCGATGCGCTGGTGGAGCAGCCACTGCAACGGGCTCACCCCGCTCTCGGCGTGGAAGCGGCGGGTGAGGGTGCGGACGCTGACGCCGGCGTGGCGGGCCAGGTCGGTGAGGGTGAGCGGCTTGTCGAGGTTGCGCATGGCCCAGCCGCGGGTGTCGGCGCAGGCAGTACCCCGCTCGGGCGGCAGCGGGGTCTGGGTGAACTGGGTCTGGCCGCCGGGCCGTACGGGCGCGACGAGGGCACGCCGGGCGACCTCGTTGGCGACGGCGGCGCCGTAGTCGGTGCGGATGATGTGCAGGCACAGGTCGATCCCGGCGGCGTAGCCGGAGGAGGTGACGTACGGCCCGTCCTGGACGTACAGCACGTCCCCGCAGAGCTGGACGTGCGGGTAGCGGCGGCGCAGCTCGTCGGCGTGCGCCCAGTACGTCGTGGCCCTGCGGCCGTGCAGCAGGCCCGCCTCGGCGAGCTGGAAGGCGCCGGTGCACAGGGACGCGATCCGCCTGCCGTCGGCGGCCGCCTCCCGGACGGCGGTCACGATCCGCGACTCCGGCTCGAAGGGCTCCCCGGTCCCGGCGACGAGCACCGTGTCCGCCTCGCGCACGGCGTCGAGCCCATGACGGACGTACAGGTCGAGCCCGCCGCTGGTGGGCACCGGGCCCGGCTCGGCCGCGCAGATGACCACCTCGTAGCCCGGCCGCCCGTCGACCTCGACCTTGCCGAACAGCATCTCGGGGATGGCGAGGTTGAACATCGAGACGGGCGAGGGCGCGACGACGGCGACGCGGTGCGGGGCGCGCGACGGGGACATGGCCAGAACCTCCGGATGCATGGCATTCCGGCCACTACTGTACGACGGCCCGGATCCGCAGCATGGAGGGCATGTCGATGAACCAGACCCTCAAGGGCGACGAACTCGCCCCCTCCACAGGCGGGTTGGAGCCCAAGGGGCCCTCCGCCGCCCTCACCCTCACCGCCGGGCTCCTCGGCTTCGCGCTGGTCTGCCTGGACGCGTCCATCGTGAACGTGGCCCTGCCCGCGATGGGTTCCTCCCTCGGGGGCGGAATGTCGGGCCTGCAGTGGGTGGTGGACGCCTACACCCTGGCGTTCGCCGCGCTGATGCTGTCCACCGGGGCGTTCTCGGACCGGGCGGGGGCGAGCCGGGCGTACGCGCTCGGTACCGCCGTCTTCACGCTCGCCTCGGCGGCCTGCGGTCTGGCGCCGAACCTGCCCGCGCTGATCGGCGCGCGGGTGGTGCAGGGCGTGGCGGCGGCCGTCGTGCTCCCGGCCTCGCTGTCGCTGGTGCGGCAGGCGTACGCCGATCCGGCCCGGCGGGCGCGCGCGGTGGCCGTGTGGGCGGCGGGCGGTTCGGCGGCGGTGGCGCTTGGGCCGGTGGTGGGGGGCGTGCTGACCACGGCCTGGGACTGGCGGGGGATCTTCTTCGTCAACCTTCCCGTCGGCGCGCTCATCCTCGTGCTCCTGCTCCGGGCCCCGCGCTCGGAACGCCGCCCCGCGCCGCTGGACCTGCCCGGCCAGGTGACGGCGGTCGTGGCCCTCACCGCGCTGACGTTCGCGGTGATCGAGGGCGGGACGGCGGGCTGGGCGGCACTGGCGGTGGCCGTGGTGGCCGCGGCCGCGTTCCTCAGGGTCGAGGCACGCCGGCCGCACCCGCTCGTCCCCCTGGGCCTCTTCCGCAACCGGACCGTCGCGGTGACGGTGGCGGCGGGCGCGGCCGTCAGCGTGGCCTTCTACAGCATGGTGTTCGTCTTCTCGCTCTTCTTCCAGCAGGTGCAGGGCCGTTCCGCACTCCAGGCCGGCCTGATGTTCCTGCCGATGACCGGCCTGATCGCGGTGACGAACGTGGTGGCGGGCAAGCTCGCGGGACGCCACGGAGCCCGGCTGCCCATGCTGGTGGGCCAGGGCCTGGCCGTCGCGGGACTGCTCGCGATGCTGTACGTCGACGCCGGCACGCCCCCGGCTCTGGTCGCCGTGCTCCTCGTCCCCATGGCCCTGGGCTGCGCGCTCACGGTGCCGCCGCTGACGGCGGCCATGATGGACGCCGTACCCGCCGAACGGGCGGGCCTGGCGGCCGGCGTGCTCAACGCCGCTCGGCAGATGGCCGGGGCGCTGGGCATCGCCGTCTTCGGGGCGCTGATCTCCGACGGTTTCGTCGCGGGGATGCGCCTGAGCCTGGTGATCAGCGCGGCCCTGCTCGCCGTGACCGGCCTGCTCAGCTTCCGTCTCGCAGGTCCTTCGGCCAGTCGGCCCTGAACTCCAGGTGGTCGTACGTCACGACACACCCCTCCCCCATCGGCGACTGCGTCATGAAGCCGACCAGGGCCGCGTCGGTCTCCTTCTCGTCCCCCAGCGTGAAGAGCCGGACGAAGGTCCAGCGCTCGCCGCCACGGGAGGCGTGGAAGGCGAAGGCCCGCCCGGTCCGGCTCACCCGCAGCCAGACCGAACTCCCCTCCACCGTGAAGGAGTTGGCGTCGTCGGAGTGCCCCCGGGTGACCACCGTGCAGACGGTCGGCACGTCCGGGGAGTACTCCAGGCAGAGCTTGGCCCACGCCCGCTCCCCGACATGGACGTAGAGCACCCCGGCATCGAAGGCCACGGCGAACCCGACGGTGACCCTCGCGATGAGCTGGAAGTCCCCCTCGGGCGCACCGAGAAGCCGCGGCGCGTCCGAGGCCGGGTCGAGCCCCTCACCGGTGGGCGGCACGAAGCGGTCCTGGCGGGGGCCGGCCCATCCGGAGAGGATGCCGTCCTCGTAGGCCCAGTGGCCGTCGGGGCCATAGGTGCGGAGGGGAAAAGGCAGTTCAGGAAGTTCCACGTCCATCCCCAGAGTCTTCCAGCTTCCCCTCCGCCATGTGGCTGTTAATCGTTCAGCGTTCGAGGCGACCGTTGAAGCGGCGCGGCAGACCGAGGGGGTTGTCGTCCCGCAGCTCCGGCGGCAGCAGCGCCTCGGGGGCGCCCTGGTAGGCGACCGGCCTCATCCAGCGCTCGATTGCCGTACCGCCGACGGAGGTCGACGTCGAGGTCGTCGCCGGGTAAGGCCCACCGTGGTGCTGGGCCGGCGCCACGGCAACCCCCGTCGGCCACCCGTTCACCAGCACGCGCCCGGCCAGCGGCGTCAGCTCCGCGAGGATCTCCGCGCCCCGTCCCTCGCCCGCCGCCTCCTCGGCCGACAGATGAACCGTCGCCGTGAGGTTGCCCGGCAGCCGGGACAGCACGGCCTGCGCCTGCGTGTCGTCGTCGTAGCGGACCACGACGGTCACCGGACCGAAGCACTCCTCCAGGAGCAGGTCGTACGCCCCCTCGCTCGCGAGCTTCTCGGCGGCGACCGTGAGGAAGCCCGCGCTCACGGTGTGCTCACCGCCGGCGCCCGGCGTCACCGGGGTCTCCACGTCGGGGAGCTCGGCACGCTCGGCGACCCCGGCGATGAAGTTGTCCCGCATGCGGTGGTCGAGGAGGACACCGGAGTCGGTGTCGCTGACGGCGTCCGTGAGTGACTTGACCAGGCCGTCACCCGCGGCGCCGGACGGCACCAGCACCAGGCCCGGCTTCACACAGAACTGTCCGACGCCCAGCGTCATGGACCCGGCCAGCCCGGTGCCGATCGCCTCGGCACGCTCCGCGGCGGCGGCCTCGGTGATCACGACCGGGTTCAGGGAGCCCAGCTCGCCGTGGAAGGGGATCGGCACCGGCCGCGCGGCCGCCGCGTCGAAGAGGGCACGGCCACCCCGGATCGAACCGGTGAAGCCGGCCGCGGTGATCAGCGGGTGCTTGATCAGCTCGATGCCCGCCTCGAAGCCGTGGACGAGGCCGATGACACCCTCGGGGATGCCGTGCGCGGCGGCGGCCCGCCGCAGGACGGACGCGACCAGCTCGGACAGGGCCGGGTGGTCGGGGTGGGCCTTGACGACGACCGGGCAGCCCGCGCCCAGGGCGCTCGCGGTGTCGCCACCGGCGACGGAGAAGGCGAAGGGGAAGTTGGACGCCGAGTAGACGGCGACGACACCGAGGGACACCTTGTAGCGGCGCAGATCCGGGATCGGCGGGGTCGCGGTGTCGTCGGGGTGGTCGATCACGACGTCGAGGAAGGCGCCCTCGTCGACGATGTCCGCGAAGGACCGCAGCTGGTAGCAGGTGCGGGCGAGTTCGCCGGTGAGGCGGACCGGGCCGAGCGCCGTCTCGGCGTCGGCGGCCTCGACGAGGTGGTCCTTGGCCGCCTGGAGCTCGTCGGCGGCGGTGCGCAGGAAGGCCGCGCGGACCGTGCGGTCGGCGAGGGCGCCGCGCGCCTCGTGCGCGGCGCGGACGGTGGCGTTCACCTCCTGGGCTGTGGCCTCCACCGCAACCTGTTCACGCTGCTTCCCGGTTCGGGGGTCGACACTCCAGACTGGTGCTGCTGCCACCGCGGGTCCCTCCACACATGTATTGCCGCAGTACGGGGTCATCCACCAGGGTCGTTCGATATACTGAACGCTGTCTCTGATGATGAATATGCTTCGGAGACTATTTCCCGTCGAACGAAGGGGTCAAGGGCGATGTCGGCTGGCGAGACGGGCGGCGGGGCGCAGGTCAAGTCCGCGGTACGGACGGTTGAACTGCTGGAATACTTCGCCGGACGCCCCGGCATGCACTCCCTCGCGTCGGTCCAGGAGGCCGTCGGATACCCCAAGTCCAGTCTCTACATGTTGCTGCGCACGCTCGTCGAGCTGGGCTGGGTGGAGACGGACGCGACGGGCACGCGGTACGGCATCGGCGTCCGGGCGCTGCTGGTCGGCACGTCGTACATCGACGGCGACGAGGTGGTCGCGGCGGCGCGTCCGACGCTGGACCGCCTGTCGGACGACACGACCGAGACGATCCACCTGGCGCGTCTGGACGGCACGAACGTCGTCTACCTCGCCACCCGCCAGTCCCAGCACTATCTGCGCCCCTTCACCCGGGTCGGCCGCCGCCTCCCGGCGCACTCCACCTCCCTCGGCAAGGCGCTGCTGAGCACCTACTCGGACGAACAGGTCCGCAAACTGCTCCCGGAGACGCTCCCCGCGCTGACCGAGAACACCCTCACCGACCGCGAGAAGCTCATCGAGGAACTGCACCAGATCCGGGAGCAGGGCTTCGCCGTGGACCGCGAGGAGAACACGCTGGGGCTGCGCTGCTTCGGCGTGGCGATCCCGTACCGCACCCCGGCCCGGGACGCGATCAGCTGCTCGGTGCCGGTGGCGCGGCTGACGCCCGCCCATGAGCAGCTGGTGAAGGACGCGCTGTTCGACGCGCGGGACCGGCTGACGCTGGCCACTCGACGGCTCTGACTCCCCCGTACGATCCCACGTCCCCCGTACGATCCGACGTCCTCGTAGGCTCTGTCTCCATGGATGTGGAACTCCGCGAGGTGCACGACAGCGACCTGCCGGTCTTCTACCGGCAGTTGAACGACCCGGAGGCCCTGCGCATGGCGGCCTTCACCCCCAAGGACCCGGCCGACCGGGACGCTTTCGACGAGCACTGGAAACGGATCCGGTCCTCGTCGGACGTCCTGCGCACGATCCTGGCCGACGGCGATGTGGTGGGCAGCGCGGCCGTGTACGGGGAGCCGGGCGAGCGGGAGGTGACCTACTGGGTCGACCGCGCGTACTGGGGGCGCGGTGTCGCCACGGCCGCCCTGCGGGGGCTGCTCGCCGAGGTCGCCGAACGCCCGCTGTACGCGCGTGCGGCGGCGGACAACGAGGGCTCGCTGCGGGTGTTGCGCAAGTGCGGGTTCCGGGTGACCGCGCAGGCCAGGGGCTTCGCCAACGCGCGGGGCGAGGAGATCGACGAGGTCGTCCTCCACCTGGAGGGCTGACGGCCTCTCCCCCGTCCGGCGGAGACGGATCATCGCCGTGCAGGAGGTGCCGGCCGGCGCTCTCGCGGGAGCGTGGCCGTATGACGCAGACATCCACTCCCGCCCAGGAGACCGACCGGGCCGTCGGGCTCGGCAGGCCCCGTCGCGCCCTGCGGGCCGTCGCCATTGTCTCCTGCGTGCCGTATCTCTCGCTCAAGATCGCCTGGATCGCGGGCAGTCGGACCGGCATCCCGGACGGCAGCTCCCTGCTGGAGCACCGGGCGAGCGTGGCCGTCGCCAACAGCGTCACCGTGCTCATGGACGCGGCCGTCATCGTGCTCGCCATGGTGCTGACCCGGCCGTGGGGGCTGCGGGTGCCCGCGTGGCTGCTCGTCCTCCCCGCCTGGGTGGCCACCGGGCTGCTCGCGCCGATCATGGCCGGGTTCCCGCTCCAGGTGCTCGTCGACTCGCTCGGCGGGCCCGCCAACACCACCGCGGCCGGTGGTGAACCGTTCCTCGACGCCTGGGTCTTCGGGGTCGTCTACACCGGGTTCATCGTGCAGGGACTCACCCTCGGCGCCCTGCTCGTGCTGTACGCCCGCGACCGCTGGGGCCGGCTGTGGGAGGGGCGGGTCTGGGAGCTTCCGGTCGGCCTCATCGGGGCGGCCCAGCGTGCCGTCGCCGTCGCGGCGGCCGGGTGCGCGCTGCCGCCGCTGCTGACCCACCTCCTGTGGGCGTGCGGCGGCACCGCCGGGCTGGACACGGCCCACCTCGCCGACCGGACCAGTGGTTTCTACGTCATGGAGGCCCTGTCCACCCTGTTCCTCGCCATGGCCGTCACCGGCGGACTCCTGCTCGCCTTCCGAGGCGGCCGGGCCCTGCCCGTCGTGCTGCCCCTCGCCCTCGCCTGGGTCGGCTCGGCGGCCACGGTCTGCTGGGCGGGCTGGCTGTCGCTGGCCCCGCTCACGGACATCGCCGACGGCCCGACACCGGTGCTGAGCCTCACCTACGCTGGCCAGATGATCGTCGGCATCCTCGTCGCCTGCCTCGGCGTCCACTTCCTCGCGGAACGCTCCGCGACCCGGAAGTGCCGTACGGCATGAGCGAGTTCGTCCGCCATCTGTTCGGGCGGCGGGCTCGCCGGCGCTGGATCCATCTGATCCTCGGCGGCGCGCTCGCCATGCCGTACGTCTTCGTCGGCCAGCTCGTCGTCGGCCCGGCCACCGACTCCCGGTACGTCTTCAACGACCTGCCCCTGCAACTGCTCTCCTTCGCCGTCGGGTTGCCCCTCGCCGCCCTCACCGCCGCCCTGTTCCCGCTGACACGGTCCCTGGAGGCGGGTGCCGTGCGGTCGTTGTGCGGTGTGGACGCGGGGCTGCTCGCCCACGGCCCCGCCCGGACGCGGGCCGCGAAGGGGCGTGCGGCGGCCTGGTTCACGCTGCATCTCGGGTTCGGCGGGGTCGTCTCGGGGATGTCGCTGGCGGTGCCGCCGTTCGCCGGGTTCCTCGCCGCGCTGCCGCTGATCGTCTGGCTGGGCGGCGCCGAGGCCGTCGAGCTGCCCGCGTCCCTCGACCAGCCCTGGGTGCTGGCACTGGCGCCGGTGGCGGGCGTGGCCACGCTGCTCGCGCTCGCCGCGTGCGCGGCCGTCTCCGGGGCGCTGCTCGCCCGCTGGGCGCCCGTGCTGCTCGGCCCCACGCCCGAGGACCGGCTCGCGGCGGCCGAGGCCCGCGCCTCGGACCTGGCCGTACGCAACCGGCTCGCGCGGGAGCTGCACGACTCCGTCGGCCACGCCCTGAGCGCCGTCACCCTCCAGGCGAGCGCGGCCCGCCGGGTCCTCGACAGCGACCCGGAGTTCGTCCGTGAGGCGCTGGCCGCGATCGAGGACACGACCCGGCGGACGGTCGGCGAACTCGACGCCGTCCTGGGTGTGTTGAGGGACGGCGACACTCCGGGTACGGCCCCTGCGCCCACCCTCGCCGCCGACCTCGGCGGCCTGCTGCGCCGCACCCGGGCGGCGGGCTTGCGGGTGACGGCCAGGGTCGACGCCGATCCGGAGGCCCTGCCGCCCGTCCTGTCCCGCGAGGCCTACCGCATCGTGCAGGAGGGGTTGAGCAACGCCCTCAAGCACGCCGGTGACCGGACGAGCGTGACCCTGCGGATCGCGGTGGCCGACGAACACCTGGAGATCACCGTCGAGAACCCCCTGCCCGATGCCGCGACCGACGCCCTGGCCCCCTCCTCCCCCTCCCGCCCCGGTGGCGGCCACGGCCTGCGCGGCATCGCCGACCGGGCGCGACTGCTGGGCGGGACGACACTGGCCGGCGCCGCCGGGGGGACGTGGCGGCTGAACGTACGACTGCCCATGAAGGGATCCGCATGACGCCCCGCCCGCCCGTCCGCGTCGTCCTCGCCGACGACGAGCGCATGGTGCGCACCGCCCTGCGCGCCATCCTCTCCGTCGAGCCGGACCTGGAGGTGGTCGGTGAGGCGGCCACCGGGGCCGAGGCGGTGTCCGTCGTGCGGGAGCTGCGGCCCGACGTGGTCCTGATGGACGTCCGTATGCCGGAGATCGACGGCATCCGGGCCACCGAGCAGATCCTCGCCACGCTCGACGAGCCGCCCCGGATCGTCGTCGTCACCACCTTCGAGAACGACTCCTACGTGTACGACGCCCTGCGCGCCGGAGCCGCCGGGTTCCTGCTGAAGCGGGCGGACGCCGACGCACTCGTCCAGGCCGTACGGCTGGTCTCGCACACCGACACCCTGCTGTTCCCGTCGGCCGTACGCACCCTCGCGGCCGAGCACGCGCGCGCGTACCCGGCGCCTCCGGCCTGGGTGGCGAGGCTCACATGCCGGGAGAGCGAGGTGCTGCGGCTGATGGCGGAGGGGCTGACCAACGCGGAGATCGCGCGGCGGATGGAGGTCGGTCCGGCCACCGTGAAGTCGCATGTGGCGGCGATCCTCGCCAAGACCGGCACCCGGGACCGCACCCAGGCCGTGATCGCCGCCTACGAGGCGGGCTTCATGAACGCTCGATGAGAAAGCGGGGCGCAAGGGAACGATTACCCCCATCCTGATCGTCCTTGGGAGTGGGATGAACAAGACGATCAGGCGGGCGTCCGTCTTCACGCTGCTGCTGGTTCTCGCTCTGCTGGTCAGGGCGACCTGGGTGCAGTTCTACGAAGGCCAGGCGCTCGCGGACGACAAGGACAACCGGCGGAACACGATCGCGCTGTACAGCGAGCCGCTCGGCAACATCGTCGTGGGCGGCGAGGCCATCACCGGCTCGGCGCCGATGAAGAGCGGCGACCTCGCGTACAAGCGGACGTACGAGGACGGCGCGCTGTACGCGGCGGTCACCGGCTACAGCTCGCAGGCGTTCGGGGCGACGCAGCTGGAGGGCGTCTACCGGGACCTGCTGGACGGCACGGACAACCGGCTGAAGAGCGTGCTGGACACGGTCACCAACAAGCGGTCCGACCCCGGCAATGTGATCACGACGATCGATCCGGATGTCCAGAAGGCGGCGTTCGACGCCCTCGGTGACAACAAGGGCGCCGCGGTCGCGATCGACCCCACCACGGGGAAGATCCTGGCGGTCGTCTCCACTCCGTCGTACGACCCGTCGCGGATCACCACGGGCGACTCGGACGCCTGGAAGCAGCTGACCAAGGACGCCGACAAGCCGATGACGAACCGCGCGCTGCGCCAGCCGCTGCCGCCGGGTTCGACGTTCAAGCTGGTGGTGGCGGCGGCCGCGCTGGAGGAGGGGCTGTACTCGTCGGTGGACGAGAAGACGGACAGCCCGGACCCGTATCCGCTGCCTCAGTCGAGCGACGAGCTGACCAACGAGAACCCGTCCGCCCCGTGCGAGAACGCCTCGATCCGGGTGGCTCTCCAGTACTCGTGCAACAACGTCTTCGGGAGCATGGCCGTCGACCTGGGCCAGGACAAGGTCAGGGCGATGGCCGAGAAGTTCGGCTTCAACGACAAGGAGCAGGACGTGCCGGTGCGGGCGTACACCAGCGTGTACCCCTCCGACATGGACGAGGCGTCGACCGCCCTGACCGGCATCGGCCAGTTCGACGTCACCGCCACCCCGCTCCAGATGGCCATGGTGTCGGCCGCCATAGCGAACGGCGGCAAGCTGGTCTCGCCGCACATGGTGTCCCAGATCACCGACGGCGGCGGTGACGTCCTGGAGAACTACGACGACGGCGCCGACACCACGGAGATCGTCAGCTCCGACACCGCCGAGCAGCTCCAGTCGGCGATGCAGACGGTCGTCGAGAAGGGCACGGGCACGAACGCCCAGATCTCGGGCGCGACGGTCGGCGGCAAGACAGGCACGGCCCAGCACGGCGAGAACAACAGCAAGACCCCGTACGCCTGGTTCACGTCCTACGGGAAGGCCGACGGCAAGGAGGTCGCCGTGGCCGTGGTCGTGGAGCAGTCGAACGCGGAGCGGTCGGAGGTCAGCGGTAACGGGCTGGCCGCCCCCGTGGCCAGGAAGGTGATGGAGGCGGCACTCAAGGACTGAGGGGCCGAGGGGCCTACTTGACGCCCAGGACCTGCTCGATCGGGTTGATGGCGAAGTACACCAGGAACAGCACCGAGGTGCCCCACAGCAGCCAGTGGATCTCCTTCGCCTTGCCGAGCACGGTCTTGATCACCACGTAGGCGACGAAGCCCGCCCCGATGCCGTTGGTGATCGAGTACGTGAACGGCATGACCGCGATGGTGAGGAACGCGGGGATGGCGATCTCGTACTTGTCCCAGTCGATGTGCTTGACCTGGGTCATCATCAGGAAGCCGACGGCGACCAGGGCGGGCGCCGCCGCCTGGAGCGGGACGATCGTGAGCAGCGGGGTCAGGAACAGGGCCAGGGCGAAGAGACCGCCGGTGACCAGGTTGGAGAAGCCCGTACGGGACCCCTCACCGACGCCCGCCGCGGACTCGATGTAGGACGTGGCCGAGGACGCCGACGCCGCACCACCGGCGGCGGCCGCGGCGCCGTCGATCAGCAGCACCCGGCCGAGGTTGGGCACCTTGCCCTGCTCGTCGAGGAGGCCCGCTTCGGCGGTGATGCCGACGACCGTGCCCATGGTGTCGAAGAAGTCGGACAGCACCAGCGTGAAGATCAGCAGGACGACGGTGATGGCGGTGGTCTCGCCGAACGCGCCGAACAGGCTGAAGTGGCCGATGAGTCCGAAGTCGGGGGTGTCGACCAGCTTGTCGGGCCAGGCGGGTGTGGTCAGGCCCCAGGCCTTGATGTCGGCGATCGAGTTGATGATCATCGCGACGACCGTCATCGTCACGATGCTGATGAGGATGGCGCCCTTCACCTTGCGGGCGAGCAGGGCGATCGTCAGCAGAACACCGAGACAGAAGACGAGGATCGGCCAGCCGGTGAGCGTGCCGGTACCGCCCAGCTGAACCGGGACGGTGGTGTTCGCGACGTCCGGGATACGGGTGACGAACCCGGCGTCGACGAAGCCGATGAAGGCGATGAACAGGCCGATACCGACGCTGATCGCCTGCTTGAGCGGTTGCGGGATGGCGTGCATGACGGCCTCGCGCAGACCGGTGAGCACGAGCACACAGATCAGCAGGCCTTCGAGGACGACCAGGCCCATCGCGTCGTCCCAGGACATCAGCGGGGCGATCTGGAAGGCGACGACGGCGTTCAGGCCCAGGCCCGCGGCGAGCGCCAGCGGGAGGTTGCCGGCGACGCCCATGATGATCGTCATGACCGCGGCCACCAGGGCGGTGGCGGTGGTGAGTTGGACGGCGTCCAGCTGGTGGCCGAACTTGTCCTTCGCGCTGCCCAGGATGATGGGGTTCAGGACAAGGATGTAGGCCATCGTGAAGAACGTGGCGAAGCCGCCGCGTATCTCACGGGCGAAGGTGGAGCCCCTCTCGGAGATCTTGAAGAACCGGTCGACGCTGCTCACGCCTGGCGGCGGGGCAGTTGACCGGTCGGCCACCTTCTGGGATTCGGACATGGCGGTTGCTCCTTGTTGCCTGACTGATCGGTGTGCGGATGCTGGCTGGATTGTTCCCGCGTTGAACGCGGTTCAGGTTTTCTCCGTGTTACGGAATCAGGGCTGCTCACGTGCGGCGTATCACACGTCGTTCGAAGTCCCGTACGAACGGAGCATTCGATCACTGCTACGCTTCCGGACCTCGCCGGATGATCTCGAAATGATCGCCGGAAGCACACATGTCATTCACATGCCACTCTCAGGCAGGAGGAGTCACCCGTGGGCACGGTCGTCGACGACGCCGCCTCCGTGGAGTTCCACGCCTTCTTCGAGCGCCACTATGCCGAACTCGCGCGCCTGGCCCATCTGTTGACGGGTGAGGCGGATGCCGCCGACGATCTGGCGGCGGACGCGCTCCTCGCACTGTGGCACCGCTGGGACCGGGTCCGCGCGGCCGACCACCCGGTGGCGTACGCGCGCGGTGTCGTCGCCAACCTGGCCCGCACCCGGATCCGCAGCGCGGTCCGGGAGCGGCGGCGGGTCGCCCTGTTCTGGACGCAGCGCGAGGAGAGGACCGAGAACCCGGACGTGGCGGGGGTCGTCGACGTCCAGGAGGCGTTGCGTAGACTTCCGTTCCGCAAACGCGCCTGTGTGGTGCTGCGGCATGCGTTCGACCTCTCCGAGAAGGACACCTCGCTCGCCCTGGGCATATCGGTCGGTACGGTGAAGAGCCAGACCTCGAAGGGGATGGCCGAGCTGCAACGGCTGCTCGGGACGCAGGGCGCTCCGCTCAAGGTGCATGCGGCGGCGATGGCTCGCAGCGGCGAGACCGGAGGAAGGAACCGATGATGCGGCGGGACGTGCACGACGAACTGCGCGCCCGGCTGCACGAGGCGGCCGAGGCGCACGAGCCCCACCGCGAACGGATCCTGGCCCGGATCGAGCGCGGTATGGCGGATCCCTCCGGGCAGACCCGTCGCGACCACCGCGCGAGCCGTCCGCCCGTGTACGGCTGGGCCCGGGTGGTGACCGCCACGGCCGCGGTCGCCGGCGTGCTCGCGGTCGGCGGTTACGCGGTGGCGTCCGCCGTGAAGGAGGACACTCCGCAGCAGACGGTGGCCACTTCGCCGACGCCCACCCCGTCCCCGGACGCGACGAGCCGTCCCCCCGTCCCGCCGGCGGACCCGACGCCCGAGGACGCACCGGAGCCCCGCGAGACGACGAAGGCGCCGACACGGCAGCCGAGCGCCACCGCCGCGCCGCCCGCCGCCAAGGGCGAGGAGGACGGCCCCCTGTGGTCGGACGGCTCGGTGGACCCGCACAGCAACGACTTCTGGGCGCAGAGCAACCTGACCTTCAGAACGAGCGAGCGGCTCACCGCGCTCACCGTCCGGTTGAAGGTGGCGCAGACGGGCGGGGTCAACAACGCCGGCGCCTGGCGGTCGCTGCCCGAGGACGACTTCACGCTGACGGTCGAGGAGAAGGACGGCTTCCTCGTCTACACCTGGGTGCTCAAGGAGGGCCGTACGGTTTCCGAGGGCGAGTGGGTCTTCGCGGGGCAGTACGACCATGAGCGCGGCGGCCGGGACGCCAAGGACGACAGCTATGCGATGACGGCCACGGCGGGCGGCGAGCAGCTGTCCGTGGCGGGCGGCTTCGCGCCGCACGACGACAACGACTCGGCAGCCGACGGGGATTCGTAAAGAAGTTCCCGCCGGACCGGCAACCCTTTCCTCACGCGTGGCGACCAGGAGACGCAAGGATCCCCTCTCCACGCAAGGAACCGGTTCATGACAGCACAGACCGAACAGCGCGTCCGGCACCGCCGCAAAGTCACCAAGCGGCGGGCGCTGATCGCCGGAGTCTCCGCCCTCGGCATCACCGGCGCCGCCATCGTCACCACCACGTCCTTACTGTCGTCGGCCAGTGCGGCCGCGTCCTGGCCGACGCCCACCGACAGCAAGCCGGTGGCGAAGACGATCCCGGTGTCGGGCACGTACGACGGCAAGCTGGCGAAGTTCTACGGCACCGGCGACCTGGGCGGCAGCGGTCAGGAGGAGGGCCAGGACCCGATCTTCGAGCTGGCCGACGGCGCGGTCCTCAAGAACGTCATCATCGGCACCCCGGCCGCGGACGGCGTCCACTGCAAGGGCTCCTGCACCCTCCAGAACGTGTGGTGGCTGGACGTCGGCGAGGACGCCGCGACCTTCAAGGGCAAGTCGTCCTCGGCCGTGTACACGGTGTACGGCGGCGGCGCGAAGAACGCCGACGACAAGGTGCTGCAGTTCAACGGCGCGGGGAAGCTGGTCGTGACCAGGTTCCAGGTGCAGAACTTCGGCAAGCTGGTGCGCAGCTGCGGCAACTGCTCGACGCAGTACAAGCGGTCGATCATCATCAACGACGTGGACGTCACCGCACCCGGCAACTCGATCGTCGGCGTCAACTCCAACTACGGCGACACGGCCGCGCTGCGCAAGATCCGGATCCACGGCGACAGCGGCAGGAAGATCAAAACCTGCACCCGCTTCGAGGGCAACAGCAGCGGCAAGGAGCCGAAGGAGCTCGGCACCGGCCCGGACGGAACCGCTTGCAGGTTCTCGTCATCTGACATCACGTACCAGTGACCGAAGCCCCCAGGGACCTGCTGATCTGAGCCCCCCTCGGTCAGCAGAACAGAACGCCCCGCCGGTGACGACCGGCGGGGCGTTCGTTCTTGCGCCGAGGGCTAGTTCATGGTCGAGCCGATCGTCGTGGAGCCCGTCGTCAGGAAGGTCGTCGCCGGCAGCGAACCGTCCGCCTTACGAGCCCCGTATGCCGTGGTCGCGTCCGTCGACTTGAAGGCCGGAGTCGATACACCGCCGTCCCAGTTGTTCGCCGCGTTCACCGTCGACGACCCCGCCTTGGACAGCCCTTTCTTGTTGCTCACCGCGAGATTCCGGGCCAGTCGCGCCTTGCCGGTGGCGAAGTAGAACCCGGTCTCGGCATTGGCGTACGCGGTGTTGCGGTTCAGGGCGCTGGCCCCCGTGTTGGAGTTCTCGGTGAAGCCGTGCAGCGTGTTGTCCCAGGCCGCGTTGTTGTTGACGACGTGGGCCACCGAGGCACCCCCGCCGCCCAGCTTGAACCCGTTCCCGTTGCCTTCGAAGGCCGAGTCGCCCCAGCGGTTCCTGCCGTTGCCGAAGGCCCAGGTGTGCTCGACGGTGACCGGCGAGGAGAACTGCCACAGGTCGATCCCGTCATCCGAATTGTTGTACAGGCGCGCCCCGGTGATCCGGTTTCCCGTGCCGGAGCCGAACTTCACGGCGATCCCGTCGGCGTTCTGCCCATGCCCGGCCGGGTCGTAGTTGCCGTAGCTGTCGAGGTTCTGCACGAGGTTGTCCGTGGTGCCGTCGCCGCGCAGGGTGAAGCCGGAGTCGCCGTTGTTCGCGGTGACGAGGTTCTTGAAGACGCCGCCCACGGACGAGGTGGCGACGAAGCCCTGGGCCGGGGAGTTCTGGAAGGTGAGGTTCTGGACGGTCCAGTAGTCGCCGTAGACGCCGGCCAGCCAGGAACCGGCGGGCAGCTCGGACCCGTCGATCCTCACCTTCTCACTGCCGTACGCCCGCAGGGTGATCGGGGCCGAACTCGTGCCGTTCGCCGGGGACTTGAGGGTGGCCGACGGGGTGTACGTGCCGCCGCGGACCTGGATGGTCGTACCGGCGGACGCGTTCTTGACGGCCGACTCCAGCTGGGCGGTACTGGACACGGTGACCGTCGTGGCGGCGGCCTGGGCACCGCCGTCGGAGAGGCCGAGGTAGACGCCGCCCGCTCCGGAGGCGATGGCGATCGCCGCGGCTATGGAGAGCGTACGGGTCCTGCGGTGACGGCCGGTGCTCAGACGCACGGGTGGTTCCTTTCCTGGGTCCATGGGGACGAAGCGGGCCGGAGGGGCCGCCCCGGCCCGCTTCTGACATCCGGTCGCCGCTATGCCCGGGAAGGTTGCCGCGCCTCACCGAAAGCCAGCGAAACTTTCGCCGGCTCTCATCTCGCACGCATCGATTGACGTGCTGTTTCCCACTGGTGAAACTCCGAAGGCGCACACGACCCAACAGGAACCCCCACACCACCACAGGAGTGACATGCGCCCACGAATACTCCTAGTCGCCTGTCTCTCGCTGCTTCTCGCCCTCCTCACCGCCCCGCCCGGTACCGCCGGTACCGCGAACTCCGGAGCACCGCCCGTGAAACACCCCGAGTACGCCGGCTATCTCTTCGCCTACTTCACCGGCGAGGGCACCGCCGACGGCGAGCAGATCCGCTACGCCCTCAGCCGCGGCAACGACGCGCTGCACTGGCGGGAACTCAATGCCGGGAAGCCGGTCCTCACCTCGACCATCGGCGAGAAGGGCCTGCGCGACCCGTTCGTGATCCGCTCCCCCGAGGGCGACAAGTTCTACATGATCGCCACCGATCTGCGGATGTACCAGAACAGCAGCGGCAGCTGGGACCAGGTCCAGCGGCACGGCAGCAGGTCCATCATGGTCTGGGAGTCCACCGACCTGGTCCACTGGACCGACCAGCGCCTGGTGAAGGTCTCGCCGGACAACGCGGGCAACACCTGGGCGCCGGAGGCCTACTGGGATGACAGCCTCGGTGAGTTCGTCGTCTTCTGGGCGTCGAAGCTGTACGCCGACGACGACCCCGACCACACCGGGTCGACGTACAACAAGATGCTGTACGCGACCACGAAGGACTTCCGCACCTTCAGCGCGCCGAAGGTCTGGGACGACCCGGGCTACTCCGTCATCGACTCCACAGTCGTCAAGCACGACGGCACGTACTACCGCTACACCAAGGACGAGCGCGACCCGTCCTCCAGCTCGCCCTGCTCGAAGTTCATCACCGCCGAGAAGTCGACGACGCTGACCTCGACGAAGTACGACTTCGTGGCCGACTGCATCGGCAGCGGCGCGATGGAGCGCGGCGAGGGGCCCACGGTGTTCAAGTCGAACACCGAGGAGAAGTGGTACCTGTTCGTCGACGAGTACGGCGGCCGCGGCTACGTCCCGTTCGAAACCACCGACCTCGACTCGGGCAAGTGGACCCCCTCGCAGAACTACCAGCTGCCCGCGAGCCCCCGGCACGGCACGGTGATCCCGGTGACGCAGGCGGAGTACGACCGGCTGCTGGCCGCGTATCCCGCGAGCCCCGCCTCGGTCGTGGACGCGACGGCGAAGGACCAGAAGGGGTACGCGATCGTCACGGACAGCGCCGCGAAGGTCGTGCTCCCCATGCGGCCGGACGCGGACCTGTCCCGGCTCGCCCCGAAGCTGTGGATCGGCGAGGGCGCCACGGTCAGCCCCCGCTCCGGCACCCGGCGCGACTTCCGCAAACCGCAGAAGTACACGGTGACCGGCGCGGACGGCACCAGGCGCGTCTGGACGGTCGAGGCGGTGCGCGCCAACAGCCCCACCCTGCCCGGCCTCAACGCCGACCCTGATGTGCACTACCTCGACGGCGAGTACTGGATCTACCCGACGACGGACGGCTTCCAGGGCTGGAGCGGGACCAAGTTCAAGGCGTACTCGTCGAAGGACCTGGTCCACTGGAAGGACCACGGCGTCATCCTGGACCTGGGGGCGGACGTCGGCTGGGCCGACAAGTACGCCTGGGCCCCGGCGATCGCCGAGCGCGACGGCAAGTACTACTTCTACTTCTGTGCCGAACAGCAGATCGGCGTGGCGGTGGCCGACTCCCCGGCGGGCCCGTTCAAGGACGCGCTGGGCAAGCCGCTGGTCGCCAAGGGCGGTTCGCTGCGGGGCCAGATGATCGACCCGGCCGTCTTCACGGACGACGACGGGACGTCGTATCTCTACTGGGGCAACGGGCACGGATACGTGGTCCCGCTGAACGACGACATGGTGTCGTACGACGCATCGAAGGTGCGGGACATCACCCCGGACAACTTCCGCGAGGGCTCCTTCGTGATCAAGCGCAAGGGCACCTACTACTTCATGTGGTCCGAGGACGACACCCGTAGCGAGAACTACCACGTCGCCTATGCGACGGGACCGTCCCCGCTCGGCCCGTGGACCAAGAAGGGGACGATCCTGTCCAAGCGTCCCGAGTACGGCATCCTCGGCACGGGCCACCACTCCGTGGTGAACACCCCCGGCACCGACGACTGGTACGCCGTCTACCACCGGTTCGCCCTGAACGGCCCCGGGAAGCCGGGCGGGGACGGCATGCACCGGGAGACGACCGTCGACCGCCTGGAGTTCGCGGCCGACGGCACGATCAAGCCGGTGGTGCCGACGCTGGAGGGGATCCGCCCCGTACGGCGGTGAGGCTCAGCTGACGAAGTACGTCGGGTTCGGCAGCTTGTACGTCCGGTCCGCGTAGCCGCCTTCGAGGTCGCTGTACTGGTCGCCGAAGTTGGCGATGATCTCGTAGCCGAGGTCGTCCTCGATGTGCTGCCGGGTGCCGGACTTGTACTGCACGGTCGTGCAGTTCCAGGTGCCCGGCGTGGCGCACTCGGCGAGGTAGGCCGGCGGGTTCGCCTTGTCCTTGAGGAACATGTGGTCGGCGTCGAGGTTCACATCGGCACCGACCTTCTTCAGGTTCTCGACGGCGGCGGAGCGCTGCGCCTCGCTCAGGCCCGAGTTGTAGAAGACCTCGACGCCCTTGGACTCGGCGTACCGCACCAGTTCCGGGCTGCCGAAGACGGCCGGGCGGTCCGCCTTGTTGACGTATTCGGCCCAAGTGGCGCTGTTGTACGTGTAGTTGGTCTTCTTCTCGTAGTCCAGGCTGAGCAGCAACGTGTCGTCGATGTCGAAGACGACGGCCGGCTTCTCGCCCTTGTGCAGTGCCTTGCGGGCCGCCTTGTCGATGTACTTCCGGGCGGCCTTGTCGATGCTCGCCAGGTCCTTGGCGTAGGGGCTGTCCTTGGACGCCTGGTACACGCCGTTCGCGTCGGGCGTGGTGCCGTAGTAGGTGTCTATGTCCTTGACCAGCAGCCCTATGTTGTAGGGCTCGTGGGTGCTGTTCGCGGTCGACTGTCCGGCCGTGGCGGCGCCGGCGCCGTAGAGGGCGGCACCGGCGACGGCACAGGCGGCGGTGACGGCCGCGATACGCAGTGGTTTATGCATGACAAAGATTTCTACGCGCGTCACCCTCATGAGCGCGAGACCCGTTGCCCGATCTTTACCTGTCTCACGGACGAACGGGTCTCGCGCTCCCCCGGGCAGGTCAGTCCATCGTCGCCCCGATGGTCGTGCTGCCCGTAGTCAGGAAGGTCGTCGCCGGCAGCGAGCCGTTGGACTGCCGGGCGTTGTAGGTGCTCGAGGCGTCGGTGGAGCGGAAGGCCGGGGTCGAGATGCCGGAGTCCCAGTTGTTGCCGGCCGAGACCACCGACGAGCCCTTGTTCACCTGGCCGCCGCCGTTGCTCACGGCGAGGTTCTTGCCGAGGCGGGCGGCGCCGGTGGCGAAGTAGTAGCCCCACTTGGCGTTGGCGTAGGCGGTGGTGCGGTTGATGACGATCGCGCCCTTGTTGCTGTTCTCGGTGAAGCCGTTGCCGGCGTTGTCCCAGGCGGCGGAGTTGTTGATGACGTGGGCCACGGTCTCGCCGTCGCCGCCCAGCTTGTAGCCGTTGCCGTCGCCCGCGAAGGCCGAGTCGGACCAGCGGTTCTTGCCGTTGCCCATGGCCCAGGTGTGCTCGACGGTGACGGGCGAGGAGAAGGACCAGAAGTCCAGACCGTCGTCCGAGTTGTTGTAGAGGCGGGCGCCGGTGATCAGGTTCCCGGTGCCGGAGCCGAACTTCACGGCGATGCCGTCGGCGTTCTCGCCGTGGTTGGCGGGGTCGTAGTGGCCGTAGGAGTCGATGTTCCTGACGGTGTTGTTGACCGTGCCGTCGCCGGTGAGCGTGAAGCCGGAGTCGCCGCCGTTGATGGTCTTGATGTTGTTCCAGTTGGTGCCGGTGCAGGACTGGCAGACGACCGCGCTGTCCGGGGAGTTCTGGAAGGTGATGTTGGAGACGTTCCAGTAGTCGGCGGTCAGCTTGAAGATCCAGTCGCCGTCGGGCAGGTTCGAGCCGTCGATCTTCACGGTCTCCGAGCCGTACGCGGTGAGCGTGACCGGCGCCGACGAGGTGCCGTTGGCCGTGGACTGCAGGGTGGCCGTCGGGTAGTAGGTGCCGCCGCGCACCTGGATGACGGTGCCGGCGGTGGCGTTCTTGATGGCGTTGGACAGGTCGGTGGAGTTGCTGACCACCACGGTCGCGGCCTGGGCCTGGGTGGGGAGGACGGCCAGGCCGGCGCCCAGGGTGAGGGCCGCCAAGGTGGCGAGAGCGGTACGACGAGACATGGAGAGCGGGTCCTTCCTCGTGCGGGTGGGGGATGGTTCACAGGACGGTGTCGAGCCAGGTGAAGACCTCGTCCTGCATGCGGTCGACGAAGACATGGCCGAGGTCGGGCCAGGTCTTCGGACGCAACCGCTCCTCCGCGTGGCGGGACCGCCAGACGGCGCGCAGCTTGTCGTACGCCACGCGGACGCCGTCGGCGGGGAACAGCGGGTCGAGCCCGCCGTCGAAGAAGAGCATCGGCCGGGGTGCGGCGATGCTCGCCACGTCGGGGAAGTCGAGGAACCGGGGAAGCCCGGGGTGGAGCATGCAGTACGACGACTGCCCGCGCAGGGTGTTGTTGCCGGGCACCATCATTTCCTTCAGGCCGGTCATCCAGCAGACGGCCGCCGCGGCGGCGATGTCGTCGCTGAGCGCGGCCGTCTGCCAGGCGCGGAAGGCGCCCATGGAGAACCCGACGGCCGCTACCCGGCGCGTGTCCACGCGGTCGAGGCCCGCCAGGAAACCGGCGGCGCGGGCGTCCTCGCGGGCCATGAGTCCCGCGAGCGAGGAGCCGAGGTTGTAGAAGTTGGAGGCCAGCGCCTGCTGTTGGTCGTAGGTGAGCGGGCCCCGGTCACCCCAGCCGAGCGCGTCCAGGCACAGCACGACGTATCCGCGCCGGGCCAGCTCGTCGCCGACGAACCGCCCGCTGAAGTACCTGTCCGCCCAGGCCCGCGCGGAGGCGAGCCGCGCGTTGTCGTACCAGGGCCGGACGAGCTTCTCCTTGCCGATGTCGAACTTGGCGCCGTGGTCGTGCAGGAGCAGGACCGCCGGGAAGGGGCCGGGGCCGTGCGGGGTGAGCACGGCGCCTCGGACGCGTTCGTAGGGGGTGAGGGAGACGGTCACCAGCTCTCGCGTGTAGCCGTCGGCGCCGGAGCGCGGGCCGAACTCCGGCGCGTACGGGGTGTGTTCCTGTCGGCCCACGATGAGCAGTTCCTCGACCTTGGCGCGGGCGGTACGCCGCCAGGCGCGGAAGTCGCGGATCGGTGACCGTCCCCAGGCGAGCGGGAAGGTGAGCCCGTCCTTGAGGGCGGGATGGAAGTCGGGCAGCGGTCCGTCCACCACGGCCGCCTCCGCCCCGCTCACCCCTCCCCCGGCGAACAGCGTCGCCGCCCCGGCCCCGACCACGAAGGCCCGGCGTCCCACCGCGTCATGGCCGCGCATACGGCCTCCCGGTGCCGGCGTGACGGAGGACGTACGCCTCGACCGCGGCCGCGGACCTGAGGGGCCGGTAGTCGTAGACGTCGGCGGGGTCCCAGCCGACGTCGGTCGTGAGGCCGAGGTCGCTCGCCACCGCGTTCAGGTGGGCGGGGCGGCCGTTGAACCAGGAGCCGGTGTCCTGGAAGCGGTCGCCGCCGTAGTCCGCCACCGCGAGGGCGGGAGTGCCCTGCCGGTAACGGAACACGTTGCGCTCGGAGAAGATCGCGGACTCCACGCCGACGCCGAGCGCGTAGACGGTGTCGGCCGCCCGGCCCCGGTACACGTTGTTGACGACGTGCACCTGTCCGAAGCGGACGCGGGGTCCGCGCTGCACGATGTCGGTGAAGAGGTTTCGCAGGAAGGTCACCTTGAGGTGCCCGCGGTCCCGGTCACCGCGTCCGTCGCCGGACCCGATGAGGATCGCCTTGTCGTGGTCGTCGAACCGGCTGTCGGAGACGGTGATGAAGTCGGAGCCGTCCTCGATGTCCAGGAGCCCGTCGTGGCGCTGGACGCGCTCGCCGTGGAAGCCGAGGGGCGCCGCGCGGTCGGGGAAGCGGCCGTCGGTGAAGGTGCAGTGGTCGATCCAGATGTGCTTGCCGGTGATGACGGTCATGGCGTCGAAGCGGGCGTTCCAGTTGCCCTGGGTGCCGTCGTCCGGTGACCAGCTGGTGAAGTGGTCGACGGGCGCTTCGAGACGGAGGTTGCGGACGACGATGTTCGTGCCGGTGTTGACCGTCAGGAAGACGCCCAGCAGCCGAGCGTGGTCGCCGACGCCGACGAGCGTGGTGTTGCTCGGCACGGTCAGCTGGATCTGCGCCTTCTCCTTGTTGGAGCCGGTCTGGCGGAGCTGACGCTGCTGCTTGCAGTAGTCGTACCGCGTGTCCGACCACTCGGCACCGTCCCGGCCGAAGCAGGACATGTACTTCGCCAGGTCGTATCCGGGCGCGTAGTCCTGCTCCCCCAGCAGGGAACCGTCGGCCGTCTCGTGGCCGTCGATGGCACCGACGACCCGGATCACCTTGGGCGCGGTGGGGTCGCCGTCGCCCGCGAGGGCCTCCTTGAGCTCGGCGCGGGTGCGCACGGTCCAGGTCGTGCCGCCCGCGCCGCCGGTGGTGCCGGTGCCGGTAGCGGCCCAGCCGACGGGTTCGCGGGCGGTGGCCGCCGAGGCGGGAGCCGGCCAGAGGATGCCTGCGCAGACGAGGAGGGCGGCCACCCTACGCATACGGCCGCCAGCCGCCGAGATAGGTCCTCACGGTGTGCGACTGGGCTTCGGCCCGCGTCAGTTGGGGCCGGTTCTCCGGTGCCGAGATCACCGCACCGGGCCCGCAGTTGCGGTACTCCCGGAACCGCATGGTCTGCCAGGGATACTGCTCCCGCATGTCGGTGTACGGCGCCACCGGGTCGATCCCGGGCCCGATCCGGGTGTCCCGCACGACCAGGGACGGCCAGGCGGTCGTCTCGTACGTCGGCACCCACGGGCGGGCCAGCTTGTACGCCGCGTCCTCGGCGCCGGAGGTGATACGGGAGCGGACGGCGAGGATGCCGTGCGGGTTGGCACGGGCCGTGGACGGGGCGAAGACTATGCCCTTGGGGGTGAAGTCCACGTCCCGTGCGAGCGTGTGGAAGCGGCAGTCCTCGAAGACGGCCGTGGCCCGCCCGAAGACGAAGTCGACGTCGCCCTCGATGTAGCAGCGGTGGAAGTACTGCCGGTCGAAGGCGTCGAGCGCGGTCGTGTCGACGAAGAGGGTGTCCTGGTGGGCGAGAAGGCGGACGTTCTCGAAGTGGGTCCGGTCGCCGGTGACGTACGCGGCGACGGCCTGGGTGCCGGTGATGTCGGGATGGTCGGCACGCAGCCAGTCGTTGGCCAGGGTCAGGTCGCGGACGGTGAGCCCGGGGGCCGCCGAGGCGAAGGTGGCTGAGCCCGCGGTGCCGTAGGTGCCCGAGCCGTCGGGCTTCTGGGTGCCGTTGGCGTTGTCGTGGACGATGACGACGTCACGGGGGTCACGGGTGGCCCCGCGAATCGTCAACTCGGCCGCCTCCGCCGGGACTTTGACGACCTCGCGGTAGATCCCCGGGTGCACGACGATCGTCCGGCCGGGCCCGGCCACCGCGTCGACGGCCGCCTGGACGGAGTCGCCGGGGCGGACGTGCAGGACGCGGCGGCCGCTCGCGAGGGCCGGAGTGGCCCCTCCCGCGATCAGGCTTCCCGCCGCCAGGCCTCCCGCCGCCCCCGCCAACAGAGTGCGCCTGCGCATGTCAGCACGTCTCCTTCCACGGCCGCCAGTCACCGAGGTACGCCTCACGAGTCGCCGACCCCGCCTGCTCGCGGGTGAGTTGGGGCCGGTTCTCGGGGACGGTGATCCGGGCTCCCGGCCCGGTGTTGCGGTACTCGGCGAAGCGCTGGTTCTGCCATGGGAAGGTGTCCGACATGTTGGTGTACGGCGCGACCGCGTCGATGCCCGCGCTGAGGTGCGTGTCCCGGACGACGAGCGACGGACGGGCGGTGGTGTCGGAGCTGGGGACCCACGGGCGGGCCAGCTTGTAGTAGGCGTCCGGGGCTTCGCTGGTGACACGGCTCCTGGTCACCAGGTAGCCGAGCGGGTTGGCGCCCGCGGTGGACGGCGCGAAGACGCAGCCGTACGGGGCGGTGGCCAGGTCGGTGCGGCTCAGGGTGCGGAAGTGGCAGTGCTCGAACACGGAGGTGCCCCGGCCGAAGACGAAGTCGACGTCGCCCTCGACGTAGCAGCGCGAGAAGTACTGGCGGGCGATGACGGACAGGGCGACGGAGTCCGCGTACAGCGTGTCCTGGTGCCCCAGGAAACGGCAGTGGTGGAAGGCCGAGCGGTCGCCCAGCACCTTGATGGCGACGGCCTGGGTACCGGAGACACCGGGGTGGTCGGCGCGCAGCCAGTCGTTGGCGAAGGTGATCCAGCGGGCGGTGAAGCCGTCGGGGCGGATCAGGGTGGTGGCCGAGCCGGTGGTGCCGTAGGTGCCGGAGCCGTCGGGCTTGGGGGTGCCGGCCGCGTTGTCGTAGACGATGACGACGTCCCGGGGGTCCTCGCTCGCACCGATCCAGGTCATCTCGGTGGCGGTGGCCGGGGCGGCGACCGTCTCCCGGTAGACGCCCGGGGCCAGGACCAGGGTGTACCCGGTGGTGGTGGCCGTGTTCACCGCGGCCTGGACGGTGGTGAAGTCGCCGCGCCCCTGAGCGTCGACGTAGAGCGTGGTCGGGGTCGGACGGGCGGCCGGGGAACCGAACCGGCCGAAGGGCCGCCGGCCGCCGGCTCGCGCGGGGACGGCCGTGAGGCCGGTCGCGGCGCCGGCGCCGAGGCCCGCCGTCAGGAGTCCCCTTCTGGACAAGGGCATTCTGGACAGGGGAAGTCGGGGGTGGGGCGAGGACATGCGGGTGCTCCTTGGGAGTGCGGCTCGTCGGAGAGGTGCCTCGCGTGGGGGGTGTGGCGGGCCGGGGCGGCGGTCCCGGCCCTGGGGGTGTTCCGAAAGTCCCGTGCGGTGCCCGCGGTGTCCGGTGCGTGCCCTGGGGGTCCCCCGGCCGAAGGCTGGGGGTGCCGGACGAAGGCTGGGGGTGCCGGACGAAGGCTGGGGGTGCCGGACGAAGGCTGGGGGTGCCGGACGAAGGCTGGGGGTGCCGGACGAAGGCTGGGGGTGCCGGACGTACTCGGGCCTTTGGCCGGTGCGGCGAGGGTGCGTGCCGGGCGCCGCGGGTGCTGTGCGGGACTTATGAAACACCCCTAGGGGTGGTACGGCGGGTCAGTGCAGACGGCCGGCGCCCGCGCAGCGGTTGAGGATCCCCGGCAGCGCCTTGGGGTTGTCGACCTTGGTCCGCAGAGTCGGCTTCCATCCGGCGCCGGACTGGAGGGTCTCCGCCGGGATCTCCGCGTTGTGGACCGCGATGAGGTCGGTCAGCTTGCCGTTGACGTAGTTGTTCTCGGCCGTCAGCGGCGACTCGTTCCACTTCTTCAGGACCTTGCCGACGCTCGCGCCGGCCGGCAGCGAGACGGCGTTGTCGCTGGCGTGGAGCTGCGAGGAGATGCCGACGCCGAAGATGTAGTAGTCGTCCTGCTGCTCCTCGGTCACCACGTAGTGGTTGTTGTAGACGTCGACCTGTCCGAACCGCACCCGCGGGGAGCGCTGGAGGATGCCCTCGAAGCGGTTGTGGTGCATGGTGACCTTGAGCTTGCCGCCGTCGGTGGTGGCGAGGCCGTCGCCGTTGCCGATCAGCATGTTCTTGTCGTGGTCCTGGAAGCGGTTCCAGGACACGGTCACGTAGTTGGAGCCGCGCACGATGTCCGTCAGACCGTCGTGCTGCTGGAAGACCATGCCGAAGTAGACCGGCCGCTCGCTGTCGGGGTAGCGCCCGTCGGTGAACGTGTTGTGGTCGAGCCACACATGGTCGGTGCCGTAGACGACCACGGCGTCGTACTCGGAGTTCCAGTTGCCGGTCTTGTTGTCGTCGGTCGGGTCCCACTTGGGGAAGCAGTCGAGCGGGGCCTCGATGGTGAGGTTGCGCATGATGACGTTCGAGACGCCCTTGATCTGGAGGCTGCCGCCGAGGATGCCGGAGTCATTGCCGACGCCGACGATGGTGGTGTTGCTGGGGATGTTGGCCTTGATCTCCGTGTCCTGCCTGGCGGCGGAGGCGACCCGCGCGTCCTCCTGCGGACCGCTGGCGACCTCGTCGTTGCCCCAGACGGCCGGGTCGTAGTCCTTGAGGTACTGCTGGAGGTCATAGCCGCCGGTGACGAAGGCTTCGCAGCCCTCGGAGACGGCGTCGATCATGCCCTTGACCTTGATGATCTTCGGCGCGTCACCACCGGCCTTCAGCGCGGCCTTGAACTCGGCCCAGGTGGTGACGGTGTAGACGTGCTCGGCGTCAGCGGCCGACCCGCCGGTCGTCCCGGCGCCCTCGGACCCCCAGCCGTCGTTCGCGCCCAGCACCTGCCGGCCCAGATCACGGGGGCCCGCCTCCGCGCTGGTGCCGGTGAGACCGAGAACGAGCGCGGTGCAGCCGATCAGCACAGCGGACTTAGCTGTGACATGCCCATGCCATACGTGTGCGTTCATTGTGCGGCTCTCTTTTCTACGTTTCGGGGGTGGTTACGCGGCGGCCTGCGGCCAGGTGATCCAGGACTCCGGGATCTCCTCGTCGAGCCGGCGCACGTCCTGCGGGGCCAGCACGCGGGTGCGCAGCAGCTCGCGCGCCACCAGCCGGGCCACGGCGATCGCGCCCGGCGGATTGAAGTGCGTGTTGTCCTGCTCGGTGGTGGTCCAGTTGAAGTACGTCTTCGTCCCCTCGATCCCGAGCCGCTGCCACAGCGCGAGGGACAGGGCCTGGATGTCGAGCAGCGTCACCCGCTCCTCCCGGGCGAGCGCGCGCATCGCCGCCGGATAGTCGCCGTGCGTCGGCACGGCGTTGCCGTCGGCGTCGAACTTCCGCCGCTCGACGGCGGTGGCGAGGACGGGGCGGGCACCACGGGCACGGGCGCCGTCCACGTAGAGGCGCAGGTAGTCCTGGTACGTCGTCCAGGGCTCGGTGTAGCGGGTGGGGTCGGCGACCTTCTCGTCGTTGTGCGCGAACTGGATGAGCAGGAAGTCTCCCGGCCGAATGGCCTGGAGAACTACATCGAGCCGACCTTCGTCGACAAAGCTCTTGGAACTGCGCCCGTTCACCGCGTGATTGGAGACGGGAAGGTTCTTGTGCAGGAAGAAGGGGAGCGCCATGCCCCACCCCGTCTCCGGGGCGGCGTCGGCGTATTTCTGGGCGGCGGTGGAATCACCGGCGATGAAAAGGGTGCGGCGGCCTGCGGCGGCTTGAGCGGTACCGGCCGCGCCCATGGTGAGGGGAACGGCGGCGAGGGCCGCCACGGCGGCCTGTCTGCGGGTGAGCGACACGGGCGATGTACCTTTCTCGGCAGGGCTATGGGGGAATTCGGTCAGCGGGACCTTTCGAACGTGCGGGGGTGACCCGCGCCCCAAAGGGGCGCGGGGAACTGCGCGACCAGCCACAACCAACCCGCAGCCGGCCGCGCACAGCAGCAACCGAGCTCTCAGCCGTTACGTTCCGTCCACTCGGCCTGAGCCTCATTCAGCTGACCGGCCACCGTGTCCAGGAATTCCTTCGCACTCATGTCCCCGTTCAGCACCTTCTGGAAGTTCGGCTCGTTGTCGGCCTTGGAGATGGTGTTCCAGTCAGGCAGGTAGTACGGCAACTGCACAATCGTCGTCGACCCATCCGTCAGCGCGGCCGCAGCCAGCTTCGTGGGCTCGGCCTTCGAGATCCACGCGTCCTTGGCCGCGTCGTTGTTGGACGGCACCTGCCCCGCCGCCTCGTTGAACTTCGAGTTCTCCTCGTGCGACGTGGCGAACTCGATGAACTTCCAGGCGGCCTCCTTGTTCTTGGAACTCTTGAAGAGCCCCATCCCGTCAACGGGGTTGGACACCTGAACCCGCTTACCGGCGGAGCCGACCGGCTGCGGGATACCCCGGAACTTGTCCGTACCGAGCGCCTTCACATGGTCCTGGTACGACCCCAGGTTGTGGTTCAGCATCCCGATCGTGCCGGAATCCCACTGGGCGACCATCTTGGTGAAGTCGTTGTTGAGGTCGGCGGCCGGAGTGACCTTCTTGTAGAGCGCGGCGTACTTCTCCAGCGCGGCCACGTTCTTCGGGTCGTTGACGGTCGTCTTCTCCCCACTGGAGTCCCAGAAGGAAGTGATCCCGGACTGCCCGTACATCGCGTCCAGCGCCTGGGCGATGGAACCGGCACCACCACGAATGGTGTAACCGAACTCGTTCTTCCCGGAGTTGGTCAGCTTCTCCGCGGCCTCGTAGAACTTGTCCCAGGTGGTGGGCTCGTCCAGCCCGGCCTTCTTGAACAGGTCGGTGCGGTAGTACAGCACGCCGTTGTTCGCGGAGGTCGGGATCGAGTACAGCTTGTCGTCGCCGCCGCCCGCGGCCTTCAGCGAGGTGACCATGTCCTCGTTGAGCTTGCCGTTCAGGGAGGACTTGGCGAGCCGGTCGTCCAGCGGCTCCAGCGCGTTCTGCGCGGCGAACCCGGCGAGCATCGCCGCGCCCACGCCACCGACGTCCGGCAGGCCGCCGCCCTGGATGGCGGTGTCCACCTTGGACTGGTAGTCGGTGGACGGGATCCCGACGTACTCGACCTTGATGTCCGGGTTCGCCTTCTCGAAGTCGGCGATGACCTCCTTCCAGGAGTCGGTGCGGACACCGCCGTTGTTGTCCCAGAAGACGATCTCGCCCTTGCCGCTGCCCTCGGCGCCGCTGTCGCCGCCACCGCCGCCGCTGCCGTCGTCACCGCAGGCGGTGGCGGTCAGGGCGAGGACAGAACCCAGAGCTACGGCCACGGCGGCGCGCCTGCTTCTGCGAATGCTGATCTTCATTGCTCGGCTCTCTTCTTCTGGATCAAATGCTTCTGAATCGAACGCTTCTGGATCGCACGCTTCTGAATCGAGTGGAGCTGTGCGGTTGTGGGGGTCTCAGTGGCGCGCGTACGGCGCCCAGCCGTCCGTGCCCCGGAGGTAGTCGGCGACGGTGTGGACCCGCGCGTCGGCGGCGCTCATCTGCGGCCGGTCCGCGGTCACCGCCGCCCCCGGGCCGAAGTTCCGGTACTCCGCGAACCGTGCGTCCTTCCACGAGAACCCGCTCATGTCGGTCCACGGGGAGGACTTGACCGCGGCGGGCAGCCGGGTCTCCCGGATCAGCACCTGCGCGACCGCCGCCGGCTCACCGCCCGGATGCCAGGGCCGCCCCAGGTGGTAGCTCCCGTCGGGCGCGTCGCTCACGATCTCCGACCGGGTGATCAGGAACCCGTACGGGTTGCCGGTCCAGGTCGAAGCGGCGGTGATGTAGCCGTTGTTGGTGTCCGAGCCCCGGCTCAGCGCGCGGATGACGGACCGCTCGATGACGGTGGTCGCCCGCCCGTACACGAAGTCGACGTCGCCCTCGATGTAGGAGTCGCGGACGTAGACCCGGTTGATGACGTCCAGCTTGGGGCTGTCGGTCATCAGCGTGTCCTGGTTGCCGAGGAAGGCGGTGTTCTCGAAGACGATCCGGTCACCCGTCGTCTTCATCGCGAGCGCCTGCTCGCCGTTCAGCTCGACCGCGGCCTCGTCGAAGTCGTTGCTGAAGGTGAGGTTGCGGGCGGTGACGTCGTGCGCGGCGATCCGGACCGTCGCGCTCCCCGTCGAACCGCCGTACGCGGCAGGCGTGTCGAAGACGATGACGGTGTCGGAGCGGTCCCGTCCGGTCCCCAGCAGCACGAGGTTCGGCTTGCCGGCGGGGACGAACACCTTCTCGCGATAGGTCCCCGGCGCGACCGCGATCGTGACCGGCACGGCGTTCTGGTCGGGCACGGCGTCCACGGCGGCCTGCACGGTCGGGTAGTCGGCGGGGACGCGCAGGGTGGTGCCGATCCGCTGCTGCGGTCCGGAGAACTTCTTCACCAGCGCCGGTACGGCGGCGGCCGGGTCGAGCCGGTAGTCGTAGAACTCGCGCGGTTCGAAGGCCGTCCCCCACGCGTCCTGACGTCCGCTGACGTTCTTCAGGATCGAGCCGCGCTGCACCAGCTCGGCGGTGGCGTCGGCCTGGTAGGGGTGCTGGACACCGTCGTAGTAGCTGTTCTCGATGACCATCCGCGTCCTGCCGCGCGACCAGTTCCCGTACGTCCACGTCGGGTCGCCGTCGGCCACCTGCGCGGAGAGGTAGTTGTTGTAGAGGTGGGCGTAGGCGCAGTTGTCGGCGGACGGGTTGCGCTGCTTGGTGCCCGTGAACCAGTTGTGGTCGATCGTGATCTCCGTCTGGACGTTGGTGGTCCAGCCGATCCCGAACGCCTTGTTGTGGTGGGTGAACCGGTTGTAGGAGACGGTGATGTACCGGCTGTCCTTGCGGATGTCGAGCAGTCCGTCGCCCATGTGCGTGAAGCGGTTGTGGTCGATCCAGACGTGGTCGACGGTGTCCATCTGGATGGCGTCGAAGTCGGTCGTCTTGCCGTCCCAGTCGCCCTCGACATAGGAGTCGCGGATCGTCAGGTTGCGGATGATGACGTTGCTCGTGCCGGGGTTGAGGTGCAGCTCGCCGTGGACGATCTCGCCGGTGTCACCGACGCCGACGACGGTCTTGTTCGAGGTCACGACGATGTCCGAGCCGAAGGGCTCGACGGCGATCGCCCCCGACACCCGGATGACGTACGGCTCTTCGGCCGCCGCGTACTTCGCGAGCGAGGCCTGGTCGGTGACGGTCACGACCTTGCCGCCCGCGCCGCCGGTGGTCCCGCCGGCCAGGGAGGCGAAGCCGTGCGGCTGATCGGCCCAGCGGTCGGCGGTCGGGGCAGCAGGCGCGGTACGGGCAGTCGGAGCGGGGCTCACGGCCTGCGCCTCGCCGACCGCCCCGAGGCACAGGGCGGCCACCAGGCCGAGCACGGCGGCCACGACCCTGCCGTGCCCGGGGCTCGCGTACCCCGATATCGGCAAGCGCTTGCTACGGAGGTGCGTCATTGCGGCTCCCAACAGGCGTGCGGGTGGGTTACAAGGGGGTGATCCGGAACTTCGTGAAGCTCGCCGCGCCGGCGTGTCCCGGGCCGGCCGGCGCGAGTGCGAACAGACCGAGCAGGGCGCCGACCCAGCGCCAGGGGGTGGCCGCGAAGACGGGGCCGGACAGGTGCGGGGCCTCCCCCACGTCGTGGAAGAACCGGCAGCGCGCCCCCGCCCCGATCTCGATCCGCAGCCGTACCCGCCCCTCCGGGGCGTGCCGCGCGGGTGCGGCGTCCCGTTCCTTCTCCGCGACGGCCTCCGCGAACCGGTGCACCACGTGCGCCTCTCCGTCCGCGTCCCGCTGGAGCCCGATCCAGCTGAAGGCGTCCCCGAGCACCGCGAGCCCCGCCCGCGCCCCCGGCTCCTCGCTGTCCAGCTGTAGTTCCACCTCGACCGCGCAGGGCGTGCCCGGCAGTCGCTGGGTGAGGATGTTCGGCAGTTTGCGCAGGTCGTGGGCGTCGGCCGAGCGGACGCAGGCCAGTTTCAGGCCGTCGCCGGAGTGGTGGGTGGCCCAGCCGTCCTGCGGGGTGGCGGTCCACGACCACTGGCGGCCGAAGCGTCCGCCGGGGAAGTCGTCGTCGGTGGCCGGCGCGGCGGGCGGCTGCGGCGGCAGGTCGGGCCTGCGGTGTACGGCGACGGGGGCGCCGTCGTCGCCCAGCACCGGCCAGCCGTCGGTGCCCCAGCGCATCGGCTGGAGGTGGACGACCCGGCCGTACGCGCCGCGCTGCTGGAAGTGCAGGAACCAGTCCTCACCGGAGGGGGTGCGCACCCAGGCGCCCTGGTGCGGTCCGTTGACCTCGGTCTCCTTCTGTTCGAGGACGATCCTCTCCTCGTAGGGCCCGAAGAACTCGCGTGAGCGGAAGGCGCCCTGCCAGCCGGTCTCGACTCCCCCGGCGGGCGCGAGGATCCAGAACCAGCCGTCGTGCCGGTAGAGCTTGGGTCCTTCGAGGGTGAACCAGCCGGGGATGCGGTCGCCGTCGACGATCAGCTTGCCCTCGTCGAGGAGTTCGGTGCCGTCGGGGTGCATACGGTGGCCGGTGAGCCGGTTCTTCACTCCGGACCGGGACTTGGCCCAGGCGTGCACGAGGTAGGCCTCGCCGGTCCCGTCGTCCCAGAGGGGGCAGGGGTCGATGAGGCCCTTGCCCTGTTTCACCAGGTGCGGGCGGGTCCAGGGGCCGCGGATCGCAGGGGCGTTGACCTGGAAGATGCCCTGATCGGGGTCGCCCCAGAAGATCCAGAAGCGGTCGTCGTGGTGGCGGAGGGAGGGGGCCCAGACTCCGCAGTCGTGGCGAGGGACCGCGAACTCCTCCGCCGGTTCGGGGTGGTCGACGGCGTGGCCGACCAGGGTCCAGTTGACCAGGTCCCGGGAGTGCAGCAGGGGCAGGCCCGGGGCGCGTCCGAAGCTGGAGGCGGTGAGGTAGAAGTCGTCGCCGACGCGGACGACGTCCGGGTCGGACCAGTCGGCGTTCAGGATCGGGTTGGTGTACGTCTCGGTGGTCACGGGCTCACCGCCTTGCGGACCAGGGCCGCCACTTCGAGCCGGCTGATCCGGCCGTCGGCGACGACGGTGACGATCCGGCGTACGGCGGTCTCGCCGGGCGGGATCGGCAGCCGCTCCTCGGAGGCCAGGGAGGAGCCGACGCCGGGGTACTCCTCGGCACGCACGAACCAGGGGTCCCGGCGGGTCTGTTCGGTGGCCCCGGCGAAGACCAGGGTCCAGGTGGAGCCCGTGAGGGCCACCCAAGGGGCGTGGGTGCCGTGGATGTCCTGCTCGCCCTCGCGGTCGGCGGTGAACACGTCCGGCGCCGAGTCCTCCTTGCGGGCCCGCCAGAAGAAGCCGCCGTACGCCGCGCCGGGGCGCCCGTTGGTGGCGGGGCTGCCGATCGACAGCGGTCCGGAGGTGACGTTGGTCAGGGAGAAGGTGAAGTCCAACGCCCAGGCGAAGTCGGTGAGTTCGGTGGCCGCGACCGTACGGCGCTCGCGCAGCAGCTCGGTCCCGGCCGCCACCCAGCGCAGTTCCTCGACGAAGCCGTCGGGGTCGCGCAGCTGGAAGGAGGTGTGCCGCTGGGCGCCGTGGTTGTCCAGCTCGGTCGGGCCCTGGTCGCGGACGAAGGTGCGTCCGCCCCAGAAGTTGGATCCCTCGACGTCGGGAACGGCGACACCGACGCCGAGGTGGTGTATGTGGTCGGCGGGGCTCAGCTCGGTGACCGCCGTGCCGGCCAGCGTGGTGACGGGGTGCAGATACGGGCGTGGGGAGAGCCGGGGCGGCAGTTCGGGCCGGGTGACGTACCGGCCGACGGGGCGGCCCGCGACGCGCAGCACCGCGGTGTCGTGGGGGGTCATCAGGTGCTCACCTCTTTCGTTCTCGCCGGCAGCGCCCAGGAGGCGCCCAGCTCGGAGTAGAGGGCGAGGGCGTCGGCGGCGGCCGCGACCAGGCCGTCGATGTCGGGCACGACCCGGCGCTGCTCGTCGGGGAGCAGGTGCCAGGTCCCGTCCGGCAGGGGGGCCGGGTCGGGGGCCAGCCTGATCGCTTCGACGACCTTCATGAAGGCGCCGGTCGCGTCGGGCGTGACCAGCAGGTCGGTGCCGTCGACGAGGTGCTCGACGAGGTTCTCGAGCAGGTCCGTGCGGTCGTACTCGAACTCCTCGGGGCCGTGGCCCGCGCGCTGGAGCAGGACGCGGTCCTGCTTGTACCAGAAGGTGATCCGGCCGCGGTCGCCGTGCACGACGACGTACGGCTCGTCGGGGTCCTCGGCGCACAGGGTCGCGGCGACGACGACCTGGGGGCCGTGCGCGGTGGTGACGCGGACGCAGGAGGTGTCGTCGGACTCGATGTCGTTGGCGCGCAGCAACTCGGTCTCGATGGCCGTGACCTCCTCGGCGCGCACCGTGCCGCCCAGCGCGAGGGCGGTGGCGACGGCGTGCGCGAGCGGGTTGGTGAGCACGCCGTCGATGACGTCGACGCCGTTCAGGCGCCGCTTGCCCGCCCAGGGCGCCCGCCGGTAGTACGCCTCGGCCCGCGCCCAGGCACCGGCCCCGCCGATCCCGGCGATCTCGCCGATCGCGCCCTGCGCCATCAGCTCCCGGATCGCGGGCACGGCGCGCGAGCCCAGCGACTGGAAGCCGATCTGACAGACGACCCCGGCCTCGGCGACCCCGTCGGCCATGCGCCGGAACTCGGCGTACGACGGGGCGGGCGGCTTCTCCAGCAGGATGTGCACACCCTGGCGCGCGGCCGTCAGGGCCAGGTCGGTGTGGGTCGGGATCGGTGTGCAGATCACCGCGACGCTCGCGCCGGTGGAGTCGAGGAGGGCGCCGAAGTCGGCGGACTGCTCCGGTGAGCCGAGACCCTCGGGCAGCTCCTCCTCCGTCAGCGGGGTCAGCTCGCAGATCCCCGCGAGCCGGACGATCCCCTTGTCCTGGAGCCGGCGGATGTTGTCGAGGTGCCAGCGGCCGTGGCCGCGCGCGCCCGCGAGGACGACGGGTACGGCAGTGCTCATGGGATCCTCCCTGCGCCGGCGCCGCGTGCCACCTCACGGTCGGCCCTGGCGGCGCTGTCGATCTTTGTGTGCAGGGTAGGTGTCCAGCCGACGTCAGCCGTGAGATCGCGCTCGCTGCCGGAGTTGTAGGCGTTGTGGATGGCGAGCAGGTCTACCGGATAGCCGTTGAAGAGGGTGCCGGACTGGTGGAAGGCGGTGCCGTTCCAGCTCTTCACCAGGTCGGCGACCTCGATGTGACCGGGGGTCGTGAAGGCGTTGTTCTCGGCGTGGATGGCGGACTCGGTCGACACACCGATGGAGTAGCGGTAGTCGTGCGCGTCGGCCGGGACGACGTAGCGGTTGTTGTAGAGGTGCACCTGGCCGAAGCGGACGCGTGGGGCGCGCTGGACGACCGACTCGAACTCGTTGTGGTGCAGGGTGACACGGAGCTTTCCGCGATCGCCGGTCGCCGTGTCGCCGTTGCCGACGAGGATCGCCTTGTCGTGGTCGGCGAACCGGCTCCAGGAGACGGTGACCAGGTCGGAGGCGTTGGTGATGTCCAGCAGGCCGTCGTGGCGGAGGTAGTTGCGGCCGAAGTAGGTGGGTTCCCCATGGTCCGGATGCCCGTCGTCGCTCAGGGACACATGGTCGATCCACACATGGGTGGCGCCGCGCAGCCATATGTTGTCGTACGCGGTCTTCCAGTCACCGAGGCCGCCTGTGTTGGGCTGCCACACAGGGAAGCAGTCGTAGGCGTCGCGCAGTTCCAGGTTGCGGACGATGACGTTGTCCGCGCCCTCGATCTGGAGGCTGGCGCCTTTCAGCACGGCCTTGTCGCCGAGTCCGACGAGGGTGGTGTTGGAGCCGACGGTCAGCTCGATCCGCTCGGCCTGCCGGGCCGCCGACGCCTGGCGGGCCTCCTCCTGCGGGCCGCTCGGCCTGCCGGAGCCCCAGGTGCGGGGGTCGTAGGCGGCCAGGTACTTCTTGGTGCTGTAGCCGTCGGTGGCGTAGTCGGCGCAGTCCAGGTGGTCGCCGTCGGCGTCGGTGTTGGCGTCGATGGTCCCGGCGATCCTGATGATCTTCGGGGTGGCGCTGCCGCCGTCGAGGGCGCGGACCAGCTCACTGCGGTTGCGTACGGTGAAGCCGTGGGCGTCGTCGGCGGTGGAACCCCCCGTGGTACCACCGTCGGCCGCCGCCCAGCCGTCGTTCGCGGCGAGAGTGTCGCGGCTGATGTCGCGGGCCTCGGCCCCGGCCGGGGCGCTGAACACGAGGCCCAGCATCCCGGTGAGGACGGCCAGTTGAAGTCCCCTTCGGCTCCTCATCCCTTCACCGCCCCGGCGCTGAAGCCCGTGATCAGCCACTTCTGGATGAAGGCGAACACGATCACGACGGGTACGGCCGCGATGATGCCGCCCGCGGCGAGCGCGCCCAGGTCGACGCTGTCGGCGCCCATCAGGGTGTTGAGGCCGACCGGGATGGTCTGCTTCTCCTGGTTGTTGAGGAACATCAGGGCGAACAGGAAGTGGTTCCAGGAGTGCACGAAGGCGAAGGAGCCGACGGCGATCAGACCGGGCCGCAGCAGCGGCAGGACGACGATCCTGAACGCCGTCATCCGGTTGCAGCCGTCGACCCAGGCCGCCTCCTCCAGGGAGTACGGCACGTTCTTGATGAAGTTGCTGATCAGGATGATCGACAGCGGTAGCTGGAAGACCGTCTCCGCGATGATGACGCTGCCCAGCGAGTTGATCATCTGCAGCTCGGCGAAGATCTCGAACAGCGGGACCAGGAGCAGCGCGCCCGGTACGAACTGGGAGCACAGCAGCGCGAGCATGAAGGCCCGCTTGACCTTGAAGTTGAAGCGCGCGAGGGCGTAGCCCCCGGCCAGCGCGACGAGGGTCGTCATCAGCAGGGTGACGACGCCGACGAGCACGCTGTTCTGGAAGTAGGTGCCGAAACTCCGCTCCGTCCAGACCTTCTCGAAGTGGTCGAAGGTCATCGGCCAGGGCACGAGCGAGGTCGAGCCGGCCGGGCGCAGGGAGAACAGCAGGATCCAGTAGAAGGGGATCAGGGTGAAGACCAGGTAGATCGACAGCGGCAGGTAGATCTGCCAGCGCGGGACCTCGTCATAGGCGCGGTGCTTCTTCCTCGGACGGGGCGGTTCGGGGGCGGCCCGCAGGGGCGCGGGCGCGGTCTTGGTGGCTTCCTTCACGCTCACTTGTCCTCACCTCCGAACTTGCTCAGCCGCAGATAGACGATCGAGCAGAACAGCAGAATCACGAACGCGACCGTGGTCAGGGCGGACGCGTAGCCGAAGTTGTGCGCGTCGACGCTGGTGTTGGCGATGTAGAGCGGCAGGGTCGTGGTGACTCCCGCCGGTCCGCCGCCGGTCAGCGTGTACAGCAGGTCGACGTTGTTGAACTCCCACACCGCGCGCAGCAGCGTGGACAGCACGATCGCGTCCTTCAGATGGGGCAGCGTGATGTGCCAGAACTGCTTGATCCGGCTGGCCCCGTCGACCTCGGCGGCCTCGTACAGGTCCTTCGAGACGGACTGGAGGTCGGCCAGGATGAGGATCGCGAAGAAGGGCACCCCGCGCCACAGGTCGGCGACGACCGCCGCCGAGAACACGGTGGAGGTGTCCGACAGCCAGCTGGTGCCGTAGGAGCCGATGCCGACGTCGGCGAGGTAACGGGTGATGCCCGTCTGGGAGTTGTAGAGCAGCACCCAGATCGCCGAGGTCAGCACGCCGGAGACGGCCCACGGGGAGAAGACCAGGGCGCGTCCCAGCGCCCTTCCCGCGAACGTCTGGTTGACGATCAGGGCGAGCGCGAGCCCGAACAGCAGCTGGAGTCCGACCTCGACGAACACCCACTTGGCGCTGAACACCAGCGTGTCCCAGAACAGCGGGTCGTCGGTGAAGGCATGGACGAAGTTGTCGAGGCCCGCGAAGCCGTTCCGCCACGGTTTGGTGGGGTTGTACTCCTGCAGGCTGTAGTAGAAGACGCTGATGACCGGGTAGGCGATGAAGCCCAGCATGAGCAGGGCCGCCGGTGCGATCAGCAGATACGGGAGCCTGCGCGGCGTGGCGGAGGCACGGCGTCGCCGGGGTGGCGCGGGCGGTTTCGCCACGGCTGCGGCTTGGGCCATGACTGGTCTCCGTTCTTGGTACGGCGTGCGTGCGGCTTGCTTTTGTGGTGCAGGAAGCGCTTTCTCGATGGGCGGAGGTTGCCCGGATCGCGATACGGGGTGCCTCTTGTTGTTGTGTGGCGGCTGCGGGTGCGTTCGGGCTTGTCGCGCCCACGCGGCGGAGCCGCAGATCGATTGCAGCCCCGCGCCCCTAAAGGGCGTAGGGGTCCGGGTACTTGCCCGGGCGGGCCAGGAACTCGAAGTCGCAGCCTGTGTCGGCCTGGGTGATCTGTTCGTTGTAGAGGGCGCCGTAGCCGCGCTCGTAACGGGTGAGCGGGGGTGCCCACTCGGCCCGACGTCGCGCCAACTCCTCGTCGTCGACGTTGAGTTGGAGGGTGCGTGACTCGACGTCCAGGGTGATCAGGTCGCCTGTCCGCACGAGGGCCAGCGGGCCGCCGACGTACGACTCGGGCGCGATGTGCAGCACACACGTGCCGTAACTCGTGCCGCTCATCCGGGCGTCGGAGATCCGCACCATGTCCCGTACACCCTGCTTCAGCAGATGGTCGGGCAGCGGCAGCATGCCGTACTCGGGCATGCCCGGGCCGCCCTTGGGACCGGCGTTGCGCAGCACCAGCACACTGTCGGCGGTGATGTTGAGCGACGGGTCGTTGATGGTCCGCTGCATCGTCTTGTAGTCGTCGAAGACGACCGCGGGCCCGGTGTGGTCGAGCAGGTGACGCTCGGCCGAGATGTGCTTGATGACGGCGCCGTCCGGGCAGAGGTTGCCGCGCAGCACGGCGACTCCGCCCTCGCCGGCGACCGGGTTGTCGCGGGTGCGGATGACGTCGTCGTTGTGGACGACGGCGTCCTTGATCTGCTCGCCGAGGGTGCCGTTGACGGTCGGCCGGTCCAGGTGGAGCAGGTCGGTGATCCGCGAGAGGAAGGCGGGCAGGCCGCCGGCGAAGTGGAAGTCCTCCATGAGGTACGTCTGTCCGCCCGGCCGTACGTTGGCCAGCACCGGCACGGTGCGTGCGATGCGGTCGAAGTCGTCGAGGGTGAGCTTGGTGCCCGCGCGGCCCGCCATGGCGATCAGATGGATGACCGCGTTGGTGGAGCCGCCGAGCCCGAGCACCGTGGTGACGGCGTCGTCGAAGGCCTCGCTGGTGAGGATCTCGGACGGCTTGAGACCGGTCCAGGCGAGTTCCACGGCCCGGCGACCGGAGGCGGCGGCCATCCGCTCGTGCCCGGAGTCGACGGCCGGGATCGAGGAGGCGCCCGGCAGCGTCATGCCGAGGGCTTCGGCCGCCGCGGTCATCGTGGACGCGGTCCCCATGGTCATGCAGTGACCGGGTGAACGCGCCAACCCGCCCTGCAGCTCCCGCAGTTCGCAGTCCGTCAGATTGCCCGCGCGGTGCTCGTCCCAGTACTTCCACATGTCGGTGCCGGAGCCGAGGGTCTCACCGCGCCAGTGCCCCGGCAGCATCGGTCCCGCGGGAACGAAGATCGACGGTATGTCGGCCGAGGCCGCGCCCATGAGCAGCGCCGGCGTCGACTTGTCGCAGCCGCCGAGCAGCACGGCCGCGTCGATCGGATACGACCGCAGCAGCTCCTCCGTCTCCATCGCGAGCAGGTTGCGGTACAGCATCGGGGTCGGCTTCTGGTACGTCTCCGAAAGCGTGGCGACCGGGAACTCGAGCGGGAAGCCCCCGGCCTGCCACACGCCCCGCTTGACCGCCTCGGCGCGCTCGCGCAGATGGACGTGGCAGGGGTTGATGTCGGACCAGGTGTTGAGTACGGCGATCACCGGACGGCCCCGGTACTCCTCCGCCTCGTATCCCAGCTGGCGCATCCGGGCGTTGTGGGACCAGGTGCGCAGCTGGCCCTCGGTGCCGTACCACTGGTGGCTTCGGAGTTCCTCGGGGCGCTTTCGCTCTCTGTCGGTCATATCGACCACCCGGACGCTATGGCGGCGACCTCGGCGCGCTCGTCCTCGGGCAGGTGCCGACTCGGCGGGCGCACGTCCCGGCGGCACAGACCCAGCGAGGCCAGGGCCTCCTTGACGACGGTGACGTTGTTGGCGGAGCCGTTCGCGGCGCGCAGTTCCTCGAAGCGGCGGATCTGCTCCCAGACCTTCATGGCGGCCGGGTAGTCGCCGGATCGAAGTGCTTCGATCATGTTCAGCGAGACGGCCGGGGCGACGTTCACGAGTCCCGAGGTGAAGCCGGTGGCGCCCGCGGAGAAGTACGAGGGGGCGTACGGCTCGGCGAGCCCGGCGACCCACACGAAGCGGTCGAGCCCCGCGTCCCGCGCGAAGGCGGCGAACCTGGCGGCGTCCGGGACGGCGTACTTCACGCCGATGACGTTCGGGCAGTCGTCGGCGAGTTCGGCCAGGCGCGCGCCGCCGAGCTGGGAGTTGCGGATGTACGGGACGACGCCGAGCTCGGGCACGGCCTCGGCGATGGCGCGGTGGTAGTCGACCCAGCCGTTCTGGGAGACGTACGGGTGGACGGGCTGGTGGACCATCACCATCTGGGCGCCGAGTTCGCGGGCGTGCCGGGCGGAGGCGATGGCGGTGGGCACGTCGTGGCCGACGCCGACGAGGATGGCGGCGTCGCGGTCGCGGGCCTCGTCGATCGTCAGCTCGGTGACGAGACGGCGCTCTTCGGGGGTGAGGGCGTAGAACTCGCCGGTGTTGCCGTTGGGGGTGAGGGTGGTGATGCCCCCGTCGAGCAGCCGACGCAGCAGGGCCCGGTGGGCGTCCTGGTCGACACTGCCGTCCTCGGCGAACGGGGTCACCGGGATCGCCACCACGTCGGCCAGGGCCGTCCGCTGGGTCTCGAACGTCGTGGTCATGCCGGACCGTCCTCTCCGTGGGCCTCGACCTCCGCGTCGGGGAAGGCCCGTTGCACGAACGAGGCGATGTGGGAGTGGAGGGCGCGCGCGGCGCCGTCCGCGTCGCCCTCCAGCGCGAGCCGCAGGATCTCCCGGTGCTCGCCGGCCTCCCGTTCCCAGGAGGGCGAGGCGGCCCAGGCGACGGCGGAGACGAGGGCGGCCTGGTCGCGGACCTCGTCGAGCATCCGGCCGAGCAGCGGGTTGCCGCACGGCAGATAGAGGGCGCGGTGGAACTCCCGGTTGGCGAGGGAGCGTTCGGCGGTGTCGTCGGCCGCGTCGGCGCGGGTCAGCGCGTCACGGGCGGCGGCGAGGGAGGCGCCGCGCTTCACGGCCCGCTTGAGCGCCTCGGGTTCGAGGAGCAGCCGCACGTCGTAGACCTCGCGCGCCATGTCCGCGTCCACCATGCGCACCGTGACGCCCTTGTACTGGCTCATCACGACCAGCCCGGTCCCGGCCAGCGTCTTGAGCGCCTCGCGGACCGGGGTCTTCGACACCCCGAACTGCGCGGCGAGCTCGGTCTCGACCAGGGCCTGACCGGGCGTCAACTGCCCGGTGAGGATGCGGCGTTTGATCTCCTCCAGCACGTACTGCGTGCGCGAGGGGATCGGCGTGGGCACAGAGGTCATGCGCGCCTCTCGGATCTTCGCGGGATTGGCTCTCGCGTATGGGATCTCACGTATCGCGTCTCATATATGACGTACGAAGTACGACGCGATGAAGGTAGGAGGGGCCGCATGTTTCGTCAATGCTTCTGACAAAGGAAGTTGGGGTTGCGGGCCTACGCTGCTGCGACAACACCCCAGGAAGGACAGAGCCGATGACGTTCGCACCGCTTCCCGGCCGACGGCAGGACCGGACATCGGCGTTCCGTCTGCAACTGGCCGAACTGGCCCCACTGGTCGGTGTCGGCCTCCCCGACCGGGTGCCGCGCGACCGGGAGTGGCAGGGGCAGGCGCGGCTGGCGTTCAGGCGGGCCCTGCGCGACGTGGAGACCTTGCCCGAGCAGCTCTTCGACCCGCTGCTGCGCACGGCCGTCCTCGACCCCGACCCGAGCCACAACCGGCTGTTCGTCGAGGCCGCCGTGACCGTGTTCGGCCGCCGGCGGGTGCAGAGCGCGTTGATCGAGTATGTGCGGACGGGAACCGACTTCGAACGCGCCGGAGCGGCCCGCGCCTGGTACTGGGCGCGGGCGGCGCTGAGATTCCGCGGCGGGCAGACGCTGGTGCCGACGCCCGAGAGCAAGGCGGAGGCCGACGCCGTGGCCGACCTCCGCGCCGTGTGGCACGAGGCCACGCTGCGCGAGTTCGTGCGCAACGAAGACCTCGACGTACGCCGCTGCGTCCTCCCCGGGCTCCCCCTGAACCCGCGCCACTACCCCGCCGGCCTGCATGACCTGGTGGCCGAGGCGGTACACATCGCGCGCACCCACCCCGACGAGTACCTGCGGCACCGGGTCGAGCACCAGCTCGACTGAAGGCCGTCCGCCGGGGCGGACATGGCGCGGCACATGCCAGAACCGCGACACCGACCCGACCCCGGCCCGACCCGACCCCGGCCCCGACCCGACCCGACCCCGACCCGACCCGATCCGATCCGGAACGGACTGGACCGGAAGGGACCGGAACGGACCGGACCGGAAGGGACCGGACCCGAAGGGACCGGACCCGAAGGGACCGGACCCGAAGGGACCGGACCCGAAGGGACCGGACCCGAAGGGACCGGACCCGAAGGGACCGGACCCGAAGGGACCGGACCCGAAGGGACCGGACCCGAAGGGACCGGACCCGAAGAGACCGGACCGGAAGGGACCGGACCGGAAAACACCCCAGGTCAGCGCTCCCGCGCCCACCCCGGGTCCCGTCCGCTCAGCCCGACCGCCCGGTCGAGCAGTGGCGCGTCGGCGGGGACCGCCACCACGGGACCGAAGATCTCACCTCGGCCGGCGTCGTCGACGGCGGCGAGGAGGAAGTCGTGCGACGCCTGCAGCGCGGCGGGGTCGGGGGCGTACTCCTGGCCGGTCGCGCGGGCCAGGTCCCAGCCGTGGATCACCAGCTCGTCCACGGTCACGGCGGCCGCCACTGGGCCCGGCAGGTCCACACCGCCCGCGCGGGTCATGCCGGTCCGGGCGCCGGGGTCACGCCACGCCTCGGCCAGTTCGTCGAGCACCTTGGGCAGCTCCTCGCGCCAGCCCGGCCCGATGTCCGGTACGGCGGCGTCCGGGCTGGTGTCGGTCGTGACGCCCAGGTCCTTGCGGGCAGCGTCACGGAAGGCGACGGTCAGGCCGAGCAGGTGCCCCAGCAGGTTGCGCACCGCCATGTCCGGGCAGGGCGTGGACGCCGAGAGCTGATCGTCGGTGACGCCGTCCGCGAGACGGGCGATGACGCGCGTCTGCGGTCCGAGGTCGAGGGTCGTGTCGCTCATGGGCCGGCTCCTCACAGGTCTGTTCCTGAAGGGTGGACCCACGGGGGCGGCGAAACTCATCGGTGGCGCCCCTGGCCCCCGCGTCCGCCCATGAGCAGTACCGACGGCCTCCAACGGATTCCCGCCGGGCCCGTCGGCGTGCCGCTCAGTCCGTCCAGTCCGCGCCCGTGATCCCGTCGGGGTGCCCCGCCGGCCACTGCACCAGCTCGATCCGGTTGCCGTCCGGATCGGTGAGCCAGGACGTCAGGAAGTCGTCCGAGCCGTCCGGCGACACGGGGGCCTCGGCCTCGATGCCGTGCGCGGCCAGCTCGGTGAGGGTGGCCGCCATCGACTCCACCTGGATGACGAAATGGTTGAGGACGCTTTGCTCGCCGCTTTGCTCACCGACGCCGACTTTGTGCTCCCCGGCGGGATCGTGGACGAGTTCGATGCTGACGAACGCGTCGCCGGGGAGCTTGAGCATCGTCAGGCTTCCGAACGGGGTGTCGGGGACGCTCCCGATCGTTTCGTAACCCACGGCCGTGTAGAACGCGAGCGATCGTTCGAGGTCTACCACACGGAGACCGAAGTGCAGAGTCCTCATCGATTCACCCTCTCTCCCGGGAAGCCAAAACGGCCCGCCGGGGAATCCGACGGACCGTCACCGCACTCCCGGTCAGATGTCAGCCGACCGGCTCCGCCGCAATGGCGGCCGACGTCTGCGCGATCGTCGGCTCTTCGGACTCGACGCCCTCTTCCCGCTGCTTCTTCAGAGCGAGTTCCTTGGCCGTCTTTTCCGAGAACAGCCTCATCTCAGCCTCGGTCCGGAGATCGAACACCATTGCCTCCTTCAAGCATTGTCGAGTCGCGGCTCTCTTGGTCACCGCGAGCGCCTCTTTGCCTGAACATTACCTTGCGCCCGGTCTCCGAGTCACGATCAAATTACGTTCGCACACAGGGAATTGGCGCACTGTTCACCTGACACGCCCCCCCCCGCACGCCCCCAGGGCGACCTCGTGGACGGCTTGCTCGGGCGGCCTACTTGGCGTACGCGGCCTACTTGGCGTACTTGGGCGGCTCACTTGCCGCGGGCCTCCGCGAGGGTGTGTGCGACGAGAGCGTTGGCGTGGCCGTGGCCCAGCCCGTGCTCGGTCTTGAGCCAGTTCACGAGCTCCGTGTGCTTGGTCAGGGGCGAGGAGCGGATGAGGTCGGTCCACTCGGCGATGGGACGGCCGTACTTCTTCTCGATGGAAGGGAAGTAGCTGGCCGGGCCCTTGACGGCGTCAGTCATGTCGGCAGTTCCATCCGGTTGCGGGCGAGGTTGTCGCGCCCTATGACCGGCGGGCGCCGCAGAACTCATCGGCCGGTGAAGGCGCGCTGCCGAACCTCGACGACTAGGGCACTTCCCCCATCCCCACACCCCCGCCTTAGACCCACGATGGCGTGGCATGACGACGACCACCACCCCCTGGCCCCTCCCCCGCGTCCTGCGCGACCGCGACGCCGCCCTCTACCTCGCCGGAGTCGTGGTGTCCGGCTTCGGGACCTCGGCGTTGTGGCTGGTGTCCGGCGTATGGGTCAAGGACCTCACCGGCTCCGACGGACTGGCCGCGCTGTGCATGCTCGCCATGTGGGCGCCCACCCTGGCCGGTCCGCTCCTCGGCACGCTCGCCGATCGCACCCGCCGCAAACCGCTGCTGATCGGCGCCAACCTCCTCCTGGCCGCCCTCCTGCTCACCCTCTTCACCGTCGACTCCCCGGACCGACTCTGGCTCCTCTTCGCGGTCCTGTTCGTCTACGGCGCCGCAGGCGTCGTCCACGACGCCGCCGAGTCCGCCCTCATCGCCTCCGCCGTGCCCGCGCCCCTGCTCGGCGACTTCAACGGGCTGCGCATGACGGCCTCCGAGGGCATGAAGCTCCTCGCCCCGCTGGCCGGCGCCGGCGTCTACGCGGCGTACGGCGGCGCGAGTGTCGCCCTGCTCGACGCGGTGACGTTCGTGGTCGCGACCGGCCTGTACGCGTGCCTGCGCGTCCGCGAGAGCAGGCCCGAGCCGCCGAAGGGAGGGTGGCGGGCACAGACCGCCGAGGGGGCCCGCTTCCTCTGGACGCACCCCCGGCTGCGCCCCCTCGTCCTGGCCGGCGGCACCACCATGCTGTGCGCCGGTCTCAACGGCGCGATGATCTACGCCGTCATCGACGGCCTCGGGCACGCCCCCGCGTACGCCGGTGTGCTGTACGCCGTCCAGGGCGCCGGGTCGGTGGCGATCGGGCTGCTGTCCGGCCCCGCGCTGCGCCGCCTCGGCGAACGCCGTCTCGCCGCGTACGGCATCGCGCTGACGGCCGTCGCGGCCGGCCTGCGGGCGATTCCGTCCGACCTCGTGGTCCTGGTCTGCTGCGCGGCGAGCGGCGTGGGACTGCCCTGCGTACTGATCGCCGCGCTCACCGCCGTGCAGCGCGAGACGCCGGACGCTCTGCTCGGCCGGACCGCCGCCACGGCCAACACGCTCGTCTTCACGCCGAACGTCATCGGGCTGGCGGTGGGGGCGGCGCTGGTCGAACTGCTCGACGTACGGCTCGTGTTGCCCGTCCTGGGCCTGGTGTGGCTGGTGACGGCCGTGCCGCTGCTTCAGAGCGCGGCGAGTGCCTCCCGTACCGCCACCAGGTCCCCGTCCGACGCCAACCCCGCGTGATAGAGCCGGATCTCCGTGGCGCCCAGCTCACGCGCGCGTGCCGTGTCCGACGCGAGCGTGCCCGGGCTGCCGCCCATCCCGGAGACCACGCCGAAGTTGGCGGCGATGACCGCGTCCTCACGGCCCTGCTCGGCGAACGGCGTCAGCAGACCGGGGCCGCCCGCGCAGGGTACGACCACGCCGTCCGCGACGGAGAGGATGTGCTCGGGGTCGACACCGGGGTTGGCGCCGACGTGGTACGTCACCGGGTCGGCGTGCAACAGCACCTGGAAGCCGTCGGGGGCGGCCTGGCGTACCGCCCGGACCGCCGTCTCCTGGAGCGTACGGGCCGTTTCGTCGCGCCACGCGCGCGTGGCCGCCGCGTTCGACTCGCCCAGCAGCTTCTCGACTCCGGGCCAGCCCTCGTCGGCGACCGTGCCCTGCCACAGCGGTTCGAGGGCGGCGCGTACGGCGGCCGCCAGCTCGTCGGCGTCCAGGCCCTGGGCGCCGTAGCCCTCCTCGCAGGTCGGGCAGAAGCAGAGCGCCATCAGGTACATCCCGGCGTCGCCGAGCGGCACCCCGCCGGTCTTGTCGTGCGCGTGCAGGTGCTGCAGGCCGTACCAGCCGAGGGACTCCAGCTCGGTACCGCGTGCTCCGGGCCGTACGGCGGCCTCGGCGGCCAGTTCGACGAGGTACGCGCGCGTGGCGGGCTGTGCGATGCACGGGGCCCACGGGTAGCGGTCGCCGTAGGCGTTGACGACCGAGGTGTCCGGGTGCTCGGCGCCCAGGCGGGAGTTGTGGGCGAGGACCACCCAGGTGTGCACCTCCAGAGCGGCGTCCGCGAGCGCGGCGGCCGCCTCGCCGAAGGCGTCGCCGGGTGCCCAGTCACCGGCCGGGTACGGACGCAGTGCGTGGCCCTGCCAACGGCCGTCCGCCGGGTAGAGCACGGCGGCGTGCTCGGCGGTGACGATGCGGTGGCGCGGGTGGCGGGGGGTGAGGGCGCGGGTGGAGTGGTAGGCGGCGGCGAGCGTCACCTGTCGCACGCCGAGGGCGGCGATCCTCCCGGGTGCCTCCGGGTCCCCGTTGACGTCCCAGGGGTAGACGAATGTCGACGCCTTCACTTGGTGTCCTCCGGCTCCTTCTCCAGCAGCGCGTATCCGCGCTCGATCACGTCGGCGAGCTGCTTCACATGATCCTCGCCCGGCTCGTGCAGCGGCGGCCGGACCTCCCCCACGTCCAGGCCGCGCATCCGTACGCCGGCCTTGACGAGGGCGACGGCGTATCCGCGGCCCTGGGCGCGCAGCTCGACGAACGGGCGGTAGAAGCCGTCCAGGAGGCGCGTGACGGTCGTGTCGTCGCCCGCCTCCAGCGCCCGGTAGAAGGCGAGGGCGATCTCCGGGGCGAAGCAGAACACGGCGGACGAGTAGAGCGACACGCCGATCGCGCGGTAGGCGAGCTGGGTCTGTTCGGCGGTCGGCAGGCCGTTGAAGTAGAGGAAGTCGCCGGGGGCCTCGGTGCGTACGGCGCTGACGATCCGCTGCATGAGGTCCAGGTCGCCGAGGCCGTCCTTGAGGCCGATGACGCCGTCCGTGCGGGCGAGTTCGATGACGGTGGCCGGGGTGAACACGGCGTTGTCGCGCTGGTAGACGATGACGGGGAGCGCGGTCGCCGCGGCGACCTCCTTGTAGTGCCGCAGCAGCCCCTCCTGCCCGGCGACGACGAGGTACGGCGGCATGGCGAGCAGCCCGTCCGCGCCGGCCGTCTCGGCGAGCTGCGCGTACCGCACGGCGAGGGCGGTGCCGTATCCGGCGCCCGCGACGACCGGTACGCGGCCCTCCGCCGCCTCGACGGCCGCCCGCACGCACGCCTCGTACTCCTCGGGGGTCAGCGCGTGGAACTCTCCGGTGCCGCAGCACGCGAACACGGCGGCGGCCCCGGCCTCGACGCCTTGCCGCACATGGGTGCGGTAGGTGTCGAGGTCGACCGAGCCGTCGGGGGCGTAGGCGGTGACGGGGAAGAACAGCGGCCCGCCGGGAATGCTGAGACGTGCGGCGAGGGGGGCTGGCGTCACGGGCTCTCCCTGGGGCGAGTACGGAACTTGAAGGACCGGTGCAGGATACTGATCAGAGTTTACGTTTATGAACGGCGGCTGCACCACCCTTGACTCGCCAGGGTCGTGATCCTTAACTTGTCCACGCATGTGAATACCGTGCACGCACGCGGCCGATCACTCAAGGAGTCCCGAGGATGCCCGCACCCCGCACCGTTCTGCTCACCGGCGCCGCCGGCGGCCTCGGCACCCTGATGCGGGACCTGCTCCCGGCGTACGGCTACGAGCTGCGGCTGCTCGATCTGCGCCCGATCGAGGGCGAGCCGGACGCGATCGTCGCCGACCTCGGTGACCGCGAGGCGCTGCGCGAGGCCGTGCGGGGCGTCGACGCGATCATCCATCTCGCGGGCATCTCACTGGAAGCCCCGTTCGAGAAGATCCTCCTGGCGAACATCGAGGGCACCTACAACCTGTACGAGGCCGCCCGCGAGGAGGGCGTCAGGCGTATCGTCTTCGCCTCCTCCAACCACGCGGTGGGCTTCACGCCCCGCCCTCGGGGCGACGCCCCCCTCATCCCCATCGACACCCCGCGCCGCCCGGACACCTTCTACGGCCTGTCCAAGTGCTTCGGCGAGGACCTCGCGCAGCTCTACTGGGACAAGCACGGCCTGGAGACGGTGTCCGTGCGCATCGGCTCCTGCTTCCCCGAGCCGACCAGCGTGCGCATGCTCTCGGTGTGGATGAGCCCCGCCGACGGCGCCCGCCTCTTCCACGCGGCCCTCACCGCCGAGAACGTCGAGCACACCGTCGTCCACGGCTCGTCCGCGAACACCCGCCTGTGGTGGGACCTGACCACCGCCCGCTCCCTCGGCTACGAACCGCAGGACGACTCCGAGCCGTACGCCGAGAAGCTCATCGCCGAGCAGGGCGAGCTCGACCCGGAGAACGTCGCGCACGCCTACCTGGGCGGCCATTTCGTGAGCGACCCGCCGATCTGGCCGTACTGACCGAAAAGAGTCGTCGCAGAGGCGGGCGGGCACCGAACGGGCCCGCCCGCCGCGCTATTCGGGCAGCTCCCAAGCCCCACGACCGCAGGCCGACATACGGCACGTAAGCGCCCCCAAGGGGCGCGGGGCTGTGACCTTTGCGACTCCGCCGCGTGGGCGCGACCAGCCACAACACACCCGCAGGCACCACACCACCGCACCACCCGAGTCCCGAGTCCGCCCCGGGCACACACAAGACCGAACGGGCACACTGCGGGCAGTATCACCCCCGTAACAGACCTGGTAACCGCCCCGTACCCGCTGTAGAACTTCCCCCATGGCCCCAGGAGGGCCCGAACGGGCAGTACAGCGAGGTAGGTGACGACCATGAACAGAACCGCGGAGGAACGCCAGCGCGAGATCGTCCGCGCCGCCCGCGCGAGCGGTTCCGTCGACGTCACCGCGCTCGCCACCGAGCTGGGCGTGGCCAAGGAGACCGTACGGCGGGATCTGCGCGTCCTGGAGGACCACGGCCTGCTCCGCCGTACCCATGGCGGCGCCTACCCCGTGGAGAGCGCCGGCTTCGAGACGACGCTCGCCTTCCGCGCCACCAGCCATGTCCCCGAGAAGCGCCGGATCGCGGCCGCCGCGGCCGAGCTGCTCGGGGACGCCGAGACGGTCTTCGTCGACGAGGGCTTCACCCCGCAGCTCATCGCCGAGTCCCTGCCCACCGACCGGCCGCTGACCGTGGTCACCGCGTCCCTTCCGGTCGCGGGCGCCCTCGCCGAGGCGGAGCACGTCTCCGTACTCCTGCTCGGCGGCCGGGTGCGGCGCGGCACCCTCGCCACCGTCGACCACTGGACGACGAAGATGCTGGCCGGCTTCGTCATCGACCTGGCGTTCATCGGCGCCAACGGCATCTCCCGCGAGTACGGCCTGACCACCCCCGACCCGGCCGTCAGCGAGGTCAAGACACAGGCGATCCGGGCCGCGCGCCGCACGGTGTTCGCCGGCGTGCACACCAAGTTCGGAGCGGTCAGCTTCTGCCGGTTCGCCGACATCAGCACGCTGGAGACGATCGTGACGAGCACCCTGCTTCCGGCCGCCGAGGCGCATCGGTACTCGCTGCTGGGACCACAGGTCATCCGCGTCTGACAACGTCCGAAAAGCAAACCCACTCCCCCTGGGGGCATCCACACGCCCCCGCATGCCCCTTATCTACCCATTGGCCCCATTTCCCTACGTCCCATCTCCCCTACGTCCAGGAGCGATCCATGCGAACCCAGAGCCGACGACGGCCACCGCGAGCCACGCTCGCCTTGGCCGCCGCAGGGACGCTGCTCGCCCCGCTGCTCTCCGGCTGCTGGGTCGGAGCCGGCGGGGCGGGGTCGGGCGGCAACTCGATCAACGTCCTGATGGTCAACAACCCTCAGATGACCGAGTTGCAGAAACTCGCCCCCCGCTTCACCGAAGAGACCGGCATCAAGGTTAATTTCACCGTCCTGCCCGAGAACGACGTCCGCGACAAGATCAGCCAGGACTTCGCCAACCAGGCGGGCCAGTACGACGTCGCCACCCTCTCCAACTACGAGATACCGATCTACGCCCGCAACGGCTGGCTGCACGAGATGAACTCGTACGTCGCCAAGGACCCGGCGTACGACGAGCAGGACGTCCTCAAGCCGATGCGCCAGTCCCTCACCGGCGACGACGGCAAGCTCTACGGCCAGCCCTTCTACGGTGAGTCGTCCTTCCTGATGTACCGCAAGGACGTCTTCGAGAAGGAGGGTCTGACGATGCCCGCGCATCCCACCTGGCAGCAGGTGGCGGACCTCGCGGCGAAGACGGACGGCGCCGAGCCGGGCATGAAGGGCATCTGTCTGCGCGGCCTGCCCGGCTGGGGCGAGGTGATGGCCCCGCTCACCACCGTCGTGAACACCTACGGCGGCACCTGGTTCGACAAGAACTGGAAGGCTCGTCTCGACTCCCCCGAGTGGGAGAAGGCGACGAAGTTCTATGTCGACCTGGTGCGTGAGCACGGTGAGTCGGGCGCGGCCCAGTCCGGCTTCGCCGAGTGCCTGAACAACATGACCCAGGGCAAGGTCGCCATGTGGTACGACGCCACCTCCGCCGCCGGATCCCTGGAGTCGGCGAACTCCCCCGTCAAAGGCAAGGTCGGCTACGCACCGGCCCCGGTCGAGAAGACGGAGTCCTCCGGCTGGCTCTACACCTGGGCGTGGGGCATCCAGCAGGCGTCCCGCAACCCCGACAAGGCCTGGAAGTTCGTGTCCTGGGCGTCGAGCAAGCAGTACGAGCAGCTGGTCGGCGACGAGATCGGCTGGTCCAACGTCCCGGCCGGCAAGCGTGCCTCCACCTACGCCAACCCGGCGTACCGCGAGGAGGCGGCCGCCTTCCAGGAGATGACCAAGGAGGCCATCGAGGGCGCCCGCCCGAACGACCCCGGCGTCCAGCCGCGCCCCGCGCCCGGCATCCAGTTCGTCGGCATCCCCGAGTTCACCGACCTCGGCACCAAGGTCTCCCAGGAGATCAGCGCGGCCATCGCCGGACGCCAGTCCGTCGACTCGGCCCTGAGGAAGTCCCAGCAGCTGGCCGAGAAGATCTCCGAGGAGTACGAGGGGCGATGACAGCGACGACCACGGCCCCCGTGGCCACGACACCCATGCGCACGACACGCCAACCCTCCGCCCGGCTGCGCGCCTGGGCGACCCGGGCACCCCTGCTGCCCGCCCTCATCTTCATGATCGTGGTGACCCAGCTGCCGTTCGTGGCCACGCTGGTGATCTCGTTCTTCGACTGGAACTCCCTCTACCCGGACGCCCGCCGCTTCACCGGCATCGACAACTACCAGGAAGTCCTCACCGACGCGGACCTGCGCCACTCGGTGTGGACGACCGTGCTCCTGACGGTCGCGGTGGTCCTGGCCAGCCTGGTCCTCGGCCTGGTCCTGGCGCTGCTCCTGGACCGGAGGTTCAAGGGCCGCGGAGTGGTCCGCACCCTGCTGATCGCCCCGTTCCTGGTGGTGCCCGTAGCCGCGGCCCTGCTCTGGAAACATGTGCTCTACAACCCCGAATACGGCCTGTTCAATGGGTTGTTGCACTATGTGGGCGGCCCACAGCCCGACTGGATCTCCAACACCCCACTGCTCGCGGTCGAGGCCTCCCTGGTCTGGCAGTGGACGCCCTTCATGATGCTGATCCTGCTGGCCGGCCTCCAGAGCCGCGACCACGAGCAGATCGAGGCGGCGAGGGTCGACGGCGCGAGCGACTGGCAGATCTTCCGCCACCTGACGCTCCCGCACCTGCGCCGCTACCTCGAACTCGGCGCCCTGCTGGGCTCGATCTACATAGTCCAGAACTTCGACGCGGTCTTCACGATCACGTCCGGCGGTCTGGGCACCGCCAACCTCCCCTACACCGTCTACCAGAGCTTCTACCAGGCCCACGAGAACGGCCTCGCCTCGGCCGCGGGCGTCCTGGTGGTCATCGGCTCGATCATCATCGCGACCTTCGCGCTGCGCGTGGTGTCGTCCCTGTTCCGCGAGGAGGTGTCGCGCGCATGAGTGCAGTGGCCGTACGACTTCGCAGCCGCCGCAAGGGAGTTGGCCTCGGCCTGGTGGCCTGGCTGCTCGGAATCGTCTTCTTCCTGCCGATCGCGTGGATGGCTTTGACGTCCTTCCACTCCGAGGAGGACGCGGCGACCAACCCGCCGTCCTTCGCCGCGTCGCTGACGCTGGACGGCTACCGCGAGTTCTTCGGCGCGGGCGGCGGGGCGAGCCCCTGGCCGGCACTGATCAACTCGACGGTGGCGTCAGTGGCGTCGACGCTCTTCGTCCTGGTCCTCGCCCTCCCGGCGGCCTACGCCCTGTCGATCCGCCCCGTGAAGAAGTGGACGGACGTCCTGTTCTTCTTCCTGTCCACGAAGATGCTGCCGGCCGTGGCGGGCCTGCTGCCGCTGTACCTGTTCGCGAAGAACACGGACATGCTCGACAACATCTGGCTGCTGGTCATCCTCTACACCTCCATGAACCTGCCGATCGCGGTGTGGATGATGCACTCCTTCCTGGCCGAGATCCCGGTGGCGATCATCGAGGCGGCAAGGGTGGACGGGGCGAAGCTCCCGACGATCCTCACGCGCGTGGTAGCCCCCATCGCGTTGCCCGGCATCGCCGCGACAGCCCTGATCTGCTTCATCTTCAGCTGGAACGAACTTCTCTTCGCCCGCGTGCTGACCGGCGTGGTGGCGGAGACCGCCCCCGTCTTCCTGACCGGCTTCATCACCAGCCAGGGCCTGTTCCTGGCGAAGGTGTGCGCCGCGTCGCTCGTCATCTCCCTGCCGGTGCTCGCCGCGGGGTTCGCCGCCCAGGACAAGCTGGTCCAGGGCCTGTCGTTGGGAGCCGTGAAATGAAGGCCGCCGTCATCGAGTCCGTGGGCAAGGCCGTCGTCGCCGAGGTCCCCGACCCGACGCCCGGCCCGCGCGAGGTCGTGGTCGAGGTCGCGGCCTGCGGCCTGTGCGGAACCGATCTCCACATCCTCCAGGGCGAGTTCGCCCCGAAGCTGCCGATCGTCCCCGGGCACGAGTTCGCGGGCGCGGTGGTCGAGGTCGGCACCCAGGTCACGGAGCTGTCGGTGGGGGACCGGGTCGCGGTGGACCCATCGCTGTACTGCTACGAATGCCGCTACTGCCGGACGGGCCACAACAACCTCTGCGAACGCTGGGCGGCGATCGGCGTGACGACCGCGGGCGGCGCCGCGCAGTACGCGGTGGCCCCGGTGGCGAACTGCGTACGGCTGCCCGAGCACGTCCGCACCCAGGACGCGGCCCTGGTCGAGCCGTTGTCCTGCGCGGTACGCGGCTACGACGTCCTCCGCTCCCGCCTCGGCGCCCACGTCCTGATCTACGGCTCCGGCACGATGGGCCTGATGATGCTGGAACTGGCCAAGCGGACCGGCGCGGCGAGCGTGGACGTGGTGGACGTGAACCCCACCCGCCTGGAGACGGCACGCAGGCTCGGCGTCTCGGCGTCGGCGGCGAACCCGGACGAGCTGGACCGCCCGCAAGGCTGGGACCTGGTGGTGGACGCGACAGGGAACGCGGCGGCGATCCAGGACGGCCTGGACCGGGTGGCCAAGGCGGGCACCTTCCTCCAGTTCGGCGTGGCGGACTACTCGACCCGCGTCACGGTCGACCCGTACCGCATCTACAACCAGGAGATCACCATCACGGGTTCGATGGCCGTCCTGCACAGCTTCGAGCGCGCGGCGGAGCTGTTCGCGAACGGCGTCCTCGACCCGGAGATCTTCATCAGCGACCGAATCCCGCTGGAGCGGTACCCGCAGGCGCTGGAGCAGTTCGCATCGGGGGTCGGCAGGAAGATCGTGGTGGTCCCGTAGGACTTCTTCGCCTACCCATCCCATCCCTGGGGGCTGCACCCCCAGACCCCCGCTTTCGGCCCTGAAGGGGCCTCGTCCTCAAACGCCGGACGGGCTGAAAAAAACCAGCCCCTCCGGCGTTCGAGGAGCGGGGTCCGGGGCGGAGCCCCAGAAGGACGGGACGGGTAGGGGCGTCGGGGGCGGAAACCGTGGCCCCGCCGAATGGCCCCGGGTAAGGGAACGGTAAATCACCCCCGCTCGTTCACCCACCATGACAGCTATGACCCCCGGCTCGAACATCCCTCTCTCCGCCGCCCGCGTGACGGTGGACGTCGCCGCCCCGGTGCGGCTCGACGTATCGGGCCTGCTGCTCACCGCCGACGGCAAGGTGCGCTCCGACGACGACTTCATCTTCTACAACCAGCCGACCGGCCCCGGCGTGACGTACCGCTCGGGCGGCGGCACCAGCCCCGACGCGATCACTGTCGACACGGCAGCCGTTCCCCCCGGCATCGAGAAGATCGTCGTCACCGCCAGCCCGGACGCCGCCGGCCAGACCTTCCAGGGCATCGAACCCACGGCCACCATCCGCAACGCGGACGACAACAGCGTCCTGGCCACCTTCACACCCCCGCAGCTCGGCACCGAGACGGCCCTGGTGATCGTCGAGGTCTATCTGCGCAACGGCGCCTGGAAGGCCCGCGCGGTCGGTCAGGGCTACGCCAACGGCCTGGCCGGCATCGCCACCGACTTCGGCGTCACGGTCGAGGAACCTGCCCCCGCCCCCGCCGCCCCCGTGGCCCCGCCCCAGCCCACCATGCAGCCCCCGGCCGCCCCGCCGGCCCCGCCGATGTCCACTCCCCCGGCCCCCCAGGCCCCCGCCGCGCCCCCGACCCCGCCCGCCCCGCCCGCGCCCGGCGCCGGGAAGATCAACCTCGACAAGGGCCGCGTCAGCCTCCAGAAGAACCAGACCGTCTCCCTCGTCAAGGGCGGCCGCCCCCTGCTCTCCCAGGTCAAGATGGGCCTCGGCTGGGAGCCGGCGTACCGCGGCAAGGACATCGACCTGGACGCCTCGGTCATCGCCTACGGCCCGCAGCGCAACCACATCGACAGCTGCTACTTCGGCAAGCTCCAGATCGTGCAGGGCGCCATCCGCCACTCCGGCGACAACCTCACGGGTGAGGGCGGCGGGGACGACGAGGTCATCACCGTCGACCTCGGACGGCTGCCCCAGGAGGTCACCGGGCTCGTCTTCACGGTCAACTCGTTCTCCGGCCAGAAGTTCACCGAGGTCGCCAAGGCCTACTGCCGGCTGATCGACGCCGCCTCCGGCGAGGAGCTGGTCCGCTTCGACCTCACCAACGCCGAGGCGCAGACAGGCGTGATGATGGCCAAGTTGATCAAGCAGTTCTCCGGTGAGTGGGAGATGACGGCCATCGGCGACTTCGTGAAGTCCCGCACGGTGAGGGGGATGGTGAAGCCGGCGGCCCAGGCACTGTAGGCACAGGTACAGGAACTGCAGGCAGTCGTACGACGTCCAGGGCGCCCCCGGCCGAAGGGGGCGCCCGGCGCGACCGGAGGCCGGGGTGAGGCTCGCCTCCCGTCACATCTTCGTGGCCCCCGCCGCCAGATCCCGCAGGAAGTGCCGCGCCCCGAGCAGGAACACGATGATCAACGGGATCACGCTCATCAACGCACCGGCCATCACGAGCGCGTAGTCGGCGTTGTACAGCACGTTGAGGTTCGCCAGGGCGACCTGGAGGGTGACCTTGTCCGGGTTGATCATGACGACCAACGGCCAGATGTAGTCGTTCCAGAGGCCGATGAACGTGAAGATCCCGAGGAACGCGAGGGCCGGCCGGAACAGCGGCAGGGCCACCTGCCAGTACAGCCGGAAGAATCCGGCACCGTCGATGCTGCCCGCGTCCAACAGCTCGTCCGGCAGTGAGTTCTGGGCGTACTGACGCATCCAGAAGATGCCGAAGGCGTTGGCCGCACCGGGGATGATCAGCGCCTTCAGTGAGCCGGCCCAGCCGAACTCGGCCATGGTGACGAACTGCGGCACCAGCGACAGCTGCGCGGGGATCATGTACGTGACCAGGAGCGTGCCGAAGAGGAACCTCTTGCCCGGGAACTCGTACTTGGCGAAGGCGAACGCGGCCAGCGAGTCGAAGAACAGCACCAGCGCGGTCCCGACCACGGCCACGGCGATCGTGTTCCAGAGGGAGCCGAAGAAGTCGATGGTGTCGAGCACCCGCCCCATGTTGTCCAGGAGATGCGGGCCCGGCACCAGCTTGGGCGGGTAGCTGTAGATGTCCTGGGTGGTGCCGGAGGCCATCACCACCAGCCAGTAGAAGGGGAACAGCGAGATCAGCACCCCGAGCAGCAGCACCGCCCGGACGGCGAACCGGGTGAGTCCGCTGCCGGAGCCGATGGCCAGTCCCGCGCTGCCGGTCGTCCTGTTACCGGTCGCCTTATTGCCAGTCACCCTGCTGCCGGTCACCCTCTCCCTTGCCGCCTTGGTGCCGGTCGTCCCGTCCGGATCAGCGGCCATCGCGAGCCCCCTTGCGTCGCAGCAGCCCGGCGATGCCGGGCCGGCGGTCGTCGCGGTCGGATCCGGAGACCAGCCGCCAGTTGATGATCGTGAAGACGGCGATGATCGCGAAGAGGAGCCAGCCCATCGCGGCGCCGTAGCCGAACTGGTGCTCCTTGAAGGCCTTCTGCCAGAGGTAGAGCACGATGGTCATGCCCTCCTGGCCCGGTCCGCCCGTGGTTCCGACGTCGGTCGACTGGAAGAGCACCTGGGACTCGGTGAAGATCTGCAGGCCGTTGATGGTGGAGGTGACGGCCGCGAACAGGACCACCGGCCGCAGTTGTCGGCAGCACGACCCGGAAGAGGGTCTGCCGGCTGTTCGCGCCGTCGACGCGGGCGGCCTCGAAGTGCTCGGTGGGGATGGCCTGGAGGCCCGCCAGGAAGATCAGGGCGTTGTAGCCGACCCACCGCCAGATGATCATGAGGGAGACGGACGACTTGATGCCCCACTCCGAGGACAGCCAGCCGATCCCGTCCAAGCCGAACGCCCGCAGCGCCGAGTTGGCGAGGCCCGCCTGGGCGAACACCGAGCCGAAGACGACGGTCATCGCGACCATCGAGGTGACGTTGGGGATGAAGTACGCCACCCGCATCGCGCCGGTGAAGCGGACCTGCGAGTGCAGCAGGAAGGCCAGCACCAGGGCGAGGAACAGCATCGGCACCGTGGACAGGAACCAGATCTCGAAGGTGTTGAGCACCGAGTGCCAGAACACCGGGTCCTCCAGCAGCCAGCCGTACTGCTGGAGCCCGACGTAGCGCATGTCGCCGATGCCGTCCCAGTCCTGGAAGGACAGGTAGAGGGAGAAGAGCACCGGGAAGGTGCCGAAGACGGCGAACAGCACATAGACCGGGGAGATGGCGAGCAGGGGCGGAACATGGCGTCTGCGTCCGCCCGGGGCGGTCGTGCGGGTACGGCGGGCAGGGCGCCGCTCGTCGGCCGGCGGCGCGCCCGCCGGGTCGAGAACCGTGGCCATGTCAGCCCACCCCCAGCCGGGACAGCGTGGTCTCGGCGGTGTTCACCGCGTCCCGCCAGGCCCGGTCGGGGTTCTTGCCGAGCATTTCCACGTTGGTCAGCTCCTGGAAGAACGGGGTGTTGGCGGTCTCCTCGTACGGGCTGAAGTAGTTGACCGGGGCCTTCTGGGCGGCGGGGCCGAAGACGTCGATGGGCTGCTGGCCGCCGAAGAAGGGGTCGGGCCTGTGCATCGCGGGGTCGGCGTAGGCGGCGGGAGTGGTGGGGAACAGGGCCATCTCCTGGTAGCTCTTGAGCTGGTTCGCCGGGCTGAGCAGCCACGTCAGGAAGGCGAAGGCCGCCTCGGGGTCGCGGCAGTAGCGGGTCAGGGTCATGTACGAGCCGCCGTAGTTGGCCGGGCCGTCCGGCATGGTGGTCAGCCGCCAGGTCCCGGAGGTCTTCGGCGCGGAGTCCTTCAGGCCGTTGGTCGCCCACACCGCCGTGGTCATCGTGGCGACCCGGCCGCCGCTCATGGCCGCGTTGAAGTCGGGCGTCCCGTCCGTGATCCTGCCGCTGAGCCGCTGGCGGAGGATCTCCACGGAGAGGTCCCAGCCGCGCTTGACGTGCTCCTGGTCGCCGATGAAGCGGTTCTCGGCGTCCACGAACTGCTTGGGGCTCTGGAGCAGGACCTGTTGGAAGACGTTGCCGATGTTGCTCACCAGGTACGGCTTGCCGGGCCCCTTCGCGCGCAGCGTCCCGCCTGCGGCGATGAACTTCTCCCAGCTCGGGATGGCCTCGGCGACGTCCGCCGGTTCGTAGGCCAGTCCGGCCTTCTGGAAGAGGTCCCTGCGGTAGTAGAGCGCGGTGGGGCCGGCGTCGAGGGGGAAGCCGATCATCCGGCCCGACGGGGTGAAGCAGCTCTTCCACTTCCAGTCGAGGTACCGGTCGCGGACCGATTCCGCACCGAGCGTCCTGAGATCCAGGAACTCGTCCTCGTCGGGGAAGAACGTGGCGAGGTTGTCGGAGTTCGCGACGGTGATGTCCGGTACGTAGGCACGGGCGGCGAGGCTGGTGCGCACCTTGGAGTCGATGTCGCCGTCGGGGATCTGCGAGCCCTGCACCCTCAGCCCCGGCACTCCCGGGACGCCGCGCCTGGCGGTGGCGAGGAGTTCGTCGCTCAGTGCGCCCTTCCAGTACCAGAGGCTGAGGTGGCTGGTGCCCGCGGACGCCGATCCGCTGGGGGCTCCGCATCCCGACAGGCCCAGCAGGGTGGCGCCCGCGCCGCCCAGCGAGGCCCCCAGAAATCGTCTGCGGGACAGGGTTCGGTGTTCCATGAGTGGCGCACTCGCTTTCCGGACGTGCGTGTGACAACGATGTCGGCCACTTCGTCCCAGCGGCTCGGCATCGCGCTGTGGGGAGATTGCGTGGGGGGATTGCTGAGGGGGATCGCGGGGTGGGAGATCTGGTCCGTGAACGTTCACGTGAACGTTGCCGTCGAGTATCGAGGCGCCCGAAAAGCAGTGTCAAGGGACCTGCACGGCTGAGGTGTTGGGAGGTTCGCGGCCAGGTGTCGACGCATATCGGTGTATGCGCCGGGCGTGTATGCGCCGGGCGTTCCCGGCCCACCGCATCTCAGGCGGAGGCCCGCACCACCAGCTCGGGAACCACCCACGCCTCGGCACCCCGCAGCGGCTCCTCGCCCGACCGCAGCCGGGCCACCTGCTCGACGGCCAGCCGTCCCAGCCGCCGTTTGTCGATGTGCAGGGTGGTCAGGGCGGGCTCCACCAGCTCGCCCAGCGACAGCCCGTCGAAGCCGAGCACGGCCAGATCCTCCGGCACCCGCCGGCCCCGACGCCGGGCGGCGCGCATGGCGCCGACCGCGATCAGGTCGTTGAAGCCGAAGACGGCGGTGATGTCGGGCCGGGCGTCCAGCAGTCGCTCCATGCCGGCCTCTCCCCCGGCCACGCTGTGCTCGGCACACAGCGTGATCCAGCTGTCGTCGACGGGCAGGCCGTGCCGCCGGACCTGCTCCAGGAAGGCCCCCCGGCGCGGACCGGGGCCGTGCACACCGTCCAGCATGCCGATCCTGCGGTGCCCCGCGCCCACCAGGTGGGCCATACCCTGTTCGAGACCGGCGGCGGCGTCGATCCCCACGGCCGCGAAACGGGTCTGCTGCGGCCCGCGCTCCAGCAGCACCAGCGGTACGCCGCCGAGGTGCCGGGCCAGCACGTCGTCCGGGCTCTTGAAGTAGCCCACGATCGCGTCGGCCTGATGCGACAGGACGTCGAGCGCGTCCCGTTCCCGGGCGTCGTCGATGCGCGAGTCCCACATCACCACCTGCCAGCCCCGCTGCTCGGCCGCCTCCAGGACGCCGGCGGCCACCTCGGGGAAGAAGGGGTTCATCAGATCCGGGATCACCAGCCCAGCCGTCACGGCGCCCTTCCGCACCATGCCGCGCGCGAACCGGCTGGGCCGGTAGTCCAGCAGCCGGGCCGCCTCCAGCACCCGTTCCTTCGTGGCCGGGTCGATCTCACCCTTGTCGTTGACCGCGCGGGAGACGGTCTGCCGTGACACTCCGGCCAGCTTGGCGACATCGTGGATCGTGGCCCGGCGGCGGGTGCCGTCAGGCCGCTCGACACTCGGCTCCCGCTGCTGATCGTCCGCCCACACGCTGTGCACTGTAGCGCTCCGCCCGCAGGGCCGCGCATGGGTCGTCGGTCGTCCGCGGCGCCGTTGTGGCTGGTCGCGCCCACGCGGCGGCGCCGCACATCGATACAGCCCCGCGCCCCTTTCAGGGGCGTTGCCGGACCCCCCGCTCAGAACAGCGTGCTGTAGGCGTTCAGCGCCGGCTGGCCGCCCAGGTGGGCGTACAGCACTGTGGAGTCCCGCGTGATCTCCCCGCGCTCAACCAGGTCGATCATCCCGGCCATCGACTTGCCCTCGTACACCGGATCGGTGACCATGCCCTCCGTCCCTGCCGCGAGCCGCATGGCCTGCAGCGTCGTCTCGTCCGGGATGCCGTACGTGCCCGCGTGGTACCGGTCGTCGAGCTCGACGTCGCCCTCGGTCAACTCGCGCTCGACACCGATGAGTTGACCGGTGTTGTGGGCGATACGGGCGATCTGCTCGCGGGTGGTGTCGGGCTTGGCCGAGGCGTCGACGCCGAGGACGCGGCGCGGACGGCCGCCCGCCTCCTCCAGGGCGGCGAAACCGGCGACCATGCCGGCCTGGGTGGAGCCGGTCACCGAGCACACGATCACCGTGTCGAAGAAGACGCCCAACTCCTGCTCCTGCGCCGCCACTTCGTAGGCCCAGCCGGCGAAGCCCAGCCCGCCGAGCGGATGGTCGGAAGCCCCGGCCGGGATGGCGTACGGCTTGCCGCCCGCCTCCTCCACCTCCCTGAGCGCCTGCTCCCAGCTCTCCTTGAAGCCGATCCCGAAGCCGGCCCGCACGAGGCGGACGTCGGCTCCGGCGAGGCGGCTGACGAGGATGTTGCCGACCTTGTCGTACACGGAGTCGGGCCAGTCCACCCAACTCTCCTGGACAAGCACGCACTTGAGCCCGGCACGGGCTGCCACGGCGGCGACCTGACGGGTGTGGTTCGACTGCACGCCACCGATCGACACGAGCGTGTCACAGCCCTGGGCGAGCGCGTCGGCGACCAGGTACTCCAGCTTGCGGGTCTTGTTGCCGCCGTAGGCGATCCCGGAGTTGCAGTCCTCCCGCTTGGCCCAGAGGGAGGCACCGCCGAGGTGGGCGGTCAGGCGCTCCAGGGGGTGCACGGGGGACGGGCCGAAGAGGAGGGGGTAGCGGTCGTAGGAGGAAAGGGACGGGGAAGAGGACATGGAGCGCCTCCAAGGGAAACGGCGTCGGTCGGTGTCGGCGTCGATGGGTCGGCGTCAGTCGGAGTCGGCCAGGTCGGCGAGGGTGCGCCAGATCTCCGCCGTGACACGGACCGCCCGGCCCACGTCACCGGCGGCACACGCCTCGATCAACCGCTCGTGGAGCCCGGCCGAACGGCAGGTCCCGCCCTCGCCGAAGCGCCGGCGCTCCAGGCGGCGGATGAGCGGGGTGTAGCGGGCCACGGTGGCGGCGGCCGCACGGTTGCCGCTCACCCGCACCAGTACGTCGTGCAGTTCGTCGTCGGCCCGCAGGGCGAGGTCCACCTCACCGGCCGCGACGGCGGCGGCGAAGCGCTCGTTGGCCGTGCGCATGATCTCCACGTCCGCGGCCATCAGCCGGGGTACGGCGACCCGCGTCGCCAGCTCGTGCATGGCCCCGACCACGGCGGCGGCGTCCCGTACCTCGGCGGCCACGACCGGTGTCACCCGGGTGTAGCTCTGGGGCTTGCTCTCCAGCAGCCCCTCGTCCACGAGCCGCGAGAACGCTTCCCGCACCGGCCCCCGGGACAGCCCGAGCCGCTCCGCGAGATCGGCGTCCCGCACCACCGCGCCGGGCTCGATCTCCCCGGCCACGATGGCGTCCCGGATCGCTTCGTACGCCCGGTCCCTGAGCAGGGTCCGGCCTACGGGTCGTATCGCCTCCACGAACTGAAATGTTAGATGTCAATTTCGGGTCCGGGCAAGGGTGTGGCCCGCACCCCCGTGAGTGCGGGCCACGCTCAGGGCACAGGGCCCTGTGTTTCAGGCCCGTGCCTCAGGCCGCCCAGGGCCAGTCGGCTCCCCGAGCGCTCTCCAGCAGGGGAACCATCCGGAACGCGGCGTCCGAGAGCCCCGCGAACGTGTGCCGGTTGCCCTTCCCCGACGGGCCGTGGCCCGCCCGGTAGCCGGCGAGGTTCCAGGTGTAGACCGGCACGTCGGCGGGGACCTGCTCGGTCGGGTCGCCGTGGTGGCTGTAGGCGTACTGCTCGTCGGTGACGATCAGCATCCGGTCGTGCTTCCTGTAGTGGCGGCGGACCGCCTCGGTGGTGTCGGTGCCGCCCAGGCTGCCGAAGCGGCCCAGGATCTTCAGCACCGACTCGCCCCCGCGGAACTTCACCGGGGCGCTCGTGGAGCCGAACTCCACCAGGTCCGCCTTCTTCGCCCGCAGTGCCAGCGCCGTGCCGAAGATCGCCGCCGCGTCGGCCCGGTTGAGCTTGGAGCGGTCGGACAGCGGACCCCGCATCGAGCCGGAGCGGTCGACGAGGATCAGCGTCCGGCCGGGCAGCGCGGGCACATTGGTCAGCGAGTGACCGAGCGCCTGCTCCAGCGGGTACGCCCACCGCAGCGAGGGCGCGTGCTGGTACGCGGCGAGGTACCGGAAGGGGAACTGCCGCGAGCGCGCGACCTCGGCCGGGTCGCTGATCCGCGCGGCGACCTGGGCCGCCACCTCGTCGGACACTCCCGCCTCGTCGAAGTTCCGCAGATTGCGGATCAGCGCCATCGAGCCCATGGAGGGGATGACGGCCTCCCAGGCCGCCCTGTCCATCGGGCCCTGCAGCCAGCCCGCCAGCGCCTCCCACGTCATCCCGGCCGCCGCGAGCCGCTCGGCGCCGCCGTCCGACGTGACCACCGCACGCCGCTCCTCGACGGGCAGCGCCATCAGCTCGCGGTGTGCGACCAGCGTCCGGGCGGACGCGGGGGGCACGGCGGTGTCCGGGTTGTGCCGGCGGTCGAGGGCGTACTGGAACAGCTCGCCCTGCCATGGCTTGTCCGGGGCGGGGGCCGCGTGCACCAGGTTGAGGATGTCGCCGAAGCGGTAGCCCTTGGACGCGGTGTCGTACTTCAGCAGCGACTTGCCGCTGTAGAGACGCTGTACGGCGTCGGCGACGCCGCGCTTGACGGGCTTGGGCACGTTACGGCCGTACGTCGCCGTCCAGTACGCGAGCAGCTCGCCGGGCTCGTCAGGCCGCTGGAGCACCGAGGCGATGACCTGCCGGTTCGACGGACCGTCGGTGGCCCCGGCGTCCAGGCGTGCCTTCACGTACTCGGCGGCGCCCACGAGGGCCGCCGTACGGAGGTTGCCCTCGCCGCGCAGCCAGCCGAGCAGTCCGGCCGTCCACACCGGGTCGGTGACGGCGAGCTCGCGCACGAGGCGCGCGAACCGGTCGTCGCGGTCGGCGCCGGCCTCGTAGAAGGTCTGCTGCGAGACGAAGTTCGCGACCGACAGAAGGAAGAGTTCGGAGCGCGCGTCGCGCTCGCTGCCGCGGCCGCCCTCGTAGGTACGGAGCACACGACCTGTCGACGTCACTCGCGAAGTGGGGCGCGCCTTGGCGGCCCGCGTGTTGAATCGCGCCATGCTGAATTCCCCCGAGTTCACTGTGGGTTTCGGAGGGAGGCGCGGCAAAAGGAGGGTGTCCGAGGTCGAAGTCGACTGCGGTTGCTTATAACTGGCGCGTCTTCCGTTCCGCCACACCGACCCGAAGTCGATGACGGGATTCGAACCCGCACGAGGGATGTAACCCCCACCAGCTCCCGAAGTATCCGCCGCCTGCGCACCGGGCACCCACCTTGAGCTGCGCCTCCCGAGATCAAGTCGGCGGCGGCATGGGATTCTTTTAGGAGAAGAAGTAGCCGCAGCCCGCGCACCGGGAGGTGCATGAAGTTGTGGTGTCCAGAGATCGAGGTCGGCGGAACCGACGTGGTGCTCTGCCACTGAGCTACACCGGCTCGTGGAACCGGTGGCGGGATTCGAACCCGCGGCCTCCCCATTAAGAGTGGAAGTAGGTCCTGCCTTCGCACCTGGACGTTCATCACTCTAAGAGGGGTGCCGCGGGACGGGCGAGCGAATTAATTACCCGCGCTTCTGCCGCTTCCAGGGCCCGGTGATGGCGAGCATGATGCCCGGCGTCTGGATGTTGGCGTACAGCGTCCGGCCGTCGCACGAGAAGGTGACGCCGGCGAACTCACTGTATTCCGGCTCGTCTTCCGTGCCGATGTTCAGTTCGTTGCGGGCGATGGGGTAGGTGCGGCCGCTGTCGGTGGCGCCGAACAGGTGCTGGATGCCCTCGCCGTCCTCGGCGATGACCAGGCCACCGTACGGGGAGACGGTGATGTTGTCGGGGCCGTCGAAGGCGCCGTCCTTGGACGGGTCGGGGTTGACGCCGAGGAGGACCTTCAGGGTGAGGGTGCGGCGCTTGGGGTCGTAGAACCAGACCTGGCCGTCGTGCTGGACCGGGCTCTCCTCACGGGCGTAGGAGGAGACGATGTAGGTGCCGCCGTCGCCCCACCACATGCCCTCCAGCTTGCGGGCGCGGGTGATCTCGCCGTCGGCGAACTGCTTGCGCACGGGCGTGGTCTTCGCGTCGCGGTCGGGGACGTCCACCCAGTCGACGCCGTACACCGTGCCGATCTTCGTGGCGCGGGAGAGGTCGTCGACGAACTTGCCGCCGGAGTCGAAGCACTTGGGGGCCTGAAGGACACCCGCGTCGTCGGCCAGCGCGCGGAACTTGCCGCGGCCGTACGAGAAGCCCTTCGGCGGGGTCCAGCGGAAGAGCAGGCCGTTGGGGCTCGCGGCGTCCTCGGTGAGGTAGGCGTGGCCGCGCTTGGGGTCGATGACGACGGCCTCGTGGTCGTAGCGGCCGAAGAACTTCAGCGGCTTCGGGTCACGGTTGGCGCGCCGGTCGACGGGGTCGACCTCGAAGACGTAGCCGTGGTCCTTGGTCATGCCGTTGGTGCCGGCCTTGTCGGAGTTCTCCTCGCAGGTGAGCCAGGTGTCCCAAGGAGTGCGGCCACCCGCGCAGTTGGTGGAGGTGCCCGCGATGCCGACCCATTCGGCGACCTGGCCGTCGGGGCGTACCTCGACGACGGTGCAGCCGCCGGACGCGGCGGCGTCGTAGACGAGGCCCTCGGCGAGCGGGACCGGGTACTGCCACTTGGCGCGCGGGCCCTTCAGCTCGTGGTTGTTGACGAGGAGGGTGGTGCCGCGCGGCCCGTCGAAGGTGGCCGTGCCGTCGTGGTTGGAGGGAGTGAACTCGCCCGACTCCAGCTTGGTCTTCCCGCTGTAGGTGATGACGCGGTACTTGAATCCGGCGGGCAGCGCGAGGATGCCCTCGGGGTCCGGGATCAGCGGCCCGTATCCGACACCGCCGCCGTGGGCGTCCGCGGACTTCTCGCTCGCGGTCTCGGACTCCGTGGACGCGAGCGCGTTCGGTGCGGTGGCGAGCACGCCGGCACTGCCCGCCAGTGCGACACCGGCACCGGTGATCGCGGAGTTTCTGGCGAAGTCCCTGCGGGTGAGCGACATGGTGTCTCCTGTGACAGTGGGTGCCGTGGAGGGTGGCGGACCTCGAGTCGGCGCAACGGTCCCGCCCATGTCTGAACACCGGTTGAACGCCAGGGGTCCGCAGAGCACACGCTTCCGTGCGACAACGCCGGGCAGGTGCAACCCCCTAGGAGCGCGGGGCTGTATCGCTATGCGGCTCCGCCGCATGGGCGCGACCGGCAACAATCCACCCGCACCCGCACGACGAGCTCAACCACCCTGCGACGACCGCGCCTTGAACGCGGCCTTCCGAGCCTCCTTGGCGACCTTCTTGTCCGGATGCAACCGCCCCATCGCCTCCAGCACATCCGCCGTAGCCGGATGATCCACCCGCCACGCCGCCGCGAAGAACCCACTGTGCTGCGCGGCCAACCCCTCCACCAGCCCCCTCAGCTCGTCGGAGTTCCCCTCGGCCGCCAGCTGCGCGGCAAGCGTGTCGACGGTCAGCCAGAACACCAGCTCCTCGGACGGCGCGGGCACGCCGGAGAACCCCGCCTCGGTCAGCCACACCCGGGCCAGCCCGCCCAGTTCCGGATCGTCGAGGACCTCCCGCAGGGCCGGCTCGGCCTCGGCGCCCACCAGGGACAGCGCCTGCTGGCAGCGCAGCCGCCGCAGCGGCGCCCCGGCGTCCAGCCCTCGGGCCGCGGCCAGCAACTCCCTTGCCGCGGCGAGGGGTTCACGCCGGGTCAGCCACATCTCGGTCTCGGCCTGCGCCGCGGTCTGCGGGAAGACGGCCGTGCCGTCGAGCAGCGCGTCGGCGCCCTTGTCGGCGAGGTCCCCGACCGCGGGGGCGTCGAACCCGGCCTCCAGCAGCCGCGACCGCAGCCCGTACAGGCCGAGCGGGGTCAGCCGCACCATGCCGTAGCGCGACACGTCGGTGTCGTCGACCGCGGCCGACGCCTCCTCGGCACCCTCGGCCTCCGCCTCCGCCATCAGCGCCTCGTCCACCGGCTGGTACTCGACGAGCCCGACCGGCTCCAGCACCCGGAACTGGTCGTCGAGGCGCATCATCGCGTCGGAGACCTGTTCCAGCACGTCGTTCGTGGGCTCGCCCATGTCGCTGGGTACGATCACCGACGCGGCGAGGGCGGGCAGCGGCACGGGCCCGTCGCCGGGGCCGTCCTCGCTGGCGGTCAGCAGATACAGGTTGCCGAGCACTCCGTCGAGGAACTCCGCCTCGGCCTCCGGGTCCCAGTCCAGCGCGGAGAAGTCGATCTCGCCCCCGGCGTCGACCGCGTCGACCAGGTCGTCGAGGTCGGGCACGCTCGCGTCGGCGAGGACCGTCTCCAGCGCCGACAGCCACACCCCGAGAACGTCCTGCGGCGAACCGCCGGTCAGCAGCGCCAGGTCCGCACCGGGCGCGACCGTGCCCGCCTCCTCGTCGACGATCTCGACCAGCCCGGTGTCGACGGCCACCCGCCAGGCCTCGCTCGCGTACGCGGCGGCGTCGTCCCCGCTCAGCCCGAGCACCTCGGCGGCCGCGGGCAACTGCTCGTCGACGAGGCCGCCCCCGGCGTCGACCCGGGTGTCGGGTCCGGCCCAGCGGGCCAGCCGCGTGGCCCGGGAAAGCAACGGCGTGGACAGCGCGTCCCGCGCCAGCTCCGCTTCGGGGTGCAGCCGCACCGGCGGCAGGGGGGAGCTGTCTGACATCGGCTGTTTCTCCTAGGGCGTTCTGCATGGCCGTAAGCGACACGGCCCTTGGCCGTACGCATCACGGCTCAACCGCTCAGCCTAGACGGATTTCCACCCATGCCACCCGGTTCATCTCCCCGTCGGGCGCTGTACATGGCCGAAACCTTGACAAGTGACTTGACCAGGCAGGAGATTGACGCGCGTAGAAACCGGGCGGACATCTGTTCACTGTATTTTCTACGCGCGTCGCCACCGCCCCACCGGTCGCGCCTGCACCCAGCGTTGCACCGACCGTTCCACGCACCGTCCACGCACCACCCTCGTCCCGGCGCTCATTCACGTCCCCGGAGGGATCCCGTTGCCGAGCAAGAAGTCCGCGCGTCTCGCCGCGCTCACCGTCGCCGCCGTCTGTTCCGCGGCGTCCACCGTCGTCCTCACCGTCCCCGCGCACGCGAACTCCGTGCGCGTCCATGACGTCCAGGGCAGTACCCGCATATCCCCGTACGCCGGCCGGCAGGTCACGGACGTGGCCGGAATTGTCACCGGCGTACGCACCTACGGCTCCTCCAGAGGCTTCTGGATCCAGGATCCGAACCCCGACGCCGATCCGGCCACCAGCGAGGGCGTCTTCGTCTTCACCAGCTCCGTCCCGAAGGCCGCCGTCGGCGACTCGGTGCTGGTCTCGGGCACGGTCTCCGAGTACGTCCCGGGCGGCGCCTCCTCCGGCAACCAGTCGCTGACCGAGATCACCAAGCCGACGGTCACCGTCGTCTCCAGCGGCAACGCCGTCCCGGCCGCGACGGTCGTCGACGAGGACTCGGTGCCGGACCGGTACACCGGGGCCGGTGACACCGCCGCGAGCGGCTCGATCAACGGTCTGACGCTGCGCCCGTCGAAGTACGCCCTGGACTACTACGAGTCCCTGGAGGGCATGAACATCCAGGTCGGCGACGCCCGCGTGGTCACCGCCACCGACCCGTACACCGAGCTGTGGGTCACGGTGAAGCCGTGGGAGAACCGCAACCGCCGTGGCGGCACGGTCTACGGCTCCTACGAGTCCCAGAACACCGGTCGCCTGCAGATCCAGTCCCTGGGCGCGCCCGCCGACTTCCCGGTCGCGAACGTCGGTGACACCCTCGCCGGTGCGACCACCGGCCCGCTGGACTACAGCCAGTTCGGCGGTTACACCCTCGTCGCCGGCGAGCTCGGCACGCTCAAGGCCGGTGGCATCAAGCGGGAGACGACCCAGAAGCAGGGGCGCGGCGAGCTGGCGGTCGCGACATACAACGTCGAGAACCTCGACCCGTCCGATACCACCTTCGCCGCGCACGCCTCCGCGATCGTGAACAACCTCCAGTCGCCCGACATCGTCTCCCTGGAGGAGATCCAGGACAACAACGGCGCGAAGAACGACGGTACGGTCGCCGCCGACCAGACGATGCAGAAGCTGATCGACGCGATCGTCGCCGCGGGCGGCCCGGCGTACGACTGGCGCTCTATCGACCCGGTCGACAAGGCCGACGGCGGTGAGCCGGGCGGCAACATCCGCCAGGCGTTCCTGTTCAACCCGGAGCGGGTCTCCTTCGTCGATCGCGCGGGCGGCGACGCCACGACGGCCGTCGGCGTGACCAAGGTCAAGGGCAAGGCGGAGCTGACGGTCTCCCCCGGCCGTATCGACCCGGCGAACGCGGCCTGGACGAACAGCCGCAAGCCGCTGGCCGGTGAGTTCGTCTTCCGCGGCCGCACGGTCTTCGTGATCGCCAACCACTTCGCCTCCAAGGGCGGCGACCAGGCGCTGCACGCGCAGTACCAGCCGCCGGTCCGCAGCTCGGAGACCCAGCGCCACCTCCAGGCGACCGCGGTGAACGCCTTCGTCAAGGACATCCTGGCCGTCCAGAAGAACGCGGACGTCGTCACGCTCGGCGACATCAACGACTTCGAGTTCTCCGGCACCACCAAGCTCCTGGAGGACGACGGCGCGCTGTGGTCGGCGATCAAGTCGCTGCCCAGGAGCGAGCGTTACTCCTACGTCTACCAGGGCAACGCCCAGACGCTGGACCAGATCCTGATCAGCCCGTCGATCCGGAACTCCTGCGACTTCGAGTACGACAGCGTGCACGTCAACTCGGAGTTCAACGACCAGATCAGCGACCACGACCCGCAGGTGCTGCGGTTCCGCCCGTAACCCCGCTCGGGTTCAGGACTGGATGAACACACCGTTCAGCCAGTCCTGCCAGGCGGCTTCGCACTCCTTGATGTCGGCGCCCGGCGTGAAGTCGTGCAGGGAGATGCCGACCGGATAGCCCCAGTGGTTGCGTCCGAAGACGCGGGTGAGGCCCCGGTCCGTGCGCAGTCCGATGAAGTACGGGTCGCGGAAGTCGACCACGGCCTCGAACTCGTCGGGCCCGTGAACCGTCACCCGCGTCCCGGCGGCCACGTCCTCCCCGACGCCGAGCGCCCGCCCGACGGCGGCGAGGGCGTCGGCGGCCTTCGAGGCCTCGGGCCCGTCGAACGTGGCGAAGGCGGCCGGCCGGGGCGCGAAGTGGACCAGGTACTCGCGCAGGGTGTGCAGATAGAAGTCGGTGTGCTTGGCGGCGCCGTCGTACTGGTTGTCCCAGTCGTCGACGAAGATCCCGCTGTGCACGTACCGCACCCAGGCACGCCGGCCCTCGTCACGCGGCTCGATGGTGTAGTCGAGCTGGTTCATCGTCTGCTCGGCGATGCCCTCGACGTCCTCGACGCGGTTGGTGTAGCGGTGCGGCGGGTCCCAGGCGGTGACCGTCGACCCGAAGGGCCCCCGGCCGCCGGCCCGGGGCTCGGGCGGCTCCATCGGCCAGAGATAGCCTCCGGTCCCGGTGGTGATCGCCTCCCAGACCTCCTGAGGCGTGGCGTCGACCTCGAACTCGCGGGCGATCTCGAATTCCTTGGACATGGCGGGCTCCTGCGTCTACTGCTCGATTTCCTGGGTGGGCTGCTGGTCCTTGACCGTGGGGTGTACGGCGACGACGATCCGGTGATCGCGGCCGCCCTCGGCGCCGGGCGCGTCGTACTTGCGGATCAGCGCGCTCACGCCTGCCGTCAACTCCTGGATGAACGCCGCCCGTTCGGCGGCGGAGGCGAAGCGGACCTCGCCGTCCAGCGCGTAGGTCGCCAGCCGCTTGCGGGCCTTCGCGGCGCCGGTGATCAGCTGACCGACGTCCCGGACCAGCCGGGCGCCGAGCGCGAGCAGCCAGCGGGCGGAGAGCTGGTCCCGGAAGCGGTCCGGGTCCGGCTGCACGGAGGCGAGCGCGAGGGGTGAGATCACGTACGACGCGGCGGTCGCCCGCATGAGCCGCTCGGTGACGTTGCCCTTGCGGCGCTCGTCGGCCAGCTCGACCAGTCCGTGCCGCTCCAGCGCCTTGAGGTGGTAGTTCACCTTCTGCCTGGGCAGTCCGACCTTGCCTGCCAGCATGGCGGCCGACGCGGGACCGGCCGCCAGCTCGGCGAGCAGCCGGGCCCTTGTGGGGTCCAGGGAGACGGCTGCGGCCTCGGGGTCCTCGATCACGGTGACGTCCAGCATGGGTCCACCGTCTCACCGAAAACTTTTTTTTGTCCAGACGGTCCTGGTTGTCGGTGGAGGGCGCCACGAGGGGGTGCGAGCAGCCACGCCCCCTGGGTTTCAGTCGGGAACGAGGCCGAGCGCGTGCTCGTACCGGCTGACCGTGCTGCCCTTCAGCCCCGGCCAGTTCTGCACGCGGTGCCACAGCTCCATCGCCGAGCCGACGCCGTTTCCGGGGGCGGCGAGGGCGTCGGCGTGGGCCTGGGCGCTCTCCCACTCGGCGTAGTTGAGGACGCGGGTGCCGTCGGTGCTCAGATGGAAGTGGGCGGACATGCCGCCGGGGTGCGGGTTCGGCTCGCTCTCCAGCGCCTCGAAGACGGCGTCGACCCAGGCGCGCTGCCGGTCGGGGTCGGGTCCCTCGAACTCGATGTCGACGATCACGATGCAGCCGGGGACGCGCGGGTCGTCCTCCCGTCGGCCACTGCGGTGGTGCCGGTACCGGCCGAGCCCCAGCCGTTCGATGCCCGGTACGGCGGTGTCGATCTCGTCGACGCGCTCTTGCCGATGCGCCCCCCGCGAAGCCGCTGTCGGATGCCGCGCGAAGGCCTCGTAGGCCTGCTCGCTGCGCCACTGCGAGTGGTGGAGGAGGGTGGAGCCGTCGTGCCCGGTGTAGACGTGGTAGCCGAGCAGACCGTCGGTGGGCCACGGGCGGCGCTCCCACGTGGTCCCGATCGCCTCGACGGTCCGCTTCTGCCGCAGGGGCGTGCCGACCCGCCAGGTGCTGAAGAAGGAGGCGCCGATCTCAGGGCGGGTGAGGTCGGGGTGGGCATCGGTACGGCGGGTCATGGCAGCCTCCATGAACGGCAGGAACAGGTGATCGGTGGCTGAGACGCATGTGCGTCGCAGCCACCGATCACCTTTCGCCCTCAACCGAACTTGAGGTCAAGCGGCACCATTACGACTCAGCGGTGCCCGTGGTGCCGGCGCCGCAGCACCCCCGCCGCGACCACGGCACCCACCGCCGCCCCGGCGATCAGCACCGGCCGCGGATGCCGCAGGCCGGCCTGCACGACGGTGCGGACGGGGCGCGGGACGCTGTGCTCGACGACATGGCCCGCGTGCGTCGCCCTCTCCTGGACGGTGTGGCCGGTCTGGGCCGCCCGGTCCTGCATCGTGTGCCCGGCCTGGGCGGCCTTGTCCTGCACGACATGCCCGGCCTGCGTGGCCTTGTCCTGCACCACGTGACCGGCCTGCGCGGCCTTGTCCTGCACCACGTGACCGGCGCGGGTGGCCCGCTCCTGCACCGCGTGGCCCGCCTGGGCGGCGCTGCTGCGCAGCTGCACGGTCATCGCGCCCGCCTTGTCCTTGAGGTCGGCGGCGCGGGCCATGGCCCGGCCCTTCACGTCCGCCTTCCCGGCCAGTTCCTCCACGGTGTCGCCGAGCTCGCCGCGTGTCTGCTCGATCTGGCGGCGCAGTTCCTCGGGGCCCTTGGCCCCGCCGCCCGCCTTCTTGGCCGCGGCCCCGCCCGCGGCAGCGGCTTTCGCGGAGCCCTTCTTCGCGGCTTCCCCGCCGCCCGTGGCCCCCGCCTTCTTGTCCGTCATCGGTGCGCCCTTCCCTTCATCTCCTCGACATCGGCCCTGACGCTGCCGAGAGCCTCCTGGGGTGCGGGAGGGGCGGCGCGCCGCAGCTGGGCGCGGCCGGTCGCGGCCAGCAGACCGGCGAGGGCGAACAGGGCCCCCGTCACGATCAGCGCCGCGGCCCACACGGGCAGCGTCAGCGAGAGCGCGGCGGTGGCCGCCGCGGCCAGGAACAGCACGCCCGCGTACGCGACGGCACCCGCCGCGCCCAGCAGGCCGCCGCCGCGGCCGGCACGCCGGCCCTTCTCGGCGAGCTCTTCCTTGGCGAGGGCGACTTCCTGCCGTACGAGTCGGGTGAGCTGCTCGCCGGCCTGTCCTACGAGTTCGCTCACCGAGCGCTGCTCGTCGCGCACGCGCTCGGGGGCCGTGGACCCGGTCACGGTGTTCCGCCTCCTCTCGGTTCGGAACACCCCGGGTACCCGGTACGGCCCCCGCTACCCCTTCCGTCCGCCGCCCGGTCCACGCTCGCCCAGCCGGGCCAGCTGGGCCTGGAACCAGTCGAGGCGGGCCTGCAACAACGCGGCCTCGGCGGTGAGTTCGGGTACCCCGAGCTCACCGGCCGCGGCGAGGTCGGCGACCGCCACGGGCGCCGCCCGCCCGGCCACCACCCGCAGCCCCTCCCCCGCCAGCCGGGCGAACCCGGCGAGCGAGACGGACGTACGGCCGCGCAGGCAGCCCGCGCAGGAAGGGGCGAGCGCGTGCCAGCCGGGGCGGCCCCAGCCGGCGTCGGCCAGGGCGGCGGCGACCGTACCGCAGGCACACGGGCCGGCAGTGGCGGTGCGTACCCGCTGACGGGCGTAGCGGAAGCCGCGCTCGAAGCGGATGTACCGGCCCAGCACGGTGACTTCGAGCAGGACGGCCGCCCGGTGCTCGGCCGTGCACAGCAGCGCCTCGGCCGCCGTACGGTCGTGCACGCAGTGGAAGCCGCAGTCGCAGCGGCGGCTCGGTGCCTGGTGCCGCAGGCCGTAGACACAGGAGGCGTCGGCCAGGACCCCGTACGGCAGCGCGCCGCCCAGCGACACACCGGTGAACCCGGCCCGGGTGCCGTCCTGGGACAGCATCGGGTGGGCGATCTTGTATCCGGTCGGCGGCTCCGTCGGGCGTTCCTCCGGAAGCCGCAGCCTCACCGGGCGACCGGGACCTCTTCGGGCGCCTTCAGCTCCTCGGTCTCCTGGGGGAGTTGGAGTTCGGGCTCTTCCTCGCGGGTCCGCGGCCGCTCTTCCGCGATTCCGGTGGCGAGTGCCTTGCCGAGCTTCATGACGCCTCCCATGACCAGGGGCCGATGACCGTCCTGGCCATGGTGACCCATGGCGCCCGAGTTTGGACATAGGGCGTGGGAACGGCCGGGCGGACCCCCACTCCACAGCATTCCTTATCAATATCTCGTAGAAGAATTAAGTGGAGCTTCACAGTCGACCCGCCGAGACTACCTTCATGACGACGACGCCCTCCCCCGCCCCGCCTTTCGGCCGCGCCCTGTGCGCCATGATCACGCCCTTCACCGAGGCGGGCGCGCTCGATGTGGACGGGGCGCAGCGGCTCGCCGACCGGCTGGTGTCCGAGGGGTGCGACGGGCTGGTGCTCTCCGGTACGACGGGCGAGTCGCCGACCACGACGGACGCCGAGAAGGCGGAGCTGATCAGGGCCGTCCGGGAAGCGGTGGACGGCCGGGCGCCGGTCGTCGCGGGTGTGGGCACCTTCGACACCCGGCACACCGTGGAGCTGGCCCTGGCGGCCGAGAAGGCGGGCGCCGACGGCCTGTTGGTGGTCGCGCCGTACTACAGCAGGCCCCCGCAGGACGCCGTCGAGGCGCATTTCCGCGAGGTCGCGGACGCGGCCGGACTGCCCCTCGTGCTGTACGACATCCCGGGCCGCACCGGCACCCGGCTCGAGCCGGAGACGCTGATCCGGCTCGCCGAGCACCCCCGGATCGTGGCGGTGAAGGACTGCTCCTACGACTTCCTCGGCGCCCAGAAGGTGCTGTCGCGCACGGAGTTGGCGTACTACGCGGGGTGCGACGAGCACAACCTGGCGCTGTACGCGGTGGGGGGCGCCGGGTACATCAGTACGGTCGCCAATGTCGTCCCCGCCCGACTCCGGGCGGTGCTCGACGCGTTCGAGGCGGGCGACACCCCCGTGTCCGCCCGCCTCCAACAACGTGCCACGCCGCTCATCGAGTTGATGATGTCGGCGGGGCTGCCCGGCGCGGTCACCGCCAAGGCCCTGCTCCATGAACTGGGCCTGCCCGCGGGTCCCGTCCGAGCACCGCTGCGGCCCGCCGGCCGCGAGGCGGTCGACAGGCTGCTGGCGGCGTACCAGGAGTTCGTCACCGGCTGATCAGGGTCCGGCTCGGTCAGGGCCGGTTCCCGATCAGCGTCCGGTCTGCCGAGCGCTCGGTGCTCAGCGTTCGGTCTGCCGAGCGCTCGGTGCTCAGCGTTCGGCGAAGACGGGCTCCCAGCGCCCGGCGTCCCCGTCGTTGCCCTTGCGGAAGCCGCTGAGGGGGACGGTCTTGTCGCTGCCGATGGTGACCTTCACAAGCCGCTGGTGGAACTCGTTCTTTCCGTTCGGCGCGATGTCCCAGGCGATCAGCGAGGTCTCGCCGGCCCAGGCGAGCAGTTGCTGCCCGCGCACCTCGGTCTTGCGGCCGGTGCGGGCGTCGACGACATAGGAGGACGTCTTCCACTTCTCACCCGCGAAGCCACCGGCGACCAGCCTGCCGCTGGGCGACTGCCACGCGTCGACGAACCACTCCACATGCTTCTGGTCCGCCGGCACCTCTACCTCGGCGCCCGTGAAGTCGTAGAACTGCTTGCCGATGTCTCCCATGGGGTTCCCGGACCAGACATGCCTGCCGTCGGGGCTGAGTGCGAAGTCCTGGCGGGCGTTGAGGAAGCCGTCGCCCATGGGATCGTCCGGGTCGCTCGCGAGCTTGACCTCGCTCCAGGAGCCCTTGCCGGAGGCCACCTCGAGGACGTAGAAGCCGGTACGGGTCGACGGCTGCTTCTGGTCCCAGAAGTCGGAACCCTCCGTCTTGACCAGCTCGTCGGGATTCTCGCCGTAGGTCGTCGCGACCAGCTTCAGACCGTCGCGCGAGAACGAGAGTCCGGCGACCTTGTGGTCGACCGGGATCCACCGCGCGACCTTGCCGGTGGCCAGGTCGAGCAGGCCGATCCGCGAGGCGGGCAGGTTCCGCTCCAGTACGGCGGCGGTCTTCATGCCCGGGGCGACGGCGACGTAGGACCACTGGGTGGTCTTCATGTACCTGTCCGTCTTCTGGTCCAGCAGCCAGTAGTCGCGGACGCGTTCGGCCTCGCCGGCGGAGTGCTTGACGATCCGCGGCACGTAGTACGCGGCCAGTGCCGTGTTCCCCGCCGCGATCAGCTCGCGCGGCGGCGACTGGTCCGGGTGCGCGATGTCCTTGTCCTTCTGTACGACGTCCGCGGGCCGCACGTCCTCCTTCCCGGAGTCGAGCAGCGGCACCGCCACGCCGATGGCGACCACCGCGGCGGTGGCCGCGGCGACGGAGGCGATCCGCCGGGTGCGCCGACGCCGGCGCACCACCAGGACCCGGTCGGCGAGCCCCGGCCCCGCCGACGTCTGTTCGTCGGCCAGCTCCCGCAGGGAGTCACGCACGAGTTCCTCGACGTTCACGGTCGCACCTCCACGGGCGAGAAGTCACGGGACGGCTGCGACTCGACGTCGGCCGGGCCCAGGGCCGCCAGCTCGGGCGCGAGCGCGCGCAGCCGGGCCAGCGAACGGTGCGTGGTGGACCGTACGGTGCCCACGGAACAGCCCAGGACCCGGGCCACGTCGGCCTCCGGCAGGTCCTCGAAGTAGCGCAGCACCAGCACCATGCGCTGCCGTGCCGTCAGCCGGGCCAGCGCCCCGCGCATCAGCAGCCGTAGCTCCGCGGCGGGCGCGTCGTCCGGGCTCGCCCCGGTCTCGGGCGGCTCGGCGACGGTGAGTTCGCGCCGGCGCCACTTCAGCCGCCAGCGACTGATCTGCTGCCGGTACAGGATCTGCCGTACGTACGCCTCCGGCTCGTCGATGCGATGCCAGCGGTCGGCCGCCTTGACCAGCGCGTTCTGCAGAAGGTCCTCCGCGGCGTGCCGATCGCCGCCGCTCAGCAGCACCGCGGTCTTCAACAGCGCCGACGACCGGTTCTCCACGAACTCCCGGAACCTGTCCTGCGCTTCGGCATCCATCGTCACCTTCTCTTCCCCCGGGCCGGCCCGCCGCCCGCCTCTCCTACCTCTGATGACGCGTGCGGCGGACGCCCGCTATGCCGGCACACAGAAAAAGTTTCCGGGAACGGCCCGGGGCCCGTACCGCATCCACTGCGGTACGGGCCCCGGCCCACGCTGTACACGGTGCTACCCGGTGCTGCTCAGCCCTGCCCGGTGCGCGATCAGCCCCACTTGTACCCGTCACCGAAGAGCAGGAAGTGCTCCAGCACATCCTCCATCGGATCATCCACCTGCCCCACGTTGACCAGCCCGATGCGGGGACCGTTGTGCGAACCCGTGTTGGTCTCGTCGGCATACGCGCTGCCCGCCGGCAGCCAGCACACCGCCCCCACGGCCAGCGCCCCCACGACCAGGCGCAGCACGGCCCTGGTCCGCGCACTCGTCTTCCCTCGACCCGTCATCGGTCCTCATCTCGTCGGTTCGGCGTGTGATCGGAAACTGCGTCCAACCGTTCATCTGCCTGGACCGGGGTGAGGTCACGTGGAGTAACCCGTACGGGAACGCGCGGGGTTGCCGCCGGGCGGGGTCAGTTGTGGCTGTGCAGGATCTCGTTCAGGCCACCCCACACCGCGTTGTTCGGGCGGGCCTCCACCGTGCCGGTGACCGAGTTGCGGCGGAAGAGGATGTTGGAGGCGCCGGAGAGTTCGCGGGCCTTGACGATCTGGCCGTCGGGCATGGTGATGCGGGTGCCGGCGGTGACGTAGAGGCCGGCCTCGACGACGCACTCGTCGCCGAGCGCGATGCCGACGCCCGCCTCGGCGCCGATCAGGCAGCGCTCGCCGATGGAGATGATCACGTTGCCGCCGCCGGACAGGGTGCCCATCGTCGAGGCACCGCCGCCGATGTCGGAGCCGTCGCCGACGATGACGCCCGCGGAGATGCGGCCCTCGACCATGGAGGTGCCGAGGGTGCCGGCGTTGAAGTTGACGAAGCCCTCGTGCATGACGGTGGTGCCCTCGGCGAGGTGCGCGCCCAGGCGGACCCGGTCGGCGTCGGCGATGCGGACGCCCTTGGGGGCCACGTAGTCCGTCATGCGCGGGAACTTGTCGATGGAGGTCACCTGGAGGTGCAGGCCCTCGGCGCGGGCGTTCAGGCGGACCTTTTCGACGTCGTCGACGGCGACCGGGCCGAGCGAGGTCCAGGCGACGTTGGCGAGGAAGCCGAACTGACCCTCCAGGCTCAGGCCGTGCGGCCTGACCAGGCGGTGGGAGAGCAGGTGCAGGCGCAGGTAGACGTCGTGCGCGTCGATCGGCTTCTCGTCGAGCGAGGCGATGACCGTACGGACCGCGACCACCTCGACACCCCGGCGGGCGTCCGGCCCGATCGCCGCGGTGGCGCCGCCGCCGAGCAGCTCCGCGGCCTGCTCGGCGGACAGCCGCTCGCTGCCGGACGGGCCGGGCTCGGCGACGAGCTCGGGCGCGGGGAACCAGGTGTCGAGAACGGTGCCGTCGGCGGCGATCGTGGCGAGGCCGGCGGCCACGGCGCCGGTGGTGCGAGGAGCAGTCGTGTCGGTCATGAGGGCAACCTAACCGGCGGGGGGCCGCCCGGGCCAACCGACGGGAGGGGCGTCTCAGGGTGCGGGCCATCGGCGACCGAGGCGAGGTGGGTGACCAGCTGCCGTGGAGAGCCGGTGCCGCGCTGCCGGGGATGCATGGTCAGCACATCACGCGCCGCAGCACGTCCCGCGCATACCCCTCGTCATACGGCACCTCGGTCAGCAGCACCTGCAGACAGATTCCGTCCATCAGCGCCACCAGCGCCCGCGCCGTGACCGCGTCCGTACGGCGGGACAGCCGATCGGCGAGATCCTGTGCCCACTCGGCGGCGACCGGGCGCAGGGCGGGCCGGCGCAGGGCGGCGAGGTAGAGCTCGTACTCCAGCTCCACGCCGGTGCGGTCGCCCGCCAGCCACTCGCCCATCCAGCCGGCCAGCTCGGCGGCCAGGTCGGTGTGCGGGTCCTCCAGGGCGCCGCGCGAGGCGATGACCTTGGCGAAGCCCTCGTTCGCCTGGCGCAGGGCGGCGACCAGCAGGTCGTCGAGGGTCTTGAAGTGGTACGTCGTGGAGCCGAGCGGCACGTCCGCCTCGGCGGCGACGGTGCGGTGGCTCAGCCCGGCGATGCCCTTCTCCCCGACCACCCGGATGGCCGCGTCGATGATCCGCTGGCGTCGCTCGGGGTCGTAGCGCCGGGGCATCAGTGCGCACCGCCCAGGTTCAGCACGACCACACCGACGATGATCAACGCGATGCCGGCGGCCTTGACGGCCGTCATCCCCTCCCCCAGGAACAGGATCCCGATGCCGGCGATGGCCGCGGTGCCGACGCCGGCCCAGATCGCGTAGGCCGTGCCCACGGAGACGGACTTCAGCGTCTGGGCGAGCAGCGCGAAGGAGACGAGGTAGCCCAGGGCGGTCAGCAGGGACGGCCAGAGCCTGCTGAAACCGTCGCTGTACTTCATGGCGGTCGTGGCGGCCACCTCGGCCGCTATGGCTCCGGCGAGCAGCAGGTATCCCATGTGTACGATCGTACACAACGTTGCGTACGGCTGTACACAAAGGCTGCTCCGGCCGCCCCGGCCGCCCCAGCGAGCGCGACCGTCAAGGCCGCCGAGACATCGATGTGGATACGGCTCGTTCCAAACAGCTGCTCCAACACCCCTGCACCCACTAGTGTTCCACCGTTCACATACCGGGCCTTCGCAGCCGCGGCCGTTGTCGCGTGACGCCGCTGGAGGAACAGCGCATGCCAGAAAACAAGTCCCGGCCCCCTCAGGACCAACCTTGGGAAAACGGCTGGGCCCCGGACACCTCCCGGGCGCCGGGGACGCGGCGCCTGTGGCTGGCGGGCATGATGGCGGTGGCGACGATCGTCGCCTGCGCCACGGCCATCGTCATGACGGACAGGGCGCCTGACGCACAGTCACGTTCGGCGCCGGCCGACGACAACGCGTCGTTCCCCGGCCTGATCTCCTTCGCCACCCCGTCGGAGACTCCCCCGACGGGCAAGAGCGGCCTGGCCACGGACGAGGCGACGACCAGGGCACCCCGCCAACAGGAGGCCGGCACGCCCAAGCCCGCGCCGAAGCCCTCCAAGTCGTCCTCCCATGAGGCGAGTTCACCGGCCGCCCCGAAGCCCCCGGCCATCACCTGGCGCTCCGTCCGCTCGGTCAACTACCCCGACCGCTACTGGCACGTGAGCGGCGGCTACGTGGCCCTGGACCCGGTCCGCGGCTCCGAATCCCGCGAGGACTCGACCTTCAAACAGGTCAAGGGCCTGGCCGACAGCTCCTGTTACTCCTTCGCCACGAGCGACGGCAGCTACCTCCGCCACCGCAACTTCGTCCTGCGCGCCGAACGCGGCGACGGCTCCTCGCTGTTCGGCCGGGACGCCACCTTCTGTCCCCGCGGCTCGTCCTACTCCGGCGCGATCATGCTGGAGTCGGTGAACTACCCGGGCTACTTCCTCCGCCACAAGAACTTCGTCGTCCGCCTCGAACGCTTCGAGTACAGCTCCCTGTACCTGGCGGACTCGTCGTTCCGACTGGTGGGCGGACTGGCCTGAGCAGCTGGCCCGGCCCGAGCGCACAGGAAAGCGGCGGCACCCTGAAGGTGCCGCCGCTTTCCCGCGCATGGGGGTCCTCAGACGTTGAACCCGAGCGCCCGAAGCTGCTCCCGGCCATCGTCCGTGATCTTGTCCGGGCCCCACGGCGGCATCCACACCCAGTTGATGCGCAGCTCGCTGACGAGACCGTCCGTGGCGGACTTGGCCTGGTCCTCGATGACATCCGTCAGCGGGCAGGCCGCCGAGGTCAGGGTCATGTCGAGCGTGGCGATGTTCGCCTCGTCGATGTGGATGCCGTAGATCAGGCCGAGGTTGACGACGTCGATACCCAGCTCGGGGTCGACGACGTCGTACAGCGCCTCGCGGACCTCTTCCTCCGAGGCCGGCTTCATCTCAACGGTCTCGCTCATGCCGTCTTCCTTTCGGCGTCGGCTCCGCCCAGCACCTGGGCCGTCGCGTCCTTCCACGCCATCCAGCTCAGGAGGGCGCACTTGACCCGGGCCGGGTACTTGGAGACTCCGGCGAACGCGACCGCGTCCTCCAGGACCTCCTCCATGGCGTCGTCGGGCTCGATCTTCCCCTTGGACTGCATCAGCTCCAGGAAGGTCTCCTGGATCTTCTGCGCGTCGGAGAGGTCCTTGCCGACGAGGAGTTCGTTCAGTACGGACGCGCTCGCCTGGCTGATGGAGCAGCCCTGGCCCTCGTACGAGACGTCCTCGATCTTCGTGCCGTCGTACTTCACACGCAGGGTGATCTCGTCGCCGCACGTCGGGTTCACGTGGTGCACCTCGGCGTCGCCATCCCTCAGACCACGCCCGTGCGGGTTCTTGTAGTGGTCCAGGATGACTTCCTGGTACATCGAATCCAGCTTCATGCGATCGCTCGTCCCGTCCCGTCAGCCGAAGAAGTTCCGTACGTGCTCCAGGCCGTCCACCAGAGCGTCGATCTCGGCCGGCGTGGAGTACAGATAGAACGACGCTCGCGTGGTCGCAGGAATTCCGTAGCGCAGGCAGACCGGGCGGGCGCAGTGGTGGCCGACCCGGACCGCGATGCCCTGCTCGTCGAGGACCTGGCCCACGTCGTGCGGGTGGATGTCGCCGAGCGTGAAGGAGATCGCGGCGCCGCGGTCCTCGGCCGTCGTCGGGCCGATGATCCGCAGGTCCGGGACCTCCCCGAGCCGCTTCACCGCGTACTCGGTGAGCGCGTGCTCATGGGCGAGGATCTTGTCCATGCCGATCGAGTTGAGGTAGTCGATCGCCGCGCCGAGACCGATCGCCTGCGAGATCGGGGGCGTGCCCGCCTCGAACTTGTGCGGCGCCGGGGCGTACGTCGACGAGTGCATCGACACCGTCTCGATCATCTCGCCGCCGCCGAGGAACGGAGGCAGGTCCTCCAGCAGCTCCTGACGGCCCCAGAGGACGCCGATGCCGGTCGGGCCGCACATCTTGTGGCCGGTGAAGGCCACGAAGTCGGCCTGGAGCGACTGCACGTCCATCGGCATGTGGGGAGCGGCCTGCGAGGCGTCGATGCACACCAGCGCGCCGACCTCCTGTGCGCGGCGCACTATCGCCTCGACCGGGTTGAGCGTGCCCAGGATGTTCGACACCAGCACGAAGGAGACGATCTTCGTCTTCTCCGTGATGACCTCGTCGATGTTGGACAGGTCGAGACGGCCGTCGTCGGTGAGACCGAACCACTTCAGCTTCGCGCCCGTGCGCTGCGCCAGCAGCTGCCACGGCACGATGTTGGAGTGGTGCTCCATCTCCGTGATGACGATCTCGGTCTCGTGGTCCACGCGGTAGGGCTCGTCGGCCCAGCCGAGCATGTTGGCCACGAGGTTGAGCGACTCGGAGGCGTTCTTGGTGAAGATCACCTCGTCACGGCTGGGCGCGTTGATGAACTCCGCGACCTTGTCGCGCGCGCCCTCGTACAGCGCCGTGGCCTCCTCGGCGAGGACGTGCACGCCACGGTGGACGTTGGCGTTGTGCTGCTCGTAGTACTCGGAGAGCACGTCGAGCACCTGGCGCGGCGTCTGCGAGGTCGCCGCGTTGTCCAGGTACACGAGCTTCTTGTCGCCGTGGACGACGCGGTCCAGGATCGGGAAGTCCTTGCGGAGCGCCTCGGTGTCGAGGAGGCCCGGCAGCTGTGTCACGCGGATGCGCCACCCTTCGTGTAGGCCTCGTAGCCCTCGTTCTCCAGCTTGTCGGCGAGTTCGGCGCCGCCGGACTCCACGATGCGACCGGCCGAGAAGACGTGGACGTAGTCGGGCTTGATGTAGCGCAGGATGCGCGTGTAGTGGGTGATCAGCAGGGTGCCGACCTCGCCGGTCTCGCGGACCCGGTTCACGCCCTCGGACACGACGCGCAGGGCGTCGACGTCCAGGCCGGAGTCGGTCTCGTCGAGGATCGCGACCTTCGGCTTGAGCAGCTCCAGCTGAAGGATCTCGTGGCGCTTCTTCTCACCGCCGGAGAAGCCCTCGTTGACGTTGCGCTCGGCGAAGGACGGGTCCATGTTGAGGCGCTCCATGGCCTCCTTGACCTCCTTCACCCAGGTGCGCAGCTTGGGGGCCTCGCCGCGGATGGCGGTGGCGGACGTACGCAGGAAGTTCGACACGGACACACCCGGGACCTCGACCGGGTACTGCATCGCCAGGAACAGGCCCGCGCGGGCGCGCTCGTCGACGGACATCTCCAGGACGTCCTCGCCGTCGAGGGTGACGGTGCCGCCGGTGATCGTGTACTTCGGGTGACCCGCGAGGGAGTAGGCGAGGGTCGACTTGCCCGAGCCGTTGGGGCCCATGATGGCGTGCGTCTCGCCCTGCTTCACGGTGAGGTCGACGCCCTTGAGGATCTCCTTCGTGGCGTTGTCGGCCTCGACGGTGACGTGCAGGTCTCGGATTTCAAGCGTTGCCATGGGTGCCTCAGGACTCCTGGGTGAGGGAGACGAGAACGTCGTCCCCTTCGATCTTTACGGGGTATACGGGGACGGGGCGCGTCGCGGGGAGGCCGGACGGCTTGCCGGTGCGCAGGTCGAACGCGGAGCCGTGCAGCCAGCACTCGATCTGGCAGTCCTCCACCTCGCCCTCGGAGAGCGAGACGTTCGCGTGGGAACAGATGTCGTGGATGGCGAACACCTCCCCCTCGGTCTGCACGACCGAGACCGGCGTGCCGTCGAGTTCCACCCGCTTCGGGGTGTCCTCCTCCAGCTCACTCAGCCCACAGGCGCGTACGAAAGCCATCAGACCGTGGCCTCCAGCTCCTCGTCGATCTTCACGAGAAGGCGTTCCTGGATGTCGTCCACGCCGATCTGCTGGACGAGTTCGGCGAAGAAGCCGCGGACCACCAGGCGACGGGCCTCGTCGGCGGGGATGCCGCGGGCCATCAGGTAGAAGAGCTGCTCGTCGTCGAAGCGGCCGGTCGCGGAGGCGTGGCCGGCGCCGACGATCTCGCCGGTCTCGATCTCCAGGTTCGGCACGGAGTCGACACGGGCACCGTCGGTCAGAACCAGGTTGCGGTTCATCTCGTACGTGTCCGTGCCCTCGGCCTTGGCCTCGATGAGCACGTCACCGATCCACACGGCGTGCGCGTCGTCGCCCTGGAGCGCGCCCTTGTAGGCGACGTTGGACTTGCAGTGCGGGGTGTTGTGGTCGACCAGGAGGCGGTGCTCCTGGTGCTGGCCGGCGTCCGTGAAGTAGAGGCCGAAGAGCTCGGCCTCGCCACCGGTGCCGGCGTAGGCGACGCGCGGGTGGAGGCGTACGAGGTCGCCGCCGAAGGTGACCACGAACGACTTGAAGGTGGCGTCCCGGCCGATCAGCGCGTTGTGCTGGCCCACGTGCACGGCCTTGTCGTCCCAGTCCTGGACGGAGACGACGGTGAGCTTGGCGCCGTCGCCCAGGATGTAGTCGACGTTGGCGGCGAGCACCGCGTCACCGGTGTGGTCGATGACGACGACGGCCTCGGCGAAGGCTCCGAGCTCCACGACCTGGTGGCCGTAGGCGACCCCGCCCGTGCCGTGCACGGCGATACGGATCGGCTCGGTGAGGACCGTCTCCTTGGGGACGGTGACGACACCGGCCTTCTCGAACGCCGAGTACGCCTGGGCGGCGACGCGGTCCACGGGGGTGCCCGCCTTGCCCAGGCGGGCGTCGTCACGGCCGACGGTCTCGACGGTGACGCCCTCGGGGGCCTCGACGGTGACCTGCAGGCCGTCGCCGGTCGCCACGGCGGTGCCGTCGTGCAGCCCGCGCAGGCGCTCCAGCGGGGTGAACCGCCACTCCTCCTCACGGCCGTGCGGGACCGGGAAGTCCGCGACGTCGAAGGACGGGGGCACGCTCATGCGCGTGGCGACGGTCGACTCGGCGGCCACCGCGATCTGGCCCGCGGTGGTGGACCCCACGGGGATGTTCTGAGCCTCAGCCATGGCTGTCGGTCTGCTCTCTTCCTACGTCAGAAATTGCTGGCTGCTGTCGAGGGCGGGTCTTAACCGACCGCGCCTTCCATCTGCAGCTCGATCAGCCGGTTGAGCTCGAGGGCGTACTCCATCGGCAGCTCCTTCGCGATGGGCTCGACGAAGCCGCGCACGATCATCGCCATCGCCTCGAACTCGCTCAGACCGCGGCTCATCAGGTAGAAGAGCTGGTCCTCGGAGACCTTGGAGACGGTGGCCTCGTGGCCCATGGACACGTCGTCCTCGCGGACGTCCACGTAGGGGTACGTGTCGGAGCGGGAGATGGTGTCGACGAGCAGCGCGTCGCACAGCACGTTGGACTTCGAGCCGTGGGCGCCCTCGCCGATCTCCACCAGACCACGGTAGGAGGTACGGCCGCCACCGCGGGCGACGGACTTCGACACGATGTTGGAGGACGTGTTCGGCGCCATGTGGACCATCTTGGAGCCGGCGTCCTGGTGCTGCCCCTCGCCCGCGAAGGCGATGGAGAGGGTCTCGCCCTTGGCGTGCTCGCCCATCAGGTAGACGGCCGGGTACTTCATCGTCACCTTGGAGCCGATGTTGCCGTCGATCCACTCCATGGTCGCGCCCTCGTAGGCGACGGCGCGCTTGGTGACCAGGTTGTAGACGTTGTTCGACCAGTTCTGGATGGTCGTGTAGCGGCAGCGGGCGTTCTTCTTGACGATGATCTCGACGACCGCGGAGTGCAGGGAGTCCGACTTGTAGATCGGGGCCGTACAACCCTCGACGTAGTGCACGTAGGCACCCTCGTCGACGATGATCAGGGTCCGCTCGAACTGGCCCATGTTCTCCGTGTTGATACGGAAGTAGGCCTGGAGCGGGATCTCCACGTGGACGCCCGGCGGGACGTAGATGAAGGAGCCGCCCGACCACACGGCGGTGTTCAGGGAGGCGAACTTGTTGTCACCGACGGGGATGACGGTGCCGAAGTACTCCTTGAAGAGCTCCGGGTGCTCCTTCAGCGCGGTGTCGGTGTCGAGGAAGATGACGCCCTGCTCCTCCAGGTCCTCGCGGATCTGGTGGTAGACGACCTCGGACTCGTACTGGGCCGCGACACCGGCGACGAGGCGCTGCTTCTCCGCCTCGGGGATGCCGAGCTTGTCGTACGTGTTCTTGATGTCCTCGGGCAGGTCCTCCCAGGACTCCGCCTGCTTCTCCGTGGAGCGTACGAAGTACTTGATGTTGTCGAAGTCGATACCGGAAAGGTCCGAGCCCCAGTTCGGCATGGGCTTCTTGTCGAACAGGCGCAGGCCCTTGAGACGAAGCTTGGTCATCCACTCCGGCTCGGACTTCTTCGCGGAGATGTCCTTGACGACATCCTCGCTCAGACCGCGCTTCGCAGAGGCGCCGGCTTCGTCGGAGTCGGCCCAGCCGTATTCGTACTTACCCAGACCCTCGAGCTCAGGGTGGGCAGTCTCCTCGATGGGGAGAGTCATGCGGGGTTCCTCCCGGCCGTGCTTGCGGATGCGTTGTCGCTGTGAACTTGCGTGTGGGAAATCTTCGGGATGAACGTCGTGCAGACGCCGTCGCCGTGCGCGATGGTCGCCAGTCTCTGGACGTGCGTTCCGAGCAGCTCGGCGAAGATCTCCGTCTCCGCCTCGCACAGCTGGGGGAACTGCTCCGCGACATGGGCGACCGGGCAGTGGTGCTGGCAGAGCTGCTCGCCTTTTTGAGGGAGGGGCGCGCTGCGCGCCGTAGCAGCGTACCCGTCCACGCTCAGGGCCTTGGCCAGCGCTTCGGTGCGCTCATCGGGGCTGACGGCCTCGATCGCCCTGCGGTACACGCTCGCCTGGGCGGCGATCCGGGCCCGGGCGAAGGCGGCGACCGCCTCCTGCCCGCCCTCGCGCTCGGCGATCCACTTCAGGGCGTCCGCGGCGAGCTTGTCGTACGACTGGTCGAAGGCGTCGCGGCCGCAGTCGGTGAGCGCGAAGACCTTGGCGGGACGGCCACGCGTGCGCGTGCCGTACACCCGCTGTTCCCGCGCCTCCACGACATCGTCCGCGACCAGCGCGTCCAGATGCCTGCGTACGGCGGCCTGGGTCAGACCCAGCCGGCCGGCCAGCTCCGCGACGGTCGACGGCCCGTGGTCCAGGATGGACCGCGCGACCCGGTTGCGCGTGGAGCGCTCCCCGGTCGCGAGTTCCTCCTGAGGGGCCCCCGTGGGGGTCTCCCGAGCCTCGCCGACGTTTTTCACAACGCCATTGTTGCGTAATTCCTCAAGGGCAGGCAAGCCGCGTCCGGGCACCTCGACGGTGCCCTGCGTCACTTAGGTATACCTAATCTGACCTGCGGAAATGATCTTTGATCGATCAAACCGGTGGCATCGCGGGGCGCCCTCCGGGACACTCCCGAAGCATGTCGACACCCCCTCCGACCGGCCCTCTTGTCACCCGAGACACCCTCTCCGCACAACTGCGCGAGCTCGGCGTCCAAACCGGTGAAACCCTCCTCGTGCACTCCTCGCTCAGCTCCCTCGGCTGGGTCTGCGGAGGCGCCGTCGCGGTCGTCCAGGGGCTGCTGGACGCGCTCGGTCCGGACGGCACCTTGGTGGTCCCCACGCAGACCGGCGACCTCTCGGACCCGGCGGTGTGGGGCGACCCGCCGGTGCCCGAGGAGTGGTGGGAGACCATCCGGGCGACCCTGCCCGCGTACGACCCGCGGGTCACGCCCACGCGCGGGGTCGGCGTCGTCCCGGAGACCGTCCGGACGTGGGCGGGAGCGCTGCGCAGCGCGCATCCCCAGACGTCCTTCGCCGCCGTCGGCCCGCGCGCGGCGCGGATCGTCGACGGACACGCCCTCGACTGCCGCCTCGGCGAGCGCAGTCCGCTGGCCCGGCTGGAGGAGCTCCGCGCGCGCGTGCTGCTGCTCGGCGCCGGTTACGACACGTGCACCGGCTTCCATCTCGCCGAGTACCGGATCCCGTCGCCGCTGGTGAAGGTGGGGCGGCCGGGGCCCGCGGGGTGGGAGGTGGTGACGGAGGTGTCGATCACCTCGGAGCGGTTCGACGAGCTGGGGCACGACTTCGAGCGGGACCGTCCCGTCGTACGCGGGAAGGTGGGCGCGGCCGACGCACGGCTGTTCCCGGTGGCGGAGGCGGTGGCGTACGCGGAGCGGTGGCTGGAGATACACCGGCCCCGCGCGGAGGAGATCTGAACCGGACCGCGTGGGGAGGACTCGCCCCGGCCGTGCGGGGATATGTGACCCCGGCTGGGCAGGGCGAGGTGACCCCGGCCGTGTGGCGAGGCGTGAACCCGGCCGTATGGCGAGACGTGAACCCGGCCGTTCGGGTTACCTGCCACGTACCTAGACTCTGGAGCCATGCGAACTGAGCCCGTGGTCCAGATCCAGGCCCTGGTGAAGCGGTACGGCGGCAAAACCGCGGTGGACGGCCTCGACCTGGTGGCCCGGGCCGGTGTCACCGCCGTACTCGGACCCAACGGCGCGGGCAAGACGACGACCGTCGAGACCTGCGAGGGATACCGCAAGCCGGACTCCGGCACGGTGCGCGTCCTGGGCCTGGACCCGGTGAGACAGTCCGGCGAGCTGCGGCCCCGCATCGGCGTGATGCTCCAGTCCGGCGGCGTCTACTCGGGCGCGCGGGCCGACGAGATGCTGCGCCATGTCGCCAGGCTGCACGCGCACCCCCTGGACGTCGACGCCCTGATCGAGCGGCTCGGGCTGGGCGGCTGCGGCCGGACCACCTACCGCCGCCTCTCCGGCGGCCAGCAGCAGCGGCTCGCGCTCGCCATGGCCGTGGTCGGCCGTCCGGAGCTGGTGTTCCTCGACGAGCCGACCGCCGGGCTCGACCCGCAGGCCCGCCGGGCCACCTGGGACCTGATCCGGGACCTGCGCGGCGACGGGGTCTCCGTGATCCTCACGACCCACTACATGGACGAGGCCGAGCAGCTCGCCGACGACGTCGCGATCATCGACGCGGGCCGGGTCATCGCCCAGGGCTCCCCGGAGGAGCTGTGCCGGGGCGGCGCCGAGAACACCCTCCGCTTCTCCGGCCGTCCCGGCCTGGACGTGGGGTCCCTGCTGAAGGCCCTGCCCGCCGACTGCACGGCCGCGGAGCTGACGCCGGGCTCCTACCGGGTCGTCGGCAAGGTCGACCCGCAGCTGCTCGCGACGGTGACGTCGTGGTGTGCGCAGCACGGGGTCATGCCGGACCGGATCTCGGTCGAACGGCACACCCTCGAAGACGTCTTCCTGGAGCTCACCGGTAAGGAGCTGCGCGCGTGAACGCCGTCGGTACAGGTCCGGGTACGTACACCCCGAAGCCGGGCGCCGCCCCCCTCCCCCGCATGATCGCGGCTCAGGCGGCGCTGGAGACGAAGATGCTGCTGCGCAACGGCGAGCAGCTGCTGCTGACCGTCGTGATCCCCACCTTGCTGCTGGTCCTCTTCAGCTCGGTGGACATCGTCGACACGGGCTCCGGCGAGGCCGTCGACTTCCTGGCCCCCGGCATCCTCGCGCTCGCCGTGATGTCGACGGCGTTCACGGGGCAGGCGATCGCCACGGGCTTCGAGCGCCGGTACGGCGTGCTGAAGCGGCTGGCGTCCTCGCCGCTGCCCCGCTGGGCCCTGATGACGGCGAAGACGGTGTCCGTGCTGGTCACCGAGGTCCTCCAGATCGTCCTGCTGACGGTGATCGCCTTCGCGCTGGGCTGGTCGCCGCACGGGAATCCGGCAGCGGTCGTACTCCTGCTGGTCCTTGGTACGGCCGCCTTCTCGGGTCTGGGCCTGCTGATGGCGGGAACGCTCAAGGCCGAAGCCACCCTCGCCGCCGCCAACCTCGTCTTTCTGCTGCTGCTCGTCGGCGGCGGCGTCATCGTGCCGCTGGACAAGTTCCCGCCCGGTGCCCAGGACGTGCTCGGCCTGCTCCCCATCTCGGCGCTCTCCGACGGACTGCGCGACGTACTCCAGCACGGGGCCGGGATGCCCTGGGGTGACCTGGGGATTCTGGCCGCGTGGGCGGTCGTCGGGCTGGCGGCGGCAGGGAAGTTCTTCCGCTGGGAGTAGGGCTGTTACGGCCCCGGGGTGGACCCTCGTGAAAGCGTGCACAAGCGGCCGCCTACGATAGGGCGCGTGCCAAAGCTGACCCGCGCCGACGCCGTAGCGGCCGTGCGCAACCCCCTCGCCTTCATCGCCGCACGCTGGACCCCGACCCCGAGGACGGTCCAGCGGGCGGCCCTCGCCGCGCTCGTGATGTCGGTGATCATCGTGGTCACCGGCGGTGCGGTACGCCTCACGGGGTCCGGGCTCGGCTGCCCGACCTGGCCCAAGTGCACCGACGACTCGCTCACCGCCACCAGCGAGATGGGCCTGCACGGCGCCATCGAGTTCGGCAACCGCATGCTGACGTACGTGCTGTGCGCCGCGGTCGGCTGGGCGATCATCGCCGCGCGCTCCGAGAAGCCGTACCGGCGCGGTCTGACCCGGCTGGGCTGGGCGCAGTTCTGGATCGTGATGAGCAACGCGGTGCTCGGCGGCATCGTCGTCCTGGTCGGCCTGAACCCGTACACGGTCGCGGCCCACTTCGTGGCGACGTCCGCCCTCATCGCGGTCGCCACGGTGATGTGGCAGCGCACCCGGGAGGGTGACGGGGCGCCGCGTCCGCTGGTCGGCAAGGCGGTGCAGCAGCTGGTGTGGGTCCTGGTCGGGGCCTCGGTGCTGCTGATCCTGGTCGGCACGGTGGTCACCGGGGCCGGCCCGCACGCGGGTGACTCCAGCGAGGTCGAGCGGATGCCGCTCGACTGGGAGACCGTCACCAAGCTGCACGCCGTGCTGGCCTGGATCGTGGTCACGCTGACGTTCGCCCTGTGGTTCGTCCTCAAGGCGGTCGACGCCCCGAAGGGCCCCCTGAACCGCACGCGCGACCTCTTCCTGATCCTGCTGGCCCAGGGCGTCATCGGCTATGTCCAGTACTTCACGGACCTCCCGGAGATCCTGGTCGGCCTGCACATGTTCGGCTCCGCCGTCACGTGGATCGCGGTGCTGCGGGTGATGCTGGCCCTGCGGGAACGGCCGTTCGACGAAGCGGCCGAGATCCCGGCCCCGGCGGCCGAGGCGACGGTGGGCACGCGCGCGTGAGTCAGCCGTACGCCGTCACCAGTTCGTCGATCGCCGGTCCCAGGTAGCCCCGCGTCAGCCCGGCCCTGCGCGCCGCCCACGCGTCGGTCGGTGGCGGCGCGGAGTCGTCGTAGCGGCGCCTGCGGATGTCCTCGACGACCTCGACGGGCGCTCCGAGGCCGGGGAGCAGCTCCAGGGCCTCGCGCTTGGAGATCAACCGACCGTCGCGCACGGTCACGCCGGCCCGGGCGAAGGTGATCATCCCCAGGTCGACCCACACGTCCCGGGTCCACAGCGGGGCCTCGTCAAGGGCCGGCCGCCAGAAGTCCCGCTGGTCACGTACGACGAAGTCGGCCAGCTCCCGGTCCGGCACCGGCGGCAGCAGAGCGGCGGGCGTCTGCCCGTGCAGCACCCGGCCGAAGGCGTGCAGCTCGCGCCGGGTCACCGGGGAGACCGGCCGCTTGAAGAGCTGCTGGTGCGCCCAGGTGAGGTGGCGTCGGTCCACGTCATCCGCCCTGTCAGGCGTCAGGTACGTGCAGTGCAGCTGCCCGGCGAGGGGCTCGGCCCGCAGCCTGGCATGGAGCTTCGCCACCCGCCAGACGGTGCCGGGCGTCAGCGGGCCCGGCAGCACGGCGATCAGGTCCAGGTCGCTGCGGCCCTCCTGGTAGTCGCCGCCGGCCAGAGAGCCGTGCGCCCAGGCGGCGACGGGAGCGAGAGGTTCGAGCTCCCCGAGAAAGCGATCGAGTAAGGCGTCGGTCAGCATCCGCCCAGTCTGTACAGCTCACTCCACCCCGTACACCCGTCTGGCGTTTCCCGCCGCCACCATTCCCGCCACCCGTTGCGCGTCCCCCAGCGACCACGCCCCCTCGGCGACCCAACCGCCGAGCACCCGGGCGAGGGCCTCGCGGAACAGGCGTGCCCCGACCACGTGCAGTTCGGGCAGACCCTGCGCCCCGCTGGAGAAGAGGATCTTGCCGAAGGGGGCGAGTTCCAGGATCTCGGCGAGGATGGTGGCGGCACGCGCGCCCGTGCGGATGAGGGCGGCACCCGAGTCGGCGTAGACGTGCGGGAAGACGCCGGCCAGGTGGGCGGCGTGGCGGTGGTACGGGTAGCCGTGCAGCAGGACCAGGTCGGTGCCGAGGCCGGCCGTCGCGCGCACGAAGTCCGTGAGCAGCACCGGGTCCGTGCGGTCGATGCGCAGGCCGGGTTCCCCCAGCCCCGCGTGCAGTTGCAGCGGCAGTCCCGACGCCACCGCGATCCACAGCAGGTGCCGTAGCAGCACCGGGTCGCTCAGCTCGCCGCCGACCCTGCGGGCTGCCAGCCAGCGCCCCGCCGCGCCCCGCACCTCTCCCGGCCCCGGCGGCTCGGGCGCCAGCGCGAGACCGTGCCGTACGCCCGCCACGGAGGTGAAGGCCACCGCGTTCGCCGCCGCGCCGTGCACCGACTCGGCGAGGTTCGCCAGGAAGGACTCGACCGTGCCCGAGGTGTCGGCGACCTGTTCGGCGAGGAGTTCGAGACGCACGATCTCGTGAACCTCGGCGGACGCGGTGGACGCCATCTCCGGAGGACCCGTGAGGTCGCCGGGCAGGCCGGTGTCGATCAGATACGTCGTGATGCCGCTGCCCCGCAGCAGACGCCGCCCCGCCTCCAGCACGCCGAGTTCACGGCGTCTGGCCAGATAGCGGGCGGGTGCGCAGTGCGGCTCCAGGCCGAGCAACGGAGGGCACCAGCGGCGTACGGCGAAACCCGTCTGGGTGTCGAAGAGCGTGGTGCCGGGCGCCGGCGGGCCCTCGGTACGGGCCAGCTGGGCCTCGAAGGTGCCGAGACCCAGCTCCGTTCTCAGGACCCCGTGGCAGTACTGGTCCACGAGGGACGGCGTTTCGATCATCCCGGGCTCCCCGTCGGCTGGACCGTGTGCTTCTCACAGGTCCTAACGGGTGAACCGGGCATCAGGTGTTGGTGTCACACACCCCGTGCGAAACGCTCCGCCGGGAGGGCCGTTCGCCGAGGACCGGGGGTGGTTCAGGTGATGCGGCGACCGCGGGCCCGTCGTGGCTGGTCGGGCCCCGCGGCGGAGCAGCATGTCGACACAGCCCCGCGCCCCTCAGGTCCGTTGTTCAGCCGTTGCTCGGTCCGCCGACCTGGATGCCCGCCATACGGCTCCACTCGTACGGGCCGGTCTTCACCTTCGCCGCGAACTCGCCGTCGAACGCCTCGTGGACCGTGACGCCGGCCTTCCCGACCGCCTGCTCGGCGATCTCGTACGACGGTGCCACCAGGTCGCCCCAGCCGCCGTCCTCACCGACGAGCACGATGCGGGCGCCGCGCTGTCCGATGTACGCGACCTGGGCCTCGGCCCCGCCGTGGGACTTCGCGAAGGCGTTGATCTGCTTGGCCAGCTTGGCCACCTTGTCTGCCATGGCCAGGATGCTACCGACGAGTAGATCGAATGGCGACGGGCGGGGTGCGTGACCCGCGCCTCAGGGGCCCTACCGCACGGGTCCTGCCGCAGGCCCCTACCGCAGGAAGGGGTCCACCGCCACGGCCACGAACAGCAGCGACACATAGGTGATCGACCAGTGGAACAGCCGCATCTCCTTCAGCTTCCCGCCCGTCACCTCGGCCTTCGCGCGGTTCTGCAGCGCGTGCGCCTCCCAGAGCCACCAGCCGCCCGCGGCCAGCGCGACCGCGGTGTAGAACCAGCCCGTGTAGCCGAGCGGCTGCAACAGGAGCGACACCGCCACCATCACCCAGCTGTAGATGACGATCTGCTTGGCGACGACCTTGTTGGAGGCGATGACCGGGAGCATGGGCACGCCCACGCGCGCGTAGTCCTCCTTCACCTTCATGGACAGCGGCCAGTAGTGCGGCGGCGTCCAGAAGAAGATCACCATGAAGAGGATGAGCGGCGCCCAGGTGAGGGAGTTCGTGACGGCCGTCCAGCCGATCAGCACCGGCATACAGCCCGCGATGCCGCCCCACACGATGTTCTGCGACGTACGGCGCTTGAGGATCATCGTGTAGACGACGACGTAGAAGAGGAGCGCGCCGAGGGAGAGCCAGGCGCTCAGCCAGTTGACGGTCAGGCCGAACAGCAGGGTGGAGGCGATGGCCAGTGTGATGCCGAAGGCCAGGCACTCGCGCGGGCTGACCATGCCGGTGACCAGCGGGCGCTGGGACGTGCGGTCCATCAACGCGTCGATGTCGCGGTCGATGTACATGTTCAGCGCGTTGGCGCCGCCCGCGGACAGGTAGCCGCCGACGCAGGTGAGCAGCACCAGACCGAGGTCGGGTACCCCCTGCTCGGCCAGGAACATCACCGGAACGGTGGTGATGAGCAGCAGCTCGATGATCCGCGGCTTGGTCAGCGCCACGAACGCCTTGACCCGGGCCCCTACCGGCCGCCGGCTCGGGCTCTGGCTCGTCCCGATAATCCCCGCTGGACGGGATTCAACGGCCGTCACGCACACCCCTGACAGAGACATCCCAGCAAGCCTCCCCTGTGAAGTCCCGGTAAAGGCTCGCGCGTACCACGCCACTGTAGACGTTGCCCAGACCCGGACATTCGCGGGGGTGGGGTCGTGTTGGAGGGCACGGTCCGACGGGCGCGGGGAAGCTCGATTGAGCACCCGGATGAGCGGCTCCGTATTCACTTGCCGAATGCGGAACGACCCGGTCGGGAGGCACATCCCGGCGACTCCCGGCAGTCTGGAATGACTCGAAAAAACGCACGTACTTCCGGGGGTAGGCTCGACAGCGGCCGGCCGACGCCGAGAACGCCGGCAGCCGGTGGGCGTGTGCCCGTGACGCCGGCAACCGACATGTGGAGAGGAGCCCTGACCCAGGGTGAGCACCAAGCCGACCACCACAGACCTCGAGTGGACCGAGTTGGACCAGCGGGCCGTGGACACCGCCCGCGTCCTGGCCGCCGACGCCGTACAGAAGGTCGGTAACGGCCATCCGGGTACGGCGATGAGCCTGGCGCCTGCCGCCTACACCCTCTTCCAGAAGGTGATGCGGCACGACCCGGCGGACGCCGACTGGGTCGGGCGCGACCGCTTCGTGCTGTCCGCCGGCCATTCGTCCCTGACCCTCTACACCCAGCTGTACCTGGCCGGCTTCGGCCTGGAACTGGACGATCTGAAGGCGTTCCGGACGTGGGGTTCGAAGACCCCCGGCCACCCGGAGTACGGCCACACCACGGGCGTCGAGACGACGACCGGCCCGCTGGGCCAGGGTGTCGCCAACGCCGTCGGCATGGCGATGGCCGCCCGCTACGAGCGCGGTCTGTTCGACCCGGAGGCTCCCGAGGGCACCTCCCCGTTCGACCACTTCGTCTACGTCATCGCCGGTGACGGCTGCCTCCAGGAGGGCATCTCCGCCGAGGCGTCGTCGATGGCCGGCCACCAGAAGCTCGGCAACCTGGTCCTGCTGTGGGACGACAACCACATCTCGATCGAGGGCGACACCGAGACGGCCGTCTCCGAGGACACGGTCAAGCGGTACGAGGCATACGGCTGGCATGTCCAGCGTGTCGAGCCGCAGGCCAACGGCGACCTCGACCCGGCCGCCATCTACGACGCCATCCAGCAGGCCAAGGCGGTCACCGACAAGCCGTCCTTCATCGCGATGCGCTCGATCATCGCCTGGCCGGCCCCGAACGCGCAGAACACCGAGGCCGCCCACGGCTCGGCGCTCGGCGACGACGAGGTCGCGGCCACCAAGCGTGTCCTCGGCTTCGACCCGGAGCAGTCCTTCGAGGTCTCCGACGAGGTCATCGGCCACACCCGGGGTGCCCTGGAGCGCGGCCAGGCGGCCCGTGCCGTGTGGGAGAAGTCCTTCCAGCAGTGGCGGGACAACAACCCCGAGCGCGCCGCGGAGTTCGACCGCATCGCGGCCGGCGAGCTGCCCACCGGCTGGGAGGAGAAGATTCCGGTCTTCGAGCCCGGCAAGGGTGTCGCGACGCGTGCCGCGTCCGGCAAGATCCTCCAGGCGCTGGGTGCGGTCATCCCGGAGCTGTGGGGCGGTTCGGCCGACCTGGCCGGCTCCAACAACACGACGATCGACAAGACGTCGTCGTTCCTCCCGGCGGACAACCCGCTCCCGGAGGCCGACCCGTACGGCCGTACGATCCACTTCGGTATCCGCGAGCACTCCATGGCCGCGGAGATGAACGGCATCGCGCTGCACGGCAACACCCGTATCTACGGCGGCACGTTCCTCGTGTTCTCCGACTACATGCGCAACGCCGTACGCCTGTCGGCGCTGATGCACCTGCCGGTGACGTACCTGTGGACGCACGACTCCATCGGTCTCGGCGAGGACGGTCCGACGCACCAGCCGATCGAGCACCTCGCGTCGCTGCGCGCGATCCCGGGGCTCAACGTGGTCCGCCCGGCCGACGCCAACGAGACGGCGATCGCCTGGCGCGAGATCCTCAAGCGCTGGACCAAGGAGTTCGGCAAGGGCGCCCCGCACGGGCTCGCGCTGACCCGTCAGGGTGTGCCGACGTACGAGACCAACGAGGATGCCGCCCGCGGCGGTTACGTGCTGTTCGAGGCCGACGGCGGCGAGCCGCAGGTCGTCCTCATCGCGACCGGTTCCGAGGTGCACGTCGCCGTCGAGGCGCGCGAGCGGCTGCAGGCCGACGGGGTGCCGACGCGGGTCGTGTCCATGCCGTCCGTGGAGTGGTTCGAGGAGCAGGACCAGGGGTACCGGGACAGCGTCCTGCCGCCGGCCGTCAGGGCGCGGGTCGCGGTGGAGGCCGGGATCGGTCTCACCTGGCACAAGTACGTCGGGGACGCGGGTCGCATCGTTTCCCTGGAGCACTTCGGTGCTTCGGCCGACGGCAAGGTCCTCTTCCGGGAGTACGGCTTCACTGCCGAGAACGTGGCGGCCGTCGCGCGGGCTGTATTTGATTCGACTACGGGCCTCACCGCGGCCCAGCGCTGACGCTCACATACGAGACGTAGGAGTTTGATTTTCCATGACAGACGCACTGAAGCGCCTCTCCGAGGAGGGCGTCGCGATCTGGCTGGACGACTTGTCGCGCCAGCGCATCACGTCCGGCAACCTGGCCGAGCTGATCGACCAGCAGCACGTCGTGGGTGTCACGACCAACCCGTCGATCTTCCAGAAGGCGATCAGCGGCGGTGACGGCTACGAGCAGCAGGTCGCCGACCTCGCCGCCCGCAAGGTCACCGTCGAAGAGGCGATCCGCATGATCACCACGGCGGACGTCCGGGACGCCGCCGACATCCTGCGCCCGGTCTTCGACGCCACCGGCGGCCAGGACGGCCGCGTGTCGATCGAGGTCGACCCGCGCCTGGCCCACAACACCCGCGCGACCGTCGCCGAGGCCAAGCAGCTCGCCTGGCTGGTCGACCGTCCCAACACCCTGATCAAGATCCCGGCGACCAAGGCGGGCCTTCCGGCGATCACCGAGGTCATCGGCCTCGGCATCAGCGTCAACGTCACGCTGATCTTCTCGCTGGAGCGCTACCGCGAGGTCATGAACGCCTACCTCGCGGGCCTGGAGAAGGCGAAGGCCAAGGGCCTGGACCTGTCCAAGATCCAGTCGGTGGCGTCCTTCTTCGTCTCCCGTGTGGACACCGAGATCGACAAGCGGATCGACGCGCTCGGCACCGACGCGGCCAAGGCCGCGCGCGGCAAGGCGGGCGTGGCCAACGCGCGGCTCGCCTACCAGGCGTACGAGGAGGTCTTCTCCTCCGACCGCTGGAGCGCGCTGGAGAACGCGGGCGCCAACAAGCAGCGTCCGCTGTGGGCCTCGACCGGTGTGAAGGACAAGGCCTACAAGCCGACCCTGTACGTCGACGACCTGGTCGCGCCGAACACGGTCAACACCATGCCGGAGGCCACCCTGGAGGCCACCGAGGCGCAGGGCGAGATCACCGGCAACACCATCGCGGGCACCTACCAGCAGGCACGCGCCGACCTGGACGCGGTGGAGGCGCTCGGCATCTCGTACGACGAGGTGGTCCAGCTGCTGGAGGACGAGGGCGTCGAGAAGTTCGAGGCGTCCTGGAACGACCTGCTCAAGTCGACCGAGGCGGAGCTGGAGCGCCTCGCCCCCTCGGAGGGCTGATCCCTTGCCACCCTTTACCGTCACGGAAGCGAACCCGCTTCGTGACGCCGCCGACCGACGGCTCCCGCGTATCGCGGGGCCGTCGGGCCTGGTGATTTTCGGCGTTACGGGCGATTTGTCACGTAAGAAGCTGATGCCTGCGGTTTATGACCTCGCCAACCGGGGTCTGCTGCCGCCGGGTTTCTCGCTGGTCGGCTTCGCCCGCCGCGAGTGGGCCAACGAGGACTTCGCTCAGGAGGTCCACGACGCGGTCAAGGAGCACGCCCGCACCCCCTTCCGTGAGGAGGTCTGGCAGCAGCTCATCCAGGGCATGCGCTTCGTGCAGGGCACCTTCGACGACGACGACGCCTTCGAGCGGCTGCGCGGCACCATCGAGGAGCTGGACAAGGCGCAGGGCACGGGCGGCAACTTCGCCTTCTACCTCTCGGTGCCGCCGCGCTCCTTCCCGGTGGTCATCCAGCAGCTGAAGAAGCACGGCCTCGCCGACCAGACGAGCAGTTCCTGGCGCCGCGCGGTCATCGAGAAGCCATTCGGGCACGACCTGGCGTCCGCCGAGGAGCTCAACAAGGTCGTCCACGAGGTCTTCGCCCCGGACCAGGTCTTCCGCATCGACCACTACCTGGGCAAGGAGACCGTCCAGAACATCCTGGCGCTGCGGTTCGCCAACACGATGTTCGAGCCGATCTGGAACCGGTCCTTCGTGGACCACGTGCAGATCACCATGGCCGAGGACATCGGCATCGGCGGCCGGGCCGGCTACTACGACGGCATCGGCGCCGCCCGTGACGTCATCCAGAACCACCTGCTCCAACTGCTGGCGCTGACCGCCATGGAGGAGCCCGCCTCCTTCGACGCGGACGCGCTGGCGGCGGAGAAGACCAAGGTGCTCGGTGCCGTACGGCTGCCGAAGGACCTCGGCCGCGACACGGTGTTCGCGCAGTACGCGGCCGGCTGGCAGGGCGGCGAGAAGGCGGTCGGCTACCTCCAGGAGGAGGGGATCGACGCCAGGTCGAAGACCGACACGTACGCCGCGATCAGGCTGGGGATCGACAACCGCCGCTGGGCGGGCGTCCCCTTCTATCTGCGCACCGGCAAGCGGCTGGGCCGCCGGGTCACCGAGATCGCGGTCGTCTTCCAGCGTGCCCCGCACTCCCCCTTCGACCACACGGCGACGGAGGAGCTCGGCAAGAACGCGATCGTCATCCGCGTCCAGCCGGACGAGGGCGTCACGGTCCGCTTCGGCTCGAAGGTGCCGGGCACGTCGATGGAGATCCGGGACGTGTCGATGGACTTCGCGTACGGCGAGTCCTTTACGGAGTCGAGCCCGGAGGCGTACGAGCGCCTGATCCTGGACGTCCTCCTGGGCGACTCGAACCTCTTCCCGCGCACCGAGGAGGTCGAGCTGTCCTGGAAGATCCTCGACCCGATCGAGGAGTACTGGGACCGGCACGGCAGGCCCGCCCAGTACCCGGCCGGTACCTGGGGCCCCGTCGAGGCGGACGAAATGCTCGAGCGAGACGGACGGAGCTGGCGCCGGCCATGAAGATAGACCTCACGGACACCACGGCCAGCAAGATCAACAAGGCGCTGGTGCAGGGCCGTCGGGCCATCGGCACACCGGCCGTCGGCATGGTGCTCACGCTGGTCATCGTGACGGACGAGGAGAACGCCTACGACGCCCTGAAGGCCGCCAACGACGCCGCGCACGAGCACCCCTCGCGCACGCTCGTGGTCATCAAGCGAGTCTCGCGTTCGCCCCGCGACCGTACGCAGTCCCGGCTGGACGCCGAGGTGCGGGTGGGCGCGGACGCGGGCAGCGGCGAGACGGTGGTGCTCCGGCTGCACGGCGAGGTGTCCGACCACGCGCAGTCCGTCGTCCTCCCGCTCCTCCTGCCGGACGCCCCGGTGGTGGTCTGGTGGCCGGTGAACGCGCCGCTCGACCCGGCGAACGACCCGCTGGGCGCGCTGGCCCAGCGCCGGGTGACGGACACCTACGCCTCGGAGCAGCCGGTGCGGGAGCTGTCGGCTCGCGCCGACACCTACGCGCCCGGCGACACGGATCTCTCCTGGACCCGGATCACGCCGTGGCGCTCGATGCTCGCGGCGGCTCTGGACCAGGTGGTCTGCGAGGTGAAGGCCGTCGAGGTGGAGGGCGAGGAGTTCAACCCGAGCTGTGAGCTGCTGGCGATGTGGCTCGCGGACCGGCTGGACGTCCCCGTCAAGCGGTCGCTGTCGTCGGGCCCCGGTCTGACGGCGGTCCGGATGGACACCGACTGCGGCCCGATCACGCTGGACCGTGCGGACGGCTCCCTGGCGACCCTCTCCATCCAGGGCCAGCCGGACCGCGGTGTGGCGCTGAAGCGGCGCGAGACGGCCGAGCTGATCGCGGAGGAACTGCGGCGGCTCGACCCGGACGACACGTACGCGTCGGCGCTGCGGTTCGGGGTGGAGCGGCTCAACTCCTCCGTTCCGGCTCCGGCGGTTCGGAGTGCGGAGGCCGCCGAGGCCGCGGTGGCCAAGGCTGTGCAGGCCGTGGCCCTGGCCGAGGCCGCCGTGGCCAAGGCGGAGGTGCCGCCTGCGCAAGAGGCCGGGGCGTCGCTCGCGGAACGGGCCGGGGAACAGGCCGGGGAACAGGCCGGGGAACAGGCCGGGGAACAGGCCGGGGAGGGATCACCGGCCAAAGGAGCATCGGCCGGAACGCCCGCCGAAATCGCTGCGAAGGCTTCCGCGAAGGAAGCGAAGGCGCAGGAAACGGTGACGAAGGCGGCGGCGAAGTGAGTACTCCGCAGCTGGTCGTGCACCACGACAAGGAGCTGATGGCGCAGGCCGCGGCGGCCCGGCTGATCACGAAGATCGTGGACGCGCAGGCCTCCCGGGGCTCGGCGTCCGTGGTCCTCACCGGCGGCCGCAACGGCAACGGCCTCCTGGCCGCGCTCGTGGCCGCCCCCGCCCGGGACGCCATCGACTGGGGCCGACTGGACCTCTGGTGGGGCGACGAACGCTTCCTCCCCGAGGGCGACCCCGAGCGCAACGTCACGCAGGCCCGCGAGGCCCTGCTGGACGCGGTGCCCCTGGATCCGAAGCGGGTGCACGCCATGCCCGCGTCGGACGGCCCCTTCGGGGCGGACGTGGAGGCGGCGGCCTCTTCGTACGCGGAGGAACTGGCGAGGGCGGCGGGCCCGGAGAACCACGGCGCGGTCCCCACCTTCGACGTCCTGATGCTGGGCGTGGGTCCCGACACGCACGTGGCCTCCCTCTTCCCGGAACTCCCCGCGGTACGGGAGACGGACCGCACCGTCGTCGGCGTCCATGGCGCCCCGAAGCCGCCGCCGACCCGTGTGACCCTCACGCTCCCCGCGATCCGGGCGGCGCGGGAGGTATGGCTGCTGGCGGCCGGCGAGGACAAGGCGCAGGCCGCCGCGATCGCCCTCTCGGGTGCGGGCGAGATCCAGGCTCCGGCGGCGGGAGCGTACGGCCGCGCCAGGACCCTCTGGCTCCTGGACACGGCGGCGGCATCGCAGCTGCCGCGATCACTGTATCCGCCGGCGTCCCCGTGAACGGGTAGGGGCGGCGGGGGTTCGATTTCGCCCCCGCCGCCCCTACCCGTCCCATCCTTCCGGGGCTCCGCCCCGGACCCCGCTCCTCAAACGCCGGAGGGGCTGGGTTTTTCAGCCCGTCCGGCGTTTGAGGACGAGGCCCCTCAAGGGCCGAAAGCGGGGGTCCGGGGGCGCAGCCCCCAGGGACGGGACGGGTAGGGGCGGCGGGGGCGAAGGACTCCTACTTCACCGACCCCGCCATAACTCCCTGCACAAAGTGCCTCTGGAACGCGAAGAACACCACCACCGGCACCACCAGGGACACGAACGCCCCCGGCGCCAGCACATCGATGTTGCTGCCGAACTGCCGTATCTGCGACTGCAGTTCAACCGTCAGCGGCTGCGACGCACTGTCCGCGAACAGCAGCGCCACCAGCATGTCGTTCCACACCCACAGGAACTGGAAGATGGCCAGCGAGGCGATCGCGGGCCGCCCCACCGGAAGCACAAGCCGCGTGAAGATCCGCCACTCACTGCCGCCGTCCATCCGGGCAGCCTCCAGCATCTCCTTCGGCATTTCGGCGAAGTAGTTCCGCAGCAGGAACACCGCGAACGGCAGCCCGTAGGCCACGTGGAAGAGGACGACGCCGGGAATCGTGCCGAACAGCCCCAGCTGGCCGAAGAGTTTGGCGACGGGGAGCAGGCCGATCTGCACGGGGACCACCAGCAGCGCCACCACGAGCAGGAAGATCGCCTCACGGCCGGGGAAGTCCAGCCACGCGAAGGCGTATCCGGCGAGGGCCGCGATCACCACGACCAGCAGCGTCGTCGGCACCGAGATCAGCACGGTGTTCCAGAAGGCCTGGCTGATCCCGGCGTTCCCCAGCAGCGCCGAGTAGTTGTCGAAGGACAGCTGCCCAGGACTGGTGAACACCGTCCACCAGCCGCCCTTCGCCGTGTCCTCGGCGGAGCGCAGGGAGGACAGGAACAGTCCGGCGAGCGGTGTCAGCCACACCAGCCCGACCACCACGAGAAGCGCCTGGACGACCCCGTTGCCCAGCCCGCGCTTGACCGCGTTCATCGCTGACTCCTTCGGAAACGGCGGACGTTGAAGACCATGGCGGGGATGACCAGCAGCAGGAGCAGGACGCCCAGCGCGCTGCCGAGCCCCTGGTTGTTGCCGCCGCCGAAGGACACCAGCCACATCTGTGTGGCGAGCACGGTCGCGTCCTCCTGCACCGGGCCGGGGGCGATGATGTAGACGAGGTCGAATACCTTCATCACGTTGATGACGAGGGTGATGAAGACGACCGTGAGGACCGGTGCCAGCAGCGGCACCGTGATCCGGCGGAAGATCTGCCACTCGTTCGCGCCGTCCATCCGCGCCGCCTCCAGCGCGTCCCGGGGCAGGGCCGAGAGGCCCGCGCCGATCAGGACCATGGCGAAGCCGGTCCAGATCCACAGGTACGCCCCGATGATCGCCGGCGTGACGAGGGTGGGTCCCAGCCAGGAGATGCCCTCGTAGGGGGCGGCGAAGTTCGAGGCCGGCAGCTTCACCGTGTACGAGCCGTCGTCCAGCCCTTCGAAGCGGAAGGAGCCGTCGGACGCCGTGGTCGTCGAGGCGACCGCCTTCCCGGCCCGTACCGCCTCGACCTTCATCTCCGGCAGCCCGTTCTCCCGCCGGTCGACCTTGCCCTGCTCCCCTCCCCCACCGGGCGTGAAGTCCAGGTACACGACACCGCGCAGCTCACCGGGGCTCGCCGTCCGCCCCGCCGCCGCGTACGCCGGCTCGGTGCCCCCGGGCAGGTCGTCGGGGAGGACGCCGACCAGACCCAGCGTCACCGCCTCACCCGGCGACGCGGTCGCGCTCGTGCGGTACGAACCGTCCGTGCCCTGCGTCAGTCCCTGTCCGTCGCGGGCCCGGGCCGTCGGATACGTCGACGTACCCTGGAAGGCGTCGTGCACGGAGACGGCGGCGGCGTTCAGTACGCCCTTGTCGGGGTCCTCGTCGTAGGCGAGCCGGAAGATGATGCCGGCGGCGAGGAAGGACACGGCCATCGGCATGAACAACAGCAGCTTGAACACGGTCGCCCAGCGGACCTTCTCCACCAGCACGGCCAGGATCAGACCGAGTCCGGTGAGCAGGGCCGGGGCCACCACCACCCAGATCGTGGTGTTGCGGATGGCCTTCAGCGTCGCCGGGTCGCGGAACATCTCGGCGTAGTTCTCGCCGCCCACGAAACGGGTACCGGAGGCGTCGAAGAAACTGCGCCCGACGGAGAAGAGGACGGGGTACACGACCAGGGCGCCCAGCAGGAGCAGTGCGGGGAAGACGAAGAGCAGGGCGATGATCCGAGCGCGCCGCCGGGTACGCCGACCGCGCGCCTTGCCCCCGGCGCCCGCGGCGGGCGCCGGGCTCGTCTCGTTCACGAGTGTGGCGGTCATGACCGACTCAGCCCTGGCCCTCGTACGCCTTGGCCGCCGCGGCCTCCAGCTTCGCCGCGGTCCCCTTCGCATCCGACGGGTCACGCAGGAAGTCCTGCAGGAGCTTCCACTCACCCGCGCCCTTGGTGCCGCCGAAGGCCGCGGGGGCCTGGTCCGACATGTCGAAGCGAACCGAATCGCCTGCGGAGACCAGGGACTTGGCGGTCGCGCGGGTGACGTCGTCGCCGTACGAGGCGAGGTCGACGTTCTTGTTCGGGGACAGGAAGCCACCCGCCTGCGCCCACACCGCCGCGGCCTCCGGGGTCGCCAGGTACTCCAGCAGCGCCATGCCGGCCTTCTGGTTCTTGCCGTCCTTCAGCACGACGGCCGCGTCACCGCCGCTGACGACCGGGGCCTTGCCGGCGCCGACCGCCGGGAACGGGAAGAAGTTCGCGTCCTCGCCGATCGTCTTCCCGAACTGGTCCTTGGCGACGCCCGCGACGAAGTCGCCCTCGTAGACCATGCCCGCCTCGGGCTTCGGCCCGAACACCTTCTCCACCGAGCCGGGGAAGTCGGTGTTGAGGGCCCCCTTCTGGCCGCCCGCGATCAGCTGCTTGTCCTTGAACAGCTTGCCGAGGGTGGTCAGCGCCTCGACCACCGACGGGTCGGTCCACTTCAGCTGGTGCGTGGCGAGGGCGTCGTACTTCTCGGGTCCGGCCTGGGAGAGGTAGACGTTCTCGAACCAGTCGGTCAGCGTCCAGCCGTCCTGTCCGGCGACCGAGAAGGCGGCCAGACCCGAGTCGGAGACGGTCTGTCCGGCCTTCAGCATCTCGTCGTACGACTTCGGCGCCTCGACACCGGCTTGGGCGAGGGCGTCGGGGCTGTACCAGACGGTCGACTTGTGGGCGGCCTTGAAGTAGAGGCCGTAGAGGGTGTCGTCGACGCTGCCGTAGTTCTTCCACACGGGGGCGAAGTTGGCGTCCACGGACTGCTGGGCCGTCTTGGACAGCGGCTTGAGCCAGTCGTTCTTCGCGAACTGCTGGAGCACGCCGACCTGCGGGACCATCACGACGTCGGGGGCGTTGCCGCCCTCGATCTTGCTGCCGACGACCGTGGAGACGTTGTCCCCGGTGGACGTGAACTGGGTCTTGGCGCCGGTCTTCTCGGTGAAGGCGTCCAGCACCTTCTGGAAGTTCTTCTGCTCGGTGCCGGACCAGACACCCGCCACGGTGACCGTCTGACCGCTGAGCGCCTTGTCACCGCCGCCCGCGGAGACCGGCCCGCCGCCGCACGCGGTCGCGCCGAGCGCCAGGACGAGCAAGGTGCAGCCGGTGAGCAGGGTCGTACGTCGTCGCATCATCATCGATGTCCCTTCGGGGATGGGGAAACTGACGGAGGTTCAGTGGGCCTGGGACTCGGTCCCGTCGCTCATCCACCAGGCCGCCGTGGAGCCGGGCAGCACCCCGGCCGGGCAGGGGCCGCTCGACAGCAGCGGGGTGCCGGAGACCGGCGCCGGCGTGGGTGCCGTGCCGAAGTTGACGGCGCAGACGAGGCCGTCGCCGCGGACGAAGGCCAGGACGCCGGGCGGGGTGTCCAGCCAGCGCAGGGTGCCCTCGCCCAACTGGGGCAGTGCGTCGCGGAGTTGGAGGCCGTCGCGGTACAGGTGCCAGAAGGAGCGGGTGTCGGCGAGGGCGCGGTCGGTGGCGTACTCGGCGAAGTACTCCGGCTGCGGCAGCCAGGGCTTGGCGCTCTCGGCGCCGGAGGTGAAGCCGAACGGGGACGCCTGTCCCGACCACGGCAGCGGCACCCGGCAACCGTCACGGATACGGGCCCGGCTGCCGGTGCGGTGGAAGATCGGGTCGGTGAGCACGTCGTCGGGCAGGTCGACGACCTCGGGCAGCCCCAGCTCCTCGCCCTCGTAGATGTACGCCGCTCCCGGCAGCGCCAGCATCAGCAGCGCGGCCGCGCGGGCGCGGGCGGCGCCGAGGCCGCTGCCCTCGGTGGCGGGCTCGCCGTAGCGGGTGACGGTGCGGACCTGGTCGTGGTTGTTGAGGACCCAGGTGACCGTCGATCCCGTGCCGGCGATGTCCTCCATGGCCTCGGAGATGACCTTGCGGAAGGCGTCGGCCTCCCAGGGGGCGCTGAGCAGGTCGAAGAAGAACGCCTGGTGGAGTTCGTCGGAGCGCACGTACTGGGCGTGTTCGCGGGCCGTCGGGACGGACACCTCGCCGACGAGCAGGCGCTCACGGCCGTCGCGGGCGGTGTACTCCTCGCAGGTGGAACGCCACCGGCGCCACACCTGGTGCACCTCGGGCTGGTTCCAGGCGAGCGGGTTGACCGAGTCGCGGGTGCGGGCGTCGGCCTCGGGGTCGTCCGAGTCGGGCAGTTCGGGGTGCTTGTAGAGGCCGGCGGCCACGTCGATGCGGAAGCCGTCGATGCCCCGGTCCAGCCAGAAGCGCAGGATGCGGTCGAACTCGGCGCCGATCTCGGGGTTGCGCCAGTTCCAGTCGGGCTGCTCGGGCGCGAACATGTGCAGGTACCACTGACCGGGCCGCCCGTCCGCCTCGGTCACCCGGCTCCAGGCCGGGCCGCCGAACATGGAGTGCCAGTTGTTGGGCGGCTCGGACCCGTCGGGGCCGCGGCCATCGGCGAAGTGGAAGCGGGCGCGGGCCGCGCTGCCGGGCTCGGCGGCCAGCGCCTCCGCGAACCACGGGTGCTCGCTGGAGCAGTGGTTCGGGACGATGTCGAGCAGCACCTTGACGCCGAGCCGCCGGGCCACCGCGACCAGCAGGTCGAACTCGGCGAGATCACCGAAGAGCGGGTCGACATCGCAGTAGTCGGCGACGTCGTAGCCGTGGTCGTGCTGCGGCGAGGGATAAAAGGGGCTCAGCCAGATCCCGTCCACCCCGAGCTTCTTCAGATACGGCAGCCCGGCCCGGACCCCGGCGAGATCGCCGACACCGTCACCGGTGCTGTCAAGGAAGCTGCGGACGTACACCTGGTAGATCACCGCGTCGCGCCACCAGTGGTGCCTGTTCAATCCATTGCCCTGTCTCTGCATGAACTGCGGAACTCGTTATGCATGCATGTTAAGTAGGCGTGTCGCGAAGGTGTCAACGAGTAGGACGCAAGCTACCGATCGGTCAGCCCGTAAAATCAGGACTTATCCACCAGAAACGACCCGAGAAGAGACCTCGGCGTTACTTAACAAGTAACTAGCGACCCGGTGGCTGGCGAAAGGACCCGGTGGCTAGCGAGAGGAAAGGGCGGCGAGCTCTCGCGCCAGCCGCCGCACCGCCGACTCGGGCGTCTCACGCCCGGTCATCGCGTCGTGCACGACCGCCTGCACCACCAGGCTCACCTGGTCGTAGCGCGGGCTCTCGGGGCGCGGCGCCGCCGTCCGCACGCTCTGGCGCAGGGTCGGCAGATACGGGAACTCCCGGACCAGCCCGGGGTCCTCGTACAGGTCGGCCCGCACGGGCGGCAGCGCGCCGCGCGTGAGGATTTGGCGCTGGACGCGCTCACTGGTCAGGTACGCGATCAGGCGCGCAGCCGAGTCGGGGTGCCGGGCGTGGGTGCTGACGGCCAGGTTGGAGCCGCCCAGCACGCTCCTGCCCGGCCCGCCCGGACCCGGCAGCGGCACGGCACCGATCTTCCCGGAGACCGGCGAGCCCTTGGCCGACGCGCCGACATAGGCGTACGGCCAGTTGCGGAGGAAGAGCAGGCGGCCGTCCTGGAAGGCCTGCTTGGACTCCTCCTCCTTGAACGTCAGCGCCCGCTGCGGGATCCAGCCCTCGCGCACGCCCCGGGCGAGGAAGCCGATGCCGTCGCGGGCCGCCGTCGAGTTCACGGTGACGCGCTCGCCCTCGTCGCCGAGGATCGAGCCGCCCGCCGAGTAGACGGCCTCGGCGGCGTTGACGGTGAGGCCCTCGTACGGCAGGAACTGGCCCGCGTAGCCGTCCAGGCCGTACTTGGGCGCGATGGTCTTCGCGGCCCCTTCCAGCTCGGCCCAGGTGCGCGGGGGGTCGACGCCCTCCTTGGCGAGGATGTCCTTGCGGTAGAGGAGCAGGCCGGCGTTGGTGACGTACGGGACGGCGTAGAGCTGTCCGTCGTAGGTCGCCGTGTCCACGACCGGCGGCAGGAAGGTGTCCAGCGGGAAGCGGTCGCGGGCCAGCGGGCGGATCCAGCCCTGCGCCGCGAACTCCGAGGTCCAGCTGACGTCGATGTTGAGGATGTCGAAGCGGCTGCGGTCGCCGGCGCGCAGGTCGGTGGTCATCTGCGCGTGGGTCTCGTCGGCGGAGTCGGGCAGCTCGACGAGAGTGACCTTCTCGTCGGGGTGCGTGCGGTTCCAGCCGTCCAGGACGGAGCCGAGATAGCCCGTGAGGTCTCCGGCGGTGGCGAGGGTCATCGGCCCCCTGCCCGCCGCGGGACCGTCGTCGGCGCGGGCGCCGGAGGCGACGTAGCCGGTCAGGATCACAACGAGGACGAGAAGGCCCCTACCGGCGGCGTGGATCCACCGCATAGGTTTCCTCCCTGTACACCTGGCGCCGAACGTCTTCGTCCGGGGTCAGAGGCCATGTATACCTGTTAGGTATGCGCGATACTAGGCCTCGCAGCACATTACCCAGGATGCGAGGAGGAGAGCACGAGTGCGGCTGCCCCTCCTGGCCCTGCTGGCGCGCGGCCCGGCCCACGGCTACGAGCTGAAGCAGGACCTTGAGCAACTGCTGGGCTCCGCGTACCCTCAGCCGAACGTCGGCCAGATCTATGTGACCCTCGGCCGTCTCGAGAAATCGGGGCTGATAGAGGGCGAGGACGTCGAGCAGTCGAGCCGGCCCAACAAGAAGGTCTACCACCTCACCGACGCCGGGCGTGAGGCGCTGCGCGCCTGGTTCGAGGAGCCCGAGGACGAGCCACGGGTGCGGGACGAGTTCTTCATGAAGCTGGCCGTCGCCCCGCGGACCGGTCTCGCCGACCAGATCGCCCTCATCAACAGACAGCGGCGCCAGTACTTGAACACCATGCGTCAGCTGTCGAAGCTGGCCGCCGCCGAGGACCGGGACAACCGCATCGCCCATCTGCTGATCGAGGGCGCGATGCTGCATCTGCAGGCCGACCTCGACTGGCTGGAGCGGTGCCAGGAAGAGCTGGAGGAGCTGGAGTGAGCGACGATTCCACTCCTGGGCTGCGCGCCGAGGGCCCTGGGCTGCGCGCCGAGGGGCCTGAGTCAGGCGCCGAGCGCCCTGTGCTGCGCTCCGAAGGCCTGGTCAAGACCCATCACGGCGAGGGCGCCCCGGCGCATGCCGTGCGGGGCGTGGATCTTTCCGTCCGGCAGGGCGAGTTCGTGGCCGTCACCGGCCCGTCCGGTGCCGGTAAGTCGACTTTGCTGCATCTGCTGGGCGGACTGCAGCGACCCGACAGCGGGAGCATCTGGCTGGACGGCGAGTGCGCGGACCGGTGGAGCGAGGCCCGCTGGGCGGTGGAGCGCAGGAAGCGCATCGGGATCGTCTTCCAGTTCTTCAACCTGGTCTCCGACCTGTCCGTCGCCGACAACGTCGAACTGCCCGCGCTGCTCGCCGGCGTGCCGCCGAAGCGGGCGCGCGCCGAGCGGGCGGAGCTGCTGGCCGAACTGGGCCTGACCGGCAAGGAGCGGAGCATGCCGGGCGAGCTGTCCGGCGGCGAGCAGCAGCGGGTCGCGCTGGCCCGGGCCCTGGTCAACCGTCCCCCGCTGCTGCTGGCCGACGAGCCCGCGGGCAGCCTGGACAGCAAGGGCACCCGCGAGGTGATGCGGCTGCTGTCCCGCTTCCACCAGCGCGGCCAGACGATCGTGCTGGTCACGCATGACGCACGCCTGGCGAGCGCCGCGGACCGGGTCATCAGCTTCTTCGACGGCCGGATCGCCGACGACGCCGAGCTGGACGGCGGCACACCGCCGCGCCGGACCGGGATATCGGGCGTGCTGGAGCTCAGGGACTGAGATGCGAGCCACCCTGCGCTGGGCGCACTCCGATCTGCGCACGCACCGCGGCGAGGCCCTGTTCCTCGTGCTCGCCACCGCCGGGATCGTCGTCTCCCTGCTGCTGGCCACGGCACTCTTCGGCTACGCCACCAACCCCTGGCAGCGCGTCTTCACCCAGGCGCACGGCGCACACGTATGGCTGCACACCGGTTCCTCGGCCGACACCGGGAAGCTGGCCGACCTCGACGGCATCGAGTCGGTCGCAGGCCCCTACCCGACCGCTTCCACCACTCTCGCCTCCCGCGGAACCCGCGCCTCCGTCGAACTGCGCGGCACTCCCGAGCGCCCCACAGTGGGCCGCCCACTGCTCACCTCCGGCCACTGGCTGGACCCCGCGAACCCCGACGGCGTGGTCCTGGAGACCCGTCTGGCCCGCGCCCTCCTGGCCGCCCCCGGCGACACCCTCACCCTGCCCGGCACCGACCGGAGCCTGACCGTCCTCGGCGTAGCCGACAGCGCCGAGCCGCGGTACCGGCCGGGCGAGCAGCCGGGTCTCGTCTGGGCTCCGCCGTCCGCCGTACGCGACCCCGGCGGCCAGGTGATCGGGCTGCGCCTGACGGACCCCGACGACACGGACTACGCCGTCCAGCGCGCCGTGACCGTGCTGGGCGCCGGCGCGGTCAGCGAGGTCTCCACCTGGAAGCAGGGCCGAGCCGAGGCACAGGGCGACACCCGGCTGCTCGGACAGGTGCTGGGCCTGTTCGGGCTGGGCGCGCTGGTCGCCGCCGGGCTCGCCGTGCACGGGGCGATCGGCACCCGTATCCGCGGCCATCTGCGGGACATCTCGGTGCTGAAGGCGATCGGCTTCACACCGGGTCAGGTGGTCCCGCGTCTTCCTGCTCCAGCACCTCGCCTACGCGCTGCTGGGCGCCGTGGCCGCCGCGGCCGTCATCCAGGCCCTGGGCAGCCGGATCCCGGGGCGTCTCGGGGACGCGGTCGGGGTGTGGCAGGGGTTGCCCGGGAACACGGTGGCGCTGGCCGTGGTGCCGGTGGGGGCGGTGCTGTTCATCGCCGCGACCACAGGGCTCGCGGCGTGGCGCGCGGGGCGGGTGCCCCCGGTGCCGGTGCCGCGGCCCGCCGCTCCGCTCGGCGGGCGGCTCTCGGGCGTGGCCCGGCGAGCGCTCGGGCTACGGCTGCCGCCCGCGCTGGTGCTGGGCTGGCACCGGGCCTTCACACGACGTCCGCGCTCACTGGCGACGGTGGCCCGACTGGCACTGCCGCTGCTGCTGATCGTGGTGGCGATGAGCGCGTGGACCACGATCGAGCGCTTCGACAGCCGGCCCGAACAGATCGGCCTGCCGACCGCCCTCACCGTCCACGCCGAGCCCGGCCTGGCCGACCGCGACGCCCGCGCGCTCCTGGAACGTGACCCACAGGTCGCCGCCGCCTACCCGGGCGTTGAGGTGGCCGCCCTGGTCCCGGGCCAGACGGCCACGATCGCCCTGCGCGGCCTCGGCACCCACGCGCAGCCCTACCCGTACGCCCTGGCCGAGGGCCGTGCCGCGCAGGGCCGCGACGAGGCGGTGGCCGGGCAGGGGCTGCTGGACCTGCTGGACGTGAAGGTCGGCGACTGGGTGCGGATGACCGTCGGCGACCAGCCGCAGATCCTGCACATCGTGGGCCGCAGCATCGAACCCGAGAACGCCGGACGGGTCATCTCCACGTCCCTCGACACCCTCCGCGAGAACGACCCCGGCCTCGGCCCCACCCTCTACGAGCTGCGGCTCGACCCGGGCACGGACCCCGGCCGGGTCGCCGACCGGCTGGCCACCGCCGTGCAGGGCCGCCTGGACGTCCATGCCGTACCGAACCCCGCCGACGGGCTCTCGCCCCTGCGCGGGGTCGTCGTGGGCCTGATCGCCGTCCTGGCCCTCATCGGGCTCATCGAACTGCTGACCGCGATCGGCGGAACCGTCCGCGAGAGCGAGCGCGACCTGCTGGCCCTGAAGGCCATCGGCCTGTCGCCCCGGCAGATCACCGCGATCACCGTCACGTCCACCGCCTGCACCGCGCTGGCCGCGGTCGTCATCGGTACGGCCCTGGGCACACCCCTGGCCCACTGGCTGATCGACTCCCAGGGCAGATCGAGCGGCATCGGCGCCGGCATCGCCCAGGGCCCGCCCGCCGCTCTCCTGCTGCTGTTCGGCGTGGCGGCAGTCGCCGGGGCGGCCGCACTCGCCGCCGTCCCGGCCTCCCGCGCGGCCCGCCGCCGGCTCGCGGACACACTGAGCGCGGTCGCCTGACCCGCGGGGCTATCGCGGGTTGTAAGGGGGCGGCTGGTTGTACGGGTTCTGCGGGCCCGGAGCGTACGGGTTGCCCTGCGGCGGCGGACCGTAGGGGTTTCCTGCCGAGGGTGCGTGGGGGTACCCGGTCGGCGGTCCGTACGGGTTGCCCTGCGGCGGCGCGGAACCGTTCGGTGCGTAGGACGGTGGCGGCGGGGCCGGTGTCGGAGTGGGCGGCATGGTGGGTGGCAAGGCCGCCGGGTGGGCCGCCAGCCGTATGCCGTACCGGCTCTTGAGCCGGCCCATCTCCAGCAGGGCGATGCCCGTGACCGTCACCGGGGCGCCCAGGATGAAGACGAAGCCCATGGCGAGGCCGAGGCCGTGCAGGTCACCCGTGACGAGGTCGGGGATGGCCATGAGCCAGGTCGTCACCGAGGCGAGCAGCGGGGGCAGACAGCGGTGCACGACCGCGGTGCCGAAGAAGTTGCCCGAGATCCGGTAGGCGCCGGCGATCACGAAGACGGCCATCCAGAGCCCCAGGAAGCTGACCAGCAGCCCCCCGAGGGGCCCGAAGGCGCCTCCCATCCGGAAGAGCAGCACCGTCCCGAGCGCCGAGCCGATGAACAGCAGCAGCAACTTCAGCGACCTGACGAGCGGTTCCCGCAGCTGCCCCACCGTGCCGGCGCCGGAACGCCGCCAGAGGTAGAGCATCACGCCGACCGTGAGCGGCGTGATGAACAGCAGGACGACACAGGCGGTCGCCGCGTTGTCCATCATCTCGTCGAAGGCGAAGCCGCCCTCGACGAAGGTGTAGACACCGAACGCCGCGACCGCGCCCGCGATCACGCGTGCCTTCTTGAGCGCGTCCACCGACGGGTCCAGGGACTCCGGGATCCAGGTCGGATGGAACACCGACCGGGCGACATGGTGAGGCTTCAGGAACGACCGGGCGGTCAGCGCGCCGCCCGTCCAACTCCCCTGCGGGTAGGTCAACTTGCACTCCCCCGAGTGATCGTTTCCATGATCAGCGAGGGAGTCTACGGGAAGCGGACGACCGCGCGCCGCCCGCTTTCCGCATCCGCGGTCACTGTCGGCCCCGCAGCTCCCGGTACTTGGCGACGAGCGCCTTCGTCGACGCGTCCAGACCCGGCACGTCCGCGCCTTCGGTCAGCGCGGGCTCGACGCGCTTGGCGAGGACCTTGCCGAGCTCGACACCCCACTGGTCGAAGGAGTCGATGTTCCACACCGCGCCCTGTACGAACACCTTGTGCTCGTACAGCGCGATCAGCTGACCGAGCACCGACGGGGTCAGCTCGCGCGCGAGGATCGTGGTCGTGGGGTGGTCGCCCTTGAACGTCTTGTGGGTCACCAACTCCTCAGGCACCCCCTCGCCACGCACCTCCTCCGGCGTCTTGCCGAACGCCAGCGCCTGCGTCTGCGCGAAGAAGTTCGCCATCAACAGGTCGTGCTGCGCCTTGAGTTCGTCGCTCATCTCGGCGACCGGCTCGGCGAAGCCGATGAAGTCCGCCGGGATCAGCTTGGTGCCCTGGTGGATCAGCTGGTAGTACGCGTGCTGCCCATTGGTGCCCGGGGTGCCCCACACGATCGGCCCGGTCTGCCAGTCGACCTCCCGCCCGTCCCGGCCGACGTACTTGCCGTTGGACTCCATGTCCAACTGCTGCAGATACGCCGTGAACTTGGACAGGTAGTGGCTGTACGGCAGCACCGCGTGCGACTGGGCGTCATGGAAGTTGCCGTACCAGATGCCCAACAGGCCGAGCAGCAGCGGCACATTGGAGTCCGCGGGCGCCGTGCGGAAGTGCTCGTCGACGATCCGGAAGCCGTCGAGCATCTCGCGGAAGCTGTCCGGCCCGATGGCGATCATCAGGGACAGGCCGATCGCCGAGTCGTACGAGTAGCGCCCGCCCACCCAGTCCCAGAACTCGAACATGTTGGCCGTGTCGATACCGAAGTCCGCGACCTTCCCGGCGTTCGTCGACAGGGCGACGAAGTGCTTGGCGACGGCCTCCGGGCCGGCGTTCAGCCGCGTGAGGAGCCAGTTGCGGGCCGAGGTGGCGTTGGTGATCGTCTCGATGGTGGTGAAGGTCTTCGAGGCGATGATGAACAGCGTCTCCGCCGCGTCCAGGTCGTGCGTGGCCTCGTGCAGGTCGGCGCCGTCGACGTTCGACACGAAGCGGACGGTGAGGCCGCGGTCGGTGTAGCTGCGCAGCACCTCGTACGCCATCGCCGGGCCGAGGTCCGAACCGCCGATGCCGATGTTGACGACGTTCTTGATGCGCTTGCCGGTGTGGCCGGTCCAGGCGCCGGAGCGGACCCGCTCGGCGAAGTCGGCCATCTTGTCGAGCACGGAGTGCACATCCGGGACGACGTTCTCCCCGTCGACCTCGATCACAGCGTCGCGCGGTGCGCGCAGCGCGGTGTGCAGCACGGCGCGGTCCTCGGTGGTGTTGATCTTCTCGCCGCGGAACATGGCGTCCCGCAGCCCGAACACGTCCGTCGCGGCCGCCAGCTCGCGCAGCAGCCGCAGCGTCTCGTCGGTGACGAGGTGCTTGGAGTAGTCGATGTGCAGGTCGCCGACCTGCAGTGTGTACCCCGCACCGCGGCCCGGGTCGGCGGCGAACAGCTCCCGCAGCCGCACTTCGCCGAGCTCCTCGCGGTGCTTGGCCAGCGCGGTCCACTCGGGCGTCTGGTTGAGCCTGGTACGGCCGTCTGCGTTCATGTCCGACTTCAGCCTTCTTTCGTGCCTGTCCCAGCTGTTCCAACCTAATTGATCAGCGCGAGGCGTGAGCCGTCGTGGCGTCGTCGTCCGGCGCAACAACAGGTACGTCCGCCTTGCGCACAGGTATCAGCGCGGCGAGGGCCAGCACGAAGAAGACGGCCGTGAGCAGGGGCGGCGTGTTGAGTCCCCAGGCGGTGGCGACAGCACCGCCCAGCAGGGCGCCGAGCGGCACCCCGGCGAAGGCCAACGTCCGGAAGGCGGAGGCCACCCGGCCCAGCAGCTCGACGGGGCTGCGTTGCTGCATGAGCGTCGTCGTGTTGACGTTCCACACCATGCCCATGAGTCCGAAGACGACCAGGGCGGCCACCAGCACGGCCAGGCTGCGCACGGTGCCCATGACGACGAGGGCCGCGGTCTGCACGGCACCGGCGAGCAACACGGCCCGGATCGTGCCCAGCCGCTTCACGATCCGGCCGTTGGCCACTCCCCCGGCCAGACCTCCGACGGTGAACGCGGCGCCCGCCGCCGCGTAGCCCGCAGGACCGGCGTCCAGCCAGCCGGTCACCAGGACGACCAGGGTGGCGAGCTGGGCGCCCATGCCGATGTTGCACAGGGCGGTGGCGGCGCACAGGCCTCGCAGGGACCGGTCGCGCCATAGGGTGCGCAGGCCTTCCGCGATCTCCCGGCGCAGGGTGCTGCCCGCCGGTGCCGGTTTCCGCTCGGGCGTTTCGATCCGCAGGGAGGCCACCAGGACGGCCGCCACCAGGTAGGTACCGGCGTCGGCCGCGAAGGGAGCGGCGGCTCCCGCTGCCAGCAGTACCGGCACGACCGGACCGCCCACCAGTCCGCCGACGATGCGCTGGCCGGTCATCAGGCGGGCGTTTGCGCTGCCGAGGGCGGCACGGTCCACCAGCGCGGGGAGCAGGGCCGTCGAGGCGTTGTCGAACAGCGTCTGGAGCGCCGTCAAGGTGAAGGCCAGAGCGATGAGCAGGCCGATCGAGGCGTGCCCGTGCGCCACGGCCACCGCGAACGCGCCGACCAGCAGGGCGCGTGACACGTCCACCGTCCACATCGCGCGCCGCTGGTCCACCCGATCGGCGAGGGCGCCGCCGAGCAGCCCGAAGACGATCCACGGCAGATACCCGCAGGCGGTGACCGCGGCGATCAGCAGCGGCCGGTCCGTCAGCGTCACGGCGAGGAGCGGCAGGGCGGCCGTACGCAGCGAATCGCCGAAGCTGGAGAGCACGGCGGCGCTCCACAGCCGTCCGAACCCCCCGCGCCACGCGGGCGCACGCACTCCCACGGTCTCAGCCGTCGCCACAACTCCCCCTCGGTCCATCGATGCAGAAGATCGATACACAAACCGTAGAGGGCACCACTGACAATCGGCCTCGCAGCGGGAGTCCACCACCGGCCAGGCGGGGCGTCATACAGGTCCGGCCAGGCACCCGTAGGTGCCCGGCCGGACCTCAACTCCTAGATTTCGCCCCGCAGTTTGGCGAGTGCCTCGGCGAGGATCGCCTCGCCGTCCGCATCGCTGCGCCGTTCCCGTACATACGCCAGGTGCGTCTTGTAGGGCTCGGTGCGCGGCGGGTCCGGCGGGTTGTCCCGGTCCTGTCCGGCGGGGAAGCCGCAGCGCGGGCAGTCCCAGGTATCGGGCACCTGCGCGTCGCTGGCGAAGCTGGGCTGCGTCTCGTGCCCGTTGGAGCACCAGAAGGAGATGCGGAGACACGGCGCGGACTCGCCGCGCTCGGCCTCGCCCATCGGCCCCGCCCCGACCCGGCTTCCTCGGATCGCGTTGCCACTTGCCACGGTCGTAACTCCCTGCGTGATGGTGCCGCAAAGCGAGTCGGCGTTTCGCTTCGCTGCGAGCGCCTCAGTCTACGTAAGGCCCAACGCGCGTCCAGTGATTGGAGTTACAGAGCCCTCACACCTAGACGCAAGCCCCATGATAGGCCGCGCTCAGCTGCGCGTACCGAACATGGGGCCTTACGTGCGGATTGTGCGTGCCGGTCAGTTGTTCACCTTCATCAGGATGCCGAGTACGACAATGCACGCGAACCACAGCAGACCGACCACAACGGTGATCCGGTCGAGGTTGCGCTCGGCGACCGAGGAGCCGCCGACGGACGACTGCATGCCGCCACCGAACATGTCGGAGAGGCCGCCGCCCTTCCCCTTGTGCATCAGCACCAGCAGCATCAGCAGCAGGCTGAAGACGATCAGGGCGATCGAGAACCCCATAACCACGGCTGGACCAACTTCCTCGGATCTGGATAGACGACGGGGGCCGAAGCTTTTTGTGAAAGCCTCCGGCCCCCGCAAGGGTACGACGGATCGCCGTTACCGCATACTCGCAGTTCGTCGGGTCGCCGAAGGGGCGCTCCAAGCCCGTGTCGAGAGGCCGACCGTGCTCAGCCCTTCGGGCCTCCGCGCGCTCGCCGTCTCGACACCGGCCGCGCCCCTTCGGCTCACTGGTCGCGGAACCGAACGATCTTGACGAACTCGTCGGCGTCCAGCGAGGCACCGCCGACCAGGGCGCCGTCGATGTCGGCCTGGGCCATGATCTCCGCGACGTTGCCCGACTTGACCGAGCCGCCGTACTGGATGCGGACCTTGTCGGCCAGCTCCTGCGAGTACAGCTCGGCGACCTTGCCGCGGATGGCGGCGCAGACCTCCTGGGCGTCCTCGGCGCCGCAGACCTTGCCGGTGCCGATGGCCCAGACGGGCTCGTAGGCGATCACGATGGTCTCGGCCTGCTCGGCCGGGAGGTCCTTCAGACCGCCCTCGACCTGGGCGAGGGTGTGCGGGACGGCGTTGCCGGCCTCGCGGACGTCCAGCTCCTCGCCGACGCACATGATCGGGGTGAGGCCGTGCTTGTAGGCGGCCTTGACCTTGGCGTTGACGATCTCGTCGGTCTCGGCGTGGTACTGGCGGCGCTCGGAGTGGCCGATCGCCACGTACGTGCACTTCAGCTTGGCCAGCATCGGGCCGGAGATCTCGCCGGTGTAGGCGCCGGAGTCCTGGGCCGAGATGTCCTGGGCGCCGTACTTGATCTTCAGCTTGTCGCCGTCGACCAGGGTCTGCACCGAGCGCAGGTCGGTGAAGGGCGGCAGGACGGCGACCTCGACGGCGTCGTAGTCCTTGTCGGCCAGGGCGAAAGCGAGCTTCTGTACGTGGGCGATGGCCTCGAGGTGGTTGAGGTTCATCTTCCAGTTGCCCGCCATCAGCGGCGTGCGCGTGCTCATAAAGGGTCAGTCCTCCAGTGCGGCGAGGCCGGGGAGCGTCTTGCCCTCGAGGTATTCGAGGGAGGCGCCGCCACCGGTCGAGATGTGGCCGAATGCGGTCTCGTCGAAGCCCAGGGTGCGGACGGCCGCGGCGGAGTCGCCACCGCCGACCACGGTGAAGCCCTTGGAGTCGACGAGGGCCTGGGCGACCGCCTTGGTGCCCTCGGCGTAGTCGGGGTGCTCGAAGACGCCCATGGGGCCGTTCCAGAAGACGGTGGCGGCGTCGGCGAGCTTCGAGGCGTACAGCTTGCGGGTCTCCGGACCGATGTCCAGGCCCTCCTGGTCGGCGGGGATGGCGTCCGCGGCGACGGTCGTGGGGTTGGCCGGGGCCTTGGTCTTCAGGTCCGGGAACTCGGTGGAGACCAGGACGTCGGCCGGGAGGACGATCTCGACGCCGTTCTTCTCGGCGCGCTCCATGTACTCGGTGACGGCCGGGATCTGGTCCGCCTGGAGGAGGGAGATGCCGACCTCGTGGCCCTGGGCCTTGAGGAAGGTGTACGCCATGCCGCCGCCGATGAGCAGCCGGTCGGCCTTGCCGAGCAGCTGGTCGATGACGGCGAGCTTGTCGGACACCTTGGCGCCGCCGAGCGCGACGACGTACGGCCGCTTGACGTCATCGGTGAGCTTCTTCAGGACGGCGACCTCGTTCGCGATGAGGTAGCCGGCGTAGTGCGGAAGCTTGCCCGGAAGGTCGTACACGGACGCGTGCTTACGGTGCACCGCGCCGAAGCCGTCACCGACGTAGACGTCGGCGAGCGCGGCGAGCTGGTCGGCGAAGGCGCCGCGCTCGGCGTCGTCCTTGCTGGTCTCGCCGGCGTTGAAGCGGAGGTTCTCGACGACCGCGACCTGACCGTCGGCGAGGCCCGCGACCACGGACCGGGCGGAGTCGCCGACCGTGTCGGTCGCGAACGCCACGTCGGCGCCGAGGAGTTCACCGAGGCGCGCCGCGGCCGGGGCGAGGGAGAAGGCGGGGTCCGGGGCGCCCTTGGGGCGGCCCAGGTGGGAGGCGACGACCACGCGGGCGCCCGCCTCGGCCAGCGCCTTGACGGTGGGCAGGACGGCGCGGATTCGGCCGTCGTCGGTGATCGTGGTGCCGTCCAGCGGCACGTTCAGGTCGGCGCGGACGAAGACCCGCTTGCCTGCGACGCCTTCGGAGAGAAGTTCGTCGATCGTCTTCATGAAGGGGACTCCTGAGGAGGGCTCGTGATCGCTCTTGATCGCTCGGAAGCGCTCGTGATCCAACAGGTCTGTTCTGCACGCGCGTCAGGGCTCGGGCGGCGCGTCCCTGCGCCGCCCGAGCCCTGACTCACATCAATGCGCCTGCTCTGGATATCAGAGCTGGTTGCCGACGAAGACCGTGAGGTCGACGAGGCGGTTGGAGTAGCCCCACTCGTTGTCGTACCAGCCGAGGATCTTCACCGAGTTGCCCTCCTGGACCATGGTCAGGGAGGAGTCGAAGGTGCAGGAGGCCGGGTCGCTGACGATGTCCGAGGAAACGATCGGGTCCTCGGTGTACGACAGGTAGCCCGCCAGGTCGCCGTCCTCGGAAGCCTTCTTGAACGCGGCATTGACCTCGTCCTTGGTGACCTCGCGCTGCAGCTGCACGACCAGGTCGGTGGCCGAGCCGGTCGGGACCGGGACGCGCATGGCGATGCCGTCCAGCTTGCCCTTGAGCTGCGGGAGGACCAGGGCGGTCGCCTTGGCGGCACCGGTGGTGGTCGGGATGATGTTCTCGGCGGCGGCGCGGGCGCGACGCAGGTCCGAGTGCGGGAAGTCCAGGATGCGCTGGTCGTTGGTGTAGGCGTGGACCGTCGTCATCAGGCCCTTGACGATGCCGAAGTTCTCGTCGAGGACCTTGGCCATCGGCGCCACACAGTTGGTGGTGCAGGAGGCGTTCGAGATGACGTGATGGTTCGCCGCGTCGTACTTGTCCTGGTTGACGCCCATCACGATGGTGATGTCCTCGTCCTTGGCCGGAGCCGAGATGAGGACCTTCTTGGCGCCGCCGGCGAGGTGCTTCGCGGCGTCGGCCTTCTTCGTGAAGATGCCCGTCGACTCGATGACGATGTCGACGCCCAGCTCGCCCCACGGGATGTCGGCGGGGTTGCGCTCGGACAGGACCTTGATGGTGTGGCCGTCGACGGTGATCGTGTCGGCGGTGTGCGAGACCTCGGCCTTGAGGCGACCCAGGATGGTGTCGTACTTCAGCAGGTGAGCCGTCGTCGCGGTGTCACCCAGGTCGTTGACAGCCACGATCTCGATGTCAGCGCCCTGCTCCAGCAGCGCGCGGAAGTAGTTGCGACCGATACGACCGAAGCCGTTGATGCCTACGCGGATCGTCACGAACCGATCTCCTCGTTGGTACGCCGGCCATGCGGTGCCGGCGAGCTCTATTTGGGATGTCCCCGACCGCCTACGACCCTACCTCTCTGAAGCCGCCGCGGTGACATTCAGATGCCTCATACACGGCAGGGCGGTCCGTACCCGCCAGTAGGGGTACGGACCGCCCCGCCATGAAGGCCGGATCACTCGATTTGGTCACCGTGCGTTGTGCGCGGTTGACCTCGGCGTGTCAGTCGTCAAGTGAGTCGAGGGCCTTTCCGATGAGCGCCTCGCGGTCGGCCGCCGCGGTGACGTGTTCCAGGCCGAAGCCCAGCAGCACCGTGTCGTCCGTGGTGATCGCGCCGTACGTCTGGAACAGCGCTCCGGTGCGCGCCCAGTCCTTGAGGACGGCCGGGCTGCCCGCGGGCGGTCCGGTCACCTTCCAGGCGCCGAGTGACGTCTCGAAGCCCTCGGTCTCGGTGGCCGTGCCGCCGACGACGAGCGAGGTCTCGTCGGCGAGGACGCCGTGGCCCCCGCTGCTCGGGTCGGTGACGTAGCCGATCGAGATCTCGACCGACTTTCCGGCGTACGCGCTCAGGTCGAACTCGACCTGTTCCCAGCCCTCGGAGGCGCCGGTGAGCGCGTTCCACTGACCGCTGCTGCCGGTCGCGGTGCACCCGCTGTTCGCCACGGTGAGGTAGTGGTTCAGCCACGGGTGCTCACCCGCGTAGAACCCGGCCTCGCAGTCCGCGGGCACGGTCGTGCTGGTGGCGCCGCCCTTCTCGGGGAGCGTCGTCCAGTCCTCGGCCCCGGTGGTGTGGGCCTCGACCAGGACGTTGTCGTAGCCGGGCTCGACGTCCCACAGCAGCTGGGTACGCAGCGTGGGCTGTTGCGCCGCGGTCACGCCGGTGAGGTCGACGGTCCTGGTCAGCCGCTTGTAGGCGTCGTCGGTGTGCACGGCGGCCGCCATGGAGGAACCGGCGTACGGCCCGTAGGGGTTGACGGTCCCGGCGAACTGGCCCGCGCCCGCGCCGGCGAACTGAGGGTACTCGTCGGCAGGGAGCTCGTCCGAGGTGACGCTGTAGGTCCCGGCCTTGTCGAGCGGGTTGCCGGTCGCGTCGCCGAGCGGGCCGGTGAAGGCGCCGAGCCTGCCGGAGCCGGTGAAGCCGGTGGCCCCGGGGGTCGACGTACGGGAGTAGGCGCCCAGGTAGTACTGGCTGAAGTCGTCCGAGAAGGTGCCGCCGCCGAGGTCGACGGCGCCGCCGGCCTGCTCACCCGCCTCCATCAGTTCGCCGCCCTCGTTGAGGTAGGCGCGCAGCTGGAGCTGGGTGGCGTTGCCCGGGACGTTCGCGCCCGTGTAGTGGACGACGGTGGCGAAGTGGCCCAGCACGCCGAGCGCGTCGGGCGCGCCCTGAGTGGCGACGTCCCAGACGATCGCCCGGTGACCGTTGGCCTTGAGCGCGTCGACGTACTTCTGCGCGTGCGTGGCGGTGGCGCCTTCTTCGGCGACCACGAGGACGTCCGCGCGCGGCCGTTCGGCCACCGTGTAGGTGAAGTGCTCGCTGGAGACGGGCTTTCCGCTCTTCGTCTCGCCGGTGAACCACACCTCGACCTTGTCGCCCTGGTCGCCGTCCGCGACCTTGGCCCGGTACTCGTCGAAGTAGAGGTTGTCCTCACCGCCGTACGTCTCGCCGCCCTTCCAGGGCCGGAGCGCCATGTCCTCCGTACGGCCGCCGTTGACGCGGTACTTGAGCTCCTTGTCGCGCACGGACTTGCGTACGACGACGGAGACCTCCTGGTCGGCGCCGCGCGAGTACGACGTGGTGAACGGCGCCGGGGTGAAGTCGGCGGCGCTCAGGCCGACCGAGGACTTCGGCTGGTCGGGCTTGGCGGCGGACTCGGCGACGGAGAGTGCGAACGGGACGTTCTTGGCGAACTCCTGCTGGATCAGCTTCTCGTCGTCCGGGAAGTTGAAGACCGACTGGCAGTCCCGCGCGTTCCACTGGTCGTTCGGGTCGATGTTCGACGCGGTCTGGCAGGTCGACATCTCGGGCGTGAACATCGCGATGCCGTTGACGTTCGAGGCGTGTCCGTCCGCCTCGCCGTTGGTGGTGTACAGCTCCGAGGAGACCTGCGGGTGGTAGCCGGGGACCGCGGGGTTGTCCGGCGTGCCGGCGAGCGCCTTGTAGAGGACGTCGTCCGGGGTGTTCGTGGCGACCTGCCAGCCGACGCCGTAGAGGATGAGCTCGGCCGCGGAGTGGTAGTTGATGCCGTAGTCGAAGCCGATACGGCGCTCGAAGCCGTCCAGCGCCTTGGTCTCGGGCTCGGAGGCCGGGGACGCGCCGCGATAGGTCTCGCTGGTGGGGTTGGGGGACGAACCCTCGTCGTCGTAACCCCACTTGTAGGGGAAGTTGCGGTTGAGGTCGACGCCGTCACCGGTGCTGATGGCTCCGTCGCCGTTGATGTCGCGCAGGTTCTTGCGCCACAGGCGGTTGCCGGAGTCCTTGAAGGTGTGGTCGTAGCCGTCGGGGTTGGCCGAGAGGACGAACCACAGCTCGGTCGAGTCGACGATCTTCTTGACGCCCTTGTCCGTCTTGTAGTTGTCCAGGTAGTAGTGCATCAGGCGCCGGGTCATCTCCGGCGTGATCCACTCACGCGCGTGCTGGTTGGACACATAGAGGACGGAGGGCTTGGTGCCGTCCTTCGTCTTCTTGGCGTTCTTGGTGAGCTTGACGGCCAGGATGTCCTGGCCGTTGACCGTCTTGCCGATGGAGACGACCTTGGTGAGGCCGGGGTTCTCCTGCCCGGTCCGGACGATCTCCTCCTTGAGGCCGCCGCTCCCGCTGTACGGGCGGTAGACGCCCTCGGCGGCCTTCTCGGTGCGGGCCTCGGCCTTGGCGGAGAGGTCGTGCTCGGTGAGCTCGACGCCCTTCTTCTCCAGCTTCTTGGCCTGGTCGTCGGTGAGGTAGACCTCGACGGTGGCTGTGCCCTTCTCGGGCGCCTGCTCACTGAGTTCGTGTCCGTCCTGGCCGGCCGCCAGCAGCAGGGGTATCTGCTTCTTGGTGACCTCGGCGCGGAAGACCTTGACCTCGTTCGGGTCGGTGTCCAGCGAACTTCCTTGCTGGGCCTGGGCGATGGGTGCGATGCTCGCTCCGCCTATCAGGAGCGCGCCGACAGCGAGGATCGATCTCGCTCTGTGTCTCATGAACCCCCCTAGCAGTGTTTCGCCACAGTGACGAATGACTGCCAGGCTCATGCCACTTCACGGTCCAGTCAAGGGTGCCGCAAAGACTGACAAATACCGGTGCCGACGTCCCAAGTGGACGTCGGCACCGCGGTATTGACGATCTGTCGCGTCACCCCACGAGGTTGTCCGCCAGTTCCTCGGAGAGGTTGGCCTCCGTGCCCGGAATGCCGAGGTCCTGGGCCCGCTTGTCGGCCATGGCCAGGAGTCTGCGGATCCGGCCGGCGACGGCGTCCTTGGTCAGCGGCGGGTCGGCGAGTGCGCCCAGCTCTTCGAGAGAGGCCTGCTTGTGCTCCATGCGCAGGCGTCCGGCGGCGGCGAGGTGCTCGGGGACCTCCTCGCCGAGGATCTCCAGGGCACGCTGGACCCGGGCACCGGCGGCGACGGCCGCGCGCGCGGAACGGCGGAGGTTGGCGTCGTCGAAGTTGGCGAGGCGGTTCGCCGTGGCGCGGACCTCGCGCCGCATCCGGCGCTCCTCCCAGGCCAGCACGGACTCGTGCGCGCCGAGCCGGGTCAGCAGGGCGCCGATCGCGTCGCCGTCCCGGACGACCACGCGGTCCACGCCGCGCACCTCGCGGGCCTTGGCGGCGATCGACAGCCGGCGGGCCGCGCCGACCAGGGCCAGCGCCGCCTCGGGGCCCGGGCAGGTCACTTCGAGGGAGGAGGAGCGGCCGGGCTCAGTGAGCGAGCCGTGCGCCAGGAAGGCCCCGCGCCAGGCGGCCTCGGCGTCACAGGTGGCCCCGGAGACCACCTGCGGGGGCAGACCGCGGATCGGGCGGCCGCGCCCGTCGACCAGGCCGGTCTGGCGGGCCAGCTGGTCACCGCCCGCGACGACACGCACGACGTAGCGCGAGCCGCGGCGCAGCCCGCCCGGCGCCATCACGATCAGCTCGGAGCTGTGGCCGAAGATCTCCAGGATGTCCCGCTTGAGCCGGCGGGCCGCCATCGCGGTGTCCAGCTCCGCCTCGATCACGATGCGCCCGCTGACCAGGTGAAGGCCGCCGGCGAACCGCAGAATGGCGGAGACCTCCGCCTTCCTGCAGCAGGTCCGGGTGACGGGAAGCCGGGAAATCTCATCCTTCACCGCTGCCGTCATCGCCATGGGCCGATCCTTCCATGCATCCGAAAAATACGGTCGTACGCGGCGGCGAGCAGCTCCGGGTCGTGCCGGGGCGTCCCGTCCGTCCGGGCCACCGGGGCCAGCTCGACCGCGGCACCGAGCCGCTTGGCGGCCTCGGTGAGCACATCCCGGTCCGGCACGGCGGCCTCGTCGGCCAGCACCACGTCCAGGGCGAGTTTAGGGGCGTGTCGTCCCAAAACCTCCAAATGACGCTGCGGGGAGAAGCCTTCGGTTTCTCCCGGCTGCGGGGCGAGGTTCAGGGAGAGTACCCGGCGCGCCTTCGTCTCGGTGAGGGCGTCCAGGAGTTCGGGCACGAGCAGATGCGGGATGACGGAGGAGAACCAGGACCCGGGACCGAGCACCACCCAGTCCGCGTCCCGGACGGCGGCGACGGCCTCCGGCACGGCGGGCGGGTCGGACGGTACGACGTGCACCGACTGCACCTCACCGGGGGTGAGCGCGACATTGGCCTGACCGCGGACGGTGTCGACGTCATCGGGGTGGTCCGGGTCGTGCCCCTTGACCAGGGCCTGGAGCTCCAGCGGTACGGCGGACATGGGCAGCACGCGCCCGTGCGCGCCGAGCAGCTTGCCGACCAGGTCGAGAGCCCGGACGTGGTCGCCGAGCTGCTCCCAGAGCGCGACGATCAGCAGGTTGCCGACCGCGTGGTCGTGCAGGTCGCCCTGGGAGTGGAAGCGGTGCTGGATGACCCGGGCCCAGGTCTGGCCCCAGTCGTCGTCGCCGCACAGGGCGGCCAGCGCCTTGCGCAGATCACCGGGCGGCAGCACGCCCAGCTCGTCGCGCAGGCGCCCGCTGGAGCCGCCGTCGTCGGCCACGGTGACGACGGCGGTGAGGTCGCCGGTGATCCGGCGCAGCGCGGCGAGCGAGGCGGACAGGCCCATGCCGCCACCGAGGGCGACGACCTTGGGCTGGGTGCCGCGGCGGCGCGGCCTGGCACCGCGGCCCTCGGCGGACCGGCCGGCGCGCGACTCGGGCACCGCCCGGCGCAGCCTGCTCAGCCGCGGAGTACGTCCCGTCATTCCCGTCCCATGTCCCGGTGTACGACCACCGTCTCCACGCCCTGGGAGGCGAGGCGGGCGGCGAGCTTCTCGGAGGTGGCGACCGAGCGGTGCTTGCCGCCCGTGCAGCCGACCGCGATGGTCACGTACCGCTTGCCCTCGCGGCGGTAGCCGGCCGCGATGAGCTGGAGCAGCTCGGAGTAGCGGTCGATGAACTCCTTCGCTCCGGGCTGGTTGAAGACGTACGCCGACACCTCCTCGTTGAGGCCGGTGAAGGGGCGCAGCTCCGGGACCCAGTGCGGGTTGGGCAGGAAGCGCATGTCCACGACCAGGTCGGCGTCGACCGGGAGGCCGTACTTGAAGCCGAAGGACATGACCGTCGCCCGCAGCTCGGGCTCCTCCTCGCCGGCGAACTGGGCGTCCATCTTGGCCCGCAGCTCGTGCACATTGAGGCTGGAGGTGTCGATCACCAGGTCGGCGTCTCCGCGCAGCTCACGCAGCAGCTGGCGCTCGGCGGCGATCCCGTCGACGATACGGCCGTCACCCTGGAGGGGGTGTGGGCGGCGCACCGACTCGAAGCGGCGCACCAGGGCGTCGTCGGAGGACTCCAGGAAGACGATCCGGCGCGTCACACCCCGGGTGTCGAGATCCGAGAGGGACTCGCGGAGGTTGTCGAAGAAGCGGCGGCCGCGGACGTCGACGACCACCGCGATCCGCGCCACGTTGCCCTGGGAGCGGGCGCCGAGCTCCACCATGGTGGGGATCAGCGCGGGCGGGAGGTTGTCGACGACGAACCAGCCGAGGTCCTCCAGACACTTGGCGGCCGTCGAGCGGCCCGCTCCGGACATACCGGAGATGATCACCAGCTCGGGGATGGCCGCTTCGGGAACCCCGGCTGAATCGATGCCCGTACTCACCTGTGCTCCGTCTTCCTGGCGTGCTTCCTGCTGGGTGAGATCCTCGCCGCCCTTCTTGTGTGTTTCCTGGGCTTGTCGATCTCGTTCGGCTGTGGGCTGTGTGTCGTGCTCGCTCATGTCTCGTGCCCCCGTCGTTCGTCCGGGGCGCCCGCGGACACGGGCTCCCCCGAGGTCTCCGCCGTCGTTTCGGATTCCTCGTCTTCCATGATCTCTCCAGTCGCCGTGTTGACGGCAGGTGCGGCCGGGGCCGCCTGGGCGAGGGCCACGGCGATCGTCTCGGCCGTCTTGCGACCTATGCCCGGAACCTCGCAGATCTGGTCGATTGTCGCGGATCGCAGCTTCTTCACCGAACCGAAGTGCTTGATCAGCGCCTGCTTGCGAGTCTCACCGAGGCCCGGGACATCGTCCAGCGGGCTCGACCGGAAACGCTTGGCCCGCTTGGTGCGCTGATAAGTGATCGCGAAGCGGTGGGCCTCGTCCCGGACGCGCTGGAGCAGATACAGGCCCTCGCTGGTGCGGGGCAGCACGACCGGGTCGTCCTCACCGGGCAGCCAGACCTCCTCCAGGCGCTTGGCCAGGCCACAGACGGCGATGTCGTCGATACCGAGTTCGTCCAGGGCTCGCTGGGCGGCCGCGACCTGCGGCTGTCCGCCGTCGACGACGACGAGCTGCGGCGGGTAGGCGAACCGCTTGGGGCGGCCCTCGTCGTCCTTGAAGCCGTCGGCGAGAGGAGCGGAAGCGGTGTCGGTGAGGGGGCCGGAGGAGGTGTCGGTGAGTGAGCCGGGGGAAGTGAGGGTGCTATCGCCGTCGGAGGCCGCGAGGGTGTTCTCGCCGTCGGTCCACTCGCCGGTCTTCTCCTTCTCGGAGAGGTAGCGCTTGAAGCGGCGGGTGATCACCTCGTGCATGGAGCGGACGTCGTCCTGGCCCTCGAAGCCCTTGATCTGGAAGCGGCGGTACTCGCTCTTGCGCTGCAGCCCGTCCTCGAAGACGACCATGGAGGCCACGACATCGTCGCCCTGGAGGTGGGAGATGTCGTAGCACTCGATCCTGAGCGGGGCGCTGTCCAGGTCGAGGGCGTCGGCGATCTCCTCCAGGGCACGTGAGCGCGTGGTCAGGTCGGAGGCGCGCTTGGTCTTGTGCAGGACGAGCGCCTGCTGGGCATTGCGCTCGACGGTCTCCATGAGAGCGCGCTTGTCGCCGCGCTGGGGGATGCGCAGGGAGACGTTCGAGCCGCGGCGGCCGGTCAGCCACTCCTGCACCGGCTCCAGCGGGTCGGGCAGGGCCGGGACGAGGACCTCCTTGGGCACGGCGTCCCCGGTCTCCTCGCCGTAGAGCTGCTGGAGGGCGTGCTCGACGAGGGCCCCGGTGGTGATCTCCTCCACCTTGTCGGTGACCCAGCCGCGCTGGCCGCGCACCCGGCCGCCACGGACGTGGAAGATCTGCACGGCCGCCTCGAGCTCGTCCTCGGCGACCGCGATGAGGTCGGCGTCGGTCGCGTCGGCGAGCACGACCGCGTTCTTCTCCATGGCCTTCTTCAGGGCCTCGATGTCGTCGCGCAGACGGGCGGCCCGCTCGTACTCCATCTCGTCGGCCGCCTCCATCATCTGCTTCTCCAGGCGGCGCAGATAGGTGCCCGTGCGGCCGGTCATGAAGTCGCAGAACTCCTCGGCCAGTTCGCGGTGCTCCTCGTCGGAGACGCGCTCCACGCACGGGGCGGAGCACTTGCCGATGTAGCCGAGCAGGCAGGGGCGGCCAGTGCGGGAGGCGTTCTTGAAGACGCCGGCCGAGCAGGTGCGGACCGGGAAGACACGCAGTAGAAGGTCGACGGTGTCCCTGATCGCCCACGCGTGCGCGTACGGCCCGAAGTACCTGACGCCCTTCTTCTTGTGACCGCGCATCACCTGCACGCGCGGGAACTCCTCGTTCATCGTCACCGCGAGGTACGGGTAGCTCTTGTCGTCGCGGTACTTGACGTTGAACCGGGGGTCGTACTCCTTGATCCAGGAGTACTCCAGCTGCAGCGCCTCGACCTCCGTGGACACCACGGTCCACTCCACGGAGGCGGCCGTGGTGACCATGGACCGGGTGCGCGGGTGGAGGCCCGCCAGGTCCTGGAAGTAGTTCGCCAGGCGCTGGCGCAGGCTCTTCGCCTTTCCGACGTAGATCACCCGGCGGTGCTCGTCACGGAACCTGTACACCCCGGGAGAGTCGGGGATCTGTCCCGGCTTGGGGCGGTAGCTGGAGGGGTCGGCCATGTCTCACACCCTACTGGCGAGCAGTGACAGTCCGGCGGGGCTGTGGACAGCGGCCCGGCCGCGTGGCCCAGCGGTCCACGAGCCACGGCCCGCGGACCGGGGGCGTCCCGGAATCCCGCAGGTGGGGGACGGTCCTCAGCACCTCCGCGAGCGGGACCGCGGCCGCGTCCAGGCACGCGTCACACCACCCATGTCCGGGTACGCGTCACACCCGCCGCGTCCGGGTACGCGTCTCGGCGCCCGTTCGTGAGCCCGTAGCCACCGCTGCCGCCCTCGGCCCGGGGCGGCGGCGTGCGCGCCGGGGTCGTCCTTGGCGATGATCGCCTCGGCTCCGCAAACCTCACGGCCCGGGCCGCTTCAGCCTCAGCGTCGTCCTCACTCCGGTCAACGTCGATCTCCACGGCGAGAGCGTCTTCGGCCTGGTAGTGAAGCCCGTCCGCAGCGGCTCCGCGCTGATCATCCCGACCTTCTCACTCAACGTCGGGACCAGCACGGCAACTTGAGGCCGACACATCGCGACTCGGCCAGGGTGTGGCGCTCTTGGGCATCAGGTGTTGTCGGGACTTGGTCAACACGCTTCAATGCGGGGGAGCTCAGGGCCCTGAACGACGGCGTACGGATGTGAAGACCCCCGCCGCGCCGACGGAGTGGCCCCGACCAGCAGCGCACCCCGGTCTGACCAGCCGTTGGGAACAACCACAGAAAGGCCCCTGCATGCCGCACGCCACACAGCACGCGGACATCCCCGCCCTCGCCACCGCGGAACTGGACACGGCCCTGCGAGGCGGCCCCTTCCATGTCGCCCTGCGCGCCGCGATAGCCGCCCGGGGACTGCCGCTGCAGCGGGTGCAGCACCATCTGTCCCGCCGTGGTGTGAAGGTCGGCGTCACCAGCCTGAGCTACTGGCAGCAGGGCGCCCGCCGGCCACAGCGCCCCGAGTCACTGCGTGCGGTACGGGCGCTGGAGGAGATCCTCCAGCTGCCGGAGGAGTCCCTGATCCGGCTGCTCGCCGAGGCCGACGACCACTCCGCCCTTCAGCGGCCGGCGGCCCGCTCCTACCGCTCCCTGGTGGAGGCCTCTGGCGTCCTGGAGCAGCTGCTGGCCGAACTGGACTGTCCGATCGACGGCGGCCTGCACACCCTCGCCCACCATGAGCGGGTACGGATCGGGGCGCGCTGCGAGCTGGCGGGGCGCGAGTCGCACCACGTCGTGCGCGCCCACAAGGACGGCGTGGACCGCTTCGTCGCCGTCCACCACGGCGACCCCGGATGTGTGCCGGAGCGCATGGCGGTGCACGCACTGGAGAACTGCCGTACGGGCCGGGTCCGTTGGCACCAGGAGACGGGTGTTCTCGTGGCCGAGCTGCTCTTCGGTACGCGGCTGCGGGCGGGCGACACCTACCTCTTCCGGCACGGCGTCGAGGACGGGACTGCCGGCGTGTCCCGCGAGTACGCCCGCGGCTTCCCTCTCGCCGGAGGCCAGTACGCCCTTCAGGTCCGCTTCGCCGAGAACACCCTGCCGGTCCACTGCCACCGCTTCTCCCAGCACTCGGCGGCAGCCCCGCGCAGCGGCCGCCAGGGACTGGCCCTCAGCGGGCTGCACCGTTCCGTCCACCTGGTCGAGCCTCGGGTGCGGACGGGGATCGTGGGCATCGGGTGGGAGTGGGAGTGACTGGGAGTAGGTAGACACCCCGTCCCGTCCTGGGCCTGGCCGGCCACCAGGTTCTGATCCACGTACGGCTCGGCTTCCCTCTTGGTGGTCGGCTGTGAACCTTGCGGTCGGGCTGTCGACGTAAACGATTGCGCAAGCGTTTACGTCTGGCGCCGAATGGGATAGCTTCCCGGCCAGAGGAACCGCGGCGCCCCCGGGAGGGAACGCCACAGGGAGGGGATCTCGATGGCAACCATGGCCGACGTCGCGCGAAGCGCCGGCGTGTCCGTGGCGACCGTCTCCCATGTGCTGAACGGCACCCGGCCGGTCCTGCCCCACACGCGCCAGGCGGTGCTGGACGCCATGGACGAACTCGGCTACACGCCCAATACCCTCGCCCGTTCCCTGGTGACATCCCGCACCCGGTCCATCGGGCTCGCGGTCTCGGCGGTCAGCAACCCGTACTTCACGGAGATACTCCAGGGCGTCGAGGCCGGCGCCCTGGAACACGGCTACAGCCTGCTCATCGCCGACCCGCACGACGATCCGGAGCATGAACGCAAGGTCGTCCAGCTACTGCACGAGCGCCGGGTGGACGGCATGATCGTTGCGCCCTCCGCCGACCCGCGCGAACTCCTCGCCTACCTCGGGCGTCACAAGGTGCCCACCGTCCTCCTGGACCGCTTGGTCGACCTCCCGCTGGACGGCTCGACGCGGTTCGACCAGGTCTGCGCCGACAGCGCCGGCCCGATGGCCCAGCTGGTCACCCATCTCGCCGACCTCGGCCACCGTCGGATCGCCCTGGTCGCCGGGCTCCCGGGTCTCAGCACCACCAGCGAGCGACTGACCGGGTACCGGGACGGCCTGGCGACGGCCGGGCTCGGGTACGACGAGCGCTTGGTCATACACGGGGACTCCGAGTCGGCCGGCGCTGAGCAGGCCACCGCCGCGCTGCTGTCGCTCGCCTCGCCACCCACCGCTCTCGTGACCGCGAACAACGCGATGACCATCGGCGCCCTGCGCGCCCTGCGCGGCCACGGCATGTCCGTGCCCGACGACATCGCGCTGTGCTGCTTCGACGACTTCGCCTGGGCCGACCTGTTCTCCCCCAGGCTCACCGCGATAGCCCAGCCCAGCAGGGACATCGGCGCCCAGGCGGTCCGGGTGCTCCTCGACCGCCTCGCCGCACCGGACCGGCCTGCCCGGACCAAGCGGCTCCCCTGCACCTTCGTGCACCGCACCTCATGTGGATGCCCGGAACAGCCCCTGACGTCCGTGAAAGGAACCGTCTCGTGATCGTCGTCGCCGGTGAGGCCCTGATCGACCTGGTACCGCAGGGCACGGGCGCCCTCGCGGGCCTGAAGCCGGCGCTGGGCGGCGGCCCCTACAACACCGCCGTGGCCCTCGGTCGCCTCGGCTCCCCCACGGCCTTCTGCTCCCGCACCTCCCACGACGCCTTCGGGGAGGCCCTGCTCGACGGGCTGCGAGAGGCCGGGGTGGACGTATCGGCCGTGCAGCGGGGTGTGGAGCCGACCACCCTCGCCGTCGCCACCATCGACGCGAACGGCTCGGCCGCCTACTCCTTCTACGTCGAGGGCACCGCCGACCGGCTCTTCACAGCACCGTCGGAGCTCCCCGCGGCAGCCCGCGCGGTGTCCTTCGGTACCTGCTCGCTCGTCCTGGAACCGGGGGCGAGCGCGTATGAGGAGCTGATGCGGAGCGCGGCCGCGCAAGGGGTGTTCACCGCGCTCGACCCCAACATCCGAGCCGGACTGATTCCCGACCCCGACGGGTACCGGGCCCGGTTCAAGAGCTGGCTGCCGTCGGTGTCGCTGCTCAAGCTCTCCGAGGAGGACGCGCTGTGGCTAGGCGGCACACCGCGTGAGTGGCTGGCCGCGGGACCTTCGGCCGTTGTGATCACTCACGGCGGTGACGGGCTGACGGCCTTCACCCGGGACGGTGCCGTGCACTCCGTGCCGGGCGAGGAGGTGGACGTCGTGGACACGATCGGTGCGGGCGACACCGTGAACGCGGCCCTGTTGCACGGGCTGGCAGCCCAGGACGGCCTGTCCGCCGAGGCGCTCGTGGGACTGGGCGCCGACGGCTGGACACGGCTGCTGCGGTTCGCGGCGCGGGCTGCCGCGATCACCTGTTCCCGGGCGGGCGCCGAGCCGCCGTACGCCTCCGAACTGGGGGACCTCTAGGAGGCGTTCCGTGCCATTCCACTCTTGAGCAGTCAAGGTCCGTCACTGCCGCAGCAATCGGGCAGCTGATGATCCAACGTGCGGCGCCCCGCGGGGAGTTCGACACTGTTGGCGAATCCGGGGCCTGAGCGTGACGTCGGCCTTCATGACCCGTTGTGGTCGTGAAGGCCGACGTTGTGTTGGGGAGGGTGTCGGTGTCGTTGCAGTCCAGGAAGGTCGACGGGGTTCCTGAGGAGACGGTCCGGGTGGCGCGGGCTGCGTTCCCGAAGGGCAGCCTGGCGATGCGGATACGTGACGAGCTGGGCGAGCTGTTCTCGGACGCGGACTTCGCGGGACTGTACCCGAGCAGGGGGAAGCCGGCGTGGTCGCCGGGCAGCCCGGGGGTGTGCGTCTGGACCGGGTCCTTGAGGCCGCTGCGGAGCACGGCCTGCTCATGGCCGGTGTCCGTGCGCGTACGGACTCCACGATCGTGCTGTCAGCCGCGCGGCGGGGGGATGTCGTCGGCGGCGTGGAGCACTGGCAGCCACTGACGCCTGGGCTCGGTCTGCCTGGAGGCATAGCGATCTCCTCTATCCGCCGCAAGGCCGCAACAAGGTCATCGCCATTTGCGGGAGTCGGTATCGCCGAGGGATCGGCACACTGCCGCCCGCCTTACGGGTACGAGAAAAAAATGGCTGCCATGTCGACCTCGGCGACTGGATTGAAGCGCTCGCAAATGCCGCAAAGCAATACATGAGTGATGGCACTGAAAACCGGAGTGGCTTAATCCACCCTTTTCCCTGTCTGTGCGGTCCAGTGGACTAGATCTTGAACGGATCGCCAAGACGGGAGGAATTGTGCAGATTCTGCGAAAGTTCTTCATTGGTATCGCTGCCGTGTCCATGGCTGCGGTAGGTGTGGTCAGCTCGCCAGCACAGGCGACGCCGATGCCTGCAGTTTCACAGGAAATCAACGCTGGGCAAATTGTAGAGCCGGCCGCCACGGGTAAGTGGAGGATCCGGGTCTCATTCTTTGGGCGAGCGGGCGAGGACATTCCCCTGCGGCAGGGTGACGCGAACTTCGGATGGGTGCATATCCAAGATAGGCACCCCATCAACGAGACGTCCTTGAACGGATTCATAGATCAAACGCTGGACAATGGCCGGTACGGGCAGCCCCAGGACGGCAAAGTGATCGTCAGGTACCTCACCCCGTCCGGATGGTTCAGGGTAGTCTTCACAGAACGAGAGGACGACCGATCCGGTGATGGTCGCCCGGTAGGCATCATCACTGCTTTCATGGAATGATCTTCGGAAGGAGGCGGAATCTTGATGGAGCGTGAGCCGCACGGTGGCCTTCCTCCGCGAGAGTGGCTCTCCAGATTTCAGGATTCCGCGGAGGCGAGGCTCCGCAGCCAGTTTGCCTCCGAAGAAGACGCCGGGTCTCTGTCCAGCCTAGCTTTCGAAGACCGCGAGGACGGCGTTTGGGCGATCGCGACTTTTGCGATGCGCTCGGTTCAGGGTGTCACATTCATCCGCAGCCAGCGCGTAATGCCTGACTTGAGTTCGGAATGGGATCCAGATTTTGCGGCCATGCTGTTTGAAACACACTTGATCGAGTGGTTTTATACGGACGCTAAACGCAATACGCCAGATTCCAGCGGTACGGTCCGAAACTAGCGTATGTCTTGTTCTCGCAAGCTCTTCACGGGCGTCTGATCAACCGTGGGACGGATGGCCTGGAGGGGGCTCTTGTCCGCTTCCTCACCAGGTAGGCACCCGACAGAGGGCAGCGGGCAGGATCAACATGCAAATGACCGCTCTGCCCGGGGCGTAGGCGTACGTACGATGTGAAACGGCCGCGCCCCCGGCATTGCAGCGACATTATCGGCAAATCCGGCCCGCCGAGTTACTCGGCGGGCCGGATGGCTGCCAGATGCGACGTGCGAGTGCGAGCTCGTGGGACGTCGGTCCACCAGGCGTTGAGGCGATGGAAGTTCATCGCGGTCGCGGTGAGCTGGTGCTGCAGCCTGGCCTTGGCCAGGCCGTGATAACGGCATCGCCGCAGGCCGAAAGCCCGGACACCCTGGGAGATGGTCCCTTCGACACCGGCCCGGTGTGCGTACTGCTCCTTCCACTCCTGGGTGTCTTCCTGGACTCGGGCCTGCTGGATCACCTCCTGCTCCGCCTGGGGGTGGAGAGTGATGTTGCGCCCCTTGGTGTCGGAATTCATGTCAGCGCGGGTGCACTGCTTACGGTCGTCGCAGGGGCGGCAGGCAGCCAGCGGGAACCGTTCTCGGACCACGGCTGCCCCCTGCTGGGAGCGGTCCTCGCGCCAGTTGGTGGTGGTCTTGCCGTTGGGGCAGGTCACCCGCCGGTTGTCCCAGTCGATGGTGAAGTCGGCCTGGGAGAAGCCTTCGTTGTCCTTGGTCTGCCAGCTGGTGGACGCGAGGATCGGGCCCACCAGATCGACCTTGTGGTCCCGGCGGGCGGTGACCACCTCCCGCGCGGTCGCGTAGCCGGCGTCGACCAGATGGCGTTCGGGCAGGAGGCCGCGCTCGGCAAGGTGAGCGTGGATCGGAGCGACCAGGCGGACGTCCTGGATGGTGGAGTCGGTGGTGGCGACGTGGGTGATCAGGTTCGGGCTGTCCGGCTCGCAGGTCTCGGTGAGGTGGACCTTGTAACCGTCCCAGAAGGTGCCGCGCTTCACGCTCCCCCGTGCGTCGGTGTCGTAGGGCGTGACCAGCCGCTCCGCGCCCGGCGGGCGGTCCTTGAGGTCCCGGCGGCGGGCCTGCCCGTCGTCGATGAAGTACTGCTGGATCCACATCTGCCGCAGGGTCTGGACCCGGTCGAGGAGCCGTAGGGATGCGGGGGCGTCCGGCCCGTGCAGGGCCGCCAGTAGCCTCAGTCCGTCGGCGCCGATCTGCTCGATCAGCTCAGTCTGCTTGGCCCTTCCCTTGGGCAGGCGGGTGTCTTCGAACCGGATCGCGTACCGGTCGAACCAGTCGGACGGAACCCACTCGGCCAGCCACTCCGGCTCCCGGGCGGCCACGCTGTTCAACGCGGCCCGCAGGGTCTCACCGAGCCGCACCAGCCCGTTGATCTGTCGCGCGGCGGACAGCACGATCGTGGAGTCCGTGCGGGCACGGCCGCCGGCCTTGAGCAGGCCGTGCTCCGCGGCGGCCTCAAGGACCCTGTCCAGGAGCTGGATCCCGGCGTCTCCCGTGATCAGCCGGTCCCTGAACTCGGTGAGTACCGAGTGGTCGAAGCCTGGATCGGCCAGCTCCAGCCCGAGGAGGTACTTCCAGTCCAGCCGTCCGCGCACTGCGTCCGCGGCCTGCCGGTCCGAGAGTCCCTCGGCGAACTGCATGACCAACACCAGCGCCAGCCTGCCCGGCGACCACGCCGGCTTTCCCCTGCTCGGGTACAGCCCGGCGAAGTCCGCGTCCGAGAACAGCTCGCCCAGCTCGTCACGTATCCGCATCGCCAGGCTGCCCTTCGGGAACGCAGCCCGCGCCACCCGGACCGTCTCCTCAGGAACCCCGTCGACCTTCCTGGACTGCAACGACACCGACACCCTCCCCAACACAACGTCGGCCTTCACGACCACAACGGGTCATGAAGGCCGACGTCACGTTCAGGCCCGGATTCGCCAACAGTGTCGAAGTTCCCTCGGGGCGCCGCACTTTTTCTGGATTTGTTCGGGCTGCTGCCCGCGAGCCTCAGGCCTTGCGGGCCCGCGTCGTCTTCTTCGCGGGCGTCGCCTTCTTCGTGGCAGCCGCCTTCTTGGTAACTCCGGCCGTCTTGTCGATGGCCTTGTTGTTGGCCGCCTTCGTGGTCCTGGCGGTCGCCGTCTTCTTCGCCGTCGCCGTTGCCGCGACCGTCTTCTTGGCCGCTGCCCTGCGCGGGGCCTTCACCGAGGCCGCGTCGCTGATCCGGTCGGCGCCGAGGATCTCCCGAAGGAACTTGCCGGTGTGGCTGGCGGGGACCGCGGCGACCTCTTCGGGCGTGCCCTCGGCGATGACGAGGCCACCGCCGGCGCCGCCCTCGGGGCCCATGTCCACGACCCAGTCGGCGGTCTTGATCACGTCGAGGTTGTGCTCGATGACGATGACCGTGTTGCCCTTGTCGACCAGGCCGGAGAGGACCTTCAGCAGCTTGCTGATGTCCTCGAAGTGCAGACCGGTGGTCGGCTCGTCGAGGACGTAGACCGTGCGGCCGGTGGAGCGCTTCTGCAGCTCGCTGGCGAGCTTCACCCGCTGGGCCTCGCCGCCGGACAGAGTGGTCGCGGACTGGCCGAGGCGGACGTAGCCGAGGCCGACGTCGTTCAGCGTCTTGAGGTGACGGTTGATCGCCGGGACGGCCTCGAAGAAGTCCATGGCTTCCTCGATCGGCATGTTCAGGACCTCGGAGATGGACTTGCCCTTGTAGTGGACCTCCAGGGTCTCCCGGTTGTACCGGGCACCGTGGCAGACCTCGCACGGGACGTAGACGTCCGGGAGGAAGTTCATCTCGATCTTGATCGTGCCGTCGCCCGCGCAGTTCTCGCAGCGGCCGCCCTTGACGTTGAAGGAGAAGCGGCCCGGCATGTAGCCGCGGACCTTCGCCTCGGTCGTCTCGGCGAACAGCTTGCGGATGTGGTCGAAGACGCCGGTGTACGTCGCCGGGTTCGAGCGCGGTGTGCGGCCGATGGGCGACTGGTCGACGTGCACGACCTTGTCGACGAGGTCGTCACCGTCCACGCGCGTGTGCCGCCCGGGGACGTTGCGCGCGCCGTTGAGCTCGCGGGCCAGGTGCGTGTACAGGATGTCGTTGACCAGCGTCGACTTGCCGGAGCCGGAGACGCCGGTGACCGCGGTGAACACACCCAGGGGGAAGGAGACGTCGATGTCCTGGAGGTTGTTCTCGCGTGCTCCGTGCACCGTGAGCCGGCGGGACGGGTCCTGCGGGCGACGGATGTCGGGCAGCGGGATGAACTTCTTGCCGGCCAGGTACTGACCGGTCTGCGACTCGGCGTTGACGAGCAGCTCCTTCAGGGAGCCGCTGTGCACGACCTTGCCGCCGTGCTCACCGGCGCCGGGGCCGATGTCGACGACCCAGTCGGCGGTCTTGATGGTGTCCTCGTCGTGCTCGACGACGATGAGCGTGTTGCCCATGTCGCGCAGCCGGACGAGGGTCTCGATCAGCCGGTGGTTGTCGCGCTGGTGCAGACCGATGGAGGGCTCGTCGAGGACGTACAGCACGCCGACGAGTCCGGAGCCGATCTGCGTGGCCAGGCGGATGCGCTGGGCCTCGCCACCGGAGAGCGTGCCCGCCGCCCGGTTCAGCGAGAGGTAGTCCAGGCCGACGTCGACCAGGAACCGCAGCCGCTCGTTGACCTCCTTCAGCACGCGCTCGGCGATCTTCTTGTCGCGGGCGTTGAGCTTCAGCTTGCCCAGGAAGTCGGCGCAGTCGCTGATGGACATCGCCGAGACCTCGGCGATCGACTTCTCCATGATCGTGACCGCGAGGACGATCGGCTTCAGGCGGGTGCCTTCACAGGTGGGGCAGGGCACCTCGCGCATGTAGCCCTCGAAGCGCTCGCGGCTGGCGTCGCTCTCGGCCTCGCTGTGCCGACGCTTGACGAAGGGGACAGCCCCTTCGAACGGCGTGGTGTAGACACGCTCGCGGCCGTACCGGTTGCGGTAGCGGACCTCGATCTGGGTCTTGTGGCCGTGGAGCAGGGCCTTCTTGGCGCGCTGCGGCAGACCGGCGAAGGGGATGTCCGTCCGGAAGCCGAGCGCGTCGGCGAGGGCGCCGATCAGGCGGCCGAAGTAGTCCTTGGTGTGGCCGTGCGACCAGGGGTGGATGGCGCCCTCGTCGAGGGACTTGTCCTCGTCCGGGACGATCAGCTCGGGGTCGACCTCCATGCGCGTACCGATACCGGTGCACTCGGGGCAGGCGCCGAAGGGCGAGTTGAAGGAGAAGGAGCGCGGCTCCAGCTCCTCGAAGGAGAGGTCGTCGTACGGGCAGTACAGGTGCTCCGAGTACATGCGCTCGCGCTCGGGGTCGTCCTCGGGGAGGTCGACGAAGTCGAGCACGACCATGCCGCCGGACAGGCCGAGGGCGGTCTCCACGGAGTCGGTGAGCCGGCGCTTGGCGGAGTCCTTCACCGTGAGGCGGTCGACGACCACCTCGATGGTGTGCTTCTCCTGCTTCTTCAGTGTGGGCGGGTTGGAGAGCTGGATCGTCTCGCCGTCCACGCGCGCGCGGGAGTAGCCCTTGGTCTGGAGGTCGGCGAAGAGATCGACGAACTCGCCCTTGCGCTCGCGCACCAGCGGCGACAGCACCTGGAAGCGGCTCCCCTCCGGCAGCTCCAGGACCCTGTCGACGATGGCCTGCGGCGACTGGCGCGAGATCGGGCGGCTGCACTGGGGGCAGTGCGGCTTGCCGATGCGCGCGAAGAGCAGACGCAGATAGTCGTAGACCTCGGTGATGGTGCCGACCGTCGAGCGCGGGTTGCGCGAGGTCGACTTCTGGTCGATGGAGACCGCCGGGGACAGTCCCTCGATGAAGTCGACATCCGGCTTGTCCATCTGGCCGAGGAACTGCCGGGCGTACGACGACAGTGACTCCACGTAGCGCCGCTGCCCCTCGGCGAAGATGGTGTCGAAGGCCAGCGAGGACTTGCCCGACCCCGACAGGCCCGTGAAGACGATGAGCGAGTCGCGTGGCAGGTCGAGCGAGACATTCTTGAGGTTGTGCTCGCGCGCGCCACGGACGATGAGACGGTCGGCCACGCCGGTCCGCACCTTTCTTGAGAGAAGTAACAGGGGGCGAGGCCCCCGTGTGTTCTCGGCTTCGAGGCCCCCGTGCTTTCTCAGACTAGGGGGAGCCACTGACAACGCCGATCGGATTCCGCGATGCATAACAATCCGCGGCCATCCAGCATGCCCGACGCCACGACCGACCCTATAGCACGCGCATTCGATTTACGGCACTCGTTCACCACCTTCACCCAAAGGTGTGGCGGGGCTAATGTCAGCACCATGATTGATCACGCTCGTGACCTGGTGTCTGTACGTGAAGCGACCGAACGGCTGCTCACCGCAGCAGCCAAGCTGGACAACGCGTCGATGACCGAGCCGTCACGGCTTCCCGGCTGGAGCCGCGGCCACGTCCTCGCCCATCTCGCCCGCAACGCGGACGCCCTCGTGAACGTCCTCGAAGGGCGGCCCATGTATCCCTCCGCCACGGCCCGGGACGCCGACATCGACCGGGACGCCCCGCGCTCCCTCGACGTCCAGCTCACCGACGTGCGCGAAAGCGCGGCCCGCTTCCAGGAGACGGGAGCGACGCCGGCGGACTGGTCTCGCACCGTAGAGCTGCGCAACGGGGTCACCGACACTGCGGCCCGGGTGCCGTTCCGGCGGTGGGTCGAGGTGGAGCTGCATCACGTGGATCTCGGTATCGGATACGAGCTGGAGGACCTGCCGGCGGAGTTCGTGGAGCGGGAGATCGATTTCCTCGCGGAGCGGTTCACGGGGCACCCGGATGTGCCGTCGACCCGACTCACGGACGGTACGCGCGCGTGGAGCACGGGCCGACGAGCGGGCGCCCCCGAGGTCACCGTCCAGGGCTCCGCGCCCGAGATGCTCGGCTGGCTCGCCGGACGCCGCGACGGGGCAGGGCTGACCGCGACAGGCGGCACACTGCCGTCGCTTCCCCCGCTGTAGTCGCCGGACGGTCCCCTGGGTCGTTCCGCCGCTGTAGCGCCGGGACCGCTCTGCCGCTGTGGCGCCTGGACGGCCCCTGGACCGCTCCACCGCTATAGGCTGCCGACATGACGTACAGCGGACAGGTGACGGTCGGTGGCCCCGCCGACGTGCACGAGCTCAAGGACCTGATGATCACCAAGATCGCGGTCGGCCCGATGGACAACAACGCCTATCTGCTGCGCTGCCGGGCCACGGACGAGCAACTGCTGATCGACGCCGCCAACGACGCGGAGACACTGATCGGCATGATCGGTGACGACGGCATCGCGTCCGTCGTCACCACGCACCAGCACGGCGACCACTGGCAGGCACTCGCCGCGGTCGTCGAGGCCACCGGCGCGCGCACTTACGCCGGCCGGGACGACGCCGACGGCATTCCGGTGCCGACCGACGTCCTGGTCGACGACGGCGACACCATCCGGGTCGGACACGTGGAGCTGACCGCGCGCCATCTGGTCGGGCACACGCCCGGCTCCATCGCCCTCGTCTACGACGACCCGCACGGACATCCCCATGTGTTCACCGGGGACTGCCTGTTCCCGGGCGGCGTGGGCAACACCCGCAAGGATCCGAAGGCGTTCGCCAGTCTGATCCACGACGTCGAGACGAAGATCTTCGACGCCCTGCCGGACGAGACATGGGTCTACCCGGGGCACGGCAACGACACGTCGCTGGGCGCGGAGCGGCCGCATCTGCCGGAGTGGCACGCGCGAGGCTGGTGACCGCGGAGCTGGTGGACCGCGGGACCGGCGGGTACGCGCGCCGTGCGCGCCCCGCGCACGTGCCCCGTGTGAACCGTTCACACGCGCTGGTGTCATGCGCGCGCTCCCCGCGTGCGTAGTTGCGCAGTCAACTGGAAGCAGCCCCGCACAGGATGACGGCTCCTGAGCGGTACGGGCCGCCGGTCTCTCCATCCCCGCCCTCGACCGGCGGCCCCGGCGGCTGCCGGGCGAAGTGTTCACGAGAACGCAACATCCGTTCCCACTATGCGGAACACGACCGTCGTGACCTCGACAAACACAACGGCGTCCTGTCAATCTCCCGCCATGCTTCTTGCTGCCCCTCGCGTGCTGCGCCACGCCGTCGCCGTCGTCACGACAGCCCTGCTCGCCACCGCTCTCGGCTGTGCTCCACAGCCGGAGGGGAAGGCCGCCGACACACCGTCGGGGTCGGCCGGGAACACCTGCGCCAAGGGCGAGTTGGCCACCAGGACCTCCGGCAAACTGACCATCGCCACCGACGAGCCGGCGTACGAGCCCTGGTTCAAGGACGACAAGCCGGCCAACGGCAAGGGCTTCGAGTCGGCGGTCGCGTACGCCGTGGCGAAGCAGCTCGGCTATGACAAGAGTGCCGTCGTCTGGCAGAGCGTGCCGTTCAACAAGGCCTTCGCGCCCGGCGAGAAGACCTTCGACTTCGACATCAACCAGGTGTCGATCAGCGACGAGCGCAAGAAGGCCGTGGATTTCTCCTCCGGCTACTACGACGTCCGCCAGGCCGTCATCGCGCTGAAGGACAGCAAGGCCGCCAAGGCGAAGAGCATCGCGGACCTGAAGGGTCTCAAGCTCGGCGCCCAGGTCGGCACCACCAGCCTCGACTACATCGACGACGTGGTGAAGCCGACCCAGGAAGCCGCCGCGTACGCCAAGAACGACCAGGCCAAGTCCGCGCTGAAGAACGGCCAGGTCGACGCCATCGTCGTCGACCTGCCGACCGCCTTCTACATCACCGCGGCCGAGGTGACGGACGCGACGATCGTCGGGCAGTTCGAGAACCAGGGCGGCATCGCGGAGCAGTTCGGCCTCGTGCTCGACAAGGGCAGCGCCCTCACCGCGTGCGTGACGGACGCCGTGGACACCCTGCGCGATGACGGCACCCTGGCCGAGCTCGAGCAGCAGTGGCTGTCGGACGCCGTCGACGCCCCGGTGCTCAAGTGACGGTCACCAAGGAGGAGTCCGGCCGCGAGGGCGCGGACGGCAACGGCGGCATGTCCGGCGGGGGTGAGGGCTACGTCCCCTCGCAGCGACGTCTCGACCGCGAGCGCTACAAGCGCGCACGCGCGCGCCGCGCGACGGCGCTCGCAGCCCTCTCCACTCTGGTCACGGTCGTCGTTCTCTATGTGGTCGTGGTCAACGCACCGGGCTGGCCGCGCACCAAGGAGACGTTCTTCAACGGGGAGTACGCGCGCGAGGCGTTCCCCAAGGTCCTCGAAGGGCTCTGGCTCAACGTCCGGCTGCTGCTGATCTGCGGTGCGGCGGTGCTGGTCCTCGGGATGCTCATCGCCGTCGCCCGCACGCTGCGCGGTCCGGTGTTCTTCCCGCTGCGGGCGCTGGCGGCCGCGTACACGGACTTCTTCCGGGGCCTGCCGCTCATCATTAACCTCATGATCGTCGTCCTCGGCGTCCCCGCTCTGCGGCTGCAGGGCGTGACCGTCGACCCGGTGCTGCTGGGTGGGACGGCGCTCACCTTGACGTATTCGGCGTACGTCGCCGAGGTGTTCCGCGCGGGCATCGAATCCGTCCACCCCTCGCAGCGCGCCGCGGCCCGCTCGCTCGGCCTCACCAACCGACAGGCGCTGCGGCACGTCGTCCTGCCGCAGGCGGTACGCCGTCAGGTGCCGCCCCTGTTGAACGACCTGGTGTCGCTCCAGAAGGACACCGGTCTGGTGTCGATCGGCGGGGCGGTGGACGCCGTACGGGCGGCGGACATCATCGTGGGCCGCAGCCTCAACTACACGCCGTACATCGTCGCGGGCCTGGTCTTCGTGGCGCTGACCATCCCGATGACCCGCTTCACGGACTGGGTGACGGCCCGGATGGACCGTCGGCGCGCCCAAGGAGGAGCCCTGTGAGCGAGGCGGCAGTGAACAACGCACCTGTGCTGCGGATGGAGTCCGTCCGCAAGACCTTCGGCGGCTCGGTCGTACTGCGCGACGTAGACCTGGAGGTCGCCCCGCACACGGTGACCGCGCTGATCGGCGCCTCCGGCTCCGGCAAGTCGACGCTGCTGCGGTGCGCGAACCTGCTGGAGGACATCGACGACGGTGCCATCTGGCTGGACGGCGAGGAGATCACCGATCCGCGCGTCGACCAGGACGCCGTACGGCGCCGTATCGGCGTGGTGTTCCAGGCGTACAACCTCTTCCCGCACATGACGGTCCTGGAGAACATCACCCTCGCCCCGCGCCGGGTCCACGGCGTGTCCCGGGCGAAGGCCGAGGCACACGCGCGTGAGCTGCTGGAGCGGCTCGGGCTGGCCGACAAGGCGCGCGAGTACCCGGACCGGCTGAGCGGCGGTCAGCAGCAGCGGGTCGCGATCGTGCGTGCCCTGGCCGTACGTCCCCGGCTGCTGCTGCTCGACGAGATCACCGCCGCTCTCGACCCGGAACTCGTGGGCGAAGTCCTCACCGTCGTCCGCGACTTGAAGGCGGACGGGATGACGATGGTGCTGGCCACCCACGAGATGGCGTTCGCACGCGAGGTCGCCGACCAGGTTTGTTTTCTGGACGGAGGGGTGGTGCTGGAGCGGGGCTCGGCCGAGCAGATCTTCGAGGATCCGCAGCAGGAACGTACTCAGCGCTTCCTGCGACGGATCGTGGAGGCCGGACGCCTGTAAGGACCACTCGCCATGGCGGGGCGGTCCTTACCCGTCAGCCCCTCACAGGCGCGTCACGTGTTCGCCGCCCCCGCCAGCGCCGCGACCCGCTCCACGCCGAACGCGTACCCCTGTACGCCGCACCCCGCGATGACACCGTCGGCGCGCAGGGAGACGTATGAGTGGTGCCGGAACGACTCGCGCTTGTGGATGTTGGAGATGTGGACCTCCAACACCGGAAGGCCGTCACAGGCGTTGAGCGCATCCAGGATCGCCACGGAGGTGTGCGAGTAGGCGCCGGGGTTGATCACGATACCGCAGTGGTTCAGCCGTGCCTCGTGGATCCAGTCCACCAACTCACCCTCGTGGTTGGACTGCCGGAAGTCGATCGTGCCGCCGTGCGCGGCCGCCGCCTTGGCGCACAGGGCCTCCACGTCGGCCAGGGTCTCGGAGCCGTAGATCTCCGGCTGACGCTGGCCGAGCAGGTTCAGGTTGGGGCCGTTGAGGATCATGATCGGGGCGTTGGCCAGGGTGCGGGGCACGGTTCCTCCGGTCCGTTCGGGGCTCGCGCGGTCCGTCGATGACCGCTGCTCAGCCCCCGGTTTATCACGGTGCGTGGATGACGCCGTGCGCCATACCCTCCCGGTATGACCACGATCTCGTATCCGCCCAAGCCCTCCCCTGGCGACCGCGTAGCAGTCATCTCGCCCGGCGCGGGCCTGCCCGGACTCTTCCCGCGCCCCTTCGAACTGGGCCTGGAGCGGCTGCGCAAGGACTTCGAGCTCGAACCGGTCGAGTATCCGGCCACCCGCAAGATGGGCTCGACGCCGCAGGAACGAGCCGACGACATCCACGCCGCGTTCGCCGACCCGGACATCAAGGCGGTCATAGCGTCCATCGGCGGCGACGACCAGATCACCGTGCTGCCGCTGCTGGACCGCGAGTTGATCCGGGCCAACCCGAAGCCGTTCCTCGGGATGAGCGACAACACGAACCTGCTCATGTTCCTGCGCAACACCGGAATCGTCGCCTACCACGGCGCGACCGTGATGTGCGAGCTGGGCCGGCCTGGCGCCATGCACCCGCAGACCGCCGAGTCGCTGAGAGCTGCCCTGTTCACCTCGGGCGAGTACGAGCTGAAGCCCGCAGGGCACTGGAACGACATCAGCCGCGACTGGGCCGACCCGGCCACCTTCGACGCGGAGCCGCAGATGCGACCCGCCAACGGCTGGACGTGGGTGAACGCCGATCGGATGGTGGAGGGCCGCAGCTGGGGCGGTTGTCTGGAGATCGTCGGCTGGCTCCTGATGGCCGACCGCGAGATCGCGCGCGACCCGGCGGAGTACGACGGCGGAGTACTGCTCCTGGAGACGTCGGAGGAGTTGCCGAGCGCCAACGAGGTCTTCTGGACCCTCCGGAACATGGGTGAGCGCGGGCTGCTCCAGCCCTTCTCGGCGCTGCTGATGGGCCGCGCGCGGACGTGGTCCTTCGAGCGCCCCAACAGCCCGGAGGAGGCCGTTCGTTACGCCGCCGAGCAGCGCGAAGCCGTCCGGCGCGCCATGCGGACCTACGCCCCCGACACCATGATCGTCTTCGACGTCGACCTCGGGCACACCGACCCGCAACTGGTGATCCCTTACGGCGGCATCGTGCGCGTCGACGGCCCCGCCCGGCGCATCACCGTCACGTACTGACAGGGGCCGACCGCCCCCGCACACCCCCGTAACCCGCGATCACCGTGGGTAGTTGTCGCAGCATGCACGACGTACGCACCGTAAGGGCGCCCTCCATGCTGCGGCTCGCGGCCGCCTCGCTCGCCGGCACGGCCATCGAGTTCTACGACTTCTTCGTCTACGGGACCGCGGCGGCGCTGGTCCTGGGACCGCTGTTCTTCCCGACGTTCTCGCCGGTGGCGGGAACCCTGGCCGCCTTCGCGACGTTCGGGGTGGGCTTTGTGGCGCGGCCCCTGGGATCGGTGCTGTTCGGGCACATCGGGGACCGGCACGGACGCCGGCCGGCCCTCGTCGCCTCGCTGCTGCTGACCGGCGCCTCCACGGTCGCGGTCGGCTGCGTACCGACGTACGACACGATCGGTGTGACCGCTCCCCTGCTGCTGCTCGTGCTGCGCTTCCTGCAGGGGCTGGGGCTCGGCGGCGAGTGGGGCGGGGCCGTCCTGCTGACCGTGGAACACGCGCCCGCCGGGCGGCGCGCTCTGTGGTCGAGCTTCCCGCAGGTCGGGCCCGCGCTGGGCTTCCTGCTCGCCAACGGTGTGGTGCTGGGGCTGTCGGCGACTCTGTCCGAGGCGCAGTTCGCCACGTGGGGGTGGCGGGTGCCGTTCTGGGCGGCGGGGGTGCTCGCGATGGTGGGGCTGTGGCTGCGGTCGTCGCTCGCCGAGAGTCCGAGCTTCCTCGAAATCGACGACCACGCGCGCGTGCCGCTCGCCGAGGTCGTCCGCGACCACTGGCGGCTCGTGCTGCTGACGGCCGGGGCGCTGTCGATCGGATACGCGGTCTTCTACGCCGTGACGACCTGGTCCCTCGCGTACGCCACGGAGCGGCTCGGTGTGAGCCGCAGTGTCATGCTCACCTGCATCATGGGCGCGGTGCTGGTGAAGGGCTCACTCACACCTGTGGCGGCACTGCTCGGCGACCGGTACGGGCGGCGGCCGCTGTGCCTGATCGGGTGCACTGCCACCGCCCTGTGGATGTTCCCGATGGTCGCGCTCCTCGCCACCGGTGAGCCGCTGCTGATGTTCCTCGGCTTCCTCGGGGCGATGCTCGCGTTCATCACGATGTTCGCGGTGATCGCCGCGTATCTGCCAGAGCTGTACGAGCCCCGGGTGCGCTGCACGGGCGCCGCCGTGGGCTACAACCTCGGCGGCGTCCTAGGGGGCGCGCTCACGCCGATCGTGGCGACGGCGCTCGTCGAGCAGGGCGGTCGGGTGCCCTGGGGCGTGGCGGCGTATCTGACGGGGGTCGCGCTCCTCAGCCTGGGATGCTTCGCGCTGCTGCCCGAGACGCGCCCGGTGCCCGCGGTGGCGGCGGAGCCCGCCACCGGGTGATGACGCACCGGTGATGACGGGCTCCACAACAACCTGGGGTCGGCTACGGATTCATCGCGAGCTCCAGGTATGCAGCGAATAGCACCAGGTGGACGCCTCCTTGGAGCGGCGTCGCCCGCCCCGGCACCACCGTCAGCGAGCTCACCACCACCGTCAGAGCGAGCAGCACCATGTGCGTGGGCCCCAGACCGAGGACGAGCGGGCCGGAGAGCCAGAGAGAGGCCAGGGCGACCGCGGGGATGGTCAGGCCGATGCTGGCCATCGCCGAGCCGAGCGCGAGGTTCAGACTGGTCTGCACGCGGTCACGGCGGGCCGAGCGCAGCGCGGCGATCGTCTCGGGGAGCAGCACCAGCAAGGCGATGATCACGCCGACGACGGCATGCGGCAGGTCGGCGGCCGCCACTCCGGACTCGATGGTGGGTGACACGCCCTTGGCCAGGCCGACCACGCCGATCAGGGCCAGACCCAGCAGGCCGAGGCTGATCATCGCGGTGCGGGCGGAAGGCGCGTGGGCGTGGTCGTCCACGGTGATCACCTCGCCCTCCCGGGTGATGGGGAGGAAGTAGTCGCGGTGCCGCACGGTCTGGGTCGTCACGAACAGGCCGTACAGGATCAGCGAGGAGAGCGCGGCGAACGTCAGCTGCACGGTGGAGAACTCCGGGCCGGGCTTGCTCGTGGTGAACGTCGGCAGCACCAGGCTGAGCGTGGCCAGGGTGGCGACGGTCGCGAGGGCGGCTCCGGTGCCCTCGGGGTTGAAGACCGCCGTACGGTGCCGCAGCGAGGCGACCAGCAGGCACAGGCCGACGATGCCGTTGCAGGTGATCATCACGGCCGCGAAGACCGTGTCCCGCGCGAGGGTGGAGCTCTTGTCGCCGCCGTCGGCCATCAGGGTCACGATCAGGGCGACCTCGATGATCGTGACAGCGACCGCGAGGACGAGGGAGCCGAAGGGTTCGCCGACCCGGTGGGCGACCACTTCGGCATGGTGTACGGCGGCCAGGACGGCGCCTGCGAGGACCAGCGTCACCAGCGCGACGAGCGCGCCGGGCAGGTCTCGTCCCCAGGTAAAGACCAGCAGGACGACCGCGAGCACCGGCACGCCGTACGTCCACTGGGTCGTGAGCGCCCTGAGCCTAGCGATCATGGAGCGATCGTCGCAGAGGGGTTGGGGGTTCGCATTCCGGTCGGTGTGGTGGTCAGGTGGCCCCGCGCCCTCGGGATGCGGGGCCCCTGGGGGTCGTATGTCGCTACGCGAAATCGGTCGTCTCCTGAACGTCGCAGTCCGTGAAGGACGGCGGCCTGGTGCACAGCGCGGCCATCTGCTCCGCGAACTTGGTGGTCTCGGGGTCGTCGCTGTTGCGCATGGCGTCCTCGCAGGAGTCGAACTCGATCACTACGAGGTAGCGGTTGGGCAGGCCTCGGTCCTTGAGGACGAGACGGCGCGTGGGGCCGCCGCTGCGGCCTGCCAGTCGTTGTTCCGTCTCGTGGGCCAGCTCCCGCATCTCGTCGATGCGCTCGGTCTCGAAGTCGATGATCTGCACGAACTTCATGGGTGCGTCCACAGGTGCCTCCACCCCCGGCGTGGTGTCCCCGGCCGGGGACACCCAGCACCCAACGAAGCACCGGGGGTAGTGCTCGGCAATCCGCTGAGCACCACCCCCGGTGTTGGTTCTTCCTACGTCCGACGCGGTCAGACGTCGATGCTGTCCTTCGGAGCGCCTTCGCTCTTCTCCTGCGCCGCCTCGGCCGCCGCCTGCTTCTTGGAGGCCCTCAGGCTGGTGATCGTGGTGATGATCAGGACCGAGCAGATCACGCCGAGCGAGACCGGGATGCTGATCTCGGGGACATGGACGCCGGACTCGTGCAGCGCGTGCAGCACCAGCTTGACGCCGATGAAGCCCAGGATGATCGACAGACCGTAGCTCAGGTGGACCAGCTTCTTCAGCAGGCCACCGATGAGGAAGTACAGCTGCCGGAGACCCATCAGGGCGAAGGCGTTCGCCGTGAACACGATGTACGGGTCCTGCGTCAGGCCGAAGATCGCCGGGATGGAGTCGAGCGCGAACAGCACGTCGGTGGTACCGATGGCCAGCATCACGACCAGCATCGGGGTCATGACCCGCTTGCCGTTCTCCTGGATCCACAGCTTGGTGCCGTGGTAGCGGTCGGCGACACCGAACCTGCGCTCGGCCGCCTTCAGCAGCTTGTTCTCCTCGAACTCCTCGTCCTCGTCGCCGGCCCGGGCCTCCTGGATGAGCTTCCAGGCGGTCCAGATCAGGAAGGCGCCGAAGAGGTAGAACACCCAGGCGAAGCTGGCGAGGATGGCGGCACCCGCGGCGATGAAGATGGCCCGCAGGACAAGGGCTATGAGGACACCGACGAGCAGTACTCGCTGCTGGTACTGGGTCGGCACCGCGAACTTCGCCATGATCAGGACGAAGACGAAGAGGTTGTCGACGCTCAGCGACTTCTCGGTGATGAAGCCCGCGAAGAACTCGCCGCCGGCCTGTCCGCCGCCGAAGATCAGCAGGCCGAGCCCGAAGAGGCCCGCCAGGACGATCCAGACGATCGTCCAGATTCCGGCTTCCTTGATCGAGACGTCATGCGGCTTGCGGCCGATGAAGAAATCGACCGCGATCAGGGCGGCAAGGCCCACGATGGTCAGGACCCATAGGGTCGTCGAAACTTCCACTGCGCCTCCGGCAGTCGTAACGGCAAATGTCAGCGTCGTCGCGCGCCGGAGGTCTCTTCCACCCACGATGGGCCGACGCCCCGGGATCTGGCCTGATCCGTATTGACGGGTACGCCGCAGCAGACAGGGAGTACTCCCCTCCGTGGGACAAACAGTACCCCAATCACCAAGGATTGGTAAAGCACTTGGCAAAAGAAACGCCAAGTCTGCTGGTCAGGGGGTTTTACCTGTACTTGGCCCGGGCGGCGGCGACCTGTGCCAGCACCTCCTGGAGGACCCCGCTGCCGGGCGGCACGAGCGCGGGCTCATAGGTCCAGGCGTGCCCCACCCACGGGTCGGCGAGGTGATCGTCCGGCACCGGGGTCAGTCGCAGCAGCGAACGCCACAACGGGTCGAGCAACGGGCCGTAGGCGGCAGCTTCCTCGCGGTCGGCGACCATCATCAGGTGGACGCCGACGGCCGGACCCTCGTCCGCCAGATAGCGCAGCTGGTTCACGGCCCGGTCGTCGAAGCCGTGCGGGAAGTCGTTGACGATCAGCAGTTGCTGCGAGGTGTCGAAATCGGGCGGCAGGGAGTCGGGCGCACCGCCGCGCAGCGCCATCTGCACCAGGTCGACGCGCTGAGTGAGCCGCGCGAGGAGGTCCGCGACACCGGCCGCGCCCACGGCGGGCGGGGCCGCGAGCACGCCGCTCTGCACCAGCGGTACGAGTGTCTGTCCGCCCGAACCGGCCGGATCGATGACGTGCACGGTGAACTCGCCCGCCGGATAGACGGCGAGCAGCCGGGCCGCGTGCGCCACGGCCGTCTCCATCGCGAGGCGCCGCAGGTCATGGGAGTCCGTGAACGAACCGTCGATCGATCCGCTGCGTCCGCTGTCGATCCACAGGCCGCGCTCCAGCGGCAGCCGGACCAGCATCGGGATGCGCACCTCGGCGCTCTCGGGCACGTGGAGGTCGCCCAGGCGCAAGGCCATGGGGATCTCCATCGGTACGCGATAGCCGTGCCAGACGGGGTTGTCCCAACCCGCGTACGCGGGCGGCAGCGCGGGTTCGACGACCTCGATCTCGGCGGTGAGCTGGGCGAGGTCGCGATCGAACGCCGCCCGGGCCTGGTTGACGAGCTGGGCGTGCTTGGTCTGGGCGGCCTCGCGAGCGGCATCGCCCTGTCCGCCGATCCGGCTGCGCGGGTCCGACAGGACCTGGTCGAGCTCCTTCTCCATACGGGAGTCGGCGAAGTCGACCGCGCTGCGGTAGGCGGCTGTCGCGCGGGCCAGGTCCTCGAACATGCCCCACACCTGGTTGTAGAGCCGCTCGTCCATGGACCAGCCGGTGGCGTCGCCCGCGACGGGCCGGGCGGGCTGCCCGGGCTCGGCCGGGGGCGCGGTCGGCGGGGGCGGCGGCGGAGCCGCGTTCTGCCGGCCCGGGTGGCTGTAGTTGATCGGGCCGCCTGGCGTGGGGGCGGCCGGCTGGGTGGGATCCGAGGCGCCGCTTCCCCCCTGATACGACGGCTGCGGCGTCGGCTGGCCCGGCATGCCCGGCGTCTGGGTGCCGTACGGCGACGTGGGCTGCGGTGATACGGAGCCGGAGCCGCCCTGCGGTGCGGAGCCGCCCTGGTCCGGGCCGAGTGCCGGCGCGGCCGGCTGCCGGGAACGGTCGCCGTCCGTCCGTGTCGGCGGTGCCGGCACCGAGCGGGCCATACCCTGGGCCACGGCTTCGTTGATGCCGCCGGCGAGTTGGTGGGCCTGGGGCAGGCCCTGATCGGTGAAGAGGTCGGCGAGACCACCGGCGTACCCCTGGCCGATGGCACGCACCTTCCAGGCGTCCTGGCGGCGGTAGAGCTCCAGGGCGACGACGGCCGACTCGGCCTCCAGACCGGTGATGGTGTAGCTGGCGACCTCGGTGCCGTCGAGGCCGGTGACCGCGACGAAGGGGGTGGCGACGGCGCCGAACCGGGTCGGTCCGCCGCCCCCGATCGGCAGGGCGAGGAGCACACTGACGCGGTGGACGGCTTCCGGCATGGCGTCCAGGTCCACCGCCAGGCGATGGTCGGCGGCCGCCTGCCGGGAGACCTCGAGGCCGGGCAGGGTGGGGGCGCCGGGGTGGGCCACCCATTCGACGCCGTGGATCCGGCCCTGCTCGTCGCCGAGCGTGGCGGCGGCCACGATCGGCGCGCCGGCCGAGACCCGGATCTCCAGACGGGCCTGGGAGAGCGGGTGATTCTGCCCCCGCACCAGCTCGGCCGTCATGCCTTCGTCCCCCTGTGTCGCTTGTCGTGTCGGGTGCCGCTCGCCCGGCCGCCCTGTCGGTCCTACAGGTGCGGCAGGATCGCCGGCATCAGGTCCTGGAACGTACGGCCGTTGGCCGGCGTGCCGAGGGCCGTCATCGTCCAGCCCGCACCCGTGCGGTGCACCTTCGCCATGATCTGGGCGGTGTAGGAGCCGCCGCCCGCGAGCGTGTAGCGGGCGAGTTCCTGGCCGTTGGTCTCGTCGACCAGGCGGCAGAACGCGTTCTGCACCTCCTGGAAGGTCTGACCCGTGAAGGAGTTCACGGTGAAGACGATCTGGTCGATGTGGACCGGGATGCGCGCGAGGTCGACGAGGATCGCCTCGTCGTCGCCGCCCTGGCCGACGCCGCCGACGAGGTTGTCACCGGTGTGGCGCACCGAGCCGTCGTCGCTCACCAGGTGGCGGAAGAAGACGACGTCGACCGGCTGCTTGTCCGCGAACAGAACGGCGGAGGCGTCGAGGTCGACCTCCCGCGTGCGCGTGCCGAACAGGCCCCGCCGGGGAGCCGCCTGCCAGCCGAGACCCATGCGCACCGCGGTCAGGCTGCCGCCGTCGTCCTTCTGCAGACTGATGGCCTGACCCTTGGTCATGTTGACGGTCACGTGCTGTTTCCCCTCTCGAACTGTCCCCTGTTGGCCGCGGACTCCGCGGATGACCAGAACCCTACGCACGGGCACTGACAGTGCCGTACCCCGGTCCCCACTTTGTGTCGGTCTTGCAACACAGCGAGTGCCCGTCAGGCCAGGCCCGCCTCCTTCATCTGCCGCAGTTCCTTCTTCATCTCGGACACCTCGTCACGCAACCGGGCCGCGATCTCGAATTGCAGATCGGCGGCGGCGGCGCGCATACGCTCCGTCAGCTCCTCGATCTGCTCGGCGAGATCGGCCGCCGGACGGTCGGTCGGCACCGTCGCCTTGGCCTTGCCCTTGGCGGGCTTGGCCGCCTTCGCGCCCTTGGCCGCCTTGTCGCCGAGGGACGGCACGGGTGCCTTGGTGCCCCGGCCGTCCTTCTTCGCGCGGTAGCCGGTGCCGAGCAACTGCTCCGTGTCGACGTCCTCGCGGGCGATCTGCGCCACGATGTCGTTGATCTTCTTGCGCAGCGGCTGGGGGTCGATGCCGTTGGCCTTGTTGTATGCGACCTGCTTCTCGCGGCGCCGGTTGGTCTCGTCGATGGCCTTCGCCATCGCCGGGGTGATCTTGTCGGCGTACATGTGGACCTGGCCGGAGACATTGCGCGCCGCGCGGCCGATGGTCTGGATGAGGGAGGTGCCGGACCGCAGGAAGCCCTCCTTGTCGGCGTCGAGGATCGCCACCAGGGACACCTCGGGCAGGTCGAGACCCTCACGGAGCAGGTTGATGCCGACGAGGACGTCGAACTCGCCGGCGCGCAGCTCACGCAGCAGCTCGACGCGGCGCAGGGTGTCGACGTCGCTGTGCAGATAGCGCACCTGGATGCCCAGCTCCAGGAAGTAGTCCGTGAGGTCCTCGGCCATCTTCTTGGTGAGGGTGGTGACCAGGACGCGCTCGTCCTTCTCGACACGCACCCGGATCTCGTGCACCAGGTCGTCGATCTGGCCCTCGGTCGGCTTGACGACGACCTCCGGGTCGACGAGGCCGGTGGGGCGGATGATCTGCTCGACCTGGCCGTCCGAGCGGGAGAGCTCGTAGTTGCCGGGGGTCGCCGAGAGGTAGACGGTCTGCCCGATGCGTCCCTGGAACTCCTCCCACTTCAGCGGCCGGTTGTCGAGGGCCGAGGGCAGGCGGAAGCCGTGGTCGACGAGGGTGCGCTTGCGGGAGGCGTCGCCCTCGTACATGGCCCCGATCTGCGGCACCGTCACATGCGACTCGTCGATGACGAGGAGGAAGTCCTCCGGGAAGTAGTCGATCAGAGTGTTCGGTGCGGAGCCGGGCGAGCGGCCGTCGAAGTGCATCGAGTAGTTCTCGATACCGGAGCAGCTGCCGATCTGCCGGAGCATCTCGAGGTCGTACGTGGTGCGCATCCGCAGGCGCTGGGCCTCCAGGAGCTTGCCCTGCTTCTCCAGCTCGGCGAGGCGCTCGCCCAGCTCCTTCTCGATGTCATTGACGGCACGCTCCATGCGCTCCGGGCCCGCGACGTAGTGGGAGGCCGGGAACACGTACAGTTGCTCGTCGTCGCTGATGATCTCGCCGGTGAGCGGGTGGAGGGTGGACAGCGCCTCGATCTCGTCGCCGAACATCTCGATACGGACGGCGAGCTCCTCGTAGACCGGGAAGATCTCGATGGTGTCGCCGCGCACCCGGAAGGTGCCGCGGGTGAACGCCAGGTCGTTGCGTGTGTACTGGATGTCCACGAAACGGCGCAGCAGTTGGTCCCGGTCGATCTCCTCGCCGACCTTGAGGGGAACCATGCGGTCCACGTACTCCTGCGGAGTACCGAGGCCGTAGATGCAGGAGACCGAGGCGACCACGACGACGTCACGGCGGGTGAGCAGCGAGTTGGTCGCGGAGTGGCGCAGGCGCTCGACCTCCTCGTTGATCGAGGAGTCCTTCTCGATGTAGGTGTCCGACTGCGGGACGTAGGCCTCGGGCTGGTAGTAGTCGTAGTACGAGACGAAGTACTCGACGGCGTTGTTCGGCAGGAGCTCGCGGAATTCGTTCGCGAGCTGGGCGGCCAGAGTCTTGTTCGGCGCCATCACCAGGGTGGGGCGCTGAAGCTTTTCGATCATCCACGCGGTGGTGGCGGACTTGCCGGTGCCGGTCGCGCCGAGCAGGACGACGTCCTTCTCGCCGGCCTCGATGCGCCGGGCGAGCTCGGCGATGGCCTGGGGCTGATCGCCGTTGGGCTGGTACGGGCTGACGACCTCGAAGGGCGCCACCGTGCGTTCGATGCTGGAAACGGGCCGCATGAATCAACCGTACGACCCGCCACTGACAACGCGGCCCGATCAGTGGTTTTGCGGAGTGCGGGAGCCTCGGTGGTCCTGGTTGCGGCGCACGCGGAGCTGGGGGCGGCGGGCCTGATGCGGGACGGAGCTGTGGGCCGGGACGCCCGGCTTGTGCTCGACGGGGGCGGCCGCGGGTTTCCCCATGACCATGTGGGGGTCGAACAGTACGACGGCGCCGGCGAGGAGCAGGAAGACGAGCGGGCCGATCAGCATCGGTGCGAGCAGGGTGGCGGGTGAGTCTCCCGTGGAGGGGGCCGCCGTGCCGTGGAGATGGACGCTGAGGGCGGCCATGCCGGTGTAGTGCATGCCGCTGACGGCGAGGCCCATGACGAGGCTCGCGCCCAGGCTCCACATGAGACCTCTGACCTGTCCGGCGGCCCACAGGGCCGCGGTGGCCGCCACCATCGCTATGGCCACGGAGGCCGCGACCGTGAGCGTGTTGTACTCCAGCTTGCCGTTGAGCCGCAGGCCGGCCATGCCGAGGTAGTGCATCGACGCTATGCCCAGGCCGGTGATGGTGCCGCCGGTGAACAGGGCCGTGCCGCTGGCGCCCTTGTAGCCGACGATGAAGATCCCGACGCCCACCATGACGATGGCGACGGCCAGGCTCGCGAACGTCATCGGTTTGTCGTAGTGGATCCGTGTCTCCTGGACCGTGAACCCCATCATCGCGACGAAGTGCATGGTCCATATGCCGGAGCCGATGGCCGCCGATCCCAGGGCGAGCCAGCCGGGGCGCCAGGACTGCGAGACGAGCATCGATCTTGTGGTGCAGCGAAGGCCCAGCGCACCACCGAGGCAGGCCATGAGGTAGGCCACCAGCGGAGTGACGAGTCCGTAGCTGAATCCGTCGATCGTGCCCTGCATACGCGACCGCCCTTCCCGCCCTGTTACATCCCGGAATGCTGTGAATGCGCCCCCCTCCCAGCACCGCCCGAGCGGTCAGGGTTGAGGCAGAGAGTAACTCCCACCGGAATGGTCGAACGATTCTCCGGCAAAGAAACACGGCCTTGCCCCAGTTGTGCGGCACGAGTGAGCGGGCCCGGGCAACTCCATTCATTCTGTGGCCATTCTGTACTCCTCCATCGTTGACCCTCTGCTGTCACAGTTGTGCTGTCTGTGATCGTTCGACGCGAGGAGTACGCATGCACGCGCGCGCCGTAGCCGCCACGACGACCGCACTCCTGGGAACCGCCGCTCTTCTGCTGCCCGCCCCCCAGGCCCGGGCCGGCGCCGAGCGGCCGACGGTCATCGCCCACCGAGGTGCCTCCACCTACGCCCCCGAGAACACGCTGGACGCCGTCGACAAGGCCGCCGAACTGGGCATCAGCTGGGTCGAGAACGACGTCCAGCGGACCAAGGACGGCGAGCTCGTCGTCCTGCACGACGACAACCTGAAGCGCACGACCGACGTGGAGGAGGTGTTCCCCGGCCGGGCACCCTGGAAGGTGAAGGACTTCACCGCCGCCGAGATCGCCCTCCTGGACGCGGGCAGTTGGTTCAGTCCCGCATACGCGGGCGCGCGCGTGCCGACGTTGGAGCAGTACGTGGACCGCGTGGAGCTGCACCACCAGAAGCTGCTCCTGGAGATCAAGAACCCCGACCTGTACCCGGGCATCGAGGGGCAGACCCTCAAGGCCCTGGCCAACGAGGGCTGGCTCGACCCGGACCACCTGACGAGCCGGCTGATCGTGCAGAGCTTCAGCGCCGCCAGCGTGCGGACCGTCCACGAGCTGAGGCCGGCCGTGAAGACCGGATTCCTGGGCACGCCCCCCGCGGAGGACCTGGCCGGGTACGCGGTCTTCGCCGACCAGATCAACCCCTCGTACAGCTCCATCTCCACGGACTACGTCTCCTCCGTCCATGAGGTCGAGGGACCGCACGGCAGGCCGATGGAGATCTTCACCTGGACCGTGAACGACGCGGACACGGCCCGGCTGGTCGCCGGCTACGGCGTCGACGGCATCATCACCAACAGCCCCGACGTGGTGCGGGACGCCCTGCCCGAGGACTGAGGCCCGCTCCGGCGGGCGGTCGCCCGCATGCTCACGGGGCGTTGTCAGTGGCGGGTCGTACGGTGGGCGCATGGACAGCCATGGGCAGTACGAGCAGCAGGTCGTGTGGGCCGTCGTCGGTACCGACATCGGTCCGCTGATGCTGGCCGCGACCCGCGACGGTCTGGTCAGCGTCGTGTTCCACGCCACGGAGAAGGTGCGCGAGACGGCGCTCGACCGAGTGGCGTCCCGGCTGGGCACCGAGCCGGTCGAGGCGCCCGACTCCCCTCTGCTGGCCGAGGCGATACGTCAGCTGGAGGAGTACTTCGCGGGAGCGCGGCACGACTTCGAGCTGCCGCTGGACTGGTCCCTGATCTCCGGCTTCCACCGGCAGGTGCTGCGCGAACTGGCGTCGGGTGTCCCCTACGGCTCGGTCGTCGGGTACGGCGACCTGGCCGGGCGGGTCGGGCAGCCGGGCGCGGCCCAGGCGGTGGGGATGGCGATGGGCGCCAATCCGCTTCCGGTCGTCGTGCCCTGCCACCGGGTCGTGGAGAGCGACGGCGGCATCGGTGGGTTCGGAGGCGGACTGGAGACCAAACGGAAGCTGCTCGCGCTGGAGGGAGTCCTGCCGGAGCCCCTGTTCTGAGCGCGTCCCGGTCCTTCATGGGGTTGGGCAGACGGGAGACGGGGTTGGGCAGGCGGGGTTGGGCAGGCGAGAGATGAGGGGGAGACTGCGCCTGTGACGACACTTTTCACCCACCTGTACGCGGCCGGTCCGGTGTCATGACGGCCGTGGAGCGGCAGGCCGCCGTGTCCGTCCCGCCCGACCGGTTGCCGGCGCTGCGGCGCCGTATCTCGGCCGTGCTGATCACGACGCAGATCCTGGGCGGCCTGGGCGTCGCCACCGGCATCGCGCTCGCCGCCGTCCTGGCCAAGGAGGTCAGCGGCACCGAGTCGCTGTCCGGGCTCGCGCCCACCGCGACCGTCGCCGGTACAGCGGTGCTGTCGATGCCGCTGGCCGCGCTGATGACCGCGCGAGGCCGTCGGCCGGGGCTCGTCCTTGCGTATCTCATCGGGGCCCTGGGCGCCGGTGTCACGGTGGTCGCTGCGAGCGTCGGGAGCTTTCCGCTGCTGCTGTGCGGGATGGCCGCGTTCGGCGCGGCGTCGGCGGCGAATCTCCAGGCCCGGTTCGCGGCCGCGGATCTGGCCGAGCCGGAGCGGCGGGCCCGGGCCATCTCGCTCGTCGTGTGGGCGACCACCATCGGCGCGGTCATCGGCCCGAACATCGCCGCGCCCGCGGGTCGCAGCGTCACGGGCCTCGGGATACCCGCCGCCGCGGGTCCGTTCCTGTGGGCGGCCGGGATCTTCCTGATATCCGCGGTCGTGGTGGCCGTACTGCTGCGGCCGGACCCGCTGCTGACGGCGCGTGCGCTCGCACCGGCCGAGGAGCAGTCACCGGCGGCCCGTTCGCTGCGCGCCGGGGTGGCTGCCGTGGCCGCCTCCCCGCGGGCGCGGCTCGCGGTGGTGACCGTTGCCGTGGCGCATACGGCGATGGTCTCGGTGATGTCGATGACCCCGGTCGACCTCGCGCACCACGGCGCGGGCATCGATCTGATCGGGCTGGTCATCAGCGGGCACATCGCCGGCATGTACGCGTTCGCGCCGCTCATGGGGCGGTTGTCGGACGGGCTGGGTCGGCTGTCCGGGATCGGGCTCGCCGTCGGACTGCTGGCGTGCGCGGTCCTCGTCGCCGGTACGGCGGGCGGCAGTCACGGGCAGACGGCCGTCGGGCTCTTCGTGCTGGGGCTCGGCTGGTCGGCGGGGCTCGTGTCCGGTTCCGCGCTGCTCACGGACTCCGTACCGCAGCCGGCGCGGGCCGCCGCGCAGGGGCTGTCGGACCTGGTCATGAACGCGTCCGCGGGCATCGGCGGAGCGGTCGCCGGGCTCGTGGTCGCCCAGGCGAGCTACGCCTGGCTGAACTTCACCGCCGCCTGCCTGCTGATCCCGCTGGCGGCACTGGCGCTGTTCACGCGGCACGGGCGGGTGAAGGACGTTCCGGCGGACGGCTGACGTCCCGCCTGCCCGCCGCCTCGGGTCCTCACTCGCTGATGGCATCCGGCGCGCGGGCGGGCCCTCGGTGTCCCCCGGCAGTACGTCACGGACGACCCGGGAGGGGTCGGCCAGGACGCGAAGGCCGGCACGCTGAAGGTGCGGCTCGGCCTCAACGCGACGGCGGTCGGCATCGAGGACGCGTCACGCTGCTACACCGAGTTCGACCAGGCGCCGGCCGCAGGTACGTGCTGAATCCGCATGGGGCGCTGGACGCCGCACGGGCGGTCTGACGTCTCCGACGGAGGGAGCCCTGCGCGCGTGGCCCCCTCCCTTCCCCCTTCTCGGCGGGCTAGTCGTAGTGCCGGGCCTCGAAGACGTTGCCGTCGGGGTCACGGAAGTAGAAGCTGCGCTTGGCCTTGCCGCGGGCGCCGAAGGAGTCGTACGAGTAGTCCGACACGGGAACGTCCTGCTCCTCCAGGTGGGTGCGCAGCCCGTGGAAGTCGGCGTCCGGCAGGGACAGACAGACGTGATTGACGGGGTGTCCCGCGCTCTCGGCGGCACCGGGGAGCATTTTCATACGCTCCGCCATGGTCATCGGCATGAGGTCGAGGATGGTCTCGTCGTTGACGCGCACCGAGGGGAAGGGCGCCTCGCCCGCGATGAACTCGGTGAGCCTGACGGGCGCCAGGCCGAGTGTCTCCTGGTAGAACGCCGCCGAAGCGGCCGGGTCGCTCACCCAGAGGACAACATGGTCGAGACGGGTCGAGTTGTCGGTCATGCGTTCAAGGCTGGTGTCCTCTCCCACAGGCCGCAAGGGTTTGACCCGGTGCGTCGCCCGCCAGAGATGAGGGAAGACCGAGCGACAGGAGGCAGGCGCGTGGTGCTGGTGGTGTCGGAAGAGGTGCGGGAGGCGATCGACGCGCGTCGACCCGTGGTGGCCCTGGAGTCCACGATCATCGCGCACGGGTTGCCGCGCCCGCGCAATCTGCAGGTGGCACTGGAGCTGGAGGATGCCGTACGGCAGGAGGGCGCCGTTCCGGCGACGATCGCCGTGCTGGACGGGCGGCCCCATGTCGGACTGGACAAGGAGCAGCTGGAGCGGATCGCGAACGAGGACGGCATCCGCAAGCTGGGGCACCGGGATCTGCCGCTCGCGGTGGCCTCCGGGGCGAGCGGGGCGACCACGGTGTCGGCGACGGCTCTGCTGGCGGGCCTCGGGGGCGTGAGGGTGTTCGCGACGGGCGGGCTCGGCGGTGTGCACCGGGAGTGGACGGTGACGCAGGACGAGTCGGCCGACCTGGGGCTGCTGGCGCGTACGCGGATCACGGTGGTCTGCGCCGGCGTGAAGTCGATCCTGGATGTGCCGGCCACCCTGCAGCGGCTGGAGACGCTGGGCGTCGCCGTCGCCGGTTACCGCACGGAACGCTTCCCCGGCTTCTACCTGTCCGACTCCGGGCACCCGGTGGAGTGGACGCTTCGGTCGCCGGAGGAGGCGGCCGAGGTGATGCGCGCCCAGGACGCGCTCGACGGGCCCGAGTCGGCGCTGATCGTCGCCAATCCGGTGCCGGAGGCGGAGCAGCTGGATCCCGAACTCCACGCGCGTGTGCTCGCCGACGCGCTGCACGCGTGCGAGGAGCAGGGCATCACCGGTCAGGCGGTCACCCCGTTCCTGCTGGACTACCTGGTACGGCACACGGACGGTGCCTCGCTGAGCGCCAACCTCGCGGCGGTGCGCGGCAACGTACGGCTGGCGGGGCAGATCGCGGCGGCCTGGGCCGGGGCGTGACGGGCCCGGAGGACGGGACAGGGCGCGGCACGGACAGGAACGGGCTCGCCCCGACGGCCGGACCCATCCCGGCTGCCGGGCCCGCCTCGGCCGCCGGGCGCGACGGCGCGCTGCTGGTCGTCGGGGACGTGGTCACGGACGTCATCGCGCGCCACCTGGGGCCGCTCGCCTCGGGTACGGACACGGCGGCGGCCATCCGGACGGTGCCGGGTGGGGCGGGCGCCAATGTGGCCTGCTGGGCGGCGCGTTGGGGCGCCGCGGAAGTGCGGCTGCTGGGGCGCGTGGGAACGGACGCTGCCCTGTGGCACGAGCGGGAGCTGACCGCGAGCGGAGTACAGCCCCTGCTCGTCGTCGATCCTCAGGCGCCGACCGGGACGGTGATCTGCCTGGTCGACACGGGTGCCGCCGCCGAGCGGACGTTCCTCACCGACAGTGGGGCGTCCCTGCGGCTCGACCCCGGCGACTGGTCGGACGCGTTGCTGGACGGCGTCGTATGGCTGCACCTGTCGGGCTACCTGCTGTTCTCCGAGCCGAGCCGGGCCCTGGTGGCGAGAGCTCTCGCGTCCGCACGCGCGCGTGGAGTGCCGGTGAGCCTGGATCCGGCGTCGGCGGGCTTTCTGGTGGAGCTGGGCGTGGACCGTTTCCTGGCGCTGGTGGAGGGCTTGGAGGTCCTGCTGCCGAGCCGTGACGAGGCGTGTCTGCTGACGGGGTTGCCCGACGCGGCGGACGCGGCGGCCAAGTTGAGCCGCCATGTCCCGCTGGTGGTCGCCAAGCAGGGCGCGGACGGTGCACTGGTGGCCCGGTCGGGCACGGTGAGCGCCCACGTCCCCGCCGTGCCGACGGCACCGAAGGACACGACCGGGGCGGGTGACGCCTTCAGCGGCGCCTTTCTCGCGGCCCTGCTCACGGGCGCCCGGCCCGAGGACGCGGCGCGGGAGGGGTGCCGGGCAGGTGCGCTGGCGGTGGAGCGGGTGGGTGGAAGGCCGCCCGCACGGGAGTGATGACGACAGTTCCGGACCGCGGACAGTTCCGGACCGCGGACGGCTCCGGACCGCGGACAGCTCCGGACCGTGGACGACACGGAGGCGTGACGCTGACGTCAGCTGATCCGACGTCAGCTAGCGTCCTCCTCCGGCTCCTCCAGCTCCTCCCGCTCGTCCGGCTCCTTCAACTGCTCCGGCACTTCCGGCTCCTCCGGCGCCTTGCGGCCCCATGCCGAGATCATCGGAGCGGTGGCCAGGTCCATGCCGCCGGCGGCGACGTTGGCAAGGTGGCGGTCGATCTCCTGGTCGGTGGCGATGCCCTCGGCGACGAGCTGCTCGCGGATGTGGCGGACGGTGGCGGACTCCAGTGCGTCGCAGGCGGGCGAGGCCAGCGGGAAGTACGCGTCGGCCTCAACCCGGCGCAGACCTGCCTCACGGAGCAGACGCGGGAGTCCGCGGCCGTAGGAGAGGTCGGCGCCACGGTCGGCGAGCAGTTTCCGGAAGCCGTGGCGCAGGCGATTCGCGAGCTGCTGTTCGGGGCCGTGCTCGTCGGGGCAGAGCAGGGGCTGCAGAGCGGGGTCGGCGTCCTCGATGAGGAGCCGGCCGCCGGGGCGCAGGGCCTCGATCATCGACCGCAACGCCCGTTCGCGGTCCGGCACATGTACGAGCACGAGGCGGGCGTGCACCAGGTCGAATCCCTCCCCCGGCGGCTCGTCCGCGGCCACGTCGTGGACGCGGACCTCGACCGGGTGGCGGGCGGCCGGGGTGAGCAGTGAGGTGTCGATGTCGGTCGCGACGACCCGTCCCGTCGGGCCGACCTTCTTGGCCAGCCAGGACACCACCGAGGTGCCGCCGGCGCCCACCTCCCAGCAGCGCCAGCCGGGTCCGATGCCGAAGCGTTCGAAGTGCCGGAACGTCGTGGGGTCGAAGAGGGTGGCGAAGGCGTCGAAGCGCTCGCCCGCCTCGGCCTGCCGGTTGTCGAGGAGATAGCCGTGGGTTCGCGTCATGATGCGATCTTCCCAGTTGCCCGCCTTGTCCGGAGGGGGCGACGCTCGGCGGGGCGGCCCTGAAACTCGTACGGCCGCCCCGCTCGGCCGCACCTCGTACGGACGGCCTGCTCGGCACCACGACGCGCTCGTACGACCGACCTGCTCGGCACCGCGACGCGATCACAGCCTCGTCATCCACAGGCGGGAACCAAGCGGAACCTCCTGCTCCCACAGGCTTACCCGCCTCTCACGCCCACCTGGCAAACTGGCGGGCCACGGCACGGAAAGCGAGGCGCGGCGAGCGAACCGAAGGGGCTGAAGCCCCCGGATGCGAGCGGCGCGTCAAGGGGAGATCCACGCAAGGAGATCCAGATGTCCATGGCAGGGAATCTGCGAAAGGTCACGGGCCTCGGCAGGGTCGGCGGCCTACGCAAGGTGGCACGGCTGGCTCGACGGCGCCCCCGCGTCGACCTCAGCCATCCCGCCCGGTCCCCGCTGGGATCCTCGGTGGTGAACTGCGTGACCTACCGGGACGGCGTGCGGGTCCCGGAGACCGGTGATCTGGTCGACGTGGTGCAGCGGGTACGCAAACGCGGTGCCGGGTTCGTCTGGCTCGGCCTCCATGAGCCGACGGACCAGGAGTTCGCGGGTATCGCCGAGTTGTTCGCGCTGCATCCGCTGGCGGTCGAGGACGCGGTCGAAGCACATCAGCGGCCGAAGCTGGAGCGCTACGACGAGACGCTGTTCGCGGTGTTCAAGACCGTCTGCTACGTCGAGCACGAGGAACTCACGGCGACGAGTGAGGTCGTGAACACCGGCGAGATCATGGTGTTCGTCGGCCACGACTTCGTGATCACGGTCCGGCACGGGCGGCACGGCTCGCTGGGCCCGTTGCGCGAGGAGCTGGAGTCGAACCCCGAGCAACTCTCCAAGGGACCTGCGGCGGTGCTGCACGCGATCGCGGACCACGTCGTCGACGACTATCTGAACGTCATCGACTCGCTGCAGGAGGACATAGACGAGGTCGAGACGGACGTGTTCACGGAGAACGGCGCGCGGGCCGACCCGGGGCGGATCTACCAGCTCAAGCGGGAACTGCTGGAGCTGAAGCGGGCCGTGGTTCCGCTGAGCCGTCCACTCGAGGAGCTGGCCTCGCTGCCCATCCGGGTCGTCGAGCCGGAGATACAGGCCTACTTCCGCGATGTCTCGGACCATCTGCTGCGGGCCAAGGAGCAGATATTCGCCTTCGACGAGTTGCTGAACTCGATCCTGCAGGCGCACCTGGCACAGGTCACCGTCTCGCAGAACGAGGACATGCGGAAGATCACGGCCTGGGCGGCGATCATCGCCGTGCCGACGATGGTGTGCGGGGTGTACGGGATGAACTTCAAGCACATGCCGGAGCTGCGCTGGACGTTCGGATATCCGTTGGTCCTGGGCGTGATATCCGTCGCGTGTGTGGTGCTGTACCGCGGCTTCCGACGCAACGGATGGCTCTGACGCGGCCCGCGGACCGAGGTGCGCCCCCGCCCGGCATGGTGGGCCGGACGAGGACGGCAGGAGGAGTGGAAGGAGTGAGCGGTGGGACCCGTCGCCGGGTCAGTGCGTCGTCGGCGCCCCGGTCCTGGCGTAGACGCTCTCGGCCCACTGGCCGATCTCGTTCTCCCTCAGGTTCAGGGCCAGATCGGCCTCACTGATCATGCCGACCAGGCGCTTGTTCTCGATCACGGGGAGCCGGCGGATCTGGTGCTCCTTCATCTCCCGGAGCACGTCACTGATGTCGGCGTTCGCGTCGATCCAGCGCGGGGTGCCCTGGGCCATCTCGCCGGCGGTGACCCTGCTCGGGTCGCGGCCCACGGCCACGCAGCCGATGACGATGTCGCGGTCGGTGAGGATGCCGCAGAGCCGCTCGTTCTCGTCGCTGATGGGCAGGGCTCCGACGCCCAGTTCACGCATCAGCTGAGCGGCGCGGTCCAGGGTCTCGTGGGCGGGGATCCACTGGGCACCACGGTGCATGATGTCTCCGGCAGTGGTCATGAAGTACCTCCCGGTGCCGGACGGCCGGCGCGGTGCGGGACACACCGCTAGTCCCGGCGCCCTTCATTCTCGCCGCGCCACCCGGCCGACGCACCCGGAACCGAGCGGTCACGGCCACCAGCCACGGGCGTGAGGGCGACCGGCCACGAGCCACCCGCCACCGGCTACCGGCTACCGGCTACCGGCTACCGGCCACAGCTGAGGGCGTGGCGGCGGCCGACCATCGGCCACCGGCGTACCCGCCACCCCCAGCGGGCGGCGATCAGGCCGAGAAGCCCACGATCTTCCGAGGGACGACGCGGATGATCACTCGGGTCTCGTCGTCCTTCTCGGCCGGCGGGTCGATACCGAGGTACTTGTGCGAGAGCTCGAACGGCAACCGCTTGGCCTCGTCGGGGACGATCTCGGCGGTGCCGCGGATCTCGACGGAGGTGTAGGGGTTGGCGAGGTCGTAGACCGAGACGCTGATGCGGGGGTCCCGGCGGAGGTTGCGCACCTTCTGCCGCGCGTCGACGGAGGAGAAGAGCACGGTGTCGCCTCGCGTTTGATCCAGACCACCGAGTTCTGTGGGGCGCCGTCGGGGCCGAGGGTGGCCACGCTGGCGAAGTTCCTGCCGTCGAGCAGGGAGCGGACGGAGTCGTCGAAGGAGATCGGGTCATCGGGGGAGGTCGTCATGGCGCCAGAGTAATTAAATGCACGCGCATACAAAAGGGGTTTGCCGGATCACCCGCTCCATGCCGGGTGTCGTGGGTCGTCGGCGCGTACCAGGACCTCCGCCGTAGCGGCCGGGTCGGTTTCGTGGTCGTAGCGCTCGAAGGCGGGGAGGGTCCAGTGCTCGGACTCGGGAGTGCGGCGGCGCAACGCACCGGGTGAGAGGAGGACGTGGACGGTCAGGTCGAAGGGGAACCAGTGACGCAACAGGAGGGGGCCATGGAGCAACAGGACGCCGCCGGGCGGGAGTGGGACGTAGGGGCTGCGGGTGGCTCGGTCGCTGACCGGGTCCCACAGGTCCGGCAGGACGCGACCGTCACCGTCGGGTTCGAGGGGGCCGAAGACCTCGCGCCACAGGGCGCCGGTGTCGACCCAGCCGTCGTAGTAGGCCTCCACATCCTGGTGGCCGTACTCCAGGCGGACCGAGGCCGGGCGCAGGAAGCCCTGGGTGCCGACGAGGAGCGAGGGACGGCCGCGTATGCGCAGTGCCTCCGCGACCCGCTCCGCGAGGTCTCCCGGGCGGGCAGCCGGGGCGCCGTCGAAGGCGACGCGGGGCCAGGGGCTGCCGTCGGACGGCTTCAGGTCGAGCACTCGCTCCGCCAGCAGGTCGCCGAGCCGTTCCCAGGTGATCGCTTCGAGTCGCACACGGCCCATCATGCGACAGGGCGCAGTCGGGGGCGTCGGCCGCCGGGGGCGGGAGGGTCCGCGACGGCCGGGAGGCGTGCGGAGTGCGGCCGCCGGGGCGGGGCGGCACTCCCTGTCCCGGGCCTGGTCAGACAGCGTCCCGGTCTCTGCGGGGTAGTTCCCCGGGCCCGTGCGGAGGGGAATGAACCCCCTATGGCACCTCTCGCAACTCCCCCGCCCCGTAACGGCCTTCTCGTCATTCAGCCCCTCAGGCGGCGGCACTGCGCGGAGTGCCATGCGGGACCGTTGCAGATGGTCGTGCTGGAGGAGGGCGCGCCACGGTGTCTCGACTGTGTCGACCTCGGGCATCTGGTGTTCCTGCCGCGCGGCGACACGGCGTTGACGCGTCGGTCGCGGGAGGAGAGCGGGCTGTCGGCGGTGGTCGTGCGGTTCAACCGGCGCCGGGGCCGTTACGAGCGGCAGGGCGTCCTCGTGGAGGAGCCGGGGCTGACCCGGGCGGAGCAGCGGTGCCTGGCGGACGCGGAGGCCCGGCGGCGGCGCCGGGTGCGGGACGCCCGGCGGCGGGCGCGGGAGGACGTGCGGTTCGCGGAGGCGTTCGCGGCGGAGATACGTCGGCTGTTCCCGGGGTGTCCGGCGGACCGGGCGGGGGACATCGCCGCGCATGCCTCGGTGCGGGGCAGCGGACGGGTGGGGCGGAGTGCGGCGGGGCGGGCGTTGGGCGAGGGAGCGGTGATATCGGCGGTCGTGGCGTCCGTACGGCACATGGACACGCCGTATGACCAGCTGCTGATGAGCGGTGTGCCGCGGCACGAGGCTCGGCGGCGGATCGCGGCAGCGGTGGAGACGACGTTGCGGGCGTGGCGGGCGGAGGTGTCGGAGGCCGGCTGACAGCGGCCCGAACGGTCGCCGAGGGACGTCCGGTCCGGGCGCCCTTCGGCTGTGCTGGACGTTCGCGTATGCGCTCGCGTCCATCGGCCATGTTCACCGTTCTCGTTCAGGATTTGACTTGTAGTGACGGATGGGGGCCGGGCAGGGGCTCGGCGGGATGCGGGAGTTGACGTTGACATGATCGATGGGCCGTACTTCGTACTGGTCGTGATCGGTGTGGTCGGGACCGGCCTTGTCGCCGGGGTCTTCTGCGCCTTCTCGACCTTCGTGATGCGCGGGCTCGCCGCGCTGCCGCCCGCACAGGGCGTCGCCGCGATGAAGGCGATCAATGTGACCGCGCTGATGCCGGCGTTCATGCTGGTGTTCATCGGGTCGGCGGTGCTGTGCGCGGTGATCGCCGTGGTGACGTTCGTGCTCTGGCCGGACGAGGGCACGGTGGAGCTGCTGCTGGGCAGCGCGCTGTATCTGTTCGGCTCGTTCGGGGTGACCATGGTGGCGAACGTGCCCCGCAACGAGGCGCTGGCCGAGCTGGACCCGGGCACCCGGGAGGCGGCCGCCTACTGGCCGGCGTACGTGCGCGAGTGGACGGTGTGGAACCACGTCCGCACGGTCGCCTCGGCCGCCGCGACGGTGTCGTATGTGCTGGCCCTCAGCTGACCCGTCCCTCATGGGACGAGCCCCGGGAAAGCGCTGTCCCAAAGCGCTGTCCGCCACTCTGCGCGGGTGGCCGGTGGGACGTATCGTGGCCGGAAGAGTGCCGCCCGCTGACGCACGGCTCCAGCACGTCACACGCGCACGCGAGGAAGACGGCCATGGCCGATCCCAAGGGTTTCATGACCACCCCCCGCCAGGACTGGCCGCGCCGGCCCGTCGAGGAGCGGGTCGGGGACTGGGACGAGGTGTACGTCCCCGGGGCGCTGCTGCCCATCATCAGCAAGCAGGCCGACCGCTGTATGGACTGCGGCATACCGTTCTGCCACGACGCCTGTCCGCTGGGCAATCTGATCCCCGAGTGGAACGACCTGGTGTCGCGGGAGGACTGGCGGGCGGCCGCCGACCGGTTGCACGCGACGAACAACTTCCCCGAGTTCACGGGGCGGTTGTGCCCGGCGCCGTGCGAGGCGGGGTGCGTGCTGGCGATCAATCAGCCCGCCGTCACCATCAAGAACGTCGAGTGTGCCATCGCGGACCGGGCGTGGGAGGACGGCTTCGCGCCGCCGCGCCCGCCGGACCGGCTGTCCGGGCGGACGGTCGCGGTGATCGGCTCGGGGCCCACGGGGCTCGCCGCCGCGCAGCAGCTGACGCGGGCGGGGCACACGGTCGCCGTGTACGAGAAGGACGACCGGATCGGCGGGCTGATGCGGTACGGCATCCCCGAGTTCAAGATGGAGAAGCACCATCTGGAGCGGCGGATCGAGCAGATGCGGGCCGAGGGGACCAAGTTCCGTACGTCGACGGTGGTCGGGCGGGACGTCGGGGGCCGCGGAGCTGCGCTCGCGCCACGACGCGATCGTGATCACCACCGGGGCTACTGCCTGGCGTGAACTGCCCGTTTCCGGGCGTGAGTTGGACGGCGTCCAGCAGGCGATGGAGTACCTTCCGCTGGCCAACCGGGTATGTGCGGGGGACCTGGAGACGTCGCCCATGTCCGCCGCCGGGAAGCATGTCGTCATCGTCGGCGGCGGGGACACGGGGGCCGACTGTCTGGGCACCGCCGTCCGGGAGGGCGCGGCCTCCGTGACCCAGCTGGACATCTACGCCCAGCCGGGCGCCGAGCGGGACGAGGACACCGAGCCCTGGCCGACGTACCCGAAGATCTACCGTTTGTCGGCCGCGCACGAGGAGGCGGGCGAGCTGGAGACGGCACCCGCGGCGGACGCGGACGCGCGGCTGTTCGCGGCGTCCACGCTCCGTTTCACGGGCGACGCCGACGGGCACGTACGGTCGCTGCACCTGACCGAGGTGGACGCGCGGCGCCGCCCGCTGCCGGGCACCGAGAGGGAGCTGCCGGCCGACCTGGTACTGCTGGCCCTCGGCTTCTCCGGGCCCGACCGGGGGGACGGACTGATCGATCAGCTGGGGCTGGAGATGGAGCCGCGCGGCACGATCACGCGCGATGCCGGGTTCGCCACGAACGTCCCTGGCGTGTTCGCCGCCGGGGATGCCGCCCGGGGGCAGTCACTGATCGTGTGGGCGATCGCCGAGGGGCGGGCGGTGGCGGCGGCCGTCGACGGTTATCTGACGGGAAGTTCGCGGTTGCCGGCGCCGATCTCGCCGTATGACCGGCCCATGACCGTCTGACGGGCAGGTGGTCACGGCGTCGGGTGGTCACGGCAGCCGGTCACGCGGCCGGTGGTCACGGCGGGCCCGACGCCGCAGGGCCCCGGCCCCTCCCCTATCGCCGCTCGTCCGTCCCCGCTATTGCCGCTCGTCCGTCCCAGCTATCGCCGCTCGTCCGTCCCCGCCACCTTGCCGGTCGCCAACGCCACCCTGTTCCAGGTGTTGATCGTGAGGATCAGGGACAGGACGTGGGCCAGCTCCTGGTCGTCGAAGTGGGCCGCGGCCTGGGCGTAGACCTCGTCGGGGACGCCGCCGTCGGACACCAGGGTCACCGCCTCCGTCAGTGCGAGGGCCGCCTGTTCCTTCTCGGTGAAGAAGTGCCGGGCCTCACGCCAGACGGCGACCATGTGCAGCCGGTCCTCGCTCTCGCCGGCCTTGCGGGCGTCGTTGGTGTGCATGTGGAGGCAGTAGGCGCAGTGGTTGAGGTGCGAGGCGCGGATCTGGATCAGCTCGACGAGCGCCGGGTCCAGGCCCTCGCGGGCGGCGGCGTCGAAGCCGACGATGGCGCGGAAGACCTTGGGGGCGGACTTCGCGAGGTCGAGGCGGGTGCGGGCGGTCTCGGCCTCGTTGATGGCCTCGGTGGTGGACTGGGCGGTGAACTGGGCGGTGGACTCGGTGGGCTTGGTGTCGATCGTGTTCGTCGTCATGTGCATCAACCTACGGGCCGGAAAGACCGGTTGTAGGGTGCATTTCCATGGCTGAATCGTGGGTCAATTCCGCGGAGCGGATCGGTGCCGACCTGCATCTGGATCTCTCCGAACCGTCGGGGGCGTCCGGGCCGGGCGGGCGCCGGGCCGCGTTGACCCGTGCGCTGCGCGACGCGGTGCGCGAGGGGCGGCTCGCGCCCGGCACCCGGCTGCCGCCGTACCGCTCGCTCGCCGCCGACCTCGGGGTCGCCCGCAACACCGTGGCCGACGCGTACGCGGAGCTGGTCGCCGAGGGCTGGCTCACTGCCCGCCAGGGCTCGGGGACGAGGGTGGCCGAGCGCGCCCAGCCCCTGCGCCGCGCCGAGCGGACGCCTCGTAGGACAGCCCAGATGCCGCCACGCGCGCGTGGACGTCGGCACGACCTGCGGCAGGGCACGCCGGACGCGTCGGCGTTCCCGCGTGCGGCCTGGCTGGCCTCCTATCGACGGGCCCTCCAGCAGGCGCCGAACGAGGTCTTCGGGCCCGGTGATCCCGCCGGTCGCGTGGAACTGCGGGAAGCGCTCACCGAGTACCTGGCACGCGCGCGTGGCGTGCGCACCGAGCCGGGCAGGATCGTGATCTGCTCCGGCTTCGCACACGCCCTGCGGCTGCTCTTCAACCAGGACAGAGGCGGAGGCGGCGCCGTGCTGCGCGGGCCCCTGGCCGTGGAGGCGTACGGGCTGGGCTTCCATCGGGAACTGCTCGCCGCCGCGGGCGTACGGACCGTGCCGCTTCCCCTCGACGAGGACGGCGTCCGCGGCGACCGGCTGGGACGCGAGCGGGCCGTACTGCTCACGCCGGCGCACCAGTTCCCGACCGGCGGCCCGCTGCATCCGGAGCGCCGCGCCGCCGTGCTCGACTGGGCACGCGCGCGTGGGGGCGTGATTCTGGAGGACGACTACGACGGCGAGTTCCGCTACGACCGCAAGCCCGTCGGCGCCGTCCAGGGCCTCGATCCGGAGCGGGTGATCTTCATCGGCTCGGTCAGCAAGAGTCTGTCGCCGGCCGTGCGGCTCGGCTGGATGGTGCTGCCGGAGCGGTACGTCGACGACGTACTCGCGGCCAAGGGCGAGCGCGAGGCATGGGCGAGCGTCCTCGATCAGCTGTGCCTCGCCGACTTCATCGTCTCTGGGGCGTACGACCGTCATGTGCGGCGGATGCGGCAGCGGTACCGGAGCCGTCGCGACCGTCTCGTGGCCGCCCTCGCCGCGCACGCGCCGCACATCGAGGTCACCGGGGTCGCCGCCGGACTCCACGCCGTGCTGCGGTTGCCGCCCGGCACCGAGCGGTCCACGGTCAAGGCGGCCACCTGGCAGGGCATCGCCCTGGACGGCCTCGCCGAGTTCCGGCACCCGGAGGCGACGGAGCCGGACATGCCGGTCCGCGACGGCATCGTCGTCGGCTACGCGACGCCCTCGGAACATGCGTACGGGGCGGCTCTGGAGGCGCTGTGCGGCGTGCTGCCGCCGCCGGGTGGGTGAGTGGCGCGCCTCTGCCTCCTCTGCCTCCTCTCCCCCCCCTCTGCCCCCTCTGCTGCCTCTGCCACCTCGCGTCGCCTCTCCCGGCATACTGCTGCATTCTGATTTGTTCTCCCACATGTCCGAAAAGTGGCTTCCGGTCTACATGGATGCGAACAGGAGTGGGATCATCGGAGCAGGAGGCGTGCTGTCGTCGCACCCGGACCGGGGCCGGTAGCGGCTCGCCCCCATCCTTCGTTCCGTCGTCAGGCGCAGGGCCACCCCAGCGCATCCCCCCTGTTGACGGTCGGTCCTGGAGGGTGTTCATGACGACGCTCGATGAACGTCACGGAGAAGGTGCGCGCGACGGGGAAGAGCACCGGGGCGAGCAGCACGGCCACGTCGCCCTCGGCGAGGTCGAGGCATACGGCCCGGCCGTCGTCCCGCTGGACCGGCCCGCCACCGCACTCCTCCCGTCGATGGGGTCCAAGGCCGCGAACCTCGCCCGCGCGGCCCGCGCCGGACTGCCCGTGCTGCCCAGGTTCGTGATCCCGCACCGCGCCGGCGGCGACACGGTCGCCCTGCGGCGCGCCTGGGACGAACTCTCCGAAGGCCGCGCCCGGCCGCTCGTCGTACGGTCGTCCTCACCGCAGGAGGACACGGCGGAGTCGTCCCTGGCGGGCCAGTTCGCCTCGGTGCTCGACGTACGCGGCTGGCGGGACTTCCGTACGGCCGTCGAGACCGTCCTCGATTCGGCGCACCGGCCCGACGGGTCCACTGCGCCGATGGCGGTGCTGGTGCAGCCCATGCTGACGGTACGGGTCGGCGGCGTGATGTTCGGTGCCGACCCGGTGGCGGGGCGGGCCGACCGGATCCTGGTCAGCGCGGTGCGCGGCGGACCGGACAGCCTGGTCAGCGGCGCGCAGGCCGGCACCGACTACTGGCTGAGCGGGCACGGCCGTCTCCTGCGGACCGGGGCCGCGGACCGCGGCTCACTCATGGAGGGCCGCTCGCTCACGGAGGGCCGCTCGCTTCTCACGCGCGCCGAGTTGTTCCGGCTGGCGCGGCTCGCGCGGCAGATCAGGCGGGTGTTCGGCGGGCCGCAGGATGTCGAGTTCGGGTTCGACGAGGACGGGCGGCTGTGGCTGTTCCAGAGCCGGCCGATCACCGCGATGGCGGCGCGGCCGGCGCGCGGGGCGCGGCTGCTCGGGCCCGGACCGGTGGCGGAGACACTGCCGGAGCAACTGGCACCACTGGAGGAGGACCTGTGGGTGGCGCCGATGGCCCGGGGCCTCGCCGCCGCGCTCGACATCGGGGGCAGCGCGCCCCGCCGACTGCTCAAGTCGGCGCCGGTGGTCACCACGGTGGGCGGGCGTGCGGCCGCCGACCTGCGTCTCCTCGGCACCGTCCCACCCCGGCACCGGTGGCTCGCGCTGCTCAACCCGGCGCCCGGAGCGCGCCGGCTCAGCGCGGCCTGGCGGGTGGGCCGCCTCGCCTCCGCCCTGCCCGGACTGGCGACCGACCTCACCGCCGATGTGGACCGCCACCTCGCCGAGATCCCGTCGCCCGCCGGCCTCTCCGCCCCCATTCTGGCCGCGGAGCTCCGCTGGACCCGCCGGGCCCTGGTCTCCCTGCATGCCCAGGAGGCCCTCGCGGGCGCCCTCCTCTTGACCCCGGCCAAGGCGGAGCAGCCCCCGCTGCCGGTGGTGTTCATCAGCCGCCTGGTGGACGCTCCGCGGCGCATGATGTCGTACCTGTGAGGCCCGGCCGCGTAGAGCACAGAGCTATACAGCCGTAGAGCACAGCGCACAGCGCACAGAGCTATACAGCCGTAGAGCTACGGCTTACGGCCCACCGCCCCGTACCCGGGAATGACCCCGTCGTCCTGGCCGGGCACCGGCTCCCCCAGTTCGGGATGCCAAAGGTGCGGCACCTCGACGCCGGGCTCGACGAGTTCGAGGCCGTCGAAGAAGCGGGTGAACTCCTCGCGGGAGCGCAGGGCCAGCGTGATGGCGGCCGCCTTGAGCTTCTCGGTCGCCGCCTTCGACTCCTCGGGGGTGAAGTCGGCGGTCGCGTGGGTCACCACCAGGTAGCTGCCCGAGGGGAGCTCGGACAGCAGGCGGCGGACCAGTTCGTGCGCGGCGTCGGCGTCCGAGACGAAGTGCAGCAGCGCTACGAGGGAGAGCGCCACCGGCCGGTCGAAGTCCAGGACCTTCCTGGCGCCTTCGACGATCGCGTCGGGACTGCGTACGTCGGCCTGCAGATACTCGGTCCCGCCTTCCTCCGTGCCGCGCAGCAGGGCCACCGCGTGGGCCAGCACGACGGGGTCGTTGTCGCAGTAGACGACGCGTGAGTCGGGGGCGATTCCCTGGGCGATCTGGTGGAGGTTCGGCTCGGTCGGGATTCCGGTGCCGATGTCCAGGAACTGGCGTACGCCGTTCTTGGCGAGCCACCGGGTGGCGCGGTGCATGAACGCACGGTTGACCCGCGCCATCACCGGGACGCGCGGGTCGAGGGCGAGCACTGCTGCCCCATGGCCTCGTCGACGGGGTAGTTGTCCTTGCCGCCGAGATACCAGTCGTACATCCGCGCGGGATGCGGCTTGCTGGTGTCGATCTGGGTCATGAGGCACTCCGTAAGACACAGTGAATTATCAACCAAGCACCAAGGAGAGGGAGTTGAGCGCGTGGCAGGCAAGTGACTCAAGAACTCAAGCGGTTCAAGCGTTCGAGCGGGCGGCCGGCGGAGCAGCAGAGCGATCGAGCAATCGTGCGGCTCAGGAGAGGAGGAAGTCCGCCTCTCCCGCCTTGGCGCCCTCGATGAACGCCGTCATCTCGTCCGAGGTGTAGATCAGCGCCGGACCGTCCGGGTCGGTCGACTGACGGACGGCGATCCGGCCGTCGGCGAGCTTCATCGCCTCCAGGCAGTTCCCTCCGTTGCCGCCGCTCCACGGCTTGTGCCAGCCTTCGCTGCCCAAGTCCCGCGCGGGCATGCCGTTGTAGACGTGTATGCGCGGCTTGATGCGATCCATTCACAGCTCCTTGCGGAGATCCCGGAGGATCCCCTTCGTGCGATGTGCCGTAGCGGCCTGCGCCGCCATGCGGTCCATGACCTCCAGGTGGGTCGCCACCTCGGTGCGCGCGTCGAGATAGACGGCGCCGGTCAGGTACTCGCTGTAGACCATGTCCGGCAGTTCTGACATGGCAAATCGGAACAGCACGAAGGGCCCGTACGTGCCGGGGTGCGGCCCGTTCGCGAAGGGCGCCACCTGCAGCGTCACGTTGGGCAGCTTCGTGGCCTCGAGGAGCCGGTCGATCTGGGCACGCATCACCTCCGGGCCGCCGACCTGGCGGCGCAGCACGGTCTCGTCCATCACGACCCACAGCCGGGGCGCGTCCTCACGGGTGAGCAGTTGCTGGCGTTGCATACGCAGGGCGACATGGCGCTCGATGTCGTCCGGGCTGGTCTGGCCGATGGCGCCCGACCGCAGCACTCCGCGCGCGTAGTCCTCGGTCTGCAGCAGCCCGGGCACGAAGTGGGGCTCGTACGACCGGATGAGGCCGGCGGCACCCTCCAGGCTGACGTACATCGAGAACCAGCCGGGCAGGATGTCGTGGAAGCGCTGCCACCAGCCGGGCTTGTTGGCCTCCTCGGCCAGCTGCACGAAGGCGGCGGCCTCGTCGTCGGAGATACCGTAGGCCTTCAGAAGGAGCTGGAGGTACGGGATCTTGAGCCCGACCTCGGCCATCTCCATACGGCGGACCGTGGCGGGGGCGACGCGCAGGACGCGGGCGGCCTCCTCGCGCTTGAGCCCGGCACGCTCGCGCAGGTCGAGCAGGCGCCGGCCCAGGACGACCTGACCGACCGTAGGCGCGGACCGCGGCTCGCTCACGCTCCACCTCCACGAAATGAATCCCGGTGAATCCCGACAGGTCACTGAACCCGCCCGACGGCCCACTGCCCCCGCCCGACAGGCCGACTGGATCCTTACAGGCTGGCTGAATCCTTACAGGCCGACGGCGCCATTCGAAGACCTATTCGAGGACCTCGGCTGAACCGGCCGATCCTCGGCGATCCCAACTGGCGCCGTTCGACATGCTGTTGCGAGCAGTGTGCCACGGCCTTCCAGAGAGTCACACAGCACTCTGCAATTTTCAGAGTGACACTTGCCAAGTGTTCACGGCGCGGCGATAGTGGCAAGCGTGATTCCGTCCCCGCCCTTAGGAACAGACGCCACCGCGGCCCCCCACGGCCTCGGTGCCGCCCCGGCGGTCGGGCCCCAGCGGGGCGCCGCCGCCGAGCGCCGGTTCCGCTTCGAACTGGCCGCGCATCCGGGTTCGCCCGCGCAGGCCAGACGCCTGACCAGGGCGCGGCTGAACGGCTGGGCGGTGTGCGAGGACACCTGCGAGACGGCGGCTCTGGTCGTGTCCGAGCTGGTCACCAACGCGATCGTGCACACCGCCAGCGAGCACATCGTGTGCGAGCTGCACGACGGGGCCGACCTGGTGCGCATAGCCGTGCGCGACGAGGGGTGCGCGCCGGGTGAGCCGCATCCGTTGGCGGCCCGGCCCGAGGACGAGCACGGAAGAGGACTGCTCCTCATCGACGCCCTCTGCCATGCGTGGGGGGCCCATGAGCAGGGGCCCGGGCTGGTGGTCTGGGCCGATCTGGCGCGCGCGGCCGGGTTCCCCGACGCTTCCGGCACCGGCACCGGCACCGTCGCCGACACCGGGCCGTACAACGACCTCGGGTGGGGGTCCCGGCCCAAGCCCGGCCCGTCCGGAGGTTCGGGCGACGATGACGAGGCGCAGGCGCGGTACGGCAGGGGATCGGGGTCCGTATGGCTGTGAGGGGCGGGTCCGACGGCGGTCAGGTGCTGAGCCTCGACACGCTGGTCCGCCTTCGCCGGGGTCTGCCCACCCCGGCCGCGCCGCGGCGGCTGCCCGTTCCCGACGGGATGACCGCGCCGCTGGGCTGTGACGCGGTGGCGGTGCCCGCGCGTTTCGGGCCGCTGATTCTGCCTCGGCTGCCTCGGGTGGGGTGTGTGTACGCCGATGAGGCGCACTGGTGGTGGATCGTGCCGTCCGACTCCGATTACGCGCTGGAGTGGCCGGCGGCTGTGCGGTACTCGACGGGGGCGGTGGTCCTGGACACGCCTCGACTGATTTACCGGTCGGACGGGACGGTGCCTTATACGCCGCCGATTCCGTTGTATTTGGCGTTGTGCCGGGTGATGGGGATTACGCCTTCTTGGTCGCGGCAGATCAGCGCGTAGGGCTCCGCCGGTGGAGCCGGTTTTCTTTGCGGGGCTGCGTTGAAGGGGTGCCGGGCCTTTCGGTCCCGTACCAGGGGGCTGCCGCCCCTGGACCCCCGCTGTCGGCCTGCGGCCTCGTCCTCAAACGCCGGACGGGCTGAAAATGTACGCCCGCGCGCATCCCCCGCCCCCACTCGCGCCCTCCCCCCGACGCCCCCACCCCGCCATAGTGGCCCTCCGTTGCCGGGGCGGTCGGGGGAGGGTGTGTGGTGGGGAAGAAGCTCGATGCTGGTGAGGCCGGGGTTTCCGAGTCGGAGCGGCTGCTGTTCGGGGGGCCGCTGCGGTACGACATGGGGTGGAATCAGCATCGGGACGCCTTCCTGGAGCTGAACTTCCGGGCACTGGTGACGCGGCTGCCGTCCCTGTTGGCGTCGAGCTTCCGGCTCGCGTGGCAGGCCGACCGGCGGGCCGCGCGGGTGGTGCTGGTGGCCGAGGTGGGGCGAGGGCTGGGGCAGGCGGTCGGGCTGCTGGCCGTGAACAGTGTGCTGGGGCGGCTGATCGGGGGCGGGACACTGGAGGAGCGGTTACGCGGCGCCGTTCCGGCGCTGGTCGCGATGGCTGCCGTGATGGTGGTCTCGACGCTGCTGCGGGCCGCGTCCACGTATGCCACGGGGCGGCTGGAGCCCAAGGTGGAGCGGGTGGCGACCGAGCTGTACCTGGAGCGGGCGGCCGCCGTGGAGCTGGCCGCGATCGAGGATCACGCCTTCCACAAGCTGCTGGACACCGCGCAGTACGGCGCCGGATCCGCCCGCCGCATGATCGCGTACAGCACCCGGGTCGTGAACGCGGCCATCTCGCTGATCGCCGCGGCGGGCGTACTCACCGTGCTGCACCCGGCCCTGCTGCCCCTCCTCGCCACCATGACGCTGCCCAGCGCCTGGAGCGCTCTGACCAACGCCCGGCGCCGCTACGAGTCCTTCCACACCTGGGTGCAGCACTCCCGCGCCGGCCATCTGATCAGCGGGCTGCTGACCGAGCCCGCCGCCGCGCCCGAGATCCGCGTCCATGGCGTCGGGCCCTTCCTGCTGCGGCACTACCGGGCGATGTCGGAGACGGCTGAGGCGGAGCAGGCGCGGCTCGCCCGGCTGGCGGCGCGTACCGGGCTCATCGCGGCGGCATGGACGGGGCTCGCGACCGTCGCGACGTACGCCACGCTGGGCGGGCTGCTGCTCGCCGGCGCGATGGCGCTCTCCGTGGCGGGTACGGCCGTCATCGCGATCCGCACCGGCTCGTCGAGCCTCGACAGCCTGGTCCTGGAGGTCAACGCGCTCCATGAGGAGGCCCTGTTCGTGGGCGATCTGCAGCGGCTGTACGTCGAGGCGGCCGAACGGGCCATTCCGGTCGGTGGAGCCCCCTTGCCCGAGGATCCGCGGGAGATCCGGTTCGAGAACGTCACCTTCTCCTACCCCGGCGAGTCCGCCCGCCCCGCCCTCGACGACGTCACGCTCAGCCTCCCCCTCGGCCGGATCGTCGCGCTGGTCGGCGAGAACGGCTCCGGGAAGACCACTCTGGTGAAGCTGCTGGCGGGGCTCTACACGCCGGACCGGGGGCGCGTCCTCTGGGACGACGTCGACGCGTCGACCGCCGACCGGCACCAGCTCGCCGAGCGCATCGCCATGGTGGCCCAGGACTTCAAGCGCTGGCCGTTCACCGCCCGGGTCAATGTCGCCGTCGGCCGCTCCTCCGCGCCCCTCACCGAGGAGCGGCTGGCCGACTCGCTCACCGAGGCCGGGGCCGAGGACGTGGTGGCCGATCTGCCGCGCGGTCTGGACACCCTGCTGGCCCGGCACTTCAGCGGCGGGCACGAGCTGTCCGGCGGTCAGTGGCAGCGGCTGGGGATCGCGCGAGCCGCGTACCGGCGTGGGCACATCCTCATCGTGGACGAGCCGACGGCGGCCCTGGACGCACGGGCCGAGCTGGAGGTCTTCGAGAAGATCCGCGCGCTGGCCTCGAGCGGTCAGACGGTCGTCCTCATCACCCACCGGCTGGCGTCCGTACGCCACGCCGATCTGGTGCACGTCCTCGACCAGGGCCGGCTCGTGGAGTCCGGCACGCCGGACGAACTGCTGGCCACGGGCGGTGTGTACGCGGAGCTGTACTCGCTCCAGGCGGAGCAGTTCACCGCGCGGGTGCCCGCGCCGAAGGCGGGCTGATCCCCACCGTCGGCTCAGCCTCGGCTCACCCGAGGCTCACGCGGCCGCGTCCACCGCGACGTCAGAGCGGACGACCACCAGGAAGGCGTCCGTCGCGAGGTCCATGACGACCTCGGCGGCCAGGCCTTCCAGCCGTCGCGCGTGTGCGAACTCCTCCGCCGGCCACGAACCTCTCGGCCCGCCCGCGGGAAAGCGTTCGAGCACTGTTCGCCCGTTCACCATCAGGCACCTCCGATAAGCGTCGTACTTGTAGGAGTTAACGCCTGCCGGAGGTGAAACGCCTCGCTCGGTGACGGGACTGAGACGTAGTTGACACTCGTTCACCGCGATGAGTGAGCACCCACTCACTCTCGATGATCAATCACTACGCCCTGTGTCAGTCCTCGTACTCGTCGTGATACCGGATGCGCTCACTGCCCGCAGGCGCCCCAAGAGCCGACGCGCGCCCCTTGGGCTCCTCCCACTCCTCCTGGCGGCCCAGCGCGGTGAGGTCCAGGAAGCCGGTGGTCGAGCCCAGCCCGTCGAGGCCGCGCTCATACGTCGAGTAGGTGTGGAAGACGCGGTCCCGGTCGCGCAGGAAGCAGCTGACACCGGGCCGTTCCACCAGCTCGCCCTCGTGCTCCAGGGTCACCTCGAAGTCGTGGTTGAAGTCGCTGCCGTACGACGAGTACCAGGGCACCGTCCAGCCCATGCGCGCCTTGAACGGAAGGATCTTCGTATACGGCGCCCTGGAGACGGCGACGAGCGTCGTCCCGCGTGCCTTGAGGTGCGCCAGATGGCCGATCTGGTCCAGGAAGCCCGAGCAGCTGCGGCACCCGGCGTCCCATTCGGGGGCGAACATGAAGTGGTGGACGACGAGTTGCTGCCGTCCCTCGAAGAGGTCGAGCAGGGTGGCCTTGCCGTCGCCGCCCTCGAAGACGTACTCCTCCTCGACCTCGACCATGGGCAGCCCGCGCCGCTCGGCGTTGAGCGCGTCACGCGCGCGCGTGGCCGCCTTCTCCTTGACCAGCAGTTCCTCGCGTGCCGCGCGCCACTGCTCGCGCGAGACGATCTCCGGAAGCGACATGGGCGCCCTCCTGTGCGACGGTCCCTTCCTTGTGGTGACCGGCGGGAGGGGCGGAACTCATCGCGGGGGCGCGGAGTTTCTTCGGCGTTTCAGGTGTCGTATTCCTGGATCCTCCCGCCGTGACCGCGGTCCAGGAGTGCCGGCAGCCGCTCCCCCAACTCCCGGACGACTGCGGGCACATCGATCGTCAGCAGCTCCCGGTCGCGCATCAGGATCCGCCCGTCCACGATCGTCGTGCGGACGTCGGAGGAGCGGGCGCTGTGGACCAGGGTGGCGGCGAGGTCGTGGACCGGCTGGGTGTGGGGGCCGGTGAGGTCGACGAGGATGATGTCGGCGCGACGGCCGGGGGCGAGGGTGCCGAGGGTGTCGCCGAGGCCGATCGCCCGGGCGCTCTGGAGGGTGGCGTGGTGCAGGGCTTGACGGGCTGTCAGCCAGCGCGGGTCGCCGGTGGTCGACTTCTGGAGGAGGGCGGTGAGGGCCATCGACTCCCAGACGTCGAGGGAGTTGTTGGAGGCGGCGCCGTCCGTGGCGAGGCCGACGGGGATGCCGATGTCGTGCAGGGCGCGGACGGGTGTGGTGGTGGGCCAGGCGAACTTGAGGTAGCCGCGGGGCGCGGTGGCGACGGCCGTACGGCCGGAGGCGTTCCGCAGGACCGGCAGGTCGCGGTCGAGGATGCCCGTGCCGTGCGCGATGAGGACGTCGACGTCGAGGATCCCGGTGCGCTGGAGGACGTCGATGGGGGTGACGCCGTGGCGGGCGAGGCTGGTCTCGGCCTGGTCGCGGTTCTCGGAGGCGTGGAGGTGGACGGGGAGGCCGTGCTCGGCGGCGAGTTCGGCGGTGGCGGCCAGGTCCGCGTCATCGACCGTGTAGGGGGCGTGCGGGGCGAGGGTGGTGGTGATACGGCCGCCGGCGGCGCCGCGCTGCCGTAGCGCGAACTCCAGCGACTTCTCCCGCCCTTGAGGGCCCTGGGAGGAGAAGTACGCCTCCCCCAGGTGGGCCCGGATCCCGCACTCCTCGACGACGCCGGCGACGGCGTCCATCGAGAAGTAGTGGTCGGCGAAGCAGGTGACGCCACCGCGGATCATCTCGGCACAGGCGAGCCGCGCCCCCAACTCCACGTCCTTCTCGGTGAGGTTGGACTCGACGGGCCAGACCACGTCGTTGAACCACTCCTCGGTGGGCAGGTCCTCGGCGACCCCCCGCAGGGCGACCATGGGGGCGTGCGTGTGGCAGTTGACGAGACCGGGGAGGGCGACCTGGCCCGCCGCGTCGAGGCGCTCGACGGCGGGCCGGTCGCGCACGGCCGCCGCGGTCGTCACCGCCTCGACGACTCCACCGTGTACGACGATGGCGGCGTTCTCCGCGAATCCGATCCGCTCCTGATCGTCGTGCAGGAGAACCGTGCAGCCGGTGATGACGAGGTCGGCGGGAGCTTCTGCGGGAGAAGGCGTCATCACGCCAACGTACGACGCGGTCGTCGCGGCGCGTGCGGTGAACCGCGCATCCGGTCGCGGGTCTGTCGCGCGGCCCGCCCGCCCGGCACGCCGGCCTCGACACCGCCCGCTCGCCGCCTCACCGCAGGCCCTCTTGAGGTGCGCCGCAGCGACCCACCGCGCCGACCTCAGCCGGCGAGACGCACGCCGGGTGACTCGGGGCCCCGTAGCCCGACCCGGTCGCGTTCCTCCGCGAGCTCTTCCAGCAGCTCGGTGAGCCTGGCGGTGTGCCAGGGCGTGAGCCGACCGGAGTCGTCGAGGTGGACGGCGCAAGCGGTGGTCGTGTCGACGAGCCGTTCGAGCGTGGCGACGACGTCGTCCGCGCCCTCCGTGTGCCGCGCGAGCGCGGGAAGTTCCGCGGCGGCGAGAGCGATGGCGGTACGGGCCTCGGCGAGCGCCCGGTATGCCTCGCGCCGGAGGGTCCAGCGCAGGGCGCGGGCGTCGGAACGGGCCGGGTCATGGCCGTTCGGCACGTCATGGACGGGGGATTCGCGCGGGGCTCGGGTGGGGTCGTGGGCGTCGGACTCGCTCAGCACGTGGGCAAGGTAGGCGTGCGCGGCCCGGTTGGCCGCGGAGAGTCGGGCCCGTACTCCTCCTCCCCGCTGTCCCGGCATCGGGAGGTGCCCCACGACCAGCACGATCGCGCAGGCCAGCAGCGTCTCCCCGATCCGGCTCGCGGAGGCCTGCGGCTCGCCGCCCACCATCACCAGGGCGAGTACGAGGACGGTCACGACGGCCGTCTGGGCGGCGAAGTGCCGGGTGGCCACGGGGATGAGGGCGCCGCTGAGGGCGACGAGGGCGATGAGCCCTTCGGGCCGGGGCAGTACGGCCGCGAATCCGGCGAAGAGCAGGGCTCCCAGCACGGTGCCGGCGGCCCGGCACAGCACCCGGGACACGAGCGGTCCGAGGTCGGGCTTGACGAGGAAGACGGCGGTGGCGGGGAGCCAGTACCAGTGCTCGTGCTGCCCGTACCACTGGGCGTGGTGCAGGGCCTGGGCGATGGCGGCGCTCGCTCCGAAGCTGAGGGCGACCCGCAGCCCGTACTCGCGCCCGCCGGCTCCGAAGACGGCCCGGACCCGGTCCCTGGCGGTACGGCGCCGGGTGTGCAGGTCGCTGTCGCCCCTGCCCCGGTCGAACGCCTCGGCGGCATGCAGCAGGGCGTCGTCGAGGGCGCGCAGGGCGGGCGCGGAGCGGGAGGGCGCGGGGAGGGGCCCCGTGTGGGTGTTGCCGCGGACGGCCGCGGCGAGCCTGCGCGGCCCTTCTGAGGACCGCTCGGCGACGCCCTCCCCCGCCCAGGCGAGCGCGGTGGCGGCCTCGGCGAGGGGCAGGGCGGCGGCGTACTGCGCGTGCAGTCGCCGCTCGGCGGACGAGGAGGCGTACCGCCGCAGCCGTGGCCCGGTGAGGGCGTCCTGCGCGTGGTCGAGGGCGGCGGTGAGCGCGACGCGACGGGCGGTGGCGCGCCGGGTGCCGACGGCGTCGAGGAGGTCCGCGACAGCGTCGTACACGTCGGCGACGGCGTCACGTTCGCCGTCGAACCGGAAGTCTCCGACGAGGGAGCCGGGGGTGGGGAGGGCGAGCCGGAGCCCGAGCAGCCAGGCGGCACCGGCGAGGTAGACGAGCGCCCGCTGCCACCCGCTCTCCGGCAACGGCATCCCGGCCCCGATGGCGGAGGCGACGAGGAGTTGCGTACCGGCGGCGGAGGCGACGGACCCGACGGCGCTGATGCCGCCGGCGAGGAGCCCGAGGCCGGTGAGGAGAAGGGTGAGCGGGACGGCACCGAAGTGCTCCCCGGCGTACGTCCCGACGAACAGCCCGGCGCCCCCTGCCAGCGCGGGCATCCCGATCCGCTGGACGGAGACGCGGCGGCTGCCGGGGCGGTCGTTGATGCCGGCGAGCATGGCGGCGATGGCGGCCACCACGCCGAGGGAGGTGCGGTCTGCCAGGACCGCCGCGAGGAGGAGGGGGCCGGCGGCCAGGGCTCCTCGGACGACCGCGCTCCAGGGGACGGGTCCGCGCTGGGCGCGGAGGGCGTGGGCGAGCCAGGGCGGTAGGGCGAAGGCCGGGCGAGCGGGGCGGGACACGGGGCTCCCTGTCGGGGCGAGGGCGGGGGTGTGCCTTCGGGCGACGGTGGCCGGGCGGCGGGCTGTGCTGCCCACCGTAGATCGAAGTCCTGGAGAGGATGGGACGGTCGTATTTCGAGGATGTGACGATGCCCGGAAAGGCCGAGTTCTTTATGAACGCAAGTACGGCGCCAGTACGGCGCTACAGACCGAGGGCCATGGCGAGGCGGGTGAGTTCCGCGGTGGTGTTGACGTCGAACTTGGCTCGGATGCGGCGCAGGTAGGTGTCGACGGTGTGTTGGGAGAGCCCCATGTGGCGAGCTGTCTGGAGATAGGTGCGGCCGGCGGCGATGTGCCGCAGGGTCTCCAGTTCACGGGGGGTGAGGGCGGGGGTCTCCGTGGCGTCGGCGGCGGGGGTCGTGGTGAGGGTGGGATGCATGGGGGGTGTTCTCCGGCGGGTCGGCGCGGTCGTCTCTGCTCACACCCTTGGAAGCAGCGGGCAATGCCTGAATGTCTGAATACTCCGCTTTGCCCCTTGTGAAGAGGATGTTTGGGTGAGGTCATGGGCGCGTCTGCCCGTTGTCACAGGCGTGTCACGGGCGGAGTTCCGTGCCGGCGCCGCCTCCGGTTGTGGTTGGTGTGCGTCGGGATCATGCTGGTCAGGGGGGGTGCCGTACGTGAACGGCGAGAGGAGCTGTGATGGCGCGACCTTCCTCCCCTTCCGAGGAGTGGACACGGGCGGGTGACGCGCCGCAGCAGCCGTGCACGGCCACCGTGGACGAGCGCGGCATCGTGACGGGGTGGAGCGAGGCGGCCGGGCGACTCCTGGGGTACGGGCCGGCGGAGGTGGTGGGGCGCCCGGCGGCGCGGCTGCTGGCCGATGACGTCGGGGAGCGCGACGCCGTCGGGGAGCGGGTACGGCGCGTTGCGGCCGGGCGCCGCGGGTGGAGCGGCTCGGCTGTGCTGCGGCATCGGGACGGCCGGCACCTTCCGCGGCGGCTGCTGGCGCACCGGAGGGCTTCCGACGGCCCGGCGGCCGCCGAGTGGCTTGTGGTGGCGGGATCGGCCGGGGGGCCGTCCTCGTCGCCGGGGCAGGACCTGCCGAAGGACGAGGTGTTCGGGGAGTGGGTCTTGCGCCAACTGCCCTGCAGCGTCGGGGTCTTCGACGGGGATCTGCGGCTGGTGGGGGCGAACGCCGGCCTGGAGGGTGCGCTGTCGCTGAGCGCGGAGGACATGCGCGGGTGGCGTCTGACGGAGCTCGCGCCGCATCTGTTGAGCGACCGGGCCGAGGCAGCCATGCGACTGGTGCTGGAAGGGGGCGGGGTGCAGCATGTCGCGGATCTGCTGGGCCCGGGCGGTGTGGGTGCGGAGGGCGGCTGGCCGGTGTCACTGGCCCCGCTGAAGGACGCTGAGGGCCAGGTGCGTGCGGTGTGTCTGGTGGCGTACCGCACGGGGGACGGGGATCCGGCCCGGCAGCGGATGCTGCTTCAGGCCCAGCCCCTTATCGGCACCACCGACGACGCCGAGCGCACGGCACAGGAGCTGACCGAGGCTGCCGTGCCCGCCGTGGCGGACTTCGTCGCCGTCGAGGTACTGGATGCCTTCCGGCGCGGCGGCGAGACGGCCCCGTTCCTGCCGGCCACTTCGGCGGGGCGGGTGGTCCTGGACCGTATCGCGGTGCGGTCCGTCCTCGACGACGGCGGCCCTCTCGTCCCGCCGGGCGGACGGGCGCGCCACCCGGCCGTCTCGCCGGTGACCCGGTGCCTGGTCGAGGGGCAGGCGGCCGTGTACGCAGTGGGCGAGCCGGCCATCACCCGCTGGGTCGAAGAGGATCCCCAGGCCGCCTGGATCGGCCGGGCGGGGGTGCGTTCGCTGATGGTGGTGCCGCTGCGCACCCGGAGCGGCATGCTCGGTGCGGTGCTGCTGGGCCGCCACGGGCGCCGAGGCCCCTTCGCGGCGGACGATGCGTGGCTGGCCGAGCAGCTCGCGGACACGGCGGCCGAGGCCGTTCGCCGGGCCCGGCACCGCGGTCGGGAACGCACCACCACCATGACCCTGCAGCGCAGCCTGCTACCGCAGACGCTGCCCGACCAGCACGCCCTGGACGTCGCCACCCGTTACCTGCCGGCCGGTGGCCGTGCCGGGGTGGGCGGCGACTGGTTCGACGTGATCCCGCTGTCGGGCGCCCGGGTGGCCCTGGTGGTGGGCGATGTCGTCGGTCACGGCGTCCGGGCCTCGGCGACCATGGGCAGGGTGCGCACCGCGGTACGCACCCTGGCCGATGTCGATCTGCCGCCCGACGAACTCCTGACCCACCTCGACGATCTCGTGGTGCACCTGTCCGCCGACGAGGCCGGGCCGCAGGAGGCCGAGGAGGGCGCCGCGGGGATCGGCACCACCTGCCTGTACGCGGTCTACGACCCCATCTCCCGCCGTCTGGCGCTCGCCAGGGCCGGCCACCCCCCGCCCGCCGTGGTCGCCCCCGACGGCGCCGTCCGCTTCCTCGATGTGCCGCCCGGCCCGCCCCTGGGCCTCGGCGGCCTGCCGTTCGAGACCGTCGAGACCGAGCTGGAGGAGGGCAGTCTGATCGCCCTGTACACCGACGGTCTGCTCGAAGCCCGCGACCACGACATCGACGAGGCCCTGGACAAGATGTTCGCCACCCTCGCCCGTCCCGCACCGACGCCGGACACGGTCTGCGACCGGCTCCTCGCCGCCATGCTGACCCACCCGCCGGACGACGACGTCGCCCTGCTCACGGCCCGCACCCGCTGCCTCGGCGCCGACCGGGTCGCCACCTGGGAGCTGGACTTCGATCCCACGGTCGTCGCCGAGGCCCGCCGCATGGCCTCCGACCAGCTGGTCGTCTGGCATCTGGAGGAGGCCGCGTTCATCACCGAACTCGTCGTCAGCGAGCTGGTCACCAACGCCCTGCGTTACGGCCGCCAGCCCATCCGGCTGCGCCTGATCCACGAAGGCCGCACCCTCATCTGCGAGGTCTTCGACTCCAGCAGCACCGCCCCGCACCTGCGCCGCGCCCGGATCTTCGACGAGGGAGGACGGGGCCTGCTGCTGGTCGGCCAGCTCGCCCAGCGCTGGGGTACCCGCCACGAGGCCACCGGCAAGACCGTCTGGGCCGAACAGTTCCTCAACCCGAGCTGAGCTGCCCCGGGGGGTCGCGGGGGTGATGCCGATCTCCGGTGCCCGACAGCCGGCTCACGCGGTGCCCGGCGGCCGGGGTGTGCCCGGCGCGACCGGCTTCGAGACGAGGATGCGGGCCGTACGGGTGGTGGGTTGCGGGGGCTGTGCGGGGGCGCGTGGGGGCGGAGGCTGCGCCGGGGGCTGGGGCTGGGCCTGGGGCGATCGTGCGGGGGTGCGCTACCTGAGCGAGGGAACGCTGCCAGATCAGTGTGGGCATGAGTGCTGGTTCCTTTCGGGGTCCTGTCGTGGTTGGGGTGTCGTGGTGGGGGTGTCGTGGTGGGGGTGTCGTGGTGGGGGTGGGTGGTGTGGCCGGTCCGCCGGCCGTGATCACGGGGCCGGGACCGCCTGCTCGACGGGGGCCTCCGGAGCGGGAGCGGGCTGCGCCTCGGGGTCGGGCTCCGCGTCGGGCTCTGCCTCGGGGTCGGGCTGCACCTCGGAATCGGTGCCGTTCTCGGAATCGGTGCCGTCCTCGGAACCCTGATCCGCGGCGTCGTCCCCGGCTTCAGCGCCCTCCTCCGGAATCTCGATCCCTTCCTCAGTCTCGGTGTCTTCCTCTGACTCGGCGTCTTCCTTGTCCTCGCCCTTGTCCTTGTCCTCGTCCGTGCCCTCCTGCTCGCCCGCCTCCTCGTGCTCGTCCTTGACTTCGTCCTCGTCCTTCCAGTGGTCCTCGTCCTCCCAGAAATGGTCGTGGTGCTCGACCTTCCACTCGCTGTAGTGCTTCTCGAAGTAGTAGTAGTCCTTATGGCTGTCCCAGAAGTACCGCTTGACGTGCTTGACGACTACGAAGTAGCACTCGTACTTCTGCGACCAGTAGAACTTCTGACCGCCCGCCCAGCAGTAGTACTCCTCCTCCCACTTGTCCTTGTCCTTGAAGTCCTCGAGGCGCTTCTCGTGCTGCTCGCTCCAGCACTTGTTCTTCTTGTCCCCGTCCTTGTCCTTGTCCTTGTCCTTGCCCTTGCCCTTGTCCTTGTCTTTGTCCTTCTCCTTGGCCTTGACCTGGGGCGCCACGCTCGCCGCCGACTCGGAGGGCATCGGGGCGGCCGTCGCGGCGGTGGCCGGAAGGACGACGCCTCCTGCGACGACCAGGGCCGACACCGCTGCCGTGGTCAGGCCCAGTCGACGCTTGGAGCGGACGTTCTCGCGAGTGCGGGTGGCAGAATTCATGATTCCTTCTGGAGTGGATGGCCCTTGGTGGCGCCCCGGTGCCTCGTTCGATCCGGCGTTTCCGGTGAGGCGCACTTCCAGTAGGCCCGCCGCGGCCGGCTGGGTCACGTTCCGAGGGCTCGGGACTTGACGCATCCGAAACCGCCAGGTAAAAGCGCCGAGAGCCGGGCCGACGACGGCCACAAGGAAGGAACTGACAACCCGTCAGCGACCAGATCGGCGATCAAAGACCGGCCGGGCCCACAGGGGCGGATGAGGGAGCGGCTGAACAGACCGGTCCACCTGCGTCGGCGGATGCGTGGCCGGCTCCGGCTCGACACCCTGCGCCGTGGTGCGCAACGCCGCCACGAACTCCAGGCAGGAGTCGTAACGGTCCTCGGGGACCTTGGCCAGCGCCCGGGCCAGGACCTCGTCCATCGCCGGCGACGTCTCCGGCCGCCTCTCGCTCAGGGCGGGCGGCTGATCGTACTGGTGGGCCCAGAGCAGTTCCATGCTGTCGTCCCGCTGGAAGGGCGGCCCGCCCGCGAGGGCTTCGTAGACGACGCAGGCGAGGCTGTACAGGTCGCACCTGCCATCCACGGGGCGGCCTGCGATCTGCTCCGGTGCCACATAGTCGAGCGTGCCGACGAACTCGCCCACGGACGTGAGCCCGGTCAGTGACAGCGACTTCTTCGTCAGCCCGAAGTCCGTGAGATAGACATGCTCGGGGTGGTCGCTGTCCGTACCCCGCGCCACCAGCACGTTGCCGGGTTTGACATCCCGGTGCACCAGATCATGCTCATGGGCCGCGTCCAGGGCGGAGGCCACCTGTGCGGCGATACGCAGCACGGTCTTGACCGGCAGGGGACCGTCCCGGTCGAGCAGGGCCCGCAGATCCAGCCCCGGGACGTACCGCATGGCGATGTAGAGGACACCGTTCGTCTCACCGGCCTCGAAGATCGGCACGATGTGCGGATGGTCGAGCGCCGCGGCTGCCCGCTGCTCGTGTGCGAAACGGCGGCGGAAGGTGTCGTTGCGAACCATCTCCGGGGTCAGCAGCTTCAGCGCCACGGTGCGTTCCAGACGCAGATCCTTCGCCCGGTAGACCACGGCCATCCCCCCACGACCGAGCTCGCACTCCACCTGGTAGCCGGCGATCTGCTCCCCGACCAGTCCCGCGCCCATCACCTACCCCCATCCGCGCATCACGCCCCATACATTCACAATTGTCCTGCGGGCCCGCTCGACCGGCCACATCCCTCCAGGGACGACAGGCCGGGGAGACAGGCGGGGGAGACGGGCTGGGGGACGGGCTGGGGACGGGCTGGCGGGACAGGTCAGGACGACGGGTGGGGCGAGAGGTCGGGTCGGCGTGCGGATGGGGCCCGGTGACCACGGCGGACGGCGCGACGGCGCGGCCGCCGAGACGTCACGCGCGAGACGACGCCGCGTCCTCGATCGCCTGCTCGAAGAGCTTCTCCGCCTCGGCGACCGCCTGGCTCAACCCGTCGCGGCCGGCACCCGGAGTCCCGATGACTCCGGCACCCAGAGACCCGACGACGCCGTCGATGCTCCGCAGCCCGGCCCGCTCCAGCAGCCGCTTCTCGTTCGTCACCCATTCCCCGCGCGCCGCAAGCACGGCGTGCCCGGTCTGCACGGCGGCCGTGGCGAGGGCACCCGCGACCTCGGTGAGGCGGCCTGCCGGGGCGTGGTTGGCCCTGGCGTAGGCGAGGGTGGCCCGGGCGGTCCCGTACCAGCGCTCGCTCGCCGTGCGACGCAGCCGCTCGGGATAGGCGGCCGGCCTCGGCAGCTCGCCCCGCAGCACCTGGTTGATCGCCAGCTCCGCCACCACCAAGTAGCTGGGAATCCCCGCGAGATGGAACAGCAACGGCTCCACCCGGAACCGCCCCTCCTCCGCCTCCGCCAACTCCCGCTCCACCACGTCGAGATCGCGATAGTGGACATCCACACGCCGCCCCTCGATCGTCAGCCACGCTCCCCCGTTGAAGACACCGCCACCCCAACCGCCGACCTCCGACACCTCACCCTCCCAGCCGAGGGCACGGAGATCGTCCGGATCGAACGGGCCGCGGTAGTAGACGGCCAGGTCCCAGTCACTGTCCGGCTTGTGGCTGCCCTGGGCCCGGGACCCGCCGAGGGCGACGGCCTGGACGGTGGGGAGGGAGGCCAGACGATCGGCGGTCGTGTCGAGGAAGACGGGGTCGGGGAGTTCGGGGTCGGGTAGGGGAGGCATGGTCGAAGCGTATGGAGCCGCACACCATGCTTCCAGGCAATTACGGAGGCCGGGCGACCGCCCCCCTCCCCCACTGCCCTGACCTGCGACTTCGCCGCGTTGTCAGTGCCGCACGTTATCAATGAAACCGTCACTCAGCGTAACTATGACGATGACGGGGGAAGCAACGATGACGACGCACGAGAAGACTCCAGAGCCGGACGACCGGACCCAGGAGCGGCTCCAGCCGCCGCCCCGCACCCACCTCTCCGCAGCCGGACTACGGGCGCGCGGCTGGACGCCCGGCATGATGCGCCAACTACTCGGCGAACCCGACCTGTTGCGCACCAACCCGCACTTCCGCGCCGCGCCACAGACCCGCCTCTACAGCATCGAGCGCGTGGTAGCCGTCGAGCGGAGCGAGGAGTTCCGCGCCGCTTCGGCGGCTGCCGCGCGGCGGCCCGCTGCCGCGCGGGCCGCTGCTCTGCACAGGCGCCGGGAGGTGCTGCTGCGGATCGCGGCGGAGCCCATCGAGGTGCCGCGACTGGCCCCGGACCGGTTGGCGGCACTGGCCGTCGAGCACCGCAACCGCCTGGAGGAGGAGCGGACGTCGTGGCGTTGGGGCCATGTCCCGGATCCCGCCACGGTCGACGGTGCCGACCCCCACGCGCTCGCCCGCTGGAAGGTCGACTATCTACGCCATCGGCTGACCCGCTACGACAAGATCCTCGACGAGTTGTACGGCCGCACCGGCCGAGCGGCAGCCGAGGAACTGCTGCGCCACCGCTTCTACGCGGCCATCGCCAAGGCGCACCCGGCCCTTGCACGGGAGTGCGAACGCCAACTGCGTGAACGGCAGTGCGGTCCACCGCCCGGATGACATCCCCGGGCGCAGCTCCCAGGACGCCGGGTCGACACGCTGCCGCCTCCCTGCGCTCCGGGCGCATGAAGGATGATCAAGTCGCCCGTGTACATGAACGCCTCACGGCCCGTTCCGAGTTGTGTCCCGTCGCCTTCGGCGGGAGGCGGCGGTTCGGCCTCTGGGACCTCGCCTCGCGACCGGCCAACCGGCTGAGAGTGAGAGAGGGAAATTCGGATGCGTACACCGACCAGGCCCCGGATGATCGGCGAGTTGTCGCCCTACAACTCAACACCTCTCAGGCAGCCCCAGGAGAAGCCCCATGATCCGGCGCGTCACCTCCCCCGTCCTCTTCCCTCCTCCCACCTACTCCCACGCCTCCATCGTCGAGGCCGGCACGAGACTCGCCTTCCTCGCCGGTTCCGTGCCCATGGACGGTGACGGGAACCTCGTCGGCGAAGGGGACCCCGTACGGCAGGCCGAGCAGGTGATCGCCAACCTGGAGGAGCAACTGCGGTCGATCGGCAGCGACTTGGCGCACGTCCTGTCGACCGAGGTGTACGTCGTGAGCGGTGACACCGCGGTGCTGTCCGCCGTCTGGGAGGTCGTCGAGGCGTCGGGGCTGAGCGTCGGTCCGCACTCGTCGACTCTGCTGGGTGTGGCCTGCCTCGGATACACGGGGCAGTTGGTGGAGATCACGGCCACCGCCGTCGTTCCGGAGAAGCCGGCTCAGGGTCCGCGGCCATGACCCCCGTCGCGCTCCGCCGCGCCACCGCCTCCGACGCGGGGGCCGCAGCCGACGTCTGGCTGCGGTCCTTCGCCTCCGCCCTGCCGACGGTCGTCCGGCCGCGCTCCGACGACGACGTGCGGACCTACTTCCGGGAGGTGGTGGTCCTGCTCAGGGAGACCTGGGTCGCCGAGGCCGCCGACCGGGTCGTCGGCCTCATGGTCCTCGACCGTGACCAGCTCTCCCAGCTCTACCTCGACCCCGACTGGCGAGGACGAGGCATCGGCGGCCGTTTCGTCGACCTCGCAAAGCGACGCAGGCCGGCCGGGCTGAACCTATGGACCTTCCAGGTCAACAAGCCCGCCCACCGCTTCTACGAACGCCACGGCTTCGTCGCCGTCGAGTACACGGACGGCAGCGGCAACGAGGAGCAGGAGCCGGACGTGCGGTACGCCTGGCATCCCTCCCTCGTCACCCACGACCACCCTCCGAGCACCACTGATCATCACTGATCGTCACCGATCGCCACCGATCATTCGCCGATCGCCCGGTAATCATCCGCCGATCACTACTGATTGACGACTGATCACCCTCGATCACCCAGCGGCGGCCCCCACACCCGCCGCTTGGGCAACGGCTTCGCGTACGTCCCCGCCCGGCTCGTCGTCAGCCCCAACCCCACCAGCGACTCGGCGAGTTTGACGGCCGCCCCGACCCCGTCGACCACCGGAACCCCCAGCTTCTCCCTCACGGTCCGCTGCAATCCGGTCATCCCGGCACAGCCCAGCACCAGGACCTCGGCGCCCGCGTCCCGCGCCCGTTCGGCGGCCGCCAGGAAGGCGGACTCCGTGCGCTCGCCGTCCTCCAGTTGCAGCACGCCGAGCCCGGTACCGACCACGGCGACGCAGTTGCGGCGCACGCCGGCGGTTTCGAGGCTGTCCTCGATCTGCCCGCACGACCGCTCCAGCGTGGTCACCACGCCGTACCGTCGCCCGAGCAGGCAGGCCAGATGCGCGGCCGCCTCCGTGATGTCGACGACGGGTACGTCCACCAGTTCCCGGACGCCCTCCCTTCCGTGCTCCCCGAAGCCGGCCATGACGACCGCGTCGTACTCGGGCCCCTCGTACGTCCGCAGCGCGTCCATCACGGCCGCCGCCGAGAGGTAGCTGTCGAGCCAGCCCTCCGCCGACTCCGGCCCCCACGCGGGGGTCAGTCCGAGCACGGTGGTGCCCGGGCCTGCGACGGCCCGGGCACCTCGTACGATCTCCTCGGTCATCTCCTGCGTGGTGTTGCAGTTGGTGACGACGATCCGCACGTTCTTCAGACCTCCTGGGTCTCGGACTTGGCGGCTGACTCGACGGCCGGGTCGAGGGCGGCCTCGGCGCGCTCACCGCGGCACAGCACCAGGTAGAGCCCCGCCGCCATCGCCGTACCGATGAACCACGAGTACGGCGCCACATCGCTGAAGGTCTTCACCAGCGCCAGCACCGCCGCGACCCCCGCCGAGGGCAGGAACGCCCACAGCGCCTTGGGGTTGACGCCCTTGCGGTAGTAGTAGCGCGAGCCCGGCTCGGCGGAGAACAGCTCGTCGACGTCCACCCGGCCGTGCTTGACGAGGTAGTAGTCGACCATGATCACGCCGAACAGCGGGCCGAGGAAGGCGCCCAGGCCGCCCAGGAAGTAGTTCACGACCGTCGGGTTCGAGAAGAGGTTCCAGGGGGTCACGACGAGCGCCGCCACCGTGCTGATCATGCCGCCGACCTTGAAGGTGATCTTCTGCGGCCAGACGTTGGCCAGGTCGTACGCCGGTGAGACGAAGTTGGCGACGATGTTGACGCCCATGGTGGCGATGGCGAACGTCAGGGCGGCCAGGACCAGGATCCAGGTGTTGCCGACCTTCGCCACCAGCTCCGCCGGATCCGTGATGGCCTCGCCGAACACCTCCAGCGAACCGGCGGTGACGATCACGGAGACGACCACGAAGGCCGTCGAGTTGATGGGCAGGCCCCAGAAGTTGCCCTTGCGGACCGTCCGGTAGTCCGGCGCGAAGCGCGAGAAGTCGCAGAAGTTGAGCATCAGCGTGCCGTACGTGGCGAGGATCAGGCCGATCGCGCCGAACCACTGCCGCCACTGCTCGCCGACGGAGACCGGGTGCGGGGTGCTCGTGAGCGAGATCGTCCAGCCGGCCTTTGCCAGGATCCAGACCGCCAGCGCGATCATCACCACCCAGATCGCCGGACCGCAGAAGTCCTGGAACTTGCGCACCGACTCCATGCCCTGGCTGATGATCAGCGCCTGGATGAGCCAGAGGGAGAGGAAGGAGACCCAGCCGAGCGCGTGCAGGCCCAGGAAGGAACTGTGCGTCCAGGACTCCAGGCCCGGCCAGGCGGCCAGCAGCATCACATTGACGGCGACGGACGCGAGATAGGTCTGGATGCCGTACCACATGATGGCGATCACGGCCCTGATCAGCGCCGGGATGTTGGCGCCCCAGACGCCGAAGCTGATGCGGCTGACCACGGGGAACGGGACGCCGTGGCGCTGGCCGATCTTCCCCATCCAGTTCATGCCGATGTAGATGAGCACGAAGCCGACGAGCAGGGACGTGAAGACCTGCCACACGTTCATGCCGAGGACCAGCAGCCCGGCCGCGAACGTGTAGTTGCCGAGGTTGTGGACGTCGGACATCCACAGGGCGAAGAGGTCGAAGACCTTCCAGTTGCGCTTGCCGGCGGGCGCGAGGTCTTCGTTGGTGAGCCTGGGATCGGGGACGAACGCTGGTGTGCCGGTGACTTCGGCACGGTCGGCAAGGGACACGGGGCCTCCAGGAGCCAAGGGACGGAGGACTGCTTGTGGAGGGGACTGCTGCGGGGACTGCGCGGGGGCTGTTCGTGAGGACGGCTGGACTGCTTGGACTGCTCGCAAGCAGTGTTTGGTATACCAAACTGCGGACATGGTCCTCCCGTCAACAGTTCCGACCGATGTCGCTCTTGTTAACGCTCCGTAAAACACACCCCGAGTCCGCCAAAATGGCCCCATGAGCTCCACGACGAAGATCGAACCCATCGGCGCGGTACGGGAACGCGTCCTGGCGACCCTGCGGCAGGACATCATCGCCGGACGCCTGCGGCCCGGTGACCGGCTGGTCGAGCGGGAGCTGGCCGAGCGCCTCGGGGTCTCGCGCGTGCCGGTCCGCGAGGCGATCCGGGCCCTGGTCGTGGAGGGTTTCGTCCACTTCGAGTCGGCACGCCGTACGGTCGTACGCCGACTGGCCCCCGCCGACGTCAAGGAGCTCTTCGAACTGCGCGAGGCCCTGGAGGTGTACGCGGCCGGGCTCGCCGCGGCACGAGCGACACCGGAGGACCTGGCCGAGGTCGAGCGGCTCCTCGACCAGGCGGCCGCCGCCACCGAGGCGGAAGACGCGGAGACCATCACGGACGTCAACAGCCGGCTGCACGACCGCATCGTCGCCATGGCCGGCAACAACCTGCTGACAGAGGCCCTGGAACCGGTCGCCGGGCGCCTGCGCTGGATGACCCGGCGGAACGAGGAGTGGCCCCAACTCCTCGTGGAGCACCGGGAGTTGTACGAGGCGATCGCCTCCGGCGACCCGGCACGGGCACGGGCGCACGCGCTGGCCCATGTGCAGACCAACTACCGGTCGACGATGCGGCAGCTGTTCGGTGAGGAGGCCGGCCGGCGTCCCGCGTGATCCGACTGGCTCCGCCTCATCGCAGTGAGGCCGCCCGTGCCGCCGTACTCAGCACCTCCCGCAGCATCGCGGGGGTGAGCCTGCCGGTGAAGGTGTTGCGCTGGCTGACGTGGAAGCACCCGAAGAGGTCGAGCCCGCCCACCCCGCCGACGCCCTCCAGCGCGACCCGCGCCCCGTGCGCGAACGCGGGCCGCGGCCGGGGCACGTTCCACCCCGCCTCCGCCAGCACGGGCAGCGTCGCCTGCCAGCCGAAGGCGCCGAGCACGACGATCGCCCGCAACGTCGGCCGCAACAGCCCGAGCTCCTGCACGAGCCAGGACCGGCAGGTCTCCCGCTCACCCGGGGTGGGCTTGTTCGCGGGCGGCGCGCAGTGCACGGGTGCCGTGACGCGTACGCCGTACAGCTCCAGACCGTCGTCGATGGCGACCGACGTGGGCTGCGAGGCGAGGCCCACGTCGTACAGCGCCTGGTACAGCACGTCACCGGAGCGGTCCCCGGTGAACATCCGGCCCGTCCGATTGCCGCCGTGGGCCGCCGGGGCGAGACCGACGATCAGCAGCCGGGCGTCGGGCGGGCCGAAGCCGGGCACCGGGCGGCCCCAGTACGTCTGGTCGGCGAAGGCGGCGCGCTTGGTGCGGGCCACCTCCTCACGCCAGTCGACCAGCCGTGGGCAGGCCCGGCAGCCCGCGATCCGGCGGTCGAGGTCGGTGAGGGCATCCACAGCTCCACGGTAGACACAGTCCCACCGGAACAGCCGTCCCGGCTCCGTACGCGGACTAAGGTCGAGGCATGGCTTCCGAGAATGACGAGGAGACGAGCGGCGGTACGGCCGAGGGGCAGCCGGACGCGAACGGCACCGAGCAGGCCGTCGACGCGAAGGCCGCCGCAGCCGAGGCCGCCGGTCCGCGGAGCGGCGAGAGCGTGCGGATCGACAGCTGGATCTGGTCCGTACGCCTGGTCAAGACCCGCTCCATGGGCGCCACCGCCTGCAAGGGCGGGCACGTGCGCGTGAACGGCCACAACGTGAAGCCCTCCCACGCCGTCCGCGTCGGCGACGAGGTGCGACTGCGGCAGGAGAACCGCGAGCGGATCGTCATCGTCAAGCGCCTCATCAGCAAGCGGGTCGGCGCCCCGGTGGCGGTCCAGTGCTACGTCGACAACTCGCCCCCTCCCCCGCCGCGCGAGGCCGTCGCCCCGGCCGGCATCCGCGACCGCGGCGCGGGCCGCCCGACCAAGCGGGACCGCCGCGAGATGGAACGGCTGCGCGGGCTCATGGACGGCAGGGCGGAACGGCCGCGCGAACGGTGACTCCCCCACTCTCGACCTCGATCGAGCGGGGGAACCCCCAAGGCGGTGGCGTCCGGGGCGAGCCTTCCTGGCCCCACCGGACGCCAGCGACGTCGTACGTCACGCTCATCGTCGCAGCAGCAGCCGCAGCAGCTCCGTATTGGAGTCACGCCGCACCCAGGCGATCAGGGCGAACGGCACGATCAGGATGAGCGGTGTGGCGGCGTACTGCCCGTCGAAGACGGCGACCTGGACGAACGCGCCCACCATCAGCGCGATGAACGCCATGGCCGCCAGCGACTGCAGCACCGGGATCAACAGCGCGATGGCTCCGGCCAGTTCAAGGGCACCGATGATGTACATGCCCGTGCTGCCCCAGCCGAGCTCGTCGAACGACTCGGCGGCCGACGAGTGCGCGATCAGCTTGGGCACAGCGCTCGCGATGCCCGTGAAGAGCGCGAGCAGCACCTGCAGGCCGCGCAGGGCGATACGGGCCCGGCGGCCGCGGGCGGTCGTGGACTCCGCGACGAGGGTGCCGGTGGAGGCGGGCGCAACGGGGACGGTGCTCTCGGGCATGGGGTTCTCCTGTGTGCAACAGTGGTCCGTGGTGCTGTCACAGAGGTAGACCCGGGGATGCCGCAGAACTCATCGCCGTACGAACGGAATTACCGACGGAACCTCACCCGCGTCCGGCGAACGGCAGCCACCCGTGCCCGATGTACCAGTGACCGCCCGCCCGCAGATGGTCCCCGACCGCCCGCTCCACGGCGGTGCGGCGCGGCAGGCTCTCGACCGGCAACTCCGGGTCGCCGAACACGAACTGGACCGGCTCGGTGTCGGCCGCCTCCCGGTCCTCGCGGGCGACGCCGAACCGCTCCTGGAACCGAACGATGTTGGAGTCCCCGGGAAGATACTTCCTGAGCTGCGGGTCCAGCAGCCAGGAGTGGCAGGTCACCACCCGGTACCGCTCCTGCGGAAAGTGCAGGGCGAAGAACTCCCGGGCCCGCGCCAGCGACCGGTCGACCGCGGCCGGGGACAGCGGCCCGCAGAAGTCGGGGATGTGCAGGTGGAGGCAGCGCGAGTCCGGCCCCACGTCGAGTCCGGCCGCCGCGAGCCGCGTCCCCGTCCGCTGCCCGAGCCGCGCCCGCTCGAACTGCAGCCGCCCCAGCTGGTACAGCTCGCCACGGAAGTGATGGACGAGCCACCAAGGAGCCTGCACGCCCGCCCGTGCGTACCTCCTGCGGTGCACGGCCATGTTCCGCCCGAGGTCCGCGAGGGTGCGCCGGGTGACGTCGGCCGGGATGCCGCGCTCCCGGTGGAAGGCGAGCGTGGCCGGCAGCACCGCGACGAACACGTACACGGGAAAGCAGCGCTGCAGGGCGCCCGAGGGCCAGTCCAGGTCAGGAAGGTCGACCGGGCCGCCGATCTCCCCCATCCCCCGCACGAGCTCGTCGACGGACCGCTCCAGGACCTGGCGTAGCTCCGGGTCGTCGGTCACCCGGCGGGCCATCCGTACGAGGTCGTTGATGTCCTCGTGGGGTACTCCGAGGTCGAGCAGCACTTCGGCCAGTTCATCGGTGTCCGGCAGCACGAGGCCTCCTGTGAGGAGTGCGAGGAGTACGTTTCAAGGAGGAGTGGTGATCCCGATGCGTACGGGCAGTGAGCCGACGACAGCACGCAGTGCACTGCGGGCCCGCTTCTGGCTGTGCGTCTGGGGCGTGGTCTGGGCGGTCTTCGGCACCGCCGCGTTCGCGCTCGCGGGCCGCCCGGGGTGGGCGGTGGCCTGCGGGGTGCTGTGGCTGGTGATCACGATCGACATGGCCATGGTCCTCAGGCACATCCATCAGGGCCCGCACTACCAGCCGGGCCCCGACATACCGCCGTACCGCCCGCCCGAGAACCGCCCGTACCGGCCGCCGCCGGACAACCGCCACCCCTAGGCCGTGTCCGCAAAGTCCCGCCTGCCCCGCGGCGCCTGGCACGACCTGGCGCCCCCGAAGAACCGCCACCCCGGGTCGCCGCTCACGCGTCGAACCCCGCCGCCTTCAGGTACTGCGGGTTCGGATCGAGCGCGGCCGCCAGCCGGAAGTGGCGCTTGGCCTGGTCGTCCCGGCCCTGCCGCTCGTAGGTCCGGGCGAGCGCGAAGTGCGCGAACGCGTTGTCCGGCTCACGCTCCAGGACGATGGTGAACTCCAGCTCGGCGGGCCGCAGTTGCGCGGCGGCGAAGAAGGCACGCGCGCGCAGCAGCCGGGCGGCGGTGTTCTCCGGGTGCACGGCGATGACCCCGTCGAGCAGTTTCACCGCGCCCCGCGGGTCCCGCGCGGCGAGCAGTTGCTCGGCGGCGCGGAAGTCGATGACATGCGTCTCCGGAGTACGTCCGGTCGAACCGCTGGTCTCGGGCACGGCAAAGTCCTTCCCTCACTGGGACACTTCAACGCGTGACGGGGCAGCGGCTATTCCTGGGACCCCCGGGACTACCGGCCACTACCGGCTCCCCTGGGCCCCCTGGGACCGACGCACAAGCTCGTCCCACACGTCCTTCACCCGACGCCGCAGCTCTTCTATCGGTACGTCGTTGTCGATGACGATGTCCGCGATCTCCCGGCGCTTCTCACGCGTCGCCTGCGCGGCCATACGCGCGCGTGCGTCCTCCTCGGTCATGCCGCGCAGCCGGACGAGCCGGTCGAGCTGCGTCTCGGGGCCGGCGTCGACGACGACCACGACGTCGTACAGCGGCGCGAGACCGTTCTCCGTGAGGAGCGGGACGTCATGCACGACGACGGCGTCCTCGGCGGCGGCCTCTTCGAGTTCGCGGGAGCGGGCGCCGACGAGGGGGTGGACGATCGAGTTCAGTACGGCGAGCCGGTCCGGGTCGGCGAAGACGATCGAGCCCAGCCTGGGCCGGTCGAGGCTGCCGTCCTCGGCGAGCACGTCCTCACCGAACGCCTCGATGACGGCCGCGAGACCGGGCGTACCGGGCGCGACGACCTCGCGCGCGATCCGGTCCGCGTCGATCAGCACGGCCCCGTGCTCCACGAGCAGCCGCGACACCTCGCTCTTACCGGCGCCGATGCCGCCGGTCAGGCCCACTTTCAGCATGAGCCGCAGCTTAGGGCCTGCCACTGACATCAACACCCGGCAGGCTCGGTCGGCTATCAGCTGTCGCCTTCCCGCTCCGCCAGGAACCGCTCGAACTCCTGCCCGATCTCGTCCGCCGACGGGATGTCCACCGGCTCGGCGAGCATGTTGCCCCGGGACTCGGCGCCCGCGATCGCGTCGTACTGGTGCTCAAGGCCCTCGACGAGGTTGGTGAGCTCCTCGTCGCCCTCGCGGATCTGTCGGTCGATCTCGTTCTGGGTGCGGTGGGCTTCCGTGCGCAGGGCGTGCGCGATACCGGGCAGGACCAGGCCGGTCGCCGCGGTGACGGCCTCCAGGACGGTCAGGGCCGCGTCCGGGTACGGGGAGCGGGCGATGTAGTGCGGGACGTGCGCGGCGACGCCCAGGACGTCGTGCCCGGCCTCCATCAGCCGGTACTCGATGAGGGACTCGGCACTGCCGGGCACCTGCGCCTCGTCGAAGGGGCTGCTGTGGCCCGGGACGAGGTCGGTGCGGCTGCCGTGCGGGGTGACGCCGACCGGGCGGGTGTGCGGGACGCCCATGGGGATGCCGTGGAAGTTCACCGACAGACGCACCCCGAGCCGCTCCACGATCTCCTTGACGGCCGCGGCGAACCGCTCCCACTCCACGTCCGGCTCGGGCCCGGACAGCAGCAGGAAGGGCGCCCCGGTGGCGTCCTGCACGAGCCGCACCTCGATGGCGGGGTCCTCGTACCCGGCCCAGCGGTCGCGCTTGAACGTCAGCAGCGGTCGGCGGGCGCGGTAGTCCACCAGCCGGTCGTGGTCGAAGCGGGCGACGACCTGGTGGGGCAGCGACTCCAGAACCCGGTCGACGATCTGGTCGCCGGTCTCACCCGCGTCGATGTATCCGTCGAAGTGGTAGAGCATGACAAGACCGGCCGACTCCTGCGCAAGCGCCATGTCGACGACAGCCAGCCCCTTCGGCTCCCATGCGTACAAACCCTGCGGATCAAGCACTGTGACCGCTCCTCCTCGTGTCCGTACATCACAACACCCTTACGGACACGGGCATTCCCGAGAGGAGGGGCTCATGATCTTGCCGGGTCGGACACCCCCCAGGGGCGGGGGGCTGTATCGATATGCGGCTCCGCCGCGTGGGCGTGACGCGCCCCCACCGGCCCGCAGCCGACCGACCGGCCCGCTCGCCGGCAACGCCAAGGGGCCGCACCTCGAAAGGTGCGGCCCCTCAGTTACCGGCTAAGCCTCAGCGGCCGGCGTTCAGCTCTGGCCCCCGGCCAGCTTCTCACGCAGCGCGGCAAGCGCCTCGTCCGAAGCCAGCGCACCGGAGGTGTCCGCACCCTCGGAGGAGTACGAACCGCCACCCGCGGCCGGAGCCGCACCCGCGGTGTCGCCACCCTCGGCGGCGGCGGCAGCGTCGGCCTCGCGGCTCTTGATGACCTGCTGCTGGTGCTGCTCGAAGCGGGTCTGCGCCTCGGCGTACTGGTGCTCCCACGCCTCGCGCTGGGTCTCGTAGCCCTCGAGCCAGTCGTTGGTCTCGGGGTCGAAGCCCTCGGGGTAGATGTAGTTGCCCTGGTCGTCGTACGACGCGGCCATGCCGTACAGGGTCGGGTCGAACTCGACCGTCGCCGGGTCGGCACCGAAGGCCTCGTTGGCCTGCTTCAGCGAGAGGCTGATACGGCGGCGCTCGAGGTCGATGTCGATGACCTTGACGAAGATCTCGTCGTTGACCTGGACGACCTGCTCCGGGATCTCCACGTGGCGCTCGGCCAGCTCGGAGATGTGGACCAGACCCTCGATGCCCTCGTCCACGCGGACGAACGCACCGAACGGAACCAGCTTCGTGACCTTGCCGGGCACGACCTGGCCGATCTGGTGGGTGCGGGCGAACTGCTGCCACGGGTCTTCCTGGGTCGCCTTCAGCGACAGGGAGACACGCTCGCGGTCCATGTCGACGTCGAGGACCTCGACGGTGACTTCCTGGCCGACCTCGACAACCTCGGAGGGGTGGTCGATGTGCTTCCAGGAGAGCTCGGAGACGTGGACCAGACCGTCGACGCCACCCAGGTCCACGAAGGCACCGAAGTTGACGATCGAGGAGACGACGCCGGAACGGACCTGACCCTTCTGGAGGGTGGTGAGGAACGTCTGGCGGACCTCGGACTGGGTCTGCTCCAGCCAGGCACGGCGGGACAGGACCACGTTGTTGCGGTTCTTGTCCAGCTCGATGATCTTGGCCTCGAGCTCCTTGCCCACGTAGGGCTGGAGGTCGCGAACGCGGCGCATCTCGACCAGGGAGGCCGGGAGGAAGCCACGGAGGCCGATGTCGAGGATGAGACCACCCTTGACGACCTCGATGACGGTACCGGTGACGATCCCGTCCTCTTCCTTGATCTTCTCGATGGTGCCCCAGGCACGCTCGTACTGGGCGCGCTTCTTCGAGAGGATCAGGCGGCCTTCCTTGTCCTCCTTCTGGAGAACAAGGGCCTCGATCTCGTCACCGACGGCGACGACCTCGTTGGGGTCGACGTCGTGCTTGATGGAGAGCTCGCGGCTCGGGATAACGCCTTCGGTCTTGTAACCGATGTCGAGCAGGACCTCGTCCCGGTCGACCTTCACGATGACGCCGTCGACGATGTCGCCGTCGTTGAAGTACTTGATCGTCTCGTCGATCGCGGCGAGGAAGGCTTCCTCGTTACCGATGTCGTTGACCGCTACCTGCGGGGTGGTGGCGGTGGTCTCGGTGCTGCTCGTCATGTGGGAAAGGGCTCCGGTACGGACATTGAAGTCGTAGGTACTGCTACGCCGGGAGCCCGTATCGCTCTGAAGAAGCCGGACAGCCAAGGAAGCGCCCACCGAGAAAAACTGGTGATGGCGCCTCGAAAACCGAGGGGACATACAACAGATGCGAGCGCAGCCTGCTACGTCTGAGGTGCGCAGGCCCGCAGCGCAACTTGTAGCATACGGGGGCAGCCGGACAGGGTCAATGCGCGAAGCCGCACACCCGGGGCGGATCGCCGCATACCCGGCACAAAACCTGTCTCGAGAGGCCACGCAGGCCTTGAAGCACCCCTCGCGTGACACCGCCGGGAGGGGCCGCGCCATTCAGGTGACGGAAGAGTACGACGAGGGAGCCCATCATCCAAGAGCCCGTATCGTCCGAGATCGCGTCCGGCACTTCGGCCGACGACGCCGCCTTCGACCCGGAGGCCACCCGCCGCGACGCCGGGGGCGCGGAGAGTTCCCACGCCAACCGGGGCTGGTGGGACCGCAACGCGGACGAGTACCAGATCGAGCACGGCACGTTCCTCGGTGACGACCGCTTCGTATGGGGTCCCGAGGGCCTGGACGAGGTGGAGGCCGAGCTGCTCGGCCCGCCGGAGGACCTCAAGGGCAAGGACGTCCTGGAGATCGGCGCCGGCGCGGCCCAGTGCTCCCGCTGGCTGACCGCGCAGGGGGCCCGCCCGGTCGCCCTGGACATCTCCCACCGCCAGCTCCAGCACGCCCTGCGCATCGGGGGCGCGTTCCCCCTGGTGTGCGCCGACGCGGGCGCCCTCCCCTTCGTCGACGCCTCCTTCGACCTGGCGTGCTCGGCGTACGGGGCGCTGCCGTTCGTCGCCGACCCGGTGCAGGTGCTGCGGGAGGTGCGGCGGGTGCTGCGGCCGGGCGGCCGTTTCGTCTTCTCCGTCACCCACCCCATCCGCTGGGCGTTCCCGGACGAGCCCGGCCCGGAGGGCCTGTCCGTCTCGGCCTCCTACTTCGACCGCACTCCGTACGTCGAGCAGGACGAGGAGGGCCGCGCGGTCTACGTCGAGCATCACCGGACGCTCGGCGACCGGGTGCGGGACGTCGTGGCGGCGGGCTTCCGGCTGGTGGACCTGGTCGAGCCGGAGTGGCCGGCCTGGAACTCCTCGGAGTGGGGCGGCTGGTCGCCCCTGCGCGGGAACCTGATCCCGGGAACGGCGATCTTCGTCTGCGTACGAGACTGAGAGCGTGATCCGTTACGACGCCCTGGACGCGCTGCCCGTACGCGGTGCCCTGCCCGGTCTGAACGACGCCCTGGACGCGCACGGCACCGCGGTACTCGTCGCGCCGCCCGGCACCGGCAAGACGACCCTGGTGCCGCTGGTCCTGGCGGGGCTGCTCGGCGAGGGACCGGCGCGGCGGGTCGTCGTCGCCGAGCCGCGGCGGATCGCGGCTCGGGCCGCCGCGCGGCGGATGGCGTGGCTGCTGGGCGAGAAGGTCGGCGAGAGCGTCGGGTACACCGTGCGCGGGGAACGGGTCGTCGGACGGCACGCGCGCGTGGAGGTCGTCACGACCGGGGTGCTGCTCCAGCGGTTGCAGCGCGACCAGGAGCTGGCGGGCGTGGACGTGGTGGTGCTCGACGAGTGCCACGAGCGGCATCTGGACGCGGACACGGTGGCGGCGTTCCTGTGGGACGTGCGGCAGGCGCTGCGGCCGGAGCTGCGGCTGGTGGCCGCGTCGGCGACGACGGACGCGCAGGGGTGGGCGCGGCTGCTGGGTGACGCGCCCGTGGTCGAGGCGGAGGGCGTCTCGCACCCCGTGGAGGTGGTCTGGGCGCCGCCGACGCGTCCCGTACGGCCGCCGCACGGCATGCGCGTCGACCCGGCGCTGCTGACGCATGTGGCGTCGGTGGTGCGGAGGGCGCTGGCCGAGCGGGCCGGGGACGTGCTGTGTTTTCTGCCGGGCGTGGGCGAGATCGCGCGCGTGGCCGGGCAGCTGGGGGAGCTCGGGGACGTCGAGGTGCTCCAGGTGCACGGGCGGGCGCCGGCGGCCGTGCAGGACGCCGTCCTGACCGGCGGGGAGCGGCGCCGGGTGGTGCTGGCGACGTCCGTGGCGGAGTCGTCGCTGACGGTTCCCGGAGTGCGGGTCGTCGTCGACTCCGGGCTGGCGCGGGAGCCTCGCGTCGACCACGCGCGCGGGCTGAGCGCGTTGACGACGGTACGGGCCTCGCAGGCGGCCGGGCGGCAGCGGGCGGGGCGGGCCGGGCGGGAGGCGCCGGGCGCGGTGTACCGCTGCTGGGCGGAGGCCGAGGACGGACGTCTGCCGCGGTTCCCGTCGCCGGAGATCAAGGTGGCCGACCTGACGGCGTTCGCGTTGCAGGCGGCGTGCTGGGGGGATCCGGACGCGTCGGGGCTGGCGCTGCTGGACGCGCCGCCGGGCGGGGCGATGGCCGCGGCGAGGAGCGTACTGACCGCCATCGGGGCGGTGGACTCCGACGGACGGGCTACGGCACGGGGCGCCGCGTTGGCCCGGCTGGGACTGCATCCCCGGTTGGGGCGGGCGCTGCTGGACACCTCCGGTGCGGGTGCCGAGGCGGTCGCGCTGCTGAGTGAGGAGGCTCCGAGGGAGTACGGCGACGATTTGGCTGCCGCTCTGCGGGCGGCTCGGCGGGGCGGTGACGCCTATGCGGCGCGATGGCGTGCGGAGGTGCGGCGGCTGCGTTCGAGCGGCGAGAGCGCGCCGGCGGGCGGCGTGGACGACGGCACCGTGGGCCTCGTCGCCGCCCTCGCCTTCCCCGAGCGGGTCGCCAGGGCCGACGGCGGTTCCTACCTCATGGCCTCCGGCACCCGCGCCGAACTCGCCGAGGGCAGCCCCCTGCGCGGGGCTCCGTGGATCGCCGTGGCCGTCGCGGACCGCCCTGTCGGCAAGGGGCACGCGCGCGTGCAGCTCGCCGCCGTGGTGGACGAGGACATGGCCCGGTCGGCAGCGGCCTCCCTGTACTCCGAGGGCCAGGAGGTCCACTGGGCCGACGGGGACGTCGTCGCCCGGCGGGTGGAGCGGCTCGGGGCGATCGAGCTCGCGGTGCGGCCGTTGCGCGACGCCGACGCCGTCCTCGTACGGCAGGCGCTGCTCGAAGGTCTACGGCAGGACGGGCTCGGCCTGTTGCGCTGGTCGCCCGAGGCCGGCGTCCTGCGGCAGCGGCTCGCCTTTCTGCGTCTGCACCTCGGTGATCCCTGGCCCGATGTCTCCGACGACGCGCTGCACGCGCGCGTGGACGAGTGGCTGGAGCCCGAGTTGAGCCGGGCCCGGCGGCGGGCCGACCTGGCGCGGATCGACGCCGGCGAGGCGCTCACGAGGCTGCTGCCGTGGGCCTCCGGGGAGGCCGGACGGCTCGACGAGCTCGCGCCGGAGCGGATCGCCGTACCGAGTGGGTCCAGAATCCGGATCGACTACGGCAACCCCGAACAGCCCGTCCTCGCCGTGAAGTTGCAGGAGATGTTCGGGCTGCACGAGTCGCCGGCCGTCGCCGGGGTGCCGCTCCTGGTCCATCTGCTCTCCCCCGCCGGGCGCCCGGCCGCCGTCACGGCCGACCTCGCCTCCTTCTGGAAGGACGGCTACAAGGGCGTACGGGCGGAGCTGCGCGGCCGCTATCCGAAGCATCCCTGGCCGGAGGATCCCGCCACCGCCGAGCCGACCCGGCACACCAACGCCCGGCTCAGGCGGTGACCGGTTCCGGTTCGGTGTCCTTCGTGGGCTTCGGGTCGCCGGGGCGGCGGCCGCGTGCCTCCAGGTAGAGGGAGAGCGCCAGGAGGAGCAGGCCGAGGACCAGGAACCCCCACGGGAGGTACGACGTCAGCAGCAGGACCAGGGTGCGGTTCGACTTGACCAGGTCCACCGTGGAGTCGATGTAGTCCTCGCGCATCTTCACGTGGCCCGCGAACGCCGTCACCTTCTCGCGGCCGCCGAGCAGGGTGCCGCCGCGCAGTTCCTCCTTGTGGATCTCCTCGCCGTAGACGGGGGCGCCGGTGAGTGGTTCGACCCAGAACTTGCGGACGGTGGTGTACCAGCGGGTCGTGCCGGTCTTGGCCACCGACTCCGGGGTGATGCCCTCGACCGGCATGGTCTTGGGGAACGTGACCTTGGTCCACGGGATGGCCTGCTCGAAGTAGTAGACGTCGACGCCGCGGAAGTTCTGCGTCCCCTTGTAGTGGATGGGGGCGGTGACGCGTGCCTGGGCGTCGAAGTACTCGTAGTCCCGTTTCTCCGTGAGGAAGGGCCACTTGAACTCGATGCCCGCCCGTTTCACCGGGTCGCCGTCGACCATCTCGCCGGTGGCGTGGACGGGTTCCTGGGTGTGGGCGTCGAAGATGTAGCGCTCGGGGATCTTGGAGACCATCTTGCCGTCGGGGCCGACGACATAGGACAGGCCGTCCCAGACGACGACGTCCCGCCCGGCCGTCTTCTCGATCTTCTCCGACTCCTCGACGTTGCCCTTCAGCGTCTGCACGATGGTGACCTTGGGGACCTTGCGGGCCTTCATCGTGCCGTAGTCGAGGAGGGTCGCGTCCTTCGCCTCCAGGACCATGTCCTGGTACTGGTTCGCCGGGATCTTGGCCAGGCGCGGGAAGGCGTACCAGCGCAGCAGTGGGGACAGCGCCGCGAAGAACACGGCGAGGGCGAGCAGGACCAGGCCGGCCTTGCGGCGCATCTCGGCCTCCCTCCCGAAGGGGCGGACGGGCGGTTACGGGTGTGCGGGCACCGTCGTCAGCAGCGGCTTGGGGGAGGTCCCGCCGGCCGGGCTGCCGAGCGCGGTGAGGGTGAGGACGAGGGCGAGCGCGAGGGCGAGGCCGGTCGCGGCGGCGATCAGGGCGCGCATGCGGGCCTCCCGGAATACCGGAGCGAATACATCTGATGCAGCGTCAGGTTCGGTCACGGTAGCAACGGGCGGACGAGATGAGAACACGTCGCGCACATGGGCGAGGGGCGCCCTGTCCGCCGTGGCGGAAGGGCGCCCCTCGTTCGGATCCCGCGGGGCCTCAGGCGGTCGGGCTCGCCGACGCCGACCCGGATGCCGACTCCGACGGGGTCGGACTGGGCGACGTCTCGGCCGCCGCGACCTTCAGTTCGACGGTCAGGGTCGCGCCGCCCGCGGTGTTGATGCGGAGCAGGAACGTGCCGGTGGTGTCGTCCGCGTACAGCTTCGGCAGCTTGAGCAGACCCTTCTCGTCCGTCGTCAGGCCGGTCAGCGTGCGCACGGTCTTGCCGTCGGCGTCCTTGAAGTAGGGGCCCTTGTCGTTCTCGGCCGGGTCGTCCGCCGACTTGATGAGCGTGGCGGTGGCCGCGACCTTGTCCGCCACGGCGCCCTTGTAGGTCGCCTTCACCTCGACCTGGTCGGCGAACTCGCCGCCCGGGGTGCAGGTCAGCGCGGTGTCGCTGGTGCGGGTCAGGGTGTCCGCGGCGCGTTCGGTGACCGTGGCCGTGTAGTCGAGGCCGGCGATCGCACGGCCGACGACCGTGGCGCGGACCACGAACTCGCCCGTGTCCTCACCCGCCTTCAGCGCGGGCGCCACCACCTCGCCCGCGCTGTCGGTGAGGGCGCTGGCGTACTTCTCGCCGGTGCTGAAGGTGGCGTCGGTGGCGCCGGTGATCGTGAATCGGATCCGGACCTTGGCGACGGCCTTGCCGGCCTGGGTCTCGGCACGGGTGCTGATCTTCTCGGTGAAGGTGTCGCCCGCCATCGCGGTGAGCTTCGCGGTGTCCGCGTCCTCCAGGTGGTGCACCGTGTCGGTGGGGGTGGGCGGCGTCGTGCTGGGCGGGGTGGGGCCCGGCGGAGTCGGCCTGGGGCTGCTGGAGCCGCCGTTGTCGCCGGGCTCGGGGCTGCTCGGCGTCGTCGGCGCGGTGGGCGTGCCGGGCCTGTTGGGCGTGGCGGGCGCCGTCGGAATCGGGCTCGCGCCCGCCGAGTCGTCGCTGCGGTCGGACGGGAGGGTGCCGGTGCCGTCCGGGATCTCGTGGGTGCCCTTGCGGTAGTACTCCAGCCACCTCATGACGAGGTTCAGGTAGTCCTGCGAGTTGTTGTAGCTGAGGATCGCGCGGTCGAGGTCGCCCTGGGTGGAGAGGTCCCAGCCGAAGCGGCACAGGTAGTGGCCGGCGGCGAGGGCGGCGTCGTAGACGTTGTTGGGGTCCTTCTTGCCGTCGCCGTTGCCGTCGCGGCCGGCCCACTCCCAGGTGGAGGGGATGAACTGCATGGGGCCTACGGCACGGTCGTACGAGCTGTCCCCGTCGTAGGCGCCGTTGTCGGTGTCGCCGATGTTCGCGAAGCCGTTGCCGTTGAGCTGCGGGCCGAGGATCCGGGAGAGCGTGGTGCCGTTCGCGTCGACGCGGCCGCCGCGGGCCTGGCCCGACTCGACCTTGCCGATGGCGGCGAGGAGCTGCCACGGCAGGTTGCAGCCGGGCTTGGCCTCCTGGAGCGCGGCCTCGGCCTTCTTGTAGGCGTCGAGGACGGTCGCGGGGATGCCCGCCTCGCTGGTGCCCGGAGTGACGGGGGTGTTGGCGGAGGGCGAGGGGTTGGGGCTGTTGAGCGGCGGCAGATCCGTGTAGTACGGCGAGTTGCCGGTCGCGCTGTCCTCGGCGACCGCGTCTGGTGAGGGCTGGGTTCCGGTGGCGATCTGTCTGCCGGCGTCGTCGGTCGTCACTCCCGGAGCCTGGGACGCGGCCAGCGCCGCTACCGCGACCGCGGCCACGGTGGTGTTCAGCGCCCCCTTGCGCAGCCTGCCGAATTGCGCCGCCATGAAATGGACCCCTCCTGCGGACGCCCGGGCGCCCGACGCTGTCTGCGGGGCCCGCCATGCCGAGCCCGCCCCTGTTGTGACGATCGACTCGCCGCGACAGTTGCCCTCGCGGCACGATTTCCGTCGCTGTTCGTTTGTTCGACCGCACTCCCCGGCGCGGCAACCCAGGCGACCCTACGACAACTTCCTTTGCCGGGGCACCCGTTGGTGCCCGATTTTTACCGGTTGGCCACATGCGGTCCGCCCGCCGGACCGGCCCGCACCGTCCCGCATACTGACCTTCCCCGACACCCCGGGCCGCCCGGCCCGTAAATGTCCCGCACGAGGAGCCCCGTTGCCGTTCACGCTCAGCCACGCGGCGGCCGTACTGCCCGCCGTACGCACCGACGGAACCGGCCGGGCCGCACTCGTACCGGCCGTGCTGGTGGCGGGTTCGTTCTCTCCCGACATGACCTATTACGTGGCGAGTGTCCTGCCGGAGGCGATGGAGTTCGGCGATGTCACGCACTCGTTCGCGGGTGTGTTCACGGTCGACGTGGTGATCGCCTGGGCGCTGGTGGGTCTGTGGCTCCTGCTGCGCGAGCCCCTGGTGGCACTCCTGCCGGTCCGGCGGCAGGGGCGGCTTGCCACGCTGGTGCGCTGCGGGACGCCACGCGCGCGTGTACGGCCGTCGCTGGCGGCGCGCTGGTATCTGTCGGCCGCGCTCGGCTCGCTGACGCATGTCGTGTGGGACGCGTTCACGCATCTCGACCGCTGGGGGATGCGCCTGTTTCCCGTCCTCGGCGAGGAGATCGCGGGGTCGCCGCTGTACTGGTACCTGCAGTACGGCGGTTCGGCGGTCGCCGCGCTCGTCATCGCCGCGTTCGCGGTCGTGGCGCTACGGCGGTCCCCCGGCATCGCCCCGGTGGGGGTTCCGGTGCTTTCGGTACGGGACCGGTGGCTGGCCGGCGCGGTGATCGGCGGGTTGGCCGCGGTGGCGGCGGTGCAGCGGGCGTCGCGCTGGTGGGCTTACTGGGGGTCGACCGCGAAGTACTGGGAGCTGATTCCGACCTTGTGCTTCGGGGCCGGCGCGGGGCTCGTCCTGGGGCTGCTGCTGTACGCCGTGGGCGTCAGGGTGTGGCGTCCGGTCGGGGGCCCTGGCAGTGCGGATGCGGGTGCGGGTGCGGACGGGGCCGGTCGGGAGCCGAGCCGTCCGGGGGCTCGGTGACGGCCGCTGCGGGTCGGCGCCGTGGGAGCAGCGTGCGGGCGAGGGCCAGGTAGCCGCGGGTGAGCTCGGCCCACCCTTGTATCCGGTGGGCGAGGCGGCGGCGGAGGGTGGTCGCCGTCTGCCGCAGGGTGCTGAGCAGGTCGACCGGGATGCGAGCGGTGCTTGCGTCGGTGGCGACGGCCGGGACGGGCGGCTGCGCCGGGCTCGGCGGCTGGTCGGCGTTCGCTTGCGCCGGTGCCGGGGCCGTCCGGCGGTGGGGCGTGCGTATACCCATGTCGGCATCCTTACGGGTGCCGGGCGGGTGGGGCGTCTTTGCGGGGGCCGCCCGAGTGACGGGTCCCTCCGGGGGTGGGGCCGGGGCCCTGGGGTCGTGGCTGGTTGCGGTGGTTTGGGGGGATGCGGGTGGGTGGGAGTGGGGGTGGGGGGTGGGGCCTGAGCGTGTGCCTGGTTGAGGTTGTTCTGGGGGTGCGGGCCGGCTGTGGCTGGTCGCGGCCACGCGGCGGAGCCGCAGATCGACACAGCCCCGGGCCCCTTGGGGGGCGATGCAGTCCCGCCCCCCAAGCTCCACTGGTACTAGTGCGCTGCCGACTCCCAGTCCGGGCCCGCGCCTACCGAGACGCCCAGGGGGACCCTCAGGTGGACGGCGTCGGACATTTCTCGGCGGACCAGTTCCTCCGCGGCTTCGCGCTCGCCCGGGGCGATTTCCAGGACGATTTCGTCGTGGACCTGAAGGAGCATGCGGGAGGTGAGGTTCTCCTCGCGCAGGGCCCGGTCCACGTTGAGCATGGCGATCTTGACGATGTCCGCCGCCGTGCCCTGGATGGGGGCGTTGAGGGCCATGCGCTCGGCGGCCTCGCGGCGCTGGCGGTTGTCGCTGTTGAGGTCGGGGAGGTAGCGGCGGCGGCCGAAGAGCGTCGCCGTGTAGCCCGTCGCCCTGGCCTCGTCGACCGCGCGGCGCAGATAGTCCCGGACGCCGCCGAACCGCTCGAAGTAGGCGTCCATCAGCGCGCGGGCCTCGCCGGCGTCGATGTTCAGCTGCTGGGAGAGGCCGAAGGCCGACAGGCCGTAGGCGAGGCCGTACGACATCGCCTTGATCTTGCGGCGCATCTCCGCGTCCACCGCGGTGGGCTCCACGGCGAATACCTGTGAGGCGGCCGTGGTGTGCAGGTCCTCGCCCGAGGTGAAGGCCTCGATCAGGCCCTCGTCCTCGGACAGGTGGGCCATCACCCGCAGTTCGATCTGGCTGTAGTCCGCGGTCATCAGGGACTCGAAGCCCTCGCCGACCACGAAGCCCCGGCGGATCGCCCTGCCCTCGTCCGTGCGGACCGGGATGTTCTGCAGGTTCGGGTCGGTCGAGGAGAGCCGGCCGGTCGCCGCGACCGTCTGGTTGAAGGTCGTGTGGATACGGCCGTCGGCCGCGATCGTCTTGATCAGGCCCTCGACGGTGACGCGCAGCTTCGCCTGCTCGCGGTGGCGGAGCATGATGACCGGCAGTTCGTTGTCGGTCTGGGTGGCGAGCCAGGCCAGGGCGTCGGCGTCCGTGGTGTAGCCCGTCTTCGTCTTCTTCGTCTTGGGCAGGGCGAGTTCGCCGAAGAGGACCTCCTGGAGCTGCTTGGGCGAGCCCAGGTTGAACTCGTGCCCGGCCGCCGCGTGCGCCTCCTTCACCGCCTGCTGCACGGCGCCCGCGAACATCTGCTCCATGGCCTCCAGGTGGGGCCGGTCGGCCGCGATGCCGTGCCGCTCCATGCGGGCCAGCAGGGCGGAGGTCGGCAGTTCCATGTCACGGAGGAGGTCCGCCGCGCCGACCTCTTCCAGGCGGCTCTCGAAGGCCTCGCCCAGGTCGAGGACCGCGCGGGCCTGGATCATCAGCGCCTCGGCCTCGGCGCCGTCGTCCGCGCCGAAGGCCAGCTGGCCGTCGGCCGCGGCGGCGGGGGCCAGCTCGCGGTGGAGGTACTCCAGGGACAACGCGTCCAGGTCGAAGGAGCGGCGGCCGGGCTTGACGAGGTAGGCGGCGAGCGCGGTGTCCATGCGGACACCGGCGATGCTCCAGCCGTGCTCGGCGAAGACCCGCATCGCGCCCTTGGCGTTGTGGAAGACCTTCGGCCTGTCGCCGTCGGCCAGCCAGGCCGCGAAGGCCTTCTCGTCGGCCTCGTCCAGCTGCGACGGGTCGAACCAGCCGGCCGCACCGCCGCCCGCCGCCAGCGCGACCTCGGCGACCGAGCCGGTGCCGAGCGCCCAGGTGTCGACGGTGGCCACGCCGAGGAGCTCGCCGGCGTGCTCGGCCAGCCAGGGGGCCAGCTCACCGGTGCCGAGCACCGAGCCGTCCAGCTCCACGCCTTCGGTCGCGATCGGGGTGGCCTCGGCCTCCTCGGCTCCGGGGTCGACGCCGAAGAGTCGCTCGCGCAGCGAGGGGTTACGGATCTCCAGGGTGTCCAGGATCATCGCGACGGCCTTGCGGTCGTACGGCACGCGCGCGACGTCGGCGACGGTCTTGGGCAACTCGACCTGGCGCTCCAGCTCGGTCAGCCGGCGGTTGAGCTTGACGGACTCCAGGTGGTCGCGGAGGTTCTGGCCGGCCTTGCCCTTGACCTCCTCGACGCGCTCGACCAGCTCGGCGAACGAGCCGAACTGGTTGATCCACTTCGCCGCCGTCTTCTCGCCGACGCCCGGGATGCCCGGCAGGTTGTCGGACGGGTCGCCGCGCAGGGCCGCGAAGTCGGGGTACTGGGCGGGCGTCAGTCCGTACTTCTCGAAGACCTTCTCCGGCGTGAAGCGGGTCAGCTCGGAGACGCCCTTCGTCGGGTACAGCACCGTGGTGTGCTCGCTGACCAGCTGGAAGGAGTCCCGGTCGCCGGTGACGATCAGCACCTCGAAGCCGTCGGCCTCGGCCTGGGTGGCGAGCGTGGCGATCACGTCGTCGGCCTCGAAGCCGTCGATCGCGAACCGTGAGACATGCATCGCGTCGAGCAGCTCGCCGATCAGCTCGACCTGGCCCTTGAACTCGTCCGGGGTCTTGGAGCGGTTCGCCTTGTACTCGGTGAACTCCGCGGAGCGCCACGTCTTGCGGGACACGTCGAAGGCCACCGCGAAGTGCGTGGGCGCCTCGTCGCGCAGCGTGTTGGCCAGCATCGACGCGAAGCCGTAGATCGCGTTCGTCGGCTGGCCCGTCGCGGTCGTGAAGTTCTCCGCGGGCAGCGCGAAGAACGCACGGTAGGCCAGCGAGTGCCCGTCCATGAGCATCAGGCGCGGCCGGCCGCCGCCGGGGTTGTTGTCGGTCTGCTTCGCTGCTGTCTCTGCCACGCCCCCGATCCTGCCACGCCCCACTGACAGCCGGTCCCCCTCCGCACTCCCTCCCCAGGCCCCCCGCCCCTGTTGTCGGTCCCGCGTGCGAGGATCGGAGATGTACCTCACACGTGTACACAAAGGAGAGTGCGCGATGGCGACCAAGCCGCCCAAGGGTGATCCCGTCCAGGACGCGCCCCAGGTCGCGGAGCCGCAGCACGCCGCGGCGGGACTGCCGGCCATCGGGCACACCTTGCGCATCGCCCAGCAGCAGATGGGCGTGAAGCGGACCATGCTGACACTGCTGAGCGTCAACCAGAAGAACGGCTTCGACTGCCCGGGCTGCGCCTGGCCGGAGCCGGACCACCGGCACAAGGCGGAGTTCTGTGAGAACGGCGCGAAGGCGGTGGCCGAGGAGGCCACCCTGCGCCGGGTCACCCCGGAGTTCTTCGCCGCGCACTCCGTCGCCGACCTCGCGACCAGGAGCGGGTACTGGCTGGGACAGCAGGGGCGGCTCACCCACCCCGTGTTCCTCCCCGAAGGGGGCACGCACTACGAGCCGGTGAGCTGGGAGCGCGCCTTCGACATCATCGGCGAGGAGATCGCCGCCTGCGACTCCCCCGACGAGTCCGTCTTCTACACCTCCGGCCGCACCAGCAACGAGGCCGCGTTCCTGTACCAGCTCTTCGCGCGCGAGCTAGGCACCAACAACCTGCCGGACTGCTCGAACATGTGCCACGAGTCCTCGGGGTCGGCGCTCTCCGAGACCATCGGCATCGGCAAGGGCAGCGTCCTGCTGGAGGACCTCTACAAGGCCGACCTGATCATCGTCGCCGGCCAGAACCCGGGGACGAACCACCCCCGCATGCTCTCCGCGCTGGAGAAGGCCAAGGCCAACGGCGCGAAGATCATCAGCGTCAATCCGCTGCCCGAGGCCGGCCTGGAGCGGTTCAAGAACCCGCAGACCCCGCAGGGCATGCTCAAGGGCGCCGCCCTCACCGACCTGTTCCTGCAGATCCGCATCGGCGGCGACCAGGCCCTCTTCCGCCTCCTCAACAAGCTGATCCTCGCCGAGCACGACAGCGCCTCCGGCGCGGGCTCGGGCGCCGTCGACGAGGAGTTCATCGGCGAACACACCCACGGCTACGAGGAGTTCGCCGCGGCCGCCCGCGCCGCCGACTGGGACGAGACCCTGACGGCGACCGGCCTCACGCGCGCGGACATCGAGAAGGCCATGGAGATGATCCTGGCCTCGCAGCGCACCATCGTCTGCTGGGCCATGGGCCTCACCCAGCACAAGCACTCCGTGCCGACCATCCGCGAGGTCGTCAACTTCCTTCTGCTGCGCGGCAACATCGGCCGCCCGGGCGCGGGCGTCTGCCCGGTGCGCGGTCACTCGAACGTGCAGGGCGACCGCACGATGGGCATCTTCGAGCGGCCCGCCCCGGCGTTCCTGGACGCCCTGGAGAAGGAGTTCGGCTTCGCGCCTCCGCGTGAGCACGGCTACGACGTCGTACGGGCCATCCACGCGCTGCGCGACGGCAGGGCGAAGGTGTTCTTCGCCATGGGCGGCAACTTCGTGGCCGCCACGCCCGACACGGATGTCACCGAGGCGGCGATGCGGCGGGCGCGGCTCACCGTGCACGTGTCGACGAAGCTCAACCGCAGCCATGCGGTCACCGGGGCCCGCGCGCTGATCCTGCCGACCCTCGGCCGCACCGAGCGCGATCTCCAGGGCAGCGGCGAGCAGTTCGTGACCGTCGAGGACTCCATGGGCATGGTGCACGCCTCTCGGGGCCGCCTGGAGCCCGCGAGCGCGCACCTGCTGTCGGAGCCGGCCATCGTCTGCCGTCTGGCACGCCGCGTGCTGGGTGAGAACAGCCTCACGCCCTGGGAGGAGTTCGAGAAGGACTACGCGACGATCCGGGACCGTATCGCCCGGGTGATCCCCGGCTTCGAGGACTTCAACGCGCGCGTGGCCCGCCCCGGCGGCTTCACGCTCCCCCACGCCCCGCGCGACGAGCGCCGCTTCCCGACGGCGACGGGCAAGGCCAACTTCACGGCGGCCCCGGTCGAGTACCCGAAGCTGCCCGAGGGCCGGCTGCTGCTGCAGACCCTGCGCTCGCACGACCAGTACAACACCACGATCTACGGCCTCGACGACCGCTACCGGGGTATCAGGAACGGCCGCCGGGTCGTCATGATCAACCCGGAGGACGCGCGGCGGCTCGACATCGCCGACGGGTCGTACGTCGACCTGGTGAGCGAGTGGAAGGACGGCGTCGAGCGGCGGGCACCCGGCTTCCGGGTCGTGCACTATCCGACGGCCCTGGGCTGCGCGGCCGCCTACTACCCGGAGACCAACGTCCTCGTCCCGCTGGACGCCACCGCGGACACCAGCAACACCCCGGCCAGCAAGTCCGTCGTCGTACGTCTGGAACAATCGGCGACCGACTGAGCGTTTGCTCAGTCGATGTCAGACCGCTGATCACGACACCGACTGATCACGACGAACGGAGCCGGGCCCCATGGGCGAGCAGCAGCACGTGAAGTTCCCGCAAGAGGTCATCGACGAGTACGCCGCGCTCGGCGTCGACCTTCCGGCCCTGTTCTCCGCCGGGCACCTCGGGACGCGCATGGGCGTCGAGATAGTGGAGGCGTCCGCCGCGCGGGTCGTCGGGACCATGCCGGTGGAGGGGAACACCCAGCCCTACGGGCTGCTGCACGGCGGCGCCTCCGCGGTGCTCGCCGAGACGCTCGGTTCGGTGGGGTCGATGCTGCACGCCGGCAGTTCCAAGATCGCCGTCGGTGTCGACCTCAACTGCACCCACCACCGCGGCGTCCGCGCCGGTCTGGTCACCGGCGTGGCCACACCCCTGCACCAGGGCCGCTCGACGGCGACGTACGAGATCGTGATCAGCGACGAGGCGGGGCGACGGGTGTGCACCGCGCGGCTGACGTGTCTGCTGCGGGACGTGAACCCGAGCGACGGGGAGCACCTCGGGACGGTAGCGGGCTGACACCGGCACCGCCCCTCCTTACTCCGACGCCACGCCAACTCCCTTACGCCTCAAGCCCCTTATGAACAACGCCCGTACACCTTCACGCCGTTGAACCCTGGCGCCGGGCGGCATAACGTCGGGGCATGACGTCGGGAGCAGCCCTCCGGAAGGGGGGAGCGCTCGGACTCGCGCTCCTGGCCGCCGGGTTGGCGGCCGGATGCGGGGACGCGGACGCACGGGGCGACGCCGGGGGAACGCGGACCCCCGGCGCCGTATCACTGTCCCCGTCACGCTCCCCGGCGGCGACCCCGCCGGCGCGGCTGTGCACGCAGATCATCGGGTACTGGTCGCGCCGGGCGCTGACCGGCGACACCTACGGGGACTACCAGTCGATGGGCCTGTCCGACGGGCAGTACGAGATCCTCCGCGAGGTCGTGGACGCCGCCCGGGCGGAGCGCGAGCGCTCGGACGCGCGGGCGGCCGACCGGCTGATCGACCGCCGGGCGAGCGAGCTGTGCGAGGAGCGGTACCGAAACGGCGAGCCGACCGGAGGGCCATGGGCCTGAGTGACCCAATCCCGGATTCCGCTTTTCCGTGCCCTATACACGAAAAAGGCCGAGGGACTCCGAACACCTTTCCCGGCTGTAACTCTGCGTAATACAGCCGCAATACAGGATCAGAGATCTCCCGCCGTGAGCAGCCTCCCCGCAAGTCCGCAGAGGCCCTCGGGTAACGTTCGACAACGACGCGGGTAATCACCAAAAGTAGTGAACACTCGTGAAGGAGCTACGCGCGAACGCTGCGAGTTCTCACTATGCGGACAGGGCGAATCGGCCGGAAATCCTCTCTTCCCCCCACGGAGTACCGCTCTGTGTTACCCCGTGTCATAACAAGAGCGTCACAGCCTTGGTCAGAGCCTCCTCCATGTTCCCTTCACGCGCTTAGAGTCACCGCCAGTCACCGAGCCACCGGATTCGAAGCCACTTCGGCCCAGCGCTCGACTCGGCGCGTTCCACGGGGAGCCGCCGTGCCAGGGAAAGGACCTGATTCGTGCGTCAACGTTCGATCATCGCCATAACCGCCGCGCTCGCGGCGGGATCGCTGACACTCACGGCTTGTGGGTCGCGTGACGAGGGCGGCAACAGCAGCAACGGCGACAAGACCACTGTGGTGATCGGCGTCGACGCCCCGCTGACCGGCGACCTGTCCGCGCTCGGCCTCGGTATCAAGAACTCCGCCGACCTCGCCGCCAAGACGGCCAACAAGCAAGAGTTCGTCGAGGGCGTCGAGTTCAAGATCGAGGCCCTCGACGACCAGGCGCAGCCCACCGTGGGCCAGCAGAACGCCCAGAAGTTCATCAGCGACAAGGACGTCCTCGGCGTCGTCGGCCCGCTGAACTCCAGCGTCTCGCAGCAGATGCAGAAGCCGTTCAACGACGCCGGCCTGACCCAGGTCTCCCCGGCCAACACCGGTACCGAGCTGACCCAGGGCGACGGCTGGAAGACCGGCGACTCGGTCCGCCAGTTCAAGACGTTCTTCCGCACGGCCACCACGGACGAGATCCAGGGCGCCTTCGCCGCCGACTACCTGTACAACCAGGCGAAGCTCAAGAAGGTCTACCTGATCGACGACCAGAAGACCTACGGCGCCGGCCTGGCCGCGTCCTTCAAGACGAACTTCACCAAGTTCGGCGGCCAGATCGTCGGCACCGACCACATCAACCCCGACGACCGTGACTTCAACGCCGTGGTCGCCAAGATCAAGAAGACCGGCGCCCAGGCCCTGTACTACGGCGGCGAGTACCCGGCCGCCGGCCCGCTGAGCCAGCAGCTCAAGGACAGCGGCCAGAACATCCCGCTCATGGGCGGCGACGGCATCTACTCCGGCGAGTTCCCGAAGCTGAACAAGAAGGCCGAGGGCGACCTCGCGACCTCCGTGGGCGAGCCCGTCGAGAAGCTCGACTCCGCCCAGACGTTCATCAAGAACTACAAGGCCGCGGGCTACGAGGACGACTACGAGGCCTACGGCGGCCTCACCTACGACGCCACCTGGGCCATCATCGAGGCCGTCAAGCTGGCGGTCGAGGGCAACGACGGCAAGCTCCCGTCCGACGGCCGCAAGGCGGTCCTGGACGCCATGGCCAAGGTCAAGTTCGACGGCGTCACCGGCACCGTCTCCTTCGACGAGTTCGGTGACACCACGAACCACACGATGACCGCGTACAAGATCAAGGACAACGCCTGGGTGCCCGAGTTCAGCGGCGAACCCAAGCTCGGCTGACGAAGGACGAGTCAGAGAACCTTCCCACTCACACATTGATCCAGGCCGCGCGGGAAGCGCCCACCAGCGCTCCCGCGCGGCGCCATATCCGAACCACTCCACGGAGGCCCTGCGGTGAACGAACTGCCGCAACAGCTGGCCAATGGACTCATCCTCGGCGCGATGTACGGACTCATCGCGATCGGCTACACGATGGTCTACGGCATCGTCCAGCTCATCAACTTCGCCCACGGCGAGATATTCATGGTCGGGGGCTTCGGGGCTCTCACCGTCTGGTTGGTACTTCCCGAAGGCTTCGGCCTCGCCGCCGCCGTCCCGCTCATGATCATCGGCGGCGTCCTCGTATCGGTCGCCGTCGGCACGGCGGCGGAACGCTTCGCCTACCGGCCCCTGCGCACAGCACCACGGCTGGCCCCCCTCATCACCGCCATCGGTCTGTCCATCGTCCTCCAGCAGGCCGTGTGGATGTGGTACCCGGACGCGAAGAAGGACCACCCCTTCCCGCAGTTCCACGGCGGACCCATCGAAATCCTCGGCGCCAACATCCAGCGCGGAGACCTCTTCGTACTGATCGCCGCCCCGCTGTGCATGGTCGCCCTCGGCCTGTTCGTCACCAAGACGCGCTCCGGCCGCGGCATGCAGGCCACCGCCCAGGACCCCGACACCGCCAAGCTGATGGGCATCAACACCGACCGCATCATCGTCATGGCCTTCGCCATCGGTGCCGCGTTCGCCGCCATCGCCGCGGTCGCCTACGGCCTGAAGAACGGTCAGGTCGGCTTCCGCATGGGCTTCCTGATGGGCCTGAAGGCCTTCACCGCCGCCGTACTCGGCGGCATCGGCAACATCTACGGCGCCATGCTCGGCGGCATCGTGCTCGGCGTGGCCGAGTCCCTCGCCACCGGCTACATCGGTGAGATCCCCGGCATGGACCTCTTCGGCGGCGGCGCCTGGAAGGACGTATGGGCGTTCGCACTGCTCATCCTCGTCCTCCTGTTCAGGCCACAGGGCCTGCTCGGCGAACGCGTCGCGGATCGGGCGTGATACCCATGACCACCGACATCCCCATGGACAAGAGCACCGACACCACCAAGGTGTCCACCGCGCAGGCCACCCCGATCATCCCGCTGCCGCAAGCCGCGGCACGCGGACTGACGGTCGCCGGCTCCGCCTTCGCCCTCATAGGCACCTTCCTCGCCTGGACCTGGACCGATGAGTTCCCGGGCAACCTGACGGTCACCGGCTACCCCGGCGGCCTCCAGGTCCTCACCCTCGTCGGCTCCGTGCTGACCCTGCTGTTCGCCCTCTCCGGCTACGGCATCCGCGGCCTCGGCTGGCTCACCCCCGGCGGCAAGAACAGCCCCGTCCTGCTCGCCGCCCTCGGCGTGTTCGGCACCACCGGCTACGCCATGGGCGCGATCAGCCAGGAACTCGGCGGCCTGGTCAACCTGGAGCCCGGCGCCTGGGTCTCCGGCATCGGCGCGCTCGTCGCCGTGCTCGGCGCCCTCGGCCTCCCCGTCGACCAGCCCTACGGCGCGGGCGAACCGACCCCGAACCTCTGGGGCCGGATCCGTCACTCGCTCACCGCCCCCGACCCCGGCCGGGCCAAGGAGCTGCCCTCCTGGGCCGAGATCCTGATCATCGCCGCGGGCTTCGGCACCGGCCTGTACGTCTTCTCGTACGGCATCGGCACCGAGTACTCCGAGCTGTTCATCGGCTTCCTGATCGTCGCCGCGTTCGGCTTCACCGCCGTCACCCGCGCCGGTCTCCTGAAGAGGCTGTCGGCACTGACCGCCAAGCACCGCAACGTCACCCTCACAGCGGCGTTCGTGGCGGCGATCTGCTTCCCCTTCACCCAGACCAACGACCAGTTCGCCCTCATCGGCGCGAACATCCTGATCTTCGCCACGGTCGCCCTGGGCCTCAACGTCGTCGTCGGCCTCGCCGGCCTGCTCGACCTCGGATACGTCGCCTTCCTCGGCGTCGGCGCCTACGCCGCCGCCCTGGTCTCCGGCTCCCCCGCGTCGACCATCGGGGTGGAATTCCCCTTCTGGGCCGCCGTTCTCACCGGCGCCGCCGCCTCGCTGATCTTCGGCGTCGTGATCGGTGCCCCGACCCTGCGACTGCGCGGCGACTACCTCGCCATCGTGACGCTCGGCTTCGGTGAGATCTTCCGCATCACCATGAACAACCTGAACGGCAACAGCGGTCCGGACGTCACCAACGGCTCCAACGGCATCCCCCAGATCCCCGACCTGGAGATCTTCGGGTTCAACCTCGGAGTCCCGCACGACGTCCTCGGCCACGAGCTGACCCGCTCGGCCAACTACTACCTGCTGATGCTGCTGTTCACGGCGATCGTCGTGATGGTCTTCCGCCGCTCGGCGGAGTCCCGCATCGGCCGCGCCTGGGTCGCCATCCGCGAGGACGAGACCGCCGCGACCGCGATGGGCATCAACGGCTTCCGCCTGAAGCTCCTCGCCTTCGCGCTCGGCGCCTCCCTCGCCGGTCTCGCCGGCACCGTCCAGGCACACGTGTCGTACAGCGTCACCCCCGAGCAGTACCAGTTCGCCGGCTCCGTACCGCCGAACTCGGCCTTCCTGCTCGCCGCCGTCATCCTCGGCGGCATGGGCACCATCAGCGGTCCGCTGATCGGCGCCGCGCTGCTCTACCTGATCCCGGCCAAGCTCCAGTTCATGGCGGAGTACCAGCTGCTCCTCTTCGGCGTCGCGCTGATGCTGCTGATGCGCTTCCGCCCCGAGGGCCTGGTCGCCGACCGCAGGAAGCAGCTCGAATTCCACGAGACCGGACAGCTCGACGTACCGGAGGACAAGTCGCTGCCCGACGGCGCGACCGGCGTCGCCAAGGCAGGGGCGTGACGGCCATGACCACCACCACGACCGCACCCACCAGCACGACGGTGCTCGACGCCAGCGGCGTCACCATGCGCTTCGGCGGCCTGACCGCCGTACGCGACGTGGACCTCACCGTCAACAGCGGCGAGATCGTCGGCCTCATCGGCCCCAACGGCGCCGGCAAGACGACCTTCTTCAACTGCCTCACCGGCCTGTACGTGCCGACCGAGGGCAAGGTCGCCTACAAGGGCACCGTCCTGCCGCCCAAGCCGCACCTGGTCACCCAGGCCGGCATCGCCCGTACGTTCCAGAACATCCGGCTCTTCGCCAACATGACCGTTCTGGAGAACGTACTGGTCGGCCGGCACACCCGCACCAAGGAAGGCCTCTGGTCGGCCCTCCTGCGCCTGCCCGGCTTCAAGAAGGCCGAGGAGGCGTCCCGCGCCCGGGCCATGGAACTCCTCGAGTTCACCGGCCTGGCCGCCAAGGCCGACCACCTGGCCCGCAACCTGCCCTACGGCGAACAGCGCAAGCTGGAAATCGCCCGGGCACTGGCGAGCGAGCCCGGCCTGCTCCTCCTCGACGAGCCGACCGCCGGCATGAACCCGCAGGAGACCCGCGCGGCCGAGGAGCTGATCTTCGCCATCCGGGACCAGGGCATCGCCGTCCTCGTCATCGAGCACGACATCCGGTTCATCATGAACCTCTGCGACCGGGTCGCCGTGCTCGTCCAGGGCGAGAAGATCGTCGAGGGCCCCGCCGAGGTCGTCCAGGCCGACGAGCGCGTCATCGCCGCCTACCTGGGCACACCCTTCGAGGGTGCGCCGGGCGCGGCGGAGGCCGCCGAAGTCGAGGCTGCGGAGGCCGACGCGCAGAGCACCACGGAAGGGGACGACAAGTGACCGCACTGCTCGAGGTCGAGGACCTCAGGGTCGCTTACGGCAAGATCGAGGCCGTCAAGGGCATCTCGTTCAAGGTGAACGCGGGCGAGGTCGTCACCCTCATCGGCACCAACGGCGCCGGCAAGACCACCACCCTGCGCACCCTGTCCGGTCTCCTCCAGCCGGTGTCCGGCGACATCAGGTTCGACGGCAAGTCGCTGAAGAAGATCCCCGCCCACAAGGTCGTCTCGCTGGGGCTCGCCCACTCCCCCGAGGGGCGGCACATCTTCCCCCGCATGACGATCGAGGACAACCTCCGCCTCGGCGCGTTCCTGCGCAACGACAAGGAGGCCATCGAGAAGGACATCCAGCGCGCCTACGACCTCTTCCCCATCCTCGGGGAGCGCAGGAAGCAGGCCGCCGGCACCCTCTCCGGCGGTGAGCAGCAGATGCTCGCCATGGGACGGGCGCTGATGTCCCGCCCGAAGCTGCTCATGCTCGACGAGCCCAGCATGGGCCTCTCCCCGATCATGATGCAGAAGATCATGGCGACCATCCAGGAGCTCAAGTCCCAGGGCACCACCATCCTGCTCATCGAGCAGAACGCCCAGGCCGCGCTCTCCCTGGCCGACCACGGCCATGTCATGGAAGTCGGCAAGATCGTCCTCTCCGGAACCGGACAGGACCTCCTGCACGACGAGTCCGTACGGAAGGCGTACCTGGGCGAGGACTGATCACCACGAGGTGATCGCCCATACAGCGAGGCCCGCGTCCCCCGAACAGGGGGCGCGGGCCTCACTCATACGTTCACGCGCCCGGCGTCAGCCCTTGGCGGCCTTCTTCTCGTCGGCATCCTGGATCACGGCCTCGGCGACCTGCTGCATCGACATCCGGCGATCCATGGACGTCTTCTGGATCCAACGGAACGCGGCCGGCTCGGTCAGCCCGTACTCGGTCTGCAGGATGGACTTCGCCCGGTCCACCAGCTTCCGCGTCTCCAGACGCAGGGTGAGGTCGGCGACCTCCTTCTCCAGCTCCTTCAGCTCCGTGAAGCGGGAGACGGCCATCTCGATCGCCGGCACGACATCGCTCTTGCTGAACGGCTTGACCAGGTACGCCATGGCACCGGCGTCCCGAGCCCGCTCGACGAGGTCACGCTGCGAGAACGCGGTCAGCATCAACACCGGCGCGATGCTCTCCTCGGCGATCTTCTCCGCCGCGGAAATACCGTCCAGCTTCGGCATCTTCACATCGAGGATGACGAGGTCCGGCCGGTGCTCGCGGGCCAGCTCGACGGCCTGCTGACCGTCTCCGGCCTCACCGACGACGGTGTACCCCTCTTCTTCGAGCATCTCTTTGAGATCGAGCCGGATCAATGCCTCGTCCTCGGCGATGACGACACGGGTCGTCAGCGGAGGCACGTGCGACTTGTCGTCGTCGGGCGCGTCTACGGGCTGGGGCGACTCGGGGGCGGTCACGGGGGCTCCTCGTTCAGGGGCAGGGGTGCTGCTGACAAGAGCCTACCTAGCTGCGGTAAGGTGGGGGCACGGCGGGTAACCACCAACCTTCGTATTGAAGGGGCCCCGGTAGCCCAGCGGAAGAGGCAATGGATTCAAAACCCATACAGCGTCGGTTCGAATCCGACTCGGGGCACTTTTCCTTGGTTTCCAAGGTCACCACTAAAAGCGGATGTCCACGTTCTCGTGAACATCCGCTTTTTGCTGCATGTCGCCACGATCACTCTCACAGAGTGTGCACATGTACGACGTCAGCACACGTAAGCGAGCACTGGCCCTTGTGGGGCAGGGGCGCAGCCTGAACTCCGTCAGCAAGGAAACAGGCATATCCCGGGCCGCGATTCGCGCCTGGCGAACGCGGATCAAACCGCTGCCGCGCATGCAGGTGGCCCCGTGCGTCCGATGCCGACCCACGCCGGAACAGCCAGAAGACGCGGGCGCCTACTCCTACCTTCTCGGCCTCTACCTCGGCGACGGCTGTATCAGTGCCTGCGCCGATCGACGCACAGGGCACTTCCTCCGCATCGCGTGTGCTGACGCATGGCCCGGTCTGATCGACGCATGCGAAGCCGCCATGCGCTCCGTGAACCCCGGAAAAAGTGCGTACCGAGTCCAAGCGCAGGGATACGTCTCCGTGGTCGGATACAGCTCGCACTGGCCCTGCCTCTTCCCCCAACACGGCCCCGGCAAGAAGCACGAACGCTCAATCACCCTCGCACCCTGGCAACAGGAGATCGTCGACGCCCACCCGTGGGAGTTCATCCGCGGCCTCATCCACTCCGACGGCTGCCGTATCACCAACTGGACGACCCGCCTGGTCGCCGGTGAGCGCAAGCGCTACGAATATCCCCGGTACTTCTTCACCAACCTGTCGAGCGACATCATCCGCCTCTTCACCAAGGCACTGGACCACGTGGGCGTCGAATGGCGACAGGCGAACGCCCGCAACATCTCCGTCGCCCGCAGAGCCTCCGTAGCCCTCATGGACGAACACGTGGGCCCCAAGCACTGACCCGAGCGAAAGGGCCCCTCCTAAGAGGGGCCCTCCGCCAACTACCTGGGACTGTCGTCCTCCCCGATGTGATGCACCCGCACCAGGTTCGTCGAACCCGACACCCCGGGAGGCGAGCCCGCCGTGATGACCACTGTGTCGCCCTTCTTGCAACGGCCGTACTTCAACAGCAGCTCATCGACCTGCTCGACCATCGCGTCCGTCGAGTCCACGTGCGGGCCGAGGAACGTCTCCACACCCCACGTCAGACTCAGCTGCGAGCGTGTCGCAGGCTCCGGTGTGAACGCCAGCAGTGGGATCGGTGAGCGGTAGCGGGAGAGGCGGCGGACGGTGTCGCCCGACTGGGTGAAGGCGACCAGGAAGCGGGCGCCGAGGAAGTCGCCGATCTCGGCCGCGGCGCGGGCCACGGCGCCGGCCTGGGTGCGGGGCTTGTTCCGCTCGGTCAGTGGCGGCAAGCCCTTCGCGAGGATGTCCTCCTCGGCCGCCTCGACGATCTTCGCCATCGTCCGGACCGTCTCGACGGGGTACTTGCCGACGCTGGTCTCGCCGGACAGCATCACCGCGTCCGTGCCGTCGATCACCGCGTTCGCGACATCGCTCGCCTCCGCCCTCGTCGGGCGGGAGTTGTCGATCATCGAGTCGAGCATCTGGGTGGCGACGATGACCGGCTTGGCGTTGCGCTTGGCCAGCTTGATGGCGCGCTTCTGGACGATCGGGACCTGCTCCAGCGGCATCTCGACGCCCAGGTCGCCGCGGGCGACCATGATGCCGTCGAAGGCGGCCACGATGTCGTCGATCGCGTCGACCGCCTGGGGCTTCTCCACCTTGGCGATGACGGGAAGCCTACGGCCCTCCTCGTCCATGATCCTGTGCACGTCCTCGATGTCCCGGCCGGAGCGGACGAAGGACAGGGCGATGACGTCGAAGCCGGTGCGCAGGGCCCAGCGCAGGTCGGCCTCGTCCTTCTCCGAGAGGGCGGGCACCGATACCGCGACGCCGGGGAGGTTCAGGCCCTTGTTGTCGGAGACCATGCCGCCCTCGACCACTGTCGTGTGGACGCGCGGACCGTCGACGGAGGTGACCTCCAGGCAGACCTTGCCGTCGTCGACGAGGATGCGTTCGCCGGGGGTGACGTCGCCGGCGAGGCCGGAGTAGGTGGTGCCGCACTGCTGGCGGTCGCCCTCCGCGCCCTCTTCGACGGTGATGGTGAAGGTGTCTCCGCGTTCAAGGAGTACGGGTCCTTCGGTGAAGCGGCCGAGGCGGATCTTCGGTCCTTGAAGGTCGGCGAGGACGCCGACGCTGCGGCCGGTCTCGTCGGAGGCCTTCCGCACGCGCTCGTAGCGCTCCTCGTGGTCGGCGTAACCGCCGTGGCTGAGGTTGAATCGGGCGACGTCCATTCCGGCGTCGACCAGTGCCTTTATCTGGTCGTACGAGTCGGTGGCGGGGCCCAGGGTGCAGACGATTTTCGCTCGGCGCATGTTTCGACTCTATGACTTACCGGCGGGTAGTGGTTTGGTCGCGCATGAGGACTCAACAACCTTTGCGTGAAGGGCTATTGACAAGTGTTGAATTGTGCGGCGGGGCGCTCCCATGAGCGTTCGAAGTGCCCCGCCGTATTGCGTCCGTATACCGTCCGCATCCGTCCTCGTTCGCTCGCGAACGAGGACGGATGCGAAATCCCGGCATTCACAGGCGCGGCGGCGCCATCGTAAAGCGGGCGTTGACCTGGGCGTGGACGCGCTGCCGCTGGGGTTCGAGGTCGAGGGGTGCCGCGGCGGATTCCTCCGTGGCGTCGTAGGCCATGGAGCGCATACGGCTGCCGGGGGCCTGCGGGTAGGGCGGCGGGGCGTTCTCCGCGCCGATGTCGGCGAGTTCCACCAGTGCGGCCAGGGAGGTCCCCAGCGCCTCCGCGTACTCCCGCGCGCGCTGCACGGCCTCCCGTACCGCCTGCTGCCGTGCCTCCCGGTGGGCGGGTGAGTCGGGGCGCAGGGCCCACCAGGGGCCGTCCACCCGGGTGAGGTCCAAGTCGGCCAGACGGGTGGTGAGTTCACCGAGGGCGGTGAAGTCGGTGAGGACGGCGGTGATGTGGACGCGGCCGTGGTAGGCGTGGATGCGTTCACCGCGGCCCTTCTCCTTCAGTTCGGGGCTGATGGAGAAGGCGCCGGTCTCCAGTCGTTCGACCGCGTCGCCGTAGGTCTTGATGAGGTCGAGGACGCCGGTGTTGCGGCGGGTGAGGTCGTCCAGGGCGGCGCGGCGGTCCTTGCCGCGGGCAGCCACGGTGATGCCGATGCGGGCGATCTCGGGGTCGACTTCGAGGCGGGCCTCACCGCGGACGGCGATGCGCGGGGCGTCGGGGGTGCCGTAGGGGACGGCGGGATGAAGTTCCTCTGAAGGGGCGGTCATACGTCCCACTCTGTCATCGCTTGCTGGGTTACGGCCCCCGTGGGTCATCAGATCGAAACCTGCGGGGTCTGTTGCTGCTCGGCATGACCAGGTCAGAATCTACGCGCGTTGTTGACCAATTCGCCCGGGAGAAACACTCATGCCGTTGAACCGCCGGAAGTTCCTGACCAAGTCCGCCGTGACCGGAGCGGGGGTGGCGATGGCCGGTGCGGTGACCGCCCCGGCGGCACAGGCCGCGGAGACGGCCAAGGGCTCCCGGCCGAAGAAGCGGTACGCGCTGACCGTGATGGGCACGACCGACCTGCACGGCAACATCTTCAACTGGGACTACTTCAAGGACGCGGAGTACTCCGACGCCAAGGGCAATGCCAAGGGCCTGTCGCGCGTCTCGACGCTGGTGAACCAGGTCCGCGCGGAGAAGGGCCGGCGTAACACGCTGCTCATCGACGCGGGTGACACGATCCAGGGCACCCCGCTGACGTACTACTACGCGAAGGTCGACCCGATCACCGCCAAGGGTGGTCCGGTCCACCCGATGGCGGCGGCGATGAACGCGATCGGGTACGACGCGGTGGCCCTCGGCAACCACGAGTTCAACTACGGCATCGAGACGCTGCGCAAGTTCGAGGAGCAGTGCGACTTCCCGCTGCTGGGGGCGAACGCGCTGGACGCGAAGACGCTGAAGCCCGCCTTCCCGCCGTACTTCATCAAGAAGTTCTGCGTGCCGGGCGCCCCGCCGGTGAGGGTCGCGGTCCTCGGTCTGACCAACCCCGGCATCGCGATCTGGGACAAGGCGTACGTCGAGGGCAAGATGGTGTTCCCGGGTCTGGAGGAGCAGGCCGCGAAGTGGGTGCCGAAGCTGCGCTCGATGGGTGCGGACGTGGTGGTCGTGTCGGCGCACTCCGGTTCGTCGGGGACGTCGTCGTACGGTGACCAGCTGCCGTACATCGAGAACTCGGCGGCGCTGGTCGCCCAGCAGGTGCCGGGGATCGACGCGATCCTCGTGGGGCACGCGCACACGGAGATCGCGGAGCTGCTCGTCACGAACGAGAAGACGGGCAAGAAGGTCGTGCTGTCGGAGCCGCTCTGCTATGCGCAGCGCCTGACCCTGTTCGACTTCGAGCTGGTCTTCGAGAAGGGCCGCTGGACGGTCGAGGCGGTCAAGGCGTCGGTGCGCGACTCCAAGACGGTCGCAGACGACCCGAAGATCACCAAGCTGCTGAAGGACGACCACGACATCGTCGTGGAGTACGTCAACCAGGTGGTCGGCACGGCCACCGAGAAGCTGACGACGGTCGAGGCGCGCTACAAGGACGCCCCGATCATCGACCTGATCACCAAGGTCCAGGAGGACGTCGTCAAGGCGGCGCTGGCGGGCACGGAGCACGCCGCGCTGCCCGTCATCTCCCAGGCCTCCCCCTTCTCCCGCACCTCGGAGATCCCGGCCGGCAACGTGACCATCCGGGATCTGTCGAGCCTGTACGTCTACGACAACACGCTGGTCGCCAAGCTGATGACGGGCGCGCAGATCAAGGCGTACCTGGAGTACTCGGCGCAGTACTTCGTGCAGACCGCCGCCGACGCGGCCGTCGACGTGGAGAGGCTGACGAACGCGGAGAACCGCCCCGACTACAACTACGACTACGTGTCGGGGCTGTCGTACGAGATCGACATCGCGCAGGCGGCCGGTTCGCGGATCAAGAACCTCGCCTACAACGGTGCCGCCCTCGACGACGCGCAGCAGTTCGTGTTCGCGGTGAACAACTACCGGGCCAACGGCGGCGGCGCGTTCCCGCATGTGGCGTCGGCCCAGGAGCTGTGGTCGGAGTCGACGGAGATCCGCACCCGGATCGCGGAGTGGGTGACCGCGAAGGGCGTGCTGGACCCGAAGGACTTCGCGTCGGTGGACTGGAAGCTCACGCGGAACGGCACGCCGGTGTTCTAGGCCCGGCGGCGTCCCCTGTCAGGAGCCTCAGATCCCGTCCAGGAGCGGTGTCAGCGTCTTCGGCTGACGTGCCCGCGGGATCCGGGGCTCCTGCTGTTGGAGGCCGAAAGTGGTGAACGCCGTACGGGTGGGGAGGGGGTAGGTCTCCTCGCCGGTGACGGAGTTGAGGATGGCGGCGCTGCGCCAGGCCGCGAGACCGAGGTCGGGGGTGCCGATGCCGTGGGTGTGGCGTTCGGCGTTCTGGACGTAGACGTTGCAGCCGGAGCCCGTGACGGACGGGTCCATGACCAGGCGGTACTGGTCGTCGATGCGCGGGCGCTCCTTGCTGTCGCGGCGCAGGTAGGGGTCGAGGCCGGCGAGGATGCGGCCCAGGGGGCGCTCGCGGTAGCCGGTGGCGAGGACGACCGCGTCGGTGGTCAGACGCGAGCGGGTGTTCTGGTGGATGTGCTCCAGGTGCAGCTCGACCTTGGTCGTGGCGATCCGGCCTGCCGTGCGGACCTGGACGCCGGGGGTGAGGACGGTGTCGGGCCAGCCGCCGTCCAGGGTGCGGCGGTAGAGCTCGTCGTGGATGGCGGCCAGGGTCTCGGCGTCGATGCCCTTGTGGAGCTGCCACTGCGAGGTGACGAGCCGGTCGCGGACCGGTTCGGCGAGGGCCTGGAAGTAGCGGGTGTAGTCGGGGGTGAAGTGTTCCAGGCCGAGCTTTGAGTACTCCATGGGCGCGAACGCCTCGGTACGGCCGAGCCAGTGCAGCCGCTCGCGCCCGGTGGGGCGGCGGCGGAGCAGGTCGAGGAAGATCTCGGCGCCGGACTGACCGGAGCCGATCACGGTGATGTGCTCGGCGGCGAGGAGCGTCTCGCGGTGGTCGAGGTAGTCGGCGGCGTGGATGACGGGCACGGTGGGAGCGTCGACGAGAGGCCTGAGCGGGTCGGGTACGTCCGGCTCGGTGCCGATGCCGAGGACGATGTTCTTCGCGTACGTACGGCCGAGCGCCTCGGCGTCCCCGCCGGGGTCGAGCTGGGTGTAGTCGACCTCGAAGACGTCACGCTCGGGGTTGAAGCGGACCGCGTCGACCTGGTGGCCGAAGGACAGCCCGGGGAGATTCTCGCAGACCCAGCGGCAGTAGGCGTCGTACTCGGCGCGCTGGATGTGGAAGCGCTCGGCGAAGTAGAACGGGAAGAGCCGGTCGCGGGTCCTGAGGTAGCTGAGGAACGACCACGGGCTGGCGGGGTCGGCGAGCGTCACCAGGTCGGCGAGGAAGGGGACCTGGATGCGGGCGCCGTCGATGAGAAGCCCCGGATGCCAGGCGAAGGCGGGCCGCTGCTCGTAGAAGACGGCGTCGAGTCCGGCGAGGGGGTGGGCCAGGGCGGCGAGGGAGAGGTTGAAGGGGCCGATGCCGATGCCGACGAGGTCGCGGGGGGTGTCGGGGTCGTGGTGTGGGGGGTCGGGTTGTGCGCGGGGGGCGTGCGCGGGGGTGGTCTGCCGGGGGTTGGGGTGCGGGGTTTTCGGGTGCGCGGCGGTCCCGGGGGTCGGGCGGGGGCCGGGGTCCGGTTCTGACCGAGGGCTCGGTTGCAGGTCCGCTCGCGGGGCGGTGTCAGGGCCTTCCTGGAGGCTCGTGCGGGAGCCGGGGCGGGAGCCGGTCTGCTGGGGGGTGGCGAGACGGGGGGTGATGTGAGCGGTGGTGCGGGGGTTGGTCTGGGGGCTCATCCGGGGGTGTTTCCTTCCACCAGTTTCAGGAGGGCGGCCAGGTCGTCCGGGCGCGTGTGGGGGTTGAGGAGGGTGGTCTTGAGCCACAGGCGCCCGTCTATGCGGGCCCGGCCGAGGACGGCGCGGCCGTCGGTGAGGAGCCTTCGGCGTACGGCGGCGACGGCGTCGTCGGAGGCGTGTGCGGGCCGGAACAGGACCGTGCTGATGGTGGGCGGGTCGTAGAGCTCGAACGCGGGGTGACCGTGGACGAGGGCGGCGAACTCACCGGCCCGGTCGCAGACATGCTCGACGAGCCGGCCGAGTCCGCTGCGGCCGAGGGCCTTGAGGGTGACGGCGATCTTGAGGACGTCGGGCCTGCGGCTGGTGCGCAGCGATCGGCCGAGCAGGTCGGGCAGGCCCGCCTCGGTGTCGTCGTCGGCGTTGAGGTAGTCGGCGCGGTGGTGGAGCACCGCGAGGTCACGCGGGTCCCGCACAGCGAGAAGCCCCGCGGCGACGGGCTGCCAGCCCAGCTTGTGCAGATCGAGGGTGACGGTGTCGGCGGCGTCGAGACCGCTGAGCCGCTCCCGGTACCGGTCGCTGAACAGCAGGCCCCCGCCGTATGCGGCGTCGACGTGCAGCCGGGCGCCGTGGGCCGCGCACAACTCGGCGATCTCCGGGAGCGGGTCGATGAGCCCGGCGTCGGTGGTCCCTGCGGTGGCGGCGACGAGATGCGGGCCGGGCAGCGCCGTGAGGGCCTCGTCGAGCGCGGCGGGGTCGAGGACACCGGCCGGGGCGGGCACGACGACGGGCTCGGCCAGCCCGAGCAACCAGGCGGCACGGGGCAGTGAGTGATGCGCGTTGGCACCGTGGACGAGCCTGACGCCGGCGCCGTGCGCCTCGCGGGCGAGGAGGAGGGCGAGTTGGTTGGCTTCGGAGCCGCCGGTGGTGATCAGGGCGGTGGGGGTGGGGGTGGTGCTGGGGAAGGGGGTGGTGCGGGCGGTGGGGGTGGTGCTGAGGAACGGGGCGGTGCGGGTCGCAGGGGTCGTGCGGCGTGGGGGCGAGGCGCCCTCCGCTCCCCCGCCCCCGAAGACCTCCCGCGCCAGCGCCCCCGTGACCAGCGCCTCCAGCTCCGAGGCGCCCGGCGCTTGGTCCCAGGAGTCCAGCGAGGGGTTGAGGGTGGAGGCGGCGAGGTCCGCGGCCGTGGCGACTGCGAGGGGTGGGCAGTGGAGGTGGGCGGTGCAGAGGGGCTCGGCCGGGTCGGCGGCGGTCTCCGCGAGGGCGCGGACGACGGTGTGGAGGGCGCCGGGGTCGCCCTCTTCCGGCAGTACGTCGCCGACCGCGTCCCGCATGCGCGCGGCCACCGCTTCCGGGCCGCCCCGGGGAAGTGCGCCCCCGCGTGCCCGGGCGCCCGCGCTCAGCGCGTCGAGCACGGTGGCGAGCAACGGCCGCAGGGCGTGGGGGCCTTCCGGGCCTGAAGCGAGCGACGGCGGCGTGCTCATCGTGTCCTCCCGGGCGCTGGGCAAGAAGGACTTCCAGCTTGTACGCCGATGCGCGTTCGCGCCCGAAAAGCGCAATGATCGGAACCCGAAAGGGGGTATTTCCGTACGGGGAACGCGTGTCGGAGGATGCGCGCTGCGGGGGGCGGAGTAGAGGGACGGGGCCTGGGGGCGGAGTAGTAGGGGGCCTGGGGCGGAGTAGTAGAGGGGCCTGGGGGCGGCGTAGTGGGCTGCTCGGTAGCTCGAACTCCTCAGTCCGGCGGCCGCCCGCGCGGGCGCGCGGGCAGCCGCGTCGGAAGGGCTGTCCGGCTATCCCTTCCTCACCCGCAACGCCCGTGCCAAGTCGTCGAGTTGGTCGGCGAGCCTGCGGCGCAACGCCGGCACCGGCTCGCCGTCGCGCAGGCACTCCTCGCCCAGCCGCAGGGCGTCGGCGTCGACGTCGTACACCGGGAAGGCGTAGCGGCCGGCGGCGTCGGCGATGGCGGGACCGCGGCGGGCTCCGACGGCGACCGCGTCCTTGTAGTAGCGCGGCACGTACTGCCGTAGCAGGTCGGCCTGTTCGGGCTGCCAGAAGCCGTGGGCCGTGGCGATGAAGAGGTAGTTGGACAGGTCGGCGCGGCCGTCGCCGCCGAACATGGCGTCCCAGGCCTTCGCCTTGGCCTCCTCGTCCGGCAGGGCGGCCCGGCAGCGCGCCGCGCCCTCCTGGCCGGTGGCGCTCGGGTCGCGCTCCAGCTCGGCGGCGATGCCGGCCTCGTCGACGGCGCCGAGGACGGCCAGCCGACCCAGGACGCGCCAGCGCAGGTCGGGGTCGAGTTCGGGTCCGCCGGGCACGGTGCCGTCGGCGAGCCAGGCGGCGATGGTGTCGGGATGGGCGGCGACGTCGATGAAGCGGCGTACGGCGATCAGGCGCAGGCCGGGGTTGTCGCCGTCCTCGGTGCGGCGGATGAGGTCGCGGCACAGGGCGGAGAGCGTGGCCAGGGCGGCGGGCCGCTCCTCGGGGGCGACGTAGCGGTCGGTGACCTGGGCGGCCGCGAAGGCGAGGACACCCTGGACGATGGCGAGGTCGGTCTCGCGCGGGAGGTGGGCGCGGGCGGCCTCCAGGTAGGCGGTGGCGGCCAGTTCGCCGTCGCGGACGGCGTCGCGCAGGGCGTTCCAGACGACCGCGCGGGTGAGCGGGTCGGGCAGACCGGCGAGGCTCGTACGGACGGTCTCGAAGGACTCGGGATCGAAGCGGACCTTGGCGTAGGTCAGGTCGCCGTCGTTGAGCAGCAGCAGCGCCGGGCGCTTGCCGATGGGCTGCGGCGCGGTCTGCGGGACGTCGAGTTCGAGGCGGTCGCGCAGGGTGAGGTGGCCGCCGTCGTCGCCGAGGTCCTGGTCGTACAGGCCGACGGCGATGCGGTGGGTGCGGCTGCCGGCGTGGTCGACGGCGAGCGTGTAGGTGCCGTTGTCGCCGCGGGTGACGGCCGGGGTGAGGGTGTCGACGCCGGTGGTGCGCAGCCAGGCGTCGGCCCAGGCGTGGACGTCCCGTTCGGTGGCGGCGGCGAGGGAGTCGATGAAGTCGGCGAGGGTGGCGTTGCCGAACTTGTGGCGGGCGAAGTGGGTGTTGATGCCGGCGAGGAAGTCCTTCTCGCCGAGCCACGTCACCAGCTGCCGCAACGCTGAGGCGCCCTTGGCGTAGGAGATGCCGTCGAAGTTGAGCATGGCCGAGGCGGTGTCGTTCACGGCCTCGGGGGCGACGGGGTGGGTGGAGGGGCGCTGGTCTGCGTCGTAGCCCCAGGCCTTGCGGACGATGCCGAAGTCGGTCCAGGTGTCGGCGAAGCGGGTGGCCTCGGCGCAGGTCTGGTAGCCCATGTACTCGGCGAACGACTCGTTGAGCCAGATGTCGTCCCACCAGCGCAGGGTGACGAGGTCGCCGAACCACATGTGGGCCATCTCGTGGGCGATGACCATGGCACGGGTCTGCCGCTCGGTGTCCGTGACGGCGGAGCGGTAGACGAACTCGTCGCGGAAGGTGACCAGTCCGGGGTTCTCCATCGCGCCGGCGTTGAACTCGGGGACGAACGCCTGGTCGTAGGAGTCGAAGGGGTACGGCTCGTCGAACTTCTCGTGGAAGCGGTCGAAGCACTGCCGGGTGACCTCGAAGAGTTCGTCGGCGTCCGCGTCCAGGTAGGGGGCCAGGGAGCGGCGACAGTGGACGCCGAAGGGCAGTCCGCGGTGCTCGGTGCGCACCGAGTGCCAGGGGCCGGCGGCGACGGCGACGAGGTAGGTGGAGATCAGCGGGGTGGGCGCGGCCTGCCAGCGGCCCTCACCGATGTGCTCGGTGATGCCGTTGGCGAGCACGGTCCAGCTTTCGGGAGCGGTGACCGAGACGTCGAAGACGGCCTTGAGGTCGGGCTGGTCGAAGGCCGGGAAGACCTGCTTGCAGTCGTCCATCGCCAGCTGCGTGTAGACGTACGCCTCGCCGTCGGTGGGGTCGGTGAAGCGGTGCATGCCCTCGCCGGTGCGGGAGTAGCGCATGGCCGCGTCGACGCGCAGTTCGTGCGCGCCTGCGGTGAGGTCCTTCAGGGGCAGCCGGTCGCCGTCCAGGATCTCGGGGTCGAGGGGATGTCCGTCCAGCGTGACGGAGCGCAACTCGGCGGGCTTGATCTCGACGAACGTGTCCGCGTCGGCGCGCGTGCTGAACTGGATGACGGTACGCGAGTCGAAGGTCTCGTCCCCGGTGGTCAGATCGAGTTCGATCGTGTAGCGGTGGACGTCGAGTAGCTGGGCACGGGTCTGCGCTTCGTCGCGCGTGAGTACGGACATGCAGGACATGCTGCCTGATGGCGCTGACATGGCACAGGGGCGGATCAGTACGTGCGCTATGTCCGGTTCCTGGTCGGCGCTGTGCCCGGGTCCTCGTCGGTGTCAGTTCCGGTCCGTGGCCGAGGTGGCCGCCGGGCTGTCGCGCTGCGGCGGGACGCGGGCGTCGGGGTGGGGCAGGGCGGGGCGCGGGCCGGGTTCCTCGCCCTCGGTGGGGGCCTTGACCAGGGCCCGTAACGCGCGGACCTCCTGCTCCAGCGCGCGGTGGCGTTCATGGGCGTCGTACAGGTAGCGGACCTTGGTGCGCAGCGCCCAGGGGTCGATGGGCTTCATGACCAGGTCGGCGACGCCGAGCGCGAAGGCGGTGGCGGTCAGTTCCTGGTCCGCGCCGAAGCCGGTGAGGAGGAGGACCGGTATGTGCTGGGTCTGTTCCACTCGCCGCATGTAGCGCACCACGTCCAGGCCGCTGACGCCGGGCATGCGGACGTCCAGGAGCAGTAGGCCGACCTGTCCGCGGAGCACCTGCTTGAGCGCCTCGTCGCCGCTGGTGGCACGGGCCAGTCGGTAACCCAGTGGGGCCAGGGCGCTCTCCAGCGCGTACAGCGTGTCCTCGTGGTCGTCGACGATGAGGATCTTGGCATCCGACGGCATGGCCCGACGTCCCTCCCGCGTGGACATCCAGAGTATGTCCGGGGGCGCTGACGGGAGTGCGTGTCAGCTGGCATACGGTGCACAGCGCAGCATGCCCCGCCCCGGGCCCCCGTGTCACTCCCTCGGGAGGGTCTGTCTCCATCCGGTCCTCACATTTGTGTCGTCCGCGCCGCTGGACGGCATGCGTCAAGGGCGGTGCGCCGTCGGCTCGGTGCCGTTGAGCGTGTCCTCGGCGATGCTCTCGTGGTGCCTGATCACTTCGGCGATGATGAAGTTGAGGAGCTTCTCCGCGAACGCGGGGTCCAGCTTGGCGTTTTCGGCGAGGGTGCGCAGCCGGGCGATCTGGCGGGACTCGCGCGCCGGGTCGGCGGGCGGGAGCTGGTGCTTGGCCTTGAGATGGCCGACCTGCTGGGTGCATTTGAAGCGTTCGGCGAGCATGTGGACGACGGCCGCGTCGATGTTGTCGATGCTGTCGCGCAGCCGGGCGAGCTCCTCGCGGACGGCGGGGTCGACGCCGCTGGGGGACGTGTTGCTGGTCATGAGCGCCCAGCCTACGGGGCCGCTTCAGGTGATCGTTCGTTCGATCACGGGTGGATCGTCGGGGTCGGGGACCTGGTTGCTCCAGCCGCCGGGGACGGTGCGGCCCTGCTGGGCGCGGAAGCGGACCGGGGCCATGCCGACGCGGCGGGTGAACAGGCGGGAGAAGTAGGCCGGGTCCTCGTAGCCGACCCGGCGGGCGATGGCGGCGACGGGCAGCTCGGTGGCGGCGAGGAGCTCCTTGGCGCGGCCCAGGCGGATGCCGAGCAGATAGTCCTTGGGGCTGCACCCGGCGCCGCGCCGTACGGCGGTGCGCAGTTCGGCGAGGGTCATGCCGTGCCGGGCGGCGTGGTCGGCGACCGTCAGCGGCAGGCAGGCGTCGCGGGCGAGGGCCTTGAGGACCTGGTCGCCGTCGGGCGCGAGGTCGGCACGCGCGCGGCGCAGGGCGACGAGGAGTTCATGGACTGCGGCACCGGTCTCGACCTCCAGGAGCGGGTTGTCCCGGCGGGCGGCGCGCGCCATGCGCCCGATGACGGCGCGCGGGCCTGAGGCGTCGGAGAGGGGCACGACGGGGCGGTCCGGCTCGATGTAGCCGAGTTCGGTGTACGAGGCGGTGGCGGGCCCGGCGAAGTCGACGAAGCCCTCGTCCCAGCCGGTGCCCGCGTCGGGCGCGTAGTGGTGCGGGACGCCGGGGGTGAGCCACAGCAGCGCGGGCGCGGTGACGGGCGTACGGCGGCCGTGGGGGTCGGCGTACCACCCTGCGCCGGTACTGATCACGACGGCGACATGGTGGTCCAGGACCCTGGGCCCGACGGTGGGCAGGGCCCCGTACTGGAGGCCGACGCCGAGACAGACGAGGCCGAGCCGGTGATGGGCCGGGCCGGGTGTGAAGAACCGCATCCAGGTGTGGTACATCCGCGGCCCCTCTCACTGCGTGCGGTTTCCGTCCAAGCAGCGCCGATCTTTGTCCATGGACCCTGACCTGCGCCAGGGGCGAGGGTGGGCCGCATGAGCGAGTTCACGGTGGGGGACGACGACTTCCTGCTGGACGGGCGGCCGGTGCGGCTGCTGTCCGGGGCGCTGCACTACTTCCGGGTGCACGAGGCACAGTGGGGGCACCGGCTGGCCATGCTGCGGGCGATGGGCCTCAACTGCGTGGAGACGTACGTGCCGTGGAACCTGCACGAGCCGGCGCCGGGCCACAGCCGGGATGTGCGGGCGCTCGGCCGGTTTTTGGACGCGGCCCGGGCGGCCGGGCTGTGGGCGATCGTGCGGCCGGGTCCGTACATCTGCGCCGAGTGGGAGAACGGCGGGTTGCCGTCCTGGCTGACGGCGGAGGTGGGCGCACGCGCGCGTACGCGTGACGAGCGCTATCTGGGGTACGTGGCGAGCTGGTTCTGGCGGCTGCGGCACGAGATCGTGCCTCGGCAGATCGACCGCGGCGGACCGGTGATCATGGTCCAGGTCGAGAACGAGTACGGCAGCTACGGCTCGGACGCCGAGTATCTGCGCCGCCTCGCGGACCTGCTGCGCGAGTACGGTGTCACGGTCCCGCTGTTCACCTCGGACGGCCCCGAGGACCACATGCTCTCCGGCGGCTCCGTCCCGGGGGTCCTGGCGACGGTGAACTTCGGCTCGCACGCGCGTGAGGCGTTCGAGACGCTGCGCCGGCACCGCCCGGACGGTCCGCTGATGTGCATGGAGTTCTGGTGCGGCTGGTTCGACCACTGGGGCGGCGAGCATGTCGTACGGGATCCCGGGGACGCGGCGGCGGCCCTGCGGGAGATCCTGGAGTGCGGGGCGTCGGTCAACCTGTACATGGCGCACGGCGGCACGAACTTCGCCGGCTGGGCGGGCGCCAACCGGGGCGGCGGCGCGCTGCACGACGGGCCGCTGGAGCCCGATGTGACGTCGTACGACTACGACGCCCCGATCGACGAGTACGGGCGCCCCACGGCGAAGTTCTGGGCCTTCCGGGAGATCCTCGCCGGGTACGCCGACGGCCCGCTGCCCGAAGTCCCTTCCGCGCCCGCGCCGTTGGGGGCGTCGGCCGAGGCGGACGTGACCGACTGGGCGCCCCTGGGCGACGTACTGGAGACGCTGGGCGGCGCGGAGGCCTCCGGCCCCGTCCCGCCCACGTTCGAGGAACTGGGCGTCGAGCGGGGCCTGGTGCGCTACGAGGTGACCGTGCCGGGTCCGCGGCAGCCGTGTCCGCTGACGGTGCGCGGGCTGCGGGACCTCGCGGTGGTGTACGTCGACGGGGAGCGGGCCGGGGTGCTGACCGAGGACGACGCGTGCCTCAAGGAGCCCGTCGCCGGGTACGCGCGCGTGGAGCTGTGGGTGGAGTCCCTGGGGAGGGTCAACTACGGGCCGCGGCTGGGTGAGCGCAAGGGGATCACCGGGGGCGTCCTGCACGAACGGCAGTACTTGCACGACGTACGCGCGCGTGGGCTGCGGCTGGAGGCGCTGGACGACTTCGAGAAGGTCCGGGGGGTGCCCTCACGGGAGCTGCCCGAGGACGGCGCCCCGGGTCTGTACCGGGGCACCGTCACGGTGCGGGGTGCCGGTGACGCCCGTCTGGAGCTGCCGGGCTGGACCCGCGGCTTCGTGTGGATCAACGGCTTCGGCCTCGGCCGCTACTGGTCGACCGGCCCGCAGCGCTCGCTGTACGTCCCCGGTCCCGTCCTGCGGGAGGGCGGCAACGAGGTGTGGGTCCTGGAGCTGGAGGGGACGGCCCGGTCGGGGTCCGGCGAGGCCGGTGCCCCGGTCCTCCGGGCCGTCTGACGCACTCCTGACGCGGCGGCCGCCTAGAGGGCGTTCGCCGCGCGGGCTATGTCCTTCGCGAAGGTGCTGACCTCCGTGTAGACCCCCGGCACACCGCTGCGGGCGCAGCCGTCGCCCCAGCTGACTATGCCGACCTGGATCCACTTGTTGGCGTCGTCCTTGCGGAACATGGGGCCGCCGGAGTCGCCCTGGCAGGTGTCGATGCCGCCGCTCTGCCAGCCGGCGCACAGTTCCTCCTTCGACACCAGCCGGTTCCCGTAGTGCCGCTTGCACACGCGGTCGGCGACGAAGGGAACGGTGGCCTTACGGAGCTTGGTCGTGCCCGTGCCGCCCCCCTCCACGGTGTCGCCCCATCCGGCGATCGTGAACATGCCGCGGTTGTAGCGGTCCGTGGTGGCGATCTTCAGCGTCGGCTTGTCGATGGGCCGGGCGAGCTTGATCAGCGCCCAGTCCTTGCCGGTGCCGTCGTAGCCGGGGGCCACCTTGACCTTCTTCGACTTGACCTTGATCGCGGCCGAGGAGTCGAGGTCGTTGACACCCGCGGTGACGGTGATGCTGGTGTTGTTGCCGGAGCCCTCCATGCAGTGGGCCGCGGTCAGGACGACGTCCTTCTTGTAGAGCGCCCCGCCGCAGCCCATGGAGAGATGGACCATGAACGGGAACTCGTTCTGCGCGGCGGGCGTTCCACCGACGACGCGGGTGGACGCGGCGTTCGCGCTGAGGGGCTGGAGGGAGGCGATCGTGAGCGCGACGGCACCCACCGCCGCCGCTCTCTTGGCCAGGGTCATGCCGCTTCTTTTCGGCGAGCTGTGGGTCAACATACGTCCTTTCATGGCGTGTTGAGCGGCCCGCAGTATGAAGATCAGGTGGCATGGTTGACAAGGACGGATCTCACGTCCCGGGTGTGGAACCTCGCCGGGGAAAAACCCCTCACATCCCCGTAGAGTGGAATCGGGTTCCAGGCGTCTTGGGGGTACGGGCGTGGCGAACGGCGGACCGGTCCAGCACGGCTTCCCACACCTGGAGACGGTGCGGGCCTCGATCACCGCGCTCTACAAGCGGCTGTCGTACGACACCGTCCAGACGTTCGCGACCAGTGTGGCGCCGGCCGACGTGGCGTTCTGCGACACGGACGATCTGTACCTGGGTGCGCAGCGGGTGGCCCGCGAACTCGTCCGGCACTACCGCCTCCCGGACGCCCGGCTGATCGTCGGCTTCCGCGAGATGTCCCACGCGGCGAACGTCGAACTCGCCGCCGGGCCGGAGTACTTCGTCGAGCTGAACGACCGCTTCCGCACGCATCGCCGGGACATCGGGGCGGCCCTCGCCCATGAGGTCGCGCACGTGTATCTGCACCGCCTGGACCTGTCCTTCCCCGGCACGCGGGACAACGAGATCCTCACGGACACGGCGACGACGTACCTCGGCGCGGGCTGGCTGCTCCTCGACGCGTACCGGGAGGACGCGGCGTCCTCGCAGAAGCTGGGGTATCTGACTCCGGAGGAGTTCGGGTACGTGCTCGCCAAGCGGGCGCTGGTCTTCGCCGAGGACCCGTCGGTGTGGTTCACCAGTCCGCAGGCGTACACGGCGTACGCGAAGGGTCTGGCCGAGGCCCGGCGCGACGAGCGGCAGCCTCCGCTGACGGCTGCGGGGTGGGTGGGGCGCCGCCGGTACGCCCGCGACCGGCGTCACGCTCAGGACCACCAGGGGGCCGGGGTCCTGCCGGGGGTGCCGTACGCGTTCACGCCGGACGGGCGGGGGCCGCTGCGGGTGTCCTTCCCGTGTCCGACGTGTCAGCAGCGGATTCGGGTGCCGGTGCGGGGGCGGGTTCGGGCGCGGTGCGGGTTGTGCCGGACGGTGTGGGAGTGCGACACATAGGGTTTCCTCGCCCCCGCCGCCCCTACCCGTCCCATCCCTGGGGGCCGCCGCCCCCAGACCCCCGCTTCGGCCCTGAACGGGCCCCGCTCCTCAAACGCCGGACGGGCTGAACAACCAGCCCCTCCGGCGTTTGAGGAGCGGGGTCTGGGGCGGAGCCCCAGAAGGATGGGGCGGGTAGGGGCGGCGGGGGCGAGGAACTCTTACGCGCCGTACACCGCCCCCGGCACCCCCGCCTCCCCCACCAACTTCACCACCGCCGCCCCCACCCCCTCCGGCGTCCACCGCGCCCCCTGGTCCACGGTCGGCCCCGCCCGCCACCCCTCCATCACGGTGATCCGGCCCCCCTCCACCTCGAAGACCCTCCCCGTCACCCCCTCACTCACCGCCGATCCCAGCCAGACGACCAGCGGGGAGACGTTCTCCGGAGCCATGGTGTCGAAACCCGCGCTCGGGGCGGTCATCGTCTCCGCGAAGGTCCGTTCCGTCATGCGCGTGCGCGCCGCCGGGGCGATCGCGTTGACCTGGACGCCGTAGCGGGCGAGCTCGGCCGCCGCGACCAGGGTCAGGCCGAGGATGCCGGCCTTGGCGGCGCTGTAGTTGCCCTGGCCGAGCGAGCCCAACAGGCCCGCGCCGCTGCTCGTGTTGACGATCCGGGCGATCGGCGTGCGGCCCGCCTTCGCCTGTGCCCGCCAGTGCGCGGCCGCGTGCTTCAGGGGAAGGAAGTGGCCCGTGAGGTGGACCCGCACGACGGCGTCCCAGTCGTCCTCGTCGAGGTTGACCAGCATCCGGTCGCGCAGGAATCCGGCGTTGTTGACGAGGGTGTCGAGGTGGCCGTACGTCTCCAGCGCGGCCGCCACCAGGGAGGCCGCCCCGGCGCCGGTCGCCACGTCCCCGTCGTGCGCCACCGCCTCGCCGCCCGCCGCGCGGATCTCGTCGACCACCTGCCGGGCGGGGCTGTCGGCGGCCGGGGTGCCGTCCAGACCGACGCCGAGGTCGTTGACGACGACCTTGGCCCCCTCGGCGGCGAACGCGAGCGCGTGCGCGCGGCCCAGCCCTCGGCCCGCGCCCGTGACGACGACGACCCGTCCCTCACACATCCGGCTCATGTCATGCCTCCTTGTTGACCGTCGCGGCGTCCAGGAACACGGGCCGCTCACCCCCGCCGTGCACGAGCAGGCTCGCCCCGCTGATGTAGGCGGCCGCGTCGGAGGCGAGGAAGACGGCGGCCGCGCCGACGTCGGCCGGTTCGGCGAGGCGGCCGAGCGGGACGGTGCGCGAGACGTTCGCGAGGCCGTCCTCGCCCCCGTAGTGGAGGTGGGCCAGCTCGGTGCGGACCATGCCGACGACCAGCGTGTTGACCCGGACCTCCGGCGCCCACTCCACCGCCATCGAGCGGGCCAGGCTCTCCAGTCCGGCCTTCGCCGCCCCGTACGCCGCCGACCCGGGCGAGGGCCGGCCGCCGCTCACGCTGCCGATCATCACCACCGACCCCCGCACCCGCTTCAGGTGCTCGTACGCGGCCAGGGACGCCGTCAGCGGGGTGACGAGGTTCAGCTCGATCACGCGCGCGTGCCGCTCGGCCTCCGCGTCCGTCAACCGCCGGTACGGCGTGCCACCCGCGTTGTTGACGAGGACGTCCAGGCGGGGCAGGGCGGCGAAGAAGGCCCGTACGGCTTCCGGATCGCGGAGGTCGAGCGGCCTGAACTCCGCTCCTGGCAAAGGCACTTCGGGCGGTCTGCGCGCACAGACCACGACGTCCGCGCCGGCCTCGGCGAAGGCCCTCGCCGTCCCCGCGCCGACACCGCGCGTACCGCCCGTGACGACCACGACCTTCCCGTCCAGCCCCATCCCCGGCTACCCTTCACCTAACAAACGTTTGGTGGAAAGGTAGCTGATGCGGCCATGGGTGTCTCCACCTCGTCCCCGGAAAAGGGGACCGGAAAGGATGGGATCGCCGTCGTCACGGTCGATTTCCCACCGGTGAACGCCCTGCCGGTGAGCGGCTGGTCCGCCCTGGCGGACGCCGTGCGGGCGGCGGGCCGGGATCCGGCGATCCGGTGTGTCGTCCTCGCGGCCGAGGGGCGCGGGTTCAACGCGGGCGTGGACATCAAGGAGATACAGCGAGACGGGCACAGTGCGCTGATCGGCGCCAACCACGCCTGCGCGGACGCCTTCGCCGCGGTGTACGACTGCGAGGTGCCCGTCGTGGCGGCCGTGCACGGGTTCTGCCTGGGCGGCGGCATCGGGCTGGTGGGGAACGCGGACGCGATCGTGGCGAGCGAGGACGCCGTCTTCGGGCTGCCGGAGCTGGACCGTGGAGCGCTGGGCGCGGCCACCCACCTGGCCCGGCTGGTCCCGCAGCACCTGATGCGCGCGCTGTACTACACCTCGCGCACGGCGACCGCGGCCGAGCTGCACACCCACGGCTCGGTGTGGCGGGTGGTGCCGCGCGAGGAACTGCGCGCCGCCGCACTGGAGTTGGCGTGCGAGATCGCCGCGAAGGACGGGCAACTGCTGCGTCTGGCCAAGGCGGCCATCAACGGCATCGATCCCGTCGACGTGCGCCGCAGCTACCGCTTCGAACAGGGCTTCACCTTCGAGGCCAACCTCAGCGGGGTGGCCGACCGGGTCCGTGACACCTTCGGCAGTGGGCAGGAGGGGGCGTAGTGAGTGACAAGACGATGACCGCCGACGAGGTCGTCTCCCGGCTGCACAGCGGCATGACCCTCGGCATCGGCGGCTGGGGCTCGCGCCGCAAACCGATGGCCCTGGTCAGGGCCCTGCTCCGGTCCGACATCACCGACCTCACCGTCGTCTCGTACGGCGGCCCGGACGTCGGAATGCTGGCCGCGGCCGGAAGGATCCGCAAGCTCGTCGCCGCCTTCGCCACCCTCGACTCCATCCCCCTCGAACCGCACTTCCGCGCCGCCCGCGAACGTGGTGCCTTCGAGCTGATGGAGATCGACGAGGCGATGTTCATGTGGGGACTGCACGCCGCCGCGAACCGGCTGCCGTTCCTGCCGGTGCGGGCCGGGACCGGCTCGGACGTGATGCGGGTCAATCCCGGTCTGCGGACGGTGATTTCGCCTTACGACGACGAGGAGACCTTCGTGGCCGTGCCCGCCCTGCGTCTGGACGCCGCCCTGGTCCACGTCAACCGCGCCGACCGGCTGGGCAACGGGCAGTACCTGGGCCCCGACCCGTACTTCGACGACCTCTTCTGCGAGGCGGCCGACGCGGCCTACGTCTCGTGCGAACGGGTCGTCGACACGGCCGAGTTGACGAAGGACGCGGCCCCGCAGACGCTCCTGCTCAAGCGGCACACGGTGACGGGGGTCGTCGAGGTGCCGAACGGCGCGCACTTCACGTCCTGCGCCCCCGACTACGGCCGGGACGAGGCCTTCCAGACGACGTATGCGACCACGCCCTGGCCGGAGTTCGCGGCGCGGTTCCTCGGCGGGGACGAGCAGGCGTACCAGTCGGCGGTCGGGGAGGGGTCATGACGGAGGTCACCCGCACGCCCCTTCTCCCGCCCACCCGCGCCGAGTACTGCGTGATCGCCTGCGCCGAGGCCTGGCGCGGTGCCGGGGAGATCCTGGCGAGCCCGATGGGCCTGATCCCGTCCGTGGGGGCCCGGCTGGCACGGCTCACCTTCGCGCCGGACCTGCTGCTGACCGACGGCGAGGCGATGGTCGTCCGCCCGGACGGCACGACCGAGGGCTGGCTGCCGTACCGGCAGCACCTGGCCCTGGTCACCGGTGGCCGGCGGCACGTGATGATGGGCGCGAGCCAGATCGACCGGTACGGCAACCAGAACATCTCGTGCATCGGCGCATGGGAGCGGCCGAAACGGCAGCTGCTGGGGGTGCGGGGCGCGCCCGTCAACACCCTCAACAACCCGACCAGTTACTGGGTCCCGAGACACTCCCGACGGGTGTTCGTGGAGAAGGTCGACATGGTGTGCGGCGTGGGATACGACCGCGCGGCCGGAGCGCGCTTCCACCGCATCCCGCGCGTCGTCTCCGACCTCGGCGTCTTCGACTTCGCCACACCCGACCACGCGATGCGTCTGGCCTCACTCCATCCGGGAGTCACGTTGGAGGAGGTCAGGGAGGCGACCGGGTTCGATCTGGTCGTCCCGGACGACGTGCCGCCGACCCGCGAACCCACCGCCGACGAGCTGCGCCTCATCCGCGAGGTCATCGACCCGGCCAACACCCGCGCCCGGGAGGTCGGTGCGTGATGGAGACACCGCTGACCCGGCTGGTCGGGGTCCGCCACCCGATCGTGCAGACCGGGATGGGCTGGGTGGCGGGCCCGCGGCTGGTCTCGGCGACGGCGAACGCGGGCGCGCTGGGCATCCTGGCCTCCGCGACGATGACCGTCGACCGGCTGCGTGAGGCGATACGGGAGGTCAAGTCCCGTACCGAGGCCCCGTTCGGCGTGAATCTGCGCGCGGACGCCTCGGACGCCGGCGACCGGGTCCGCGTCATGATCGACGAGGGCGTACGCGTCGCGTCCTTCGCCCTCGCGCCCTCTCCTGAGCTGATCACCGAGCTCAAGGAGGCGGGCGTGATCGTCATCCCCTCGATCGGCGCCCGCCGGCACGCCGAGAAGGTCGCCGCCTGGGGCGCGGACGCGGTGATCGTGCAGGGCGGAGAGGGCGGCGGCCACACCGGGGAGGTGGCGACGACGGTACTGCTGCCGCAGGTCGTGGACGCCGTGGACATCCCGGTGGTGGCGGCGGGCGGCTTCTTCGACGGACGGGGACTGATCGCGGCGCTGGCCTACGGGGCGGCGGGCATCGCCCTGGGCACGCGCTTCCTGCTCACCTCGGACTCGACGGTGCCGGACGCGGTGAAGGCGCGGTATCTGGCGGCGACGGTCAAGGACGTGACGGTGACGCGAGCGGTCGACGGGCTGCCGCACCGGATGCTCCGTACGGAACTGGTCGACACCCTGGAGCGGTCCGGCCGTGCGCGGACTCTCTTCCAAGCGGTCCGCAGGGCGGCGGGCTTCCGGAAGCTGTCCGGCACGAGTTGGCTCCGCATGGTCCAGGACGGTCGCGCGCTCAGGCACGGCAAGGACCTCACCTGGAGCCAGGTCCTGCTCTCCGCCAACACCCCGATGCTGCTCAGGTCGGCGATGGTGGACGGCCGTACTGATCTGGGAGTGATGGCGTCCGGGCAGGTCGCCGGGTTGATCGACGACCTGCCGTCGTGCGCGGAGCTGGTGGAGCGGATCATGAAGGACGCGGAGAAGGCACGGGAGCGACTGACGGGCTTCTGGCAGCCCCCCGTCACAACCTCTCGATGATCGTCACGTTGGCCTGTCCTCCGCCCTCGCACATCGTCTGGAGCCCGAACCGACCGCCCGTGCGCTCCAGTTCGTGCAACAGGGTCGTCATCAGCTTGACCCCCGTCGCCCCCAGCGGATGCCCCAGAGCGATCGCCCCGCCGTTGACATTGACCTTGTCAGGATCCGCGCCGGTCTCCTTCAGCCAGGCCAGGACGACCGGCGCGAAGGCCTCGTTGATCTCGACGAGGTCGATGTCGTCGATGGACAGGCCGGTCTTCTTCAGGGCGTGGGCGGTGGCGGGTATGGGCGCGGTGAGCATACGGATGGGGTCCTCCCCGCGCACCGAGAGATGGTGCACCCGGGCCCGGGGCGTGAGCCCGTGTTCGCGCACCGCCCGCTCCGAGGCGAGCAGCATCGCCGCCGCGCCGTCGGAGACCTGCGAGGAACAGGCGGCCGTGATCGTGCCGCCGTCGATGACCGGTTTCAGCCCGGCCATCTTCTCCAGGGAGGTGTCGCGGCGCGGCCCCTCGTCGACGCTGATCTGGCCGTAGGCCACCACCTCCCGTTCGAAGCGCCCCTCGTCGATCGCCCGCAGCGCCCGCCGGTGGGAGCGGAGCGCGAACTCCTCCTGGTCCTGCCGGCTGATCCCCCACTTCGCGGCGATCATCTCGGCGCCGGCGAACTGGTTGACCGGCTTCTCCCCGTACCGCGCCCGCCAGCCCTTGCTGCCCGCGAAGGGGCCCGCCGTGAGGCCGAGCGGCTCGGCGGCCTGCCGGGTGGCGAAGGCGATGGGGATCATCGACATGTTCTGCACGCCACCGGCGACCACGAGGTCCTGGGTGCCGGACAGCACGCCCTGCGCCGCGAAGTGCACGGCCTGCTGCGAGGACCCGCACTGCCGGTCCACGGTCACGCCCGGCACCTCCTCGGGCAGCCCCGCCGCCAGCCAGCAGGTCCGCGCGATGTCCCCGGCCTGTGGCCCGACGGCGTCCAGGCAGCCGAAGACGACGTCCTCGACGGCGGCCGGGTCCATGCCCGCGCGCGAGACGAGTTCCTTGAGCACATGCGCGCCCAGGTCGGCCGGATGGACCCCGCTGAGCCCTCCTCCGCGCCGCCCCACGGGCGTACGGACCGCTTCGACGATGTAGGCCTCGGCCATGGCAACTCCCTCACGGGTAAGGGCACTTCAACGGCTTCCGACGGCTATTCACGTACGGCGATCCCGTCCAGCACCATCGACAGGTACTGCCGGGCGATCTCCTCCGGGCTGTGCTGTCCGCCGGGCCGGTACCAGGACGCGGCGACCCACACCGTGTCCCGCACGAACCGGTAGGTGAGCCGGACGTCGAGTTCGGACCGGAACACCCCGGCCGCGACCCCGCGCTCCAGCGTGGACAGCCACGCCTTCTCGAACCTGCGCTGCGACTCGGCGAGGAACGCGAACCGCTCCTGCGCCACCAGCTGTCTGTTCTCCTTCTGGTAGATCGCGACGGCGGCACGGTGCCGGTCGATCTCCCGGAACGACTCGGTGACCAGCGCCTCCAGCGTCTCGCGCGGGCCCAGCCCGGCCTCCAGGACGGCGTCGTAGCCGCTCCACAACTCGTCGAGGAACGAGCTGAGGATCTCTTCCAGCATCGACTCCTTGGAGTCGAAGTGGTAGTAGAGACTGCCCGCGAGCATGCCCGCGTGGTCGGCGATCTTGCGTACGGTGGTGGCGTTGTAGCCCTGCTCGGCGAAGACCTCGGCGGCGGTGTCGAGGAGTTCGCGGCGGCGCGCCTGAGCGGCGGCGGCCGCGGGCTTTCCGGTGGCGGTCACCTGGGGCTTCTTCTTGGTCGGCACGGGTCCATTGTCGTCCTAGGCGTGCTGGCTGCTGACGGAGACGATCTCTCCGGTCATGTACGAGGAGTAGTCCGAGGCCAGGAAGACGATGACATTGGCCACCTCCCAGGGCTCGGCGTACCGGCCGAAGGCCTCGCGGGCCGTCAGTTCCTCCAGGAGTTCGGGGGTCGTCACCTTCGCGAGGTGGGGATGCATGGCGAGGCTCGGGGAGACGGCGTTGACCCGCACCCCGTACTCGGCCGCCTCGATCGCCGCGCACCGGGTCAGCGCCATCACGCCCGCCTTCGCGGCCGCGTAGTGCGCCTGTCCGGCCTGGGCGCGCCAGCCGACGACGGAGGCGTTGTTGACGATCACGCCGCCGGTGTCCCGCATACGGCGGAGGGCGGCCCGGGTGCATCTGAACGTGCCGTTCAAGGTCACGTCGAGGACCTTCGACCACTGTTCGTCGGTCATGTCGACGAGGGGTGAAGTCCCGCCGAGACCGGCGTTGTTGACGACGACGTCGAGCTGTCCGTGCTCGGCCACGGCCGCCTCGAACAGCGCCCGCACCTGCGTCTCGTCGGTCACGTCGCAGGGCAGCGCGGCCACCGACGCCGCGCCGAACTCCCCGGCCAGCTCCGCCCCGTGCTCCTTCAGCCGCCGCGCGTGCGCGTCGCTGATCAGCACGCGCGCGCCCTCTTCGAGGAAGCGGCGTGCGGTCGCGCCGCCGATGCCCGCGCCGGCTGCCGCGGTGATGACGGCGGTGCGTCCGCGGAGCAGTCCGTGCCCGGGAACGTACGTCGGCGCCTCGACGTTTGTCATGGCAGCACGCTAACCTACCAAACACTTGTTAGGGAAGAATGGAGAGGAAAGGACGGTGGCGGTGGACCTCACGCACTCTCCGGCCGACGAGGCGTTCCGCGCCGAGGCCCGCGCCTGGCTGCGCGCGCATGTGCCGCCCGATCCGCTCCCGTCCCTGGAGACCGGGGAGGGCTTCGCCGCACACCGCGCGTGGGAGGCCGAACTCGCCGCCGACCGCTGGTCGGCGGTGAACTGGCCGGCGGCGTACGGCGGCCGGGACGCCACGCTTGTGCGGTGGCTGCTGTTCGAGGAGGAGTACTACGCGGCGGGGGCGCCGGGCCGCGTCAACCAGAACGGCGTCAGCCTCCTCGCCCCGACCCTCTTCGACCACGGCACCGAGGAGCAACGCGCGCGGGTGCTGCCGCCCATGGCCACCGGCGAGGTGGTCTGGGCGCAGGCGTGGTCGGAGCCAGAGGCCGGTTCCGACCTGGCGTCGCTGAAGTCGAGGGCCAGGCGCGCGGCGGGCGGTTGGCTGCTGTCCGGCCAGAAGACGTGGTCCTCTCGCGCGGCCTTCGCCGACCGCGCCTTCGGCCTGTTCCGCACCGACCCGGACGCCCCGAAGCCCCACCAGGGCCTGACCTACCTGATGTTCGACCTGCGCGCCCCCGGTGTCACGGTCCGTCCCATCGCCCGCCTCGACGGCAGGCCCGCCTTCGCCGAGCTGTTCCTGGACGAGGTGTTCGTACCGGACGAGGACGTGATCGGCGAGCCGGGCCAGGGCTGGCGCATCGCGATGTCGACGGCGGGCAACGAGCGAGGTCTGATGCTCCGCTCCCCGGGCCGTTTCCTCGCGAGCGCCGGCCGGCTTCATCGCCTCTGGCAGGCACAGGGCAGCCCGGAGAGCACGAAGGACCGCGTGGCCGACGCCCTGATCGGTGCCCGCGCCTACCAGCTCTTCACCTTCGCCGCCGCCTCCCGCTTCCTCGACGGCGAGTCGCTCGGCCCCGAGTCCAGCGTGAACAAGGTCTTCTGGTCGGAGTACGACATCGCACTGCACGAGACGGCCCTCGATCTGCTGGGCACCGAGGGCGAGTTGGCTGACACGGAGTGGGCGGAGCGCTACGTCTTCTCGCTCTCCGGACCGATCTACGCCGGGACGAACGAGATACAGCGCGACATCATCGCCGAGCGGCTGCTGGGCCTGCCGAAGGGACGACGCTGATGCGAGGGGGGCTCCGCCGACTCCAGGGCAAACGCGCCGGGCACCGTGAGCCCCGCCTCCACGCAAGAACCTTCGGCGCCAAGAGAAACACCCCGAAAACCCGAGAACCCCGCGCTGACGCGGAAAGGATCAACCCGGCCACCGAAGGGACCCCGCTGATGCGCTTCCTCCTCGACCCCGAGCAGCGTGCCTTCGGCGACTCGCTGAATGCCATGCTGGCGGCCGCGGACACGCCCTCCGTCGTACGGGACTGGAGCCGGGGCGAGCATGCGCGGGGCCGGGCGCTGTGGTCCCGCATCGCCGAGGCGGGGGTGTTCGCGCTGGCGGTTGCGGAGGCGTACGAGGGGCTGGGCCCCCGGCCCGTCGAACTCGCCGTCGCCTTCGTGGAGTTGGGGCGACACGCAGTGCCGGGTCCGTTGGTGGAGACGGTCGCGGCGGCGATCCTGCTCGCCGATCTGGCGGACCCCGGCCCGGCCGAGCGGCTCCTGCCGGCGTTGGCGTCCGGCGAGGCCGTGGCGACGCTGGCGTGGAAGGGGCCGTACGCCCTGGACGGCGACGTGGCCACCACCCGCCTGGCCCTCACGCGACCAGGCCTGCTCCTCTCTCCCGGCCACGGCCCCGTCCGCCCCTCCCTGGACCCGGCCCGCCGTCTCACCCCCCTCGAACCCGGCGGCGAACTGCTCGGCCGCGACCCGGCCACCGCCCGCGCCCTCGCCTACGCCCGCCTCGCCACCGCCGCCCAAGCCCTCGGCGTCGGTCAGGCCCTGCTCGACAGGACGGTCGCCCATGTCGGACGGCGCACCCAGTTCGGGGTCCCCATAGGCTCGTTCCAGGCCGTCAAGCACCGGCTGGCCGACGCGAGGATCGGGCTGGAGTTCGCCCGGCCGCTCCTGTTCGGCGCCGCGCTCACCATGGCGCCCGCCGACATCGCCGCCGCCAAGGTCACCGCCTGCGAGGCCGCGTACGCCGCCGCCCGTACCGCGCTGCAGTTGCACGGCGCGATCGGCTACACGGCGGAGTACGACCTGTCGCTGTGGCTGACCAAGGCCCGCGCCCTGCGCACCGCCTGGGGCGAGCCGGACGTATGCAGAGCCGAAGTGCTGCGTGCCCACGCCCTCAGTGGTGATCGCCGCTGGTGACCTCGCGGTACTCCTCCACCGTCGGCTTGGCGATCCGCGTGTGCGGCCCGAACATCGCCCGCGCCAGCCGGGCCCGCACCCGCTGCGTCGGGCCGACCCGGCGCCGGACGCCGTTCGCGTCGACGAGCGGGCCGATCTCGTACGGCGGGTCCTGCTCGTGCTGGGTGAGGGTGAACAGCTGCGCCTGTGAGAGCGGCTCGTGGACCTCGATGTACGCGCCGTGCGGAAGCCGCTTGATGGTGCCCGTCTCCCTGCCGTGCAGCACCTTGGCCCGGTCCCGGCGCTGCAGCCCGAGACAGACGCGCTTGGTCACGTAGTAGGTGAGGACGGGCACGACGAAGACCGAGATCCGCACGAACCAGGTGATCACGTTGATGGACAGATGCAGGTGCGTGGCCACGATGTCGTTGCCGCCGCCGATCAGCAGCACCGTGTACAGGCTCAGCCAGGCCGTGCCGAGGCCAGTGCGCACGGGCATGTTGCGCGGCCGGTCGAGGATGTGGTGCTCGCGTTTGTCACCGGTGATCCACGCCTCGATGAAGGGATACACGCCGAGCGCGAGCAGGATCAGCGGGAAGAGGGAGAAGGGGATGAAGACGCCCGGTTCCAGGGTGTGGCCCCAGAAGTTGATCTCCCATCCCGGCATCACCCGGATCAGGCCCTCGGAGAAGCCCAGGTACCAGTCGGGCTGGGCGCCCGTGGTCACCAGGTCCGGGCGGTAGGGCCCGAAGGCCCAGACCGGGTTGATGCTGGCGATGCCGCCCATGAGCGCCAGCACGCCGAAGACGAGGAAGAAGAAGCCGCCCGCCTTGGCCATGTACACCGGCAGGAAGGGCATGCCGACGACCGTCTTCTGGTCGCGGCCGGGGCCCGGGTACTGCGTGTGCTTGTGGTAGAAGACCAGGATCAGATGGGCGACCACCAGGCCGAGCATGATCCCGGGCAGCAGCAGGATGTGGATCGGGTAGAGGCGCGCGATGAAGTCCTCGCCGGGGAACTCCCCGCCGAAGAGGAAGAACGCCACGTACGTCCCGACGATCGGGATGGACAGGATCGCGCCGTGGGCGAACCGCAGGCCGGTGCCGGACAGCAGGTCGTCGGGGAGGGAGTAGCCGGTCAGGCCGGTGATGATGCCGAGCATCAGCAGGGTCCAGCCGAACACCCAGTTGAGCTCGCGCGGCTTGCGGAAGGCGCCGGTGAAGAACACCCGCATCATGTGCACGAGCATTCCGGTGACGAAGACCAGCGCCGCCCAGTGGTGGATCTGCCGCATGAGCAGCCCGCCGCGCACGTCGAAGCTGATGTCGAGCGTGGACTCGTACGCCCTGGTCATCAGGACGCCGTTGAGGGGCTCGTAGGTGCCGTTGTAGACGACCTCGTTGGTGCTCGGGTCGAAGAACAGGGTGAGGTAGACGCCGGTGAGGATCAGGACGAGGAAGCTGTAGAGGCAGACCTCGCCCAGCATGAAGGACCAGTGGTCCGGGAAGACCTTGCGCATATTGGCCTTGGCCAGGGCGAACAGCCCGAGCCGCCCGTCGGCCCAGTCGGCGATCTTCTCGCCCTTGCCGGGCGGTGCGGACCGCCGCGCATCCGTCCCGTCGTGCCCCGATCGTGCGCCGTCCATACGTCGTCGCCTCCCCGTGGGATCAACCACAGGGTGACATGGCCGTACCGGCTAGGCCAACGGGGCGAGCAGCCGGGTGAGCGACTGCCGCGAGCCCTCCAGACCGGCGATCCGCTCCTCGATCCCCTGCAGTTGCTCCAGCAACAGCGGTGTCATGCACGGCTCCACCTCTGCCTCGCTGCCGCAGACGCACTCCAGCACCTCACGGATCACCCGGGTGGGCAGACCGGCGTCGAGGAGGGTACGGATCCGGCGTACGGTCGCGGGCGCGTCGGCGTCGTACACCCGCTGTCCGCCCGGGGTGCGCTCGGCGGCGAGCAGGCCCTGCTCCTCGTAGTAGCGGAGCAACCGGACGCTGACGCCCGTCTCCCGGGAGAGCCGGCCGATCTTCAAGTGACCCCCCTCACATCGGCTTGAAGCTCACATCCATGTGAGCTCCTAGCGTCACAGCCATGACGAACGCGACGATATTCCAGCTCGGCGGCGACCTCCCGGTACGGCGGATCGGCTACGGCGCCATGCGGCTGGCGAACGCCCCGCACGAGCGCGCCGGTATGACCGCCCCGATCTGGACCGCCCCCACCGACCGTCCCGAGGCGATCGCCCTGCTGCGCAAGGCGGTCGACCTGGGCGTGAACCTCTTCGACACCGCCGACGCCTACGCCCTCGGCACCAACGAGGAGTTGCTGGCCGAGGCCCTGCACCCCTACCGCGACGGCGTCCTGATCGCCACCAAGGCGGGCGTCGTGCGGCCGAGCCCGACGGAGTGGATCACGCACGGCCACCCGGCCTATCTGCGCCAGCAGGCCGAGCTCAGCCTGCGTCGGCTCCGCACCGACCGCATCGACCTCTTCCAGCTGCACCGTATCGACCCCGAGTACCCGCTCGCCGACCAGATCGGTGCGCTGAAGCAACTCCAGGAGGAGGGCAAGGTCCGGCACATCGGGCTGTCCGAGGTGACGGTGAAGGAGCTGACGGCGGCCGAGCGGATCGCGCCGATAGCGAGCGTGCAGAACCTCTACAACCTGGCCGAACGCGGCCACGAAGAGGTGATCGACCACACCGTCGAGCGCGGCATCGCCTTCCTGCCGTACTTCCCGATCGCGCGGGGCGAGCACTCGGCCGACGGCAGCCCTCTCGCGCGGGTCGCCGAGGAGCTGGGCGCCACCCCGTCGCAGACCGCCCTGGCCTGGCTGCTGCACCGCGCCCCGAACGTGCTCCCCATCCCGGGCACCTCCTCCCCCACCCATCTGGCGGAGAACGCCGGCGCTCTCGGACTCGCCCTGACCGCGGAGCAGTTCCAGCGCATCGCCGGGTGATCCGCGCGGCCGGGTACGTCAGGACGGCCGTACGATCCCCTGCGCCCGCGCCGCCACGAGCCACTTCGGGAATTCCCCGACCAGGCGGTCGTACAACTCGGCGTCGGACACGGTCCGCGGATCCGAGCCGGCGTGGAAGAACCCGGCGTTGTCGACGACCCGCTTGGCCGGCACCGCCAGTTCGTCGAGCTTGCGCAGGAAGTCGAACTGCTTGCTGGTGGGGTCCCCGAAACCGATGAACTGCCAGAACAGCGGGAGGGGGGCCGCCTTGCACAGGTACCGTTCGGCGGCGAGCTTGTTGATGGGCCCGCCGTCGGTCTGGAACACGACCAGGGCGGGGTCCCTCGACCCGCTGTCCAGGTAGTGGTCGATGACGGCGTCCATCGCCAGGTGGTAGCTGGTCTTGCCCATGTGCCCGAGCCCGGCCACGATCCGCTCGATCCGCCCCTGGTGGCCGGCCAGCGCGATCTCGGTCTCGGCGTCAACGTCGGTGGAGAAGAACACCACCGGCACGCTCCCGTCGTCGTCGAAGTGCGCCGACAGCCCGAGCACCCGGTCGGCGAGCGCCTGCACGCTGCCGTCCTTGTAGTACGGCTTCATCGAACCGGAGTAGTCGACCACCAGATAGACCGCCGCCCGCACCCCGTCCAGCCCGTGCTTGCGGAGCGAGACCCCGGCGTTCTTGTACAGGCTGACCAGCGCGGGCGCGGTCTCCTCCACCTTGCTGAGACTGATCGCGGCCATATGGTCTCCCCCTGGTGCACCTGGCTGGCTGCCGAGGTTACGGCACACCGGCCCCGCCTCTCCCTCCGTCCACAGGTGTTCGCTATTTTGTTCGCCGCCGACCCCACCGGCTCACCGTTCGTCCAGTCCCCTTCGAGGAGCCGGCTGTGGAGCCCGAGTCCACCCCGTCCACCGAGTCCACCGAGTCCACCGAGTCCACCGTCACCACCTGCTATCGCCACCCCAAAGTGGAGTCCCACGTCCGCTGCACCCGCTGCGACCGGTACATCTGCCCGGACTGCATGCGCGAGGCGTCCGTCGGCCACCAGTGCGTGGAGTGCGTGAAGGAGGGCGCGCGGTCGGTGCGGCAGGCGCGGACTGTCGTCGGTGGGCGGATGGCCGCGACGCCGCTCGTGACCTCCGTGCTCATCGGGCTCAACGTCCTCGCCTACCTGGCCGAGGTGGTGCGCCCGGAGATCCTGGACCGTTTCGCGATGGTCAGCGCCCGGCTGGTCGGCCCGGACGGCGGCTACTACGTCTACGAGCCCGGACACCCCTCCGACTTCCACGCCGAGGGCGTGGTCGCGGGGCAGTGGGAGCGGCTGCTGACCAGCGGTTTCCTCCACCTGCCCCCGACGGAGGGCACCTTCGGGCTGCTGCACATCGTGATGAACATGTTCTCGCTGTGGCAGCTCGGCCGGATCGTGGAGCCCATGCTGGGCCGGGTCCGGTACATCGCGCTCTACCTGCTGGCGACGCTGGGCGGTTCGGTGTTCGAGCTGCTGCTGACCGACGTGAACGTGGAGTCGGTCGGCGCGTCGGGGGCGGTCTTCGGCCTCGGCGCCGCGTACTACGTCCTCGCCCGCCGGGTCGGGGCAGACATGCGGGGCGTCAACCGGTTCATGGCGTTCCTGCTCCTGTGGCTGCTGCTCTCCGCCGGTCTCACCTCCTGGCAGGGCCACCTCGGTGGACTGCTCACGGGAGCCGCGGTGACGCTCGCCTACGCTTATGCCCCACGCGGCCCGCGTCGGGTCCTGATCCAGGTGGCCGCCTGTGTGAGCGTGTTCGTGCTGCTGGCGGTGGTCGCGGTCGCGAGGGTTTCGGAACTGACCGGCGGAGGGGTGGCCCAGTGAGACGTATCGGTGTCCTGCTCTTCGCGACCGTCCCCGTGGCCGTCACCGCGGCCGTCTACTTCCTCGTCCCCACGGACTCCGCCGAGAGCCCGGGCGAGCCCACCGTCGCCACCGCGCAGCAGGCGTCCCGGCAGGACGCCAAGAGCCGGGCCGAGCAGGAGCGGTCGGCGGACGACAAGCTGATCGCGAGCCTGCCGCCGGGGCTGGCCGCCCCGGCGAAGAAGGAACTGGCCCAGCAGCTCGTATCCAGCGCCGAGAACTCGACCCTGGACTGGCGCGACACCTTCGAGTACATCGAGGACATCGACGACGGCCAGGGCTACACGGCCGGCATCATCGGCTTCTGCACCGGCACGCACGACCTGCTCACGCTGGTCGAGCGCTACACCGCCGACCATCCGGACAACGGGCTCGCCAAGTATCTGCCCGCCCTGCGCGCGGTGGACGGCACCGACTCCCACGAGGGCCTCGACCCCGGTTTCACGGCGGCCTGGAAGGCGGAGGCCGAGCAGCCCGCCTTCCAGGAGGCCCAGCTCGCCGAGCGCGACCGCGCCTACTTCGACCCGGCGGTCCGCCTCGCCAAGCTCGACGGTCTCGGCACGCTGGGCCAGTTCATCTACTACGACGCGATGGTCTTCCACGGCCCGGGAATCGACGACGACGGCTTCTACGTACTGCGCGAACGCGCCCTGCGCGAGGCGGACTCCCCCTCCCAGGGCGGCTCGGAGAAGGCCTACCTGGACATCTTCCTCGACATCCGCCGCAAGGCCATGCGGGAGAAGCGTCCGGGCACCGACACCACCCGCATCGACACGGCCCAGCGCCAGTTCCTGTACGACGGGAACCTGCGGTTGCGGACGCCGCTGGAGTGGCGGGTGTACGGGGAGCCGTACAGGATTCCCTAGGCGCCGAAAGGTGACGGCGCCTGCCCAGTCGTCCGGTCGGGGACTGTGGGGCAGGCGCCGTCAGTGTTCCGTACGCCGTTGTACGGGACGTTTGTCGAGTGACCCTCAGGTCACCTGTTGTGCGGCCGTCAGACCATCAGCGCGCGGTCCGTCGGCTTGATGGGGGCCGGCAGTTCGCTGGCGCCCGTCAGGAAGCGGTCGCAGCCGCGGGCGGCCGACCGGCCCTCCGCGATGGCCCAGACGATGAGCGACTGGCCGCGGCCCGCGTCACCGGCGACGAAGACACCGGGGACGTTGGTCTGGAAGTCGGCGTCGCGGGCGATGTTGCCGCGCTCGTCGAGGTCCAGGCCGAACTGGTCGACGAGGCCGTTCTCGCGGTCGGTGCCCGTGAAGCCCATCGCCAGCGTCACCAGCTGGGCGGGGATCTTGCGCTCCGTGCCCGGCTTCGGGGTCAGCTTGCCGTCGATGAACTCGACCTCGGTGAGGTGCAGCCACTGGACGTTGCCGTCCTCGTCGCCCTCGAAGTGGGTCGTCGAGACGGAGTAGACCCGCTCGCCGCCCTCCTCGTGCGCGGACGTGACCTTGTAGAGCATCGGGAAGGTCGGCCACGGCTGGGAGACGGCGTTCCGCTCGTCGCCCGGGCGGGGCATGATCTCCAGCTGCGTGACGGAGGCCGCGCCCTGGCGGTGGGCGGTGCCCACGCAGTCGGCGCCGGTGTCGCCACCGCCGATGACCACGACGTGCTTCCCCTCGGCCGAGATCGGGGGCGTCACGAAGTCGCCCTCCTGCACCTTGTTGGCCAGCGGCAGGTACTCCATGGCCTGGTAGATGCCCTGGAGCTCGCGGCCGGGGACCGGGAGGTCACGGGCGGTCGTGGCGCCGGCGGCGATGACGACGGCGTCGTACCGCTTCTTGAGGTCGGTCGCCTTGAGGTCGCGGCCGATCTCGATGCCGGTGCGGAAGCGGGTGCCCTCCGCGCGCATCTGCTCGATACGGCGGTTGATGTGCCGCTTCTCCATCTTGAACTCGGGGATGCCGTAGCGGAGGAGGCCTCCGATGCGGTCCGCGCGCTCGTAGACGGCGACGGTGTGGCCCGCCCGCGTGAGCTGCTGGGCGGCGGCCAGGCCCGCCGGGCCCGAGCCGATCACGGCGACGGTCTTGCCGGACAGGCGCTCGGGGGCCTGCGGGGCGACGGTGCCCTCGTCCCACGCCTTGTCGATGATCGAGACCTCGACGTTCTTGATGGTCACGGCCGGCTGGTTGATGCCGAGCACACACGCCGACTCACAGGGAGCGGGGCACAGACGGCCCGTGAACTCCGGGAAGTTGTTCGTGGCGTGCAGACGCTCGGACGCGGCGGCCCAGTCCTCGCGGTAGGCGTAGTCGTTCCACTCGGGGATGAGGTTCCCCAGCGGACAGCCGTTGTGGCAGAACGGGATGCCGCAGTCCATGCAGCGGCTGGCCTGCTTGCTGATGATCGGCAGCAGGGAGCCGGGGACGTAGACCTCGTTCCAGTCCTTCAGACGTACGTCGACCGGGCGGGACTTGGCGACCTCGCGGCCGTGGTTCAGAAAGCCCTTCGGGTCAGCCATTGATCGCCGCCTCCATCATCTTCTCGGTGATCTCGGTCTCGGACAGACCGGCTCGCTCGGCGGCGTCCTTGGCGGCGAGCACTGCCTTGTACGTGCTGGGGATGATCTTGCTGAAGCGCTCGACGGCGGTGTCCCACTCGGCCAGGAGCTTCTCGGCGACCGTGGATCCGGTCTCCTCCTGGTGACGGCGGACCACGTCGTGCAGCCACTGCTTGTCGGTGTCGTCGAGGGCCTCGACGGCGCTGACGTTGCCGACGTTGACGTTGTCGCGGTCGAGGTCGATGACGTACGCGATGCCGCCGGACATACCGGCCGCGAAGTTACGGCCCGTCTCGCCCAGGACCACCGCGTGACCGCCGGTCATGTACTCGCAGCCGTGGTCGCCCACGCCCTCGGAGACGACCGTCGCGCCGGAGTTGCGGACACAGAACCGCTCGCCCGTACGACCGCGCAGGAACAGCTCGCCGCCGGTCGCGCCGTACGCGATGGTGTTGCCCGCGATCGTCGAGTACTCGGCGAGGTGGTCGGCGCCCCGGTCCGGGCGGACGATCACCCGGCCGCCGGAGAGGCCCTTGCCGACGTAGTCGTTGGCGTCGCCCTCCAGGCGCAGCGTGACACCGCGCGGGAGGAAGGCGCCGAAGGACTGGCCCGCGGAACCGGTGAAGGTGATGTCGATGGTGTCGTCGGGCAGGCCCGCGCCACCGAACTTCTTCGTCACCTCGTGGCCGAGCATGGTGCCGACCGTGCGGTTGATGTTGCGGACCTTGACCTGGGCGCGCACCGGCTGGGCGTCGGTCGCGAAGTCCGCGGCCAGGGCGTCGGCGGCGAGCTTGATGAGCTCGTTGTCGAGCGCCTTCTCCAGGCCGTGGTCCTGCTCGATCAGCTGGTGACGCACCGCGCCCTCGGGCAGTGCGGGCACGTGGAACAGCGGCTCCAGGTCCAGGCCCTGCGCCTTCCAGTGGTCGACGGCACGCGTGACGTCCAGCGTCTCGGCGTGGCCGACGGCCTCCTCGATGGTGCGGAAGCCCAGCTCGGCGAGGATCTCGCGGACCTCTTCGGCGATGTACTGGAAGAAGTTCACGACGTACTCGGCCTTGCCGGAGAACCGGTCGCGGAGCGTCGGGTTCTGGGTGGCGATGCCGACCGGGCAGGTGTCCAGGTGGCAGACGCGCATCATGACGCAGCCGGAGACGACGAGCGGCGCGGTCGCGAAACCGAACTCCTCGGCGCCGAGCAGCGCGGCGATGACGACGTCACGGCCGGTCTTCAGCTGACCGTCGGTCTGTACGACGATGCGGTCGCGCAGGCCGTTGAGCAGCAGCGTCTGCTGGGTCTCGGCGAGGCCGAGCTCCCAGGGACCGCCCGCGTGCTTGAGCGAGGTCAGCGGGGAGGCACCCGTACCGCCGTCGTGGCCGGAGATGAGTACCACGTCCGCGTGCGCCTTCGACACACCCGCCGCGACCGTGCCGACGCCGACCTCGGAGACCAGCTTGACGTGAATCCGCGCCTGCGGGTTCGCGTTCTTCAGGTCGTGGATCAGCTGGGCCAGGTCCTCGATGGAGTAGATGTCGTGGTGCGGCGGCGGGGAGATCAGGCCCACGCCCGGCGTCGAGTGACGCGTCTTGGCGACCCACGGGTAGACCTTGTGGCCGGGCAGCTGGCCGCCCTCACCGGGCTTGGCGCCCTGGGCCATCTTGATCTGGATGTCGTCGGCGTTGACCAGGTACTCGGACGTGACACCGAAGCGGCCGGAGGCGACCTGCTTGATCGACGAACGCCGCGCCGGGTCGTACAGACGCTCCGGGTCCTCGCCGCCCTCACCGGTGTTGGACTTGCCGCCCAGCTGGTTCATGGCGATGGCGAGGGTCTCGTGCGCCTCCTTGGAGATGGAGCCGTACGACATGGCGCCGGTGGAGAAGCGCTTGACGATCTCGCTGGCCGGCTCGACCTCGTCAATGGAGATCGAGGGGCGGTCGGACTTGAAGCCGAAGAGCCCGCGGAGCGTCATGAGGCGCTCGGACTGCTCGTTCACGCGCTCGGTGTACTTCTTGAAGATGTCGTAGCGACCGGTGCGCGTGGAGTGCTGGAGGCGGAAGACCGTCTCCGGGTCGAACAGGTGCGGCTCACCCTCACGGCGCCACTGGTACTCGCCGCCTATGTCGAGGGCGCGGTGGGCGGGCGCGATGCCCGACGCCGGGTACGCCTTCGCGTGGCGCGCGGCGACCTCCTTGGCGATGACGTCGATGCCGACGCCGCCGATCTTGGTGGCCGTGCCGTTGAAGTACTTCTCGACGAAGGCGTCTACGAGGCCGACGGCCTCGAAGACCTGGGCGCCGCGGTAGGAGGCGACGGTCGAGATGCCCATCTTGGACATGACCTTCAGGACGCCCTTGCCGAGGGCGTAGATCAGGTTGCGGATGGCCTGCTCGGCCTCGATGTCCGAGAGGAAGGTGCCCGCGCGGACCAGGTCCTCGACGGACTCCATCGCCAGGTACGGGTTCACGGCGGCGGCGCCGTAGCCGATCAGCAGGGCGACGTGGTGGACCTCGCGGACGTCACCGGCCTCGACCAGCAGGCCCACGTGCGTGCGCTGCTTGGTGCGGATGAGGTGGTGGTGGACGGCCGCGGTGAGCAGCAGCGACGGGATCGGCGCGTGTTCGGCGTCCGAGTGGCGGTCCGACAGGACGATCAGCCGGGCCCCGTTGTCGATGGCGGCGTCGGCCTCGGCGCAGATCTCCTCGATCCGCGCGGCGAGGGCGTCACCACCGCCGTGCACCCGGTACAGACCGGACAGGGTCGCGGCCTTGAAGCCGGGCATGTCGCCGTCGGCGTTGATGTGGATGAGCTTGGCCAGCTCGTCGTTGTCGATCACCGGGAAGGGCAGGGTGACCGAGCGGCAGGACGCGGCCGTCGGGTCGAGCAGGTTGCCCTGCGGGCCCAGCGAGGAGTGCAGCGAGGTGACGAGCTCCTCGCGGATGGCGTCCAGCGGCGGGTTGGTGACCTGCGCGAACAGCTGGGTGAAGTAGTCGAAGAGCAGACGCGGGCGGTCGCTCAGCGCGGCGATCGGCGAGTCGGTGCCCATCGAGCCGATCGGCTCGGCACCGGCCTTGGCCATCGGCGCGAGGATGACGCGCAGCTCCTCCTCGGTGTAACCGAAGGTCTGCTGGCGGCGGGTGACCGAGGCGTGCGTGTGCACGATGTGCTCGCGCTCGGGCAGGTCGGACAGCTCGATCTCGCCGGCTTCCAGCCACTCGGCGTACGGCTTCTCCGCCGCGAGCTGGGCCTTGATCTCGTCGTCCTCGATGATGCGGTGCTCGGCGGTGTCCACGAGGAACATGCGGCCGGGCTGCAGGCGGCCCTTGCGGACGACCTTGGCGGGGTCGATGTCGAGGACGCCGACCTCGGAGCCGAGGACGACGAGGCCGTCGTCGGTGACCCAGTAGCGGCCGGGGCGCAGACCGTTGCGGTCGAGCACGGCGCCGACCTGGGTGCCGTCGGTGAAGGTGACACAGGCCGGGCCGTCCCAGGGCTCCATCATCGTGGAGTGGAACTGGTAGAAGGCGCGCCGGGCCGGGTCCATGGAGTCGTGGTTCTCCCACGCCTCCGGGATCATCATCAGCACGGAGTGGGGCAGCGAACGGCCACCGAGGTGGAGCAGCTCCAGCACCTCGTCGAAGGACGCCGAGTCGGAGGCGTCCGGCGTGCACACCGGGAAGATCCGGTCGAGGGCCTTGCTGTCGGATCCGAACAGGTCGGAGACGAGCTGCGACTCGCGGGCGACCATCCAGTTGCGGTTGCCCTTGACGGTGTTGATCTCACCGTTGTGCGCGACGAAGCGGTACGGATGCGCGAGCGGCCACGACGGGAAGGTGTTCGTCGAGAAGCGCGAGTGGACGAGGGCGACGGCCGAGCCGAAGCGGCGGTCGGACAGGTCCGGGAAGAAGGGCTCCAGCTGGCCCGTGGTCAGCATGCCCTTGTAGACGATGGTGCGGGCCGACAGCGACGGGAAGTAGACACCGGCCTCGCGCTCGGCGCGCTTGCGCAGCACGAAGGCCTTGCGGTCGAGCGCGATGTCCTTCGAGGAACCGTCCGCCACGAAGAGCTGGCGGAAGGCGGGCATCGTCGAGCGGGCGGTGGCACCCAGCAGCTCGGGGGCGACGGGAACCTCGCGCCAGCCGAGGACGGTGAGGCCCTCCTCGGACGCGATCGTCTCGATCTGCGAGACGACGTCCTGGGTTCCGTCCTCCGGCAGGAAGGCGATACCGACGGCGTACGCACCGGCCTCGGGCAGTTCGAACCCGGCCACCTCACGGAAGAAGGCGTCCGGCACCTGGGAGAGGATGCCCGCGCCGTCACCCGAGTCGGGCTCGGAGCCGGTGGCACCACGGTGTTCGAGATTGCGCAGAACGGTCAGCGCCTGCTCGACCAGCGTGTGGCTCGCCTCGCCGGTGAGGGTGGCCACGAAGCCGACGCCACAGGCGTCGCGCTCGTTGCGGGGGTCGTACATACCCTGCGCAGCAGGGCGAGCATCCATGAACGACCAGTTCTGGCCATTCGCGGAGTGCTGGGACGGCTGGCGCGGCGTACGCATCGGCTCTCCCGTCGTCGTCATCTGGCATATGCAAATTGCCGAGGGACGACGTTGGCCCTCTGCGTGAGTGCAAAATTTCGTGCAGGTTACATGATGGGGCGGTTCTCGGGAAGCGGGATAATCCGTTCCATCATGCGGACACCAGGGGCTGCAACAAGGGTTCCGCGCCCATGGCTTGAAGTATGTGGGGACCGAACGAGACAGGTCCGTGCCCGTCGATCCGAGGCGGAGGGGGCGTCGTCGCCCACCCCGCGAGTACGCCGCAGGCGTCATTGCCCACAGCGCTTACGGCTCATGCCCGGTGGTCATGCATCCGAAACCAGCGAGTAACGGCTACTTATGCGGCCCAACGCATAAGTTCCAGCCGATCTATCCTACGGCCGTTCCGAACCAACCGCCCAGGGCGTACGTCACACCGGCTGCGGCACCACCGAGCGCGAGCTGCCGCAGCCCGCTGTACCACCAGGTCCGTGCCGTCACCTTGGCCACGACCGCACCGCACAGGAACAGCCCGACGAGCGCGAGCAGCACGGCCGGCCACAGCGAGGTCGCACCGAGCAGATACGGCAGTACGGGCAGCAGGGCACCCAGCGCGAAGGACCCGAACGACGAGACGGCCGCGACCAGCGGCGAGGGCAGATCGCCGGGGTCGATGCCGAGTTCCTCGCGGGCGTGTATCTCCAGGGCCACCTCGGGATCACGGGAGAGCTGCTCGGCGACGGCCTTCGCGAGCCGCGGCTCGACCCCCCGCGCCTCATAGAGCGCCGCGAGCTCGGCCTCCTCGTCCTTCGGGTGCTTTCTCAGCTCCCGCCGCTCGACGTCCAGCTCGGCCTCGACGAGCTCACGCTGCGAGGCGACGGAGGTGTACTCGCCCGCGGCCATGGAGAAGGCGCCGGCGGCGAGCCCGGCGAGGCCGCTCAGCACGATGGTCTGCTGACCGACCGCGCCGCCCGCGACGCCGGTCATCAGGGCGAGGTTGGAGACCAGCCCGTCCATCGCACCGAAGACCGCGGGCCGCAGCCAGCCGCCGTTCACATCGCGGTGGGTGTGGTTGTCACGGTGCGCCTCGTGCAGCGGCGCCTCGGTCTCGATGATGGCCATGAAGGTCCCCCGGAGAACTCAGGTAAGGCTGTCTTTAGACAAGTTCTATTCTTCGACAACACCAAATCTACGCCCGGAAATTCCTGCCCGCCAGCAAGGAAAGGCTGGGCTAACCTGCGGTTTTCCCTTAGAACGCTCATTCGTGCCGAGGCATGCACAAATGTCGACCGGGTGACTCTGGGGTTTCCGAGGCTCAGGTCAACCGCCGACGGTGGGACACATCCGCAAAGGGCTCCGCGCCCTGGGCGGAGCCCCCGGAGGAGAGGCCGCGCATGCCATCCATCGCCTGCATCCCCTCGGTCCCGGCGCCGGGGGACGCCGCCGAACTCCGCGAACGGGCGCGCGGCGCGCTCCTGGGCCTGGCGGTCGGCGACGCGCTGGGCGCCCCCGCGGAGAACATGAAGCCCTCCGAGATCCGCGCCCGCTGGGGCCGCATCACGGGGTTCGTCGCCGACAACCCCTCCGGCACGGACGACACCGAGTACGCGATCTTCTCGGGCCTCCTCCTCGCCCGCCACGGCTCCGCCCTCACCCCGGCCCATGTGGAGACGGCCTGGCACGAGTGGATCGCGGACCGGGCGGAGGGCCCGTTCCGGGGCGCGGGCTTCAGCGAGCGCGGCACGCTGGAGAACCTCCGCCGAGGACTGGCGGCCCCCATCTCGGCCCAGCACCGCCATGCCTGGAGCGACGGCCTCGCCATGCGGGCGGCCCCCTTCGGCGTCTTCGCGGCGGGCCGACCGGCGGAGGCGGCCCGCCTGGTGGCGATCGACGGCTCGGTGAGCCACGACGGCGAAGGCATCTACGGCGGCCAGGCGGTGGCGGCGGGCGTGGCGGCGGCCATGGCGGGGGCGCCCACGATCGCGGTCGTGGCCTCGGCCCTCGCCGTGGTCCCGGACGACTCCTGGACGGCCAGATCCCTGAGAAGGGCGGTGGCAGTGGCCCACCGCGGCGAACGCGCGGTCCGCTCCGCCGTCGTCATCGGCGGCTACCCCTGGACCGACCTCGCCCCCGAGGCGGTCGCCCTGGCCTTCGGCGCGTACGCGGCAGCGGACGGCGACTTCGTCCAGGCGGTCCTCACCGCCGTGAACATGGGCCGGGACGCGGACACCACGGCGGCCGTGGCGGGTGCGCTGGCCGGCGCGACCCAGGGGGCACCGGCGATCCCGACGGAGTGGGCGGCGGCGATCGGGCCGGCGAGGGGGAGCTGTCTGCCGTCGATGGCCGGGCATCACGTGCTGGACGTGGCGGAGTTGCTGGTGCCGGGGGAGGACAGGAAATGGGTGACGGGGGGACTCGCGGCAGTCGAGGCGCCGACATCGCGCGCCGGAGCCCGACGATGACCCCGCCCACCCCATGGGACGAGGGCGCCCCGACCATGCCACCCCCAGAAGCCGAGCCCACGCTGCTCGTACAGCCGGCCGAGCCGACGATCGCGGACGGCTCGCCCGTGACACAGCCGAACGAACCCGCGGCCGCCGACGGCGGGCACGCCCCACTGGGGCCACCCGCAGCCGAAGACGAGAGCCGCACGGGCGGTGCGGGTGGGAATCAACAACCGGCCGAAGGCGAAGCCGAGGCCGGAACGGCGCACGCCCCGCAACACAAGGCCAACCGCGTCGAAGGCCTCCTGCTCGGCCTGGCCGCAGGCGACGCCGCCGGCTGGCCCGCCGCCCGCCACAGAGCCGCCCGTATGCCCGACTGGACCCGCCGCCTCACCCGCGAACTCGACACCTTCGCCGAACACAACGCCACCACCACCCTCCCCGTCCCCATCGCCCTCAACCAACCCCCCGAACCCCTCCGCCTGGGCCCCTCCGACGACGCGGAATGGGCCGCCTTCGCAGCGGAGGCACTCCTCCGCGCCGGCGACGACACCGCCCTCGGCGACCTCAGCCGAGAACGCCGCACCCGAGCCGCGATCGACCTCACCTGGAACGCCGTAGCCAGCGAGGTCGCCGCCGCAGCGGACCGCGCCCCCGAGATCGAGTCGGCGATCCTCCCCCTGCGCGCCCGCATCTCCGTCCGAGCCGGCCTCGGCAACCTCGCCACCGGCCTGCGCCCACCCGCCACCGGCCACGACAACCCGCACTACTTCGACGACGCGGCCTGCGTCAGGGCCTGCGTCCTCGCCGTGGCCCACCCCGGGGATCCGCACCTCGCCGCCGACCTCGCCGAGTTCGACGCCCGCTACACCCAGGACGGCGACGGCGTTCACGGCGCGAGGGCGATGGCGGCGGCCCTCTCCCTGGCCCTGACCGGCGCGAAGACCGAGACCTGCGTAGCGGCGGCACTCACCGAGCTGCCCGAGGAGACGGAGATCGGCCGCAACGCCCGCCACGCCCTGCGGCTCGCGCAGGACGCCGACAGCGCCTTCGCCCTGATCCCCCTTCTGGAACACCAGATCGTCGACCACGTCTACAGCTACGGCATCGCCGCCGCCGAAACGGTCCCGGTCGCCCTGGCCCTCGCGGTCGCCGCGGACGGCCGTATCGCCGAGGCGGTCCCCGCCGCAGCGTGCCTCTCCCGGGTCGCGGACTCGGCACCGGCGCTGGTCGGGGCATTGACCGGCGCGCTCGGTGGCGGCACCTCCGTCCCCGCGTCCTGGCGCGACGCCTGCCGCACCCTCTCCGGCTGTGTACTCCCCCGGCTCACCGGCACTGACCTGGTGGAACTCGCCGAACTCCTGGAAGCCACGCAACCGGCCCGACCAGGAGGATGATTCGGGGCATGACGCCCAAAGCAGAAGAAAGCAGTGGTCCGCGTCTCGACGAGCGGATCACCGGCGCCCTGGTCGGCGCGGCGGTCGGGGACGCCCTCGGCGGCCCGGTGGAGGGCTACTCCCCCGACCAGATCCTTCAGCGCCACGGCGGCCGCGTCCACGGCATCGTCGGCCCCTGGAACGGCGACGCCTGGCGCACGGCCCGCCCCATCGCGCCGTACCACAAGGGCGACGGGCACGTCACCGACGACACCTTGATGACGCACGCGCTGATCCGGGTCTACGGGCAGGTCCGCGACCACCTCGACGCGTACGCGATCGCCGACCACCTGGTCCCGGACCTGATGACCAACCCGCGCTGGATCCCGGAGCTGGAGGCGGAGGCCCTCCCCCTCCAGCGCGTCTTCCTGGCGGAGAAATGGCTGGTGGCCCGCCTCCACTACGGCCATGTGGACCCGCGCGAAGCCGGCGTCGGCAACATCGTCAACTGCGGTGCCGCGATGTACATGGCCCCGGTCGGCCTGGTCAACGCGGCCGACCCGAGGGCCGCGTACGCCGAGGCGCTGGACGTCGCGGGCGCCCACCAGTCGTCGTACGGCCGTGAGGCGGCGGGCGTCTTCGCGGCGGCGGTGGCGACGGCGTGCACTCCCGGCGCCACACCGGACTCGGTCGTCTCGACCTGTCTGTCGCTGGCCAAGGACGGGACGAGGGCGGCGATCGAGAAGGTCTGCGAAGTGGCAGGCCGGTACACGGACTTCGAGTCGGCACTGACCCCGCTCCGGGAGGCGGTCACCCCGTACGACACGGTCGGCCCCGACTACCGACAGCCCTCCCTCGGCGCCCGCCGCCCGTCCCGGCTGCACGCCATCGAGGAACTCCCCGTCGCCCTGGGCATGTTGCTGGTCGCGAACGGCGAGTACCGCCAAGCGGTCCTGGGCGCGGTGAACTACGGCCGCGACTGCGACTCGATCGCGACGATGGCCGGCGCTCTGGCCGGCGCCCTGGGCTCACCGGTCCCCGAGGACTGGTCGAAGACGGTCGCGGAGGCCAGCCGCCTGGACCTCTGGGAGCCGCCCCGCACGCTGACCGAGGTGACGAGGGAGATCCACGCCCGGGACGTACACCGGCGCCGGGTCCACGAAGCGGCGTTCACCGCGCTGGAGGGCCGGCCATGCTCCGACTGACCTGGGTCCAGCCGGAGGACCTGCTCGGCCACGAGCTCCACCAGGCGGCCCTGGACGGCCGGGAGCCGTCGAGGATCGCGGCGCGCTGGAGGGCGGCGGGCGGCAGCGAGGCTCCGCTGCGGGCGGGGGCGTCGCCGGAGCCCGCGTCGCGGTATCTGCGGACGCTGGCCGAGGACCTGCTGGACGAACTGGCGGACCTGCCCAGCAGGTTGAAGGACGACGAGCCGACGGACCTGGAGAAGATCAAGCCCCTGTGCCCGGACTGGCCGAGCCACACCGGCACCGCCACCGCGTCCCCCACACCCACCCGCCTCGAAGCGGCCTGGCTGGGCCGAGCCGTCGGCTGCCTCCTGGGCAAGCCCGTGGAAAAGCTCCCCCTCGAAGCCATCCGCCAACTGGCCCGATCCACCGGCAACTGGCCCCTGACCACCTACTTCACCGCTCGCGGCGTCCCCGCCGACCTCCTCGCCGCCCACCCCTGGAACCGCCGCTCGGCCCCCACCTCCCTCGCCGAGAACATCGACGGCATGCCCGAGGACGACGACCTCAATTACCCCCTCCTCAGCCTCCTCCTGCTCCAACGCCACGGCAGAACCTTCACCACCGCCGACGTGGCCCGCCTCTGGCTGGACGAACTCCCGCCCGGCCGCGCCTTCACCGCCGAACGCATCGCCCACCGCAACCTCCTCCTCGGCATCGAGCCCCCGCACACGGCCCGCCACCGCAACCCCTTCCGCGAATGGATCGGCGCCCTCATCCGCGCGGACGTCCACGGCTGGACCAACCCCGGTGACCCGGCCGCCGCCGCCGAACAGGCCCACCGGGACGCCACCCTCACCCACACCGCCAACGGCGTCTACGCGGCGATGTTCACGGCGGCCGTCATCGCCCGGGCGGCGACGGCGACCGGCGCCCACGACATCCACGCCTGCCTGCGCACCGGCCTCACGGTGATCCCGCCGAACTCCCGGCTGGCCCGGGCGATCCACCACGCCGTCCAACTGGCCGACACCCACGACGACTTCGACACGGTCGTCGACGAACTCCACGCCACCCACGCCTCCACCCACCACTGGGTCCACGCCATCCCCAACACCGCCCTGATCGCCGCCGCCCTCACCCACGCCGACGGCGACTTCACCGGCGCCATCTGCCGTGCCGTGTCGGGAGGCTGGGACACCGACTCCAACGGCGCGACGGCGGGCAGCATCGCCGCCCTCCTCGCCGGCACCCCCTCCGCCCTCCCCGACCGCTGGACGGCCCCCCTCAAGAACCGCCTCGCCACGTCCGTCGCCGACTTCAACGGCACCGGCTTCGACACGCTCGCCCGGCTGACGCACGAGCTCACCCACCGACTCATCCCCTTGGAGGCCACTCGCCCATGACCGACATCGTCGTGCTCGGCAGCACGAACATGGACCTCGTCACCTACGTCGAAAAGGCTCCGCAGCGCGGCGAGACCGTGATGGGCCGGGAGTTCCGTACGATCCCCGGCGGCAAGGGCGCCAACCAGGCGATCGCGGCGGCCCGCGCGGGCGGCAACGTCCTGATGATCGGTGCCGTAGGCAACGACGCCTACGGCACCCACCTGCGCTCCACCCTGGAGCACTCCGGCGTGGACACCGACGACCTCCGCACGGTCGAGGGCCCCTCCGGCACCGCGCACATCGTGGTGGACGACGAGGGCGGCAACGCGATCGTCGTGATCCCCGGCGCCAACGGCACGCTGGACCATCTGAGCCCGGGCGACGAGGGCGTCATCGCCTCCGCCGACACCCTGCTGCTCCAGCTGGAGATCCCCCTGGCCGCGGTGATCGCCGGCGCCCAGGCGGCCCGCCGCCACGGCGTCCGTACGATCCTCACGCCCTCCCCCGCCCAGCCTCTGCCGGACGAACTCTTCGCCGCCGTCGACCTGTTGGTCCCCAACGAGCACGAGGCCGCCACCCTCACCGGCCGCACCGACCCCCGCGAGGCGGCCGTCGGGCTGCTCGACCTGGTGCCCGCGGTCGTCGTCACCCTGGGCGCGCTCGGCAGTCTGTACGTCAGCCGAGACGCCGATCCTGTGACCGTCCCCGCCCCGAAGGTCACCGCCGTCGACTCCACCGGCGCCGGCGACACCTTCGTCGGCGCCCTCGCGGTGGCGCTCGGCGAAGGGCGGCCCATGCCCGAGGCCCTGGCCTGGGCGGCCGCGGCGGCCGCGCTGTCGGTCCAGCGGGAGGGTGCCACGGTGTCGATGCCGTACCGCCCTGAGATCGAGGAGCGTCACACCGCATGAACGCCCCCGGAACCCGGCCCGGGCCCGCCGCTCCCTTGACCGGCCTCCGCGTCCTCGACCTGGCCACCCTCTTCGCCGGCCCCCTCGCCGCCACGATGCTCGGCGACTTCGGCGCGGAGGTCATCAAGGTCGAGCACCCCGAGAAGCCTGACCCCTCCCGCGGCCACGGCCCGTCGAAGGACGGCGTGGGCCTGTGGTGGAAGGTGCTCGGCCGCAACAAGCGCACGATCACCCTGAACCTCTCCAAGCCAGGCGGCCGCGCCACCCTCCTGCGCCTGGCCGCGACCGCGGACGTCGTCATCGAGAACTTCCGCCCCGGCACCCTGGAGAAATGGGACCTCGGCTGGCCGGAGCTCTCCGCCGCCAACCCCCGCCTGGTCCTCACCCGCGTCACCGGCTTCGGCCAGTTCGGCCCCTCCGCCCGCCGCCCCGGCTTCGGCACCCTCGCCGAGGCGATGAGCGGCTTCGCCGCGCTCACCGGCGAACCGGACGCGCCCCCGACGCTCCCGCCCTTCGGCCTCGCCGACTCGATCGCGGGCCTGGCGACCGCGTACGCCGTGATGACCGCGCTGGCCGCCCGCGACCGCACCGGCGAGGGCCAGGTCGTCGACATGGCGCTCATCGAGCCGATGCTGCTGGCCCTCGGCCCCCAGCCCACCTGGTACGACCAGCTCGGCTACGTCCAGGAACGCACCGGCAACCGCTCCGCCAACAACGCCCCGCGCAACACCTACCGCACCGCGGACGGCACCTGGGTGGCCGTCTCCACCTCCGCCCAGTCGATCGCCGAGCGCGTGATGCAGCTGGTGGGGCGCCCCGACCTGATCGACGAACCGTGGTTCGCGACGGGCGCCGACCGGGCCCGCCACGCCGATGTCCTCGACAAGGCGGTCGGCGACTGGATCGCCCGCCACACGCGCGCCGACGTCCTCGCGGCGTTCGAGAAGGCGGAGGCGGCCGTGGCCCCGATCCAGGACGTACGGGACGTCATGATCGACCCCCAGTACGCGGCCCTCGACACGATCACCACCGTCGACGACCCCGAGCTGGGCCCGCTGCGCATGCAGAACGTCCTCTTCCGCCTCTCCGCCACCCCCGGCGCGATCCGCTGGGCGGGCCGCCCGCACGGCGCGGACTCCGCCGAGATCCTCGCCGGCCTGGGCCTGACCCCCGCCGAACGGGCGGCCCTGCGCGAGGAGGGCACCCTGTGACCCGCTTCCCCCTGACCTGGCTGTACGCCCCCGGCGACCGCCCCCATGTGGTGGCCAAGGCCCTGACGTCCGGCGCCGACATCGTGATCGTCGACCTGGAGGACGCGGTCGCCCCGGACCGCAAGGACTACGCCCGCGCGGCCACGGCCGACCTGCTCTCCGAACCCGAGCACCCCGTCCCGGTCCACGTCCGCGTGAACGCCCTGGACACCCCGGCGGCGGCGAAGGACCTGGAGGCACTGGCCACGCGCCCCGGCCTGTCCGGCATCCGCCTGCCCAAGGTGCGGTCCGCCGACCAGATCGTCCGCCTCGCGGAGACCACACCACCGAGCGCGGGGGGCGCCCCGCCGCTCCACGCCCTTCTGGAGTCGGCCCTGGGCATCGAGCGGGCCTACGCGATCGCCTCCGCCCACCCGTCCCTGCGGGGCATCGCCCTCGGCGAGGCGGACCTACGGGCCGACCTGGGCATCCGGGGTGACGCGGGCCTCGACTGGTCCCGCTCCCGGGTCATCGTGGCGGCCCGGGCGGCAGGGCTGCCGCCCCCTCCCCAGACGGTCCACCCCGACATCCGTGACCTGGACGGCCTGGCGGCGACCTGCGCCCACGGCCGCACCCTGGGCTTCCTGGGCCGGGCGGCCATCCACCCCCGCCAGCTCCCGGTGATCGAGCGGGCCTACCTCCCCACGGAGGAGGAGCTGGAACAAGCGGAGACGATCATCAAGGCAGCGGCGACGAACCAAGGCGCCCAGGCCCTCCCGGACGGCAGCTTCATCGACGCGGCGGTGGTGGCGACGGCTCAGCGAACCCTGTCCTTGGTCCGCCGAAGCTGACCACCCTTTCCCGCCGCTACGGCGGGGACCCCACGGCGCGTTCCGGCGGTGCCGAACTCACCGAAACCCACGCCCACACACCAACGAGGGCGCCCGGAAGATTCCGAGCGCCCTCACCGCCGTACGGCCATGCCTCAATTCTTCTTCGTCGACCCGGCTTCGTCCTTGACGTCGTTCTTCACGTCGTCCTTCACCTCAGCCTCGGCCTCAGTCTCGCCGTCGGCGGCCTGGTCGGCACCCTCAGCAGCCTGGTCCGCACCGGACGCCTCGGCCTCACCGTCGGCGTTACCGCCGGAGGCACCCGGCTCGACGACCTCTTCGCGGCCCGGCCGCTTCTTCGCCGACACCACGAGGTACGTCACCGCCAGCAGGAACACGATCAGCGCGGTCCAGACGTTCAGCCGCACGCCCAGGATGTGGTGGGCGTCGTCGACGCGCATGTACTCGATCCACGCGCGGCCCGAGCAGTACGCGGCGACGTACAGCGCGAACGCCCGTCCGTGCCCCAGCTTGAAGCGGCGGTCGGCCCAGATCACCAGCAGCGCGACGCCGATGCACCACAGCGACTCGTACAGGAACGTCGGGTGGTAGGTGCCCGGCAGCCGCCCGTCCGTCGAGGAGGTGATCTCCAGCGCCCACGGCACGTCGGTCGGACGCCCGTACAGCTCCTGGTTGAACCAGTTGCCCCAGCGCCCGATCGCCTGCGCGAGGGCGATGCCGGGCGCCACGGCGTCGGCGTAGGCGGGCATCGGGATGCCACGGCGGCGGCAGCCGATCCACGCGCCCAGCGCGCCGAGCGCGATCGCGCCCCAGATGCCGAGGCCGCCCTCCCAGATCTTGAAGGCGTCCACCCAGTCACGGCCCTCGCTGAAGTACAGCTCGTAGTCCGTGATCACGTGGTAGAGGCGCCCGCCGACCAGGCCGAACGGCACGGCCCAGACCGCGATGTCGGCCACCGTGCCGGCCCGCCCGCCCCGGGCGATCCAGCGTTTGTTGCCGAGCCAGACGGCTACGAAGACACCGATGATGATGCAGAAGGCGTAGCCGCGCAGCGGAATGGGACCGAGGTGGATCACCCCGCGCGACGGGCTGGGAATGTAGGCAAGTTCCATGGCAAGGTCGACGCTACCCTGCCGGGCGGCAGCGATGGCAGGCGGCCCGGCTACGGGTCCATAACAGGCGGCGCCCGCCGTCGCCCCCCGGCGGGGCTCATCCCTTGGCGGCCTCCTCGACCATCTGCTTGAGCTTGGCCGGTGTCATCGTCTGGTCCTGGTAGATGTTCTTGCCGTTCAGCAGCACCGTCGGCGTGCCGCTGAAACCACCCTTCTGGAACGCCTCGTTGGACTTGTTGACCCAGCTGTTGTGCGTGCCGTCCTCGACGCACTTGCGGAAGGCCGGCGTGTCCAGACCCTCGACCTTGCCCGCGAGCTCGAGGAGCTTGCTGTTCTCGGCGAAGGCGTCGTCGGTCTCGGGGGGCTGGTTCTGGTACAGCACGTCGTGGTACGCCGTGAACTTCCCGGCGTCCTGGGCGCAGGCCGCGGCGTTGGCCGCGTTGCGCGAGCCGGTGCCGCCCATGCCGCCGTCGATGATCGTGGCCAGGTGGTAGTCGACTCTGAGCTTGCCGGCGTCCGTCAGCTCGTGAATCGTCGATCGGTAGCGGTCCTCGAAGGACTTGCAGGCCGGGCAGCGGAAGTCCTCCCAGACGACGAGTGTCGACTTGGCGCTCTCCTCGCCCACCGGGATCGCGAGGCCGTCCTTGCCCTGCGCCCCCGAGGGCCCCACGACCGGCCCCGCCGTGTCGCTGCCGTCGTCCTTGCCGGCGTTCGCCGCGACGACTCCGATCACCGCCGCGAGTCCCAGGACACAGACGACGCTCGCGCCCACGATCAGCGCGCGGCGCCGCTTGTCGGCGGCCTTCTGCTTGTCACGCTCGGCCGCCAGCCGCTCCCGGGCGGACCGCTTTCCCTCACGATTCTGTTCGCTCACACCCGCAGAACGAACCGGGGAGGCGCAGCGCGCCTCCCCGGCCCCAGGTCCACCCGTTCGAGCGACTCGTACGGAAGGCCCTTCTTCTGAAGATGTATCTCGCTCCCCGGAACCTCGCCGGAGGGGCCGGCCTACGCCTGTCCGCGCACACCCTTCGCCAGGTCACCGGCGAGCGCGCGCACGGCCTCGACACCGGCCGCGTCGTCGGGCGCGTCCAGCATCCGCTTGACGAAGGCCGAGCCGACGATCACGCCGTCGGCGAAGCCGGCGACCTCGGCGGCCTGCTCGGCGTTGGAGACGCCGAGGCCGACGCAGACGGGCAGGTCGGTGCCGGTGGCCCGGGTGCGCTCGACCAGGTCCTGCGCCTGTGCGCCCACGGACGCGCGGGTGCCGGTGACGCCCATCAGCGAGGCGGCGTAGACGAAGCCGCTGCCCGCCGCGGTGATCTGCGCGAGCCGCTCGTCCTTGCTGCTGGGCGCCACGACGAAGACCGTGGCGAGCCCGTGCTTCTCGGCGTGCTCCCTCCAGAGGGCCGCCTCCTGGACGGGCAGGTCGGGCAGGATGCAGCCCGCACCGCCCGCCTCGGCCAGCTCGGCGGTGAAGCGCTCGACGCCGTAGCGGTCGATGGGGTTCCAGTACGTCATGACGAGGATCGGCTTCCCGGTGGCCTCGTGCGCCTCGCGGACCGTGCGCATGACGTCCGCGATCTTGACGCCGCCGCGCAGGGCGATGTCGTCGGCGGTCTGGATGACGGGGCCGTCGAGGACGGGGTCGCTGTGCGGCAGCCCGACCTCCACGACGTCCGCGCCCCCGTCGAGGGCGGCCTTGATCGCCTCGATGCCGCCGTCCACGGTCGGGAACCCGGCCGGGAGGTAGGCGATGAGGGCGGAGCGGCCCTCGGCCTTGGCGGCCTGCAGGGTGTCCGTCAGCAGCTGGATGTTCCCGCTCACTTGGCGTCCCCCTCGATCTCGGCGGCGTCGGCGTCCGCGTCGGCGGCGACCTCGGCGTCGGTGTCGTACAGGCCGAAGTACCGCGCGGCCGTGTCCATGTCCTTGTCGCCGCGCCCGGACAGGTTGACGACGATCAGCCCGTCCTTGCCCAGCTCGCGGCCGACCTCCAGCGCACCGGCGAGCGCGTGGGCGCTCTCGATGGCCGGGATGATGCCCTCGGTGCGGGACAGCAGACGCAGGGCCTGCATCGCCGCGTCGTCCGTGACCGCGCGGTACTCACCGCGGCCGCTGTCCTTGAGGTAGGAGTGCTCCGGGCCGATGCCGGGGTAGTCCAGACCCGCCGAGATCGAGTACGGCTCGGTGATCTGGCCCTCCTCGTCCTGGAGGACGTAGGAGCGGGAGCCGTGCAGGATGCCGGGCTCGCCGGCGGTCAGCGTGGCCGCGTGCTCACCGGTCTCGACGCCGTGCCCGGCGGGCTCGCAGCCGATGAGGCGTACGTCCGTGTCGGGGATGAAGGCGTGGAAGAGGCCGATGGCGTTGGAGCCGCCGCCGACGCAGGCGACGGCGGCGTCGGGGAGACGTCCGGCCCGCTCCAGGAGCTGGCGGCGGGCCTCCACGCCGATGACGCGGTGGAAGTCGCGGACCATCGCCGGGAAGGGGTGCGGGCCGGCGACCGTGCCGAACAGGTAGTGCGTGTGGTCGACGTTGGCGACCCAGTCGCGGAACGCCTCGTTGATGGCGTCCTTGAGGGTGCGGCTGCCGGACTTCACGGCGATGACCTCGGCGCCGAGCATGCGCATGCGGGCCACGTTGAGGGCCTGGCGCTGGGTGTCGATCTCGCCCATGTAGATGGTGCAGTCGAGGCCGAACAGGGCGCAGGCCGTCGCCGTCGCGACGCCGTGCTGGCCGGCGCCGGTCTCCGCGATCACTCGGGTCTTGCCCATGCGCTTGGTGAGCAGGGCCTGGCCGAGCACGTTGTTGATCTTGTGGGAGCCGGTGTGGTTGAGGTCTTCCCGCTTCAGGAAGATCCGGGCGCCGCCCGCTTCCGCGGCGAACCGGGGGACCTCGGTGAGGGAGCTGGGGCGGCCGGTGTAGTTGACCAGGAGGTCGTCCAGTTCTCGGGCGAACTCGGGGTCGTGCTTGGCCTTGTCGTACTCGACGGCCACCTCGTCGACGGCGGCGACGAGGGCCTCCGGGATGAACTTGCCGCCGAACGCGCCGAAGTAGCCTTCGGCGCTCGGTACCTGACCCTCGGGGTCGGGAATGAAAAACTCGCTGGGCATGCGAAACCTCACGGTGAGTTTGGGAAATACCTAATCGCCGTGGGGGCGGGGCTCGATCGACGGCTGACGGCCGTCCGTGGCTTGTCGCGCAGTTCCCCGCGCCCCTATAGGGCGCGCTGCCATCGACGGCCGTTGACCTGCCCGGGTTCGTCTCCGATGACGTAGCGCACGCGACGGCCGTGCACGCGGCGTGCCGGCGCGCGGCAGCCACGAGGGCGGCAGCCGCGCGCGAGGCGGGCGTACCGGTCCACGGTCGTCACAGTGCGATTCATCGGGGTCAGCCTAGCCGGTGATCAGCTGCGCCCGTGCCGCAGTGCGGGGTGCTCGCCCGCCGCGACCAGGTCGGAGACCGCGGACTTCGGGTCCTTGCCGGTGACCAGGGACTCGCCGACCAGGACCGCGTCGGCGCCGGCGTTGGCGTAGGCGATGAGGTCGTGGGGGCCGCGGACGCCGGACTCGGCGACCTTGACGAGGTGGGCCGGGATCTCGGGTGCGACGCGCTCGAACGTGCCGCGGTCGACCTCAAGGGTCTTCAGGTTCCGCGCGTTGACGCCGATGATCTTCGCGCCGGCGTCCACGGCACGCTCGACCTCGTCCTCGTCGTGCACCTCGACCAGCGGGGTGAGGCCGATGGAGACCGCGCGCTCGATCAGCGACTCCAGCGCCGACTGGTCGAGGGCGGCGACGATCAGGAGCGCGAGGTCGGCGCCGTACGCGCGGGCCTCCCACAGCTGGTACGACGTGACGATGAAGTCCTTGCGCAGGACCGGGATGTCCACGCGGGCGCGGACCGCCTCCAGGTCGGCCAGCGAGCCGCCGAAGCGGCGCTGCTCCGTCAGCACGGAGATGACGGCCGCTCCGCCCGCCTCGTAGTCCGCGGCGAGTCCGGCCGGGTCGGCGATCGCGGCCAGCGCGCCCTTGGAGGGGCTGGACCGCTTGACCTCGCAGATGACCTTGACGCCGTCGCCCTTCAGCGCGGCGACCCCGTCCTTGGCCGCGGGAGCCTTGGCCGCGCGCTCCTTGAGCTCGTCGAGGCTGACGCGCGCCTGCCGCTCCGCGAGGTCGGCACGGACTCCGTCGATGATCTCGTCGAGCACACTCACGCGAGCGGCCCCCTTCCAGACGGTGGACTGTGAAAACGTGGACTGTGAAAGCGGTACGAAACCTATGGTCACTGTGATGATATCCGGAGGAGGGCGAAGGCTTCGCATCCGGTTGACGCCGGTCCCAGTACCTGGACGTTCTCCAGTTGATCAAGGGTGTAGCCAGCCACCGACCGGCAGGTTCCGGACAACGGTGAAGACCAGCAGCAACGCCCCCGCGGCCCACAGCTGTACCGGCCCGAGATCGATCCTCAGCGGGCGTCCACGCGCCGCACGGATCACCCAGACGGTCCACACCACGGCGAAGAGCACATAGCCGGCGACCGCCATCGCGTTGTCCTGGAGCGCCGCCGGGAAGTCCCCGTGCACCACGGCGTGCGCACTGCGCAGTCCTCCGCAGCCAGGGCAGTAGACGCCGGTGTACCGCAGGAGCGGACAGGCGGGGTAGTGGCCGGGCTCGTTCGGGTCCACGGTCCCCACGTACGCGAAGGCGCCGACGACGGCCGCGAGGACCCCGGCCGGGGCGGCCAGCCGCCTCAGCCCGCTCCCCGGTCCGGGCCGCGTCACCCTCTGGCCGTCGGTGTTCACGCCTCGCATTGTGCCCCGTGCGGCTGCTACGCGCGCGTGAGGGCGGCTTCCGGTACGTGGTGCACCGGGAGCCGCCCTCCGCGAGGTCGTTCGAGACCGCCGTACGGGATCAGCCCTGGACGTCCGCCGTCTCGCGCTTCTCCGCGAGGAGCACGTGCGAGTCCTTGGACTGGCCGAGGCCCATGCCGCGCATGATCCAGCCGACGACACCGCCGAGGACCACGACCCCCAGGCCGGCCCAGAAGCCCGCGGGCTGGGCCATCACCATGAAGGCGCCCGAGACGCAGAAACCGATGAAGGCGATCGTGACACCGGTCCAGGCGGCCGGGGTGTGACCGTGGCTGCTGCCCGCCATTGCTTGCTCCTCTTGCTGTGTACGTGTTGTACGTGGGTGAGCCGGTCGCTCGCTGTCATTGTCCCGCACGCGCCCGGGCGCGGTGATCGGGGGTCACGGCGCGCCCGCCCCCGCTCAGGTACCGGTCGGGTCCTCGCCCCGGTCGAGGGCCTTCCAGAGTTCTTCGGGGCGGTCGGGGTCGACGGCCGGTGACCTGCGGCGTGGCCGGGGGACGCCACCGCGCTCGTAGCGGCCGGACATGCCGGGCCACAGCCGGCCGTAGCGCAGGGCCAGCAGTCCGGCGAGCAGGATCAGGACGCCGCCGACGGCCGCGACGTACGGCCAGGCGGTGTGGGTGAGGGCCTCGACGGTGGCCGAGGTGTCGCCGGAGGCCTGCGCGGCCTTCTCGTCCAGCGCGGAGCTGTCGGAGGCGCCGAGCAGGGCGGCGGCGACGGTGCCGGCTCCGGAGAGCGCGAGCAGGGCGGCGACCATGAAGCGGCCGGCGCGGCGGACGGCGAAGACGGCGACGAGCGCGGCGAGCCCCACTATGGCCAGGGCCGCGGGGACGCCCGTGACGTCGCTGCCCTTGGCGATCAGGGGGAACGGGCCGCCGGCCACCGTCACGGTGCCCTCCGACCAGCGCTGCCGGGTCGAGAGCAGCGCGACGGCCGCGCCGAGCGCACCGCACAGCAGGGCGGCGGCGAGGCTCATACGGCCGGCCCGGGCGGAACCGGGGGCTTCGGAACGGGGGTGAGGAACAGCAGTCACGTACTCCACTATCACCCGAACCCCGAGCGAACAGTCACCCGGGGTTCCGGTGAAGCGGCCACGGGGGTTCAGGTGAAGCGGCCACCGGGTTCAGGTGAAGCGGCCACCGCGGCTCATGTGCGGCGGCCGTCCGGGGTCACCTGAGCCGGTTACGCGAGCCGGTTCGCCGTGTGTACCGCCCGCAGGACCGCCGCCGCCTTGTTCCGGCACTCGGTGTCCTCGGCGACCGGGTCCGAGTCGGCGACGATGCCCGCGCCGGCCTGGACGTACGCCGTGCCGCCGCGCAGCAGGGCCGTACGGATCGCGATGGCGGTGTCGGAGTCGCCCGCGAAGTCGAGGTAGCCGACGCAGCCGCCGTACAACCCCCGCCTGGACGGCTCCAGTTCGTCGATGATCTGCATCGCGCGGGGCTTGGGGGCGCCGGAGAGGGTGCCCGCCGGGAAGCAGGCCGTCAGGACGTCGAAGGCGGTGCGGCCGGGTGCCACACGTCCCGTCACGGTCGAGACGATGTGCATCACGTGCGAGTACCGCTCGATGGACATGAAGTCGACGACCTCGACCGAACCCGGCTCGCAGACCCGCCCCAGGTCGTTGCGGCCCAGGTCGACCAGCATGAGGTGCTCGGCGCGCTCCTTGGGGTCGGCGAGCAGCTCGTCGGCGAGGGCCTGGTCCTCCTGCGGGGTGGCGCCGCGCCACCGGGTGCCGGCGATGGGGTGGACCATGGCCTGTCCGTCCTCGACCTTCACCAGGGCTTCCGGCGAGGAGCCGACGACGTCGAAGCCGTCGAAGCGGAACAGGTACATGTACGGGGAGGGATTGGTCGCCCGCAGGACCCGGTAGACGTCCAACGCGCTTGCCGTGCAGGGCGTTTCGAAGCGCTGGGAGGGGACGACCTGGAAGGCCTCGCCGGCCCGGATGCGCTCCTTGATGTCCTCGACGGCCTCCTGGAAGTCCTCGCCGCCCCAGAGGGCCGTGTAGTCGGGCAGCTCGGAGGGCGGGAGCACGGCCGGCGGCTGGGCGACCGGGCGCGACAGGTCGGCCTGCATGGCGTCGAGGCGGGCGACCGCGTCGGCGTAGGCCTCGTCGACGCCGGTGTCGAGGTCGTTGTGGTTGATCGCGTTGGCGATCAGCAGGACCGAGCCCTCCCAGTGGTCCATGACGGCGAGGTCACTGGTGAGCAGCATGGTCAGCTCGGGCAGCTTCAGGTCGTCCCGCTCGCCGGGGCCGATCTTCTCCAGACGGCGCACGATGTCGTAGCCGAGGTAGCCGACCATGCCGCCGGTGAAGGGCGGCAGGCCCAGGTCGTGGGCGAGGTCGCGGGGGGTGTGCAGGGCCTCGATGGTGGCGCGCAGGGCGGCGAGCGGGTCGCCCTCGGCGGGGACGCCGACGGGCGGGGCGCCGAGCCAGTGGGCCTGTCCGTCGCGCTCGGTGAGTGTCCCGGCGGACCGGACACCCACGAACGAATAGCGGGACCAGGACCGGCCGTTCTCCGCGGACTCCAGCAGGAACGTGCCGGGGCGCTCGGCGGCGAGCTTGCGGTAGAGGGCGACCGGGGTGTCGCCGTCGGCGAGGAGCTTGCGGGTGACCGGAATGACGCGACGGTCGGAGGCCAGCTTGCGGAACGTCTCGAGGTCCATGGCGGCTGACCTTACTGATCCGAGCCCGGTACGCCGGAATCGGCGTCCTTGAGCAGCACGTCCACGTCGAAGCAGGTACGCGCGCCCGTGTGGCAGGCCGCGCCGACCTGGTCGACCCTGACGAGCACGGTGTCCGCGTCGCAGTCGAGCGCGACGGACTTGACCCACTGGAAGTGACCGGAGGTGTCGCCCTTGACCCAGTACTCCTGGCGGCTGCGCGACCAGTAGGTGCAGCGGCCGGTGGTGAGCGTCCGATGCAGCGCCTCGTCGTCCATCCAGCCGAGCATCAGCACCTCTCCGGTGTCGTACTGCTGGGCGATGGCGGGCAGGAGTCCGTCCGCGCTGCGCTTGAGGCGGGCGGCGATCTCGGGGTCCAGCCGGCTGGGCTGACGAGGCGTGCTGGTGGTCATGCATGCCATTGTGCCGCCTGCCACTGACAGTGACGGCCCGCTGTCCGGTGAGTGGATGGGGGGCGACGGGTGGGCGGACCTGGTACGTGGTCGTAGGCTGACTGCATGTCGACCTTCGCCAAGCGTGAACGACTTCTCATGGCCGACCTCTTGGAGGCCGAGGGCCCCGACGCCCCCACACTCTGCGAGGGCTGGACGACCCGTGTCCTGGCCGCGCACGTGGTGGTGCGCGAGCGCCGCCCCGACGCCGCCGCGGGCATCCTGATCAAGCCGCTCGCCCCGCGTCTGGACAAGGCGATGGAGGAGTTCGCGGCGAAGCCGTACGAGGAGCTGATCCAGCTCATCCGCAGCGGCCCGCCGCGCTTCTCGCCCTTCCAGCTCAAGCAGATCGACGAGGCGTCGAACACCATCGAGTTCTACGTCCACACGGAGGACGTCCGCCGCGCCCAGCCGGACTGGACGCCCCGCGAACTCGACCCGGTCTTCCAGGACGCCCTGTGGTCCCGCCTGGAGCGCTCCGCCCGTCTGGTGGGCCGCAGCGCCCCCACGGGCCTGGTGCTGCGCCGCCCCGACGGCCAGACGGCGGTCGCCCACAAGGGCACGCCCGTCGTCACGGTGACCGGCGAGCCGTCGGAGCTGCTCCTGTTCGCCTACGGCCGCCAGAGCGCCGCCAAGGTCGAGCTGGACGGCGACAAGGACGCGATCGCCAAGCTGCACGAGGGGAAGCAGCTGGGGATCTGAGGGTCACTTCGGCAGTTCGGCGCGGCGCAGGCCGGGCACACACAGGGCGATCACCCCGCCGAGCCCGCACACCGCCGCGCTGACCACGAAGACCGGCCCGGTGCCCCAGACTCCGATGGCGGTGGCGGTCAGCGGCATGCTCAGCGGGGCGAAGCCGAGGCTGACCAGCGAGGAGACGGCGGTGACACGGCCCAGGTACGCCGGGTCGGCCTGGGTCTGGAGCAGGGCGCCGCACATGGCGCCGCTGAGTCCGGCGAGCAGTCCGATGGACAGGGCCACGCCGACGGCCGTGACGACGCCGGGGGCGAAGGCCAGGGCGCCGATCGCGACGGACCCGGCGAGGATCGCGTACGCCGCCACGCGCCCGGCGTGCGGCAGGTGCCCGCGCACGGTCAGCAGCAGGGAGGCGGCGCCCGCCCCGACGCCGAACCCGCCGAGCACCCAGCCCATCCCGGAGGCGCCCCAGCCACGCTCATCGGCGAGCAGGGTCAGACCGACGTTGAGCGGGCCGACGAAGCCGAGGTCTCCGAGGGCGATGACCGCCATCAGCGGGGCCAGCACCCGGTGCCGGCGGATGTAGCCGAGACCGGCCGTCAGGTCGCGCCAGGCCGTGCCGTCGCGAGAGGTGACCCTGTCGTCGGCGGACAGCTCCCGCATCCGTACGAAGACCAGCAGCGGCACCGACACGGCGATCAGCAGTCCCGCGAGGGCGAACGCGGCCGCCGCGCCCCCGACCGCCACGGCCAGCCCGCCGAGCGGGCCGCCGACGACGCTCGCGAAGCGGATGCCGAGCCCGCGCATCCCCTGCACGCGGGCGAGCTGCCCGCGACTCGTCACGCGCGCGGGGAGGGCCCCCACGGCCGGCATGAACACGGCGTCCACGATGCCGAAGACGAGGGCCAGCAGGGCCAGCGGCCACAGGCCGGGAGTGGTGAGGAACAGGAGCGCCGCGACCGCGAGCACGGCCGCGCAGCGCAGCGCGTCACTGCCTATGACGACCCTGCGCGGGCCCAGCCGGTCGGCGATCACTCCCCCGCCCAGCATCAGCAGCGCCCGGGGCAGCGCGCTCACCGCCATGACCACTCCGGCCTGCGAGGGTGAACCGGCCTGGACGGCCGCCCAGGACAAGGCGATGTAGTAGACGCTGTCACCCGTCATCGAGGCGGTGTAGGCGGTGAGCCAGCGCAGTACGTTGCCGTCGCGGTGGGCGGGCCGTTCGGCGGCGTCCGCCGGGGCCATGAGCGTGGCGGTCACGGGACAGGGTCCTCTCAGGCGCGGAACGGGAAGGCGTACGTGTGCACCGCGACGTTCTCGCGGCCCTCGGTCTCTCCTGCGGCGTCGGCGGCGCGGCCCTGCTCGTCGTACCGGCGGAGCAGGGCGAGCAACTCCTTGTTCAGCTCGGTCAGTTCGTCGGCCGTGAGACGCAGGTTGGACTCGGTGGACTCGGCCGCCCGGTTCCACTCGGGGCCCCAGTGCGCCCGCTCGTCGAGCCAGCGTCTGTACATGTCCGTGCGCTGCTCGGCGAAGAGCCGGCTCGCGGCCGTGTGCGCGGCCGCCTTCTCGGGGGCGTCTCGGAAGTCCTCGTCCCGGATGCTCACTCCGTCCGAGGCGGGCTGCCACCAGCGCTCCCGCCCGTCCGCGCTCTGCGGTTCGGCCTCTTCGATGAGCCCGTGCTCGGCGAGCTTGCGCAGGTGGTAGCTGACCAGCGAGACCGCCTCGTCGACCTGCTCGGCGAGCTGTGAGGCGGTGGCGGCGCGGGCGATCGTCAGCCCGCGGAGAAGGTTCATCCGCAGCGGGTGGGCGAGCGCCTTGAGGGTGCCCAGGTCCGTGATCCGGCGGTCTCTTTCCTTGCCTGTCATGCCCTCACCGTAGATACGAAAGAAAAATTGCACAATAGATTTTGCGCAACTTCTCTTTTGCATCTGCCCACGAGAAAGCCCCGGCCACCGCGCGGGCGACCGGGGCTCGACGGGGCTCGGCCCGAGCGTCAGCGGACGGGGTGCCCCGCCCCCCGCAGCGCGTCCTTCACCTCGCCGATCCGCAGATCGCCGAAGTGGAACACCGACGCGGCGAGCACCGCGTCCGCCCCCGACTCGATGGCCGGCGCGAAGTCGGCCAGCTTGCCCGCGCCGCCGGAGGCGATCACCGGCACCGTCACGTGCTTGCGTACGGCCTGGATCATCTCCAGGTCGTAGCCGTCCTTGGTGCCGTCCGCGTCCATCGAATTCAGCAGGATCTCCCCCGCGCCCAGCTCGGCCGCGCGGTAGGCCCACTCGACGGCGTCGATGCCGGTGCCGCGACGGCCGCCGTGGGTGGTGACCTCGAAGGTGCCCTCGGGAGTGCGCCGCGCGTCGACCGAGAGGACCAGCACCTGCCGCCCGAAGCGCTCGGCGATCTCGCGGATCAGCTCGGGACGGGCGATGGCCGCGGTGTTGACGCCCACCTTGTCGGCGCCCGCGCGCAGCAGCTTGTCCACGTCCTCGGCCGTACGGACACCGCCGCCGACCGTCAGCGGGATGAAGACCTGCTCGGCCGTGCGGCGCACGACGTCGTAGGTCGTCTCGCGGTTGCCGGACGACGCGGTGATGTCCAGGAACGTCAGCTCGTCGGCGCCCTCGGCGTCGTACACCTTGGCCATCTCGACGGGGTCGCCCGCGTCGCGCAGGTTCTGGAAGTTGACGCCCTTGACGACCCGGCCGTTGTCCACGTCCAGGCAGGGGATGACTCGGACCGCCAGGGTCATGAAACCGGCTCCTCTAACGTCCTCTGAATGCTTCTATTTCCACTTCGACCAGGATGCGCGAGTCCACGAAACCCTCCACGACGAGCAACGTCGAGACCGGGCGCACCGTGTCGAAGAACTCCTTGTGGGCGCGGCCCACGGCGTCCACGTCGCGCGCGTGGGTCAGGTACATCCGGGTCCGGATGACGGACTCGACGCCGAGCCCGAACTCGCCCAGCGCCTCGACCGCGTGGGTGAAGGCCACGTTGGCCTGCTCGTACGGGTCGCCCTCGCCGTACAGCACGTCCCCCTTGAAGGACGTCGTGCCCGCCACCAGCACACGATCACCCGCCGCCACGGCGCGTGCGAAACCGAAGGACTCTTCCCAGGGACTTCCGCTCTGCACGCGCCGTACGGCATCGGACGTCATGACGAGACAACCTCCAGGGCCTCTTCCAGGGTGAACGCCTTCGCGTACAGGGCCTTCCCGACGATGGAGCCCTCGACACCGAGCGGGACCAGCTCGGCGATGGCCCGCAGGTCGTCCAGGGACGAGACGCCGCCGGAGGCGACCACCGGGCGGTCCGTCGCCGCGCAGACGTTCTTCAGCAGCTCCAGGTTCGGGCCCTGGAGCGTGCCGTCCTTGGCGATGTCCGTGACCACGTAGCGCGCGCAGCCCTCGTTGTTGAGGCGCTCCAGCGTCTCGTAGAGGTCGCCGCCGTCACGGGTCCAGCCGCGGCCGCGCAGGGTCGTGCCGCGTACGTCGAGGCCGACGGCGATCTTGTCGCCGTGCTCGGCGATGACCTTGGCGACCCACTCGGGGGTCTCCAGGGCGGCCGTACCGAGGTTCACGCGCGTGCAGCCGGTGGCGAGCGCGGCGGCCAGGGAGGCGTCGTCGCGGATGCCGCCGGACAGCTCGACCTTGATGTCCATCGCCTTGGCGACCTCGGCGATCAGCTCGCGGTTGTCGCCGGTGCCGAAGGCGGCGTCCAGGTCGACCAGGTGCAGCCACTCGGCGCCCGACCGCTGCCAGGCGAGGGCGGCCTCCAGCGGGGAGCCGTAGGAGGTCTCGGTGCCGGACTCGCCGTGCACGAGGCGGACGGCCTGGCCGTCGCGGACGTCGACGGCGGGGAGGAGTTCGAGCTTGGCCATGTCTCTACAGGGTTCCGATCCAGTTGGTGAGCAGCTGCGCTCCGGCGTCGCCGGACTTCTCGGGGTGGAACTGCGTGGCCCACAGGGCGCCGTTCTCCACGGCGGCCACGAAGGGCTTGCCGTGCGTCGACCAGGTGACCTGCGGTGCGGTCATCACCGGGTTCTCGGTCTCCAGGGTCCAGTCGTGGACGGCGTAGGAGTGCACGAAGTAGAAGCGCGCGTCCGCGTCCAGGCCGGCGAACAGCTCGGAGCCGGCCGGCGCGTCGACGGTGTTCCAGCCCATGTGGGGCACGATGTCGGCCTGGAGCGGCTCGACCGAGCCCGGCCACTCGCCCATGCCCTCGGTCTCCACGCCGTGCTCGATGCCGCGCGCGAAGAGGATCTGCATGCCGACGCAGATGCCCATCACCGGGCGCCCGCCGGACAGCCGCCGCTCGACGACCCAGTCGCCGCGGGCCTCCTTCAGGCCCTGCATGCAGGCGGCGAAGGCACCGACGCCCGGCACCAGCAGACCGTCGGCGTTCATGGCCTTGTCGAAGTCACGGGTGATCTCGACGTCGGCCCCCGCGCGCGCGAGGGCGCGTTCGGCCGACCGCACATTGCCGAAGCCGTAGTCGAAGACCACGACCTTCTTCACGCCGCTGCTCAATTCCACACCTCCAGCCTCAGGACGCCGGCCACGAGACACATCGCGGCGCCTATGGAGAGCAGCACGATGAGGTTCTTGGGCATCTGCTGCTTGACGAAGGAGATGATCCCGCCGATCAGGAAGAGACCGACGACGATCAGGACGGTGGACAGCCCGTTCATGGGTTACAGCGCACCCTTCGTGGAGGGAAGGATGCCCGCCGCGCGCGGGTCACGCTCGGAGGCGTACCGCAGGGCGCGCGCCAGCGCCTTGAACTGGCACTCCACGATGTGGTGGGCGTTGCGCCCGTAGGGCACGTGCACGTGCAGCGCGATCTGGGCCTGGGCGACGAAGGACTCCAGGATGTGCCGGGTCATCGTGGTGTCGTACTCGCCGATCATCGGCGCCATGTTCTCGGGCTCGGTGTGCACGAGGTACGGGCGGCCGGACAGGTCGACGGTGACCTGGGCGAGGGACTCGTCCAGCGGGACCGTGCAGTTGCCGAAGCGGTAGATCCCCACCTTGTCACCGAGGGCCTGCTTGAAGGCGGCGCCCAGCGCGAGCGCGGTGTCCTCGATGGTGTGGTGGGAGTCGATGTGCAGGTCGCCCTCGGTCTTGACCGTGAGGTCGAAGAGGCCGTGGCGGCCGAGCTGGTCGAGCATGTGGTCGTAGAAGCCGACGCCGGTCGACACATCGACCTTGCCGGATCCGTCGAGGTCGATCTCGACGAGGACCGAGGTCTCCTTCGTCACCCGCTCTATGCGGCCTACGCGGTTCATGCGCTTTGCTCCTTCTTCAACTCACGTACCGCGTCGAGGAACGCGTCGTTCTCTTCGGGGGTTCCGGCGGTCACCCGCAACCAGCCCGGCACGCCGTTGTCCCGGACCAGGACCCCCCGGTCGAGGATCCGCTGCCAGACGGTGTGGGCGTCGTCGAACCGCCCGAACTGCACGAAGTTGGCGTCCGAAGCGGTGACCTCGTAGCCGATCGCCAGCAGTTCGGTGACCAGCCGGTCCCGCTCCGCCTTCAGCTGCTCGACGTACTTGAGCAGCGTGCCGGTGTGCTCCAGGGCGGCCAGCGCGGTCGCCTGGGTGACGGCCGACAGATGGTAGGGAAGCCGTACGAGCTGGACGGCGTCCACGACCGCCGGGTGCGCGGCGAGATAGCCGAGGCGCAGGCCGGCGGCGCCGAAGGCCTTGGACATCGTGCGGGAGACGACGAGATTCGGCCGGCCTTCGAGCAGCGGCAGCAGCGAGTCGCCGTGGCTGAACTCGATGTACGCCTCGTCGACCACGACCATCGACGGCTTCGCCGCCTGCGCGGCCTCGTACAGCGCGCGGACGGTCTCGGGCGGGACCGCGGTGCCCGTGGGGTTGTTGGGGGTGGTGATGAACACGACGTCCGGCCGGTGCTCGGCGATGGCCTTCTCGGCGGCGGCGAGGTCGATGGTGAAGTCCTCGTTGCGCGGGCCGGAGATCCAGCCCGTGCCGGTGCCGCGCGAGATGAGCCCGTGCATCGAGTACGACGGCTCGAAGCCGATGGCCGTACGGCCGGGTCCGCCGAAGGTCTGCAGCAGCTGCTGGATGACCTCGTTGGAGCCGTTGGCGGCCCAGACGTTGGCCAGGCCGACCTCGTGGCCGGAGGTGTCGGTCAGGTACTTGGCGAGCTGGGTGCGCAGCTCGACCGCGTCGCGGTCCGGGTACCGGTTGAGGTTCCGGGCCGCCTCCCGCACCCGCTCGGTGATCCGCTCGACCAGCGGCTCGGGCAGCGGGTAGGGGTTCTCGTTGGTGTTCAGCCGTACGGGGACGTCCAACTGGGGCGCGCCGTAAGGGGACTTGCCGCGCAGCTCGTCCCGTACGGGGAGATCGTCGATACGTACGTCGTTCACTTGCTCGTCGGAACCTTCCAGTCGAACCGCGCCTTGATCGCCGCGCCGTGCGCCGGCAGATCCTCCGCCTCCGCCAGCGTGACCACGTGATGCGCGACCTCGGCCAGCGCGTCCTTCGTGTAGTCGACGATGTGGATGCCGCGCAGGAAGGACTGGACGGACAGGCCCGAGGAGTGGCAGGCGCAGCCGCCGGTGGGCAGCACGTGGTTGGAGCCGGCGGCGTAGTCGCCGAGCGAGACCGGCGCCCACGGGCCGATGAAGACGGCGCCGGCGTTGCGCACCCGGTCGGCCACGGCCCCGGCGTCGGCCGTCTGGATCTCCAGGTGCTCGGCGCCGTACGCGTCCACGACCTTCAGGCCCTCGTCGACGCCGTCGACCAGGACGATCGCGGACTGCCTGCCCTTGAGGGCGGGCACGATGCGGTCGTCGATGTGCTTGGTGGCCGCGACCTGCGGCTCCAGCTCCTTCTCCACCGCGTCCGCGAGCTCCACGGAGTCGGTGACCAGGACGGCTGCGGCCAGCGGGTCGTGCTCGGCCTGGCTGATCAGGTCGGAGGCAACGTGCACCGGGTCGGCGGTGGAGTCGGCCAGGACCGCGATCTCGGTCGGGCCCGCCTCGGCGTCGATGCCGACCTTGCCGGTGAAGTAGCGCTTGGCGGCGGCGACCCAGATGTTGCCGGGGCCGGTGACCATGTTGGCGGGCGGGCAGGACTCGGTGCCGTACGCGAACATCGCGACGGCGGTGGCGCCCCCGGCGGCGTACACCTCGTCGACGCCGAGCAACGCGCACGCGGCGAGGATCGTCGGGTGCGGCAGGCCACCGAACTCGGCCTGGGCCGGGGAGGCGAGCGCGATCGACTCGACGCCGGCCTCCTGAGCGGGGACCACATTCATGATCACGGAGGACGGGTAGACGGACCGTCCGCCGGGCGCGTACAGCCCGACACGGTCGACCGGCACCCACTTCTCGGTCACGCTGCCGCCCGGCACGACCTGGGTCGTGTGCGTCGTACGGCGCTGCTCGCGGTGGACGAGACGGGCGCGGCGGATGGACTCCTCCAGGGCCGCGCGCACGGCCGGGGCGAGCTCCTCCAACGCGCGCGTGAGCGCTTCGGCGGGCACCCGCACCTGGTCGAGCCTGACCCCGTCGAACTTCTCGGCGAAGTCGATCAGCGCCGCGTCGCCCCGATGATGCACGGCCTCGCAGATCGGACGCACCTTCTCCAGGGCGGCCGAGACATCGAAGTCGGCTCGGGGCAGCAGGTCGCGCAGGGCGGGGCCCTCGGGAAGGGCGTCGCCGCGCAGATCGATTCGGGAGATCACGGGCTCAATTCTCTCAGACCCGCGTCCGGCGTCGTTCGCGCGTATCAATGGCTGATACAGATCCCTCCGAAGATTCCACGGGAACCCGGAAGATCACCTTCACGTCTCGCGTTCGGGGGGTCACTCAGCGGGCATGAACAGTTGTACGAACCCATGAGTAGATGAGGGGGATGGGCGAAACGTGACCGAAGGTGCCGGCCTCCGTGACGGAGACCTGCCGGACGGCCTGCCGAACGACCTGACCGCCGCCGAACTCGGCATGTGGCAGGCCTTCCGCAACGGCAGCGTGTACGACCTGAGCAGCGGCGACACCGTCGTCGACGATCCGCACGGCGGCCATCCCTGGGGAGACGACCGCACCGTACGCGCGCGGATCATCTGCTGGCTGCTGCTGGACGGCCCGCCCGCCCTCGCGGGCCGCGTGTCGTCACTGAAGCTCGTCGGCGTGCGGATCAGCGACACGATGGACCTCGCGGGCGGCACGGTGGTGCCGTACGTCGAGATGCGCGGCTGCCGCTTCGACCGGGAGATCCGGCTGCCGGAGGCCCACTTCACGACCGTACGGCTGGTGGACTGCGCGGTGCCGCGCCTGGAGGCCGCCCGGGTGCACACCGAGGGTGATCTGCATCTGCCGCGCTGCCGCTTCCACAACGGCATCCGGCTCACCGACGCCCAGATCGGCACCGATCTGCTGCTCAACCAGGCCATCGTCTACCGCGACCGCAGCGGCCGCTCCATCGCCGCGGACGGCATCAGCGTCGGCCAGGACCTGCAGGCCGAGATGCTGGAGTCGCACGGCGAGCTGAGTCTGCGCGGCGCCAGCATCGGCGTGTCGCTGGGCCTGCGGGGCGCGCGGCTGGTGAACCCGTACACGCGGCTCGCGCTGAACGCGCCCCAGCTGACCGTCGGGCGCACGCTGTATCTGACCCCGGCGGGCGTCGGCAGCCCGCTGCTGAGCGGCCGTACTCCCGCACGCGGGACGCGTATCCAGCGCTTCCAGTGCCAGGGCGGGGTGCGGCTGGACGACGGGCGGTTCGGGGACGCGGTCGACCTGGAGCGGGCCCGGTTCACCTTCACCGACGAGCAGGAGCTGTCGCTGCGCCGCATCCAGACGCCCGAGCTGCGCTTCCTGGGCGAGCGCCCGGAGCGCGGCGGGGTGGTGCTGTCGGGGGCGCGGGTCGTCAACCTGATGGACCGGGCGGACGCCTGGCCCGGCCCGGGGCTGCTGCACATGGGCGGCTTCACCTACGAGAACCTCGTGCCGCGCGGCCCGTTCCCGCTGGAACGGCGGCTGGAGTGGGTGACCGCCGCGACGGCCGAGTACAACCCGGAGCCGTACGAGCGGCTGGCCGCCGTGCTGCGGGCCGGCGGTGAGGACGAGGACGCGCGCGAGGTGCTGCTCGCCAAGCAGCGCCGCCGCCGCGAGACGCTGCCGCCCGCGGCCAAGCTGTGGGGCTACGCGCAGGACTGGATGGTCGCCTACGGCTATCGGCCGGGCCGCGCGGCCGTCTGGATGGCGGTGCTGTGGGCGGCGGGCTCGGTGGCCTTCACCTACGCCGATCACCCGCCGATCAAGGGCGGCGAGCACCCGACGTGGAACCCTCCCCTCTTCGCCCTCGACCTGCTGCTGCCGGTCATCGACCTGGGCCAGGTCGGGTTCTGGCAGCTGAGCGGCGCCTGGCAGTGGCTGGCCGCGGCGATGATCCTGCTGGGCTGGATACTGGCGACGACGGTGGCGACGGGCGCGACGCGCACGCTGCGCCGGAACTGACACTGCTGGGGCCCGTGAGATCAGTGAGGCCATTGGGATGTGAGAGTTTCAGAAGATTTGGTGAGGTCAGTGGGGCTGATGAGCCGAACTCATGGCCGTAGGACAGTTGTTGAACAGTTGACCTTTACCTGTTCTTGACCTCCCCGCGTACAACTTTCCACCTGTTACCCGTTCCCTATGGCGCGGGCGTGACCAGCCGACTTTCAATGGTCGGCACCATGGCTCTGCTGCCCCCGTTCGGCCGTGCGTCCCGGACGACAAGGACCGTAGAACACCCCGCCGTCGGACTCCCCACCGACGACGAGGTGCTCCTCGACGCGCCCGACGACCGCCTCGGCCCCGCGCTGGTCGCGGCCGGGCGGGGCACGTTCGAGACCGCCGCCGAACTGCTCGCCACCACCCGCCACAGAGCGCTGTGGGAGTGCCGTGACGGGTACGCGCTGCGCCTTGCCGCCTTCGCGCGCTCGCGGCCGGAGTGGCTGGAGGCCTGGCACGCGGCCGCCCCGCACGATCCGGACATGCTCCTGGTCCGGGCCCAGCTCGCGGTGGACCACGCCTGGCAGTCACCGGCCCGGGCCGAGCTGCTGCGCGGGGTGAGCCCGCTGATCACCGCCGCCGCCCGCGCCGACGACCGCGACCCGGTGCCGTGGCGGATCGCGCTGGACCACGCCCGCGGCTCCCGCGCCGGCCACACCTACTTCGGTGAACTGTGGGAGGCGGCCCTGCGCCGCGCCCCGCTCCACTACGGCTGCCATGTCGCGGCCCTGCGCTACCTCGCCTCGTCCTGGCACGGCTCCCACCGGGAGTGCCTCGACTTCGCCGACCGGGCCGCGCAGGACGCCCCGGCCGACTCCCTCGTACAGGCGCTGCCGGCCCGGGCCGTCCTCGCCTACCTGAACGACGGCTGCGGTCCGGGCGTGCCGCCCGAGCGGCTGGCCGCGGCGGCCGACCGGGCGATCGCGCTCTCCGCCCGCTTCCCGGCCGCCGACCTATGGCCGGCCGCGATCCGCAACAAGCTGACGTACGTCCTCGTACGGCTGGGCCGCTGGGAGGACGCCCTGGACCAACTGCGGCTGGTCGGCCCGTACGCCACCTCCTACCCCTGGAGCCGGTTCTCGGAGGACCCGCTGGGCCGTTTCCTGGAGGTGCGCGACCAAGTGCGGCTGCGGACGGCCGCCGCCCCCGCCCGCGGCGCACGCACCGGACATCCACAGGGTGGGCACGCCGGACGCGTTCACGCCGGCGACCACTAGGCTTTGGCGCCGTGACCGTCCGTCTTCCGCTCTTTCCCCTGAACTCGGTGCTGTTCCCGGGACTCGTGCTGCCGCTGAACGTCTTCGAGGAGCGCTATCGCGCCATGATGCGCGACCTGCTGAAGACCCCCGAGGAGGAGCCGCGCCGTTTCGCCGTCGTGGCGATCCGCGACGGCCACGAGGTGGCCCAGAGCGCCCCCGGCATGCCGGACCCCACCTCCGTGCCCGAGCGCGGCCCCGCGGCGGGCTTCGGCGCCGACCCGGTCAAGGCCTTCCACGGGGTGGGCTGTGTGGCGGACGCGGCGACGATCCGGGAAGGGGCCGACGGCACCTTCGAGGTGCTGGCGACGGGAACGACCCGGGTACGCCTGCTCTCGGTGGACGCGTCGGGCCCGTTCCTGACGGCGGAGCTGGAGGAACTCCCGGAGGAGCCGGGCGACGAGGCGGGAGCCCTGGCCGAAGGGGTGCTGCGCTCGTTCCGCCAGTACCAGAAGCGCCTGGCGGGCGCCCGCGAACGCAGTCTGTCCACGACGGCCGACCTCCCCGACCAGCCCTCGGTCGTCTCCTACCTGGTCGCGGCCGCGATGATGCTGGACACCCCGACGAAGCAGCGCCTGCTCCAGTCCCCCGACACCGCCTCCCGCCTGCGCGACGAGCTGAAACTCCTGCGCGCCGAGACCTCGATCATCCGTACGCTGCCGTCGCTCCCGGCGTCGGACCTGACGCGCGGCCCGACGAGTCTGAACTGAGCGGAACGACATGGCGAAGAAGTCCAAGAAGACCCAGCAGCAATCGGGCGGCGGCACTCCCGCGACCGTGGCGCTGTCAGCCGCGGGCGTCGAGTACACGATCCACGCCTACGACCACGACCCCGCCCACCCGTCCTACGGCGAGGAGGCCGCGGAGGCGATGGGCGTCTCCCCCGACAGGGTCTTCAAGACCCTCGTGGCCGACGTGGACGGCACCCTCACCGTGGCGGTGGTCCCGGTCGCCGGCCAGCTCGACCTCAAGGCCCTGGCGTCCGCGGTCCACGGCAAGCGCGCCGCGATGGCCGACCCGGCCCTGGCCGAACGCACCACGGGCTACGTCCGGGGCGGCATCTCCCCCCTGGGCCAGCGCAAGAGACTCCCCACGGTCCTGGACGCCTCGGCCTCCGCCCACCCCACGATCTGCGTCTCAGCCGGCCGCCGCGGCCTGGAGGTCGAACTCTCCCCCGACGACCTGACCAACCTCACGAACGCGACCCTGGCCCCCATCGGACGCGCGTGACACGCTCTCAGCCCGTCCGCCGTTCGAGGACGAGGCCACCGTCCCCATCCCCACCCACTCGCAAGGGGCCCCGGGCACTTTCAGCCCGTCCGGCGTTTGAGGACGAGGCCGAAGGCCGACAGCGGGGGTCCAGGGGGCGGCAGCCCCCTGGCGGGGTTGAAGGGGCAGCGCCCCTTCAAGGGGTGGGACGGGTAGGGGCGGCGGGGGCGAAAACCTACGCCGGCGGCGGCCCGTACGGCCCCTGCTGCCCCGCCGGAGGCTGAGGCAGCTGATACGGATCCACATCCCGAGGCCCGAACAACGCCGTCAGCCCGAGATGAACCACCAACGCCCCCAGCGGCCAGGCCAGCAACGCCCCCTTCGCCCCCAGCTTCAACGGCGCCGAGAACGTAACCCCCTTGCCCGCTTCCTTCGCGTGCCCGATCACATCCTCCGTGGGCCCGAGCCACACCCCCACCCGCCAGGCCAGCAGCGCCCCGAGAAACCCCCCGACAGCGAGCGCCACCACCAGCGGCACACCCCCACGCCGCCGCCACAGAAACACGGCAACCGCGCTCACCAGCCCGAACGCGAGCGCGAGCAGAGTGAACGTTCCGTCCACCCCGACAGCCTGCTCCCCCTCGGAGTCCTTGAAGTAGACGACCCAGCTCTTGTCGACGACATCCCCGACCAGCGGCACACTCGGCGCCAGCCGCCACCACAGCACCCCGAGCAGCGCCCCGAAGACCGCCACCACGACCGCGACCACGGCGGCCTCTCGCACCTCGGTCTTCATTCCAGGACCGTCCTGTCCGTACGAGCCGTCACCGTACGAGCCGGATATGCCGTACGTACCGTGCGAGCCCTGCGGGCCTTGTGCCCCGGGCGGGGCGTCGTACCCGGCGTCATGCGGGGCGGAACCCGCGTGCCCGGCGGCGGGCGGCTGCCAGGCATGGTTCGGGGACTGGTCACGCGGGGGCGGCGGCGGAGTCAGCGGAGCGGTCACCCTGCCATCGTGCCAGGCCGCCCTGTGCGGCGCGTCACCGGACGGCCGCCCGGCGGTACGCCCAGGTGGCGACGCCCAGCGAGACGACGCCGACCACCCCGCACACGGCCAGGTCCCCGAGCACGAACGCCCAGTCGGGGTGCGGTCCGAAGGTCCGCGCGAAGGCTTCGACGCCGTACGTCGAGGGCAGCAGATCCCGCGCGAAGCGGACCACCTCCGGCATCCGGTCGGCCGGCAGCACGCCCAGCAGCAGGGCCGCGGACATGCCCAACTGCCCGAGCAGCGTGGCCAGTTCCGGCCGCGGCGCGAGCAGCCCGAGGGCCGCCCCCAGCCCGGCGAGCGCGGCGCCCGCCAGCGGGATCACCGCGACGAGCACCCACAGATGCGTCACCGGCAGCCCGAACAGCACACACCCGAAGACGGCCGTGACCACGGTCCCCGGCACGGTGAAGGAGGCGTACGCCCCCGCCGCCCCCAGCACCACCGCCGCGGGCGGCACCGGCAGCGTGGCGTAGTGGTCGAGCCCGCCGCTGGCCCGCAGCTGCCCGAAGTACTGCGCGAGCAGGTTCAGCGCGACGAAGGCCACGACGAGCACCGACGACCCGGCCACCACGGCCTGCGCCTCGGCCCCGCCGTCCACGACCCCGCGCATCAGGATCATGATCCCGATCGACTGGAAGGTGGCCACGAACAGCAGCGGGATGCGCGCGACCCGCGCCCGGGACAGCTGCGCCCGGTAGACGGCGCACAGCGACGGCCACAGCCGCGCCCGCGGCCCGAGCTCGGCGGCGGCCGGGCGGGCCGCCTCGTCCACGGCCAGGGCGCTGCCCGGCAGAACCTCGGCGGGTACGACACTCACGTGGCGCTGCTCCCTTTCACACGGGGGTTCACTGGGGAGGTGGCCTTGTTCCGTACGGAAGCCCTGTTCCGCACGGATACGGATACGGAAACGGATACGGAAACGACAGTCTGCGTGCTCAAGCCTTCACCAGCCCCTGCTGTGCGGCCCCGCCCAGCGCCAGATAGACATCCTCCAGGCTGGGCGTGGCGAGCGTGAAGTCGTCCAGCGCGGCGAACGCGGCCCCGCCGGTGACGGTGGCGACGACCGCGCGGGCCTCTTCCGGGGCGAGCCGCAGCGTCCAGCGCCGCCCGGACTCCACGACCCGGTCCCGCAACGCGGCGACCTCGGGCACGTCCAGGGGAGCCCGGTCCCGCCACAGCAGCTCGACCCGCACCTCGCCGGCGACCCGCTCCTTGAGCCCGGACGGCGTGTCACAGGCGATCACGCGCCCGCGGTCGAGCACCGCGACCCGGTCGAGCACGGTCTCGGCCTCGATGACGTTATGGGTGACGAGCAGTACGGTCGTGGCGCGCTCGGCCCGCCGCCGGTCCACGGCCGACCACACGGCCCGCCGGGCCACCGGGTCCATGGCGGTGGTCGGCTCGTCGAGCACGAGCAGCGGCCGCTCCCCGACCAGCGCGGCGGCGAAGCAGGCCAGCCGCCGCTGCCCGCCGGACAGCTTCTTGATCGGCCGCCCGGCGAGCGGCCCGAGGCCCAGCTCGTCGAGTACGGCGTCCCGTTCGGCCCGCGCCTGCCGCACGTCCAGGCCGCGCAGCCGCCCGGTCGTCTCGGCGGCCAGCGACACGGTCAGTTCGTCGAGGGCGGTCGACTCCTGTCCGAGGTAGGCGAGGATGCGCGCGGCCCGCTCCGGGTGCCGCACGATGTCGTGCCCGAGGATCTCCACGCTGCCGCGATCGGGCCGCATCAGCCCGGTGAGCTGCCGTACGAGGGTCGTCTTGCCGGCGCCGTTCGGGCCGAGCAGGCCGAAGATCTCGCCGCGGCGGATGTCCAGCCGTACGTCGTCGGTGGCCCGCACCTCGGGCGTCCCGGGCGCTCCACGCCGCCCTCGGACGGCCGGATAGGTCTTGGTCAGTCCGCGCACCGAGCACACGACATCACCACTGTGCCGAAGTGCCTGTGCCGCGCGCGTACTCACAAGGGACGAGCCTAAGGGGTCGGGGCCCCTGCTCCGCTCCCGGGTCGGTCACCCGCCACAAATCGCCTGCTCGCCGCCCGAAATCCACCGGCCCCCATAATTCCGCCGTTACGGCGCTCAACCCCGACGACGGGGCCCGGCGTCGGCGGACCCACCGCCACCCGTACGGCTCACTCGCCGACCGGCGCGTGCTCCGCGGCGGTCCGCACGTCGATCTCGCGCCAGAACCCGGCCCGGATCGCGTACCGGTCGTGCTCGTCGATCTGGTCGTCCTTGTGCGCGAGCAGCCCGAACCGGGCCGCGTACCTGAGCAGCTCCCCGTCGATGCGATGCGGGATCCGCGGATACATCCCGGACAGCTTCTGCAGATGGCCCTGCTCGCCGAGCCGCGCCATCCACCGACGGGCGAAGACCTGCCCCACCTCGTACGGATCGCCGCCGACCGTCGTGATGTCCTCCTCCCGGTCGGCCCACCGCTGCTCCGCCGTGGTCAGCTGCGCGAGCGTCGGCATCGAGGCGACGTCGGGCGACTCGGCCGCGACGCCGGGCCGGTCGACCCACCCCTTGTCGGAGGACCAGCGCAGCGTGGCGCTCGTCGGATGCTGGGCGGGCGGTACGCCGGGCGCGCGCAGGGCGGCGAGGTCCTTCGGCGTGGGCACGCCCTTGGGCGTCGGCACCCGCTCCTGTACGCCGTTCTCCGAGGCGGTGGCCGGGGCGTGCTCGCTGTCCTCGGCGGACCGCTCGGCCGTCGCGCCGAGCGCGGAGTCGGGCAGCGGCGCGGACAGGATCGCGGCGATCTCGGGCCGGGGCACGGGCGGCGGCGCGCACACCCCGGTGAGCTCCTTCGCGCGTACGGCCTTGGTGATCCACGTACGGTCGAGCACGCGCCGCTCGTCGGCCTCGGCGACCAGGTCCTCGGACTGGTTGTAGTCGCCGTCGGCGGCCTGAACTGCCCACAGGTGTACGGCGACCCCGTGCTCCTTGGCCGCCATCATCCCCGGCAGCAGATCGCCGTCGCCGGTGACCAGCACGATGTCGGAACAGGCGCGGTTGCGCGCCAGTTCGGTGAGCTCGGCGTGCATCGCGGCGTCCACGCCCTTCTGCGCCCAGCGGCCGTCGCTTCTGGTCAGGGCCCCGAGCCGGACGGTGACCCGGGGCATCACACGCAGCCTGCGGTGCTCGGGCTGCGGGACGCGGTCGGGGGCGCCGTCGAACCAGTAGATGCGCAGCAGCGGCCGTTCCGTGTCGGACTCGGCCCGCTCGCGCAACCCCTGGATGAGGGCGGTGTGATCGACGGTGATCCGGGACCGGGAGGGTTCCCCGGCGAGCAGGCTGGCGGCGGCCCCCAGCAGATACCCGGCGTCCACCAGGACGATGCAGCGGTCCACACGACTCACCCTCTTTCCGGGAGGTTTGCTTTGGGCTTCCTTCGAGTCTGCCCGACCACGCGGGGGTTAACGGGGCGAACTCGATCTTCGGCGTGGCGTTTCGGGGCATCCGTTCCACGCACGCCTGGCCTCACGCCCCGACAACCGCTGTTACACACGGTAATTATCCGAAATGCGTTCTTTGTAAGCCTATGTGAATCTGATCCCGGCCCTGGCCCCTAGATCCCCCACAGGAGGCAGATCACCATGGCCAAGAATAAGAAGCAGGACCGGAAGCAGCCGCAGTCCGAGCGTGGTCAGCAGGAGGCACAGGCGTCCTCGATGGAGACGACGGCCGAGCAGCGCATCGCGCAGGTGACCCCGGGCGACATGGCCCGCAAGGGTCGACAGAAGCGCTTCGGCCACAACTGACATCTGCATAACGGGTTGTTGAGACCCAGGCACAGACAGAGGGGCCCACCCCGTGCGGGGTGCGCCCCTCTCATGCGTATGGCGGGCGCCGTAACACGGCAGCGCCCTCGCGCTCGTGCCGCTAGCCCGCGAGGCAGGACGGCCCGAGCAGCACCTTGAGATCACCGAACAGCGCCGGGTCGGGCTTCACTCGGTGCCGGTCCAGCCGGAGCACCGTCGTCTTGGTCGGGCCCTGGAGCTTGATGCGGACCTCGCTGTCGCCCTTGTGGTGGGTGAGGATCTCGCCGAGGCGGTTGATCATCGGCGGGGTGACCCTGGTGGCCGGGATGGTGAGGATCACGGGCGCGTTGGTGCCCGCGTTCGACAGGTCGGGGACCTGGAGTTCCATCGCGACCAGCCGTGGCACGTCCTCGCGCTTGTCGAGGCGGCCCTTGACGAACACGACGGCGTCCTCGACGAGTTGGGTCGACACGAGCTGGTAGGTCGCCGGGAAGAACATGCACTCGATGGAACCGGCGAGGTCCTCCACCGTGGCGATCGCCCAGGCGTTGCCCTGCTTGGTCATCTTGCGCTGGAGGCCCGAGATGATGCCGCCGATGGTCACCACGGCCCCGTCGGAGTGCTCGCCGCCCGTCAGCTGGGCGATGCCCGCGTCGGCCTTGTCGGACAGCACGTGCTCCAGGCCGAAGAGGGGGTGGTCGGAGACGTACAGACCGAGCATCTCCCGCTCCTGGGCGAGCAGATAGGTCTTGTCCCACTCGTCGTCGGTGAAGACGACGTCGAGTCCGAAGCCGGGCTCGTCGCTCTCCTCCTCGCCCATGCCCCCGAAGAGGTCGAACTGCCCCTCGGCCTCCTTGCGCTTGACCGCGACCACGTTGTCGATCATCGGCTCGAAGTGCGCGGTGAGGCCCTTGCGGGTATGCCCCAGGGAGTCGAACGCGCCCGCCTTGATCAGCGACTCCGTGGTGCGCTTGTTGCACGCGGTCGCGTCGACCTTGTCGAGATAGTCGGGGAAGGAGGCGTACTTGCCCTTGGCCTTACGGCTCTTGATGATCGACTCGACCACGTTCGTGCCGACGTTGCGCACGGCTTCGAGGCCGAAGAGGATCACGTCGTCGCCCTGGGCGGCGAAGTTGTGCACCGACTCGTTGACGTTCGGCGGGAGCACCTTGATGCCCATGCGGCGGCACTCGTTGAGGTAGACCGCCGACTTGTCCTTGTCGTCCTTGACGGACGTCAGCAGCGCGGCCATGTACTCGGCGGGGTGGTTCGCCTTGAGGTAGGCGGTCCAGTACGACACCAGGCCGTACGCGGCCGAGTGCGCCTTGTTGAACGCGTAGCCGGCGAACGGGACCAGCACGTCCCACAGGGCCTGGATGGCCTCGTCGCTGTAGCCCTTCTTGCGGGCGCCGTCCTGGAAGAGGACGAAGTTCTTCGCCAGTTCCTCGGGCTTCTTCTTGCCCATCACGCGGCGGAGGATGTCGGCCTCGCCGAGCGAGTAACCGGCGATGATCTGGGCGGCCTTCTGCACCTGCTCCTGGTAGACGATCAGGCCGTAGGTGACGTCCAGGACCTCCCTGAGGGGCTCTTCGAGCTCCTTGTGGATGGGGGTGATCTCCTGGAGCTTGTTCTTGCGCAGCGCGTAGTTGGTGTGCGAGTCCATGCCCATCGGGCCCGGACGGTAGAGCGCGGAGACGGCGGAGATGTCTTCGAAGTTGTCGGGCTTCATCAGGCGCAGCAGCGAACGCATGGGGCCGCCGTCGAACTGGAAGACGCCGAGGGTCTCGCCGCGCTGGAGCAGTTCGAAGGTCGTCGGGTCGTCCAGCGGGAGGCTCAGGAGCTCCAGGTCGATGCCCTTGTTGGACTTCACCATCTTGACGGCGTCGTCCATGATCGTCAGGTTGCGCAGGCCGAGGAAGTCCATCTTCAGCAGGCCGAGCGACTCACAGCTCGGGTAGTCCCACTGCGTGATGGTCACGCCGTCGGTGTGCCGCACCCAGACGGGCACGTGCTCGGTGATGGTCTCGCTGGACATGATCACGCCGGCCGCGTGCACACCCATCTGACGGACCAGGCCCTCGACGCCCTTCGCGGTGTCGATGACCTTCTTCACGTCCGGCTCGTTCTCGTACATCGACCGGATCTCGCCCGCCTCGCTGTAGCGGGGGTGCGAGGGGTCGGTGATGCCGTTGAGGTCGATGCCCTTGCCGAGGACGTCGGCCGGCATGGCCTTGGTGAGGCGGTCGCCCATGGCGTACGGGTAGCCCAGCACGCGCGCGGAGTCCTTGATGGCGTTCTTCGCCTTGATCTTGCCGTAGGTGCCGATCATGGCGACCTTGTCGGCGCCGTACTTCTCCGTCACGTACCTGATCACCTCGACGCGCCTGCGCTCGTCGAAGTCGATGTCGACATCGGGCATCGAGATGCGCTCGGGGTTGAGGAACCGCTCGAAGATCAGGCCGTGCGGGATGGGGTCGAGGTCGGTGATGCCCATGGCGTACGCGACGATCGAACCGGCCGCGGAGCCTCGGCCGGGGCCGACCGCGATGCCGTTGTTCTTGGCCCACATGATGAAGTCGGCGACGACGAGGAAGTAGCCGGGGAAGCCCATCGAGATGATGACGTCCATCTCGTACTCGGCCTGCTTCTGGCGGTCCTCGGGGATGCCGCCGGGGAAGCGGCGCTCCATGCCCCGGCGGACCTCCTCCTTGAACCAGGTGACCTCGGTGTAGCCCTCGGGGATGTCGAACTTCGGCATGAGGTTCTTCGCCTCGAACATGCCGTCGGTGTCGACCATCTCGGCGACCAGGAGCGTGTTGGCGCAGCCCTCCTGCCAGGCGTCCGAGGAGTCGATGGCGTACATCTCGTCCGTGGACTTCAGGTAGTAGCCGGTGCCGTCGAACTTGAAGCGGTCGGGGTCGGAGAGGTTCTTGCCGGTCTGGATGCAGAGCAGGGCGTCGTGGGCGGTCGCCTCGTGCGCGTACGTGTAGTGCGAGTCGTTGGTGACCAGCGGCGGGATGCCGAGCTTCTTGCCGATCTCCAGGAGGCCGTCGCGGACCCGGTGCTCGATCTCGATGCCGTGGTCCATCAGCTCCAGGAAGTAGCGGTCCTTGCCGAAGATGTCCTGGTAGTCGGCGGCCGCCTTCAGGGCCTCGTCGTACTGGCCGAGCCGGAGCCGGGTCTGGAGTTCGCCGGAGGGGCAGCCGGTGGAGGCGACGATCCCCTCGGACCACTGGGCGATGGTCTCCTTGTCCATGCGGGGCCACTTCTGGAGCCAGCCCTCGGCGTAGGCGTCGGAGGAGAGCCGGAAGATGTTGTGCAGGCCCGTCTTGTTCACGGCCCACATCGTCTTGTGGGTGTAACCACCCGAACCGGAGACGTCGTCCCGCTTCTGGTGCGGCTGGCCCCACTGGATCTTGCGCTTGTTGCGCCGGGACTCCGGGGCGACATACGCCTCGATGCCGATGATCGGGGTGATTCCGGCCTTCTTCGCGGAGTGGAAGAAGTCGTACGCCCCGTGGAGGTTGCCGTGGTCGGACATGGCGATGTGCGTCATGCCCATCTCGTTGCACGCGTCGAACATGTCCTTCAGCCGCGCGGCACCGTCCAGCAGCGAGTACTGGGTGTGGACGTGCAGGTGCGTGAACGGCGGCTTTGACACGGTTTCGGCCTCCAAGGCAAACAGGCGTCGACATGATCCGGACCAGATTCCGACGGGCTGCGGACAGTCTGGGGGACAGCGACGAAGTCTATGCCTCGCCACTGACACCCGGGCCGCTCCCCCGCGTACCTTCATGCGGAGAACGCGGGCACTCCCTCGCACGTTCGTACGTTGCCAAGAGGGAGGTTCCCGCCCCACACGTCATGCACCACCTGCACCAGGAGGCACCCAGCGATGTCGGTCCCCCAGCTCAACGACGAGCAGCGCGGCGACGAGATCCTCGCCGTCTTCGACACCGCCTTCGGCGAGCTCCTGGCCGCCGACCCGGCCGCGTTCCGCGTGAAGTTCCGGAAGATGGCGGCCTCGGCCTTCGCGTTCTACCGCGGCACGGCGTGCCTCTTCTACCACGACCTCACCGCGAACACCGGTTTCGGCTCCAAGCGGGGCGGCCCTTACCTCGACGAGCGCACCTCGCGCGTGTGGATCCACGGCGATCTGCACGCGGAGAACTTCGGCACGTACATGGACGCCAACGGCCGGCTGATCTTCAACGTCAACGACTTCGACGAGGCGTACGTCGGCCCCTTCACCTGGGACCTCCAGCGCTTCTCCGCCTCCATCGCCCTCATCGGGTACGCCAAGGCCCTCGGCGACGAGCAGATCACCGAGCTGGTGCGGATCTACGCGGGCGCCTACCGCGAGCGCGTGCACGCCCTGGCGACCGGCGCCAAGAGCGACGAGGTGCCGCCCTTCACCCTGGACACCGCCCAGGGCCCGCTGCTGGACGCGCTGCGCGACGCCCGCGCGCTGACCCGCTTCGGGCTGCTGGAGTCGATGACCGAGATCCGCGACTTCGAGCGCCGCTTCGCCGGGGGCGGCGGCTCCATCGAGCTGGACGCGGCCACCCGCTACAAGGTGCTCGCGGCCTTCGACGGCTATCTGGAGACACTGCCGGACGCCTCGTTGGCCCGCCCGGACTCGTACCGGGTGAAGGACGTGGTCGGCCGCCGCGGCATCGGCATCGGATCGGCCGGACTGCCGTCGTACAACATCCTCCTGGAGGGCCACAGCGACGCCCTGGAGAACGACGTCGTGATCTACATCAAGCAGGCCCAGACCCCGGCCGTCTCCCGGCACATCACCGACCCCACGATCCGCGACTACTTCCAGCACGAGGGCCACCGCACGGTGATCTCCCAGCGGGCCCTGCAGGCGCACGCCGACCCGTGGCTGGGCTGGACCGAGCTGGACGGCGCGGGTCAGCTGGTCGCCGAGGTCTCGCCGTACGCGGTGGACCTGGACTGGGGCGACATCGACGACCCGGAGGAGATCGCGGCGGTCGTCGCCGACCTCGGGCGGGCCACGGCCACGATGCACGCGGCGGCGGACGACACCTCCGGCGAGTCCCTGGTGCCGTTCTCCACCGAGCGGGCCATCGACGCGGCGATCGCAGCCGACGAGGAGGGCTTCGCCGAACTCCTGGTCGACTTCGCGCACGGCTACGGCGCCCGCGCGCGTGCCGACCACCGGATCTTCGTGGACCTGTTCCGCAACGGCCGGATTCCGGGTCTGTGACGGAAAGGTCGCTCACCGGCTTTCCCAGGCCACTCACCGGCACCCTTTAGGGGTCTCTTACAGGACCACGTGACACACTCTCCTCCGCCATGGACATATCCGGGACTCCGCTACGAGCCGTACGCGCGGCGCTGTTCACGTCACTCGTCGTGACGCTCAGCACCGCGTCGCACGTGCTGCTGTCGCGGGCACCCCTGCCGTTGAACACGGTGGCCCTGCTCGCGGCCGCCGTGTTCGTCCTGGTGTATGCCCTGGCCGGCCGCGAGCGGAGCTTCGGGCGGATCGCCGCCCTGCTGATCCCGCTGGAACTGGCCGCCGACACGATCCTCACCACCGGGCAGCACGTCTGCTACGGCAAGGCGGGCGGGCCGGTCGCCGGTCCGCTGGCCTCGGTCGGCTGGGACGTGCTGTGCGGCGACGGCACCCGGGTCGGCACCCCGCTGGCCCAGGTCACCGGCACCGACCCCGCCAAGCTCGGCGGTCTCCTCGCCCACGCCGACCCGGCCACCGCCTGGCTGCTGCTCGGGGCGCACGTCGGCGTCGGCCTGGTCGCCGCCGCCTGGCTGCGGCGCGGCGAGCGGGCACTGGACCAGCTGCTGCGGGCCGTGGCCGCGACGACGTTCCGCCCGCTGCTGCTGGCGGTCGCCGCGGTGAAGGTGCGCCGGACCCAGCCGGAGCGTCGCCTGCCGCGCCCCGCCCGTCGTACGGCCGCGGCCCGCAGCCTCCTCCTCGCGCACTCCCTGGGACGGCGTGGACCGCCGTGCTCGCCCGCCTTCGCGTGAACAGCCACTGATCACGCGCGCACAGCTCGTCGAGCACCACCAGTCCCGAAACGTATCCCGCACACACAGGTGTGCGTGTCCCCATGGAGATCACCAACATGAGCAAGCGGAACAGCCAGGCGTCGAAGTCGGCGGCCCGGGAGCGGCTGCGCATCGAGCGTGAGCGCGAGGCCAAGCGGGCCAAGGTCAGGCGGCAGATCATCGTCGCCTGCTCGGTCGTCGGCGTCCTGGCGGCGGCCGGCGGCATCGGCTACGCGGTCGTCCAGGCCAACAAGCCCAGCCACTGGGAGGCGATGACGGACGCCAAGGTCGTCGCGCCGGCCAACACCTCCGGCACGAACGGCACGACCGTCGTCATCGGCAAGGACAGCGCCAAGAAGACCCTCAAGGTCTACGAGGACCCGCGCTGCCCCATCTGCGCCTCGTTCGAGCAGGCTGCCGGTGCGACCGTCGACAAGGACGTCGAGGCCGGCAAGTACAAGCTCCAGTTCGTCGGCGGCACGTTCCTCGACGGCGACCAGATGAAGGACAACGAGATCGGCGCCCGCGGTGAGGGCTCCAAGAACGCCATGAGCGCCATGGGCGCCGCGCTGAACGTGAGCCCGGAGGCGTTCCTCGAGTACAAGACCGCGCTGTACTCGGCGAAGTACCACCCCGAGGAGTCGGAGGACAAGTTCGGGGACGACGACTACCTGATCGAGATCGCGGACTCCGTCCCCGCCCTGAAGAACAACACCAAGTTCCAGAACGCGGTGAAGAAGGGCACCTACGACGCCTGGGCGCTGGCCATGTCGAAGGCCTTCGACACCAACAAGGACGGCGTGACGGGCACCCCGAGCTTCGTCATGGACGGCAAGCAGCTCAAGACCTCCAACCCCAACGTCGGGTGGACGGCGGCCGAGTTCACCAAGGCGGTGGACGCGGCCCTCAAGGGCTGACGCCCCCGGAAGTCGGCCTTCGGGCGAAGGGCGGGCGAACTTTCACCGGTTCGCCCGCTCTCGTTCATACCGATCAGTAACCTGATCGCTCGTGACCAATCGACGCAGATCATCCGAGCGACTCAACTCCCTTGCCCCTCGCCGCCGTACGGTCGTCAAGGCCGCGGCGGCGACGGCTGTCCTGGCCGGCCCGCTCGCCGCCGCGCTGCCCGCCCGCGCCGCCGACGCGGCCCCCGCCTTCCTGCACGGCGTCGCCTCCGGCGACCCGCTGCCCGACGGCGTCCTGCTGTGGACGCGGGTGACACCGATACCCGAGGCGACGCCCGGCTCCGGGCTCGGTCCGAACACCGAGGTCAGCTGGATCGTCGCCCGGGACAAGGCGCTGACGAACATCGTCACCAAGGGCTCGACCACCGCGACCGCCGCCTCCGACCACACCGTCAAGGCGGACATACGCGGCCTGGAACCGGCCACCGACTACTGGTTCCGCTTCTCGGCCGGCGGCACGGACTCCCCGGTGGCGCGTACCCGCACCGCGCCGGCGGCGACCGCGTCCGTCGCGGGCCTCCGCTTCGGCGTCGTCTCCTGCGCCAACTGGGAGGGCGGCTACTTCTCCTCGTACCGCCATCTCGCGGCCCGCGGCGACCTGGACGCCTGGCTCCACCTCGGCGACTACATCTACGAGTACGGCACCGGCGAGTACGGGACGCGTGACACCGTCGTACGGCAGACCGCGCCCACCCACGAGATCCTCACCCTCGCCGACTACCGCATCCGGCACGGCAAGTACAAGACGGACCGGGATCTGCAGGCCCTGCACGCCACGGCCCCGGTCATCGCGATCTGGGACGACCACGAGATCGCCAACGACGCCTGGTCGGGCGGCGCCGAGAACCACACCGAGGGCGCCGAGGGCACCTGGGCCGCGCGCCGGGACGCCGCCAAGCAGGCCTACTTCGAGTGGATGCCGGTGCGCCCGGCGATCGCCGGCACCACCTACCGCCGGCTGCGGTTCGGCAAGCTCGCCGACCTCTCCCTGCTCGACCTGCGCTCCTTCCGCTCGCAGCAGGTCAAGGTGGGCAACGGCGAGGTCGACGACCCGGACCGTACGCTCACCGGGCGCGCCCAACTGGACTGGCTGAAGGCGGGGCTGAAGTCCTCCGACACCACCTGGCGGCTGGTCGGCAACTCGGTGATGATCTCGCCGTTCGCGATCGGCTCCCTCACCACGGACCTGCTGAAGCCGCTGGCCAAGCTGATGGCCCTGCCGCAGGAAGGTCTCGCCCTCAACCCCGACCAGTGGGACGGCTACATGGACGACCGCCGGGAACTCCTCGCCCACCTGCGCTCGAACGCGATCCGCAACACGGTGTTCCTGACCGGTGACATCCACATGGCGTGGGCCAACGACGTCCCGGTGGACGCCGGCATGTACCCGCTGTCCGCCTCCGCCGCCACGGAGTTCGTCGTCACGTCCGTCACCTCCGACAACCTCGACGACATCGTGAAGGTCCCCGAGGGCACGGTCTCCGCGATCGCCTCGCCGATCATCAGGGCCGCCAACCGGCACGTCCACTGGGTCGACACCGACCGCCACGGCTACGGCGTCCTGGACATCACGGCCGAGCGCGCGCAGATGGACTACTACGTTCTGTCCGACAAGACGAAGCAGGACGCGACCGCCGCCTGGACGCGGTCCTACCGCACCCGCAGCGGGACGCAGAAGGTCGAGCGGACCTACGACCCGGTCTGACGGCTCCTGGAAGGGTTCTGGACGGCGTCCTGGCTAGAGGGTTTCGAGGAAGCCGAGCGCCACTCGCCAGGTGGCCTCGGCGGCCTCCTCGTCGTAGTCCGGCAGGTCCGGGTCGGTGTAGAGGTGGCCCGCCCCGGCGTATCTGTACACCTCGACGTCGGCGCCCGCCCTGCCCATCTGCAGATACCAGGCACTCAGCCAGTCGTCCGTCTCGAACGGATCCGGCTCGGCGACATGCAGCTGCACCGGCAGCTCGTCCACCGAGGCGTTCACCGCGATGTCCGACGTGCCGTGCAGGAGCAGCAGCCCGCGCGCCTTCTCGTCGCCGAGGGCGAGGGTCTGGGCGACGGAGGCACCGAGCGAGAAACCGGCGTACACCAGGCCTCGTTCCGAGTAGGGCGCGGCAGCCAGTACGGCCCGCTTCAGCAGCTCGCCCTTGCCGATCGCGTCGTTGAACTCCATGCCCTCCTCGACCGTCTCGAACGTCCGCCCCTCGAAGAGGTCCGGCGTCCACACCTCGTGTCCGGCGGCGCGCAGCCGGTCCGCGGCCTGGCGCACCGCGGGCCTGAGGCCATAGGTCGAGTGAAAGAGGATGATGTTCATGAGGCCATGGTGCCAGCCGGGTACGACAACGCCGTGACCACCGCCTCACCGGCGCACATGTTCATGACCCCCCTCGGCTGGTTACCTTCGACGGCATGGAGAACATACTCCGCCCGCTGATCGTGATCGGCGGCTCGGTCCTGCTCACCCTGGTCATCGGGTGGGCCACCGACCGTCTGATGCGCAAGGCCGACGAACGGCACAGTGAGACCCCGCTGTGGGGTCAGCTGCGCCGCGCCCGCATTCCCTACCAGCTCGTGCTGTGCGCAGCCCTGCTCAGAGGGTCGTACCACGAGGCGGAGCTGCTGCCGGAGCACCGAGTCGCCGTCGGCCGGGTGCTGACGCTGGTGCTGATCGGGGCGGCGGCCTGGCTGGCGATCCGTATCGCGGCGGCGGTCGTGGAGACCACGTACAGCCGCTACGCCCGCGTCCACCGCGACCCGGCCCGGGTCCGGCGGGTGCGCACCCAGGTGACGTTGATCATGCGCGTGGTGGCGGCGGTCGTCGGTGTGGTGGCCGTGGCGGCGATGCTGCTGACGTTCCCGGCCATGCGCGCGGCCGGCGCCTCACTGCTGGCCTCGGCCGGCATTCTCGGCATCGTCGCCGGTGTCGCTGCCCAGTCCACGCTGAGCAACATGTTCGCCGGGTTCCAGATCGCCTTCGGCGACATGGTGCGCCTGGGGGACACGGTCGTCGTGGACGGCGAGTGGGGCACCGTCGAGGAGATCACCCTGACGTTCCTGACGGTGCGTACCTGGGACGAGCGGCGGATCACGATGCCTGTGTCGTACTTCACCGCGAAGGCCTTCGAGAACTGGTCGCGCGGCGGCGCCCAGATGACCGGCACCGTCTTCCTCCACGTCGACCACTCGGCGCCGATGGAGAAGATGCGCGAACGGCTGCGCGACATCCTGCGCGCGTGCCCGGCGTGGGACGGCCGCGACTACGGTCTGGTCGTCACGGACTCGACGCCGAGCACCATGGAGGTGCGGGCGCTGGTGACGGCGAAGGACGCGGACGACCTGTGGACGGTACGGGTCGCGGTGCGCGAGCAGCTGATCCGCTGGCTGGCCGACGAGCACCCGTACGCGCTGCCGCGCGTCAACGCGACGGACGCGGCCCTGCCGCCCGGCTTCCCCGTGCCTGGCGCCGTCCCCGGCCGTATACCGGCCCGCCGCACCCACCAGCACGACCACCAGCCACCACAACGCCCGGACCGCCTCTGATCGGGGCACGGCACCGCCCCGTGAACGGCGCGGCAGCGCCGTAAGGGGCGCGGGGCCGTGGTCGATGTGCGGCTACCGCCGCGCGGGCGCGACCAGCCACAACGGCGCCGCAGACAACCGGCGACCTGTCGCGGCCCTCTCGCGACACGCTCAGTGACCGCGCTCGGCCCCGCCGTTGACCTGGATGATCTGTGAGGTGATGTGCCCGGCGGCGTGGGACGCCAGCCAGTGCAGGGTGGCGGCCACGTCCCCGGGCGTGGCCGCCCGCCCGGTCGAGGTCTCCGCGACGAGCCGCTCGCGCCGCTCCTCGTCCATCGCGTCGCCGAAGAACTCGGTGTCCTCGACATACCCGGGCGCGACCACGTTGACGGTGATCCCGCGCGGCCCCAACTGCCGGGCCAGATCATGGGCGTACGGATGCAGCGCGGCCTTGGACGCCGCGTACGCCACGCTGCCGGACCCCCGGAAGGCGGCGATGGAGCTCAGGAACAGCACCCGCCCGCCGGGGTCGGCGAGCCGGTCCTTCAGGGCCTCGGTGAGCAGTGCCGCGGTCAGGGTGTTGAGGCCGAAGTTGAGCGTCCAGCTGTGCAGGACGACGTCGAGGGGCTCGTCGCTGTCCACCTTGGGCTCCAGATGCCCGGCGCCCCCGGCGCTGTGGATCAGTACGTCCACGGTGCCGAACTCCGACGCCACGAACCGCTCCACGCCCCGCACGGCGCGCGTCCTGCTCAGGTCGGCCGCATAGGTGAGGGCCCCGGGCACCCCGGCCTGCTCCAGCACCTCGGCGCGCCGCCCGAGCAGCAGCACCTGATCCCCGTCCGCCGCGAAGAGCTGCGCCGTCGCGAGCCCGATTCCCGTACCGCCACCACTGATCACCACGTTGCGAGCCATGATCAGAGCGTACGAAGTCAGGGTCGTCGGCGGCGGGATCACCGCAGGCTGCGCACGTCCAAATGCCGCAGCACCCGGTCGACCACCTCCGGATCGGCCCCCGGCTCGCTGCGTGCCGCCAGCACCTCGTGCCGTGCCGCGCTCAGCAGTTCGTTCTGGATCCGCCGCACCCGCTTCAGCCGCCGCACCCGGTGCTGATGCGCCTCCCTGCGCTCCTCCTCGCCCATGTCCGGGCTGATCCGCACCCCGATCTCGAACGCCCTTCGCAGCATCTGCTCGGACAGCTCCTCGGGCAGGTCCTCGACCTCCTCGATCTCCTTCAGCCGCCGCTTCGCCGCCCGCGCCGCGCGCACCGCCAGCTGCTTCTCGAACTCCTTCTCCCGCTCGCTGTCGGCCCGCACCCCGAGCCGTTTCACCAGCCACGGCAGGGTCAGCCCCTGGAGCACCAGCGTCGCCATGATCACGCCGAACGCGATGAAGATGATCTCGTCCCGGTCGGGGAACGGGGCGCCCGAGTCGGTCTCCAGCGGAACGGCGAGCGCCAGCGCCACCGAGGCGACGCCACGCATCCCCGACCACCACATCACGACGGTCTCACGCCAGCTCGTCGGGATCTCCTCGTCCAGGTCCCGCTTCGCGTGCAGCCGCTTGGTGAGCCAGGTGGCCGGCAGCAACCACATCAGCCGCACCAGTACGACGACCCCGACCACCGCGGCCGCCCAGCCGAGCATCTCGCCCCACCGCCCGGACGCCGTCCGCACCGCGTTGTGCAGTTCGAGCCCGATCAGCCCGAAGGCGACGCCGGTGACCAGCGTGTCGACGATGTCCCAGAAGGTGTGTCCGGCGAGCCGTGTCATCACGTCGTCGGCGTCGGTGGCGTACTCGGCGAGAAACAGGGCGGTGATGAGCACGGCGAGCACGCCGGAGCCGTGGAGTTCCTCGGCCATCACATAGGAGGCGTACGGCACGAGCAGCGAGAGCCCGATCTGCAGGGTCGGATCCCCCAGCAGATCCATCAGCTTGTTGGCGCCCCATCCGAGAGCGAGCCCGACGGCCAGCGCCACCACCGCGGAGAGCACCAGATCGAGGCCGGCCTGCCACGGCGAGAACGTGCCGCTCACGGCGGCCGCGATCGCCACGTGGTACAGCACGATGGCCGTCACGTCGTTGAAGAGGCCCTCGCCCTCCAGGATGGACACCAGGCGCCGCGGCAGCCCGAGTTGCCCGGCGACGGCGGTCGCCGCGACCGGATCGGGCGGCGCGACCAGCGCGCCCAGCGCCACGGCGGCGGCGAGCGGCAGCCCCGGCACGATCGCGTGGGCGACCGCGGCCACGCACACCGTCGTGACGAACACCAGCGCCACGGCCAGCAGGAAGATGGGCCGCACATTCGCCGCGAACTGCCGCCACGAGGTCCGTCGTACGGCGGCGTAGAGCAGGGGCGGCAGCAGCAGGGGCAGGATGAGATCCGGCGGAACCTCGACGTTCGGCACGAACTCGAGCAGCGCGAGAACGATCCCGAGCAGCGTCATCAGCACCGGCGCCGGCAACCCGAGCCGGTCCCCCACCGGGACACTCACCACGGCCCCGAGCAACAGCACGAACAACAGGGCCAACTGATCCACGGTCAGCGCTCCGGGAGGGTCGACGTCCACACAACAGACTTCAAGCCTGCCACGTCGGCCTTTTCCGCAGCTCTTACGGGCCCTGGGCTACAGGGCGCGCCGCATCGCCCGGTGCGGTATCCCCGCGTCCGGGAACTCCGGGCCGTACGCCACGTACCCCAGCCGCTCGTAGAACCCCAGAGCATGCGTCTGCGCGTGCAGGTCCACGGCCGCGAGCCCACGCGCGCGTGCCGCGTCCTCGATGGCCCGCACCAGGGCCACCCCGACGCCGAGGCCACGCGCCGCCTGCGTCACGGCGAGGCGCCCCAGCGAGCCCACCGAGAGATCCCCGCCGACCTTCGCCGCGGCCGCCTCCCCGTACAGCAGCCGCCCGGTCCCGAGCGGCGTCCCGTCCTCCCGGACGGCCAGCACATGCACGGCCCCGGAGTCATAGGCGTCGTACTCGATCTCCTGCGGGACGCCCTGCTCGACGACGAAGACCTCCTTGCGCACCGCGAAGCACGCCTCGCGGTCGGCGGGGTCCTCGGCGACCCGCACCGCGTACGGAGTGGACGGCGACGGCAGACTCACGCGTACGTCTCCTCACGGACCTGGTCCAGGGCCTTCTGCAGGTCGGCCGGGTAGTCGCTCTCGAACTCGGCCCACTGCCCGTCCCCCGGGTGCTCGAAGCCGAGCCGCACGGCGTGCAGCCACTGCCGCGTGAGCCGGAGCCGCTTGGCGAGCGTCGGGTCGGCGCCGTAGGTCAGGTCGCCCACGCAGGGGTGCCGGTGCGCGGCCATGTGGACACGGATCTGGTGGGTGCGGCCGGTCTCCAGCTTCACGTCGAGCAGGGAGGCCGCGCGGAACGCCTCGATCAGGTCGTAGTGCGTGATCGAGGGCTTGCCCTCGGCCGTGACCGCCCACTTGTAGTCGTGGTGGGGGTGGCGGCCGATGGGCGCGTCGATGGTGCCGCTGGTCGGGTCGGGGTGGCCCTGGACCAGGGTGTGGTACCGCTTGTCGACCGTGCGCTCCTTGAACTGGCGCTTGAGCGACGTGTACGCGTACTCGGACTTGGCGACCACCATCAGCCCGGACGTGCCCACGTCGAGCCGGTGCACGATGCCCTGGCGCTCGGCGGCACCCGACGTCGAGATCCGGTACCCGGCGGCGGCGAGACCACCGATGACCGTCGGTCCGCTCCAGCCCGGCGAAGGATGCGCGGCGACCCCGACCGGCTTCACGATCACGACCACGTCATCGTCGTCGTGCACGATCTCCATGCCCTCGACCGGCTCGGCGACGACCTGCACCGGCGCGGGCGCCTGCGGCATCTCCACCTCGAGCCAGGCGCCGCCGTGCACCCGCTCCGACTTGCCGACCACCGACCCGTCGACCGTGACCTTCCCCGCGGCGGCGAGCTCGGCCGCCTTGGTCCGGGAGAAGCCGAACATGCGAGAGATGGCGGCGTCGACGCGCTCGCCCTCCAGGCCGTCGGGCACGGGCAGGGTACGGATCTCGGGAATCGTGCTCACCCGACGAGTATGCCGGACGGGTCGGACACTCCCGTACGGAGCCTGTGGACAACCCCGGCCGGGCCCTTGCGCGCCGCCTCTTGCCGCCTCAGTCCTTGCCGCCTCAGTCCTTGTGGACGGTCCCGTCCGGATCCAGCCCCCTGAACGACAGCAGCACGATCAGGATGCCGCCGCACACGATCGCCGAGTCGGCCAGGTTGAACACGGCGAAGTGCTTGGGCGCGATGAAGTCCACGACCGCGCCCTCGAAGACGCCCGGCGAACGGAAGATCCGGTCGGTGAGGTTGCCGAGGGCGCCGCCGAGCAGCAGGCCGAGCGCGATCGCCCAGGGCAGGCTGTAGAGCTTGCGGGCGAGCCGGGCGATCACCACGATCACGGCCGCCGCGATCACCGTGAAGATCACGGTGAAGGCCTCGCCGAAGCCGAAGGCCGCGCCCGCGTTGCGGATCGCCTCGAACTTCAGCCAGTCACCGATGATCTCGATCGGCGGGTGGTGCTCCAGCTTGGCGACCACGATCATCTTGCTGACCAGGTCGAGGGCGTACGCGAACGCGGCGACGCCGAACAGCACGGCGATCCGGCGCCTGCCCCGGGGCCGCTCGGCCGCGGAGTCCTTCGCGTGCTCGTCGGCCTGCTCCGGCTCGGCTCCCGCCGCCTCGGGGGTATCCGGCGTACCGATGATGCGCTCCGCCTCTGCCACGTGAGTCCCTCAACCTAGGTACCTGACTGAGGACGAGAGTACGACACGTCCGACGGCACCCGCCTACCGGTCAGTACCGGCGCTCCTGCTTCTGCTTGCACTCGACGCACAGGGTCGCGCGCGGGAAGGCCTGCATGCGCGCCTTGCCGATCGGGTTGCCGCAGTTCTCGCACAGGCCGTACGTGCCCGCGTCGAGCCGCTCCAGGGCGCGCTCGGTCTGGGTGAGCATCTCGCGCGCGTTGGCGGCGAGCGCCAGCTCGTGCTCGCGCGTGATGTTCTTGGCGCCGGTGTCCGCCTGATCGTCGCCGGCGCCGTCCCCGGAGTCCCGCATCAGGCCGACGAGGGACTGCTCGGACGACGTGAGCTCGTCGCGCAGCCGCATCACCTCGCCCATCAGCTCGGCTCGTGCCTCCTCCACCTCCTCCGGGGTCCAGGGGTCCTCACCGGGGCGCACCGCGAGCTCACCCGGCTCCACCGCGGCGATGCGTGCCTTGGGAACGGCGGTCTGGGCCGCCGTGGCCGTGCCAGGAGTCTTCTTCGCAACCACCGTCGTGGCTCCCGTCTGCTCCGCGGCCTGCGCCGCGCCCGCCTTCTTGGCCCTGCCCTTGCCGCCCACACTCTTCCCGGCCGCCCGCTCCGCAACCGCCCTTTTCCCGGCCGCCCCCACGCTCTCCTCGCCCCCGGCCTCCTTGCCCGCGCTCACCTCGGCGACGCTTTCCTTGACCGCGCTCACCTCGGCGGCGCTCTCCTTGCCCGCGCTCACCTCGGCGGCGCTTTCCTTGACCGCGCTCTTCTCGACCCCGGCCTCCTTGCCCGCGCTCTTCTCGACCCCGGCCTCCTTGCCCGCGCTCTTCTCGGCCACGCTCTCCCTGACCGCACGGTCCTTGGCCGCACGCTTCCCGGCCGCACCCTCCTTAGCCGCACGCTCCTCGACCGCACGCTCCTTGACCGCATGCTTCCCGGCGGCACCCTCCTTGACCGCACGCTTCCCGGCAGCGCCCGCCGTGGCCGCACGCTCCTCGACCGCGCTCTCCTCGACCGCGCTCTCCTCGACCGCGCTCCTCTTGGAGGTGCTCTTCCTCCCCACGCCGCTCTCCTCGACGCCCCCTTGCCCACCGGCCCCCTTCCGCCGAGAAGCCTTCTGACCAGCAGCGGTCTTCCCGGCGGCCACCTTCACGGCCGCCTTCTTGGCAGCCCTTTCCTCGGCTGCGCCCTTCTTGGCGGCGCCCCCCTTGGCCACGGCCTTCCTGGCCGCCGCCGCCACCTTTGCCGCGCCCCTCTCTGCCACCGCCTTCTCAGCCGACACCTCTTCGGCAGCCGTTTCCTTGGCCGCCTTGCCTCTGCCGACGCTCTTCTTGGCCACCGTCTTCTTCCCGGCGGTCTTCTCGCCGGCACCCTTCCCCCCTGCGGCCGTGTCGCCGGCACCCACCCCCGCTGGGGTCGTCTCCGCAGCCCCCTCCCCCTCCCCCGCTGCCGCCCTTTCGCCGACGCCCTTCTTCGCTACCGCCTTCTCGTCGGCGCCCTTCCTGACGGCGGTCTTCGATACGGCCGCCTTCGTACCGCCGGCCTCAGGAACCGCCGTCGCACCGCCCACCTCGGGCGCCGCAGCCTTGCCGCCCGCCTTGCGGGCTGCCGTCCGACCGGCCACCTTCTTCGTGGCGCCTTCCGGCGCCGCCTTCCTCAAGGCGTCCCCCGACGCCGCCTCCGCCGCCTTCCTCATGGCGCCCTCCGGCTCCACGTCCGCCGCCTTCGCCCCCCGCCCCTTCGCAGTCGACGCCGCATGCGACACCGCCCCGCCCCCGACAGCCCCCCGCACCGCCTTCACCGACTTCCCGTCCCGCGCCCCCGCGGTACCCCCCTGCGCGCTCTTCTTCCCACCCACGTCCTTGGCCGCACCGCCGGAGGCACGCGCACTGCCAGAAGCACCCACACCCTCGGAGACGCCCGCACCGCCGGAAGCACCCCCACCGCCGGAGGCACTCGCATGGGTGGATCTGCTCGACGCCGACTGCTGTACGGCGGTCTTCTTCGCCACCATGCCGCGGCCCCTTCACATATTGTGATCTTGCTCGCGAATCGTGCTGGGACGATAAATCGACTTGAGTCCCGCGGCAACGGGGCACACCGCCCGATTCGCCCGCCTCGCGCATGCAGCGCGGGAGACCTGCAACCGTTGTGCCCAGCTCCCCGCCGGGTATGCAATCGAGCCGGACGTCCCAGAATCCGAACACGCGTACCGCTCCATTCGGGTCACCCCGGCCGGTTCGACACGGCCACCCCCAGGCGCCGGAAAACCGGTCGGCCGCTGTCCGCCGCTGTCCTCGCGGCGCCGTACACTGGGCGGAGCGAAAAGCTTGGATGGGGACGAGTAGCGACGTACGCAGCCCAGAGCGACCCGGGGACAGTGGAAGCCCGGGGGCGAGCGCGACGTGAAGATCACCCCGGAGCCGCCGGAAGAAAGCCGCAGCCGAGGCGCAGCGGCGAGTAGAACCGGCTCGCGACCCCAATGAGGGGGCTCACCGACGCACACCCCGCGTCGGAGGGCCAAGGAGGGTGGTACCGCGGGAGCGCGCCGAAACCGGCGTACGGAAAGACACGGCTCTCGTCCCTCCGGACGGAAGGCAGCAAGTCCGCCGGAGGAAGCTCGCTGATGACAACGCCGACGTACCGCCAGGTACCCGCCCAGGTCGACCTGCCCGCCCTCGAGCACGCCGTGCTCGACTTCTGGCGCGAGCAGAAGATCTTCGCCAAGAGCCTGGAGCAGTCCGAGGGCCGCCCCGAGTGGGTGTTCTACGAGGGCCCGCCCACCGCCAACGGCATGCCTGGCGCCCACCACATCGAGGCCCGCGTCTTCAAGGACGTCTTCCCCCGCTTCCGCACCATGCGCGGCTACCACGTGGCCCGCAAGGCCGGCTGGGACTGCCACGGCCTCCCGGTCGAGCTGACCGTCGAGAAGGAGCTCGGCTTCAGCGGCAAGAAGGACATCGAGGCGTTCGGCATCGCCGACTTCAACGCCAAGTGCCGCGAGTCCGTGCTGCGCCACACCGACGCCTTCGAAGCGCTCACGAACCGCATGGGCTACTGGGTCGACCTGAACGACGCCTACGTCACGATGGAACCCGAGTACATCGAGTCCGTCTGGTGGTCGCTCAAGGAGATCTTCAACAAGGGCCTGCTGGTCCAGGACCACCGCGTCGCCCCCTGGTGCCCCCGCTGCGGCACCGGCCTGTCCGACCACGAGCTGGCGCAGGGCTACGAGACGGTCGTCGACCCCTCGGTGTACGTCCGTTTCCCCCTCACCTCCGGTCCGCTCGCCGGCGAGGCCGCGCTCCTGGTGTGGACGACCACGCCCTGGACCCTCGTCTCCAACACCGCCGTCGCCGCGCACCCCGAGGTCACCTACGTCGTCGCGACGAACGGCGAGGAGAAGCTCGTCGTCGCCGAACCGCTCGTCGCCAAGGCCCTCGGCGAGGGCTGGGAGACCACCGGCCAGACCTTCACCGGCGCCGAGATGGAGCGCTGGACGTACCAGCGCCCCTTCGAGCTGGTCGAGTTCCCGGCGCCCGCCCACTACGTGGTCAACGCCGAGTACGTCACGACCGAGGACGGTACGGGTCTGGTCCACCAGTCCCCCGCCTTCGGTGAGGACGACCTCAAGGTCTGCCGCGCGTACGACCTCCCCGTCGTCAACCCCGTCCGCCCGGACGGCACCTTCGAAGACGACGTCCCCCTGGTGGGCGGCATCTTCTTCAAGAAGGCGGACGAAAAGCTCACCGAGGACCTCCAGCAGCGCGGCCGGCTCTTCAAGCACATCCCGTACGAGCACAGCTACCCGCACTGCTGGCGCTGCCACACCGCGCTGCTCTACTACGCGCAGCCGTCCTGGTACATCCGCACCACCGCCGTCAAGGACCGCCTCCTCCAGGAGAACGAGAAGACCAACTGGTTCCCGGAGACGGTGAAGCACGGCCGCTTCGGCGACTGGCTGCAGAACAACATCGACTGGGCGCTGTCCCGCAACCGCTACTGGGGCACCCCGTTGCCGATCTGGCGCTGCGAGGACGACCACCTCACCTGCGTCGGCTCCCGCGCGGAGCTGTCCGAGCTGACGGGCACCGACCAGTCCGGGCTGGACCCGCACCGCCCGTACATCGACGACGTCACCTTCGCCTGCCCCCAGTGCGAGAAGACGGCCACGCGCGTGCCCGAGGTCATCGACGCCTGGTACGACTCGGGCTCGATGCCGTTCGCGCAGTGGGGCTACCCGCACAAGAACAAGGAGATCTTCGAGAGCCGCTACCCGGCGCAGTTCATCAGCGAGGCCATCGACCAGACCCGCGGCTGGTTCTACACGCTGATGGCGGTCGGCACGCTCGTCTTCGACAAGTCGTCGTACGAGAACGTCGTCTGCCTCGGCCACATCCTGGCCGAGGACGGCCGCAAGATGTCCAAGCACCTGGGCAACACCCTGGACCCGATCCCGCTGATGGACCGGCACGGCGCCGACGCGGTGCGCTGGTTCATGGCGGCCGGCGGCTCCCCGTGGGCGGCACGCCGCGTGGGCCACGGCACGATCCAGGAGGTCGTCCGCAAGACGCTCCTCACGTACTGGAACACGGTCGCCTTCCAGGCCCTGTACGCCCGTACGTCGGACTGGGCGCCGTCCGCGGCCGACCCGGCCCCGGCCGACCGCCCGGTCCTGGACCGCTGGCTGCTGTCCGAGCTGCACGCGCTGACCGACCAGGTGACCCAGTCCCTGGAGGCGTACGACACCCAGCGCGCCGGCAAGCTGCTCTCGGCCTTCGTCGACGACCTCTCCAACTGGTACGTCCGCCGCTCGCGCCGCCGCTTCTGGCAGGGCGACAAGGCGGCGCTGCGCACCCTGCACGAGGTCGTCGAGACGGTCACGAAGCTGATGGCCCCGCTGACCCCGTTCATCACCGAGCGGGTCTGGCAGGAGCTGATCGTGCCGGTCACCCCGGACGCGCCGGAGTCGGTGCACCTGGCGTCCTGGCCGGAGGCGGACCTGTCGGCGATCGACCCAGAGCTGTCGAAGCAGATGGTCCTGGTCCGTCGGCTGGTCGAGCTGGGCCGTGCCACGCGCGCGGAGTCGGGCGTGAAGACGCGCCAGCCGCTGCAGCGCGCGCTGGTGGCCGCGACCGGCTTCGAGGCGCTCAACCCCGAGCTGCACACGCAGATCACGGAGGAGCTGAACGTCGAGTCCCTGGCGTCCCTGTCCGAGGTCGGCGGCAGCCTGGTGGACACCACCGCCAAGGCCAACTTCCGCGCCCTGGGCAAGCGTTTCGGCAAGCGCGTCCAGGATGTGGCGAAGGCCATCGCGAACGCGGACGCGGCGGCGCTGTCCCTGGCCCTGCGCCAGGGCACGGCGTCGGTGGAGGTCGACGACGAGACCGTCAGCCTCGCTCCGGACGAGGTGATCATCACGGAGACCCCGCGCGAGGGCTGGTCGGTGGCGTCCGACTCGGGCGCGACGGTCGCCCTGGACCTGGAGATCACGGAGGAGCTGCGCCGCGCCGGCCTGGCCCGTGACGCGATCCGCCTGATCCAGGAGGCCCGTAAGAACAGCGGGCTCGACGTGGCCGACCGGATCGCCCTGCGCTGGACGGCGACGGACGCGGCGACCATCGCGGCGCTGGGCGAGCACGCCGAGCTCATCGCCGACGAGGTCCTCGCCACGGACTTCGCCCAGGGCGAGGCGGACGACACCTACGGCGAGCCGTTCACGGACGAGGGCCTGACCCTGACGTTCCGCCTGCGCAAGGCGTAGCGAGGCTCGGCCGGACATCCGAAGGCCCGGGACCGCCAAAGAATCTTGGTGGTCCCGGGCCTTCGGCGTTGTGTACGTCGGACACGGCACCCAACCCCCGAACAAACGCCGCAAACTCCGTGAACACGCGTAGCAAAAGGGCGGGGCCCCGGATCGAAATCCGGGGCCCCGCCCTGAACGCTGCCGACGCCTGAGGCGTACTACCAACCGTCAGTTGTCGTCCTCGTCGATGAGGAACCCGCGCATCGGCGACGGAGCCTGGCCCATCGGGGACGGACCCTGCGGCCGGACCGGTGCCATGGGCTGGGTCATCGCCGGGGACATCTGCTGCTGGCCGCCGTAGGACGGAGCAGCCGGAGACGGGGCGCCGCCCATCGTCTGGTTGCCGCCGTACGACGGGGCACTCGCGCCGGCCGGTGCCATGGAAGGCGCCGGGGACGGCGGGAGGGACGCCGTGGCCGAGGTCCGCGGCGGGGCGAGCGAGTCGTCCGCCTGGGTCTCCAGCTGGCGCAGCTGCGACTCGAGGTAGGACTTCAGCCGCGTGCGGTACTCGCGCTCGAAGCCGCGCAGGTCCTCGACCTTGCGCTCCAGCGTGGCGCGGGCGGACTCCAGGGAGCCCATCGCGACGCGGTGCTTCTCCTGCGCGTCCCGCTCCAGGGCGTCAGCCTTGGCACGAGCGTCACGCTCAAGACCCTCGGCACGCGAACGCGCCTCGCCGACGATCTTGTTGGCCTCGGAACGAGCCTCGGCGATCGCCTGGTCGGCGGTCTGCTGGGCCAGCGAGAGGACACGGGCGGCGCTGTCGCCACCGGGACCACCCTGACCCGGGCCGCCCATGGGGCCGGGGCCACCCATCGGACCGCCCATGGGGCCACCCATCTGCTGCTGCATCGGGGGCTGGCCCATCGGCCCCGGACCCTGGCCCATCGGACCGGGACCCTGCGGGCCACCCTGACCGCCGGGACCGGCGGGCAGCTGCGGAGCACCGCTGGGCAGCTGGGGCGGGCCTCCCATGGGGCCGCCCATCTGCTGCTGCGGCGGGCCCGATATGCCGGCGGGCACGGGAGCACCGGGACCGCGCATACCCTGCTGAGGCATGCCGCCCTGCTGCTGGTCCTGCGGACCGCCGGGACCCTCCGGGGGCTTACGCATGTTCTGCTGGTTCTGAGCAGCAGCACGCGTGGCCGCGGCCAGTTTGGCCCGCAGGTCCTCGTTCTCGCGGAGCAGTCGCGTCAGTTCGGCTTCGACCTCATCGAGGAAGGCATCGACCTCGTCCTCGTCATAGCCTTCTCGGAGGCGGACGGTCGTGAACTGCTTGTTCCGCACGTCCTCGGGGGTCAACGGCATCTCTTCACCTCAACGTTGTCGTCGGCAGTCGGCAAGACCGTATCTGTCACATCGCTCACATCGCGCTCCGCACGAGCGTGATCAGGATGTAGACGATGATCATCAGTACGAAGAAGGACAGGTCGAGCGCCACGCCCCCGAGACGCAGCGGCGGGATGACCCGCCGCAGAAGCTTGAGCGGTGGATCAGTGACAGTGTAGGTGGCCTCCAGAACGACCACCATCGCCTTGCCGGGTTGCCACGAGCGGGCGAACTGGAAGACGTAGTCCATGACCAACCGGAAGATGAGCACGATGAGGAAGACCATCAGCGCGATGTAGAGAACCTGCAAGACCACGCTCATGTCTGGTGCTTCCCTCTCCCCTGTTCCCTGTTCCGTGCAGTCGTTCCGGTGGTGCGTCTCAGCTCTGGTTGAAGAACCCGCCCTCTGCGATACGGGCCTTGTCCTCCGCCGTGACATCGACGTTAGCAGGCGACAACAGGAACACCTTCTGCGTCACCCGCTCGATGCTGCCGTGAAGACCAAACACCAAACCAGCCGCAAAGTCGACAAGTCGCTTCGCGTCTGTGTCATCCATCTCAGTCAGATTCATGATCACCGGGGTGCCTTCACGGAAGTGTTCCCCGATGGTACGGGCCTCGTTGTAGGTCCGCGGGTGAAGTGTGGTGATCCGGTACGGCTCTCGTTCCGACACGACCTTGGGCATGATCACCGGTGCGTTCTTCTCCAGGCTTGCGCGTTCTTGTGTGATGGACGCCACGGGCGCGATGCGCGCCGGGCGGCCGGATTCCGCGGGTAGCGAAGTCGATCGGGCCACGGGTTCACGCGGCGCGGGCGGCTGCACGATTCGCACCTCTTCGTCCCTTTGGGACGAATGTGCACCGTGGGACTGGTGGGACGGCTCGTGCCGTCGGTGGTCCCGCTCGGGCTCCGGGTCCAGTTCGGGCTCGAAGTCGTCGTCGGGGTCGAACCCCCGGCCGTCGTACCCATCGTCCTCCACGAGGCCGAGGTAGACCGCCATCTTGCGCATCGCGCCGGCCATGCTCTGAGTCCTCCGCTCTGTGGTGGATCGACTGCCAAGTGCCCGCGATCCACGCGGTCGTTACGCCCGCCTTTCGGCGACATTGACCATATTTTCTGCTGTGGTCCGACTTCCTGGCGACGTTACCCGAGCCTGGGGCGGACTCCGAGTACCGCAGTGCCGACGCGCACATGTGTCGCACCGGCCGCCACGGCCTCTTCGAGGTCTGCACTCATCCCTGCCGAGACCATGTTCGCAGCCGGATGAGCTCGGCGCAGGTCGGTCGACAAATCCATCAACCGCTCGAACGCCGCCTGTTGGCGGCCCTCGTACTCCCCGCTGAGCGGGGCGACGGTCATGAGCCCGTCGAGCCGCAACCCCGGCGCCTTCGCGACGAGGTCGGCCAACTCCCCGATCCCTCCCGGCGCCACACCACCCCTCTCGCCCCGCGCGCTCTCTCCCGCATCCAGCGCCACCTGGATGAGACAGCCGACCTCGCGCTCCTGCCGTACGGCCTCCTTCGACAGGGCCGTCACCAGCTTGGAACGATCGACGGACTGCACTAGATCCGCGTAACCGACCACAGATCGCACCTTGTTGGTCTGCAACTGGCCGACAAAATGCCACACAAGGGGCAGATCCAAGCATTCGGCGGCCTTCGGTGCCGCGTCCTGATCGCGGTTCTCGGCGACATGGCGCACGCCGAGCTCCGACAGCATCCGCACGTCGCTCGCGGGATAGGTCTTGGTGACCACGATCAAAGTCACCTCCTCGCGTGCGCGCCCGGCGGCGGCGCACGCCGCGGCGATGCGATCCTCCACCTTCGCCAGGTTCGCGGCGAGTTCGTCCTTACGATCCGTCATGTCCATTCAGTCCAGCCATACATAGCCCGCGAGCCGACCGGTGGTGCGGTCGCGGCGGTACGAGAAGTGGTCGCCCGACTCCAGCGTGCAGACCGGCGACTGCGCCCGGTCGCGCACCCCGAGGCGGCCGAGCTGGGCGTGCACTCCGGCGGCCACGTCCACCGCGGGAGTCCCCCAACTCGTCTCGGCGTGCGCCGCCGGCTCCACGGCGGCCACCTCGGCGCGCATCGCCTCCGGCACCTCGTAGCACCGTCCGCAGACGGCGGGGCCGGTGCGGGCGACGATCCGGGACGACTCGGCACCCAGGTCCGTCATCGCGCGTAGCACGGCCGGGACGACACCGGCGACCATGCCGGGCCGCCCAGCGTGGGCCGCGCCGACGATCCCGGCGACCGGGTCGGCCAGCAGGACCGGCACGCAGTCCGCGGTGAGGACGGCGAGGGCGAGGCCCCGCCGCGCGGTGACGATCGCGTCCACGTCGGGCACCGGACGATCACGCCATGGCCCGTCGACCTCGACGACGTCCGCCCCGTGCACCTGGTTCATCCAGACGACCTCGCCCGGCCCGAGTCCCAGCGACTTGGCGGCGAGTTCGCGGTTGGTCAGTACGGCTTCGGGGTCGTCGCCGACCGCCCCGCCGAGGTTGAGCTCCTCATACGGAGCGGCGCTCACCCCGCCCCACCGGTCGGTGAAGGCGAAGTGCGCGCCGCTCACGGTGTCGCGCTGTCCTATCACGTCAGAAGGATCACTTAAGGAAGTCCGGCACGTCCAGCTCCTCCGCCGCGCTGTCGGCGTAGGTGCGCGACGGCGGGACCGGCGGGGCGACCGGGATGTCGTTCACCGGCTCCGGTGCGGACTCGGCCTCCTCCTTCGGCGTGACGCTGCCGAGCGAGCCGAAGGACGGGCGGCTCTCGGCCGGCCGCACCGGAGTGGGCTCCTCACGGCGGGCCGAGGGCGAGGACGATGAGGAGGAAGAGGAGGACGACGAGGTCGAGCCCAGGACGTTGTCCCGGCGGGCCGGCGGCTGGCCTCCGTCGAAGCCGGCCGCGATCACGGTGACCCGGACCTCGTCGCCGAGGGCGTCGTCGATGACCGCGCCGAAGATGATGTTGGCCTCGGGGTGGGCGGCCTCGCTGACCAGCTGGGCGGCCTCGTTGATCTCGAACAGGCCGAGGTCGGAGCCGCCGGAGATGGAGAGCAGCACGCCCCGGGCGCCGTCGATGGACGCCTCCAGGAGCGGCGAGGAGATCGCCATCTCGGCCGCGGCCACCGCGCGGTCGTCGCCGCGGGCCGAGCCGATGCCCATGAGGGCCGAACCGGCCTCGGACATGACCGACTTGACGTCGGCGAAGTCGAGGTTGATCAGACCCGGCGTGGTGATGAGATCGGTGATGCCCTGGACACCGGAGAGCAGGACCTGGTCGGCCGACTTGAAGGCGTCGAGCACCGAGACCTGGCGGTCCGAGATGGACAGCAGCCGGTCGTTCGGGATGACGATGAGGGTGTCGACCTCTTCGCGGAGTTCGGCGATGCCGTCCTCGGCCTGGTTGGCGCGGCGCCGTCCCTCGAAGGTGAACGGGCGCGTGACCACGCCGATGGTGAGGGCGCCCAGATTGCGGGCGATGTTGGCCACGACGGGTGCGCCGCCGGTGCCGGTGCCGCCGCCTTCACCGGCCGTCACGAAGACCATGTCGGCCCCCTTGAGGACCTCTTCGATCTCCTCGCGGTGGTCCTCGGCGGCCTTGCGGCCGACGGCCGGGTTGGCTCCGGCGCCGAGTCCGCGGGTGAGTTCACGGCCGACGTCGAGCTTGACGTCGGCGTCGCTCATCAACAGAGCTTGCGCGTCGGTGTTGATGGCGATGAACTCGACGCCCTTGAGACCGACCTCGATCATCCGGTTGATGGCATTGACACCACCGCCGCCGACACCGATGACTTTGATGACTGCGAGGTAGTTCTGCGGTGCTGCCACGTCGAAGGCCTCTCGCCTCGAGTTACGGGTCGTCGGATCACGAGAGGCTGTGCTTCGTGAACCGCGACTGATGCCGAATGGGACGGTCCGTAGCGCCGACCCGAACCCTAACCCTGAAGTTTAGGGTTACCAGTGTGTCTGTTCCTTGAAGTCTTCTGAACAGGACACTAAGTCGACAAGTGGCGCACGTTCAACGAACACGCCGAACCTCCCGTTTTTCTTTTCACCCTATGTGATCAGCCGTGTCGCTGCCCAACCAGGGGGCTGGCCTGCGCAGATGTGCGTCAACTCCCTGATGACGCAGGGGCGGTGGGGACGCTGACGTCGAAGTACCGCGCGCCCGGCGAGGCTTTCATGAGAGCGCTGAGTGTGCGGGCCTTCGCGGCCCCTTTCTCGCCACTTCCCCAGGCGACGGTCCGCCCGCCCGTTAGGGCCAGCGAGATGTCGTCGTAGGAACGGACCTTGACGACCTGGGTGTCGCGCGCGACGGTGGCCGGAAGGGCACCGGCGACGCGCACCGCTTCCCGGACCAGACGGCTCTCGCCGAAGCGGCGCAGGCTCGCGGCGGCGGAGCTCGACCGGGACACCGTCAATTCCAGCGCGGGAACGCCTTTCGGGGCCTGATAAACCGTGGCGAAACGGACGCCTTCCTTGTCCACTTCGACGAACTTTCCGTCCTTTTGGACAATCAGAACCGGAGTACGCTCCGCCACTTTAAGGCTGATTCCATGCGGCCAGGAGCGAACCACGTCAACCACGTCAATTCGGGGCAATTCCCGGCGCAGTCGTGCCTCAATCGCATCGGTGTCCACGGAAATCAGCGGCGCGCCCACCGGGACGTCGGCCACCTCCAGGACCTGTGCGGGCGTCAGAACCCGGGTCCCCGCGACGGATACGCGCTCGACGCGCAGCCACTTGGAGCCGTACAGCAGCCAGACGGAGCCCGCGCCGAGGAGGACCAGCACGACGAGAAGGATGATGATCGTACGAAGTCTCGCCGTCGGCCTCAATCGCCGGGCGAGGGGCGGGTCGGACGACTCCTGCTGGCGTTCACCGCGTTCGGCGGTCGTCGGTCCGGCCACGCTCCCTGCCCTCCGTCACACGTTGCTAGCGGCGATGCGAGGCGATCGCCTCGTACACCATGCCGACGAGCAGGTCGTCGGCGTCCCGGCGGCCGAACTCGCTTGCGGCGCGGGACATCTCGTACAGCCGGTGCGGGTCGGCGAGCACGGGCAGGACGTTCTGCTGCACCCACTCGGGCGTGAGTTCCGCGTCGTCGACCAGCAGTCCGCCGCCGGCCTTGACCACCGGCTGGGCGTTGAGCCGCTGCTCCCCGTTGCCGATGGGCAGCGGGACATAGGCGGCCGGGAGTCCGACGGCGGAGAGTTCGGCGACGGTCATCGCGCCCGCGCGGCAGAGCATCATGTCGGCCGCGGCGTACGCGAGGTCCATCCGGTCCACGTACGGTACCGGGATGTACGGGGGCATTCCCGGCATCTGGTGCACCTGCGGCAGTTCGTTCTTGGGGCCGACCGCGTGCAGGATCTGGATGCCGGCCTGCTGGAGCCAGGGCGCGACCTGCTGGACGACCTCGTTGAGGCGGCGGGCGCCCTGCGAGCCGCCGGAGACCAGCAGCGTGGGCAGGTTGGGGTCGAGGCCGAACGCGGCGCGGGCCTCGGGGCGGACGGCGGCCCGGTCGAGGGTGGCGATGGTCCGGCGCAGCGGGATGCCGATGTAGCGCGAGTTGCGGAGCTTGCTGTCCGGGGTGGAGACGGCGACCTGGGCGGCGTACCGCGAGCCGATCTTGTTGGCGAGGCCGGGGCGGGCGTTGGCCTCGTGGATGATGATCGGCACGCCGAGGCGCTTGGCGGCGAGGTAGCCGGGCAGGGCGACATAGCCGCCGAAGCCGACGACGGCGTCCGCCTTGGTCCGCTCCAGGATCTGCTCGGTCGCCTTGATCGTGCCGCGCAGCCGGCCCGGGACGGTGATCAGCTCGGGCGTGGGCTTGCGCGGCAGTGGCACGGCGGGGATCAGCGCGAGCTCATAGCCCCGCTGCGGAACCAGCTTGGTCTCCAGGCCGCGCTCCGTGCCCAGGGCCGTGATCCCCACGCTCGGGTCCTGCCTGCGCAGGGCGTCCGCGAGGGCGAGCGCGGGCTCGATGTGGCCGGCGGTCCCCCCACCGGCGAGTACGACATGCACCGAAATTCACCGCTCTCCGGACGAGCGCGCCGCCGAGGCACGCCGTCGCATCGTGTTCCATCTCCGAGGCGCCCGGCCGAAGCCGGCGCCTCCCGCACGCTTTCTACCAAAGCGGGGTTGCCGCACGGAAAGCGCTGCCCGCGCAGCGGGCTCGTCGCGCGCGAACGCGATCAGCAGCCCGATGGCGAACATGGTCGGCAGCAGGGCGGACCCTCCGTAGGAGAACAGCGGGAGGGGGACGCCGGCGATCGGCAGCAGGCCGAGCACCGCACCGATGTTGATCACGGCTTGCGCGGTGATCCAGGTGGTCACACCTCCCGCGGCATACCTGACGAAGCGGTCCTCCGTGCGTCCGGCCACGCGGATACCCGCATAGCCTAGAGCCGCGAACAGGGCGAGCACCGACAGCGTCCCCGCCAGGCCCAGTTCCTCACCGGTGACGGCGAAGATGAAGTCGGTGTGGGCTTCGGGTAGTTGGCCCCATTTCTCCACACTCGCACCCAGCCCGGAACCGAAAATTCCGCCCGAGGCGAGCGCGTAGATGCCGTGCACGGCCTGCCAGCAGTCGACGGGGCCCGCCTGGGGCTCGGTGGCGCCGAGACACTGCAGGCGGGCCATGCGGTTCTCGCTGGTCTTGATCAGGAGCAGGCCGATCAGGCCGGCCACCGACAGGACCCCCACGAACAACCGGGTCGGCGCCCCGGCCAGCCACAGCAGGCCGAACAGGATCGCCGACAGGATGATCGCCGTACCCATGTCGCCGCCGAGCATGATCAGCCCCAGCAGCATGAAGGCGACCGGCACGAGCGGCACCAGCATGTGCTTCCACTGCGTCAGCAGCTTCTTGTCCTCTTTGCGGGCGATCAGGTCCGCGCCCCACAGCACCAGCGCGAGCTTGCCGAACTCGCTGGGCTGGATCTGGAAGGAGCCGCCGAGGGCGATCCAGTTCTGGTTGCCGTTGACCGCGACTCCTATCCCGGGCACCTGGACCAGCGCCATCAGGAAGACGGCGCCCGCGAGGATCGGGTAGGCCAGCGCCCGGTGCAGCTTCACGGGCATGCGCGAGGCGGCGAACAGCAGCCCGGCCCCGATCACCGCGGCCAGCAGCTGCTTGCGGAAGAAGTACGACCCCGGCAGCGACATCTGCAGGGCGGTGATCTGGGAGGCCGAGTAGACCATCACCAGACCGAGCACGGTGATCAGCAGGCTGCCGCCGAGGATCAGGTAGTACGCGGTCAGCGGCCGGTCCCACGCCCGGTTCAGGCGGATGTAGAGCCGCCGTACGGCGTTGTCGTACGACGGCCGGGGAGCGACGGGGCGCCGAACGGCCCGCTGGACGGGGGGTCGTCCCGTACGGCTACCGGGCATCGGCGCCCACCGCCTCGCCGTGGGAGTACGTACCGTCCGGCCACATCCGAGTCACGCGTCCCTCCAAGGGTCCCGAAGCACCCGCAGTGGCCGAGACCCGGCGTCAGGCGCCCGCGCCGAGTTCGCGAACCGCCTCCGCGAACAGGTCACCGCGCTGGTTGTAGTTGGCGAACATGTCCATCGAGGCACAGGCCGGGGCAAGCAGCACCGTGTCGCCGGGCTGGGCGAGCCGCCGTGCTTCCTGGACCGCCGCGAGCATCGCCCCAGTGTCGGTCCGGTCGAGGTCGACGACGGGTACTTCCGGCGCGTGTCGCGCCAGGGCTTCACGGATCAGGCCGCGATCGGCGCCCATGAGCACGGCTCCGCGCAGCCGCTTCGCCGCCTTGGTGACGAGTTCCTCGAAGACGGCGCCCTTGGCGAGGCCGCCCGCGATCCACACGATGGACTCGTACGCCGCCAACGAGGCTTCCGCCGCGTGGGTGTTGGTGGCCTTGGAGTCGTCGATGTACGCGACCCCGTCCACGTCCGCCACGTGCGCGATGCGGTGGGCGTCCGGGGTGAAGGCGCGCAGTCCGTCCCGTACGGCCTGGGGAGGCACCCCGTAGGCGCGGGCGAGGGCGGCCGCCGCCAGGGCGTTGGCGATGTTGTGCGGGGCCGGCGGGTTGACGTCGGAGACCTCGGCGAGCTCCTGGGCGTTCTTCTGCCGGTTCTCGACGAAGGCGCGGTCGACCAGGACGCCCTCGACGACGCCGAGTTGGGACGGGGCCGGGGTGCCGAGGGTGAAGCCGACGGCCCGGCAGCCCTCCTCGACGTCCGCCTCGCGCACCAGGTCCTCGGTGGCCTTGTCGGCGACGTTGTAGACACAGGCGACGCGATTGCCCTCGTAGATACGGCCCTTGTCGGCGGCGTACGCCTCCATGGAGCCGTGCCAGTCGAGGTGGTCGGGGGCGAGGTTCAGCACGGCCGCCGAGTGCGCCCGCAGCGAGGGCGCCCAGTGGAGCTGGTAGCTGGACAACTCCACGGCCAGGACGTCGTACTGCTCCTCGCCGAGCACCGCGTCGAGGAGCGAGACGCCGATGTTGCCCACGGCGGCGGTGCGCAGGCCCGCCGCCTTGAGGATGGAGGCGAGCATCTGGACGGTCGTGGTCTTGCCGTTGGTGCCGGTGACGGCGAGCCAGGGCGCGGCGTCCGGGCCGCGCAGCCGCCAGGCGAGCTCGACGTCGCCCCAGACCGGGACGCCCGCCTCGTGAGCCGCCGCGAACAGCGGCTTGTCCGGCTTCCAGCCGGGCGCGGTGACGATGAGTTCGGTGCCTTCGGGCAGGGTCGCCCCGTCGCCGAGGCGGACGGTGATACCGAGCGCCTCAAGCTCGGCGGCCTGGGCACGCGCGCGTGCGTCGTCGCCGTCGTTGACGACGGTGATCTTCGCGCCGAGGCCGTGCAGCACCTTGGCCGCCGGGATCCCGGAGACGCCGAGTCCCGCGACGGTGACGTTCTTCCCCTGCCAGTCGGTCACTTGTCCGCTGCCCATCCCGCATAGAAGAGGCCCAGTCCGACGATCACACAGATGCCCTGGATGATCCAGAAGCGGACCACCACCAGGACTTCGGACCAGCCCTTGAGTTCGAAGTGGTGCTGGAGTGGCGCCATCCGGAAGACGCGCTTGCCGGTGAGGCGGAAGGAGCCGACCTGGATGACCACCGACATGGTGATCAGCACGAACAGGCCGCCGAGGATGGCGAGCAGGAACTCGGTGCGCGAGCAGATGGCGAGACCGGCGAGCGCGCCACCGAGGGCCAGCGAACCGGTGTCACCCATGAAGATCTTGGCGGGCGACGTGTTCCACCACAGGAAGCCGAGGCAGGCGCCCATCAGCGCGGAGGAGACGACGGCGAGGTCGAGTGGATCTCGCACTTCGTAACAGGCGCCCGGGTTGGCGAGCGTCTGGGCGTTGGCGCAGGACTCCTGGAACTGCCACACGCCGATGAAGGTGTAGGCGCCGAAGACCAGCACGGAGGCGCCGGTGGCGAGGCCGTCCAGACCGTCCGTCAGGTTCACGCCGTTCGACATGGCGAGGATCATGAACAGCGCCCAGACGACGAACAGCACCGGGCCGATGGACCAGCCGAAGTCCTGCACGAAGGAGAGCTTGGTGGAGGCCGGGGTGTTGCCCCGGTTGTCCGCGAACTGCAGCGAGAGCACCGCGAAGGCGATACCGCCGAGCAGCTGGCCGGCCATCTTGGCCTTGGCCCGCAGGCCCAGCGAGCGGCGCTTGACGATCTTGATGTAGTCGTCCAGGAAGCCGACCAGACCCATGCCGGCCATCAGGCCGAGCACCAGGACACCGGAGAACGTCGGCGGCTTGCCGGTGATCAGCTTGGACAGGAAGTACGCGGCGATCGTCGCCAGGATGAAGGCGATACCACCCATCGTCGGCGTACCGCGCTTGCTGTGGTGCTCGCGCGGGCCGTCGTCCCGGATGTACTGGCCGTAGCCCTTGCGGGCCAGCAGCTTGATCAGCAGCGGGGTGCCGACCAGGGTCAGGAAGAGGCCAATGACTCCTGAGAACAGGATCTGATTCATCATCGGGCGGCAACCTCACCCTCGGTGCCGCCCGCGAGCAGCGCCTCGGCGACGCTCTCCAGACCGACCGAACGGGACGCCTTCACGAGCACGACGTCCCCCGGGCGCAACTCGCTGCGCAACAGGTCGACCGCCGCCTGTGCGTCGGACACGTGCACCGACTCCTCACCCCACGAACCCTCGTTATATGCGCCCAGTTGCAGCCAGGAGGCTTCGATCCCCCCGACCGCGACGAGCTTGCTGACGTTGAGCCGGACGGCGAGCCGTCCGACCGCGTCGTGCTCGGCGAGCGCCTCGTCCCCGAGCTCGGCCATCTTGCCGAGCACCGCCCACGTGCGGCGTCCCTTGCCCATCGCCGCGAGCGCACGCAGAGCGGCTCGCATGGACTCGGGGTTCGCGTTGTAGGCGTCGTTGACGACCGTCACGCCGTCCGGGCGCTCGGTGACCTCCATCCGCCAGCGGGAGAGGGAGCCCGCCTCGGAGAGCGCGGTGGCGATCTCTTCCGCGGACATGCCCAGCTCATGGGCGACGGCGGCCGCGGCGAGCGCGTTCGACACGTGGTGCTCACCGTACAGGCGCATGGTCACATCGCTGCACCCGGAGGGTGTGTGAAGCATGAAGGAAGGCTGTCCGCTGTCCGTGAGTCGCACGTTCTCGGCGCGTACGTCCGCTTCGCCGGACTCTCCGAAAAGGATCACCTTCGCCTTCGTACGGGACACCATGGCCCGTACGAGGGGATCGTCGGCGTTGAGGATCGCGGCGCCGCCGTCCTCCGCCGACGGCAGGCTCTCGACGAGCTCGCCCTTGGCCTGCGCGATCTGCTCACGGCCGCCGAACTCGCCGATGTGCGCGGTGCCGACGTTGAGCACGAGGCCGATCTTCGGGGGCGTCAGATCGGCGAGGTAGCGGATGTGGCCGATGCCGCGGGCGCCCATCTCCAGGACGAGGAACCTCGTCTCCTCGGTGGCGCTGAGCGCGGTCAGCGGCAGCCCGATCTCGTTGTTGAGCGAGCCCGGCGTCCACACGGTGGGCGCCTTGCGCTGGAGCACCTGGGCGATCAGGTCCTTGGTGCTGGTCTTGCCCGCCGAGCCGGTCAGGGCCACGAGGGTCGCGCCGAGCCGCCGTACGACATGACGGGCGAGGGCACCGAGGGCCGTCTGGACGTCGGTCACGACGATCGCGGGAACGCCGACGGGACGCGACGCCAGTACGGCGACAGCGCCCGCTTCGACGACCTGCCGGGCGAAGTCGTGGCCGTCCACGCGCTCGCCGGCGAAGGCGGCGAAGAGGGTGCCGGGCTCCACTTCACGGGAGTCCCGGACGACCGGTCCGGTGACCTGGACGGACGGATCCGGTATGTCGTGCGTCTGCCCGCCGACGACTTCTGCGATCTCGGCGAGAGAGAGGGCGATCACAAGTTCATCCCTGGGTCTTCTGGATAGCTTCGCGCAGCACCTGGCGGTCGTCGAAGGGACGGACCACTCCGGCGATGTCCTGGCCCTGCTCATGGCCCTTGCCGGCGACCAGCACGGTGTCGCCGGGCTGTGCGCGGGCGACGGCCGCGGCGATCGCGGCGGCCCGGTCCTCGAAGACCTGGACCTCGCCACGCTCGTGTGCCGGTACGGACGCCGCGCCCTGGAGCATGGTCGCGAGGATCGCGAGGGGGTCTTCGGAACGGGGGTTGTCGGAGGTCAGTACGGCGGTGTCGGCGAGCCGGGCGGCTGCGGCGCCCATCGGCCCGCGCTTGGTCACGTCACGGTCGCCGCCGCAGCCGAGCACGACGTGCAGGCTGCCCTCGGTGACCTTGCGGAGCGCCTTGAGCACCGATTCGACGGCGTCCGTCTTGTGGGCGTAGTCCACGACCGCGAGATACGGCTGCCCGGCGTCCACGCGCTCCAGCCGGCCGGGTACGCCCGGCACGGCGGCGATGCCGTCGGCGGCCGACTGTACGTCGAGGCCGGCGACGGCAAGGGCGGTGATGGCGGCAAGGGTGTTCGCCACGTTGAAGGGACCCGCGATCGGCGACCTGGCGGCGATCCGCTCGCCCTTGGGGCCGATCACGGTGAACGTCGAGTCCAGGGGGCCGATCGTCACGTCCTCGGCGCGCCAGTCGGCGTCGGGGTGGCCCTCTGCGGAGTAGGTGACGACCGGGACGGTGGCTTCCTTGGCCAGCCGGCGGCCGTACTCGTCGTCGAGGTTGACGACGCCGAGTTTGCTGCGTTTCGGGGTGAACAGCTGCGCCTTGGCCCGGAAGTAGTCCTCCATGCCGGAGTGGAACTCCATGTGTTCCGGGCTGAGGTTGGTGAACACGGCGATGTCGAAGACGCAGGCGTCGACCCGGCCGAGGACCAGCGCGTGGCTGGAGACCTCCATGGCGACCGCCTCGACGCCGCGTTCGCGCATGACGGCGAACAGGGCCTGGAGGTCGGTGGCTTCGGGCGTGGTGCGCTCGGACTTGATGCGTTCGTCGCCGATGCGCATCTCGACCGTGCCGATCAGCCCGGTGGTGCGGGCGGACTTGAGGGCGCCCTCGACGAGATACGCGGTGGTGGTCTTGCCGGAGGTGCCGGTGATGCCGATCTGGAGGAGGTCGCGGCCGGGGTGGCCGTAGATCGTGGCCGCCAGTTCACCCATCTGCCCGCGCGGCTCCTCGACGACCAGGACCGGCAGGCCGGTCGCGGCGGCGCGCTCGGCGCCGGTCGGGTCGGTCAGCACGGCGACCGCGCCGAGGCCCGCGGCCTGCGTGACGAAGTCGGCGCCGTGCAGGCGGGCGCCCGGGAGGGCGGCGTACAGATCGCCGGGGCGGACGGCGCGCGAGTCATGGGTGATGCCCGTGACCTCCACGGCCGCGTCCGCGCGGTCCGGCGCGGCGGCACCCAGCTGATCGGCGAGTTCCGCGAGGGGTGTGGCGGAGACCTGCACCGGCCTGGGCGGCCCGGGATATGTCACGGGATGCCCCTTCTGGGTGGTTTGGGACTGATCAGCGTGTGGCACGGCGGTGAGCGTACCGGGCGCACCGGCCTGGGAGCGAAGTGAGGTGCGGGGCATGCCCTGGTTCCCAGGGTCGGGAGTGATCGTTGTCACGAGGTGTTTCCTGGCTGCTCGGTGCTGATCAGGGTGGTCAGTTGAAGGCGACCGGGAGCTTGGCGGCCTTGGCCCCGGTCGGCGGGACCTGCAGGGTCTTCAGGGCGAACTCCATCACCTGCTTGTAGATGGGTCCGCAGATCTGGCCGCCGAAGTAGTTGCCCTGGGTGGCGTTCTGGATGGCGCAGTAGACCGTGACACGGGGCTTGTCCGCGGGCGCGAAGCCGGCGAACGACGACGTGTATCCGCGGTACTTCCCGGTGGCCGGATCCACTCGGTTCGCCGTACCCGTCTTGCCCGCGACCCGGTAGCCGGGGATGCGCGCCTTGGTACCGGTGCCCTCCCTGTCGTCCACGACCGACTCCAGCATCTGGGCGAGGGTCTTCGCCGTCTTGGCGCTGATGACCCGCGTCTTCTCGGGCTTCGCGGCCTCGGTGAACTTCCCGTCGGGCCCCTCGGTGCCGCGTACGAGCGTGGGTTCGACGCGGACACCGCCGTTGGCGATCGTCGAGTAGATCGAGGCCGCCTGCATCGCGTTCAGGGACAGGCCCTGGCCGAAAGGAATCGTGTACTGCTGCGACGTCGACCACTTGTCCGGCGCCGCCAGGATGCCCGGGGTCTCGCCGGGGAAGCCGAGCCCGGTGTAGCTGCCGAGGCCGAACTTGCGCAGGTAGTCGTAGAGGACCTTGTTGACCGCCCGCTGCGTCTTGCCGAGCTGGCCGGTGGCGAGGATGGTGCCGATGTTGCTGGACTTGGCGAGCACGCCGTTGAGCGTCAGGAACCACGTGTCGTGGTCGATGTCGTCCTTGAAGAGCCGGTCGCCGCGGTGCAGCCGGTTGGGCACGATGACATGCGTGCCGGGGGTGGCCACGCCCTCCTCCAGTACGGCGGCCATCGACATGATCTTGGCGGTGGAGCCGGGCTCGAAGGCGTCCTGGACGGCCGCGTTGCCCATGTTCGCGCTGCTGGCCGCGGAGAGGTCGTTCGGGTCGAAGCCGGGCGAGTTGGCCATGGCGAGGATCTCGCCGGTGCGGGTGTCCTGGACGATCACATAGCCGCGGTCCGCCCTGGACTCCTGCACCTGCTTGGCGATCGCGTTCTGCGCCGCCCACTGGATGTCGCGGTCGATGGTGAGCTCGACGTCGCTGCCGGGCACGGCGGGCGTCTCGGTGGAGCCCACGGTGGGGACCTGGCGGCCGCCGGACTGGGCGTAGCGGATCTCGCCGTCCTTGCCGGACAGCTGCTTGTTCAGCTGCTGCTCGATACCGCCGCCGCCCTTGCCGTCGGCGTTGACCCAGCCCAGTATCCCGGCGGCGAGGTCGCCGTTCGGGTACACGCGCTTGCTGCTGGCCACCGAGAGGACGCCCGCCAGGACGTTGACGGTGCTCTTGTCGCTCTCGGCCTTGGTGGCCAGCGCGCTCTTGAGGTCCTTGATCTGCTTCCAGACCTGCGGGGTCTGGCGGCTCGCCAGCAGGGTGTAGCGCAGGTTCTTGTTCGCCGGCCGGAGCTTCCTGACGATCTTCTCCGGCTCCTGGCCGAGGATCGGCGCGAGGAGGGCGGCCGCCTGCTCGGGGCCGTCGTCGATCTTCAGCTGCTCGCGGGAGAACAGCGTCGGGTCGGCCGTGATGTCGTACGCGTCCACGCTGGCCGCCAGGGCGACGCCGTTGCGGTCGGTGATGCCGCCGCGCTCGGCCGCCAGGGTGTAGCCCACGTACCGGTTCTTCTCGGCCTTGGCGGCGTACGTGCTCGCGTCGACGCCCTGCACCTGGAGCAGCCGTACGACGAAGGCGGCCAGGACGAGGGTCAGGGCCAGGCCGACCATGCGCAGGCGGGGGCGGGGGCTGCCGAGCCGGATCCTGCCGGGGGGCATGGGGCGGGGCCGGGCGGGGCGGGCGCCGGGGCCCGGGCGTCGCTGGGCGCCGGCGGAACGGGCGGGCTTCGCGGGACCGGGCACGCGCCGCCGGGGTGGTTCCCTGTCGGACACTTCCGTCACCTGCCAGGGGTCGGGTACGTGGACTGCTGGACGGAGGGCGCGTACTGGGGTGCGGCGTAGGTGGCCGCGGGCTGAGGCGCGGTGGGGGTGACCCCGGGCGTCGGTGCGGTGGGGGTGACCTCGGGAGTCGGCGTGGTGGGCGCCGGGGGCGGCCCGGGCTCGGTGACGAGCGCCTCGGGGGCCAGGGCGAGGGGGTTGTACACGGCGCCCTGCCCGGCGGCCGCGGGGCTGGGGACGCCCTTGACCGTGCCGTCGGGGGCGAGGAAGGCGGGGTCGCCGCCGGGAACCATGCCGAGTTCGAGGGCGCGGCGCTGGAGGGCGTCGGGTGCGGAGTAGGCGTCGATGTCCCGCTGGAGGGACTGTTCCTCGTCGGTGAGGGACTTCGTCTCCTTCTGCAGGTCGTCGAGTCTGAACGCGCCTTCGCTGAGGGCGGAGTTCAGCACGAGGAGCCCGATCAGGCCGCCGCCGAGGAGGAGGACGACGAGGAGGACGAAGGGGGCGCGGGCGGCCTGCCTGGCCCCCGCGGGGAAGAGCCGCGCGAGCCGGGCGGCCCGACCTCTCAGTTCGGGTTTCCTACTCACTTGCCCTCCCCCAAGCGGTTCTCCCACCCATGGGTTTGAATCCTGGACCCGGACACCCGCCCCTGCCTCCCCCCCCGTCATTCGATGGACTCCCTGATGCGCTCGGCGCCCCGCAGGCGCGCCGGGGCGGCGCGCCGGTTCTCGGCGACCTCTTCCTCGGTGGGAAGTTCGGCACCGCGCGTCAGCAGCTTGAGCCGCGGCTGGTACTGCTCGGGGACGACGGGCAGCCCGGGCGGGGCGGTGTTGGCGGCGCCGGCCGCGAACACCTGCTTGACCAGCCGGTCCTCCAGCGAGTGGTACGACAGGACGGCGATCCGTCCGCCGACGCCGAGGGCCTTGACCGCGGCCGGGATCGCCCGCTCCAGGACGGAGAGCTCGCCGTTGACCTCGATGCGCAGCGCCTGGAAGGTCCGCTTGGCCGGGTTGCCGCCGGTGCGCTTGGCGGCCTGCGGCAGCGCGTCCCGGATGAGCTCCACGAGCCGGGCGCTGTTGGTGAACGGCTCCTTGTCGCGCTCCCGCACGATGGCGGCCACGATCCGCTTGGCCTGCTTCTCCTCGCCGTACGCCCGCAGGATCCGGACGAGTTCGCCGGCCGGGTAGGTGTTGAGGACCTCGGCGGCGCTGACGCCGGTCGTCTGATCCATGCGCATGTCGAGGGGGGCGTCCTGGGCGTAGGCGAAGCCGCGGTCGGCCTCGTCGAGCTGCATCGAGGAGACGCCGAGGTCGAACAGGACGCCCTGCACGCGCGCGATGCCGAGCCGCTCCAGGACCTCCGGGAGCTCGTCGTAGACGGCGTGCACGAGGGTCGCGCGCTCGCCGTAGGGCGCGAGCCGCTCGCCGGACAGGCGCAGGGCTTCCTTGTCCCGGTCGAGGGCGACGAGCCGGGCCTCGGGGAACTGCTGGAGGAGGGCCTCGCTGTGGCCGCCGAGCCCGAGCGTGCAGTCGACGACCACCGCTCCGGGCCGCTGCAGGGCGGGGGCCAACAGGTCCAGGCACCGCTGGAGCATCACCGGGACGTGTCGACTCTGGCTCAAGGGGCCCTCTCAGATCCGGCGGGGCTCGCACGCACCGCCGGGTCCCCGCCCGCTCAAGAAGGGGAGGCCTGCCGGCGCCGGAAGCGTCAGCCGACCGGGAGCGGGAGGAGGCCGAGCCGCACGTACGCGCCGCGCACGCGGGGAGATCTCCGGAAAATCGCCGGGGTCTCCGGGGAATTCAGTCCAGCAGGGAGTCTCGCCTCCCGCTTCGCGTCACTTTAGTCCACGGTGTCTCGCGGTCAATCAACCGGCCTGCGCGTCGCCGCTTCGGGTTCCGCCCCAGCCGCCCCATGTGCGAAATCGCTCGTATGGGCGCACTCACGCCACCCCTGTGGGTTAGCTCACAACAAGACTCGATGGCGTTCTTTGTCCCCCCTCACAGCAGGCCCGTTTCGGACGTGACCAGTAACGTCATGGGTATGACGACTTCTGCATCGGTTCCCGCTGGTCCCGAGAGCGCGATAGTCCGCCGCGGCACGGTCACGGACCGTCTCGTCGAGGCCAACGAGCGCTACGCCTCCGCGTTCACCGACCCGGGCATGGACGCCCGCCCCGTGCTCCATGTCGCCATCGTCGCCTGCATGGACGCCCGGCTCGACCTGCACGCCGCGCTGGGGCTGGAACTCGGCGACTGCCACACCATCCGCAACGCCGGTGGCGTCGTCACCGACGACGTGATCCGCTCGCTCACCATCAGCCAGCGCAAGCTCGGCACCCGCAGCATCGTCCTGATCCACCACACCGGCTGCGGTCTGGAGTCCCTCACCGAGGACTTCCGCACCGAGCTGGAGCTGGAGGTCGGCCAGCGGCCCGCCTGGGCGGTGGAGTCCTTCCGGGACGTCGACCAGGACGTGCGGCAGTCGATGCAGCGCGTGCGCACCTCGCCGTTCCTGGTGAACACCGACGACGTGCGCGGCTTCGTCTTCGACGTGAAGACGGGTCTGCTGCGCGAGATCGACCCCGCGTGACCCTCCGCCGCAGCTGTCGTTTCGCTATCAATCCCGGCCCCTGGCTGCAGAAAAGGGCCTAAGCCCTGACATATCGCGGACAGTTGTCCACAGTCGAGTGACACGAATCGGTAACGGCAGCAAGAATGCGAGTGTGGCAACACGCGGAACTTTCCCCGCGTGGTGTCCGTGTTCCAGGGGTGGGCCGGTCCGCATCGCGTCGGCCCGGAAAGAACGGGCCGAGGAGGGCCGGGTGACGACCTATGACGATCGAGCGAGCCTCACTGATCTGACCGCCACTGTGGAGCGTGTCCGCAGTTCGGTGGAGGGTGTGATCGAGGGCAAGCCCGAGGTCGTACGGCTTTCGCTGACCGTACTGCTCGCCGAGGGACATCTTCTGATCGAGGATGTCCCCGGCGTGGGCAAGACAATGCTGGCCAAGACGCTGGCGCGGTCCATCGACTGTTCGGTCCGGCGTATCCAGTTCACGCCCGACCTGCTGCCGTCCGACATCACCGGCGTGTCCATCTGGGACCAGCAGCGCAAGGACTTCGAGTTCAAGCCCGGCGCGATCTTCGCCCAGATCGTGATCGGCGACGAGATCAACCGCGCCTCACCGAAGACGCAGTCCGCGCTGCTGGAGTCCATGGAGGAGCGCCAGGTCACCATCGACGGCCAGACCTACGAGCTGCCGAGCCCCTTCATGGTGGTGGCCACGCAGAACCCGGTCGAGATGGAGGGCACCTATCCGCTGCCCGAGGCCCAGCGCGACCGCTTCATGGCCCGTGTCTCCGTCGGCTACCCCAGCGTGGAGGCCGAGCTGCAGATGCTGGACGTGCACGGCGGGGTCTCGCCGCTGGAGGACCTCCAGCCGGTGGCGCACGCGCACGACATCGTGAAGCTGATCGACGCCGTCCGCGGCGTCCATGTCGCCGAGCCGGTGCGCCGCTACGCGGTGGAGCTGGTCGCCGCCACGCGCACCCATCCGGACCTCAGACTCGGCGCCTCCCCGCGCGCGACGCTGCATCTGCTGCGCGCGGCGAAGGCGTCCGCGGCTCTGAGCGGCCGGGAGTACGCGCTGCCGGACGACGTACAGGCACTCGCGGGGGCCGTCCTGGCCCACCGCCTGCTGCCCACCGCACAGGCCCAGCTGAACCGCCGTACCTCCGAGCAGGTCGTCCAGGAGATCCTGCAGCGCACCCCGGTGCCTGCCGCGCCCCAGCAGCAGAGCGGCTTCGGCAGCCTGGGCCGCGGCACTCCGGCGTACGGCCAGCAGCCGCCGCGGAGGCTGTGATGACCTCCGGTGGGACCGGGCAGGCGGAGGCGGACCGCGGCGAGAAGAGCGGGATCCGCACCGCACTGGCCGGTCTGACCACGCGTGGCCGCTCCTTCCTGGCCGCCGGCATCGCGGCCGCCGTCTGCGCCTACGTCCTCGGCCAGAGCGACCTGCTGCGCGTCGGCCTGCTGCTGGCGGTGCTCCCGCTGGTGTGCGCGACGGTGCTGTACCGCACGCGCTACCGGGTCGCGGGCAGCCGCCGGCTCTCCCCCGCGCGCGTGCCCGCCGGCAGCGAGGCCCGGGTGCATCTGCGGATGGACAACGTCTCCCGGCTGCCCACGGGCCTGCTGATGCTCCAGGACCGGGTGCCGTACGTCCTCGGGCCACGCCCGCGCTTCGTGCTGGACCGGGTGGAGGCGGGCGGCCGCCGCGAGGTGTCCTACCGCGTGCGCTCCGACCTGCGCGGCCGCTATCCGCTGGGCCCGCTGCAGCTGCGCCTGAGCGACCCGTTCGGCATGTGCGAGCTGACCCGCTCCTTCTCGACGTACGACACCCTGACGGTCATCCCGCGCGTGGAGCCGCTGCCGCCGGTGCGCTTCAGCGGGGAGGCGAAGGGGTACGGCGACGGACGGCAGCGTTCGCTGGCACTGGCCGGCGAGGACGACGTGATCCCGCGCGGGTACCGCTACGGCGACGACCTGCGCCGCGTGCACTGGCGCTCGACCGCGCGCTACGGCGAGCTGATGGTGCGCCGCGAGGAGCAGCCGCAGCGCGCCCGCTGCACGGTGCTGCTGGACACCCGGGGCCTGGCCTTCCAGGGCGCGGGCCCTGACTCGGCCTTTGAGTGGGCCGTGTCGGGCACGGCGTCCGTGCTGGTCCACATGCTCGAACGGGGCTTCTCCGTCCGGCTGTTGACCGACAGCGGCAGCTCGGTGCCCGGCGAGGGCGCCGACGGGTTCGCGGGCGCGAGCCAGGAGTCGGCGGACGCGGCCGGGCTGATGATGGACACCCTCGCGGTGATCGACCACTCGGACGGTACGGGCCTGTCGCGGGCGTACGACGTGCTGCGCGGCGGCAACGAGGGGCTGCTGGTGGCCTTCTTCGGCGACCTCGACGAGGAGCAGGCGGCGGTGGCCGCCAAGATGCGCCAGCGCAGCGGGGGCGCGGTGGCCTTCGTGCTGGACAGCGGGACGTGGGTGCGGGAACCGGCCGACGTGCCCGGCGCGTTGGACAGGAGCGAGGAGCGGCTGCGGATGCTGCGGGAGGCGGGCTGGACGGCCGTGAGCGTGCCGCGCGGTGCCTCGCTGGACGAGCTGTGGCGCCAGGCGGACCGGGCGCGTACGGACGCGGTCGCGACGAGTGGCGCGCGGAGCGAGGGGGGACGGGCATGAGCGGGCGGACGCGGATGGCGCTGTGCGCCGCGGCGGCCACGCTGATGGCGTCCTGCGCCCTGCTGCCGCTGGTCTCCCCGGTCACCTGGCTGTTTCAGGCGATCTTCCTGCTGGCGATCCAGACGGGCGTGGGCATGGCGACCCGGCGCGTGCCGCTGGCCCGCCCTCTGACGGTGGTGGCGCAGGCCCTCGTCGCCCTGATGCTGCTGACCATGACCTTCGCCAACCAGCAGGCGATCATCGGAGTGATCCCCGGCCCGGAGGCCTTCCGTCATTTCGGCGACCTGCTGCAGGCGGGCGCGGAGGACGTCAGCCGGTACTCGATCCCGGCACCGCTGTCCGACGGCATCCGCCTGATGCTCATCGGCGGTGTCCTGATCATCGGCCTGGCGGTGGACACCCTCGCGGTGACGTTCCGCAGCGCCGCCCCGGCCGGGCTGCCGCTGCTGGCGCTGTACTCCGTGGCCGCGGGGCTGTCCGACGGCGGCGCGGACTGGCTGTGGTTCCTGGTCGCCGCGGCGGGTTATCTGATGCTGCTCCTGGCCGAGGGGCGGGACCGGCTCTCGCAGTGGGGCCGGGTGTTCGGCGGCGCCCCGCGGAGACCGGGCGGAGAGCCGACCGACGCGGTGGCACCGGTCCGCACCGGCCGGCGCATCGGCGTGGTCGCGCTGGGCATCGCCCTGGTGGTGCCGCTCGGGCTGCCCGCGATGAACGGCGGTCTGCTGGACGCCGCGGGCACCGGTGTCGGCTCCGGCAGCGGCGGGGGCGGCACGATCTCCGCGGTGAACCCGCTGGTGTCGCTGCGCGACAGCCTGAACGTGGACGAGGACCGCGAGGTCCTGTCCCTGAAGACCAACACGGCCGACCTCTCGAACCTGTACCTGCGGATCGTGTCCCTGGACGACTTCGACGGCACCACCTGGCAGCCGTCCAAGCGCAACATCCAGGCCGTGCCCGACCCGTTCCCCACACCCTTCGGCCTCGGTCCCGACATCCGGCGCACGGAGGTCGAGACGACCATCTCGGCCGCGGACTGGTACGCCCAGAACTGGCTGCCGATGCCGTACCCGCCCAGCGGCGTGAACATCTCGGGCGACTGGCGGTACGAACCCCTGGGCATGACGGTCGTCGGTGACCGCCGCCAGACCACCCGCGGGGCGACGTACACCGTGCGCAGCCTCGACGTACAGCCGACGGCGAAGCAGCTGGCGAACGCGCCGGAGCCGCCGGCCGCCCTGAAGCGCGAGTTCACCGAGCTCCCCGACTCGCTGCCGTCGGTGGTCGCCCAGACCGCGCGGGAGGTCGCCAAGGGTGCGACCAGCCACTACGAGCAGGCCGTCAAGCTGCAGGAGTACTTCGCCGTAACGGGCGGCTTCCAGTACGACACCAACGTCAAGGTCGGCAGCGGCCGGCAGGCGATCGCCCGGTTCCTGAGGGACAAGCAGGGCTTCTGCGTCCACTTCTCCTTCGCGATGGCGGCGATGGCCCGCTCGCTGGGCATACCCGCGCGGGTCGCGGTGGGCTTCGCGCCCGGTACGCCGCAGGGCGACAGCTCGGTCTCGGTGGGGCTGAGGGACGCCCACGCCTGGCCGGAGCTGTACTTCGAGGGCGTGGGCTGGACCCGCTTCGAGCCGACGCCGACCCGTGGCTCGGTGCCCTCGTACACCCAGTCGGACACACCGGGCTCCACGCTTCCGGACGTGGCCCGGCCCTCGCAGTCGGCCAGCACGGGCCCGTCCGCCTCGCCCTCCACGAGCGAGAGCTGCGCGGGGCAGAAGCCGGAGCTGTGCGCGAGCGAGTCCCCGGCGGCCGCGCCGGCCACGGACGGCGACGGCCCGAAGTGGTACGTCATCCTGGCCTGGGTGCTCGGTGGGGCCGGGGCGCTGTTGATCCCGTTGGCGCCGATGCTGTGGCGGATGCGGACCAGAGCGGTACGGCTGGGAGGGCATGGCCGCACGGAGGCCGACGTCTCGCTCCACACCCTGGCCGTCTGGCGGGAACTGACGGACACGGCATGGGACTTCGGCATTCCGCCGGACGACTCCCAGACCCCCCGCAAGACCGCCGCCCGCATCGTCCGGCTGGGCCAGCTCGACCCATCGGCCGCGGCCTCGGTGCACCGGGTGGCCGACGCGGTGGAACAGGTCCTCTACGCCCCGAGCCCCCGCCCGGCGGCCGGCCTCGCGGAGGATGTCCGCGGCGTCGTGTCCCACCTCGGGTCCAAGGCCGAGTGGACGACGAGGCTGCGCGCCCTGCTGGCCCCGCGATCCAGCGTGCGGGTGGTCTGGGCGCTGTCGGACTGGTGGATCAACCTCAAACAGCGCGCCGCGAAGGCCCGACCCACGCTGCGCAGGCCCTCCGCTCCCGGTCAGCGGGGGTAACTGCGGGCTGCGCGGGGTGCGGGTGACCGCGCGCCGCGCGTGAGGGCGCGGGGAGGGCGATGCGCGGCAGGCATCTCTTGAGGTCGCCAGACCCCGGAGAGACCCGTTGTGGGCGGAGCGGAGGCCTGGGGCGGGCTCCCGGGGCCTCCGCCGGGCCATCCGGATGCGTCTGCTCGGACGCGGCCGGTCCGTGTGGGGCCAGAAGCCTCCGCGGCTCAGGCATCGCAGGCATACGTCAGGGGGTGGCCACCCACCGGTGGTCACCCCCTGCGTCTGTATGGGAGCTGCTCGTCGAGCTAATGGCCGCCCTGTTCGTCACGGCGGCGCTGCCAGCGCTGTTCGATGCGGTCCATCATCGAGCGCTTCTGGCGTGGCTGGTGGCGGGCCTGCGGGCCGCCGGCGGGCTGTTCGCCCGGCTTGGGGGCCTTGCGCCAGCCGGTCACGGCGAGTACCGCACAACCCAGCATGACGAGGAAGCCCACCACACTGAGCCAGACCTGCTTGGCGACCATTCCAGCCATGAGGAGCGCGATACCTACGAGGAAGCCCGCGACCGCCTGGTAGACCCGTCGCCGGGTGTACGTACGCAGCCCGCTTCCCTCAAGCGCTGTCGCGAACTTGGGATCTTCGGCGTACAGCGCTCGCTCCATCTGCTCGAGCATGCGCTGCTCGTGCTCCGAGAGCGGCACGGAGTCCTCCTCATCGTGCAGTCGCCGGGGCGACCCGGGGGGTCCCTTCAGGATAGGCAGGGAATCGCCCCCGTGAAACCCGCCCCTCTACGCCAATTGGCCAACCGGGCTCCGCCATGGACGTCCCGACTCGCTGAGATCTGCATTCCCCAGCGGCCGACTCGTCATGCCGGAACGGTCTCCCTCGATCATACGGCGCTGAGCGCCCGATCGGGGGGCCTGTGGCGTACTCCATGTGCAGCCAAGTCCCTGATCAACGGCGCGCCCCCGAGGTCCGATCACCGAGAGCGCGGCGGGCGACTCAGGCCCCGGCGGTCTCCCCCGTCTCGCCGAGCACGTGAAGCTGCGTGGCCACCGAGTGGAAGGCGGGCAGCTCCGCAGCCGCCTCCTCCAGCTTCAGCAGCGCCTCCAGGGCGCCGGGCTCGGTGTCCACCAGCGCCCCGGGGACCAGGTCGGCGAAGACCCGCACACCGTGCACGGCACCGACTCTCAGGCCGGCGCCCTCGACCAGTCCGGTGAGCTGCTCGGCGGTGAAACGGCGCGGCACGGGGTCACCCTGGCCCCAGCGGCCGTCCGGGTCCTCCAGGGCCTGCTTGGCCTCCTTGAAGTGACCGGCGAGGGCCCGCGCCAGCACCGCTCCGCCCAGCCCGGCGGCGAGCAGGCTGAGGACGCCCTCCGCGCGCAGGGCGGCCACCGCGTTGCGGACGCCCTCGGCGGGGTCGTCGACGTACTCCAGGACGCCGTGGCACAGCACGACGTCGTACCCGCCGCGCTCGACCACGTCGAAGAGGCCATGGGCGTCGCCCTGGACGCCCTTCACGCGGTCGGCGACCTCGGCCTCGGCGGTGCGGCGCTCCAGGGCGAAGAGCGCGTTCGGGCTGGGGTCGACGACGGTGACGCGGTGGCCGAGGCGGGCGAGGGGCACCGCGAAGTTGCCGCTGCCACCCCCGGTGTCGAGGACGTCGAGCGCCTGGCGACCCGTGGCCTTGACCCGGCGGTCCAGGGCGTCCTGCAGGACCTCCCAGACCACGGCGGTACGGAGTGAGGCGCGGGGGCGCATCGGGTCCGACACGGTAGTTGACTCCTCGGCGCGGCACCGCCATCGGCTGGCGGAGCGAACGGGCTGCCATCCCGGTCGCCCGGGTCACGGGAGCGGGAAGGCTTCAGGCGCCCTCCACCCTATTGCCTAGGACACCTCACCCGGCCACCACGGTCCCGCGCGACGCCGTCCGTCTCGGGGGCCGGACGGCGAGGGCCGTGAACGGGACCCGTGGACGCGGAGGGCGGACCCGGCGTCCAGCGGGGCGCGCAGCGACGGACCCCCGACGCACCGTCAGCCGGCGTCCGGCATGTCGTCGCGCGCGTGGCGTGCGCCGGCGGCCTCCTCCTCGTCCGCGTCCGGTCGCGGCTGCGGCAGGACCGGCTGGAGCACCAGCATCCGCTCGACGAGGCGCAGGAACATCGCCACGTCGCGTATCAGGTCGTCGGCGTCCCGGCGGCTGGCCGCGCCCTGGATGCCCGCCTCGGCCCGGGCGCGGCGCCGGGCGCCCGAGGCGAACAGCGCGCTCCACTCGGTGAGTTCGGGCGCGATCTCGGGAAGCACTTCCCAGGCGCTCCTGATCCGGGCGCGGCGCCTGGGCGAGGGTTCGGGGCGCCCCCGTGCGGCGAGTACGGCGGCGGCTATGCGCAGGGCGGAGAGGTGGGCCGTGGCATAGCGCTCGTTCGGAGTCTCCAGGACGGCGGCCTCGTCAAGTCCGGCACGGGCCTGGGCGAGCAGGTCGAGGGCGGCGGGCGGGGCCGTGGTCCGGCGGAGCACGGGGTGCACATCGCTCGCCGGGCCGGTCAGTGAGGGGGCAGGGCCGGTGGCGCCGCGCCGACGGGCGGCTGCTGCGTGATAGCTGGCCATGACGAACCTCCTGTCGTCTGTGTGACGGCACGCCCGATAGGGGAGGCCGTATGTGCCCATCGTGGGGTATGGCACTGACAATCCGTTCTGAGCTGGCCTTTTGCATCGATCGCGAGTTCGGACTAGTTTTTGCACTGACCAGTCAGTTCAAAGAAAGAGGGGGCAGGAATGGGGGGAACCGTGGCCACAGCCGGCGTCACGGCCCACGGCCTCGGGCTCGAAGGGCCCCGCGGATGGGCGTTCCGCGGGGTCTCCTTCGAGGCGGAGGCAGGCTCGCTGATCACGATCGAGGGGCCGTCCGGCACCGGCCGTACTTGCCTGCTGCTCGCGCTCATGGGGCGGATGAAGCCCACGGAGGGCTCCGCCGTCGTGGGCGACGCCGTGCTGCCCAGGCGCATGGCGGCGGTCCGCCGCATCAGCGCCCTGGCCCACGTCCCGGGTGTGACCGACCTGGACCCGGCCCTGACCGTCGCCGAGCATCTGCACGAACGGGCGCTACTGCAGCGGCGGTTCGGCGACTCGGTGCGCGGACTGCTGCGCCGGCGGGGCGAGCGGAGGAACGCCGAAGAGCAGCGGATCGACGCCGCGCTCACGGCGGCGGGCCTCGACCGGGAGTCCCTGCCCAAGGGCTCCCGTACGGCCGTACGGGATCTGGAGCGGCTGGAGGCGCTGCGGCTGTCCGTCGCGCTGGCCCTGATCGGGAACCCGCGCGTGCTCGGTGTCGACGACACCGATCTCAAGCTCTCGGACGCCGAACGGGCCGAGGTCTGGGCGCTGTTGAAGTCGATCGCAGAGGCCGGGACCACGGTCGTGGCGGTGTGCAGCGAGGCCCCGGACGACGCCGTCAAGGTGTCCACCGCCCAGAAGGGCGACTCCCCGGAGGCCGACCCGGCCTCCACCTCCAAGGAATCCCCGGCATCCCCGGAAACCGACGGAAAGGAGGCCGCCGATGCGCTCGCCGAGGCTGGCCGCGCTTGAGCTCCGGCGCTTCGGCCGGGGGAAGCTGCCGCGTGCCGCCCTGGTCGCGCTGCTGGTGCTGCCCCTGCTGTACGGCGCCCTGTACCTCTGGTCGTTCTGGGACCCGTACGGCCGTCTCGACCGCATCCCCGTGGCCCTCGTGAACGACGACAAGGGGGCGACCGTCGGCGACAAGAAGCTCGTCGCTGGCGACGACATCACCAAGGGGCTGCGCGAGAGCGACGTCTTCGACTGGCAGGAGGTGAGTGCCGCCGAGGCCGAGAAGGGCGTCGAGGACGGCAGCTACTACCTGTCGCTGACCATGCCGGCCGACTTCAGCAAGAGGATCGCCTCCAGCTCGGGCGCCTCGCCGGAGACGGGCGCGCTCCAGGTGCGTACGAACGACGCGAACAACTACATCGTCGGGCAGATCTCGCGGACGGTCTTCAGTGAGGTGCGCGAGGCCGCGTCCACGAAGGCGTCGCGGTCGTTCCTGGACAAGATCTTCGTCTCGTTCTCCGACATCCACGGCAAGACGGTCAAGGCCGCGAACGGCGCCGACAAGCTCGAAGGCGGCATCGGGAAGGCGGAGAAGGGCTCCAAGGACCTCGCCGACGGGCTGAAGGACGCCAAGAAGGGCAGCGGCAAGCTGTCCACGGGCCTGAAGAAGCTCAACCAGGGCGCGGGCGACCTGGAGAGCGGCTCCCGGCAGGTCGCCGAGGGTACGCAGACGCTAGCCGACAGGGTCAACGGAGTCGACGAGAAGATCGGCCCGTTCCTCCAGGACAACGAGAAGACCATCGGGGACACCGCCCGGCTGGTCGCCGACACCTCGGGGGCGATCCGCAACAACCTCGACGACCTGGTGGAGCACGCTCCGGGCGCCGCCAAGGGCGCCCATGCGGCTTCCGCCGTACTGGACACCGTCTACAAGACGCGCTGCGAGGACGCCGTCCTGCCCGACCCGGCCTGCGCCGATCTGAAGAAGGCCAAGAACTCGGCCGCGGACGTGGCGACGATCGCCGACGACCTCAACACGCTGATCACCGACCACCACGGCGATCTGAAGAAGCTCGACAAGAACCTCGCCACCCTCCAGAAGCAGTCCCAGGCGCTCGCCGACCGCGCGCCCCGGCTCTCGGAGGACCTCGACGACGCCGTCACCAGGATCAACAAGCTGAACCAGGGCGCCGCGAAGGTCGCCGCGGGCGCCAAGAAGCTGCACTCCGGCGTGGGCACGGCCAAGACCGGTGCGGCGGACCTGGACAGCGGTGTGGGCGCGCTCAAGACCGGCGCGGTCGACCTCAACGGCGGCATCTACAAGCTCGTGGACGGCTCCGGGAAGCTCTCGGACGGTCTGCACGACGGTGCCGAGCAGATCCCCGACTACGACAAGAAGGACCGCGACCAGCGCACCGAGGTCATGGCCGACCCGGTCCAGCTCGTCTCCCGGGACATGCACAAGGCGCCCAACTACGGCACCGGGTTCGCCCCGTACTTCATCCCGCTGTCCCTGTGGGTGGGCGCGATGGTGGCGTACATGGTGATCGCGCCGATGAACCGGCGCGCGCTCGCCGCGGGCGCCTCGGCCTGGCGGATCGCGCTGGCCGGCTGGCTGCCCGTGGTGGCGATCGGGGTGCTGCAGACCCTGGCCCTGATGTCGGTGCTGCACTGGGCGGTCGGGCTGCAGATGGTGCGGGCGGCCGGCACGGTGGGCTTCCTGTTCCTGGTGACGGCGTGCTTCGCGGCGATCGTGCAGTGGCTGAACGCACGCTTCGGTGCGGCGGGCCGGATCCTAGTCCTGGCCTTCCTGATGCTGCAGTTGACGTCCGCGGGCGGCACTTACCCCGTGCAGACCAGCCCGGGCTTCTTCAACGCGCTCCACCCCTTCCTGCCGATGAGCTACGTCGTGGAGGCCCTCCGGAGGCTCATCACGGGCGGCGGCCTGGAACCGGTCTGGCACGCGTGCGTGGTGCTCGTCGCCTTCACCGCCGGCGCCCTCGCGCTGACCGCGCTGTCGGCCCGTCGCCGGCAGGTCTGGACGCTCGACCGGCTGCACCCGGAGCTGACCCTGTGAGCGCGCGCGGCACAATCGGGGCCATGGAAAGCAGCAAGGCCGCGTCGGGCGGCAGCACGCGCCGTGAGGCCACCCGGCAGAAGCTCTACGAGGCAGCCGTCACGCTCATCGCCGAACAGGGCTTCTCCGCCACCACCGTTGACGAGATCGCCGAGCGGGCCGGAGTGGCGAAGGGCACGGTCTACTACAACTTCGCGAGCAAGTCGGTCCTCTTCGAGGAGCTGCTGCGCCACGGAGTCGGACTCCTCACCGCCTCCCTCCGGGAGGCGGCCGAGAAGACCGCCCGGGACGGCGGCACCAAGGTGGACGCCCTGGACGCGATGATCCGCGCGGGCCTGGTCTTCATCGACCGCTACCCGTCCTTCACCCAGCTCTATGTCGCCGAGTTGTGGCGGACGAACCGGACCTGGCAGTCCACGCTGATGGTGGTCCGGCAGCAGGCCGTGGCGGTCGTCGAGGGGGTGCTGCGCGAGGGCGTGGAGAACGGCGAGTTCAGCGAGGAGATCGACGTCGCGCTGACCGCCTCCGCGCTGGTCGGCATGGTCCTGGTGGCCGCCCTGGACTGGAAGTCCTTCCAGCCGGAGCGCTCCCTGGACGACGTGCACGCGGCCCTGTCCCGGCTGCTGCAGGGCCGGGTGAGCGGGTGCCGCTGAAGCCGCCATGTCGTGAGCGGCGGTAGCGGCATGGTGCGCACACGAAAGCGCCGGTCCGAAAGTGGCCGCGTCCCCCGCGGGCCACTCTCGAACCGGCGCCTTCTCGTGCTCCCCCGTTCCCCCGTTTCCCCCGTTGGACCCCCGTTCGGTCGTTCCCCCGGGTCCCCCGGTCTCACTCCCGCCGACGCCTGGTCGGCGGAAGGAGCGGATCCGGGGTCGCTCCGTTCCGGCGCCCCGTGTCGCCGGTGCCGGAGCCGATCCCCTTCTCCGTGCCTCCACTCTCTCGTTCACGCAGGTCGCCCCCCATCCGCGCGCGTACTCATCTCACCGGCTAGGTACGCGTACTCAGACCTGCGCACTCAACCCCAGGACCCTCCCTCGCCGACTGGTTACGATCGCGTCCGTGTCCATACTTCCCTTGATCTTCACCAGCGGCTGGGCCAGCGGCATCAACTCCTATGCCGTGGTCCTGCTGCTCGGCGTCTTCGGCGCGACGGGGCTGAGCGACGAGGTGCCCGAGGCGCTGCAACGGCCCGACGTACTGATCGCGGCCGGTGTGCTGTTCCTCTGCGAGGCCGTCGCCGACAAGATCCCGTACGTGGACTCGGCCTGGGACTCGGTGCACACCGTGATCCGGCCGGTGGCGGGCGCGGTCGTCGCGGCGCTGCTCGCCGGGCAGAGCGGGTCGCTGCCCGAACTGGCCGCGGGCGCGGTCGGCGGTTCCACGGCGCTGGTGAGCCACCTGGTCAAGGCCGGGACGCGCATGGCGGTCAACACTTCGCCCGAGCCGTTCAGCAACATCGTGGTGAGCCTCGCCGAGGATCTCGGGGTCGGTGCCCTCATCACCCTCGCGATCTTCTACCCCGTCGCCGCGGCGGTCATCGCGGGCGCCCTGCTGCTCGCCGGGCTGCTGCTGCTCCTCTTCCTGGTCTCGCGGATCCGCCGCTTCCGGCGCCGCAGGGCCGAGCGCCGCGAGGAGAAGCGGCTCGCCCAGGCGGTGGGCCAGCGGCCCGGCTGAGGTCCGCCCGACGACAGGACCGAGGTACCGGACCGTATCGGACCCAGGTACCGGACCCGGGTATCGACCCAGGTCGGTGAGCCGCTGTCAGTGGCGGCCGATAAAGTCCCACGCATGGCACGGATTGCGGTGATCGGCGCCGGGATGGGCGCGATGGCGGCCGCTGCCCGGCTGGCCGTCGCGGGCCACCGGGTGGCGGTGTACGAGCGTACGGAGACGTACGGCGGAGCGGTGCGCCGCTTCGAGCGCGACGGCTTCGGGTTCGACACGGGACCCGGGCTGCTCCCGCTCCCGGCCGTGTACCGCGACCTGTTCATCAAGACCGGCAAGGAGCCCCTGGAGGAGTGCGTCGACCTGGTCCAGGTCGACCCGTCCGCGCGGCACGTCTTCGCGGACGGCACAGAGCTCTCCCTGCCGAACGCCTCGCGCGCGGGCGTGGTGGCCGCCCTGGACGAGGCGCTGGGCGCCGGAGGCGGCGACCGCTGGGGCGACTTCCTCGTCCGCGCCCGCGAGGCGTGGGACCGGACGCGACGGCCGCTGCTCGAGGAGCCCCTGTGGCCGAACTGGCAGGTGCTGGCCGAGCGCGAGCCCTATCCGGCGGTCCCCTACAAGCGATTCCTGCGCACCCGCCGAGCCGGCACCCTCGCCGAGGTCGGCGCCTGGGAGCTGCGCGACCCCCGGCTCGTCGCCCTGCTGGAGAGCCACGCACTCGCCTACGGCCTGGATCCCCGCGCGACCCCGGCGAGCGCGGCGGTACTGCCGTACCTGGAGCACGCCTTCGGAACCTGGTATGTGCGGGGCGGCATACGGGAGTTGGCGCGGGCGGTGTACGAGCGGTGCGTGGCCAGGAAGGTCGACTTCAGCTTCGGCGCCGAGGTCGTGCGCATCCTGGACAAGGACGGCCGGGCAGCGGGGGTGGAGCTGGCCGACGGAACGGTGACGGAGGCCGACTTCGTGGTCGCCGGCGTCGCCCCCGGGGTGCTGCACCACCTCGTCCGCGAGACAGCGGTCCGGGGCACGGACGGGGTCGCGCCCCAGCGCGGGGCGGCGAGCCGTCTGACGGTGCTGATGGCGCTGCGCGGCGGCCGGCCGGAGGGTACGGCGCACCGCACAGTGGTGCACGCGGAGGATCGCGAGACCGAACTGGACGCCCTGTTCGGCACCGCTGCGGTCATGGCCGCGCGGCCGACGGTCACCGTACTGCGGCCCGCCGACCCCGAACTGGTTCCGGACCCCGGGCATGAGGCGATCACGCTCAGCTCGGTGGTGCCGCAGCCCGACAGGAGTTGGGCGGAGCGGGACGTCTTCGACCGGCACGCCGAGAGTCTGATCGCCGTCGCCGAGGGCGCTGTGCCGGGCCTGCGCGACCGCCTCCTCTGGCACGAGGTGTGTACCCCGGCCGACATCGCGGACGCGACCGGCTCGGAGGGCGGAGCGGTTCCGGCACCGGCGCTGGCCGCGGGCGCCGGACATCTGCTGCACCCGTCCAACAGCACTGCCGTACCGGGCCTGTTCACCGTCGGCGGCTGGTCCCACCCCGGCGGCGGTCTTCCCCACGCCGGCATGTCGGGCGCTCTGGTGGCCGGGCTGATCGTGGAGGGGCCGGAGTTCCGGGGCTCGCAGTGACCCCCGCGTAGGGCGGCTCGTTCAGAGCGGCTGTTCAGGGCATCTCGTTCGCGGCGTCGCGCGCGGGCGGCCCGTCAGAAACGGTACTGCTCGTCGTACCCGTTCCCCTGGCCCTGGCCCTGGCCTTGGCCCTGGTGCTGGCCATCACCCTGATACGGGTACTGCTGCTCCTGCGGGAGTTCGCCGCCGTACGCCTCGTCGGTGCGCTGCTGCGGGACCCAGACGCCGCCGGACGGGGTTTCGCCGTAGGTGCCGGTGCCGTACTGGTCCTGGGTGTAGCCCTGCTGGCCGTACTGCGGCTGGCCGTAGGCGTCGTAGGTGGTGCCGCCGTAGGTCTGGGTTCCGATGTAGGGGTCGGAGTAGGCGGCGTACTGCTGCTGGCCGGTGGCGTCGTAGCCGTACTGCTGCTGGTCGTAGCCGGCGTAGCCGCCGTCGTCGTACCCATAGCTCTGGTCGGCCGTCGCGTACTGGTCCTGGGACTGGCCGGCGGCCGCGTAGTTCTGGTCGGCTGCGGCATAGGCGGGGTCGCTGTATATGCCGTACGAGCCGGTGTCCTCCGGGAGGGGCTGCGGCTCGTAGACGGAGGTCGTCTCCGCGGCCGTGGCCCGGTCCGGGCGCGAGGGGGTGAAGACGTCGTCGCGGTCGTAGTCGTCACGGTCGTAGTCGTCGTGGCCGTAACCGACGCCGTCCTGGCCGTAGTCGGTGTCATTGCCCGCGAAACCGGCGTCGGTCGCCTCGAGGTCGGAGACCTCCAGGGTCGGCTCCTGGCGGTCCGGTTCGCCGCGGCGGCGCTTGGCGGCGGCCAGCGGGCCCAGGGCCGGCGCGGAGACCGCCCAGCCGGCCGAGAAGCCTCGGCGGAACGAGAGCGTGACGTAGGTCTGGCCGACCGCGAACGCCGCCGCGCCCAGACCGATGACGATGACGGACGGGATCAGTACCCCGACCACGACGCCGAGGAAGCCGACGAAGGCGAGCAGCCGCCAGCGCAGGCGCGCCTTGTACTGCAGCAGCACTTCGCCCAGCAGCCACAGCGCGACGACGCCGAACGCGATGTAGAGGACCGTCCAGCCCATGTACGCCCCTCTCCCAGTGGCCGCCTACGCAGTGTGACGTATATCAGGACGGCCGGTCTAGGCCTGCGGTGGGTGGTGCAGGCCCAGGTTCTCGTAGATTTCCAGCGTCGCCGTGGAGTTGTTGAGCGTGATGAAGTGCAGTCCTGGCACTCCCTCGGCCAGCAGCCGCGCGCAGAACTCCGTGGCGAACTCGATGCCAATGGAGCGTACAGCCGCAGGATCGTCCTTTGCTGTGAGGATCCGCTCTTTCAGGGCGATCGGGAAGGAAGCGTTGGTGAGGGACGGGATCCGCTCCAGCGTTCTTACGCTGGCGATCGGCATGATCTCCGGGATGATCGGGATGTCGCAGCCGGCGGCCGAGACGCGGTCGCGCAAGCGCAGGTAGTCCTCGGGGTCGAAGAACATCTGCGTGATCGCGTAGTCCGCGCCGGCCCGGCACTTGTCGACGAAGTGACGGACGTCCGTCTCCCAGCCCTCGGAGCGCGGGTGCATCGCCGGGAAGGCCGCGACGCCCACGCAGAAATCTCCGGACGCCTTGATCAGTTCGACGAGTTCGGCGGCATAGGTGAGGCCCTGCGGGTGGCGCACCCAGTCGCCCAGCGGGTCGCCGGGCGGGTCGCCGCGCAGCGCCAGCATGTTGCGGATCCCGGCGTCGGCGTACTGCCCGATGATGTTGCGCAGGTCGGCCACCGAGTGGTCGACGGCGGTGAGGTGGGCGATCGGGGTGAGCGTGGTGTCCGAGGCGATCGCCTCGGTCGCCTTGACCGTGCCCGCGCGGGTGGAACCGCCCGCGCCGTAGGTCACGGAGACGAAGTCGGGCCCCACGGCCTCGACCCGGCGCAGCGCGTTCCACAGGTTCCGCTCGCCCTTCGGGGTCTTGGGGGCGTAGAACTCGAAGGAATACGTCGTCTTTCCGGTCGCGAGCATCTCGCGCACGGTACGAGCGTGGTCCGATCTGATGGATGCGGTGCCGAGGGCCATACTCGCAGGTTAGCCAGGGGGCCCCGGTCCCCCAACCGGACACCGGACATTTGCCCGAATTGTCCGTCTGTTGTCCACGCCTTGGACAAATAAGGGCCGAACACGGCGCCAAGACCGCAGGAACACGGTCGTGCTGACCACTGGGTGAGACAGAGCGGTTCAGGACCGCCGGGCAGGTGCCGGCCGGCCGGTCACCTCACCTACGCCTGGCGCAGTCGCTTCGCGAACTCCGCCGCCGCCGCTGCCGGGTCGTCTGCCGCGGTGATCGCCCGTACGACGACGACGCGGTCGGCGCCTGCCTCCAGCACCTCGTCGAGGTTGGTGAGGTCGATGCCGCCGATGGCGAACCAGGGGCGGTCCGTGCCGAGGGCCGCCGTGTGGCGGACCAGGTCGAGGCCGGGGGCGTGGCGGCCCGGCTTGGTGGGGGTGGGCCAGCAGGGGCCCGTGCAGAAGTAGTCCACGCCCTCCTGGACAGCGGCCGCGGAGGCCTCGGACTCGGAGTGCGTCGAACGGCCGACGAGGACGTCCGCGCCGAGAATCGCACGGGCGGCGGGGACGGGGAGGTCACCCTGGCCGAGGTGCAGGACGTCGGCGCCGGCGGCGTGGGCCACGTCGGCACGGTCGTTGACCGCGAGGAGCTTGCCGTGCCGGGCGCAGGCGTCGGCGAAGACCTTCAGGTGCTCCAGTTCCTCGGCCGCCTCCATGCCCTTGTCGCGCAGCTGCACGATGTCGACGCCACCGGCCAGCACGGCGTCCAGGAACTCCGCGAGGTCGCCCTGCTGCCTTCGGGCGTCGGTGCAGAGGTAGAGCCGGGCGTCGGCGAGCTGGGCGCGGGCGGTGCCTGCGGTGGCGGTGTCGGACATGCGGAGCCCCCTGTGATCGGGTTGCCGGGCGGGTGACGTCGGGCTGGTGCCGGACGGTGGCACGGTATCCGGAGCCGCACGGTACCCGGAGCGCGGCGTCGCGGACCGGTGCCGGGTGGCCTGAGCCTGAGCCTGAGCCTGAGACATGCCGTGGCCGGAGTTCGGCGTGGGCACCCGGCCCGGCCCGCCCCTGCGACGGCGCCGCAGTCGGCGCCCGGGACGACGGCACCACAGCCGGGCACCCGGGACGACGGCACCGCAGCGACTACCCGGGAGGACAGCGTCCGACCGGCCCTGTGCCACGGAGTTCGACAGCGGCACTCGCACGCACGCACCCGGGCGGAACGCAGCCGCCGCCTGCCCAGGTGGGCCCGAGGCGAGGTGCCGCTGCGGCGCGCGTGGGTACGGGGCGCCGCGATACCCCGTACCCCGAACGCCCGCTGGACAGCCGTGGCCGCCCGCGCATGTCACCGGCGCCGCCATGTCGTGCGTCACCGGCGTCCGTCACCGGCGTGCGTCACCGGCGTACGGATCAGGCCCGAGGACCAGGCCCGTACGCGCCCGGACCCGCCCCGCGGCGGCCCCGCCACGGCCGCAGTCAACGGCGGCCGTGGCCTGCAGACCCCGGCCCGTACGCCGGTCGGTGTTCGGATCGGGTGGTCGGATCAGACGGCGAGCGCCTGGGCGCGGCGCTTCACCTCCGTGCCGCGATTCTCACTGAGGGCCTGCGCGGGGGTGCCGGGCAGGCTCGGGTCGGGGGTGAAGAGCCACTCCAGCATCTCTTCGTCCGTGAAGCCGTCGTCCCGCAGGAGCGTCAGGGTCCCGGACAGGCCCTTGACGACCTTCTGCTCGGCCCCGTCGATGAAGGCGGCGGGGACGTGCAGTGCGCGGTTCTCACCACGGCGTACGGCGATGAGCTGGCCCTCCTTGACCAGCTGCCGCACACGCGTCACCTCGACATCGAGCATCTCTGCGATGTCGGGGAGGGTGAGCCAGGCGGGGACGAGAGCATCGATCTTTGCGTCAATCTCGGTCACGGAAACAAGCCTGCCATCTGCCACTGACAGTCGGAAGCCAGGCCGGTCCACCCGGGACGCGCTACGCCGTCGCCGCCTTCATCGGCCGCGCCGGGTCCACCAGCAGCTCCGCGTTCATCGGCGTGCCCGACTCGACCAGCCGCCGCCCCTGCGCGAGATCCCTCGGCCGGCCCACCGCCAGCAGGGCGACCAGGCGGTCGTCCCTCAACCAGCAGACCGTCCAGGCCGGGCCCGAGGGGTCGCCGCGCCACAGGACCGTGTCGGCGGCGGCGTGGTGCCCGGCGTACTGGACGAAGCGGCCGAACTGCTCGGACCAGAAGTACGGCACGGGGTCGTAGACCGCGGGAGTCTCGCCGAGGATGTTCGCGGCGACCGTACGCGGGCCCTGCAGGGCGTTGTCCCAGTGGTGGACCAGCAGGCGCTCGCCATACCTTCCCGAAGGGAAGGAGGCGCAGTCGCCGACCGCGTAGACGTCCGGCACGGAGGTGCTCAGGCCGTCATCGGCCACCACCTCGCCGTGCGCCCCGAGCTCGATGCCCGAGCCGGCCAGCCAGGCCGTGGCGGGCCGTGCCCCGATGCCGACCACGACGGCACCCGCGGGCACCCGCGAGCCGTCGTCGAGGATCACCGCGCCGGGCTCGACGCGCTCCACGCGCGCGTGCGTCCGCAGCACCGCCCCGCCGGCCTCGTACCAGGCGGCCATCGGAGCGGCCACCTCGGCGGGCAGCGCCCCCGCGAGCGGCCGGTCGGCGGCCTCCACGACCGTCACCGCACAGCCCGCCTCGCGCGCGGCCGTGGCGAACTCCGCGCCGATCCAACCCGCGCCGACGACCACGATGTCGTGCTGCCGGGCGAGCACCGGCCGCAGCCGCTCGGCGTCGTCCAGGGTGCGCAGCAGATGCACCCCGGGGACGCCCTCCGTGCCCGGCAGCCGGATCGGTTCGGCGCCGGTGGCTAGGACGAGGACGTCGTACGGGACGGGCCCGGACTCGGTGTCCAGCTCGTGGTCGGCGGGGCGCAGGCCCAGCACCTCGCACCCCAGCCGGAGTTCGATGCCGAGCGCCTCGAAGTCGACGTCGAAGGCGGAGCCCTCGGCCTTGCCGAGCAGGACGGCCTTGGACAGGGGCGGCCGGTCGTACGGCTGGTGGGGCTCGGCGCCGATCAGGGTGACGGTGCCGGTGAAGCCCTGTTCGCGCAGGGCGACCGCGGTCTGGACACCGGCCATGCCCGCGCCGGCGACGACCACGCGGCGTGCCGCTGACGTGCCCCGTTGCTGCGTCTGCTCGCTCACCTGATCACCATAGACTCGTGACAGGTATTGCCTACCTGCAAATGGGCCACGCAATGCCCCCGTTACCAGGGATGAAGCACTCGTTGCCTGTCGTCGTCTGTCAGCATTGGCCGCCCTCGGACGGCCCACAGACGGCCCGGCCCAGGGCCCCTGAAGAGCCTCTAGCGCTAGCGGCAGGGACCGCTAACGTTAGCGACCCCGCTAGCGACCAAAACCGCTGGTGACCAGCACGTTAGCGGTTAGCCAGCCACTTCGGCAGAGACCGGAATCCGCCCGTTCAGCGCATCCGGGAGGGGCGCCGGCGCATCTCTATCGGGCCCGCCCGGACCGCGCCCGGCCACCGGGCCGCCGTGGGGAAGAGCGAGAAGGAGCGGCCTACGGCCGCGCATCCCTTGGCAGCTCGCTGCGCTCGCGCGCCAACCGCCGCGGGGGGCAAAGGCCGTGAGCGCCCCTCAGAGCGGTTGAGCCCCTTGCGTGGGGTGGAAGCTCCCCGGGGGCGTGAACGGCCTCCCAGGGCCTCAGGGAGGCGCCGTGATGGGCCAGTTTCCGCGTCCCTACGCGCGCGTGCGCGTAGGGGTCCCTCCCCGGAAACCGTGGCAACTTGGAAACCCGCAGGTCACAGGCGGTTACAGGGGGTCAACCGGCACCATCGACGCAACCGATGGCATCAACCACCGTAAATCGGGCGGGATGAGGGCCCGACGTAACGCCGCGCACAAGCAAGAGGAGCACCCCGGGCAGCGCGTGGTGCTCCTCTTGCTTGTACTCCAGGACGGCAATCCAGGGGGCGGCCGGACATGCCTCCCCGCCTGGAATGCCGTCCTGGGGGGCCTCCCAAGGTGCAGACGGCAGCTTGGGTGCGCGTCGCCGGGCCCCTCCCGCTCCGTGCCACTCACCACGGCTCTTCAGGAAGGGGGCAGGCGGCCGTGTGCACCGCGATCCTGCCCTCCTGAAGAGCCGCCTTTCACTCTCTTACTAGAGAGTTGAGGGGAAATAGCGTCCGCAGCGTCCGCCGGGCATCGCTCACCCCCTCTGACCTGCACTGTTCCTGCGGACGCTAAACAAAATGTTTAGCGTCCGCTAGCGTCCGCAGCGTCCGGGCACGCTCCGCTACTAAGAGCCTCTTTCGCAGGTCAACGCCACTCTTAGTTGGGGGCAAGTTGCGGACGCTGTGAACGCTGACCACTCCGGAACGCCGAAGAGACCACCCCACTCCGACAGGGTGGCCTCTTGGTGGCGAGAGTGAGCTACTTGCCGGTAATCGCCTTGATGATGAGCGGCGCGGCCTTCTTCGCCCCCTTGGCTAGCAGCGCTGCCGCGCCACGTGCGGCTGACTTGTTGAGGTTGCCGGTGTTGTGGCCGTTGACCGTCTGCCCCAAGACGTTGCCGATGTACCCGCCGCTGGGATCGCTCATGGCTTACCTCTTTCGGATGGAACGCATCTCAAGATGATGCTGCAACAGCGCGCTGAACGTCAGGCGGGCAGGGGGGCGCATCAGAGTGCAGGGGGGCGTGTGGGAGTCCCTGGCTACAACTGGAAGGCGCGGTGGAGCCATCGCGCGAGCGTAGCGAGCTGCTAAGGGTCGCGCGGCCGTAGGCCGCACCTCCTTGCACTCTGCGTGACAGACAGAGCCGGTGATCGGTTGCTAGGTCTAGCAGGGCGCGGTGCTAGGTCTAGCAACCTCGCTAGCGGCCGGAACCCTCACTGAGCAGGCCACTAGCACCTAGCGGCTGGCACGTAGGAACCCTGATCTCGGGGTATATCGGGTTTTCCTGATAGGCCCCGCGGTCGCTAGCACCGCGCGCCGCCTGACCACAGTACGTAATCGTAGGGTTTGAGGGCACCTGCCGGGGGAAGCCCTGACTGGCTACTCTGGTGTGCACCAGTTGATGAGTGGGGAGCGCGCTGCGGGAATGGCAGAAACCAAGAATGCTCGGGTGGAGCGCACGATTCGTGAGTGGGTCGGTGGGGGGAAGCTGTCCCCTGGCGACAAGATGCCGTCTGAGCGCACGCTGTCGGCAGAACTCGAAATCGGCCGCACCGCCCTCCGGCAGGTGCTCGCACGGCTCGTGGCCGAAGGCGTGCTGGAAGTGCACGACCGGAGTTCGTACCGGGTCCCGGAGTCTTCCCCGGCTGAGCGGCGCCTGGGCGCCACCTCGCGTGACCTGGTGCCGTGGCAGATCTACGGCGACCGGCCCGTGTACAACAACCAGTGGGTGCGTCTGGAGTTGGTCGACGTCGAACCGCCAGGCGTAAAGCGCTTCGAACACCACGTGGTGCGGCTACAGCACGTCGCCATCACGGCCGTGCTGGACGATCAGGACCGCGTCCTGATGCTGTGGCGCTACCGCTTCGTACCTAACCAGTGGGGCTACGAGCTTCCAGGCGGGATCGTGGACGCCAACGAGGACGCCCTGACATGCGCCTCACGGGAAGTCGAGGAAGAGACCGGCTGGCGCCCCTCGAACCTTGAGCACATCGTCACCTATCAACCCATGGTGGGCATGGTGGACTCGCCCCACGAGATCTTCGTAGCGCACGGCGCTGAACAGGTCGGAGACCCCACAGACGTGGAGGAAGCAGGCCTTGTGGAGTGGGTACCGCTAGCCGACATCCCCGACCTGATGGCGCAGGGGAAGCTCATGGGCTCCGGCACCCTCGTTGCCCTCCTCCATGTGCTCGCGAACCGGCAGAAGGGCGCGTCTACAGCCTCTGCGTGAGCTGATCGATCCTGCGGCGCTGCCGTGCCGACCCGGTGCGGCTCGCCAGCAAACGCGCGGTCCGCAGGTGCTCTTGCGCCTGGTCGTACTCGCCTCGTGCCAGGTGCGCTTGGGCGAGGTCGGACCTGAGCCCGGCTTCGGCCCGGACAAACGTTGAGTCGAGCGAATCCAGCGCCTGGTAGAGACTGCCCACAGCATCGTCGTCCCCGAGCATCGCAAGGGCGTTGCCACGCCATCGGGCCAGGTGCGAGCCGTTCAGGAAGATGCTCAACATGTCAGGGTCCCTGGCTTCGTCGCCGGGCGGGAGGACCGACGCGGCCATGTCCAACGCCCGGCGACAGTCGTCGGCGAGTTCTCCTCCAGCCTTGGCGCACAGCTCTGCCTCGGCCGCGTACAGCCACGCCTGAAGACGGGGCGACATGTGGCCCCCACCCGCCCGGCGGGCATCGCGGACGAGTGCCACACCCAGTTCCGGCCGCCCTGCCTCGCACAGCACGTACGCCTGTTCCGCCATGGCGTGTGCGAGGTACATGGGCTCCCCGGCTTCCTGCGCAGCACGCTTGCCCAACTCGTAGTTTCGCCAAGCGCGTTCCACGGCGCCCGCATCCAAAGCCTGCCAGGCCGCGAGCGTCGCGGCACCGGCAAGTGCTTGGGCAACCGGCCGGCGCGTCTCCGGGAGAACCGCAAACGTAAGCGCATCTTCGAGGGTTGCCAGGTGACCTGTCATCTGGTCGACGAGCGCGGCTGCGCCCATCTGCCTGTCCATGGTGCGGAACAACTCGGTCTGATCAGTGAAGGTCTTCACCATGCTGAGGCCGACACTGCGAGCCGAATCGATTCTGCTGATCAGCTCGTCATAGCCGCCAACCAGCGGAGACGTAGTCGCTGGGGGCTCTCCGAGCAACTCCCCATCCGTGAGCCCTAGTAGGGGCCGAAGGATGGCCGCGAAGCGCGCCGAGATCTTGCGCTTGCCGTTCTCCCACTCGGAGACGTAGACGCGCAGGCTCGCGGTCGTTGGGACGTCAAGCGTGTGCTGCCGGGCGTATCGCTCGATCTCCCTCACGACACGTTCTTGAGACCAGCCGCGAGCTTTTCGAGCGTCCCTCAATCGTTCACTCACGCACATCGCCCCCGGCGTCGAGTCAGACCAGACCTCACCCAGGATGCACCAAATTCCCGCAGGTCGTGAGGGGTTAACACCAGGCTTAACACCCCGGTTATGAAGGGCTGTTGGCTACCGGCTGGCCCCCGACTGGCGTTCCCTCGAAGCATGCAGCAACCGCGAATCTTCTACTTTTCGCGCAGACCGTCTTGCATCTGGTGCGCACCAGATGCACTCTACTGGTGCGCACCAGATTGGAACGCGAAAGCGGGCCATGACGGCTCTACGCCGCCATGGCCCGACATGACAAGGAGCGGCCACCTACCGCCAAGCAGTCAGCCGCTCCCCGACCCTCGAAGGGGCACATTCATGATGCCTGAAACCATCGCAGTGCGGACGACCAACCGGCGCAAGGCGCGTCAGGGCGAGATCGTGCCGTTGACGGCTGAGCAGTCGGAGCGGCTGGCCTCGCTGTATGAGGCGTATGAGCGGCTCATGGTTCGCTACGTCTACTCGCAGCTCACCCGCCGGGGATACCACGGCGCGGGCGCGTGGGAGCGTGCGGAGGACATCGCGCAGGGGCTGTGGCTGCGGGTGGCTCGTGAGGGGGCGGCTCAGCCGTTGCTGAGCGGGGAGGCCCTGACGGAGGACTCCACGCGTGCGATCTTGTTCAGCAAGGCCAAGCAGGAGGTTGCCGGATACGTCAGCAGCCGGGCCGCTGGTGAGATCGCGGTCGACATGGACGACCCGGTGACCTGCAATCGGCTGTGCCCGCTGATGCCGAGCGGATGCGCCCTGGTCGAACTGCCCGCCTACCTGGCCGCGATGGTCGACGCGCTGCCGGAGCAGGAGCGCGCGGCGCTGCTGCTGATGCTGGATGGGCTGGACCCACGCTCCATGGCCGAACACCTCGACTGCGCCGACTCGACAGCGGAGCGGCTGGCCAGCGCGGCCGTGCTGATGCTTCAGATCGACAACCCGGAGCTTTCGCGCGAGCCGGTGGCGCTGGAGTCGCTTCCCGAGTGGGAGCGGCGCGCGCTGGCGGCCCTGAGTCCGGAGCGGCGCGCGGCGCTGCTGCGGCTGGAGGTGACGACGCGTCAGGCGTTGCTGCTCAAGCATGAGGGACTGGGCAAGCGCGAGATCGCCAAGCGTCTTGGCCTGGGCTACGACGCGGTGGCGACCGTGGCCCGGTGCGCCCCGGCTTCCCCGTTCGGAAAGAAGACCAAGAGCACCGGGCGGCGCGCGAACTCGAAGTTCGCCCAGATCGCCGACGCGCTGCGGGAGGACATCAAGACCATGCAGCCCGGCGACCGCCTGCCGCGCCGCATGGACCTGATGGAGCGCTTCGGGGTCGGTAGCCGCACGATCGACAACGCATGGGCCGTGCTGCGCGGCGAGGGTCTCATCCAGGCCAACGGCGTGTACGGCTACACCGTCACCCGCACCCAGGGCGACATGGAGCAGGCGGCATGAGGCACGGCAACCCGCTCAACTCCGCGCGGCGGCGCGTGCGCAAGGAACAGCTCGCGCGCCGCCACGGGCAGCACTGCGCCTACTGCCGCTGCCCGTTCCCCGACCTGAGCGAGGCCACCCTCGACCACATCGCCCCGCAGTCGCTGTGGCGGTCGTGGTCGGTCACCTCGCTCATGCTGGCCTGCGCCGACTGCAACCAGACCAAGGCCGACCGGCTCCCGCTCTCGCTCGCCCTGGTCCTGCTGGCATGGGCCGACCCGACTGCGCCGATCGTCCGCCCGGTCGACTGGCCCCTGTTGGCCCGACTCGCCGCCGTTCACGAGTCGGCTCTGACCAGCGTGACGGCCCGCGTCACACCCGACGTCACGGCCGACCCCACGGGCGAGCGGTCTACCCCCAGCCTGCACGAATCGACCGGTCACGCCCGCGTGCGGTCGATCGTGCGCCCCGACTGCCTCCGCGCGCCCCGGCCGGTGCGCGCGTGCGTCGGCCCGACCGGAGAGGCGGTGTTCGCGTGAACACGATGAACGGCCGCGTGAACGGATCGACCCGAGGCGTGAACACGGTGAACACCTCCGTGAACGAGTCGGCCGACTCCGTGAACACCCACACGCCCCGCAAGAGTCGACCCACTACCGGCCCGACCCGATCGACCCGCCGGGCCGACCACGGCGCCGACGATGGCGGCAAGAAGCCTCCCGCGGCTGCCCGGATCGTGGCCATGGCGCGTGAGCAGTACCGGTTCGTGATGTCCCCCGACGGCCGCCCGTACGCGGTCGCCCTGAACGGCCCGAACGTCGCACTGCCGCTGCGGAACAAGGGCGGACTACGCCAGCGCCTGGCCCGCCAGTTCGCGGACGCCTACCCCGGCGAGGTGGCCTCACAGTCCGCGCTCGCGGACGCCATGACCGTGCTGGAAGGCATCGCGGAGGACACCGACCCGGAACCCGTGCATCTGAGGGTGGGGCGTGACCCGGCCGGCGCGATCGTGGTCGATCTCGGCAGCGCCGACGGCCGCGCGGTCGTGGTCACCGCAACGGGCTGGAACGTGGTCGAGCGGGCCCCGGTGCTCTTCCGCCGCTCCGGTGCCATGGCGCCCATGCCCGAACCGGTCCTGGACGGGGACGGGCTGGCCAAACTGCACGCGTTGCTGAACATGGACACCCCCGCCTTCCGGCAGCTCGTGGCGTGGCTGGCCGCCGCGTGGATTCCCGACATCCCACACCCGGCGCTGGTCTGCAAGGGCGAGCAGGGCACGGGCAAGTCCAAGGCCGCGCAGATGTTCATCAACCTCATCGACCCGTCCCCGGCCGCCAAGCGCAGCCAGCCGCGCGACGAAAAGGCGTGGTCCCGGCAGGCGTTCAGCTCGTGGGCGCTGTGCCTGGACAACGTCTCCACCATCCCGCCGTGGCTGTCGGACACCCTGTGCAAGGCCGTGACCGGTGACGGAGTCGTGGACCGCGCCCTGTACACCGATGACGACGTGGTCGTACTCACCTTCAAGCGGGTGCTGGCCATGACCACCATCGACGCGGGAGCTCTCGCGGGCGACCTCGCCGAACGCGTGCTCATGCTCGACTTGCAGCTCATCGACTCCGGACACCGCCGCTCGGAAGAGGAGCTGGACGCCACTTTCGAGGCGGTACGGCCTGCCGTGCTCGGGGCCCTGTTCGATGTGCTGGCGTGCGTGCTCGCGGTGCTGCCGTCGGTGCGGCTGGAGTCGATGCCGCGCATGGCCGACTTCGCCCGTGTCCTGGCGGCCGTCGATCAGACGCAGGGCTGGAACACCCTTGGCGACTACCTGGCCACGTCGGCGAACGTCGCCACGGACGCCCTGGAGGGCGACCTGTTCGCGATGGCCATCGCCCGCCTGGTCGAGCAGGCGGGAACCTGGCAGGGCACCGCCGGGCAGCTCTTGGAGGCACTGCCCGCGCCGCTGGTCCGGCCGCCGAACTGGCCCAAGGACGCCACCCGCGCGGGAGGCCGGGTCAAGCGGCTCGCCCCACTGTTGCGGTCCATCGGGATCATGGTGGACGACACGCAGCGTAGCCGTGATCGGACTCGGCACAAGCTCCTCACGCTGACTCGCGCGCCCGATGACGACGCGTCAGCGTCCGCACCCGACCAAGGCGCTCTCTGGCCGGAGGTGGCCCCCACGGGGCGCGGCAGAACCCCGTCTGAGCAGCCCTGACGTAGCCGGAAGACCCGCCGGGCCGGGCCGCACACCAGCGGCCCGGACACGTCGAACCTGCGGACGCTACAGCCGTCCAGCGTCCGCAGCGTCCGCACTAGCGTCCGCACCACTCACCCCAACTGACCTGCGCCGATAAGAGCGTGCGGACGCTGGGATGCTGCGGACGCTGAAATACACCAACTCTCTAGGACGGCAACCGGCACCACTCCCACGCACCGCCCCACGGACACGAGGAGTCACCAAAGCCATGGCCACCCAAGAGCCGACCGACCCGCGCGCCATCCTGCGCGGCGGCCTTCCCGACCGCTACCTCACTCCGGAGGACCTGGTCACCATGTTCGGCCTCCCGAGCGTCGAGACCGTCTACCAGTGGCGCCGCAAGCGCATCGGCCCGCCCGGCTTCCGCGTCGGACGCTACATCCGCTTCAACCCGGCCGCCGTAAAAGCGTGGGAGGACGAACAGACCGCCCTCGAAGACGCGGCCTGAACCGTCCGGCCCGGCGGGGAGGTAGCACCCTCCGGGCCGGGGAAGCGGGGAGAACTCCCCAACCGCCTCCCCGGCCCGCAACCCCCGCACCGATCAGCGCAAACAGCGGTTCGGGGAGGCGGGGAGGCACCACCGGACGGCCACCGAAAACCGCCCCTGACCGCCCCTCGGAGCCCCTGCCGCTGCCTCCCCGCCAGGCCCCGGCGGACACCACGAGAGGCAGGGAGGAACGCCCCGCCGACTCAGGGAGGCAGGGAGAACTCCCTGACGGCCTCCCTGGCCCGCATCCCTCGACCTGATCAGCGCAAACGCCCTCTCAGGGAGGCAGGGAGGCACGCACCGGCACCCCCGAAAAGCCGCTCCTGAAGGCGCCCGAGGCCCCCTGCGTCAGCCTCCCTGACGCACCGCCCGGCGGTGCTACCGGTAGCAGCCCCACCCGCTACCGGTAGCACCCCCGCTAGCACCCCAAACCCCCAGTGATCAGGCCCCTAGCAAGTAGCGGGTCTGGCCGAGCACACCCAAAAACCGGCCCGACGGACGCCATCAGGCCCCGCCGCGCCCTGCTACCGAGAAGGGAGTCAGCCCGCATGGCTGGCCACATCCAAGACCGCTGGTACAAGAGCGAAACCGACGCCAACGGCAAGACCGTCCGCGTCAAGACCGACCGCCACGGGACCGGTCTGCGCTACCGGGCCCGGTACGTCAGCCCCGACGGCTCGGAGAAGTCCAAGAGCTTCCCCGATGGACAGAAGCGCATCGCTGAGAAGTGGCTCTCTCAGATTGAAGCCGATATGACGCGCGGCCAGTACATCGACCCGCGCGCCAGTCGGACCACGTTCCAGCAGTACGCGGAACGCTGGATCGCAGCCCAGACCACGGACGTGGCAACCCGCACGGTCGTCGGGACGCGGCTACGCCTGCACGCCTTCCCGTACATCGGCTCCCGTCCGCTCGGCTCGTTCCATCCCGAGCACATTCGAGTGTGGTCCCACGCTCTTGAATCGTCTGGGCTGGCCACGTCGTACCGACGGGCCATCTTCGGCAACGTCTCGTCCGTCTTCAGGGCCGCCGTGGACGATCGGCTGATTGCCCGGAACCCCTGCCGCGCCGGATCGGTCAGGGCCCCGAAACCCGCTGCTGGCCGCGTGCGGCCGTGGAGTGTGGACCGTGTGTTCGGCGTGCGTGCAGCGCTCCCGGGACGCTTCCGGGCAACCGTCGACGTCGGGGGAGGCTGCGGATTGCGGCAGGGCGAAATCCTCGGCCTTCCGGTCGATGAGGTGGACTTCATCACGGGTTGGCTGCACGTGGGTTACCAGGTGAAGCCGATCAATAGGCATCTGGTGTTCGCGCCGCCGAAGGGCGGAAAGGTCCGTGACACACCACTCCCCCAGGAGGTCAGCGCCGCCCTTGCTGCCCACATCAAGCGATTCCCGCCCGTGGATGTCACCCTGCCGTGGCGCACTCTGGACGGCCCCCTGGTGACGAAGAAGCTGATCTTCACCAACGAGGACGGTTCGGCGCTGCACCGGAACGCCTTCAACCTCAGCGTCTGGAAGCCTGCTCTCGTGGCCGCAGGGGTCATCCCGGAGCCTGAGCGGGGCAAGCGGGCCCAAGCGTCGCGCGAGGACGGCATGCACGCGCTGAGGCACTTCTACGCCTCCGTGCTGCTGGACGCGGGAGAGAGCATCAAGGCTCTGAGTCAGTACCTCGGGCACAGTGATCCGGGATTCACGCTGAAGGTCTACACCCACCTCATGCCGAGCAGCGAAAGCCGCACCCGGTCAGCCGTGGACGGCATGTACGAAGCGGCCGGGAAAGCTCACGACGGCCCAGAGACGGCCCAGGCGGCCTGAGCGACGCTGCTACCGGCGGCAAAACCGCTGGTAGCAGCACGTTCGGCATAGCTCCGTCATTAGATCACCATAGACAACTGACTGTTCATCAGTCAGGGGGCAGGCTCGGTGACCTGCTCCACAACGCTGTTCCCAGCGCCTGTCTGCGACTCCCACTCCCAGGTCTCCTCCAGGCGCACCCGCCCGTCGGGAAGCTCGACCACCGTCGACACGCAGTGGCCCGACGACGTCGTCCCGTCCCGCTTGAGCTGTACGTACCGGAAGTCCAGCCGGTCGTCTTCCCTGGTGCCCACCAGGTGTCCGCGTACGACGTCGCCGCCGGCGTACTCCGCCCAGATCTCGCCGTCCTTCTCGTGGTACGTGAACCGGGTGCGGGTACCCACCTGACCTGGGGCTTGGTCGGCCACGGGGGCGAGGACGAGACCGTCGAGCGAACGGGTCACAGGCGAAGGCTCCCTTACTGAGACTTACGGCGGCGGGCTAGGGTGGCCAACGTAGAGCACTCGCGGGAGCCCGGACGCACCGGGCTGAGAGGGAGGCTGGCGGCCTCCGACCGTACGAACCTGATCCGGGTCATGCCGGCGAAGGGAGGGGCTGGACGCCCATGTCGCGTACGCGAACGTCAGACGTCCTCGTCATCGGGGGCGGCATCATCGGCCTGGTCACGGCGTGGCGGGCCGCGCAACGCGGGTTCACGACGGCCGTCGTGGACCCCGAGCCGGGCGGCGGGGCCGCCCAGGTGGCGGCCGGGATGCTGGCCGCCGTCACGGAACTGCACTACGGCGAGCAGACCCTGCTCGGCCTGAACCTCGCCTCGGCCCGCCGCTACCCGGACTTCGCGGCCGAGCTCACCGACCTCACCGGCCATGACCTCGGCTACCGCCGGTGCGGCACGCTCGCCGTGGCCCTGGACGCCGACGACCGCGCCCATCTGCGCGAACTGCACGCCCTGCAGCGCCGGTCGGGGCTGGACTCCGAGTGGCTGTCCGGGCGCGAGTGCCGTCGCCTGGAGCCGATGCTCGCACCGGGCGTGCGAGGCGGGCTGCGGGTGGACGGCGACCACCAGATCGATCCGCGGCGGCTGGCCGGGGCGCTGATGGCCGCGTGCGAGGGCGCAGGCGTGGTCTTCCACCGGATGTGGGCCGAGCGGCTGTCCGTCGAACGGGAGAGGGCCGCAGGGGTCGTCACGACCGACGGCACGACCCTGGCCGCGGGGCAGGTCGTCCTCGCGGCCGGCAGCCTCAGCGGGCGGCTGGCGGGCGTCCCGGACGACGTACTGCCGCCCGTACGTCCCGTGAAGGGGCAGGTGCTGCGGCTGACCGTGCCGAAGCGGTACGCGCCGTTCCTGAGCCGGACCGTGCGGGCCGTGGTGCGGGGCAGCCAGGTGTATCTGGTGCCGCGCGAGAGCGGGGAGCTGGTCGTCGGGGCGACGAGCGAGGAGCTGGGCTGGGACACGACGGTGACCGCGGGCGGGGTGTACGAGTTGCTGCGGGACGCGCACGAGCTGGTGCCGGGCATCACGGAGCTGCCGCTCACCGAGACGCGGGCGGGCCTGCGCCCCGGCTCCCCCGACAACGCGCCGCTGCTCGGCCCGACCGAGCTGGCGGGGCTGTCGCTGGCCACCGGGCACTACCGCAACGGCGTGCTGCTCACGCCGGTCACCGGCGACGCCATGGCGCATGTCCTGACCACCGGTGAACTCCCGGACGAGGCCCGGGCGTTCACGCCCGGGCGCTTCAGCCCCACCGCACCCGCCGCCGCACTCACGGAGCAGCCCGCATGAACCTCCCGCTCACCATCTCGGTCAACGGCGAGCGTCGGCAGATCGAGCCCGGCACGGCTCTCGACACGCTCGTGCGGTCCCTCACCGCGGCGCCCTCCGGAGTGGCCGCCGCCCTCAACGAAACCGTCGTCCCGCGCGCGCAGTGGTCCTCGACGTCCCTCTCCGAGGGGGACCGTGTCGAGGTCCTCACCGCCGTCCAAGGAGGCTGAACCATGGCCGACGATCCCTTTGTCATCGGTGATACGTCCTTCACGTCCCGTCTGATCATGGGCACGGGCGGGGCGCCCAGCCTGGAGGTCCTGGAGCGGGCCCTGGTGGCGTCCGGTACGGAGCTGACCACGGTCGCGATGCGGCGGGTGGACCCGTCGGTGCACGGCTCCGTGCTGTCGGTGCTGGAGAAGCTCGGCATCCGGGTGCTGCCGAACACGGCGGGGTGCTTCACGGCGGGCGAGGCCGTGCTGACGGCCCGCCTCGCGCGCGAGGCGCTCGGTACGGATCTGATCAAGCTGGAGGTCATCGCCGACGAGCGCACCCTGCTGCCGGACCCGATCGAGCTGCTGGACGCCGCGGAGACGCTGGTGGACGACGGGTTCACGGTGCTGCCGTACACGAACGACGACCCTGTGCTGGCGCGGAAGCTGGAAGATGTCGGCTGTGCCGCGATCATGCCGCTCGGCTCCCCGATCGGCTCGGGGCTCGGCATCCGCAATCCGCACAACTTCCAGTTGATCATGGAGCACGCGCGCGTGCCGGTGATTCTGGACGCGGGTGCCGGTACGGCGTCGGACGCGGCGCTCGCGATGGAGCTGGGGTGCGCGGGCGTGATGCTCGCCTCGGCGGTGACGCGGGCACAGGAGCCGGTGCTGATGGCCGACGCGATGCGGCATGCGGTGGAGGCGGGTCGGCTGGCGTACCGGGCGGGACGGATTCCGCGGCGGCATTTCGCGGAGGCGTCCTCTCCGGCGGAGGGCATGGCACGGCTGGACCCGGAACGACCCGCGTTCTGAACGCTTGTTCGACGAAGTCATTCGGCCAGTGAGTCATCCGTCACAGCTCGGCTCCAGTCCCGCTCCGATCACGCCCGAACGGGCGGGGCTGTCAGCGTCGGCTCGTACACTCGCCTGCGTGGATACGACCCTTCAGGACCCTCTGGTCGGGCAGGTGCTCGACGGCCGGTATCGCGTCGACGCGCGGATCGCCGTCGGCGGGATGGCCACCGTCTACCGGGCCCTGGACACCCGCCTCGACCGCGTGCTCGCGCTCAAGGTGATGCATCCCGCGCTGGCGGTGGACGGGGTGTTCGTGGAGCGGTTCATCCGGGAGGCGAAGTCCGTCGCCCGGCTGGCGCACCCCAACGTCGTGCAGGTCTTCGACCAGGGCACCGACGGGTCGTACGTCTATCTCGCCATGGAGTACGTCGCGGGCTGCACCCTGCGGGACGTCCTGCGCGAGCGCGGGGCGCTGCAGCCCCGGGCCGCCCTGGACATCCTGGAGCCGGTGCTCGCCGCGCTCGGGGCCGCGCACCGCGCCGGGTTCGTGCACCGGGACATGAAGCCCGAGAACGTGCTGATAGGGGACGACGGTCGGGTCAAGGTCGCCGACTTCGGTCTCGTGCGGTCCGTGGACACCGTGACCAGCACCACCGGTGCCGTCCTCGGCACCGTCTCCTATCTCGCGCCCGAGCAGATAGAGCAGCCCGGTGCCGCCGACGCCCGCGTCGACGTGTACGCGTGCGGTGTCGTCCTCTACGAGATGCTCACGGGCGACAAGCCGCACGACGGGGACTCCCCCGCGGTGGTGCTCTACAAGCACCTGCACGAGGACGTCCCGCCGCCCTCGGCGATCGTGCCGGGACTGGCGTACGAGCTCGACGAGCTGGTCGCGTCGGCCACCGCGCGCACCCCGGACCTCCGTCCGTACGACGCCGTGGCGCTGCTCGCGCAGGCCCGGGAGACCCGCACCGCGCTCACCGCGGACCAACTGGACGCGGTGCCGCCGCAGGCACTCACGGCGGAGCACAGCAACGCGGACGACCGTACGAGCGTGATCCCGCGTGCGCTGAACATCCAGCGGCCGCTGCCCGTGAACGAGGACGAGCCCGAGGCCGTCTTCAACCGGACCAGCCGGCTGGAGACACCTCCGCCCCCGCCTCCGCAGCGCCGGTCGCGGACCCCGCGTGCTCCGCGCGGCCCGCTGGTCATCGTCGCCGCCGTCCTGCTGGCGCTCGGCCTCGGGGTCGGCGTCTGGTACATCAACTCCGGCCAGTTCACCGAGGTCCCGCCGCTGATGTCCAAGACCGAGGCTCAGGCCCGGGACCGGCTGGAGGACGCCGGGCTAGAGGTCGGCAAGGTCGAGCGCGCGTACAGCGACACCTTCGAGCGCGGCACCGTCATCAACTCGGACCCGAAGTCGGGCTCCCGCATCCGGAACAACGACTCCGTGGGTCTGGTCCTCTCGCTGGGACCGAAGACCGTGAAGGTGCCCGATCTCCAGGGCTACCCGCTGGACAAGGCGAGGAGCGAGCTGAAGGAGGTCGGCCTGGAACCGGGCTTCGTCAGCCGGGAGTTCAACGACGACGTCACCAGGGGCTCCGTGATCTCCTCGGCCCCCGGGACCGGCACGAAGGTCCGCTCCGGATCCGCGGTCAAGCTCACCGTCAGCAAGGGCAGCCCGGTGGACGTCCCGGACGTCACCGGCGCGAGCCCGGCCGACGCGCGGGCCGAGCTGGAGGAGGCCGGCCTGAAGGTGAGGATCGCCCCCACGCGGGTCAACTCCGAGTTCGACGCGGGCCAGGTCGCCCAGCAGACGCCTGCGGCCAACGGCAAGCAGGCCGCCGAAGGTGACACCGTCACGCTGACGCTGTCCAAGGGCCCCGAGATGATCGAGGTCCCGGACGTGGTCGGCGACAGCGTCGACGACGCCAGGGCCGCGCTGGAGGCCGCCGGCTTCGAGGTCGACGAGGACCGCGGCCTGCTCGGGCTGTTCGGCGACACGGTCAAGAAGCAGTCCGTCAAGGGCGGGAAGACGGCGCCCAAGGGGTCGACGATCACGATCACCATCCGGTGACGGACGCTGCGCCGGGCTAGTGCCGGGCGCCCATGGATGTGCCAGGGCATGCCGTCGGGCGGCTGCGGGCTGGTAGGGGTTGCTCACGCCCACGCGGCGGAGCCGCCCATCGACAGCCCCGCGCCCCGGGGCGGGTGCAGTCACCCGACCGCGGAAAGCGCCCGGGCCCCATGGGACCCTTGACCCGTGATAACTCAGCGCAACCCCGTCGGCGGTCATGTCCCCGTGGCCGGTGGCCTCGCCTCCGTCGGGCTCACCTACGCCCACGACCTCAAGGCCGAGACGGTCCAGGTCTTCGTCGCCAACCCGCGCGGCTGGGCGACGCCGGCCGGGAACCCGCGGCAGGACGAGGAGTTCCGCGCGGTCTGCGAGGCCGAGTCGATCCCGGCGTATGTGCATGCGCCGTACCTGATCAACTTCGGTTCGCACACCGAGGCGACGGCCGAGAAGTCGGTGGAGTCGCTGCGGCACTCGCTGCGGCGCGGGCGGGAGATCGGGGCGCTCGGCGTGGTCGTGCACACGGGCAGCGCGACCGGCGGCCGAGAGCGTTCGGTGGCCCTGAAGCAGGTACGGGAGCGCCTGCTGCCGCTGCTCGACGAGCTGACCCACGACGGCGACCCGTATCTGCTCCTGGAGTCCACCGCCGGGCAGGGCGCCTCGCTCTGCTCGCGGACCTGGGACTTCGGACCGTACTTCGAGGCGCTGGACGCCCATCCGAAACTGGGCGTGTGCCTGGACACCTGCCACATCTTCGCCGCCGGCCATGATCTGACCGGCCCGTCCGGCATGCACCAGACGCTCGACCTGCTGGTGGACACCGTCGGCGAGGGCCGGCTGAAGCTGATCCACGCCAATGACTCCAAGGACGTCGTCGGCGCGCACAAGGACCGGCACGAGAACATCGGCGCGGGTCACATCGGCGAGGACCCGTTCCGGGCGCTGATGACGCACCCGGCGACGGCGGGCGTACCGCTGATCATCGAGACACCCGGCGGGAAGGAAGGCCACGCGGCGGACGTGGAGCGGCTGAAGAAACTTCGCGACGCCTGACCGGAAAATGGAATACCCCCAGGGGGTATATGGTTCCTGCTCGTGCAGGAACCGTAACCTGGCATTGGGGGCAGTCATGGAACACGAAGCGCACGCGTCACACGCTCACCACCACGAAGTGGCCACCACCACCAGCACCTGGGCGATGGCGGTCCGGGCCACCCTGCACTGCCTCACCGGCTGTGCCATCGGCGAGGTGCTGGGCATGGTGATCGGTACCGCGCTCGGCTGGGGCAACGTGCCGACGCTGATCCTGGCGATCGTCCTCGCGTTCCTCTTCGGCTACGCGCTCACCCTGTGGGGGGTGTTGAAGGCGGGCGTCGACCTGCGTGCCGCGCTCAAGGTGGCGCTGGCCGCGGACACCCTGTCCATCGCCGTGATGGAGCTGGTCGACAACGGCGTGATCGTGCTCTGGCCGGGCGCCATGGACGCCGGACTCGCCGACCCGCTGTTCTGGTGGGTGCTGGCGATCGCCCTCGCCGCCGCCTTCGTCCTGACCACGCCCGTGAACAAGTGGATGATCGGCCGCGGCAAGGGGCACGCGGTGGTGCACCAGTACCACTGAGAGCCGGCGAAGAGGCCGGGAGTCAGAGCTCGGGGCCGTCCCCGGGCTCCTCCTGGTACGAGTACCGCTGTTCCTTCCAGGGATCGCCAATGTTGTGGTAGCCGCGCTCCTCCCAGAAGCCACGGCGGTCGGCGGTCATGTACTCCACGCCGCGGACCCACTTGGGCCCCTTCCAGGCGTACAGATGGGGGACGACCAGACGGAGGGGGAAGCCGTGCTCCGCCGTGAGCAGTTCGCCGTCCTTGTGGGTGGCGAAGATCGCGCCCTCGGAGGCGAAGTCGGCGAGGCGCAGGTTGGAGCTGAAGCCGTACTCGGCCCACACCATCACATGCGTGACGGCCGGCGCGGGCGGCGCGATCTCCAGGATGGTCCGGGCCGGGACACCGCCCCACTCCGCACCGAGCATGCTGAACTTCGTGACGCAGTGCAGATCGGCGAGGACGGTCGTGTACGGCAGGGCCGTGAACTCCTCGTGGGTCCAGCAGTGCTTCTCACCGTCGGCGGTGGCCCCGAACACCCTGAACTCCCAGCGTTCGGGCCGAAACTTGGGGACCGGTCCGTAGTGCGTGACGGGCCAGCCACGCTGCACGCGCTGTCCCGGCGGAAGCTCGGAGTGTGCTGCTGCTCCACCTTCGCGCTCCACCGACTGACCCATGACTCCATCCTGACAGACCTGGGGCAGTGCACCTGACCACACCCCTCAACAATCCGCCTCATAACGGACTAAGCATGCCCTTACTTACTAAGTGAAGACTTACTGGACGATCTTCTCTGCCGGTGGAATCATGCGGCGCATCCTGCCAGTTCCCCCCGTGGAAGGAGCCTCTGCGATGCAGGGCGACCCCGAGGTCCTCGAATTCTTGAACGAGCAGCTGACCGGCGAGCTGACGGCGATCAATCAGTACTGGCTGCATTACCGGATCCAGGACAACAAGGGCTGGACGAAGCTCGCCAAGTACACGCGTGAAGAGTCCATCGATGAGATGAAGCACGCGGACAAGATCACCGAGCGCATCCTCATGCTCGACGGCCTGCCGAACTACCAGCGACTGTTCCACGTACGGGTCGGCCAGACGGTCACCGAGATGTTCCAGGCCGACCGACAGGTCGAGGTGGAGGCGATCGACCGCCTCAAGCGCGGTATCGAGGTGATGCGCACCAAGGGCGACATCACGTCCGCGAACCTCTTCGAGTCGATCCTCGAGGACGAGGAACACCACATCGACTACCTCGACACGCAGCTGGAACTCATCGACAAGCTGGGTGAGGCGCTCTACCTCGCGCAGCAGATCGAGCAGCCGAGCTAGGGCTCGGGGAAGCTGACGGGCTAGGCCGCGTCCGCCAGGTCGGTCAGCACCGGCCGGCCCTGGTCGGCCAGCTCACGGCGGGGGCACGCGCCCCGGCCCAGGATCGCCTGAATACGGCGTACGCACGACCCGCAGTCCGTGCCCGCCTTGCAGGCGGACGCTATCTGGCGGGGCGTACAGGCACCGTCCTCCGCGTGCTGCTTCACCTGCTGCTCGGTGACACCGAAGCAACTGCAGACGTACACGAGGACCACCTCCCGCCGGGATCGAAGTCGCGCCATCCCCTTGATCGGTGAGGCTAACCTAACCTTACCCGCCACACAGGAACCGTAAAAGTGGGGTGGGGCGCGGATCGTATGTGATCCGCGCCCCACCCCACATGCCGGTAATAACCGAACCGGTTACTGGTCCCTGTACATCTCCGCGACGAGGAAGGCCAGGTCCAGCGACTGGCTGCGGTTGAGCCGCGGGTCGCAGGCCGTCTCGTAGCGCTGGTGCAGGTCGTCGACGAAGATCTCGTCGCCGCCGCCCACACACTCGGTGACGTCGTCGCCGGTGAGTTCCACGTGGATGCCGCCCGGGTGGGTGCCGAGGGCCTTGTGGACCTCGAAGAAGCCCTTGACCTCGTCGAGCACGTCGTCGAAGCGGCGGGTCTTGTGACCGGAGGCCGCCTCGAAGGTGTTGCCGTGCATCGGGTCGGTCACCCAGGCCACGGTCGCGCCCGAGGCGGTGACCTTCTCGACCAGCTCGGGGAGCTTGTCGCGGACCTTGTCGGCGCCCATGCGGACGATGAAGGTCAGCCGGCCCGGCTCACGCTCGGGGTCCAGGCGCTCGATGTACTGCAGCGCCTCCTCGGCCGTCGTGGTCGGGCCGAGCTTGATGCCGATCGGGTTGCGGATCTTCGAGGCGAACTCGATGTGCGCGTGGTCCAGCTGCCGGGTGCGCTCACCGATCCACACCATGTGCGCCGAGACGTCGTACAGCTGGCCCGTGCGGGAGTCGACCCTGGTCAGCGCCGACTCGTAGTCGAGCAGCAGCGCCTCGTGCGAGGAGTAGAACTCGACGGTCTTGAACTCCTCCGGGTCGGCCCCGCAGGCGTGCATGAAGTTGAGCGCCTGGTCGATCTCGCGCGCCAGCTGCTCGTAGCGCTGCCCCGACGGGGACGACTTCACGAAGTCCTGGTTCCAGGCGTGCACCTGGCGCAGGTCGGCGTAGCCGCCGGTGGTGAAGGCGCGCACCAGGTTGAGCGTGGAGGCGGAGGCGTTGTACATCCGCTTCAGGCGCTCGGGGTCCGGGACGCGGGCGGCCTCGTTGAAGTCGAAGCCGTTGACCGAGTCGCCGCGGTACGTCGGCAGGGTCACGCCGTCGCGGGTCTCGGTGCCCTTGGAGCGCGGCTTGGAGTACTGGCCGGCGATGCGGCCGACCTTCACGACCGGCACCGAGGCGGCGTACGTGAGCACGGCGCCCATCTGGAGGAGGGTCTTGAGCTTGTTGCGGATGTGGTCGGCGGACACCGCGTCGAAGGCCTCGGCGCAGTCGCCGCCCTGGAGAAGGAACGCCTCTCCCTTGGCGACGGCCGCCATCCGGGCGCGCAGCTGGTCGCACTCGCCCGCGAAGACGAGCGGCGGATACGACTCCAGCTCCGCAACGACTGCGCGCAGAGCCTCGGTGTCGGGGTACTCGGGCTGCTGCGCCGCGGGCAGGTCTCGCCAGGTGTTGCCAGCGCTCGTGCTGGTCTTAGCGTTCACGGTCACGCCCTCAACATTACGGGGTCGTGTCGGGCGTCCTGCCCCCATGCCCAGCAAATGAGACACGGGGTACACCCCTCGGACATGAGGTAAGGTGCCTCGCATGTTCGCGCACTCGACCCAGAACTGGTGGTGGACCGCTCATCCGGCGGCCCGCTGACTGCGCGTACGACAGACTTCGCGAAGGCCGCCCGAGGGGCGGCCTTCGGCGTTTCCCGGGGTCCGTTCCTCTCCCACTGAGTACCACCGAGTCTCACTGAGAAGGAGCACGGACCCATGAACCTGCTCGACTTGCTGGACGATCCCCGTCCGTTCGCCCTGCTGCGCCGCCGCACACCGGGCCAGGACGAGGAGACGGTCGAGGTCCTCATCGGCCCGGTCGCCACGTACGACCGCCTGGCCGACCTCCCCGACGAGGGCCTGGCGCTCGTCCCTTTCCGGCAGATCCGCGAGCGGGGCTTCGACGTCCGCGACGACGGCACGCCACTGACGGTGCTGATCCCCGAGGAGACGTACGGCATTCCGCTCGCCGCGGCCCTGGAGCAGCTCCCCGCCCACGACGTGCGCGTCGAGGGCGGCGGCTTCGACGTGGCCGACGAGGCGTACGCGGAGATCGTCGGGCGGGTGCTGCGGGAGGAGATCGGGCGGGGCGAGGGCGCGAACTTCGTGATCCGGCGGACGTACGAGGGGGAGATCCCGGGGTTCTCACGGGCCGACGCGCTGGCGCTGTTCCGGCGGCTGCTGGAGGGCGAGCGGGGCGCGTACTGGACGTTCGTCGTGCACACCGGGGAGCGCGCCCTGGTCGGGGCGAGCCCCGAGGTGCACGTCCGGATGTCCGGCGGGACTGTCGTGATGAACCCGATCAGCGGGACGTACCGCTATCCCGCCGACGGCCCGACCCCCGACCACCTGCTCGACTTCCTCGCCGACGGCAAGGAGATCGAGGAGCTGTCGATGGTCGTCGACGAGGAGCTCAAGATGATGTGCACCGTCGGCGACATGGGCGGCGTGGTCGTCGGGCCGCGGCTGAAGGAGATGGCGCACCTCGCGCACACCGAGTACGAGCTGCGCGGGAAGTCCTCGCTGGATGTGCGGGAGGTCCTGAAGGAGACCATGTTCGCGGCCACGGTCACCGGTTCGCCCGTGCAGAACGCCTGCCGGGTGATCGAGCGGCACGAGGTCGGCGGGCGCGGCTACTACGCCGGTGCGCTGGCCCTCATCGGCCGCGACTCCGGCGGGGCCCAGACCCTGGACTCCCCCATCCTCATCCGTACGGCCGACATCGCCCCGGACGGACGGCTGCGGGTGCCGGTGGGCGCCACGCTCGTGCGCGGTTCGGACCCGGCGAGCGAGGTCGCGGAGACCCACGCGAAGGCGGCTGGGATCCTGGCAGCTCTTGGCGTACGGCCGTCCCGGCCCCGTGCGGAGCACGCGCGCGTACGCCTCGCCGACGACCCACGCGTGCGTGCCGCCCTCGACGGGCGCCGGGCGTCGCTGGCCCCGTTCTGGCTGCGGATGCAGGAGCGGTCCGCGGAGCTGGACGGACACGCGCTGGTCGTCGACGGGGAGGACACCTTCACCGCGATGCTCGGGCACGTGCTGCGGTCGAGCGGGCTGGAGGTGACCGTCCGGCGCTTCGACGAACCCGGGCTGCGGGAGGCCGTCGCCGCGCACGAGGGACCGGTCGTGCTCGGTCCGGGCCCCGGTGACCCCGCGGATCTCGACGACCCGAAGATGCGGTTCCTGCGGGACCTCACCGCCGAGGTCATCCGGAACCACCGGCACGGTGTGCTCGGCGTCTGCCTCGGGCACGAGCTGATCGCGGCCGAGCTGGGGCTGGAGATCGTACGGAAGGAAGTGCCCTACCAGGGGGCGCAGACGACGATCGACCTGTTCGGGCGGCCGGAGACGGTCGGTTTCTACAACAGCTTCGTGGCGCGCTGCGACGACGAGGTGGCAAAGGAGCTGTCCGCGCACGGGGTGCAGGTGAGCCGGGCGGGCAGCGGGGAGGTGCATGCCGTACGGGGGCCCGGATTCGCCGGCGTGCAGTTCCACCCGGAGTCGATCCTGACGCTCAACGGGGCGACCGTCGTACGGGAGTTGATGGGTCAGCTGCGCAACACGACCGTGTAGCCGTCCGGGGGCTCGCAGCCCCAGGCTGCCAGCCCCCGGACTATCAGCCCCCGGACTTCCGCTCCCTCGTCGGCCGATGGATCAGCCGAAGAAGACGCCGACCTCCTCGTACAGCTTCGGATCGACCGTCTTCAGCTTGGCCGTGGCGTCCGCGATCGGGACGCGGACGATGTCGGTGCCGCGCAGGGCGACCATCTTGCCGAAGTCGCCGTCGCGGACCGCCTCGATGGCGTGCAGCCCGAAGCGGGTGGCGAGCCAGCGGTCGAAGGCGCTGGGGGTGCCGCCGCGCTGGATGTGCCCGAGGACCGTCGTCCGTGCCTCCTTGCCCGTGCGCTTCTCGATCTCCTTGGCCAGCCATTCGCCGACCCCGGACAGCCGGACGTGCCCGAAGGAGTCCAGCGACTCGTCCTTGAGGACCATGTCGCCGTCCTTCGGCATGGCACCCTCGGCGACGACCACGATCGGGGCGTACGACGCCTTGAAGCGCGAGGTGATCCAGGCGCAGACCTTGTCGACGTCGAAGCGCTGCTCGGGGATGAGGATGACGTTGGCGCCGCCGGCCAGCCCGGAGTGGATGGCGATCCAGCCGGCGTGACGGCCCATCACCTCGCAGACCAGGACGCGCATATGGGACTCGGCGGTGGTGTGCAGCCGGTCGATCGCCTCGGTCGCGATGCCGACGGCGGTGTCGAAGCCGAAGGTGTAGTCCGTGGCGGACAGGTCGTTGTCGATCGTCTTGGGCACGCCGACACAGGGCACGCCGTACTCGTCGGACAGCCGGGCGGCGACGCCGAGGGTGTCCTCGCCGCCGATCGCGATGAGCGCCTCGACCTCCTGCTTGGCGAGGTTCTCCTTGATCCGGCGGATGCCGTCCTCCTGCTTCAGCGGGTTGGTGCGCGAGGAGCCGAGGATGGTGCCGCCGCGGGGCAGGATGCCGCGCACGGCGGGGATGTCGAGACGGATGGTGTCGTTCTCGAGCGGACCTCGCCAGCCGTCCCGGAAGCCGACGAAGTCATAGCCGTACTCCTGCACGCCCTTGCGGACGACGGCCCGGATGACGGCGTTGAGACCGGGGCAGTCGCCGCCTCCGGTCAGTACTCCGACCCGCATGGAAATGTCCCTTCGCCGCGGTTGCCTGGTGAGGCCACGCTAATGGTGAGCCAGGTCACAACGGGATGGGTCGGACCGGCAATTCCGGTGAACTGCCGGGTGTTTGGTTTACGCGCCGTCAACCGGACGACCGATGGATCACTCGTCGTCGAGGCCGCGCTCTATCGCGTACCGCACCAGCTCCACCCGGTTGTGCAGCTGGAGCTTGCCGAGGGTGTTCTGGACGTGGTTCTGGACCGTGCGGTGGGAGATGACCAGGCGCTCGGCGATCTGCTTGTAGCTCAGGCCCTTGGCGACGAGCCGCAGCACCTCGGTCTCGCGCTCGGTGAGCTGCGGGGCCCCCGGCTGGTCGGCGTCGGGGGCGGCGGGCCCCGGGTCGGAGGCCAGGCGGCGGTACTCGCCGAGGACCAGGCCGGCCAGGCCCGGGGTGAACACCGGGTCGCCCACGGCCGTACGGCGCACCGCGTCGAGGAGTTCCTCCGTCGAGGCCGACTTCAGCAGATAGCCGGTGGCGCCCGACTTCACGGCCTCCAGCACATCGGCGTGCTCACCGCTCGCGGACAGCACCAGGACGCGCAGCGCCGGGTTGTGGGCCACCAGCTCCTTGCAGACCTGGACGCCGGGCTTGGCCGGCAGGTTCAGGTCCAGTACGAGGACGTCGGGGGCGGCGGCCTTGGCGCGGCGGACGGCCTGGTCGCCGTCGCCCGCCGTGGCGACCACGTCGAGGCCGGACTCGGCCAGGTCACGGGCGACCGCGTCGCGCCACATGGGGTGGTCGTCGACCACCATGACCTTGATCGGGTCCTGCTGTCCGTCCTGCCCGTTCGCGGTGTCCGTCATCGCTGCCCCGCCTTCCCCCGTGAAGCCCTGCTGTCCTTCGGTACTTTCAGTTCCACTTCCGTGCCCTGGCCCGGCACCGAGATCAGCTCGGCGCTGCCGCCGAGGTCCCGCAGCCGCCCCCGGATCGACAGGGCGACACCGAGTCGGCCCTCGCCCTCGGCCTGGGCGAGCCGGCCCTCGGGGATGCCGGGTCCGTCGTCCCGTACGGTGACGATCACCTCGTCGGGCTCGTCCTCGACGAGGATCCACGCGCGCGCGTGCTCCCCCGCGTGCCGGCGGACGTTGTCCAGGGCGGCTCCCACGGCCGCGGCGAGCTCCCGCGCGGCGGGAGGGGCCAGCACCACGGGCGCGCCGGGCTCGGCCAGGCTGACCTTCGCACCGGCGTATCGGGCGAGCAGCGCGCGGAGATCGACGGGACCGGCGGATTCGTCCGGCTCCTCCACGGCGAGCACGACGGCACCCTCGGCGGCGTCCTGCGACACCCGGGACACGGGCACCAGCCCGCCCGAGACCAGCGTGCGCAGCGCGACCTCCTGCTCACCGGCCATCCGGCCCAGCTCGGCCGCCTCGCCGCCGATGACGGCGCCGCGCCGCTGCACCATCGCCAGCACCTGGAGCACGCTGTCGTGGATGTCCCTCGCGAGCCGTTCCCGCTCGCGCGTGGCCGCCTCGATCTCCAGGGCGCGGGCCAGGGTGCGCTCGGAGGCGCGGGCGACCTCGACGACGTAGCCGATGGCGATGGAGGCGATCCAGACGAGCAGCACCATGTGGACGGTGTCGCGGGTCGGTACGCCGGAGCGGTGGACCAGGTTGGCGGCGGCGACCAGCGTGGAGGCGAAGGCGGCCCAGCGCCAGCCGCCCTTGATGGCGAACGCGAGCACGGCGCCCGCGGTCCATATCGACGGCAGGGTCGGGGCCCCGGCCTCGATCCGCGCGGGTGTCTCGGCGAGCCGGGTGAGCAGGATGCCGCCCAGGGCGATGGTGAGGTCCACGGCGAGGAAGCGCTTGGTGCAGCTCGCGGCGTTCGCGACCCTGGGCAGGGTGGCCAGGGTCCAGACGGCCAGTACGGCGTAGTAGGCGACAGCCACCCAGGGGCGGGCGACCTCGTCATGGGCGCTGATGAACAGCCCGATCGCGTACACCAGGGTCAGCACCCGGTAGCCGGCCAGCGCACGCCACAGCGGCTGCTCGACGGACATCCTCATGACCCGCTCGCGCTTGGCCATCCCCCACCCCCGTTTTCGATTCGCTCGCCCAGACTGCCCTGTCTAGGCCCCCGACCGCTCCTCGTCCGCCTTCTTCTTCGCCTGTTCCTTCTTCGCCTGTTCCTTCTCGGCCTTCGCCGCGTCCGCGATCTGCCGCTTGGCGGCCGTCGCGTACATGTCGACGTACTCCTGGCCGGAGAGCTTCATGATCTCGTACATGACCTCGTCGGTCAGCGCGCGGAGCACGAAGCGGTCGTGCTCCATGCCCTGGTACCGGCTGAAGTCCAGGGGCTTGCCGATCCGGATGCCCGGCCGCATGAGCTTGGGCATGACCTGGCCCGGCGGCTGGATCTTCTCCGTGTCGATCATGGCGACGGGGATGACCGGCGCCCCGGTGGCGAGCGCCACGCGCGCGAGGCCGCCGGGCTTGCCCCGGTAGAGCCGCCCGTCGGGCGAACGCGTGCCCTCCGGATAGATGCCGAACAGCTCACCGCGCTCGAGGACCTCTATGCCGCTCTTGATGGCCGCCTCACCCGCCCCGCGCGCCCCGGAGCGGTCCACGGGCAGCTGGCCGACGCCCTTGAAGAACGCGGCCGTCATCCGGCCTTTGACCCCGGGGGTCGTGAAGTACTCGGCCTTCGCAATGAAGGTCACCTTGCGGTCGAGGACCGCGGGCAGGAAGAACGAGTCGGAGAACGAGAGGTGGTTGCTCGCGAGGATCGCGGCGCCCTCGGCGGGGACGTTCTCCAGGCCTTCCACCCACGGCCTGAAGGCGACCTTCAACGGTCCCCCGATGGCCACCTTCATCGCGCCGTACAACAACCGAGTGCCTCCTGTGTCTGTCGATCAGACCTTAACCCGGAGCACTGTCAATGAGTCCGACGGCCCTGGTCGGTGTCAGTGCGGTCGCGTACGGTGAACCACACCTGGCTGTATCGATGTGCGACTCCGCCTCGTGGGTTCATGTCGTTGCTCTCGTCATGTCCGTCCTTCTCACGAACGGGAGACCGTAAGGTGCCGGTCCTTCCTGGAGCCGAGCCGTACCGCCACGAGGGCGGGGAGATCGGGGTTCTCCTCTGCCACGGCTTCACCACTTCCCCCCATTCGCTGCGTCCGTGGGCGGAGCATCTCGCCGAGCGCGGGCTCACCGTCTCGCTGCCGCTGTTGCCGGGACACGGCACACGCTGGGAGGACATGCGGCTCACCGGCTGGCAGGACTGGTACGCCGAGGTGGACCGCGAGCTGCGCAATCTGCGGGACCGCAGCGCTCGGGTCTTCGTGGCCGGCCTCTCGATGGGCGGCACCCTGGCCCTGCGGCTCGCCGCGAAGCACGGGGACGGCGTCGCGGGCGTGCTGGTCGTCAACCCGGCGAACAAGGTGCACGGCCTGTTCGCGCACACCCTCCCGGTGTCCCGCCACTTCGTCCGTACGGCACCGGGGATCGCGGGCGACATCGCGAAGGAGGGCGGCGTCGAGGTCGGGTACGACCGGGTGCCACTGCACGCGGCCCACTCGCTGCGGAACTTCTTCCGGCTGGTGGACGGCGAGTTGCCGCAGGTCACCCAGCCGCTGCTGCTTCTGCGCAGTGCGCGGGACCATACGGTGCCGTCGGTGGACTCGGCCCGGATCCTGAGCCGGGTGTCGTCCACGGACGTATCGGAGATCGTGCTGGAACAGAGTTATCACGTGGCGACGTTGGACCATGACGCGGACCGGATCTTCGAGGAGAGCATGGGCTTCATCGACCGGCTCGCGACCGGCGTCGGCAAGGAAGGGACGGCTGCACGTGGCTGAGCACGACTCCGACCGCGAGAGGCGTGAGGACCGCGACGATCGCGAGCCGGAAGAGCAGCACGTCCCGTTCGACGAGGACGCCGCCTGGGCCGCGATCGTCGCCGGGTACGGCGACGAGCCGCCGGACCCGCCGGGCTCGAAGCCGTTCAAGTCGATCGAGGACCTGGCGCTGCTGGAGTCCGACACGAACGACGGGACGAGCGGCGGGACGGACGAGGACCGCAGGCACGAGAAGGGCGAGAACGGCACGAAGGCCAAGCAGGCCGACGAGCCCACGGAGGACCGGGAGGACAAACCGGCCAAGCCACTGGGCAGCTCCGTCTCCTTCGCCCCCGGCGTCGGCCCGCGCGACTACAGCGCGCCCGAGCCGTCCGAGGACGACTTCGACGCCGACGACGAGGGTCACTTCGTCCCGCCGGAGCCGCCGCCGCTGCCCGCCGCCGACGCGACCGCGAAGTTCGCCTGGCTCGGGGTGATCGGCGGGCCGGTCCTGCTGCTGCTCGCCGTCCTGCTCGGCTGGAACATGACGTGGTGGCTGGCGACGCTGGCCATCGGCGGGTTCCTGGGCGGGTTCGCCACGCTGGTGATGCGGATGAAGACGGACGACGAGGACGACGACGATCCGGGGCGCGGTGCCGTCGTCTAGGACGCTCCGCGATGCTCCAGGACCTTCTAGGACGCCGGGACTTTGAGGGCGGCCAGGACCGGAAGGTGGTCCGTGGCCGCCCTCAGGTCTGTCTCCGTCACGCCGGGGTGGCCCACGGGGACTCCGCAGCCGAGTACCTCGATGCCCTTGGTGGCGAAGATCGCGTCGATGCGCTGATGGGGGTCGGCCGGGGTCGAGGTGTACTCGCTGCCCCAGGGGGCGGTGGCCCAGCAATCCTGGAGACCGTCGGCCATCCGGCGGAAGGTGCGGCCGCCAGGGCGTTCGTTCAGGTCGCCGCCCGCGACGGCGTGCTCCACGCCCATTCCGGCGAGGCGGTCGAGCAGCATGCCGCCCTGCTCCAGGCGTTCGTCCTTCTGCAAGGAGAGGTGACAGCTCAGGACGCCCAGGCGGGCGCCGTCGAAGCGGACCACTGCCGTGGCGAAGCCGCGTCTGTGGAGTCCTGGGGTGAGGGGGAGGAGGACGTCCTCGGTGCGCTCCACGGTGGCCCTCAGGTTGCAGAGGATCGCCGGGCCCGCGGCTGTGGCTCCGCCGGTGAGGATGACGAGGTTCGCTGCGCGGGCCAGGCGGGAGAGTTTCTTGCGCCAGCGGAAGAAGCGGGGGGCTTCTTGGACGAGCACCAGGTCGGGGTCGCAGGCGTTGATGACGCGGGCGAGGGCGGTGGTGTCGTCGCGCATCGAGCGGACGTTGTAGCTGAGGACTCGGATGACTGCGAAACCGTCGGGCTCTGTATGGGAGTCGGGCAGCAGCGCCATGTGGATCAATGTACGCCCAATGGCTCGGGGCGCGAGGCTCGTGCGCGACTGCCGGTTCGTCGTGGCTTGTCGCGCCCACGCGGCGGATCCGCATGTTGATACAGCCCCGCGCCCCTGGGTGGGCACAGTCACCGCCCCTTGAGCAGCAAAGTCACATGATCGGGTCGGGTTCCCTCGCCAGGTCCGCCGCGCCCACCAGCCCCGCCTTGTTGCCCAGCTGGGCCGCGATGACATCCGCCACCGGGCGCCAGTTGCCGCCTACCAGCCAGCGCTTGTAGGACTTGCGGATGGGGTCGAGGACCAGTTCGCCCTCGTCGGAGAGGCCGCCGCCGACGATGAAGGCGGACGGGTCGAACAGGGAGGCGAGGTCGGCGAGGCCGGCCCCGGCCCAGCGGGCGAGTTCGCGGTAGGAGTCGACGGCCACCGGGTCGCCCTGGCGGGCGGCCATGGAGATGTGCTTGCCCTCGATGCCCTCGGGGCTGCCGTCGCCCAGGCCGAGCAGGATCTCGGCGTGCTCCGGGGTGGCGTTGGCGCGCTGCTTGGCGTAGCGGACCAGGGCGCGGCCGGAGGCGTACTGCTCCCAGCAGCCCTGGCTGCCGCAGCCGCACAGCAGGCCGTCCGGCACCATGCGGATGTGGCCGAACTCGGCGGCCACGCCGTAGTGCCCGCGGCGCAGCTTGTTGCCGATGATGATGCCGCCGCCGAGACCGGTGCCGAGCGTGATGCAGATGACGTTGCGGTGGCCCTTGCCGGCGCCGAACTTGTACTCGCCCCACGCCGCCGCGTTGGCGTCGTTCTCCACGACGACCGGGAGACCGACACGGGCCTCGACCTTCTCCTTCAGCGGCTCGTTGCGCCAGTCGATGTTCGGGGCGAAGTACACCTCCGAGCGCTGGCGGTTGACGTAACCGGCCGCACCGATACCCACGCCGACGATCTCGTGCCCGGCGCGCGCGCCCTCCACCGCGGAGGCGATGGCGTCCACGATGCCCTCGGGCGTGCCCGGGGTCGGCACCTTGTGGGTCGAGAGGATGTTGCCTTCCTCGTCGACCACGCCGGCCGCGATCTTCGTGCCGCCGATGTCGACGCCGATGGTGAGTCCCATGAATCCCTCAGTTTCGGTCGAGCCCCGCTACGGCCAACCGTACCCGAGGCCCTGCCCTCGGGGACCCGTCGTCCGCCCGGCGGACGGGGCCGGCGGGGTGCCCGGACGAGCAGGGCTCCGATCAGCTGAGGAGCCGGGGAACCGGGGGGATCAGTCCAGGTCGATGCGCTCGCCGGGACCGGCGTCGTCGCCCCGGTCCGGGCGCTCGTCCAGGTCGTGCCCGCCCCTCTCCCCGGTGGTCCAGCGCCGCTCCTGGGCCTGGACCGCGGAGCGGTAGGCGGCGAGGAGTTCGGTGCCGGCCGCGGCCAGGTGGTCGAAGACGTCCGGGTTGCGCTCGATGACGGGCTCGACGGCCGCCTTGGCCTGCTCCACGACCTGCTTGACCACCTGCTGGGCGGCGGGTCCGGCGACCGCGCCGAGCAGCGGGGACTGGATGGTCGACAGCTTGTCCGCGACGGCGTCGACGAGCTTGCGCAGTTCCTCGGCGGCCGCGCCCGGCTGCGGGCCGTGCTGGGCGCGGCGGCGCGCCTTCTCCTCCGCGAGGTCCTCGGCGCACGCCGTCGCCCAGGCGTCGGCGTCGGTCGCCCGTACCTCGTCGATCGCCTCGTGCTCTCCGGCGTCGGACGGGGGGAGCTCTTCGCTCATGACGGACTCCTGACTACGGTTCGTCTCTACGACGTTACCCGAACGGGCGTACCTGCTTCACCGTGTCCCCGGCCAGAGATCCGGGTCCGGCGCGAACCGGATCCGCAGCTCGCCGTCGCGCAGCCCGGCCCCGGCCACGCCGCACCGGCGCAGGGCCGACGGCAGCGGCACGATGCGCCGGAACTGCCCTGCGGTGACGACGAGTTCGTCGCCGCGCCGGATGAGGTCGAGCTCGTCGCGTACGGCGCCGGGCAGCGGGATGTGCCAGACGAGGACGCCGTCGTCGGCGAGCCGGTCGGTGACGGGCCACTCGACGGTGGACGACGTGTCGTTGACGGCGGGCACGGCGAGACGGGTGAGGTCGTCGGTGCCGCGGGGGTCCCGGCCGAGGTGGGCGAAGCCGTGGACGTCGTGGCCCTCCGCCCGCCACTCCTCCAGGACCTTGCGCTGCTGGGCCACGGGCCCGGCGAGCCAGCTGCCCGGCACCGCCTCCGCCTCGGGCAGGACCCGGTTGGCGACCAGCAGGTCGGGGCGCAGGCCGCGCAGGTGGAGGGCGAGGGTGGCGTCCCGTACGGCGTCGGCGCCGCCCGGACCGGGCTCGGCGACCAGTCGTACGACGGTGTCGCGGTCGGCGACGACGGCCTCGACGGCGGCGAGGTCGAGGTCCCAGCGGGCCGCGGTCTCGTACAGCCACTCCGCGGGCATCGGCACACCGGCCAGCCGGCCCAGCACGGGTCGCAGCGCACGGGCCGCCTGCCGCTCGGGCGGGAGCAGCCGGCGCAGATAGCGACGCAGTTCCTCGGGGAGCGCGAGCAGGGCGAGGGCGTGCGGGGTGGCCGGCAGGTCGACGACGAGGAGGTCGTGGGCCTCGGCGAGCGCGGCGTCCCGCAGGGCCCGCAGCAGCGCGAGTTCCTCGGCACCAGGGAGGGGGGTGACCTCTTCCGGGTCGAGCCGGGAGGCGCCGAGGAGGTCGAGGGCGGAGGAGGCCCGCTCCTGGAAGGCGGCGAGGTCGTCCCGGAATCCGACGGCGGCGTCGGGCCGCCAGGCGGTGAGGTTCGGGGTGACCCGGGTCGGGGCCGGCCCCGTGCTCACGCCGAGTGCCGCGCCCAGGGTGTCGGTGCGGTCGGCGCTGAGGACCAGGGTTCTGCTGCCGTTGGTCGCCGCCGTCAGCGCGGTGGCGGCGGCGACGGTTGTACGGCCGCTGCCGCCCGGGCCTGTGATCAGGATGGTGCGCATGGGGGTGAACCGTAACGGACGTGGGGGTTCGGGCCGGTTGGGAGGTACCCGGCGCTACCGCGTACCCCCACGAACCCGCGGGGAACCGCCTACCTGCCCGATCACCCGCGGTGAACCGCCTACCTGCCCGACTCCACCCGCTTCTTCAGCCCCGCCAGCGCCCGGTCGATGATGACCTTCTCGGCCTTGCGCTTGATCATGCCCAGCATCGGGATCTTGACGTCCACCGTCAGCAGGTAGGTGACCTCGGTCGCCCCCGCCCCGGCCGGCTTCAGGATGTACGAGCCGTCGAGCGACCGGAGCATCTGGGACTTCACCAGCGTCCAGGACACCTCGTTCTCGCCGGTCCAGGTGTACCCGAGCACCTGGTCGTCCTTGATCGCGCCGGCGTCCATGACGAGCCGGACCTGCTCGGCACGGCCCTGCCCGTCGGTCTTGAGGACCTCCGCCTCCTTCACCTCACCGGTCCAGTCGGGGTAGCGCGCGAAGTCGGCGATCACCCCCATGACATCGGCCGGTGCCGCCTCGATCGTGATGCTCGAGCTGGTGTGTTCCGCCATCGCCGTGGCTCCTCCAGAAGCGGGCCGGTATGAAGTCGTGGTGCGCACGCGTGCGCAGCGTGAAGGCTACCGCGCGCCCGACCAGCCGACTTCACCCCCACCTCACCACTCCAGTGCCCAGGGCTTGCCCGACCCGGCGAAGTGCCCCACGTTCACACACTCGGTCGCCCCGATCCGCATCCGGCGGACCAGCGGCTGATGGACATGCCCGAACAGGGAGTAACGGGGGCGGGTACGGCGAATCGCCTCCAGCAGCGCCTTGCTTCCCCGCTCGAAGCGCCGCGCCACCGTGTCGTACACCAACTCGGGGACCTCCGGCGGAATGTGCGTGCAGAGCACGTCCACCTCCCCCACGGCCTCGATCTTCGCCGCGTACTCCTCGTCGCTGATCTCGTAGGGAGTCCGCATCGGCGTGCGCAGGCCGCCGCCCACGAAGCCGAAGACCCACCCGCCGATCTCCACCCGCTCCCCGTCCAGCACCGTCGTGCCGGGTCCGGCGTACTCCGGCCACAGGGGCGGCATGTCGACATTGCCGTAGGTGGCGTACGTCGGTGTCGGGAACACCGCGAACATCTCGGCGTACTGCTTGCGTACCGCCTTCTCGATCACCGCGCGCCGGTCCGAGCCGATCCCGGCCCACAGCCCCGCCCCGAACTCCCGGGCCTCCTCGAAGCGCCGGGCGGTGCGCAGCTCCACGATGCGGTCGGCGTTCTGCACGCCGAAGAGGTCGGGGAAGATGCCGCGCGAGTGGTCGGCGTAGTCGAGGAACAACACCAGGTCGCCCAGGCAGATCAGGGCGTCCGCGCCCTCGCCGGCCCTGGCCAGGTCGCGGGCGTTGCCGTGTACGTCGCTGACCACGTGGACGCGTGTCCTGCGGTTTCCCGTCGGTGTCGGTGCCATGGCGATCAAGGGTAGGCGTGTGCGGCAAACGTGAACAGTGGCGGCCGAAGCGATGGTTACTGGCCAGTTGTCAGACCGCTCGACTACTGTGCGCGCAGAAGTACCAATCCGTGTGACGCAGCGAACATCTCGCCGGGACCCCCTGTCGAAGAAGCCATACCGGCGGGTAACGTCCGGTCGGTCCAGTCGTGCTCTGGATTTCAACTTGTGAATCCACGAGCACTCGCCCGAGCCATGGACCGCACCGTCGCATCACACAACGTCGTGGCGCCGGCGCCCTATGAGGAGCAGCAGTCTTGCGCGAGTTCAGCCTTCCGGCTTTGTACGAGGTCCCTGCGGACGGAAATCTGACCGACATCGTCCGCAGAAACGCCGCGCAGCACCCGGACGTCGCCGTCATCGCCCGCAAGGTGGGAGGTACCTGGCAGGACGTGTCGGCCACCGCCTTCCTCGCCGAGGTGCACGCGGCCGCGAAGGGGCTCATCGCCGCCGGGGTCGGGCCGGGCGACCGGGTCGCTCTCATGTCCCGTACGCGCTACGAGTGGACCCTGCTCGACTTCGCGATCTGGTCGGCGGGCGCGGTCACCGTGCCGGTGTACGAGACCAGCTCGCCGGAGCAGGTGCAGTGGATCCTCGGTGACTCGGGCGCCACCGCCATGGTCACGGAGCTGGACGGCCACACCGCCGCCGTCGAGTCGGTGCGCGACCGGCTGCCCGCCCTCAAGCACGTCTGGCAGATCGAGGCCGGCGGCGTCGAGGAGCTGGGCCGCCTCGGACAGGACATCAGCGACGCGACGGTCGAGGAGCGCGGCTCGCTGGCGAAGGCCGACGACCCGGCGACCATCGTGTACACGTCCGGCACGACCGGCCGCCCCAAGGGCTGTGTGCTCACCCACCGCAGCTTCTTCGCCGAGTGCGGCAACATCGTCGAGCGCCTGCGCCCCCTCTTCCGCACCGGCGAGTGCTCGGTCCTGCTCTTCCTCCCCCTCGCGCACGTCTTCGGGCGGCTCGTGCAGGTCGCGCCCATGATGGCGCCGATCAAGCTGGGCACCGTCCCGGACATCAAGAACCTCACCGACGAGCTGGCCGCGTTCCGCCCCACGCTGATCCTGGGCGTCCCGCGCGTCTTCGAGAAGGTCTACAACTCGGCGCGCGCCAAGGCGCAGGCGGACGGCAAGGGCAAGATCTTCGACAAGGCGGCGGACACGGCGATCGCCTACAGCAAGGCGCTGGACACGCCGTCCGGCCCGCCCGTCGGCCTGAAGATCAAACACAAGGTCTTCGACAAACTCGTCTACAGCAAGCTGCGCGCGGTGCTCGGCGGCAAGGGCGAGTACGCCATCTCCGGCGGCGCCCCGCTGGGCGAGCGGCTCGGGCACTTCTTCCGCGGCATCGGCTTCACGGTCCTGGAGGGCTACGGCCTGACCGAGTCCTGCGCCGCCACCGCCTTCAACCCCTGGGACCGCCAGAAGATCGGCACGGTCGGCCAGCCGCTGCCGGGCTCGGTCGTGCGGATCGCGGACGACGGGGAGGTGCTGCTGCACGGCGAGCACCTGTTCAAGGAGTACTGGAACAACCCGGGCGCGACCGAGGAGGCGCTGGCCGACGGCTGGTTCCACACCGGTGACATCGGCACCCTCGACGAGGACGGCTACCTCCGGATCACCGGCCGCAAGAAGGAGATCATCGTCACCGCGGGCGGCAAGAACGTCGCGCCGGCCGTGATCGAGGACCGTATCCGGGCGCACGCGCTGGTCGCGGAGTGCATGGTGGTGGGCGACGGGCGGCCGTTCGTGGGCGCGCTGGTCACCGTCGACGAGGAGTTCCTGGGCCGCTGGTGCTCCGACCACGGCAAACCGGCGGGCTCCACCGCGGCGTCGCTGCACGAGGACCCCGACCTGCTGGCCGCGATCCAGTCGGCGGTCGACGACGGCAACGCCGCGGTGTCGAAGGCGGAATCGGTGCGGAAGTTCCGCATTCTCCCCTCCCAGTTCACGGAGGACTCGGGCCATCTGACGCCGTCGCTGAAGCTCAAGCGCAACGTCGTGGCGAAGGACTTCGCGGACGAGATCGAGGCGATCTACCAGAAGTAGCGAACCCCGTTCGTATGACGGCTCATGGCACGGTGTCCTCCACGAGGACCCGCGCCATCGTCCGTTCGGCGAGCGCGGTGATCGTCACGAACGGGTTCACCCCGATCGACCCGGGCACGAGCGAGCCGTCGGTCACGTACAGCCGCGCATACCCCTTCACCCGGCCGTAGTTGTCGGTCGCCTTCCCCAGCACGCAGCCGCCGAGTGGGTGGTACGTGAAGTCGTCGGCGAAGACCTTGTTGCCCGAGCCGAAGAGGTCGTACCGGTAGATCGTGGCGTTCGCCCGGTTGATCCGGTCGAACAGCTTCTTCGCCATGCCCACCGACACGGCGCTCTGCGCGGCACTCCACCCGAGCCGCACCGCGCCACTGGCCGAGTCGTACGAGAACGACGCGCGCTCCGGGTTCTTGGTGATCGCCAGATAGAGGCTGACCCAGTGCTCCAGTCCCGTGGGCAAAGGAGCGATCTCGGCGAAGACGGGGTTGGCGGTGTTGGCCCAGTCGTCGATGCCCATGACCGGCATGGTCGACTGGTTCGCCCCGACCGTGTCCCAGAGGTGGTTGGCCCGCCCGAGCATCACGTTGCCGTTGGTCCCCCACCCGGAGCCGACGCTCGCGTCCAGGGCCGGCAGTGTGCCCGACTCCCTTGCCCGGACCAGGAGTTCGGTGGTGCCGACGCTGCCGCCGCCGAGGAAGAGGTACGTACAGCCGTACTCCTTCGTCTCCACGACGGTCCCGGTGGCGTCGATCCGGTCGACGGCGAGGACGTATGTCCCGTCGGCCGCCCGGCTGATCGACTTCACCCGCTCCAGGGTGTGGATGGTGACGTTCCCCGTACCGAGCGCGGAGGCCAGGTAGGTCTTGTCGAGGGAGCGCTTGCCCTGGTTGTTGCCGTAGATGACCTCTCCCGCGAGCGCGGACTTCGTGGCCGTACCGGCGGCCTCGCGCTGCATGTACCCGAAGTCGTAGACGTTGGGCACGAAGGTGGTCTTCAGGCCGGCGTCGCTCGCGTGTTTGCGGGAGATCCGGGTGAAGCGGTACCACTCGGTCGACTCGAACCACGCCGGGTCGATGGTGTTGACGCCGAGCATGGCGCGGGCGCGCGGGAAGTAGGTGCCGTACATCTCCGCGGTGTCCACGGTCGGGAACTGCTCGGCGAAGTAGGACTGGAGCGGGGTGACCGCCATGCCGCCGTTGACCAGGGAACCGCCGCCGACGCCCCGGCCGACGTACACGGACATGTGGTCGTAGTGCACACGGTCCAGGACTCCCGGGTACGGGCTGATGTCCTTGTTGACCACGTCCAGCCACAGGAAGGTGGCGAGCGGGGCCTCGGTGCGGGTGCGGAACCACATGGAGCGCTGGTCGGGGTCGCTGGTGGAGCAGAAGACCTTGCCGTCGGGGCCGTTGGTGTTCCAGAGGCGGCCCATTTCGAGGACGAGGGTGCGGATGCCGGCCTGGCCGAGGCGGAGGGCGGCTACGGCGGCGCCGTAGCCGGAGCCGACGACTATGGCGGGGGCGGATTCGACTGCGTCGGGCTGGGCGGCTCGGGCGGACTGGAGGGCGATGCGGGTGAAGCCGAGGGTGGCCGCGGTCTGGAGGGCGGCCATTCCGAGGATTTGACGTCTTGTCAGCTGACGCTGCATCAGGTTTGATGTCATGTGCGCAGCATGTGCGGATTATTGGGTTCCGCCTAGGGCTCCGCCGGTAAAGCGGGGCGCCATCTGGGGTGGTGGGTCATCATCGGAGGCGACTGCGGGTTGGTTGTGGCTGGTCGCGCCCCGCGGCGGAGCCGCAGATCGATACAGGCCCGCGCCCCTTGGAGGTCAGCTGCACTACAGCAAGTTCTTCAACTGCTCTGCCAACAGGTCCCACCGCCACCTCTCCTCGACCCACTCCCGGCCCCGCTCGCCCATCCTCCGGCGCAGTTCGGCGTCTCCCAGGAGCGTGACGATGCGGTCGGCCGCCTCCTCGGGGGAGCCGCCCCTCACCACCCAGCCCGTCTCGCCGTCCAGTACGGCATCCGGTGCGCCGCCCGAGTCGCCCGCGACCACCGGCAGCCCGGTCGCCGACGCCTCCAGGTAGACGATGCCGAGACCTTCCACATCCAGCCCCCGCCGCCTCGTCCGGCACGGCATCGCGAAGACGTCGCCGGCGCCGTAGTGGGCGGGCAGTTCGGACCAGGGGACCGGGCCGGTGAAGTGGACGGAGCCGGTGACGCCGGTGTCGTGGGCGAGCTTGCGCAGGTCCTTCTCGTACGGCCCGCCCCCGACGATCAGCAGCACGGCGTCCGGCTCGGCGGCCAGGATGCGGGGCATGGCCTGGATCAGGGTGTCCTGCCCCTTGCGCCGGACCAGACGGGAGACGCAGACGACCACCGGCCGGTCCGTCAGGCCGAGCCGTGCCCGGACCTCGTCGCCGCCCGAGCCCGGGTGGAAGGTCTTCTCGTCGACCCCGGGCGGGAGCTGCACCATCCGCGAGGCCGCGGCCGGGGTCAGCGCGGTCGCGATCCGCGAGCGCGTGTACTCGCCCAGGTAGGTGATCGTGTCCGTCGCCTCCCCGATCCGCCCCAGCAGCTGCCGGGCCGCGGGCAGCTGGGCCCACCCCGCCTCGTGACCGTGGGTGGTGGCGACCAGCCGCTCGGCGCCCGCCTTGCGCAGGGCGGGCGCCATCAGGCCGAGCGGGGCCGCCGCCCCGAACCACACCGACGTACAGCCGTGCTCGCGCAGCAGCCCGACCGCGCGCCGGGTCGCCCCGGGCGTCGGCAGCAGCATCGCCGTACGGTCCCGTACGACCGTGAAGGGCTGCTCGGCGTCGAAGGCGGCGGTGGCCTCGATGCCCTCGCGGCTGCGCTTCCAGGTGGAGGCGTAGACGACCAGCCGCTCCGGGTCGAGCCGTAGCGCCATGTTGTGCAGGAACGCCTGGATGCCGCCGGGGCGGGGCGGGAAGTCGTTCGTCACGATCAGGGTCTTGTGCATCGCCGCCGACCTTACCGAAGCCGCTGTTCACAGCGGGGGCCCGGCCACGTGTGTGGCCCGCACACAGGTGGACACGACATCATGTTGCACTGAGGCGGGAAGCGAACGGCAGGGGTTCTGGTGGAGACGACGGGCACGCGGCGGTCCCTGGCGTGGCTTCTGGTCACCTGGGCCCTGACCAGGCTGGTTCTGCTGCTCTTCGTGTTCAAGGTGTACGTCTTCCCCGGCCCGGACGTCACCAGCGACGTGTCGGTGATCTACCAGGGCTGGTACGAGGTGCTGCGCACCGGAACGTTCCCGCTGGACGACGTCACCTGGCAGTATCCGCCGGCGGCCGCGCTGCCGGTCCTCTCCCCCGCGCTGGTGTTCTGGCTGGACTATTCGTCGGCGTTCTTCGTCCTCTGCTTCGTCGCCGACCTGGCCGTCCTGCTGCTCCTGCTGTACGTCGGCCTGCGCCCGGGGCGGACGCTGCGCGGGGCCTGGGTGTGGGTGGCGGGCGTACCGCTGCTCGGACCGACCGTGTACGCCCGCTACGACGTGATGGTCACCGGCGTCGCCGTGGCCGCGCTGCTCGCGGGTGCCCGGCATCCCCGGTTGATGGGCGCGCTGACGGCGTTCGGGGCGATGCTGAAGGTGTGGCCGGTACTGCTGCTGGTCGCGGCCCGCAGGCGGAGCGCCTGGGGCTCGGCGGCGCTGACCGCCGGCGGGCTGTCGGTGCTGTTCGCCGTCGCCATGCCCGGCGCCTTCGCGTTCCTGACCTTCCAGCGGGACCGGGGCACCGAGGTGGAGTCGCTGGGCGCGCTGGTGTTCCATGTGGCCCGGCAGTACGGCTGGGACGGTCAGGTGCTGCTGAACTACGGGTCGGTGGAGTTCCTCGGCCCGTATGTCGACGTCGTCAGCGGCGCCGCCCTGGCGCTGAGCGGGCTCGCCTTCGGCTGGCTGCTGCTGTGGCGGGTGCGGGCGAGGAGGTTCCTGCCGCACACCCTCGCGGACGCGGCGTTCGTGGCGGTGCTGATGTTCGTGACGACGAGCCGGGTGATCAGTCCGCAGTACATGGTGTGGCTGGTCGGGCTCGCGGCCGTGTGCCTGTGCTTCCGCGACAGCCGCATGAAGCTCCCCGTGGGGCTGGTCCTCGCGGCGTCCTTCGTCACGGTCCTGGAGTTCCCCGTGTGGTTCTCCCACGTCGTCGCCAGCGACGCCCTCGGCGTCACGCTCCTCTTCCTCCGCAACGGCCTGCTCGTCCTCGCCACGGTCCTCGCTGCCCGCGAGCTCTGGCGCTCGACGGTCACCCGGCCGGCCCCGCTCCCCGTACCGACCCAGACCCCCCGCACCAGGGAAACGTCCCTGCCGACCTGACGCACCCGAGTTTTCCTCGCCCCCGCCGCCCCTACCCGTCCCGTCCCTGGGGGCTCCCGCCCCCAGACCCCCGCTTTCGGCCCCTAAGGGGCCTCGTCCTCAAACGCCGGACAGGCTGAACACCCAGCCCCTCCGGCGTGGGGCGAATCCGTCCCTCAGGCCAGCTGTGCTCGCAGATACCCCCGCCACTCCCCCGTGAACTCCTCCAGCGATGTCCCGAGCACCTCGCTCAGAGCCCCCTCCACGGCCCCCGCCCTCCGCCCATGCGCCCCCACCGCCCGATAGAACTCGGCGAGTCTCACCTCACCCCAGCGGTCCGCGATCATCCGGCACGCCATCCACCCGCTCTCGTAGGCCCGCGCCAGATCACCCCCGTCACCGGTGAAACCGAAGTCCGCGTCGGCCGGAAGCTCCTCGGGCACCCGCCCCTCCGCCACCGCGCGATACAGCTCGGGCGCGGCCTGGGACGGGGAGCGGCCGCTGCCGAGGTAGCCGATCCAGTCGGCGTAGCCCTCGGAGAGCCACAGCGGGGTCGCGGCGCCGGTGTGGGCGCGGGTGGCGACATGGGTGGTCTCGTGGGTGAGGACGACCTGCTTGCCGGTACCGCCGAGGACGCCGTACGCGTCGGGGTTGACGATGATCCGGTCCGCGGGCGCGCTCGCCGGGGCGCCGGTCTCACCGGTGGTGACCGCGGCGATCCCGCGGTAGGAGGACGCGGGCGCACCCAGCAGCCCGGCCATCCCGGTCAGCGACTTCGGTACGAGGACGACGACGCGCCGCGGCCAGTCCGTGCCCCACGCCTGGGACACGGCCGGCACGGCGTGGTCCGCCAGCTCGGCGTACGAACGCAGGGCCACGTCGGACTGCCCGACCCCCAGGACGAGGCTGTCGTCACCCCGTACGACGCGCACCTCGCCCTGGTCCCACAGCTGCTGGGCGGAGCCCTTCGCGGGGCGCTCGGCGTCGACGTACCACCGGCCCTCCAGGTCGAGGCTCAGACTCAGGGTGCGGCCGACGCGGACGGGGGCCCGGTCGTAGCCCTGGACGCGATAGCGGAGCTCGGCCTCGGCGAGGGCGGTGTCGCCGGTGCGCCGCAGGCTGGTCAGGCGGTACGACCAGTCGGCGAGGGGCACCGCGCGCAGGTTGCCGTACCGGTCCTTGGCGCCCGTGCGCAGATACGCCGCCTCGTCGCGGTCGAGTATCGCGGCCGCCCGCCGGTCGAGGACGCGCTGTACCTCGCTCTTGGCGGTGTCGGCGGCGGGCCGCCCGCCGCAGCCCACCAGCGAGACGAGCAGCAGACAGAGCGCGATGACGACTCGCGTTCCCGACGCCCGTTTTCGACCAGCCATTTCCCGATCGTACGGCGGCGGAGGCGGGGAGGTCAGGCCCGCGTCAGACCCTGGTGACCGTCGCGCCCGGCATCATGCCCACCGGGTCGTAGCGCACCGGGGCGCCGGGGTAGGGCGCGTGGATCACCTGGCCGTTGCCGGCGTACATCCCGACATGGCTGGCGTCGGAGCGGTAGGTGACGACGTCACCGGGCTGGGCCTCGGAGAGCGGGACCTGCCGGCCGGCGTACCGCTGCCCCTGCGAGGTGCGCGGCAGGGAGACGCCGGCCTGGGCGTACGACCACTGGATCAGGCCCGAGCAGTCAAAGCCGGAGGGGCCGTTGGCGCCCCAGACGTACGGCTTGCCCAGCGCGGAGTGGGCGGCGGCGATGGCGGCGGCCGCACGGCCCGAGGGCGCGGCGAGGCTGCCGAAGTCGGGCATGACGTCACGGCCGGAGCGGGAGGTGCGGTCGTAGGCGGCGCGGTCGGACGCCGTGAGGGAGTTGAGGAGCCGGCGGGCCTGGGCGAGCTTGTGCTCGACGGTGCGCTTGTGGGCGGCGACGGTCTTGCGGCTCTTCTCGAGTTCGACGAGCTTTCCGGCCGCCTCGGCGCGCTCCTGGGCGATTTCGCGCATGGCGTCCTGGAGGTCCTTGAGCTCGTCGGCCTGGTGGGCGCTGATCCGGGCGATCCGGGCGGCCCGGTCGAGGTAGTCCTCCGGGTCGTCGGAGAGCAGCAGGGCGAGGGAGGGGTCGAGGCCGCCGGAGCGGTACTGGGCGCCGGCCAGCGAACCGAGGGCGTCCCGCATGGTGTTGATGTGCTCCTGCTGCCGGGCGATCCGGTCCTGGGCGTCGTTCACCTGCTCCCGGAGCCTGTCGGCGCGCTCGTCGGCCTTGTTGTAGGCCTCGGTGGCCTTCTCGGCCTCCTCGTAGAGACGGTCCACCTTGGCCCGGGTGTCGTCGTGCGGCGCGGCCGTGGCCGGTACGACCCCGATGGCCGCGGCGGCGGCCGACATGACGCAGAGGGCTGCGTTGGCGCCCCGGTCGAACCCGGGCGATACAAGGCGGCGATGGGACCCCACGGGAAGCCGCTCTCCTTCCGCTGACGACAAGGACCTTCCCCCTGCGAGGGGGAAACGCGGCAGACAGTAGCTCCGTGCCGGGGTGTCGACCAACGACCGCGGCGGGCACACAAAGTGACGCCCCGCCTCTGACGCAGGTCATGGGCGGGGCGCGGGGTCAGCGAGACTTGTCGTGATTCGCCCGTTCGGGCGGCACGTCGTGTTGATCTTGCGGACGTTCGGGCGGGATCAGATCCGGACGCCGAACTGGAACGGCATGTTGTTGATCGACTCGTAGCGGACGACCGTGCCGCTGCGCGGGGCGTGCAGCACCTGGCCGTTGCCCGCGTAGAGGCCGACGTGGTGCAGGTCGCCGTAGAAGATGACGAGGTCACCGACCTTGAGTTCGCTCATCGACAGGCGGGTGCCGGCGTTGGCCTGGGCCTGCGAGGTGCGCGGGATGGAGACGCCGGCCTGGGCGTAGGCCCAGGAGGTCAGGCCCGAGCAGTCGTAGGAGGCGGTGCCGGTGGCGCCGTAGACGTACGGCTTGCCGATCTGGCTCTGGGCGGCCTGGAAGGCGGCCATGGCCCGGCCGGAGGCGGATCCGACGTTGCCGAGGTCCACGCGGTCGGCGGCGGAGCGGCTGGCGCGCTGCTCCTCGGCGGCGAGGGCGGCCTTCTCGGCGGCGGTCAGGGTGTTGAGCAGCTTCTGGGCCTCGGCGAGCTTGGCCTGGACCTGCTTCTTCTTCTTGCCCAGTTCGGTGCGGGTGGAGGCGAGGTCCTTGAGCTTGTCGGACGCCTCGGCGCGCTGCTGGGAGAGTTCGCGCTGCTTGCCCTGGATCTTCTTCAGCGAGTCGACCTGCTGGGCGCTCAGCTGGTCCATCGTGGACGCCTTGTCCAGGTAGTCGTCCGGGTCGGACGACAGGAACAGCTGGACGGAGGAGTCGATGCTGCCCGTGCGGTACTGGGCGGCGGCCGCGAGGCCCATCGTGTCGCGCAGCTCGTTGAGCTCTTCCTGGCCGCGGGCGACGTTGTCCTGGATGGTGGAGATCTCCTTCTGGAGCTTCTCCTGCTTCTCCTTGGCCCCGTTGTACTTCTCGGTGGCCTGCTCGGCCTCCTCGTAGAGCTTGTCGACCTTGGCCTTTACCTCGTCCTTGCTCGGCTTCTCGCTGGGCGCCGCGTTGGCGGCCTGCGAACTGATGGCCACGGCAGCAGCGGCGGCGGTGGTCAGCACGGTCACACGTGCTCGGCTCGGCTGCTTGGGTCGACGGTGGGACGCCACGGAGGTGAACTCCTTCTTCTGAGTGATCACCCGCTCGGAGGTTCGACGCCAGACCCTAGTGACCCAGTTGTGATCAGATCAAATCCTCACACGAAAATTCTCGTCACACCCGTCATTCTTTACACACAACTCACATCGTGTGACGCGGGCTTGACACTACGTTGCCCGGGGGTTATGTCAATTCGGGCATTGCGCCTGTACGTTGGCGTTTCAGGACAGCCGCTTGAGAAGCACCGCAGAAGCCACCGGGCGGGCGCCGGCCCGGGCGACCCCGTCCGCCACCTCGCGGTCGGTCGAGGCGACGATGACCGGACGGCCCGGCGGCTCGGCGCGCACCAGCTGGCGGATCAACTCGTCCGCGGTCACGCCCGGCTTGGAGAACAGCACCCGCACCCCGCGCGGCGGCGCGAGCAGCACCGGGGCGGCCAGCTCGGCCCCGTCGAAGACACAGGTCACCTCGGCGCCGGTCTGCGCGGCGAGCTGTGAGAGCTGGCCGAGCAGCCGCAGGCGCTGCTTCTCCAGCGGCATCTGGGGATAGCCGGTCTTGGTGACGTTGTAGCCGTCGACGACCAGATGCGCCTGCGGCAGCGCGAGGAGTTGGTCGAGGATCGCGGGGTCGTTCTCGGACAACGCCCGTGCGGCGATGTCCTTCGGGGTCATTCGTCCCGGTTCGACCGCGTCCACGGTCTCGGCGGGCCGCACGGAGACCGGCGGCAACGCCAGTTCGCGGCGCAGCCCTTGAGCGGAGTCCAGCAGGGTGTCCAGGAGCAGCCGTACGCGCATGTCCTCGACGCTGCGCCCCTCGCGGGCCGCCCGGCGCGTGGCCTCCAGGGCGGCCTCGGCCTCCCCGAGCCGCGCCCTGAGCCGCCGGGTCTCGCTCTCGGCCGCGGAGACCTGGGCATGGCCCTCGGCGCGTACGGTCTCGATCTCGCCCTGGACCTTGCGCAGGGCCGCCTCGCCGCGCTTGACGTCACTGAGCGCCGACCGCAGCTTGCGGTGCAGCGACTCGGCTTCCTTCTTCGCCGCGTCCAGCTCGGTGCGCAGCCGCTCGGTCTCGGCCCGGGTGTGCTCACGGGCGTGGGCGAGCTCCTCGCGCAGCCGCTCCAGCTCGGCGCGGTTCTCCTCGTCGGCGCGCTCGGCGTCGGCCCGCTGGGCCTCCTCGCCGGCCGCGGTGACCAGCTTGACCCAGCCGGTGGGCCGCAGAACATAGGCCGCGGCCGCCACGTCGAGCGGGTCCGCGGCCGGAGGCGCCGAGCCTGAGTCGAGAGCGCCGGAGAGCTCCGGCTGGGCCTCTCTGAACTTCTCCCCGATGCGCTGGCGGAACAGCGGATCGGTCTCCAGCGCGGTCGCCATGGCGTTGCCGGCGAACTTGGCCCGGCGGTTCGGCGCGAATCTGGCGTACTGCCGAAGCTGTGCGGGCAGTTCGCCGACGGTCAGCCCGCCGAACCCGTCGGACACGATCTGTACGACTCTGCGCCGTACACCGTCGGGCAGCGGACGGTCGAGCACCTCGGCGGCGCCGTCGCCCGGCCCCCCGCCTTGTGTCTCCACCATCCGTCACACCCCAATACTGTGCGGGGCCGGCTCCTGTCAGGAGCCGGCGCCCGGCCTGTCCACGAGTTCCACCTTGTCCACGGCGTTGCACCAGCGGCAGCGCACCGACTCGATGGTCTCACTGAGCACCTCGCGCTCCTCGACCTTCGGCTCACCGGCCAGATCGAGGTGGACGTACTCCACGACCTTGGACGAGCGCGTCACGTCGAAGCGCGTGAGGTTGCCGCAGAGGGTGCAGCGCCACCGCGTCGTGTCGGTCGGCAGGGGAACCGTCATCGTGACTGTGCTCTTTCCTTCTAGGCCTTCTATTGTCCGCGACGCCCCGAGCTCCCCGGAGCGTGTGGCTCGTTACCCTACGGCCTGGCGGGTACTCGCCGCCCGTCCGTCCACGGCGGCGAGGCGGTCTGCGCGGGTGCGTCCGGTTACGTCATGCTCTGTATTCATGATCGGCAACTGGAGCGTGGCGCGTTTCGGGGCTCGGTTCGCCAAGGCGGGCCGATCGGTGTTCCGGGCGTCGGCGCCGGTGACGTATGCCCTGATCGCCCTGTGCTGCCTGCTCTTCCTGATCGGTCCGGCGGCGGGGCTGAATCCGGCCTACGGCTCCGGCGACGGGCTGCTCGCCGCGCAGCGGGCCTACTTCCACCGCTGGGGTGTGGTGCCCGCGGAGCTGTTCGAGGGCGCGCCCCGGGCCGCCCTCACGCCCGCCACGGCCCTCTTCGTGCACGGCAGCTGGGTGCACCTGCTCGGCAACATGCTCTTCCTCTACGTCTTCGGCGTGATGACCGAGGAACGGATGGGTCACGTCCAGTTCACGCTCTTCTATCTGGGCTGCGGCTATCTGGCGCTGCTGGGTTACGCGGCCGCCAACGACGGCTCCACGCAGTCCCTGGTCGGCGCGTCCGGGGCGATCTCGGCGATCCTCGGCGCGTTCCTGTTCCTCTTCCCCGGGGCGCGTGTGACAAGCCTGCTGCCGTTCCTGCTCTTCCTGCCGCTGCGCTTCCCCGCGTGGGTCGTGCTGCCCTTCTGGGCGGGCCTGCAGTGGGTGGCGGCGGGGCGTGCGGACCAGGGGCCGGGGGTGGCGTATCTGGCGCACCTGGTGGGCTTCGGACTGGGCTTCGGCTACGCGTGGGCCCGCTTCAGGCCTACGACTAGAGTGAAGGCCGCCCCAGCTCCGGCCTCCCAGGGAGAGAACCAGCCGTGATCACCGCGATCGTCCTCATCAAGACCAGCGTGGACCGGATTCCCGAGATCGCGGAGCGGATCGCTTCGCTGGAGAGCGTCACCGAGGTCTTCTCGGTCACCGGGACGTACGACCTGATCGCCATGGTGCGGGTGAAGCAGCACGAGGATCTCGCCGAGGTCATCCCCGGCCGGATCAGCAAGATCCCCGGTGTCGAGGGGACCGACACGCACGTGGCGTTCCGTACGTACTCGCAGCACGACATCGAGGCCGCGTTCGCCATCGGCCTGGACAGCTGAGGCACCCGCGGCTGCCCGCGGCCGCGGCCCGAAGATGAAGAGTTCCTCATCCTGGGCTCATCCTCGCCACCCGTTGCCAAGGGCAGGCTCGGTCGCATGGTCTTCTCGCACCGGATCGCGGCCCTGGTCGCCGTAGTGGCGATTCCGCTGGGCATCGCCGCGACCAGCTTCGCCCTCACCGACACCCCGGAGTCCCCCAAGGTCCCGGCCAAGGTGGAGCTGGACAGCGGCTCCCCCACCCCGACGCCCACCCGGCCCGCACCGACGCCGAGCGACGAGGTCGTCTCCCGGCCCCCGGTGACCGACAGCCCCGCGAGTGACGACGATGACGACGCCCCCGGCCGGGAGACCTCGGACGACGACCGCGGCGAGCCCGGGGACGACGGCTGAGCGTTCCGCGCGGCCGTGAGGAACGGTGCCTTGTGGCGACACCCCCCAGCCCCGTGCGTCGGCGGATTACCGCCCGGGTCCGGATCCTGCTCTGGCTGCTGTTCGTCATGGCCGTCGGGCTCGTGTCGGTGGCGACGACCACGCGCTCGATCCTGCTGCGGGACGTCGATCACCGGGCGAACGGGCTGCTCGCTCAGGAGGCCGGTGAGTTCGCCAACTTCGAGGAGCGGGGCGTCGACCCGGAGACCGGCCGGCCGTTCACGGATCCGTCGCGGCTGCTGGTCGAGTTCCTGGTGCGGCAGTACGCCGACCCCGACGAGGAGCTGATCGGCCTGGTGGGCCGCCCGGGCACGACCCCGGCGCAGTTCCGTCAGCCGCGCGAGATCCCCGTGGCCGTTCCCCTGCACCGGGACGCCGACGCCCGTCGCCGTATCTTCGACTCGCCCGACGCCACGGGCACACTGCACCGGGCGTCCGGCGAGATCCGCTGGGCCAAGGTCACCGTCGCCCGGGCCGGCGGCGAGACGGAGGCCGCGTTCGTCGTCGCCTTCCACCCCGGACGCGAACAGGCCGCGGTGAACGAGGAGTTCCGTATCCTGCTCGCCATCTCCGGGGTCGCCCTGCTGATGACGACCGGGATCGGCTGGGCGGTCGCGGGGCGGATCCTCAAGCCCGTACGGCTGGTGCGCACCGCGGCGGCGCAGCTCACCGAGCAGGACCTCACCCGCCGTATCCCGGTGCACGGGCGGGACGACATCGCCGCGCTCGCGGAGACGTTCAACGACATGCTCGACCGGCTGGAGCGCGCCTTCGCCGCCCAGCGCGAGTTCGTCGACGACGCGGGCCACGAGCTGCGCACGCCGATCACCATCGTGCGCGGCCATCTGGAGCTGATGGGTGACGACCCGGCCGAGCGCGAGGAGACGATACGGCTGGTCACCGACGAGCTCGACCGGATGAGCCGCATCGTCGAGGACCTGCTGCTGCTCGCCAAGGCCGAGCGCCCCGACTTCGTCACCCCGGAGCCGGTCCAGCTCGCCGAACTCACCGCCGACGTCTACGTCAAGGCCCGCACCCTCGGCGAACGGGACTGGCAGCTCGCCGAGGTGGCCGACGTCGAGGCCGAGCTGGACCCGCAGCGCATCACCCAGGCGATGGTCCAGCTCGCCCAGAACGCCGTGCAGCACACCACGCCCGGCCAGACCGTCCGGATCGGCTCCCGCGCCGACGGGCCGGGCGTCGAGCTGTACGTCGCCGACTCCGGGTGCGGTGTCCAGCCGCAGGACGGCGAGGTGATCTTCGAACGGTTCCGGCGTGGCACGTCCCGGCGCGGTGCCCGGGGCTCCGGCGCCGGGCTCGGCCTGTCGATCGTCCGGGCGATCGCGGAGGCGCACGGCGGCCGGGTCCGGCTGCGCGACACCGACGGCGGCGGCGCCACCTTCGTACTGGCACTGGGAGAGGCACACACGTGAACCGCATTCTCATCGTCGAGGACGAGGACAGGATCGCCTCCTTCGTCGAGAAGGGCCTGCGCTCCAACGGCTTCACCACGACCGTCGTCGGCGACGGCGACGCCGCCTACGAGTACGCGCTGACCGGCGGTTTCGATCTGGTGGTCCTGGACATCGGGCTGCCCGGCCGGGACGGCTTCACGGTGCTGCGCGAACTGCGCGAGGCCCGCGTGACGGTCCCGGTGATCGTGCTGACCGCGCGGGACTCCGTACGGGACACGGTGGCCGGTCTGGAGGGCGGCGCCGACGACTGGATGACCAAGCCGTTCCGCTTCGAGGAACTGCTCGCACGGGTGCGCCTACGGCTGCGTACGGCGGCCCGGGCGCCCGAGGTGACGGTGCTGCGGTCGGGCTCGCTGACCCTGGATCTGCGCACGCGGCGGGCGCGGGCCGACGAGCGGACCGTGGATCTGACGGCCCGTGAATTCGTGCTCCTGGAGCTGTTCCTGAGGCACCCGGGGCAGGTACTGTCCCGCGAGCAGATCCTGTCGCACGTGTGGGGCTACGACTTCGACCCCGGCTCCAACATCGTGGACGTGTACGTGCGGGCGCTGCGCAAGAAGCTCGGGGCCGAACGGGTCGAGACCGTGCGGGGCGTGGGGTACCGCCTCTCCGCGTGAAGTCTCCGGTCCGGGTGAAGTCTCCCGGCCGCGTGAAGTCTCCTTCATGTACGGCTCATCGAGGGCTCACCGCCCGGGTGAACCCTCGATGACGTGACCCTGAACCTCCGCCTGGGCGCCGCCCTCTGCGTGGCGCTCTCCCTGTGCGCGCTGCTCGTCGTGCCCGGCAACTTCCCGGGACTCGGCGCCGACGCCCGCCTCACCCTCGCCGTGTTCGCCCTGGCGACCTGCGCCTGGATCGCCACCCCGGTCGACGACACCTACATCGCGCTGGGTGCGGGGCTCGCCCTGACGGTGACCGGGGTGATCAGCAGCGACACGCTCTTCGGCACCCTCGGCGACTCGACGGTGTGGCTGCTGATCTGCGCCTTCGTGCTGGCGGCCGCGGTGACCCGGACGGGGCTCGCGGGGCGGGCGGCGGCGTTCCTGGTCGGCGGGGCGCGCACCGTACGGCAGCTCGTGCACCTCACCACGGCCGCCCTGGTCGTCACGGCGTTCGCGGTGCCGGCCACCTCGGGGAGGGCCGCCCTCGCGCTGCCGGTGTTCCTGGCGCTCGCCAAGGTGCTGGCCGACCGGAAGCGACTGGTGGTGATGCTGGCGCTGCTGTTCCCGACCGTGATCCTGCTGTCGGCGGTGGCGACCCTGATCGGGGCCGGTGCGCATCTGATCACCGTGTCGGTGCTGTGGCAGGCCACGGGTGACCGGATCGGCTTCACCGAGTGGCTGCTGCTCGGCCTGCCGCTGGCCGTGGCCTCGTCCCACCTGGCCGCCGAGGCCGTACTCCTGACGACGACCCGGCGCGCGGACCGCAAGGGCGCCGTGCGCATCACGCCCGAGCAGATCCAGGAGCACAGCGACGACCCGGTCACCGGCCCCTGGTCGCAGGCCGAGAAGCGGTGCGCGCTGCTGCTCGGCACGGTCGTCGTGCTGTGGTGCAGCGAGCCGCTGCACCGGGTGCCGCCCGCCGTGGTGGCGCTGATCGGCGCGGTGGTGGCGGCCTCGCCGGCCCTGGGCACCGTGCGTCTGAAGGACGCGCTGAAGACGGTGCCCTGGGCGCTGCTGCTGTTCATGGCCGCGACGATGGCGATGGGCGTGGCGCTCGCCGACTCGGGGGCCGCGAAGTGGCTGGTCGACGAGCTTCCCGGTGGGGTCGGCCCGGTGTGGTTCCTGATCGTCGTGATCGCGATCAGTACGGCGGCCCACCTGGTGCTTCAGTCCCGCTCGGCCCGTTCGTCGGTGCTGGTGCCGCTGGTGGTCGCGGCGGCGGTGGGGGCGGGGGTGAATCCGGTCGCGGCGGCGCTTGCGTCCACTGCGGCGGCGGGGTTCTGTCACACCCTTCCGGCTTCCGCCAAGCCGGTGACGCTCTTCTCCGACCTTCCCGGAACGCCGACGTATACCTCGCGCGACCTGTTGCGGCTGTCGGCTGTCTTGGCTCCGCTGACTGCCGGGCTCGTTCTGCTGTTCACCGTGGCGGTGTGGCCGCTGCTCGGCGTTCCCGTGACGCGATGAGAGTGCCGCGAATCGTTGTCGGTTGTCTGCTGCGCCGTCGTGGCTGGTCGCGCCCACGCGGCGGAGCCGCATATGTCACAGCCCCGCCCCCCTCAAAGGAGGGGCGTTGCCCTTCCCTGACCTGCTTAGGAGCCCACTGATGCTGACCCGCGTCGTCGTAGCCCCCAGTGGCTTCAAGGAGTCCCTGTCCGCCCAGGCCGCCGCCGAGGCCATCGCGGACGGTGTCCGGCGGGTGCTGCCGGACACCGTGCTCGACCTGATCCCCCTGGTGGACGGGGGCGAGGGCACCGCCGCCGCGTTGGCCGCCGCCACCGGTGGCCGACTCGTCGCGCTGCCCGCGACCGGCCCCGTCGGCGAGACCATCGGCGCGCACTTCGCGCTGCTCGGTTCCGGCGAGGGGGACACGGCGGTCGTGGAGATGGCCGCGGTGGCGGGCCTCTCCCTCGTCCCCCACTCCCTGCGCGACCCCGGCGCCACGACGACGTACGGCGTCGGCGAGCTGATCCGCGCCGCGCTCGACACCGGCGTACGGCGCGTCCTGATCGGCTGCGGCGACTCGGGTACGTCCGACGGGGGCGCCGGCGCGCTGCAGGCCCTCGGCGCCCGGCTGCTGGACGCCGACGGCTTCGAACTCCCCCACGGAGGGCGCGAGTTGACGCGGCTCGCCCGGATCGACCCGTCCGGCCTGGACCCCCGCCTATGGGACGTCGAGCTGCTCGTCGCCTGCAACCCGTACAACGTGCTGTGCGGCGAGCGCGGCGTGGCCCGTGTCTTCGGCCCGCAGAAGGGGGCGACGCCCGCGCAGGTGGAGGAACTGTCGGCGGGGCTGGAGAACTGGGCGCGGGTCCTCACCCGTGACCTGGGGGTTGTGGGCACCGACCTGTACGCCGGTCCCGGCACCGGTGCGTCCGGCGGCCTGGGCGCGGGTCTCGCCGCGCTGGGCGCCCGGCTGCTCCCCCGCTTCGACGTGCTCCTGGACCACCTGGACCTGGACGCCCGCCTCGCCCGCGCCGACCTGGTCGTCACCGCCGAGGGCGCGCTGGACCACCAGACGCCCCGCGGCAAGGTCCCGGCCGAGGTGGCCCGCCGGGCCAAGCTGTACGGCCGCCCGGTGCTCGTGCTGGCGGGCACGCTGGGCGAAGGCGCCCACGACGTGCCGGGCGTCGACGCGTTCAGCGGGATCCTGCCGGCGCCGATGGCCCTGGCGGAGGCCCTGGTGCGGGCCTCCGAACTCCTCACGGACGCCACGGAACGCGCCCTGCGGATGATCCTGCTGGGCGCCCGGCTACCGGCTCACGCGGAGGTGTCCGGCACGCAACGGCCGTCCTCCGTGCGGTAGTTCCACCGGGCGCCGTCCGTGACGAGCTCCTTCACGGCGTTCACGAACCGCTCGACGTGCTCGTCCGGCGTACCCGCCCCGAAGCTCACCCGGATCGCGTTGAGGGACTTCTCCCCGGGCGCCGCCTCCGGGGCACCGCACTCGCCCTGCGTCTGCGGGTCGCTGCCGAGCAGGGTGCGGACCAGGGGGTGGGCGCAGAACAGGCCGTCGCGCACCCCGATGCCGTACTCGGCGGAGAGGGCCGCGGCGAAGTGGGAGCTGTTCCAGCCGTCGACGACGAAGGAGATCACGCCGACACGCGGGGCGTCGTCACCGAAGAGGGAGAGGATCCGGACCTCGGGCACCTCGGCGAGGCCAGCCCGCACCTTCTCGATCAGATACTGCTCGCGCGCGACCAGGTTGTCGAAGCCGGCCTCGGTGAGGGCCTTGCAGGCGGAGGCGATGGAGTAGGCACCGATGACGTTCGGGGAGCCGGCTTCATGCCGGGCGGCGCTCTCGTGCCACTCGACGTCCACTCCCCCGTCCTCACGCCGGGTGACCTTGCGGCTGGCGCCGCCGCCCGCGAGGTACGGCTCGGCCTCGCGAAGCCAGTCGGCGCGGCCGGCCAGGACGCCCGAGCCGAACGGGGCGTACAGCTTGTGGCCGGAGAAGGCGACCCAGTCGACGTCGAGGTCCTGGACGCTCACCGCGTGGTGCGGGGCCAGCTGGGCGGCGTCGAGGACGACCCGTGCGCCGTGCGCGTGGGCGGCGGCTGCCAGCTCGCGGACCGGCCACAGCTCGCCGGTGACGTTCGAGGCGCCGGTCACGCAGACCAGGGCCGGGCCGTAGGGGTCGCGGTCGGCGAGGGCGCGCTCCAGGGTCTCGACGGCCTGGCGCGGGGTGCGGGGCGCGTTGAGGTAGGTGACGCGGGCGTCGCGCCAGGGCAGCAGGGAGGCGTGGTGCTCGGTCTCGAAGACGAAGACCTGGCAGTCGGCCGGGAGGGCGGCGGCGAGGAGGTTCAGCGAGTCGGTCGTGGACCGGGTGAACACGACCTGGTCGGTGTCCCGGCAGTCGAGGAACTCGGCGACCGTCCTGCGGGCGTTCTCGAACAGGTCCGTGGAGAGCTGGGAGAGGTAGCCGGCACCGCGGTGGACGCTGCCGTAGTACGGCGCGTAGGCGGCGACGTCGTCCCAGACGCGCTGGAGGGCCGGGGCGCTGGCCGCGTAGTCGAGCGCGGCGTAGGTGACCTCGCCGCCGGTGACGAGCGGGACGGTGACATCACTGCCCAGAACGGGCAGCGGGGTGCAAACGGACTGGTCGGCGGCAGCGGTGGAGACAGACATGGCGAACTCCCGTGAGAGGCATGCGAGTTGAAGGCATGCGGAGAAGAGAAGAAGGGTGCGCGGAGGCGGGGCTCGGCGGCCCTATCGCATTCGCTTGCTCACGGAAGACTCCCTCGAACGACCAGGACCCCTGGTTTCGAGAGGGGCCCGCGCTTGCCGTAGACCTCGCTGCCTACGGCCTGGTCTTCACCCGGGGCACCCCGCCACGGACGGAGGGTTGCCGGACAGTCGGCCGGGGCCTCATGACTGTCACTCATGACCTGGTCCAACATCCTGCCATACGATCTTCGATGCGCAAGGGCGCAGTCCGGATCCTGGACTGCGCCCTGCGTCACATGGTGCCGGCTCAGGCGTTGCTGGCCGCCACCCACCGCTCCAGCGTCCGCTTCGCCGCACCCGAGTCGACCGACTCCGCCGCCCTCGCCATCCCGAGCCTGATCTGCTCCGTGAGCGGGTCGTCCGTGGGCTCCAACGCCACGAGCGCCGCAGCCGAGTTGAGCAGTACGGCGTCCCGCACCGGCCCTGTCTCGCCGTCCAGGAGACGCCGGGCGACCTCCGCGTTGTACGACGCGTCCGCGCCGCGCAGCGCCTCCACGGGGACCAGCTCGATGCCGACGTCGCGCGGGTCGAAGGCCTCCTCGGTCACCTTGCCGTCGCGGACCACCCACACCTTCGACGTGGCCGTCGTCGTCAGCTCGTCGAGGCCGTCGTCACCGCGGAACACCAGGGCGGACGAGCCGCGCTCGGCGAGTACGCCGGCGATGAGCCCCGCCATCCGGGTGTCGAAGCAGCCGACGGCCGAGGCGGTGACGCGGGCGGGGTTGGTCAGCGGGCCGAGGAGGTTGAACGAGGTCGGGATGCCGAGGTCCCGTCGTACGCCGCCGACGAACCGCATCGAGGGGTGGAACTTGGCGGCGAAACAGAAGGTGATGCCGGCCTCGTCCACCACCCGCGCCACGCCCTCCGGCGACAGGTCCAGGTTGATGCCGAGCTTCTCCAGCACGTCGGAGGAGCCGCTCGCGGAGGACGACGCGCGGTTGCCGTGCTTGACGACCTTCGCCCCGGCGCCCGCGATCACGATGGCGGACATGGTCGAGATGTTGACCGTCTTGGCCCGGTCGCCGCCCGTGCCGACGATGTCGACGGCCGGGCCGGGGATGTCCAGCGGCTGCGCGTGGGCGTACATCGCCTCGACGAGACCGTTGATCTCCTCGACCGTCTCGCCCTTGGCCCGCAGGGCCACCATGAAGCCGGCGATCTGCGCGTCCGAGGCCTCGCCGGTCATGAAGCGGTCCATCGCCCAGGCCGTGTCGCCGGCGCTCAGGTCCTGTCCGCCGAGCAGGGCACTCAGCACCTCGGGCCAGGAACGGCCCGCCGCGGTGTCGCCTCCAGCGGGGGTCACAGCGCTCATCAGCCGCTCCTGGGTCAGTTGTGGTGTCCCGCACTACGGGACGCGAATCTCAACGGGTCCACCCTATCCAGCACCGGGGTACGGAGAAGCGCCCAGTCCGAACACCGGACGACTCCTCGTCTCCCCGCACGGCGAAGGGCCCCGTCCGCAACCGGACGGGGCCCTTCAACCGTGGCGTGGCTGACAGCGATCAGTGGTGGCCGTGGCCGCTCGTGATCTCCTTGTACTCCTCGACGGTGGGCTTCGGGATCTGGCCGTCCTCGTCGAAGTAGGACTTGCTGAGCTTGGCGCGCAGCTTCTCGGAGCCCTTCACCTTGCGCTCGACGCCGTTCTCGTCGACCGTCGGGCCGATCTCGAGCGGCTTGTACTGCTCGTGCGCGGTGAGGGTGTGCAGCGCGTCCTGGCTGAGCGGCTCGTGCACCTCGATGAACTCACCGTGCGGCAGGCGCTTGATGATGCCCGACTCGCGGCCGTGCAGCACCTTGTCCTTGTCCCGGCGCTGGAGGCCGAGGCAGATCCGCTTGGTGATGATGAACGCGAGGACCGGTCCGACGAAGAAGCCGATCCGGACGAACCAGGTGACCGCGTTGATCGACAGGTGGAAGTGGGTGGCCCACAGGTCGTTGCCACCACCGACCAGGCCGATCATGTACACCGTGACCCAGGCGACACCGAACGCGGTACGCGTCGGGGCGTTGCGCGGGCGGTCCAGGATGTGGTGCTCGCGCTTGTCGCCGGTGACCCAGGACTCGATGAACGGGTAGACCGCGATGGCCATCAGTACCAGGCCGAAGAGGACCAGCGGGATGAACACACCCAGGACGAGCGTGTGACCCCAGAAGTTGATCTCCCAGCCCGGCATGTAGCGGACCAGACCCTCGGCGAAGCCCATGTACCAGTCGGGCTGGGCGCCCGTGGACACCTGGTCCGGACGGTAGGGACCCATGGCCCAGATCGGGTTGATCTGCGCCACCGCCGCGATGACCGCGATGACACCGAAGACCAGGAAGAAGAAGCCTCCGGCCTTGGCCATGTAGACCGGCAGCAGCGGCATGCCGACGACGTTCTTGTTGTTCTTTCCGGGGCCCGCGAACTGCGTGTGCTTGTGGTAGAAGACCAGGATCAGGTGGCCGACCACCAGGCCGAGCATGATGCCCGGCAGCAGCAGGATGTGGATCGAGTAGAAGCGGGCCACGAAGTCGACGCCCGGGAACTCGCCGCCGAAGAGGAAGAACGAGATGTACGTGCCGACGACCGGCATGGACAGGATCGCGCCCTGGGTGAAGCGGACACCGGTGCCGGAGAGCAGGTCGTCCGGGAGCGAGTAGCCGGTGAAACCGGTGAACATGCCCAGGACGAACAGCAGGAAGCCGAACAGCCAGTTGATCTCACGCGGCTTGCGGAACGCGCCCGTGAAGAACACGCGCATCATGTGCACGAACATGCCGGCGAGGAAGATCAGCGCCGCCCAGTGGTGGATCTGCCGGATCAGCAGACCACCGCGCACGTCGAAGGAGATGTGCAGCGTGGAGCTGAACGCCTCCGACATGAGCTGTCCCTGCAGCGGGACGTAACTGCCGTGGTATTCCACCTCGTTCATCGACGGGTGGAAGAACAGCGTCAGGTACACACCCGTGAGGATGATGATGATGAAGCTGTAGAGGCAGACCTCGCCCAACATGAACGACCAGTGGTCGGGGAAGATCTTGCGCATGTTGGCCTTGGCCAGGGAGTAGATCCCCAGTCGGCCGTCCGCCCAGTCGGCGACGCGCTCGCCGGCCGGTGCCTTCCCGCGCGAGCGGGACTCGGTGGTCTCTGTGGTGCTCATCCGCGCTCCCAGAATGCAGGACCGACGGGCTCTTCGAAGTCGCCGAGCGCCTCGAGGTAGCCCTCGTCGTTCACGCCGATGCGCAGCTGCGGCAGGGCGTGGCCGGCGGGGCCGAAGATCACTCGGGCACCGTCGGAGAGGTCGAAGGTGGACTGGTGGCAGGGGCAGAGCACGTGGTGCGTCTGCTGCTCGTACAGGGAGATCGGGCAACCGACGTGGGTGCAGATCTTCGAGTACGCGACGATGCCCTCGTGCGACCACTCGAGCTCGCGCTTGTCCTTGATGTCGTCGGGCTGGAGCCGGACGATCATCAGGGCGGCCTTGGCGATCTCGTTCTGGAAGTCGTGGTCGTGCTCCTCCAGGCCCTCCGGCTTGGCGAAGGTGAGGGAGCCGACCGCGACGTCCGAGGGACGCAGCGGCTCGTCGGTGTTCATGTTGACGAGCAGCTTGCCCTTGGACCACAGGGTGTGGCGCAGCTTCGTCCCGGGCAGCGGGCCGAGGTCACGCAGCAGGACCACGCCGGAGAGCGGGAACAGCGCCAGCGCGCCGAACATCGTGTTGCGGATCAGCTTGCGGCGGCCGAGCGCGGACTCCTTGGCGCCCTGCTTGAAGTCGGCCATGACCTTGGCCTTGACCTCGGGCTCCGCCGCGATCGGGTGCCGCTCGTCGGCGACCTCCACGTCGGACATCAGGGTGCGGGCCCAGTGGACCGCGCCCGCGCCGATGCAGAACAGCGCCGTACCGAGGGTCAGCCCCAGCGCGAAGTTCAGCGCGTTGAGGTGACCGATCGGGAAGACGAAGACCGACTTGTCGTGCGGGATCGTGACGAACGAGGCGATGAAGCCGACGGTGGCCAGCATCGACACCGTGAACAGCAGGGCGACCGTGCGCTCGGACCGCCTGGCGGCCCGCTCGTCGATGTCCTGGATCCGGTGCTCGTGGGGCGGCAGGCCGGGGTCGGCGAAGGGGTGCTTCTCGTCCGCTACCGCGACGGTGGTGTCCTGCTCAGCGGGCAGGTTCTCTTCTGGAATGTCTTGGCTACTCATGACTTCTTGGCCTTTGCGGTCCGAGCGGCGACCCAGACGGCGACCGCGATCAGTGCACCGAGCCCGAAGATCCAGGCGAAGAGGCCCTCACTGACCGGCCCGAGGCCGCCCAGCTCCAGACCACCCGGGTTGACCGTCTCGTCGCTGTTGACCGCGTGCAGGTACGCGATGATGTCCTTCTTGTTCTGCTCCGACAGCGTGGTGTCGGGGAACGACGGCATGTTCTGCGGGCCGGTCTGCATGGCCTCGTAGATGTGCTTCGGGTCGACACCCTCGAGGGTCGGGGCGAACTTGCCCTTCGTCAGCGCGCCGCCCTTGCCGGTGAAGTTGTGGCACTGGGCGCAGTTATTGCGGAAGAGCTCGCCGCCCTTGGCGATGTCCGCGCCCTCGGGGCCGTACTGCTCCTCGGTCGGGACGGACGGACCGGCGCCCAGCGAGGCGATGTACGCCGCGAGCTGGTCGATCTCGGCCTGCGAGTAGATGTTCTTCTTCTTCGGGACCTGGGCGCCCTGGGAGGTGGCGGCCGGCATACGGCCCGTCGAGACCTGGAAGTCGACGGCGGCGGCGCCGACGCCCACCAGGCTCGGCCCGTCGGAGGTGCCCTGACCGCCGGTTCCGTGGCAGCTGGCGCAGCCGACGGTGTAGAGCTTCTTGCCCTCTTCGATGGTGAGGGACTGGGCGGTTTCCTCGGCCTGCGCCTTCTTCGTGGGGACGAAGACGGCGTACAGAGCCCCCGTGCACGCCAGCGCGAGGAGTAGGACGACGACCGCCGCCAGCGGATGGCGTCGTCGTGCGGAGAGCTTTTTCACGGATTACCCCGGTGTCAGGATCTTCTGCGTCGATGCTTCTGGTATGTGCGTTGTGGAACGCGCGCGGGATCGGGCCCGGCTACTTGATCATGTAGATCGTGGCGAAGAGGCCGATCCAGACGACATCGACGAAGTGCCAGTAGTAGGACACGACGATCGCGGCGGTCGCCTGCTCGTGCGTGAACCTCTTCGCCGCGTAGGTGCGGCCGAGGACGAACAGGAAGGCGATGAGGCCGCCCGTCACGTGCAGGCCGTGGAAACCGGTGGTCAGGTAGAAGACCGAGCCGTAGGGGTCGGACGAGAGCGAGAGGCCCTCGTGCTTGACCAGCTCGGTGTACTCGTACACCTGACCGCCGATGAAGATCGCACCCATGATGAAGGTGACGATGAACCAGCCCCGGAGCTTCTTCACGTCGCCGCGCTCGGCGGCGAAGACGCCGAGCTGGCAGGTGAGGGAGGAGAGCACCAGGATCGTGGTGTTCGTCGCCGAGAACGGGAAGTTCAGGGCGGCCGCCTTCTCGTGCCAGAAGTCCGGACCGGTCACCGATCGCAGGGTGAAGTACATCGCGAAGAGGGCCGCGAAGAACATCAGCTCGGAACTCAACCAGATGATGGTTCCGACGCTGGTGAGGTTCGGTCGGTTGACCGACGGGTGCGCGTGACCCTTGTCTACTGTCGTTGCTGTCGCCACGACCGACATTATGTCGGTCGCTTATCCCGCCCTCACTCCGGGGGGTGCCGTTCGGAGTGTCTTCCCCGTTCATACCGGTGTTGACGTGGTGTTCAAGGGAGTAGCATCCGGCCCAACGGGCCTGTCCTTACGACGCTGACGTCACGGAGGAACAATGCAGCCGACCGCCACGGTGCTGGTCTACAGCGACAACTCCAACACCCGCGAGCAGGTGAGGTTGGCCACCGGGCGCCGGCCCGCTCCGGACGTGCCGGTCGTGCAGTTCGTGGAGTGCGCGACGCCGGCCGCGGTGGTGCGCGAGCTGGACAAGGGGGGCATCGACGTCTGTGTGCTGGACGGTGAGGCCGTGCCCTTGGGGGGCATGGGGGTCTGCCGGCAGATCAAGGACGAGGTGTTCAACTGCCCGCCGGTGCTGCTGCTGATCGGGCGGCCGCAGGATGCGTGGCTGGCCACGTGGAGTCGGGCTGAGGCGGCTGTGACGCTGCCTGTGGAGCCGGTGGAGTTCGCGGGGGCGTTGGCTTCTCTGTTGCGTACGAAGAGGCTTGCGAGCGCCTGAGAGCTCGGGGGTACGCCTATGCGGGCGGCTGCGGGTCCCATGTGGCTGGTCGCGCCCACGCGGCGGAGCCGCAGATCGATACAGCCCCGCCCCTCTGAGAGGCGCGGCCCTGGAGGGCGATTCAGATGCTCTGCGGCCTCAGCCTGGCCCTCTCGGCGGGGCTTGGTCCGTCCGGGGTGCCGCCCACCAGGGCACTGCCGTCGCGCCAGTTCTGCCAGGGCAGGTTCCAGTCGCCGAAGCCGTTGCCGAACGGTTCCATCGTGTTGCCGAACGAGTTGACGACCTTGACGATGTCGCCCTCGCGGACGTTCTCGAAGAACCAGGCGGCGTTGGCGGTGCTCATGCCGGTGCAGCCGTGGCTGACATTGGCGTAGCCCTGGGAGCCGACCGACCAGGGGGCGGCGTGGACGTATTCGCCGCTCCAGGTCACGCGGGTGGCGTAGTAGACCGGTAGGTCGTACGAGTCCGCGGAACCCTCCGCTATGCCGACGGTCGTGCCGCGCATGCGTACGAAGTACTCCTTGCCCAGTACGACCTTGACGCCGTTACGGGTCTCGAAGCCGGGCTTGCCGGTCGTGACGGGGATCGACCTGACCTCCTCGCCGTTGCGGTAGAGCGTCAGCTGGTGGGTCGCGGCGTCGGTGACGGCGATGACCTGGTCGCCGATGGTGATGCGCAGGGGCTTGACCTTGCCGCCCCAGAGGCGGTCGCTGATCTTGATGCCGTCGAGGTTGCTGCGGGCCTGGATGACGGCGCCCGCGGGCCAGTACTCCTGGGGGCGGTAGTGGAGCTTTTTGTCGTCCACCCAGTGCCAGTTGCCGTCGACGGCGGGGGTGGAGTCGACCTTGAGGGCACGCTCGACGATCGCCCGCTGGTTCTTGTCCTTGATGGGCTGGCTCAGTTCGGCGGTGACGGGCTGGCCGACGCCGTAGGTGCCCGCCTTGGGGCCGAAGGTGACCGTCAGGTGCTTCTGGCTGGTCGGCTTGCTGGTGTCGAAGGTGAGGACCTTGCGGCCGGGGGCGCCGTCCTCGTCCTCGGTGCTCACGCGGACCGTGTAACGGGCGTTGGCGGCGAGCGGGGAGGTGCTGTGCCAGCGGGTGCCGTCGGCGGAGAGTTCGCCCGCGACATAGCGTCCTGCGGCGTCTCTGGCGGTGACGTCCGTGATCCGGCCGTCGGAGTCCTCGGCGGTGATCTCCAGGGGCTTGTCGGGGTCGGCCTTCCGGCCGTCGCCCGCGGGGCCGTTGAAGGCGATCTGGTCGGCCGCGTCATAGGGCTCGGCGGACAGCGGGTTGCCCTCGCTGCTGCAGCCGGCGGCGCTCACGCCTATCGCGACCAGCAGCAGCGAGCAGCCTATGACGGTGCTCGTACGCGGTGTTTTGCTCATGGCCTCACGCTAGGAAGCCGCGTCACCCACGGCGCGCCGGATAGGGCGTTCGAGTGACATCCGTTGCTCCAATAGCGGGAGCCCGGACACTCCTGGCGGAGTGTCCGGGCTCCTGTGAGCTCAGCTCGTGTTACTGGGTGCGGTTCTCACCGCGGTAGTACTCGAAGACCCAGCCCCAGAGGCCGATCAGCAGCATCGGGAACGAGAAGTACAGCAGCCACCAGCCGACCGCGATCGCCAGGAAGGCGAGCGCGCCACCGATCGCGAGGGAGAGCGGCTGCCAGCTGTGCGGGCTGAAGAACCCGACCTCGCCGGCGTCGTCCGCCACGTCCGCTTCCTTGTTGTCCTGGGCGCCCGTGTCGACCCGCCGGGCCGTGAAGCCCAGGTAGAAGCCGATCATGATGGACAGACCGAAGGACAGGAAGAGGGCCGTCGTGCCGGCCGGCTCCTTCGACCACACGCCATAGACGATCGCCATGGCGAGGATGAAGACGCTCAGCCAGATGAACATCTTGCCCTGGATCTTCACTTGCCGGCCTCCTTGCCACCAGCGAGGGCCTTCTCACCGTGAGGGGCGTTCTCGAGCTGGTCGAGGGCGGCGATCTCAGGGTGGTGCAGGTCGAACGCCGGGGATTCGGAACGGATCCGCGGCAGGGTGAGGAAGTTGTGCCGCGGCGGCGGGCAGGACGTGGCCCACTCGAGCGAGCGGCCGTAGCCCCACGGGTCGTCGACCTCGACCTTCTTGCCGTACTTGGCGGTCTTCCACACGTTGTAGAAGAACGGCAGGATCGAGGCGCCGAGCACGAACGAGCTGATCGTCGAGATCGTGTTCAGGGCGGTGAAGCCGTCGGCCGCGAGGTAATCCGCGTAACGACGGGGCATGCCCTCGGCACCCAGCCAGTGCTGGACCAGGAAGGTGCCGTGGAAGCCGATGAACAGCGTCCAGAAGGTGATCTTGCCGAGGCGCTCGTCGAGCATCTTGCCGGTCATCTTCGGCCACCAGAAGTGGAAGCCGGAGAACATCGCGAAGACGACGGTGCCGAAGACGACGTAGTGGAAGTGCGCCACCACGAAGTACGAGTCGGACACGTGGAAGTCCATCGGCGGCGAGGCCAGGATGACACCGGTCAGACCACCGAAGGTGAAGGTGATCAGGAAGCCGGTCGCCCAGAGCATCGGTGTCTCGAAGGACAATGAGCCCTTCCACATCGTTCCGATCCAGTTGAAGAACTTCACGCCTGTCGGTACGGCGATGAGGAACGTCATGAAGGAGAAGAACGGTAGGAGGACGCCTCCGGTGACGTACATGTGGTGCGCCCACACCGTCACGGACAGACCCGCGATCGCGATGGTCGCCGCGATCAGACCCATGTAGCCGAACATCGGCTTACGGGAGAAGACCGGGATGACCTCACTGATGATGCCGAAGAACGGCAGCGCGATGATGTACACCTCTGGATGGCCGAAGAACCAGAAGAGGTGTTGCCACAGCAAGGCTCCGCCGTTGGCCGAGTCGAAGACATGCGCTCCGAACTTCCGGTCCGCCTCCAGGGCGAACAGCGCGGCCGCGAGGACCGGGAAGGCGAGCAGGACCAGGACCGCGGTCAGCAGCACGTTCCACACGAAGATCGGCATGCGGAACATCGTCATGCCGGGGGCGCGCATGCAGATGATCGTGGTGATGAAGTTGACCGCGCCGAGGATGGTGCCGAAGCCGGAGAAGGCCAGACCCATGATCCACAGGTCGGCGCCGATGCCCGGCGAGCGGACCGCGTCCGACAGCGGGGAGTAGGCGAACCAGCCGAAGTCGGCCGCGCCGTTCGGGGTGAGGAAGCCACCGACCGCGATGGTCGAGCCGAACAGGTAGAGCCAGTAGGCGAACATGTTCAGCCGCGGGAACGCCACGTCCGGCGCGCCGATCTGCAGCGGCATGATCCAGTTCGTGAAGCCGGCGAACAGCGGCGTCGCGAACATCAGCAGCATGATCGTGCCGTGCATCGTGAACGCCTGGTTGAACTGCTCGTTCGACATGATCTGCAGACCAGGCCGGGCGAGCTCGGCGCGCATGAAGAGCGCCATCACGCCGCCGATCACGAAGAACGCGAACGACGTGACGAGGTACAGCGTTCCGATCGTCTTGTGGTCGGTGGTGGTGAGCCACTTGACCACGACGTTGCCGGGCTGCTTGCGCCTGACCGGCAGCTCGTTCTCGTACGAGTCCTCAGCTGCCGCGGCACCCTGGGGTTCGTTGAGGATGCTCACAGGTTTGTCGTCTCCCGGTTCTTCTCGTGGCCCGTCTGCGCGATGCCGGCGGGAACGTAACCGGTCTGCCCCTTCTTGGCGAGGTCCTTGAGGTGCTGCTCGTAGCGCTCGGGGGAGACGACCTTCACGTTGAACAGCATCCGGGAGTGGTCGACGCCGCACAGCTCGGCGCACTTGCCCAGGAAGGTGCCCTCCTTGTTGGGGGTCACCTCGAAGGCGTTGGTGTGGCCCGGGATGACGTCCTGCTTCATCAGGAACGGCACCACCCAGAAGGAGTGGATGACGTCACGCGAGGTGAGGACGAAGCGGACCGTCTTGCCCTTGGGCAGCCACAGGGTGGGGCCCGGGTTGCCCGTCTGGGGGTTCCGGCTGCCCGGGGTGCCGGCGTCGTAGACACCGCCCGCGTTCGCCGGGAAGTCCTCCTTGAACCGGTCCGGAATGGCGGAGAGGTTCTTGTCGGTCTTCGCGTCACCGGTGGAACCGTCGACGGGCTGGACGTAGTTGAAGGCCCAGCTCCACTGGTAGCCCACGACGTTGACCGTGAGGTCGGGCTTGTCCTTGAGGTTGAGGAGCTTCGTCTCGTCGCGGGCCGTGAAGTAGAACAGCACCGAGACGATGATGAGCGGAACGACCGTGTACAGCGCCTCGATCGGCATGTTGTACCGAGTCTGCGGAGGAACCTCGACCTTGGTGCGGCTGCGCCGGTGGAAGATGGTGCTCCACAGGATCAGGCCCCAGACCAGCACGCCCGTCGCGAGCGCGGCCGCCCACGAGCCCTGCCACAGGGAGAGGATCCGCGGAGCCTCTTCCGTGGTCGGGGTGGGCATACCAAGGCGGGGGAAGTCTTCCCAGTTGTACGAGCAACCGGTGGCTGTCGCCAGGACCAGGCCCGCGGTCATTGCCTGCAGCAGCTTCCGCCGCATCGGGCGCCGCGGCGAGCGGTCGGAGCCGTTGGGACTCACGTAGCGCCTTCCCGAGAGTCTCGCCCGCGCGGTATGGCTGCGGCCTGCCTTCTCGCTGGTCGGTCGCCGCCCTGCGACGGGCAGGGGTTTGGATGTTTATGCGGACCAAACCCTAGCCGACGCCCTCCGGGGGTTCGCGGGGAGGGGTACCTATGGGGTGGGGTGGTTCGCTGGATTGGCGGCTGCGGGTTGTTGGGGGCTGGTCGCGCCCCGCGGCGGAGCCGCAAATGCCACAGCCCCGCGCCCCTGAGGTTCGCTGCCCTGCGGGACGTTTTAGCGTTGCTGTGTGGCCTACTTCGACGCTGCTTCCAGCTCTCCCCTTCATCCGGTTGCCCGGCAGGCTCTGCAGGCCTCCCTTGATGAGGGGTGGGCTGATCCTGCTCGTCTCTATCGGGAGGGACGGCGGGCGCGGTTGTTGCTGGACGCGGCTCGAGAGGCGGCCGCCGCGGCCGTGGGATGCCGACCGGACGAGTTGGCGTTCACGACGTCCGGCACGCGCGCCGTGCACTCCGGGATCGCGGGGGCGCTGGCCGGGCGGCGTCGGGTGGGACGTCACCTGATCGTGTCGTCAGTTGAACATTCATCCGTGCTCCATTCGGCCGATGCGCACGAGGCCGACGGAGGGTCGGTCACCCAAATCCCGGTGAACCGTGCGGGGGCCGTGAGCGTGCGGGGGTACGCGGAGGCCCTCCGGCCGGAGACCGCGCTCGCCTGCCTCCAGTCGGCCAACCACGAGGTGGGGACCGAGCAGCCGGTGGCGGAGGTGGCCGGTGTGTGCCGGGAGGCCGGGGTGCCGCTGCTGGTGGACGCGGCGCAGTCGCTGGGGTGGGCGCGTGTCGAGGGTGACTGGTCGGTGCTGACCGGGAGTGCGCATAAATGGGGTGGGCCGTCGGGGGTCGGGCTGCTCGTCGTACGGAAAGGGGTGCGGTTCGCCGCTCAAGGGCCCGCGGACGAGCGGGAGTCGGGGCGGGCGCCCGGGTTCGAGAACATCCCGGCGATCGTCGCCGCGGCGGCCTCGCTGCGGGCCGTGCGGGCCGAGGCGGCCCAAGAGGCGGTACGACTGCGGGAGCTGACGGAGCGGATCCGGGCGCGGGTGCCGGGACTGGTGCCGGATGTGGAGGTGGTCGGCGATCCGGTGCGACGGCTCCCCGGCGTCGTCACGTTCTCGTGTCTCTATGTCGACGGGGAGACATTGCTGCACGAGCTGGACCGCGCCGGGTTCTCGGTCTCGTCGGGTTCGTCCTGTACGAGCAGCACCCTGACGCCCAGCCATGTGCTGAAGGCGATGGGGGTGCTGAGCGAGGGGAATGTGAGGGTGTCGTTGCCGTTCGGGGCGGCGGCGGAGGATGTCGAGCGGTTCCTGGAGGTGCTGCCGGGGACGGTCGCGGGGGTGCGGGAGAAACTGGGCGCCCCGGCCGCCGAGACGGTCGTACGGGACGACGTCCTGGTCGTGGACTCCCTCGGCAAGCTGTGCCCGATCCCCGTCATCGAGCTGGCCAAGGTCATCGGCGAGGTGCCGGTCGGCGGACTGGTCCGCGTCCTCGCCGACGACGAGGCCGCCCGGCTGGACATCCCGGCGTGGTGCGAGATGCGGGGGCAGGAGTACGTGGGCGAGGAGCCGGCTGAGGAGGGGACGGCGTACGTGGTCCGCCGGGTGACCTGAGCCCCCTTCTCTTAGGGGCCGCGGGGCTCTGTCGATCTGCGGCTACCGCCGCGTGTGCGCGACCAGCCCCACGCACCGCACCCCACGACTCAGCTGAGGTGCGCCCGAACCTCCTCGCCCGCGTCATGCCCGTACGCCTTGGTGAACCGGTCCATGAAGTGCGCCCGCCGCAGCTGGTACTCCTGGGTGCCGACGGTCTCGATGACGAGCGTCGCCAGCATGCAGCCGACCTGAGCGGCCCGTTCCAGGGAGACGCCCCAGGCCAGTCCCGACAGGAAACCCGCACGGAAGGCGTCGCCGACACCCGTGGGGTCGGCCTTGCGCTCCTCCTCGGGGCAGCCGACCTCGATCGGGTCCTCCCCCTCGCGCTCGATGCGGACGCCGCGCGAGCCGAGGGTGGTGACGCGGTGGCCGACCTTGGACAGGATCTCCTCGTCGGTCCAGCCGGTCTTGGACTCGATGAGGCCCTTCTCGTACTCGTTCGAGAAGAGGTACGTCGCCCCGTCCAGCAGTATCCGGATCTCGTCGCCGTTCATACGGGCGATCTGCTGGGAGAAGTCCGCGGCGAAGGGGATCGCGCGGGAGCGGCACTCCTCCGTGTGGCGGAGCATGCCCTCGGGGTCGTCGGCGCCGATGAGGACCAGGTCAAGGCCGCCGACGCGGTCCGCGACGGTCTTCAGCTCGATGAGGCGGGCCTCGCTCATCGCACCGGTGTAGAAGGAGCCGATCTGGTTGTGGTCGGCGTCGGTGGTGCAGACGAAGCGGGCGGTGTGCAGGGTCTCGGAGATGCGGACCGAGCCGGTGTCGACGCCGTGCCGGTCCAGCCAGGCCCGGTACTCGTCGAAGTCGGAGCCCGCGGCGCCGACCAGGATCGGCTTCGTGCCCAGCTGGCCCATGCCGAAGGCGATGTTCGCGCCTACGCCGCCCCGGCGTACGTCCAGGTTGTCGACCAGGAACGAGAGCGAGACCGTGTGCAGCTGGTCCGCGACGAACTGGTCGGCGAAGCGGCCGGGGAAGGTCATGAGGTGGTCGGTGGCGATGGAGCCGGTGACTGCGATGCGCACGGCGTGGAGTCTCCTGCGGGGGAGGTTGAGTTGACAGTCCACGCTACCCGTTCGTGACCGGGACTCTGAAGCAGTCGAAACTACCCGATAGTAGATCTTTCTTCGCGGGGTCCGGCGTGCCTACGGTGCCACTATGACGAAATTCGAGGTCCGCGCCTCCGCTCCGGCCGACCTGGAGGTCGACCTGGCGGCACTGCTCGGTGACTGCGCGCGGATGGCTCCTCACTGGGCCGTTCCCGATCGTGTTCTTTCCCGTCCGGTCTCCCCGTCACGCATCCATGGGGTGACCGTGCCGCCGACGTCGGCGCGACTGCTGGACGCGATGTCGGACTACGGCGACTGACCGGGCTACGGCGTCGGATCGAACTCCGGCGGCCGCATCGGCGCCTTTGAGGGAACCGTGCGCTCCCCCGCTGCGTCCCATCGGCGTCCCCCGTAAAGGGGATGCGGGATACGACCCGGCGGACCCTCCCTTTTGACAGGGTCGGGTCAGGGTCATGGGACATGTGCGCAGCCGAAGGAGCGATGCGGTGAACACCGAGCGACCCGAGAACGACGACACGGGCGCCGACGGCTCCGCCGAGGAGCAGGGCGCCGGGCAGGAGAAGGACGCCGCTGGTACCGAGGCGTCCGGCGTCGGGGTTTCCGGTACTGACGCTGACGGTGGTGCGGCTTCCGGCGCCGAGGCCGACGGCACCGAGGCTGCCGACGCCGAGGATTCCGGTGCCGAGGTCTCCGGTCCCGAGGCTGCCGACGCCGAGGATTCCGGTGCCGAGGTCTCCGGTCCCGAGGCTGCCGACGCCGAGGATTCCGGTGCCGAGGTCTCCGGTCCCGAGGCTGCCGACGCCGAGGATTCCGGTGCCGAGGTCTCCGGTCCCGAGGATTCCGGTGCCGAGGCGTCCGACGCCGAGGTCTCCGGCGCTGTGGCTGCCGATGCCGAGGATTCCGGTGCCGAGGCTGCCGACGCCGAGGGCTCCGGTGCCGAGGCTGCCGGCGTCGCGGAGACCGGCGCCTCCGCCGGTGAGCCGGGCGGTGGTGACGAGCGTCCGGATCCCGTTGTCGCTCCGGACGCGGCCGGGGTCGACGGTCCGCCCCGGCGCCGCTCCCCCGCGGTCATCGCCTCCGTCGCCGCCGCCGTACTGCTCGTCGGGGGCGGTGGGGCCTACCTGGCCGCGAACGCGTCCGGGGGGTCGGACGGCGGTACGACGTCCGGGGCGGCCGGCGACGAGACTCCCCCGCCGCTCCACCTCGACGGCTACTCCGAGGGCGGCACCGAGGGCGGGACGAACGGCATCGCGCCCGGGGAGCCCAACCCGTACGGCGTCACCTACAAGGCCGACGGGGAGCTGTCGGACGGGCCCGGGTCGGCGCCCGTGTACCGGGCGGGGGGCGAGGTCGGCGCGGACGAGGTGGCCCGGCTGGCCGAGGCGCTCGGGGTGGACGGGACTCCGGTGGCGCAGGGGCAGACCTGGCGGGTCGGGGCGAAGGACGGGGCGGGGCCGAGTCTGCAGGTGAACAAGCAGGCGCCGGGGACGTGGACGTTCTCCCGGTACTCCCCCGGCACGGACAACTGCCAGAGCACCACCGTCTGCCGGCAGGACCCCGCCGGATCGACCGACGCTCCGGTCAGTGAGGCCGCCGCGAAGAAGGCGGCCGCGCCGGTGCTGAAGGCGGTGGGTCAGGACGACGCGAAGCTCGACGCCGGCCAGCTCATGGGCGCCCAGCGGGTGGTGAACGCGAACCCGGTGGTCGGCGGGCTGCCCACATACGGCTGGACGACCGGGGTGACCGTGAGCGCCGAGGGCGAAGTGGTCGGCGGCAGCGGCCAGTTGAAGGCGCCGGTGAAGGGGGACACGTACCCCGTGCTGGACGCGGAGAAAACGCTCGGGCTGATGAACGCGGTGCCGGGGACCGGCCACCGCATGGGCATCGGTGGCTGCGCCAGCCCCGTACCGCTGAAGGACCGTCTTGAGGCGCCGTGCGGTGCGGAGGCGTCGACGGGTGCGCCGGACAGGGAGACCCTGACGGTCGAGAAGGCGGTGTTCGGGCTGGCCGCGCACCAGGTGGACGCGCGGCAGGCGCTGGTGCCGTCCTGGCTGTTCGAGGTGCGGACGCCGGGCGCGCAGGACAGCTTCACGGTGACGTACCCGGCGATCGACCCGAAGTTCCTGGCGTCGTCCATGCCGTCCGAGGAGCCGTCCGGGCCGGCGAGCCCGCGGCCGAGCGGGCCGAAGGACGAGCCGACGTCGTCGCCGGTCACCCGGAATGTCGGGGTGGACGGCTACACGGCCGACGGCAAGGAGCTCACGGTGGCCTTCACGGGCGGCGTGTGCGCCGACTACAAGGTGACGGCGAGCGAGAGCGGTGACGAGGTGACCGTCCGGGTGACCGAGACCTCGCAGCCGGACGAGGTCTGCATCCTGATCGCCAAGGTGTTCCACAAGACGGTGCAGCTGGACGAGCCGCTCGGGGACCGGCAGGTCGTGGGCACGGACGGCCAGGCGGTCCCGCTGGAGAAGCCTGGGCAGAAGCTGCCGGACGCACCGCAGACGTCCGGGGCCCGGTAAGGCCCGGCGCGAAGACTGTTCGAAGACGGTTCACGGGCTCCAAGGGCCCGTGGACACGGGAAAGGCGGCGGCCCCGTCGGAGGGGGTCGCCGCCTTTTCTGCGTGGTGGCCGGACTCGGCCGGGCGCTCAGTTGAAGGAGTCGCCGCAGGCGCAGGAGCCCGTCGCGTTCGGGTTGTCGATCGTGAAGCCCTGCTTCTCGATCGTGTCCACGAAGTCGATGGACGCGCCACCCAGGTACGGGGCGCTCATACGGTCGGTGACGACCTTGACCCCGCCGAAGTCCTTGACGACGTCGCCGTCGAGCGAGCGCTCGTCGAAGAAGAGCTGGTAGCGCAGGCCGGAGCAGCCACCGGGCTGAACGGCGACACGCAGCGCGAGGTCGTCGCGGCCTTCCTGGTCGAGCAGGGCCTTGACCTTGGCCGCGGCGGCGTCACTCAGGATGATGCCGTCGGTGGCGGTGCTGGTCTCGTCCGATACGGACATCTACATCTCTCCCGGGTTGTACGGAGACTGCTTGCCGACGAGTGCAACCGGCGGGGCCGCGGATTCATTCCAGGGCCGGGCGCTTGTCTTTCGGTCTTTCTTCATGCTCGCACACGGCGCGCGAAGCGGAAAACGCCTCTTTGGGGAATACGCGGACCCGTCACCGGGATTCACGTCACATCGACACGATGGCCATCGTCAAAGTGACGTGAACCGGTTATGATAGATAGCGTCAAATCGACGAGAAGGTCGATAAAGGTGTCCCGCTTGACCCGCCGGGCCCGGATTCTCCGGTGCCGGCGAGCCGCAGAACAGAAAGGGTGCGTGTCGTGACCACCGCCCAGACCCAGGAGCTCGACGTACAGCCGACGCCCCTCGCCCTGCTGCTCCTCGGCCGTGAGGCCGACCCGAGGAGCGAGCGCGGCGTCGAGTGTCCCGGCGACCTTCCCTCGCCGTCCGACCCGGACCTGGTCGAGCGCGCCCGCGCGGCCAAGGAGAAGCTCGGGAACAAGGTCTTCGTGCTCGGCCACCACTACCAGCGCGACGAGGTCATCCAGTTCGCCGATGTGACCGGTGACTCGTTCAAGCTGGCCCGGGACGCGGCCGCCCGCCCGGAAGCCGAGTACATCGTGTTCTGCGGCGTGCACTTCATGGCGGAGTCGGCGGACATCCTGACCTCCGACGACCAGAAGGTCGTCCTGCCCGACCTCGCCGCCGGCTGCTCGATGGCCGACATGGCGACGGCCGAGCAGGTCGCCGAGTGCTGGGACGTGCTGACCGAGGCCGGCATAGCCGAGCAGGTCGTGCCGGTGTCGTACATGAACTCGTCCGCGGACATCAAGGCGTTCACGGGCAAGCACGGCGGCACGATCTGCACCTCGTCCAATGCGAAACGGGCCCTGGACTGGGCCTTCGAGCAGGGCGAGAAGGTGCTCTTCCTGCCCGACCAGCACCTCGGCCGCAACACCGCCGTCCGGGACATGGGCATGTCCCTGGAGGACTGCGTCGTCTACAACCCGCACAAGCCGAACGGCGGGCTGACGGCCGACGAGCTGCGCGCCGCGAAGATGATCCTGTGGCGCGGCCACTGCTCGGTGCACGGCCGCTTCAGCCTGGACTCGGTGAACGACGTGCGCGAGCGGATCCCGGGCGTGAACGTCCTGGTCCACCCCGAGTGCAAGCACGAGGTCGTGGCGGCGGCGGACTACGTCGGTTCGACCGAGTACATCATCAAGGCCCTGGAGGCCGCCCCGGCCGGCTCCAAGTGGGCCATCGGGACCGAGCTGAATCTCGTACGCCGTCTGGCGAACCGTTTCGCGCCGGAGGGCAAGGAGATCGTCTTCCTCGACAAGACGGTCTGCTTCTGCTCGACCATGAACCGCATCGACCTCCCCCACCTGGTCTGGACCCTGGAGTCGCTGGCCGAGGGCAACCTGGTCAACCGCATCGAGGTCGACAAGGAGACGGAGGCGTTCGCGAAGCTGGCGCTGGAGCGGATGCTGGCGCTGCCGTAACCGAACGCCGAGCTCATGGGCCGAACCGCGAGCATATGAGGGCGGGGCCCGGCCATCCGGTCGGGCCCCGCCCTGTTCGTTCCTCGTCAGGCGCGGCAGCGCAGCATCTCCAGTGGGGGGTGGGCGCGGAAGTCGGCCCAGAAGTCCGCACCGAACCTGCTCAGGCCGGCCTCGGACACCTCCAGGGGGACCCAGGTCAGGTCGCTGAATCCGGCCGCCCGCAGAGACGCTTCGTAGAGTTCGCGGCTCGGCACGGCGCCGATGATCGAGATCGGCGGGTCGAGCAGCGCCGTGACCCGGAAGCGCGCCCCGGTCTCGATCTTTTCGCCGGTCGGCTCGCAGAGAAAGCCGTACTTGGCCAGGGCCTGCTCGCCGCCGCGGTAGTCGGGTGACTGGGCGAGCACGAAGAACTCGCCGCCGGGCACCAGGCCGCCGTGCACGTTGCGGCACATCGACTCCAGCTCGGCGATGCTCTGCGCGTAGTTGAGCAGCTGCACACCGAGGGCGATGTCGAAGCGCCGTTCGAGGGGCCGCAGTTCGGCCACATCGCCCACCTCGTAGCGCACGCCCAGCGGATCGCCCTCCTCCAACCGCTGTGCGGCGGCGATCATTTCGCCGGAGATGTCGACTCCGAGCACATCCGTGGCACCGCGCCGCTTGAACTCCCTGCTGTAGAATCCGGTGCCGCAGGCCAGGTCCAGAACCGACTTGCCGCGCACGTCCCCGACCATGCCCAGAAAGCTGGGCACCTCTCCGTACCGCGTCAGCGGCAGGGACTTGAAGCCCTCGAACGCCTCACCGATCTCGTCGTACTGCTGCACGCTCATCGTGGTGTTCTCCCCTGTGCTTCATCGTCACGTCCTTGGCCGCGACCATCCCGCCACCGGGACCCGCCGCGGCCTTCGACGGGCAGTCTTCCGGCACGCCGGGAAAGGGTCGTACTGGCAGAAGACACAAAGATCCGGAGGCCGTTCCGTCGGAGTGTTCGCCCGGCCGGTGTGCGGTGGCCCAAAAAATTTCGGCCGGCGATGTCGAGAACCCGTGATCGGCTCCGTCCCTGCTATGAACGCGACCAGAATGGGTCGCACAGCATCGAGGAGAAGCATCATGGCGAAGTACCTGCTGCTCAAGCACTACCGTGGCGCTCCGGCCGCGGTGAACGACGTGCCGATGGACCAGTGGACGCCGGAGGAGATCTCGGCGCATGTGCAGTACATGAACGACTTCGCGAAGCGGCTCGAGAAGACCGGGGAGTTCGTGGACGGTCAGGCGCTCGCGCCCGAGGGGTCGTGGGTCCGGTACGACGGTGAGGGGCGGCCGCCGGTCACGGACGGGCCGTTCGCCGAGACCAAGGACCTCATCGCCGGGTGGATGGTGATCGACGTCGACAGCCACGAGCGGGCCGTCGAACTGGCCGGAGAGCTGTCCGCCGCCCCGGGTGCCGGCGGGAAGCCGATCCACGAGTGGCTGGAGGTGCGTCCGTTCCTCGCCGCGTCACCCACCGTCACGGACTGCCACGCCGGTGGATGAGGCGCTGCTCAGAAGCCTCACCCCGAGCGTCCTCGCCGTCCTCGTCCGCCGCGGAGCAGACTTCGCGGCGGCCGAGGACGCCGTCCAGGACGCGCTCGTCGAGGCGGTCCGTGTCTGGCCCGCCGACCCGCCGAGGGACGCGAAGGGCTGGCTGGTCACCGTGGCCTGGCGGAAGTTCCTCGACCAGACCCGCGCGGACACCTCACGCCGCCGGCGTGAGGACCGTATCGACGAGGAACCGGCGCCCGGCCCCACCCCCGCCGTGGACGACACGCTCCAGCTGTACTTCCTGTGCGCCCACCCCTCGCTCACCCCGTCCTCCGCCGTCGCCCTCACCCTGCGCGCCGTCGGCGGACTCACCACCCGCCAGATCGCCCAGGCCTACCTGGTGCCCGAGGCGACCATGGCCCAGCGCATCAGCCGGGCCAAGCGCACCGTCTCCGGCGTGCGGTTCGACCAGCCCGGCGATGTCGCCACCGTGCTGCGCGTCCTCTACCTGGTCTTCAACGAGGGCTACTCCGGCGATGTCGACCTCGCCGCCGAGGCCATCCGCCTCACCCGGCAGCTCGCGGCCGCCATCGACCACCCCGAGGTCGCGGGTCTGCTCGCCCTGATGCTGCTCCACCACGCCCGCCGCGCATCGAGGACCGCCCCGGACGGCAGCCTCGTCCCGCTCGCCGACCAGGACCGCACCCGCTGGGACACCGCGGCGATCGCCGAGGGCGTCCAGATCCTTCAGACTGCCCTCGCCCGCGACCGGCTGGGCGAGTTCCAGGCCCAGGCCGCCATCGCCGCCCTGCACGCCGACGCGCCCACCGCCGAGGAGACCGACTGGGTGCAGATCGTCGAGTGGTACGACGAACTCGTCCGGCTGACCGACAGCCCCGTCGTGCGCCTCAACCGCGCGGTCGCCGTGGGAGAGGCCGACGGCCCCCGCGCGGGCCTCGCCGCCCTGGCCGCGATCGAGGACTCGGTGCCCCGGCACACCGCGGTCGCGGCCCACCTCCACGAACGCGACGGCGACCTGACAGCCGCGGCACGCCTGTACGCCGAGGCCGCCCACAAGGCACCCAACCTCGCCGAGCGCGACTACCTGACCCGCCAGGCCGCCCGGCTCAACGCCCGCACGCGTCACTGACGTACCGGTCCGGGAACGGCTCAGCCCGCCCCAGGACTTTCTCCTGGGACGGGCTGACTCCGCTCAGACGGTCCGCACAGTCGGACCGGACATCAGACCCCGGCAGGCTCCGGCTCGTCCGAAGCCGACTCCGAACCCGACGTCGGCCCGTCCGGGGCGCCCGCCTTCTTCGCCCGCTTCGCCGCCCGCTTCTTCGCCCGGCGCTCCTTGCGGAGCTCCACCATCGCGTACAGCGTCGGGACGAGGAGCAGAGTCAGCATGGTCGAGGTGATCAGACCGCCGATGACGACCACGGCCAGCGGCTGGGCGATGAAGCCGCCCTCGCCGGTGACGCCCAGGGCCATGGGCAGCAGTGCGAAGATCGTCGCCAGCGCGGTCATCAGGATGGGCCGCAGACGGTGCCGGCCACCCTCGATCACCGCCTCCACGACGCCGTATCCCTGCCGCCGGTACTGGTTGATCAGGTCGATCAGCACGATCGCGTTCGTCACCACGATGCCGATCAGCATCAGCATGCCGATCATCGCGGGGACGCCCATCGGGGTGCCGGTCGCCACCAGGAGGCCGATCGCGCCGGTCGCCGCGAACGGGATGGACACGAGCAGGATCAGCGGCTGGACCAGCGAGCGGAAGGTCGCCACCAGCAGCATGAAGACGATCGCGATCGCCGCCAGCATCGCCAGGCCCAGGTTGGCGAACGCGTCGTCCTGGTCCTGCGAGACACCGCCGATCTCGGCCGTCGCGCCCGCCGGGAGCGTCAGCCCGTTGATCTCGGACTGGAGCTTCGTGCTCACCGCGCCGGTGTTGTCGCCGGTCGGCTTCGCGGTGATGGTGGCGGCGCGCCGGCCGTCGATGCGGGTCATCGAGACCGGCCCGTCGACCAGCTTCACGTCCGCGATGTCGCCGAGCTCGACCGGGCCCAGGGGCAGGTCCTGAAGCTGCTTCAGCGTCTTCGCCGGCTTGGCCGACCTGATGACGATGTCCCGCTCGGTGTCGTCGAGGGTCGCCTGGGCCGCCGTGTTGCCGCGGACCGCCTGGGCGACGGCCATCCCGAGGGTCTGGTCGTTGAAGCCCGCCGCGGCCGCCTTGTCGTTGGCCTTCACCGAGATGCGCGGCACGCTCTGCGCCAGGTCGCTGGTCACGTCCGTGACGTCGTCCAGGCCGGCCACCGCCTCGCGGACCTGCTCGGCCGCCTTGCGCAGGACGTTCCCGTCGGCCGCCTTCACGACGACGCTCAGGTCCTGGGCGCCGAAGCCGTCGCCGGCCGCGATGGTGGTCGTACCGATGCCGTCGAGCTTCTTCAGGCCCGCCTCGATACGGTCCTGCACGTCCTCGTACGACGCCGAGTCCTCCAGCATCACCTGGTACGACGCCTGGTTGGTGTCGGTGCCACCGCCGAAGGCCGCCATGAAGCCGGACGAGCCGATCGTGACCTGGTAGTCCCGCACGCCCTTGGTGCCGGCGAGCAGCTTCTCGACCTTCGTCGCCTGCTCGTCGGTCGCCGCCAGGCTGGTGCCCGGCTTCAACTCCTGCTTGACGGTGAGGACTTCCTGCTCGCCCTGGTCGAAGAAGTTCGTCTTCAGCAGCGGCGCCATGCCGAACGTGCCGAACAGGACGACGACGGCGAGCAGCACACTGGTGAGACGGCGACGGGTCGCGAAGCGCAGGACGGGGACGTAGAAGCGCTGGAGCCTGCTCTTCGCCTCCTTCTCCTCGGCCTTGCGGCGGGCCTCGTCGGCATCCTCCGGGGTGCCCTTCGGGGCGCGCAGGAACCAGTACGACAGGACCGGGACGACCGTCAGCGAGACCAGCAGCGATGCCAGCAGGGCCGCCGTCACCGTCAGGCTGAACGAGCCGAACAGCTCGCCCACCATGCCGCCGACCAGGCCGATCGGCAGGAAGACGGCCACCGTGGTGAGGGTGGAGGAGGTGACCGCTCCGGCGACCTCGCGGACCGCCTTGAGGATGGCCTCCTCGCGCTCCTCGCCGTAGCCGAGGTGCCGCTTGATGTTCTCCAGGACCACGATCGAGTCGTCGACGACACGGCCGATGGCGATGGTGAGCGCGCCGAGCGTCAGCATGTTCAGGGAGAGGTCCCTGGTCCACAGCACGATCAGGGCCAGGACCACCGACAGCGGGATGGACACCGCGGTCACCAGCGTCGAGCGGATCGACGCCAGGAAGACCAGGATGATGAGGACCGCGAAGAGCAGGCCGAGGGCGCCTTCCGTGGTCAGGCCGTCGATGGACTTCTTGACCGCCGGGCCCTGGTCGCTGACGACCGTGACCGTGGCGCCCGTACCGAGGTCCTTGCGCATCTCCGGCAGCTTGTCCTGCACCGCGTCCGAGATGGCGACGGCGCTGCCGTCGCGGTCCATGGTGACCGCGATCGCGAGGGACGGCTTGCCGTCCGTGCGCGTGATGGAGTCGGCCGCGGCCTGCTCCTGCTTCACGGTGGCGACGTCACCGAGGCGGACCGGCTTCTTCGCGGCAGCGGAAGCGGACCCGGACGCGCCCTCGCCGCTGACCATCAGGTCCTTGATCTGCTCCAGCGAGGTGAAGCCACCGCCCACCTGGACCGTGCGGTTGCTGCCGTCCTCGTCGAAGGAGCCGGCCGGGACGGTGGCGCCGCCGGCCTGGAGGGCCTGGGAGAGGGCCACCGAGGTCAGGCCCGCCTTCGCCAGCTTCGCCTCGTTCGGGGTCACGGTGACCTGGAGGTCGCGTACACCGTCGACGGTGACCTGGCCGACGCCGTCGATGTCCTTCAGGTCCGGCACGACCGTCCGGTCGAGCTCGTCGGCCAGGGCCTGCTGGTCCTGGTCGGAGGTGACGGAGAGGACGACGGTCGGGATGTCGTCCGTGGAACCGGCGATGACCTGCGGGTCCACATCGTCCGGGAGCTGGACGCGGGCACGGTTGACGGCCTGCTGGACGTCGGCGACCAGTTGCTGGGTGTCGGGGCCGTAGTCGAAGGACGCCATGATCACGGCGTTCCCCTCGCTCGCCGTGGAGGTGACACCGGTGACGCCGTCGACGGCTTCGAGGCTGTCCTCGATCGGCTCGACGACCTGCTTCTCGACCACGTCCGGTGACGCGCCCTGGTACGGCGCCAGCACGGACACCATGGGCAGTTCGATGGAGGGCAGCAGTTGCTGCTTGAGCTGGGGTATCGCGATGGCGCCGAAGGCGATCGCGATGATCGACATCAGGCCGATCAGGGCACGTTGGGCGAGGCTGAATCTCGACAGCCAGGACATGGGTCAGGGTCTCTCTTCTGTGAGCGGCAGAAGTGGGCAGCGGACGTGGCGGGCACGGCTGTGGCACACACGCGGCAGTCCGCACATGCGGCAACTCCGCACACGCGGCAACTCCACACACGCATGCCGCACATGTGAGCGCCCGCCCTAACACCCTGAGCCATCGGGAAGCCCGATTTCCTAGACCCCAGGTCCATTTCCTTATGCGGCGCATACTCCGGGCGCAGTACGCCCGCTGCGGGTCACTCCACCCTTGGACGTACCAGCCCGGACTCGTACGCAATCACCACGAGCTGGGCCCGGTCGCGGGCACCCAGCTTGGACATGGCCCGGTTGACGTGCGTCTTCACGGTCAGCGGGCTGACTTCCAGCCGCTCGGCGATCTCGTCGTTGGAGTGCCCGCCGGCGACCTGGACCAGGACCTCGCGCTCCCGGCCGGTGAGCGCGTCGAGCCGCTCGGCGCGGGCGGGGTCGCGGTCGTCGTCCGCGTCGCCCTGGGCGAGGAAGCGGGCGATCAGGCCCTTGGTGGCGGCCGGGGAGAGCAGGGCCTCGCCGCCGGCCGCGACACGGATGGCGCTGAGCAGTTCGTCGGGTTCTGAGCCCTTGCCGAGGAAGCCCGAGGCACCGGCCCGCAGCGACTGCACGACGTAGTCGTCGACCTCGAACGTGGTCAGGATGACGACGCGGACGTGGGCCAGGGCCGGGTCGGCACTGATCATGCGGGTGGCGGCGAGGCCGTCGGTGCCGGGCATCCGGATGTCCATCAGCACGACGTCCGCCCGCTCGTCCTTGGCCAGCCGCACCGCCTCGGCCCCGTCGGAGGCCTCACCGACGACCTCCATGTCGGGCTCGGAGTCGACCAGCACGCGGAAGGCGCTGCGGAGGAGGGCCTGGTCGTCGGCGAGCAGGACGCGGATCGTCATGCGGGGTCCTCGTCTGTCAGGGGGCGTAACGCGTCTTCGGTGGTCATACGGCGCCTTCGGTGGTCATACGGCGTCCTCGGTGGTCATACGGCGTCTTCCGCGGCGCGGGTGCGGCTCTTGAGCGGCAGGATCGCATGGACGCGGAAGCCGCCTCCGTAGCGGGGGCCGGTGGTGAGGGTGCCGCGCAGGGCGGTGACGCGCTCGCGCATGCCGAGCAGTCCGTGGCCGCCGCCCTCGACGGTCTCGTCGTCGCCGGCGCCGTCGTCGAGGACGGTGATCTCGACGTTCGGGCCCACGCGAACGACGCTTACCTCGGCTTTCGCTTCCGGGCCCGCGTGCTTCTGCACGTTGGTGAGCGCCTCCTGGATGACCCGGTAGGCGGCCAGGTCGACTGCGGCGGGGAGCGTGGTGCCCTGGTCCGCGCGGGCCACCTCCACCTGGAGGCCCGCGCTGCGGAAGGTGCCGGCGAGTTCGTCGAGGCGGTCGAGGCCGGGGGCGGGCTCGGTGGGCGCCTCGGGGTCGCCGGACTGCCGGAGCAGGCCCACGGTCGCGCGGAGTTCGTTGAGCGCGGACCGGCTGGCCTCGCGTACGTGCGCCAGGGCCTCCTTGGCCTGGTCGGGCCGCTTGTCCATGACGTGGGAGGCGACGCCGGCCTGGACGTTGACGAGGGCGATGTGGTGGGCGACCACGTCGTGCAGGTCCCGGGCGATCCGGAGCCGCTCCTCGGCGACGCGGCGGCGGGCCTCCTCCTCGCGGGTGCGCTCCGCGCGTTCGGCGCGCTCGCGGATGGCGGCGACGAAGGCGCGGCGGCTGCGGACGGCGTCGCCGGCGGTGGCACCGATACCGGTCCAGGCGAAGATGGCGAGGTTCTCCTGCGCGTACCAGGGCAGGGGGCCGGCGAGCATCGCGGATCCGGTCAGGACGGTCATGGTGAGCAGGCCGACGCGCCAGGTGGTGGGGCGGTCGGTGGTCGAGGCGACGGTGTAGAGCGCGATGACCGCGGACATGGCGACGGGGGCGCGGGGGTCGCCGGTGACGGACTCGACGACGGAGGCGGTGCCCGTGAGGGCGAGGACCGTCATGGGGGCGCGGCGGCGGAAGACCAGGGCCGCGGCGCCGAGGGTGATGAGCAGGAGGCTGAGCGCGTCCGGGGTGCGCAGCGCCCAGGTGACCTCGTTCTTCCCGTGCGGGTCCACGAACGAGCCGGCGACCATGCAGGCGAGGACGCCGACCGCGAGCGCCGCGTCCAGCGCCATGGGGTGCGCCTTGAGGTGCCGTCGGACTCGTTCGAGGGTGCTCACGCTGGAGTACGGTACGGCGTCCCCGCAAGGCTTGGAACGGGGGCCGAGTGGAGGTTCCTCGTGTGGTGCCTGCGTCGCGGTCCGCGTCGCCTGGTGGCTGCCGCCCTCAGACCCCCGCTTCGCCCCCTGAACGGGCCTCGTCCTCGAACGCCGGACGGGCTGGGTGGGCTCACCCTGGGATCAGGCCGTCGTCGCTCAGCAGCTCCCGGACGTCCTCCAGCGTCGCGTCCGGGGCCGGGAGGATCAGTTCCGACGGTTCCAGGGAGTCGTCGGGCAGGGGGTCGCCCAGTTCTCGGACCTTGGAGAGGAGGGCACCGAGGGTGCGGCGGAAGCCGGGGCCGTCGCCGTTCTCCATTTCCCTCAGGAGCTCGTCGTCGAGCTTGTTCAGCTCGGGCAGGTGACTGTCGGACAGCTTCACCTGCCCCTCACCCATGATCCGGACGATCATGTCGCCCATCTCGCCTCCTCGGCGTGGGCCCCGGCCGTCGGCTACTGCTTGTCGAAGCGCGGGGTGTCCTGCGGCTGCTGGGACTGGGACTGGCCGTTGCCGCCCTCGATGGCCTGCTGCGAGGACGAGCCCCCTGCCAGCTCCGCCTTCATGCGCTGCAGTTCCAGCTCTACATCCGTACCACCGGAGAGCCGGTCCAGCTCGGCCTGGATGTCGTCCTTGTGCATGCCGGACTGGTCGTCCAGGGCGCCCGAGGCGAGGAGTTCGTCGATGGCGCCGGCGCGAGCCTGGAGCTGTGCCGTCTTGTCCTCGGCGCGCTGGATCGCCAGGCCGACGTCGCCCATCTCCTCGGAGATGCCGGAGAACGCCTCGCCGATCCGGGTCTGCGCCTGGGCGGCCGTGTACGTGGCCTTGATCGTCTCCTTCTTGGTGCGGAAGGCGTCGACCTTCGCCTGCAGGCGCTGGGCCGCGAGGGTGAGCTTCTCCTCCTCGCCCTGAAGGGTCGCGTGCTGCGTCTCCAGGTCCGTCACCTGCTGCTGGAGGGCGGCGCGGCGGGACAGCGCCTCGCGGGCCAGGTCCTCACGGCCGAGCGCGAGCGCCTTGCGGCCCTGGTCCTCCAGCTTCGACGACTGCTGCTGGAGTTGGTTGAGCTGGAGTTCCAGGCGCTTGCGCGACGTGGCCACGTCGGCGACGCCGCGGCGGACCTTCTGGAGCAGCTCCAGCTGCTTCTGGTACGAGTAATCGAGGGTCTCGCGCGGGTCCTCGGCCCGGTCAAGGGCCTTGTTCGCCTTCGCGCGGAAGATCATCCCCATACGCTTCATGACACCGCTCATGGGCTTCGCGCGCCCCCTTCTGACGTCCAGCTCCAGCTCTGCGACAGAACCCACAGTACGGGCCCTGCATCCATTGACGCACTGTTCGGGGACGGATGCGCTCATCCCCAAGGACGACTGCTGACGCTCCCGCTCCGGCGTAAGGAGTAGGTGACTCCCGGGTGGCTCACGGTGGGCTCATGGGTGAGCTCATGAGTGTCCACCCGGTGCCGCTCGGGTGCCGTCCCCGTGGCCGCCGGACGAACCGTCTGCAACGTCCCCTCTGTCCCCCTACGACGACTGGTGTTGCCGGATCGTTCCCCACGGGGCTGGGGTCCAACCCCTGGCACCCCGTACCCTTGGGTTTTGTGTTCCGTAGCCGTGCCAAGGAAGAGAAGGCCCAGGCCGCCGACAAGGCGCTGGTGACCGACTCCACTCAGACCCGCCACCCCGAGGCCCCGAAGGGCCGCCCCACGCCCAAGCGCAGTGAGGCCCAGACCCAGCGCCGCAGCGTGGCCAACACGCCGACGTCGCGCAAGGAGGCCGCCAAGCGGCAGCGCGACGAGCGCCGGGCCGCGCTGGAGAAGCAGCGCCAGGCGCTGGCCGGGGGTGACGAGCGGTATCTGCCGGCTCGTGACAAGGGTCCGGTCCGCAAGTTCGCGCGTGACTTCATCGACTCGCGCTTCAACGTCGCGGAGTTCTTCCTCCCGATGGCCGTGGTCATCCTCGTGCTGAGCATGGTCCAGGTGGGCGCGTTGCAGAACATCGCGCTGCTGCTGTGGCTGGTCGTGATCGTGCTGATCGTGCTCGACTCGGTGGTCACGAGCGTTCGCCTGAAGAAGCGGCTCGCCGAGCGCTTCCCGGACGACAACCGGCGCGGCGCTGTCGCCTACGCGCTGATGCGCTCGCTCCAGATGCGCCGGCTCCGGCTGCCCAAGCCGCAGGTCAAGCGCGGAGAGCGGCCCTGAGCGCAGCTGCTTTTTCCGGGGGTGCGGCCGACGCGTGGCTCAGCAAGCTGGGCGCCCTGCGTGATGTCGTACGACAGGAGCTGGTGGCCCGGCAGCTCGACGAGCAGATAGCCGGGCGGTTCCCCGTCGGGCAGCGGCTGCGCGTGCTCGACGTGGGGATGGGCCAGGGCACGCAGGCGCTGCGCCTGGCTCGGGCCGGGCACCAGGTGACCGGCGTGGAGCAGGACCCGAAGATGATCTCCGTCGCTCGTGAGGCCGTCGCCGCCGAGCCGGAGGGGATCCGTGAGCGGATGCGGATCGTCCAGGGCGACGGCCGGGACACCGGCGTGCACTTCCTGCCCGGCAGTTTCGATGTGGTGCTCTGCCATGGCGTGCTGATGTACGTCGAGGAGCCCGACCCGCTGCTGGCCGGACTGGCCCGGATGCTCGCTCCGGGGGGCCTGCTGTCCCTGCTTGTGCGGAACGGCGATGCCCTGGCCATGCGGCCGGGACTGTCCGGAGACTGGGCCGGGGCACTGGCGGCCTTCGACACCACCGCGTACCGCAATCGGCTGGGGCTCGACGTACGGGCCGACCGGATGGGCGCGCTGACGGCGACGCTCGCGGGTATCGGGGCGCCGCTGCACGCGTGGTACGGGGTGCGGGTCTTCACGGACACGGCCCCCGAGGGGGCGGAGATCCCGGGCGACGTGGAGGCTCTGCTGGCGGTCGAGGAGCGGGCCGGCCGGACGGATCCGTATCGCGGGGTGGCCGCGCTTCTGCATCTGTGCGGGGTGCGGGGCTGAGCTCGTTCGGGTGAGCAGCGCGGGCCGGGTCGGGACCGCGTGGGGAGACTCGGGGCATGGACGCCCCTGCCCTCCGCGCACGTGACCTCCGCGCGCACCCCCTCCGGCGGCTCGTTCCTTTCGCCGCCCTGTGCTGCGCCCTCGCACTGCTCGGCGGCTGCTCCGGTTCGGGCTCGTCCCGCGAGAAGGACGGGCCGACGACCGCGCAGGCGGCCGTCCCCATGGCCGTCGACGATCTGCAGGACGGCTATCTGAAGGTGATCAAGGACGTCCTGCCGTCGGTGGTGCAGATCCAGGCCAGGAACGACCTGGGATCGGGCGTGGTCTACGACGGTCAGGGGCACATCGTCACCAACGCGCATGTCGTCGGGGACGAGCGGACGTTCCGGGTGACGACCGCCAACAGCGAGGACGAACTCACCGCGCGGCTCGTCTCCTCGTACCCGGACCAGGACCTCGCCGTCGTGAAGCTGGAGCGGGTGCCGGACGGGCTGAAGGCGGCGACGTTCGGGGACTCCTCGAAGGTGGAGGTCGGGCAGATCGTGCTGGCGATGGGCTCACCGCTCGGGCTGTCGTCCAGCGTGACGCAGGGCATCGTCTCGGCGACCGGACGGACCGTCACCGAGGGCGGCGGCAACGGCGGTACGGGCGCGACGATCGTCAACATGGTGCAGACGTCGGCCGCCATCAACCCCGGCAACAGCGGTGGGGCCCTGGTGAATCTCGACGGCAAGGTCATCGGCATCCCGACCCTCGCCGCCACCGATCCCGGCCTCGGGGACAGCGCGGCACCCGGCATCGGTTTCGCGATCCCGGTGTCGACGGTGAAGTCGATCGCGGACCAGATCGTCGAGGACGGCAGGGTCACCGACTCGGGCCGGGCGGCGCTCGGCATCACCGGCCGTACGGTCGTGAACGACGACTACCGGGCCGCGGGCGTGGCCGTCGTCGAGGTCCAGGCGGGTGGGGCGGCCGACAAGGCCGGTCTGGAGCCCGGGGACATCATCACCCGGCTGGGTGACGAGGACATCACCACCATCACGTCCCTGGCCGAGGCGCTGGCCGCCGACAAGCCGGGTGAGCGGACGACGGTGACGTTCACCCGAGGCGGCGGTGAGAAGAAGGTGGATGTGACGCTGGGTGAGCAGTGACGTGGGGCGAGGGCGCGGGGCCCTCGCCCCCGTCGGCTCATCCCTCGGCGTGCAGGCTCATCGGCCCGTAGATCTCGCCGGCGTCCTCGAACAGCCGCACCTGGTCCGCGCCGCCCTCCTGAAGTGCCTTCCAGTGCTCCCCGATCCATGACTCGGCGTCCCCTTGGGTGGTGAACTCCTCGGGCTGCACCGCGGGCTGGACCTCCGCCCCGTCGGCCTTCTCGAACCGCCACGTCCATGCCGCCATGTACGCCTCCAAGGTGTCAGCACGTGCAGAGCAAAGGCCGGATCAAGGTCCGGCTCCTGCCCTGAGCCTAGTCGGATGCGCGAGACCTGCGCGGACACGCGAAAATCAGTCCGTGGAACTCACTCTCCTCGGTACCGGTGCCCCCGCGGGACTCCCCCGCCCCGACTGCCCGTGCGCGGCGTGTGCGAGTGCGCTCGGTGGTGATGCGCGGGCGGCGACCGCGCTGCTCGTGGACGGGGCGCTGCTGCTCGACCTGACGCCTGGGGCGGCGTTCGCGGCGGCTCGGGCGGGGCGTTCCCTGGGGAACGTACGGCAGGTACTGCTGTCGCATCCGCACAACGGGCCCGCCGTCGAGGTGCCGGCCGGGGTGCCGCAGCCCGGGCGGGTGCCGGACGGGCGGGAGTTGGCGCTGCTGACGGGGCATCGGGTGCGGGCGGTGGCGATGGACTCGCCGGGCACGGGGTACGCCGTCACCGGGCCGGACGGGCAACGGCTGCTGTATCTGCCGCCGGGGGGCGCGCCGGCCGGGCTGGAGAAGGGGACCGTCGGGATGTACGACATGGTGGTCGCCGATGTCGTGGGGCGGCCGGACGCGCTGGCCAAGCTGCGGGCGGTGGGGGCGGTGGGGCCGACCACGGATGTCGTCGCCGTACATCTGGATCACGACGCTCCGCCGGGCGCCGAGTTGCGGCGGCGGCTGGCCGCGGCGGGGGCGCGGGCGGTGCCGGACGGGACGACGCTGGTGGTGGGGGCGTACGAGGACGTGCCGGACGTGCCGCGCCGGACCCTGGTGCTGGGCGGGGCCCGGTCCGGGAAGTCGGTGGAGGCGGAGCGGCGGCTGGAGGCCTTTCCGGATGTGCTGTACGTGGCGACCGGGGGCACGCGGGGCGGCGACAACGAGTGGGCGGCGCGGGTGGCCCTGCACCGGGAGCGGCGGCCGGGGTCGTGGCGTACGGCCGAGACGTGCGACCTGCTGCCGCTGCTGGCCGAGGGTGGGGCGCCGTTGCTGATCGACTGTCTGTCGTTGTGGCTGACGGATGCGATGGACTCCGTCGGGGCATGGGACGACGCGGTGTGGGCGGATGGTGGGGAGCGTGCTCTGCGGGAGCGGGTGCGCGAGCTTACGGAGGCGGTGCGGGCGACTCGGCGGACTGTGGTTGCCGTGTCGAACGAGGTGGGGTCGGGGATTGTGCCGGCTACTGCTTCGGGGCGGCGGTATCGGGACGAGTTGGGGCGGCTGAATGCCGCGTTCGCCTCGGAGTGTGAGCAGGTGGTGCTGGTGGTGGCGGGGCAGGCACTCGTACTTCGTGGCTGAGTGCGCCTGTATGAACGCCCCTAACGGGGCGCTTCCTTGCGGGCGATGACTCTGTACGCGTTTGAGAGGCGGGTGCGGCGCAGGGCCGGGGCCAAGAGGTGGTCCAGGGCCCAGGCCGCGGCTACCAGGGGTGCGCAGGCCCGGGACAGGAGCGGGGGGAGGAGGCGGGTCAGGGCCAGGGAGGTGGTGGCCGCGATGTCGTACGGGATGTGCGGGGCGTGGTGGTCCGTGGAGATGATCGTGCAGCCCTGGAGTTCCAGTTCGTCGCAGAGGGTGTCCAGGGGCATCAGGTGCAGGTGGCCCGGGCGGCTGTGCGGGATCCACAGTCTGCCGAGCAGCACGGCGAACACGCCGCGTGGGTTGGGGAGTTCGAGGAGGAGGAGGCCGCCCGGGCGCAGGACCGTGAGGGCGGCGCGGAGTTCGGCGCGGGGGTCGGGGGCGTGTTCCAGGTGGCGGAACATGCTGACGACGTCGTAGCGGGCGCGCAGGCGGGCCGTGATGCGGGGGTCCGTGAGGTGGCCGACGTGGGCTTCCTCCACCCGTTCGGCCACGCGGGCGTCCAGGACGCGGTGGGTCAGGTCCAGGCCGTCGAACGCCGTGTACGGGAAGAGTTCCTTCGCCGCCTCCGGGAAGCGGGCGAAGCCCGTGCCGACGTCCAGCCAGCTCTCCGGCTCGGGGAACGGAAGCACCGCGCGGGCCGCCGCTCTCAGCCGACGGTACGGCAGCCGGGTGAGGCGTAGGTGCCGGGGGACGAAGCGCAGGTCCCGGCACCTGGCGAGGGTGAACGCGCAGTCGGCGCGGTGTCGTTCGGAGGGTGCGGTCGCGGTCATGAGCGGCTCCCGGGCGCGAGGGCGTACGGCGGGGGCGTACGACCGGGGGGGTACGGCGGGTGGTGCGAGCATGCCCGGACAATGCCCCGACAATCCACTGCAAAACGGAACGTATGGGATGGCGATCTTGGGTGCAACGACGTCGCGTGGAGGTGGCGGGGACGTGGCGGGGCCCCTGGTGGCCATGTGCCGCCGTTCTGTTCGACCGGTGCCGGTACTGTTCGGCGAATGAGCTCGCTTAATCTCGACGACTTCACTGATCTGATCGAGCGCCCCGACGGAGGGGTACGCCGTGACGCAGAGGCGCGCCGTGAGCGTCAGATCGTGCCGCCCGGGGCGCTGGGCCGCCTCGACGACCTGGGTGAGTGGCTGGCTGCCGCGCAGTCCGCCGTGCCGGTGCGGCCGATCGAACAGCCGCGGGTGGTCCTGTTCGCCGGTGACCACGGTGTCGCCGAGCTGGGCGTATCGGCGCGGGAGGCGGGCAGCGCCGCGGAGTTGGTGCGGGAGATCCTTGAGGGCGGCCGGCCCGTCTCCGTCCTCGCGCGGCGGCTCGGGGTTCCCGTGCGGGTCGTCGACATGGCACTGGACTGCGACCCGGAGTCGCTGCCGGAGGCTGTCGTACGGCATCGGGTGCGGCGGGGCAGCGGCCGTATCGATGTCGAGGACGCGTTGACTTCGGAAGAGGCCGAGGCCGCCTTCCGGGCCGGCGTCGCGGTGGCCGACGAGGAGGCCGACTCCGGTACGGATCTGGTGGTGCTCGGCGATGTGAGCGTCGGCGGGACCACGGCGGCCGGGGTGCTGGTCGCCGCGCTGTGCGGAACCGACGCGTCGATCGTCACCGGGCGGGGCGGGCTGGCCATCGACGACCTGGTGTGGATGCGCAAGTGCGCGGCGATCCGGGACGCGCTGCGCCGGGCTCGGCCCGTGCTCGGGGATCAGCTGCAGCTGCTCGCGACGGTGGGCGGTGCGGACCTCGCCGCGATCACCGGCTTCCTGCTGCAGAGCGCGGTGCGGAAGATGCCGGTCGTGCTGGACGGCGTGGTCGTCGCCGCCTGTGCGCTGGTGGGCCAGCGGATCGCGTTCCGGGCACCGGACTGGTGGCTGGCCGCGCACAACAGCGGGGAGCCCGGGCAGGCGAAGGCCCTGGACCGTATGGCCCTGGAGCCCCTGCTCGACCCGGGCGTGAAGGTCGGCGAGGGCGCCGGAGGCCTGCTGGCCCTGCCGATGGTCCAGTCCGCCGCCGCGCTGGCCGCGGAACTGCCCGAGAAGCCGGAGAAGCCCGAGGAGCCGGAGGACTCGGAGGACTCGGAGACGCCGGGTGACGGGGAGCCGGAGCCGGTGGCGGGACCGTCGGAGACGGGGCCGTCGGAGAGCGAGTAACGGCCGCGAGCGGGGCGCCTGCGGCCTGCGGGGCGTCGAGCTTTCGACGAGCGACGACCGCCAGGAAAAGGGTGATTAGCCGCGAGTGTGGACATATGATCCCCACTCGTGAGAGCTGACACCCTCGGCCGCTGGGCCCGTGCCGAGTGGAGGGCCTTGTACCTCGCCGTGCGGGTGCCGTTGGCCGAGCCGCGGTGGTGGTCGGCTGTGCCGATGACCGTGGGGGCCGTCTGTCTGACGGGGCTCGTGCAAGTGGTGCAGAACCAGGCCTGGGGGTATCGGGCCGTCCAGAACCTCGGGGCCGTCAAGGCCGAGGATTCCCTGTGGCAGGCGCTCCTGCGGACGCCGCTGTCGCTGTTCGTGCCCGCCCTCGACCTGCCGGTGTGGGGGGCGCTCGCGCAGATCCTGATCGTGTTCGGGCTCGCCGAGCTCTGTCTGGGCTGGTGGCGGACCCTCGTCGTCGCCTACGTCGCGACCCTCGCCGGAACCCTGTACGCGCGCGTGGGCATCGCGCTCGGCCCGGACCACCCGATCGGGCTGCCCGCCTCGGACGCGCGGGTCGTGGACACGGGGCCGTCGGCGGCCGTGGTGGGGCTGGCGGTGTTCCTCGGGTGGCGCTACGGCGCGTATGTCACGGCCGGGGCGGTGATCGCGGCGATGGTCGTCGAGGTCGCCCTGAAGGAGAACCTCGCCGGGAAGGAGCACCTCGCGGCCATCGCGGCGGTGCTGGTGCTGTGCGCGGTGTCGGCGGTGCGTCAGCGGCGTTCCAGGGCCCGGGCCGGGTCGACGTCGGGGGCGCCGCCGATCCAGTCCTGAAGCTTGCGGCTGGGGCCCGCCCAGCGCTTGTCGTGGTGGTAGGCGCGCAGCTGGGCCTTGGCCCGGGCGCGCGGGCGGCGCCGGTAGAAGCGTTTCGCCCAGGGGGAGGCGGGACGGGCCAGGCGGACGGCGCCGAACAGGGCGACGAAGGGGATGACCACCCCGAAGATCGCGATACGGGCCTTGCCCTTGGCGAGGGCGATCAGGGCGATGAGGAAGTTCCCGAAGATCGTGCTGAGCACCGACCCCCGGTTCTGCAGCTCGCCGTCGCTGAGGTCGTTGACCCCGAAGGGGGCGAAGCCGAGGAGGAACAGGCCGACCAGGGCGGCGGTGAGCACGACCACCTCGACGCTCTTGCGGCCGGCCTCGGTCCAGTAGACGTCGTCCAGATGCAGGATCAGCGCGAACTCGTCCATGACGAGGCCCGCGCCGATCCCGAAGACCACCGCGGCCGCGGCCGAGCCGAACCCGCGCTGACCGCCGGCCACCGCGCAGAAGCCGCCGATGACCGTGAGGACGACTCCGGGGACGACATGGTGGATGTGGACGGCGCCGGTCTCGATGTTGCGGAAGGGCCCTTTGCCCGCGCGGATGAGACGGGTGATGACGCGGGTGACGAGGAAGGTGACCAGGAAGGCGGTCAGCGCCAGGAGCAGGGGGAGCTTCCCCGGCTCGATGATGTTGCGCTGCCACCAGTCACCCATGGTTTCAGTGTGGCCGGGGCAGGGGTGGGCCGCCTGGCGGAGCCGACGTCCGGGCTAGTCTGCGGACGTGTCCATGACCCCGCCGCCCCTCGGTCTCCGTTCGCACGGTCTCCGCTTCGCCTTCGGCACCCTGAGCGTGCTCCCCGTCAAGGTGGGCCGCTGGGACCGGGAGGCGGCGCGCGGCGGGATGCTGTGCGCCCCGCTGGTCGGGGTCGTCCTGGGCTGCGGTGCCGCCTTCGTCGCGCTGATGCTGCTGTTCCTCGGCGCCGCCCCCCTCCTCGCCGCCGTCGTCGCCGCCGCCGTCCCCGCCGTACTCACCCGTGGGCTGCATCTCGACGGCCTCGCCGACATCGCCGACGGGCTCGGCAGCGGCAAGCCCGCCGAGGACGCGCTGCGGATCATGAAGCAGTCGGACATCGGGCCGTTCGGCGTCGTCACGCTCGTGTTCGTGCTGTTCGCGCAGGTGGCCGCGCTCTCCCAGCTGTACGACGACTCATGGGCCCGGGGCGCCCTCGCCACCGTCGTGTCCGCCGTCGCCGCCCGGCTCGCGCTCACCCTCGCCGCGCGGACCGGTGTGCCCGCCGCCCGGCCGGAGGGGCTGGGGGCCGCGGTGGCCGGCGTCGTTCCCGTACGGGCCGCCATGGCCGTCGCCCTGGCCGTGACCGGCGTCGCCGCGGCGGCGGGAGCGCTGCTCGGGACGTACGGCACGGCATACGGCGTGCCGTACGACATCGTCCGCACCGCCCTCGCGGTCCTCGCCGCGCTCGCCGCCGCCGAGCTGCTCCTGCGGCACTGCACGCGCCGCTTCGGCGGCGTCACCGGTGACGTGTTCGGCGGGCTCGCGGAGACGGCGGCGACGACGGCCCTCGTCGTGCTGTCACTGGGCTGACACCGGGCCGGCCCGGTGCAGCCCTCAGCACGCCCGGCGCCACGCCCCCAGCTCGTACTTCTTCAGCATCGAGCTCAGCTTCAGACGACGCGACTGGGCACAGAAGCTGCGCGTCGGGACCTCGTACTCGACATGGAACACCGCCTTGCCGGCCTTCACGAAGGGACTCAGGGCCGTGCACTCCCCGTACTGGGCGCACTGCTCGTTGACCGCGAAGTCGAAGTCGCCGACCAGCTCGGGGATCTGGTCCAGGTCGTTCTTCAGGCCCACCGCCATGCCCCGCTCGTGGGCCAGTCTCGCGATCAGCCGGTTGTAACGGAGCTGGTCGGAGGCCTTCAGCGGGAAGCCGGTGCGGTTGCGGTAACCGTCCATGTTGTCCGGCTCCACCGCGTCGAAGCCCTTGTCCCGGCACATGTCGACACGGGCCGCCATCAGGGGCTCCAGGACGTCCACGCGCCGGATGTCGAGCCAGCGCTCGCCCTCCCAGCCGTTGCCCTTGCCGAGCACCGACCTGGGGAACTTCCCGGCGTCGGGGCGCCAGTCCTCCCAGGCGCCGGTGGAGAGGTAGCAGATGACCTTGCGGCCGTCGCGGTGCAGTGCGGCGACCGTCGCCTTCGAGTGGTCGAAGCCGTCGATGTCGTACACCGGCACGTCGACGGAGGTGTCGAGGCGGCCGCTGAGCTGCCATTGCCAGGCCGTGCCGGGGCGCGGCTGCCAGCGGTGGCCGATCGGCCGGTCGTCATCGCCGGGGTCCGTGGCGCAGCCCGCGAGCAACAACAGGACGACCAGCGGCAGAACGCGTCTCACGGGGTGGGCTCCAGAGCGTGCGGCAACGTACCCCAAGGATGTTCGCCCATCCCCGGTACCGCGCAGTACACGGAGGCGCCCCGGGCCCGGGCCAGATCCGCCGGCTCCCCCGGATCGACGTCCGCCGGGACGCCGTACACCAGATGGCACAGCCGCACGCCCCCGCCGCCCCGCCACCGCGGTGGGCCGAGCCGGGTGTACGACGCCCAGGTGCCCTCGAAGGTGACGAGGAGGTCGGCGATTCTGGCGTACGACGGGTCCGGTGCCGTGCCGTGGTTCAGGGCGAGCGTGCCGCAGCCGGCACCCCAGGCCGACGCCGCGAGCCGCTGGTAGTAGGTGAACTCCTCGCGGTGCGCGGCGACCTGGTCGAGGAAGACGCCGTCCGTGGCGTACCAGTCGCGGTGCCGGGTGATGTCACGTACGACGTCGGCGTGCGGTCGGCGGCCGTAGTCGGTGTCGGCGTAGCCGAGCACCCGCGCGCCCGCCGTCCGCAGCCGGGTCGCGACCTCGGCGAACGCCGGGTCGGGCGCCTCGCCGGGGCCGCTGGCCGGGTTCAGCACGACCCCGTAGAGGCGGGGCGCGGCCGTGACGATCGCGTCCCATTCGGCGGGGCGGGCGGACGGGTGCTCGTAGTAGGGGATCAGGAGGTCGTTCATCGGTGCGCGGTCACTCTCCCCAACAGGCCGCAGACCAGGGCGGTTTGGGCGACCGCTGCCGTCGCGTGGACGATCGGGCCGACCCAGTGCGGGCTGCCGGCGTGCGTCAGCAGCGCGACCGTCTGGGCGAGGGCGGCCACGCAGCAGATCGTCGTCGCGCCGAGCACCGCGCCGAAGGACTGGAGCAGCAGGCCCGTCCACAGCACGACGCCCAGCAGGAGCAGACCGGCGAGGCGGACGCCCGTAACGCCGGGGGCGTGCGGCCACAGGGCCGAGGTGGCGAGGCTGAGGGCGAGCAGGGTGACCAGGTAGGCGGCGAGGCATTCGACGACCGTGAACGCCGTCGTGCGCCGGAACGCCCTCGGTGTGCTGCTGGAGCGCAGGCCTGCGAGGGCGCTGCCGCGGAAGCGGTACAGGAGCCATTCGGCGGGGCCCATGCTGAGGGTCAGGGAGACTGCTGCGGGGGCGCTGAGCTGTTCGCCGGTGATGACGTCTCCGAGGGCCATGCAGAGGGTGAGGACGCCGGTGGCCAGGCCGAACAAGGCGTACGGGAGGGATGCGGAGAGACGGGGGCCCATTGTCGTTGATCGTCTGCGGGTGCGTCGTGGCTTGTCGCGCCCACGCGGCGGTAGCCGCATATCCCATACAGTCCCGCGCCCCTTTGGGGGCGCTACCTCACGTAATCCGAGAAGCGCCACCACCGTCAGCGAACCCAGCAGCAGGATCAGTCTCGCCGTGTCCGGCACCGGGTGGACCAGCGCCAGCACTGCTCCCGCCGTCATCGGCGCCAACGCGGCCAGCAGGGCCCGTTCGCGGCCCATCACCAGGAGGACGGTGGCCGCGCCCAGGTAGACGGACTGGCCGGCTGCGAAGGCGACGGCGGCCGGGTGGGCGGCGCCCGCTACGGCCAACGCGGCCAGGGCTCCGAGCAACGCGCCGACCGCGGCGCCCAGGAGCAGGGAGCGGCGGGCGGCACCGCGGTCGCCCAACCCCAGCCAGGAGTAGGCCCGATGGGCGATCCCCTGGTTCCAGGTCCAGCCGACCAGGGCTCCGGCCAGCAGCGGGACCGTGCCCGCCGGAAGGCCGAAGTCGTCCCTGGGTCCGGCGAGGAGGGGAGCGCCGAGCACGTAGGCAAAGCCCGGGAGCGCGAAGACCACGCCGCGCAGCAGACAGCCCAGCAGACCCAGCTGCCACGGGTCGCGGACCGGCCCCTCCGGCTCGGGGTAGCGGCGTTCGACCCGTTCGTACAGCTCCTCGGCCAGGGCGAAGGAGTTCTTGAGGCCGTAGCGCTCGCGTATCTGGTCGTCGGACAGGCCGTCCGATTCCAGCAGCGCGGCGATCTCGTCGGGGTGGACGGCGGCGGCTATGAAGTCGTCGAGGCGTTCGGCGAGTTCGTCGAGGGGGTCGGGCCGCGCCCAGCTGGGTGTGGTGCGCTGGCGCGGGATGGCGGGCAGGGTGTCGGGGCGGGAGCCGGGCGGCATCCAGATGCTTCCGCTCACCAGCCGGTTCCGTCCGTCGCGACCTTCTCGTACCAGGGATCGCGCAGTTCGAGGGTCCAGTCGGCGACGGTTTCGAGCGTGGGCTCGTAGACCTCGGTGCTGCCCGCGAGTTCCTCGTAAATCGTCCGGAAATTGTCCACGGAGCGGCGGAGTGTGAAGCGGTCGATCACCCGCTGGCGGGACAGCTCGCCCAGTTCACGGCGGCGTTCGTCGTCCCTCAGCAGTACCAGTGCGGCGGCCGCCATCTTCTCCGGCTCGCGCGGCGGGACGACGAGCCCCGTGTCGCCGACGGCCTCGCGCACTCCGCCTACGTCCGTCGAGACGGTCGTACGGCCGCAGGACATGGCCTCGATGATGGAGAAGGGGAAGCCCTCGGAGATGGACGACAGCATGACGACGTGACCGGCGGCGTAGGCGCGCCAGACCTCGCTGATGCGGCCTTCGAAGGTCAGGCCGTCCGTGACGCCGAGTTCGGCGGCGAGCTTCTCCAGTTTGGTGCGGTAGGCCTCGCCGCCGGGCGGGACGGGGCCGAACAACCGCAGGCGGGTCTCCGGGATTTCGGCGCGGACCATGGCGTAGGCCCGCAGCAGGGTCTCCAGGTCCTTGATGGGGTCGACCCGGCCGCACCAGGTGAGGGTGGGGACCTCGGGCTCGGGGCCGGCGTGCGGGAAGGCGTGCGGGTCGACGCCGTTGTAGACCGTGCGGATCTTGTCGGGGTCGGCGCCGCCGCGCTCCTCCCAGCGGCGGTTGTACTGGTTGCAGGGTGTGATCAGGTCGGCCGTGCGGTAACCGTGTGAATTCAGTTCACGGTAGAAGCCGAGCATGAACGCCTTCACGGGCCAGCGCTGGGCGTCGCTGCGGTAACCGAGATAGCGCTCGCGCAGATAGATGCCGTGCTCGGTGAGGAGGAAGGGCACGCCGTCCAGTCTGCGGGCGGCGAGGGCGGGGAGGGTCGCGAGGCCGCTGCTCACCGCGTGGGCGACCGAGTCCTCGGGGATGCGGATCCCGAGCGGGCGCAGGGCGTGTTCCAGCAGGTCGGTCGCGGTCAGGGCGTCGTGGACGGTCGGGCGGGCGGCCGCGGTCGGCAGATGCGGCATCGTCCATATCCACATCAGCGAGCGCAGCGCCGACTCGGTGCGCAGGGCCGCCGACAGGCGTCCGTCGCGGGCGAGTTCGGCCAGCTCGTCCAGGGCCTCACCGAAGTCGCAGTGCGCCTCGGGGTCGAGGAAGGAGAGCAGGAACCGCTCGTAGGAGTCGGTGAAACGGCGCCGGGCCCTGCCGTACGGCGCTCTCTTGCGCCCCGGACGCGGGCCCCAGGTCGGCACGGAGGTGTGCTGGTGGACGTTGGGCGGCAGCTCCCAGGTGACGGGTTCGCGGCCCGTGCCGGTGAGCGACACGATGTGGAAGTCGACCTCCGGCATGCCCTGGACGAGCTGGTCGCACCAGGTGCTGACCCCTCCGTGGACGTGTGGGTACGTGCCTTCGGTGAGCATGGTGACATGACGGCCCGTGCGCATCATGCGAGTTCCCCCCTGTGGAACAAAAGGTGGTGCTGCGGCTCGGAAGCGCACCCCGGCGGGTCGGTCGTGAAGTGTGCCGGGGTGCGCCTGGGATCCGGCCGGGCCGCCCTACGACGGCAGCTTCAGCTTCAGAGCGCTCTGCAGCAGAGCCGGCGTGGTCCAGGCCGACCGCTCCCCCGCGTACGGCGTCCCGAACGCGGTCGTGCTGAGCAGGAGTTGCTTGGTGGTCCCCTCCGGGGCGGTCACCGGGATCTGGGTCCCGGACGGGGCGGTGACGGTGACGGTGTTGCCGACGCGGTACGCCGTGACGGAGCCGTTCGCGAGGGCGGTCTGCCAGGCGGCGCGGCGCTGGAGCTCGGTGCCGATGGCGCTCTGCGCGAGGTTCTCCACAGGGGTGTTGTCGGCGAAGAGCGACTGGTAGTCGGTGAGCACCCGGTCCAGGACGGGGTACAGCGTCCGGTCCTCGGCCAGGTTGGACTGGTGGGCGTAGTGCGGGCGCGGGTCGTTGCTGATCGCGTGCCCGAGGGCGGTGCGGGCCTCCAGCGGGACGATGTACGCGTCGTACCCGGTGGCCGTGTCCAGCGGATCGGCCAGGCAGGTGGAGGCGGGGTTGGTCTCGCAGATGCCGCTGCCGCCGTCGGCCTTGGAGGTGTAGATCCAGTTGTACTCGTCGGTCATCTCCTCCTCGGTGCCCACGTTGTAGTACACGTTCATCGGGTACCGGGGCACGGTCCGGGCCGCGCCGACCGAACGCTGGGCGGGGTCACGGGAGTTGTCCGAGGCGATCCACTTGACGCCGTTGTCGGCGAGGGCACCGGCCAGGTTGGGGTTGTCGTCGGGCTGCTGCGGGAGGGTCCGCAGACCCGAGTGCTCGCCGGTCACGAGTTCCGTGCGGTCGAGCGGGAGCCCCTTGCCGACACCCCAGTTGTGGTTGTTCCTGATCTGCGCGGAGATGTCCGCGCGGCTCATGTACTGGGTCGTGCCGTTGGCGTTCTTGGCGCAGCTCCACGGCACGGTCGAGGTGTCCTGGACACAGCCGAGGAACGGGTGCGTGTAGGTGTGGTTGATCCAGCGGTACTGCGCCTTGTCGGCGAGCAACTGGTCGGTGAGGGCGTCGGTGCCGCCGTTCTCGCTCTTCCACTCCTCGCCGGAGCCGGCGTTGTAGACCATGTCCAGCTTGAAGCCGCGCTGCCGTTGCCACTGCGCGGCGTGGACCGCGTCCTCGGCGGTCATCCGGATCGGCGGGACCTCCTCGCCACCGCCGCCCACGCAGTCGATGTCACCGGGCGTGCAGTTGCGTTCGGTGTCCCAGCGGGCGTCGGGCGCGAAGACGTCGTCGACATGGACCGCGAAGTAGTTGCGCGCCTGGCCGAGATGGACGCCCTGGGTCAGCCATTCGACGATGCCACGGGCGAGCACCCGGAACTGCTGCTGGTACTCGTTGTACGCGAAGGTCACCACCAGCTCGCGGCGCCCGTCGTGGCTGTACTCGCCGATCAGGCTGCCGCGCCCGGAGCCGGCGGGGACGGGAACGTCGACATAGCTGGTGAAGCCCGTACGGGGCCGTGCGACGAAGCCGTAACTCTCCAGTACGGCCGCGTCGTTGTCCTCGAACGTGAAGACGCCGTCGAGATAGCCGAAGTACCCCGCCCTGCCCGCGGTCGTGACGGCCGCCTCGCGCCCGTCGAGGGATCCGGTCCAGCCGCCCTCGCTGGTGTAGTCGAGGCCGACGCCCGGGTGGGCCCAGGTGTAGGCGTCGACCTGCGGGATGCCGTAGGTCCGCTCGTAGCTCTCCAGCGCGGTCTGCTCGGCCGAACCCTCGCCGAAGGGCGTCTCGTTGGGCAGGACGACGCCCTGGTACTTGGCGCGGGGCGTGCCGTTCACCGTGTCGCTGAGGAAAGCGCCGGTGATGGTGGGGCGGTTCGCGTCGTTCAGGTCGACGGTGGTGTATGGAATGCCGGTGCTCTTGAGCTGGGCGGTGATGGCCCGGACCGGGCTGTCGCCGTTGTCCACGACCAGCACCCTGAGGTCGATGCGCGGCTGCGCGGCGGCCGCGGCGCCGGGCACTCCCAGACCCAGCGCCAGCAGCCCGGTGGCCGCCACGACAGCGGCCGAGTTTCTCCATCTGTGCGCACTCTGCGCCATTGGTCGCCCCTTCCCCCCAGAAGATCCCCTTGTGACCGCTTGCGGTGAAACGGCGGAGGATCCGTGGAAATCATGCAAAGCGGCAAGCTGACAGCTCACCGGAACCAGACGAGTGTGACTCAGCTCACCGCGGCGGAGGATCGAGAAATGACCGCGACGCCACCGACAGGTGAACGCCCGCAGGAATGAGCGAACGCTCACACGAGCGTAGGCTCATCCTGAGTGTTCGCCGCACCGGGGAAGGCCCCGCTGATACCGCACCCGTTGACACCGCACCCGTAGGTCGGAACTAGGGTCGGCCGTCGGGCCCGGTCGACCCACACGATTCGGCCATCGCAAACTTCACATCGGAAGCGAGATTTCACCACCGTGACTGCTCTCACTCTCAGCACCGCCGCGGCGCCCGGCCTGCGCGCCGACGCGATCGTGATCGGTGTCGCCAAGGGCTCTGGCCCCAAGGCCGCGGGCCCGGTCGTCGCACCGGGCGCGGAGGCCGTGGACAAGGCGTACGACGGCAAGCTCGCCGGTGTCCTGGAGACCCTCGGTGCCTCGGGTGCCGAGGGCGAGGTGACGAAGCTCCCCGCGCCCGCCGGTTTCAAGGCCCCGCTCGTGGTGGCGGTGGGCCTGGGTGCCGCGCCGGAGAAGGACGCCGAGTACGACGGCGAGGCGCTGCGCAAGGCCGCCGGTGTCGCCGCCCGCGCCCTCGCCGGTTCGAAGAAGGCCGCGTTCGCGCTGCCGCTGGGCGACGCCGGTGACATCGGCGCCGTCGCCGAGGGCGTCCTGCTCGGGGCGTACTCCTTCGACGCCTACAAGGACAACGGAAAGAACGTTCAGGCCAAGAAGAACGGCAAGGCGCCCCTCGCCGAGGCCGCGCTGCTCGGCGGCAAGCCCCGCGACAAGGAGCACAAGGCCGCGATCGAGCGCGCCACCGCCGTCGTGGAGGAGCTCAACCGCGCCCGCGACCTGATCAACACCCCGCCCAACGACCTCACCCCCGAGTCCTTCGCCGCGATCGCCACGGCGGCGGGCAAGGAGCACGGCATCAAGGTGCAGGTGCTCGACGAGAAGGCGCTGACCAAGGGCGGCTACGGCGGCATCCTCGGCGTCGGCTCCGGCTCGGCGGCCGCCCCGCGGCTGGTGAAGCTGTCGTACACGCACTCCAAGGCGGACAAGCACCTCGCCCTCGTCGGCAAGGGCATCACCTACGACTCGGGCGGCATCTCGCTGAAGCCGGCCGGGCACAACGAGACGATGAAGTGCGACATGAGCGGCGCGGCCGCCGTGTTCGCCGCCGTTGTCGCCGCCGCGCGGCTCGGGCTGCAGGTGAACATCACCGGCTGGCTGGCGCTGGCCGAGAACATGCCGTCGGGGTCCGCCGTGCGTCCCGGTGACGTGCTGCGCATGTACAGCGGCAAGACCGTCGAGGTCCTCAACACGGACGCCGAGGGCCGGCTGGTGCTCGCCGACGCGCTGTGGGCGGCCTCGCAGGAGAAGCCGGACGCGATCGTGGACGTCGCGACGCTGACGGGTGCCATGGTGCTGGCGCTCGGCAACCGCACGTTCGGTGTGATGGGCAACGACGACGCGTTCCGCTCCGCGATCGTGGAGGCGGCCGAGGAGGTCGGCGAGGCGTCCTGGCCGATGCCGCTGCCCGAGCACCTGCGCAAGGGGATGGACTCGCCCACCGCCGACATCGCCAACATGGGTGAGCGCATGGGCGGTGGCCTGGTCGCGGGGCTCTTCCTGCGGGAGTTCGTGGGCGAGGGCATCACCTGGGCGCACCTCGACATCGCGGGGCCCGCGTTCAACGAGGGCGGGCCTTTCGGGTACACGCCGAAGGGTGGCACCGGCAGCGCGGTGCGGACGCTGGTCCGGCTCGCCGAACTCACCGCGGCCGGCGACCTGGGGTGAGGTTGCTCTGAACAGAAGGGGGCTCCGCGCGCGGGTAGGGCGGGGCCCCCTCATTCATGGGCCTCGCCCGTCCGCTCAACTGAACGTGGGACGTCTCACACACCGGCCCGGCGTCTCGTTCGGTGTGGACAAGTGCGAAGATGGGGCTCGGCAGGACAGGGCCCCCACCACAGGGCCGAAGAAAGAGCGGCCGGACACCAGCCGCCGCCCGGTCACCGACGACCGGCGTACGGCGCACATGCATGGAGGACGTGACGTGGCGAACGACGCCAGCACCGTTTTCGACCTAGTGATCCTCGGCGGTGGTAGTGGCGGTTACGCCGCGGCCCTGCGCGGGGCGCAGCTGGGCCTGGACGTCGCCCTGATCGAGAAGGACAAGGTCGGCGGCACCTGCCTGCACCGGGGATGCATCCCCACCAAGGCCCTGCTGCACGCGGGCGAGATCGCCGACCAGGCCCGCGAGAGCGAGCAGTTCGGTGTGAAGGCCACCTTCGAGGGCATCGACATCGCCGGGGTCCACAAGTACAAGGACGGCGTGATCTCCGGCCTGTACAAGGGCCTCCAGGGACTCGTCGCCTCCCGGAAGGTGACGTACATCGAGGGTGAGGGCCGCCTGTCCTCCCCGACCTCCGTCGACGTCAACGGACAGCGCGTCCAGGGCCGTCACGTCCTGCTGGCGACCGGCTCCGTGCCGAAGTCGCTGCCGGGCCTGGAGATCGACGGCAACCGCATCATCTCCTCGGACCACGCCCTCGTCCTGGACCGCGTACCGAAGTCCGCGATCATCCTGGGCGGCGGTGTCATCGGCGTCGAGTTCGCCTCCGCCTGGAAGTCCTTCGGCTCGGACGTCACCGTCATCGAGGGCCTGAAGCACCTCGTCCCGGTCGAGGACGAGAACTCCTCGAAGCTTCTTGAGCGCGCCTTCCGCAAGCGCGGCATCAAGTTCAACCTGGGCACCTTCTTCCAGAAGGCCGAGTACACGGCCGACGGTGTCAAGGTCACCCTCGCCGACGGCAAGGAGTTCGAGGCCGAGGTCCTGCTGGTCGCCGTCGGCCGCGGCCCGGTCTCCGCCGGTCTCGGCTACGAGGAGCAGGGCGTCGCCATGGACCGCGGCTACGTCCTCGTCGACGAGTACATGCGCACCAACGTGCCGACCATCTCCGCCGTCGGTGACCTGGTCCCGACCCTCCAGCTCGCGCACGTCGGCTTCGCCGAGGGCATCCTGGTGGCGGAGCGTCTGGCCGGTCTGAAGACCGTTCCGATCGACTACGACGGTGTCCCGCGGGTGACGTACTGCCACCCGGAGGTCGCCTCCGTCGGTATCACCGAGGCCAAGGCCAAGGAGATCTACGGCGCGGACAAGGTCGTCGCTCTGAAGTACAACCTTGCGGGCAACGGCAAGAGCAAGATCCTGAACACCTCGGGCGAGATCAAGCTCGTCCAGGTCAAGGACGGTGCCGTGGTCGGCGTCCACATGGTCGGCGACCGCATGGGCGAGCAGGTCGGCGAGGCCCAGCTGATCTACAACTGGGAGGCGCTGCCGGCCGAGGTCGCCCAGCTCATCCACGCCCACCCGACGCAGAACGAGGCGCTCGGCGAGGCCCACCTGGCCCTGGCGGGCAAGCCGCTGCACTCGCACGACTGACCCTCGGTCGACGAAGCGACGACTCAGACTTCCGCAATTCGTAAGGAGCAACCGAAACCATGGCGGTTTCCGTAACCCTTCCGGCGCTCGGCGAGAGCGTCACCGAGGGCACTGTCACCCGCTGGCTGAAGGCCGAGGGTGAGCGCGTCGAGGCCGACGAGCCGCTGCTCGAGGTCTCCACCGACAAGGTCGACACCGAGATCCCCTCCCCCGCCGCCGGCGTCCTGGCCTCCATCAAGGTCGCCGAGGACGAGACGGTCGAGGTCGGCGCCGAGCTGGCCGTGATCGACGACGGCACGGGCGCGCCCGCCGCCGCCCCGGCGCCCGCTGCCGAGCCCGCCCCGGCCGCCGAGCCGGAGCCGGCCCCGCAGGCCGCCGCCCCGTCCACCGAGCAGGCCGCCCCGGCTCCGGCGCCCACCGCCGAGGCCGCCGCCGGCGCCGGCTCCGCCGAGGGCACGGACGTCGTCCTGCCCGCGCTCGGCGAGTCCGTCACCGAGGGCACCGTCACCCGCTGGCTGAAGTCGGTCGGCGACAGCGTCGAGGCCGACGAGCCGCTGCTCGAGGTCTCCACCGACAAGGTCGACACCGAGATCCCCGCCCCCACCTCCGGCACGCTGCTGGAGATCGTGGTCGGCGAGGACGAGACGGCCGAGGTCGGCGCCAAGCTGGCCGTCATCGGCGTCGCGGGTGCCGCTCCGGCGGCCGCCCCGGCCCCGGCTGCCCCCGCTCCCGCCGCCGCCCCGGCCCCGGCCGCCCCCGCGGCTCCGGCCGCTCCGGCTCCCGCCCCCGCCGCTCCGGCCGCGCCCGCCGCTGCCGCCCCGGCTCCGGCCCAGCCCGCCGCTCCGGCTCCCGCGCCGGCCGCTCCGGCCCCGGTCACCCCGGCTCCGGCGGCCGCTCCGGCCGCCGCCCAGGCGACCGACGAGGGTGCCTACGTCACCCCGCTGGTGCGCAAGCTCGCCGCCGAGAACGGCGTCGACCTGGCCACCGTCAAGGGCACCGGCGTCGGCGGCCGTATCCGCAAGCAGGACGTCATCGCCGCCGCCGAGGCCGCGAAGGCCGCCGCCGCTGCTCCGGCTCCCGCCGCTGCCGCTCCGGCCGCCGCCGCGAAGAAGGCCCCCACGCTGGAGGCCTCCCCCCTCCGTGGCCAGACCGTCAAGATGCCGCGCATCCGCAAGGTCATCGGCGACAACATGGTCAAGGCGCTGCACGAGCAGGCGCAGCTGTCCTCGGTCGTCGAGGTCGACGTCACGCGTCTGATGAAGCTGCGCGCCCGGGCGAAGGACTCCTTCGCGGCTCGCGAGGGCGTCAAGCTCTCCCCGATGCCGTTCTTCGTCAAGGCCGCTGCCCAGGCGCTGAAGGCGCACGCGCCCATCAACGCCAAGATCAACGAGGCCGAGGGCACGATCACCTACTTCGACACCGAGAACATCGGTATCGCGGTGGACTCCGAGAAGGGCCTGATGACCCCGGTCATCAAGCACGCCGGCGACCTCAACATCGCGGGCATCGCCAAGGCCACGGCCGACCTGGCGGGCAAGGTCCGCGCCAACAAGATCACGCCCGACGAGCTGTCCGGCGCGACCTTCACCATCTCCAACACCGGTTCGCGCGGCGCGCTCTTCGACACGATCATCGTGCCGCCGGGCCAGGTCGCGATCCTCGGCATCGGCGCCACGGTCAAGCGCCCGGCCGTCATCGAGACGGAGGAGGGCACGGTCATCGGCGTCCGCGACATGACGTACCTGACCCTGTCCTACGACCACCGCCTGGTGGACGGCGCCGACGCGGCCCGTTACCTGACGGCGGTCAAGGCCATCCTGGAGGCGGGCGAGTTCGAGGTCGAGCTCGGCCTGTAAGCCACCAGGGCTTCGAGCCCGCACGGCGCCCCGTCCGGAGCTTCTCCGGGCGGGGCGCCTCGTTTTGGGGGGCCTGAGAGCTCGGTGCGCCGGGTTGTCGCGCGGGTGCGGGTGGTTCGTGGCTGGTCGCGCCCACGCGGCGGAGCCGCATATCGATACAGCCCCGCGCCCCTCAGGAGCGTCCACCGCACCCACTCAAGGGACGCGGGGAACTGCGCGACCAGCCACGACGAACCCGCGGCCGCCCAACGACACAGCGCACCGAGCTACTGGGCGCCCGGCCCCAGCCACGCCGTGTAAGTCTCGTCTCACCTGCACCAAAGCGCCCCCACGCGCCCTCCCAGCGGAGCGCAACGGCCGTATTGTCTAAACGTCAACGCGCCCTAAGGAGCCCTCATGACCGCCCCCGTCATCCACTCGCTGCGCGAACAGATCCGCGAGCACATCCTGGAGGGGATCATCAGCGGTCGTTGGCAGCCGGGCGAGCGGATCGTGGAACGACGTATCGCCACCGAGCTGGAGGTCAGCCAGACACCGGTACGCGAGGCGCTGCGCGAGCTGGAATCGCTGCGGCTGATCGAGTCCGCGCCCAACAAGGGCGTCCGCGTACGGAGCCTCACCGCGGCCGATCTGGAGGAGAGCTACCCGGTCCGGGCCGGCCTGGAGGCCATCGCCGCGGAACTCGCCGCCGACCGCCTCGCCGAGGACTGCTCCGCCCTGGAGCCCCACGTCGCCGCCCTGTACGAAGCGGACCGCACGTCCGACGGCACGGGCCAGGTGCGGCACACGGTCGGCTTCCACCGCGAGATGGTGCGGGCGGCGGGCAACTCCGTGCTGCTGCACACCTGGGAGGGCCTCGGTATCGAGGTGTTCACGGCCCTGTCGATCCGGTGGCTGGGCACGGTGCAGCAGTCGTACGCGGAGGAGCACGAGGAGCTGGTGGCGGCGTTCCGGCGCCGGGACCCGCGGATCCCCGAGATCGTCAAAGCCCACGTACTGGGCTGCGCCCCCCGTCACGAGCCCTGAGCGCGAGCCGAGAACCCCTTGAGCGGCACCCCGCTCATACGCGTCCCCACCTGCGAAAACCCTCGAAAATCGCGGCACCCGGTGCCTGTCCGAAAGGCACCGCGTGCCTATTTTCTCGTGATCAAGAGGTTTTCGGCCTCCACCCTTTGATCGATCATCGATCAGGGAGTTACAGTCACCGACGGGCCACGCGGCAGTGCCGCAAGGTGTCACCGCACCGAGGCCCTCCGCCCTGTCCTGCCAAAGACAAAGGGCACCCCCGAACCCTTACAGATGAGGGAACCCCTTCGACTGAGGAAGGCGGCGACATGACCGACCCCAACGCCATCCAGCCGAGCGCGCTCGACCAGCTCCCCGACCGCGACCCGGAGGAGACCGCCGAATGGCAGGCCTCGCTGGACGCGGTCGCCAAGGCGGCCGGGCCGCACCGCGCGGCGTACCTGATGCGTCGCACGCTGGAGCGCGCCGAGGGCACCGGCATCGCGCTGCCCAAGCTCCTCGAGACCGACTACGTCAACACCATCCCGACCTCCGCCGAGCCGGCCGTGCCCGGTGACGAGGCGATGGAGTCCCGTATCACCGCGTGGAACCGCTGGAACGCGGCCGCCATGGTGACCCGGGGCAGCAAACACGGTGTCGGCGGCCACATCGCCACCTTCGCCTCCGCGGCCTGGCTCTACGAGACCGGCTTCAACCACTTCTTCAAGGGCAAGGAGGGGGACGGCTCCGGCGACCAGCTGTACATCCAGGGCCACGCCTCCCCCGGCATCTACGCCCGCGCCTTCCTCGACGGCCGGCTGAACGAGCAGCACCTCGACAACTTCCGCCGCGAGTCCGGTGGCGACGGCCTCCCGTCGTACCCGCACCCCCGCCGTCTGCCCTGGCTGTGGGAGTTCCCGACGGTGTCCATGGGCCTCGGCCCGCTGTCGGCGATCTACCAGGCCCGCTTCAACCGTTATCTGACGGCGCGCGGCATCAAGGACGTCTCGAACTCCCACGTCTGGGCCTTCCTCGGCGACGGCGAGATGGACGAGCCCGAGTCCACGGCGGCACTCGCCCTGGCCTCCCGCGAGGGCCTGGACAACCTGACCTTCGTCATCAACTGCAACCTGCAGCGCCTCGACGGACCGGTCCGCGCCAACTTCAAGATCGTGCAGGAGCTGGAGGCCCAGTTCCGCGGCGCCGGCTGGAACGTCGTGAAGTCGCTGTGGGGCACGGCGTGGGACGAGCTGTTCCAGCTCGACACGACCGGCGCCCTCGTACGCCGCCTGCGCGAGGTACCCGACGCGCAGGTGCAGACGTACCAGACGCGCGACGCCGCCTACATCCGCCAGGACTTCTTCGGCAAGGACCCGGCGCTCGTCGAGCTGGCGAAGCTGCTGAGCGACGACAAGATCCTGGAGTGCTTCCACCTCTCCCGCGGTGGCCACGAGGCCCGCAAGGTCTTCGCCGCGTACAAGGCCGCTCTCGAGTTCAAGGGCGCGCCGACCGTGATCCTGGCCCAGACGGTCAAGGGCTTCACCCTCGGCGAGGGCTTCGCGTCGAAGAACGCCAACCACCAGATGAAGAAGCTGACGGTGGACGAGTTCAAGAACATGCGGGACCTGCTGGAGCTGCCGATCTCCGACAGCCAGTTCGTCGACGGGGTCGTCCCCTACGGCCACCCCGGCGCCGACTCCCCCGAGGTCCGCTACCTCCAGGAGCGCCGCGCGGCCCTCGGCGGCCCGGCCCCGGCCCGCCGCGTCCACCCGGTGGCCCCGCTGCCCGCTCCGGCGGAGAAGGCGTTCGCGTCCTTCGACAAGGGCTCGGGTACGCAGAACGTGGCGACCACGATGGCCTTCGTCCGCCTGATCAAGGACCTTGTCCGCGACAAGGAGACGGGCAAGCGCTGGGTGCCGATCGTCCCCGACGAGGCGCGCACCTTCGGCATGGAGTCGCTGTTCCCGTCGCTCGGGATCTACTCCCCCAAGGGCCAGACGTACGAGCCGGTCGACCGCGACCAGCTGATGTACTACAAGGAGGCCAAGAACGGCCAGATCCTCAACGAGGGGATCACCGAGGCCGGTTCGATGGCCGACTTCATCGCCGCGTCCACCGCGTACTCCACGCACGGCGAAGCGATGATCCCGTTCTACATCTTCTACTCGATGTTCGGCTGGCAGCGCACTGCCGACCAGATGTGGCAGCTCGGCGACCAGCTGGGCCGCGGCTTCCTCGTCGGTGCGACGGCGGGCCGTACGACGCTGACGGGCGAGGGCCTGCAGCACGCCGACGGTCACTCGCCGGTGATCGCGGCGACGAACCCCGCGGCGCTGACGTACGACCCGGCGTTCGCCTACGAGGTCGCGGCGATCGTCAAGGACGGTCTGCGCCGGATGTACGGCGAGGCGGCGCCGGGTGAGGACCCGAACGTCTTCTACTACCTCACGGTCTACAACGAGCCTCTCCCGCAGCCGGCGAAGCCTTCGGGCCTCGGCATCGACGAGGGCATCGTCAAGGGCCTGTACCGCTTCAACACGGCGGAGTCGGCGGAGCTGTCCCCGACGGCGAACGCCCCGCGCATCCAGCTGCTGGGTTCCGGCACGGCGATCCACTGGGTGCTGGAGGCGCAGAAGCTGCTCGCGGAGGAGTGGGGCGTGGCGGCCGACGTGTGGTCGGCGACGTCCTGGACGGAGCTGCGGCGGGACGCGCTGGAGGCCGACGCGGCGCTGCTGCGCGGCGAGGAGCGGGTGCCGTACGTCCGTCAGGCGCTGCACGGTGCCGAGGGGCCGGTGCTGGCGGTCTCCGACTACATGCGTCAGGTCCCCGACCAGATCGCGCAGTGGGTCGAGCAGGACTACTCCTCGCTGGGCGCGGACGGCTTCGGCCTCTCCGACACCCGCGAGGCGGCCCGCCGCCACTTCGGCGTCGACGCCGAGTCGATCGTCGTCGCGGCCCTGGCCCAGCTTGCGAAGCGGGGCGAGGTCAAGGCGACGGCGGTGAAGGAAGCGCGGGAGAAGTACGGCCTGTAGGGCGCGCAAGGGGTTTCGCCCCCGCCGCCCCTACCCGTCCCATCCTTCTGGGGCTCCGCCCCAGACCCCGCTCCTCAAACGCCGGAGGGGCTGAAAACTTCAGCCCGTCCGGCGTTTGAGGACGAGGCCCCTTCAGGGCCGAAAGCGGGGGTCTGGGGGCGCAGCCCCCAGGGATGGGACGGGTAGGGGCGGCGGGGGCGAGGCAATATGAGGGCATGCGTGCTGCCCGGCTCATCAGAATGGTGCTGCTCCTTCAGTCCCGGCCCTCCATGACCGCCGCCGAGTTGGCGAGCGAGCTGGAGGTGTCCGAGCGGACGGTCACGCGGGATGCGCAGGCGCTGTCGGAAGCCGGGGTTCCGGTGTACGCAGACCGGGGGCGGGCCGGGGGATACCGGCTCATCGGGGGGTACCGGACCCGGCTGACCGGGCTCGCGCGGAGCGAGGCCGAGGCGTTGTTCCTGTCCGGGGTGCCGGGCGCCCTGCGGGAGATGGGGCTGGAGGACGCCGCCTCCGCCGCCCGGCTGAAGGTGTCGGCGGCCCTCATGCCCTCCCTGCGCGACGCCTCCCGTTCCGCCGCCCAGCGGTTCCATCTGGACGCCCCGAACTGGTTCAAGGAGCAGAAGGCCCCCGAGCTGCTGCCGGCCGTCGCGGACGCGGTGTGGGACGACCGGCGGATCATGGCCCGGTACCGGCGCGGGGAGAACGAGGTCGAGCGGGAGCTGGAGCCGTACGGGCTCGTGCTGAAGGCGGGGGTCTGGTACCTGTGCGCCCGGGTCGCGGGGCAGGGTTCGTACCGGGTGTACCGCATCGACCGCTTCACGGCCGTGGAGGCCGGTGACGAGCGGTCCGAGCGGTTCGAGCGGGACGAGGAGTTCGATCTGCCGGGCTTCTGGGACGAGCGGGCCGAGCAGTTCGCGCGGTCCCTGCTGCGGGCCGAGGTCGTGGTCCGGGTGTCACCGGACGGGGTGCGACGGTTGCCGTACGCCGTCGATCCGCAGTCCGTGCGGGAGGTGCTGCGGGCGGCGGGCGCCCCGGACGGGGACGGCTGGGTGACGCTGACGCTCCCCGTGGAGTCCGAGGAGGTCGCCCACACCCAGCTCGCGGCGCTCGGCCCGGACGTCGAGGTGCTGGCGCCGAAGGAGCTGCGGGAGCGTTTCGCGGGGGACGCGATACGGCTGGCCGCGCTGTACGGGGCGTGAGCGCGCCCTGCCGGACACGGGCCGTACGCCCATAACAATCCGCTCCACTCCACGTGCGTCCCACGCGCACAGGGCCGATGCTTGACCCGTGATGGACGAGACGGAGTTCTGGGAGCTGGTGGACGGGGCCCGTGAGGCTGCCGGGGGTGACCCCGAGGACCAGGCCGACCTGCTCGTGGACCGGCTGCTCCAGCAGGACCCCGACGCGGTGCTCGACTTCGCCCGTCACTTCGAGGCCCGCTACAACCGCGCGTACACCTGGGATCTGTGGGGCGCCGCCTGGGTTCTGCTGGACGGGGCCAGCGACGACGCGTTCGACTTCTTCCGGTGCTGGCTGATCGGCCAGGGCCGTGAGGTGTACGAGGGCGGGGTGCACGACCCCGACTCGCTCGCCGGCCTGCTGGACGACTTCGACGAGGAGTTCGACGGCGACGCCGAGGAACTCGGCTACGCCGCGGACGAGGCCTATGAACAGCTCACCGGCACCGTCGCCCCCGATCTCGGCATCCCTCCCGCGCCCTCGGAACCGGAGGGCACGCCGGTCGACTTCGAGAACGAGCGGGCGCTGGCGGAGCGGTACCCCAGGCTGTGGGAACGGTTCAAGGGCTGAACCTCGGGTCTCAGACCGCGACCCGCCGGCGGCTCAGGTCCGACGGGATGTACGCCTGCGTCTGCTCGGCCTTGACGGCGTGGTGCATCGGCGCCTTGTTGGCCTGATCGAGCGCGGACGCCGTGACGGCGGCCGGACCCAGGACGACGGTCGCGACCGCGCAGACGACTGTCCAGACACGCTTGTTGCCGCTGCCTTTGCTGTTGCGGCTGCTGCCCCTGCTGCTGTTGCGGCTGCTCATGATCCCCACCTCCGGTCAGTGCGTGTGCATGACGACAGGAAGGACGATAGGGAGGCTGTCTCGGGGTCGTCCTTGAGCTGGCTACGAGAAACCTGTGAGACGTTCTCGCCTGGTGACCGACGTCACCGGGCGGGCCGGGAACGTTCACACCCCGTCTCTTGACCCGTTCCGTGATCCCCGGCTTAGGGTGGCCGCCCCGACCAGGAGCACCCTGCCCATGACCAGCCTGTTCGTGCGGGAGATACCGCGCGCGGAGCACCTCGCCCAGCTGCGGCGGTATCCCGACACGAGCCATCTCCAGATCCCCGAGTGGGGCGATGTGAAGCCCGACTGGCTGCCGGAGAGCGTGGGCTGGTTCGAGGACGGGGAACTGGTCGCCACTGCGCTCGTCCTGTACCGGCCGCTGCCCGGGACCAGGCGTTTCCTGGCCTACCTGCCCGACGGCCCGGCGATCGACTGGCGTACGCCGCGCCTGGAGCGGTGGCTGGACCCGCTCGTCGCCCATCTGAAGCGGATCGGGGCGTTCTCGGTCCGGATCGGCCCGCCCCTCGTCGTACGTCACTGGGAGGCGGCCACCGTGGCGGCGGGCATCGCCGACCCCGACGTACGTCATCTTCGCGAGCTGCCCCCGGACGGCATCGACGGATACGCGCTCGACGCCGCGGAGCGGCTGCGGCGGCTCGGGTGGCGGCGGTGCGAGGAGGACGAGGGGAGCGGTTTCGGCCTCGGCCAGCCGCGCTACGGCTGTGAGATCCCGTTGGCGGGGCGCTCGGTCGACGAGCTGCGCGGCGCCCTCGCCCCGCACTGGGAGCAGTCCCTGCGCACGGCCGAGGCGGCCGGCGTCCGTGTCTCGTGGGGCTCGGCCGCCGACCTGCCCGAGTTCCACCGCCTGTACGCCGCGACCGCCGCGCACGACGGCTTCAAGGCCCGCCCGCTGGACTACTTCCGGCGCATGTGGGCGGCCCTGAACGCCGAGGACGACGACCGGCTGCGCCTCTACGTCGCCGAGTACGACGGCGAGGTGCTCTCCGCGGCGCTCATGATCAGTGTCGGCTCGCGCGTGTGGCACTCGTACGCCGCGTCCGGCCGCCGGGGGCGCGAACTGCGGCCCAGCAGCGCGCTGTTGTGGCGGATGCTGGGGGACGCGCGAGCCGCGGGCGCCGAGACCTATGACCTGCGCTCCATCACCCCCACCCTCACCGAGGACCGTCTGCGCGGCCGGCTCCTGTTCAAGACGGGGGCGGGGGGCCGGGCGGTGGAGTCCCTCGGGGAGTGGGAGCTGCCGGTGGGGAGCCAGGGGAAGGTGCTGCAGCGGGCGTTGGGGGTCTATCTCGGGCGGCGGTGAGGGCGGGGAGGGCCGAGGGCGTTCCGGCGGCCGTTCAGCACGACGGCTACGTTCGCCACGGCCGCGGCGCGGTCAGCGGGTCCCCTCCTCCGCCGGCTCCAGTGCGGCACGCCCGGCGGCGGTGAAGTCCGTGGACTCCCGCCACGCCGCCAAGAGGTTCCCAGCCGCACCGACGTCTCGCCGCCGGCGGCGGCCTCCTTGATGTGCATGTCGATGCAGACGGCACAGCCGTTGATCTGGCTCACCGGCCACACCCCGTGCGTCGGCGTCAGCGTCTGCCCTGCAGGCGGGCGGCCATGGCCCTGATCTCCGGGAGGCGGGCGGTGAGGGCCGCGCCCGGGCAGCTCGTCATGTAGCCCTCGTTGTGGCCGGCGACGGCCGGGAGCGTGGTGGTGGTGCCGGAGGCGTAGCGGCTGTGGCTGTTGCTGGAGGTCAGCCGGATCCTCGCGCGGGGGTCCGTGTCGGAGAGCCCGAGCTTCCACGCGGCGAGCGCGGCGATCGAGTCGGTCATCGCCTTCGGCACCGGCACCCCGGCCGTGAAGGTGCCGATGGCGGCGATGCCGGTGGTGCGGTGGTTGAAGCCCTGGGTGTGGGCGCCGGTGACCGGGCGGTCGATGCCGCCCGCGCGGCCCTCGTAGATGGTGCCGCAGCGGTCGACGAGGAAGTTGTAGCCGATGTCGTCCCAGTCGCGGGAGCCGGTCTGGCCCGCGTACACGTACCGGATGATGCGGGGCACATCGGCGCAGTCGTAGCCGTTGGGCGAGTCGGTGTGGTGCACGAAGACGGCGACGACCCGGTCGTCGTAGCGCGGCGCCGGCTGGGCACGCCGCGTGTCGTCGTCCAGCCAGGCCGACCTCGGAACGATGGGCGGTCGGGCCGCCTGGTGCGAGGCCGCGGGACGCGCCGCGGCCGGCCGCGCGGACGCCGCGACCACACGTTCGACCCCGCTCGCGCACAACGCCAGCGCGAGGACGGCGGCGAGGCCGGGGAGACAGCCGAGCAGCACGAGCAGGACGGGCGGAAGACGCCACCCCTCCGGGGGCTGGAACCGGGGCCGGGGCGGCCACCCGGGGCGGGGTCGGGGTCGGTTCCGGGACTGCGGTTGGGACTGCGGTCGGGACCGCGGTTGGGCGTGGGACGACAGCCGGGACCGGGACTGCGCCGGGGCGGGGGACGACAGCCGGAACCGGGACTGCGCATGAGCGAGGGACGGCCCCCGGGACCGGGACTGCGCATGAGCGAGGGACGGCCCCCGGGACCGGGACTGCGCATGAGCCAGGGACCACCGCCGGGCACGGGCGTGCCACCGCGCCCGAGCCCCTGGCCGTTGCCGGAGCCGAGGCCGGGGGCGCGCTCGGGGCCGGAGTCGCCGCGAAGCACCGGGCGCCCGCGCGGCCCGCCGATCCGGCACGGCTGGCTGCGCTTGCGCGCCGGGTCCCTCCCGCAGGACCGGTGGCTCGCCCTCGGGTCGCTGGCCCCCGGTCGGCAGATCCCGCACCGGCGACTCATCCGGCACGACCGACTGATCGCACGCACTCGACCGCTCCCGCACAGGCGGCTCAGGGAGCAGCGCATCCCCGGCACGACCACCGACAGCGCCACCACCAAGATGCTCCGGCACACCCGGCCCGTCCCGCACCACCGATTGGTCCCGAACACCGGGCCGATCGGCCACCGTCGGCACATCCCCCACCGGCGACTCATCCGGCACGACCGACTGATCGCACCCACTGGACCGCTCCCGCACAGGCGGCTCAGGGAGCAGCGCATCCCCGGCACGACCACCGACAGCGCCAGCGTCACCGCCACCGCCACCGCCACCGCCACCGCCAGGACGCTCCGGCACACCCGGCCCGTCCCGCACCACCGGTTGCCCCTGGACGTCGGGCCGAGCGGCCACCGTCGGCAGGTCTCGCACCGGCGGCTCGTCCCGCACGGCCGGTTCGTCCCGAACACCGCCCCCATCGGCGACCGTCGGCGAATCCCGCACCGGCAACTCGCCCCGCCCCGCCGGTGCCCCCCGGACGGCCGACTCCTCCCCCTGCAACGGGTCGACGCGCGGCGCGCGTGACGTCCCCTGCTCGCCACCCACACCCGATTCCCGCGGCACCTCCAGCCCGCCCCCCACACCAGGCCCGCGCGAAGCCGCCGGTACTCCACCCCCACCCGCGCCCGGACCCGCCTTCGCACCCCCACCCGCGCCCGGACCCGCCTTCGCACCCCCGCCCGCGCCCCGCGAAGCCCCCGGCGAGGACCTCCCGTCCACCCTCCACCCCGCAGCCTCATCCCCCGGCCGCGCCGCCCCACCCCGCCGCACGGCCCAGGCCATCCCCGCAGCCCACGGTATTCGTACGGCACGAGGTCTTCGTCTGCCTCGTGTTCGCCCGAGGACCCTTCGGGTGACCCGTCGGAAGGCACGCATGGTCCTACTGTCCGACGGATCCGGTCCGCCCGCGATGTGTGGTGTGACACGCGGTGGAACCATCGTCCCGGTCCGGGGCGTTTCTCCAGGTGAACGCTGCGTGGCCGGTTCCCGGCGGCGCGTGTGCGGGTGCTGATCAACGGGCGGCTTCCGCGCGTACTAAGGGGTCCGAGAGAAAGGCGGCTCTGTGGACCTGCTCGACATCCTGCTGTTGCTGGTGATCCTGGCCTACGCGGCGTCCGGCTACCGGCGCGGACTGGTGGCCGGCTGCGTCTCGCTGGCCGGTTTCGTGGGCGGCGCGGTGATCGGCGTATGGATCCTGCCGTGGATGATGGACCTGGTCGCGCCGGGGACGACAGCGGCGACCGTGACCGCGGTGCTCACGGTGCTGGTCCCGGCCGTGGTGGTCCACGAGCTGGCGGGGCGGCTGGCGCTACGCCTGCGCCGGGAGCTGGACCGGGGGCCGCTCAGGGTGGCCGACGGGGTCGGCGGTGCCGTCGCCAACTCGGTGGCCGTGCTGATCGTGTCCTGGGTGGCCGCGAGTGTCCTCGCCGCCTCCTCCTCTCCCCTGCTCACCTCCGCGATCCGGGACTCGCGGCTGCTCGGGACCGTGCAGGACGCCATGCCGGACACGACACCGGCCTGGTTCTCGCGGGCCACCACCGCACTCACCGAGGCGGGCTTCCCGCAGGTCTTCAACCCGTTCGAGAACGAGTCGACCGCCGAGGTCGCCAAGCCCTCCGGCGACAGCGTCACGGCCGCCGCGACGAACGCCGCCAAGCTCAGTACCGTCAAGATCGAGGGCGTTTCCGGCACCCAGGGCCGCGAGGGCAGCGGCTTCGTCTACGCCCCGCAGCACGTGATGACCAACGCCCATGTGGTGGCCGGCATCGACGAACCCGGCGTCCGGATCGGCGGCGTCGGGCAGTCGTACGAGTCGAGGGTGGTGCTCTTCGACCCGCAGCGGGACGTCGCCGTGCTGTACGTCCCCGATCTGCGCGCCCCCGTCCTCCGGTTCGACGACGATGCCACGCGCGGCGACTCGGCGGTCGTGGCCGGCTATCCGGAGGACGGTGATCTCAACCTCCAGGCGGCGACGGTCGCGAACCGCGTGCGGGCGACCGGCCAGAACATCTACAACGACTCGACCGTCACCCGAGAGATCTACTCGATCCGCTCCACCGTCCGCCCCGGCAACTCCGGCGGCCCCCTGCTGACCACCGACGGCAAGGTGTTCGGCGTCGTCTTCGCCCGCTCCACCTCCGACGCCGAGACGGGCTACGTCCTGACGGCGGCCGAGGTCGCCTCCGACGCGAAGCGCGCGGCGAACGCCACGGCCCCGGTGGACACGGGAGATCTCGTCACTACATGAGGCGATCGGACGATGGGAGATCGGGCCACTGATCCACAGGTCTATCGGGCCTTGACCGGGTCAGAGACCGCGCCCCATGAACACGTCGTCCACATAGGCCCCGTCCAGGAAGAACTCCTCCGGCAGTACCCCCTCCACCACGAACCCCTCCGACTCGTACAGCTTGCGGGCCGGTGTGTTGTGGGCGAGGACGCGCAGGGTGAGTCGACGGGCACCCCTGCGCCGCGTCTCCTCGACGGCCGCCCGGATCAGCGCCCGGCCGACACCCCGGCCGCGGACCTCGTCGGCGACGGCGAGACCCTGGATCTGCCGGACGTGGGCGTTGCAGGCCAGCGGAGTGGGGAAGCCCAGACGGACGTAGCCGACGATGCGGCGGTTCAGCTCCGCCACCAGATGGTCCCCGGGGGCGTGGCGGTCGGTGAAGAACGGCGGGTAGGGCGGCTGCGGTTGCGGCATGACCGCGTGCAGCGGTGACCATGTGACACGGTCGAGGTGGGAGAGCTCCTCCTCGTCGTCGGGCAGGGCGGCGCGTATACGGGGTGCGTACGAATCGGACATGGGCGTCACCCTATGACCGGGCCCCGGCGAGCCGACGGGGGTTTTATGTGGTCACGGGCAGGATGAAGTCATGGAACTTTCAAGAATCGCGGTGGCCGGCTCCTCCGGGCTGATCGGCGGCGCCCTGGTGCGGTCCCTGGTCGCGGACGGGCACGAGGTGGTGCGCCTGGTGCGGCGCGCGCCCCGCTCGGCGGACGAGGTCCGCTGGGACCCCGAGCGGCAGTACGTGGACGCGGCCGGGCTCGCGGGGTGCGACGTCGTGGTCAATCTCGCCGGGGCGAACGTGGGCTCGCGGCGCTGGACGGAGGCGTACAAGGCGAAGCTCCGGAGTGGCCGGGTGCTGGGCACTGCGGCCCTCGCCGAGGCGATGGCCTCGCTGGACGAGCCGCCGCGGGTCTTCGTGAACGGCAGCGCGATCGGCTACTACGGCGAGACCGGCGAGCGGACCGTCGACGAGAGCGCCCCGCCCGGGGAGGGCTTCCTGCCCTCGCTGGTCGCGGAGTGGGAAGGTGCGGCGGCACCCGCGCAGGAGGCGGGCATCCGGACGGTGTTCCCGCGCACGGGACTGGTGGTGGCCCGGCAGGGCGGGGCCTGGGGACGGCTGTTCCCGCTGTTCAGGGCCGGGCTGGGCGGGCGGATGGGAGACGGGCGCCAGTACTGGTCGTTCGTCTCGCTGCACGACGAGGTGGCCGCGATCCGGCATCTGATCGACACCGACGGCCTGTCGGGGCCGTTCAATGTGACCGCTCCGACACCGCTGACGAACCGTGAGATCACCGAGGTCATGGGGCGTGTGCTGCACCGGCCGACCCTCTTCGCGGTCCCGGCGCCCGTGCTGCGGACCGTCCTCGGCGAGATGGCCGGGGATGTGCTGGGCAGCCAACGGGTGCTGCCGAAGCGGCTGCTGGAGTCGGGCTTCACCTTCGCGTTCCCGGAGATCGAGGGCGCGATCCGGGCGGCCATGGAGTAGTGGAGGTGCCTGCCCGGGCCGGTCGCCGAGTGGTCGAGTGGTCGAGCGGTCGAGCGGTCGAGCGGGGGCGGCCCCGGCGGCCACGACGTTACGGCCGGACAGGAGCGGACGTCCGTATGCGACCACCGTGCGACCGTGCTCTGCCCATGCGCGACTGTTTCTGACCGATCGCAGCCCTAACCTCGTCCCGAACTCGGGTATCCCCTAAGCCTGTTGGGGGCATCACGTCTCCACCGGCCGCGCAACCTCGAGGAGGGGCACGTGCTTGAGCCCGCGTACCAGGCGGACGTCGTCATCGTGGGAGCCGGGGTCGCCGGACTCTCCGCGGCGCATCGACTGACCAGCGCAGGAGTGAGGACCGCAGTCCTGGAGACCGCCCCTTGGGTGGGCGGCCGCATGTCGACCGAGAAGATCGACGGGTTCCGGCTCGACCGGATCGGACAGCTTCTGTCGACGTCGTATCCGGAACTACGTCTGACACCCGGCCTCGACGCGCTCGCGCTGCGCCGCTTCGCGCCGGGCGTACTGCTGCACAGCGACGGGCGCCGGCAGCGCGCGGGCGCGTTCGCCAAGCCACGGAGCGCGAGGGGCGCACTCCACGCGGTGCGCGCCCTGGCGAGCGCCCCTCGGGCCGCGTCCGTGCGGGGCATCCCCGGGCAGTCGACCCTGCCGAGGGTACGCGCGAGCGCCCCGCTGGGTACCGCCGTCGACCAGGCCCGGCTCGGCGCCGCACTCGCCCGCCTCGCGACCGCGCCCGTCGAACGGCTGCTGGCCCGCCCGGAGTTGCCGGCCGCGCAGGCCCTCGCCGAGCGGGGTGTTCCCGCGCGGACGATCGACGGCTTCCTGCGACCGCTGCTCGCCGCGCTGCTGTGCGACCCGGAGTTGACGACGTCCAGCCGGTGCGCGGATCTCGCGCTGCGCGCCTTCGCGAGCGGGCGCCTGTGCGTACCCGAGGGCGGCGCCGACGCCCTGCCGGAGCTGCTCGCACGGGCGTTGCCACCGGGCACCGTGCACACCGGTGTGCGGGTGACCTCAATCGCCACGACATCGGTGACCACGGCGGAGCACGGCGAGATACGGTGCCGGGCCGTCCTGCTGGCGACGGACGCGCGGACCGCCGCCGAGCTGCTGCCGGGCCTGCGCGTACCGGACTTCCACCCGGTGACGGTCGTCCACCACACAACCGACGAACCGCCGACGACCGGCGCCTCGTTGCTGCTCGACGCCGACCGGGGCGGCCCGGTCGCGCACACGGCTGTGATCAGCCAGGTCGACCCGACCCGCGCCCCGGCGGGCCGGGCCCTCGTCTCCTCGACGGTGCTCGGCACACCGCCGCCCGACATCGACACAGCCGTACGCATGCACCTGTCCCGCCTCTACGGCACCTCCACGAACCGCTGGGAGACCCTCGCCGTCCACCACACCCCGGAGGCCGTCCCCGCGATGCGCGCCCCCCACGACCTGCGCCGCCCGGTGCGCCTCCTGGCGGGCCTGTACGTCTGCGGCGACCACCGCGACACCAGCACGGTCCAGGGCGCCCTGCATTCGGCCCACAGGGCAGCGGCGGCGATCTTGGCGGACCTGGGGGCGGCGGGGTCCTTGCACCGGGCGGAACCGCTAAGGGCGGCGGCGTAGCGGGGCGCGGGCGCCCCGCGCCCCGCAAGGGGCGCGGGGAACCGCGCGACAAGCTCCCACAGAGCCGCATCCGGCACACAACCTGTCGAAGTTGCGGCGCGCCCCCTACCCCAGCGCAGCCACCTTGTCGCGATACCCCCGCACAGGAGCCGCATCCCGATACGGCTCCAACCGACGCTCGAAGTCCCGGACGTACTCGACCGCCCGCACCGACCGCATCTCCGCGGCGGCACCCGCCGCCTCCGCCCCCAACGCACAGGCCTGATCGAGCTCACCGAGCCCCAGCCGGGCGGAGGCGAGGACGACCCGGCAGAACAGCCGGCTGCGGGCGAACGCGGGCGCACGCAGCTGCAGCGACCGCTCCGCATGCTGCGCCGCCGCCCGGAACTGCTGCAGATCCCGGTGGCAGTGCCCGAACTCGTCGGCGAGCTGCGCCTCGTCGAAGAGCCGCGCCCAGTGCGGCACGTCATCGCCGGGGCGAGCCGCTTCGAGGGCGCGTTCGGCCCGGACGAGGGAGGCCGTACAGGCGCGCACCTCGCCGAGTACGCCGTGTCCGCGCGCCTCGCACGCGTGCAGCAGGGCCTGCACGACCGGCGGCGCGCTGGTGCCCACGCCCTGCTGGGCCACGCGCGCGAGCTGGACGGCCTCGCGGCCATGGGCGAGGTAGACGGCCTGGCGGCTCATGGTGACCAGGACGTAGGAGCCGAAGGCCCGGTCCCCGGCCGCCTGCGCGAGCCGCAGCGACTGCACGAAGTACCGCTGGGCGAGCCCGTGCGCCGCGATGTCGTACGACGTCCAGCCCGCGAGCCTCGTGAGGTCCGCGGCGGCGGCGAACAGGCGGCGGCCGGTCTGCTCGCCGTAGGTGCCGCGCAGCATCGGCTCGCACTCGTGCTCCAGGTAGCGCACGAGGGCCTGGCGGGCGTGGCCGCCGCCGTACATGTCGTCCAGGGAGCGGAACAGCTCGCCGACCGACCGCAGCGCGGCGATGTCGCCGCCGGTGACCTTCTGGCCGGGGCCGCGCTCGCCCTGGCTGCGCTGGCGCGGTACGGCCGTGGGGCGGCCCTGGACGGGGATGCGGGCGATCGGCTCGCCCCGGGCGACCTTCTCGTCGGCGCGGCCGATCAGCCAGTCCCGGCTGGGCACGACGAGCCCGGCCGGGGTGAAGGCGATCTTGCGCAGCTCGGCGTGGCTGCCGGAGTCCTTGCGCCACAGGCCGCTGACGATGTCGACGGCCTCCTCGGGGGTGGCGGCGAACTCCAGGCCCGCGTACACGGGCGCGCAGGCGTCGAGGCCGAGGTCCTGGGCGGAGAGCCGGCGGCCGAGGCGGCGCGTGAAGACCTCGGCGATGAGGGCCGGTGTCGTACCGCGTGGCTGCTGGCCGCGCAGCCAGCGTGTGACCGAGGTCTTGTCGTATCTGAGATCAAGCCCGTGTTCGAGGCCGAGCTGGTCCACCCGGCGGGCGAGACCCGCGTTGGAGAATCCCGCTTCTGCAATGAGCGCGGCGAGCTGGCGGTTGGGAGTGCGCTGCGCGGGTCGTTCCGTCATCTGCGGTGCGGTCTCCTGCCTTTCGGGCCTCGCGGACCACTGCGGCCGCCTAGTGCCCGGATTGCCGGTGAGCTGCCCTTTTGGCGTCTCGAACGGCGCGAATGTAGCGGAGAGTAAGCAGCCGATCGCACATTTCCCCGCCCATTCATCCGATCGTGTGAGGATTGCCCTACCGGGCTGACGCGGACCGTGAGACGTCACCCGAACAAGCCGGTCGTACAGTGGCGTAGGCACGCTTTGTGCCTTACGACTTTCCGGTGCTTCTAGGGAGGCGCTTGCCGTGAGTGAGTTGCGGTTCGTTCGTATGGGGTTCGGCCCGGACGCCGTCGAGTACCAGGAGGCGTGGGACGAGCAGCGCCGGGTGCACGCGGCGCGGTTCGAGGACGAGCTCCCCGACACGGTCCTGCTGCTCGAACACCCGCCGGTGTACACGGCCGGCCGGCGCACGGCGGACAACGAGCGGCCCCTGGACGGCACGCCGGTCATCGACGTGGACCGCGGCGGCAAGATCACCTGGCACGGCCCGGGCCAGCTGGTCGGCTACCCGATCCAGAAGCTGCCCCGCCCCGTGGACGTCGTGGCGCACGTACGGCGGCTGGAGGACGCCCTGATCCGCACCTGCGCGGACTTCGGCCTGGAGACGACCCGGGTCGAGGGGCGCAGCGGCGTATGGGTGCTCGGCGACCCGGTGGAGCAGCGTCCGGCGCTCGGCGGGCTGTCCCTGGACTTCGACCCCCGCCTCACCGACGAGGAGTTCGACCCCCGTCTGAACGGCCCCGAGTACGCCCCGTCCAACGCCGGCCAGCGGCGCGAGGACCGCAAGATCGCGGCGATCGGGATCCGGGTCGCCAAGGGCGTGACCATGCACGGCTTCTCGCTGAACGTGAACCCGGACAACAAGTGGTTCGACAGGATCATCCCGTGCGGGATCCGGGACGCGGGCGTCGCCTCACTGGCGAGCGAGCTCGGCCGGGACGTCACGATCGACGAGGTGCTGCCGGTCGTCGAGCGGCACCTGAAGGACGTACTGGAGAACGCGGAGCTGAAGCCGCGGGAGATCGAGAAGACCCCGGCCGGGTGACCCGACAATTCAGCCCCTCCGGCGTTTGAGGAGCGGGGGCGCAGGGGGCAGAGCCCTCTGGCGGGGTGGAAGGGGCAGCGCCCCTTCAGGTTGGGACGGGTAGGGCGGCGGGGGCCAGAAGCCGCCCGGCCCGCCACAGGAATGCACCGACGTTCCGCAAGGTTGCCCAGCCCGGAGACGCAAAACGCACGGGCGTACCCTGGTGTACGCCGAAGAATCGAAGCTACAGGGAGCCGACGTGTCCGCAGTCTCACCCGACGGACGCAAGATGCTGCGCCTGGAGGTCCGCAACAGCCAGACCCCCATCGAGCGCAAGCCCGAGTGGATCAAGACCCGGGCGAAAATGGGCCCCGAGTACACGAAGATGCAGAACCTCGTGAAGAGCGAGGGCCTGCACACGGTCTGCCAGGAAGCCGGCTGCCCGAACATCTACGAGTGCTGGGAGGACCGCGAGGCGACCTTCCTCATCGGCGGCGACCAGTGCACCCGGCGCTGCGACTTCTGCCAGATCGACACCGGCAAGCCCGAGGCGCTCGACCGTGACGAGCCGCGGCGCGTCGGCGAGTCCGTGGTCACCATGGACCTGAACTACGCCACCATCACCGGCGTAGCCCGCGACGACCTCCCGGACGGCGGCGCCTGGCTGTACGCGGAGACGGTCCGCCAGATCCACCAGCAGACGGCGGAGCGCGAGGCCGGCCGCACCAAGGTCGAGCTGCTCGCCCCGGACTTCAACGCCGTGCCGGAGCTGCTCCAGGAGGTCTTCGCCTCCCGCCCCGAGGTCTTCGCGCACAACGTCGAGACGGTGCCCCGGATCTTCAAGCGCATCCGCCCCGGCTTCCGCTACGAGCGCTCCCTGAAGGTCATCACCGAGGCCCGCGACTACGGCCTGGTCACCAAGTCCAACCTCATCCTCGGCATGGGCGAGACCCGCGAGGAGATCAGCGAGGCGCTCCAGCAGCTGCACGACGCGGGCTGCGAGCTGGTGACCATCACGCAGTACCTGCGCCCCTCCGTGCGCCACCACCCCGTGGAGCGCTGGGTCAAGCCGCAGGAGTTCGTGGAGCTGAAGCAGGAGGCCGACGAGATCGGCTTCTCGGGCGTCATGTCCGGGCCCCTGGTGCGCTCCTCGTACCGCGCCGGACGGCTCTACCAGATGGCGATCGAGAAGCGGGGTTCCTACGTCGCCTCACAGGCCGTCTGATGGCACGGAGTGCCACTAGCTTCATGTGAATCTGCGCACAAGCAACCGCCTCTCGGCACTGGCTGAATGACGCGGTCCTGGACGTCCCCGCAGATAGGGGGGCCATCAGGGCCGCGTCAAGCATTTCGGGCCGCACATCAAGGCTTCATCGGTGTTTGACCGGTCGGTCACGCCCTGGTAACACCAATCAGTGACGCTGTTTGTACACCCCGTGCACCGCTCACCAAGCCGCCATCCCGAGGGGGGACCTCCACCATGCAGGCCGCGCCCGTACGCGCCACCGCCATCCCGTCGTTCACCACTGCACTGCGTGCCGTCGAGTCGCTGCTCATGAGCAGCGGTCAGCGCACCGCCCGCCGCAACGCCTGGACGTCCGTGCTGGAGGACCGCCGTCGCGCCAAGGACCGGGTCGAGGCACAGCGCGTCCTGGACCAGGTCACCCTCCTCCGTCCCTGACCCCGCCGCGCTCTTCCCCTGCGCTCCACCACGGCACTGCCGTCGTCGGCGCTTCCGGGGCCACGTAGACTTCGTGGCATGGCGAGGAAGGACACGGCAGCGGACGCTGCGAACCCCGGGCGACTCAAGCAGATCGCTCTGACCTACAAGATGACTCGCAGGGCCGACAAGAAGATCGGTCTTGTACTCGCGGCTGTCGGAATCGTCACCTTCGGTGTCTTCCTCGCGGTCGGTTTCTTGATCGGTCACCCCATCTATCTCGGCATCCTGGGCCTGCTGCTCGCCTTCCTCGCGTCGGCGATCGTGTTCGGGCGCCGGGCCGAGCGGGCGGCCTTCGGGCAGATGGAGGGCCAGCCGGGCGCCGCCGCGGCGGTGCTGGACAACATCGGCCGGGGCTGGTCGACGACGCCCGCGGTGGCGATGAACCGCAGCCAGGACGTGGTCCACCGGGCCGTCGGCAAGGCCGGCATCGTGCTGGTCGCCGAGGGCAACCCGAACCGGGTGAAGAGCCTGCTGGCCGCGGAGAAGAAGAAGATGAACCGCATCGTCGCGGACGTGCCGGTGCACGATCTGATCGTCGGTGTCGGTGAGGGCCAGGTCGAGCTGAAGAAGCTGCGGACCACCATGCTGAAGCTGCCCCGCGTGCTGACCGGTCCCCAGGTGACCGCCACCAACGACCGGCTGAAGGCCATGGGCGACCTCATGAGCAACATGCCGTTGCCGAAGGGCCCGATGCCCAAGGGCATGAAGCTGCCGAAGGGCGGCCCGAAGGCCCGCTGACCTCCCTCGACGAGAACCTACGACGAAGGGGCGCCCGGATCACTCCGGGCGCCCCTTCGTCGTATGCGGGTTCGTCGCGTCCGCGAGTTCGCCGGATGCGAAGAATACGGCCGCTAGATGCGCACTTCCACGGTCCGCGCCAGCCGGTCGTGCAGGCCCCGGCCGTCGCGGTCCCAGATCAGGGCCGGGATGGCGACACACAGCAGGGCCGAGCGGAGCAGGGCACGCAGCGGGTTGACCGTGCCGGTCTCCAGGGTGACCACGCGGAGGCCGAAGAGGCGCTTACCCGGAGTGAAGCCGACGGTGCCGACGGTCAGGACGCTCATCAGGAAGAACAGGAGCAGGGCCCAGTTGCCGGTCGCCTGGCCGTAGCCGTCGGTGATGAGACCGTATGCGATCAAGAGGCAGATACCCCAGTCGACGGCCAGCGCTCCGAGCCGTCGTCCCGGCCGGGCGATGGAGCCCGGCCCGTCCTCCGGAAGGCCGAGTTGCTGACCCCGGTATCCGAAGTCGACACCCGCGTCCTCAGCGGCCGCGCGGGGGCCCGAGAGCCAGGATCCGATTGCTTGCCTCTTGTCCACGGGACCACCGTACTGTGCCCGTTTTGCGATGTGGACAGGTGGGGTGAGGTACGGGATGTCCGGTTAACGTGTGCGAAACAAATGGGTCACGCCCGAGAAATCACCCGTCCCTAGGGTCGAAGACAGCGTGTGCCACCGCACTGGCCGCACGAACGAACTACCACCCCGGTCGGACGGTCGGGAGTAGGAGGAGCTGGATGTTCCAGAACGCCGACGAGGCCAAGAAGTTCATCGCGGACGAGGACGTCAAGTTCGTCGATGTCCGATTCTGCGACCTGCCGGGCGTCATGCAGCACTTCACGCTGCCCGTCGAGGCGTTCGACCCGGACGAGGAGCTCGCCTTCGACGGATCGTCGATCCGTGGTTTCCAGGCCATCCACGAGTCCGACATGGCGCTGCGCGCGGACCTGTCGACCGCCCGGGTCGACCCCTTCCGCCGTGACAAGACGCTGAACATCAACTTCTTCATCCACGACCCGATCACCGGCGAGCAGTACAGCCGTGACCCGCGGAACGTGGCGAAGAAGGCCGAGGCCTACCTCGCCTCCACCGGCATCGCCGACACCGCCTACTTCGGCCCCGAGGCCGAGTTCTACGTGTTCGACAGCGTGCGCTTCGCCACCGGCGCGAACGAGTCCTTCTACCACATCGACTCCGAGGCGGGCGCCTGGAACACCGGTGCGCTGGAGGACAACCGCGGTTACAAGGTCCGCTACAAGGGCGGCTACTTCCCGGTCCCGCCGGTCGACCACTTCGCCGACCTGCGTGCCGAGATCTCCCTGGAGCTGGGCAAGGCCGGTCTCCAGGTCGAGCGCCAGCACCACGAGGTGGGCACCGCCGGCCAGGCCGAGATCAACTACAAGTTCAACACGCTGCTCGCCGCCGCCGACGACCTGCAGCTCTTCAAGTACATCGTGAAGAACGTCGCCTGGCGCAACGGCAAGACCGCGACCTTCATGCCGAAGCCGATCTTCGGTGACAACGGCTCGGGCATGCACGTCCACCAGTCGCTGTGGACCGGCGGCCAGCCGCTCTTCTACGACGAGGCCGGCTACGCGGGCCTGTCGGACACCGCCCGCTACTACATCGGCGGCATCCTCAAGCACGCCCCGTCGCTGCTGGCCTTCACCAACCCGACGGTGAACTCGTACCACCGCCTGGTCCCGGGCTTCGAGGCCCCGATCAACCTGGTGTACTCGCAGCGCAACCGCTCCGCCGCGATGCGTATCCCGATCACGGGTTCCAACCCGAAGGCCAAGCGCGTCGAGTTCCGCGCGCCCGACTCCTCCGGCAACCCGTACCTGGCCTTCTCGGCCCTGCTGCTGGCGGGCCTGGACGGCATCAAGAACAAGATCGAGCCGGCCGAGCCGATCGACAAGGACCTCTACGAGCTGGCTCCCGAGGAGCACGCCAACGTGGCCCAGGTCCCGACCTCCCTCCCGGCCGTCCTCGACTCGCTCGAGGCCGACCACGAGTTCCTCCTCCAGGGCGACGTCTTCACGCCGGACCTGATCGAGACGTGGATCGACTTCAAGCGGACGAACGAGATCGCCCCGCTGCAGCTGCGTCCGCACCCGCACGAGTTCGAGCTGTACTTCGACGTGTGATCCGCGGATTCCGCATGGAAGGCCGCCGCCCCGCACCGGGACGGCGGCCTTCGCCGTGCGGGGCCGTATGAGAGACAGGCGGGCCGGGACGTCCGCCGAGGAGCCGCCTCGGCACCCGCCCTAGTCGGCCGACGGCTCAGGGACGCGCCAGACGATACGGAAGCGGCGGTCCGGTGGCAGTCCGAACCTGCCCACCGGGCCGATCGACTTGATGAGATAGCCGAAGATCTGGTGGTGGGCGTCCTCCGACAACTCGTGCCAGGTCTCCGGCGTCGCGGTCATGACCTCCCGCATCAAGGAGGCGTCCGACTCCGCGCGCAGCATCTCGATGCGGTCCTCGCGGTCCATGGTCCGGTCGGCGTGCATGGCGCTGACCGAACGCTGCAGGAGGTTCGGTTCCACCGCCAGGCGCTGGAGGATGCGGTCGCAGCCGTACCGGAACGCGGTGTGCATCTCCACCGCCTCCTGGTCCGGGAACCGGTAGCCGAAGGGGCTGCCTTCGTCGGCACCGAGGTAGTCGCCCTTCAGGGTGCGCAGAAGGGCCCGCAGGGCGAGTTCGGCACCGTACTCCTCAATGAGGCGGACGCCGACCTGCACCCACTCGTCCTCCGAGATCTGCGGCTCGTGCGGTACGGCGAGCGAGGAGTCGATCTGGATGGCGTTGAACGGGTTGATCATCACGGCCAGCAGCGACTCGGCGTCCATCTGCCCGTCGTCCGTGCCCCAGCCCTGTGACAGGGCCAGTTCCCGTGCCGTCTTCATGCCGCCGGGCTCCCCCTCCCGCACCGCGCGCCACAGGGGCAGGAAGCGTGCCACCTCGGTCGTCGGCTCCCGGGGCGGGTTGACGCAGGCCGCGGCGAGCACCGCCACGATCGACTGCACGGTCTCCCAGCGTGGGACGGTCAGTCCCTTGAGAGTCGTACGGACCCCCTCATGGCTGACGACAGCCGGATGATCGCCCTCGGCGATCAGGGTGCTCACCTTCCGCATGCCCGGGCTGCCCGCCGCCCGGTGGAGTTCTTCCAGGGCGCGTACCAGCTCCCGATGGCCTTCGTTCGGAGGGAGGACGGTGTCGGTCACGGAACGGCGGTTCCTCTCGGCCTTGCGGACCTTGCGGACGACGGTTCGAAACGACCGTCAGATAGTGCCAAGAGTGTAGAAGTCGCAGACAGGTGGCCTCGTGTCAGATTGCGTCAACTTCCCTGTCCCAGACGTCAGACGACGACAAGCTCTCGTGAAGCGACCGGAGCATGGAGCCAGCGCCGTGCAGGAACCGGCGTGCCCTACGAGGAGTTGCCCGTCCATGCACATCCCCGAGTACGCCTATGCCCTGATCCGGTCCGCACTGCCTTCCGTCCCCACGTCCCGGCAGGTGGGGGCCGTGGACTGCTGCCTGTGCGACCGGCCGTTCGAGGATCGGTTGCCGGTGGCGCTCGGCCCGACGCCCGAGTCGGGGCTCTTCGGCTGCCATCCCTGTCTGCGCCGGCTGGTCACCCAGGCGCGACGGGCCCGCCACGCCGCGCTGGCCCAGGACGCCGAGCAGGCCCTTGAGCAAGAGGCGGCCTGGCGGCCGGCACGGGAACGGCATCTCGCCCGGCTCGACCGTGTGCGGCAGGCCGCGGAGGCCGTGGCAGAGCTGGCCGGCGGCGACCGGACCGAGCCGCTTCAGGTCGCCTGGCTCCTGGTCTCGCTGGAGTCGGCGTACACCTGGATCCCGGACGCGCCCGAGCCGCCCGCCTCCGCGGCCGAGGAGGCCACCGAGCTGAAGGAGGAGGGGTTCCGGCTCGACCTGGCGATGATCACGGCGCGGGAGGCTGTTGCCGATCGGCTCGCCTATCACCTGCTCAACGAGGCGCAGCCCCCGGAACCCGAGATGTGCGAGGAGTTCGAATGCCCGGAGGGCTGCTCGGGACGCCATGATTCCACCCACATCGACTGCGGCCCGGACGAGGTCTTCGACGATCTGCTGCGGCACGGGGTCACGGTGGAACGGCCGGAGCCCGAACCCCCGTCCCCTCGCCTCATGGCTCTCCTGGAGGGCGCGGGGACGCAGGAGAAGCGCACGCCGCTTCCGGGCATCGAGGAAGGGGCCACCGCCGTCCTCGCGCACTTGGGCATCGACACGGACGACACGGACGTCCTGGTGAGCGCGGCGGCGGTCGGTCTGGTTGCCGACGCCTGGCGCGAGGGCCCCATGGACCGGATCCACGCGGCCGACGACGGGCCGAGCGACGGGGAGATCTTCGCGCAGAGCGTCGATCTGTACCGCTGGGCCCGTGCCGCTCTGCTGGCCGCGCGCGACGACGGACCCGAGGAACTACTCGCCTTCGTCGCCATCGCCTCGGACCTGGATCTTCCGTGGGCCGGCGGCTCGCCCTTCACCCTGCGGGCGGTGTCCGAGCCCGTGTCCGAGCCCGTGGCCGAGTTCGTCCAGCAGGTCGACGACCGGGTCTGGTTCACCACCGAGGTCATACGGGAGCAGGGCTGGCGGGCGGCGCTGCTGCACAGGGCTCTGTCGGCCGCGTCCCGCGCCCCCCACCATTTCGGAATGCCGAGCTGGTCCGGCACCGTGAGCACGGCGATGGAGCGACTCGCCCTGCTGGACCGGTCGGATGCGCCCGAGGCACTGGCCGACCTCACGGCGGTGCGGGCCACTCTGCTCGAGGCGCCCGACGAACTCGGGGCGGAGGCTCTCGACTGGATCTCCCGTCACGCGCTGCTCGAGTAGCACGCACGGGGTGCTGTTCTTCGACGCGTCCGGCTCACCGAGAGTCGGCGGGCGGCATTTTCCTACGGGCCCGGCACCCGAGGACGCCGCACATGGCCGGGTTCGCCAGGAGGGCGACCTGAGGTGCCGCCGGGGGCACGGGGGATCGAGATGCCTGCAAGTACCGTCACAACCCTGGGGGCAGCGCTGTGAAGTGGGACGATGTGGCCCTGGTGATCCTCGCCGCGTCCGGCTGCCTGACGCTGCTGCTGACCCAGGTCAGCGAGGTGCTCTCCCGGCTGCCACAGATCATCCGCGCGTGGCGGCAGGTACGCGACGAACTGAGCGGGGGCACCGGTCCGGGCCGTGGGGATCGCTCCGGGTCCGCAGGGGGCCAGGACGAAGGCTGAACCGTCGTACCGAACGGGCTGAACCGTCGTACCGAACGGTGGGGCGCGGGCGTATGTTCTATTCTTCTGTCGCTGGGACGACACGGGGGTGGACGGGATGCCGGAGCACGAACAGGACGACCAGGAGCGCGAGTTCGACCTGCGGTGGGCGGACAACGCCGAGCACAAGGAGCCCTCGGCGCGGGCCCGGATGCTCGCCGCGCGGTGGAAGGAGAACCCGCCCGGTCCGGTGCCGTTCCGGGGCGAGCCCGATCATGTGGCCCAGCGGCAGCGCCGGTCGGGCTGGGTGTCCACGGCCATCGTGCTCGGATGTGTCGCCGGGGTGATCGTGCTGCTGGGGTACACCAACTTCCGCGGGGCCTACTAGCGGGGCGGGGACCCCGGGGGGCTTTGCTGGTCCTAGGGCCGATCACGACCCGTTCATGGGGGTCACCGGGTGCACACTGGGCAGTGGGACGAGTGCCTGAGTGCGCGCGGGGTGATGCGAGATGCAGAGCCGGTTCCGGAGTGATCGGCGGTTGACCGCCCGGATGGGGATCACTCTGTTTCTGCTCGGATTGTTGTACGTGGCGTTCGTGGCCGCGTTGATCGTGCTGCTGAAGTCCTGGGTGCTCGTCGTGGTCGTGGCGGCGGGGCTGCTGGGGGCGCAGTACTGGTTCTCCGACCGGGTCGCGCTGTTCGCGATGCGGGGGCGGGTCGTGGAGCGGGAGGAGTATCCCGAGCTGCACGGGGTCGTCGACCGGCTGTGCGCCATCGCCGACATGCCGAAGCCCGTGGTCGCCGTGTCGGAGATGGACATGCCGAACGCGTTCGCGACCGGGCGCAATCCCGATCATGCAGTGGTCTGTGTGACCACGGGGCTGCTGCGTCGGCTGGAGCCGGACGAGCTGGAGGGTGTGCTCGCGCACGAGCTGTCGCATGTGGCGCACAAGGACGTCGCCGTGATCACCGTCGCCTCGTTCCTCGGGGTGATCGCGGGGCTGATCGTACGGTTCGCCTTCTACTCCCAGCTGTTCGGCGGCGGGCGCCGGGACCAGAACACCGCCGTGATCTTCGCTGCCGTACTGGGCGTGTCGGCGGCCGTGTACGCGATCAGCTTCCTGTTGATCCGGGCCCTGTCCAGGTACCGGGAGCTGGCCGCCGACCGGGCCGCGGCGCTGCTCACCGGGCGGCCCTCGGCGCTGGCCTCCGCGCTCACCAAGGTCTCCGGCGACATCGCCCGGATCCCCAGCAAGGATCTGCGGACGGCTCAGGCCTTCAACGCCTTCTACTTCACGCCGGCCCTCGGCCGGGAACCCGGCGTCGCGCGGCTCTTCTCCACCCACCCGAGCCTGGAGCAGCGGCTCGACCAACTGGGGCGGATCTCCACCGAGCTGGGCGAGGCCGCGGCTCCCGGAGGGGTGTGAGCATGGGGCTGCTGGACATCCTGTTCGGCCGTACGAAGCCGGTCGCGCCCGATCTCGACCAGCTCTTCGGGCTGCCGTCGGCCGCGGTCACCCTGGAGGCGGCGGCCGGGTTCCGGCCGACCGGCAGCGGGGCGGTGTGCTTCGCCACGGTCGAGGGCGCCGCCTTCGCGCAGACGCACCGCGAGGTGCAGGCGCTGCTCGACGCGGACGCCGAGCGCGAGGGACGGCCGGTGCGGCTGACGCAGGACGACTACGGGTACTCGTGGCTGGTCTCCACGCGCAAGCCCGACCAGCTACCGGAGCTGGTCAACGACCTGCACGCGGTGAACAGCGCGATGGAGGTCAACGGCTTCGGGCCGCAGCTGCTGTGCTCGCTGACGGGGTTCGAGGACGACGAGGGCAGGCGGCTCGCCCTCGTCTACCTCTACAAGCGGGGCACCTTCTACCCGTTCGCGCCGCTGCCCGGCACCGCCGAACGGCGGGACAACCCGCTGGAGCTGCGGGTGAAGGCGGTCCTCGCGGACGACCTGCGGATCGAGCAGGACCTGAGCCGCTGGTTCCCGGTCTGGGGTGCCCCCGGCCTGTGACCGGGGGCACCTCGGGCTGCCGATGGACCACGGGCGGACCACCGGCGAACTACCGGCCGAGCTGGTCTCACTTGCTCTTGTCGCGCTCCTGGCGACGGGCCTCGAAGGGACGCTCGCGCCGGTAGCGCCGCTCCCACTTGGCCTGCATGTCGCGGCGGTCGCGGTAGGAGCGGTAGTCCGCGGGCGCGGAACCTCCCGCCGAGGCCCCTCCCCCGGCCCCGCCGCTCGGCACGGAGGAGCTCCGGCCGTACTGCAGGTAGAGGAAGAGGACCGCGACGGCGGCCAGCCAGTAGAGGTGGTTGTCGAATCCTAAGATCACCAGGACGACGGTCCCGGACATGACGATGGTGCCCATCACGGGCCTCCGTGAGCGTGGTTCGATTCTGGATCTTGAGCGGTGACCGATGTCCGACGGGGCGCTGGGGAAGGGCGGCCGTCCGTCGGTGCGTAGAGAGTAGCCCCGAGCCCGCAGGGTGGCGCCTGCCCTGCGCGAAGCGGCGTGAGCTGCTCCGTTACGCGTGTCCAGCGTAGGGATCCGGTCACCGGGCGTGCACCTCCTTTTCCCGTGGCCCAAGTGCCGTGAATGAATGGGGCACATGACCGAGCTCTCCCCCTTCACACACGCCCACGACGGCGAACTGCTCAGCGGTGTGTACGGCGGTGACGCCGGCGCCCCGGGCACGGCCACCGTCGTGCTGCTGCACGGCGCGGGCAACGGCAGCAAGGAGCGACTGCTCCCGCTGCTCGCCGAGTTCGTGTCCCGCGGCTGTCGTGGGCTTGCCTTCGACTTCTCGGGGCACGGCGAAAGCACCGGTGCGCTGCGGGAGTTGAGCCTGCGGCGCCGCTTCGACCAGGCGGTCGCCGTCATCGACGCGCGCGTGCCGGCGGACGGCCCGCTGATCGTGGTCGGGTTCAGCATGAGCGGGCAGACGGTGGCGGACGTCGTCGCGCACTACGGCGAGCGCGTGGCGGCGGTCGGACTGTGCGCCCCCGCCGTGTACGCGCGGGAGGCGTGGGACGTGCCGTTCGGCGAGGGGGACGGCCGGTTCAGCGAGATCATCCGCAGACATGACGGCTGGCGCGGGGCGCCCGCGCTCGAAGTGCTGCGGGCGTACGAGGGGCGGGCGGTGCTCGCGGTGCCGGGGACGGACGCGGTCATCCCGCCGGCCGTGACGGAGGCGGTGCAGGAGGCGCTGGCCGCTCGCTCGCGGTTCACGCGGTTCGACGTGCCGGACGCGGCGCACATGCTGGGGCTGTGGTTCCAGGAACATGCCGAGGACCGGCGGGAGTTCGTGACATCGGTGCTGGACGGCGAGCCGAACCCCGTCAGATCCCCGGCGCGGCCCTGACCACCCCGGCCCCGACGGCCGCGCCCAGGGTCGTGTGGTCGGCGACGGTCTGGTCGGCGTAGGCCAGGGCGAACTCGGTGACCGCGCGGTCGAAGGTGTCGGCGCTGCCGAGGTAGCCGGCGATGGCGATCCGGTCGCCGGAGCGGGCGTGGGCCCGGGCGAGGGCGGTGCCGCACAGGCGGGCGTAGGCGAGAAGGCCGTCCGGGCTCATCGCGGCGACGTCCGCGGAGCCCTTCATGTCGCGCAGCTGACGCCAGTAGAAGGCGCGGCCCTGCGGCCCGGACATCCAGCCGAGGAAGATGTCACTGGCCGCCTGCAACAGCCGCTGACCTGCGACGACGCGATGGCCGGGGTGGACGTAGGGCCCACTCGGCAGGTACTCCTCCAGTACGGACGGCCGGGCCTCCTTGATCTGGAGGAAGAGCGGGTCGTCGGTGTCGCGCCCGGCGAGCAGCACGAGGAAGCAGCGCAGGCCGACGCTGCCGATGCCGACGACCTTGCGGGCGGCGTCGACGAAGCGGTAGCGGTCGAGGAGCAGGCGGCGCTCCTCGGAGAGGGTCGAGCGGTAGTCGCTGAAGATCTTGCGCAGGGAGGCCATGTCGGACGTGCCCGCGGGTTCGAGGAGCGGCGGGTCGTGGATGATGCGCCGGCGCCCGTCGACCACCTCGGTCAGCCGGTCGAAGGCCCGCAGGCTGGTGCGGCGGCGGGCGCGCCCGAGGCTGGTCTCGGCCCGGCGGCGGTCGCGGGCCGAGCGGACCAGGGGCAGGAGCTGCTCGGCGTCGATGCTCGTGTACCAGACGTCGAGTTCGCCGCGCCGGGCCAGCCGCCGCATGGTGGTGCGGTACGCGACAACGGCCGTCAGGGCGGCATGGCGGGCCTTGGCCTCCGGGTGCCCGATCTCGCGGGCGGCCACGGCGACCGAGGTGGCGAGCCGTTTGACGTCCCACTCGAATGGACCGCAGAACGTCTCGTCGAAGTCGTTCAGGTCGAAGAGCAGGGAGCGCTCCGGGGAGGCGTACAGGCCGAAGTTGAGCAGATGGGCGTCGCCGCACAGCTGCACGGTGAGGCCGGTGTGCGGGGCGGCGGCGAGGTCGGCGGCCATCACGGCGGCGGCGCCGCGCAGGAACGCGAAGGGGGACGCCGCCATCCTGCCGTACCTGATCGGCAGCAGCTCCGGCAGCCGGTCACGGCCCTGGCGTTCCAGTACGGCGACGGGGCCGGGGCGGTCCACGGAGGGGATCCAGCCGGCGTGCGCGGAGCGGGGGACCTGCTTGCGGGCTGCCTTGCCGCGCAGGGCCCGGTCGGCCGGGGTGGTGGGGGTCGTCATGGGGAGACGGTTCTGTGTACGGCCGTCCCGTGCGGGGGTGGGGCCACGGCCGGCCCATGCGCCGGTGGGGGTACGGCCGTCCCGTGCATCGGTGTGGGTACGGCCGCCCCGCGCACCGGCCGTCGTATGCCGTGCCTGCCCATCGCACCTCCCGCTGCCATGCCCGCTCGGGGCGAGGTCCGCCACCCTCTGATTCGCAGTGAAGGCGGGGCGGGGGGTGGACGCATGCCGGGTACGGCAATCGGGTGACGGGGTGGTGGGGCGGGCGCGACTTCGGGGCGTGAGGGCGTCCGGCGTGCGGGGGCCGTTGTCAGTGGGGTCCGGGAGGATGCGGGTACGGGTGGTGTGGCGGCGTGACGGGTGGAGGCCGGGATGGGTGAGGGGCTGCGGTACATCGGGGTGGCGGAGCGGCGCGCTCGGCTGGGGTCGCGGCATCGGCTGGCCGGGGCGGCGCGGGCCGGGGGCCCGGAGGAGGTCGCCGAGTCGCTCGTCGCGCTGCACGGCACCGATCCGGCGACCGTGTACCTGGCCGTGGGGGCACGGCTGGCCGAGCCCGCGACGACCGTCGCGGAGACGGAACGGGCGTTGTACGAGGAGCGGGCGCTGGTCCGGATGCACGGCATGCGGCACACCGTGTTCGTGTTCCCCACCCGACTGACGGCCGTCGTAAACGCCTCGACCGGCCTCGCGGTCGCCGCCCGGGAGCGGGCCACGCTGGTCAAGCACATGGCGGCCGCCGGGGCGCCGGACGCCGCCTGGCTGGCGGAGGTCGAGGCGTCGGCGCTGGCCGCGCTGGCGCGGCGCGGGCAGGCGACCGCGGCCGAACTCGCCGAGGACGAGCCACGGTTGCGGGAGCAGTTCGTGTACGGGGCCGGCAAGAGCTACGAGGGGGTGCACACCGTCTCGACGCGGCTGCTGCGGGTGATGGGCATCGAGGGGAAGGTGGTGCGGGGGCGGCCGCTGGGCTCCTGGACGTCCTCGCAGTTCCGGTGGGCGGTGGCGCCCGAGCATCCCGAGCTGGACGTGGCCGGGGCACAGGCGGAGCTGCTGCGGAACTGGCTCGCGGTGTGCGGGCCGGCGACGGAGGCCGACCTCAAGTGGTGGACCGGATGGCGGGTCACCGAGGTGCGCCGGGCGCTGGCGGCGACGGGAGCGCAGGCCGTGTCCCTCGACCAGGGGACGGGGTACGTCGTCGACGGTGACGTCGGTCCGGTGGCGGAGCCCGCGGAGCCGTGGGCGGCGCTGCTGCCCGCGCTGGACCCCACGGCCATGGGGTGGCAGCGGCGGGAGTGGTATCTGGCGCCGGAGCTGTGGCCATCGCTGTTCGACCGCAGCGGCAATGTGGGGCCGACGGTGTGGTGGAACGGGCGGGTGGTGGGCGGGTGGGCCCAGCGGGGGGACGGGGAGATCGTCTGGCGGTTGCTGGAGGAGCTGGGGAGCGGGGAGCGGCGGGCCGTGGAGGCGACGGTCGCGGTGGAGGCGGAGCGGGTCCGGGGGTGGGTGGGGGCGGCTCGGGTGACGCCTCGGTTTCGGACGCCGTTGGAGCGGGAGTTGTCGGCGTAGGGGTGGGGCGGGTGTTGTGGCGCGTGGGGGGTGTGGGGGCGTACGAGTGGTGCGGGGTGTCGCGTCTGCCGGGTGCCCTGGACCTTGGGGGCACCCGGCGGCGCGGCTTAACGCGAGTACTTCATGAGCGCCCGCACCATGTGGCACGTCGTGTCCGACGGCGGGTGTACGCCGATGGTCTCGGCGGTGCTCCGGATCGTCTCGTTGCGGGCCTGGTTGGGCATGTAGACGCCCGTGTCGAGGAGGGCTATGGCGAGGCGCAGGGCTTTGAGGCGGCGGTTGTGGGTGATGTACCACTCGCGCGGCCGGCCCGGCGGCAGCGGCCGCTTCTCCACGGGCGCGTACGGCAGGTCCAGCAGCACCGGGCGCTGCGCGGTGGACTGGGTGGGCAGCGGCTTGCGGGTCGGCTTCTGCTTCAGTGCGGCAGCGGGCACAGGCATCCTCCTGTCGCGGTAGAGCGCCGGTCGGGTTGCCCGGCGACGCTCTCGAACACTGGTTACAGTTTACTGCCCGGCACTGACAATCGGGGGGTGCCAGGGTTCGCTGAAATGCCCTGGTCAGCAACGAAATTGTCACTGTGTCACGGCGGGGTCGCGAGGGGCGCCAGAGGCGCCGAAGAAATCGAACACGGAGCTCGTGGCGGACAGGGTGCGCGCCGAGTCGGGATCGTTGCGGACGGGTCGGGATACCGTGAGCGACATGGAGATCTGGATCAATCCGGCCTGTTCCAAGTGCCGTAGCGCCCTCACGTTGCTCGACGCCGAAGGGGCCGAGTACACCGTCCGTCGGTATCTGGAGGACGTGCCGAGCGAGGACGAGATCCGGGAGGTGCTCGATCGGCTGGGGCTGGAGCCGTGGGACATCACCCGGACCCAGGAGGCCGTCGCCAAGGAGCTCGGGGTCAAGGAGTGGGCTCGGGACGAGAGTTCGCGGGGGCGGTGGGTGAAGGCCCTGGCCGAGCATCCGAAGCTGATCCAGCGGCCGATCATCACGGCGGAGGACGGTACGGCCGTGGTGGGGCGCAGCGAGGACGCCGTGCGGGATGCATTGTCCCGGGAGGGATGAGGGAGGACTGAGGGAGGACCGAGGGAGGGCTGAGGCTCTCTCAGGCGGGGTGTGACGTAGGTTACTTGTGTGACTCCTGAAACCGCTGAGTAACTTCGTTCGGTATCTCGTACATAGCGGCGTACGCTCCCCGACCTCCCAGGAGGCGCGCATGTCGCGTAGGAGAACTGTCAGTACGAAGAAGAAGATCGCGCTGTTGGTGAGTGCGGCGACGGTGGCGGGAGGCGGTGCCTTCGTCATGGCGAGCACCTCGAACGCCTCGCAGTCGCCGACGGTCAAGTCCGCCGCGGAGTCGAGTGTCTGCCAGGGGCTCGCCACCGCGCTCGGCAACAACCAGCGGTTCATCGAGGGGCAACGGGCCGAGCCCGACGCGCAGTCCGAAGCGCGGATCGCCAACCGCGAGGCCGTCATCGCGCAGATCAAGGTCCAGCAGGAAGCGTCCGGGTGTGTCGCCGGGGAGTCGGCTCAGGACTCCCAAGCCACACAGCCGGCGCCGAGCGCTCCCGCGGGGGGTGCCGAGGAAGCCGGGGGTGCGGGGGACGCCGCCGCCGGCAACGGCGATGCGGGGAACGCCGGGGACGGCGGGAACGCGGGGGACGCCGGCGGCGGGGCCGCGGGCTCGGGTCAGCAGGTCTGCAACGGCTCGACCGTCACGCTCTCCGGTGAGGGAGGGGCTCCGGCCGCGTCCAGCAACCAGTTCCCGGCCGGTACGAAGCTGAAGGTCACCAACCTGGACAACAACAAGTCCACGACGGTGGAGGTCACCTCTGTTTCCGGCAGCTGTGTGCTGCTCAACAACGCGGCCTTCGAGCAGGTGCGGGAAGCCGGGAAGTTCCTGATTCGGCGAGCGGTGATCGAGAAGGTGGGGTGAGGCTCCGGTAATCACCTCGTACGTGTCAGGGGTCCTGCTGCTCGCGGCCACGGGCGGCAGGGCCCTGTACGTGTGTGGGGTACGGGTTTGGTGCCGGGTGCCCGCGGCGGGCCGTGCTGTCGTGACTCCGGCGTGAAACGCGCCACAGCCCCCTCAGGTAACACGGGGTTCACATTCGAGCAATGACCGGGAAATCGCCTGTTGACAGGCTCGCGGGCAACAAGAGCGGCGCCTCAGTGCCGCAGCGCCGCAGCACCCGCAAGTGCAGACACACCCCGAAGGAAGTGGCCCGTGACCTTCAAGGCTGAGTACATCTGGATCGACGGCACCCAGCCGACCGCCAAGCTCCGTTCCAAGACGAAGATCATCACGGGCGAGCCCGTCGGTCTGGACGCGCTGCCGATCTGGGGCTTCGACGGGTCCTCCACGAACCAGGCCGAGGGCCACTCCTCGGACCGTGTCCTCAAGCCGGTCTTCACCTGCCCGGACCCGATCCGTGGTGGCGACGACATCCTCGTCCTGTGCGAGGTCCTCAACATCGACATGACGCCGCACGAGTCCAACACCCGTGCCGCGCTGGCCGAGGTGGCGGAGAAGTTCGCCGGCCAGGAGCCGATCTTCGGTATCGAGCAGGAGTACACGTTCTTCCAGGACGGCTACCCGCTCGGCTTCCCCAAGGGCGGCTTCCCGGCGCCGCAGGGTGGCTACTACTGCGGTGTCGGCGCCGACGAGATCTTCGGCCGTGAGGTCGTCGAGGCGCACCTGGAGAACTGCCTGGAGGCCGGTCTCGCGATCTCCGGCATCAACGCCGAGGTCATGCCCGGTCAGTGGGAGTTCCAGGTCGGCCCGGTCTCGCCGCTGGAGGTCTCCGACCACCTGTGGGTCGCCCGCTGGCTGCTCTACCGCACCGCCGAGGACTTCGGTGTCGCCGCGACGCTGGACCCGAAGCCGGTGAAGGGCGACTGGAACGGTGCCGGTGCGCACACGAACTTCTCCACGAAGGCGATGCGCGAGGGCTACGACGCGATCATCACCGCCTGCGAGTCGCTCGGTGAGGGCTCCAAGCCGCTCGACCACGTCAAGAACTACGGCGCCGGCATCGACGACCGCCTGACCGGTCTGCACGAGACCGCCCCGTGGAACGAGTACTCCTACGGTGTCTCCAACCGTGGTGCCTCGGTCCGTATCCCGTGGCAGGTCGAGCAGGACGGCAAGGGCTACATCGAGGACCGCCGTCCGAACGCGAACGTCGACCCGTACGTGGTGACCCGTCTGCTCGTCGACACCTGCTGCTCCGCGCTGGAGAAGGCCGGACAGGTCTGATCCTCGCCGCGGTTCTTGAGGGGCGCTCACCGGGACGGTGGGCGCCCCCTCGCGTTGTCAGTGGGGCGTGCCAGGGTGGGGGCATGGTGATCGACGGGGGCCTCGCTATCAAGGTCGAGACGGAGAACTGGCAGACGCATGCGCGAATTTCCGCGGAGCGGCTGCGGGAGCTGGTGGAGCGGATCGGGGGTGCCGGCGACCGCTTTCTGATCGTCCAGCGGATACCGGACCTCCCTGATGTGTTCGCGCAGGTGTGGCACGAGGACGGTGGGAGCTTCCGGCTGGAGCACCGGGTCGGGGAGGAAGGGTTCTACGGCACGGATCTCGGCGATGGCGGGCAGGTGGCCGATCTGGTGGTCGGCTGGGCGCGGCAGGACGTCGGCTGGGACTCGGGCGTGGTGTGGGAGGCGGTCGACCTGGGGCCTCGGGACGCTGTGCCCGAGTTGCCGGACGACGTGCGGGAGAAGGTCGAGGAGCGCGTCCGGGCCCGGTTGCGTTGTGGGTACGACAGTCGGAGAGTGCTCGTCGAGATCGCCGAGGAGTGGTTGGCCGAGGGGGACGAGCGGCCGGTGTCCACGGCGCAGGCGCGGCAGTTGGTGGACCGGCTGTGGATGGAGCGGCTCGCCGAGCAGGAGGCGTGGGAGGGCGTCACCGATCCGGAGCGGCTCAGCGAGGCCTTTCGGGCGCTGGGCGCGAGTGGCATCACCGCCCGGGAGAACTTCGCTTGCTGCCGGGGATGTGGGATGGCGGAGATCGGCGGGGAGGGGGAGGACGCGCGTGGGTTCGTCTTCTTTCATCAGCAGGTGACGGAGCATGCCGCGGATGGCCATGGGCTCGCCCTGTACTACGGCGGGTTCGACGGGGTCGAGGAGACGACCGCCGGGGTGGGGCGGGAGGTCGTCGCCGCGCTGAGTGGGGTGGGGCTGTCCACGGAGTGGGACGGGTCGCCGGGGAAGTCGATCACTGTCGTGCCGTTGGACTGGCGGAAACGCCTGGAGGGGTGAGGCACGCGACATCGGCTTCGGGTCGAAGAAGCGTCCGAGCAGTGAGAGGAGGCTCCTCTCCGTGGGCGGTGTCTGCTTCAATGGGGACATGGCCAGCTTCCAGAAGTACTCCGCGACAGGTCGCCATGACCTCGAGCCCTTCTGGCCTTCCCGTCAGCACCACGACTTCGACCGGGTGTGTTGCCGCGCGTGAACGCGCGGGCCCTGTAAAGCCGTAACCTCCCGGCCTTCGGCCAGCGCGCAACGACGTACGTCTCCCAACGGACCTCTCGCGCGAAAAGAGCTGACCTCTCATGGCGACCACTCGTTCTCTCTCCACCGCCCCCACGCTCAACGCCCCGGCCGGTGCACGGCATCATCTGCGCGCCGTGGACCGGGACGAGGTGATCGACGTCGCGGACCTCCTGCCGCCGGGTGCCACCTGGCTGCCCGCTCCCCCGCACTCCCTGCCCACGCTGCCGGGGCAGCCGCCGATGATCGGCTACCTGGTGCTCGTCCCGGCCGACCAGCAGCCTCCGGTCGCGGCGCCCGTCGCCGGCGATCCGCTCGTCAGCGTCGACAGCGTGCGGCGCACCGCCGCCGTCGACGGGCGTGAACTCGACCTCACCTACCTGGAGTTCGAGCTGCTCGCCCATCTGGTGGCCCACCCGCATCGGGTGCACACCCGCGACCAGCTGGTCACCACGGTGTGGGGCTACGGGCATGTGGGGGACGGCCGTACCGTCGACGTCCACATCGCCCGGCTGCGCCGCAAGCTGGGCGCCGAGCACCGGGACACCATCCGGACCGTGCGGCGGGTGGGGTACAAGTACACCCCGCCGGTCGGGCGCTGACCCGCCGTCCAGGGGTGCGCCGCTCCTCCCCCGTTGTGTTGACGGTCTTCTGCTGACGGCAGAGTCCTGTTCCGTCCCGACCCGGCACGGGGCAGAGTCGGCGGTATGAGGCTTCTGATGCTGGGTGGTACGGAGTTCGCGGGGCGGGCCGTCGTGGAGGCGGCCCTCGGGCGCGGCTGGGACGTGACCGTCTTCCACCGGGGGCGGCACGAGGCCCCGAAGGGTGTTCGGTCACTGCTCGGTGACCGCACCGCGCCCGACGGACTCGCCGCCCTCGCGGAGGGCGAGTGGGACGCCGTCGTCGACACCTGGTCGGCGGCGCCCCGCGCGGTGCGGGACACGGCGCGGCTGCTGCGGGGCCGCGCCGGGCGCTATGCGTATGTGTCGAGCTGCTCGGTGTACGCGTGGGCACCGCCCACGGGGTACGGCGAGGACGCGCCGCTGGTCGAGGGCGCCGAGGCCGGTGCGGACCACACCGATTACCTGCGGGACAAGCGGGGTGGCGAGCTGGCCGCCGTCGAGGAGTTCGGGGCGGAGAACTCCGTTCTCGTGCGGGCCGGGCTGCTCCTCGGCCCGTACGAGAACGTCGGCAGGCTGCCGTGGTGGCTGACGCGGATCGCCCGTGGCGGGCCGGTGCTGGCCCCGGGGCCACGGGACCTTCCGCTCCAGTACGCCGACGGCCGTGATCTCGCGGAGTGGACGCTGGGGGCGGTGGAGCGGGAGTTGAGCGGGCCGTACAACCTGATGAGCCCGCAGGGTCACGCCACCATGGGCACCTTGCTCGACGCCTGTGTCGCCACGGTCGGCGGTACGGCCGAACTCCGGTGGACCGAGCCCGAGGTGATCCTCGACGCGGGGATCGAACCGTGGACGCAGCTGCCGGTGTGGGTGCCGCCGGGCAGCGACATGCACGACGCCCTGCACAGCGCGGACGTGTCCCGGGCCCTGGCGACCGGACTGCGCTGCCGCCCCGTCGAGGAGACCGTCGCCGACACCTGGCGGTGGCTCCAGGACATCGGCCGTACGGCGCCCATGCGGCCGGACCGGAGCGCGAAGGGCCTGGACCCGGAGGTGGAGGCGAAGGTCCTCGCGGGCCTGGGGGGTGTACCTGACACCACCTCCTGATCGGGGGCCCCGCCCCAGTGACCCGCCCCCGCGCCCTCGGCAAGACTGACGCCATGACCAATGACACGAAAAGCGGCCGGAGTTCGAGAGCGCGGGGCATGGGGGTCGCGGCGCTGCGCGGGCTGGGGCTGGCCCTGATCTCGCTGCCGGGGTCCGTGCTCTGCTTCGTCCTCTCCCTCGTGTCCATCGCGCTGATCCCCGTCGGCGTCGGCCTTGTCACGACGCCCTGGGTGCTGACTGGGGTGCGGGCGTACGCCGACTGGCGGCGGGTGCTCGCCGCCGAGTGGGGCGGGGTGCGGATTCCGCCGGCGTACCGGCCGTTGCCGTCGCCCTGGGTCGCCAACCCGTGGACGCGCACCTTCTGGATGCTGCGCGACCCGGCGACCTGGCGGGACCTGCGCTGGCTGCCGGTGGATATGACGGCCGGATTCGTGACCGCGCTGCTGCCGGCCGTGCTGCTGTTCTATCCGCTGGAGGGGTTCGTGATAGCCGCCGGGCTGTGGCGGGTCTTCACGGACGCGGGCGGCGGCACGTACTGGTACGGCTTCGTGCCGATCACCGGGCAGGCGTCCGCGCTCGCCGCCGGTGCCCTGGGCCTCGTCCTCCTCTTCTTCGCCCACTTCCTCACCGCACGCCTGCTCCAGGTCCACTTCCGGCTCACCCAGGCAGTCCTCGCCTCCAGCCAGGGCCAACTCGCCGAGCGCGTACGGGTGTTGACCGAGACGCGGCGGGACGCCGTGGACACCTCCGCCGCCGAACTGCGCCGTATCGAGCGGGACCTGCACGACGGGGCGCAGGCGCGGCTGGTGGCGATGGGCATGGACCTCGGGACCATCGAGATGCTGCTCGACAAGGATCCGGAGAAGGCGAAGCAGCTCGTCGCGCAGGCCCGCCGGTCCTCCGTCGACGCGCTCGCCGAACTGCGCGACCTGGTGCGCGGCATCCACCCGCCCGTGCTCGCCGAGCGGGGACTGGGCGACGCCGTAAGGGCGTTGGCGCTGCGGCTGCCGATCGCGACCGAGGTGAACGTGGAGCTGCCCGGGCGTGCGGAGGCGCCCGTGGAGTCGGCGGCGTATTTCGCGGTCAGCGAGGTGCTCACCAACGCCGTCAAGCACGCGGGCGCCGACCGGATCTGGATCGACCTGCATCACGTGCACGAGGGCGCCACCGGCATGCTGCGCGTCACCGTCACCGACAACGGCACGGGCGGTGCGGTGATCGGGGCGGGGTCGGGCCTCGCCGGAGTCGAGCGGCGACTGGGTACATTCGACGGCGTCCTGGCCGTCAGCAGTCCCGTGGGCGGCCCCACCATGGTCACCATGGAGATTCCTTGCGCGTTGTCCTAGCCGAAGACCTGTTCCTGCTGCGTGACGGACTCGTCCGGCTTCTGGAGGCCTACGACTTCGAGATCGCGGCGGCCGTGGAGACCGGCCCCGAGCTGGCCCGCGCGCTGGCCGAGCTGGAGCCTGACGTCGCCGTCGTCGACGTACGCCTGCCGCCGACGCACACCGACGAGGGACTGCAGTGCGCGCTGGAGGCCCGCCGGAGGAAGCCCGGGCTGCCGGTGCTGGTGCTGTCGCAGCACGTGGAGCAGCTGTACGCGCGGGAGTTGCTCGCCGACGGCAGTGGCGGGGTGGGGTATCTGCTGAAGGACCGGGTCTTCGACGCGGACCAGTTCGTGGACGCCGTTCGGCGGGTCGCGGCGGGCGGTACGGCGATGGACCCGCAGGTGATCCAGCAGCTGCTGACCCGGCGCGCCGCCGGCGACCAGCCGCTGGCACGGCTGACGCCCCGCGAGACGGAGGTCCTGGAGCTGATGGCGCAGGGGCGGACGAACGCGGCGATCGCCGAGCGGCTGGTCGTCACGGAACGGGCGATCGCCAAGCATACCGCCAATATCTTCGCCAAACTGGGCCTGGAGGTGTCGGACGACGACAACCGTCGCGTGCTGGCGGTTCTCGCGTATCTCGACCACGGCCGGTGAAAACGGACCCGGCCATTCACCCGTCGTGCGGGATCAACAACTCCCGGTGTTTCCGGGGCTGTTGAGCACACAGCGTTCTCACGAATCTCTCAACAATTTCCGGGACGGCTGAACACCCCTGGGACGCGCTCCGTATGAATGGGAGCCGCTTCACTCCTGTCGGGCGCCCTCGATGCCCCGAAAAAGGAAGTCAGAGGAGTTCCATGGGACGCAACACAAGAAAACGCCGGACGCCGCTGGCCACCAAGGCCATAGCCGCATCGGCAGCCCTAGCGCTCGGTGGGGGCGGGCTTGTATGGGCCAACTTCTATGCTTCGGCACACGAGGACAACTCTGGTTACAACCAGACGAAGTCCACGAACGCCCAGGTCGCGACGATCAACTGCCCTGATGTCGGCCAGAAGCTGACGAAGGTGCCGAAGAGCGCGCGCAAGGGCGTCGCCAAGGAGCTGGCGCTGCTGGACAGGCAGGTCACGGATGCCTACAAGCGTCTCGCCGAGACGCGGCAGGCCCAGGCGGGGGACGCGAACTACGTCAACAACGCCATCCTCGGCCCGCTGAAGTCCAAGCGCGTGGCCACGCTCGACCGGATCGGCATCAACATCAACCGGGCAGGCGGCCAGCGACCGCAGAACCTGGACCAGCTCGCCCAGTGCCAGGGCGTCCCGGCCGAGCAGCCGGAGACCAACGACGGCCAGCAGGGCGGGGACCAGAACCAGGACGGTCAGGACCAGAACAACGACGGCCAGAACAACGACGGTCAGGACCAGGGCGGCCAGGACGGCGGCGGACAGGACCAGGGCGGCAACGGCGGTCAGGGCGGCAACGGTCCGAACGCGGACGACTTCGTGGACATCACGCAGGTCCAGGGCAACGCACAGCTGGGCGTCGGCGCGAACGGCCTCCCCGCGAACGGGGACAGCGGTTCGACCGGCAGCTTCACCACGAACTGCGGCACCAACGAGAACGAGAACCGCAACTCGGACAACGTGATCGTCGCTCCCGGTGTCAGCAACGGTGCGCAGCACCAGCACGACTACGTCGGCAACCAGGCCAACAACGCTTTCGCGAGCGACCAGGACCTGGCGAACGGCGACACCACCTGCCAGAACCAGGGTGACAGGTCGTCGTACTTCTGGCCGGTGCTGCGGGTGCAGGACGGTCAGAACGACATCGACGCGAACGCCCCGGGTGGCGGTCAGGACGGCAACGTCGGCACGATCGTCCAGCCCAGCGAGGCACAGCTGAAGTTCGTCGGCAACAAGACGAGCGATGTCGTCGCGATGCCGCAGGCCCTGCGCATCATCACCGGTGACGCCAAGTCCTTCGTGAACGGCAACAACAACGCCAACGCGAACTGGAGCTGCACCGGCTTCGAGGACCAGGTCCAGCTGCACGACAAGCTCCCGATCTGCCCCGAGGGCAGCTCCGTGGTGCGGACGTCGAACTTCCAGAGCTGCTGGGACGGTCAGAACATCGACAGCGCCAACCACCGCACGCACGTGGCGTTCGTCCAGGGCGACGGGACCTGCGCCAACGGCTTCCAGGCGATCCCCCAGCTCCAGGTCCGTCTGGTCTACGACGTTCAGGCCCCGCAGATCCAGAACGGACAGGTCCAGAACGCCTTCGCGGTGGACTCCTTCCCGGACCAGCTGCACAAGGCGATCACCGACCACAACGACTTCATCAACTTCTTCGACGAGAACACGATGAACGAGATGGTCCAGTGCATCAACAGCGGGCAGGACTGCCAGTAGCAGTCTGAACCGGTAACGGAAGCCGGCGGTGGGATCTCCTCCCACCGCCGGCTTTCGTCCGTCCCGGATATCCGCGGCCCGGATATCCGCGGTCAGCCGTGGTGGCTGCCGCTGTTGTGACTGCCTCCGGGATTCATGTGCGCGGAGCCTTCCTCCATGGTTCCGCCCAGCTTGCTCTGCAGCGTGGTGACCGTCTTCTCCTGGCCGACGGCGACCCATTTGCGGCCGACGAGGTAATAGCCGCCGTAGTCCTTCGCACCGCTCAGCCACTCGGCCTGGCCGCGGTCGGTGGCGAAGGTTGCGAGGATGTACTTCTCCTTGCCGCTCTCGCAGATGGCCTGGCGGATCTCGTCGGCGTCGGTCTGCATGTTCGGGTCGCACTTCGCCTCGGCGGCCAGGTGCTCCAGACTGCCGGTGGCGGTCTCGGGCACCGCCGCCTGCTCGTCGCCGCCGGATCCGCAGCCTGCCAGCGCGAACACCGCCGCGACACCAGCCGCCACGAGCATCGGTCGGGTCACCTTCATGTCTTCCTCCCTGAGGGGCCTCCCGGTGGATACGGCTCCCGCGCGCGGAGCGCTCAAAATACCGCTGCCGTTGTTCGCCCTCCCGTGCGAGAGTGACGCGATGAACCAGGACTGGGAAGATCGTGTGACCGCCGCGTGGTCGACGTTCGACACCTACGCGGAGCAGGACGCGTCCGACTTCCGTGCCGTCATCGACGCACTCGTCGCCGAACTGCCGGACGACAGCCCGCTGGGCCCTTTCGAGCAGGCCTGCGCCTGGGACTCGACCGGCCACTCGGACAAGGCGGTGCCGCTGTACCGGGAGGCGCTGGCGCGCGGGCTCGGCGACGTGAGCGGCTACAAGGGGCGGCGGGCCAAGATCCAGCTGTCCAGCTCGCTCCGGAACGTGGGACAGGCGGAGGAGGGCGTCAAGCTGCTGACGCCCGAACTTGACGCGCCGTCCGACGAGCTGGATGACGCGGTACGGGCGACGCTGGCGCTGTGTCTTTCGAGCCTCGGGCGTGATCGGGAGGGGTTGTCGCTGGTGCTGGGGGCGCTCGCGCCGCATTTGCCGCGGTATCAGCGCTCCATGGCGAATTACGCGCGGGCGCTGGTGAGTACGCCGTAGGAACTGCCGGGACCGGGTGTTCCGGCGTCTGCGGGCGCGTCGTGGCGGTCGCGTCCACGCGGCGGTAGCCGCACGTCGATACAGCCCCGCGCCCCTTTGGGGCGCTTTCGCCGAGCCATGTGGACTGTGACCTACTGACCATTCGCTCGTTCTGCTGAACGTGCAGTCACAGGATGTCGCCCCGCGCCCCGCACCCGCCTCGGCCGATGCGGTCGTCGATGTCGAGCGGGCCGAGGCCGCGCTCGTCGAGCACTACCCGCGTCTGGTCCGGCTCGCCTACCTGGTGCTGCCGCCGAGCCTCGGCCGCAACCGGCGCGTGGTGACCGCGCACTCCCTCACCCAGCGTGCGCTGCCCCGGGGCCGGGCGGCGTCGGCGCCCGCGATCCCGGCCCAGTCGACCGGCCGCGAGGGCGACCCGGGGTACGCGTTTCTCCGGTTGCGGGTCCTGAGTACGGCGCTGGAGGCGGGCCTGCCGCTGCGCCGCCTGGCCTGGCCCAAGCGTTCCCAGCTGCCGCCCCTGCTGCCCCAGGTCTGGGGCCTGCGCCTCTTCCCCCGGTCGGGCGGCGCCGACGAACTCGCCCTGGACCAGAGGTTGTCGGCGCTGTCCGGCCCGGCGCGGGCCGCCTACGTCCTGCGCGGGCTGGAGAAGCTCCCGGACGGCGAGGTACGCGACGTCCTGACGGCGGCCGGCGTCGAGGACGTGGACGACGCGCTGGAGGAGGCCGACACCGTTCCGGCGCAGCAGGCGCTGCTCGACTCCCCCGAGTTCGACCCGTGCTCGCTCCAGGCCCGGCCCACCGACCTGATGCGGCGCAGGCAGCACACGAAGGCCGCGCTGGCCGCCGGGGCCGCCCTCCTCGTGTGCGGGGCGCTGCTCGGTCTGCCCGGTGAGGACTGGGGCCCCGACGGTCCCGCCGCGCCCTCGTACGCGCAGAACCCGGCGGCCGAGGCGGCCCTGGATCCGGCCCAGTTGACGAAGGTCCCCGCCCTGGCCTGGCAGTCCTCCGCCCGTACCGACTTCTCCGTGTGGCCGGCGCGCGGCGACCTCACCGACGACTCGGCCCTGCTGCGCCGCGCGCTCGCCGTGTGGGCCCGCCCCGGCGAGAAGGTCACGGTCTCCGCGACGCCCGGCACCCCGGCGGGCGGCCCGTCCGGCGCGCCGCAGCTGCTGTACGCGGGGCTCATCGACAACGCGCGCGTGGTGCTCCTCTACGACGGTCTGCGCATCGCCCGCTACGCCGAGCCGAAGGACGGCACGGCCGGTGCCGCCCTGGACTTCTCCCGGGTCGACAACGCGACCAGGGCGGAGGCGAGCGCGGTGGTGCTGAGCCGGGCCGACGGCAACGTCCGCTATCTGATGGCGCCCTGGGTGAAGACGGCGGCCGAGCGGGACCTGCTGAAGCCGGACGCCGGGGCGATGGACCTCACCGTGACCGACGGGGTCACCTCGCCGCTGGCGAGCCCCGGCGCCCAGCAGGCCGGCGCGTGTTCGTCGTGGAACGCCCTCCAGGTGACCGACAGCACCGGCGTCCGGCTGCTGACCGACCTCGCCGAGCTGGTCCCGGCCCGGCTCACCACCGGCCGCCCCGGGGAGACCAGGGACGTGTCCGGCACGCACGCGCTGCACACCTGGGCGCCGTACTCCTGCTGGCTGGGCGCGATGCGGTCGGCGGGGGTGCGCACGGTCAACGCCTGGGCGTATGCCCAGCAGACGCTCCCCGACCACACCGGCGCGGCGGACTGGGTGTGCACGCGCGCCGAGACCTGGCGGGGTGGCGGCGAGCGGGTGCTGGCCCAGTTCCGGACGCCGGGCGCGACCCACGCGACGGTGGCGGCGAAGGCGCAGAACGTGCCGGCGTGCGGAACGCGCGATCCGCATGTGCTGGCGGGGGTGTTGTGGAAGGCGCAGAAGGGCGGCTGGTACCTGCTGGCGGCGGGCGCCCGGGACACGGAGTCGATCCGGGCCTCGGGCGGGGTGCGCGGTACCTCCCGGGGCAGTCTGCTGGCCGTGCGGACGGAGCAGGGCGTACAGGCCGACCTGAAGGGCACGTTGGAGAGCGGACGCTCGATCGACGGGCTTCACTGAGGTCCCCCGCCGGTCTCAAGCCTTGCTGACGTGAATGTAAACAAGAGCCTGCACAAGGGTTCACCGCGGACCTACCCGTCAGTACATTGACGCCATGTCTAATACGCAGGACCGGATACCCCTCAAAGCCCGCAAGGTGTCCTTCTCCTGGGACGACACCCCGCTGCACTGGGTGCCCGGCGACCCGTTCACCACGCACACCATCAATGTGCTGCATCTGCTCCTGCCCGCGGGCGAGCGGTGGTTCGTGCACGTCTACAAGCAGGTGCTGCCGTACATCCGGGACGAGCGGCTCCGCGAGGACGTCATCGGGTTCATCGGGCAGGAGGCGATGCACTCACAGGCCCACGACGAGGTGCTGCCGCATCTGCGGGAGCAGGGGCTCGACCCGACGCCGTACACCGCGCAGGTCGACTGGCTCTTCGAGAAGCTGCTCGGCGACCGCACCCTGCCACCGGGCCGCGCGCGCCGCTGGTGGCTGATGGAGCGGGTGGCGATCATCGCGGCCATCGAGCACTACACCGCCTTCCTCGGCGACTGGGTGCTCAACGCCGAGGAACTGGACCGCCGCGGGGCCGACCCGACCATGCTGGACCTGCTGCGCTGGCACGGCGCCGAGGAGGTCGAGCACCGGTCGGTCGCGTTCGACCTGTTCATGCATGTCGACGGCGACTACCGGCGGCGGGTGCGGACCTGGGCGACCGCGTTCACCGCCCTGGTCTTCCTGTGGCAGCGCGGGGCGCGCTTCTTCATGGAGAACGACCCGACGCTCGTCGACGGCCGGGCCTCCTTCAAGGACTTCTACGTCCGGGGCAGGCGGGGCACGCTCCCGACGACCGGGGACATGCTCAAGTCGGTCCCCCGCTATCTGAGCCGTGCGTACCACCCCTCGCAGGAGGGTTCCACCGCGCAGGCCGTCGCCTATCTGGCCTCCTCCCCCGCCGCGCTGGCCGCCGAGACCGCCGAGAAGTCCGCGAAGGGTGCCGCCTGATGCCGAAGCTCCGTACCCTCGCCGTCGTCGCCGGTACCGCCCTGCTGGCCCGGCGGGCGATGCGGCGCCGGATCCAGGTCTCGCCGCTGTGGCCGATGCCCGCGCTGGAGGAACCGGTCTCCGGGCGGCCCCGGTCGCGGGCGCTGCGTCTGCTGGTCGCCTCGCGGGAGGAGGTCGCCGAGGGGGTCGTACGACTACGACTGGAGGGGCACGACCTGCCGCGCTGGGAGCCCGGCGCGCATCTCGACCTCGTGCTGCCGTCGGGGCTGGTGCGGCAGTACTCCCTGTGCGGCGACCCGGAGGACACCTCGTCGTACACCGTCGCGACCAGGCTGGTCCCGGACGGGCGGGGCGGCTCGCGCGAGGTGCACGAGCAGGTGCGGGAGGGGATGGAGCTGGAGGTGCGGGGTCCCCGGAACCGTTTCCCGCTCGTCGCGGCCGGGTCGTACGTCTTCGTCGCGGGCGGGATCGGGATCACGCCCGTCCTGCCGATGCTGCGGGCGCTGCCCGACGGCGTGGAGTGGCGGCTGCTGTACTGCGGGCGCGACCGTGCCTCGATGCCGTTCCTGGAGGAGGTCGAGAAGCTGGGCGGGACGGGGAGGGTGACCGTCGTGGAGGGGGTGCCCGATCTCGGCGCACACCTCGCGGACGTGCCGGCGGACGCCGCCGTCTACTGCTGCGGGCCGGAGGGGCTGATGGCCGCCGTCGAGGAGCGGTTCCCCCGGGTGCGCCTGGAGCGGTTCACTCCCCGCGCCTCGGCGGGCGGCGCCTTCGAGGTCGAACTCCGGCGCAGCGGGCGGACGTTGACCGTCCCCGCCGACTCGACCGTACTGGCCGCCGTACGAGCGGAGTTGCCCGACACCGCCTACTCCTGTGAGCAGGGCTTCTGCGGGACCTGCCAACAGCGGGTGCTGGAGGGCGAGGTGGATCACCGGGACGAGTTGCTGACCGACGCGGAGCGGGCGGACTCGATGCTGATCTGTGTGTCGCGAGCGCGAGGTGATCGACTCGTACTGGATCTATGAACGTCCATGACCGGTCCGGTCCGTTCGGGGCCGGATTCGATCGGTAGGGTGTTCGCATGACTACCGGGGTACGCCGAAGAATGGGAGTCGAGGAGCGACGGCAGCAGTTGATCGGCGTCGCCCTCGAACTGTTCAGCCAGCGCTCGCCCGACGACGTCTCCATCGACGAGATAGCGTCGGCGGCGGGCATCTCACGACCGCTGGTCTACCACTACTTCCCCGGCAAACTCAGCCTGTACGAAGCCGCGTTGAAGCGCGCCTCGGACGAACTGGCGGGCCGCTTCATCGAGCCGCACGAGGGGCCGCTGGGGGCACGGCTGCTGCGGGTGATGCGGCGGTTCTTCGACTTCGTGGACGACCACGGCCCCGGTTTCTCGGCGCTGATGCGGGGCGGCCCGGCCGTCGGCTCGACGGCGACGAACGCCCTCATCGACTCCGTACGGCAGGCCGCGTATGTCCAGATCCTTTCGCATCTGGACGTGACGAACCCGCCCGCGCGGCTGGAGCTGGTGGTCCGCTCCTGGATCTCGCTCGCCGAGTCGACGGCCCTGATCTGGCTGGACGGCCGGCGCATCCCGCGCGGCGAGCTGGAGGTACAACTCGTGCACGACTTCGCCGCGCTGGCCGCCGTCAGCGCCGCCTATGACGAGGAGATGGGCGCGCTGCTGCGCGGCATGCTCAAGGACGAGCCGGCAGACGGCCCGTTCAGCGAGCTGGCCGGCCGGCTGATCTCGCTGGCGTCCTAGGGCACGATCCGCCGGACACGGCCTAGCGTTCGAACTTGCGGTAGGACGGGTCCAGGTCGCGTACCTCGGCCGAGGCGTGCAGCACGACCCCGTCGTCCTTCACATGCTCCCGCAGCAGCTCCAGGACGGCCTCGGTCAGCTTCGCCTTCGTCTCGTCGGTGCGGCCGGCGAGCAGCCCGAGCGTGACGTGCACGATCGCGTGGCCCTGCTCCTCGGGGTCCTCGTAGCCGAACGCCGTGTACTGGCTCTGCCGGAACTGCGTCTTGCACGCCTCCGGCTTCGCCGCCGCGATCTCGACCGTGGCGGTGTGCAGCGCCCGCGCGAAGCCCTTCCGGTCGAAGGCGTCGGCCAGTACGCCGGAATAGTCGACGGTGATCTGCGGCATGGGCACTCCTGTTCTACAGCGACATCTGGGCTCACCCTAACCTCAGGGCCAGCATCGCGATGTCGTCCTCCTGGTCCCGCCCGAAGCATCCGAGCAGCGTGTCGCACAGCTCCTCCACCCCGGCCGGGGCGTCGGCGGCGGCCTTGCGGAGCTGCTCCAGCGAGACGGAGAGGTCGATGCCGCGGCTCTCGATCAGGCCGTCGGTGACCATGAGCAGACGGTCCTTCGGGGTCAGCACCAGCTCGGTGGGGGCCGGCCGCTCCAGGCCGAGTCCGAGCAGCGGCCCGTCCACGGGGACGTACTCGGTGTCTCCCCCGTCCCGCACGATCAGGGGTGGGATGTGGCCCGCGTTGGCGATACGGGTGCGTCCGGTGCCGGGGTCGACCAGGGTCAGGCAGACCGTGGCGGTGACCTCGGGGTGGTAGTGCACGAGCATCCGGTCGAGCCGTTCGGCCAGCGTGCCCGGGTCGCTCTCCTCGACGCAGTAGGCGCGCAGCGCATGCCGGATCTCGACCATGACGGTGGCCGCGTCCAGCGAGTGCCCCACGACGTCGCCGACCGCGGTGAGTACCCCGTCCGGGGTCCGCAGGGCGGCGTAGAAGTCCCCGCCGATCTCGGCCTGCCGGGACGCGGGGACATAGCGGACGACGACCTCCACGCCGGGCAGCGGGGGGAGCCGGTAAGGCTGGGGCAGGAAGCTGTGCTGCAGGGTGAGGGCGATCTGGCGCTCCGCCTGGTACATCAGCAGGGGCTCGGCGGCGAGGGCGGTGGCCTGAGCGAGGCGCTCCGTGGGGAGGGCCGCCGAAGAGAGTGCCGCGCCGTGCCGTCGGTCGTCCGCGGGTTCGTCGTGGCTGGTCGCGCCCCGCGGCGGAGCCGCGGATCGATACGGCCCCGCGCCCCTTGAGGGCGCTGCAGGCACCGCAGTCCCACACGCCGGTGTTGCGATGCATACCCGGGCCCGCCCCTCCCGGCCCGACGCCAGGAGAAGGCTGGCGTCCTCACGGACGCCGGGGCGGAAGAAGCCTGAGGGCCACAATGAGGCGGGCACGACGGTGCTGTGGACACCGGTCCACCCGGTGCGGCCCTCCGCGAGGCGGGTGATCAGCCGGGCCGCTGCCACGTGTGGGGCGGTGTCGGGCAGGGCGGTGGGGGTGCCCGCCGGGTGGGCGAAGCCGTGGTTGCGGGGGCGGTTGAGGGAGCTGCCCCAGTGCGGCTCGCCGTCCGGGCCGATGACGAAGACGACCGCGGGGGTGCCGGTGAGGCGGGCGGTGCCCACGGCGGCGGCGTCGGCCAGCTCCCCCAGGCAGCGCGCGGTCTGCACGGTGACGATCGCCTCGGACAGCAGCGTCAGCCGGTGCGCGAGCACCTCGGCCGCGCTGCGCCGGCGCGCCCCGCGGACGGCGGCCCGCACGACGGCCTCGATCTCGCGCGGCTCGGCCGGCACGGTCAGGTAGGCGTCGGCGCCCGCGTCGAGACCCAGGCACCGGTACCCCGCGTCCACGGCCATGGCGGAGAAGTGGACGACGGGCAGCGCCGCCGTGGACGGCCGGGCCTTGACCAGACGGCACAGTTCGAAGCCGCTCATGTCCGGCAGCCCGACGTCCACGAGGGCCACGTCGGGCAGGGATCCCGCGCCCAGCCGGAGGTCCAGCTCGCTCAGCGCCTCGCCCGCGCTCGCGACCGGTACGACGTCGTGGCCGGCGCGGCGCAGCACGGCGCCCATGGCGAAGCGGCTGGTCGGGACGTCGTCGACGACCATCACGGTCGTGCCCGACTGCTTGCCGAAACCGTCCATCGTCGGGAGCCCTTGGGTACGCACGAGTGGGACGGACCCGAGGCATCGGGTCCGCCCCACTCAAGTTAGTGCGGAATCAGAGCGTCCGTGTGAAGACGGCGACAGTACGCCCCGGAACGGCGAACGTGCCCGATTCCCTCTCGAAGGACGAGGACTTGACGATAGAGTCCGCGCCCGACGCCTGCGTGGGATGCAGCCGATAGCCCTCGCCGGCCAGCGAGGCGATCCGCTGCTCCTGCTTCTGGGGCGTCGCGTTGAAGACGACGACGAGGTCACCGAGGCGCATGGTGATCACGCCGGGCGTCTCCTCCTCACCGGACAGCGGGAAGGAGAGCTTCGACTGCACCTGGCCGGCCGTGTCGAGGGAGAACACGCTCTCCGTCGTACGGATCCGCAACAGGTCCTGGTACGCCGCCGAGGCGCCGTCGATCTGCTCGCACCCGACCTTGACGGTGTTCAACAGCGGCTTGGCGTAGGGCCACTTGGACGCGTTGTCGGCCGCCGGCGGCAGCCCCCGTCCGAAGCCGTTGCCGTCGGCGCAGTTCCAGTGGATGGCGTTGAACCAGTCGCCGCTGTCGTAGGAGTTGCGGTCCAGGGACTTGGAGCGCAGCAGGTCGGTGCCGGCCTGGGACAGCGCCGGGCCCTGCGACAGGGTCGCCGTGGCCATGGCGAGGACCTGCATCCGGGCGCGGCCGGCGGCGCTCACCGAGGTGGGCAGCTTGAAGGCGAGGGCGTCGAAGAGCGACTCGTTGTCGTGCGCGTCGGCGTAGGCGAGGGCGTCGCCCGGGGCGGCCGCGTAGCCGGCGGGTGCGTCGTTGTAGTCGACCTCGGAGCCCTTGACCTCCTTGCCGCCGGTGTCGGTGAAGCGGTAGTCGGCGAGGTTGCCGGACAGGCCGACCTTGATCAGGTCCTGGTAGTGCAGCAGGCGAGCCTTCTGCTCATCCGAAGTTCCGTTGCTCTTCGAGGAGTTGGGGTCGGTGTACAGCCCGGACGCGAAGCCCTGGACGCCGGGGTCCTCGTCGAAGGGCCCGCCGCCGCGTACGGCGTCTCGCGCGCGGTCGGAGAAGGTCGCGATGCCGGTGCCGGCCATGTTCTTCTGCGTGGCCTGGACGAACCGGGCGTCGTCGGCGATCTCGCCGAAGTTCCAGCCCTCGCCGTACAGGATGATCTTCTTGCCGTCGACGCCGTCCTTGGCGAGGGTCAGCTCGTCCAGGGCCTTGCGGACCGCCAGGATATTGGCCTTCGGGTGGTGGCCCATGAGGTCGAAGCGGAAGCCGTCGACCTTGTACTCCTTGGCCCAGGTGACGATCGAGTCGACGACCAGCTTGCCCATCATGGCGTTCTCGGTGGCCGTGTTGGAGCAGCAGGTGCTGTTGGCGACCGAGCCGTCGGCGAGGAGCCGCTGGTAGTAGCCGGGGACGATCCGGTCGAGGACGGAGGTGTCGGCCTGGCCGCTGGCCGCCGTGTGGTTGTAGACGACGTCCATCACGACCCGCAGGCCGTCGTCGTTGAGGGCCTTGACCATCCTGCGGAACTCGACGGTACGCGCGGTGCCGTCCGGGTCGCTGGCGTACGAACCCTCGGGGACCGTGTAGTGGTACGGGTCGTAGCCCCAGTTGAAGGCGTCCTTCGCGGCGATCTTCGCCACGCACTCCTGCTGCTTGTCGGAGTCGGCCGGGAAGGAGGCGAGGTCGCAGTCGGTGGTCGCCTGCTCGGACTTCTTCTCGGGGATGGTGGCGATGTCGAAGGCGGGCAGGAGATGGACGTACGACGTGCCCGCCTCCGCCAGCTTCCTCAGGTGCCGGGAGCCGTCGCCGGCCTTGTCGGTGAAGGCGAGGTAGGTGCCCCGGTCCTTGGCGGGCACCGTCTTGTCCGCCACCGAGAAGTCCCGGATGTGCAGCTCCTGGATCTGGGCGTCCTTCAGCGGTACGGCCTTGGGCTTGGTGTACGAGGACCAGCCGCTCGGCGCCAGGGACCGGTCGGCGAGGTCGACGACCAGGCTGCGCTCGGAGTTCGCGGTGAGCGCGACGGCATAGGGGTCGGTGACCTTGTTGGTGACGACCTTGCGGACGCTGGGCGCCCAGACCTGGACGACGTACCGGTAGGGCTTGTTCTTCCAGGACCCCGGGCCGGTGACGGACCAGACGCCGGTGGTGTCGTTCCGCTTCATGGCGACGGTGGCCGCGGTGGAGTCACCGATCTCCAGCTTGACCGACTGGGCCGTCGGGGCCCAGACGGCGAGCGTCGGACGGCCCTTGTCGAAGGTCGGCCCGAGGTCGGCCTTCGTCGCGCCGGGATACAGGTCGTCGAGTACGCCGGCGATCTGCACGCCGGTCGCGGCCAGCACGGCACCGTTGGCGGCCCGCTGGGAGGCGACGAGCTGACCGCGCAGGGCCTCGCGGACCCGGTCGCGGTCGCGCGGGTCGACGGACCAGGCGGCGTAGTCCTTCAGATGCGGGAACCTGGCCTTCTGGGCGTCGGTGAGGGAGGTCTTGGACAGTCGGAGCCAGCGCTCGTCGTCGCTGGTCAGCGCGCCGTCCTTGACCTCGATCGAGCCGTCGCGCGAGTACAGCAGCTGGGTGGAGGCGGCGGTCTCGGCGCCGTCCCAGGCGACCGTGTTCCGGTCGATCCAGATCGCCTTGGAGGTGGTCAGGTCGAGCGCGGCCGCGGCGCCCGCGGGCTGCGGGAGCAGGTACTTCTCCTGGCCGCTCAACAGCCACACCTCATGGCCGTTCGCCGTGAGGTCGAGCGACTGGTCGGTGGGCAGGTCCTTCTCGTCGCCCTTGTGGAGGATGTAGCTGAGGCTGGTGGCACCGTCGGTGAGCGGTACCTCGAAAACCGCACCATAGCTGTCAGTCTTGACCGGCTTGATGGGGTTCGACCAGTCGGTGGGGTTCGCGGCACCCGTCCAGACGTGCAGGCCCCAGCCGTCGTAGTCGCCGTCGGGGCGCTGGTAGTGCAGGACGGCCTTGGTCTTGTCCGGGGCCGGGTAGTCGGCCGCCGGCTTCTCAGTGCGTACGTCCGTCTTGCCCTGCTCGATCCAGACCTCGCCGGTCTTGGTGACGTCGATCGCGCGGTCGGCGGAGACGTCCTTGTTGCCGTCCTTGTCGATGACGAGGAAGCCGACGTTCGAGGCACCCGGCTTCAGCTTGACGTAGGCGAAGGCGCCGTAGGCGTCACGGCCGACGAAGGGGTGGCTGGCCGGCCATTCGGTGGACTCGCCGTCGGCGAGGTCGCCCCAGGCGTACAGGCCCCAGTTCGCGTAGTCGCCGTCGGTGCGCTTGTAGTGGACGATCGCGTAGTCACGGGAGGAGGCGGAGGGGGTCTCGGGGGCGGGCGGGGTGCCGGTGGTGCTCGCCGCCGTCGCGCTCGCGGTGCGGCCGGCCGAGTCGATGACGACCGCCTTGTAGCGCAGGGCGGTGCCGGCCGGTACGTCCTTCCCGAGGGCCTGCGTGACCTTGTACGGGGCGTGGTCGGCGGAGCCCAGGGTCCGCCACTTGCCGTTGCCCACCTGCGCGGCGAAGACGACGCGGTTGAGCTGTCCGCCGTCGACGCCGGCGCCGATCTCCACCGTGCCGGTGGCGCCCTCGGCCGGGGCCTTGAGGGTGATCGAAGGCTTGGCGGCGGGCTTGGCGGGCTTGCCGGCCGCCTTGAGGACGATCGCCGAGCCGGCCGGGACGGTGACGGTGAGCTTCCTGTCGGCGTCGCTCGTCGCGGAGCCGTCGACGCCGTGGATCCCCTTGTACGTCATGCGCGCCGAACCGGTCGCGAACGTCGCCGACTTGGCGTCTTCGGCGTTGTTGAAGGCGACGACGTACTCGGTGCCGGTCCTGGCGTCGGTGCGGGAGAAGGCGTAGATGCCGGGGCCGTCGGCGGCGTAGCGCTCGGTCTGGATGCCGTCGGCGAGGGCCGGGTTGGCCTTGCGGAGCTTGGAGAGGGCGCTGATCTGCCGGTAGAGCGGGGCGTTCGGGTCGTAGGCGTCGCTCGCGTGGGTGCGCTCGGTGCCGAGCTGGTCGTCGTCGAGGTAGTCGGCGGTCCTGGACGCGAAGAGCGTCTGGCGGGCGTCCTTGTCGCCGCCGGCGCCGGTGAAGCCCTGCTCGTCGCCGTAGTAGACGACCGGGTTGCCGCGGCTGAGGAACATCAGCTCGTTGGCGAGCTTGTCCTTCTTGAGCAGCTCGGCGTCGGTGGCCTTCGGGTTGTCCTGGTTCAGGAAGTACCCGATGCGGCCCATGTCGTGGTTGCCGAGGAAGGTGACCTGCTCGTAGGCGTTGGCCTTGCCGGTCGTGTACTTGTAGTCGTCACCGAAGACCGAGGCCAGCTTCTGTGCGCTGCCGCCCTGGGAGGCGTACTGCCGTGCCGCCTCCTGGAAGGGGAAGTCGAGGGTGGCGTCGAGGCGGCCCTGGGTGACGTACGGGGCGGTGACGTTCGTGTCGGCGGAGTAGACCTCGCCGAACATGAAGAAGTCGTCGCGGCCCTTCTTGGCCGCGTAGGAGTCGAGGGCCGTGGCCCACTGGGTCCAGAACTCCATGTTGACGTGCTTCACGGTGTCGATGCGGAAGCCGTCGATGTCGAAGTCCCTGACCCACCGCTGGTAGATCTTCTCCATGCCGCTGACGACCTCGGGACGCTCGGTCCACAGGTCGTCCAGGCCGCCGAAGTCGCCATGCGTGGAGCTCTCACCGGCGAAGGTGGAGTCGCCTCGGTCGTGGTACATCGTCGGGTCGTTGAGCCACGACGGAACCTTGTTGTTCTTGGTGACCTTCGGGGTGCGCGCGAAGGAGTCCTCGTCGACCTCGGGAAAGTCGCCCGTGCCCGCGTAGTCGGAGTCGTCGAAGGGCTCGCCGTCCTTGGTCAGATACGGGAACGCGCCCTTGGAGAGATAGTCGTAGGACTTCTCCTCGTAGTCGACGACATCGGCCGTGTGGTTGGTGATGACGTCGAAGAAGACCTTCATGCCCTTGGAATGGGCCTTGGAGATGAGGTTCTCCAGGTCCTGATTGGTTCCGAAGTGCGGGTCGACCTGGGTGAAGTCGGTGATCCAGTAACCGTGGTAGCCGGCGGAGGCGTTGCTCCCCGTCCCCTGCACGGGCTGGTTCTTGAAGATCGGGGCCATCCAGATGGAGGTGGTGCCGAGGCCCTTGATGTAGTCGAGCCGCTTGGTCAGGCCCTTGAGGTCGCCGCCCTGGTAGAAGCCCTTGTCGGTGGGGTCGTAGCCGGTGGCGAGGCGCGAGCCGGTCAGGCCGCCCTTGTCGTTGGAGGTGTCACCGTTGGCGAAACGGTCCGGGAGCACGAAGTAGAACTGCTCGCGCGTGGAGTCGTGCCGGGCGGGCGCCGAGGCGAGCTTGGCGTCGGAAGGGGGCGGGGGCGGAGTGTCCGCCTGCGCCGCGAGAGGCTGGACGAGCGCTGCGGCCAGCGCGGTCACGGTGACCGCGGCGACCCGTCCAACGTGGGTGGTACGGCGCCTCGACGGCGACGGCCATCTCGGTATCACAGATGGACTCCTTGCGGTGACGACGGCTCTACATGGGTCCGACCCCGCGCGACCGTATCGCCGCCGTAACACTTACAGCAAGAGTCCTGAAAGTAACGGAAAGAACTTTCAACTGATCTCTCAGCAGATCCCTCAGCAGTTGGAGTTGGTCTGCGTCAGCAGCCCGAGCTTCCAGGGCAGGGTGTTGTAGGGGCCCGAGGCGGCCGGGTCCAGACCCTGGTACAGGTACTGCATCCGGCATGGGTTGATGGTCAGGGTCTGATCGACGCCGGCCCGGACCATCTCACCGTGACTGATGTCCTGGGTCCACGCGGTGCCGTCGAAGGTGACGTTGGTCGAGCGCGCGAAGGGATTGGCCTCGGTGTTCGCGAGCGGGGTCCAAGTGCCGGTGAGGCTGTTCGTCGTCCAGGACCTGAAGTAGCGCTTGCCGTTGCTCCCGATCGCCTCGACGAGCAGCAGATAGGTCTGGGAGTCGGAGAGCTTGTAGACGTTGGCCGCCTCCCACAACGCGTACTTGTTGGAGTCCTGCATCACGATGACCGTGTCGGTGAAGCCGTTCGGGAAGTTCGCGATGCTGGTCCGCGAGCGGTACAGGTGGCCGTTGTCGTCGGAGGAGAACAGGTAGCAGTTCACCGTGCCGCAGATGGTCCAGAAGTCGACCCAGTAGCCGCTGCCGATGTTGTCCCGGATGATCTGCGGCATCCCGTCCGCGTAGAACTTCCTCGGCGCGCTCCACGACGCCGGGTTGGAGATGTTCGTGGTGGTGGAGTACGCCGCGTTGTCCCCGGTCTGGTACACGAGGTACCAGAGCCCCTGCGGCGCGAAGTAGAAGACTTGCGGAGCCGCCTTGTACCCGGCACCGATCGCCGTCTGGTCGAGGTAGTACTGCTGGGCGTTGGCGGCCTGCGACCAGTCGGTGAAGCTCAGGTACACCATGTTGTACGAGCCGCTGGTGCTCGCCGTCGACGCGAACACATGCCACCGCCCGCCCGAGTACACGACCGACGGATCCTTGATGGCGGCAATGCTGTGGGTGGCGTCCGACTTCGCGGAGATCAGCGGCCCGCTGGACCGCCACTGGAAGCTGCTCGGCAGGGCCGCGGCCGAGGGGGAGGCCGCGAATCCGAGCAGGAGACCGAAGGCACCGGCCAGGATCGCGAGCATTCTCATGACACGCACGACGGCTCCTATCGCTTGACGGTGTAGGTGACGAGCGAGCGTGCGGGAACCGTCGCGGTCAGCGCTCCCCCGCTGACGGCCACGGCCGACTGCCGGGCCATGCTGTTCGACCCGTTGGTGAGATACGGAGTCGCGGTCCCGGCGCTGATCCCGGTGTTCTGCAGGCTGTACGACACCTGCTGGGCGCTGGTGCCCGCGTTGAGCGCCACGACGGTCAGCGTGCCGTCGGTGTTGCGGAAGGCCGACAGCCGGAGGTTGGCGTCGGGGGTGGTGGCGGCGATGCGAGTGGCCCCGGGGCGGATGAAGCGGCTGTAGTTGGCGAGCGCCCACAGCCGCTTGGAGACGTGGTAGTTCGCCCCGTCCATCTGGATCAGACCGCGGGTGGCGCCGACCGAGGCGCCGTACCAGTACACATAGCCACTGGTGTTGCCCTTGGTGAGCGCGTCGTGGACCGCCGAGGCGACCGTGAAGCCGTCATAGCCGCTGCCGTCGTCCCAGTTCTCGTTCCAGGTCGTGCCGTTGGGCGACCACTCCGACATCCAGGTGCGCTTCCGGGTCGGCAGCGGGCCGTCGACCGGGCTCGCGTAGGTGTGGCCGGTGTGGGTGGCGACGTAGTTACGGGCCGTCGCGTCGGCCTCGATCGCGCTCGTGTAGGCCTTCTGCTGGTTCCAGCCGAAGGAATCGCAGCAGGCCACCTTGTACCCGGCCGCATTCGCGACCGGCCCGAGGACCTTCACGAACTCCGTCGCCTGGGCGGGAGTGAGCCGCATGGAGTCGTACGTCGCCGTCCAGTCGGGCTCGTTGGTGAAGCCGAGGTCGGTGACGCCGATGCCCTCCTGGGCGTAGAACCGCGCGTACTGCACGAGGAAGTTCGCGTACGCCCTGCGCCAGTCGCCGCTCGCGCAGGTGGCACCGGCGAGTCCGCACAGGGTGCCGCCGTTGGCGTCGCTGCCGTTCGTCTTCATGTACCCGGGGGCCGTCCAGGCGTCGGCGTAGAAGCGGTTCACGCCGTACGCCCTGGCCTCCTTGGCCAGCCACACCTGCCCCTTGTCGACGCCGTCCCACACGTACTGCGGGGTCGCGTTCGGGCCACCGGGGTCGGTCGGCTGGATGCCGGAGTCGATGCCGAGGCGCAGGATGCTGAGGCCGGCGCCGGTGGTGCGGTTGAGGAGGAGGTCGAGGATCTCGCGCTGCTTGGCCGCCGGTAAGCCCTGCGAGCCGCGCATGATGTCGGCCCGTCCGAAGTGCTCGGAGAAGCCGAAGCCGTCGATGGGCTGGTAGGTGGTGGAGCCGTTGACGGTGGCCGTCGTGGCCGCGTAGGCGTTCGGGGTGCCCGCCGCGGTGAAGCCGGCTGCCGTCAGCAGCACCGACAGCGATGTCAGCGTCCAGTTTCTGAGTCTGCGTGTCATGATCCGCCCCATGGTGGGAGCGCTCCCATTCATAGGGCGGAACGTAGGACGATGTTCTGAACACGTCAACCCTGCCCGCGCCGCGGATAACCGATCGCCACACGCGGCTCCCCTGGCTACCGTCCTCGCATGGAGCAGGAACCACCGCTCGTTCGCGACGTCTTCCCGGAGCTCGTCGACGAACTGGCCACCCTCCTGGCGGAGGAGGGGGAACACTGGCTGGCCATCTGCGTACGGGATGTCCGTCTGGTCGGCGAGTGCGGCTGCCGCGGCGACTTCTGCCAGAGCATCCGGACGACGGACCGGCCGCCGGGACAGCCGTACGGTCCGGGCCATCGCTGCGTGCCGCTGCTGCCCTCGTCGGGCGATCTGATCCTCGACGTCGTGGACGGCCGGATCATGTACATCGAGATACTCGGACGGCCACCCCTGCGCCGGCGTGTTCAGCCGTGACCGGGGTGGCCGTCTCCGAGGGGCGCGGGAGCTCAGCAGCTCGACTTGCCGGCGTAGATCGCGAGGGCGGTGTTGGAGCCGAGGGTGGCGGTGAACTGACCGCTGGAGTTCACGGTCACCGTCGTGTTGTTCTGCACGTTGCAGTACGTGCCGGCCGCGAGGGACGTCTGGTACGTGCGGCTCAGGCTGCTCGACTCGTGGTTGATGGCGACGTAGCCCTTGCTGCCCCGCCCGAACGCGATCGCGTCGCCCCCGTTGTCCCACCAGTTGGTGACCGACTCGCCGCGGGTGGCGTTGCGGAAGGCGACCATGCGGAGGATCTCCGGCCAGGCGTGCTGGCACTTCCAGCCGTCCTGCCAGCAGGCGTTGACCGTGCCCCCGTTGGGCGGACCGGCGTCCGTGTCGGACCACTCGTACCCGGAGTTGATGTCCGGGGCGCCGTACGGGTAGGCCAGCATGAAGACGTTGGCCAGGGTGTAGTTCGCGCCGTCCTTGTAGTTGAGCGTGGAGCCGTTGCGTTCGGTGTCGTGGTTGTCGACGAAGACACCGGAGACCGAGCTGTTCATGTAGCCCCAGCCCTCGCCGTAGTTCTTCAGGTACGCCAGGTTCTCGTTGCTGAAGACCCGCTTGAGGTCGTAGGCGTACCGGAACTCCTGCACGTCCCCGTTGCCCGTGTACTCGGTGGGCTGGACGGCCTCTCCGCTGCCGTAGATGACCTCCTGCTTCCAGTAGACCGACGGGTTGCTCAGGCGGGACTTGATGTTGGCGAGGTCGGCCGCCGGCATGTGCTTGGCCGCGTCGACGCGGAAGCCGTCGACGCCGTAGCCGAGCAGGGTGTTCATGTAGCCGGCGATGGTGGCGCGGACGTACTCCTCGCCGGTGTCCAGGTCGGCGAGGCCGACGAGTTCACAGTTCTGGACGTTGGTGCGGTTGGTGTAGTCGCTGATCGTGGCCGTGCAGTCGTTCATGTCGGCCGAGGAGTACAGGCCGGGGTAGTCGTACTTCGTGTACGACGAGCCGCCGGTGCCGGTGCCGCTGCCCGCGGACATGTGGTTGATGACGGTGTCGACGACGACCTTCACACCCGCGTTGTGGCAGGTGTTCACCATGTTCCGGAAGGCGGTGGCGTCACCGAGGCGCCCTGCGATCTTGTAGCCGACGGGCTGGTACGAGGTCCACCACTGCGCGCCCTGGATGTGCTCCTGGGGCGGGGAGACCTGGACGTAGCCGTAGCCGGCGGGGCCGAGGGTGTTGGTGCACTCCTTGGCGACCGAGGCGAAGTTCCACTCGAACATCACCGCGGTGACGTCCTTGGTGCCGGGCGGGGAGGCGGACGCGCTGCCGCCGGGGAACACGAGGGCTGCGGCCGCGGCCGCGGCAAGTGCGGTGAGGGCGGCTGCGGGAGCAGTGCGACGGTGCTTGCGGTGGCGCTTCGGGGGCGCCGAGCTTCTCGGTATCACAGGCTGAACTCCTTGCGATTGCGGCTCAGTTCGGGTCCCCCCTGCGCCGCGGCGCGGCTTCGTTGCCGGGCGTCGGCGCGAACGTACCGCTAACGAAAGGTTTACAGCAAGAGTATTGAAACTCATAGCAAGCACTTTCACTACCGGCCTTGACGTGCCCTTCTCAACTGCCCCACGCTCACGAGGAGTTGTGTCCCTGGCCTCTGCTCGACTCGTGCCTTCGGGAGCCGCACATGACCAGCAGACCCCAACCGCTCGGCGTCGGACCCCGCGGCGCCCTCGGCCGCACCGTGAGCGCCTTCGCCACCGGCGCACTCGCGCTGGCCGGGGCGCTGGCCCTGCCCGCCACGCCCGCGCGGGCGGACGCCACGGCCTCGGGCGATGTGATCGCCAACCTCTGGTCCTACAACTGGGACTCGGTAGCCGCCGAGTGCACGGACGTGCTCGGCCCGAACGGCTACGGCGCCGTGTGGGTCGCACCGCCGGCGGAGTCGTTGAAGCAGACCGACTACTACTGGTGGGACGTCTACCAGCCCTACTCGTACGACCTGAACGGCCGCTTCGGGACGTCGGCGCGGTTCGCGTCGATGGTGGACGCCTGCCATGACGCGGGCGTGAAGGTATACACGGACGCGGTGATCAACCACACCGCCGCCCAGACCGGCACCGGCTACAACGGCACGACGCTCACCAACAAGTACGACACCCCCGACTGGGACCGGACGACTTCCACACGTCCGCCGAGTGCCCGGACCCGGACCCGGACCTGATCATCGACGACTGGTCGAACCTCACCGAGATCCAGAACTGCGAACTACTGGGCCTGCCCGACCTGGAGACCGAGGACGACGACGTCCGCTCGGGCATCGCGGCCTACCTCAACGAGCAGATCGCGCTCGGCGTCGACGGCTTCCGGATCGACGCGGCCAAGCACATGCCGGTCGCCGACCTCAACGCGATCTGGGCGAAACTGGACAACACGACGGCGGGTGCGGAGCCGTACATCTTCCAGGAGGTGTACCCGGGCTCGGCGCCGCCGGCCTCCGACTACTACTCGGCGGGCGACGTCCTGGACTTCACGTACGCGAGCAGGGTGAAGTCGGCGTTCCAGGGGAATGTGAGCGACCTGGAGTCGCTGCCGTCCTCGGGCGTGCTGCCCCCGGCGAACTCGGTGTCCTTCGTGACCAACCACGACACCGAGCGCAACGGCCTGCACATGAGCTACAAGGACGGCGACACCTACCAGCTCGCCAACGTCTTCCAGCTCGCCTACGAGTGGTCGACCCCGACGGTCTACTCGGGCTTCGAGTTCTCGTCGTCCGACCAGGCCCCGCCGAACTCGAACGGCTTCGTGACGGACACGAACTGCTCCGGCGGCTGGTACTGCCCGCAGCGCGACGCCGCCGTCACCGGCATGGTGAAGTGGCACAACGCGGTGGGTTCGGAGGCGGTGGCCAACTGGTCGACGAAGTCGTCGAGCGTGATCGGCTTCGGGCGCGGGACGGCCGGATACGTCGCGATCAACAACGGCTCGTCGGCGGCGACGTACACCTTCGTGAGGGGGATGGCCGACGGCACGTACGCGAACGTCGTCGACAACGGCGCGACGACGGTGACGGTCTCCGGCGGCAATGCCACCCTCACCCTCCCCTCGAAGGGCGCAATCGCCTTCTACGACGGCGAGTTCACTCCCTGCGACACCTCCTGCGAGGAGCCGGACGACGGCACCTCGACGGTGACGGCCACCTTCAACGCGTACGCGCCGACCACGAGCGGGCAGGACGTCCACGTGGTCGGCTCGATCGCGGCGCTGGGCGGCTGGGACACGGCCAAGGCGGTGAAGCTGTCGTCGTCCGGGTATCCGGTCTGGGCGGGTGCGGTGAGCATGCCGGTCAACACGTCGTTCGACTTCAAGTACGTGAAGAAGGACGCCGCCGGGAACATCACCTGGGAGTCCAACGCCAACCGCTCGGCGACGACGGCGACTTCGGCCGTGGGCTTCCAGAACTCCTGGAACGTGGCGAACGCCGACGCCACCGACGTCACCTTCAACGTCACCGCCACGACCGCCTTCGGCACGAACGTGTACGTCGTCGGTTCCCTCGCCTCCCTCGGCTCCTGGAACCCGGCCGACGCCATCCCGCTGTCGTCGGCGTCGTACCCGACGTGGAGCAAGCCGGTGATCGTCCCGAAGAGCACGACCTTCGAGTACAAGTTCATCAAGAAGGACGGCTCCGGCAACGTGACCTGGGAGTCCGGCACCAACCGCTCGTACACGACGGGCAGCGCGTCGGGCTACACGACGAGCGGCACCTGGAAGTGACCTCGCGTCCGTAACCGCCGGCCACTGCCCTGCCTGACCCCGCCGACCCTTGCGTCATGCTATGTCTGTTTCCTGCCGGGCTTGCGGAGGAGAGGGCGATGACCGACCGAACGGGCAGGGTGACCTGCGACATCACGATCTCGGCCGACGGGTACTCGGCCGGGCTCAACCAGACCGAGGAACGCCCGTTCGGCGACGACGGCGGCGACGGTTCGGGCGACAAGCTGCACGCCTGGATGTTCGAGACCCCCGACGAGAACCGGGCCGAGATCGACCAGATCGCCGCCGCCAGGGCGTTCATCATGGGGCGCAACATGTTCGGCCCCGTGCGGGGCCCCTGGGATCGGGATCGGCGGTGGAACGGCTGGTGGGGCGACAATCCGCCGTTCCACGCGCCGGTGTTCGTGCTCACCCACCACCCGCGCGAGCCGCAGCCGATGGACGGCGGCACGACGTTCCTCTTCGTCACCGACGGAATCGCGTCGGCACTGGCACAGGCACGCGAGGCGGCGGGCGACGGCGATGTCGCGATCCACGGCGGCGCCACCACCATCAACCAGTACCTCTCCGCCGGACTGATCGACGAGCTGCGGCTGCACATCGTGCCGCTCACACTCGGCGCCGGCACGCGGCTGTTCGAGGGCGTCCCCCCGCTGAACCTGGAACAGGTGAGGTCCCGCCCGGCGAGCCTGGTCACGCACGTGACCTACCGCGTGCTGTCCGGGCCTGTCTGACCATTCCCGCCATCAGCCCGAAGGGCAGGCCCGGCGGCGGCGAGGAAGGCGGCCCCGGCGGCGGTGATGTGGGGCCACCCACCCCCGCGCGAGCTGGGCGAAGCGTGCTTCGAGCGCGCGTGCCGGACGCCCCCCGGCAGGCGAGAACGGTCAGACACGCCCCAGGCCGAACGCAGGGACCCGCCGCTCCACCCGGAGCGGCGGGTCCCTGCGGGGCGGGCCGTCAGGCGGTCGTCCACCACACCGTCGTGTCCCCCGGCACCTTCGCCTCGCCGTCCGTCTCGCTGATCTCGCCGCTGGCGAGCAGCACACGGCCGTACGCCGGGGTCGTCACCGACTCCGCGCCGGTGTTGGCGACGCACACGAACTCGCCGCGCCGGAAGGCGAGGACACCCTCGGGTGCCTTCAGCCACTCCACCGACTCGCCGGCGCCCAGGTCGGGCTGCTCACGGCGGGCGGCCAGCGCGGAGCGGTACAGCTCCAGGGTGGACTCGGGGTCGCCGGTCTGCGCCTCGACACTCAGCTCGCCCCAGCCCTCGGGCTGCGGCAGCCAGCTGCCGCCCGTGCCGAAGCCGTACGACGAGCCCTCACGCGTCCACGGGATGGGGACGCGGCAGCCGTCGCGGAAGCCGTCCTGGCCCTCGCCGCGGAGGTAGGCCGGGTCCTGGCGGACCTCGTCGGGGAGGTCGACGACGTCCGGCAGGCCCAGCTCCTCGCCCTGGTAGACGTACGCCGAACCCGGCAGCGCGAGCATGAGGAGCGTGGCGGCGCGGGCGCGGCGCAGGCCCAGTTCGCGGTCGCCGGCCGTGCGGATCTGGGTGCCGAGGCCGGGCGGGTTGGCGAAGCGCGTCGCGTGTCGGGTGACATCGTGGTTGGACAGGACCCAGGTCGCCGGGGCGCCGACCGGGCGCATCGCCTCCAGCGTGCGGTCGACGACCTCGCGGAGCTCCTCCGCGTCCCACTCCGTCGACAGGTACTGGAAGTTGAAGGCCTGGTGCAGCTCGTCCGGGCGGACGTAGTTCGCGGTGCGCTCTACGGTCGGGGTCCACGCCTCCGCCACGAAGATCCGCTCGCCGGCGTACTCGTCGAGGATGGTGCGCCACTGGCGGTAGATCGCGTGCACGCCGTCCTGGTCGAAGAACGGCATGACATCGTTGCCCAGCAGCTTGAGCTGATCGTGGGATCCGAGGTCCGGCAGCCCCTCCGCCTTCACCAGGCCGTGGGCCACGTCGATACGGAAGCCGTCGACGCCCATGTCGAGCCAGAAGCGGAGAATCGAGCGGAACTCGTCTCCCACCGCCGGGTGCTCCCAGTTGAAGTCCGGCTGCTCGGGGGCGAAGAGGTGCAGATACCACTCCCCGTCGGCGACGCGCGTCCACGCCGGGCCGCCGAAGATGGACTCCCAGTCGTTGGGCGGGAGTTCGCCGTTCTTGCCCTTGCCGGCGCGGAAGTGGTAGCGGTCGCGCAGCGGGGAGCCGGGGCCCTCCGCGATGGCCCGCTTGAACCACTCGTGCTGGTCGGAGGAATGGTTCGGGACGAGGTCGACGATGATCCTGAGCCCCAGCTCGCGCGCGTCGCGGATCAGCGCGTCGGCGTCGAGCAGGTTGCCGAACATCGGGTCGACGGCCCGGTAGTCGGCGACGTCGTAGCCGGCGTCGGCCTGCGGGGAGGCGTAGAAGGGGCTGAGCCACACGGCGTCCACGCCGAGGTCGCGCAGGTACGGCAGGCGGGAGCGTACGCCTTCCAGGTCGCCCATGCCGTCGCCGTTGCTGTCGGCGAAGCTGCGCGGATAGACCTGGTAGATCACCGCGTCCCGCCACCAGTCACGGCGCTTGGCGACGGTGGCGACGGCCGCTGCGGAGGTGGGGGTCGGGGCCGGGGCTGCGGAGTGCTGGCTCATGGCGTCCTTGGTACGTAACGGAGTTCGAGTCACGGATGAATTGTGCGACTTAAAGGTTTTCGCCGGTTTACGGAATGCTCGGTCTTCTTCGGCGCACGAGTGTGAGGCGGCCGCGGTGACAGCGGGGTCGGATGGGCACCGCGGCCGCCACCCGCGCGACGAGCGCACGGGAGTCGTGGTGAAACCTGGGCTCAGCCCTTCGTGCCGCCGGCGGTAAGCCCGGTCACCAGGTTCTTCTGCACGAAGTAGAAGAACGCGGAGACGGGTATGGCGATCAGCACCGCCGTCGCGGCCATGAGATTGCGCTGCGCGTCATGCTCACTGACGAAGGTCTGCAGACCGACGGCGAACGTGTACTTCGTGTCGGACAGCATGAACGTCGACGCGAACGCGACCTCACCGAAGGCCGTGAGGAAGCTGTAGAACGCGGCGACCGCCAGGCCCGGCTTGGCGAGCGGCAGGATCAGTCGCCCGAACGTGCCGAAGGGGGTCAGCCCGTCGACGCGTCCCGCCTCGTCGATCTCGAACGGGATCGTGTCGAAGTAGCCCTTCATCAGCCAGGCACAGTACGGCACGGTCGTCGAGCAGTAGACGAGGATGAGACCAAGGTAGTTGTCGACGAGCTGCAGCTCGGACAGGATCTGGTACATCGGCACCATGAGGACGGCGACCGGGAACATCTGGGTCACCAACAGGACCCACATGAACTTCTTGTAGCCCGGAAAGCGCATCCGCGAGACCGCGTAGCCGGTGGTGGCGGAGATGATGACGCCGATGAGCGTGGTGCCCAGCGTGACGATCAGGGTGCTCGTCAGCCAGTCGAAGAACTTCGTCTCCTGAAGGACGAACGTGTAGTTGTCCAGCGTCATCTTCCCCCAGATGCCGCCGGGGTGGAGATAGTCGTCCTTGTCCGGGCCGAGGGACAGGAAGACCAGCCAGGCCACGGGGAAGAGCGCGATCAGGCTCGCCACGATCAGGATGCCGTGGGAGACGACGGACGTACCGCGGCTGTTCTCGCCGCGGCCGCGCGGGCGCAGTCGGGAGGAGGCGAGGACCTGCGGGGTCACCGGGCGGTCGTCCTTGATCTCAGGGGGCGTTGCGGTGCTCATGGGGACTCCTGCCTCAGATCGCGAGCTGCGGATCATTGCGGTTCAGCCAGCGGCGGTAGAAGGAGGTGAAGACGATCAGGATGGCCAGCAGCAGGATGCCGTAGGCGGCCGACTGCGCGAAGTCACGCGGCTGCTGTCCGAAGCCGAGGTAGTAGGCCCAGGTGACGAGGATCTGCGCGTCGGGGGCGGTGTCGCCGAACAGCAGGAAGATGATGGCGAACTGGTTGAAGGTCCAGATGATGCCGAGGAGTACGACGGTGGAGCCGACGGACCGCAGACCCGGCAGGGTGACGTACCGGAACTGCTGCCACCTGCTGGCGCCGTCCATCTCCGCGGCCTCGTACAGCGAGGAGTCGATGGACTGCAGCCCGCCGAGCAGCGAGAGCATCATGAACGGCACACCGCACCAGGTGTTCACCATGATCGCGGCGAACCGCTGCCAGAAGGTGTCCTCCAGCCACAGCGGCGTCGGCAGGTGGAGCGTCTCCAGGAACGAGTTGATGATGCCGCCGTCGGCGAGCATGAACCGCCAGCCGAAGACGGTGACGAAGGTCGGCACGGCCCACGGCAGGATCAGGATCAGCCGGTACAGGGTGCGGCCGCGCAGCTGCTGGTTGAGCAGCAGGGCGAGGCCGAGGCCGATCGTGTAGTGCAGGGTGACGCAGAGCGCGGTCCAGACGATCGTCCAGATGAAGTGCGACCAGAAGCGGTCGTACGCCGTCTCGCCCCACAGGATGTCGGCGTAGTTGTCGAAGCCGATGAACTTGTAGGTGGCCTCGATCTCGTTGACGCCGATGGTGCGGGCGGTGTTGAGGCTGTTGGCGTCGGTGAGGGTGAGGTAGAAGCCGTACACCAGGGGGTAGAGCACGAGGACGCCGAGGACGATCACCACCGGGGCGATCATCGCGTAGGCGTACCAGTGCTTCTGGTAGCCGTGCTTCAGACGCTGACCCAGGCCGGGCCGCGGCGCGCGGTCACCGCGGCGCTTGCCGGTCGCGCGGTCGATGGCGACTGTCATGGTTCGACAACCTTCTCGAAGTTCAGCAGGTCAAGGGGTGTACGGCTCGAAAGGTGTACGGCACACAGGCCGGTGACCGCCGGATCGCTCCCCCCATGATCAGGGCGATCCGACGGCCACTCGGGGTCACTTGCTGAAGTCCGGGACCAGCTTGGCGATGGAGGTCTCGGCGGTGCTCAGACCCTTGTCCAGGGACTCCTTGCCCCCGGCGACCTTCAGCAGCTCGGTGTCCAGCGGGCCCCACAGGGAGCTGTACTCGGGCAGGGCCGGGCGCGGCTGGGCGGCGGCGAGGACGCCCTGGTAGCCGGCGATGCCCGGGTCGGCCTTGACCTCGGCGGTGTAGGCGTCGTCACGGGTGGGCAGCGTGTTGTTCTTCAGGGCGATGGTCTCCTGGGCCTTCGCCGAGGTCATGAAGTTCACGAACTTCAGCGCGGCCTTCTGGTGCGCCTCGTCGGAGCCGGCGTAGACCGACAGGTTGTGACCACCGGTCGGGGCGCCCGCCTTGCCGCTGGAACCGGCCGGGACGGTGGCGATACCGAGGTTGGCCTTGTCCTTGAACGCGGAGCCCTTGTAGAAGTTGGTGATCTCCCACGGGCCCTGCATGATCGCGGCGACCTTGCCGCTGACGAACGCCTCCTGGATGTGGGCGTAGGCGTCGGCGGTGGTGTCGGCCTTGTGCAGGCCCTTGCCGTCGAAGAGGCTCAGCCAGGTGCCGTAGCCCTTCTTGGCCGCGGCCGAGTTGACGGTGATCTTCTTGGCGTCGGCGTCGACGGTGTCGGTGCCCTCGCCGTAGAGGAACGTCTGGGCGTAGTAGGCCTGAGTGGAGCCCCAGTAGCCGTCGACGCCGGTCTTGTCCTTGATCGTCGCGGCGGCCTTCTTCAGATCGTCCCAGGTCTTGGGGGCCTCGACGCCGGCCTTCTTGAACAGGGCCTTGTTGTATACGAAGGCCAGGGTGTCCGTGGTGAACGGAACGCCGTACGTCTTGCCCTCGTACTTCGCCTGCTCGATCAGGCTGGGCTGGAACTTCGCCTGGTCGGCGAGGGCCTCGGTGCCGTCCAGCGGCAGGAAGTAGCTCTTCTTGGCGAAGGCGGGGGTCCAGCCGACCTCGGAGCGCAGGATGTCCGGGGCGCCCTTGGAACCGGCGGCGGTGTCGAACTTGTTCTGCGCCTGGTCGAAGGGGACGTTGACGTACTTGACCTTGATGTCCTTGTTGGCGGCCTCGAACTCCTTGACCAGGGCCTGGTACGTCGGCGCCTCATTGGTGGCGTTGGACGTGTCCCACCAGGTGATGGTGACCGGACCGCTCGAGTCGCCACCGCTGTCGTCCCCGCCGCCGCAGGCCGTCGCCGCGAGGGCGAGGGACGCCACCAGCGCGGTGGCCGCTATGCCACGCCGCATGAGATCTCCTTGAGGGTGAAAGCCCGTGTGATGCGGGGACGGCCCCGTCTGCCTGTCCCTGCTGTCGTGCCGACTGCGCCGTTGCGGCCGCCGGGCGACGTGAACGTAACAGCGCTGAAAGACTTACGAAAGACCTTGCAGCAAAAAAGTGCAAGACACTTCGAAGTTATCCGGGTGTGACCTCTCGGCGACCGGGGTGAGACGCTTGTTTACACGGGTGGAGCGCTAGAGGGGCCCGTTGTGCAAGACTCTGCAAGCTCTTGCCATCACTTTCACGAGGGAGCGCGATGACGCAGCAACCCGGACCGGGCCGATCACCAGGTCGCCCACGGCGTCCGATTGGTGTGCAAGGCGACATGCGGCCGGTACAGTCCAGTCCCGTGACCACACGGCTTGCCGACATCGCTGCTCAGGCGGGGGTGAGCGAAGCGACCGTCAGCCGAGTCCTCAACGGCAAGCCGGGCGTCGCCGCCACCACCCGCCAGTCCGTGCTGGCCGCACTCGACGTGCTCGGCTACGAGCGCCCGGTGCGGTTGCGGCAACGCAGCGAGGGCCTGGTGGGCCTGATCACCCCGGAGCTGGAGAACCCGATATTCCCGGCCCTGGCCCAGGTCATCGGCCAGGCACTGACCAGACAGGGCTACACCCCCGTCCTGGCCACGCAGACGCCGGGCGGCTCCACCGAGGACGAGCTCACCGAGATGCTCGTCGACCGCGGTGTGGCCGGCATCATCTACGTCTCCGGCCTGCACGCGGACACCACCGCCGACATGCAGCGCTACGAGCGCCTGCGCGCCCAGGGCGTCCCCTTCGTCCTGGTCGACGGCTTCTCCCCCAAGGTCCAGGCGCCCTTCATCTCCCCCGACGACCGCGCCGCGATGACCCTGTCGGTCACCCACCTCGCCTCTCTCGGCCACACCCGCATCGGCCTCGCGCTGGGCCCCAAGCGCTTCGTCCCCGTCCAGCGCAAGATCGAGGGCTTCGTCCGCTCGATGCAGGACCAGCTGAACCTGCCCACGGACACCATCGAGACGGACCTGGTCCAGCACTCCCTCTACACCCTGGAGGGCGGCCAGGCAGCGGCAACGGCCCTCATCGACCGCGGCTGCACCGCGATCGTCTGCGCCAGCGACATGATGGCGCTGGGCGCGATACGCGCGGCCCGGCAGCTCGGCCTGGAGGTACCGAAGGACATCTCGGTCGTGGGCTTCGACGACTCCCCCCTGATCGCCTTCACCGACCCACCCCTCACCACCGTCCGCAAGCCGGTCCCGGCGATGGGCCAGGCCGCGGTACGCACGCTCCTCGAGGAGATCGGCGGGACTCCGGCCCCCCACAGCGAGTTCGTGTTCATGCCGGAACTCGTGGTGCGCGGTTCGACGGCATCGGCGCCAGGGAACAGGCACAACCCCTGAATCGTCCGCAAGACGGAGAATTGCGCATCCACCACCCCCGGTGGCAGGAGAACGAACCTCTACGCACGCCGTAGAACGTGCATCCTGAACCCAACCGGAGGATGATCGGTCGGGGAAGTCTTTTCTGGCAGACTCTGTGCCCATGGGTGACACGACCGTGACGACACTGGAAGGCCGGGAAGCGGCCATTCCGCCTCCCGTCGCGGACGAGACGGGGCGGGGCCCCCTGCGCCGCCTGCGCACCCCCCGCCGCCCTCGCCTCTGGTTCGAGATCCTGCTCATCGCGGTGAGTTACTGGACGTACTCGCTCATCCGCAACGCCGTCCCGGAACAGAAGTCCGAGGCACTCCAGAACGCCGACTGGCTCTGGAAGCTGGAGCACCACCTCGGCATCGCGGTCGAGGAGTCGATCAACCACACCGTCAACTCGGTGACTTGGCTCATCGTCGGCATGAACTACTACTACGCGACGCTGCACTTCATCATCACCCTGGCCGTCCTGGTCTGGCTCTACCGCAGCCACCCCGGCCGCTACGCGGCGACCCGCCTGGTCCTGTTCGCCACCACAGGCGTGGCCCTGATCGGTTACTACCTGTATCCGCTCGCTCCCCCACGCCTGATGACCAACACCGCCTTCATCGACACGGTCCTGGTCCACGACACCTGGGGTTCGATGGCCTCGGGCGACCTGAAGAACATGTCGAACCAGTACGCCGCGATGCCTTCCATGCACATCGGCTGGTCCGTCTGGTCCGGCCTCACGATCTTCGCCCTGGCGAGAACCCCCTGGATCCGAGTCCTGGGCCTGCTCTACCCCACGGCGACCCTCCTGGTGATCGTGGCGACGGCCAACCACTTCTGGCTCGACGCGGTAGGGGGCCTCCTCTGCCTGGCCTTCGGCTACACCGTGGCCCGCCTCTGGTACGGAAAGCTCCCCCACGCCCTCCCCAGGCGAGTGGCGCAACCACACACGCACCCGCACCCGCCCACGGCGGCAAGGGGACGTGCCGGGGAGTGTCCGCCCGCAGCGGCGGGCGTCAACGCCGAGCACTCCTCCGAGGAACCGAACCGCCCGACCGAGGAGGGACACCCCCCGGCGCGGCCCCGCCCCACGACCCACGCGTAGGCGCTACGCGCACCCCCACCCACCGGCACGGGCCGCCGCAGGCATGAACGCGCGCACCCCACCCCCCGCAGGCGTCATCCCCCGTAGAACAGCTCCTCCACCACACCCCGAGCCCGCCGCGCGGTACGCCGATACGCATCCAGCATGTCCCCCACGTGCCCGGGCTCGTACCCCAGATACCGCCCCACCGCCGCCAGCTCCCGGCTGTCCGACGGAAACGTGTCCCCGGCCCGCCCCCGCACCAGCATCACCGCATTGCGCACCCGACTGGCCAGCACCCACGCCTCGTCCAGGATCGCCGCCTCCTCCTCCGGGATCAGCCCCGCCGAACAGGCGGCGGCGAGAGCCTTCCGAGTACGCGTCGTCCGCAGCCCGGCTTCAGCCCGCCCGTGCTGCAGCTGAAGAAGCTGCACCGTCCACTCCACGTCGGACAGCCCTCCGGGACCGAGTTTGGTGTGCAGCTTGGGATCGGACCCCCGCGGCAGCCGCTCGGACTCCATACGGGCCTTCAGCCGCCGGATCTCCCGCACGGCATCGTCCCCCAGCCCGTCAGCCGGATACCGCAGCGGATCGATCAGCTCGATGAAGCGACGCCCCAGCTCGTCGTCCCCCGCCACCGGCACGGCCCGCAGCAGCGCCTGCGACTCCCATACCAACGACCACCGGCGGTAGTACGCCCCGTACGACTTCAGCGTACGAACCAGCGGCCCCGACTTCCCCTCCGGCCGCAGATCCGCGTCGATCAACAGCGGCGGATCCGCGCTGGGAATCTGCAGCAGCCGGCGCATCTCCTCGACGACCCGGTTCGCCGCCACCGCGGCCTCGTGTTCGTCGACGCCCTCCCGCGGCTCGTGCACGAACAGAACATCGGCGTCACTGCCGTATCCCAGTTCCTGCCCCCCGAACCGCCCCATGCCGATGATCGTGAACCGGGTGGGCAGGGTATCGCCCCACCCCTCCCGCACCACCGCCCGCAGCGTCCCCGCCAACGTGGCAGCCGTAAGGTCGGACACCGCCGCCCCGACCCGGTCCACCAGGGCCCCCTGGTCGGCCTCGGCCGGCTTCGTCTCGGTGCCGTAGGAGTCGACGACATCGACGGCGGCCGTACGGAACAGCTCCCGCCGGCGCACCCCACGGGCCGCCGTGACCGCCTGCGCGGCACCGTCCGCACGCCGCACCGCGGCGAGGATCTCCTGCTCCAGGTGCTGCCGCGACCGCGGCTCGAGCCCACTCCCGCCGTCCCCGTCCCCGAGCAGCGCCACAGCCTCCGGCGCCCGCATCAGCAGATCGGGGACGAGCCGGCCGGCCGACAGCACACGGGCGAGGTTCTCGGCGGCGGCGCCCTCGTCCCGCAACAGCCGCAGATACCAGGGCGTCTTGCCGAGCGCGTCCGACACTTTCCGGAAGTTCAGCAGACCCGCGTCCGGATCGGCCGATTCCGCGAACCACCCCAACAGCACGGGCAGCAGTGTGCGTTGGATCGCCGCCTTCCGGGTCACCCCGGAGGCGAGCGCCTCCAGATGCCTGAGCGCGGCGGCCGGATCGGCGTACCCGAGCGCGATCAGCCGCTCGCGGGCCGCCCCGGCACTCAACCGTGCCTCGCCCGGGGCGAGTTGGGCGACGGCATCGAGCAGCGGCCGGTAGAAGAGCTTCTCGTGCAGACGCCGTACGACACTCGCGTGGCGCTTCCACTCGCGGTTCAGCTCGGCGACCGGATCGACGCGCAGGCCGAGCGAGCGGCCGATGCGCCGCAGGTCGGCGTCGTCCTCCGGCACCAGGTGCGTACGCCGCAGCCGGTAGAGCTGGATGCGGTGCTCCATGGACCGCAGGAAGCGATACGCGTCGTCGAGCTGTGCGGCGTCGGCACGGCCGACGTAACCCCCCGCGGCGAGCGCCTGGAGGGCGTCCAGGGTGGTGCCGCTGCGCAGGGACACGTCGTCCCGCCCGTGCACCAACTGCAGGAGCTGTACGGCGAATTCGACGTCCCGGAGCCCACCGGGGCCGAGCTTGAGCTGGCGGTCCAGCTCCGCCACCGGAATGTTCTCCACGACCCGGCGGCGCATCTTCTGCACGTCAGCGACGAAGTTCTCCCGCTCGGCGGCCTTCCACACCAGGGGTTCCAGCGCGGCGACGTACTCCTCGCCCAGCTCGATGTCGCCCGCCACCGGGCGCGCCTTGAGCAGTGCCTGGAACTCCCAGGTCTTGGCCCAGCGCTGGTAGTAGGCGAGGTGGCTGCTGAGAGTGCGGACCAGAGGACCGTTCCTGCCCTCGGGCCGCAGATTGGCGTCGACGGGCCAGATCGACCCCTCGACGGTCGTCTCGGAGCAGATCCGCATCATGTGCGCGGCGAGCTTGGTGGCCGACCGCAGCGCTTTGCCCTCGTCGGCGCCGTCGGCGGTCTCCCCGACGAAGATGACGTCGACGTCGGAGACGTAATTGAGCTCATGGCCCCCGCACTTGCCCATCGCGATCACCGAGAGGCGGCACTGAGCGGCGTCCTCCGGGGCGGCGGCGCGGGCGATGGCGAGGGCGGCGCGCAGGGTCGCGGTGGCGAGGTCGGCGAGCTCGGCGGCGGTCTGGGACACGTCGGTGGTGCCGCACACGTCGCGCGCGGCGATGGACAGCAGACAGCGCCGGTAGGCGACGCGCAGGGAGACCGGGTCGGTGGCCTCGGCGAGGCCCTGCTCGAACTCCTCCACCTCGGGGTGCAGATCCCGCGGCTCGTACATGACCAGCGCCTGCCAGTCGCCGGAGTGCTTGGCGAGGTGGTCGGCGAGGGCGGCGGAGGCGCCGAGCACGCCGAGCAGCCGGTCGCGCAGGGGCTTGGCCGCTATCACCGTGTCGAGCAGTTCCCGCTGGGCGGCGGGGCCGGGCTGCGCTTCGAGCAGCCGGACGAAGCCGTGCAGGGCCAGGTCGGGGTCGGCGGTGGCGCCCAGGGCCTCCAGCAGCACCGGGTCGTTCTTGATCGGCGCGAGCTCGGGGCTGTCCAGCAGCCGGTCTGCGGCCGACGGGTCGGTGAATCCGTGCCGCAGCAGCCGCGTGAAGGTACTGCTCCTGCGCCCCGGCGCCGTCATGCTCGCCCTCCCGTCCGATCGGGGTCGTACACGCCCGATCAAGGTCGTACGCGGTCGAGCCTAGCCGGAGTGCCTGGGAGTGGCGCCGATGAGTTCCGGCGGCGCGCGAGGTCTGCCTTGTCGAGGTATACGTGCGACAACACGTCCGGCGACACATCTGGAGGGCGTCCGATGACCGACAACCAACCACAGACCCGGCTGGACGCGCGCTACAGCGACGGGACGGCCACGGCCGTCCCGTGGGCCGAGGCCGAGAAGCTGCTGGCCGAGGCCGAGCTGTTCTGGATCTCCACGGTGCGGCCGGACGGGCGGCCGCATGTGACTCCGCTGCCGGCGGTCTGGTCGGAGGGCGCGCTGCACTTCTGCACGGGCCCGGAGGAGCGCAAGGCGAGGAACCTGGCCGGAAACCCGAACCTCGTCCTGACGACCGGCACGAACACCTGGGACAAGGGCTACGACCTGGTGATCGAGGGGGAGGCGGTACGGATCACCGACGACACCCGTCTACGCGAACTGGCCGCCGGGTGGGAGACGAAGTACGGCAGCTTCTGGCACTTCGACGTGGCGGACGGCTGTTTCCAGCACGGTGCGGGACACGCCTACGTCTACTCGGTGGCGCCGCGCACGGTTTTCGGCTTCGGTAAGGGTGAGCCGTTCAGCCAGACCCGCTGGCGATTCTCCATGGAGGACCAGTAAATGGACTTCACCCTCGAAGTGATCCCGCTGCCCGTGAGCGACATCGACCGGGCCCGCGACTTCTACCGGGACAAGGTCGGCTTCCACGTCGACATCGACCAGGAGGTCATGCCGGGCATGCGCATCGTCCAGCTGACCCCTCCGGGCTCCGGCTGTTCGATCGCCCTCGGCGACAGCATCTGGGACCTGACCAAGGGCGAGACCGTCCCCGAGCCCGGCTCCTACCAGGGCCTCCAGCTCTGCGTCGCCGACATCAAGGCGGCCCACGCGGAACTGGTGGAGCGCGGCCTGGAGGTCTCCGAGCCCGTGCAGTACTCCCCCGACGACGGCGCCACGTTCATGTACTTCAAGGACCCGGACGGCAACGGCTGGTCCATCCAGGAGTACCGGCGCAGGGCTACGGAGCCGCTGCACGAGGTCCTGTCCAAGTCGGCGGGCCAGTAGCCGGCAGGACGCGGGGCCGCCGTCACGGCCCCGCGCCCCACGGCACCAGGCCCTAGAGAACCGGCAGGTTCTTCCGCAGCTCGAACGCGGTGACCTCGCTGCGGTACTCCTCCCACTCCTGCCGCTTGTTGCGCAGGAAGAAGTCGAAGACGTGCTCGCCGAGTGTCTCGGCGACCAGGTCGCTGTTCTCCATGAGGGTGAGGGCCTCGCCGAGGTTCTGTGGGAGGGGCTCGATGCCCATCGCGCGGCGCTCGGCGTTGGAGAGGGCCCAGACGTCGTCCTCGGCGCCGGGCGGGAGTTCGTAGCCCTCCTCGATGCCCTTGAGGCCGGCGGCCAGCAGGACGGCGTACGCCAGGTAGGGGTTGGCGCCGGAGTCCAGGGAGCGGACCTCGACGCGGGCCGAACCGGTCTTGCCGGGCTTGTACATCGGGACGCGGACGAGGGCCGAGCGGTTGTTGTGGCCCCAGCAGATGTAGGAGGGGGCCTCGCCGCCGGCGCCCGCGGTGCGCTCGGAGCCGCCCCAGATGCGCTTGTAGGAGTTCACCCACTGGTTGGTGACGGCGGAGATCTCCGCGGCGTGCCGCAGCAGGCCCGCGATGAAGGAGCGGCCGACCTTGGAGAGCTGGTACTCCGAGCCGGACTCGTAGAACGCGTTGCGGTCGCCCTCGAAGAGGGAGAGGTGTGTGTGCATGCCCGAGCCGGGGTGCTCGGAGAACGGCTTCGGCATGAAGGTCGCCTGGACGCCCTGCTCCAGCGCCACCTGCTTCATGACCAGGCGGAACGTCATGATGTTGTCCGCCGTGGAGAGGGCGTCGGCGTAGCGCAGGTCGATCTCCTGCTGGCCCGGGGCGCCCTCGTGGTGGGAGAACTCGACCGAGATGCCCATCGACTCCAGCATGGTGATCGCCTGGCGGCGGAAGTCCATGCCGATGTTCTGCGGGGTGTGGTCGAAGTAGCCGGAGTTGTCGGCCGGGGTGGGGCGCGAGCCGTCCAGCGGGCGGTCCTTCAGGAGGAAGAACTCGATCTCCGGGTGGGTGTAGAAGGTGAAACCCAGGTCGGAGGTGCGGGCCAGGGCGCGCTTGAGCACGTACCGCGGGTCCGCGAAGGACGGGGAGCCGTCCGGCATGAGGATGTCGCAGAACATGCGGGCCGTGCCGGGGGCCTCGGCGCGCCAGGGCAGGATCTGGAAGGTCGACGGGTCCGGCTTGGCGATCATGTCGGACTCGTATACGCGGGCGAAGCCCTCGATCGCCGAGCCGTCGAAGCCGATGCCCTCGTCGAAGGCCTGCTCCAGCTCGGCGGGGGCCACGGCCACGGACTTGAGGAAGCCCAGCACGTCCGTGAACCACAGGCGTACGAACCGGATGTCGCGCTCCTCCAACGTCCGGAGCACGAACTCCTGCTGCTTGTCCATCTTCCGCTTCCCATCCTTGCTGGTCAGGCCGCCTGTCTCCGGTGCAGCGGGAGGCGGTCGGGCACCTGAGCATCACACCACAACACCATTTCAGGCGCGTTGCGCACCTTGATCGCCGAAGCGACCCCGGGCTGAACCCCCGGCGTACGACAGGTGTCCCTCCGTGGTGCCGGCGCACTGCTCTGCCGCCCATCTTGCCTGCTCGGACCGACATCCGTAATGCCCGGCCCCCCCAGGACCCACCCCGCTTTAATTTGCATCTTGAATGCAAGTTTTAATGATGGCACCGGATCGGCCCGATCGAGCCTGAGGAGACCCGATGCTGTCCGAGCAGTCCGCCGCCACCGTGCGTGCCACCCTTCCCGTCGTCAGCGGGGCCATCGGTGAGATCACCGAGCGCTTCTACGCCGGGTTGTTCGCCGCCCGCCCCGAGCTGCTGCGCGATCTCTTCAACCGCGGCAACCAGGCGGCCGGCACCCAGCGGCAGGCCCTGGCGGGGCCGATCGCCGCGTTCGCGACGTACCTCGTGGACCACCCCGACGAGCGGCCCGACGCGATGCTGGGCCGCATCGCCCACAAGCACGCCTCGCTGGGCGTCACGGCGGAGCAGTAGGCGCTGGTCCACGAGCACCTCTTCGCCGCCATCGCAGAGGTGCTGGGCGAGGCCGTCACCCCCGAGGTCGCGGCCGCCTGGGACGAGGTCTACTGGCTCATGGCGAACGCGCTGGTCGCGATCGAGAAGCGGCTGTACGAGACGGGGGCCGATCACACCGCCGGCTCCCACCGCACCGGCCTGGTCGACCTCACCCCCGTCGCCGTACCGAAGGGCACGCGCGCGTACCTGTGCGGTCCGCTGCCCTTCATGCGGGCGGTACGGGCGCAGCTGATCGGGAAGGGTGTGGCACCGGCCGACATCCACTACGAGGTGTTCGGGCCGGACCTGTGGCTGGCGCAGGCCGGCTGAGCCGAGCCTGGCCTCAGGGCAGCCGGCCGATCTGCAGCAGCAGCGGCCCGGTGGGGTCCGCGGTCACGTCCGTCACCGTGAGCGGGTCCAGTGAGGCGAAGAATGCCTCCTGGGCCCGCCGCAGCGCACCGCGCAGGCGGCACCCGGAGTGCAGCGGGCACGGGCTGTCGCCCTCGCACTCGACGACGTCACCGTCCCCCTCGAACGCGCGCACGACCGCGCCGACCGACGCGGTACGGCCCCTGTCGCTGAGCGAGAGCCCTCCGCCGCGGCCCCGCCGGGCGTCCACCAGGCCCATGTGCTGCAACTCGGCGACGACCTTGGCGGCGTGCGTGTAGGGCACCTCCATGTCCGCCGCGACCTCACGGGTCGTCGGCGTGGCGTCCCCCAGGACGGCGAGCCGCATGAGGAGCCGCAGTGCCAGGTCGGTGGAGCGCAGCAGCCGCATGGGGGCAGCGTAGATAATGCGCATCCGCCGTTCAAAATATCCGGCTCGCCGGTTCGAACATCCGGTCGCCGGGTCACTCCTGTCCGGCCTTTCCCGTCACCGCTCTACGGGAGATCCCACCTCCCCCACTACGATCAGCGGACCCGACCGTCCCTTTCCCCAGAAGGACAACACCTCATGGGTTCCGCCGAGAACACGAGCAACGCGGCGCGCACGGCGCGGATAGAGGAGATGCGGCGCGCCGAGCGTGCCCGTGAGCGGCGCAACCGGATCCTCATGATCGTGACCAGCGTGGTGGCGGTCTCGGGTCTGGTCGTCGGAGGTGTCTTCCTCTTGCGGGCGCAGTCCAGCAAGGCCGACTCGAACGACGCCCAGGAGCAGGACGACAAGACCACGACCACGGGTCGGCTCGTCGCGGGCGAGGACGGCGAGATGGTCTGGAAGGGCACACTCGGCCGCACCCACGTCAAGACGACCGTGAAGTACGCGACGGAGCCCCCGGTCGGCGGTGACCACGACCGGGCCTGGATGAACTGCAACGGCGACGTCTACACCAAGGCGGTCGACAACATGAACGCCGTGCACTCGCTGGAGCACGGCGCCGTGTGGGTGACGTACACCTCCGAGGCCTCCAAGGCGGACGTCGAGGCGCTGGCGACGAAGGTCGAGCAGACGCCGTACACGCTGATGAGCCCGGACGATAAGCAGAAGGACCCGATCATGCTCACCGCGTGGGGCGTGCAGCGCACGGTGACCGGTGCGGACGACCCGAACGTCGGCAAGTTCTTCGAGAAGTACGTCCAGGGCGAGCAGACGCCCGAGAAGGGCGCGGTCTGCACGGGCGGTCTGTCGGAGTGAAGCGGCACGTCGGCGGGATCGCCGGGACCGCGGCGGCCGTGCTCGTCGCGGTCGGCGCGCTCACCTACGCGGTCGCCGAGGACGGCGGTTCGGGCGCGACGCCGAGCGCCGACTCGGCGGACGCCGGGTTCGCGCGCGACATGGCGGTGCACCACCAGCAGGCCGTGGAGATGTCGTTCATCGTGCGGGACCGCACCGATGACAAGGACGTGCGGCTCCTGGCGTACGACATCGCGCAGACGCAGGCCAACCAGCGCGGCATGCTGCTGGGCTGGCTGGACCTGTGGAGGCTGCCGAAGGTGTCGTCGGACCCGCCGATGACCTGGATGGGCATGGGCGACATGCCCTCCGCCGGGGACGGCTCGCTGATGCCGGGCATGGCGACCAGGACCGAGCTGAAGAAGCTGGAGAGCCTCAGCGGCAAGCAGGCCGAGATTCTCTATCTCCAGTTGATGACGGACCATCACAAGGGCGGCATCCACATGGCCGAGGGCTGTGTCGACAAGTGCACGGTCGGTGTGGAGAAGCAGCTCGCGCAGGGCATGGTGGACGCGCAGCAGTCGGAGATCGACCTGATGACGGAGATGCTGGCGGAGCGGCGCGCGAAGCCGCGGTCGTAACCGCAGTCTTAGCCGCGGTCGTAGCCGCAGCCGCAGTCTTGGGCGGCGGCTGCGGCGCTCGCGAAATGGCTTTGTCATTAGGTTAGTTGGGACCTTCTTGGGCCGGGCATTCCCCTGGCGTGAACGGTTCGTCGCTTTAGTGGCCACCGTCGGGTGATCCACTCGCACACACGAACCGCACAGGGGATTCCATGAGATATCGACGCGCCGCGCTGCGCGCCTCGGTGAGCTTGGCGGCGACACTGCCTCTGCTCGCCGGAGCGCTGACGCTCGGCATACCCGCGGCGCAGGCCGCGGACCAGCAGGGCCGGGACACACTCTCCGGCACCAAGCCCGCCTGGGCCACGGCCAGGGCGGACCGGGGCGCGACCTCGGACAGCGCCCGGGTCTCCGCACGCGTCTACCTGCGGGGCCGGGACGCGGCCGGCCTCGCCGCCTACGCGAAGGCCGTGTCGGACCCGAACTCGGCGTCGTACGGCAAGTACCTCACCGCCGACCGGGCCCGGGCCCGCTTCGGCGCGACGAAGGCCCAGGTGGCCGCCGTCAGGAGCTGGTTGACGTCGGCGGGGCTGAAGGTCACGGGCGTCACGCAGCACTATGTCGCCGTCTCCGGTGACGTGGCCGCCGCGGAGAAGGCGTTCGGCACCCAGCTGCACAACTACACCAAGGGCGCCAGGACCTACCGCGCGCCGACGGCGACCGCCTCGGTGCCGGACGGCCTCGAAGGCGCCGTCCTGACCGTCACCGGCCTGGACAACGCGCCGCACCTGGCCAGCCACAAGGACCAACTCCCGCCTCCGGAGACGGTGTTCCGCAACGCCGGGCCGTTCTCGACGTACCACGGCTCGAACGTGGCGAGCACGCTGCCGGACGCGTACGGCACGAAGATCCCGTACGCCGTCCAGGGCTACACCGGCAAGCAGTTGCGCGCCGCGTACGGCGCGGGCAAGCACACCGGCAAGGGCGTGCGCATCGCCATCACCGACGCGTACGCCTCCCCGACCATCGCCTACGACGCGGCCACCTACGCGAAGAGGCACGGCGACGCGGCCTACACCACCGGCCAGCTGCGCCAGGTCCTGCCGGCGAAGTACACCAACACCGAGGACTGCAGTGCGGCCGGCTGGTACGGCGAGGAGACCCTCGACGTCGAGGCCGTGCACGCGGTCGCGCCCGCCGCCCAGATCACGTACGTCGGCGCCGCGTCCTGCACCGACCAGGACCTGCTCGACTCGCTCGGCAAGATCGTCGACAACCACCTGGCCGACATCGTCTCCAACTCCTGGGCGAGACCGAGGCCGCCCAGACACCGGACCTCGCGGCCGCCTACGACCAGGTCTTCCAGTTCGGCGCGGTCGAGGGCATCGGCTTCTACTACTCCTCCGGCGACGACGGCGACGAGGTCGCGAGCAGCGGCACCAAGCAGGTCGACATCCCGGCGAGTTCGGCGTGGGTGACGGCGGTCGGCGGCACCTCGCTGGCGGTCGGCAAGGGCGACACGTACCTGTGGGAGACCGGCTGGGGCACACAGAAGGCGGATCTGTCGGCCGACGGCAAGAGCTGGGCCGGCTTCCCCGGCGCGTTCACCTCGGGCGCGGGCGGCGGCACCAGCAGGACCGTCGCCGAGCCGTACTGGCAGAAGGGCGTCGTGCCGGACGCCCTCGCCAAGGCCAACAGCGCCGACGGCAACCGCGTCGTCCCGGACATCGCGGCGATCGCCGACCCGAACACCGGGTTCCTGGTGGGCCAGACGCAGACCATGCCGGACGGGAAGACGCAGGCGTACGACGAGTACCGCCTCGGCGGCACCTCGCTCGCCGCGCCGGTCATCGCGGCCGTCCAGGCCCTCGCGCAGGAGGCCCGCGGCGGAAAGCCGATCGGGTTCGCCAACCCGTCGATCTACGCGCGGTACGGGTCGAAGGCGTACCACGACGTCACGGACAACCCGACGGGCTCCGGCCTCGCGGTCGCGCGCGTCGACTACGTCAACGGCTACGACGCGACGGACGGCCTGGCCACGTCCGTACGCTCCCTCGGCAAGGACAGCTCCCTGAGCGCCGTGAAGGGCTACGACGACGCGACCGGCGTGGGTACGCCCGCGGCCGGTTATGTGGAGTCGTACCGGCGACGCTGACCAGCGTTTCGGCAGGGTGGCGCGGCGCGCGGGCGCGGGCCGCGCCACCCGGTAGTCATCGAGTGATCGGGGCGGGGCCGCGCTACGCCTCACGAGGGGGGGCGTGTAGTGGGCGGCCTGGCCGAGAGGCGCCGGCACGCCACGCATCAGCTTCAAGTCCCCGCCCCCCGAGCCAAGTTCATTGGGGCGACAGCCCGCCGACGGGGGAAGATCGGCGGGCTGTCGTGGTGCCGCAGTGGCTCTGTGGAGCCCGGTCGGGCTCCACGGGCCCCAAGGGCTCAGTGGCCCCGGAGGGCTCAGTGCACGGAGTGCTCCTCCAGCGGGAACGTCCCGCCGACCACGTCCTCCGCGAACGCCTTCGCCGCGTTGCCCATGACCTCGCGGAGGTTGGCGTACTGCTTGACGAACTTGGGGACGCGGCCGCCGGTCAGGCCCAGCATGTCCGTCCAGACGAGGACCTGCGCGTCCGTGTCCGCACCGGCGCCGATGCCGACCGTCGGGATGTGGAGGACACGGGTGACCTCGGCCGCGAGCTCCGCCGGGACCAGCTCCAGGACGACCGCGAACGCGCCCGCGTCCTGGACGGACTTCGCGTCGCGCAGCAGCTGCTGGGCCGCCTCCTCGCCGCGGCCCTGGACGCGGTAGCCCATGGCGTTGACGGACTGGGGGGTGAGGCCGATGTGGGCCATGACCGGGATGCCGGACTCGACCAGCAGCCGGATCTGTTCGTGCGAGCGCTCGCCGCCCTCCAGCTTCACGGCGCCGACGCCCGCCTCCTTGACCAGCCGGATCGCCGAGCGCAGCGCCTGGACCGGGCCCTCCTGGTACGACCCGAAGGGCAGGTCGCCGACGATCAGGGCGCGCGAGGTGCCCCGTACGACGGCGGCCGACAGCATGGTCATCTCGTCGAGCGTGACGGGCACGGTGGTCTCGTACCCGAGGTGACAGTTGCCCGCCGAGTCGCCGACGAGCATGACCGGGATGCCGGCCTCGTCGAAGACGGACGCGGTCATCGCGTCGTAGGCGGTGAGCATGGGCCACTTCTCGCCCCGCTCCTTGGCGAGGGCGATGTCCCGGACGGTGATGCGGCGGGTTCCCTTCCCCCCGTACAGCGCCTTGCTGCCGTCGGAGGGCTTCGCCTGAGGCGTCTGGGCAGCCGAAAGCTGCGTCATGGCAACGGCTCCTTCATGTCATCTCGAGGCGCCCTGACGGCGTCCCCGGATCCCCTCCATGGTGGCACTTCGTGCCAGGGAGGGCCAGACCATCCCGGGTGACTTCCGCCGCGCGTAAGTTCTCGGTAAGAAATTACGATACGAGACGGACCCGTATCGTAAATCCGGTACCTTCGACAGCATGACTTCTCCCGCCGCCACAGCCCCCCGCATACCGGAAGCCGTGCACCGGCGCCGCTGGGCGATCCTCGGCGTGCTGATGCTGAGCCTGCTGATCGTCGTCCTCGACAACTCCATCCTGAACGTCGCCATCAAGACCATCTCGACCCCGGCCCCGACCGGCCTGGGCGCCACCCAGAGCGAGCTGGAGTGGGCGATCAACGCCTACACCCTCGTCTTCGCCGGCCTGCTGTTCAGCGCGGGCATCCTCGGTGACCGCCTCGGCCGCAAGAAGGTCCTGCTCGGCGGGCTCGCGGTCTTCGGCATCGGCTCCGCCCTCGCCGCGTTCTCCGGCTCGCCCGGCGAGCTGATCGCCTTCCGCGCGGTGATGGGCCTCGGTGCCGCGTTCGTCATGCCGGCCACCCTCGCCGTGCTGATGAACGTCTTCGAGCGCGACGAGCAGCCCAAGGCCATCGGCATCTGGGCCGGCGGCGTCGGACTCGCCATCGCCATCGGGCCGATCACCGGCGGTGTGCTGCTCGACCACTTCTGGTGGGGCTCGGTCTTCCTCATCAACGTGCCGATCGTGCTGCTCGCGCTCGCGCTGATGCTGTGGCTGGTCCCGGACTCGCGGGACCCGAACCCCGGCCGCATCGACCCCATCGGCGTCGTGCTGTCCGTCGTCGGGCTCGTCCTTCTCGTCTACGGCATCATCAAGGGCGGTCAGCTCGCCGACTTCACGGACGTGACGGTGCTGGTGACCATCGCCGCCGGGCTCGCCGTCCTCGCCGCCTTCGTCGTGTTCGAGAAGCGCAGCGACCATCCGTCCATCGACGTCACCTACTTCCGCAACAAGGTCTTCTCGGCCGCGATCGGTGTGATCGCGCTGGTCTTCTTCGCCCTGATGGGCGTGACCTTCTTCTCGGTCTTCTACACCCAGAGCGTGCGTGGCTACTCGCCGTTGGAGACCGGTCTGCTGATGCTGCCGCTCGCCGCCGCCCAGATGATCTTCGCGCCGCGCGCCCGGCTCGTCGTCGACCGGTTCGGCAACCGGGCCACGACCACCGGCGCCATGCTGCTCATCGCGCTCACCCTGGCCGCCTTCGCCACGTTCGAGGCGGACACGCCCATCTGGCTGCTGGAGGTCGTCTTCTTCCTCATGGGCGCCGCGATGGCGCACATCATGACCCCGGTCAGCGTCGTCATCATGCAGGCCCTGCCCCGCGAGAAGGCCGGTTCCGCCTCCGCCCTCAGCAACACCTTCCGCCAGGTCGGCGGCGCGCTGGGCATCGCCGTACTCGGCTCCGTCATGTCGACCACCTACCGGAACGGCATCGAGGACCGGCTCACGGTGCTTCCGGAGGGCGTACGGCACACCGCGGGCGAGTCCATCGAGGCCACGCTCGGTTTCGCGGACCGGCTCGGCCCGAAGGGCGAGTCCCTCGTCGGCGCGGCCCACGACGCCTTCCTGCACTCCATGCACGTCACGGCGCTGTGGGGCGCGGGCGTCGCGGTGCTCGGCGCGGTGGTCGTGGCGCTCTTCCTGCCGGGGAGGCCGACGGCACCTCAGGACGACGAGGGGAAGCGGGAGTTGGTGGCCGCCGAGTAGCGGGAACGGGGCGGCGTCGGCACCCGCCGACCCGCGCCGCGTACGCGACGACGTCGCATCCGGGGGAGAATCGGCACAGCCCAGGAAAGGACCGAACCAAGTGAGTCTCGCCGACAGCCACCCCCGGCCGGACGGCCCGGTCAGGGGCCGCCCCCGCAGCGAGGCCGTGGAACGGGCCATCATGGAGGGCATCCTGAAGCTGCTGGAGGACGGCGTGCCGCTCGCGGAGCTGTCCATCGAGCGGATCGCCCGGACGGCGGGCGTCGGCAAGGCCACCATCTACCGCCGCTGGAGCGGCAAGGAGGAGCTCTTCGTCGACGTCGTGCGCGCCGCCGAGCCCCCGGACCCCGAGCTGCCCGGCACCTCGGTGCGCGACGATCTCGTGGCGCTGCTGGAGCAGTTGCGCCAACGCGGCGTGATGACCCGTTCGTCGGTGCTCCTGCACAACGTCATCGCCCAGATGAAGAGCACACCGAAGATCTGGGACGCCTACCACGCGATCGTCCTCGAGCCGCGGCGCAGAAAACAGCACGCAATCCTGCGCCGCGGGCAGGAGAACGGCGAACTGCGCACGGACATCGATGTCGACGTGATGAACGACATGATCTTCGGCCCGATGCTGGTGCGTGCCGTCATGCGACCGGACGCCGACCTTCCGCAGGGGCTGGCGGAGCAGATGGTCGACACCGTGCTCGAAGGCCTACGGCCCGTCAGTTCACGCACCCCGTAGATCGCGTGTGCGCGTTTCGTCACAGAGCGCGCTTTCCCTCGCCGTGACCGGAACTCCCGAAGGCGACTTGTACGTCCTCGCCCCCGTACGGCCGTCATCAGTACGGCAGGAACGGAGCCGATCATCCCCTAGGGTTTCTTTGGGCGCGGGGGGACGACGGTGTGCACGGCAGGTAGTGAGGCGACGGTATGGCGCAGCAGGCGTACGTGACGGAGACGGACAACGGCGGCTCGGGTCCCGAGCGCCGGGAATCTGGGCTCCGGCGCCTGACGAACCTCCTGAAGGGCCTGGTGGCGGGCTGGCGCGGCGACCCACGCGTCTGGCGGCGCGGCATCGTGCTGGCCGCCCTCGCGGTGGTTCTCGCCCTGGTGATGGGGCTGCACGCGAAGATCCCGAACGCGATCGGCAACCTCGGCAGCCTGACCGAGACGTTCCTGCCCTGGCTGGGCCTGTGCGTCCCGGTGCTGCTCCTGCTGGCCCTGGTGCGGAAGTCCGCGACCGCGCTCATCGCCGTACTGCTCCCGGCGATCGTGTGGCTGAACCTCTTCGGCGGCCAGCTCACCGACAAGACCGGCGCCGGCGGCGATCTGACGGTGGCCACGCACAACGTCAACGCCGACAACGCCGATCCGGCCGGCACCGCCCAGGACGTGGCCGCGTCCGGCGCGGACGTCGTGGCCCTGGAGGAGCTGACGACGGCGGCGGTCCCGACGTACGAGAAGGCGCTCGGGTCGACGTACAGGTACCACTCGGTGCAGGGCACGGTCGGGCTGTGGAGCAAGTACCCGCTGAGCGGGGTCAAGCCCGTCGACATCGAGCTGGGCTGGACCCGCGCCATGCGGGCCGCGGTGGCCACGCCGGCCGGGCAGGTCGCGGTGTACGTCGCCCACCTGCCGTCGGTGCGGGTGAAGGTGGAGGCCGGGTTCACCGCCCGGCAGCGCGACAAGAGCGCCAACGCACTGGGCGAGGCCATCGCCCACGAGCCGGTGCGGAAGGTCGTCCTGCTCGGCGATCTGAACGGCACGATGAACGACCGCGCCCTGCGCGCCGTCACCGCCCAGATGCGCTCCACGCAGGGCGCTTCGGGCAGCGGGATGGGGTTCAGCTGGCCGGCGTCGTTCCCGATGGCGCGGATCGACCAGATCATGGTGAAGGGCGTCGAGCCGATGAGCTCGTGGACGCTGCCGGCGACCGGGAGCGACCATCTGCCGGTCGCGGCGCGTGTGAAGGTCGACACATCCGCGTCCTGAAGGGTCCTGAAAACCCCTGGTCAGCCGTGTCTGGACGGGTCTCGGTAACCTGATCGTCAGCTGCCGGAATACTGGGCCTGAGAGGCTTTGTTCCGTTACTGAACATACAAGGTACGGAACTCCGCTCTCGACCCCCTGAAAGGCACAGGCTCTTTTCATGCCCCTGGCCCTGCTCGCCCTGGCCGTCGGCGCCTTCGGCATAGGTACGACCGAGTTCGTGATGATGGGCCTCCTGCCCGAAGTCGCGAACGACCTGAGCATCTCGATCCCCACCGCCGGGCACCTGGTCTCGGCGTACGCGCTGGGCGTCGTCATCGGCGCCCCGCTGCTGGCGGCGGTCACGGCACGCATGCCGCGCCGCACGGTCCTGATCGGCCTCATGGCCCTGTTCGTCGCGGGCAACGCCCTGTCGGCCTTCGCCCCCGACTACCACTGGCTGGTGGCCGCCCGCTTCCTGAGCGGTCTGCCGCACGGCGCCTTCTTCGGTGTCGGCGCGGTCGTGGCGACGAACATGGTCGCGCCGGAGCGCAAGGCCCGCTCCGTGTCGCTGATGTTCCTGGGCCTGACGATGGCCAACGTCGCGGGCGTGCCGGTGGCCACGCTCATGGGGCAGAGCATGGGCTGGCGGGCGACCTTCCTCGGCGTGAGCGCGATCGGCCTGGCCGCGATGGCGGCGCTGGCGCTGCTCATCCCGCGCGGTGAGGCGCACACCGCTCCGGCGGCCGGCCTGCGCGGCGAGCTGGCCGCGCTGCGCTCCCTGCCGGTGTGGCTGGCGCTCGGCACCACGGTCGCGGGCTTCGGCGCGCTCTTCGCCGCGTACAGCTACATCACGCCGATGCTGACCGACGCCGCCGGGTACGCCGACGCCAGCGTGACGCTGCTGCTGGCGCTGTTCGGCGTGGGCGCGACCGTCGGCAACCTGCTGGGCGGGCGGCTGGCGGACCACTCGATGCGCAGGACCCTGTTCGGCGGCCTGCTCTCGCTGGCCGCGGTGCTGGCCCTGTTCCCGGTCCTGATGTCCACGGCGTGGAGCGCGGCCCTGGCGGTGGCGCTGCTCGGCATGGCGGCGTTCGTGACCGGCTCCCCGCTCAACCTGATGGTGATGGAGAAGGCGTCGTCGGCTCCGTCCCTGGCCTCCTCCGCCAACCAGGCGGCCTTCAACCTCGCGAACGCGGGCGGCGCCTGGATCGGCGGCCTCGCTCTCGCGGCCGGCTTCGGCGTGACGTCGCCGGCGCTGGTCGGAGCCACGCTGGCCGTGCTAGGGCTCGGGGTCGCGTCGGTCGCGTACGCGGTGGACCGACGCCGGGGCGCTCCGCTCGGTGGGCGGGAGCGTGTGGTTGCGGGGCGTGTTCCGGAGCGGGCCGAAACGGTTCGGCACTGACGTCTTTCCGTTTTCCGTCGCGGGTTCGACCACGGATGTGCCGCGGTGTGTGGTCTGTCGACTGCTGCGCCGTCGTGGCTGGTCGCGCCCCGCGGCGGAGCCGCATATCGACACAGCCCCGCGCCCCTTGGGGCCCTTCGGGCCCCTGGGGGCGCTGCCGCTCGGTCATCTGTCGGCCGTGTCGGTGAGCTGTCGGTGGTTTGTCGGTGGGGCCTGACACCGTCGTCTCCATGACGCGAATCGACAAGAACCCGGGCGGTGCGAGCACGGCCGTCTCGGTACGGGGGTTGGTCAAGCACTACGGCGAGACCAAGGCGCTGGACGGTGTGGACCTGGATGTGCGCGAGGGCACCGTCATGGGGGTGCTCGGGCCGAACGGGGCCGGGAAGACCACCCTGGTGCGGATCCTGTCCACACTGCTGGCGCCGGACGCCGGACAGGCCGTCGTCGCCGGATACGACGTCGTACGGCAGCCTCGGCAGCTGCGGCGGGTTATCGGGCTCACCGGGCAGTACGCCTCGGTGGACGAGAAGCTTCCGGGGTGGGAGAACCTGTATCTGATCGGGCGGCTGCTCGATCTGCCCCGGAAGGACGCCCGCGCGCGTGCCGATGAGCTGCTGGAGCGGTTCTCGCTGACCGAGGCGGCGAAGCGGCCCGCCTCGACCTACTCCGGCGGCATGCGGCGACGGCTCGACCTGGCCGCCTCCATGATCGGGCGGCCCGCGGTCCTCTTCCTCGACGAGCCGACCACCGGGCTGGACCCGCGTACCCGCAACGAGGTGTGGGACGAGGTCAAGGCCATGGTCGGGGACGGTGTGACCGTGCTGCTCACCACCCAGTACATGGAGGAGGCCGAGCAGCTCGCCTCCGAACTGACCGTCGTCGACCGGGGCAAGGTCATCGCGGGCGGGGGCATCGAGGAGCTCAAGGCCAAGGTCGGCGGGCGGACCCTGCGCGTGCGGCCGGCCGACGCCCTGCAGCTGCGGCCCCTCGCCCGATACCTCGACGACCTCGGCATCACCGGCCTCGCCACCACCACCGTGGACACCGAGACCGGCACCCTCCTCGTCCCGGTCCTCAGCGACGAGCAGCTCACCGCCATCGTCGGCGCGGTCACCGCGCAGGGCATCACGCTCGCCTCCATCACCACCGAACTGCCCAGCCTGGACGAGGTGTTCCTGTCCCTCACCGGCCACCGCGCCAGTGCCCCGCAGGACGCCACGCCCGCCGACGCCCGCGAGGAGGTCGCCGTATGAGCGCCACCACCCTGTCCACCGCGCCCACGGCCACCGGCACCGCCGACGCCCGCATCACCCTGCGCGGACACCTGCGGCACACCGGTGCCCTCGTCCGCCGCAACCTGCTGTGGATCCGGCAGGACCCGGAGTCGATGGCCGACGCGCTGCTGATGCCGGTCATCTTCACCCTGCTGTTCGTGTTCGTGTTCGGCGGCTCGATCGGGCAGGCGCTCGGCGGCGGTCAGGACCAGTACGTGCAGTACGTGATCCCCGGCATGATCGCGATGATGAGCATGACGCTGTCCCAGGGCGTCGGCACGGGCTTCAGCCAGGACTTCAACTCCGGTGTGATGGACCGCTTCCGGTCACTGCCGATCGGGCGCGGCTCGGTGCTCTTCGCGAAGATCTCGGTGGAGCTGCTGCGGATGCTGTTCGCGACCACCGTGCTGATGATCGTCTCCGTGGCGGTCGGGTTCGACATCACCAACTGGCCCGGTCTGTTCGCGACGGTGGCCCTGTCCACGGCGTTCGCCTCGTCGATCATGTGGGTGTTCCTCACCCTCGGCGTGATCATGAAGAACGCGCAGTCCGTGCAGGCGATGGGCTTCCTGGTGCTGTTCCCGCTCCAGTTCGGCTCGTCGATCTTCGCGCCGACGACGTCGATGCCGGGCTGGCTGCAGGCCTTCACCGACTACAACCCGCTGTCCACCCTCGCAGACGCCGCGCGCGGCCTGATGGTGGGCGGGCCGGTGGCGCACGACCTGTGGGTGACGCTGGCCTGGTCGGTGGCCATCACGGCGATCATGGCACCGGTGGCCATCCACAAGTTCCGTACGAAGAGCTGACGTTCGCGGAGCGCAGCGCCGGCGTCCACGAAGAGTCGGCGTACTCGGCGGCACGACGGTTCGCGTCAGATCAGGGCGGCGGCCTCCTCGGGGGAGAGGCGGCCGCCCTGCGCGTACGCCGCCTCGTACGCCTCGTCGCCGAGGGCCGTGCGCAGCCCCCGCGTGGCCCTGCCGCGTGCCTCGCGCTCCAGGGCCGTCGGGACATGGCCGGGCGGCAGCAGCGCGTCGCCGGCACCGACGCACAGGGCGCCGTCGCGGGCGCGGCCGCCGTCGTCGACGGTGGCGAGGGCGAGGGCGGCGATGTGCAGGAACAGGGTGCGCATGCTGGGCGCGATGGCCAGGGACAGCGGGTCCGCGGCCTGCTCCAGGGCCCGGCGGCTCTTGGCCAGGCACTCCTCGTCGCACCCGTCGACGGCGTCCAGCCAGGCCTCCGAGCCGAGAATGTAGGCGTCGAAGATGACGAAGGTGGCGATGGAGAACTCCTCGCGCAGCAGCCGGAGCTGCTCCCGCGCCTCGGCGACGCGGCCGGTCATGCCGAGGTGGCCGGCGAGGAACATCCGGGCGGCCGGCATCGCCTCGTTGCGCGCGCCGTCCCTGCGGGCGATCACCTCGTGCAGCAGGCGTTCGCCGCGCTCGGTCTCGCCGGTCTCCATCAGCGCGTTGCCGAGGCGGGCGTTCAGGACCGACACCTGGGCGCGGGCGCCGAGCTGTTCGGCGTGCTCGATCGCCGCCTCGTAGTTGGCGGCGGCGGAGTCCCACTCGCCCTTGCGTTCGCATGCCTCGGCGCGCGCGGAGAGCGCCTCGGCGGTGCCCCACAGGTCCCCCAGGCGCGCGTAGATCTCCAGCGCCTCGTCGGCGTCCCGCGTGGCGTCGCCCGCCCAGTCGCTGCGGTTGGCGAGCAGGTTGGCACGCGAGTGCAGGCTCGCGGCGAGCTCCCAGTCGTACCCGGGCGTCGCGCGGGAGGTGCGGACGGTGGCGTCGATGACCTTCCGCAGCCGCTCCATGTCCCCGGTCAGCATGACGGCGAAGAACCAGAGGGAGCCGGGGATACGGCAGGTCTGCGGCATGCCGGGCTCGTAGGTGGCGGCGATGGCGCGCAGTTTGGCCTGCGCCTCGGGGGTCTGCCAGGCGTCCAGCTCGGTGTCCATGCAGGCGAGGTGGACGAGATGGACACCGCGCCAGGCCTCTTCGAGAATCTCTCCCGTCCACGGCGGCGGGGTGTCCGTGCACCGCTCCCACACCGGCTGCGCCCGGCGGGCCGGCTCGGGGAACGGGTCGGGGCCGAGCGTCTGCACCTCGCGGGACCAGTTGCGGGCCTCGATCCGCAGATCGCGCATCTGCCAGTACCAGGCCAGCGAGAGGACCAGGCACAGCCCCTCCTGCGCGTCACGGTCGGCGACGGCCCGGCGCAGGGCGACCCGCAGGTTCTCGTACTCGCGCTCCAGCCGCCCGATGGCGGCGAGCTGGCGGGGGCCGCGCAGCAACGGGTCGGTGGTGCGGGCGAGTTCGCGGTAGTACGTCAGATGCGCGCGCTCGGCCTCCGCACGCCGTCCCGTCTCGTCGAGACGCTCGGCGGCGTACTCGGCGACGGTCTCCAACAGCCGGTAGCGCATCGCCCCGTCCGCCGAGGGGGCGGCCACCACCAGGGACTTGTCGACGAGCGAGCCGAGCGTTTCGAGGGCGGCGGGCCCGCAGACGGCCTCGGCGGCGGGGAGGTCACAGCCGCCCGCGAAGACGGACAGCCGCCGCAGTACGTCCCGTTCGTCGTCGTCCAGCAGCTCCCAGGACCAGTCGACGACCGCCCGCAGGGTCTGCTGGCGGGGCCGGACGGTACGGCTGCCGGAGGTGAGCAGGCGGAACCGGTCGTCGAGCCGGTCGGCGATCTGACGTGGCGTCAACATACGGAGCCGGGCGGCGGCGAGCTCGATGGCGAGGGGAAGACCATCGAGACGCCGGCAGATCTCGGTGCAGGCCGCCGCGGTCTCGTCGTCGGCGTCGACACGGAAGCCGGGCCTGGCGGCCGCGCCCCGGTCGGCGAGCAGCCGCAGCGCGACGGGCTCGGGCAACGGCTCGACGGGCCGCAGCAACTCCCCCGGTACGCCCAGGGGTTCACGGCTGGTGGCCAGCACCGTCAGCTCCGGGCAGCGCTCCAGCAGCTCCGCCGCAAGGCGGGCGGCGGCCTCGACGACATGTTCGCAGTTGTCGAGGATCAGCAGCATCCGGCGCTTGCCACAGTGCTCGGCGAGCCGCTCGACGGGGTCGTCGGGCCGCTCCGATCCGGCGCGCATGGCCTCGGCCCCCGCGCCGTACAGCACGGTCTCGCGGGCACCGACCGCCGTGAGGACGGCCTCCGGTACGGCCGCGGGGTCGTCCACCGGCGCGAGCTCGACCAGCCACACCCCGTCCGGCGCCCCGTCCCGCACACTCTCGGCGGCCTCCTGCGACAGCCGCGTCTTCCCGGCACCGCCCGGCCCGAGCAGGGTGACGAGCCGGGCACCGGCGAGGTCCCCCCGGATCGCCTCGATGTCGGCTTCCCGGCCGACGAAGGAGGTGAGGCGGGCACGGAGGTTGCCGGGGGGTGGGGGCAGGGGCGAGGCAGGGGCCGGGGACCGAGGGGGGCCGGGCAGGCCGGGGGCGGGTGTGGTGCGGGTGGTGGAGGGAGGGGCGTGGTGCGTGCCGGGGGCGGTCGGGGAGTCGAGGGGGTGGGGGGCGTGGGGTCGGCCGGGTGCGACCGTGGCACGGGCAACGGGGGCTGCGAGGTCTCCGGGGCCCGTCGACGGGCTCATGCCCGGACCCGCGGGCTCCGGACGGCGGGCATCCGCGTCGCTGGTTCCGGCGCCGCGCGGCCGGGTCCCGGGCCCCGCCTGGGTGGCGCGCGGCTCACGGTGGGCGATCCCGAGCCCGTCGCCGGCGCGCGAACCGTGCCGGCCGCCGTGCGCCCTCTCCCCCGGCCGCAGCAACTCCCCGTGCAGCGACCGCAGTTCCGGCCCCGGGTCCGACCCGAGCCGGTCCGCGAGGAGTTGTCGTACGTCCTCGTAGGCGGCCAGTGCCTCCGCCGTGCGGCCCGCGTCGCGCAGGGCGCGTAGGCGCAGCGCCTGGAGGGGTTCGTCCAGGGGGTGGGTGTCGCACAGGGCGGTCAGCTCGGGCAGGGACTGCTCGGCGTGACCGAGGGCGAGTGCGGCGGTGTGGCGGGCGCGCAGGGCGTCGAGACGCCGGGCCTCCTGACGGGCCGCCTCGGCGGTGCGGTCGGGGAGGTCGGCGAGGGCGGGGCCGTGCCACAGGGCGAGGGCGTCGTCGAGAGCTACGGCGGCCTTGGCGGGGTCGCCGTCGGCCAACGCGCGCGTGCCCTCGCCGACGAGGCGCTCGAACCGGTGCAGGTCGATGTCGTCGGGCAGGGCGGCAAGGCGGTACCCGCCCTCGGCCGAGACGACCGCGTCCGCCCCGAGCGCCCGCCTCAACCTGCCGACGAGCGCCTGCAACGCGCCCGTGGCGTCGGCGGGCGGCCCTCCCTCCCACACCTCGTCGACCAGCATGCTCGCCGGCACGGCCCGGCCGCCCCGCAACGCGAGCACGGTCAGAAGGGCACGCAGACGCGCCCCACCGAGCGGAACGGGGCTGCCGTCGGGGCGGACTGCCTGGGTGGTGCCGAGGATGCGATAGCGCACGGGGTCCATTGTCTCTGGTCGGTTGGGCGAGGGGCACGGGGTCGGGGCGGGAGGCGGGTCGGCGAAGGCGGTGTGTGGGGGGAGGCGGTGGGGGGAGGCTGGTGGCCCCACCATGCCCCCACCTTCCCTGGAACCACCGACCCACCGCGAGACGTTTTCCCCGTGCGCCCGGTACGGTCGGGCAGGCCCGACGTCCCGTCCTCCTCCCGTCCGCCCGTCCCCAGGAGCCCCGCCTCATGACCACCGCTCTCACCCGCCGCAGCGACCGGCGGATCAGCCCCGTCTTCCTGGGGATCCTGGCCGTCACGGCGGTGACGGGCTGGGCCACCTGGACCGGGTTCGCCGAGCAGCCGGGCCTGGCCGTCTTCCTGTTCGTGACGGCCGCCTGGATCGTGTCCCTGTGCCTGCACGAGTACGCACACGCGCGCACCGCCCTGCACAGCGGCGACATCTCGGTCGGCGAGAAGGGCTATCTCACGCTCAACCCGCTGAAGTACACGCACGCGCTGCTCAGCATCGTGCTGCCGGTCATCTTCGTGATCATGGGCGGCATCGGCCTCCCGGGCGGTGCCGTCTTCATCGAGCGCGGGCGGATCCGGGGGCGCTGGCGGCACAGTCTGATCTCGGCCGCCGGGCCGCTGACCAACGTGCTGTTCGCCGTCGTGTGCACCGCCCCGTTCTGGCTGGACGCCCTGGACGGCGTCCCCCGGGACTTCCGGTTCGCGCTCGCGTTCCTCGCCCTGCTCCAGGTCACGGCGGCGATCCTGAACTTCCTGCCGGTCCCGGGCCTGGACGGCTACGGTGTGATCGAGCCCTGGCTGTCGCACAACATCAAGCGCCAGGTGGAGCCGTTCGCCCCGTTCGGCCTGCTGTTCGTGTTCGCGCTGCTGTGGCTCGGCCCGGTCAACCACGCGTTCTTCGACGTGATCGACTCGATCCTGCGCGGCCTCGGCATCAGCGACTTCGACACCTACTGCGGCTACGACCTGTTCCGCTTCTGGCAGGGCTCCAACGAGCTCTGCTCGGTCGGCGCCTGACTCAGCCCGTGACGGAGCCGCGCCGCTCGTCCCTGGCGCGCTTGACGTAGTACCAGGTCATGTTCGACGACAGCCCGGCCAGCAGTACCCACACGATGCCCAGCCAGCTGCCCTGCGCGAAGGAGATCACGGCCGCGGCCACGGCCAGCAGACAGACGATCAGGGTATAGACACCAAGGCGGGGCATTTCGGTCGGCTCCTTCGGGGGACACTGCTACGGCGACCAGTGTCCCCCATCCCTCACACGTCCGTGACGCGGAGCCCCGCGTGCGCCTTGTAGCGCCGGTTCACCGAGATCAGGTTCGCGACCAGCGACTCCACCTGGTGGGCGTTGCGCAGCCGCCCCGCGAAGACGCCGCGCATGCCGGGGATACGGCCGGCCAGGGCCTGGACGATCTCCACGTCGGCGCGGACCTCGCCCAGCACCATGACGTCCGTGTCGATCTCGTCGATCCCGGGGTCCTGGAGCAGGACCGCCGACAGGTGATGGAAGGCCGCCGTCACCCGCGAGTCCGGCAGCAGGGCGGCAGCCTGCTCGGCGGCGCTGCCCTCCTCCGGCTTCAGCGCGTAGGCGCCCTTCTTGTCGAAGCCCAGCGGGTTGACGCAGTCGACGACCAGCTTGCCGGCCAGCTCCTCACGCAGGGACTCCAGCGTCTTGCCGTGGCCCTCCCACGGCACGGCGACGATCACGATGTCGCTGCGCCGTGCGCACTCGGCGTTGTCGGCGCCTTCGACACCGTGCCCGAGCTCGTCGGCGGCGGACCGGGCGCGGTCGGCCGCCCGCGAACCGATGATCACCTTCTGCCCGGCCTTGGCGAGCCGGTAGGCGAGGCCCTTGCCCTGCGGCCCGGTCCCGCCGAGCACGCCGACGACGAGCCCGGAGACGTCGGGGAGGTCCCAGGGGTCCTTGGCCGGGGCCTTCTCGGGAGCCCCGGCAGGCTGCTGTGCACTGTCGGTAGAGGTCATGGGCCGACCTTACGTCGGCCGACCGCGCGCCTCCCGCGCCCTCCCCCACGGCTCAGGTGAGGTCGGTCACGGGCACCCGCCGGAAGGTGATGCTCTCGTACGGGCCGAAGTCGCCGGTCTCGTAGAGAAGCCCGACCGTCGCGTCGTCGATCCGCACGAGGTCCGAGTACGCGGCGGGCAGCCCGTCCACCGTGTGCGCGGACCGCCAGGTGAGGCCGCCGTCGGTGGAGGCGCGGATGGTCATCAGGGCACGGGCGGCCGGGTCGGCGGGGCCGGAGAAGAGCAGCACGTCGGGATCGCGCAGCTGCAGGACGCTGCCCTCGCAGATCGGGGCGGACAGGCCGGCCTGCGGGCGGAAGGGCTTCACCAGGGTCGCGCCGCCGTCCGCGGAGTAGGCGTCGGCCCGGTTGCCGGGGGACGGGGAGTCGTTGCGGGTGTTGAAGTAGACGCGGCCGTCGGGGAGTTCGGCCGCGGTGGTCTCGTTGACGTTGATGTAGCCGTCGGTGTTCTCGTCGACGTAGCCGATGCGCCAGGTGGCGCCCCCGTCGTCGCTGAGTATGCAGTGCCCGCTGTTGTACCTGGCCTCGTTGCCGATGTCGTCGCCGATGGGCGGGATCGTGTGGTTGGCGGGGACGACGACCCGCCCGGTGCCGAGCTGGATCGCGTGGCCGGGCGTGGTGGCGTACCAGCGCCACTCCGGCCGCTTCACCTGCGCGGTGATCTCCTTCGAGCTGGACCAGGTGGCCCCGTCGTCGTCGCTGTACCGCACCCAGATCCGGCGGCCGTCGGCGTCGCTGACCTCGCCGCGCAGGATGGCGGCTTCGGTGGCGCCGGCGTGGTTGCGGATGTAGACGAGCAGGATGCGGCCGGTGTCGAGGACGACCGGGGCCGGGTTGCCGGCGAGGTGCCAGTTGTTGTCGGCGACGACCGCGAGCGGGCCCCAGGTGCGGCCGCCGTCCGTCGACCGCTTGAGCACGATGTCGATGTGCCCGTGGTCGGCGGCGGACTCGACCCGGCCCTCGCAGAACGCTAGGAGCGTGCCGGTGGAGGTGGTGACGACGGCCGGGATGCGGAAGCTGGCGTAGCCCTCGCGGCCGGCGCGGAAGGGGACGCTGGTCTCTGTCATGAGGGCTCCTTCGATAGGCCGGCGGTCCAGTAGTCCGGTCGGGGCCTGCGCCCCTCTGGTCCCGTGTCCCTCTGATCGGGTGTTCCTGTGATCGGGTGTTCCTCTGGTCTGCGGCCGTGGTCGGACGGTTGTGCGGGATAACGGATCCCTCTGCCCAGGTTGGGCGAATTCGTGGTGAACTCCGGGTCACGAGTGGCCGGTTGCGGCAGTATGCGGTCGTATGGACGCCGTACGTGTCGCGTTGCTGCGCGAAGTACTCGCCGGAACCGAGTGGTTGGGAGCCACCCGGCGGTTCGCGGGGGCGCTGCGGTCGTCGGCGGTGGCGCACGGGGGCGGGCTGCTGCTGGTCGGCACACCGGAGTACGAGCCGTGGCATCTGGCGGCCCATCTGGTGGACGAGGCCGCCTGGTCGGGGACACCGGAGCTGGCCCCGACACTCGTACGGCATGACGCGCGCGCCTCGGATCCGGCGCATCTGGCGGTCGGCCTGGGGCGGTTGGCGGCGGCGCGGCGCGGGGAGACCCTGCTGGTGGTGACGCCGGACGAGCCGGAGGCGCCGCTCCTGGAACGGGTGCACGACGTCCGCCGGGCCGGGGCGACGGTGCTGGCCCTCGGCACCGGCGAGGGGGAGCTGACGACCATGGCCCACGAGACGCTCGCCGTGCCACAGGGCGCGGAGCTGGACCTGGACACCATGCAACACCTGGTGAGCGCGGCCGCCGGCGAGAACGCCCTGCCCTCCCCGAGAGGACGCCACCGCCTCCGGGACCGCCTCTCCCGCCTGGCGGACTCACTGACGGCACCACCGCCGGCCGGCTGGTGACCCGCCCCGACCACGGCACCGCCTGCCTCGCACAGGCGCCCGACATCCCCGGCGGGCCGCAGCCACCGTGCCGGAGCCGGCCGGCGACCGACCCGGGCCCGCAAAATCCGTTTGCCTCCGCCCCCGCACCCCCCGAGCATGACCCCTCGTGACGGACGACACCCCCACGCCATCCCCCTCCCGCCTCCGTGCCGTGCTCCCCGACCTCACGCCCTGGCGGGCCTCCGCCGACTTCCGGAAGTTGTGGCTGGCGGGGCTGGTCTCCTCCTTCGGGAGCTTTCTGACCTTCGTGGCGCTGCCTGTGCAGATCAAGGAGCTCACGGGGTCCGCGGCGGCGGTCGGGGCGATCGGGGCCGTGCAGCTGGTGCCGCTGGTGGTGTTCGGGCTGTACGGGGGTGCGCTGGCCGACGCGCTCGACAAGCGGAAGCTGATCGTGTGGACGGAGGCCGGGCAGGCGGTGCTGAGCGCGGCACTGCTGGTCAACGCGCTGCTGCCGACCCCCGCCAGCTGGCCGCTGTACGTCGTCGCCGCCCTGTCCTCCGCCCTCGTCTCGGTGCAGCGCCCCGCCCTGGACGCCCTGTTGCCCCGGATCGTGGCCCACGACCACCTCCCGGCCGCCGCCTCGCTCAACGCGCTGCGCTGGCAGGTCGGCGGGGTCGCGGGCCCGGCCCTGGCCGGCGTGGTCGTCGCGTACGCGGGGCTCGGCTGGGCGTACGGCACGGATCTGCTGACCTTCGTCGTCTCGGTCCTGTTCGTCGTCGGCCTCGCCCCCTCCCCGGCCTCCCACGAGGCCGCGAAGCCGTCCCTCAAGGCCATCGCCGAGGGCGCCCGCTACGCCTGGAGCCGCAAGGAGCTCCTCGGTACGTACGTCATCGACATCGCGGCGATGCTCTTCGCGATGCCACTCGCCGTACTGCCCTTCCTCGCGGACGAGTTGAACGCCCCCTGGTCGCTCGGTCTGATGTACGCCGCCGTCCCGGCCGGCGCGATGCTGGTGAGCCTGACCAGCGGCTGGACCTCGCGGGTCCACCGGCACGGACGGGCCGTCGTCGTGTCGGCCGCGCTGTGGGGGGTGGCGATCGCGGCGGCCGGTGTCGCCGGGAACGTGTGGCTGGTGCTGCTCTTCCTGACCGTCGGCGGCGCCGCCGACATGGTCAGCGGCGTCTTCCGCGGGGTGATGTGGAACCAGACGATCCCGGACGAGCTGCGCGGCCGGCTCGCCGGGATCGAGCTGCTGTCGTACTCGGTGGGCCCGCAGCTGGGCCAGACCTATATGGGCGGTGTCGCCGCCTGGCAGGGCGTACGGGCGTCCGTCTGGTCGGGCGGCCTGCTGTGCGTGGGCGCGGTGGGGCTGCTGGCGCTGTGCCTGCCGAAGCTCATGACGTACGACGCGCGGACGAACGAGCACGCGCTACGGCTGCGGGAGCAGCGGGCGGCGACGGCCGCACCGGCCCCCGCACCGGCACCGACACCTGCCGAGGGGTGATCAGGAAGGTCGCTCAGTCGTCGTCCGCCGGCCCGGTCGGGGCGTCGTGCCACCGGGGATCGTTCTCCCACTCCAGGTTGCGCTCCCGCGCGAGGTCCATCGCCTGCTGGGCCTCCTGCCGGCTGGTGTACGGCCCGAAGCGGTCCTTGGCCGGGCACTCCGGCCCCTCCTCGACCTTCTTGTGGACGAGGCAGTAGTACCACTCGCCCGGCTTGCCGACCGTGCGCTTCTTGAACAAGGCCATGTCCGGCTCCTCTCGCCACCGACATGTTCCCCCATGCCCGCTGGTTAGACTCGCTCGCATGTCTGGCCAGTCGCTGCTTGTCCCAGGGGAGCTGTCCCCCACCCGTTCCGTGCCCGGAAACATCCGCCGCCCCGAGTACGTCGGCAAGCCCGCGCCGACGCCGTACGCGGGTCCGGAGGTGCAGACCCCGGAAACCGTTGAGGCGATGCGCGTCGCCGGCCGTATCGCCGCGCGGGCGATGGCCGAGGCGGCGAAGCTGATCGCGCCCGGGGTCACGACGGACGAGTTGGACAAGGTGGCGCACGACTACATGTGCGACCACGGCGCCTACCCGTCCACGCTCGGCTACCGCGGCTTCCCGAAGTCCCTGTGCACCAGTGTCAACGAGGTGATCTGCCACGGGATCCCGGACTCCACGGTGCTGCGCGACGGCGACATCGTCAACCTCGACGTGACGGCGTACATCGGCGGGGTGCACGGCGACAACAACGCCACGTACCTGGTCGGCGACGTGGACGAGGAGAGCCGCCTGCTGGTCGAGCGCACCCGGGAGTCCCTGACCCGCGCGATCAAGGCGGTCAAGCCGGGCCGCCAGATCAACGTCATCGGCCGCGTCATCGAGTCGTACGCCAAGCGCTTCGGCTACGGCGTGGTCCGTGACTTCACCGGTCACGGCATCAACTCGTCCTTCCACTCGGGCCTGATCATCCCGCACTACGACAGCCCGCACGCGACGACGGTGATCCAGCCCGGCATGACCTTCACGATCGAGCCGATGCTGACGCTGGGGACGCACGAGTACGACATGTGGGACGACGGCTGGACGGTCGTCACGAAGGACCGCAAGCGCACCGCGCAGTTCGAGCACACGCTGGTGGTGACGGAGACGGGGGCGGAGGTCCTGACCCTCCCCTGACCCTGGCCCTCCCCTGACCCTGCCGCATGCCCCTGCCGTAGCAGTCGAGAAGGCTGTCGAACCCATCCTCTGCGGAGGGCGGGTTTTCTCGGTACGCTTTTACCGACATGGCGTCGGCAAACCTATTGACTTAGGTAAGCCTAACTTCAGAAAATGGGCCCCATGGACTCCTTCTCGACAGTCATCCGCACCGCCTCCCACGAGCAGCACACGGAGGCGGAGACCTCGACGTTCATGAGCGACCTGCTCGGCGGCCGACTGGGCGTGGACGCGTACGCGCGGTACACCGAGCAGCTGTGGTTCGTGTACGAGGCGCTGGAGGCCGGCGCCGAGCGGCTGGCGTCGGACCCGGTGGCCGGCCCGTTCATCCAGCCGGAGCTGCTGCGGCTGGCGTCACTGGAGCGGGACCTGGCACATCTGCGGGGTCCGCGGTGGCGGACGGGACTGTCGGCACTGCCCGCCACCCAGGCCTACGCGGACCGGGTGCGGGAGTGCGCCGAGGACTGGCCGGCCGGTTACATCGCCCACCACTACACCCGTTACCTCGGCGACCTCTCCGGCGGCCAGATCATCCGCGACAAGGCCGAGAAGACCTGGGGCTTCACACGCAAGGGCGACGGGGTCCGCTTCTACGTCTTCGAGGAGATCGCCAACCCGGCCGCGTTCAAGCGGAGTTATCGCGAGCTGCTGGACGGCGTCCGCGCGGACGACCTGGAGAAGCAGCGGATCGTGGCGGAGTGCAAGAAGGCGTTCGCCCTGAACACGGCGGTGTTCCGGGCACTGGGCGAGGAGTTTCCCCTGTCCGCGTGACAGGTTCCGGTCAGCGCTCCAGGAACACCCGGCCGCCGACCTCCACCCAGCCTCCCGGCTGCGGTGCCGTGAGGAGCTGCGACCCGGCACCCTGTGTGATGTTGAGCGCGCGGCCCAGGCGGTCCGTGAGGAGCAGGGCCGCCGCGCCCGTCGCCTCGTCCTCGTCGATGCCGTCGTCACGGCCGGGGAAGCCGCGGGCGCGGATACGGCCGGCCGCCTCGTCCTCCCAGGCCCAGGCGTAGATCCACTCGCCGGGCGGGGGCACGGGGAGGTCGTCGACCTCGGCGGCCGACGCGTACTGCCGCAGCGTACGCGGGGGCGCCCACTCCGCCCGTGCCTCGATCCAGCTGAACTCGCCGTCCAGCCGGGCGCCCACCACACCGGCCGGGGTGACCAGTTCGGGCACGTCCAGCAGCCAGGCGGTACCGACGCAGGGGTGACCGGCGAAGGGCAGGCGCAGGGTCGGCGTGTAGATGTCGATGACCCCGCGCTCGGGGTCGTCGACGAACACGGTCTCGCTGAAGCCGAGCTTCCCCGCGAACGCCTGCCGGTCGCTCCGCTCGGGGATCACCGAGCCCTCGCGGACGACGCCGAGTTCGTTGCCGTATCCACCGGTCGGGCCGCAGAAGACGCGGAGGACGTCGTAGTCAGTCACGGGGGAATTGAAACATCACCCGGGCGGCGCGGTCGTCCCAGTGCCACAGCACCAGTAGCAACGTAGGCAAGGCTAACCTAAGCTCTGCCCGGCTGAAGGTGGCCGCTCAAGAAGGGGATTCGCGGCACCCTTCTGGCAGCTCGGCTCCCTCGCCCAGTCCACCTGGCCCAAGGTGACGGCGGTCCTGCCGTGCGCGGTGCTGGGGCTGGTGGTGGCGCCGCTGTATGCGCGCCGCCTGGACCTGCTCGCCCTCGGCGACCGGCCCGCCCGGCATCTGGGGGTGGACGTGGAGCGGATGCGCGTTGCGTTGATCCTGGTCGTCGCGTTGCTCACGGCGGCCGCGGTGAGCGTTTCCGGGGTCATCGGGTTCATCGGGCTCGTCGCACCGCATCTATTGCGGATGGCCGCGGGGCCGGGGCATCGGTTTCTCATTCCGGGGAGTGCGCTGGGTGGGGCGGTGGTGTTGATCGCGGCGGATCTCGCTGCGCGGACTTTGGCGGTGCCTGCGGAGTTGCCGCTCGGGGTGCTTACGGCTCTGCTGGGCAGCCCGTTCTTCTTCTGGCTGCTGCGGCGGACTCGGCGGCGGCAAGGAGGGTGGGCCTGACGGTCGTTTGCCGACTGCGGATGAGTGGGGGTTGAGCGCGCCCACGCGGCGGTAGCCGCAAATTCAACACAGCCCCGCGCCCCTTAAGTTCTCCAGTCCCCTTCTCGACAAGGACCCTCCGTGAGACTGCTCCGCCCTCGCCCCACTCCCCCAGCCCCCTCCGAACCCGGCGACATCCTCGCCGCCGCCGAGTCGTTGCACGTTCGTCTCGGCGCCCGTGAGGTGCTGACCGGCGTCTCCGTCACCGTCCGCGCCGGCGAGGTCCTCGCCCTCGTCGGGCCCAACGGTGCCGGAAAGTCCACCCTGTTGAGCGCCCTGGCCGCCGACCTCCCGGCTGCCGAGGGGGTCGTACGGATCCACGGCCGTCCGGCGACCGACTGGTCCGCGCCCGAACTCGCCCTCCGTCGCGCCGTACTCCCCCAGTCGGCGGCGCTCTCCTTCCCCTTCACGGCCGGGGAGGTCGTGCGGATGGGCCGCGCACCGCACGACACCTCACCGGCCGAGGATGACCTCGCCGTCGCCGAGGCCATGGCCGCCACCGAGGTGAGTGCCTTCGCCGTACGGCCGTTCTCCGCGCTCAGCGGTGGGGAGCGGGCCCGGGTCGCGCTCGCGCGGGTGCTGGCCCAGCGTGCCCCGTTGCTGCTGCTCGACGAACCGACCGCGGCGCTGGACCTCAAGCACCAGGAGCTGGTGCTGCGGTTGTGCCGGGAGCGGGCGCGGGCCGGGGACGCGGTGGTGGCCGTGCTGCATGATCTGGGGCTCGCGGCGGCCTACGCGCACCGGGTGGCGATCCTGCGGGCCGGGCGGGTCGCGGCGGACGGGCCGCCGGACGAGGTGTTCTCGGAGCGGTTGCTGTCGGAGGTCTATGACCAACCCATCGACGTGCTTTCACATCCTCGAACAGGGGCGGTCCTGGTGACCCCGCGGCGCCGATCCCGGCACAACCTTTGACTCTCCTTTGACTTCCCCATGGGGGCGTTTTTGGCCACTTAGACGATCCTTAGGTGCGTTAGGTGAGCCTCACCTTCCTGCTGCGTGAGGCCCGTCACGCACACTTTCCGGCCATCCTCCTGGAGCCCTCATGCGACCCGCCAGACTCTCAGCCGTCACCGCTGCCGCCGCCGTGGCGGCTCTGACCGCCGTCACGGGGTGCACCGAGAAGGGCAGCTCGGCGGGTGGCGACCGGGTCGTCAACGTGACCTCGACGGACGACAAGTGCGAGGTGTCGAAGAAGGAGTTCCCGGCCGGGCACGTCGAACTCGCCATCGAGAACAAGGGCTCCAAGGTCACCGAGGTCTACATCCTCTTCCCGGACGACCGCATCGTCACCGAGCGGGAGAACATAGGACCCGGCACCAAGCAGACCGTCACCGCCGAGGTGAAGGCGGGCGACTACACCATCGCCTGCAAGCCCGGCATGAAGGGCGACGGCATCCGGCAGGCCGTCAAGGCCACCGGCAAGGGCACCGCGGCCAAGCGTGACCCGCGGCTGGACAAGGCCGTCGCCGCCTACCGCGCGTACACGCAGGCGCAGGCCGACGAGACGCTGCCGAAGGCGGAGGCGTTCGCCAAGGCCGTCAAGGACGGCGACATCGAGGCTGCCAAGAAGGCCTACGCCCCCTCCCGCATCGGCTGGGAGCGCACCGAGCCGGTCGCTGAGTCCTTCGGCGACATCGACCCCAAGGTCGACGTCCGCGAGGACGGCCTGGAGGACGGCCAGGACCCGGCCACGGACTGGACCGGCTGGCACCGCCTGGAGAAGGCGCTCTGGCAGGACAAGAAGATCGGCGACCGGGAGAAGGAGCTCGCCGACCAGCTCATCACCGACCTGAAGGACTGGCAGAACCGGGTCGGCAAGGCCGAGATCACCCCGACCTCCATGGCCAACGGCGCCAAGGAACTCCTCGACGAGGTCGCCACCGGCAAGGTCACCGGCGAGGAGGAGCGCTACTCGCACACCGACCTGGTCGACTTCAAGGCCAACGTCGAGGGCGCCGAGAAGGCCTACGCGCTGCTGAAGCCGGTCGCCAAGGAGAACGACCCGGCGCTGGTGACCGAGCTCGACAAGCAGTTCGGCGCGCTGAACACGCTGCTCGACAAGTACCGGGCGGACAAGGCGTCGTACGACTTCACCTCGTACGACAAGGTCGGCGACGCCGATCGCAAGGAGCTGTCGGACGGCGTCAACGCGCTCGCGGAGCCGCTGTCCAAGCTCGCCGCCGCCGTCGTCGTGAAGTAGGGGGCACCCCATGAGCGAGACCTCGACCGGGAATTCACCGTCCCCGTCCCGGCGTGCGCTGATCGGCTGGGGCGGTGCCGGGCTCGCGCTCGGCGCCGCCGCGGCCGGCGGTGCGGTGGCGATGACCCGTACGGGCAACGACGTGGATCCGGCGGGCGCCGCGACGGGCGCCGCCATCGACTTCTACGGCGACCGGCAGGCCGGTATCGCCACTCCCGTGCAGGACCGGCTGCACTTCGCCGCGTTCGACGTGCAGACCGACGACCGCGCCGAGTTCGTGCAGATGCTGAAGGACTGGACGGCGGCCGCGCGCCGGATGACCGCCGGGCACGCGGTCGGCGAGGGCGCGTACGGCGGTCTGGCCGAGGCACCGCCGGACGACACCGGTGAGGCGCTGGGGCTGAAGCCGTCGCGGCTGACGCTCACGATCGGCTTCGGGCCGTCGCTCTTCGAGAAGTACGGCGAGGCGTTCGGCATCGCGGACGCCCGCCCCGAAGCCCTGGAAGAGCTGCCGAAGTTCGCCGGGGACAACCTGGACAAGAACCGCAGCGGCGGCGACCTGTGCATCCAGGCCTGCGCGGACGACCCCCAGGTCGCCGTGCACGCCATCCGCAACCTGGCCCGGATCGGCTTCGGCAAGGTCGTCATCAAGTGGTCCCAACTCGGCTTCGGGAAGACCTCGTCCACGACGCCCGACGAGCAGACCCCGCGCAACCTCATGGGGTTCAAGGACGGCACCCGCAACATCGCGGGGACGGAGACGGACCGGCTGAAGAAGTTCGTGTGGGTGGACCCCTCCGACGGCCCCGAGTGGATGGCCGGCGGTTCCTATCTCGTCGCCCGGCGCATCCGGATGCACATCGAGACCTGGGACCGCACCTCGCTCCAGGAGCAGGAGGACATCTTCGGCCGCGACAAGGGCGAGGGCGCCCCGGTCGGCAAGGCCAAGGAGCGCGACGAGCCGTTCCTGAAGGCGATGCTGCCCGACGCGCACGTCCGGCTCGCGCACCCCGCCTCCAACGACGGGGCGACGATCCTGCGCCGCGGCTACTCCTTCACCGACGGCACCGACGGCCTCGGCCGCCTGGACGCGGGGCTGTTCTTCCTCGCCTACCAGCGCGACCCGCGCACCGGGTTCATCCGCGTCCAGCGCAATCTGGCCCGCGACGCGCTCAACGAGTACATCCAGCACGTGGGTTCGGCGCTCTTCGCGATCCCGCCCGGCGTCCGCGACAAGGACGACTGGTGGGGCCGGACGCTGTTCTCCAAGGAGGCGTGAGGACCGATGTTCTCCAACTACCTGATCGGCCTGCGCGAGGGGCTCGAGGCCAGCCTCGTCGTCTGCATCCTCATCGCCTACCTGGTGAAGACGGACCGCAGGGACGCGCTGAAGCCCATCTGGATCGGCATCGGCGTCGCCGTCGCCCTCGCGCTGGGCTTCGGCTGCGCACTCGAATTCGGCTCCCAGGAGCTGACGTTCGAGGCGCAGGAGGCCCTCGGCGGCTCCCTGTCGATCCTCGCGGTGGGCCTGGTGACCTGGATGGTGTTCTGGATGCGGCGCACCGCCCGGCACCTGAAGTCCGAGCTGCACGGCAAGCTGGACGCGGCCCTCCAGATGGGCACGGGCGCGCTGGTCGCGACCGCGTTCCTGGCCGTCGGCCGGGAGGGCCTGGAGACGGCCCTGTTCGTGTGGGCGTCGGTGCGCGCGGCCGGCGACGGCAGCCCGCGCCCACTGGTCGGCGCCGCCCTCGGCATCGTCACGGCGATCGTCCTGGGCTGGCTGTTCTACCGCGGCGCCCTGCGCATCAACCTCGCCAGGTTCTTCACCTGGACCGGCGGCATGCTCGTCGTCGTGGCGGCGGGCGTGCTGGCGTACGGCGTCCACGACCTGCAGGAAGCGCGCTGGCTGCCGGGCCTGAGCAACCGGGCCTTCGACATCAGCGACACCATCGATCCGTCGAGCTGGTACGGCACTCTGCTCAAGGGCGTCTTCAACTTCCAGCCCGACCCGACCGTCGTCCAGGTCACGGTGTGGCTGCTGTACCTGATCCCGACGCTCGCGCTGTTCCTCGCCCCGGTAGGGTTCGCCTCCGGGAAGGGGAAGGTGAAGGCAGCTGATGAGCAGGGATCGCGGCCCTCGAAGGCTCCGCAGGCTTGACCGGAGCGCACTGATAGCGGCATCGCTGACCGCTTTGTCGTTGACGGCGAGCGGATGCGTGGTGGTCCACGGGGAGAGAGAGGTACTCCCCTCGGCCACCAAGGCGGAGGCCGCCAAGGCGCTCCAGCAGTTCACAGCCGCGTACAACAAGGCCGACAAGGCCTACGACAGTTCCCTGGACGCCGACCATGTGACGGGCGCCCTCGGTGCCATCGACGAGGCGCGGCTGAAGGCGGGTAAGGCGGTCAGTCCGGAGGGCAACACGGCGCACACGCCGCTGGAGTTGTCGGACGCCAAGTTCACGATCCCGAAGAAGGCGGGCTGGCCGCGCTGGTTCGTGGCCGACGCGGCCGGCAACAAGGGCGGCACCGCGCGCTGGGTCTTCGTGTTCAGCCGGAACAGCCTGGCCGAGCCGTGGGAGGCGTCGTATCTGACGCTGATGGCCCCCACCGACGTACCGGCGTTCAAGACGGACAAGGACGGCTGGGCCGAGGCCGTCCCCGCGAACTCGACCGAACTGGCCGTGGCCCCCGAGGCCTTGAGCAAGGACTTCGTGTCCTACCTCAAAAACGGCGGGGAGATTTTCGCGGACGGCCGCCACACCAGCGAGTGGCGCGCCAAGCGGGCCAAGGAAGCCGAACGGCCGGGCCTGGTCAGGCAGTACATCGACGAGCCGCTGACGAGCGGTGACTACGCGCCGCTGGCGCTGCGCACGAAGGACGGCGGGGCGCTGGTGTTCTTCACCACCCGCCACTACGAGAAGGAGACGGCCCACACCGGTGCCGCCGTCCCCACCCCGGACCGGGCCGTGCTGGCGCTGACGACCGGTGAGATCAAGCAGTCGCTGACGGTGGAGATCGTCTCCAACGGGGCGGCCCTGGACCCGAAGGGCTCCGGCAAGGTGCAGATCATCGGCCGGACCCAGGGCATGACGTCGGCGAAGGGCGAGTAGCGGGTGCCCTGACCAGCCACGATGGCGCCGCGGACGCACGACGGCGCATCGCGGCGGCTCTCTTGGCGGAGCGTCTAGTGGCGCAGGGGCCAGGCCGCGGAGACGTGGTCGGGCCCCTCGTTCACGTGGCGGGCGCAGGCGTCGGTGAGGGTTTCGAGGAGGCTGAGCGGGTCGGGCAGCGGGTGTTCGAGGCCGCGGACCCAGTGCACGGTCTGGCCCTCACCGGTCAGCCGCGCGGGCGGTACGAGGACGTAGGACCCGCGGCAGTGCCAGCGCAGTCCCGGGTGCTCGTCCATGGTCTCGGGGTGGCAGTCCAGCTCGCAGGGCCACCACTCGTCCTCGTCCTCGGGCGTACCGCGCGTGAGGGTGAAGAACAGCAGCCGGCCGTCGTCGCTCTCGGCGACCGGGCCGACCTCGATACCGGCGCCTAGCAGCCGCTCCAGCGCCTCGCGCCCGGCCTCGGCCGGCACGTCCAGGACGTCGTGCACCATGCCGGTGGCGGTGATGAAGTTGGCCTGCGGCTGGTGACGGGCCCAGCGCTCGATCTGGCCGCGGTCGGTGGTGGACTGCGTCTGCCAGGCGAAGGACACCGGGTGCCGGGCGGGGGTGGGGCAGCCGACGCGATCACAGGAACATCGGTAGCCGGCCGGGTGCGCGGCGGGCGCGAGGGGCAGTCCCACCGCCGCGGCGGCGAGCAGCAGGTCCTCCCGGCCACCGTCACCGGCGGCCTCCTTGGGGCGGCGTCCGCGCAGCCACTGGGAGAGCTTGCCCTGCAGGCCGGTCCGGCCGCCCAACTCCGCGCTCATCTATCCCCTCGCCTCGCTGTCGTGCGGAACAGCATGCCCTATGGTCCCACCATCGTGCGCTTCGGGGGGCCTTAGCGGACAACCGGGCCAGGTGGGGCGAGGTGTACACAGCACCTTGATCAGCATCAATGCGCTGCTTTGGCGGGATTTACGCCCTTACCGTGGGCGCGGGGCGATGCCGTGCAGGGCGTAGTCGACGAGGGTGTCGGTGTACTCGTAGGAGATCGGGCCCGTGTACTGCAGCCAGCGCTGGGCGAGGGGGGAGACCCAGAGTTCGAGGGCGATGCGCGGGTCGACCTCCTGGCGGACCTGGCCGGCCTCCTGGGCGGCGCGCACCCGGTCGACGTACAGCTGGAGCGAGGGCTGGAGGAGCTTGGCCGTGAAGACCCGGCCGACCTCCTCGTTGACCACGCCCTCGGCGGCCAGGGCGCGGGACGGGATCTCGAAGCGGGGGTCCTGGAGCTGGTCGACGGTGAGACGCAGCACGGCCTTGAGATCGGCGGCGAGGTCGCCGGTGTCCGGGATGGCGAACTCGTACTCCGGGCCCGCGTCCCGGGACGCCTGTTCGCTCAGGTCGAGGAAGGCCTCCAGCAGGACGTCGGCCTTCGACGACCACCAGCGGTAGATCGTCTGCTTGCCGACGCCCGCGCGGGCGGCGATGCCCTCGATCGTGGTCCTGGGGTAGCCGACCTCCCCGACGAGGGCGAGGGCGGCGTCGTAGATGGCCCGCCGGGACTTCTCGCTCCGGCGGGTGGAGTTAGGTGCGGGCTGAGCGGACTTCTGGGCTGCCATGGCTTGAATTTATCAGGTTGACAAGACGGTGCGTCTCGCCGGACCCTGAGGGGGCGATTCGTGCGAGACGGTACGTCTCGTGTACTCAGGGATACGAGAAGGAGCTCACGATGACCCGAAGCGGCGGAAACATGCTCGGAGTCGGCGGCACCCGCCGGAACCTCGGCCGCGAGGCGCTGCGCGGCGGGGGTCGGAACGGCAGGGTCGGCGGCGGGGTCGACCCCCGGGCCCAGAAGAAGGAACTGCTGCGCAAGTTGCAGGAGAAGCAACAGGGAGGGAGCGGCACGGCCGACGGCTCCTCATGACCGGCCCGGCGCCCCCGTGCCTGCCGACGGGCGGCTGCGGTGGCGATGCTCAGGCGGTGGGCCGAGGAGGAAGGTCCTACGGCAGGTCCTGGTCCTCCGCCGGGGGCCAGGCGTCGCCCCAGTCGGCGTCGCGGGCCGCCTTGTAGAGGTCGCCGTGCCGTTTGGTGACCGTGGTGCGGCGCAGGGAGGGTTCGGTCTCGCACAGGTCGAGGAGGACCTGGCCCTTGCGGATCTGGGGTTTGCGGACGACGCGGGCGGGGGCCGGGGCGACCGGGAGGCGGGTGGCCGCGACGTAGCTGAACTTCTCGTCCTCGTAGGCGAGGGAGCCGCCCTTGATCTGGCGGTGGAGGGAGGAGCGGCTGACCCGCGCCGAGAAGTGGCACCAGTCCGTGCCGGGGACGATCGGGCAGTCGGCGCTGTGCGGACAGGGGGCGGCGATGTGGAAGCCGGCGGTGACGAGGCGGTCGCGGGCCTCGATGATCCGGGCGTAGCCGTCGGGGGTGCCGGGTTCGACGATCACGACGGCCTGGGCGGTGGACGCGACGGTGTCGACGAGGGTGGTGCGGTCGGGGGCGGTGAGTTCGTTGAGGACGTAGGAGACGGTGACGAGGTCGGCGGGGTCGAGGGTGAGCGCCGAGCCGATGCGGGCGCGCTGCCAACGGGCGTTCTTCAGCGCCGGGTTGGCGACGGCGATCTCCCTGCCGGTGGCGAGGGCGGGCTCGGCCCAGTCCAGCACGGTGACGCCGCGCTCGCCGGGCCAGGTCGCGGTGACGGCCCACGTCGCGGCGCCGGTCCCGCCGCCGACGTCGATGTGACTCCCGGGCACCCAGTCCGGCACGGCCGCCGCGAACGCCTCCAGCGCGGCGTGGACGGCCTCGAAGGTGGCGGGCATGCGGTATGCGGCGTAGGCGGCCACGTCGGCGCGGTCGCGGAGGATCGGGGTGTCGGTGGGGGTGGCCCCGCGGTAGGTGGCGATGAGGCGGTCGACGGCCTGCGCGGCCTGGCGGGGCGGGAGGCCGTCGAGGAGGGTGGCGAGACTGCTGCGCAGGGCGTCTGCCGGGGATGCGGGGTCGTTCACCCGGCGATTCTACGAGCGCACCCGGCGTGGGCGGCACCCGGCTTTCCTCGCCCCCGCCGCCCCTACCCGTCCCATCCTTCCGGGGCTCCGCCCCAGACCCTGCTCCTCAAACGCCGGAGGGGCTGGATTCAGCCCGCCCACCCTTCGAGGACAAAGCCACCACCCTCCCGCACCCCCACCCACCCCCAGGGGCTTCGCCGGCCCAGGCATTTTTTTCAGCCCGTCCGGCGTTTGAGGACGAGGCCCCTTCAGGGCCGAAAGCGGGGGTCTGGGGGCGCAGCCCCCAGGGATGGGACGGGTAGGGGCGGCGGGGGCGAAAACCGCTCGGCCCCGCTACAGCCCCCGCACCGCCCGCGCCACCCGCGTCCCAGCCGCGGCCCTCGCTCGGGCCCCCCTGTCCGGTGGCCGGCGCCGCGGATGCACCGCGTTCGCCAGCAGCACCAGAAACGTGTCCGTCCCCGGATCCAGCACCATCGACGTCCCCGTGAACCCCGTGTGCCCCGCGGCCCCCCGGCCCGCCAGCTCCCCCATGAACCTCGGCTGGTCGATCGCGACCCCCAGGCCGGGCGGGGTCAGGAGCAGCTCGACGAAGTCGGGGCCCAGGATGCGGGCGGGGCCGTAGGCGCCGCCGGAGAGCAGGGCGCGGCAGAAGACCGCCAGGTCGTGCCCGGTGGAGAAGAGACCCGCGTGACCCGCGACCCCGCCCAGCGCCCAGGCGTTCTCGTCGTGGACGACCCCCCGCAGCATGCCCCGGTCCGCCTTGGCCCACGGCCGCCGCTGGTCCTCGGTCGCCGCGGCCCCGGGGCAGGGGCCGAAGTGGGTCGCGGTCATGCCCAGCGGGCGGGTGATGCCGTCGTGGATCAGGACGTCGAGCGTGCGGCTCGTGATGCGTTCCAGGACGTGCTGGAGCAGGAGCAGGTTCAGGTCGGAGTAGCAGTAGATGCCGGGGACGCCGATCGGCGCCTCCCCGCGCAGCATCTCCAGCCGTTCCGCGTCGTCCGCGCAGTCGTACAGCGGGAGTTCGGGGCGCAGCCCGGAGGTGTGGGTGAGCAGCTGGCGCACGGTGATGTCGTGCCGGGCGGCCGCGCGGAAGTCGGGGAGGTACGCCCCGACCCGCGCGTCGATGCCCAGCGTGCCGCGCTCGATCTGCTGCACCGCGGCGACCGAGGTGAAGAGCTTGGTGAGGGAGGCCAGGTCGAAGGGGGTGTCCGTGGTCATCGGGACGCGTGTCTCGGGCGGCAGTTCCACCCCGGCGTCCTTCTCCTCGTCGTAGGAGGAGTACCGCACCGCCCAGCCCGTCGCCTCCTCGACGGCGAGGTACGGCCCCCGTCCGACGACCAGCACGACCCCGGCTGCCCAGGGGCGTGGGCCGGCGGTGAGGTCGTGGACCTCCCGGACGAGGTGACGGATCTCCTCGGGGTCGAGTCCGGCCCTTTCCGGCGTGTCCCCGCGCAGTCTCGGCGCGCTCAGCTCCCTGCTCCCTCCGCATCCGTACGTCCGTTCCAGGGACGGCACATTCCCATGAAGCAGGCCAGCGCCACCAGTGCTGCGGCCAGTTGGACGACGGCCATCGGGACGGCGGTGTCCTCTCCGGCGATGCCCACGAGGGGCGACGCGACGGCGCCGATGAGGAAGGAGGACGTACCGAGGAGCGCGGAGGCGGACCCGGCGGCGCGCTTGGTGCGCAGCAGGGCGAGGGCCTGGGTGTTGGGGAGCGTGACGCCCATCGCGGACATCAGGACGAACAGCACGGCGGCCACCGGGGCCAGTCCGACCTCGCCGAAGACACCGAGCGACATGAGCAGCAGCGCGCTCGCCGCCAGGATGACGATCGCCAGGCCCACGCCCAGTATCCGGTCCAGGCTGACCCGCCCCACCAGCAGCTTGCCGTTGATCTGGCCGACGACGACCAGGCCGACCGAGTTGAGTCCGAACAGCAGGCTGAAGGTCTGCGGCGAGGCCCCGTAAATCTCCTGGATCACGAAGGGCGACGCCGCTATGTACGCGAAGAGGGCCGCGAAGGCGAACCCGCCCGCCAGCGTGTATCCGGTGAAGGCGCGGTCGGCGAGCAGGCCCCGCATGGCGCGCAGCGCTTCGCCGACGCCGCCGCTGTGCCGGTCCTCCGGCGGCAGGGTCTCGGGGAGCCGCCGCCAGACGAGGGCGGCGAGCAGCACCCCCACCGCCGTGAGCACGACGAACACGCCCCGCCAGTCCGTCACCCGCAGGATCTGGCCTCCGATGAGCGGGGCCACGATCGGGGCGACCCCGGAGATCAGCATGAGGGTCGAGAAGAAGCGGGCCATGGCCACGCCGTCGTAGAGGTCGCGTACGACCGCCCGCGCGATCACTATCGCCGCCGCACCCGCGAGGCCCTGCGCCAGCCGGAAGGCGACCAGGAACTCCACGGTGGGCGCGAGCGCGCAGAGCGCGGTGGCGACGACGTACACGGCCAGGCCGGCCAGCAGTGGGCGCCTGCGGCCCCAGCGGTCGCTCATCGGGCCGACCACCAGCTGCCCGAGCGCCATGCCGGCCAGACAGGCGGTGAGCGTGAGCTGGACGGTCGCGGCGGGCGCGTGCAGGGACCGGGTGACCTCCGGGAGCGCGGGGAGGTACATGTCCATCGCCAGCGGGGGTGTCGCCGTCAGACCGCCGAGGATGAAGGTGACGAGGAGGCCGGTGCGGCGCAGGGCGCGGATGGATGGCTGGTTCGCCGTCTGTGCCGTCGGCTGCGGCACGTGCTGTATCGGCCCCCCACGGTCGCCCATGCGCCCCTCCCTCTCCGACTGGTCCGCCCTCTATGCTCTCAGCTCGTACAGAGTGCCGAGGGTCACATGAGCGAGGGGCGGGGCCGCAGTGGCGGAACGAAACGTGCGGTGGGGGATCCTGGCGACCGGAGGGATCGCGGCCGCGTTCACGGCGGATCTCGTCGACCTGCCGGACGCCGACGTGGTGGCGGTGGCCTCGCGGTCCCAGGCCTCGGCGGACGCGTTCGCGGAGCGCTTCGGGATACCGCGGGCGTACGGCGACTGGAACGCGCTCGCCCAGGACGGCGACATCGATGTCGTGTACGTCGCCACCCCGCACTCGGCACATCGCACCGCCGCCGGACTGTGCCTGGAGGCCGGGCGGAACGTGCTGTGCGAGAAGGCGTTCACGCTGAACGCGCGGGAGGCCGAGGAACTGGTCACCCTGGCGAAGGCGCGCGGCAGCTTCCTGATGGAGGCGATGTGGATGTACTGCAACCCTCTGGTCCGGCGCCTCAAGGCGCTGGTGGACGACGGCGCGATCGGCGAGGTGCGCCATGTCCAGGCCGACTTCGGGCTGGCCGGTCCCTTCCCTCCCTCGCATCGACTGCGCGACCCGGCGCAGGGCGGCGGCGCGCTGCTGGACCTCGGCGTGTACCCGGTCTCCTTCGCCCAGTTGCTGCTCGGGGAGCCGTCGGACGTGGCGGCGCGCGCGATGCTGTCGCCCGAGGGCGTCGACCTGCAGACGGGTGCCCTGCTCTCCTGGGACAGCGGCGCCCTCGCGTCGGTGCACTGCTCCATCGTCGGCGGTACGGCGACCTCCGCGTCGGTGACCGGCTCGGGCGGCCGTATCGACGTTCCGAACGGCTTCTTCTTCCCGGACCGCTTCGTCCTGCACCGCGACGGCCGTGACCCCGAGGAGTTCACGGCCGCCCCGGCGGACGGGGCCCGCAACAGCCTGCGGCACGAGGCCGCCGAGGTGATGCGGGCCCTGCGGGCCGGGGAGACCGAGTCCCCGGTGGTCCCGCTGGACGGCACGCTCGCCGTGATGCGGACGCTCGACGCGATCCGGGACCGCGTCGGTGTCCGCTACCCGGGCGAGGCCCCGGAAGGGGACGCGGACGAGGACCTCGCGCCCGCGCTCACGCCTGTGTGAGCCCCGGCTCCCCCACCTCCGTGACGAAGGACGCGGCCGTCGTGACCGGCGCCCCGGGCCTGGTCACGTACGGCACCGTCTTGAAGTCGGTCCGCGCCAGCTGCTGCCCCAGCGCGACGGTCACGTAGCCGCGCCGTCCGTTGTAGAACTTCATGTGCGGGTTGGCCCGCATGTACGTGTCCCAGTTGGCGGGCCTGTCGGTGCCGTCCCGGCCGCTCGCGATCGACGTGGCCACGATCTCCGTGCCGAGCGTGGCGGAGTCGGGGTCGTCGAAGTCGTCCTTGATGTCGAAGCCGTACCCGACATGGACGTCACCGGTGAGCACCATCAGGTTCTCGATACCGGCGGCCCTGGCCCCGTCCAGCACGCGGCGCCGGGAGGCGCGGTAGCCGTCCCAGGCGTCCATCGACACCCGGGACGGCGCGGTCAGGTCGAAGTTCCGCTGGGCGAAGGTGACCTGCTGCGGCACGACGTTCCACAGCGCCGCCGAGTCGCGCCAGCCGTCGAGCAGCCAGCGTTCCTGCGTCGCGCCGGTCATGGTGCGGGCCGGGTCGTCGACGTCCGGGCCGGGAATCTGGGAGCCGTCGCCGTACGCCTGGTTGGAGCGGTACTGCCGGGTGTCCAGCACGTCGAACTGGGCGAGCCGGCCCCACTTCAGGCGCCGGTAGAGCTGCATGTCGGGGCCGACGGGGCGCTGCGGGCGCCGCAGGGGCTGGTTCTCCCAGTAGGCCCGGTAGGCGGAGGCCCGGCGCAGCAGGAACTCCTCCGGCGGGACGCTGTTCTCGGGGGTGTCGTCGGCGTAGTTGTTCTCGGTCTCGTGGTCGTCCCAGGTGACGACGAAGGGGTGCGCGGCGTGTGCGGCCCTGAGGTCGGGGTCGGACTTGAAGAGGGCGTAGCGCAGGCGGTAGTCCTCCAGGGTCACCGTCTCGCGGTTGAAGAGCGCGGGGAGCGTGCGGTCGGTGTAATTGCGGTAGCCGCCGACGGAGTTGACCGCGTACTCGTAGAGGTAGTCGCCGAGGTGGAAGACGATGTCCACGTCGTCCTGCGCGAGATGGCGGTAGGCCGTGTAGTAGCCGTCGGTGTACGCCTGGCAGGAGACGGCCGCGAGGGTCAGTGAGCTCGCCGCCCCGGTCGTCGCGGGCGCGGTGCGGGTACGGCCCGTCTCGCTGATCCAGGTGCCCGCGCGGAAGCGGTAGTGGTAGACGCGGTCCGCGTCGAGCGCGTCGACCTCGACGTGGACCGTGTGGTTGAACTCCGGGTAGGCGATGGCGGCGCCGCGTCTGGCGATCCTGGTGAACTTCTCGTCGTGCGCCAACTCCCAGTGCACGGTGATCCGTTGGGCGGGCAGCCCGCCGTCGGGCTGGTAGGGGGCTGGGGCGAGTCGGGTCCACAGCAGGACCGAGTCGGGCAGCGGGTCGCCGGAGGCGACGCCGAGGGTGAAGGGATCGTCGGTGATCCGGCGGGCGTCGAGCGGGGCGGCGTCGGCCACGCCCGCCGTCGGCAGGTTCACGGCGAAGGCGAGCGCGGCGGCGGCGCCGGTCACGGTCAGGAAGCGGCGGCGGCCGATGTGGCGGGCGGCCGCACGCAGTTCGGGGGCGTGCTGGGGCTGGGGGTGTGCTGCGAGTGTCATCCGGTCCTCCCCTGACTGATGGATGCACGAGGCATTGGAGTGGCCGGGGACGACACTCGCTTGGCGCGTACACAACACTCGGATGGCGGATGGATGAGTTCCGGATGGCGGACCGTCGCGTAGCCTCCGACCTCATGAATGACAGGCAAACGGAGACGGGGACGGACGCGAGGATCGCCGTGGTGACCGGCGCGGGCTCCGGCATCGGCCGCGCGGTCGCGGTGGAGCTGCTGCGCGCGGGCTGGTCGGTGGCGCTGGCCGGGCGGCGCGTCGAGACGCTGGAGGAGACGGCGGCGCCGGTGCCGGACGGGGCCGCTCTCGCCGTACGGACGGACGTGTCACGCGAGGAGGACGTGGCCGCGCTGTTCGCCGCCGCCGTGGAGCGGTTCGGGCGGGTGGACCTGCTGTTCAACAACGCGGGGACGTTCGGGCCGGGCGGGGTGCCGGTCGAGGAGCTGTCGTACGACGCCTGGCGGCACGTGGTGGACACCAACCTCAACGGGGCGTTCCTGTGCGCCCGGGCGGCGTACCGGCAGATGAAGGAGCAGGACCCGCGGGGTGGCCGGATCATCAACAACGGGTCCATCTCGGCGCACACGCCCCGCCCGCACTCCGTCGCCTATACGGCGACCAAGCACGCGCTGACCGGACTGACCAAGTCACTGTCGCTGGACGGGCGCCCTCACAACATCGCCGTCGGCCAGATCGACATCGGCAACGCGGCGACCGACATGACGGCGCGGATGCGGACGGGCGCCCTTCAGGCCGACGGTTCGGTGGTACCCGAGCCGGTGATGGACGTGGCCGACGTGGCGCGGACCGTGCGGCACATGGCGGAGCTGCCGTTGGAGGCGAACGTGCAGTTCGCGACGGTGCTGGCGACGGCGATGCCGTACGTGGGACGCGGCTGAGGAGCTCTCACGCCTTCACTGTCTCCACAACTTACACAAGTGGAATATGGAATTCCGCTGCGTCGGGGCCGGTAGGCGACTTATGCTCAACTTCACCTACACCAGAGCTTCACATTTGGAGTAGGGGCTTCGGTAGACCGAACCGAGGGGGGACGGCAGCCGTTCCATGACACCGGGCGGGGGTGGACCTCGCGTGGGACCGCGAGGTACGCACCGGTGCGTGGAACGGCTGCCGTGTTGTCGCCTGCGGCGGTGCTCAACGACCGAGGATCCGGTCGACCTCCGTCAGCTGCTCGGCGGTGAGCGGCCCCTTCGCCAGCGCGCCGGCGTTCTGCTCGGCCTGGCCGACGGAACGGAACCCCGGGATCGGCACCGTGCGCGGGCTGCGCGCCCACAGCCAGGCGAGGGCGCCCTGGCCGAGCGTACGGCCGCCGCTGGTGAGGACGTCCCTCAGCGCGTCGACGCGGGCCAGCCAGTCCGGGTCGGCGCCGGACCCGTCCGCGAAGCCCTTCAGCCACTCCGGCGGCCGGCTGCGGATGTCCCCGGCCTCCAGGGCCTGCCCGGTCCGGCGCTTGCCGGTCAGCAGGCCCATCGCCAGCGGGCTGCGGTTGACGCTGGCCAGCTCCAGCTCCTCGCACAGCGCGAACATCTCCGGCGCGTCCTGGAGCACGTTGGCCGCGTGCTGTACGGCCGCACAGTGCTCCCCCCGCGCGAACACGGCGGCGCGGGCCGGGTCGTCGGTGCTCCACGCGTAGGCGCGGACGAGCCCCTCGCGCACGAACTCCTCGCAGACGTCGCGCAGTTCGGCCGCGCGCTCCGGGTCGGCGTCGGAGAGGTGCAGCTGGTAGAGGTCGACGTAGTCGGTGTCCAGGCGCTTCAGAGAGGCGGTCAGCGCGCGGCGGGCGTACGGCACGCTGTCGTCGGCGCCGGTGAGGGTGCGGGTCTCCTCGTCGAAGACGTTGCCCCACTTGGTGGCGACGACGACATCGGCGCGGCGCTTGCCGAGGGCGCGGCCCAGGACGCGTTCGCTGTGGCCGGCGCCGTAGGTGTCCGCCGTGTCGAAGAAGGTGACACCCAGATCGAGGGCGCGCCGGATCGCCCGTACGGTCTCCTCGTCGTCGACCTTGCCCCAGCCGAGCGGCTGCCCGTCGGCGGACTGCCACTCACCGCCGATGGCCCAGCATCCGAAGCCGAGGGCGCTGACCTCGATGCCCGCACGTCCCAAAGTCCTCTTGGTCTCCATGAGGGAGGACGTTAGGAGTTGGAGTGCACACGAGGGCAAGCGCTTGTGCGGATCTTTCCGCGCCGGTCATCCGCGCCGGTCATCCGCGCCGGTCGCCGGCTAGGCCTGACCGGTCTCGAAGCGGGAGATCCTGCCGTCGTCCTCGACCTCGAAGTGCCAGCGGGTGCGCATCTCGCCCCAGGTGTCGTTGCGGTAGCGGGTGAGGAGGTCGCGGCCCTGGTTCGACTCGTTGTCGACCTCCATGTGGCCGTTGGAGGCGAAGATCTCCCGCTCGATCCAGTCGGCGAGGTCGCGGTCGGTACCGTCGTCCGCCATGGTCGCGCCGGGCGCGAGGATGCTCAGGAAGCCCTCGCGGTCATGGGCGTTGACGGCGGTGACGAAGGCACGGACGGCGGGGTCGCTGAGTCTGGACGTCTGAATCGTCATACCGGTCAGCCTCACACCGGCTCCGACGCCCCGCCACCCGAACGGCGGCGAGAGCAGGCCGGGCGGGTGTCGCCGGTGCGACGGTGGATACGCGGGAGGGGTGTTCTGTCCGTGCTTATCTGTTCCGGGAGTCACCGTGAGTGCTTACGACCGACGTGATCTGGGCCTGCTGCTGCTCCGGCTGGGAGCCGGCGGGGTGCTGGCCGCGCACGGCACACAGAAGCTGTTCGGCTGGTTCGGCGGGCACGGCATCGAGGGGACCGGACAGTTCATGGAGTCGGTCGGCTACAAGCCCGGCAAGGCGAGCGCCACGGCGGCGGGCCTCGCCGAGGCCGGCGGCGGCACCCTGCTGGCGCTGGGCCTGGCGACACCGGCCGCGGGCGCGGCGGCGGCCGGCGGCATGGCGGGCGCGGCCACCGTGCACGCCCCCAACGGCTTCTTCAACCAGGAGGGCGGCTACGAGTACGCGGCCACCCTCGCCCTCGCCGCGACCGGCCTCGCGATCGCGGGTCCCGGCCGCCTCTCCCTCGACCACGCCCTCGGCCATGTCCTCGACCGCGGCTGGATGGTGCCTACGGCCCTCGCCACGACGGCGGCGGCGACGGCGCTGGTGGTGGGGGCGCGGAACAGGCGGCTGGACAGGGCGGAGAAGGAGGACGGGGCGGCCGGGTTCGAGGAGCAGGAGTCGTTGTTCGGGGAGTAGGTCCGGCAGCCCTCACGGCCTCGGTGTCAACCGCAACACCGTCCCCTCCCCGTTCGCCGACAGCAGCAGCGCACCGTCCGGCGTGACGGCCAGCCCCGCGAACCGGCGGGCCATGCCCGGCATCCCGTGGGCGAAGAGGGCGGGTTCCGTACGCGGGACCACTCCCGGCGGGGGCCCGACCGGCAGGTCCTCGGCGTCGATACGGCTCTCCCCCGTCGCCAGGGACACCGCCCGCAGCCTGCGCGGCCCGGTCTCCACGGTGAACAGTTCGTCGCCCAGGACCGCGAGCCCCTGCGGGGCGTCGAGCCCGTCCGCCACGACCGTCGGCGGTCCGTCCGCCTCGATCCGCAGCACCGCGCCGAGCCGCTCGTCGCTGACGTAGCAGCGTCCCTCGGCGTCGAAGGCCACGTCGACGGGCTGTTCGAGCCCATCGGCGAGCACGGTGCGGGCATCCCGCTCGTCGACGGCCACGACCCGTCCGGCATCCGACTCGGCGACGACGAGCGAGCCGTCCGGCGCGAGGGTGATGCCGAGCGGCCGCCGCAGTCCGCCGGCCCGTTCACGCGTGCTCCCGGCCTTCGGGTCGTACGTCTGGACCTGCCCGAACTGCGAGGTGAGGTGCAGGAGTTCGCCGTCGGCCACGATGCCGTGCGAGAAGTGCAGCAGGGACAGCGTGCTGACGCCACCCTCCGGCGAGGGCTCGCGCGAGGGCTCGGTGGTCGCGACCCCGTAGTGGTCGGCGGCGTACACCGTGCCGCCGAGGTCGATGGTCACGCCGTACGGTCCGTCGAGTCCGCGCGGCACGATCTCGCGGGTGCGCCCCTCGGGATGCATCTCGGTGACGCCGCCGCTGGCGTAGCTGGAGACGAACATGCGGTTCTCGGCGTCGAAGGCCGCGTTGTCCAGCCCGGTGACGCCACTGGTGACCAGGGCCCGCGAGCCGCTGCCGTGCAGGTCGATCCGAGTGACGATGCCCTCGGGGCCCCGGGAGAGCACATGCAGCACGCCGCCCTGGTCGAACCGCACGGCGACCGGCATATGGACGTCGTCCGCGACGACCTCGGGGGCGCCCCCGTCCGGTGGGATCCGCCAGACCTGCCCGGTGAGCAGGGGGTTGGGGCCGCTCATCATGTGCGGGTAGTAGAGGTGACCGTCCGGGCCGACCTGCATCGCGTTGCCGAGGGCGAGCCCTTCGGTGAGGACGACGGGCTCGCGGCCCTCGGCTCCATCGGGACCGCCGGGACCGCCGGGGAAGAGTTCCATCAGCCGCCCGTCGGGCTTCATCTCGTTCACGAACAGGCGGTCGCCGAGGCAGGTGATGCCGTTGGGGTTGGACACGTCACCGGAGACGAGCGTGTACTCCCCGTCCGGACTCCGGCGCCACACCCGCCCCGGCACCAGGTCGGCGATGTACATCGAGCCGTCCGCGCCGAAGGCGAGATCGTCCGGCGACTGCACGGGACTGTCCATCGGCACGACCACCTCGACGTCACCGGTGGCCGGGTCGACGGCGCTGATCTGCCCGGCGAGGAACTGGGCGACGTACAGCCGCCCGTCGGGCCCGAAGGCGACGCCGTTGGAACCCCACAGCCGGTTGGGCGGGTTGAGCCGCTCGACCGCCCAACGGGCGCTGTCGGCACGCCGCTCACCACTCGCGTCGAACCGGCTCGACTCCCCGGCGCTCACGCCTCGCCCTCCACCAGCACCTCGCGCATGCCACCGTCCGACCGCCATCGCCGCAGCAGCTCATGGAAGGCGACGGGCCCGTCACCGAACGACTCACTGCGTTCCCGCGGCCGCCCCTCGTTGTTGTAGTACCCGGGCGTGCACTCGGCCTGGAACCTGTACAGGTCGGCGGCCTTCTGGCGAATGGTCGCGACCCACGCGTCCTGGGCCTCACCGGTCGGCTCGACGTACCGGGCCTGCCGCTTGCGCGCCTCGGCGACGACCTCGGCGACGTGGGTGGCCTGTTCGTCGAGGATGTGGACGTAGTTGACGGAGGCGGCGTTCTGCATCGAGCCGAGCAGGAAGAGGTTGGGGAAGCCGCGGGTGGTGAACCCGTGCAGCGTCTTCACCCCCTCGGTCTTCCAGGTCTCCAGCAACCCGGCGCCGCCCCGCCCGTACACCGGGAGCCTGCCGGACAGCACACCGGACCGGCCGACGTCGAACCCGGTGGCGAAGACGATGCAGTCGACCTCGTACTCCGTCCCGCCGACCACGACGGCGTTCTCGGTGATCCGCTCGACGCCATGGGTGTCGGCGGTGTCGACGAGGGTGACGTTGGGCCTGTTGAAGGTCTGGAGGTAGTGGTCGCTGAACGTGGGCCGCTTGCACATGTAGCGATACCAGGGCTTGAGCGCTTCGGCCGTCGCCGGGTCCTCGACAATCGCCTCGACCCGGGCGCGCAGCTCGTTCATCTTCTGGAAGTCGGCGAGCTCGTAGGCGAGTTCGCGCTCCTCGGCCGGGACGTCCGCGTAGGCGTTGGTCGGGATGAGCTTCTCCTGGAGCCTGGCGCTGGACGTCCAGGCGTCGTTCACGAGGTCCTCGTCCTGCCGGACGCCGGTGACGACCTTGAGGAAGTTCTCCATACGCCGCCGCTGCCACCCGGGCCTCAGCGTCCGGACCCACTCCGGATCGGTGGGCCGGTTCCCCCGTACGTCGACGGAGGACGGGGTGCGCTGGAAGACGTACACCCGCGCCGCGTCGGCCCCGAGGTGCGGCACGACCTGGATGGCCGTGGCACCGGTGCCGATGACGGCGACGCGCTTGTCGGCGAGCCCGGTCAGGCCGCCGCTCGCGTCGCCGCCGGTGTAGCCGTAATCCCAACGGCTGGTGTGGAAGGTGCGCCCACGGAAGGTCTCGATGCCGGGGATGCCGGGGAGTTTGGCCTGGCTGAGCGTGCCACTGGAGACGACGACGTACCGGGCGCGCATCTCGTCACCACGATCGGTGCCGACGATCCACTCCGACTCCCCCTCGTCCCAGCGCAGTTCGGTTACCTGTGTCTGGAAGCAGGCGTGCTCGTAGAGGCCGAAGTGCCGGGCCACGGCCTGCGCGTGCTCGCGGATCTCCTCGCCCGGGGAGTACTTCCATCTCGGTACATGGCCGAGCTCTTCGAGCAGCGGCAGATAGACGTACGACTCGATGTCGCAGTGGATGCCGGGGTACCGGTTCCAGTACCAGGTGCCGCCGAAGTCCCCGCCCTTCTCGATGACCCGGATCTCCCGCACCCCGGCCTGCCGCAGCCGCGCCCCGGCGAGCAGCCCACCGAAGCCACCTCCGACGACCACGGCCTCGACCCGGTCCCGCACGGGCGCCCGCGTGAACTCCGGTTCGGCGTACGGGTCCTGGTCGTCCACGCCGAACTCGCCGGCGAGGTGACGGTACTGGGCGCTGCCGTCGGGGCGGATACGGCGTTCACGCTCGGCTCGGTACTTGGCGCGCAGGGCTTCGGGGTCGAAGTCCAGGTCCCGCACGTCGTCGGTCAGGTCCTGCGGCTCGGGCATGGAAGCGCTCTCCTCGGTCGTGGGGCCGGCCGCGGAGGGCCGGGACAGGGGAAGTCGAGGGCCAGTCAAGCGAACGCGACTGACAGCTCCCAGACATATCCCGGACACGTGATCAATGTGATCCAGGCCATAAGCGGCTTACGGCCGTGTCGCCCGGCCCAGCCAGTAGCCGAAGCCCCGCCGGGTGTGGATCAGCGCCGCCTGCTCGCCGTTCACCTTGCGGCGCAGCCGTGAGACGAGCCGCTCGATCGCGCCGTCGGTGGGCGGGTCGCCCCAGACGTGCCGTCCGATCTGCTCCTTGGACAGCACGCGCTCGGCGTTCACCAGCAGGCAGCGCAGCAGCCGGTACTCGGCGGGGGTGAGCTCGATGGCGCGCTCGCCGCGGCGGGCCCTGCGGGTGGCGTGGTCCAGCACGAGATCGCCGTGGCGCAGCGCGCCGTCCCATCCGGCGGGCTCCGCGCTGCGCACCAACCGCCTTGCGCGGGCGAGCACTTCGGCCACCCGGCCCGGGGCCCCGCCGCCCTGCCATCGTGGAGAGCGGCTCGGATGTGTGGGGGTCACCGACGACGAGGAGGACATCCGGTACTGCCGGTACTGCCGGTACTGCCGGTGCTGCCGGTGCTGCCGGCACCGCGTCGGTCGACGGCGGCTTCGGCATGCGGCCACCTTACCTGCGGTTGCCTGAGGCAAGTAAGCACGTCCTCCCGGCCTGCTCACGTCCAGGGCGTGGCGACGAGCCGGATCCGCGCGTCGCGGCCGACGAGAGGTGCCGCGGTGGTGGGGAGCGGGATGTGGGCGACCCAGCGTTCGGGGGTGGGGTCCTCGTCGACACGGGGTTCGCCGGCGACGCGGTGGTCGCGGATGGCGCCTTCGATGTCCGAGTTCCAGGCGGCCCAGATACCGGCGCCGGCCTCCGGTGTGCCGACGTCGATGACGAGGGTGTCGGAGAAGTCGGCGGTCTGCTCCAGGTGGTCGCCGAGGCTGAGGATGCCGCGTCGCTCGCGCAGGGAGATGAGCCGTAGATCGAGGATGAACCGCATGGGTTCGCCCTCGGCCTGCCGCAGGCCACTGTCGAGGAAGGTGGTCGCGAGCGACACCGCCGCCGCGGCCGACGTCTCCTGCCCGTCCGGGGCCGGGTCGAGCTGGATGGGACACCAGTGGGTCGCGAGCCGCTCATGCATCACGACGGGCAGCCCCCGCACCGACAACCGTGTCTCGACCTGCCACACGAGCTCGCCGTCACGGTCCAGCCGGTAGTCGACGAGAGATGCCTCGATCCGGGTGTCCCCGAACAGGAACCGGCGCAGATTCTGGTACCCCTCCTCGGAGTTGACCATCCCGTAGCGCCCACTGTGACTCCGGTGCACGTAGGCCCGCTGCGCCCCCGGCACATACGCCCGCTCGATCTGCACGAGCCCGTCACTGTGCGGCCCGACGGCGGCGGAGGACAGTCCGAAGGCGACGTCGTAGTCGGCCGGGTCGGTGCCCACGAGGCAGAAGACCCGCTCGACGGGCAGCGCACCCGGCCCGGTGGGCATCCGACGGGCGTCCCAGCCCTCGGGCGGCCCGTCGGGGTCGAGGTCGGCCTGTGGGGTGAGGTACTCGTACATCCGCCGGGGCCCGAAGATGTCCGCGCCCTGGACGCCGGTCATGTCCCGAAGCCGCTCCATCAGCCCGCCCCCGAGGTCGAAGGTGATGCCGCCGTGCGGGGTGCCGTAGGTGAAGAACTTCGCGACACAGCCGGCGGCGTCCCGCCCCCGGTCCGGGAGAACCTTCTGCAGCAGACACCGGCAGACCAGCCCGCCCATGGAGTGGGCGACGAGGATGACGGCGGGCGCCCCGGTCCTGTCGAGGATCAGATCGATCAGACCGAGCAGGTCATCGGCGGCGTTCTCCAGCCGGTACTCCTGGCCGCCGCCTCCCCAGGTGGTGGCCGAGCGGTCGTAGAAGCGGTGGATCCAGACGGTGTTGGCGGGGATCTCCGCGTGCTGGGCGAGATAGGCCGCCTGGTCCCCCTTCACGAGCAGCTCGTAGCCCTCCTCGCGCAGGAGGCGCAGCAGCGGGCTCTCGAACTGGTGGAAGTGGGGCTGGTTGTGCGCGCCGACGCGGATGTGCACGGAGCCCTCGTTGAAGCCGTAGAAGGGGTCGTCCACGGCCTTGTCGATCCCTCGGGTGCCACCGGCGAAGCCGCGGACGTAGACGAGGGGGAGCTTGCGGGGGTCGTCCACGGTTTGCCTCCAGAGCGCCGGGGTCCACTCCTCCTGGGTAGAGGAAGCCCGGGCCTCCGGCCTCCGGGGATGGGCCGAACGGTGACGCCCTCCGCGTGTCACCCGCGGGGAGCAAGCCGGCCGGCCGTGCCGGCCCCGGTCGTGCCGTACCGGAACTTCACGGGGGAACCGCGGAGGCCCGGATGTCCCCCGGCCGCCGGGCAACCGGGTGGTCCGCCCCCGGCGAGCACACGGCCCCACCCGAGGGCCCGTCCCCGGCGATCAAGGTCCCCGCCGCCGCGGACGTCGTCACGGGTGACTGCTCGGACCGCTGGACGTCCTGACGGTCGAGTGTGCGGGTGTGCGGGCCTCGTCGGGGCGACCCTGACCGTGGTCACAGTCGTCGGGGCGACCCTGACCGTGGTCACATCGGTCCGCCGCCGCCATGAGGACGACGCTCTCGTCAAGACGGCCTTCGTCCCGGGCCTGAGCAACCCCGCCGGCTCCGCGCGGATCCCGCGCTGGGCGGTCCTGGTCGAGGCGGCCCAGCATGGGGCACGCATCCGGCGGACCAGCGGCCGGAGGAGACGTCGAGCGGGAAGCGGCCGGAGTCCGCCGTAGCGGCACGCTCGTAAACCGTGCGACGGACCCGCCCCCCTGCCCCGTAGAGCAAACGACAGCAGTCCACAGGGAGGGGAGCAGGACGTGGCAGGGCACAGGGGCAGACGCGTCCGCGATACGGCGGCCGCGCTGGCGGCGATGGCGGCGCTGACCGCGTCCCAGGCGCCGGGGACGGACCCGGCACGGGCCTCCGCGCAGGCACCGACACCGGCCGAGCAGGGGCCGAGCGTCTCCGGGGACACCCCGTACCGCACCGAGCTGCCGCCGCTGCGGACCGGGAAGCCGGACGGTGACGAGGCACCGGCGGAGACGGCCGCCGCACTTCCGGCGAGCGTGTTCGCCGCCTACCGGCGCGCGGAGCAGCGACTTGCGCGTGAGGCGCCCGGCTGCCGGCTGCGGTGGCAGTTGCTGGCGGCGATCGGTCAGGTGGAGTCCGGGCAGGCGCGGGGCGGGCGGGTGACGCCGGACGGTACGACCGTGACGCCGATCCTCGGCCCCCGGCTGGACGGCGTGGCCTTCGCGCTGATCCGGGACACCGACGGCGGCGCCCACGACGGCGACACCGGGTACGACCGCGCGGTCGGGCCGATGCAATTCATCCCGTCGACCTGGGCCCGCTGGGGCGCGGACGGCAACGCTGACGGGCGTACGGATCCGAACAACGTCTTCGACGCGTCCCTCGCCGCCGGACGCTATCTGTGCGCGGGCGGGCGGGACCTGTCCGACCCGGCGGGCCTCGACGGGGCGATCCTCGGCTACAACCACTCGGCGGCCTATCTGCGCACGGTCAGGGCCTGGTACGCGTACTTCCTGGAAGGGCATCGGGTGGTGCCGGACAGCTCGGCCGGTGCCCCGGCACGCCCTGAGCCGTCGCGGTCCCCCTCGAAGCCGGAGGAGGCTTCACCGCCACGCCCCTCCGCCCGTCCGAGTGCCACCCCGTCCTCCGGCCCGTCGAGCCCCGCCTCGCCGACCCCCACCACGTCCCGCCCGGCCACCGGACCGGATGGGACAGAGGAACCGCAACTCCCCCTCCCCCCACCGGACATCGAGCTCCCCGGCGACGACCTGCTGTCCGGCGACGGCCCGCTGACCAGTAACAGCGCGGACTCGATGACCGCGACCCCCTCCACAACCGCCGATACTCGGCGGTAATGTCGCCCCCCGCCGGGCGGGACGAGCCCGGTGGGTGAGCGCGAAGGGGCCCTCATGGCGACGGACACGCCTGCGGAGATGGAAGCCTGCGACGACCGCTGGCAGCGTATGTGGAGCCACCGCGAGCAGCTGCTCAAGGTGGCCCGGCGCAGGTCGATGAGTGCGGAGGACGCCGAGGACGCGGTGCACGAGGCGATGCTGCGCGCCGCGGAACGCCCCGACTTGGACGACGAGCGGTTGGCGGCCTGGCTGACGACGGTCACGATGCGGCTGTGCGTCGACCGCTACCGGCAGGTCAACCGTGAGGCCGAGGTGCGCACCAGCCCGACCCTCGTCGCCCCCGGTCCGGTGCCCGTCGAGGAGGCGGTGTGCGACCGGGCCGAGGCGAAGTGGCTGGCGGTCCGCAGTGGTGAGCTGCCCGCGCGGCAGGCCGAGGCACTGCGGCTGAAGTCGGAGGACCTCGACGTCGGCCAGGTCGCCGTCCACATGGGGCTCAGCTACCGGACCGTCGAGTCGCTGCTGGCCAGGGCGCGGCGGACGCTGCGGCAGTCGCTGGCCGCGACGCTCGGGTTCGCGCTGTTCCTGGTCGGGTGGGGGCGGCCGCGCGGCGGCGGCAGGGTGCAGGCCGTGGGGGTGGCTTCGACGGCGGCGACCCTGGCGGTCGCGGGGTTCGTGCTGCCGTACGCGCTCGACGGGGGCGGGGGTGCGGACGGGGGCGGTACGGCTCCGCGGCCCGCCGTCGCCTCGCCGGGGGTGGAGGCGTTGCGGCCGGAGGGCGGTGCCGGGGGCGGTACTCCGCGGGGGAACCGGCCCATGGCCACGCCGGCCGAAGGGAAGGCGGCCGGGTCGCCGTCGGCAGAATCGTTCCGGCCGCTGTCCGTTCCGACGCTGCCGGAAGTGGCGGTGCCGGAAGTGGCGGTGCCGGCGGTCCCGGTGTCCCCGCTGCCGGTGCTGCCCGCGCCGGACGTTCCGCAGGTGCCCGAAGTCCCGGAACTGCCCGAGGTCACCGGCCTGCCCGAGACCTCTGACCTGCCCGGGTCTCCCGACCTGCCCGAGGCCCCTGACCTGCCGGTCGATTCCTCCGCCGTGCGGTCCGAAGTGCCGTCCACCGCGCTCCCCCTCCCGACGACGACCTCACTGCCGTAAAAAAATTCGCCACCCCGGCGACGGACGCCCCGCCCCTCCCCGTAGAGCAGATGTCAGAGCTGCTCCACGGGCATGGGCTGAAGGGTGGACCGGATGGGTGTCGAGATCTGTGTGGAAGGGCTGACCAAGTCCTTCGGTCACCAGGTCATCTGGCAGGACGTCTCGCTGACGCTGCCCGCCGGGGAGGTCTCGGTCATGCTCGGCCCCTCGGGCACGGGCAAATCGGTGTTCCTCAAGACGCTCGTCGGACTGCTGAAGCCGGAGCGGGGCTCGATCACGATCCAGGGCCGGGACATCACCCGGCTCCGCGAGCACGACCTGTACGAGGTGCGGAAACTATTCGGCGTGCTGTTCCAGGACGGCGCGCTGTTCGGCTCGATGAACCTGTACGACAACATCGCCTTCCCGCTGCGCGAGCACACCCGTAAGTCCGAGAGCGAGATCCGGCGCATCGTGCTGGAGAAGATGGACATGGTCGGGCTGATCGGCGCCGAGGGAAAGCTGCCCGGCGAGATCTCCGGCGGGATGCGGAAGCGGGCGGGACTGGCCCGGGCCCTCGTCCTCGACCCCGAGATCATCCTCTTCGACGAGCCCGACTCGGGCCTCGACCCGGTCCGCGTCGCCTACCTCAACCAGCTCATCGTCGACCTCAACGCCCAGATCGACGCGACCTTCCTCATCGTCACGCACGACATCGCCTCGGCCCGCCAGGTCCCGGACAACATCGGGCTGCTGTTCCGCCGCGAACTGGTGATGTTCGGGCCCCGCGAGGAACTGCTGACCAGCGACGAGCCCGTCGTACGGCAGTTCCTGAACGGCCGGATGCAGGGCCCGATCGGCATGGCGGAGGAGAAGGACGCCGCGCAGGTCGAGCAGGAGCTGGCCGCCCTCGGCGACAGCGGCAGGAGCACACAGTCTCCCGGCAGTCAGGCTCTGACTCCCCGCCTGCTGCCGGGGCCGGGTATCCCGCGGCCACCCCGCTGGGAGGCGATCGCCCGGCGCGAGGCCGCGCTGAACCAGAAGGCGGTGGCCGACGCATGAGCCCGTCACCTCTGTCACCGATCGGAGCGCTGCGGCACTCCGGGAGCCTGTTCGCGATGGCGCTGGACGTCGTCCGGACGATTCCCCGACGGCCGTTCCAGGCAAGGGAGTTCATCCAGCAGGCATGGTTCGTCGCAAGCGTGACGATCCTGCCGACGGCCCTGGTCTCCATCCCCTTCGGCGCGGTCATCGCGCTGCAGATCGGCAGCCTGACCCGGCAGCTGGGCGCCCAGTCCTTCTCGGGCGCCGCCTCCGTGCTCGCCGTGCTGCGCGAGGCCTCGCCGATCGTCACCGCGCTGCTCATCGCGGGCGCGGGCGGCACGGCGATCTGCGCGGACCTCGGGGCGCGGAAGATCCGCGACGAGATCGACGCGATGCAGGTGCTCGGCATCGACCCCATCCACCGCCTCGTCGTACCGCGCGTGCTGGCGTCGATGGTGGTGGCCGTGCTGCTCAACGGCCTGGTGTCGGTGGTCGGTGTCGCGGGCGGCTACTTCTTCAACGTCGTCCTGCAGAACGGCACCCCGGGCGCCTACCTCGCCTCCTTCACCACCCTCGCCCAGCTCTCCGACCTGTGGGCGGCCGAGATCAAGGCACTCGTCTTCGGCGCCATCTCCGCGATCGTCGCCTCGTACAAGGGGCTCACCGCGAAGGGCGGACCCAAGGGTGTGGGCGACGCGGTGAACCAGTCGGTGGTGATCACCTTCATGTTGCTGTTCGTGACGAACTTCGTGATGACCGCGGTGTACTTCCAGGTCGTCCCGCAGAGGGGTTAGCCGTTGAGACTCATCGACCGCCCACTGAAGTCCCTCGAAGCACTGGGCATCCAACTCTCCTTCTACGGACGCTCGTTGGCGTGGACCGGCCGTACCCTGCGCCGCTACAAGAAGGAGATCCTGCGGCTGCTCGCCGAGGTGAGCTTCGGCCGGGGCGCGCTCGCGGTGGTGGGCGGCACGGTCGGCGTGATCGCCTTCCTGTCCTTCTTCACCGGCACGGAGGTCGGCCTCCAGGGCTACGCGGCCCTCAACCAGCTCGGCACCTCCAACTTCGTGGCGTTCCTCTCGGCGTACTTCAACACCCGGGAGATCGCCCCGCTGGTGGCCGGACTCGCGCTCTCCGCGACCGTCGGCGCCGGGTTCACGGCCCAGCTGGGCGCGATGCGGATCAGCGAGGAGACCGACGCGCTCGAAGTCATGGGCGTGCCCTCGCTGCCGTTCCTGGTGACGACGAGGATGATCGCCGGGTTCGTGGCGGTGATCCCGCTGTACGTGGTCGGCCTGCTGTCCTCGTACCTCGCCGCCCGCACCATCACCACCGGCTACTACGGACAGTCGGCCGGCACCTACGACCACTACTTCCAGCAGTACCTGCCCCCGGTCGACGTGCTCTGGTCCTTCGGCAAGGTGCTCGTCTTCGCCGTCCTGATCATCCTCGTCCACTGCTTCTACGGCTACTACGCGAGCGGCGGCCCGGCGGGCGTCGGCGTGGCGGTGGGCCGTGCGGTGCGGACCTCGATCGTGGCGATCAACGTCCTGGACTTCTTCCTGTCGCTCGCGATCTGGGGCGCCAACACGACCGTACGGATAGCGGGGTGAGCCGCCCGATGAGGGTGCGAAGGGTACCGAGGGTGCTGAGACTGAGGTTGTACGGCGTCGTCTTCCTCGCCGTACTCGCGTTGCTGCTGTCGTTGTCCGTGGCCGTCTACCGGCAGGTGTTCACGCCGGTCGTCCGGATCACCCTGGAGGCCGACAGCCTCGGCAACCAGCTCGATCCGCGCGCCGACGTCAAGCTGCGCGGGCTGCTGGTCGGCGAGGTGCGCGAGGTGCGGGCCGACGGGACGAAGGCGACGCTCGACATCGCGCTCAAGCCGGAGTACGTCGCCCACATCCCGTCGGACGTGCACGCGCGGCTGCTGCCCAAGACGCTGTTCGGCGAGAAGTACGTCGATCTGGTGCCGCTCGCCGGAGCCGGGCCCTCCGCGGCTCGTCCGATCCGCGCCGGTGACGTCATCACCCAGGACCGCACCCGAGTCGGCATCGAGGTGCAGCAGTTGCTGAACGACCTGCTGCCCCTGCTGCGAACCGTCCAGCCCGGCAAGCTCAACGCCACCCTCGCCGCGTTCGCCACCGCCCTCGAAGGCCGCGGCGACCGGATCGGCGACAACCTCACGCGTCTGGAGGCCTACCTGCGCCGCCTCAACCCCCATCTGCCGTCCCTCACCGAGGACATCGCCCGCTTCGCCGAGGTCGCCGAGATCTACGGCGACGCGGCGCCCGACCTGATGGAGATCCTGCGCAACACCGTCACCACCAGCCGCACGATCGTCGACCAGAAGGACCGGCTGGCGGCGGCCCTGAAGACCACGGCCGCCGTGGCGGGCACCGCCGAGGACTTCCTCGACGCGAACGGGGACCGGCTGATCACCCTCGGCCAGGTCTCGCGTCCGACACTGGAGCTGTTCGCCCGCTACTCCCCCGAATACCCGTGCCTGCTGGCCGGTCTGGTCCGGCAGGAGAAGGCCTCGGAGGAGGCGTTCCGGGGCGGCAGGATGCACATCACGCTGGAGGTCGTACGGCCGCAGGGGGCGTACGAGCCGGGCGAGGAGCCGCGTTACGGCGAGCGGTCGGGGCCCGACTGCCGTGATCTGCCGAGTCCGCCGGTGCCGGCGCCCGGGGCACACCTCGACGACGGTTCGAGGTCCGGGGGTTCGTCCGCGGGCGGCCCGCTCGGCGCCTCCGCCACGCGGGCCGAGCAGCGGGCGGTCGGCTCGCTCGTGGCGCCCGTGCTGGGTGTGCCCGCCGACGAGGTGCCGCCGGTCACGACGCTGCTGTTCGGGCCGCTGGTGCGCGGGACGGCGGTGAGTGTGGCATGAGCGCACGACGGACCGCGGCCCCCCTCATCAAGTTCAGCCTCTTCGCGCTGGTGACGATCGTGGCGACGGCCCTGCTCGCCGCCACCATCGTGAACGTCTCCTTCACCCCGGAACATCGCTATCGCGCGGTGTTCAGCGACGTGACCGGCCTGGAGGAGGGCGACGACATCCGGGTGGCCGGGGTGCGGGTCGGCGAGGTCGAGGGCATCCGGATCAAGGACCGGACGCTGGCCGAGGTCACCTTCACGGTCGGCCGGGACCGGCCGCTGCTCACCGGCACGGGCGCGGTCATCCGGTACCGCAACCTGGTGGGGCAGCGCTATGTCGCGCTGACCGAGGGCGCGGGCGACGGCACCCGGCTGCTGCGGCCCGGCGCGACGATCCCGCTGGCACGCACGCAACCGGCGTTGGACCTCAACGCGCTGCTGAACGGCTTCAAGCCGCTGTTCGCCGCGCTCAGCCCGAAGGACGTCAACCAGCTCGCCACGGAGATCATCAAGACGCTCCAGGGCGAGGGCGGCACCGTCAACAGCCTGCTCGTGCACACGGCGTCGCTCACCTCGACCCTGGCCGGCCGCGACAAGCTGATCGGCTCGGTGATCGACAACCTCAACACCGTGCTGGAGACGCTGGACAAGCGGGGCAGCCGCTTCTCCGGGCTGCTCGAGCAGTTGCGGCGGGTCATCTCGGGCCTGTCCGCCGACCGCAAGCCCATCGGGCAGTCGCTGGTGAGCATCGGCGATCTGACCGAGGCCACGTCGGGCCTGCTGAAGGACGCGCGTCCGCCACTCAAGGACGACATCGCCGAGCTGACCGAGCTCACCGGAACGCTGAACGACAACGAGAAGACCGTGGAGGGCGTCCTGAAGCGGCTGCCGAACAAGCTGGGCGAGCTGACGGGGACGGCGTCCTACGGCTCGTGGTTCAACTTCTACCTGTGCGACTTCGACGGCCGGATCGTGCTGCCGAAGACGGAGTCGACGTCACAGCAGGTGCTCACGCCCGACATGCATGTGGCGAGGGCGAGGTGTGGGGCATGAGCCGTAAACAAGGTCCCGAGCCGCTGTTCAAGGTCCGGGTGGAGCCCCCGCGGCTGCCGCGCATCCGGCTGCCGAAGGTACGGCTCCTGCCGCGCCGCCAGCCCCGCCGCCAACCGCTGATCAGGGTGCGGGTCGAGCCGCCCCGCATACGGCTCCCCCGTATCCGCCGCCCGCACCTCTCCCCGTTCCGAGAGCGCAACCCCGTCGTCATCGGCGCGGTCGGCCTCACCGTCCTCGCACTGCTGACGGTGGCCGCCTTCAACGCCGACCGCCTCCCGGTGATCGGCGGCGGCGAGACGTACAGCGCGGCCTTCGCGGAGGCGGGCGGTCTCAAGCCGGGCGACGAGGTGCGGATCGCCGGAGTCAAGGTCGGCAAGGTCGAGGAGGTCGACCTGGACGGAAACCACGTCAAGGTCACCTTCAAGGTCAAGGGCGAGCCGGGCTTCGGCACCGAGACCGGCGCGTCGATCCGGGTCAAGACGATCCTCGGCGCGAAGTACCTCGCGCTGCACCCCGAGGGCGGGGGCCAGTTGGCGCCCGGCAGTGAGATCCCGCTCAAGCGCACTGTCCCGGCGTACGACGTCGTACAGGCCTTCAGCGACCTCACCACCACGAGCGAGAAGGTGGACACTGACCGCGTGGCGAAGGCCCTGGACACCATCTCCACCACCTTCGAGGACTCACCGGAAGAAGTGCGGGCGTCACTCGAGGGCCTGTCGCGGATCTCCCGGACGGTGGCCTCCCGCGACAAGGCGCTGCGCGAGCTGCTCGACCACGCCAACGGCGTCACGGGCGTACTGGCCGACCGCTCGGGGGACTTCACCGCCCTGGTCAAGGACGGCGACAAGCTGTTCAAGGAGATCAGCAGACGGCGCGAGGCCATCCACAAACTGCTGAAGAGCTCCGCCGCCCTCGGCATCCAGCTCTCCGGCCTGGTCCAGGACAACGACAAGGAGATCGGGCCCGCGCTCAAGGGCCTGAACCGCGTGGTGGACATGCTCGAACGGAATCAGTCCAGCCTGGACCGCAGCATCAAGCTCCTGGCTCCCTACGTCCGGCTCTTCACCAACACCCTCGGCAACGGCCGTTGGTTCGACTCCTACGTCCAGAACCTGGTCGCGGCTCCGGTGGTGCCGCGGACGGGAGGGTCGGCACGGTGAACATCCCCCTCAAGGTGAGAAAGCGGCTGACGCTGCTCACCGCACTGTCCCTCCTCGCCGCGCTCACCTACGTCCTGTGGCCGCGCCCCGAGCCCGTCCGCGTCACGGCGTACTTCCCGCGCACCGTCGGCATCTACCCCGGCTCGGACGTCCGCGTCCTCGGCGTCCGGATCGGCGAGGTCAGGGAGATCACGCCGGAGGGCGGCCGGGTGCGGGTGGAGCTGGAGTACGAGGCCGACCGCGAGGTCCCCGCGGACGCGCAGGCGGCCATCATCAACTCCTCGGTGGTCAGCGACCGCTACGTACAGCTGCTGCCGGTGTACGGGGGCGAGGGTCCGGTGCTGCGGACCGGGGACGAGATCCCCGAGTCGCGTACGGCCGTACCCGTCGAGCTGGACCGTGTCTTCGACAGCCTGCACACCACGGCCGAGGCACTCGGCCCCGAGGGCGCCAACAAGGACGGCTCGCTGTCGCGGCTGCTCGGGGTGAGCGCGGAGAACCTGGACGGCCAGGGCAAGAACCTCCACCGGACGGTCGAGGACCTCTCGAAGGCGGTCACGACCCTGTCCGACGGCCGCACGGACCTGTTCGGCACGATCCGCAACCTCCAGGTCTTCACGGCGGCGCTGGCGGCGGACGACAAGAGTGTGCGGTCGTTCAACGGCAGCCTCGCGAAGGTCGCCGGTCAACTGGCGGGCGAACGCGAGGACTTGGCGGCCGCGCTGAAGAACCTGGGGACGGCGCTGGGCGACGTGTCCGACTTCGTGAAGAAGAACAAGAAGTCACTGACCTCGAACGTGGAAGGTCTCAGCAAGGTGACCAAAGTGCTGGTCACCCAACGGGCGGCGCTGGAGGAGCTGTTGGAGGTGGCGCCGACCGGCATGTCGAACCTGAACAACGCCTACAACCCGTCGGCCGGCACCCTCGACACCCGCAACAACGCCGACCAGGCGCAGGACCCGGCGTCGCTGCTGTGCTCGGTACTGAGGACGACCGGGGACGAGGGCGGCGAGAACCCCGACTGCGCGGAGCTGAGGAAGCTGTTCGACTCGCTGCCGGAAGTGCCGGAGGTACCGGAAGGGCCACCGGGCACGGCGGTCACCGGCACGGTCGACCGGACGCTCGGCGGGATCCTGGGGGCGAGCGCATGAGCGGCCTGCGCAGGGGCGGGGCCGGGGCGATGGCCTGGGCGGCGGTCGGTTCGCTGCTGCTGACCGGCTGCGAGGTCAACGGCTGGTACGACGTCCCGCTCCCCGGCGGAGCGGCCTCGGACGGCAACGCGTACCACGTGACCGTCGAGTTCCGTGACGTACTCGACCTCGTGCCGCAGTCGGCGGTGAAGGTCAACAACGTCACCGTGGGCGCGGTCGAGAAGGTGGAGCTGGACGGCTGGCACGCACGCGTACGCCTGCGCGTCGCCGACTCGGTGACCCTGCCCGCGAACACGATCGCGGAGCTACGGCAGACCAGCATGCTCGGCGAGAAGTACGTGGCGCTGTCGCGGCCGGTGGAGACGGCTCCGGTCGGCCGCCTCGGCGACGGCGACGTGATCCCCCTGTCCCGCAGCGGCCGCAACCCGGAGATCGAGGAGGTGCTGTCCGCGCTGTCGGCCCTGCTGAACGGCGGCGGGGTGGCCCAGCTGAAGACGATCACCGTGGAGCTGAACAAGGCCCTGGAGGGGCGGGAGAACCGGGTCAAGTCCCTGCTCAAGGAGCTGAACGTCTTCCTGGGCGGCCTGGACGAGCAGAAGAAGGACATCGTCCGGGCACTGAAGTCCGTGGACCGGCTCGCGGGGCGCCTCGGCAAGGAGAAGAAGACCATCGCCGAGGCCGTCGACACGATGCCGCCGGCCCTGAAGGTGCTGGCCGACCAGCGGCGCGACCTGACGAGGATGCTCACGGCACTGTCGAAGCTGGGCAGGACGGGCACCAAGGTGGTCAACGCCTCGCACGACGACACGGTCGCCAACCTCAAGCAGCTGCGCCCGATCCTGCAACAGCTCAACAAGGCGGGCGACGACCTGCCCAACTCCCTTGAACTGCTGACGACTTACCCGTTCCCGCGCAACGCGGTGGACGCGATCAAGGGGGACTACGTCAACCTGCACATCACGGCGGACCTCGATCTGGCGGGGATCTACGGCAACTTGACGGACAAGCCGGGCGGGGACGGCCGTGGCGACGGGGCCCCTCAGGGACCCGAGCTCCCCGAGACCCCGGGTCTCCCGGACGTACCGGATCTCCCGGAGGTGCCGGGTGTGCCGAATGTGCCGGGTGTGCCGACGCCCACGGCGTTGCCGAACGGTCCGACCGCGACGCCGTCTCCTTCGGCCCCCTCCGGCGGCGGCGGAGACCCGCTGTGCCCGCCGGTGTGCACCGCCGCCTGGGTGGCTGCGGGCGACTGGCCCGAGGGGATCGACCTCGAACTCGCCGAGCTGATGCTGAAGGGGGTCCAGCCGTGATCACCCGTACGGTCAAGTTCCAACTGCTGGCCTTCACCGCCATCACCGCCGTAGGTGTGTCGTACGTGGGCGCGGAGTACACCGGCCTGGTGGACGAAGTCCTGGACCGCGGCTACACCGTCCGCGCGGACTTCCCCGACTCCGGGGGCGTCTTCCCCGGCGCCGAGGTGACGTACCGCGGAGTGCCCGTGGGCAAGGTCGGCGCGCTGCACCTGACGGGCAGGGACGGGGTCTCGATCGCCCTCGACATCGAGGACGGGGCGCCTCGCATCCCCGCGGACACGCTGGCGGTGGTGGCGAACCGCTCGGCGGTGGGCGAGCAATACGTCGACCTGCAGCCGCGCACGTCCCACGGCCCGTACTTGCTGGACGGGAGCGACATCCCGCGTCGGAACACCCGGGTACCGCTGCCGACGACCGACCTGGTCCTCAGCCTGGACCGCCTGGTCAACTCGGTCGGCAAGAAGGACCTCCGGGTGACGATCGACGAACTGGGCGAGGCCTTCACCGGAACCGGCCCGAACCTGAGCCGCCTGGTGGACTCGGGAAACGAACTGGTCGAGTCGGCGTCGGAGGCGCTGCCCGAGACGATCTCCCTGATCGAGGACTCACGGAAGGTACTGAAGACTCAGGCGGACCAGGGCTCGTCGATCAAGTCGTTCGCGCGCGATCTGGCGTCGCTCTCCGCCCAGTTGAAGGAGAGCGACGGGGACCTGCGCAGGCTGATCGGCAATGCCCGGCCGGCGGCACAGGAAGTGAACTCCCTCCTGAAGTCGGCCGCCCCGGAGCTGTCGGTCCTGCTGGCCAACCTGATCAGCGGCGGCCAGGTGACGTTGGCCCGCCTGCCCGGCGTGGAGCAGGCCCTGGTCACCTTCCCGGTGATGGTGGCGGGCAGCTACACGGTCATCCCCGGCGACGGCACGACCCACTTCGGCCTGGTGCTGAACGCCGACGACCCGCCGGCCTGCACCCAGGGCTACGGCACGGCACGCCGCGATCCGGCCGACACCAGCACCCGCGAGGCGAACACCGACGCCCGCTGCACTCTCCCGCGGGGCAGCGAGTCGTCGGTACGGGGCGCGCAGAACGCCCCGGGCGGGTCGGCCGCCTACGGCGGCGCTCGGCAGACGGCATACGTCACCCCGTACGACCCGGAGACCGGCACCACCACCGGCCCGGACGGAAGGACCGTCGAGATCGGCTCGACGGGCGGCCAGCGGGCCGTGTTCGGAAAGGAGTCGTGGCAATGGCTGCTCGTTGGCCCCATGGCATGAGAAAGGCCCTGTCGGCACGCGCCACGTCGGCGGCTTTGGTGGCGGCGACGGTCGTGGTCACCGCCCTGACGATCTGGACGGCCCTCGGCCTCCACGCACAGCGTGAGGCGGACCAGCGCCGCCAGGACATCCTGGCCGCGGCCCGCCAGTCGGCGCTTAACTTCACCTCGCTCGACTACCGCCACTACGACCGCGACAGCGCGAACGTCCTGGCCGGGGCGACCGGCGACTTCAAGAAGCAGTTCGCGGCACAGACGAAGCAGTTGACCAAGCTGGTGGACCAGAACAAGTCGGTGTCGGAAGGCCAGGTCCTGGAGGCGGGCATCGTCCGCTCCGACGAGAACTCGGCCCGCGTCCTGGTGGTGGCCGACAGCAGGGTGACCAACACCGCGGTGCCTCACGGGGAGGCGCGCACGTATCGCCTGCAGCTGGACGTGGTGCACCGGGACGGCCGCTGGTTGACGTCGAACGTCGAGTTCGTCGGCTGACAAGCACCACCAATGAGGAGTACGACCATGACGAAGACGACAACCGGTCGCACGATGACGGCGGCAGCCCGCGCAGCAGCCAAGCGCGCGGAACGGAGCCACCGCGGCTCCGTCGCGGAATCCGAGGGCGGAACCGGGCGCCCCCTCGCGGGCCGCACCGTCCTGGTCGAGGCCCCGAAGAACGGCTGGCAGGACCCACCGGAGCCGTCGCCGGAGGCGTTCGAGGACGACGCACCCGAGGAACGACGCACCCCCCACCGCCGAAGGCTGCTCACAGCACTGCTCGGCGTACTGCTCGTGGCGGGCTTGGTGGCGATGGCCGTACTCGGCTGGCAGTACCGGGAGGGCCGTGAGGCGGAGAGCGCCCGAGCCGAGGCGCTCACGGCCGCCCGCAAGGCGGCCCCGGCCGTCCTGTCGTACGACTACCGCCACCTGGACCGGGACTTCGCCCGGGCCCGCGCCCACCTGACCGGTGACTTCCGCGACGAGTACGCCAAGACCACGAAGACCGTGGTCGCCCCGACGGCCGAGAAGTACCACGGCGTGGTGAAGGCAACGGTCGCCGCCCCTGCCTCCGGCGGATCCCCGGCGGCCTCCGTCGTCTCGGCCTCCCCGGAGAAGGCCGTGGTCCTGCTCTTCGTCAACCAGGTCACCGAGAGCACGCAGGTCTCCGGGTCTCGGGTGGACCTGAACCGGGTGCGGATGACGATGACGCGCACGGACGAGGGGTGGAAGGTGAGCGGGGTGGACGCCCTCTGACCCTGCGCGACCCTCTCCCGTGATGTTGGACAGCCAGCAGCTCTCGGCGAGAACAGAGCTGACCCTGCCGCCCAGCCTCTGCGTGCCATCGCGCCACCAGATCGACCCCTCCCCGGTCCTCTCCTCTTGATCGAGACGCTCACTTAGGATGGCAAGCACCATCTCAGCGGCCCGACGGGCTTCCTGATCCGCCTACGGCGGACACCGGAGGACATGCCCCCACCCGCACGAGTCTTCTTCGTGCTGCCTGGGGGCGTTTTCTTGCTGTTCCGTGAGTCCGCGGCATCCGTGGCCGCCCGCATCCTCGATGGGTCGCTGGCGCTGCATCTGACCGAGAACTTCCGTCACCAGCATGGCCGGAGACCCGCTTTGGCAGAGATACGGTCCTGGGAACGCAGCCTGCCCGCACTCGTCAACGCACTCATCGAGGCCGAGCTCGACAACGTCGAGGTGCTCGTCGAATACAGCCTGCCTCTCACCAGCAAGCGTGCTGACGCCGTACTCGCCGGCGTCCACCCGACCACCGGCGAACCGTCGTACGTAGTCGTGGAACTGAAGCAGTGGAGCACGGCCTACCCCGAGGAGGACGAGCCCCTCCTGTGCCGGATCGACTCCTACACGGAGCCCGTGCTGAACCCGATCGAGCAGGTGCGGGGCTACTGCGAGTACCTACTGTCGTTCAACGGGGCGTTGGAGCGGATGCCCCAGTCGCTGGCCGGTGTGGCCTTCCTCCACAACGCGACCGAGTTCGGCGTCGCGGGGCTGCGGGGCGTCGAGGAGGACCAGCACGGTCGGATGTACACCGGCGAACAGCGGGGTGTCTTCCTCGACTTCCTACGCTCGCGCCTCGCCGCCAAGCCCGGCGCCCAGGCGGCGGACGTACTGCTCGACGCCAAGGTACGGCCGTCGAAGCAGCTGATGTCCGTCGCGGCGGCCGAGATCCGCGACCGCGAGCAGTTCGTGCTCATCGCCGAGCAGCGCGTCGCCTACGAGAACGTGATGTCCGCCGTACGCAAGGCCAGGCGGTCCAATCACAAGCAGGTGATCGTGGTGACCGGCGGACCCGGCTCCGGCAAGAGCGTGATCGCGATGTCCCTGCTGGGCGAGCTGTACCGGCGCGGGGTACCCACTCTCCATGCGACCGGTTCACAGTCGTTCACCAAGACCATGCGGAAGGTCGCGGGAGAACGGAAGCGGGAGGTCCAGCAGCTCTTCAAGTACTTCAACAGCTTCATGGACGCCGAGCCGAACGACCTCGACGTACTGATCTGCGACGAGGCCCACCGCCTGCGGAAGACCTCTGCCAACCGCTACACGAAGGCGGAGCTGCGCACCGGCCGCCCCCAGGTCGCGGAGCTGATCGACGCGGCCCGGGTACCGGTGTTCCTCCTCGACCAGCACCAGGTGGTGCGCCCCGGCGAGATGGGCACCAAGGAGGCGATCCAGCGGGCCGCCGCTGCGCAAGGTGTGGACTGCACGGTGGTGGAGCTGGACGGCCAGTTCCGGTGCGGCGGCAGCGAGGCGTACGAGAAGTGGGTCATTGACCTCCTCGGCCTGGACGGCGGCACGCCCCACCATTGGGAGCCGGACGGCAAGTTCAAGCTGCTGACCGCTGAGAGCCCCCAGGAACTGGAGGACTTCCTCATCGCGCGCCGCGAAGAGGACTACGGCGCACGGATGTCGGCCGGCTACTGCTGGAAGTGGACGACAAAGATCACCCCCGGCATGGCGGCACTCCCCACCGACGTCACCATCGGTGAGTGGGCTCGCCCCTGGAACGTGTACGGCGACAGATCCGTACTTGGCGCACCGCCCGCCCCTCTATGGGCCACCGACCCTGCCGGCTTCGGCCAGATCGGCTGCGTCTACACCGCCCAGGGCTTCGAGTACGACTGGTCGGGCGTCATCATCGGCCCCGACCTGCTGTGGCGGACAGACCGCTGGATCGTGGACCGCTCGGCATCGAAGGACCCGTCCTTCACCAAGGCAACATCCGACGAGGACATCGACCGGCTTGTCCGCAACACCTACAAGGTGCTGCTGACTCGCGGCATGGTCGGCACGATCCTCTATTCGACGGACGCGGAGACGCGCGAGAAGCTGCGGTCGCTCATCCATCCGGCAGCCGGAGCCAAGGTGCCAGCAGTGGCGTAGCCCGCTACGAGGCTCGTTCTCCTTCGTCGTGCTCAATCAATGAAGAACAAGGGGCCGCAGGGTGACGCACCTTGAGGAAGACCTCCGACTAACGAGGACCCGAGGCCGAAGAGCTTTGAGTGTCGATGCCCATGCGAAGGCTGACCAAGCTCGCATCTTACGCATTGTTGCTGACCAAGCATACGGAGATCACTGGTGGCACTCATACGAATGTCCGCACGCGCACTGCAAGGCACCAGCAACGCAGCTTTGATGGAGCGACTCACAGAGCGTTCCCGCTCCACGCTTTTTCAACTCATGCAAGCGGCTGCTGACGAGATCCTCTACGGCGGCAATTTCCGACTCATGGACGAACAACAGGTCGCGGCCTCCCTGGTCAAGCGTGCAGTTTCCATATCACGGAGGTCAGACACCAAGGAGGTGATAGTGGTATCAGGGGGACCTGGCTCAGGAAAGAGCCTGATAGCTCTCCACCTCATGAGCTACCTCGGCAGAAACCGACGGAATGTCGTCCATGCTACCGGCTCAAAATCCTTCACCACCACCCTCCGCCACGTCGTCGGCCAGAAGAACGAACGCGTCGTCAAACTCTTCCGCTACTTCCTCGACTTCCGCACTATAGAAAGGAACGATCTCGATGTTCTCATCTGCGATGAAGCACACCGCATCCGCCACCATTCCAGAACCCAGAGCCCCTTGAACATCCACAGAAGCGGACGAAGCCAGGTTGAGGAGCTTATAGACGCCGCCAGGGTTCCGGTGTTTCTTCTTGATGAGCACCAGGTAGTTCGCCCTGACGAGATGGGAAGCGTTCGGGAGATTGATCGGGCTGCAAAAGCACGGGGGTGCGTGGTCCGTCACGTCGACCTCAATGAGCAGTTCCGCTGCGGCGGGAGCCGCGCCTATGAACACTGGGTACGACGTCTCCTGGGTTTGGAGCCCGGAGGACCGGTTCCTTGGAAGCCCGAGCCGAACTTCGAGCTGCTGCTTGCCGACACTCCACAAGCGATGGAGGCGTACCTTCACGCGCGGCAAGCAGCTGGATCCACCGCGCGTATGACCGCCGGCTTCTGCTGGCCATGGAGTGATCCGCGAAGGGACGGCAGTCTGGTCGACGACGTGGTCATAGGCGAATGGCGTCGGCCATGGAACGTCAAGGGGGAGCGCGAGGTTAGCGGCGCCCCGCGATCCTCGCTCTGGGCCACCGAACAAGCAGGGATCGGGCAAATCGGCTGCATCTACACGGCTCAGGGCTTCGAATACGCTTGGAACGGCGTAATCCTCGGCAAGGATCTGGTCTGGGCAGGCGACGGGTGGCGCACTAATCCGACGGAATGCAAGGACAGCAGCCTGCGCCACGCTTCGCCCAGCCACTTCGAAAGCCTCACGCGAAACCGCTACAAGGTACTCCTCACGAGGGGCCTGGCCGGCACAGTCCTGTACTCGGACGACACGAGAACTCAGGCTTTGCTGCGCACCCTTATCCCGGGCAGCGTCCCGCCGTCGTGACGCGGGTACACGAGCCTACGGACGGACAGCCTCCGGCGCAGGCCAGAAGCCCCTTCCGAAGTAAAGCCGCAGGCAGCGGCAGACGAGTCGGGCTATACGCCGGGTTCTGTTCCCAGGGCCCCTCACGGGCCCCCGGGCGACGGCCATCCATCTACGACCGGCGTTACCACCGGCCTCCTGCGGTCTACCCGCGGACTCGGGCGGGCAGCCCTCGAACGTCCGCGCAGAGTGCCTTTTACAGCGCTCCTCTTGACCTTGCTCCGGGTGGGGTTTACCTAGCTGCTCAAGTCACCCTGAGCACTGGTGGTCTCTTACACCACCGTTTCACCCTTACCCAGTGCCGAAGCGCTGGGCGGTTTGCTTTCTGTGGCACTGTCCCGCGGGTCACCCCGGGTGGCCGTTAGCCATCACCCTGCCCTGTGGAGCCCGGACGTTCCTCGGGAAGCCCCCTAAGGGGACTCCACGCGGCCGTCCGCCCGGCTCGTCTGCCGTGGGGACCATGTTACCGGCCTGCGCGGGGCGGCCGTCGCCAGGACCGATCCGGCGAGGATCAATACGAAGGCGGCGACCACCCCCGCCGTCAGGTGCTCGTCCAGGAACACCGCCCCCGCCCCCACCGCCACCGCCGGGTTGACGTACGTGAACACCGTCGCCCGCGTCGGACCCACCTCCTTGATCAGCTCCAGGAACGCCACGAAGGCGACCGCCGTGCAGATCGCGCCGAGCACCGCGAGGGCGACCAGGACCTCGGCGGAGGGCACGGCGGACGGGCGGGTCAGTGCCGCCGCCGGGGCGTACACCAGTGCCGCCAGCGTCAGGCACGCGGCCGTGAGCTGCAGGGACGGAACGTCCTTCAGCCAGCGCGCCGCTATCAGCGGGGCCGTCGCGTAGCCCAGCACCGTCAGCAGGACCTCCGTCAGGGAGCGGGCGTCGCCGCCCGTCAGGTGCGGGGCCGTGAGGGTCGCCACGCCGGCCAGGCCCAGGGTGAGGCCGGTCAGGCGGCGGATACCCAGGTGTTCCGTGGCTCCGAAGAAGCGGGCCAAGGCCACCCCGACTATCGGCACGCCCGCGATCAGCAGGCCCGCCGTCGAGCTGGACAGGTGGCGTTCGGCGTCCGTCAGGGTCCACCAGGGGCCGATGATCTCTATGCACGCGAACGCCAGCATGGGACGCCAGTGGCGTCGTAGGGTCCCGCTCAGGCCGCCCTGGCGGATCGCGAACGGCAGCAGCAGTGCCGCGCCCAGCGCGCAGCGCGTGAACACCACAGTCGACGGGGAGACCGCCTCCACCGCCACCTTGATCATCAGGTAGGGGATGCCCCAGACGACGCTCATCAGGGCGAACAGAAACCAACCGCGTGCACTCATACGCTGAACTCTCGGCCGCCCTACCGACCCCTGTCTTGAACGCTGTTGCGGTACGCCGCCGGAGTCACCCCCAGCACCCGCCGGAACCAGCGGGTCAGGTGCGCCTGGTCCGCGAAGCCGACCAGGACCGCGACTTCCGCGGGCCTCAGGCCCGTCTCCAGCAGGCAGCGCGCCCTGCTCACGCGGTGCTGGGCGAGCCAGGCGTACGGCGGTACTCCCATCGCCGTGCGGAAGGCGCGGAGCAGTTGGTAGCGGGAGAGACCCAGGTCGGTGGCCAGGGCCGCGAGGGAGGGTGGGGCTGTCAGCTCGTCGGCCAGGCGGTCGCGTACGGCGTGCGCGATGTGGGCGGCGCCCGGCACCGTGTCGCTCGCCGCGCGGGCCGTGGAGTGGCGGCGGGCGAGGGCTGTCAGGAGCCAGGGGAGGCGGGACTCGGCCTCCAGGGGGTCGGGGCAGGCGGCGAGGTCGGTGTGGGTGAGGCGTAGGGCGGCGGACAGTTCGGGGTCGCGGAGGAGGGGGTCCGGGAAATGCGGAACGTCCGTGCCCAGGGTGCCGTCGGTCAGCAGGGACGTCCCGGCGTACAGGGCCCGGTAGGCGTAGCCCCCGGGCTCGGCCGGGCCGCCTGTGTGCATCTCTTCCGGTGCCAGTACGACGATGGAGCCGGGGGTCGGGCGGATGCGGCCGCCGCGGTAGTCGATGATCTCGCTGCCGGCGACGCACACGCCGATCGTGAACTCGTCGTGGGCGTGCGGGGCGTAGACGTGCCGGTCGAAGCGGGCGGTGAGCAGGTCGAGCGGGGGGCCGCCCCGGCCGAGCCGCGCCCTGGTCCACAGGGCCTGTTCCCTCACCACGCATCCCCCTTCGGCCGGCCTGGGGGACAACACCGGGAGCGTCAGAGAAAGTCCGTGGTGTCCAGGTCGAAGGCGAAGGGCTCCGGGAGAGCAAGCGGCTTGCCAAATGGGAGGGTGGAGTGCTGACGATAATCGTCTTTCTCCGGGGCACTGAACAGGGTGATCTGAGAGGTGTCACGATCGACGAGCAGGTACAGGGGGATGCCACCGCGTGCGTAGCAGCGGCATTTGGCCTCGCGATCGGCCTTCGGCTTGGAGGACGTGACCTCAACAACCATCGCAACGCCCTCGCATGGCATCCAGGAATCGGCACCCCGGAAGAGTCGAAGGTGCGTGGGTGCAAAGGTCGTATCCGGCACCGCGTGATTCTTCGGGCAGGTGTCTCCGCTCTTAAGTCTCAGTCCCTTGTTACCGGAGAAGTCCATGTCGGTCCGGGCCCGCCGGATCACCTGTTTCACGATCACATTGATGTAGTCCTCGTGATCCCCGTCCGGCGGCGGTGTCACAACGATCTCCCCCTCGATCAGCTCAGCCCGGAAACCCTCCGGGGTGTCCAGGGCGAGAAAGCCCTCCAGCAGGACCTCTTCCTGCGTGAGCGGCTCGTGGGCCATGGCAGTCATGTCACGCCCCTCCTTCGGTCGCTCGCCAGACTGGGACATTAGGAAGATCACCTGTCCGAGAGATCGGGAACCGTTCCCTCGATCGTGGCACACCAGCACGGCGATCGTCAGGCGCCGAGCCGTCCCCTTGACCCTGCCGCGACGTCAACGTCTCTACTGATCCCATGCGGATCGGAGAACTCGCCGCCGCCGTCGGCGTCACCACGCGCACGGTGCGGCACTACCACCATCAGGGGCTGCTGCCGGAGCCGGAGCGGCGCCCGAACGGGTATCGGGACTACACCCTGCGGCACGCGGTCGTGCTGGCCCGGATTCGGCGGCTGACGGAGCTGGGGCTGGGGCTCTCGGAGGTGCGGGACGTGCTCGCCGAGGATGCCGGGAAGGATCTGGTCGAGGTGCTCACCGAGCTCGATGAGGATCTGGCACGGCAGGAGGATGCCATCCGGGAGCGGCGGGCGCGGTTGCGGGCCTTGCTGGAGACGGAGGGCGGGCTTCCGGCGGAAGGGCCCGTGTCGCCTCGGCTGGCGGCCCTGTTCCAGGACATGGCGCACGTCGTCTCCGACTCCCCCATGGCCGCCAAGGACCGCGAGATGCTCGCCCTGATCGAGACCACGGCCGATCCCGAGGGGCGGGAGGAGCTCATGGGCGCGCTGGGGAGCGCGCTGGCCCGGCCGGGCGGCAAGGAGCGTGCCCTCGCCGCCTACGCCCTGCTCGATCAGCTCGTCGACGCCGACCCCACCGACCCGCGCGTGGACGAGGCGGCGCGCGCCCTCGCCGACTGCCTGCCCCGCGATCTGCTCCCGGAGCCGTTGGAGGTCGACCCCGACAACAGTTTCCTGCGTGCCTTCTACGCCGACTTCGCCCCGGCCCAGGCGGAGGCCATCCGCCGTACCTTGCACATGCTCACGGAAGGAGACGGGCCGTGATGCGGACCGTGCTCGTCCTCGCCCGGCATGAGCTGCGGCTCCTCGGCAGTCTCGCGCTGTGGGTGGCACGGCGGCGGCACGGGCTCGGTGACGGCACCGGCTTCGGGTACGCGCGCGGGCAGGGCACGATGATGTTGGGGTTCGGGTTCGTGGTCGTGATCGAGTCGATCACGATGTCCGTGCTGCTGAGGAACTACCCCGCGGTGCAACGGGGATGGTTCATGGTGGACATGTACACCCTCGTGATCATCATCGGTATGCACGCCGCCTCCGTCGTACGGCCCCACGTGCTCGACGCCGGTCACCTGCGCGTCCGGCGCGCCGCGCACGTCGATCTGCGCATACCGCTGGAGAACATCGCGCACGTACGCCGCGAGCTGCGCACCACCCATGAGCGGGCCGACGGTGAGCTCGACCTCCCTGTCGGCGCGCAGACGACGGTGACGCTCGAACTCACCGAGCCCGTAGCCCACTTCACCTTCCTGGGCCGCCGGCGGGACGTCCGTCTCGTGCGCCTCCACGCCGACGAGGCCGCCGACCTCGTACAAGCGGTCAAGCGGGCTCGAACCGCACCTTCGCCGCTTCCGTGAGGCGGACGCTGAGCCGCTCCCCCAGCGGCAGGCGGCCCCCGTCCCTCGCCTCGATCCGGCCGATGACCGCCGGGGACTCCAACTGCACGGTTCCTACGGCGGGTTGACGTTCCTCGACGTCCACCACCCAGCCGTCGAACACCTCCCCCACCCGGTCCTTCAGCAGTGCCCCTTCGACGATGTCGACGCACTCCCGCTCGACCGTGCCCGCGCGCCGGGTGCCCTCGGCCATCCGGGCGGGCAGTGCGTCGAGGGCGGACCCCACCCAGTCGGGCACCGGCTGCCCCGCTGCCGCCGCGAGGCAGATCTCGGAGGCGTAGCGGTCGGCGAGGCGGCGCAAGGGGGCCGTGCAGTGCGCGTAGGGGGCGGCCACGGCGGAGTGGGTGGTGATGGCCGGCAGGGCGCCGTCCCGGAAGACCGTGTAACCGGCTCCGCGCAACAGCGTCGTGCACTCCTGGAGGAAGGCCGCGTGGTGCGGGCGGTGCGGGTCGAGGGAGCGGACCAGCGAGGCGTACGAGACGTGGTGCGGCCAGTCGACGCGCAGGGCGTGGGCGGTACGGCGCAGACGGCCGACGGCGCCGTCGGGGGCGGGCGGGAGGGTGCGCAGGATGCCCGTGCCGCTCGCCAGCATCAGGTCGGCGGCGGCCATTCCGGTCAGCAGGGAGATCTGGGCGTTCCAGCCGTCGGCGGGGAGCGGGGCGCGGTAGGCGAGCTCGTAGGTGTGGTCGTGGTCGCGCTCGATGATCTCCTGCTCGGGCACGTTGAGCGAGATCCCGCCCCGCTCCACCTCCAGCCGCTCCCGCAGCTCCCCGATCTCCTTCAGCAGCGCCGGCGGCTCCTCGGCGGTTCCACCGTCGATCTGCTTCTGCACGCCGTCGTAGTCCAGCTTGGCCCGGCTGCGGACCAGGGCGCGGCGGACGTCGACGGCGAGCGTACGGCCCTCCGCGTCGAGGTCGATCGTCCACAGGACGGCGGGCCGGACCTGGGCCGGGAGCAGACTTGCCGCGCCCTCGCTGAGCAGGGTCGGGTGCAGGGGGACCTTCTCGTCAGGGAAGTAGAGGGTCGTCACCCGGCGGTGGGCCTCCCGGTCCAGGGGGCCCGACGGTACGACGAAGGCGGCGACGTCGGCGATGGCGTACCGGACGCGGTAGCCGGTGCCCTGCCGCGACAGGTGCATCGCCTGGTCGAGGTCGGTGGACGTGGGCGGGTCGATGGTGAAGAAGGGGATGTCGGTGGCGTCGTGGGAAGGGAGGACCGGAGCCTTCGCGGCCTGCTCGGCCTCGGCCAGCACCTCGGGCGGGAAGCTTCCGGAGACGCCGAGTTCGGTACGCAGCGCGGTGAGGGCGGCCCGGAGGGGGGCCTCGGGGGCGCCGGTCACTCGGATGTGGCGGCGGGGCATGAGTCGAGCCTAGGGCGAGGGCCGCCGACGGGCACGCCGTACCCTCTGTGTCGGAGTTGGAGCTAAGGAGTACGTGTGCTTGTCCTGCTGCCGCCTTCCGAAGGGAAGGCCTCGTCCGGTCGGGGTGCCTCGCTGAAGCTGGAGTCGCTGTCCCTGCCGGGACTCACCGAAGCCCGGGCGGCCGTGCTGCGTGAGCTGGTCGAACTGTGCCGCGGCGACGAGGACAAGGCGCGGGACGTCCTCGGGCTGAGTGAGGGGCTGCGGGGGGAGGTCGCGAAGAACGTCGAGCTGCCCACGGCGGGTGCGCGGCCGGCCGGGGAGATCTACACCGGTGTGCTGTACGACGCCCTCGACCTGGCGTCGCTGGACGCCGCGGCGAAGAAGCGGGCCGCTCGGTCGCTGCTGGTGTTCTCGGGGCTGTGGGGCGCGGTCCGCGTCAACGACCGCATCCCCTCCTACCGCTGCTCGATGGGCGTGAAGCTGCCCGGCCTCGGGGCGCTCGGGGCGCACTGGCGGGCGCCGATGGCGGAGGTGCTGCCCGAGGCGGCCGGGGACGGGCTGGTGCTGGATCTGCGGTCGTCGGCGTACGCGGCGGCGTGGAAGCCGAAGGGCGAGGTGGCCGGGCGGACGGCGACGGTACGGGTGCTGCACGCGCCGACCCGGAAGGTCGTCAGCCACTTCAACAAGGCCACGAAGGGGCGGATCGTGCGGAGCCTGCTGACGGCGGGAGCCGCGCCCAAGGATCCGGCCGCGCTGGTGGAGGCCTTGCGGGACCTCGGGTACGAGGTCGAGGTGGAGGCGCCGGCCAGGGCCGGGAAGGCGTGGACGCTGGATGTGCTGGTGGCGGAGATCCACTAGCAGGGTCCACAACGGGATCCAGAACTGGGATCCAGAACGGGATCCACAGGAGGCGCGCATTGCAACATGCGCAATGACCTTTGCGCACAGTGCTCACCCTCGGCAGGATGAGGCCATGGCCTCTCCCCTGCCCGCCTCCGTGCTGGATCTCGCCCCCGTCGTGCCGGTCGTCGTCATCGAGGACGTCTGCGACGCCGTACCGCTGGCGCGGGCGCTCGTCGCCGGCGGGCTCCCCGCGATCGAGGTGACGCTGCGGACGCCGGCGGCACCGGCCGCGATCCGGGAGATCGCCGCCGCGGTGCCGGACGCGGTGGTCGGGGCCGGCACGGTCATCACGCCGGACCAGGTGAACGCCTCCGTCGCGGCCGGGGCGCGCTTTCTGGTGAGCCCGGGCTGGACGGACGTACTGCTGGGGGCGATGCGGGCGTCCGGGGTGCCTTTCCTGCCGGGGGTGTCGACCACGTCGGAGGTCGTGGCGCTGCTGGAGCGCGGGGTGCGGGAGATGAAGTTCTTCCCGGCCGAGGCGGCGGGGGGTACGGCGTACCTCAAGTCGCTGAACGGGCCGTTGCCGCAGGCCCGCTTCTGCCCGACGGGCGGGATCGGTCCGGCGACGGCTCCCAGCTATCTCTCACTCCCCAACGTCGCCTGCGTGGGCGGGAGTTGGATGCTTCCGGCGGACGCCGTGGCGGCGCGGGACTGGGCGCGGGTCGAGGAGCTGGCGCGGGCCGCCGCCGGCCTCAGAAGCTCACCCGCGCAGGTGTGACGTGTCATTGAAGAGCCGCACGCTCGCGTTGCCGTCGGCGTAGTACGCCACCGCCGAGAGGGAGGCCGCCGAGAGTTCCATGCGGAACAGGGACTCGGGCGGGGCGCCCAGGGCGAGGCGTACGAACGTCTTGATCGGCGTGACGTGCGTGACGAGCAGGACCGTGCGGCCGGCGTAGGCCGCGATCAGCTTGTCGCGGGTGGCGGCGATACGGGTCGCGGTCGCCGCGAAGCTCTCGCCGTCACCGGTGGGGCGCGCCTCCGGGTCGGCCAGCCAGGCGTTGAGGTCCTCGGGGTAACGCTCGCGCACCTCTCCGAAGGTGAGCCCCTCCCAGGCACCGAAGTCGGTCTCGCGCAGACCGTCCTCGACGCTCACCTCCAGGCCGAGGCGGGCCGCGACGATGCCGGCGGTCTCCCGGGTACGGGCGAGCGGCGAGGCCACGACGGCCTGGATCGTGCCGCGCCGGGCGAGGGCCGCACCGACGCGCTCGGCCTGGTCCCGGCCGACGTCGGAGAGGGCCGGATCGGTACCGCCGCTGCCGGAGAACCGCTTCTGGGGGGTGAGGGGGGTCTCGCCGTGCCGGAGCAGTACGAAGGTGGCGGGCGCGCCCATGTCGGCGGGCGCCCAGCCGGACGAGGGCGCGGCCACGGTGCGGGCGGCCCTGACATCGGCACGGGCGGAGCTGACATCGGCACGGGCAGCGCCGCCATCGGCCTCGGCGGCCGCGGAGGCCCGCTCTTCGGCCAGCGCCGCACGCGCCCGCGCCGCGCCCGCGGCGGCGTCTCCCGGCGGGCCGGACGGCTCAGGCTCAGCCGCGGTCCCCGCAGCCTGCGCGACCCTCGCGGCCCTCGCGTCAGCCGCCTCCAGCTCCGCCATGGAAGCCGCCGCCGACCACTGCTCCCCCCGCTTCCCGGCGTCCATCGCCTCGTTGGCCAGCCGGTCCGCGTGCTTGTTCTGCTCCCGGGGGATCCACTCGTACGTCACCTGGGGAGCCGCGAAGACGCGCGCCGCCTCGAAGGCCAGCGGCTTCATGTCGGGGTGCTTGATCTTCCAGCGGCCCGACATCTGCTCGACGACGAGCTTGGAGTCCATGCGGACGTGGATCGTGGCCGTGGGGTCCAGGTCGTACGCGGCGCGCAGGCCGGCCACCAGACCCCGGTACTCGGCGACGTTGTTCGTGGCCACGCCGATGTACTCGGCCGCCTCGGCCAGCGTCTGCCCCGTCGCCGCGTCGATGACCACGGCACCGTAGCCCGCGGGCCCCGGGTTGCCCCGTGACCCGCCGTCGGCCTCGACGATGAACTCCCGCACGGCACAGGCTCCCTAGAGGCCGGACTCGGCCGTACGCACCAGGATCCGGCGGCAGTTCTCGCAGCGCACCACGGTGTCCGGCGCCGCCTGGCGGATCTCGTTCAGCTCGGTGATGGCGAGCTCCTGGCGGCAGCCCTGGCAGGTGCGCTGGTACAGCTTGGCCGCGCCGATGCCGCCCTGCTGCTCGCGCAGCTTGTCGTAGAGCTTGAGCAGGTCGGCCGGGACGGCGGCGGCGATGACCTCGCGCTCCTTGGTCACCGAGGCGACCTCGCCGTCGATCTGCTCGAACGCGGCGTCCCGGCGGGCGGTCGCGTCGTCGACCTTCCCCTGCACGGCACCGACCCGCTCGGTCAGCTCGACGACCCGCTCCTGCGCGGACTCACGGCGCTCCATGACCTCCAGGACGATGTCCTCCAGGTCGCCCTGCCGCTTGGCGAGGGAGGCGATCTCGTGCTGGAGGTTCTCCAGGTCCTTCGGGGAGGTGATGGCACCGGAGTCCAGGCGCTGCTGGTCGCGGACGGCGCGCTGGCGCACCTGGTCCACGTCCTGCTCGGCCTTGGTCTGCTCGCGGGCGCAGTCGCTCTCCTCGGTCTGCGCGGCCACGAGCAGGTCGCGCAGCTGCGTGTGGTCCTTGGTCAGCGACTCGATCTCGGCGTGCTCGGGCAGCGACCTCCGCTTGTGCGCGAGCTGCTGCTTGCGGACGTCGAGGGCCTGGACGTCGAGGAGGCGGATCTGGTCGGCGGGCGCGGCGTTCAGTTGGGGGCTCCAGATGTCGAGTCAGAAGGGGCGCGCGAAGCGCTCGCGGGAAGGGTGGTGGCGGGCGACGGGTGGGTGGATGCCGCGTGGGCGGTCCAGGGGTCGGTGACCGTCTTCGAGACGTGGACGCGCAGGTCCCATCCGTTGCGGTCGGAGATCTCGTCGAGCTGGGCGGCGGCCAGCTCGCACCAGGGCCACTCGGTGGCCCAGTGCGCCGCGTCGAGCAGCGCGAGAGGACTGTGGGCGACGGCCTCGGACGCCGGGTGGTGGCGGAGGTCCGCGGTGAGGAAGGCGTCGACGCCGGCGGCGCGTACCTGGTCGAAGAGGCTGTCGCCGGAGCCGCCGCTGACGGCGACCGTGCGGACCGTCGCCTCGGGGTCGCCGGCCACGCGGATGCCCTGCGCGGTGGCGGGCAGCCGCTCGGCGGCCCGGGCGGCGAGTTCGCGGACGGTGAGCGGGTGGTCGAGTTCGCAGATCCGGCCGAGGCCCCGGCGGCCCTCCGGGTCGGTCGCGTCCGGCACCAGCGGTCGTACGACCCGCAGGTCCAGCGCGCCGGCCAGCGCGTCGCTGACGCCGGGGTCGGCCGTGTCCGCGTTGGTGTGCGCGACGTGCAGCGCGATGTCGTTCTTGATGAGGGTGTGGACGACCCGGCCCTTGAAGGTGGAGGCCGCCACCGTCGACGTACCGCGCAGGTAGAGCGGGTGGTGGGTGACCAGCAGGTCGGCGCCCAGCTTCACCGCCTCGTCGACGATCTCCTGGACCGGGTCGACGGCGAACAGGACCCGCGAGACCGCCTGGTCGGGGTCGCCCACGACGGTGCCGACCGCGTCCCAGGACTCGGCCCGCTCGGCGGGCCACAGGTTCTCCAGCGCGGCGATGACTTCAGACAGACGGGGCACGGGGGCAAGGCTACCTGGCTGTTCCGTACGGCTGTACCTGTGCCGGAGCTGCCGGATCGCCCCCCGCGGTCGCCTCCCTGCCCACCCGCGGCCACGACCTGCCCCGCCCAGCACATTCACCCCCGCCACCTCAGGCGAATCGTTCCTCGGCCACCCCTTTGTGTGAAGCGGAACCTTGCCGATCCCACGCCTGTGCGTGCGAAAACTAGCTTCGTGACTGGAGGTGACCGGACCATGACGGCCTGTGCGATCGAGCCTGCGGCGGAGCACGAGGACGACGACGCGCCTCGGGCGGGATGCACCATCACGGCGGACGGTTCCTACGCCGCCCGGCTCGCGCTGGACCGCGACTGCTGGTTCCCGGAGCGCTGGACCCTGGACGGCCCCGAGCCCTACGCCGTGCCACTGCCCGCCCACCAGCCGGAGGAGCCCGGCACCGAGGTGCAGCCGATGGGGGACGGGCGGGTGCTGATCCGCCGCCCGACCGACGGACGGCACATGTTCTCGTTGCTGTACCCGACCGGCCCGGGCACCGGTGAGCTGTTACTGGGTGCCGTCCAGTGCCCCGACGAGCAGACCCGGCTGCGGTTGCTGCCCCCGGCGCCGGGCGGCGACAAGGCGTACGCCCTCGCGGTGGGCCGGCGCTCCAGCGCGGTGTGGCTGGTGGCGGGGGGTGCCTTCGGGCCGGAGCAGCTCGCGGAGGTCCCCGGGCGCTGCTCGGGCGGGGTGTGGCTGGACCGGGGCGGGCGGATGCTGGCCCTGGACCGGGAGTCCGGGGGCCGTACGAAGGCCGTCGTGGTCGACCTGGAGCGGGGCGGCGAGGTGTCGCCGCTGCTGCAGATCACGGACGACAGCGACGACCGGTTGCTCCTCGCCGACCCGGACAGCGGGCTGCTGCTGATCCGGTCGGACGCTCCCTCGCCGGGGCGCGATCGGCTGGGCTGGGGTGTGCTGGGCAGCACGCTGCCGGTGCGTTTCCCGGAGTGCCTGCGGACGCCCGACTGCGCGGTGACGCCGTTCGCGATCCAGCCGGGGCAGGTGCTGACGCCGGAGGCCTGCGGGGTGGCGTTGCGCGTCGACGGGCCGGTCGGGAGCTGGGTCGGGGTGTGGCGGCCCGCCGAGCGGCAGGTACGTCATCTCGCGGCGCCCGAGGGGTGGTTGGCGGGAGCCGGGTGGTGGACGCGGGACGGGGTGCTGCAACTGCCGTATGCGACGGGGGCAGTGCCCTGTGGAGTGATGCGCTGGGAAGCGCCCCAAAGGGGCGCGGGGAACTGCGCGACAAGCCACGACGGCGCCGCACACGGCCAACGACCTGACGCGGCACCCACACAGGCCCCCGCGGCCCCCGCGGCGACGCGCCCCGTGCCCTTGCAGCAAGCGCCGTTGGGCGGTCTTGTAACGAACTAGTGGCGGTTGGCGTGGCCGCCTGGATTCGGCCCGTGGTCGTCTGGTTAAACTCGCCCGGCTGTAAGAAAGATCATGTTGACGGGGTGAGTTTTCCGATGAGCAACGCCAGCACGACCCAGCCGGGGCCGGCCGACGTTCACGACGTTCAGAAGGCCGCCGGTCACGGCAGGCACCGGGGCCCGGTGTCGGCCCAGGACAGCGAGGCGGCTCCCCGCGGCCGTCACCGCAAGCCGGCCGCGGAGAAGACCGAGACGGCGGCCTGAGGCCACGCACCGGCCATGGCATACGGCCCTGTTCCCCATGGGGACGGGGCCGTTGCCGTGTCCGCGGGGGACGGGGCCGTTGCCGTGTCCACCCCGGTGTCGACACCGCGCCGACACCGCGTCGACACCGGCGTCAACCCCGTTTGAGCCCCAGCACCTCCGCCGCTCCGAACGTCTCCCCCGACGGCCGCTCCGCGTAGTGCGGGGTGAGCAGCGCGTCGAGCTCGTCGTAGGTGAACGTCTCCTGCTTGCTGTCGAACTTGGCGGCGATCTGCGGCCGTTCGACGATCGCCACCATGCCGCCGTGTACGACGATCAGCTGGCCGTTGACCCGGGCGGCGGCCGGCGAGGCCAAGTAGCCGACGAGCGGGGCGACATGCTCGGGGGCGAGCGGGTCCAGCCCGTCCTCCGGCCGGCCGAGGCCCGCGAAGACGTCCTCGGTCATGCGGGTGCGGGCGCGCGGGCAGATGGCGTTGGCGGTCACGCCGTACTTGGCGAGCGCGAGGGCGGTGGAGGTGGTGAGCCCAACGATCCCGCCCTTCGCGGCCGCGTAGTTGGGCTGCCCGGCCGATCCCGCCAGGAACGCCTCCGACGAGGTGTTCACGATCCGCCCGTACACGGGGCCGCCCGCCGCCTTGGACCGCTCGCGCCAGTGTGCGGCGGCGAAACGGATGGTGTTGAAGTGGCCCTTGAGATGGACCCTGATCACCGGGTCCCACTCCTCCTCCGCCATGGAGAAGACCATGCGGTCGCGCAGGATGCCCGCGTTGTTGACCAGGATGTCCAGCTTGCCGAACTCGGCGACGGCCAACTCGACCAGTGCGCGGGCCTGTTGGAAGTCGGCGACGTCCCCGGTGTGGGCGAGTGCCGTGCCGCCCGCCGCGCGGATCTCGGCGGCGACCTCCTCGGCGGGAGCGGCGGAGGCCGCGCCCGAGCCGTCGCGGCCGGGCTGCCCGTAGTCGTTGACGACGACGGCCGCGCCGAGCAGGGCGAGTTCGAGCGCCTCGGCCCGCCCGAGCCCGCGGCCGGCGCCGGTGACGATCGCGGACAGGCCCTCAAGTGGCAGTGACATACGACCCCTTCGATGAGTGCGGCCTCTCGATGGATACGGCCCCTCGATAGATGCGGCCCCTCGATAGATGCGGCCCCTCGATGGATACGGCCCCTTCGATGTCAGATCTCTATGCACGTACGCAGCGCCGCGCCCGTCCGCATCTGGTCCAGGGCCTCGTTGATGTCCGCCAGTGGCACACGGTGGGTGATCAGGCCGGCGAGGTCGATGCGGCCCGCGCGCCACAGGGCGATCGTCCGCTCGTAGGAGCGCAGGACATCGCCGCCGCCGTACATGGACGGCAGGATCCGCTTCTCGTCGAAGAACAGCTCGAACATGTTGAGCTGGAGGAAGTCGTCCATGGCGCCCGCGCCGACGATGACCAGGGTGCCGCCGCGCCGGGTGTTGTCGTAGGCCGTGCGGGCGGTGGCGGACTTGCCGACGACCTCGAAGACGTAGTCGAAGCCCTCGCCGGCGGTGACCTGTTGTTTGGCGTCGGGCAGCTCGTCCGGCGAGACGGCCCTGGTGGCACCGAACCTGAGCGCGGACTCGCGGCGCGAGGCGACCGGGTCGACGGCGACGATCTCGGCGGCGCCCTTGAGCCGGGCGCCCTGGATCGCGGAGATGCCGACGCCGCCGCAGCCGATGACGGCGACCGACGAACCGGCCTCCACGTCGGCGGTGTTGAGGGCGGCCCCGAGTCCCGTGGTCACCCCGCAGCCGATGAGGGCGGCGATGTCGAAGGGGACGTCGTCGGGGATCGGCACCGCGCAGCCGGCGTCGACCACGACCTCCTCGGCGAAGGTGCCGGTGCCGGCGAAGCCGAAGACGTCCCCGGCGGGGCGCTTGAAGTTGGGGGTGCCCGCGTTCATGAACCCGGCCAGGCACAGTTCGGTCTGGCCGCGCCTGCAGGCGGGACAGGCACCGCAGGCGGGCAGCCAGCAGACGACGACCCGGTCGCCGGGCTTCAGGTCGCGCACGCCCTCCCCGACTTCGAGGATCTCGCCGGCGCCCTCGTGACCGGGCACGAAGGGGCCCGGCTGGGGCAGCACCCCCGCCATCGCGGACAGGTCCGAGTGGCACAGTCCGGTGGCCCGCACCCGGACCCTCACCCGGCCGGGCCCGAAGCCCACCGCCTCGACGTCGTCGAGGACCTCCAGCTTGTCCTGGCCGATCTCGTGCAGTACGGCTGCGCGCATGGTGCGGCTCCCCTCAGGGTCATCCAGGGTTCAGGAGTGTTCGACGATGGTGTCGGCGAGGACGGGCGCGTCGTCCCGCTCGACGGCGCTGACGGCGACCCTCGTGGACTGCGGTGTGTGCCACATACGGATCCGCAAGGTCTCCCCCGGGTACACGACCCCGGCGAACCGGGTGACGTACGACCGCACCCGGGTCACGTCGCCGCCGAGCAGCGTGTCGACGACCGCCTTGAGGGTGATGCCGTAGGTGCACAGTCCGTGCAGGATGGGCCGCTCGAACCCGGCGACCTTGGCGAACTCGGGGTCGGCGTGCAGGGGGTTCCAGTCGCCGGAGAGCCGGTAGAGCAGGGCCTGGTCCTCGCGGACGGGCCGCTCGACGACCCGGTCGGGTTCGCCGGTCGGGGGGTCGAGGCGGGCGGAAGGGCCGCGGTCCCCTCCCCACCCGCCTTCTCCCCGTACGAAGATCTGGGCGTCGTTGGTCCACAACGGGCCGTCGGTGTCGGCGACTTCGGTACGCATCACGAGGACGGCGGCCTTGCCCTTGTCGTGGATGGCGGCGATCCGGTTGGTCGCGGTGGCCGTGCCCGTCGCCGGGAGGGGCCGGTGGATCACCAGGCTCTGGCCGCCGTGCAGGACGCGGGCGAGGTCGACCTCGATGCCCGGCATGGACAGTCCGCTGATCACTCCGGGCGAGCCCGAGCCGGCGACGGTGGCGAAGCTGGGCAGGACGTGCAGCCGGGACTCCAGGGTGTAGCGCAGTTCGTCGGGGTCGGTGGCCGGCACGCCCGCCCCGATGCCGAGGTGGTAGAGCTGGACGTCCTTGGAGTTCCAGGAGATCTCGCCGGTCCGGGGTTCGGCGGCGAGGGCCTTGGCTGCGTCGATGGGCATACGGCTCCTGACAGTGGCGGAGTCAAGACCTCGGTACGGCCGTCCGCACCGTCGGCCGCACCGAGGTCGTCGCGGGCCGATCTAGAACGCGTTCCAGTCCGGCGCCCTCTGTATAGCCGAGCGCACCGTACTTGTGAAGGCTCCTGACGGGGTGTCAGGTCGCTGGGCCGGCCCGCCTCCAAGCCCTCCGGTCCGGGCGCCCGTGACATAGCGAGGAATCGCTCCCCCACATCGATCCCTCGGCACGAGCCCCGAGCCCCGAGCCCCCAGCGGACCGGGGGACGTCGGCTCCGTGCCACAACGGCGCCGCAGGCGCACGACGACTGGTCGCGACCGGTTGGGTCTGCACCGGCGGCGGAGCGTCCCGTGCGCCCTACCCTTGGGCCGTGAACGAGATGCCGCGGGACCACCGGCCCGCCAAGTCCATCCGGGTTCTGCTCGCCGAGGACCAGGGCATGATGCGCGGGGCTCTCGCTTTACTGCTGGGGATGGAGCCGGACATCGAGGTCGTGGCGCAGGTGTCGGCCGGGGACGCGATCGTGGACGCCGCTGTCGTCCACCGCCCGGACGTCGCGCTGCTCGACATCGAACTACCGGGCCGCAGCGGGCTGGACGCCGCGGCCGAGCTGCGCGACCAGGTTCCCGACTGCCGGGTGCTGATCCTGACGACCTTCGCCCGCCCTGGGTATCTGCGCCGGGCCATGGAGGCGGGAGCCGCCGGTTTTCTGGTGAAGGACGGTCCCGTGGAGGAACTGGCGGTCGCGATCCGCCGCGTGCTGACCGGCGAGACGGTGATCGACCCGGCCCTCGCCGCGGCCGCCCCCAGTGCCGGCCCCAACCCGCTCACGACCCCCGAGTGCGACGTCCTCAACGCCTCGACGGACGGCGCGACGGTCGCCGACCTCGCGACCAAGCTGCATCTGTCCGAGTCCACCGTCCGCAACCACCTCTCCTCCGCCATCGGCAAGACGGGCACACGCAACCGGATGGAGGCACTGCGGGAGGCACGGCAGCAGGGGTGGCTGTAGGGGGGCAGGGTGGCTGTAGGGGTGACTGCAGGGGGCAGAGCTCAGTGGCCGGCAGGCCTCCGCGGCAACCACACCAGCATCAGCACCACTCCCCCCGCCAGCACCCACGCCCCCGTCCGGAACGCCAGCGCGTACCCCTCCGTCAGCGCCTGAGGGGTCGCGCTGCCGCCCGAGCGGGCCGCCGCCAGGGTCGACAGGATCGCGAGGCCCAGCGAACCGCCGATCGTGCGCGAGGTGTTGACCAGGCCCGACACCAGCCCGGCCTCCCCCGGCTCCGCCCCGGACGTGGCCAGCGCCGCGAGCGGGGTCGCCGCCAGGCCCGCACCCAGCATCATCAGGATGCCCGGCACCATGATCGAGGTGACGTACGCGCCCTGCGCGCTCAGCGTCGACTGCCAGCCGAAGCCGACGACCGCCACGAGCGTGCCGGCGGCGGCCACGTTGCGCGGGCCGAGCCGTGGCATGAGGCGCGGCGCGAGCTTGGAGCCGAGGAGCACGGCCAGCGAGCTCGGCACCAGGGCCAGGCCGGCTTCCAGCGGGGTGTAGCCGAGCACGTTCTGCGCGTACAGCGTCATGAAGAACCACATGCAGAACATCGCCGACCCGCACAGGAACATCGCCCCGTTCGCCGACGACACCGCCCGTACCCGGAACAGCCCGAGCGGCATCAGCGGAGCCGCGGTACGCGACTCCACGAGGACGAAGACGCCGATCAGGGCGAGACCGGCGAGCAGCGGCACGACCGTGGCCGTCGCCGTCCAGCCGGAGGCCTCCGTCTGCGAGATGCCGTACGCCAGCGTCCCCAGTCCCGCCGTCACCAGCACCGCTCCCGGCAGGTCCAGCCGCCGCCCGTCCCCGGCCCGGCTCTCCGCGAGCCAGCGAAGGGCACCGGCCAGCACCACCGCGCCCACCGGCACGTTGATCAGCAGGACCCAGCGCCACGACAGCACCTCCACCAGCGCCCCGCCGACGAGCCCGCCCGCCGCCCCGCCGCCCGCGCCGACGGCCGTCCAGGTGCCTATCGCCCGCGCCCGCGCCGCCCCCTCCGGCACCGCCGCCGTGACGATCGTCAGCGTCGAGGGGGCCAGCACCGCCGCCCCCAGCCCCTGCACGGCCCGCGCGAGCAGCAGCTGCCAGTCCTGCTGGGCCAGCCCGCCGGCCAGCGAGGCCAGGGTGAACACGGCGAGCCCGACGAGGAACATGCGCTTACGGCCGTACAGGTCCCCGGCGCGCCCGCCGAGCAGCATGAACCCCGCGAAGGCGATCGCGTACGCGTTCACGACCCACTGCAGGCCCTGCGCGCTCATCGCCAGGTCGGCCCGCATCGACGGCAGGGCCACGTTCACCACGGACACGTCGAGCACGACCAGGAACTGCCCGGCACACGCGAGCGCCACCACCAGCCAGGCGGGAGGGGCGCTGCGGCGGGACGTACGGGTGGTGGCGTCAGCGGCTCGGAGCATGAGTGTCATGCTCTCAACGACCGGCGCTCCTGGCATCAGGAAATGGACCTAGGCCCCCTCCTCCCCAGGACCCAGGCGCAGGCCCGTTTCCCAAGAGAAGGTCAAAAAATCGTTAGCTGGCCAAAAGCATCGGAATAGTTGCCCAGGCACACCGGGTTGGTCCCTCACATGACACAAACGACGAACGAACAGCCCACCGGCAGAGCGACCGGCCCCCTCGTCCCGGTCCTCGCCTTCGCGGGCATCGTTGTCGCGGTGATGCAGACCCTGCTCGTCCCGGTCATCAAGGACCTGCCGCAGCTGCTGAGCACCGCGCCCAGCAACGCCACCTGGGTCCTGACCTCCACGCTGCTCTCCGGCGCCGTCGCGACCCCGATCATGGGCCGGCTCGGTGACCTCTACGGCAAGCGGCGCATGCTGATAGCCAGCCTGGCCGTCATGGTGGTCGGCGCGCTGATCAGCGCGTTCACCAGCACCCTCCTCCCCATGATCGTCGGCCGTACCCTCCAGGGCTTCGCCATGGGCGCGATCCCCCTCGGCATCGGCCTGATGCGCGACATGCTGCCCCGCGAGCGGCTCGGCTCCGCGATGGCCCTGATGAGCTCCTCGATCGGCGTCGGCGGCGGCCTCGCCCTGCCCGCCGCGGCCCTGGTCGCCCAGCACGCGAACTGGCACGCCCTCTTCTACGGCGCCGCAGGCCTCGGCATCCTCGCCATCGCCCTCACCCTCCTCGTCGTACCGGAGTCCAAGGTCCGCGCGGAAGGCTCCTTCGACGCCCTCGGCGCCCTCGGCCTCTCCGCCGGCCTCGTCCTCTTCCTCCTCCCCATCACCAAGGGCAGCGACTGGGGCTGGGCCTCGGCCACCACGCTCGGCCTGTTCGGTGCCTCGGTCGCCGTCCTCCTCCTCTGGGGCGTCTACGAGCTGCGCACGAAGGCACCCCTCGTCGACCTGCGCACCACGGCCCGCCCGGCCGTCCTCTTCACCAACCTCGCGTCGATCATGGTCGGGGTCTCGTTCTACGTCGTCTCGCTCGTCCTCCCCCAGCTGCTCCAGCTGCCGAAGGAGACCGGCTACGGCCTCGGCCAGTCGATGGTCGTCGCGGGCCTGCTGGTCGCCCCGCTGGGCCTGACGATGATGTTCACCGCCCCCGTCTACGCCCGCCTCTCCGCGAAGTACGGCCCCAAGACCACCCTGATCCTCGGCCTGCTGATCATCGCGGTCGGCTACGGCGCCGGCCTCGGCCTGATGAGCGCCCCCTGGCAGAGCCTCGTCATCTCCGTGATCCTCGGCGCGGGCATCGGCCTCGCCTACTCCTCCCTCCCCGCCCTGATCATCGGCGCGGTCCCGGCCTCGGAGACGGGCGCGGCGAACGGTCTCAACACCCTGATGCGCTCCATCGGTACGTCCGTGTCGAGCGCCGTCATCGGCATGGTGCTGGCGAACACCGCGAACAACGTCGGCGGCGTGGAGATCCCGACGATGCACGGCTTCCGCGTCTCCTTCCTCATCGCCACCGCCGCGGTCGCCGTCGGCCTGCTCCTGGCCCTCTTCCTCCCGAAGCAACGCCCCGCCGCCGCCCACCCGCAGCTGCGGGCCAGCAGCGAGGAGGACGCCAACCTGGAGCGCGCCGAGGAGGTCCTGCGCGGCTTCCGCGGCCGCGTCCTGGACGCCACGGGCACTCCGGTGGCCCGCGCCAAGGTCACCCTGATCGACCGCCGGGGCCGCCAGGCGGGCGCCACCCTCTCCTCGGAGGACGGCACCTACGCCCTCACCGTCCCCGCCCAGGGCGCCTACGTCCTGGCCGCCCGAGCCGACGGCCACGCCCCGCTCGCCTCGTCGGCGACCCACACGGGCGATGACAGCGCCGTGGACCTCGACCTGTCGCTGCCGGGGGAGACGGTCAGCGCCTGAGACGGCCTGCGAAGGCCTGAGATCCACACCACCCGCACCCCCTGTCGCTCCACTGGCAGGGGGTGCGGCAGCATGGGCGCCCATACGCAAGCAAGACTGAAAGGACCCCCATGGCCCCGGCCCCCAAGCCCGAGATCCTGGCCGCGTTCGAGGCGGCGAAGGGCTTCATGCCCGTGGGCGAGGGGCTCGCGCTCTACGCGGCAGCCCTGGAGGCCGGGCTCCTCGGCCTTCCCCTCCTGGAGGTCGGCACGTACTGCGGCCGCTCAACGATCCTGCTCGCCGAAGCCGCCCGCCAGGCCGGGGTGACGGCCCTCACGGTCGACCACCACCGCGGCAGCGAGGAGCAGCAGCCGGGCTGGGAGTACCACGACCCCGAGACGGTCGACCCCGAGATCGGCCTGATGGACACACTGCCGACCTTCCGCCGCACCCTGCACAAGGCGGGCCTGGAGGACCACGTCGTCGCGCTGGTCGGCCGCTCCCCGCAGGTGGCGAAGATCTGGGGCACCCCCCTCGGCCTGGTCTTCATCGACGGCGGCCACACCGACGAACACGCCACCGCCGACTACGAGGGCTGGGCCCCCCACGTCGCCGAAGGCGGACTGCTGGCCATCCACGACGTGTTCCCGAACCCGGCGGACGAGTTCACGGGCCAGGCCCCCTACCGCGTGTACTTGCGGGCACTGGAGTCCGGGGCCTTCACGGAGGTGTCGGTGACGGAGTCGCTGCGGGTGCTGAAGCGGACGGGGACAGGGGTCTGAACTCCCGCCCCGCTCGACCGTGCCTTCCCCGCGCAGGCCGCGGGCGGCCCGTAAGGTGGCAGGCGTGTCGTACGTAGGCCCGGACTTCGATCCTCCCCAGCCCCGCCGCAGCCGCCGCCGAACCCTGACCGTCGCGGTCGCCGCGCTCGTGCCGGGGGCCCTGCTCGGGTGGGTGATCTACGAGGCCGTGGGCGGCCCCGGCGACGGAGGCGGCTCGGGCAACGCGGCCGTACGTCCGTCGTCCGCGACACCGTCGAACACCGCACCGACGGCGTCCTCCACCAACGACGACAAGCCGCCGGGTCCCACCCCCACTGCCGAGTCCACCGCCGACTCCACTTCCGCGCCCGCCGCCTCCGGCCCCCTCAAAGGCAAGGTCGTCGTCATCGACCCGGGCCACAACCCGAACAACTTCCAGCGCACGGCCGAAATCAACCGCAAGGTGAACATCGGCACGAACTGGAAGGAGTGCGACACGACGGGTACTTCGACCAACGACGGCTACAGCGAGGCCAAGTTCACGCTGGACGTCGCCCACCGCATGCGCACCCTGCTGGAAAGGCAGGGCGCCACGGTCAAGTTCACACAGGACGGCGACCGCTCGTGGGGTCCGTGCGTGGACGAACGCGCACAGATCGGCAACAAGGCGCACGCCGACGCCGTCGTCTCCATCCACGCCGACGGCGCGGGCGCCGGCCAACGGGGCTTCCACGTCATCCTCCCCGGCAAGGTGAACGAGGGCGCCGCCAACACCGGCCCCATCGTCATCCCCTCCCGCGACCTCGGCGAGCGCATCGCGGGTTCCTTCGTCCGCGTCACGGGCAGCGCACCCTCCAACTACGTCGGCGCCGGCACCGGTCTCGTCACGCGCGAGGACCTGGGCGGTCTCAATCTGTCAACGGTTCCCAAGGTGTTCATCGAGTGCGGCAACATGCGCGATAGCAAGGACGCGGCGTTGCTCACCAGTAGCGCGTGGCGGCAGAAGGCGGCGCAAGGAATCTCTGAGGGAATCGTGAGTTTCCTGCGCGGGTAGTGGTCACGGGCTGATCCCGGCGGACACCCTCGTCGGTCGGACGATAAGGTCGTCCTTACGATGAGGGGCCACCCCCGCGCTTCACACCGGGGCCTGACGGCGACATGGTGACAGCGACGCCTCTACCGACGAGACGACCGACGAAGGACCTTTGAAGTGAATATCCGCTCCCTCACTAGAGGCGACGGCGTGGTGATCGGAGCAGCGGTGTTGCTCTTCATCGCGTCGTTTCTCGACATCGTCAGCTGCAGTGGCGAGTTTTGCAGCTCTGTCGACATCCCCAACGCATGGGACAACCTCGGGCTCGGCCTCGGTAGCTACATGGGCGGCGTGATCGGCGCCGGACTCATCGTGTCCGCTCGCCTGCTGCCGCAGCCTCGCAAGGTCGCCGGTCTCGACCTCGGCACGGTCGGCACCGCCCTCACCGTCTCGGCCGCCTGGGTCCTGCTGTGGTCGCTGATCGACGCGAGCGAATCAGGCGTTGGCCTCATCCTCGGCTTCATCGCCGCCCTCGTCCTCGCCGCCGGCGCCATCGCCACCCCCCTGGTCCCCGCCCTCCAGGCCGCCCTCCTCCCCGCCCCCAGCCCCGCCGCCCCCCAGCCCTACGGCGCCCAGCCGCCCGGTGGTTACGGCTACCCGGGTGCCCAGCAGCCGCAGCAGCCGTACGGTGGTCAGCCGCAGGCCGGGCAGCCCTTCGGGGGTCAGCCGCAGGCGCCGCAGGCACCGCAGGCTCCGGCCGCGGACTTCTCCCCGTTCTGGTTCGCGGTCCCCGTGGCGCGCCCCCTCTTCGCGGAGGACGGTTCGCCCACGCCGATCGCCGAACTCGCGCCGGGCACCTGGTACCTGGCCGTCGAGCAGCGTGGCGCGGCCCTGGTGGCGCAGACGCAGGACGGCCGCCGTGGTGTCCTTCAGGACACGTCGGGTATCCAGCGCGGCTGAACCGCGGCAACCGTAAGACCCCGTACGACGGCCCCTCACCCTTCCCGGTGAGGGGCCGTCGTCGTACAGTCGCAAGCCCAATGCATAACTGACGGGCTGTCAGGAGGCGGACATGCGGCTCGGGCTCGCACTCGGTTACTGGGGCCGCGGCCCCTCCGCGGACCATGTGCCCCTCGCTCAGGAGGCCGAGCGGCTGGGCTACGACTCCGTGTGGACCGCCGAGTCCTGGGGGTCCGACGCGTTCACGCCGCTCACGTGGATCGCCGCGCAGACGTCAAGGATCAAGCTGGGTACGGCGGTTGCGCAGATGGCCGCCCGTTCCCCGACCACCACCGCCATGCACGCTCTCACGCTCGATCATCTCTCCGGCGGGCGCATGATGCTGGGGCTGGGGCTGTCGGGGCCGCAGGTGGTGGAGGGGTGGTACGGGCGGCCGTTCCCGAAGTCGCCGCTCACCGCCACCAGGGAGTACGTGGACGTAGTACGGCAAGTCCTCAAGCGTCAGGCGCCCGTCGAGCTCGACGGGCGTTTTCACGCCCATCCGTACCGCGGCCCGGACGCCGCCGGCATCGGGAAGGCGCTGAAGCCGATCACCCATCCCCTCCGCGCCGACCTTCCCGTCCTGCTCGGTGCCGAGGGCCCGAAGAACGTCGCGCAGACCGTCCGGATCGCCGACGGCTGGCTGCCGTTGTACTGGTCGCCGAGCAGGCCCGACGTCTACGGGGACGCCGTACGCGACCTCCCGCAGGGCTTCCTCGTCGCCCCCATGGCCCGCGTCCAGGTCTGCGACGACGTCTCCGAGGGCCTCCTCCCCGTCAAGGTCATGCTGGGGTTCTACATCGGCGGCATGGGGCACGCGGCCCGTAACTTCCACGCCGACCTGATGGCGCGCATGGGGTACGAGGAGGAGGCTCGGCGGATTCAGGAGCTGTTCCTCAGCGGGCGCAAGGAAGAGGCCGTCCTCGCCGTCCCGGACGCTTTCGCCGACGAGATCTCCCTCGTCGGCCCGCGTGAACGCATCGCCGAGCGGCTGGAGTTGTGGCGGAAGGGACCGGTGACCGATCTGCTCGCCCTGTCCCCCGACCGGAACACCCTGCGCGTGCTCGCCGAGCTCAACTCATAGGCCGGCACGGCGGGTTTCATCCGGGATTCAGGGGCTACCCGAGGGGCATGTCCCCTCGATATCGCAACGGTGCCAATCAGGCCGGCACGGTCATAGCGATCGTCGCCGATGTCATGGCCCTCGTCCTGGGCCTCTGGATCCTGATGTACCTGCTGGACGCCAACCGGGCGAACGACTTCGTGCAGTTCGTGCACGACGTGGCCCGCTGGCTGGCGGGATGGTCGCACGACCTGTTCACGTTCGACGAGGAGTGGGCGAGGGTCGTGGCGGGCTACGGCTTGGCGGCGGTCGTGTACCTGTTCGTGGGCCACGCCATAGCCAATCGAGTCCACCGCCACTGAAACCCCTTCAGGGGCGCGAGCAGCCACGACGAACCCCGCAGCGGCCACACCACTCAGGCCACCCGAGTTCTCAGGCGCAACAATCCGGGTCCAGCCCCATGGGCAGTCGGTCCCCGCCGAACACCGCACAGGTCGCCTCATGCCCACCCAGCGCCGCGACTGCGAGGAGAACCGACCCCGCCGTCCAGGTCGTGAGTTCCCGAGGCCAGATCGCGTCGTCCTCGAACACGTACCCGGTCCAATACAGACCGCTGTCCGCGTCCCGCAGATGCTGAATGGACTGGAGGATGTCCAGCGCCCGGTCGGACTCGCCCATCGCCCACAGGGCCAGGGCGAGTTCGGCCGACTCACCGCCCGTCACCCACGGGTTGGGCACGACGCACCGCACCCCGAGCCCGGGGACGACGAAGCGGTCCCAGCCTTCCTCCATCCGGGACTTGGCCTCGGTGCCCGTCAACGCCCCGCCCAGCACCGGGTAGTACCAGTCCATGGAGTAGCGGTCCTTGTCCAGGAACCGCTCCGGATGCCGGCGGATCGCGTGCCGCAACGCCCCCGCCGCCAACTCCCAGTCCGGCTGCGCCTCTTCCCGCTGCTCGGCGATGGCGAGCGCGCACCGCAGGGCGTGGTGGATCGACGACGAGCCCGTCAGCAGCGCGTCCTTCGTCGCCGTGCCGTCCGCGTCACGCCGCCAGCCGATCTGCCCGCCCGGCTGCTGGAGCCGGAGGACGAACTCGATCGCCGCGTAGACGGACGGCCACATCCGGTCCAGGAAGGTGTCGTCGCCGGTGGAGAGGTAGTGGTGCCAGACGCCTACGGCTATGTAGGCGACGAAGTTGGTCTCGCGGCCGGTGTCGGTGACGTCGTCGTACGCGCCGTCCGCGTAGGCGGCGTACCAGGAGCCGTCGTCGTTCTGGTGGGTCCCCAGCCAGGTGTAGGCCCGCTCGGCGGCCTCGTGCTCACCGGCCGTGTCCAGGGCCATCGCCGCCTCGACGTGGTCCCACGGGTCGAGGTGATGCCCGCGGAACCAGGGGATCGCACCGTCCTCCCGCTGGACCGCGAGAATGCCGGCCACGGTCGCGGCGGCCTGCTCGGCGGTGAGGACCCCGGGCAGGACGAGGTGTTCTGTCCGGGGAGTGGTCACTTGGCGTCCACCCGGGGCAGGTGGGGCTTGGTCGCGTACGCCACGAAGCTCTTGCCGATCAGCGGGTTCAGTGCCTGTTCGGCGACCCGGGTGGCCAGCGGTTTCTTCATGATGTCCCAGACCAGCAGCTTGTGGTACGCCCGCACCGGCAGCGCCTTGTCGTTGTCGACGCCGAACGCGCACTTCAGCCACCAGTACGGGGAGTGCAGGGCGTGCGCGTGATGGGTGCCGTACGGCTTCAGCCCCGCCTCGCGGATCTTCGCCAGCAGTTCGTCCGCCTTGTAGATGCGGATGTGGCCGCCCTCGACCTCGTGGTAGGCGTCGGACAGCGTCCAGCAGATCTTCTCGGGGCCGTAGCGGGGCACGGTGATGGCGATCCGGCCGCCGGGCTTCAGCACCCGGACCATCTCCGCGAGGACTCCCTTGTCGTCCGGGATGTGCTCCATGACCTCGGAGATGATCACGACGTCGAAGGACTCGTCGGGGAAGGGGAGCGCGAGGGCGTTGCCCTCCATCGCCGTGGCGGTCGCGCCCTCGGGGGCCTCGCCCGCCTCCTTCATCGCCGCGAACCACGTCGCGACCTCGCGGATCTCCTCACCGTTCTGGTCCAGCGCCACGACCTGGGCGCCGCGCCGGTAACACTCGAACGCGTGCCGGCCGGCACCGCAGCCGAGGTCCAGGACGCGGTCGCCCGGGGCGAGCGGGAACCGGGAGAAGTCGACGGTCAGCACGTGGCCCTGCTTTCGGAGTTGACGCCTTCAACATCTGTGGGGGTCGCGGATGCGGCGGGTGCGCCGGACGCGTCGGCTGAGGCGGCCGCGGGGCGGACCGGGGGCTGGGGCGCGATGGGGGTCCCCCCGCGCGAGTCTGTTCGAGCGTGGGGGAGGTCGATGCCAGGTGCCGCGGAGCGGCCGGGGCTCGGGGTGGGGGCGGAGCCGCCCGCGTCCCGGCCCGCGGAGCGGGCTATGGCCTCGCGGTAGCGGGCCACCGTGCCCTCGGCGGCCTTCGCCCAGGTGAAGTGCCGCAGGACGCGGTCACGTCCGGCCGCTCCCAGGCGGTCCCGCAGCTCCGCGTCGCCCAGCAGGCGGCTCAGCCCGGCGGCCAGGGCCCCGGGGTCGCCCGGCGGCACCGCCAGGCACGTCTCGCCGTCGCGCCCGGCGACCTCGGGGATCGCCCCGCCGGTCGTGGCGACGAGCGGTGTCCCCGTGGCCATGGCCTCGGCGGCCGGCAGGGAGAAGCCCTCGTACAGCGACGGCACGCATGCCACCTGCGCCGAGCGGACGAGGTCGACGAGCTCGGCGTCGGAGATGCCCTTGACGAACTCGACGGCGCCTTCGAGGCCGTACCGTTCCATCGCCTGCGCGACCGGGCCCTCCTCGGGCCGCTTGCCGACGACGACGAGGTGGGCGTCGGGGTGCTCGGTGCGGACCTTGGCGAGCGCCTCGACGAGGAAGACCAGGCCCTTCAGGGGGACGTCGGCGCTGGACGTCGTCACGATGCGGCCGGGGATCCGCCGTACCGACGGGTCCGGTGAGAACAGGTCGGTGTCCGCGCCGATGTGCACGACGTGGATACGGTCCTGGCGTACGCCGAGGTGGTCGACGATCTCCGCGCGGGACGTGCCCGAGACGGTCAGCACCGACGGCAGGCGGCGGGCCACGCGCTTCTGCATGCGGGTGAAGGCGTACCACCGGCGCACCGACATCCGACGCTGCCAGCCCTGGGCCGCGTCCAGCTCCAACTGCCGGTCGACGGTGATGGGGTGGTGGATGGTGGTGACGAGGGGGGCGCCCACGTCGCCCAACAGCCCGTAGCCCAGCGTCTGGTTGTCGTGCACGACGTCGAACTCGCCGCGCCGGGCGCGCAGATGGCGGCGGGCGCGCAGCGAGAAGGTCAGCGGCTCGGGGAACCCGCCGGTCCACATGGTCGCCACTTCCAGGGCGTCGACCCAGTCGCGGTACTCGCCGCGCCCCGGGGTCCGGAAGGGGTCGGGCTGGCGGTAGAGGTCGAGGCTGGGGAGCTCGGTGAGGGTGAGGCGGTCCGCGTACTCCGCGCCCTCGTCAAGGACGGGGTAGGGCTGGGAGCCGATGACCTCGACGCGGTGGCCGAGGCGGGCCAGTTCGCGGGAGAGGTGCCGTACGTAGACGCCCTGACCGCCGCAGAACGGGTTCCCTTTATAGGTGAGAAGCGCGATGTCGAGCGGTCGCTCGCCGTCGGCGGCAGGGTCCTGTGAGGGCCCGGCCTCCCTGGCCTCAGCGGTCACTCCGGGCCCCCTTCTCCCTGCGATGTCCCGCGAGATTACGCGGGACGCTAATCTAGAACAAGTTTCAGACTTGATCGTTCAAGAGGCTCTGAATCTACCGGCAGGTAGCGCCGCTGTGAGCGATGGATCGGGTGATTCACGCCACGGCCGACGCACTGGCATGCTCTGTCCGGTCACCCACCCTCACCGACTGTCACGGAACGGGATCCATGCCTGCGGAAGCCAGTAGCGCAAGCCCGGCGACACCGCCGCTCACCGAGCGGCAGGAGGCCCGGCGCCGGCGCATCCTGCACGCCAGCGCGCAGCTGGCCAGCCGGGGTGGTTTCGACGCCGTGCAGATGCGGGAGGTCGCGGAGTCCTCGCAGGTGGCGCTCGGCACGCTGTACCGCTACTTCCCGTCCAAGGTGCATCTGCTGGTCGCCACGATGCAGGACCAGCTGGAGCACATGCACGGCACGCTGCGGAAGAAGCCGCCACAGGGGGAGACGGCGGCGGAGCGGGTGGCGGAGACGCTGATGCGCGCGTTCCGGGCGCTGCAGCGCGAGCCGCATCTGGCCGACGCGATGGTCCGGGCCCTGACCTTCGCCGACCGCAGCGTCTCCCCCGAGGTCGACCAGGTCTCCCGGCAGACGACGGTGATCATCCTGGACTCGATGGGGCTGGAGAACCCGACGCCCGAGCAGCTCTCCGCGGTCCGCGTCATCGAGCACACCTGGCACTCGGCGCTGATCACCTGGCTGTCGGGCCGCGCCTCGATCGCGCAGGTGAAGATCGACATCGAGACGGTCTGCCGGCTGATCGACCTGACGAGCCCGGAGGGGCACAGCTGAAACCTACGAGACGGGTTCCCTTCGCCGGCATTGTCCGGATCAGGTGCTGGGGGTCGCCTTCCGGCCTGACTGCTGCCTTCCGGCCTCTCAGCCCGGACCGTCGATGTCGGCCTCAGCGGAAACCGTCTGCTTCTCGCCAAAGTCGGCTACTCCGGTTCGGACTCCCTCACTCGCCTCGTAGGCCACTACCAGGATAGAACCCCCGAGGCGATATGAAACCCCCCAAAGGGGATTTTTTTTCTCTCCCTCCGGGGCAGTGCTCGACGGCTTCCGCCATGACGGTCGCCCGCCATGACCGTCTTGGCGGAAGCCGTGACCTTCGCCCGCCACGGCCGCCGTACGGCGGGATCCCCGCGGCCTTCGAACTCCCGGCGAAAGGCACAGGTCGCGCCGTACGCTCGGAGCATCCGCCGAACCGTACGGAAAGGGCTGGGAGTTGGCCGCACCACTGGCGGGTCCCGTCGCGGACTTCTGCGCCGAACTGCGCCGCCTCGTGCGCGTGTGTGATGTACCGCAGGCCGAGATCGCGGAAGCGCTCGGGCGCGCCGGCAGCTCGGTCTCAGAACTGCTCAACGGCCGACGGCGGACGGCCCCGGACTGGGAGGCCGTCCGACGGATCGTGGCCCTGTGCGCCCGACGGCACGCACCACCGGCCCGGCCGCCCGCGGGAGTGCGCCTCGACGAGGGGTGGTGGCGCAGCCGCCACGCGGAGCTGGAGCGCACCGTGGAACGCGCGCGGGCGACGCCCGCACCAGAGCGGGACGAACAACGATCCCCCACTCCGGCCCCCGCCGCCCCCGCCGCTCCCACTGCCCCCGCCCCCGCGTTCCTGCCCGGGCTCGACGCGGCCGACTGCATGGACATGACGCCCGAGCAGGCGGTGTACCTGCTGGCCGACGGTCGCCCGGAGCTGATGTACGAGTGGGACCGAATCCTGTATCCGCTGCACGGGAACCAGCGGCCGCCCTACGTCCTGGACGCCCTGCTGGAGGACTTCCCCCAGCGGGTGCGCGCGGCGCACGGCCTCGCGCGAAGCGCCCTGCTCTGGGCCGCCCGAGTGGCGCTCTCGGCGGCACTGACGCAGTGCGCGGATCGCCTGTCCCAGGCAGCGGCGACGGACTTCGTCCGGCTCCTGACCCGCAACGCGCTCCAGGCCGGCAACGCGCTCCAGGCCCCCGCGCCGGCGGAAGACTTCTCCTCTCCGGGATACGCACCCCCGCCGCCGCTCAATGGGCCGGCTTCCGACCCGGTGCGGAAGACCCGGTACAACCACTGCGTGCGGCTGGTCGGCCGGCTGGCCGCGTCCTGCCCCGAGTTCGCGCTGACGTCCGCCCCGCTGGGAACCGTCGTGCGGGACACGGCCGACGGCCCGAGCGGGACCGGGCTGGCCGGACTGGAAGCCCTCATGGCCGAGTGCGCGGGCCGGGCCGGGACCTTCACGCCGGGCCGCGCACGGCTGCGTGAGCCGATCGCCTCGCTCGAATCGTCCGGCCCCCAGCTGCCGAGCCTGGCGCGGGGATACGTCAACCCGCGTTTCCGGGTGGCGGCCCACCAGGACCGGCAGGACGGCTTCGAACACGGCGTCGCCTCGAACAAGTGGGTCGTCTCGGACACGTGGTGGGAGCAGCAGCCCTCGTACGGCACGATCGAGCACTTCTTCGCCGCGTACCTGCTCGGTCTCCCCGCTCTGCTCGCGCCCCTCGTGGTGCTCGGCCACCCCGGCGCCGGCAAGTCACTGCTGACGAAACTCCTGACAGCCCGGCTGCCGGCCGACGAGTTCCGGGTCCTGCGGGTGGAGCTGCGGTACACGCCGGCGGAGGCGGACCTGCAGACGCAGCTGGAGCACGCTCTGCGGCAGGCCACCGGGCGGTCGGTGAGCTGGCCGGACTGGTCCGAGGCGGAGCCCGGGGTGATCCCGGTCGTGCTGCTGGACGGCTTCGACGAGCTGCTGCAGGCGGGCGCCCAGCGGCTGGACTCGGCACGGCAGTGGGGGTACCTGCGCGAGGTCGAACGCTTCCAGGAGCGTGAGGCGGCGCTCGGCCGCCCCCTGGTCGTGATCGTGACCAGTCGCACGGTGGTCGCCGACCTCGCGGACATCCCCCGCAACAGCCAGGTGCTGCGCCTGGAACCGTTCAGGCAGCAGGAGATCGAGCGGTGGCTGGCCATCTGGAACACCGCGAACGCGGACTATCTGAGCCGGCGCGGCCTACGGCCGCTGGCACCGGACGCCGTGCTGCCGCACCGAGAGCTCGCGGCCCAGCCCCTGCTGCTGCTCATGCTCGCGCTGTACGACTCGGTCGGCAACGCGCTGAACCGGCTGCGCGACGAGGACATCAGCCGCACCCAGCTGTACGAGCGGCTGCTCACCGAGTTCGTGCGCCGCCAGATCGACAAGGACGGCCCGCTGCCTCCCGCGGAGGTGGGCGCCGCCGTCGAACGCGAGCTGCACCGCCTGTCGGTGATCGCCCTCGGCATGTTCCACCGTGGCTCGCAGGCCATCAGTGCCGAGGAGGCCGACCAGGACCTGCGGGCCCTCGGTGCCCCGGCGGACGGCGGCCCCGGGTTGTTGTTCGGACGGTTCTTCTTCGTGCACGAGGCCCAGGCCGTCGTCACGGAGAGGTGCCTGCACAGCTACGAGTTCATGCACGCGACGTTCGGTGAGCATCTGGCCGCGCGGCTGATCGAGCGGGCGCTGCGGGGTCTCGCCGGTCAGGTCCCCGCGGACGACGGCGAGTTGTACGCCCTGCTGTCGTTCACTCCGCTGACCGACCGGGCGCAGCTGGTGCAGAACCTGCGGGACATGCTCGCGGCATGGCCGGACGGGTTGTCGGCCGGCCTGACGGAGCCGCTCACCGAGCTGTTCCGGTCGGCCGCCTGGGGCCCCGAGGGCCGTACGGATGCGGGGTACGTCCCGGTCCGGCAGACGCGGACGTACCGGGACGCGGTGTACGAGGCCAACCTGCTGCTGATCACGGTGCTCGCGGCGGGCTCGATCCACGCGTCACAACTTCTCGCCCCCGAAGGGGACCTGCTCGGCAGCTGGAGGCGCCATGCGATGGGATGGCAGGCGCAGCTGTCGCCGGAGTCATGGGACCAGCTGTGCTCGACCCTCACTCTCGAACACAGCGCGCAGGATCCGGATCTGCTCATCAGTACGGCGTACACGCCACGCGACCAGCACCAACTCCGCTGGCCGCAGCGGTTGCCCGACCTGTACGTGAGCAACATCTTCAATCTGGTCAACCGGGTCACGTTCACGGCGGACGCAGACGCGGAGCTGCTTCTGCACCACAGCTATCCGCTGTTGTCCCAGTTCCCTCGCGGTACGGCCCCGGAAGGCGACGAGACCCGGTCCCCGGCCCAACTGCTCGTCACCCTGCTGGTCAAGGACGTGATCCCGCCGCTGACGCTGCCGGGCCTGTACGTCAGATGCCTGGAGCAGATCGGCTCACTGCCGCGTGAGGAGACGGTGCGCTACCTCGAAGCAGTGTTGCGCCAACTGGCCCATGACGCTCCCTCGATGCCCGACGATGCCGTCGCCCTCGTCCTTTCCCGTCTGCACAAGGTGGTCATGACCCAGTTGTCGGGCCGTCTCACCCCGGCTCTGACGGAATTGCTCCTGCCCTGCGTCCGTGACGCCGTGGAACGCAGAAGCCCTGCCCTGGCCGAGGTCCTCAACTCGCTCCGCCTGCACATCGGCCTGCTCGACCTGCTCGACCTGACGCGCCTCGGCCGCTCCACCCACTCCTGGCAGTGGGCGGGCTCCTTGCGCGGCGGCAAGGCGGCCCGCCATCTCGACCGGGTCCTCGCGGATCTCGACCTCCGCGAAGCCGCCGCGAGCCGCCCCGCCGCCCTCGTCGACCTTCTCCGGCTCGCGGCGGAACTCGACCTCCGCGACTGGCTGTCCGCCCATGCCGCCGAGATTCTCGACGCGCTGCCCGCCGCGGCCTTCGGCCTTCTGCGCCCCTCGGACCTGCGCCCTTTGCGGGCCGCACTACCGAAGGGCACGTACGAGGCCGAGTTCAAGGAGGTGGAGTGGACCTGGCGCGGCCCAGAACCGGCATCACTGTGACGACCGCCCCTACTCCTCCGGCGGAAAAACCGGCTCCCCACTCCCCAGCACCGTGATCACGATCGCCTCCACCGGGCAGCTCTCCGCCGCCGCCAGGACCTTCTCGTTCGCGTCGGTCTCCGGGTCGGCAGGATGGGACTGGCGGGCGGTGTCGAGGTGGAAGCCGGCGGGGGCGTGGTGGACGCACTGGGCCGAGCCGATGCACACCGACCGGTCGACCTCGACGTGCCAGCGGTCGCCCATCCCCTACGCCTCCCAGCCCGCCGGGAGGTGGATCATCTTGTGCTCCAGGTACTCGCCGAAGCCCTCGGGGCCGAACTCCCGCCCCAGGCCCGAGTTCTTGTAGCCGCCGAACGGGCCCAGCATGTCCAGGCTGAAGGTGTTCACCGAGTAGGTGCCGGTACGGACCTGCCGCGCGACCTCGATGCCGTGCCCGGTGTCGGCCGTCCAGACGCTGCCGCTCAGGCCGTAGTCGGAGTCGTTCGCGATCTTCACCGCCTCGGACTCGTCGCCGTACGGCAGCAGGCAGATGACGGGGCCGAAAATCTCCTCCCGCGCGATCCGCATGGAGTTGTCGACGTCCCCGAAGAGCGTCGGCTCGACGTACCAGCCCTTCTCCAGCCCGGCCGGACGCCCGCCGCCCGTGAGGATCTTCGCGCCCTCCTCCTGGCCGATACGGATGTAGTCGAGGTTCCTGCGCTGCTGCCGCCGCGCCACCAGGGGGCCCACCTGGGTCGCCGGGTCCAGCGGGTCGCCGACCACCAGCGCGCCGGCCGCCGCGGCGAAGGCCTCGGCGAACTCGTCGTAGCGGGAGCGCGGGAGCAGGATCCGGGTCTGGGCCACGCAGGCCTGGCCGTTGTTCATCCAGGCCGCCGGGACGACACCGGCGACCGTCGCCTCGACGTCCGCGTCCGGCAGCACGACGGCCGCCGACTTGCCGCCCAACTCCAGGGTCACGCGGGTGAGATTGCGGGCCGCGACCTCCATCACGCGCTTGCCCGCCGCGACCGAGCCGGTGAAGGAGACCTTGTCGATCCCCGGATGCCCGACCAGGTACTCGCTCACCTCACGGTCCGCCGGGAGGATCGACAGCACGCCCTCCGGCAGCCCCGCGTCCTTCGCTATCTCGGCGAGGAGATAGGCGTCCAGCGGCGACTCCGGCGACGGCTTGAGCACCACCGTGCAGCCGGTGAGCAGCGCGGGCGCGAGCTTGGCGGCGGCGACGAACTGCGGGACGTTCCAGGGGACGACGGCCGCCACGACGCCTACCGGCTCGCGCCGCACGAGGATCCTGCCGAGGACGCCGTCCCGCGCCTCCTCGTACGTGAAGTTCCGGGCGACCGTGATCGCCGCGTCCCACACCATCATCGCGCCGAGCGCCTGCGCGAGGACGCTCCAGGAGTACGGGGAGCCGTTCTCGGCGGAGATCACGCGGGCGATCTCCTCGTGCCGCAGGGCGATCCCGTCCTTGATGCGGGTGACGACCTCGATCCGCTCGTCGAGGCTCATCCGCGGCCAGGGCCCCTCGTCGAACGCCTTCCGCGCCACCGCGACCGCCCGGTCGACGTCGGCCGGCGAGGCGTGCGGCACGCGTCCGATGACCTCTTCGGTGTGCGGCGAGATGACCTCGATGACGTCCTTGCCCAGGGGGTCGGTCAACTCCCCGCCGATGAACAGCTGTCCGTGTTCCACGAGCTCGGTCATGGCCGACGCCTCCTGCGGAGCTGGAGCGGGATTCCTTGGTTTCTGACGCTGTTTCAGAAACTGATACCAGTTCCACCCGGAGGAGTCCATGAGCGCACACACCTCGCCCCTACGCTGAGCGGGACAGCGAGGGGGCACGGGATGGCGGTTCGCGAGCGCGACTGGGCGGTGTTCGCCGCGGCACTGGCGGTGGCCGTCGGCGGCGCCGTATGGATGGCGTCGACCTGGGGTGACGTGAAGCGCGAGAACGGCGTGTCCGTGCACCGGGAGACGAAGAGCCCGGAGGAGATCAGGGAGTACTGGACGCCGGAGCGCATACGGAACGCCGAACCCGGGTGACCCGACAGCCAGGTGACTCAGGCTCCCATCGGAACCTGTTCTAGTTATAGTGGCCCGGTCGGCCGGTACGTGTCGCGGCGATTGGGGAGCCCATGGCGCAGACTTACGACCACGGCGGCGGCGTCCGGTCCCTCCAGGTCCCCATCCCCGGCAACCCGCTCGGCCACACTCTCGTGTACGTCGTCGACACCGACCGCGGCCCGGTCCTCGTCGACACCGGCTGGGACGACCCGGCCTCCTGGGACACCCTCGCCGAGGGGCTCGTGGCCTGCGGCACCGCGCCCGAGGAGATCCACGGCGTGGTGATCACCCATCACCACCCCGACCACCACGGCCTGTCGGGCAGGGTGCGCGAGGCCTCCGGCGCCTGGATCGCGATGCACGCGGCGGACGCGGCGATCGTACGGCGCACCCGCGCGACCCGGCCCGAGCGCTGGTTCTCCTACATGGCGGCCAAGCTCACCGCGGCCGGCGCCCCCGACGCCCACGTGGCTCCCCTGCGCGCGGCCCGGCGCCCGGGCACCCTCCCCGGCTTCTCCCCCGCCGCCCCCGACCGCGAGATCGTCCCCGGCGAGCTCCTCGCCCTCCCCGGCCGCCGCCTGCGCGCGATCTGGACGCCGGGCCACACCCCCGGCCATGTGTGCCTGCACCTGGAGGAGGAGCACCCGGCCCGACTCCCGGGCCACGGACGCCTGTTCTCCGGCGACCACCTGCTGCCCGAGATCACCCCGCACATCGGCCTGTACGAGGACCCCGACGACAATGGGGGTCCCCCCGCGCGAGCGTATTCGAGCGTGGGGGAGGTCACCGACCCCCTCGGCGACTACCTCGCCTCCCTCGAACGCGTCGCCCGCCTCGCCCCCGCCGAGGTCCTCCCGGCCCACCAGCACACCTTCACCGACGCCCCCGCCCGCGTACGGGAGTTGCTGACCCACCACGAATCCCGCCTCACCGACCTCCAGGCCCTCCTCGCCGAGCCCCTCACCCCCTGGCAGCTCGCGGAACGCATGGAGTGGAACCGTCCCTGGGGCCAAATCCCCTACGGATCAAGGAACATCGCGATCGCCGAGGCCGAGGCCCATCTGCGGCGGCTGGTGAAGCTGGGGCGGGCGGAGGCGGTCGCGGGGAGTGAGCCGGTGACGTACGTGGCGGTGTAAAGGCCGGCGGCACCATGGGCGCCATGGAATCTCTGGAACTTCTGCTCGCCGAGCGCGCCTGCGCGCGTATCGTCGTCGACTTCGTCCACCGTCTCGACCTCGGCGAACCGTCCTCCGTCGCCGGGCTGTTCACCGAGGACGGCACCTGGGAATGGCCGGCGGGCGGGCGGCTCGTGTCGGGGCGGGACGCGTTGCGCGCGTACTTCGGATCCCGCCCCGCCGACCGCCTCTCGCGTCGCCTGATGTCCAACATCCTGGTCACGGTGACATCCCCGGACACCGCGACGGCGACCTCGTACTTCACGACGTACCGGGTTGACGGCCACGAGGGCGACCTGGTCCCGCCGGGCCTCCCGGTCCAGGTCGGCCACTACGAGGACACGTTCCGCAGGTCGCCGGACGGCACCTGGCTGCTGTCCGCCCGGGTCCTCCACCTGGCCTTCGGCGGCCCGACCCCGCGCCTCCCCCGATAGCCCGCCTAGGCCATGAACGAACGGACCAACTCGTCCGCCTCTCCGAGCACTTCGACCTCGCGCACGCTCATCATCGGGTTGGCGGCCCGTCGCCGGCGCGCGTCCGCGAGGCCGTCCCCGGTGAGGTCGGACGGGTCGGCGAGGAGGGCGGCTAGGATCGCACGGGCGGGTGTGGCGAACCGCTCGTCGGCCAGGGCCACCTGCGCGAGGATCACCGCGGACATGCCCCAGTCCAGGCCGGGGTCGCCCGCCTCCGCGTTGGCCCAGTCGATGACATGGGGGCCGTCGGCGGTGAGCATCACGTTCTCCGGGTGGAGATCCAGGTGGACCACCCGGCCGGGGACGGTGTGCAGCTGCCGGAGCAGGCGGGCCAGGGTCTGACCGGCCTCGCGCGCGTCGATCCGGCCCGCGAGGAAGGCCTCCAGCATCGTCGGGCCGTACAGCCGCTCCATGACCAGGTCGGAGCGCGAGCAGTCGGCGAGCCGCACCCGGGGCACCGGGTAGCCGTGCGCGCGCAGCCGCTCCATCAGGGCGGCCTCGGCGCGTACGTCGCTGTAGCCCTCCCGGTCGTGGCGCAGCAGCCACGCCTCGTCGATCTCGTACACGTCGGACGCGCGCCCCGAACCGAGCAGTCGCCGTCCGGTACTCCCCGTACTCCCCGTGATCCTCATGCGGCCGAACCCAACGCCGCTCACAGCCTCCCCTCAGCCGCTTCCCTACGGGCCGGTAGAGTGGCCGCGTCGTCATCACACCCGTACAGGGGGAAGCCGGTGCAAATCCGGCGCTGACCCGCAACCGTGAACCGGTCCTCGAAGGCCGGTGAGCCGGATCGCCCCGTACGGATTCGTGACCGGCTCACGTGCCCCGGCAGCCGGCCGGAGCACGGCACCGTCGAGGTATACGGAGCCGAGCCGCCCGGGGGGTCTCCCCTGTGCTGCCCGGCCCCTTCAGGGAAGGGCATCCGCCGATCATGTACGTCCGCCGCAGCGCCGCGGTCCTGGCCGCCGTCACCGTGATCGGCACGGTCACGCCCGCCTTCGCCGCCGACTCCGCCCCGTCCGCGTCGCCGTCCAGCGCGGTCCCCTCCGGGTTGTACGGCACCGCCGACCCGACCTACGACGGTGTCTGGCGCCAGTCCCTCGCGCTGATCGCGCAGCGCCGCGTGGACGTGCGGCCCGCCGCCACGGCGATCGACTGGCTGGTCGGGCAGCAGTGCGCCAACGGGGCGTTCGCGGCGTTCCGCGCCGAGCCCGCCAAGGCATGCGACGCGAAGACCATGGTCGACACCAACAGCACGGCCGCGGCGGTGCAGGCCCTGGCCGCGGTCGGCGGGCACGACACCGAGATCGGCAGGGCGAAGACCTGGCTGAGGTCCGTGCAGAACAAGGACGGCGGCTGGGGCTACACGGCCGGCGGGGCCAGCGACGCCAACTCGACGTCCGTCGTGATCGGCGCGCTCAACTCCTCGGGCGGCCTCCACGCCCCGAATGTCCAGAAGTACGGCAAGTCGCCCTACGACGCCCTGGTGAAGCTGTCCCTGCCGTGTGCGGACGGGGGCGCCTTCGCCTACCAGCCGGACAAGAAGGGCAAGTTGTCGGCCAACGCCGATGCGACGGCGGCGGCCGTCGTCGCCGCGTCGGGCCAGGGCATGCTGACGGCGAGGGCGGGCGACAAGGCCGCGGCCGACTGCGCCGACGGCTCCCGCCTCACCCCGGAGCAGGCCGCGGCCAACGGCGCCGCGTACCTCGGCAAGGCACTGGAGAAGGACGGCTACCTGAAGTCCGCCCTGGCCGGAGCCGAGGACCAGCCCGACTACGGCAACACCGCGGACGCGGTCGTCGCACTCGCCGTACAGGGTGCGCAGTCCGCCGCCCGCAAGCCCCTGGAGTGGCTGGAGAAGAACGCCGTGACCTGGGCGAAGCAGAACGGCCCCGCCGCCTACGCCCAGCTGATCCTCGCCGCCCACGCGACCGGCACCGACCCGCGTGACTTCGGCGGCACGGACCTCGTCAAGCAGCTCAACGCGACGGGCCCGGCCCCGCAGTCGGCGGCGAACGGGCCGGCCACGGCGTCGGCGACCCCCTCCGAGCAGGAGAAGGAGGACGACGACAGCCCCTTCGGCGTCTGGTGGTACGTCGGCATCTTCCTGGTCGTCGGCATCGGCATCGGCTTCCTGCTCAGCGGCCGCAACAAGGGCAAGTGACCGTGCTCCGGCGCGCTCTCACCCTCCTCCTGGCCGTGCTGGTCGTCCTGACCGGCGCGGCCCAGGCCCAGGCGACCGGCTACCGCTACTGGTCCTTCTGGGACCGCGACGGCGACCGGTGGACGTACGCGACCCAGGGCCCCTCCCTCGCCCGCCCCTCCGACGGTGACGTCCAGGGCTTCCGCTTCGCGGTGAGCGAGGACTCGGACGACGCCGACCAGCCGAGGGGCGCCGTCGAGTTCGCCGTGATCTGCGCGCGGACGCCCGCGCAGGACGGCAGGAAGAGGGTGGCCCTGGTCCTCGACTTCGGTACGGCGGCGGACGCCCCGTCGGGCGAGACGCCCCCGGCCCGCCGCGCCGTGTGCGCACGGGTGGCCCCGGACGCGACCACGGCGGAGGCCCTGGCCTCGGTGGCCAAGCCTCTGCGGTACGACACGAATGCCCTGTTGTGCGCGATCTCGGGGTATCCGGCGAAGGGGTGCGGGGAGCAGGTGGCCGAGGGCCGGGGGTCGGCGGCTGCCGAGCAGTCGGCTGCCGAGCGGAACAAGGAGACTGCGGACGACGGCCCGTCACTGGGACTGGTCGCCGGGATCGCCGTGGTGGCGGTGCTGGGCGCGGCAGCGGTGTGGCAGGCACGGCGGCGGCGCAGGCATGCGTAGGCGCTCCGCTGGGGACTCGGGGAAAGGCCGTTCGCCGTCTGCCGCACCGTCGTTGCTGGTCGCGCCCCGCGGCGGAGCCGCAGATCGATACAGCCCCGCGCCCCTTCGGGGCGCTGCCGAACCCCGACGCGGGGCAAGCCGCCCACGCGCCCTCCACCCCGGCGCCTGGTGGCTCTGGTCCCTCTCCCTCGGGATCGCGGCCACCCGCACCACCAACCCCCTCCTGCTCGCCCTCCTCATCGCGACCTCGGCCTATGTGGTGGCGGCCTGCCGTTCGAACGCCCCCTGGGCCCGCTCCTACGCCGCCTTCGCGAAGCTGGCCCTCGCCGTCCTGCTCATCCGGCTCTTCTTCGCCGTGGCCCTGGGCTCCCCCATCCCCGGCACGCACACGATCGTCATGCTCCCCGAAGTCCCCCTCCCCGACTGGGCCCAGGGCATCCGCCTGGGCGGCACGGTCACGGCCGAGGCGCTCGTCTTCGCCCTGTACGACGGCCTGAAACTCGCCACGCTCCTCATCTGCGTGGGCGCGGCGAACTCCCTGGCCAACCCCGCCCGCCTCCTGAAGTCCCTCCCCGGCGCCCTGTACGAGATGGGCGTGGCGGTGGTCGTCGCCCTCACCTTCGCGCCCCACCTCATCGCGGACGCCCAGCGGCTGCGCGCCGCCCGTCGGCTGCGCGGCCGGCCCGACCACGGCATCCGCGGCCTCCTGCACGTCGGACTCCCGGTCCTGGAGGGCGCGCTGGAGCGTTCGGTGGCCCTCGCCGCCGCGATGGACGCGCGCGGTTACGGCCGTACCGCACAGGTCCCCGCCCCCGTCCGCCGCGCCACCACCGCCCTCACCCTCGGCGGCCTCCTGGGCGTCTGCGCGGGAACGTACGGCCTGCTCACCGCCCAGGGCGCTACCTACGGCCTCCCCGTCCTCCTCGCCGGCCTGGCCGCCGCGCTGGCCGGCCTGCGGCTCGGGGGCCGCCGCACCCCGCGTACCCGCTACCGTCCCGACCCCTGGGACATCCGGGCCTGGCTGGTCAGCGCCTCCGGCATGGCGGTGGCCGCGCTCCTCACCCTGGCCGCCTCCCGGGCCCCCGCGGCGCTGCACCCCGGCGTGGTCCCGCTGACCGCCCCGACCCTCCCCCTCTGGCCGTCGGCGGCGGTACTCCTGGGCCTCCTCCCCGCCTTCCTCACCCGCAAGGAGCCGTCGTGATCCGCTTCGAGGACGTATCGGTGACCTACGACGGCGCCCTCGAACCCACCGTCCAGGGCATCGACTTCGAGGTGCCCGAAGGCGAGCTGGTCCTCCTGGTCGGCCCGTCGGGCGCAGGCAAGTCCACCGTCCTCGGCGCCGTGAGCGGCCTCGTCCCGCACTTCACCGGCGGCACCCTGCGCGGCCGCGTCACGGTGGCCGGCCGCGACACCCGTACGCACAGGCCCCGCGAACTGGCCGACGTCGTGGGCACGGTGGGCCAGGACCCCCTCTCCCACTTCGTCACGGACACCGTCGAGGACGAACTCGCCTACGGCATGGAGTCGCTCGGCCTCGCCCCCGACGTGATGCGCCGCCGCGTGGAGGAGACCCTGGACCTCCTCGGCCTCACCGACCTCCGCGACCGCCCCATCGCCACCCTCTCCGGCGGCCAGCGGCAACGCGTCGCCATCGGCTCGGTCCTCACCCCCCACCCCAAGGTCCTCATCCTCGACGAGCCCACCTCCGCCCTGGACCCGGCCGCCGCGGAAGAGGTCCTCGCCGTCCTCCAACGCCTCGTCCACGACCTGGGCACGACGGTCCTGATGGCCGAACACCGCCTGGAGCGGGTCATCCACTACGCCGACCAGGTCGTCCTGCTCCCCACCCCGGCCGCCGCCCCCGTCCTGGGCACCCCGGCCGAGGTGATGGCGGTCTCCCCGGTCTACCCCCCGGTGGTGGCCCTGGGCCGCCTGGCGAACTGGTCCCCACTCCCCCTGACGGTCCGAGACGCCCGCCGCAGGGCGACGGACCTACGGCAACAGCTGGAGGAGCGGGACACCAACGCCCCCCAGGGGCGCGGGACTGTATCAATCAGCGGCTCCGCCGCGGGGCGCGACCAGCCACAACCGACCAGCACCCGCGACGAATCCGCAACCCCCACCCCCGTGGGCGCCACCCCCCGCTGGTTCTGCCGCAAACGCACCCCCACCACCCCACCCTCCCCCCACACGGCCGAAGTACAGGCCCTGGCCGTAACCCGCGACCGAATCCAAGCCCTACGCCACGTGGACCTGACCGTCACCCCCGGCGAAACCATCGCCCTCATGGGCCGCAACGGCGCCGGGAAGTCCACGCTCCTCAACACCCTCGTCGGCCTGGTGGAACCATCCGCCGGATCGGTCCAGGTCGGCGGAGCCACCCCTCACCGAACCACCCCCAAAGACCTCGTACGCCGCGTGGGCCTGGTCCCCCAGGAACCCCGCGACCTCCTCTACGCCGACACGGTCGCAGCGGAGTGCGCGTCGGCCGACGCCGACGCCGGCGCAGCCCCCGGCACCTGCCGCACCCTCGTCTCCGAGCTCCTCCCGGACATCCCGGACGACATCCACCCCCGCGACCTCTCCGAGGGCCAGCGCCTCACCCTGGCCCTGGCCGTCGTCCTGACCGCCGAGCCGCCCCTTCTCCTCCTCGACGAACCGCCCCGCGGCCTGGACTACGCGGCGAAGGCCCGTCTGATCGGCATCCTGCGCGGGCTGGCCGCCGAGGGCCACGCCATCGTCCTGGCCACCCACGACGTGGAGCTGGCCGCCGAACTGGCGCACCGGGTGATCCTCCTCGCCGACGGCGAGGTGATCGCGGACGGCCCGGCGGCGGACGTGGTGGTCGCCTCCCCCTCCTTCGCCCCGCAGGTGGCCAAGATCCTGGCCCCGCAGAAGTGGCTCACGGTCGCCGAGGTACGGGAGGCCCTGGCATGACGGGCCGCACCACTCACCCCGCTCCCCGGACCGGAGCCGCTCGCCCCACTCCCCAGGCCCGAGCCGTCCGCCTGGGCCCCCGCTCCATCGCCGCCCTCACTCTCGTCAGCGCGGTCGGCGTCGCGGCCTTCGGCTGGCCGTTCCTCGCGCCGCCCACCTCCCAGCTCAGCGCGCACGCACAGGACGCCCCCTGGCTCTTCTCGGTGCTGCTCGTCCTCCTCGTCGCGGTCGTCGCCGCCACGATCTCCGAGTCGGGGCTCGGCCCGAAGGCGGTCGCGATGCTCGGCGTACTGGCGGCCACGGGAGCCGCACTGCGGCCGATCGGTGCGGGGACGGCCGGTATCGAGCCGATGTTCTTCCTGATGGTGCTCAGCGGCCGGGTCCTCGGGCCGGGCTTCGGCTTCGTCCTCGGCGGGGTGACGATGTTCGCGTCGTCACTGCTGACGGGCGGGGTGGGTCCCTGGATGCCGTTCCAGATGCTGGCGATGGGCTGGTTCACCATGGGCGCGGGTCTGCTGCCGGGCCGGGACCGTCTGCGCGGGCGGGCGGAACTGCTGACGCTCGCCGGCTACGGCTTCCTCGCGGCCTTCGCCTACGGCACGATCATGAACCTCGCGGGCTGGCCCTTCATGAGCGCGCTGGCCTCGAACGTCGCCTTCGACCCCGAGGCGGCCGTTCCCGCGAACCTCGCCCGCTTCGTCGCGTACTGCCTGGCCACCTCCCTCGGCTGGGACCTGGGCCGGGCGCTCGTGACCGTCGTCCTGACCCTCGCCCTCGGCCCGGTGATCCTCCGAGCCCTGCGCCGCGCCACCCGCCGCGCGGCTTTCGAGAGCCCGGTCACGTTCGACGCTCCCCCAGGGTGAAGGGCCACGCGCACACCGTCACACCCCCGGTGAAGCACCCCACATGACCCACATCACCTACTACTTACCCTAGTCGGACAAAATGGACGCCATGTCCACGCCATAACGGGCCCTGACCTGCACATTGAGAGCCAGATCACACAAACGACCTTCACCCCGCATACGACCACAACTAGCAAATGCACTCATTGCGGACGCCTTCCCAGCCTGCTTGTCTGGACGACGTCGCACGGCGCCGACGTGCCCTCAGGGCCGCGGCGCCGACGTATGCCCCCGCCTCGCACCGCGTGGTTCCGGCATGCCCGCGACCCGACGTCCCCGAAGAAAGGCTCCCCGTGACCGTGTCCCTCGTTTCCTCCTTCCGCCGCGTCTCCGCTCCGAAGAAGGCCCTCACCGGTGTCGCCCTGGCCGCAGCCGCCGCCGGCACCCTGTTCGCCGCCGCGCCCTCGCAGGCCGCGACGACCGAGGCCGGCTCGGCGCAGCAGATCGCGCAGAAGATGATCTCGGACTCGGCCCAGTACGAGTGCTTCTCCAAGATCGTGGACCACGAGAGCGACTGGAACGTCAACGCCACCAACGCCTCCAGCGGCGCCTACGGCCTGGTCCAGGCCCTGCCGGGCAACAAGATGGCCTCGGCCGGCTCCGACTGGAAGACCAACCCGGCCACCCAGATCAAGTGGGGCGTGGACTACATGAAGGAGCGCTACGGCAGCCCGTGCGGCGCCTGGAACTTCTGGCAGTCGAACGGCTGGTACTGAGCCGACACCGCCGGACGGAACTGAAGGCGGCGGCCCCCGATCCCCGGGGCCGCCGCCTTCGCATGCGCGCGGGGCCCGCGTCTCGGGGGAGGCAGGAACGGGGCGTAGGGATAGGGGGTGCTCCTGCCTCCCTCGGGACGGGTCAGCCGCCTGCCGATCCTCAGCCGGTGCTGACCTGCAGTTCCTTCACGCCGTTGATCCACGCGGAGCGCAGCCGGCGAGGGTCCCCGACCAGCCGCAGGCCGGGCATGGCGTCGGCCACGGCGTTGAAGATGAGGTCGATCTCCAGGACCGCGAGGGACTTGCCCAGGCAGTAGTGGGGGCCGCCGCCGCCGAAGCCGAGGTGGGGGTTGGGGTCGCGGGTGATGTCGAAGGTGTCCGGGCTCTCGAAGACCTCGGGGTCGTGGTTCGCCGAGGCATAGAAGATGCCTACCCGCTCACCCTTCTTTATGCGCTTTCCGCCCAGTTCCGTGTCTTGGGTCGCCGTCCGCTGGAAGGAGACGACGGGGGTCGCCCAGCGGACGATCTCCTCGGCCGCCGTCGCCGGCCGCTCCCGCTTGTACAGCTCCCACTGGTCGGGGTGGGTGAGGAAGGCGTGCATGCCGTGGGTGATGGCGTTGCGGGTGGTCTCGTTGCCCGCCACCGACAGCATCAGCACGAAGAACCCGAACTCGTCCGAGCGCAGGTTGCCTTCGTCCTCGGCCGCCACCAGCGTGCTGACGATGTCCTTCGCCGGGCACTCCTTGCGGTCGGCTGCCATGTTCATCGCGTACGCGATGAGTTCGGTGGCCGACTCCTGCCCGACCTCCTCGGTGATGGCGTACTCGGGGTCGTCGTAGGCGATCATCTTGTTGGACCAGTCGAAGATCTTGGCCCGGTCGTCCTGCGGGATGCCGATGAGCTCGGCGATGGCCTGGAGGGGCAGTTCGCAGGCGACCTCGGTGACGAAGTCGAAGGGGCCGGAGCGGTCACGGGCGTTGGCGGCGATCGTCAGCGCGCGCGTCCGCAGGCGTTCCTCCAGGGCGCGGATGGCGCGCGGGGTGAAGACACGCTGGACGATCTGGCGGACCCGGGTGTGCTCGGGCGGGTCCATGTTCAGCAGGATCAGCCGTTGGGCATCTATGGCATCGCGCTCGATGTGCTCGTTGAAGCGGATGATCGCGGTGTTGAGGGTGGACGAGAACAACTCCGGGTGCGTCGATACGTACTTGACGTCCGCGTGCCGGGTCACCGCCCAGTAGCCCTCGTCCTGGAACCCGGCCACGTTGCCCGGCTGCGGGATCCAGCGGACCGGTTCGGCACGGCGCAGCTCGGCGAACTCCGGGAGGGGCACGCGATGGTGCAGCACATCGGGGTCGGTGAAGTCGAACCCGTCGGGCAGCGCTGGACAGGTCATGGACAGCTCCTGACGGTCCATCAGCAAAGAGGGTCGTCGTGACGGTAGTAACGGGTTCTACAACTGGCAATAGCCGTGGAGGTCCCAGTTACCCGCACACCTCTTGCCGTCACTGAACCTCCGTCAGCACACTGCAATACAGAACTAGAACGCGTACTAGTTCCGCGTGCTGGTTCCGCGTACTAGTTCCGCCTCGTTCCGCCTCGTTCCGCAGAGCCCTCGGAGAGGACCCGCACCCATGGCTGCCGAACCCGTGATCGTCGAAGCCGTACGCACCCCGATCGGCAAGCGCGGCGGCGCGCTCGCCAACCTCCACCCCGCCTATCTCCTCGGCGAGACCTACCGCGAACTCCTCGGCCGTACCGGCATCCCCGCCGACTGCGTCGAGCAGATCGTCGGGGGCACGGTGACCCACGCCGGCGAGCAGTCCATGAACCCCGCGCGCACGGCCTGGCTGACCATGGGCCTGCCCTACGAGACGGCGGCGACGACGGTCGACTGCCAGTGCGGCTCCTCGCAGCAGGCCTCGCACATGACGGCCAACATGATCGCGGCCGGCGTCATCGACGTCGGGATCAGCTGCGGCGTCGAGGCGATGTCGCGGGTGCCACTGGGTTCGGGGTCCAAGCACGGGCCCGGGAAGCCGTTCCCGGACGAGTGGAACGTCGACCTGCCCAACCAGTTCGAGGCGGCGGAACGGATCGCCCGCCACCGCGGCCTGACCCGTGAGAACGTCGACTCCCTGGGATTGGTCTCACAGGAACGCGCCGCGGCCGCCTGGGCGGAGGAGCGGTTCAAGCGGGAGACGTTCGCCGTCCAGGTCCCGACCACCGAGGACGAGCAGCGCGCCGGGCAGGGCATGTGGCGCCTCGTCGACAAGGACGAGGGCCTGCGCGACACGTCCATGGAGGCGCTGGCGAGGCTCAAGCCCGTCATGCCGACGGCCGTTCACACGGCGGGCAACTCGTCCCAGATCAGCGACGGCGCGGCGGCCATCATGTGGGCGTCGAAACGGATGGCGCGGGCGCTGAAGCTGCGGCCGAGGGCACGGATCGTGGCCCAGGCGCTGGTGGGAGCCGACCCGCACTTCCACCTCGACGGGCCGATCGACGCGACGAAGGCGGTGCTCGGGAAGGCCGGGATGTCCTTGAAGGACATCGACCTCGTGGAGATCAACGAAGCCTTCGCGTCCGTGGTGTTGAGCTGGGCGCAGGTCTTCGAACAGGACCTGGAGAAGGTCAACGTCAACGGAGGTGCGATCGCGCTCGGGCACCCGGTGGGGGCCACCGGGGCCCGGCTGATCACGACCGCGCTCCATGAACTGGAGCGGGCGGACAAGGAGTTCGCGCTGGTCACGATGTGTGCCGGGGGTGGCTTGGCCACCGGCACGATCATTCAGCGGCTTTAGCGGACGTCCAGTCGACGAAGGTCGAGAACGCGGCGGGGTCGAGGGTGAGGATCGGGCCCGCCGGGTTCTTGGAGTCGCGGATGGCGATGGTGGTGTGGGGGGTTTCGGCGATCTCGATGCATTCGCCGCCCTGGTCGCCGCTGTGCGAGGACTTGCGCCAGGCCAGAGCGCCGAGCGGCGCGCACTCCACGCAGTCGCCGCCCTGGTCGCCGCTGTAGCTGGACTTACGCCACTGGATCCCCGCCAGAATCTCGGTGCTCTCCATAACGCTCCTCCATCACACGCCGGATCAACTCCGCCGAGTCCTTGAGGGAGAGGGCGGCGGCTTGGAGATGATCGTATCGGAGCGAGCAGTCCTTGACGGTGTCCGGGTTGGCGGTCGGATGCCCGCTGCCGTACCCCTCGGTGTAGACGATGGTCGGATCGCTGGGGAAGCGGAAGACCGTGAATGAGCCCTGCGATCCCGCGTGCGCGCCAGCCGAAAACGGCAGCACCTGAACATTGACCTTCGGGTTGTGCTCGAAGGACAACAAGCGATCCAGTTGGCCGCGCATGGTCTCCCGACCGCCGATTTCCTGGTGGAACGCCGCCTCGCTAAGGATCATCCAGAAGACCGGTGGCTCACTCTTGCCGAAGATGCGCTGACGAGCCAGCCGTACCTCGGTGCGGTCATCGAGGGCGTTGTCGTCCAGTACACCGAGCACGGCACGGGCGTACTCCTTGGTCTGCAAAAGCCCGTGCACCATGTGCGTCTGGAACGTACCGATCTCAACCGCCCGCACCTCCAACTCCGCCACCTGTTGGAACCAGGCCGGAAGTTGACTACGCATCACCAGCTCATGCAGCCGCGACAGCGCCCCGCCCGTCCCCAGCGCGACATCCACCCGCTCACTGAAGGGCAACGTCGGCAGTTTCCGGGCCGTCTCGATCTGGCCGACCAGGGAGCCGGTGCAGTAGACGATGTCCCCGAGTTGCTTCTGCGTCAGGCCCGCGGCCTCGCGGTAACGGCGTAGCTCGAAGCCGTAGTAGTCGAGGGGCGAGGCGCCCGGGTCAAGGGTGTTGATGTGGGTCACGCGGAACCCCTCTCACGCAACTCGGCCCACTTCGGGACCCGTTGTATTCGATCCGTAGCCCAAAGTAGTTGTGCGAGGTCACGCTCGTACCGTGAACGGATACATTCCCCCCACCTACCTGGCCCCCTTCCGCCACCAGTACCGCCTGCGCCTCACGGTCGGCGAACACTCGGCCCGGCACATCCGCACCATCGCGCGCTCGCTGCTCGACGAGTGGGGCATGCGCGAGCTGACCGACGCCGTGGAGCTGGGCGTGACCGAGCTGGTCGCCAATGTCGTACGGCATGTTCCGGACCGGCGCTGTGAGGTGCTGATCCTGCGGCAGACGCGCGGGGTGCGAGTCGAGGTGACGGACGGTTTCAGTCGACTCCCCCTGTTTCACCTCCAGTTGAAGCTGGACGACGAGGGCGGCCGAGGGCTCATGCTGCTGGACGCGGTGGCCGACAAGTGGGGTGTGGACCTTCGCCACGACGGCGGCAAAACCGTGTGGTTCGAGTGCGGCCGAAGCGGAGGGGGCCTTCGTACTTGATCCACCTTCGTTCGGCGGTAAACGCTCCCACCCGGTTCCACGTCTACGCTCACGTGGCCCCAGCCGAACTCACCAGCACCCGCCCCCGCACGAGCGCCCCCGAGCCGGCGCCCCCTGCCCACAAGCGGCTCCTGCACACGGTCTGGGCCCGCCACCGCATCCCGCTCCTCGCCACTCTCCCGTTCCTCCCTCTCTACGCGGTCTGGGCCCTGTTCCTCGCCACCGGCGGCGGCGACCTGGCCGCGCAGGACGCGTGGGCCGGCTTCGCGACGCGGCACGGTGGTTCGGCGTACAACCTCTTCTGGTACGGCGGCACGCACACTGCCAACTACAGCCTGATATCCCCGTACTTGATGGCCGCGCTGGGTGTGCGCACGGTCACCGTGCTGGCCGGGGTCGCGGCGACCTGGCTCGCGGCCGTGCTGATCACGCGTGTCGAGGGGCTGCGAAGACCCCTCGGCCCGGCCCTGCTGGCGTCCTTCGCCCTGTGGTGCAACGTGGCCTCCGGCCGCACCACCTTCGCACTCGGCGTGGCCTTCGGGCTCGCCGCCTGTCTGCTGCTGTCCCGTGAGCGGCGGGTCGTCCTCGCGGCCGCCCATGCCGCCCTCGCGACCATGGCGAGCCCGGTGGCCGGGCTGTTCCTGGTGGTCGTGGGCGCCGCGTTCCTCCTCACCCGGGACTACCGCCGCGCCCTCACCCTGCTCCTCCCGCCCGCGCTCACCGTCGGCGCGACCACCCTCCTCTTCCCCTTCAAGGGCGAGCAGTTGATGTTCGCCGACCGCATATGGCCGCCGTTCTTCCTGGGCCTGGCCGTCACCTTCCTCGCCCCGCGCTCGTGGCGGGTCGCCCGCTGGAGCGGCGCGGTGTACGCGGCCGGGGCCGTCCTGACGTATCTCATCCCCTCCCCCATCGGCACGAACGTCGAGCGCTTCGCCGAACTCTTCGCGCCCGCGGCCCTCCTGGCCGTTCTGGTCGCCCAGCCCCGGCTCGCGAAGGTCCGCCGAAGACTGCTGATCACCGCGCTCGTCTTCTCCGTCGCCTGGGTCGGCAAAAAGACCGGCGACGACCTCTATGTCTCCACGAGGGTGCCCGCCTGGGCCACCGAGACCCACGGAGTGGTCCGCGCCCTCGACCGCCTCGGCGCCGACCGCACCCGCGTCGAGGTCGTCCCGGCCCGCAACCACCGCGAGGCCAGCGGACTGGCCCCGCACGTCAACATGGCCCGCGGCTGGAACCGACAGCTCGACATGGAGCGGGCCCGCCTCTTCTACGACGGCTCCTTCTCGGCCGCCACCTACCGGGCGTGGCTGGACCGCTGGGCCGTCGGCTATGTCGTCCTCCCGCTCGGCAGGCCCGACGGATACGCCAAGGTCGAGGCCCGGCTCATCCGCGAGGAACGGCCCGAGTGGCTGGAGCCCGTGTGGCAGGACGCGCACTGGCGGGTGTACCGGGTGCGGGACGCGGTGCCGCTGGTGTCCGACCCCGCGAGCGTCGTGTCGACGTCCAGCGCCGACATCGTCGTACGCGTGCCACGGGCGGGCACCACGACCGTACGCGTCGCCTACTCCCCGTGGCTGCGCGTGGACGGCGGCGGATGCCTCGCCGCTCAGGGCGAGTTCACCCGCCTCACGGTCTCCGCCCCCGGCGACTACCGGCTCAGCTCGGAGTACGGTCCTTCAGCGGTGCCTGAGAGTCGCTGCTGACCGCGCGCCCGCGCCCGTCCTGCTCCGCTTTCTCCCCCTTCTCCGCCTGCGCCGCCACCGTCCGGGCGCGCGGCCCCTGGATCAGGTACGTCACTCCGAAGCCGGCACCCACCACCGCCGCACCACCGACCGCGTCCAGGACCCAGTGGTTGCCGGTGACGACGATCGCGGTGACCGTGAAGAGGGGGTGCAGCAGGCCGAGGGCCTTCATCCACCACCTGGGGGCCAGGACGAGGATGACCACACCGCACCACAGCGACCAGCCGAAGTGCAGGGACGGCATCGCCGCGTACTGGTTGGTGAGTTCGGTGAGGGTGCCATAGTCGGGCTGGGTGAAGTCCTGGGGGCCGTGGACCGTGTCGATGAAGCCGAGGCCGGGCATCAGGCGGGGCGGGGCGAGCGGGTAGAGCCAGAATCCGATCAGGGCGAACACCGTCGCGAAGCCGATCGCGGTGCGGGCCCAGCGGTAGTCGACGGGGCGGCGCCAGTAGAGGACGGCGAGGATGGTGAGCGGGACGCCGAAGTGGAACGACTCGTAGTAGAAGTCGAAGAAGGTGCGGAGCCAGTCGACCTGCACGACGGCGTGGTTGGCCCGGTGCTCGATGTCGATGTGCAGGGCGCGTTCGATGGAGAGGATCTCCCAGCCGTGCTCCTCGGCGGTGACCCGCCCGGCCGAGTTGGAATCGCCGGCCGCGGCGAGGCGGATCTGGGCGTACACGTAGTAGGTGACCCGGATCAGCAGCAGCTCGAAGAGCAGGTTCGGGCGGCTGAGCACCCGGCGCAGGAACGGCACCAGCGGGACGTGCCGGAAGCGGGACGGGACCGGGTCGGCGTACCGGGTCGGGATCGGCGTCTGCCAGTACGGCGACGTGCGCGACAGGAACGGGACGACGGCGGCCGTGGCGAGCGCGGCGAGGAGGACCAGGTCGGCGCGCAGGGGATGGAAGATCACCTTGTCCGGCACCATCATCCTCGCGGGCAGCGTCATCACCAGGATGACGGCGACCGGCCACACATACCGGTCGCCCGCCCGTCTGCCGACCTGGCCGACGACCGCGAGCAGCACCCACAGCAGCTGGTGCTGCCAGGCGGTGGGGGACACGACGATCGCGGCGCAGCCGGTGATCGCGACGGCGAGGAGGAGCTGGCCGTCGTGGGCGTAGCGCACGGCGCGGCGCAGCGCGAGGACGGCGACGCCGGCACCGAGGAGCAGGAAGAGGGCGATCTCCAGGGGGCCGGTCAGCCCCAGCCGGAGCAGGGCGCCGTGCAGGGACTGGTTGCCGAGGTCGTCGGCGCGTCCGCCGAGGCCGACCCCGGCCATGTGGTGCACCCAGTAGGTGTACGAGTCGCGCGGCATCGCCGCCCAGGCGAGCACCGTGCTCGCGGCGAACGTGGCGCCCGTGGCGAGTGCGGCCCGGCGCCGGCCGGTGAACCACAGCAGCGGGGTGAACAGCAGCAGGGTCGGCTGGAGCGCGGCCGCGAGGCCGATGAACACGCCGCTCGCCCGTTCGCCCCGTACGGCGAAGCAGCCGAGGAGGACGAAGAGGACCGGCATGATGCTGGTCTGGCCGAGGTGGAGGGTGTTGCGCACCGGCAGCGACAGCATCAGCAGGCTGACCGCGACGGGCGCGGCGAGCAGCGAGGTCCGCCGGCTCACGGGCTGCGGCAGGGCGCGGGCGGCGACCAGTCCGAGGGCGGCGACGAGCAGCAGCGTGCCGAAGGTCCAGCCCCAGCCGAGGGCCTGCTCGGCGGCGCGGGTGAGAGGTTTCAGGACGAGTCCGCCGAACGGCGTACCGGTGAACTGCGTCGACTCGTACAGCGAGCCCTTCACATGCAGGACGCCTTCCGGCCCGACCCAGGTCTCCAGGTCCGTCAGCCGCTCCCCGCGCGGCGTACCGAGGACGACGGCCACCTGCCGTACGGCGAGAATCGCGGCGATCAGCCAGAGCCCGAGCCGCGCCACCCGCACGCGTGCCTGGATCACCCCGACGGCCGTAGCTCCTCCCAGCGCCTCCGCCGATCGCCTACCGTGCTCCGCATTCGCCACGCCCCGTCGGCCTCCCGCCCCGGTCGTTTCACGTCCCACGCGTAAGGAATCTCTACGAACCCTATGCGGCTCGCACACCCCCGGGAGAGACGCAGGCAACCCTTACTTCACCTGTCGTCCGCTCTCCTTTTGTCCGGATGACGATAGTCGCGGGGCGATCCGCTCGCCTCCGGTGGGGTCGCCGCAACGGAACCGCGCCGTCCGCCGTACCGTCTGATGCCCTGGTGTCAGCCCGGTGCGGGGCTTGCGGGGATGGAGGGGGCTGCGCGCGATGGCGGGTTTACGGCGACGAGGGGTCCTGGCGCGGGTGCCGGCGGCGGGGAGGGCGGGAGCCCGGACCCGGGGAGCCGCCGCGCCGACCCGCCCCCGCGTCCTCGCCGTCCTCCTCGCCCTGCTCGCCCTGCAGCTCGGCCAGCTCGCGGCCCCCGCGTGGGCGTGTGGCTGCGGGGCGATGGTGCCCGGTGACGCGGGGCGGGTGACGGTCGGGCGGGAGGAGTCCGTCGTGCGGTGGGACGGGGTGCGGGAGCAGGTCGTGATGCGGCTGACCGTGGCCGGGGACGCCGAGCGGGTCGCGTGGATCATGCCGGTGCCCGGGCGGGCGACGGTCCGGCTCGGCGACCCGGACCTCTTCGACGAACTGCACGACATCACCGCCCCCGTGCAGCGCGAGCGCTCCCACTTCTGGCCCCAGGGCGGCGACTGGCCCCTGGTGACCGGCGACGGCGCCCCCCGCGGCCCGCGCCCGCCCCGCTTCGGCCCCGGACCTCCCGTGGACGTGGTCGGCCGGCAGCGGCTCGGCCCCTTCGACGTGGCCCGGCTGACCGCCACCGACCCCGACGCCCTCGGCAACTGGCTGGACAGCAACGGCTTCACCCTGCCGCCCCGCCTGGACGGCGCCCTGCGGCCGTACGTCCAGAAGCGCTGGGAGTACGTCGCCGTGAAGCTGGCCCCCGACACCACCGGCGAGCCCCTGACCGGCACCCTGGACCCGCTGCACCTCACCTTCCGGGCCGACGAGCCGGTCTACCCGATGCGCCTGTCCCGCCTCGCCGAGACCCCGCAGTCGCTCGGCCTGTACGTCCTCGCCGCGCACCGCATGGAACCGAGCTCCCGGATCGGCGGCGAACGCCCCCGCGTCACCTACGCCGACCGGGTGAAGGCCAGGACCGGCCCGCTGGCCGAGCTGGCGTCCGGCACCCCGTTCCTCACCGCGATCGGCCAGGAGTTCCCGCGCCCCGAGCGGATCACCGGCGACCACGTACTGCGCCGCGCGAGGACCGACGGCACCTTCCAGCAGGTGATCCACGAGGACCGGCTGCGCACGGTGGCCGGCCTCCCCGCCTGGCTGCTGACGGTGACCGGCGGACTCGCCCTGGCCGTGACCACGACGGCCGCGCTGGCCGTACGCCGGTCCCGACGGCCGGCCTCGCCCCCTCCCCCACCTCAGCCGCCTGCGCCGATCGGCTGAATCCAGGATCCTGGAGACCTCGACGGGGATACGGAAATCCCCGACGGGGAACGGGCGCGCGACTATATTCGTTAGAACATCTAGTTAGCTCTTCTAACTAGCTACCGAAAGGCAAGGCGATGAGCGAGTCGCAGCTCTGGGACGACGTCGACGACTACTTCTCCGCCCACCTCTCCATCGAGGACGACACTCTCCAGGCGGCCCTGCGTGACAGCGACGCCGCCGAGCTCCCGCCCGTGAGTGTCACCGCACCCCAGGGCAAGTTCCTCCATCTCCTCGCCCAGATCCAGGGCGCCCGCAACATCCTGGAGATCGGCACGCTCGGCGGCTACAGCACCATCTGGCTGGCCCGCGCCCTGCCCGCCGACGGCCGCCTGATCTCGCTGGAGTACAGCCCCAAGCACGCCGAGGTCGCCACCCGCAACATCGCGCGCGCGGGCCTGGACAAGGTCGTCGAGGTGCGGGTCGGCCCGGCCCTGGAGTCGCTGCCCAAGCTGGCCGACGAGAACCCGGCCCCCTTCGACCTGGTCTTCATCGACGCCGACAAGGCCAACAACCCCCACTACGTGGAGTGGGCCCTCAGGCTCACGAGCACGGGCAGTCTGATCGTCGTCGACAACGTGGTGCGCGGCGGCCGGGTCGCCGACGCCGACAGCACGGCGCCGGACGTCCGGGGCACCCGCACCGCGATCGAACTGATCGGCAGCCACCCGAGGCTCAGCGGCACGGCGATCCAGACGGTGGGCACCAAGGGCTACGACGGCTTCGCGCTGGCCCGCGTCCTGGCGTGAGCCACGCACCCCGGCACGCTCAAGCCTCGTGGTAGAAGCCGACGTTGACGCTGCGCGGCGCGGTGCGGTCATGGATGACGATCTCGCCGCTGCCGCCCCTCGGCAACGGCACGGTCCCGCCGTAGCCGATCGGCTGGGCGAAGTCCCCCACCGTCAGCCGCACCTCGGAGGACGGGTCGGGCTGCGAGCCGCGCAGCCAGCTCACCTGCCAGGTGCCGTCGGGCCCGCACAGGAACTCCAGGTGGACCCGCGACACGAACAGCCAGTCGTCCGGCGTCGAGAGCCGGCACACCGACTTGTCCCGGCCCACCCGCAGCACGGCACCCGGCTCGCTGGGCGCGTCGGCCATGAGCATGCCGGCCGTGGCACCCTCGTCCGCCGCGGACACGGCGGCCATGGTGAGTTCGAGCACGTGCGCTCCTCCTGAAACGTCCTTGTACGGCAGCCGTTTTGGCCACCGACGCCGCATGATAAATCGCCCGGCACCGCCGCGTCCGGCACAATGAACTCATGACCGAGCGAAAGCCCCCCGGTGTCCCGTTCGAGTCCTGGGTCGACAAGCAGATTCACGACGCGCAGAGGCGCGGCGACTTCGACACCCTGCCCGGAGCCGGGAAGCCACTGCCGAACGACCTGGAAGCTCCGTACGACGAACTGTGGTGGGTCAAACGCAAGATGGCCCGTGAGGGCCTGTCGGTCCTGCCCCCGGCGCTGGCTCTGCGCAAGGAGGCGGAGGACGCGCTGACGGCGGCGTACGCGGCCAGGTCCGAGCGCACGGTCCGGAAGATCATCACGGACGTCAACGCCAAGATCCGCGACATGCTGCTGAAGCCGCCGCCCGGCCCTCCCCTGGGCCGCAGGCCATACGACGTGGAACAGGTCGTACGGGAGTGGCAGGAGAGGCGCCGGACGGCGGACGGGTCACACGCGCCAGGAGTGTCAGAGGTGTAGCAGCCGTTCCGCCAGCTCCCGGTAGTCGCGCAGCGCGAGCCGGAGCTGCTCGGTGTCGGCCTGCTCGTCGGCCGCCTGCCAGGACGTACGCAGCGTGCGACGCCTCTGCGCCATGGCGTCGGTGATCCGCCCCACGATGTCCTCGACCAGGTGATCGGCCTCCTCGACGGCGGCCCGGGGACCGTCGACGAACCCGGCGACGGCGTGCTGGAGCTTGAGCTCGAACTTGTCGGACTCATCGTGCGGCAGCAGCGAGGCGACGTCACCCACGCCCTTCGCCGAACCACGAACCGCTCCTGCTCCCGCCCCGGTCCCCGTCGCGGTCTCCGCTCCTGTCTCCTTGCCCATCCCCTTGCCGACACCCATGCCGGTGGTCGTCGCGTCCGTCATGCCACTCAACTCCCCTTCGCGTGACGTCCGGTGAAGGCCCACGGCAGATGGCCACGATGACCGTCGCCGCCCCTGCGGGACTCATGGGCCCCATGGTGTTCCCGGGACTCGCGCGAGCCCCCACGGCGACGCTCGACCGGCCCGGTCAGCTCCTCGAACAGGGCACGGGCCTCGATCATGGCCTCGCGCATCTCCTCCGTCCCCGGTCCGCCGCCTTCCCGTCCGTCACCGACGCGCGCGTGGGCGAACCGGTGCACGTGCCGGTAGCCGTGCACATGGCGGGCGTGGTGCACGGACAGGGCGGAGAGCTGCTCCTCGTACTGCGCGCCGTCCGGGAAACCCCGTGCCTGCGCCAGGTCGGCGAGCAGCCGGTCCGCCTCGTCGACAGCCTGCTTCGGCGAGTCGACGAAGTGCTCCTGGGCCGCGGTCCAGCGAGCCTCGAACCGCTCGGCCTCCTCCGGCTCCAGCGGCCGCTCCCGCAGCCCGCCGTGCCGCTCCACCCGCTGGGCGAGCTCACGCTCGGCGGCCTTGGCGTCCCCGTCGTGCCGGGCCACGGCCCGCTCGTATTCGGGCCCGAAGCGCTGCTTCAGGCCTCGACCGCTCTGCGTACCCCGAGCACGCAGAGCCAGGACGGCCGCGCCGATCACGACGACGACCGCCACTATCACGATCAGAATGATCACACCTGTGGACATGCGTGCCGGGTTGCCCCCAAAAGGCTCCTCAAACGGTCGCCGAATCAACCACCCCCGGCGTGTCGATCCAGCCCGCCCTCGATCGACGTAAGGGTGAAGACACCGATTCAACCCACCCACCCCGAAGGAGAAGAGCCATGGGCAGTGAAGTCATCGCCCAACTCACGATGTCACTCGACGGCTACATCGCAGGCCCCGACCCAGGCCGGGAACACCCCCTGGGCATCGGCGGCGAACGTCTGCACAAGTGGGTGTACGGCCTCCGGAGCTGGCGCAGGGAGCTGGGCATCAAGGGCGGCACGGGCGGCCCCGAGGACGACCTGGTCGCCGCCTGGATCAAACGCCTCGGCGCGGTCGTCATGGGCCACACCATGTACATCACCGGCGAGATCCCCTGGGGCGACAACCCACCGTTCCACGCGCCGGTCTACGTCGTGACCCACACCCCCCGCGAGTCCCTGGCCAAGGAGGGCGGCACGGTCTTCCACTTCATCACCGAGGGCCCCGAACACGCCTTGGCCCTGGCGCGCGAAGCGGCGGGAGACAAGGACGTCTCCCTCGCCGGCGGAGCAGACCTGGTCCAGCAGTTCATCCGCGCCGGATGGCTGGACGAACTGCTCCTCCACGTCGTACCCGTCCTGACCGGCGAGGGCGGACGCCGCCTCTTCGACAACATCGGCGACCAGCCCGTCGAATGGCGGAAAACACAGGTACTGGACGGCGCGGAGGCCACACATATCCGATTGCGCGCCACCCGCCCCCCGTCCCCAGAATGACCCCATGACCTGGACCGTCACCCCGGAACCCCCCGACTCCCCCACTGCCATCGCGCTCTGGCGGGCGTACTACACAGAGGTCAGCGACCGCTACTACCTCCTGCACGAGGGCCGCCGCACAGCCCCGGACGAACTGGAACGCGAGATCGCCGCCCGCACCTGGGACGAACTCCACCCCCCAAAGGGCCAGTTGCTGATAGCCCGCCACAACACCGCCCCGGCGGGCTCAGCAGGCGTAAGACTCCTGGAGCCGCAAACCGCCGAACTGACCCGGGTGTTCATCCGACCGCCGATGCGCGGCAAGGGCGGCGCCCCCCTCCTCATCCAGGCCGCGGAGGACACAGCCAGAGCCCTGGGCGCCACCCGCATGATCCTCGACACCCGCCACGACCTGACAGAGGCCCGCGCCCTCTACACAAAACTCGGCTACGAGGAGACACCCCCGCACAACAACGACCCCTACGCCGACCACTGGTTCACCAAGCCCCTGATCTGACGACGGCAAGGGGCCGCCGCAGGCGCCCCAGGGGCGCGAGGCTGTGTTGAATGCGCGGCTACCGCCGCGTGGGCGCGACCAGCCCCCACTCACCGAAACGGGCCGCCGCAGGCACCCCTGCTCAACCGCCGGAGGTACCCGGCTGCTCACGATCCGACCCACACAACTCCTCATTCAACTCCTTGACCAACTGCACCAAATCAGTAGGCCGATCCGGCCCCCACCAATCCCCCAACAACTCGGCCAACGCCGCCTCCCGAACCCGGGCCAACCGCTCGGCAACCTCCCGCCCCCGACCGGTCAGCACCAGATCGAGCCCCTCCCGCGCAGCCAACCGCCGCTCCTCGACCTGCCGAGCGGCATCAAGGATGACCGTCAGCGGCACAGAGCTACGCTCAGCCAGCACCGCCGGCTCCACCCACCCGTACTTCTTGATCCTCAGCAACAGCCAACTGGCCGCCGGCAACAGGTCGTACCCGGCCCGCTCGGTGATCTCCCGATACACCTCCCGCCGCCCCTCCCGCGTCCCGAGCACCGACAACGCCCGGCACACCTCGTCGTACGACGACCGCTCGACGGGATTGCTCGCCAGGGTCTCGGTGACATCGGGCGCGGTCACAGACCCCCGCAACTTGTCCTCCCGCAGAAACCAGGCCAGCACGAACCCGACCAGTGCGACAGGCGCGGCGTACAAGAAGACATCGGTGATCGAGGACGCGTAAGCGTCCAGCGCGGCCGGCCGCATCGCCCCGGGCAACCGCGCGATGTCCCGAGGGTCGGCCTCCAGCCCCTCCAACGAGACACCGGCCGGAAGCCGCATCCCCCGGAACGCCTCCACGAGCTTGTCGTCGAGCCGGTTGGCGAAGATCGTGCCGAAGATGGCGACCCCGAACGAGGCCCCGATGGACCGGAAGAAGGTCGCCCCGGAGGTGGCTACACCGAGGTCCTCGTACGAGACGGCGTTCTGCACGATCAGTACCAGCACCTGCATGACCAGCCCGAGCCCCAGCCCGAACACGAAGAAGTAGAGGCTCATCTCCCAGGTCGAACTGTCCACCTCGAGCTGATGAAGCAACAGCAGCCCCAGCGTGGTGACCCCGGTCCCCGCCACCGGAAAGACCTTCCACCGCCCGGTACGGCTGACGATCTGCCCGGACCCGGTCGACGCCAGCAGCATGCCGGCGACCATCGGCAGCATGTGCACCCCGGACATGGTCGGACTGACGCCCTGTACGACCTGGAGAAACGTCGGCAGATAGGTCATCGCGCCGAACATGGCGAACCCGACGATGAAGCTGATGACGGCGGACAGCGAGAAGGTCCGCACCCGGAACAGCTTCAGCGGCAGCACAGGCTCGGCAGCCCGCCGCTCCACACCGACGAACGCAAAGGCAAGCACCACACCCAGCACCGCGAGCCCGACGATCTGCGCCGACCCCCACCCCCACGTGGTCCCTCCGAGGGACGCGACCAGCACCAGACAGGTGGCGACGGAGGCGATCAGGAACGTCCCGAGATAGTCGATGACATGCCGCGTCGACTTCCGCGGAATACGCAGAGCACCCGCGATGACCACCAGGGCGACCACCCCGACCGGCAGATTGACGTAGAACACCCACCGCCAGCTCAGATGCTCCGTGAACACCCCGCCGAGCAACGGCCCGAGCACACTCGTCGCCCCGAACACCGCACCGAACAGCCCCTGGTACCGCCCCCGCTCCCGCGGCGAGACGATGTCGCCGACGATCGCCATGGACAGCACCATCAGCCCGCCACCGCCCAGCCCCTGAACGGCCCGGAAGGCGATGAGCTGAGCCATGTTCTGCGACATGCCGCACAGCGCGGACCCGACGAGGAAGATCACGATCGCGATCTGGAAGAGCCGCTTGCGCCCGTACAGGTCACCGAGTTTGCCCCACAGCGGGGTCGCGGCGGTGGACGCCAGCAGATAGGCGGTCACGACCCAGGACAGATGCTCCAGACCGCCGAGGTCGCTGACGATGGTCGGCAGCGCGGTGGAGACGATGGTCTGGTCGAGCGCGGCGAGCAGCATGCCGAGAAGCAGCGCGCCGATGGAGACGAGGACGTTGCCGGGCACGCTCTCGTGCGCCTCCGCTCCTCGCCTCGGGGGCTGCGCGTCACGCACATTTCCCGTCGCACCGTGCGCGTCCCCGGCCATGAAGACCTCCCGAGGGTCTCGTTACACCCCCCATCGTGATCGCTATGGCCGGTTATGGCCTGTCGAGTCCCTTTGGAATCAGCCCTTCCGGGGGCTACGGAGATGACGTGAGGGACGTCTGCATAATCTGGGGAGTTCGCGAGGGGGAGGGACGAAGGCGTGACAGAGCGGACAGGCGCGAAGGGTCCGGAAGACCGGGAGGGACCGATAGGCCGGACCGGTCACCCCTGCCCGGAGTGCGGTACGCCGAGAGACGCCGACAACACCCCGTCGTGCGACTGCGGCCAACGCGCCTCCGAGGCCGCCCGAGACGCCCGTACGGCGGAAGCGGCCGCGGCCGAGGACTTCGATCCGCTACGGATACGGCCATACGTGGACTTGGAGGCCGCCGACGACAACGCCACCCCCGCCCCCGCTCCCGGCCCCCATGACGAAACGATGCCGCTGCGGCCGATACCGCCGGCCGCCCCGACACCGATGCCGCCCTCCCCACCGGGCACACGGGACCTGCGCCTGTTCGAGCCGGCCGCGGCCGAGGACGGCACCGGAGCGGACGCCCCGGACAGAGCGGCTGCGACCCGCCACCGCCGTGCGCGCACCGTCCTGCTCGGCACGGGCGGCGCGCTCGTGGCCGTGATCGCGGCGGCGGGCCTGGCGAGCGGCCTGTTCGCGTACGAGAAGCCGTCACGGGACACGGCACTGCCGGACGACGTACGGGCAAGCGTCCCCGCGCCGTCGACGAGCGAGGCGTCGGAGCCGCCCTCCCCCGCGGAGAGGTCGACGCGGCCGGCACCGCCGCCCGCACCCCCGTCCCCCACGGAGAGCGTGCCCCCCTCACCGTCCCCGTCACGATCCGGCGCGTCCCCGACCCCGACGCCCTCGACGGAACCGACGACCACCGCCCCCTCGGCCACGGAGGCCGCCGACTCCCAGGAGGAGTCCGCCGCGGCCCGAGACCCCGAGCCCCCGACCCTGCGCCGCGGCGACAGGGGCTCCGAGGTCACCGAACTCGAACTACGCCTGACCCAACTCGGCCTCTACACGCGGGAGGCCAGGGGCAGCTACAACGAGGGCGTCGAGGACGCGGTGAGCAGGTACCAGTGGGCGCGGGGGGTGCAGCCGGAGGAGTACGGGGTGTACGACTTGGCCACGCGGGAGCGGCTGGAGTCGGAGACGACGGATCCGTGACGCATTCGCCCGGGAGCTCGGAACATGCCGGTGCGTGGGCGGCTGCGGCGTCCTCCAGGGGCGCGGGGAACTGCGCGACCAGCTACGTACCACCCGCGGCCGCCCACGAACCCGCACCCCCGAGCTCTCAGGCGACAACCACCCGAATCCCCGCACCCGCCACAGCCTCGACCCGCACCTGCCGCAAGTCCGCCACCACCACGTCCGGCCCGTGGAGGCCCGCCCTCGGACCGACGCCCACCACCCGCATCCCCGCGGAGCGCCCCGCCTGAATCCCGGCCCCGGAGTCCTCGAAGACCACACAGTCCTCCGGCGCGACCCCCAGCTCGGCCGCCCCCTTCAGAAAGCCCTCCGGGTCCGGCTTGCTCGCGCCCACCGACTCCGCGGTCACGCGCACGTCCGGCAGCTCCAGCCCGGCGGCAGCCATCCGCGCCGTGGACAGCGGGACGTCGGCCGACGTCACGAGCGCGTGCGGGAGCCCCTCCAGCGAGGCCAGGAACTCCGGCGCGCCCGGAATCGGCACCACGCCCTCCACGTCCGCCGTCTCCTCGGCAAGCATGCGCGCGTTGTCCGCGTGGTTCTGCTCCATCGGCCGGTCGGGCAGCAGCAGGGCCATGGAGGCGTACCCCTGCCGCCCGTGCACGACCTTCATCACCTCGTCGCCGTCCAGCCCGTGCCGCTCGGCCCAGCGCCGCCAGATCCGTTCCACGACGGCGTCCGAGTTGACGAGGGTGCCGTCCATGTCGAGCAGAAGGGCACGGGCGGTGAGGACGGTGGGCGCGGCGGGCACGGAGGACACAGGGGTGGCCGGCATCGACAGCTCCAGGGCGAGGGGCACGGGGGTACAGGGGTGGCCCCCGGGAAGGACAAGGTGGTCCCGCCCGCCGGTCAGGGAAAACGGGCGGGAGCCACTTTGTTCCCCCACGGTACAAAACCGATCCCGATCGCGCCACCGCCTCCAGAAACCGTTCACCGACAGTTCAGCTCGCACCCGCCTCACCCGGCTCACGCACCGCCCCCCGCCTCACCGGGACCACCCGGCCCCCGGCCTCACCCGGCAACCGCCTCCCAAAGACTCCACACACCCAGCCCGAGCATCAGCAGCGCCGCCACCTTGGTGATCAGCCGCAACGGCACCCGCCGCATCAGCGCCTTCCCGCCGACGATCCCGAGCCCCGCCACGGCCCACAGCGCCAGCACCGCACCGAGCCCGACCGACAGCGGGTCGTCGTAACGCGCCGCGAGGTTCGCGGTCATGATCTGCGTGAGATCCCCGAACTCGGCGACCAGGATGAGCATGAACCCGGCCCCGGACACCTTCCAGAAGGACTGGTTCTCGGGCTTGCGGATCTCCTCCTCGTCCTCGTCCTGCTTCATGAGCAGCACCGCGGCGCCACCCAGGAAGAGCACACCCGTCACCGCGTGCACGATCTGCTGCGGCAGCAGCGTCAGCACACTGCCGGCCGCCACGGCGAGCGCGACATGGACCGCGAACGCGGCGGCGACGCCGGCGAAGACGTAGGAGGCGCGATAGCGCGTACCGAGGACGAGCCCGGCGAGCGCTGTCTTGTCGGGCAGTTCGGCGAGGAAGACGACGCCGAAGACGACCGCCGTCACGGTGAAGCTGATCAAGGTTCCTCAATCGGTCGGGGCTGCCCCACCGAGAGCGATGCACTGCGCTGCGACACCTCGGCACGGCAGCACACGTAGGCACCCGTGCCATGCGACACGGGCGTGCACTGCTTGCCGAAGGTCTCGCTGGCCGACCCCGTGAACGAGGTCCGCCTCCGGGCGCCGGCTCAGACGAGCTGAGCAGTATGTCGACGGTCCGGCGAAGAGCTACTCCCCTTCTGCGCCGCCCATCGTACGTGACGTCGTCGACGAACTCACAGGGAGAAAGTCCCGCCCTCAACCTTGTCGTGTCATGAACGCGTCACTAACTTCTTACCGGACGCACACCTCCCCGCAATGCGGCGCCGCGAGCATTCCAACGCCCGCACGCCAACGCCCCCACCTCCCAAGGGAGTTCGCAATGTCGAAGTTCTACGCGCGTCAACGCGTCAGCATACTCGCGGCGCTGACCGGCCTCATAGCCTCCGTCGGACTTTTCAACGGCCCGACCGCCTCCGCCGCGCTCCCCACGCCCGTCAGCGCCACCACCGCCCGCACCTACCTCGCCTCGCTCACCGTGGCCGCCGAGGACCGCACCGGCTACGACCGCGACCTCTTCCCGCACTGGATCACCCAGTCCGGCACCTGCAACACCCGCGAGGTCGTCCTCAAGCGCGACGGCACGAACGTCGTCCAGGACTCCGCCTGCGCCGCCACCAGCGGCAGCTGGTACTCCGTCTACGACGGCGCCACCTGGACCGCCGCCTCCGACCTCGACATCGACCACCTCGTCCCGCTGGCCGAGGCCTGGGACTCCGGCGCCGATAGCTGGACCACCTCCCGGCGCCAGTCGTTCGCCAACGACCTGACCCGGCCGCAGCTGATCGCGGTCACCGACAACGTCAACCAGGCTAAGGGCGACCAGGACCCGGCCACCTGGATGCCGTCGCGCACGGCCTACCGCTGCACCTACGTCCGCGCCTGGGTCCAGGTGAAGTACTACTACGACCTCTCGGTCGACTCGGCGGAGAAGTCCGCCCTCACGAACTACCTCGCGAGCTGCTGACCCGGGTCCGGCCGGCGGAGTTCGGCAAAACGTGACCTGCGGAACCTCCCCGCTCACCTCCGTCGTTCCGTACCGTACGGGGCGACGACGGAGGTGAGCCGAAGGGGCGCGCCGGTGTCGGAAGGCGATCGTGCTCAGCCCTTCGGGCCTCCGCGCGATCGCCGTCCGGACACCGGCTGAAAGCGCCCCGGAGGCGAACCGACCCTAGGAAAGGGGCGGGCGATCACGTGGCCGAACTGCGCCTGGGACCACTGCTGAGGTACGCCGACGGCTCGTCCGCGACCGTCTGGGTCGAGGCGACCCGTCCCTGCACCGCCGAGGTGCGCGGCACGGCCGGCGCCGGGGGCACGTCCCGCACTTTCCAGATCGCGGGCCACCACTACGCCCTGATCCCGGTGACCGGCCTGACTCCGGGGTCCTCGGAGGCGTACGAGGTCCTCCTCGACGGCATGCGCGTATGGCCGCTGCCCGACTCTCCTTTCCCGCCCTCCGTCATCCGCACCCCCGCCGCGGACGCCACCGAGGCCGACACCGTCCGCCTCGCCTTCGGCTCCTGCCGCTGGGCCGCACCGCCGGCCGGTGAGAAGGACCCGGTCGGCCCGGACGCCCTGGACACACTGGCCGCCCGGATGGCGGCCGACCCGACGGGTGAACGGCCGGAGGTACTGGTACTGCTGGGCGACCAGGTGTACGCCGACGAGACCTCCAAGGCGACCAAGCGCTGGCTGGCCCGCAGGCGCGATCTGAGCGACCCGCCGGGTGACGAGGTCGCGGACTACGAGGAGTACACCCACCTCTACTACGAGTCCTGGCTCGACCCCGAGGTGCGCTGGCTGCTGTCGACCGTGCCCAGCTGCATGATCTTCGACGACCACGACGTCATCGACGACTGGAACACCTCCGCCGCCTGGCTCGCCGACATGCGGGCCACCTCCTGGTGGCGCGAGCGGCTGCTGAGCGGGCTGATGTCGTACTGGGTGCACCAGCACCTGGGGAACCTGTCGCCGGCCGAGCTGGCCGCCGACCCGCTCTACGCCGCCGTACGCGAAGTCCCCGACGGCACCGACCTGTTGCGCGCCTTCGCGAGTCGGGCGGACACCGACCCGTCCTCCGTGCGCTGGAGCTACCGGCGCGACTTCGGCCGCGTACGGCTGCTGATGGTGGACACGCGGGCGGCCCGGGTCCTCGAGGAGGGCGCGCGCTCCATGCTCGACCCTGGTCAGGCGCGCTGGCTGCGCGAGCAGGCACTGGAGGGCCGGGGTTCGTACGACCACCTCCTCATCGGCACCTCCCTGCCCTGGCTGCTGCCGCACCTGGTGCACGACGTCGAGGCGTGGAACGCCACCCTGTGCCGAGGTGACCGCGGGGAGCGCTGGGCGCGGTTCGGGGAGAAGCTGCGGCGGGGGGCCGACCTGGAGCACTGGGCGGCGTTCCCGGCGTCCTTCGACGCGCTGGCGGACCTGATCGCCGAGGCCGGGTCGGGGGCGCAGGCGCCGGCGACGGTGTGCGTGCTGTCGGGGGATGTGCATCACGCGTATGTGGCCGAACCGACCTGGCGGCACGGGGGCGGGCCCGCCGCCCGTGTCTTCCAGCTGACCTGCTCACCCGTCCACAACGCCGTCCCGCTGGCGATCCGGCTCGGCTTCCGCTTCGGCTGGAGCGCGGTGGCGCGGGCGCTCGGCCGGCGGTTCGCGGGGCACGGGGGCTGTTCGCGGCCACCGATCGACTGGCGCAGGACGGGCGGGCCGTGGTTCGGCAACCAGCTCATGACGCTGACGCTGCGCGGGCGTTCGGCGCGGCTGCGGCTGGAGCGGGCGCGGGAGGACCGGAGGGCGGGGGCGCGGCTGCGGACGGTGATGGAGTCCGAACTCGCCCGGTAATCCGCCCATTCCGACCGCTTGTGACCCTCGTGGCCGGTGATGCGCGTGATGCATCCCACACTCGCCGACCCCAGGGCCCGGTTCGCACCACTCCCGACGGCATGATGAGCCGGACCGTCCGCTTCCACCCGGCGGTTCGCTCCAATGCGCCCCACACGCCCGGGAGTCCCCCCTTTGTCTGCACCGACCTCCACACCGACTCCTGAGCCCTCCACGGTCTCCCTCGCCCTGGTCGGCGCCGGCCCCCGCGGCACCAGCGTCCTGGAACGGCTCTGCGCCTCCGCTCCCGAACTCCTCCCGCCCGGGGCGCGCCTCACGGTCCATGTCATCGACCCGGCGCCGCCCGGCCCCGGACGCGTGTGGCGGACCGCGCAGTCGCCCGACCTGCTGATGAACACGGTGGCCTCGCAGGTCACGCTGTTCACCGACGACAGCGTGGACTGCTCGGGCCCGATCCGGCCCGGCCCCAGCCTGTACGACTGGGCGGCCGGTGAGCTGGGCCCGGACGAGTACCCGACCCGCGCCCACTACGGCCGGTACCTGGAGTGGGTGTTCGCGCAGGTCGTGCGGGACGCGCCGGCCGCGGTGCGGGTCGAGACGTACGCGGCCCGCGCGGTACGGCTCGACGAGGCGCCCGACGGCGGTCAGGTCCTCACCCTCGACGACGGCCGTGTCCTGCCCGGACTGTCCGCCGTGGTGATGGCGCAGGGGCATCTGCCGACGGCCGCCGACGCGACACAGCGCCGCCTCACGTCGCACGCCGAACGCCATGGTCTGCGCTACGTGGCCCCCGCGAACCCGGCCGACGTCGACCTGTCCCGCGTGTCCCCCGGCGAGCCGGTGCTGTTGCGCGGCCTGGGCCTCAACTTCTTCGACCACATGGCCCTGTTGACGACGGGCCGCGGCGGCCGCTTCGTCCGGGAGGAGGGCGAGGGCCTGCGCTACGTCCCCTCCGGCGAGGAGCCTCGTCTGTACGCCGGCTCGCGGCGCGGCATCCCGTACCAGGCACGCGGCGACAACGCGAAGGGGCCGTACGGCCGCCACCTCCCGCTCGTCCTGACGCCCGAGGTGATCGCCGGTTTCCGCAAGCGCGCGGACTCGGGCGAGGCGCCGGACTTCCTGGCGGAGATATGGCCGTTGGTGGCGAAGGAGGTGGAGACGGTGTACTACACGGCGCTGATACGGCTGATATCGCCGGTGCCTCCCGGACCGGGGGTGCGGCGGCCGGGGTTTCAGGAGTTCACCGAACGCTTCCTGGCCGTCCCTCACCGTGACCCCCGAGAGGCCGACCTGCTCACGGAGTTCGGCGTACCGGAGCGCGAGCGCTGGAGCTGGGACCGGATCTCCCGGCCGTATACGGGGTGCGAGTTCACGGATCCCGGGCAGTGGCGCGGCTGGCTGCTGGCGTATCTGCGCGAGGACGCCGCACAGGCCGCCCGGGGCAATGTGCACGGCCCGCTGAAGTCCGCCCTCGACGTGCTGCGCGACCTGCGCAACGAACTCCGCCTGATCGTCGACCACGGCGGCCTCACCGGCACCTCCCGCCGGGACCACCTGGACCGCTGGTACACCCCGCTCAACGCCTTCCTGTCCATCGGCCCGCCCAGGCGCCGCGTGGAGGAGCTGGTGGCCCTGGTGGAGGCGGGGGTGGTGGAGGTGCTCGGACCGCGGCTGGAGGTGCGGGAGGAGGAAGGGGCCTGGGTGGCGCACTCGCCGGAGGTGCCGGGCTCGGCGGTGCGGGCGACGACTCTCGTCGAGGCGCGCCTGCCGGAACCCGACCTGCGCCGGAGCGCCGACGACCTGCTCGCCCGGCTGCTGAAGACCGGGCAGTGCCGCCCGCACCTCGTGGACGGTCACGAAACGGGAGGGGTGGATGTAACACAACGGCCGTACCATCTGATCGACCGTCAAGGGCAGGCGCACGCACGGAGGTTCGCGTTCGGTGTGCCTACCGAGGGTGTGCACTGGGTGACGGCGGCGGGGGCGCGGCCGGGTGTGGATTCGGTCACCCTTTCGGACGCGGATGCGGTGGCGAGAGCGGCGCTACGTGCGGTTACTGCCGGGACGTATGGGGATTCCGGGGCTGAGATGTGTCCGAATGTTGAACTTGCAAGTGTTGATTAGGGCTACCTAACGTGGGGGCTACCGATCAGTATCCGTCCCCACGCCGTTCCTTACAGGGACCGGTAAACCTCAGACCGAGGGAGTCCCTCACATGACCGGACGCCTTAACAGCGCCCAGCCGTACGCCATCGGCCTGTTCCGCATCGTCGTCGGCCTGCTCTTCGCCTGCCACGGCGCCAACTCGCTCTTCGGCACCTTCGGAGGCGAGACCGTCGAGGCCGGCACCTGGCCCGGCTGGTTCGCCGCAGTGATCGAACTCGTCGGCGGCAGCCTGGTCCTGCTCGGCCTCGGCACCCGCGCCGCGGCGTTCATCTCCTCCGGCGCCATGGCGTACGCGTACTTCAAGGTCCACCAGCCGCAGGCGCTGTGGCCCATCGAGAACAGCGGCGAGGGCGCCGCCATGTACTGCTGGGCCATGTTCCTGCTGATCTTCACGGGCTCCGGCGCGTTCGGCCTGGACCGGCTGTTCGCCAAGCGCTCCGAGGCACAGAGCCGGACGGCGGCCGACAAGACGCCGGTGGCGGCCTGACGGCTCCGCCCTTGTCCCGACGGCGCCGGTACCTGCGTGGCTCACGCGGGTACCGGCGCCGTTGTCCTCTCCGCCCGGCCGCAGCCGGGTGAAGATGCCGTGCCGAACACCCGAGCCCCCGATGAATCTCCTGTCACACCCCAGGCGTACGCTGTATGGCTGTCATAGGCCGCACCTGCCGCTCCCCCGCGACGAAGCGGCACGGCACGGAATGGCCACGGGGGTAAACGGGGAGTTGCGGTGCTCGAGGGTCTCGAGGACGTGGGTTCGCTGACAGCGGCCCCATGGATCTATGTGGTGGTAGCACTGTCGGTCCTGCTGGACGTGTTCGTCCCCATCCTGCCCAGCGGCGTCCTGGTGATCACGGCCGCGACGGCGGCGGCCGCGGGCTCGGGTGCCGCGACCGGTCAGGTCCCCGGCGAGGTCCCGGACCTCCTGGCCCTGACGCTCTGCGCCGCGACGGCCTCCGTCCTGGGCGACCTGGTCGCCTACCGCCTCGCCTGGCGCGGCGGCGCCCGCCTGGACCGCGCGATCGCCCGCTCCCGCCGCCTGACATCAGCGCAGGAACGTCTCGGCACAACCCTCGCCCGAGGTGGCGGCGCCCTGGTCGTCCTGGCCCGCTTCGCCCCCGCCGGCCGCTCGGTCGTCTCCCTCAGCGCCGGCGCCACCCACCGCAGCCCCCGCGACTTCCTCCCCTGGTCCGCCCTGGCCGGCCTGACCTGGGCCACCTACAGCGTGGCCCTCGGCTACTTCGGCGCCCAGTGGCTGGGCGCGACATGGCTGGCTACGGCGGTCTCGGTGGGGGCACTGTTCGCCGCGGGGGCGGGGGCGACGTTTCTGATGCGCCGGAAGCCGGCGTAGGCGCTCCGCTTCGGGGGCGGGGGTGGGCGTGGGCGTTCGCTTCAGAGGCCGAGGGGTGGGCGTGAACGTCTGCTTCAGAGGCCGAGGAGTGAGCATGAACGTTTACTCAGTGCCCCGGGGGCGTGGGCGTCTGCTCAGTGCCCCGGGGGGTGGGCGTCTCTGCCTCGGTGGCGGGTAGCGGGTAGCGGGCGCTCCCGCCCTGGGATGTGGCCGCCGCAGGGCAGGCCCGTGATGATCGCGGCACGCCGAGTGCCCAGCCCGTGCGGACGCGCGGCGCGACCCTGTACGGCGGCGTGACTGCGTACAGCGGCGTGACCCCGCGGCGCGACCCCGTACAGCGGCGTGACCAGGCGGCGCGTCGCGCGGCATACGCCCCAGCCCTTGTATCCGTCCCTTGTATCCGTCCCTTGTAATCCGTCTCGTGTATCCGTCCCGTGCGCTACCCGGCCTTGCGCGCCGCCGCGGCCCCTCGCACCTCCAGGCCGTCGAGCAGGTCGGCCGTGGCCTCCGCGATCAGGTCGACGGCGCGGTCGAAGACCTCCTGGTTGTGCGCGGCCGGGGCCCGGAAGCCGGAGACCTTGCGCACGTACTGCAGGGCGGCGGCCCGGATCTCTTCCTCTGTCGCCTCTTCGGGCAACACGGGCGGACGAAGCGTCTTGATACTGCGGCACATGTCCAACAGTCTCCCTCGGAGAGGGTCCGTCTGCCATGATCACGTCGAGGCGGCCACCACACCAAGGGGCCGACCGACGAGAGGAATCGCATGACGGCGCAACACACGACAGCGGACGACCGACTCACCGTGGCGATACTGGGCCCGGGCGGCATCGGCGGCCTGCTCGCCGGGCTCCTGGCCAGGTCCGGCCACCGCGTCATCTGCCTGGCCGGCGACGAGACGGCCAAGACCCTGCGGACGACCGGCATCCAGGTCCGGAGCGCCCGCTTCGGGGACTTCACGGCCCAGGTCGAGGCGGACACCGAGCTCCGTGAACCGGTCGACGCCTGCCTGATCGCGGTCAAGGCCACCACCCTCGACGCGGCCCTGACCCGCGTCCCGCCCACCGCACTCGGCGACGCCCTGATCGTCCCCTTCCTGAACGGCGTGGAACACCCGGAGACCCTCCGCACCCGGTACCGCCCGGACCGTGTCGCCCCCGCCGTCATCCGCGCCGAGTCGACCCGCGTCGCCCCGGGGCGGATCGAGCACGCCAGCCCCTTCGCCGAGATCGACCTCACCGGCGAGGCGGTCCCCGGCGACCGTCTCGACGCCCTGGCGCGAGCCCTCGACACGGCCGGCCCCACCACCCGCGTCCTCACCGACGAGACGGCGGCCCTCTGGGCGAAGATGTCCTTCCTGGCCCCCTTCGCCCTGCTGACCACCCGCCACGCCCTCCCCCTCGGCGACGTACGCACGCGCCACCGCGAGGAGTTGACCTCCCTGGTCGAGGAAACCGCGGCCGTCAGCCGCGCCTGCGGCGGCCCCGCCGACCCGGCCCAGACCCTCGCCCGCTACGACGCCTTCCCCTCGAGCACGAAGTCGTCGATGCAGCGCGACGCCGAGGCCGGCCGCCCTCTCGAACTGGACGCCATCGGGGGCGCGTTGCTACGGGCGGCGGAGCGCCATGGGGTTCCCGTGCCGGTAACGACCACTCTGGTACGGCAGTTGAGGGAAGCCGGACACTAGCCGACCACCCGCCCACACACCCGTTCGCATGAACCACCCAAAGAAGCTCGCAACCCAAAATCGAACAGGCGTAGCATTGGGCCGTGGCTACGCCCTATGACTTTCCGAGTGACCTCCTCGCCGGTCAGGAGGAGCTGCATCAGGTCCGGGCCGAGCTGTCGGCCCTCCTGAAGCGGCTCCCCTGGTCGGTCGTGCCCCTGGACGCCTTCAGCGACGACAACGGCTGGCGCAAGATCGAACGCCCCGCCTCCCCCGGCTGGACGGAGGACGAACAGGCCGAGGTGGAAAAACTCCGACAGCGCGAACACGAACTCGCGGTCTTCGTCAGCGGCCACCGCTTCTGGTCGGAACTCAGCGGGGCGGACCGAGTGGACGCCCGCACCAGGTTGAAGCACGCCCATGAGGCGCCGACGACACCACAGGACAGCTGAAAAACAGAGGCCCCCGACCGGCGAACGGCGGGGTCCTCTGCTGCGGTGGGCGCGGACGGTTTCGAACCGCCGACATCCTGCTTGTAAGGCAGGCGCTCTACCCCTGAGCTACGCACCCGTGAATGAGTCGACAGCCTACCTTGCCAGGGGCCATGTCCCGCAAACCCGTGTCGGGGGCGGTCCGGGATGCCGGGGGCGCTGCTGGGGTCGCGCTCCTGGGGTTATCCCCACCACGGATCCGGGAGCGGCCCGGATCCCGCGGGGGGCGCCGGGTCCGTACGGTCGGAGCACCACCGAAATCCCGGGCCGGACAGTCGGTCTCAGGGAATCCCGGGGAGTCTCAGGGAAGTCACAGGGGGAGATCGTCATGGCCCGTACCGTTGCCGCTCGTGTCGCCGTCGCCGGAGTCGTGGTGGCGCTCGTCACCGGGGTCGCCGGCTGTGCCTCCGCGGGGGACGACAAGGAGCCCGAGCACCGGTCCTTCGCCCTGGAGGGGCGGACGCTGACGATCGACTCCGACGACTCGGCGTTGGAGATCGTGGCCGGCGACAGGGACAAGGGCGACACGGTCGAGGTGACCCGGTGGTTCCAGGGGAAGGTCGCGATCGGGTCGGATCCGAAGGTGACCTGGTCGATGGAGGACGACCGGCTGGTGCTGCGGGAGAAGTGCTCGGGCATGATCGCGAACTGCTCGACGAAGCACCGTATCGAGGTGCCGTACGGCGTCACCGTGAAGGTCGAGGACGGGGACGGGAGCGTGCGGGCGCGGGGGTTCCGGGATGCGTTGAGCGTGCGTACGGGGGACGGGTCCGTGCGTGTCACCGACTCCAGTGGGCCGCTGGACCTGCGGACGGGAGATGGGTCGGTGCGTGTTTCCGACGTGTCCTCGCGGCAGGTCAGGGCACAGACCGGTGACGGCTCGGTCCGGCTCGAACTGGGCACCGTGCCGGACCTGGTGGAGACCCGCAGCGGCGACGGTTCGGTGACGATCGAGCTGCCTCGGGCGACGTACCGCGTGACGACCGAGACCGGTGACGGCTCGGTGGATGTGTCCGTGCCCCGGGACGACACCAGCTCCCATGTGGTCTCCGCCCACACCGGCGACGGAAAAGTCACGGTGCGAACCGCGAACTAACCGGCCCGTGTGTTCGTCCTAAACCGGTGGGAGAATGAACCGGGCAGGGTGAATGACAGCACGGGAGAGGGATGTGACGGCGACACCTCCGCAGCCGAACTCGCCGTCAGCGCCGGGCGCGCAGCAGCGTCCCGCGCGGGAGGTTCCGCAGCCCGTTCGTCGTGTCCCTCGCAGCGCCCTCCGCGGCGTCCCGTACGCCACACGCCGTGCCCTCGGTGACACCCTTACCCTCGTCGCCCTCCCCCTCGTCTTCGCCCTCGCCCTGCCCGCCGCGTTCACCGGCGGGGGTACGCGGCGCTGGTTCGGCGGGCGGGCCGAGAGTCAGCGGGCCGAGGCGCAGGCCGCGAAGGACGCCGCGGCGGCCGCGTTCTACGAGCTGGACACCGCCCAGCGGGATCTGCGGATCTCGATCGAGACGATCACGGCCGTCGACGACTCCCCGGCCGCGCGCCGGGCGATCACCGACTTCGAGGCGCTCGGGCGGCGTATCGACGAGGCCAGCCACCAGTACATCCAGGCCGTCGACGCCCATGACCTCGACCGCGACGACCTGGAGGCCTCGGTCGCTGCCCGCGCGCGTACGGAGCTGACGCGGGCCAAGGACGAGCTGGGGCGCGTCAAGCAGGACCTGGACCGGTTCACGGACGGGCTGGGGCCGCTGCTCGGCAAGGCGGAGACCCAGCTGGCCCGCCTCGCCCCGGCCGTGGAGCGCGCCCGGCAGGGCCTGCTCGCCGCCTCGAACGCCCTGGATGCCGTACGGGGATCGGGGCTGAAGGCGGACGACCTCGCCGCCCGGCTCGCGGCCCTCGCCCCGGAGCTGACCAAGCTGAACCAGGGCGCCGGGCAGCATGGTGTCCCGCAGACGCTGGAGCGTGCCGAGCGGGTCTCGCGGGAGGCCGAAGCGGTCCGCGTGGAGGCGGAGCGGCTGCCGGAGAAGGCCGCCGAGATCGATCACCGGCTGGTGTCGCTGCGTACGCGCGCACAGGCGCTCACCACGCGTGCCGGGCAGGTCGAGCCGGTGCTGAGCGAGCTGCGGCGGCGGTTCACGGTGGCGTGCTGGCAGGACCTGCAGGGCGTGCCCGACGGGGCCGCGGAGAACGTACGGCAGGCCGAGCTGAAGCTGAAGGAGGCGCAGGCGGCGCGCGACGAGCAGCGCTGGCCGGACGCCACGGCGCTGCTGTCGACGGTCCGGGCGCTGCTGAACTCCACCGACGAGTCGGTGTCCGCCGCCGGTGACCGGCTGCGCCGGCTGAACGCCGTGCAGAAGGATCCGCAGCAGGAGATCGACCGGACCCGCTTCGCGATCCGGGACGCCCAGCGGCTGGCCATGGCGGGCCGCAATACCCCCGACCCGCGGCATGCGCGCCCCCTGGACGACTCCGTGGCCCGGCTGGAGCGGGCGATCGGCACGCTGGAGGGGCGCCACCCGGACTACTGGCACTTCCTGACGGAGACGGAAGGGGTGCGGCAGTCGGTGGCCCATGTCGTCGCCCAGATCCGCGAGGAACGGGGCGGCGGTCACTGACGGGGCTAACCTGTGCGCATGCCTCGCTATGAGTACCGCTGCCGCAGCTGCGGCGACACGTTTGAACTGAGCCGGCCGATGGCGGAGTCGTCCGCCCCGGCGAGCTGCCCGGCCGGGCATGACGACACGGTCAAGCTGCTGTCGACGGTCGCTGTGGGCGGGACGGCCAGCGCCCCCGCGGCGCCGAGGCCTGCCGGGGGCGGGTGCTGTGGTGGAGGGTGTTGCGGCTAGGCAGTGCTTGCGTTGTTGTCTGCGGGTGCGTGGGGGCTGGTCGCGCCCACGCGGCGGTAGCCGCAGACCAACACAGCCCCGCGCCCCTACGGGCGCTGCGCGCCCCCTTAGGGCGTTGTCGTGCGGGTTGCCTTCAAGAACTCCCGTAGGATCCGCTCCCCCGCCAGCACTCCCCGCTCCGGCAGCGCGGTGATCGCCGGGGCGGTGAAGTCGGTCTCGGCCAGCTCGCCGTGCCCCGGGCGCCAGCCCCGGTCCGCGGCCAGCAGCAGGTCGGCGTCCAGGAGGGAGTCACCGGCCGCCAGCGTCAGCTCCGCGCCGGCGCGGCGGGCGACCTCGTGCATGGCGGCGCTCTTGGTCAGCGGCTTGGGGACGGCGTAGATCTTGCGGCCCTGCAAGGACACCGTCCAGCCGCGGTTCTCCGCCCACACCGCGAGCTCCTTCACCCACTCCTCGGGCAGCAGCTCGCGCTCGACGACCAGGTAGGCGAAGAGGTCCTCGGCGATGCGGTGCTTGCGCACCCATGCCGGGGACGCGGACGCCATCAGGTGGTCCTGCACCTCCGCGAGCGGCGCGCACTGTTCGGCCAGGCGGGCCTGGACCTGTGCGTGCCAGTCGGGGTCGGAGACGCCGTCGACCAGGATGTGGCCGCCGTTGGCGCAGATCGCGTACTTCGGGGCGGGGCCCGGGAGGTTGATGCGCTGGTACTGCTTGCGGGTCCGGGTCGTCGTCGGCACGAAGACCGCCGCGTCGCCGAGGTCGGTCAGCAGCTGGGCCGACGTCTCCGTCATGTAGGACAGCGGCTTGCTCTCGTGCACCTCCACGCACAGCAGCCTCGGTGCCCGCGCGTCCGGCATGGTCAGCGCGAGGGCCGCGGCGGAGTAGATGAGCGTACGGTCGAGGTCGCTCGCCACCAGCACCGGCATCAGAGGTTCACCGCCTTGCCGTCGGCACCCGTCGCGCCCCGCGTGTACTTGGGGTGGATCAACCCCACGCAGGTGTACGGCAGTTCGGCCACCTCTTCCACCGGTACCCCTCTCTGTTCGGCCAGCAGACGTACATGGTCCAGGTCGGCGCCGGCCCCGGCCCGCGCCAGGATCTTCCACGGCACCCGGCGCAGCAGCACCCGCGTGGTCTCGCCGACGCCCGGCTTGACGAGGTTCACGTCGTGGATGCCGTACTCCTCGCTGATGCGCTCGACGGCCGCCCAGCCCTCCCAGGTCGGCGCGCGGTCGCCGGAGAGCAGCTCCTTGGTCGTCGCGTCGACGGCGTCCACGACCTCCGGGAAGCGCGCGGAGACGGCGTCCAGGAAGGCCACCGACACATCGGCGCCGGCGAGTTCGCGGTAGAACTTCGCGCCGTGGTAGTCGTGCGGGCCGACCAGGTCGGCGCGCAGCACGGTGCGCGAAATGAGGCCGGACACCGTGGAGTTGAGGCAGGCGGACGGGATGAGGTAGTCGTCGCGGGTGCCGTACGTCCGCACGCACGAGCCCGGGTCGGCCAGTACGGCGATCTCCGGGTCGAAGCCGGTGATGCCGTCGGACGCCTCGAACTCGCGTATCGCCGCCGTCAGTTCACGGGTGATGGCGCCCTTGCCGGTCCAGCCGTCGACGAAGACGACGTCACGCGGGTCGTGGTGCGCGGCCAGCCAGCGCAGCGCGTTGGCGTCGATGCCACGGCCGCGCACGATGGAGACGGCGTAGTGGGGCAGTTCGAGCCCGTGCCGGAACTGGGCCCAGCGGCGCATGAGGACGCCTACGGGGGTGCCCGCGCGGGCGAGCGAGACGAGCACCGGCCGAGGCGAACGCTCCGCCAGCACGAGTTCGGTGACCGCGCCGACCGCCTGCGCCAGCCGTGCCGCGGACTCCTCCAGCGCCGTGTGGAACAGCGCCTGGTACTGCTCGCTCGGCTGGTACTCCACCGGCAGCGACTCCGCGTAGTGCGCACCGCCGCTCTGGATGGCTTCCTCGCGCTCCTCGGTCGGCGCCTCCAGCGTCACGTCCGAGAGGTCCTGGAGCAGCCAGCCGACCTCCTCGGGGGCGTACGAGGAGAAGGCGGGGCCGCGGAGGGGCTCGGGCAGCATCGGGTGCCTTTCGGAAATGGCCGGGGAGCCGGGGACGTACGACGGCACCACGGCCAGCAGGACATGGGGGGTGTGGGCGGCGAGCGCCTCCAGCAGCCCCTCGGGCGCGTGCAGTTCGGGGGTGTCGGCGACCGAGTCGACGACGGCTATGACGGCGTCGAAGCCGGCGCCCGCGACGTTGTAGGCGTAGCGCTCGCCGGGGCCGTCCGCGGGGTCGTCGTGGGCCGGGAAGACGAGGCGGGTGCGTATCGCGTAGCCGGGGTCGTCGACGGCGAGGACGGGTGAGCGGGTGGTGGTCGAGTAGCGGACCTCCGCGTCGGCGCTCCGCTCCAGCTCGTGGGCGATGCGCAGGGGGGCGTACATCAGCTCCTCGAAGCCGAGCACGAGGACGCTCCGCGTGTCGGCCGGGAGTGCCTCTGCGAGGCGGGCCGCCATGGCGGGGAGGGCGCTTTCGAGGCGGAGGCGGTGCTGCGGGGTGAAGCCGTGCCGGCCGCCGTCGGGGAGGCCGTGCGGCCAGCGCAGGTCTATGCGGGTGGGGTGGGGGTGGGCGCGCTCGTCTGCCGGCTGCGGGCAGGTGGGGGCTGGTCGCGCAGTTCCCCGCGCCCCTAGGGGGTTGGCCTTCTGGTCGGCTTCAATGGCAACGCCGTCGTTTGGGGGCGCGGGGAACTGCGCGACCGGCCCCGACGGCGCCACAGTCGACCGACTACCGCTCGCGGCACTCTCCGCCTCGTACCGCGCCACCAACTCCTGCCCCTTCTCCAACACCCCCTCCGGCAGCCGTACGGTCCCCGAAGCAGCGGCCACCAGATCAACCCGGGCGCCGATCTCCCGCGCGAACTCCTCCAGCCGCCCCGCATCAGCCGCCGACCGCATATCCACCAGCGCCACCACGACATACCTCCGCCGCGGATACCGCGCGTGAAGATCCCGCACGGTGTTCAGCACCGTGTTCCCCGTGGAGAACTCGTCGTCGACCAGGACCAGTGGCCCGTCACCGGCCAGCAGGGCCGGATCCTCGGGCAGCAGCAAATGCGACGTGGCGTGCGAGTGGGACTCCTCGAAGCCGCCCGCGCGGGCGACCCCGGCGACCGGGCGGCGGGTGGAGTGCAGATAGGGCGCGAGGCCGATGCCGTCGGCGACGGAGTGGCCGAGCCCGGTCGCCGTCTCCGCGTAGCCGAGGACGACCGCCCTGGCGGCCTCGTCGGCGCCCAGAAGATCCCGTACCCGGCGACCGAGGGCGAAGCCGGCGCCGTACACCACGGAGGGTGACTGCGGTACGTGCTTGCCGAGCACGTGGGAGACGAGCAGATGCGCCCGCTTGGGGTTGCGCCGCAGGGCGAGTCCCAGCATCTGCGTGAGCTCGTCGTCGCCCACGAGCTGGACTCCGAGCCGCTCGGCGACCCAGCTCCCGGACCAGACCCCGTTGTTCACTGCGTTGTTCATGCGTCCCTTGGATATAGAAGCCGGTCAGCAGGCTCGAAGCCAGTCGGCCCGTCTGTGGCCGGTAGGCCGGTCTGTGGCCGGTAGGCCGGTCTGTGGCCGGTAGGCCGGTCTGTGGCCGGTAGGCCGGTCTGTGGCCGGTAGGCCGGTCGGCCCGGTCAGGCCGGGATCCCGGCGGCGAGCAGCTCCACGAAGCCGATGTCCTCGTTGGCCACGCCGAAAACGTCGGCCCGCAGCAGGGTCCGCTCGGCCCAGGCGCGGTGCGGCTTCACCTCGTTCATCTTGTTCGTGTACTGCGACCTGAGTACCCCCCCACCGCAGCGCTCCGGCCGCAGGATGTCCTTGGCGTCACTGAACTCCTCGTGACTGACCACGGACAGCGCGTGCACGGGCAGCACATGGGAGGGGTGGATGCAGGTCTTGCCGAGGAGGCCGTTGGCGTGGTCCAGGGTGATCTCGCGCAGCAGGCCGTCCATGGAGTGCTCGATGAGGGCCTCGCGCAGCTCCTCGGCCTGGCCCTCCAGGAAGGGGCTGCGGCGCAGCTGCGGCTTGAACATACGTTCCTGCACCCGGAAGTACTCCCACACCGGCCCGGTCACCGTGAACCCGGTGCCGTCGGCTCTGCCCAGCATGTTCACCACGTCGGCGATCACGGAGGCGACGATCTGGACGTCGTACGCCGTCATGTCCGGGGCGCGCCGCAGTCCGTACGACGAGCAGAAGTCGGTGACCCCCAGCCGCAGCGCCAGCACCCGCTCCCGGTACTTGTCGACCGCGCGGGAGACGCCCTCCAGGGTCTCCACGCGCGACTCCCGGTAGAGCAGCTCGGGCGACTCCAGCACGGGCATGGCGAACAGCCGCCGCCCACTCTGGGCCTCGGCACTCGCGAGGGCCTCCAGGAAGGGCATGCCGCGCTCTTCGGTGAACTTGGGCAGCACGAATCCGGAGAGCAGCCGTACGGCGGGACCGAGCCGTCGTACCAGGTCGGGGATCTGCTCGGGGGTGCGGACCCGGATGAAGAGCAGCGGCAGCTGCACCGCGCCCGCCCGTCCCGCGAGGTCGGTGAACTGCCGGACGAGGTTCTCCTCGCCCTCCGCCACGTCCTCGTCGCCGATCGAGTCCTCCAGGCACAGCACCATCGAGACCACGCCGCGCCCGGCTTGTTTGACGACGTCGTCGGCGAGCTGCGGCCGGGTCGCCGGACTGTAGAGCGTGGCGCCCAGGGCCGCGGAGAGCAGCCGGGCCGGGGAGTCGGCGGAGAACTCGCCCGGCTCCTGGTGGAAGAGGCGCTGCCGCACCTCCGGGGCGATGTGCCCGAAATGACGCATAGAGCTCCCCCGTGGTGGCTCGATGGCCCCTGTGACCGGTTCACAGGTGGCCGGTAATAGTACGTAGATACCCATGTCAGGGGTTCCCGCAGGGCATGAATTTCTGGTAACGCGGACGAACACAGGCACACACGGTCCGTCGCACCCCCGCGTTGTCGTGACCAGGACGGAGAGGGCAGGATGACCGTATGACGCACGCGATGTTGAAGGGGTCGAACGTCCCGCTCGAAGCCACGACGGTACGCGCCGTGCTGCGCTGGACGCCCGGGCAGGGGGTCCCGGATGTCGACGCCTCGGCACTCCTCCTCGGCCCCGACGGTCGTGTGCGCTCCGACGAGGACTTCGTCTTCTACAACCAGCCCCGGCACCCCTCCGGGAAGGTCTGGCGACTCGGCAAGAAACGGGGCGCCGAGGGCCTCACCGACACGATCCAGACAGATCTGACCGGTGTCGAGTCCGGCGTCGGTCAGATTCTGCTGATCGCTTCGGCGGACGGCGTCGCCTTCGACCGCGTACGGGACCTGCGCATCGTGCTGTACGACGCGGCAGCCATCGACGGCGACCCGCTGGCGTACTTCGACATCAAGCCGGAGACGGGCCAGGAGACCGCCCTGATCTGCGGTGAGCTGTACCGCCGCGGCGAGGGCTGGAAGTTCCGCGCCCTCGGCGAGGGCTACTCGGACGGCCTCAAGGGCCTGGCCACGGACTACGGCATCTCGGTGGACGAGTCGGAGGCCATGGCGGAGCCCGCGCCGACCACCACGCCGGAGGTCTCCCAGCCCCTCCCCCCGGAGCAGCCCACGACCGTGGTCCCGCCCCAGCCGTCCTACGGCTACCCGCAGCAGCCCCCGCCGACCCAGCCGGCCTACGGCTACCCGCAGCCCACCAGCCAGCCGGTCCCGTCCGCATCGGGCTACGGCTACGCGCCCCCGGTAACGGCTCCCCACCACCAGAACTTCCGTCTGCCACCCCAAGGGCCACAGTTCATCGGACGGTGACGGCAGCGCCCCGTAAGGGGCGCGGGGAACTGCGCGACAAGCCACAACCGGACCCGCAGCCGCCACACAGCACAAGGCCCCGAGCTCTCAGGCGACTACTTCTCCGCTTTGGTCTTGTAGCCCCGTCCCCACTGAAGTCCCCAACCGAACAACCGATCCAGCTCAGCCTGGAACCCGTACACGAACTTCACCTCACGCCGAACCCATATCTCCCCCTTCACGTTCTCGATCGTCACCACCGCACAGGACCGAGCCTGCGGATGCCGCTCATCGAGGCCGATCTCGATCCGGGGCCCATTGCTCGGATACAGCGTGACGATCGCGTGCGTACGGTCGAACGCCGGCGTCTGGTCATAGATGTACACAAAGACCAGCAGCCGCTTGATGTCCTCCCGATGATCCAGGTTGACGTACATCGTCTCCCCGGAGGCCGACCCGAACCGGTCGTCCCCGCTGAGCTTGACGTACGGCGGCGAGTTGACGTCCCCGAGGAACCCGCCCAGCGGCTGGACGACCCCCTTCGTCCCGTCGGCCAGCTCGTACAGGCACCCGAGGTCGAGGTCGACGTTGACCATGCTCTGGCTGTGCCCGAGCACCTCCGGCGGCCTGAGCGCCTTGAAGGGATGTCGCAGCAGACTCTCCCGCTGCGATCCCCCGATGTCCGACGTCCGCATACGCCAGGCCAGGTTGACCCGGAGATGACCGGTCGCCGCGCCCTGCTTGGTGAGCGAGACCCGGTCGTGCCGCTTCGTCAGCTCGATCGAGTTCGATGACGCGCTGCCCGAGTCGAACTCGGCCGCCCGCCCACGCCAGAGCCCGTCCAAGAAGCCCATTCCGCCCCCACGTCCCACGAAAGAACCGCGTTCACCACGAAAGAACCACGGTCACCTGGAAAAACCGGCGGGGCGGCCGGAGGCCCGGCCGCCCCGCTCAGAGCGTTCCTCACCCGCAGAGGTGTCACACCCCGGACGAGACCTCAGTCTTCTCGTCCGAGGTCTCCGCTTTTCCCTCCGCGGCCGCCATCGCACGATTGCGGCGCACCGAGGACCAGAAGGACCAGCCGATCAGGATCACGCCGATCGAGCCGGTGATGAGCTCCGGGATCTCGTACTGGATGGTGACCAGCAGGATCATGGCCAGCGCGCCGATCGCGTAGTGCGCGCCGTGCTCCAGGTAGACGTATTCGTCGAGGGTGCCCTGGCGGACCAGGTACACGGTCAGCGAACGGACGTACATGGCGCCGATACCGAGACCCAGGGCCATCAGGACGATGTCGTTGGTGATGGCGAAGGCGCCGATCACGCCGTCGAAGGAGAAGGACGCGTCCAGGACCTCGAGGTAGAGGAACATGAAGAAGGCGGCCTTGCCGGCCATGGCGACCGCGGTGCGGGGCTTGCCGGTGCGCTCGGCCTCTTCCTCGGCCTCGTGCTCGCGCTCCTCCTCCTCTTCGAGCTTGTCCTCGAAGTAGCCGGAGAGACCGCCCACGATCATGTACGTGACCAGGCCCGCGATACCGGAGAGCAGAACCGTCTCCGCCTTGTCGACGTGCGCGCCGCCGTGCTGGTGGGCGTGGGTCGCGAAGGTCATAGCGCTGATGAGCAGCACGACCAGGGCGATGCAGACCGACAGCATGTCGACCTTGCCGAGCTTGGCGAGCGGGCGCTCCAGCCAGCCCAGCCACTTGATGTCCCGGTCCTCGAAGATGAAGTCCAGGAAGATCATCAGCAGGAACATGCCACCGAACGCGGCGATCGCCGGGTGGGCGTCGGTGACGAGTTGCTGGTACTGGTCCTTGTCGCTGAGCGCGAGGTCGACGGCCTCGATCGGCCCGAGCTGCGCGCTGATCGCGACGATGACGACGGGGAAGACCAGTCGCATACCGAAGACGGCGATCAGGATGCCGATGGTGAGGAAGATCTTCTGCCAGAAGGCATTCATCTTCTTCAGGATTCCGGCGTTGACCACCGCGTTGTCGAAGGACAGCGAGATCTCGAGGACGGACAGGATCGCCACGATGCCGAAGGCGGTCCACCCCCCGAAGAGGACCGCTGCAACCAGGCCGAGCGCGGTGACCGCGAACGACCAACCGAAGGTTTTCAGAACCACTGGCTACCCAATCCTGTGTGTACGGGGCTCCCCCGCGCCGCACTCGGCTTTACGAACTTTTGAAGCCGAAGTCTAGTTCGGCCCCTCTTCGCACCCCACCCGGGCCCGGCTTTTGCTCATATCGCGTTACGAGACGTTGACTCCGAAGTCGAGTGCGATGCCCCGCAGCCCCGACGCGTACCCCTGCCCCACCGCCCGGAACTTCCATTCCCCCTGGTAGCGGTAGACCTCGCCGAAGATCATGGCGGTCTCGGTGGAGGCGTCCTCGCTCAGGTCGTAGCGGGCGAGTTCCTGGCCGTCGGCCTGGTTGACCACGCGGATGAAGGCGTTGCTGACCTGGCCGAAGGTCTGCCCGCGCTCGTCGGCCATATGGATCGAGACCGGGAAGACGATCTTGTCGCAGTGGGCCGGCACCTTGGAGAGATCGATCAGGAGCGACTCGTCGTCGCCCTCGCCCTCACCGGTGAGGTTGTCGCCGGTGTGCTCCACCGAGCCGTCGGGGCTCTTGAGCTGGTTGTAGAAGACGAACCACTCATCGCCCAGGACGCGTCCACCGCTGCACACCAGTGCGCTGGCGTCGAGGTCGAAGGGGGCTCCGGTGGTGGAGCGCGCGTCCCAGCCGAGCCCGATCATCACCTGGGTGAGATTGGGTGCGGCCTTGGACAGGGAGACATTTCCTCCCTTGGCGAGCGTGACGCCCATGATGCTGGTCCTCCCCGCGTTTTGCTTCTTTGGTTGTCCTGCGCATCCGGCGCCGCACCCAAACGAATGCGGCGCCGGACTCAGCCAGTGGTGTCCTGGACGGTCACCCCTCGGATAGAACTCAGACGTTCACACCGAAGTCCTGCGCGATACCGCGCAGGCCGGACGCGTAGCCCTGGCCGATGGCGCGGAACTTCCACTCCGCACCGTGCCGGTAGAGCTCGCCGAAGACCATCGCGGTCTCGGTGGAGGCGTCCTCCGACAGGTCGTAGCGCGCGATCTCGGCGCCGCCGGCCTGGTTCACGACGCGGATGAACGCGTTGCGCACCTGGCCGAAGGACTGCTGGCGGTTCTCGGCGTCGTAGATCGAGACCGGGAAGACGATCTTCTCGACGTCGGCCGGGACGCCCGCGAGGTTGACCTTGATCTGCTCGTCGTCGCCCTCGCCCTCACCGGTGAGGTTGTCGCCGGTGTGCTCGACGGAGCCGTCGGCGCTCTTGAGGTTGTTGAAGAAGACGAAGTTCGCGTCGCTGCCGACCTTGCCTTCCGGGTTCAGCAGCAGCGCGCTGGCGTCCAGGTCGAAGTCGGTGCCGGTCGTGGTGCGGACGTCCCACCCCAGACCGACGATGACCGCAGTGAGGCCAGGGGCCTCCTTGCTCAGTGATACGTTGCCGCCCTTGCTGAGGCTGACTCCCACGAGTCCTCCATTGGTGTCCAGGGGCGGGGAGCCCCGCCGTGCGTTTGATATCGGATCAACGAGTCGATCCTAGTGACGGGTTCCCGTACCTCGCAGGCCCTGGTGCCGAAGAATCACAGGTGTCGGCCACCAGAGGGACCGGACGAGATCTGACGGGACCGGACGGGTCAGAGGGTGTCGAGCGCCTTGACGTACTCGTTCAGGTCACGCGCGTCCGGCAGGGCGTTGACGACGGTCCAGCGGACGACGCCCTCCTTGTCGATGACGAAGGTGCCGCGCACCGCGCAGCCCTTGTCCTCGGCGAAGACGCCGTAGGCGCGGCTGACCTCACCGTGCGGCCAGAAGTCGCTGAGCAGCGGGTACTCCAGGCCCTCCTGCTCGGCGAAGACGCGCAGGGTGTGGATGGAGTCGTTGGAGACGGCGAGCACCTGCGTGTCGCGGTCGGAGAACTGCGGCAGGTTGTCGCGCACCTCGCACAGCTCACCGGTGCACACGCCGGTGAAGGCGAAGGGGTAGAAGAGCAGGACGACGTTCTTGGAACCGCGGAAGTCGGAGAGCTTCACGGTCGCGCCGTGGTTGTCCTTGAGCTCGAAGTCGGGGGCCTTGTCGCCGACCTGGATCGCCATCGTCGTGGATGTCCCTTCGGTGGGGCTGTTCGGGTGGAACCCACCCTATGCAGCGACCACCGCGGCCCGTGCAGGAGGCCGGGCCGGGCTTTTCAGCCCGGCCCGGCACCGCCACCGGCTACTGAGGATTACTTCTTGGTCTTCGCGGCCTTCGGCGTCACCAGCCGGCTGCCGCTCCAGTCCTTGCCGACGCTGACACTCTTGGACGCCGACAGACCCGCCGTGGTCGCGGCTTCAGAGATGTCGCTGGGCTCCACGTAGCCGTCACGGCCGGTCTTCGGCGTCAGCAACAGGATCGCGCCGCCCTCTTCGATGTACGTGGTGGCGTCCACCAGCGCATCCGTAAGGTCGCCGTCCTCGTCGCGGAACCACAGCACCGCGGCATCGGCAACGTCGTCGTAGTCCTCGTCCACGAGTTCTGTGCCGGTCACTGACTCAATGGCCTCGCGGAGTTCCTGGTCTACGTCGTCGTCGTAGCCGATCTCCTGGACCACCTGCTCGGGCTGGAACCCCAGCCTCTCGGCAAGGGTCCGCTCCTCCGCGTGGTCCGCGGTCGCGCTCACGGGTTGCCTCCTGATCATGTCTTGGGAAATAACTCAGCCACGCGCGTGCGCGAAGCATTGGCCGTAGTCCACACGGGCGGGGCGGATCGCGCAAGTACCCGGCCGTTCAGACCGCCGAAACGGTGACGATCCTGAACGTGTCACCCCAACTCCAGGCACACCCTCATCGTCTCAGGGTGACGCGCACCACACCAATCTGCCCCCTTTGTTCTTTTGGGAACCATCCGTTGCGTCCGCACCGTTGCACAGGAACCGGTTACCTCACAGTAGAGATGACGTTTGGCGCCCCGAGGTACACGATGGGGAGCGGTGCAGACACCCAGAAACACGGCCCTCTGACAGGTAAGGAACAGCGTGGCTTCCGGATCCGATCGCAACCCGATCATCATTGGCGGCCTTCCGAGTCAGGTTCCTGACTTCGATCCCGAGGAAACCCAGGAGTGGCTCGACTCCCTCGACGCCGCCGTGGACGAGCGCGGCCGGGAGCGGGCCCGCTATCTGATGCTGCGGCTGATCGAGCGAGCCCGCGAGAAGCGCGTCGCCGTGCCCGAGATGCGCAGCACGGACTACGTCAACACGATCGCCACCAAGGACGAGCCGTTCTTCCCGGGCAACGAGGAGATCGAGCGGAAGATCCTCAACGCCACCCGGTGGAACGCCGCCGTCATGGTGTCCAGGGCCCAGCGCCCCGGCATCGGCGTCGGCGGTCACATCGCCACCTTCGCCTCCTCCGCCTCGCTCTACGACGTGGGCTTCAACCACTTCTTCCGGGGCAAGGACGAGGGCGACGGCGGCGACCAGGTCTTCTTCCAGGGCCACGCCTCGCCGGGCATCTACGCCCGCGCGTTCCTGCTGGACCGCCTCAGCGAGGAGAACCTGGACGCGTTCCGCCAGGAGAAGTCGAAGGCGCGGTACGGCCTGTCGAGTTACCCGCACCCGAGGTCGATGCCGGACTTCTGGGAGTTCCCGACGGTGTCGATGGGCCTGGGCCCGATCGGCGCGATCTACCAGGCCCGGATGAACCGCTACATGGAGGCGCGCGGCATCGCGGACACCTCCAAGTCGCAGGTGTGGGCGTTCCTGGGCGACGGCGAGATGGACGAGCCGGAGTCGCTCGGCCAGCTGTCCATCGCCGCCCGCGAGGGCCTGGACAACCTCACCTTCGTCGTCAACTGCAACCTGCAGCGCCTCGACGGCCCGGTGCGGGGCAACGGCAAGGTCATCCAGGAGCTGGAGTCGATCTTCCGCGGCGCCGGCTGGAACGTGATCAAGCTGATCTGGGACCGCACCTGGGACCCGCTGCTCGCGCAGGACCGCGACGGTCTCCTGGTCAACCGGATGAACACCACGCCGGACGGCCAGTTCCAGACGTACGCCACCGAGACCGGCGCCTACATCCGCGACCACTTCTTCGGCGACGACCAGCGGCTGCGCACGATGGTCGAGGGCATGACCGACGACCAGATCCTGCACCTGGGGCGCGGCGGTCACGACCACAAGAAGATCTTCGCGGCGTTCTCGGCGGCCAAGGCGCACAAGGGCCAGCCGACGGTGATCCTCGCCAAGACGATCAAGGGCTGGACGCTCGGTCCCAACTTCGAGGGCCGCAACGCCACGCACCAGATGAAGAAGCTGACGGTCGACGACCTCAAGCGCTTCCGCGACCGGCTGCACCTGCCGATCGCCGACAAGGACCTGGAGAGCGGTCTCCCGCCGTACTACCACCCGGGGCGGGACTCCGAGGAGATCCAGTACATGCACGACCGCCGCAAGGGGCTCGGCGGTTACGTCCCGACGCGTGTCGTGCGGTCGAAGCCGCTGGCGCTACCGGAGGACAAGACGTACGCGACCGTGAAGAAGGGCTCGGGCCAGCAGTCGATCGCGACGACCATGGCCTTTGTCCGGCTCCTCAAGGACCTCATGCGGGACAAGGAGATCGGCAAGCGTTTCGTGCTGATCGCGCCGGACGAGTACCGCACGTTCGGCATGGACTCGTTCTTCCCGAGCGCGAAGATCTACAACCCGCTCGGCCAGCAGTACGAGGCGGTCGACCGCGATCTGCTGCTCGCCTACAAGGAGTCGCCGCAGGGCCAGATGCTGCACGACGGCATCTCGGAGGCCGGCTGTACGGCCTCCCTCATCGCGGCGGGTTCGGCGTACGCCACGCACGGCGAGCCGCTGATCCCCGTCTACGTCTTCTACTCGATGTTCGGTTTCCAGCGCACCGGCGACCAGTTCTGGCAGATGGCGGACCAGCTGGCGCGCGGTTTCGTGCTGGGCGCGACCGCCGGGCGTACGACGCTGACCGGTGAGGGCCTGCAGCACGCGGACGGCCACTCGCAGCTGCTCGCCTCGACGAACCCGGGCTGCGTCGCGTACGACCCGGCGTACTCGTACGAGATCGCGCACATCGTGCAGGACGGTCTGCGACGGATGTACGGGGGCTCCGAGGAGCACCCGCACGGCGAGGACGTCTTCTACTACCTGACCGTCTACAACGAGCCGATCCAGCACCCGGCCGAGCCGGAGAACGTGGACGTCGAGGGCATCCTCAAGGGCGTCTACCGGCTCAGCGAGGGCGCGTCGGGCTCCATTCCCGCGCAGATCATGGCGTCCGGTGTGGCGGTCCCCTGGGCGGTCGAGGCGCAGAAGATCCTCGCCGAGGAGTGGAACGTCAAGGCGGACGTCTGGTCGGCGACCTCCTGGAACGAGCTGCGGCGCGAGGCCGTGGAGTGCGAGGAGCACAACCTGCTGCACCCGGAGGAGGAGCAGCGGGTGCCATGGGTGACGCGGAAGCTGAGCGGGGCCGAGGGGCCGTTCGTGGCCGTCTCCGACTGGATGCGGTCGGTGCCGGACCAGATCGCGCGGTGGGTGCCGGGGACGTACCAGTCGCTCGGGGCCGACGGCTTCGGTTTCGCCGACACCCGCGGTGCGGCCCGGCGCTTCTTCCACATCGACGCGCAGTCGATCGTGGTGGCGGTGCTGACCGAGCTGGCCAAGGAAGGAAAGGTGGACCGGTCCGTGCTGAAGCAGGCGATCGACCGGTACCAGCTGCTCGACGCGTCGGCGGCGGACCCGGGGGCTGCCGGGGGCGACGCGTAGGGTCCGGCGTTCGTCAACCGCTCGATGGGGTGGTGTGCCCGTGGGTGACCTGCGGGCTACACCACCCCTTCACATTTCCTACGATGCGGCCATGAAGCAACCGCCCGCGCAAGTCCGTTGGGAACGGCTCACCCAGCGGCCCCTGTTCGCTCTGGCCCTGGCGTTCGCCGTGGCCTATGCCGTGCCGATCGTCGAGCCGGACGCGAGTCGTGACGTGGTGGCCGCGTGCCTCGCGGTGGAGTGGGTGGTGTGGGGTGCGTTCGCGCTGGACTACGTCGTCCGGCTCGTCCTGGCGGAACGCCGCCCGGAGTTCGTACGGTCGCACTGGCTGGACCTGTGCGCGGTGCTGCTGCCGCTGATACAGCCGCTTCGGTTGCTGCGGCTCGTCTCGACGCTGCTGCTGGTGGGGCAGCGGGCGCGGATGGCCTCGCAGATCCGGCTGACCACGTATGTCGCCGGGGCGGTGGTCGGGCTGCTGATGTTCGGGTCGCTGGCCGTGCTGTCCGTGGAGCGGGACTCACCGGACGGGAACATCAAGACGCTGGGTGACGCGGTGTGGTGGTCGTTCACCACCATGACGACCGTGGGGTACGGCGATCACGCGCCGACCACGGGCGTGGGGCGGATGCTGGCGGTGGGGCTGATGCTGTCCGGGATCGCCCTGCTGGGTGTGGTGACCGCGAATATCGCCGCGTGGTTCATAGCGCGGTTCGAGATGGACGACGTGGAGGAGCGGCGCCAGACGGAGGCGATACGTCTGCTGACGGAGGAAGTGCATGCGCTGCGCGCGGAGGTCGCTGCGCTGTCAGCGGCGAGGGTGCCTGGGCAGGTCGGCGAGGAACAGGTGCGTTAGGGGTTGCCCCGGCGTTGGGGTCGGCCGGGGGTGGGTCGCGCAGCCTGGCGCTGAAGGGGCCCGCCCTCTTTGGGTCGGGTGCCGCCCCAGCGGCACGACTGCCCGCAGGCCAGGTGGCTCGGACCGTCCGGACGCTGCGCGGCTCGGGCTGCCCGCATGGCTGGGGGCCGATCTCGATGGCCCACCGCACTGCAGCGCACCCAAGGGGCGCGGGGAACTGCGCGACCGGCCACACACGACCCGCGGCCGCCCTAGAACCCAAGGCTTCGATCTCCGAGGCGCTAGTACAAACCGTTGCCCGGGGTTGCCACACCCGCCAGCCAGATGAGCGCCAGCAGGGTGTCGATCGCGCCCAGGACCAGGGCTGTCAACGCCGGGACGGGGCGGGCTCCTGACCAGGTTCGGCCCATGGCCAGCCAGCCGCATGCGATCGCCACCGGGCCGAGGATGATGCCCAGTACGAAGAATCCGGCGACCGCGCAGATGGCTCCGATGATCCCTAGTGTCGCGCGATCCGGCCCGGTCCGTGACCACGTCCGGCCACGTGAGCGGGGGTGCCTGCGCGTACCGTGCGAGAAGCCCGCCATCGTCAACTCCCTGAATCGGCGTTCGACTTGGCGAGTACCCACGGTGCGCTTCTCATGCCTGCGTGTCCGGGCCTGTGGCGCGCTGACCCCCTCCGGCAGCGCGCCGCAGGCCCTGGCTTGACCCACTGTGACCTGCGGCGCATGCCGGGTGGGAGGGATCTTCGGCGTTGTCACCCTGATAGGGGAACTCCTCAGATGTGCGCCGCGCCCGCGCCCGCCTCCGCGTTCTCACCGCGCTTGGTGAGGAAGGCCACGAAGACCGCGACGACCGCCACACCCGCGGCGACCAGGGACGCCAGGCTCATGCCGGAGATGAACGTGTCGTGTGCGACGTCAGTGATCTTCGCGGCGATGGCGTCCGGCGTGCCCGGGGCCAGCGGAGGCACACCGACCTGGACCGCCTCGGAGGCCTGGGCCTCCTGGGCCGCGGTCAGCGGCGGCAGGCCCGCGGACGTCCAGTTGCCGGCGAGGTCGCTGTCGACCTTGGAGGCCATGACGGCGCCCAGGACGGCCGTACCGAGGCTGCCGCCGATCTGCATCGCGGCCTGCTGGAGACCGCCGGCCACACCGGACAGCTCCATGGGCGCGTTGCCGACGATGACCTCCGTGGCGCCGACCATGACCGGCGCGAGGCCGAGGCCCAGCAGGGCGAACCAGAGCGACATGACGGCGCTGCCGGTGTCCGTGTCCAGCGTGGACATGCCGTACATGGCGATCGCGGTGAGCGCCATGCCGCCCGCCAGCGGGACCCGCGGGCCGAGCTTGGTGATCATCGCGCCCGCGAGCGGGGAGCCCACGATCATCATGCCGGTGAGCGGGAGGAGGTGGAGGCCGGCGTCGATCGGGCTCATGCCGTGGACGTTCTGAAGGTAGAACGTCACGAAGAACAGGCCGCCCATGAAGGCGATGGCCATCAGGACCATCAGGACGACACCCGCGGACAGCGCCACCGAGCGGAAGAGGGCCAGCGGGATCAGCGGCTCCTTCACCTTCGTCTCCCAGAAGGCGAAGAGCCCGAAGCCCACCACGGACGCCGCTATGAACAGCCACGTCTTGCCGTCGCCCCAGCCCCACGCCGGTGCCTTGATGAGCGCCCACACCAGGCAGAACATCGCGGCCGACAGCAGGGTGATGCCCAGGAGGTCGAAGGAACGCGGGGCGTTCTCGGCGCGGTGGTCGAGGAGGATCAGCACACCGAGGACGACGGCGAGGATGCCGACCGGCACGTTGATGAAGAACACCGACTGCCAGTTGACGTGCTCGACCAGGACACCGCCGAGGATCGGGCCGCCGGCGGTGGAGGCGCCGATGACCATGCCCCAGATGCCGATGGCCATGTTGAGCTTCTCGGCCGGGAAGGTCGCGCGCAGCAGACCGAGCGCCGCCGGCATCAGCAGCGCCCCGAACATGCCCTGGAACACGCGGAAGACGACGACCGCGGCGATGCTGCTGGACAGGCCGATCGCGCCGGAGGCGGCGGCGAAGCCGACCACGCCGATCAGGAAGGTCTGGCGGTGGCCGAAGCGGTCACCGAGCTTGCCCGCGGTGATCAGGGAGACCGCGAGGGCGAGGAAGTAGCCGTTGGTGATCCACTGCACCTCGGCGAAGGACGCGCTGAGGTCCTTCTGGATGGCGGGGTTGGCGATCGCCACGATGGTGCCGTCGAGGGCCACCATCATGACCCCGACCGCGACGGTGATGAGGGTGAACCAAGGGTGGCCGCGCAGCCCCTTGGCCGGCGTCGCATCCGACGGGGCTTGTGGTGCCCGGTCCCCCGGCCCCGTCGTCTTGATGGTGGTCTGACTAGTCATGTGTTCGAGGCTAATGACAGCCACTGACAATTGACAAACCAATTCACAAGTCGGTAACTGACACCTATGGAAACACTGCGCGAACGCAAGAAGCAGCGCACCCGGGAAGCACTGCTGCGTACCGCGCTGGAGCTCTTCACCACCCAGGGGTACGAGCGCACGACCGTCGACGACATCGCCGAGGCCGTCGATGTGTCGCAGCGCACGTTCTTCCGCTACTTCGCCGGCAAGGAGGAGGCGGCCCTCGCCCTGATGGAGGTGACGGTGACGCACTTCCTGGAGGGGGTGCGCGCGCGCCCGCCTCACGAGGCGCCGATGGAGGCGCTGCGGCGGGCCGTGCTGGAGGGCTGGGACACGCTCAACGACGTGGTCGAGGCCATCGCGCCGGTCGAGCTGTATCTGCGCATGTGCCGGGTGATCGAGTCGACGCCCGCCCTGCTCGCCGCCCATCTGCGCCGCTCGGTCGAGGTCGAGGAGGCGATGGCGGCCATCCTCGCCGAGCGCGAGGGCGTCGACATGGAAACGGATCCGCGACCGCGGCTGGCGGTGGCCGTCTTCAGCGGTGTGATGCGGCTGACGGAGCGTCAGTGGAGCGTCGGTGACGATTTCAGCCTCGACGCCATACGGGCACTGACCGTCTCATATCTCGAACAGGTCGGTCCGGCACTCAGCGAGAGCTGGCGAACACACTGAGGTCATCGGCCTGTTAACGCCGCCTTGATCGAAACGTGATACCTGTCACTTGGTTAACGCGAGACCCTCTCGTTCTCCTAGTGTGTCCTCCCAGTGACTTCCTTCGACACGCCCCCGCAACTGAACGTCTGGCGCGCTCTGCTCGCTCTGGCCGTGGTGTTCGTGATGCTGGCGACCACTGGCTGGACCGCCCTGCGGCACCACCGCGCGGCCCCACCGCTCCAGGCCTCGCTCAGCGCGTGGGAGCAGGGCAGCATAGCCGGACACCCGCTGCCGGCCGCGGACTCCTCCCCGACGCGGCTCGCCCGGTTCTTCACCTCGCTCACCGACGTGCAGCGCGCCGACCTCGTACACCGCTATCCGCTGGCGGTCGGCAACATGAACGGCGCTCCCGTCGAGCTGCGCTACCGCGCCAACCGCGTCGCCCTCGACGAGGCGCGCAAGGTCGAGCGGGAGCGCATGCACGACGAGAAGCTCACGCCCGAGGGGCAGCGCGAGGCGGGCCGCCGGATGCATCGCTTCGAGTCGATGATGCGGGCGGACCGGCACATCCTCGCCTTCGACCCCGAGGGCTCGGGCCGGGCCGCCGAGGTCTTCGGCGACCTGACCGAGGCGGAGCGGATCTCGGTCGTCGTCCCCGGCGTCGACACCGATCTGCTCACCTTCCAGCGCACCAGCCGCAAGTACTCGGCGCCGGTCGGCATGGCCCAGTCCCTGTACGCGGCCGAGCGCGAGGCCAGCCCTTCGACGCGTACGGCCGTGATCGCCTGGGCCGACTACACCACGCCGAGCGGGCTCGGCATCGACTCGGCCACGGCGATGCGGGCCGCCGACGGGGCCGTACGCCTGGGCGCGCTGGTGCGCGGCCTGCCCGGCGGTTCCCCGGTCTCCCTCTTCTGCCACAGCTACGGCTCGGTGCTGTGCGGGATCGCCGCGCCCACGCTGCCGGAGCGGGTGGCCGACATAGCGGTCGCCGGCAGCCCCGGAATGCGGGTCTCGAAGGCCTCCCACCTGCGCACGTCCGCGCATGTGTGGGCGATGCGGGACGCGGACGACTGGGTGCAGGACGTGCCGTATCTCGAGGTCGGCGGGCTCGGACACGGGGAGGACCCGGTGTCGTCGGTGTTCGGGGCGCGGGTGCTGTCGGCGCGGGAGGCGAAGGGGCACGGCGGCTACTTCGAGCCGGGCACGGACAGCGTGGCGAACTTCGCCGAGATCGGGGTTGGCGCGTACCGCTCGGTGCGGTGCGCGGACGATGCCGGGGCCTGTCGGGCGGGTTTGTCCGACACGGCGTCGGCCGGACGCGCGTAGAGGCGCAGGAATCGCGGTGTGCGCGGGGTGGCGACGGAGGAGCACGTGCCGCATACGATGAGCCGCATGGGTGACGTACTGGCCGGATTTCATGCCGCCTGGGAGTTCGAGTCCGACTCCGTGCTCATCCGTTACGAACGAGGCATTCGAACACCCAAGCTCTTCCAGGCGCTGGGGGAACGCCGGGTGCCTCTTGAGGCGATCGGCGGGGTGACGCTGACGCCGGGGAAGCGCGGCTCGGTGGTGCTGCGCCTCGAACTGCGGCCCGGCGCCGACCCGTTGATGGAGGCGGCGGCGGGTCAGCTGAAGGAGGGCGGCGATCCGTACCGGCTGGTGTTGCCGGCCGAGCGCGAGACGCTGGCCGAGTACTACGCCGACGAGTTGCGGGCGGAGCTGAAGGAGTCCGGGCCGGCCGAGGAGTTCCTCGTGGGCGCGCCCGAGGTGCCGTTGCAGTTCAAGGCGTACGACGGGAAGGCGTCGTTCGACGGACAGACGGTGCGGTTCCGGTGGTTCTGGACGGGTGCCTCGTCGGCGAAGTGGAAGGCGGGCGACCAGAGCTTCTCCGTCGCCGAGTTGAGCGGCGTCGAGTGGCGGTCGCCCGAGGTCTTCGAGGGGTACCTGCGGTTGCTCCGGCGGGACTCCGTCGACGACCGGCTCGCGCCCGAGCCGGTCGACCACGATCCGGCGGCGGTGGTGTTCGGGCTGGGGTACGGGCCGGTGCATGAGTCGTTGCCGTTCGCCGCGGCGGTGTTGGCGGCGGTGCGGGTGCGCTCCGCGGGGGTGGCGGCTGTCCCGGCTGCGGCTGCGCCGCGCCGGGATCCTGCGGATATCGCCGAGCGGATTCGGCACCTCGGGGAGTTGCATCAGGCGGGGTTGGTGACGGATGAGGAGTTCTCCGTCAAGAAGGCCGAGTTGCTGGCCGAGCTTTAGGACTCAGCGTCTGCCGGGTTCGGTTGTTCGGCGGCTGCGGGTCGTGTGTGGCTGGTCGCGCAGTTCCCCGCGCCCCTAAAAGCCTTCTACTCCCGGCCCGCTGACGCGAAGCGCATGTCCGCGTACCTGTCTCCTGCCACCTTTGCCGCGATCGGCTCCAGGAGTTCCATTTCCTCCTCACCCAGGACGATCCGGGTCGCGCCCACGTTCTCCTCCACCCGGGTCGGCTTGCGGGTGCCCGGGATCGGGATGACCGGGAGGCCGTGCATGGCCGCCTGTTGCTGGACCCAGGCCAGCGCGATCTGGCCCGGGGTGGAACCGTGGGCCTCGGCGACCTTGCGGATCGGGGCCAGGAGCGCGGCGTTCGTCGTCGCGTTGTCGCCCGTGAAGCGGGGCTGTTGGCGGCGGAAGTCGCCTGCCGTCAGGTCCTCGGCCTTGGCGAAGGAGCCGGTCAGGAAGCCTCGGCCCAGCGGGGAGTACGGCACCAGGGTGACGCCCAGTTCGCGGGCCGCGGGGACCACGTTCGTCTCGATGTCGCGGCTGAAGAGCGACCACTCCGACTGGACGGCCGCGATCGGGTGGACCGACTGCGCGGCACGCAGTTCGTGTGCCGTCACCTCGCTCAGCCCCAGGTGCTTGACCTTGCCCTCGCGGACCAGCTCGGCCATCACGGCGACGGTCTCCTCGATGGGGACGTTCACGTCGCGGCGGTGCATGTAGTAGAGGTCGATCACGTCGACGTCCAGGCGACGCAGGCTCGCCTCGACGGCCTGGCGGATGTACGGCGCGTCGTTGCGGATGACCCGGCGTGTCGGGTCGTCCGGCGGGATCGACAGGGCGAACTTCGTGGCGATGACGACCTCGTCCCGGTGCGCCTTGAAGAACGGCGACAGGAACTTCTCGTTCTCACCGGCCCCGTACGCGTCCGCCGTGTCGTACAGCGTGACGCCCAGTTCCAGCGCCCGTTCCAGGGTGGCCCTGGACTCGTCCGCGTCGGAGGGGCCGTACCCGAAGCTCATGCCCATGCAGCCGAGGCCCTGGACGCCCACCTCGGGGCCCGTGGCGCCGAGTCGTGCCGTCGCGATCCTGCTGTCCGTCATCCGGCCTTCTCCACCTTTTCCGTCTTCATCTGCTCGTACGTCTTGTCCTGCTCGTACGTCTTGTCCTGCTCGTACGTCTTGTCCTGCTCGTACGTCTTGTCCTGCTCGTACAGACGCCCCGCGTCCGCGTAGAAACTGATCTTCCGGTCGAGGACGGCCAGCGTGTCCTGGAGTTCGGCGATCCGGGCGAGGACGTCGCTGCGGGTCGTCTCCAGCAGTTCGAAGCGCTCGCCGAACGTGTGGTCGCCCTCGCGCACCAGCTCGGCGTACCGGACCATGTCGGCGACCGGCATGCCGGTGAGCCGCAGCTTGCCGACGAGGTCGAGCCAGTCCAGGTCGCGGTTGCTGTAGCGGCGCTGGCCGGTGTGCGAGCGATCGACGTGCGGCATGAGGCCGATGCGCTCGTACCAGCGCAGGGTGTGGGCCGTCAGACCGGTGAAGGCGACGACCTCGCTGATCGTGTAGCTGTCCTGGCCCTGCGGCCGCCGGTGCGGGTGCGGCGGAGCGGCGCAGCTGTCGGTCCTGGTACTCGTGGTCTCCATCACCGTCATGCGCTCAACGCTATGGCCTTGGAGTGCACTCCAAGCAAGCGGAAAAGGTAAGAAAACCGCGGGACATGGCGTGATCACCGTGGCTAGCGTGCGGGACATGAGCCTCGTACGCCGTGCCACGACCGAGGACGCGGAGGAAGTGCTGCGTCTGCGTCAGGTGATGATCGACGCGCTGCCCGGTGGGGACACCTCCACAGCGTGGCACGCGGACTCGCTGCCCGTGCTGCGGGAGAAACTGGACGAGGCGGACGGGGACTTCGCCGCGTTCGTCGTCGACCACCCGGACCGGCCGGGGGCGCTGGCGGCGCTGGTGGTCGGGACGGTCGACTACCGGATCGGGAAGGCGGGCAATCCGCGCGGCCTGGCCGGGTACGTCTTCAGCGTCGCCACCGATCCGCAGGCGCGGCGCCGGGGGTACGCGCGCGCGTGCATGGACGAGCTGCTGGTGTGGTTCCGCGAGCGGGGCGCGGGGCAGGTCATGCTCACCGCGTCCGCGGAGGCCGAGCCGCTCTACGCCTCCCTCGGCTTCGTCCACAAGCCGGACCCCACGATGATCCTGAAGCTCTGAGCGGCTTAGGCTCGTGAGCATGTCCTTGCAGAGCCTCGCGCTGATCGAAGACTGGCCGGTTCCCACCGCTGCGGCGGGTGTCGTACGGGCGGACGGCACCGTCCTCGGGACCCACGGGCCGATCGGGTACCGGTTCCCCCTCGCCTCGGTCACCAAGCCGCTGGCCGCCTACGCGGTGCTCGTGGCGTACGAGGAGGGGGCGGTCGAGCTCGACGAGCCGGCCGGGCCGCAGGGCTCGACGGTGCGGCATCTGCTCGCGCACACCTCGGGGCTGGCCTTCGACGAGCACCGGGTGACGGCCCCGCCCGGGGAGCGGCGGCTGTACTCCAACGCCGGGTTCGAGCAGCTCGGGGACCATGTCGCCAAGGCGACGGAGATCCCGTTCGCGGAGTATCTGCGGCAGGCGGTGCTGGAGCCGCTGGGCATGACGGCCACGTCGCTGGAGGGCTCCCCGGCGAAGGACGGCGTGTCGACGGTCGAGGATCTGCTGCGGTTCGCGGCGGAGGTGCAGGCGCCGCGCCTGCTGGACCCGCGGACGGTCGCCGAGGCGATGACCGTGCAGTACCCGGGGACGAAGGGCGTGCTGCCGGGGTACGGGCACCAGAACCCCAACGACTGGGGGCTCGGCTTCGAGATCCGTGACGGCAAGTCCCCGCACTGGACGGGCGCTTCGTCCTCGCCGCGCACCTTCGGGCACTTCGGGCAGTCGGGTACGTTCCTGTGGATCGACCCGGACGCGCGGGCGGCCTGCGTCGCGCTGACGGACCGGGCGTTCGGGCCCTGGGCGGTCGAGGTGTGGCCGGGGTTCACGGACGCGGTGCGCGCCGAGGCCGGGCGGTAGGCGCGGTCACTTGTCCTGGCGGGACCCCGGCTCCGGCAGGGCGCCGAGTTTCTCGCCCGTTCCCTCCGTGTCGATGTGCGGCAGGATGCGGTCCAGCCATCGCGGCGTCCACCAGGCGTGCCTGCCCAGCAGCGTCATCACGGCCGGCACCATGAGCAGCCGGACCACCGTGGCGTCGATGAGCACGCTGACGGCGAGGCCGAGCCCCAGCATCTTGACCACGATGTTGTCGCTGATGATGAAGGCCGCGAAGACGCTCACCATGATCAGCGCGGCGCAGGTGATGACGCGCGCGGTGATCTCCAGCGCGTGGGCGACCGAGTCCTTCGCGTCCCCGGTACGCAGCCATGCCTCGTGCACCCGGGACAGCAGGAAGATCTCGTAGTCCATGCTGAGCCCGAAGATGATGGCGAACATCATCATCGGCACATAGCTCTCGATGGGCACCTTGCCGTTGACGCCCAGGGCGGGCCCGCCCCAGCCCCACTGGAACACGGCGACGACGACGCCGTACGAGGCCGCGATCGACAGGACGTTGAGGACGGCCGCCTTCACGGCGACGAGAAGGCCGCGGAAGACCGCGAGGACGATCAGGAAGGCGAGGCCGACCACGACCGCGATGATCACCGGCAGCCGCGCCGCGACGATGTCACGGAAGTCCACCTGGGCGGCCGTCGTCCCGGTGACGTAGCCCTTGGCGTCGGTGCCGGACAGCGCGTCAGGGAGGGTGTGGTCGTAGAGCCGGTTCGTCAGGTCGGTGGTGTCCTTGTTCTGCGGGGACACCGACGAGTAGACCGTGCCGACCAGGACGTCGCCGTCCTGCGTCGGCGTCAGCGGGCTGACGAAGGAGGTCCCGGACTCGTCGCCCAGGGCCTGCTGGGTCTTCGAGGCCAGGTCCGAGCGTTGCGAGTCCGGTACGGAGGTCTGGTCGACGACGATGGTGAGCGGCCCGTTGGAGCCCGCGCCGAACGCGTCCGTCATCAGGTCGTAGGCCCGCCGGTCGGTGAAGGACGTGGGGTCGGCGCCGTCGCCGATGTGCCCGAGCTGGATCGAGAAGACCGGGATGGCCAGCACCGCCACGGTGACGATGCCCGCCGACAGGTACCGCAACGGATGATGCTCGACGCGCTTGGCGTAGCGGTGCCAGGTGCCCTGGGACGTGTCGCCCTCGGCGTCGGTCTCGGCGATGGGCTTGCGCACGTGCCAGCGGTCGATGTTGCGGCCGACCAGCCCCAGCAGGCCGGGACCAGGGGTCAGCGCGCCCAGAACGGCTGAGACGACCGTCACGGCCGCGGCGACGCCGAGTTTGCCGATGAAACTCACGCCGGACACCCACAGGCCCATCAGGGCGACGATCACCGTGGTGCCGGAGACCAGTACCGCGCGTCCGGAGGTGGCCGCGGCGTGGCCGGCGGCGCGCACCGGATCGGCGCCGTCCATGAGGCCCTGCCGGTGCCGGGTGAGCAGGAAGAGGGCGTAGTCGATGCCGACACCCAGGCCGATCATCGTGGCCAGAGTCGGCGACACCGTGGCGAAGGTGAACGCGATGGCGAGCAGCCCGAGGCAGGCCAGGCCGCCGACCACGCCGATCAGCGGTGACGAGTGGCAGCCCGGCGGCGATCACACTGCCGAAGCCGATCAGCAGGACGACGATGGCGACGCCGAACCCGATCGCCTCGCTGATCCGGTCGTTGCCGGCGGGCCGCTCCAGCTCGCCGAGCGATCCGCCGTACTCGACGTCGACGCCGGCCTGTCTGAGCGGCTCCACGGCGTTGTCGACGCCGTTCAGGTAGCTGTCGCCGAGGAGAGAGGGCTGCTCGTCGAAGCGGATGGTGATGTAGCCGGTCCGCCCGTCCGAGGACAGCGGCCCGACCTTCGAGGAGGTGGCGTCCAGCGGGTTCTGCGCGGACAGCACGTGCGGCAGCTTCTGGAGGTCGGCGACGGCGGTCGACATCTGCGAGCCGACCGAGGTCAGCGGCTGGTCCGCGTCGTGCATGACGATCTGGCTGCTGTAACCGCCGGCCTGCGGATCGTGCGCTTTGAGGACGTCCAGGCCCTCCTCGGACTGCACGTCGGACAGAGCGAAGTTGTCCGAGTACTCCCCGCCGTGGATGTGGTTCAGCGCCTGGAGCACGCCGAGTGCCACGACCCAGGCGACGATCACGATCACGAAGTGGTGGGCGCACCACTCACCGAGCCGTCGCAGTCCCCCTTTCGGGGCGTCCCCCGTCCCCCAGCGGTCTTGCGTCTGGCCATGGGCTCGGCTCTTCCCTGCCGGGCGACAGTCGGACACATCCATTGGACGGCGCCCCGATCACTTGGGCATCTCGAGCCCCACGCCTAACCGGCCATCTCCCAGATCAACAGCTCCGCCGCGCTCACCCCCACCGCCTCCACGCCCTCGGCGTCCGCGAGGCGCGCGGCATCCCCGGCCCCCAGCTTCTCCCCGCCCAGCCGCACTTCCCCGCGCACGACATGCACGTACACGAACGCCCCGTCCGGCACCGCCGTCCGCTCCCCCGCCCCCAGCCGCCGCACATGGAGCATCGCCCCCGCCTCCGGGACGGCGTACGGCGTCGAGTCCGCGATGCCATGGACGATCTCGTACGCCGGGTCACCGCCGGGCGACAGCGGGGCCAGCCAGGTCTGGATGAAGGTGAGGGGGGCGTCGGCGTCGTTGCGCTCCACGTGCCGTACGCCACCCGCCGAGCTCAGCCGCTGCACGTCCCCGGGGCCGACCCGGGTCTCGTGGCCGGTGGAGTCACGGTGGGTCAGCTCGCCCTCGACGACCCACGTCACGATCTCGGTGTGGCTGTGGGGGTGCTCGTCGAAGCCGGCGCCGGGTGCGAGCCGCTCCTCGTTGCAGGCGATCATCGCGCCGAAACGGAGGTTGTCGGGGTCGTAGTGCGGGCCGAAGGAAAAGGCGTGGCGTGACTCGATACCCACCGCCGGATCCCCACCGGGATAGCGCTCCGCAGCGCGCCGTACGTCCATCACGCCCCCACGGTATCCCCGCCGTACGGCCGGACCCCGCACCAAAGCCCTCCGGTTCATTCCCTCGCCCCCGCCGCCCCTACCCGTCCCATCCCTTGACGGGCTCCGCCCCTTCCACCCCGCTGGGGCTGCCGGCCCAGACCCGCTGTCGGCCCGACGGGCCTCGTCCTCAAACGCCGGACGGGCTGGAGGTGCGCCCCCGTCCGCGAGGGGCCGCAAAAGGCACTACACAACCCACGGAGCCGTAAAGCACACACCCTCTGGCACGCACCCCCGTCCCGATAAGGCAGTCTTGTCCCCGTGCCCGAACCCGTAGCCCGTAAGTCCGAAGCCGCCGCGCACGATGTCCACCCGCACTCCGCGACCCTGAAGCGGCTCGAGAAATCCTCCGGTTCGCTCGCCGCGCAGGCGATCGCGCGGATGGACGAGACGCTGCCGTGGTACCGGGCCATGCCCCCGGAGAACCGTTCCTGGATCGGTCTCGTCGCCCAGGCCGGTATCGCCGCCTTCACCGAGTGGTTCCGGCATCCCGACGCCCCTCAGGCGATCTCCACCGACGTCTTCGGGACCGCGCCTCGTGAGCTGACCCGCGCGATCACGCTCCGCCAGACCGTCGAGATGGTGCGCACCACGATCGAGGTCATGGAGTCGGCCATCGACGAGGTGGCGGCGCCCGGTGACGAGAGCGTGCTGCGGGAGGCGCTGCTGGTCTACGCCCGTGAGATCGCCTTCGCCACCGCGCAGGTCTACGCCCAGGCCGCCGAGGCACGCGGTGCCTGGGACGCCCGCCTCGAGTCCCTCGTCGTGAACGCCGTGCTCAGCGGCGAGGCCGACGAGGGGGCCGTGTCGCGGGCCGCCGCGCTGGGGTGGAACTCGCCGGAGCATGTGTGCGTCGTGCTCGGGACCGCGCCCGACGGGGACAGCGAGCTGACGGTCGAGGCCATCCGGCGGGCCGCCCGGCACGCCAAGCTGCAGGTGCTGACCGGGGTGCTCGGGGACCGGCTCGTCGTCATCGCGGGCGGCAGTGACAACCCCATCGCGGTGGCGAAGTCGCTGATCGGGCCGTACGCCGCCGGGCCGGTCGTGGCGGGGCCCGTCGTACCCGATCTGCAGGCCGCCACCCGGTCCGCGCAGGCCGCCGCCGCCGGGCTGAAGGCGTGTTCCGCCTGGCAGGACGCCCCGCGGCCGGTGCTCGCGGACGATCTGCTCCCGGAGCGCGCCATCGCCGGGGATCCCAGCGCGCGCGAGCAGTTGGTGGAGGAGATCTACAGACCGCTGGAGGAGGCCGGGTCGGCCCTTCTGGAGACGCTGTCGGTCTATCTCGAGCAGGCGAGCAGCCTGGAGGGGGCCGCACGGATGCTCTTCGTGCATCCCAACACCGTGCGCTACCGGCTTCGACGTGTGACTGACGTCACCGGCTGGTCGCCTTCCGATGTACGCTCCGCGTTCACTCTGCGGATCGCGCTGATCCTGGGGCGTCTGGTCGACGGCGATCTTCAGCTCTAGGGTTTTGTCGGGGGCCCACAAAACCCCCTCGTGTTCTTCGTCCTTGTCCCCACGGGCGGCCGTGCCCGTCCCCAAGAGAGAGTGTGAGAGTGCTCGTACTCGTCGCTCCCGGCCAGGGCGCCCAGACGCCCGGCTTCCTGACCCCCTGGCTCGAACTCCCCGGTGCCGCGGACCGCGTCGCCGCGTGGTCCGACGCCATCGGACTGGACCTCGCCCACTACGGCACGCAGGCCGACGCGGACGCCATCCGGGATACGTCCGTGGCGCAGCCGCTCCTTGTCGCCGCCGGACTCCTGTCCGCCGCGGCACTCGGCGCCGAGACATTCACCGTCGGCGCGGCGGGTGCGCCGGGCGCCGTCGCGGGGCACAGCGTCGGTGAGTTCACCGCGGCCGCCTTCGCGGGCGTCCTCGACGACACCGCCGCGCTCACCCTCGTCCGTAAGCGTGGCCTGGCCATGGCCGAGGCCGCCGCGATCACCGAGACCGGCATGTCCGCGCTGCTCGGCGGCGACCCCGACACCTCGGTCGCGCATCTGGAGAAGCTCGGTCTGACCCCGGCGAACATCAACGGCGCCGGCCAGATCGTGGCCGCGGGCACCATGGAGCAGCTCGCCGCGCTGAACGAGGACAAGCCCGAGGGCGTGCGCAAGGTCGTTCCGCTGAAGGTCGCGGGTGCCTTCCACACGCACCACATGGGCCCCGCGGTGGAGAAGCTGGCCGAGGCCGCCAAGGCGCTGGTGCCCGCCGACCCGAAGCTGACCTACGTCTCCAACAAGGACGGCCAGGCGGTCGCCACCGGCGCCGAGGTGCTGGAGCGGCTCGTCGGGCAGGTCGCCAACCCGGTCCGCTGGGACCTGTGCATGGAGACCTTCAAGGAGCTCGGCGTGACGGCCCTGATCGAGGTGTGCCCGGGTGGCACGCTGACCGGGCTGGCCAAGCGCGCGCTGCCGGGCGTGAAGACCCTGGCTCTGAAGACCCCCGACGACCTGGACGCCGCTCGCGAGCTCATCGCCGAGACGACCACACCTGCCGCTGACGCGGCGGGTGCCTGACAAGGAGCCCTGAGCATGGCGAAGCTGAAGCCCAGCAAGGGCGCCCCGTACGCGCGCATCCTCGGTGTCGGCGGCTACCGGCCGGTCCGGGTGGTGCCCAACGAGGTGATCCTGGAGAAGATCGACTCGTCCGACGAGTGGATCCGTTCGCGCTCCGGCATCGAGACGCGGCACTGGGCGAACGACGAGGAGACCGTCGCCGCGATGTCGATCGAGGCGTCCGGCAAGGCGATCGCCGACGCCGGGATCTCCGCCGAGCAGATCGGCGGCGTGATCGTCTCGACCGTGTCGAACTTCCGGCAGACCCCGGCCGTCGCCACCGAGATCGCCGACAAGCTCGGGACGAACAAGGCGGCCGCCTTCGACATCTCGGCCGGCTGCGCGGGCTTCGGCTACGGCCTCACCCTCGCCAAGGGCATGATCGTCGAGGGGTCCGCCGAGTACGTCCTCGTCATCGGCGTGGAGCGGCTGTCCGACCTCACCGACCTGGAGGACCGGGCCACGGCCTTCCTGTTCGGCGACGGCGCCGGCGCGGTCGTGGTGGGCCCCTCCCAGGAGCCGCACATCGGGCCGACGGTGTGGGGTTCCGAGGGCGACAAGTCCGAGACGATCAAGCAGACGGTGCCGTGGGACCAGTTCCGGATCGGCGATGTCTCCCAGCTCCCGCTGGACAGCGAGGGCAACGTCAAGTTCCCTGCGATCACGCAGGAGGGCCAGGCGGTGTTCCGCTGGGCCGTGTTCGAGATGGCGAAGGTCGCCCAGCAGGCGCTGGACGCGGCCGGAATCACCCCGGACGACCTGGACGTCTTCATTCCGCACCAGGCCAACGAGCGGATCATCGACTCGATGGTGAAGACACTGAAGCTGCCGGAGCATGTCACGGTCGCCCGCGACGTGCGCACCACCGGCAACACCTCGGCCGCCTCGATTCCGCTCGCGATGGAGCGGCTCCTGGCGACCGGTGAGGCGAAGAGCGGCGACATCGCACTAGTCATCGGATTCGGGGCGGGTCTCGTATACGCCGCCACGGTCGTTACTCTCCCCTAGGCACTCCGTGCCGGATCTTGTGAGCCGGCACGGGAACCAGCACCACCTGCCGCTGCCGCGGCGGGCGCCAAACCCTCTGAACAACAACGAAGGAGCGCCAAGATGGCCGCCACTCAGGAAGAGATCGTCGCCGGTCTCGCCGACATCGTGAACGAGATCGCCGGCATCCCGGTTGAGGACGTCCAGCTGGACAAGTCCTTCACCGACGACCTGGACGTCGACTCGCTGTCCATGGTCGAGGTCGTCGTCGCCGCCGAAGAGCGTTTCGACGTCAAGATCCCCGACGAGGACGTCAAGAACCTCAAGACGGTGGGCGACGCGACCGACTACATCCTCAAGCACCAGGGCTGATCCTCCGATCAGGCCTCTGGGCTGACTGCCCCGCCACCCGGCGGTGGCGCCGCTGAATCCCCATTCCTTGGAGAAAGAATTCCCGTGAGCCCGACCAATCGCACCGTGGTCGTCACCGGTATCGGCGCAACCACACCGCTGGGTGGCGACGCAGCCTCTACCTGGGAGGGCCTGATCGCCGGCAAGTCCGGCGTCAAGCCCCTGGAGCAGGAGTGGGCCGCCGACCAGGCGGTCCGTATCGCCGCGCCGGTCGCCGTGGAGCCGACCGAGGTCATCCCGCGGCCGCAGGCCCGCCGACTGGACCGCTCGGCGCAGTTCGCGCTGATCGCCGCCCAGGAGGCGTGGAAGGACGCCGGGTTCGAGGCCAAGGCCGGTGAGGACCCGACCGTCGACCCCGACCGCCTGGGCGCGGTCATCGCCTCCGGCATCGGTGGTGTGACGACGCTGCTCGACCAGTACGACGTGCTGAAGGAGAAGGGCGTCCGCCGCGTCTCCCCGCACACCGTCCCCATGCTGATGCCGAACGGCCCCTCCGCGAACGTGGGTCTGGCCGTGGGCGCCCGTGCGGGCGTGCACACGCCGGTCTCCGCCTGCGCGTCGGGCGCCGAGGCCATCGGCTACGCCATCGAGATGATCCGCACGGGCCGTGCCGACATCGTCGTCGCGGGCGGCACCGAGGCGGCGATCCACCCGCTGCCCATCGCCGCGTTCGGCAACATGATGGCGATGTCCAAGAACAACGACGACCCGCAGGGCGCGTCGCGTCCCTACGACGTCGCCCGCGACGGCTTCGTCCTCGGTGAGGGCGCCGGCGTGATCGTCCTGGAGTCCGCCGAGCACGCCGCCAAGCGCGGGGCCCGTGTGTACGCGGAGGCGGTCGGCCAGGGCATCTCCGCCGACGCCCACGACATCGTGCAGCCCGAGCCCGAGGGGCGCGGAATCTCGCAGGCCCTGCAGAACCTGCTGGACCGTACCGACCTGGATCCGGCGGAGATCGTGCACGTCAACGCGCACGCCACGTCGACGCCTGCCGGTGACATCGCCGAGCTCAAGGCGCTGCGGAAGGTGTTCGGTGACGATGCCGACCACATGGCCGTGTCGGCCACCAAGTCGATGACGGGGCACCTGCTGGGTGGCGCCGGTGGTGTCGAGTCGGTCGCGACCGTGCTCGCGCTGTACCACCGGGTGGCTCCGCCGACCATCAACGTGGAGAACCTGGACCCGGAGGCCGAGGCGAATGCCGACGTCATCCGTGGGGAGGCGCGCAAGCTGCCCGTCGAGGGGCGGATCGCTGCGCTGAACGACTCGTTCGGGTTCGGTGGGCACAACGTGGTGCTGGCGTTCCGGTCGGTCTGATTTCCTGTCGTGAACGGCGAGTGGCCCGAACCCCGGGTTGCGGGCGGGCCACTCGCCGTTTCATTGTCTGTTGTCGGCCGGCTGCGGGCCGGTGGGGGCTTGTCGCGCCCACGCGGCGGTAGCCGCAGATTCAACACAGCCCCGCGCCCCTGAACAGCTCGGCGTTGCCGCCAAAGCCTCTCTAGACGACCTGGTGGAGCCAGCGGACCGGGGCGCCTTCTCCCGCGTACCTGAAAGGCTCCAGCTCGTCGTCCCACGGCTTGCCGAGGAGCTTGGCGATCTCCGCCTCCAGCTCGGTCTCGCCGCGCTGCGAACGTGCCAGGGCCGCCCTCAACCGGTCCTCGGGGATGAGGATGTCGCCGTGGATGCCGGTGACGGCGTGGAAGATGCCCAGGTCGGGGGTGCAGCTGTAGCGTTCGCCCTCGGCGGTGGGGCAGGGCTCGGCCGTCACCTCGAAGCGGAGCAGATGCCAGCCGCGCAGGGCGGAGGCCAGCTTGGAGGCCGTGCCCGCCTCGGCCTGCCAGGAGAACTCGGAGCGCCAGGTGCCGGGCGCGGCCGGCTGCCGGATCCAGTCGAGGTTGACGCGTGTGCCGAGCACCCCGGCGACGGCCCACTCGACATGCGGGCACAGCGCGCGCGGCGCGGAGTGCACGTACAGAACTCCACGTGTCGTCACCGGGACCTCCGGGCAGAGCGGACATCTTGCGAACTGGCGGACGATAGTGGCCGGGCAGCCACGTTGATGGTGAGGCTACCGTGCGGCGGCGCAAGGAGTGTGACGTACCGTCGGTCCCGGTGCCGCGAAACGCCCGCCATTCACCCGGCAGGACGCTTGTACGGGTGTGAGCCGTTGCATGAGCCGGGCGGGAACCCTCGTGCGTTGTTATGGGTTGGAGACCATGACGGGGTTGAGCGAGGGGATGGACCACGGATGCCGAAGCGACGGCACCTTTCGCGCGCGGTCTTCGCCGCCGTGACCGCGACCGTGCTGGGTGTCGCCGGCTGTGACGCCGTCGGCGGCAACTCCCCGGCACCATCCGGCTCCGACGCGGGGAGCGCGCGGCCGTCGCCGAAGCCGACACCGGCCTGGGACCGCAGTCCCGCGTCGGTCGCGGCCGTCGGCGACTCCATCACGACCGGTTTCGACGCCTGTACGGTCCTGTCGGACTGCCCCGAGGTGTCCTGGGCGACCGGCAGCAGTCCCCAGGTCGACAGTCTCGCCGTACGGCTGCTGGGGAAGGCGAACGCGGCCGGGCGCAGCTGGAACTACGCCGTGACCGGGGCGCGGATGACGGACGTGGCCGGGCAGATGACTCGGGCGGTGGCGCGCAAGCCGGAGTTGGTGACGGTGATGGCGGGGGCGAACGACGCCTGCCGGGACACGACCGACGCGATGACCTCGGTGGCCGACTTCCGGACGCAGTTCGAGGACGCCATGGGCACGGTGCGGGAGGCGCTGCCGAAGACCCAGGTGTATGTCGCGAGCGTGCCGAATCTGATGCGGTTGTGGGAGCAGGGCCGCACCAATCCGGTGGGCCGGCAGGTGTGGAAGCTAGGCATCTGCCCGTCGATGCTGGGCGACGCCGAGTCCCTCACGGCGGCGGCGAACCAGCGGCGCGAGACGGTGCAGGCGCGGGTCGAGGCGTACAACAAGGTGCTTGAGGAGGTCTGTGCGAAGGACCCCAAGTGCCGGTTCGACGACGGTGCGGTGTACGAGTTCCGCTTCGGCGGGGCGCAGCTGAGCCAGTGGGACTGGTTCCATCCGAGTGTGAACGGTCAGGCGCGGCTTGCCGAGATCGCCTACCGGACGGTCACGAACTAGTGTTCCGCTCATGAGCGAACACTTCGGCACACTTTCCGACGGCACCCGGGTCCAGCGCTGGACTCTGGAGCGCGCGGGCGTTCGGGTGCGGGTGCTGTCGTACGGCGGGATCGTGCAGTCACTGGAGGTGCCGGACCGTGACGGGCACGCGGCGAACGTGGTGCTGGGGTTCGCCGGTCTGGACGGCTATCTCGCCCACCCCGGCCCCTATCTCGGCGCTCTCATCGGGCGGTACGCCAACCGGATCGCGGGCGGCCGCTTCCCGCTCGACGGCCTGTCGTACGCGCTCGACCCCAACAACCCGCCCAACTCCCTGCACGGCGGCGAGCGCGGCTTCGACAAGCGGGTGTGGGACGTGACGCCGGTCGCGCACGGTGTGCGCCTGAGCCGGGTCAGCCCGCACGGTGAGGAGGGCTTCCCGGGGCGGCTCGACGTCTCGGCGACCTACACCCTGGAGGCCGACGGAGCGCTGCGGATCGCGTACGAGGCGGTGACGGACGCGCCGACCGTGGTGAACCTGACCAACCACGGCTACTTCAACCTCGCGGGAGCGCAGTCCGGCAACGCGGGCGGCCATGAACTGCGGCTGGCCGCCTCCCGGTTCACCCCGGTCGACGCGGACCTCATCCCGACTGGCTCGCTGGACGAGGTGGCGGGCACGCGCTTCGACTTCCGCGAGGCGCGGAAGGTCGGCGCGGGGTATGACCACAACTTCGTGCTGGACAAGGGGGTGACGGGGAGTGCGCAGGAGGTCGCCGAGCTGCACGACCCGTCCACCGGGCGGGCGCTGACGGTGGCGACCACCGAGCCCGGCCTCCAGCTGTACACCGCCGACCATCTCACCGAGCCCTTCGCCCCGGGCGACGGCATCGCGCTGGAGACCCAGCACTTCCCGGACTCCCCGAACCGGCCGGAGTTCCCGAGCACGGTGCTGCGGCCGGGCGAGGTGTTCCGTTCGGAGACGGTGTACGGCTTCTCGACCCGCTGAGTTGTCGCCAGTAGCCCCGGCCCGGGCGTCAGGACCCGGGCCGGGGCTGTTCCTGGGGTACTTCTCCCGCCTCAGACGTTAATCGCCGCGGTCACTCGACGGTCGGTGATCGAGCGACTGACCTGGATCTCGTACGAACCCTTCACAAACATCCACGAACTGCTTGTCTCGTCCCACGTCTCGAAGGCGCGGCGCGGAAGGTCGATCACCGCTTCGGCCGTCTCCCCCGGCCCCGCCTCCACACCCGCGAACCCGGCCAGCCATCGCGCCGGGCGGCCGGTGTCGGACTCGGCCGGCGCCAGGTAGACCTGCACGACCTCGCGCCCCGCGCGCTCGCCGGAGTTGCGGACGCGGACCGTGACCGTGGTGCCCTCGACCTTGGCGGACTCGTAGGTCCACTCGGTGTAGCCGAGGCCGTGCCCGAAGGGGTACGACGGGACCCGGCCCTCCTTCTCCCAGGCGCGGTAGCCGATGAAGACGTCCTCGGTGTACGGGAGTTCGCCGGCCGAGGGGACGACCTGGGTGACGGGGGCGTCGGTCAGGGAGCCCCAGGTGGTGGGCAGCCGGCCGCCGGGCTCGTGCGCGCCGGTGAGGACGTCGGCCAGGGCGGCGCCGCCCTCCTGTCCGGGGAACCAGCTGAGCAGGACGGCCGCGACGTGCTCCCGCCAGGGCAGTTCCACCGGGGAGCCGGAGTTGACGACCACGACGGTGTGGGGGTTGGCCGCGGCGACGGCGCGGACCAGGTCGTCCTGGCGGCCGGGCAGGGTCAGGTCCGTGCGGTCGAAGCCCTCGGACTCGACGCGGTCGGTGGTGGCGACCACGACGACGGCCGTGTCGGCGCCCCGGGCGGCCTCGACGGCCTCGGCGATCAGCTCGTCGGGGTCGCGCTGCGGCTCCTGGTGGGAGAGCGTGAAGGCGACGACCTTCATCGGGATGTCCTCGGCGAACTCGACGACGTGGGTCAGGGAGACCTCGACCGGTCGGCCGGCGGTGAGTTCGGGCCGGCCGTGTGCGACGGGGGCGCCGAAGAAGGTGATGAAGGGGTCGTCCTTGGCGGGGCGCTGATCGTCGTCGAAGTACGTGGTCCCGTCGACGGTGAGCTTGAAGGCGCCGATGCCCTTGATGCCGAAGGTGTGGGCGCCGGTGTCGCGCGGGGTGAAGGTGCCGGTCAGCTCGACGGTGTGCAGGGTGTCGTGGGTGACGCCCTCGGGGAGGTCGTCGCCCATCCACTGGATCTGCCCGTTGGGGGCGGACCCCGTACCGATGACGTGACCCTCCGCGTCCCGGCACACGGCTCGCAGCTCGAAGCCCTTGTCGGCGACTGCGAGTTCGGTGTTCGGGTCGGCGCCGACGGCGTAGCTGAGGGCGCCCTCGGGGAGGGCGGCGGTGAGGCCGTCGAGCGGGGAGACGATCCGGTCGGGGAAGACGGTGGCGGAGCCGCCGCCGAGGACACGGGCGTCACGGGCGGCGGCGCCGATGAGCGCGACCGTGCCGGTCGGCCCGAGCGGGAGGGCGCCCTGGTTGCGGACCAGGACGAAGGAGCGGCGGGCGATCTCGCGGGCCAGTTCCGGGCCGTCGACGGTCGCGGGGAGACCGGTGACGGCGGGCTCGGCACCCGGGAGGATGCCGACGCGGGCGGCGAGCCGCAGGACGTTGCGCACGGCGTCGTCGACCTTGGTCTCGGCGACCTCGCCGTCCCGTACGGCCTGGGCGAGCAGCTCGCCGTAGACGGTCCGCGGGCCGGGCATGGCGGCGTCGAGGCCGCCCTCGATGGCGCCCTTCGTCGACCGGGCGGCCATCCAGTCGGAGACGTTGTAGCCGTCGAAGCCCCATTCGCCGCGCAGGACCTCGTTCACGAGGTGGTGGTGCTCGGTCATCGTCGTGCCGTTGACCCTGTTGTAGGCGGTCATGATGCCCCAGGGGTGGGCGTTCTCGACGATGATCTCGAAGGGCGCCAGGTACAGCTCGCGCAGGGCGCGTTCGCTCACCTTGTTGTTCACGGTGAAGCGCTCGGTCTCGGCGTCGTTGGCGACGAAGTGCTTGACGGTCGTGCCGACGCCGCCGGACTGGACGCCGTTCACATAGCCCGCGCCGATCTTCCCCGTCAGATACGGGTCCTCGCTGTAGGCCTCGAAGTGCCGGCCGCCGAGCGGGGAGCGATGCAGATTGACGGTGGGCGCGAGGAGCACGTGCACACCCTTGCGGCGGGCCTCCTGGGCGAGCAGCACGCCGGCCCTGCGGGCGAGTTCGGGGTCCCAGGTGGCGGCGAGCGCGGTGGGCGAGGGCAGCGCGACGGACGGGTCGTCGGCGGTCCAGCGCACGCCCCGGACGCCGATCGGGCCGTCGGACATCACGAGGGACTCCAGGCCGATCTCGGGCAGCGCGGGCAGGGTCCAGGTGTCCTGCCCGGACAGCAGCCGCGCCTTCGCGTCGAGGTCGAGCCGGGCGAGGGCTGCCTCGACGACCGCCTCGCGGGCTTCGTCGGGTGCGGTGCGCCGGGGTGCGGGGGTTCCCGCCATCGGGTGCCTCCTCGTTGAGTCCACGGACGTCTCAATCCTGCCTCGGCCGCCTGAGAAGCAGTCGTGACCGCAACCATCAATTACATCCGGGCGCCTTCCATGGCGTGGACCACGCCCGGCACGCGATACTTCCGGCGTCCCACACCACGCTCCCCCACCGTGACGGAAGGACCGTAACTCCCTTGCATTCCATACGCGTCAGGACCGGTGTTCTCGGCTTGGCCCTGCTGGCCGGCCTCTCCGTCCCCACGACCGGGGCGGCCGCCGCCCGGACGGCACCCGCGCCGACGGTCGAGGAGCAGCGCCTCGACAAGGCGGCCCCCCAGGAGATCCTGCGCCGCTCCGGATTCGACGCCCCGGCAACGGAGTTCGCCGACGACCTCGCCGCGGCGCGCTCCTACGCCCAGGCTCGCCGTGTCGTCGAGCGCGAGGGGGCGGCGCTGTGGCGGCGGGCCGTCGACCGGGCGCAGGGGCGCGGTCCGGCGGGCGGTGATCTCAGCCGGGACGACGACCGGCCGCTGTACTGGGCGCGGTTGTCGATGACGCGGGAGGTGCGGACGTGGGAGCCGGAGTTCGGGCTGAGTGAGGGCCAACGAGCGTCTCTCATCGGCTCGTTGGAGAGAGTCTCGCGTGGCCGGGCCGACATTCGTCATGCGGCCGCAGCCGGCGTCAAGCGGATCCTCGTCACCGGCTTCGACCCCTTCACCCTCGACCGCGACATCCGTATCTCCAACCCGTCCGGGGCCACCGCCCTCGCCCTCGACGGCACGGTGATCCAGACGGCGCAGGGTCCGGCTCGGGTGGAGACCGCCGTGTTCCCGGTGCGCTGGCGGGACTTCGCCGAGGGGACGGTGGAGCGGACGCTGCGGCCGTATCTGAAGCAGGTCGATCTGTTCACGACCGTGAGCCAGGGGCGCGTCGGGCGGTTCGACGTCGAGCGGACCAACGGGGCCTGGCGGGGCGGCTTCGGGGACAACGAGAACATCGGCCGGACCGAGACCATCCCCGTCGCCGACCCGGCCTCGCAGCCGCAGTGGACGACGACGACCCTGCCGTACGCGGAGATCGTCGCCGCGAACACCGGCCGCTTCCCCGTGTACGACAACACGAGCGTGACCGAGATCCCGGCGGGCGGCACACAGGCCGTCGTACGGCCGGACGGGCCGACGCCCGGTTCCACCGCGCGGGCCGGGGGCGGCGGTGACTACCTCTCCAACGAGATCGCCTACCGGGCGACGCTGCTGCGGGACCGGCTGGGGCTGCACGACACCCTGCCGGGCGGGCATGTGCACACGCCGGTGCTGCAGTTCGGGGCGGGCAACACGGATCCGGCCACGGGGGTGGTGACGGATCCGGAGTTCGTGCGGAACCGGATGGACATCGTCGCGCAGGTGCGGGCGATCGTCGCGGTCGCTGTGGATGCGGCGTTGACGTCACGGTCGGGTTCGTAGGCGGTCGGGCCGAAGGGCCTCGTCCTCAGACGCCGGACGGGCTGAAAGCGTCCGGACCGGCGCTGGGAAGCGAACCCTCGTCCCGCCCCTCCTCGGTCTCCTCCCCCATCAGCTCCCGCGCCATCAGCGTCGCCCCGGCGACCGCGCCCGGCATCAGGAACACCGCGACGAACGGCACCAGGAAGGCCGCGGCGAGGGGCGCGCCGAAGCCCCAGACCAGGGTCTTGCGGGCGCGGAGGAGGGTGAGGCGGTCGCGGAGTTCGACGCGGCGGCGCTGGAGGGCGACCGCCGTGAGCTCCTCGGTGAGGAAGAAGCCGGTGACGACGACACCGATCACCGGTACGACCGTCTGGCCGACGACCGGGATGAAGCCGAGGGCGAAGAGCAGCACGCCCCAGACGGCGGCGCGCAACACGATCCGCAGGCTGTCGCGGCCCGAGATCCACAGCTCGCGCCAGAGCGGCAGGCCGGACTCGGGGGCCGTGCCGTCCGGGGAGACGTCCCGGTCGACCTTCTCGGAGAGGTTCTCGTAGAAGGGCTGGCCGATCAGGAGCGTGACCGCGGTGAAGGTGACGACGGAGAGGAGCAGGCCCAGGGCGAACAGGACGGCGGTGAGGAAGCCGCGGAAGAGGCCCTGCCAGGGGCTCGACCAGTCGTCGGCGAACGGCGTCGACCAGGACACGAAGTCCTCGCCCCAGAGCGCGAGGCCGACCAGCGCGGCCGCGTAGAGCACCAGGGTGAGCAGGCCGGGGATCAGTCCGACCCCGTACTGCTTGCCGTGCCGGGCCACCCATCGCTGGCCCTTGAGGAGATACCTGAACCCGGTCCCGAGATCGCGCATGCGAGAACTCTAGTCGGGCCGTGTCACACGGCAGTCACGGCCGCTTCGGCACCCGGTCACCCTCGCCTGCCCACTTCCGGCATGCCCCGTCCGGATGCCCTCGCATGGGCCATCCGGGCCAACCGGGCCATGCGTGGCTCCAACTCCCTCTTGTTGCGGTTGAGTCGAACAGGTACACCTCGCCGTACCGATCTTTGGACGTTCCGGAGGAGGTACGCGTGCGCACGACGAGAACCGTTCCCGCGAGACCCGTTCTGGTGACCGCCCTCACCCTCACCACGGCGGGCTCCCTGCTCCTGACCCCGTACACCGCGGCTGCCGCGGACCCGCAGCCGCCGGTCCACCGCGAGGCCGCGCTCGACCACCAGGCGGCGCGGACACCCGCGAGCGCCGCCCAGCGGGCCCTCGGTGCCGGCGAGTCGGCCTCCGAACCGGGCTCCGAACCGGCCTCCGGGGCGATCGGTGACGACAGCCGCGGCTATCCCCGCCGGCAGATCCTCACCGCCGACCCCGAGAACCCGGCCGACAAGTCCATCAAGCTGGGCCTCACCCCGTACCACGCCATCGCGCCGAAGCTGAACGCCCTCCAGGCCCTCGGCGACCGGGTGAGTGTCGAGGTCGCGGGGCACTCCGCCGGTGGGCACCGGCTCTACCTCGTCACCGTCACCGCCCCGGAGACCGCCCGCCAGGCCCGCGCGCAGGCGCGGATGCGCGAGCTCATCGAGCAGGTGCCCGCCCTGGCCGCCAAGTCACCCGAGATCAAGCGGACTTACAAGGCGCCCGTCTTCCTCAACAACAACATCCACGGCAACGAGTGGGAGGGCACCGACGCCTCCCTCGGGCTCCTCGAGCGGCTGGCCACCGCCAAGGACGCCGCGACGCGCGACCTGCTCGCGCACAGCCGCCTGTACTTCAACATCACCGCCAACCCGGACGGCCGTATCGCGGGCACGCGCACGAACGCCAACGGCTTCGACATGAACCGGGACTTCGTCACCGCCTCGCAGCCCGAGGTGCGGGCGATGCGGCAGATCATGGTCGCCAAGCAGCCGGCCGTCATGCTCGATCTGCACGGCTATGTCAACGGCACGCTCATCGAGCCCACCACTCCCCCGCACGGCGAGAACTACGAGTACGACCTCTTCCTGAAGAACACCTACGCCAACGCCCTCGGCATGGAGGCCGCCGTCAACGGCCTCGGCTACACGCCCGCGAAGGACGGGGTGCAGCCCGCGCAGATCCCGTTCCGCGACCAGGACGAGGGCTGGGACGACTGGCCGCCGATCTTCACCCCGCAGTACGCGGCCTTCCACGGCACGGTCGCCGCGCACACCGTGGAGATCCCGCTGACGGTGAACAACGCCGCGTACAACACCCTGCCGGTCACCGAGCTGCGCCGCCGGTCCGCGATCAACATCGACGTCGCCGGGGCCGCCCTGCGTGCCACCCTCGACTTCGTGCGGTCGAAGCGCGCCACGCTCGTCGCCGACCAGATCGAGGTCTTCCGGCGGGGAGCCGTCGGCGCCGCGCAGGTGCCGGTGTCACCGCAGACCGTCCCGGGCGTTCCCGGTATCGGCCCCGAGGACGTGTACACGACCACCTTCCCCCGCGCCTACGTCATCCCGGCCGGCCACCAGCGCTCCGCCACGGCCGCGGCCCGCCTCGTCGACCACCTCCTCGCCCATGACGTACGGGTCACCCGGGCGGCCCGCTCCTTCCGGCTCGGCGCACGGACGTACGGCAAGGGCTCGTACCTCGTCGACATGCACCAGCCCAAGCGGGGGCTCGCGAACGTGCTCCTCGCGGACGGGCGGGACATCAGCGACAAGGTCTCGGCGATGTACGACATCTCGGGCTGGAGCCTCGGCCGGCTGTGGGGCGCGGCGGTGGAGACCCTGCCGGGTATGCCGTACGGCGGTGTCCTGCGTCCGGTCCGGGCGGCGTCCTCCGTCGCGTACGTCGCCCCGCGCGGCGACCTGCGGCTGGGGCTCGACGACCCGAGCGAGGTCGCCGCGCTCAACTCCCTGCTACGGAAGGGAGTCGAGGTGCGGCGCGCGGCCGACGGCGGCGCGATCGTGCCGGGCTCGGCGCGCGGGCAGGCCGCGGCGGCCGCCCGCGCGTACAACGTGGCCTTCCATGCGACGAAGCTCACCGGCACCGCCCCGCTGCATCGCACCCGGGTCGCCGCCGCCGTCACGGCGGGCGAACTGTTCGCGCTGCGGGAGATGAACTTCGAGGTCACGCCGGTCTCGACGGAGGTGCTGAACGCCGGGTTCGACTGGTCGGCGGTGGATGTGCTGTTCGTGTCGGCGGGGCTGGAGTACGACGACCTGGGCGACGCCGCCCGCACCGCCCTGGGCGCCTTCCTCGACGGACACGGTCTCGTCGGCCGGGGTGCCACCGGTGCCGCGCTCAACTCAGCGGCCGGGCTGCTGGCGGCGAAGCCGGTCGAGGGCAACGGGGACGCCAACGGTGTCGTACGGGTGCGGAACGCGGGCAGTGTGCTCATGAGCGGCGCTCCGGAACACGGCTTCGTCTACGCGCCCGTGTGGTTCACCGACCTGGGCCCGGACGTGCGGGTCGAGCAGGCGTACGGGACCGGGAACCCGCTGGTCTCCGGGCACTGGCGGCCGTCGCGGGACGGCTCCGGCGGGCCGGCGGACGCGGCGGGGCAGGCGTCGGTGGTCAGCGGGCCGGGGGCCGTCCTGTTCGGCACGGAGCCGCTGTTCCGGGATCATCCGAAGGGGGAATTCGCCCAGGTCGGACGGGCGTTGTTCAGCATGGCGCGGACCAGTGGCAGCAGGTGAGGAGAGCGGATGACGCAAGGGATCCACGGCACCGTCGCGGACGGCTTCGAGGCCGTACGAGATGAGTTCGCCGCGTTCGTGGCGAGTGAACGGCCCGACTACGAAGGTCAGTTGTGCGCGTATGCGCACGGCCGCAAGGTCGTCGACCTGTGGGCCGGTGACGGGTGCGAGGCCGGCTCCCTCTACGGCGTGTTCTCCTCCACCAAGGGCGCCGCTCATCTGGTGGTCGCGCTTCTCGTGCAGGAGGGCACGCTCGAACCGGACCGCAAGGTGACGTACTACTGGCCGGAGTTCGGGGCCGAGGGCAAGGGCGCGGTGACCCTGCGCGATCTGCTCGCCCACCGGGCCGGGCTGGTCGGGCTCGACGCCGGGTTCACCAGGGACGAGCTGGCCGACGACCGAGCGATCGCCGAGCGGCTCGCCGACCAGCGCCCGTTCTGGCGCCCCGGCACGGCCTTCGGCTATCACGCGCTCGTCATCGGCGCGCTGACCGGTGAGGTCGTACGCCGTGCCACCGGGCGGACGCTCCAGGAGGTGTACGAGGAGCGGGTGCGGGCGCCGTACGGCCTGGACTTCCACCTCGGGCTGCCCGAGGAGCTGGAGCCCCGGTTCCGCTCCGTGCAGCCGATGGCGCCGACGCCGGAGCAGCGGGCGGTGCTGGACTCGGTGCCGCAGGGGCCGCACACCCTGTCCTCGATCGCGTTCAACACGCATGTGCCGGAGCCGGGCGAGCTGGTGGACTACGCCAACTCCCGTGCGGTGCGCGCGAGCGGGCCGGCGTCGGCGGGCGGTGTCGCGTCGGCGCGCGGGCTCGCCGGGATGTACGCGGCGGCGATCAGCGAGCTGGACGAGCGGCCGCCGCTGCTGAAGCCGGACACGATCGCCGAGGTCGGGCAGATCCATTCGACCGGGTACGACCTCGTGGCGCGGACCCACAAGTCGTACGGCCTCGGCTTCCAGGCGACGGCGGACACCTGGTACCCGTTCCTGGGCGCCGGCACTTTCGGCCACAGCGGCGCGGGCGGCTCCCAGGCGTTCGCGGACCCCCGCAGCGGCCTGGCGTACGGCTATACCCGCCGCCGGTGCGCGTTCCCCGGCGGGGCGGCCCCGGAGAACGAGCGGTTCGTGCGGGCCGTGCACTCGGCGGCGCTGACGTACTGAGGCGCGGCGCACGGCACAGCGCGCACGACAGAGGCCGCACCCCACGTCCAGGGGTGCGGCCTCCGCCGTAGCAACGAACCGTGTCACACAGGCGTCACGGCTCAGACCAGCGTCACCGTGATGTTGCCGCGGGTTGCCTTCGAGTACGGGCACACCTGGTGGGCCTTCTCAATGAGGCCCTTGGCGGTCTCGGCGTCGACGTTCGGGATCTCGGCGGAGATCTCGACGGTGATCCCGAAGCCGTCGTCGTTCTTGCCGATGCCGACCTTCGCGGTGACGGTCGAGCCGGAGATGTCGGCCTGCTCCTGACGGGCGACGACGCCCAGGGCGCCCTGGAAGCAGGCGCTGTAGCCGGCGGCGAACAGCTGCTCCGGGTTGGTGCCGGCGCCGCTGCCGCCCATCTCCTTGGGCGGGTTCACGACGACGTCGAGCTTGCCGTCGTCGGTGGCGACCCGGCCGTCGCGGCCGTTCTCGGCGGTGGCGACGGCGGTGTACAGGACGTCGGACTGCTGGATGGACATGCGGTGTCTTCCTCCTCGGTCCGCCGCGACTCGCGCCCACGATCGCGAACGGAATTCGGAAAGAAGTTACCGCATGCCGGAAATCCAGCACAGGCCCCCGCCCGCACGGACCTACGCCCGCCGGGAGACCTAAAGCTTGACGATCATCTTCCCGGTGTTGTCACCGCGCAGAACCCCGAGGAACGCCTCCAGGTTGTTCTCGATGCCCTCCACGAAGGTCTCGCGGTACTTGAGCCGACCGGAAGCGACCCAGGGGCCGACCTCCTGGACGAACTGCGGCTGGAAGTCGTAGTGGTCGCCGACGAGGAGGCCCTCGATACGGCCGCGGGTCGCGATGAGGCGGGCGAGGTTCTTCGGGCCGGGGGCGGGCTCGGTGTTGTTGTAGACCGAGATCATGCCGCAGATGGCGATCCGGCCGTGCACGTTGAGCTGGCCGATCGCGGCCTCCAGGTGGTCGCCGCCGACGTTGTCGAAGTAGACGTCGATGCCGTCGGGGGCGGCCTCGCGCAGCTGCTCGCTCACCGGCCCGTCCTTGTAGTTGAAGGCGGCGTCGAAGCCGTACTCCTCCACCAGGAGCTTGACCTTCTCGTCCGATCCGGCGGAGCCGATGACCCGGGAGGCGCCCTTGAGCTTGGCGATCTGCCCGACCTGGCTGCCGACGGCACCGGCCGCACCGGACACGAAGACGACGTCACCCTCCTTGAAGGAGGCGGTGCGCAGCAGGCCGGCGTAGGCGGTGAGGCCGGTCATGCCGAGGACGCCGAGGTAGGCGGAGAGGGGCGCGGCGTCAGGATCGACCTTGACGGCGTTCTTCGCGTCCACGGCGGCGTACTCGCGCCAGCCGAAGAAGTGCAGGACGTGGTCGCCGACGGCGATGCCCTCGGCGTTGGAGGCTACGACCTCGCCGACGGCACCGCCCTGCATGACCTTGCCGAGCTCGAAGGGGGCGACATAGGACTTGGCCGACGACATGCGTCCGCGCATGTACGGGTCGACGGAGAGGTACTTGTTCCGTACGAGCACCTGACCCTCGGCGGGGGTCGGCATCTCGGCCTCCACCAGGGCGAAGTCCTCGGCCTTGGGCCAGCCGACGGGGCGGGAGAGGAGGTGCCATTCGCGGTTGATCATGGGGGGTGCCCTTCCGGTTCACTGCGGTTGTGCTGCGTGCATTTACTTAAGCATCTGAAACAACCATGCTCCTGAATATTTCATGATGTCAAGTAACGGGGTTATCCTGAGAGCATGGCCACCCCACCCAAGACCCGCCTCCCCGATGAGCTGACCCTCGAAGTCGTCGACCTCATCGGCTCCGTCGTGGCCCGCTACCACGAGGAGTACGAGGAGGCCGCCGCCGAGCACACGCTCACCGGCGCACAGGCGCGGCTGCTCAGCCTGCTGTCGCTGGAGCCGCTGCCGATGCGGAAGCTGGCGCAGCGGCTGCGGTGCGAGCCGTCGAACGTGACCGGCATCGTGGACCGCCTGGAGACCCGGGGTCTGGTGGAGCGGCGCCCGGACCCGGCGGACCGCCGAGTGAAGCTGGCGGCGGCGACGGACGAGGGCCGCCAGGTGGCCCGCAGCCTGCGCGACTCCCTCCGGTTCGCCCGCGAGCCACTGGCGGGACTGTCCGAGGAGCAGCGGCTGACCTTGCGGGATCTGCTGCGGCGGATGCTGGGCGTGGACGTCTAGGACCTGTCGTTCGGATCTTCCCCGGCGTCGCGGGAGGCCCCTGGTCGCCACTTGCGGGTGGCCTGGACCGGGGCGAGGATCGGAACGTGGTGTGGTACCGCTCGGGCATCCATAAGGGCTGTGAAGGCGCGTGACGGCGCGCTCCGTCGGAGGGGACCACGGCGACTCCACGGTGACGGGGGTGACGCCGGACGGTGACCCGGTGCTCGCCGCCCGGCTCGCGGTCCCGGCGGTCCCGGGGACGTTCGTACGCAGGGACCGGCTCGTCGAGCAGCTGGCCGATGCTGTCGGCCGTCCCCTGACCCTGGTCAACGGTCCCGCGGGGGCGGGCAAGACCCTGCTGGTCGCCGACTGGATCACGGCCTGCGAGCCCGGGGCCGTCGCCTGGCTGACCGTGGAGCCGCAGGACGGCGCGTCCGGGGTCTTCTGGTCGTACGTCCTGCATGCCCTTCGGCACCACGGCGTCGCCCCGCCCGAGCACATCGGCAGCCCGGCCCGCCCCGGCGAGGTGGACCACTCGCTGCTGGCCCGTCTCGCGGCCTGGCTGAACGAACGGGACAGCCGGGTCGTCCTCGTCCTGGACGAGTTCGACCGGGTGGCCGGCTCCGCCGCGGTCGCCGACGAGCTGCAGTTCGTACTGCGCCACGCGGGCGACGGACTGCGCCTGGTGATCATCAGCCGCACGGAGCCGCTGCTGCCGCTGTACCGCTACCGGGCCGCCGGTGAACTCGGCGACATCCGCGCCGACGACCTGGCCTTCCGCGCCGAGGAGACGGCGGCCCTGGTCGACCGGCACGGGCTGCCGCTGTCGGCCGACGCCGCGCGCTTGCTGACCGAACGCACCGAGGGCTGGGCGGCGGGGCTGCGGCTGTGCGCCCTGGCCGCGCAGCGGGCCGACGATCCGGAGAGCTTCCTGAAGGACTTCGAGGCCGGGCACAGCACGCTGGCCGACTTCCTGCTGGGCGAGGTGCTGCGCGCCCACCCCGCCGAGACCCAGGACCTGCTGCTGCGCACCAGCATCCTGGAGAAGACCCATCCCGATCTGGCCAACGCCCTGACCGGGCGGGACGACGCGGAGCCGGTCCTGGAGGAACTGCAACGGACCAACGCGTTCGTCGAGCCCATCGGGCGTTCCTGGTACCGGCTGCACTCGCTCTTCGCCGAGATCCTGCGGGTGCATCTGCGCGTGCGCCACCCCGGCCTGGAGCCGGAGCTGCACCGTACGGCCGCCGAGTGGCTGAGCCGGGCGGGCCTGCTGGACGAGGCCCTGCGGCACGCGGCGGACGCGGGTGACTGGGAGCTGGCCGCAGCCCAGCTCATCGACCACCTGGCGATCGGCCGGCTGCTGACCGGGCTGGCCGCCGAGCGGTTGGACGGTCTCTTCGCCGGGATGACACCGGAGGCGTCGGGGCCCGCGCCCGACCTGGTCCGCGCGGCGCGCGAGCTGGCCCACCACGACGTCGACCGGGGTGTCACCTATCTGCGCCGGGCGGAGGAGAACCTGCCGGACGGCGACACCGACGACGCCGCCGCGGTGCGGTTGAGCTGTGCGGTGCTTCGGGTGCTGGCCGCCCGGGTGACGGGCTCGGCGGACCTCGCCGAGACGGCGGCGATGGACGCCGCGGAGGCCGGACACGCCCTCCCCGCCGACCGGTTGGAGCGAAGTCCCGAGCTGACGGCCCTCATGCTCACCGACCTCGGATCGGCCCAGCTGTGGGCGGGCCGCTTCGACGCCGCGCGGGTGACGCTGTCCGCCGCCGTCGAGGCCGCCCAGGGGCGGTCGACGGAGTTCCCCCGCTATGAGGCCCTCGGCCGGCTGGCGCTGATCGACTTCCTGCACGGCCGGCCCGGCCAGGCCGAGGCGCATGCCCGGGCGGCGGTCGCCGAGGCGGAGCAGTCGGGGCTGGCGGTGTCCCACCGGACCGGCATGGCACAGCTCGTGCTGGCCGCCGTGGCCATCGACCGCGACGACCTGGCGGCAGCGCAGGGCCATCTCGACCAGGCGGCCGCCACGTCCACCGCCGCCCGCGATCCCATCGTGGCCGTGGAGCTGGCGATCCTGCGCTCGCGGATGCTGGTCGCGAGGGGGCATTCCGGGGCGGCCCTGCCGGCTCTCGACGACATGGCCGGGCAGCTCCTGCTCTCCGCGGAGCCCTCCCCGTGGGTGAGCGACCGTATCGCCATGGCCACGGCCGCGGCGCATCTGGCCGATGGCGATCCCGAGGCGGCGGTGAAGGTCTTCGAGGAACACCGGTCGCACAGTCCGGAGTGCCTGACGGCCGAGGCCCGGGCACGGGTGGCCGCGGGCGACAGCGAACGGGCGTTGCGCATCCTCGACGAGCTGCCCGAGTCCCGGAACCGCGGACCGGCGATCGAGGTGTGGCTGCTGCTGACCCGTGCGCAGGCCGACGACGCGCTCGGTGACTCCGCGGCCGCGGAGAGCCTGGTCCTGCGGGCCCTGGCGGCGGCCCGGCCGCATCACCTCAGGCGGCCGTTCCGGGAAGCCGGGCCATGGCTCAGGCGGCTGCTGCTGGAGCGGCCCGCGCTCGCCCGGGAGCATGTCTGGCTGACCGGCACCCTCACGCCGGGGCCTGCCGACTCGCGGCAGCGGGAGGAGTCCGCGAGCCCCCGCCCGGAGCAGCTCAGCCCGCGCGAGCAGGACGTCCTGGAGCGGCTGGCCCAGCTCATGTCCACCGAGGAGATCGCCGCCGACCTGCATCTGTCGGTCAACACGGTGAAGACGCACCTGAAGGGCATCTACCGCAAACTCGCCGCCACCCGGCGCGGCGAGGCGGTCCGCCGGGCCCGCGAGCTCGGGCTGCTCTGACCCTGCCGCCGACGACGGACGCCGCCTCCGCCCACGGCCCCTGCCCCGACCACGCGGCCCCCGTGCGCCGCTCACCTCGCCGGGGTGATGTCCCCGCCGCCCCGGTCCCACAGCATGAGGACATGCGTTACGAGATCCGTGTCGACGGACAGATGTCGCAGGAGCTGACCACGGCGTTCCCCGAGTTGGACTCCTTCGTCGTCCCCCACCAGACCGTGCTGTACGGCCAGGTGGACGACGAGGCCCATCTGTACGGCCTGTTGATACGGTTCCAGTCGCTGGGCCTGCACATCGCGGAGTTCCGCCGACTGCCGGAGTGAGCCGCCGGTCCCGGGCGGCCGTACGGCTCAGCCCGCCAGCACCTTCTCCTTGGCCCGCTCGTACTCGGCGTCGGTGATGTCGCCGTGGTCGTGCAGCCCGGCGAGCTTGGCCAGCGCGTCCGCGTGGGTCGCCCGGGTCGCGCCGGTGGCCGGAGTCTCGGCGGCCGCCTCCTGGACGTAGGAGCGGAACGCCTCCTCCTGCCGCTGCATCTGGCGCACGTCACGCTCCCCCATCCCGCGCCCGCGGGCCATCAGGTAGACGAACACGCCGAGGAACGGCAGCACACAGACGAAGACCGTCCAGCCCGCCTTGGCCCCGCCACCCAGGGTGTCGTCGCGGAAGATGTCGCCGATGACCCGGAACAACAGCACGAACCACATGACCCACAGGAAGAACCAGAGCATGGTCAGGAACGCGTTGAGCAGCGGATAGTCCACTGTTGCCTCCACATGCCGGCCGCCGTGACACCACGGCGGCACTCCAAGCCTGATGTGTCCACGCTGCGCCTGTCGGCCCGCGACGGCATCACCCGAAGCGGGTGGGGTGTCGCTGTCCGTGGCAGCGCGGCCGTCGTGCGTGGCGCCGGACGCACCGGCCAACGCCGTGCCCTGACGGCCCGCGTCAGACGGCGAGGACCTTCGCCTTGGCCCGCTCGTACTCGGCGTCGGTGATGGCGCCCCGGTCGTGCAGGGCGGCCAGCCTGCCCAGCTCGTCCGCCTTGGTGCCCACGCCGGTGCCGGGAGTCTTCGGGCCGGGTGCGGCGGCCTCCTGGACGTACGCCCGGAAGGCCCGCTCCTGGTCCCGCGCCCGGCGCATCTCGCGCTCGCCCATCCCGCGTCCACGGGCGACCAGGTAGGCGAGGACGCCGACGAACGGCAGCACACACACCAGCAGCGTCCAGCCGGCCTTCCCCCAGCCACTGAGCGCGTCGTCCCGGAAGATGTCGGCGACGACGCGGAACAGCAGCATGAACCACATGATCCACAGGAAGAACCAGAGCATCGTCAGGAACACGTCGAGCAAGGGATAGTCCATGATCGCCTCCGCCGCCCGGCACCCGCGCCGACCACGCGGCGCCCGAGCACTCGAAACTCGTCGGCTTCACGGTGCGCCGGGGCCCGCCCGTCCGGCATCACCCCTCGCGGGTGGGCCGGTACGGGGGGCCTGGCATGAGGGTGGCCCGGCAGGAAGGGGCCTGGCCCGGCGAGGCTCCGCGCACGACGGTCCCGAGCCGGGATCGCCGTGCGCGGAGCGCCCCACAGGAGGCACGGCAGCGTGTGGACGTCAGCCGTTCCGAGCGGACGTCGGCCGCGCTAATCGGAGGTCGGGTCCCGCTTCACCACGCACAGGGCCCAGATGATGAACGCGTACAGCGCGATCAGCGTGAGGGACCAGACCGGGTAGTACGGGATGGACAGGAAGTTGGCGATGAGCAGCAGGGCCGCGATGCCGACGCCGACGACCCTCGCCCACGTCTTCGCGGTGAACAGGCCGAAGCTCACGATCACGGCGAGCGCCCCGAACAGCAGGTTGATCCAGCCCCAGCTGGTCAGGTCGAACTTGAAGATGTAGTTGGGGGTGGAGACGTAGACGTCGTCCTCGGCGATCCCCATGATCCCCCGGAAGACATCGAGGATCCCGGCGATGAACATCATCACCCCGGCGAACAGCGTCAGGCCGGTGGCGGCGGCCTGCGTCCTCTCTCGATGCTGGGGACGAGCGGTGCTGGCCATGTCCGGCCTCCCTTTCCTCGACGGGCTGCGGCGCGCAGCCGTACACCATCGAGCCTGATCCACGAGGCTTCGCCCGTCGTCACCCACGGAGGGTGAGGGCCCGCCGTCCGCGGGTCAGGGCGTCAGGTCGGTCCGTGCGGTGACGCGCCCGTCGGCCACCGCCTCGGACAGTGCGCGATGGTCGCGTTCGTTCTGGTCGGCGTAGGCGCGGGCGAACCGCACCAGGGCCCGGTCGAAGGAGTGACCGGGGCCGAGGTAGGCGGCGATGGCGATCGGGTCGCCCGAGCGCGCGTGGGCACGGGCCAGTGAGGCGCCGCAGAGGCGGGCGAACAGACCCAGGGTCCCGGGGTCCATGGTCTCGGGGCGGGCGATGCCCTTCCAGTCCCGCAACTGCCGTACGTAGAAGTCGCGTTCGCGGCCGTCGATGCCCCTGACATGCTCCCAGCCGAGGAAGATGTCGCTGGCGGCCTGCATCAGCCGTTGCCCGGTCACCACCCGCTCGCCCTGGTTCTCGTAGGCGCTCGCGCCGCAGAAGGGGGCCAGGACCGACTCGCCCGCCTCCTTGGCCTGGAGCAGCAGCGGGTCCTCGTCGTCGCGGCCGAGCAGCAGGATGATCCAGCAGCGGGTGCCGACACTGCCGACCCCGACGACCTTGCGGGCCATGTCGACCACGTGGAACCGGCTCAGCAGTTTCCGCCGCTCCGACGACAGGCTGGACGCGTAGTCGGAGACCAGCTCCCGCAGGGTCCGCCCCAGCCCCTCGCCCTCCGCGCCGGGCAGCAGGTCGGAGAGAGGGGTGATCAAGGGGGGATCCGAGATGATCCGGGGTGCGCCGTCCACCACCCGGGTCAGCTTCGCGGCGGCCTGGAGACCCGTACGGGAACGGGCCTTCACCGACGCCCGGACGGCCCGCTGCTCGTCCTCCCGGCCCGGCCGTTCGGGCAGGAGCTCGTCGATCCGGTCGAAGTCGTCGCGGGCGTACCAGACATCGAGGGTGCGCATCCCGGCGAACTCGCGCATGCGCTCGCGGTAGGCCTCCACTCCGGCGCGCACGACCGTGTCGCACTCCTTCGCCGGGAACCCGTTGGCCCGGCCGGCGATCACCAGGCTCGCGGCGAGCCGCTTGACGTCCCACTCGAAGGGGCCCGGCAGCGTCTCGTCGAAGTCGTTGATGTCGAAGACGAGATGGCGTTCGGGGGAGGCGAGGAGCCGGAAGTTCAGCAGATGGGCGTCGCCGCACAGCTGGACGGTGAGCCCGGTGTGCGGCGCGGCACCGAGATCGGACGCCATGATCGCCGCGGCTCCCCGGTAGAAGCGGAACGGCGATTCGAGCATCCGGCCGTACCGGACGGGGACGAGGTCGGGAACGCGGGCGGCCGACTGCCGCTCGATGATGTCGACGGGATCGGGCCGCTTCTCGTCAGGTGCGAAGAGGGCGTGGCCGGAGCGTGGCACACGCGCGCGTGCCTCCTTGCCGAGTTCGGCGCGCTCGGTCGGGGAGAGCGCGCCGTTGGTCGTCGGGGAGCGGGGAGCGTCGTGCAGCGTCGCCATGACCGGACCTCCTTGTCCGCATCGTCACAGCCCCGCACACCGGCGGGATCACCCGGAACAGGTGATGCGGCACCCGGGGCGCGGGCGGTGGGATGCCTGTGTGGGCGGTACGCGCAAGCCCCTTCGAACGCCCGGCCCGGCCGATCGTCCCCGTGCCGGGGCTCGGCGGTGGGCGGCGCGTCTGGCCCTGCTGGTCGCGGCCGGCGCGATCGCGCTGTTGCTGACGGCCGCCGGGGGCAGGAGCCTCGCGCTGCTGGTCGTCGGCCTGGCGGGGCTCGCCGCCACCGCGGCCGCGCTGTGGTGGACCCTCGCCCGGCACGGAGCGGCCCGGGCGGTCGCCGCCGCACTCGCCGCGCTCGTACCGCTCGCGGTCCTGGTGTCCTACGCGGCGGCGGGCCTGCTGTGGGTGGTGCTGTCGGTCCTGGTGCTCTGGGCCGTGGCGATGCTGATCGGGCGGGCCGCCCTCGCCGCGGACATCGGGCCGGCCGGCCCCGGCAGTACGCGACCGCACCGCCCGAGGCGCCGTTCCTCATCATGAATCCCCGCTCCGGGGGCGGAAAGGTCGGCCGGTACGACCTCGTGGCCAAGGCCCGGGCCCTGGGTGCCGAGGTCGCCGTGCTCGACCCCGCTCACCCGCTGGACGTCGCGGAGCTGGCCCGGCGGGCCGTGGCGCGGGGCGCGGACCTGCTGGGGGTCGCCGGAGGGGACGGCACGCAGGCGGAGGTGGCGGGGGTGGCCGCCGGGCACGGTCTGCCGTTCATGGTGATCTGCGCCGGTACCCGCAACCACTTCGCCATGGACCTCGGCCTCGATCGCGACGACCCGTCGACCGGCCTCGACGCCCTCACCGACGGAGTCGAACTCCGCGTCGACCTCGGCCTCATCGGCGAGCGCGTCTTCGTCAACAACGCGTCCTTCGGCGTGTACGCGGCCGTGGTGCGGAGCCCCGCCTACCGCGACGGCAAGGTGCCCACCATCCTCCGGGAGCTCCCGGACCTGCTGACCCACCGGAACGGTCCGCGGCTGACGGTTCGCGCGGGCGGCGCGGTCATCGACGCGCCCCAGGCGGTCCTGGTCAGCAACAACCCGTACCAGCTGGGCGACGCCGCCGGACTCGGCCGGCGCGCGCGGCTGGACTCCGGTGTCCTCGGCGTCCTCGGGATCAACGTCGACAACGCGGCCCAGGCGGCCGGTCTGCTGCGCGGCCACCATGCGCGCGGGCTCACTACGCTGGCCGGGCACGAGGTGGTGGTGGACGCCGACGCCCCGCACATCCCGGTCGGCGTCGACGGCGAGGCCCTCCAGCTGCCCACACCCGTCAAGTGCCGCATCTCGCCCGGCGTGCTGCGCGTCCGTGTGCCGCGCGACCGCCCGGGAACGCCCGGCACGAAGCCGTCGGTGGACTGGCGGACGCTGGGCCGGCTGGCGTTCGGGCTCGACGTTCCGTCAAGCGGTGTCGATCACTGAGACCGCGGAAGTGAACGTTCTGGGCGCACCGTCAAACGGCCTACGTGCACCACCACAGGAACCGGTCGCACTCGGTCTCCGACGGCGACGGGTCCGGGGTCGGGTCCGGCGTGGTCGGGTCGGCGGTCGGTGCCGGGGCCTCCGGCTCGGACGTCGGGGTGGGGGCCGAGGTGGAGGTGCCGGAGCCGTCGCTACCGGTGGTCGCGGACTGGCCGTTCTTGTCGGGGGTCTTGTCCTCGTCCTTCTTCTTGTCGTCGTCCTTCGGCGACTTCGAGGCCGACGGAGAAGCCGAGGGGCCCGGCGAGGGCGAGTCCCCGGCCGTCCGTGTCGTGCCGTCCGTCGCGTCGGGGGACGCGGACACCTCTTCCGACGCCGCGCCCTCCGCCGACTCGTCCCCGGCGGCCGCCGGCTTCGGGCTCGAACCCGGGGCGTCCATGCCGAGCTCCGCGAGGCTCAGGCCTCCGGCGGCCAGGACGAAGCCCGCGGCGATCAGCAGGGTCCGGCGACGGCGGCGCCGATGCGCGGCGGCCTTGCGATCGCGACGGCTGGCACCGGCCGACCCGGACTCCTCGTCCAGGTCACCGTCCTCGCCGTCCTCCCCCTCGCCGTCCTCGTCCTGCTCGGCGTACCCGGCGGCGTACTCGTCGCGCTCATCGTGACCACGTCTTCGGCCACGCCGCTGCGCCGCCCGACGCGCTGCCCGTCCGCCGACCGGCGCGACCTCAGCCGCCTCACCGGCGTCCGTGTCCGCCTCCGCGGCCTCCGCGAAGTGGCCGGCGTCGGCATAGCGGTCGCCGTACTCGCCACCGCCACCGCCGTACTCGCCACCGCCGTACTGCCCCGCACCGACCCCGTACTGCCCCGTAGCGGCGCCGTACTGCCCCGTAGCGCCGCCGTACTGGCCCGCGTCACTCCCGTACTGCCCCTCGTACGCCTCGTACGAGCCTTGACCGCCCACAGCCCCCGCAGGCGCCTGTACGGCCCGCTCGGCCAGCTGCGGGTACGCCTCGTCCGGCGTGCCCGCGTGCACGCGCAGGTCTTCGATCGCGGCGCCGCACCCCGGGCAGGCGAGGGCGCCGTTGAGGTGCCTGCGGCACGGGTGGCAGTAGTCCATGACGCGGGAAGACTAGGGAACCGACCCACACCTTTCCTAGCGGCTGCTGTGAAGGTTGTGTGCGGAACTGGCCTTTCCAGTTTGGTCGGTGGGGGTCAAGCCCGACCATTCGGCGCGATCCTCCGCGCTGGGTCCGTACGGCAACGTCACGCGGCCCGCCGCACGTACGCCGTGCGACGGGCCGCGTCGGCCCAAGTGCCCAGGTCCGGCCTATGTTTGCTTGCGCGTCGTCATCGCCCGCTGGATCAGGATGAACGCGCACAGCAGCACACCCGTGGCGATCTTCGTCCACCAGGAGCTGAGCGTGCCCTCGAACTGGATGATGCTCTTGATCAGGCCCAGCACGAGGACGCCGAACAGGGTGCCCAGGACGTAACCGGAGCCGCCCGTCAGCAGCGTGCCGCCGATGACGACCGCGGCGATCGCGTCGAGTTCCATGCCGACGGCGTGCAGCGGGTCACCGGACTGGATGTACAGCATGAACAGCAGGCCGGCCAGCGCCGAGCAGAAGCCGCTCACCGTGTACACGGCGATCTTCGTGCCGCCCAGCGGAAGCCCCATCAGCAGCGCCGACTGCTCGTTGCCGCCGATGGCGTACACCCGGCGGCCGAAGCGCGTGTAGTGGAGTATGTAGAAGGCGGCGGCGAGGACGACCAGGGCGACGATGGCGCCGAGCGACAGCTCCCCCAGTCCGAGCGACACCCGGGTCTGGGCCATGCTGCTCACCGTGGAGTCGCCGATGGAGATGGACTCCTTGCTGATGACCAGGCAGAGGCCCCGGAAGAGGAAGAGGCCGGCGAGGGTCACGATGAACGGCTGGATCTCGAAGTTGTGGATCACATAGCCCATGAGGAAGCCGCCGAACGCGCCCACCCCCAGGGCGAGCGGGATGACCAGCAGCAGCGGCAGGCCCTGACGCTCCACCAGCCACGCCGTGAACATGGTGGTGAAGCCGATCAGCGAACCGACGGACAGGTCGATGCCGCCGGACATGATGACGAAGGTGGCGCCGACGGCGGCGACCAGCAGATAGCCGTTGTCGATGAACAGGTTGAGGAACACCTGCGGTTCACCGAAACCGTAGTTCTGGTAGCGGCTGAGACCGCCGATGTACATCGCGAGGAACAGGCCGGCCGTGACCAGGACGGGCAGCCGCCGGTCGCCGAGCAGGCGCGCGGCCGCGGACGCCTGGGCCGGCTTGGACGCCGTACGGCCTTCCGCTGCCGTACGGGTCTTGGTGGTCGCGCTCATCGCGACACCTCCATCTTCGGGGCGGCGTCGGCCGGGGTGGCGGGCTCCGCCGGGGCGGTGGTCCGGGCGCGTCCCTTCGCGCCGAAGACCTTGGCCCGGAACTTCGGGGACTGCAGCAGGCAGACGACGATGACGACGGCGGCCTTGAAGACCAGGTTGGTCTGGGTGGGCACGCCGATGGTGTAGATCGTGGTGGTCAGGGTCTGGATCACGAGGGCGCCGACCACGGTGCCGCCGATGGAGAACCGGCCGCCGAGCAGCGAGGTGCCGCCGATGACGACCGCGAGGATCGCGTCCAGCTCGATCCACAAGCCGGCGTTGTTGCCGTCCGCGGCCGAGGTGTTGGAGCTGATCATCAGGCCGGCGATGCCCGCGCACAGGGCGCAGAACATGTACACCATGATCTTGATGCGCCGGGAGCGGATGCCGACCAGGCGGCTGGCCTCGGCGTTGCCGCCGACCGACTCGACGAGCAGGCCGAGCGCCGTACGGCGGGTCAGGGCGACGGTGACGGCCACGACGGCGGCCACCACGAAGATGGAGAAGGGCAGGGTCAGCCAGTAGCCGCCGCCGATGAGCTTGTACGGCTCGCTGTTGATGGTGATGATCTGGCCGTCGGTGATCAGCTGGGCGACACCGCGTCCGGCGACCATGATGATGAGGGTCGCGATGATGGGCTGGATGCCCATGCGGGCGACCAGGAAGCCGTTCCAAAGGCCGCAGACCACTGCCGCCACCAGGCCGATGCCCATGGCGAGGAAGACCCCCGCAAGCGCGTTCTGGTCGGCCTGGTCGCTGATGTACGAACAGGTCAGGGCGCCGGTGATGGCGACCACGGCGCCGACGGAGAGGTCGATGCCGCCGGTGGCGATGACCAGGGTCATGCCGACCGCCACCAGGATCAGCGGCGAGCCGAACAGCACGATCGAGACGAGGCTGCCGTAGAGGTGGCCGTCCGCCATGCGGCTCGCGAAGAAGTCGGGTGTGAAGGGGACGTTGACGAGCAGCAGGGCGATCAGGACCGCGACCGGCCAGAACAGGTGGTGGCGCGTCAGTGCTCGCCAGCGGGAGGGGGTGGTCACTGCCGGGGTACTCACTGGTGCTCTCCGCTCGCGATGGTCTCCAGGATCTTGCTGGTGGTGATCTCCGGCCCGTTGGTCAGCTGTGCCACGAGCTTGCGGTCGCGCAGCACTCCGATGGTGTGGCTGAGCCGGAGCACCTCCTCCAGTTCGGCCGCGATGTACAGCACGGACATGCCGTCCTCGGAGAGGGAGACCACGAGCTTCTGGATCTCGGCCTTGGCGCCGACGTCGATGCCGCGCGTGGGCTCGTCGAGGATCAGCAGCTTCGGCTGGGTGATCAGCCAGCGGGCGAGCAGCACCTTCTGCTGGTTGCCGCCGCTCAACTGGCCGACGCGGGCCTCGGGGTTGGCGGGGCGGATGTCGAGGGCCTTGATGTACTTGGCGACGAGTTCGTCGCGCTGGGAGGCCGGGATGGGCCGGGTCCAGCCGCGGGACGCCTGGAGGGCGAGGATGATGTTCTCGCGCACCGTGAGATCGGGGACGAGGCCCTCGGTCTTGCGGTTCTCCGAGCAGAACGCGACACCGGCGCCGATGGCGTCGTTGGGGGCGCTCATCGAGACCTGCTTGCCGGCGATGGTCACCTTGCCGCTGTCGGGCTGGTCGGCGCCGAACAGCAGCCGGGCCAGTTCGGTGCGGCCCGAGCCGAGCAGTCCGGCGAGGCCGAGCACCTCGCCCTTCTTGATCTCCAGGTCGAACGGGGCGATACCGCCGGTGCGGCCGAGGCCCTCGGCCTTGACGAGCGTCTCGCCGACGTCGGAGCGCAGCTGGTGCTCGTGCAGCTCCTCCAGCTGGTCCAGGGCCTTGCCGATCATCAGCTCGATCAGCCCGACCTGGTCGAGGTCGGCCACCATGTGCTCGCCGACCAGGGTGCCGTTGCGCAGCACGGTCATGCGGTCGCAGATCTCGTAGATCTGGTCGAGGAAGTGCGAGACGAAGAGGATCGCGACGCCCTCGTCCCGCAGCCGCCGCATCAGGCGGAACAGTTCGAGGACCTCGTCGCGGTCGAGGCTGGAGGTGGGCTCGTCCAGGACGAGCACCTTGGTGCCGGAGCCCTCGCCGTCGCTGTCGCCGTGGCCCACCGACCGTACGATCGCGACCAGTTGCTGCACGGCCAGCGGGTACGAGGACAGCGGCGCCGTCACGTCGATGTCGAGGCCGAGCCGGTCGACCATCTCCGCGGCCTGCTTGCGGATCTGCTTCCACTGGATGCGGCCCGCGCGGGTGGGTTCACGGCCGATGAAGATGTTCTCCGCCACCGAGAGGTTGGGGCAGAGGTTGACCTCCTGGTAGACCGTGCTGATGCCGGCGTGCTGGGCCTCCAGCGGGCTGCCGATCCGTACGGTCTTGCCGTCGAGGGTGATGGTGCCGCCGTCCAGGGTGTGGACCCCGGTCAGCACCTTGATGAGGGTGGACTTCCCGGCCCCGTTCTCGCCCATGAGGGCGTGGATCTCGCCGGGGAAGAGCCGGAAGTCGACGCCCGACAGAGCCCGTACCCCCGGAAACTCTTTGACAATGCCCGTCATCTCCAGGACGGGCCGCGGCTCTGCCATGGCAGCGCTCCTCTTGAAATGGGTTCAGGCCCGCAGGGAGCCTCCCGGGACCGGATGGTCGCCGGCCGGCCGGAGGCTCCCTGCCGGTGTGTGCGGTCGGTCAGTACTTACGGGTGGGGAGCGCGTCCTTGGCCTGGTCCTGCATGAAGTCGCTCTCCTTGGTCTTGATCCAGCGCTCGACCGTGCCGCCCTCGTGGACCGTCTTCACGACCTCCATCAGCTGGGGGCCGAGCAGCGGGTTGCACTCGACGATCGCGTTGATCTTGCCTTCGGACATGGCTATGAAGCCGTCCTTCACACCGTCGACCGTGACGATGAGGATGTCCTTGCCGGGCTTCTTGCCGGCCGCCTCGATGGCCTGGATGGCGCCGAGGCCCATGTCGTCGTTGTGCGCGTAGAGGACGTTGATGTCCGGGTTGGACTGCAGGAAGGCCGCCATGACCTGCTTGCCGCCGGCCCGGGTGAAGTCACCGGTCTGGCTGGCGACGATCTCCCAGTCGTCCTTGTGCTCCGCGTCCATGACCTCCTTGAAGCCCTTGGCGCGCTCGATCGCGGGGGCGGCACCGGTGGTGCCCTCCAGCTGGGCGATCTTCACCTTGCCCTTGTGGCCGGCCTTCTCCAGGACCTTCTCCAGGATCTTGGCGGCGCGGCGGCCCTCGTCGGTGAAGTCGGAGCCGACGAGGGTGGCGAACAGGGACTCGTCGCTCTCGACGGACCGGTCGGTCAGGACGACCGGGATCTTCGCCGCCTGGGCCTCCTTGAGCACGGCGTCCCAGCCGGTGACGACCACCGGCGAGAAGGCGATGACGTCCACCTTCTGCGCGATGAAGCTGCGGATCGCGGAGATCTGGTTCTCCTGCTTCTGCTGCGCGTCGGAGAACTGCAGCTTGTAGCCCGCCTCCTTGGCCGCCGACTTCACCGAGTCGGTGTTGGCGCTGCGCCAGCCGCTCTCGGAGCCGACCTGGGAGAAGCCGAGGGTGATCGTCTTGCTGCCGCCGGAGGAGGAGCCGGAGGAGCCGCCGTCCTCCTTGGCGCAGGCCGCCAGACCGGCCGTGGCCGCCACGCCGACCGCCGCAGTGAGGAAGTTCCGTCTGTTGAGCATGTTCTTCTCCTTTGAAGAGCCGGCCCGGGGATGGACCGCTGGTACTCGTCTGGTACTCGTGTGGACCGGCTGCACTGCGTCCAGCCTGTCGATCATTGTTCGAAATATCGGTCACGTATGCCCGAAGGGCGAAAGGCGACCGGGGTGGTGCGGTGTCAGCCGGGAGCGGCTCCCGGTTGCGGCAGGTACGGGAACGTGCTTGCGCGGACGACGAGTTGGGGTTCGATGGTGACCTGGGACGTCCCGGAGGGGGTACGGCCCTCGATCAGGTCCAGCAGCAGGGCGATGCTCCGCTTGCCCACCGCCGCGAAGTCCTGCCGGACGGTGGTGAGCGGCGGGGCGAAGAACTCCGACTCCGGAATGTCGTCGAAGCCGGCCACCGCGACGTCCTGGGGCGTACGCACGCCCGCCTCACGCAGCGCCCGCAACACCCCCAGTGCCATCTGGTCGTTGGCCACGAAGACGGCGGTCAGGCCGCGTCCCACCCAGCCCGCCAGTTCCTGGCCGGCCCGGTAACCCGACAGCGGGCTCCAGTCCCCCCGCAGCAGCATGGGTGGTTCCACGTCCGCCTCTTCGAGGGTCGCCCGCCAGCCGTCGACCCGGTCCACCGCCTCCTGCCAGTACTCGGGCCCGGCGAGATGCCAGACCCTGCGGTGGCCCGCGGCGAGCAGATGGCCGGTGGCCAGCCGTGCGCCGAGATTCTGATCCACGTTGACGCTGGGGACCCCGGCGCCCGAGCCGGTGCCCACGGCCACCACCGGAAACGGGTGGCGGAGTTCGGCGAGGGCCTCGACCGCCGACCGCTGCGGGGCGATGGCGATGACCCCCTCCACCCCGCCCTCGCTGAGGCGGTCCAGGGCCTCGGACAGCGTCTCCACCGTCAGCCTGCGCAGACTGACCGTCGAGACCAGATAGCCCTCGGCACGCGCCGCCTCCTCCAGCGCGAACAACGTACTGGCCGGACCATAGAGCGTGGTGTTGGAGGCGACCACACCCAGGGTCCGGGTGCGCCGGGTCGCCAGGGCCCGTGCGGAGAAGTTACGGCGGTAGCCCATCTCCTCGATCGCGCGCAGCACCTTGGCCCGTGTCTCGTCCCGCACATTGGGGTGGTCCCCCAGCACGCGGGACACGGTCTGATGGGACACACCGGCCTGGCGTGCCACGTCGGCCATGGTGGGCGGCCGAAGCTGCGAGTGGGTCACAGCCGCACCTCCTTGGCGGTCGTCTGCCGATAAGACCTGCGCCGAGGGCCGATGGTTCGGCGCCGGCCGCGTCATGCCGGTGTTCCGGAAGGGCCAACGGCACGGGGCGGGAAGGCGAGTTGAAGCACTGCTGACACGACGCTCATACCTCCTTGCATGCCGTCGGGGCCGATTGGTGAATGCGGACGTCATTGTGAGCGCTAACAATTCACGCCGGTCAAGAGGGCGGCGCCAGAGAAGTCGTCACGGTTGAATAACGCGACGGACGGCGGAGGTTCCGGCACCGAGGGTGTTTTACCTGGTCAGGAGCCCTTCGAGTACCCACCGGAGGAGGCATGCACGCGCCCTCGAAGAGCCCGGCGACCCTCGCGGAACACCCCGTCACATCCGCCTCGCCGACCGTCTCCGCAGCCACATCGAAACCGTTGTTTGTAGACCCATTGACACTCGCATGTGGTCGTCCCTACTGTCGCGACCAGCATTTCGAACGAGTGCCGAAATTTCGAACAGACCGAAGAGGACAGGGAGTACCGTGCGCATCACGGGAATCAGCACACACGTCGTCGGAACGCCCTGGCGGAACCTGACCTATGTCCAGGTGCACACCGACGAGGGACTCACCGGCGTCGGCGAGACCCGCATGCTGGGCCACACCGACGCGCTGCTCGGCTATCTGCACGAGGCGAAGACCAATCACATTCTCGGCTCCGACCCGTTCGCTGTCGAGGATCTCGTCAAGCGGATGAAGTACGGCGACTACGGCCGGGCCGGCGAGATCGTGATGTCCGGTATCGCCGTGATCGAGATGGCCTGCTGGGACATCAAGGGCAAGGCGCTCGGCGTGCCGGTCTGGCAGCTGCTCGGCGGCAAGGTCACCGACAAGGTCAAGGCGTACGCCAACGGCTGGTACACCACCGAGCGGACGCCCGAGGCGTACCACAAGGCGGCCCAGGGGGTCATGGAGCGCGGCTACCGGGCGCTCAAGATCGACCCGTTCGGGACCGGCCACTTCGAGCTCGACCACGAGCAGAGCCTCTACGCCGTCTCCCTGATCGAGGCCGTGCGCGACGCCATCGGCCCGGACGCCGAGCTGATGCTGGAGATGCACGGCCGCTTCTCCCCCGCCACGGCCGTCCGCCTGGCCAAGGAGCTGGCGCCCTTCAAGCCCGCGTGGCTGGAGGAGCCGGTGCCGCCGGAGAACCTGAAGGCGCTGGAGAAGGTCGCCGCCAAGGTCGACATGCCGGTCGCCACGGGTGAGCGCATTCACGATCGCATCGAGTTCCGGGAGCTCTTCGAGAGCCAGGCCGTGGACATCATCCAGCCGGACGTCGGCCACATCGGCGGCATCTGGGAGACCCGTAAGCTGGCCGCCACCGCCGAGACGCACTACATGCTGGTCGCGCCCCACAACGTGGGCGGGCCCGTGCTGACCGCCGCCTCCCTCCAGGTCGGCTTCACCGCCCCCAACTTCAAGATCCTTGAGCACTTCAACGACTTCGCGGACGCGGAGATCAAGAAGGTCATCAAGGGCGCCCCCCAGGTGAACCCCGAGGACGGCTGCTTCCACCTCTCCCACGAGCCCGGTCTCGGCGTGGAGCTGGACATCGACGCCGCCGCGGAGTTCCCGCAGCAGCAGGCCCGGTTCGACCTGTGGGCCGACGGCTGGGAGCAGCGCAAGCCCAAGGGCACCGTGTGAGCGCCCACACCCGCAGTCCCGGCATCGGGGCCTGGGTCGGACCCGGGAGGACCCAGTGAGCACCGCCGTCGTGATCGAGGCTCCGGGCGAGCACCGGCTCGTCCCGCACGAGCCCCGACAGCCGGAAGCGGGCGAGGCCCTGGTCCGGGTGCACGCCTCGGGGATCTGCGGCAGTGACCGCGAGGTCTTCCAGGGCAACCGGCCGGAGGGGTACGTCCGCTATCCGCTCACGCCGGGCCACGAGTGGTCCGGGACGGTGGCGGCGGTCGGTGACGGCGTCCCTTCGAGCCTGGTGGGCCGCAAGGTCGTGGGCGAGGGCTTCAGGAACTGCCAGGTCTGCGACCGCTGCCACGCGGGCGAGACCACCCTGTGCACGGCGGGCTACGAGGAGACCGGCTTCACCCAGCCGGGCGCCATGGCCCCCACACTCACGCTTCCGGCCCGGCTGCTGCACGTGCTGCCGGACGACGCGGATCTGACGGCGGCGGCGCTGCTGGAGCCGGCCGCGTGCATCGCGGCCGCCGCGCTCAAGGCGAACGCGGTGCCGGGCGAGCGGGTGGCCGTGGTGGGCACGGGCACGCTCGGGATGTTCGCCGTTCAGTTCCTGAAGGCGGGCTCGCCGGCCGAGCTGCTCGTCGTGGGGACGCGTCCGGACCGGGCCGAGCTGTCGAAGCGGTTCGGCGCCACGGACTTCCGTACCAAGGACGAGGAACTCCCCGACGACTTCGACGTCGTCATCGAGACCGCCGGGTCCGCGGACGCGGCGCGCACCGCCGCCGCCCTGCTGCGCCGCGGTGGACGGCTGATCCTGACGGGCATCCCGGCGCCGGGCGCGGAGGGGCTCGACCCGACCGATCTCGTCGTACGGCAGCTGGAGGTGCAGACCGTGTTCGGCGCGGCGCCTCAGGCCTGGGCACACACCGTGCGGGTCTTCGGGGCAGGGCTCCTCGACCCGCTGCCGCTGGTCACGCACGAGCTGCCGCTGGAGGAGTTCCCACAAGCCATCGAGTTGGTGGGGTCCGGCGACCCGAAGGTCGGAAAGGTCCTGCTGCGGCCATGACACACCCCTGAGCCGTACGCCGGTACGGGGTGCCTGACAACTTCGTACCGGCGTACACCCAAAGCCCCGCACGACCAGAGCCGCGACCCTCGTCCGATATATCGAACATGAAGGACAGCTTGTGACCGACACCACCGCTCAGACGCCGCGTCGCCCCGGCGAGCAGGCGCTCACCGCACTCGGCCTGGGGGCGCCCGCCCTCGACCCCTCCGACGCCTCTCCGCACACCTTCCCCGGCGGCGGCCGCTGGCGCACCGAGGTCCCCTCCGTGGAGGGCCCCGAGGCGCTCGGCGTGGTCCTCAAGGAGGCCTCGCGGCTCGATGTGCCGATCCACCGGATCAGCCAGGGCAGCGGCATCTGGATGCTCACCGACGCCGAGATCACCGAGATGGTGGAGGCGACCGCCGAGCGGGACATCGAGCTCTGCCTGTTCACCGGCCCGCGCGGCACCTGGGACATCGGCGGCTCCACCCGGACCGACTCCAAGGGCGCCGGACTGCGCGCCCGGGGCCACGACGCGGTCGCCGGGTGCGTCGAGGACGCCGTACGCGCCACCGAGCTGGGCGTGAAGTGCCTCCTCGTCGCCGACGAGGGCGTGCTGTGGGCGCTGCACCGGGCGCGGGCCGCCGGCATCATCCCGGCCGACACGACGCTCAAGGTGAGCGCACTGATCGGCCCCGTCAACCCGGCCGCGTACGCGGTGTACGAGAACCTGGGCGGCGACTCGATCAACGTGCCGAGCGACCTGACGCTGGATCACCTCACCGAGATCCGCCGCGTCTCCGGCGCCCCCATGGACATGTACATCGAGGCCCCCGACGATCTGGGCGGTTACATCCGGATGTACGAGGTCGCCGAGCTGATCCGGCGCGGCGCACCGCTCTACCTGAAGTTCGGGCTCTCCAAGGCCCCCGGGATCTACCCCTACGGGCACCACATGCGGGACCTGACACTGGCCACCGCCAAGGAACGCGTACGGCGTGGACGCCTGGCGTTGGACCTCCTCGCACGGCACGGAGCTGACGGCGACATGGCGCCTCTCGGTTCACGGCTGCCCGGGACGCTGAAGCGGTTCGAAATTCCCGCATAACGTTCCGGACAATCCCCCTTCACAAAAGAAGACGCAGTCGAACACAATCCGACACACCCTCTTCTCGGTCCTTCCCGCACCGCCCGCAAGCGTCTTCGCGCCGCCGGACCGAGCACTGCCAGACACACATCAAGGATGATGATCATGCGTAACCGCCGAGCCGCACTCGCCGCCATAGCCGGAGCCGCCTCCCTCGCCCTGACCCTGTCCGCCTGTGGCCAGAGCGGCGAGGGCGGCAGCAAGGGGGAAGGCGGTGACACCAAGGGCGGGACCATCGGCATCGCGATGCCGACCAAGTCCTCCGAGCGCTGGATCGCCGACGGCAAGAACGTCGTCGCGGACCTGGAGTCGAAGGGCTACAAGACCCAGCTGGTCTACGGCGAGGACGACCCGGACCAGCAGGTCTCGCAGATCGAGAACCTGATCACGCAGGGCGTCAAGGCGCTGATCGTCGCGGCCATCGACAACAAGTCGATGAACAACGTGCTCCAGCAGGCCGCCGACGCCAACATCCCGGTGATCTCCTACGACCGCCTCATCCTCGGCACCAAGAACGTCGACTACTACGCGTCGTTCGACAACGAGAAGGTCGGCGAGCTCCAGGGCAACTACATCGTCGAGAAGCTCGGCCTGAAGGACGGCTCCAAGAAGGGCCCGTTCAACATCGAGCTGTTCGCCGGCTCCAACGACGACAACAACACCCGCTACTTCTTCCAGGGCGCCATGAACGTCCTGCAGCCGTACATCGACAAGAAGCAGCTCGTCGTCCGCTCCAAGCAGACCGCCCTGAACCAGGTCACCACCCTGCGCTGGGACGGCGGCACCGCCCAGAAGCGCATGGACGACATCCTGACGTCGGCCTACAAGAGCGAGCGCGTCGACGCGGTCCTCTCGCCGTACGACGGCATCTCCATCGGCATCCTCTCGGCCCTGCGGTCGGACGACTACGGCTCCAAGAGCAAGCCGTGGCCGATCGTCACCGGTCAGGACGCCGAGGTCGCCTCGGTGAAGTCGATCATCGCCGACGAGCAGTCGATGACCGTCTACAAGGACACCCGGGAGCTCGCCAAGGTGGCCTCGAACATGGTCGACGCGGCGCTCAACGGCAAGAAGCCCGAGGTCAACGACACCAAGACCTACGACAACGGCGCCAAGGTCGTCCCGGCCTACCTGCTCACGCCGGTCAGTGTGGACAAGGCCAACTACAAGGCGACGGTGGTCGACTCCGGCTACATCAAGGAAAGCGACCTCAACTAACCACCCGCCCACTCTGATTGGAAGGCACGACCATGGCGGGACCCGTCCCTGGAAATGCGCTCGATCGTCAAGACCTTTCCCGGCGTCAAGGCGCTGTCGGACGTCACACTGACCGTCCAACAGGGCGAGGTCCACGCCATCTGCGGGGAGAACGGCGCCGGCAAGTCGACCCTGATGAAGGTCCTCTCCGGCGTCCACCCGCACGGCACCTACGAAGGGGACATCCTCTTCGAGGGGGAAGTCTGCGAGTTCAAGGACATCAGGGCCAGCGAGCAGCGCGGCATCGTCATCATCCACCAGGAGCTGGCGCTGTCGCCGTTCCTCTCCCTCGCGGAGAACATCTTCCTCGGCAACGAGCACGCCAAGGGCGGGTTCATCGACTGGAGGGAGACTCTGCAGCACGGCACCGAGCTGCTGCGCCGGGTCGGGCTCAGCGACCACCCGGACACCCGCGTCGCCGACATCGGCGTGGGCAAGCAGCAGCTCGTGGAGATCGCGAAGGCGCTGTCGAAGAAGGTGAAGCTGCTCATCCTGGATGAGCCGACCGCGGCCCTGAACGACGAGGACAGCGGCAAACTCCTGGACCTCATCCTGGAGTTGAAGAAGCAGGGCATCACCTCGATCATCATCTCGCACAAGCTCAACGAGATCCGCAAGGTCGCCGACTCGGTGACGATCCTCCGCGACGGCCAGACCATCGAGACCCTCGATGTGAAGGCGCCGGAGACCACCGAGGACCGGATCATCAGCGGGATGGTCGGCCGCGACCTGGAGAACCGGTTCCCCGACCGCACCCCGCACGAGCCGGAGGCGGGCTCCGCCCCCGCCCTGGAGATCCGCAACTGGACCGTGCACCACCCGATCGACCAGCAGCGCAAGGTGGTCGACGATGTGTCCCTGTCCGTGCGGCGCGGCGAGATCGTCGGCATCGCGGGCCTGATGGGCGCCGGCCGCACGGAACTCGCGATGAGCGTCTTCGGCCGCACCTACGGCCGTTACGCCGACGGCAAGGTCCTCAAGGACGGCAAGGAGATCCGTACGAAGTCCGTCCCCGAGGCGGTCAAGCACGGCATCGCGTACGTCACGGAGGACCGCAAGCACTACGGCCTCAACCTCATCGACACCATCAACCGCAACATCTCGCTCAGCGCGCTGGGCAAGGTCGCCAAGCGGGGCGTGGTCGACGAGCACGAGGAGCGGCAGGTCGCCGAGGGCTTCCGCAAGTCCATGAACATCAAGGCGCCGACCGTCTTCGAGCCGGTGGGCAAGCTGTCCGGCGGCAACCAGCAGAAGGTCGTCCTCAGCAAGTGGATCTTCACGGGTCCGGATGTGCTGATCCTGGACGAGCCGACGCGTGGCATCGATGTCGGTGCCAAGTACGAGATCTACACGGTCATCGACCAGTTGGCCGCCCAGGGCAAGGCGGTCGTCTTCATCTCCTCCGAGCTGCCGGAACTGCTCGGCATGTGTGACCGCATCTACACGATGGCCGCGGGGCGGCTGACCGGCGAGTTCTCGCGGGCCGAGGCCTCGCAGGAATCGCTGATGCGTCAGATGACAAAGGACAAAGAGGTATCCCGATGAGCACGGATGTGACCGCCAAGACCCCGGCCCCCGCGCCGCCGGGCAAGAGCGGAGGGGCCGCGGCCGACGGCCTGCTCCAGCTGGTGCTGGACGGCATGCGCCGCAACATGCGGCAGTACGGCATGCTGATCGCCCTCGGCCTGATCGTGGCGCTGTTCGCCGTGTGGACCGACGGCGACCTGCTGCTCCCGCGCAACGTCTCCAACCTGGTGCTGCAGAACAGCTACATCCTGATCCTCGCGATCGGCATGATGCTGGTCATCATCGCGGGCCACATCGACCTGTCGGTGGGATCACTGACAGCGTTCATCGGATCCATGGCCGCGGTGTTCATGGTCAAGAACGACCTGCCATGGCCGGTCGCCGTCATCCTCTGTCTGGCCATGGGCGCCGTCGCGGGTGCCGCGCAAGGGTTCTTCATCGCGTACGGCGGCATACCATCCTTCATCGTGACCCTCGCGGGCATGCTGATCTTCCGCGGTCTGACGGAGATCTTCCTCGAGGGCCAGACCCTCGGCCCGTTCCCGGAGGGTCTGCAGAAGGTCGCCAACGGCTTCCTGCCCGAGGTCGGCCCGAACACCAACTATCACAACCTCACACTTCTGCTCGGCTTCGGAATGATCGCGTTCGTGGTCTTCCAGGAGTTCCGCGACCGCCGCCGGCAGCAGGAGTTCAACCTGGACGTCCCGCCCTTCAACCTCTTCCTGCTGAAGCTGGTCGCGCTCGGCGCCGCCATCCTCACGCTGACGATGCTGCTGGCCAGCTACAAGGGCGCCCCGATCGTGCTGCTCATCCTGGGCGTGCTGCTCGTCGGCTTCGGCTACGTGATGCGCAACGCGATCATCGGCCGCCACATCTACGCGATCGGCGGCAACCTGCCCGCGGCCAAGCTGTCGGGTGTGAAGGACAAGAAGGTCACCTTCCTGATCTTCGTGAACATGGGCATGCTCGCGGCCCTGGCGGGTCTGGTCTTCGCCGCCCGCTTCAACGCGGCCTCGCCCAAGGCCGGCCTCAACTTCGAGCTGGAGGCGATCGCGGCCTCGTTCATCGGCGGCGCGTCGATGAGCGGCGGCGTCGGCACCGTCCTCGGCGCGATCATCGGTGGCCTGGTCCTGGGCGTGCTGAACAACGGCATGAACCTCGTCGGCATCGGCACTGACTGGCAGCAGGTCATCAAGGGCCTGGTGCTGCTGGCGGCGGTCGGGTTCGACGTATGGAACAAGCGCAAGGTCGGTTCGTAAGTGCAGCAGGAGGGCCCCGCCGGAAGGCGGGGCCCTGTTCTTTTCAGCGACGGAGGCAACACGCCGGTGAAGTCCCTCTTCGGCACCCTCGCCGACGGCACGGAGGTCCACAGCTGGTCGCTGGCCAACGGCGGCACGCGGATGAAGGTCCTCTCCTACGGCGGCATCGTGCAGTCCCTGGAGGTCCCGGACCGCCGTGGCCGGTTCGCCAACATCTCCCTGGGCTTCGACAACATCGAGGACTACGTCGCCCAGAGCCCGTACTTCGGCGCCCTGATCGGCCGGTACGGCAACCGCATCGGTAAGGGCCGGTTCACCCTCGACGGCAAGGCCTACCAGGTCGACGTCAACGACGGCGCGAACAGCCTGCACGGCGGCGCCCACGGCTTCGACAAGCGCGTGTGGGACGTCGAGCCGTTCACCAAGGGCTCCGACGTCGGCCTGCACCTGTCCTGCACGTCCGTCGACGGCGAGATGGGCTACCCGGGCACGCTCAAGGTGAAGGTGACGTACACCCTCACCAGGCACGGCGACTGGCGTATCGACTACGAGGCCACCACCGACAAGGCCACGGTCGTCAACCTCACCAGCCACGTCTACTGGAACCTCGCCGGCGAGGGCAGCGGCACGATCGAGAACCACGAGCTGAAGATCGCCGCGTCCCACTACACGCCCGTCGACCCGGGCCTCATCCCCACCGGTGAGCCGGCCCCCGTCGCGGGCACCCCCTTCGACTTCCGCCACGCCAAGGCGATCGGCGAGGGCCTCCGCGAGGCCCACCAGCAGCTGCTGCACTGCAAGGGCATCGACCACAACTGGGTGCTGGACAAGGGCATCTCGCCGCGCCCCGAGTGGATCGCCACGCTGAAGGACCCGTCCTCCGGCCGCACCCTGCGCATGGCGACGACCGAGCCGGGCCTGCAGTTCTACTCCGGCAACTTCCTCGACGGCACGCTCGTCGGCCCGTCCGGCCGCGCCTACCGGCAGGGCGACGCGCTGTGCCTGGAGACGCAGCACTTCCCGGACTCGCCGAACAAGCCGTCGTTCCCCTCGACGGTGCTGCGCCCGGGGCAGACGTACCGTTCGACGACGGTCCACTCGTTCAGCGCGTGATCCTTCTTCCCGCGTAGAGCGATCTTCACAGGTGGCACACAAGTTCTTACCGATCTCTCAGTGGTTGAACAGCGCCACCCCAGCCTCCGTATGTAGGGGCGGCCCGTGCTCCCCCGCGCGGGCCACCCGAACTCGGAGGTTCCATGGCCGACAACGTCACCTCGCTGTTCCGCAGCACCGCGGCACACAGCCCGTCGATGGCGGCGCTGACGCGTGAGGGCGGCGACGGCGCCGGTCCGGTCGACTTCTGCATTCCGTGCAACCCGTACTTCCCGACGCCGGAGATGTTCCAGGACATGGGGGCGCGGCTGCGGGACATCATCACGTACTACCCGAGCAGCGCCGACACCATCACGGCCGAGCTGTGCAGCCTGCTCCAACTCCCGCCGCAGTGCGTGGCGATGGGCAACGGCTCCACCGAGCTGATCACCTGGATCGACCACCTCCTGGTCCGCGAGTCCCTCGCCATCCCCGTCCCCACCTTCGGCCGCTGGACCGACCAGCCGATGGAGACCGGCAAGCGGGTCGACATGTTCCCGCTCCAGGAGTCGAGCGGCTTCGCCCTGGACCTGGCCCAGTACGCCGAGTTCATCCGGGCCCGCGGCACGCGGGTGGCGGTGATCTGCAACCCGAACAACCCCGACGGCGGCTACCTCCACAAGCACGCGCTCGTGCAGTTCATGGACGCGATGGCCGACCTGGACCTGGTCATCATCGACGAGTCGTTCCTGGAGTTCGCGGACGCGGAGCAGGAGCCCTCGGTGGTCCAGGAGGCGATGCTGCGCCCGAACGTCATCGTCCTGCGCTCCCTCGGAAAGAACTTCGGCCTGCACGGCATCCGCTTCGGCTACCTCGTCGCCAACCCGGCGCTGGCCGGCATGGTCCGCTCGATGCTGCCGAAGTGGAACCTCAACGCCTTCGCCGAGCACGTGGTGTTCATGCTCAAGAACCACGGCGCCGAGTACGCGCAGAGCCTCCACCAGGTGCGCAAGGACCGTCTCGACATGGCCGGCCAGCTCGCCTCGCTGCCCGGCCTGACGGTCTACCCCTCGCAGGGCAACTTCCTCTTCGTGCGCCTCCCCGTGGGCGCGGAAGGCACCGTGGTCCGCGACCGGCTGCTCACCGAGCACCGGATCCTGGTCCGCGAGTGCGGCAACAAGATCGGTTCGTCCAGCCGCTTCCTGCGACTCGTGGTGCGCCCCCAGGTGGACGTGCGTCGCCTGGTGTCCGGCCTGGAGCAGGTGCTCTACGGGTCCAGGAGGGGAGCCGCCGTACCCGAGCTGGGTACAGGGACCAACTACAGCTCGGGTACGGCGGCCGTGGACCGGTTGGTCAGCTCCACGAACGGTGCCGGTATGCAGGGGCTTGCTGCTCAGGCCATGGGTGCCGGTGCCGCGATGCCTGCGATGCCTCAGCCGCAGCCGGCCGCCGCGCAGATGCCGATGCCGGCGCCCATGCCGGCGCCGGCGCCTGTCGCTCCGGCCCCGATGCCGGCGCCCGCGCCCGCCGCCCCCGCACCGATGTCGTTCCCGTCGCCCGTGGCGCCGGCCGCGGCGGTGGTGCCGCCCGGGCCCACGCCGCCCGGGGTGCCGGCTCGGGGTGGGCTTACGGCGGCGCAGGTTCGGGGTACTACCGGACCCGCTCCCGGGCTGGCCCCCGCGCCGGCTACCGGCTGGCCCAACAGTCAGAGTTGGCCGAACGCGGCGGGGATGGGGCAGACCGGGTAGCGGGTAGCGCCCTTTCGCCGTAGGGGGGGCGGGTGCTTGTGCGACTGCGGGTGCGTTGTGGCTTGTCGCGCCCACGCGGCGGAGCCGCACATCGACACAGCCCCGCGCCCCTGGCGGAACTGCACTACGCCGGGTTCAGTCTCCACTGTTGGCAGTTGTTGCCCAACCAACTCCACTGGCGTACGTCTGCTCCGTCCGCCGTTCCGCAGTTCGTCACGTCGGCCACCTTGCCGGTGGCCTGGTTGGTGATGCGGACGTAGCCGTTGTCCGTGGCGATGAACCGGAATCGCTGGCAGGTGTTGTTCAGCCAGGACCACTGCCTCAGGTCGGCGCCGTCTGCGGAGGAACAGTTCTCGGTGTCGAGAACCTTGCCGGTGGCGACGTTCACGAGGCGGTGGGTGTCGTCGCCCAGGTCCTCCAGGCGCCACTTCTGGTTGTTGCCGCCGCTGCACGCCCACTGCTGGACGTTGGCGCCGTCGGCGGTCGAACCACCGGCCACGTCGAGGCACTTGCCGCTGTTGCGGTTGACGACCGTGTACGTCGTCGACGCGCTGGACGGCTCTCCGGAGGGGCCGGTGAGGGAGGTGCCGAGGCGGACCGGGGTGCCGAGGTTCGGGGTGCCGTCGGAGTTCCAGGTGAGCTTCTGGGCCCGGGTCGTACGCCCGTTGTCGCAGCCCTCGCTCGCGCTGTCGTTGGCGTGGTAGACGATCCAGCTCTCGCTGCCGTCGGGTGAGGTGAAGAAGCCGTTGTGCCCGGGTCCGTAGACGCCGTTGGCGTCGTTGCGCTGGAAGACCGGCGTGGACTTCTTGGTCCAGGAGGCGGCGGCCAGTGGATCGGAGCCGGTGAGCTCCAGTTGGCCGAGCTTGTAGTCGGGGGTCCAGCAGCCGCTGGCGGAGTAGATGAGGAAGGTCCGGCCGCCGCGTTGCAGTATCTCCGCGCCTTCGTTGACCGTGCCCCCTTGCCGCTCCCAGTCGTATGTCGCCCTGGAGATCGTCGAGTAGGAGCCGCTGACCGTGTACGGGTTGGACATCGGCGCGATGACGAGGTTCTGGGTGCCGCTGGTGATCGCGCTGCCCAGCATGTACAGCCGGCCGTTGACGTTCAGGACGCTCGGGTCGAGCATCCAGGCGGAGTTGAGCTGGCCCTTGTAGGTGTACGGCCCCATGGGGTCGGAGCCGGCGCTCTCCAGCACATGGCTGCGCTGCGTCGGGTTGTAGTCGGCGATGTTCTGCCCCGCGACGTAGTACAGGTACCAGCGGCCGTTGAGGAAGTGCAGCTCCGGGGCCCAGATGTTGCAGCACCGGGAGGCGGCGTCGCCCTGCCACACCTGGACGCTGGGGGCCGTGGCCAGCCCGGCGAGGGTGGTGGACTTGCGGATGGTGATGACATCGGTCCAGCTCGTCGTCACCAGGTAGTAGTTGCCGTCGTGGTAGGAGATCCAGGGGTCGGCGCCCTTGACCGACTTGACGGGGTTCGCGAACGAGGCCGCACTGGCGGAGGGCTGGCCGATCGAGAAGGCCAGCAGCAGCGCTGCCAGCAGGGTCAGTAGGCGACGGGCCATCCGCTGCTCCAGTTCAAGAGGTTGACGCCCAGCTTGGGCGTGCCGTTGTCGTTGCCGTCGTAGTAGTGGTAGACGATCAGGTCGCCGTCGGCGTCGTTCATGATCGACTGACCGCCGGGGCCGATGACGCTGCCGTGTGACTCCAGGACCGGGGTGCCGCCGTTGTTCATCATCGAGACGCCGTTCTTGTCGGTGTACGGCCCGGTGATGCCGGTGGCGCGGCCGACCTTGACCTTGTAGGTCGAGCTGGTGCCGGCGCAGCAGGTGTCGTAGGAGGCGAAGAGGTAGTAGTAGCCGCCCCGCTTGACGATGAAGGGTGCCTCGACGGCCTTGGTCCCGGTGGGGCGGGAGGCGAGCGAGTAGCGGGTGGTCTTGGAGCCGATCTGCTTCCCGGTGGACGGGTTGATCTGGATCATCTTGATCCCGGTCCACCAACTGCCGAAGGACAGCCACCACTTGCCGTCGTCGTTCACGAAGAGGTTCGGGTCGATGGCGTTGTAGTCGCTGGAGGAGCCGGACGTGTAGACGGTGCCCTGGTCCGTCCAGCTGCCCGGCTGGCCGGTGGTGGAGGTGGCGAGCCCGATGGCGGACGTGTTCGAGCCGAACTTCGAGACGGAGTAGTACATCAGGTACTTGCCGCCGTGGTACGAGATGTCCGGCGCCCAGGCCTCCGGCACGGAGGAGTAGTTCCCCCACCAGCCCGGCCGGCCGGCGAAGGCGTCGCCGCCGTTCCTGAAGGCCGTGCGGTCGCTGGAGGTCTTGCTCGCGATGCCGCCGCCGGTGGCGTAGAGGAGGTACTGGCCGGAGGAGGTGCGGATCATCGTCGGGTCGTGGGTGACGACGTCGCCGGTGACGCGGCCGGGGTTGGGGTACGCGGACGCCGTGGAGGGGATGAGGGCGAGCAGGGCGGCGGCGGGGAGGGCGAGGAGAGCGGTTCGGCGGGACATGCGGGAGGTACGGGAGGTGCGGCTCACGTGGATCCTCCTTGCGTGTGGGGGAGTCGATGTCGCCTGTTCGATATTTCGATCACCGATCGTCACTTCGGACGGGACCGTAGAATCGAATCACTTGCGCGTCAATGGCCCGCGCAGTCACAACTCCAGCAGCAGCACACGCGCTCCGACCGTGTTCCCCACACCACTACCGCGGCGAGGGCGCCGGCTCACGGTCCATTACCTGCCACCACCTCCCACCACCTCTCGCCTCTCGTCACCGACTCGGAAGAGATCGGCGCGCTCCAGAAGCAGCAGGCAGGACGCGTTCGCAGGCCCTCACCCTCGAAGAATCCATGAGCCTGTCGAAGCGGACGCGAGGAACCCTGCGGCACGGAAACCCGGGGGAAATTCGTCATTTACCGCGGGAATACGCATTCGGGCCCCGGATCAAACGATCCGGGGCCCGATGCAGATGGTGCGTCAGTGAGCGGCAGCGTGCGCGTGCACGCCCAGCGCGACGCCCTCGGGCGAGACCGCGGCGAAGACGTCGGCGCAGGCAACGGCGGACACGGACTCGGAGAGACCGCCGACGACGCCACCGGAGAGGGTGCCCGCGAGACCGGCGGAGGCGCCGCCCGCCTGACCACCGGACACGTTGTCCAGGACAGCGTCGGCGATCTCGGCCGTTTCAACCTGAGAGGTGAAGCTCATAACCTGCGGTTCCCTTCGAGTGAACAGACTGCAAAACACGGCGATGGCTACCCGGTTCCCGGGCCGGAATCCATTCCGCCGCCTCCAGCCGTGCGCAGGATCAAAGCACGCCGAATGAGGATCCGGCCAGCCGTCCCATGACGGTGCCCGACGCATTCCGGCGACCGGCTTCACCGCTATGACCGCCGGGTCACCGAATACACCAACTTCTTCACGAGACCTGCCGCCTCACCGCGTACCTGACGGTTGCGGCCGGGTTTCCGAGGCGGACACTTCGGCGACAAGACGGCGCGCGCCGACAGCGAAGTGGTGGATGACCGGGCCCGGCATGAACTCCTGGCGCGCTGGTGTGGACGTTTGCCGGAGGTTCGGGCCCCACGCCTAGTGGGCCGCACCCTGATGGCATCGCAGCCGGTCGCCGAAGGCCTCCGCTCCCTCGATGTCGGCCCGCTCCGGGACATCGCCCCAGATGTCGAGTTGAAGGTCGGGCATGCCCTGCAGGTCCCTCAGGTCGAGCGCGGAACCGCCGGCCGCCAGCCCCAGTGCAAGCCGCCGCAGATGGGGGAAGGCACGGCTCAGCTGTCCGATGTCGGTGTGGTCCTGCAAGCCGGTGATCATCAGTCGGTCGATGCCCGGGAGCGGAGGCACAGGCCTCAGTTCGTGGAGGGAGTCGATTCCCAGCGCGATCCGGGTGAGCCGGGGCGCGCGGCGTACGGCCGCGAAGAGCCAGGACGGATTGGGGACATGTCCCCCGACCGACAGCGCCCGCAGATTCGGCCACTCCTCCAGGCGGAGGGCGAACCGTCCGATGCTTTCCATCCCCACCTCCAGCTGGCACAGGCCCGGAAGCGGCTCGACGAGGCCTCCCGCGACGGCTCCGGTCAGCCGGAGCGACGTCAGGTCGAGGTCCTGCAGTACGGAGAGATCGCGAATGTTCGTGCATTCCTGTAGGTCGAGGCTTCTCAGATCCACTCGACGCCGCAGGAAGGCGAGACTCTCGATCGCCTTGTTGGTCAGGATCGTCAAGGACTCGAGTTGCCGCAACGGGAGGTGGGCATCCAGCTCCCGCGACGGGTAGGAGCCTCTCACCGTGAGGCCTGTGACGGGCCCCAGACGAGGCAGTCGAACGAGCTGCGCCTGCTTCTGAACCAGCAGTTCGGGCAGATGGGCCCCCTCCAGCACCTCGCTGACGAACTCCTCCAGAGGGTGGAACTCCCAGGCCTTCGCGGCCTCACTGCGGATGAGCGGCTCAGGGTGGGACACGCACTGCCTCAGCTTCTGTCGCGCCTTCGCGGTGCGCACCCGGGCGAGGAGCTGCACCGTGGGCGGGGCTACGCGCTCACGCAGGTGTTCCCCGTCCGGCAGCAGCCCCACGACCCAGTCGCCCAAGCCCGCGAGGTCCTCCACCTCTTCGAGATCCCGTGGCGGCATGAGCGCCTCCACCCGGCCCTTCACCGCCTCCATCAGCTCCGGGTTCAGCGACTGGACGTTGGTCGCGCACCGCGCCGCCAGTACGTGGAGGGCGTACCGGTCCCTGTGGTGCTCGGCGGCATCCCCCAGGTCGACCAGCGTGTCGATGAGATGACGGGCGTCCGGACGTGCCGCGTGTCCGGCGGCCAGCACGATCACGTCCTGCCACGCCTCACTGCGGGCCTGCTTGAGGAGTTCCGGGAGATAGCCGCTCTCGTGGAACTCCTTGGCCGCCAGGAAGTCCTGGAAGGTGCGGTGGATGAACTGGATCGCGTCGTCCGCCCGTTCCTGGAGCAGTCCGCTGCGGTCGAGCAGGAAGCGCAGGATCTTCTCGGGCGATCCCTGTTCCTGGATACGAGGCATGTCCCTTATGGCGTGGTCCAGTTGCTGGAGGGCCTGCGCGTGCGTCATCTGCTGCTGCCCGGTTCGTACCAGCCAGATGGCCAGGCGCTGGAGCAGTGCGTGCTGTTCGTCGGAGTCCAGCCTGACGTGAGCGGCGTTGAGGACGCCTCGGCCCGCGTCCCGCCCGCCGAGAAGCATGGCGAGGGCGGCCCGGTAGAGCTGCCAGCGAGTGGTGGGCAGCAGACCGCGCCGGCGCCGGTGCAGGGCGCAGATCACGGCGCACAGCAGCGGGGTGCGGGCGAGGTCTCGCAGCGCGGCGTTCCGCTCCAGCTGGTGCACCAGATCCTGTTCCAGGGAGGTGAGGAGCTCGCATTCCTCGCTGCCGCGACGAGCGTCGTAGAAGTGGTCGCTTTCGAGGCGGGCGGCGTTGTGCCAGGCGTGCACGAAGGCGCGGATGTCGTCGTCGCTCATGGGCAGGAGGGTCAGCTCGGTGAAATGTTCCCCGCTGAGCCACTGCTTGCCGACCGCGTTGGGGCGCACGGTTGCCAGGCACCGTGTGCCGGGATAGCGGTCGAGGAGGGCGCAGAGCCATCGTCGGGCCTCCTCACGCTCCCCTGCCGGGACCTCGTCCAGGCCGTCCACCAGGAGGAGTCCACGACGTGCTTCCAGCACCCGATGGGCCCAGCCGTCGGGCTGGCCGTCGGTGATGACCCGCCCGGCGGAGAGGAGCTCCGACATGGTGGGGAAGCGTCCACCGCGTGCGTGCACCTCGCGCAGCGGGATGACGAAGGGGACGAGGCCGTTCAGTTCCGCGAGCTCGTCGCTCAGGGTGCCGTTCGCGGCATGGGCGGCGAGCCACCAGACGAGGGTTGTCTTGCCGGCCCCGGCCTCGCCGCGCAGCAGGGCGCGGGGCCGGTCGGTCAGCAGCATGTCGATCCGTTGGGCGCCGTCCAATGCCGGAGTGCGGGGCTGCGAGGCCGGGAACGAGGACAGGTACTGGACTGCCTCGGCCCGCAGGCTCAGATAGGCGGTGTCGAGATCCCAACGCGATTCGCTCCGGCCGAGCTCCTCGATTCCGAAGATCTCCGTCTTGCGGTACTGGGAGCTCAGATCCCGCGCGTACCGGGCCTCGAAGTGTTCGTCCTGGGGGTGGACCTCGGTGATCTCCTCCAGGCAGATGCGAGTGGGCCCGAAAACCTCCAGGGCCGCGACGTCCGCCATCGCGAACGCTTCGATCCTGAGGTGCCGGCGGCCCTGAGGCACCTGTGTCACCACGCCGAGCAGTACAGGGCCGGCGAAGACCGGAGCGCCGGACAGCCCCCGCAGGGGTGAGGTTGCCGAACCCCGCCCATCGACTGACGGTCGGTCGAGTTCGCAGGTGAGAGCGCCCTTCATCCGGCCGGCCATCGGCAGCACGCTCACGCTGTACTGGTCGTACTCCAGATCCTCGCCGCGCTCCCCGTAGCGCTGGATCTGGGGGAAACCGACGATCTGGCAGTACGGCAGCGGGGTCCCGGTGCCGACCTTGCCGATTCTGATACGGCCCAGGGGCGCGGCACACTCGGCGCTGATCACGTCCGTCGCCGCGATCAGCACTGCCATGTCGTGCGCCTTGTCCGCCCAACCGAGGTGACAGGGCACCGGTTTACCCGACGCCGGATGGATCACCTCGACGACATTGCTGTCCGCCACGACGTGCCACGCCGTGAGCACCTTCCGCCGGTCGAGCAGCACCCCGCTCCCCTGGATGCTGTCGCCCCACACCACGACAACCCGGCCCAGGGACCTCCCCCCGATCACCGCCCGTCACCACCTCCGCCGACCCCGGCCTGCGCCACCCAACCCCTCACCGTGACGCCGACTGCCGAACCAGCCGCCGTGATGATCAGCTGGTCCCTCACCGCCCGCACAGCGTCGGCCAGTTCGATCCGGTTGTCGGTCATGCACCCAACGTTAGAGAGCCAAGGGCACTAGCCGCCATCGCTTCGCGCGACCTTCCCCGCCCGGCACGTGCCGAACAGCCCCGCCCGGCGCAGGACGCCGACATGATGCCCGGCCGCGATCGGTGCGAGCGGAGCCCTGCCGTGCGCCCCCGCCCAGAACTGTCTCTGCGTCATCGGCTGGACCACGCCGCCCGGCTCCCTCTGACTCCGGGACCGGTCCCGGTACGGCGGCGTTAGCCTCCCGCACGTGACCCGAGCAGACGATCAGACATCCGCCACGCGACACCCTGGCCGGGCCCGGGCCATGGCTCTGGCCGCCGCCGTGCTTCTGGCCTCCTGTGCGGTGACCGCGTGCGGCGCCGGTGGGACGAGCGAAGCGGACCGGCACGCCACCCCGACCGCCCCAGCCACCCCGAGCAGCCCCACCGCCACCCCGACCGGTGCCGGGAAGCCGTCGAGCACCGGCGAGCGGCGGTCCGCTCACCCTCGCCGCGCTGTCCCGGCGCCCCTGCCTCGCGCTCGACGACGCGGACCTCCGCTCCGCCCGCCTGCGGATCTTCACCGACGGGACGGAGACGGACTACGACGCCAAGTCCTGCCAGTGGGGCGCGGGGGGCGGCCTGGTGTCCTTCACCCCGTACGCGTCGAAGGACCAGACGAAGGCCGCGGAGTTCAGCGATCTCACCAGGAGGAACATCAGCGGTAACCGCGCGCTGCTGGGCAGCGTCACGGAGCACGGCAGAACGATGTACGTCCTGCTCGTCTCCGTCGGGGGAAACCGGTCCTTCAGGCTCGACGTCCTCCCTGGGGAAGGGGACGCCCCCGCCTCGGACGGCCCGGCTCTGGCCACCGATTTCGCGAAGGCGATCCTGGCCCACCTCCGGTGAGGGCCGCGCGCCACGTCACGCCTGGCCACCGGCCTCCCCGGGCGCGAGGTGCCGGCCGAACATGACGAACGCGCCCCCTTGGTCGTCGTAAGTGTTGGGTACCACCCGGTACTCGGCGCCGAGCAGATGTCCGAGGTCCTCCCGGAACAGGACGGCTTCGATCAACCCCCGGTCGCGGGCGTGCCCGGAGCCGGCGAACCACAGTCCGACGATCTCGCCGTCACTGCCGCGCACCTTCGCGAAGTTGCCGCCGCCCTGGCGTGCCGGCGCCGCTCCGGGACGCTGCCCGGCGATCAGGTCGTCCTCGTCGAGCGGCGCCGAGATGAGCACGCGGCCGTCGTTTCCGGCGCTGGCCACCCGGGTCGTGCCGTCCGGGCAGGCGATGCCGACGACGTCGTTGATGGTCGCGCTGCCGAAGGAAGGGTTGCCGAACGCCGGGCCGTGCGAGTTGAACGCGGCGCCGAGCGCGGTCGGGTGTCGGGGGTCCCAGAGTTGGACCCCGCACTCACCGTATTCGCGGAACGCCGCGGCGATCACCGTCCGCCCGCCCAGCCGTACCGGTGCGAGCACCTCGTAGGGGGTGTCCAGCTCGCCCCGGGCGGTGCGCTCGCCGGACTTCACGTCCCACACCTCGATGCCGCGGCGAGAGGTGATCGCGAGCCGGGTGTCGAACGCCGTGAGCTCGCCACGGCCACCGCCGCCCAGCGAGAAGCGCCCTTTGCGCCAGCCGCGCCCGGCCGGCCCCCACACCTCCAGTCCGCCGCCGTACCGGGCAGCGGCGAAGCCCGCCCTCTCGTCGTCCAGGCGGACACCGACGAGCCGGTAGACCTGGTCGCCTATGTGGCCTTTCGGATGCGGCGGCTGCCGGAAGCCGAACACCTCCCGCCCGCTCGCCGGGTCCATCACCCGGACCGCCTTGGCATCGGCGACCACGACCAGCCGCCCCTCGCCCGGAACGACCGCCAGCGCCGACGCCCCCGTGTCGACGAGCCGCCGGGGTTCGTAGCCCGGTCGGCCCATGCGGTGCGGGTCCCACAACGTGACGCCGTCGGAGCCGCAGCACGCCAGCGCCCAGCCGTCGGCGCCGAGGTCGACCGCGGCGAGGTCCGCCACATGGACGCTGTCGACGGTGACCGGTCCGGCGACGTGCTCACCGGACCGGCCGTCCCACAGCAGCACGCCGCCCTCGGTGTCGCCGCTGGCCAGCAGCACGCCATCGGCGGTCGGCAGGGTGGCCAGGCGGTACACGATCGAGCTGTGCCCGCGCAGTTCGTGCTCGCCGCCGGGGCGGGTCGTGCTGCTCGGCTCGGGGCGTTGCGGCGGCGGTTGCCGAGGCACTGTCGAAGGCCTGCGCCGCCGGAACGGGTTGGGTAGCTTCATGCCCGTTTCCTAGCAGTGCTTCGACGGGACCGGTCCCGCACATCGCCCCGCCCCCGCCTTCGACCTGGGTCGAATCGTCGAGCGGTCCGGTCGAGGTGGCTTGTCCTGCAAGGAACTTGACGGAGGCTCACTTTGCACAACTGACAGCCCATCAACAGCATCGCTTCCTACGGTGCCGTGTCCATGACAGACACCCACTCGAGAGACATCTCCTCGAAAGACACAGCCAAGCCGTCCCCCACCACGATCGGTCGCCGCACCGTCCTGATCGCCACCGGCGCCACGGCCGCCTCCCTGGCCGTCACCGCCGCCGCACCCGAAGCCCCCACGGCCGAGGCGGCCCGAACGGCGCCCGTCGCCGCCGCGGCCGTCTGCACGCTCACGAAGGAGATGACCGAGGGCCCCTACTACCTCGACGGACAGCTCGTCCGGGCCGACGTCAGCGAGGACAAGACCGGCATCCCGCTGGAGCTCACCCTCACCGTCGTCGACGACAGCACCTGCGCTCCCCTGAGCAACGCCCTGGTGGAGATCTGGCACTGCGACGCCCTCGGCGAGTACTCCGGCTTCGTCGGCAACAACGGCCACGACGAGCCCGACAACGGCACGTTCCTGCGCGGCGGCGTGCTCACCGGGTCGGACGGCGTCGCGCGCATCACCAGCGTGTACCCGGGCTGGTACCGCGGCCGGTGCGTCCACATCCACGTCAAGGTGCACACCGACGTCACGCTCACCGCCGACGGCTCCTTCACCGGCGGCCAGGAACTCCACACCGGTCAGCTCTTCTTCGCCGAGACGATCACGACCCGCGTCGCCGCACTCGCCGCCTACGCCGCCAACACCGTCCCGCGCACCACCCTCGCCCAGGACGGCATCTACGACGACGGAGGCGCCGCGTCCGGGCTGCTCGCCCTGACCGCGCTGGGCAGCACGACCTCCGCCGGCTATGCGGGCACACTCACTCTGGGAGTGGACAGCTGACCCGATCCCGACGGGACAAGCGTCAGGCCGTGCCCGGCTTCGACAACCGGGCACGGCCTGACGTACGTGCGAGGGGGCGGGCCTACTTGCCCGGGCACTCCTTCCACGCCAGGTGGTACACCGTGCTGATGTCGCCGTCCGTCGAGTCCATGGTCATGAAGCTGACCTTGCTCGGCGAGGACGAGCCGAGGTTCACCCTCAGCTCGGTGTTGATGTTGAAGTTGCGCTGAACTCCACAGGGCGCCCAGACCAGTTGGGCCCAGTCGGTCTCGTCGGTGGCCTGCCAGTTGTCGTTGAGGGGGCCACTGTAGGGGTGGTTGCGGAACTGCGTGTTCGGTGAGCCCTGGAAGTAGTACGAGGCTCTCTGCATGGCGCTCGCGCCGGGCTGGAGGGCGGCGAAGCCGCGGTAGTCGGCGCTGGCGATGGCGTAGGTGAAGCCACCGGGGACGTGCACGACCAGGCTGAGCTGGCAGTTCTTGCGGAACGCCGTCGGATCGGAGTTGCCGCCGACCTGGGCGAGGTAGTCGCTGTAGGTCACGGTGAACGCGGTGTTGTCCTCGGAGACGGCGACGGCGGTGGTGCCCTGGGGACAGCCGGAGCCGTTCACCGTGGCGACCTTGATGACGATCTTGTCCGGCGGCGGGTCTTCGAACGCGGGGGCCGCCTGCGCGGGCAACGCCGCGGTGAGCAGAGCGGCGAGTGCGCCGCCGCTCAGCAGGAGTCGCAGGAGTCCACGTGCCATGGAGCTCTCCTTGGGGATGGGGGGTGGCTGCGCGCCCGGCCCGTGACCCACCTGTTGAATCCTTGAAGAAACAGTGGGGTTTCTGTGAAGGCCGGAGGCGTACGCATCGTAGGAGTTGCACGAGCGGCCTACAGGGGCCAACTCAAGCCATTTACAACACAGTTGAGCGATGCGTCCCCAGGTCGTTCACAGCCGCACATTAAGCCGTTCCTGAGATACGTCCCTGACTTCCTTCACATGACGGGAAACACAGAGCACAACGAACAGCGGTCCGGCCGGCACCGGCCGGACCACGGCGTCCGGCGTCGTCGCGTCCTGATCGCCGGCGGCGGTGTCGCCGTGGCGGGCGGCCTCGCGGCCGTCGGCATGGCGTCGGCCGACCCCGCCAGGAGACGGCCGGGGCGTCCACGCCGGCCGCCGCCTCGACCACCACGACCGACGCCACCGCCGGCGTCTGCGTCCTCAACACCGAGGTCACCGAGGTCACCGAGGGTCCGTACTCCCTCGACAGCGCCCTCGTGCGCGAGGACATCCGGGAGGACAAGGAGGGCTTCGAGGTCCGGTACACCTTCACCGTCGTCGACACCGCGATCGACTGCGCGCCGCTCGCGAACGCCTCGTCGAGATCTGGCACTGCGACCACCTCGGCGAGTACTCCGGCTTCGTCGGCGGCAACGGCCACCAGGAGGAGGACAACGGCACCTTCCTGCGCGGCGGCCGGATGACCGACGACAGCGGCCAGTGCGCCATCACGTCCATCCGGCCGGGGCACTACGTCTCACGCGCGGTCCACGTCCATATGCGGGTGCACACGGATGTGACGCTCACCGACGACTCGTACACAGGCGGCGGGGTCATTCACACCGGGCAGCTCTTCTTCGACCCGGACATCAACACGGAGATCCAGGCGACCTCGCCGTACTCGGAGAACACCACCCGCGAGACCCGGCTGGAGGACGACAGCATCTACGACGACGGGGGTGCCGCATCCGGTCTGCCGGCCCTGACGGCACTCGGCGACAGCGTGTCCGACGGCTACAAGGCGACCTTGACAGTGGGCGTCAGCACCTCCTGACACCCGGTCGGTCAGGTGCTGACGGGCTGCCGCTCCTCGACGGGCTCGGTCCCGGCCGCCTTCCCCTCCTTCAGGTGGGCGCGGATCGAGTACGTCAGGGCGGCGGCCCACAGCGCGTAGAGGGCGACGTACACCGCCCCGGCCGTCGCCCCGGAGACCGCGAGCCAGTCGCTGTTGAGCAGGGTGCGGACGTTGGTGACGAGGATGACGCCGCCCACCGCGGAGCCCAGCACCCGGGGCGGCAGGACGCGCACCAGCCAGGCGGCGACCGGGGCGGCGACCAGGCCGCCGGCGAGGAAGGCCGCGACCCACACGAAGTCGATGCCCTGCGAGCCCAGCGAGAACAGGAAGCCGAGGCTCGCGGCGACCGCGACCAGGAACTCACTGGTGTCGATCGAGCCGATGACCTTGCGCGGCTCCATCCGGCCGGAGGCGAGCAGGGCGGGCGTCCCGACCGGCCCCCAGCCCCCGCCGCCCGTCGCGTCCAGGAAGCCGGCGACCAGACCGAGCGGGGTCAGGAAACGGCGGCGCAGGGGCAGGCCCACGCGGTCCTTGGGCAGACCGCGGAAGGTGAAGCGGGACATGACGTACACGCCGAGGCCGAGCAGGATCAGGGACATCAGCGGTGCGGCCACGTCGGTGGACAGCTTCGACAGGACGGTCGCGCCGAGGAAGGCACCGACCGCGCCGGGCACGCCGATCTTCCCGACGACCTTCCAGTCGACGTTCCCGAAGCGCCAGTGCGAGGCGCCGGACATCAGCGTCGTACCGATCTCGGCGAGGTGGACCGTGGCCGAGGCGGCGGCCGGATTGGTGCCCAGCGCCAGCAGCAGCGTGGTCGAGGTCACCCCGTAGGCCATACCGAGGCTGCCGTCCACGAGCTGGGCCCCCAGGCCCGCGAGGGCGAGCAGTATCAGCGTGCGCATGCGGCCGGTCCCGTCTTTCCGAGATTTCCTACCGGGTTGGTAGGGATGGACGGGACCGGACTCTAGGGCATCTGACTGAGGGCAAGCTGTGCATGTCCGAGATGTGGGACTGGTGTCCGAGGTGTGGACCGCGGGCCTTGGTGACCTCAGCTCAGCCGGATCACGTTCCAGGACAGCGGTTCCAGTACGGCGGTGAGGCGGCCGTCCTCCAGCGCCGTGCCCTCGACCGGGTGCGGGGCGACCCGCTCGGGGTCGTCGACGGTGTTGCGGGCGTCCGGGTCCGCGTCCGCGAGGGCGCTGTGCTCGACGACCCGCGTCACGTCGAGGGCGTTGAGGGCGACCTCCAGGGGCAGCGCCTCGGTACGGCTGCGGTTGACCGCGAACACGGTGACCGTGCCGTCCTCGGCACGCACGGCGGTGGCGTGCAGCAGGTCGGCCTCGCCGTACTTCTTCGTCCCGTACGTCGGGGAGTCCACGCGGACGTCCAGGACCTGGCCGCGGCCGTACCGGGCGGCCTGCGCGAAGGGGAAGAACGTCGTCTGCCGCCAGGCCGCGCCGCCCGGCTCGGTCATGATCGGCGCGATCACGTTGACCAGCTGGGCGAGACAGGCGACGGTGACGCGGTCCGCGTGCCGCAGCAGCGCGATGAGGAGCGAGCCGAAGACGACGGCGTCGGTGACGCTGTAGTTGTCCTCCAGGAGGCGCGGGGCCTCGGGCCAGTCGTCCCGCTCGAACTCCTTCGCGCGCGCCTCCCACTCGGGCAGGTACCAGACGTTCCACTCGTCGAAGGAGAGGTTGATCTTCTTCTTCGACTTCAGCCTGGCGCCCACGTGGTCGGCGGTCGCGACGACGTTGTCGATGAAGGACTCCATGTCGACGGCGGAGGCGAGGAAGGAGTCGATGTCACCGTTCTCGGGCCAGTAGTAGGCGTGCAGGGAGACGTAGTCGACGAGGTCGTACGTCTCCTTGAGGACCGTCGCCTCCCACTCGGCGAAGGTCGGCATGGACTGACTGGAGGAGCCGCAGGCGACGAGTTCGACGCCGGGGTCGATCTGGCGCATGGCGCGGGCGGTCTCCGCGGCGATACGGCCGTACTCCTCGGCCGTCTTGTGGCCGGTCTGCCAGGGGCCGTCCATCTCGTTGCCCAGGCACCACAGCCTGATGCCGAAGGGGTCCTTGTCGCCGTGCGAGACCCGGAGGTCGGACAGGGCGGTGCCCTCGGCGTGGTTGGCGTACTCCTGGAGCTCCAGGGCCTCGGCGACGCCGCGCGTGCCGAGGTTCACGGCCATCATCGGCTCGGCCTGCGGGCCGACCTTGCGGAGGAAGTCGATGTACTCGGAGAGGCCGAAACGGTTGGTCTCGGTGGAGTGCCAGGCCAGGTCGAGGCGGCGGGGACGCTCCGCTGCCGGGCCGACCGAGTCCTCCCACTTGTAGCCGGAGACGAAGTTGCCGCCGGGGTAGCGGATGGCGGTGACGCCGAGTTCGCGGACCAGGTTCAGGACGTCCTGGCGCAGGCCCTTGTCGTCGGCCGTGGGGTGGTCGGGTTCGAAGATGCCGGTGTAGACGCAGCGGCCGAGGTGTTCCACGAAGCTGCCGAAGAGACGGGGGTTGACCTCGCCGATGGTGAAGGCGGGGTCGAGGGTGAAGCGGGCCGTTTCTTGCATGGTCGCCTTTCCAGAGGGGTGGTTCTTGTTTCGTTGGCGGCTGCGGGCCGGGGGCTTGTCGCGCCCGCGCGGCGGAGCCGCATATCGGACTCAGCCCCGCGCCCCTAACCGGCGATGGGCCAGCCGTTGGCTGTCCAGTGCAGTTTGTTCAGGCCCAGCTTGGGCGTGCCCTCGTCCTCTGCGTCGTAGTAGTGGTACGCCAGCCAGTCCTCGCCCCGGTCCCGGAACACCGACTGACCGCCCGTGCCGACATACCGCCCGTGGCCGGCCAGGAGCAGGTCTCCCCCGCCCTCCAGCAGCGGCTTGCCCGTGCTGTCGGTGTACGGGCCGGTCACGGAGGTGGACCTGCCCACCCTGATCCTGTACGTCGAGTTCACGCCCGCGCAGCACTGGTCGTACGACGCGAAGAGGTAGTAGTGGCGGCCGTGCTTCACGATGTACGGGCCCTCGACGGCGTACGGCGCGTCCGGCCTCGTCGCCAGGTGGTGGACCGTGGCGCCCGCCATCGCCTTGCCCGTTCTCGGGTTGAGTTCGACCATCCGGATGCCGGTCCAGTACGAGCCGAACGACATCCACAGCTTCCCGTCCGCCTTGATCAGCGCGGGGTCGATGGCGTTCCACTCGTCCGTCCGCTCGGAGGTGAAGACCTTGCCGTGGTCGGTCCAGGTACCGGGGAGGCCGGAGCGGGACGTCGCGACGCCGATCGCGGAGTGGTTCGTGCCCCAGGAGGAGACCGCGTAGTAGAGCCAGTATCTGCCGTGGCGGTAGGAGATGTCGGGGGCCCAGGGGTCGCCCGTGTCGTTGTACTCGTACCACCAGCTCGGCGGCTCGGCGAAGGCGTTGCCCTCGTCCGTCCAGTGCACGCGGTCCTTCGAGAGGCGGGCACCGAGGACGCCGCCGGTCGAGTAGGCCACGTACTGGCCGGACCTGAGCCTGATGACGGTCGGGTCGTGGATGATCCGCTGGCCGGTGATGGGCTGTGGGTCGGGGTAAGCCGTCGCCGCCTGCGCCGTGTTGGGGAGGAAGGCCAGGAGGAGCGCCGTCATCGCGGCCGTCACCGCTCTGCGCGCTCTCACTGTCCCGCCAGTCCCGTGTGGGCGACGCCCGCCACGATCTGCCGCTGGAAGAAGACGAAGACGATGATCAGCGGCAGGCCCGCCATCAGGCCGCCGGCCATGAGCTGGGCCCACTGGATGCCGTAGGAGTTCATGACGGTCGCGATGCCGTTCGGCATGGTCATCAGGTCGGGGTTGTTGGTCACCATGTAGGGCCACAGGAAGTTGTTCCACGACGCGATGAAGGTGAAGATGCCGACCGCCGCGAGGGACGGGCGGGCGAGCGGGACCACGATGGTGAAGAAGACGCGCCAGCGGCCCGCGCCGTCGATGAACGCGGCTTCCTCCAGCTCGCGCGGGATGCCCTGGAAGAACTTGTAGAGGATGTAGACCATCGCGGCGGGCGCGCACTGCGGCAGGATCATGCCCCAGTAGGTGTCGACCATCCCCATCTGCTGGACCGTGGTGAACAGGGGGACGCCGAGGACCGCCGGGGAGATCATCAGGCCCGCCATGACGACCGCCATGAGGACGCTCTTGCCGCGGAACTCGGTGCGGGCGAAGCCGTATCCGGCGAGGGCGCTCACCAGCAGGACGACGGACGTCACGCAGACCGACACCACCAGGGAGTTCACGAACCAGTTGGTGATGTTGCCGGTCTCGAAGAGGGCCGTCCACGCCTGGCCCGTCCAGTCCTTCGGGAGCCAGTGCGGGGGTACCTCCACCGCCTCGGTCTCCGACTTGAGCGAGGTGAACAGGCCCCAGGCGAACGGGGCGAGGAAGACGGCCGAGACGGCCGTGCCGAGGAGGGTGAGGATGATCTGGCTGGGGGTCCACGCCCTGCGGGGCTTCATCGGAACGGCGGTGGTCATCGGGCGCCCTCCTCACGGTTGCGCAGCAGCCACATCCTCGCGAGGGCGACGGCGGCGATGATCACGAAGAAGATGACGGAGATCGCGGAGGCGTAGCCCACGCGGTAGCTGGTGAAGCCCTCTTCGAGGGTGTACTGGACGAAGGTGCGGGTCGCGTTCTCCGGTCCGGGGCCGAAGTCCAGCATCACGACGGCCTGGTCGAAGACCTGGAGCGAGGCGAGGATCTGGAGCGCGATGACGAGCCCGGTGATGTTGCGGAGCATGGGGAGCGTGATGTGGACCATGCGGTGCCAGGCGTTCGCCCCGTCCAGCTTCGCGGCCTCGTAGAGGTGGTCCGGGATGGACTGGAGCGCGGCCAGGTAGAGCAGGAAGCTGAAGCCGACCGTCCACCAGAGCGTGGCGATGACGATGGCGAGCATGGCGTACGACTTGTCGGTGAGCCACGGGGTCTCGATGCCGAAGACGTGGTTGATCATTCCCGTGCCGGGGTTGAACAGCCACTGCCAGAGGTTGCCCGCGACGGTGGAGGGCAGCAGGAACGGGGCGAAGAAGCACAGTCGCCACAGCCATTTCCCGCGCTCGATGTGGTGGGCCAGCATCGCGAGGAGGAAGGCCATGACCGTGATGCAGGGCACGACCAGGACCGTGAAGTACGCGCTGTGGCCGAGGGCGTCCCACATCAGGGGGTCCTGGAGGGCCTCGCGGTAGTTGTCGAGGCCGACGAAGCTCGCGCCGTCGCCGGTGATGTTGGCGTCCGTGAAGCTGAGGTAGACGCCGCGCAGCAGCGGCCAGATCACGAAGAGCGCGAACAGGGCGAGGAAGGGGGCGACGAACCAGCCGCCGTGCTGGAAGCCCTGCCCACGGCGGAGGGTGGCGCTGTCGGCGGCGGTCTTCGCGCGTGCGGGTGCGATGAAGGTCTCTGTACTGGCGGTCGTCATGCGACGGCACCTCCCTGCGCGGCGGTCCTGCCGTCCATGGGGTTCTTCATCGCGAGCAGCGTGGTGAGCTCGCTCTTCATCCGGCGGGCGACGGTGTCCGGCTTGGCGGAGCCCAGCGTCGCGGAGACGACGACCGGGCCGACGCGCTGGGCGAGGATGCCGGTGGAGCCCGCGAACCACACCTTCGGCTCGGTGGCCTGGTGGTCCATGGCGGAGACGTACTCGCTCTGCGGCTGAAGCTTCTTGTACGCGGCCGTGGACAGGGTCGGCGTGTAGGCGGGGATGTGGCCGCCGGCCGCCCACTGCTGGGCGTGCGTGACCACGTACGCGGCGAGTCGGTGGGCGCCGTCGTTGGTGTCGCCGCCGCGGTCGGACTGGTGCGGCAGCACGAAGGCGTGCGACTCGGCGTGGGTGGCCTGTTCGCCGAAGACGGGTGGCAGCGGGGTCGCGCCGTAGTCGAGCCCGGCGCCGGAGAAGACCGGCACGGACCAGTTGCCCTCCCAGGCGAAGGGGGTGCCGTTGACGAACTGTTCGGCCCCGACGGTGCCGAGGCCGGGGTCGGCGTACCCGTCGGTGATGTGCCGGCGCAGGAACTCCAGGACCTGCGTGGCCTTGTCGGTGTCGAAGGTGACCTCGGTGTTGGCGGCGTCGAACCAGGTGCCGCCGAGCTGGGTGTAGAAGGCGACGAAGAACCACCACTGGAAGTTCTGGTCGTTGACCCACAGGCCGATGGTCTGGAGGCCCTTCCTGGTGGCCTTCTTGGCCTCCTTCAGCACGTCGAACCACTCGTCGGTCGAGGTGACCGGGATCATCCGGCCGTCGTCGCCGAGCAGCCCCGCCTTCCTCAGCACGTCCTTGCGGTAGAAGCAGAGCTGGACGTGGATGTCGAGGGGGAGGGCGTAGAGCTTGCCGTCGATGACGCCGCGCTTCCACAGGGAGGGGTTGTAGTCCTCCTCCCGTACGCCGTACTCGGCGAGCAGGTCGACGTCCCAGGGGTCCAGGAGCCGGCCCGGCGAGAAGCCGGTGACGCGGCCCATGTGCATCACGCCGAGGTCGGGTGCGCGGTTGCCGGCGGCGGCCATGGCCAGCTTGGTGTAGAAGGGGTTGCCCCACTGGAGGGTCGAGTCCTTCACGTCGATGTCGGGGTCGGCCGCACGGAAGGCGTCCAGCATCGCGATCATGTTGGCGCCGTCGCCGCCGCTGAAGAGGTTCCAGTACCGCACCCGTGTACGCGCACTGGAGGCGAGCGCGTCGGCGCCGGTGCCGAGCGCGGCGAAGCCGAAGCTGCCGGCCACCGCCAAGCCGCCTGCTGTGGCCAGAAGTTGCCTACGGTTCAGGCCAGGTCGTCCCATTCCCTGCCCTACTGTTCGAGATATCGAATTATGAACGTAACTTCGAACGGGACCGTAGGCGGCAAGCGCTTTCTAGTCAATGGGTCGTGCACGAATTCCGAGCGGCGGGGATGCCACGGGGCGGGCGAGCGCCGGTCACCCTCGGCCGAAAAGGCGGTCGTTCCCGCTTGAACCACGGCGCCGGATCGCATGACGTGGACACGGGGGGCCGCGTAGGCTCGAACGGCCCGCCGAGCGGCGGGGGAAACAGGGGGTGCGATGGACATCGCGGGCGCGCGCAAGAGGGCCGCCCGGGTCGCTTCGGTGCTACGGCTGCGGCGCTCCGGCCCCGCTGCCGAGATGCGCGACCTGGCCTCCGAGCTGAGCGCCGCCCTGCGTACCAGACCCCACCCCCCGTCCGGCGTACGGGAGTTGTGCCGCGCGCTGTGCGCGGAGATGAGCGTGCGGCGCGGCGGGCGGCCCGTCGAGCTGCGGTTCGAGCGGTTCCCCGACGAGATCGAGGTGACCGGTCTGTGGGTGGAGTTCCAGGACTTCGACCTGGTCATCGTCGAGGAGCGGGCCGAGGCCGTGCAGCAACTGGTCATCCTCGGCCATGAGCTGTGGCACCTGCACGCCGGGCACGGCCACCACCACACGGACGGCACGGCGGCCGCGCACGCGCTCGCCGGCACGCCCGGCTGGAAGGACATCGCCCTCACGGTGGCCGCCCGCAACGGCTCCCGGGAGCGGGACGAGTCCGAGGCCGACGACTTCGGACACCGGCTGGCCGCCGCCTTCCGGCCGCTGCTGTCGGGCGCGGACGGCACGGACGACGCGCTTCTCGATCCCGTACAGCGGTCGCTGGGCTACCGCGGCCGACGGGGGGCCGGGGCACCGTGACGAGGCTGGCGTTGACCCCCGTCGACTTCGTGAACGAGTTCTATCCGAACTTCTGGTGGATACCCGCCGGGATCCTGGCCGCCGCCCTGGCCATCAAGCTGCCCAGCATCATCCGGCTCTGGAAGGACCCGCTGCTGCGCGCGGTCGGCGGGCTGCTGCTGCTCGCCTGCGCGGTGTTCGTGTTCGTGGCGCCGTCGACGATCGCACGGGTCAACCGGCTCACCGGCGTGCCGAACTTCTCGGGGCCCTGGGTCTACTCCCTGCTCACCGCGTTCTGCGCCTCCTGCCTGCTGCTGATCATCACCTGGCGCAACGGTTCGTCCGACCGCTCGGGCCGCACCCGCCGTGCCAGGCTTTGGGTCATCGGCGTCTACTCCTGCGTGATCGTCGCGATGTGGGTGCTGTTCGCCCTCGCGGACGTGCCCGTGGAGCGACTGCGGGACCTGGACACGTACTACGCCAACACCCCGTGCATGCGCGAGCTGATCCTGCTCTACCTGCTCGCCCACACCACGGCCGCCCTGATCACCAACTGGCTGATCTGGAACTGGATCCGCACCAACGGCCTCGACGCCTGGCTGCGCTGGGGCCTGAAGTTCCTCGGCACGGGCTACGCACTGCAGTTGGTCTTCGACGCCGTCAAACTCACCGCCGTGACGGCGCGTTGGGCCGGCCGGAACCTGGACTGGCTGAGCACGGCCGTGGCACCGCCGATCGCCTGTCTGTCCGCCGTCCTGGTCGCGGTGGGCTTCATCCTTCCGCACGCCGGCCAGTATCTGCACGACCGCTGGCGCGTCCGGCTCGCCCACCACGAACTACGGCCGCTGTATCTGCTGATGAAGACGGTCAACGGCGGTGTCCCCCTCGTCCTGCGCGCCACACCGGAGCTGCGGCTGATCCGCCGCGAGACGTTCATCCGCGACGCGCTGCTGCCGCTGACGCGGTTCATCGACGAGGAGCGGCGCGGGCGGTCCTACGACGCCGCCGTCGCCCTCGGCTTCGCACCGGAACGGGCGAAGGCACTGGCCGACGCGGTGGCGATCCTGGACGCCGTCGACGCCAGGGACCGGGCGCGGGAGGGGAACGGCGGGGGTGACAGCGACACCACGGCCCTGCTGCGGGAGATCGGCGCCGTGTCCCGGGCCCTGCGTCACACCGATGACATCCGGGCGGTGCGCGCCGAGGCTGCGGCTCGGGCGGAGCGTGCCCGGATCGCCAACTGACGGCGCTCTGAGGGGAGTTCCGCGCGCCGCGCCCCAAAACGTGCCGGGTGTCCAACCCGGGCATCCAACCGGGCCCCCGGGCGCCGCTCCCCCATAGGCGGCGCCCGGAGTGCCCGGGAACGGGCCGAGGCCACCTCGCGAACGGCGAGCCGGCAGTGCTCGCGTCCCCCGTCGAGGCGGACCTCGGCCTCATCCGGCCGCGTCGAGAGGCAGTGAGCGGCCGGAAGTCACATATCGCTCGTCGCATCGGTGCTTGTCGCGATTCGCGGATACGGAAGGCGTCCTTCTGTGACGCGATCATTGCCCGCTGTCACCCCGACTGTCAACTATTACTGCGAAAGACAGCAGCTTTCCCTGCCCAGCTGCTGGCTGCGACCCGATTCGACCCGGTACTCTCCCGTCAGCCCTCAACCACGGACCCGGCGGACCCGCCCAGGCAAACAGGGAGAACTCGGTGAGAGACGCCCACGCTTCCCTTGCCGAACTGCTGGAGCGCCTCAAGGAGCTGACCGGACAGTCGGACCGGCTGGCCGAAGCCCTGGACGTCGCCGCGCTGTCGTACCGCGCGGGCATCCCCACCGAGACGGTCGCCGACCTGCTGGCGGGCCGGAGCGTGCCGGAGACGAGCCTCGGCGACCGCGTCCGGCAACGGCTCGACTTCGTACGCGAGACCCGGCGCCGCCCCGACGGCAAGCGGTACTCACTGGACGAGCTGGCCAGGATCGCCGGAACGAGCAGACAGTGGCTGAGCGAGTGGCGCAGGAGCGGACTGCCCAGCCTGGAGCACGCCGACCGGATCCGCCGGCACTTCGACCTGCCCGCGGGCTTCTTCACCGCGGACGAGGCGGAGGCCCTGCACTCCGCGCTCCAGCCGGTGCTCAAGGACCTGGAGGCCAAGGCGGACCCGCTGGCCCCGCTGCGCACCCCCGGCTTCTACCGCCTCGCCAGGCGCGCACCGCACATGTCGCCGCGCAAGCTGCAGGCGCTGGCCGAATGGGCCGAGATGATCACGGAGAAGAACGCGGCGGACGAGGACGGCCTCTGAGGGCCCTGCCCGCGGTTTCCAGCCCGGTTTTCGGCCATCCTGGCCGACCACCGATGCAGGAGGTGGCTGAGACGCCACGGGACTTGGCATATTGCACGCAGTCGAACCTCCAGCAGCCACGGGGAGAACCGTGCGTACGAACAGGGAGATGCGTCGTCTCGCCGACGCCCTCATCGCTCCCATCCGCGTGCCCGTCCCCGCGGACCCCGAGGCCCTGTTCCAGGCCGTCGTCGACTCGGCCGTCCAGTGGCGTGGCCGCCCCATCGTCGTCCACCGGGAGGTCTTCCCGCCGCACACCGCCAGCGGGCTGTGGCTGGAGCGCGAGACCCACGACGACGTCATCGTCGACAAGCGGGCCGCCGTATGGCATCAGATCGTCATCTTCTGCCACGAGGTGTGGCACATGCACCAGCAGGGCGACACCACCGACGGTTCCCACGCGGCAGCGGCCCGCTCTGACTTCACGCTGGCCGACGAGCAGGAGGCCGACCGGTTCGGCATGCTGATGGGCCGTCGGCTGCGCACCTGGCTGGAGGCCTCGGCCAACTCCGTGTTCGCGGCCGACGGAGGCGACGCCCAGCACCTCGCCGGACGCATCGGGGCCGCGCTCAACTACCGCGGGACCCGGAGATGAACGGCCTGCTCGGCTACGTCAGCTGCGGGGTGCTGTGGCTCGGCCTGGTGGTGAAGGCCCCGGACCTGCTCCGCCACCGGCACGACCCCTATCTGCGCGCCATCTGCGCGGTGCTGGGCCTGGCCGGCCTCTGTTTCTTCCTCGGCGCCTCGCCCACCGTCGGCGCCGTCAACCGCGTCAGCGGCATCCCCAACCTGGCGGCGCCGCTGACGTACGCGGCGATCACCGCGTACAGCGCGGCCTCGCAGATCCTGGTCACCCTCTGGCGGGGCGGACCGGACGTGCACCGGACCGTCCGCCGCTGGGTCCTCGCCTACGCCGGGGTGGTCCTCGGCATCGCGACGGCGTTCGCGCTGGGCGAGGCCCCGGTGGAGCGCCGTACGGACCTGGACATCTACTACGCGACCACGCCGTATCTGCGCGAGATGATCCTGCTCTATCTGGCCGGGCATCTCACCGCCGCCGCCGTCACCGCGGTGTCGGCGCTGCGCTGGGCCCGCGACGTCCGCGGCTGGCTGCGCGCGGGGCTGGTCATGCTCGGCGGCGGCGCGCTGTGCGGTGCCGGGTTCAGCGTGTCCAAGCTCACCGCGGTGGGCGCCCGCTGGGCCGGCCCCGACTGGTCGCCGCTCGGCACGGACGTTGCCCAGTCGGCCGCCGCCCTCGGTGCCCTGCTGACGGTCGCCGGTGTCCTGACCCCCCTGGCCGGACCCAGATGGACGCAGTGGCGGCGGGCCTGGCGGACGTATGTGTGCCTCGCGCCCCTGGAGCGCGAGCTGGACGACATCCTCGCCCGCCGTTCGCTCCGTCTGCCACGCCCGCGCTGGTCCTCCCCCACCACCCGGCTGGTGTGGCGCCAGACGAGCATCCACAACGCGCTCAGCCATCTGGACACCTACCTCGACCGGAAGCTGTACGACGAGACGCTCCGGGCCGCGCTGGGGGCGACAGGCGATCCGGAGCGGGCCGCGGCGACGGCCTGGGCGGTGGTGATCGCCCAGGCGGCCAGGGGCGAGGCCTCGGTCGCGGCCCCCGTACCGGTCCGACGGCCCGCGCCCGCCGGTGAGTCCACGTGGTTCCAGGAGCGGGCGCCGCGACCGGACGCGCTCGTGCGCATCGCGGACGCACTGGCCACGTCCCCGCTCGTCCGCGGAGCCACGGTGAGGGCGACGACGCCGACCACGGAACGGAGCCCCGCCGTATGAGCCTTGTCGTCTACCTGGCCGCCGTCGCCCTCGCGCTGTCGGCCGCCGTACTGTTCCGGCGGCCGCGTACGACCGCCGGGAAGCCGTCGCCGACGAACCCGCTGACGGTGTCCACCTGCGTGGCGATCACGCTCGGCGCCGTCGTGTTCCTCTGCTCGGCACCGATGACCCTGGCCGCCGTCAACGACCTCACCGGCATTCCGAACTTCGGCGCCCCGCTGACGTACGGCCTGCTCTCGGCGTACAGCTGCTCGCTGCTGATCCTGCTGATCAACTGGCGGGGCGGGCCACGGGAGGGGGTGCGGCGGCTGGTGCTGCGCTGCATCGCCGTGTACGTCCCGCTGATCGTGGCCATCGTCGTACTGTTCGCCCTGGCGGACGCGCGGGTGGAGCGGCTGACCGACCTCGACACGTACTACGCCGACACGCCCTACATGAGCGCGATGATCGTGCTCTATCTGCTCGGGCACAGCGCGGCCATGGTGGCGATGTCCGTGGTGTGCGTGCGGTGGGGCCGTGAGGTCACCGGGCTGCTCAGGACCGGCCTGCGGCTGATCTTCGTGGGCGCGCTGCTGGATCTGGTGGGCTTCCAGCTGACCAAGTACACGGCCGTGGTGGCCCGTTGGTACGGCCACGACCTGGACTTCCTCTCCACGACCGTCGCCCCGCCGATGGCCGCGCTGGCCGCGCTGATCTGTTGCGCCGGCTTCGTGCTGCCGAGGCTGCTGCCGGCGGCCGTCGGACACTGGCGCGGTCTGCGCGACTACCGGAAGCTGGACCCGCTGTGGTCCCGAGTGGGGTTCGTGTCGACGGCCCCCAAGCCGCCCTCCCCCTGGTGGCAGCTGCCCGAGGAGCGGCTGCACCAGCGTGAGGTCGCCATCCACGACGCCCTGTTGGCGCTGGCACCGTACTTCGACGACCGGGTGCGGGAGCGGGCGCTGTCGGCCGCCCTGGGCGACGGCCGCCGCGCGCACGAGGCGCGGGTCGCCGCGGAAGCGGCCATGCTCACCACCGCGGCACATCGGGCGGCGGCGCGGGAGGAACCGCTGCGGACGCCGAGCACCTATCGCCTGCACGCCACGGAGGTGTCCGACACGGGCGGGCTGGTGGAGCTGGCGCAGGCCTTGGGGCGAACGGGGGCCGCGGACACGGTGCGTGAAGGTACGGTGAGAGCGTGAGCGCTCCGCCGGGAGTGCCGTTGGGGGAGTGCCGCGACATACCGTCGGTGGTGGTCTGCGGCGCTGTTGTGGCTGACCGCGACCGCGCGGCGGAGCCACATGCCGAATGCAGCCCCGCGCCCCTTCCGGGGCGCCGCCGAAACCGCGGGCGGGAACGCCGGCCGCGCGGCCGACCGCCCTTCCTGGGCGTTGAGTGCGAGGAGTTGCATGTCGCGTAGAGCTGTCGTCATCGGTGCCGGGTTGGCCGGCATGCTGGCCGCGGCGGCCTTGTCCACCGTCGCGGACCACGTGGTCGTACTCGACCGCGACGAGCTGCCCGACGGGCCCGAGCAGCGCAAGGGCCTCCCGCAGGGACGTCACGCGCATCTCCTCATGGCCGGGGGTCTGGCCGCGATGGAGGACCTGGTGCCGGGCGTGAGCATGCGCAAGCACCTCCTCGCCGCCGGCGCCCACGAGATACCACTCGGCTCGGGCATGATCGCCCTCACGCCCGAGGGCTGGTTCCGGCGCTGGCGCCACCCCGGTCCGCGGATGGTCACGTGCACCCGGGCGCTGCTGGACTGGGCGGTGCGGGTCGCGGTGCTGGCCGACACCGAGGTGGAGATCCGCAAGGCCCAGGCGCTGGAACTGACGGGGTCCGGACAGCGGGTCACGGGGCTGCGCGTCTCGACCGCCGCCGGGGAGGAGGAACTCGCCGCGGACTTCGTGGTGGACGCGAGCGGCCGGGGCTCACGGGTCGTCACCTGGCTGAAGGCGCTCGGCGTTTCGGACGTCCGCGAGAAGACGGTGGACGCGGGCCTGGTCAACGCCACCCGCCTCTTCCGCATCCCCGAGGGTGCCGAACGCTTCCCCCTGACCATCGTGCAGGCCAATCCTTACCTGGGCCGGCCCGGTCGCAGCGGGATGGTGCTGCCCATCGAGGGCGACCGCTGGATGGTGAGCCTCGCCGGCACGCGGGGCGGCGGCGAGCCGCCGTCGGACCCGGACGCCTTCCTCCGGTACACCCTGGATCTGCCCGACCCCATCGTGGGCCGGCTGATCTCCGGCGCCGAGCCCCTCACCGAGGTCCACGTCAGCCGGAGCACCAGCAACCACCGGCGGTACCTGGAGAAGGTCCGGGAGTGGCCCGAGGGCTTCGTCGTCCTCGGCGACGCGCTCGCCACCTTCAACCCGGCCTACGGGCAGGGCATGTCGGTCGCGGCCCTGGGCGCGCAGGTCCTGAGCCGGGAGCTGGGACGCACCGGCCTCACGGAGGCCGGCCTCGCTCGGCGTGTGCAGCGCGGGGCGGCCAGGTCGGTGGAGGCGGCGTGGCGGATGGCGGTGAGCCAGGACGTCTGGTTCCCCGGGACGCGGGGAGGCTCCCCCGGGGTCGCCGACCGCCTGGTCACCGCCTACACCCGCCGCATGATCCGCACGGCGACCGGCTCGTACGGCGCGGCGTCGGCGGTCTGGGACGTGACGAGCATGACGACGGGGCCGACGCGACTGCTACGGCCGTCGACGGTGCTGGCGACGCTGAGCGGGCCGCCGCTGCCGACGGCGGTGGGGGCGCCGTTGACGGAGGCGGAGCGGGGGGTTCTGCGCGCGTTGGACCGAACGGGAGTGTGAGGACCGAGGTGGCCGGTCGGGCGTGGCCGGCCGACCGGCCTCGGTCGGTGGACGGGTCAGCCGGCGAAGGCCGGCTGCGCCAGCCCCTTGCCCGCGCCCGGAACCACGAACACCGAGCCCGAAAGCGGCGGCGGTGAGGCGAGGCCCACGCGGGCCGTCGTGATGTACAGGTCGGTCAGGTCGGGGCCGGCGAAGGCGCACGCCGTGACCCGGGGTACCGGAAGTGGGATCACGCGGTCCAGCTCACCGTCCGGCGTGTAGCGGCGTACGGCCGCGCCCTCCCACAGGGCCACCCACACGCACCCCTCTGCGTCGACGGTGAGACCGTCGGGGAACCCTGCGCCGTCCTCGATCTCGGCGAGCGGGCGCCGGTTCCCGGCCCGGCCGTCCGCGAAGTCGAAGACGTCGACCCGTCGGCTCGGTGAGTCGATGTAGTACATGAGCCGCCCGTCCGGGCTCCAGCCGGTGCCGTTGCTGACCGCCACGTCGTCGAGGATCACGTCGACCGCGCCGTCCCCGGTGACCCGGGACAGAGTGCCGCCGCCCGGGGCCTCGTCGTAGCGCATGGTGCCCGCCCACAGCGAGCCGTCGGGGGCGACGGCGGCGTCGTTGGCGCGGCGGCCGGGCACGGGCTCGTGGTGCAGCCAGCGGAAGGAGTCGTCCGGGTCGAGCAGTCCGACGCCGTCCCGGAGGTTCAGCACGAGGCCGCCGCCGGCGCGCGGCTTGACGGCGCCGATGTGCTGCGGGGTCGTACGGACCGAGCGACGGCCCGAGACGGGGTCGTACGTGTGGATCCGGGACCCCAGGATGTCGATCCAGATCAGCCGGCCGCTCGCCGGGTCCCAGGTCGGGCCCTCGCCCAGCTCCGCCTCGGCCCGCACGGCCACCTCGTACGCGGTCGCCGTCATGCCACGCTCCGGTGCCCGAGACGCTCCGACAGTTCGGCGGCCCCCTTGGCGGCGAGCTGCTCCAGCTCGGCGCGCCGGTCGTCGCTCCAGCGGATCATGGGGACGGAGATGGAGAGGGCGGCGACGACCTGCCCGGTACGGTCCCGCACGGGCGCGGCGACGCACGACACGTCCGGGTTGGACTCCCGGTTCTCGACGGCGATCCCCCGCTGCCGGATCCCGGCGAGGGCCTCGCGCAGGGCGCCGGGGTCGGTGATGCTGTTGGGTGTCATGGCGATGAGGTCGGCATCGTCCGCGATGCGGGAGGAGAGCTCCGGCTCGGAAAGGGAGGCCAGCAGCATCTTGCCGACGGACGTGCAGTGGGCGGGCAGCCGCCGCCCGGCGGCGGACACCATGCGCACCGCGTGCGTCGAGTCCACCTTGGCGATGTAGATGACGTCGGTGCCCTCGAGGATGGCCACGTGCACGGTCTCGTCACAGGTCTCCGCGACGGACCGGGCGACCTGCTGCCCCTCGGCCGCCAGGTCGAGCTGCTCGGCGTACCGGCTGCCGAGCTGGTACGGCCGTACGCCGAGGCGATACCGTCCCGGCTGGCCCGGCACCTGGACGATGTACGACCGGGCGGCGAGCGTGGTGACCAGCTCGTGCACGGTGGTGCGCGGCAGCTGGAGCTTGCGCACGATGTCGGGGGCGGACAGCGTGCCGTCCCCGTCGAGGAAGAGCTCGAGAATGTCGAGAGCCCGGGTCACGGCTGGTACGAGGCGTCCCACGTCCGGCACCCTCCCTTGGATGTCAGGCTGCGTTCGAAATTTCAACAGCCGATCGGAATAACGAACACAGGCTACTCAAAGTGCGTTTACCCCGGCAATGGCCTTGCGCCTACCGACTCGAAAGCTCCGCGGGCGCGATGTACGGCCAGTACCGTTTCCCATGTGCGGCTTGTCACACTCTGCCGCACGGGGAGGGACCTGGGGCGGTCGCATACGCACACCCCCGGGTGAGCGATATGGGGGTTCTGTGCACGAAATGGTCATGGGCTCGAACGTCACGCTGACGGCCCTGAGCGAAGACGTCGGCTCGGTGATCGTCAGCCTGGGCTGGGTCAGCCCGACCGGTGAGGGCGACGCCGACGTGTCCGTCTTACTGCTGGACACCAACGGAAAGGTCCGCAGCGACGCCGACTTCTACTTCTACAACAACCCGGTGGCCGCCGACGGCAGCGTGCAGCTCCTGGGGAAGACACCGACGGAGGACGGCAACGAGGACCGGATCTCCTTCGACCTGACAGCGGTCCCGCCGGATGTCGAACGGATCGTCGTGGCCGCGAGCCGGTACGGCGAAGCCCGCTTCGGAGAACTGGAGAACCTCCAGGTGAGGCTGGCCGACGCGGCCGGTGAGAGCCTTCTCCGCTTCTCCGTCGGCGACGCCGGGTCGGTGAGCGCGATCATCTTCGGCGAGTTGTACCGGCGCGGTGAGGACTGGAAGTTCCGTGCCGTCGGGCAGGGGTACGACTCCGGGCTGGCGGGTCTGGCGACGGACTTCGGCGTGGACATCGACGACGACCCGGAGGAAGACGGCGAGGTCTTGGACGGTACGGCGGTCGAGGCTGCGCCGAGCGAGGCCGGGACCGGTGAGCCGGTCGACATGCCGCTGGGCTCGGCCCCCGAGCCCACTCCCTCCGGCTCGCTGGACGCCGTCCCGGCTCCCCGCCGGTCCGTCGACGAAGCCGGACCACCCAAACCGGCCGCCGCCCGGCCCCGCACCGCGAAGAAGAGGGTCTCCCCGCCCAGCACACCGCCGAAGTCCCTGGCGGAGAACGATTCTTGGCGGCCTGCCAGGCTCTTTCCCGTCTCGGCGCTCAAGAGCGACCGGGACCGGGAGATGCGCGCCACCTCGGTCCTGCTGTCGGTCATGGCCCAAGTACCGCGGTTCGGCAGGCGGCTCACCGCCGCGTTCGGGGCTCCGTCCGGCCGTATGGAGACGTTCACCGAGGTGTCCCTGCCCCACGGCGACACTCCCCGGCGCCCCGACGGAGTGATCCGCATCGAGCGTGCCGGCAAGCTGTGGACGGCGCTCGTCGAGACCAAGACCAACGGCAACGCCCTCAAGGACGACCAGGTCCAGGCGTACATGGACATCGCTGCGCGGCGCGGCTACGAGGCCGTGATCACGGTGTCGAACGACGTCGCACTGGAGGGAAGTCCACTGGTCGATGTCAAGATCGACCGGCGGCGCAAGCACAAGGTGGCGCTCTGGCACCTGTCGTGGGCCGAAGTCGCCCATCAGGCACAGCTGCTCATCCGGCACGAGGGAGTCGGCAACGCGGCGCGCACCTGGCTGCTCCAGGAACTGCTGCACTATCTCCAGCACGAGAACTCCGGTTGCCACGGGTTCCAGAACATGGGCTCGGCGTGGGTGCCGGTACGGAACGGCATCAGCGACGAGACCCTGTGCCAGGGCGACCCTCGCGCCCTCGAGGTGGTCGAGAACTGGGAGCGGCTCATCCGCCAGGTGTGTCTCAGACTCGGCGGCGAACTCGGGCAGAAGGTGCTGCCCGCTCAGCGCACCAGGCGTGGCACCGACCCCGGAGCCCGCCGGGCTCAGCTGGCCGACCAGCTGTGCCGGGAAGGGAGGCTCCAGGCGGAGCTTCGGGTGGAGCAAGCTCCGGGCCTGCTCGCGATCAGCGCCGACCTGCGCACCGGCAAGCTGCGCACGTCCGTCGAGATCCCCGCACCGGGGCAGGGCTATCCCCTGACCTGGGCCAAGCGCCTGGTTCGCCGTCTCGCCGAGGCACCGGCGGACCTGCACGTCGAAACCCTGGTGGAAGGCGAGATGGGCGGCCCTCGGGGCACGCTGGAGCGGCTGCGCCCCGAGCCGGCGGACATGCTGCCGAAGGGCGGGGCCACTCGGATCAAGGGATTCCGTCTGTCCCTCTTCAAGGGCATGGGAAGCACCCGAGGCAACACCGAATCCGGCTTCATCCGCAGCGTGGACGACGCCGTGCACCGCTTCTACACGACGGTGGTGGTCCATCTGGACCGGCCGGCCCCACGACGGGCCACTCCGAAGGAACCCGCCGAAGCGTAGGTGCGGACGGGGGTCGTCGCCGCATGGCCCCCGTGGCCCGTCCATCCCCTCGGTGGGCCCCTTCAGCGGTGAGGCGTTGGTGGAAGCCGGGGCGGTGCGCCACACGAACTCCGTCCGGAAGCCGCAGACGGAGCAGCCGGAGTGCCCCCGGGTACGCCGACGCCAGTACACGGGGTTACTCCCGCTGTCAGACGTGCTCGCCGCCCGCGCCCGGCACGGTGTTGTGCATGCCTTCCACGCCGTCTTCCTCATCCTCTTCCTCTTCCTCTTCCATGAAGCTGAGCCGGCCCGTTCGCCGGGCCGCCCTCGTCGTGCATGTCGTCGCCTCCGCCGGGTGGCTCGGCCTCACGCTCGGACTGCTCGCGCTCGGGATCACCGCGGCCACCGCCGGGTCCGCGGTGGGCGTGGAGGCGTCGGTGCGGGGCATGAAGCTGTTCGCCGACTGGCTCCTGCTGCCGGTGGCGTTCCTCACGCTGGTCAGCGGGCTGGTGCTGTCCCTGGGCACGCTGTGGGGGCTGGCGCGGCACCGTTGGGTCTACACCAAGTTCTGGGTGACCCTCGGCACGACCACCGCCACCGTCTTCGCCCTGCGCCCCGGCGTGAACTCCGCGGTCACGGCCATAGCGGCGGGCGGACCGCTGCCCGACGCCGGGGACGTCCTGTTCGGGCCGATCGTGTCGCTGTCCGCGTACGTCTTCATGACGGCGATCTCGATCCTCAAGCCCTGGGGGCTGACGCGACGGGGCCGACGTCTGCGCGCCGCGTCCCGGCCCGCCCCACGCGCCCGTCAGAATGCCTGAACTGCTCCTCGACGGCTCTGGCAGGATGCGCGCATGGGGAACACATGTGCGTGGCCGGTGCTGCGGACCACGGACCTGGGGGAGGCCCTGGACCTCGCGGAGCGGCTGCTGGCGGTCACGTCCTGGTACGACCCGTCCTGGTGCCATCTGGATGCCTGGGCACACAGTGAGAGCGAGCTGCGCCTGCTGACCGACGCCTTTCCCGGTGCCGGAGTCAGGTCGTACGGGGTGGACGGTGCCCTGTTGCCCGCCAACGTGGCCGTGGGAGTCGAGACCGTCGCCGAGGCCCGCGACACCCTTGCGACGGGCATGGCCATCACCCGATGCCACGTCCTCTGGCACAACCTGAAGTGGCCCCCGGTCCCGGAGCTCGGGCTGGACGAGGAGTACAAGTACGCGGAGCTGGAGGTCGCGTGCAACAGCCATGACATCCACTGCGGGGAGTGGGCGCCCGAGCACACCGTCTTCGTCCACGCACGTCCCGGACACGACGCGCGAGCCGCCTGGCTGGCGGCACAGGTCGACGCACGGGTCGTCGGCCCCTCCGAGGAAGGCTGGTGACGGTGACGGGGCCCGCCTCGGGCGCGGCGGTGATCCTCTCGTACGACCAGGATCGAACGACGGTGCGCAGCTGCGCGCCGTACTGCTCCGGCACGCGCCTCGGGTGAGACGGCTGGCCGGGTTCTGAGGGAGCACGGGTACTGCCGCACAAGCGCCGCGCGGCAGGCAACCTCCACCGCCCCTGCGGCGACCACCTGGTGAAGTCCCGTCCCCCACCAAGGGAGTTCACCATGCGCACCCGCCTAGCACGTCTCGGTGCCGTACTCGCCGCGGTCATCGCGTTGATCGCCGCGCCCGCCGTCACCGCAGCCCCTGCCCAGGCCGCCGACCAGTGGTCCCCGCCGGCCAACCTCGTTCAGCCCCTGGGCGAGGTCTGGAACCACGTCGAGTCGACCTACCCCGACCTCTACGGCTTCCGGAACTACGGCTGGGACCAGGTCATGGCCAACCGGGGCAGCGTCAACTACTGCGTCCGCTGGGAGTCCGACGCCCCGGTCAGCGCCGCCCTGCGCGACCAGATCCACGCCGCGCTGAAGAAGCAGTTCGGGAAGTGGATGGCCGCGATGGTCGAGAGCAACGGCAGCGGGCACAACGCCTGGCCGTACACCAACGTCCCCGTCAACATCGTCGGCTGGGCCGTCAAGAACCGGTCCACCCTGCAGTGGAGCGACAACTCCGTCGACATCTACGCCGGGCTGCTCGACGGGGGCGGCGCCCCGCAGTGCGCCCCCGACTGCGGCCGTTTCTTCCACCAGGACGGCAACTACTCCAGGTGCCCGGGCGGCGCCGCCCGCCACTACGACCAGTCCCTCTGGCTGACCAAGGGCTTCCAGGGCGGTGCCGGCGGCGACTGGGGGCAGCGGGTCGGGCAGGAGTACTTCACCTCCGCGCTCGGCCAGGAGAACATCCACATCTATCTGCACGAGGTCGGCCACACCTTCGGCCTCGACGACTTCTACGACTGGTCCCCGACCGGCCAGTGCTGCTTCCTCATGAAGGCCGGATCCGCCGCGCAGATCACCGAGTTCGACAAGTGGATGTTCCGGGACTTCTGGCGCCATCTGAAGAGCCGTTACGGCCTCTGAGCCGCACAACGAACACCAGCAACCCCAGGCCCCTGGGAACCCGAGGAACACCAGCGGCTAACGGGGGCTCTCCCCCAGCGCCCCCTTCAACCGCTGCGCCCGCAACACCAGCTCCAACTCGAACCGCCGGTCCGGGTCGTCCATCTCGTCGCCCCACAACTCCCGGATCTGCCGCAGCCGATAGCGGACCGTCTGGGGATGAACCCCCAGGCGGGCCGCCACCTCCGGCGCCCCGCCCCTGGTCTCCAGCCACGCCAGTAACGTCTCCGCCAGCCGCCGCCCGTGCGTGGGCCCGCAGTGCTCCAGCGGCGCCAGGCACCGCACCGCCAGGTCGTCGATCAACTCCTCGGGCTGTAACAGCACCAGCGCCTCGGTGTGCTCGGTGCAGTACAGGACGTCGCCGGCCGGCAGCAGCCGCCGTTCCATCAGGCGTACGGCCGCCTCGGCCCAGCGCAGCGACTTCGCCGCGTCGGCGAGGGGAACCGGCGGGCCGATCGCCCCCGACCAGCCGGTCAGGGCCCGGTGCAGCAGTTCGGGGCGGCCGCCGGCGTCCGGCTCGGGGACGACCATGCGCGGCTGCTCGTACTCCATGTCGAGCAGCACCCCCTGCCCCACGGCCGGCGCCATCGCCTCCCGCGCCGGGCGCAGCAACACGCCCACGGCGACCTTCTCGGGCAGCGGCCAGCCGATCCGGGCCGCCCGCTCCGTCAGCGCGTCCGCCGGGTCCCCCCGGTGGTGTTCGGCCAACAACAGTTCCATCAGGCGGCGTTGGAGACGTAACCGCTCGCCGGCCTGGCGCGCCGCCGCCTCCGCGTAGCCGCGGACCGACTGGTCGACCAGGCCGTCCAGGTACTCGTAACCCGCGTCCACCAGCTCGTACATCGCGGGCGGCGGGATCTCGACGCGCTGGCCGATCTCGGCGAAACGACGCCAGGCCAGGCGTACGCCCATCCGGTAGATCGCCTGGAGCGAGTCCAGGGAGCGGCCGCCCAGGCCCTCGCCCCGGCCGAACTCCTGGAAGACACCGGGCGGGACGGTCGGGCGGCCCTCCGACGTCTCCAGGTGCTGGACGAAGACCTCGATCGCGCGGCGGATGCCGACCAGGGCCATCGGTTCGCCCGACTCGTCGAGGACCAGGGGCAGATGCGGGTACTCGCGGCGGATCTCGCGCAGGATCTCCTCGGCGAGGGCCGGGGCGTCCGCCATCGCCAGCTCCGCGAAACGGCGGACCTGGAAGCGGGGTACGTCCCGCCAGGCCGATCGCGTGGCGACGGCGGGGGAGGTCGCGGCGTGAGTGGAGGGAGTGGCGGAGGCAGCGGACGTGGCGGGGGTGGCAGGCGTGGCGGCCACGGTCAACTCCCCTGGCCCGCTTGCTCGTAGGTGATCAAGGGTGTGTTCGGCTGGTCGGGCGTCGCTTCCAGCAGCGCGACGACGCCGAGCGCGGCACCCACCGCGAGTACGGCGGCGAGCGCGACGGTCAGCGCGGCGGCGAGCAGTCTGGACATCGCAGGGTCAGCCTCTCTGCATCCGGAGGTCGTCCCCACCCCGGTGGTGCCAGCCTGATCCGACCCCTGCCTGTCGGGTTCAGTCTCGACAAGCCGGGACAGCCCGTCAAGACATTGACACTCCGTCAAGGGGCGCCTACGGTTCCCGGCCCAAGAACGGCCAGGCAACGACCGTGCACCGAGTGTGCGCCGACCATGCGTCAATCCCCAGGAGTGCCGGATGCGCCGTACAGCCTCACCTCTCTCGTTGATCCTGCTGGGCCTCGGCACGTTTCTGCTGGTACTGGCGCCGATGCTCGCCTGGTACGTGGCCCCGCGTGCCGCCGTGAACCCCATCGACATCGACACCACCGCCGTGTACAAGGGCACCGGAAGTGTCTTCGACACGGACAAGATCGAGACCGTGCCGGACCAGAAAATCACCGTCACCCAGCGGGTGCGGGGCAATGTGGCGGAAAGTGAGCGCAGCGGCAACGCCGTCTGGGACGTGATCACCACCGTCGACACCGACAAGTCGCTGCCGGCCGCCGACCCGCACGACGCGCTGGACTTCACCCCGCACCGCTGGGTGATGGACCGCAGGACGACCAGGCCGGTGCACTGTTGCGAGGAGTCGCCGTACATCGAGGGCGAGGCCTATCTGAAGTTCCCGTTCGACGTGGAGAAGCGCTCCTACCGGTGGTGGGACAACACCGGCGGCACCACGATCACCATGCGCTACGACGGCACCGAGAAGGTCCAGGGGTACACGGGATACCGGTTCACCGGCACGGTCGCGCCCCGCAAGGTCGGCACCCGGCTCGTCCCCGGCAGCCTCGTCGACGAGCCGGACCGCCCGCAGGTGCTGGCCGAGGAGTGGTATTCCAACCACGGGTTCAAACTCGTCGTGGATCAGGCCACGGGCCGGGTCGTCTACGCGCAGACCGGCCCGCGCCGCACGCTGCGGGCCCCCGGCGGCGAGAAGGACGCGGCGGTGCTCCTGGACAGCGAGAAGATCGCGTTCACCACGGCCACGCAGAAGGAGGCCGTACGGCAGGCGAAGCGGGACAGCGGTCAACTGCGGATGGTGGGTGAGACGTTGCCGATCGGGACTGCTGGGGCAGGATTCGTGCTTGCGGTGGTGGGTGGCGTTTTGGTGGTACGAGGGCGTAGGCGGCCTGAATCTCCGGGTACGGCCGAGATGCCCCAGCCCTCGCTCACGATGTGACGTGACGTCAGCTCCAATAAAGCCGGAAATTGTCACGCCGGTGAGTAGCCGTGGCGAACCGCTGGGCGAAAACTGTCCAACCCCACCCGGACACAGCCTGTCCACACCCCACGCACAACGACCGTAAGCAGTCCAGGACCTTTGATTCCCCCCACAGGAACCCAAACCCTCCCCTTCCCCACGTTGAGTTCCGCACCCTGAGACGAGTTGGAGCGCTGATGCCCCAGCACGTGCCCTCCCAGCTGCGCGCCACCCTCCCCTGGGCGTCGCAGCAGCATTCCTCGGCGCTCCCCCCACATCCGCGCCGAATCGTTTTTCTCGCCCATCGAGACCTGGGCAACCGGTCCGCCGGCGGCTCCGAGCTGCTGGTCGACCGACTCGCCGACGGCCTCACGAGACTCGGCCACCAGGTCACCCTGCTGTGCGGGGGCCCGGCGGCCTACCGCGACTACCGGGTGGTGTCGGCGGGTGGCTCGTACGGCCACTACCTGCGCGCCAGATCCGCCTTCACCCGTCAGGTCGGGGACTGCGATCTGCTGGTCGAGGTCTGCAACGGGATGCCCTACTTCGCCCCTCTGTGGCATCGCGGGCCGACGTTGTGCCTGGTCAACCATGTGCATACCGATCTGTGGCAGATGCGGTTCGGTGGCGCGATGGCGCCTGCCGCGCGGCTCGGCCGAAGACTTGAGCACTGGGCGCTGACGGGGGCGCAGCAGCGGAGCCTGCTGGTCGCCGTGTCGCCGTCCACGGCGCACGCGCTCCGCGGGATCGGCGTCGAGCGGGAGCGTATCCGTGTCGTGCACAACGGGGTCGAGGAGCCGGGGCCCTTGAGGGAGCGTTCGCCCGAGCCGTTGTTCGTGGCTGTCGGGCGGCTCGTCGAGTACAAGCGGATCGATCTGCTGCTGCGGCTCTGGGAGCGGGTGCGGCCCGTCACCGGCGGGCGGCTCGTCATCGTCGGGGACGGGCCTGAGCGGGCGTCCCTTGAGCAACTCGCCGGGCCCGGCGTCGAGTTCGTCGGGCATGTGTCGGAGGCGGAGAAGCATCGGCTGCTGTGTGCGGCGTGGCTGTTGCTTCATCCCTCGGCCGTGGAGGGGTGGGGGCTCGTCGTCACCGAGGCGGCGGCGCGGGAGACGCCGACCGTTGCCTTTGACGTGCCCGGGCTGCGGGATTCCGTCGTGGACGGGGAGACGGGGGTGCTTGCCGCCGGTGAGTCGTCCTTTGCCGCTGCGTGGTGCACGCTCGCGTTGTCCGGGCATCGGCGGGAGTTGATGGGCAAGGCCGCGCGGGATCGGGCCGCACGCTATCGCTGGGATCGGACGGTACGGCAGTTCCTTGCGGTTGCCTCGGAGGCCGTGCGCCGTGACGCCTAAACGCCGTGATGGTTCGGCCGACTCGCGAGTGCCGGTACGTCTTGGCTGGTCGCGCTCACGCGGCGGAGCCGCAAATGTCACAGCCCCGCGCCCCTATCGGGGCGCTTCACCGCCCCCGGTTGCCAAGGACCCCTCCTTTCGGCGGTCCCTCGCTCTCTTCCGGGCCTTTCTTCATGAGCAGGATGATCCCGAGGCCTGCTACTCGCTGCTGGCCCGTGACGCCGTCGATCAGGTCGAGGCCTACGACGGCCCCGTCGCCGGGCGTACCGTCGTGGACGTAGGCGGTGGCAGCGGGTACTTCACCGAGGAGTTCCGGCGGCGGGGTGCGCAGGCCTACCTGTTCGAGCCGGACGTGGCGGAACTCGGTGCGAAGCCACCCGAAGGGGCCGTCGTCGCCGACGGGTACCTCTTACCCCTGCGGGACGGTGTCGCTGACGTCACCTTCTCCTCCAATGTGCTGGAGCACGTGGCCGATCCGCAGACGTTTCTGAGTGAGCTGGCGCGGGTGACCCGGCCCGGTGGGCTGGTCTACGTGTCGTTCACCAACTGGCTGTCCCCATGGGGCGGTCATGAGTGGGCCCCCTGGCACTACCTCGGCGCGGAGCGGGCCCGTGCCCGTTATCGGCGTCGTACCGGACGGGCCGCCAAGCACACCCTCGGCGAGAACCTGTTCGCCGTGCACATCGGCGCCACCCTGCGGCAGGTCCGCGCCCGGGACGACGTGGAGATCGTCTCGGCGCGCTCCCGCTACTGGCCGTTCCTCGCGGAGACCGTGGTCAGAGTGCCCGGCCTGCGCGAGTTCGCCACCTGGAACCTCCTCCTCATCCTCAGGCGGTGTCCACCATGACGACGACCACGGTCCAGGCTCCTCCCCCGGCGGCCGTGCCCACCTCCGCGCCCGCCTCCGGTCCGCCGGAAGGGCCACGGTCGCGGCGCTGGCTGCTGGGGTTCTGGGCCGTGGTGTTCGTGCTGCTGCTGGCGGTTCAGCCGGGGCGGCAGACGTTCGACACCAAGCTGGGTGTGACCGTCGATCCCGGCCGGTTCCTGTCCGACCTCGGGCAGTTGTGGTCCGACCAGGGCAGCTTCGGCGGGATCCAGAACCAGTACTCGGGCTATCTGTGGCCGATGCTGCCGTTCTACTGGCTGGCCGACGTCGTACGGCTGCCGGTGTGGCTGGCGGAGCGGTTGTGGCTGTCGCTGATCGTGTCCGTCGCCTTCTGGGGTGCGCTGCGACTGGCCGAGCGGCTCCGGGTGGGGAGCGGGGGGTCGCGGCTGGTCGCGGCCGTCGCCTACGCGCTGTGGCCGGTCTTCACCATCGTCATCGGGTCCACGTCGGCCGCCGCCCTGCCCGGCGCGTTTCTGCCCTGGGTGCTGTTGCCGCTGACCGACGAGCGGTACACCGCCCGGGTCGCCGCCCTGCGCTCGGCCCTGATCATCCCCTTCATGGGCGGGGTCAACGCCGCCTCCACACTGGCCTCGCTGCTGCCCGTCGGGCTGTATCTGCTCTCCCGCCCGCCCGGGCCACGGCAGCGGAAGCTGATCGGGTGGTGGGTGCCGGGGGTCGTCCTGGCGACCGCCTGGTGGGTGATCCCGCTCCTGCTGCTGGGCACCTACGGCGAGAACTTCCTTCCGTACGTGGAGAGTTCGCAGACCACCACCGAGACCATGTCGGCGACGGAGGCGCTGCGCGGCGGCGGGAACTGGGTCGCCTATCTGCACTTCGGTGAGGCCTGGCTGCCGGCCGGATGGGCCGTCGCCTCGGCCGTCGTGGTGATCGTGTGCTCGGCGCTGGCGGCCGGGCTGGGCCTCGCGGGGCTGGCCCGGCGGGACATGCCGGAGCGACGGTGGCTGGTGCTGACGGTGGTGACGGTCGCGCTGATCCTGCTCGCGGGGTACGGCGGGGCGTTCGGGGCGCCGTTCCACGGGGTCGTGCAGGACTGGCTGAACGGCGGGCTCGTGCCCTTCCGGAACATCTACAAGTTCCAGACGGGGCTCGCTCTGGCGCTGGTGCTGGGGCTCGCCCATCTGGTGGGCGTGGCGGCCGAGGCGCGCGGGGCGCGGCGGCTGCGGGGGCGGCGGTTCGCGCCGCTGATCGCGGCCGTACTGGTGCTGCCGGGGCTGATGTGGCCGTATCTCAACGGGTCGATCCTCAACCCGGGTTCCTTCAAGGAGATCCCCAAGTACTGGCAGGCCACGGCCGACTGGATGGAGAAGTACTCCCCCGACGCCCGCACCCTCGTCGTGCCGGCCACCGCGCACGGCATCTACACCTGGGGCTCCACCATCGACCAGCCCCTGGACGTCATGGCCGACTCGCGCTGGGCACAGCGGGACTACGTCCCCTTCGGCACGCCCGGCAACCGGCGCGCGATGGACGCCGTCGAGCAGGCGCTGACGAGCGGCGGTGAAGTGCCGGGGCTGGCCGACTACCTGAGCCGGGCGGGCATCTACTACGTCGTCGTCCGCAACGACCTCGATCCCGACCAGATCGGCCAGGTGCCGACCACGACGGTGAAGCGGACCCTGGAGCAGTCCGGGTACGAGCGGGTGACGGGCCTCGGGCCGATCATGACCGGCGGGACGATCGCGCCCGACACCCCGCTCCAGGTGGAGGGGCTGTATCCACGGCAGCGCGCGGTGGAGATCTACAAGCCGGTGAGCGCGGACGTGCCCCGCCCGCACCAGGCCGGGCTTCAGCCCGTGTCCGACACGGCCGTGGTGTCCGGCGGCCCGGAGGCACTGCTGCCACTGGCCTCCGAACTGCGCGGCCGGGCAACGGTGTTGACCGGCGACAACCATCCCGGGCTCGGCTCACCCCAGGTCCAGGTGGTCGGCGACGGGCTGCGGCGTGCGGACACCCGGTTCGGGCTGATCAACGCCAACACGTCGTACACGTACACCCGCGACGAGCGCAACGCGCCCGACGCCGCCCAGGACGCCGGCGAGAAACCGCACCAGATCCTGCCCACCACCGGCCTCGCCCACCAGACGGTGGCCGAGCTGCGCGGCGCACGGTCGGTGACGGCGTCGTCGTACGGCAGCTGGCTCTTCCATCTCCCGCAGTTCGACCCGGTGAACGCCTTCGACGGCAACCCGGACACGGCGTGGACCGAGGGTTCGGAGGGGTCGCCGGAGGGCGAGTGGCTGCGGATCGGCTTCGCGGGCGGGTCGTACGACATGCCCTCGTCGTTCAAGGTGACGCCGCTGCCGCAGGAGGGCGTACGGGAGGCGCCGACGCGGGTGCGGGTGGAGACGGAGAAGGGGGCGGTGAACTCCTTCCTCCGGCCGGACGGCTCTACGCAGAGGGTCAAGGCACCTGCGGGAGCGACGAGTTGGATGAAACTGACGATCGCGGACTCCGTGTCCCGGCGGGCCGGGCTGACGGGGGCGGGCTTCTCCGGGATCGACCTGCCGGACGTCCAGGTGACCCGGCTGCTGCGGCTGCCCACCGACGCCGAGGACTCCGGCGCCGCCGCCGAGATCGTCTCCCTGTCCCGTACGGCCGACCCCGCCGGGCTGTCGGCGACGGGTACGGAGGCGGGCCTGCACCGGCGCTTCACGACGTCCACGGCCGGGACGTACGAGGTGCGGGCGAGCGCGGTGCCGGTGGCGGGCGACGAGCTGGACAAGCTGCTGTACAAGGTGGCGCCGGAGCAGCGCAACCGGATCGTCGCCACCGCCGACTCGACGGCGCGGCTGGGTACGGGCCTGTCACCGCGCAACCTCACCGACGGCGACCTGACCACGGCGTGGGTCGCGGGCGACCGGCCCACGATCCACCTCCGCTGGCCCGGGAAGCAGGCGGTGGGCGAGATCGTGCTGGCGCCCGCGGGCGGCCTCGCCACCCGCCCCACCGAGGTGCACATCAGCTCGCCGGACGGTGCGGTGATCGCCGGGGTCGACGAGAACGGCTGGGTCCGCTTCCCGGCCATCACGACCGACCGGCTGGACATCACGATCACGCAGACGGCCCCGCTGACCCTCTACAACCCGATGGTAGGCGAGGACCTGCGGCTGCCGGTGGGCCTGACCGAGGCCTACGTCCCCGCCCTCGACGAGTACCGGACCCCCCAGCCCCGGGGCACCCGGCCGTTCTCGCTGGCGTGCGGGGAGGGGCCGGTCGTCGCGGTGGACGGGGAGCTGTACCGGACGAGCGTGCGCGGAACCGTACGGGATCTGATGGAACGGCGGCAGGTCGAGGTGACGCTCTGCCAGCGGGGTCGAGGAGACGCCGAGTTGCGCCTGTCGTCCGGTGACCACCGGGTCGAGTCCGGGGACGCCGGGCCGCTCACGCTGACCGACGTGACACTGACGCGCGGCACGGTCGCCGAGGCCTCCACGGCTGTGCGTGACCTGAAGACACGGGACTGGCTCGGCGACCGCCGCGCGGTGACGGTCGGATCGGGAGCGGCGAGCTACCTGACCACGTACGAGAACTTCAACGACGGCTGGCACGCCACGCTGAACGGCAAGGAACTGACACCGGTACGGCTGGACGGCTGGCAGCAGGGCTGGCGGATCCCGGCGGGGGCCGGCGGCACGGTCGAGCTGTCGTACGAGCCGGCGGTGCTGTATGAGGGCGGGCTGATCGGCGGCGCGGTGGCGCTCGCCCTGCTGGCCGGGCTGGCCCTGTGGCGCCGCCGGGCGCCGAACCCCGACGAGCCGCAGGCCGCTCCGCCACTGCCGGGGCTGTGGCTCGGCACGGTGGCTGTGACGGTGGTGGCCGTCTTCATCGCCGGGTGGTTCGCCCTGCTGGTGCCGGCCCTGGCGGTGGTCGCCTGGCGCAGGCACACGCTGCTGGTGCCGATCGCGTTGACCGCCCTTGCCGGGGCGGGGGTCGCGGCGGCGATCGGGGCCGGGGAGCCGGTGGGGGCGGAGGAGGGCGCCTTCGGTCCGACGGCCCAACTGCTGGCGTTGATCGGCTTGTTCGCCGGGGTGGTGGCGGTGCGGGAGCCAGTGGGCGCGGTTGGGGTGGCGGGCGGTGCGGGCGGACCGGGCGCACCCTCGGGCGGGCCGGGACCCGGCGCGCCGGAGTCACCGACGCAGCCGTTGCCGCAGCGCCGCCGCGGGCGGAGTCCGATGGGGACCGAGCCACCCGGTTCGACGAGCCCCGACCCCGGCGCCGTTCCTCGGCCCGCATCGGGGCCGACCGTCTCCGCACGCGGCCCCGGCGGGCCGGACCCGGATCCGCCGACCGCCCGTATCGGCGGGTCCGGCAAGCAGGGCCCGACCGCGCCCGCCGACCCGCCGGAGCCCGACGACACACGGAGGGGCGACGTCACATGACCGCACTGCAGCAGCCCGCACGCGCCGACGGTCCGCTGCGGCCGCCCGCCCGTGTGCCCTTCCCCGTCGTGGACGAGGTCGCCCGGCACTGTCTCCAGGAGGAGGAGCCGGAGACGGTGCATATCGAGGTGCATCTGCCGGGCCGGCTGGACGCGGGGCGACTGCGGGCGGCCTTCGCTCAGGCGCTGCGCCGGCATCCGCGCATCCTCGTGCGGGAGGCGCCGGGGCGGTGGTACCGGCGCCGGTACGAGTGGGAGCTGACGGCGGAGCCGGACGTGGAGGTGGTGGGCTTTCCGGCACCCGGGCGGGACGCGCTGCGGGACGCACGGACCCGGGCCCTGACGCAGGCGCCGCCGCTGTCCCTGTCGCCGCCGGTCAGGGTGGAGATGGTGGAGGCGACGGGGACGGGAACGGGTCCGGGCGCGGGGCGGATCGAGGGGAGCGAAGCCAGTGACGCTGTGGGGATACGGCCGCGAGGAGCCCACGGCCCCCAGCCACGGACGGCACAGGGCACCGTCCTCTTCCTCACCATCAACCACACCGCCCTCGACGGCCCCGCCTGCCTCCGCGTCCTGGCGACCGCCGCCGAGCTCTACGGCGGTGAGGACAACTCCCCCGCCGCACCTCCCGTACGCACGACGTCCGACGCGCCCCCGCCCGCCGAGGACGCCCCGTCCAACTGGTCCCACCCCGCGCGGGTCGCCCCCGGCACCCCGGAGCCCTCCCCCGGCAACGGCATGCTCGTCACCGAGCTCCCCCTCCCCCACCGTCCCAAGGGCTCCCCCTACACGGTCAACGACCAGCTCATGGTCACCACCGCCCTGACCATCGCCCACTGGAACCGGGAACACGGCGCCCGCCCCCGCCCCCTGCGCATCACCATGCCCGTGGACGACCGCCCCCGGGACGCCTCCATGCCCATCGGCAACGGCACCCGGCTGGTCGAAGTCCCCTTCAGCCCGGATGAACTGGCGGCACACGCGCCCGCCGACATGCCCGCCCTCCTCCACCGCACCGCCACCCGGACCCGCGCCCTCAAGGCCCTCCCCCGCCCCCAGCTCGGCCACGGCGCCTCCCTCCTCACCGCCCCCTGGGCCCCCGTCGCCGTCCGCGCCGCCCTCACCCGCGGCCTGCGCAGAGCCGCCGCGCCCTGGACCTCCACGACCCTCCTCAGCAACATCGGCCGTATCCCCTATCCCCTGGACTTCGGCGAGGAAGCGGGCCGCGCGCACGCCGTGTGGTTCTCGGCGCCCGCCCGGATGCCGCGCGGCCTCACCGTCACCACCGCCTCCACCGCGGGCCGCCTCCACCTGGCCCTGCGCTGGTCGCGCGCCCTGCTCAGCCATGGTGACGGCGCCCATCTGCGGGACCTCTTCGAGCACTATCTGCACAGCACGGAGGTGACCCCGTGAAGACACCTACGACGACCTCCCCCGTGAAGCCGCCCGAACTGCGCGACTTCTACGAGAACCCCGCCGTCCCCGTCGCCTCCGGCACCCCCCGCAGCCGCCGTCAGGCCCGCATGCTCGCCGAAGCCCTGGGGCCGGCCACCGCGGGCCGCGCCCGCACGATCCTCGACATCGGCTGCGGCGACGGCACCGCCGCGGCCACCGCCGCCCCCTACCTCCGCGGTCACCGCATCGTGGGCATCGACTGGTCCCAGGACGCGCTGCGACGGGCCCGCACCCGGATCCCGTACGCCGTGCGCGGTGAACTCACCGACGGGGGGCTGCCGTTCGGGACCGGTTCCGCCGACGCCGTGCTGTTCAGCGAGGTGATCGAGCATCTCGTCGACCCGGACGCCGCCCTCGACGAGATCCACCGCGTGCTCCGCCCCGGCGGCCATCTGATGCTCTCCACCCCGAACCTGGCCGCCTGGTACAACCGCGCCCTGCTGCTGGCGGGCGTGCAGCCGGTGTTCTCGGAGGTCAGCCTGCGGGGCATCCACGGGCGGCCGGGGCGGGAGGTCGTGGGGCATCTGCGGCTCTACACCGCCCGTGCGCTACGGGAGTTCGTGGCCGCGTCCGGCTTCGAGGTCGTACGGCTGGCGGGGGCGCCCTTCCACGGCGTACCGCGTCCGCTCCGCCCCCTCGACCGGCTGGCCTGCGCCAGACCGCCACTCGCGTCGATCCTGCTGCTGCACGCGCGGCGGACCTAGGGGGCGTGGACCATGTGGTGGGGAGTGGCCGCGGCGTTGCTGGCGAACACCCTGTACAGCCTCGGTTTCGTCCTGGAGAAACGGGCGCTCACCGCACTTCCGCAGGTGAGCATCCGGCAACCCGCCCGGCTGCTGCGGCTGGTGCTCGGCAGCCCGCTGTGGATCGGCGGCTCGCTCTCCCTCGCCGCCGGGTTCGGGGCGCAGCTCGTGGTCTACCGCACCCTGCCGATCGCCGCCGCGCAGGGCATCTTCGTCTCCGGGCTCGTCCTCCTCGTCCTGCTCTCGGCCCGGCTGCTGGGCGAGGAGACCAGCGGACGGGAGCGGTACGCGCTCGGCGCGATCCTCGCCGCGCTGCTGATGGTCGTGCTGTCGCTGCGGGAGGGGCCCGACGGCGGGGAGACCGTCGGCCGGGCCGCCCCGTACCCCCTGATCCTGCTGGTGTGCGTGCCGTCGCTGGCGGCCGGCGTGTGGCTGTACAACTCCGCCGAGCGCAGGGCCCGGCACCGGCACCGGCTGCCGACGACCGGCGTGGAGTACGGCGTGGCGGTGGGGCTGCTGTACGGGGTCAGCTCGCTCGCCATCAAGGGGGTGTCGAGCCGGCTGACCACGAACGGCATCGGCGACGCCCTGCTGGGCCTGCTCCGCTCCCCGTACCCGTATCTCCTGCTCTTCACGGGCGCGTTCGGGCTGGTCATGTCGCAGGCGGCGCTGCAGCGCTGCCGGGCCTCGCTGATCGTGCCGGTGTGCACGACGGTGACCAGCCTGTACACGGCCGTGCTCGGCACGCTGTCGTTCGGCGAGACGCTGCCCGAGGACCCGCTGCGGCTGGCGCTGCGGGTCGCGGGTACGGCGCTCGCCGTCGCCGTACTGCTGTCGATGCCGAGACACGACCCGCCCGCACCACCACCTCCACCGTCCGCTCAACCCCCCATCGGTTCCAAGGAGTTGACCCCGCCATGAAACCCGACGACCCGCTCTTGCAGATTCTGGCGTGCCCGCTGGACAAGGGCCCGCTGCACCTCGTCGTACCGGACGGCCCGGACGGTGCGGAGGCGGCGGCCGAGGCGCTGTACAACCCGCGTCTGCACCGCCGTTACCCGATCGTGGACGGCATCCCCCAGCTGCTGCCGGCCTCCGGGGAGCAGGTCTCCGACGACGAACACGAGGAACTCCTGCAACGGATGGCCCCATGACCCTGGCTGCGAGCGTCGCCTCTCTGTTGCCCACCCGCCTGGTCGCCGCCGTCGCCCGGGCCGTGTACCCGCGCTTCGAGCCGGAGCTGGCCCGGCTGGCGGAGTTGTGTCCCGCCGGGTGCGGGACGGCCGTGGACGTCGGCGGATGGTACGGCCCGTGGACACGGCGGCTGTCGCGGCGGGCCCGCCGGGTGGTGACCGTGGAACCGGTCCCCCACCTCGCGCGGCTGCTCGCGGCGACGGCCCCGCCCAACGTGCGGGTCGTGCAGGCCGCGGCGGCCGAGCGCCCCGGCGCGGCCCGGCTCTGGCTGCCCCCGCACGACGCGGGCGACCGCGGGGTGTCCTCCCTGGTCCGCCGGAACATCCACGCCACCGCCCTCCCGGTCAGCTGTGTCACCCTCGACGAACTCGGCCTCAAGGACGTCGGGTTCGTCAAGGTCGACGTGGACGGCAGCGAGCTCGCGGTGCTGCGCGGCGCGACCGCCATCCTGGCGCGCGACCGGCCCGCCCTCTTCATCGAGCTGGAGTCCCGCATCCAGCCGATCGCCCCGGTGCTGACGTACCTCTCCCTGCTCGGCTACGACGGCTGGGTCCTGCCCGGCCGCGACTGGGTGCCCCTGAGCCGCTTCCCGCTGGAGAACCACCAGGCGGAGACCTCGTACGTCGTCGCCCAGGGCCTGCTGCGCCGGGTCCTGCCCTTCCGCGGCCCGCGGTACGTCAATTCGGTCCTCTTCCTCCCCGACGGCCGCCGCCCCGTGGGCGACGATGGATCACATGCCCTCCGGAAAGCACCCCGCTAGCCCCTGCACCCCCCTCGACTTCCAGCTGGTGCTGCTGCGCCGCATGGCCGACCACAACCCGGACCTGGTGGAGGACGCCCGCCGTGAACTGGGCGTGTCCATCCCGGACATGCGCGAGGCGAACAAGCGCTGGCAGGCCATGGTCCGCTCACCCCGGGCCCGCGGAGCCGCCTCCCGCTACCGCTCGGTGCTCGGCACGCCCGACTCCGTTCTCACCCGCAAGGTCGGCGACCTGGACTGCGAGGCCTGGCTGTGGCCGGTCCCCCTCTGGCCCGACCTCCGCTTCGAGGTACTGCTCGCCCCGAACGGCGCGGTCTGGAACGAGTGGCTCGTCCGCGCCCCGGGAGCCGACCCCCCACCCCTGCGCACCCTCTCCGACCTCACCCCCTGGTCCTGCACGGTCGACGAGGCCGCCCGCGCCTTCGCCCCCGCCCGGCCCCTGGAGGGGACGGCTCCGACGCGGTGGGGGCTGGCGTTCGTGGCGCCGGACGGGGAGGGGGTGCGGCGGGAGGTGGTGGCCGAGTTCACGTGGGGGTTGTTGCAGCGGGTGGCGGTCAGCGGCTAGCCGCCGTAAGGATCGCCTCGACCACGCGTGCGACGGACGCCGGGTGCAGCGACAGGAAGAGATTCGGCTCGACCAGCTCCAGCTCCATCACCCGCGGCTCGCCGCCCTCCCCGTCCTCCCCGTCGACGAGGTCCACGCGCGCGTACAGCAGCTCGGCAGCGTGCGGTACGGCGGCCAGGGCGCGCTCGGCGACGGTGAGTTCGGCCGGGGTCGGGGTCCAGGGCTCCAGGCCGGGGTGGGCGACCTTGCGCTCGTCGTAGGGCGTGCCGGGCGCGAGGACGGCGCCCTTGCGGCTGGCGTGCAGGAGGCGGCCGCCGTAGAACTGCAGCGCCCGTTCCCCGCTGACGTCGATGCCCTTGACATACGGCTGCACCATCGCCGTGAACCCCTCGGTGTGCATCCGCGCCAGCTGCCGTACGGCCGTTTCGTGCTCGTCGGGCGTGTAGCGGGCGGCGAACCGCGCGCCCGCGCCCGAGGTGGGCTTGACGACGTACTCGTGGTCGACGGGGAGGCCGTCGACACCGTCGCCCGGGGCGAGGTAGCGGGTGGGCACGACCGGCACGCCGGCGGCGGCGGCCTCGCCGAGGTACCGCTTGTCGGCGTTCCACCGCACCACCTCGGCCGGGTTGGCGAGCCGGGTCGCCTTGCCGCACCGCTCCGCCCACTCCAGGAACTCGGCCGCACGCCAGCTGTAGTCCCAGGTGGAACGGAGCACGGCGAGGTCGTACCCGCCCCAGTCGGCCCGCTCGTCGTCCCAGTACACCGGGTCCGCCTCGGCCCCGGCCTCCCGCAGCGCCCCGACCAGCACAGGGAGGTCACGGTCGACGCTGACCTCCGGTCCGGGGCGGCAGGTGACGAGGGCTATTCGGGGCACGGTGGGCTCCTTCGGGCGGAACGGGCGGGCGGGTCGCAGGTTAACAAGCGCTTCCGGAACCGGGACAGGCCGCTTGACCTTCACCTTTGGTGAAGCCACAGCATCGGTGCGAGGAACCGGAAGGGTTCGGGACGGCACGGGGAGGGGACCGGGATGCGCACGGCCATGCTGACGATCGGCGCCTTCGCCAAGGCCTGCCGGCTGTCGCCCAAGGCACTGCGTCTGTACGACGAGCTGGAGCTGCTGAAGCCCCGCCGGGTCGACCCGGACACCGGGTACCGGTACTACGCCGTGGAGCAGCTGGAGCAGGCCCGGCTGGTGGCGTGGCTGCGGCGGCTGGGCATGCCGCTGGCCCGGATCCGCCAGGTGTGCGCACTGCGGCCGGCCGACGCCGCCCGCGAGATCCGCGCCTACTGGGCGCAGGTGGAGTCGGAGACGGCCGCGCGGCGGGACCTCGCCGAGTTCCTCGTCGGACACATGTCGGCGACACCGAGGAAGGACACCACCATGCTGGAGCTGCACTACTGCGCCCACTCGGACCGAGGCCGGGTCCGCCCCGCCAACCAGGACACCGCCTATGCGAGCACTCGACTGCTCGCCGTGGCGGACGGCTGCGGACCGGCGGGCGCGCCCGCGAGCAGCGCGGCGGTGGAGGCGCTGCGCTTTCTGGAGACGGAGGAGCTCGGTGCGGACAACCTGCTGAACCTCCTGGAGGATGCGGTACGGGGCGCGGCGGACGCGGTCCGGGACGCCGCCGACGGCACGGCGGAGGTGGGCACGACCCTGACGGCCCTCCTCTGGACGGGCTCCCGGCTGGCCCTGGTGCACATCGGGGACTCGCGCGCCTATCTGCTGCGCGACGGCGCCCTGTTCCGCATCACGGACGACCACACGGTGGTCCAGTCGATGATCGACGAGGGCCGGCTGACGCCGGAGGAGGCCGTGACCCATCCGCAGCGCGCCCTGCTCCTGAAATGCCTCTCCCCGGCCATCACCGAGTCCCCGGACCTCCGCCTCCGGGACGCCGAGCCCGGCGACCGCTATCTGCTCTGCTCCGACGGCCTCACCTCCGTCGTCCCCGACGCCCGTATCCGCCACCTCCTCACCTCCGCCCCGGCCCCCGACACCGCCGTCCACGCCCTGATCGACGCGGCGAACGAGGCGGGCGGCCCGGACAACGTCAGCTGTGTGGTGGCGGACGTGGTGGAGAGCGCCGTCTGAGCACCGCCTGACCACCGTCTGAGCGCCGCCTGACCTCGGCGCCGTCGCCCGCGAGGCGAGCGGGGGGCGGGGCCGTAGCCCCTACGGCTCCCGCTCCTCCTCCGGCTCCCAGTCCAGCAACCGCACCTTCGCGACCGTACGGACATGCCGTCGCATGGCTGCCGCCGCCTGCCCGGGCCGCTGGTCGGCGATGGCGTCGAGGATGGCCTGGTGCTGGGCGAGGGAGCGGGAGGGGCGGTGGGGCTGGCGGAGGGACTCGGTGCGGCTCTCGGCGACCTGGTCGGCGATGGAGCGCATGAACTCGGCGAGGAGGCTGCTGTGGGCGGCGGCGGTGACCGCGGCATGGAAGAGGCGGTCGCCCTCCACCCCGTGTCCGTCGTCCTCGATCTCCCTCGCCATGTGCGCGAGGGCCGACCGCATCGCCGCGAGGTCCTCCTCCGTACGGCGCTCCGCGGCCAGTTCGGCGAGTTTCGTCTCCAGGGCCTCCCGGGCCTCCAGGACGTCGGGGAGGCGTCGGCGGCGTTCGACCATCCGCTCGACCGGCTCCACGTCGAGGCTGTCCCGCACGAGGTACGTGCCGCCCCCGTGCCGCACCTCCACCAGTCCCTGCACCTCCAGGACCACGATCGCCTGCTTCACGGAGGCCCGGCTGACCCCCAGCCGCTGGGCCAGGTCCCGCTCGGTCGGGAGCCGGTCCCCGGCGCCGAGGCCGCCCTCGGCGACGTACGCGCGCAGCCGGTCGAGCACCTGCTCGTAGAGGCGCTGCTTGGTCATGGGGCGCAGGGCGTCGTCGGTCACGGGGTCCCCCTCTCGCCGGGAGCGTAGCACCGGGCGGGCCAGTGGCCGGGCGGTCAAGTGGTCGAGTGGCTGAGCCAATTCTGCGCCACCCCTTGACGTCCGGCCGCCGCGCGCCCACGCTATCCAGCCATCACCCCTGATTGGCTCAGCCACTCGGCCACTCCCACTCTCACCACCACTGCCCCACCTGCCACCGCGGGGTGTGGAACCCGCAACCCGCTCCGGGACCCAACGACGGGAGCCCGTATGTCCCCCGAACTGATCTCGATCCTCGTCCTCGCCGTGGTGTTCGTCATCGCCACCACCCGCTCGATCAACATGGGCGCGCTCGCCTTCGCCGCCGCCTTCGGAGTCGGCACCCTCGTCGCCGACCTCGACGCGGACGGCATCTTCGCCGGCTTCCCGGGCGACCTCTTCGTCGTCCTCGTCGGCGTCACGTACCTCTTCGCGATCGCCCGGTCCAACGGCACCACCGACTGGCTGGTGCACGCCTCGATCCGGCTCGTCCGGGGCCGGGTGGCGCTCATCCCCTGGGTGATGTTCGCCCTCACCGGCGCCCTCACCGCGATCGGCGCCGTCAGCCCGGCCGCCGTGGCGATCGTCGCGCCGATCGCACTGAGCTTCGCCGCCCGCTACGGGATCAGCCCGCTGCTGATGGGCGCGATGGTCGTGCACGGCGCCCAGGGCGGCGGCTTCTCGCCGATCAGCATCTACGGCTCGATCGTCAACGGCATCGTCGAGCGCGAGAAGCTGCCCGGCAACGAGATCGCGCTCTTCCTCGCCTCCCTGATCGTCAACATCGTCATCGCGGCGGTCGTGTTCGTCCTCTTCGGCGGGCTGAAGCTGTGGGCGCAGGGGGCGGTGGACACGGCGGTGGACGGCGGCAGCGAGGGCACCGACCCCGGGACCGACACCGGCACCGGCACCGGCACTCCGGGCGAGCCCCTCTCCGGCAGCGGGGGCACGCGCGAGGGCGGCACCACCGTCACCCGCCCCGCGCCCACCGCCACCCCGCTCGCCACCACCCGCCTCACCCCCGCCCGCATCGCCACCCTCCTCTCCCTGGTCGCCCTCGTCATCGCCGTCCTCGCCTTCGACCTGGACGCCGGTCTGACCGCGATCACCCTCGCCGTCCTCCTGAGCGCCGCCTGGCCGGAGGACAGCCGCAAGGCGGTCGGCGAGATCGCCTGGCCGACGGTGCTGCTGATCTGCGGTGTGCTGACGTACGTCGGCGTCCTGGACGAGATGGGCACCATCACCTGGGCCGGCGAGGGCGTCGGCGGCATCGGCGTACCGCTGCTGGCCGCCGTACTGCTCTGCTACATCGGCGCGATCGTGTCGGCGTTCGCCTCGTCCGTCGGCATCATGGGCGCGCTCATCCCGCTCGCCGTGCCGTTCCTGGCGCAGGGCGAGATCGGGGCCGTCGGCATGGTGGCGGCGCTCGCGGTGTCGGCGACGGTCGTGGACGTGAGCCCCTTCTCGACGAACGGCGCGCTGGTGCTGGCCGCGGCACCGGACGTCGACCGTGAGCGTTTCTTCCGGCAGCTGATGGTGTACGGAGGGATCGTGGTGGCGGCGGTGCCCGCGGTGGTGTGGCTGGTGCTGGTCGTGCCGGGCTGGGGGTAGGCGGACCGGCACGGCGATCGGCACGGCGGATCGGCACGGCGACAACAGTCGGCGTCCGGCGAACAGTTGAATGCAAGCACTTTCGAGCGCTTAAGGAGTACGACGCGTGTCCTCTCTCTTCCCGGCCCTGACGGGCGCTCCGGCGGAGCGAGCCGCCCTGCGGTTCGGCGACCGTTCCCTGACGTACGGCGAGCTCGGCGCCGCCTCCGGTGCCCTCGCGGCGCGGATCGGCGGGGCGGGCAGAGTGGCCGTCTGGGCGACGCCGGAGCTGGAGACGGCCGTGGCGGTACTGGCGGCGCTGGAGGCCGGTGTCGCCGCCGTACCGCTCAACCCGAAGTCCGGGGAGAAGGAGCTCGGGCACATCCTGTCCGACTGCACGCCGACGGTGGTGCTGGCCGCGGCAGGGGACGAACTACCGGCCGCCCTGGGCGACTTGGAACGCATCGACGTCGACGCACGGGCCGCCGGCCCCCGCTCCCGACCCGACCCGCGGGCCTCCGACGAGGACCCCGCCCTGATCGTCTACACCTCCGGCACCACCGGCCCGCCCAAGGGCGCCGTCATCCCGCGCCGCGCCGTCACCCACACCCTCGACGCGCTCGCCGACGCCTGGCAGTGGACCGGCGAGGACGTACTCGTCCACGGCCTGCCCCTGTTCCACGTCCACGGCCTGGTCCTCGGCATCCTCGGCCCGCTGCGCCGCGGCGGATCCGTGCGCCATCTGGGCCGGTTCAGCACGGAGGGGGTCGCGCGCGAGCTGAACGACGGCGCGACCATGCTCTTCGGCGTGCCGACCATGTACCACCGCATCGCCCAGGCCCTCCCCGACGACCCCGGGCTGGCGCAGGCGCTGGGCAAGGCCCGCCTCCTGGTCTCGGGCTCGGCCGCGCTCCCCGTGCACGACCACGAGCGGATCACGGCCGCTACCGGGCAGCGGGTCGTCGAGCGGTACGGCATGACGGAGACGCTGATGAACACCAGCGTCCGCGCGGACGGCGAGCCGCGGGCCGGGACGGTGGGCGTGCCACTGCCGGGCGTGGAGCTGCGCCTGGTGGAGGAGGACGGGACGCCGATCACGTCGTACGACGGCGAGACCGTGGGCGAGATCCAGGTGCGCGGCCCGAACCTGTTCACCGAGTACCTGAACCGCCCCGACGCGACGGCCGCCGCCTTCACGGAGGACGGCTGGTTCCGCACCGGCGACATGGCGCTGCGCGACCCCGACGGATACGTTCGGATCGTCGGCCGCCAGGCCACCGACCTGATCAAGAGCGGGGGTTACAAGATCGGGGCGGGCGAGATCGAGAACGCGCTCCTCGAACACGCGGGGGTACGGGAGGCGGCCGTCACCGGCGAACCGGACGCCGACCTCGGCGAGCGGATCGTGGCGTGGATCGTCCCGGCGGACCCCCAGTCACCGCCCGCCGCGGAGGAGTTGGCGGCCCACGTCGCCGCCCGCCTGGCCCCCCACAAGCGGCCGCGCAGGGTCCACTACCTCGACGCGCTTCCCCGCAACGACATGGGGAAGATCATGAAGCGGGCGCTGACCCATGACTGAGCGGCGCCTGTCGGCACGCGAGGTCATCGAGCGGATCGCCGACGACTCCTCCTTCACGGAACTCCCCCACCCGGAACGGGACTCCGGCCCGGACGGCCCCCTCTCCTGGCAGGGCTACGACGCCTCGCACGCGCGTGCCGCCGAGCGCACCGGCGAGGACGAGTCGGTCGTCTGCGGCACCGCGACCGTGGCGGCCACCCGGGCCGTACTGCTGGCCTTCGAGTTCGGCTTCCTGGGCGGCTCGCTCGGCGAACGTACCGGGGACCGGCTGGAGTCGGCGTACACCTACGCCCGCGCCCACCGCCTCCCGGTCGTCCCCCTGGTCGCCACGGGCGGCAGCCGGATGCAGGAAGGCATGCTCGCCCTGACCCAACTCCAGCGCGTGGCCCGCCAGTCGATACTCACCCGCGAAGCCGGCCTGCCCCAGATCGCGGTCCTCCGCGACCCGACCACCGGCGGCGGCTGGGCCACCCTCGGCGCGGGCGCCGACGTGACCCTTGCCCTGCGCGGCGCCCAGGTCGGCTTCGCGGGCTCCCGGGTCCGCCCACCGGACGCGGACCCGGCGGCGTACACGGCGGAGGCGCAGGTGGCGACGGGGGCGGCGGACGCGGTGGTCCGGCCGGAGGAGCTGCGGGGGGTGTTGGGGCGGTGGCTGGGGGTGCTGGCGGGGCCGCCCGCCCGGGAGGCGACGGTGCCCCACGCCTTGGGCGCGCACGATCTTCCCGGCACGGGCTGGGACGCGGTCCGACGCGCCCGGGCAGCTCAACGCCCGCATGCCGAGGCCTACTTGGATGCCTGCTTCACCAGCCGCGTCACGATCAGCGGCGACCGCTGCGGCGGTGCCGACCCCGACGGCATCCTCTGCGGGTTCGGCGCGCACGACGGCCGTACCGTCGCCTACGCCGCCCAGACCGGCACCGCCACCCGCCCAGCGGGCTACCGCACCGCCGCCCGGCTGATCCGCCTCGCGGACCGGCTCGGCATCCCGGTTCTCACCCTGGTGGACACACCGGGTGCCGCCAATGACGCGGAGGCGGAGCGGCAGGGGGTCGGCGCGGCGATCGCGGACCTGTTCGGGGCGGTGGCCGGGGCCCGCGTCCCGATCACCACGCTGGTCATCGGCGAGGGCGGCTCGGGCGGGGCGCTGGCCCTGGCGGCACCCGGCAACACCTGGGCCACGCCGGACAGTTACTTCTCCGTCATCGCACCGGAGTTGGCGGCGGCGATCCTGAAGCGACGGCCGGAGGAAGTGGAGGCGACGGCGGACCAGCTGCGGATCCGGCCACAGGACTTGGTGGAGCTGGGGGTGATCCGGGGGGTCGTCGGCGGACCCTCTGGCGAGAGCATGGCGTAAAGGCACAAGGCACCTCCACTCGGCCCGGCGACGAGTGCCGCCGGGCCCCCGTCACCGGCCCCGCGACGCACGCGGCGGATGGGGCCACCGGGGGGGCTCGCGACGGACCCCACGGACCGACGACGCCGTACCCGCGAAGACGTAGGACGGCAGACCGTCTGCCGGGCGGTCTCCACGGGCAGGGACTCCGGCCACTCCCCACTCCCCCCTGACCCCGCCCCTCGGACGCCGGCCCCGACCGGCCGTCCTCAGCCCGGGCACGGAACACCCCGGCAAGGCAGAGGCCCCCGACCCGCCGCCCACCCCCCGCCGCCACAATCAGCGCACGCGCTCCCCGCCCATACTCGAAACCCCCACCCCCCAAGCCGCGACACGCCCGCCTGACTTCCCATCAGAAACAAAACCCCCCATTCAGCCGCACCCCACCCGGCCCCCTCCAGAAGGCGCCCCCCTCCCGGCCGCCCGCACGATTCGATAAGAGGCCGCCCCCCACGGCAGCCCCGCGCACGACCCCACACGCACGAGCCACTCGACCCACACACCCCAAGCGAGGCCCGCCACCCACCCGGCGGACCCATGGTCTGCGTCTTCGGGAGGACCCCCATGACCGCCACGCTGGAGCAGCTCCGCCGCTGCCACTTCGCCGTCGACCTGGGGGCGGCCAGGACGCGCGTCTATGTGAAGGGCGCCGGACTCGTCGTCGACCAGCCCTCCGCCGCCGCCGTCAACACCCGGACCGGCGCTCTCATCGCGGTCGGCGAGTTCGCGGAGAGGATGACCGGCCGCACCCCGGACTACATCCGCGTCGTACGGCCCGTCTCGGGCGGCACGGTCGTCGACATCGAGATGGCGCAGCGCATGCTGCGGCACCTGCTCGGCGACAAGGTGCGCCGGGCCCTGCGCCGCAAGCCCTTCCTGCGGGCCGCGGTCTGCACTCCGCACGACGCCGACCCGCTGGCCCAGCGCGCCGCCATCGAGACCCTCGTCGGCCTGGGCGCCCGGCGCGTGGAACTCGTCGACACGCTCATCGCCGCCGCGGTCGGGTGCGGGCTGCCCGTCGAGCAGCCCGAGGCCAGCATGATCATGGTGTGCGGGGCCGCCGCGACCGAGGTCGCCGTGCTCTCCCTGGGCGCCATCGTCACCGCCGAGCGCATCCGGGTCGGTGGCGAGGCCGTGGACCACGCGATCGTGCAGCACCTGCGGCACCAGCACGAGCTGATGCTGCCGAGCCAGAACGTACGCCCCCTGCAGCTCGCCCTGTCCGGCAACGGGCTCACGCCCCAGGGCCCGACCTCCACGGAGATCCACGGCCGCGACGTCTGCACCGGCCTCGCCCGTTCCGTCCAGGTCGACACCGCCGCCGTTCGGACGGCCATCCAGACCCCGCTCACCGCCGTCCTCGACAGCATCGGCAAGGTGCTGCGCGACTGCCCGCCCGACCTGGTCGCCGATCTCGCCGACCGCGGGATCATGATGGTCGGCGGCAGCGCGCTGCTGCCCGGCTTCGACGAGATGCTGCGGCAGGCCACCAGCATGCCCGTCCATATCGCCGAGCGCCCCGACGTCTGCGCCGTACAAGGCCTCGGCACCATGCTGGAGGGCAAGATCGAGCCCATGGAGCTGGACCCGGTCACCTGAGCCGTGCCCGGTCCTGACCTCCTAGTACGGAAGAATCCGCCCCGACGGCGTGCGCCGGTCGATCTCGCCCCTGGTGTCGCGGGGAGCGGCGGGCCGGCGGGTGACACGAACGCGAACGTGGGTCTGGCGGTTCATGGCGCCCTCCTCGTATCTCGGGTCCGTTGCGACCAGCCTTCTCTCCGCAACCTTTCGGCACATCGTGCCCACGGAGGCACTTGTCATGCCTCCGTGGGAGGAGCGGATGGGTGCGGAACTGGTCCCCCGGGATGAGTGCGCCCCCACGGGCCGGGCGCCGACCCGCGCTGGACCCGGCCCGGCAACAGGCGCACGCTCATCAGTAGGGCTCCCGACCCCGTACGGAAGTGATCTCGATGGAAGACAAGAACTGGACCGTCCAGATCCGCATCACCGAGGACGGCGACGACACCCGCGCCGAGGCCGTGCTGACCACTCAGGACACGGCTCAGGACACGGCTCAGGGCACCTCCCAGGACACAGCGACCGTCACCGGCCGCGGCGTGGCCCACCGCAATCCGATCGACCGGCCCATCCCCGAGATCGGCGACGAACTCGCCGCCAGCCGCGCCCTGGAGGACCTCGCCATCAGGCTGCACGACATCGCGTCGGACGACATCGTGGAGCTGGCCGGCCCGGTCGACCAGGGAGGCAGCCGGGCGTGGGAGAGGCCTTAGGGCCTGTCGTTTGGATCATGCCGGCGTCGCGACGGGCCCTAGGGCCTGTCCACCCAGCTGTACCGCCGCTCCGGCCGCCCCGCCTGCCCGTACCGCAGCGACACCTCCGCCTGTCCCGTGACGCTGAAGTGCTCCAGGTAGCGCCGGGCGCTGACCCGTGACACCCCGAGCCGGGCCGCGCACTCGGCGGCGGAGAGGGTGCCGTCGGCCGCCCGCAGCTCGCGTTCGATCAGCTCGGCGGTCTCCACGCTCATGCCCTTGGGCAGGGTGGCCGACGGAGCGGACGGCGCCGCGCCGCGCGCCAGCGCCCGGTCCACGTCGGACTGTCCGCTGACGACCGCCGCGTAGAGGTTGCTGCGCCGCGCCGCGTACTGCTCCAGGCGCGCCCGCAGATCCCCGGCGTCGAACGGCTTGAGCAGGTAGTCGACGACGCCCTGCCGTACGGCGCCCCGGACCGCGTCGGACTCGCGCGCCGCGCTGATCACCATGACGTCGCAGTCGTGCCCGGCGGTGCGCAGCCGCGGGATGATCTCCAGCCCGAACATGTCGGGGAGGTAGAGGTCGAGCAGCACCAGGTCCGGTTGCAGCTCGGCCACCGCGGTGAGCGCCTGCTCGCCGCAGTTCGCCGTGCCGATCACCCGGAACCCGTCGACGCCGTTGACGAATCCGCGGTGGATCCGGGCCACCATGAAGTCGTCCTCCACGATCAGCACATCGATCATCGGACTCTCTCCGTCATCTGACCCCCTCCGTCGCTCGGTCGGCCGGACGGCCGACGGACATCCGGGCGGTGAACATGGCGCCCGCCGGCGTGTTGGCCACCGACACCTCACCGCCCCGGCGTTTGCACACCAGCCGGGTGAGCGCCAGGCCGATCCCCCGGTCGCCGCCCTGCGCGGCCTTGGTGGTGAACCCGTGCGAGAACACCTCCTGCGCGAGCTCGGGAGCCACGCCCGGCCCCGAGTCCCGTACGACGATCTCCACGCTGGAGGCGTCCTGGCGCAGTTCCACCTCGACCCACGCCTCCTGGGTGTCCTCCCCGGCCCTGGCCCCGCTCGCCCTGGACCCGCTCGCGGCCGCGTCCACCGCGTTGTCCACGAGGTTGCCGAGGACGGTCGCCACGTCCGCGGAGTCCGTCGGCTCCAGCCGGTCCAGGGCCGTGCGCTCGGAGATCTTCAGCCGCACCTTGCGCTCGGCGGCGAGCGCCGACTTGGCCATGAGCAGCGCGGCGACGGCCCGGTCGCGGACCCGGCTGGTGAGGTTGAGGTCGAGCGACTCGCGGTGTTTGCGCAGGGCGCGGACGTACCGTACGACCTCGTCGTGCTCGCCGATCTGGATGAGCCCGGAGATGGTGTGCAGCTGGTTGGAGAACTCGTGGGCCTGGGCGCGCAGCAGCTCGGTGGTGCTGCGGAAGGAGCCCAACTCCCGCTCCAGCTGGGCGAGTTCGGTGCGGTCGCGCAGGGTCGTGACCGAGCCGAGGCGGCGGCCGTCCTTGGTGACGTCCATCCGGTTCATCACCAGGACCCGGCCCCGGCGTACGACGACCTCGTCCCGGCGCGCGGCGCCCGGCTCCTCGTCGTCCGCGGTGCCGGCCAGGACGTCGTACAGCCGCCCCTCGATCCCCAGGTCGGCCAGGCTCATCCCGACGCAGTTCTCGGGCAGGTCGAGCAGCCCCCGGCCGACGGCGTTCACGAGGGTGAGCCGCTGCTGCGGGTCGAGGGCCACCACGCCCTCGGCGATCCCGAAGAGCATCGCCTCGCGGTGTTCGGCGAGCCCGGCGATCTCGCGCGGCTCCATGCCGAAGGTCTGCCGTTTGATCCGCCGGGCCAGCAGCCAGGAGCCGGCCACCCCGAGGACGCTGGCGACGCCGAGGTAGACCAGCAGATAGGACGAGGCGCCCACCAGCCGCTGCCCGACCGACGGCGAGGCCCGCCCGATCATCACGGTGCCGAGGTGGTCCCCGGCGTTCCTGTTCTCCGCTCCGAGCACCGGCGCCTGCGCCACCAGTTCGATGACGCCGTTCACCGGCAGCTCGCCGGACCAGCCACGGCCGTCGGCGACCTGCGGGCCGTCGGACGGCATCCGGGTGCCGACCAGCGTGGGGTTGGTCGAGGCGACGATCTCGCCCGCGGCGTTCGAGACCGTGGCGGAGGTGACGCCGGACCTGGTGAGCGTGGACTGGAGCAGCGGCGCCAGCATCTCGGCCGGGGCGGGCCGGACGAGCTGGGTGCGCACGAGGGGGTTGCCCGCCAGCTCCTCGGCGAGCGCGGTCACCCGGCGTCCCTCGACCCGGTCGAAGGTCGCCTTCGACTGCGCCAGCGAGACCGCCGCGACGGCGGCCAGCACGATCACGACAATGGCGAGCTGCCATACGAGCAGCTCACCGGCGAGCGTCTGGCTCCGCTTTTGTCGTGCCGTTATGACCACTATGAACTCAACCTTCAATGGTCACAGAACCGAGACGGGGTGTCTCAGGAATCGCACAATCATGGCGCCGGATCCGGCCGAGCGAAAGAGATGAGCCATGAGAACTCGACGAGCCGCAGTTGTCGGAGCTCTTGCCGCCGTGTCGATGGTCGCGGTCAGCGCCTGTGGCGCCACCGCCGACAAGGAGGAGGGGAGCGGGGGCGGCGACGGGAAGCCCGTGACGGGGCTGCGCCTCATGGTCCCGAACACCCCGGGCAGCGGTTACGACCTCACCGCCCGCACCGTCACCCAGGTCATGCAGGACACCGACGTCGCCTCCGGTGTCCAGGTGTTCAACCTGCCCGGCGCCAGCGGCACGGTCGGCCTGCAGCGTCTGGTGAACGAGAAGGGCAACGGCAAGATGGCCATGCAGATGGGCCTGGGCGTCGTCGGGGCCTCGTACACCTCCAAGTCCGAGGCGACCCTGACCGACACCACGCCGATCGCCAAGCTGATCGAGGAGGCCGGCGCGATCGTCGTGCCGAAGGACTCCCCGTACAAGACGATGGACGACCTCGTCACCGCCTGGAAGGAAAACCCCAAGAAGCTCGCCGTGGGCGGCGGCTCCTCCCCGGGCGGCCCCGACCACCTCCTCCCGATGCAGCTGGCGAAGGCGGTCGGTATCAAGCCGAAGGACGTCAACTACGTCTCGTACGACGGCGGCGGGGAGCTGCTGCCGGCCATCCTCGGCAACAAGATCGCCTTCGGGGCGAGCGGGTTCGGTGAGTTCCTCGACCAGATCGAGGCCGGCCAGGTGCGGGTCCTCGCGGTGACCAGCGAGAAGCCGATCGACGCGCTCAAGGACGCCCCCACGCTCAAGGACTCCGGCATCGACCTGGTCTTCACCAACTGGCGCGGCATCGTGGCCCCTCCGGGCATCACCGCCGAGCAGAAGAAGACCTGGGTCGACTCGCTGACCAGGATGCACGACTCCGACGAGTGGAAGGAGCAGCTGGAGAAGAACGGCTGGGTCGACTCCTTCGTCACCGGCGACGCGTTCGGCACCTACCTCGCCGAGCAGGACAAGGCGGTCGCCGACATCCTGGCCGAGCTCGGGCTGGCATGAGCTCCCCGGTGAAGGACGACGGGATCGTGGCGGACTCCCGTCCGCCCCGGGAGGGCGGGGACCGCGCGCAGTACGGCGTGTGCGTGTTCCTCGCCCTGCTGGGCACCGCGGTGATCGTGGACGCCCTCGGCATCCCGCACATCACCAGCGGCACCGACCCGGTCGGCCCGCGCGCGGTCCCGCTGCTCCTGGGCGGCCTGCTCCTGCTGCTCGCGGTGCTGTACGCCGTGGACGTGGCGCGGGGCGGCCGCGGTGAGCCGGAGGGCGGCGAGGACGTCGACCTGTCGAGCGGCAGCGACTGGCGCACCGTCCTGCTGCTGATCGCGGTGTTCGTGGCGAACGCCCTGCTCATCGAGCGGCTCGGCTGGGTGATCAGCGGGGCCCTGCTCTTCTGGGGCACGGCGTTCGCCCTCGGCAACCGCCACTACGTCCGCAACCTGCTGATAGCGGTGACGCTCTCGCTCACGACCTTCTACGCGTTCGCGATAGGCCTCGGCGTGAACCTCCCCGCCGGTGTCCTGCAAGGAATCCTGTGAGGCCTGGCCCGTGACGGACAACCTGAACAACCTCATGCAGGGCTTCGCGGACGTCATGGACCCGCTGAACCTGCTGCTCGCCCTGGTCGGTGTCGTCATCGGCACCGCGGTGGGCGTCCTGCCTGGCATCGGCCCGGCGATGACGGTGGCCCTGCTCCTGCCGGTCACCTACGGCATGGAGCCGGTGCAGGCGTTCATCATGTTCGCCGGCATCTTCTACGGCGGCATGTACGGCGGCTCGACGACCTCGATCCTCCTCAACACCCCCGGCGAGTCCTCGTCCGTGGTCACCGCCATCGAGGGCAACAAGATGGCGAAGGCGGGCCGCGCGGCCCAGGCCCTGGCCACGGCGGCGATCGGCTCCTTCGTGGCGGGCACCATCGGCACCCTCCTGCTGGTTCTGATCACCCCGTTCGTGGTCGACTTCGCGGTCAGCCTGGGCGCCCCCGACTACTTCGCGCTGATGCTGCTGGCGTTCATCGCCGTGACGTCGGTGCTGGGCTCGTCCCGCGTCCGGGGCTTCATCTCGCTCCTCCTGGGTCTGACGATCGGCCTGGTCGGCATCGACTCGGTGTCGGGCCAGCAGCGACTCACGCTCGGCGTACCGCAGTTGGCCGACGGCATCGACGTCGTCGTGGTCGCGGTCGGCATCTTCGCGGTCGGCGAGGCGCTGTGGGTGGCCGCGCATCTGCGGCGCAAGCCGGCCGAGGTGATCCCGGTCGGGCGCCCATGGATGGGCAAGAAGGACTGGAAGCGGTCCTGGAAGCCCTGGCTGCGCGGGACGGCGTTCGGCTTCCCCTTCGGCGCGCTGCCGGCCGGCGGCGCGGAGATCCCGACCTTCCTGTCGTACGCCACGGAGGAGCGGCTGACCAAGCACCCCGAGGAGTTCGGCAAGGGCGCGATCGAGGGCGTGGCGGGTCCGGAGGCCGCGAACAACGCGTCGGCGGCGGGCACCCTGGTCCCCATGCTGGCGATCGGCCTCCCGACGAACGCCACGGCGGCCGTGATGCTGGCGGCCTTCCAGTCGTACGGCATCCAGCCCGGCCCGCTGCTCTTCGAACGCGAGGCGAGCCTGGTCTGGGTCCTGATCGCGAGCCTCTTCATAGGCAATCTGCTCCTGCTGCTCCTGAACCTCCCGCTGGCTCCGGCGTGGGCGAAGCTGCTGCAGATCCCGCGCCCGTATCTCTACGCGGGCATCCTCTTCTTCGCGTCGATGGGCGCCTACGCCGTCAACGCCCAGCCCCTGGACCTGTTCCTCCTCCTCGCCCTGGGCCTCCTCGGCTTCGCCATGCGCCGCTTCGGACTGCCGGTCCTGCCGCTGATCGTCGGTGTGATCCTGGGCCCGCGCGCGGAGTTGCAGGGCCGGCGCTCCCTCCAGTTGTCCGGAGGTGAGTTGTCGGGTTTGGTGGGCGGTCCGGTGTCGTACTCGGTCTATGCGGTGATCGCGCTGGTCCTGCTGTGGCCGCTGATCCGCCGTTTCGTGGTAAGTCCCCTGCGCGCGCGAAACGCCGCCACCTGAGACGTCTGGAGTTCGAGATGACCATCCTGGTCGGCTACGTCCCCTCCCCCGAGGGCGAGGCTGCCCTGCGGGCAGGGATCGACGAGGCCCGCCGCCGAGGCGAGAAACTGCTGGTGGTGAACACCACCAAGGGTGACTCCCTGGTGGACCCCCGCTTCGCCCAGGAACCCGATCTGACCCACGTACGCGAGGACCTCTCGGCCCTGGGCGTCGACTTCGACGTCCGTCAGGTCCTGGGCGCCCGTGACGCGGCCGCGGAGATCATCGACCTGGTGGAGACGACGGGCGCGTCCATGGTGGTGATCGGCCTCCGCAAACGCAGCGCGGTCGGCAAACTGATCATGGGCTCGGCGGCGCAGCAGATCCTGCTGGGCGTGGACTGCCCGGTCCTCGCCGTGAAGGCGGAGGGCTAGGCGATGATGCTGCGAACCTTCGGCTGGTCGTTCGCCATCACGGTGGTCGGCCTGGTCTTCGCCGCGTGGCAGTGGGGCTGGGAGGCCTTCGGGATCGTACTGATCCTGTCGATCCTCGAAATCTCCCTGTCCTTCGACAACGCGGTCGTCAACGCCGGGATCCTGAAGAAGATGAACGCCTTCTGGCAGCGGATCTTCCTCACCGTCGGCATCCTGATCGCGGTGTTCGGCATGCGGCTGGTCTTCCCGGTGCTGATCGTCGCCATCAGCGCCCAGGTCGGACCCGTCGAGGCGGTCCAGCTCGCCCTCGACGACCCCGACCGCTACCAGGACCTGGTCACCGACGCCCACCCGGCGATCGCGGCCTTCGGCGGCATGTTCCTACTGATGATCTTCCTCGACTTCATTCTCGAGGACCGCGAGATCATGTGGCTGACCTGGCTGGAACGCCCGCTCGCCAAGCTCGGCAGGATCGACATGCTGTCGGTCTGCGTCGCGCTCGTCGCCCTGCTGGCCACGGCGATGACCTTCGCCACCCACGCCCACGTCAGCACGGGCCACGCGGACAAGGCGGCCACGGTGATGCTCTCGGGCGTGGCGGGCCTGATCACGTACCTCGCGGTCGGCGGCCTCTCGTCCCACTTCGAGAACAAGATCGAAGAGGAGGAGGAACACGAGCACGAGGAGGAGGAGAAGGCCAGGGCGGAAGGCAAACCGGTCTCGGCAGTCGCCCTCGCGGGCAAGGCGGCGTTCTTCCTCTTCCTCTACCTGGAGGTCCTGGACGCGTCCTTCTCCTTCGACGGCGTGATCGGCGCCTTCGCCATCACCAACCACATCTTCTGGATGGCGCTCGGCCTGGGCATCGGCGCGATGTACGTCCGTTCGCTGACCGTGTACCTGGTCCGCCAGGGCACCCTCGACGACTACGTCTACCTGGAGCACGGCGCCCACTACGCCATCGGCGCCCTCGCCACGGTCCTCCTCATCACCATCCAGCACCAGATCAGCGAGATCATCACCGGCCTGATCGGCGTCGTCCTCATCGCCGCGTCCTTCCTCGCCTCCGTCCGCCGCAACAGGGCCCTGGCGGCCGCCGAGGACGAGAAGCCGGAGGTGCAGTCCGGGGTGTGACGCGAACGCCGCCCCCCAGCGTGGGAACGCAACCCATCCGCCGGCCGGACCGTGCGGATGCGCTGCGTTCCCATTGGCCGTTCGGCAGGGGCCTCGGCCGCGGCACCGGCGGCCGGGGCCAGGAACGCTCCGACAGCTCACGCGGTACAGGCCACCGGCCCACCCGGAGGCGACCCGCACCACGCCCCTGACCGACCGCGCACGCCCCCTCAGACGCCCGAAGACGGTCAAACCGCCCGGCCAACACGCCCCCCACCGAAGACCACCCCGCCGCAACTCGCCCGACACGCGCCGCTCGCGCCCATCGCGCCCATCGCGCCCGCAGCGCTCAGCACCGAAACCCCACCGCACACACCCCTTCCGACGCCCGACCACGACCACCCACCCGGCCAGCCACGCACTCCCCACCCACCACCGAAGCCCCCCGGACGCGACTCCCACCACACACCCCGCTCGCGTCCACAGGGCCCCGCACCGAAACCCCACCGCACACACCCCTTCCGACGCCCGACCACGACCACCCACCCGGCCAGCCACGCAGTCCACGCCCACCGCCCGAGAAGCACCCGGACGCGACTCCCACCACACGCCCCCATCGCGCCCGCAGGGCCCCGCACCGAATCCCCCCACGCCCCTCAGACACCCCCAAGGCCGACAGAAACGCCCGGCAACACACCCGGGGCGCGCCCACCGCCGAAGACCACCCCGGCAGGGGCCCCGCACCGTTTCCGACCCGTCGCCGCTGCGGCGTGCGCGTGATCCGGAACATACGTGGTCTGCGACATAGGCGTTTTCGCCCGATTATGGCTAGCTGGATGTGCTTGCCTCGCGCACAGCGTCGCGTCATCGGGCGCGCCGTCCCGTCGATCGTCCGCCTGGGAGACCCATGCGCCTGCGCGTCCCCGCTGTCCAGCGAAACGCCTCAGCATCCCGTATCACCTCCGTCCCGCCCCTCGCCCTGGCCGGCGGCGCCCTGACCGTCGGTGTCGGCGGCCTGTATCTCGCCGGGCTGCTGATGGCGGGCGGGGACATAGACGCCGGTACGACGGTGCGCGGGGTGAACATCGGGGGCCTGAGCCGGGCGGATGCCATCCGGAAGCTGGAGGAGCGGCTGGGGTCGGCCGGCTCGCGGGACCTCGCCGTGACCGTCGGTGACCGCGAGGGCACGGTCGATCCGCGGCGGGCCGGCATCACCTTCGACTTCGAGGAGACCGTCGACCGGGCGGTGCGGGCCGACGACATCGACCCGCTCACCGTGATCGGCGGACTCTTCCGCACGGGCGGCCCCGTCGAGCCGGTCGTACGCGTCGACGAGGACAAGGCCCACGCCGCCCTCGGAAAGCTGGCGAAGTCACTCGACCAGAAGGTCCGTGACGGCGCCGTCGCCTTCACGGACGGCGAGGTCCGCCAGGTCGCCCCGCACAACGGCTACGCGCTGGACACGGACGCCGCGGTCGCCCCGCTGAGCGCGTCCTTCCGGCGCGGCGACGCGGGCGCCGTGACGGCCCTGCCCACCCGTGAGACGAAACCCGAGATCACGGCGGAGGAGGTACGCCGGGCGGTGCGCGACTTCGCGCAGCCGGCCATGTCGGCCCCGGTGAGGCTCACGGCGGCCGACCGCCGCTTCACGATCTCCCCGGACGTCCTCGGCGAGTACCTGACGATGCGGCCGGACGACACCGGCAGGCTCACCCCGGAACTCGACGCCGAGGGCCTGCGCGCCTCCCCCGCGGTGGCCCGCAACCTGTTCGGCCTGCCCGCCGAGCCCCGTAACGCCACGCTGCGCCTGGACGGCGACCGGGTCGTGGCGGCCGACGACGCCAGGTCCGGCGTACAGATCACCGACAAGGCGCTGGGCAAGGCCGTACTGCCCCTGCTCACCAAGTCGGGCACCGACCGCACCGGCGAGGTGGAGGCGCGCGTGACACAGCCGCAGGTGACCGCCGAGAACGCCGCGCGGCTGGGCCTGACGGAGAAGATGTCGTCCTTCACGGTCAACTTCGAAGCGGCGCCGTACCGCACGAAGAACATCGGCCGGGCGGTGGAGCTCATCAACGGCTCCGTCGTCATGCCGGACAAGATCTGGAGCTTCAACCGCACCGTCGGCGAACGCACCGAGGCCAACGGCTTCGTCGACGGCATCATGATCCTCAACGACGAGTTCACCAAGGCGCCCGGCGGCGGTGTCTCCGCCGTGGCCACGACCATGTTCAACGCGATGTTCTTCGCGGGGGTCAAGCCCGTGGAGTACGGCGCCCACTCGTTCTACATCGAGCGCTACCCGGAGGGCCGTGAGGCGACGGTCGCCTGGGGCAGCCTCGACCTGAAGTTCGACAACGACTCCGGCAACGCGATCTACATCCAGGCGGAGTCCACCGACACCTCGGTGACCATCACCTTCCTCGGCACCAAGAAGTACGACGAGATCGGGTCGGTCACCGGACCGCGCACCAACGTGAAGCAGCCGGAGAAGAAGGTGAACAGCGACGAACGGTGCGTCCCGCAGACCCCGTTGGAGGGCTTCGACGTCACCGTGCAGCGGGTCTTCGTCGCCGACGGCCGAGAGGTGAAGAGGGAGCCGTTCCGCACGCACTACACCCCGCGGGACGAGATCGTGTGCGAGTGACGCCCCTTCTCGGGGCGGTGCATCCGCTTCTGGGGGCGGGCGCGTCCCCTGCTTGAGGCGGCGCGTCCGCAGGAGGTGGTGGCCTCCGCTGCCTCAGTCGGCACTCGCGGACAGCAGGAGGCCGGCGATCCGGCCGGGGTCGTCGGACATGGGTGAGTGCCCGCAGCCGGGCAGCCGGACATGGCGGGCTCCCGGCAGGAGCCGGGCTGCGCGGTGGGCCTGGTGCCGGGGCGTCAGAAGGTCCCGGGTGCCCCAGGCGACCGTGACCGGGACGCCGGGGGTGAAGCCGGTCAGCCGGTAGGTGCGAGCTGCTCGACGGGTGGCTCTGAAGCCGGGTGCGCGGGCCAGGTCGCGCAGGGCGCCGTCGGCCGTTCCCGGCGTCATCCGCCAGGGACGCGCGACGAGTTGCCAGAACGCGAGCGTGCGGCCCAGGGGGTTGCCGGTCACCCGTGCCGTGCGGTGGCCGAGGCTCTCCGCCATCGTGCGCGCGACGAGAAGCGAGCCGAGCGCGTAGGCGGCCTCGGGGCCGGTCCACAGGCCGATCGGGGACAGGGCGACGGCGCTGCCGACCACGCCGGTCCGGGCGAGTTCGAGTGCGACGGCGCCGCCGAGCGAGTTGCCGACGACGGGCGGACGGGTGAGGCCGACCGCGGTGAACCAGGTGGCGACCTCGGCGGCGAGTGCCTGGACGGTGGGGGTGGTGCCGCCCGGCAGTTGTGGGCTGTCGCCGAATCCTGGCAGGTCGACGGCCACGACCTCGCGTTCGCGGATCAGCAGCTCGATGACGGGCGCCCAGCCCTCCCGGTCCAGCTGCCGGATCACGACCAGGGGCGCCCCCGTGCCGCGGCGACTGCTGGCGAGCTGAACATCCGGCATATGGGAACCATACGGGCATGATCAGGGGGCGCACGAGCTGATCGGGCCCGTCCGTGCGGCGGCCGTGAGCTTCAGGCGGTGGCCGGCTGTCCGGCCGCGCGCAGGGACAGGGCTTGGTGGTAGCGGCGCAGCAGGAGCAGCGCGGTGGCGGCGAGGCCGGTGAGCAGGCCGAGCCAGACGCCGACGGTCTCCAGGCCAGCGAGTTGCCCGAACAGCCAGGCGGCGGGCAGGCCGATCAGCCAGTAGCCGACCAGGGTGATCCGGAAACCGCTCTTGGTGTCGTCCAGGCCGCGCAGCAGGCCGACGCCGATGTTCTGGGCGCAGTCGAAGAACTGCAGGACGGCCGCGACCAGCAACAGGTTCGTGGCGATGTCGGTCGCGCCGTGCCCGTCGGCGGACGACGGGTCGAGGAACGGGCGCAGCACCAGGCCGGGGACCGTGAGGTAGACGACCCCGACCACGGCCATCACGGCCGCCGCGCACGCGAGTGCCGTGTTCTTGATGCGCTGGGCCGCCTCGATCCGGTCCAGGGCGAGTTCGCGACTGACGTTGAGGGACGCGGCGTGCGACAGGCCGACCGCGATCTGGAAGACGATGTAGATCAGCTGGTTGACGGCGGTGTGCGCGGCCAGCGCGGCGCTGCCGAAGGTGCCGATCAGCAGGGCGACGACCGAGAAGAAGCCCGCTTCGGAGCCGTAGGTGGCGGCGATGGGCACGCCCAGGCCGGTCAGCCGGCGCAGGGTGGCCGGGCGGGCCTTCCAGATCCGGACGTCCAGCAGCGGGGCGAGCCGCGGGTCGCGGCGGGCGGAGGCGTACAGGGCGAGGCAGGTCAGCAGGTAGACCAGCGAGGTGGAGATGCCGATGCCGGGCAGGCCCAGCTCGGGCATGCCCCAAGTACCGTGGATGAACGCCCAGTTGAGGCCCACGTTGACCGCGACCGAGGCGAGGGTGATGCGCAGCAGGGCCTGGGGGCGGCGCATGCCGACGGTGAACTGGCGGATCGCCTGGAACCACAGGCAGGGGATCAGGCCGGGGGCGAGGGCGAGCAGCACCGGCCAGGCGGTGTCGACGACCTCGGGGTCCTGGCCGAGGTAGGCCACGGCCCGCCCGATCAGCAGGATGACGAGCGCGCCGACGGCCCCGGCCAGGGTGGCCAGCGCCAGCGCGGCACGGACCACGTCCCGGACCTCCTCCGTGGCCGCTTCGGAGAGTTCCTCGTCCTCGTCGGCGCGGGCGGAGGCGGCGGACACCTGGTTGCCGACCGCGGTGACGAGGCCGACGCCCATGGTGCGCAGCTGGTTGAAGATGACCAGCGCGAGGCCGCCGCCGGCCAGCGCCTCGGCGCCCATCAGGCCCATCATCACCGTGTCGGTGGTGGTGAGGGCGACCTGGGCGAGCTGCGTCAGCGCGAGCGGGACGGCCAGGGTCGCCAGGGCGCGGCTGTCGCGGAGCAGGGTGGTGAGCGGTGTCGGCATCGGAGTCAGTTCTCGCGGGGTGGTGTCGGCATCGGTCAGTTCTCGCGGAGTGGTGTCGGCATCGGTCAGTTCTCGCGGAGTTCGGTCAGCAGCTCGTCGATCTCGCGCTCGACGGCCGGGGCGATGAGATCGCGGGCGCTCATCCAGTCGTCGTTGAAGACGGTGTCCATGTACTTCTCGCCTCCGTCGTTGATCAGCGCGACCATAGTCGTGCCCGGCGCGAGCGAGGACATCCGGGTCAGGGCCTCGTACACCACCCCGCCCGCGGAGCCGCCGATGAGCAGGCCGATCCGGCGGGCCAGCACGCGCGCGGTGGCGAACGCCTCGATGTCGCCGACCTTGGCGCCCTCGTCGAGCAGGTCGTAGTCGACCATGGCACCGATGGTGGCGCCCTCGGGCGTGCCCGTACCGGACTGGTAGTAGTCGTGGGCGGGCGGCCCGAAGGCGATCGACCCCTTGGGTTCGACGCCGACGATCCGCACCCCGGGCACGGACTTGCGCAGTTCCCCGCCGGTCCCGAAGAGTCCGCCGCCGGTCCCCACGGCGCCTATCAGGATGTCGACACGGCCGTCCAGGGCGGCGTCGAGTTCATGCGCCACCGGTCGGTAACCGTGCCCGTTGGCCTGGTTGTTGTGCTGCTCGGTGAAGTAGGCGTTGTCGCTGTCCGCCGCCAGCTTCTCGGCGAACTCCTCTCGGGCGGCCGTCGCCAGCTCCTCGTCCCCGTCCTCGGCGACATAGACGAGTTCGGCGCCGAGCGCCTTCATGCCGCGCAGCTTGTCGGCGGCGGCGTGATGGTCGACGACGGCGGTGAAGGTGTAGCCGCGCTCGGCGGCGATGACAGCCAGGCCGAGGCCGGTGTTGCCGGAGGTGGACTCGACGATACGGCCGCCGGGGCGCAGCAGTCCGCGGTCCTCGGCGTCGAGGACCATCTGCCGGGCCATGCGGATCTTCGCGGTGCCGGTCGGGTTGAACTGTTCGAGTTTGAGCAGGAGTCGGCTGCCGGTGTTGGTGCGGCACAGTTCGAAGAGCGGGGTGTGGCCGATCAGGTCGGAGACCCGGCTGACCACAGCGGGACGCGAGAGCGCCTTGTCCATCGGATGGCTCCAGTGTTCGAGGGGAGAGAGTCAGGCGAGTGGATGGCGGTCGAACCGCCAGCGGGTCGTGCCGCCGGCGGCGTCGAGGACGACCTTCGGGGGGAGCGGCAGCTCGTGGAAGGGGGACTCGTTGGAGTCCATCTGGTATCCGGCGGTGTTGGGGTAGACGAGCAGATCGCCGACGGCCGGCCGGGCGGGGAAGCGCACCTTGCGCCAGGTGACCATGTCGGACTCCAGGCAGGTGGCGCCGCCGACGCAGGCCGCGTACGGCTCACCCGGCGACGCGTGGGCGGGGCAGCAGCACCGGATCCGGCAGGTACTCGCTGCTGAACCACTGCTCGGACAGGCTCAGGCTGCTGCCGTCCACGGTGACGATGCCGTATCCGGAGGGTCGGTCCTTGACGCCCTGGACGCGGAAGACCGTGCAGCCGGCCCGGTCCAGCAGCGCCCGGCCGGGTTCGAGGAGCAGCCGCACGCCCGCCTCGCGCAGTCGCCCGGCGAGACCGTCCGCGGCGAGGACCGCGCGCAACGCGTCGGGGCCCGCCACCGGTGAGTGGTACGGGTAGAAGTCGGCCGGGTCGAAGGACTTGCCCGCGTGATAGTGCTCGGGCCGCTGGTCGCGCAGGAAGCGGTCCCAGTGCTGTGCGTCCGTGTAGTCGACGGCGAACCCGCCGCCGATGCTGATCCGGTCGGCGCGCAGGCCCAGCGCCCTCGCCTTGAGACACAGGTCGACCAGTTCGGCGGCGAGTTCGGCCCGCAGGAGGGGGTCGTAGCCGGAGAGGTGGAAGGAGAAGCCCTCCATCACGACTCCGGCTTCCCGGCACCGTACGAGAGCTGTCTCCAACTCCCCGTCGTCCAGCCCGAACCGGCTGTGCGGCTGGGCGGGCGGAAGGCGTCGGAGCAGCACACGCGCGGGACGCCCGACCTCGATGACGCGTTCCAGTTCGTCGAGGGCGTCCACCGCGATCAGACACCCTTGGAGCACGGCGACCCGCAGCAGAGCGTCGGCCTTCGCGGGACCGGTCACGACGATGTCCTCGCCCCGGACACCACACCCCAGCGCGTCACGCAGTTCACCGCTGCTGGCGACATCGACTCCCGTACCGGACAGGGCGCACCGCTCGATCCACGCGGCCGCCTTGTTCGCCTTCTTCGCGTAGTACACGCGCCCCTCGACGCCGAACTCGTCGAGCACCGCTCCGAAGGCGGTGGCATTGGCGTCGAAGCGGTCGGGCAGCAGCAGATGGAAGGGGCCGCCGATCGCGTACGACAGCTCGTGCGGAAGCGGGCCGGCCAGGATCGCGTCGAGCCGCGGATCCGGGTGGGCCGGCAGCGGCGGGGCCGCCGTCGTGCGGGTCACTGCCACAGCGACACCCGCGTCCCCAGTCCCTGCTCGATGGCGAGCTGGGCGAAACGGTGACCGAGCGCGATGTCGGTGACGACGAGCCCGCTGTTGTACGCGAAGATCCGCTCGTCCGGCGTCCGCCGGCCGGCCGCGCGTCCCGCCACGACCTCCGGAAACTCGGCGTCCACGGCCGGGAAGTTGCCGTCCGCGTCGGCCATGTCGGTGCCGGTGACCTTCATCTGCGCCTCGCTGGTCGCGATGACCCGGTCCGCCCGCTGGAGCGTGGACGGCGCGATGCCGTGGCCGACCAGGATCGACAGGGCACCCGGCTTCAGGTCGTCGGACTCCACGGCGGCCGGGGTGTGCTGGCCGGCGGTGGCGACCACGACGTCGGCGTCGGCCGCGGCGGCCCGTACGTCGTCGACCACCTCCAACTCCCGGTCCGGGAAGTAGTGGTGGAGCCGTTCGCGGACCGCGGCGAGGCCGTCGGGGTGGGTGCCGTAGACCATGAGCCGGTCCAGGTCCGGCAGCGTGGTGAGCAGGAAGGGCAGCGCGAGACGGCCCTGGGTCCCGGTGCCGATCACGAGGGCGCTGCGGCTGCCGGGCGGCGCGCACTCGCGGGCCAGCAGCGCCGAGACGGCCGGGGTGCGCAGCGAGCCGATGCGGCCGCAGTCCATCATCGCGAGGGGCAGTCCGGTGACGTCGTCGTAGACGGTCAGGGTCGTGTAGTAGTGCTGCTGTTCACGGGACTTGTCCAGGCCGTGCTTGTACGACGTCTTGATCGCGACGACCTCGCGGACACCGTCGCGGCCGAGCATGGCGTACGAGACGGAGTGGCCGTCCTCGGGCTTGACGGTGAGCTTGCGCGGGTTGGCGGACCTGCCGTCGGCGAGGGTGCGGTACGCCTGCTCGACCACGTCGACCACGTCGGTCAGGGAGATGTCGATGCCCGCGAGGTCGCTGGTGCTCAGGATGCGCAGGGCCTTGTCGTCCGCGGCAGTGTCGTCCGTGCGTGTGGAGGTGCCGGTCACGGCTGTTCCCTTCGTGCGAGGGGGTTCGGACCAGGGGATTCGGGCCAGGGATCGGTCAGGGAAGGTGACGGGGGATCACACGAGGGCCACGAGCGCGGCCTGCCCGTACCCGTGTTCGTCCGCCTCGGCGAGGGGGCGGCTGCGGCGGCCTGGGACGCGTACCGAGGCGCGCTTGAGCCAGCGGTCGGTGCCGTCGTAGCGGGCCCGGAACGGCACCCGGCCGTGCACGACCATGTCGTTGTCGACGACCAGGACGTCACCGGGCTCCAGGGCGACGGCGACCGAGACGCGTTCGAGTTCGGCGGTCAGCCGGTCGTAGGCGGCGCGGTAGTCGGCGGGTGCCTCGTCGAGCGGGGTGTAGGCGGGGTCGTAGCGCAGGGTCGGGCCGGCCGCGGTCTGCCACAGGGCGGGGACCTTCGGCGGCTGCTGCCCCGTGAAGGACTGGGCCTCTGCGTAGGCGTCGTCGGGGAGGATCGGCAGCACCGGGCGGGACAGCAGCGCGACATCGTCCGGCGAGAGGCGGACCTTGCGGATGCTGGCGGCGGTGGTGGCGACGGCGTCGTGGTTGCGCATGCAGGCGAGCAGCAGCAGGTGGGCGCGGCCGGGGTGGAAGGCGTCCTCGGTGTGCGGGCTGAGCAGCACGGTGCTGCTCGCGCCGGTCTGCTCGTCCTCGTGGCCGGGCGAGGGCACGATGTTGTGCACGAAGCGGCCCTCCTGCTGCCCTTCCCAGGCGATGGGGTGGCCCATGGCCGTGGCGAGCAGCAGCAGGATCACGTCCCAGGCGGCGGCGCGGTCGCCGGCCGTGGCCCAACTGCCGGGCGTGGGACCGATTCCGTCGTCGTCGACGGGCAGGCCGCGCAGGACGTACAGGCCGTCGTCGGTGTCGACCGGGCGACACGCTTGCCGAATCGTTTCTCCCAGACGGGTGGCGGATGTCGCGACCCGGCGGAGCAGTTCCGGCCGCGCGGCCGAACTGCCGAAGTCGGCAAGGATCTTGTGGGCGGTCTCGGTCAGCTCGTCGACGGCGTGCGAGTCGAGCTGCCGTATGGGTGCGGCTCCCGTGGGCATGGCGCAGACATCCCTTTCGGGGGTGGGTGCGGGGTGCGGCGGTACGGGGGGGCGATGCGGGGTGCGGGTGCGGGTGGGGGTGGGGGTGCGGCGATGCGGGCTGGGGTGCGGTGGAGTTCGGAACGCCGACCTGTGAGCTTCCTGTGGGCCGGCTTGACGCTCGCTGCGGAAACGTATCAGCGACAATTAGGCAAGGCAAGCCTTACTGGATCACCGTGCCCCTCTTGCGAACTGCCCGCCCCACGTGCGCCGTCGCGTGCCCCCGTGCGCCGATCTGACGCCCCGACAGAGATCGGGAAAGTTCCTCACCAAACCTTGCGCACAAGAACTTCTTAGGGTAGGCACACCTAAGCAATCTGCCCCAAGTGAGTGGAACGAGGTCGTACGACGTGAACCTGAACAGACGACAAGTGCTGTGGGCCGGCGGCGGAACAGGCGCGGCCCTGCTGCTTGCCGCCTGCGGCGGCGGTGACGAGACCTCGGCCAAGTCGCCGGCGAAGGCGAACGAGAAGCCCCGGCCCGGCGGCACCCTGCGAGTCGGTGCCCTGGGCCGCGCCTCGGCCATCACCCGCGATCCGCACGGCAGTCAGGCCAACGAGAGCGACTACCTGATCATCTCGCTGGTCCACGACACCCTCACCGTCCCCGGCACCAAGCCCAACACCGTCCCCCGCCTCGCCGCGAGCTGGCAGGCGTCGGACGACCTCAAGACCTGGCGCTTCACTCTCGCCAAGGGTGCGAAGTTCCACGACGGCACGCCGGTCACCGCCGCCGACGTCGTGTGGTCGCTGAAGCGGCTGCGCAACACCCCCGCCGGCGCCTCCCGGCTGCCCGGCATCAAGGCCGAGAACATCAAGGCCGAGGGCGACGACACCGTCGTCCTGGTCTCCGACTACGCCAACGCCGAACTGCCCCAGCTGACCCGCCTGACGACGTTCGTCCTGAAGAAGGACACCAAGGACGCCGACCTCGGCAAGGCACCCGGCACCGGCCCCTTCAAGCTGGACTGGTTCCGCTCCGGCAATGCCCGCCTGGTCCGCAACGACGACTGGTACGGCGGCGACGTGTACCTCGACGCCATCGAGGTGAAGATCTTCGAGAGCCCGCAGGCGATGGCCAACGCCCTGCTGGCCGGGCAGATCGACGTCGCCTCCAACGTCGGCGCGGTCGCGGCCCGCACGGCCGAGAAGCGCGACGACATCCAGATCGTGCGCCGCCCCAACGACATGGCGATGCCGGTCGTCATGCGCACCACCGACGGCCCGTTCGCGGACGCGAAGGTGCGCGAGGCGCTGCGGCTGGCCGTGGACCGCGAGGCCATGGTCAAGCAGGTGCTGTCCGGCTACGGCACCGTCGCCAACGACATCCTCGGCACCGGGGACCCCGCCTACGCCAAGGACATCCCGCAGCGGAAGCGCGACCTGGCCAAGGCCAAGCAGCTGCTGAAGGAAGCCGGCTTCGACACGTCGAAGACGTACAAGCTGCTCACCACCGAGGACATCGCGGGCCTCGCCGAGTCGGCCACCCTCTTCGCCTCCCAGGTCCGCGAGGCCGGGGTCAAGGTCGAGGTGGTCAAGCAGGAGTCGGCCACGTTCTGGGACAAGACCTGGCTCAAGGGCGACCTGTACACCACCTACTGGGGCACCAACGACTCCGTGGTGTTCTTCGCCAGCAAGACCATGGTGTCCGACTCCGGTCAGAACGAGGCCGGTTGGAAGGACAAGGAGTTCGACGCGGCGTACCGGAAGGCGATGGCGACCAAGGACGCGGCGGCCCGCGCCAAGGTCCTCCACGAGCTCCAGCAGATCGAGTACGACGCGTCCGGCTATCTGCTGTGGGGCATGGCCGACGGTATCGACCTCGCGGGCGCGGCCGTGCGCGACCTGCCCACCCTGCCCGGCTACGGGCGCGTCCAGCTCGAGCAGGCATGGCTGGCTCGCTGACCCGGGGTGAACCGGCCGCGGCCTCCGGGCCCCGGCCGGTTCCCGCTGTGCTGCGTACGGCCCTGTACGCGGCCGGTGTCCTCGCGCACCGCATCCTCCTGCTGGCCGTCCTGCTCGCCGCCGTCTTCGCCGCCGTGGAGCTGCTTCCGGGTGACGCGGCCGACGCCACCTCCGAACGCGGCGAGAGCGCGGCCGACCTCGCCGCGCGACGCCATCTGCTGGGCCTGGACCGGCCGGTGGCGGAACGGTTCTGGGACTGGATGACCGGCCTGCCCACCGGCGACCTGGGCACCTCCGCACGCGGGGAACCGGTCGCGGACCTGCTCGCCCACCCGTTCCCCAACACCCTGCTGCTCGGCGGGCTCGCGCTGCTGGTGACCCTCGTCGCCTCGGTCGCGTTCGGCTGCTGGGCGGCGGCCAGGCCCGGCGGACCCCTCGACCGGGGGGTGTCGGCGAGCGCCACCGGCATCCTCGCGCTGCCCGAGTTCGTCGTCGCCGTGGCCCTCGTCCTCGTCTTCGCGCTGTGGACCGACTGGCTGCCCGCCGTCACCCTGACCGACGCCGACGGCTCGCCCGCCTCCTGGGAGATGCTCGTGCTGCCCGTCCTCGCCCTGGCCATCCCGCAGATCGGCTGGAACACCAGGATCGTCCGGGCGGCCCTCGCCGACGAGGCCAAGGCTCCGCACATCGAGACCGCCGTACTCGACGGACTGCCCCGGCACCGGGTCCTCACCCACCATCTGCTGCCCGGCGCCCTGCCCACCATCGCGGCCGGTATCGCCACCTCCACCGGCATGCTGCTGGGCGGCGCGGTCGTGGTGGAGACCATCTTCAACTACCCCGGCATCGGCTCCGTCCTCGCCGGAGCGGTCGCCGACCGGGACAGCCCCGTCATCGCCGGGGTCGTCGCCGTCACCGGAGCCGTCATCACCGGTGTGCTGCTGCTCGCCGACCTCGTACGCGCCTGGGCCTCGGGAGGCCGGACATGACCTCGACCGCCGCAGCCGCTGTCGCGAAGGCGGCCCCGCCACCGCGCCGTGGCCGCCGCCGGACCGTCCTCCGGGTGCTCCCGGCCCTGCTGCTCACCGCCCTCGCTCTGGCCGGACCGTGGCTCGCCCCGCACGCCATCGACGCCCCGGTCGTCGCGCCGTACGCGGAACCCGGCGGCGACGCCCCGCTCGGCGGTGACCAGCTGGGCCGGGACGTGCTCAGCCGCGTACTCGCCGGAGGACGCGAACTCGTCGTCACCTCACTCCTCGTCGCCGTCCTGGTCACCGCGGTGGCCGCCGTCCTCGGCGCGGTCAGCGCCCTGCGCCCGGCCGTCGGGCGGGTCGTCGAACGCACCGCCGACGTGCTGATGCTGCTGCCCGCCGTGCTCGGCATCCTGCTGGTCACCCTGTCCTGGCCGGACGGCGGACGGCTCGCCGTCGTCACCGCGTCCGTCGTGCTCGGCGTCCCATACGCGGTGCGCCTGGTCGCCGGCGCCGCCGCGCCCGTGGCCGCGTCCGGGTACGTGGAGGCGGCGGCCGTCGGCGGCGAGCGGCTGGGGTACCTGGTGGTCCGGGAGGTGCTGCCCAACCTGCGGGCCACCCTGCTGGCGCTGTTCGGGCTGCGCTTCGTCGCCGCCGTGTACCTCGTCGCCACCGCCGGGTTCCTCCAGGTCGGCCCCCAACCACCCGCCGCCGACTGGGCGTTGATGATCCGCGAGAACTCCGCCGGCATCGTCCTCAACCCCTGGGCCGTCCTCGCCCCCAGCATCGCCATCGGACTGCTCGCCATGAGCGTCAATCTGGCGGCCGCCGCCCTCGTCCCCACGACCGGCCGGAAGGCGGTACCCGCACTGTGAACCACATGCCCCACTGGTACTCCGACAGCCGAGCGGCGGACGGAGCGAACGCCGTCCGGGTCCGCGACCTGACGATCACGGCCCCGAACGGCCGCCTCCTCCTCGACCGGGCCGACCTCGAACTGGTCCCCGGCCGCATCACCGCCGTCGTCGGCCCCTCCGGCTGCGGCAAGACCACACTGCTGCGAGCCGTGACAGGCACCCTGCCCGCGGGCACCGAGCGCACCACGGGCACCATCACCGTCCTCGGCCAGGACCCCCTCGCCCTTCCGCCGGCAGCCCTGCGCACCCTGCGCCGCCACCGCCTCGCCTACGTCGGCCAGGACCCCGGCTCCGCCCTCAACCCGCGCATGAAGGTGCGCCACCTGCTCACCGAAGTCGCCGTGGACAAAAGCCCCGAGGCAGTACGGGCACAGCTCGCCGAGGTACGCCTGCCCACCGACGACGGCCTGCCGGACCGCCGTATCAGCGGTCTGTCGGGCGGCCAGCAACGCCGGGTCGCACTCGCCCGCGCCCTGGCCCGCCGCCCCGCCGTCCTCCTCCTCGACGAACCCACGGCCGGACTCGACCCGGCACTGCGCGACGAGATCGCCGATCTCCTGCGCCACCTCGCGGAAAACCACCGCATAGCCATCGGCCTGTCCTGCCACGACCCGGACCTGGTGACCCGGCTCGCCGACGAGGTCGTGGACCTGACCGGCCCCCGCCCCACGGACCCGGCGCGCCCCGCACCCGCCCCGCGCGAACAGGCGACGCACGACGGCCCGCCCACCCTCACCGCGTCCGGCCTGCACGCCGCCCACCTCCACCGCGGCCGTCGCGTCCCCGTGCTGCACGGCATCGACCTCACCCTCGCCGCCGGAACCAGCCTCGGCGTCGTCGGAGCCTCCGGTTCCGGCAAGACGACCCTGCTGCGCACCCTCGTCGGCCTGCACCGCGCCACCGCCGGCACCGTCAGCCTGGACGGCACCCGCCTCGCCCCCACGGCACACGGCCGCTCCCGCGACCAGCGCCGCCGCCTCCAACTCGTCCCGCAGGACCCCCTGGGCACCCTCAACCCCAGCCGCACCGTCGGAGCCACCCTGCGCCGCCCGCTCCTCCTGCACCGCCGGGCCACGCGGGCCGAGGTCCCCGACCGCGTCCTGGAACTCCTGGACCAGGTCGGCCTGCCCGCCGCCTTCGCCGACCGCTACCCCCACGAACTCTCCGGCGGCCAGCGTCAACGCGTGTCGATCGCCCGCGCGTTGGCGGCCGACCCCGACGTCCTGTTCTGCGACGAGGTCACCTCGGCGCTCGACGCGGACACCACCGTCGCGGTCATGGACCTGCTGACAGACCTTCGCGCCCGCCGCGGCCTGTCCCTCGTCCTGGTCAGCCACGACCTACGCCTCGTCGCCGACCGCACGGACACCCTGGCCGTCATGTCCGAGGGCCGGCTGGTCGAGTCGGGCCCCACCGCACAGCTCTTCACCGCACCGTCCCACCCCGTGACCGCGGGACTGGCCACGGGGGCCCTGCTCGGCGACTGAGGCGACGGATCGAGCCGTTGCTCCGGCCCGGCCACTCGCGGTCGGGGGCGGTCACCGTCCGGGCTGCTCCGGTTCGCCGTGGGACAGGAAGGCCAGGGCCACGGCGGCGTGACAGGCGATGCCCGTCGCGATCACGTCCTCGTCGATGGCCATCCGAGGCGAGTGCAGCGAGGGGGCCTCATCGGGGGTCAGGTCCGGTGGGCATGCGCCGAGGAAGGCCAGGGCGCCCGGCACGGCCTGGAGGACGTAGGAGAAGTCCTCCGCCGTCATCTGTGTGGCCGACAGGATGTCGGCTGCCTCGTCGCCGAGCGCGTCGGTGACGGTACGCAGAACGAAGTCGGTGAAGCCGGCGTCGTTGACGGTGGCCGGATACCCGGATTCGACGACGGCCTCGGCGGTCGCTCCGTGAGCCGCCGCCACACCGTGGGCGACTCTGGCGATCGCGTCGTGCAGCCTGCGCCGCGTCGGCTCCGACACCGTGCGCAGGGTGCCGGCCAGCTCCGCGGTGTCGGGGATGACGCCCGTGGCCGTGCCCGCGGCCAGGCGGGTCACGCTGAGCACGGCCCTGTCCTCGGCGGACAGGGTGCGGGTGACCATCGACTGGAGGGCGAGCACGATCTCGCACGCCACGGGTACGGGATCGCAGGCGGTGTGCGGCGCCGACGCGTGACCGCCCCGGCCGCGCACCAGGACCCGGAAGCGGTCGGAGGCCGCCATCTGTGGCCCGGGGCGCAACCGCAGTGCTCCGGCCGGGAAGTTCGGATGGACGTGGAGGGCAAAGGCCGCGTCGGCCTTACGGCCCGAAGCCTCCAGCACCCCCTCCTCGATCATGTGCCGGGCGCCGTGGTCCCCCTCTTCGCCGGGCTGGAACATGAACACCACGCTGCCCCGCAGCCGGTCACGCCGGCCCACGAGCAGTCGTGCGGCGCCTGCCAGCATCGCCATGTGGGCGTCGTGCCCGCAGGCGTGCATGAGCCCCGCGGTCCGCGAGGCGAACGGCAGGCCGGTCTCCTCGGTGACCGGCAACGCGTCCATGTCGGCCCGTAGCAGGATCGTCGGGCCGTCGTCCGGCCCGGTGAGGGTCGCGGTGACGGAGGACAGCGCGCGGCCGGTACGGATCTCCAGCCCGAGGCCGTCGAGCGCGTCCAGCACCAGGCGCTGGGTGTCCGGCAGGTCGAGGCCCAGCTCCGGGCTGCCATGCAGAGCGCGGCGCAGGGCGACCGCCTCGGCGGCCGGGTGACGAGCCTCGTCGAGCAGGGACAGGCCCTCGGTGACGGCGGCCGCCCTCCGGTCCGCCGCGGCGTCCGGCACGTCGTGCGCACCCGCAGAGGGAGGTGTCATGCAACCGTTCTCCTTCCCGGACCCGGCCCACGGCCGCGCCCGGCCCGCAGCGGCCTCACACAAGAAGACGGGACACCCTCACGGTAGAGACCGCAAGCCGGGCCTGGACAGACCCCGATGCCCCTGGCCAACGGCATTCGGCCAGGACCGCGTGCTGACAGGACGGGTTCACTACGCCGCTGAGCGAGGCCAGGCTCAGGCCGGGGTGCGATCTGGTGCGCGGGGAGACGCCACGCCACGCTGGTCACCAGAAGGAGAGGGGGCCTGATGAGGTCGCTTCTTGGCGACGGGATCGACAATTGACTGCCGGTGACAGGAACTCGAGTCCGCCTCCGCGCGGGGTCTTACGCTGGCCACTGGGCCTGCATATCGCGGCAGTACTGGTTCTGGCCGCGACCGCAGCGATCACGGTCCTAGGACTGCTGTGGCTGATGCTGGGGGCACCTCGAGTGCGGGTATCCGGTCCGCTCGAACCCAGCGACACATACAACGCCATCAAGATCGCGTTGGCCGTTGTCGCAGGCGTCGGCGGCGTGGTCGCACTCGTGGTCGCCTACCGGCGCCAGCACCTCAGCGAGGCCACCGACGCCCGCGAGTACGACAAGGCACTGATCGAACGGTTCGGCGCCGCAGCCGAACAACTCGGGGCAGACCAGCCGGCTGTACGCATGGCTGGTGCGTATGCGATGGCGCGGCTTGCCGATGAGTGGCCGCAGGAACGCCAGATGTGCGTCGACGTGCTGTGCGGCTACCTGAGAATGCCACATGCTCCCGATCCCCCCGCCGACGATCAGGCGTTGGCATCGTGGCAGCGCGAGCGGGAAGTACGCGTGACGGTGCTGGGACTCATAGCCGCCCACCTGCGCGACGGTGCGCCCGCGTCCTGGCAGGGTTACGACACGACCTGGACTTCACCGGCGCGGTCCTTGCTGAAGCCGACTTCCGTGGCGCCCGGTTCACCGGAGGCGACATCCTCTTCGTCAAGACCCTTTTCGCCGCCAACGGCACCGACCAGATCATCTTCGACGAGGCCGACTTCGCCGAAGGCGCCTTCGTCTACTTCCGGCTCGCCGAGTTCCGCAGCGGCAACGTCCGCTTCAACCGTGCCACCTTCAGCGGCGGCTGGGTCACCTTCGACAGCGCCCGCTTCACCGGCGCTCATGTGAACTTCCGAGAGGCTTCCTTCGCCGCAGGCGACATCCCTTTCGAGGGCGCCGAGTTCTCCGCCGGCTCCATCGACTTCACGGGCGCGACCTTCACCGGCAGCACCGTGAACTTCGGTGAGCGCCACCTCCCTTCCATCTACCGCACGGCGCCGCCCGCCCACTTCAGCGGCGGCACCGTCGACTTCTCTCAAGTGGGCGACTTCACCCGTCCTCCCCGGTTCGGCCTGCGGGCACTGCCTCCCGGGCTCCGGCTTCCTTCGGACACCGACATCTCCGACCTGCCTTGATGAGGCCGGTCGGAGGCGTCTCCACAGCACCGCCCCGTGCGTGTGCCGCCGACCCGCCACACCACCGTGCGAGAGGGGCCCCGGACGGGCCCAGGCCGGTCTTGATCGAAGCCATGGGAGAGGGCGTACGGGGCGGCGGCGTGGCGGCCGCGGGGTGAACGCTGCGACTGCCTGCAGGGCAGTGACGTTTCCGCAGATGGAAACGGTTCTTCTCGCGTAGCGAGTGGTGGGGCGGGTGGGACTCGGACCCACGGCCGACGGATTATGAGTCCTTTGGGGATCTTGGCGGTCCTTGCCGAGCAGCGTCCGTTTCATGACGTTTTTGCTGGTCAGGCGGGGTGCGATATGCCTCGTCCCCTCCGCCTTTGTCGATCTGTTCCTATCCTTGCGTCCCAGCTGTGTCCCGACACCGCCGCCCCGGATACACAAGCCCAGCCCGCTCAGCGGCACTCTCCCCTGCTCATCGAGGGCGCTCCAAAGTGGGCGCGGCGGATTTCCCTTCCCCTGTCAGGGACACCGTCTTGAAAGTCGGGGCGGGTCTTGGCGTGGGCGGTTGGCTGCGTCGGCGGACGTGGCAGGTTGCCCACGGAGTACGGCGGCCTGCCACGTCGTGCTTGCCGAACCCGGCCAAGCCGGCGGTCCGAGGACGTAGATCTCATCACCGCAGTCAGCGACGATCTTCGACTTGCCGCCGAGCGCCTCGACGTAGGCAGCGAGGGCGTCGACCTCCCTGCGCTCCGGTTGACCCTTCTCGATGCGCGAGACGCGAGCCTGGGTGACACCCACGGCTTCGGCAACCTGGACCCGCGTGGCGTGCTGCCGCTTCCGCAACTCGGCGAGGCGAGGCGATGAACACAGAGGCCAGGACCATCGCCCGCACCCCCTTCTGGACTGATCCTTTTCAACATCGACAGCAAATACTTGGCTAGCCACACGTTTGCTGTTACGTTGATTATGTGTCCAGCCACCTAAATGGGTGGTGGCACGAGAGGAGTCGTGATGAGAGCCATCCTGTTCGACCGTTTCGGCGGCACGGAAGTGCTGCACGAGGCGGACATCGAGGTCCCGCAGCCCGGCTCCGGGCAGATCCGCGTCCGCGTCAAGGCGGCCGGGCTGAACGCGCTGGACGGCAAGATCCGCTCCGGGGCCATGGAGGCCGCCTTCCCCACGCCGCTCCCCGCCGTCCCCGGTGGCGAGCTCGCCGGCGTGGTGGACGCCCTGGGCGAAGGCGTGCGGGACGTGCAGGTGGGCGACGAGGTGCTGGGCTGGTCGGACACCGGCTCGTACGCCGAGTACGCGCTGGCCACCACCGTGGCCCCCAAGCCCGCCGGCCTCGACTGGCAGCACGCCGCCGCGCTGCCGACGGCGGGCGAGACGGCCGAGCGGGTCCTGGACCTGCTCGGCGTCGTCGCCGGGGAGACCGTACTGATGCACGGCGCGGCCGGAGCGGTCGGCACCCTGGCGGTCCAGCTGGCCACGGCCCGCGGAGCGCGCGTCATCGGCACCGCCGGCCCCGCCAACCAGGACTACCTCACCTCGCTCGGTGCCACCGCAACCCTCTACGGCGAGGGCCTGGTCGAGCGGGTCCGGGCACTCGCCCCCGACGGCGTGGACGCGGTGTTCGACCTGGCCGGGAAGGGAGCCCTGGAGGACTCCATCACCCTGCGGGGTGGCACCGAGCGCATCGTCACCATCGCCGACTTCCGCGCACACCAGCTCGGCATCACCTTCTCCAGCAGTCCCCGGGAACGCTCCGCCGCCGGCCTGGCCGAGCTGGCCCAGGACGCCGCGACCGGCAAGGTCGTCACCACCGTCACCGCCTACCCGCTCGCCGAGGCCGCCACGGCCCAGCAGGTCAGCGACGCCGGGCATGTCCGGGGCAAGCTCGTCCTCACCGTCGACTGATCACGCCCGCCTCTCCCCCTGTTTCGATCATCACCGCACCGAAGGACCTCTCATGCTGAACGCCCTGTGGACACCGACCACCGTCGGCGACATCTCCCTCCCGCACCGCCTGGTCATGGCCCCCATGACCCGTGACCGTTCCACACCCGAAGGCGTACCGACCGAGCTGAACGCCGAGTACTACGCCCAGCGGGCCTCGCACGCGCTCATCATCACCGAGGGCACCCAGCCCAACGCCGACGGTCAGGGCTACCTCCTCACCCCCGGCATCCACAATGACGATCAGATCGCCGGGTGGCGCAAGGTCACGGACGCCGTGCATGCCGCCGACGGCCGGATCGTCATCCAGCTGATGCACACCGGACGCATCGCCCACCCCGACAACACCCCCCACGGCCGCCGGCCGGTCGCCCCTTCGGCGGTCCAGCCGCAGGGTGCGATGTTCACCGCGTCCGGGCCCCAGGAGATGCCGACGCCCCGCGAGCTGTCGACGCAGGAGGTCGCGGCGACCGTCGACGACTTCCGCCGCGCCGCGGCGGCCGCCGTCGCGGCAGGCGCCGACGGCGTGGAGATCCACGGCGCCAACGGCTACCTGGTGCACCAGTTCCTGGCCGAGAACACCAACCAGCGCACCGACCGCTACGGCGGTTCCCTCGACAACCGCATCCGCTTCGCCGTCGAGGTCGCCGCTGCCGTGGCCGACGAGATCGGCGCCGACCGCACCGGCCTGCGCATCTCCCCCGGCAACCCCTACAACGACATCGCCGAGTCCGACACCGCCGAGCTGTATCCGGCGCTCCTGCGCGCCCTGAGCCCGCTCGGCCTCGCCTACCTCCACGTGATGCACGCGGGCGACGAGGAGCTGCTGGGCACCCTGCGCGCGCTGTGGCCGACCACGCTGATCCTCAACCGGGCCGGCACCGACCTGCCCACCCGCGCCAAGGACGTCGACAACGGCACCGCCGACCTCGTCTCCGTCGGCGCCCTCGCGCTGGCCAACCCGGACCTGGTCGAGCGGCTACGCTCTGACGCGCCGCTGAACACCCCCGACCCGGCGACCTTCTACGGCGGCGGAGTGGCCGGCTACACCGACTACCCCACCCACACCGTCTGAGGAACCGCATCATGCCCGCCTCCACCCACCGCACCCCCTCTACGGCCAGCGAGGGGCCGATGAGTTACGCGATCTTCCAGCTCGCCCGCGCTCACCGCGCCCGCGCCGCCGCCATGCTCCGCGATATGGACCTGCATCCCGGACAGGAACTGCTGCTCATGCAACTCCTCGACCGGGACGGCCAGACCCAGTCCGAGCTGCTCGAAAGCGTCGGCCTGGACCACTCCACCGTCTCCAAGTCCCTACGCCGCATGCAGGACGCCGGCCTGCTCGTGCGGGAGCCGGCCGCACACGACCGGCGCGTCATGGTCGTCCACCTCACCGACAAGGGCCGTGCCATGCGCGAGCCCCTGGCAGCCATGTGGCGGGCCCTGGAGGAGACCTCCGCGGTGAACCTGTCGGCGCAGCAGGCAGAGTCCTTCGTCCGCACCGCCTACGCCATCGCCGACGCGATCAACGGCCGCGCTGTTCCACGGGAAGATTCCGAGTAATTCCTCTGGGCCCGCACCCCGGTTCCGGCCTGGAGTGCGCTTCGTTTCCGGCGTTCCTGCGAAGTGGACAGTGCTGCAGCGCACTCGGCTCATGAAGACCCGTGCTGAACGGAGCCGGCCTCCCCAACTGTCGGAAGAAGCCCGGTGAGCCGAGCCGGCGGATGTGGCGGTACCCCCGCTCACCCCCGGATGTCAGGGAGAACGGGGCTGAGCGGGGCCTCAACGTCCGGGGCAAGCGCGAGCTGTCCCGGTGGAGGCAGGACGGAACTCATCCGGGGCAGGGCAACACCCCCGCAGGGACGGCGAGCCCATCCTGTCGCCGGCCGGCCGCGCATCGAGGACGGGCGCATCACCCGCGTCCGGGTCGCCTTGGACCTCGGCAAGCTCCTGCAGGCCGGCGGTGGCCCGCACCGCGGATCCGCCCACCACAGGCCAGCCCCTGGGCGGCCCGGGCCGACGGCGCCCGCGTCCGCGGCCACCACTGCCTCGGTCACCTAATCCCCCCACTACTGACCTGATGGAAAGTGAGACTCCCATGACCACCACACTCCCCGTCCTCGTCGTCGGCGCGACCGGTTCCCTCGGGGGCAAGGTCGTCGACGAACTGCTGGGGCGCGGTAAGAACGTCCGCGCTCTGGTCCGGCCGACCACCGACGCGAGCAGGCTCGAAAGGCGGGGTGTCGAGATCGCCCGCGGCGACATGCTCGACCTCGACTCGCTCGTCGCCGCCATGGACGGCGCCGATGCCGTCATCACCACCGCTGCCGGCTACACCCGCGGCGGCAAGAACGCGCACGACATCGACACCGTCGGCAACGCCAACCTCGCCGAGGCCGCCCACCGCACCGGCATCCGGCGGTTCGTCCTGACCAGCATCCTCACCAGCGACCAGACGCCCCAAGTCCCGCACTTCTGGCACAAGAAGCTCGCCGAGGACAAGCTCGAACAGCTCGGCGTCCCGTTCGTCGCCCTGCGCCCGGGGGCGTTCCTCGACCAGGTCGCGAGCATGGCGGGCGACCCGGTCGACAAGGGCCGCATGGTGTGGATCGGCAAGGCCACCGTCCCGCTGACCTTCGTCCACACCTCCGATCTCGCGGCGTATCTGGCAGCCGCGGTCGACGCCGAGGCCGAGGCCGGTGAGCGGATCGACATCGGTTGGGACCGTCCGGTCAGCATGCGGGAGGTGGCCGACGTGATGGGCAGCCGGGCCGGAAAGAAGATCAAGGTGTGGGCCGTCCCGTCCGCTGTCGCCCGCGCCGCAGGAGCCGTCGCCGGCCGCTTCATGCCCCTGATCAAGGACATGGCCGCGATGTTCCACTGGTTCGAGACCGGCCGCTACGTCGCCGACCCCCGCCGCCAGGAGCAGCTGTTCGGCCCCGTCCCCACGGCCGAGGACGCCCTCGCCCGGTACACCGACGAGCTGTCAGACATCCCATGCCGTAGCGGTGTCAAGCTGCGGCATGGTCCGCGTGGTGTGACCATGCGATCGCTTCGTCGTAGAGGGTTCTGGTCTTGAGGCATCCGTGGAGGATGCCGACGAGCCGGTTGCCGAGCTGGCGCAGGGCGGGGTTGTAGTCGAGGTGGCGGTCTCGCTGTTTGTCGTAGTAGTGGCGGGCGCCGGGTGAACTCTGCAGGGAACAGAAGGCTTGGCGCTGCAGCGCGTCGGCGAGGCGGTTGTTGCGGACGTAGCGGGCCTGGACGGAGCGGACCTTGCCGGAGGCGCGGGTGATCGGGCTGGTGCCGGCGTAGTTCTTGCGGGCCTTGGCGGAGGTGTAGCGGGCAGGGTCGTCGCCGAACTCGGCCAGCACCCGGGCGCCGATGATCTCGCCGATGCCGGGCATCGACAGGTAGATCTCAGCGTCCGGGTGCGCGAGAAAATGCGCGCTCACCTCGGCTTCGAGTGCTTGTATCTGCTCATTCAGGGCGATCAGCAGTTTCGCGTGCGCGGTGGCTGCCGCACCGTAGGCGGCGGCCACTGGCGCGGCGACGGTGAGCTGCGGCTCCCGTAATGCGGCCTGGATCGCGGCGGCCTTCTGGTCCCGGTTGCGGCGACGGTGCCGGGCCAGGACCGCGGTGATCTGCGGTTTCGTCAGCCTCGCCGCCGTCTCGGGCGTGGGGGCCTTGATCAGCAGTTCCATCGCGTCGGTGCTGGTCAGCTCCAGACCGGCGTAGGCAGTCAGCGCGCCCGGGAAGTACTCGCGCAGGGTGCTCCGCAACCGCTGGAAGGTGCGGGTGCGCTCCCAGATCAGCGTCTGGTGGGCGCGGGCGACCACGCGGACGGCCTGGGCCTGGTCGCTGTCCCCGGCGATCGGCCGCAGCTGGTCGCGGTCGATGCGGACCATGTCCGCCAGCGCGTGGGCGTCGCCCTTGTCGCTTTTGGCCCCGGAGGTGGTATACCGCTCCTTGAACCGGGCGGCCTGCTTCGGGTTGACCGCGTAGACCAGGTAGCCGGCGGCGATCAGCGCCTGGGCCCACGGGCCGCGGTCGGTCTCGATGCCGACTGCCACCTGTCCGGGTTCCAGGTCCTCGCCGCCGTGCCGGGCGATGAGGGCGTGCAGCTTCGCGATCCCCTCGACGCCCTCCGGCAGCCGGGCGGTGGCGAGCCTGTGACCCGTTCCGTCCTGGATTTCGATGTCATGGTGATCTTCGGCCCAGTCATCGCCGACGAACAGCACCCGCTTCTCCAGCCTCTCGACGTCCATCAACATGTGGCCTGCGGAAGACACAGCTCGCGCCCTAATGGATCCAGTGCTCACGCCTGTCTTGCCCGGCGGGCACGCCATCCCATCAGCAGTCCGGCCTCCCGGCCAACCAGCAGGGGCACGGTCTGACAACAGAGCTCAACGACTCCGGCTGAGATAGTGCTCACCTGCTGACGGCCACTCATCGAGTCTCACCTACGACCCGATAAGCCCCATTAGGCTGAGTCCCCGCACTCCGGGCCGCAAACAGTACGACGTCCGGTGCCCACCGCGAAGCAGGTACTGGCGACAGATCCACGAGCACTCGAGCGGCTGGAGCTGCTTCATGACGCGGCGACCCGCATCGGCGGCTCCTTGGACATCACCCGCAACGCCGAGCAGTTGCTGGACGTCCTCATACCGGCCTTCGCCGACTTGGGGGCGGTGGACCTGACGGAGAGCGTATTGCTCGGCGAAGAACCGGTGTCTTTCCCTCCCGGCACGCCCATGCAACGGATCGCTGTAGCGGCGGCCGGTGGACACTGGCCCCGAGAGAGTCACGCGGTCGGGGCGACCTTCCGGATCGGCCGCGAAGAAGCCGAGCACGTGCGCAAGGGCACGCCTGGTGTTCTTCCGGATCTGCACCTGGCCCGGGCGGCGCTGAAGGACGATGTGGAAAGAGCCGCGCTCATGCTGCCCCCGGATGACACGTCGCTGATGGTGCTGCCGCTCATGGTCCGGGGAGGGGTGTTGGGGGCGGTGGGGCTCTGGCGCACCGGGGGGGCGGGCCCCTTTTGATCAGGCAGATGTGACTCTGGCGGATGAGATCGGCGCCCGGGCCTCGCTGAGCCTTGACAACGCTCGGCGCTACACCTTTGAACGCCGCACCGCGGAGGCGCTGCAGCAAGGTCTGTTGCCACGGCCGGTGGTGGAGGTCGAGGCCGCGAAGACGTTCGGTGCTCACCTGCCCGCGCGCGGTGACGGGTATCGGCGGCAGCTGGTACGACGTCATCGCGCTGTCCTCGAGCCGGGTGTGCTTTGTCGTGGGCAATGCGGGCGGGCAAGGGATGAACGCCACTGCGGCGATGGGGCGGCTGCGGGCGGCGGTGCAGACCTTGACGGACCTGGATCTCAGTCCCGACGAGTTGCTGTCCCACTTGAACGACCTGGTGGTTCGGTTCGCTGAGAACGAGGAGCATCGAGACGTCGTCCCGGCCGGCAGCGTGCACGGCGCGTCGTGCCTGTACGCCGTGTACGACCCGATCACCTGCCACTGCGTACTCGCCAGCGCGGGACATCCCGGGCCGGTGCTGGCCCCGCGGGGCGGCGCCGAAGCCGACACAGTGCCCTTTCGTCCAGGGCTGCCCCTGGGCGAAGGCGCGGAACCCTTCGAAGCCACCGAACTGCAACTGAGCCCTGGTGACGTGCTGTCCTTCTACACCGGCGCACTGGCGCGAGATCCTTTCCACACCAGACGTGGACTGGCCCTGGTGCGGGAGGGCACGGGTGATGGCGCTGAAGGCGGCCGGCCCGTCACGGAAATCGGTGGCCGCATTCTGGAAAAACTTCTGCAGGAGCCCCCGGACGACGACCTGGCGCTGTTGGTGACCCAGGTGCGTCAACTTCCGGAAGATGCCACTGCCACCTGGGAGTTGGCCGCCGACCCCAGCATCGTCGCAGGCGTACGCCATCGAGTCGCCGATCAGCTGACCTCCTGGGGGTTGGAACATCTGGTGTTCACCACAGAGCTGATCGTCAGCGAGCTGGTCACCAACGCCATTCGCTACGGCGGCGCCCCGCCGCGCAGGCGGCCGAGAAACGGGTCGGGCGGGACCGGACGAAAACAGACGGCGAGGCGTTGGTCGCGATGACTGTGGCGACACAGCAGGCGGTGGGGGAGGCGCCGGCGGCCTCTACGACGTCCTGGAGCTCGTTCCCGACCGCGGGCTGGTTATCGACGCGTTCGTACGGGTCTCCCATGTCCCACTCGGCATCGTCAAGTCACCCCGCCCCATACTCGACACAACGACTCGACCGTCAGACGGTCCCATGGTCGGGCGGACAGTACTTGGGCGTAACCGCCTCCCGGCGCGGCTCCGGTTGCCGGAGCCCTTTCACAGCCCGTGCCGGTCAAGGATGCTCATCAGCTTCCGCCTGCGTTTCAGTTCCCTCCGCAGGTCGGTGAGAAAGAGGGAGAACGCGTCCTCGGTCCCCAGCGCGCGATGGCAGTCACGGGCAGCCTGGAGCAGCCGCGCCAGGTGCTCGTAGGCGCGGTCACCCGTCGGCTCCTTCGACCGCTCGATCAGCCGCAGGTACACGCCGAGCGCCTCGGCCGGGCGCGTCTCGCGCGACTGATCGGCGAGCTCCGCCCACTGCCGGTCGTCGGCGCGGCCGGCGGCCTCCCGCCAGGCGGCGTCCAGGTCGCCGTCGTCGAGCAACGCGTCGATCAGCACGGGCCCGCCGTACCGGCCGCCGCGCTCACGACGGGCGTCCTCCGCCAAGGTAGCCAGCGCCGCCGCGCGCTCGGCCTCCCAGCAGTCCGCCGCCCCGGCGACGGAGCGCAACTGCCGGTAGGCGGCCAGGGACCGCTCGAGACGGAACCGGTCCCGGCGCACCGCGACCGCGTCGGCCGCCCGCCCCGTCTGCGCGTACCGCGCGCACACGTAGTCGACCAGACGGCCGTCGATGTACGTCTCGGCGGCGCACGCCCGCAGTCCGCGCTCCGCCCAGGCAAGCGCCTCGTCCGCACGTCCCGCCGATTCCAGCTCCTCGGCGATGAGAAGATGGGTCGCACCGGTCGGGCCGAGGTCCTGCGCATGCAGAGCGACCAACGCGTCGACGTCACCCTCTGCCTTGATCAGACGCTCCATCAGATACCTCTCCGCCCAGCCGGACGGCCTGCATGTGAGCGCCTCGGTCGCCAGCTGCCGTATGCGAGCCAGCCCGCTCGGCCCCAGCACGTCGGCGTAGTCCAGCGGATCCAGGTCTGTCACGTCGTTGCTGCCGTCGAGCACCGCGCCGACCAGCCAGTCGGCCAGCCGAGCCGGATCGGGGCGTGCGACCCCGCAAGCCTCCAGATGGGCCTCGGCCACCGCGGCGGCGGCCTCTCCGACCACACCGTCGGAGTCGTCGATCTCCCCGTATGCCTCCCCCAGCCCCCGGATCGCCTCCTCGGCCAGAACCACCGCCTGCGCCGCCTGCCCCTCGGCAGTCAGGGCACGCAGCGCGCTCGCCGCCTCGGCGACTTGTCGCGCATACCCGGAGGCATCCGCGTACTCGATGTATCCGTACCGGGCGAACGGCCGCGGATCGGTCAGGGCGACGATCCGGTCCCGGACCGTACCGAGGTCGCAACGAGCCGCGGCTGCCCGCAGCTCCAAACGCCGGCGCAATGCACGGTCCTCGGCGATCTGCTCCCGCACCAGCGCCAGGAGCTCGTCACGCGACAGCGCCGAAAGCCACGCCTCCAAGCCGGAAGCCCGCGCCCGTGCCGCGGCTCGCTGCTGGGGGATCGTCTTCACCCGCCGCAGCACGGTAAGCCCGACCGCCACACAGTGCTTGCAGAAGTTGCCCTCCTGCCCGTACGGGCAGTCGCACCACCCCGAGACCCCCTCGTCGCCGCCGAGGGTGAGCTCCACCTCGTAGACATCCGTACCGTGCACCACGGCGGTGACCGAGCCCTCCCCCACCTCCAGCCCGCTCACCGCGTCCAGGTACCCCAGCCCTCGCTCGAAGGACCGAGTCCCTGCCAGCGCCCTCACATCGTCCTCGCCGAACCCCACCACTCTCGGTGCCACACCGGTATTCAACCGCGGAAGGCGGGTCGGGGAGTCCCGAAGATCTCAGCCATCCCCTAGGGGCCGCAAGCGATGCTCTCGGTGCCCCATCCCGAGCTGACGCGCGTCGGGCTCGACAGGGGCCTTGTGGACACGACCAAGACTCGTACTATATCTTGTACAAGTCAAGAAGGGAGGCGGCACGCATGTCCATCACCGCCAGCGAGGCGCGCCAGAACCTGTTCCCGCTGATCGAGCAGGTCAACGAGGACCACGCTCCGGTTCACATCACTTCCCGCAAGGGGAACGCCGTCCTCATGTCCGAAGAGGACTTCAGTTCGTGGACCGAGACAGTGCACCTCCTGCGCTCCCCCAAGAACGCCCGTCGCCTGCTCGACTCCATCGCCGAGGCGGAGACCGGCAAAGCCCGGCATCGCGAGCTGATCGACCCCGATGCGGAGCGTGCGTGAAGATCTCGTTCACGACCTACGCCTGGGAGGATTACACCTACTGGGCCGAGAACGACCGCAAGATGGTCAAGCGCATCAACAAGCTGATCGACGACACCATGCGCGATCCCTTCAAGGGCATCGGCAAGCCGGAGCCCCTGAAGGGTGACCTGTCGGGCTACTGGTCCCGGAGAATCGACGACACGCACCGACTCGTGTACAAGCCGACCGACGATGAGCTGATCATCGTCCAGGCTCGATACCACTACTGACACGACCCGAAGAACCTGCACCGGTCCCGAAGCGCGCATGACGCTGAGGCGACGCCACCCCAGAACTGCAGCAGCCCAGCACGCGAGAACACACACGCTGCGGTTCGAGATCCGCACCGTCGAGGCGAGCTCGGCCCTCAAGGCCAGCCTGCGCGCCGAGGCGAACCGCCGGTCACAACATCACCGCAGGTCACAGCACAGAGGCAACCCCAGCCCCCAGGACTCACCGCAGTAACGGCCAACGGAGTGGAATCCGTCGCCCCAGAGTCCCGAATCCGGCCACCCGGAGAAACGTTTGTGCAGGGCAGAACGTTTCTCTGACCTGCGCTTGGTGGGGCGGGTGGGACTCGAACCCACGGCCGACGGATTATGAGTCCGCTGCTCTAACCGGCTGAGCTACCGCCCCATAGCGGCGTGTCGCGTACATGTGTGCGCGCCGTCTGCCGCAGCATAGCCGCTCATACGATCTCCTGCTTCGCATGGTCGACTTCGCATGCCCTGAAGGACTCCCCCACGACCTGCACGGTTCCCACCACTGGTGATCAGACATGAAAAAGGACCCCCACGGGGGTCCTCGTTCAACATGCTCCCCCGACTGGACTCGAACCAGTAACCTGCCGGTTAACAGCCGGCTGCTCTGCCAATTGAGCTACGGAGGACCGAGCTCCCCCGACTGGACTCGAACCAGTAACCTGCCGGTTAACAGCCGGCTGCTCTGCCAATTGAGCTACGGAGGAATGCCTCGTTGCATCGAACGCATCTACCTGGGTAGTCGCCAGGGGGCGTGCGCTCGCTGCGACACATACATTAGCGCAAGCAGGGGGGTGCTCCGCCAATCGGTTCCCCCCGGCACCGACGCCGCACCAGGGACCTACGCAAGGGAAGGGTGGCCGCCATGCGCTACCGGCTCACGTTCGTCATCGGACTCGCCGTCGGTTACGTCCTCGGCACACGCGCCGGACGCGAGCGCTACGAACAGCTGAAGAAGTCCGCGCGCCAGGTCGCGCAGAACCCCGCCGTCCGCAACACCGCGGAGTCGGCGGCACAACAGGGCCGCCACTTCGCGGGCGTGGCCTACCACACGGTCAGCGAGAAGGTGGGCGACCACGTCCCGGACTCGGTGACCCAGCGAGTCCGCTCCCTACGGGAGCGCAGCGCCCACAACGGAGGCGCAGAAGATGACTGGGGCACCAGCAACACCTAGCAGCACCTTCCGGCTGCTGGACGAATCGGCACCTCTTGGGCGCCGGGCGCTGCCACGCCCTCCAGGGGCGCGGGGAACTGCGCGACCAGCCACAACGGGCCCGCACCCGAAAGCCGCCCCGAACCCCCACGACGCCCACGGCCCGAGCCAGCGCAGCACTACGGCACAATTTGGGCCATGGGGATAGTCGCCGGGCTGGACAGTTCGCCCGATTTCACGCGCATCGTCGTATGCGACACGGACTCTGGGGCCGTGCTCAGGCAGGGGTACGCCCCGCATCCGGTGGACTCGCCGGACGGCGGCGGCTCCCGCCCCTCCGACGTCGATCCGCAGGCCTGGCTGCTGTCCCTCGGGGAGGCGGCCGGCGGCGGGCTTCTCGAAGGTGTGCAGGCCATCGGCGTGTCGGCGCAGCAGAACGCGGTGGTCCCGCTCGACGCGCAGGGCAACACCGTGCGCCCGGCGATGGTCGGCGGCGACAAGCGGGCGCAGGTCGCGGCGGCCGATCTGGTCGACGCGCTGGGCGGCCGGGAGGCGTGGGCGCAGGCCGTGGGGTGTGTGCCGCAGGCCGCGCAGCCGGTGACGAAGCTGCGCTGGCTCGCCAAGACCGAGCCGGAGAACGCCGTACGGGCCGCCGTCCTCATGCAGGCGCACGATTGGCTGGTGTGGCAGCTCCTCGGCCGGCCCGTGAGAAGGACCACAGACCGGGGCGGTGCCTCCGGGACGGGTTACTGGTCCGCGGCCACCGGCGTCTACCGCAGCGATCTCGTCGAGCTGGCGCTCGGCCATCAGGCGATGCTGCCCGAGGTGATCGGGCCGGCCGAGGCGGCCGGTACGACGCCGGAGGGGCTGCTGATCTCGGCGGGGACCGGGGAGACCATGGCCGCCGCGTTCGGGCTCGGCATCGGGCTGGGCGACGCGGTCGTGTCGCTCGGCGCCTCCGGGTCCGTGATGGCCGTGCACCCCGAGGCGCTCGTCGACAGCTCCGGGATGATCACCTCCCTGGCCGACGCGACCGGCATGCACCTCCCGGTGGTGACCACCCTCAACGCCGTACGCACCCTGCGCGGCGCCGCCGAACTGCTCGGCGTGCCCGATCTGGAGGGGCTGTCCGACCTGGCGATGAAGTCGACGCCGGGGGCGCACGGGCTGGTGCTGCTGCCGTATCTGGAGGGTGAGCGGACGCCGAGTCTGCCGCACACCGCGGGCACGCTGGCGGGGCTGCGGCGGGAGTCGATGAAGCCGGAGCATCTGGCGCGGGCCGCGTTCGAGGGCATGCTGTGCGGGCTCGCGGACGCGCTGGACGTGCTGCGCGGCCGGGGCGTCGAGGTGCGGCGGGTCTTCCTGCTGGGCGCGGCGGCCGAGCTGCCCGCGGTGCAGGCGGCCGCGCCGTCGCTGTTCGGGGCACAGGTCGTCGTACCGCAGCCTGCGGACTACGCGGCGATCGGTGCCGCCCGGCAGGCCGCCTGGGCGCTCGGCGTGTCGCAGGGCACGCTCGATCCGCGCACTCCGCCGGTCTGGCAGGGCGCGGCCGCGCAGGTCCTGGAGCCCGGTGAGGAACTGGCGGTGGGCCAGGCGGTGCGGCAGCAGTTCGTGTCGGTGCGGGACCAGACGCATCCCGGGGCGTTCCGGTCGTAGGGGAGGGCGGAGCGGAACGTAAGAGACCGGTAGGAGTCGTACCCGTAAGGCCGTACGGAGTCGCGCTGACGGCTTAATCGGTTGAGGTAACGCGGGTGGAGTGTTCGACGATAGGGGCCAGGGGCAACCAATGGCCCCCCTCGCCGATCCGCCCACTCCGAGAGAAGCAGCGTGCTCATACGACTTCTGCGGACCTACCTCAGGCCCTACCGAAAACCCCTCGCGTGGCTGGTGCTGCTGCAGTTCCTGCAGACCTGCGCCACGCTCTACCTGCCCACGCTGAACGCGGACATCATCGACCAGGGCGTCGTCAACGGCGACACCGGCTACATCCTTTCCTACGGCGCCCTGATGATCGGCATCTCGCTGGCGCAGGTCGTGTGCAACATCGGTGCCGTGTACTACGGCGCCCGGACCGCGTCCGCACTCGGGCGCGACGTGCGGGCCGCCGTCTTCGACCGGGTGCAGTCGTTCTCGGCGCGCGAGGTCGGCCACTTCGGCGCGCCCTCGCTGATCACCCGTACGACCAACGACGTCCAGCAGGTGCAGATGCTGGCGTTGATGACGTTCACGCTGATGGTGTCGGCGCCGATCATGTGCGTGGGCGGCATCGTGCTCGCCCTCGGCCTGGACGTGCCGCTGTCGGCGGTGCTGGTCGCCGTGGTGCCCGTCCTCGGCATCAGCGTGACCTTGATCGTACGGCGGCTGCGGCCGCTGTTCCGGACCATGCAGGAGCGGCTCGACACGGTGAACCGGGTGCTGCGCGAGCAGATCACCGGCAACCGGGTGATCCGTGCCTTCGTACGCGACGAGTACGAGCAGCAGCGCTTCCGGAAGTCCAACACCGAGCTCACCGAGATGGCGATGGGCACCGGCAATCTGCTCGCGCTGATGTTCCCGATCGTCATGACGGTGGTGAACCTGTCGTCGATCGCGGTGGTCTGGTTCGGGGCCCATCGCATCGACAGCGGCGGCATGCAGATCGGTGACCTGACGGCGTTCCTCGCCTATCTCATGCAGATCGTGATGTCCGTGATGATGGCCACCTTCATGTTCATGATGGTGCCGCGCGCGGAGGTGTGCGCCGAGCGCGTCCAGGAGGTGCTGGGCACGTCGTCGAGCGTGGTGCCGCCGACCTCGCCCGTGCGGGAGCTGCGCCGGCACGGTCATCTGGAGATCCGGGGCGCCGGGTTCCGCTACCCGGGTGCCGAGGAGCCGGTGCTGAAGGCGATCGACCTGGTCGCGCTGCCGGGTGAGACGACGGCCGTGATCGGCTCGACGGGCAGCGGCAAGTCGACCCTGCTGGGGCTCGTCCCCCGGCTGTTCGACGCGACCGACGGGCAGGTCCTCGTGGACGGGGAGGACGTGGCGGCCATCGATCCCCGGCTGCTGGCGAAGACCGTGAGCCTCGTACCGCAGAAGCCGTACCTGTTCGCCGGGACGGTGGCGACCAACCTTCGCTACGGCAACCCCGACGCGACGGACGAGGAGCTGTGGCACGCGCTGGAGGTGGCGCAGGCCAGGGGGTTCGTGGAGCGGCTGGAGAACGGGCTCGACTCCCCCATCGCACAGGGCGGCACGAATGTGTCCGGCGGTCAGCGGCAGCGGCTCGCGATCGCCCGCACCCTTGTGCAGCGCCCGGAGATCTACCTCTTCGACGACTCCTTCTCCGCCCTCGACTACGCGACCGACGCCGCGCTGCGGGCGGCGCTCGCGCGCGAGACCGCCGAGGCGACCGTCGTCATCGTCGCCCAGCGGGTGGCGACCATCCGGGACGCGGACCGGATCGTCGTGCTCGACGAGGGGCGGGTGGTCGGCACGGGCCGGCACCACGAGCTGATGGCGGACAACGAGACGTACCGGGAGATCGTTCTCTCCCAGCTGACGGAAGCGGAGGCTGCCTGATGGCCGGGCCGATGGGGCGGATGATGGCCGGCGGCGGCCCCGACCAGCACTCGCTGGACTTCAAGGTGTCGGGGCGGCGGCTGGTCGCCCAGTTCAAGCCCGAGCGGCTCACCATCTACGCGCTGCTGCTCTGCGTGGTCGTCAGCGTGGGCCTGTCGGTCGCCGGGCCGAAGATCCTCGGTGAGGCGACCGACCTGGTCTTCTCGGGCATCGTGGGGCGGCAGTTCGAGCCCGGGATGACCAAGGAGCAGGTCCTCGCGGCGATGCGGGAGCGGGGCGACGACCAGATCGCCGACATGCTGCGCAGCACCGACTTCACGCCGGGCGAGGGCATCGACTTCGGCGCGGTCGGGAACGTACTGCTGTTCGCGCTCGTCGTGTTCCTCGTCGCCGGTCTGCTGATGGCGGTGGCGACGCGGCTGGTGAACCGGTCCGTGAACCGGACCATGTACCGGATGCGCGAGGACGTCCAGGCGAAGCTGTCGCGGCTGCCGCTGTCGTACTTCGACAAGCGTCAGCGCGGTGAGGTGCTGTCCCGTGCGACGAACGACATCGACAACATCGGGCAGACGCTCCAGCAGTCGATGGGGCAGCTCATCAACTCGGTGCTCACCATCATCGGTGTCCTGGCGATGATGTTCTGGGTGTCCTGGCTGCTGGCGCTGGTCGCGCTGGTGACCGTGCCGCTGTCGTTCTTCGTCGCCACGCGGGTCGGCAAGCGGTCGCAGCCGCACTTCGTGGCGCAGTGGCGGTCGACCGGCAAGCTGAACGCGCACGTCGAGGAGATGTACACCGGGCACACACTGGTGAAGGTGTTCGGGCGGCAGCAGGAGTCGGCGCAGCAGTTCGCCGAGCAGAACGAGGCGCTGTACGAGGCGGGCTTCAACGCGCAGTTCAACAGCGGTGTGATGCAGCCGCTGATGCTGTTCGTGTCGAACATCAACTACGTGCTGGTGGCGGTGGTCGGCGGTCTGCGGGTCGCGTCGGGCTCGCTGTCCATCGGGGACGTGCAGGCCTTCATCCAGTACTCGCGGCAGTTCTCGATGCCGCTGACGCAGGTCGCGTCGATGGCGAACCTCGTGCAGTCGGGTGTCGCGTCGGCGGAGCGGATCTTCGAGCTCCTGGACGCGGAGGAACAGGAGGCGGATCCCGTGCCGGGGGTGCGGCCGGAGGAGCTGCGGGGGCGGGTGGCGCTGGAAGGGGTGTCCTTCCGGTATGACCCCGAGAAGCCGCTGATCGAGGACCTGTCGCTGACGGTGGAGCCCGGGCACACGGTCGCGATCGTCGGTCCGACGGGCGCCGGCAAGACGACGCTCGTGAACCTGCTGATGCGGTTCTACGACGTCTCGTCCGGGCGCATCACCCTCGACGGGGTCGACATCGCGCGGATGTCCCGGGACGAGCTGCGGGCCGGGATCGGGATGGTGCTGCAGGACACGTGGCTGTTCGGCGGCACGATCGCGGAGAACATCGCGTACGGGGCCGGAATCGAAGGGGCGGCGCGAAGCGCCTCCGGCAAGGGTGGTGGTGGGCGACGGGTGGGCGTGACCCGGGGCGAGATCGAGGAGGCCGCGCGGGCCGCCCACGCCGACCGCTTCATCCGTACGCTGCCCGACGGGTACGACACGGTGATCGACGACGAGGGGTCGGGGGTCAGCGCGGGTGAGAAGCAGCTGATCACCATCGCGCGGGCGTTCCTGTCCGATCCGGTGATCCTGGTGCTGGACGAGGCGACGTCGTCCGTCGACACCCGGACCGAGGTGCTCATCCAGAAGGCGATGGCGAAGCTGGCGCACGGGCGGACGTCGTTCGTCATCGCGCACCGGCTGTCGACCATCCGGGACGCGGACACGATCCTCGTCATGGAGAACGGCTCGATCGTGGAACAGGGGGCGCACGGGGAGCTGTTGGCGGCCGACGGGGCGTATGCGCGGTTGTACAAGGCGCAGTTCGCGCAGGCGGTGGCGGAGGTGGACTGACGCTGCGGGTCCGTTGTGGCTGGTCGCGCCCACGCGGCGGAGCCGCACATGGATACAGCCCCGCGCCCCTTGAGTACGTGCAGCTGACGCCCCTTCAGGGGCGCGGGGAACTGCGCGACCAGCCCCCGCCGGCCCGCAGCCGAACCACCGCCGCGGCCATCCCTAGTCCAGGTAACCCCTCAACTGGTCCGCGAATGCATGGTCCCGCAGCTTGTTCAGCGTCTTCGACTCGATCTGCCTGATTCGCTCCCGCGTCACGCCGAAGATGCGTCCGATCTCCTCCAGCGTGCGCGGGCGGCCGTCCGCGAGGCCGTACCTCAGCTGTACGACCTTCCGCTCACGCTCCCCCAGAGTCGACAGGACCGCCTCCAGGTGCTCCCTGAGCAGCAGGAACGCCGCCGACTCGACCGGGGACGTCGCGTCGCCGTCCTCGATGAGGTCGCCGAGGGCCACGTCGTCCTCCTCGCCCACGGGGGCGTGCAGCGACACCGGCTCCTGGGCCAGCCGCAGGACCTCGCTGACCCGCTCGGGCAGGAGGTCGAGGTGGGCGGCCACCTCCTCCGGCGTCGGTTCGTAGCCGCGTTCCTGCAGCATGCGGCGCTGGACGCGGACGACCCGGTTGATCAACTCCACGACATGGACCGGCACTCGGATGGTGCGGGCCTGGTCGGCGAGGGCGCGGGACATGGCCTGTCGGATCCACCAGGTGGCGTACGTCGAGAACTTGTAGCCGCGGGCGTAGTCGAACTTCTCGACGGCCCGGATCAGACCGAGGTTCCCCTCCTGGACCAGGTCCAGCATGGTCAGGCCGCGGCCGACGTACCGCTTGGCGACCGAGACCACCAGGCGCAGGTTCGCCTCGATCAGGCGCCGCTTGGCCATGCGGCCCATCACGACCAGACGGTCCAGGTCGAGGGCGAGCCGGCTCTCCAGGTCGGGGGTGCTGCTGAGCTTCTCCTCGGCGAACAGGCCGGCCTCGACGCGGCGGGCGAGTTCGACCTCCTCGGCCGCGGTGAGCAGCGGGATGCGGCCGATCTCGCGCAGGTACTGGCGGAACAGGTCGGAGGAGGGGCCGCTGGTGTCGGCGCGGGCACGGGCCGGCACCGGTGCCTCGACCGGCTCGGCGGTGTCGACGGCGTCCAGGGCGCCGGCGGGCGGTTCCGCCGGCTCGGGCGGGGCCTCCGGCTCCGCCTCGGGGTGGTGCGCGGCACGGCTCTGCGGCGGGACCGCGACGAGAACGTCGGTCTCCGCGTCCGGCTCCGTGCCGTCGGTACTGGCGTCGGTCTGGATGAGGGTCTGGGTCTGCACGGGGGCGACCTCCAGGATGATCGCTGCCGAGGCGTACGGCAGCGCTGCTTCGAGGGCGGAGTCGGCGGCCTCGCCGCTGTCCGTCCCGTACGCGATGAGCGGAACCGCGGGGGTGTGGGACCCGTGGGGAACGGATCGGCCGCGCTCCGAGGACTCAGGCACCGGAACCCAGTGTGGAGTACGACACATCGCCGCCACGAGGGGCGTGCGGTGACTTTTTGCGTCCGGTCCGTGACCGCCTGCTCAGAGGGCCGCCGCGCCCTGTCCCCGCAATGCCTGGTCGTACTGCTGCAACACCCACAGTTCGTTCTGCACGGCGGCCAGTTGGGCGGGGTCGCCACCCGCGCCCAGGCGGGTCAGCTGGCTCTGGACGTCGCGGACACGGCGCTCCACGGCGCGCCGGCGGACGGTGACGAGCTGCTCTCCGGCGTAGTTCTCGTCGACCGTCCTACGCATGATCGCCTCGACCGCCAGCTCCGTGACCATCGCGCGGACCTGGTCGTCCGGGGCCGCCTCACGGACCCGGACCAGGTACTCCGGCGAGTCCTGGATGCCGTACTCCGCGCCGCCCGCGTCCATGATCGCCTGGCGTACGGCGGCGTAGGGCGCGGCGGTGAACTCGTCGACGCCGTACGCGTCGAACGCCGGGGAGACCAACTCGGGGCGCTGGAGGGCGAGTTTGAGGAGTTCGCGTTCGGTGGCGTAGACCGGGTTGCGGAGGGTCAGGGCCGGGCCGGAGGCGCGGGGCGCGGGGGCGTCGTCGTACGGCTGCCGCGCGTCGCGGGACGCCGGTGCCGGGCCGCGGCCGCCGCGGTCCCGTGCCCAACGCGCCAGCTGGGCCACCCGCTTGACCACGAACTGGGTGTCCAGGATGCCGAGCATGCCCGCGAGCTGGACGGCCACCTCGTGCTGGGCGCCGCTGTTCTTGATGCGGGCGACGATCGGGGCCGCCTCGTCCAGCGCCGCCGCGCGGCCCGCCGGGGTGTCGAGGTCGTAGCGGACGACGATCTGGCGGAGCGCGAACTCGAAGAGCGGGGTGCGCGGTTCGGCCAGGTCGGCGACCGCGTCGTCGCCCTTCGCCAGGCGCAGTTCGCAGGGGTCCATGCCGTCCGGCGCGATGGCGATGTACGTCTCCGCCGCGAACTTCTGGTCGTCCTCGAAGGCGCGCAGGGCCGCCTTCTGGCCCGCCGCGTCGCCGTCGAAGGTGAAGATGACGCGGGCCGAGCCGTTGTCCATGAGGAGGCGGCGGAGGATCTTGATGTGGTCGCCGCCGAAGGCCGTGCCGCAGGTCGCGATGGCGGTGGTGACCCCGGCGAGGTGGCAGGCCATGACGTCGGTGTAGCCCTCGACGACGACCGCGCGGCTGGCCTTGGCGATGTCCTTCTTGGCGAGGTCGATGCCGTAGAGGACCTGGGACTTCTTGTAGATGGCCGTGTCGGGGGTGTTGAGGTACTTGGGGCCGTTGTCGGCGTCGTAGAGCTTGCGCGCACCGAAGCCGACGACCTCCCCGCCGATGTCCCGGATCGGCCACATGAGGCGGCCCCGGAAGCGGTCGATCGGGCCGCGGCGGCCCTCCTGCGCGAGCCCGGACAGGAGGAGCTCCTTGTCGGTGAAGCCCTTGCCGCGGAGGAAGCGGGTGAGGTGGTCCCAGCCCTGGGGGCTGTAGCCGACGCCGAAGTGCACGGCGGCGGCCTGGTCGAAGCCGCGCTCGGCGAGGAAGATCCGGCCGGTGTCGGCCTCGGGGCTGGTCGCCAGCTGCTCGGCGTACCACTCGGCGGCGATCTTGTGGGCCTCGACCAGGCGGATGCGCTCGCCGCGCTGGTGGGACGGGTTGTACCCGCCCTCCTCGTAACGCAGGGTGATGCCGGCCTGGGCGGCGAGGCGCTCGACCGCCTCGGAGAAGGAGAGGTGGTCGACCTTCATCACGAACGTGATGGTGTCGCCGCCCTCCTGGCAGCCGAAGCAGTGGAAGAGCCCCTTGCTCGGGCTGACCTGGAAGGACGGCGACTTCTCGTCATGGAAGGGGCACAGCCCCTTGAGGTTCCCGCCGCCCGCGTTACGCAGCTGGAGGTACTCGGACACCACGGCGTCGATCGGGACCGCGTCCCGTACCGCCTTCACGTCCTCGTCGTTGATCCGTCCTGCCACAGGGTGATTCTACGGGGCAGAACTGACACTCCTGGGGCGAGATGCCCGCCCCCGGCCGGGGGCCCGGCCCGGCGCGCAGCGGCCATGGGATACAGCGTCCCCCGGGAAATGCAGCACGGGGGCGGACTGACACCTACGGTGCGAGGCTTTCGAGCGGAATGTGCGGGTCCGCCAGGGTCTCGGTGTTCACCTGTGTCTTCGAGCGGATCAGTCGCTGGATCGGCTCTGTGACGTCCCACACGTTCACGTTCATCCCCGCCAGCACCCGACCGTCCTTCACCCAGAACGCGATGAACTCCCGCTTGCCCGCGTCGCCCCGGATCACCACCTCGTCGCACGACCCCGGGGGCGCCCAGCCGGAGTACTCCATCCCCAGGTCGTACTGGTCGGAGAAGAAGTAGGGGACGCGGCCGTAGGTGACGTCCTGCCCGAGCATCGCCCGCGCCGCCGCCGGGCCGCCGTTGAGCGCGTTGGCCCAGTGCTCCACACGGACCCGGGTGTCGAACAGGGCGTGCGGGAAGGACGCCACGTCGCCGGCCGCGTAGATGTCGGGGTCCGAGGTGCGCAGCTGTTCGTCCACGACCACGCCGCCGCCGTGCGCACGGTCGGCGATCTCGAGTCCCGCCGCTTCCGCCAACCCCCTGCGGGGAGCGGCGCCGATCGCCGCCAGGACGTCGTGCGCGGGGTGCTCCTCGCCGTCGTCGGTGCGCGCGGCCAGCACCATGCCGTCCTGGCCGACGATCTCCGTCAGCTTCCGGCCGAAGTGGAACCGCACCCCGTGCTCGCGGTGCAGCTCGGCGAAGAGACCGCCCAGCTCGGGGCCCAGCACGCCGTACAGCGGGGTCGGGTTGTGCTCGACGACGGTGACCTCGGCGCCGTACTCCCGGGCCGCCGCCGCGACCTCCAGGCCGATCCAGCCGGCGCCGGCGATCACGATGTGCCCGTTGTCCCGGCCGAGTGAAGTCAGGACGCCCTTGAGGCGCTCGGCGTGCGCGAGGCGGCGCAGATGGTGGACGCCGGCCAGGTCCGTGCCCGGGATGTCCAGGCGGCGCGGCTCGGCGCCGGTGGCCAGCAGGAGCTTGTCGTAGTGGACGACGGTGCCGTCCTCGCCGAACCGCACCGTCTTCGCCGTACGGTCGATCGCGTCGACGGTCTGGCCGAGGTGCAGCTCGATGTCGTGGCGCGCGTACCAGGCGGGCTCGTGCACGAAGACGCTGTCGCGCTCCTCCTTGCCGAGGAGGTAGCCCTTGGACAGGGGCGGTCGTTCGTACGGGTGGTCGCGCTCGTCGCAGATCAGTATCACCCGCCCGGTGAAGCCCTCCGCGCGAAGGGTCTCGGCCGCCTTCGCGCCTGCGAGTCCTCCTCCGACGATGACGAATGTCTGATCCGCGTCGACCACTTGATGCCTCCTCGTAAGGGTGCCGCCACACGAGCGTCCCGCACGCAGCGTGATGCGGGAAGAGGGGGTGACCCGATCAGGCCACGCAGGGTCACTTTCGAGTGCCCGTTCGCCTCTTGGGCCTCACCCGTCGCGCGTGGGTGAGCGCGGCTGCGCGCGGGTGCGCGCGGCGGGTCTACGCCCTGTGTGTGAGCCGCTCGTGCAGGGAGCGTGCCGACGCGTCCGTCAGGGAGGCGATCTGGTCGACGATCACGCGCTTGCGGGCGCGGTCGTCGGCTGCCGTGTCGAACAGCGCCCGGAACTGCGGGTCCAGCCCCTCGGGCGCGCGGGCGGTGAGCGCCTCGGCCAGTTCGGCGACCACGATCCGCTGGTCGGCGCGGAGCCGCTCCTGCTCGGCGCGCTGCATGACATACCGGTCGGCGACGGCCTTGAGGACCGCGCACTCCAGGCGGGTCTCGTGCGGTACGACGAGTTCGGCGTCGTAGCGGGAGAGCCGCCCGTCGCCGTACGCGGCGCGCGTGGCGCTCTCGGCGGCCAGGCAGAACCGGCCGATGAGCTGGCTGGTGGCGTCCTTGAGGCGGGCCTGGGCGACGGCCGAACCGTCGTAGCCGTGCGGCCACCAGGGTTCCTCCTGGAGCCGGTCGAGGGCGGCGGACAGTTCCGCCGGGTCGGTGTCCGCGGGCACGTAGCGGCCGATGGCTACGGCGAAGACCGTCCGGCGCTCGGGTTCCGCGTGCAGGCAGTTGGGGTCGATGTGGCCGGCGTGCAGGCCGTCCTCGACGTCGTGCACGGAGTAGGCCACGTCGTCGGACCAGTCCATGACCTGGGCCTCGAAGGTGGTGCGGCTGGCGGGGGCGTCCTTGCGGACCCAGTCGAAGACGGGGCGGTCGTCCTCGTAGACGCCGAACTTCGGGGAGTTCGGGTCGGTGGGGTGGGCGCCGCGTGGCCAGGGGTACTTGGTGGCGGCGTCGAGGGTGGCGCGGGTGAGGTTGAGGCCGACGGAGCCCTCCGGGGTGAACCGTTTGGGTTCGATGCGGGTGAGGAGTCTGAGGGACTGGGCGTTGCCCTCGAAGCCGCCGCAGTCCTCGGCGAATTCGTTCAGTGCGACTTCGCCGTTGTGGCCGAAGGGGGGGTGGCCGAGGTCGTGGGAGAGGCAGGCGGCTTCTACGAGGTCGGGGTCGCAGCCGAGGGCCGCGCCGAGCTCTCGGCCTACCTGGGCGCACTCCAGGGAGTGGGTGAGGCGGGTGCGGGGGCTGGGGTCCCAGGCGTGGCTGTGGGTTCCTGGGGTGACCACCTGGGTTTTGCCGGCGAGCCTCCTGAGCGCGGCGGAGTGCAGTACGCGGGCGCGGTCGCGTTGGAAGGCGGTTCGCCCCGGGCGCTTGTCCGGTTCGGGGGCCCAGCGTTCGGTGGACTGCAGGTCGTACGGCATGACTCGACAGTACGGGCAGGTAGTGACAAACGGAGTGCGCCTTTGCGTCTGCCGGGTTCTGTTGTGTCGCGGGTGCGGGTTGGGTGGGGCTGGTCGCGCCCACGCGGCGGAGCCGCACATCGATACAGCCCCGCGCCCCTGGGTTGGCTGTCCCTCCCGGCGTTCTAAGCGGACGCCAGTTCCGGTGCTGTCGTGGCCGGAGCCGTCAGCGTCTGGTCGTAGCGGTGGAGGAGAAGGCGGGCCATCGCCGGGTGCGTGCCCAGGGGGGCCGACGCCATCCAGGGAGCCGTCTGCGCGGACTCCGTCGCGAAGCGGCCCGGGGCCGTGAAGTACGACGCGATGGCGACCCTGGTACGGCCTCGGGCGGCCAGGGCTCGGAGGGCGTCGGGGACGGTCGGGGCCGACGTCGTCGCGTAGGCCGGTACCACCGGGACACCCAGGCGGTTGGCCAGGAGGTGGGCCGTGTGGGAGGTGTCGAGTTTGGACTCGGGGTCTCGGGAGCCGGCGGCGGCCAGGATCACCGCGCTCTCGCGGCGCGTGGGCTCGTCCATGCCAGTGCGCCAGCCGGCCTCCACCAGGCGGGCGTACAGGGCCTCCACCAGCAGGGGGTGCGGGCCGAGGGCGCCGGCCACGCGTGCGCGCACCCGGGACTCGGCGGCCATCTCGGGGATGTCGCGCTTGATGTGGTAGCCGCGGCTCAGCAGGAGCGGGACGAGGATCGCCTCCCGGTCGCCGAGGGAGGCGAGGGTGTCGGGGAGCAGGGGCTCGTTCAGCTCGATGTGGCCGAGGTGGACCGGCAGGCCGGGGCGCAGGGCGCGGACCTGGTCGAGGAGCGCGCGGACGGTGCTCAGGGCGCGCGGGTCGCGGCTGCCGTGTGCCACCACGACGAGCGCGGGCGCCTCGGGGTGCCGCCTGCCGTCGAGCGAGACGAGGCTGAGCTGGCTGGCGAGCTGGCTGCTGATCCGGTTCATGAGGTGCGCCGTACTGTCGAGGTGGGCGGTCGTGGACTCGTCGTGAAGAGGGTTCGACGCCGTCATGAACCGATGGTGGCGGCGGGACGTTGCCTTCCCGTTTCGCGGGAATGACGGGTTCTTACACCGGGTTCACGATGGGGCACCTGGACGGTGTGAGGGGGCGTGACCTGTGGTTTCGTGCCGGGAGTGAAGCTGATCACGCCGCGTACGGTGAACCGGAGAGGGCGACAGGACGTCCCTGACTGTCGAGTACAGGCCGTGTGCCGACCGGGGAGGGATCATCCGATGCGCCAACCGAAGCTGCCTCGACCACGTCTGCCGCACACCCGCACCGGGCAGCGGCGGCTGGTGCAGGCCGTGATGTTCGGGTGCGTGCTGGGGCTGCTTCCGGCCACCTGGATGCACCTCGTCACCGGTGATCGGCTGCGGACAACGGCGGACGTGCCGCGCACCGATGTCGCCGTCGTCTTCGGTGCCGGGCTGTGGGCCGGCGAGCCGTCCCCGTACCTCGCCCACCGGCTCGACGCGGCGGCGAAGCTGTACCGCGACGACCGGATCGAGGTCGTCCTCGTCACCGGCGACAACAGCCGCGAGGACTACGACGAGCCCGACGCCATGCGCGCCTATCTGACCAGGCACGGTGTGCCCGACTCGCGGATCGTGAGTGACTACGCCGGCTTCGACACCTGGGACTCCTGCGTCCGCGCCAAGAAGATCTTCGGCGTCGACGAGGCGGTACTGATCAGCCAGGGCTTCCACATCCGGCGCGCGGTCGCGCTGTGCCAGGAGACGGGGGTGACGTCGTACGGCGTCGGGGTCGACGCCAAGCACGATGTCACCTGGTACTACGGCGGTGCGCGGGAGATCTTCGCGGCCGGCAAGGCGGCCCTGGACGCCGTCTTCGAGCCGGATCCCCGGTTCCTCGGGCCGAGGGAGGCCGGGGTCGCGAACGCGTTGGCGGCGGAGCGGTAGAGGCGCCCGACGACATCGGCGCATGCCTCGCGCGCGCGTTCTGTCGCGCGCACGCCAGCCAACCGCGTGAACAAACCATCGGATGCGTTCCATGATCGGACGACTACTCCCGGCGTTCACGGGTGTGCGGCGGCGGATCCGGCCGACCGCCGCGACCTGGGGGAAAGGACATCTGAGGACGCGTCTTCGGTCCGTACTGGCAGCGGCCGCCGCAGCCATACTGATCACCGCGGGAACCGCCGCCGGGACCGCCTCCGCGGCCGGCGCCGAACAGGCGAGGGAGCCGGGCTGCGCCCACGTCGTCGGCAACGGCCACGGGTATGCGGACATCTGGAACGAGTGCGGATGCACGATCTTCGCCACCGTCGAGGTCGACGGCTTCGACCCGCCGTGCATCCAGATCGGTCCGGGCGCGACCGCGAGGATCGGTCTGGAGCCGGGCGACGTTCCGTACTGCGCCTACGAGTGCTGACCAGGGGGTCCTCTGACCAAGGGCCGTCCCTGATCGGGCGGGAGTGGGGCCACGGCCCCGCTCCCGCCCTCCCGCATGTCCAGCGGCCTCACGGCGGCCGGGCGGCGACGGGGAGGTCACCGTCCCGGCCGCGTAACAGGGAGCCGCCGTGCACGTAACACGCCGGAAGCACGCTGAACGGTATGCCGAACTCCGCGACGCCCACGCACTGCCCGTACTGCGCCCTGCAGTGCGGTATGAACCTCACGCCCCTGCAGGACGGGGGTGTCGCGGTGGTCGAGCGCCCGGACTTCCCGGTGAACAAGGGAGCTCTGTGCGGCAAGGGCCGTACGGCGCCCGCGGTGCTGGCGTCGGGCGTCCGTCTGAACTCGCCGCTGGTGCGTTCGGGCGGCACGCTCGTGCCCGCCACCTGGGACGAGGCGCTGGACCGCATCGCCGAGGGCCTGGCACGCACGCGTACGGAACATGGCCCGGACGCGTGCGGGGTCTTCGGCGGGGGCGGCCTGACCAACGAGAAGGCGTACAGCCTGGGCAAGTTCGCGAGGATCGTGCTCGGCACCTCGCAGATCGACTACAACGGCCGTTTCTGCATGTCGTCGGCGGCCGCGGCCGGGATGAAGGCGTTCGGACTCGACCGGGGGCTGCCGTTCCCGCTGGAGGACATCCCGAAGACGGGCTGCGTGATCCTCGTCGGCTCCAACCTGGCGGAGACGATGCCGCCGTCGCTCCGCTACTTCACCGAGCTGCGCGAGAACGGCGGCACGCTCATCGTCATCGACCCGCGCCGCACGAAGACCGCCGAGCAGGCCGACCTGCACCTGATGCCGAGGCCGGGCACGGACCTGGCGCTGGCCCTCGGCCTGCTGCACCTGGTCGTCGCCGAGGGGCGGGTGGACGAGGAGTACGTCCGGGAGCGCACGGCCGGCTGGGAGGACGCGCGGGCCGCCGCGATGGCGCACTGGCCGGAGTACGTGGAACGGATCACGGGCGTGTCCGTTCCGCAGCTCCGGGAAGCCGTACGGCTGTTCTGCGAGCCGGAGCACGCGATGGTGCTGACCGCGCGCGGGCCCGAGCAGCAGGCCAAGGGCACGGACACGGTGGGCGCGTGGATCAACCTGTGCCTGGCGACGGGACGGGCGGGCCGGCCGCTGTCCGGCTACGGCTGCCTCACCGGGCAGGGCAACGGACAGGGCGGACGTGAACACGGCCAGAAGGCCGACCAGTTGCCCGGCTACCGCAAGCTGGACGACCCGGCGGCGCGGCGGCATGTCGCCGAGGTGTGGGGCGTCGACCCGGACAGCCTGCCCGGGCCTGGGCGCAGTGCGTACGAGCTGCTGGACGCGCTGGGCACGGACATCAAGTCACTGCTGCTGATGGGCTCCAACCCGGTGGTGTCGGCGCCGCGTGCCGCGCACATCGAGGAGCGCATCAAGTCCCTTGATTTCCTCGCGGTGTGCGACGTGGTGCTGTCGGAGACGGCGGCGCTCGCGGACGTCGTCCTGCCGGTCACCCAGTGGGCGGAGGAGACGGGCACGACGACCAACCTGGAGGGCCGGGTGCTGCTGCGGCGGCGCGCGATCACTCCTCCGGAGGGCGTCCGCAGCGACCTGGAGGTCATGCACGAGCTCGCGGCGCGGCTGGGCGGCGAGCAGGGCCTGGAGAAGGGCTTCCCGACCGACGCCGAGGAGGTCTTCGAGGAGCTGCGCCGGGCGAGTGCGGGCGGGCCGGCGGACTACTCGGGGATCACGTACGGAAGGCTGGCGGAGGAGAACGGGGTGTTCTGGCCGTGTCCGGCGGTGCCGGGCACGGGGGACGCGGAGGGCTCCGGGGACGGTGCGGGCTCCCGCGACGGTGCGGCCGCCTCGCCGGCCGCCGAGACCGGCAGTCCGGCCCACCCCGGCACGCCCCGCCTCTTCCTCGACCGGTTCGCCACGCCGGACGGACGGGCGAGGTTCGTTCCCGTCTCGTACCGGGCCATCGCCGAGGAACCCGACGACGAGTACCCGGTCCTCCTGACGACCGGCCGGGTCGTGGCGCAGTACCAGTCCGGCGCCCAGACCCGCCGCGTCGACGAGCTGAACGCCGCCGCGCCGGGCCCGTTCGTGGAGCTGCACCCCCGGCTCGCGGCGCGGCTCGGGGCGGCCGAGGGCGACCCGGTGGCCGTGATCTCGCGCCGGGGCCGGGCGGTGGCCCCCGCCCGCATCACGACCGGCATCCGCCCCGACACGGTCTTCATGCCGTTCCACTGGCCGGGCGAGGGCCGCGCCAACACCCTGACCAACCCGGCGCTGGACCCGACGTCACGGATGCCCGAGTTCAAGGCCTGCGCGGTGCGGGTGGAGGCGGTGAAGTCGTAGCCGGGCGAGGCCTGTTGAGCCTGACGGCTGCTTGACTCAGCCCGGCGGACGCGTGACTCGGCCCGGCGGCCGGGTCGCCGCCCAGTCGCCGCCCTCGATGAGCTTGCCGTGCGCGCGCAGGCGGGCGGCGACGGACGGGGCGGCGACATACACCCACGCCTGTACGGCCGTTCCGTCGGACTCGCGGACCACCTCGCGGGCGACGCGTTCGTAGAGGTTGTGCGGGTCGCCCGGGGCGAACTCCTCCAGGCGGTCGAGGGCGGCCAGGAGCGCGGGGTACTCCTCGGGGCGGGCGGTCACGAGCTCGCCGTGAACGGTGCCGCTGTCGCCGCGTTCCTCGACGGCGTACGGGTAGCCCGGGCCGTCGTACAACACCGCCCCGACGAGTCGTGCCGGTTCCTCGGTGAGGGTGCGGCCGCGCAGGAGATGGTCGTGGTTGGGCTCTCCGGGACGCAGGGTGCCGTAGACAAAGAACGGGAGTCGGGGAGAGAGGGTCACGGAAACGATTCTCTCCCCTCACACACCTCCACGTATTCACCCTGGTCACGGCATGTGCACGCCCCCTTGAATCTTGGGCATCCTCTGCGCCGCCCAGTTCAAGGAGACCGATGAGCCGAATACGGCCGCACATCCGGGGTTCCCGACTCGCCACGGCGGGCATCGCCGCCGCCGTCGCCGCCCTGCTGGCCACCGCCCTGTCCCCCACCGCCGGCGCGGACGACAGTCCGACGAGGGCCACCGCGCTCGAGAACGCGGCATCGGTCCTCAGGGACCGGGCGGGGAGCCTGGGGCTGACGGCCGCTCAGGACACCAGCGTGCGGGATGTGATCGTGGACGCGGACGGCACACAGCACGTCCGCTACGACCGCACGTACCACCAACTGCCCGTCCTGGGCGGTGACTTCGTCGTCCATCTCGCCAAGGACGGCACCTACCGCGGCGCCTCCCGCGCCACCGAGGGCGCGATCTCCCTGGCGAGCGTGACGCCCAGGATCTCGGCACCGAAGGCGGCCGACCTCGCGGCGACCGTGCTGCGGGCCGCGAACGTCGGCGAGACGCTGAAGAAGCTGACGTCCAGGCCCGAGCTGGTCGTCGACGCCCTGCACGGCGCCCCGAAGCTGGCCTGGCGGACCGACGCCGTCGCCCAGGACTCGGCCGGCAACCCGGTCGCCCGCACCACGCTGACCGACGCCCGCACCGGCGCGAGGATCGACGCGTGGGACAGCATCGAGCACGTCTCGGGCGACGGGAAGTCGCTGTACTCGGGCACGGTGCCGTTGGACACCACGGCGGCCGGATCGACGTACCAGTTGAAGGACGCGACGCGCGGCGGCACGTACACCGGCGACGCGGCGAACAAGACGGACCTGTGCGTCCTCGCCATCTGTCTCAACCGCGCCCCGTCGACGGTCTTCACGGACGCCGACAACCACTGGGGCACCGGTGCGGCGACCGACCGCTCGACGGCAGCGGTGGACGCGCAGTACGGCACGGACATGACGTGGGACTACTACGAGGACGTCCAAGGGCGTAAGGGCATCGCGGGGGACGGCAAGGGTTCGTTCAACCGGGTGCACTACGGCAACGACTACAACAACGCCTTCTGGGACGACAGTTGCTTCTGCATGACGTACGGCGACGGTGACGGGACCCAGCTCGGTCCGCTGGTGTCGCTGGACGTGGCCGGGCACGAGATGACGCACGGCGTGACGTCGAAGACGGCGGCGCTGACGTACTCGGGCGAGTCGGGCGGGCTGAACGAGGCCACGTCCGATGTCTTCGGCACGCTGGTGGAGTTCCACGCGGGCAACCCGTCCGACCCGGGCGACTATCTGATCGGCGAGAAGATCGTGCGGTCGGGGTTCCCCCGCGGTGCCCTGCGTTACATGGACAAGCCGTCGAAGGACGGTAACTCGGTCGACTGCTGGAGTGCGGCGGCGAAGGATCTCGACGTGCACTACTCGTCGGGGATCGGGAATCACTTCGCGTATCTGCTGGCCGAGGGCAGTGGCGCGAAGACGGTGAACGGGGTCGGTTACAACTCGCCCACCTGCGACGGCTCCTCGGTTCAGGGGATCGGGCGGGACAAGCTGGGGAAGATCTGGTACCGGGCGCTGACGGTTTACATGACGTCCTCCACGAACTATGCGGGGGCGCGGGCTTCGATGCTCAGCGCGGCGAAGGATCTCTACGGGGCCGGGAGTGCGGAGTACGGCGCGGTGGGGGCGGCCTGGAGCGCGGTGGGCGTGGGCTGACGGCGGTTCGGCGCCGTGGGCGTGGGCTGACGGCGGTTCGGCGCCGTGGGGGCGGGGGTGCGTGGCCGGGTGCGGGTGGTCCGTGGCCGGTCGCGCCCTCGCGGCGGAGCCGCGAGTCGTCACAGCCCCGCGTCTCCCCCTCACCGTGCCGACGCCGCTCACCAAGGGGCGCCCGGGAGGGTTAGCCGCTGCCGTGGGGGCGTGTACGAGTGGCTGGACGGCGAGAACGCCTATGACGCGCCGCTCGGCCAACTCGGTGCGATTGCCCGCTAGTTGGGGGCTTTCTGGCGGCGCTGCGGTCGATGGACGCGGTCGGCGGGCCGCCGTCCTGCCGAGGCGGACCGGTCGGCCGGAACGACGCCGCCGTACGGACCGCGATCCGGGACCTTGTTGCCGTCGGCACGCTGGACGCGGGGGCGGCGACGGCCGTCTGGGAGGACGTCCTCCGGCTTCCCCAGTGGGACGACGCGCCGGTCTGGCTCCACGGTGACCTCCTTCCGGGCAACCTGCTGACTTCCGACGGCCGCCTCAGCGCGGTCATCGGCTTCGGTACGTTCGGGGTCGGGGACCCCGCGGCGGACACCATGGCGGCCTGGACGGTCTTCGACGCCGGGACCCGCGAGGCGTTCCGCGCGGCGGCGGGCGTCAACGAGGCGACGTGGGGGGGCGGGGGCGCGGGTGGGCGCTGTGCTTCGGGCTGACGGCGGAGCGCTACTACGGCGACGTCTGCGGGAACGGGACGAATCCGGTGCCGGCGGCGGTGGGGAGGCGGGCGGTGACTGAGGTGCCGGCGGAGTACGGTCCGCGGTAGCGCGGGCGCGAGCGAACCCCGGGCGCCGACGACGGTCACCCGTTCACACCCCCGGCCCTCCCCCAACGGGTTCTCTTCCCCGACCCTCCCCGGACACGGCGGCGACCTGTGATGACCTGCTGAAACACCAGCATCTCGGCGAGCCGTCCTCCTCCCTCCGACACCCGTTCACCCCATTCCCGGCGCTTTCTCGACAAGCGCTCCCGCCCCACTGCCCCTTACCTCGGAAGAGCAGGGGCTCGACCGAGGCGGCGGCACTTGGGGGTGTCGCGGGTCGTGAGTCCGTGCGCTCGGAGGAGCCTCGATGCGACGTACCGCCCGTCTGCTGACCGGGACCGCGCTGGCCGTCGGTGTCTTCGGCCCCGTCGTCACGCCCGCGTACGGCGCCGACGGCGGTGCCCTGGAGGTGTTCCCGTCCTCGGTCGTACCGGGCGGGCAGGTCACGGTGAACACGGCCGGGTGCCGGGACGGCGGTGCGGCGGGCGACGCCAGCGCGGTGGGCGCCGGTGCCTTCACGCTGGCGCCGGGCTCGGACGAGGAGGACGCGGTCGGAAAGTTCCGGGTGCCGCCGAGCGCGCAGCCGGGGACGTACGAGATCGTCGCGACCTGCGCCGACGGCGGTCGGCGGGTCGCGGGCGACCTGGTGGTCACGCTGACGTCCACGCGCGACCAGGTGCATCCGAGAGGAAGTGTGAAGACGGGGGTCGGCGGCGCTTTCGGCCGCGATCCCGTGCAGACCGCGGCCGGCGTGACGGCTCTCGCCGTCGCCGCCGCGGGCGGTACCTGGCTCCTGCATCGCCGGGCGAGAGGCGACGGGATCTGACGGACACCCTCCGCTGTCCGTCCGCCGGTACCGCATGTCCCCTCCCCCTCCGGGTCCGACGCCCCTCGCGGCCCGGAGGGGGATCGGGCGGCCCGAGGAGAGCTTCAGGAGGTTCGCGTGCGCAGTCGGAGCAGCGTCGGCAACGGCGTCATAGCCGCGCTCACCGTCCTGGCCCTGTGCTCCGGCGCCTGGCTGCTGCGCAACGGCACCGAGACGCACGCCCCGCCCCAGCCGTCGGCCGCGCAGGCCGGCGAGGCAGAGGACGCCGGGGACGCCGGGGAGGCAAGGGACGCCGGGGAGGCAGGGGGCCGCCGGGAGACACGCCATACCCCCGCCTCCCCACACCCTCGCCCCTCCGCCACCGAACTCCCCCCCTCCCCACCCGACCGCATCCGCATCCCCTCGCTCCGCGTCGACGCACCCCTCATGGGCCTCGGCCTGACGAGCACGGGCAGCCTCGACGTCCCGCCCGCCGAGCGGAAGAACCTCGCCGGCTGGTACGAGTCCGGCACCACACCCGGTGAGACCGGCACCGCGATCGTCGCCGGCCACGTCGACAACGCCGACGGCCCCGCCGTGTTCTACCGGCTCGGCGCCCTGGAGAAGGGCAGCACGATCGAGGTGGACCGACGGGACGGCGGCACGGCCCTCTTCTCCGTCGACGCCGTCGAGGTGTACGACGCGAAGGCCTTCCCCGACGAGAAGGTGTACGGCGCGGCACCGCGCCCCGAGCTGCGGGTGATCACCTGCGGCGGCGGCTACTCACGGACGACCGGATATCAGGGCAACGTCGTCGTGTTCGCGCATCTCACCGGCAGCCGCTGACCCCTCCGCACGGGCACCCAGGACGTTCTCACGGCCCCAGGCACCGAGCGGGCCCAGAGCGTCGTTGAGCGAGGTGCCGGCCGCGGTCAGCGAGTACTCCACGCGCGGCGGCACCTCGTCGTACGCCTCCCGGTGCACGATGCCGTCGGCCTCCATCTCGCGCAGCTGTGCGGCGAGGACCTTCTCGGTCACGCCCGGGAGTTCGCGGCGCAGCTCCCCGAAACGGTGCGGACGCTCGCTCAGCGCCCAGAGGATGACCACCTTCCACTTGCCGCCGATCACGTCCATCGCCGCGTCGGTCCCGCACACGTACGCCCCCGGACGTCGGCCGATCGCCATACTGCCCCTCCCCCTGCCTGGACACTTTCCCCGTGGTAACCACCCACTCCCAAGTGCGTACTTGAGCAGGCCGTTCCCTTGCGACGAGCCTAAACGCCATGACTGACAATGCACTTGCTTCCACGACTTCGACCGAGACCACGACCACGACGGCGCCCCCGAACCCGACTCCGACCCCACCCCCGACCGCGTTGAGTCTCCTCGGCACCGGCGCCATGGGCGCCGCCCTGGCCCGCGCCTGGCTCGCCGCCGGGCACCCGCTCACCGTGTGGAACCGCACGCCTGCCCGGACCGAACCGCTGGCCGCGGAGGGCGCGACCGTCGCCGCGAGCGCCGCCGAGGCGGTGGCCGCGAGCCGGCTGGTCGTCGTCTGTCTGCTCGACGACGCCTCGGTCGGCGAAGCCCTCGAAGGCGCCGACCTGTCCGGCCGTGACCTGGTGAACCTGACCACCGGCACCCCCGCCCAGGGCCGCGCCCGCGCCGCCTGGGCCGAGGCGCGCGGCGCCCGTTTCCTGGACGCCGGGATCATGGCCGTACCGCCGATGATCGGGAACCCGGCGTCGGGGGCGTATGTCCTCTACAGCGGCTCGCCCGGCCTCTTCGAGGAGCACGGCGAGACCCTCGCCGTGCCGGCCGCCACCCGTTATGTCGGCGCCGACCCGGGCTTCGCGGCGCTGCACGACGTGGCGCTGCTGAGCGCGATGAACGGCATGTTCGCGGGCGTGCTGCACGCCTTCGCGCTGATCCGCCGGGAGGACATCGCCCCGAAGGACTTCGCGCCCCTGCTGGTGTCGTGGCTCGGCGCGATGGCGCCCCTCGCGCACCAGACCGCCGACCAGTTGCAGAGCGACGACTACGGCAAGGACGTCGTCTCCAACCTCGCGATGCAGGTCGCGGGCAACGCCACCCTGCTGGCCACGGCCGAGGAGCAGGGCGTGAGCCCGGAGCTGCTGACGCCCTACATGTCCCTCCTGGAGCGGTGGCTCGCCACGGGGCACGGCGACGAGGACACCACCGGCGCGGTCGAACTGCTCGATGTCGGACGTGCGGACTCCACCGTCTGACGGGCCGTCATATCTGCTGGGAAAGGAGCCGCCGTACAGCCGATGACCTGCGGATTTCCGTCGGCGCGACAGACATTCGGCGGAGGCTTAGCCTGAAATGGGAACGCACGCTAGGAGGCCCAGATGCGGCCGACAGCCAGAATGTACGTCGCCGCCGCGTCCGCCGTCGCCTTGAGCTGCGGGATGACGGCGACCGTTGCGCGGGCGGACGACCCGAAGGAGATCTTCGAGAAGGTGGCGCCCGCGACCGTCCAGGTGCAGGCCGGAGAGAGTTTCGGCACGGGAGTCATCTACGACGCCGACAACGGTCTCATCGTCACCAATGCGCACGTGGTCGCCGGGCAGAGCGCCCTGAAGGTCCGCCTGGGGGACAAAGAGCCCTCGCCCGTGCGGCTGATGGGCATCGATCCCTGCCAGGACCTGGCGGTTCTGAAGTTGCAGACGCCGCAGGAGGACCTGAAGCAGGTGGAGTTCGGCGACAGCGGCGACCTGGAAACGGGGGACGAGGTGACGGCGATCGGTTATCCGCTGGGCGCCGGTGACGTCTCGCGCGAGAAGGCCGTCCTCACCACCGGCGCGGTCCAGTCGCCGGACGTAGCCTCGACGGATTGGCCCAGTGAGCCCGATCTGCCGTCCGCCGTGCAGCATTCGGCAGCACTCAATCCGGGCAATTCCGGAGGACCGCTGCTCAACAGCGACGGGAAGCTCGTCGGTATCAACACCTTCTACCTCGGAGGCACTCAGGGCCAGTACTACTCCATCAGCAGCGACCACGCGAAGCCGCTTCTCTCGGGGCTCGCTGACGGAAAGAGCAAGAACGACCCCGGCTGGGGAAACCTGGTCGCCGTCTCCGACGAGTATTTCGCGGACTATTTCCCCGTGGAGCAGCAGGAAGACGCTCTGGCAGTCCAGGAGCAGCTCCTGGCCCAGGAGATCGACGGCCTCTACGTGCAGAGCGTGTCCAGTAACTCACCGGCCGGTGAGGCGCTGATGACGGAAGGCGACGTCATCACCCAGCTCAAGGGCACGCCGGTCGGCACCGATCAGCAGGTGTGCGACATCCTGCAGTCCGCGGCCCCGGGCGAGAAGATCACCGTCGACGGCGTGTTCACGACCGAGGGGACGGACCCGGAGGGGACCACGTTCTCGCTCGGCACTCCCTGGCAGGTCCAGGTGACGCTGGACCAGTGAGCCTCCCGCCCCGCCGGGCCCACCCCTCCTAGGCGATCCACTGCTCGTACGCCAGCTTCGCCACCAGCGCGAACACCACCGTCAGCAGCACCACCCGGACGAATCCGCTGCCCTTCTTCAGCGCCGTACGCGCTCCCAGCATGCCGCCCGCCAGGTTGAACACGGCCATCACGGCGGCCAGCTGCCACAGGACCGTGCCCTGCCAGGCGAAGGTGGCGAGCGCGCCGGCGTTGGTGCAGCAGTTGACGATCTTGGCGGTGGCGGAGGCGGTGACGAGGTCGAGGTGGAGGACGGCGGTGAGGGCGAGGACCAGGAAGGTGCCGGTGCCGGGGCCGATCAGGCCGTCGTAGAAGCCGATGCCCAGGCCGGCCAGGCCGATCGCGGCGAGCATGCGGCGCGGGGAGGCCGGGCCGGTCGCCGGGGCGGTGCCGAAGGCGGGGCGCAGGATCACGAAGGCGGCGACGGCGAGCAGCACCACCATGATCACGGGCTTCAGTACCTCGGTGCTCATGCCGGCCGCGAAGAAGGCGCCGCCGGAGGAGCCCGCGAGCGCCGCGAGGCCGATGCGTACGGCCAGGCGCACGTCCACGGGTGCCTTGCGGGCGTACGTCACGGCGGCGCCCGACGTGCCTACGATCGCGACCGCCTTGTTGGTGCCGAGCGCGTACACGGCCGGGGTGTTCGCCGGGAGGCCGAGCAGCAGGGCCGGGAGCAGCAGGAGGCCGCCGCCGCCGACCACGGCGTCGATCCAACCGGCCACGAGGGCCGCGAGGCACAGGACGACGACCATGGTCAGCGTTATGTCGGGCATGATCGCGACCCTAGGCAGCGGATGCGTGTGCCGTCCATGTACATGAGGAGTATCTGAGGTTCGGCCGCCCCCGACCTCACAGCCCGCCCGCACCGTGCCCGCCGAACCCTCACACCCGCCCCTCGCGCTCGCTGAGGGCAGCGTTCCTCACGGGAAACAGATGCGATGCGGTCGGGAAACACCGGCACCGCACGCTCGATGCCATGACCTCGAATACGCGTGTGGTGGTGATCGGCGCCGGCCTCGCGGGCGTACGACTCGCCCGGCGGCTCGGCGAGCTCGGCACGCCCGTGACGCTCGTCGGCGACGAGGAGCACCGCCCGTACAACCGGGTGCTGCTCGCCGAGGTGCTGGCCGGCCGGTACAGCCCCGATGTGATCGCCCTCCCGGCGCCCGCGGAGCTGACGCGCGGCCGGGTCACCGGCATCGACCGCGAGGTGCGAGCCGTACATCTCGCGGACGGGTCGGAGATCGCATACGACACGCTGGTGCTGGCCACGGGCTCGAACCCGGTGCTGCCGCCGCTGCGCGGACTGTTCACGCCCGACCATGTGCTGCCGGAGGGCGTCCACGCCTTCCGGACGATGGACGACTGCCTGGGGCTGTCCAAGGCGGTCCGGCCGGGAGTGAAGGCGGTCGTCATCGGCGGCGGGCTCCTCGGAGTCTCCGCGGCGCGTGCGCTCGCGATGCGCGGGGTGCAGGTCGTGCTCGCCCAGCAGGGGGAGCGGCTCATGGAGCGCCAGCTCGACCCGAGCGCGTCGGAGCTGGTGCGCAGGCACCTCAAGGACCTCGGCGTCGAGATCCACACCGAGTGCCGGGTGCGTGACGTACGCGTCGTCGGCGGCGCGGTCCGCTCGGTCGAGATGGCCGACGGATACGCCCTCGACGCCGACCTCGTGGTCCTGGCCTGCGGCGTGCACCCGCGCGTGGGCCTCGCCCAGGTCGCGGGCCTGGACGTGCGCAAGGGGATCGTCGTCGACGACGAGCTCCGCACCTCCGACCCGCACATCCACGCCATCGGCGACTGCGCCCAGCACGACGGCACCGTCTACGGGCTGGCCACACCGGCCCTGGAACAGGCCGAAGCCCTGGCCGAGTTGCTGGCCGGGCTGCCGAACGCCCGCTACACCGGCACCCGTGCGCTGACCCGACTCACCCTCGCCGGGCAGAACAGCCCGCTGGGCGCCTTCGACCTCGCCGCGTTCGGCGAGACGGAGCCGCTCCCCGGGGATGACGTCGTCCAACTCACGGACGCCACCCGCGGCACCTACCGCAAGGTCGTCGTCCGCGACGACCGCCTGGTCGGCGGGGTTCTCGTCGGCGAACTCGGCACCGTCGGCGCGCTCGCCCGCGCCTGGGAGGGAGCAGAGCCGCTCCCCGACGACGGCCCACTGCTCCACCTGCTCACCAACGATGGAGGCTCCTGATGACCGCCACCCCGGAGGCCACGGAGGCCACCCCCACGATCGTGCTCGTCGGCCATGGCATGGTCGGCCAGCGCTTCCTCGAAGCGCTCGCCGCGCGCGGCCTGACCGCCACGCACCGCGTGGTCGTGCTGTGCGAGGAGCCGCGTCCGGCGTACGACCGTGTCGCCCTCACCTCGTACTTCTCGGGCAAGACGCCCGAGGACCTCTCCATGACCGACATGGAGTTCATCGAGACGCACGGCATCGAGCTGTACGTCGGTGACCCCGCCGAGACGATCGACCGCGAGGCGAAGACGGTCACCGCCCGGTCCGGCCAGGTCTTCGCGTACGAGACCCTCGTCCTCGCCACCGGCTCGTACCCCTTCGTGCCGCCGGTTCCCAACAAGGACGCCAAGGGCTGCTTCGTCTACCGCACGATCGAGGACCTCCTCGCCATCGAGGAGTACGCGAAGACCCGCACGACCGGTGCCGTGGTCGGCGGCGGTCTGCTCGGTCTGGAGGCGGCCGGTGCCCTGAAGGGGCTCGGACTCACCTCCCACATCGTGGAGTTCGCGCCGCGTCTGATGCCGGTGCAGGTCGACGAGGGCGGCGGTGCGGCCCTGCTGCGCACCATCGAGGACATGGGCCTGAGCGTCCACACCGGCGTCGGCACGCAGGAGATCGTGGTCGACTCGGAGGGTGCCGTCACCGGCATGAAGCTGTCCGACGGCTCCGAACTCGCCACCGACATGGTCGTGTTCTCCGCCGGTGTCCGCCCCCGCGACCAGCTGGCCCGCGACTGCGGCCTGACGGTCGGCGAGCGCGGCGGCATCACGGTCGACGAGCAGTGCCGTACGGTCGCCGACCCCCACGTGTTCGCGATCGGCGAGTGCGCGCTGGCCTCCGACGGCCGGGTGTACGGCCTGGTCGCCCCGGGTTACGAGCAGGCCGAGACGGCCGCCGCGACGATCGCCGCCGACGAGGCCGAGGAGCTGACGTTCACCGGCGCCGACCTGTCCACCAAGCTGAAGCTGCTCGGCGTGGACGTGGCGTCCTTCGGTGACGCGCACGGCACCGCCGAGGACTGCCTGGACGTCGTCTACTCCGACTCCCGCGCGGGCCTGTACAAGAAGCTGGTCATCGGCCGGGACGGCACGCTGCTCGGCGGCATCCTGGTCGGCGACGCGGAGGCGTACGGCACGCTGAAGGCGTTCACCGGCTCGGTCCCGCCCGTCTCCCCCGAGTCGCTGGTCCTGCCGGCCGGCGCCGGAGCGCCCGCCCAGCTCGGCCCGTCCGCGCTGCCGGACGAGGCGATCATCTGCTCCTGCAACAACGTCACCAAGGGCACGATCCGCGGCGCGGTCACCGACCACCAGTGCACGACCGTGCCCGAGGTGAAGAAGTGCACCAAGGCCGGTACGACGTGCGGCAGTTGCGTCAAGGTCCTCGGCCAGCTGGTCACCGCCGAGCTGGAGGCGTCCGGCGTCGAGGTCGACAAGGGCCTGTGCGGCTGCTTCTCGCAGACCCGCGAGGAGCTGTACGAGATCGTCCTCGCCCTGCGCATCAACACATACCAGGACCTCCTGGACCGCTACGGCCGTGACGGCGCCAAGGGCGGCGACGGCTGCGAGATCTGCAAGCCGGCGGTCGGCTCGATCATCGCCTCCCTCGCCCCGACGATCGGCGCGAGCGGCTACGTCCTGGACGGCGAGCAGGCGTCCCTGCAGGACAGCAACGACCACTTCCTGGCCAACCTCCAGAAGAACGGCTCGTACTCGGTCGTCCCGCGCATCCCCGGCGGTGAGATCACCCCCGAGGGCCTCATCGTGATCGGTGAGATCGCCCGCGACTTCGGCCTCTACACGAAGATCACCGGCGGTCAGCGGATCGACATGTTCGGCGCCCGCGTCGAGCAGCTCCCCCTGATCTGGACCCGGCTGGTGGACGCCGGCTTCGAGTCCGGCCACGCCTACGGCAAGTCCCTGCGCACGGTGAAGTCCTGCGTCGGCCAGACCTGGTGCCGCTACGGCGTCCAGGACTCCGTCCGGATGGCGATCGACCTGGAGCTGCGCTACCGGGGCCTGCGCTCCCCGCACAAGCTCAAGTCGGCGGTGTCGGGCTGCGCCCGCGAGTGCGCCGAGGCCCAGTCGAAGGACTTCGGCGTCATCGCCACCTCGGCCGGCTGGAACCTCTACGTCGGCGGCAACGGCGGCGCCACCCCGCGCCACGCGGACCTGCTCGCCCAGGACCTGAGCGACGCCGAACTCATCAAGCTGATCGACCGGTTCCTGATGTTCTACATCCGCACCGCCGACCGCCTGGAGCGCACCTCGACCTGGCTGGAGCGGATCCCCGGCGGCCTGGACCACGTCCGTGACGTGGTCGTGGAGGACTCCCTCGGCATCTGCGAGGAGCTGGAGTCCCTGATGACGGCCCACGTGGCGCACTACGCCGACGAGTGGGCGACGACCATCAACGACCCCGAGAAGCTGGCCCGGTTCGTGTCCTTCGTGAACGCCCCGGACACTCCCGACCCGGTCGTCGGCTTCGTCCCCGAGCGCGACCAGATCAAGCCCGACCTGCCGCTGCTGACCATCGGCCACCGCCCCCTGGAAGGAAGCGCCCAGCGATGACCCTGGCACCCGAGACGACCGACCTGATGATCGAGATCCAGCTGGAGAACGGCTGGTTCACGGTCTGCGAACTGGCCCGGCTGCTCCCCGGCCGGGGCGTGGCGGCCCTGCTGCCCGACGGCCGTCAGGCCGCCCTCTTCCGCGACCGCTCCGGCAAGCTGTACGCCATCGACAACCGTGACCCCTTCGGCGGCGCGGCGGTCCTCTCGCGCGGCCTGACCGGCACCCACCAGGGCCGCCCGTTCGTCGCCTCGCCCCTGCTGAAGCAGCGGATCGACCTGGAGACCGGGGTGTGCCTGGACGACGAGTCGGTGCGGGTGGCGACGTACGAGGTGCGGACCTCGTAGGAAGCTCGTACGAAGACGGCGAGGCAACGGCCTGAGGGCGGCACCCTGTGCGGGGTGCCGCCCTCTGCGATGGCCGCCCTCTTGAGCCGGTCCGGCGATCAGCCGACCCGGGCGGCGATGGTTCGCGCGCACGGCAGGGCTTCGGAGTGCGTGGTGTCCACCTCCAGGTCGTAGATCACGCCCTTGTGCACCACGTCCGCCTGCAACGCGGCCATTCCCTGGACCCGGTCCCCGCGGGCGAGTTCCCGGCCCGCGGCGACCGCGCTCTCACACCTGACGCCGACCCACAGCACGTCCAGGTCGCCGAGATGCTTCCGCCACCGCTGCTGGGACCCGGCTCCGCCGAGGAAGACGTCATCGACGATGACCCTGGCCCCCGCGCGGGCCATCGCCGCGACGCCCTCGGCCCAGGCCGCCTGCAGCGCCATGAAGTCCTGCCCTACGCTCACCCCGGCGTCCGCGGCGAACGCGATTCCCCCGTCCGATCCCCGCATCCTCGCGGGCAGCGCCTCGACGAACGAGTCACACCCGAACGTCAGCCACGGATCCGGCAGCACGGCCTGCAGACACCGTACGATCCCCGACTTCCCCGAGCTGGAACCGCCGTTGAGGATGATCATCCGAGTCGTCATCGGGTCACAGTAGGGCGCTGCCCGCAGGGCGCGAAGCGACTGTCGGCACCGCTCAGCCGACGAGCGGTGAGCGCTCCGCGTAGTCGTCGGCGCCGTGGGGCAGCGGCCGGGTGTCCAGGTAGAACCACTCGGCGTCGGGGCCGGGAGCCGACGGTGGAGCCGGACTGGAAGCGGGACTCGGGGCCGGCGTCGGGGCCGGGGTCGCGGTCGCGGTTGGCGTCGGCTGGGTCGCCGTAGGTGCCTGCTTCGCCGGGCCCGGCATCAGGAGTTCCACGCGCAGGCCCAGTCCGCGCTGCTGTGCCGTGAACTCCTCCACCTGGTTGCGGCAGGCATGGTCCAGATGGGTGACGCCGGTCAGGTCGAGGCGGATGCGGGGCCTGCCCGAGGCCGCGGCGGCCTCCAGGGCCTCGATGACCTGCGGCAGGCGCAGGAACGTCGCGTTGCCGGCCATGACGACCTTCGCGGTGTCGTCCTCGACGTGCGACCGGATCACCGTCTGCGACATGCGCAGGGCGGCGAGGACGATGCCGGCCGCGAGGCCGATCAGGACGCCTTCCAGCAGAGCGGTCGCGACGATGACCAGCGTGGTCACCGTCATCACCACGAACTCGCCCCGGTCCTGGCGCCACATCTTCGGGAACTCCGCCGGTGCGAACAGTTTCCAGCCGCTGTGCACGAGGACGCCCGCGAGCACCGAGATCGGGATCAGGGCCAGGACCTGCGGCAGCAGCAGGGCGAAGGCGAGCAGCCACAGGCCGTGCAGGGTGCGGGAGAGACGGGTCTTCGCGCCGGCCTGGACGTTGGCCGAGCTGCGGGCCACGACCGCCGTGATCGGAAGGGCGCCGAGGATGCCGGCGACCGTGTTTCCGGCGCCCTGGGCGATGAGTTCGGTGTTGTAGCGGGTGCGCGGTCCGCTGTGCATACGGTCCACGGCGGCCGCGGTGAACAGGCTCTCCGCAGAGGCGATCACCGTGAAGGTGAGGATGGAGGTGAGGATCGCGGGCTCCGCGAGGCCCGCGAACTGCTCGGCCCCCGGCACCCGCACCGACGCCAGCAGATTGCCGACCTGGAGCGTCTTCACGTCCACGCCGGGCAGCGCGGCGACCGCGATGCCGACACCGACCGCGACCAGTGCCGCCGGGATCTTCTTCGCCGGGCCCGGCACCTTCTTCCACACGAAGCTCAGCACGATCGTGGCGATGCCGAGCAGGGTGGCGATCATCGCCTGCCGGTCGGTGAGGATGTCGGCGAACAGGCCCGGGATGCCCGCCATGTTCTCGATCGGGGTGCCGGGCGCCTTGGAGTCGGCCACCGGGTAGGCCTGACTGAACATCAGCGGCAGCCCGATACCGGCGAGCATCCCCTGGACCACGGCGAGGGAGATCGCCTGGACCATCCGGCCGAGGCGTACGGCGCCGAGGACGATCTGCAGGACGCCCGAGAACAGGACGATCACGCCGAGCATCGCCACGCCGTGCTCCAGCACCGTCTCCGCGACCAGCGCGGCGAGCCCGGCGGCCGGCCCGCTGACCTGGAGCGTGCTGCCCCGCACCGCGCCGACGACCAGCCCGCCGATCACCCCGGAGATGATCCCGAGCTCGGCGGGGACACCGGAGGCGACGGCCACGCCGATGCACAGGGGCAGGGCTACGAGGAAGACGACCAGGGAGGCGGTGATCTCGTTGGCGAGGTCGGGCTTGGGGCCGGACTTCGCCGAAGACGCTGTCACGGGCTTCGCCGTGGACGTCGTCGTGGCCTTCGTCGCCGCCGCGGGCTTCGCACGCCCGCCCCGCGCCCGCGCGCATGCGCCCCGCTCATCCGGTATGCACCCGGAACAGCCCGTCGCCCTCCAGCTCGTGCACCTGCCCGGTGTCGACCTCGTAGTACCAGCCGTGCAGCCGCAGCCGCCCGCTGTCCAGCCGCTGCCGCACCACGGGGTAAGTCCGCAGTACGGCCAGCTGGTTGACGACATTGCCCTGGGCCACCTCGGGCAGCGACGGGTCGTCGGAGGCGGTGGTGAGGACCGGCGCCAGTTCGGGGCGGGCCAGCTGCAGCCAGGCGTCCACGCCCGGCAGCGCGGACAGGTCGTCGCCCGACTTCAGCGCGCCCATCGCCCCGCAGTGTGAGTGACCGCACACGACGATGTCCTGAACCCCGAGCACCTCCAGTGCGTACTCGATGGTGGCGGCCTCCCCGGATGCGCCGGGGCTGCCGTACGGCGGCACGATATTGCCCGCGTTACGCAGCTCGAATATCTCTCCGGGCCGCGCGCCGGTAATCAGGGCGGGTATGACCCGTGAGTCCGAGCAGGTAATGAAGAGCGCCTCGGGATATTGCCCCTCGGCCAGTTTCCGGTATTCACCGCTCTCGAAATCGACCCGACGTTTGAACGAGCGGGCACGGTCCAGCAACGCCTTCAACGATGCCTCCTCGGTGGGGAGTTCGGCCAGTTCACAGCACCGTAGAGGAGCGCACACCAGAGGAAGGTTAAGTAAAGGCCAGAGCGCGTCCAGTAATTGGACATTCTTTGCCGCAACGCCCTGCAAGCGCTTGTTTCTTGTAGCGTGTCGACGTCAGGGCAGAGAATGCAAATTCACGGAGAGACAGGACGCATGGGCATACGAGTGCTGCTCATCGAGGACGACGAGACGATCGCCGAACCGCTCACCGAGGGCCTCGCCCACTTCGGCCTGACGGTGGATCATGTGACCACCGGTGCCGAGGGACTGAGGAGGCCGTACGGCGATGTCGTCCTGCTCGACCTCGGGTTGCCGGACATGGACGGCATCGACGTGTGCCGGGGCATCCGGCAGGTCTCGGACGTGCCGGTCATCATCCTGAGTGCGCGGGGTGAGGAGGCCGACCGGGTGCTGGGGCTGGAACTGGGCGCGGACGACTATCTGGCGAAGCCGTTCAGTGTGCGGGAGCTGGTGGCGCGGGTGCGGGCGGTGACCCGGCGGACCCAGCGCACGGAGGCGGTGCCGGAGCCGGTGGGCGCGGAGCCGCCGGGCGGGCGTGGGCGTACGGAAGCGCTGGTGGAGCGGCTGCGCTCGGAGGCGGTGCAGACACCGGTGCTCACCCCGCCGCCGTCGTACGAGGCCGAGCCGCCCGCCTCGTACGAGGAACCCGCGCCCCAGCCCCCGTACGCCGCCCCCGGCCCCCTTGTCGTGGACCGCCGTACCCGTCAGGTCTGGGTCGGCGAGATCCCCGTCACCCTCACCCCGAAGGAGTTCGAGCTGCTGGCGCTGCTCACCGAGGATCCCGGGGCGGTCTACTCCCGGCAGCAGATCCTGGACCGGGTGTGGGACCCGCACTACGAGGGCCCGACCAAGACGCTGGACGTCCATGTCGCCTCACTGCGGCGGAAGTTGGGGCACGCGGGGTGGATCCAGACCTTGCGCGGGGTCGGTTTCCGGCTGGCGGTGCAGACCGAGCCGGGCGGGCAGCAGGTGTCGTCGCCGTGACCCGGCGGCTGCTGCTCAGCTACCTCTCGCTCGCCGCGCTCGTGCTGCTCTGCCTGGAGATCCCGCTGGGATTCGTCTACTCGCGCAGTGAGCGGGAGCGAGTGGTGAACGCGGCGAGGGACGAGGCCGAGTCGGTGTCGGCGTACGCCTCGCTCTCCCTCAGTACGGGCCGGGCCGGGCGGGACCTGCCGCGCCGGGTGGCGCACTGCGCCGAGCGCATCGGCGGGAAGGTGGTCGTGGTGGACGCCTCGGGCGCCCTGCTCGCCACCTCGCATCCGCTGGCCGCGATCATGTCGGCCGACCTCGCCTCCCGCCCCGGTATCGCGGCCGCCCTGCGGGGCACCTCCACGGTGGACGTCCGTACGTCGACCATCGGCGGCGTGGAGTACCTGTCGGTCGCCGGGCCGGTCCGGCGCGACGCGCGGCTCCAGGGTGCCGTATGGCTGACGCTGCCGACACGGACGGTGCACGAACGTGTCCATCACGTCTGGCTGTTGCTGGCCCTCGGCGGGCTCGGGGTGCTCACGGCGGTGGCGGTGGTCGGGTTCGCCATCGCCTGCTGGGCCGGCCGGCCGATCCGTGAACTGGAGCGGGCCACCCATGAGTTGGCGGCCGGTGGCCGGGCCACGCCGGTGACGATGACGAAGGGGCCGCCCGAGGTGCGCCGGCTGGCCACCGCGTTCAACCGCACGGCGGCCCGGCTCGCCCATCTCCTCGCCGCCCAGCGCGCGTTCGCGGGTGAGGCCTCCCACCAGCTGAAGACGCCGCTCGCGGCGCTGCGGCTGAGGCTGGAGAACCTGGAGCCGAACGTCTCCGACCGCGGCCTGGGCAGCCTCACCGCCGCCGTGACCGAGACGGACCGGCTCGCGCGGATGGTGGAGGGGCTGCTGGCGATGGCCCGCCTGGAGGAGGACTCCGCGACGCCGGCCCCGGTCGACGTGGGCGCGATCTGTGCGGAACGGCACCGCACGTGGCTGCCGCTCTTCGAGCAGCGGCGGGTCTCCCTGGTGCTGTTCGCGGGGAGCGTGGGGCCGGTACTCGCGGTGCCGGGCGGGGTGGAGCAGATCGTGGACAACCTGCTCTCCAACGCCCTGCGAGCCTCCCCGCCGGACAGCACCGTGACCATCGAACTGCGGCTCCACGTACCGGCCCGTCGGGCCCTGCGGGACGCCCGCCCCGCCTGGGTCGACCTGCACATCACCGACGAGGGCCCCGGCATGACCGCGGACCAGCGCGACCGGGCCTTCGACCGCTTCTGGCGCGCGCCGGGCGCCCCCAAGGGCGGCACGGGACTGGGCCTGTCCCTGGTCCAGCGCCTCGCGCACGCGAGCGGCGGCGAGGCGAGCCTGCACGCCTCGGCCGCGGGCGGCCTGGACGCGGTGATCCGCCTGCCCTCGGCGGAGCCGCCCCGCGAGGGACACGGCCCGGCCGTCGACCGTCCGGGGCAGCGGAAGCGGGGGGTGCCGGTGTTGCGTGCGTGAGTGCCGCGTGGCAGCTTCGGACAGGCGCATGGACACATGGGCACGCGCAGCACATATGCACTCGCTGCACATATGCACTCGCAGCACCTGTGTACTTGGGCACCCACAGGCAGCTCTCAGGTACGCCGCCCAGCGGTCACCAACTGGCTACGGTCCGTCCACCCGGCTCCCCTAGGTTCCATGCCGCCCCCCACGCACGACCCCGTCGTCGACCGGCGACGGGGCGGTACGGCACCTCTTGGAGTGAGAGTGGAACGTCGTAACCTCCTGCGTGCGGCCGTCCTCGGCGGCTCGGCCGCCGTTTTCGGCGGAACCCTCTGGCGCGGCGCCGCGTACGCGGCCCCCGCCCAGCCCGGCACCGGCCCCTACGGGGCGCTGGGCTCCCCCGACGCCAACGGCATCAGACTCCCCAGCGGCTTCACCAGCCGCGTCATCGCCCGCTCCGGCCAGACGGTCTCCGGCACGTCGTACACCTGGCACAACGCCCCCGACGGCGGCGCCTGTTACGCGGACGGCTCTGGCTGGATCTACGTCTCCAACTCCGAGATCAACCCCTCCGGCGGCGCGAGCGCGGTCAAGTTCTCGTCGACGGGCGCGATCACGGCCGCGTACCGCATCCTCTCCTCCACCCGTCAGAACTGCGCGGGCGGCAAGACCCCGTGGAACACCTGGCTGTCCTGCGAGGAGGTGTCCCTCGGCTACGTCTACGAGACCGACCCCTGGGGCACGAACGCCGCGACCCGGCGCGACGCGATGGGCCGCTTCAAGCACGAGGCGGCGGCCGCCGACCCGGTCCGCAAGGTGATCTACCTGACCGAGGACGAGACCAACGGCCGCTTCTACCGCTTCGTCCCGACGACCTGGGGCAACCTCTCCTCCGGCACCCTCCAGGTCATGGTGGCGGGCAGCGCCACGTCGGGCTCCTTCGCCTGGGCGAACGTCCCCGACCCCGACGGCTCCCCGACGGCCACCCGCTCCCAGGTCTCGGGCTCCAAGTCCTTCAACGGCGGCGAGGGCTGCCACTACGCCGACGACACGGTGTGGTTCACCACCAAGGGCGACAACCGCGTCTGGCAGCTCAACCTCCTGAACAACACGTACGAGCTGGCCTACGACGACTCCCTCGTCAACGGCACGGCCCCCCTCACCGGCGTCGACAACATCACCGGCACCTCCTCCGGCGACCTCTTCGTCGCCGAGGACGGCGGCAACATGGAGATCTGCGTCATCACCCCGGACGACGTCGTCGCCACCTTCCTGCGCATCGACGGCCAGTCGGGCTCGGAGATCACGGGGCCGGCGTTCTCCCCGGACGGGACGCGGCTGTACTTCTCAAGCCAGCGGGGCACCAGCGGCAGTTCGTCGGGCGGGATCACGTATGAGGTGACGGGCCCCTTCCGCGCCTAGCGGTCACAAAATAGCCACACCTTCTCCACATTCGGTCGCACGGCATTACGGTCATCCCCTCACGCACCACCAGTGGGGGGATGACATGACCAATCCGTACACGACGGCACCCATGCCACAACCGCCGTACCGCCCGGCCCCCAGGTGGGCCCGCAAACGCTACGCACTGCCCGCGCTCGCCCTGGCCTTCTTCCTGGGCATCGGCGCGGGCGGTACGTCCGGCGAGGGCTCGAAGAACACCGAGGCGACACCCAAGGCGGCCTCGCCGCAGCCCACGGTCACCGTCACCGCGACGACGACGGCCCGGGCGCGGGAGCCCGAGCCGGCCCCGACGGTGACGGCCACCAAGACGATCAAGGCCACCACGACGGTCACCGCCACGCCCGCCGCCGACACCGGCTCCGCCTCCGACGACGACAGCGACTCCTCCAGCAACGACGTCTACTACGCCAACTGCACCGAGGCCCGCGCAGCCGGCGCCGCCCCGGTCCACCGAGGCGACCCCGGCTACGCCTCCCACCTCGACCGGGACAATGACGGGGTGGGCTGCGACAGCTGACGCGACGGCACGCGTTCCGGAGCAGGGCACATCGGCGTCGAGCTCCGTGACCGCGGATGAGGACGGAGATCTTCTCTGGTCCTCCGCCACAACCGCGTCTTTCCCAGCGGGCAGAGCAGGATGCGATCGGCACGCGGGCGGCACCATTCAGCGGCCGGCGTGCACTCGGACCCGCGGCGCCGGACGTTCCTCGACGACCCGTGCGAACCGCTGCTTGGGGGCGCAGCTCGTGGCCGCACCGTCAGCCCCGCCGGACCGCCCCGAGCTGGGCCCGGTGCAGGTCTGGGGCGGTGAATCGCTGCGCCACCGTGCGCAGGACGCGGGCCATCGCCTGGGCGGGTGGGGTGGCGGGGCGTGCCGCGGCGCGTGCGAGGAGGATGCGGCGGGTGGGGGCCGGGACGTCGGAGGCGAACGGCAGGAGGCGTACGTCGCTGCGTCGGCTGGTGAGGGCCAGGCGGGGTGCGAGCGCGATGCCGAGACCGGCGGCGACCATGGCCTGCGCCTCCTGGTAGTCGTGCGAGGAGTAGGCGATGCGCGGCTCGAATCCCGCCTGGCGACAGCTTCGGCGCAGGACGTCGGCGACGGGGTGGTTGTCGGCGCGGATGATCCACTCCTGGTCGGCGAGGTCGCCGAGGCGCACGGAGGGATGTGTGCGCAGGGGTGAGTCGGCAGGGACGACCAGCACCGTGGGGTCGTCCAGCAAGTGGGTGAGGGAGAGCGCCGGATCGTCGAGGCGGTTCCATTCGTAGTCCCAGAGCAGCCCCTGCTCCACCTCGCCGGTGTGCAGCATCTCCCTGAGCTCCGCAAGGACTCCGGCGCGTACCTCGATACGGATGCCGGCGTGGCGACGTCGGAAACGCGTGAGCGCCAGCGGCAGCAGGGACGCGCTCGCCGTGGGGAACGAACCGAGCCGCAAGGTGCCCTGGTCGAGGGCGGTGAAGGAGTCCAGGTCGGCCTGGGCGGCACGGAGCTCCCGGCGGATGGCCTGACCACGTTCGGCCAGCGCGGCACCCGGCGGGGTGGGGCGGATACCGCGTGGCAGCCGCTCGATAAGGGGCTGCCCTGCCTCCTGCTCCAGGAGGGACATCTGCTGGGAGGCGGCGGAGGTGGTCATGCCGAGGGCTTCCGCCGCGGCAGTGAGTGAACCGCGTTCGGTGGCCTCGGTGAGCAGCAACAGACGGCGCACGTTGAGCATGCCGTCGACTTTAGCTGAGCTAAACCCAGGTGAAGCGAACTGCGATTGTTCCGAAGTCACGCCTCTGCGAAGGTCTCCGCAATCGCCGAGCGGTTCACCGGCCCGCAATGCGCCCGCAACCGCTGCCTCGGCCCTTTCCCTACCTCCGTTGATCCAGGAAGAGCCTCAGACGTGCACATTCCCGCGACCCTGGTGCGTGGCGGCACAAGCAAGTGCTGGCTGTTCAACCAGGTCGAAGTCCCTGCCGACCGTGGCGACCTCGAAAGGCTGCTGGTCGCCGCGTACGGCGCCACCGACCCCGTGGAACTGGACGGGGTGGGCGGGGCAACCCCCACCACCTCGAAAGCGGCCGTGGTCGGCGCCTCACCCCAGCCTGGCGTCGACGTCGACTACCTGTTCGCTCAAGTCGGCATCGGGACGGGCTCGGTGGAGTGGACGAGCAACTGCGGCAACTGCGCCACCGGTGTCGCCCTGTACGCGGTGACCAAAGGAATGGTTCCGGTCACCGGCGACCGGACGCGCGTGGTGATGCGCAACACCAATACCGGCGCGGTCCTCGAAGGGATCGTCGACACCCGCGGAGGCGTGGTGCACCACTTCGGCCGCCAGACGGTACCCGGCACCCGTGCCGGCGGGGTCGCGGTCGGCCTCACCTTCCGCGACCCGGCCGGTGGCACCACCGGCTTGCTCCTCCCCACCGGCCAAGCCGCCCAGGACCTGCAGGTCGGCGCCGCCGAGCCGGTACGCGTGAGCATGGTGACCGCAGGAGCTCCGGTCGTCCTTGTCGACGCCGCCAGTGCCGGGCGTACCGGTGCCGAGTCGCTGGAGCGGATGAGCGCAGACGTCCCCTGGCTGCGCACCGTCCGTCATACCGCCGCACCCCTGATGGGGCTGCTCCAGCCGGGTGAGGAACCGGGCGACGCGGTGCCCAAGGTGGGCCTGGTCGGCCCGCCGGTGCCGTACACCACCACCCTCGGTGAACCGATCGGGGCCGAGGACTACGACGTCTCGGTGCGCATGCTCACCATGAACGCCCCGCACCCCGCGATCGGCCTGACCTCTGCCGTCGCCGTCGCGGCGGCCGGGCTGCTGGAAGGGTCCGTGGTCTCCCGGACCACGGGCGGCCCGACCGACGAGTGGTTGCGCCTCGGCACGCCCGCCGGTGTCGTCGCGGTCCGCTGCACCGATGTAAGGGACGGCCTGCCGCACCGGGTCACCGTGCAGCGCGCGGCCCGTCTGCTCGCCGACGCCCGAATCTACGTACCGGAAGCAGGCAGCCCGCAAGCCGCCTGAGCTGCGACGAACGTCACCTCGGTCAGGCCGGCTCCCAGCCGTCCACACCGGGATACCCTCGCGCCCTCGCGGCGCGCCACCCCGTCCCCACCGCACCAAGGACAAAGATGTCTGCTGAAGTGATCTCCATAGGCGCCCTGCTGGTGATGTTCGTGGTCGGCACCGTGCTGCCGATCAACCTGGGCATCCTCGCCTTCGTCGCCACCTTCGCGGTCGGGACCGCCTCGCTCGGCCTCACCGAGGACGAGATCTTCGAGGGGTTCCCGGCGAAGCTCTTCGTCACCATCGTCGGAGTCACCTACCTGTTCTCCGTCGCCCGCCGCAACGGCACCATCGACTGGCTCGTCGCGGCCGGGGTGCGGCTGGTACGCGGCAAGGTAGAGCTCATCCCCTGGGTGCTGTTCCTGGTGGCCGCCCTGCTGACGGCGTTCGGTACGTTCACCCCGGCAGCGGTCGCGATCCTCGCGCCGATCGGCATGAACTTCGCCTACCGCTACAAGCTCAACCCGCTGGTCGTCGGCATGATGGTGATCAGCGGCGGGCACGCGGGCGCGTTCTCCCCGCTGGCCGTCTCCGGTGCGCTGGTGCTCGGCCTCGTCGACAAGACCGATTTGCAGGTCTCCGCCGTGGCGCTGTTCAGCGCCAGCTTCGTGATCAACCTGGTGCTCTCGATCCTCACCTACGCCCTGCTCGCCAAGCGTCCCGCCCCGCTGGTCGAGGGCGCCGCGGAGGCAGCCGACGACGAGGACCTCGCCGTCTCCGGCAGGCCCGATTGGCGGCAGTGGCTCACCCTCGCCTCTCTGGTGGCCCTCGTCGTCGGCGCGCTCGGCTTCCACTTGGAGATCGGCTTCCTTGCGCTGGCTGCCGGCGCCCTGCTGGCCCTGGTGGACATGAAGCGGCAGGAGAAGGCCGTGGACGGCGTCAGCTGGTCCACCCTGCTTCTGGTCGCGGGCATGATGACGTACATCGCGATGCTGGAGAAGGCCGGCATCATCGAGGACATCTCCGAACACGCCGCCAACCTGGGCGCCCCGCTCGTCGTCGCCCTGCTGCTGTGCTTCACCGTGGCCATCACCTCCGCCTTCGCCTCCTCCACCGCGATTCTCACAGCGATCATCCCCATCGCCGTACCGCTGCTGCTCTCCAGCCACCTCAGCGCCGCCGGACTGATCGCCGCGCTCGCCGTCTCCACGACGATCGTCGACACCTCTCCCTTCTCGACCAACGGAGCACTCGTCCTCAGCAACGCCCGTGGGGTGGACACCCGCCGCTTTTACCGCCAGGTCATCGGCTACACCGGCGGAATCGTCGCCCTCGGCCCCGTCGTCGCCTGGGGCGCCCTGGTCCTGCCCTGGTCATAGCTCCCCATCCGATCCGCCGCCTCTGAGTTGCTGCTTTGAGGCGAAGAGGTCTCGCGCTCAGTGCGGAGTCCGTGGGCCATGTGTGGGCCAACGCACCTGAAACCCCGAGCAGTTGAAGCTTGCCGGTCGCCGCACATGATGCAGGCGAGGGCGGCACCCCCGCACGCACAGGGTGTACGGCTGACTTCCTGACCAGGAAGGTCAGCCGTTTCCCATGCCCTCAGGGCACACCACTCAGGACGGCTTCCATCATGTCGGCCGTCCGATCCGCCTCTGCCTCCCACAGATGCGTGTAGACGTTCAGCGTGATCGATGGCTTAGCGTGACCGAGGCGCATCTGTACCTGCTTCGGCGTAGCCCCGTTCTTGATCAGCACCGAGGCGTAGAAGTGGCGCAGGTCGTGGAGCGTAGTGCCCTCGGGGACGCCTACCTTGCTGCCGGACTTCGCCAGGTAGGCGTTCGCCCGCTTGACGTTGCGGGCCCACAGCTTCGCCCAGCTGCCGCGCCGGATCGCCCCGCCCGTCTCGCTCGTGTACAGCAGCCGAGCATGGCGCCACACGGGCTTACGCGGGTTCGTCCGGTCCTCGATGTACACGAGCTTGGGCGGGAACTCCTTGCGGTGCCGCTCGATCTCGTCGACAACAGACTGTCCCTGAGGCACTCTTCTGTAGCTCTGCTTTGTCTTCGGCTCACCCAGGTACGGCACACCCTTGTCGGGGCCGATCAGTTGCTGCTTGACCGTGACGGTAGCGGCCGGCTCGTCGTCTTCCATGCCGAACAGCTCGCCCTGGCGAAGTCCGGTGGAAGCCGCCTGCCGAACCAACGCTCGATACCTCGGGGAGGCTGTGACAATGAGCGCCTTCACCGCTTCTGGGTCCAGCGGGTGAATCTCCGGATAGAACACCTCGGGCGGCTTGAGGCCCTCCCACGGGTACTTCGGGATGATGCCCTCCTGGTGGGCCATCTTCAGGATGCTGGTGCAGACGTTCCAGGGCGTCGCGAACGACGACGGGGCGATGACCGCGGACCGATCTTTGATCCACTTCTGGCCGTCTGCCCGCTGGATGCTGCCGATCTGCCGGTTGCCGAACGTCGGGTAGATGTGCAGCCGTAGGGCCCGCTCGACGTTCGTCTCGGTCCGCTCGCGGTGTACGGCCGTCTCCTGCCAGCGCTCAGCGATGGCCTTGAACTTCTGCTTGCCGAGTTCCCGTTTCACGAACGTGCCGTCGTCCAGTTCGGCGGTCACCTTGGCGGCCCGGGACTCTGCGGCGGTCTTCTTCGCGAAGTTCTCCTTGCACTGCTTGCCGGTCAGATCCCGGTAGCGCACCTGCCAGCGCTTCCCGACTCCGTGCTCTGCGCCCGGGCCCCTCTCGCGTCGGCACGGCGCGGACCGTCCGCACCTTGCCCTGTCCTCCCCTCGCCAGCACGCCGGCGGCCTCCGGTCGGCCAGCGCGGAAGCGCTCGGGAAGGCTTCCCCTACTTCGAACCCCTCAGCCGTGATGATGTCGGCGATCCGCTCAGCGAGCGGGCGCCGGTCGACTCGCGCACCCGAGCGCACTACGCGCCAACGCTCGCCTGGTGCCGGTTCGGCCACACCTTCCTTCCGCAGCACGCCGAACGCGCGGAGCGCTACCCCACGTGAGACCTTGTGGTCGCGCATGACCTCGGTCAAGGACGGAAGCTCCGTCATGTCGGGGTCGTCCTCGATCTGCCTCTTCACCGAGTCGGCAATCTTCAGGAAGGTCCCCCGAGGGTGTGCCTGCTGCGACACCCGATCTCCCTCCCCGTCAGCTCGCCACCCTTGTCGGTGCATTGCTGTGACGTTCACCACTCCTGTGTCACCGCTCCCTGCCGACAGGGCTGCGCGACGAGGCGGCTCAGCAGACGACTCCTGACTGCGTTGGCGCGGGTGGTGCGGTCTCAACTGGGCCAGGCCGGCGCCCCCAGGGACGGGACCCGGCCGACCGTGGAGGGCACAACGAGGGCACAACGGCGTCGCGCAGAGTCAACGGCAACCAACGACAGCAAACGCCATTTGCCCTGGTCAGCGACGCAGCTTGACAGCCTCCGCAGATGATGCGGGTGAGGGCGGCACCCCCGCACAGGGTGCCGCCCTCTTTCGTGCACCGGAGTCGCCGCCCATCGGTCTTGAGGGTCGGGGACAGGCGACGACTCCGGAGTTCTCGGTGGCCGTAGGACCTACCGGTGATCGCTCCCCACCGACTGGGAGGCCGCGCGGCCGGCCTCCAGGCGGGCGACGGGGATCCGGAACGGGGAGCAGGAGACGTAGTCCAGTCCCACCTCGTGGAAGAAGTGCACCGACTCGGGGTCACCGCCGTGCTCACCGCACACGCCGAGCTTCAGGTCGGGCCGGGTCTCGCGCCCCGCCTTCGCGGCGGCGGCGACCAGGGAGCCCACGCCGTCCTTGTCGATGGTCTCGAAGGGGGAGACGCCGAAGATGCCCTTCTCCAGGTACGCCGTGAAGAACGAGGCCTCCACGTCGTCCCGGCTGAAGCCCCACACCGTCTGGGTGAGGTCGTTCGTGCCGAAGGAGAAGAACTCCGCCGCCTCGGCGATCTGACCGGCGGTCAGCGCGGCGCGCGGCAGCTCGATCATCGTGCCGATGGACAGCTTCAGGCGAACGCCCGTAGCGGCCTCGACCTCCGCGACGACCTGGTCGGCCTCCTCGCGGACGATCTCCAGCTCCTGGACCGTGCCGACGAGCGGGATCATGATCTCGGCGCGCGGGTCGCCCTTGGCGTTCTTGCGCTCGGCGGCGGCCTCGGCGATCGCGCGGACCTGCATCGTGAAGAGGCCGGGGATGACGAGGCCCAGGCGTACGCCTCGCAGGCCCAGCATCGGGTTCTGCTCGTGCAGCCGGTGGACGGCCTGGAGCAGCCGCAGCTCGTTCTCGTGCGGCTCCTGACGGGACTCCGCGAGCGCGACGCGGACCGACAGCTCGGTGATGTCCGGCAGGAACTCGTGCAGCGGCGGGTCGAGGAGACGGATCGTCACCGGGAGCCCGTCCATCGCCGAGAACAGCTCCACGAAGTCCTGCTTCTGCAGCGGGAGCAGCTCCTTCAGGGACTCCTCGCGCTCGGCCTCCGTGTCGGCCAGGATCAGGCGCTCGACCAGCTCACGGCGGTCGCCGAGGAACATGTGCTCCGTACGGCACAGACCGATGCCCTGGGCGCCGAAGCGACGGGCGCGCATCGCGTCCTCGGCGTTGTCCGCGTTGGCACGCACCCGCAGGCGCCGCTTGCGGTCGGCGAACGCCATGATCCGGTGCACGGCCTCGACCAGCTCGTCGGCGTCCTGAGCACCGGCGTGCATGCGGCCCTCGAAGTACTCCACGACGGGAGAGGGGACCACCGGGACCTCGCCGAGGTAGACCTTGCCGCTCGACCCGTCGATCGAGATGACGTCGCCTTCCTCCACCACGTGCCCGCCGGGAACCGTCATCCGGCGCCGCTTGGTGTCGACCTCCAGCTCCTCGGCACCGCACACACAGGTCTTGCCCATGCCGCGCGCGACCACGGCCGCGTGTGAGGTCTTGCCACCACGCGACGTCAGGATTCCCTCGGCGGCGATCATGCCGTCCAGGTCGTCGGGGTTGGTCTCACGGCGGACCAGGATGACCTTCTCGCCCGACCGCGACCACTTCACCGCGGTGTACGAGTCGAAGACCGCCTTGCCGACCGCCGCACCCGGCGACGCCGCGATGCCCCGGCCGACCTGCTCGACCTTGGCCTCCTCGTCGAACTTCGGGAACATCAGCTGGGCGAGCTGGGCGCCGTTGACGCGCTGGAGCGCCTCCGCCTCGTCGATGAGGCCCTGGTCGACGAGCTGCGTGGCGATACGGAAGGCGGCGCCCGCCGTGCGCTTGCCGACGCGGGTCTGGAGCATCCACAGCTGACCGCGCTCGATGGTGAACTCGATGTCGCAGAGGTCCTTGTAGTGGTTCTCCAGCGTCTCCATGATCTGCATCAGCTGGTCGTACGACTTCTTGTCGATCGTCTCCAGCTCCGCCAGCGGGACGGTGTTGCGGATGCCCGCCACCACGTCCTCGCCCTGGGCGTTCTGGAGGTAGTCGCCGTAGACGCCCTGGTGGCCGGAGGCGGGGTCACGCGTGAAGGCGACGCCCGTGCCGGAGTCCGGGCCCAGGTTGCCGAAGACCATGGAACAGACGTTGACGGCCGTGCCGAGGTCGCCGGGGATGCGCTCCTGGCGGCGGTACAGCTTGGCGCGGTCGGTGTTCCAGGAGTTGAAGACCGCCTCGATGGCGAGGTCCATCTGCTCGCGCGGGTCCTGCGGGAAGTCCCGGCCGGCTTCCTTCTTGACGATCTTCTTGAAGGCGGTGACCAGCTTCTTCAGGTCGGCGGCCTCCAGGTCGGTGTCGACCGTGACCTTCTTGGCCTCCTTGGCCCTGTCGAGGGCCTCTTCGAAGAGGTCGCCGTCGACGCCGAGGACTGTCTTGCCGAACATCTGGATGAGGCGGCGGTAGGAGTCCCAGGCGAACCGCTCGTCGCCGGCCTGCTCGGCGAGGCCCTTCACGGACTTGTCGGAGAGCCCGATGTTGAGGACGGTGTCCATCATGCCCGGCATGGAGAACTTCGCGCCGGAACGGACGGAGACCAGCAGGGGGTTGTCGGCCTGGCCGAGCTTCTTGCCCATCTTGGCCTCAAGGGCGTCGAGGTGCGCACTCACCTCGTCACGCAGTGCCGCCGGCTCCTCGCCGCTGTCGAGGTAGACCTTGCAGGCTTCCGTCGTGATCGTGAACCCAGGGGGAACGGGAAGGCCCAGGTTGGTCATCTCGGCGAGGTTGGCGCCCTTGCCACCCAGGAGGTCCTTGAGGTCCTTGTTTCCCTCGGTGAAGTCGTAAACGAACTTCGCTACATGGGGTTCTTTGTTTTCCGACACGGTCTCGACTCCCTCGAGGACGCGGTGGCTGCCCTGACGGCGAGGAACATACCCAGATCGAAGGCGCCTGGGTACGTCTACTCACGCGTCATACGCCTGTAACCACCCGTCCGCCAGTGGATCGAAAGTCAAGGCTTGGCAACCGGAGACGGGCGGATGTTTTCACTTCTTGAACGCAAGAGCGTCCACAAGTGCGGTTTCCCGCTCATGTGAGCGACCATCCCGCACGTCTGATTTCGATCGATGAACGATCAAGGGGTGGCACCCAGTGCCACTCCTTGGAGAAGTGCAGCCGCTCAAGATCCGCTCATCTGAGCGCAACCCTTATCAAGGGTGGCGAGAATCACGCTGCCACAGAGCACCGGATTTCACCATGCGGACGTGCGTCCGGGACGGAAACCCGCCGGTCACACGCACCGGCACAGACCGCCGTCACACGAACCAGCAGACACCGGGACGCACCGGTCCACACACCGGCTCGCACCGGCCCACACCGACCCACGCACCTCGGCCCCCACCGGCCGACGCACCGGCGCACACGACCCGCACACCCCGGCCCACGCACCGGCGCACCCCGGCCCACGCACATCGGCCCACGCACCCGGCCCCCGCACCGGCGCCCACCAGCCACTCGCCGCTCACACCCCCAGCGCGACCAGCCGCTCTTCCACCCGCTCCGGCGCGTACAGATGCTCCACCACCAGCGCCCCAGCCCCCACGAGCCCCGCCCGCTCCCCCAGCCGTGACGTGACGACGTCCAGATGAGCGGTGGAGCGCGGCAGCGCCCGCTGATAGAGCAGCTCCCGCACACCAGTGAGGAACGGCGTCCCGGCCAGGTCCCCGGCGATCATCAGCACCCCGGGGTTGAGCAGCGTCACCACGGTCGCCAGCACATCCCCGACCTGCCGCCCGGCCTCCCGCGCCAGCGCGGCCGCCCCCGGGTCCCCGGCCGCCAGCAGATCCCGCACATCCGACCCGGAGGCCGCGGGCACGCCGGTCTCGGCCAGCCGCCGGGCCACGGCGCCGCCACTGGCGACGGCGGCCAGGCAGCCGTACGAACCACACCGGCACAGCGCGTCGGCGCCCACCCGGATGTGCCCGATGTCGCCAGCGCCCCCGTCGATGCCCCGGTAGATCGCCCCGTCGACCACCACCCCCGCACCTATACCGGTCGACACCTTGACCAGGACGAACCCCGAACAGTCGGGGTAGGACGCGCGCTGTTCGCCGTACGCCATGAGGTTCGCGTCGTTGTCGACGAGCACCGGAACCGCCCCGGCGCCCGTGTGTTCGGTGAAGGCTCTCGACAGCCGGCCTCTTATGTCGTAACCGTCCCAGCCCGGCATGATCGGCGGCTGGACCACCCGGCCGCTCTCGGTGTCGACCGGGCCCGGGACCGCCAGCCCGATGCCGCAGACGTCGGCCGCGGGGCGGCCCGTCTTCTCCAGGAGCTCGGCGAACCAGCGCCCCAACTCGCCGAGCACGGCGTCCGGCCCGTCCTCCACGACCAGCGCGCCGCTGTGCTCGGCGAGGATCTCCCCGGTCAGGGACAGCACGGCGGCACGCGCGTGCCGGGTGTCGAGGTCGGCGGCGAGAACGACGGCGTGCTCGTCGTCGAACTCCAACAGGATGGAGGGCCGGCCCCCCAGCGGCGAGTCCACGGGCCCGCCGGCCCCCTCGCGCAGCCAGCCCGCCCGGAAGAGCCGGTCGAGGCGCTGGCCGACGGTGGCCCGCGAGAGCCCGGTGACCTGTTGGAGCGCTCCGCGCGTCACGGCGCGGCCGCTGCGCACCAGTTGGAGCAGATCTCCGGCGCCGGTCTGACCCCGTCCAGTCATGCGCACCCCCTTGTGTTTCTCAAGCGTGCATTACATATTGAGTTTTGCGTGTTAAATAGACGTAACTCTACGGTCGCACTGGCCGAACCGGTCAGCCGCACGTCTCTCGGGGAGTGCCGAGTGGATCGCACCGCCCAACTCGTCGCCCGTTCCACGGAACGCTCGATCGCATACGATCCCTCTGGTTCACCGCCTTCACTGCACGTCAGGGCCGCGAAGGTACTGGAGGACAACTGGACCGGCGCGTCCACGGTCCCCTCGCGCAGCCTGTACCCGCACCAGTGGTCCTGGGACTCGGCGTTCATCGCGATCGGCCTCAGGCACATCTCGCCGTTACGGGCACAGAAGGAGCTGGAGACGCTGCTCGCAGCCCAGTGGGGCGACGGCCGTGTCCCGCACATCGTCTTCAACCCCTCGGTCCCCCTGGACGCCTACTTCCCGAGCCCCGACTTCTGGCGCTCCTCGACGGCGGGCCGCACCGCGGGCGCCCCGCGCACCGTACAGACCTCCGGCATCGTGCAGCCACCGGTGCACGCGCTGGCGGTCTGGCTGGTGCACCGCGCCGACCCGGGACTGTCCCGGGCGCGCGGCTTCCTCACCCGGTTGTATCCCCGTCTCGCCGCCTGGCACCGCTACTTGCTGCACCGCCGTGACCTGGGCGGCGGCGGCCTCGCATCGGTCATGCACCCCTGGGAACAGGGCATGGACAACAGCCCCTGCTGGGACGCCCCGCTCGCCCGTGTCACCCCGGCCCCGGCCCGCTCCTTCCGCCGCGCCGACCTCGACCACGGGGCACCCGAGGACCGCCCGACGGACCTGGACTACGGCCGCTACGTACGCCTGGCGACGGACTACAGAGAGGGCGCTTACGCCGACGGGTCAGGCGACTTCGCGGTCGAGGACCCCTCCTTCAACGCCCTGCTCATCGCCTCCGAGCACGCACTCGCCCGGATCGCCGACGAACTGGGCGCGACCGGCACGGCCCGCCGCGCGCGTGCGGAACGGCTGACGGCGGCGCTGATCGAGCGGCTGTGGGACCCGGAGAAGGCCATGTTCTTCTGCCGCGACGTACGGAACGGGGACCTCGTGCCCGAGCGCAGCGTCTCGGGCCTGCTCCCCCTCCTCCTCCCCGGCCTGCCACGGAACATCTCCACAGCCTTGGTGGGCACGACGACGTCCGAGCACTTCGGCCTCGGCACCTCCACCCGCCTGGTGCCGAGTTACGACCTCCTGGGCGAGGCCTTCGACCCGCACCGCTACTGGCGCGGCCCGGCCTGGTTCAACACGAGCTGGCTGCTGGAGCGGGGCCTGCGGACCCAGGGGGAGCACCGGCTGGCCGACGGGCTGCGCGAGGCGGTCCTGGACATCGCGCAGAGCTCCGACTTCGCCGAGTACGTGGACCCGTACACCGGCGAGGCCTGCGGGGCGACCGGCTTCAGCTGGACCGCCGCGCTCTCGCTCGACCTGCTGCACAGCCAGACCGAACCCACTGCGGTCAACGAAATCAAGGGAGGTAACCGGGGATGACGGACCGGCATCATCTGCTCGTGTACGGGGGCACGTTCGCCGCCGTCGGTGACGGCGGGGACATCAGCGGCGTTCGGGCCGTCGGCTCCCCGGAGGGATTGTTCGTACGCGACGCCCGGCACCTCAGCCGCTGGCAGCTCACCGTGGACGGAGCGGTACCCGAGACCCTGACCCCGGTCGCCGACGGAGACACGGCCCGCTGCGTCCTGGTCCCACGCGGCGGCCGCAACGAGCCGCCGGCCTACACGCTCTTCCGCGAACAGGCGGTCGGTGACGGCTCGTTCATCGAATCGCTCCGCGTGACCAGCAACCGCCCGACCCCGACGACGATCCGCATCGCCGTCACCGCCGACGCCGACTTCACCGACCAGTTCGAACTGCGCTCCGACCACCGCACCTACACCAAACCCGGCGCCACCCGCTCCCGCCAAGTCCTGGACCACGGCGTCGAGTTCACCTACCAACGGGCCGAATGGCGCTCCCTCACGACCGTGACGGCCGACCCGCCCCCGGACGGCGTCGACGAAACAGGAACAGGCGCCCGCCGCCTGGTCTGGACCCTGGACCTCCCCCCGCACGGCACAACGGAACTGACCCTCCGGGTGATGGCCCGCCCCCACGGCGACAAACGAGCACTACGAGTCCCCCGCTCCCCCTCAGCCCTGACCAACCAGCTCCTCTCCCTGGAGGGCGAGTTCGTGGAGAGGGTGGCCTTCCCGACCGGCTGGCCCGAACTGGCCGCCGCCTGCGCCCGAGGCCTCGCCGACCTGGCCGCGCTCCAGGTCCCCGCGACGGGCCCCGACGGCGAGGAACTCCGCGTGCCCGCCGCCGGCGCCCCCTGGTTCCTGACCCTCCTCGGCCGGGACGCCCTCCTCACCTCCCTCTTCGCCCTCCCCTACCGCCCCCAACTGGCCGCCGCCACCCTCCCCGCACTGGCCGCGACCCAGGCGACGGAGACCGGCATCGACTCCGTCTCCCAGCCCGGCAAGATCGTGCACGAGGTACGGCACGGCGAGCTGGCACACTTCGGCCAGGTGCCGTACGGCCGCTACTACGGCTCGGTGGACGCGACCCCCCTCTTCCTGATCCTGCTGGGCGCCTACGTCGAACAGACAGGCGACACGCCCCTCGCCCGCCGCCTGGAACCCCACGCCCGCGCGGCGATCGGCTGGATGCTGGACCACGGCGGCCTGACCTCCCGCGGCTACCTGGTCTACCGAGCCGACCAGGGCGGCCTGGCCAACCAGAACTGGAAGGACTCCCCCGGCGCCATCTGCTCGGCCGACGGCACCCGCCCCGGCGGCCCGGTGATGGCGGCGGGCGCCCAGGGCTACGCCTACGACGCCCTGCGCCGCACGGCGTGGCTGGCCCGCACGGCATGGCAGGACGAGACCTACGCGGCCCTCCTGGAGCAAGCGGCGGGCGACCTCCGGGACCGTTTCCAGCGGGACTTCTGGATGCCGGAGCACTCGTTCCCGGCCCTCGCGCTCGCCGGCGACGGCCGCCAGGTGGACGCACTGGCGTCGGACGCCGGCCACCTGCTCTGGACCGGCCTCCTGGACAAGGAGTACGGAGAGGCAGTGGGCCGCCGCCTCCTCGAACCGGACTTCTTCTCGGGCTGGGGCGTACGGACCCTCGCCGCCGGCCAACCGGCCTACCACCCCCTCTCCTACCACCGAGGCTCGGTCTGGCCGCACGACAACGCACTGATCACCCTGGGCCTGGCCCGCTACGGCCTCCACGACGAGGCCCGCACGGTCGCCCACGCTCTGGTGGACGCGGCAACGACCACCGGCCACCGCCTCCCCGAGGTCCTCGCCGGCTACGGCCGCGACACCCACACGGAACCGGTGCCGTACCCCCACGCGTGCGTACGCGAATCCCGTTCGGCGGCGGCGCCGTTGGCGCTGCTGACGGCGGTGGGCGGGGCGTAGGCCCCCCGGGGGCCGCGGAGGGCGACGGGGGGCGGCTGCGGGCCGCCGCGGCCCTGTTGGCCTGGCGTTTGCCGGGTGTTTGCCGAGCGCTGGGGCGCAGTGGCTGAACAGGGCCCGACGGCGACCCGTACGAGGGTGTGGCGGGCCCCCAGCCTCCCCAGCGAGGCCCGCCGCACCACTCCACCAGGGGCCTCGCACGGAAGGACCTTCGGGTGCCCGTCTTCACGCGCCTACGTCAACTGCCGGGTAGGAAAGCCGACTTGCCTGCGGACGCCCCTGCCGATGAGACGCCGCCCGAAACACCGCGGACGGATGCGTCCGCACCACCGACCGACGAGCCTGCGCCCCCCGCGGACGTATCCACACCGCCGAGCGACGAGCCCGCATCACCCACGGCCGTATCCACACCACCGACCGACGACTGCGCACCGCCCGCGGACGCCTCCGCACTGCCGACCGACGACTGCGCACCACCCACAGACGCCTCCGCACCACCGACCGACGAACCCGCACCCCCCACGGCCGCATCCACACCACCGACCGACGACTGCGCACCGCCCGCGGATGGCTCCGCACTGCCGACCGACGACTGCGCACCACCCACAGACGCCTCCGCACCACCGACCGACGAACCCGCACCCCCCACGGCCGCATCCACACCACCGACCGACGACTGCGCACCACCCACAGACGCCTCCGCACCGCCGACCGACGAACCCGCACCACCCACCAGCGGACCCGCGGTCGCCGACGGTGGGGAAGCCCCGCCGGGGCCACCCGCACCCGACGACGAAAGTCGCACGGGTGGTGCGGGTGGGAACGACTCGGCCGAAGGCGAAGCCGAGGCCGCGCCCCCCACCCCCTACCTCCGCTGGACCCTCACGGCCCTCGCCGCCGCCCTCATCCACATCAGCCTGCAAATGCCGAACACCCTCGGCAACCTCAAGGCAACGGAGTTCCTGCGCCTCCCCGCAGAGGCCATCATCGGAGCCGCCCTCCTCCTCAGCCTCCCCCGCCGCCCCCGCCTGATCACCGCGGCGATCTCCGGCGCCACCCTGGGCGCCCTCACCGCCCTGAACATCCTCGACATCGGCTACAACGAATTCCTGGGCCGCCACTTCAACATCGTCCTGGACTGGGAACTCCTGGACGACGCCCAGTCCTACCTGAAGGACTCCCTGGGCGGCACGACCACGACCCTCCTCACCCTCGGCGTCATCCTCCTGGTCGCCGCCCTGATAGCCCTCACCGCCCTCGCCACCATCCGCATCGCCAACGTCCTGGCCCACCACAAGGCAACCGCCTCCAAGGGCGCCCTCATCGCCGGCACCGTCTGGATCACCTGCACGGCCTTCGGGCTCCAGATCGCCGGCGTACCGCTCGCCGCGGACCACACCGCCGGCGTCATCAAGGTCCACGCCCGCCGAGCGATGGACACCCTCCGCGACGAGGCGGCGTTCGCGAAGGACGCGAAGTCGGACACCTTCGGCAACACACTGCCCGCCCAACTGGTCCCGGACCTACGCGGCAAGGACGTCCTGTTCACCTTCATAGAGAGCTACGGCCGCAGCGCACTCGAAGATCCCACGATCGCCCCGGGCGTCACCAGCACCCTCGACACCAGCACCCAGGCCCTCGCCGACGCCGGCTTCCACGCCAGGAGCGGCTGGCTCACCTCGGCGACGTACGGCGGCAGCAGCTGGCTGGGCCACTCCACCACCCTCTCGGGCCTGTGGATCGACAACCAGCAGCGCTACCGCACCGTCATGGCCAGCGACCACCTCAGCCTCACCAAGGCCTTCCGGAAGACCGGCGACTGGGACACGGTCGGGGTCATGCCCGGCGTACAAAAGACGTGGCCGGAACAGCAGTACTACGGCCTCGACAAGGTCTACAACGCCTTCCAACTCAACTACAAGGGCCCGAAGTTCAGCTGGTCCACCATGCCCGACCAGTACGCCCTCGAAGCCTTCCAACGCCAGGTCCACGGCAAGAAGCGTGACAAGCCCCTGATGGCGGAGATCATCCTGACCTCCAGCCACCAACCCTGGGCGCCGATCCCCAAGATGGTGGACTGGGATGACCTGGGCGACGGCTCACTCTTCAGGTCCATCCAGAAGTCCGGCACCAAACCATCGGACATCATCTCCGACTCCACGCGCTCCAAGCAGGAGTACGGCAAGTCGATCTCGTACTCCGTCACCAGTCTCACGCAATGGCTGGAGCGCTATGGCACCGACGACACGGTCCTGGTCTTCCTCGGCGACCATCAGCCGATGTCGCGCGTCAGCGGTACCAAGGCCAGCCGGGACGTCCCGATCTCGATCGTCGCCAAGGACCCGAAGCTCCTGAACAAGATCGCCGACTGGCACTGGACGGACGGCCTCCAGCCCGCTCCCGAGGCCCCGGTCTGGAAGATGAGCTCCTTCCGCGACCGCTTCCTGACGGCCTACGGCTCCACCCCGCACCCGTCGCACTGACGCGCCTTCTCTCGCCCCCGCCGCCCCTACCCGTCCCATCCCCAGGGGCTCCACCCCTTCCACCCCGCCAAGGGGCCCCGCCCCCTGGACCCCCATCGGCCTGCGGCCTCGTCCTCAAACGCCGGACGGGCTGGAGATGCCCGGACCGGCACCGAAAACGGCCGCCGACACCGCGAGGCGAGGCCCGCAGGTGGGTGAGGGCTAGGGGCGGAGTCCCCTCGGCTCACGGGAACTGGGGACGAAGTCCCCTCAGCTGGGGGCCGATGGCCCCACGAGCCCGCAGTCGCCCACGGCGGCAAGGGGACGCGTCGGGGGGTGTCCGCCCGCAGAGTCCGGTGTCAAGAAACAGCACCTCCCGGCAGTACGCCAGCCACCGGACCGAGGACGGACACCCCCCGACGCGGCCCCGACCCCCCACCCACCCGCACGCGCTACGCGAACCCCCACACACCGCAACGGGCCGCCGCAGGCACCTCAGGGGCGCGGGGCTGTGTCGAATGTGCGGCTACCGCCGCGTGGGCGCGACCAGCCCCCACCCACCGAAACCGGCCGCCGCAGGCACCCCCACTCACCCACCGGACGTATCCAGCTCCGCATCCTCGCCCACCCCCGCGCAGTCATACGGATCCTTGAGCCACCCATCCGGCAGCACCACCCGATTGTTCCCCGACGTACGCCCACGCGGCCCGTCCGCCCCGACCGGCCAAGGCTGGTCCAGGTCCAACTCATCGAGCCCCGACCGGAGTTCCTCCAACGACGACGTGATCGCCAGTCGCTTCCGCATCTCCGACCCGACCGCGAACCCCTTCAGATACCAGGCCACATGCTTACGGAAGTCGATGACGCCCCGCGCCTCGTCCCCGATCCACTCCCCGAGCAACGTGGCATGCCGGACCATGACGTCGGCCACCTCACGCAGCGCCGGACGCGCGCCGCATCCATCAGTGCCTCCGGCACGGGCCGCCGTACGCCCCTCGAACGCGGCCACCAGATCCGAGAACAACCACGGCCGCCCCAGGCACCCCCGCCCGACGACCACCCCGTCGCACCCGGTCTCCCGCACCATCCGCACCGCATCCCCGGCCGACCAGATGTCCCCGTTCCCGAGCACGGGAATCTCCGGCACATGCTCCTTCAGCCGCGCGATGGCATCCCAGTCGGCCGTACCCCCGTAGTGCTGAGCGGCCGTACGACCGTGCAGAGCGATCGCCGTCACCCCCTCCTCCACGGCGATCCGCCCAGCATCCAGAAAGGTGATGTGATCGTCGTCGATGCCCTTGCGCATCTTCATCGTGACCGGCAGATCCCCGGCCCCACTCACCGCTTCCCGCAGAATCGCCCGCAGCAGATTCCGCTTGTACGGCAGCGCGGACCCCCCACCCTTCCGCGTCACCTTCGGCACGGGACACCCGAAGTTGAGGTCGATGTGATCGGCGAGCCCCTCCTCCGCGATCATGCGGACGGCTTTGCCGACAGTGGCGGGGTCGACCCCGTACAGCTGGATCGAACGAGGCTTCTCACTCTCGTCGAAGTGGATCAGCTGCATGGTCTTCTCGTTGCGCTCGACCAGCGCCCGAGTCGTGATCATCTCGCTGACGAACAGCCCCTTGCCCCCACTGAACTCCCTGCACAAGGTACGGAAGGGCGCGTTCGTGATCCCGGCCATGGGGGCCAGGACGACAGGCGGCTGCACGGTGTGCGGCCCGATCCGAAGAGGCGAAACAGAGGCCGGGACGACGGGCGGGACAACGGGTGGCACGACGGGCGGGACGGTCATGGACATCCCCCCATTCTCACGTACCGGACGGAGTGCGGCGAAATTCATTAGTTAGGCGTACTATTCAAGAATGCCGGAGCTCAGCCCACGCCGCCGACTGCTGGTCCTCGCGATCTGCTGCATGAGCCTGCTGATCGTGAGCCTCGACACCACGGCCCTCAACGTCGCCCTCCCCGCGATGCAACGCGACCTCGACGCGAGCACATCAGGCCTGCAGTGGACGATCGACGCGTACACACTCGTCCTGGCCTCCCTCCTGATGCTGGCCGGCTCGACAGCGGACCGCATCGGCCGCAAGCGCGTCTTCATGACGGGCCTCGTCCTGTTCACCATCGGCTCGGCACTGTGTTCCCTCGCGCCGAACCTCGACTCGCTGATCGTCTTCCGGATGGTGCAGGCGGTGGGCGGCTCGATGCTCAACCCGGTGGCGATGTCGATCATCACCAACACCTTCGTGGACCCGCGTGAGCGAGCACGGGCGATAGGCGTATGGGGCGCCGTCGTCGGCATCTCGATGGGCGCCGGCCCGCTGGTCGGCGGCCTGCTCGTGGACTCGGTGGGCTGGCGTGCGATCTTCTGGGTCAACCTCCCGGTGGGCCTCGCCGCCCTCCTCCTCACCCTTCTCCACGTCCCCGAGTCCCGCGCCCCCAAGGCCCGCCGCCTCGACCCCGTCGGCCAGCTCCTGGTGATCACACTGTTCGGCTCGCTGACGTACGCGATCATCGAGGCACCGAACGCCGGGTTCACAGCGATCCTCCCCTTCGCGATCGTCGCCCTCGCGGCACTGCTGGGCCTCCTCCGCTACGAGCCCCGCCGCCGCGAGCCCCTCATCGACCTGCGGTTCTTCCGCTCGGCGCCGTTCAGCGGGGCCACGGTGATCGCGATCGGCGCGTTCGCGGCGCTGGGCGGGTTCCTGTTCCTGTCGACGCTGTACCTGCAGAACGTGCGCGGACTGGACGCCCTGCACGCGGGGTTGTGGATGCTGCCGATGGCGACCCCGATGTTCCTGTGCGCGCCGCTCGCCGGGCGGCTGGTGGGCACGCGGGGGCCTCGGCTGCCGTTGCTGATCGCCGGCACCGCGATGACGCTGAGCGCGGCTCTGTTCGCCCTGTTCGAGGCCGAGACGTCCGACGTCACGCTGGTCCTCGGGTACGTGGCGTTCGGGATCGGGTTCGGGTTCGTCAACGCGCCGATCACCAATACGGCAGTGTCCGGGATGCCGCGTGCGCAGGCAGGTGTGGCCGCGGCGGTCGCCTCCACGAGCCGGCAGCTCGGTCAGACGCTGGGGGTGGCGGTGGTCGGGGCCGTTCTGGCAGCCGGGGTGGGGGCGTCGTCCTACGAGGAGTCGTTCGTGTCCGCTGCCGGGCCCGGGTGGTGGATCCTCACCGGGTGCGGGCTTCTGGTGCTCGTGGCGGGAGCGGTGACGAGTGGGCCGTGGGCCCGGCGTACCGCTGAACGTACGGCCGAGAAGCTGGAGTCGGCTGAGATCCGCGATGCGTCGAGGGTGGTCGCGTAGTCCGGCGGCCACCGGTGAGCGGGGGCCGGCCCGCCCACGCGGCGGAGCCGCGCATGTCACAGCCCCGCTCCCCTCAGGGCGATGTCGTGCAGCTGCCTGAGACGTTCCCTCGACTCCTCGTCCACCGGCACATACGTCACCATCCGCGGCCCCGCCTCCGGACTCAGCCACAGATCCGTGTGGTCGACCACCACTCGCCCCACATGCCGGTTGAGGAACTCCTTCCTCTTGCTCCGGTGAGCCACCACCTCATGCCGGTCCCACGCCTCGCGGAACTCGGGGGACTCCGCACGCAGTCTCTTCAGCAGCATCTTCCAGGCGGGCTCGGCCAGGTGACCGGCCATCGCGGCGCGGAAGCGGGCCGCCATGAGGCGCTGGGTCTCCTCCAGGTGCACGATCGACGAACGCCACTCGTCGTGCGTGTACGACAGGACCATGCAGTTGCGGTCCTCGGGCGGTACCGCTTCCAGGTCGCACAGCAGCAGCCCGTACGTGCGGTTGTAGGCGAGGATGTCGTAGCGGCTGTTCTGCAGACAGGCCGGATACGGCTCCAGTTGCTCCAGGACGGCCCGCATCGCGGGCGTCACCGACGGGCAGGTCGTCGCCGGCGTCGGATCCACCGCCCCGGCCAGCTGGAAGAGGTGGGAACGCTCGCTGGGGTCGAGCATCAGCGTGCGGGCGAGGGCGTCGAGGACCTGGACGGAGACCTGGATGTCCCGGGCCTGTTCGAGCCACGTGTACCAGGTGACGCCGACCGCGGAGAGCTGGGCGACCTCCTCGCGGCGCAGACCCGGCGTACGCCGCCGGCTGCCGCGGGGCAGGCCCACCTGCTCGGGGGTGATGTGCTCACGGCGGTGCCGCAGAAAGGCGGCGAGTTCATGGCGCCGGATCTCCGAAACGGCCGTACCGCCCGAAACAGCCGCACCACCGGACACAGCCGCACCACCGGACACGCCCGCACCGCCGGAGCCTGCCGCACCGCCGGAGGCAACCGTCACCGTCCCCTGGGCCATCGTCGTCATGCCTCCAGCCTGCCGCCCCCCGGACCCTGTTTCCAGGTGGTTCTTCTACCAGGATAAGAACACTCTGGTACCCGTCTTGGAACGGGCGCAGGCTCATGACCGTGACCGAAACCATCACTTCACGCCAGGCCCCGGCCACCGCGGCACCACCCTCGCTCGGCGGTCTCGGGCTCTTCACGGTGCTGCTGGGCGCGGCACTTCCACTCATCGACTTCTTCATCGTCAACGTGGCCCTGCCCACCATCGGCCACGACCTCGCGGCGAGCGAGGCCGTGCTCGAACTGGTCGTGGCGGGCTACGGGTTGGCGTACGCCGTGCTGCTCGTCCTGGGCGGGCGGCTCGGTGACCTGTTCGGCCGACGCCGGCTCTTCCTGGGCGGCATGGCGGCCTTCGGCCTGACCTCGCTGGCGTGCGGGCTCGCGCCCACCGCGTGGACGCTCGTCGCGGCGCGGGTCGCGCAGGGCGCGGCGTCGGCGGCGATGCTGCCGCAGGTGCTGGCGACCATCCAGGCGGCCACCGGCGGCCGGCGCCGCGCGAAGGCCATGGGTCTCTACGGCGCCACCGCCGGACTGTCCATGGTCGCGGGGCAGATCCTCGGCGGCGTACTCGTCGCGGCGGACATCGCGGGCACCGGCTGGCGCTCGGTCTTCCTCGTCAACGTCCCCGTCGTCCTGGTCGGCCTCTTCCTGGCCGCCCGCGCGGTCCCGGAGACCCGCTCGCAGCGCCCCGAGCCGGTGGACGGGCCCGGCACGGTCCTCCTCGCGCTCTCCCTCCTCACGCTGCTGGCCCCGCTCACCGAGGGCCGGGCGGCGGGCTGGCCGCTGTGGACGTGGCTGTCGCTGGCGGCGTTCCCGTTCGTGGCGGCGGCGTTCTACGTGGTGGAGCGCAGGGCGGACCGGGCCGGCCGTACGCCGCTCGTGCCGCCGAGCCTGTTCGAGCTGGTGTCGCTCCGGCGTGGTCTGGTGATGATCGTGCCGTTCTCGATCGGCTTCAGCGGCTTCATGTTCGTGATCGCGGTGGCGTTGCAGCAGGGCGCGGGCCTCGGCCCTGTCGCGGCGGGGCTGGCCCTCGTCCCGATGGCGGTGGTGTTCTTCTTCGTCTCGCTGGCCGGCCCGAGGCTGGTGGCCCGCTACGGCACGCGCGTCGTGCCCGCCGGTGCGGCGATCCAGGGGGTGGGCGTGGCCCTGATGGCGCTGGCCGCCTGGCGCTCCTGGCCGGACTTCGGCTTCGTCGAACTCCTCCCCGGCGCGGCGATCGCCGGTGCGGGTCAGGCCCTCCAACTCCCCGTCGTCTTCCGGATCGTCCTCTCCGAGGTGCCGACGGCCCGGGCGGGCGTGGGCGGCGGAGTGATGATCACGACCCAGCAGTCGTCGTTGGCCCTGGGCGTGGCGACGCTGGGCACGCTCTTCCTCTCCCTCGTCCCCGGGCTGGGCATGCGGGACGCCCTGGTCACCACGCTCCTCGTCCAGTTGGCCGGAGTGGCGCTGACCGGGCTGCTCAGCCTGCGGCTGCCGCGCACCGTCGGTTGATCGTCCGGTGAGGGTGTGGCCACAGGTTGGTCAACTCGCGGGGCGGGAGTCCCTGTTGATGTTGGTCTTGCTGCACACTCCTTGCTGCGCGGGGCTGGGCCGGGCCGCGCAGCCAGAGACTCGATGTCCTCGGACGCTGGAGGCGTCATGCTGGAGATCAACACGAGCAAGGTGAGCCGCTGGGACCACCACGGACGCGAACACGTCGTACGAGTGCAGCGCAAGGGCGCGCAGCGCACGATCAGATGCGACACCTGCGGCTGGCGCAAGGGCGCGCAGTTCCTGCCCTGGCTGAAGGCGGAGGAGCATCTGGCGGAGGAGCACCAGGCGACGGTGGATCCGACGCAGGCCGGTACCGACCGATGACGCGTATCCGCAGGTACCGGCCCGAGGACCGGGAGGCCGTCGAGGACATCTGCGTCCGCACGGCACACGAGGGCGGCGACAGCCGGCCGTACTACGCGGAGCCGGGCATCTTCCCGACCACCTTCGCGCTCCCGTACGTCGTCCTGGAACCGGACCTCGCCTTCGTCCTGGACGACGGAGCGGGCCGGGCGGTCGGCTACGCCCTCGGCACCGCGGACACCCCGCGCTTCGTCGAGGACTTCCGCACCGAGTGGCTGCCGTCGGCGGCCGAGCGCTACCCGGAGCCGGACGGCCCCCCGAACACCCCGGACGAGGCGATGGTCCGGCTCCTGCACCACCCGGAGCGCATGCTCGTCCCGGAGGTCGCCGCCTATCCGGCCCACCTGCACATAGATCTGCTCCCCGGCCGGCAGGGCCAGGGCCACGGCCGCGCCCTGATGCGCACCCTGTTGCGGGCACTCCAGGACAAGGGGGTGCCGGCCGTCCACCTCTCGATGGTCACGGCCAACACCCCTGCCAGAGCCTTCTACGACCGTCTGGGCTTCCACGAGATCGAGGTCCCCGACCCCGGCCCGGTCACCTACCTGGGGCGTACGACGAAGGACCTCGACAGCCTGTGACGGCTCCTCGGCGCTTCTGACTGCTCAGTCGCGGGCCCGCAGTCCGCGCACCAGCAGGTCTACGACCGCCTCCAACTCCCCCTCCACGCCGGGCTGTTCCCACTCCCGGGCGTAGCCGGGGTCATGGAAGCGGGCCGTGGCGTGGAAGAGGGCACGGGCGGTGGTGGCGGGGTCGGAGGCCGTGAAGGTGCCCGCGTCGACGCCGGCCTGGACGATCCGGGTCAGCTGTCCGGTCAGGTCGGCGATGTGCTCACCGACCGCCTCGCCGTTCTCGATGGCGAGCACCGAGAAGGTGGCGAACAGCTCGGGTTCGTCGCCCGCCTTGCGGCGCTTGGCGGCGAACAGGCCCGCGAACCAGGAGCGCAGGCGTTCCTCCGGGTCGAGGCCCGGGGCGGTGACGATCCCGGCGAGGGAGTCGAACGTACGGTTGAGCCACCTCTTCGTCACCGCGTCCCGCAGCGCCGCCTTCGTACGGAAGTGCCGGTAGACGCTGCCATGGCTGACGCCGAGCGCACGGGCCACGTCGACCACGGTGGCCTTGGCCGGGCCGTGGCGGCGCAGCACCTCCTCGGTGGCTTCGAGGATGCGCTCGGCGGTCAGGGTCTCGCTGGTCGGCGGCATACCTAGACGGTACCCGGCGCCACGATCAGCGTTCGCTGTCGAGCATGGCCATCTGGGCGGGGGCGTACCGCTCGCCGGCCGCCGCGTCCACCGGTACGGCGGCCTCGATGGCGGCGAGGTCGGCCGCGTCCAGGGTCACGTCCAGGGCACCCAGGGCCTCGCCGAGCCGCCCGCGGGTACGGGCACCGACCAGCGGCACGATGTCCGTGTCGTGCAGCGGGCCCTGTGCGAGCACCCAGGCGATGGCGATCTGGGCGACGGAGACGCCCTTCTGCTCGGCGATCTTGCGCAGGGACTCGACCAGGGTGAGGTTGTGCCGGAGGTTCTCGCCCTGGAAGCGGGGCGAGTGGGCGCGGAAGTCGGTCGCCGCGTACTCCTGGCCGAGCGTGACATGGCCCGAGATCAGCCCGCGGGAGAGCACGCCGTACGCGGTGACGGCGATGCCCAGCTCGCTCAGGGTGGGGAGGATCTCCCGCTCGGGGCCGCGGGAGATGAGCGCGTACTCGATCTGGAGGTCGGCGATCGGGGCGGTGGCGGCGGCCCGGCGGATGGTGTCCGCGCCGACCTCACTGAGCCCGATGTGGCGGACGTACCCCTTCTCGACCAGTTCCGCGATCGCGCCGACGGTCTCCTCGATCGGTACGTCCGGGTCGAGCCGGGCCGGGCGGTAGACGTCGATGTGGTCGACGCCGAGGCGCTGCAGGGAGTACGCGGCGAAGGTCTTCACGGCGGCCGGGCTCCCGTCGAAGCCGTACCAGTCGCCGCCGGGGCCCCGCAGGGCGCCGAACTTCACACTGATCAGCGCGTTCTCGCGCAGGGCGGCCGGGGCGGTGCGCAGCGCCTCGTTGATCAGCAGTTCGTTGTGGCCCATGCCGTAGAAGTCGCCGGTGTCGAGCAGGGTGACGCCGGCCTCCAGGGCGGCGTGGATGGTGGCGACGGACTCGGCACGGTCCGCATCGCCGTACATGCCGGACATGCCCATGCAGCCGAGACCGAGGGCGGAGACCTGGGGGCCGGTGGTTCCGAGGGTGCGGGTTCGTAGCGTCATGTCCTCCACCCTGCCCTAACAACTGACAGATTTCAATATCTGTCATCCCAACTTTGTCATCCCAGCTTCGTCAGTCCAACTTCGCCATCCGCTCCGCCTTGCTGGTCCAGACCTATTGACGAGAGGTCTGGACCAGAGCACTGTCATGCCTACGACACCTCGCCGCACCCCCACCGGGAGGCCCGTATGCCCCGCCGCGCCCTGCGCCTGCTCGCCGCCGCGCTGACCACCGCATGTCTCGCCCAACTGCCCGTGGCCACCTCCACCTCCGCCGCCTCCCCGACCGCCGCCGACACCTGCGCCGTGAAGTCGAAGCCCGTCGGCAAGGTCCTCCAGGGCTACTGGGAGAACTGGGACGGCGCCGCCAACGGCGTCCACCCGCCCTTCGGCTGGACCCCGATCACCGACTCCCGTATCGCGGCCCACGGCTACAACGTGATCAACGCGGCCTTCCCCGTCATCCGCTCGGACGGGACGGCCCTGTGGGAGGACGGCATGGACAGCGGGGTGAAGGTGGCCACCCCCGCCGAGATGTGCGCGGCCAAGGCCTCCGGCCAGACGATCCTGCTCTCGATCGGCGGCGCGACGGCCGGCATCGACCTCAACTCCACCGCCGTCGCGGACAGGTTCGTCGCGACGATCGTCCCGATCCTGAAGAAGTACAACTTCGACGGCATCGACATCGACATCGAGACGGGCCTGGTCGGCAGCGGCAACATCGGCCAACCGTCCACGTCCCAGGCCAACCTGATCCGCATCATCGACGGCGTGCTGGCGCGGATGCCGTCGAACTTCGGTCTGACGATGGCCCCGGAAACGGCGTACGTCACCGGGGGCAGCGTGGTCTACGGCTCGATCTGGGGCGCGTACCTCCCCGTCATCAAGAAGTACGCCGACAACGGCCGGCTGTGGTGGCTGAACATGCAGTACTACAATGGCAGCATGTACGGCTGCTCCGGCGACTCCTACTCCGCCGGCACCGTCGCCGGCTTCGTCGCCCAGACCGACTGCCTCCACAAGGGCCTGGTCGTGCAGGGTACGACCATCAAGGTGCCGTACGACAAGCAGGTACCGGGCCTGCCCGCCCAGCCGGGCGCGGGCGGCGGCCACATGTCCCCGTCCCTCGTCGCCCAGGCCTGGCGGCACTACGGCACCTCGCTCAAGGGCCTGATGACCTGGTCGGTCAACTGGGACGGCTCGAAGGACTGGACGTTCGGCGACAACGTGAAGTCCCTGCAAGGGCGTTGAGCGAGACGGACGATGGACAGCAACTAGGGCGTGTCGCGTCCGAGGCCCTCGATCGCCACGGTGGCCGCCTTGGCGATCAGGGCGTCGTCACGTTCGGCGCCCTGCTTGCCGCGGGTGGACATGACCGCCATGACGATGGGGTTGCCGCCGTCGTCCGGCCACAGCACGGCGATGTCGTTGCGTCCCCCGTAACCGGCGGTGCCGCTCTTGTCGGCCACCTCCCAGCCGTCGGGGACGCCCGCTTTGATGAGCGTGCCGCCCGTCATGTTCGTGGTCATCCAGCGCCGGAGAAGCTCGCGCTCGTCCCGCTTCAGGGCGTCGCCGAGCAGGAAGGCACGCAGGCTCTCCGCCATCGCGCGCGGTGTACTCGTGTCCCGGATGTCGCCCGGCACGCCTTCGCTCATGTCCGTCTCGTACCGGTCCATCTCGGTGACGTCGTCGCCGAGATCCTCCAGCACCCGCTCCAGGCCGTCGGGGCCGCCGAGTTCGTGGAGGAGCAGGTTGACCGCCGTGTTGTCGCTGTACCAGAGGGTGGCGGCGCACAGCCCCCGAAGGCTCATGCCGGTCCCGACGAAGTCCTCGGAGACGGGCGAGTTCTCGACCAGGTCTTCGCGCGAGTACTTGACCACCCTGTCGATGCCCTCCGTCCCGAACTTGCGGAGGACGGCACCGGCCGCCAGCGCCTTGAACGTGGAGGCGTACGCGAACCGGTCGCCCGCCCGGTGGCCGACCGACCTGCCCGTGCCGGTGTCCAGGGCGTACACACCGAGCCGCGCGTCGAACTCCCGCTCCAGCGACCGGAACTCACCGGCCGTGGGCTTCGTGGCCGCGGTAGGCGTCGCTGACGCGGAGCGTGCCGCACCGGCAGATGAGCCGGAGCCGGCCCCGGCGGCGGTCTCCTGACCGCACGCCGGAAGCGCGGCGAGCGCGAGCAGCCCGGCCACCGTCCAGGCGGCGCCCCGGCGAGTGCGCGGCGGATACGTCATGGGATGGCCTCCAAGCCGTCGAGGACATACGGAACATGCGGACAACATGCGGAACATGCCGACCCGGAGGGCAAAAGCCCTGGGCAGCGGTGACCACTCTCCGGCCGTCGGGGGGCCGAGGTCCAAGACTCGAACGCGCGATTCCATGCTGTTTTGGCATAGTGGGCTCGTGGATCTTGTCGCGGCCTGCCGGGCGTTCGTCAGCGTGAGCGAGCACGGCAGCTTCACGGTGGGCGCGGCGGCGGTCCGGACGGCCCAGTCGGTGGTGAGCCGCCGCGTCGCCGCGCTGGAAGCACGCCTCGGTGAACGGCTGCTGGACCGGTCCTCGCGGACGGTGACGCTGACGCCCTTCGGCCGCGACCTGCTGCCGACGGCGAGACAACTCGTGCGGCTCGCCGACCGGTTGGAGCACGAGGCGGAGGCCGCGCGGCGCCGGCCGCTACGGCTCGCCGTCCCCGCCGACTGCCCGACCGCGGCCCTCGCCCGCCTCATCGCGGAGGCGCACGAGCAGGGGGTCCTCCTCGACCCGTTTCCCGCCGGCCCGGCCGAGCGGGCCGACCTCGTGGCGTCGCGGCAGGTGCGTGCGGCGCTGCTCGCGGTGGCTCCCACCGAGGCGACCTGGACGGTTGCGCTGGGCCTGGCGGTCGCGCACGAGCCGGGCGGCAGCGGACCCGTCTATCTGGACACCCTGCGCCACGGCCGCGCCGACCGCGACCGGCGGCCCCGGCGCGTGTGGCTCCAGCCGGAGGACGACGTACCCCACGTCCGGGACCGGCTCGCCCGCCTGCGCGACGCCCTCGGCCTGCGCCCGTCCCAACTGGCCGTCGCCCCGACCGTGGCCTCCGCCGCGGCGAACGCCCTCAGCCACGGCGACGCACTCCTGTGCCCGGCGGCCCAGGCCCGCGAACTCCGCCTCCACTGGCGCCCCGTCGGCGAACTGGGCCCCACCTTCACACGCGGCTTCTCCCTGACCGTGGCGGACGAGACAGACACCGACGCGCTCCGCCTACGCCAGACCTGCGCACCCGCCCTCGCCCGCTGCCTCGCCGCGTCGGCGCCCCCGGAGGCACCCGCCTTCTGGGGCTCCGCACCAGACCCCGCTCCTCAAACGCCGGAGGGGCTGACGTACTCAGCCCGTCCGGCGTTTGAGGACGAGGCCCTTCAGGGCCGAAAGCGGGGGTCTGGGGGCGCAGCCCCCAGGGATGGGACGGGTAGGGGCGGCGGGGGCGAGGAACGCCCGGCATCTCAGCCCGCCCTCACCCAAGACTTCTCCCCCGCCGCCCTCGACCCGCCGGACCCCCCGAAGGCAACCCCATGACCACCACCAACACCGAACAACTCCTCAGCGACCTACGCCGAGACCTGCGCGAAGGCGGCCTGTACGGGTCGTTTCTCGTCCGGGATCTGGAGACGGGTGACGAGATCGGCATCGATCCCGACGTCGAGTTGCCCGTCGCGTCCCTGGTGAAGATCCCGCTCGCGCTGGCGACGCTGGAACGCGTCCGGCGTGGGGAGCTCGACGGCGCCAAGCTGATCGAGGTGCCGCCGGGCCGGGTCACCACGCCCGGTCCGACCGGCGTGAGCCGCTTCCGTCACGCCGCCCACATCGCCGTCGAGGACCTGCTCTACCTCAGCACCTGCATCAGCGACAACAGCGCCGCCGACGCCCTCTTCGACCTCACACCGCCCGAGCAAGTCGGGTCGGTCCTGGCCGAGTTGGGGCTGCGCGGTATCGCCGTACGGCACACCATGCGGGAGCTGATGGAAACCCCGGTGGAGCGTTTCGACCCGGCGGACGTGCACCTCGCGCACGCCCTCGCGATCGACGCCGGCACCCCGGGCCGCGGCCACCGGCTCCCCCAGCTCGACATCTCGCGCGCCAACACCGGCACGGCCCGGGCCTTCGTCGACCTGCTGCAAGCCCTCTGGCGCCCCGGCGCCACCGAGCCCGCGGCGGTCCACCCCGACGTCGCCGCACAGGTACGCGGCTTCATGGCCAACAACCTCGTGCGCAACCGACTCGCCCCGGACTTCGACTCCGACGCCTCCACGTGGTCGTCCAAGACCGGCATGCTGCTCAACCTGCGCCACGAGGTCGGCGTCGTCGAGCACGCCGACGGCCAGAGCTACGCGATCGCCGTCCTGACCGAGTCCCGCGTGGCCGCCGGCCGGCAACCGGGCGCCGACGCCCTCATGGGCCAGGTCGCCCGGCGCCTGCGCGACGAACTCCGTTCGCGATGGATCTAGCGCTCCGGCCGGCCGTTTCAGCGGGCCGTGACCGCCAGCTTCGCCCCCAGCGCCACGAACGACCCGGCGAAGCCCCGCCGCAGCCAGCTCATCACCCGGGGCCGTGAGGTGACACGGCTGCGAACGGAGGCCGCGAGGATGCCGTACGCCGCGAAGACCACGAACGTCGCCAGCATGAACACCCCGCTGAGCGCCAGCATGCGCGGCAGGGCGTTCGCCTCGCCAGGGTTCACGAACTGGGGCAGGAACGCGAAGAAGAAGATCGTCAGCTTCGGGTTGAGGAGGTTGATCAGGACGCCCCGCATGATCACGCGCCCGGCCGAGAGGGGCGCTGCCGCACCCTCGTCCACCGCGAGGGCCTCCTTGTCCTTGAGCGTGGCCCACGCCATGTACAGCAGGTAGGCGACACCGGCGTACTTGAGGATCTGGAACGCCGTCGCGCTCGCGTGCAGTACGGCGGCGACTCCGGTGACGGTGGCCAGCATGTGCGGCACGATCCCGAGCGTGCAGCCGACGGCCGCCACGACACTCGCGCGCCGGCCGCGGGAGAGTCCGGCGGCGAGGGTGTAGACGACGCCGGTGCCAGGAGTGGCGACCACGACGAGGGTGGTGAGGAGGAAGGCGATACTCATGCGCCCCAGCCTGGGCGGGCGGCGGCCCCGGATACAGGGCCAAAGCGACGCCTCCATCCGGGGCCAATGCCTGCGTCCGGGACCAACGACCAGCGAGCCCTCTGGTCAGGCGGGCGCGGGCAACGCGTCCCGCTCGGACTCGGCCAGCAGCACGCAGAACTCGTTGCCTTCCGGATCGGCGAGGACGGCCCAGCCCCGACCGTCGGACGTACGGCGATCAGCGACCAGCGAGGCGCCCAGCCCCAGCAGCCGCTGGACCTCCTCGTCCCGCGTGGTGTCGGGGCGCAGGCACAGATGGAGCCTGTTCTTGGTCGACTTGGGCTCCGGGACCTGGTTGAAGTACAGGGCCGGTCCACCGGGCAGCGTGACCGCGGTCTCCTCGTCACCGGGCCCGTCCTCGGGATCGACGGGGTGCCCGGTCACCTCCGCCCAGAACCGCGCCAGTTGGTAGGCGTTCGCACAGTCGATCGCGATGTTCGTCACGGTTGAGGCCATGCGCGCGATCATTTCCCGACGATGCATGGCCCGCCACCAAAATACGGCCGCCCGGCACCCGGACGGCAAAAGGCTGACGGGAGACGCAAGCAGCGTCTCCCGTCAGCCTCAGCTCACTGGCAGGCCCTTGATCAGGAGCCGATCAGCCGGCTGGCCAGGTACCCCTCGATCTGGTCCAGCGACACCCGCTCCTGCTTCATCGAGTCCCGCTCACGCACGGTGACCGCGTTGTCGTCCAGGGTGTCGAAGTCGACCGTCACGCAGAACGGCGTGCCGATCTCGTCCTGGCGACGGTAGCGGCGGCCGATCGCGCCCGCGTCGTCGAACTCGATGTTCCAGTTCTGGCGGAGCGCCTGGGCGAGGCCCTTGGCCTTCGGGGAGAGCTCCGCGTTGCGGGAGAGCGGGAGCACCGCGACCTTCACCGGGGCGAGGCGGTGATCCAGGCGCAGCACCGTGCGCTTCTCCATCTTGCCCTTGGCGTTGGGCGCCTCGTCCTCGACGTAGGCGTCGAGGAGGAACGCCAGCATCGCGCGGCCGACACCGGCCGCGGGCTCGATGACGTACGGCGTCCAGCGGTCGCCGGCCTCCTGGTCGAAGTAGGAGAGGTCCTGGCCGGAGGCCTTGGAGTGCGCGCCGAGGTCGTAGTCGGTGCGGTTGGCGACGCCCTCCAGCTCGCCCCACTCGTTGCCGCCGAACTGAAAGCGGTACTCGATGTCAGCGGTGCGCTTGGAGTAGTGGGAGAGCTTCTCCTTCGGGTGCTCGTACCACCGCATGTTCTCCTCGCGCAGGCCCAGGCCGGTGTACCAGTTCCAGCGCTGCTCCATCCAGTACTCCTGCCACTTCTCGTCCTCGCCCGGCTTGACGAAGAACTCCATCTCCATCTGCTCGAACTCGCGGGTGCGGAAGATGAAGTTGCCGGGCGTGATCTCGTTGCGGAAGGACTTGCCCATCTGCGCGATGCCGAACGGCGGCTTGCGGCGCGAAGTGGTCTGCACCTGGGCGAAGTTGGTGAAGATGCCCTGGGCGGTCTCCGGGCGCAGGTAGGCGATCGAGCCGCTGTCCTGCGTCGGGCCGAGGTGGGTGGAGAGAAGACCCGAGAACTGCTTGGGCTCGGTGAACTGGCCCTTGTTGCCGCAGTTCGGGCAGTTCACGTCCGCGAGGCCGTTCTCGGGGAGGTGGCCCTTCTTGGCCTCGTAGGCCTCTTCCAAGTGGTCGGCGCGGAACCGCTTGTGGCAGGAGGTGCACTCGGTCAGCGGGTCCGTGAAGGTGGCGACGTGACCGGAGGCGACCCAGACCTCGGGGGCCAGGATCACGGACGAGTCGATACCGACGACGTCCTCGCGCGACGTCACCATGTAGCGCCACCACTGGCGCTTCAGGTTCTCCTTGAGCTCGACACCCAGCGGTCCGTAGTCCCAGGCGGCCCGCTGGCCGCCGTAGATCTCACTGCAGGGGAATACGAAGCCACGGCGCTTGCTCAGGCTGACGATGGTGTCGATCTTGTCGGCGGCCACGGTGCTCTCTTCATTACGACGACGGGCGACGAAGCGAGGCGCTTCACAGCGAATGCTTCAGGGTACCGGCGGGGGATCCCCCTCAACCAAATCGGTTGCCCTCTGTGGACCGCTCATCACGCTTGTTGACAATCGTTTCCAATTTTGCTGAAAATGACTGTCATGAACGTACGACGACACCACATATCCGGGCTCGCCCTGGCGGCCGTCACCGCTCTCGGTGCCGGCACCCTCTCCGCCTGCTCCTCGGACAGCGCGGCCGCGGGCAACACGGACAAGTTCGACGTCGTTGCGTCGTTCTACCCCATGGCCTTCCTCGCCGAGCAGATAGGCGGCGGCCATGTGAACGTCTCCAGTCTGACCGAACCCGGCCAGGAGCCGCACGACCTGGAGATCAGCGCCCAGAAGCGGGCGCAGCTGGAGGACTCCGACGCCGCCCTCTATCTCAAGGGTCTCCAGCCGTCCGTCGACGAGACCGTCGAGCAGTCGGGCCTCAAGACGAAGATCGACGCCGCCACCCTCACCAAGCTGGAGGACCACGGCGACGTCGAGCACGAGCACGAGGGCGAGGAAGCCAACTCCGAGGAGGAGGGGCACGCCCTCGACCCGCACGTCTGGCTCGACCCGGTGAAGTACGCCGAGATCGCCAAGGGCGTCGGCGCGGCCTTCGAGAAGGCGGACCCGGACCACGCGGCCGACTACAAGAAGAACACGGACGCGCTGGTCAAGAAGCTCGACGGCCTGAACACGCAGTTCGCGGACGGGCTGAAGAACACCCGGAGCAAGGTCTTCTTCACCAACCACGCCGCCTTCGGCTACCTCGCCGAGCGCTACGGCCTGACCCAGGAGGCCATCTCCGGCGTCGACCCGGACAGCGAGCCCAGCCCGGCCCGGATCAAGGAGCTCCAGCAGGAGGCCAAGGCCGACGGCGTCACCACCGTCTTCTACGAGACACTGGTCTCCGACAAGACCGCGAAGACCCTCGCCGACGACGCGGGCCTCAAGACGGACGTCCTCGACCCCCTCGAGGGCATCACCGACAAGTCCAAGGGCGACGACTACTTCGAGGTCATGGAGTCCAACCTCGCGGCCCTGAAGACGGCCCTGGGAGCCAAGTGAGCCACACCCTACGGAGGACGGCATGACCGAGCCCGTCAAGCCCGTCGAGCCCGTCATCTCCCTGCGCGGCGTACGCGCCGAGCTGGGTTCGCGCCCCGTCCTGCGCGGCATCGACCTCACCGTGGACCGCGGTGAGGTCGTCGCGCTGCTCGGCGCCAACGGCTCGGGCAAGTCGACCGCCGTGCGCAGCGTCATCGGCCAGGTGCCGGTCAGCGCGGGCGAGATCGAGCTGTTCGGCACCCCGCGGGCCCGGTTCCGCGACTGGGCGCGGCTGGGCTACGTCCCGCAGCGCACGACGGCCGCGGGCGGGGTGCCCGCCACGGTGGGCGAGGTCGTCTCCTCGGGCCGCCTGTCCCGCACCCGCTTCGGCGTCTTCCGCAAGGCCGACCACGCGGCCGTACGACGCGCCCTGGACCTGGTCGGCATGGCGGACCGGGTGAAGGACTCGGTCAACGCCCTTTCCGGCGGCCAGCACCAGCGCGTGCTGATCGCCCGCGCGCTCGCGTCCGAACCCGAGCTGCTGATCATGGACGAGCCGATGGCGGGCGTGGACCTGGCCAGCCAGGAGGTGCTCGCGCAGACGCTCAGGGCGCAAGTCGCGGCCGGTTCGACGGTCCTGCTCGTGCTCCACGAACTCGGCCCGCTGGAGCCCCTGATCGACCGGGCGGTCGTCCTGCGCGACGGCTGTGTGACGCACGACGGCCCGCCCCCGAAGGCCGTCGGCCAGCACGCGCTGCCCGGCCACGACCACGTACACCCGCACGCGGCTCACGACGCCGAACCGATCCGGACGGGACTGCTGAGCTGATGGACCTCCTGAACTACGACTTCATGCAGCGGGCGCTGCTCGCCGCGGTCCTGGTCGGCATCACGGCACCCGCCGTGGGCATCTACCTGGTCCAGCGCCGCCAGGCCCTGATGGGCGACGGCATCGGCCACGTCGCGATGACGGGCGTGGGCCTGGGCTTCCTGCTCTCCTGGTCCCCGGTGTGGATGGCGACAATCGTCTCGGTCCTCGGCGCGGTCCTGATGGAGCTGATCCGCTGGTACGGCCGCACCCGCGGCGACATCGCCCTCGCGATGCTCTTCTACGGCGGTATGGCCGGCGGCGTGATGTTCATCAACCTCGCTCCGAACGGCTCCAACGCCAACCTGACCTCGTACCTCTTCGGCTCCCTGGCGACGGTGAGCGAGTCGGACGTGACGGCGATCATCCTGCTGGCGGCCTTCGTGGTGCTGGTCACCCTCGGCCTGCGTCGCCAGCTGTTCGCGGTGAGCCAGGACGAGGAGTTCGCCCGGGTCACGGGCCTCCCGGTCCGCGCCCTGAACCTGCTGACGGCGATCACCGCGGCGGTGACGGTGACGGTCGCGATGCGCGTGGTCGGTCTCCTCCTGGTCAGCGCGCTGATGGTGGTGCCGGTGGCGGCGGCCCAGCAGCTCACCCGGAGCTTCGCGGCGACGTTCGCGATCGCCGTCGCGATCGGCATCACGGTGACGATCGGCGGCACGGTCACGTCGTACTACCAGGACGTCCCCCCCGGCGCGACCATCGTCCTGCTGACCATCGGCGCGTTCATCGCGCTGACCGCGCTCGCGACCCCGCTGGCCCGTCGCAGGGCCCGCGCCCTGGCCGCCGCGCAACCCTCCGGTGACCCGGCGGAGTGTGCGATTCCGGCCAGCCGTGAGGGCTCGGGCAAGGTCGGCGTCTGACCGCTGACAGTCCGGGCTGGCACAATGGCCCGGCAAGTGCAGACGTGAGGAGGCAACCGGTGACAGTCGCTGGACCGCCCGTAAAGGGCCGCGCGACTCGACAGCGGGCCGCCGTGGCGGCGGCCCTTGACGAGGTCGACGAGTTCCGCAGCGCGCAGGAACTCCACGACATGCTCAAGCACAAGGGCGACTCGGTCGGGCTCACCACGGTCTACCGCACCCTGCAGTCCCTCGCCGACGCCGGCGAGGTCGACGTCCTGCGCACCGCCGACGGCGAGTCCGTCTACCGCCGCTGCTCGACCGGCGAACACCACCACCACCTCGTCTGCCGCGTCTGCGGCAAGGCGGTCGAGGTCGAGGGCCCCGCGGTGGAGAAGTGGGCGGACGCGATCGCCGCGGAACACGGCTTCGTGAACGTGGCGCATACGGTGGAGATCTTCGGCACGTGTGAGGAGTGCTCCGCGGCCTGAGCGGTTCTTCGCCCCCGCCGCCCCTACCCGTCCCATCCTTCTGGGGCTCCGCCCCAGACCCCGCTCCTCAAACGCCGGAGGGGCTGGATCTTTCAGCCCGTCCGGCGTTTGAGGACGAGGCCCCTTCAGGGCCGAAGCGGGGGTCTGGGGGCGGCAGCCCCCAGGGACGGGACGGGTAGGGGCGGCGGGGGCGAATTCATTGGTGGGGGTTACACGCGGGGCAGGTGGTGGCCCAGCAGCGCGCGCAGACGGTCCACGTCGGCCGGATCCGCGGCGCCCCGCTTGGGCAGGACCTCCACGAGCAGGACGTTCGGGTCCCGGCTGAGAAGGACCAGGTGGTCGCGGGTCTCCCGGTACCCCCGGAACACCGACCAGCGCTGGGTCAGCGTCACATGATCGGTGACGGTCGTGACCCCCGTGTCACTGACGGTCGTGCGGTACCCGCCCTGCCAGGAGACCGTGCGCAGCCCGTGATGGGCCTGCAGATGCGGGATCCCCCAGATCATGGCGGCGCACAGCAAGGTGAGTACCGCCGAGAACGGCCAGCCCGACATCGCCTGCGAGACGGTGAGCAACACGAACAGTGCGACCAGAGCCCAGCGCAGCAGGTTCAGTCGACGTATGCGCTCCCGCACGAGGACGGCCTTGAGAAAGTCTTCACGCGCAGGCTGGTACGCCAGCTCGACGGCGTCCGCGCCCGAAATGATGTCCCGCCCCTGGTGATCCATGGGCGGAACCCTAGCGCCCCGCCCACACCACCGGCCCTCAGTCCTGCTTGCCCTCCATGGCCAGCAGCTCCTCGTTCGGGATGGCCCCGCCGAACCGCCGGTCACGCGAGGCGAACTCGACGCACGCACGCCACAGGTCACGCCGGTCGAAGTCCGGCCACAGCACGTCCTGGAAGACCATCTCGGCGTAAGCGCTCTGCCAGAGAAGGTAGTTGGAGGTGCGCTGCTCACCGCTGGGGCGCAGGAACAGGTCCACGTCCGGCATGTCCGGGTAGTACAGGTACTTGGCGAAGGTCTTCTCGTTGACCTTGGACGGGTCCAGCCGCCCCGCCTTCACGTCCTCCGCGAGGGCCTGCGCCGCGTCCGCGATCTCGGCCCGCCCGCCGTAGTTCATGCAGAAGTACAGCGTCAGCTTGTCGTTGTCCTTGGTCTGCTCCTGGGCGACCTGGAGCTCCTTGGCGACCGACTTCCACAGCTTGGGCATCCGGCCGACCCACCGCACCCGGATCCCCAGCTCGTCGAGCTGGTCGCGGGTCTTGCGGATGAAGTCGCGGTTGAAGTTCATCAGGAAGCGCACCTCGTCCGGCGACCGCTTCCAGTTCTCGGTGGAGAAGGCGTACAGCGAGATCGCCCCGACGCCCATCTCGACCGCGCCCTGGAGGACGTCCAGCACCCGCTCGGCACCGACCTTGTGCCCTTCGGTACGCGGCAGCCCCCGCTCCTTCGCCCAGCGACCGTTCCCGTCCATGACGATCGCCACATGCTTCGGGATCAGCTCGCCGGGGAGCTTCGGCGCGCGGGCACCGGACGGATGCGGCTCCGGCGCCCGGTACTCGCGGCGCTGACGCCCCAGGAACCCGCGTACGACCATGTGCTTCTCGTCTCCCTTACTTTTCCACGTACCGAAGCGAACGCAGCCCGCGCTCCAGATGCCAGTGCAGATAGGCGGACACCAGCCCGCTGCCCTCCCGGACGTGCCGCGCCTCGCAGGCGTCGGCCGTCTCCCAGTCTCCCGTAAGCAGCGCGCCGAGCAGTTCGAGGGTCTGCGGCGACGGTACGACGCTACCGGGCACCCGGCAGTCGACACAGACCGAGCCCCCGGAGGCCACCGAGAAGAAGCGGTTCGGTCCGGGCATGCCGCACTTCGCACAGTCGCCGAAGCTGGGGGCGTAGCCGTTGACGGCGAGGGAGCGGAGCAGGAAGGCGTCGAGAACGAGGTGCGGGGCGTGCTCACCGCGGGAGAGGGTCCGCAGGGCCCCCACGAGCAGCAGGTACTGCTGCACAGCGGGCTCACCCTCGTGATCGGTGAACCGCTCGGCGGTCTCCAGCATGGCCGTCCCGGCCGTGTAGCGGGCGTAGTCGGTGACGATCCCGCCGCCGTACGGAGCGATGGTCTCGCTCTGCGTGCACAGCGGCAGCCCGCGCCCGATCAGCTCGCTGCCCCGCGCGAAGAACTGCACGTCGACGTGGGAGAAGGGTTCGAGCCGCGCCCCGAACTTCGACTTGGTCCGCCGCACCCCCCGGGCCACCGCCCGCACCCGCCCGTGCCCCCGCGTGAGCAGCGTGATGATGCGGTCCGCCTCGCCCAGCTTCTGGGTGCGCAGGACGATGCCGTCATCCCGGAAGAGACTCATCGCGCACCCTCGCCCAGCCTCTGGGTGTGCAGCACGATGCCGTCGGCGCGGAACAGACTCATGGGTTCATTCTCGCGTACGCCCGGAGTCACCGGGTGCGGTCCGGGTGGCTGATGGTGTTCCACGGCGCGAGATTCCAAGGGCTGGAACGATTCTCCGGGTCCAGCAGCGCACGCAGATGCGCGTCGGCGGTCGTCTGCGAGGCCGGGAAACCGGCGTCCGCCGTGCCCCGCAGGCCGTCCCGCCACACCTGCCGGCCGAGCAGATAGTGGGCCGCGTACTCCTGCCAGGAGCCGTACGTCCCCACCACCGCCGGCACGATGTTCTTCAGCGCGGTCCAGGCGTCGGACTCGTCGATCAGCCCGCACGCGAAGCCCCGGCGGGCGATGTCGACGTACAGCGCGGCGTCCCAGGCCAGCGGCGAGACGCCGGTGACGCGGTATGCCCGGGCCCGGTACCCGCTGCGGGACAGCGCGTCGAGCCGGCCGACCAGCTGCTCACGCGACGTGATCTCCCACTGCTCGGCCAGCCAGCGCCGGGCCCCGTCGTCGTCGATCCGCGCGAACGGATACAGCGTGGTCCGCGAGGCGCCCCGGTCCCTGCTCACCGGCGCGCTCAGCGACACCATCCACAGCTGGTGCGTGGTGAGCGGCACGGGGTAGCGGCGGGACGCCTTCGGCCCTCTCCGTCTCCATCTCCACAAACCCATGCCGCCGCACCCTACGGGCCCGCCCCTAGGTCAAGGAACCTCACCCCGGCTTCGCGCGTTCGCGTACGCGGTCGCCGCACGGAGCCGCTCGGCGGGGCTGGCCGTCCGTACGATCCCGGGCTCGGCGTCCCATTCCTTGCCGCCTCCGTACGGTCTGAGTTGGACGTACGGCCCCTCGTGCCCCATGACGATGCCGATTCTTCCGTTGCGTGTGTCGACGACGTACGACCCGATCGGTGGCTTCATCGCAGTACCGCCGCGAGGCGCTGCGCGGTCTCGACGGAACACCGGCCCAATTCGACGAGCGGGCAAGGGGCTTCACGCGCAAGACTCGCCGGGTCGATCCGGAGTGTCGGGAGCGTAATTCCTGCCTTCTGCAGCACCGCCCGCAATTCCTTCACTGCTTCCTCCGCTTCTTCGACGCAGTGCGCCGAGTGTCGTGCCGTCACGGTCACTCCCCCTCTATTTGGGTTTCACTCATTCCATCTCCATCCTGACCTGCGGCGCCTACACTCGGCAGGAGTCTGTGCCCTACAAGTGCGGGGAAGTGCAAGGGGGTTGGCCATGGCCAATGGTTCGAGGCTGGCGGCCTGGGAGTTCTTCGGTGCGGAGTTGAAACGGCGAAGGGAGGACGCCGGGCTCACCCAGGTGGAGTTAGGGGCTCGGGTATTTGTCTCCGGCGGATACATCGGCCAATTCGAACAGGCCATTCGGAAGCCTCAGCTTGATGTCGCGCAGCGGATTGACGAGGCCCTGCAAACCGACGGTATTTTCGAGCGGATGTGGCGCCAGCTCATCAAGGATCAGCGGTACGCGGATTACTTCGCGAAGGCGGCGGAGTTGGAGCGGCTCACGACAAAGATCTGCGAGTTCGCGCCCGCGCTGGTGCCGGGCCTCTTGCAAACGGCCGGGTACGCACGGGCGGTGACGCTGGCGATGAACCGGTTCGCGACGGACGAGTACATCGAGGACAGAGTATCGGGCCGCCTGGAGCGCCAGCACATCCTCAAGGACGCTACACGGCCCGTGTATTGGGCCGTGCTCCACGAGAACGTGCTGCGCATCCCGGTCGGCGGCCCGGCCGTCATGGCGGAGCAGCTGGAGCGGGTGGCGGCGCTGACGCGGGAGCGGACGGTGCTGGTGCAGGTGCTGCCGTACGCGGCTGGGGCGTACGCCCTGATGACCGGTTCGCTGAAGCTCATGGAGTTTGAGGACGCCCCACCAACGGCCTATACAGAAGCCGTGTATTCGGGGAATCTGCTGGACGATCCGGCTGTGGTGAAGCACGCGTACGCGGCATACGATCTGCTCAGGGCCGCCGCGCTGTCGCCGGAGGCGTCCCTAGCCCTGATCGAGTCGGCGGCGGAGGACTTCAGACGATGCGCGAGTACGACCTGAGCAACGCGAGCTGGCGCAAGAGCAGCTACAGCGACGGCAACGGCGGCGACTGCGTCGAGGTCGCGTACGACTTCCCAGGCGCCGCCCGCTGGCGCAAGAGCACCTACAGCGGTGGCGCTGGCGGGGAGGACTGCGTCGAGGTCGCCGACGGCATACCCGGCGTCGTCCCCGTCCGAGACTCCAAACTCGCCTCGGACAGCCCCGTACTCCTCATCCCCGCCCACGCCTGGCGCGGGTTCCTCACGTCTCTGCGGTGACCCGCGGAGACGTCTGCTGACGCTCGGCCTCTGCCCACAGCTCGGTGAACTGGGTGACGTGGTCCTCGATATGGTCCGGATCGGTGCTCAGCAGCGTGCTGTCCGGGTTGTTCTCCTGGTCCGGCTTGGTCTCGTGGCAGAGTTCGCCGTCGAAGACGATGAAGTCGCTCACCCTGGGGCTCGACTCCATCAGCGACCGCACCGCGATACGCGCGTCGATACCCCGCCTGCGCTGGTTGTCGCACAGTGCTCTGAGTTCCGGCGTGACCTCGTCCTCGGTGCGCACGATGAACAGGCGCCGGATCTCCACGCCCCGCCGCTTGATCGCCTTCTCCTGCGCGGCGAGGTACCGGTCGGCGGGCCCGCTGCTCCAGAACTCCCGGTCCACCGAGGTGCTGGTGGCGTCGAGGGTCATCTTGACGCAGTCGGTGATGTCGATCAGCCACTCGTGGTTCTCGCCGGGGCAGTCCGCGCTGCCGCTGCCGAGGCCTTCCATCATCTTGGCGAGGCGGCCCAGCTCCTTCTCGGCGAAGGCCTGCACGATGTCGCCGCCCTGTTCACGGACCTTGGTGTAGCCGAGGACCAGCCGGGTCACCTCGTCGGAGCGCAGCACCGAACCGTCCACCTGGCTGAACAGCGTCGTCGCGGCGAGGATCTCGTTGAAGCGCGTGTCGACCTTCTCGAACCGCTCCCCGAAGTCGATCAGGAACTGCACGATCAGCGCCGCACTGCCGATGACGATGGACGCCACCCACTGCCAGATGTTCCCGTCGTCCTGGTCCAGGATGCTGGTCAGCAGGAAGGCCCCGCCCGCCGCGCCGGCGGTGATCACGATCCGCCAGAACATCTTGGGCATGCGTGGCTCCGGACGCGGCGCCCCTTGCCCGTTGCCACCTGCTCCTAACGATGACGCTCCGCTCATTTCTCTTCCCCCGTCGGGTAATTGGTCCCGGGCCCGTCCCTCAACTCGTGCTGAGCGCCTGGTGCGGCATCGCCACGGCCTGGAGGGCCAGTCGATCTCTGATGCGCCGGCTCAGGTTCTCCCACTGTCGGGAGAACCCCGGTTTCTCTTCCAGTACGTCCCACAGGTGGGCCAGCGCGGGGTCCACATGTGCGCGCGGCATCCACAGATGCAGCAGGTGAACCACGACCGGATGGAGCACCTCGACCACCGAAGGTCCGTCTATGGCACTGATCCGGTTGTTGTCCAGCATGTGCTGAACGGTCGTCAAAAGCCAGTCGTGCAGGGCGAGATCCTCGCACAGACCCGCTGCCGAAGCGGCCGGGACGTCCTCCGGCAGCCGTAGCTCCATGGTCCGCAGCCCGCCCTCGGCCACCGTGAAGTTCGCCAGCGACGCCCGCTCCCCCGCCGGGGTCCGTCGCGCCACCCAACGCAGCCGTGTCGGACTGGACTTGAACGGCACCCTGCGGTCGAGCAGCGCATGGCGGCGGAGCTGGGCCAGCAGGCCCTCGGAGATCATCCCGAGGTCGAGCTCGCCACGCCCCGCTCCACGCAACACGCCTTCGGCGGTGGCCTGTTGGGGCAGTTTGCCGAAGGGTTCCACCAGGCCGGGGCGTACGAGGTACTGGCCCCAGGGGCGCCGCATGTCGGGCCCGGCGGCCGGGAGGCTGAAGTACGCCGTCGACTGCAGCAGACGGCCCTCGGTCAGGGCCGCACGGACGGCGACCGTACCCACGCCCCTGACCTTCGTGCCGTTGGAGGCGGGCAGTCGGCAGTCCACCCCGGTCAGCACCTCGGGGGAAAGGGCGTACATGCTGGGCCGTTCGGAGACCCGGACGTGTTCGTCGGCGCGCAGCCTGAGCAGCTGGGCGGCGGCGCGGGCGTCCAGGGCCTGGACGGACGGCAGCAGACAGGTGCGCACCTCACCGCAGGCGAGGACCGAACGCGCCGGTTGGCCGGGGGCCGCCGTCATCTCAGGTCTCCTCGGCCGCGGAGGAGTCGCCGGGCTCCTCGTAGAAGACGTAGGTGGCGCGCTGGGCGACCGCCACGGGCACCGGCATCCCCTCGTCGGCGGACCGCTTGGCGACCTGCTGGAGTGCCCCGGCGTCGACGTCCGTCTGGTCGAGGATGAGCCGTACGGCGTCCTCGACGGCGAGGAAGCGGTTCGGCATGAGGGTGCAGGTGCGGTAGGCGCTGAAGGCCGCGTTGGTGTCGGTGAGCTTGGTCAGCGGTGGCAGCCGGTCCCAGTCGTGCGGGAAGTCCTCGCCCTCCCAGGCCTTCGGGACCAGTACCGGCTCGCCCAGGTGCCGTAACAGGCCGAGGCGGGCCAGTTGCCATACGGCCGCCAGGAACGGGCACGACCACAGGCGCTTGCCGTCCTTCTCCGACCACAGCTCCACGTCCATGAAGACCGAGTGGTTGCGGGCCGCGGTCTCCTGGGGCGGCTCCCAGCCCTTGACCGCGCCCAGGGCGCTGCGGGACGCCGAGGGCGTGCGCTGGCCGTTGGCGAGCCAGCCGCTCTGGCTGACGGGCGGGCGGGAGCCGTAGCTGCCCGGGGGCGGCGACTCCACGAGGCGGTGCATGACCGATTCCGCGAGTTCCACGCGGTCGGCGACCGCGCAGCTCGACTCGCGGGCCAGGTAGTCGATGACGAGGCCGGCCTTCTCGGCCTCCTTGAGGACCATCGGGATCAGTTCGGCCGGGGTGGAGAAGCGGGTGAAGTAGTCGTCGATGAGGAAGCAGGTGCTGATGCGGGGGCGCTTGCTGCGGCGGGCCGCCGAGGCGCGGACCGCGTCCGCCCAGACCCGTACCTCGGCGAAGTGCTCGCCCAGCCGCTTGGGGCCCGCCTCGAAGTCCTCCATGTAGAGGTGGCCCAGCTCCAGGGAGAGGTGGGACAGCGGCACGGACTTGGTGACGGGCTCGGCGGTCGTCTCCCGGAAGGCGGTCTCGGTCATGCCTCCTCCCAGTACTTGTCGTCGGTCAGCCGTACGGCGAGCTGGCTCAGCGCCTGCCAGGTCGCCTCGTTGGCGATCTGGCTGTCGAGCACGTCCTCGTCGGTGATGAGCTGCTCACGCCACTGCAGGACCGGTTCGAGCGGCACCGAGCCGAGGACCTGGCTGTAGCCGATGCCGTGGGTGGAGGCGAGCTGCTTGAGGTCGCCGTCGGTCTTGCGCATCCACGCCGACTGGGTGGGCGAGACCTGGGACCAGAGCGGGGACTCGGGGTCGGGTACGGCGGCCCGGACGAAGCGGATGGCATTGCGGAGTGCCGCTTCGCCGTGGCCTCGGTCGACGCCTCCGGCGAGGATGCCGCGCTTGCCGAAGACCAGGCTCGCGGCGGCGGCCACATGCTGGCGGGTCCAGCGGTGGAAGACCAGCCAGCGGGCCGTGACCTCGCGCATCTCGGGCTGTGCGGTGGCCTCCAGGGCCATGTCGACGGCGTAGGAGCGGCCGGCACTGAGGTCGACGACGACCAGGTCGAACTCGTAGTACAGCGTCATCAGCAGGTCGACGCAGCGGCGCAGGTTGTCGTCGCTGGTGGCGAACTCGCCGCCGCTGACGTCGCCGGGCATCAGCACCAGCCGGCCGCAGCCGGGCGGCGGGAAGCGCAGCACCTGGTGCTCGGTGTCGGCCCAGACGTCGATCCGGGCGGGTTCGCTGACCTCGCCTGTGAGGTAGGCGTGCAGGCCGCGGTCCTCGGTGGCCTGGCGGGCGTCGGCCACGTCGAAGACGGCCGCCGCGGTGGGCGAGCCGAAGTCGAAGTCGAGGTAGCAGACGTCGTCCCCGGCCAGCGCCCGGTGGTAGGCGAGGTTGGCGCTGGTCACGGAGCGGCCCGTGCCTCCCTTGTCGGAGGCGGCGAAGATCAGCACGGTTCACACTCCCCGGTCCGCGGCCTCGCGGGCGCGGGCGAGCGAGTCGAGCTGTCCCAGCACGTCGAGGGTCAACGCGTAGGCCGTTCCCGGCTGTTCGTCCACGAGGCTGCGGGCGCGGCGCAACTTGACCTCGATGTTCCTCAGTTCCATCCCGTGCCGGCCGGAGTCGGTGGGCGCGGGTTCCATCTGTTCGTTGCCCAGGAGGTGGGCGGACTCACTGAGCAACGCCCTTGCCAGCTCGGTGAGTTCGAGACTGCGGATCGGGGGCTGCCGGTACATCTCGTGGGCCTGGACCATCACCTCGGTCACCCGCTCGGTGATGCTCCACGACACCGGCACGCGCCGCTTGTGGATCTCCGCCTGGGGATAGGCGTGGTGGACGCTGTCCCACAGGCCGACGCCCTCGCCGTCCCGGATGCGGCGCCGCCACATGTGGTCGAAGATGTCCTCGGCGAGCCTGAGCAGCCGGTCGTGCGAGGCGAGGTTGCGGGACAGGGTGCACAGCTGGACGGTCCGCTTCAGCAGCTGCGCCGAGAAGTCGGTCATGGACCACGTCATGGGCGGGCCGATCCGCTCGCTGCCCTGCAGCGGCAGGGCGACGCCCACGTTGTGCAGCTCGTGGACGACGGGGTCGTCGCGGACCATCCGGCTGGTGATGCGGCCGCGCTCGGCGAGACGCTCCATGATGCTGACGGTGCGGGTCAGGTCGTCGTCGGTGGCGCGGCGCCGCATCAGGTCGTGCACGAGGATGGCGGCGACGGAGAGGGAGAAGTACTCGGACTCCAGCTTCTGTCCCGTCGTACGCCAGGGAATGTCCTCCAGGGGCCAGCGGTCGTCGTCGAAGCGGGCGATGCGGGACCAGTACTGCTGGGTCAGCTCCCACCGCAGCCGGAGCGCCTCGGCGAGCTTCTGCTGCTCGGTGTTGAGCAGGCCGAGGGTGAGGGTGCGGTCGGAGAACAGGTCCTGGATACCGTCGAGGGCCACCACGGTGAAGTACAGGTACGGCACCGCGTTGGCCACCCCCTGGGGCTGCGGACCGATGGGTTCGTCGGTCTCGACCTCGGGAGCGTCCTTCACCATGCTCCACGCCCAGCCGCACTCGAAGAGCTGGTTCTCGTCCTTGAGGCCTTCCTGGACGTCGATGCCGAGGAAGACGCTCTCGTTGATCGCCGCGCGCAGTGAACGGAACCGGTTCTGGAACTTGCTCAGCACCTGCCGCTGCGACAGCCGTCCCTGGCCGAGGAGTTCGCAGAGGGTACGGCCCTGGGAGGCGTCGACGTCGAAGACGTTGACGGTGAAGGAGCGCAGCAGGCTCACCATGGCGGCGGTGAGCCGGTTGCTGGTGGCCTGGCGCAGGTCGGAGATCGTCTCCTTGATGTCGCTGCGCCGGGTCCTGGTCTCGTAGACCTTGAGGAAGCCGAGTGTGGCGAGGCACAGGGTGATCGACATGGAGAACGAGTCGACCACGCCGAGTTGGCGCTGTTCCTCGGTGACTTCCCTGGTCTTGTCGGCGGACCCGAAGTAGTAACCGCCCGCGAACGTGGGCCTCTTGTCGTCGCCGGTGTGCGCCCGCATGAAGTCGGCGGCGGCCGTGACGAGGTTGGCCGGGACCTCCAGCCGGCCGCCGGCTCTCTTGAGGACCTGCTGGACGTCCTCCTGTGTGGTGTCCGGGTCGTCCAGCCGGAAGGCGGGGATCTCCGTGGCCGGGTACAGCAGGCAGAGCAGCCGCTCGGCGTCGGCCACACTGCTCTCTCCGCCCCACTCGCCCCACTCCCACTCTCCCCCGTCGAAAGAGTGGCGGGCCACCGCCTGCCAGATGTCCAGCAGATGCTGGCGTGGCTTGATCTGCATCCCATGCCCCTCACACAGGCCGCACTGCCATCACTTGAGGAATATCGCTGTGCTGTTGTGAAGACTCACCGTGAAGACTTGCCGTGAAGACTCGCTGTGAATAGTCACCGTTCGGCCGAACCGTTCAGCCGATCGGAATGAGCGCATCCGAATTCCGCCAGCCGCAGGCGACGATCATTCCCGAATATCCGTCGCGCACCTCGGCTGCGGATTCGAGTCGCTGCACCTTGAAGTCACCCGCGAATGCCTCAAGGCTCGCGCGCACCTCGGATTCTCCCACGTCACACGCCGGGAAGAAATGCTCGCCCGCGTGATATCCCTTCGAATGTTCCATGAAGGCCGCCGCGAAGGGGGCCCCGGGGGCCAGCGCGCGCATGAAGCGCTCGACGCCGAGCGAGAACTCCTGGTGGGACGTGGTCATCGACTCGGCGACGAAGAACATCGTCCCCATGGACCACTGGCGCTTGTACCGCGCCAGGTGGAAGAGGTCGCCCTGCTCGACCGAGACGACCTTGCGGAATCTGTCACGCGGGTCCGCGCCAAGGGAGTCGTACGCCTCGTACTCGCGCAGGACGTCCCAGAACTGGTCCCAGTTCCGGTCGTAGAAGTCGACCTGGCGGGTGAGGTACCTGACGTTCGCGGGCGAGCGCTCGAAGAGGGTGATCTCGTCGCACCACGGCATCATCGCGAGTGCGGGATAGAGATTGGCACCGGCGCCCACGTCGATACCGGAAACGGGGCCCATGCCCTGCTTCTGGAAATGATCACTGAAATGATCCCGGATCATGTGCAGGATCTCCGCGTCCTCTGCCTGTAAGTCGCGGTAGTTGTGATCAACGTAGGCGATCGGGTCGAACGCCGCCCAGCGCACATCCTTGTTCTTCAACTGGACGTCCCCCGACGATCTCTGGGTCATTCACTCACGGTACCAAAAGAAGGCGCACTGGGAGCGCGTCGAGGCAAAGGCATCTCGCACTCTTGAACCGCGGAATCGCCCTGCTCAAGATGGGCTGATCTCGAACCGAGCACCCAAAACGCCAGGCAACGGGTGCTCACCCGCACGAGTGACTCCAATCCATCACATAGGGGGCAGTTGATGGCTATGCCGGAGGAACGTTTCCCTGCGCTGGGTCGCCGCTCTGAACAGGCGCTCTTCGCCGACAGCAGCGACCGGCCGCTGACGATGAGGGGCGTCACCGAGGCGGACCTGCCCGAACTCCTCCGTGTGGACGAGGAGGTCTTCCCCGAGGACCCGTATCCCTACTTCGTACTGCGTCAGCATCTCGACGTCCACGGGGACCGCATCCTCGTTCTGGACGACGGCGAGTGCCTGCACGGCTACGTCCTCTTCGTCACCACCTCGGACGGCTATGTGACGTGGGTGCTGAGCCTGGCCGTGAGCGCCGACCAGCGGGGCCGGGGGCTGGGCAAGCGGCTGATGCTGGAGGTGCTGCGGCAACTGCGCAGGGAGCGGGTGCACGAGGTGCGGCTGACGGTCGAGCCGACGAACGCGGCGGCGATCATGCTGTACCGGACGCTGGGGTTCGCCGCCGAGGGCGGGGTGCGCAGGGACTATCTGGGGCCCGGGGAGGACCGGCTCATCATGCGACTGGCGTTGGGCCAGGGGTAGCGGGCGACGGGGGTAAACCCCAGGTCCCATACGGGAGTTACCGGGATGTGACGCTCCGTCAATCTCGGTCAGGCTGCTGTCCATGAAGCAGATCACGAAGAGTGCCGCCCTGATCGCCGCCGCCTCCGGAGTCGTCTTCGGGCTCGTCACCCCGCTCACCGCGTCCGCCACCGGCACGCCCGCGCCGCTGAAGTGGGACAAGTGCGAGGGTGAGGGGGTCGATCCGCGCCAGCGGTGCGCGACCGTCTCCGTGCCGATGGACTACGCCGACCCGGGCGGCGAGCGGATCGACATCGCCGTCTCCCGCATCCCCAGCGAGAAGCCCTCCGCCCGCCGCGGGGCCCTGCTGCTGATCGCGGGCGGTCCCGGCGGGGACAGTCTCAACGACCCCTCGAGCAAGGGGCAGAAGCTGCCGCAGGAGGTACGGGACGCCTACGACCTCATCGGGTTCGCGCCCCGGGGCAACGCCCCCTCGACGTCGCTGAGCTGCGAGGTAGGTCATGAGGACCTCGCGCGCACCGCTCTGCGCCCCTGGCCGGCCCCGGACGGCTCCGTCACCGGGAACATGGCCACCGCCCGGCGTATCTCGGAGGCCTGTGCGCGCAACGGCGGTGAGCTGCTCCAGCACATCAGCACCAAGAACAACGCCCGCGACATCGACCGCGTCCGGGCCGCGCTCGGCGAGCGCAAGCTGTCCGCCTGGGGCGTCTCGTACGGCACCTATGTCGGCGTCGCCTACAGCGAGCTGTTCCCGCACCGCACCGACCGCGTCGTGCTGGACAGCAACGACCACGCCGACCCGGTGCTGGCGGAGCGGGCCTGGCTCCAGGCGTTCGAGGTGGGCGTCGAGGACAACTTCCCCGAGTTCGCCAAGTGGGCGTCGAAGCCCGGCAACCCGGACCGGGTCGCCGACACGGCGGCCGAGGTGCGCCCGCTCTTCCTCCGCCTCGCCGCCCGCCTGGACCGCGAGCCGATCCCCTGGCCCGGTGCCAACCCGGCGGAGCTGAACGGCAACGTCCTGCGCCAGACCATGCTGGACAGCTTCTACGACCCCGACGACTACCCGGCCCTGGCCAAGCTGATGCTGGCCGCGCGGAAGGGCACGGTGCCGCCCGCGCCGCCGGCCCCGCCGGAGTCGCTGGTGCAGAACTACACGGCGGTCGGCGCCGGCACCATCTGCAACGACGGCGCCTGGCCGAAGTCGGCCGCCGTGTACGAGAAGGGCGTCGCCGAGAGCCGGGCGAAATACCCCCTGACCGCCGGCATGCCGAGGAACGCCATGCTGTGCGCCGCCTGGCCGTGGCAGCCGAAGGAGCCCCCGGTCCGGGTGAGCGACCGCGGCCCGTCGAACATCCTGCTCGTCCAGAACGAACGGGACGTGGCCACCCCCCTGAGCGGCGCCCTGAAGCTGCGCGAGACCCTCGGCAGGCGGGCCGTCATGGTCACCGTGAACGCCACCGGGCACGACTCCTACCTGGACAACGGCAACGCGTGCGGGGACGCGGCCGTCTCCCGCTTCCTGTCGACGGGACAGCGACCGGCCGAGGACCTCTACTGCGAGTAGCGGCACCGTCCGGCGCGCCGCCCTGCCGGGGCGCCGTAAGAGACCCCGCGCGGGGATGGGACGGCAGGCGACCGCGCGACGCGGCCGCCTGCCGGTTCCTGGCCGCCGCGGGACGCCCGGGCCGGGACACGCGCCGCGATCAGGTGCACCGGGCGCGGCAATCCGGTAGGCGTTCCGAGGGAGACCGGGTCCGGACGCCGGCCTCGCCACCCCACTCAGCGGCGCCTTGCCCCAGTCAGCGCTCGGCGAGCGGCGTCGGGGACTCCTGGACCGTCCAGCCGTTGCCGTCGGGGTCGTGGAAGAAGACGAAGGAGTTCCAGGGCTCCTCGCCCCGGCCCTCCGACCAGCCGGTCTCGGCCATGTGCTGGACCGGGGTCACCTCGACCCCGCGTCCCAGCAGCTCCGTCCGCGCCGCGTCGACGTCCGTGACGCAGAGCTGGAGGCCCCGTAGGGAGCCAGGGGGCATCCGGGGACCGGCCGGTGAGGCCGGGAGGCCGGGCTCCAGCACGATGGAGCAGCGGGAGCCGGGCGGGGTGAGCTGGACGAAGCGGCCGACGCCTCCGAAGAAGGGTGCGTCGATGTCGGCGCGGAATCCGCACTGGTCCCGGTAGAAGGCCTTGGCCCGGTCCAGGTCGGTGACCGGGACGGCGATCAGCTCCAGGGTCCAGTCCATACGCGCACCTCCTCAGCCATGGTCTCCCCGCACGGCCGCCCGTGCCCGTCGGCCGTAGCGGCGGGCCACCGCGTGGAAGGCCTCCTTCGGCTCCCAGTGCCAGCCGGAGGCCGGGTCGTCGGGGCGGTCCTTGATGGCCTTGGTGATGCTGTAGCTCGCCAGGTCGAGGTCGTGGCGCGGGTTGTCGGGGCGGTGCGGGGCGTCCGCGGTGACGAACTCGAAGGCCATCGCCGCGTACAGGCCCATCGACTCGAAGACGTCCAGCAGATCGCCCAGGTAGGCGGCCTGGGTGCGCTCACTGCGCACCACGTGGCCCTTGATCTCGTTCGGCTCCTTCGTGTAGTCGACGATGTTCCAGCCCATGCCGCCCGCCTCGGGGGCGCCGACGTACGCGCACGTGCCGAACTCGGTGATCGCCAGGGGCTTGCCCCGGCGCAGATAGCGCCTCAACTCCCGTAGGTACTCGGCGTGTTGAGGGAAGTGCGAGTAGTAGTCGATGCCGATGACGTCGAAGAGGTTCCAGTCGACCGGCTCGAACGCCTCGTCCTGTGCGGCGGCGTAGCTGAGGCGGCCGTGGAAGACGGAGCGGCCGGTCGCCGCCGCCTTCGCGGTGAAGCGGGCGAGGCGGCGCTGCATCCTCGCCATGTCGACCGTGCCCTTCTGGAGGTTGTCGACCCGGTCCAGGACCGTCTCCCCGGGCACGATTCCCGGCACGAACAGCCAGAACTCGCAGCCCACGCTCAAGTCGACGCTCGCCCCCTGCCGCCGCAGCCGCTCCGCGAACCGGCCGCACTCGGCGATGCTGTCCAGGATCTCCCGCTCGGGCACGTCCCCGAGAGTCGGCTGGAGCCAGACGTGCAGCCCGCGCTCGGCGGCCTCGGCGGCCGTGGCGGTGAGGCGTTCGACGCCGTCGCCGGTGACGTCGAGGGTGTCGGCGTGCAGGTCGTCGCGGATGATCCGGACGTCCTCACGCATCCGGGCGGCGCTCCACGCGGTGCCGGGCGTCTCGCCCGCGCCGACGGTGTAGACGACGCCCCTGTGCCTCAGGCCTTTGCGCCCGGTACCGGCGCGCTCCGGCTCTGGTCCGGTCGCCGCGGCCGGCCCCGCGGGCAGCACCGCCCCCGCCATCCCGACGGCCGCCGCCCCCGCGAGAAACCCTGCCCTGCTGATGCCCTCGGTCTTCCCCATACGGTCCATACGGCCACTGTGGCGAGCGCGGGCCCGCGCCGCCGTCGGCCGATGGTCTACGGTGCCGCGACCAAGGAATGACAGGCGGCGTCGATCACTGAAGAGATCGTCACCACCCGTCAGCCGAAATCCGAACGATGGGCATCGCCTGGACGCACACACCGCCACCCCCGCTTCGGCCCTCCGGGCCTCGTCCTCAAAACGCCGGACGGGCTGAAAGATCCAGCCCCTCCGGCGTTTGAGGAGCGGGGCCCGGGGCGGAGCCCCAGAAGGATGGGACGGGTAGGGGCGGCGGGGGCGAATTCCGGTCGGGCCAAGCGCCCGGAGTGCAACACGTCGCTCCGGTCGGGCAACCGATTCCCTCGCATCGGCGGTCTGGAGGGCGAGGGAGGGTGCTTGATGCAGGCCGAACAAGAGGCCCAGTTCCAGGAATTCGTCAGGGCGCGGTGGTCCCACCTGGTCCGGACCGCGTTTCTCCTCACGGGCGACGCGCACCACGCCGAGGACCTGACGCAGACGGCGCTGGCGAAGGCGTACCGCTCCTGGCGGCGCGTGTCGCGGGCCGACCATCCGGAGGCGTACGTCCGGCGGATGCTGGTCAGTTGCAACAGCGACCGGTTCCGCAAACGGCGGGTCGCCGAGTCGCTGACGCCCGCACCGCCGGAGGTGCCGGGGCGCGACCGGGGTTTCGCCGACGTGGACGAGCGCGGTGCGCTGCTCGACGCCCTGGCCCAACTGCCGCCCAGACAGCGGGCGGTGGTCGTGATGCGCTATTGGGAGGACCTGTCCGAGTCGGAGGTCGCCGAGGTGCTCGGCTGCTCCACGGGCACCGTCAAGAGCCAGGCGTCCAAGGGGCTGGCGAAGTTGCGTGCGTATCCGGGCCTGGCCCGGATGACGTCGTCCGTGCAGGGAGGCAGCAGGTGAACGACGACGAGCGGCGACGGGGAGCCGAGAGCGAGCCGGACTTCGAGGAGCGGTTGCGGGATCTGCTCGCCGAGACCGCGCACACCTTCCGGCCGCCCTCCGCGCCCTGTCCGACGATCCGGCGCCGGGGCGTGCTGGAGCGGCGGCGCCGGGTGGCCGCGGCGGGGGCGGTGCTGGTGACGTTGGCGGCGATGCCGGTCGGGGCGTATGCGCTGGGGGGTGGCCGTACGGGGGCGGACACGGCTGCGGCGCCGGCGCCGTCGGTCAGTGCCGGGCGGGGCGCCTCGCCGACGCCGAGCGGGCCCGCGCGGCCCGACACGGCGGGGCAACTGCTGGACGGGATCACCTTCGCGCAGGCGGCGGACGGGCTGGAGAGCTGCCTGGACTACCAGCGGTCGGGAGGCATGCCGGGCGACACGGACCCGGGCACGCCGGGCGACTACCGGATCCTGCTGGCGATGAACAGCACCGGCGACTCCAACGCGCCCGGCGACGGCATGTACGTCGTGGCACTGCGTGAGAAGCCGGAGCGGACCCATCTGATCTGCAACGTGAAGAACGGCGAGACCCAGGGCGTCACCGGCTTCGGCGACGACGCCGGGGTCCTTCCGGACGAGGGCCCGGTGTTCGTCGACCCCAACAGCGGCAAGCTGTTCCAGCAGTCGTTCCTGAACCGAGGCAACTGGAAGCTTCCGTTCCGCTGGGCTGTGATCGGCACGGTCACCCGGTCGGTGGCCAAGGTGACGGTCTCCTACGGCGACTCCAGCGCCGAAGCGGCCCTCGACGACGGCCGGTTCGTGGCGTCCGGCGTACTGAACCGGCAGGTCACCCTGGCACCGCACCTCAAGGGCTACGACGCCGACGGCAAGCTGATCTACGACTCCGACGACGACAAGTACTACCAGCGGGCCCTGCCGTAGGGCCGAAGGTAGCGACGGGCCGGGGCGCCGCACGGGGGTCGCCGCCCCGGCCCGTCACCGCGTCTACGGCTCGCTGACCGGTACCGCTCCGTTGACCGCGGCGGCCAGGCTGAACGGCGCCTCCCGGTTCCGCAGCGGCCTGGTCACCTGCTTCGCCACGCACGAGGGGATACCGGCCGCCGCGTCCGTCTCCTGGCGGCGGTAGGCGCTCGGCGACATGCCGACCAGCTCCGTGAAGCGCGTGCTGAAGGTGCCCAGCGACGAGCAGCCGACCTCGAAACACACCTCGGTGACGCTGAGGTCGCCGCGGCGCAGCAGCGCCATCGCGCGCTCGATGCGGCGCGTCATCAGATAGCCGTACGGCGACTCGCCGTAGGCCGCCTTGAACTCACGGCTGAGGTGCCCGGCCGACATGTGCACGCCCCGCGCGAGGGCCTCGACGTCCAGCGGCTGCGCGTACTCCCGGTCCATCCGGTCGCGGACGCGGCGCAGCGCGACGAGGGTGCGCAGACGCTGTTCCTCCGGCATCGGGTGGCTTGTTCGCACACCCGTATCTTCCCGGCTCGCCTCCCGCCTCGTCCACTCCCGCGTCTGACGGGAGCGGGACGAGAGGAGGGCCATCACCGGTGTCGAGGTGAGACACATCGCGGTCAGCCGCCGACGTAGGCCGCGAGGTGCTCACCGGTGAGGGTGGAGCGCTCGGCGACGAGATCGGCGGGGGTGCCCTCGAAGACGATCCGGCCGCCGTCGTGGCCGGCGCCGGGACCGAGGTCGATGATCCAGTCGGCGTGCGCCATGACGGCCTGGTGGTGCTCGATGACGATGACCGACTTGCCGGAGTCGACGAGCCGGTCCAGCAGGCCGAGCAGTTGCTCGACATCGGCGAGGTGGAGGCCGGTGGTCGGCTCGTCGAGGACGTAGACGCCGCCCTTGTCGCCCATGTGCGTGGCCAGTTTCAGCCGCTGCCGCTCGCCGCCGGACAGGGTGGTCAGCGGCTGGCCGAGGGTGAGGTAGCCGAGGCCGACGTCCGCCATCCGCTCCAGGATCCTGTGGGCCGCCGGGGTGCGGGCCTCACCGGCGCGGAAGAACTCCTCGGCCTCGGTCACCGACATCGCGAGCACCTCGCTGATGTCCCGGCCGCCGAAGCGGTACTCCAGCACCGACGCCTCGAACCGCCTGCCCTCGCACTCCTCGCAGGTGGTGGCGACGCTCTGCATGATCGCCAGGTCGGTGTAGATGACACCGGCGCCGTTGCAGGTGGGGCAGGCGCCCTCGGAGTTGGCGCTGAACAGCGCCGGCTTCACGCCGTTGGCCTTGGCGAAGGCCTTGCGGATCGGGTCGGCCAGTCCGGTGTACGTCGCCGGGTTGCTGCGCCGGGAGCCGCGGATCGGCGTCTGGTCGACCGAGACCACGCCCTCCTCGGCGGGGATCGAGCCGTGCACCAGGGAGCTCTTGCCGGAGCCGGCGACCCCGGTGACGACGGTGAGCACGCCGAGCGGGATGTCGACGTCGACGTCCTGGAGGTTGTTCGCCGTGGCGCCGCGGATCGCGAGCGTGCCGGTGGCCTTGCGGACGGTCTCCTTCAGCGCGGCCCGGTCACCGAGATGACGCCCGGTGACGGTGTCGCTCCCCCGCAGCCCCTCCAAGGTGCCCTCGAAGCAGACGGTGCCGCCCGCCGAGCCGGCGCCGGGACCGAGGTCCACGACATGGTCGGCGATGGCGATCGTCTCCGGCTTGTGCTCCACCACCAGCACGGTGTTGCCCTTGTCGCGCAGGCGCAGGAGCAGGTTGTTCATCCGCTGGATGTCGTGCGGGTGCAGCCCGATGGTGGGCTCGTCGAAGACGTACGTCACATCCGTGAGCGACGACCCGAGGTGGCGGATCATCTTGGTGCGCTGCGCCTCGCCTCCGGAGAGCGTGCCGGAGGCCCGGTCGAGCGACAGATATCCGAGCCCGATCTCCACGAACGAGTCGAGGGTGTGCTGCAGCTTGGCGAGCAGCGGCGCCACCGCCGGCGCCTTGAGCTTGCGTGCCCACTCCGCCAGGTCGCGGATCTCCATCGAGCAGGCGTCGGCGATGCTGATCTTGCCGATCTTCGAGGAGCGGGCGAGCTCGCTGAGCCGGGTGCCGTCGCAGTCGGGGCACCGGGCGAAGGTGACCGCACGGTCCACGAAGGCCCGGATGTGCGGCTGCATCGACTCGCGGTCCTTGGAGAGGAAGCTCTTCTGGAGCTTCGGGATCAGCCCCTCGTAGGTGAGGTTGACGCCATTGATCTTGACCTTGGTCGGCTCGCGGTAGAGGAAGTCGTGCCGCTCCTTCTTGCTGTACTCACGGATCGGCTTCTCCTTGTCGAAGAACCCCGACTCGGCGATGACCCGCACGACCCACCCGTCCCCGGTGTAGGTGGGAATGGTGAACGGATCCTCGGAGAGCGACTTCGAGTCGTCGAAGAGCTGGGTGAGGTCGATGTCGGAGACCGTCCCCCGGCCCTCGCAGTGCGTGCACATGCCGCCGGTGCGGCTGAAGCTGACCTTCTCCGTCTTGGTCTTGTCGGCGCCCCGGTCGACCGTGAATCCGCCGCTCGCCGAGACCGAGGCGACATTGAACGAGTACGCGCCGGGCGGGCCGATGTGCGGTTCGCCGAGCCGGCTGAAGAGGATGCGCAGCATCGCGTTGGCGTCGGTGGCCGTGCCGACGGTGGAGCGCGGGTCCGATCCCATCCGCTGCTGGTCGACGGTGATCGCGGTGGTCAGCCCGTCGAGTACGTCGACCTCGGGGCGCGCGAGGTTCGGCATGAACCCTTGCAGGAAGGCGCTGTAGGTCTCGTTGATCAGCCGTTGCGACTCGGCGGCGATCGTGTCGAAGACGAGCGAGCTCTTGCCCGACCCGGATACCCCGGTGAACACCGTCAGCCGGCGCTTCGGGATCTCGATGCTGACGTCCTTGAGGTTGTTCTCGCGAGCGCCGTGAACCCGGATCAGGTCGTGGCTGTCGGCGACGTGCGGCGCGGTCATCGTGTGGTCTCCATCTACAGCTCGGTCGGGAACGTCGCCGGTGAGGGCGCGGGGCGGGGTGGGCTCAGCCCCGGGCCTGGATACGGATCAGGTTGCCCGCGGGGTCGCGGAAGGCGCAGTCGCGGATGCCGTACGGCTGGTCGGTCGGCTCCTGGACGACCTCGGCGCCGCTCGCCTGCACCTTCTCGAAGGTGTCGTCGACGTCGGCGGTGGCCAGCAGGATCCAGCCGTAGGTGCCCTTGGCCATCATCTCGGCGATGGTGCGGCGTTCGTCCTCGGTGATGCCGGGGTCGGCGGCTGGGGGCGCGAGGAGGATGGACGTGGCGGGCTGGCCGGCGGGGCCGACCGTGATCCAGCGCATCCTGCCCTGGCCGACGTCGGTACGGACCTCGAAGCCGAGGGCGTCGCGGTAGAAGGCCAGGGAGGCCTCCGGGTCGTCGTGCGGAAGAAAGCTGGCGTGAATCGAGATGTCCATGCCCGTCACGCTAGCCGTGGCAGGGGGGCGCCGCTTCTCGATTCCTGACCTGTACCGGGACCAGCCTTTTCCTTCGCTCCCTGAGGAGGCTCGGAGACCAGCTCAAGCTGAGCGGCGAGGCTCGGTCCGCCCTTCGACGAGGTGCTGTTCCATCGCCGTGAGATCCCAGTTCATCAGGATGCTCATCGGGGACATTCCCAGGCTCTCGTAGAGGCGTCTGTTCTCGGTGTCCTCCCCCAGCAGGTTGATACGCAGCCCCTTCGCTCCGTTTGTCAGAGCCGACGCAGCACATGCGCGCATGACGGACTTTCCGTACCCGCGGCCGCGGTGGGCGGCATCGACCTCCATGTTCAGGATCATGGCGTATCGATTGTCGGCGGAACCCCTCAGGGCATACCACAGCCGACCTATCGGGGATGCTTCGCCGTCCGCCGTGATCATGTAGAGGTGGTTGTCCGGTGTTTCAAGGCCCTGGGGGAGAAGCCGGCTGAACTCGTTGTGAGCACGCAGCTGTGCCTCGTCCAAGGAAGTCACGCCTGCCGCGGCGGTTCGGGAGGCGTAGTCCGCCACGACGTAGGGGACGTAGGCGTCGAAGTCCTCCCGGGTCATGAGGGCCAGGGCCACCGACGATTCTGCGCGGGTCATCATCGTGTTCCACATGGCGAAAGTGGGGCACATTCTTTTACACCACTTGGTGAACGTTTCCCCCTCAACCCACCCCACCCGGCCCCCGCCCCGCCCGCGCAGCGATCCCCCGGAAATGGACGGCCATGGCCCTCTGCGCACCCTCGATGTCGCCCGCGCGCAGGGCGGTCACGATGTCCCGGTGCCAACGGGCGGTGAGGTCGGGGGACGGGTCGTCGGTCCGGCCCCGGGCGCCGGAGACCCGCCGGAAGACAGTCCAGAACGCGGCGAGCAGCTGCGGCACCAGGTCGTTGCCGAGCGACGCGTACAGCAGCTCATGGAACTCCCGGTCCAGGTCGGGAAAGGCCCGCCCCGCCCGCCCCGCCGCCTCCATCCGGGACACGACCGCATCCAGCCGGTCCAGCTCCTCCTCGGTCACCGTCGCCGCCACCCGCCGGATCAGCCCCTCCTCCAGTACCTCCCGCACCTGAAGGATCTCGGCCAGCGCCCCCGAGTCGTCGTGGTCGTGCCGGGCGAGCGTGCGGAAGGTCAGCCCGTCGATCAGCGGCGTCAGCGAGGCCTGGCCGACATACGTGCCGTAGCCGTGCCGGATCTCCACGATGTCGAGCGCCTGGAGGGCCTTGAGCGCCTCGCGGACGGAGTTGCGGCTGACGCCGAGGTCGTCCATGAGCTCGGCCTCGGTGGGCAGGAGGGCGCCGGCCCGGAGCCTGCGGTCGATGATCAGCTGCATGACCTGGCGCTGGATCCGGCTGTTCCTGGACTCCTCGGACGTACGACTGTTCCTGGGCTGCCCGGGCATGCGGCGCATCGTACGCACACCTGGACGTCCCACGTCCCATGTCTGCGGGACGAGGGTCTGACAGGGGGTCAACTCGCGCCATTTCACAGCGCCATTGGTCCGACCTGTGGCAGATGCGCCATTCGTGTGAGCTCCCTTGACCACCCCCACCACCCCACCTATGGTCGCGCTGACCGGGAGGACGTAGGACGTCGTATCTCCTCCCCGGACCACAGCACGAACCCATCGCCGGAGCACACACCATCCGCTGGAGGACCCGTGCGCGACGTGACCCACGACGTGCCGGCGCTGCACCGCCGGTCGTTCCTGAAGCACACCGGCGCGCTGGGCGCGGCCGCCGCCGTCTCCGCGTCGCTGTCGGCCTGTTCGTCGGGGCCGGAGTCCACGAACGAGACCGGCGGGGGCGGTGGCCAGGACCGGACGCTGACGGCGGTCATCGGCTACGGCAACGACGGCAGCTGGGACCCCACCCAGACGGCGTCCGCCTTCTGCATGGCCGCCAACAACCACATCTACGAGGGTCTCCTCGACACCGACCCGATCTCCCGGGAGCCGTACGCCGCGCTCGCCACCCAGGTGCCGGCCGACCCGAACGCCACGTCCTGGACGTTCACCCTGCGCGCGGGCGCCAAGTTCCACGACGGGAAGCCGGTCACGGCCGACGACGTGGTCTTCGTCTTCGACCGGATCCTCGACCCGAAGACGCAGACCCTCGCCAAGGGGTTCTTCGCGAGCTGGCTGAAGGAAGTGCGGAAGATCGACGCGCAGAACGTCGAGCTGGTGCTCAAGTTCCCCTTCCCGGACGGGATTTCGCGGCTCACCCTCGCCAAGATCATGCCCAAGCACGTCTTCTCCCAGCCGGGTGCCTGGGAGGAGGCCATCAAGGGCAAGGCGATCGGCTCGGGGCCGTACCGGCAGACCGCGCACCACCCGAAGTCCAACACCACCTTCGAGGCCTTCGCCGACTACAACGGCCCGCGCAAGCCCGCGTTCAAGAAGATGAACTGGCTGACGATCGTGGACGCGGCGCCGCGCGTGGCCAGGATCTCGGGCTCCAGTGCCGGTGCGCAGATCTCCGACAACATCCCGTACGCCAATATCCAGCAGTTGGAGAGCGGCGGGCTCACGGTCGCGGGCGGCGCGGGGATGAACAACCTGTTCCTGATGTTCAACACCCGGCACAAGCCCTTCGACGACGTACGGGTCCGCCAGGCGCTGCACTACGCCATCGACACCGGGAAGATGATCGAGGTCGCCCTCAAGGGGCACGGGAAGCCGTCCAGCTCCTTCCTCAACGGGGCCAACCCCAGCTACCGGCGCGCGAAGACCGTCTACGACCACGACCCCGACAAGGCGAAGGCACTGCTGAAGGAAGCCGGGGTCAGCGGCCTGGAGATCGAGATCCTGGCCGTCAACGTGAGCTGGATCGTGGACTGTCTGCCGACCATCAAGGCGTCCTGGGACGCGATCGGCGTCAGGACGACCCTCTCCCCGCAGGAGACGACGGCCGTCTTCACCAAGATGGACCAGAAGCAGGACTACCAGGTGGTCGCCGCCGCCTCGAACCCCAACCAGTTCGGCCTCGACGCCGACCTGATCATGCACTACAACTACGGCCCCGAGAACCTGTGGATGCAGTACACGCGGTGGGCCGGCAACTCCGTCGCCAAGGCGCTCTTCAAGGACATGGACCGGGCCACCCAGGAGCCGGACACCGAGAAGAAGAAGACGATGATCCAGGACTACATCGACGTCGTCGCCGAGCAGGCCGTGCTGTACCCGGTCGTCCACAACGAGCTGATGACGGCCTGGAACGCCAAGCAGCTGACCGGCATAAGGGCACAGCCGTATCCCGGCATCAACCTCCTCCAGGCCAAGTGGTCCTAGGGCCCGGGAGTCCCTGAGTGGTCACCGTCGTCAGGATCCTCGCCCGTCGCGTCGCGCTGCTCGTGCCGCTGATGCTCGGCATCGTGCTGTTCGTGTTCCTGGTCATGCGGTTCTCGGACGTCGACCCGGCGTCCGCGTTCTTCCAGGGCGCCAACCCCACCGCCCAGCAGCTGCACGACTTCCGCGAGGAGAACGGCCTGCTGGATCCCCTCCCCGTCCGCTACGTCGCCTTCATCGGCGACCTGCTCCACGGCGACCTGGGCATCAGCGCCCTGACCCGGGCGCCGGTCGTCGACCAGGTCATGACCGCGCTGCCGCTCACCCTCCAGCTCACCTTCCTGGGCCTGGGCATCGCGGTCGTACTGTCGCTGCTCGGCGGCGTCACGGCGGCCATCTACCGTGACCGTCTGCCCGACCAGATCATCCGGGTCGTGTCCCTGACGGGTGTGGCCGCGCCCGGCTTCTGGCTGGCGCTGCTGATGATCCAGTACCTGGCCGTCGACCTCGGCTGGTTCCCGACCGGCGGCTACATCAACCCGGCGGACTCCCTCACCGGCTGGCTGAAGACCATGACCCTGCCCGCCTTCGCCCTGTCGCTGCCGGTGGCGGCGCAGCTGACGCGGATCGTGCGCACGGCGGTGGTGGAGGAGCTGGACAAGGACTACGTCCGCACGGCGATCGGCAGCGGGCTGCCGCCGCGGGTGGTCGTGGGCCGGAACGTGCTCAGGAACGCCCTCATCAATCCGCTGACCGTCCTCGGCCTGCGCGTCGGCTATCTCCTCGGCGGCGCGGTGGTCATCGAGACGATCTTCTCCCTCCCCGGGATGGGGAAGCTGATGATCGACGCCGTGAAGAACGGTGACCCGGCGGTGGTCCAGGGCGTCGTCCTCACGACGGCGACCGGTTTCGTCGTCGTCAACCTGGTCATCGACATCCTGTATCTGCTGGTCAACCCGCGCCTGCGGGAGGCGACGTGACGTTCAACCGCAAGCGCCTCGCCGAGGCGCTGTCCCGGCCCGGCATCCGGCTGCGCGGCTGGCGCCGGCTGCCGCTGCTGTCGAAGGTCGCCGTCTGCTTCCTGGCGGTCGTGGTTTTGCTGGCCCTGCTCGCCCCGCTCCTCGCCCCGCACGACCCGCTCGACCAGCAGCCCCCCGTCGACGGCACCGGGCACCCGTCCGCCGACCACTGGATGGGCCAGGACAGCCTCGGCCGGGACATCCTCAGCCGGCTGATGTACGGCGCCCGCTGGTCGCTGGCGATCGGGCTCGGCGCGACCGGGCTCGCGCTCCTCGTGGGCGCCCTGCTCGGCGCCGTCGCCGCCACCTCCCGCAAGGCCGTCGACGAGACGCTGATGCGCTGCCTCGACGTGGTGATGGCGTTCCCGGGCATCGCGCTGGCCGCCGTACTCGTCGCGGTCTTCGGCGGCGGCATCACCGTCCTGATCTGCGCGATCGCCTTCCTGTTCACGCCCCCGGTGGCGAGAGTCGTCCGGGCGAACGTGCTCGACCAGTACGGCGAGGACTATGTGACGGCGGAACGGGTCATCGGCGCCCGCACGCCCCACATCGTCATCCGGCACGTGGCGATCAACTGCGCCGCCCCGGTCCTGGTGTTCTGCACCGTGCAGGTGGCGGAGGCGATCGTCTTCGAGGCGTCGCTGTCCTTCATCGGCGCGGGCGTGCGACCGCCGGACCCCTCCTGGGGCAGTGTCATCGCCGACGGCAAGAACATGGTGCTGACCGGCGGCTGGTGGGCGACCGTCTTCCCCGGCCTGCTGATGCTGGTGACGGTGCTCTCGCTGAACATCCTCTCCGAGGGCGTCTCGGACGCGTGGGCGGCGCCCTCGGCGCGCGAGGTCGACGTACGGGACGACAACGACCGGCTGGAGGCGCCGGAGCCGGGCAGCGGGGAGGTGCTGCAGCTGCCGGGCCTGACGGAGGCGGCGGCGCGGCTGCGGGCACGGGCCCGGCCGTTGCCCCAGGGGCAGCTTCCGGTACTCGCCGTCGAGAACCTGGCGATCGGCTTCGAGGGGCGTCATTCCGGCGTGGACATCGTCGACGGCATCAGCTTCGAGGTGCGGCCCGGTGAGGTGCTGGGCCTGGTCGGCGAGTCGGGCTGCGGCAAGTCGCTGACGGCCCTCGCGGTGATGGGCCTGGAGCCGAAGGGCGCCCGGGTGCGCGGCCATGTCCGGTTCAACCAGCGGCAGTTGGTGGGCGAGCCGATGCGGGTGCGCCGCAAGCTGCTGGGCCACGAGATGGCGATGATCTACCAGGACGCCCTGTCGTCCCTGAACCCGGCGATGACGATCCGCGCCCAGCTCAAGCAGGTCGTTCGCCGCGGCGGCCGCCGTACCCCCCACGAGCTCCTGACCATGGTCGGCCTCGACCCCGAACGCACCCTGCGCAGCTACCCGCACGAACTCTCCGGCGGCCAGCGTCAGCGCGTCCTGATCGCCATGGCCCTGTCCCGCGACCCGAAGCTGATCGTCGCCGACGAGCCGACGACCGCGCTGGACGTCACCGTCCAGGCGCAGGTCATAGAGCTGCTGCTGAGGCTGCGGGAGGAGCTGGGCTTCGCCCTGATCCTGGTCTCGCACGACCTCGCGCTGATCGCGGACGTCACCGACCGGGTGGTCGTGATGTACGGCGGACAGATCGTGGAGACCGGCGTGACCGCCGACCTGGTGGAGGCACCGGCACACCACTACACGCGCGGCCTGCTCGGGAGTGTGCTCTCGCTGGAGTCGGCCCAGGAGCGGATGACGCAGATCAAGGGCGTGGTCCCCTCCCCCGCCGACTTCCCGGCGGGCTGCCGCTTCGCGGACCGCTGCCCGCTGGCGAGCGAGGTGTGCCGCACGACGGCACCGGACCTGGTGGGAACACCGGCACACACGGCGGCCTGCCACCACCCGGCGATCCTGCTGGCGCCGACGGATCGCGAGGAGAGCGGGGTCGTGCAGTGAACGCGCTGGTGGAGCTGTCGGACGCGCACGTCGTGCACAGGGCACGCAGCGGCGGGCTGTTCACCCGGGACAAGGTGTACGCCCTGACCGGCGCCGACCTCACCATCGCGCCCGGCGAGACGGTGGGCGTGGTCGGTGAGTCGGGATGCGGCAAGTCGACGCTGGCGAAGGTGCTGGTGGGCGTGCAGCGGCCGACGGCCGGGAGCGTCGCCTTCCGGGGACGGGACCTGTGGGCCATGACCCCGGCCGAGCGCAGGACGGCGGTCGGCGCCGGCACGGGCATGATCTTCCAGGACCCGTCGACGGCCCTGAACCGCCGCCTGCCGGTCCGGCAGATACTGCGGGACCCACTGGACGTGCACGACCGGGGAACGAAGGCCCAACGCGAGGAACGGGTAAGGGAGTTGATGTCCCTGGTCGGCCTGCCCCGCGCCCTCACCGACGCCCTCCCCGGCCAGCTGTCGGGCGGCCAGCGGCAACGTGTCGCGATCGCCCGGGCCTTGGCCCTGGACCCCGACCTGGTGGTGGCGGACGAGCCGACGAGCGCACTGGACGTGTCGGTCCGGGCCCAGATCCTGAACCTCCTGCTGGACCTCAAGGAGCGGCTGGGCCTGGCCCTGGTCTTCGTCTCCCACGACATCCAGACGGTGCGCCGGATGAGCGATCGCGTGATCACGATGTACCTGGGCCGGATCGTCGAGGAGGCCCCGGCGACGGGGGTCACCGACGGCTCCCGCCACCCGTACACCCGCGCCCTGTTCTCCGCGACCCCCGGCCTGCTGGACCCCATCGACCCGATCCCGCTGACCGGCCCGGTGCCGTCGGCGACCCGGCCGCCGAGCGGGTGTCCCTTCCGGACGCGGTGCTGGAAGGCGGACGGGGTGTGCGCGGGGGAGATGCCGGACTTCACGGCCGCGTCGAGCGCGGAGCACCGTTACAGGTGCCACCATCCGGTGGAGGAGGGCGAGGCCACCCGCGACCTCGTACGACAGAGCAACCTTGCCAAGGAGCCTTGATGACCCCCCACCCGTCGCCCACCACCGCCCTTGCAAGGCCGCGCTTCGCGCCTTTTTCATTCCCGCTCACCGGTGTCGTCCCGCCCGTCTGCACGCCCCTGACACCGGACCGCGAGGTGGACGTCCCGTCCCTGCTCAGGCTGATCGACCACCTGGTGGAGGGCGGGGTGCACGGCCTGTTCGTGCTCGGCTCGACGTCGGAGGTGGCGTATCTGACGGACCGGCAGCGGAAGCTGGTCGTCGAGTCGGCGGTGGGGCATGTGGGCGGTCGGCTTCCTGTCCTGGCCGGCGTGATCGACATGACGACCCCGAGGGTCCTGGACCATGTACGGGAGGTCACGGCGGCGGGAGCGGACGCCGTGGTGGCGACCGCCCCCTTCTACGCCCGCACCCACCCCGCCGAGATCGCCCGCCACTACCGCCTGATCGCGGCGGCCTCCCCGGTGCCGGTCATCGCCTACGACCTCCCGGCCGGCGTCCACACCAAACTCCCCGCCGACGTGATCCTCGGCCTCGCCGCCGAGGGCGTCCTGGCGGGGCTGAAGGACTCCAGCGGCGACCTGGCCGCCTTCCGCGAGGTCGTCGTCGGCGCCCGCATCCGTCCCGACATCCGCGACTTCAGCGTGCTGACCGGCTCCGAGCTCATCGTCGACGCGGCGCTCGCGATCGGCGCGGACGGGGCGGTGCCGGGCCTGGCCAACGTCGACCCGCACGGCTACGTCCGCCTCGACCGCCTGTACCGCTCCGGCGACCTGGAGTCGGCCCGGGCCGAACAGGAGCGGCTGTGCGGGCTGTTCGGCATGGTGACGGTCGGGGACCCCGGGCGGATGGGCGGCAGCTCGTCGGCGCTGGGCGCGTTCAAGGCCGCGCTTCATCTGCGCGGGGTCATCGACTGTCCGGCGACGGCGGAGCCTCAGGTGCCGCTGTCGCCGGAGGAGGTGGAGGGCGTGGGGAAGTTCCTCGCGGGGGCCGGGCTGCTCTAGACAGCCCGGCCCCCGCGTCCCCCGGTTTCCCCCGTTCCCCCGTTCCCCCGTCAGTGCCGGTGGATCAGGCGGCCCAGCTGCCGGTGGACTTCGCGTCCGAGCGGAACTCGAAGGCGAACCGGGCGCCGTCCCGCACGTTCGTGGCGATCACGTTCCACTGCCCGGCGCGGGCGAGGGTGTAGTTCGCCTGGCACTCCTGGCGGCCGTTGGTCTCGAAGCAGACCTTCACGTACCGGTTGGTGTTGGGCTTGATGTTGATGTCGGAGCAGGCGCTGGACGTGCTGAACACATCGCCCGCCGGGAGCCAGTACGTACCGGCCGGCTTGAGGTAGCCGTTCGCGCTGCCGTAGCAGGAAGCCGCCGCGAAGTCGCGTGCCTGGGCCGCCGGAGCGAGGCCGATGGCGCCGCCCGCGAGCACGGCCGAGATCGCGGTCGCGGCGATGCGCTGACGCATGGGCATGACGTATCCCCCTGGGATCGGGTCGGGTGGGTGAGTGCTCCGGCCGGGGCAGCACCGAGCCTGCCGGGGCGGGCCGGGCAGGGACAAGGGCCGTCGCTGTCCCGGACAGCCCTCTCGCTGTCCGGCCTGGTCAGCGCCCTGTCCGGGTCCTGTCCGGGGCTTGCCCAGGCCTTGTCGGGACCATGAGGACGGTGGCGGGAAACGGGATTGTGCGGCCGTCCGAGCGGGGCCGACGATGTGCGACATGGAGACCAGGGGGGATGCGGGTCCTCAACATGCGCGTGACACCGACGAGTTCATCGCGGCGATGCGGGGGCTCAAGGAACGGGCGGGGCTGACGTACCGCCAGTTGGAGGAGCGTGCCGCCGAGCACGGCGAGGTGTTGCCGCGCAGCACCCTGGCCGATGTGCTGCACGGCCGGACCCTGCCGCGTCCGGAGCTGCTGGCCGCCTTCGTCCACGCCTGCGGGGACGGCGAGCGGGCGGCGCAGTGGCTGGCGGTCCGGGACGACCTCGCCGCGGGGAAGGTCGCCGACGACAGGGGCGAGAGTCCGAGGCGGGGCGCGCGCCTCGGCGCTCGGGTGCTCGGGGTTCCCGTCCTGCCGGCGTCGGCGGTTCTGGTGGCGGTTCTGGCCGCCGCCGTCTGGGCGCTGGTCTCCTCCCGGGACGACGGCGGCAGGAAGGGCGCCGGGGGCGCGGGCGTCGCCGCGACCGACGCCCGGTCCCCGCTCCCTCAGGGCCGTACGCAGATCCGTCCGGCCCTGACGAACGGCCTTTGCCTGACGGACGGTTACGGCAGCCGGTACGAGTCACTGGTCGCGGTGCAGCGGCCGTGCGACGAGGTCGCGCCCCAGGAGACGACCCTGGTTCCGCTCGGCGGGAACACCTTCCGGATCCGCTGGTACCACCCCGACCACGGCCCCGGCTGTCTGACGGCCCTGGCCGAGGGGCCGGGCGCCGGGCTGCTGGAGCCGTGGGACGACTGCCGACGGACGACCCCGTTCCGGATCGAGCCGGCCGGGCCTGACGGAAGCCGTCGGTACTCGCTGCGGGTCGACGGCCGGGGCTGCGTGGCCATCAGGGACGCCGACCTCTCGGAGGGAGCCGAGGCCGTGGTGGAGCCGTGCCGGCCGAAGGACAGCCAGGTCTTCGTCATCCGGCCGTCGCCGTGACCGCCCCTGGGAGCCCGTCGGCCGGCAGCCTGCGGAACTCGATCGACTCGTACGGCCCCGCCACTCCCGTCTCGTACAGGATCCCGACCGTGCGCCGACCCAGCGGCACCAGGTCGGAGTAGGCCGCTCGCTGCTGGGACAGCGTCAGCGCCTTGGTGAAGGTCGCTCCGCCGTCCGTGCTGCGCCACACGGCCATCGACTGGCGGGCGGTCGGGACGGACGGGCCGGAGAAGATCAACGGGGCCTCCGCGCCGGGGAGTTGGAGGACACTGCCCTCCACCACCGGGACGTCGTTCAGCGTGGCCTGGACGGTGTACGGGCGGTCCAGGGTCTCGCCGCCATCGGTCGAGTGGCTGTCGAGGCGGTTGCCGGCGCTCGTGCCGAGTTGGTCACGGGAGTTGAAGTACAGCCTGCCGTCGGGGAGTTCGGCGGCCGTGGACTCGTTGGCGTTGCTGACCCCGTCGTACGACTCGTCCACGAAGCCCAACTGCCAGGTGCGCCCGCCGTCGTCGCTGTGGATGGCGTGGGCGCCGTAGTACTTGGGCTCCTGGCCGGTGTCGGCGGAGCCGGGCGGCGGGGCCGCCGAGTGGTTCGACGGCACGACCAGCCGCCCCGAGTGCGGCCCCCGCCTCAGCGCGATCGCGTGCCCCGGCCCTGTCGCGTACCACCGCCAGTTCGCCGGCTTCACCGCGCCCGTGATGTCCCGCGGCGCGCTGAACCGGCGCCCGTCGTCCACGCTCCGCTGGACGAACACCCGGCGGCTCTGCTCCGCCGTCGCCTCGCCCCGCATGATCTGCACCTCCGTCACATCACCGCTGTTGTAGGAGGTGACGAGGACGATCGCGCCCGTACGGGGATCCACCACCGGGGACGGGTTGCCGCGCGTGTCCCCGTCCCCGGCGGCGACCACCGTCACCGGACCCCACGTACAGCCGCCGTCGAGGGAGCGTCTGAGGACGACATCGATGTCGCCGGTGTCGCCCGCGCCGTCGTGCCGGCCCTCGGCGAAGGCCAGGACCGTGCCGCGCCGGGTCGTGATCGTCGCCGGGATGCGGTAGGTGTCGTAGTCGCCCTCGCCCGAGACGTACGGGACGGAGGACGTGCAGCCGGGGTCCGCCGAGGCGGTGCCGGTCGTCGTGAGCGGGGTGGTCAGGAGGACCGCGGTGACGAGGACTGTGCGGCTCAGGATGGTCATCGAGTTCCCTCGAGTTCCCTTGACGGAGTGTCAGCATTGACCTGTCCGTCACAGGCTTCCCGGAGTCACCATCCCCGACTCGTACGCCACGATGACCAACTGTGCCCGGTCGCGCGCTCCGAGCTTCCCCATGATGCGGCTGACGTGGGTCTTCGCCGTCAGCGGGCTGAGTCCCAACGCCTCGGCCACCTCGGTGTTGTTGAGACCGCGCGCGACCAGGGTCAGCACCTCGCGCTCGCGTTCGGAGAGGCATTCGGGCCCGGCCGCCGTGGGCGCGGAGGGGCTGCGCAGGAACCGCTCGATCAGCCGTGCGGTGGGCCCGGGTGAGAGCAACGACTCCCCTGCCGCCACCGTGCGGATCGCGTCGAGGAGTTCGGCCGGGCGGGTGTCCTTGACGAGGAAGCCGGAGGCGCCGGCGCGCAGCGCGTCCACGATGTTCTCGTCGGTGTCGTAGGTGGTGAGGACCAGGACCCGCACCCCGGCCAGGTCGTCGTCGGCCGCGATCAGCCGGGTCGCCTCGATGCCGTCCAGGTCGGGCATGCGGATGTCCATCACGACGAGGTCGGCGCGGGCGCTGCGGGCCAGTTGCGCGGCCTCCCGGCCGGTGGCCGCCTGGCCGACGACCGCCATGTCGGGGGCCGACTCGACCAGCATGGCGAACGCCTCCCGGACGAGCGTCTGGTCGTCCGCGAGCAGGACGCGGATCATCGGTCTCCTCCCCCGCCGGTGACGAGGTCGGCCCCGACGGGCAGCACGGCACGCACCTCGAAACCCCCCTTGTCACGTGGTCCGGCGTCGAGTGTGCCACCCACGCTGCGGGCCCGCTCCCGCATACCGACGAGGCCGTAGCCGGAGTTCGGGGAAAGGGCGGCCGGGCAGGAGCCGTCGTCGGTGACCGACAGGTGCAGGGCGCCCCGCTCCTCGTAGAGCTCTATGCGCACGGCCGGTTCGGGTCCCGCGTGCCGGACCACGTTCGTCAGCGCCTCCTGCACGATCCGGTACGCGGCCGCCCCCACGGCGGGCGGCGCCTGACGCACCCGTACCGCCGACTCGACCCGCGCCCCCGCGAGCCGCGCCGCCGCCACCAGGTCCGGCACTCCGTCGAGCCCGGGGAGCGGGCCCCGGGTCTCGCCCGCGACGCCCTGTTCGCGCAGGACTTCCAGCGTCGTACGGAGTTCACCGCGGGCCGTGCGGCAGGTGTCGGCGATGTCGTCGAGGGACTTCGCGATGGACCGGCGGTCCAGCCGCTGCGGGTCCGCGGCCAGCACATGCGCGGCCACCGACGTCTGCACGCCGATGAGGGTGATGCTGTGGGCCAGCAGATCGTGCAGGTCGCGGGCGATGCGCAGGCGTTCCTCGGCGACGCGGCGGCGGGCCTCCTCCTCTCGGGTGCGCTCCGCGCGCTCGGCGCGTTCGACGATGGCGGTGACGTACTGGCGGTAGTAGCGGACGTCGATGCCGCAGAAGAGGAACGCGAAGACCCAGCCGGAGATCCGCAGGAGTTCCATCGTCCCGTCGGGGTTGGTGAGGGCGTTGAGGATCAGTGTCACGCCGAGGACGGCGGCGCCGGTGAGCAGCGTGCGGCGCACCGTGCCGGTCACCGCGACCGTGTACAGCACGACCATGGTCGCGAAGATGGGCGCGGCATGGTTGTTCTCGAGGGCGTGGTACGGCGCGATGCAGACCATCACCGCGAGCAGCACCAGCAGCGGACGGTGGCGCCGCCACACCAGGGGCACGTGGGCGGCGAGCAGCAGGGTCCAGCCGAGCGCGTCGGGTCGCAGCCCCTTGTCGCCGAGCAGGGCCGTGACGGTGGCGAGGGCGGCCCATGCCACGGCGAGCAGTGCGTCGTTGCGGGTGCGGTGCGGGGCGGTCAGGGGGTCGCGGTTGATCGCCGCCATGATCCGCTCGCCGACGCGGGGACGCGCCGCTGTGGTGGTCTGCTGCACGGGCTCATCTTCCGTGAAGGGGGCGCCCCTCCGGGAGGGAGGGGCGCCGGTCGGGTCAGTGGGCGGAGACGGCCACGCGCTCCGGTTCCTTCGGCGGCACGGGCGGTTCGGGCGCCCGGGAGAGCCGGCCCGGCCACCACACCCGCCGTCCGAGCGCCACGCTCGCGCTGGTCACCAGGTAGGTGCGCACCAGGAACGTGTCGAGCAGGACGCCCACCGCGATCACGAAGCCCAGCTCGACGAGCGGCACCAGCGGCATGTTGGTGAGCACCGCGAAGGTGGCGGCGAGGACCAGCCCGGCGGAGGCGATGACACCGCCCGTCGTGCGCAGCGCGGTGAGCGCGGCGGACGCCGGTTCGGCGCCGTTCAGGCCCTCCTCTCGCATCCGGTGCATCAGGAAGATGCCGTAGTCGACGCCGAGCGCCACCAGGAACACGAAGGAGAGCAGGCCCAACCCCGGGTCGGTGCCCTCGAAGCCGAAGAGCGGCCCGAAGACGAGTCCGCCGATGCCGAGGGCCGCGCCCCACACCGCGACCACGGCGGCCACCAGGATCAGCGGCGCGACGAGCGAGCGCAGCAGGGCGACCAGGATCAGCAGCACGGACAGCAGCACGATCGGCACGACGACCAGCCGGTCCCGGGCGTTGGTGTCCTTCAGGTCGAGCTGCTCGGCGCTCGGTCCGCCGACGTAGGAGCCGTCGAGCCGGTCGCGCAGGGCCTCGATGGTGGCGGTCTCCCCGGCGGACTGGGGTGGTGCGGTGGCGAGGACGGAGATCTCCGTCCAGCCGTTTCCGGTACGTCCTTCCCGCGCGCTGTCGACGCCCCGGGTGGAGCGGATCGAGGCGAGCGTCCGCTCGGCTCGGTCCTCCGGCGTGATGACGCTGATGGGCTGGGTGCCGCGCTCCGGGTAGGCCTCGGCGAGCGTCTCCATGGCGACGACCGCGTCGGGCTTGCTGGTGAAGGAGTCCTCCTGCTTGAGGCTGCCGGGCAGGTTGAGGGTGCCGAGCGCGAGCGCGCCGAGCAGGACGGCGCCGGCCGCGAGGACGGTCAGCGGCCTGCGTCCGGCGGAGCTGCCCATGGCGGTGAACAGGGACCGGCGGGCCTTGGGTGTGCTGCCGTAGCGCGGTACGAGCGGCCAGAACACGCGTCGGCCGAGCAGGATGAGGATCGCGGGCAGCAGCGTCAGCATGGCGGCCAGCGCGCACAGCACCCCGACGGTGCCGAGCGGGCCCATACCGCGGCTGGAGTTGAGGTCGGCGGCGAGCAGGCACAGCAGCCCGGCGGCGACGGTGCCGGAGGAGGCGAGCACGGCGGGCCCGCAGCCCTTGAGGGCGGCGACCATGGCGTCGTACGGCCGCTCGATGCGCCGCAACTCCTCCCGGTACCGCGAGACGAGCAGCAGGGCGTAGTCGGTCCCCGCCCCGAACACGAGGATCGTCATGATCCCGGAGCTCTGGCCGGAAACGGACGTCCCGAACCCCTGGTTGAGCCCGTAGGCGACGCCCATCGACAGATAGTCGGCCATGCCCGCGACGGCGAGCGGGACGAGCCACAGGAACGGGCTGCGGTAGATGAGGATCAGCAGCAGCGCGACCACGGCGGCGGTGGTGTAGAGCAGCGGTCCGTCGAGCGAGTTGTAGACCTCGCTCGCGTCGGTGGCGAGCGCGCCCGCCCCGCCGACGTCGACGCTCAGCCCGTCGCCGCCCCGCGCGATGTCCCGTACGTCGTTGACGAGCGCGTCACGGGCCTTCTCGTCCTGCCCCGGCTCGGTGCTGGCGACCGGGTACATCAGGGTGGTGCCGTCCCGGGACGGGATGCCCCGCGGCTCACCGGTGAGCCGGTGCGCGCCGGCGATCCGGTCGATCTGCCCGGCGGCCATCGCCTTGTCTCCGGCGGTCAGTCCCCCGTCCCGGTGATAGACGACGACCATCTCGGTGGCCTCGCCACCCGGCAGCCGGTCCTCGATCTTCGCCACCTGCGTGGAGTCGGCGCTCGCGGGCAGATAGTCGACGGCGCGGTCCCGCTGGACGTCCGCGAGCTTCGACGCGAACGGCGAGGCGAGTGCCAGTACGGCGATCCACAGCCCCAGCACGAGCCAGGGCACGGCCCGGCGTCGCCGTGTACTTGTCCTTGCGGCCCCCATCTGACGGGCCTCCCTCCGGTGCGGGATGTCTGGGTCGATTCCAGACTCCCGGCGCGAAGGGGCCGGTTCGTCGGGCGCGAGGGCGAGTTCGGGGGTACTGCCGGGGGTGGCGGAAGGGCGCGGCTACTCCCTGGGGAGTAACGGCGGTCGCCGTACCGCTACGACGGTGTGCGTGCCGCCGCGGCCAGCAGCCGGGTCACGTCCTCGGCGCAGATGATGAGGGCGGCGCCGACCGTCGCCAGGACATCGCGCTCGGCGGGTGTGTACGGACCGTCGGCCAGGGCGATGCGCGCCCCCTGGAGCAGGATCGACTCCCGGCCGGGCGGCGCGAGGTGCGGGGCCAGCGGGTCCAGGGCCTCGTGGAGCTCTATGGCCAGCCCGGCGCCGCACGGCTCGGAGAAGACCCGTCCGGTGTCCGCCGCCAGCGCCTCGACCAGGGCGTTGAGCTGTTCCTCCGTGCAGTCGTCGAAGCCGGCCGCGCGCACCGTGGCCGCCGCGGCCTCCAGGGCCGGCCGGGCGCAGGTGCCGCCCGCCGCCAGCACCGCGAGGGCGACGGTGTGGACGGCGTCGCGGAGCATCGCGGAGAAGCGGGTGGTGGTCGGATGGTCGAGGACATCGGTGCCGAAGTGGCGGCGGCATGCCGCGCACTCCACGACAGGGCCGGTCTCACCGCGCGGCAGCACGGGCACACCGAGGAAGGTGAAGCGTCGTTGCCCGCTCAGCCGCTGGTAGTTGCGGTCGCCTCCGCAGCCGGGGCAGAAGAACTCCCCGTCCCCGACGGCCGACCACGCGGTGCGGGTACCCAGGATGCGCGCAGCCTTGGCAGCACGGCCGTCTCGTCCCCGTCCTGGCAGCACGTCGCACCTCCGTAACCCCACGGCAACGTCGCCGCGCTTGCGTGATGTTAGCCACATCACGGACCCGGAGTCAGTACCCCGAACGAGACCTTTCCGTGACCTGCACAGGTCAATGGCCGAAAAGGAACGCGCCCCGCCCACCGGAAGACGGTGGGCGGGGCGCGCCCAAGGGGCGCGGGGCTGTGGCGTCGAACGCCGTGGTGGGCGCTAGCGCGGAGCAGGCGATCGTCCCCGACACCTTCCAGCTGGGGGGTGAGCCGGGGAGCCGTGCGCCCCACATGTGGGTCATGCGAGGGGACAGCAGGATCTCCACGCTCGACCTGTACGAGCGTTCCTTCGTGCTGCATTTGCGGCTCCGCCGCGGGGCGCGACCAGCCACTACGGCGGATCAGACGACCGACAACACACCCCGGCACATCCGTAGTCGCACCCCTCCCCCACGGAGGGATCCGTCAACGAGCCGCCCGGTTGACGGCGGAGACGACCGCCTTCAGCGAGGCACGCGTCGTGTTGGCGTCGATCCCGATCCCCCACAGAACCTTGCCGTCGATCGCACACTCGATGTACGACGCGGCCTGCGCGGAGGCGCCCTCGCTCATCGTGTGCTCCTGGTAGTCCAGCAGCCGCACATCGATCCCGATGGACTGCAGGGCGTCGAAGAAGGCCGAGATCGGACCGTTCCCGGACCCGGTCAGGACCGTGTCCTGACCATCCACCGTGGCCTCCACCTTCAGCGTGTCCACACCGTCCGTGTCGGTCGTCGACTGGTTGTTCTTGACCTGGACACGCCCCCAGGGGTTCTCCGGGTTCGGCAGGTACTCGTCCTGGAAGACCGCCCAGATGTCGCCGCCGGTGACCTCGCCGCCCTCGGCGTCCGTCTTCGCCTGGATGAGCTTGGAGAACTCGATCTGCATCCGGCGCGGCAGGTCCAGCTTGTGGTCGTTCTTCAGGACGTACGCGATACCGCCCTTGCCGGACTGCGAGTTGACGCGGATGACGGCCTCGTACGACCGCCCGACGTCCTTCGGGTCGATGGGCAGGTAGGGCACGGCCCACTCGATGTCGTCGACCGTGACCCCGCGAGCCGCGGCGTCGGCCTCCATCGCGTCGAAGCCCTTCTTGATGGCGTCCTGGTGGGAGCCGGAGAAGGACGTGTAGACCAGGTCGCCCACGTACGGGTGGCGCGGGTGGACCTCCATCTGGTTGCAGTACTCCCACACGCGACGGATCTCGTCGATGTCGGAGAAGTCGATCTGCGGGTCGACGCCCTGGGAGAACAGGTTCATGCCCAGGGTGACCAGGTCGACGTTGCCGGTGCGCTCGCCCTGCCCGAACAGGCAGCCCTCGATGCGGTCGGCGCCGGCCATCAGGGCCAGCTCGGCGGCGGCGACGGCCGTACCGCGGTCGTTGTGCGGGTGGACCGACAGGCAGACGTGCTCGCGGCGGGACAGGTTGCGGCCCATCCACTCGAAGCGGTCCGCGTGCGTGGAGGGCGTCGAACGCTCCACCGTGGCCGGCAGGTTGAGGATGATCTCGCGGCCCGGGCCGGGCTGCCAGACGTCCATGACCGCCTCGCAGACCTCCAGCGCGAAGTCCAGCTCGGTGTCGGTGAAGATCTCGGGGCTGTACTGGTAGCCGAACTCGGTCTCCGGGCCCAGCAGCTTCTCGGCGTACTCCATCACCAGACGGGTGCCGTCGACGGCGATCTGCTTGATGTCGTCCTTGGAGCCACGGAAGACGACCCGGCGGAAGACGGGGGCGGTGGCGTTGTACAGGTGGACCGTGGCGCGCTTGGCGCCCTTCAGGGACTCCACCGTGCGCTCGATCAGGTCCTCGCGGGCCTGGGTCAGTACGGAGATGGTGACGTCGTCGGGGATCGCACCCGGCTCTTCGATGATCGACCGCACGAAGTCGAAGTCCGTCTGTCCCGACGCGGGGAAGCCGACCTCGATCTCCTTGTAGCCCATCTTGACCAGCTGGTCGAACATCCGGCGCTTGCGCTCGGGCGACATCGGGTCGATCAGGGCCTGGTTGCCGTCACGCAGGTCGGTGGAGAGCCAGCGGGGGGCGGTGGTGACGCGCTTGGCCGGCCAGGTGCGGTCCGGGATGTCGACCTGCTCGTAGCGGCCGTACTTGTGGATCGGCATGGAACTGGGCTGCTGGCGGTTCGCCATGATGCGGGGGCTCCTCAGGGTGTCCGGAAGGACGGCCGACGACGCAACGCCAAGCTCCGCGGGGAGGGAGTCGACCTGGACTACAGGCCCTCGCCGCGGCAGCTAAGAAGAAGCAGCCCGAAACGCATGATGCGCAGCATGCTAGCCGAGCCGCTCCCCGTGCGGGGCGTCGTATCAGTATGCGGGACCCGGGGGATGAAGCGGACAAAAAGTGCGCCATACCACTCCGTCACGGAGCGTGCGGCTACCTGTCCGCATATTTCACCAATCATGGTGGCGGGTAGTGACAGTGCGATGACCCAGTGCAATGGTGCCGGGCATGACGACCAACGGGGGCTTCGAGCCCGTCTTCTGCACCGTCGTACCGCCGCACGTCCTCGACAAGCTGGCACGGAACGACGACCCCGCACTCTCCGGTCCCGCTCGGCGGACCCTGATGCGCGACAGCGAGCTGCGCGGCAGGCGTCGCGTGACGACCGAGTTCGCCCTCGCGGCCGCCCCGGCGGCGAAGGCACCGTCGGACCGGCCGCTGCGCACGATCTACGACGCCGAGCACCGCACCGCCCTGCCCGGCACCAAGGTCAGCGGCGAGGGCGCGGACCCCGGCCAGGACGCCACGGTCAACCGCGCCTACGCGGGTCTCGGCGCCACCTTCGACCTCTTCCTCAAGGCCTACGCCCGCCACTCCATCGACGGCGACGGACTGCCCCTGGACGCCACCGTCCACTACGACGAGAACTACAACAACGCCTTCTGGAACGGCGAGCAGATGGTGTTCGGCGACGGGGACGGGGAGATCTTCCTCGACTTCACCATCCCGATCGACGTCATCGGCCACGAGCTCACCCACGGCGTCACCCAGTACACGGCCAACCTGACCTACTACGGCCAGCCCGGCGCGCTGAACGAGTCGATGTCGGATGTCTTCGGCGCCCTCATCAAGCAGTACACGCTCGGCCAGACCGCCGCCGAGGCCGACTGGCTGATCGGCGCCGGGCTCCTCGCCCCGAGCGTCACCGGCAAGGCCCTGCGCTCCATGAAGGAGCCGGGCAGCGCGTACGACGACGATGTCCTCGGCAAGGACCCGCAGCCCGCGACCATGGACGACTACGTCCGCACCGGCCGCGACAACGGCGGCGTCCACATCAACTCCGGCATCCCCAACCACGCCTTCTACCTGGCCGCCACCGCGCTCGGCGGCCACGCCTGGGAGAAGGCGGGACAGATCTGGTACGACGTCCTGACCGGCGGCGAGCTGTCGGACCGGGCCCTGTTCACCGACTTCGCGGGGCTCACCGTGAAGGCCGCGCGGGAGCGCTTCGGCGACGGCGGTGACGAGTTCCAGGCCGTGTCGAAGGCGTGGGAGCAGGTCGGGGTGCGGATCCTGTGAGTCCGTACTAGACAGAGACCCATGCGTATTCAGGTACGGCGCACGGGTGGCTTCGCGGGCATCGAGCGGCACGCCGAGGTGGACACCTCGGGGCGGTCGGACGCCCAGGAGTGGCACGCCCTGGCCGAGAGCGCGGTCGCGTCCGGCCGGGGCACGCCCCCCGTCGGGGTCCCGGACGGCTTCAGCTACCAGATCACCGTGGACGGCAGGACGGTCTACTGCGCTGATCCCCGGCTCACGGACGAGCAGCGCAAGCTGATCAGCCGGGTACTGAAGGAGGGGGCGTAACAGCGAGGGGCGCAACAGCAAGGGGCGCGACACGAAGGGCGTAACTGGTTCTTCACGCCTGCCCGTTGACTTCCGTTACCGCCGGTACGGATGATCCGGCGCATGGCGACTGATGCGCGCGGCGCGACGAACCCGATACCCCAGTTCCCGGCCGGCTTCCTGTGGGGCGTCTCGACGTCCGCCCACCAGATCGAGGGCGCCGTGGACAAGCGCGAGCGGTCCGTGTGGGACGCCTTCACGGCCGAACCGGGACGGGTGAAGGACGGCTCCACGGCCGCGACGGCCTGCGACCACTACCACCGCTACCCCGAGGACGTGGCGCTCCTGGCCGGCCTGGGCGTGGACGCGTACCGCTTCTCGATCTCGTGGCCCCGCGTGAACAGCCCGAACGGCCTCGACTTCTACGACCGACTGGTGGACGAGCTGTGCGCGGCGGGCGTGCGGCCGGTGCCGACGCTCTTCCACTGGGACCTGCCGGTCGCGCTGGACTGGCTCGACCGGGACACCGCCGACCGCTTCGCCGCGTACGTGTCGGTGGTCGCCGAGCGCCTGGGCGACCGCGTCCAGAAGTGGATCACGATCAACGAACCCGCCGAGCACACCCTGCTGGGCCACGCCCTCGGCACCCACGCGCCGGGCAGGCAGCTCCTCTTCGACGCGCTCCCCGCCGCCCACCACCAGCTGCTGGCCCACGGCAGGGCCGTACAGGCCCTGCGCGCGGCCGGCGCCACGGACATCGGGATCGCCAACTCGCACGGCCCGACCTGGCCGGCCTCCCAGGAACAGGCGGACCTGGAGGCGGCGGGCTTCTACGACGTCCTCCTCAACCGGCTCTTCGCCGACCCGCTGCTGCTCGGCGCGTACCCGGACGGCATCGGCGAGTTGCTGCCGGGCGACGTCGAGGCGGACCTGAAGACCATCTCCGAACCCCTCGACTTCTACGGCGTCAACTACTACGCGCCGACCCGCGTGGGCGCCCCGCAGGGCACCGAGATCGACTTCGGCGGGGTGCGCATGCCGGCCGAACTGCCCTTCTCCGTGCGGGAGATCGAGGGCGTGCCGACGACGGACTTCGGCTGGCCGGTGGTCCCCGAGGCTCTGACGGAACTGCTCACCGGCTTCCACGAGCGCTACGGCGACCGGCTCCCGCCGATCGTCATCACCGAGAACGGCTGCTCGTACGAGGGCGTCGACGACCAGGAGCGGATCGCCTACCTGGACGGCCACATCCGCGCGCTGCACCGGGCCGTCGAGGCGGGCGTGGACGTACGCGGCTACTTCGTCTGGTCGCTGCTCGACAACTTCGAGTGGGCCGAGGGCTACGCACGGCGGTTCGGGCTCGTGCACGTGGACTTCGAGGACCCGGCGACGCTGACGCGGACGCCCAAGGCGTCGTACGGCTGGCTGCGGGACGTGCTCCGGGCCCAGGGATGACGGTCGACGCCCTGGCCGATCCCACCGAGCGGGTCGGCCGGGGCTGGACGGCGGCACTGTCGCTGGCCAACGTGGCGATCTGGGTGGGCTGGTACGGCCCGCTGCAGATCCTGCTCGCCCAGCAGGCGGAGGACTTCGCGCCCGGCACGGGGATGTCCAAGGAGACGCTGCTCGCGTGGGTGACCGGTGTGGGCGCGGTCGTGTCCCTCGTCGCCAACCCGTTCTTCGGCGCGCTGTCGGACCGCACCACGGCCCGCTGGGGCCGCCGTACGCCATGGATCGTGACCGGCGCGGCGGGCGGCGCGCTGTCGCTGCTGCTGCTCGCCGGGGCGGGCGGGCTGTGGACCATGATGGCCGGCTGGTGCCTGGTCCAGCTGACCCTGAACGCGGCCTTCGCGGCGGTGACGGCGGCGGTCCCGGACCGGGTGCCACGGCTGCAACGGGGCGTGGTCGGCGGCTGGTTGGGCGCGGCCCAGATCCTCGGGGCGGTCACCGGCACCGGGCTGGCGACGGCGCTGGGCGGGATCACGGCGGGGTACGCGGCGTGCGCGGTGTTCACGCTGGCGGGGGTGCTGCCGTACGTCCTCCGGTACCGGGATCTCAGGTTGGGGGGCGCGGCCCGGCCTGCGTGGTCCTGGGGTTCGTTCGCGACCGGCTTCTGGCTGAGCCCGCGCCGCTACCCCGACTTCGCCTGGGCCTGGCTGACCCGCTTCCTGATCAACCTCAGCAACGCGCTGGTGATCCTCTACCTGCTGTATTACCTGCGGGACCGCCTGAGGTACCACGACCCCGAGCAGGGCGTCCTCATCCTCACCGCCGTGAACAGCGTGACCCTGCTGGCCACGGTCGTGGTGGGCGGCGCCTGGTCGGACCGCGTGGGCCGCCGCAAGCCCTTCGTGATCTGGTCCGGCGTACTGATGGCGGCGGCCACCGCCCTGCTCGCCGCCTGGCAGACCTGGCCGAGCGCGATCGTCGTGGCTGCTCTGCTGGGGCTGGGTCTCGGAGTGTTCATGTCGGTCGACTTCGCCCTGATGACGGACGTACTGCCGAAGGCCCTCGACCGCGGCAAGGACCTCGGCGTCATCAACATCGCCAACGCCTTGCCGCAGGTGGCGGCCCCCGCCGTCGCCGCCCCGATCGTGACTTACCTGGGTGGATACCGGGTTCTGTACGGGGTGGCTGCGGTGGCGGGGCTGGCGGGGGCGGTGTTGGTGGGCCGGATCAAGGACGTGGACTGAGTACGCCGGGTTCTGCAACGCCCCCAGGGGCGCGGGGCTGTGTCGAAATGCGGCTCCGCCGCGTGGGCGCGACCAGCCACACACGACCCGCAGACGCCCGACCGCCCCTCGCGGCACCCCGCTAGAGCGCTCCCGCATCCCGCGCCGCGTAAACCGACGGATACACCGGCCGATACCCCAGCTCCCGACGAATCCGCTCCGTGGAGGTGATGGCGAGCCACGCGTCCGGATCGGTCCGGGTGTACAGCTCAGCGGGCACCTCGACCGCGTTGAGCTGATGCAACTCCACCGCCGTCACAGGCGCGTCGTCGGCGATGTTGTAAACCCGCCCCGCGACCCCCGGCGCATACAGGATCCGCAGCAACCCCTGAGCCACGTCCGCATGATGCCCCATGTGCAGCCGCTGGGTCGCCGCCCAGTTCCCGGCCCACATCAGGGACTGCGCGAGATGCGGATCACCTTCACCGTAGACGAAGGGGAGCCGGCCGACACGTACGTCCATGCCCTCCAGCGCGAGCAACTCCCGCTCGGCCGCAGCCTTGGACTCCGGGTAGGCACCCCACATCGCCCCGCCGGGCCGGCTCTCGTCGTCCTCGGTCAGCGGGCGGCCGCGTCCGGCGCCGTACACCAGCCCCGTGCTGACCTGCACGAAGCGCCGTACTCCGGCATTCAGCGCGGCACGCCCCAGCTCCACGGCCGCGTCCCGGTTGACCGCCCACGCCTCCTCGTCGGGGACCCCGCGGAAGGAGGCCGCGACGTTCACGACCGCGTCGACCCCGGCGACCGCCTTGCCCAGGGCCTCGGAGTCCCGCAGATCCCCTACGACGACCTGGGCGCCGAGTTCGGCGAAGGGTTCGCCGCGCGAGGCGTCGCGCACCAGGACCCGTACCTCCTCTCCCGGCCGCCGCTGTGCCAGCAGCCTGGGGACGAACCGTCGGCCGACCTGCCCCGTCGTGCCTGTCACCAGTGTCAACATGATCTGTTCCTCTCGGTCTGGTGCCACCAGCCTCGGACGGAGCCGGTACGAGCGGGAGAGACCCGTTGATCAGGGGATCGGCAGTCCCTGGATAAGCGCGGCGCGCTACCGCAGGCTGGAGAGGTGAACCGAGCCGAACTCGCCGACTTCCTGCGCCGTGGCCGCGCCCGGCTGACCCCGTCGGACGTGGGCCTGACACCGGGAACCCGGCGTCGCACGCCCGGTCTGCGCCGCGAGGAGGTGGCGCAGCTGGCGGGCATGTCGGTGGACTACTACACCCGCCTCGAACAGTCCCGGGGCCCGCGCCCGTCCCGCCAGATGCTGACGGCACTGGCCCGCGCGCTGCGCCTGACCGACGTCGAGCAGGACCACCTCTTCCACCTGACCGGCGAGGAGCCCCCGCGCCGCGAGACGGCGTCGGCGCATGTCCGTCCCGGGCTGCTGCTGATCCTGGACCGGCTGCACGACACCCCGGCGCAGGTGGTGAACGACTGCGGCGAGGTGCTGGCCCAGAATGCGATGGCCAAGGCACTGATCGGTGACGTGATGTCCCGTCCGCGCCGCGAACGCAACCTGACCCGGCTCTTCTTCCTGGACCCGACCGCGCGCACCCTCTTCCCTCAGGAGGACCTCGCGGGCCACGCACGCGCCCACGTCGCCACCCTGCGCGCGGTGGCCGCGGCCCGCCCCGACGATCCGGAACCGGCCGGCCTGGTCGCCGAACTACGGGCGTCGAGCGAGGAGTTCGCGCGTCTGTGGGACGAGCACGAGGTGTCCCAGCGCAACCGGGCGACGAAACGCTTCATCCACCCCCTGGTCGGCCTCCTGGAGCTGGACTGCGAGGTCATGGTCAGCCACGAGCACCACCACCTCCTGGTCGTCCACACCGCCCGCCCGGGCACGGAGGCCTACGAGCGCCTCCAACTCCTGCGCGTGGTGGGCCTGCAGGACATGTCCCCCAGCAAGGCCTGACTGCTCAGAACCCCAGCTTCCGCAACTGCCGAGGATCCCGCTGCCAGTCCTTCGCCACCTTCACATGCAGGTCCAGACCGCATCAATCTGCGGCTACCGCCGCACGGCCGCCGCACCCAGCAACACCTCGACATGCCTGCGGGCCTTGATACCGACCGCCATCAGGCGCCCGCTACAACAACCCCGCCACACCCCCGACCCCACCCGGCTCAGAACCCCAGCTTCCGCAACTGCCGAGGATCCCGCTGCCAGTCCTTCGCCACCTTCACATGCAGGTCCAGACCGCATCAATCTGCGGCTACCGCCGCACGGCCGCCGCCCCCGGCAACACCTCGACATGCCCGCGGGCCTTGATACCGACCGCCATCAGGCGCCCGCTACAACAACCCCGCCACACCCCCGACCCCACCCGGCTCAGAACCCCAGCTTCCGCAACTGCCGAGGATCCCGCTGCCAGTCCTTCGCCACCTTCACATGCAGGCCCAGACCGCATCAATCTGCGGCTACCGCCGCACGGCCGCCGCCCCCAGCAACACCTCGACATGCCCGCGGGCCTTGATACCGACCGCCATCAGGCGCCCGCTACAACAACCCCGCCACACCCCCGACCCCACCCGGCTCAGAACCCCAGCTTCCGCAACTGCCGAGGATCCCGCTGCCAGTCCTTCGCCACCTTCACATGCAGGTCCAGGAAGACCGGCGTGCCCAGCAACGCCTCGATCTGCTTGCGGGACTTGATGCCGACGTCCTTCAGGCGCTTGCCCTTGGGGCCGATGATGATGCCCTTCTGGCTGGGGCGCTCGATGTAGACGAAGGCGTGGATGTCCAGCAGGGGCTTGTCGGCGGGGCGGTCCTCGCGGGGGAGCATCTCCTCCACCACGACCGCGATGGAGTGGGGGAGCTCGTCGCGGACGCCCTCTAGCGCGGCCTCGCGGATGAGCTCGGCGATCATGACCTGTTCGGGCTCGTCGGTGAGGTCACCCTCGGGGTAGAGGGCGGGCCCCTCCGGCAGCAGCGGCACGATCAGGTCGGCCAGCAGGCCCACCTGCTTGTCGCCGACCGCCGAGACGGGGACGATCTCGGCCCACTCGAAGCCCAGCTCCTTGCCGAGCTGGTCGATGGCGATGAGCTGCTCGGCGAGCGTCTTGCCGTCCACGAGGTCGGTCTTCGTGACGATCGCGATCTTCGGCGTCTTCTTGATCGACGCGAGTTCCTTGGCGATGAAGCGGTCACCGGGACCGAGCTTCTCGTTCGCCGGCAGACAGAAGCCGATCACGTCGACCTCGGCCCAGGTCGTACGGACGACGTCGTTGAGCCGCTCGCCCAGCAGCGTGCGCGGCTTGTGCAGCCCAGGGGTGTCGACCAGGATCAGCTGGGCGTCCTCCCGGTGCACGATCCCCCGCACCGTGTGCCGCGTCGTCTGCGGCTGGTTCGCGGTGATCGCCACCTTCTGGCCGACCAGAGCATTCGTCAGCGTGGACTTGCCCGCGTTGGGACGGCCCACGAAGCAGGCGAAGCCGGCGCGATGGGGCGCCTCGGACGGCTCGGATGACTTACTGCGCACGCTCATGGCGCCCATTCTCCCTGATCCACAGACCCTTGCCGCACACGCGCCCGAGTGCACCCCGCCCGGTGAGCTTCCGGAAACCCCCGCGCAACGAAACGTCGCCGAAACACACCCGTACGCGGCCGGAAACTCGGACCGGTGAATCTCTGACGAGCCCCCACACCGTTGGAGACAACCGTGCCCCTCGCCGCCGCACAAGCCGCGCAGATCGACACCGGCGACACCGCCTGGCTGCTCGCCGCCACCGCCCTCGTCCTGCTGATGACCCCGGGCCTGGCCCTGTTCTACGGCGGCATGGTCCGCACGAAGAGCGTCCTCAACATGTTGATGATGAGCTTCGTGTCCGTCGCGCTCGTCACCGTCGTGTGGCTGGCCTGCGGGTATTCGCTCGCCTTCGGGGACGACGTCGCCGGTGGGCTCATCGGCGGGCTCGAGCATGCCGGCATGGCCGGGCTCGGACCCGACAGCGTCCAGGGCACCGTCCCCACCGTCCTCTTCGCCACCTTCCAGCTCACCTTCGCGATCATCACCGCCGCGCTCGTCAGCGGCGCGGTCGCGGACCGGGCGAAGTTCGGGGCGTGGCTCGTGTTCGTGCCGGTGTGGGCGCTACTCGTATACGTTCCGGTCGCGCACTGGACCTGGGGACCCGGCGGCTGGATCCTCGAGCACCTCGGCGCACTCGACTTCGCCGGCGGCCTCCCCGTCGAGATCACCTCCGGCGCCTCCGGACTGGCGTTGTGCCTGGTCCTCGGGCCCCGGCTCGGGTTCAAGAAGGAGGCGATGCGGCCGCACAACCTGCCGATGGTCGTGCTGGGCGCGGGGCTGCTCTGGTTCGGCTGGTTCGGCTTCAACGCAGGCTCCGCCCTCGGCGCCAACGGGCTCGCGGCGGCCGTCTTCCTCAACACCCTCGCCGCCGGCTGCACCGGCCTGCTCGGCTGGCTCTTCGTCGAGCACAAGCGCGACGGTCACCCGACGACGCTGGGCGCGGCCTCCGGCGCGGTCGCCGGTCTCGTCGCCATCACCCCGTCCTGCGGCTCGGTCTCGCTGCTGGGCGCGCTCGTCATCGGTCTCGCCGCCGGTGTCGTCTGCTCGTACGCCGTGGGCTGGAAGTTCAAGTTCGACTACGACGACTCCCTGGACGTCGTCGGGGTCCACCTGGTCGGCGGTGTCATCGGCACGCTGCTGATCGGCGTCTTCGCGACGGCCACCATGACGGGCGGCACCGAGGGCCTGCTGCACGGCGGCGGAGTCGGGCAGCTCGGCAAGCAGGCGGTGGCCGTCGTGGTGGTGGCGGCGTACGCCTTTCTCGTCACCTACGGCATCGGCAAGGTCATCGACAAGGTCATGGGCTTCCGGGCGAGCGAGGAGCAGGAGCACACCGGCCTGGACCTTACGGTGCACGCCGAGACCGCTTACGATCACGGGGTCCTGGGGCACGGCGCCCCGGTCACCTCGTCCGTCTCCTCCTCCGTCCCCGCCGCGCAGAAGGTCAAGAACCAGGCATGAAGCTGATCACCGCGATCGTCAAGCCGTACCGGCTCGACGAGGTCAAGACCGCCCTCCAGGAGATCGGCGTGCACGGTCTGACCGTGACCGAGGCGAGTGGCTACGGCCGTCAGCGCGGCCACACCGAGGTGTACCGGGGCGCGGAGTACCAGGTCGACCTGGTGCCCAAGGTCCGGATCGAGGTCGTCGTCGACGACGCGGCGGCCGACGAGGTCATCGACGCCATCGTGAAGGCCGCCCAGACCGGCAAGATCGGCGACGGCAAGGTGTGGGCGCTGCCGGTCGACACGGTCGTACGGGTGCGGACGGGCGAGCGCGGCCCCGACGCGCTGTGAAGCCGTAGCAGCGCCGGGACCGCGCCCCCTCAGTACGTCACGCGTCAGTCGAACACGAACGGGCCCGGCGACTGCGGCCCGGCCGCCGTGCACGTGATCGTGATGCCGAAGACGGTCATCTGCAGCGAGCCGCCGAACGCCTCCAGGCTGTCCCCGGAGGCGACGGTGCCGCTGAGCGGGCCGACCTGGACGGGGTCACCGGCGGCCATCGCCGGGTTCTCCGTGCCGGTGAAGCTGGTGGTGCCGCCGCTCGCCTTGACCAGGGTGAGCGTCGAGGAGATCGAGTCCGCGCCGAGCGCGATCGGCGCGGTGATCGCGGAGGATTTGAGGGTGAGGGTGGCGGCGGTGCCGTCCTGCGTGGCCGTGAGGGTGGCCTCGCCGCCGCCGAAGGCGCCGCAGTCGGCGGTGATCGTCGCCGTGTCGGGGGTGACCGCGAGGGCGGCGGGCGCGAAGGCCAGTCCGGTGACCGCGAGGGCCCCGGCGACCAGCGTCGCACCAGCTCCGATTCGTATGCGTCTCATGGGGATCCGCTCCCTTTCGAGGTGGGGGAATTCCTGGTGTGGGGGGTGCGGGAATTGCTCGGCAGGTGGATGCGGACACACTGCGTCGACAGCTGAAGCGGACAGCTGACGGGGAGAGCTGAACCTGATGGCCCCGGCGGATCTGACGGTCCGTCGGAATCACCGTTTCCATTGATGCGCGTGGGGCCAGGGTCGGCAAGGGTTATTTCCGGCCTCAACTACCGACGGGTCAACTACGGACGGGCGGCTACCGACGGTCACCTACGGACGGGCAACTGCCGGGATCGGCCGGCAAGCGGAGCGTCACCCGCTCCGTACCGGCCGTGAGGCCCTCGTAACCCCGTGAACCCTCCCCTGCGAAAACGCCTACGGCGTTGTCAGTCCCCCGGCGTACCCTGGAAATCGCCAGGCCGCCCCTGTGGCGGGCGAGTCGTATCGAGGAGGACGAGCAAGGCCTTCAGAGCCGGCCCATGACTCAGACACCCACAGCTCACACACCCGCGCAGGGGCAGGCGAGAGCACAGTTCACCGTCCCCGCCCAGCACCCCATGGTGACCGTGCTGGGGTCCGGCGACTCCCTGCTGCGTGTGATCGAGAAGGCCTTCCCGGCGGCCGACATCCATGTCCGGGGCAATGAGATCAGCGCGGTCGGCGATGCCTCTGAAGTCGCCCTCATCCAGCGCCTGTTCGACGAGATGATGCTGGTGCTCCGCACCGGACAGCCGATGACGGAGGACGCAGTGGAACGCTCGATCGCCATGCTCAGAGCGAGCGAGAACGGCGAGGGGGACGGCAAGGAGACCCCGGCCGAGGTGCTCACCCAGAACATCCTCTCTTCCCGTGGCCGCACGATCCGCCCCAAGACCCTCAACCAGAAGCGCTACGTCGACGCGATCGACAAGCACACGATCGTCTTCGGCATCGGCCCCGCCGGTACCGGCAAGACCTACCTCGCCATGGCCAAGGCGGTGCAGGCCCTGCAGTCCAAGCAGGTCAACCGCATCATCCTGACCCGGCCGGCGGTGGAGGCGGGCGAGCGGCTGGGATTCCTGCCGGGCACGCTCTACGAGAAGATCGACCCGTACCTGCGGCCCCTGTACGACGCGCTGCACGACATGCTCGACCCCGACTCGATCCCCCGGCTCATGGCCGCCGGGACCATCGAGGTCGCGCCGCTCGCCTATATGCGTGGCCGCACGCTCAACGACGCCTTCATCATCCTGGACGAGGCCCAGAACACCAGCCCCGAGCAGATGAAGATGTTCCTCACCCGCCTCGGCTTCGACTCGAAGATAGTCATCACCGGTGACGTCACCCAGGTCGACCTCCCGGACGGCACCAAGTCCGGTCTGCGGCAGGTGCAGGACATCCTGGACGGCGTCGAGGACGTCCACTTCTCCCGGCTGTCCTCGCAGGATGTCGTCCGGCACAAGCTGGTCGGCCGTATCGTCGACGCGTACGAGAAGTTCGACAACACGCACGGCACCCAGAACGGCACGCACAAGGGGCAGGGCCGGGGCAAGTCCGGGCACAAAGGGAAGTAGAGCCGAGCAGCACCATGTCGATCGACGTCAACAACGAGTCCGGCACCGAGGTCGACGAGCAGGCGATCCTCGACATCGCCCGCTACGCGCTCGCACGGATGCGCATCCACCCGCTGTCCGAGCTCTCGGTGATCGTGGTGGACGCCGACGCCATGGAGCAGCTCCACATCCAGTGGATGGACCTGCCCGGTCCGACCGATGTCATGTCCTTCCCGATGGATGAGCTGCGGCCGCCGTCCAAGGACGACGACGAGCCGCCCCAGGGGCTCCTCGGCGACATCGTGCTGTGCCCCGAAGTCGCCGCCAAGCAGGGGGCCGAGGCGCCCACGCAGCACTCCATGGACGAGGAGCTCCAGCTGCTCACCGTCCATGGTGTGCTGCATCTGCTCGGGTACGACCACGAGGAGCCCGACGAGAAGGCCGAGATGTTCGGCCTTCAGGCCGCCATCGTGGACGGCTGGCGCTCGGAGCAGGGCCTGACCGGTCCTTCCCCGGCCCCGACCGTGTCATGAGCCTCCCCCTCGTCTCCGGTGCGATCGCCCTGGTGGTCGTCGCCTGGCTCGCCGCCTGCGCGGAGGCGGGCCTGGCGCGTGTCTCCAGCTTCCGCGCCGAGGAGGCCGTACGCGGCGGCCGGCGCGGCAGCGAGAAGCTGGCGCTCGTCGCCGCCGACCCGACGCGCTATCTGAACGTGGCGCTGCTGGTGCGCGTGGCCTGCGAGATGGCCGCCGCCGCGCTCGTCACCTACGCCTGCCTCCAGGAGTTCGACAGCACCACCGAGGCACTTCTGGTCGCGATAGCGGTCATGGTGCTGGTGTCGTACGTCGCCGTCGGGGTCTCCCCGCGGACCATCGGGCGCCAGCATCCGCTGAACACGGCGACGGCGGCGGCGTATGTGCTGCTGCCGCTCGCCCGGATCATGGGTCCGATCCCCTACCTGCTGATCCTCATCGGCAACGCGCTCACCCCCGGCAAGGGCTTCCGGCGCGGCCCCTTCGCCTCCGAGGCGGAGCTGCGCGCGCTGGTGGACCTCGCCGAGAAGGAGTCGCTGATCGAGGACGAGGAGCGCCGCATGGTGCACTCGGTCTTCGAGCTGGGCGACACGCTGGTGCGGGAGGTGATGGTCCCGCGCACCGACCTGGTCGTCATCGAGCGTTACAAGACCATCCGCCAGGCCCTCACCCTCGCCCTGCGCTCCGGTTTCTCGCGCATACCGGTCGTCGGGGAGAGCGAGGACGACGTGGTCGGGATGGTGTACCTGAAGGACCTGGCCCGCAAGACGCACATCTCCCGGGACGCGGAGAGCGAGCTGGTGTCGACGGCGATGCGGCCCGCGTTCTTCGTGCCGGACACCAAGAACGCCGGCGATCTGCTGCGCGAGATGCAGAAGGAGCGCAATCACGTCGCCGTGGTCATCGACGAGTACGGCGGCACCGCCGGCATCGTCACCATCGAGGACATCCTCGAGGAGATCGTCGGCGAGATCACCGACGAGTACGACCGTGAGCTGCCGCCGGTGGAGGAGCTGGGCGAGGACCGCTACCGGGTGACCGCCCGCCTGGACATCACCGACCTCGGAGAGTTGTACGGCCTCGACGAGTACGACGACGAGGACGTGGAGACGGTCGGCGGGCTGCTCGCGAAGGCGCTGGGCCGGGTGCCGATCGCCGGGGCGTCGTCCGTGGTCGAGCTGCCCGACCGCCGTGAACTGCGGCTGACGGCGGAGGCGGCGGCCGGCCGGCGGAACAAGATCGTGACGGTGCTGGTCGAGCCGCTGGCCCCGGCGCCGGCGCCGGACGAGGAGGAGGCGAGGGCGGAGTGACGCCCGAGGAGCTGCGCGGCTTCTGCCTGTCCTTCAACGCCGCGGTGGAGGACTTCCCCTTCAACCCGGACATCTCCGTCTTCAAGGTCCTGGGCAAGATGTTCGCCCTGAGCTGGATGGACGCCCGCCCGCTCACCGTCAACCTCAAGTGCGACCCGGAGGACGCGATCCGGCTGCGCGGGGAGCACGAGGGGCTGATCGCCCCCGGCTACCACATGAACAAGCGGCACTGGAACACCGTCACCGTGGACGGCGAACTCCCGGACCGGCTGGTCCGGGAGCTCATCGAGGACTCGTACGACCTTGTCGTGGCCGGGCTACCGAGAGCCGACCGGCTGCGACTCGACCGCCCCTGAGCCGGTCCCCCGCGTGGCCGTCCGCCGGGTCCGCAGGCCCAGCCCGACCAGGGCCGCGGCGGCCAGGACGATCCCCGCGTCGAGGGCCAGCACCGTGCGGGTGCCGGACAGCAGGTCGCCGGAGGTCGTCGCGAGGACGCCCAGCAGCGGGATGCCGATCGTGATGCCGACCTGCTGGGTCGAGGTGACCAGGCCGGTGGCCAGGCCCTGTTCCTCGTCGGGGACTCCGGAGGTGGCCGTCAGGCCGTAGGAGATGATCGCGCCCAGGTGGAACATGCTCGCCAGCGAGACGGCGGCCGTGGCGAGCCAGACGGACCAGGCGTGGGCGTCGAGGAACACCAGGGCGGCGATGAAGGCGCCCTGCCCCGCGAGCGAGAGGGCCAGCGTGCGGCGGGCGCCGAGACGGCTGACGAACCTCGGGGTGAGCGTGCCCGCGATCACCGACAGCACGCCCTGGACACCGAAGACCAGGCCCGTCTGCCAGGCCGCCAGATGCAGGATCTCCTGCAGGTACAGGGTGAGGACGAAGATCACCGTCGACATCATCGAGAAGGTGACCAGGCCGCCCACGTTGCCCCACGCCACCGTGCGGCGGCGCAGCATGGGCAGGGAGACCAGGGGTGCCTCGGTGCGGGACTCGACGACCGCGAAGGCCGTGAGCAGCGCGAGGCCCGCGACCAGTGTCGCGATGACGTCGGCATGGGCGAAGCCGTGGTCGGCGGCCGTCGTCAGGGCGTAGATCAGGGACAGCAGACCGCCGGTGACGGTGACCGCGCCCGGCAGGTCCAGATGCGGGCGGTCCGGGGTGCGGGACTCGGGCAGCAGGCCGGGGGCGAGCGGCAGCACGATCAGGGCGAAGATCGCGAGCAGGCCCATCGTGGAGCGCCAGCCGAACGCGTCGGTCAGGACACCGCCCGCGACCACGCCGATGGTGAAACCGAGGGACATCAGCGTCCCCGAGATGCCGAGCGCGCGGTCCCGGGCGGGGCCCTCGGCGAAGGTGGTGGTCAGCAGGGACATCCCCGTGGGGACGATGACCGCCGCGCCGAGGCCCTGCAGGGCGCGTCCCGCGAGGAACGACGCCGGGTCCCAGGCGAACGTCGCGAGCACCGAGGCCGCGGCGAACAGGGCGAGGCCCGTGAGGAACAGCTTGCGGCGGCCGTAGAGGTCGCCGATGCGGCCGAAGAGGAGCAGGAACCCGCCCGACGGCAGCGCGAACGCCGTGACCGCCCACTGCAGCGCCGACTGGCTCATGCCGAGGTCGGCGCCGAGGACGGGGAGGGCGACGTTCAGGACGGAGAAGTCGAGGGCGACCATGAACTGGGCCGCGCACAGGACGAACAGGACGAGTTTGTCGCGCGTCGACATCCGGGGGGTCGGCCGGGGGGTGTCGGGTGATGGGGGCGCGGTGGGACCGGGGCTGGTCGTGGTCGGGGAGCTGGTGGTGTCGATCGCCATGGCCAAGAGCCTGCTCTCGTCGGAATAGCCGTGGGGAGCGGCAAGTTGTGCTGGTGGTGGCACCACCAGCCAACGGGAAGAGGGGGATCCGTACGTGTCCGAGGGCGCGCTGAAGAGCAGGCGGCGGCACGAGCTGCGCGAGTTCCTGATGAGCAGGCGGGCCCGGGTGACCCCGGCCGACGCGGGCCTGCCGGACGGTGGAGCGCGGCGCCGTACGCCGGGCCTGCGGCGCGAGGAGGTCGCCGTGCTCGCCGGTGTGGGTGCCTCCTGGTACCAGTGGCTGGAGCAGGGGCGGGACATCTCCGTGTCGCCGCAGGTGCTGGACTCGGTGGGCCGGGTGCTGCGGCTGAGCAACGCCGAGCGCAGGCATCTGTATCTGCTGGCCGGGCTGAATCCGCCGGAGCGTGAAGTGGCGCCCGAGAAGCGGGACATGTGCGACGGGCTGCGGCGGCTGATCGACGCGTGGATGCCGTATCCGGCGCACATCATGGACCGGTACTACAACGGCGTGCTGCACAACGACGCGGCGGCGACGGTGCTCGGCATGCGGCCCGGCCGGCGCTGGAACTGCCTGATCGACTTCTTCACGGACCCGATGTACCGGTCGCGGTCCAAGAGCTGGGAGCAGAACGCCCGTACGGTCGTGGCGCAGTTCCGTGCGCTCTGCTCGGCCTCTCCCGACGACGAGGGGTTCCAGGCCGTGCTGGCCGAGGCGAGGGCGGCCAGCCCGGAGTTCACCGAGCTGTGGGAGCGGCGGGACATCGAGGACGCCGGGCAGATCCGCAAGGAGCTGGACCATCCGCTGGTCGGGCTGCTGTGCCTGGAGTCGAGTGTGATGCAGATGCCGGTACGGCCCGATCTGTCGATCGTCCTGCACACGCCGCTGGACGAGGCGAACACGGCGGCGAAGCTCGAGTGGCTGGCGTCGCCGGAGGGGCGGCGCGGGGCGATGTACCCCGTGGCCGGTTAGGCGGGGCGGCGCTTCGTATGCTCAGGTCATGACCGACAACAGCGCGCTTGACCCCGAGGACCGCAAGATCGTCACCCTGGCCCGTTCCGCACGGGCTCGCAACGGTGTGCCCGAGGGGGCGGCCGTACGGGACGAGACGGGCCGTACCTATGTCGCCGGGACCGTCGCCCTGGACTCCCTGAAGCTGAGCGCGCTGCGGACGGCGGTGGCGATGGCGGTGGCCTCGGGGGCGACGTCGCTGGAGGCGGCGGCGGTCGTGACGGAGGCGGAGGGCGCGTCCGCGGAGGACCGGGCGGCTGTGCGGGATCTTGGGGGGCCGGAGACGCCGGTGTTGGTGGCGGGGGCGGACGGGGTGGTGCGTACGACGGTCACGGCGGGCTGAGGTCCGGGGATGTTTTCGCCCCCGCCGCCCCTACCCGTCCCATCCTTCTGGGACTCCGCCCCAGGCCCAGACCCCGCTCCTCAAACGCCGGAGGGGCTGGATTCAGCCCGTCCGGCGTTTGAGGACGAGGCCCCTTAAGGGCCGAAAGCGGGGGTCTGGGGGCGGAGCCCCCAGGGACGGGACGGGTAGGGGCGGCGGGGGCGAACGTCGGGCGGGCTGGAACACCCGGAGTCAGGCCCGCGCCGCCGCCGTGATGTGGCTCAGTACGCAGAGCCAGCGGTCGTCCCGGCGGACGAACACGTCGGTCGTCCACTCGTCGGCGTCGAAGCGCTCGCCCCGGTAGTGGGCCGTGTTCGTGATCCGTGCCGTCACCACCGCCGAGTCGCCGTGGACGCGGATCCGGGGGTCGCCGATGATCTGGAACGCCGAGTGGGTCAGGTCGCCGGATTCGACGAGCGCGAGGAACTGCTCCCTGGTGGAGACGCCCGACTCGGAGACGATGACCCAGTCGTCGGCCATGAAGTGGGCGATCCGGGCGGGGTCGTTGGAGACCATCGCCGCGGCCCAGTCGTGTGCGGCGGTGGCGAGCCCGGCCGCTCTCACGTCGTCGCTCATGGCCGGATGGTAACCACAGCCGGCCCGCGCGGCGCACGGAGCGCAGCCGACGGGCGAGTGTCGGTGCCGGGTGTCACGCTGAGGTCAGAGGATCTGCGAAGGGAATCGTCATGATCACCACTGACCTCGCTCCCGGCTCCCCCTGTTGGCTCGATCTCGGTGCCCCCGACGTCCGCGCCGCCGCGGCCTTCTACGGTGCGGTGCTCGGCTGGGAGTACGAGTCCATGGGCGAGTCGGAGGACTTCGAGGGCGGGATGTTCAAGAAGGACGGCAAGACCGTCGCCGGGATCGGCAAGCTCACCGAGGAGGGGGCGCGTTCGGCCTGGATGATCTACTACACCGTCGATGACGCGGACGCGACGACCCAGGCCGTGGAGCGCGCGGGCGGCACCGTGCGGGTGCCACCGCGGGACCTCGACGACTGGGGGCGGATGGCGCAGTACAACGACCCGCTGGGCGGTCAGTTCGCCGTCTGGCAGCCGGGGAAGAACTCGGGCTTCGAGCTGGCGGACGAGCCGGGCTCACTGTCGTGGACCGAGCTGTACACGAGCGACGCGGCGGGCGCGAAGGAGTTCTACGGCGGTCTCTTCGGCTGGCAGTACAGCGACATGGAGCTGCCGGGCGGCGGGGGCGCCTACACCCTGATCACACCGGCCGGACTGCCCGAGGAGCGCATGCAGGGCGGCCTCATGGAGCTGCCCGAGGAGAACCTCGCGCTGGCGAGCGGGCGGCCGTACTGGCACCCGGTCTTCAACGTCACCGACTGCGACGCCGCGGTCGCCAAGGTCACCGAGAACGGCGGCAGTGTGCAGATGGGCCCGGAGGACGCGGAGGGCGTCGGCCGCCTGGCGGTCTGCCTCGACCCGGCGAACGCGGACTTCGTGGTGCTGACGCCGGCCACCCCGAGCTGACCCCTCAGCACTCGGACCGACCCCGCGGAACCACGTCCGGCAGTCGTCACGCCGATCTGCGGAACCCGATCGTCGGCACCGCCCGCCGCAGCGGCCAAGGTCTCCCCTGTTCCTCCGGCACCAGGTCGGCCAGGAACGCGTACCGGCGCAGGGCCTCGGGGTCCTGCCGGTCGAGGGACCGGACCTTGCGCCACCAGGCGCCGATCTCGGCCCAGCCGGGCGCCGAGAGGGAGCCGCCGAACTCCTGGACGGACAGGGCGGCCGTGAGGCCGGCGAAGGCGAGGCGGTCGGCCAGCGGCCAGTCGGCCAGGGTGCCGGCGACGAAGCCGGCCACGAAGACATCCCCGGCGCCCGTCGGGTCCAGGGCCTCCACGGCGATGGCGGGCACCACGGCCGTCTCCCCGGTCCGGCCGTCCACCGCGTACGCGCCCTCCGCGCCGAGGGTGACCACGGCGACCGGGACGTACGCGGTGAGTGCGTGGGCAGCCTCGCGCGGGCAGTCGGCGCCCGTGTACCGCATCGCCTCCTGCGCGTTCGGCAGGAACGCCTCGCAGTGCTCCAGGTCGGCCAGCCCCGCCAGGTCCCACGCCCCGGTGTCGTCCCAGCCGACGTCGGCGAAGATACGGGCGCCCTTGCTCGCGGCCTGCGCGATCCAGGGGGCCCGCCGTCCCGGGACGAGGGAGGCGACCGCGGCACGGGCGCTCGGGGGGCAGTCCGGCGCGGGCTCCTCCGGGGGCGGCTCATGGCCGTGGGAGACCATCGTGCGCTCCCCCTCGTACGCCATCGAGACCGTCACCGGCGAGTGCCAGCCGGGCACGGTGCGCGACGGCGAGAGGTCGATGCCCTCGCCGTGCTCCAGCGCGTCCCAGCAGTACTCGCCGTAGTGGTCGTCGCCGAAGGCCGCCGCGAGCGAGGTCTTCAGGCCGAGGCGGGCCAGGGCCGTCGCCATGTTCGCCACGCCGCCGGGGCTCGACCCCATGCCGCGCGCCCATGACTCGGTGCCGCGCACCGGGGCGGAGTCGAGGCCGGTGAAGATGATGTCGAGGAAGACCGTGCCGGTGAGATACACGTCCCAGGGCGGGTCGGCGGGTGTGCGCAGGCCGGCGAGGGGGTCGACCTGGCTCCGGCGGTACGGCTTCCCTGCCCTGGACGTCGGCCCCTGGGGCGAGGGTCCCTTTCCGTTTCCGGTGGGCGCGGTGGGCCCGGTGGGCGTGGTCACGGTGCGCTCCCTGACGTGGTGCTGATCTGGCCAGTGTGCACCACCTCACCGACAACGCCACCTCACCACTGACAACGCCGCCGCGATCCTGCCCGAGACCCCGGTGGACGACCTCCCCGGGCCGGTCGGCGGGGCGCTACCAGCGCGGCACCGAGGGCGTGACCCAGCCGGGTTCGGCGACCCGCATGGCGGCCGCGTCGTCGCGGTCCCGGAGCGAGCCGTCGTCTTCCAGCCACCGCCGGTGCAGCTCCGCCAGCCGCTCGCGGTCCAGCTCGACGCCGAGGCCGGGCGCGTCGGACACGGCGACCTTGCCGCCCTCGAAGGTGAGCCGCTCGGTGAGGACGTCCTCGGACTGCCAGGGGTAGTGGGAGTCGCAGGCGTGGTGGAGGTTCGGGACGGTGGAGGCCACGTGGGTCATCGCGGCCAGGGAGATGCCCAGGTGGGTGTTGGAGTGCATGGACACCCCGACGCCGAAGGTGCGGCAGATGGCCGCCAGCTGCTGGGTGTTGCGCAGCCCGCCCCAGTAGTGGTGGTCGGAGAGGACGACCTGCACGGCGTCCCGCGTGAACGCCTCCTTGATCTCGCTGAACGTCGTCACGCACATGTTGGTCGCCAGCGGCACGCCGGTCCGCGCGGCGACCTCTGCCATGGCGTCCGTGCCGAGGGCCGGGTCCTCCAGGTACTCCAGGACCTCCCCGAGCTCCCGCGCCACCTGCATCGAGGTCTCCACGGACCAGGCCCCGTTGGGGTCGAGCCGCAGGGGGTGCCCGGGGAAGGCCTCCGCGAGGGCCCGTACGGCCGCGATCTCCTCGTCCGGTGGGAAGACACCGCCCTTGAGCTTGAAGGAGGTGAAGCCGTACCGCTCGGTGAACTTCCGCGCCTGCTCGACGACCCCGGCCGGGTCGACGGCGGCACCCCAGTCGTCCTTCTCGGCGCGGACGCCCGCCGGATGGCCGGCCCACTTGTAGAAGAGGTACGCGCTGTACTCGACCGCGTCGCGCAGCTTGCCGCCGAGCAGCGCGTGCACGGGCAGCCCGAGCGCCTTGCCGAGGGCGTCCAGGCAGGCGACCTCGAAGCCGGAGACGACGGACAGCCGCAGCTTGTCGGCGGTCTGGACGCCGCGCAGCCCGCCGACGTCGACCTGGCCCAGGACCCGGGACTGATCGACGGCCACCTCGTCGGCGACGACGAACAGGCCGTTCAGATCGCTGACCTGACGGCCGATCAGCTTGTCGGCGAACGGCCGGGCGAGCTCCAGGTACTTGGTGTCGCCGTACGTCTCACCCACGCCCGTGGCCCCGTCGGCCGTCACGACCTCCACGATCAGGCGGGGCGTGTACGGCTGGTGGACGCCCTGGGTGTTCAGCAGCGGCGGGTCGGCGACCAGGATCGGCGTGAGGCGGACGTCGGTGATCGTCAGGTTCACAGCGCTGCTCCTACGAGGTCGAGTCCGGCGGTGAGGAGAGTGCGCAGATCGGCCAGGTCACCGGCCGACGGGTCGGTGAGCGGGGCGCGTACGGGGCCGACGGGGCGGCCGCGCAGCCGGGCCGCCGCCTTCACCAGGGACACGGCGTATCCGGGCACCCGGTCGCGGAGCTCGACGAGCGGGACGTAGAAGTCGCGCAGCAGCTTGTCGACCGTGGCCTGGTCGCCGCTCCGCAGGGCCGCGAAGAAGGCGTTCGCGATCTCGGGGGCGAAGGCGTGGACGGCGGAGGAATAGGCCGGGACGCCGACGGTGGCGTACGCGCGGGCCTGGATCTCGGCGGTGGCGGCCCCGTTGAAGAAGAGGAAGCCCTCGGGGGCGGCAAGGGTGAGGCGCTGGAGGCGGTCGAGGTCGCTGTGGCCGTCCTTGAGCCCGATGACGTGGGGGATGCGGGCGATGCGCTTCAACGAGTCGGCGGTGAAGGAGACTTGGCCGCGCTGGTAGGCGATGAGCGGCAGCCGGGTCCGGGCCGCGAGCTGCTCCAGCTGGGCGACCAGGCCGTCCTGCGGGGCGGCGACGAGGTAGTGCGGCAGGACGAGGAGGGCGTCGGCTCCGGCCTCCTCGGCGATGCGCGCGAACCGGGCGGCCTGCGCCCAGCCGTAGCCGACCCCGGCGACGACGGGTACGCGCCCGCCCGACTCCTCGACGGCGATCGAGACGACCTGTCGGTACTCGTCCTCGTCCAGCGAGAAGAACTCCCCGGTGCCGCAGGCGGGGAAGACCGCGCCGGGGGCGGTGGCGAGCTGGGCGGCGACATGGTCGCGGAAGCCGTCCGGGTCCAGCGTGCCGTCCTCGTGGAAGCTCGTGAGCGGGAACGACAGCACTCCCTGTGCCATGCCCTCGCGCAAGCGCCGGGTCGTGTCCGTATCGAGGCTCACCCTCGCCATGTCCCCATCTCCCCATGTAGACGTCATCCATGTATGAGAATGGAGATTAGATACGCGAACCACGACCGTCAATGGCACGGTCGACCCGAGACGCTCCGATTACCATCGCCCCATGTCAGAGACAGGCGGCGTCCGCGAAGTGAAGTCGGCGGCGCGCACCGTGGAGTTGCTGGAGCTCCTCGCCGAGCGCGGCGACCGCCCCGCGCGCCTGCAGGAACTGGCCGACGAGCTGGCCGTGCCGCGCAGCTCCATGTACGCGCTGCTGCAGACCCTGATCTCCCGCGGCTGGGTCCGCACGGACGTCACCGGCTCCCTCTACGGCATCGGCATCCACGCCCTGCTCACCGGCACCAGCTACCTCGACTCCGACCCGCGCGTCCGGGCCGTACGCCCCTATCTGGACGAGGCGTCGGAGGCGCTCGGCGAGACGATCCACATGGCGCGGCTGGACGGCGGGGACGTGGCGTATCTGGCGACGCGCGAGTCGCACGAATATCTGCGGACGATCAGCCGGGTGGGCCGGCGTCTCCCGGCGCACGCGGGCGCCCTGGGCAAGGCGCTGCTCGCCGAACGCCCCGACGACGGCCTCCCCGAGGGCCCTTACGCGTCCCTCACGCCCCGCACCCACACGACCCGCGAGTCCCTCGCGGCCGACCTCGCGGAGGTACGGGCGCGTGGCTATTCGATCGACCGCGAGGAGGGCGTCCCCGGCATCGTCGGCTTCGGGTTCGCGCTGCGCTACGACGTCCCGGCCCAGGACGCGATCAGCTGCTCGGTGCCGGTGGCACGGCTGTCGGCGGGGCACGAGGAGCGGATCGTGGCGGTGATGCGGGAGATCAGAGCGAAGATCGAGGCGACGGTTCCCGGCGGGGGCGGCGGCAGCGGGTCGGTGCACTGGCGCAGGTGAGGGCGCAGGTGAGGGCGCAAGTAGGGGTCACTTCTACCCGCTTCACCCCACCCCAAACAGAACGTGCCCCACATCACACCCCCCGAACTTCTTCACCCCTGCCCCCGCTTGATACAAATTCCCCGCGCGTTCCTGTCCGTCGACGGCCTGCGCTCCTCCCCCTTTGAGCCGCTCCTTTCGCATGCCCTGGGAACGCCCGTGTTCGCCCCTCGCACCACCCCCTGGCCCCTCGTCGCCCTTTTCACGGCTGGGTACCTCGCTCCGTATCTGCTGCCGACGGTCGTCGGCAGACTCGACTCCGGGCTTCCGCTCTCCCCCACCCAGGCGGGCGCCGTCGGCAGCGCGCTGCTGCTGAGTTCGGCGTCGGCGGGCTTCCTGCTGGCCTCCCGGGTGGAACGGTTCGGGGCGCGGAGGCTGGCGCGCATCGGACTCCTCCTCGCCGTCGTCGGCTACGGCGGGGCGTCGCTCGCCCACGCCGTATCGGCCGTCGTGGTGGGCGTGCTGGTCGGCGGCTTCGGCTCGGGTACGGCGACGGCGGTGGCCGCCACCGGGATAGCCGCCCTGCGCGACCCGCACCGGGCCACCACCGTCGGCCTCCTCGGCGTCTCCGCCCTCGCGGGCGCCGTCTATCTGACGGTGCCGCACCTGGGCCCGGGCCACGGCCAACCGCTGGCGGCCATCGCGCTCACGGCGCTCGCCGTATGGCCGCTGACGGCCCGTCTGACGTCGAGCGGAGCCCTTCGGCCGCAGACTCGGGCGGCCGCCACCCGCCTCCCCCACCTCCGTCACGGCCTGGCCCTCGCCGCCTGCATGCTGTGCTGGTCCCTCGCCCAGAACTCCCTCTGGGGCGTCAGCGGCCGGATCGGCCTGACACAGGCGCAGCTGACCGAGACCACGGTCGGCGCGGTGTTCGCCGTGGGGCTCGGCGCCGGGCTGCTGGGCGTGACCGGGGCGGGCGCGCTCGGCCCGCGCCTCGGCCGCGCGCTGCCCATCGGTGCCGGTACGGCCCTCATCGCGGCGTGCATCGCGCTCAGCGCGTCCGCCACGGACCTGACGACCTTCGCGACCGGCGAGATCGCCTGGAACACGCTCTACCCGATCGTCCTGTCGTACGTCATCGGCCTCGCCGCCTCCCTCGACGCCCGCGGCCGCTGGGCGGTGCTCGTCGGCTCGGCGTCCTCGCTGGGCACGGCGGCGGGCCCGCTGACCGGGAGCGTGCTGTCCGCGCAGGCGGGGTTCCCGGTGATGGGCGCGGTGCTGGCGGTCGGGCTGCTGGTGATCGCCGTACCGATGACGGTGGTGGCGCTGGGCAGGCGGTCGCAGAAGACCTTCGAGGTCGCGGAAGGCGTCGAGGTCACGGAAGGCATCGAGGCGGTCGAGGTCGTCGAGATCCCCTTGGACACCGCCGAAGCCACCCCCGCCGCCCCCGACCGCCTCACCGCGGCTACCTGAACTCGTACGCCATCGCCCCGGCCGGGATCGCGCGGCGCAGGCAGGCCGGCTACCCGGTCACGGGCGCGGTCCTCGCGGTCGGGCTGCGGGTCGCCCCGGCCGCCTGACGCCGGCTACGCGAACTCGTACGCCTCCACCTCGGCCAGATACCGCCCCCGCAGCTCCTCGTCGTCCTCCAGGAAGGAGGCGAGGAACGAGTTGCGGGCGAGTTCCCGGAGCCGGTCCTCGGGCAGGCCGAGGGTCTGGCGTACGGCGTCGAAGTTGTCGCCCGCATAGCCGCCGAAGTAGGCCGGGTCGTCGGAGTTGACCGTGCAGAGGAGCCCGGCGTCGAGCATCGCGGGCAGGGGGTGGTCGGCGAGGACGTCGACGGTGCGCAGCCGTACGTTCGACAGCGGACACAGCGTCAGCGGCACCCGCTCCCGCACCAGCCGTTCGACCAGCGCCGGGTCCTCCATGCACCGCAGCCCGTGGTCGACGCGCTCGACGCCGAGGACGTCGAGGGCCTCGGTGATGTAGGCCGGCGGCCCCTCCTCGCCGGCGTGCGCGACGCGTCGCAGGCCGAGCGCGGCGGCGGCCTCGTAGACCTCGCGGAACTTCACCGGCGGGTGGCCGACCTCGGCCGAGTCGAGGCCGACGCCGGTGATCCGGTCGAGATACGGCTCGGCGGCCCGGAGCGTGTCCATGGCCGACTCGGCGGAGTCGTCGCGCAGGAAGCACATGATCAGCCGGGTGGAGACCCCGTGGTTCGCCTGGCTGCTCCCCAGCGCCCGCCACAGCCCCTCGACGACCGTGCCCAGCTCAAGACCCCGCTTGGTGTGCGCCTGCGGGTCGAAGAAGATCTCCGCGTGCCGCACGCCCTGCGCGGCGGCGCGGGCGAGGTAGGCGTTCGCGAGGTCCTCGAAGTCCCGCTCGGTGCGCAGGACGGCCATGAGCTCGTAGTACAGGTTCAGAAAGGACTGGAGGTCCTCGAACTGGTAGGCCTTGCGGAGCGCGTCGGTGTCGGCGTACGGCAGCTCGACGCCGTTCCGCGCGGCCAGTTCGAAGGCGAGCTCGGGTTCGAGGGTGCCTTCGATATGGAGGTGCAGTTCTGCTTTCGGGAGAGGCATCAAAGCATCGTACGAGGGTGTCACCGACGTTTCGGTAGCGGTACCCGCAGCAGGTCGTGTGCCACCGTCAGCTCCCCGTCGAAACCGGCGTCCCGCGCCTGCCGCTCGAACTCGTCCGGTTCGTTGTAGCGCTGACTGAAGTGGGTGAGCACGAGATGCCGTACGCCGCAGTCGAGCGCGACCCGAGCGGCCTGACCAGCGGTCAGGTGACCGTGCTCGACGGCGAGTTCGACGTCGTCGTCCAGGAAGGTGGACTCGATGACGAGCATGTCGCAGCCCTCGGCGAGGGCGTACACCCCGTCGCACAGCCGTGTGTCCATGACGAACGCGAACCGCTGCCCGCGCCGGATCTCGCTGACCTCGTCGAGGGGGACCCCGCCGAGCACCCCTTCCCGCTGGATCCGCCCGACGTCCGGCCCCTTGATGCCGTGCGCGGCCAGCCGTTCGGGCAGCATGCGGCGGCCGTCGGGCTCGACGAGGCGATAGCCGTACGACTCGACGGGGTGCGACAGCCGCGCGGCCTCCAGCGTGTAGTTACCGGTGTCGGCGAGGACGCCGTCCTCGCTGATCGGCGCCTGCGTGAGGTCCACGGTCTCCCGGTATGCGGTGGCGTACCGCAGCCGGTCGAAGAAGCGCTGGCCGGAGCGCGGGTAATGGGCGGTGACGGGATGCGGGACCTTGTCGAGGTTGATCCGCTGGATGACACCGGCGAGGCCGAGCGAGTGGTCCCCGTGGAAGTGGGTGACGCAGATCCGGTTCAGGTCGTGCGCCGCGACTCCGGCACGCAGCATCTGCCGCTGTGTGCCCTCGCCGGGATCGAAGAGGATGCCCTCGCCGTCCCACCGCAACAGGTACCCGTTGTGGTTCCGGTGCCGGGTCGGGACCTGGCTCGCTGTTCCGAGGACGACCAATTCACGTACGGACACGGTGGCTTCGACTTACTCCGGCTTATCCGGGGGGCCACTGCATGCCGCGGCCGCCGAGGATGTGGGCGTGCGTGTGGAAGACGGTCTGGCCGGCTCCGGCGCCGGTGTTGAAGACGATGCGGTAGCTCTCCAGCTTGTCCTCGTCGGCGACGGCCTTGGCCTCGCGCAGGACATCCGCGGCGAGGCCCGGATCGGCGGCGGCGAGGGCTGCGGCGTCCGCGTAGTGCGCCTTCGGAATGACCAGGACGTGGGTGGGTGCCTGGGGGTTTATGTCCCGGAACGCGACGGTCGTGTCCGTCTCCCGCACGATCGTCGCCGGGACGTGCCCCTCGGCGATCTTGCAGAACAGACAGTCGTCCTGCGGCTCCCCTGCCATGGTCCCTCCGGGGGTTGGGCGGCGTGGTTTACGGGGGGCATCGTATCGTCGTCGGGTGCCGGTGCGCGGGGGGTGATCGCGCCCACGCGGCGGAGCCGCAGATCGATACAGCCCCGCGCCCCTTAGGTTGGCAAAGTGGGCGGTGTTTTCGCCGGACTGTTCTCCAGACCCTCCAGCGCGATGCGGATCGCCTCGTCCAGTTGGGTGTCGTGGCCTGCCACGTAGTCCTGAGGGCGTTGGACCACCTCCACGTCCGGGTCGACCCCGTAGTTCTCCACGTCCCAGCCCTGGCCCTCCAGCCAGATGGCGTACTTGGGCTGGGTGATCAGGGTCTCGTCGACCAGGCGGTACCGGCTGTCGATGCCGATGACTCCGCCCCACGTCCGCGTCCCCACCACGGGCCCCAGCCCCAGCGCCTTGATGGCCGCGTTGACGATGTCGCCGTCGGAGCCGGAGAACTCGTTCGCCACCGCCACCACGGGCCCGCGCGGGGCGTCCGCCGGATAGCTGTACGGCCGCATGCCGCGCGGCAGTTCCCAGCCGACGATCCGTCGGGCCAGCTTCTCCACGACCAGTTGCGAGGTGTGGCCCCCGGCGTTCTCGCGGACGTCCACGACGAGGCCCTCGCGCGCCACCTCGACGCGCAGGTCACGGTGGATCTGTGCCCAGCCGGGCGCCTGCATGTCCGGCACGTGCAGATAGCCGAGCCGGCCGCCGGACTTCTCGTGGACGTACGCCCGCCGGTCGGCCACCCACGCGTGGTAGCGGAGCGGCTGCTCGTCGGCGATCGGCACGACGACCGCGTGCCGTACGTCCCCGCCCCCGGCCGGAGAGATCGTCAGCTCCACCGCCTTGCCCGCCGTACCGACGAGCAGCGGCCCGGGCCCGGTCACCGGGTCCACCGGCACTCCGGCCACCGCCACGATCGCGTCCCCGGCCCGCACCGCGACCCCGGGTGCGGCCAGCGGGGCCCGGGCCTCGGGGTCGGAGGTCTCCGAGGGGAGGATGGCGTCGATACGCCAACTGCCGTCCGGGTGACGGGAGATGTCGGCGCCGAGCAGGCCCTGCCGGGCCCCGCCGCCGTACCCGCCGCGCGGTGCGACGTAGGCGTGCGAGGTGCCCAGCTCGCCCTGTACCTCCCACAGCAGGTCCATCAGGTCGTCGTGGGTGGCGACCCGGTCGAGCAGCGGGCGGTAGCGGTCCAGCACGCCGGTCCAGTCCACGCCGTTCATGTCCGGCCGCCAGAAGTGGTCCCGCATGATGCGGCCGGTCTCCTCGAACATCTGCCGCCACTCGGCCGACGGATCGACCAGCTGCCGTACGCGCGTCAGGTCCACGGTGATGTTCGAGTCGCTGTCGTCGTCACCGGAGGCCCGCCGGTCGCTGGGGACGACCTTGAGCCGGCCGTCGGTCCACAGCAGGACGCGTTTGCCGTCGCCGCTGACCTCGAAGTGGTCGGCGTCGTCGGCGAGATGCTCGATCCGTCGCTGGAGGAGGTCATAGCGCTCCGCTCCATCTCGGTCTTGGGCTCGGGGTCGTCGGGTGTGGCCCGGGAGGCACCGAGCGCGCCGCGCACGGGATGCCGCAGCCACAGCACGCCGTCCTTGGCGGCCCGCAGATTGGTGTAGCGGGCGGCCTCGACCGGGAAGGGCACGATCCGGTCGGCGAGGCCTTCGAGGTCGATGCGGGTGGTCGGAGTGCCCTCGCTGTCGGGGGTCTCGTCCTTGTCCGGCGCGTCGAAGGGGCGGCCGTGCCGCTGTGGGCCGAAGGGGGACGGGGTGGTCGCGGCGAGGGTGATCAGGTGCGGACGGGAGCCGACCACGAAGGCGAGGTCGAAGACGTGCTCGTCATAGACCGGGTCGAAGGCCCGCGTCGACAGGAAGACCAGGTTCTTGCCGTCCGGGGTGAACGCGGGCGCGTAGTCCTGGAAGCGCAGCGGGGTCGCCTCGGAGACCGACAGGTCGGTGGTGTTGGCGAGCTTGAGCTGGCTCAGCGGGCGGGGGCCGGGGTGCGACCAGGCGAGCCAGGCCGAGTCGGGCGAGAAGACCAGCCCGGACACGTCCCCGTCCTGGCTGCGGTCGACCTCGCGGACCTCGCCGGTCTCCCGCTCGACGAGCAGCAGGCGCCCGTCGTGCGCGGCGACCGCCGCCCTGCTCCCGTCGGGCGCCATGGCGAGCTCCAGGACGCGGCCCAGCTGCCCGGCGCCGAGCCTGCGCGGCGTGGCGCCCGGTGCGAGCCCGGTGGCCGGCGCGAACTCCAGCGCGTCGTCGCCCTCCGCGTCCGTCACCCACACCACCCACTCCTCGCCCTCCGCCCGGAAGGTGCGGGGCAGCCGGGCCCGTACGCCGGGTTCGGCGGCGAGCGCCCGGGCGGGGCCGGACCGGTGGGTGACCCAGTGCACGGCGCCCCGGACGCAGACCGCGCTGCCGCGCGCGGTGTGGTCGGGCGCCGCCTCCCCGAAGGCGCGGGCGGCGTTCAGCGAGTACGCCTGCCGGTCGGTGCGCTGTCCGCCGAGCCGGATGTCGAGCCGGCGCGGCTCGGCCCCGTCGAGGTCGTCCAGGAGCCACAGTTCCCCGGCGGAGGCGTACACGACCCGGCCGCCGTCACTCGCGGCGTGCCGGGCGTAGAAGCCGTCGAGCGGGGTGTGCCGGCGCAGCCCGGACCCGTCGGCGAGGGACGAGTACACCGCCCCCACGCCCTCGTGGTCGGAGAGGAACGCGATCCGGTCCCCCACCCACACGGGGTACTCGATGTTCCCGTCCAGCTCCTCGTGCAGCCGTACGAAGTCACCGTCGCCCGCGAGGTCGATCCACAGCTTCCCCGCCGTACCGCCCCGGTAGCGCTTCCACCGGGCGGCCTCCAGCCCCATGGGCGCGGACCCGAGGACCAGGTGCGGCCCGTGGACCACATCGGCGACGGGGCCGTACGGCAGGGTGGTGGCCGGTCCGCCGTCGAGCGGGACCGTGTGGGCCCAGGTGCGGCGGCTGCCCGCCTGGCCCTGGGCGCTGATCGCGAGGACGTCGCCGTCCGGGGTCCAGCCGCGCACCCGGGTCTGCCAGCTGCCCCAGTGGGTGAGGCGCTTCGAGGGGCCGCCGTCGACCGGCGCGATGTGCACCTCGGGGGCGCCGTCGCGGGTGGAGGTCCAGGCGACGGTCGTCCCGTCGGGCGAGATGCGCGGCAGGGTGACCGGCACGTTGTCGGCGCTGACCCGCCAGGCCCGGCCGCCGTCGAGCGGGGCGAGCCACACGTCGTCCTCGGCGGTGAAGGCGACCAGGTCGCCGTGCAGATGCGGATACCGGAGATACGAAGACGATCCGGACGTCGCGGACTGAGTCACCCGATCACCTTAAGCAGGGGCGGCGTCCGGGGACAGGCCTTTGGATCACTTCCTCAACTCCGGTCGGCAGGCGCTCACTTGCCTTCCGGCCAGCAGTTCGGGTGCTGCTTGCAGTACACGGTCTTGGTGACGGTCACCGTGACGGTGGGCCCGGGCTGCTGTCCGCCGCCGGACGGGTTGACGGGCGAGGGCGTGGCGTCGCAGTCGCCGAGCCCGTTGACGTGGAACCACTCCTTGCCGTCGATCTTGGCGACGAGGTCCCCGCGCACACAGGACCCGCTGACGGCCCGGGTGATCCTGCCGGTGACGACGATGTCCTTGCCGTCGGTGGTCTCGCCCTCGCAGTCGACCTTGACGACGGTGTTCGCGCTCGCCGTCGCCGTACCGGACTTGCCGTCGCCGTTGTCGTACGAGCCCGTGCAGTTGAGCCACTGCACATCGGCCTTCTGCCGCTCCAGCTCCTCGGTCACGGTCTGGTCGGTGGTGAACGCCACGGTCGCGGAGCTCAGCCCGCCCGGATCACAGCCCACCACCCCGCCGACGGCGGCCACGGCGAGCCCCGCCACTCCGGCCACTCGCACCCCACGCGCTCGCCCGGCTTGGCCCGCGCGACCCCAAACCCTCCTGAAAGCCCCCATGGAGGGCAGCCTGCCACTGTCCCGGCCGACGCGGTAGGGCACATACGGCCACTCCCTGCGCTCGCATCCGGAGCATCCGCCGCCGAGGCCGTGGCCTCAAGCGCGCAGCAGCAGCCACTCCTGGAGTTCCACCAGGTTGCCCTCGGGGTCCTTGAGGTGGGCGACGCGCATGCGGTCGGTCATGGGGGCGGGGCCGTGGAGGAGGGTCGCGCCGCGTGCGGTGATCCGGGCGCAGTAGGCGTCCAGGTGGTCGACCCGGAGCACGACCAGGGAGCGATGGCCGGTGGCCGTGTCGCCGAGTTCACCCAGCACCTCGGCCATCATCGAGCGGTCCTGGAGGGCGATGCCCGCCGAGCCGGTGGCGGGGCTGAACTTCTCGTACGGCCCGTCCACCGCGCCCGACTGCGGCTTGAGGCCGAGGACGTCGGCGTAGAAGCGGTAGCAGGCGGCGAAGTCGGTGACGAGCAGGCGTACTTGGGCGAGTTCCACAGCCGTTCTCCCCGAGGTCAGGACCAGCGGCCGGTGCGGCCGAGGAGCAGGGCGGTCGCCGCGGTCCCGGCGGTCGACGTGCGCAGCACGGTGGGCCCCAGCACGTACGCCCGCGCGCCGGCTTCCTCGAAGAGGGCCAACTCGTCCTTGGCGACGCCTCCTTCGGGGCCGACGACCAGCACGATCTCACCCTCGGCGGGGAGTTCGGCGGTGGCGAGCGGCTCACTGCCGTGCTCGAAGTCGGAGTGCAGTACGGCGGCGAAGTCGGCTCTGGCGAGAAGCGCCGCGACCTGCTTGGTCGTCGCCGCGTCCGCGATCTCGGGGAAGCGGATCCTGCGGGACTGCTTGCCGGCCTCGCGGGCCGTCGCCCGCCACTTGCCGAGCGCCTTCAGCCCGCGGTCGCCCTTCCACTGCGTGATGCAACGGGCCGCCTGCCAGGGGACGACGGCGTCGACGCCGACCTCGGTCATGGTCTCCACGGCGAGTTCACCCCGGTCGCCCTTGGGGAGCGCCTGGACGACGGTGATGCGGGGTGTGGGCTCCGGCTCCTCGGACACCGAGGTCATGTGGACGACGAGCCGGTCCTTGCCCTCGGCGGCGATCACGTCGCACACGGCGTAGCGCCCGGCGCCGTCGGTGAGGACGACCTCCTCGCCGGGCCGCAGCCGCTTCACGGAGACCGCGTGGCGGCCTTCCGGACCGTCGAGGACGTACTGTCCGCCGTCGCCCGCGTCGAAGTGCTCGACCACGAACACCGGGGCGGTCATCGCGGACCGCCCTTGCCCGACAACGCTGTCGCCGCCGCGGCCAGTTCGGCGGCCAGGACCTCGACCAGCTGCCCGGCCGGAAGTTCACGGGCCATGCGGTGGCCCTGGCCCGCCCACAGGGCCATGCCCTGCGGGTCGCCGGAGGAGGCGGCCTTCTTGCGCAGGGGCGAGGTGAGGTGGTGGATCTCGGGGTAGGCGGCGGGGGCGTACGGGCCGTGCTCCCGCATGAAGCGGTTGACCAGGCCACGGGCGGGGCGTCCGGAGAACGCGCGCGTCAGCTCGGTCCGGACGAACAGGGGGTTGGTCAGCGCCTGCTTGTGCAGGGCGTTGGCGCCGGACTCCTGGGTGGCGAGGAAGGCGGTGCCGAGCTGTGCGGCGCTCGCCCCGGCCGCGAGGGCGGCGGCGATCTGGCTGCCGCGCATGATGCCGCCGGCGGCGACGAGGGGCAGGGTCACGGTCTCCCGGACCTGCGCGAGGAGGGAGAGCAGCCCGATGCCGGACCGGTCGGTCTCCGGGTTGTCGCGGTGGGTGCCCTGATGTCCGCCGGCCTCGACCCCCTGCACGATCACGGCGTCCGCCCCGGCCCGCTGCACGGCGAGGGCCTCGTCCGGGGTGGTGGCGGTGACCAGGGTGAAGGTCCCGGCGCGGCGCAGGGACTCCAGTACCTCACCGGTGGGCACGCCGAAGTGGAAGGAGACGACCGGCACCGGGTTGTCGAGCAGCACGGCCAGCTTGGCGTCGTACCCGTCGTCCCGCCCGCTGTCCGGGTCCCCCAGCTCGGTCTCGTACCAGGCGGCTTCACCGGCGAGCTGATGGGCGTAGACATCCACGGCGGCGGCATCCGCGTACTCGGGCTGCGGCATGAACAGATTGACCCCGAAGGGCCGCCCGGTCAGCCCCCTGAGCTGCTTGATCTCCTGGTACATCCCGTCGGCGGTCTTGTACCCGGCGGCGAGGAACCCCAGCCCGCCGGCCTCGGCCACGGCAGCGGCGAGCTGCGGCACGGAGACGCCGCCTGCCATGGGGGCCTGCACGATCGGATGAGGGAAGAGATCGGTCAGCGCGGAGGACATGACGGCATGTTGTCACGTCCCCCGAACAAGTCCGAATCGGCCCTTCCCCTTGGCATAGGCCAACACTTTCCCCTGGGGGTCAGCGCCCGTTGAACGCGGCCTTCAACCGCGAGAACAACCCCTGCTGCCCCGGCTGACTGTGCCTTCCCGGGGGCCGACCCCCGGACCCCCAGCAGTGCCACCACAGCTCACGTCAACGACCGTTGAACGCGTCCTTCAACCGCGAGAACAACCCCTGCTGCCCCAGCTGACTGTGCCTTCCCGGGGGCCGACCCCCGGACCCCCAGCAGTGCCACCACAGCTCACGTCAACGACCGTTGAACGCGTCCTTCAACCGCGAGAACAACCCCTGCTGCCCCGGCTGGAACTGCCCCTGCGGCCGCTCCTCGCCCCGCAGCTTGGCCAGCTCGCGCAGCAACCGCTCCTGCTCGGGATCCAGCTTCGTCGGCGTCGTCACCTCGACGTGCACGATGAGATCGCCACGCCCTCCGCCCCGCAGATGCGTGATCCCACGCCCGTGCAGCGGAATCGACTGACCGGACTGGGTGCCCGGCCGGATGTCGACCTCCTCCAGCCCGTCCAGCGTCTCCAGCGGCACCTTCGTGCCGAGGCACGCCGCCGTCATCGGGATCGTCACCGTGCAGTGCAGGTCGTCACCGCGCCGCTGGAAGGTCGGGTGCGGGAGTTCATGGATCTCGACGTAGAGGTCACCGGCCGGACCGCCACCGGGCCCGACCTCGCCCTCACCGGCGAGCTGGATCCGCGTGCCGTTGTCGACACCGGCCGGGATCTTGACGGTCAGGGTCCGGCGGGACCGCACCCGCCCGTCCCCCGCGCACTCCGGGCACGGCGTCGGCACGACGGTGCCGAAACCCTGGCACTGCGGGCAGGGCCGGGAGGTCATGACCTGGCCCAGGAAGGACCGCGTCACCTGCGACACCTCACCGCGACCGCGGCACATGTCACACGTCTGCGCGGAGGTGCCGGGGGCAGCCCCCTCACCGTTGCAGGTGTTGCAGACGACGGCCGTGTCGACCTGGATGTCCTTCGTCGTACCGAAGGCCGCCTCGTCGAGCTCGATCTCCAGCCGGATCATCGCGTCCTGGCCCCGCCGCGTACGCGAGCGCGGGCCGCGCTGGGACGCCGTACCGAAGAACGCGTCCATGATGTCCGAGAAGTTCCCGAAGCCGCCCGCGCCGAAGCCGCCGGCTCCCGCGCCGCCCGCCTGGGACAGCGGGTCGCCGCCGAGGTCGTAGACCTGCTTCTTCTGCGGGTCCGACAGCACCTCGTAAGCGGCGTTGATCTCCTTGAACCGCTCCTGGGTCTTCGGATCCGGATTGACGTCCGGGTGCAGCTCGCGCGCGAGCCGCCGGAAGGCCTTCTTGATCTCTTCCTGCGACGCGTCGCGGCGCACGCCGAGAACGGCGTAGTAGTCCGTGGCCACTTACGACTCCGCCAGGATCTGTCCGACGTACCGTGCCACTGCGCGTACCGCTCCCATCGTTCCCGGGTAATCCATGCGGGTCGGTCCGACCACGCCGAGCTTGGCTACTGCCTCGCCGCCCGAACCGTAGCCGACCGACACCACAGAAGTGGAGTTGAGTCCCTCATAGGCGTTCTCGTGCCCGATCCGCACGGTCATGCCCGAATCCCCCGCCTCGCCAAGGAGTTTGAGGAGCACGACCTGCTCCTCCAGGGCCTCCAGGACGGGCCGGATGGTGAGGGGGAAGTCATGTCCGAAGCGGGTGAGATTGGCTGTTCCGCCGATCATCAGCCGCTCCTCGTTCTCCTCGACGAGCGTCTCCAGGAGGGTGGAGAGCACGGCCGAGACAGTGCCGCGATCCTCCATGTCGAAGGCGTCGGGGAGGTCCTCGACGAGCGTCGGCACATCGGTGAAGCGCCGCCCCGCGACCCGGCTGTTGAGCCGCGCGCGGAGATCCGCGAGCGGCCCTTCGCCGAAGGGTGCCGGGCAGTCGACCATCCGCTGCTCGACCCGCCCGGTGTCCGTGATCAGCACGAGCATCACCCGCGCGGGCGCGAGGGACAGCAGCTCGACATGCCGGACGGTGGACCGGGTCAGCGACGGGTACTGCACGACGGCGACCTGCCGCGTGAGCTGCGCGAGCAGCCGTACGGTCCGCGCCACGACGTCGTCGAGATCGACGGCGCCGTCGAGGAAGTTCTGGATGGCGCGCCGCTCGGGCGGGGTCATCGGCTTGACCCCGGCGAGCTTGTCGACGAACAGCCGGTAGCCCTTGTCGGTCGGGATACGCCCGGCGCTGGTGTGCGGCTGGGCGATGTAGCCCTCGTCCTCCAGGGCCGCCATGTCGTTGCGGACGGTCGCCGGGGAGACGCCGAGGCTGTGCCGTTCGGTCAGGGCCTTGGACCCGACCGGCTCCTCGGTCCCGACATAGTCCTGGACGATGGCACGCAACACCTGAAGCCTGCGTTCACTCAGCAATCGCGCACACCTCCAGAAGTCGTCCCCTTGGCGTCTCGCCTGGCACTCTGCGCTGGTGAGTGCCAACCGTCCCCGGCCAGTGTACGGCGGTGGGGTACGCCCCGGGCAAGGCCGGTCCAGCACCACCGTGCCCGACGGTGGTGTCGTTTAGCGTCGCGGTATGACGGTGACTTGGGAAGAACTGGGGTGGGAGCGGCTGGCGGCCGGCGTCGGACGGTGCCGGCTTCCGGGCTGGGACTGCACGGTGGGGCTGGTCGTCGGGGACGGCGTCGCGCTGCTCGTCGACGCCGGGTCGAGCCTCGGGGAAGGCGGGCGGTTGCGTACGCAGGCGCAGCGGCTCGCCGGTCACCGTGTGACTCATCTCGCGCTTACCCATCCCCATTTCGATCATGTCTTCGGGGCTGCGGCGTTCGCGGGGGCGGAGGTTTACGGCCCGGTGGGCATGGACGCCGTCTTCGCCTACGAGCGCGAGGAGCTGCGGGCGGACGCGGTGCGCAACGGCCTGGACCCGGCCTCGGCGGAGGAGGCCGTGGACGCGCTGGTCCACCCGCGCCACCTCGTGAGCGGCGAGTGGACGCTCGGCCTGGACGGCGGCCGTCAGGTCCTCCTGGCGAACGTGGGCCCGGCCCACACGGCCCACGATCTCGTCGTGCTGGTGCCGGGCGAGGCCCCCGGTGAGCGGGAGGTCGTCTTCTGCGGCGACCTGGTGGAGGAGTCCGGCGAGCCCCAGGCGGGCCCCGACGCCGTACCCGCCCAGTGGCCGGCCGCCCTGGACCGCCTCCTCGACCTGGGCGGCGAGGACGCACTGTACGTACCCGGTCACGGAGCGGTGGTGGACGCCGAGTTCGTACGACGTCAGCGCGACGCGTTGGCCGCCCGCTTCGGCGTGTCGGGCTGATCCACGGGACGCGCGGGCCGGGCTTCTCCTATCGTCATCCGAATGCGCCAGTACTCCCCGGACCTGACCCCGCCCTGGAAGAAGCCCAGGCCCGTCCCCGAGGTCCCGGCGGACCCGGGCCTGGTGGTGGAGGAGCCGGGCACGGGCTTCTGCGGCGCGGTGATCCGCTGCGAGGCGGGCACGGTGACCCTGGAGGACCGCTTCGGCAAGCACCGGGTGTTCCCGCTGGAGCCGCGGGGGTTCCTGCTGGAGGGCAAGGTGGTCACCCTGGTCCGCCCGTCCGCCTCGGCTCCCGTGCGCCCCACCCGTACGGCTTCCGGTTCGGTCGCCGTGCCCGGCGCCCGCGCACGCGTGGCCCGCGCCGGCCGTATCTACGTCGAGGGCCGCCACGACGCCGAACTGGTCGAGAAGGTCTGGGGCGACGACCTGCGCATCGAGGGCGTGGTCGTGGAGTACCTGGAGGGCGTCGACGACCTGCCGTCGATCGTGGCCGAATTCGCACCGGGGCCGGACGCGCGGCTCGGGGTCCTGGTGGACCACTTGGTGCCGGGCACGCAATGCCGTTGTTTGACTACTGAATCATCGTGGGCTGCAGCGTGATGGCCTTGGCAGGTACCCGGCGTGCTGGTGCACGTTGCTGGTCCTTGGGCCGGTAGGAGTACAGCGAGTTGGGGCGTTTGAGAAACCTGTCGGCCTCGCGTAGACGCCGGGTGCCATTGTCGAGTTTCCGGCACACCTTCGCGGACAGCAGGGCCAGGAACTTCCCGATCTTTGCGGGAGTATCGGCGCACTGCCGGATCACGCTGCGTCGCGCGTGCTTGAGGACCTTGACGAACGAGATGCGGTCCGGGTCGATGCCGTGACCGTCGGCGAGCCGCATGATGATGCCGGTCAGGCAGTAGTGGACGATCAGGTGTGCCCATACTTCCTGGCGCACCAGTGCCGGGTCGGCCGACCGCAGTACTTCCTGCCGGCCGCGCTGGAAGGTCTTGAGCTGGCGGTATGAAGATTCCGCCTCCCACCTCTCGTGATACAGGGCCGCGAGTTCGTCCGCGGGGTAGGTGTCTGTGTCGAAGAGATCGGTCAGGAGCCGGATCACCTCGCCGCCGTCGACGCGGTACTCGATCACACGGACCAGTACGCCGCCCGGGTGCGCGCCTTTCTGCCCGCCGAGGTTCATCCGCGCCAGGTAAGTGCCGTCGGGCAGGCGCTGCACCGGACGACGCGCGACGCAGGAGCGCGCCCGCAGCAGAAGGTGTGCACCGGCGGTGGTGTATGCCTTCCACAGTTCCACTCCGGGAAAGCCCCGGTCCATGATCACGAGCATTCCGTCGGCCGAAGCAGCCATGGCGACGGCCAGGTCGCGTTCGCCGCCGTTGAAGCCGCCCACCCGTGCGTCGATGGCGGCGTGGGTGCCGGTCTCGGTCAGTGTCACGACCCGGACCTGCGGAAATCCTCCTGGTTTTCCGCGCGAGTCCTTCGGGCCGCCGAAGGCGTGCCGGTTGGCCTCGTTGTCCGGCACGTCCAGCAGGAACCCGTCCACCGCGGCAAGACGCATCCCCCGCCAGAAGGATCCCGCCAGCCCGGGCGGGGCCAGCGGCCCGGCCAGTCTCCGGAACAGCATCTCCAGCACCTCAGGCCCCAGACGCTCCCGGGCACGGGTGAACGACGCCCTGTTCGGGATGTGTTCGCCCATCCCGGCGATCGCGCCCGTCAGGTTCTCCGCGACATCGTCATAGGAGTCCTGATGGAACAGGGCCAGGGCCAGCGTGAAGTACACCGTGAAGCCAGCCGGCAGAGCACCCGGCCGCCGGTCCCGCTTGCGGCACCCGCCCAGCACCTCGTCCACCAGCGCTGGCGTCACCCACCGCGTCAGCAGCCCCAGCCGTACCCGATCAGACAGCCCCACCCACGGATGACCCATGCCTGACCCATGCCCGGCCACGAGCACCACCCCACGGTCTCACCGGACACCCCCGCCAACTCCACCATTCAAACAACGGCATTGGCCGGGCACGAAGGAGTGGCGGATCTCCGAGTCGGTGACGAGTGAGCACGCGTTGGTCGTGGGCCACCCGTACATCGACATCTGGGAGGCGGTGAAGCCGTCGTCCCTGGGAATCGCGGGGTGGCCGAAGGTCCCGCACGGGCAGGACTGGAAGACGGGCGTGTGCCGGGCGCTGGGGTGGCCGTCGGAGAACACCGGGGCCGTGTGGCAGGCGATTCTGAAGCGGGTGGGGTCTTACCGGGACCTGGAGCCGGAGTTGCTGGGGCGGGTGGAGGAGCTGATCGACTTCGTTACGGCAGCCGGTGACGCCTGACTCCGGTGATGGTCCCGAACTCGCTCGTGTCCAGTTCCACGGCGAGCAATTCGAGCGGCACGGGGTCACCGAACTTCGTGATCCACTGACCGCGGTAGTCGGCTTGGTCTCCTTCACCGATGGGGTCGGTGAGCAGAACACAGTGCGCCATGATCGGGTCGATGATCAGGTAGGCGGGGATCTTGCCTGCCGCGTAGATGGAGCGCTTGAGCCCGTAGTCCCGGTCGACACTCGTCTTCGAGACCACCTCGACCACCAAGGTGACCAGCTGGGACGGCACGAGGTTGCCCGAGGCTGGAGCCACACCGCGTTCCAGCACCACCAGGTCCGGAATGGGCTCGCTGGCCTCGTCGAAGATGTCCAGGTCCGTCGTCTGGAGCCGTTCCCAGGGCTTGCGCGGGATCTGGTCCTGCACGTCCACCACGATCCGGTTGTGCACCAGATCAGGAGCGGCCATCATCACGATTTCCCCCCGGAGGAGCTCGACCTTGACACCCTCGGGAGGCTCAAGCTCCTCGAAGTACTTGGTCATCCCACGCTCGTCCACAGCGGTCATCTCCGTGGCCCTCCACATCCGCCGCGTCCTTTTAGCGGCAGCCTACGAATCAGGTTAGGGACCGAACCGACGTTCCGCACCGATTCACACGCCCGAGTGATCAGTCCACCAAATCCCTGACCACCGCATCCGCCAGCAACCGCCCCCGCAACGTCAGCACCGCACGCCCCTCCGCATACGGCCCCTCCTGAAGCAGCCCCTCCCCCAGAGCCCGCCGAGAAGCCGCCAGCCCGTCCTCCCGCAGCAGCTCCAGCGGCACGCCCTCCCGCAACCGCAGCTCCAGCAGGACGCGCTCCACCCTCCGGTCCTCCTCCGACAGCAGCTCCCGCCCCGCCCCCGGCGACTTCCCCGCCGCCAGCGCCCCCGCATACGCCCCCGGATGCTTCACGTTCCACCACCGCACCCCGCCCACATGCGAGTGGGCCCCCGGCCCCGCGCCCCACCAGTCGGCGCCGCGCCAGTACAGCTCGTTGTGCAGACAGCGGGCCGCCTCCGAGGTGGCCCAGTTGGAGACCTCGTACCAGTCGAAACCGGCCGCCGTGAACGTCTCCTCGGCGATCAGGTACCGGTCCGCGTGGACGTCGTCGTCCGTCATGGGGACCTCGCCCCGGCGGATACGGCGGGCCAGCTGGGTGCCCTCCTCGACGATCAGGGCGTACGCCGAGACGTGGTCGGGCCCGGCGCCGATCGCCGCCTCCAGCGAGGCCCGCCAGTCGTCGTCCGACTCCCCCGGTGTGCCGTAGATCAGGTCCAGGTTCACATGCCCGAAGCCCGCCGCGCGGGCCTCCGCGACGCAGGCCTCGGGGCGGCCGGGGGTGTGCGTGCGGTCCAGGATCTTCAGTACATGCTGCTTCGCGCTCTGCATGCCGAAGGAGATCCGGTTGAAGCCGCCCTCGCGGAGCGTGGCCAGATAAGCCGGGTCGACCGACTCCGGGTTCGCCTCCGTGGTGATCTCCGCGTCCGGCGCCAGCCCGAACTCGTCGCGGATCGCCCCCAGCATCCGTACGAGATCGTCGGCGGCCAGCAGCGTGGGTGTACCGCCGCCGACGAAGACCGTGCGGACCTGGCGCGGGTCGTCGCCGAGGACCTTGCGGGCGAGGCGGATCTCGTCGGCGAGCGTCTCGGCGTAGTTGTCGCGGGACGCCAGCACTCCGCCCGTGCCGCGCAGCTCGGTCGCCGTGTAGGTGTTGAAGTCGCAGTAGCCGCAGCGGGTCGCGCAGTACGGGACGTGCAGGTAGAAGCCGAGGGGGCGGTCGGCCGCGTCGGCGAGGGCGTGCGGCGGCAGCGCGCCGTCGGCGGGGACGGGCTCGCCGTCGGGGAGTGCGGAGGGCATGGGTTCCATTGTCCCGTACCCCGCCGGTTACTCGGCCTGCAGCACCAGCAGCGCCAGATCGTCCTCCGGCGGACGGCCGCTGAACTCGTGCACCAGCTGCCGGATCCGTTCCGCGATCAGCTGGGCGTTCAGCCCCGCGCATCCGGCGAGGGCCGTCGCGAGACCGTCGCCGTCGTCGAACTGGCGGGAGCCGCTGCGCCGCTCCGTCACCCCGTCGGTCACGCACAGCAGGGTGTCGCCGGAGCGCAGCTCGAAGGTCTCGCTGGTGTACGTCGCGTCCTCGATGACGCCGAGGAGGGTCTGCGGGTGCGCGGCGGTGTGGACCTCGCCGCCCGCGCCCAGCAGCAGCGGCAGCGGATGTCCGGCGGAGGCGAGGGTGCAGCGGATGCCGCCGTCGATGGGGGTGAGTTCGCCGTACAGGAGGGACAGGAAGCGGGTCTGCGGGCCGTCGCCGGGCGGGACCGGTCCGACGAGGGCGCGGGCGGCGGCGTCGGCGGCCTCCGTGGCGTCGTCGAGGAGGAGCTGGTTGAGGCGGTCGAGGACGTCGGCGACGCGGTAGCCCTCGCGGGCGAGGAGCCGCAGCCAGGGGCGTGCGATGCCGATCACCACGGCCGCCTCGGGCCCCTTGCCCTGGACGTCGCCGATGGCGAAGCACCAGCGGCCGTCACCGGCCGGGAAGAGGTCGTAGAAGTCGCCGCTCGGGCCGCCCTTGTCGCACGGCTCGTACACCAGGGCGCTGACCACCCCTGGGATCTCCGCGACGGCACCGGGCAGCAGTCCGCGTTGCAGGACCCGGCTGATGGTGGCCTGCCGGGCGTACTGGCGGGCGGCGCCGATGGCGAGGGCCACCCGGCGGCTGAGGTCCTCGACGAGCCCGGTGACCTCGTCGGGGAAGTGCATGAGGTCGGCCCGCCCGATGACCAGCGTGCCCAGCGGGCGGCCCCCGGCGACCAGCCGGTACGCGAGCGCCGTGCCGCGCACCCCGCGCGAGCCCAGCGCCTCGCCGGGCCAGGGATAGGCGACGGGCCCGGTGCGGTGGGAGTCGGGCGGCAGTGGCGGCTCCTTCTCCAGGGCGCGGCGGAGTTCCTCGATGAGGTTCTCGGAACCGTGCCAGACGCGGGCCAGCCGGGGCCCGGTCCCCGCGGTGCCGTCCACCGCCCAGCCGCCCTCGGCCTCACCCGATCGGGGGTATCCCCAGCGCCCGGCGACCTCGTCCTCCAGCCACACCGCGCACCAGTCCGCCAGCCGCGGCACGATCAGCTGGCCGGCGAGCGCGGCGACCAGGTTCTCGTCGAGCTGCCCGGCGAGCAGGTCGGACGCCTCGGCGAGGAAGGACAGGGCGCCCCTGTTGAGCCAGTCCCGTTCCCGCTCGGCGCGATGGGGGTACCCCCGCTCGAGCGGATTCGAGAGTGGGGGAGGCTCGGGCGCGAGGATCTCGGCGACGCGCAGCCCGCGCTCCAGCGCCCGCTCCTCCGCGTACGCCTCGATGTCGTCCCTGGCCGCCACCGGGTCCTCGGCGGGCAGCCGCGCCCACACGATCTTGGCGCCGGTGCGATAGGTGACACCCCAGGACTCCGCGAGCCGGGACACGAGGCGCAGCCCGCGCCCGTACTCCGGTGTCTCGTACGGCGCCTCGAACTCGCCGTCGCGCGGGGCGCGCGAGGGGTGGTGGTCCAGGACCTCGACGACGAGGGCGCCGGTCTCGTCCTCCAGCCGGCAGGCGAGTTCGACATCGGTACCGGCGTGCACGACGGCGTTGGTGACGAGCTCGCTCACGACCACGACGGCGTCGTCGACGAGCCGGTCGGTGAGGTGTTCGGTGCCGGGGACACCGGAGGCGGCCCATTCGGTGAGGGCGTTGCGCACGAGGGTGCGGGCGGAGCCCGGGGAGAGGGCGCTGCCGGGGAGGGTGGTGCGGGTTTCCGCGCCCACGCCCCCGTGCGCAGGCACACCAGAGGCACGGGTGACGGTCTCCCGTTGCGCCGGAATGGCCCCCATGGACAGCTCCCCGAACGGTTCGGACGAATACGCCTCAGACGACGCCGACAGAGTGACAGACTGGCCGCGCCCATAAGCACCGAGTTACCGAAGTGGGCCGCCATGAGTGAGAACCGTGCTACGCGTGTGCTCGAAGACGGACAGAAAGACGGTCAGATTCGAGCATCGGAACTGCGACCGCTGCTTGCCGCGATGACCGCGGCCCGGGACGGCGACTTCCGCAGGCTCCCGGAGACCGGCGAGGGAGTGGTGGCCGAACTGACGGCTGTCTTCAACCAGATCATGGACCGCAGCACGCACTTCAACCGTGAAGTGCAGCGGGTCAAGCGGGAGTTGGTGCGGCACGGCCGGCTCGACGAGCGGCTCTCGGCGAGCCCGGGGCCGGGCGACTGGACGACCCGCGTCAACGACGTCAACCATGTGCTCGACGCCCTGGTGGCCCCGGCGGCGAACGCGACGCGCGTGCTGGACGCGGTGGCCGGCGGCGACCTCACCCAGCGCGTCGACCTGCACGACGGCAGCCGTCAGTTACGCGGTGACCTGCGCCGTCTGGGCCGGGCCGTGAACAAGATGGTCGACCAGCTCTCCCTGTTCACCGGCGAGGTCACCCGCGTCGCCCGCGAGGTCGGTACCGAGGGCCGGCTCGGCGGGCGGGCCAAGGTGCAGGGTCTGTCGGGCAGTTGGCGGGACGTGACCGAGGCCGTCAACACGATGGCGTCCCGGCTGACCGCCCAGGTGCGCGACATCGCCCTGGTGACCACGGCGGTGGCCCGCGGCGACCTCACCCGCACGGTCACCGTCGAGGCGACGGGTGAGCTCCTCGAACTCAAGCTGACCGTCAACACGATGGTGGACCAGCTCTCCGCCTTCGCCGACGAGGTGACGAGGGTCGCCCGCGAGGTCGGCACCGAGGGCCAGTTGGGCGGGCGGGCCCAGGTCCGAGGCGTCTCCGGCGTCTGGAAGGACCTCACCGACAACGTCAACTTCATGGCGTCGAACCTGACCTCCCAGGTCCGCAACATCGCGCAGGTCACCACCGCCGTCGCCAACGGTGACCTGAGCCAGAAGATCACCGTCGACGCCCAGGGCGAGATCCTCGAACTCAAGTCGACCATCAACACGATGGTCGACCAGCTCTCCGCCTTCGCCGACGAGGTGACGAGGGTCGCCCGCGAGGTCGGCACCGAGGGCAACCTCGGCGGCCGGGCTCAGGTGCGCGGCGTCTCCGGCGTCTGGAAGGACCTCACCGACAACGTCAACTTCATGGCGGACAACCTGACCTCCCAGGTCCGCAACATCGCCCTCGTCTCCACCGCCGTGGCCCAGGGCGACCTCGGCAAGAAGATCACCGTCGAGGCGAAGGGCGAGATCCTGGAGCTGAAGTCCACCATCAACACGATGGTCGACCAGCTCTCCGCCTTCGCCGACGAGGTCACCCGCGTCGCCCGCGAGGTCGGTACCGAAGGCAACCTCGGCGGTCAGGCCCAGGTGAGAGGCGTCAGCGGCGTCTGGAGAGACCTCACCGACAACGTCAACTTCATGGCACTGAACCTGACTTCGCAGGTACGCAACATCGCCCAGGTGACGACGGCCGTGGCGAACGGCGACCTGTCGAAGAAGATCACCGTCGACGCACGCGGCGAGATCCTGGAGCTGAAGGACACCGTCAACACGATGGTGCAGCAGCTGCGCGCCTTCGCCGACGAGGTGACCCGGGTGGCCCGCGAGGTCGGCACGGACGGCCGGCTCGGCGGCCGGGCGCAGGTGCTGGGCGTCTCCGGCGTCTGGCGGGACCTGACGGACAACGTCAACTACATGGCCGACAACCTCACCTCACAGGTGCGGAACATCGCCCAGGTCACCACGGCCGTCGCCAACGGCGACCTCTCCAAGAAGATCGACGTGGACGCGCGCGGCGAGATCCTGGAGCTGAAGACCGCGATCAACACGATGGTCGACACCCTCTCCTCCTTCTCCTCCGAGGTCACCCGCGTGGCCCGCGAGGTGGGTTCCGAGGGCCAGCTGGGCGGTCAGGCCCGGGTGGAGGGCGTGTACGGGACCTGGAAGCGCCTGACGACGAACGTGAACGAGCTGGCGTCGAACCTGACCACGCAGGTCCGCGCGATCGCCGAGGTCGCCTCCGCCGTGGCCCAGGGCGACATGTCCCGCTCGATCACCGTGGAGACGCGTGGCGAGGTCGCCGAACTGAAGGACAACATCAACCTGATGGTGGCCAACCTGCGCGAGACGACCCGCGCCAAGGACTGGCTGGAGTCCAACCTGGCCCGCCTCGCCGCCCTGATGCAGGGCCACCGCGACCTGATGGAGGTCGCCGACCTGCTGCTGCGCGAGCTGACACCGCTGGTCAACGCGCAGTACGGGGCGTTCTTCCTGGCCGACCCGGACGAGGAGAGCGCCGCGCTGCGGACGACCGTGCCGGCCAAGGGGCTCGCGTTCATCGCCGGATACGGCTCGGCGCAGGGCGCGACCGTCGAGACCGGCGGCCTCCCGGTGCACGGCCTGGTCCGGCAGGCGGCCCGCGAGAAGAAGCGGATCCTCGTCGAGGAGGCCCCGCCGGACTACATCAAGATCAACAGCGGACTGGGCGAGGCGGCCCCCACCAGCGTCGTCATCATCCCGATCCTCTTCGAGGACAAGCTCCTCGGCGTGATCGAGCTGGCGTCGTTCTCCCGCTTCTCCGACGTGCACCTGGCGTTCTTCGACCAGTTCGTGAACACCATCGCCGTCGCCATCAACACGATCATCGCCAACTCCCGTACGGAGTCCCTGCTCGGCGAGTCCCAGCGCCTCGCCATGCAGCTCCAGGAACGCTCGGACGAACTCCAGATGCAGCAGGCGGAGCTGCAGCGCTCGAACGCGGAGCTGGAGGAGAAGGCGGCGCTGCTGGCTACGTCGTCCCAGTACAAGTCGGAGTTCCTGGCGAACATGTCGCACGAGCTGCGGACGCCTCTGAACTCGCTGCTGATCCTGGCGAGGCTGCTGTCGGACAACCCGGACGGCCATCTCACCGACCAGGAGGTCCAGTTCGCGACGACCATCCACAGGTCGGGCTCGGACCTCCTGCAACTGATCAACGACATCCTGGACCTGTCGAAGATCGAGGCGGGCCGGATGGACGTACGCCCGAAGAAACTGCCGCTGATCAAGCTGCTGGACTACGTCCACGCCACGTTCCGCCCGCTCACCCTGGACCGGGGGCTCGCCTTCGAGGTGTCGGTCGGCGAGGACGTACCGCGCGACATGTACTCGGACGAGCAGCGCCTCCAGCAGATCCTGCGCAACCTCCTCTCCAACGCGATCAAGTTCACCGCGACCGGCCGGGTCGAGCTGCGGGTGAGCCGGATGAAGGACCCCGAGCGCCGATGGGGGTCCCCCCGCTCGAGCGAAGTCGAGAGCGGGGCAGTCCTCCGCGAGAGCGACGAGGTGATCGCGTTCGCGGTGTCCGACACCGGCATCGGCATCGCGGCCGAGAAACTCCCGGTGATCTTCGAGGCGTTCCAGCAGGCCGACGGCACGACCAACCGCAAGTACGGCGGCACCGGCCTCGGCCTGTCCATCAGCCGCGAGATCGCGGGCCTGCTGGGCGGCCGTATCGTCGCCGAGAGCGAGCCCGGCGAGGGCTCCACCTTCACGCTGTACGTCCCGGTCGCCAGCCCCGGCCACGCCGCCACCGGCCCGGTTCCCGAGAACCGCCCGCTGCCGGCGCCCGAGCAGCTGTCGGCCGAGACGTACCCGACCGCCCACGACGCGGACGAGTCATGGCCGACACCGGCCAAGCTGGAGGCGTGGCAGACGGGCCGGGCGGGCCGGGTCCTCCCGGGCCGACGCGTGCTGATAGTGGACGACGACATCCGCAACGTCTTCGCGCTCACTCATGTCCTCGGCCGGGTGGGCATGCCGGTCCTGTACGCGGAGAACGGCCGCGAGGGCATCGAGACACTGGAGCGCAACCCGGACGTCGAACTCGTCCTGATGGACATCATGATGCCGGAGATGGACGGATACGAGACGATCTCCGCCATCCGCCGCACCCCGCGCTGGGTGGACCTCCCCATCGTCGCGCTGACCGCGAAGGCCATGCCCGGAGACCGGGAGAAGTCCATCGCGCGGGGCGCCAACGACTACGTACCGAAACCGGTGGACGTGGATCAGCTGCTGACCGTCGTCCGCGACCTCCTGGACCCCGAGGGCGCGGAGCCGGCTGAGGCGCCCCGGAGGCGGAGCGGAGAAGAACTCGCCGCGAAGCCGGAGAACACCGCAGGACCGGGACAGAGCACTTCCGAGGAGGAAGAGGTCCCGCCGACCATCACCGAATGAGGCCACTTCATCATGAGCGCTGAGGCAACGACCGACGAGCGTGCCGGCATCCTCCTGGTCGATGAGGACAACCTGATCGCGCTGGAGGCAGGCCGTCCTGGGGTCCCTCAACGAACCGCTCGTCCGTGCGCGTTCGGGCGAGGAGGCGATGAAGGCGCTGCTCCGGCAACGCTTCGCCCTGGTCCTGCTCGACGTCCGTATGCCCGGCATGGACGGCTTCGAGACCGCCGCCAACATCAAACGCCTCGACCAGACCAAGGACGTCCCGATCATCTTCCTGACCGGCGTCGAGGACGACCCCGGCTACGCCTTCCGCGGCTATGCGACAGGCGCCGCGGACTACTTGACCAAGCCGTTCGATCCATGGGTGCTACGCGCGAAGGTCTCGGTGTTCCTGGACCTGTACCGCAAGAACCGGCAACTGGAACGCCTGCTGAGCCGCGAGCACGTCCACAGCAAGGAGCTGAGCGCTCGGTTGGCCTCCTTGGAGGAACAGCTCTCCGGCGATACACCCGCGGACCTGACGGACGTACGCGCAAGGGTCCATGAGATACGCCGACTCGTCGGTTAGGGATGCGCGTCCCGACCCAAAAGGGGCGCGGGGAACTGCGCGACCAGCCACAACGGACCGTCAGCCGCCACGCAGTCCCCCACCACCCCCTACGCTTCGCGCGTTCCCGCGTACATCTCCTCGATCAGCCCCTTGTACTCCCGCTCCACAACCGGCCGCTTCAACTTCAGACTCGGCGTGATCTCCCCGTGCTCCACATCGAGATCCCGAGGCAGCAACCGGAACTTCTTGATCGTCTGCCACTTCTGCAGCCCGGCGTTGAGCTGCTTCACATAGCCGTCGACCATCTCGACGGTGGCCGGCGCGGCCACGATCTCCGCGTACGACTTCCCGGCCAGCCCGTTCTCCTCGGCCCACGCCAGAATCGACGGCTCGTCCAGCGCGATCAGCGCCGTGCAGAAGTTCCGGTCGGCCCCGTGCACCAGGATGTTGGAGACGTACGGGCACACCGCCTTGAACTGCCCCTCGACCTCGGCCGGCGCGATGTACTTGCCGCCCGACGTCTTGATGAGGTCCTTCTTGCGGTCGGTGATGCGCAGGTACCCGTCGGGGGACAGCTCACCGATGTCACCGGTGTGGAACCAGCCGTCGCTCTCCAGCACTTCCGCGGTCTTGTCGGGCAGCCCGTGGTAGCCCTCCATGATGCCGGGGCCCCGCAGCAGGATCTCCCCGTCGTCGGCGATACGGACCTCCGTGCCGGGCAGCGGCTTGCCGACCGTGCCGGTGCGGTAGGCCTCACCCGGGTTCACGAACGACGCGGCCGAGGACTCCGTGAGCCCGTAGCCCTCCAGGATGTGGATGCCGGCGCCCGCGAAGAAGTAGCCGATCTCCGGGGAGAGCGCGGCGCTGCCCGACACACACGCGCGCAGGTTGCCGCCGAAGGCCTCGCGGATCTTGGCGTACACGAGCGTGTCGGCGACCTTGTGCTTGGCGGCGAGGCCGAAGGGCGCGGAGTGGGTGCCGGTGCGCCGGAAGTTGTCCTGGGTGACCTTGGCGTACTCGCGGGAGACCTCTGCGGCCCACTGGAAGATCTTGTACTTGGCGCCGCCGCCCGCGCGGGCCTTGGCGGCGACCCCGTTGTAGACCTTCTCGAAGATGCGCGGAACGGCCGCCATGTACGTCGGCTGCACGACCGGCAGATTCTCGATGATCTTGTCGACCCGGCCGTCCACTGCGGTGACGTGCCCGACCTCGATCTGGCCGGAGGTGAGCACCTTGCCGAAGACGTGCGCGAGCGGCAGCCACAGGTACTGCACGTCCTCCGGGCCGACCAGGCCCGTCGCGGCGATCGCCTTCGCCATGTACGACCAGTTGTCGTGCGGCAGCCGCACGCCCTTGGGGCGGCCGGTGGTGCCGGAGGTGTAGATCAGGGTGGCCAGCTGGTCCTTGGTGATCGCGCCGACCCGCTGCTCGATCAGCTCGGGGTCCTTCTCCAGCCGGGCCGCGCCGCGCTTCTCCAGCTCGTCCAGGGTGAGGATCCAGTCGGCGGTCTCGACGCCGGCCGGGTCGATGACGACGACATGCGTCAGGTTCGGCAGCTCGGCGCGCTTCTCCTGCGCCTTGGCCAGCTGGGACGCGTCCTCGGCGATGAGGACCCGGCTCTCGGAGTCGGAGAGGATGAAGGCCGATTCTTCGGCGTTGGTCTGCGGATAGACGGTGGTCGTCGCCGCGCCGGCGCACATGATGCCCAGGTCGGCCAGTATCCACTCGATCCGGGTGGAGGAGGCGAGGGCCACCCGCTGCTCGGGCTCGACGCCCAGCTCGATGAGCCCGGCCGCGATGGCGTAGACCCGCTCGGCGGCCTGGGCCCAGCTCAGCGACTTCCACTCGTCCGGGCCCTCGCCCGAGGCCGGTGCCACTGGATGGCGATATGCCTCGGCGTCCGGTGTGGCCGCCACACGCTCCAGGAAGAGGGTCGCCACGCTCGGCGGACGGTTCTCGATCAGTGTCTGTGCGTCGCTCACGACATCCTCCGGGGGCCCGCGACTGTGCGGCTGGCTCAACAGCCGGCTGGTACGGCCGGCTCATTACGGCGGTCTTCACTCGCGTGCCGTTGTTTAACTCGCGAGTAACTATCGAGCAGGGATCAGAGTAAAGGTCGACCGGCCGACGCGTAAGGGTTCGCGGCCTGTCACTTCAACCAGAGAACTACCCCCTGTACCCGCAGAGGCCCGCCGCGCTTGCGCACGACGAGCCCCTGTTGCACCGGTTTGCCGGGTCACCGCCTGTTACCAGCGGTTACTTCTTGCCCTTGCCCGACCCCGCGCTGTCATCACTGCTCAGTACGGCGATGAAGGCCTCCTGCGGAACCTCCACGGAACCCACCATCTTCATCCGCTTCTTGCCTTCCTTCTGCTTCTCCAGCAGCTTGCGCTTACGGGAGATGTCGCCGCCGTAGCACTTGGCGAGGACGTCCTTGCGGATGGCGCGGATGGTCTCGCGGGCGATGACCCGGGAGCCGATGGCGGCCTGGATCGGCACCTCGAAGGCCTGCCGCGGGATCAGCTCGCGCAGCTTGGCGACGAGCCGCACCCCGTAGGCGTAGGCCGCGTCCTTGTGCGTGATCGCGGAGAAGGCGTCCACCTTGTCGCCGTGCAGCAGGATGTCGACCTTGACCAGGCTGGAGGTCTGCTCGCCCGTGGGCTCGTAGTCCAGCGACGCGTAACCACGCGTCTTCGACTTCAGCTGGTCGAAGAAGTCGAAGACGATCTCCGCGAGCGGCAGGGTGTAGCGGATCTCGACCCGGTCCTCGGACAGGTAGTCCATGCCGAGCAGGGTGCCGCGCCGGGTCTGGCACAGCTCCATGATCGAGCCGATGAACTCGGTCGGGGCGAGGATCGTGGCGCGTACGACGGGCTCGTACACCTCGTTGATCTTGCCCTCGGGGAACTCGCTCGGGTTGGTGACGGTGTGCTCGGTGCCGTCCTCCATGACCACCCGGTAGACCACGTTGGGCGCGGTGGCGATGAGGTCGAGGCCGAACTCGCGCTCCAGCCGCTCACGGATCACGTCGAGGTGCAGGAGCCCCAGGAAGCCGACGCGGAAGCCGAAGCCGAGGGCGGCGGAGGTCTCGGGCTCGTAGACGAGCGCGGCGTCGTTGAGCTGGAGCTTGTCGAGGGCCTCGCGCAGCTCGGGATAGTCGGAGCCGTCCAGCGGATAGAGCCCGGAGAAGACCATGGGCTTCGGGTCCTTGTACCCGCCGAGGGCCTCAGTCGCCCCCTTCTGCTGGCTGGTGACGGTGTCACCGACCTTGGACTGGCGGACGTCCTTCACACCGGTGATGAGGTAACCCACCTCACCGACGCCGAGGCCGTCGGCGCCCAGCATCTCGGGCGAGTTCGTGCCGATCTCCAGCAGCTCGTGCGTGGCGCCCGTCGACATCATCTTGATGCGCTCGCGCTTGTTGAGCTGGCCGTCGATGACACGGACGTACGTCACGACACCGCGATAGGAGTCATAGACCGAGTCGAAGATCATCGCGCGGGCCGGGGCGTCCTTGACGCCGACGGGCGCCGGGACCTCCTTGACCACCTTGTCGAGCAGCGCGTCGACGCCGACGCCGGTCTTGGCGGACACCCGCAGCACGTCGCTCGGGTCGCACCCGACCAGGTTGGCGAGCTCCTCGGCGAACTTCTCGGGCTGCGCGGCCGGCAGGTCGATCTTGTTCAGTACGGGGATGATCGTGAGGTCGTTCTCCATCGCCAGGTAGAGGTTGGCGAGGGTCTGGGCCTCGATGCCCTGGGCGGCGTCGACGAGGAGGATGGTCCCCTCGCAGGCGGCGAGCGACCGCGAGACCTCGTAGGTGAAGTCGACGTGCCCCGGGGTGTCGATCATGTTGAGGATGTGCGTGTTGCCGGGTTCGTGGGTGGGAGCCCACGGCAGCCGCACCGCCTGGGACTTGATCGTGATGCCGCGCTCGCGCTCGATGTCCATCCGGTCGAGGTACTGAGCACGCATCTGCCGCTGCTCGACCACACCGGTCAGCTGGAGCATCCGGTCGGCGAGCGTGGACTTGCCGTGGTCGATGTGCGCGATGATGCAGAAATTGCGGATCAGAGCCGGGTCGGTACGGCTCGGCTCGGGCACATTGTTAGGGGTCGCGGGCACGCAGGGTCCTGTCTCTTGAGGCGCCTTATGCCTCGGGTCGGATCGATACGTAGGTTCCATGGTCCCACGGGCGGCGACCGGGGACCGTTTTGGGCCGTCCGCGGGGCCACTGGTAGCCTGGGTGGCTGTGTCTCATGCCCTCTCAGCGCGAGGCACTCTCCAGAAAATCACCGGTGCGGGTCCCGTGCGGCCCCGTACCAGAACCTGAAAAGGCTCATTCGTGGCGAACATCAAGTCCCAGATCAAGCGGATCAAGACCAACGAGAAGGCTCGGCTGCGCAACAAGGCCGTCAAGTCCTCCCTGAAGACCGCGATCCGCAAGGCCCGTGAGGCCGCTGCCGCGGGTGACGCCGAGAAGGCCACCGAGTACCAGCGCGCTGCTGCGCGTGCGCTCGACAAGGCCGTCTCCAAGGGCGTCATCCACAAGAACCAGGCCGCCAACAAGAAGTCGGCGCTGGCTTCGAAGGTCGCGTCCCTCAAGGGCTGAACCTCTTCTGTGATCTGACCGCCGGAAGGACCCAGAGCGGGCCCTCTCTCATCCGCTCCCGACCGGCACCCCGAGCCTGTACGCGGCCTGCGTTCGCCACGCGGGTACGGGCTCAGCAGCTTGAACCCGAAGGCCCCGGCGCCTCGCCCTTCCCAGGGCGGGCGGCGGGGCCTTCGGCATGGACGGGGCGCGGGGCCTTCGGCATGGACAGGGTGCGAGGGCTTCGGCATGGACGGGGCGCGAGGGCTTCGGCATGGACGGGTGCGGACTGGTGGGTTCAGGACCAGAACTCGTTGCCCTTCTCGATGTCCTCGACGCACTCGTCGATGTCGGTGACCTTGTCTCCGACGATCCGGAAGACCAGGGCTCCGTTCTCGTCTATGCGCCTGCCCTGGCGCTCGGCGGTGAAGCCGTGCACGGACACGGCATGGCCTCGGCCGTCCACGAGGATGTTGCGCAGTTCGACGCGGAACGTCCCGTCCGTCTCGCTGAAGAGGCGGCCGTACATGTCGATACACGCGTCCTGCCCCTTGAAGTCGCCCGAGAGCGGGTGGGTGCCGGGTACGTGGTGCGTGCAGTCTCCGGCGAGCACGGTGCGCAGGGTGTCCATGTCACCCCGGGTAAAGGCCTCGTAGCCCTTGCGGACGAGCTGTGCGTGCGGGTGTTCAGCCATGGCCACCGCCACCTCTCCATCGCATGGGTGCGTTACGGCTGATACACCTGATTGTCCTCCGTGGCGGGGGACAGGCCACTGGATCACAGCGGGGGGCGGGCCACTGGGTCACAGCGGGGGAGCGGGCCAGTGGATCACAGCGGGGGCGGGCCAGTGGATCACGACCAGAAGTCGTTGAGTTTGTCGAGGTCGTCGAAGCACTCGTCGAGGTCGGTGATCCTGTCCCCGACGATCCTGAAGACGATGCCTCCGTCCAGGTCGACGCGCTTGCCTCCGCGCTCGGCCGTGGAGTGGTGCAGGGACATCACGTGGCCCCGGCCATCGACGAGGACGTGCCGCAACTCCACGGTCAGCGTCCCGTCCGTCTCCTGGAAGATCCGTCGGAACACGTCGAGGATCGGGTCCTGCCCCTTGTAGTCGCCGGACAGCGAATGGCTGCCGGGGAAGTGGTAGGTGCAGTCCCCCGCCAGCAGCCCGCGCAGGGTGTCCAGGTCACCGCTCGTGAAGGCGTCATAGGTCTTGCGGACGAGCGATGCGTGCGGGTGTTCCGTCATGACCATCGCCACCTCTCGGTCGCTTCGGCGTTACGGCCGACACACCGATTCTCCTCGTCACCGCCGCCCCGTCGACTCGATCACGGAGCCGACGCGCTACGCGCGCCCCCGCGACCGCGCCGCTCGCGCGATGGTGACGACAGCCTTCTCCAGGGCGTACTCGGGGTCGTCCCCCCCGCCCTTCACACCGGCATCGGCCTCGGCGACCGCCCGCAACGCCACCGCCACTCCGTCGGGCGTCCACCCACGCATCTGCTGCCGGACGCGGTCGATCTTCCAGGGCGGCATGCCCAGCTCGCGCGCGAGGTCGGCGGGGCGTCCGCCGCGCGCGGAGGACAGCTTGCCGATGGCCCGGACGCCCTGGGCGAGCGCACTGGTGATCAGCACGGGCGCCACGCCCGTCGCCAACGACCACCGCAACGCCTCCAGCGCCTCCGCGGCCCGCCCCTCGACCGCCCTGTCGGCGACGGTGAAGCTCGACGCCTCGGCGCGGCCGGTGTAGTACCGCCCGACGACGGCCTCGTCGATGGTCCCCTCGACATCGGCGACCAACTGGCTCACCGCGGACGCCAGCTCCCGCAGATCGCTCCCGATGGCGTCGACCAGCGCCTGACAGGCCTCCGGCGTCGCGGACCGCCCGGTCGCCCGGAACTCGCTCCGCACGAACGCCAGCCGGTCCGCCGGCTTGGTCATCTTCGGGCACGCCACCTCCCGAGCCCCGGCCTTGCGCGCCACGTCGAGCAGCTTCTTGCCCTTGACCCCACCGGCATGCACCAGCACGAGCGTGATCTCCTCGGCCGGCGCCCCCAGATACGCCGTCACGTCCTTGATCGTGTCGGCCGACAGATCCTGCGCATTGCGCACGACCACGACCTTGCGCTCCGCGAACAGCGAGGGACTCGTCAACTCGGCCAGCGTGCCGGGCTGCAACTGCTCCGGGGCCAGATCCCGCACATCCGTATCAGCATCAGCGGCCCGCGCGGCCACCACCACCTCCCGCACAGCACGGTCCAGCAGCAGCTCCTCCTGACCCACAGCAAGGGTCACAGGGGCGAGGGGATCATCATTCGCACTCTTCCTGGCCATCGCGACAAGGATGGCATGAGGCACTGACAGTGGATGCGGATGGGGAGGTGGGGGGACGGGGGAGGTTGGGGGACGGGGGCGTTGGGGGACGGGCGCCGGATGAGGGGCTCCGGAACGGGGGCAGGACGGGGCGGGACGCCAGCTGAGAGGCTCCGGAACGGGGGCAGGACGGGGCGGGACGCCAGCTGAGAGGCTCCGGAACGGGGGCAGGACGGGGCGGGACGCCAGCTGAGAGGCTCCGGAACGGGGGCAGGACGGGGCGGGACGCCAGATGAGAGGCTCCGGAACGGGGGCAGGACGGGGCGGGACGCCAGATGAGAGGCTCCGGAACGGGGGCAGGGCGGGGCGGGACGCCAGCTGAGGGGCTCGCGGGCGGGGACAGGACGGGGCAAGGGCCGGGCGGGGGTCGCGCGGGCGTGGGGCGGGGGCCTCGGAGCGGGGGCGGAAGCCGCGGGGTGAAAGGCCAGGCGCCGAGCCGCGGGGCGAAGGGCGGGGCGCCGGGGCCTCGTGCAGGCTACGGCTCCTCTCGCCAGCCGTCCCACTCCCCCGCGAACTCATCCAGCTCGCCCGGATCGAGCCGCCCCTCCTCGTCCCCCACCAGCACCAGCCACTGCGCGTCCTCGGCGTCGTCCTCCCCGGCCAGCGCATCCCGCACCAGCCGCGGCTCCTCATCGATCCCGAACCGCTCCCCGAGCGCCCCCGCGACGTCCTCCGCCGCGTCGCGATCGGGCAGCACCAGCACATGTCTCACATCGCTCACGGAGCAATTCTGGGGCACCGCCGAGAGACGCCTATGCGCCGGGTCCGCGGACTCGGTCGGCCCCAGGCACGAGCCCCGTGCCGGATCAGCCGTCCCGGTAGGGCTTCCGAACCGTCGGCACCCGGTCCAGCTCGATCCCGAACCGCTCCCGGTACACCCCCAGCACCTCCTCGTCCGTCCCCAGCTCCCGCTCCTCCCGCGTCCCGTCGGCCGCCGTCGCCTTGAACGTGCGGCCGCTGAGCGTGATCCGTCCTCCTTCCTCCGTCACCCGCGAACACACCAGCGACTGCGTGAAGTGCGAGGCCGGCGAGGTGCTGTGCCACCACGCGCCGGCCACGAAGTCACCGAGCACCCGCGGCCGCCGCTCCAGCCGGTACTCCGGTCTGCCGTCCATGACGACGTCCAGGTCCACCGCCTCCGCCGCCTCGTGCCCGCCGCGTGCCCCGGCCTCGTCCGGCCCGGCCTCGACGATCCGGAACACGCCCGCCGGATCCTCCTGCTCTCCCCGCGCCTCGAACGCCAGCGGATGGTGACTGTGCGCCCCGAAGCCGACGTCCGCCAGCCATGTGCCACCGTCCACGGTCCGCACCTTCAACGCCATGTGGTCGTAGGGAATCCCGAGCTTCCCCTCCTTCGCGTGGACGCGGGCCGCGAGCAGCGTCACATCGAAGCCCAGCGCGCCGAGCAACGCCCCGAACGCCCCGTTCAGTTCGTAACAGAACCCGCCCCGTCTCGCCCCCACCACCTTGTCCAGCAGCCGCTTCTCCTCCAGGACGATCTCCTCGCCGCGGTGGACCGACAGGTTCTCGAAGGGCACGGTCTGCAGATGGCGCAGATGCAGCTCGCGCAGCACGTCCACGGTGGGCCACGCCGGGTGCTCGACTCCCAGCCGTCGGAGATAGGCATCAACCTCAACGGAATCCATGCCCTCAGTCTCCCGCCACCCGCAGCTCCGCGCCCCTGCCCGCGACCGCCAGCGCCCCGTCCTCGTCCGTCCGCAGCACCACCGCACCTTGCGCCCGCAGCGCCGCGACGGTGCCGGGAGCCGGGTGCCCGTACATGTTGTCCGCACCGCAACTGATCAACGCCAGCCGCGGCGCCGCCCGCCGTATGAGCTCCGGATCCTGGTACGCCGAGCCATGATGGGCGACCTTGAGCACATCCACACCGCCCAGCAGCGCCCCCGCCGGCGATCTCAACAGCGCCCGCTGGGCCGGGGGTTCGAGATCCCCGAGCAGCAGGAGCCGCAGCCCGGCCGACCGAACGAGCAGGGTGACACTGGAGTCGTTCGGCCCGTCCGGAGCCACCGCGGGGTGGGCCGGCGGCCAGACGACCTGCCAGCTCAGTGCCCCGGTACGCCGCTCCTCCCCGGCGGCGGCCCGGGTCACGGGAATGCGCCGGGCGGCCGCTTCCCTGCGGACGAACTCCACCTGCTCCACGGGCTCTTCGTGCCCGGTCGTCTCGATCGCCCCCACCGCCCGCCCACGCAGGACCCCTGGCAGGCCCGCCACATGGTCGGCGTGGAAGTGGGTCAGGACGACGAGCGGGATCCTGGTGATGCCGAGCTTGCGCAGGCACCGGTCGACCAACGTCGGATCCGGGCCGGCGTCCACGACCACGCCCGTCCCCTCGCCCGCCGCGAGCACCGTCGCGTCGCCCTGCCCCACATCACACACCGCGAACCGCCACCCGGGCAGCGGCCAGCCCGTGACCACCCTGGTCAGCGGCGGCGGCTGCACCACCACGAGCAGGAGCAGCACCCCGCAGAGGGCGCACCACCAGGGGTGCCGCAGTACCCGCCGGCCGACCGCCAGAATCAGCACCGTGGCGAGGGCGAGCAGCGCCGCCCCGGTCCAGTTGCCGGGCCAGTCCACGCCCGCCCCGGGCAGTGCGGCGCCGGTCCGGGCGACGTCCGCGATCCACCCGGTCGGCCAACTCGCGCACCAGGCCAGCGCCTTGGCCAACGGCATGGCCGGCGGTGCTGTCGCCAACGCCGCGAAGCCCAGCACCGTGGCCGGCGCGATCGCGAGCTCCGCGAGCAGATTGCACGGCACCGCCACCAGGCTCACCCGGGCCGACAGCACCGCCACGATCGGTGCGCACAAGGCCTGTGCCGCAGCCGCGGCCGCCAGTGCCTCGGCCAACCGCGGCGGCACCCCGCGCCGTTGCAGCGCCGCGCTCCACCGGGGCGCGAGGGTGAGCAGGGCGCCCGTGGCCAGGACGGAGAGCAGGAAGCCGTAACTGCGCGCCAGCCACGGGTCGTACAGCACCAGCAGCAGTACGGCCGTCGCCAGCGCCGGGATCAGCGATCTGCGGCGTCCGGTCGCCAGGGCGAGCAGCACGACGGCCCCGCAGGCCGCGGCCCGCAGCACGCTCGGGTCCGGCCGGCACACCACGACGAACCCGAGGGTGAACGCTCCGCCGAGCAGCGCGGTCGTCCGCAGGGAGATACCGAGGCGGGGCGCGAGGCCGCGGCGCTCGGCCAGCTGGGCCATACCGGGCGGGCCGATGAGCAGGGCGAGGATGATCGTGAGATTGCTGCCGGAGACGGCGAGCGTGTGCGCCAGGTCGGTCTCCTTGAAGGCCTCGTCCAGCTCCGGGGTGATCCGCGAGGTGTCACCCACGACCAGCCCCGGCAGCAACGCCCGTGCGTCCGAGGGCAATCCGTCGGTCGCCTCCCGCAGCCCGGCCCGCAGCCGCCCCGCCAGCCGCTGCGCCGCCGACGGCTCCCCCACGACCTCCGGCACCGCCGGGTCCCGCACTCGCAGCACGGCCGCGACCCGGTCCCCGTCCGCCATCGCGGGCGCGAGCCCCGCGGTCACCCGCAAGCGCGTGGAGGGCAGGAGCCCGAGCCAGGGCGAGGGCCGGTCCTCGGCGGCCCTGGGCATGCCATGGGCCGTCCCGGACCGCCTCGGCCCCTCGTCGACGTCCCGAGAAGACCCCCATCCCCCGTCGATGATCATCAGCACCGGCGCCCGCGTCACGATCGCCGCGCCATCCGTCTCCTCCACGCGTCGCACATCCGCGTTGATCAGCACGGAGGTCCGCGCCATGTGATCTCCCTTCACCCGGGGCCGCGTGAGCCGGGGATCGGAGGTGAGCTCGACCTCGGCGGTCACGGTGGCGTACTCCCGCGCCAGCGCGGGCACCGGCCCACGCCGCACATCGGCCCCGTGCAGCCCCGCGGAGACGGCGGCCGCGGCGACGCAGAGCAGCACCGCGCCGACGGAGACGCGCGGCCAGGTGATGCGCACGGGGGCAGGGCGCTGACTTCGCGGACGGATGATGCGCACAGGCGCAGGGCGCTGACTTCCCGGCCGGGTGAGCTGCACCGGCGGGCGATCCAGCTCGGGCCCCGTCGGAATCCTGGGCTTGGCCGTACGCCCGAGATCGGCTGGGTGCCCTGGCGCGGTCGGACGCCGGAGGACGGCCGGACGCCTGAGCTCGGCCGGATGGCCACCACCGGGCCCACCACCGCCGGGCCCACCACCGCCGGTCCCACCACCGCCGGTCCCACCGTCACCGGTCCTGCCACCACCGACCTCACCACCGCGGGCCTCACCGTCACTGCCCCCGCCTCGCCGCACCAGCAGCACCCCTGCCGCGACCAGGCCCACGACCGCCACCCCGCCCGCCCACACCGGTGGGGCGTCGAGCATCAGTGCCGCCGTCGCCCAGGCGGCGAGCGCCGGTGGAACGAGTCGGAGATCCGTCGGTCCTTCCTGCCGAGGGTGGGAAGCGCCCAGCCGGCTCCCGGACGCGGCGTGAACGGCGGCGCGGGAGGGCGCGAGGCCGGGTGCGCGGTCGGATGTGTGGACGTCGCGCCTCATGGCCGTACGAGATTCCGTAGATCGGCGAATCGGCGGTCGCCGATGCCGTTGACCTCGCGCAGCTCGTCCACCGAGCGGAAGCCGCCGTGCTGGGCGCGGTAGTCGAGGATGTGCTGGGCCAGCACCGGGCCGACGCCCGGGAGGGTGTCGAGCTGGTCCACGGTGGCCGTGTTGAGGGAGACCGGTGCGGTGGGTGCCGCCCCGCCCACCGAGGCGCCTGTGCCCGTACCGGGAGCGGTCCCGGGCACGGCGAGCGGACCTCCGACGATCACCTGCTCTCCGTCCACCAGGAAGCGGGCCCGGTTGAGGCTGTCGGTCTTCGTTCCCGGACGCACCCCACCGGCCGCGCGCAGAGCGTCGGCGACCCGCGAGCCCGCGGGCAGGCGGTGGATGCCGGGCTCGCGCACCTTGCCGCTGACGTCCACCACGATCTCGGGCGCGGCCGTGCCCGCGGCATCAGGCGCACCTGGCGCACCGGCCGCCGACGTCCCCGACCCGGTCTCCCCGCCTTGCTGCTCTCCGCCGTCCACGGCCGCCGCCCGCACCACCTCGGGTGCCCGCACGGACTGTGCCCGGCCGGCCCAGAAGTGCTGCACGGCGAACCCGGCGGCGAGGACGAGCACCACGGTGAGCGCGACCACGCTCCGCCGCTCCAGCCCACACCTGGCCTGCAACCACACCGGCATCCGCTCCCGCAAGGCCGACCCTGCCCGGGCCCGCCAAGCCCCAGCACCCGCGCCCCCGGCCCCGCCCCCAGCACCAGCGCCAGCGCCCACGTCCGCATCCCGCATGTCCGGGCCCTCGGACCAGTCGGCGAACCGATCGTCCACGCCCGCCGCCGCCCGAGTGCGCCGCGCTCCGCCGAGGTCCTCCCCCGATTCCCCGGCCACTGCAGAGCCGGCAGCCTCCTCCCCGACGCGCACACGCCGAGCAGGCTCCGCCCTCACCCCAGCCCCCGGGGCATCCCCCTCCCCGCCCGGTGGCGGCCCCGCTCCCGACTCCCGCCACTCCTCGGCCTGTTCGGCGAAAATCACCTCCGCCCTGCGCCGCAACTCCTCCGCCGACGCATGGTGCTGCCTTGCCCGCCCCCGGACATGCATGTGTCGTCGATGGCGGGCGCGGCCGTCGGAGTGGGGGCCGCGGCCCGGGCCGCTGGTTGCCGTCGTGGTGCGTGTGCGTGATCGAAGTGCCATGCGACGAGGATCGGACACCTCGGCACACCCGCGATGATCTTGCTCAATTCCCGGGGATTACCGCCCAGTTGTGGATAACTCCGCTACCCACACGAGTGACTTCCCGTTGCGGACCGGTCTCCTGAGGACCCGTCCCTGAGTGGCGGGCCCTGCGAAACCTGTCCCTGAGACCCCGTCACCGAGGCGAAACCACAACCCCCAACAACCCAGGCCCGGTATGCGCCCCGATCACCGCCCCGACCTCGCTCACATGCAGGTCGGCCAGCCCCGGCACCCGTGCCCGCAGGCGGTCCGCCAGTGCCGACGCCCGGTCGGGAGCCGCGAGATGGTGCACGGCGATGTCGACCTGCGCGCTGCCCGCTCGGTCGGCCGCGATCTCCTCCAGGCGGGCGATCGCCTTGGAAGCCGTCCGTACCTTCTCCAGAGGGCCGATTCGACCGTCCTCCAGCTGTAGCAGCGGCTTCACCGCGAGCGCCGAGCCCAGGAGGGCCTGCGCGGCTCCGATGCGGCCGCCGCGGCGCAGATAGTCGAGGGTGTCGACGTAGAAGTAGGCGGCGGTCGCCCCGGCCCGCTTCTCCGCGGCCGTGACAGCCTCGTCCACCGTGCCGCCCGTCTCCGCCGCCTCGGCCGCGGCGAGCGCGCAGAAGCCGAGCGCCATGGCGACCATCCCGGTGTCCACCACCCGCACCGGCACCGGCGCCTCGCGCGCCGCGAGGACCGCCGCGTCGTAGGTGCCGGAGAGTTCGGCGGACAGGTGCAGGGAGACGATGCCGGTGGCGCCGGACTCGGCGACCCTGCGGTAGTGCTCCGCGAAGACCTGGGGGCTGGGGCGCGAGGTGGTGACGGGGCGTCGCTTCTGCAACGCCTGCGCGAGGGAACGGGTCGAGATCTCGGTGCCCTCGTCCAGCGCCTGACCACCGACGACCACGGTCAGGGGCACTGAGGTGATGCCGTGGCGCTCCATCGTCCGCGGCGGCAGGTAGGCCGTTGAATCGGTGACGATCGCGACATGGCGGGACATGAGCTGGAGGTTACCTGGCGTAGCGCCCGGGCGGCAGCCCGACCCCGCTCACCCGGGAGTGCCTTGACCGGATCAACTGCTGCTCACCCGGGCTCAAGTGGTGCTCTCGGGGCGGGTCTTCTTCTGCCAGGGGTATGTCGGGCGAGGGCCGGGCGGAGTGATGGCGGGCCGCGTGGGCTCCTCGGCCCGCTGCGTCTGTGGGGTGTCCGGCCAGGTCTGCTCGGTCGTCGGGTCGGCCTGGGCGGCGGGGGCATCCGGCCACGGGGACGGTGGCGTCGCGGACGAGGCCGAGGACGACGAGGACTCCTCCGTCTGCCAGTGCCGCAGGGCGCCGGCCTCCACGTCGATCTGCGCGCTGAGGGTGTCCAGGTCGTCGTCGGCGAAGCGGCGGGCCCGGTCGCGGGCCGCCCAGCGCAGTGAGTCCGCGGCGTGCACGATGCGCTCGGTGCGCTCGCGCAGGTCGGGCAGCCGCTCGGCGAGCGTCGCGCGGTCCGGCTCGGACTCCAGGCGCCGCAGTTCGGCGTCCAGTTCGTGCCCGTGCGCGCTGAGGCGCTGGAAGAGACCGAGGGACTCCTTGAGGGACTCGTCCTCGGCCACGCCCGCGTGGAGGGCGTCCTGGGTGGCCCGCATGGAGGTGCGCAGCTTCAGCCGTAGCTGGGCGAGTTCCCCGGCGGGACCCGGCTGGGCGAAGGACTTGGCCCGCAGGGTGTGGTCCTCGACCGTGCGCCGGGCGTGGGTGATGGTGTCGTCCACGCGGCGTTTGGCGGCGCCGACCACCTTCACCGTGGCGTAGGCCCCGAGCACGACGAAGAGCACGAAGAGCAGGGCCACGACTGCGATCGCTGCTTCCACGAACTCCTCCTCCGGCCGGTCGCGACACACGCCGCGTCACTCTTCAACGGTAAACGCAGCGGGCAGGTCCGGAGTTCCAACAGAACCCCGAACCTGCCCGTAGGGGATCACCCCGAGCGAAGATCACGCCGAGCCGAGCGCCGAGGTCCTGGCCCCCGACCGGCGCACCGCACTCACGGCAGCCCCGACCCGGCCCGATCGCCGGAGGCGGGCCTTGATGACCTACGCCGAAGGCGTATCTCGATGACCTACGCCGAAGACCTACGCCGGAACGATGTTCACCAGCTTCGGCGCCCGCACGATCACCTTCCGGATCCCCGCGCCGTCCAGTGCCGCCACGACCTTCTCGTCGGACAGCGCGACCTTCTCCAGCTCCTCCTCGGAGATGGCCGGCGAGACCTCCAGGCGGGCCTTGACCTTGCCCTTGATCTGCACGACACAGGTCACGGTCTCGTCCACGACGTACGCAGGGTCTGCGACCGGGAAGTCCTGGTGCACCACCGAGTCGTCGTGGCCCAGCTTGCGCCACAGCTCCTCGGCGATGTGCGGGGCCAGCGGGGCGACCATCAGCACCAGCGCCTCGGCGACCGAGTGCGGCACGGCACCGCCCACCTTGGTCAGGTGGTTGTTCAGCTCGGTGACCTTGGCGATCGCGGTGTTGAACCGCATGCCCTCCAGGTCCCCGCGCACCCCGTCGATCGCCTTGTGCAGGGCCCGCAGCGTGTCCTCGTCGGGCTCGGCGTCCACCACCGTCACATCACCGGTCGTCTCGTCGACCACGTTGCGCCACAGCCGCTGCAGCAGCCGGAACTGGCCGACCACCGCGCGCGTGTCCCACGGCCGGGAGACGTCCAGCGGGCCCATCGCCATCTCGTACAGTCGCAGCGTGTCGGCACCGTACTCGGCGGCGATCTCGTCCGGAGTCACCGCGTTCTTCAGGGACTTGCCCATCTTGCCCAGCAGCCGGGAGACCTTCTCGCCCTGGTAGTAGTACGCGCCGTCGCGCTCCTCCACCTCGGCGGCCGGCACCGCGATGCCACGGCTGTCGCGGTAGACGTAGGCCTGGATCATGCCCTGGTTGAACAGCTTGTGGAACGGCTCCGCCGAGGAGACGTGCCCCAGGTCGAACAGCACCTTGGACCAGAAGCGCGCGTACAGCAGGTGCAGTACGGCGTGCTCGGCGCCGCCGACGTACAGGTCGACGCCGCCGTGCGGCTGGCCCTCGCGCGGACCCATCCAGTACTGCTCGATCTCCGGGTCGACCAGCTGCTCGCTGTTGTGCGGGTCCAGGTAACGCAGCTCGTACCAGCAGGAACCAGCCCAGTTGGGCATGGTGTTGGTCTCACGCCGGTACCGCTTCGGGCCGTCGCCCAGGTCCAGCGTGACGTTGACCCACTCCTCGTTGCGCGACAGCGGCGTCTCGGGCTGGGTGTCGGCGTCGTCCGGGTCGAACGTGCGCGGCGAGTAGTCCTCGACCTCGGGCAGCTCCAGCGGCAGCATCGACTCGGGCAGGGAGTGAGCGATGCCGTCCTCGTCGTAGACGATCGGGAAGGGCTCGCCCCAGTAGCGCTGACGGCTGAACAGCCAGTCGCGCAGCCGGAAGTTGACCGTGCCCTCGCCGATGCCCCTGGACTCCATCCACTCGGTGATGCGCGCCTTGGCCTCGGCGACGCCCAGGCCGTCCAGGGACACCCCCTCACCAGTGGAGTTGATGATCTTCGCGTCATACGACGAGAAGGCGTCCTCCCACGTCGAGGTGTCCGTACCCCGTCCGTCGGTCGGCTCGACGATGCAGGGGATCGGCAGCTCGAAGGCGCGCGCGAACTCGAAGTCACGCTGGTCGCCGCAGGGTACGGCCATGATCGCGCCGGTGCCGTAGCCCATCAGGACGTAGTCGGCGATGAAGACGGGGACCTTCTCGCCGTTGACCGGGTTGGTCGCGTACGAGCCGATGAAGACGCCGGTCTTGTCCTTGGCCTCGGCCTGGCGCTCGACGTCCGACTTGGAGGCGGCCTGGGCGCGGTACGCGGCGACGGCCTCGGCCGGGGTCGCGTGGCCGCCGGTCCACACGTCGTGCGTACCCTCGGGCCAGGCGTCCGGGGTGAACTTCTCGACCAGCGGATGCTCGGGCGCCAGCACCATGTAGGAGGCGCCGAACAGGGTGTCCGGGCGCGTGGTGAAGACCGTGATGCGCTCGCCGTCCACGGGGAAGTCGACGCGGGCGCCCTCGGAGCGGCCGATCCAGTTGCGCTGCTGCAGCTTGATGGCCTCGGGCCAGTCCAGCTCGGTCAGATCGTCCAGCAGCCGGTCGGCGTACGCGGTGATCCGCATGTTCCACTGCCGCAGCTTGGCCTTGAAGACCGGGAAGTTGCCGCGCTCGGAGCGGCCGTCGGCGGTGACCTCCTCGTTGGCCAGGACGGTGCCCAGGCCGGGGCACCAGTTGACCGGCGCGTCGGAGGCGTACGCCAGCCGGAACCCGCCCAGTACGTCGGCGCGCTCGGCGGCGCTCAGCTCGCTCCACGCGCGCGTGTGCCCCGGTACGGCACGCTCACCGGACTCGAAGGCGGCGACCAGCTCGGAGATCGGGCGGGCCTTGTTCGCCTCGTCGTCGTACCAGGAGTTGAAGATCTGCAGGAAGATCCACTGGGTCCACTTGTAGTAGTCCGGGTCGATCGTGGCGAACGACCGGCGCTTGTCGTGGCCCAGGCCCAGCCGGCGCAGCTGGGCCTTCATGTTCTCGATGTTGGCCTCGGTGGACACACGCGGGTGCGTGCCGGTCTGCACGGCGTACTGTTCGGCGGGCAGGCCGAAGGCGTCGAAGCCCAGGGTGTGCAGGACGTTGTGGCCGGTCATGCGCTGGAAGCGCGCGAAGACGTCGGTGGCGATGTAGCCCAGGGGGTGACCGACGTGCAGGCCCGCGCCGGAGGGGTACGGGAACATGTCCATGATGAACTTCTTGGGCTTGGCGACCAGCTCGGGGTCGCCTCCCAGGTCACCCTCGGGGTTCGGCGCCGCGTAGGTGCCCTCGGCGTCCCAGAAGTCCTGCCAGCGTGCCTCGATGTCGGCCGCCATGGCGGCCGTGTAGCGGTGCGGCGCGGCCACCTCGGCGGTGGCAGCGGGGTTCGTCTCGCTCATGATCCTCAAAGCTCCATCGATCGTCTCTGCCAGCGGCTGCGGTTCTCTGGAAACGAAAAATCCCCTCGCACAGGAGGGGACGCCGCGCCGATTCCGACCATCCGATTCGCCCGGTGGTCGGGACTGATCAGCGCGGCCCGCTAAGCAGAAGGCGTACGGCACGCATGGCGTCAGGGTACCGCAGCGCCCGAGCGCGTCGCGACGGGCTTCCGGCGGGGGCGCGCACGCGCGGGCGCGCATACGGGGCGCGCATGAACAACGACGCCCCCCGTTCCGTACCTGAGGGTTGTGAAGACCTCGAAAAGCTGAACAAGGTTCAATTGTTACCTGGCGTAACAGTCGCTAAGGGACATCGCAAGCACCGCACAGCCCGTAGATAACAACGCAATAACTCAAACGCCGTACCCCCCGGTATGGAGCCACTTAGAGTGCGGCACCGGGACCGCCTTCCCGAACCGCTCGGAGTTGCCCCCATGAACCCTCGTCGTAGTAACAGTTCGCTCCCCAGGACGGGCCGGTCGGCCTACGGGGTGGCGACCGCTGCTGTTCTGCTGCTCATACCCCTGGTCGTCCTGCTCGGCGGCACCTGGCTCCAGGAGTTCCTCAACTTCGGCGCCGGCGTCCTGTCGCTCGTCTGTCTCACCTGCTCGGTGATCTGGGGTCTCGTCGCCCAGGACCGGATGATCCTCAACACCCGCCAGCGGATCATCGCGCAGGGCATCCACCGGGTGACCGCCGTGGCCTCGATCGCGTTCCTCCTGGTGCACATCGGCGTCAAGCTGGCGCTGGACCACGCCAGCCCGCTCGCCGCACTGATCCCCTTCAGCCTCGTGTTCGCCGGCGGCGACGAGATCCCCGGCAGCGCCTTCCTCATCGGCCTGGGCTCCCTGGCCGCCCTGCTCATGATCTTCGTGGGCATCACCGGCGCACTGCGCAACCGGTTCGCCTCCCCGGCGCCGGTCGCCGCGCGCTGGCGCGCGATGCACATGCTGGCCTACCCGGCCTGGTGCGCGGCGCTGATCCACGGCCTGTTCGCCGGCCGCCCGGCGAAGACGTTCTTCATGGTCAGCTACGAACTCTGCGTCGTCGCCGTCGCCGCGGCCCTCGCGCTGCGCGCCGCCCCGCGCCCCGTCAAGCGCAAGGTCGCCGACCGGATCGCCGAGTTCATCGGCCGCGACGAGTCGGCGGGCCGTGAGGAGCTGGAGGAGAGCCGCGCCAGGGCGGCATCCGGGTCCGCGCTGCCGGGCTACGAGAACCAGCGTCCGAGGCGGGGCTCGCGCGGCGAGCGGCCCTCGCGCGACGAGCGGCCGGGCCCGCTGCCCGGCATGCCCTCCCAGGCCCCCACCGCCGCGGAGTCCACGGGCGGTTTCGCCGCCGCCTACCGTGCCGTCTCACCCCGCTCCCGCGGGCAGCAGCAGCCCTACCTGGCCGACCAGACCGCCCGCATGGACCTGCCCCTGGACATGCAGCCGACAGAGGCGATCCCACGCGTCGACGGTGGCGGCAGCACCTCGGGAAGCTGGCCGATCCCGTCCCCACCGCCCGTGGGCGAGGCGCCCCCGTCGTCCTACGACCCGCTCAACGACACGGGATACAACATCCCCGTCTACGGCAATTCGGGCGCCCAGGGCTATGGCTCCGGCGCCGCGGGCTATGGCTCGAGTGATGTGTACGACACCGCTGAGACGAACGCCGTCTTCGGTACGTACAACCAGAACGACACGTACAACAACAGCGGTCCCGCCACTGAAACACTGCCCGGTGCCTCCTACGACTTCGACGCACCGGGCTCGGGCGAACCTTGGAACACGCCTTCCGGAGGCTTTAAGTGAACGAGGCCCTGCCCGACGTACCCGAAGTCCGCGTGGTCGGGCTTCCCCAGCTCACGTCGGGCTTCGACCTTGTCGAAAGGCTCGATCTGCCCATGCATCTCAAGGTGCACGGGCCGCTCGAACCGATGGGTGGCGAGCAGCTCGCGAAGCTCGCCGAGAACATCAACCTGAAGGGCCGCGGCGGCGCGGGCTTCCCCTTCCACAAGAAGCTGCGCTCGGTCGCGGAGGCCGCGATCAAGCGCGGTGTACGGCCGGTCGTGGTGGTCAACGGCAGCGAGGACGAACCGGCCTGCCGCAAGGACACGGTGATGATCAACCGTGCCCCGCACCTCATCCTGGACGGGGCACTGCTGTGCGCCGAAGCCCTGGGTGCCCGCACGCTCGTGGTGGGGGTCACCCGGGAATCGACCCAGCGCTCCATGGAGGCCGCCCTCGCCGAGCGCGGCCTCAGCAACAGCCGGCGCTCCGCGCTACGCGCGTTCGTGCAGCGCAACCCGGTGCGCATGGTCACCGGCGCCGCCGCCTCCCTGATCCGCTCCATCGACGGCGGCCCGGCGATCCCGCCCGGCCGCAAGGTCAGCGCCTCGCAGAACGGCGTCGGCGGCGCCCCGACCCTGCTGTCCAACGCCGAGACGTTCGCGCAGCTCGCGATCGCCGCCCGCATCGGCCCGGAGCGCTACGGCAATACCGGCCTGTACGACGAGCCGGGCACCGTCATGCTCACGGTCTCCGGCGCGGTCGCCCGCCCGATGGTCATCGAGGTCCCCACGGGCGTGCCGCTGCGCTACGTCCTCCAGCTCGCCGGTGCCCCGCCCGTCCCCCAGGGCGTGCTGACCGGCGGCTACCACGGCAAGTGGATCGACGCGGCGACGGTCAACGAGGCGATCGTCTCCCGCAACTCCCTGGACGCGGTGGGCGGCGCGCTCGGCGCCGGCGCGATCCTGCCGATCACTCAGGAGACCTGCCCGCTGGGCGAGTCGCTCCGGGTGGCGCAGTGGCTGGCCGAGGAGAGCGCGGGCCAGTGCGGCCCCTGCTACCTCGGTCTGCCGGCCGCCGCGCGCGGCCTGGAGGACATCCTCAACGGCGGCGGCCCGGCCGCCCTGGAGGCCCTCAAGCAGGTCGCCAAGAACGTGAAGCGGCGCGGCGCGTGCTCGCACCCGGACGGCTCCGCGATGTTCCTGGAGTCGACCATCAAGGCCTTCACGGACGACCTCGCGGCCCATGTCCTCGGCAACGGCTGCGGGCGGCCCGTGGAGGGCGTTCTGCCGCTCTTCGAGGGCGGCAGGGCCCCGTCGGGCATCCCGGGCGGCGCGGAGTCGGAGGAGAACGGACCGAGCCGCCAGAAGATCCACGTCGACTGGACGCTGTGCCGGGGCCACGGCCTGTGTGCGGACATCCTCCCGGAGGTCTTCCAGCTCGGCGCCGACGGCTTCCCGACCGTCGCCCAGGCGATGGTCCCGCGCTACGCCGAGGCCAAGGCCCTGCGTGCCGTACGCCGTTGCCCCGCCCTCGCCCTGCGTATCGAGGAGGACACCCGCGCGCAGGACGCGTCACGCAACAACCTGCCGGTCCTGTCCCAGGGCCGCGGCAGGCGCGCGTTGGGGCGCTGAGGCCGCTGAGAGCGGGCACGCACGCGTAGAGGGGCCGTCCCACCGGGACGGCCCCTCGTTCGTTCCCCAACCGCCCCTGAAACCAGCGGCGTCCGGGCACGAAAAAGATCCCGCCGGATCGAACTGATCCGGCGGGATCTCACTGTGGAGCTAAGGAGAATTGAACTCCTGACCTCCTGCATGCCATGCAGGCGCTCTACCAACTGAGCTATAGCCCCATGTTTTGGTCCGCCCGGTTTCCCCGGCGGCGACGCCAACATTACCGGGCGACCCTGTGCAGCACCAAATCGTTTCCACTCGACACCGATACGCACACTAATGTCGTATTCCGTGACCGTGATCGCGTCCCCCGGAGTTCGCCACCGGGCACCGGTCGCCCTGGGTGCCTGCCTGGTCTCCTTCGCCGCGTTCTGGGTCGCCCAGCGGGCCGCGGACGTCTCGATGATCGACCTGATGGTGTACCGGGCCGAGGGCGCGACCGTACGGGCCGGAGGCGACCTCTACGCGTTGCGGACGACGGACGCCCGACTGCCCGCCACCTACCCGCCGTTCGCGGCCCTGCTGTTCACTCCGCTGACGCTCCTCGACACGGCGCCCCTGCGCACCCTGGGTACGGCGGCGAACCTGGCACTGCTCGTGGTGTTCGTACGGCTGTCCCTGCATCTGGTCGGGCACACGCGCGTGGGGACCGTCTGGTGGGTCTCGGCCGTGGCCGTGTGGTGCGAGCCGGTCTGGACGACGTTGCGGTACGGGCAGATCAATCTGCTGCTCGCCGTCCTGGTGCTGTGGGATCTGTCACGCCGTCCGGGAGACCGCTGGGCCGGCGCCGGCATCGGGCTCGCGGCGGCCGTCAAGCTGACGCCCGCCCTGTTCGCGGTGTTCCTGCTCGTCACCGGCTTCGTTGCCCGACGTCGGCACGGATCCGGCAGCCCCTGGCTGCGGCACGCGCGCGTGGCGGCATTTTGGTTCGCCGGGGCGACCGTGCCGGCCGCGGCTGTACTGCCGTACGACTCCTGGCGTTTCTGGACCCAGCACGTGTTCGCGGCGGGGCGCGTCGGGCGCGCCGAGGACACGGCGAACCAGGCCCTGCGCGGCGTTCTGGCGCGACTGCTGCACACGCCGGAGCCCGGGGCCGCCTGGGTGCCCGCAGCGGCCCTGGTGGTCGCGGCGGGGCTGGGCGTGGCCGTGACGGCGGAGTTGGGCGGGCGGCGGCCCTGGGCGGTGACCGCGTGCGCGGTGACGGCACTGCTCGTCAGCCCGGCGTCCTGGTCGCACCACTGGGTGTGGTGCGTGCCCGTCACCCTGCTCCTCGCCACGCGCACGTACCGGGCCGTCGCGCTGGGCACGGTGCTGGTCTTCTCGTCGTATGCGCTGTGGTGGGTACCGCACGGCCCGGGACGGCACGAACTGCACCAAAACAGCGTCGAGTTGATGTTGTCCGCCCTTTACGGGACGGCCGGGTGCCTTTTCCTCGTGATCGCCGGGGCACCCCTCAGGAGCCCCGGCCGGACTCAAGCCGTGACGAAGGAATAGAAACGCTTGAGCGTGCAGTGTTCTTCGAGGAGGCGGCCGTAGATCGGTTCACCCTCGAGTTCACGGTAGGTCTCGATCGGGTCGCCTTTTATGATCAGCGCCCGCGCGCATTCCTCGCACCAGTACTGGTAGTCGGGGTTCACCGGTTCCATGTCACGGACGATCGGCGTTCCGCTGCCACACCAGTCGCACTTTCGCCTGTGTGCACCCATCGATCAGCTCCAGCTGTGGCCGCAGGCCGTGCACACGTAGGAAATTCCGCCGTTGTCACCAAGGAGCTGGGCGACATGGGCGGAGCCGCAGGAAGGACAGCTGAGGCGGGTGATCGTTTCCCGTGTCAAAGCTGCTTCGAAGAGGCCACCGACCTCCTCGAAGATGCTCGCAGGCATCGCAACTCCCTCCCGTCGGGCCGCGCCCCCTTCCGGCCGTTTGATTCTGCCACGGCCGGACCAATACGGTCAGCGACGCCTCAGTACCAGTCCGGACACGGCAGCCTCCGCGGCCGTACGGACCCCGCGCACCTGTACCCCAAAGCGCCTCATGAGAGGTATACGCCTGGCGGGGCCCGAGTGACTCAAGCCGGATCCGAACAGTTCGACGAGGCCGGTGCCGCGCGCGAACCGGTCGCGCCGACCCGGCCGTTGATCCGGGCGCCCGCCGTGGATACCAGAAGATCCCGCCGATCGAAGCGATCGGCGGGATCTTGTTGTCTCGCTGTGGAGCTAAGGAGAATTGAACTCCTGACCTCCTGCATGCCATGCAGGCGCTCTACCAACTGAGCTATAGCCCCTGGTTCCTCCCCGCTTGGCGGGGCGAACAAGAAGAACTTTAGCCTGCGACCTGCCGGAAAGTGAAATCCGGGTGGTCGGCGTCAGTCGTCGTCGCCGAGCACCGGCTCCGGCAGGGTGCCGGCGTTGTGCTCCAGCAGACGCCAGCCGCGGGCGCCCTCGCCCAGGACCGACCAGCAGCAGTTGGTGAGGCCGCCGAGGCTCTCCCAGTACCGGGGCTCCAGGCCGAGGAGGCGGCCGATGGTCGTACGGATCGTGCCGCCGTGGCTGACCACGACGAGCGTGCCGTCCTCGGGGAGCTTCTCGGCGTGCCGGAGCACCACGGGCGCGGCGCGGTCGGCGACCTCGGTCTCCAGTTCGCCGCCGCCGCGGCGCACCGGCTCACCGCGCTTCCACGCGGCGTACTCCTCGCCGTGCCGGTCGATGATCTCCTCGTGCGTCAGCCCCTGCCAGACGCCCGCGTAGGTCTCGCGCAGTCCCTCGTCGTGCGTCACCTCCAGGCCGGTGAGCGCGGCCAGCTCGGCCGCCGTGTGCGCGGCGCGCTGGAGGTCGGAGGCGATGATCGCGTCCGGCTTGAGGCTGACGAGCAGCCGGGCGGCGCGGCGGGCCTGGGAGACGCCGGCCTCGGTGAGGGCGACGTCCGTGGAGCCCTGGAAGCGGCGCTCCACGTTCCAGGAGGTCTGGCCGTGCCGCCACAGGATGACGCGGCGGCCCCGGCCGGGCCTGCCCGCCGTCACCTCGCCGGTGGCGCTCACCGCCACTCACCACCCAGCTCGGCGGCCTCCTCCGCGGCCTGCAGCTTGGCGTGCTCCGCGGCCTTGCCGCGGGTGGCCTTGGCGTCGTCGGGCAGCTCGAGCTCGGGGCAGTCCTTCCACAGCCGCTCCAGGGCGTAGAAGACGCGCTCCTCGCTGTGCTGGACGTGGACGACGATGTCGACGTAGTCGAGCAGCACCCAGCGGGCTTCGCGGTCACCCTCACGGCGCACCGGCTTGGCGCCGAGCTCCTTCGAGAGTCGCTCCTCGATCTCGTCGACGATCGACTTGACCTGGCGGTCGTTGGGTGCGGAGGCCAGCAGGAAGGCGTCCGTGATCGACAGTACGTCGCTGACGTCGTAGGCGATGATGTCGTGCGCGAGCTTGTCGGCGGCTGCCTGGGCGGCGGTGTTGACGAGCTCGAGGGAACGGTCGGTAGCGGTCACTACAAGGCTTTCGGTCGGCGGACACTTGGTTTGACTCGAACCCAAGGGTCTCACGGACCGGTGACAGCACCCCACGTGATTACCGGCTCACGTGGGGTGGCCTGCGGTTCTGTGCGGGCTGGGGCTACGAGGACGACGGTTCGTAGTCCTGGCCCAGCACCACCGAGACGTCCGCGTTCCCGGACACCTCACCCTTCGTGACCGCGCCGGAGGGCAGGCCCAGGGTCTTGGCGACCTCCGTGGCGTTGGCCTTGTCGGCGGCGTCGGCGTAGACGACCTCGGAGGTGGCCTCGGCGGACGCCGTACCGCCCTCCAGGAAGGTGAAGCCGCCGTTCAGCAGCACCACGCGGGCCTTCTCGGTGTTGTCCTTGACGCCGCTGGCGTTGCGGATGGACACGCGGACCGCGGCGTCCTTGTCGGGGCTCTTGGCGGTGCCGCCGAGGACGTTCTTGACGACACTGGCGCTCGCCTGGGCGCTGAGCGTGCCGTCGGTCTGGACGGGCAGCATGGCGGTCTTGTAGTCGCCGCCCTTGGCGAGCTCGGCGAGCTTGGCGAGGAAGGCCCCGAGGTCCTTGTCGGTCAGCGGCGGCTCGATGATCATCCCCAGCGTCTGCACGGTGACGGTCGCGCCCTGGGTGTCCGAGGTCAGTTTGCGCAGCGTGGCCTGCATGACCTGCCCGAACCGCTCCAGCTGGGCGTTCTGGGCCTCGCCCGAGGCCTGGTAGGTGGCGTAGGCGACGGCCATCTTGCCGCTGAGGGTCTGGGCCTTGCCCTTGCGGACGAGGGGTGCGGCGTCCTTCGACTTGGCGTCGGGGTCGGGCACGTCGGCGTTGGTGTCGACCTCGATGTTGCCGACCAGGTCGACGAGGTTCTGCAGATACGGGGTGTCCAGCCGCCAGGTGCCCTGGATCTCGGTGCCGAGGACGGTGTCGATCGCGTCGCGCGTCCCGGAGGAGCCGTCGTCGTCGACCGACTTGGCCAGGGTGGTCGTGCCGTCGTCGCCGGTCAGGGCGAGGGAGTTCGGCAGGAGGACGGTGGTGCCCTGATTCGTGGTCGTGTTGTCGACGAGCAGCGCCGTGGAGGTGCCGCCCTTCTTGGTGTTGTGCAGATGGACGACGATCACGTCACGCTTCTGGGCGCCCACGGCCGTCGCGGTGCCCTCCTTGCTGTCGGACGACGACAGGCCGGGCAGCTTCCCCGCGTACCAGAGGTAGCCGGCCCCACCGGCCGCGACGACCGCCAGGACGACCACGAGCGCGATCACACGCGCGCGTGCCCGTCGCCGGGCCTCCTCGCGGCGCTCGGTGCGGTTCTCGGTGAACTTCAGCCAGTCGATGACGTCCTCGGAGTCCCTGTCGGGCTCCTCGACGAACGCGAACTGCTCGGTGTGGTAATCCCGGTCGCCCCGGCCCTGGACCTGCGGTTCCTCGACCGGCCCGGCCTGCTGCGGGATGTAGGCGGTCTGCTCGGCGACGCGGTGCTGCTGTCCGCTGGTGGCGGTACGCCCATACGGGTCGTACGGCGGGGAGTGCGCACCGGCCTGCTGGGGGTGCGTGCCGGTGCCGTACGGGTCGTAGGAGGGCGTGGGCGGCTGCTGCCCGGTGTCGCCGGTCCCGTAGGGGTCGTACGGCGGGACCGGCTGCTGCCGGCCGGTCGCGTACGGGTCGTAGCCGTAGCCCTGCTGTGCGTAGGGGTCGTACTGGTGCTGGGGCGCCTGCTGCTGCGCCGGGATCTGCCGGTAGACCGGCTGTCCGTACTCGTCGTAGCCGACGAGTTCGTACTGGTCGGCCTCGTATCCTGCGGCCCCCGCGTCGTATCGGTCGTTCACCGTCGCCCCTCTCGGCTCACTCGCCTCACTCGCCGCGGTACAGCTCGCGCTTGTCGATGTAGCGCACGACTCCGTCCGGCACCAGATACCAGATGGGGTCGCCCTTTGCGACTCTCGCGCGGCAATCGGTGGACGAGATGGCCAGCGCGGGAACCTCGACCAACGACACGCCGCCCTCCGGGAGCCCGGCGTCGGTGAGGTCGTGGCCGGGCCGGGTGACCCCGACGAAGTGCGCGAGGGAGAACAGTTCCACCGAGTCCCGCCAGGTCAGGATCTGGCCGAGGGCGTCGGCGCCGGTGATGAAGAAAAGGTCGGTGTCGGGGTTGAGCGCGCGCAGGTCGCGCAGTGTGTCCACGGTGTACGTCGGGCCGCCGCGGTCGATGTCGATACGGCTGACGGAGAACTGCGGGTTCTCGGCCGTGGCGATGACCGTCATCAGATAGCGGTCCTCGGCCGGGGAGACGTGCCGGTGGCTCTTCTGCCACGGCTGGCCGGTGGGCACGAACACGACCTCGTCGAGGTGGAACTGCGCGGCGACCTCACTGGCCGCGACGAGGTGGCCGTGGTGGATCGGGTCAAACGTTCCGCCCATGACGCCGAGGCGGCGCTTGCCGGGGTTCGACGGGCCGTTTCCGGGGCCGGTAGGCATGTCCTGCTCTCCCATGCGTGCAGACCCTACCGGCCCCGCCTGAGGGCCCAGGCCTGTCCGTGACTCAGCGGTCGCGGTTGAAGCGGGTGGTGATCCACAGCAGGAGCAGCAGGATGACGAAGGCGCCACCCCCGGTGAGCAACGGGCTGATGCTTTGGTGGTTGCCGCCGTGCTCCTCGCCCTCGGCGGCGAGGGTGACCAACTGGGCAGCGGCGCTGTGGAAGCTCATCTTCGGCGTGACCTATCGGGTGTGGGCGGGATAAAGATGTCGGCCCATCGTAAGCGGGCGCCATGACGGGGATCACGCCGACTCCTCCGTTGGGGCGCCCGGGCCGAACGGTGGGGAACCTTCCCGTGGGCTCAGTCGTCCTTCTGCCTGTAGCCCCGCAACAAGAACCACGCGGTCAGCACACAGCCCACGACCATCACGATCAGCACCACCCGGAGCAGATTCCCCGCCCCCTGCTGCTCGGCCGCGCTCGCGGCCTCGGTGAGCCAGGCGGCTGCGGGGTTGTGCTCCATGACGCGGAACTCCTTCGCTGTAGTGCCCGTCCACGGTAACTCCGCTTAGGCTGGGCTCTGCTTCGGGGGCGCAAAGGACGGAACAAGGCTCCGCAAAGGGCCGCACAGAGCCATCCAGACGCACATGGGGGAAGACATGTCCGACGGCCACGAGCACAACGGGCCCGAGCACGTACCGAGCAGGCAGCGCAGGCGCTTCCCGGGGATCTCCTCGCGTGCGTACGAGCACCCGGCGGACCGCTCGGCACTGGTGGCCCTGCGGAAGCTCAGCGGCTTCGACACCGTCTTCAAGGCCCTGAGCGGACTGCTCCCCGAGCGCAGCCTCAGGCTGCTGTTCCTGTCCGACTCGGTCCGGGTGTCGGACCAGCAGTTCACGCACCTCAACGTCATGCTGCGGGACGCCTGTTACATCCTGGACCTGGAGAAGGTCCCGCCGATGTACGTCAACCAGGACCCGGTGCCGAACGCGATGTGCATCGGGCTGGACGAGCCGATCATCGTGGTCACGACGGGGCTGCTGGAGCTGCTCGACGAGGAGGAGATGCGGGCGGTGGTCGGCCACGAGGTGGGCCACGCCCTCTCCGGCCACTCGGTCTACCGCACGATCCTCCTCTTCCTCACCAGCCTGGCGGTCCGGGTCGCCTGGATCCCGCTGGGCAACATCGCGATCATGGCGATCGTGACGGCGCTGCGGGAGTGGTTCCGCAAGTCGGAGCTGTCCGCCGACCGGGCCGGCCTGCTCGTCGGCCAGGACCTCCAGGCCTCGATGCGCGGCTTGATGAAGCTCGCGGGTGGTCACCATCTGCACGAGATGAACGTGGACGCGTTCCTGAAGCAGGCCGAGGAGTACGAGGCGGGCGGTGACCTGCGCGACTCCGTCCTGAAGATCCTGAACGTGCTGCCCCGCTCCCACCCCTTCACCACGGTCCGCGCGGCCGAGCTGAAGAAGTGGGCCGAGTCCCGCGACCACCAGCGGATCATGGACGGCCACTACCCGCGCCGCACGGAGGACAAGGACACGTCGGTCACGGACTCCTTCCGCGAGTCGGCCTCCCACTACGCCACCCACATGAAGTCCTCCAAGGACCCCCTGATGAAGCTGGTCACGGACATCGCCGGCGGCGCGGGAGACCTGGGCGACCGCGTACGACGAGGCTTCGGCGGCTTCACCAGCGCACCCCCGAAGGACGAGCCGAGGCGCGACGACACGGGCGACGGCACCACCGAGAGCTGACCTGTCCTTCAGCCTGTCCGGCGTTTGAGGACGAGGCCGAAGGCCGATAGCGGGGGTCCAGGGGCGGCAGCCCCCTGGCGGGGTCGAAGGGGCAGCGCCCCTTCGAGGGATGGGACGGGTAGGGGCGGCGGGGGCGGCTGCATCAATCAGCGGCTCCGCCGCGCGCCACCCGCCTCACACCCGCGGCTGCGACCCCACCGCCAGCGACCCGCACAGCGCCGTGGCCCCACCCGTGGCATACGGGTCGGTCCCCGCCGGCCCACCCTCCTTGGCCGTCTGCCCCGCCAGCAGCGGATGCAGCCGGTTCGTCGAGTCCTCGGCACAGGACAGCGGCCCCGCCTGGACATAGGAGACGACCAGCTGGGCCTGATGCAGCCGCAGGTCCTCACGGTCGAAGCGGAAGTGCAGCTCCCGCCGCACGGTGAACAGCGAGGCCTCTGCCGCCTTCTCCCCCGCGTCCCGGGCCTCCGCTTCCGCAGCCCGCAGGGCATACACGAACGTGTGATCGGCGGTGACCTCCAGCGTGGAGGAGTCCGTCTCCGCGGCCTGGAGCGTGCCCTGCACCCGGATCCTGCGGTCGGCCAGCTCGGCCTGGGAGGCGTCGAAGCGAACCAGCCACCCGGTCGGCGCATGCCGCCCGTCCGCGGCCGGATGCCCGAAGCTCTGGTCGAACTGGTCCAGTTGTTCGGGGTCCAGCAGCACCCGGACCGCACGGACCTCGTCGCCGGTCAGCACCTCGGGATACAGCGAGGACCGCACGATGTAGTCCTTGGCGATGCTCAGCGCGTTCGTCACCTGACTGTCCGAGAAGTGCGCGGTACGGCGGGCGGCCGGCAGCGGGATGCCCTCCGCGCCGATGCGGAACTGGGCGGCGGGACTGTGTGCGTACAGGTACCCCGTGTCGGTCGCCCCGGGCACCTTGCCCTGCGGGGCCAGCGGGATGACGGTCATCCGCAGGGGTTCGGCGGGCGGCCCGGAGTTCGCGGGCGTCTGATAGGGGTGCCGTACACCCATGTAGATCGCCGTACCGAAGGCCACGGCGATCAACAGGACCAGGATCAGCGCCTGCCGGGACAGGCCCCGGCGCATGGGTGGACGGCGGCGTACGGCGGGCGCGTGGTCGGCCAGGCGCTCCTGCGCGGAGAACTCCTGGAGGCGGGCAGCACGGACGAACGACTCGTCGAAGACGACGGATCGGTACTCTTCCTCGCCACCTCCGGGGCCGCCCTCGGGTGTCCCCTCAGGTGGGTCTCCTGGCCCTCCCATACTTTCAGGGTAGGTCGCCGAGAGGTCAGGTAAACGCCCTGGTACACGACAAGTTCTGACAGGTTCTCACCAGGCTGGGCGGGCCGCTCTCCGTACTGCTCAGGCCCTCGGTCGAGTTCCGGTCAGGGCGTGCGCGGCGTCGCCGAGGCGGCCGGGGGCGAGTAGTCGGCGGACACCGAGGGAGACGCTCCGCTGCCCTGTTCGAGCCCTGTGGAGGCCGGCGGCGGAACCTGGTCCCGGCTGTTCGAGGAAGCGCCCCGGTAGACCGCCGTGAAGGCCAGCGCGACCATGCCGATGCCCATGACGAGGGCGAGCATCCAGGCGACGGGACGGTGCCAGCGGACCTGCTTGCCGTACGTCCCGGGGGCGCCGTAGCGGTCCTCGAGGATGTCCGGGTCGTCCAGATCGTCCAGCTCCGGATCATGGCCGAAAGCGGCGCGGCCGTCGCGGCCGTACCCCTCGTCGTACCGCTCGCCCCGGCTGTGCGACCGGCGCGCCTCCGCCTCGGAGGCCTCCGCTCTCGCCTGGGCGGCGGCCAGGAGGCGCTCGACGGCGGTCGGCTCGTGCACCACGGCCGCCTGTACGAAGGCCTCGTCGAAGACCACGGAGGCGAACTCTTCGTCCGACACCCCGCGGTCGTGGTCGTCGTCGGGCTCCCAGCCGTCAGGGAACGGCGTGCCCCCCACGTCCTCCGGCACGGATCCAGAGTAGTCCTGGGGGGTCAATTTGGGCAGACGGTATGGAAATTCATCCGGCTTGTGAGACACCCGGGTGCAGTACTGACGCAGCCGGGGGGCGCGTGTCGGATGCATATGCCCTGACCGCGCGCCCCGCGCTGCCCGGCCTCCCGACGCGCCCCCCGAGGGAGGATTCCTCAGCGTCGTACGTGCCCGTCCCCGGTGACGATGTACTTCGTGCTGGTCAGCTCCGGCAGCCCCATCGGGCCGCGGGCGTGCAGCTTCTGCGTGGAGATGCCGATCTCCGCGCCGAAGCCGAACTGGCCGCCGTCCGTGAAGCGGGTCGACGCGTTCACCGCGACCGTGGTGGAGTCGACCAGCTGGGTGAAGCGGCGGGCGGCCTGCTGCGAGGTCGTCACGATCGCCTCGGTGTGACCGGACGTCCACAGCCGGATGTGCTCGACGGCCTTGTCCAGCGAGTCCACGACCGCGGCGGCGATGTCGTAGGACAGGTACTCGGTCTCCCAGTCCTCGGCCGTGGCCTCGACGACGGTCGCCTTGGAGTCCTTGGCGTACGCCAGCACCCTCTCGTCGGCGTGCACGGTCACCCCGGCCTCCGCGAGGGCGTCCAGGGCGCGCGGCAGGAACTCGGGGGCGATGTCCTGGTGGACCAGGAGGGTCTCGGCGGCGTTGCAGACGCTGACCCGGTGGGCCTTGGAGTTGATCAGGATCTCGATCGCCATGTCGAGGTCGGCATGGGCGTCGACGTAGACGTGGCAGTTGCCGGTGCCGGTCTCGATCACCGGGACGATGGACTCGGTGACGACGGTCTGGATCAGCGAGGCGCCGCCGCGCGGGATCAGCACGTCGACCAGTCCGCGGGCCCGCATCAGCTCGCGCACGCTCTCGCGGCTCTCCCCCGGCACCAGCTGCACGGCGTCGGCGGGCAGCCCGGCCCCGCCCACGGCGTCGCGGATCACCCGGACGAGTGCGGTGTTCGACTCGTGGGCCGAGGCCGAGCCGCGCAGCAGCACGGCGTTGCCGGACTTCAGGCAGAGGGCGGCGGCGTCCACGGTGACGTTCGGGCGGGCCTCGTAGATGATCCCGACGACGCCCAGCGGGACGCGGACCTGGCGCAGGTCGATGCCGTTGGGCAGGGTCGAGCCGCGGACCACCTCGCCGACGGGGTCGGGCAGCGCGACGACGTCCCGCACATCGGAGGCGATGGCCCGCACGCGCTCCGGCGTCAGCGTCAGCCGGTCGATGATCGCCTCGCTGGTGCCGGCCTCGCGGGCCTTGGCGATGTCCCTGGCGTTGGCCTCGACGATCTCGCTCGTACGGACCTCCAGCGCGTCCGCGATGGCGAGCAGCGCGTCGTCCTTCTCGGCCCGCGGCAGCGGGGCGAGGTCGGCGGCGGCGGACTTGGCGCGGTAGGCGGCCCGGTTGACCGGGGACATGGAGTCGTACGGCGAGAGCGTGGTCATGAAAGAAGGGTAGTGCGACTGCGCGGCGGGTCCAGCGCTCGTTCCAAACCCCGAGACAAGCCCCACAGACCACTCAAGAGGCTCAGGACACTCAAGGCACCCAAGCAGCTCATTACGCGCAAGGCCGATCAATACGGGTGGACGCCCACCGGGGTGGCCGGCGGCGGCCCGTAGCCCTCCGCGATCCGCTGGTGGTAGGTCTCGCGGTCGATGACCTCCAGGCCGACGATCTCCCAGGGCGGCAGCCCCGCGCTCTGCCGGTGCTCGCCCCACAGGCGCAGGGCGACGGCGGCCGCGTCGTGCAGGTCGCGGGCCTCTTCCCAGTAGCGGATCTCGGCGTGGTCGTTGGCGTACCTGCTGGTCAGCAGAAAGGGGTGGTCGTGGGCGAGCTGTTCGAGGGCGCGCCGTACCTCCTTCAGCGGGGCCTCCGGGCCGGAGACGCTGAGGGTGACGTGCCACAGGCGGGGCAGGTCCTTGGGCTCCTCGTAGCGGTCGCCGGCCGCGACGCTCGTCAAGGCGCGCTCCTCACCGGCCGCGCGGGACGAGGCCCCACCGGCACTGCGGGACGCCGTCCCAGGGCGCACTCGTCTCACGACGGCCTCCTTTACGCAGTGACCGACTCGGTGGTCGTGCGGAATGTCCCTGAGAGAAAGTTGAGCAGGCCGCAACGGCTCGCGGGGCGGTTTTGCGGAACGTCCACCTCAGGGCGACCTCTGTAACGGGGCGTTCACCCCGTTTTCGGGCGTCCCACCCTCGGGCGTCCCACCCTCGGACGCGCCGCCGTCAGGCGCACCACCCTCAAGCACGGCACCCTCGGACACAGCACCGTCGGACGGCGCTCACGGCTGCAGGATCACCAGGTCGTCCCGGTGCACGACCTCGCGCTCGTACTCCGCCCCCAGCTCCCGCGCCAGCTCCCGCGTCGACCGCCCGAGCAGCTGGGGAATCTCCTTGGCGTCGAAGTTGACGAGCCCGCGTGCGACCGCGCGCCCCGTGCCGTCGCGCAGCTCGACGGGGTCGCCCGCGCTGAACTCGCCCTCCACGGCGGCGATTCCGGCCGGCAGCAGCGACGTACGGCGTTCGACGACCGCCCGTACCGCGCCGTCGTCCAGCGTGAGCGAGCCCTGCGGGGTGGAGGCGTGCTGGAGCCACAGCAGACGGTCGGCGGAGCGCTTGCCGGTGGCGTGGAAGTAGGTGCCGGTGTCACCGCCCTGCAGCGCCTCGGCCGCGTGGATCGCGCTGGTCAGGACCACCGGGATGCCGGCGGCGGCGGCGATCCGGGCCGCCTCGACCTTGGTGACCATGCCGCCGGTGCCGACGCCGGCCTTGCCCGAGCTGCCGATCTCGATCCCGGCGAGGTCGGACGGCCCGCGCACCTCCGCTATCCGCGACGTGCCGGGCCTGCTGGGGTCGCCGTCGTACACGCCGTCCACGTCGGACAGCAGCACCAGCAGGTCGGCGCGGACGAGGTGGGCGACCAGGGCGGCGAGGCGGTCGTTGTCGCCGAAGCGGATCTCGTCGGTGGCGACGGTGTCGTTCTCGTTGACGATCGGGAACGCGCCCATCGCCAGGAGCTTGTCGAGGGTGCGCGAGGCGTTGCGGTGGTGGGAGCGGCGGCTCATGTCGTCGCTGGTCAGCAGCACCTGGCCGACGCGGACGCCGTAGCGGGCGAAGGAGGCGGTGTAGCGGGCGACGAGGAGGCCCTGGCCGACGCTGGCGGCGGCCTGCTGGCGGGCCAGGTCCTTGGGGCGGCGGCGCAGGCCCAGCGGGGCGAGTCCGGCCGCGATGGCACCGGAGGAGACGAGGACGACCTCCCTCTCCCCGCCGCTGCGGCTCTTGGCGAGGACGTCGACGAGCGCGTCCACGCGGTCGGCGTCCAGGCCGCCGGATGCGGTGGTCAGCGACGAGGAGCCCACCTTGACGACGATCCTGCGGGCCTCGCGCACACCCTGCCTTGCCCCTGCCACCTGTGCTTCTTCCCCTCGCGTCCATCCGGTTCCCTGCTCGGCAATCTACGCGAAGTGGATCGCGCGGCGCGCGGGGATTCCAGCCCACGGACACCCGACCGGACAGGCGAGCGGTAACGGTTTGCTCACGCGTCGCATACGGCAAAAAGGTTGCATCGGTTGCCTATAGAAAACAACGACACGGCAAACATATTTTGAACGCTGTGCCACACAATGCTCATGATGTTCACGGCGTGAAACGCCTCCTCCTCCGCTCGGGCAAGAGCCCTTACGACGTCGTTTCCGTGGAGGAGGCTCTTCACCGGGACGTCATCGCCACCAACTCCGGCAACCTGATCTTCAGCGACGCCACGCACAAGATCCTCGAGACCCCGCACACCGAGGTCGTCTCGAACGGCATCCGCACCGACGTCTCGGCGGCGGGCCGGATCAACGAGGAGTACGACGCCTTCGTCATCCCGCTCGCCAACGCGTTCCGGCCGTCGTTCGAGGCGCAGTTGAAGCGTCTGACCCGGCTGATCACCAAGCTGCGCATCCCCGTGGTCGTGGTGGGGGTCGGCGCGCAGGCCGGGCTCGGCTACAACGCGGCACGGCTGAAGGGCATCGAGCCCGCGGTGCGCGAGTTCGTCTCCGCCGTGCTCGACCGCAGCGCCTCGATCGGGGTCCGGGGCGAGTTCACCGAGAAGTACCTGAAGGACCTGGGCTTCCGGGACGTCGAGGTCATCGGCTGCCCCTCGCTGTTCCTGTACGGCAAGGAGCTCACCGTCACCAAGCGGGAGCCCGCCCTCGGCGCCGGCTCCCGGATCGCGGTCAACGGCTCGCACAGCGCGGTGAAGTCGCAGGGCCTGGACCGGGTCATCACCCGCGCCCACGCCCGCTACCCGTATCTGCGCTTCATCGGCCAGAACATCAGCGACGCACGGCAGTTGCACTGGCGGGACCTGTCGGACCCGAACGGTCTGGTGACGGCGATGCCGACGCACCCCGAGCACCCCATGTACCGGGAGGACAAGGTCCGCGTCTACGTCGACCCGGTCACCTGGATCGACGACCTGCGTGCCTTCGACTTCTCCTTCGGCTCCCGCATCCACGGCAACATCGCCGCGCTGCTCGCGGGCACACCGGCGACCGTGCTGTGCGGTGACTCGCGCACACTGGAGCTGTGCCGCTACTTCGACATCCCGCACCGCCGGATCGACAAGCTGCCCGAGGACCTGGACCCGGCGGCGCTGTACGAGGAGGCCGACTTCGGCGCGCTGATGAGCGGCCACCAGGAGCGGTTCGAGCGGTTCACGGGGTTCCTGGACCGCAACGGCCTGGAGAACACGTTCACGCACGGCGACGGCGGCGCCGCCTTCGACGAACGCATGAGGTCGCTGGCCTTCCCTCCGGGCGTCCGCCCCTGGAACGACGCCGACCTCACCTCGCTCACCACCCGGTTCGGCTGGCTCCAGAGCCGTATCGGCGAACTCGCCACGGACAACGACCGGTTGCGGCGCGAGCTGTCCCGCGCCACCAAGGGCGGGGCGGCGCTTCCGGCGGCGTCCGTCTACCGCCGGGCGCGGCGCGTGGTGGGCGGTCCGATCCGGCGGGCACTGCAGTCCGGACGGTAGGGGCGGCGATTCCGCGATCCCGGTCACTCCAGGCCCCCAGGACACATGCGTGTCGTCTGCAGGCCGCCGCGCGTTAACCCGGACGCACGACGTCCCGCGCCGACCTTGGAGTGACCGCGTTGCCCGCACCCCTGTCCCGCATCCCGGCGAGAGCGCTCGTCACGGCTCTCCTGGCCGCCGCCTTCTGCGCCCAGGCCGTGGCGGCGCTGCGCCCGCACGTCCCGCTGCTGCTCGCCGCGACGGTCGTGTCCCTGGCCGTCGAGGGCGTGCTGTTCCGCTGGCAGCGCGGCATGCTGTCGGTGTTCGCCAAGTCGCACGCGGACATCACCGTGCGGCATGTGCTGCGGGACCTGCTGCTGGTCGTGGCCCTGCTGCGGCTCGGCGAGCAGCACCGGGAGACGCTGTACACGCCGCTGATCGCCGGTCTGCTCGCTTTCTACGCCCTGCACTGTCTGATCCAGGCGGTCTCGGTGCTGGTCCGCCGCACCCGCACGCTGCCGGTGGTCACCCGCAACATCGACGCCTCCGCCCTGCGCCTGTCCCCCGCGCCGCCGGTCCTGCTGCGCCGCCCCGGCCACCGTCTGCTGGTCTTCGGCCTCCCGGCCACGGCGGGCCTGCTGACCACGGCGGCCACCGACGACCCGCGCTGCGCGGCCCTCGGCATCGCACTGTCCCTGGGGCTGACCCTCATCGGCCTGTACGACCTTGTCGTACGGCTGCTGCCGAGCCGTCGCCCGGCGAGCGAGCGGGAGGCGCTGGACTGGCTCGACGCCTGGCTGGCGGAGTACCGGCCGACGGCCGGGCTCTACTTCTCCGGCGGTGCCTCCTCGGCGTATCAGGCGAACATGTGGCTGGAGCCGCTCGCGAAGCTGGACGGGCGGCCGCTGATCGTGCTGCGCGAGCGGTTCATGGTGCAGAAGATCGCGCCGACCGACGTGCCGATCCTCTGCCTGCCGAAGGTCTCCACCCTGATGCGTCTGGAGGAGTCCTCGCTCCAGGTCCTGATCCATCCCTCGAACTCCGGCAAGACCTCCCAGGTCCTGCGTATCCCCACGCTCAAGCACACCTTCGTCAACCACGGGGAGAGCGACAAGCTGTCGTCCTGCAACCCGTACGCGAAGGCCTACGACGAGGTGTGGGTGGCCGGTCCGGCGGCGCGCGAGCGGTACGCCTCCGCCGAGGTCGGTGTCGAGGACAAGGACGTGGTGGAGATCGGCCGCCCGCAGCTGGACGGCGTCCTGCCGTACGAGGGCGCGCCGGCCGGAGCGTGCACGACGGTCCTGTACGCGCCGACCTGGGAGGGCTGGGACGGCAACCCCGGCAACACCTCGGTGATCGAGGCCGGCGAGAACGTCGTACGCGCGCTGCTCGCCGATCCGGGCGTACGGCTGCTGTACAAGCCGCATCCGCTCACGGGGTCGGTGGATCCGCGGGCCGGGGCGGCCGATCTGCGCATCCGTGAGCTGATCCGGGCGGCGAACCGGGAGCGGACCGGGGAGCGGCCGCAGGTCACCGGTGAACTCGCCCTTCGTACGGCGGAGTTGGACCGGCTGACCGCGATCGCCGGGCGGGCGAGTGCCGATCAGGTCGAGCGGATGCTGCTGCAGTCGGCGCCGGAGCCGGGGCGGGCCGAGGCGGTGGCGCGGGCCACGGCCGCCTGGGAGGAGGCCTACTGGGCGTCGCTGCCCGAGTGGGAGCACCAGGTCATCACCGATGTCCGGCCCACGCTGTACGCCTGCTACAACCAGGCGGACCTGCTGATCAGCGATGTGTCGAGCGTGATCAGCGACTTCCTGGCGAGCGGGAAGCCGTATGCCGTGGCGAACACCAGCGGCCTCGCGGAGGACGTGTTCCGCAAGGCCTTCCCGACCGTGCGCGCGGCGACAGTGCTGACGCCGGACGCGGCCGGGGTGCCGGAGCTGCTGGACGCGGTGCGGCACCCCGAGAGGGACGAACTGGTCGAGGCCCGCGCGGAGTTGAAGCGTCATCTGCTGGGGCCGGACGAGCCGACGTCACAGGTGCGCTTCAACGCGGCCGTGCAGTCGCTGTGTTCGGCGGCCCTGGAGCACCGGGCCCGGATGGCCGAGCGGCTGGCGGCGGAGACCCCCGAGATCCCGGATCAGCGACGGTCCGTCACACCGCGGCGGCCCGCCCACCCGGCGTAGCCCCGCCCGACGTCCTCAGCATCCGGCGCGCCTTGCGTACCGCCCGCCGCAGGAACGAGCCCGCGCCGCCCTCCCGGTATCCGGGGAAGGCGCGGGCCTCGCGCGGTTCGGCGAGGTAGACGGAGTCGGGGATCCCCGCCGCCGCGTCCCGGAAGTGCGGGTAGGCGAGGTAGACCCGGCGGCCCTTCTTCTCCAGGAGGGCCGCCGCCTGCTTCTTGGCCTTGATGAACTCCACGACGGGCAGCAGGAGATCGGCGCGCTGCACGGCGACCAGGTGCAGCCGCAGCCGCTCGTCGACCTTGAGGCGGCGGGCGATGTCCGGGGTCCAGTAGGCGTCCATGAGGGGCTTCGCCAGTTCCAGCTTGTGCTGCCTGACCTTCTCGCTGTCCTTGGCGTACTTGGGCCCGAACTGCGGCAGCAGGGTGATGAGGAACGGGCGGACCATGAGCAGGTCGCGCCGGTCGCCGGCGGGTACGAGCTCGGCTATCAGGTTCATCAGGGCGCGCGCGGAGTCGAAGCGCAGGGTGTAACCGCCGCTCTTCGTCACGTGCTTGCCGTCGTCACGGCCGACCAGGTAGTAGCAGGTGTAGTCGGCGATCACGGAGACGCCGTCGGCCCGCAGATAGGCCTCCATCGTGAACAGCGCGTCCTCGCCGGTCCACAGGGACTCGTCGAAGCGCATGTGGTGCCGAGTCAGTAAATCGCGGCGGAACAGCTTCTGCGCGCTCAGCGTGAACTTGATGTTGGAGGAGAAGACGTCCGTCCGGTCCAGCGTCCTGCCCCACATCGACTTGGGCGCGGTGCGGTTGACGCCCTCGACCCGGCCGAGCACGACGTCCGTGCCGTTCCTGTCGGCCATCGCGACCATGCGCTCCAGGGCCTCGGGGCCCAGCCGGTCGTCGGCGTCCAGGAAGAAGACGTAACGCCCCGCCGCCTTGCCCAGACCGACGTTGCGCGGGCCGCTGGGACCGCCGGAGTTCTCCTGCCGGATCACGGTCACCGGCATCGCGACGCGGGCCGCGAACTCCTCCAGGCACTCCCCCGTCCCGTCCGTCGAGCCGTCGTCGACGGCGATGACCTCGATGCGCTCCGGGTCGATGGTCTGTGCCTCGACGGAAGCCAGGCACTCGACCAGATACGGCATCGCTTCGTACGCCCCGATGATCACAGTCACATCAGGCTGCGTGACGGCCACGTTTCCCCCTCGTTAATGGGATATCTCCCCCGTATCGCCTCATTCGCTACCTGATAGACGGGTGAGCGGTGAAACCGGTTGCCTGACGTCGGTGCTTTCGTGAGTCACGTCACATTTGCAACTTGACATGGGATCACGCTAATCGGGCAACGTAAGAGGCCCACCAGAAACGGCGCGGCCCCCGAGGATTCGCTCCTCGGGGGCCGCGCCGTCGGTTCGGGTGGCCTGGCAGACCTCGCAGGTCAGGCCGTCACATCGTCCTCGGCCGCCGACACCCGCTGCCCGGGCACGGCCGCCAGCTCGCTTTCGGCGGTTCCGGCCGCCGCCCGTGACTCCTGGCCGACGTTGCGCGTCTCGGCCTTGATCGCGAGGTTGGCGACGGCGGTGTTGAACTGGTCGATGGAGTTTGGCTCGTCCGGTCCGAGCAGGTACTGCTTGAGGTCCTTGCGGTCCTCGGCGAGCGGGTCGGCGGCCGGGTCACGTACGGCGGCCAGCAGCCCTCCCAGCTCGGCGGCGCTGTTGGACAGGATCGTCGCGGCGCGCACCGCGGTGTTGTGCCGTTTGAATTCCTCCGCGCCCAGCTCGGCGGAGTCGGTGACGGCGTAGGGCTTGCCGCTGGCGATGAAGTCGGAGACGACGCTGGAGATGTCGGAGACCATCGCGTCACAGACGTTGAAGCAGTCGTACAGGCGCGGCTCGGCGCCCGTGATGACGCGGTGTTCCCAGACCGGGAAGGACCGCCAGTACGCCTCGTTCCACGCTGCGCGCAGCCGGGCGATTTCCTCGTGCTTCGCGACGTCCACCAGGCCGTCGCGGGTGGCCTCGGCCTCGTCGCCCTTGCCGTTGCCCTTGCCCTTGCCGGACAGCTCGGCGAGGCGGGCCTCGATCCGGGCCAGCTCGGCCCTGGCGGCGGCCTGCGTGGCGGTGCCGGCCGTGAAGCGCGGGTCGGTGGCGCGTGCGGTGGCGGCCTGCTCGACCAGGGCGGTGATCCGGCGGTGCGCGGCGCCGGCCTCCTTGCTGACGGTGCCGGTGAAGGGGTGCGGCTTGTACAGGACGCGGACCGGCGGGTCGGCCTGCACCAGCTTCTGCACGATGTTCTCGCCGGCGAGCACGATCGAGGTGTTGCCGGGGTTGCCGTCCCAGCCCTCCCAGGTGGGGGCGTAGAGCACGGTCGGGCAGCGTCCGTCAGCGGCCCCGCCGCGGGGGCCGTCCGGCACGCCCTGCCAGGTCTGGATCGGCGCCAGCTGCGGGCGGCCGACCTCGACGATGTCGTCGTCACGGACGCCGACGTCGGCGATGGCGTAGCGGTCGCGGCCCGCGCGGCCGGCCGTCCACACCTCGTCGTAGACCTTGCTGTACGGGTTGACGCTGGCCAGCTTGTCGCTGTCGCCGTGGCCGATGAAGACGTGCTTCATGGTGGGGACGCGCAGCAGGTGGATGTTCTTGCCGACGTTCGCCGCGTACAGCGCGACGCGCACGCTGGACAGGTCCAGGTTCATCAGGTGCACGCCGCCGGGCACGCAGATGACGGGAACCGTGGTGGGCGCCAGGTTGTTCAGGATGGCCCGCTCGCGCAGGATGATCAGCGGCTTGGAGTCCAGCTGCTCCATGGTCTCCAGCCACATGTTGACCTGGTACGCGGAGTCCCTGGAGCCGGAGAAGTACAGCACCGTCTCGGGCCGGTACTCGGCCAGCCAGTCGTCGACGGCCGCCAGGACCTTCTCCGCGTTCGGCGGGACCTTCGAGCCGCGGACGTACGGGACGAGCGCCAGCACGTACAGGCAGCCCACGCCCACCGTGACGCCGATGCCGACGAAGCCGGCCACGGCCGACTCCAGGGCCGCCGAGACCAGGATGCCCGCGACGGCCGCGAGATCGAGGTGCAGCATCTTCTCCGCGGAGCGGTGCAGCAGCCTGCGCGGCGGGGCGTCGGGGATGCGGATACGGGAGGCGAGGTCGACGTTGCGGGTGGCGACCGGCATACGGCGGCGGTTGCGGATCAAGGTGACCAGCGCGCCATGCGGGGCCTGCAGGCCGTAGAAAGCTATGAAGCAGGCGATCGCGCCGTAGTAGATCAGGTCGTCCGCGAACCCGAGCCGGGCCAGCAGCAGGATCAGCAGCAGCTGTCTGATCAGGAAGCGGATCGACAGACCGGCCCGGACCTTGCTCAGGCGGTTGACCAGATAGCTGCTCTTGCGGTGCAGATAGTGGTCCGCCAGGTACGTCACGGCGGCCGCGGCCGCGAAGGCGGGAACGCTCGGGACGAGCGCGGCCAGCATGAGTACCGGGAAGCCCAGCATCATGAAGGCCGCCGCGGCCAGCTCGGCCGCGCTGCCCACCCGGGCGACGCGAATAGCGGTGGATATCACGGAGAACCTGCTCAGGGAGAGGGGCCGGTCTGAAGGGGGAAGGACTCAGGCCTCTGTGAATTCTTCGTGAATGAAGATTCGCAGAGGCCTGAATTCCATAAGGCTATTAACTGCTGATTATGCCACGCCGTCCTGGCGGTCCAGGACACTGGCCAGCGCCTGCTCGAAGCCGGACGCCTTTCCGGCGGGCGCCGTCGGGTCCTGCTGGCGGACGTCGATCACATGGCCGGTCAGCTCGGAGAGCAGCACGTCGAGGGAGGTCCGGGCGACGGCCTCGGAGGAGAGCAGGCTGCCCGCGGGCTCCTGGCCGAAGGCCTTGGTGCGCATGGGGGTCGCGGTGCGCTCCGGGTTGATGCAGTTGACGCGGATGCCGTCGCCGGCCCACTCGTCGGACAGGGCCTGGGTGAGGTTCACCATGGCGGCCTTGGTCGAGGAGTACAGGCTGTACTCGGCGCGCCCGCGGGTGTAGCTGCTGGAGGTGTACAGCAGCAACTGGCCCTTGGTCTCGGACAGGTACTTGTACGAGGACCGCGCGATCTGCACCGGGGCGAGGTAGTTGACCTTCAGCGCCTCCTCGATGGTGGCGTTGTCGGTCTCGGCGAGCTTGCCGATGCGCAGCACACCGGCGGTGTTCACGACGTAGTCGATGCGCCCGGTCTCGGCGTACGCCTTGGACAGCGCGTCGTCGACCTCCTCCGGGTTCTCCACGTGGGTGCCGGTGGTGGAGCGGCCCAGCGCGTACACCTTGGCGCCGTAGGACTCGGCGAGTTCGGCGATGTCCTTGCCGATGCCGTACGAGCCGCCGAAGACCACGATCGTCTTGCCGGTCAGCAGCTGGCGGTAGGCCTCCTCGCTCACCTGCTCGGGAGCGGCGGTGGAGGCCAGCTGGAAGAGCTTGTCGGCGATGAAGACGTCGACGGGCTGGGTGACCTTCATGTTGTACTCGTCACCCGCGACGACGTGGATCGGCACGTCCGGCAGGTACTTGAGCACGACGGAGCAGTCGTCCGTGGCCTGGAAGTTGGGGTCACCGGCGGCGACCTCGTAGGCCCGCTTGATCGTGGACAGCTTGAACGCCTGCGGCGTCTGGCCGCGGCGCAGCCGGGAGCGGTCCGGGATCTCGGTGATGAACTCGCCGTCCTCGCCGTGCGTGCGGGTCACGATGATGGTGTCCGCGGACGGGATGGCGACGTCGACGGCCTGGAAGCGCTCCAGCGCCACGACACAGTCGTCGATCACGCGCTGTGACAGCAGGGGGCGCACGGCGTCGTGGAAGAGGACGTTGAGGTCCTCGCCCTCGGCCAGGCCCTCACCGAGGGCGTCGATGGCGCGCTCGGTCGTCTCGTTCCGGGTCGAGCCGCCCTCGATGATCTTCTTGACCTTGGTGAACCCGGCCTTGGCGACGATCTTCTCGATGTCCGGCACATAACCGGGCGCCATCAGCACGATGATGTCGTCGATCGAGTCGGCGTTCTCGAAGGTGGTCAACGTGTGCTCGATGACTGCCTTGCCGGCGATCTTCAGCAGCTGCTTGGGGATCGACAGACCCACGCGCTGGCCGGTACCACCCGCCAGGATCACTGCGGTGGTACGGGGCTTGGCTATGTGCTGGGACACAGGTGACCTACCTTGTGGCGACTGGGAACTTGGAAATGGTCCCACTTGGGGTTACCGCAGTGCAAGGTGAGCGTCCCCGGCTGCATATGTGCGCGCAACCTGTCATTCACCTTGTACGCATGGTCATTGTCTGGAGCCTCTCCGGAGGTTCACGGTAATTGCTGTGAGTAACGGCACAGGTTCAGCGAAGCCGTAGCCGCTTCAGGCAACGGTGGCCGAGTACCCGCACGAGTTCCTTCGACGAGGTCTGGTGAACCGTACGCGACTTGGCGGCCGCGGTGTGCCGCACGGGCGCCGCGGCCGCCGCGGCCAGGGCTCCGTACAGCGCCTGAGCCGCGGACTCGGGGGCGATGCGCGGCTCGGGTGCGGTCAGGGTCGCGGGCTTCTGCACGGCGGCCAGTTGCGCGGCGGACAAAAGGCGCATGTCGCCGAGGACCCGCACGCCCGTCCCCTCGATACGCTCCGCGATCTCCGCACCGATCCCGGCGGCGGCCTCGACGGCCCACTGCGGAGTGGAGATCTTCACGTCGTCGGGACCGGGGGTGCACGTGTTCTTCATATGCATCACCGCGCCGTTCCGGACGAGCTGTGAATAGAGCTCCTCGGGCAGTTCATTGGCGCGGAATTCCTTATTAAGATTCCGCAGCATTTCGGTCTCGGCGAGGGTGAGCGAGCGATTCGCCGCGTCCGGAACGGGGCTCAGAAGACGCGCGGGCAGTCCGAGCAGCGCCTCGAAGGTGCGCATCAGGCCCGCCCGGTCCCGGTCGTCGACCACGACGACGGTGACCCGCTCCGGGCCGACAACCCGGGCCCAGCGCTCGACGAGCCGGTCGTGCCGGTGCCGGCGCCAGAAACTGGGGTTGGGCTTCTCGTACGGCGGCTTGGTGAGCATGTGCTCCAGCCAGTCCTCGTAGCCCATGCGCAGGCCGTTCTGCACGTACTGCTGCCACTGCGAGGGCATGATCCGCGCCAGTGGGCGCAGCGTCACCAGGACGTGCACGCGGTCGCCGCCGAGCTGCTCGACGATCCGCTCGATCGCCTCGTCGTCGGGGGCGTCGGCGAAGAACTCGCTGCTGACCACGGAGGTGCGCCGGCCCGTGGCGCGCACCTGCTCAAGGAGCCTCTCCCAGTGCCGCTCGGTCGGCGCGGTGTCGCCCATCATGCCGGTGCGGGCGCAGGCCGCCAGGACCGCTTCCATGGGGTGCCGGGTGTCGGCGGGCCACGCGACGCCGTGCCGGGCCAGCTCGTCCTTCGCCGCGAACAGGGCGCCCTGGATCGCGGTGGTGCCCGTTTTGTGCGGGCCGATGTGCAGCAGCCGGGTCCCGGTGGGCAGCGGGGTGATCACACCGGCGTTGGCCGCGGGTTCATCTCTCGTACAGTCCGTCTCCATGGTCAGAGGACGGTAAGAGCACTTCCTGAGACTGCCGTGAGAGTGACCTGGGACACGGCTGAGTCCCAGGTCCCCACCAGGAGTTACGCGAGCCGCAGCGGGAGTTGCGGCGGTTCCCGGAGCTACACGACCTCGACGCCCGGCTCTCCCGCCTCGACCCGCAGGTTCGCCAGCGTGCTCGGCGTGGCCGTCTGCTGACGGACCGTGTCCACGATCCGCACCTGCGCGTCGATGCCGTCGCGGCGGATGTCGAAGAGGTGGTAGCCGCGGTGGGCGTCGAGCAGCTTCCAGTGCGGGTTGTCCGGCAGGCGCGGGTCCCACTCCTTGTGGAAGGCGGCCTGGTCCTGGTCACCGTTGCTGGAGATGGACGTCCCCACGAACTCGGCCCCGACGACTGCGGAGTCCGGGTCGGCGTAGTCCTCCTTGAGGTCGCTGATCATCGTCAGGTGGCGGTCGCCGGTGAACACGACCGGGTTGCGGACCTGCTTCAGCTCCTGCATCAGGGCGTTGCGTTCGACCTGGTAGCCGTCCCAGGCGTCGTAGTACCAGAGCTTGCCCTCGCCGACCTTGAGGTCGGTCTCGGCCATCATGATCTGCGAGCCGATCATGTTCCAGCGGGCCGGCGAGTTGTGCAGCCCGTCGAGGAGCCACTGCTTCTGCTCGGCGCCGAGCATGGTGAGCGCGGGGTCCTGGGCGCCTTCCTGACTGGTGGCCTGGTCGCTGCGGTACTGCCGGGTGTCCAGCACGCTGAGCCGGGCGAGGCGGCCGAACTCGAGGCGGCGGTACATCTGGATGTGCGGGCCGTTCGGGATGGCGCTCGCGCGGACCGGCATGTGCTCGTAGTACGCCTGGTAGCCGGCGGTCAGCCGGGCCACGAACGCGTCGTGCGTCTGCTTGTCCGGGTCCTGCGGGATCTCGCCGGCGAAGTCGTTGTCGACCTCGTGGTCGTCGAAGGTGACCACCCAGGGCGCGTTCGCGTGCATCGCGGCCAGGTCCGGGTCGGTGCGGTACTGGGCGTACCGGTTGCGGTACTGGACCAGGCTGTACGGCTCACCCGTGCCCTCGTGCCGGCGCACACCGGTCGCCGACGGGGTCGACTCGTAGATATAGTCGCCGACGAACAGCACGAAGTCGGGGTCCTGGTCCAGCATGTCGGCGTACGGCGTGAACCAGCCGTGCTGCCAGTTCTGGCAGGAGGCAAGGGCCATGCGCAGCCGGCCGCCGGAGCTGTGCGGGTGGGGCGCGGTGCGGGTGCGGCCGGTGGGCGAGATCTGGCCGCTCGCGCGGAAGCGGTACCAGTACGTACGGCCCGGGCGCAGCCGCCGTACGTCCACGTGGACGCTGTGTCCGAGCTCGGGCCGGGCCTGGGCGACGCCGCGCCGGACCGGCTGTCTGAACCGTTCGTCCTCCGCGATCTCCCACTCGACGGACACGACGCGGTCGGGCATGCCGCCGCCGTTCAGCGGATCCGGGGCGAGGCGCGTCCACAGCACGATGCCGTCGGGCAGCGGGTCACCGGAGGCGACGCCCAGGCTGAACACGCCGTCGGGCAGCGGCGTTTCGGCGGCCCGGGCGGCCGTCGGCAGCCACAGCTGGGCGGAAGCCGCCGCACCGAGCACTGCGGCTCCGGCGGTCAGAAAGCGGCGTCGGTCGGGCGATACGGATCCGGAAACACCGGTCATCGGCGAACTCCCCTGCCTCGCTGGCCTCTTGGACACTTCGGATGCTCACGCCCGTGGGCGGCCTGGCTACTGAACTGTGAGCTTCGCGTGCATGACAACTAGGAAGACAACAGAAGACCCGTTGCAGCACGGGAACGTGCCCTTGCCACAACGGGTCTGGCGGACGATCAGGAGTTGAACCCGGAGCCCAGCTTCGCGTTCGCCGCGACCGTGCCGAGGGTCCCGGCGCCGAAGGTGACCGAGCCGGTCGGGGTGACCCCGGTCGACGTGGACTTGAACAGCCACACCGACCCGGCGTTCGCGTTCTCCCCCGGTGCGCCGACGACGAGTTCGGCGCGGCCGTCGTGGTCGGCGTCCACGAGGTGGGTCGTGCGGCCGAAGGCGTCGTCGGTCTCCGCCGCGCCCGGCACGCCGGTGGTGTCCTGGTTGACCCCCGTGGCGCCGGTACCGGTCAGACCGCTCGCGCTGCCGCGCAGCACGATGGCCCCGCCCGCACTGCTCAGCCCGTCGAAGTCCTCGCCGGGCACGCCCGTCGAGACATCGGCGTACCCGTCGCCGTTGACGTCGGCGACCGAGACGTCGGAGCCGAAGCCGTCCATCCGCTCGGCGGCACCCGGGACTCCGGCGCTGTCCTGGTTGACGTACATCGCCCTGGTGCCTGTGGGCCCGCTCGCGGAGCCCGGGATGAAGGCGACCCGGCCCCCCAGGGGGATCGGGGTGTCGAGGTCACTGTCGTAACCGTCCACAGGACGCCCCACCACGATGTCCTCGTAGCCGTCGCCGTTCACATCACCCAGGTCGAGCGACTCGCCGCCCTGCACCCGCCAGTCCCTGCCGTCGCGGAGCACGACTCCCTCGGCGAGGCCGTCCTTCGTGCCCTGCCAGTAGGTGACACGGCGGGCGTCGTACTCGTCGCCGTCGTTCATGGTGCCGACGACGTCGTCGATGCCGTCGCCGTTCACGTCACCGGTGGCCAGGTCCAGGAAGCGCGGGTCGGAGTCGTCCTGGACGATCTGCTCCCCGCCGCTCGCGGCACCGTCCCGCCCGAAGGGCCCCTTGACGACCCGCAGCTTGATGAGGCTCTCCACGACGACCAGGTCCGTCGCCCCGTCACCGTTCACATCACCGACGGTGAGCTGGTCCTTGGCACTGAGCCGGTCGTAGGTGTTGTGCCCGTACGCCAGCGCCGCCCCGCCCGACAGCCCCTTCGCCCCGCCCCAGACGACCTGCACGAGCCCGGTCTCGGCACCGCCCTCGACGGAGTCCTCGCCGGTGACGCCGACGATCAGGTCCGCGTACCCGTCCCGGTCGAGGTCGGCGGTGCTGACCGCGCTGCCGAACCGGTCGCCGGTCTCGGCGGAGTCGGGGACGCCGACGGTGTTCTGGCTGATGACCTGCTTGGACGCGGTGTTGAGCCCGCTCGCCGAGCCGTACACCACGGCGACGTACCCGGCGCGCGTCTTCCCGTCGACGGTCGCCTCGGGCGCCGCCACGGCGAGGTCGGAGTAGCCGTCGCCGTTGAAGTCGTCCTGGAGCTTCGCCGCGGCCGACGGAGTGTCGCCGGCGGCGTGGGCCGCGGGCAGAACCGCCGCACCCGTCACCGCCATGACGACGGCGAGTCCCGTGCGCCAGGTCCCCTTGCGCCTGTTCATGGTCCTGTCTCCTGTCGTTTCGTGGGGGGGGCGTACGGGACGGGTCTCGTACGAGGACGTCGCCGCCGTCAGTCCGCCAGCGAGGCGCCGAACCTGGCTCCGGTCGCGGGGAGGCCCATGGTGGCCGAACCGAACGAGAAGGAGCCGCCCGCGGTGATGCCGCCGGAGGTGGCGGAAAAGACCCACACGGAACCGTTGCCGGCGTTCTCCGCGGGGTCGCCGACGACCAGCCCGTCCTTCTTGTCACCGTCGGCGTCGACGAGGGCGGTCTCCGCGCCGAAACGGTCGCCCTTCTCGGCGGTCCCGGGCACACCGCTGGTGTTCTGGCCGAACGCCTTGTATCCCGTGACGGTCAGGCCGTTCGCGCTGCCGCGCAGCACCAGCACGGTGCCCGCGTCGGTGATGCCGTCGAAGTCCTCGCCGGGCAGCCCGGTCGCCACGTCGAGGTAGCCGTCGCCGTCGGTGTCGCCGATGGACAGGCCCGAGCCCATGCCGTCCCCGTGCTCGGACGCGCCCGGCACCCCGGCCGTGTCCTGGTTGATCCACACCGGCTCACGGGTGGTGGAGACGCCGTTCGGACCGCCGTACACGACGGCCAACCCGCCACCCCGGTAAGGGGGTTCGGCGCTGTCGTACATGTCGTCGGAGCGGCCGACGACGATATCGCCGTACCCGTCCCTGTTCAGATCGCCGATCGCGGCGTCCTCGCCGCCGATGATGCGGCCCTGGGCATCCCTGAGCCAGCCCTTGAGGGTGAGCCCGTCGCTGCCGCCCGTGAGGAGGGCGGCGGCACGGGAGTCGGGCGACCCGTTGCCGCCGAGACGCACGACGACGTCGGCGACCCCGTCGCCGGTGACGTCACCGGAGGTCAGCGAGTGGAAGTTCGTCGCCCGCCCGGAGAAGAGAGTGAAGTAGTCCTTCTTCGCGGGCTGTCCGGCCCGGGTGAAGGGGCCGCGCCACACCGTGCCGTCCCCGTGGTCCGTGTCGGGGGTGTCGCTGTTCCAGTCGTCGGCGCCCCCCGCCACCACGTCCGGGTGCTTGTCGCCGTCCACGTCAGCGACGGTGAACCCGCCCTGCCACTCGTACTGCGGGGCCCAGGTCAGGGTCGTCGCCGTGGCCGAGAGCCCCTGGGGGCCGCCCCAGTTGACGACGAGGGCGTATCCGTTGTCGATGTCCTCCAGGTACCGCCCGACGGTCGACAGCAGGTCCGCGTACCCGTCTCCGTCCAGGTCGGCGCTCTGCAACCGGGTGCCGTACCCGGCGTGGTATTCGCCGGACGGCCGGTTCAGCACCTGCTTGCGTGAGGTCGACAGCCCGCTGGAGGAGCCGTACAGCACACTGACCGCGCCCGCCCGTGTCTCCCCGTCCGGCGCGGTGCCGGGCGCGCCGATCGCCAGGTCGGGATAACCGTCCCCGTTGAAGTCGTCGTGCAACCGCTTGGTGCTCGGCGTGGCCGTCGTGGCCTCGCTGGTGGCGGCGCTGACGGCGGGCACCGCCAGCGCGCCGGCGACGACGGCGATGCCGGTGGCGAGGGCGAGACGTCTCCGGCGGCGGGAAGGCGAGGACACATCATCTCCGGTAATCCGAACGGCGGTTGAGGGTGGAGAGGGTCCCGAAAGTTCAAGATCCTCAGCCACGCCGCCCAGTACGACTCACCGGAGAGCGAGGGGGTTGCCCTGCGATACGCCGGGAATTTTCCCGACGTTAACCAATCCGGCCAATCCAGTCGGCGGGGCGCCCCGGCACAGGGCGCCCCCTCGGACCGGCCTTCCGAACAGGCCGTCCTGCCTCCGAACGGCCTTCCGCAGGCCGTCCTGCCTTAGAACGGCTCGAAGTCGTCGAACTCCTGCGACGCCTCATCCCGCTCGGCCTGCTTGTCACGCCGCCGCTGCGCCGAAGGCCGCGGCGCCTCGAAGCGGTGGTCCTCACCCCGGCGACCCAGCATCTCCGCCCCGGCCATCACGGTCGGCTCCCAGTCGAAGACGACGGCGTTCTCCTCGGGGCCGATGGCGACGCCGTCACCGGAACGGGCCCCCGCCTTCATCAACTCCTCTTCCACACCGAGGCGGTTGAGGCGGTCCGCGAGATACCCCACGGCCTCGTCGTTGTTGAAGTCGGTCTGGAGCACCCAGCGCTCGGGCTTCTCACCGCGCACCCGGAACAGCGGCTCACCGCCGGCCTCCTCGCGCGTCACGGTGAAGCCCGTGTCGTCGACGGCCTTCGGCCGGATCACGATCCGCGTCGCCTCCTCCTTCGGCTTCGCGGCCCGCGCGTTGCCCACCAGCTCGGCCAGCGCGAACGACAGCTCCTTCAGCCCGATGTGCGCCACCGCCGACACCTCGAAGACCCGGTAGCCGCGGGCCTCCAGATCCGGCCGCACCATCTCGGCGAGGTCCTTGCCGTCCGGTACGTCGATCTTGTTCAGGACGACGATCCGCGGCCGGTTGTCGAGGCCGCCGTATTCCCGCAGCTCCGCCTCGATGATGTCCAGGTCCGTGACGGGGTCCCGGTCGGACTCCAGCGTCGCGGTGTCCAGGACGTGCACGAGGACGCTGCACCGCTCGACGTGCCGCAGGAACTCCAGGCCCAGGCCCTTGCCCTGGCTGGCGCCCGGGATGAGCCCGGGGACGTCGGCGATGGTGTACACGGTCGAACCGGCGGTCACCACGCCGAGGTTCGGCACGAGGGTCGTGAACGGGTAGTCCGCGATCTTCGGCTTGGCGGCGCTCAGCACGGAGATCAGCGAGGACTTGCCGGCGCTCGGGTATCCGACGAGCGCCACGTCGGCGACCGTCTTCAGCTCCAGGACGATGTCCTGAAGGTCCCCCGGCACACCGAGGAGCGCGAACCCGGGCGCCTTGCGCCGCGCCGACGCCAGCGCGGCGTTGCCGAGCCCGCCCCGGCCGCCCTGCGCGGCGACGTACGAGGTCCCGTGCCCGACCAGGTCGGCGAGGACGTTTCCGGCCTTGTCCAGCACGACGGTGCCGTCCGGCACGGGAAGGACCAGGTCCTGCCCGTCCTTCCCCGACCGGTTGCCGCCCTCGCCGGGCTTGCCGTTGGTGGCCTTGCGGTGCGGGGAGTGGTGGTAGTCGAGCAGCGTGGTGATCGACTGGTCGACGGTGAGGATTACGTCCCCGCCGCGCCCGCCGTTGCCGCCGTCGGGCCCGCCGAGCGGCTTGAACTTCTCACGGTGGACGGAGGCACAGCCGTGGCCTCCGTTACCCGCGGCGACATGCAGTTCGACGCGGTCCACGAAGGTGGTCATGGTGGGTGCCTCCAGCACTACGAAAACGTACGGTGATGTCTCTGCTGTAACACGCGAAAGGCGGACCCGCCTTCCCACCTGGGAAGTGAGGTCCGCCTCGCGAAGGATTCGGAACGAGTCGCTCGGTCCAGCCTTGAGTCAGAGGACTCAGGCGACCGGAACGATGTTCACGACCTTGCGGCCACGGCTGGTGCCGAACTCCACCGCACCGGGCTGCAGCGCGAACAGCGTGTCGTCGCCGCCACGGCCGACGCCCGCACCGGGGTGGAAGTGGGTGCCGCGCTGGCGGACCAGGATCTCACCCGCGTTGACGACCTGACCGCCGAAGCGCTTCACGCCGAGCCGCTGGGCATTCGAGTCGCGACCGTTCCGGGTGGACGATGCGCCCTTCTTGTGTGCCATTTCTCCTCAGTCCCTTACTTCGCAGCCGCGGGGATCTCAGTGACCTTGATCGCCGTGTACTGCTGGCGGTGGCCCTGACGGCGACGGTAGCCGGTCTTGTTCTTGTAGCGCAGAATGTCGATCTTCTGGCCCTTGTGGTGGTCCACGACCTCGGCCTGGACCTTGATGCCGGCCAGCACCCACGGGTCGCTGGTCACAGCGTCGCCGTCGACAACGAGCAGGGTCGAGAGCTCGACCGTGTCGCCAACCTTGGCAGTGGAAATCTTGTCAACCTCAACGATGTCGCCGACAGCAACCTTGTGCTGGCGACCACCGCTGCGCACGATGGCGTACACGCGGATCTCACTCTCTCGCTCGGAAACGGCACCCCCGAAGTCCAGCCACCCACGCACGCGGGCGGCCTCTCCGGAGCACCCTGTGCTCCAGAGGAAGAGGTTTACGGGGATGTGGCGCGCCCTGTATCCACGGACACGCCGACGGTCAAGGTTACGGGGCCGTGGCCGAGGGGGTCAAACCGGGCCCGGCCCCAACGGAGTGCGGCCGGTCACAGGGACCGGCCGCACCTCGTATAACTCGTGACGAGCGTCACTCGTTGACGAGCATCACTCGTCGGTGAGCGTCACTCGTCGGTGGCGGCAGAGACCGTGGTCTTCTTCGCCGTCGACTTGGCCGCGGCCGTCTTGGCGGTCTTCGCCGCCTTCTTGGCCGTCGCCTTCTTGGCGACCGTCTTCTTGGCCGCGGTCTTCTTGGTGGCGGCCTTCTTCGCCGTGGCCTTCTTGGCCGTCTTACGGGCCGTCTTCTTGGCCGGAGCCGTCTCCTCGACGCCCCCCTCGGCGGCCGGGGCCTCAGCGGTGGCCTCCGCCTCCGTGGCCGGGACGACCACGACGGCCGTCTCCTCGGACGCGGTCGGCGCGGTGGCCTTGCGTACGGCACGGCGCCGCGGACGGGCCGGAGCGGCACTCTCGGCGACCGTCTCGGCCACAGCCGCCTCGGCCTGCTCAGCCGGAGCCTCGGCCAGGGCTTCCGCCACCTGCTCGGGCGCCTGCGACGCGGCCTCGGTGACGGTCACCACGGTGGGCTCGGCCCCCGCGGGCGACCCGGCGGGCGCGGACACCTTACGGGTCGCGCGACGCCGCGTACGCCCCTTGTGCGCGGCCTCCTCGACGGCCGGGGCCTCGGCGGCCGGAACCTCGGCAGCCGGGGCCTCCGTGGCCGCGGCCTCGACGACCGCGTCCTCCACGGCCACCGGCTCGGCCTTCGCCTCGGCGGCCGACTCCGGCTGCACCGGACGCGCGACCTCGTCGGCGACGGTCACGTCCTGAGCCGTGGGAACGGCCTCGGACTTCCTGGGCGCACCCGCCGGGGCCGACGCCCGCCGACCGCCACGGCGCCGCGAACGGCCACCGCGTCCGGCCGCGGCCTCCGCCTCGGCGACGCTGCTGTACAGCTCCTCGTCCGGCGCGAAGGCCGGCTCGGGCAGCGCGGCGGGCTCGGCGACCTCGGCGGCGACCTCGATCTCGGTCTCCGCCTCCTCCTCGGCCGTCTCGACCGGCTCGACGGCGACGGCGGCCTCGTGGACGTGCTCGGGACCGGCACCGGCCCGCGCGCGCTTCTTGCGCTTGCCGCCGCCTCCGGCGGAGGTCGGCTGCTCCATGTGCACGATGACACCGCGGCCGTTGCAGTGGACGCAGGTCTCGGAGAAGGACTCCAGCAGGCCCTGGCCGACCCGCTTGCGGGTCATCTGGACCAGGCCCAGCGAGGTGACCTCGGCGACCTGGTGCTTCGTACGGTCCCGGCCCAGGCACTCCAGCAGGCGCCGCAGCACCAGGTCCCGGTTGGACTCCAGCACCATGTCGATGAAGTCGATGACGATGATGCCGCCGAGGTCGCGCAGCCGCAGCTGGCGGACGATCTCCTCGGCCGCCTCCAGGTTGTTCCTGGTGACGGTCTCCTCGAGGTTGCCGCCCTGACCGGTGAACTTGCCGGTGTTGACGTCGACGACGACCATCGCCTCGGTCCGGTCGATCACCAGCGAACCGCCGCTGGGCAGCCAGACCTTGCGGTCCAGCGCCTTGGCGAGCTGCTCGTCGATCCGGTACGTGGCGAAGACGTCGACCTCGGAGGTCCACTTCTGCAGCCGCTCGGCGAGGTCCGGCGCCACGTGCGAGACATACCCGTGGACGGTCTCCCAGGCCTCGTCACCGCTGACGACGACCTTGGAGAAGTCCTCGTTGAAGATGTCCCGGACGACCCGGACGGTCATGTCCGGCTCGCCGTACAGCAGCGTCGGCGCGTTGCCGTTCTTGGCCTTCTTCTGGATGTCCTCCCACTGCGCCTGCAGCCGCTCGACGTCCCGGCGCAGCTCGTCCTCGCTCGCGCCCTCGGCGGCGGTGCGCACGATGACGCCCGCGTCCTCGGGGACGATCTTCTTGAGGATGGTCTTCAGACGCGCGCGCTCGGTGTCGGGCAGCTTGCGGCTGATGCCGGTCATGGAGCCCTCGGGGACGTACACGAGGTAGCGGCCCGGGAGGGAGACCTGACTGGTCAGACGCGCGCCCTTGTGCCCGATCGGGTCCTTCGTCACCTGGACGAGCACGGACTGGCCGGACTTGAGGGCGGACTCGATGCGCCGCGGGCCGTTGGCCATGCCGAGCGCCTCGAAGTTGACCTCACCGGCGTACAGGACGGCGTTGCGGCCCTTGCCGATGTCGATGAAGGCGGCCTCCATCGACGGCAGCACGTTCTGGACCTTGCCCAGGTAGACGTTGCCGACGTACGAGGTGGCCTGCTCCTTGTTGACGTAGTGCTCGACGAGCACGTTGTCCTCGAGGACGCCGATCTGGGTGCGGTCGCCGTACTGACGGACGACCATCACGCGCTCGACGGCCTCACGGCGGGCCAGGAACTCGGCCTCGGTGATGATCGGAACGCGTCGGCGGCCCTGCTCACGGCCTTCCCGGCGGCGCTGCTTCTTGGCCTCAAGGCGCGTGGAGCCCTTGATGGACTGCACCTCGTCGGACGGCTCGGCCTTCGGGCGCGGCTCGCGGACCTTGACGACGGTGCGCTCGGGGTCGCCGTCACCGGGCTCGGTGTCGACGGCGGAGTCACCGGCGCGACGACGACGGCGCCGGCGGCGACGGCTGGAGCTGGACCCGCCGCCATCCTCGGCGCGCGCGTCCTCGTCGTCCTCTTCCTCCTGCTCGGCGGTGTCCTCGGCGTCCTGCGCGGCCTGCTCCGCGGCGACCTCGTCGCCCTCGGTGTCACCGCCCTCGGCGTCCGCGGCCTCACCGCGACGACGACGCCGGCCACCACGCCGACGGCGCCGGCGCGACCCGGTCTCCTCGGTCTCTTCGGAGTCCTCGCCCTCGGCGATGTCCTCGGCGGCCTCTTCGGCCTCCTCGGTCTCGTCCTCGGCGGCGGCGGTCTCGACGGCCTGAGCCTGGGCCTCGGCCTCCTCGCCGGGCGCGGCGCCCCGGCGCCGGCGGCGACGCTTCGCCGCGCTGGGCTGCTCCTCCGCCGGAGCCAGAGCCTCTTCCACGTCCTCGGTCTCCGCCTCGGCGGCGGCCTCGGCGGCAGCCCGCTGGGGCGTCTGGAACTGCGGCTCGGTGAACACGGGCGCCTGGAACACGGCCACGGCGGGGCGGGCCGGCCGCGGAGCCTCGGCCGCCTCGGAGGCGGCGGACTGAGCGGGCTCGGCGAACCCGGCGGCGGCCCGCCGGACGACACGACGACGGCGGCGCGGGGCGGCGTCCTCGTCGGCCTCGGCCGCGGGTGCCTCGGCGGGCGCGCCGACACCGGCGATCGCGGCGGCCTCGGTCTCGATGCCGGGGGTCACGGGGGTCTCCGCCGTCGCCGGCGTCTCCGCGGGAGCCTCGGCGACAGCGGCCTCGGCCGCCTCGTCGGCGGCGGGCTCGGTCACCCGGCGCGTGGCACGGCGACGCGTACGACGCGGAGCGGCCTCCTCGGCGGCCTCGACGGCTTCCTCCGCCTCGGCGGGGGCTTCGGCGCTCACGGGCGCCTCGGCGCTCTCGTCGGCCGGAGTACCGGCGGGGGCTGCCACCTTGCGCGTGGCACGGCGACGCGTACGACGCGGGGCCGCCTCCTCGGCGGCCTCGTCGGAGGCGACGGCCTCGGCAGGGGCGGCGGCTTCAGCGGCGGCGGGCACCTCGGCGGGGGCGGCGCTCTCGGCAGCCTCCGTCGGCGCCGGAGCGCCGGCGGGCGCGGACGCCCGGCGCACCGCACGGCGACGCGTACGAGGCGGAGCGGCGTCCTCGGTCACCTCGGCGCTCTCCACCGGGCTCTCCTCGGCGACCGGCGCGGCGGCAGCCACGGGCACCACGGTCTCTGCGGCCTCGGCAGCCGCGGGCGCGGAGGCGCGGCGCACCGCGCGGCGACGCGTACGGCCGGCAGGTGCGGCCTCCGCCGCCTCTTCCTCGGTCCCTTCGGCTTCTGCGGCCTCAGGAGCGACCTCGGCCTCTACGGCCTCGACGCTCTCCTCGGGCTTCTCAGCCGTCTCGGCCTCCTCGCTCAGCGCCGCCACATCGGCGGCCTCGGCGACCGGTATGGCCGGCGCGACCACCTCTGCGGGCTGCGCCTCGCCGGCACCCGTGGGCGGGCCCGCCGGGCGGGACGCGGCACGGCGCCGACGACGCGGCGGCAGGGTGTCGCTGGGAGTGTTCAGTTCGGAACCCTCAGTGGGTTCGGTCGGTTCGAGCATGCGGGCGTTTCTCCCGTCAGGCTCCCGGGCGCCGCGCCTGGTCCGGCGATATGCCGGTGACGTCCGCGGCTCGCGCGTTGCGCGACTGCCGCCGTCCGGGGCGCGGGCGCCGCACGGGAGCTCTCTGTGTCCTGTCTCGCCGGTTCCGTACGCCGAATGCGTACGGCCTGGCGAAAGTCTTCTGGTCGGTGCGCTGCCCGACCCAGGTGGCTCCCGAGTACGAGGGCGGCGCTTCGACGTCCGTCCCTACGCGGAACCTTCCTTACGCCGACGCCGTCGCGGTGGCAGCGGTCTCGGCCTCGGTTGGGGCCGTCGCTGCCTCGCGGTCGGGCGCGAGCGGGTCGGTCACCGTGCCGGTCTCTTCATCGAACAGCCCCTGCGCCAGCCTGGTCACCGCTGCGGGGACCGGCGGCGCCAGGTCGGCCACGGCGCGGAGACCGGACAGGACGTCGTCGGGTCGTACGGCAGGCGTCACGTGCCGAACAACCAGCCGCAGTATCGCACAGGGCTGGTCGGTCGGCCTATCAGCCGTCGAACTGTGCGTCTCTGTTCCTTTGCTGTTTTCCAGGTGGACGACCGCCGGACGGGCGTCGAAAGTGCGCACGCCGTTCTTGGTCATGCGCTGGACCTCGACGGCCTCGGCGGCGTTGAAGGCGGCGATCGCGCGCTCGGCCTCGGCCGGGTCCACGCCGTCGAGCCGCAGCTCCCAGACGGACGCCGTGAGCCGGTCGGCGAGCCCGGAGGTACGGGCCTCGACCGACTCCACGACGTCGAGCCCGGTGGGCATCGACTCGTCGAGGAGCACTCTCAGCTGCTCCGGATCGCGCGCCTCGGTGAGCGCGATCTCCAGATACTCCGCCTCACTGCCCGTGCCGGTGGGTGCGGCATTGGCGTACGACACCTTCGGATGCGGCGTGAACCCCGCCGAGTACGCCATGGGCACCTCGGCACGGCGCAGTGCACGCTCGAAGGCGCGCTGGAAGTCACGGTGGCTGGTGAACCGGAGGCGGCCGCGCTTGGTGTAGCGCAGTCGGATGCGCTGCACCGCGGGTGCGGGCGGCGGGCCTTCGGGCTGTCGCTTGCCCAGTGTCGTTCAGTCCTTCGTGAGAGCGGTCGTACTGCTACCAAGAGTACGTGTCTCGCGGCCCCGAGGTTCCCGCGCGGCCACCGCTTCCCGTTTCTCCGGCTCCCCGAGCAGCATCCGCCGGAAGTCGGCCCGCGCCTGCCGTACGGACTCGCGGGCGGCGGTGAGGGCCTGCCGGGTGGCCCTGCCCACACTGCGCGCGGCCTCGGCGGCGGGCCGCAGCACCGCGTCCCGGACGACGTGCCCGATCGGCGTGAGCACGCTCCGGTACACCCACCGCACCGGCTCCACGAAGGTCCATCGGAAGAGGTGGGCGAGGAACCGTCCGAAGGCCAGCGAGATCCGCCCGGCGACCCGCCAGGCGTGCCCGAGCGCGTCCCAGACCTCCCTGCCGATGACGGCGATCACCCGGCCGACGGGGGCGAGGACCCATCGGTACAGGCCCAGCGCGGGCAGTACGAACAGCACGCGGGCCGTCCAGTACAGCGCGATCCCGATCCCGGTGGCGATCGTGCTCACGAGCCACACGAGGCCCCTCGCGCACCAGGCGATCGCCCGCCCGACCGGCGCGAGGATCCACTCGTACACCCACAGGGCCGGGACGACGAGGAGGTACCGCACCAGCCAGGCCACCACGCCGAAGATGCCGAGCCCGATCGCGGCGAGGACGGCGCCGAGGCCCCGCAGGACCCACATCACCGCATGCCCGATCGGGGTGAGCACGCGCGCGTAGAGCCACCCCAGTCCTGACCCGATCCCTCGCGCCAGCCACGCGCACGCGTGCCCCAGGGGAGTCAGGACGTAGCGGTACAGCCACACCGCGGGTACGACGAAGAGCACGTGCCCCAGCCAGGCGAGCCCCTTCGCCAGGGGCACCACCAGGTACCGCCACAGCGCGACGAACGGCCACACGAACACCGCCCGGCCGAGCCACAGCAGCGCCCGCCCCAGCGGCCGGAGCACCGTGTCGTTCAGGAAGCGCCCGGCGACGACGAGCGCGTCCCACGCCATCCGCACCGGCACGACCAGCACGAGCACGACGATCCGCACCGGAAGGCGGATCGCGACCACCAGGCACCCTTCGGGTTCCCGGCGCTGCGGTGGTGGCGGCTTTTCGAGATCCATACCGTCGTAGACGCAGGGAACCGGCCGGTCGGATGCAGGTCAGGGACACGATCCGGCAACTACTTCCATCGCGAGCACTGCGGTCGAGCCGTCCCCGATGCGGCCAAGGTCCTCCAGCGGCAGACAACTCTCCACCTCGCCAACGGGCACACACCGACGAGCCCCCTTTCCCAGCCGGGAAAGGGGGCTCCAAGCGCCACGCAGTCACGCGGCCGCTCAGTCACGCCGAGGCGCCGATATCCAGCGCCCCGCCCACCTCAGTGCGAGTGACCGCTCGGCGCCGGCGCGGCGTTCTTGACCGTCAGCGGCAGCAGCTTCTTGCCGGTCGGGCCGATCTGGATGTGCGTGTCCATCTGCGGGCAGACCCCGCAGTCGAAGCACGGCGTCCACCGGCAGTCCTCGACCTCGGTCTCGTCGAGGGAGTCCTGCCAGTCCTCCCAGAGCCAGTCCTTGTCGAGGCCGGAGTCCAGGTGGTCCCAGGGGAGGACCTCCTCGTACGTCCGCTCACGCGTCGTGTACCAGTCGACGTTGACGCCGAAGGGGGCCAGTGCCTTGTCGGCGCACTGCATCCAGCGGTCGTAGGAGAAATGCTCGCGCCAGCCGTCGAAGCGGCCGCCGTCCTCGTAGACCGCGCGGATGACGGCGCCGATGCGGCGGTCGCCGCGCGAGAGCAGCCCCTCGACGATGCCGGGCTTGCCGTCGTGGTAGCGGAAGCCGATGGAGCGGCCGTACTTCTTGTCGCCGCGGATCTTGTCGCGGAGCTTCTCCAGACGGGCGTCCGTCTCCTCGGCCGAGAGCTGCGGGGCCCACTGGAAGGGGGTGTGGGGCTTGGGGACGAAGCCGCCGATCGAGACCGTGCAGCGGATGTCGTTCGAGCGGGAGACCTCGCGGCCCTTGGCGATGACCTTCGTCGCCATGTCGGCGATCTGCAGGACGTCGTCGTCGGTCTCGGTCGGCAGGCCGCACATGAAGTACAGCTTCACCTGGCGCCAGCCGTTGCCGTAGGCGGTGGAGACGGTCCGGATCAGGTCCTCTTCCGAGACCATCTTGTTGATGACCTTGCGCATGCGCTCCGAGCCGCCCTCGGGCGCGAAGGTCAGACCCGACCTACGGCCGTTCCTGGTCAGCTCGTTCGCCAGGTCCACGTTGAACGCGTCGACGCGGGTGGAGGGCAGGGACAGGCCGATCTTGTCCTCCTCGTACCTGTCCGCCAGGCCCTTGGCGATGTCGCCGATCTCGCTGTGGTCGGCGGAGGAGAGGGACAGGAGGCCGACCTCCTCGAAGCCCGTCGCCTTCAGGCCCTTCTCCACCATGTCGCCGATGCCCGTGATCGAGCGCTCGCGCACCGGGCGGGTGATCATGCCTGCCTGGCAGAAGCGGCAGCCCCGGGTGCAGCCACGGAAGATCTCCACCGACATGCGCTCGTGGACCGTCTCGGCCAGCGGCACGAGGGGCTGCTTCGGGTACGGCCACTCGTCGAGGTCCATGACGGTGTGCTTGGACACGCGCCACGGGACACCCGACTTGTTCGGTACGACACGGGCGATACGGCCGTCCGCGAGGTACTCGACGTCGTAGAACGCCGGGATGTACACCGAGCCCGTCTTCGCGAGCCGGAAGAGGACCTCCTCGCGGCCGCCCGGCTGCCCCTCCGCCTTCCACTCGCGGATGATCTTGGTCATGTCCAGCACGGCCTGTTCGCCGTCGCCGATGATCGCCGCGTCGATGAAGTCGGCGATCGGCTCGGGGTTGAACGCCGCGTGGCCGCCGGCCAGGACGATCGGGTCGTCGATGGTCCGGTCCTTGGACTCGAGCGGGATGCCCGCCAGGTCCAGCGCCGTGAGCATGTTCGTGTAGCCCAGCTCGGTGGAGAAGGACAGGCCGAACACGTCGAAGGCCTTCACTGGCCGGTGGCTGTCCACCGTGAACTGCGGGACGCCCTGCTCGCGCATCAGCGCCTCCAGGTCCGGCCACACGCTGTACGTGCGCTCGGCGAGGACGCCCTCCTGCTCGTTCAGGACCTCGTAAAGGATCATGACGCCCTGGTTGGGCAGCCCGACCTCGTACGCGTCGGGATACATGAGCGCCCAGCGGACGTCACACGACTCCCACGGCTTGACCGTGGAGTTGAGCTCTCCGCCGACGTACTGGATCGGCTTCTGCACATGCGGGAGCAGAGCTTCGAGCTGCGGGAAAACCGACGCAGCGACTTCGGCAGGCATCTCGCGAACCTTCGTGAGCTGGACTGAACGGACAGGGGTGACCATCTAGCCTAACGCGACCGCGGACACCCCCAGCACGTCCGAAGGCTCAGAGGACGTCCGCCCCGCCCTTGATCCCGTCCCAGACCCCGGGCAGCTCGGCCTCCACGGCCGCCGCCCGCTGCTCCTCACGCCCGTACAGCAGCCCGTACGTGAAGGCGCTCTCCCCCGCCGCGTGCGCCACCGCGGACAGCTCGCGCAGGGTCTGGCGGGCCATGACGCTGTCCTGGTGCTCCCCGAGCAGGTTCTGCAGGGACTTCATGGTCTTGGTCAGGGACTTGGCGGGCTTGCCCAGGGCCGGGGTGGCCGCCTCCGCCGCGTAGCGGGTGCGCTTGGTCTTCTTGCGGGCCTCGTGGATGGCGACGTCCCGGTCGGTGCCGGGTTCCAGCTCCAGAGCCTGCTCGACGAGCGCGGCCACCTTGCCGAAGTCCTTCCGCACGGCCTTGGGAAGCACCTTGCCGGGCTTCTTCCCGGCCGCCTTCCGCAGCGGCGGATCCGTGAGCACCCCGTCCAGGGCGTCGAGCAGGTCCAGATAGCGGCGGGAGTCGAGGACCCCGATCAGCCGCCCGCTCGCCCCGCCGGGCCTCTCACCAGCCCAGTGGCTCACCCGATCGGCGACCGGACCCGATACCAGCGCGTGGGGCACCTCGTCGAGAGCCGCCGACAGCCGTTCGTTCAGCACCTCCCGGTCCCGGTCCACACCCAGCTCGCCGGCCAGCCACTTCAGCTCGTCACCGATGGGATCGGTCACCGCCCGGTCCAGGACCTTGCCGAACGACTTGAAGGTGCTGCGCATCCGACGGGTGGCGACGCGCATGCTGTGGACGGAGTCCTCGACGTCCCGGCGCACGGCGGGGTCGAGCCCGACGATCGCGTCCCGCTGTACGCGGACGTACGCGAGCACGTGGTCGCCCGCGGTCACGGGATCCTCGACGGCCGCGGGGACGGGCTTCTTCGGGGCGGTCTCGGCCATGGCTCGCGCGAGCTTCGACGCCGCCTTCGACGGCCTTACGCCTGCCTTGCGCAACCGCTTCTCGACCTTGTCCAGGAAGCCCGGGTCGACGCCGTCCGCCAGCTCCACCTCGATCTCGGTCCACTGGGCGATGCCGTCCCCTCCGGCGAGCCGTTGCGCGTGCACGGCGTCCACGCTCACCTCGGCCAGCACCCGGCCCTCGGCGTCCACGAGGTCGCGCACATCACGGTCGGAGCGCAGCCGGACCACGGGCACCAGCTCGGCGTGCCGCACCCGGGAGCGGACGAGGCCGGCGAGGGTGTCGGGCAGCGTGTCGGAGATCGGTGCCTGGATCTCGTCCCGTACGCCCGGGGCCACGGGGAACTTCAGATGCCAGCCCGCGTCGGAGCCGCCCGTCCTGCGGCGCAGGGTGAGCGAGGACGCGGCAAGGCGCTCGTCCACGGTGTCGTAGTAGGTGGCGTCCAGCTCCGCGACACCCTTGTCGATGACGGCCGCGACGCCGGCGACGCCGGTCAGGTCGGGCAGGCCGCTGTCGTCGGATTCATACTTCCGCTCGATTTCGCGCTTCGTGTCCGCCATGACCTGAATCTAGTGGGAGTCAGGTCCGGATGACAGGGCTTACCAGCCATGAGCCGCAGGCGAACAGGCGGGTGACGGCAGGAAAAACGGCCCATGCGGCCCGCTCCGGCGGGCGCCCGGCACGAGTTCTGGCGGTGCGCACGGCACTGGTCCGGCGGAGCGCACGACACTGGTCCGGCGGGGCGCACGGCACTCTGGTCCGGCGGAGCACACGGCACCGCTTCGGCGGGCCCCGGCCGCCCCGATCCGGCACCACCGCAACAGGCCGACATCCCATCCCCCGGCCGACGCCGAGCCCGGGTTGAACGCCACGCCCCAGCCGACGCCCGGCCTGGCAGGGGACCGCAGTCCCGATTCGACGCCATGACAACAGGCCCCACTCCAACCAGCCACCGGCCTACACCGCAGCCGCCGTCCGGCACCAGGCCACCACGACAACCAGCCTCCGACCGACACCTCGGCCCCCGGCCGACGCCGAAGCCCCAACCCCGGCCAACACCGCAGCACCGGTCCGCACACCCGCCCCAGACACCCGCCCCGGCCAAGCGCAGCGGTCACGCAGCGGTCACGCCGACATAGGGCGCTGCACTCTGATCGACTGCAGCAACCCCACCGCCACCCACACCGCGAACATCGACGACCCGCCGTACGACACGAACGGCAGGGGCAGGCCGGTCACCGGCATGATGCCCAAGGTCATCCCGATGTTCTCGAAGGCCTGGAAGGCGAACCAGGCCACGATGCCCGCCGCGACGATCGTCCCGTACAGCTCGGTCGTCTCGCGGGCGATACGGCAGGCCCGCCAAAGGATCACGCCGAGGAGCAGGATGATCAGCCCGCCGCCGACGAAGCCCAGCTCCTCCCCCGCGACGGTGAAGACGAAGTCGGTCTGCTGCTCCGGCACGAACTGGCCGGTCGTCTGCGAGCCGTGGAACAGGCCCGAGCCCGTCAGCCCGCCCGAACCGATCGCGATGCGTGCCTGGTTGGTGTTGTAGCCGACGCCCGCCGGGTCGAGCTCCGGGTTGGCGAAGGCCGCGAAGCGGGCGATCTGGTAGTCGTCCAGGACGCCCAGCTGCCAGACCGCGATCGCCCCCGTGGTGCCCGCGCCGATCAGCCCGAAGACCCAGCGGTTGGTGGCCCCGGACGCGAGCAGCACGCCCAGCACGATCACCACCATCACCATGACCGAGCCGAGGTCGGGCATGAGCAGCACGATCAGCATCGGCACGGCGGCCAGGCCCAGTGCCTGCACCACCGTGCGATGGTCGGGGTACTGCTTGTCGCCCGCGTCCACTCTCGTCGCCAGCAGCATCGCCATGCCCAGGATGATCGTGACCTTCACGAACTCCGAGGGCTGGAGGGAGAAGCCGCCGGGGAGCTTGATCCAGGAGTGGGCGCCGTTGATGGTGGAGCCGAGCGGGGTGAGCACCAGCAGGATCAGGAAGACCGAGACGCCGTAGAGGATCGGCACGGCCGTGCGCAGGGTGCGGTGCCCCAGCCACACGGTCCCGATCATCAGCGCGAACCCGATACCGGTGTTCAGGATGTGCCGGATCAGGAAGTAGTACTGGTCGCCCTGGTTGAGCTCGGTGCGGTTGCGGGTCGCCGAGAAGACGAGGATCGAGCCGATCAGCGACAGCGCGATCGCCGACAGCAGTATCGGCCAGTCCAGCCGGCGGGCGAGCGAGTCGCGGGCGAACAGACGGGTCCAGCCCGCCCGTTCGGGCCCGTACCCGGAGACCTGGAAACTGTTGGCGCCGGTCATGTGAGCATCCTCCGGCTTCCTCGCCGACGCGCCCCGCGTCGCCTGCGCCGGGTGTCCCGGTTCTCGGGTGTCGCCGTCGCCACGGTCCCGGCGAGCTGCTGCCCGTCCGGCTCGGCCTCGCCCTTCTGGCTGACCCGCTGGTCCTTCGCCGGGTCCTTGGAGACCTTCGGCGAGGTGATGGTGCCGTCCGTGCGGACCTTCGGCAGGCTCTTCTGCGGCGTGGGCAGCAGCGCGTTCTTCTTGTTGATCGCACCGTCGTCGGAGACGCCGTACAGCGCGTCGTAGATGTTGCGCACGGCCGGACCCGAGGCGCCGGAACCCGTACCACCCTGGGAGATCGTCATGACGACCGAGTAGTCCTTGGTGTACGTCGCGAACCACGAGGTCGTCTGCTTGCCGTAGACCTCCGCGGTACCGGTCTTGGCGTGCATCGGGATCTTGTCCTGCGGCCAGCCGACGTCCGCGAACCGCCAGGCGGCCGTACCGCGGGTGGCGACGCCGGCGAGGGCGTCGTCCATCGAGGCCAGCGTCTGCTTGCTTATGGGCAGCTTGCCGTGCGACTTGGGCTTGATCTCCTCGACGGTCTTGCCGTCGGCGCTCACGACGGCCTTGCCGACCGTGGGGTCGTAGAGGGTGCCGCCGTTGGAGATGGCCGCGTAGATGGTCGCCATCTGGATGGGGGTGACGAGGGTGTCGCCCTGTCCGATGGAGTAGTTCACGGAGTCACCGGCGCGCAGCCGGTTGCCTTCGAGGCAGTTCTCGTAGGCGATCTTCTCGGCGTAGCTGCCGTCCCTCTTGCCGTACTTGCACCAGGCGTCCTTGTTGGCCTTCCAGTAGTCCAGCTTCCACTGGCGGTCGGGGACGCGGCCGGTGACCTCGTTGGGCAGGTCGATGCCGGTCTCCGCGCCGAGGCCGAACTGGTGGGCCGTCTTGTAGAACCAGTCGTTGGCGTTCTTCTTCGGCTTGGTGCCGCCGTCCCGCTTCCACTCCTCGTGGGAGAGCCGGTAGAAGACGGTGTCGCAGGAGACCTCCAGGGCGCGACCCAGGCTGATCGGGCCGTACCCCTTGGACTCGAAGTTCTTGAAGACCTGGCCGCCGATGGAGTACGAGCTGGAGCACTGGTACGGGCCGTTGAAGGAGTATCCCGCGTTCACCGCGGCGGCCGTCGGGACGACCTTGAAGATGGAGCCGGGCGCCGACTGGCCCTGGATCGCCCGGTTGAGCAGTGGGTAGTTGGAGGCCTTGCCGGTGAGCTTCTTGTAGTCCTTGGCGGAGATACCGCCCACCCAGGCGTTCGGGTCGTACGTCGGGTTGGATGCCATGGCGACGATGCGGCCGGTCTTGGCCTCCATCACGACGACCGCGCCCGAGTCGGCCTTGTACGGCTCGTTGGTGTTGCGGTCCCACTCCTTGCGGGCCTGCTTCATCGCGTCGTTCAGCTCGTACTCGGCGACCCGCTGCACGCGGGCGTCGATGCTGGTGACGAGGTTGGAGCCGGGCTGGGCCTCGTCCGCCTTGGCCTGGCCGATGACCCGGCCGAGGTTGTCGACCTCGTAGCGGGTGACGCCGGCCTTGCCGCGCAGCTCCTTGTCGTACTGCCGCTCCAGGCCGGAGCGGCCGACCTGGTCGGAGCGCAGATACGGCGAGTCGGTGTCCTGGGCCTGCTGGAGCTCCTCGTCGGTGACCGGGGAGAGGTAGCCGAGGACCTGGGCGGTGTTGGACTCGCCGGGGCTCGGGTACCGGCGCAGGGCCTGGGGCTCGGCGGTGATGCCGGGGAAGTCCTCGGCGCGCTCACGGATCTGCAGGGCCTGTTTGGGGGTGGCCTCGTCGGTGATGGGGATCGGCTGGTACGGCGAGCCGTTCCAGCACGGCTGCGGGGTCTCGGCGTCGCACAGCCGGACCTTCTCCTGGACCTCCTTGGGCGTCATGCCCAGCACGCCGGCCAGCTTGGTGAGGACCGCCTCGCCGTCGTCCTTCATCTTCAGCAGGTCGGTGCGGGAGGCGGAGACCACCAGCCGTGTCTCGTTGTCGGCGAGCGGCACACCGCGCGCGTCCAGGATCGAGCCGCGCACGGCGGGCTGCACGACCTGCTGGACGTGGTTGCCGGACGCCTCCTTGGCGTACGCGTCGCCCTCGCGGATCTGGAGGTACCACAGGCGCCCGCCGAGGGTGCCGAGGAGGGAGAGGACGAGGACTTGGATGACGATGAGCCGGATCTGGACGCGTGGCGTCCGGCCGGTCTCGGGGATGTTGGTCACTGCGGCTGCCTCCCCCTCTCAGTGCGAGTACCGGTACGAGTACCAGTGCGGATACGGCTGTGTGTGTACGAGTGATGAACGGCCGGCCCGTGCGGCCCGGTTCCTCCCGGACTCACCCGTCCGGGTGAACTCCCCTGTCCTCACAGTCGCTTGACCCCCTTGATGCGCCCCGCGCGGGCCGTTCGCGCCCGCACCGCCTTCCCCTTCAGGCCGCCCTTCAGCCCGCCCAGCCCACCGCGCTGGCCGCCGATGCGCAGGCCGGTGCCGCCGGAGAGCCAACCGGTGGAGATGTCGGCCTTCTTCGTCTGGGAGTTGCTGTCGGCGAGCGGGTCGTTCTCCGCGCGCCGGGCCAGCGCCATGATCCCGGGGACCACGAACGGGGCGAGCAGCAGGTCGTACAGCGCGGCCGTGAACAGCAGGCTGCCGAGGCCGACATGGCGGGCCGCGGTGTCCCCGACGAGGGCGCCGACCCCGGCGTACATCAGGGTCGTGCCGATCGCGGCGACGACCACGACCACCATCGGCCCGGTGGCCGACTTGAGCCGGCCGTTGTCCGGCTTGATGAGCCCGGCGAGATAGCCGATGACGCACAGCACCAGCGCATAGCGGCCGGCGGCGTGGTCGGCGGGCGGGGCGAGGTCGGCGAGCAGGCCGGCGCCGAAGCCGATGAGGGCGCCGCCGACATGGCCGTAGACCATGGCGAGGCCCAGGACCGTGAGCAGCAGCAGGTCGGGGACGGCGCCCGGGAGGTGGAGGCGGGCCAGGACGCTCACCTGGATCACCAGGGCGACGACGATCAGGGCGGAGGAGAGCAGGATTCGGTTGACGCGCATGGGGCTTCAGCTCCTACTGCTCTTGCTCGTACTGGTTCTGGTCGTCACCCGGAGGCTGATCCTCGCCGTCGGCCCGAGGCTCGTACTGACCGTCCGCCCGGGGCTGGCTCTGGCCGTTCGCCTGGGGCTGGTTCTGACCGTCGGCCGGGTCCTCGGCGCCGGGCGTGACGGTGACCGTCACGGTCGGTGTGGGGGTCGGCTCGGGCTTGTCGGGGAGCACGGTGTCGCGCGGGTCCTTGCTGGGTGCCTGGACGACGACGCCGACGATGTCGAGCTTGGAGAAGGCGGCGTACGGCGTGACGTAGAGGGTGCGGGTCAGGCCGCCGCCGGACGGGTCGACGCGGGAGACGACACCGACGGGGACGCCGGGCACGAAGGGCTTGTCGGCCTGCGAGCCGAAGGTGACGAGCCGGTCGCCCTTCTTCACCTCGGCCTTGCCGTTGAGGAGTTCGACGCGCAGCGGGCGGTCGCCCTGGCCGGAGGCGAAGCCGAGCTCGTCGCTGGCCTCCATGCGGGTGCCGACGGTGAAGTCGGGGTCGTTGGCGAGGAGCACCGTCGCGGTGTTCGGGCCGACGGTGGTGACCCGGCCGACCAGCCCGTCCCCGTTCAGGACGGTCATGTCGCGCCGGATGCCGTCGTTCTCGCCGACGTCGATGGTGATCGTCCAGGAGAAGCCCTGGGCCGCTCCGATGGCGATGACCTCGGCACCCTTGATGCCGTACTGGCCCTCGCCCGCGACCTTCAGCATCTTGTCCAGCTGCTTCAGCCGGCTGCGGTTGCGGTCGTCGCTGCCGAGCCTCGCCTTGAGGGCGGCGTTCTCCTGCTCCAGCGCGGCGAGCCGGTCGTGGCGCTCGCCGGAGTCACGGATCGCCGCGACCGCGTTGCCGACCGGGTCGACCGCCGCGGACACGCCGTTCTCGATCGGGCCGAAGACCGTGGCCGCGGCGGACCGGGCACCGTCGACCGGGGAATCCTCACCGCCGCGGATGTCCACCGTGATCAGCGCGAACGCGATGGCGATCAGCAGCACCAGGAGCAGCCGGCTCTCTCGTGTGTCCCTCACGTGCGGCGGCCGTGCCTTTCCTCATAGGAATGTGCAGAGGTTTAGGTGTTCAAATGTGCAGAGGCTTATGGGTGAGCTTATGCCTCTATATCAACGATCCGCCGTACGAGAGGAGATCATCCCGTACGGCGGAATCGAAGAGTTACGTCATCTGCGGGGCTGGGCGTCCAACACCTGCTGCAACGCCTCGAACTCCTCGACGCACTTGCCGGAGCCGAGCGCCACGCTGTCCAGCGGGTCCTCGGCGATGTGGATCGGCATGCCGGTCTCGCGGCGCAGGCGCTCGTCGAGGCCGCGCAACAGGGCGCCGCCGCCGGTCAGAACGATTCCTCGGTCCATGATGTCGCCGGACAGCTCCGGCGGGCACTTGTCGAGGGTCGTCTTCACCGCGTCCACGATCGCGTTGACCGGTTCCTCGATGGCCTTGCGCACTTCGGCCGCGGAGATGACGACGGTCTTCGGCAGCCCGGAGACGAGGTCCCGGCCGCGGATTTCGGTGTGTTCGTCAGCGTCGAGGTCGTACGCCGAACCGATCGTGATCTTGATCTGCTCGGCCGTCCGCTCACCCAGCAGAAGGGAGTACTCCTTCTTGATGTGCTGGATGATCGCGTTGTCCAGCTCGTCGCCCGCGACGCGGATGGACTGGGCGGTGACGATGCCGCCGAGGGAGATGACCGCGACCTCCGTGGTGCCGCCGCCGATGTCGACCACCATGTTGCCCGTGGCCTCGTGGACCGGCAGGCCGGAGCCGATGGCCGCGGCCATGGGCTCCTCGATGATGTGCACCTGGCGGGCGCCGGCCTGGGACGACGCCTCGATGACGGCGCGGCGCTCGACGCCCGTGATGCCGGAGGGCACACAGACGACGACCCGCGGACGAGCCAGATACCGCCGCTTGTGGATCTTCAGAATGAAGTAGCGGAGCATCCGCTCGGTGATCTCGAAGTCGGCGATGACGCCGTCCTTCAGCGGACGTACGGCAACGATGTTGCCGGGCGTGCGCCCGATCATCTTCTTCGCTTCGGCGCCGACCGCGAGGATGCCACCGGTGTTGGTGTTGATCGCGACGACGGACGGCTCATTGAGTACGATCCCGCGACCCCTGACGTACACCAGCGTGTTGGCGGTCCCGAGGTCGACAGCCATGTCACGGCCGATGAACGACATTGAGTTCCCCATCAGGATTCGTCTGGCCTTCCTGGGAGCTTTTGATGGCTTTTCAGGTCGGCGAAGTGGGTGCTGTGACGTGAAGGCTTCTATCGTAGACGCGCTTTCGCGAACACTGCGGGAGGGTCTTCGCCATTGTCAGCAGATGGCGAGTCGCCCCGCTTGTGGAGACGGGCCATCGGGGGCACTCGTTCCCTCGATCGTCGCGCATATGCCGCTGGGCGGCCGGGTTTCTTCGGCCGCCCCAGGTCGGGCCGGGTGACCGGGCTCAGGCGCGGCCCGGGAAGAAGATCTTCACCTCGCGCTCGGCGGACTCCTCGGAGTCGGAGGCATGGATGAGGTTCTCACGGACGATCACACCGAAGTCACCCCGGATGGAGCCCGGAGCGGCGGCGATCGGGTCGGTCGGACCGGCCAGCGCGCGCAGCCCCTCGATGACCCGCTCGCCCTCGACGATCAGGGCCACGACCGGGCCGGAGGCCATGAACTCCACCAGCGGCTCGTAGAAGGGCTTGCCCTTGTGCTCGCCGTAGTGCTGCTCCAGCGTCTCCTGGTCCAGGGTGCGCAGCTCCAGCGCGGTGATCTGCCAGCCGGCCTTGCGCTCGATACGGCTGATGATCTCGCCGGTCAGGCCTCGACGGACGGCGTCGGGCTTGAGGAGGACGAGGGTGCGCTGGGTCACGGAAGGGCTCCTTCTTACTGCCGGTGGTGCGGTGGGATGAGGTTACAGGGCGTGTCCGGGCCCTTGTTACGCAGCGTCAGGTGTGGAGGAGTCGCCCTGGGCGGCGAATCTCGCCTTCGCCTCGTCGACCTTTCTCCCGTAGTGCACCGAAGCCCACCACAGCGCCGCGAAGACAACGCCCAGGATGAACATCGTCGAGACGATGAAGCCGGAGGCGATGAGCGCGATCTGCAGCGCCCAGCCGAGGGCGACGCCGCCGGGGCGGGTCACCAGGCCGCACAGCAGCAGGCACAGGAACATCGCGATGCCGCAGACCGTCCACACCGTCGACATGGACAGGTCGGGATCCTTCATGGCGACCAGACCGGCGAAGCCGATGACGAAGAACTCGCCGATCAGGGTCGAGGAACAGAGCGTACGCATCTCGGACTCAGCCCTTCCCCAGCAGCAGCCGGGCTTCGCCGACCGTGATGACGGACCCGGTGACGAGCACACCGCCGCCCGCGAACTCGCCCTCCTCCTCGGCCAGCGTGATCGCGGCCTCCAGGGCGTCCGGCAGCCGCGGCTCGACCTGCACCCGCTCGTCACCGAAGATCTCGACGGCGACGGCGGCGAGCTCGTCGGCGTCCATGGCCCGGTGCGAGGAGTTCTGGGTGACGACGACCTCGGCGAAGATCGGCTCGAAGGCCTCGAGCAGCCCCCGCACGTTCTTGTCGCCGCTCGCGCCCACGACCCCGATCAGCCGACTGAAGTCGAAGGCCTCCCCGATCGCCTCGGCGGTGACCCGCGCGCCGGCCGGGTTGTGGGCCGCGTCCAGCACGACGGTGGGAGAGCGCCGTACGACCTCCATCCGCCCCGGCGAGGCGACGGCGGCGAACGCCTTGCGGACCGTGTCGAGGTCCAGCGACTCGGCCCGCGCGGCACCGACGCCGAAGAACGCCTCCACGGCGGCGAGGGCCACGGCCGCGTTGTGCGCCTGATGCGCGCCGTGCAGCGGCAGATACACCTCGGGGTACTCGCCGCCCAGTCCGCGCAGGGTCGCCAGCTGCCCGCCGACGGCGACCTGCCGCGACAGGACCCCGAACTCGAGTCCCTCACGGGCGACGGTGGCGTCGACCTCCACGGCCTTCTTCAGCAGCACCTGCGCCGCGTCCACCGGCTGCTGGGCCATGATCACGGTGGCGTCCTGCTTGATGATCCCGGCCTTCTCGCCGGCGATCTCGCCCGGGGTGGTGCCCAGCCGGTCGGTGTGGTCGAGGTCTATGGGGGTCACGACGGCGACATCACCGTCGATGACGTTGGTGGCGTCCCAGGAGCCGCCCATCCCCACTTCCACGACGGCGACATCGACGGGCGCGTCAGCGAAGGCGGCGTACGCCATGCCGGTGAGCACCTCGAAGAAGGACAGCCGGTACTCCTGCTGTCCGTCGACCATCTCGATGTACGGCTTGATGTCGTGGTACGTCTCGATGAAGCGCTCGGCGGAGATCGCAGCGCCGTCGAGGCTGATCCGCTCGGTGATCGACTGGACGTGCGGCGAGGTGTAGCGGCCGGTGCGCAGCTCGAAGGCGCCGAGGAGGGCCTCGATCATGCGGGCGGTCGACGTCTTGCCGTTGGTGCCGGTGATGTGGATGGAGGGGTACGACCGCTGCGGCTCGCCCAGGACGTCCATGAGCGCGGCGATGCGGCTGACGGACGGCTCCAGCTTGGTCTCGCCCCAGCGGGTCGCGAGCTCCGCCTCGACCTCGCGCAGGGCCTTGTCGACCTCGGGGTCCTCGGGGCGCGCGGGCACGTCTGCGCTCGGGGCTCCGCCCTGGGTGCGCAGGGTTCGGCTGCCGGCCTCGATGACCGCGAGATCGGGGTCGCGGTCGGTCTCTTCCGCGATGATCTCGTCGAAGGGGTCGGGCTCGTTCTGGTCGCTCACGGGGCCAGTCTACGGAGGGGGACTGACAGTGCGCCCAGGGAGTGGGGTGCGTCGTGTTGTCAGGCGGGTGCGGGTGCGTTGTGGCTGGTCGCGCAGTTCCCCGCGCCCCCAAGACGGTGCGCGAAGGCCCCCGGAATCAAGAAGCTCCAGGGGCCTTCGTCGCCGTACGAACACCTACGCCTGCGGCAGCCGCTCCAGCTGCGCGGCGATCCGCGCGATGTCCTCCTCCGCCTTCGCGAGGCGGCCGCGGATCTTCTCCACGACGTTGTCCGGGGCCTTCGCCAGGAACGCTTCGTTGCCGAGCTTGGCCGTGGCCTGGGACTTCTCCTTCTCGGCGGCCGCGAGGTCCTTGGCCAGGCGCTTGCGCTCGGCCGCGACGTCGATCACGCCCGAGAGGTCCAGGGCGACCTCGGCGCCCGCGACGGGCAGTGTCGCGGTGGCCGCGAAGCTCTCGCCCTCCGGCTGGAGGCGCAGCAGCTGGCGGATGGCCGGCTCGTGCGGGGCGAGCGCGGTGCCGTCCAGGCTGAGGCGGGCCGGGACGCGCTGGCCCGGCTGGAGGCCCTGGTCGGCGCGGAAGCGGCGGACCTCGGTGATGACCGACTGGAGCGACTCGATCTCCTGCTCCGCGCCCTGGTCACGGAAGCCGCTGTCGCTCGGCCACTCGGCGATCACGACCGACTCGCCGCCGGTGAGCGTGGTCCACAGGGTCTCCGTGACGAACGGGACCACCGGGTGCAGCAGCTTGAGGGTGACGTCGAGGACCTCGCCGAGGACGCGCTTGCTGACCTCGGCCGGCTCGCCGCCCGCCTGGAACGTCGTCTTGGACAGCTCGACGTACCAGTCGAAGACCTCGTCCCACGCGAAGTGGAAGAGCGCGTCGGACAGCTTGGCGAACTGGAAGTCGTCGTAGAGCGCGTCGACTTCGGCGACGACCGAGTTCAGGCGGGAGAGGATCCAGCGGTCCGTCGACGACATCGCCGACGGCTCCGGCAGCGGGCCCTCGACCGTCGCGCCGTTCATGAGCGCGAAGCGGGTCGCGTTCCAGATCTTGTTGGCGAAGTTGCGGGAACCCTGGACCCAGTCCTCGCCGATCGGGACGTCGACGCCCGGGTTGGCGCCGCGGGCGAGGGTGAAGCGCAGGGCGTCGGAGCCGTACTTGTCCATCCAGTCCAGCGGGTTGACCGCGTTACCGAAGGACTTCGACATCTTCTTGCCGAACTGGTCGCGGACCATGCCGTGCAGGGCGATGGTGTGGAACGGCGGGGTGCCGCCCATCGCGTACAGGCCGAACATCATCATCCGGGCGACCCAGAAGAAGAGGATGTCGTAGCCGGTGACCAGGACGGAGTTCGGGTAGAACTTCGCGAGCGACTCGGTCTGTTCGGGCCAGCCGAGCGTGGAGAAGGGCCACAGGCCGGAGGAGAACCAGGTGTCGAGGACGTCCGTGTCCTGCTTCCAGCCCTCCGCCTCGGTGCCGGGCGGCTGCTCGTCGGGGCCGACGCAGACGACCTCGCCGTTCGGGCCGTACCAGACCGGGATGCGGTGACCCCACCACAACTGCCGGGAAATGCACCAGTCGTGGAGGTTGTCGACCCAGTCGAAGTACCGCTTCTCCATCTCCTGCGGGTGGATCTTGACCTTGCCGTCGCGGACCGCGTCACCGGCGGCCTTGGCGAGCGGGCCGACCTTGACCCACCACTGCATCGACAGCCGCGGCTCGACGGTGGTCTTGCAGCGCGAGCAGTGGCCGACCGAGTGGACGTACGGCCGCTTCTCCGCGACGATCCGGCCCTCGGCGCGCAGCGCGGCGACGATGGCCGAGCGGGCCTCCAGGCGGTCCAGGCCCTGGAAGGGGCCGTGGGCGGTGATGACCGCGTGCTCGTCCATCACCGTGAGGGACGGAAGGTTGTGGCGCTGGCCGATCTCGAAGTCGTTCGGGTCGTGGGCCGGGGTGACCTTGACGGCGCCGGTGCCGAACTCGGGGTCGACGTGGGTGTCGGCGACGACCGGGATCGAGCGCTCGGTCAGCGGCAGCCTGATGAGCTTGCCGACCAGGTGCTTGTAGCGCTCGTCGTCCGGGTGGACGGCGACGGCGGTGTCACCGAGCATCGTCTCGGCACGGGTCGTGGCGACGACGATGGTGTCGTCCCCGTCGCCGTACTTCATGGAGACCAGCTCGCCGTCGTCGTCCTGGTACTCGACCTCGATGTCCGAGATGGCGGTCAGACACCGGGGACACCAGTTGATGATGCGCTCGGCGCGATAGATCAGCTCGTCGTCGTAGAGGCGCTTGAAGATGGTCTGGACGGCCTGGGACAGGCCCTCGTCCATGGTGAACCGCACGCGCGACCAGGCGACGCCGTCGCCGAGGCGGCGCATCTGGCCGCTGATCTGCCCGCCGGACTCGCCCTTCCACTGCCAGACGCGCTCGACGAACGCCTCACGGCCCAGGTCGTGCCGGGACTTGCCCTCCTTGCCGAGTTCGCGCTCGACGACGTTCTGCGTGGCGATACCGGCGTGGTCCATGCCGGGCTGCCACAGCGTCTCGAACCCCTGCATGCGCTTACGACGCGTCAGGGCGTCGATGAGCGTGTGCTCGAAGGCGTGCCCGAGGTGCAGACTCCCCGTGACGTTCGGCGGCGGGATGACGATCGTGTACGGCGGCTTGTCGCTCTTCTCGTCCGCCTCGAAGTAACCGCGCTCTACCCAGCGCTCGTACAGCGGCCCCTCTACATCGGCCGGCGCGTACTGGGTCGGCAGTTCGGTGTCGGGCGCTGGTGGCTGCTGCTGAGCGTTCTCGGTCACGCGCCCAGTTTAGGGGTGTCCCGGGCGTGTCCCGAAACGCGTTTGTTCTTTGACATCCTCCCTGCAGTGACCTGCCGGGATTCCTTGTAGCCCTCGGTATCCGGCGAAGGCTCGGCCGCCGCGGATGAGGGGTTCAGGGGTTCACGCGTGCGTCCCGCACGAGTACGAGACGTAGCAGGCCGGGCTTGGCCTGTCGGTGCGTGCTGTTCACCGCATTGTCCTGCGGCAAAGACTGTGCCTGCGTGATCACGAAGGGCACGCCTGAGGATGACGACCGAAGCGTTGTGGTCCGCGTCGTCAGTGTGCCCACACCCCGTGCAGGCGAAGGTGTCCCGGCTGAACCGCGACGCGGGGTCCCAGAGGTTGCAGGCACCACACGTCTGCGATGTCCTGGCCGGTCGCACCAGGACAAGCTCAGATCCGTAGGCCGCGCACTTGTAGACCAATTGCCGACGCCGCTCCCCCGGGAGATTGTCGAGGACGGCCCGGTTCAGACCGGCCTTCTGAGAGACCCGCACGCCAGGCTGGGCGGTCGTACCCCTGGCGCTGCGTGTCATCTGCTTCACGCGAAGATCTTTAATGGCGACCAAGCCGTGGTTCTTGGCCAGGTCTGTGGTGAGCTTGTGCGTGAAGTCGGCTCGACGACGAGCTTGCCTCGCCTTCAGCTCCGCGATGGCGCGGCGTGTTCGCCGTAGTCGATTGCTGTACTTCCCTCCTCGATGCCTCTTGGCCTGCCGGATCTGCCGCTCTCTACGACGCTCCAGTCCGGCAAGCCTCCGTCGCTCGCCTTTGGTCAGGGTCTGGGGCATGAGCCGTGGTGTTGTCTCGTCCGACAGGTACGCCGCCTGCTTCACGCCGAAGTCCAGCCCCACGGGTGGTTGCCCATTCGGCGGGGCGGATGCCGTACCGGTATGCACGCTGAAACTCACATACCAGCGACCGATCGCGTCTCTCCGGAAGGAAACAGCCTTGACCTGCCCGCCGAGCGGGCGCGTCAGTCGGAACCTGACCTCGCCGAGCTTGGGGATGCGCACGCAGGCCCACTTGCGGTTCAGCTTGCGCACGCGCACGGCCTGTCCGGGAAGAGGGATCGCCATGCGCGAAGTGCGCTTCTTGAAGCGCGGGAACCCTGCTGGATGCTCCGCGTTCCAAAAGTTCTCGTAGGCCTGATCGAGATGCCTGAGGACCTGTTGGGGAGCCTGAGAAGGGAGGTCGCCGATCCACTCAAGGTCGTGGCGAGCCTGGGTCAGGTAGCGGCACTGTTCGTCGGCCCGCAGGTATTTGCGTCGCTGCTTGTACACATAGAGCCGCTGTTCCAGAGGCCCCCACTTGCTGAGCCGCTCGGCTTGTTGAGGCGTGGGATGGAGACGGTACTTGCGACCGGCGTCGGCTGGATCCTTGGCCACCCTGCCTGCCCTCTTGATCTCCCTCACCGCCACGCACTCCTCATCATCACACTCAACTGCCCCTCGTTGGAGGGGCACTGCCTCTTCACGGTCGACGATCGGCTCACGCCCGCAGAAGCCGCCGAGAAGCTCGGCATATCCCGAGAAGCCGTGTACGTCCTCAACTCCAGGAGAGGAAACGGGTTCCCGCCACCCGTCTACATCGGGCGGACTCCTACGTGGGCTCCCGCCCAGTTGGACACCTGGCGAGCGAGTCACCCACCGAAGCGGCATGCACGGAGGCGCGAAGAGGGCGGCAACCCCCTCAACGGCAGCGCGGCGCGGAAGCCGCATTCCCTCCGTGTACACATGGCTTTCGCGATAGCACAGGGCCACCCAACCCTCACTGCTGACCTGCAGTCGCTCGCCGAGCGCGCGATGCATGCGGCGGCGCATGAACTCGGTGTAGAGATCGAGCAGTTCAGGAGTCAGACCGACCTCGTCCAGCTCGCCGTGACGTACCCGGCCCACGTATCCATTGCAAACTTGGCGAAACGCCTCAGAGGAGCTGCAAGCAGAGCGATGCGACAGTCACAGGACGTAAGTGTAAATATATGGACGAAGCCATACTATGCAGCCTCAATCGGCAGACACACGCCCAATGGACTCAGCCAGTAGGTCGAACATCTGGAACAGCCTGTCAACAACTAGGCATCAATACCCCCCTCGCGCCGCGCCCGCTGACCCCTTCAGTCAAGATGTTCGGAACACATAAGCATCTGGAGGGGAACCCAGAAATGAGCTACAACCAGCCGGGCCCGTACGGCGGGCAGCCCCAGCAGCCCGGTCCGTACGGCCAGCCCGGTCCGTACGGCCAGCAGCCGCAGGCGCCCCAGCCCGGCTACGGCTACCCCCAGCAGGCTCCCCAGCCCCAACCCGGTTACGGCTATCCGCAGCAGGCCCCGGGCGTCCCGCCCCAGCAGCCCAACCCGTACGGCCAGCAGCAGCCGTACGGCCAGGCCCCGTATGGGGTGCCGCATCCGCCTGCTCCCGGGGGCGGCGGCAAGAAGGCCGGCATCATCATCGGCGCGGTGGCCGTCGTGGCCGCGATCGCCGTGGGTGCGTACTTCGTGATCGGCGGGGGTGGGGGTGCTGGCATCGAGGACGACGGCGCCCACAAGCTGACGACGCCGGCAACCGTGTTGAACGGCGAGTACAAAAAGTCGGAGAGCGCCGGCTCCGCGGACTCGATGGCCGACGACGACAAGTCGGACTTCGAGAGGTGGGGAGTGAAGGACCCCACGGACGTCAGCGCGGGGTATCAGAAGGGCACGAGCCTCAGCGCGAAGAACCTTTCCTTCAGTGGCGTCTACGGCACCATTGACGACCCTGAGGCCGTCGTGGATGGAATGTTCGCCAAGCTGAAGACTGAGTCCGAGAAGGACCAGAGCGGCGACGACACCAAGGGCAAGCTGATCGGCAGCCCGGAGGAAGTCTCACCGTCGGGCTTCGAGAACGGCATCATGAAGTGCCAGGTTGCCGAGATCACGAACAACGGCTCGTCCGCCACGAGCGCCGGCGTCCCGAAGAGCATCAAGATCCCCACGTGCGTCTGGGGTGACCACAGCACCGTCGCCGTCGTCACAGCAGTCAGCATCGCCGATTTCGCGAGCGGCGACGGCGGTTCGATCGAGGAGACGGCCTCCCTCGCCGCCAAGCTCCGAAACGACGTTCGCGTCAAGGCCTGACACCAGGGCGACAGCCGTAAGGGCCCCGGGCGCTCCTCGACTGGGGCCCTTACGTGTGCGTACGGCGACGACGGGACTCAGCGAGGTCGACCGAGTCGGCGAGGCAGCTACGCAGACATGGAGAATTTGGGCGAAGCGGAAGCGCTTCGAAGGGGGCCTGCGGGCTCCCTCTGGACTCCAGCCTAATTGGCGAAACACATATCGATCGTCCGTTATGGTGATCATGCCCATGACCAGGGTACGAAGCAACCGAGGGGATTCAGCACGTTCAAGCGAGTACTTGCCGTAGCGAGTCTTGTAGTTGCGGGGGCCGTCGTCCCTCTGGCGACAGCAACGCCCGCATCCGCCAGCCCGCGCGCCTGCGAGAACTACCTGGCAAGCAAGGGCTACATAGTCGGTCCGAAGGTCAAGGAGGCGTGCAGTGCGGCCACACCCCCGTACAGCCAAGTGCCCAACTGCATCTTCTTGCTCATGAACCGTCACGTGACGCAGAGCCACGCCAGTACGGCTTGCACACGCTGAGGCAATCTCCATCAGAGGGCCCCGGTCAACCCGACCGGGGCCCTTGGCATGTCCATGGTGCGACTACGCCGCCTTCTGCGCTGGCCCTGGAGCCCACCACGTAGTCCCTATCGAGAAGGTAGAACTCGCACTGAGTAGGACTGGCCTGCGCCGGGGGCCGCCGTCACCAGAGGAACGACCCCCGCAGCAACCGTCACGGCCACGGTCGCCAGCACACGCTTCGCCTTCACCTTCAAGGGCGCCGTGATCTTCCCTCCCGTTTGCTTCTGTCACAGAAGATCCAATCAGGGGACAGCCGTTAGGTACTAGCGTTCGACAGGGGTTGTCTTGATCTTTTCGCCAGACAGTAAGGGGGCCCTGCCAACTCGTCGACAGGGCCCCCTTAACTACGTACGAGCGCAGCGCTACGCGCTCTTCTCGTGCCGCCCGTCGTTCTTGCCCATGATGCGCGGGACCAGCGTCGGGTTCACGTTCGAGTGGACGACGTCCGCCGTGATGACGACGCGGGCCACGTCCTTGCGGGACGGGATCTCGTACATCACGCCCTGGAGCACTTCCTCCATAATGGCGCGCAGGCCGCGGGCGCCGGTCTGGCGGAGGATGGCCTGGTCGGCGATGGCCTCCAGGGCCTCGCGCTCGAAGTCGAGTTCCACGCCGTCGAGTTCGAAGAGGCGCTGGTACTGCTTCACCAGGGCGTTGCGGGGTTCCACCAGGATCTGGAGGAGGGCTTCCCGGTCCAGGTTGTGGACCGACGTGATGACCGGGAGGCGGCCGATGAACTCGGGGATCATGCCGAACTTCACCAGGTCCTCGGGCATGACGTCCTCGAACTGGTCCTTGGCCTCCAGCTCGCGCTTGGAGCGGATCGTCGCGCCGAAGCCGATGCCCTTGGCGCCGGCCCGGGACTCGATGAGCTTCTCCAGACCCGCGAACGCGCCGCCCACGATGAACAGGACGTTCGTCGTGTCGATCTGGATGAACTCCTGGTGCGGGTGCTTGCGGCCGCCCTGGGGCGGGACCGAGGCCGTGGTGCCCTCCAGGATCTTCAGCAGGGCCTGCTGGACGCCCTCGCCGCTGACGTCCCGGGTGATCGACGGATTTTCACTCTTCCGCGCGACCTTGTCGATCTCGTCGATGTAGATGATCCCGGTCTCGGCCTTCTTGACGTCGTAGTCGGCCGCCTGGATCAGCTTCAGCAGGATGTTCTCGACGTCCTCGCCGACGTAGCCGGCCTCCGTCAGCGCCGTCGCGTCGGCGATGGCGAACGGGACGTTCAGCATCCGCGCCAGGGTCTGGGCGAGCAGCGTCTTGCCGGAGCCCGTGGGGCCCAGCAGCAGGATGTTGGACTTCGCCAACTCGATGGCGTCGTCGCGGCCCTGGGCGCCGCCGTTCTCGCCGGCCTGGACGCGCTTGTAGTGGTTGTAGACGGCGACGGAGAGCGCCTTCTTGGCTGCTTCCTGGCCGACCACGTAGCCCTCGAGGAACTCGTAGATCTCGCGCGGCTTGGGGAGTTCCTCCCAGCGGACCTCACTGGTCTCCGCGAGCTCTTCCTCGATGATCTCGTTGCAGAGATCGATGCACTCGTCGCAGATGTACACACCAGGGCCTGCGATGAGCTTCTTGACCTGCTTCTGGCTCTTGCCGCAGAACGAGCACTTGAGCAGATCGCCGCCGTCACCGATGCGTGCCACGGTGTGCTTCCCCTTCGCCTGGGAGACGCCTGGACGTTTTCGAATCCAGCGGCTCCTGGTGCTGCCTTATGTCGACGGTACCTTGCCTGGCCCCCCGTTCGGGCCCCCCTTGGCGCGGTTCACTTTGACGTGCACCGTCCCAAACCGTGCCAAGGGGCAGCAGACACTACCGGGTCCGCGTCAGCGAACGTCGGCGTTGTTCATCTTCCGCGTGGAGATGATCTGGTCGATCAGCCCGTACGACAGCGCGTCCTCGGCCGTGAGGATCTTGTCGCGCTCGATGTCCTCGCGGATCTTCTCGATCGGCGTGGTGGAGTGCTTGGCGAGCATCTCCTCCAGCTGCGAGCGCATCCGGAGGATCTCGTTGGCGGCGATCTCCAGGTCGGAGACCTGACCGCGGCCGGTCTCGCTGAACGGCTGGTGGATCAGCACGCGCGCGTTGGGCAGCGCCATGCGCTTGCCGGGCGTGCCGGCGGCCAGCAGGACGGCGGCGGCGGAGGCCGCCTGGCCCATGCAGACCGTCTGGATGTCCGGCTTCACGAACTGCATCGTGTCGTAGATGGCCGTGAGCGCGGTGAAGGAGCCGCCGGGGCTGTTGATGTAGACCGAGATGTCCCGGTCCGGGTCCATCGACTCCAGGCACAGCAGCTGCGCCATGACGTCGTTCGCGGAGGCGTCGTCGATCTGCACGCCGAGGAAGATCACGCGCTCCTCGAAGAGCTTCGCGTACGGGTCGTACTCGCGGATGCCCTGCGAGGTGCGCTCGACGAAGCGCGGGATGACGTATCGGGACTCGGCCACGGGGCCCGCGTACTCGGCGCGCGAGCGGTCGTACAGGCTGCTGCCGGGGAAGTCGTTCACTGTCTGTCTCCTAGGGGCTGAGGCGGTCGGCTGGGGGCGCTGCAGGGGTCTCAGGCCCCGGTGCCGCCGCCGCCCGGCATGCCGGCGGCCGTGGCGATCACGTCATCGATGAGGCCGTACGCCTTGGCCTCGGTGGCGTCGAACCAGCGGTCGCGGTCCGAGTCGCGGGTGACCTGCTCCACGGTCTGGCCAGTGTGCAGGGCCGTGAGCTCGGCCATGCGCTTCTTGGTGTACAGCAGCCGCTCGGCGTGGATCTTGATGTCGGAGGCCGAGCCGGCCAGGCCCGCGGAGGGCTGGTGGATCAGGATCTCGGCGTTCGGCAGCGCGAAGCGCTTGCCCGGCGTGCCCGCGCTCAGGAGGAACTGTCCCATCGAGGCGGCGAGGCCCATGGCGATGGTCACCACGTCGTTCTTGATGTACTGCATGGTGTCGTAGATCGCCATGCCGGCCGTGATCGAGCCGCCGGGGCTGTTGATGTAGAGGTAGATGTCCTTGTCCGGATCGGCGGCAAGGAGCAGCAACTGCGCGGTGATCTTGTTGGCGATGTCGTCGTCGACCTGCTGGCCGAGGAAGATGATCCGCTCGCCGAGCAGCCGGTTGTAGACATGGTCGCCGAGGCCACCGCCGATGGAGGGCTCGCCGGCGGCGGAGGGCATCAGATTCGTCACGTATCCACCTGCTCGTCTTACGACGGCGCCGGGCCGTCTGCACGTCTTCTGCGTGGGCAACGGGGACTCCCCTGCCCTCATACTCATGGACCCTAACGCGGTGGCCCTGTGCTGCAATCCCGGTTCTTGCGGTGTTCGCTGTGAGCGCATGTGCCCGCCGGGTGGGCCGTCCCTCGCGCCGTAGGTCCACTGGAGGGTGGGCGGGTGCCGTCCGTTGTGGCTGGTCTCGCCCACGCGGCGGAGCCGCAGACCGACACAGCCCCGCGCCCCTTTGGGCTGCCGTACAGCCGTACGGCAGAAGGGCCCCGGGGATTGTGCATCCCCAGGGCCCTTCCTACGAGCTACAAGGCTCCGTGGGCTCAGCCCTCGGACTTCTCCTCGTCGGAGGCGTCGGCGGTGCCCTCGGCGGCCTCGACCGTCTCCGTGGCCTGCTCGACCTCGTCCTCGTCGTCCAGGTCGATGAGCTCGCCGTTGGTGTCCTTGACCACGGCCTTCTCGACCACGACGGCCAGGGCCTTGCCGCGGGCGACCTCGCCGACCAGGAGCGGAACCTGGCCGCCCTCGACAACCGCCTGGGCGAACTGGTCGGGGGACATGCCGGAGGAGGCCGCGCGGCGCATGAGGTGCTCGGTGAGCTCCTCCTGGTTGACGTTCAGCTTCTCCTGCTTGACGAGCTCATCGAGGACGAACTGCGTCTTGATGCCCTTGACCGCGGCTTCCCTGGTCTCGGCGTCGAACTCCTCGACCGTCTTGCCCTGGATCTCGAGGTACTTCTCGAGGTCGAGGCCCATCTGGCCGAGCTGGTGGTGCTCCAGGTTGTGCTTGCGGGTGTTGATCTCGTCCTCGAGGAGCTTCTCGGGGACGGGCACCTCGACGAGCTCCAGCAGCTTCTCCAGGACGCGCTCCTGGGCCTGCGTGGCCTGGTCGTACTGCTTCATGTTCTCGAGGCGCTTGCGGCTGTCGGCCTTCAGCTCGTCGAGGGTGTCGAACTCGGAGGCGAGCTGCGCGAAGTCGTCGTCCAGCTCGGGCAGTTCGCGCGCGGCGACCTGGGTGACCTTGACGGTGACCTCGGCCGCCTTGCCGGCCGCCGAGCCGCCCTTGAGCTCGGAGGTGAAGGTGGCCTCGCCACCGGCCTCCAGGCCCTTCACGGCGTCGTCGATGCCGTCCAGCAGCTCGCCGGAGCCGATGGTGTAGGAAACGCCCTCGGCGACACCGTCCTCCAGGACCTCGCCGTCGACCTTGGCCTGCAGGTCGATCGTGACGACGTCGCCGTCCTCGGCGGCGCGCTCGACCGGGGAGGTGGAGGCGAAGCGCTCACGGAGCTGCTCGACCGACTTCTCGATGTCCTCGTCGGTGACCTCGACGGCGTCGACCTCGACCTCGATGCCGGAGTAGTCCGGGATCTCGATGGTCGGGCGGACGTCGACCTCGGCGGTGAAGTTCAGCGTCTCGCCGTCCTTCAGCTCGGTGATGTCGACCTCGGGCTGGCCCAGGACGTCGATCTCCGCCTCGTTGACCGCCTCGGTGTAGAACTTCGGCAGCGCGTCGTTGACGGCCTCCTCCAGCACGGCGCCGCGGCCGAACCGCTGGTCGATGACGCGGGCCGGGATCTTGCCCTTGCGGAAGCCCTTCACCGTGACCTGCTGGTTGATCTTCTTGTACGCCGCGTCGAGGCTGTCCTTGAGCTCCTCGAAGGGCACCTCGATGCTGAGCCGAACCCGAGTCGGGTTCAGGGTCTCCACGGCGCTCTTCACGGTTCGGTCTCCTTGGGGGCTGACTTCTTGGGTTCTGCCGGGGCCAGACTGGTCCGGCGGATTTCGTCGCCCGGAGGACGTCCAGAGGATCTCCTGTGGATGTCCGGGGATGTCCAGAGGTTCCTGTGGATGAGACACACGGGCGCGCAGCTTGCATAGTAACCGCAGCCGCTCAACGCCCCAAAGGCGATCAAGCGAGGTGACCGCGCGGATGACCGGTGAGCGCCGGTCGGTGGTCGGGGTGGCGGGATTTGAACCCACGGCCTTCCGCTCCCAAAGCGGACGCGCTACCAAGCTGCGCCACACCCCGTGCTGGTGCGACACGTAGGGTACATGGCCGCAGACGGTGCGGCCGCCGCATTTACGGGGTGTGCGGTGAGGGGCACCGACCCGCTACGATGCCTTCTGTGCCGCGGTCACCTGACCTGCGGCGCGTCCTGTGCGGGCGTAGCTCAATGGTAGAGCCCTAGTCTTCCAAACTAGCTACGCGGGTTCGATTCCCGTCGCCCGCTCTGAACGGCTCAGGGCCAGGTCGGAGGATGATTTCTCGACCTGGCCCTGATCGTTTTCGGGGGCTCCGATCAGTCTGTCGTGTCCCCCGCGTGCCCCTTGGGCTTTCGATCTTGCTTCTTCTTGGCCTTGCGAGTCTTCTTGCGCGCTTTGTCGACGAGGCCGCTCAGGGCGTCGGCGATCAGCCGGTCACGGTCGGCGCTGGCGTGCTGGTAGATCAGCGCGGCGCGAGCGGTGCTGTGGCCCATGCGCGACATCAGCTCCCGCGTGCTGGCCCCGGTCGACGCGGCGAGGGTGTTGCCCGTGTGCCGGAGATCATGGAAGTGCAGGTTCTTGATCCCGGCGGCGTCGCAGGCCTTGTGCCACAGCCGGTTGAAGTGGTTCCGGCGCGGCGTCGCACCCTTGGCTCCGATGAACACCCGACCGTCCGCACCCGCTTCGGCGTACTGGCTCAGGTGCTTGCGGATGTCCGGGATGATCGCGGCCGGGATGGACACCGTGCGCTTGCCCGCAGCGCTCTTGGGCGCCTTGATCTGGCGCTGCCCGTTGTTCAGCTCAGCAACGGCACGCCGGACACGCACGGTGCCGTGATCGAGGTCGATATCCCGGCGGTGCAAGCCGATCAGCTCACCCCAGCGCAGGCCGAGGAACCCAGCCATGAGCACGAGCGCGCGGTAGCGGGGCTGGATCGCGTCGGCCAGGTCGTACACCTCTTGCACGGTGGCAGTGGGCCGTTCGGGGGTGTGGACGGTACTCGCGCCCTTGATCGTGCACGGGTTGCGCCTGATCATCTGGTCGGCGACGGCCGTACCCATGATCGCGCGCAGCAGGGCGTAGGCCTTGGCGACAGTGGTCGGGCCGGTGCCGGACGCGAGCTTGTCAGCGCGCCAGCGTCGCACGAGCGGGGGTGAGATCTCCGCGACGTTGACGACACCGAAGGTGGGCTCAAGGTGGTGCCGCAGGAGCGATCCGTAGAGCTGCCGTGTGGTGGACGTCAGTTCGCGCTCAGTGATCCAGGCGGCGGCGTACGGGCCGAACGGCACCTTCCCGGCGTCCGGGTCGTGCCAGTCGCCACGCCGCATCTCGGTCTGCTTGTCGGCAAGCCAGTTGTCCGCGTCCGTCTTGGTGCGGAACGTCTCGGGGGCAGGACGGAGCTGTCCGTCAGGGCCAAGGTAGCGAGCCTGGTAGCGGCCGGACGGGAGCTTGCGGACCCGGCCAAAGTGCCGGCGCTTCCCTGCCATCAGGCAGCCACCCCCCGGAGGGTGTGACCACGCCGACGCGGCTGCACCGTGTTGGCAGCGATGTACTCGCGTACGGCGCTCTCGGGGATGCGGACGTGACGGCCGACCTTCACGTACACGATGCGACGCTCTTCGATCAGGCGCCGGGGGAAGCGCGCGGTCGTACCGAGGACTTCGGCGACCTGGTCGACGCTGAGGTACCGCTCATTCATGGTCGTGCTCTCCTTCCTGACGCAGATCGGCAAGCGCCTCACGTGCGGTTTCGCGGTTCTGTTGAATGTCGCGGTGGATGTTGGCGGCGAGCCAGGATTCGCCGGGGGTGTGGCCGTGTCCGGCGTAGGTCCAGTGGGCGAGGGTGAGCGTGGTTGCCTCCGTGTCGTCGGGGTCGGGCAGGCCGAGGGCTTCGCGTTGTTGGGCGGCGCGGTAGTCGGCGCGGACCTGGCGCAGTGCGCCGAGGGTGGTGGAGTAGCGGCGGGACTTGGTGGAGAAGTGGCCGCGGAAGCCGAGCATGTGGGCCCAGTCCCGGAGCTTGCGGTCCGGGTAGAGGGCGTGCAGGTCGAGGCAGGCGGCGATGAGCCGGGCAGGGTGGTCGGGCACGCCGAGCAGGGCGAGGGCCTCTTTGTTGCCGATGCGGCGGTCGACGGTGCCGGTTGTTTCGGCTGCCTTGGTGGCGTACTTGGCGACGTAGGAGGCGACGGCCGCTTCGGTGATCTCTTCGCCGTGGCCGAAGGCGCCGATCGGCTGGACGTCGAGCTGCGTGCCCCAGCGCAGCGTGCGGGCCGGTTGTGTGATGGCCGGTTGGTCTGGGTCCGGCCGATGCGAGGCCGGGGGCACGTCGACGGCCACGCGGGCGGCGGCGTGGATTGCGTCGGTGAGGAGTTCGAGCGTTGCCCAGGCCGGGGGCGGGGAGTCGGGCCCCTCGGGACCGTCGAAGCGGATCACGGCGTGGAAGTGGACGGCTCCGCGCTTCTGGTACTCGGCGACCTTGCCGAAGGCGACGCGGGACTGTTCGCGGGCTGCCTTCTGGGTGAGTCCGGCGCGGCGGGCGATCTCGCGGCGGAGGTAGATCGTGAAGTAGCGCCATAGGTCGGAGGCGTGGTTGTTCCACAGCACGGCGCCCGCGTAGTCGTACGACTCGGGGTCGAGCGGGGTGCCGAGTTCGGGTGCGTCCTCGGTGTGGCGGGTGCCGCAGCGGCAGGGGCGGTTGCCGGGGCGGTTGTGGACGGGGCCGAAGGAGGGTGCGGTGAGGGTGGCGAAGACGCGGGGGTGATCTCGGATGGTGTGCGGGGTGCCCTTGTCTGGGTCGCCGGTGAGGCCTGCGCGGATGAGGTGGTAGGTGTCGCCTGCGTAGGTCCAGGCGCAGGCCGGGCAGCGCGAGGCGCGGCGGTTGCCGCATGCGATCCGGAGGCGGCCGCCGGGCTCGGTGTCGGTCGAGTAGGAGTGCAGGACGTGGCCGGTGGCCGCGTCGCGGGTGACGGTGGTGCCTTGCAGGTGGATCGGGTCGGAGCAGCCGCCGGTGCGGCGGATCTGGTCTTGGATGCGGTCGAGGTCCGAAGACCCGGCCAGCCTCAGCACGTCGGCGAGGGTGGCCGGGTCCAGGCCCGCCATGGTGGCGGTGTCGGTCACGCGGTCGTCACCGCCCGGTCTTGGCGAGCGCGGAGGCGGGGGCGGTGTGGCCGGTTCCCTTGCAGGCCCGGCAGGTGACGCGGAGGGTGGCGCGGGTGCCGTCGGTGTGGCGGGTGCCGGTGGTGATGGCGGCGGTGGCGAAGCCGTCGCAGTCGCGGCAGACGCGCGTGTTGTGGGCGTGCTGGGGCATCATGAGGCTTCCCTTTCGGGTCCGATGGGTCTGGAAGGGGTGCAGGCGCCGGGGCGGCGGTCTTTGGCGAGAGAGCCGCCCCGGGGCCGTTCAGTGCTTGTGCAGGTCCTTGATGAGCAGGCGCAGGACGACCGCGACCACGGCGACGGAGACGCCGGTGATGGCGACCGCGAGCAGGAGCGAGACCACGACCGCGCCGACGACGAGGACCACGGCGCCGCCGCCAGCGGCGAGGGCGAGAGCGCTGCCGGGGGTGAGCTGGACCGTCGGCCGGTTCGAGGCCGGGGCGACCGGGGCCGGTGCCGGTGCTGTCGGCTGGAGGGGCACCGGGGTGTAGACGGCCGGGGCGGGCGGGGCGGTGTCCTGGGGCGGGTACTTCGGTGTGAACACGAGGCGGTTCCCTTCTACTTGAGGGCGGTACCGAGGGCGGGGGCGAGGAAGCTTCCGGCGACGAGGTAGCCGCCGACCAGGAGCACGGCGACCAGCCACCACGGCGGGCGGGCGAGCTTGACGCCGAGCCATCCGACGACGAGCAGGGCGAGCCAGAGCGGTACGTCCATGGCGATCTCCTGTCAGGCCTTGCAGCGGTGGGTGCGGGCGGCGAGCTCGGCGCCGGCGCGAGTGTCGTAGTCGGCGGCGAAGCCACAGCCGGGGGCGGTGCAGGCGGCGGTGTGCTTGTCGCGGCCACGGCCGTCGTAGGAGGTGGCGACCTGCACGGGTCCGATGCGGATCACGTTGCGGAAGCGGCGGTAGGCGGTCACGGGCGGCTTCTCCCTTCTGGTCAGGTGAGCTGGAGTTCGGCGGCGATGGCGTCGGCCATCGAGGCGGGCAGTTGGAGCCGGGCGGACAGAGCGTCAGCTGGCATCGGGGACCCGGTGGAGGCCTGGTGTGCGTCGGCGATCTTCCGGGCGTGATCGAGCAGCGCGGCCGGAACGGCGGGGACGCTGGCCGCGGGCTGCGGCGGAGCCGGGGTCAGCTCCGGCACGGGCGCAGCGGGCGCCGGTTCGGGGCCGGGTTCGTCGGTGCGGTGCATCTCGACCTCCGGCGCCGACGGTTCGTCCGCAGGCGGTGCAGAAGGGGGCGGGTCGGCGGGCGAGTGGACGAGGAGGGTTCCGCCGAGGAAGGCCAGGGCGGGCCAGCCAGCCACGAGGATGCGCAGCCAGGCGGGCACGTGGGCCAGGTCGAGGAGACCGGCGGTCGCGATGTTCGCGCCGAGGGATGCGGCCAGCGCGATTACGAACCAGGTCCAGGCGGACCGGTCGCGGCGGGCCGTGCGCAGCCGATGCCAGGCGGCGACCAACAGCAGGTCGACCGAGATCGGATAGGCCCAGGCTTTCCAGCCGGACTGTCCGGCAGCGGCGGCGAGGTCGTGCAGGTGGGCGAAGGACAGCGCACCGGCGATGACGGCCTGTACGAGTACGGCGTCCGGGCGGATTGAGCGGGACATGTGGGGTACCTCCCTTCAAGGGAGTCGGGCCAGGGGCGGGCCGGGGAGCATCGCCGACCGCCCGAGGCGGAGAGGGCGTTAGTCGGTGACCGGGCGGGGCTTGACCAGCGACGGACTGGCCGTCGGCGCCGGGGCGGGCACGTGAGGGCGGAACGGGTCGAGGAACGGCAGATCCGGGACCAGGTGGGCGAACTCCCTGCAGACCGCGACCACTTCGTCCCGCGAGGTGTTCGGGGTGCGGATCTTCGACCAGCCGCCGGAGGAGTCTGCCGCGACAGCGGTGCCGGGGCGGCTCATCGGGATCAGGCTCGCGGCTGGGACCGCGTCCGGGGCCACGTCCGCCAGGCCCATTTCGGCGGTCTGCTTGTCGTTGACGCGGTGCACTACGCGGCCGGTGAGCTGAGCACGGAGCATGGTGGCGCCCTTGCCCAGGTCGGAGCCGAAGCGCTGCCCGCAGATCTCCAGGTAGATGCCGATTGCGCGGGCCATCTGAGCTAGCCGGATCAACGCGGTGACGATCCGTTCCCGACGCTCCTCATCCTTCTTGGAGGAGATCAGGAACAGCTCCGCCACCTCGTCGACCAGGACGACGACCGGCACCGGCTGCACCTCGGCAGGCAGTTCCCACATGTCCGAGACGCCGTGACGGCTCAGCAGGTCGAAGCGGGCTTCCATTTCCGCGACCAGGACACCGAGCAGTGAAGCGGCGTCGTCGGGGTTGGTGACCAGCGCCGACAGGCGGGGCGCGAAGGCGGACTGTTCCACCCCGCGCTTGCAGTCGACCCCGACTAGGGCCACCGGCAGTTGCGCCAGCCCTTTGATCAGGTTGCGCTGGTACATGGACTTGCCGGAGTGGTTGGCGCCCAGGGTGAGTGCCATCGGTGCCTTGCGGTAGTCCCGCTCGAACGCGGTTCCGTCCTCGCGCACCGCGACGGGAACGGCCATGCCGTGCGGGCGGGCCTTGCGGGGCATCCGCACCTGGCGCAGCACGTCATAGCCGGTCATCCGCAGTTCGACGAAGCCGGGCTTCGTCTCGACCACGGTCACGGAGTGGACGCCCCAGGCGTGCCGGAGCCGCTCCGATGAAGCGATCACGTCGGCGGGCTCCAGGCCCGCGGGAAGCCGCAGGGTGACCCGCAGTCCGGTCGACGTGCCGCGTACCCGGCGGATCTTCGGCGGGACCGGCTGAACCTCACGGCGAGCGACGTTGCGGGTCATGAACGCCCGCAGGCCCGATGGCTGCACCGTGAGCCCGCATACGTCCATCGTGGAGCGGTACGAGAGGGTGAAGCGGCCCCACGTGACCGGCATCCCGACCAGCGACCAGTACACGCGAGGCGCACGTACCTTCGCGTAGCCGAGGCCACCGGCACCGGCCAGAGCTCCCGTGGCCTCCAGCCACATCGTCAGGTCGGCCATGGTCAGGCCGCCGGGGTGATCGCGACCGCACGGAACGAGATCCCGTGCCGCTTCTGACCGTTGAACTCGTTCTCCCAGTCACGAGCCTTCAGCCCGATGACCTTGACCGGCATACCCGGCGCCAGACCCTCGGGGAGACCGGTCTCCGGCACGGTCACCTGGTAAAGGTTGCCCTCCCCCTCGTCCGAGACCAGCAGACCCACGGTCGAGAGGCTCGCGTTGGTCTCCCGGTCCACGGCCCGCTCACCGGTCTTCTTGTTGACCATCTTCGGTTCCGGCGCGGTCGCCACGAACACCACAGCGGTCGAAGTGTCGATCTTGAAGGACGGCATTGCATCTCCTCTAGCAGAGCCGTTCTCCTGCACTCATGTACAGGAGTTACGAGTAGAAGAGTGCCCAACTCATGTACAGGAGTCAAGCGCTCTGGGTAGTCAGGCCGCGAAGTGGCTTGAAAGAGACGGGCTGTCAGTCCCGCGCGGGGAAGCGGTAGTCCAGAACGAACTGGTCAGCAGCCATGATCGTGTCGCAGACCTCGACCACGCGGTCATCGTCCGAAAAAGCACTGCGGACCAGGTGGACAACCGGGGCGCCGGGGCTCAGGGCAAGGGCGGTCGCCTCTGCCTTGGTGGCCAGTCGCGCTTTCACGGTCTCGATGAACTCCGCCAGCATGTGGCCGTGCTCCTCGAGGCGAGCGTAGATGCCACCGCCGCCGGGGTTCTCGGCGAACATCTCGGGGATGTCCTTGACCACGTCCCAGGGCAGGTAGGACGTTGCCTCTTCGGTGGGGATGCCGTCGCGGAAGTACCTGCGCTTGCGGGCAAGAACCTTGGTGCCCGTCGCGACGTTCAGTCGCTCTGCAATCTCGGCCGGCGCGTCGACGGGGCCGACGTAGAGCACGTTCACCGAGGGAGTGCCGCCAGACTGTTCGGCTTCGGCGAGATAGGCAGCCTTACCGGCTTTGCGGTGCGCCCGGCGAAAGCGATCGGATGACTTTCGCTGGACAGGAGGCCGCGAGCGGACGAAGGAGCCGCGCCCATGGTGGGTCTCGATCAACTGTGCCGCGCGCAGCTCGGCAACCGCCTTGCGTACGGTTCCTGAGGCGACGCTGTACCGAGTCATCAGCTCGGCCTCACTGGGTACCGGAGTCCCAGGCTTCAACGCCCCCGACCTGATCTGTGCTGCGAGATCATCCGCGATCTGGAGGTACTTTGCCTTGGCCGAAGATGTCACGTCGCCTGTCGCCATAGTCCTACAGTCTCCCCTATTCTCCTGTACATGAGTAACAGCCGCCCGCAGAACCCGTCAACGCCGCTCCACTCGGTCTCCGTGGCAGGAATCGTCGTGCGTGAAGACGGGCGCGTGTTGGTGATCCGCCGTGCCGACAACGGCACGTGGGAGCCGCCCGGCGGGGTGCTTGAGCGTACGGAAGCCATCGAAGATGGGGTCCGGCGCGAGGTGTACGAAGAGACCGGGATCAAGGTGCGCGTGGAGCGCTTGACCGGGGTGTACAAGAACATGACGGTCGGCGTTGTCGCCATGGTGTTCAGGTGTCAGCCCGAAGGCGGTCACGAACAGCTCTCGGACGAGTCGACCGCTGTTGCATGGCTCACCCCTGATGAGGCCGTAGCGGCGATGAGCGAGGTCTACGCGGTACGCATCACGGACGCGTTGCGCGACGATGCGCCGCACATCCGGACGCATGACGGCCGCAAGCTGACGCCACTGGCAGGCAACTGATCTTCGGCCCGGGGGCCCGGACCTGTTACAGGTTTCTCTACCTCATCAAGCCCCGGCTGCGCTCCGCTCCGCCGGGCGCGCTTCCCGGCTCTGGCTGCGCCCGCGCTCCTGCCTTCGGCCCGCTCGGCGCTGCCGCCGCCGACGCGCGCCCACATGTGGATAGGGCCGGGTGGCCATGAGTCGATCACCGCATAGCGCGGCACGGTCAAGACGATGCCTCCGGCGGGGGATCGGCCGGCACCGGGATGGAGGGGGCGCCGTTCCCGACCGCGGGTCCGTAGTGGCGTGCGCGGGGAGCTCCCATCCCGTCCACCGCCGACCCAGGCAGAGCCGAGCAGACGCGGCCCATGGCGTCCAGGTCGTTCGTACAGTGGCGCGCTCCACCTGGACGCCATGAACCACGCCCGCTCCACGGTGTGTGGGTCGACGGCGGACGGGATGGGAGCGAGGTGAGTGGTGGGCTGAGGAGATAGCAAGGTCCGGAGCGCGAATCGACCTTCGAAACGAAGCCAGTGGACCAGCCCGTGGCTGCCAGCAAGCACTCGCCGAACATGCGGCTCCATCGCAGTTGCCCACAGCGAGTAATCGCGTGTCGCACGCGCACGGGGGCCAGATACGCAGGTAGGCCGGGCCAGGTTCAGTCACGCCGAGGAGATGTCTGTCACACCAATGGGGCTTTTACCGGACCAAATCGATCACTGTGGCACGGGGTGACGAAGCGTCGATCAGGCGCATTCCCATGGAATCGAAGGCTCCGCCCCAACAGTGCGGCACGCAGTGTCTTACCGAAAGGGTGACTGTCTGTCAGCGCGTTCCCTTAACCTGATTGTCATAAGGCCGCCTTCGAAGTGAAGGCGGCCTAGACAGCTCGCGTGCGGGTGGAGCCGCCGGGAGCCAGGAGTTCAAGGGAGTTCAACCTTGTCCAACGTCGACACTACCGTGCCACCCGAAGAAGGTAACCCCCGGGGCAGCCTTTTCGATCGACTGATGCTTCTGGACCACAACGGCCAGGAGTGCTGGTCTGCGCGCGACCTTCACTCCCCTATGGGCTATGAGAGGTGGGAACGCTTCGAAGTGGCCATCAACCGGGCCATCTCCGCAGCCGAGAACAGCGGGTTCGACCCGCTTGATCACTTCCGAGGCGCCTCGAAAGCGATCAACGGTGGCCGATGGGGGAGGCAGATGGTGTCTGACTACCGCCTCACTCGCTACGCCTGCTACCTGATCGCCATGAACGGTGATCCACGCAAGCCGGAGATTGCAGCAGCTCAGACGTATTTTGCAGTGAAGACCCGGGAAGCAGAGGCCAGGCACCAGTCGGCAGACGTTTCCAGCCCCGAGGGCGTCTTGGCTCTCGCTGAGAAGTACGTCGAAGCCGCGCGCGAACTGGTCTCGGCAAAGAGGGAGCTCGCGATCGCTGCTCCGAAGGCGGGAAAGTGGGACGCCTTCTGCGACTCTGACGGCCTCATAGACATGGCGGCCGCCGCGAAGGCTCTGAACAAGATCACGGGCGGACTCGGGCGCACGAAGTTCATGGAGTTGCTGCGCCGCGACAACATCCGCTTCCTCCAGCGGCAGAACCCCCGTCTGCCGTACGAGTGTCACACCCAAGCAGGCCGTGCCGAGGTGAAGTTCGTGGCGACGCCTAACGGACAGTGGGTGGAACAGACGTTTTTCACCTCGAAGGGGCTGGACTGGCTCGTCGACCGGCTTGGCGGCTCCATCCTCCCGGCGGCCTGACCGACTCGGGGATCCCGTGCCCCCAGCGTGTCCGATCGGACAGCGATCGGCGGGGAACAGCGGGGAGCCTCGGCGACCTGCCCGGGAACGTGCAGGTCAAGGTCTCACCAGGTCAGACCCAACCCGCGTACGCGATCTTCCAAACTAGCTACGCGGGTTCGATTCCCGTCGCCCGCTCTGAACGGCTCAGGGCCAGGTCGGAGGATGATTTCTCGACCTGGCCCTGATCGTTTTCCCGGGCGGGACGCACCTCAGTCGGCGCGCAGTGTGCGTATGTCGACGGTGTAGACGGAGCGTATGCCGTAGGGGACGTAGAGGGCGTCGCCGACGAGGGTCAGAGGGGCTCCCAGGCCGGTGGAATCGGCGGTGCCGCCGTCGTCGCGTCCCTGGAGGGTGGCGTCCACGGCGCCGGTGCGCAGGTTCAGGGCGGCCAGGCGGCCGCTGGGGGACGCCAGGTAGAGGTGGGACGCGGAGGCGGTCGGGGGGCCCGGCGACTCCACGGTGGAGTTGCTCTCCCAGAGCTGGCGCCCGGTGTCCGGGGCGACCGCGCGGACGCTGCCGCTGGACGACGTGAAGTAGAGCCGGTCGCCCAGGAGGGTGGGGGTCGCGCCTTCCGGCTGGGTTTGGGACAGCCGTACGGTCGTCAGGACGTGCGAGGTGGCGTTGATCAGGGTCAGTGTGCGGCGGGTGCCGGTCGTGTTGAGCACCACCAGGCGCCCGTCGGTCTGTCCGACGATGTCCTGCTCGCCGTTGACCCGCATGGTCCAGCGGGGACGGCCGGTGGCGGGGTCGAGTTGCGCGATGCTCGTGTGGGTGACGTCCTCCTCGCCCCACTGCTGGCACACCAGGTAGGCCTTCCGGGCGGCGCTGCGGAGCAGGCAGATCTGGGTGGCCGGGCTGGGCATCGGACGCTTCCAGCGGACCTTGCCGTCGTCGGCGTCGAGGAGGGCGTACTGCTGCCCTTTCGCGCCGTAGACGGTGATGACGCCCTCGGGTACGGCGGTGGAGAAGCCCTGGTCGCTGTTCGGCTCCGTGGCCTCGTCGCTGTCGCCGGTGACCGTCTTCCAGATCACCGTGCCGGTCTCGGCGTCGAGCGCCTGGACGGTGTAGCGAGTCGGATTGAACTCGTCCTCGCCGACGGTCCGGTCGTCGGCTCCGTAGACGTACACACGGCCGCTGCGCGCGGCGATGATCGCGCCCGCGTCGCCGCCGCCGATGTCGTCGGCGGTCTCGTCGATCGAGCGGGCCCAGGTGTTGCGGCCGTCGGCGAGGGCGAAGCGGGTCGCCATGACGTCGTCGCCGGCGCAGACGAGGGACCGGCCGGTGGCCCCGCAGCGGGCGAAGGGAGCGTCGGCGCCGATCGGGTCCTTGTCGGGGCTCGGGTCCTTCGACCTCTGGTGCCAGGCCTGCCAGCCGAGGGGCAGATCGCCCGGGTCGGAGTCGTCGCCGGTGAGGGCGACGGTGGTGGTGGCGAGGGCCGCGAGGACGACGGCGCCGGCCGCGGCGGCGAACCAGAGGCGCCTGCGGCGCGGGCGGGGACGATCGGGGCTCGTGACGGTCGGCGTCTCGTCCGCCGGGCGCGGCTCGGGGAGGACACCGTCGCGCAGCAGCCGTAGCAACTCGTCCGGCGAAGGGCGGGACTTGGGATGCTTTTCCAGGCAAAGGGTGATGAAAGGGAGCAAATCGGGCGGGACGCTGTCGAGTTCGGGGGTGCCTTCGACGACCCGGATGGCCGTCTCGTACGGGCTCGGGCTGTCGAACGGGCCGTGGCCGGTGGCGGCGTAGGCGAGGATCGAGCCGAGGGAGAAGACGTCGGCGGCCGGGCCCACGTCCTGGGGTGAGGAGAACTGCTCCGGGGACATGTAGGGCGGGGTGCCCATCACGCGGCCGGTCTGGGTGAGGACGTCGGCGGGCGCGAACTCGGCGGCGCGGGAGATGCCGAAGTCGATGACGCGCGGGCCGTCCTCGGCGAGCATCACATTGGCCGGTTTCAGGTCGCGGTGGACCATGCCGGCGCGGTGGATGTCCCGCAGGGCCTCGGTGAGGCCGGCGGCGAGTTCGCGCAACTGCGGCAGGGGCAGGGGGCCGTGGCGGCGGATGTGGGTGCCGAGGTCCTCGCCCGGGATGTAGAGCGTGGCCATCCAGGGGCGCGGCGCGTCGGCGTCCGCGTCCACGACGGGAGCGGTGAAGGCGCCGCTGACCTGGCGGGCGGTGGCCACCTCGCGGCGGAACCGGGTGCGGAACTCGTCGTCGTCGGCGTACTGCGCGTGCACGACCTTGAGGGCCAGGCGGCGGCCGGATGCCGAGCGGGCGAGGTAGACCACGCCCATGCCACCGGAGCCGAGGCGGTCCTCGATCCGGTAGCCGCCCACCTCCGCCGGATCCGTCTCGCGCAGCGCCATCCGTACGTTCCCCCGTTCCGGACCGTTCAACGATCACGAACGAGGGTATCCGTACCCTTCCAGGCCGCCCCACGGACCCCGGAACGGACCTAGAACTGGATCGAGTTGATCGTCTCGGCTATCGAGTTGAGGAACCTCTGGATGTCGTCGGCCATGCCGGTCGAGGCGAGGAAGAAGCCGAACAGCACGGCGACGACAGCCGGGCCGGCCTTGAGGGACCCACCACGAATCAACACCACCAAGATGATCGCCAACAGCAACACCACTGACAGCGAAATGGCCACAACAGATCACACCCTCGGTCGGTCCGCTCCCGGCCCGGGGACGCGACCCCGCGCACCCCCGCCAGAACCATCGTGCCACCAACCGGGCCCCGCTATGCGGCACGTGACGTTTCGTTCGCCACACCTGTGCCGGATCTGTGCGTGTCCACCGTGCGTGTCCACCACTCACGTCGCGCCCGCACAGGATTTCGGGTGCGCATCCGCGGAGGGAATTCGACGGGATCGTTTCCATCGACACACAATATGTTCGTCGATATTTCGAATTAAACGTGAGCTGATCATTCCGCCGGGGCCAGCTCCTGGCGATATGCACCTCTTAGTCCGGATGAATCCGGACAAGGCGGATGTCAAACAGGTGTCCACCCGGTTCATGTTCGTTGTACACGCGAGGTCGCGCGCAATAAACCGGGAATGACCTCGCGGGTTTTACGAAATCCCACAGGCAACGCTAGGGTGCCTCAGATGTTCCATGCTGCCTCGTCCCCCGCATGCGCAGCGAGGGCCTCGATCGACTCCCCCGGCTTCCGGCGGGAGGGTCTGTGAACAACTCGCTGCGACCGCACGGCCACAACAGAGCGCCACTCCCCCCGGCAGAGTCGTCGGCGGACGGAGTGCCGAGTCCGCGCTCGCCGCAGAACAGCCAGGCTCAGACGAACAAGAGATCCGCGTCCGGCGGTGCCAAGCAGCGCGACGCGTTCTTCGACAACGCCAAGTACCTGGCGATCGTGCTCGTCGCCATAGGACACTCCTGGGAACCGATCAAGGGCGACAGCCGGATCCTGGAGGCCGTGTACACCGTCGTGTACACCTTCCACATGCCGGCGTTCATCATCATCTCCGGCTTCTTCTCGCGCAGTTTCGACGCGAGCCCCAGCCGGCTGAAGCGCCTGATCACCGGCGTCGCGGTGCCGTACATCGTCTTCGAGACGGCGTATCCGCTCTTCAAGCGCTGGATCGACGAGGACCCGAGCCAGGAGATCAGCCTCCTGGACCCGTGGTACCTGACCTGGTTCCTGTGCGCGCTGTTCATCTGGCGGATGACCACCCCCATCTGGAAGATGGTGCGCTGGCCGCTGCCGCTCGCGCTCGGCCTCGCGATGGCGGCGACGGTCACCCCGGAGATCGGTGACGACCTGGACCTGCAGCGGGTGCTGCAGTTCCTGCCCTACTTCGTGCTGGGCCTGTGCATGAAGCCCGAGCACTTCCACATGGTGCGCACGCGCACGGTGCGGATCCTGGCCGTGCCGGTCTTCGCGGTGGCGCTGGCCTTCGGCTGGTGGGCCGTGCCGCGGATGAACACCGCGTGGTTCTACCACCGGGACGCCGCGCAGGAGCTGGGCGCGCCGTGGTGGGCCGGACCGGTCATGGTGCTGGCGATGTTCGGCTGCTCGCTGCTGCTGACGGCCTGCTTCTTCGCCTGGGTGCCGCGGCGGCACATGTGGTTCACGGCGCTCGGTGCGGGCACGCTGTACGGCTACCTGCTGCACGGGTTCTTCGTGAAGGCCGGCGACTATCAGGGCTGGTTCGAGCACGGCTGGCTGCAGCGGCCGCTCGGCGAGATCTTCGTCTCCGTCGTCGCGGCTGTCGGGGTCACGCTGCTGTGCACCTCGCCGGTTCAGCGGGTGTTCCGGTTCGCGATGGAGCCGAAGATGGAGTGGGCGTTCAAGCGGGACGCGGCTCAGTTGGCTCGGGAGCGGGAGAAGCGCGAGGGCGCTGCCGCGCGCGAGAAGGTCAGCGCCTGATAGCAGCGTTGCGAAGAGTCACTCTCCACTGAGACCGAGAAGTGCGCGCATCCGTGCGTACTTCTCGGTCAGTCGTTTGCGGGTCGGCTCGTCGAGGGCGGCCAGGCGGTGTGGGTCCGCGTTGTGTGCCAGGTCCGCCTCCTTCACCAGTAGGGCGCCCGGGGTGGTGAGGATGCGTGCGGCGTAGGTCTCGGGGGGCTCTCCGGGGATCTTGGTGACGGCGCGCACGATCGCCTTTGTGCGAGGGCTCAGGGGGGCCTCTTCCAGCCACTGTTCGGAGAGGGCGTCGTCCTCTACCGCGTCGTGCAGCCAGGCTGCCGCGATCTGGTCTTCGTCGCCGCCGCGGTCGCGTGTGCCTTCTGCTACGGCCTTCAGGTGTTCGGTGTAGGGGCGGCCGGCTTTGTCGGTCTGGTGGGCGTGGACGGTGCGGGCGATGGTTTCGACGGCGGCCAGGGACAGCGGGGGGTGGTCGGTGTCGGTCACTGGGTCAGTGTGCCGGGCGGGGGTGGGGCGTGGTGGTTCTTCGCCCCCGCCGCCCCTACCCGTCCCATCCCTGAAGGGGCTCCGCCCCTTCGACCCCGCCGAGGGGCTCCGCCCCCTGGACCCCCATCGGCCTGCGGCCTCGTCCTCAAACGCCGGACGGGCTGACAAGGGTCAGCGGGGTGTTGCCTGGGCCGTTGGGCCCTCCCGGCAGATCAGCAGGAGGGCTCTGTCGTCGTTGACGTCCTTGGCCACTGCTTCGATCAGGTGCCAGGCGGCGCCGTGGAAGCCGCCGGCCACGTAGCGGTCGGCCTCGCCGGTGAGGCGGTCTATGCCTTCGACGATGTCGCGGTCGGAGGTTTCGACGAGGCCGTCGGTGAAGAGCATCAGGACGTCTCCGGGGCGGAGGGAGCCCTTGACGGGGTCGAACTGGGCGCCGTCGTACACGCCGAGGAGGGGGCCCTCGGCGGCCTTTTCCTCCCAGCGGCCGCTGCCCGCGCTCAGTTGCAGCCCCGGTGGGTGGCCCGCGGAGTAGAGCTCGTAGTCGCCCGAGTCCAGGTCCAGGACCAGGTGGATGGAGGTGGCGAAGCCCTCGTCCCAGTCCTGGCGGAGCAAGTAGCCGTTGGCCGCCGGCAGGAACGCGTGCGGGGGCAGGCTGCCCAGGAGGCCGCCGAAGGCTCCGGAGAGGAGAAGGGCGCGGGAGGCCGCGTCCATGCCCTTGCCGGACACGTCCGTCAGGACGACCTCCAGTGTGCGGCCGCCGTTGGTGCGGGCCGCCACCACGAAGTCGCCGGAGAAGGACTGGCCGCCCGCCGGGCGCAGTGCCATCTCGCGATGCCAGCCGTGCGGCAGGCCCGGCAGCTTGCTCTGGACGCGGATGCGTTCGCGCAGGTCGAAGAGCATCGTGCCGCCGCGCCGCCAGGGCACGCCCACGCGGCTGCGGAACTGCGCGATGAGCAGGCCGAAGAAGCCGCAGGCGGCCACCACCAGGACCACGCCCGGGGTGACGCGGGACGGACCCTCCGTGTACGGCCCCAGCTGCACCGACTCCACGATCAGCGCCGTCGCCGCAGCCGCGTACAGGCCCAGCAGGCTCGCCGGGCGCAGCAGCAGTCCGCCCGCGACGATGGGGAGGACCAGCGCGGCCGGGGAGAACCACACCGGGTTGGCCATCGTCACGGCACAGATCAGGGGAACCGTCAGGAGCAGGCCGGCCAGTGCGATCCAGTCCGAGCCGTCGCCGCGGAAGTAGTCCACCGCGCTTCTGCGCACGCCGACGCGGGCCCGGTGCCACTGCATCTTCAACCGGGCCGTGAACGTCTCGGCCACCGTGCGCCGCTCTCGTCCTGCTGCCATTAGTTCGGGACCCTATCCATCGGACCAGTCGCTTGGCACGGGAGGTCCCACTTGTCCCCCGTCCGAGGTTCAACTTCACAGTGAACTTCACGGAAAGCCACCTCGCGGCCGCCAACGAGAAATTCCCTCGCTCGTCCCGCATTGCCCTGGTAGGCATGATTCATGGCGAAAGACAGTGCGAGCGACCCCGGACACTCCGGCCGTCCCGAGCTGCGGGTGCTACGGCGGGATGAATGGGACATCTGGTACGACACGTTGATTCGTGCCTTCGGTGCGGTCGCTGAGGCACCGGAGGAGCGGGAGTTGTGGGACTCGCTCACCGAGCTCGACCGTTCCCTAGGGGCCTGGGACGGGGACGCGTGCGTGGGCACGGCGGGCGCCTTCAGCTTCCGGCTGACCGTGCCAGGGGGCGGCTCGGTGCCCGCGGCCGGCGTCACGATGGTCAGCGTCGCCGCCACGCACCGCCGGCGCGGTGTGCTGACGTCGATGATGCGGCGGCAGCTGGACGACGTGCGCGCGTGGGGGTGGCCGCTTGCCGTACTGACCGCCTCCGAGCCGGAGATCTACGGCCGGTTCGGGTACGGCGTCGGCACCTTCCATGTGAACGCCGAGATCGACACGACCCGTGTGCGGCTGTCCGTACCGCCCGGCACCGATGACGTACGCCTGCGGTTCGCCGTACCGACCGAGGCCCTCGATCTGTGCGAGGCGGTGTACGCGCGCAAGGTGTCCGGCCGGCCGGGGATGCTGGCGCGTCAGCCCGGCTGGGAGCGGCTCCGGGTGCTCGACCCGGAGAGCGACCGGGACGGCGGCTCACCGCTTCAGTGCGTGCTGGCGGAGCGGGACGGCGAGGTCGCGGGGTACGCGCGCTATCGCATCAAGCCGGAGTGGGACCCGTCCGGGCCCAAGGGGTCGGTGTTGCTGCGGGACCTGGAGGCCCTCGACCCGGCGGCGCAGGCCGCGCTGTGGCGGTTCCTGTTCGACATCGACCTGACGTCCACGGTGAAGGCCTACGGGCGGCCCCTGGACGAGGCCTGGCAGCACCAGGTGTCCGACATCCGGCGGTGTGCGCTGCGCGTGCGGGACTCTCTGCATGTACGGCTGGTGGACATCGGGGCCGCGCTGGAGGCGCGTACCTATCAGGCGCCGGTGGATGTGGTGTTCGAGGTGGAGGACGCCTTCTGTCCCTGGAACGCGGGGCGTTGGCGGCTGACCGGGGATATCAAGGGCGCGTCGTGCGGGCGTACGACGGACCCTGCCGATCTCGCCTTGTCCGTACGGGAGTTGGGGGCGGCCTACCTCGGCGGCGTGGGCCTGGAGGCGCTGGGGGCGGCCGGGCGGGTGCGGGAGCTGCGGCGGGGGGCGTTGGCGGAGGCGGCCGTGGGGTTCGCCTCCGGTGTGGCGCCGTGGCTGCCGCACGGGTTCTGAGACGGACTTCCCTACGGGGTCTGGCAGTTCGGGCACCAGAAGAGGTTGCGGGCGGCGAGGTCGGCGGTGCGGATCTCGCCGGCGCAGATGTGGCAGGGCAGGGTGGCCCGGCGGTAGACGTAGACCTCGCCGCCGTGGTCGTCGACGCGGGGCGGGCGGGCCATCGCCTCCGGGGTGTGCTCGGGGCGGACGGTGTCGATGCGGTTGTTGCGGACGCCCTCGTGCATGAGGTCGACCAGGTCCGTCCAGATGGCGTCCCACTGGGTGGGGGTGATGTCCTTGCCCGCGCGGTAGGGGTCGATGCGGTGCCGGAAGAGGACCTCGGCCCGGTAGACGTTTCCTACGCCCGCGATGACCTTCTGGTCCATGAGCAGAGCGGCGATGGTCGTACGGCTGCGGGAGATCCGTCGGTATGCCTGGTGGGGGTCGGCGTCGGCGCGGAGGGGGTCGGGGCCGAGGCGGTCGTGTATCGCCTGCTTCTCCGTGTGTGTGATCAGGGCGCAGGTGGTGGGGCCGCGGAGGTCCACGTAGGCGGTGCTGTTCGCGAGGCGGAGGCGGACGGTGTCGGTGGGTGGGGGTGCGGGGGTGGCGCCGAAGTTGACCTTGCCGAAGAGGCCGAGGTGGATGTGGATCCAGTCGGCGTCGCGGAAGCCGAGGAAGAGGTGTTTGCCGTGGGCCTCGGTGTGGGTGAGTTCTGCGCCGGTGAGGAGTTGGGCCGCGTCTGAGAACTTGCCCTGGGGGCTGGTGACGTGGGGGGTCGTGCCGAGGAATGCGGTGGCGTAGTCCTGGGCCAGACGGTGGATGGTGTGGCCCTCGGGCACGGTGGCTCCTTCTTCGTGTGCGGGTGGGGGAGCAGGGTTTTCGCCCCCGCCGCCCCTACCCGTCCCATCCTTGAAGGGGGCTCCGCCCCTTCGCCCCCGCCAGGGGGCTCCGCCCCCTGGACCCCCGCTCCTCAAACGCCGGAGGGGCTGAAAGAGCCGCCGGACGGGCTGAAAGTGCTACTGCTGGGGGTGGTGCGGGGGGATCGGGGGGAGGTCGCCCGTCGTTTCGTAGGCGGCCAGCATGTTGATGCGGCGGGTGTGACGGTCGTCTCCGGAGTACGGGGTGTTCAGGAAGGTCTCGACGAACTTCGTGGCCTCGTCCTGCGTGTGCATGCGGGCGCCCACCGCCACGACGTTCGCGTTGTTGTGCTGGCGGCCCAGGGACGCCGTCTCCTCGCTCCAGGCCAGGGCCGCGCGGACGCCCTTCACCTTGTTCGCGGCGATCTGCTCACCGTTGCCCGAGCCGCCGATCACGATGCCGAGGGAGTCGGGGTCCGCGGCCGTCTTCTCCGCCGCGCGGAGGCAGAAGGGCGGGTAGTCGTCCTGGGCGTCGTAGATGTGGGGACCGCAGTCGACCGGGTCATGACCCGCCGCCTTGAGCCAGTCAACGAGGTGGTTCTTGAGTTCGAAGCCCGCATGGTCGGAGCCGAGATACACGCGCATGGAACGAGTGTGACACGGCTGTTTCGGGGCAACAGCGCCGGGTGTCGATCGTGTCAATTGTGACGCACGCCATGGAAGCTCAAGAAAACCTCAAGTAACAATCCCGAATCAAAGGTTCCACAATCCGTTCTCCTCCGATTCACTGGTCCGACTCGTGCACCGCTCGATCACGGCTCGCGCGAGAACCGCTCCCCACGGCTCAAAGGAAATCCGTTCCATGACTTCGCAGCCGAACCAGAAGACGGCCGGACCGGCCCCCGGCGGCCACGGCCTACAGGCCGGACTCAAGAACCGCCACCTGTCCATGATCGCCATCGGCGGCGTCATCGGCGCCGGGCTCTTCGTCGGGTCCAGCTCCGGTATCGCCACCGCAGGACCCGGCATCCTCCTGTCGTACGCCCTCGTCGGCACGCTCGTGGTGCTGGTGATGCGGATGCTGGGTGAGATGTCCGCGGCGAACCCGACCTCCGGGTCGTTCTCCGCCCACGCCGACCGGGCACTCGGCAGCTGGGCCGGGTTCTCCATCGGCTGGCTGTACTGGTTCTTCTGGGTGGTCGTGCTGGCGGTCGAGGCGACCGCCGGTGCGGAGATCCTGGAGGGGTGGATACCGGCCGTTCCGCAGTGGGGCTGGGCGCTGATCGTGATGGTGGTGCTCACCGCCACCAACCTGGTGTCCGTCGGCTCCTACGGTGAGTTCGAGTTCTGGTTCGCCGGGATCAAGGTCGTCGCGATCGCCGCGTTCATCGTCATCGGCGGGCTGGCCATCTTCGGGCTGCTGCCGGGCGTCGACAGCGAGCAGGCCGGGCTGAGCAACCTCACCGACCACGGCGGCTTCCTGCCGCACGGCGCCGGCGCCATCCTCACCGGTGTGCTGCTCGTCGTGTTCTCCTTCATGGGCAGCGAGATCGCCACCCTGGCCGCCGGTGAGTCCGAGAACCCGCAGCAGGCGGTCACCAAGGCCACCAACAGCATCATCTGGCGTGTCGCCGTCTTCTACCTCGGCTCGATCCTCGTCGTGGTCGCCCTGCTGCCCTGGGACAGCAAGTCCATCGCCGAGGACGGCTCGTACGTCGCCGCCCTGAACTCCCTCGGCATCCCGCACGCCGGTCAGATCATGAACTTCATCGTGCTGACCTCGGTGCTGTCCTGTCTCAACTCCGGCCTCTACACCGCCTCCCGCATGGCCTTCTCGCTCGGCCAGCGCGGGGACGCGCCGAAGGCCTTCGCCCGCACCACCGGCAACGGTGTGCCGCGCACGGCGATCCTCGCGTCCGTCGTCTTCGGCTTCGTCGCGGTCTTCTTCAACTACAAGTTCCCGGACTCCGTCTTCCTCTTCCTGGTCAACTCCTCCGGCGCGGTCGCCCTGTTCGTGTGGCTGGTGATCTGCTTCTCGCAGCTGCGCATGCGGAAGATCATCCAGGCCGAGGCGCCGGAGAAGCTGGTCGTGAAGATGTGGCTGTACCCGTATCTGACCTGGGCGACGGCCGCGCTGATCGTGTTCGTGCTCGGCTACATGCTGACCGACACGGAGCATGACGGCCGCAAGACCGTGCTGCTGTCGCTGCTGGTGGCGGCGGTCGTGCTGGCCGTGGCCTTCGTGAAGGAGAAGGCCGGCCGGGGGCGCGCGGCGGCTGTCGGGGCGGCTGCCGTTCCGGACGTTCCTCGTGACGAGGTCAAGACCGGCTGAGCTGTCCGCCTTCGTGGCCCGCGCCGGGTCGTGAGTTCGAGGGGCCTTCGGGACGCGTGGTGCGTTTCGGGGGCCCTTCGTCTCGTCCTGTTCTTTCGTCTCGTTTCGTCTCGTGTGGTCACAGCACGGTGAAGGTGTCTTTCACCTTCTCGTAGGTGCTCAACGCCTCCGTCTCGATGTCCGGCCGGTACCACGTGTTGATCTGGTACGACTTGCCGTCCACGGTGAAGCCCAGCAGCTGGGCGTGCCAGGGGGCGCCCTGGAGCGTGAAGGTGTACTCCCAGACGACCGCCGGGTGCCCGCGGAACGTCGTCCGTTCCAGGCGGATCTTGCGGTACTGCTGACCCTGCTGGGCGTCCTCCTCCGACTTCTGCCAGGAGTCCATCAGGTCGTCGCGGGCCAGGGACGACTTGGCTGCGAGTTCCTGTTCGGCGTCCGGTGACGTGTAGTGCACCTCCGAACCGGTCTTGACGTCCCGCCGCCAGTCCTCGGGCGGGACCCACGCGAACCCGCCCGCCTCCCGGCGCGACCCGGGCGGCAGGATCTGCGGCCTCGATGTGCCCTCGACCGTGGAGGACGGGCCGGCGGTCGGGGAGGACGCCGACGGCGAGGAGCCGGAGCCGGCCTGATCGTCCTCGGGTGACCCTGGGGTGGTCGCCAGGATGACCGCTACGGCTGCGCCCGCGGCGACGATTCCGAGGGCGGCGACCTTGCGCGTACGGCGCCGCCCGCGTCGGGGGTCGGCCGGGACCGCGGGGCCGGGGAGCTCGCCGGGTGGCATCTCGCCGTGCGGTCGGCCCCCGAGCCCTTGGCCCGGCCCGGGCGCCGGCCGCCGCTCGGTCACCGCTTCGGAGCGCGCCAGGGAGACGCCGGGGCGGTGAGGTGGCGCGCCGCTGGAGTTGCCGGTCGGGGTCGGTGAACGGACCTCCGAGCGGGGCTGGGAGGCGAGTTCGGTGGAGGCGTTGGGGGCGCGAGGGGGGTCTGGGGCCGGGGTGGGGGTGGAGATGGAGGTAGAGGTGCGGTCGGGGGGCGGAGCAGGGGCGGCGGTCGGTGTGGGGTCGCGCCGGGTGTTGGTGGTGATGTGCCGTACGTCGTTGGACGGGGCCGAGGGCTGTGGCGGTATGGCGTCGCGTATGTCTTCCGGCTGACGCGGATCGGCGGGGGGAGGGACTTGGAGGGCCTCCAGGTAGGCGGGGGTGGGGGCTTCCGTCGAGGGCTTCGGGCTCCAGGTGAGGCGGGGGATCGCCGATCCCGGTGAGGGGTGGTCGGGGGTGGCGGGAAGCGCCGTCGTTGCGGGCTCCGGGGTGGGGGTCGCCGGGGGCGGTGGCGTGGGTTCAGGTCGGGGGGCGTGTGTGGGGGTGGGGGCGGGGCCGTGGGCGCGGGTGCGGTCGGGTCCAGGGCCGGGTGCGGGAGTGGGGGCGCGTCCAGGGCCGCCGTGTGTGGGCGTTGGGTCGGGCGCAGAACCATGTGTGAGGTTCAGTTCGGGCTCGGACTCGGGGCCATGCGGTGGCCGGAGTTCGGGTGCCGTGGCATGCGTTGGCTGACTGCCGGGCGCCGGCGCAGGTGCTTGGCCGGGCTCGAGGGCGGGCCCTCGTGTCTGTTCGGGCTCGTGGAGGGCCGCGCCTGTCGGTTCAGGATCGGACGGTGGGCTGGGGGCGGGGCCGGGCGCGCGTTCGGGATTGGGCCCGGAGCCACGTACAGGATCCGGCCCAGGGCCGCGTACGGGTTCCGCCCCGGAGCCACGTACAGGACCCGGCCCAGAGCCACGTACAGGATCCGGCCCAGAGCCGCGTACGGGTTCCGCCCCGGAGCCACGTACAGGGTCCGGCCCAGAGCCACCCTCAACCACCGCTCCACGCCCAGCACCAAACTCAAGCCCCGCTCCCCCACCCCCAGACCCAGACTCGCCCCCCGGCCCCCCACGCCCAAGCCCCGCCTCACTTTCCGGCTCCCATCCCGCCCCCGGCACCACTGCGGACCCGTGTCCCTCACCTCGCGGCTCTGCCACTCCTTCCTGAGGCGCGCCTCCTCGACCGCGCGGCTCAGCCATCCCGTCCCGAGCAGCACCTCCCTCACCACCCGGCCCAACCACCCCCTCCCGAGCAGCACCTCCCCCACCACCCGGCCCAACCACCCCCTCCCGAGCAGCACCTCCCCCGATCACCGGCATCGTCGGCGTAGGAACCGGAAACGCCACCGGCTCCAGGGCCGTCTCCAGGGCGTCCAGGGTGGGGCGGAGGGGCGGGTCCTTTTGCAGGAGGGCGGTGAGGACGGGTCGCAAGGGGCCTGCTGTGGGTGGGAGTTCGGGCTCCTCGTAGAGGACCGCGTGCAGGGTGGACAGGGTCGTGTCGCGGGAGAAGGGGGAGTGGCCGGCGAGGGCCGCGCTGAGGGTGGCGCCCAGGGACCAGATGTCGGACGGGGGGCCCTGGGGGCGGCCGGAGATGCGTTCAGGGGCCATGTAGTCGGGGGAGCCGACCAGCATGCCGACCATGGTGAGGGCCTTGGCGTCCTGGATCGCCGCGATGCCGAAGTCCGTCAGGACCACCCGGCCCCGCCCGCGTGCCCGCGTCACCTCCGTCTCCACCAGGACGTTGCCCGGTTTGATGTCCCGGTGGAGGACCCCCCGGGCATGGACCTGGCGCAGTGCCACGAGCAGCCCGATGCCGATCCGGGCCGTCTCGCACGGGCCCAGCGGGCCCTCCTCCGCGATGATGCGTTCCAGGGAGCGTCCGGCCACCAACTCCATGACGATCCAGAGGAGTTCGCCCTCGTCGACGACGTCGTAGACCCGTACGACGTTGGGGTGGTCGATCCGCGCCGTCGCCCTCGCCTCGCGCAGGGTGCGTTCCCGGCGTGTGCGGGTGTCCTCGGGGTCGAGGCCGTCGATGCGCATCTCCTTGACGGCGACCAGACGGTCGAGTATTTCGTCGACCGCTCGCCACACGCGCCCCATTCCCCCCTGGCCGATACTCTCGACCAATCGGTAACGGCCCGTCACCAGTAAACCCGGAAACCCGCCCTTCCTCGCGCCACCCGAATTTCCCACGCCGCCCGAATTCCCCGCACTTCCCGAATTTCCCTTGTTCCCCGGCAATCCACTGCACCCCCCTCTAGGCCGCATCGGACATTCGCCATTGAAACACAATGGTCACACTTCGCGCCGTACCAGCATAGTGCGGAGAAATCTTGTGATAGCTCTTCGAGTACTGCGAATTCAGGCGCAGGCAAGGGGGACGAACATGAGTTCTCGTCGCACGACGGCCATCACGGGATCGCTGGTCGCGACATCTTTCTCGGCAGTGCTGATCCTTTCCGCCACTGCCGGAGCGGACGACCAGAGTTCTGGCAGCAGCAAGGGGGGAAAGGTCATCGACGAGGCGCCGGCCGGGGTGAAACTGACGACTCTGCTGCCCGAAAAGATCTCGGTGGACAATAGTTCGAAAGAGACCGACATCACCGCCACGGTGAAGAACGAAGGGACCAAGGACAGCGGAAAGATCCAGCTTCTGGTCGTCGGTTTCGACGGCCTCACGGTCAAGAATGTCGAGGGCTGTTCAGCTATCGCGGAAGGCAGTCTTCCCGAGGGTTCGAACAGCGGATTCGCCTGCCCCATCGACAATCTCCCGGCCGGTGAGTCGAAGTCGTACGCCGTCGACGCGACCTACGACCTGAGCAAGGCCGGAAAGATCTGTCTCCCCGTCCAGACCGGCGACGGCAAGAAGACGTACTGGCAGCAGGGACCGGTGCCGTTCGGTACGACGAATCCGTCGCCCGACGCCCCCGCCACCCCGCTGCTCCTCGGCACCGACAACAAGCCGGTCGCCCCGGGCGCCGACGAGCTGCCCAAGACCGGTCTCGGCCGGGACGTCCTGCCGCTGGGCGCGGCCGGCGCGGCGCTGGTCGCGGCGGGCGCGGCCGGGCTGTGGTGGTCCCGACTGCGGCGGCCCGGGCGGTCGCTGGAGGGCTGAACATCACCCACCGGCCCCTGGTGACACCGGCTGCTCAGCCGCACCGGCTGCCGGGCGACACCGGCCGCCGGGCAACACCGGCCGCCGGGCAACACCGACCGGGGTGCGGTCCCGTACCGCACCCCGGTTCGTTGTCGGAAAACCTGACGGCCGTTGTCAGGTAATGCGGCCACCCTCAGCGCCATGAACGACGTGAACAACGTGAACAACGAGAGCAACGGGAACAACGGGAACGGCTCAGAGGAACTCGCCGGCTTTCAGACCGGGTTCGTCCAGCGCCCCGACGTCGTCTTCACCGCGTCCTCGGCCGATGACGTGGTCGCCGCCGTGCGCCACGCGGCCGGCCGGAAACTGCCGCTGAGCGTGCACGCCACCGGGCACGGGCTGCCCGGGCCGGTCGAGGGCGGGGCGGTCGTCTCGACCCGGCGTATGGACGGGGTGCGCGTCGATCCCGAGGCCCGTACCGTCCGTCTCCAGGCGGGCGTCCGCTGGGGGCAGGTCGTGGCGGCCGCCGCGCCGTACGGGCTGGCACCGCTGAACGGGTCGGCACCGTCCGTCGGTGCCGTGTCGTACACGCTGGGTGGCGGACTGGGCATTCTGGCCCGGGAGTTCGGGTACGCCGCCGACCATGTGCGCTCGCTGGACGTCGTCACCGCCGACGGGCGGCTGCGCCATGTCACTCCGGAGTCCGAGCAGTCCGGACTGTACTGGGCGCTGCTCGGCGCCGGGCGGGCCTTCGGTGTCGTCACCGAGATGGAGATCGGGCTCGTTCCCGTCCGCACGCTCTACGGCGGTTCCCTCGCCTTCGACGGGCGGGACGTCGATCCGGCGGTGGTGCTGCGGGCGTACGAGGAGTGGACGCGGACCGTGCCCGACGGGCTGACGTCGTCCTTCGCCGCCGTACCGTATCCGGACATCCCGGCGCTGCCGCCGCGGTTGCGAGGGCGGTACGTCGTCTCGGTGCGGGTCGCTTACACCGGGGCCGACGGGGACCGGGTCGTCGCCCCGTTGCGGAGGATCGGGGCGGTGTTGTCCGACTCGCTGCGCGAGATGCCGTACGGCGAGAGTCACACCATCCACAGCGACCCTGACTTCCCGCACGCCTACTACGGGGACAGCGCGGTGCTCGGTGAGTGGGACCTCGACGCGGTGGCCGGTGTGCTCGCGCGGACCGGTCCGGAGGCCGCCGGTGCCATGTGTGTCGTCCAGGTCAACCATCTGGGCGGGGCGCTGGCCCGGCCCGCGCCGAACTCGGTGCCGTACCGCGAAGGGAGGTTCCTGGTGCGGTTGTTGACCATGGCGGACCGGGGGCGGGCCCGGACGGTCCTGGACCCCGCCTTCGGTCTGCTCGCACCCGTCATGCTCGGACGGGCCGTCAACTTCGCCTTCGGGGCCGGGGATCGGGGCGAGGGGCTGTACGACGCGGAAACGCTGAAGAGGCTCGCCGGGATCAAGTCGCGCTACGACCCGGCGAACCTCTTCCGCACCGACTTCGGCTTCAGCGGTTGAGCAGCTTCCAGGTGGTGGGCAGCGCGCCCATCGCCAGGGCCGCCTTCAGGGCGTCGCCGATCAGGAACGGGGTGAGGCCGGCCGCGATGGCGGCGGTGGCGGACATACCGGTGGCGAGGGCCAGGTAGGGGACGCCGACGGCGTAGATGATCGCCTCGCCGAGCAGCATCGCGCCCGCGGTGCGCAGCGCGGTGCGGTCGGCGCCGCGGCGGGCCAGGGCGCCGACGACGGTGGAGGCGAGGATCATGCCGAGGATGTAGCCGAAGGAGGGGGCCGCGGCGCCGGAGGTGCCGTCGGCGAACCACGGCACGCCCGCGATGCCCGCCAGCGCGTACAGCGCGAGGGAGAGGAAGCCGCGGCCGGCGCCGAGGGCCGTGCCGACCAGCAGCACCGCGAGGGTCTGGCCGGTCACCGGCACCGGTGAGCCCGGCACGGGCACGGAGATCTGGGCCGCGAGGCCGGTGAGCACCGCGCCGCCGAGGACTAGGGCCGCGTCCCGGACGCGGGAGGCGGGGAGCAGGTCGGCGAGGACCTCTCCGGGACGGGCGGTGGCGGCAGCGGTGCTCATGGGGACTCCGCGGGTGAGTGGGCAGGCAGGGACACCGTGACGCTAACCCGGGGGGCGCACGCCGATCTCCGTCGGCGCTCGACAAAGGGTGGAGCGACGGCTTGGTGGACTCTGCACAAAGGGTGCCGGTTACACCGGGTACGGCGTGATACCGGTCACTGAGGCAGGGACGTTTCGCTCACTTCACGGGCTGCCGACGGGACTGTTGGATCTCACCAAACGAATCCTAGTGGCCTGGTCGGATTCACCTTTTCTGCCCTACCCTTTGAGCCATGGTCGCCCAGTCCCTGAACTTCTCGTCGCGTCGCCATGTCGACCTGCGACGCGTGGGCGCGGCCGCCTGTCGCCGGCCCATGTGAGTCGGACTCCGGTTGCTCCGGTCACGACTCGCCCGCCTCACGCGGCGCAGTGTCGGACCGGCTCCCGAGGAAGTTCCCCATGCCCCGTACCGCGGCACCCACCCTTTCGTCCCCCATCCCCCGTATCGCCGACCGTGACCGGCGCCGGACCAGTGCCAGCGTCATCCTGCGGTCCGTGCTGGAGCACGGGCCGGTCGCGCGCAGCACCATCGCCCGGCTGACCGGGCTGTCACCGGCCTCGGTGACCGGCTACTGTGCCCGCTTCACCGAACTCGGCCTCATCCGCGAGGCCGCCGCGCCCCGGCAGTCGGGCGGTGTGGGGCGGCCGCATGTGCCCCTCGACCTGGACGACTCCCGGTTCGTGGTCGGCGGGGTGCACGTGGCGTGCCGTACACCACGGTGGCGCTGCTCGATCTGCGCGGACGGGTCGTCGCCGAGCGGGAGTTGAAGCACTCGGGAGCCACGGATCCGTTCGGTCCGTACGGCGTCCTCGCCCGCGCCGCCGACGGGCTCGCCGCCCTGCTGGACGCGGCGCCGGGCAGTCGGCCGCTCGGCGTCGGCGTCGCCGTGGGCGGCTGGGTGGACCGGGACTCCGGGACCGTCGTCGAGCACCCGCTGCTGGGCTGGCGCGAGGTGCCGGTGCGGGAGGTGCTCGGCGCGCACACCGGGCTGCCGGTCCATGTGGACGGGCACGCGCGGGCGTTGGTGAACGCGGAGCGGCTCTTCGGGCGGGCGCGGGGCAGCGGGAGCGTGTTGCATCTGTTCGTCGGCAACGTGGTGGACGCGGCGTTCGCCACGCACGACGAGGTGCATCACGGCCCCCGCTCCCAGGCCGGCGCCATCGCCCATCTGCCGGTGCCGGGCGGCACGGAGACCTGCGACTGCGGGCGCGTCGGCTGCCTCCAAGTGGAGCTGAGCGAGCGGACGCTGTGCCGCCGGGCGCGGGAGGCCGGGATCATCGACGGGGCGAACCCGATGCATGTCGTGCGCGCGGCGGCGGGCGGGGATCCGGTGGCGGTACGGCTGCTGACCGAGCGGGCGCGGATGACCGGCCGGGCAGTGGGGCTGCTGCTCGACGTGCTCAACCCGGAGACGGTCGTCGTCACCGAGTTGGGCGTTCTGAGCCGGGAGGACTGCCTGGGCGCGCTGCGCGCGGCGGTGGGGAGCGAGCGGGCGGCGGCCGTCGTGCCGACCAGTTTCGCGGATTCCGTGCTTGCCATGGCCGGTGGATCGGTGGCGCTGGACGTGCTGTACCGGGATCCGCTGGGCACGCCCTTCGAGCGTGTCACCTGAGGCTATTTAATTCAGAAACTCGGAATATTGACAGGGACCGCCGATGACCAGGAACATCCTGCTCATGAGCCCGTTCGTGAGCTGTCGCACCCACTGTTGCTGACCCACCGCCGCGTGTGAAGCGCTCATTTCCTCCTGCGTGAATTCCCTTTCTCCGGCTTCCCCTGCCCGGAATTCCGCATGCTTTCTTGCCCTCTTTTCTCACTCACGGAGTCCTCCCATGTCCTCTTCTCCCGTGCCGGGTGTCGACCGACGGCTCTTCCTCACCTCCCTGCTCGGCGCCGCGGCCGGCGTCACCGGCCTCACCGGCTGCGCCGGGAGCAGCGCGGCCGCCGACAGCGAGGGCGCCTCGACCGCCCCGCTCGCCACCAGGGTTCCCGCCGGGACCAGCCTGAAGATCGCCTCGTACCAGAACGCCCAGCAACTCCAGATCAGACTGGCCAAGTTGGGCGATCCGCCCTTCAAGGTCGGCAACTGGCTGAACATCGGCGCCGGGCCCGATGTCATCAACGCCTTCCGGGCCGAGTCCCTGGACGTCGCCAACAACGCGGGCATCCCGCCGATCCAGGCGTACTACCAGGGCTTCGACGCGAAGATCGTGGCGATCAACATCACCCGCAAGCCCAACTACCTCTTCGCCACCAAGCCCGGCAGCAACATCCGGTCGGTGGCGGACTTCAAGGGCAGGCGGCTCGCCTTCTCGCAGGGCCAGGCGCAGGGCGTCGTCCTGCTGCGGGCGCTGAAGAAGGCCGGCCTGAAGTACGACGAGGTGGAGCTGGTCCCGCTGACCAGCAACCAGTTCCTCACCGCCCTGCAGTCCGGCCAGGTCGACATCGCCCCGCTCGGCAACACCCAGGTGCCCGCCTATCTGGCGCAGTACGGGTCCAAGGGCGCCCGCACCATCACCACCGACGTCGTCGACCTGCTCAACCTGCTGTGGGCGCCGGTCTCGGTGCTGAACGACTCCGCGAAGGCCGCCGCGATCGCCGCGTACATCCCGTTCTGGGCCAAGAGCCAGGTGTGGACGTACGAGAACCCCGACACCTGGAACGAGGAGTTCTACGTCAAGACGCAGAACCTGACCCTCGCCCAGGCGGAATCCATCACGGCGCTCGCCAACAAGCCGCTGTTCCCGCCGAGTTGGGACGAGGCCATCAAGTGGGAGCAGGAGACCGCGGATCTGCTCGCGGAGGGCGGCTTCGTGAAGAAGTTCGACGTCGGTGAGCTCTTCGACCACCGCTTCGAGGGCATCGCCGCGAAGTCCGTACCCGCGGAATACCGGAGGTGACCGCCATGACCACGACGACCGTGACCACCGCACCGCCCCTCGCGGAGCCGGAGCAGGGCCCGGATCCGGACCATCGCGTCCGCCGGCGCCGCTCCCTCTCCCCCGGCAAGCGCGTCCCCGCCGCCCGGCTCGTCGGCCCCGCGCTCCTCGTCGTCCTGTGGGCCGCGGCCTCCGCCGCCGGGGCACTGGACCCCGGCGCTGTCCCCGCGCCCTGGACGGTGCTGGAGACCGGCGCCCACCTGTGGACCGCGGGGACCCTGCCCGACGACATCCTGACCTCGCTGCAACGCGCCGGCACGGGATTCGTCATCGGCCTCGCCGCCGGGGTCGCCCTCGCGCTGGCCTCCGGGCTCACCCGGACCGGGGAGGCGCTGATCGACGGGACGGTGAACCTCAACCGGGCGATCCCGACCCTGGGTCTGATCCCGCTGTTCATCCTCTGGCTGGGCATCGGCGAGACCTTCAAGATCGCGATCATCGCCATCGTCGTCTACATCCCGATCTACCTCAACACCCATGCCGCGCTGTCCGGCATCGACAGCCGTTTCGTCGAACTCGCCGAGGTGCAGGGGCTGAACCGGCTGCGGTTCATCCGGCAGATCGTCATCCCCGGCGCGCTGCCCGGCTTCTTCGTCGGGCTGCGGCTCGGGGTGACCGGCTCCTGGCTGGGCCTGGTGGTCCTGGAGCAGATCAACGCCACCAGCGGACTCGGCTACATGATGTTCCAGGCGCAGAACTACGGCCAGACGGACGTCATCCTCGTCGGCCTCGTCGTCTACGGCATCTTCGGCCTCATCTCCGACAGCACGGTCCGCATCATCGAACGGAGGGTGCTGTCGTGGCGCCGCACACTGAGCAGCTGACCCGCCCCGCCGTCCGGCTGCGGGGGCTGACCCGCTCCTTCGAGGGACGTACGGTCCTCGACGGCATCGACCTCGACCTGCCCGCCGGTCAGTTCACCGCGCTGCTCGGGCACAGCGGGTCCGGCAAGAGCACCCTGCTGCGGGCCGTCGCGGGGCTCGACCACCGGGTCGCCGGCAGCGGGCAGCTCAGCGCGCCGGAACGGGTGTCGGTGGTGTTCCAGGACTCGCGGCTGCTGCCGTGGCGGCGGGTTCTGGACAACGTACTCCTCGGGCTGGACGGCAAGGACGCGGAGCGGAAGGGACGCGAGGCGCTGGCCGAGGTGGGGCTGAAAGGCCGCGAGCGGGCCTGGCCGAACGAGCTGTCCGGTGGCGAGGCGCAGCGCGCCGCCCTGGCCCGCTCGCTGGTAAGGGAGCCCGAACTCCTGCTGGCCGACGAGCCGTTCGGCGCGCTGGACGCGCTGACCCGGATCAAGATGCACAACCTGCTGCGGGAGCTGTGGGAGCGGCATCGGCCGTCGGTGCTGCTGGTCACCCATGACGTGGACGAGGCGATCGTGCTGGCCGACCGGGTGCTGGTGCTGGAGCGGGGGCGTATCGGGGTCGACCTGACGATCGACCGGGATGCGGGTGCGCGCGGCGAGTACCGGTCGCGGCTGCTCGCGGCGTTGGGTGTGACCGAGGACATCAGGTGAGCGCCGGTTGCCGTGCGGTCGGGCGCTTTTCGCCCCCGCCGCCCCTACTCGTCCCATCCCTGGGGGCTGCCGCCCCCGGACCCCCGCTTCGGCCCTGAACGGGCCTCGTCCTCAAACGCCGGACGGGCTGAGAGTGCCTGCACCGGCGCTCATCAGCCCCCACTCCACCTGTCCAGACCGAGGGACCCCCATGACCAGACAGCTCCATCTCAACGCCTTCCTCATGAACACCGGCCACCACGAGGCATCCTGGCGGCTCCCCGAGAGCGACCCCTACGCACACGTCAGCCTGGCCCACTACGTCCACCTGGCCCGCACAGCCGAACGCGGGACCTTCGACTCCCTCTTCCTCGCCGACGGCCCCCAGCTGTGGAGCAACCTCGCCCAGCGCCCGGCCGGGGCCCTGGAGCCGCTCACGCTGCTCACCGCGCTGGCGACCGCCACCGAGCACATCGGCCTCATCGCCACCGCGTCCACGTCCTACAACTCCCCGTACAACCTGGCCCGCAAGTTCGCCTCCCTCGACGTCATCAGCGGGGGCCGGGCGGGCTGGAACATCGTCACCACCGCCGGTGCCGAGGCCGCCCGGAACTTCGGCCTGGACGCCGAGCCGGCGCACGCCGAGCGGTACGCCCGTGCCGCCGAGTTCCTGGATGTCGCGCTGAAGCTCTGGGACAGCTGGGAGGACGACGCGATCATCGGCGACAAGGCGGCCGGTGTGTGGGGTGACGACGCCAAGATCCATCCGCCCCGGCACAAGGGGACGTACTTCAGCGTCGGGGGCGCTCTCAACGTCCCCCGCACACCGCAGGGTTACCCGCTGCTCGTGCAGGCGGGGTCGAGCGAGGACGGAAAGGCCTTCGCCGCCCGGTACGCGGAGGCGGTGTTCACCGCGCAGCAGACGATCGAGGACGCGCGGGCCTTCTACGCCGACCTGAAGGCACGTACGGCGGCGGCCGGCCGCGACCCCGAGCACATCAAGGTGCTGCCCGGCATCGTCCCGGTGATCGGCTCGACGGAGGCCGAGGCGCGGGCGGCCGAGCAGGTCCTGGAGGACCACATCGTGCACACGCACGGCGTGGACCGGCTGGAGAGTCTGCTGCAACTGACGCCCGGGACGCTGGAGTTGGACGCCGAACTCCCCGCCGACCTGCCGCCCGAGGACGCCATCGAGGGCGCCAAGAGCCGCTACACGCTCGTGGTGGAGCTGGCCCGGCGTGACCGTCTCACCGTGCGGCAGCTCATCGGGCGGCTCGGCGGCGGGCGCGGTCATCTCACCTTCGCCGGTACGCCCGAGCAGGTCGCCGACGCCATCGAGACCTGGTTCACGCAGGGCGCCGCCGACGGGTTCAACATCATGCCGCCGGTCCTGCCCTCCGGCCTCGACGCCTTCGTCGACCACGTCGTCCCGATCCTGCGCGCCCGCGGTCTGCTCCGCGGTGAGTACGGCTCGCGCCAGACCTTGCGGGAGCGCTACGGCCTGCCGCGCCCCGCCAACCAGTACACCGTCCGGGAAACCGCCCTCGTCTGAGAGGACCAGCTCATGTCCATCGACTCCATCGGCTCCATCGGCTCCATCGGCATCCAGAAGGTCACCGCGCACATCGGCGCCCGGGTCTCCGGCGTCGACATCTCTCAGCCCCTCGGCGCGGAGACGGTCGCCGCGCTCCGCGAGGCCCTCAACATCCACAAGGCCCTCGTCTTCGACGACGTGAACCTCGACGACGCGTCCCATCAGGCCTTCGTCCGCCACTTCGGCGACGTCACCACCGCCCACCCGACGGTCTCCTCCGTCGCCGGTGTCCCGAACGTGCTGCCCGTCGACAGCGAGCGCGGCCGTGCCGCCAACCACTGGCACACGGACGTGACCTTCGTCCTCAACCCGCCGCAGGCCACCACCCTGCGCAGCATCACGATCCCGCCGTACGGCGGCGAGACCCTGATCGCCAGCTCGGCGGCCGCCTACCGCCAGCTGCCCGAGCCGCTGCGGAAGCTGGCCGACGGCCTGTGGGCGGAGCACACCAACGACTACGACTACGCGGTGCCGGACGAGGAGGTCGACGACGAACAAGCCGCCCAGCGCGCCCAGTTCACGTCGATCAAGTACCGCACGGTCCACCCGGTGGTCCGCGTCCACCCGCTGACCGGTGAACGCGGTCTGTTCGTCGGCGGGTTCGCCCAGCGGATCGTGGGCCTCTCGCCGGGCGAGTCCCGCAAGATCCTCGACCTGCTCCAGGCGTACGTCACCCGGCCGGAGAACATCCTGCGCCACCGCTGGTCCGAGAACCAGCTGGTCGTCTTCGACAACCGCATCACCCAGCACTACGCCGTCGACAACTACGACGACCTGCCGCGCCGGCTGCACCGCGTGACCCTGGCCGGTGACGTGCCGGTCGGCATCGAGGGCAAGGCGAGCTACTCGATCGAGGGGGACGCCTCCCACTACACGCCGGTCGCCACACCCACCCCTGCCGCCGCGTGACCGGCGGATCACCCACGGTGCGGTGAGTGTCCGCATACTGGGCAGCCTCTCCTTCTGAGCGGAGAGGCTGCCCAGACTGTGGGCGCTTTTTGCCCTCTCACGCATTGGACGAGCCGCGCCCATGCCCAGCACCTCCACGGAGACGCCCGCGACGGCGGACGGCGTCTCCCCCGGACTGAACCACGGTCTCAAGCAGCGCCACCTGTCGATGATCGCCCTCGGCGGTGTCATCGGGGCGGGCCTGTTCGTCGGCTCCGGCGCCGGTATCGCCGCCGCCGGCCCGTCGATCGTCATCGCCTACGTCCTCTCCGGCCTCCTCGTGATGCTGGTGATGCGGATGCTCGGCGAGATGTCGGCCGCGTACCCCTCCTCCGGTTCCTTCTCCGCGCACGCCGAGCGGGCGATCGGCCCGTGGGCCGGTTTCACGGCCGGCTGGTCCTTCTGGGTCCTGCTCTGCACGGCCGTCGGCCTGGAGGGCATCGGCGCCGCGAAGATCGTCACGACCTGGCTGCCGCATACGCCCGAGTGGGCGTGGGTGGCCCTGTTCATGGTCGTCTTCTGCGGCGCGAACCTGGCCGCCGTGAAGAACTTCGGCGAGTTCGAGTTCTGGTTCGCCGCGCTGAAGGTCGGCGCGATCGCGCTGTTCCTGGTGCTGGGCGGCCTGGCGATCGCCGGCGTCCTGCCGGGCACGGACGCGCCGGGCACCGCCCACCTCACCGGCGAGGGCGGCTTCTTCCCGAACGGCGGCGAGGGCCTGATCATCGGCCTACTCGCCTCGGTCTTCGCGTACGGCGGCATGGAGACGGTCACCATCGCCGCCGCCGAGTCGGAGAACCCGGTCAGCGGCGTGGCGAGCGCGGTGCGCACGGCCATGTGGCGCATCGCCCTCTTCTACATCGGCTCGATGGCGGTCGTCGTCACCCTGGTCCCCTGGGACTCCAAGGAGGTCGTCGAGAAGGGCCCGTACGTCGCCACCCTCGACCACCTCGGCATCCCCGGCGCCGGCCAGGTGATGAACGTGGTGGTCCTGGTGGCCCTCCTGTCCGCGATGAACGCCAACATCTACGGCTCCTCGCGCATCGCCTACTCCCTCGTCCAGCGCGGACAGGGACCTGCGGCACTGGGCCGCGTCTCGGGCGGCGTCCCGCGCATCGCCGTCCTCGCGTCGTCGGTGTTCGGCTTCGTGTGCGTGGTGCTGAGCTACTGGCGGCCGGACGACGTCTTCCCCTGGCTGCTGAACATGATCGGCGCGGTCATCCTCGTCGTCTGGATCTTCATCGCCGTCTCCCAGCTGCGGCTGCGGCGCCGGCTGGAGCGGGAGGCCCCGGAGAAGCTGGTCGTGCGGATGTGGGCGTTCCCGGTGCTGACGTGGGTCGCGCTGGCGGGGATGGCGGCGATCTTCGTGCTGATGGCTCGGGAGCCGGATACGCGGGTGCAGTTGTACTCGACCGGGGGGATGACGGTGTTCCTGGCGGTGGCCGGGTACGCGTGGCAGCGGGCGCGCGTCAAGGGCTGATCAGGGCTGCGCTTCGGCTTGCCACTCGGTGAGCCACACACGGTTGCTCGCGACGAGCGGGTGCTCGGGACCGAGCGCCCGCTCGCGGCGTTCGATGACCTCTTCGAGCGCCGCGACGGCTTCCTCGGTCCGCCCCAGCTCCCGCAAACCCACCATCCGCGGGCGCATTCCCATTCGCGCGCCCGGCCGCACATTCCCTCCCTCTTGCTGCTAGCTTGTTATTGCAAGAGACTTGCAACAAGCTCTGAGGGGACCCTTCATGCCCGTCTACACACTCCCGGAACTGCCCTACGACTACTCCGCGCTCGCGCCGGTGATCAGCCCCGAGATCATCGAGCTGCACCACGACAAGCACCACGCGGCGTACGTCAAGGGAGCGAACGACACGCTGGAGCAGTTGTCGGAGGCGCGGGACAAGGAGCAGTGGGGGTCGGTCAACGGCCTGGAGAAGAACCTCGCCTTCCATCTGTCCGGGCACATCCTGCACAGCATCTACTGGCACAACATGACCGGTGACGGCGGCGGCGAGCCGCTCGCGGCCGACGGGGTGGGCGAGCTGGCGGACGCCATCGCCGAGTCGTTCGGGTCGTTCGCCGGCTTCAAGGCGCAGCTGACCAAGGCCGCCGCGACCACGCAGGGCTCCGGGTGGGGTGTGCTGGCGTACGAGCCGCTGAGCGGGCGGCTGATCGTCGAGCAGGTCTACGACCACCAGGGCAACGTCGGCCAGGGCGCCACGCCGATTCTCGTGTTCGACGCCTGGGAGCACGCCTTCTACCTGCAGTACAAGAACCAGAAGGTCGACTTCATCGACGCCATGTGGGCCGTCGTCAACTGGCAGGACGTGGCCCGGCGTTACGAGGCCGCCAAGTCCCGTACGGACGTTCTGCTGCTCGCGCCCTAGCGGCGCCCCCGGCGTCCTGCCTCGTGATCGTCTTCTCACCTTTCACGCATGGCAGGCGGAATGAAGGAAGCCCCCGCGAGGACGTGACTCGCGGGGGCTTCCCCGTGCAGCGCAGGCGGGCGTCAGGGCTTGCGGCCCAGGGCGCCGTGCTGGCCGATCGGCCGGGGGTCCTCGTCGCCCGGCTCGGGGTGCCACAGCGGGACGGAGACCAGGCCGGGCTCCACCAGGTCCAGGCCCTCGAAGTAGGCGGCGATCTGGTCGACGGGGCGCAGGAAGTACGGGACCGCGCCGGTCTCGTTGTAGGCGTCCTGGGCCTGCTCGTAGGCCGGGTCGGTGCCGCGGGAACCCTCGTTGAGGGAGAGGTAGCTGCCGGAGGGCAGGCCGGCCAGAAGGCGGCGGACGATGTCGCGGGCCTGCTCGTAGTCGGCGACGTGGCCGAGGATGCCGCTGAGGATCAGGGCCGTGGGCCGGGAGAGGTCGAGGGTCCGGGAGGCGGCCTCCAGGATCTGCTCCGGCTCGTAGAGGCTCAGGTCCTCGTACGCCGTCACACCTTCGGGCGTCGAGGTGAGCAGGGCGCGGGCGTGGGCCAGGACCAGCGGGTCGTTGTCGACGTAGACGATCTTCGACTCGGGGGCGATGCGCTGGGCGACCTCATGGGTGTTGTCGACGGTGGGCAGGCCCGTGCCGACGTCGAGGAACTGGCGTACGCCCGCCTCCGTGACCAGGTACCGGATGCTGCGGCCCAGGAAGGCACGGCTGCTGCGGGCGATGGTGACGATGCCGGGGAAGACGGCGGTGTAGGCGTCGCCGGCCGCCTCGTCCACGGGGTAGTTGTCCTTGCCGCCCAGCCAGTAGTTCCAGATGCGGGCCGAGTGGGGTACCGAGGTGTCGATCTCCGTCATGGGCACATGGTGCTACGAGATGTCCGGCTCGCACGGCACATTGAGGGAGAGAAGTGCTGCGGATCCGTCGGATTTCATGAGGAGTTCGCTGATCGCCGCGTTGCGCAACCGGGGGAACACTCTGCGGTACTCCCCGGCGGGGATCGACAGCAGGGTGCACAGCACCAGGCGGAAGAGCGTGTTGTGGGCGACCACGAGGACCCGCTCACCCGGGTGGGCGGCGGCGATACGGCGCAGCGCGGCGGCACCGCGCTCGGCGGCGGCGGCCGGGTTCTCCGCGTCCGGGAACGGATGGGCCACCGGGTCGGCGCGGAAGGCCTCCGCGGCGACCGGGTCCTCGGCGGCGAACTCCGCGAGCGTACGGCCCTCCAGCACGCCGAAGTCGCATTCGCGCAGGCCGGGTTCGCGGTGCGGGGCGATACCGAGGGCCCGGCAGGCGGGGTCGGCGGTGACCACGGCACGCGAGAGGGGCGAGGTCCAGATCGCGTCGACGGGGTGGGCGGCGGCCCAGCGGCCGAGGGCCTCGGCCTGGGCTCGGCCCGTATCGGTGAGGGGCACGTCGCTGATCCCGGCGTAGCGGTTCTCGGCGTGCCAGATCGTCTGCCCGTGCCGGGCCAGCAGCAGCGTCGTACCCCTGCTCGTATCAGTGCTCGTGCCGGCGCTCATGATTCCGCAGTATCCCCGTCCAGGCGGGCCAGCGCGTGCGCCGCGACCGGGGGCGGGAGCCAGCCCCTGGTGGTCAGTTCGTCGATCAGGCGGGCGTACGGCTCGGCGAAGCGGGCGGTCCGGTCGGGGCGGGGCTCGACGGTCGTGCCGATGCGGACCATGCCCTCCGCGGCCTCCGCCAGATCCGGTGCCGCGCCCGCGCCGTACGCCGCCAACGCGGCCATCCCCAGGGCCGGTTCGGTCTGCTCCGGTACGCGGGCCGGGCGGCCCAGGATGTCGGCGCGCAGCTGGTTCCAGTACGGGCTGCGGGCGGCGCCGCCCGTGAAGGTGAGGGGCCCGTCGAGAGGGGCGCCCAGGTGGTGCAGGTAGTCCAGGCAGAGGCGTTCCGTGAAGGCGACGCCCTGGAGGAGCGCGGCCCACAGGTCGGCGTCCGACTCGGGTTCGCCCAGGACGAGCGCGAAGGCGTCCGGGGCCAGGAACGGGAAGCGCTCGCCGGGTGACACGAGGGGGTAGGTGATGGCGCCGGACGGCTCATGGGCGGCGGCCAGCTCGTCCATCGCCGCCGGGTCGGCGCCCGCGAACGCCGCCGTGAGTACCCCCGCGCCCACGCTGGAAGCCCCGCCGGGCAGCCAACTCCCGTCCGGCGCACGGTGGTTGTAGACCACGCCGGTCGGGTCCCGGACGGGGCTGGCGGACGCGCCCTTGAGGACCAGTGTGGTGCCGAGCACCGAGTTCCAGGAGCCGGGGCGCAGGGCGGCGGAGGCGATCTGGGCCGCGCAGCCGTCGGTCATCCCGGCCAGGACGGGGGTGCCGGCGGGGATGCCGGTGGCCTCGGCGGCAGTCGCGGAGACCTCGCCGAGGGGGGTGCCGGGGCGGACGACGTCCGGGATGGCGGTGTCGGACAGGCCGAGGCGGGGCAGCATCGACGGCCAGGCGTCGCGCTCCAGGTCGTAGCCCGTCTTGAGGGCGTGGCTGGAGTCGGCCGGGGGCAGCTCGCCGGTGAGCAGGGAGACGACCAGGTCCGGCTGGTGGGTGATCCGTCCCTGCCCGTACGCCCCGGTCAGCCACAGTGCCTTGGGCAGCGCCCAGGTGTCCTGCACCCCCAGCCCCGCCATCCTCGCCCGCGCCGCCTCCGCCGTCGCGCGCCCGTCGTCGTACATCAGCGCGGGGCTCATCGGCCGCCCCGCCCCGTCCGTCAGCAGCACGGTCCCGGACGTCCCGCACACCGCGAGCCCGCCGACCCGCAGCCGCGAACGCCCGTGCAGCGCGGCACGGGACGCCGTGCACAGGGCGTCCCACCACTCGGCCGGATCCTGCTCGTGCCGCGCCCCGTCCCGCCGCCCGCCGAGGGGCGCGGATCCGCTGCCGAGGACGGTGCCGTCCCCGGTGGCCAGCAGGACCCGGACGCTCTGGGTGCCCAGGTCGATTCCGAGCCAGGCCTCGCCCTCGAAGTGCTCGTGCACCATCCGGACCTCCCGTACATCGCGATCCGAGTCGTGAACTTCTCACTCTGCCCTGAGATTTTCCCGTGCGCGAGGGATTGACGCCCAACTTCCGCCGTTCCACCCTCTGTTAACGAGTCGACTCGCCGTGTTAACCAGCACCCCCCGGATGGCCGAACCCCACGTGGAGGTCACGGATGGACATGCACGTGCACGACCGGCGCCGCTTCCTGGCCCTGACGGCCGCGGCCGCCGCGACCCCGCTGCTCGCGGCCTGCGGAGCCGGATTCGGCGGTGACGACAGCAAGAGCGACGGCTCGGCCGCGGACGACGTCACCGGCTCCTTCGACTGGAAACGGGAGAAGGGCACGACCGTCAAGGCGCTGCTCAACAAGCACCCCTACACGGACGCCCTGATCGCCGACCTGAAGTCCTTCACCGAGAAGACCGGCATCAAGGTCGAGTACGACGTCTTCCCCGAGGACAACTACTTCGACAAGCTCACCGTCGACCTGTCCAGCGGGCGCGCCTCCTACGACGTCTTCATGCTGGGCGCCTACATGGTCTGGCAGTACGGCCCGCCCGGCTGGCTGGAGGACCTCGGCCCCTGGATGCGCAACTCCTCGGCCACCGGCTCCGAATGGGACCAGGCCGACTTCTTCCCGAACCTCCTCCAGGCCGACCAGTGGTCCCTGAAGGCGGGCGCGCCGCTCGGGCAGGGCGGCCAGTACGCGCTGCCGTGGGGGTGGGAGACCAACGTCGTCGCCTACAACACGGACGTCTTCAAGAAGCTCGGCCTCAAGCCCGCCGAGACCTTCGACGAACTGCGCGAACTCGCCCGCACGATCAAGCGGAAGGCGCCGGGCGCGGGCTTCGACGGCATGTACGGGATCGCCGTACGGGGGTCGCGGAGCTGGGCGACGATCCACCCCGGCTTCATGACGATGTACGCCCGCAACGGGCTGAAGGACTTCACAGTCGAGGGCGGGAAGCTCACACCCGCCATGAACAGCCCCGAGGCCGTCGCGTTCACCGAGGACTGGGCCGGCATGGTCAAGCAGGGCGGGCCGCCGTCCTGGACGTCGTACACCTGGTACCAGTGCTCCAGCGACCTCGGTGCGAAGAAGGCCGGGATGCTGTTCGACGCGGACACGGCCGCCTACTTCCAGGCGGTCGAGGGCGCGAGCCCCGCCTCCGGAAAGATCGCCTTCCATCCCGGCCCGAAGGGACCGGACGGATCGCTGGCCACCAACATGTGGATCTGGTCGCTCGGCATGAACGCCAAGAGCAAGAAGAAGAGCGCGAGCTGGCTGTTCCTGCAGTGGGCGACCGGCAAGGAGCACCTGCTCAAGAGTGCGATCACACACAACCACATCGACCCGGTGCGCAGGTCGATCGCCGACGACGGCGCCTACAAGGACAAGATGAAACACCTGCCCGGCTTCATCGAGACCTTCGAGACGGTCGTCGACCAGACGAAGATCCAGTTCACCCCGCAGGCGCAGTTCTTCGACGCGACCACCAGCTGGGCGTCCGCCCTTCAGGAGATCTACGGCGGCCAGGGCGCCAAGTCGGTGCTCGACGGGCTGGCGGGCGACCTCGCCGACAAGGTGGGCTAGCCCGATGGGATGGCGGCTGGCCCTTCGCCCGTACGTCCTGATCGTCCCCGCCCTGCTGCTGACCTGCGGGATTCTCTACCCCTTCGGGCTCGGCCTCTACTACACGCTGTTCGACTTCTCGGCGAGCAAACCGCAGCCGGACATGGTGCGGTTCGAGAACTACGAGACCGTCTTCACACAGGAGGCCTTCTGGAACTCGGCGTGGGTGACGGTGCTGTACGCGGTCGGGGCGGCCGCCGTCGAGACCGTGCTGGGCGTGACCGTCGCCCTGCTGCTGCACCGGTCGACGATCGTCGGGCGGGTGCTGGAGAAGATCCTCATCCTGCCGCTGATGATCGCGCCGGTGATCGCGGCGATCATCTGGAAGCTGATGCTCCAGCCGTCCGTGGGGGTGATCAACTATCTGCTGAGACCCTTCGGGCTGGGCGGAGTCCAGTGGACGGACACCCCGACCGGCGCCCTGCTGTCGTCGATCGCGGTGGACGTCTGGGTCTACACCCCGTTCGTGGCGATCCTCGCCCTCGCCGGCCTGCGCTCGCTGCCCACCTCCCCCTTCGAGGCGGCGGCCGTCGACGGGGCGGGCTGGTGGTACACCTTCCGGCGCCTCACGCTGCCGATGCTGTGGCCGTACGTCCTCGTCGCGGTGATCTTCCGCTTCATGGACTCGCTGAAGGTGTTCGACATCATCTACGCCTTGACGGAGGGCGGGCCGGGCGACTCGACCGTCGTCCTGCAGATCCGGGCGTATCTGGAGGCGATCCGCTTCCAGCGGTACTCGTTCGGGATCAGCTACACGATCGTGCTGTGGGCCGTGGTGTATCTCGCCGCGATGGTGCTGGTGAAGCACCTGGGGAAGATCCAGCGGAAGGCGGCGGAGGTGTCGGCCAAGTGACCTTGCGCAAACGCCTGTTGGGGTGGCTCGCGGACGCCGCCCTCATCGTCTACTTCGTCTTCGCCCTCTTCCCGATCGCCTGGATGGTGATCCTCTCCCTGAAGCCGACGAACGAGCTCTTCTCGACGTACTTCTCCTTCTCCCCCACCCTCGACGGCTACCGCACGGTCCTCGGCGACAGCGAGGGCATCCCGTTCGTCCGCTTCTTCGTCAACAGCCTGGTGGTGTCGCTGGGCGCGGTGGCCCTCTCCCTCCTCGTGGGCCTGCCGGCCGCGTACGCCTCGGCACGCTGGCGGTTCAAGGGCTCCGAGAACCTGATGTTCACGCTGCTGTCGTTCCGGTTCGCGCCCGAACTCACCGTGATCATCCCGCTGTTCGTGCTGTACCAGAAGCTCGGACTCTTCGACACCTACGTCGGCATGGTGTGGGTGCTCCAGCTCGTCACCCTGCCGCTGATCGTGTGGATCATGCGGTCCTACTTCGCCGACCTCACGCCAGAACTGGAGCAGGCGGCACTGCTGGACGGCTACACCCGCAAGCAGGCGTTCATGAAGGTGGCCCTCCCCCTGGTGAAGCCAGGTGTGGCGGCCGTATCGCTCCTCGCCTTCATCTTCGCCTGGAACAACTTCGTCTTCCCCCTCATCCTCACCTCCAACGAGGCCCAGACCGTGACCGTGGGCGCCCTGTCCTTCCTCGGCGGCGACCGGCCCAAGTACAACCTGACGGCGGCCGCCGCGCTCGTCTCCGTCGTACCGCCCCTGCTGCTGGCACTGACGATCCAGCGGTATCTGGTGCGGGGCCTGTCGTTCGGGGCGGTGAAGTCATGAGCACGGCCATCGCGCTGCGCGGGATCCGCAAGACGTACGGGAGGAACACGGCCCTCGACGGACTGGAACTGGACGTGGCGGAGGGCGAGTTCTTCTGCCTCCTCGGCCCGTCCGGCGCGGGCAAGACGACCACCCTCAAGACGGTCGCCGGTCTCGAACAGCCCGACGCCGGCACGGTCGAGCTCGACGGCAAGGACATGCGCGGCGTCGAGCCCTACGACCGTGGCGTGGCGATGTGCTTCGAGAGCTACGCCCTCTACCCGCACAAGTCGGCCTACGACAACCTCGCCTCCCCGCTCCGCTCCCCCCGCCACCGCCTCCCCGCCGACCGGGCCCGGAAGCGGATCGGCGAGATCGCCGAACTCCTCGGCATCTCCGCCCTGTTGGACCGCCCCGTCGGGCAGCTGTCCAACGGCCAGCGGCAGCGCGTGGCCCTCGGCCGGGTCCTGGTCCGTCCGGCCCGCGCCTTCCTCCTCGACGAACCCCTCTCCCACCTGGACGCCAAGCTGCGCCAGCAGATGCGGGCCGAGCTGAAGGCGATCGGGGCGGTGCAGCGCACGACCACCCTGTACGTCACCCACGACTCGGTCGAGGCGCTGGCCCTCGGCGACCGGATCGGGGTCATCCGGGACGGACGGATCGTGCAGACGGGCACCCGGGAGGAGATCTGGTACGAGCCGTACGACACGGAGGTGGCCCGTGCCTTCGGGCGGCCCCGGATCAACCTGCTGCCGGGCGTGGTGACGGGGACCGGCGTGCGGTCGGACGGCGGGGTCGAGCTGCCGGTCCGGGCGCAGGCGGCCCCGGGGACCGAGGTCCTGGTCGGCGTACGCCCCCGCGACCTCGCGCTGAACGGCGACGGCCACGAGCTCACCGGCACCGTGTACGTCACCGAGGTGCTCGGCCGGTCCGTCGAGGTCACCGTGCGGACCGGCGGGCAGCAGGTGTCGCTGGTCGCCCCGCGCGGCGACGCGGCGCACCTGCGGCCCGACGATCCGGTACGGCTGTGGGTCCGGCCTGAGAACCTGCTGCTGTTCGAGGCCGACCGGCCGGAGCGTCCAGGACGACGGATCGAGAAGAGCGCGTGATGAGCAGCAGTGGGGCACAGCAGGGGCCCGCGGCCCGGCAGGCCGCCATGGCCGAGCGGGTGCTGGCCGACGGTTCGGCGACCGCGGCCGAGCTGGCCGAGCGTTTCGGGGTGAGCCTGATGACCATCCACCGGGACCTGGACGAGCTCGAACGGCAGGGAATCGTACGGAAGTTCAGGGGCGGCGTGACCGCACAGCCGTCGGGTGTGTTCGAGTCGAACGTGCAGTACCGGCTGAAGAGCATGCGGAAGGAGAAGGCCGCCGTCGCCGAGCAGGCGCTGAAGCACATAGAGCCCGGCATGGCGATCCTGCTGGACGACTCCACGTCCACCCTGGAGATAGCCCGCAGACTGCGCCTCGGGGAGATCACCCCGCTCACGGTCGTCACCAACTTCCTGGAGGCGATCAACCTGCTGTCGGACCAGCGGGGCATCCACCTGATGGCGCTGGGCGGCGACTACGACCCGCTGCACTCGTCCTTCCTGGGCGTGTCCTGCGTGGAGGCGGTCGGGCAGCTGCGGGTGGACGTCTGCTTCGCGTCCACGTCGGCCGTGCACGGCGGCTACTCCTACCACCAGGAACAGCACATCGTGTCCGTGAAGCGGGCGATGCTCGACGCGGCCGCGCGGAACGTCCTGCTGATCGACCACACCAAGCTCGGCCGGGTCGCCCTGCACCGGGTCGTCCCGCTGTCCCGCTTCGACCTGCTCCTCGTGGACGACGGGGCGTCGGCGGAGGCGCTGCGGGACCTGGACGAGCACAAGGTCCGTTACGAGGTGTGCGCGACGCCGGTGAGTGAGCCGTAGGGGCGCGCCGGAGGCGAACGAGCCATGAAGAGGGGACGGCCATGACGGGACTGGAGCTGAGTGAACTGCGCAAGACCTACCGGGCGCGGGGACGGCCGGCCGTCGACGCCGTACGCGGTGTCGACCTGAGCCTCGCATCCGGGGAGCTGCTCGGGCTGCTCGGGCCGTCCGGGTGCGGCAAGTCGACGACCCTGCGGATGATCGCCGGGCTGGAGGCGGTGACCGGCGGGGACATCCGCGTGGGCGGTGCGTCGGTGGTCAGGTTGCCCGCGCAGCGACGGAACATCGGGGTGGCGTTCGAGAACTACGCGCTGTATCCGCCGCTGACGGTGGCGGAGAACCTGGCGTTCGGGCTGAAGGCGCGGAGGAAGGCCGCGAGGGGTGACGTCGACCGCAAGGTGGGCGAGATCGCCGAGCGGGTCGGGCTCACCGGCATCCTCGACGCCCGTCCGGCCGGCCTGTCCAGCGGCCAGAAGCAGCGCGTGTCCCTGGCCCGCGCCCTGATCCGCGAACCGGACGTCCTCCTCCTCGACGAGCCCCTCTCCCACCTGGACGCGGCCCAGCGCGACACCACCCGCCGCGAACTCAAGCGCATCCAGCGCGACCTGGGCCACACCACCATCCTGGTCACCCACGACCAGGAGGAGGCCCTCTCCCTCGCCGACCGGATCGCCGTGATGAAGGACGGCGTGATCCAGCAGCTGGGCACCCCGTACGAGATCTACGACAGCCCCGCCAACGTCTTCGTGGCGGACTTCGTCGGCGAGCCCGCGATCAACCTCCTCCCCGGCACCGCGGAGTCCGACGCCCACGCCCGCCTCTCCCCCACCCTGCGGATCGCCCTGCCGGTACCGGTACCGACGGGCCGTGAGGTGGTGGTCGGAATCCGCCCCGAGGACCTCTCCCTCACGGGCGAGGACGGCCTGCCCGCCCGCGTGATCGCCCACGAACCCCTCCTTGAGTCGGGCATCGCGACCCTCACCCTCGACGGCGTCGAGAAGCCCCTCGTCGTCCTCACCGCCCCCGAGGTCCGCCTCGCCCACGACGACCGCGTCCATGTCACCGCCGACCCTCACCTCACCCATGTCTTCGACGCCGAGACAGGAGACTCCCTGCGATGACCAACGGGACCAGCGTGCGCGTGGTGGCCGCGGGCGACCACTTCATCCTGCCGTCGCTCATCACTCAGGCGATCAGCCACGAACTCACCTGCGACGTCAGCGAGTTGACTCTGGGCTGGCCGCTGGACCCCTTCGGCCCGGTGGCCGAGGTGACGGAGGCGAGCGACGCCCAGGACGAACTGATCGAGGCGCTCACCGGCGCCCAGGTGCTGGTCACCCAGATGGGCCCGGTGACGGAGCGCGTCCTCGACGCCTGCCCCGACCTGCGGCTGGTGGTCGTCTGCCGGGGCGGCCCGGTGAACGTCAACCTCGATGCGGCCAAACGGCACGACGTCCGGGTCTGCTACGCCCCCGGCCGCAACGCCGCCGCCACCGCCGAGTTCACGGTCGGCATGATGCTGGCGGCCCTGCGCCGCATCCCCCAGGCCCACGATCTCCTCGCCCGGCAGGCCAGTTGGGAGGGGGCGACCTACTACACCTACGAGCACAGCGGCCTGGAGCTGGAGGACCTGCCGGTCGGGCTGGTCGGCTACGGGGCCGTGGGCAGCAGGGTCGCGCGCGTGCTGTGCGCGTTCGGGGCACGCGTGATGGTGTACGACCCGTACGTCCACGGCGAGATCCACGGCCTACGGATGGCGTCCCTCGACGAACTCCTCCACATCTCCCGGGTGATCACGCTGCACGCCCGCCTCACCACCGAGACCCGGAACCTGATCGGCGCCCGTGAGCTCGCCCTGCTGCCGGAGGGCGCGGTCGTGGTGAACGCGGCGCGGGGCCCCTTGCTGGACGAGGAGGCACTGTGCGACGCGCTGGCGAGCGGTCATCTGTCGGCAGCGGCACTCGACACCTACGTACGGGAGCCGCTACCCCCGGACTCCCGCCTGCGCGCCCTGGCCGACCGCGTGGTCCTCACCCCACACCTGGGCGGGGCGTCCCGCGCGGTGGCGGAGAAGGCGGCGGCGATCGCCGCCGCAGAGGTGGGCCGCTGGGCACGCGGGGAGCCGCTGGCCCACTGTCTGACTTAGGGGCGACGGCCAGGTGAAGGGCCCAGCGAGGCGCCGGGTGAGAGCCCACCAACTTCCACCGGGCCGACGACACCGGCCGCGAGAGAGCCGTAGGGGCGCGCCGGTGTCGAGAGGGCGAACGCGCGGAGGCCCGAAGGGTCGAGCACGATCGCCCTCTCGACACCGGCATGTGGCGCCCCGGAGGCGAACGGAGCCAAACAAAGAGGTGGGTGGTGGCAATGTACGTAGGAATCGACGTAGGCACGTCCACAGTCAAGGCGGCCGCCTTCGACGCCGAGGGCCGCGAACTGGCCGTGGCGTCCCGCCCGGTGGGGCTCGCCCTGCACGGCGGCGTCGTCGAGCAGGATATGGACGAGGTGTACGGGGCGGTGGTCGCCGTCCTCGGCGAGGTCACCGAGCGCGTCCCCCAACCGGTCGAGCTGGCCGGGCTCACCGGGCAGGGCGACGGCGTATGGCTGGTCGACGCGGAAGGCCGCCCCGTACGGCCCGCGGCCTCCTGGATGGACGGCCGGGCACACGAACTGGTCGACCGCTGGCTGGCGGACGGCACGTTCGAGACGGTGTTCCGGCGGACGGGGAGCGCGATGTTCCCGGGGTGTCCCGGGCCGCTGCTGGCGTGGCTGGACAGCCATGAGCCGAAGGCGCTGGACGAGGCGTCCGCAGCCGTCTACTGCAAGGACATGGTGTTCCAGCGGCTGACCGGACGACGTCGGGCCACCACGGACGTGTCGGACGCCTCCATGCCCTTCCTCGACCCCCGGACCCGCGCATACGACAACCGCGTCGTCGAACTCCTCGGCCTCACCCACCGCCGCGGACTCCTCGCCCCCGTCAGCGACCCGGTCGCGACCGCCGAGACGCACGCCGAGGGCCTCCCACCCGGGACGCGCATCGCGAACGGACCGTACGACCTCCCGGCGTGCGCACTCGGCGCGGGGGTGACGTCCCCCGGCGACGGACTCCTCATCGTCGGCACCTGCCTGGCCAGCCTGGTCGCGACCACCGACCTCGACCTGACCGGCGAACCGGCCGGCCTGTACATCAACACCGACCGGCCGGGGCACTGGCTGCGCGCGATGCCCGCGATGGTCGGGACGGCGGCGCTGGACTGGGTGCTGTCGACGACGGGCGTCCGGCACGAGGAGGTCGACGGGCTGCTGGCCGAGACCCCGCCGGGGGCGAACGGCGTACGCGTCCTGCCGTACTTCGCGCCCTCCGGCGAACGCGCCCCCTTCGTCGAACCTCGGCTGCGCGCCGAACTGACCGGTGTCTCCCTGGAGTCGACCCGCGCCGATCTGGTCCGGGCGACCTGCGAGGGCATCGGCTACGCGGCCCGGCACTGTCTTCAGGCGGCGGGCCTCACCGGGACGCTGGCCGTGTGCGGTGGCGGTACGCGCAGCCCGGCCTGGATGCGGCTGCTCGCCGATGTCCTCGGGCGGCCGCTCAGGGTGGTCGAGGGCGAGGTGGGCGCGCGGGGCGCGGTGCTGGCGGCGGCGGAGCGGTACGGGGTGGCGCTGGACGCGGAGGCGTGGACGCGGCCGACGGCGGTCGTCGAGCCGGATGCGGGGCGGGCGGCGTACTACGCGCAGGCGTACGAGGAGCACCTGACGCGCCTGTCCGAGGCGCGCCGCCGGGCCCGAAGCTGATCAGCCGTACTGAAAGCCGCAAGCAAGAGCCGCACGCAAGAGCTGCACGCAGGAGCCGCACGCAAGAGCCTGACGCCGAAAGGGAGTTGCATGCACCCGAGACGTAGATCCCTGCTGCTCGCGGCCGCCGGCACCACGGTGGCCGCCACCGTACCCACGCCCGCGGCCGCCGACTCCCGTCCCCCGGGACGGCCGGTCGTCATCGGCCACCGCGGTGCCGCCGGCTGGCGCCCCGAACACACCGCGGCCTCCTACACCCACGCCGTGCAGACCGGCGCCGACTGGATCGAACCGGACCTCGTCCCGACGAAGGACCACGTCCTGGTCGTCCGGCACGAGAACGAGATCTCGCAGACGACGGACGTGGCGGCGCACCCAGAGTTCGCGGACCGCCGCACCACCAGGACTGTGGACGGGCGGGCGGTGACCGGCTGGTTCACCGAGGACTTCACGCTGGCGGAGCTGAAGACGCTGCGGGCGGTGGAGCGGCTGCCGCTGGTCCGCAACCGCAACACGGTCTTCGACGGCCGGGATCAGGTCCTCACCTTCCAGGAGGTCGTGGACCTCGCACGGAAGCTCTCGAAGGCGTACGGCCGGACGATCGCCGTCTTCCCGGAGACCAAGCACCCGACGTACTTCCGCGGCCTGGGCCTGCCTTTGGAGCCGCAGCTGGCGAAGGTGATCCGCCGCAACCGCCTGGGCCGGCGCGAGTGTGTCGTGCAGTCCTTCGAGCCGACGAGCCTGAAGCGGATCGCGGCCGAGCGGCTCGGGGTGCCGCTGTGGCAGGCGCTGGGGACCACGGGTGGGCCGTACGACCTGGTCTCGTCCGGTGATCCGACGACGTACAAGGACATGATGAGCCCGGCGGGGCTGGCGCGGATCGCCGCGTACGCGGACTGGATCGGGCCGGACAAGTCGTCGCTCCTCGGCACGTCGGTCCTCGCGGACGCCCACGCGGCGGGGTTGCGGGTGGGGCCGTACACCTTCCGGGCGGAGAACCAGTTCCTGCCGGCTCAGTTCCGGCGCGGCAGCGGAGCGAACGATTTCGGGGACGCGTTCGCGGAGTACGCGGTCTACTACGGGATGGGGGTCGACGCGGTGGTGACCGACTTCCCGGATCTGGCGGTGATGGCGAGGAGGGGCTGATGAGGACGTTCAGGCTGGACTGCCCGACCTGCGGCACCATGGAGGACTTCCGGCCCGTCAACGACGAGGAGAAGACGGCGATCCGCGAGGAGAAGGGGGACCCTCGCCACTACGTGGACTGGTACTGGCGCTGCACCGCCAAGGGCTGTCTGTCGTACTACCGCCACCTCAAGAAGAGCGACGGCGGCCTCCTCCCCGAGAGGTTCCGCGAGGAGGAGGCCGCCGTCGACAAGTGATCCCTACAGGTTGCTGAAGTCCGGCCCCTTCGTCCGCGTCCGCTTGATCTCGTAGAAGCCCGGCACGGAGGCCACGGCGAGGGTGCCGTCCCACAGCTTCGCGGCGTCCTCGCCCTTGGGGGCCGGGGTGACGACCGGGCCGAAGAAGGCGATCTGCTCGCCGTCAGCGCCGGGGACGGCGATGACCGGGGTGCCGACCTCCTGGCCGACCTTGTCGATGCCCTCCTTGTGGGAGGCGCGCAGCTGCGGCTCGTACTCGGTGCCGTCCCAGTGCTCCAGGAGGGACTCCGGCAGACCGACGTCCTTCAGGGCGGCGGCGACCGTCTCCTTGCCGGGGCCCTCGCCCTGGTTGTGGATGCGGGTGCCGAGCGCGGTGTAGAGGTCGCCGAGCACTTCGGCGCCGTGCTCCTCCTGCGCGGCTATGACGACCCGGACCGGGCCCCACGCCTTGGTCTCCAGCAGTTCGCGGTATTCCTCGGGCAGGTCGTCGAGCTTGTCCTCGTTGAGGACGGCCAGGCTCATCAGATGCCAGCGGACCTCTATGTCGCGGAGCTTCTCCACCTCCTGCACCCAGCGCGAGGTCATCCAGGCCCAGGGGCACAGAGGGTCGAACCAGAAGTCGACGGGGGTCTTGTCCGACATGTCTCTCCTCAGAGGCAAGCGTGTCTCAGCGAAACCTCTGGGGGAACGCCCGGGCTCTCCCGGCCATTCCCCGGTGCCGCGCGTCGGGGGCACATGGCAGGATCGGGCTGTCCGCATACTGAACACACCCGAGGGAGTGCCACCCGTGCCCGGTGAGAATCTGTCCCGCGACGAGGCCCGGGAGCGGGCCGCCCTGCTGTCCGTCGACGGGTACGACGTGTCCCTCGACGTGCGTTCCGCGACCGGCGAGGCGGACGGGAACGGTCCGCGCACCTTCCGCTCGGTCACCACGATCCGCTTCCGCTGCGCCGAGCCCGGCGCGACCAGCTTCGCGGACCTGATCGCGCCGAGTGTGACGGCCCTCTCCCTCAACGGCAGGGACCTGGACCCGAGTGAGGTCTTCGACGGCTCGCGGATCGTCCTGGAGGACCTCGCCGCCGACAACGAGCTGATCGTCGACGCCCAGTGCGCCTACTCGCGCACCGGTGAGGGCCTGCACCGCTTCGTCGACCCCGAGGACGGCGAGGTCTACCTCTACACGCAGTACGAGCCGGCCGACTCCCGCCGCGTCTTCGCCAACTTCGAGCAGCCGGACCTCAAGGCGCCGTTCCGCTTCGAGGTGCGGGCGCCCGAGGGCTGGACGGTGTGGAGCAACGGGGCCGGCTCGCAGACCGACGGGGTGTGGCGGTTCGCGGAGACGAAGCCGATCTCGACGTACATCACCTGCGTCGTGGCCGGCCCGTACCACTACGTCACCGACTCGTACTCGCGTAGGTTCGCCGACGGCACGACGCTGGAGATCCCCCTCGGCGCCATGTGCCGCAAGGGTCTCGCCCCCTACTTCGACGCCGACGACATCTTCCTGGTCACCAAGCAGGGCCTGGACTTCTTCCACGACCACTTCGACTACCCGTACCCCTTCGGGAAGTACGACCAGGCGTTCGTGCCCGAGTACAACCTCGGCGCGATGGAGAACCCGGGGATGGTGACCTTCCGGGAGGAGTTCATCTTCCGCGGCAAGGTGACGCGGGCGTCGTACGAGGGCCGGGCGAACGTCGTCCTGCACGAGATGGCGCACATGTGGTTCGGTGACCTGGTCACCATGGTGTGGTGGGACGACCTGTGGCTCAAGGAGTCCTTCGCGGACTTCATGGGCACCTTCGCGAACGTGGGCGCGACCCGCTTCAAGGACGCCTGGATCACCTTCGCCAACCGCCGCAAGGCGTGGGCGTACCGCGCCGACCAGCTGCCCTCCACGCACCCGATCACGGCGGACATCCGTGACCTCCAGGACGCGAAGCTCAACTTCGACGGCATCACCTACGCCAAGGGCGCTTCCGTACTGAAGCAGCTCGTGGCGTACGTCGGTCAGGACGCGTTCCTGGAGGGCGCGCGGCGCTACTTCAAGCGGCACGCGTACGGCAACACGCGCCTCGGGGATCTGCTGTCGGTACTGGAGGAGACCAGTGGCCGGGACATGGGCGCGTGGTCGCGTTCCTGGCTGCAGACGGCGGGCGTGAACTCACTGACCCCGCAGGTGCTGCTGGACGCCGAGGGCCGGGTCGACGAGCTTGCGGTGGTGCAGGAGGCGGCCGAGTCCCACCCGGAGCTGCGCCCGCACCGGGTCGCCGTGGGCCTGTACCGGCGGGGCGCGGGCGGGGCGTTGGAGCGGTTCGCGCGGGCCGAGGTGGACGTCGAGGGTCCGCGGACGGTGGTGGGTGAGCTGGCGGGCGCGGAGGCGCCGGAGCTGGTGCTGGTGAACGACGAGGACCTGACGTACTGCAAGACGCGTTTCGACGAGACGTCGATGGCGACGCTGCGTTCCGGTCTCGGTGACATGACCGACCCGCTCGCCCGTGCCCTGTGCTGGTCGGCGCTGTGGAACATGACGCGGGACGCGCTGCTGCCGGCGCGGGACTTCGTGGACCTGGTGCTGCGGTTCGCGGGGCGCGAGTCCGACATCGGTGTGCTGCAGATGCTGCACGCGTGGGCGGACTCGTCGCTGGTCCACTATGTGGCGCCGCGGTGGCGGCCGACCGGCGAACGGCTGCTCGCCGAGGGTGCGCTGCGGGAGCTGCGGGCCGCCGAGCCGGGCAGTGAGCAGCAGTTGGCGTGGGCGCGGTTCCTCGCGTCGGTGGCGTCGGGCTCGGAGGACCTGGGGCTGCTGCGGGGGCTGCTGGAGGGCACGGAGAAGATCGAGGGACTGGACGTCGACCAGGAGCTGCGCTGGACGTTCCTGGAGCCGCTGGCCGCGCACGGGGTCGCGGACGAGTCGGCGCTGGCGGCCGAACTGGCCCGGGACGACACGGCGTCCGGCAAGCGCCACCAGGTGCGCTGCCTCGCCGCCCGGCCCTCGGATGCGGTGAAGGCGCAGGCGTGGGCGCAGGTCGTCGAGTCCGACGCGCTGTCCAACGCCCTGGTCGAGGCGACCATCTCCGGCTTCACCCAGCCGTCCCAGCGGGAGCTGCTCGCGCCGTACGCCGAGAAGTACTTCGCGGCGATCGAGCGGGTGTGGGACGAGCGGTCGATCCAGATCGGGATGGACGTGGTCCGGGGCCTGTTCCCGGGGCTCCAGCAGTCGCAGGCCACGCTGGACGCGACGGACGCGTGGCTGGCGGCCCACGAGGACGCGGCGCCGGCGCTGCGGCGGCTGGTGCTGGAGGCGCGGGACGATCTGGCGCGGGGGCTGCGGGGGCAGGAGTGTGACGCGGCGCGCGACTGAGGTGTCCGGGACAGCGTCGACGCGTCAACCGCACAGAACCTTTGGCCAACGATCACGGCCCTCCGTGACCGTTACGGAATTCAGGCAATAGCAGCCGTAACCCCTGGTCCAACCCGAACGGACCAGGGGTTTTCCGTGCCTACTCGGCATCCGAACACCCGTCCTTTAGTGCCGGGTTGTCCGAATTTGTCGACGGGCGTGTAACAGCGGTTAAAGGGCGGACAGGACGCGGGAACCTCCCGGTCATGAACCACAACACCCCGCTCCCCCCGGCCTCCCCCCGCCCCCTGCGTCACCTCTCCGAGGTGCACCGCCGTGTCATGACGACCGCACAGCTGAAGTCGCACGGCATCTCGCCCGCCGAGATGAACGAGCAGTGCCGCCCCGGCGGACCCTGGCAGCAGTTCCTCCCCGGTGTGTTCCTGCTCCACCCCGGCCCGCCGACCAGCGAGGAGCGCCTGCACGCGGTGCTGATGTACGCGGCGCGGGAACGGTCGCCCGGGGTGCCGTCCCAGCCGAACCCGGGCGAGGGACACACCGCCCCCGCCTACCCCGACGCGGTGATCACGGGCCTCGCGGCGCTGACCCTGCACGGCTTCTCCGCCACGCCGCCGCTGACCGCGCTGGACACGATCGACGTCCTGGTTCCCCGTATGCGCCGACTGCGCTCCACGGGCTGCGCCCGCGTCCTGCGCACTGCCGCGCTCCCCACCCCCCAGCGGGTGACGGGCCTCCCGGTGGCCCCGGTCCCCCGCGCCCTGGCCGACGCGGTGGCCGAACTGACGGACGCGGGCGCCGTACGCCGCCTGCTGACCGAAGCCGTCCGCGGCGGCCACTGCGAACCGGCCTCGGTGGTACGCGAGTTGACCCAGGCGAAGCTTCTCTCCCGCCCGCACGTGGTGGACGCGGTGGACTCCCTGCTCGCCGAGGGCCGCGCGATCGCGGAGGACCGCCTGTACGAGATGGTCCACGTCCACGGCCTGCCCGACCCCGTCTGGAACGTCGACCTGCGCCTGCCCGGCGGCCCCCACCTCGGCGGCCTGGACGCCTACTGGCCCGACCAGGCCGTCGCCGTCGAACTCGACACCCGCGCCCCCCGTCAGGACGAGGACGCCCTCTGGTCCGAATACGCCCGCAAGCGCGAGCATCTGGAGGGTCTCGGCATCACGGTCGTCTACATCACCCCGAAGAAGCTCCGGGACGCGATGGAGCAGCAGGCGGCGGTGGTCCGTACGGCGCTGATGGCCGCGGCGGACCGTGATCCGGCCGCGTATGTCGTGGTGCTGCCCCGGTAGTGACGGACCGGGACGCGCGGCATCAGGAGGGGAGAGGAGGGGCCGCCGGGCCCGGTAGGGTCCGGCGGCCCCTCCTCGTGCCGTTCGGCGGCTCGGCGCCGGCTTGACGGAACGAGACCCGGATTGCGAGGCGTGTTACTGGCGCCGGCTATGCGGCCTACGGGGCGGCGGGGCTGGCGATCCTCACTGCCACGGGCCTCGGTCGTGGCTTCAGTGGTCCCGGTCGCCCCAGCCCGCCCCAGCCGCCCCAGCCGCCCCAGCCGCCTCAGCCGCCTCAGCCGTCGAACTCCGGAATGAGTTCGCCCACCAGCCGGCCGCCCGGATCAACCCGGTGCTTCGTGTCCGAGCCCGCTCGGCCACCGGTTGTCGCCGGCCCCTCCCCGCAGAACTCGGCCTCGATCACCGCCCCCGTGCCACCCGACCAGTCGCCGTTGAGGTTGAAGGCCAGGGACCGGCGGCCGTCCTTCGTCGTGACCGCCTCGGATATGGAGCCGTGGATGCCGCCACTGTGGCCCCAGACCGTGACGCCGCAGGTCAGCTCGGACTTCATCAGGCCGAGGCCGTAGCCGGTGGCCTCGTTGACCGGCACGGTCGTGGTCATCTCGGTCAGTTGCTCGCGTGGGAGGAGCCTGCCGCGCAGGAGAGCCGTGTAGAAGCGGTTGAGGTCGGTCGAGTCGGAGATCATCTCGCCGGCCGCGTAGGCGAGGGACGGGTTGAGCTTCGTGACGTCGTACGTCGGGCCCGTCGCGGTCTGGGCCAGCTTGGAGTAGGCCCGGCTGCTGGGCTGCGGCACCGTCACCCGCGTACCGGGGACGGACGTGGCGGTCAGGTGCAGCGGCTTGATGATGCGCGCGCGGATCGCGTCGCCATAGGGGCGGCCCGTGGCCTTCTCGATCACCATTCCGGCGAGCACGAAGTTGGTGTTGGAGTAGTTCCAGGACGTCCCCGGCTCGAAGTCGGGCTTGTGGGTCATGGCGAGCGCGACGAGTTCCTCGGGCTTCTTCGTGTCGTAGCGGTGCTCGAAGAAGCCGTCCTTGAGGAAGTACGTGCGGCCGAAGCCCTCATCCGCCGTGTAGTTGAAGATGCCGCTGGTGTGGTTGAGGAGCCGGCGCAGGGTGATGCGGCTGCCGTCGTGGCCGTTGCCCCGCACCAGGCCCGGCAGCCACTCCTCCACCGTGTCGTCCAGGGACAGCCTGCCCTCCGCCTCCAGCTGGAGCAGCACCGTGGCGACGAAGGTCTTGGTGATGCTGCCCACCCGGTAGCGGTCGTCCGCCGAACGCGGCTTCCCCGTCCTGAGGTTGCCGACGCCCGCCGTCGCCGACCAGGTCCCGTGGTCGTCCCTCGCCGTGGCCGTCACGCCGGGCACACCGGCATCGACCGCGGCCTCCATGGCCTCGCGGGTCGTGTCGTGGCCGGCTCCGGCGGGTGCCGCCGCCAGCGCCGGGGCCGCGAGGGCCGCCGACAGCGCCACTGCCGTCGCCGCCACCAGGGTCGTGCGTGTCATCCGTACGGTCATGTCCTGTTCCCCCTGTTTCCCGCTCACGTCGAGCGTGGTCGGGGAGCAAGACCCTGGGGCGCGTGCAAAGGTTGAGGCGCCGCACGCCGGTTGAGGCGTTTTCAGCCCTTCTTCAGCACCAGCTCCGTGTTGCGGTCCTTCCGGTCCCCCGCCAGCTTCGTGCCGACCCCGGGCGCGTTGAGGGACAGCTCGCGGTAGAGGGCGGCCAGGCCCGTCTGGGAGTGGTCGGTGAAGTTCGTGCGGTGCGGGGCCGAGGACTCGATCAGGGTGGTGAACAGGGAGATCGTGCCGTCCTTGTTGTCCACCACCTCGATGATCCGGGCGAGTTGGGGAAAGTCGACGTGGGAGGCGGTGGAGATCTCCCAGAAGGAGCGGCCGCCGGAGGCGGAGTGCGGGGTGATGACGTTCTTGTGGATGTGGCCGTTCACCCAGGCGAGAACGTTGCGGTGGCCGGCGAGCAGCTCGACGACCTCGGCACCGCCCACGCGCCGCTCGCCCGGACGGGCCGGGTCGCGGCGGAGGTTGCCCATCGTCTTGCTGGTGTGATGGCTGAAGATGATCGCGTACGAGTCCTTGTTCTCGCGCAGCGTCCGGTCCAGCCACTTGAACTGCGCCGCCCCGAGGGACCCTTCGTAGTGGCCGCCCGGGTCGGTGGTGTCGAGGCTGATGCCGATGACGTCGTCGGCGATACGGAAGCTGTAGTACTGCGTGCCCGCGTCCAGGTTGGCCGTCGAGTAGCCGTGCCCGACCGGCCCGTGACCGCGGTGCGCCGGGTTGAGGTGGGCCTGCAGATACTCCCGCGGCGTGAACGGGGCCCGGCTCTCGTCCGGGGTGACCGAGCGCATCGAGCGGGCGTGGGCCTTGAGGAAGTCCTTGAAGACGGTGCCCCTCGGGTCCTTGTCCTGCTTGAGGGAGTCCTGGAGCTTCTTGGCGTCCGCCGCGGACACCTGCATGAGCTTCTTGCCGCCGACCGCGAGGTCGGTGAGGTAGGAGTCGGCGTGCGAGGCGTAGGTGCCGAGCGGCATCGCGTCGTGGTTGCCGACCGTGGAGTACCAGGGGATGTTCAGGCCGGGGCTGCGCAGTTCGCGGATCGCGGCGGCCAGGTAGCCCTCGATGTACGGGAAGCCGAGCTGCTTGTCGGCGTCGCGGACGCTGTCGTCGGCCTGCCAGTACAGCTTGAGGCCGCTGTTCTGGACGCCCTCGTACTGCCGCGGGTCACCCGTGTTCGGGGTGACGCGGCCGCCGCTCATCACCGTCAGGAACCACTCCAGCTCGGACTTGGCGTTGTTGTCCGTGTTGTCGCCGGTGGTCATGGCGAAGTGGAGCGGGGCGCCGGTGACGGGGGCGCCCCGCAGCGCGTTGACGCGCTCGACCAGCGCCACCGCGCCGGGCACGGTCAGTGCCTCCTGCGGCCGCCAGGCGTGCACGTCCGTCGAGCGCAGGTACTCGAGGCGGAGCGGGTGCTGGGCGTCGATCAGGTGCAGATCGGTGAGCTGCACGAAGGCCGCGAGGGCCGTACGCCGCTTCTCGCGCCCCGACCTGGCCGCGGCCAGGTTCTCGCGGACGACCCGCTTCCAGCCGGGACCGTCGCCGAGCCGGCGGTAGCCGGAGCTGCCGGTCGGGGTGGCGACGTTCGCGACGGTGGTGCCGCGGGTGTACGGCGCGAGGGCGGTCGGCAGCCTGCGGGAGGCACCGACGGGGGCCTCGGCGGCGGCGTTGTCCGCGCCGGCGCCCGGCGCGCTCGCGGTGCCGGTGGTGGTGGCGGCCTCACTCTCCGTGGGCCGCAGGGCGTAACCGACGCCCGCGGAGAGGGTCACCGCTCCGGTGGCGGCGAGCAGGGTACGGCGGTGGACCCCCAGCGCGGAGCTGGCGACAGAGCGTATGCGCGACATGGCGCGATCTCCCCGAGTGCGAACGCGTCGGCAGTGGTCGCGGGCGGTCGCCGAAGCGAACCTCCCGCTCACTGTGGATCGTTGGCAGCGGGGATGACCTGCGCATGAACATGACCGCAACGGGCAACGCCGATCACCGTACGTCGATCTTGGACTACCTTCCGCGTCCACGGCCGCTCCTCGAACGGCCGGGACGCGGTCACTCCGTGTTCATCTTTCCGGGTAGGGAAGCTATTTCCCGGCGACCGGATTCCGGCGGCCGACTCCCGGGCCGGCTCCCGGCGGCCCGCTCCCGGCGACTAGGGGGTGTTTCGAAAGTCCCGTGCGGTGCCCGCGGTGTCCGGTGCGTGCCCTGGGGGTCCCCCCGGCCGAAGGCTGGGGCAGTGCCGGACGAAGGCCCTCGTACTGGACGTACTTGGGCCTTTGGCCGGTGCGGCGAGGGTGCGTGCCGGGCGCCGCGGGCGCGCTGTGCGGGACTTTCGAAGCACCCCCTAGATCCCGGCCGCTCCGATCCGCCCCGCCGCCGGCCGCTCGCGCCACAGCGACAGCCCCTTGTCGACCATGGAGACCCGGGTCAGGGCCGTCACGTCGTCCAGGGGATGCCAGGCCGCCATGTCGGTCGAGCCGTTGGCCTCGTAGCGCAGGTCGCCGCCGGTGATCCGGGCCTCGTAGACGAGCCGTACGCCGTGATGGTCGACGGGCCGGCCGAAGCGGCCGCCCGGGAACGTGTGGTGGGAGGAGTCGATGCCGAGCAGCCCGGTCGGTTCGACGAGGTAGCCGGTCTCCTCCTCCAGCTCCCGCACGACCGTGTCGTAGGGATCCTCTCCGTGCTCCATGCCACCGCCCGGCAGCACCCACTCGAAGCCGCCGCCGGGCGCCGGGGACCGCGCGAGGAGGAGCTGTCCGTCACGTACGCAAATGGCGTAGGCCGCCACCCTCAACTTCTTCCGCACGTAGGGACGTTAGACGGCTGGAGGCGAGTGGCGCAGGCGATTTTCCGGCTTGCGGGCGACTTACGCCTTTCATCCCTCTCACCCCAATTGCATAGCGGGTTTCCCCCACCTCTTCATTTCGATTCGGTCAACTCTTCCCAAACATCCTTCCCTTGCGTAAGGCTGTGCGGTCGTCCGGGACCACATACCGGACGGCCGATGCTCCTTTACCAACAAGGGATGCCGATGACCCTCAACCCCCAGCGCGAACCCAAGCCGGGTCCGAGACGCGCGGCCCGCATAGCCGTGGCCGCCGGTCTCGTCGCCGCGCTCTCCGCGGCCGGGCCGATACCCATGGCCATAGCCGCGGACCCCGCGCCCACCGTGACGGACCCGAGTGTGAAGTCCGCGCACGACAAGCTCGGTTCGGACGACGCCGATCTGCTCGCCGAGGCGAAGGCCGACGGCGACAAGAACGTCACGATGATGATCGCGACCGCGCCCGGTCAGACCGAGAAGGTGGCCGCGCAGCTGGACGCGGTCGGCTCTGTGGGCCGTACGTACGACAAGCTCGGCTATGTCCGGGCCACCGTCCCCACCGGCAAGGCCGACTCGGCCATCGCCGCCGCCGCGAAGCTCTCCTCGGTGCACGGCATCGACCTGCGCGAGGAGATACCGCTGGACGACCCCGCCGTCGACACGAAGAAGTCGACGACCGCGGCGACCGCGTACTCCGGCCCGGGCAGGAAGACCCCGGCCGAGAACCCGTACAACCCGTCCTTCGAGACGGGCGCCGTCGACTTCGTGGAGGACCACCCGAAGGCGGACGGCCGCGGCATCACCATCGGCATCCTCGACAGCGGTGTGGACCTCGGGCATCCCGCGCTGCAGAAGACCAGCACCGGCGAGCGCAAGATCGTCGACTGGGTCACCGCCACCGACCCGCTCCTCGACAGCGACCGCACCTGGCGCCCGATGGTGACCTCGGTCTCCGGGCCCACCTTCACCTACGGCGGCAGGACCTGGACGGCGCCAGCGGGTTCGTACCAGGTGAGCACCTTCCTGGAGTCGTACACCACGGGCGGCGACGCGGCGGGCGACGCCAACCGCGACGGCGACAAGACCGACTCGTGGGGCGTCCTCTACGACGCCGCGAACGGCACCGTCCGGGTCGACCTCAACAACAACAACGACTTCGGTGACGACACCCCGATGAAGCCGTACAAGGACGGCTTCCAGATCGGGTACTTCGGCACCGACGACCCGGCCACCGACGTCGCCGAGCGCCAGCCGTTCGTCGTGCAGATCCGCAAGGACGTGCCGATGGACCCGCTGGGCGGCGACTGGGTCGGCCAGAAGCGCGACTTCGTCAACATCGGCGTCATCGAGTCCGAGCACGGCACCCACGTCGCCGGCATCACCGCCGCGAACGGCATGTTCGGCGGCGAGATGAACGGCGCGGCGCCGGGCGCGAAGCTCGTCGCGTCCCGTGCCTGCACCTGGACCGGCGGCTGCACCAACATCGCGCTCACCGAGGGCATGATCGACCTCGTCGTCAACCGTGGCGTCGACATCGTCAACATGTCCATCGGCGGTCTCCCGGCGCTCAACGACGGCAACAACGCCCGCGCCGAGATGTACACGCGCCTCATCGACACCTACGGCGTGCAGCTGGTCATCTCGGCCGGCAACTCCGGTCCCGGCGCCAACACCATCGGCGACCCGGCGCTGGCCGCCAAGGTCATCTCGGTCGGCGCGACCATCTCCAAGGAGACCTGGGCCGCCAACTACGGCTCGGTCGTGTCCAAGCCGTACGCGATGATGCCGTTCTCCTCGCGCGGTCCGCGTGAGGACGGCGGCTTCACCCCGACGCTCTCCGCGCCGGGCGCCGCGATCAACACCATCCAGACCTGGCTGCCGGGCGCCCCGGTCGCCGAGGCGGGCTACTCGCTCCCGGCCGGCTACGGCATGCTCCAGGGCACCTCGATGGCGTCCCCGCAGGCGGCGGGCGCGTCCGCGCTGCTGCTGAGCGCCGCCAAGCAGAAGGGCATCGATCTGACGCCCGCGAAGCTGCGCACCGCTCTCACCTCGACGGCCGATCACATCAAGGGTGTTCAGGCGTACGAGGAGGGTGCCGGCCTCATCAACATCGAGGACGCCTGGGACTCGATCCGCGACGGCGCCACCGCCCACGAGTACTCCGTGAAGGCGCCGGTCGACACCGCGATCGACCAGTTCCTGAAGACCCCGGGCTACGGCACGGGCGTCTACGACCGCGAGGGCGGCCTCAAGGCCGGACAGAAGAAGACGTACGACGTCACGATCACGCGTACGTCCGGCGCGGACAAGGCGATCCGGCACGAGCTGCACCTGGAGAACAACGCCGGTGACACCTTCCGGATCGTCGGCTCCGACGAGGTCAGCCTCGGCCTGAACAAGCCGGTCACCGTCCAGGTCGCCGCCAAGCCGTCCTCGGCCGGCAACAAGAGCGCGATCCTGGAGGTCGACGACCCGCGCACGGAGGGCATCGACAAGCAGGTCCTCAACACGGTCGTGGTCGCGGCGCCGCTGAAGTACACCTACTCGGCGTCCGGTTCGGTGCAGCGCAACAGCAACAAGTCGTACTTCGTGACCGTCCCCGAGGGCGCGAAGTCGCTGGAGGTCGCGATCGGCGGGCTGAAGGACAAGAGCCAGACCCGGTTCATCGCCATCCACCCGTACGGCACCCCGTCCGACAACACCGGCACGCCGTACTGCTACAACAACTACCTCGCCGGCAACGGCTGCAAGCCGGACGTGCGTGCCTACGCCGACCCGCAGCCCGGCGTCTGGGAGATCGAGGTCGAGTCGCGCCGTACGTCGCCACTGCTCGACAACCCGTTCAAGCTGGACGTCACCGTCCTGGGCGCGGCCTTCGACCCGGAGACCGTGACCCTCCCCGAGGCCAAGGTCGGCACCCCGACCGCCGTCTCCTGGAAGGTGACCAACAACTACGCCGCCCTCGACGGCAAGTCGGCCGGCGGCCCGCTCGGCTCCTCGAAGACGGCGCGTCCGACCATCGCCGAGGGCGACACGCAGACCACCACGGTCGAGGTGCCCGAGGGCGCCACGTCGCTCGACGTCACCATCGGCAACGTCTCCGACGCGGCCGCGGACCTCGACCTGGTCGTCTACGACGCGGCCGGCACCGAGGTCGGCAGCTCCGCCGACGGTGACTCGGAGGAGTCGGTCTCGGTCGCGAACCCGGCGGCCGGGAAGTACAGCATCGAGGTCATCGGCTACTCGGTACCGGCCGGCTCGACGGCCTACGACTACCTGGACGTGTTCTACTCCGCCGCGCTCGGCACCGTCACGGTCGACGAGTCGACGCCGGTGAAGCTGGGCACGGGTGAGTCGGCCACGGTCAAGGGCAGCGTCACCGCCGCGGCGGCCGCGCCCGAGGGCCGTGAGTTCTTCGGCCAGGTCCGGCTGCTGAACGCGCGGGGCACGGTCGCGGGCCTGGGCAACGTGAAGATCGAGAAGGTCACGCCGTAGTCCGGAGTACGACAGTAGGGGGCGGGCGTCCGTGCGGGCGCCCGCCCCTTGTCGTTCGGCCTCGTTCGGCCTCGTTCAGCAGGTGAGCTTGCCCGCCTCGGCCAGCAAGGCGGTGATCCAGGCCCGCTCGGGGGCGATGTTCGGCTCGCCGACGGACCAGAAGTCGGGCCGGCGGGCGCCCTGGCGGATGCCGATGAGGACCGGGTCGCCCGCGCGCAGGCCCGGGACGAGGTTCTCGTCGACCACGAAGGTCAGCTCCTGCTCATCCTTGTCCGGCTTGTCCGGCTTGTAGTAGCGGGTCATGTGCAGGGTGACGCGGATCGACGTCGTACCGGGGAGCCGTTCCACCGAGGTTGCCTCCCCTTCGGCCACCAGGCGGGAACAGGCGAGGTAGTGGGGGCTGCCGAAGGCGGTGCCACCGGCTTCGGAGGCCTGCTTGTCGGCGGCGGCACCGGCCCCCGCGTCGGAGGCGTCGCCCCCCGTCTGTGTCAACAGCCAGCCCATGCCCACCAGCAGGGACGCGGCGGCGGCCACGGCGAGCCCGCCGAAGACCACGGCGAACATCCTGCGCCGGGCGGGCGAGGGCTGTCGTACGCGAACGGGGGCGGGGTCGGGCTCCGGCTCGGGGGCCGGTGCCGCCGGCTCGGCGAGCGCGTGCCCGATGATCCCCAGCTGCTCCCGCAGCAGCGCCACATCGGCGACAGCCGACCGGTGCTCGGCCATGAAGGCGTCGTCCGCGCGCGCCCCGTCCGTGAGCGGCTCGTCGGTGACCGCGGCCATCAGCGCGTCAGCGCGGGTACGGCCTTCGTTCTCGGCGGTCATGTCACACCACCTCGTCCTCGTGCAGGCGGGCGCGCAGGGCCCGTACCGCCGTGTGCAGCCTGCTCTTGACCGTGCCCTCCGGGATGCCCAGTTCCTCGGCGATGCCGCGCACCGGCAGGTCGGCGTAGAAGCGCAGGACGAGGACCTGACGCTGGGCGTCGGGCAGTTCGTCCAGGCCCTGGGCGACGGCGAGGGAGAGCAGGCTGGTGTCCTCGCCGGAGGGGTGGACCGGCTGGTGCAGGGTGGCCAGGCGCTCCCCGAGCCGCTCCTGGCGCTTCTTGGCCCGGTGCCAGTCCATGGCGAGGTTGGAGGCGACGACCGCCGCCCACGCCGACACGTCCCGCGGCGCCTCGCGTCCGCTCGCGGCCCGCTCCAGCAGCCGCAGGCGGACCTGCTGTACCCCGTCCGGCAGGTCCGCCTGCGGCACCCCGCCCAGCGCGAGCACCGCCCGCACCCGACGTTCCTGGGCCGCGTCCAGCGGATCGTCCAGTACGTCCTGGACGGCACCGCCCCCCTGGTCGCGGCGGGCCTTTCTGCGCAGCACAGCCACCCCTCCCCTCGCCCTGTGGTGACTGTGACGCCGGGAGGGGCCAAAACGTTCGACGTCGTCCGGCGGAATTTCCCGGGACGTCCCGCCGCTGCACACAGGCAGGGACGGAGACGTACACAGAGGCGTACGTCACACCGTCGCGTAGCCCGGTCGCGGGTGGGCAGGCGAGCTTGCGGTGCGGGGCCGCCACAGGGCGAATATCTCCAGCTCAGCCCGGGTGTGAGCCGCAGAACCGCAGCTCGGACCGGGGTGCGTCGCGTTCCACCGTTCGGTCATCCCGGTCAAACGATTGGACAGGCGGACCAAGGCTGACCGCATGATGGAAACGCCTCGGCCATGCAGCAGACACAGACAAGCCACGCAGATCACGTAGAAGGAGTCGCCGTGAGGGTCGGAATCGTCGGAGCCACCGGTCAGGTCGGCACGGTCATGCGCAGGATCCTCAAGGAGCGGGACTTCCCGGTCACCGAGCTGCGCCTGTTCGCCTCGGCCCGCTCGGCGGGGACGGTTCTGGACGGCGTGACCGTGGAGGACGCGACGACGGCCGACTACAGCGGCCTGGACATCGTCCTGTTCTCGGCGGGCGGCTCGACCTCCAAGGCGCTGGCGCCGAAGGTCGCCTCCCAGGGCGCCGTCGTGATCGACAACTCCTCGGCCTGGCGCCGTGACCCCGAGGTCCCGCTGGTGGTCTCCGAGGTCAACCCGCACGCGATCGCCGACCGCCCCAAGGGCATCATCGCCAACCCGAACTGCACGACGATGGCCGCGATGCCGGTGCTGCGTCCGCTGCACGCCGAGGCGGGCCTGGAGGCGCTGGTCGTCGCCACGTACCAAGCCGTCTCCGGCTCCGGTCTGGCCGGCGTCGACGAGCTGTTCGAGCAGGTCAAGAAGGTCGGCGACGACGCGCCCAAGCTGACCCACGACGGTTCGGCGGCGGAGTTCCCCGAGCCGAACAAGTACGTCGCGCCGATCGCGTACAACGTCCTGCCGATGGCCGGCTCCATCGTCGACGACGGCCTGAACGAGACCGACGAGGAGCAGAAGCTCCGCCACGAGTCCCGCAAGATCCTGGAGATCCCCGAACTGAAGGTCTCCGGCACCTGCGTGCGCGTCCCGGTCTTCTCCGGCCACTCCCTCCAGGTCAACGCCCGCTTCGCCCGCCCGATCAGCGTGGAGCGCGCCAAGGAACTGCTGGCCGGCGCCCCCGGCGTGGCCCTCACCGACGTCCCGACCCCCCTCCAGGCGGCCGGCCAGGACCCGTCGTACGTCGGCCGCATCCGCCAGGACGAGACCGTCGAGCACGGCCTCGCCCTCTTCCTCTCCAACGACAACCTCCGCAAGGGGGCTGCGCTGAACGCGGTGCAGATCGCGGAGCTGGTGGCGGCGGAGCTGAAGGGCTAGCCGACACCCTTCAGGCCCTGCGGACCTCGTAGAGGAAGCATCCGTACTCGACGGCCCGGACGTGGACGAGCTCCACGGCCGGGTCGTCGAGTGCTTTCCGCAGAGCCCCGTCGAACCGCTCGGGGTCCTCGACCAGCTCTCCGCCCAGGATGTGCCCATGGGCCGAGTACCGCCGGAGTGTGCGGTGCGCGTTCGTGAACGGGAGCCCGTCGCCGTCCGGCCCCGCGCACTCCGCCGCGTGGATGAAAACGGGCCCCTGCTCGTCGTACGCCCCCGGATCGACGCCGGTCCCGGCCGCCCAGCGGCGCAGGGGCGCGTACGAGACCAGGGCGATCGACTCACCCGGCGCACTCCGCCGCAGGCAGCAGCGCAGGGGCGCCCCGCCCTCCTCGTCGGTCACGGGAACCGTCCGGCGTCCCGCGTCGTCAGCAGAGCGAAGCTCCTTCAGGGCCGCCGGGTCGATGGGACGTGCGAGATAGGTCGTCATGTCCCCAGCGTCACGCGCGTACGTCCCGCCCACCGGCGGTAAACGGACATCGCGTTCCGCGCAGGTCCCGTGGAAGGATGGCGCAACCCACACATATCGAGGAGATGACCGCGTGCCTGGCACAAACCTGACTCGCGAAGAGGCGCAGCAGCGGGCGAAGCTGCTCACCGTTGACTCTTACGAGATCGATCTCGACCTCTCCGGCGCGCAGGAAGGCGGCACCTACCGGTCCGTGACCACGGTGCGCTTCGACGTCACGGAGAACGGCGCCGACTCCTTCATCGACCTCGTGGCCCCGGCCGTCCACGAGGTGACTCTCAACGGCGACGCGCTCGACGCGAACGAGGTATTCAAGGACTCCCGCATCGCGCTGCCGGGTCTGCTGCAGGGCCGCAACGTCCTGCGGGTCGTCGCCGACTGCGCGTACACCAACACGGGCGAGGGCCTGCACCGCTTCGTCGACCCGGTCGACCAGCAGGCCTACCTCTACACCCAGTTCGAGGTGCCGGACGCGCGCCGTGTCTTCGCGTCCTTCGAGCAGCCCGACCTGAAGGCCACCTTCCAGTTCACCGTGAAGGCCCCGGAGGGCTGGACGGTGATCTCCAACTCGCCCACCCCGGAGCCGACGGACAGCGTCTGGGTCTTCGAGCCGACGCCGCGCATCTCGACGTACATCACCGCGCTCATCGTCGGCCCGTACCACTCCGTGCACAGCGTCTACGAGAAGGACGGCCAGTCCGTCCCGCTCGGCATCTACTGCCGGCCGTCGCTCGCCGAGTATCTCGACTCGGACGCCATCTTCGAGGTGACCCGGCAGGGCTTCGACTGGTTCCAGGAGAAGTTCGACTACGCGTACCCGTTCAAGAAGTACGACCAGCTGTTCGTGCCGGAGTTCAACGCGGGAGCGATGGAGAACGCCGGTGCGGTCACCCTTCGTGACCAGTACGTCTTCCGGTCGAAGGTCACCGACGCCGCGTACGAGGCGCGCGCCGCCACGATCCTGCACGAGCTGGCCCACATGTGGTTCGGCGACCTGGTCACCATGGAGTGGTGGAACGACCTGTGGCTGAACGAGTCGTTCGCCACCTACGCGGAGGCCGCCTGCCAGGCGTACGCGCCCGAGTCGCGCTGGCCGCACTCGTGGACCACCTTCGCCAACCAGATGAAGACGTGGGCGTACCGCCAGGACCAGCTGCCGTCCACGCACCCGATCATGGCCGAGATCCGCGACCTGGACGACGTGCTCGTCAACTTCGACGGGATCACCTACGCCAAGGGTGCCTCCGTCCTCAAGCAGCTCGTCGCCTACGTCGGCGAGGACGAGTTCTTCGGGGGCGTCCAGGCGTACTTCAAGCGCCACGCGTTCGGCAACACGCGCCTGTCCGACCTGCTGGGCGCCCTGGAGGAGACCTCCGGCCGTGACCTGAAGACCTGGTCGAAGCAGTGGCTGGAGACGGCGGGCATCAACATCCTGCGCCCGGAGATCGAGACGGACGCCGACGGCGTCATCACGTCCTTCGCGATCCGCCAGGAGGCCCCGGCGCTGCCGGCGGGCGCGAAGGGCGAGCCGACCCTGCGCCCGCACCGCATCGCGGTGGGCCTGTACAACCTCGACGGTGACAGCGGCAAGCTGGTGCGCGCCGAGCGCGTCGAGCTGGACGTGGACGGCGAACTGACCCCCGTACCGCAGCTGTCGGGCACCCGCCGCCCGGACGTGGTCCTCCTCAACGACGACGACCTGTCGTACGCGAAGGTCCGCCTGGACGAGGAGTCGCTGGCGTTCGTCACGGAGCACCTCGGCGACTTCGAGGCGTCCCTGCCCCGGGCCCTGTGCTGGGCGTCGTCCTGGGACATGACGCGCGACGCGGAGCTCGCCACCCGCGACTACCTCTCCCTGGTCCTGTCGGGCATCGGCAAGGAGTCCGACATCGGCGTCGTGCAGTCGCTGCAGCGCCAGGTGAAGCTGGCGATCGAGCTGTACGCCGCCCCGGCCGCCCGCGAGGCTCTGCTGACCCGCTGGACGGACGCCACGCTGGCCCATCTGCGGTCCGCCGAGCCGGGCAGCGACCACCAGCTGGCGTGGGCGCGGGCGTTCGCGGCGACGGCCCGTACGCCGGAGCAGTTGGACCTGCTGGAGAACCTGCTGGACGGCTCCCAGTCGGTCGAGGGGCTGGCCGTCGACACGGAGCTGCGCTGGGCGTTCGTGCAGCGCCTGGCGGCCGTGGGCCGCTTCGACGAGACGGAGATCGCGGGCGAGTACGAGCGGGACCGCACGGCGGCCGGCGAGCGCCACGCCGCCACGGCCCGCGCCGCCCGCCCGACCCCCGAGGCCAAGGCCGAGGCCTGGTCGTCGGTCATCGACTCCGACAAGCTCCCGAACGCCCTCCAGGAAGCGGTCATCGGCGGCTTCGTCCAGACCGACCAGCGTGAACTCCTCGCGCCGTACACGGACAAGTTCTTCGAGGTGGTCAAGGACGTCTGGGACGCCCGCTCCCACGAGATCGCCCAGCAGATCGCCGTCGGCCTGTACCCGACGATCCAGATCTCCGACGAGACCCTGCGCAAGACGGACGCGTGGCTGTCGTCGGCGGAGCCGAACGCGGCCCTGCGCCGCCTGATCTCGGAGTCCCGGGCGGGCGTCGAGCGCGCCCTGAAGGCACAGGCGGCGGACGCGGCGGCAGATCAGTAACGCACGCCGCAGCACACCGACGGGGGCCCCGGTGCGAATCAGCACCGGGCGCCCCTTTCCTGTGTTCAGTGCCCCGTTGCCATCCGATGGGGTCCATCATGCCGAGGGGGAGCGCAGAGGCCGGGATCGCTGTCCTGGGGCGCCTGAACCGTCACGTCCATCGAATCTTTCCGATGCTTCACTTCAGTAGATCGGAAGGATTCGCCACCGGCCGCTCTTACAGCCGCCCCGCGTACAGCCCCCCCGCGCCCTCCTCCGATCTGCCCCGCCACCGTCGCCCCGAACGCGAGCGCCATCCCCGTCAACTGGAGCGGCGTCAGCGCCTGATCCAGCGCCGCCCAGCCGACCACCGCGGCGGTCAGCGGGGAAAGCGGTCCGAGGAAGGTGACCTGAGTGGCGGTGAGGCGGCCGATGCCGCGGAACCAGAGCCAGTACGCGAGGGCCGTGTTCGCCAGCGCGAGGTAGAGGTAGCCGCCGATCGCCGGGGCGTCGAGCGCGGGCGGCGCGCCCTCGACCAGGAGGGCGAGCGGGGCGATGAGCAGGCCGCCGGCCGTCAGCTGCCAGCCGGTGAGGGCGAGGGGGCCGACGCCGTCCGGGCGACCCCAGCGCTTGGTCAGTACTGTGCCCGTGGACATCGAGGCGGTGGAGGCGAGCGCCGCCAGGACGCCCAGCGCGTCCAGGGCACCGGCCGCCTTCAGCACGACGAGGCTGACCCCGAACGCGGCCACGACCGCGGTGAGCAGCGTCCGTACGGTCGGCCGCTCCCCCAGCAGCACCGCCGCGAGCCCGGCGACGAACAGCGGCCCGACCGAGCCGACGACCGCCGCCATGCCACCGGGCAGCCGGTACGCGGACAGGAACAGCAGCGGGAAGAAGGCGCCGATGTTCAGCGCGCCGAGCACCGCCGACTTCCACCACCAGGCGCCCCGCGGGCGGACCCGGGCGAGGGCGAGCAGCAGCAGACCGGCGGGGAGAGCGCGCATCAGGCCGGTGAACAGGGGCCGGTCGGGCGGCAGGAACTCGGTGGTGACCGCGTAGGTCGTGCCCCAGGAGACGGGGGCGAGCGCGGTCAGGAGTATCAGCGCACCCATGGTGCACACCCTTCGAAGTGGGTCGGCTCGGACGGTCGGGCGCCAGGCACCCAAGGCCGAGTAGGTCAGTGGTAAGTAGCTTAGCTGTAAGCCACTTTCCGTCAAGCTACTTTCTTGCGGCCGAGCGTCCGACCATCGATACTCGGCGTATGAGCGAACGCCCGCAGCGCACGGACCCCGTCGACGCGATCATCGACCAGTGGGCGGCTGTGCGGCCCGACCTCGACACCAAGGCGATGGAGGTCTTCGGGCGGATCTTCCGCCTCTCGCGCACCATGGGCGACCGCATGGAGAAGGCGTACGCGCCCTACGGCATCTCGCGCGGCGAGTTCGACGTCCTGGCGACCCTGCGCCGCGCCGGTGAGCCGCACACGCTCTCGCCCCGTCAGCTCTCGGCGACGCTCATGCTCACCACCGGAGGCATGACCGGCCGCCTCGACAAGCTGGAACGGGCCGGCCTGCTGCGCCGCTCCCCCGATCCGCACGACCGCCGCGGCCTGCAAGTCACCCTCACCGAGAAGGGCTTGCACCTCATCGACGAGGCGGTGGGAGCCGGCCTCGCCGCCCAGACGGAGGCCCTGTCCGCCCTGGACGACGAACAGGCCGACCGACTGGCCGACCTGTTGCGGGAGTTGCTCGCGGGGACGCCCGAAGCCCGGTAGTCGCCGACCTGGCGGAACGGCGGTGCGCGGAGGCCGCGTTCACCCCACGTGCGCGGCGAGGGCCGCTTCGACCGCCCGCGCGTCCGCCCCGTCCGCCGCCCACGCCACGTATCCGTCGGGCCGCACCAGCACGGTCGTACGGCGGTCGCTCGCCCAGCGTTCCACGGCCGGCCGGTCCTCGCGCGAGCCTTGGACCGCGGACACTTCCGCGGCCTTCGGGGCGATCAGCACGAACCGCCCGCCGCGCAGGGCCTCGTAGAGCCGACCGCTCTCCAGCGCGACGTCCGGGACGCGGGTGCCGACCAGGCGGTGGGAGCCGCGCGGGGCGGCGTACCGGAAGCCGAGGCCCGAGATCTGGGCCAGGGCCTTCGCCTGGGCGGGCCGGGCCGCGTTGACGAACGTGGACACGAGGGCGCGTACGGCACGCAGGGCCGGGTTCTGCGCCCTCGCCAGCCGGACCAGCCCGCCGCTGCTGCGCAGCACCGCCCTGCCGACGGGGTGGCGCTCGGCCTGGTAGGTCTCCAGGAGACTCTCGGGCGACCGGCCCTTGACGACGGCGGCGAGCTTCCAGCCGAGGTTGGCCGCGTCCTGCAGACCCGTGTTCATGCCCTGGCCGCCGGCCGGTGAGTGGACATGCGCGGCATCACCGGCGAGGAAGACCCGTCCGACCCGGTACTCGGGCGCCTGACGCTCGTCGCTGTGGAAGCGGGAGAGCCAGCGCGCGTCATGCATGCCGTAGTCGGTGCCCAGGGCGCGACGGGTGACCTCCTTGACCTCGTCGAGGTCGAGCGGGGTGTCGTCGGGGACCTCGTGGCGGCGGTTCCAGCCCATCACGCGGTACCAGCCGTCACCGAAGGACGCGATCATCGCGAAGGCGTCGCCGGCCCCGTTGACGGTGAGCACACTGTCCGGCCGCTCGGCGAGGCGTACGTCCGCCAGGAACAGGGACTTGATGACGGAGACGCCGGGGAAGGGCTGGCCGACCGCCCGGCGTACGGCGCTGCGGTGGCCGTCCGCGCCGACGACATAGGCCGCGCGGAGGGGGACGACCACCCCGTCCGGGCCGCGCACGTCGAGGTCGACCCCGCTCTCGTCCTGCCGCAGCCCGACGACCTCGCTCTCGAAGCGGAACTCGACGCCGAGCTCACGCGCCCGCCGCTCCAGCAGCCGCTCGACCTCGTACTGCGGGGTGATGAGCAGGAACGGGAAGCGGGACGGCAGCGTGCCCAGGTCGAGGGAGAGGCGGCGGAAGAGGCGCAGCTCGGTGATGGTGCTGCCGGTGGCGAGCAGTTCGTCGGTCAGGCCGCGGGCGTCGAGCTGTTCCAGGGTGCGGGCGTGCACGCCGAAGGCGCGGGAGAGGTTGCTGATCTCGTGGGGGCGCTTCTCGACGAGGGTGACGGGGACTCCGGCGGCGGCGAGGTCACCGGCCAGGAGAAGGCCGGTGGGGCCGGAGCCGACGACCACGACGGGGGCGGGGGCGGGGTGGTTGGTGCCGGTGCCGGTGCCGTTCATGGTGTCCTCCTGGATGCCAACGCATGTTTGCCAACATGTGTATGCCAACGACGGTTGGTCAACGCTTGTTGGCCAACGTAGGACCGTCCGCGACACCTGTCAACACTTGTTGGCCTACGTACGTTGACCTACGGTTGTTGGCATGACCCAGAGCACGCCCCGCACGCCCCGCACGCCCCGCACGCCCCGCACGCCCCGCACGCCCTCGGCCCCACGCCGCTCCGACGCCACCCGCACGGCGATCCTCGACGCGGCCCGCGAGCGCTTCGCGGCCGACGGTTACGAGCGCGCCACCATCCGCGCCATCGCCAAGCACGCGAACATCGATCCGTCGATGGTGATGCGCTATTACGGCAACAAGGAGGGCCTGTTCGCGGCGGCCGTCTCCATCGACCTGAAGCTGCCGGACCCGGCGTCCCTGTCCCGGGACGACGCCGGCCGGACGCTCGTGACCCACTTCGTGGACATGTGGGAGAAGAACGAGGTGCTCACGGCCCTGCTTCGGGTCGGCGCGACCAACCAGGCCGGGGCCGAGCGCATGCAGGGCATCTTCACGGACCAGTTGCTGCCGGTCGCCCGCCGGGTCTGCCCCGACCCCGAGCAGGCTCCGGCGCGGGCCGCGCTGGCCTCGTCGCAGCTGCTCGGGCTGGCGCTCACGCGTTACGTCCTGCGGTTTCCGCCCGCCGTGGCGCTGGCCCCCGAGGAGATCGTGGCGTGGCTGGCGCCCACGGTGCAGCGGTATCTGACCGCGCCGTACCCCGCGTGAGCATCACCCGGCGTCAGCATCAACCGGCGGGTCAGCATCACCCGGCCGTCAGCATCAACCGGCGGTCAGCATCACCCGCGGGCGTCACCCGGCGGAGAACAAGCCAAGGGCGCCAACCTCGTCGACGTACGGCGTACGCGCGTACGGGGGACGGGTCGGCGCCCTCGGGGAAAGCTGAGGAGGAGTCGAGCCGGGCGGAAGCCCTGGTCAGGCCTTCGCCTTGGCCTTGGCCTTCGGCTGGCGGTCCGTGGAGCGGTCCAGGACCATCACGAGGCCCGCGATGACCGCGAACAGCACGAGCGGGGCCAAGACGAACTGGCCCAGCGTCTCCATGACGCTCAGGCCCTGGCCGGGGTCGTCGCCGTCGTCACGCGTGAGTGCGAGCGCGGGGGACGACATGAGCAGCATCATCAGCGTCGTACCGGCGACCAGGGCGCCGGCGCGCAGGGCGTTCTTCTTGTCCACGGTGCCAAAAGTATCGAACCCCGTGAGGGGCCGCGCGCCCGGGGTGCCGTATGAGGCGCGGGGTCCGCCCGGCCCCCGTGCCGGGCGCGTGGTCATCCCCGCCCGACAGCCCCTGCTTCCGTTCCTGCTCCTCCTGCTCCTGCTCCTGCTCCCGCTCCCGCTCCCGCCCGCAGCACCTCCACCAAGGCCCGCAGCCGGGCCGACCCCGCCAGCTCCTCCAGCGTCACCGCCCTCCCCTCCGCGTCCGCGATCGGCAGTCGCCAGTTCGGGTACTGGTCCCAGGTCCCGGGCAGGTTCTGCGGGCGGCGGTCGCCCACGCCGTCCGGGAGCCAGACGCCGACCATGCGGGCCGGGGTGCGCAGCAGGAAGCGGTGGACGGCCTGGATCTCGGCCTCCTCCTCCGAGGCGCAGTGCCCGCCGTGGCTGCCCCGCAGCAGCCGGAGCCGGGACAGCAGCTCAAGCCACTCGCCGGTGTCCGCCGCCGCTTCGGCGCGTTCCTGCTCCAGGGGGCGGGCCAACAGGCCGAGGCCGTGGCGGAGTTCGACGTGGTCGCCGGTGAGACGGGCCGCGGTGGACGGCAGGTCGTGGGTGGTGGCGGTGGCGAGGCAGTCGGCGCGCCAGGAGTCCGGCGGCAGGGGGCGGCCGTCGCCGTCCCAGTCCCGCTCGAACCACAGCACCGAGGTGCCGAGCACGCCCCGCGAGCGCAGTGTCTCCCGCACGCCCGGCTCCACCGTGCCGAGGTCCTCCCCGATCACCACCGCCCCGGCCCGGGAGGCCTCCAGCACCAGGATCGCGAGCATGGCCTCGGCGTCGTAACGGACGTACGTCCCCTCCGTGGGCGGCTGCCCCTGCGGCACCCACCACAGCCGGAACAGCCCCATCACATGGTCGATGCGCAGGGCGCCCGCGTATCGGAAGAGCGCCCTGAGCAGACGCCGGTACGGCTCGTACCCCGACTCCGCCAGCCGGTCCGGGCGCCAGGGCGGCAGCCCCCAGTCCTGGCCGCGGGCGTTGAAGGCGTCCGGCGGGGCGCCCACCGACATCCCGGCCGCGAAGTACTCCTGCTGGGCCCAGGCGTCCGCGCCCCCGGGGTGCACGCCGACCGCCAGGTCGTGCACGATGCCGACCGGCATCCCCGCCTCCCGCGCGACCCGCTGGGCCTCGGTCAGCTGGCCGTCGGTGAGCCACGCGAGACGGCAGTGGAAGTCGACGCGGTCCATCAACTCGCCCCGCGCGCGGGCGGTTTCGGGTGAGCGTGGGTCCTGTAGCCCCTGCGGCCACCGCGGCCAGTCCGGGCCGTGCACCTCGGCCAGCGCGCACCAGGTGGCGTGGTCCTCCAGTGCCTGGCCCTCCCGCGCGAGGAAGTCGACGTAGGCGGCCCGTCGTCCCGGCCCGAGCGGCACCTCGCGCACCAGCTCCAGCGCCTCCCGCTTGGCCGCCCAGACCGCGTCCCGGTCGATCAACTCCCCCTTCTCCAGTACGGCTTCCCGCAGCCGCCCGGCCCGTTCCAGCAGCGCCCGCACCCGCTCGCGGTCCTCGACGTACGCGAACTCGGGCACGTCCTCGACCCGCAGGTGCACCGGGTCGGGGAAGCGCCGGGAGGACGGGCGGTAGGGGGACGGGTCGGTCGGGGCTCCGGGCACGGCCGCGTGCAGCGGGTTGACCTGCACGAACCCGGCGCCGAGCGCCCGGCCGGCCCAGGCGGCGAGTTCGGTGAGGTCGCCGAGGTCGCCCATGCCCCAGGAGCGGCGGGAGAGGAGGGAGTAGAGCTGGACGAGCAGGCCGTACGAGCGTCCGGTGGGCGTGGGCAGGCGGGGCGGGGCGACGACCAGGTGGCTGGTGGCCGTACGGCCGTCGGGGGCGGCGGCGGTCAAACGGTGGACGCCGGGCGGGAGTTGGGCGACGACGGTGTGGGTCTGGCCCTGTTCGGTCTCGATGCGCAGCCGGGTGCCGGAGGGCAGCGCGGCCAGCGCCTCGGGTTCGGCGCCGCTCCAGGACACGACGGTCGGCGGCAGCAGCCGCTCGCGCAGCTCCCGCTCCCGTGCGGCGCGCGCGGCGGCGACGGCGCGCGGCGTGCCGGCGTCGATGTCGAGGGCGGCCAGGGCGAGGGTGAGGGCGGCGGCGGAGGCCGTGACCGTGCGGTCGGCGGACGGCTGGTAGGAGGTGGCGACCCCGTGCAGCTCGGCGAGGAGCGACAGGTCGTCGGAGGGGGGACCTTCGGGACCCGCCGGGTCCTCGGCAGGGGCTTCGGCCGACCGCTGTCCTGTCATCTACGGCCTCGTGGAGTACATGTCCAAGTCCATACCGGTGTCCATACCCAGGTCCATGCCCATATCCCAGGTCGCGGCCTCGCTCGTCAGCGGCGCGGCGTCGGAGAGCGGCGGCTCGCTGGTGAGGGGCTCGGCGTCGGGGAGGGGTGGTTCGCTGGTGAGGGGGGTTTCGAAGCAGGCGCCCTCGGCGCTGAAGACGCAGGCGTGCATCTCGGGCTCGATGGGCGCCTCAGGTTTGGACAGGGCCGATGCTGTGGCCACGGGGGCCTCCTTGTCGTGTACGACGTGGGGTTACCGCCAGCCCTACCCAGCGGACGCGACGGCAGACGTACAGAGACGAACAACGTGCCTCTCCTCACATTCTGTTCCGCACATCCTGTTGCCCGGGCCGCCCCTCCCGGATCATTTTCCTGATCACTATTCACTCAGTACATGTACTCAGTGCATAATGATCCGCATGAGCACCCGCCACATCCTGTTGGGGCTGCTCGCTACGGGGCCGAGCCACGGCTACGACCTCAAGCGACGGCACGACGAACGTTTCCCGCAGGCTCGACCGCTGGCCTACGGGCAGGTCTACACGACCTTGCAGCGACTGGTCCGCGACGGACTCGCCGAGGTCGACGGCACCGACGCGGACGGCGGCCCGGAGCGGACCATGTACCGCTCGACGAAGGACGGAACGCGCGAACTGGCCCAGTGGGCCGGGGAGATCGCGCCGCCCGCGCCGTTCGTGACGAACGAGATCTTCGCCAAGGTCGTCGTGTCGATCCTGTCCGGCGGCGACCCCGAGGCCTATCTGCGCGCCCAGCGCGCCGCCCATATGGCGCGCATGCGGGAGCTCACGGCCGTCAAGACCGCGCCGGGTACCGATCTCGCGAGCGTACTCTCGGCGGACTACGCCCTCAACCATCTCGACGCCGACCTCCGTTGGATGACGACCACGGCGGCCCGGCTCACCACCCTGACCGCGGAGGTCGACGCAGGATGAGCACTACAGGAGGAAGCGCGGTGCCGCTGCTGGCGGCCCGTGACCTCGTCAAGGCACACGGCAGGACCGAGGCCCTGCGCGGCGCCTCCGTCGAACTGCGGGCGGGCGAGATCCTCGCGGTCACCGGCGCCAGCGGCAGCGGAAAGTCCACGCTGCTGCACTGCCTGGCCGGCATCGTCCACCCGGACACCGGGTCCGTGACGTACGACGGGGAGCGGCTGGACCAGCTGCCGGAGAAGCGGCTGAGCGAGCTGCGGCGCACGGAGTTCGGAGTGGTCTTCCAGTTCGGGCAGCTGATCCCCGAGCTGACGGCCCTGGACAACGTCGCCCTGCCGCTGCTGCTCGCCGGCGCCCGCCGTCCGGCGGCGCACGCGAAGGCCGGTGAGTGGCTGGAGCGGTTCGGTGTGCGCGGACAGGAGGACCTGCGGCCGGGCGAGATGAGCGGCGGCCAGGCGCAGCGGGTGGCCCTGGCCCGGGCCCTGGTCACCGGCCCGAAGATCGTCTTCGCGGACGAGCCGACCGGGGCACTGGACTCACTGGCGAGCGAGCAGGTGATGACGGCCCTGACGCACACGGCCCGCGAGTCGGGCACGGCGGTGCTGCTGATCACGCATGACGCCCAGGTGGCGGCGTACGCGGACCGCGAGGTACGGCTGACCGACGGGACCGTGGCGCCGCTGGAGGTGGCGGCATGAGGAACGAGCTCTGCGGCGGCGGGAGGATCACCGCCCGGCCGGCGGCGGCGGTGCTGAGGCCCGCCGGACACGGCGACGGCTTCCGACGTAGCGGCGCGACCGTGATCGGCCCGGAGGTGACCGCATGAGGGCCGACCTTCGGCTGGCCTGGCAGCTCACCCGGGGATCCGACCGGCGCGAGTGGTGGCGGGTCGGACTCACCGCGGTCGGGGCGGCGCTCGCGACCGGGTTCGCGCAGGCGGGCGTCGCGCTGGCCTCGCTCGGCGGCTACAACAGCGTGCCGCTCGCGCACGGCCTGCTGAACGCCCCGGAACAGCGCTCCGGGGTGATCTTCAGCCTGGCACTCCTGCTCATCCCGGTGCTCGGCTTCCTCGGCCAGACCGCGCGGATCGGCGCCGTCCACCGCGACCGGCGGCTCGCCGGGCTGCGGCTGGCCGGGGCCGCTCCCTGGCAGGTGCGCCGGATCGCCGCGCTGGAGACGGGGATCGCCTGTCTGCTGGGCTCGGCGCTCGCCACCGCGGTCGCGGTTCCGGTGCTGCTGTCCCTGTGGACCAGTCCGACCGCCCTCGCCTGGGCGGGGATGACCCTGGTCACCCTGGCGGTACCGGCGCTGGGCGCGGCGGCGGCCGCGCTGGCGTTGCGCCGGGTGGTGGCGTCACCGCTCGGCTGGGTGCGCCGGGTGCGGGCCGCCCAGCGTCCTGGGCGGGTGTTCCTGGCGGGGACCGGGCTGCTCGCGGTGTCGGCGGTACTGACCTTGCTGACTCCGGTGTTCGACAGACCTCACGTGTTCTCCCCCCTCCCGGTGATCATCCTGGCCCTGACCCTGCTGGTCGGTGCCGCGGCGGTGTGGCTGACGGGCTGGTCCTCCGGCCTGCTGGGCCGCACCCTCGCGGTCCGGGCCCAGCGCCCGGCCCTGCTGATCGCTGCGGAACGGCTGCGCGACGACCCGTGGGCGGCGGCCCGCACCCACGGGGCCGTGCTGCTGGTGACCGTGGTCGGCACCGGCTTCGTGGGAGTGCGGCAGGTGCTGCTCGCCGATCTGCACGCCATGCGGCGCGAGGGCCGCCTGGGCATGCGCATGGAGTTCTACACGACGGGCCTCGATCTGACGGCGGCCGCGATCCTCGTCGCCCTCGGGATCGTCCTGTCGGCTCTCGCTGTCGGTACCGCCGAGTCCCTGGCCACCCGGCGCCGGGGCCTGGCGGTGCAGAACGCGGCCGGGGTGCCGCGCGGGGTGCTGGCCCGGGCGCTGTTTCTGGAGACCGCGCTCCCGCTGATCCCGGCGGTCGTGGCGGCGGGCGCCGGCGGCATGGCGATCGGCGTCTGGTACGCGTCGATCACCACGGAGTACGTGGTGCCGGACGTGCCGTACGTCTCCCTGCTGGTCCCCCTCGCGGTGTACGCCTGCTGCCTGCTGGCGGCGGCCACCTCACTGCCCCTGCTGCACCGCTCGGTGCGCCCGGCGGAGCTGCGGTACGTGTGAGAGCGGTGCCGCGGTACGTATGAGAGCGGTGCCGCGGTCAGCGTGAGAGCGGTGCCGCGGCCCGCAGGAGAACGGCCGCACGGCCACGCAACCGTCCGGCCCCGGGGCCCCGGGGGACCTCGGGGCCTGATGTCGCAGGCACCGCGCAGCAGGTGTGCGAAGGCCCGGATCGTCAGGCGGAAATGCCGTCGATCCGGGCCATGGCGTCCTCCGCGCCGAACGGCTGCAAGTACGGCAACCAGCGCGGGTCCCTATGCCCGGTGCCGATGATGCGCCAGGCGAGACCGGTGGGTGGGGCGGGTTTGTGGCGCAGCCGCCAGCCGATTTCGAACAGGTGTCGGTCGGCCTTCACGTGGTTGCAGCGGCGACACGAGGCCACCACGTTGTCCCAGACGTGCTTGCCCCCGCGGCTGCGCGGGATGACGTGGTCGACGCTGGTTGCGACGCCACCGCAGTACATGCACCGGCCCCCGTCGCGGGCGAAGAGCGCCCTGCGGGTAAGAGGAACGGGCCCCCGATAGGGAACCCGGACGAATCGCTTGAGCCGGACCACGCTGGGTGCGGGGACTGTGACGGTCGCGCTGTGCATGAAAGCGCCGGACTCCTCGAGGCATACGGCCTTGTTCTCGAGGACGAGGACGAGCGCGCGGCGGAGCGGTACGACGCCGAGTGGCTCGTACGACGCGTTGAGGACCAGGACATGCGGCACGGATGCCTCCTTGGGCGTCGGCGGCGCGTGGCTCGCGCCGGGACGATCTGTAGTCAGTCTCCCCTCTTGCCTGGTGAAAGCGCCACCATGTCCCGGTAACGGGCTGGGAGTGTTTTCGACCACATCTGATTCATCCCCAGGACGACGAATTGTTCATCCCACCAGTTCATCCCCGGGTGGGCACGATTCCTCCCTCGAACATCGCGCCGATCCACACACGATGCCCCGATAGTGTGGTGGGCCTGCCCTGCTGGTGACCTCTTCGTGACCTTGACCGCCTGCCGGTGGGGCGGACGCTGCACCTGGAGGTACCTGCCGTGTCCTTGTCCGCCGACCTGCCGGCCGCCGGCCCGACCCCGTCGGAGACGACGACCCCGGCGGTGCCCTCGATCCAGGACGCCCACGAGAGCGCGACCCAGGCCGCGAGCTGGGTGGAGCAGAACTGGTCGACCTGGCTCGCGATAGGCCTCAAGGTCCTGCTGATCCTGGTGATCGCGGCCGTGCTGAGAGTGGCGATCCGACGGGCGATCACCAAGCTCATTGACCGGATGAACCGCACCGCCCAGGCGGTGGACGGGACGGCGATCGGCGGCCTCCTGGTCAATGTCGAGCGCCGCCGTCAGCGCTCCCAGGCGATCGGCTCGGTCCTGCGCTCGGTGGCCAGCTTCGTGATCATGGGCACGGCCGCGCTGATGGTCCTGTCCGCCTTCGACATCAACCTGGCCCCCCTGCTCGCCTCCGCCGGTGTCGCGGGCGTGGCCATCGGTTTCGGCGCCCGCAACCTGGTCACCGACTTCCTCTCCGGCGTCTTCATGATCCTGGAGGACCAGTACGGCGTCGGCGACTCGATCGACGCGGGCGTCGCCTCCGGCGAGGTCATCGAGGTCGGTCTGCGCGTGACCAAGCTGCGCGGCGACAACGGCGAGATCTGGTACGTCCGCAACGGCGAGGTCAAGCGCATCGGCAACCTCTCCCAGGGCTGGTCGACGGCCGGCGTCGACGTCACGGTCCGCTCCTCCGAGGATCTGGACAAGGTCAAGGCCACCATCGACGAGGTCGCCGAGAAGATGAGCAAGGAGGAGCCCTGGAACGAGCTCCTCTGGGGCCCGATCGAGGTCCTCGGCCTGGACAGCGTGCTGCTGGACTCCATGGTCGTACGGGTCTCGGCGAAGACGATGCCCGGCAAGTCCCTGACCGTCGAACGCGAACTGCGCTGGCGCGTCAAGCGCGCCTTCGACGCGGCCGACATCCAGATCGTCGGCCGCGCCCCCCTCACGGTGGACGGCGAGCCCACCGCGGACCCGACGGCCGGCATGGCCGCCCCCTCGGCCTACGCCAACACCTCCTCGCCCCAGGCCCAGGCCGCGACACCGCTGGCCCCGCCGAGCGTGACGAAGTAGGCGCGCGGGGCGGGGACAGGCGTACGGCGAAGGGGGCGCGCGGGTCAGCGCACCCCGGCGCCCGGCATGCGGCCGGGGGGCGCGCACCTCAGTCGAACCATCCCCGCCACCGCGGCCACGGCGCTTCGCACCGCCCTTCGGCGATCGCCTTCTCGTACTCCCGCTGGGCGAGTTCCTCCAGTTCACGCCCGGTCGCCGGCTTGCTGTCGACGGTGGAGATCCGGGAGAAGGCGACCAGGCACTCGCCGTGCGGCACGGGCCGCGTCGCCCAGAAGACGAAGGACACGCCGGCGACGATCACGGCGAGCGAGGCGAGGGCGAGCAGCGCACGGCGACGGTCACGCGTCATCCGAGCAGCCTAGCCACGGCCCATGAGGGCCACTCACGGCACGCCGGAACCGGTCATCGCGAGCAGTGCGGCGGGCGGACACAACCAACGGTTGTGTGGTTCTGGCCCGTCGGTTGTTTGCCCAGGGCGTATCCCGCTGGCTTGGATGGCCTGCGTCGACGGGTGGTTGTGCGGGGCGGAGCGGTGGACAGGTGGCGGGCGGCGGACAGGTGGCGGGTGGCGGGCGGTCGTTGGGGCGGCGGTTCGGGTGGCTGTGGGCGGCGTACGCGGTCAGTACGTTCGGGACGCGGCTGGCCTTCGACGCGTTCCCGCTGATCGCGGTCGTCGTGCTGCACGCCGGGGCGACCGAGGTGGCGCTGCTGGCGGCCTCGGGGCTCGCGGTCGGGGCGGTGGTGGCGGTGCCGCTCGGGGCGTGGGTGGAGTTCCGCCGGAAGCGGCCGGTGATGGTCGCGGCGGATCTGATCCGGTGCGCGGCACTGCTGAGCGTCCCCGCCGCGTTCGCGCTGGGCGCGCTCGGCCTCGGTCAGCTGCTGGTGGTCTCGGTGGTGGTCGCCTCGGCGGACATCACGTTCGGCGCGGCGAGCGGCGCGTATATGAAGTCGCTCGTGCCGCCGGAGGACCTGCTCGTGGCGAACGGCCGCTTCGAGGCCACGGCATGGACGGCCACCGCGCTCGGCCCGCCGCTCGGCGGTGTGGCGGTCGGTGTGTTCGGCCCGATGACGACGGTGCTGGCGGACGCGGCCAGCTATCTGCTGTCGGCGCTGGGGATCCGCGCGATCGGCGGTAAGGAAAGGCAACAGACCGCAAGCCCCCGGCCCGAAGGGCAACCGGCCGACAGGCAACAACCCGCCCCAGCCGCCCCCGCGGGCCTACGGATGAGCGACCTCCCGGCAGGCTGGCGGCACATCCTCACCCACCCCACCCTGCGCCCCCTGTTCCTCAACACCCTCCTGGTCAACGCCCTGATCATGGCGCCGGCCCCGCTCCTCGCCGTCCTCATGCTCGGCCACCTCGGCTTCTCCCCCTGGCAGTACGGCCTCGCCTTCGCCCTGCCCTGCCTGGGTGGTCTGCTGGGCTCCCGCCTGTCCCGACGCCTGGTCGCCCGGTACGGCCGACGCCGCGTCCTGCTCACCACGGGCACCCTGCGCGCCTGCTGGCCCGTCGGCCTGGCCTTCGTCGGCCCGGGCACACCCGGCCTGCTCCTCGTCATGGCCGTCGAGTTCGGCCTGATCACCTGCATGGGCGTCTTCACCCCGGTGCTCGCCACCACCCGCCTCGACCAGACCCCGCCGGACCGCACGACCCGCACCCTGTCGGCGTGGTCGATCACCGGCAAGACGGCGACCGCGGCCGTGACGGCACTGTGGGGCCTGCTGGCGGCGCTGACCGGCCCACGCATCGCGATCGCCCTCGCCGGAGTCCTGCTGCTGGCGACACCGCTTCTGCTCCCCCGCCACGCGCAGGCACCGCGGCACAGCGCCGCCAAGTAACGACTGGGTTGCCTGGTATAGACCTCTCTTGACGCCACCTTCCGTTCGGGTCTACGTTCCTCGACATCCAGATAGGAAACCTTCCTAACAGTGATCCTGGATGGACTTCCGTCGTAGATCGCTGAGAAGCTGGTCAGCCGAGAGGCAGGTGTCGATCCCATGGCAGGAACCGCCGGTACGCCGGGCACCCCGCGCGTCCTGCGCGCCATGAACGACCGTGCCGCCCTGGACCTCCTCCTGGAGCACGGGCCGCTGTCCCGCACGCGGATCGGCAAGCTCACCGGCCTGTCCAAGCCGACCGCCTCCCAGCTGCTGGCCCGCCTGGAGGCCGCCGGCCTCGTCCTGGCGACCGGCACCACGGAGGGCCGCCCCGGCCCCAACGCCCAGCTGTACGAGGTCAATCCGACCTCCGCGTACGCCGCGGGGCTCGATGTCACCCCCGAACGCATCCTCGCCGCCGTAGCCGATGTCACGGGCCGCACGGTCGGGTCGTACGAACTGCCCACCCCCGGCAGACGCCCCGCCCAGCCCGTGGTCCGACAGGTCACCGACGCCCTCGACGGCGCGGTGAAGGCGGCGGGGCTCGCCCGCGACGACGTCCACCGGCTCGTCATCGGCACCCCCGGCGCCTTCGACCCGAACACGGGCCGGCTGCGCTACGCCTCCCACCTCCCCGGCTGGCACACCCCCGCGCTGCTCGACGAACTCGCCGCGGCCCTGCCGATGCCGGTCGAGTACGAGAACGACGTCAACCTCGTGGCGGTGGCCGAGCAGCGGCTCGGCGCGGCCCGCGGCCACGAGGACTTCGTGCTGCTGTGGAACGAGGGCGGCCTGGGCGCCGCCCTGGTCCTCGGCGGCCGGCTGCACCGCGGCTGGACCGGCGGCGCGGGCGAGGTAGGTTTCCTGCCGGTTCCCGGCACCCCCCTGGTCCGCCAGGTCACCAAAGCCAACAGTGGCGGCTACCAGGAGCTCGCCGGCTCCCAGGCGATCCCCCGGCTCGCACGCGAACTCGGCATGTCCCACATCCCGTCGACGCCGTACGCCGAGGCCGCCGCCACCCTCGTCCAACGAGCCGCCACCGAGGACACCGTCCTGCACCGGCTGCTCCTGCAGACCTACGCGACCCGGCTGGCCACCGGTCTCGCCTCCCTGGTCTCCGTCCTCGACCCCGAACTCGTCGTCCTCAGCGGCGCCTCCCTCACCGCCGGCGGCGAGGTGCTGCGCGCCCTGGTCCAGGACGAGCTGGAGGAACTGGCCGCGGCCCGGCCCCGGCTCGTCGTCGGCGACGTCCATGAACACCCCGTCCTGCGGGGCGCGTTGGAGAGCGCGCTCGCGACGACACGCGACGAGGTCTTCGACACCGGCCGCTGACGGCCCGGCGCCCGGCCTCAATTCCCCGGTCCACCGCCTGGCACCACCCCTGTCGCTCACTCCGTGATGCGACCCCTTCAGCCACCCCCCGCCTTCCCTCACCCACCCCGTCCCGCCCTTGGGAGACCTCGCCATGCCCGGAAAGTCCGAGAAAGTCACATCCTCACCGTCCCGCAAGGCGGCCGCCGCCCTGGCCGCCACCGCCTCCCTGGCCCTCCTCGCCACGGCCTGCACCGGCCAGTCGGAGTCCGCCGCCACCGACGACCCCAACGCCAGGACCACGATCACCTTCTGGCACGGCTGGAGCGCGCCCGCCGAGGTCAAGGCGATCCAGGCGAACGTCGACCGCTTCGAGAAGGCCCACCCGAACATCACGGTGAAGGTCGTCGGCAACATCAACGACGACAAGCTCAACCAGGCGCTGCGCGCGGGCGGTTCGAACGGCCCGGACGTGGTGTCGTCGTTCACGACCTCCAACATCGGCAAGTTCTGTTCGTCCGGCGCCTTCCTCGACCTGAAGCCGTTCATCGAGAAGTCGAAGCTCGACCTCGACAAGCTCATCCCGAAGCCCATGCTGGACTACACCCAGTTCGAGGGCACCCGCTGCGCTCTGCCCCTGCTGGGCGACGCCTACGGCCTCTACTACAACAAGGACGCCTTCGCGAAGGCGGGCATCAAGTCCCCGCCGAAGACCTGGTCGGAGTTCGCGAAGGACGCCAAGAAGCTCACCGTCACCAAGGGCGACAGCTACGAGCAGCTCGGCTTCATGCCGACGTACCACGGCTACGAGACGGTCGTGGACCACTACATGTCCCAGTGGGACCACACCTACTTCGACAAGGACGGCAAGTCCAACATCGCCAAGGACCCGGCCTTCGCCGAGATGTTCACGTTCCAGAAGAAGCTCATCGACGACCTCGGCGGCTTCACGAAGCTGGAGAAGTACCGCAACACCTTCGGTGACGAGTGGGGCGCCAAGCACCCGTTCCAGACCGGCCAGGTGGCCATGCAGCTCGACGGCGAGTGGCGCCTGGGCATGGCCCGGCAGGCCGGCACCGACTTCGAGATCGGCACCGCGCCGATGCCGGTCGCGGACGACGAGGTCGACGAGTACGGCAAGGGCTTCCTCTCCGGCACGATCATCGGCATCGCCCCGCAGAGCGAGAAGCAGAACGCGGCCTGGGAACTGGTGAAGTACCTGACGACCGACACCGGGGCCGTCGTCTCCTTCGCCAACGCCATCCACAACGTGCCCTCCACGTTCGCCGCCCTGAAGTCGCCCGACCTGAAGGTGGACGAGGGCTTCCGGACGTTCCTGGACATCGCCCAGAACCCGCACTCGAACACGCCGCCGGCCTCCGTCAACGGCTCGACGTACCAGACGACCCTTCAGGACTTCGGCTACCAGTACGAGTCCGGCAAGGTGAAGGACCTGAAGGCCGGTCTGGAGAAGACCGCCCGGCAGATCGACACCGACATCGAGCAGGCGAAGTAGCGCCGTCGATGTCCACGCACACTCTCCGCACGAAGCGCCGCAGGTCGGCGCTTCGGACGGTGGCCTTCCTGTCACCGTGGCTCATCGGTTTCGGCGTCTTCTTCGCCTACCCCCTGGTGTCCACCGTGTACTTCTCGCTGATGAAGTACGACGGCTTCGGCACACCGGTCTTCCGCGGCCTGGGCAACTGGGCCTACGTCTTCAACGACTACCCGCTGTTCTGGCCGGCGCTGCGCAACACGCTCTGGCTGGTCCTGGTGATGGTGACCTGCCGAGTCCTCTTCGGCCTGGGCATCGGCCTGCTCATCACCAAGATCAAGACCGGCGCGGGCGTCTTCCGGACCCTCTTCTACCTCCCGTACCTGGCTCCCCCGGTCGCCGCCACCCTGGCCTTCGTCTTCCTCCTCAACCCCGGCACCGGCCCGGTCAACTCGGTCCTGGACGGCCTGGGCCTGCCGACGCCCGGATGGTTCACGGACCCCACCTGGTCCAAGCCGGCCCTCACCGCGCTGGCGGTGTGGGGCGTGGGCGACCTCATGGTCATCTTCATGGCCGCGCTGCTCGACGTACCGAAGGAGCAGTACGAGGCCGCGGAGCTGGACGGCACGTCGGCCTGGCAGCGGTTCCGCTTCGTGACGCTCCCGAACATCTCGCCGATCGTGATGTTCGCCGTCGTCACCGGCGTGATCCAGACGATGCAGTACTACACCCAGCCCCTGGTGGCCGGGAAGGTCGCCTCCGGCATCATCGGCGGCTCCGGCCAGCAGTTCGAGCCCGGCTACCCCGACAAGTCCACACTCACCCTCCCCCAGCTCGTCTACAACCTCGGCTTCCAGCGCTTCGACTACGGCTCGGCCTGTGTGGTCGCGCTCGTACTCTTCGCCCTCGCCATGGCGTTCACCGCGCTGCTGATGCGGCGCCGGGGCGGACTGATCCAGGCAGGTGACTGACCATGACCCAAGTACTGGACCAGCCCGTTCAGTTGGCAACCCCAACAGTCGCCGAACGCACGGCCCGCCGCAGGGCGCTCCTGGAATGGATAGCGATCCACTCCCTCGGCATGGCAGCCGCGCTCTTCTTCACCCTGCCCTTCGTGTTCGTCGTCCTGACCTCGCTGATGAGCGACCAGCAGGCCCTCACCCGCGACCTGATCCCGGACACCTGGGAATGGGGCAACTACACCAAGGTCTTCGACACCCCCGGCTTCCTGACCTGGTGGAAGAACACCCTGATCTACGCGGGCCTGGGCACGCTCCTCACCGTGGTGTCGTCCATACCCGTGGCCTACGCGCTCGCCAAGTTCCGCTTCCGTGGCCGGAACCTGTCCCTGATGCTGGTCATCTCGATGATGATGCTGCCGCCCCAGGTCATCATCATCCCGATGTACCTGTTCTGGGCGAAGCAGCTGGACCTCTCGGGCACCCTGTGGCCCCTGATCATCCCGATGGCGTTCGGAGACGCGTTCTCGATATTCCTGCTGCGCCAGTTCCTGATGACGATCCCGAACGAATACCTGGACGCGGCCAGGGTGGACGGCTGCGGCGAATTCCGCACCCTCGTCCGAGTGGTCCTCCCCATGGCAAAACCGGGAATAGCCGCAGTGGCCCTCTTCCAGTTCTTCTACGCGTGGAACGACTACTTCGGCCCCCAGATCTACGCGTCCGAGAACCCGGGCGCCTGGACGCTCTCCTACGGCCTGGAGTCCTTCAAGGGCGCCCACCACACCGACTGGAACCTCACCATGGCCGCCACGGTCCTCGTGATGGCCCCCGTGATCCTCGTGTTCTTCTTCGCCCAGAAGGCGTTCGTAGAGGGCGTCACGCTCACCGGAGTAAAGGGTTGATGGCATGAAACTCACCGTGGTCGGCGGAGGCTCGACCTACACCCCCGAACTCATCGACGGCTTCGCCCGCCTCCGCGACACCCTCCCCATAGAGGAACTGGTCCTCACGGACCCCGCGACGGACCGCCTGGACCTGATCGGCGCCCTGGCCCGCCGCATCTTCACCCGCCAGGAGCACAACGGCACCATCACCACCACGACGGACCTGGACGCGGCGGTGGAGGGCGCCGACGCGGTCCTCCTCCAACTCCGCGTGGGCGGTCAGGCGGCCCGCGAGCAGGACGAGACCTGGCCCCTGGACTGCGGTTGCGTCGGCCAGGAGACAACAGGTGCCGGCGGCCTGGCGAAAGCCCTCCGCACAGTCCCCGTCGTCCTGGACATTGCGGACCGGGTCCGCCGCACCAACCCCACCGCCTGGATCATCGACTTCACCAACCCGGTCGGCATCGTGACCCGTGCCCTGCTCCAGGAGGGCCACAAGGCGGTCGGCCTGTGCAACGTGGCGATCGGCTTCCAACGAAAGTTCGCGACGCTACTCGACATGCCGGCCTCCCGGATCCACCTGGACCACGTGGGCCTGAACCACCTCACCTGGGAGACCGGCGTCCGCCTGGGCGGCCCCGAGGGCGAGAACGTCCTGCCCGAGCTACTGACCGCCCACGGCGACAAGATCGCCGCGGACCTGCACCTCCCCCGCCCCCTACTGGACCGCTTGACCGTGGTCCCCTCCTACTACCTGCGCTACTACTACGCCCACGACGAAGTGGTACGAGAACTACGCACAAAGCCCTCCAGGGCAGCCGAAGTGGCCGAAATGGAACGCCAACTGCTCGCCCTCTACGCCGACCCGGCCCTGGACGAGAAGCCGGACCTGCTGGCCAAACGGGGCGGCGCCTACTACTCGGAGGCGGCCGTCGACCTGGCGGCGGCCCTGCTGGGCGGAGCAGGCAGCCCGTACCAAGTCGTCAACACCCACAACGACGGCACGCTCCCCTTCCTCCCCGACGACGCGGTGATCGAAGTACAGGCGTCAGTGGGGCCGAAGGGCCCGAAACCCCTCCCCGTACCCCCCGTAGACCCCCTCTACGCCGGCCTCATGGCCCAGGTGACGGCCTACGAGGACCTGGCCCTGCAAGCGGCCCTGCACGGCGGCCGCGACCGGGTCTTCAAGGCCCTCCTCTCCCACCCCCTGATCGGCCAGTACGAGTACGCCGAATCCCTCACCGACCGACTGATCGCACACAACCGGGAGCATCTCGCGTGGGCATGACCGCACGTGTCCTCGCCGTAGACGCGGGCAACAGCAAGACCGACGTGGCCGTGGTGGCACCCGACGGAACCGTCCTGGCCACGGCCCGCGGCGGCGGATTCCGGCCACCGACGGTAGGCGTCGGGCCGGCGGTCGACGGCCTCGCCGAAACGGTGAAGCAGGCGTTCGCCGCAGCGGGCGTGACATCCGCCGACCACGTCTCGGCCTGCCTGGCGAACGCCGACTTCCCCGTGGAGGAGGAACAACTGGCGACGGCCCTGCACGCACGCGCGTGGGGCACGACCGTCGAGGTCCGCAACGACACCTTCGCGATCCTCCGAGCAGGCGTCACGGAACCCCGCGGGGTGGCCGTCGTCTGCGGCGCCGGCATCAACTGCGTGGGCATGCGCCCCGACGGCCGTACGGCCCGCTTCCCCGCGCTGGGCCGCATCTCCGGCGACTGGGGCGGCGGCTGGGGCCTGGCGGAGGAGGCCCTCTGGCACGCGGCCCGCGCGGAGGACGGCCGCGGAGTGCCCACGACGCTGGCGCACACCCTCCCCGCCCACTTCGGCCTGCCCACCATGTACGCCCTGATCGAGGCCCTCCACCTCGAACACATCGCCCCCACCCGCCGCCACGAACTGACCCCGGTCCTCTTCACCGCGGCCACCTCCGGCGACCCGGTCGCCCGTGGCATCGTCGACCGCCTGGCCGACGAAGTGGTCACCATGGCGACGGTCGCCCTGACCCGACTGGACCTACTGGAAGAGGAGGCCCCGGTACTCCTCGGCGGAGGCGTCCTGGCAGCCCGCCACCCCCAACTGACCGACGGCATCCGCGACCTGCTCGCCTCCCGCGCCCCCAAGGCCGTACCGAGCGTGGTCACGGCCAGTCCGGTGCTCGGGGCCGCACTCCTGGGCCTGGACGCGGTGGGAGCACCAACGGAGGTGCACACCCAACTCCGCCAACACTTCGAGCCGTAAAACTCCCTCGCCCCCGCCGCCCCGACCCATCCCATCCCCAGGGGCCCCGCCCCTTCACCCCCGCCAGGGGGCTCCGCCCCCTGCACCCCCATCGGCCTGAACGGCCTCGTCCTCAAACGCCGGACGGGCTGAAAGATGCCCGGACCGGCGCCGAAAAGTGGCCGCCCCGCCCGCGAGGCGAAGCCCCTGCGGGCGGGCGGGGTTAGGGATGGCTGTGCTTGTCCCCAGACGCCAGACGGGCTGAAAGATCCCGACCCGGCGACGGAGTCCCCTCTCGGCCGGGGAGCTGGGGCGATGGCCCCACGCACCCGCAGCCGCCCACGGCGGCAAGGGGACGCGTCGGGGGGCCCGCAGAGTCCGGTGTCAAGAAACAGCACCTCCCGGCAGTACGCCAGCCACCGGACCGAGGACGGACACCCCCCGACGCGGCCCCGACCACCCGCACGCGCTACGCGAACCCCCACACACCGCAACGGGCCGCCGCAGGCACCTCAGGGACGCGGGGCTGTGTCGAATGTGCGGCTACCGCCGCGTGGGCGCGACCAGCCCCCACCCACCGCAACAGGCCGCCGCAGGCACCCCCCACCCAACCGCCGCAGGCACCCACCCTCGAACCTGGAACCGAACAGATTCCCCCGGCGTATTCATGGGCAGGGGGCTCGTGCAAAGCATGTTTCGGTATGCCGGAATTTCGGGATCCGCGCTGCGATCCGATCAAGATCCAGCGAAGGCCGGTGCGGATGTCAGTCCCGGCAGCGATACTTGCGGCGACGGATGACCACGGGGGAGGTCAGCAGTGACACAGACGCCGAAGAGCAGCGCACCACCGCCACCACCGGGACAGAGCCCGGCCCACGGCGCACCCACCATGCCATCCGTCCCACCACAGCCCGCCCCCACCGCCACGACCACGGCCGCCACCACGGCCGCCGCCGCCACCGCCACCACCAACAGCCTCCCGGCCCCCACGGAACCCCGCCGCACCGCCTTCGCCGAGGGCTTCGACCAACTCCGCGCAGCCGCCACCACCGAACCCGGCCGCCTACGCATCATCGGCGCCCTCCTCGCCGCCCTCGTCGTCGCGTTCGGCGCCATCACGGCCTGGCAGATGACCGACAGAGCCAACGCCGCGGACGACGTAGTCAACCGCAGCCAGCCCCTCAGCTCCGACGCGGCCGACATCTACCGCTCCCTCGCCGACGCCAACACCGCCGCCGCCAGCGGCTACTTGGCCGGCCTCCAGGAGAAGCCGGCCATGCGCGAGGGCTACGAGAAGGACATCCGCACGGCCGCGGCCAAACTCGTCAAGGCCGCCGCCAACTCCGAACCGGGCTCCACCTCGGCGAACACGATCGCCGAACTGAGCAGGCTGCTGCCGGAGTACAAGGGCCTGGTCGAAACGGCCAGGGCCAACAACCGCCAGGGCTACCCCGTCGGCGGCGCCTACCTCCGAGCGGCCAACGAGATGATGCAGCAGAACATGCTGCCCAAGGCGGAAAAGCTCTACCAGACGGAGAACCAGCGCCTCCGCGACGACTACGCGGACGCGAAGTCCTTCCCCTGGGCGGCCGCAGCCCTCGGCATCGTCGCCCTGGCGGCCCTGGCCTGGGCCCAACGCCGCAACTACCAGCGCACCAACAGGGTCCTGAACCACGGCCTGGTCACCGCAACCGCCGCCTCCGTGGTGGTCCTGCTCTGGCTCACCGTCTCCCACACCGTCGCCCGCGCCGGCCTGAACGACTCCTACGACCACGGCGTCCGCTCCCTGGACGTGCTGCACCAGGCCCGCATCGCCTCGCTCACCGCCCGCAGCGACGAGAACCTGACCCTGGTCCGCCGCGGCGCGGACACGAGGACACTCGCCGACGACAAGGTCGTGGACGCGTACGAATGGGGTTACGACCAGCAGATCGACCAGCTGGGCAAGGCTCTGGACCGGGCCGCGGACCTCGCGGACGACTCGGCGGGCAAGAAGCCCGTCGAGGACGCGAACGGCTTCATGAAGGTCTGGAAGGACCGCCACGGCATCGCCCGCGACGACAACAACTCCGGCAACTACCAGGCGGCCCGCGACCGCGTGATCGGCGCCGCGAAGGAGCCGACGAGCGTGTGCTTCGACAATGTGGACAAGGCCCTGGCGACGGCGCTCACGCACGAGCAGAACGAGTTCAAGCAGGCCGCGAACGACGGCCGTGACTCGCTGTCCGGCCTCCCGACCGGCGCCGCGGTCCTCGCGGTCCTGGGCGCGGCCGGCGCGGTCCTCGGCATCGGCCGCAGGCTGTCGGAGTACCGGTGAGAGGGGGCAAGCGGATGAACGCACGCGAGACAACGCACGCACGCGGCACGGCGACCAGCGTCAGCACACCGACCACAGTCGGCACACCGACCACAGTCAGCACACCGCCCGCAAGCGCCAACGCGCACCACTCCCGCCCCCCCACCACCCCCTGGCGCCGCCTACGCGCAGGCCTGCGCGGCTGGGGCGGCGTAGGCGCCATGGCCGCCCTCTGCGCCCTGGCCGTGACCTTCGCGCTGCTGCTGCCCCTCACCCAGCCGCCGAGCCACGACGCCGCCGCGGCCACCGCGGGCCAGGGCGTCGCCCGGGTCACCCAGGCGAAGGCGGAGGACTGCGAGAACCCCCAGGACCAGAGCCTCTCCCCGTCCGGCGGCGGCGACACCCCGACCGTGGACGCCATCAAGGCCCGCAAGGACCGCCGCCTGATCGTCGGCGTCGACACCAACAGCTACCGCTGGGGCTACCTCGACCCGAACAACCCCTCCGGTGAGCTGGAGGGATTCGACATCGACCTGGTCCACCGCATCGCGGAGGACATACTCGGCGACCGCGACGCGGTGCAGTTCAAGGCCATCCCGACGAGCCGCCGTATCGAGGCGATCCAGAAGGGCGAGGTCGACATGGTGGTCCGCACCATGACGATCAACTGCAGCCGCATCGAGGAAGTCGCCTTCTCCGCCCCGTACTTCGTCACCGGCCAGCAGGTCCTGGCCCCCAAGACCTCGACGATCACGGGCTACGACAAGACCCTGGCCGACAAGAAGGTGTGCTCGGCGCAGGGATCCACCGCGTACGACAACCTGGAAGAGGGCAGGAAGAGCGGCGACCTTCCCGACTCCACCGACATCAGGACCACCGTCCCCAACCAGCTCGACTGCCTGGTGAAGTTGCAGCTCGGCGAGGTCGACGCGGTCGTGACGGACGGCGCCCTCGCGGCCAGCCAGGCCGCGCAGGACCCGGCGGTGGAACTCAAGGGCGGTCTGTTCACGGACGAGTACTACGGCGTGGCGATGAAGCGGGGCTCCGACGATCTGGTACGCCAGGTCAACCGGACCCTGGAGAACTACATCGAGGACGGCGGCTGGAGGGCGTCGTACGAGAAGTGGCTGCACCCGACCATGGACCAGGGCGACAAGGAGTCGGCTTCGGCGACCCCTCCCGAGGCCAGGTACAAGTGACCGACCATCAACTGACGGACGACTGACGGCACGACCGCACCAGAAGAACTCACGGAACACGACTCAGCGAGAGGTGATCGATGGGCGTCACGGACCCCGCCGGGCCGGTGATGGACCGGGACGAGGTGGACCGTGCGCTGGCGCGGCTCGGCCAGGAGCACGAGGCGATCGAGACCTCGCTCCTCGCCCTGCAGGACCACGCGGGCCGCAGACTCCTCGAAGGCGCCGAGCTCACGGGCATCACCAAGGAGCGCTGGACGACCGCGGAGGCGTCGATCACGCTGCTGTGGGCGTACTTCGACGCGTATACGGACGCGTTGCGCTCGGCCCGCGAGATCCGCTCCCGCCGTCGCTGGTCCAGCCGCGAGGACCTGGTGGAGCTGACGGAGCTGCTGCGCGGCGAGTCGGTGACCGTGGCGGGCTCGGCGACCGCGACCCTGACCGCGACCGCCAACGCACCGACCCTGCACGGCGGTTCGGGCAAGCTCAGCGAGCAGTTCACACTCGTCACCCTGGTCGACCGGATGAACGAGCTGTACGCGACATCGCTGGACATGGTCGTCGCCGCCGACGCGGTCTGGTCGGCGCTGCCCGCCCGTATCGATTTACTGGCCGCGGAACTCCAGCGCACCCGCCGGCTCGCGCACTCCGTCGGCGTACGCCCCGGCGAGCACCCGGCGGGCGACGACCTGGAGCGCATCACGCGCACGCTCACCAACCTGCGCGCCCAGGTGGTGTCCGACCCGCTGGCGTACTGGGTTCCCACGCAGGGGAGTTCGGCGCCGGGCGGCGGCAGGCCGGACACCACGGTCTACGACCGTGAGGCACGGGCCCTGGAGGACGTACGCCGGGAGATCGACGCCGTGTTGACGGTGCGTCAGGACTCCGAGCAGCGTCTGGTCAAGCTGCGGGACGTGCTGTCCCGAGCGGATCGTACGCTCGCCGAGGCCCGCACCGCGCGCGGCGAGGTACTGGCGAAGATCGCCGCCACGGAGGTGCCCGTCGTCAGCGGCCCGCCGACCGTGCTGCAGGAGCAGCTGGCGACGGCCGCGGAGTACCGCAGACACGCCCAGTGGCACCGCCTGTCCCCGCTCCTGGAGTCCCTGGAGCAGAAGGCGGAGGACGAACTGCTGCGCGCCCGCGAGTCGTTGACCGCGGTCACCGCGCCCCTGGCGGTCCGCGCCGAGCTGCGCGGCCGCCTCGACGCGTACAAGGCGAAGGTGGCCCGGCACGGCCTGGCGGAGGACCCGTTCCTCATCGAGCGGTACGACGCGGCCCGGCGGATGCTGTGGAGCGCGCCGTGCGACCTGCGCGTCGCCGAACAGGCGGTCCTGCGCTACCAGCAGGCGGCCGCCGAACTGCTCGGCGGACCGCGCGTGCCGGGGCCGCGCGGGCCCGAGGACCGTGGGGGGCCGGGAGCATGAGGGACAGGGGGGAGTCGTCGTCATGAGTCAGGCACAGCAGAGCTGCCAGCGTCCGGACTGCGGCGGGTCGTACGAGGACATGGGTGGCGGCGAGCTGTACTGCGACACCTGCGGCCTCGCCCCGGTCGTCTCGGCGACCGGCATGGTCGGCTCGCCGCCGACCGGGGTCACGGGCGGCGGCAAGGGCTCACGCGGGTCGGGCAGTGCCAGTTCCCGCTCCACCAGCCGCGGCAGTTCCCGTACGTCGTCCCAGTCATCGAAGTCCCGGCGCTCGGTGTCGGGACGGCTGTCACGCGCGCTGTCGGGCCGTTCCACGGGCCGCTCGGTGTCGGTGCGCAGCTCCGGCTCGACATCCGGCTCCAGCGGCCGTGGCCGGCTCGGTGTCGGCCTGGTCCAGGTCCCGGACGTGCCGCGCCCCGACCCGCGCGCGATGGTGCTGGAGAATCCGGAGGTGCCCGAGCGCAAGCGGTTCTGCTCCCGCTCGGACTGCGGCGGACCGGTCGGCCGTGCGCGCGGGGAGCGCCCGGGCCGTACGGAGGGCTTCTGCACCAAGTGCGGCCACCCGTACTCCTTCGTCCCGAAGCTGAAGACCGGCGACATCGTGCACGGCCAGTACGAGGTCGTGGGCTGTCTGGCGCACGGCGGCCTCGGCTGGGTCTATCTGGCCGTGGACCGCGCGGTCTCGGACCGCTGGGTGGTGCTCAAGGGCCTGCTCGACACGGGTGACCAGGACGCGATGGCGGCGGCGATCTCCGAGCGGCGCTTCCTCGCGGAGATCGAGCACGCCAACATCGTGCGGATCTACAACTTCGTCGAGCACCTCGACCAGCGCACGGGCTCCCTCGACGGCTACATCGTCATGGAGTACGTCGGCGGCAAGTCGCTCAAGGAGATCGCCAACGGCCGCCGCACACCCGGCGGCAGGCGCGACCCGCTCCCCGTGGAGCAGGCGTGCGCGTACGGCATCGAGGCGCTGGAGGCCCTCGGCCACCTGCACAGCCGGAACCTCCTCTACTGCGACTTCAAGGTCGACAACGCCATCCAGACCGAGGACCAGCTCAAGCTGATCGACATGGGCGCGGTGCGCAGGATGGACGACGAGGAGTCGGCCATCTACGGCACGGTGGGCTACCAGGCGCCGGAGGTCGCCGACGTCGGACCGTCGGTGGCGTCGGACCTCTACACGGTCGCCCGCACGCTGGCCGTCCTGACCTTCGACTTCCAGGGCTACACGAACGTCTACGTCGATTCCCTCCCCGACCCGGACAACATCGAGGTCTTCCGCCAGTACGAGTCCTTCTACCGCCTCCTGGTCCGCGCCACCGACCCCGACCCGGCCCGCCGCTTCGCCTCCGCCCAGGAGATGACGGAGCAGCTGACGGGCGTCCTGCGCGAGGTCGTCTCCCTGCAGACGGGGCGCGCGAGGCCGGCGCTCTCGACGCTGTTCGGCCCCGAAGTGCGGGTCACGGACACGGAGTTGTTCCCGAAGCTGGACGGGGAGGTGTCGCGGTTGGGCGCGCGGGTCGTGCGCACCGGGAAGAACCCGGCCCTTTCGTCGGCCGGCGGCCCGCCCGCCGTCTCCGCCGGTGTCGCCCCCACCGCCGCCGACCCCGGCGCCGTGGGCCTCCCCGGCATCGTCAAGGTCGTCAACGCCCCCGCCGCCGCCCTCGCCCTCCCGGTGCCGCACGTCGACCCCTCCGACCCCAACGCCGGTTTCCTCGCCGGTCTGATGACCACCGCGCCCGCCGAGCTGCTCGGCGCCCTCGCCGCCGCTCCGGCGCCGTCCACCGAGACACGGCTGCGGCAGGTGCGGGCCTGGCTGGAGAACGGCGACACCGGCACCGCGCACGAGGCGCTGCTGAAGCTGGAGGACGAGCGGCCCGACGACTGGCGGGTCGTCTGGTACCGCGGTGTGGCCGCGCTCGTCACCGGCGACCACGAGGGCGCCGCGCTCGCCTTCGACGCGATCTACGACGCCTTCCCCGGTGAACCCGCCCCCAAGCTGGCCCTCGGCCTGTGCGCGGAGGTGCTGGGCCAGTTGGACAACGCCGCCGAGTACTACCGGCTCGTGTGGTCCACCGACCCCAGCTATGTGAGCACCGCCTTCGGACTCGCCCGCGTGCAGCTCGCGACCGGCGACCGCGGCAGCACCGTACGGACCCTGGAGTCGGTGCCGGAAAGCTCCATTCACTACACGGCCGCCCGCGTGGCGGCCGTCCGCGCCCGGCTGCGTCAACGCACGGCGGCCGCCGCTGACGTACCGTTCCTGGACGACCTGACCGCCGCCGCGGGCCAGGTCGAGGCGCTGGACGCGTACGGTCTGGACCCGGCGCGCCGGGAGCAGTTGTCGGCGGAGGTCCTCGGCTGCGCGCTGGACTGGATACTCTCCGGTGGCCAGGGTTCCGCCCCTTCCGCCGCCGGAGGACGGACGCTGCTCGGCAGCGGCCTGGACGAGCGGGGACTGCGCTTCGGTCTGGAGCGCTCGTACCGCACGCTGGCCCGGCTCGCGCGGGGCGGCGAGGAGAGGATCGACCTGGTGGAACGTGCCAACCGTTACCGCCCCCGGACGTGGGTGTAGTTGATGTCGCAGATGCCCCAGCTGTCCGCCTGCCCGAGCTGCGAATGGCCGCTCGAGTCGGGTGACCGTTTCTGCGGTGCGTGCGGATACGACCTGTCCGCCGTGCCCGTACGGCCGGACGACAACCCGACCATCGCCATGAACGGCTCACCGCCGCCCCCTGGTGTGCCCGGCATGGGCTGGCCGGTCGCCCCCGCGCCCGACGGCTCCGGCACCCCGGCCGTTCATCGGCCGACGGATCTCCAGGGCACCGACTCCGGCGGTCACGACCTGCCCCCGGGCACCCCGCCGCCCCCGCAGTCACCGCCGGCCGCCGCGCCGATCCCACCTGCGGCGACCGGTCCCGCCGGGGTGCCCGGACCTCAGCCGCCCCCCGCTCCGACCGGCTCCCCGGACTCCCCGGCCTCCGGCGTCCGCTTCGACCGTCCGCCGCAGCCGGACGAGTACGCCCTGCCCGACGAGTTCACCCTGCAGGCGCCCGACCCGCGCGTGGCCCCCGCCCCGCCGACCCCGCCCGAGGGCACCAAGGTGTGCGTGGCGTGCCGGGCGGGCCGCGTCGACCACGACGGGTACTGCGAGAACTGCGGGCACGCCCAGCCGCGCGAGCGTGACCACATGGAGCTGGACGCCGGTCCGGTCGCCGCCGTCAGCGACCGCGGGCTGCGCCACCACCGCAACGAGGACGCGTTCGCCGTCGGCAGCAGCACGCTGCCCGACGGCCGGCCCGCGGTGCTGGCGATCGTCTGCGACGGCGTGTCCTCGGCGACCCGCCCCGACGACGCCTCGATGGCCGCCTCCCGGGCCGCGAGCGAGTCGCTGCTGGCCGCCCTGCCGCGCGGCGCGCACCCCCAGCAGGCCATGCACGACGCGATCATCGCCGCCTCGAACGCGGTCAACGCGCTGGCGGGCGAGCCGGCCACGGCCCGCGAGCAGGGCCCGCACCAGAACGCGCCGGCCTGCACCTTCGTCGGCGCCGTGGTCACCGCGGGCCTGCTGGTCGTCGGCTGGGTCGGCGACAGCCGCGCCTACTGGGTCCCGGTGGACCGGAGTTCTCCCCCGGCCCGGCTCACCGAGGACGACTCCTGGGCGGCGCAGATGGTCGCCGCGGGACTGATGAACGAGGCCGAGGCGTACGCCGACGAGCGCGCGCACGCCATCACGGGCTGGCTCGGCGCGGACGCCTACGAACTGGAGCCGCACACCGCTTCCTTCAAGCCGGACCGTCCGGGTGTGGTGGTGGTGTGCACGGACGGGCTGTGGAACTACGCGGAGGCCGCCGACGAAATGGCCGAGGTCGTGCCCCTCGACGCCGCCGCGCGCCCCCTGCACAGCGCGCAGGTCCTCGTCGGTCACGCGCTCGACGGCGGCGGCCACGACAACGTAACAGTGGCCGTCCTGCCGTTCCCGGCACCGCCGATGGGGGCAGGATCGGCCTGAGGCCGCACCGCGGGGACGGCCTCAGCGGACCGGAGGGGACCGGTCCGTCGACAGCCATTGCCCCATCACGGGGTGCTTTAGGGGGATTTGAGAACGCATGGCCAATTTCTCGAAATCGAACGTGCCGCAGTTCTCGGTGGACGTGTACCAGAACGAGTACCTGCCGGAGGACGGTCGTGAGGTCAACGCGATCGTCACGGTGACCGCGACCGGCGGCGGCACGGTCGGCAGCGCGGTCGCCGCGCCCCACCACTACTCGCCGGGCCAGGGCCCGTCCGCGTCCGTGGCGATCATGGTCGACTGCTCGGGCTCGATGGACTACCCGCCGACCAAGATGCGCAACGCCCGCGACGCCACGGCCGCCGCGATCGACACCCTGCGCGACGGCGTGCGCTTCGCGGTGGTCGGCGGCACACATGTGGCCAAGGAGGTCTATCCGGGCGGCGGCCGCCTGGCCGTGGCCGACGCCACCACCCGCGACCAGGCCAAACAGGCGCTGCGCCGGCTCAGCGCGGGCGGCGGCACGGCCATCGGCACCTGGCTGCGCCTCGCGGACCGGCTGCTGTCCTCGGACGACGTCGCGATCCGGCACGGCATCCTGCTCACCGACGGCCGCAACGAGCACGAGTCGCCGGAGGACCTGAGGGCCGCGCTCGACTCCTGTGCCGGACGCTTCACCTGTGACGCCCGCGGCGTGGGCACCGACTGGGAAGTGAAAGAAGTCACAGGAATCGCCTCCGCCCTGCTCGGCAGCGCCGACATCGTCGCCGACCCGGCCGCTCTCGCCGCCGACTTCACACAGATGATGGAGACGGCGATGGGCAAGGAGGTCGCGGACGTCGCCCTGCGGGTGTGGACACCGGTGGGCACCACCATCAAGTTCGTCAAACAGGTCGCGCCCACGGTCGAGGAGCTGACCGACCGCCGCACCGAAGCCGGCCCGCGCGCCGGGGACTACCCCACGGGCTCCTGGGGAGATGAGTCCCGTGACTACCACGTCTGCGTCGAGGTTCCCGCCGCGAACCTCGGCCAGGAGATGCTCGCCGCCCGGGTCTCCCTGGTCATCCCGCAGTCCGACGGCACCGCCCAGAACCTCGGCGCCCAGGGTCTCGTACGGGCCGTATGGACCGACGACATGGTCGCCTCGACCTCGATCAACCCCCAGGTCGCCCATTACACCGGCCAGGCCGAACTGGCACAGGCCATCCAACAAGGCCTCGATCTTCGCAAGTCAGGCGATATGGATGGAGCAACGGCCAAACTGGGCCGGGCGGTTCAGCTGGCCAGCGCCTCCGGAAACGCGGATACGGCGAAACTCCTTGCGAAGGTGGTGGACGTGGTCGATGCCGCGGCGGGTACTGTGCGACTGAAGGCGAAGGTCGCGGAGGCCGACGAGATGACTCTCGAGACACGGTCGACAAAGACTGTTCGTGTAAAGAAGTGACCGAGTAGTGCCTCAGTAGTGCCCTAGCAGGACCCTGAAAAGCAGCGAGCCTGACCCCTTGGGGTTGGAGAAATCCGGTCGAAGCGACCGGAAAGGAGAGGGGGAAGCGCCGACATGCCGACCTGCCCGAACGGACACCAGTCGGGTTCCGACGACTGGTGCGAGGTCTGCGGTCACCGCATGGCCGGTGCCGTTCCTCCGCCCCCTCCCCCACCGCCCCCGCCCGGTGGCGGCTACGGCTTCCCACCGCCCGGTGGCCCGGGTCCGGGCCCCGGTGGCCCGTTCGGTGGCCCGAACGCCGGTCAGCCGGGCGGCCCGCCGCCCACGTCCGCCGGTCGGGAGCCGGAGCTCTGCCCGCAGTGCCGTACGCCGCGTGAGGGCGGTGCGCCGTTCTGCGAGGAGTGCCGGTGGAACTTCCTGACCAACACGGCGACCTCGTACACCCCCGCCGCCCCGCGCCAGCCGGCGCCCGGCCCTGGCCCTGGCCCTGGCGGCCCGTTCCAGCAGCCGCCGGGTCCCGGTCCGTCGTACGGCGGCGGTGACTCGTACGACTACCAGAGCTCGCGCCCGTCCCAGGTGAACCGCCCGGCCGAGCCGATCCCGCCGTTCGGCGGCGAGCCTCAGGGGCCGGGCGGCCCCGGTGGGCCTGGCGGCCCGGGCGGCTTCGGCCCCGGCCCGGGCAACCCCCACCCCGGCGGCCCCGGGGGACCGGGCGGCTTCGGCCCCGGCCCCGGCGCTCCGGGCAACCCCAACCCTGGCGGTCACGGTGGCCCCGGCGGCCCTGGTGGTCCCGGTGGCCCTGGAGGCAACGGCCCCGGCGGCTTCGGCGGCGACCCGTCGCGGCAGGCTCCGCCGCCCCCCGGCCCCACGCCCCCCGGCGGCCCCGGTGCGACCGGCGGCCTTCCGCAGGGGTTCATGCAGGGCGCTCCGGCCGGTCCGCCGGCCCCGCCCGCCTTCCCGCAGGAGACGAACCGTCCGCAGCAGGGCGGCCCGTCCTTCGGCGGCGGTGACGACGACTGGGTGATCTCGCCGCCGTCGTCCGGTCCCGGCGCCTCGGGCGGTCCCGGTGCTCCCGGCGGCCCCGCTCAGGGCGGTTACGGCTACCCGCAGCCCGGCGCCACCCAGGCCCCGCCGCCGCCCGCCCCCGCCTTCCCGCAGCAGCAACAGCCGCTGACCTGGCTGGCGACCATCGGGCCGGACCGCGAGTACTTCATGGCGATGATGCAGCGCTCCGGCCCCGAGGCCGCGGGCCTCAACCTGCCCGCGTACTCGCCCGAGCAGCAGCGCACGCTCACCGGCAACCAGGTCACCATCGGCCGTCGCCGCCACTCCACCGGCGACACCCCCGACATCGACCTGTCGGTGCCGCCGGAGGACCCGGGCGTCTCGCACCAGCACGCGGTCCTGGTCCAGCAGCCCGACGGCACCTGGGCGGTCGTCGACCAGAACTCGACGAACGGCACCACGGTGAACGGCTCCGAGGACCCGATCCAGCCGTTCGTGCCGGTGCCGCTGCAGGACGGCGACCGGGTGCACGTCGGCGCCTGGACGACGATCACCATCCGGCGCGGCTAGATCCTCGCCTCTCTCGATACCGGGAGGGGGCGGTCGTACGGCGAGAAAGTGCCGTACGACCGCCCCCTCCCGGCGTTTCAGCCGGGCAGCGGCCACGCGTACGGCCCCTCGGGGTCGTCCAGCCAGGCCCACTCGTGCTCGCCGCTCACCGTGATGCCGTACCGCTCCCGCTGCGGCTGCCCCTCGCGCTCCCACAGCGCGTAGGCCTCCTGTGGATCGAGGCTGCCGCGAGTGAGGGCCAGCAGGAAGCGGAACAGCTCGTGCTCCCTGGCCCGGCGCGGCAGTCCGCCCACCTGCACGGGCTCCGGTTCGGACCTGGTCCCGCCGCGCAGCGGCACGAAGTAGGCGGGCGTGTGCAGGAAGCGCCCTTCGGCGTGCTCGGCGTCCCGTACGGCGAGGGCGACCAGACCGGTGGCGAGCGGCGTCAGGACGCGGGCGCCGGGGCGGCACTGGGCGAGCCAGGCGCGCGGGATCGACGGCAGGGCGCAGGTGGCGATGACACGGTCGAAGGGGGCGCGCTCGGGCACACCGCGTGCGCCGTCGCCCGTGACGACGACGGGGTGGTATCCGGCCGCCGCCAGGTGCTGCCGGGCCGACTCGGTGATCTCCGGCTCCAGGTCGACGGTGGTGACGAGGTCGTCGTCGCCGAGCCGGTGCGCGAGCAGGGCGGCGTTGTAGCCCGTGCCGGCGCCGATCTCCAGCACCCTGCTGCCGTCCGCCACCTCCAGCGCGACCAGCATCATCGCCATCAGGGACGGCTGGCTGCTGGAGGAGAGCAGCTCACCGTCGCGCAGCCGGGTCGCCAGCGGGGTGTCCGCGTACGCGCCGCGCACCCAGCGCTCCCGCGCGGCCGGGTCGGGGCTCTGGCCCCAGCGCCGCTCGTAGCCGCCGGCGACGCCCACGTAGTAGTACGGCACGAACAGATGCCGGGGCACGGCGGCGAAGGCGTCCCGCCACACGGGGTCGTCGGCCCAGGCGCCGCCCAGGTCGATCTCACGCACCAGCGCGGCCCGCGCCGAGGCGGCGAGGTCCTCCAGGTCGGGGTCGAGAGCGTGCGCGCTCATACGTCCACTGTCCTGCGGGAGGCGGCGCGAGGCGAGCACGCCACGGCCCGCTCGTCCGATCCGGACGCTGGTCCTAAGCCTGGAGTCCTCCGTCGTCGCGTCTGAGACCATGGACGGGTGAATGAGATTCGGCGCGGCACGCTTCAGGAGCAGACCTTCTACGAGCAGGTCGGCGGGGAGGAGACCTTCCGCCGCCTCGTCCACCGTTTCTACGAGGGTGTCGCCGAGGACCCGATCCTCAAGCCCATGTATCCCGAGGAGGACCTGGGCCCGGCCGAGGAGCGCCTCACCCTGTTCCTGATCCAGTACTGGGGCGGCCCGACGACGTACAGCGAGAACCGCGGCCACCCCCGCCTGCGGATGCGCCACGCCCCGTTCGCCGTGGACCGCGCGGCCCACGACGCCTGGCTGAAGCACATGCGGGACGCCGTCGACGAGCTCGGCCTCTCCGAGGAGCACGAGCGGACGCTGTGGAGCTACCTGACGTACGCGGCGGCGTCGATGGTGAACACGGCGGGCTGACCCACCGCGCGCTCCGGAGGGTCAGCGGACGCTGACGTCCAACGCCCCGAGGCCCGCCCTGCGGACGGCGATCGAGCCGTACGGCGTACGCAGCCTGAGCCACGCGCCCGACGCGAAGAGGCCGAGGGCCGCCTCGTCGGGGGTGATGTTCGGGTCTGGGGTGGTGCGCGTGCCGGGGGTGGCGTGCGTGTCCGGGGTGGCGTGCGTGTCGCCTCGTAGGCGAAGGAAGCCCAGTGACTGGGCGGCGTGCACGGCCCGCACCGGAAGCCGGGTGTCGCCGACCGTCCGGGACCAGATCTCGCGCCCGATCCGGTCGAGTTCGGCCCGGGTACGCAGCTCGGGCGCCAGCTCCTGTGTACGGGACCGGAATTCCGCGACCGCCGCACCGACCATCGCGCCCAGCTCGGCCGGCGCCGGCAGCCCGCTCTCGCGCCGCCAGCCGCCGCGCGGCGGGAGCACGCCCGCCCACGGCGGTCCGGTGACCGCGGCCGGGACCGCGGCGGTGCCCGCCGACTCGTCGACGGACTCCAGGAGTTCACCCGCGGAGACGGTCACGTCCAGCATGACGTCGAGCCCGTTCTCGTACGGCTTCGCCAGCCGCACCGCACGGATCGCCAGCACCTCGAAGGACGGCGGGCGCCCGAACACGGCGAGCGCGGTGCCGGCCGCCTGGAGGCGCACCGCGGCACCGCGGTCGTAGTGGAGCAGCCGGGAGAGGAAGGCCGCGAGATCCGCCGCCTCCCCCTGGTCGGCGAGATGGAGCACCGTCATGCGGCGACGGCCTCCTCCTCGTCGGCCGCGTCATCCATGTACTCCTGGAGGAACTCCTTCTCCTCCGCGGTGATACGGCGCGGCCGTTCCGCCTTGAAGTCGAACGGCACGACCACCGTCGAGGCCCGGACATAGACCAGGTCGTCGTCCTTCACCTCGTAGGTGATGGTGAAGGACGCGGCCCTGATCTCACTGACCCACAGCTCGATGTCCACCGGGTGGTGCCGGTGGACGAGCTGCCGCTTGTAGTCGATCTCGTGGCGCGCCACCACGGACCCCTGCTTGAAGTCCTTCTCGGGACGGAACAGGAAGTCGATACGGGCTTCCTCCAGGTAGCGGAGGAAGACCACGTTGTTGACGTGGCCGTACGCGTCCATGTCCGCCCAGCGCAGCGGGCAGCGGTAGATGTGCCGCAAGATCGATCAGCCCCGGGTCAGCTTCTTGTAGGTGGCGCGGTGCGGACGGGCGGCGTCCGGGCCGAGCCGCTCGACCTTGTTCTTCTCGTACGACTCGAAGTTGCCCTCGAACCAGAACCACTTGGACTCGCCCTCGTAGGCGAGGATGTGGGTGGCGACGCGGTCGAGGAACCACCGGTCGTGGGAGACGACCACGGCCGCGCCCGGGAACTCGAGCAGCGCGTTCTCCAGGGAGCCCAGCGTCTCGACGTCGAGGTCGTTCGTCGGCTCGTCGAGGAGCAGCAGGTTGCCGCCCTGCTTGAGGGTGAGCGCCAGGTTGAGACGGTTGCGCTCACCACCGGAGAGGACACCGGCCGGCTTCTGCTGGTCGGGGCCCTTGAACCCGAAGGCGGAGACATAGGCCCGCGAGGGCATCTCGACCTGACCGACATTGATGTAGTCGAGCTCGTCGCTGACCACGGCCCAGAGGGTCTTCTTCGGGTCGATGTTCGCGCGGCTCTGGTCGACGTACGAGATCTTGACGGTCTCGCCGACCTTGATGTCGCCGGAGTCCGGGGTCTCCAGACCCTGGATCATCTTGAAGAGGGTGGTCTTGCCGGCGCCGTTGGGGCCGATGACGCCCACGATGCCGTTGCGCGGCAGCGTGAAGCTGAGGTCGTCGATGAGGACCTTGTCGCCGAAGCCCTTGGTGAGGTTGGAGACCTCGACGACGATGTTGCCGAGGCGCGGGCCCGGCGGGATCTGGATCTCCTCGAAGTCCAGCTTCCGCATCTTGTCGGCCTCGGCGGCCATCTCCTCGTAGCGAGCCAGACGCGCCTTGGACTTGGCCTGACGCCCCTTAGCGTTCGACCGCACCCACTCCAGCTCTTCCTTGAGCCGCTTGGCGCGCTTGGCGTCCTTCTGCCCCTCGACCTTGAGACGGGTCTGCTTGGTCTCCAGGTACTTGGAGTAGTTGCCCTCGTAGCCGTGCAGCCGGCCGCGGTCGACCTCGCAGATCCAGCCGGCGACGTTGTCGAGGAAGTACCGGTCGTGGGTCACGGCCACGATGGTGCCCTCGTACTTGGCGAGGTGCTGCTCCAGCCAGTTCACCGACTCGGCGTCGAGGTGGTTGGTGGGCTCGTCGAGAAGCAGCAGGTCAGGGGCCTCCAGCAGCAGCTTGCACAGCGCCACACGCCGCTTCTCACCACCGGAGAGGTTGGTGACGGCCCAGTCGCCGGGCGGGCACCCGAGCGCGTCCATGGCCTGCTCGAGCTGAGCGTCAAGATCCCATGCGTTGGCGTGGTCGAGCTCCTCCTGGAGCTTGCCCATCTCGTCGAGCAGCGCGTCGGAGTAGTCGGTCGCCATCAGCTCGGCGATCTCGTTGAACCGGTCGAGCTTGCCCTTGACCTCGGCGACACCCTCCTGGACGTTCTCCAGGACGGTCTTGTCCTCGCTCAGCGGCGGCTCCTGCAGCAGGATGCCGACGGTGTACCCCGGCGACAGGAAGGCATCGCCGTTCGACGGCTGCTCCAGTCCCGCCATGATCTTCAGGATGGTCGACTTACCGGCACCGTTCGGGCCGACCACACCGATCTTCGCGCCGGGCAGGAAGTTCAGCGAGACGTCGTCAAGGATGACCTTGTCGCCGATTGCCTTGCGCGTCTTGCGCATGGTTGTAGATGTACTCAGCCAAGAGAAACCGTCCGGCAGCTTGAAATCAGGCAGTGGGCAGATACACCCCATCTTGCCGGATCGCCACCCCCGGGGGGAAACCCGTTTGGGGGAGGGTCACTGACCTGGGGTTTCACAGTCGGCATCGCAGCCACGCACCCAACCCTCCCGCGCGCTCGCGCGACACGTTCACGATTTTCGGCGCGCCATCAGGACATATGGGAATTCTTAACATTAACCTCCCATAACTGTACGAAGTCGATCTCTCACGGATCGCACCCACCTCACTCCTTCGGAGATGACATGCACAAGCTTCGTAAGGCTGCCGTCGTGGCCGTGGCCATCGGCACCGTCGGACTGCTGGGCGCCGGGACGGCCACGGCCGATGGTCACGGCGGCAAGGGCGGGGACAAGGTCAGCGTTCTGCAGAGCTCCAACTGCAAGTCGCACGACCTGAACCTCGACGTCCTCGGCCAGGTCGGCATCCTCAACGGTGCGCTGGGCAACGCGCTCAACGGCGAGGGCGACACGGGTGCGCAGGCCACGCACATCGGCTCGACCATGGGCTGCGACAACAGCGCCTGGTAGGTCGCGCTCTGGAACGGGGCTTCTCGCCACGTCTCACGCCGTGCAGCGTGATGCCGTGATGCTGTGAGGTCGCCGGTGGAGAAAGGACCGTGACACACGGTCCACCGACAGGGGCCTGATCCGCGTGTGTGGATCAGGCCCCTGGTCTGGCGATTGTCCGGTGTGGCTCGCGTCTGGCTCTGCCTCGGACTCAGTCCTGCGTCGGCAGCTGCTTCTTCCGTACGACGACCAGCGCCGCGCCACCGATCACGACCAGGCCGATGGCGATGCCCGCGATCAGGGGGGTCATGGCGGAGCCACCGGTCGCGGCGAGGTTGGTGTCGTCGGACGCCACGCCGACCGTGGCGGGGCTCGGCTCGCTGAGGGTCTGGGTGGCGTCGCCCGCCTCGTCGGCCTCACTCACCTGCGTCTTGCAGTCCAGCACGCCGGTGAACCGCTTCGCGAACCCGCCCGGTCCTTCGATGGTGAAGTCGTAGGCCTGGTCCTCCTGCAGCGGGACCGTCACCGTCCGCGACTTGCCCGCCGGGACGCTGTACTCGACCCCGAGCAGCTCGAAGGTGAACGGCTCGGTGCCCTCGTTGGCCGCGGTGATGTCGACGCCGCCCTTGGCGCAGTTCTCCGCCGCCGACAGCGCGGGTATCGCACCGGACTTGGCCCAGGTCGCGGTCGCCGTCGCCGAGACGGTCGACTCGCTGGAGCCGGCCAGGATCTGCGTCTGGCTGCGGCTCTCGGCGGCGAAGGCGCGTCCCACCGGCACGGTCGTCGAGGCCTGCACGGTCAGCTCCGCCTGGCCGGCCGCCGCGTCCTCGGGCACCTCGAAGAACACCTGGCTGCCGTCGGCGGCGGACGTGACGGCCACGCCGTCCTTGTCCACGATCCGCACCCCGCTGGTGGCGGCGTCCGCCGGCGGCGTCACCGTGGCACTGCCCGCGTTGGTGTGAACCGTCACCGGACCGAGCCGCTCACCGGGGTGGCCGGAGACGGCAGGCGGGTCGAGCGTGAGCGACGCCTGGGGCTCCGCCACGCTCCGCGCGTTCTTCTCCAGATAGTCCGCGAGCCGCTCGGCCTGCGGGTCGACGGCGTTTACGTCCACCCCGTCCGAGTAGCGCCAGATGGCCACCTGGGTGCCGGCCGCCGCGTCCTGCTCGGTGAGGCCGCCCTTGACGCCCGCCTTGCCGGCGAGCGCGGCGAGGTCGTTCACCTGCGGATAGGAGTTCTGCAGGATCCAGCGGATCTTGCCCGCGTCGTTGTTGGCCCCCAGCGAGGTGCCGCTCCAGGGCGTCTCGTGGTACTTGGCGTCGCGCTGCGTGGGGTTGTGGATGTCGACGCAGTACGTCTGCAGCATGCCGCCGCCGTCAACGGACATCTCGAACAGGCCTGCCGAGATCTCCTGGTCGCCGGAGTCGGCGTGGACGACCGCGGCACCGTAGGTCTTCAGGCCGCCTATGGTGGCCGTCGCCCCGCCCTGGCTCCACGCTGCCTCGTCGGCCGCGGCGGGGCCGGCGCCGGCCATCACCGAGGCGGCGACGAGCCCGGACACCAGGGTCGCGGCGGCGACACGGGCCGTCGCCCCTCGCCCGTGCGCCGTCAGCGCAGAGAACGCAGCAAACACAGAATTCCCCTTCGAGCAGGACCCGTTGACGTGGGGGGCAGGGTCCCACCAGCAGAATCAGAAGCCCCGAGAGCTACGTCCGGCATCCTAGGTACGCGACGCACCACGCTTCCCTGTGATCCCGTCGGAGGGCCGATCCGACTCGGAATCGTTATCGCCAAGATCCCTTGTGAGCAGGGCTTATCGACAAATCCACCGGGGTCGTTCGGAACGCATTCGCCGATAAGCCGCAGTTCGGTCAGCCCCATGGAGTGACTGACGTCACGTCACCGACACTGGTTCCTGGGCCTGTTGGGCGTCCGCCTCGGCGGGTGGTGTCTCCCAGTCGGGCTCGGGCTGCGCCGGCGCGGCAGCGGCCCCCACCTCCGGCCGGGGGGTGCGCCGGAAGGCCGAGGTGCCGCGCGCGAGATCGTGGCCGATCGCCGTCGCGTCGATGTCGGCCGAGGTCCAGTTCTGCCCCTCGCGCACGTCCGAGCGGACCTTCAGCCTGCCCTGCACCACGACGGGATCGCCCACGTTCAGCGACCCGGCGGCATTGGTTGCCAGCTGCCGATTGGCCCACACCGTGAAGAAGTTGGTGTGCCCGTCGGTCCACTCGTTCTTCCCGCGGTCGAGGTAGCGCGCGGTCACCGCCAGCCGGAAGCGCGCGGACGGTCCCGTCGCCAGCTCCCGGTACACCGGCTGCGTCGCCACGTTGCCCACCGCGCAGATGATCGTCTCGTTCATCTCGAATCCCTCCCTCACCCGGCTGCTCCCGCCGGGCGGATACGCGTACGGGCCCGTCCCGTACGGCTGCGTCCGACATGACGGCCGCGCACCCTCGGTACGTCCTGGTGCGCCGCCGTCACCGCGATCGACCGCGTCCGTCGCGATCGCCGCGAAGCCAGACTGCCTCCGCCGGGCCGAGCCCGCTGAGCCCTGTGGATCACCGCTCGCCTGTGGATATCTCCGCCACTCGGACGGGTGACCCACGGTCACCCGGTCAGGTCACCTCCCAGGTCAGGTCACCTCCCAGGTCAGGTCACCTTCCCGGTCAGGTCACCTTCCGGGCCAGGTCATCCCCTGGTCTCAGGTCGCCCCCGGTCAGGTCACCTCCCAGGTCGCAGGTCACCGAGCCGAGGACCCCACCCCCATCACCCGCCCGTACTGCTCCCTGACCTCCCGGTATCGCAGCAGCTCCGCCGCCACCGGATCCAGCACCCGGGCCCGCCCGCACCCGGCCGCCGCCTCCCGCAACCGTCGTTCCGCGTCCAGGCCGTACCGCCGGGCCGGCCCCCGTGCCGCCATCCGGCAGCCCCACTCGACCAGCGGACCGCCGACGATGCCGGCCACCATCAGCAGCACCGGCACGCCCAGGTTGGGCGCCATGACACCGACGATCTGCCCCACCAGCCAGAGTCCGCCGAGGACCTGAAGGATCGTCATGGACGCCTGTACCAGGACGGCCGCCGGCCACCAGCTCGGTCGCGGCGGTCGCCCGGGCGGCAGTCCGGCCCGGGCGCCCAGCTCGTCCAGCGCCTCGGGCAGCCCCTGGGCTCCCCGGACGGCCGCCTCGCGCACCGCCTGTGCCCAGGGCGTGGGCAGCCCGGCCGACGCCTCGTCGGCGACCGTCCGCACGGCCTGTTCGACGCGCTGCCGCGCGGTGGCCTCCTCGTCCGTCTGGGCCCGCAGGGACAGGCGTCCCGTCGGGGGCTCGCCCCGGTCCTGGTACCAGCGCCACAGCCGCAGCCAGGGCGTCCCGCACGCGCGGTTGGCGTTGCGCAGCCAGGCCCGCTCGGCGGCCTCGCCCGCGGCGGTGGCGCCGATCGCGTCCGCGAGCCGGGCGGAGAACTCGTCCCGTGCCTCCTCGCTGAGCCCGGTCCGCCGCCGCGCCGCGTACACCGGCCGCAGCTTCCACCCGGCGGCGTCCACGTCGGCCGAGATCCGGCGCGCCGCCGCACCCCGCTCCGCCACGAACTGGCCGAGCGCCTCGCGCAGATCGCCGACGCCGTCCCCGGTGAGTGCTGACAGCGCGAGCACGATGGCGCCCGGTTCGCCGTGCTCGCCCAGCGCGATGCCGTCCTCGTCGAGCAGCCGCCGCAGGTCGTCGAGGACCTGGTCGGTGGCCTCCCCGGGCAGCCGGTCGATCTGGTTGAGGACGACGAACATGATCTCCGCATGCCCCGCCATGGGCCGCAGATAGCGCTCGTGCAGCACGGCGTCGGCGTACTTCTCGGGGTCGACGACCCAGATGACCGCGTCGACGAGCGCCAGGACGCGGTCGACCTGCTCGCGGTGCTGCACGGCCGCCGAGTCGTGGTCGGGCAGGTCGACCAGGACGAGCCCGCGCAACTGCCCGTCCGCGGCGGCGTTCTGCGCGGGCCGCCGCCGCAGCCGTGGTGGGATGCCCAGCCGGTCGATGAGGCCCACCGCGCCGTCGCTCCAGCTGCAGGCGAGGGGCGAGGCGGTCGTCGGCCGCCGTACGCCCGTCTCCGAGATGGTCACTCCGGCGAGCGCGTTGAACAGCTGCGACTTGCCGCTGCCCGTGGCGCCCGCGATGGCGACGACGGTGTGCTGCCCGGACAGCCTGCGCCGCGCCGCAGCCTCGTCCAGCACCCGGCCCGCCTCGGAGAGGGTCCTGTTGTCGAGCCGGGTGCGCGAGAGCCCGACCAGTTCACGCAACGCGTCGAGCCGGGACCGCAGCGCGCCGTCGTAGGCGAGCGGCGTCACGACCTGCGCCCCTGAAGCGCGCGGCTCCACGATGGCGGGTTGCTCCGGAGCAGCGGTCTCATTCACCCTCCGTGCGATCAGCCCGTCGTCCCAGGGGGATGCGGATTCCGTACCGGCTGAGGCGTCCGCACCGGTGGAAGAGCCCGTACCGGCGGGGGGGTCCGTCCGGGAGGGGGATTCCGTACGCCGGGGAGTACGGGCCCCACCGGTCCCACCCGCCGCCTTACGGGCCCGGGAGTCGCGGGCACCCTCACGCGCGGGCGAGTCCCCGTCCTTGCCCGCGTCCTTGCCTGCGTCGTTGCCTGCGTCGTTGCCTGCGTCGTTGTCCTTACGGCTGCCGGAATCGGCGGCGAACCCACGCGCGGGCGTGTCACCGTTCCTACGGCCGCCGGGCTCCGGGACAGCCACCCGCACCGGCGTGTCGTCACTCGCACGGCCGCCGGTGTCGGGGGCCTGCACACGCGCGCGCGGGTCGGTGTCCTCCTCCGCGTCCTCCACGCGCGCGTGGTCGTCGCCCGCCCGGCACTCCTGCTTCGCCAGCTTCCTCCAGAGCTTGCGCATCTCCGACTCCTCGGCAGCCGCGGAATCCTCGCCCTCGTCGAGCTCTTCCTCCGCGCGGTCACCGGCAGCGGCGAAGCCGATCTCGGAAGCGCCCTCCGCAGGGGCCGCGCTCGCCGGGACGTGGGGCTCACGCTCGTCGTCCTCGGTGGCGCCGTCCTTCTGCTGATCGGCGTGTTCGGTGTGGTCCTGGTCAGTGACGGCAGTCACCGGTCACCTCTCCTTCTGCAGTACGGACAGCGCGGCGATGAGTTCGGCCTGGGGTTCCGGATGGACCTCCAGGGCGTCGAGCGGGGCGAGCCGGCGCTCGCGTTCGTTGTGCATGACCCGGTCCAGGTGCTCGTTGAGCAGCCGCCCGGCCCGGTCGCGCAGCCGCAGCGCCCCGTGCGCCCCGATCCGCTCGGCGAGCCCCTCCCCCGCGGACCGCGCCCGGCGTCCGCCCAGCAGCGCGGTGGCGACGAGCGCGGTGACGACCTCGGAATCCGGGGCGACGCTGCGGTCGAGGACGCTCACCTCGTCCTCGGCGTACTCCTCCAGCTCCCGGCGCCAGCGCCGTACGGCCACGCCGATACGGTGTTCCACACTTGCGGGCCGTGGGTCACGGCCCGTCAGTTCGGGCGCCTCGGCGGCCGGTTCGCGCCGCCAGGCGTCGTCGACGCGCTCGTCGGCGGCGGTGACGGCGCACAGCAGGAGGGTGCTCAGGCTCTCCACCAGCGAGTCGAGCAGCTCACCGGCGGTGCTGTCGAGGGGGAAGGCGCGCCAGCGTTTCAGCGCGTCACCGGCGAGTACGGCGCCGGCCTGCAGGCGGCTGCGCACGCGCGCGTACTCACTGTCGTACGCGCTGTCCACGGCGGCGGTGAGCCGCAGCGCCGCCGCGTACTGGGCGGCGGCGGCGTTGGCAAGCTCGGGCATGCGGACCTTGAGGGAGTCGAGCAGGCCGTGGGCCGTACGGGCGACGGCCTGCTCCCGTGCCCCCGGGTCCTGGGCCTGCTGACTGAGCCAGGTGCGCAGCGGCGCCACCGCCGTGGCCGGCAGCAGCCCGCCGCCCCAGGCCGACTCGGGCAGCTCGGGCACGGTGAAGCGGGGTACGTCGCCGAGGCCGGCCTTGGTCAGGAGCGCCCCGTACTGCCGGGACACCTCGGACACGACCTGGTGGGGCACCCGGTCCAGCACGGTCACCAGGGTGGCGTCGTACTCCTTGGCGGTGCGCAGCAGGTGCCAGGGGACGGCGTCGGCGTACCGCGCGGCCGTGGTCACCATCACCCAGATGTCGGCCGCGCAGATCAGTTCGGCCGCGAGTACACGGTTGTCGGCGATCAGGGAGTCGATGTCGGGCGCGTCGAGAAGGGCGAGGCCGCACGGCAGTGTGTCGGCGGTCTCGACCCGCAGCACGCGTGCGGAGTCCTCGGCGGACAGCATCGGTTCGTCCGCCGGATCTTGTTCGGGCACCCACACGCGCTTGAGGTCGGGCAGTACGCGCATCCCGCTGAACCAGTGATGGTCCTCGGGATGGCAGACCAGCACAGGGTTTCGCGTCGTCGGCCGCAGCACGCCTGCCTCGGTCACGCGCCGGCCCACGAGGGAGTTGACGAGCGTCGACTTGCCGGCGCCGGTGGATCCTCCCACCACGGCCAGCAAGGGCGCTTCAGGCTCCTTCAAGCGGGGCACCAAATAGTCGTCGAGCTGCGCGAGCAGTTCGTCGCGGTTGGCACGCGCGCGTGGCGCCCCCGCCAGGGGCAGCGGGAAGCGTGCGGCGGCGACACGGTCGCGCAGGGCGGAAAGTGCGTCGAGCAGCTGAGGCCGTACGTCCAAGGTCACCACATGCGAAGAATGCCCAATTTTAGGGGAATTCTGAAGCATATGAGCATGTCTGCGCGCCGACGGGACACAAGGGATGGAAGGGACGACTGGGACACAGGCACAGTCCAGGCATAACGAGTGCACAACACCCGGGGCGCGAGAGGCCAAAAGCGGTGCACGATTCGTACCTGCCTGCGATTATCAGGACCGCTTCACCGAACCTCCACATCGAGCCACGGAGGCGAAGCAATTGGGACACGGATGTGGGAGCCCTATCCTTGTCTCCGGCCACGTCACGGATCAGCCCCGCCCGGGCACCACGAACGCGGCCACCACAACCGGCCCCCGTAGCTCAGTGGATAGAGCAGGCGCCTTCTAAGCGCTTGGCCGCAGGTTCGAGTCCTGCCGGGGGCGCGCAGTCTCCGCCCTCCTCCGGGAGGGCGTTTTTGCTGGTCAGAGGCTGCTTAGCGGGCTCGGCGGAGCGGCTTCGCGGATGGGGATGAACCCCTGACGAAGGTCGGCGGGTGTCCGGCTGGAGACGGTTTCGTCCGGCCCTCGGCGGGTGTCCTTCCCGAAAACCGGGGCGGGCCTCGCCCGGTGTGCGCCTTGGCCGAGACGCAATGATCCGCACAGGTCCCGAGATCACCGCGGCCGCCCAGGACGGCCCACTGCGGATCACCCCCTTCGCCGCAGACCAGGTCGACCCCAACAGTTACGACGTCCGCCTCGGCCCGGCCTTGATCACCTGCACCGCCGCCATCCTGGACGCCCATCAGCCCAACCCCCACCGCCGAGTTCACGATCGACCCCGACGGATGCGTCCTCCCATATGGGCGATATGACTGAAATGACGTCCCGGGCATATCCTGGTGAGTGGGTCCGCGCACTCTCACGTGCAACGACCCGGAAGGGCGGCCCCGGTGTGTATACGCCGGGGCCGTTGCGTCACCGGCCCATGCCAACGGGGGAAGGTGTGATCCCAGGTGTGATCCCCTCGGTCGATCTCCGCGAGTGACGCAACCGCGTCGTGGTTGAACCGACCTGCCCTTCTGCGCGGGATATCACCGCCGTTTCGTTGCGCAAAGCCCGACATCGCTCCATGCCACTTGCCTGAGCGAGGTCGGGCACTCGCCGTTAGCGTGAAGGAAGAGGGAAGAGGAAGGGGAAGGGGCACTACAGGCTGCCTGTGGCGTCGGAAAGTGGTGACCGAAGATGACGGATACCGGACTGCCGAACCAGCCCGAGACCCCTCGCGCGGGATCATCGGGCGAGCGCGGCGGGAAGAGTGCGGGGGTGCCGCACGGAAGCGATCCGGGGTCGCGCGGCCGTACAACAATCGCCGACGGTGTGGTGGCGAAGATCGTCGGGCTGGCGGCCCGGGATGTGCCGGGCGTCCATGCGATGGGTGGTGGGTTCGCCCGGGGCATGGGGGCCATGCGTGAACGTGTGCCCGGTGCCGGCGGGAAGTCCGTCACCAGTGGCGTGAAGGTCGAGGTCGGCGGGGTACAGACCGCGGTCGACCTGGAGATCGTCGTCGAGTACGGCGTCTCCATCGTCGAGGTCGCGGGCGACGTCAGAGAGAACGTGATCGCTGCCGTCGAGCGGATGACCGGTCTGGAAGTCGTCGAGGTCAACATTGCGGTCGGCGATGTGCATGTGCTCGACGAGGACGAGGACGAGGACGAAGACAATGAACAACCAGAGCGGCGGCTCGAGTAATCGCTGCCGGAGCCCGAGCGAGCGAGGAGCGCGCGATGGGTATGGCCGCGGTTGGCCTGTTCACCGGGATGGCGCTGGGTTTCGCCGGACGGTTCGCCGACGGTGAGGGGAACTCGGCGACCTCTTCCACACCCGCGTTCCACACCCGCGAGCACGCAACCGGCGGCGGTGGGACCAGCCGCTCCTCGGAGGACGACCGCCGACGGTAGTGAGCCGATGTCCAGGAGCGGTCCGTTCGGCCTCTTCGGGGAGTAGCGTGAATGCATCGGGAGCATTTCGCACACCGGCTCCGATGCCGGTGTCGTTCCCAGTGAGCAACGACACCGGGCAGCTGCGCTCGCGCAGAGGTCCAGAGACGGGTTCGCGCGATGTCCGCGACCACCTCTCCTCCGCCGCTACGGGCCGTTCCCTTCAGGACCCCGACCGCGCGCCTCGCGCTGAAATCCGCGGGTCCTTCAGCAGGGCACGTGGAGTTGGACGGCGCTTGGTGGCCTCGGTCACGTGACCTGACACACGAACTCTCCGCTCTGGCGGACGTACTGGATCCACTGTGGGGACGGATCACCCATATCGCCGTCAACCCGCGCTACTGGCCGACACTCCCACGCAAGATCCTCGTCAACGGCCATGTGGTGGAGGTGGTTGGTTCACGTCGGAGCAGGATCCGCACAAGATCCTGCTGCTGTCTTACACCGCGGGCCGCTGGGACCTCCTGGTGATCCCCCCGGAGACGGGAGCCCCCTCGGCCGCCCGGCTGATGGCCGCCGCGAGCGCGGACACCGGCCCGCCGACGACCACGACCGCCCTCGTGGCGGAGGAACAGGGCGGCGAAACTTCCTCGTCGTGCGAGGCCACCATCAGTCGGCCCGGCCGGCCCGGTCGGCCCGGCCGGCTGATGGTGGGGATGTGACGGTCGTCGTCGCCGAACCTGGCCGTCGGTGCCCTGATGATTCGACCACCGCGGCAGTCCGTCGTCGGCCGGATCAGTCGTGGCCACCTGCCGCGGCCGCCATGAGCGGTTCCGCGGCTTCCTCGGTCGTATCCGGAGGCACGACCAGCAGATCCCAGCGCCCCCGGCCGGGGGCGAGCAGGACGATCGTGTGCGGGGCGGATGCCGCCACGGTCCTGCGCAGTCGTACGACTTGGTCGGAGACGAGCATCCGGCCGGGCACCGCGGACCATGTCGCCCCGTTGACGGTGACGCTGGTGATGCGGCCCCACGCGCGCGGCAATCCAGCGAGCAGCCGGGGGAGTTCGGCGAGCAGGTCGTACGAACGGGGCCACCACGCTCCGTCGATGGGCCGGGGCATGCCGCTGCGGGATGCGAGACGCAGCCGGAGGACGGGGCGGGAGGGAGGCGGGGGCTGCAGTGCGGTGATCATGAGGCTCCTGCCAACTGCCGTAGGAGACTGAGTGGTTGACGTCAGGCGCGGCGGGCCGCGACCCGCTCCGCCGTCGGCCAGCGCACGTCGTGCACCCAGCCGAGGCGTTCGAGGAGGCGGATGACGGCGGCCGACGGGTCGAGCTGGCCGCGGTCGACGCCGTGGCGGGCGCTGGTGGGGTCGGCATGGTGGAGGTTGTGCCAGCTCTCGCCGAAGGAGAGCAGGGCGAGGGGCCACAGGTTGGTGGCCCGGTCGTGGCGCCGGGTGCGGAACGGGCGCTCACCGATCAGGTGGCAGAGGGAGTTCACGCTCCAGGTGACGTGATGGAGCAGGGCGATGCGGACGAGTCCCGCCCACAGCAGGGCGGTCACCCCGTACACCCACGTGCCGCCGATGGCCCAGCCCGCCGCGAACGGCAGGGCGAGCGTGAGGACGCACAGCGCCGGGAAGGCGCGGGCGACGGCACGGATGTCACGGTCGGCGAGGAGGTCGGGGGCGTAACGCTCGGGCGACGTACGGTCGTTGCGGAACAGCCAGCCGATGTGCGCGTGCAGCAGACCGCGCAACTGGCCGCGCAGATGCGTGCCGTAGCGGTACGGGGAGTGCGGGTCCCCCGGCCGGTCGGTGAAGGCGTGGTGGCGGCGGTGGGTGGCGACCCAGCCGATGACGTCGCCCTGGAAACTCATCGAGCCGGCCACCGCGAGCGCGATCCGCACGGGACGGACGGCCCGGTAGCCGCCGTGGGTGAGGCCGCGGTGGAAGCCGACGGTGACGCCGAGACCTGTGATCATGTAGAGGACGAGGGCGATCACGATGTCGGCGGGGTGGATGAGACTCCCCCACAGCAGCCAGCCGGCGAGACCGAGCGCCACGAACGGCAGGACGACGATCACCGCGGTCACTGTGACGTACAGCCGGTCACTGCCGCTGCGCGCGGGCGCCGGGCCGTCGGGCGGGAAGGGGGACGTCCCGTCGTAGCCCTGGGGCGGCGGGGCGGGGTCCGACGGTGTGACCGTCGGGGGCGCGGTGGGACTGAGTGGCATACGTGGCTCCTCGGCCTGGATGCGGATGGCGCGGCCGGGGTCACGGGCTGCCCATGTGAGGGAAGTCGCGAGGGCGGAGCCGGTTCGGACGCCGGCATGCGACGAGTCCTCGCTTCGTCCACCGTACTCCCGCGCGCTCCGGGACGAGGCGGGCCGGATCGCGTGGCACCGCGTTGACACGAACCGTGGCCGGACGTTGACTGGCAGGACGGTGCAGGGCCATGCCACCCCGGAACACACGGCGAGGCATTCCGCCTTCCCGCCTCGCCCAGACCCCGCGGGAACCGACTACCCGACAACAGCGAGGCCGGCCATGACCGTTTCACGGACCATCAAGAACCAGGCGCGGACGATGAAGGGCAGGATCACGGAAGAGCTCGGCCGGGTCACCGGCAACAGGCGACTGCAACGCCGAGGCAGGACCGACCGGGTCTCCGGAAGCCTGAAGCAGGCCGCGGAGAAGGCCAAGGGTGCCTTCAGGCGTGGCCCCGGAAGCGGCCCCCGGTGATGTACGACCAGACACGCGCCCAACAGCCCGCGGGCCAGACCCGGGGCCCCGCCGAGCGCCGTACCCCAGGCCCGGAACCACTGCTCCCGCCGGACGAACAGGACAAGATCGTCCAACGCCTCCGGCACGCCCTGAACACCTTCGCCGACACCCCGCGCGAGGCGCTGGAAGAGGCCGAGAGCGCCTATGACGAAGCCGTCACCCAGCTCGTGAACGCCCTCGCGGAACGACGGCGTCTCCTTCGCGCCGGCTGGCAGGACCACGACCCGGAGGCGCGGTCCGACGGGCTCCGGCTCGCGCTGAGGCAGTACCGAGAGATCACCCAGCGACTGCTCCACATCTAGGGCGCCGCTACTCCGCGCCGCAGGGGAGCGCGGAGTAGTGTGGACATTACCGAGGGCATTTCGCACACCGGCTTCCACGCCGGGTCGTCCTCGGAGAACGATGAAACCCGGGCCGCCGCAGAGGCGGCCCGGAGACGGGTCCGCATCATGTCGGCGACCTTGCTTCCACCCCTGCCGCACCCCGAGCCCGTCGCAGCCCCGGCCGCGCGCCTCGCCCTGAAGACCGACGGCACCTCCCGTGGACTCCTGGACGGTGCCTGGTGGCCCCGCTCCCGGGATCTGCTGAGCGAACTGCCCGCACTGACCGACGTGTTGGACCCCTTGTGGGGCCGCATCACCCGCATCGCCGTCAACCCGGAGCACTGGCCGGTCATTCCCCGCAAGGTTCCCGTCGACGGCCATATCGTCAAGGTCGGCTGGTTCACCCCGGAGATCGACCCGCACAAGCTGCTGCTGCTCTCCTACGGCACCGGGCGCTGGGACCTGCTGGTCATCCCGCCCGAGACCGGGGCGGAGTCGGCGGCCCGGCTGATGGCCGCCGCGTCCGACTACGACGGCCCGCCGCTGACCGCGAGTGCGCTCATCGCCGCGGACGAGGCCCGGCACGGCGTCTCCGCGACCGACGGGCCACTGGACCCGGACGAGGCATGGGACTACGAGGGCGGCGCCTCCGCGGTGTCCGCGGCGGTTCCGGAACAGCCCGGTCCGCTCAGTCGGGCCAGCCGCCTGAGCATCGGTATGTGAGGTGGCCGCCATGAACGCCTTCCTGACAGCCGCTGCCTTCATCGTTCTCATCGCAGCGGGCGCATACGTGATCCACCGGCTCAACATCCAGCACGCCGACCGAATCGCCGGGCACCAGTACAGCGCCGCCCTGCCCGGCCGCCGCGGCCGCGGTACCCCGCAGCCCCCGGTGGGACCGGACCGGTCCGAGTCGCCGACCACCGGCGAACGACGGGACCACCGCGACGGGGGCCGCGGCCGGTTCCCACCGCGCCGCCGCCGCAGCCGTACCACTCACCACAGGTGACCAGGCGGTTTCCGTCACGGGCCAACGACTGTGCGAAGAGCCGCCGGGTCCCGTGACCCGAGGCGTCATGACTCTTCCGCAGCTGAATGTCTACCGGCACGACCGGGGCGGGCGAGCACTGATCACCCTGACCGGCGAGATCGACCCGGCCACCGCGCCTCAGGTACGCGACCGCTCTGGAGCGGTGCCTGCTTGAGGGCATCACCACCGTCGACGTGGATCCGACCACCGTCGGCCTCTGCGACAGCAGCGGCCTGAGCGTCTTCCTCGACGCGTCGCGGCACGCCACCGAGAGCCACGCCTCCCTGCGGCTGCACCACCCGTCCCCGCAGACATAACGGCTCCTCGCGGACCCAACGGTTCCTCGCGGACAGCGGCTCCGGTCTTCTGCTCCCGTGAGGGCTCCGGGAGAGGTGCGGTGCACAGCGGGACCCGGAGCCATCTGTTCCGATCGTGTGTGACATGCCGCCTCTGGCGTAATGGGCTGTTCGGCGTGGCCCGCCGCGTCACGCTGTGCGGGTTGATCGCGGTCGTGTCAGGAGCCCGTGTGTGCAGATCACGTGAGCGGGTCGAGCGCATCCGCAGTGACCGCGGGACGGACCGCGCGTGTCGGTGCGGGCGCTGGACTGGCGGCACGAGGTGAGTATGGACACGGCGGCCGAAGCTCCGACGACGCCGGTGCGGGAGTGCGGTTATGGCGGAAGGTGAGCACCGACCAGACAAGGGCGTGCTGGACCGGTCGGAGGGGTTCGGTGAGCGGCTGCTGGGGGTGCTGCTGGACCGGGCGCACGAGATGCCGCCGCAGCTGATCGCCCCGCTGATCGCGGAAGAGGTGGCCAGGGTCGGTGGCCGCGACGTCTCGATCCTGCTGCAGGACTACGGCCAGTTGGTGTTGGTGCCGTTGCCGGGTCGGCGCCTCATGGTCGGCGAGCCCGAGCCGATCGGTGACTCTCCCGCCGGCACAGCCTTTCTGGACGCGACCACTGTCGAGGTGCCGCAGTCCGACGGCGTCCGGATGTATCTGCCGTTGCTGGACGGCAGCGACCAGGTGGGCGTGATGGCCCTCACCCTGGACACCGTCGATGACGACGACCGGCGGCTGCTGCGCAGGCTCGCCGGCCTGGTCGCCGACATGCTGGTCACCAAGCACAGCTACACCGATCAGTTCTTCCGCGCGCGGCGCCGCGAACCGATGAGCGTGGCCGCGGAGATCCAGTGGTCCCTGCTGCCGCCGCTGGCGATGGCCGTCCCGCAGGTCGCGGTGGCCGGAATTCTGGAGCCCGCCTACGACGTCGCCGGCGACAGCTTCGACTACGCCCTCAACGAGGACATCCTGCACGTGGCCATGCTCGATGCGATGGGCCACGGCCTGGACTCCGCCACGATGGCGACCGTCGCCGTCGGGGCCTACCGGCACGCCAGACGTGCCGACATCGGCCTGTCCGAGATCTACGCGTTCATGGACCGGGCCATCGCCGAGCAGTTCGGGCCCGACCACTTCGTCACCGCCCAGATGATGCGTCTGAACATCGTGACGGGCCACCTGCAGTGGGTCAACGCGGGCCACCCCGCACCGCTGCTGATCCGTGACCACAAGGTCGTCCGGCAACTGGGAGGTCCGACCACCTTGCCCGTCGGCTTCGGCGGTGAGGAGCCCCGGATCAGCGGGCAGATGCTCCAACGCGGCGACCGGGTGCTGTGCTTCACCGACGGCCTGATCGAGGAGCACGAAGCCGGCGAAGAACAGTTCGGCGAAGAACAACTCATCCACTGGGTCAACCGCATCGAACACACAGAGAAGGGAGTGCGAGCGGTGGTGCGCGCACTCTCCCACGCCCTGAAGCAGGAACGGGGCGGTCGCACCACCGACGACGCGACCCTCTTCCTGATCGAATGGCGAGGTGGCGCCGCCGACCACCTCGTGCTCCTGGAGTGAGCCGACACCCAGCGACCGGCTCCGTCATGGGAGCCACCGCGTGTTTTGCGCCGTCCATATCCTGGGATTGGGCTGCTTCGGACCGTCCGTCACACGATGCGAGGACTACGCTGCTGTAGACGTCCCAGACCCCGGCGGCATGCTGTTGCTGAACACAGATGGCTGCGGGGTGCGGATTCTTCGTCCGTGACCCGGCGCTTCCCTGGAGGGAACCACGTGGGTCCTCTGTCCTGCTGCGCAGGCTGTCGGACCTGCCGTTGCTCTGCCTCCGCCGAAAGTACGCCCTGCCGGGAGCGCGCCCGGGGTGCCGGAACTCCGGCTCACGGTGCCGCTGCCGGATGGTCCTCCGAACCGAGGCGTCATGCCCCTCTCACAGCTCACCGTCCACCGCCATGACCAAAGGAAACAGGCGCAGATCACCCTGTCCGGTGAGATCGACCTCGAATCCGTGCCGTTGGTGCGCGAGTCCCTGGAGCGGTGCCTGCGGGACGGTATCCGCACCATCGACGTCGACCTCACCCCCGTCATCTTCTGCGACTGCAGCGGACTCAACGTATTCCTCCACGCCGCGCAGCAGACCACCGTGGCCGGGGGGACCCTGCGACTGCACCATCCGCCGACGACACTGGCTCGGATTCTCGACCTCGCCGGCTGCGGGTTCCTGCTCCTCGGGATTCCGCCCTGCCACCTGCCATCTCCTCTCGGCGACACCCCGGCCGCGCCCCGTCCAACCCCGCCGCACCGGTCTGTCCCGCTTGCGCCTGTTCTCTCGGGCGATGTGCGATGACGGCCGTACCCGGGCGGGGACAGTCCCGGAAGCCGGGAGACGGCGAGCCGTCCCCCGTGGCTCCGGCGCGGTTGCGTCGGCTGAGCCGTTGGCTGGTGGAGGGCCTGCGTGAGGATCTGGTGGCTCTGTATGTGGAGTCCCGCGCAACGCCGCCGGGTGATCCATACCGCCGTCCCAGCCGCCAGAACTTCCTGAACCGTCTCACCGCGGACATGCGCCGACCGGGATTCGCCATGGTGATCGCCGAGACGGACAGCCTGACGGGATGCGCCTTCGGATTCCCGGTAGGCGGTGACGGCTCCTGGTGGCTCGGCTTCGACGGAGCACTGCCGCGCAGCATCGAGCAACTCACAGCGTCCGGCAGCGTCTTCGCGTTCGCCGACATTCTGATCCGGCCACACCTCCAGGACGGGGAACTCGCCCGTCGTGTGCAGGTGCGGCTGCTGACCGACCATCAGGCGTCGCTCGGCGCCACCCTGGTGGACCGGGCCGATCGCCAGGCCCTCGCTGCGCTCCGCTCCTGGGGGTGGCTGGATGTCGGAGAGCTTCGCAGGCCGGCGGGCGCCACCACGTTCCGCGCGCTGGTACTTCCCTTCGGGGAACGCACCACGGCGAGGCTGGAGGGCCTTTTCACGATGCCTGGAGGCGGTGTCCCGGGTGGGGTCTGACAGCCGGTCGGCCCGCATTCGGATGCTGGTGGCCGAGCAGGCGGTCCGACGAGGTGCCCCGGTGGGTGTGGTGGACGTATGCACCGCGGCCGTGGCCGCGCTGCCGGTCGGCGGGGCCGGGCTGTCGGCGATGTCCAAGGCCGCGGCGAGCCATCCGCTGTGCAGCACCGACGACATCAGCGAGCAACTGGAAGAGCTTCAGCTCACGCTGGGCGAGGGGCCCTGCGTGGACGCCTTTGTACGCGGCTCGGCCGTCCTGACACCCGATCTGGACACCGCTGAACTTCAGGAGCACTGGGCCGTGTTCGCCGACGCGGCTCTGGAAGCCGGAGCCCGCGCGGTGTTCTCGCTCCCCCTGCAGAAGGGGGCGATCAGCCCGGGAGTTCTGGATCTGTACGCCCGCATTCCGACCGTACTGGACACGGAGGAACTGGCCGACGCACTGGCGTTCGCCGATCTCGCGACGCTGCTCCTGCTCGACACGAGGATCGACGAGGCGGGCGCGTCGGCCGGCGCGCCGGCCGGCGGGCCGATGCCGGACCGCGGCTTCGAGGACCTTGGCGCATACCGAGCAGAGATCGACCAAGCCAGCGGAATGCTCACTGCTCAGCTCGGAGTCGGCATCGAAGAAGCCTTCGTCCGGCTCCGCGCCCATGCCTATGCGCAGGGACGCCGGCTCGCGGACGTGGCCGCCGACGTGGTGGCCCGACGGCTTCGCTTCTCCCGGGACGCGGAGCCGGACCAGGCCGAGGAGGAAACCTGACGCATCGGTTCCCGGCCAAGGAACGTGCCGTACTTCCCGCCCCTTCGGGCAGGGACTAGTCTCAATCGAGGGTGTCCGCGATGGATCAACAGCTTCTGGCCAAGACCTTCGTCGAGCTGGCCGACAATCTGGTCGCCGACTTCGACCTCATCGATTTCCTGCGCCTGCTGACCGACCGCTGCGTCGGCATGCTCGACGTGAGCGCCGCCGGGGTGCTGCTCGCCGACCGGGACGGCAAACTCCGCGTCATGGCCGCCTCCGACGAACAGGTGCGCCTGCTGGAGCTCTTCCAGCTCCAGAACGACGAAGGCCCCTGCCTCGAATGCTTCCGCACCGGCGCACCGGTGATCGTCCCCGACCTCGGCACGGCGACCGCCCGCTGGCCGCGCTTCGCGGTCGCGGCCCAGCGCGGCGGGTTCGGGGCGGTCCAGGCCCTGCCCATGCGCCTGCGGGACGAGATCGTCGGCGCCCTGAACCTCTTCCGCACCACCCCCGGCCCCTTCGAACCGGCCGCCACACCCGTCGCCCAGGCCCTGGCCGACGTCGCCACCATCAGCCTGCTGCAACAACGCACCGCTCAGCGCAGCACGGTGCTCAACGAACAACTGCAGACGGCGCTGAACAGCCGGGTACTGATCGAACAGGCCAAGGGGAAGCTAGCCGAACGCCAGGACATCGACATGGAGCAGGCGTTCACCGCGCTGCGCGGCTACGCCCGCTCCCACAACCGGCGCCTGGCCGATGTGGCCCGCGCCCTCATCGACGGTTCCGAACCCCTCACCGGCCTGGGGTCCTGACCCACGCATCGCCGGAGCCCGCTTGCTCTGCACCGTCCTCGATCAGACGGCGGTCTGAGTTCCGGTCATGGCGTGGATCGCTCGCCGTCCGCTTGGGCGCGCACGCGGTCATCTCCGGTCCTCCGCGTGGAGGCGCCTCAGTGCTCGGCGAAGCTCCCGCTGTACCGGTTCCGGGAGCATCCGGTCCTTCGTCGTGGCGACCAGGGCCGCGGCCACGTCCCGGAGCTTGATGTTGCAGCGCTGCGACACGCCCACCAGTAAGTCCCAGGCCCTCTCGCCGGAACACGGGGCCAGGGCCATCACCATGCCCCGTGCCTGGTCGATCACCGCATGGCTCACCAGGGCCCGGCCCAACTGCTCGTTCCTGGCGCGCAGTTCGACGACGTCGGCCAGCAACGCCCCGTCCCCCTCGGAAGGCACAGTCCTCAACAGCCGCCGTTCTTCACGGGGCGGGGTCATGTGGTGCATGGTCCGTACCTCACAGGGCAGTCATCCCGTCGATGGGTGATCAGTGGCGCGCCGGTTGCCGTTCGCCGGCCGCACCGGGCTTGCAGGGCAGTCCGTGTCTCGGCGCGCAGCACCACGACGCCCTGTCCACCGGGCGCTTCACGGGTCACCTGCGGTGTTCGCGGTCCCGGCGGTCCTCGCGCCGCCAGCGTGCCCGGTTCTGACGGCTGTAGCGGCGGTCCCAGCGTTCCTGGCGATTCCGGCGCTCCTGGTAGTCCCGGTAGTCCCCGAGATCGGAACTGCCGCTGCGGCTCCGGCCGCCGCCACGATCGCGGCCGTGTCGGGTGGCTGCATAGACCAGCACCGCCGCGGCCACCCACCACATGGGATCGAGGAAGCCGAAGCCGAACAGGACCGTGATGAGGATGAGGAGCAGGACGAACACGGTGGGCCTCCCCGGGAGCGGGACACAGCATCGATACCGGGGACTGGGGCCTCACCCACAGCGTAGTCCTACCCAAGGGGTGCGGATAGCGTGCGACGTGAGCACGGTCTGCCTGGCGTGGATGGCTACTTGAGACCTGCCGAGGCTCCGTTCACCCCGGGGGCTCCTGCCCAGCGATGACGAACTCGCGGCCCAAGCGAAATGACCAGTTGCAGGGCCGCATCTCACTTACGCCGTTTCGGAGCGTGTGCCATGCGTGGGAGTTCCTCGTACAGCAGCCGGCCCACCAGCGCGCCGCCGAAGACGACGACACCTACGCCGACCAGCCAGGACTGGATGACGAGGACGGTTCCGACGGGTCCGTAGGTGACGGGGAACGTGGGCGGCACCAAGACCGAGATCGGCGACGGACGTCCGGGCATGACGAACGTCGTCCGCACCACGGACGGCAAGTGGATGATCACCTACGAGTACTGGGGCGGCGGGCCAACACCCGCTACCGGATCGCCGACAACCCGCTGGAGTTCTTCAAGGGCTCCGCCACCGGCACCGGCGTCAACTCCCTCCCCGTCGACACCGGTTCCCGCCCGCTCGCGATGAGCGGCAGCCCGGTCCTCATCCGGCTTCCCGGCGGACGCCTGGTCTACAACGCGGCCGGCAGCGGCAGCGTCTGGGTCAACGAGAGCGGGCGCAGCGACGGAACCTGGAAGGAGTACCAGACGACCCTGGGCTCCGGCTACAGCCGCAACCTCACCTACGTCGAGACCACCGGCCGTATCTCCATCCTGCGCAACGGCGGCACCTCGGTGCTCTCCTACGCCGACCTCGACCTCGGCCAGTCGGCTAGCGCCTACTACCAGTTGGTCAACCGCAAGACCGACCAGGTGATCGGCACCGGGAACAAGACCAACGACGCCAACCTCGGCAACGCCGACGTCCCCGACGTCCGCCTGGAGGCGCCCGGATCGGACGCGAACCCGGACACCCAGTACTGGCACGTGCTCACCGAACCGAAGGGTGGCGTCAGCCTGCTGAACAAGTCCGGCGGCCGCGCGGCGGCGATCTGGACCGGGAGCGCCACGGCCGGTCAGAAGATCGGCCAGTGGGTCGACAACAGCGCCACCGGCACCTGGAACCTCGTCAAGACCGCCGACGGGTTCTACAGGTTGCAGGCGGCCAAGAACACCAGCCTGTACCTGACCGGCGCGACCGCGGGGGCACAGCTGACCCTGCAGACCGCGACCACCGACGGCTCACAGGACTGGGAACTCGTCCAGTAGGCCCCTGACGACCAGTCCGCGGAAACACTCGGTGGGGGAATCCCGTCCAGGGGCTCCCCCACCGAGCCGTGGTCATCGCGCCACCCCCGCGACGGTCACAGGTCGGTGCCACCGCTGACGTCGAGGTACTGACCGGTGATCCAGCGGGAGTCGTCGGAGGCGAGGAACGCCACCACGTCCGCCACGTCGGACGGCCTGCCGATCCGGTCGAAGACGGACCGCGCGGCCAGGGCGGCCCGCGCCTCGGGGGTCGTCCTGCGCCGGGCGTTCATGTCCGTCTCGACGAACCCCGGCCCGACCGTGTTGACGGTGATGCCGCGGCCGCCGAGTTCCTTCGCCAGCGCCAGGGTCATCGTGTCCAGCGCGCCCTTGGACATGGCGTACGCGAGGGACTCGGGAAAGGCCCGCCGGGTGGCGAGGGACGAGATGTTGATGATGCGGCCGCCGTCGCGCATCCTCGGCAGCGCGCCCTGCACGAGGAAGAAGGGCGCCTTGGCGTTGACGGCGATCATGCGGTCGAAGACCTCGGGGACCGCCTGCCCCACCGGCCCCGAACCGCTCGTTCCCGCGTTGTTGACCAGGATGTCCAGCGCGCCCCCGCCATCCGCCGCCGCCTCGCCCCGCTCCTCCCGCACTCCGGCGTCGAAGGCCTCGAAGACGGCGGCGGCGTCGCCCGGCACCCCGAGCTCGGCCCCGAGCGGGAAGGCGCGCCCGCCGTTCTGCCGTATCTCCGCGACGACTTCCCGGGCGGCGGCCTCGCTGTGTCCGTAGTGGACGCCGACCAGCGCCCCGTCCCGGGCGAGCCGGGTGGCGATGGCCCGGCCGATGCCGCGGCCGGCCCCGGTGACCAGGGCGGTCTTGCCTGTCAGTGCGCGTTCGATGTCCACGAAGCCCCTGTGTGTTCGGAGATGGAGAGGAAGTACGGGAAGGGGGAGAAGTACGGGGAGAGGACCCGCGGGGAAGGGACGAAGCCTTCCCCTCAGCGGTTCAGCAACTGCCGGTACCACGGGGCGTGTTCGGCCAGGTCCCGGGCGAATCCCGCTCCGGGATCGACACCTACGGCCGCCCAGAAACCGTCGTCCGCGAACCAGTGGTCCACGGCGAGCACGCCGAGGTGGTGCAGTGCGCGGGGCTGCCCCGCGAGCCGGGTCCGGGCCTCGTCGACGGTCGGCGGTGTGCCGGGCAGGCGCAGGCCGAGCCGTTCGGCCACCGTGTCCAGCAGTTCCGAACCGCCCACCGGCTCGGGGTGGTTGACGTGGTGAACGCCCGCCAGTTCCCGCTCCGACAGCCCGGCGGCGAGCACCGCGCGCGCCAACGCCCGTACGTCGACGACGGAGTGGCGGGCGGTGCAGCCCTTGAGGCCTCCCGACAGCAGCTCCATCAGGGTGACCAGCCCGGGTACCACCCATCGGTCGCCGGCCCCGAGCACGAGGTGCGGGCGCAGTACGACCCCTCCCGCGTCCAGCACATGCCGCTCTGCCGCGGCACGGGACCGGCTGGTCGGCGAGGCCGGTGCGAGCGGCAACCCGCCCGGGAGCGCGCCGGTGAAGGGCCCTCGCCCGTAGACGGCGGCCGTACTCACGTAGACGACGCGGGTCACGCCCGCGCGCGTCGCCTCCTCGACCAGGGCGCGGGTGCCGTGGTCGTTGACGGCTTCGGTGAGCCGTTCGTCGTCGCCGATGTGGGAGGCGCAGTGCAGGACGACGTCGATACCGTCGCAGGCACCGCGCAGTGACTCCGGGTCGGTCAGGTCCGCCCGTACGACGTCGGCCGCCAGGGCGTCGCCGTCCCCGAGTGCGAGGCTCGCCGGATCGCGCAGCACGAGCCGGAGCCGGGCCGGTGTGTCGGCCCGCACCGCGCGGACGGCCGCGGCGACATGGCCTCCGACGAAGCCGCTGCCTCCGGTGACGAGAATGCGTAAGGACAAGGTCGGGGCCTCCCTCTGGCCGACGGCTCCGCGCGCCACGCGCCATGCGCCGCGGTCAACAGTCGGTGACGGACCCGCCGGGGGTCAATCCGCACCTGATCCTCCTCAGCCACCCTCCTCACCCTCCACACCGCCCGCCACACCCCTTCCGTAGAGTCGGTCCTGTCGGTGCCCCGGTCATGGAAAGGAACCCCCATGCGGCTGCGCTGTGCTGTGCTCGACGACTTCCAGAACGTGGCGACCGAGGTCGCCGACTGGTCGCCGCTCGCGGACGAGGTGGAGGTCGTCCCCTTCACCACCCACTTCCCCGACGAGGACTCCCTGGCCGCGGCCCTCGCCGAGTTCGACATCGCGGTCACCCTGCGGGAACGGGTCCCCTTCCCCGCCTCCTTGATCGCCCGGCTCCCCCGACTGAAGCTGCTGATCGCCTCCGGCATGCGCAACTCGGTCATCGACTACGCCGCCGCCGAGGCGCACGGCGTCACCGTCTGCGGTACGGCGAGTTCCTCGACCCCGCCCGTGGAGCTCACCTGGGCCCTGCTGCTCGGTCTCGCCCGCGGCGTCGTCGAGGAGAGCAACGCCCTGCGCTCCGGCGGCGCCTGGCAGCACACGGTCGGCGCCGACCTGCACGGGCGTCGCCTCGGGGTGCTCGGCCTGGGCAAGATCGGCAGCCGCGTGGCCCAGGTGGGGCTCGCCTTCGGCATGCACGTCAGCGCCTGGAGCCAGAACCTGACCAAGGAGTACGCCGACGAGGTCGGCGTCCACCTGGCCGCCTCCAAGGAGGACCTGCTCGCCGACAGCGACTTCGTCTCGATCCACCTCGCCCTGAGCGGCCGCACCCGCGGCCTCCTCGGCCCCGCCGAGATCGCCCTGCTCAAGCCGACGGCGTATCTGATCAACACCTCACGCGCGGCGATCGTCGACCAGGACGCCCTGCTCGCCGCCCTGCACGAGGGCCGCATCGCGGGCGCCGGCGTGGACGTCTTCGACGCCGAGCCCCTCCCCGCCGACCACCCGATGCGCACGGCCCCCCGGCTCCTCGCCACCCCCCACCTGGGCTATGTCTCGCAGGCCAACTACGCGACGTACTACGGCCAGGCGGTCGAGGACATCCAGGCGTACCTGGCGGGTTCCCCGGTACGACGGCTGCCCTGAGGTCGGCGGTCAGGCGTACCGGTAGATCTCGGACATGTCCTCCAGATCGTCCGGGGTGACGTCCCACGGTGGCAGTCGCTCGTTCCGGGCCACGATGCGGCCGTACTGGTCGCTCCTGCGGCCGGGCGGCTTCGCCGGGACATAGCGGTGTTTGCGGTGGCGTCGCTGCCAGCGCTGCCACTGCATGTCGACGAAGGCGTGGACCAGCCAGAAGACGGGGTCGTTGACGGACGCGCCACCGAGCATCGCGCCGCCGACCCAGCGGTGGACGCGGTTGTGGTTGCGCCACGGGTTGTTGCGGCTGCCCCAGCCCTCCATCTTGTTGCGGAAGCCCTTGGTCACCGTCGAGTCCCACGGGGAGACGTCGTACACGGGGTCCTTCAGCGCCCAGTTCAGATCGTCCCGGGTGGGCAGGTCGATCGGCCGGCGGGAGCGGCCCAGGTCCCGGGTGAGGAACTCGATGTTGGTGATGCGCTCCCTGATGGTCCAGTTGCCCGTCGCGTAGGCGAACGGCCCGGTCATCACCTGCCGGTCCAGGCGCCGCCCGTTGCCGCCGAGCAGATCGTCGGTCCAGGGCACCGATGTGGTCGAACGGTCCCGGGTCCAGTCCCAGTACGGCACCGTCACCGAGTCGTCGACGCTGCGCAGGGCGTTCTCCATGTCCAGCACGAACTGGCGGTGCCAGGGCAGGAAGGAGGGCGTCATATGGGCGGCGCGCAGACCCCGGTCGCCGTCCCCACGGAAGTGCTCGATGTGCAGCCGTACGAACTCGTCGTACTCACCGCGCCGTTTGACCTCCAGCAGTGCCTCGACGAACCGCCGCCGCTCGCTGGACGTCAGCTTGCTCACGTTCTTACGCACGTACACCATGCTGTGCCTCCCCGTGCGGGTGCCCGCCGCCGAACGGCCCGGGGGCCAGGTCATGCAACCGCCGCAGGGGCCCGAGCTCGTCGACGGCGGCGCGCGTCGCCTCCAGCGGGGTCCGGTACCAGCTGTAGTGGTCGACCATGCTCAGCCAGGTGCCGTCGGCACGACGCATCAGGTGCAGCGGCCGGCCGTCCACCGTGACCTGCCACTCGGCTCCGAGGGCGGAGAGGCCCTGGAGGGGAAGGGGGGCGCCCTGGATGCGGCGCCCGCGGTAGGTCTCGTCGAAGGGGGTGCCGCTGTCCCGCTTCCCGTCCGCGGGCTGCGCGGGCCGGGAGGCGGTGACGACCGGGGCGAGCGCCACGGCCGCGGAGGCCAGCAGCACCCGCGCCACCTCCCGCCGGGTTCGCCTCTCCGGCTCGCTCCGCACCGGGGCGGCGGCCGCCCCCTGCACCGCACCCACCGACACTCCGTCTGCGCTGACGGCCATCGCTCACTCCTCGTACGGTTCGGCTGTTCGTACGAGTAACCGAGCGGGAGGCCGCGCGGTCACCACCGAAGCGCCCATACGGTGCAATGGTCAGCTGGTCCAGAAGTCCCACCAGCGGGTCAGGATCAGCATCCCGACGATCCCGATGTGCAGCACCGGAAGCACCCAGGTGAACTCCGTGAAGAAGGTCTTCACCGGGCCCGGCGCGGGCAGGAAGTCGTGGCGCACGACGAAGGACGTCACGTACCAGAACAGCGGGATGGTCCCGAGCCAGGCCAGGCAGCACCACAGGCACAGGGCGTTGATCCGGTACAGGGACTCGAACTGCAGCCAGGAGACGAACCCGACACCGAAGAGGCATCCGGCCGCGAAGGTCAGCCAGTACCAGCGCGGATAGGCGGCCCCGGCCAGCAGGCTGACGCCGACGCAGATCACGATGCCGTAGGCCACCAGGCCCAGCATGGGGTTGGGGAACCCGAAGGCCTCGGCCTGGTCGCTCTCCATCACGCTGCCGCAGGACACCACGGGGTTGAGGCTGCAGCCCGGCGTGAAGTCCGGGTCCTCCAGCAGCTTGAACTTGTCGAGGGTGATGACCCAGGAGGCCAGCAGCCCGGCCGCCCCGCACAACACCAGCAGCAGGGCGAACGCCCGGCTGCCACCGACGGAGGGGCGCATCGGTCGCGCGGCGGCGCTTGAGTCAGGGGCCATCGCGCGACCTTATCGACGGTCCGCGGAACATCCCGGCGCACGCTCACCCGACCGGGCGACATCACGGGGTCCATCCGCCCGATCGAGGGACGAGCGCCGAGGGGGTCAGCGGTAGACGCGGAGGTAGTCGACGTCGAAGGTGATCGGAGCCGGGCCGCAGGGGGCCGGGTGGTACTCGCCGGCGCTCAGCGACAGGTTCAGGATCAGATACGCCGACCAGTGCGGACCGACACCGGTGCCGTCGGAGAAGACCCGCTCGCCGTTGACGTACCACTCGACGCAGTGGGCGCCGTAGCTGGTGCCGATGGTCACCCATCGGTCCGGGCCGATCGCCTCGATGTCGGTGTGGTAGGTCGACGCGCGGTTGACGTGGTTGGACAGCTCCAGCAGGTGCGGGTTGTCCGGGTGGTACTCGAAGGAGTCGACCTCGTTCTCGCCGTCCTTCCAGGTCCACAGCGCCGGCCAGGCTCCGGTCCCGGAGGGCAGCCGGACGCCGGTCTCGACATGGTCGCCGGTCCGCACCTGGAAGCCCTCGGCGGAGTACTCGGTGGTGAGCAGGCCGGTGTGCCAGGCCTGCCGACCGTTCTCGAGGGTGCGGCCGGCCGGTGCGGCGGTGAAGGTGGCCGTGCCGTTGGAGACGGTCACACAGCGGGGGGTGAGCCAGTCCAGCTTGTTGTCGTCCGGGTTGTGGTCGCAGTAGCGGTAGGCGCTGGATCGGTCGCCGACCCATTTGGCGCCCCAGGCGATCGGGGTGTTGAACTCCTCCGACCAGATGAGGGATCTGCCACGGGCCGCGGTCGGCGTGAAGGGGGCGCTGTGGGTGGTCATGGCGGGGAGGGTAGGCCGCGCGGGACGTCCCGACGGACCGGCTCGGCGATGGATCCGGCGGACATTTCTGAAATTCATCTTTCAGGTCGCGCAGGCGGCCCAACCGAGCCGGGCGCACCATACGATCAATTGATTCGCCGACCAGATGCCAATCCCCCGGAATCCGACTGCGCATAACATTCTTCACTCCCGCGACTTTCATGCGTATGGAGTAACACGTCGCTTTTGCAGCACCCTTGGACTGCTATGTTCTCCAACCGTCGGATCAGAGGTACTTTCAAGCGAGGTGAATCATGAAGAAGGCAGTTTTCACCACTGCGGCGTTGGCCATCGGTGCGGGTCTTGTGGGTGGCTCCGCCGCCGCGGCGGTCGCCGCCGGGGGTTCGGGTATTTCCACCAGTCCGCTCGGGCTCATGTCCCCGACCAAGGTGACGCCGGCGGTCGTGCCTGCGGCCGATGTCGTGACGCGGCTGGCCCGTGACGGCGGTGTCGCCAAGGGCAGCGCGTTCGACAAGAACAAGTCGGGCGGCATGTCCGGCGTCTACTTGGACGGCATGGACCCGAACGCCGCCAAGCGGCCGACGATTCCGGTGAAGAACCCGGCCGGAAGCGGCGAGGTCCAGGTCCGCCCGCTGCACGCGCCGACGGCCGCCGGCCTCGGCACCCTGCTCCCCAACAAGTGACGACCCGGCAACCCTTTGAGTCGGCCGTACCGGCGCATGCCGGCCCCGGAATTCTGAGACTCTGATCCGGTTCTCGACAGCCGGAGGCCCTCGGCAGGCCCGGACGCATGGATCCGGGCCGCCGGCGTCACTTCCGCATTACGGCGGGCCCGCACCCACTGGCTCCCGCGAACCATCCGTCCGGCCCACCGGCCCTCACCCGCCGGTGGGCCGGACGCATGTCGGGGTCCGTTCCGGCCGGTTTTATTCAGCCGGGACTAAAATTCCCCGGAACGCCGCACGGATTCCAACTCAGGCGAAAGCCGGGCGCACCGGCGGGCACGCCGCATTGCGCCATCCGATGGAATCTGGCCGCGTTTGAATGTTCCCACCGTGACTTATGCATGCATATACGGGTTTCCTTTTCGTAAGCGTGCGCAACCGTGAATTAGGAAGGAACCGAGTTGCCCAAGAAGTTCGCGGTCATCACGGCCCTCGCCCTCAGCACCGTCGTCGGCACCGCCGGCCTTGCCTCCGCTGGTGAGTACGACGGCAACGGCAAGACCACCACCGTCAAGGGCGGTGACGGCTTCTCGTCGTCCCCTGTCGTCGTGAACGCGCCCCAGCAGGGCGTTCTCGTCGTCAACGGCACCGTCGTCGACGGTCGCTGCCTCGCCCCGTGGTCCAACGGAGCCGTTCTCGGCGGCGTCGTCCCACCGAACTCGCACTACGCCGCCTGCAACACGGCGAAGGTCGACCAGGCGCAGAACGCCCCGTACGCGGGCGGCCTCCTGTTCTGACCTCTGCTCCGAGCCATTCGCAGCACGTGAATTACCCCAACGCAGCCCCGAAAGGCGCAACTCATGCGTAAGAAGGTTACGGCCATCTCCGCGCTCGCGGCGGGCATCGCCCTCGCGACCGGCGGCACCGCCGCGGCTGACGCTGACACCACCACCGTCAAGGGCGGCACCGGCTTCTCGTCGTCCCCTGTCGTCGTGAACGCGCCCCAGCAGGGTGTCGCCATCGTGAACGGCACGGTCGTCGACCTCCGCTGTGCCGTGCCGTGGTCGAACGGTGCCGTCCTCGGCGGCGTCGTCGCCCCGAACTCGCACTACGCCTCCTGCAACACGGCCAAGATCGACCAGTCGCAGAACGCCCAGTACAAGGGCGGCCTGCTGTTCTGACTCCTGCTCCGAGCAATTCGGAGCAGGTAAATCCCGAACGCAGCCCGGAAAGGCTCAACTTATGCGTAAGAAGGTTACGGCCATCTCGGCCATCGCCGCGGGCATCGTCCTTGCGACTGGCGGCTCCGCCGCGGCCGACGGTGACACCACCACGGTCAAGGGCGGTAGCGGCTTCTCGGCGTCTCCTGTCGTCGTGAACGAACCCCAGCAGGGGATTGCCGTCGTCAACGGTGCTCTCCTCGACGCTCGCTGCCTCGCCCCGTGGTCCAACGGAGCCGTTCTCGGTGGCGTCGCTGCTCCGAACTCGCACTACGCGGCCTGCAACACGGCCAAGGTCGACCAGGCGCAGAACTCCCCGTACGTGGGCGGCCTCCTGTTCTGAGCAGTGCTTCGCCCCGATGGCGGTCCGCCGGATTCCGGTGGACCGCCATCGGCATGTGCGCGGCCCCACCGACAAGAGGTGCGTGGAGCGCAAAGACCGTGGGCCCTGTCTGCGTCAGCATGCAGACAGGGCCCACGGTCAAGGAGCGCCGGCAAGGAGGAAAGAGCGCCCGTTCAGTTGGTCCAACGGTATCTTTCTCCCCGAGGTCACCCTGAATACTCCGTTCGGTCCAACCGGAATACCAAAGGGCAATCGCACTCTCCCGTACGTGCCCGTACACGCCGAAGGGCCGGCTCCGAGTGACACGGAGCCGGCCCTGGTCTTCGAGCCGAAGGCGACGGCGCGGCAGAAAGGGACGATGATCTGCCCGACTGTCTACCTGATCGGAAGTCCGCCGAGCAGCTGACCGTCGACGGGGTTCGGCAGGGCGCCGCCGAAGACGGGGGTCTTCACCACTCCCTGCGACCGCACGCCCTTCTTCACCTTGTCCGCGGTGCGCTTCACACCGTTCCCCACGTAACCCGTCGGGACCTTGGCGGCCGAGGGGAGGCTGCGGGCGACCGTCTTCCCGTTGTCGACGAGGCCCGTCGCCGGCATGTCCACGGCCGCGGCGCCGGGGACGGTGGCGCCGGCGATGGCGAGGGAGCCGACGACGACGGCAGCAGCCTTCAGGTTCTTCATCATGTTCCTTTCCAGGAAACTCGGTCTCGGTTCTCCTGGGCTAACGAGAGGGGATCCCCCGGGAAACCCCCGTGGCTCCAAATGGGTGGTCCCATGCGTGAAACAACTCCGAAAACGCCACCGTTCCAACAGACTTGACGGCTTCTCAGATAAGTATGGATAAGGGCTGATGCTGCTCATCCCATTAGTCCACAAAAACGGTTGAAACACAGCCCCCTCTCCTCTTTTCTTCGAAAGGGCAGCCTCGGTCATGCGCGTTGCGCCGCACATCCTGCATGTCGCCCAGCCCGTCGAGGCCGGTGTCGCGCGGGTCGTGACGGACCTGGTGGCGGCGCAAATCGACGCGGGGCTGCGGGTGTCCGTGGCCTGTCCGGAGGGCGGCATGCTCACGGACTCCCTTCGGGCGCTGGGCTGCACGGTGGTCCGCTGGGACGCGACCCGCGCACCGGGGCACCGACTCCCGGGCGAGGTAAGGCAGTTGGCACGTGTGGTGCGTGACGTGCGGCCGGATCTGGTGCACGCGCACAGCGCGAAGGCGGGGCTCGCGGCCCGGCTCGCGGTGCGCGGCGGCCTGCCGACCCTCTTCCAGCCGCACGCCTGGTCGTTCGAGGCCGCGGACGGAGTCGTCGCGCGCCTGGCGCTGGGATGGGAGCGGTTCGGGGCCCGGTGGGCGACGCGCGTTCTGTGTGTGAGCGAGGCCGAGCGGCGCACCGGGATGCGCTCCGGTGTCGACGCCTCATGGCGTGTGGTCCCCAACGGGGTCGACACCCGCAGGTTCCGGCCGGAAGGAGAGCGCGCACGGTCCGCGGCCGGCCCGCTCGTGGTGTGCGTGGGCCGGCTGTGCCGTCAGAAGGGGCAGGACGTCCTCCTGGCGGCCTGGCCCGAGGTGGTGCGGGAGGTGCCCGGGGCACGGCTGGTGCTGGTCGGTGACGGTCCCGACGCGGACCGGCTGCGCTCGGGTGCGCCCGCGTCGGTGGAGTTCGCCGGCGCGACATCGGACACCGCGCGCTGGTACCGGGCCGCGGACGTCGTGGTGCTGTCGTCCCGCTGGGAGGGCATGGCGCTCGCCCCGCTGGAGGCCATGGCGTGCGCCCGGCCGGTCGTCGTCACGGACGTGGACGGGGCGGGCGAGAGCCTCCCGGCCGGCCATCCGCCGTCCTGCCTCGTGCCGCCGGAGGACCCCCATGCGCTCGCCCGGGCGCTGACGACGCTGCTGCTCGACGAGCCGCTGCGCGCGGCGCTGGGCGCACAGGGCCGCGCGCATGTGCTCGCCGCCCACGACCTGCGGCACGCCGCGGACGCGGTGACCGACGTCTACCGCGAGTTGCTCGGCCTCGCTACCACGCGGGTCGTCGGACCGAACGGGGGCAGGAAGTGCATCACCACATGACCGCGGAGAGCACCGTCGCCTCACCCGGGCAGCAGCGGACGTCGGAGGACGCCGTCTCCGTACTCGGCCCGCGCGGCCTCACCGCGGGGCGCCGGGCGGCCGACGGACGGGGCTCCCGCCGTCCGCGGCAGGCCTCCCCGGCGCCCCTGTGGCTCGTCGACGGCGGCGCTGCCCTGTCGGCCGCTCTGGTCCTGCCCGCGCCGCACGGGTACGCGCTGGTCGTCGTCCTGCTCGCCCTCGGTGTGATCGGGATGAACCGACGGGCCGCGCTGTACGACACCTCCGTCGTTCCCGGCGTACTCGACGAACTCCCCGCGGTCTGCGGGCGGATCGCCGTCGGCTGGGCGGCTGTCGTGATGTTCTCCCCGCTGCGGTCGCTCCCGCCGGCCCTGCTGGTCACCGCGGTCGCCGTGCACTGCCTGGCCGCCTGCACCGGTCGCGAGGCGGTGCACGGGCTGCGGCGCCGGACACTGCGGCGGCGGCCCTGTCCGGCTCTGGTGGTCGGTCCCCTCGCGGTGGCCCGGCGGGTGTCGGCCGCGTTGCTGCGCCAACCGGGCTGCGGAGTACGGCCGGTGGGGCTCGTCGCCGACGATCCGGACGTCCTCGGCGATGCCGACGACGAGCGCGGGCTGCCGGTGCTCACCACGGCGCAGGACACACGCCGGGCGGTGATCCAGAACGGGGTGGAGACGGTGCTCGTCGTGGGCGCCGCCACCCGGGTGGAGAAGGCCGCTGAGCTGCGGGGGCTGGCCTCGTACGGCTGCGTGCTGTGGGAGCTGGACACGGACCCTCCGTCGTACGGCCTCGGTGGGCGCCGTCAGGAGGCGGGGCAACTGGCCGGTTTCTCACGCAGGTTGCTGGGGCCGGGGTGCGGACGGCGGGCCGGGAGCGTGGTCAAGCGGGTGCTCGACGTGGTGCTCTCGGGTTCGCTGCTGGTGCTGGCCGGGCCGGTTCTGCTGGTGTTCGCGCTGGTGCTGCGGGTCATGGACGGGCCGGGCGTGGTGTTCCGGCAGGAGCGGATCGGCAAGGACGGGCGGCCGTTCACCATGCTGAAGCTGCGCACCCACCGGCCAGCCAGCGACCATGAGGCGGCGACCCGCTGGAGCGTGGCGAACGAGCAGGACATGAGCCCCTTCTGCCACTTCCTGCGCCGCACCTCGCTGGACGAGCTGCTGCAGCTGTGGAACGTCTGCCGCGGCGACATGAGCCTGGTCGGTCCGCGGCCCGAACGGCCGTATTTCGTCGCCAAGTTCAGCCAGGCCCACCCCGGCTACCCGGCGCGCCACCGGATGCGGACCGGGATCACCGGGCTCGCCCAGATCCAGGGGCTGCGCGGCGACACCTCGATCGAGGACCGGTGCCGCTACGACAACGCCTACATCGACAACTGGTCGCTGTGGCAGGACATCTGCATCCTGCTGCGCACGGCGGCACAGTTCGTCCGGCCGACGGGGAGCTGAGCCCTGATGAGCACTCCCCCGACGGTCTCCGCTCCGGTCGTACGGCCGCGTCCGACGCTGCCGCCCCCGCTGCGCCGGGCCGGCTCCGCCCTGTCCTCCCTGTCCTCCCTGTCCTCCCTGTCCTTCCTGTCCTTCCTGTCCGTCCTGCCGATCGTGGCGGTCGTCGTCCTGCTGGGGCTGCCGGTCTCGCCGGACAGCGCCGCCGCACCCGCCGACGCCGCGTCCGGGCTGGTCGTGCTGTGCGCGGTCGTCCAGACCGTGCGGGGGGCGCGGCGCCCCCTGCCCCGGACGGCGGCGGTCGTGTTCGAGCTGCCCGTGGTGGGCATCGCGGTCGCCGCGGCGGGGGCGCTGACCACCGGTGACGCGCTCGCCGGACTGGTCCGCTATCTGCAGGTGTTCGTGCTCGTCCCGGTCGCGGTGCTGCTGCTGGTGCGCGACCGGCGGGGCGCACGGCTGGTGCTGTGGTCCCTGGTCGGCCTCGCGCTGTGGCAGGGGGCCGTGGGCGTCCACCAGAACCTCACCGGGACCGGGGCCCTGTATCAGGGGGCCGACATCCGGGCGGTGGGCACCTTCGGGCCGTCCGACGTGCTGGGGATGGCGACCGTCGTGGCGTTCGGGGTGGTGGCCGCGACCGGTCTCGCCCTCGGGACGCGGGAGCGGCTCGAACGGGTCGTGGCGGCCGGATGCGCGGTGGCCCTGCTCGTGCCGCTCGCGCTGTCCTTCAGCCGGGGTGCCTGGATCGCCACGGTGGTCGCCTGCGGGGCCCAGCTGCTGCTGGCCGGCGTACGGCGGGCGGCGAAGGTGTTCGCGGCGGCGGCCGCGGTCTCGGTGGTGCTCGTGGGCGGACTCGGCGTGGGCGCGGCGGTGTTGGAGGAGCGGCTGACCAGCGTCACCCAGGTCGCCGACGCCCCGGACCAGTCGGTCGTCGACCGGTACACGATGTGGGCCGCGGCGGGCGACATGTGGCGCGGTCATCCCGTGACGGGTGTGGGGCTGAAGGCCTTTCCCGCACACCGGGACGGCCATGCCTCGCTCGCGCTGTCGTCGGGCAGCGACACGGCCGGAGCCGGCCAGGCCTTCCGGCGCCAGCCGCTGCTCTCCCCGCACAACCAGTACCTGCTGATCCTCAGCGAGCAGGGCCTGCTGGGCCTGCTCACGGTCGCGGGCGGATGGCTCGCCCTGCTGGTGTGCGCGCTGCGCCGGCTGCGGCGGAGCGGCCGGCTCGTGTGGGACTGCGCGCTCCCGGTGTGCGGGCTGCTGCTGTGGCAGCTCGTCAACTTCCTGTACTCCGACATCGGCGGGCCCTCCACCATCCTGACGGCGATCTGCTTCGGGCTGGCCGCCTGGTGGGCGCTGGCCCGCGACGGGGCGGCAGCGTCGACCACGAAACCGGGTGCGTGATGAGCCCCCGCCCGGCAACGACCGGGAAGGCTCCCGAGCACCCGCCGGGCCTGGCCGGCCTGCCGCGCAGCCGCGCGGGTGGGGGGCGATCCGCCGCCGGCAGTGGTCCCTCGCGGCGGTTCCTGGCCAGGGCGACCTTGCTCTCCGCCGCGCTGTCCCTGGCCGGGGCGGTGCTCGGGCTCGGGCGGGACCAGACGCTGGCGCGTCTCTTCGGCGCCGGGGTGGACAGCGACGCCTTTCTGGTGGCCTGGACCTTGCCCGAGCTGGCGTCGACGCTGCTGATCGAGGACGGGATGGCGTTCCTGCTCGTGCCCGCGTTCAGTGTGGCGCTGGCGCGGCGGGCGCGTGGACTCGGCGGCCCCGACCCCGTGCGCGCCCTGGTCGCCTCCTCGCTGCCGCGGCTGTGCCTCGTCCTCGCCGGTACGGCCGCCGTGCTCGCGGCCGCGGCACCGTGGCTGGTCTCCGTGCTCGCGCCCGGCCTGCCCGACCCGTCCCTGGCCGTGTCCTGCACCCGGCTGACCGCGACGTGCGTACTGAGCTTCGGGCTGGCCGGGTACTTCAGTGCGGCGCTGCGGGCCCACCGGAACTACCTCGCGCCGGGGGCGATCTACATCGCCTACAACGTCGCGATCATCGCGACGATGCTCGTGCTCGCCGCAAGCTGGGGCGTACGGGCCGCGGCTCTCGGCGTCGCGCTCGGCGGGTGCGTCATGGCCGCCGTACAGGCACCGTCCCTGTGGCGGCGGATCGCCGGGGGCCCGGACCCCGGTCGCTTCGCGACAGCCGCCCCTGACGACGCGGACGGTGGCCCGCACCTCGCGGCGGGCCTCACGCCGGCCCTCGTCTGCGCGGTCCTGCTCTTCACCCTGTGCCGGCAGTCGCAGGTCCTCATCGAGCGCTACTTCGCCTCCGGGCTGCCCGCCGGTGCCATCTCGCACCTCAACTACGCCCAGAAGGTCGCCCAGTTGCCGATGTCGCTGTCGCTGATGGTGTGCGTCGTCACCTTCCCGGTGGTGGCGCGGGCCATCGCCGAGGGCGACCTGGGGCGGGCCAGGGACCGGGTCGAGCGGGACCTGGCGCTGATGGGCTGCCTCGTCCTGCTCGGTGCCGCCGTGGTCGTGGCCTGTGCGCCGCAGATCGTCCAACTCCTGTTCCAGCGCGGCGCGTTCACCGCCCAGGACACCGCCGCGACCGCCGCCGTGATGCGGGTGTACGCGGTGGGACTGCTCGGGCACACCCTGGTGGGGGCGCTGGTGCGGTCGTACTTCTCCAGCGGCCGGACCACCTGGTTCCCGCTCGGCGCGATGGGCCTGGGCGCGCTCGCCACCGTCGTCATCAGTGCCTGGGCGGTGGATCCCTGGGGTGCGCGCGGCCTCGCCGCGGCCAACGCGGCCGGCATCACCCTCACGGCGCTGCTCCTGCTGCTCGGGCTGGGGCCGCGTACCGTGCCCGTGCGCGTGCGGTGGGTCGCCGCCCAGCTGTCCCGGCCGGTGCGCGCGGCCGGGTGCGCCACCGGAGCCGGGCTGCTCTGTGCGGGGCTGTTCGACTCCCCCGCGGCCGCCGCCGTCGCCGGCTGCGCCTGCGTGACCGCCGTCTTCCTGCTGCTGGCCTGGCTCCTCGACGCGGCCGGCGCCCGGTCCCTCCTGCTCCCCGTCACGCACTCCGTCCGTAGCTCCGTCCTCAGCCCTCTCATCAGCTCCCTCATCAGCTCCCTCATCCGAAGGCTTCGCCATGGTCGCTGACATCTCCGCCGCCCCACGCGCGGCCGAACCCGATCCCGAGCCGGCCGCGGAGGGGCGCCCGAGACGGGGCCCGGCCGCCTGGGTGGCCATGTACCACTCCGTCTCGGACTGCCGGGACGACCCATACAACGTCACCGTCACGCCCGCGCGCCTGGACCGGCACCTCGCCTGGCTGGCCGCGCGCGGACTGCGCGGGGTGAGCGTGCGGGAGCTGCTCGCGGCGCGCGCCCGGGGCACGGAGCGCGGGCTGGTCGGGCTCACCTTCGACGACGGGTACACCGACTTCGTCACCACCGCGGTGCCCGTGCTGCACCGCTGGGGTTTCTCGGCGACCGTGTTCGTCCTGCCCGGGCGGCTCGGCGGCGAGAACTCCTGGGAGCCGACCGGCCCGCGCAAGCCGCTGTTCGACGTGGCGGACATCCGCCGCGCCGCGGCCGCCGGCATGGAGGTCGCCTCGCACGGTCTGACCCACGTCGATCTGACCAGGGCCACGGACGAGGTGCTGCACACCGAGGTCAACGAGAGCCGGCACCGGCTCGCCGCCCTCACCGGAGGCGACGTCGAGGGCTTCTGCTACCCGTACGGCTATCTCGACGAGCGGGCCGTCACCGCCGTGCGCCGGGCCGGTTACGCCTACGCCTGCTCGATCGGCCCCGGCCCGGCCGGCTCCGGCGACTTCGCGCTGCCCCGCATCCACCTCGGGAAGGCGGACGGCTCGCTGCGGCTGGAGCTGAAGCGCCGCCTGGCCCGGTACTACGGCCGTGCCCTGGAGGCCGTGTGAGGGCCCTGCACATCATCACCGGGCTCGGCGTCGGCGGCGCGGAACAGCAGCTGCGGCTGCTGCTGCGGCACCTCCCCGCGCAGTGCGACGTGGTGACGCTGACCAACCCCGGCACCGTCGCCGCGGGCCTGGCCGCCGACGGCGTCCGCGTCGCCCACCTCGGGATGCGTGGCAACCGCGACCTCGACGCGCTGCCCCGCCTCGCCCGGCTGATCCGCGCCGGCCGCTACGACCTGGTGCACACCCATCTGTACCGGGCCTGCCTCTACGGCCGGATCGCGGCGCGGCTCGCGGGAGTCGGGGCCGTCGTCGCCACCGAGCACTCGATCGGCGACAGCCGGCTGGAGGGCCGGCCGCTGAGCGCGGGCGTCCGCGGGCTGTACCTGGCCGGCGAGCGCCTCGGCCGGGCCACGGTCGCCGTCTCGCCGACGGTGGCGCAGCGGCTGCGGCACTGGGGCGTGCCCGGGCCGCGCATCCGGGTCATCCCGAACGGCATCGACGCGCCCCGGTTCCGCTTCGACGAGGTGTGCCGCAAGGAGGCCCGGGCGTTCCACGGGCTGCCGGCGGACGCCTACGTCGTCGGCGGGGTGGGGCGCCTCACCCCGGGCAAGCGCTTCGACGTGCTCGTACGGGCGCTGCCCCAACTGCCCGGCGACGTCCGGCTGCTGCTGGTGGGCGCCGGCCCCGAGGAGGCGGCGCTGCGGCGCACCGCCCACCGGCTGGGGGTCGCGGACCGGGTGGTGCTGACGGGCGAGCGCCCGTATCTGCCCGTCCCCGGCGACGACGACGCGCCCGGCCTGGCCGCCCTGCTCTCCGCGATGGACGTCCTCGCCTCGCCCTCGCCGGAGGAGTCGTTCGGCCTGGCCGTGGTGGAGGCGCTCGCGGCCGGGCTCCCCGTGCTGTACGCGAGCTGCCCCGCCGTCGACGACCTGCCGCCGGACGCGGTCCCCGGAGCCCGGCGGGTCAGGGGCGGCGCCGAGTCGTACGCGCGGGACCTGCTGCGGCTGCGCGCGACGGGACCGGGCGGGCGGACGGTCCCGGACGCCGTACAGCGCTACGACATCGCACGCACCGCCCGGCAGCTGATGGATCTGTACACGGCCGCTCTGTCCGGCACGAACCTGGAAGCGAGTTCCTCATGACAGACAACCCCACCGAGGGTCCCCGGGTGGCCGACCGTACGCGCGCACGCGCGACACGGCTGTCCTCATGGTGGTGGCTGCCGGCCGCCGCACTGGTCGGGGCCGTGGCCGGTGGCGCCTACGGCCAGCTCAGGCCGCCGCAGTACACGGCGACCAGCTCCGTCGTCGCCGTACCGAACGGCGGAACCGAGGCCGACTGCACCGACGCGCTCGGCTTCGCGCAGGCGTACGGCCGGGTGGCCACGCAGCTCGCGGTGCTCGGGGACGCGCAGGTGTGGGCGGGCGTACCGGTCTCGACCCTGCGCGAGAGCGTGGAGGTGGCGACGTCGCCGGACGCGCCGATGGTCGCGGTCTCGGCGACCTCGTCGAAGCCCGCCCAGGCCGTCGACATCGCCAACGCCGTGTCCCGCGCGCTGATCACGGAGGCGGAGCACACCAGGGAACGCACCGGCATCCGGCTGGAGCGTCTCTCCCGTGCCCTGAAGCCCACCGAGCCGTCGTCCGCGTCCACGGGGCTGACCTCGCTCGTCGGCGCGAGCGCGGGCGGTCTGCTGGGCGGCCTCGCGCTGCTGGCCCGGCCGCGGCGGGCCGGGGGTGACGACGAGGACGAGCAGAGCCGGGCCTCGGTACCCGGTCCGGCCGGCGCCGCCGACGCCCGCGGGACGCTGGGGTGAGCGCGTACGGGCGCGCGCTGTCGGTGGAGGTGTGCACCGACGAGCGCGCCTTCGCGAAGCTCTCCGGACAGTGGGCACGCCTCCATGCCGCGTGCCCGTCCGCGACGGCGTTCCAGAGCCACGCCTGGCTGCACTCGTGGTGGCAGTCGTACGGCAGGCCCGGCAGGCTGCGGCTCGTCCTGGTGCGCCGGGGCGGTGAACTGGTGGCGGTGGCACCGCTGATGCGGGTGCACCGCCCGCTGCCGGCGCTGGTGCCGATCGGCGGTGCCATCACCGACATCTGCGATGTGCTCATCGACGAGGAGGTGGCCGCGCCGGCTGCCGGGGCGCTGGCGGATGCCCTGGCCGACCTGGCGCGCACCGCCCTGGTCGACTTCGGTGAGGTGCGGCCGGGCGGCGCGATGGAGCGGGTCTATCTGTGCTGGCGCGGCCCGCGGCACCGGCTGCCCGACTCCGTGTGCCTGGAGCTGCCCGCCCTGCCCATGGACGAGTTGGTCGCGCGGCTGTCCTCGCGGCACGCCCAGCGGGTCCGCAACAAGGTGAACCGGCTCGCTCGGCTCGGCATCGAGTGGCGCCTGGTGGACGCCGACGAGACCGAGGCCGCGCTGCGCCGGCTCCTGGCCCTGCACCGGCTGCAGTGGCAGGGCAGGGGGATGTCGTCGGAGCACGCGCGTCCGCGGTTCCTGGAACACCTGGTCCGGTCGGCGGCGCCCATGACCCGCTCCGGGCAGGCGGCGGTGATGGAGTTCCTGCTCGACGGGGTCGTGGTGGCGGTCAATCTGAATCTGCTGTCAGGAGGGGCGGGGAGGTCAGGAGGGCTGGCGGGGACGTACCTGTACGGCTTTCATCCGCAGTTGCGGGAGCGGAAGGTGGACGTGGCGGCGATGCTGCTGCACGCGTCCGCCGAGCACCTCGCGTCCCGAGCCGGGCACCGGGTGCTGAGCCTGCTGCGCGGGGACGAGCCGTACAAGTACCGCTGGCACCCCGAGAGGGTCGTCAACCAGCGCCTGCTGCTGGCCCGGCGCCGCACCGCCCCGCTGCTGGCTGCCGCCGTCGCGGAGGCGGGGGCGCGAGGGCGGGTCAAGCGGGTTCTGCGCCGCGACCCCGCTTCCGGCTCCGGCTCCGGCTCCGGCTCCGGTTCCGGTTCCGGTTCCGGTTCCGAGGATCAGCGGTAGCCGTACAGCGCCTCGATCTCCGCCGCGTACGCCGCCGTCACCACGTGCCGTTTCACCTTCAGGGACGGGGTGAGCATGCCGTTGTCCTCGTTGAACTCGCCCTCGACCACGGCGAAGGCTCGGATCGACTCGGCGCGGGAGACGGCCTCGTTGGTGTAGTCGACGGCTTTCTGGACGTCGGCGAGGAGCTGGGGGTCCTTGGTCAGTTCGGAGAGCGGGGTGTCGGCGGGGAGTTTGTGTACGGCCAGCCAGTGGGTCATCGCGTCCGGGTCGAGGGTGATCAGGGCGGCGACGAAGGGACGGTTGTCGCCCACGACGAGGCACTGGCCTATCGGCGCGCGGCTGCGCAGGCGGTCCTCCAGGACGGCCGGGGAGACGTTCTTGCCGCCGGAGGTGACCAGGATGTCCTTCTTGCGGCCGGTGATGGTGAGGTAGCCGTCCTCGTCGAGGGAGCCGAGGTCGCCGGTGGCGAACCAGTCGTTCTGGAGTACGGCGTCGGTGGCTGTCGGGTTGTTCCAGTACGCGCCGAAGACTATGCCGCCCTTGATGAGGACCTCGCCGTCGTCGGCGATGCGGACGGTGGTGCCGGGGACGGGTTGGCCGACCGTGCCGGGGCGGGGCTTCAGGGGCGGGACGATGGTGGCGGCGGCCGTCGTCTCGGTCAGGCCGTAGCCCTCGTAGACCATGATTCCGGCGGCGTAGAAGAACAGGTTGAGGTTGCGGTCGAGGGGGGAGCCGCCGCTGATGGCGTAGCGCAGGCGGCCGCCGAGTTCCTTGCGGACTCGGCGGTAGACCAGGAGGTCGTACAGGGCCCAGGCGGCGTAGAGGGTGGGGGTGGGGCCCTTGGCGTTACCGGTGCCGGTGCGGGTGCCGGTGCCTGTTTCGAGGAACTTGTTCAGGTAGGCCTCGGCGAAGCGGACGGCGATGCGGTCCGCTCGGTCGAATGAGGCGGCGCGGCCCAGCTTCTCGGCCGTGGCCCTTCCGGTGTCGTGGATCTTCTCGAAGAGGTACGGGACGCCGACGAGGAAGGTGGGGCGGAACTCCTTGAGGGCGGGGCGGAGTTCGTCGGGCTTGATGCTGGGGCAGTGGCCGATCTCTATGCGGGCCATCAGGCAGGCGATCTGGAGGGTGCGGCCGAGGATGTGGGCGAGGGGGAGGAAGAGGAGGGTCGAGGCGGTCTGGTGGGTGACCTCCTTGAAGATGGGGTGCAGGAGTTCGACCGTGTTGGCCGCTTCGGCGTGCAGGTTGGCGTGGGTGAGGACGCAGCCCTTCGGTTTGCCTGTGGTGCCGGAGGTGTAGCAGATGGTCGCGATGGTGTCGGGGGTCAGTGTCGTGCGGCGCTTGGTGACCTCCTCGTCGGGGACGTCGCGGCCGAGGGTGGTGAGGTCGGCGATCGCTCCTGCCGTCAACTCCCAGATACGGGGGGTGTGGTCGTGTGCTGCCGTGCCCGTCAGCACCGTGGCGGTGTTCTCGGCGGTCTCGGTCACGATGTGGTGGGCGCCGGAGTCGCGGACGATCCAGTCGACCTGGTCGGCGGAGGAGGTGGCGTAGATGGGGACGGTCTGGCCGCCGGCGGCCCAGATGGCGAAGTCGAGGACCGTCCACTCGTAGCGGGTGCGGGACATCACGGCGACTCGGGCGCCCGGTTCCAGGCCGGCCGCGATCAAGCCCTTGGCGACTGCGGCGACTTGGTCGGCGAAGGCCGCGGAGGTCACGGGTTGCCAGGTGCCGGCCTGTTCGCGGCGGAGGGCTACCGTGTCGGGGGCTTCGGCCGCGTTGGTGAAGGGCAGGTCGGCGATGCTGCCGGTGGTGACGGGCGGCGCGAGGGGTGGCGTACGGGCCTCTCGGACCACGCCCTCGGCGTCCTTGACGACCTCGACCTTGGTCCGGTTCAGCAGGTCGGTGCGCTGCTTCGCCCGCTTCAGGTCCTTGCGTACGCCCATGGTGGCTCCCGGGTGCCAGTCGTACTTACTGGGGAGTCAACTTACTCGCGCGTAAGGGAAGGTCAATGGGTTCGGTGGTTTCGGGTGGGGTGCCTGCGGGTGCCTCCGGCGGTTGGGTGGTGGTGGGGGGGTGCCTGCGGCGGCCTGTTGCGGTGGGTGGGGGCTGGTCGCGCCCACGCGGCGGTAGCCGCACATTCGACACAGCCCCGCGCCCTGAGATGCCTGCGGCGGCCTGTTGCTTTCGGTGGGGGTTCGCGTAGCGCGTGCGGGTGGTCGGTGGGTCGGGGCCGCGTCGGGGGGTGTCCGTCCTCGGTCCGGTGGCTGGCGTACTGCCGGGAGGTGCTGTTTCTTGACACCGGACTCTGCGGGCGGACACCCCCCGACGCGTCCCCTTGCCGCCGTGGGCGGCTGCGGGTGCGTGGGGCCATCGCCCCAGCTCCCCGGCCGAGAGGGGACTCCGTCGCCGGGTCGGGATCTTTCAGCCCGTCTGGCGTCTGGGGACAAGCACAGCCATCCCTAACCCCGCCCGCCCGCAGGGGCTTCGCCTCGCGGGCGGGGCGGCCACTTTTCGGTGCCGGTCCCGGCATCTTTCAGCCCGTCCGGCGTTTGAGGACGAGGCCGTTCAGGCCGATGGGGGTGCAGGGGGCGGAGCCCCCTGGCGGGGGTGAAGGGGCGGGGCCCCTGGGGATGGGATGGGTGGGGGCGGCGGGGGCGAGGGAGGCGCGGCCGGGGGGCGTTGGGTTTAGTGCAGGAGGCGGGTCGCTCGGTCGATGGTGTCGGCGAGTTGGGCTACGTCCTTGTCCTCTGTCTGCCTTGCCAGGTCTTCGGCGTGGTCATTCAGGTCGTGGAGGGACGGGGCCGCGGGCAGGGAGCTCCAGCGGGTGTCGCCCTCGCGGAGGGCGTCGGCGAAGTAGGCGGCGGTGGCGGTCACCTGGAACCTGGCGGAGGTGTCGTCCAGGGAGTCGTGCAGGGAGGTGGTTTCCAGTTGGCCCGACTTCTCGTGCGGGGCGCGGGTCTTGGGGTCGAGCCAGCGGACGCTCGCCGTGGCGAGGTGGCCTTCGGTGCCGGGCCTGGTGCGGACGGCGTAGAGGGCGGTGACGGTGTGGCCGGGGCCGATCTCGCCGCCGTCGACGCTGTCGTCGCGGAAGTCGTCGTCGGCGACCTGGCGGTTGTCGTAGCCGACGAGGCGGAACTCCTTGACCGTCTGGGGGTCGAAGGCGACCTGCGCCTTGGCGTCGCGGGCGGTGAGGTCGATGTTCTGAGGGAGTTGGCGGGTGAAGAGGGTGTGGGCGTCCCGCTTGTCGGAGACGTACGCCGTGTGGCCGTCGCCCTTGTCGGCCAGGCGTTCCATCAGGGCGTCGCCATAGTCGCTGCCGACGCCGACGCCGAAGAGGGTGATGCCGTGTTCGCGGCGCTCGGACGCGATGCGTTCGAGGATGGCGTCGGCGTCCGTGTCGCCGGTGTTGGCCAGGGCGTCGGAGATGAGGACGACTCGGTTGGTGGCGCCCTCGCGCAGGCCCTCGACCGCTGTTTCGTAGCCGGTCTCCATGCCTGCGCCGAGGTTGGTGGAGTCGGTGGGCTCCAGGCCGTCGATGGCGTCGTGGATCTCGTCCCGGTTGCCGTCGAGGCGGGTCATCGGCAGGACCGTCTCGGCCTCGTCGCTGAAGGTGACGAGGCCGACCGAGTCGTCGTCGCGGAGTTGGTCCGTCAGGTGTCCGAGGGAGTCCTGGGCGAGGTCCAGGCGGCCCGGTTCGGCCATGGAGCCGGAGATGTCGATGACGAAGGTGAGGGCGGCGGGCGGGCGTTCGCCGGGGTCGGAGGCGGGGCGGGTGGCCAGGCCCACGCGGACCAGGGACCAGTCCTCGCGATCGGTGCGGGCGCCGTCGACGGTGACCGTGAAGCCGTTGCCGTCGGGGCGGTCGTAGTCCTGGCGGAAGCTGTTGACGAACTCCTCGGGGCGGACCGTCGACGGGTCGGGCAGCCGGCCCTCGGCGAGGGTGCGGCGGGCGTAGCCGTAGGAGGCGGTGTCGACGTCCAGGGCGAAGGTGGAGAGGTAGTCGGGCTCGGGGGCGAGGTCGCGGGAGTTTTCTCCCTCGCCGTCGCGCTGTTCGCCCTGGCTGTACGCCGGAGCGGGGAAGCCCTTGCCGCCTCCCTTGCCGTCCTCCGCGTAGCCCCCGCTGTTGCCGCCCTCGCCCGCACTGCATCCCGTGAGCAGCAGGCCGACCGCGGTGGTGAGTGCCAGCAGTGTTGTGTGCAGCCGTCGTGTGCGATACCGCTCCATCGGCCGTGCCCCCTTGGTCCGTTGACGTCGACTTCTGTGACTGTGACGGGCCAGGGGGCCGGAACGTGCGCTACGGAGCGTTGCGGATGAGTCTCGAAGAGGGCACGGGGACCGCCCGTCGAGACCGGTGGGTGATCTTCCGGTGACCTACGACACCACGTCCTTGCGGGCGAAACCGCGGAAGGCCAGCGCGAACAGCACGACGGCGTACGTTATCGACAGGGACGTGCCCTGGATCATGTCGGACCAGTCGAGTTGGGGCCGTACGGCGTCGAGCCAGGCGTACTGCCAGTGCGCGGGCAGGAAGTCGCGCCAGTCGCCGAGGGCCGTCACCTCGTCGAGGACGTTGCCGATGATGGTCAGGCCGACCGCGCCGCCGACCGCGCCCAGCGGCGCGTCGGTCCGCGTGGACAGCCAGAACGCCAGGGCTGCGGTGACGAGTTGGGAGATGAAGATGTACGCCACCGTGATCAGCAGGCGCTGGGCGGCGGTTCCGGGGGCCAGTGAGTCGCCGGTGGGGAGCTGGAGCGGGCCCCAGCCGTAGGCCGCCGTGCCGACCGCGAGGGCGACCAGCGGGAGCAGGATCATCGCGGCCAGGCTGAGGGTGAGGCCGACGACCAGCTTGGACCACAGCAGGCGGGCCCGGGGCACGGGCGCGGCCAGCAGATAGCGCAGGGAGGACCAGCTGGCCTCCGAGGCGACCGTGTCCCCGCAGAAGAGGGCGACGGGGACCACGAGCAGGAAGCCCGCGGAGGCGAACAGGTTGACCGCGGCGAAGTTCGCCCCGGACAGCGTGGCCGTGTCCATCAGTCCGGCCTGGTTGTTGCCGGATCCCGGTCCGCCGCCCACCTGGAAGGCGATCAGCAGGACGAACGGCAGGGCGAACAGGATGCCGCCCATGACCAGGGTGCGGCGCCGCTTCAGCTGCCGGACCAGCTCGACCCGGATCGGCAGCGTGCGGCCCGCGCGGTAGCCGTCGGCGACCTCCGCGCGCTCGGTCGTCGTGCTGCTCATGCGGAGTCTCCGATCAGGGTGAGGAAGGCGTCTTCGAGGCGGCGGTGCGGGCCCACCGACTCGACGGGGACTTCCAGCCGGACGAGTTCGGCGACCAGCCGCCGTGCGCTGCCGTCCGCGTCGAGCCGTACGACCAGACCGCCGTCGGCGCGCACCGCCGAGGCCACGCCCGGCAGGGCGGCGACCTTCTCGACGACGGGCTCGTCCACGGGCTCCGTCGTGCCGACGAGGAGTGTGTCGCCCGAGCCGATGATCTCCCCGACCGGGCCCGCCTGGACGAGTTGGCCGTGGTCCATCACCACGAGGTGGGTGCAGGACTGCTCGACCTCGGACAGGAGGTGGCTGGAGACGATGACCGTGCGGCCCGCGGCCGCGTAGCGGATCATGACCTCGCGCATCTCACGGATCTGTGGCGGGTCGAGGCCGTTCGTCGGCTCGTCGAGTATCAGCAGGTCCGGCAGGCCGAGCATGGCCTGGGCGATGGCGAGGCGCTGCCGCATGCCCTGGGAGTAGGTGCGGACGGCTCGGGCGAGTGCGTCGCCGAGGCCCGCGATCTCCAGGGCCTCGTCCAGGTGGGCGTCCTGCGGCGGGCGGCCGGTGGCCTGCCAGTACAGTTCCAGGTTCTCGCGGCCGGACAGGTGCGGGAGGAAGCCCGCGCCCTCGACGAAGGCGCCGACGCGGGAGAGCACGGGGGCGCCGGGCGCGATCGCGTGGCCGAAGACGCGGATCTCGCCGTCGTCGGGCTTGATCAGGCCCATCAGCATGCGCAGGGTCGTCGTCTTGCCCGCGCCGTTCGGTCCGAGCAGGCCGAGCACCTGGCCCTTCTCCACCCGGAAGGACAGGTCCTTGACGGCGTAACGGTCGGCGGACTTGGCGTAGCGCTTGCTCAAGTCCGTGATCTGGAGCGGCACTTCGGCCAGTGCGGGGTCGGGGGCGGCGGGGGCGGTGGTGCGGCGCCGTCCGGTCGCCAGCAGGGCCAGCGCGATCACTCCGCCGGCCAGTGGGAGCCACCACACCCAGGCGGGCAGCGCCGCCGGCGAGTCGGTGTCACCGAGCGCGGCCGGGACCTTGAGGTCGCCCTTCAGGGAGACGGTGTACGTCGCCGGGGCCGCCGGGGAGGCGTAGCCGAGGTCCGTGGAGGCGAGGACCAGACGCAGGCGGTGGCCGTCATCGACCTCGTGGTCGATCGCGGGGAGGGTGATCCTGACGTCCTTGCCGGCCTTCGCGCCCTCGACCCTGATGGGCTCGACGAGCTGCGAGGGCAGCACCTGGCTGCTCTGACCGCCCGGGCCGACGTCGTACAGCTTGGCGAAGAGCACCGCGTCGTCGCTCGTGGACTTCACATGGACGGTGGCCGTCGGCGCCCCGGTGATCTGCAGGTCCTCCCGGACGGGCGCCGACTCGAAGGCGGCGAACTGGCCCGGGAAGTCGAGGGACACCCCGATGCCGAGGGAGGACAACTGGGACAGGCCGCCGGCGCTGCCGAGTCCGGGCAGGGCCGACACGGCGGGCGGGCTGGCGCCGGCCGGGTTCTGGAAGCTCTGCTCCCGTCCGGTGAGGGCGATCGAGCGACGCCCGCTCTCCAGGCCGGGGTACTTCTCGGCGCTGACCCCGTTCAGCCGGGGCTCGCCGTCGCCGCTGCCGGTGCCGAGGGTGCGGGTGACGCGGAACTCGGGGCCGGTGTCGGCACCCTTGTCGTCCTTGAGGTAGCGGTCGAACCAGGTCCGCACCCGCTCCTGGACCCGGGCGGTCTCCGTGTCGCCGCCGTCGTGGCCGCCCGCGATCCAGTCGACGTCCACGGGGGCGCCGTTGGCGCGGATCGCCTTAGCGGCGGCGTCGGCCTGGTCCAGCGGGAAGAGGGAGTCGGTCTGGCCCTGCATCAGCAGGGTGGGCACCTTGATGCGGTCACCGACGGCGGACGGCGAGCGCTCCTCCAGCATCCGCTCGGCCTGCGCGTCCGGGGTGCCGGACTCCGCGACCCGCTCGTACATCTCGCAGATCTGCTTCTCGAACTTGTCGCAGCCGCCGGCCGAGTTGACGAAGATGCCCGCCCAGAGCTTCTTGAAGACGCCGTTCGGGAACAGCGCGTCCGCGAGGTTCCAGTACGTGATCGCCGGGGCGATGGCGTCCACCCGGTCGTCGTATCCGGCGGCGAGCAGGGAGATCGCGCCGCCGTAGGAGCCGCCCGCCATGCCCGCGCGCGGGTCGCCGGCCTTGTCGAGCTCGACCTGGGGCTGCTTCGCCAGCCAGTCGAGCAGCCTGGAGACGTCGGCGACCTCGCCCTTCGGGTCGTTCAGACCGACCTTGCCGGTCGACTTCCCGAAGCTGCGGGCCGACCAGGTCAGGACGGCGTACCCGTCCCGGGCGAGGTCCTCGGCCTGCTGCCGTACGTCGTCCTTGCTGCCGCCGAAGCCGTGCGCGAGGAGGACGGCGGGGCGGCGGCCGCTTCCGGCGGTCGTGAAGTACGAGGTGTCGATACGCACCCCGTCGCCCATGTCCATGACGCGGTCGGTGTGCCGCACCGTGGGTGCGTCGTCGGAGGCGGCGGTCCATGTCCCGGCACCGGCGAGGACGACGACGGAGGCCGCGCCGGCAATCCACCGGCGCGGCCTCCGTACGCGCCCTCGCAGGCCGGGCAGTCGAAGATCCATGTTTCAACGGTACGGGGTGAAGCTGTCGGTCAGTTATCGACCGAGGGCTGAATCCCGGCCCCTTCCGTGGGGGTACGGCGGGGGGTTTGTCTACCGCGTTCGTGGTACGAAGGGTGGGAGGTCGGGCCGTCCTGTGATGTGCCGTCTGCCGGTTCGTCGTGGTTGCTCGCGCCCACGCGGCGGAGCCGCACATGGGTACAGCCCCGCGCCCCTAAAGGGGCGTCTGCTCATCCGTCGGTATCGAGACCAGCCAGCGTGTGTCTCGGCGCGGGCGCAGGTACAGCGCCCAGTACAGGGTGGCCACCGTCGTTATGCCGCCCGTCCACAGCAGGTACGTCATCTCCTGCTGACTCAGGATGTACACCAGCACCGCGATCAGCAGCACCGGCATCACCGGCCACAGCGGCATCCGCCATGCCGGTGTCTGCTTGTGCGGGTTGCGGCGGGCCGCCAGCGCGGCGACCGCGACGAGCAGGTACATCCCCGTCACCGAGACCCCCGTCACGCCGTACAGGGTGTCCAGGTTGACGAAGCACAGGGCCGCGCCCGGGACGCCGACCGCGAGGGTGGCGACCCACGGGGAGCCGAAGCGGCCGAGCCGGGCGAGGACGTGGTTGACCGGCTCGGGCCAGGCCTTGTCGCGGGCCGAGGCGAACAGGACGCGCGAGTTCTGGATGACCATGACGATGCCCGCGTTGATGATCGCGAGGGCCACGCAGAGGCTGACGAAGGTGCCGACCGCGGAGTTGGACCAGGCGGTGACCATGGAGCCGATGTCGCCGCCGGTCAGCTCCCCGAGGTCGGCCGCGCCCAGGGTGATGGCGGCGACCGGGACCAGGATGATCACCGCGGAGATGCCGAGGGTGGCCAGGACCGTGCGGGCGACGTTGCGGCGCGGGTTCTCCATCTCCTCGGAGAGGTAGACGGCGGTCGAGAAGCCCTGGGTGACGAAGAGGGCGATGGCGAGCCCGGAGACGACCAGCAGGGCCGTCACGGTGTCGGTACGGCCGTCCGCGCCGGCCACCTCCATGGAGACCAGGCTCGCGGGGCCGCGCTCGGCGTGGGCGAAGCCCAGCACCGCCACGACGGCCGCCGCGATGACCTCCAGGACCAGGAAGACGCCGGTGATCCAGGCGTTGGCGCGCAGGTCGAGCAGTCCGGCGAGGGTGGCGAGCAGCATGACGCCGGCACCGGCCAGGGACGGGTCGAGGTGGACGATCGGGGCGAGGTAGTCGGCCGTGCCCATCGCGATCACCGGCGGGACGATCATGACGACCAGCAGGGAGAGCACGAAGACCAGCCAGCCCGCCAGCCGTCCGGCCAGCGTGGACACCATCGCGTACTCGCCGCCCGCGCTGGGGATGAGGGTGCCCAGCTCCGCGTAGCAGAACGCCACGGCGATACAGAGCAGGGAGCCGATGGCAATCGTCAGGGCGGTGGCGGTGCCCAGCGAGCCGAACAGGTCGGGGACGACCACGAAGAGGGTGGACGCCGGGGTCACGCAGGAGAGCGTGAGCAGCGTGCCGCCGACCACGCCGATCGAGCGCTTGAGCTTCCGGGGGCTGTCCTGGGGGCCGTCCGACGCCTCGACGACGGCGCCCTCGACAGGGGTGAGGGTGTCGGTCACGAGGGGGATGCAACATTGACGGAAACCGTCACGTCAATGGCTCATTACCTACGGAATTCGTTGCCGAAGGGCGCCTTGACGCGTGTTAGCGTTGCGTCCAAGCCGTGTACAGCACGACTTTCGAGCATGCGGGAACCGCAGCACGGGCCCGCAAAAAAATGGGGCCGTCCGCGATCCGGACGGCCCCAGACGCTCGGGTCGGTGCGTCAGTGGTTGCGCGGGAACCCGAGGTCGACGCCGGACGGAGCGTCCGCCGGGTCGGGCCAGCGGGTGGTGACGACCTTGCCGCGCGTGTAGAAGTGCGTGCCGTCGTTGCCGTAGATGTGGTGGTCGCCGAAGAGCGAGTCCTTCCAGCCGCCGAAGCTGTGGTAGCCGACGGGGACCGGGATCGGGACGTTCACGCCGACCATGCCGGCCTCGATCTCCAGCTGGAAGCGGCGGGCGGCGCCGCCGTCCCGGGTGAAGATCGCGGTGCCGTTGCCGAACGGCGAGGCGTTGATCAGCGCCACGCCGTCCTCGTACGTCTCGGCGCGCAGCACGCACAGGACGGGGCCGAAGATCTCGTCCTGGTACGCCTTCGCGCTGGTCGGCACCTTGTCGAGCAGCGAGATGCCGATCCAGTGGCCGTCCTCGAAGCCGTCGACCGTGTAGCCGGTGCCGTCGAGGACCACCTCGGCGCCCTCAGCCGCGGCGCCGGTGACGTAGGAGGCCACCTTGTCGCGGTGGGCGGCGGTGATGAGCGGGCCCATCTCGGAGGTCGGGTCGTTGCCGGGGCCGATCTTGATCTTCTCGGCGCGCTCGCGGATCTTCTCCACCAGCTCGTCGCCGATCGCGCCGACCGCGACGACCGCGGAGATGGCCATGCAGCGCTCGCCCGCGGAGCCGTAGGCGGCCGACACGGCGGCGTCGGCGGCCGCGTCCAGGTCTGCGTCCGGGAGGACCAGCATGTGGTTCTTGGCGCCGCCGAGCGCCTGGACGCGCTTGTGGTTGGCGGAGGCGGTGGTGTGGATGTAGCGGGCGATCGGGGTCGAGCCGACGAACGACACCGCCTTGACGTCCGGGTGCTCCAGGAGGCGGTCGACGGCCACCTTGTCGCCGTGGACGACGTTGAAGACACCGTCCGGCAGACCGGCCTCGGCCAGCAGCTCGGCGATCTTGATGGCCGCCGACGGGTCCTTCTCGCTCGGCTTCAGCACGAAGGTGTTGCCGCACGCGATGGCGATGGGGAACATCCACATCGGGACCATCGCCGGGAAGTTGAACGGAGTGATGCCCGCGACCACGCCGAGGGGCTGACGGATCGAGGAGACATCCACGCGGCTGGCGACCTGCGTCGACAGCTCGCCCTTCAGCTGCACGCTGATGCCGCACGCCAGGTCGACGATCTCCAGACCGCGCGCGACCTCGCCGAGGGCGTCGGAGTGCACCTTGCCGTGCTCGGCGGTGATCAGCTCGGCGATCGCGTCCCGGTTGGCGTCCAGCAGCGCGCGGAACTTGAACAGGATCGAGGTGCGCTGGGCCAGCGACGACTGGCCCCAGGTCACGTAGGCCTCCTTGGCGGCCGCGACCGCCGCGTCCACCTCGTCGACCGAGGCGAACGCGACCTTCGTGGTGACCGCGCCGGTAGCCGGGTCGGTGACCGGCCCGAACGTGCCCGACGCGCCTTCGGCGGTCTTGCCGCCGATCCAGTGGTTGACGATCTTCGTCATGACCGGTTACTCCTTCGCAGATGGCGGCGTCGGGTCGAGACGTGCCGTTCGTACAGCTCACGTGCCTTGACCGTCGACGGTCGGGTCGCGGTCTCGGCCACAGGAACATCCCACCAGGCATGCGCGGGCGGCGCGCCCGACACAGTGTCTGCCGTTTCGGTCTCGACGTAGACACAAGTGGGAGTGTGGGCCGCGCGGGCCTCGGCGAGCGCCTCGCGCAGGTCCCGTACGGTCTTCGCGCGCAGCACGCGCATGCCCAGGCTGGCGGCGTTGGCGGCCAGGTCGACGGGGAGCGGGGCGCCGGTGAAGGTGCCGTCCTCCGCACGGAAGCGGTACGCCGTGCCGAAGCGCTCGGCGCCCGTCTCCTCCGACAGGCCGCCGATGGACGCGTACCCGTGGTTCTGCACCAGCAACACCTTGATCGCGATCCCTTCCTGCACCGCCGTCACGATCTCCGTCGGCATCATCAGATAGGTGCCGTCGCCGACCAGCGCCCACACGGGCCGGTCCGGTACGGCCATCTTCACGCCGATCGCGGCCGGGATCTCGTAGCCCATGCAGGAGTAGCCGTACTCCAGGTGGTACTGGTCGCGCGAGCGCGCCCGCCACAGCTTGTGCAGATCGCCGGGGAGGGAGCCGGCCGCGTTGATGATCACGTCCGACTCGTCGACGATCGCGTCCAGCGCGCCCAGCACCTGCGGCTGCGTCGGCCGTACGTCGGGCTCGTCGGCCTCGTAGCAGGCGTCGACGCGGTGCTCCCAGCGGTCCTTGTCCTCGGTGTACTCGGTGACGTACGAGGCGGCGGCCCGGTAGGCGTGCATGTCCAGGGCCGCGGTCAGCTCCATCAGGCCGCTGCGGGCGTCCGCGATCAACGGCGTTCCGGCGAGTTTGTGGCCGTCGAAGGGCGCGATGTTGAGGTTGAGGAAGCGGACGCCGTCGACGGCGAAGAGGGTGCCGGAGGCGGTCGTGAAGTCGGTGTAGCGGGTGCCGACGCCGATCACCAGGTCGGCGGTGCGGGCGAGTTCGTCGGCGGTGGCGGTGCCGGTGTGGCCCACTCCCCCGACGTCCTGGGGGTGGTCGTGGCGCAGGGAGCCCTTGCCGGCCTGCGTGGCGGCGACCGGTATGCGGGTGACCTCCGCGAACTCGGCGAGCGCTTCCTCGGCTCGGCTGTGGTGGACGCCGCCGCCCGCGATGACCAGGGGCCTGCGGGCGGACCTGATCGCCCGTACGGCCTCGGCGAGTTCGGTCGGGTCCGCGCCCGGCCGTCGTACCACCCAGGTGCGCTCGGCGAAGAGGTCGTCGGGCCAGTCGTACGCCTCGGCCTGCACGTCCTGCGGGAGCGCCAGCGTCACCGCGCCGGTCTCGACGGGGTCGGTCAGCACCCGCATGGCGTTCAGGGCGGAGGGGATCAGGGCTTCGGGGCGGGTGATCCGGTCGAAGTACCTCGACACCGGGCGCAGGCAGTCGTTGACGCTGATGTCGCCCGCGTAGGGGACTTCGAGCTGCTGGAGGACGGGGTCGGCGGGGCGGGTGGCGAAGATGTCGCCGGGGAGGAGCAGGACCGGGAGGTGGTTGACGGTCGCGAGGGCGGCGCCCGTGACGAGGTTGGTCGCGCCGGGGCCGATGGAGGTCGTGACGGCGTGGGTGGAGAGGCGGTTGGACTGGCGGGCGTAGCCGACCGCCGCGTGCACCATCGCCTGTTCGTTGCGGCCCTGGTGGTACGGCATGACCTCGCCGTACTCGACGAGTGCCTGGCCGATCCCGGCGACATTGCCGTGGCCGAAGATGCCCCAGGTGGCGCCGATCAGGCGGTGCCGTACGCCGTCACGCTCGGTGTACTGGGCGGACAGGAAGCGGACGAGCGCCTGTGCGACCGTGAGCCTCGTCGTTGAGGTCATCGGTTACCTCCGTGTGGTCCGGATGGAAGCAGATCCGCCACTCCCGTACGGCTCAGCCGGCCCGTTCGACTCGACGGCCCGGATCAGGGACCTCCGGCGCGGGGCCGTAGCGGGCGGGGAGTCTTCGCTCGCACTTCGCTCCTGCCAAAGCAAAGCGGCCATCCGCGCCGGAGGCGTTCTGTGCGTCGGCCCTCCGCTGGGGGTGCCGACGGGGAATTACGGGGCGTTCGTGTACGGGTCGTTCATGTACGGGGCGTTCGTGTGCGGGGCGTTCAGGGCCGGCCACTTTCGCGCCGTCGAGCCGCGGGTCGGCACAGGCTCGTGGCCCTGCGCGGCGGGACGTACGGCTCGTGGTCATGGGGCCTCACAGCAGCCCTACGGCAGTGTCGACCGCGGCGGCAACGTCCCCGTCCGCCGGGTAGAGCAGCGAACGGCCGACCACCAGGCCCTGCACGGTGGGCAGTTGGAGGGCACCGCGCCACTTCTCGTACGCCCCGTCCTGGTCCTCGCCGACCTCGCCTCCGAGGAGTACGGCGGGCAGCGTCGAGGTCGCCATGACCTCGGCCATGTCGTCGGGGCTGTCGGTGACCGGCACCTTCAGCCAGGTGTAGGCCGAGGTGCCGCCCAGGCCGGAGGCGATGGCGATGGACTTGGTGACGGCCTCGGCGGACAGGTCGTTGACGACCTTGCCCTCGGGGGTGCGGCGGCTGATGAACGGCTCGACGAAGACCGGGAGTCGGCGCGCGGCCATGTCGTCGATGGCGCGGGCGGTGGACTCCAGCGTGGTGAGGGAGCCCGGGTCGTCGTAGTCGACACGCAGGAGCAGCTTGCCGGCGTCGAAGCGGAGGCGCTCGATGTCCTCCGGGCGGTGGCCGGTGAAGCGGTCGTCGAGTTCGAAGCTGGCGCCCTGGAGACCGCCGCGGTTCATGGAGCCCATGACGACCTTGTCGTCCAGCGCGCCGAGCAGCAGCAGGTCGTCGAGGATGTCGGCGGTGGCGAGGACGCCGTCGACGCCGGGGCGGGACAGCGCCAGGCAGAGGCGTTCCAGCAGGTCGGCGCGGTTGGCCATGGCCAGGGCGCGGCCGCCGACGCCGAGCGCGCCGCGGGCCGGGTGGTCGGCGGCGACGATCATCAGCCGTCCGCTGTCACCGAGGAGCGGCCTACGTATGCGCCGGGCGGCGGCCTCCGCGATGGCCTCGGGGTTCCGGGTGCGGGTGCGGACGAGTTCCGCGATGTCGACGGTCACTTGACGGCCCCGGCGGCGATGGCGGCCTCGATCTCGTCCGGCGTCGGCATCGCGGAGGAGCACTCCAGGCGGGAGGCGACGATGGCACCGGCGGCGTTGGCGTGCCGCATGATCTTCTCCAGGTCCCAGCCTTCGAGCAGACCGTGGCAGAGGGACCCGCCGAAGGCGTCTCCGGCGCCGAGTCCGTTGAGGACGTTCACGGGGAGCGGCGGGACCTCGGCCTGGTCGCCCTTGCTGTTGACGGCGAGGACACCCTTGGGGCCCTGCTTGACGACGGCGACCTCGACACCGGCGTCGAGGAGTGCTCGGGCGGCGGCATGGGGCTCGCGGACGCCGGTCGCGACCTCCACCTCGTCGAGGTTGCCGACGGCGACGGTGGTGTGCTTGAGCGCTTCCGCGTAGAAGGGGCGGGCGGCGTCGGGGTCCTGCCAGAACATCGGGCGCCAGTCGAGGTCGAAGACGGTGACGCCGGATTTGGCCCGGTGGGCCAGCGCCGCCAGCGTCGCCGTGCGGCTGGGCTCCTCGCTCAGGCCGGTGCCGGTGATCCAGAAGATACGGGCGTCGCGGATGGCGTCGAGGTCGAGCTCATGGGCGTCGATCTCCAGGTCCGGGGCCTTGGGCTGCCGGTAGAAGTACAGCGGGAAGTCGTCCGGCGGGAAGACCTCGCAGAAGGTGACCGGGGTGGGCAGGCCGGGGACCGGGGTGACCCAGCGGTCGTCGACGCCGAAGCCCTGAAGGGCCTCGTGGAGGTAGGTGCCGAAGGGGTCGTCGCCGGTGCGGGTGATCACCGCGGTCTGCCGTCCCAGGCGGGCCGCTGCCACGGCGACGTTCGTCGCCGAGCCGCCGAGGAACTTTCCGAAGGACGTGACCTGCGGCAGCGGGACGCCGGTCTGCAGCGGGTAGAGGTCCACGCCGATCCGGCCCATGGTGATCAGGTCGTACGCCATCGGTGTCCCTCGGTCTCCCTTGTCGCGGCTCTGGCGCCGACTGCGGTGCTGGCTGCGCGGATCGGCCCTCCACGGTTTTGTAGCCCTGCTGGGGGAGGCCTGTCAATGTTTTGTCCAGACATTCGAACCAGGCCCTCCGGAGGGAGGCGGGGCGCCTACGTGTCTGCCGAGTTCTGAGGGAGGGCGGGTGCGGGTCTGTCGGGGCTGGTCGCGCCCACGCGGCGGAGCCGCATAGTGATACAGCCCCGCGCCCCTGAGATGCCGTGTTGTGGCCTGCGACAGGAGGCGCTGTCAATGCGCCGCGCCCTTGCTCGTGTGGGCGTCTTTGCGGCATCTGTGTCACAAAGGCGGCTTCTCTGTCACACATGTCGCATGTGCGCGGGGCCTGCGTCACACCCGGAGCACAGGCCCTGTCCGCCTCTCGGTCGGCGTCGTTGAGCGGGCACAGGCTTTGTGATCGCCAGCGCAGCGCACGGTACCCCCGACGACCGCCCCCGGTCGCCGCCGCGGCGCGCGCAGGGAGGTGCAACCGATGACCGACCGAATGCTCTGGTCCTACAAGGAGATCGCGGCGCACATCAAGGTGCAGCCGGACACCGTGCGGTCGTACCGCAAACACGGGTTGCTGCCACCGCCGGACCAGGTGGAGGGCGGCAAGCCCTTCTGGTATCCGGACACCGTGCGGGCCTGGGTGGAGTCCCGGCCGGGCAACCGGGGCAGAAGGGTGGACTGACCTGCCGGGCTTCCGTAGAGGGAGCTGTGCCCCACCTGGACCGTGGGGCACCGTCCTCGTATGGGCGGCTTTCTCAACTCCACGGCTCGATGACCGTCACCCCCGCCCCCGGCGCCGTCCCGATGGCGGTCAGCGCGGCGGGCACCGCGTCCAGCGTGATCGTCGAGGTCACCAGCAGATCCGGCCGCAGCACGCCCGCCCGAACCAGCTCCAGCATCGGCGGGTAGGTGTGCGCCGCCATGCCGTGGCTGCCGAGCAGTTCGAGTTCCAGGGCGATCGCGCGGGCCATGGGGACGGGGGTCGTGCCGGAGTCCGAGGGGAGCAGGCCCACCTGGATGTGCCGGCCCCGGCGGCGCAGGCCGTTGACGGAGGCGGCGCAGGTGACGGGTGAGCCGAGGGCGTCGAGGGAGAGGTGGGCGCCGCCGCCGGTCAGGGCGTGGATCGCGGCCGCCGTGTCCGGCGTGCTCGACGCGTCCACGCACTCCGCCGCCCCGAACTTCCGCGCCAGGTCGAGGGCCTGGGGTGAGACGTCCACCGCGACGACCCTCGCGCCCGAGGCCGCCGCGATCATCACCGCCGACAGGCCGACCCCGCCGCAGCCGTGCACGGCGACCCACTCCCCCGCCGCGACCCGGCCCTGCTGCACGACCGCCCGGAACGCCGTGGCGAACCGGCAGCCCAGCGAGGCCGCCGTCGCGAAGGACATCTCCTCGGGTACGGCGACGAGGTTGACGTCGGCGTGGTCCAGCGCCACGTACTGGGCGAAGGAGCCCCAGTGGGTGAAGCCGGGCTGGGTCTGGCGTTCGCACACCTGCTGGTCGCCCGCGGCGCACGCGGCGCAGCTGCCGCAGGCGCACACGAAGGGCACGGTGACCCGGTCGCCGGGCCGCCAGCGGGTCACCCGGTCGCCCACCGCCTCGACGACACCGGCGAGTTCATGGCCGGGCACATGCGGCAGTGTGATGTCCGGGTCGTGCCCCTGCCAGCCGTGCCAGTCGCTGCGGCAGAGCCCGGTCGCTTCGACACGGACGGTCACTCCGTGGGGGGCGGGGTGCGGGTCGGGCACCTCGCGCACTTCGGCCTGCTCCCCGTACCGCTCGAACACCACTGCCCGCATCCCGGTCTCCCTTCCGCCGCGCCGCACAGGTGCACGGAGATCATCGCGAAGGCCAGACGCTCCGACGGCCTCGCGGGTACGGCGCACGCGCGGTCGGTACAGTCCCGCACCCCAGGTCAGCCGTGTGCGCTCACCTTGTCCGGCTCCGGCGCGGGCGTGATCGCCGGGGCCGGCGTCGACTCCCCCTCGCTGAGGCCGAAGCGGGTGTGGAACCGCCGGAGCGGTCCCGGAGCCCACCAGGTCGCCCGCCCCGTGAGGCGCATGACCGCCGGGACCAGGAGGCTGCGGACGATCATCGCGTCCATCAGCACCGCCAGGGCGATCCCGAGGCCGAGCATCTTGGTGTTGGTCACCCGGGAGGTACCTATCGCGACCATCACCACCGCGAGGATCACGGCGGCGGCGGTGATGAGACCGCCGGTGCGCTGAAGGCCGTGCCGGACCGCCTGTTCGTGGTCACCGGTCGTGTCGTACTCCTCCTTGATGCGGGAGAGCAGGAACACGCCGTAGTCCATGGACAGGCCGAAGGCGACGCAGAACATCAGCACCGGGAGGGTCGTCTCGATCGAGCCGGGGCTGGTGAAGCCGAGCAGGCCGGACAGATGGCCGTCCTGGAAGACCCAGACCACAGCGCCGAACATCGCCGTCAGGCTGAGCGCGTTGAGCACCACCGCCTGGACCGGGATCAGCACACTGCCCGTCAGCAGGAACACCAGCAGCAGGGTGACGATCGCGATGAAGGCGGCCGCCAGGGGCAGGCGTTCGGCTATCGCGTCCTTGGAGTCGACCAGGACGGCAGCGGCGCCGGTCACCTTGGTGTCGAACGGCGCCGGTGTCGCGCGCAGTTCGTCCACCAGGTCCTGGGCCGGGTCGTCCACGGCCTCGCCCTTCGGCAATACCGTGAAGTACGCCGACTCGTCCTTCACCAGCGGTCCGTCGACCCGCAGGACTTCCGGGAGAGCGGCTATCCGGTGCTTGTACGCGGCGTACTGCGCCTGCGTCGCACGGCCCTCGGCGAGCACATCCAGGCCGCCTCCGGGGCTGCCCGGGAAGCCGTCGCGGATGTGCTGCTGCACGACATGGGACTCGGCGCTCGACGGCAGCTGGCGGTCGTCGGCGGTGCCGAACTTCACGCCCAGGAAGGGCAGTCCGAGCAGGACCAGGACGGCGGTGGTGCCCAGAGCGAAGAAGGGGGCACGGCGCATGACGAGGTTCGCCGTGCGGGTCCAGGCCTTGCCCTCCGTCGTACCGGGGTGCGGGGCCGGCGGCCTCGGCTCTCCGCGGCGGAACAGGCGGCGCAGGTCCAGGGAGTTGACCCGGTGGCCGAGCAGGATCAGAGCGGCCGGGAGCAGGATCAGCGCGGCCGCCGCTGCCAGCAGGACCACCGCGATCCCGGCGTAGGCGAAGGACCGCAGGAAGTACTGCGGGAACAGCAGCATCGCCGCGAGGGACACCGCGACGGTGAGGGCCGAGAAGAGGACGGTGCGGCCGGCCGTGCGCAGGGTCGTGCCGACCGCCGTCAACGGTTCGGCGCCGGTGGCGAGTTCCTCACGGAAGCGGCGGACGATGAACAGGGCGTAGTCGACGGCCAGGCCCAGCCCCAGGGCCGTGGTGAGGTTCATCGCGAAGACCGACACGTCGGTGACTTCGGTCAGGCCGCGCAGCACCGCGTTGGTGCCGAGGATCGCGACGATGCCGATACCGAGGGGCAGCAGGGCCGCGACGGCGCTGCCGAAGACCATCACCAGCAGTACCAGGGTGACCGGCAGGGCGATCACCTCGGCCCGGACCAGGTCCTCCTGGATGGTCGTCTGCATCTCGTGCCGTACGGCGACCGGACCGCCGACGCTGACCTCCACCGGGCCGTGCGCGCCCCGGAACTCGGGCGCGATGCGGTCCAGGGTCTCCCCCGCCTCCTTCTCCTCGCCGGTGATACGGGCGGCGATCAGCGCCTCGCGGCCGTCCTCGGCGCGCAGCGCGGGAGCCGCCGAGGCGTCCGCCTGCCAGTAGGAGCCGACCCCCGTGACCCCCTGCTCGCCGGCCAGGCGCGCGGTGATGCGCCGGGCCTCCGAGGCGACCGCGGGGTCGTCCACCGAGGCGTCGCCCGCGTCCACGAGGAGCAGGAGGTTGGGCTGGGAGGCGGGGAACTCGCGCTCCAGCGCCTTGGTCGCGTACGTCGACTCGGCGTCCGGGTCCTCCCAGCCGCCGCTGCCCAGCCGGTCGGCGACGCCGCTGCCGGCGAGCACGGCGAGCGCGGTGATCACCAGGGCCACGAGCAGCGACAACCGGGGCCGGGCCGTCACGAAGCGGGTCCAGCCTCCGACGCGCGCCGGCCTGTTGACTTCGGTCATTGTGCGATGTTCCCTTCGCCCTGATCCGTGCCGTCGCTCTCGCTCTGATGCATGCGGTGCGCAGCAAGGCAGCATGGAGCTGTCGCTGCCATAGACTGACAAACACGAGATGTCGCTCGCGTTTCTCCAGAATGCGAGTGCCTGCTCGCGTTTGTCAATCGCGTTCGAGGAACTGGGGATAACGCGTGCCCACCAACCAGGAGAAGGAGCAGCCGCGCCGCCGCCAGGCCCGCGGTGAGCGCCGCATCGCCCAGCTGCTGGAGGCCGCGGCGGCCGTCTTCACCACCACCGGCTACACGGCCGCCAGCACCAACGCCATCGCCCGCGAGGCGGGCGTCTCGCCGGGCACCCTGTACCAGTTCTTCCCGAACAAGGAAGCGATCGCGATCGAGCTGGGCGACCGGCTCATGCACGAGATGCGCGAGACGTTCGGCGAGGCGCTCGCCCCGGTCGATCCCGCGACCCCGCTGGAGGAGGCCGTCGGCTCGGCCGTCGACCGGTTCATCGCCTTCAACTGCGACCACCCGGTGTTCTTCGCACTGATGCACGGCCCCGACATCCCCGGACGCATGGCCAAGGACCACGACGCCCTGCACGCGACCCTGCTGTCCCGGATCGAGGGCCTGCTCTCCTCGTTCCTGCCCGACGCCGCCCCGGCCGACCTCACCCGGACCGCCCATATGTGCCTGGGCATGTACAAGGCGGGCCTGGAGCTGGTCCTCGCCCACGAGGGCGCCGAACGCGACGCGTACATCCAGGAGTTGAAGTACGCCCTGATCCGCTATCTCGACCCGCTGGTGGGCGACAGACTCGGCCGCCCCGGACCGACCCGCACGGCGACGTGACGCGGCCCTGCCGCAAGGTGCGTCGAATCAGCCCGGAGCATGAGGGAACCCGCCACGTCGCCCCCCCCCCGCCACCCCGACCCGCCGCCTCGCCTCGCTGCCTCGACCCGCCGCCTCGCCCCCTTCCCGGCCACGCCGACACATCTTGGAGAAATACCCCGTAGGGGTATACCGTGGTAATGGAGGGACCCCGCGGGTCCCGCCCACCCCACATGCCTCGACGAGGAGAACGACATGACCGCGCAGACCGACACCCCGGGTTCCGTCACCGCCGTCTACAAGGTGAGTGGCATGAGCTGCGGACACTGCGAGGGAGCCGTCTCCGGTGAGATCTCCGAACTCCCCGGCGTGAGCTCGGTGAAGGCCGTCGCCTCGACCGGCGAGGTCACCGTCGTCTCCGCGGCCCCGCTGGACGACGAGGCCGTGCGCGCGGCCGTCGACGAGGCGGGCTTCGAGCTGGTCGCCAAGATCTGAGCCAGGACATGCCCCGCACCACCGATCAGCCTCCGATAGCCGGGGCGGCCGAAGCCACCGGCAACTCGGGCACGCCCGCCGACGCCTCCGAGATCGAGCTGCTCATCGGCGGGATGACCTGCGCCTCCTGCGCGGCCCGCGTCGAGAAGAAGCTCAACCGGATGGACGGCGTGACCGCCACGGTGAACTACGCGACGGAGAAGGCGAAGGTCAGCTACCCCGCTGACCTCCAGGTCGCCGACCTGATCGCCGTGGTGGAGAAGACCGGGTACACCGCGGAGGAACCGGCTCCCCCGAAACCCGCACCGCAGGAGTCGCAAGAGTCGCAGGAGTCCCCGGAAGATCCCGAACTGGCCTCCTACCGCCAGCGCCTCACCGTCTCCGCCCTGCTCGCCGTCCCGGTCGTCCTGCTGTCGATGATCCCGGCCCTCCAGTTCGACAACTGGCAGTGGCTCGCGCTCACCCTCGCCTCGCCGGTCGTCGTCTGGGGCGCGCTGCCCTTCCACCGGGCCGCGTTCACCAACGCCCGGCACGGCGCGGCGACCATGGACACGCTGATCTCGATGGGCACGCTGGCGGCGTACGGCTGGTCGCTGTGGGCGCTGTTCCTGGGCGACGCGGGCATGAGCGGCATGCACGACAGCTTCGAGTTCACGGTCGCGCGCGTGGACGGCGCCGCGCAGATCTATCTCGAAGTGGCCTCCGGGGTGGTCACCTTCATCCTCCTGGGCCGCTATCTGGAGGCGCGCGCCAAGCGCCGCGCGGGGGCCGCGCTGCGGGCACTGATGGAGCTGGGCGCGAAGGACGTGTCCGTGCTGCGATACGAGGAGGGCGAGCGCGGAGCGCTCTCGGTCGAGGGCGGTGGTGGGCGACGGGCGGGCGGTCGCGAGACCCGGATCCCCGTGGACCGGCTGGCCGTCGGCGACTGGTTCGTCGTACGGCCCGGCGAGAAGATCGCCACCGACGGCACCGTCGTCGAGGGCTCATCGGCGGTGGACGCCGCGCTGCTGACCGGCGAGTCGGTGCCGGTGGATGTGACGGTCGGGGACGCGGTGACCGGGGCGACCGTCAACGCCGGGGGCCGGCTGGTCGTCGAGGCGACCCGGGTGGGCGCCGACACGCAGCTCGCGCGGATGGCGAAGCTGGTGGAGGACGCGCAGAACGGCAAGGCCGAGGTGCAGCGCCTCGCCGACCGGATCTCCGCGGTCTTCGTGCCGGCGGTCATCGTCCTCGCGGTCGCCACCTTCGGGGCGTGGCTCGGGATCTCCGACGACACGGTCGCCGCGTTCACCGCGGCCGTCGCGGTACTGATCATCGCCTGCCCCTGCGCGCTGGGCCTCGCCACTCCCACCGCCCTGATGGTCGGCACGGGCCGCGGGGCGCAGCTCGGCATCCTCATCAAGGGCCCCGAGGTACTGGAGTCCACACGCCGGATCGACACCGTCGTCCTGGACAAGACCGGCACGGTCACCACGGGCCGGATGACCCTTCAGAAGGTGTACGTCGACGAGGGCGCCGACGAGGAGGAGGTGCTGCGGCTCGCGGGGGCCGTGGAGCACGCCTCCGAGCATCCCGTCGCGCGGGCGGTCGCCGTGGGCGCGGAGGAGCGGGTCGGGCGGCTGCCGGAGGTCACGGGCTTCGAGAACGTCCCCGGGCGGGGCGTCCGCGGGCGCGTGGAGGGCCGTGACGTGGCCGTGGGGCGCCTCTTCGACGCGCTGCCCACCGCGCTGGCCCGCGCCAAGGACGAGGCCGAGAGGGAGGGGCGTACGGCGGTCGTGGTCGGGTGGGACGGAACGGCGCGCGGTGTCGTGGCTGTCGCGGACGCGGTGAAGGAGACCAGCGCCGGGGCGGTGCGCGAGCTGCGGGCGCTGGGGCTCACTCCGGTGCTGCTGACCGGGGACAACCGGGCGGTCGCCGAGGCGGTCGCGGACGCGGTCGGCATCGATCAGGTGATCGCCGAGGTCCTGCCCGAGGACAAGGTCGAGGCGGTACGGCGGCTGCGGCGCGAGGGGCGGTGCGTGGCCATGGTCGGCGACGGCGTCAACGACGCGGCCGCGCTTGCCACCGCTGATCTGGGTCTTGCCATGGGGACGGGGACGGACGCGGCGATCGAGGCGAGCGATCTGACGCTGGTACGGGGCGATCTGCGGGTGGCGGCGGACGCCATCCGGCTGTCGCGGCGGACGCTGGCCACGATCAAGGGCAACCTGGTGTGGGCCTTCGGGTACAACGTCGCCGCGTTGCCGCTGGCCGCGGCGGGGTTGCTGAACCCGATGATCGCGGGGGCCGCGATGGCGTTCTCCTCGGTGTTCGTGGTGACGAACAGCTTGCGGCTGCGGACGTTCCGGTGAATTCGTAGTAAGAACCCCGCTGGCCCCCTCTGGAGTCCGGCGCCCGGCTCACATAAGCTCTTCACAAGGCTCGCGCATCATCCTTACGCTTGGGTCCCGATCGGCATATCGGGGCTCTTGCGTATCTAACGGACATATGCAAGAGACGCAGATCACAGTGATGTGAACGTAACCATCGAAGGGGTTCGAAGGTCTAAGTTGACGATGTCAGGCAGCGTCTTGGGGGGCGCTTACTGGCATCTGAGGATGTCTTGGGGGACTTCCTCAGAGTTGCGTTGCCGGGGCACGCACTTCGGGAAGCTTTGAGCGGCCCTCCCGAGCGTGCGCTGTCCCGGCAGACCGCACAGCACGACGCCATACATGAGTACGACGAGTTTTGCTCGTTCTGCTCAAACGGCAACACCGAAAGACGAAAGACAGCGATTCAGGCGCTGCTCTCTCAGACGCCCGGCCGGATCCCGTGGGGGGAATCCGCACCGGGACATGGGAAGGCGCCCTGGACGTCGGCCCGTGGGGGGACCGCCGCCAGGGCGCCTTCTGTTATCCGCGCACTTATGCCATCCGCACCCTTCTGTCATCAGCGCAGACGCGAGCCCCCGAACACAAGAGCCCCGCACCCGACCGAAGTCGGGCACGAGGCTCTGAAGACGCGGCTCAGCGAGCAGGGACCGCAGCACCGCAACAGGGGGCACCAGCCAACCCGGCGCCCCCACCGGCAGGTGTCAGCGCTGCTCCACGGGAACGAAGTCGCGCTCCACGACGCCCGTGTAGATCTGGCGCGGGCGGCCGATGCGGGAGCCCGGCTCCTTGATCATCTCGTGCCACTGGGCGATCCAGCCCGGGAGGCGGCCGAGGGCGAACAGGACCGTGAACATCTCGGTCGGGAAGCCCATGGCCCGGTAGATCAGGCCGGTGTAGAAGTCGACGTTCGGGTAGAGGCTGCGCGAGACGAAGTAGTCGTCGGAGAGCGCGTGCTCCTCCAGCTTCAGGGCGATGTCCAGCAGCTCGTCGGACTTGCCGAGGGCCGAGAGGACGTCGTGCGCGGCGGCCTTGATGATCTTGGCGCGCGGGTCGAAGTTCTTGTAGACCCGGTGACCGAAGCCCATCAGGCGGACGCCGTCCTCCTTGTTCTTCACCTTGCGGATGAAGGAGTCGACGTCGCCGCCGGAGGCCTGGATGCCCTCCAGCATCTCCAGGACGGACTGGTTGGCGCCGCCGTGCAGCGGGCCCCAGAGCGCGGAGATACCGGCGGAGATCGACGCGAACATGTTCGCCTGCGACGAGCCGACCAGACGGACCGTCGACGTCGAACAGTTCTGCTCGTGGTCCGCGTGCAGGATCAGCAGCTTGTCGAGCGCGGCGACGACGACCGGGTCGAGCTCGAACTCCTGCGCCGGCACCGAGAAGGTCATCCGCAGGAAGTTCTCGACGTAACCGAGGTCATTGCGCGGGTAGACGAACGGGTGGCCGATCGACTTCTTGTACGCGTACGCCGCGATCGTCGGAAGCTTGGCGAGCAGACGGATCGTCGAGAGGTTGCGCTGCGTCTCGTCGAAGGGGTTGTGGCTGTCCTGGTAGAACGTGGACAGCGCGGAGACGACCGACGACAGCATGGCCATCGGGTGGGCGTCGCGCGGGAAGCCCTTGTAGAAGTTCTTGACGTCCTCGTGCAGCAGGGTGTGCTGCGTGATGTCGTTCTTGAAGGTCGAGAGCTCGTCGACGGTCGGCAGCTCACCGTTGATCAGCAGGTAGGCCACCTCCAGGAAGGTGGAGCGCTCGGCCAGCTGCTCGATCGGGTAGCCGCGGTAGCGGAGGATGCCCGCCTCGCCGTCGAGGTAGGTGACGGCGGATTTATAGGCGGCGGTGTTGCCGTAGCCGCTGTCCAGCGTCACCAGACCGGTCTGGGCGCGGAGCTTGCCGATGTCGAAGCCCTTGTCGCCGACGGTGCTGTCAATCACCGGGTAGGTGTACTCGCCGTCGCCGTACCGCAGTACTACAGAGTTGTCGCTCACGTCTTCCCTCACCGACGTTGTGCCTCATCTTCGAGGTTGCCCTGACTGTCTCTACCCTCCCCCATTCGGCTCAGGAGAGTGCACTCGGGGTCGACCATTGGGCCTATTGGCGGCACTCAGTGCCGCCAACCTGTCATCCTGCCCCGTGATTTCCCCATCTGGAAGTGGTCTGTGACCTTCACGACTCATTTGATCGATCATTTTTTTCGACGATGCCTCACGAATCGCCAGGTCAGAAGGGGGTACCCGAGCGGGTCGGAAAACAGGGCGCCGGGCCGGAAACCCGGGGGTCAGGAACCGGCGAGCCGGTAGTCGAGCGCCGTACAGCGCCGCCCCGCCGACACCGTGCGCACCGCCTGACCGATCGCCTTGCGTGAACCCACGAGGACCACCAGCCGTTTGGCACGGGTCACCGCGGTGTACAGCAGGTTTCGCTGGAGCATCATCCATGCTCCCGTGGTGACGGGGATCACCACCGCGGGATATTCACTTCCCTGTGAACGGTGGATCGTCACGGCGTACGCGTGCGCCAGTTCGTCCAGTTCGTCGAATTCATACGGAACCTCCTCGTCCTCGTCCGTCAGCACCGTCAGGCGCTGGTCGACCGGGTCGAGCGAGGTGACCACGCCCACGGTGCCGTTGAAGACGCCGTTCTTCCCCTTCTCGTAATTGTTGCGAATCTGGGTGACCTTGTCGCCGACACGGAAGACCCGTCCGCCGACCCGCTTCTCCGCCAGATCGGGGCGCCCGGGCGTGACGGCCTGCTGGAGCAGCCCGTTCAGCGTGCCCGCGCCGGCCGGTCCGCGGTGCATGGGGGCCAGAACCTGGACGTCCCGGCGTGGGTCGAGGCCGAACTTGGCCGGGATGCGGCGGGCCGCGACATCCACGGTGAGCCGGCCCGCCGCCTCCGTGTCGTCCTCGATGAAGAGGAAGAAGTCCTTCATGCCGTCGGTGACGGGGTGCTGCCCGGCGTTGATCCGGTGGGCGTTGGTCACCACGCCGGACTGCTGGGCCTGGCGGAACACCCGGGTGAGGCGGACGGCGGGGAGGGGGCTGCCGTCGGCCAGCAGGTCCCTGAGGACCTCCCCCGCGCCGACGCTGGGCAGTTGGTCCACATCACCCACGAAGAGCAGATGGGCGCCCGGCGGTACGGCCTTGACCAGCTTGTTGGCGAGCAGCAGGTCCAGCATGGACGCCTCGTCGACCACCACCAGGTCGGCCTGGAGCGGGCGGTCCCTGTCGTACGCCGCGTCGCCGCCGGGCTTGAGCTCCAGGAGCCGGTGGACGGTGGAGGCCTCGGCTCCGGTCAGCTCGGCGAGGCGTTTGGCGGCACGGCCGGTGGGGGCGGCCAGCACGACCCGGGCCTTCTTCGCGCGGGCCAGCTCCACGATCGAGCGGACCGTGAAGGACTTGCCGCAGCCGGGGCCGCCGGTCAGCACGGCAACCTTCTGCGTCAGCGCCAGCTTGACGGCGGCCTCCTGCTCCGGGGCGAGGTCCGTGCCCGTACGGCCCTTCAGCCAGCCCAGCGCCTTGTCCCAAGCCACGTCCTGGAAGCCCGGCATCCGGTCCTCGTCGGTGCGCAGCAGGCGCAACAGCTGGGCGGAGAGGGAGAGTTCGGCCCGGTGGAAGGGGACGAGGTAGACGGCCGTCACCGGCTCCGAGCCGCCGTCGGGGCCGGGGACCTTCTCCCGTACGACACCCGGGTCGCCGCCGTCCTCCGGGACCTGGGCGAGCTCGGCCAGGCACTCGATGACGAGCCCTGTGTCGACCTGGAGGAGCTTCACCGCGTCCGCGATCAACTGCTCCTCGGGCAGGTAGCAGTTGCCCTGGTCGGTGGCCTGCGACAGTGCGTACTGCAGGCCCGCCTTGACCCGCTCCGGGCTGTCGTGCGGGATGCCGACGGACTGGGCGATCTTGTCGGCGGTGAGGAAGCCGATGCCCCAGACGTCGGCCGCCAGCCGGTAGGGCTGGTTCTTCACGACGGAGATGGAGGCGTCGCCGTACTTCTTGTAGATCCGCACGGCGATCGACGTCGAGACCTCGACCGTCTGGAGGAAGAGCATGACCTCCTTGATCGCCTTCTGCTCCTCCCAGGCGTCGGCGATCTTCTTGGTCCGCTTGGGGCCCAGGCCGGGGACCTCGATGAGCCGCTTGGGCTCCTCCTCGATGATCTTCAGGGTGTCCAGGCCGAAGTGCTGGGTGATGCGGTCGGCGAAGACCGGGCCGATGCCCTTGACCAGGCCGGAGCCGAGGTAGCGGCGGATGCCCTGGACGGTGGCCGGGAGGACGGTGGTGTAGTTCTCCACCGTGAACTGCTTGCCGTACTGCGGGTGGGAGCCCCAACGGCCCTCCAGCCGCAGGGACTCGCCGACCTGGGCGCCGAGCAGCGCGCCGACGACCGTGAGGAGGTCGCCGCCGCCGCGTCCGGTGTCGACCCGGGCGACCGTGTAGCCGTTCTCCTCGTTGGCGTAGGTGATCCGCTCCAGGACGCCTTCGAGTACCGCCAGTCGCCGCTCGCCGCTCCCCGCCTGATTGGACATGATCCGACGCTACCGCCAGGGTCCGACAACGCGGGCCGCCTGTGGACGAGTCAGCGGGCAGCCTGTGGACGAGTGGCGGCCGCCCTCACCCCGCCTGTGACCGCACGTGGTCGAGGACCGCCTGGAAGTCCTCGGTCGGCGAGAACTCCACGAACTCGCAGTCCTCCAGGGCGACGGGGACATGGCCTGGCCCCCAGTAGTACGCCTGGCCCGCCTCGTAGTGCTCCTCACCCTCGGGCGTCTGCATCCGCAGCCGGCCCTTGAGCAGATAGCCCCAGTGCGGGCAGGGGCAGGCATCGCCTTCGAGGCCCTTGAGGGCGGGGCCCATGTCCGTGCCCTCCGGCAGGCGGACGTAGCCGACGGACATACCGCCGCCGATCTCCTTGATGCGCACCTCCACACCGTCGCCGCCGAGGGTGACAGGCGTGCCGTCACGCGTCGCTGCCGTCATGACTCCTCCGCTCCGGCCCGAAGGCCTTGAGGAAACGCCCCCCGCACTTCCAGCGTGGACCCGCCCCCGAGAGCGCCGCGACATCACGATCCGGTTTCGGGATGTGGTTGAGGGCTTGATTAACCCCCGTGTAATCGATTCCAATCCTCCGTACACGTCGATGTAATCGATTCCACGAGGATCGGCCATCGACTCCACGAACGATCCACGAGGAGGTGGAGCGGCGATGGCGAGCATCAAGGACGTCGCTGCCGAGGCGGGCGTGTCCGTCGCCACGGTCTCGCGCGTCCTGAACGACCATCCGTCGGTCAGCGCCGAGGCACGCACGCGTGTGCTGGCCGCCGTCGAGACCCTGGGCTACCGCCCGAACGCCGTCGCCCGCTCCCTGCGCACCGACCAGACCCACACCCTCGGCCTGGTCATCAGCGACGTGATGAACCCCTACTTCACCGAGCTGGCCCGCTCCGTCGAGGAGGAGGCCCGCGCGCTCGGCTACAGCGTCATCATCGGCAACGCGGACGAGCGGCCCGACCTCCAGGACCATCACGTACGGAACCTGCTCGACCGCCGTATCGACGGCCTGCTGGTCTCCCCCACCGACGGCGGCTCGCCGCTGATGCTGGACGCCGTGCGCGCGGGGACGCCGATGGTCTTCGTGGACCGGTGGATCCCGGGCCTGGACGTGCCGGTGGTGCGGGCGGACGGGCGGGGTGCCGTACGGGATCTCGTCGCGCATCTGCACGGGCTGGGGCACCGACGGCTCGCGATCATCGCGGGACCGGCGGCGACCACCACCGGGCGGGAGCGGGTCGAGGCCTTCCGGGAGGCGCTCGGCGCGTACGGGCTCGAACTGCCCGACGCCTACATAGGACAGGGTGACTTCCAGGCCGACAGCGGGCGCCGGGTCACCGAGGGCTTCCTCGACCTGCCCGAGCCGCCCGAGGTCGTCTTCGCGGCCGACAACCTGATGGCGCTCGGCGCGCTGGACGCCGTACGCGCGCGTGGGCTGCGCGTGCCGGACGACCTCGCGCTCGCGGCGTTCGACGACATCCGGTGGTTCGTGCACACCGATCCGCCGGTCACCGCGATCGCCCAGCCGACGGGCGAGCTGGGCCGGGCCGCCGTACGGGCCCTGGTCGACCGCATCGAGGGACGGCCCGGCGAGTCCGTCACCCTCCCCGCCCGTCTCGTCGTACGCCGCTCCTGCGGCGAACCACCGGCTTCATCGGAGCCGTCCCCCGTAACGAACAGGAGCCAGTCGTGAGCAACGCGGACGAGTTGCTGCGCATCGAGGGCATACGGAAGGCCTTCCCGGGCGTGGTCGCGCTGGACGGCGTCGACTTCGATCTGCGCCGGGGCGAGGTGCATGTGCTGCTCGGTGAGAACGGCGCGGGCAAGAGCACCCTCATCAAGATGCTCTCCGGCGCCTACACGCCCGACGCCGGGCGGATCCTGGTCGGCGGCGAGGAGACGCGCATCCATGGTGCGCAGGACTCCGAGCGCCTCGGGATCGCCACCATCTACCAGGAGTTCAACCTCGTTCCCGATCTGACGGTCGCCGAGAACATCTTCCTGGGACGCCAGCCGCGCCGCTTCGGGATGATCGACCGGAAGAGGATGGAGGCCGACGCCGAGGTCCTCCTCGCGCGCGTGGGCGTGAACGTGTCGCCACGCGCGCGTGTGCGTGAACTCGGCATCGCACGCCTGCAGATGGTCGAGATCGCGAAGGCGCTCAGCCTGAACGCACGCGTGCTGATCATGGACGAGCCGACCGCCGTGCTCACCTCCGAGGAGGTCGACAAGCTCTTCGCGATCGTGCGCAAGCTGCGCGAGGACGGCGTGGGGATCGTCTTCATCACGCACCACCTGGAGGAGATCGCCGCGCTGGGCGACCGGGTGACGGTCATCCGGGACGGCAGGAGCGTCGGGCAGGTCCCGGCCGCCACTCCCGAGGACGAGCTCGTACGGCTCATGGTGGGGCGCTCCATCGAGCAGCAGTACCCGCGCGAACGGGCCGACCGCGGTGCCGCGTTGCTGTCGGTCGAGGGGCTGACCCGGGACGGCGCCTTCCACGACGTCAGCTTCGAGGTGCACGCCGGTGAGGTGGTCGGCATCGCGGGGCTGGTCGGTGCCGGCCGTACCGAGGTCGTGCGGGCCGTGTTCGGGGCGGACCCGTACGACAAGGGGGCCGTGAAGGCCGGCGGTTCCTCCCTCCCCAAGTACGACGTCAACGCGGCGATGACCGCGGGCATCGGGCTGATCCCCGAGGACCGCAAGGGGCAGGGCCTGGTACTGGACGCGTCCGTCGAGGAGAACCTCGGCCTGGTGACGCTGCGTTCGGCCACGCGCGCGGGGCTCGTCGACCTCAGGGGCCAGCGTGCGGCGGCGGCGCGTATCGCCCAGCAGTTGGGCGTGCGGATGGCGGGCCTCGGGCAGCACGTCCGCACGCTCTCCGGCGGCAACCAGCAGAAGGTCGTCATCGGCAAGTGGCTGCTGGCCGACACCAAGGTGCTGATCCTCGACGAGCCCACGCGCGGGATCGATGTCGGCGCCAAGGTCGAGATCTACCAGCTCATCAACGAACTCACCGCTCAGGGCGCCGCCGTCGTGATGATCTCCAGCGATCTGCCGGAGGTCCTCGGCATGAGCGACCGGGTCCTGGTGATGGCCCAGGGCCGGATCGCGGGCGAACTCACCGCCGACGAGGCGACGCAGGACTCCGTGATGGCGCTCGCCGTCAGCGCCCCCACCACTGCGAAGAACTCTGAGAAGAACTCCGAGAAGACCGGAACGGAGGCCTCCCGTGGCCACTGACACGCTCAAGAGCACGACGGGCGCGAGTGGCGCCTCGGGCGGCCTGCGCCGCCTCCTCCTCGACAACGGCGCGCTGACCGCGCTGATCGTCCTCGTCATCGCGATGTCGGCGCTGTCCGGCGACTTCATGACGACGGACAACCTCCTCAACGTCGGCGTCCAGGCGGCCGTGACCGCCATCCTCGCCTTCGGTGTCACCTTCGTGATCGTCTCCGCGGGCATCGACCTGTCCGTCGGCTCGGTCGCCGCCCTGTCGGCCACCGTCCTCGCCTGGAGCGCCACTTCACAGGGCGTGCCGGTCGTCCTGGCCGTGGTCCTCGCGATCGCGACCGGCATAGCGTGCGGCCTGGTCAACGGCATCCTGATCTCGTACGGCAAGCTGCCGCCGTTCATCGCGACGCTGGCCATGCTGTCGGTGGCCCGCGGTCTGTCCCTGGTGATCTCGCAGGGCTCCCCCATCGCCTTCCCCGACTCGGTCTCGCACCTCGGCGACACCCTCGGCGGCTGGCTGCCGGTGCCGGTGCTCGTCATGGTCGGCATGGGCCTGATCACGGCGTTCGTGCTGGGGCGTACGTACATCGGCCGGTCGATGTACGCGATCGGCGGCAACGAGGAGGCGGCCCGCCTCTCCGGTCTGCGGGTGAAGAAGCAGAAGCTCGCGATCTACGCCTTCTCCGGACTGTTCGCCGCCGCCGCGGGCGTCGTGCTCGCCGCCCGTCTCTCCTCCGCCCAGCCGCAGGCCGCGCAGGGCTACGAGCTCGACGCCATCGCGGCGGTCGTCATCGGCGGTGCCTCCCTGGCCGGCGGTACGGGCAAGGCGTCCGGCACACTGATCGGCGCGCTGATCCTGGCGGTGCTGCGCAACGGCCTCAACCTCCTTTCGGTGTCCGCGTTCTGGCAGCAGGTCGTCATCGGTGTCGTCATCGCGCTGGCGGTGCTCCTGGACACGGTCCGGCGCAAGGCGGGGGCGACCCCGGTGGCCGCGGGCACGTCCCAGGGCGGCAAGGGCAGGCAGGCGGCGACGTACGTCCTCGCGGCCGTGGTCGCGGCGGCCCTCGTCGGCGCGATGTCCTTCCTGCACACCGGTTCGTCGGAGGCGAAGAGCAAGAAGATCGGGCTGTCGCTGTCGACCCTCAACAACCCCTTCTTCGTGCAGATCCGGGCCGGAGCGCAGGCCGAGGCGAAGAAGCTGGGCGTGGACCTGACCGTCACCGACGCGCAGAACGACGCCTCGCAGCAGGCCAACCAGCTGCAGAACTTCACCAGTGAGGGCCTCGGCACGATCATCGTCAACCCGGTGGACTCCGACGCGGTGACCCCGGCGGCGAAGGCCGTCAACAAGTCGGACATCCCGCTCGTCGCCGTCGACCGCTCGGTCAACAACGCCACCACCGCCGCGCTCGTCGCCTCCGACAACGTCACCGGCGGCAAGCTCGCCGCCAAGTCCCTCGCCGAGAAGCTGGGCGGCAAGGGCAGGATCGTGATCCTGCAGGGCCAGGCGGGCACCTCCGCCAGCCGTGAGCGCGGCTCGGGCTTCGCCGAGGGCCTGAAGGCCTACCCGGACATCGAGGTCGTCGCCAAGCAGCCCGCCGACTGGGACCGCACCAAGGGCCTGGACGTCATGACCAACCTCCTCCAGGCCAACCCCGACATCGACGGCGTCTTCGCCGAGAACGACGAGATGGCCCTCGGCGCGATCAAGGCGCTGGGCGCCAAGGCCGGCAAGTCCGTCCAGGTCATCGGCTTCGACGGAACCGCGGACGGTCTGAAGGCCGTCGAGGCGGGCACGCTGTACGCGTCGGTGGCGCAGCAGCCGACGGAGCTCGGCAGGATCGCCGTGCGGAACGCGGTGAAGGCCGCCGCGGGCGACAAGGTCGAGAAGTCGGTGATGGTGCCGGTGAAGGTGGTCACGAAGGAGAACGTGGCGGGCTTCACGGGCTGAGAACGACGGGCGGGCGGTGCCTCCGGAGGACGATCGTCTCCGGAGGCACCGCCCGCCTGAAGTCACTTACGGGGAACGCTACTAGGGGAGCAATCTCATGTACGACTACGACCTTCTGGTCGTGGGGTCGGCCAACGCCGACCTGGTGATCGGCGTCGAGCGTCGGCCGGGGGCCGGCGAGACCGTGCTCGGCTCCGATCTGGCCGTCCACCCGGGCGGCAAGGGCGCCAACCAGGCGGTCGCGGCCGCCCGGCTCGGAGCCCGTACGGCCCTGCTGGCCCGGGTCGGCGACGACGCGCACGGCCGGCTGCTGCTCGACTCGCAGCGGGCGGCCGGCGTCGACACGGTGGGCGTCCTGGTCGGCGGCGCGCCGACCGGCGTGGCGCTGATCACCGTCGACCCGTCCGGGGACAACAGCATCGTGGTCTCGCCGGGCGCCAACGGCAGGCTCACCCCGCAGGACGTACAGGCCGCCGCGAGCCTCTTCCAGGCGTCCCGGGTGGTGTCGGTCCAGCTGGAGATCCCGCTGGAGACGGTCGTCGAGGTGGTGCGCAGCCTCGCGGAGGGCAGCCGCTTCGTCCTGAACCCCTCCCCGCCCCGGCCGCTGCCGGGCGAGGTGCTGGCCGCCTGCGACCCGCTGATCGTGAACGAGCACGAGGCGAAGGTGATCCTCGGCGACTCCGCGGTCGGTGACACCCCCGAGGACTGGGCGCGGATCCTGCTCGCGAAGGGCCCCCGCTCGGTGGTCGTGACGCTGGGCGCGGAGGGCGCGCTGGTGGCCTCCTCGGAGGGCGTGACCCGGGTTCCGTCCGTGAAGGTGGACGCGGTGGACACGACGGGCGCGGGCGACGCGTTCACGGCCGCGCTGGCCTGGAAGCTCGGGGCGGGCTCGTCCCTGGCGGAGGCGGCGGCGTACGCGGCCCGGGTCGGGGCGGTGGCCGTGACCAGGGAGGGCGCGCAGGTGTCGTTCCCGACGGCTGCGGAGGTCGAGTCGCTGTGAAGAAGGCCGGAATCCTGAACCGCCATCTCTCCGGCGCCCTCGCCGAGCTGGGCCACGGCGACGGGGTGCTGGTGTGCGACGCGGGCATGCCGATACCCGACGGACCCCGGGTCGTGGACCTGGCCTTCAGGGCCGGGGTGCCGTCCTTCGCCGAGGTGCTGGACGGTCTGCTGGCCGAGCTCGTGGTGGAGGGCGCGACGGCCGCGCGGGAGATCCGCGAGGCGAACCCTTCGGCGGCCGCGCTGCTGGCGGGGGAGTTTCCGAAGCTGGAGCTGGTCACGCACGAGCGGCTCAAGGAGCTGTCGGCCGGGGCGCGGCTGGTCGTACGGACCGGGGAGGCACGGCCGTACGCGAATGTGCTGCTGCGGTGCGGGGTCTTTTTCTGAACCTGGGGTGGTGCGGCAGACATTGCCAGGAACGTTTCGAGGGGCCCGGTCAGTCGACCGAGCCCCTCGGGGTTTCCCCTCCCCATCAGAACCCCCGCGATCCCCCCAGATCCCCCTCCAAGAGTCCTGATGCCAAGTACGACCGGCGAGGTGGGGGAAGGGTTGTACGGTCTCCGCGGATTTTTTTGGACGCCTCTTCGACGCGACTTCGACGCCCCTTCGGCGTGCTCTGGAATCAGGACAGACGTAGCGTTTCAGACATGCAGGAGCTAGACGAAAACCCCCTCACCTCCCTCCAGGACGACGTGCTCGACGAGCTCGGCGACGACCGGATCGGCGACATCGCGGAGCTGCTGGAAACGGACGAGGCAGGGGCGCGGCAGATGGTCGGTACGACGGTGGCGGCGCTGTCCGGCGAGGCGGAGACCGTGGCGACGCCGCATGATGCCCCGCTCACCGGCGTGGCCACTCTGGGCGGCTTCGCGACCGGCGGCCTCATGGCCGGGCGGCTGGCCGAGGAGGCCAAGCCGGTCGCGGACGCGGTGGCCCGCAGGACGGGGCTGCCGGCGGGTGCCGTGTCCCGGGTGGTGGAGATGGTGATTCCGGTGGAGCTGGCGGTGCTCACGAAACGGGCGGCCGGGAAGTAAGGATCCCGGGAAGCGGTGGTTGCGGGGTCCGCTGGGCCGCGCACTGAGCCGAGTGGCATGGGCGCCGTGTGAGTCCGATGATTGAGGGGTACACCGAGAGGGTGAATGATCACGAGTGATCGTGAGCCGCGCAAGGCTCGTTCCGAATCACGGCAGAAGCCCGCCGGAGCGCGGGTGTCCGCCGCCGAAGCCATGCGGTACGCGATCGAGCAGCTCGGTGAGCTGCTGGGGAGGGCTCCCGAGTCGGTTTCCTCGCTGAAACCGACGGACCAGGGCTGGGAAGCCTACGTCGAGGTCTTGGAGTTGGAACGCATTCCCCAAACGTCGAGCGTGATGGCCAGTTACCAAGTGGTTCTGGACCCGGAGGGGAAGCTGCTGGCGTACGAGCGCGGGCGTCGCTACACGCGCGCGCAGGTGGACAGGAGGGACGGCCGATAGGTCGCTCGCCCTTTCGCCGGGAAGTCGGGCCGGAAGGGAAATCACCGTGACTGTGGTGCCACAGGGCAATGGTGGTGGGGCTCCCGCCGCCGGAGGCGGCGGTTCGGGAACTCTTTACGACGTGCTGGAACTCGTCCTCGACCGGGGACTGGTCATCGACGCGTTCGTACGGGTGTCACTCGTCGGCATCGAGCTGGTGAAGATCGACGCGCGGGTGGTCGTCGCCAGCGTCGACACGTATCTGCGCTTCGCCGAGGCGTGCAACCGACTGGATCTGGAGTCGGGCCGCAAGGCGCCCGCGCAGCTGACCGACATCGTCGAGGGGTCCGTCGAGAGCGGCGCCCACGGCAAGAGCAAGGGGGCACTGTCGGGCGCGGTCGAGGCGATCTCCGAGTCCTTCAAGGGCGGCGGTGACGAGGAAGAAGAGCGTGAGCGCACGCCGGCGCGCGAGAAACGGCGCGAGCGCACCGAACGCGGCTCGGCACGCCGCTCCACACGGGACCGGGAGGAGTGAGCGAGCCCATGTCCGTGTATGTGTACGCGATCACCAGGGACTCGCATCCGCTGGACCTGGACGGCGCCACGGGCGTGGGCGAGCCGCCCGGTGAGGTGCGTGTGGTGCGCAGCGGCTCCCTGTGCGCGGTCGTCAGCGAGAGCCCGGACGACCTCTCGGTGGGCCACCGGGACCTGCATGCGCATCAGGAGGTCCAGGAGCGGGTGTGGGCCGAAGGCCCTGCCCTGCCGCTGAGCTTCGGGTTCGTCGCCACGGACGAGGAGGCCGTACGGGCCGTCCTGGACGAACGGGCCGAGCTGTTCGCACAGCGTCTGGACGAGCTCACCGGGCGGGCGGAGTTCAACGTCAAGGGCGTCCTCGACGAGGACACGGTGCTGCGTGCCGTCCTCGAACAGAGCGCACAGGCCCGTGAGCTGCGCGAGCGGACCCGTGAGGGCGGCGGGACGTACGAGGACCGGCTGGCGCTGGGCCAGTTGGTGGCCCAGGAGGTGCAAGGCCGCGAGGAGGCTCTCGCCGCCGAGGTCCTCGACGCGTTGCGGCCGCTCGCCGCGGCCGAGAAGGTCTCGCCGCCGTCGAAACAGTACTTCGTGAGTGCGTCCTTCCTCGTGGCGGAGGACCGGTTCGAGGAATTCGGCCGGACCTGCTCGGAGCTGGCCGAACGGTACGGCGAGGGCGTGGACTTGCGGCTGCGTGGCCCCCTGCCGGCGTACAGCTTCGTCTGAGGTTCGGGTCCTGTGGGAGAGGAGGCGCTGTGGGACTGATCACCGGGATTCTGACGCTGCCGTTCGCTCCCGCCCGGGGCATCAGCTGGGTGCTCGACAAGGTGGTCCGCACCGCCGAGGACGAGTACTACGACCCGGCTCCCGTACAGGAGGCGCTCGTGAACCTGGAGCGGGCTCGGGAAGCGGGCCAGATCGACGACGAGGAGTTCGCACGGCAGGAGGAGGCCCTGCTGCACCGCCTGGAGGAGATCAGGGCCTACCAGCTGCGACAACAGGGCGGACAGCCCGGTCTGTGACGCGTGGTCGCCAGCTGCTGCTCGGGTGAGGAAAGAAGACAGGTCATGGACAACGCCAAGATCGGCACAGCTCTGCTGGGCGGCTACCTGCTGGGGCGGACCAAGAAGGCGAAGCTCGCCATCAGCCTCGGCGCGCTGCTCGCCGGATCGCGGATCAAGCCCGGGCAGGTCGGCAAGGCCCTCCAGGAGTCCCCCTTCGTGCACACCCTCACCGACCAGGTGCGCTCCGAGCTGACGGGCGTGGGAAAGGCGGCGGCGACCACCGTCCTGAGCTCGAAGGCCGACCACCTGGCCGAGACCCTGCACCAGCGCACAGCCGGACTGCGGGGGGAGGCCGAGGAGCCGGGCGAGCGGGACACGGGCCGGGATGAGGACGCCGAGGACGAGACCGGGCCCGAGGACGAGGACGAGATCCAGCCCGAGGACGAGGACGAGGACGAGGGCAAACCTGAGGACGAGGACGAGACCGAGCCCGAGGACGAGGACGAGACCGAACCGGACGAAGAGCCGCGCGAGGAGAAGGCCAAGGCGCCCCGAAAGGCACCTCGGAGTGGAGGACGCGCCAAGGCGCAGCACGGCAAGTCGGGGCAGGACGCGAAGCAGGACTCGGAGCAGGAGGAGAAGCGGCCCCGCAAGCGGAAGACCGCCGCCTCACAGAGCCGCTCGCGCAGCGGCGGCACCGCGCGCTCGAGGAGGCAGGACGATGGCTGAGCGCAAGCCGACGGGAAGCGACTCGGGCGGCACTGGAACCCTGGCCAAGGCCGGCGCCGCGGTGCCGGGCGCGGACCGGCTGAAGGAAGAGCTGGAGAGCTACGTCCAGGCCCGGCTCCAGCATGCGCTGGAGGGCATGGGCGACCGGATCGGCGAGGGCGCGCGCCGGGTGGGCGAGGCCCACATCGGCCCGCGCGGGCTGGCCGGCGCGGTGGCCAAGGGCGGCAAGAAGCTCGGCGAGCACCTGCCGTCGGGCATGGGGGCGACCGCCTCCCACGCGAAGGACACGGCTTCGCACGCCAAGGACGCGGTGGTGGACAAGGCCAAGGATGCCGCCGGGCATCTGCCGGGGCAGAGCCGCGACAAGAACCCGGGCCACGACCCGGACAGCCTGGGCAAAGGGATCACCATCATCGAGGACATCGACGTGGGTGTGCCCGTGCGCGAGGCGTACGACCAGTGGACGCAGTTCCAGGAGTTCGACCGGTTCGCCAAGGGCGTGGTCGGCGTCGAGCAGCAGGACGACACCACGGCCAAGTGGCATGCGAAGGTCGCCAAGTCCAACCGGCGCTGGCGGAGCACCATCACGGAACAGGTGCCCGACGAGCGCATCGCCTGGACGTCCAGCGGGGACAAGGGCAGCACCCAGGGCGTCGTCACCTTCCACCCGATCACCGACAACCTCACCAAAGTGCTGCTGGTCCTGCGGTACTTCCCCCAGGGTCCCTTCGAGCGGCTCGGGAGCTGGTGGCGTGCGCAGGGGCGCCGCGCCCGGCTCGATCTGAAGCTCTTCCGCACCTTCGTGATGATGCGCGGGGAGGCCACCGGCGGCTGGCGCGGGGAGATCCGCGAGGGCGAGGTGGTCCGGGAGCACGAGGAGGCCGAGGAAGCCGAGAAGGCCGAGCAGGAGGAGGGCCGGGCCGAGGAGGACGAGGAGGACGAGGAGGACGAGGAGGGCCGGGCCGAGCAGGAGGAGCCCGAGGACGAGTACGACGAGGAGGACGAGGAGGACGAGGAGCCGGAAGAGGACGAGCAGCCCGAGGGCCGGTACGACGACGAGGAGACCGAGGAGGACGACGAGGCCGCCACCGCCGAGGAAGACGAGGACGACGGGGAGGCCACCGCCGAGGAGGACGACGAAGTCGACGAGGACGACGAGGACGAGTCGGAGGAGGAGGACGAGAACGAAGACCGGGAGCCTGACGACCGCTACGACGACACCGACGAGGAACCCCGCCCGACGCGCCGGCGCCGTGGCTGACCGCGGATGAACGTGGGTGACTGTCGGTGCTCCGGGAAACGAGGTCGAGTACACCGTGACCGAGCCCGTCCCTACCCGCTCCACGCCGTCCCGGGCGATGTCCCCGTACGGCGAGTCATCCGGCGCGACCCTCGCCGACATCCTTGAACGCGTGCTCGACAAGGGCATCGTCATCGTCGGCGACATCAAGATCAACCTGCTCGACATCGAGCTGCTCACCATCAAGCTCCGTCTCCTGGTGGCCTCGGTCGACAAGGCCAAGGAGATCGGCATCGACTGGTGGGAGCACGACCCCGCGCTGTCCTCCCGCGCCGGCCGGCAGAACAACCTCAAGGAGCAGAACGAGCAACTGCGCGCCGAGGTCGAGGAGCTGCGCCGGAAGGTCGAGAAGTCCGAAAGGGCCGAGGCCGCGGGCGAGTTGACCGAACGCGGCTCCGGCGGTCGACGCCGGCCCCGTGAGGCGGACCGGGACCGGGATTCCGACGCCGAACCACGCCGCCCCCGGCGCAGGAAGGACGACGCCGAGGACCGGGACAGGGTCCGGGACCGGGACGGGGACCGATAGCCGTGAACGGGCAACGGCTGAGCTACGCCTACGCCGTGGTCAGATCGTCCGGACCCGCGGCACAGCGGGCGCAGACGGCGCTCGCCGACGTCCGCGGTGTGGCGGGCGCGCCCGTCACCCTGGTCCGCTCGGGCGCGGTGGCCGCCGCGGTGAGCGCGGTGCCCGGGGAGGAGTTCTCGGAGGGGGCCTTGCGGGCGCGGCTGGAGGATCTCGACTGGCTGGAGTCGACGGCCCGCGCCCACAACCTGGTCATCGAGACGCTGGCCGCCCGCACGACCGTCCTCCCGCTGCGGCTGGCCACGGTGTACCTCGACGACAGCCGGATCGAGCGGATGCTGGGCGAGCGGCAGGAGGCCTTCACCTCACTGCTGGACCGGTTCGACGACCACGTGGAGTGGGGCGTGAAGGTCTACGCCGAGATCGCCGCCCCGGCCGAACCCGCCCCGCCGGTCCAGCCGGCCCAGCCGGCCCAGTCGGACGCCGGCCGCGCGTACTTGCGCCGCCGCAGGCAGCACAGCCAGGCACGCGCGGACACGCGGCGGGCCGCCGAGGAGGCCGTACGGCGGACGGAGGAGCAGGCGCGCGGGCTCGCGGTTGAACGCGCCCGGCACCGCCCCCAGCAGGGGACCCTGGCCCAGCTCCCCGGCGAGAACGTCGCCAACGACGCCTACCTCGTCCCGCGCCGCCTGGCGGAGGAGTTCCGCGACCGGATGCGGCACGCCGCCGACGGCCTGCCCGGCGTCCGCGTGGAGGTCACCGGCCCCTGGGCGCCGTACTCCTTCACGGCACCACTCGAAGAGGCGCGACAGCCGTGACGGACCACGAGGCGTACGACGACGACCGTCCGCTCGCCGGAACCCAGGTGGCGCTGATCGACCTGCTCGACCGGCTGCTGAGCGGTGGCGTGGTGATCACCGGCGATCTCGTCCTGTCGGTCGCCGACATCGACCTCGTGCGGATCTCGCTGCGCGCGGTCGTGATCGCCGTCCGCGAGCAGATGGAGGAGCAGTGGGGGCCCGTCCTGCCGGAGCGGACGCCCACGGGACACGACTACGGCGGCCACGGTGACGAGCCCCGCTGACCGCCCGCCCCCCGACCGGCTGCGCGAGGTCGCGGAGGCCGCGCACCGCGCGTTCTCGCTGCTGCCCGCCCAGCCGGACGACATGGCCCCGCCGACCGCGGGCCGGTCCGCGGCACGCCGGCTGCACACCGACCCCGACACCGTGGAGCGCGACCTGGTCAGGCTGGTCCTCACCATCGTCGAGCTGCTGCGCCAGCTGATGGAGCGGCAGGCCCTGCACCGCGTCGACGAGGGCAACCTGACCGAGGAGCAGGAGGAACGCCTCGGTCTGACCCTGATGCTCCTGCACGACCGGATGACCGAACTGTGCGACCGTTACGGGCTCACCCTGGAGGACCTCAATCTCGACCTGGGGCCCCTGGGCACCCTGCTCCCGCCGCCGTGACGCGCCGGAGGCGGAGGCCCGGCGGCGAACGGGACGCCGACGGCCCGCATGCCGTCGGTGTCCCGTCGCACCCTCTGCCCGCGCTAGCCCGCGTGCTCCACGAACCGCGCGGCCGTCTCCGCGAGCAGCTCGCGGCCGTCGCGCGCCCACAGGTGGTCGTTGAACAGCTCCACCTCGACGGCGCCGGTGTAGCCCGCCGCCTCCACGTAGCCGAGCCACTCCCGCATGTCGATCGAGCCGTCCCCGATCTGACCGCGGCCGTTGAGGACGCCCTCGGGCAACGGGGTGATCCAGTCGGCGAGTTGGAAGGTGTGGATACGGCCGCCCGCGCCCGCGCGGGCGATCTGAGCGGGCGCGTTGTCGTCCCACCAGATGTGGTACGTGTCGACCGTGACGCCGACCTGCCGGGCGGGGAAGCGCTCGGCGAGGTCGAGGGCCTGGGCGAGGGTGGAGACCACGCAGCGGTCCGAGGCGAACATCGGGTGGAGCGGCTCGATCGCGAGCTTCACCCCGTGGTCCTCCGCATACGGGCCGAGCACCGCCAGCGCGTCCGCGATCCGCTCCCGGGCGGCGTGCAGGTCCTTCGAGCCGGCCGGGAGGCCGCCGGAGACCAGCACCAGTGTGTCCGTGCCCAGCGTCGCCGCCTCGTCGACCGCGCGCCGGTTGTCGTCGAGGGCCTTGGCCCGCTCGTCCGGGTCGATCGCGGTGAGGAAGCCGCCGCGGCACAGGGTGGTGACGGTCAGGCCGGCGTCGCGGACCAGCTTGGCCGTCGCCTCCAGGCCGTACGCCTGGACGGGCTCGCGCCACAGGCCGACGTTCACCACGCCCAACCGGCCGCATTCCTCGACCAGTTCGGGCAGGCTCAGCTGCTTCACCGTCATCTGGTTGATGGAGAAGCGGGACAGGTCCTTCTCGGCGCTCACTGGGCCACTCCGTACAGGGACAGCAGGTTCTTCATCCGCTCCTCCGCCAGCTTCGGGTCCGGGAACAGGCCGAGGCCGTCGGCGAGTTCGTAGGCGCGGGCGAAGTGCGGGAGGGAGCGGGCCGACTGGAGGCCGCCGACCATGGTGAAGTGGGACTGGTGGCCGGCCAGCCAGGCCAGGAAGACCACGCCCGTCTTGTAGAAACGGGTGGGCGTCTGGAAGAGGTGGCGGGACAACTCGACGGTGGGGTCGAGGAGTTCGCGGAAGCCGGAGACGTTCCCCGTGTCCAGCACCCGCACCGCTTCGGCCGCCAGCGGGCCCAGCGGGTCGAAGATGCCGAGCAGGGCGTGGCTGAAGCCCTGCTCGTCGCCCGCGATCAGCTCGGGGTAGTTGAAGTCGTCACCGGTGTAGCAGCGCACGCCCTGCGGGAGGCGCCGGCGGATGTCGATCTCCCGCTGGGCGTCCAGCAGGGAGACCTTGATGCCGTCGACCTTGTCGGGGTGGGCGGCGATGACCTCCAGGAAGGTGTCGGTCGCCGCGTCGAGGTCGCTGGACCCCCAGTAGCCCTCCAGTGCCGGGTCGAACATCGGGCCCAGCCAGTGCAGGACCACCGGCTCGGCGGACTGGCGGAGCAGATGGCCGTAGACCTCCAGGTAGTCCTCGGGCCCGGAAGCCGCGGCGGCCAGCGCCCGGGACGCCATCAGGATGGCCTGCGCACCGGTCTCCTCGACGACGGCGAGCTGCTCCTCGTAGGCCGCACGGACCTCCGCGAGAGACCCGCCGGCGATCTGGTCGGTGCCCACCCCGCAGGCGATGCGGCCGCCGACCGACTTCGCCTCGGCGGCGCTGCGGCGGATCAGCTCGGCAGCGCCCGCCCAGTCCAGGCCCATGCCGCGCTGGGCGGTGTCCATGGCCTCGGCGACACCCAGCCCGTGCGACCACAGGTGGCGGCGGAAGGCGAGGGTGGCGTCCCAGTCGACGGCGGCGGGCGAGTCGGGCGACACGTCGGCGTACGGGTCGGCGACGACGTGCGCCGCCGAGAAGACCGTACGGGAGGTGAGGGGCGCGCCCGGGGTGAGGGCGAGGGGCTCGGCGCGCGGTTCGTACGCCCGCAGGCCGCCCTTGAAGTCGGGCAGTCGGATGGTCACAGCGAGACCTCCGGAACGTCGAGACGGCGGCCCTCTGCCGAGGACTTCAGGCCCAGCTCGGCGAGCTGGACGCCGCGGGCGCCGGCCAGCAGGTCCCAGTGGTAGGGGGCGTCGGCGTAGACGTGCTTGAGGAACAGCTCCCACTGGGCCTTGAAGCCGTTGTCGAACTCGGCGTTGTCCGGGACTTCCTGCCACTGGTCGCGGAAGGAGTAGGTGGCCGGGATGTCCGGGTTCCAGACCGGCTTGGGGGTGAGGGAGCGGTGCTGGACCCGGCAGTTGCGCAGGCCCGCGACCGCGGAGCCCTCCGTGCCGTCGACCTGGAACTCGACCAGCTCGTCGCGGTTGACGCGCACGGCCCAGGAGGAGTTGATCTGGGCGATGGCGCCGCCGTCGAGCTCGAAGATGCCGTACGCGGCGTCGTCGGCCGTGGCGTCGTAGGGCTTGTCGTTCTCGTCCCAGCGCTGCGGGACGTGGGTGGTGGCGATGGCCTGCACGGACTTGACCCGCCCGAAGAGCTCGTGGAGCACGTACTCCCAGTGCGGGAACATGTCGACAACGATGCCACCACCGTCCTCCGCGCGGTAGTTCCAGGACGGGCGCTGGGCGGTCTGCCAGTCGCCCTCGAAGACCCAGTAGCCGAACTCGCCGCGGATGGAGAGGATCCGGCCGAAGAAGCCGCCGTCGATGAGGCGCTTGAGCTTCAGCAGACCGGGGAGGAAGAGCTTGTCCTGGACGACGCCGTGCTTGATGCCGGCGTCGTTCGCCAGGCGGGCCAGCTCCAGGGCGCCCTCCAGGCCGGTGGCGGTGGGCTTCTCGGTGTAGATGTGCTTGCCCGCCGCGATCGCCTTCTTGAGCGCCTCCTCGCGGGCGGAGGTGACCTGGGCGTCGAAGTAGATCTCGACGGTCGGGTCGGCCAGGACGGCGTCCACGTCGGTCGAGATGCCGGCCGGGTCCAGGCCGTGCTGCTCGGCGAGTGCCTTGAGGGCGTGCTCGCGGCGGCCGACCAGGATCGGCTCCGGCCACAGCACGGTGCCGTCGCCGAGGTCGAGGCCGCCCTGATCGCGTAGGGCCAGGATGGAGCGGACCAGGTGCTGGCGGTAGCCCATGCGCCCCGTCACACCGTTCATGGCGATACGCACCGTCTTGCGTGTCACGTCATTCCCTTCGTAGGCGTCGTACGCAGCGTCGTACGCGGTTCTGCGTGCCGCGTACGCCCCTACCCCTGTTGAGCGTCACAGCAAGCGCTTTCTATGCGATAAGAAGCTAGCCTCTGACCAGGGGTCCGGACAAGACCGTGACCGGGTTGAGTTGTTCGAGGGGACGAACAACGGGGGTTCTTGGCCGTAAGGTCTGCTCGACATACACGGAACCGTGGCCGCCGACGGCCTGTCTACGAGGACGCAGGCCTGTCTGTGAGCGGTACGCGGACCTGTCTGTGGGGCAGTACGCAGACCTGTCGTGAGCAGTACGCAGGCCTGTCCATGAGCAGTACGAAGTGGTACGACGAGATGCGCGACCGGAGGACGACGAGATGACGGTGACCCTGGCGGACGTGGCGGCCCGCGCCCAGGTCTCCCCCGCGACGGTGTCGCGCGTGCTGAACGGGAACTACCCCGTAGCCGCTTCCACCCGGGAGCGGGTGCTGCGGGCGGTGGACGAGCTGGACTACGTGCTGAACGGTCCCGCGAGCGCGCTGGCCGCGGCCACGTCCGATCTGGTGGGCATCCTGGTCAACGACATCGCCGACCCCTTCTTCGGGATCATGGCGAGCGCGATCCAGTCGGAGATCGGCGGCCCGGGCGGCCGGGCCGGCGGTGAGCGGCTGGCTGTGGTCTGCAACACAGGGGGCTCCGCGGAGCGTGAGCTGACCTATCTGACCCTGCTCCAGCGGCAGCGGGCGGCCGCGGTCATCCTGACCGGCGGCGCCGTCGAGGACGCGCCGCACGCGGCGGCGGTCGCGTCCAAGCTGCGCAAGCTGGCGGACGCCGGAACCCGGGTCGTGCTCTGCGGCCGCCCGCCGGCACCGGACACCGGCGCGATCGCCCTGACCTTCGACAACCGCGGCGGCGGGCGGGAACTGACCGAGCACCTGATCGGCCTCGGCCATCGGCGCCTCGGCTACATCGCCGGCCCGGAGGAGCGGACGACGACCCGGCACCGGCTGGAGGGCCACCGGGCGGCGCTGGAGGCGCACGGGATCGAGGAGGATCCGCGCTGGACGGTCTACGGCCGCTATGACCGGCAATCGGGCTACGAGGCGACGCTGGAGCTGTTGCGCCGGGATCCGTCACTGACGGCCGTGGTCGCGGCGAACGACTCCGTCGCGCTGGGGGCGTGTGCGGCGCTGCGGGATTCGGGGTTGCGGATTCCGGACGACGTGTCGGTGGCGGGGTTCGACGACCTTCCGTTCAGCATCGACGCGGTGCCTTCGCTTACGACGGTGAGGCTGCCGTTGTCGGAGGCGGGTGCGCGGGCCGGGCGGATCGCGATGGCGCGGGAGGAGCCGCCGCCCGGGGGGATCGCGACGATTCGGGGGGAGCTGATGGTTCGGGGATCTTCCGGGGGGCCTCGGGAGTAGGGCTGCGGGGGCTCGGGGGTCTTGAGGCGTGCCTGGGGCCGGGTAGCCCGTCTCGTCGAGGACGATGACACGGTGCCCGGCGTGCCGCGATGACGTTCGCCTTCGGCCACACGCCCGGTTCACCCGGCAGTTGCCATGCGCCTCGTCCGCGACCGGATCATCACGCAGGAGGACGAGGGAGCCGTAAGGCTACGGCTGTTCCTCCGGCGGGACGGCCCGGCCGGGCCGCGTCCCCGACTCGTGCGCCGCTCCCCGCCGCTGAGCGGCAGCCGCCTTCTCACGCCTTGTCACGGCGTAGAGCGAAACGACACCCGTCACGAAGGCCGGGGCACCCTCAGCGTGCGGGCACCGCGGCCGGGGCCGTCACGTCGTAGCCTTCCTGGCCGTTGTCGTCGTAGTCCACGCTGCTGCTGACGACATGGCCGGCCAGGCCGAGCAGCAGGAAGAGGACGACGAGGACCTTGGCCGTGGTGTCCAGGAGCAGCGGCCGGGTGCCGGAGCGGACCGCTTCCGGCGGGGTCGGCTCGTCGCCGAACAACCGTTTGGGGTAGGCGGGGGTCAGCATCGTGACGTAGGCGGTGAAGCGCATCTGGTAGCGGGCGACGGCGGCCGTGGCGGCGAAGACCGGCGCGGGCAGCCGCCCCAGCACGATTCCGATGAGCCAGAAGACCCAGCCGATCGCGAACCAGCCCGCCTGGGCGAGGTTGTTGATGATCCCCGCCGGGATCAGCAGGATCAGGCGGAAGAACACCGCGAGCCGGTTCAGCGGCGTGGCGCGCAGTTCGATCTGCACGGGATGGTCGGGAGCCGAGAAGGAGAACGGCGGATAGCGGTCGACCGAGGAGCATCGAGCTCGCGCCGACCCGCGTCCGGTAGGCGAGGACCGAGCCGAGGAAGCGGAAGATCGCGTCGGGCAGCCGTCCCGTGAACAGGGCGGCGAACCATCCGACGATGGTCACGAAGAACGCCGCGACGGAGAGCAGGCAGACCACCACGAACTGCGGCAGGAGCAGCAGCCAGCGCAGCAGGACGGTCCAGCGCCGCTGCGGAGCGGCAGCGGGGATGTCCAGGACGGGCAGCCACTCACCGCCCGCGGGATCGGTAGCGGCCCGAGGATCCCAGCCCGTCGCCATGAGGACTCCCAGTCGTGCCGGTGATGCTGCCTGACACGACCATGCTGCAGCGACACAGCCGCCCCCGCGCCCTGCGCAGGCCCGAACGGGGTGCCCGCCCCGTCCGGCGGGCGGGCAGGCAGGCAGGCAGGCAGGGGCTCAGTTCCCCGGAGGGCCCGGCCGCCCCGGCCTCTGCCGAATGCCTCGTTCCGCATCTTGACTCGGCCCACCGATGAGTTCCGGGCCCCACCCCGGTCTCCATGCCGTAAAGACCGGCTCGCCCGAGCCCGACCTGACCTGACCTGACCTGACCTGACCGGACCAGACCGGACCGGACCGGACCGGACCACAGGAGTGAATCCCATGCGCATCGCGATCACCGAGTTCATCAGCCTCGACGGCGTCGTCCAGGCCCCCGGCGGCCCCCAGGAGGACACCGACGGCGGCTTCGCGCACGGTGGCTGGTCGCATCCGTACTTCGACGCGGAGGTTCTCGGTGGGGCCTTCGACGCGGGGATGCGGAAGGCCGAGGCGCTGCTGTTCGGGCGGCGCACCTGGCAGACCATGGCCGGGGCGTGGCCGGAGCGGGCCGGGGACCCTTTCGCCGACCGGATGAACTCGATCAAGAAGTACGTCGTCTCCGGCACCCTCGCCGAAGCCGACCTGACCTGGAACAACACCAGCCTCATTCCCGGCGCCGAGGCCGTCGCCCGGGTGCGGGAGCTGCGGGCGACGGAGGGCGGCGACCTGGCGATGATGGGCAGTCCCACCCTCGTGCGGACCCTCATCCAGGAGGGGCTGGTCGACGAACTCCAGCTCATCGTGATGCCGGTGCTGCTCGGCGGCGGCAAGTCGATCTTCCCGCAGGACGGGGGGAAGCGCCCGCTCGAACTCGTCTCCACCACCGCCGCGAAGACCGGCGCCCAGGTGTGCGTCTACCGGCCCGCCGCCGAGGGCTAGCCGCGGGGGCGCGGGTGTCCTAGGCTCGACCCGACGGTATCTCTGACTGAGTCAACTATCCGAGGCAACCACCGGGGGTCGACGATCATGACCGTTCAGGACATCCGCGCCTTCAACCGCTTCTACACGAACGTCATCGGCGCCCTCGACTACAGCCGCCACCTCTACGCCCCGTACACCCTCACCGAGTCCCGCGTCCTGTACGAGCTCGCGCACTCCCCGCGCACGGACGCGGCCGATCTGCGGGCCGAACTCTCCCTGGACGCCGGTTACTTGAGCCGGATCCTGAACAAGTTCGAGCAGGACGGGCTCATCGAGCGCACGGCCTCGCGGGAGGATCCCCGGCGCCGGCGCGTCACGCTCACCGCGCGCGGCCGGGAGACCGGCAAGCTGCTGGAGGAGCGGGCGACCGAGTCGGTCGGCTCGCTGCTGTCCACCGTGCCGGCCGCCGAACGCCCGCGCCTCGCCGAGGCGATGACGACCGTCCGCACGATCCTGTCCCACGGCCGCCCGCCCCGGCGCGAGGACGTCCTGCTGCGCGAGCCCGGCCCCGGCGACCTCGGCTGGATCGTGCAGCGCAACGCCGCGCTGTACGCCGCCGAGTACGGCTTCAACGCCGACTACGAGGGGCTGGTGGCGAGGATCGTCGCGGACTTCGCGGAGGATCACGATCCGCATCTGGAGCGGGTGTGGATCGCCGAGCTGGACGGGCGGCCGGTGGGCTGCGTGATGGTCGTACGGGACGAGGCCCCCGCCACGGCCCGGCTGCGGCTGCTGCTGGTCGAGCCCGACGCTCGCGGGCTCGGCATCGGCGACCGGCTCGTCTCGGCGGTCGTCGGCTTCGCCCGCGAGGTCGGCTACCGCGACCTCGTGCTGTGGACCAACGACATCCTGGCCGCCGCCCGCCGCGTCTACCAGCGGCACGGCTTCGTCCTCGCCGCCGAGAAGCCGCACCGCTCCTTCGGCAAGGACCTGAACGGCCAGGACTGGCGTCTGGATCTGCACGGCACGCCGGAGTGACCGCATGGCACGCCGGAGTGACGCCCGGCCTCGCGATCGTGGGGGCGGATGCGCGTCCGCGCGGTTCCCTGGCAAGGTGGGGAACATGAAACTGGCGTTCTCCACCCTCGGCGTCCCCGGTCTCCCCCTCTCCGACGTGCTGCGGCTGGCGACCGCGCACGGATATCACGGAGTCGAGTTGCGCGCGCACCCGGAGGAGCCGGTGCACCCGGGTCTCGGTCCGGGTGAACGGGCGGACGTGGCGGCCGAGTTCAAGGCCTCCGGCATCGAACTCCTGGGCCTCGCCGGATACGCCCGGGTCGCCGCGCCGGGTGACGACGGGCCCGTGATCGAGGAGGTCCGCCGGCTCGTCGACCTCGCCCACGACCTCGGCACCGGCTTCGTCCGCGTCTTCCCCGGCGCCCACCCCGAGCAGAGCCGGCAGGCGGCGGACGCGATCGCCGCGCGGCGGCTGGGCACGGCCGCGGAGTACGCCGCCGACATGGGCGTACGGATCCTGCTGGAGACCCACGACTCGCACCGCACCGCCGCCGACGCGATCCGCGTCCTCGGCCTGGTCGGCCACCGCCACGTCGGCTCCCTGTGGGACGTCATGCACACCTGGCTGGGCGGCGAGCAGCCCTCGGAGAGCTACGCGGCCCTCTCCCCGTACCTCGGCTACGTCCAGGTCAAGGACATCGCCTCCGCCGCCGACACGACCCCGCTGCCCCTCGGCGCCGGGGTGCTGCCGCTCGCCGAGTGCGTGGAGGTCCTCTCCCGGCACGGCTGGGACGGCTGGCTGTGCTGGGAGTACGAGAAGCGGTGGTACGAGGAGGCGGCCCCGCTCGAGGGACTGCTGGACGGGGGCCGCGAGCATCTTTCGCGGCTGCTGAACGAGTCGGCCTAGGCCCGGGACCCCGCGTCGGCCATCGGGTCGAGTCGGGCTGGGCCCGGCGTCCGCGATGGCGCCCATGATGTGGCCCGTAATTCGGTGGCCCGGCGCGGGCGCCGGCGTATAGCGTCCCCCCTCGTGCCCGAGCCCACGCCACGCCCCGCCATGCCCTCATGAGCCTCGCCCGTACCTTCCTGGACGTGCGGCCGCTGCGTACCTCCCCCGTCTTCCGGCGGCTGCTGATCGGGCGGACGATCTCCGTGCTCGGCAGCTTCATGACCATGGTGACCGTCATGTACCAGGTCTGGGACCTGACGCACAGCGCGGTCTGGAGCGGTGCGGTCGGTCTGGCGCAGGCGTTGCCCATGGTGTGTGTGGGCCTGTTCGCCGGGTCGTGGGTGGACCGAGGGGACCGGCGGCGGATCTTCCTGGTGGCCACCGTCGGGCAGGCGGTCTGTGTGCTGCTGCTCGCGGTGCAGGGCTTCACGGGGCAGGTGCCGGTGGCCGGGATTCTGGCCCTGGTCGCGGCCGGCTCCTGCTTCGGCGCGGTCGGCGGTCCGGCGGCGGGCGTGTTCGTGCCGCGGCTGCTGCCCAAGGAGCAGGTGGCGGCCGGGCTGGCCCTCAACCACGTCACCGCCCAGGCGATGATGCTGCTCGGCCCGGCGCTGGGCGGGCTGTTCCTCGGCTGGTTCGGCATCGGCGTCTGTTATCTGCTGGACGCGCTGAGCTTCGGCCTCGCCTTCTACGGCGCCTTCGGCCTGCCCGCGCTGCCGCCCGAGGGCGAGCCGTCGCGGGCCGGGCTGCACGGCGTCCTGGACGGCCTGCGCTTCCTGACCGGCCACCGGGTGGTGCGCGGCGCGCTCGTCACCGACCTCGCCGCCACGATCCTCTCCATGCCGGTCAGCCTCTTCCCTCTGGTCAACGCCGAACGCTTCGGCGACAACCCGCGCACCCTCGGCCTGTTCCTGTCGGCCGTCGCCGTCGGCGGCGTGACGGCGACGGCCTTCTCCGGCTCGGTCACCCGCCTGGGCCGCCCCGGCCTGGTGATGCTGTGCGGAGCGGGCACCTGGGGCACGGCCCTCGCCCTGTTCGGCCTGACGACCAGCCCATGGGTGGGGCTCGGCCTGCTGGTGGTGGCGGGTGCCGCCGACGCACTCTCGGTCGTGTCGCGCAGCACGATCGTCCAGACCCGCACCCCCGACGCCCTGCTCGGCCGGGTGACGGCCGCCGAACAGATCGTCGGCCAGGCGGGCCCCCATCTCGGCAACCTGCGCGGCGGCCTGGTCGCCGGCTGGTCCTCCGGCGCGACCGCCCTGGTCACGGGCGGCCTGCTGTGTGTGCTGGCGGTGGCCTACGTGGGCTCCTCCACGCCGGAACTACGGGAGGGCAAGCTCACCCCGGACGGGCCATGAGCGGCGCGGTGGGGTCGAGACACCAGGCCAGCACGGCGGGCCACGGCCCGTACCCGGCGTCCAGGTCGAGGTGGGCGGCGCCGGGGAGGATGTCGGTCGGGAGGGCGAGCGGGGTGCCGTAGACGGTGTCGGCGCCCTCCTCGCAGTACGGGTCGTCGTCACCGGCGACCAGGCGGGTGGGGCCGGGGAGCGTGAACTCCAGGGGCGGTGGGGCGAATTCGGCGACCTCGGGGTGGCGTACGAGTACGGCGCCGGACGGTGGGGCGACCAGCAGTACCCGGTCCACGGCGTCGAGCCCCGGTGTCCCGCGGGCGACGGCGTGCAGCCACAGCACGGCGGACAGGCTGTGCGCGACGACGACTCGCTCCGCCCGCGCTTCGAGCCCGTCGAGGTGCCGTGCCAACTCCTTGAGCCAGACCTCCAGTTCGGGGTCGTCGGGGTCGGGGAGCTGGGGGTAGACGACCTGGTGGCCGATGTCGGTGAGGCGGTCGGCGAGCCAGTGCTGCCAGTGGTCCTTGGGGCGGTGGTTCTGCCAGCCGTGGAGGAGGAGGTAGGCGGTCATGGCGCCGATGGTTTCCGATCACCGCCGCGCCGGTCCAGTGGGGCGGTGGGTCCGGGGTTCTTTCGCCCCCGCCGCCCCTACCCGTCCCATCCCTTGAAGGGGCTCCGCCCCTTCCACCCCGCCAGGGGGCTGCCGCCCCCCCTGGACCCCCGCTATCGGCCTGCGGCCTCGTCCTCAAACGCCGGACGGGCTGGAGATGCCCGGACCGGCGTCGCACCGAGCGGTTGCCGCCCTCCGCGGCGAGTACCCGGCCACCCGACCCTCCAGCCGCCCCCGGCACCGCGGCCACTCCCCCGCCGTGACGGAGAAGATCGCGGAGTCGCGCAACCGGCCCTCCTCCCCCGGTGCCCAGGAACGGGACCAGTTGCGCAGGACGCCCTCGAAGCGGGCGCCGACGCTCTCGATGGCCGCGCGGGAGCGGGCGTTGCGGGCGTCGGTCTTCAGGTCGACCCGGGACACGCGCCACTCCTCGAAGGCGTGCCGGAAGAGGAGCAGCTTGGCCTCGGCGTTGACGCCGGTGCCCTGGGCCGAACGGGCGAGCCAGGTGAAGCCGACCTCGACGGCGTCGAGTTGGTCGTCGGAGCGCCAGTAGCGCGGCTCCCAGTAGGAGGTGGCGCCCACCGCCCGGCCCGAGGCGACGGAGACCTGCGCGTACGGCGCCAGCCGCCCCGTCGCCGCGCGGGCGAGCTGCGCGTCGATGTAGTCACCGACCTCGTGGGCCCTCGGCACCCAGGTGAACGCGTAGGTGTCGCGCTCCTCCTCCGCCGCCACGGCCAGATCCGCCGCGTGCCGATGCTCCAGCGGCTCCAGGCGCACCAGCGCGCCCTCCAGAACCGGCCCGACCAGCTTGAAGCCCACCCGACAACTCCCGTCACAACCGCGCGCGCAGCGCCCCGAACTCCTCGTGGAAGTCCGGGAAAGTCTTCCGTACGCACCCGGGGTCGTCGAACGAAATACCGGGCACCCGAAGCCCGGTCACCGCGAAGGACATCACGATGCGGTGGTCGCCGTAGGACTTGACCTGCGTTCCCACCGGGGTGCTCGGCTGGATCTCGATCCGGTCCGGGCCCGTCGTCACCTCCACCCCCAGCCGCCGCAGGTTCTCCGCACACGCCTCCAGCCGGTCGCACTCCTTCACCCGCGTGTTCGCCACGTCCTCGATCCGCACGGGACCGGAGGCGAACGGCGCGATGGCCGCCAGCGTCGGCATCGTGTCGGAGATGTCCCGCATGTTCACCGTGACGCCACGCAGCTCGCCCGTGCCCCGGACCGTCGTCGCCTCCGCGCCCACCGTCACCTGTGCGCCCATCCGCCGCAGTACGTCGACGAAGCCCAGGTCGCCCTGGAGCGCCCCCTCGCCCAGGCCGGGGACCGTCACCTCGCCGCCCGTGACGGCGGCCGCGGCGAAGAAGTAGCTCGCGGTGGACGCGTCGGGCTCCACGGCGTAGGTCGTGGCGCGGTAGCCGCCCGGCGGGACCACGAAGGTGTCCCCCTGCCTCGCCACCTCCACCCCGAAGGCCCGCATCATCGCGATCGTGATCTCCACGTACGGCACCGAGACCAGGTCGGTGACGGTGATGCGCAGGCCCTCGCGGGTCAACGGTCCGAGCAGCAGCAGGGCCGTCAGGTACTGCGAGGACTGTCCCGCGTCCAGCGTCACCTCCCCGCCCTGGACGCCGGCCGCCGTCACGGTGAGCGGGTGGTGGCCCTCCCGCTCCTCGTGCCGCAGGTCCACGCCCAGGTCGCGCAGGGCCCGGGTCAGCGGCAGCAGGGGGCGCCGGCGCATCTGGGGCGAGGCGTCGAAGCGGTAGGTGCCGTGGCCGGCGGCGGCCAGGGTGGGCAGGAATCGGGCCGTCGTCGCGCCGTCGCGGCAGAAGACGTCCGCCTCCTGGACCGCGGGGCCCTGCGGGCGGCCGTCGACCTGCCAGGTGTCCGGGGTCCGGCCGACGCGGTAGCCGAGGCGCACCAAGCCCTCGGCGAAGCCCTCCGTGTCGTCCGAGCGCAGTGGCCGTACGAGAGTGGTGACCCCGTCGGCAGCGGCCGCCAGGAAGAGGGCGCGGGCGGTGATGGACTTGGAACCGGGGATGTCGACTACGGGCATGGACCGATGATCGCCCGGCCCCCGGCTCCGGTGCCGGGACGTCCACGGGATGGACCCGCAACGGTCCGTCAGCCGTTCCCCATCTGCCCCGCAGGCCCCCGGCTTACCGACTTCGCCGATTCCGGCCATCCCCGGGAACCCAGCCCCACCCCCGCCCGTCCAAACCGCGAGCTGCCGGAGAGTCACCGTGGTGCGGTGTCGGCCCTCGCTGCTGGCTGCGATCGCTGACCAACCCTCTCCGCCGTACCCCGGCCGGCAGCACGCCGTCATCGGCGCGCCCCCTCCAACTGCGCCGATGGCGGCCCCTTCCTGGTTACGGTGCACTCCCTTGACTGGCAGAAACTTCCCGGTTATTGGTGACTTCTCGGAAGTTTCCTTCAGCGCACCACCTCCGGAAGGAGCGCACGTGCCCGACACCAGCACGGGAAGCAGACGAAACGGGAGAAGCACCGGGAGCACGGCAAGCACCGGAAACACCGCCACACCTGCCAGACGTACGGTCCTCGCGGCCACCACCGGCCTCACCACCGCCCTGGCCCTCGGCGGCACCGCCCACGCCGCCGCCCCCGACGACCGGAAACTGCGCGCCCTCATCGCCCGGATGACCCTGCCGGAGAAGGTCGGCCAGCTCTTCGTCATGCGGGTCTACGGCCACTCCGCCACCGCCCCCGACCAGGCCGACATCGACGCCAACCTCAAGGAGATCGGTGTCCGGACGGCCGCCGAACTGATCGCCAGGTACCGAGTGGGCGGCATCATCTACTTCACCTGGGCGCACAACACCCGGGATCCGCATCAGATCGCCGACCTCTCCAACGGCATCCAGAAGGCGTCGCTCACCCAGCCCCGCGGCCTGCCCGTCCTCATCTCCACCGACCAGGAACACGGCATCGTCTGCCGCGTCGGCGAGCCCGCCACCCTCTTCCCGGGCGCCATGGCCATCGGGGCAGGCGGCTCAGGCACCGACGCCCGTACCCTCGGCCGGATCGCCGGACAGGAACTCAAGGCGCTCGGCATCCGGCAGAACTACTCCCCCGTGGCCGACGTGAACGTCAACCCCGCCAACCCGGTCATCGGCGTGCGCTCCTTCGGCGCCGACCCGGACGCGGTGGCCGGCATGGTCGCCGCCGAGGTCGCCGGATACCAGCGCTCGCGACACGACCGGCAGGTCGCGGCCACCGCCAAGCACTTCCCCGGGCACGGCGACACCGCCGTCGACAGCCACTACGGCTTCCCGGTCATCACCCACAGCCGTGAGCAGTGGGAGACCCTGGACGCGCCGCCCTTCCGGGCCGCCGTCCGCGCCGGCATCGACTCGATCATGACCGCCCACATCATGGTCCCGGCCCTCGACGACTCCGGCGACCCGGCCACCCTCTCCCGCCCCATCCTCACCGGCATCCTGCGCGAGGAACTCGGCTACGACGGGCTGGTGGTGACCGACTCGCTCGGCATGGAGGGCGTACGGACGAAGTACGGCGACGACCGCGTCCCCGTCCTCGCGCTCAAGGCGGGCGTGGACCAGCTCCTCAACCCGCCGAACCTCGCCATCGCGTGGAACGCGGTCCTCAAGGCCGTCCAGGACGGCGAGTTGACCGAGGCGCGGCTCGACGAATCGATCCTGCGGGTCCTGCGGCTGAAGGCGAAGCTGCGGCTGTTCGAGGAGCCGTACGTCAGCCAGGGCGGGGTTGACCGCAACGTCGGCACCGCCTCCCACCTCAAGACCGCCGACCGCATCGCCGAGCGGACGACGACGCTGCTGGTCAACGAGGGGCACCTGCTCCCCCTGTCCCGGCGCGCCTGCCCCAGGCTCCTGGTCGTGGGCGCCGACCCGGCCTCCCCGTCCGGCACGACGGGACCGCCGACCGGCGTACTCGCCACCGCCCTCACCGAACTGGGCTTCACGGCGACCGCCCTGTCGACGGGCACGGCACCCTCCTCCAGCACCATCGCCAGGGCCGTCGAGGCGGCTCGGGCGGCGGACGCGGTGGTGGTCGGGACGTACAACGTCACGGCGAGCAGCACACAGAAGACCCTGGTCGAGCAGCTCCTCGCGACGGGGAGGCCGGTGGTGGCGGTGGCGATCCGCAACCCGTACGACGTGGCCCATCTGCCCGCCGTCCAGGCCTGCCTGGCGTCCTACTCCTGGACCGACGTGGAGCTGCGCGCGGCGGCACGGGTGATCGCCGGGCGGGTGTCCCCGCGCGGGAGGCTGCCGGTGCCGGTGCAGCGGGCGGACGATCCGACGCGGGTGCTGTATCCGCTCGGGCACGGGCTGTCGTACGGGCGCGGCCGGTCCGCATAGCACTCCCGCATAGCACTTTGGGCGTAGCGCCCGTACGCCACACAACGGGCGCACTCACCCCCAACCGACGCAAAGGACCCCACATGTCTGGCGTGCGCCCGCTGCGGCGGGTCACGCTGGGCGGGGGTCCCGGGGGGAGTGCGATGCGTAAGCGAAGTGCTGTGGGGGTGGCCTGTGCGTTGCTGGTGCTGCTCGCCGCGTTGTTGACGGGATGCCAGAGTCCGTCGGGGGCGGCGGCTGAGGAGGACGGGCGGCTCGGGGAGAGCGGGAGTTCGAGCGCCGGGCGCAGTGCGGAGCAGGTGACGCCGCCGACCAGGCCCGCCGGGTACGGGGCGGTGTTCCTCGGTGTCGACGAGTGCAGTTCCTTCGGCACGACCAGCTTCACCGAGGTGCCGTGCACCGGTGAACGGGCGGCGGCGCGGGTCGTGGCCCGGCACGACGGCAGAGTGGGCGACGGGCCGCTGTGTCCGGGGACCACGGACTTCGTGCTGCACATCAGCGAACAGAGCCGGACGTCCGACGAGGACGGCGACGGCGCCATCCCGCAGGGCTACGCCTGTATGCGCAACCTGGCCCCGCCCCACCCGGGCGACCCCGGCGGCGGAGGCGGCCCCCGCACGATCGTCGGCGACTGCGTGTACGGCTCCGGGGACGGTCAGGTGCGCGAGACGTCGTGCGACGGCAAGGGGCAGCGGAAGCCTCAGTACGAGGTGACCAAGGCCGTGGACAAGCGGGCCAGGTGCCCTCTGTCGACGGCCCTGTACGTCCAGCTGGGCGGCGAGAAACCGGTGGGCTGCGCGCGGCCGGTGTGAGCGCCGTTCCCGGTGCCGGTCAGCCGCTCCCGGTGCCGGTCAGCTGCGCCCGCTGCCGGTCAGCACAGGATCCACCCCTTGCTCACCGACCCGCTCCCCACCCGGCCCGTCACCCACACGCACCGCTGCCCGGCATGGACGGTGACCGGGCCGGCCCGGCGGCTGTACAGGCCCTCGTCGGTCACCGGGTTGGCCCGGTACGCCTGCACGCTGACCTTCATCGTCTGCAGACGCCCGGGGCGGCGGGGGAAGACGATGGCGCAGACGTGGCCGCGCTTCTTGTAGACGTACAGGGTGCCGGTGGAGAACGGATACGTCTTGACCTTGCGGCCCTCGCAGTGCGTGGGGGCGGCGGCCTGCGCCTGCGTCGGTGCCGCGACCGCGAGCAGTCCGGACGCGGTCAACACCGCCAGACCGACCGCCAGCCGGCGGCGTATCGCACCTCTGTCCACTTGGTTGTCCTCCCCGTACACCGGCGATGAGCGTACTGGTGTACGGACGCACGGCGTACGCCGGATGGTTGCACGGCCGCCACGCCGCCCCCCTATCGGGCCGCCCCCACCGGCTCCTCCGGCTCGGCCTGCCCGAGGAAGGTCCGCCACAGCTCCGCATACCGTCCGCCCCGCGCCAACAGCTCCTCGTGCGTGCCGTCCTCCGCGACCCGACCGCGGGCAGAACCTCCCCCGGTCCCCCTCGCACTGCTCGGCCCTGACGGGCCTCACAGGCTTCGAGCGACTGGCCGGACTCCGTCCGGCACACGACTGACCCGGAGTCACGCCACAGCAGCCTCGGCCTCTGCCTCGCCTATGAAGGTCCGCCACAGCTCCGCATACCGCCCGCCCCGCGCCAACAGCTCCTCGTGCGTGCCGTCCTCCGCGACCCGACCGCGGGCAGAACCTCCCCCGGTCCCCCTCGCACTGCTCGGCCCTGACGGGCCTCACAGGCTTCGAGCGACTGGCCGGACTCCGTCCGGCACACGACTGACCCGGAGTCACGCCACAGCAGCCTCGGCCTCTGCCTCGCCTATGAAGGTCCGCCACAGCTCCGCATACCGCCCGCCCCGCGCCAACAGCTCCTCGTGCGTGCCGTCCTCCGCGACCCGACCGTGGTCCATCACCACGACCCGGTCCGCGCGGGCGGCCGTGGTCAGGCGGTGGGCGACGACGAGGGTCGTACGGCGGCCCGCGAGCCGGTCCGTCGCCTGGTTGACCTGGGCCTCCGTGGCCAGGTCGAGGGCGGCCGTCGCCTCGTCGAGGAGCAGGACGTCGGGGTCGACCAGCTCGGCGCGGGCGAGTGCGATCAGCTGGCGTTGCCCGGCGGAGAGGTTGCGGCCGCGCTCGGCGACCTCGTGGAGGTAGCCGCCGTCGAGGGTGGCGATCATCTCGTGGGCGCCGACCGCGCGGGCCGCCGCCTCCACGTCGGCGTCGGTGGCGTCCGGCCGTCCGTAGGCGATGGCGTCGCGGACGGTGCCCTGGAACAGGTACGCCTCCTGCGGGACGACCCCGAGACGATGGCGGTACGACGTGATGTCCAGGGCGCGCAGGTCCGTGCCGTCGACCGTCACCCGGCCGCCGGTCGGGTCGTAGAAGCGTGCCACCAGCTTGACCAGGGTCGACTTGCCCGCGCCCGTCTCGCCGACGAAGGCGACCGTCTGACCGGCGGGAATCCGCAGGTCGACGTCGCTGAGCGCCGCTTCCGCCTTGTCGGTGCCGCCGTACTGGAAGTGCACGTTCTCGAACGCCACCTCGCCCCGCAGTGACAGCACCTCCAGCGGCTCCTCGGCCGCCTTCGTCGAGGTCGGCTCCCGGAGGAGTTCCTGGATGCGGCCGAGGGAGACCGTGGCCTGCTGGTAGCCGTCGAAGACCTGGGAGAGCTGCTGGACCGGGGCGAAGAACAGGTCGATGTAGAGCAGGTACGCCACCAGCGCACCGGTCGTCAGCGTCGCGGCGTCGATCCGGGCGCCGCCCACGATCAGCACCGCGGCCGCGGCCCCCGACGACAGGAACTGCACGAAGGGGAAGTAGATCGAGATCAGCCACTGGCCCCGGATGCGGGCCTGGCGGTAGCTGTCGCTGCGCTCGGCGAACCGCGCGCCGCCGTCCCGCTCGCGCCGGAAGGCCTGCACGATCCGCAGCCCGGACACCGACTCCTGAAGGTCGGCGTTCACCAACGACACCCGCTCACGGGCGAGTTCGTACGCCTTCACGCTCGCCCGGCGGAAGAAGTAGGTCGCGACGATCAGCGGCGGCAGGGTCGCGAAGACGACGAGCGCGAGCTGGATGTCGAGCACCAGCAGGGCGACCATGATGCCGAAGAAGGTGACGACCGAGACGAAGGCGGTGACCAGGCCGGTCTGGAGGAACGTCGACAGCGCGTCGACGTCCGTCGTCATCCTGGTCATGATCCGGCCGGTCAACTCCCGCTCGTAGTAGTCGAGTCCGAGCCGCTGGAGCTGGGCGAAGATCTTCAGCCGGAGGGAGTACAGGACACGCTCACCGGTGCGTCCGGTCATCCGCGTCTCGCCGATCTGGGCCACCCACTGGGCGGTGACGGCGAGCAGCGCGAGGAGGGACGCCGCCCAGACGGCGCCGAGGGCGGCCTGGGTGACACCCGAGTCGATGCCGTGCCGGATCAGGACGGGCAGCAGCAGACCCATGCCGGCGTCCATGGCGACGAGGCCGAGGCTGATCAGGAGCGGACGCCCGAAGCCTCGTAGCAGCCGCTTCAGGCCGTACGACTCCTCCGGCCGGACCGCACGGGCCTCGTCGATGTCGGGGGTGTCGGCCGCCGGGGGCAGCGCCTCCACCTGGGCGAGGAGTTCGGGGGTGGCCGGGGACTCCGAGAGCGCCAGGTCCTTGGGCTCGCGGTCGCCGGTCCACAGCCGCGGCGTCACCCCGCGCTCGGCGTCGAACTCGGCGTCCAGTTCGTCCCGCACGGAGGTGTCCTCGCGGGGGCAGGCGGGCTGGGCGTGGCCGGGTGAGACGCCGCCGAGTTCGTCGGGGTCGGTGAGGAGGCGGCGGTAGAGGGCGGAGCGCTCCTGGAGTTCCTGGTGGGTGCCGATGTCGGCGAGCCGGCCGGCGTCCAGGACGGCGATGCGGTCGGCGAGGCCGAGGGTGGAGCGCCGGTGGGCGATCAACAGCGTGGTCCGGCCCTCCATGACCTGCTTCAGCGCCTCGTGGATCTCGTGCTCGACGCGGGCGTCCACCGCCGAGGTCGCGTCGTCCAGGACGAGGAGCCGGGGGTCGGTGAGGATCGCGCGGGCGAGGGCGATGCGCTGGCGCTGGCCGCCGGAGAGAGTGAGGCCGTGTTCGCCGACCGTGGTCTCGTAGCCGTCGGGCAGCTCGGCGATGAAACGGTCCGCCTGGGCGGCGCGCGCGGCGGCCTCGATCTGCTCGTCGGTCGCGTCGGGGCGGCCGTAGGCGATGTTGTTGCGGACCGTGTCCGAGAAGAGGAAGGAGTCCTCCGGCACCAGCCCGATGGCGGCCCGCAGCGAGTCGGAGGTCAGCTCCCGGACGTCGTGGCCGCCGACGAGGACGGCGCCGCGTGTGACGTCGTAGAAGCGCGGGAGGAGGAGGGAGACCGTGGACTTGCCGGAGCCGGAGGAGCCGACGACCGCGAGGGTCTCGCCGGGGCGGATCTCGAAGCTGAGCCCGTCGAGGACGGGCGCGGTGGTGCCGGAGGGGTCGTCGTAGCCGAAGGACACGTCGTCGAACTCGACGGTCGCGGGCGCGTCGGCGGGCAGGGCCTTGGTGCCGTCCTTGATCGACGGCTCGGTGTCGATCAGCTCCAGGACGCGCTCGGTGCCCGCCCGCGCCTGCTGCCCCACGGTGAGCACCATGGCGAGCATGCGCACCGGGCCGACCAGCTGGGCGAGGTAGGTCGAGAAGGCGACGAACGTGCCCAGGGTGATGTTCCCGCGCACCGCCAGCCAGCCGCCGACCGCGAGCATGGCGACCTGTCCGAGGGCGGGGACGGCCTGCAGCGCCGGGGTGTACTTCGAGTTGAACCGGACGGTGCGCAGCCGCCCCGCGAAGAGCCGCCGGCTGACCTCCCTGAGCTTCCCGGTCTCCTGCTCCTCCTGCCCGAACCCCTTCACCACGCGTACGCCGCTGACGGCCCCGTCGACCACGCCCGCGACGGCGGCGGCCTGGGCCTGGGCGTACCAGGTGGAGGGGTGCAGCTTGGTCCGGCTGCGCTTGGCGATCCACCACAGGGCGGGGGCGACCGCGAGGGCGACCAGCGTGAGCGGCAGCGACAGCCACGCCATGACGACCAGGGATATCAGGAAGAGCGCGAAGTTCCCGATGGTCATCGGGAGCATGAAGAGCAGGCCCTGGATCAGCTGGAGGTCGCTGGTGGCCCGCCCGACGACCTGCCCGGTGGACAGCTCGTCCTGCCGTCGCCCGTCGAGCCGGGTGATCGTCCCGAACATGTCGGTGCGCAGGTCGTGCTGGACGTCGAGGGCGAGGCGGCCGCCGTAGTAGCGGCGGATGTAGGTGAGGACGTAGACGGCGAGGGCGGCCGCGATCAGCAGGCCGGCCCAGAGGGCCATGCCGCGGGTGTGGTCGCCTATGACGTCGTCGATGATCACCTTGGTGATCAGCGGGACGACGGCCATGACGGCCATGCCCGCGAGGGAGGAGCCCAGGGCCAGGACGACGTCCCTGGGGTAGCGCCACGCGTAGCCCCACAATCGCCGAGCCCATCCCCGTTGCGTCGTCACTCCGGTGCCTTCCGCCAGTCCTGATCTACCGGAAGGCACCAACACGGACAGCCCCGGATTTCATCCCTCCGCAACAAAGCCGGAGGTCGGGGTCAGACGCGTACCCGCAAGTAATAGAAGCGTGTCGTCTGCGCGGCGTTCTGGTTGTCGTCGCTGACCAGCAGCACCTTCAGGCGCCCCTTCGAGTACCCCGTGACCGCCATGCCCTCGATGTTGTCGAGGAGCGGGTTCGGCTGGGGCTGCTTGGCGGTCGCTCCGAGTGACGGGCAGTTCACGAGGTCGGCGAGCAGCGTCTTCTTGATCAGCCGTACGCCGTCCTGCCCCGTCAGGTTCTCGACACCGCTCGTGTCCGTGGCGCGGCGCGGGTCGGCCAGGTAGAGGCGGACCGTGTTGCCGACGCCGGCGGTGAAGCCGCGCTCCAGGACGAGGAGGCGGCCGTCGGGGGTCGCCTGGACCTCGGGGACGCCGAGGCCGGCGTCGGCGCGGTAGGCGTACTGGCGGCCGAGCTCGAAGTGGCCGCCGTGGCCGCCCTTGGTGCGCTGCCAGGTCTGGAAGCGGACGATGTCCGTGCTGTCACCGGAGAGCGCGTACTCCATCGACGCGAGGAGGGTACGGCCGCCGGGGAGCAGGGTCAGGCCCTCGAAGGTGCCGTTGGAGACGGCGCGGCCCGCCGGGGCGACCCGCAACGCGTCCGGCACGGGGAGGCGGTCGAGGATCCTGCCGTCACGGGAGTACCGGCGCACGGAGGGCTCGGTCTCGGAGGAGATCAGCCGGGTGCCGTCCCGGTCGACGACGAGGCCCTCGGAGTCGAGGGCGGCGCCGCTCTCGTCGGCGAGCGGGACGACGCCCTTCGGCGCGAGCGTCCGTGCGTCCAGGGCGAACAGGGACGAACGGTCGGAGACGGCCGCGAGCGACCCGTCCCGGTCCACCGCGAGTGCGGAGAAGTTGCCGACGAAGGTGCCGTCGTACGTCGTCTTGTCGAGCGCGTCGGAGAAGCGGTCGATGGAGACGGAGGGCGAACAGGCGTGGCTGTCCTGCGGGGTGAGGGTGACGGCGTGGGCGTTCGCCGGGCCGACGGCGGTCAGGCACGTGGCCGCCGCCAGGCCCGCGGTGGCTGTCGCGAGTACGGTTCTCAGGCGCATGGGGGTCACCGTAGGACGGGTGGGTGACGCGAGGTAGGCCGCCTCGTGAAGCCTCAGCTCGCGGCCAGGTCCTTGTGGATGACCTTGGCGACGCCCTGAATGGTCGTGATGCCGTAGTTCATGGTGCTGTTGCCGTGGGTGAGCACCGTGATCACATAGTCGTGGCCGCCGCCCTTGAAGGCGCCGACGCTGTGCACCCGCCAGCCCTGGGTGGCGCGTTGCAGCCAGCCGTTCTTGACCGCCACCGTGACGCCGGACGGCACTCCGTACGGGGTGCCCCAGCGCTGGGAGGAGACGACCTGGCCCATCAGCTTCAGGATGTAGGCGCGGGAGTTGTCGCTGAGTATCGCGTTCTTGGCCGTGATGAGCTTCAGCAGCTTCTGCTCGTCGGTGACGGTGATCTGAGTCAGGCCCCAGTAGCCGTTCGCGCCGGGCTTGGTCTGGGTCATGCCGGCGGCCGTGAGGAAGCCCTTGATCTTCGTCAGGCCGAGCTGCTTCCAGAGCGTGCTCGTCGCGGCGTTGTCCGACTTGGTGATCATGGCCTTGGCGAGGGACACCTCACGGTCGGTGAGGTACCGGCCGTGCTTCTTCGCGTCCCACAGCAGCGCGGCCAGCACGGTGACCTTGACGACGCTGGCGGAGTCGAAGGCGCTGGAAGCCCTGAGCGCGCAGGTGGTGTTGGTGGAACGGTCGTAGAGGCCGACGGCGATGGTCCCCTTGCGGTTGGCCAGGGCGGCGGTGACGTCCTTCTTCAGCTTGGCGGCCAGGCCGGCCTTGGCGGAGGTACAGCTGACGGTGGGTGTGGTCGCCGCGGCGGCGGGGCTCGCGCCCGCTATGGACGCTATGACGACGCCGACGCCCACACCGGCCGCGATGCCTGCTCTCGCGCGTACGGAAGCGCGCCTCGACTTCTTGTTCGTTGTCCCGTGGGTCATGTCCCTCTGACCAACGAGCACGCATGAAAGGTTGTACGCGTGATGACCGCCGACGGCGTACTGTCCGTCCCTTCTTGTCTGCTGCACCGCCAGGAGCAGGAGGCCGCGGTGGTGGCGGCGTTGGCGGAGTTGGCGGACGCGGGCTTCGTGGAGACCCTGGACTGGCGGCCGGTCCGGTTCGTGCTCACGGCTGCGGAGGAGCGGGGGCGGGCGGGGGAACGGACCGGATCGGGGGCGTGCCGGTCCCGTGGCCGTCGGCCGAGCGGCAGGTCCACTTCCACCAGGCGTACGAGCCGACGGGCCGCGACCGGCATGACATGGCCCAGTTGCGGCGGGTGTTCGGGGCCGCCACGTATTTCTGATCCCCTTTTCTGATCCCACGGAGGTGCCGCGCCGGTCGTGCGGCCGGGAATCCGGGTGGCTTCCGCCGTGTTCGGCCAACACCCGCTCATCTCCCCTGCTCCTTCAGGAGATCTCGCCCATGTCCCAGCCGGAGATCGATGCCGTCGTGTTCGACGTGCTCGGCACGCTTGTCGACGAACCCGCCGGTATCCGCGCCGGCATTCGTGAACTCGCCCCCTCGCTCGACGAGCCCAGGGTCGAGGAGCTCCTGTCGCTGTGGCACCGGCACATCGACCGCGAGCAACGTCGCATCCTCGACGGCGTCCGGCCTTACCTCACCAGCGACCTCCTCGACCTGGAAGCCGCCCGGCAAGTCGCCGATGCCGCCGGGGTCGACGACCCGGCCGCCGTGGCGGCGCTGGCCCTGTCGGGTCAGAGGCTCCCGCCGTGGCCGGACACCGTGGCAGGGCTCGCCCGACTCGCCGAGCGGTTCCCGTTGATCGGACTCTCCAACGCGAGCCGGAGGGCGCTGCTGGGTCTCAACGCCCACGCCGGATTGCGCTGGCACCAGGCCCTGTCCGCCGAGGACACCCGGACCTACAAGCCGGACCCAGCGGTCTACCAGCTGGCCGTCACCGTCTCCGGCCGACCCCCGGAGCGGCTCCTGATGGTCGCCGCCCACGCCTGGGACCTGCGCGGAGCACAGAACCTCGGCCTGCGCACCGCGTACGTGGCACGCCCTGTCGGCGACCCGCCCACTTTCTCGGACCGGTTCGACCTGCACGCCGACGGCCTGGCCGACCTGGCCGGCCAACTCGACCGCGCGTAGGGGCGCCCGGCGCCCTTTGCCGACCCCTTGGTGAATTCACAGGAAAGGGCCAGGTCCGGCACAGCGCGTACCCACCCCCGCTTTGGAGCATGCCCGGGTGACATCAGCCACCGATCCCCACCCCCACACGACCGTGACCCCCGACGTGCCACCGCAGGCCCCACCGGCGGCACCGCCCGCGGCACCCCCGGACAAGGCACCGCGCTGGTCGCTCCCCGCGCTGATCGCGATCCTGATCCTGGCGGCGGTGCTGTACTCCTGGAACCTCTCCGGCTCCGGCCTGAACAGCTTCTACAGCGCGGCCGTCCTGAGCGGCACGCAGAGCTGGAAGGCATGGTTCTTCGGGTCGCTGGACGCGGGCAACTTCCTCACCGTCGACAAGCCGCCGTTCGCCCTGATGGTCATGGGCCTGTCGTGCCGCATCTTCGGCTACGGCACCTGGCAGATGATGCTGCCGATGATCCTGGTCGCGCTGGCGTCGATCTGGATCGTGCACGCCTCGGTGAAGCGGGTATGGGGCCACGGCGCGGCGACGGTCGCCGCGCTGGTGCTGGCCCTGACGCCGATCACGGTCGCCATCAACCGTGACAACAACCCCGACACGCTGCTGGTGTTCCTGATGGCCGGCGGCGCGGCGCTCGCCCTGCGGGCCGTCCACAACGGCAGGTTGCTGCCGCTGGTCGGCTCGGCGGTGTGCTTCGGACTCGCGTTCAACACGAAGATGCTGCAGGGCTACATCGCGTTGCCCGCCGTCTTCGCGGTCTACCTGTACGCGGCCGAGCCGAAGCTCGGGAAGCGGATCGTCAACCTGCTCATCGCCGGTGTCGCGCTCGCCGTCTCCAGCTTCTGGTGGGCGGCGGCGGTGTCGCTCGTGCCGGCCGACGAACGCCCGTACATCGGCGGTTCGACGGACGGCACGGCCTGGGATCTGATCATGGGCTACAACGGCCTGGGCCGGATCCTCGGCGGCGAGGGAAACGGCGGAGGCGGCGGAGGCGGCGGAGGCGGCTTCTCCGGGACCGCGGGGATCGGCCGGCTCTTCAACGACATCCTCGGCGGCCAGATCTCCTGGCTGATCCCCTTCGCGGCCATCGCCTGCGTCGGCGGACTCGTGCTGTGCGGGCGTGCCCCGCGCACCGACCTCACCCGCGCCGCGCTGCTGATGTGGGGCGGCTGGACCGCGCTGCACTATCTGACCTTCGCGATGGCCGAGGGCACGATGCACCCGTACTACACGACCGCGCTCGCCCCGGGCATCGCGGCGCTGTGCGGAGGCGGCGGAGTGATGCTGCTGCGCGCGTTCCGCGCCGACAAGCGGTGGGCGTGGGTGCTGCCGGCGGGCCTGGCGGTCACGGCGGTCTGGGCCGTCGTCCTCCTGCGGCGGGCCTCCGGCTGGAACACCTGGCTGTGGCCGGCGATCGCCGTCGTCATGGCGCTGGCGATCGTGGGGCTGCTCGTCTTCCGGTCCGCTTCCGGCAACCGGCTGCGGCTGCGGCTGCTGGCGGCTTCCGTGACGGCGGCGGTCGTCGCTGCGGTGGCGGGCCCGGCGGCGTACGCCTGGTCGGTGCCGTCCGGTTCGGGCGGCGGCATGGGCGGTACGAACCCGACGGCCGGCCCCTCGACGGGGAGCGGCTTCGGCGGCGGTCCCGGTGGGGGCGGTGGCGGCGGCCGGGGTGGCTTCGGCGGCGGTGAGATGCCGGGGGGCGGCCCCCAGCAGGGCGGCCAGACCGGCCAGGCCGGTGGCCAGACCGGCCAGGCTCCCGGCGGCACCGGCGAGATGGGCGGTACGCCCCCGAACGGCACCGCCAACGGCGGTACGGCCCCCGAGGGTACGGCCCCTGGTGGCACGGCCCCCGGCGGAACAGGCCCCGGCAACAGCGGCACGGCCCCCGGCGGCATGGCCGGCGGAGGCTTCGGCGGCGGAGGCTTCGGCGGCGGAGGCTTCGGCGGCGGAGGCGGCGGTATGGGCGGCGGCGCGAGCACCGAGCTCATCACGTACCTCAAGAAGCACCAGGACGGCGCCAAGTGGCTGCTGGCGGTGTCGAGTTCGCAGAGCGCGGCCCAGCTGATCCTCAGCAGCGGCGAGCCCGTCATCTCCATGTGGGGCTGGTCCGGCAGCGACAAGGCGATGACCCTGGCCAAGCTCAAGGAGCTGGTGAAGAACGGCGAGCTGCACTACATCCAGATCGGCGGCGGCATGGGCGGCGGCCCCGGCGGCGGCAGCGACGTCAGCTCCGCGGTCACGGAGTGGGTGCAGAAGAACGGGACGGCGGTGAAGGAGAGCGAGTACAGCTCGGCTTCCAGCTCCACCACGAACCCGGACTCCAGCTCGGACAGCTCCTCGCAGACCAACCAGTCCACCGTCTACCGCCTGGACCCGTCGGACGTCAGCTGACCCCGCCGCCTCCCCGCTCGACGGCCCCTGGCTCAAGCCAGGGGCCGTTTTGGCGTCAACTATCGCACCCATGCCCTGATTTGCCGTTTCCCGTCACCCAATGGACACGTGCAAGCCCTCGACACCACCGCATGTCCATGCCACTCTCCCGTTTGCCGCCTCCATTCAACCCGCGTAGATGGGACACCCCACATGCTGGCGACACGCATACGCCCTCGCTGGAAGTCAGTGGCGCTGACGACGGCCGCCGTCCTGGTCGGCCTCACCCCGGCGCTGACCGCGACCCCCGCCGCGGCGACGACGACGGCGTACGACGACACGTACTACGCCGACGCGATCGGCAAGACCGGCACGGCCCTGAAGGACTCGCTGCACACGATCATCAGCGACCAGACGAAGATCTCGTACTCGGCGGTCTGGAACGCGCTGAAGGCCGCCGACCAGGACCCGAACAACAGCAGCAACGTGCTCCTGCTGTACAGCGGCGTCTCCCGCAGCAAGTCCCTCAACGGCGGCAGCACCGGCAACTGGAACCGCGAGCACACTTGGGCCAAGTCCCACGGCGACTTCGGCGAGGTCACCGGTCCCGGCACGGACCTGCACCACCTGCGCGCCTGTGACGTCCAGGTCAACAGCATCCGCGGCAACCTGGACTTCGACAACGGCGGCAGCAGCGTCACCAACGGCGGCGGCAGCCTCGTCGACTCCGACTCCTTCCAGCCGCGCGCCGCGGACAAGGGCGACGTGGCCCGCATGATCCTCTACATGGCCGTGCGCTACGAGGGTGACGACGGCTTCGCCGACCTGGAGCCCAACGAGAAGGTGGGCAACGGCAGCAACCCGTACATGGGCAAGCTCTCCATCCTCAAGCAGTGGAACGAGCAGGACCCGCCGAGCGCCTTCGAAGAGCGTCGCAACGAGGTCATCTACGACTCCTACCAGCACAACCGCAACCCGTTCATCGACCACCCGGAGTGGGTCGAGGCGATCTGGTAGGCGACCGGGCTCTGTTCGGTCGCCGTGGACGCGCCAGGGACCCCGTCGGCCCCCGGCGCGTTCCGTCACCACCTGTACAGCGGAATGACCTGCGCCGATCCGATGCCGTTGACCCGGCTATGAAGAAGATCAGCGCGCTCGCCGCGTGCACCATGGCAGCCCTCGTACTCGCCGCCCCCGCCCCGGCTCACGCCGACGACGGCGACCGGGGCCGTATCACCATCGCCGGCCACTCCGCCCCCAACCTCTGCCGGGCAGCACTCGCGCTCGTCCCCTGGGCCGTACCGGTGACCGGCCCCGCGGTGGACGACGCCTGCTACGACCGCGACCACATCCACTACGCGAGCGACCAGGGCCTCTGAGGCATCACGTCGTGAGGTGCGTCGGCGCGAACATCCGCAGCACCGCCGGGAGGACGACCACCGACGGGCCGGGGGTCTGAAGCGCCTTCGCCAGCTCCGCCTCCAGCGTCTCCGGGGTCGTACGGACCCCGGGGACGCCGAACGACTCCGCCAGCGCCACATAGTCCGGCCGCGTCAGCTCCGTCGCCGTCGGCTGGCCGAAGGCGTCCGTCATGTACTCGCGCAGGATGCCGTAGCCGCCGTCGTCGACGATGAGCCAGGTGACGTCCAGGTCGTACTGCCGGGCTGTGGCCAGTTCGGCGATCGAGTAGAGGGCGCCTCCGTCGCCGGACACCGCGAGGACCGGGCGCGTCGGGTCCGCGACCGCGCCGCCGAGTGCCGCCGGGAAGCCGTAGCCGAGGCCGCCGGCGCCCTGGGCGGAGTGCATGTGGTTGGGGCCCTTGGCGTCGAAGGCCGACCAGGCCCAGTAGGCGAGGATCGTCATGTCCCAGAAGGACGGGGAGTCGGCGGGGAGGGCGCGGCGGACCGACGCCAGCACCTGCTGTTCCAGGGTGAGTTCCTGGGCGGCGATGCGGGCGGCGACCTTTTCCAACACCGCGCGCACGCGCTCCGGTGCCCCCGCGTCCGCCCGCTCCGTCACCGTCTCCAGCAGCGCCTGCAGGGCGAGGCGCGCGTCCGCGTGGATGCCCAGCGCCTGGTGGTTGGACTCCAGCTTGCCGAGGTCGGCCTCGATCTGGACGACCCGGCCCCGCGGCTTGAACGTGTGGTAGTTCGAGGAGAGTTCGCCGAGGCCGGAGCCGACGACGAGGAGTACGTCCGCGTCCTCCAGGAAGTCCGTGGTGTGCCGGTCCTCGATCCAGGACTGGAGGGACAGGGGGTGCGTCCAGGGGAACGCGCCCTTTCCGCCGGGGGTCGTGACCACCGGCGCCTGGAGTATCTCGGCGAGCCGCCGAAGCTTGCCCGACGCGTCAGCCCGTACCACTCCCCCGCCCGCGATGATCGCCGGACGGGCGGCACGCGACAGCAGGTCGGCGGCCACCGCCGTCAGTTCGGGACGCGGCGGCAGCTCCTCCGGGAACGCGTCGCCTCCCGTCACCACCGGGATCGACGTCTCGGCCAGCAGCACGTCCTGCGGGATCTCCACCCACACCGGTCCGTGCGGGGCCGTCAGCGCCGACTTCCAGGCCGCCTCGATCGCAGAGGGGATCTGGGACTGGGTGCGGACCGTGTGGACCGACTTCACCACGCCCCTGAACGACGCCGCCTGGTCCGGGAGTTCGTGGAGGTAGCCGTGGCGGCCGCCGCCGAGTCCCGCCGTCGGGATCTGGCTGCTGATCGCCAGCACGGGGGCCGACGCCGCGGCCGCCTCCTGGAGCGCGGCCAGCGAGGTCAGCGCCCCCGGGCCCGTCGACAGCAGCAGCGGGGCCGCCTCGCCCGTGATCCGGCCGTACGCGTCCGCCGCGAACCCGGCGTTGTTCTCCACCCGCAGCCCGATGTACCGCAGGTCGGAGCGCCGGAGTGCGTCGAACATGCCCAGGGCGTGCTGGCCGGGCAGCCCGAAGACGGTCGTCGCGCCGAGCCCGGCCAGCGTCTCCACGACCAGGTCTCCGCCGTTGCGGCCGGCGGGAGGATTCAGAGCAGCGGCGGTCTGCGCCTCCGTCGGGCGGAGCACCAGGTCGTGGTCGTGGGTCACTTGCCCTCGTTCTCCTCACGGGCCGCCGCGATCTGGCGGGACATGATCGTGGTCAGTTCGTACGCCGTGTGGGACGCGGCCACCGACGTGATCTCGGCGTGATCGTACGCGGGCGCCACCTCGACGACATCGGCCGAGACCAGGTTGCACCCGGCCAGACCGCGCAGGATCTCCAGCAGCTCCCTCGACGTCATACCGCCCGCCTCGGGGGTGCCGGTGCCGGGGGCGTGCGCCGGGTCGAGGCAGTCGATGTCGATGGAGATGTAGAGGGGGCCGGTCGCCGATGCGCTGGCGCAGCTGGTCCGCGACCTCGTCGGCGCCGCGCCGGTAGACGTCCGCCGAGGTAACGATGCCGAAGCCCATCTTCTCGTCGTCGGTCAGGTCCTGCTTGCCGTACAGCGGGCCGCGGATGCCGACGTGGGAGAGGGCGGAGGTGTCGAGGATGCCCTCCTCCACCGCGCGCCGGAAGGGCGTGCCGTGGGTGTACTCGGCGCCGAAGTACGTGTCCCAGGTGTCGAGGTGGGCGTCGAAGTGGAGCAGGGCGACCGGGCCGTGCTTCTTCGCCACCGAGCGCAGCAGCGGCAGCGCGATGGTGTGGTCGCCGCCCAGGGTCATCAGGCGGGCGCCCGTGCCGATCAGCTCGTCGGCGGCCGCCTCGACCGTCTCGACGGCCTCGTTGATGTTGAAGGGGTTCACGGCGATGTCGCCGCCGTCCGCCACCTGGGCGAGGGCGAACGGGGAGGCGTCCTGCGCCGGGTTGTACGGGCGCAGGAGCCGGGACGCCTCGCGGATCGCGTTGCCGCCGAAGCGGGCGCCCGGCCGGTACGAGACCCCCGAGTCGAACGGCACGCCGACCACGGCCACGTCGGCCCGGCCGACCTCGTCGAGGCGGGGCAGCCGGGCGAAGGTCGCGGGTCCGGCGTACCGCGGGATGCGGGAGGAGTCGACGGGGCCGCGGGGTGTCTCGTTGCCAGTCATCGTGAAATGCCTTCTTTCCTACGCTTCGTCGCGTATGTACTTCCGCCTGTGACTCTACTGGGGAGCCGGCACCGGTTCGGACACGAGTTCGGAGTTCCGCCCGGCGAGGCGCTCACGCCAGGCGGCGAGGACGGCCGCGTCGGTCGGCCTTGTCATCAAGGAGACGGCGATGTACGCGGCGAGGGAAGACAGCAGGCCGTAGTAGACGGGCTCGTTGGCCAGGATGCCGTAGGTCGCCATCAGGCCGATGACGGCGAGACCGCCCACCGCGACGGAGGCGAGCGCGCCCTGGGCCGTGCCCCGCTTCCACAGCAGTCCGCCGAGGATCGGGACGAGGAGTCCGCCGACGAGCAGGTTGTACGCCACCGTCAGCGCCTCGACGACGTTGTTCAGCGCGATGGCCGTACCGATCACGGCGAGGCCCATGAGGAGGATGAAGGCGCGGTTGCCCCGCACCTCGTCACGCTCCCCGGTCGCGACCCTCCCCCGCAGTCGCGACCAGATGTCGTGGTTGGCGACGGTCGCGCAGGCGATGAGCGCGCCGGAGGAGGTCGACATCACGGCGGCGAGGGCGGCGGCCAGCACCAGTCCCCGTACGCCGACCGGGAGTTCGTCCTTGACGATGGTCGCGAAGGCGTCGTCCGCGCTGCCGAGCCTGGGGTAGAGCACCTTGGCCGCCGTACCGATGACGGCGCCGGCGAGGGCGTAGACGAGACAGTAGGTGCCGGCGACGGTGCCGCCCCACTTGGCCGTCCTGTCGCTGCGGGCGGTGAACACGCGCTGCCAGATGTCCTGCCCGATGAGCATGCCGAAGGTGTAGATCAGGACATAGGTGAAGATCGTCTCGCCGCCGATGCCCAGCGGGTCGAAGTACTCGGTCGGCAGCTGCGCCTTCATCTCGCTGAACCCACCGGCTTTGACGACGGCGATGGGGAGCAGGAGCAGCAGCACCCCGACCGTCTTCACCACGAACTGCACCATGTCGGTGAGAGTGATCGACCACATGCCGCCGAGCGTCGAGTAGGCGACGACGACCGAGCCGCCGAGGACGATCGCGACCGTGCGGTTCATGTCGAACAGGACGTCGAAGATCGTGGCGTAGGCGATGGTCGACGTGACGGCGAGCATGAGGGTGTACGCCCACATGACGAGACCGGAGATGACGCCGGCCCGGCCGCCGTAGCGCAGGTCGAGCATCTCGGAGACGGTGTAGACCTTCAGGCGGGCGATGCGGGCGGAGAAGAAGACGGAGAGAGCGAGGAGCCCGAGGCCGATGGTGAACACCATCCAGGCACCGGAGAGCCCGTACTGGTAGCCGAGCCCGACGCCGCCGATCGTGGACGCGCCGCCGAGGACGATCGCGGCCATGGTGCCGGAGTACATCGTCGGGCCGAGCCGCCGCCCGGCGACCAGGAACTCGCTCTTGGACTTGGCGCGGCGCATGCCCCACCAGCCCATGGCCAGCATGCCGGCCAGATAGACGACGATGACTGTGTAGTCGACGGCCACGGGGACCTCCCTCAATCGAACGTTCGAGTCGCCGGGGGGTGACAGACGTCGACACTAGGTGGCCGGAAAGCGACTGCGAAGTGTACGTTTCATCCAGTCGCGGTTGCATGACTGGAGGAACCATCCACATGCCGGACCCAGCCGTTCCGCCCACCCCGCCGGTACCGCTCTCGGCGCTCCTGGCCCGCGAGGACCTGGGCCTGCGCCAGATCGCCGGCCCGACGGCCGAGGACACGGACGCGGACACGGAGACGGCCATCCACTGGGCGCACACCTCGGAAATGGCCGATCCCTATCCCTATCTGCTGGGCGGCGAGCTGCTGCTGACGGCCGGGGTGCACATCCCGGAGGCGGCGGGTTCGGGGACGTACTTCGACGACTACGTGGCGCGGATCGTGGCGGCGGGCGGCGCGGCCCTCGGCTTCGGGCTCGCCCCGGTGCACGACACGGTGCCGCGCGCCCTGGTGGCGGCCTGCGACGCGTACGGCCTCCCCCTCCTGGAGGTGCCGCCCCGGACGACCTTCTCGGGCGTGGCCCGCGCGGTCTGGCAGCTCATGGCCCGGGCCCGCCACGCCGAACTGCGCCGCGTGACGGAGGCCCAGCAGAGCCTGGCCGCGGCGGCCTCCCGCCCGGATCCGCTACGGGCGGTGCTACGGCAGCTGGCGCAGCGGGTGGCGGGCTGGGCGGTGCTGTACGGGCCGGAGGGGGCGGTGATCGGGGAGGCGGGGCGGGAGGCACCGGGCGACGCGGTGCGGGCGGCACTGGCGGAGCTGGCGGGAGTGGTACGGCCGGTGGTCACGCCGCCCGTGGGAGCGGCCGGCCGCGAGAGCGCACGGCAGCCCGGCGGCCCGGAAGCCGTCCGGGCCGCTCCCGCCCCGGACGCGGCGGGAGCGGCCGACCGCGCCCCCGCAGGCCGGGCCGGCCGCCTCGAAGCCGCACGTCCGGGCGACGGAGCACCCGCCGCCCGTCCGTCCGCGCCTCCCGCCTCCGCCACCGACACCATCGCCGGCACCCACCTCGCCGCCTACGCCCTCGGCGCCGGCCGGGGCTTCGTCCTCGGGGTCGCCGCCCCGCACCGGGACCCCGGCGACCACACCATCGCCTCCGTCGCCGCCGTGCTGCTCTCCCTCCTCACCGGCGAGCACCAGAGCGGCTCGGGAGCGGCCCGCTCGTCGGCGCTGGTACGGCTGCTGCTGGGTGCCGAGCCGCAGTCGGTGGCCCCGCTCCTCGGCACCGACCGCTGGCTCGTGGTGCACGGCCGCCCCGACAGCCAGCCCTGCGACGCCGTGGCGGCCTCCGCGCTGGGCGCGGCCCTCGGCTCCCCGCTGGTCGACCTCGCGCAGGACGTCGTCCGCGTCCTCGCCCCGGCGGACCGCGAACCGACCCCGCAGCCCGGCTGGACCCTGGGCGTGAGCGCCCCCGCGACCGCCGAGAACTGGCCGACGGCCGACACCCAGGCGGCCCGGGCCCTGTCCCGCGCCCGGGCCACCCGCACGCCCCTGTTCCGGCACGGCACCCACCGCCCGGCCCTCACGGACCTCCTCTCCCCCGACGAGGCGCAGTCCCACGCCCGCGCACTCCTCGCGCCCCTCACCGCGCCCCTCACGGAGACCCTGCGCACCTGGCTCTCCCTGCACGGCAGTTGGGACCGCACGGCCGTCGCCCTGTCCGTGCACCGCAACACGGTCCGCCAACGGATCGCCCGGTGCGCGGCCCTCCTCGACACGGACCTGGACGACCCTGACGTACGCATGGAGTTGTGGTTCGCCCTGCGCCACGGCGAACGGTGAGCCACGGTGCTCCGCACCGAGCGGTGATTCGTACAGTGACCCGCGTCGCACGCGCCCCGGACTCGGGCGTTCCCACAGTTGTCTGCCTCACAATGGGAGGCATGCCGATACCCGGGACACCCAGCCGCGCCGAGCTCGTCGACCACCTCGTCAGAACCCGCATCGCGGGCGACGTCGCGACGCCCCGCGAGAACAACCTCTCCCACTACCGCCAGCTGGCGAACGGCAACCGCCACTACTGGCTCGGCCTGGAGCTCGGCGAACGCTGGACCGACGAGCAGGACGTGCTCGCGGTGATGGCCGAGCGCGTCGGCGTGAACGACGACGCGGAGCACCGCCACGGCCAGGACACCATCGACCCCGAGCTGACGGTGGCCGCCCTGGAGCGGATGGCGGCCCGCCTGCGCAAGGCGGCCGACGGGCAGCAGCGGGTGCTGTTCGCGACGGGCCACCCGGGCGGCCTGCTGGACGTCCACCGCGCCACCGCCGCCGCTCTGCGCACGGCCGGCTGCGAGATCGTCGTCATCCCGGAGGGCCTCCAGACGGACGAGGGCTACGTCATGCAGTTCGCCGACGTGGCTGTCCTCGAACACGGCGCCACCCTCTGGCACACCCACTCCGGCGACCCGATGAAGGCCATCCTGACCGGACTCGAGCGCGAGGAGCGTCCGCTGCCGGACCTGGTCGTCGCCGACCACGGCTGGGCGGGATACGCCGGGCAGCACGGCGTGGACTCCGTCGGGTACGCGGACTGCAACGACCCGGCGCTGTTCCTCGCGGAGGCGGAGGGCACGGTGCAGGTGGTGGTGCCGCTGGACGACCACGTGGTCAGCCCGCGTCACTACGACCCGATGACGGCGTTCCTGCTGGCGGAGGCGGGGCTCGACTAGAACGGGCAGGGGGACCGGTGCTGTTGCGCAACGTCACACCGGACGACGTCGACGCCTACGTCCGTATGCGCTGCGATCCCGTCATGATGGCGGACCTCGGCGGACCCCTCCCGCGCGAGGGCATGCGGGACAAGGTCCTGCGGGACGCCCGGGAGGCGGCGGCGGATGTCGCCTGGATCAGGATGATCGTGCCGATGCCGGGCACGCCTGACGTGGTGGCGGGGACCGTGACCCTCTGGTCGCACGACACGGACGACGGGCCCGTCTCCGAGATCGGCTGGATGGTCCTGCCGGAGTTCCAGGGCCGGGGGCTGGGAAAGCGCGCCGTCCGGGCCCTGCTCGAACAGGCCCGGGACGAGGACCGCTGGGGTGTCGTGCACGCCTTCCCGGCCACGGGCAACGGAGCCTCCAACGGCATCTGCCGCTCGCTCGGCTTCCGGTTGCTCGGCGAACGCGAGGTGACGTTCGCCGACCGGATCCTGCGAAGCAACCACTGGGCCGTCGACCCTCGCGTCGATCTGACCTGACATCAGGGCTGCCGGGCAGGGCGCGGGCGGGTCACCGCGGGACGCGGACCACGCCCTCCTGGATCACCGACACCGCCAGCTGCCCGTCCTGCGTGTAGATACGGGCCTGACCGAGGCCGCGCCCGCCGTGCGCCGACGGCGACTCCTGGTCGTACAGCAGCCACTCGTCCGCGCGGAACGGGCGGTGGAACCACATGGCGTGGTCCAGGGAGGCGCCGACCACGTCCCCGACGGCCCAGCCACCCCGGCCGTGCGCGAGCAGGACGGAGTCGAGAAGGGTCATGTCGGAGACGTACGTGGCCAGGACGACGTGCAGGAGCGGGTCGTCGGCCAGCTTGCCGTTGGTGCGGAACCAGACCTGGGAGTGCGGTTCGCGGGGCTCGCCGAACCTGCCGTACGGCGGCTCGTCGACGTAGCGGAGGTCGACCGCCTGGCGTGCCTCCAGGAACCTCTCGACGACCGCCGGGTCGAGATGGTCGTACCCGCGCAGGCGCTCCGCCGAGGTGGGAAGCGACTCCGGGTCGGGCGCGGGCGGCATGGCCGCCTGGTGGTCCATGCCCTCCTCGTGGAGCTGGAAGGAGGCCGACAGGGCGAAGATCGGCTTGCCGTGCTGGACGGCGACGACGCGGCGCGTGGTGAAGGAACGGCCGTCGCGCATGCGCTCGACGTTGTAGACGATGGGCGCGCCCGGGTCGCCCATGCGCAGGAAGTACGCGTGGAGGGAGTGGGCATGGCGGTCCTCGGGGACCGTACGCCCGGCGGCGACCAGCGCCTGGGCCGCGACCTGACCGCCGAAGACGCGCGGGACGACGGCGGAGCGGGACTGGCCGCGAAAGATGTTCTCCTCGATCTGCTCAAGATCGAGCAGATCGAGGAGACCCTGTAGTGCCTGGTTCATGGCACCTTTTCTACTGTCCGGTAATTTCCGGGACCTTACAGGCCCATGTCCTTCGCGATGATCGACTTCATGATCTCGCTGGTGCCGCCGTAGATGCGGTTGACGCGGTTGTCCGCGTACAGGCGGGCGATCGGGTACTCGTTCATGAAGCCGTAGCCGCCGTGCAGCTGCAGGCAGCGGTCGATCACGCGGTGCGCGACCTCGGTGCAGAAGAGCTTCGCGGACGCGGCCTCGGCCGGGGTCAGCTCGCCGGCGTCCAGGGCCTCCAGCGCGCGGTCCGCGACGGCCTCGGCGGCGTCGACCTCGGCCTGACAGGCCGCCAGCTCGAACTTGGTGTTCTGGAAGGAGGCCACCGACTTGCCGAAGACGGTGCGGTCCTGGACGTACTCCTTGGCGAACCGGACGGCCGCCTTGGCCTGGGCGTAGGCGCCGAAGGCGATGCCCCAGCGCTCGGACGCCAGGTTGTGGCCGAGGTAGTAGAAGCCCTTGTTCTCCTCGCCGAGGAGGTCCTCGACCGGGACCTTCACGTCGACGAACGCCAGCTCGGCGGTGTCGGAGGTCTTCAGGCCGAGCTTGTCGAGCTTGCGGCCGACGGAGTAGCCCTCGGACTTGGTGTCCACGGCGAACAGGGAGATGCCGTGGCGGCGGTCCTCGGCGCTGGGCGCGTCGGTGCGGGCGCAGACGATCACACGGTCGGCGTGGACGCCGCCGGTGATGAAGGTCTTGGCGCCGTTGAGGACGTAGTGCGTGCCGTCCTCGGAGAGCTTGGCGGTGGTCTTCATGCCCGCGAGGTCGGAGCCGGTGCCCGGCTCGGTCATCGCCAGCGCCCACATCTCCTCACCGGAGACGAACTTCGGCAGGAAGCGCTTCTTCTGCTCGTCGCTGGCGAGCATCTTGATGTACGGCAGGCCGAGCAGCACGTGCACGCCGGAGCCACCGAACTGGACGCCCGCGCGGGAGGTCTCCTCGTACATCACCGCCTCGAACTTGTACGAGTCGATGCCGGCGCCGCCGTACTCCTCGTCGACGCGGATGCCGAAGACGCCGAGCTCGGCGAGCTTGTAGTAGAAGTCGCGGGGCGCCTGGCCCGCCGCGAACCACTCGTCGTAGACCGGGACGACCTCGGCCTCGATGAAGGCGCGGATGGTCTCCCGGAACGCCTCGTGATCCTCGTTGAACACCGTACGGCGCACGCCGCCCACCTCCACCGGTACATGTCTAAGCGCTTGCTCACTCAACCGTACCGGCGAGTATCCACAGGCGTCCAGGGGTCAAGGTCCGTAACGCTCGTCACTCCAGGACCTCCTAGCGGCGCTCCTCGGAACCGGCCCCGACCGGACGCCGCCGCTGCCCGCGTCCCGCCCGCAGCAGCCGTACGCCCACGAACGCCAGGGCCGCCACGGCCACGACCGCCAGGATCACCTTGGAGTAGAGGCCGACCATGTCGGTGACCTCGTGCCAGCGGGCGCCGAGCGCGTAGCCGGCGGCGATGAAGGCGGTGTTCCAGATGAGGCTGCCCGCCGTGGTGAGGGCGAGGAACACGGAGAGCCGCATGCGCTCGACTCCCGCCGGTATCGAGATCAGACTGCGGAAGATGGGCACGAAGCGGCCGAAGAACACGGCCTTGGTGCCGTGCCGGAGGAACCAGGCCTCGGTCCGTTCCACGTCCGCGGCCTTCACCAGCGGCAGCCGCGCCGCCACCGCGATCAGCCGGTCCCGGCCGAAGAGCGCGCCGAGGAGGTACAGGGCCAGTGCACCCACCACCGAGCCGGCCGTCGTCCAGGCAACGGCACCGACGACGTCCATCCCGCCGTGGCTCGCCGTGAACCCCGCCAGCGGCAGGATCACCTCGCTGGGCAGCGGCGGGAAGAGGTTCTCCAGGGCGATGGCCAGTCCGGCGCCCGGACCGCCCAGCTTCTCCATGAGGTCGGCGGCCCAGCCGGCGACTCCGCCGACGGGTGCGTCGGCTGCAGCAGCGATGATCACGCCGCCACTTTACTAAGTCTTGACCTAAAGGCGGCATGAGCACAGGGGCCCCGGGACGGCTCACGCCATCGGACGGCTCACGCCACCCCGGCCGCGCCGAACGCCCCCCGCGCCATCCGGTGCAGCAGCTCCGCCGTGACGCCGCGTCCCGGCAGCGACCCCGGCCGCCCCAGATGCGGGGTCGAGTTCAGCAGCCCGAACACCGAGTGCACGGCCGAGCGGGCCGTCGGCTCGGTCAGTTCCGGGTACACCTCGCGCACGATCTCCACCCACAGCTCGACGTACTGCCGCTGGAGCTGCCGCACGAGCTTGCGGTCGCTGTCGCGGAGGCGGTCCAGCTCACGGTCGTGCAGGGTGATGAGGGGACGGTCGTCGAGGGCGAAGTCGATGTGCCCCTCGATGAGGGAGTCGAGGACCGCCTCGGCCGGCACGCCGTCGGCCTCCGCGAGGCGCCGTTTCGCGCCCGTCAGGAGCTGGCCGCTGATGCCGACCAGCAGCTCGGCGAGCATCGCGTCCTTGCCGGCGAAGTGCCGGTAGAGACCGGGGCCGCTGATGCCCACGGCGGCGCCTATCTCGTCCACGCCGACGCCGTGGAAACCACGCTCGGCGAAGAGCCGCGCGGCCTCCTTGAGGATCTGCTCGCGGCGGGTGGGGGCGTCGGTTCTGGTGGCCATGGAAGCAATTCTAGACAGGGAGGTTAGCGGTCGTTAACCTGAAGGAAATGCGTTAACGCTCATTAACTGGTCGACCACTGGTGAGGGGACCGCAGGATGCACGAGGCACCGGAGCTTGCGAGCGCGGCAGATCCCGCGTCGGAGGCCTGGCGGGCCAACGAGGAGGCCCATCGGGCGCTCGTGGAGGAGCTGCGCGGCAAGCTGGCCGCCGCCCGGCTGGGAGGCGGTGAGAAGGCACGCGCCCGGCACACCGCGCGCGGGAAGCTGCTGCCGCGCGACCGCGTCGACACCCTTCTCGACCCCGGCTCCCCCTTCCTGGAGCTCGCTCCCCTCGCGGCCGACGGCATGTACGAGGGCCAGGCCCCGGCCGCCGGCGTCATCGCCGGGATCGGCCGGGTCAGCGGCCGGGAGTGCGTGATCGTCGCCAACGACGCCACGGTCAAGGGCGGCACGTACTACCCGATGACCGTGAAGAAGCACCTGCGCGCGCAGGAGGTGGCCCTGGAGAACCGCCTGCCGTGCCTGTACCTCGTCGACTCCGGTGGCGCCTTCCTGCCCATGCAGGACGAGGTCTTCCCGGACCGCGAGCACTTCGGGCGGATCTTCTACAACCAGGCCCGGATGTCCGGCGCCGGGATCCCGCAGATCGCGGCCGTCCTCGGGTCGTGCACGGCCGGTGGCGCCTATGTCCCCGCCATGAGCGACGAGGCCGTCATCGTCCGCGACCAGGGCACGATCTTCCTCGGCGGCCCCCCGCTGGTGAAGGCCGCCACCGGCGAGGTCGTCACGGCGGAAGAACTCGGTGGCGGCGAGGTCCACTCCCGGGTGTCCGGCGTGACCGACCACCTCGCCGAGGACGACGCGCACGCACTGCGGATCGTGCGGGACATCGTCGCCACCCTCCCCGCGCGCGGGGCGCTCCCCTGGGAGGTCACCGCCGCCACCGAACCGAAGGTCGACCCCTACGGTCTCTACGGCGCCGTCCCCGTCGACTCCCGCACCCCCTACGACGTACGCGAGGTCATCGCGCGCGTGGTCGACGGCTCCCGTTTCGCGGAGTTCAAGGCCGAGTTCGGGCAGACCCTCGTCACCGGCTTCGCCCGTATCCACGGCCACCCGGTCGGCATCGTCGCCAACAACGGCATCCTGTTCTCCGAGTCCGCCCAGAAGGGCGCCCACTTCATCGAGCTGTGCGACCAGCGCGGGATCCCCCTGGTCTTCCTCCAGAACATCTCGGGCTTCATGGTCGGCAAGGACTACGAGGCGGGCGGCATCGCCAAGCACGGCGCCAAGATGGTCACGGCCGTGGCCTGCACGCGCGTGCCGAAGCTGACGGTGGTGGTCGGCGGCTCGTACGGCGCCGGGAACTACTCCATGTGCGGGCGCGCGTACTCGCCCCGCTTCCTCTGGATGTGGCCGGGCGCCAAGATCTCCGTCATGGGCGGCGAGCAGGCCGCCTCCGTCCTCGCGACCGTCAAGCGGGACCAGTTGGAGGCGCGGGGCGAGGACTGGCCGGCCGAGGACGAGGACGCGTTCAAGGCGCCGATCCGGCAGCAGTACGAGCGCCAGGGCAGCGCCTACTACGCGACGGCCCGCCTCTGGGACGACGGCGTGATCGACCCGCTGGAGACCCGTCAGGTGCTGGGCCTCGCCCTGACCGCCTGTGCCAACGCGCCCCTGGGTGAGCCCCAGTTCGGCGTCTTCCGGATGTGAGGGGGACTGTGACGATGACGACGACAATGACGACGACGCAGACCATGTTCGACACGGTCCTCGTGGCCAACCGGGGTGAGATCGCCGTCCGCGTGATCCGTACGCTCCGCTCGCTGGGCGTGCGCTCGGTGGCCGTCTTCTCCGACGCGGACGCCGACGCGCGCCACGTCCGGGAGGCGGACACGGCGGTACGGATCGGTCCGGCGCCGGCCGCCGAGAGCTATCTGTCCGTGGAGCGGCTGCTGGAGGCGGCGGCCCGCACCGGTGCCCAGGCCGTCCACCCGGGATACGGCTTCCTCGCGGAGAACGCCGGCTTCGCGCGCGCGTGCGCCGACGCCGGGCTCGTCTTCATCGGACCGCCCGCCGACGCCATCTCCCTCATGGGCGACAAGATCCGCGCCAAGGAGACGGTGAAGGCGGCCGGGGTGCCGGTCGTCCCGGGCTCCAGCGGCAGCGGGCTCACGGACGTCCAACTCGCCGACGCCGCCCGCGAGATCGGCATGCCCGTGCTGCTCAAGCCCTCCGCCGGCGGTGGCGGCAAGGGCATGCGGCTGGTCCGGGACGCGGCCGTGCTGGGCGACGAGATCGCCGCCGCCCGCCGTGAGGCCCGCGCCTCCTTCGGCGACGACACCCTCCTCGTCGAGCGGTGGATCGACCGGCCCCGGCACATCGAGATCCAGGTGCTGGCGGACGGCCACGGCAATGTCGTCCATCTCGGCGAGCGCGAGTGCTCCCTGCAGCGCCGGCACCAGAAGGTCATCGAAGAGGCGCCGTCCGTCCTGCTGGACGAGGCCACGCGCGCGTCGATGGGCGAGGCGGCGGTCCAGGCGGCGCGCTCCTGCGGCTACCGGGGCGCGGGCACGGTGGAGTTCATCGTGCCGGGCGGCGACCCGTCCTCGTACTACTTCATGGAGATGAACACCCGCCTCCAGGTGGAACACCCGGTCACCGAGCTGATCACGGGGCTGGACCTGGTGGAGTGGCAGCTGCGGGTGGCGGCGGGCGAGGAACTGCCGTACAGGCAGGACGACGTCACGCTCACCGGGCACGCGATCGAGGCCCGCGTCTGCGCCGAGGACCCCTCCCGCGGGTTCCTGCCGTCCGGCGGCACGGTGCTGCGGCTGCACGAGCCCCAGGGCGACGGCATCCGCACCGACTCCGGGCTCAGCGAGGGCACCGAGGTCGGCAGCCTGTACGACCCGATGCTGTCCAAGGTGATCGCGTACGGCCCCGACCGCGCCACCGCGCTCCGCAAGCTCCGGGCCGCCCTCGCGGAGACGGTCACGCTGGGCGTGCAGACGAACGCCGGGTTCCTGCGGCGGCTGCTCGCGCATCCGGCGGTCGTCGCGGGCGAGTTGGACACGGGGCTGGTGGAGCGCGTGGTGGACGAGCTGGTCTCCACGGACGTACCGGACGAGGTGTACGAGGCCGCCGCGGCCGTACGCCTGGACGCGCTGCGGCCTCGCGGTGAGGGGTGGACCGACCCGTTCTCCGTGCCGAGCGGATGGCGGCTGGGCGGCGAGCCCAGGCCCGTCGGCTTCCACCTGCGGATCACCGAGCCCGTGGAGTACACCCCGCGCGGCACCCACTCCGTCACGGACGACCACGTGGCCGTCACCCTCGACGGCGTCCGCCACACCTTCCACCGCGCCGCCCTGCCGGACGGCACCTGGCTGGGCCGCGACGGCGACGCCTGGCACGTGCGCGACCACGACCCGGTGGCCGCCTCGCTCACCGGGGCCGCCCATGCGGGCGCCGACTCGCTCACCGCGCCCATGCCGGGGACGGTGACGGTGGTGAAGGTCGCCGTCGGGGACGAAGTGGCCGCCGGGCAGAGCCTGCTGGTCGTCGAGGCGATGAAGATGGAGCACGTCATCTCCGCCCCGCACGCCGGCACGGTCGCCGAACTGGACGTCATGCCGGGCACGACGGTCGCCATGGACCAGGTCCTGGCCGTCGTCACCCCGGTGGAGGAGGACTGATGACGCTGCCCATGACGGTGCCGGCCCAGGGCCTGCCCGCCCGTGTACGGATCCACGAGGTCGGCGCGCGCGACGGCCTGCAGAACGAGTCGGCGACCGTGCCGACCGAGATCAAGGCGGAGTTCGTCCGCCGCCTGGCCGACGCGGGGCTGACGACGATCGAGGCCACCAGCTTCGTCCACCCCAAGTGGGTGCCCCAACTCGCGGACGCCGAGCGGCTGTTCCCGCTGGTCGGCGGCCTGGAGGGCGTACACCTGCCCGTCCTGGTCCCCAACGACCGGGGCCTGGACCGCGCCCTGGCGCTCGGCGCCCGACGGGTCGCCGTCTTCGCCAGCGCGACCGAGTCCTTCGCGAAGGCCAACCTGAACCGGACGGTGGACGAGGCGCTGGCCATGTTCGAGCCGGTGGTGACGAGGGCGAAGGCGGAGGACGTGCACGTCCGCGGCTATCTCTCGATGTGCTTCGGCGACCCGTGGGAAGGCGCTGTCCCGGTCCCCCAGGTCGTCCGGGTCTGCAGGGCGCTGGTCGACATGGGCTGCGACGAGCTGAGTCTCGGCGACACGATCGGGGTGGCCACCCCGGGACACGTGACGGCTCTCCTGACGGCACTGCGGGAAGCCCGCATCCCGGCGGCAGCCGTGGGCGTCCACTTCCACGACACCTACGGCCAGGCACTGGCCAACACCTATGCCGCCCTCCACCACGGCGTCACCACGGTCGACGCCTCCGCGGGCGGCCTCGGCGGCTGCCCGTACGCCAAGTCCGCCACCGGCAATCTCGCTACCGAAGACCTCGTGTGGATGCTTCAGGGCCTCGGCATCGACACCGGGGTCGACCTGGACCGTCTCGTCGCCACGAGCACGTGGATGGCCGAACAACTGGGCCGACCCAGCCCGTCCCGCACCGTCCGAGCCCTCTCCCACAAGGAGCAGTGAACTGCCATGGACCACCGTCTCTCCCCCGAACTGGAGGAACTCCGCCGCACGGTGGAGGAGTTCGCCCACGACGTCGTGGCGCCGAAGATCGGCGACTTCTACGAGCGTCATGAGTTCCCGTACGAGATCGTGCGGGAGATGGGCCGCATGGGGTTGTTCGGCCTGCCGTTCCCGGAGGAGTACGGCGGTATGGGCGGCGACTACCTGGCACTGGGCATCGCGCTGGAGGAACTGGCCCGCGTGGACTCCTCGGTCGCCATCACGCTCGAAGCGGGCGTCTCGCTCGGCGCCATGCCGATCCATCTCTTCGGCACGGAGGAGCAGAAGCGGGAGTGGCTCCCGCGGCTGTGCTCCGGCGAGACCCTCGGCGCCTTCGGGCTGACCGAGCCCGACGGCGGCTCGGACGCGGGCGCGACCCGGACGACGGCCCGGCTCGACCCGGAGACCGGCGAATGGGTGATCAACGGCACCAAGTGCTTCATCACCAACTCCGGCACGGACATCACCGGGCTGGTCACGGTGACGGCGGTGACCGGCCGCAAGCCGGACGGCAAGCCGCTCATCTCGTCGATCATCGTCCCGTCCGGCACCCCCGGCTTCACGGTCGCGGCCCCGTACTCCAAGGTCGGCTGGAACGCCTCCGACACCCGTGAGCTGTCCTTCGCGGACGTCCGGGTCCCGGCGGCCAATCTCCTGGGCGAGGAGGGCCGTGGCTACGCCCAGTTCCTGCGCATCCTGGACGAGGGCCGCATCGCCATCGCGGCGCTGGCCACCGGCCTGGCGCAGGGCTGCGTCGACGAGTCGGTGAAGTACGCCAAGGAACGCCACGCCTTCGGCCGCCCCATCGGCGCCAACCAGGCCATCCAGTTCAAGATCGCCGACATGGAGATGAAGGCCCACACGTCCCGCCTCGCCTGGCGCGACGCGGCGAGCCGCCTCGTCGCCGGGGAACCCTTCAAGAAGGAGGCGGCCCTGGCGAAGCTGTACTCGTCCACGGTCGCCGTGGACAACGCCCGGGACGCCACCCAGGTCCATGGCGGCTACGGCTTCATGAACGAGTACCCGGTGGCCCGGATGTGGCGGGACTCCAAGATCCTGGAGATCGGGGAGGGCACGAGCGAGGTGCAGCGGATGCTGATCGCGAGGGAGTTGGGGCTGGTGGGCTGATTTCCGGAACGGGGACGCCCCGAGGTGAGCGAGGCCCAATGACCCTTGATTGCAAGGGAATTGGGCCTTGCGGGCTGGCACACATCCCGCACAACCCGCGCACAGCTTCGATCACAAGGACCCCCACCCCTGGACATCAGCTCAGGTTAGGCTAACCTACCTTCGAATTGTCCGGCGGGCGATCCGCCCTGTTCGAAAGCAGCGTAGCCATGCCCAACGCCAGAGCCACCCACCTCACCCGCCGCGGCATCCTCGCCGCCGGTGGCGCCCTCGGTCTCGGGGCCGTGCTCGCGGCCTGCGGAGACGACGACGCGAAAAGCGAGGGCTCCAGCGAGGCCACGACCGCTGCCAAGTCCGGTCCCTGGACGTTCAAGGACGACCGCGGCACGACGGTGAAGCTCGACAAGGTGCCGACGAGCATCGTCGCTTTCACCGGTGTCGCCGCCGCCCTCTACGACTACGGCATTCCGGTCAAGGGCGTCTTCGGCCCGACCACGACCCCCGACGGCAAGCCCGACGTCCAGGCCGGCGACCTGGACGTCAGCAAGGTCACCGTCCTCGGTAACGCCTGGGGCAAGCTCAACGTCGAGAAGTACGCGGCGCTCGCTCCCGAGGTGCTCATCACCACGACGTTCGATGACGCGGGCACCCTCTGGTCCGTGCCGGAGGAGTCCAAGGACAAGATCGCCCAACTCGCCCCGAGCGTCGCCATCTCCGTCTACAACCGCCAGATCACGCAGCCGCTGCAGCGCATGTGGCAGCTGGCCGAGTCGCTCGGCGCGGACATGAAGGCCGACAAGGTCGTTCAGGCCAAGAAGGACTTCGAGGCCGCCGCCGCCCGGCTGCGTGCCGCCGCGAAGGCCAAGCCCGACATCAGGGTGCTGGCCGGTTCCGCCGCGGACACCATCTTCTACGTGTCCGGCACCAACTTCTCCATCGACCTTGAGTACTTCAAGGCCCTCGGCGTGAACTTCGTCGAGCCGTCGGAGAAGGCCAAGGCGAAGTCCGGCGGCTGGTTCGAGGACCTGAGCTGGGAGAACGTCGACAAGTACCCGGCCGACATCATCATGATGGACGACCGCTCCTCGACGATCCAGCCGGCCGACATCACCGAGGCGACCTGGAAGAAGCTGCCCGCCGTCAAGGCCGGCCAGGTCATCTCCCGCTCCCCCGAGCCGATCCTGTCCTACGACAAGTGCACCCCGCTTCTCACGAGCCTCGCCGAGGCCATCGAGAAGGCCAAGAAGGTCGCGTAGGCGCTCCGCCGGGAGAGCCGGTTCAGCGCCGTAGGTCCACCGCACCGTGGTGAACTGCGCGTCCGCCGTGGCTGGTCGCGCCCACGCGGCGGAACCGCATATGAGCACAGTCCCGCGCCCCTTCGGGGCGCGTCACCTCAGGAGCACATATGACTACCGCCGTAGCCGCCCCGTTCCGTTTCTTCTCCCTCCAGGTCGTACGGACGAGGCGGCTCGGGCCGTCCATGGTCCGGGTCACCTTCGGCGGGGACGATCTGCAGTACTTCCTCTCCGACGGGCGCGACCAGTCCCTGTCGCTGTTCCTGCCGCATCCGGGGCAGAGCGAGCCGCAGGTTCCCCTCGAACTCGGTGACGGCTGGTGGCAGGGATGGCGGGAACTCCCCGACGATGTGCGGGCCGTGATGCGGTCGTACACGCTGCGGGCGCTCCGCCGCAGCCCCGACGAGATCGACATCGACTTCGTTCTGCACACCCCGGCGGGCCCCGCCTCCGCGTGGGCCGCTCAAGCAGGCCCCGGCGACCCGGTGTTCCTGCTCGGGCCGGCCATCGCCGACAACCGGGCGATCCGGTTCCGGCCGGCCGACGACACCGACCTCGTGGTGATCTGGGGCGACGAGACCGCCGTGCCCGCCGTCTCCGCCATCCTCGAAGCCCTGCCGGCCGGCACCCGTGCCCGGGTGTGGCTGGAGGTGCACGACGCCGGGGACATCCAGGACCTGGTGACCGAGGCCGACGCCGAGATCACGTGGCTGGTCCAGGAGGAAGCCCTGGACGCCGTCCGAGCCGCTCAACTCCCGCCCGCCGAGCACCCCTACGTCTGGATCGCGGGCGAGTCCGGCCGCGTCAAGGCGCTGCGCCGGCACTTCGTCGCGGAGCGCGGGGTGGACCGGCGTCGAGTCACCTTCGTGGGGTACTGGAGGCAGGGGATGAGCGAGGAGCAGCTGCGCGAGCAGGCGTAACTGCCGCCGAAAGCAAGGCGATCGGGCACCTACCGCGACGTAAGTGATCGCAGTCACCCTTGAGGCCACCCTGATCCAAAGGAGCTTAGGTTAGGCTAACCTAAGTTCACGGCAGCCGCCGATGCGGCCCGGCACCCCCGCACTTCACGGCCCGTCCCCACCGGAGGACCTCCCCATGCGCTCGCACCTGCTCAATGACACGACCGCGGAGCAGTACCGCCGCTCCGTGACCGAAGGTATCGAGCGGGTGGCCGCCAAACTCGCCGCCACCGACCGTCCGTTCACCGGCGTCACGGTCGACGCCCTCGCCCCCGCCATCGACGCGATCGACCTCGACAAGCCGCTGCTCGACACCGCCGCGGTCCTGGACGAGCTGGAGGACGTCTACCTCCGGGACGCGATCTACTTCCACCACCCGCGCTACCTCGCCCACCTCAACTGCCCGGTCGTCATCCCGGCCGTGCTCGGCGAGGCGATCCTCTCCGCGGTCAACTCCTCCCTGGACACCTGGGACCAGTCGGCCGGCGGCACCCTGATCGAGCGCAAGCTCATCGACTGGACGACGGCCCGAATAGGCCTCGGCGAGAACGCCGACGGTGTCTTCACCTCGGGCGGCACGCAGTCCAACCTCCAGGCGCTGCTGCTGGCGCGCGAGGAGGCCAAGTCCGACAGCCTCGCCAAACTGCGCATCTTCGCCTCCGAGGTCAGCCACTTCAGCGTGAAGAAGTCCGCGAAGCTCCTCGGGCTCGGCCAGGACGCCGTCGTCTCCATCCCCGTCGACCACGACAAGCGCCTGCAGACCGTCGCGCTCGCCCATGAGCTGGAGCGCTGCAAGAAGGACGGCCTGGTCCCCATGGCCGTCGTCGCGACGGCCGGCACCACCGACTTCGGCTCCATCGACCCGCTGCCCGAGATCGCCGAGCTGTGCGAGCAGTTCGGCACCTGGATGCACGTCGACGCCGCCTACGGCTGCGGTCTGCTCGCCTCCGTGAAGTACCGGGGCCGTATCGACGGCATCGAGCGCGCCGACTCGGTCACCGTCGACTACCACAAGTCCTTCTTCCAGCCGGTGAGTTCCTCCGCCGTGCTGGTCCGCGACGCCTCGACCCTGCGCCACGCGACCTACCACGCCGAGTACCTCAACCCCGAGCGCATGGTCACCGAGCGCATCCCCAACCAGGTCGACAAGTCCCTCCAGACGACCCGCCGGTTCGACGCCCTCAAGCTGTGGATGACCCTGCGCGTGATGGGAGCCGACGGCATCGGGCAGCTCTTCGACGAGGTCTGCGACCTCGCGGTGGAGGGCTGGCAGCTGCTGGCCGCCGACCCGCGCTACGACGTCGTCGTCGAGCCGACCCTGTCCACCCTGGTCTTCCGCTACATCCCGGCGGCCGTCACCGACCCCGCCGAGATCGACCGCGCCAACCTGTACGCCCGCAAGGCCCTGTTCGCCTCCGGCGACGCGGTGGTCGCGGGCACCAAGGTGGGCGGCCGTCACTACCTGAAGTTCACCCTGCTCAACCCCGAGACGACGACCGAAGACATCGCCGCCGTCCTCGACCTGATCGCCGGCCACGCCGAGCAGTACCTGGGAGAGTCCCTTGACCGCGCGTCCTGAAAACCCGACTAAAACCCATGATTTCGTGGGGATCGGGCTCGGCCCGTTCAATCTCGGCCTCGCCTGTCTGACCGAGCCGATCGACGAGCTCGACGGTGTCTTCCTGGAGTCGAAGCCCGACTTCGAGTGGCACGCGGGGATGTTCCTGGACGGCGCCCACCTCCAGACCCCGTTCATGTCGGACCTGGTCACCCTCGCCGACCCGACCTCGCCGTACTCCTTCCTCAACTACCTGAAGGAGAAAGGCCGGCTGTACTCGTTCTACATCCGCGAGAACTTCTACCCGCTGCGGGTCGAGTACGACGACTACTGCCGCTGGGCCGCGAACAAGCTGAGCAGCATCCGCTTCAGCACGACGGTCACCGAGGTGACGTACGACGAAGGGGACGGGCTGTACGTCGTGCGGACGGCCACCGGTGACACCTACCGCGCCCGTCACCTCGTCCTCGGCACCGGCACCCCGCCCTACATACCCGAGGCCTGCCAGGGTCTGGGCGGCGACTTCATCCACAACTCCCGCTATCTGCAGAACAAGGCGGAGCTGCAGAAGAAGGACTCGATCACCCTGGTCGGCTCGGGCCAGTCGGCCGCCGAGATCTACTACGACCTGCTCAGCGAGATCGACGTCCACGGCTACCGGCTGAACTGGGTGACCCGCTCCCCGCGCTTCTTCCCGCTGGAGTACACCAAGCTCACGCTGGAGATGACGTCCCCGGAGTACATCGACTACTTCCGCGAGCTGCCGGAGGCGACCCGCTACCGCCTCACCGCCGAGCAGAAGGGCCTGTTCAAGGGCATCGACGGCGACCTGATCAACGAGATCTTCGACCTGCTCTACCAGAAGAACCTCGGCGGCCCGGTCCCCACCCGACTGCTCACCAACTCCTCGCTGAACAGCGTGGCGTACGAGAACGGCACGTACACGCTGTCCTTCCGCCAGGAAGAGCAGGAGAAGGACTTCACGCTCGACTCGCAGGGCCTGGTCCTGGCCACCGGCTACAAGTACGCCGAGCCGGAGTTCCTCAAGCCCGTGCGCGACCGCCTGGTCTACGACTCCCGGGGCAGCTTCGACGTCGCCCGCAACTACGCCGTCGACGTCACCGGCCGCGGGGTCTTCCTCCAGAACGCCGGCGTCCACACGCACAGCATCACCAGCCCCGACCTGGGGATGGGCCCGTACCGGAACGCGTACATCATCCGCGAGCTGCTCGGCACCGAGTACTACCCGGTCGAGAAGACGATCGCGTTCCAGGAGTTCTCCGTATGACGTTCACGTTCCGCACCCTCGACCCCCTGAAGGACGCCGAGCTCCTGCACGGCTGGGTCACCCACCCCAAGGCCGCCTTCTGGATGATGCAGGACGCGCGGCTGGAAGACGTCGAGCGCGCCTACATGGAGATCGCGGCCGACGAGCACCACCACGCGCTGCTGGGTCTCGACGAGAACGGCGTGCCCGCCTTCCTCATGGAGTACTACGACCCCGCCCACCGCGAACTGGTCGGCCTGTACGAGCCGCAGCCCGGCGACATCGGTATGCACTTCCTCACGCCGCCCACCGACAAGCCCGTCCGCGGCTTCACCCGGTCCGTCATCACCGCCGTGATGGCGCACCTCTTCGAGGACCCGGCGGTGCAGCGCGTCGTCGTCGAGCCGGACGTGGCCAACAAGGCCGTCCACGCCCTGAACGAAGCCGTGGGTTTCGTGCCCGAGCGCGAGATCCAGAAGCCGGAGAAGAAGGCGCTGCTGAGCTTCTGCACCCGTGAGCAGTTCTTTAACAGGCACAGTCCGGTCGCCGCCCGAGGAGCAGCCGTATGACCCTGTCCGACGCCATAGCGCATCTGTCCCCCCACCGCTGGGCGCGGGCCAACCGCCTCCTGATCCGCAAGGCACTCGCCGAGTTCGCCCACGAGCGCCTCATCACGCCGGAGGCCACCGGTGCCGGCACGTACATCGTCCGCAGCGACGACGGCCTGACCCGGTACACCTTCGCGGCCACGACCCACGCCCTCGACCACTGGCAGGTCGACGCGGACTCGATCACCCGCCACCGGGACGGGGCCGAGCGCCCGCTCGCCGCCCTGGACTTCTTCATCGAACTCCAGAAGTCCCTGGGCCTGAGCGACGAGGTCCTGCCCGTCTACCTGGAGGAGATCTCCTCCACCCTCTCCGGCACCTGCTACAAGCTCACCAAGCCGCAGGTCCCGGTCGCCGAGCTGGTCGGGTCCGGCTTCCAGGCCATCGAGACCGGCATGACCGAGGGCCACCCCTGCTTCGTCGCCAACAACGGGCGGCTCGGCTTCGGCATCCACGAGTACCTGTCGTACGCCCCCGAGACCGCGAGCCCGGTCCGGCTCGTCTGGCTGGCGGCCCACCGCTCGCGTGCCGCGTTCACGGCCGGGGTCGGCATCGAGTACGAGTCCTTCGTCCGCGACGAACTGGGCGCGGAGACCGTCGACCGCTTCCACGGCGTCCTGCGCGACCAGGGCCTGGACCCCGCCGACTACCTCCTCATCCCCGTCCACCCCTGGCAGTGGTGGAACAAGCTCACCGTCACCTTCGCCGCCGAGGTCGCCCAGCAGCACCTGGTCTGCCTGGGAGAGGGCGACGACGAATACCTGGCCCAGCAGTCCATCCGGACCTTCTTCAACCGGTCGAGCCCCGAGAAGCACTACGTGAAGACGGCCCTGTCCGTCCTCAACATGGGCTTCATGCGCGGCCTTTCGGCGGCGTACATGGAGGCGACCCCGGCCATCAACGACTGGCTGGCCCAGCTCATCGACAACGACCCCGTGCTGCGGGAGACCGGCCTGTCGATCATCCGCGAACGCGCCGCCGTCGGCTACCGGCACCTGGAGTACGAGGCCGCGACGGACCGCTACTCGCCGTACCGCAAGATGCTGGCCGCGCTCTGGCGCGAGAGCCCGGTGTCGTCCCTCAAGGACGGCGAGTCGCTCGCCACCATGGCCTCCCTGGTCCACGTCGACCACGAGGGCGCGTCCTTCGCGGGCGCGCTGATCGAGCAGTCGGGCCTCACCCCGACGGAGTGGCTGCGCCGCTACCTGAAGGCGTACTTCACCCCGCTCCTCCACAGCTTCTACGCCTACGACCTGGTCTTCATGCCGCACGGCGAGAACGTGATCCTGGCCCTGAAGGATGGCGTGGTCCAGCGCGCGATCTACAAGGACATCGCCGAGGAGATCGCGGTCATGGACCCGGACGCGGTGCTGCCGCCGACGGTCGAGCGGCTGCGCGTGGACGTCCCCGAGGACAAGAAGCTCCTGTCCATCTTCACGGACGTCTTCGACTGCTTCTTCCGCTTCCTCGCCGCGAACCTCGCCGCCGAGGGAATCCTGGAGGAGGACGACTTCTGGCGCACGGTCGCCGAGGTCACCCGGGACTACCAGCACTCGGTGCCCGAACTCGCCGACAAGTTCAAGCAGTACGACATGTTCGCCCCCGAGTTCGCCCTGTCCTGCCTCAACCGCCTCCAGCTCCGCGACAACAAGCAGATGGTCGACCTGGCGGACCCGGCAGGCGCACTACAGCTCGTCGGCAACCTGAAGAACCCGATCGCAGGGCTGTAACCACGGCCCTCCACAGACAGGCGGGCACCCCGGGGTACGGTCCCCCGGGGTGCCCGTCGGCTTTTGGCTTTCAGGGGCGCGGGGCTGTGTCAATTTGCGGCTCCGCCGCGGGGCGCGACCGGCCCCCACCGGCCCGCAGACGAATCACCGCGCTTACGCCGCAGGCCAGGGCACCTGAGGCGATCGGTAGTAATTGATCCCCAACGCCTCCCACCGCTCAGCCTGCGTAGCAAGCCGCACCTTGTAGCCCTCCCAGTCATGCGTAGAAGCCGGCGACCACCCCAGCTCAGCCACACCGGCCAGCCTCGGAAACGCCATGTACTCAATGTCCGCGGACTTCGTGATCGTCTCCGTCCACATCGGAGCCTCGACCCCCCGGATCGCCGAAGCCGGCGCCCCCGGAAGGTAGTTGCCGGGATCCCAGTCGTACGACCGCTTCACCTCGACCAGCCCGGCCCAGTCCAGCCCCAGCGGAGTGTCGGCCGTGTACTTCATGTCGAGGTAGATCCGGTCGGCCGGAGACAGGATGACCCCGGTCCCGTTCCGCGCGGCGGCAGCGACCTGCGCCTTCTCCTCCGCACTGGTGCCGTCCAGCCCCCAGTACTGCGCCAGAGCCCCCCGCGAGGGGTTCGCCCCGGTCAGCTGATGCCATCCGACCACCGTCTTGCCGTACTTGGCGACGAGGGGCTGCACCCGGTCCATGAACGCCACATAGTCCTCGTGGCTGGTGGAGTGCGCCTCGTCACCCCCGATGTGCAGGTACTCGCCCGGCGTGAGCGCGGCGAGCTCCCGGATCACGTCGTCCACGAAGTCGTACGTGATGTCCTTGCCGACACACAGCGAGCTGAAGCCGACCTCGGTCCCGGTGTAGAGCGGGGGCGCCACGCCGTCGCAGTTCAGCTCGGCGTACGAGGCCAGCGCCGCGTTGGTGTGGCCGGGCATGTCGATCTCGGGGACGACCTCCAGATAGCGGGAGGAGGCGTACCGGACGATCTCCTTGTAGTCGGCCTTGGTGTAGTGGCCGCCGGGGCCGCCGCCGACCTGGGTGGAGCCGCCGTAGGTCGCCAGGCGCGGCCAGGAGTCGATGGCGATGCGCCAGCCCTGATCGTCGCTGAGGTGCAGATGCAGCTTGTTGATCTTGTACAGGGCGAGCTGGTCGATGTAGCGCTTGACCTGGTCGACGGTGAAGAAGTGCCGGGAGACGTCGAGCATCGCGCCGCGCCAGCCGTAGCGCGGGGTGTCCTTGATCGTGCCGCCCGCGACCAGCCAGGGGCCGGGCTGGACGGAGTCCTTCTCGACGGCCGCCGGGAGGAGCTGGCGCAGGGTCTGGACGCCGTGGAACAGCCCGGCGGCCCCGGCGGCGGTGATGGTGACGCCCTTGCGGCCGCTGTCGAGGCGGTAGCCCTCGGTGCCGAACGGGCCCTTGGCCAGGCGCAGACGGATTCCGCCGGCACCGTGGGCGGTGACGGGGAGGCGGTAGCCGGTGGAGGGGCGGAGGATGTGCGCGAGGTACTCACCCATGCGGCGCGCATCGCGGGAGTCGTCAACGCGGATGTGGGTGCCGCGGGTGATCCGGTAGGGGGATCCGCCGGGGTCGGCCGAGGCGGGCGCGGGGACCACCCGGTCGAGCGGGGTGGGGGACGCCGCCCGGGCGGGGGCGGCCCCTGTCACCGAGGCGCCCATCGCGACCAGCAGCAGGGAACCGAGAAGGCGAAACGTTCTGTGGTGCTGTCTGTGCTGTCCGACACAGCCGACTCTCACAAGCGTGTCCCTTCCATGAGCCGTTGCGCTCCAAGAGGTCTGGACCACTCTCTCGTGAGTCGGGTGGAACAATCCACCCCATGGCGGAAATCATCCAGAAGGACGGCACGTGGGTCTTCGACGGCGACGCCCTGCGCCTGACGCCCGGGCGGGACAAGAACGTCAGCCTGTTCCGCAAGACACTGGGTGAACTGGTCGACCCCCTGGGGGCGTTGGCGGGGGTCTCCTTCGAGCAGGGAAAGAAGGCCGGGCGACTGCGGCTGCGGCTGCGCGACGGCGCCGACCCGCTGCTGCACGCCACCGGCGGCCGGCTCACCGAGCCCCACGACCCGTACCAGCTGATCGTCGAGTCGGACCGGTACGGCGTCGCCGAGTACCTCGTGGACGAGGTGCGCGGCGCCCTGCTGCTGGACCAGGTCCCGGCCGACCCGGTCGACGCGTACCTGCTGCCGGGTCCCTCCGTCCCCCTGTCGGTCTCCGCCGGGGACGGCACCGCGACCTTCGACGGCGAGCACATCCGCCTGGAGTGGAACTGGAAGACGGAGGACGCCAAGGCCGCCGCCGGCTCCCGCACCCTCACGCTCACCGACGTCGTGGCCGTGGAGTGGCATCCGGCGGCGGGCCTGGAGAACGGCCACCTGCGCTTCACCGTCCGCAACGCGCCCACCAAGGCCCCGCCGAAGTACGACGCCAACTCGGTGGAGCTTTGGGGCTTCAAGAAGGACCCGCTGATGGCCCTGGTCGCGGCGGCGGTCCAGGCCCGCCTCCCGCATCCGGCCAGGGCCACCGCCACGGACGTACCGGCACCGCGACCGGAGCTGCCTTCCCCTCCGGTCGCGTCCGCCGAGGACGCCCACGACGCCCTCCTGCGCCGCCTGCGCGAACTCGGTGAGCTGCACCGCACGGGGGTGCTCACGGACGACGAGTTCACGATGGCCAAGCAGGCGGTGCTCAAGCGGATGTAGCCCGCGTGCGGGACTGCCTCGCTACTTGGCCCGGCGCGCCACCGTGAAGTGGTCGATCCGCTCACCGGTCTCGGCGATGCCCTGCACCTTCAGGGTCGTGTAGCGGCCCTTCGGCGCGGGCGTGACGTCCACGCGCAGGAACGAGTAGTTCAGGTAGCGCACCCGGGACCAGGCGACGGTCTCGTTCTGCTTGCCGTCCTTGAGGTTGACGAACGAGGCCACGGACTCCTGCTCGTGCTCGTGCCCCTCGTAGGAGTCCGGCGCGGTGAAGGCGTACAGGCTGCGGCCCGCCGCACCGGCCGTCACGTAGACCACGCCCTCGGTCTCGGGGTACGCCGTGCCGCCGATCGGCAGCTTCTTGGCGACCTCGTTGCCCTTGATGACGTCGGTCCGCTCGTACTGGTGGTTGTGGCCGTTGATGACGAGGTCCACCTGGTACTTCTCGAACAGCGGCACCCACTCCTGGCGCACACCCCCCTCCGAGGCGTGCGCGGTGGAGGTGCAGTACGCGCAGTGGTGGAAGAACACGACGATGAAGTCGATGTCGTGCGCGGCGCGGTACTTCTTCAGCTGCGCCTCGAACCACTTGCTCTGGGTGCCACCGGAGATGCCGAGGTTGGCCGGGATCTCGAAGGACACGTCGTTGGGGTCGAGGGAGATGACCGCCGTGTTGCCGTGGACGAAGGAGTAGACGCCCGGCAGGTTCTTCTTGTCCGGCCCGTTGTCAGGGAGCGTGAAGCGGGCCTCCTCGCCGCCGTAGCCGTTGGGCGAGTACCAGGCCTCCATGTCGTGGTTGCCGTACGACACCATCCATGGCACGGACTTGGCGACCGACTCGGTCTGGGCGAGGAACTGGTCCCACACCCGCGAGTCGAAGCCGGTGTCGGCGGTCTTGCCCGAGCCGGACGGGTCGGCGTAGGCGATGTCACCCGCGTGCAGGTGGAAGGCCGGGTTCTGGCCGAGGAGCAGGCTGTCGTTGGCGAGGCCGTGGTAGCTGACGCCCTGGTCGCCGAAGGCGGTGAAGGTGAAGGGCGCCTTGTGGGCGGGGGCGGTGGTGAAGGTGCCGAGGGTGCCGAGGAGGTGCGGCTCGGCAGGGTCGAAGCCCTGGTGGCCGACGCCGTAGTAATACGTCTTGCCGGGCTTGAGGTGGGTCAGCTTGGCGTGGACGTAGTACTGCGTGTGGTCGCCGCTCGCGCCGACGCCGGCCGGCGTGTACAGCGTGCGGACCTCGGCGTCGATCTTGCGGGAGAGGTCCCAGGGGTGGGCGCCGATCCGGACGAACGGCTTCTGCACGGCGACGGGGACCTGCCACGAGATGGTCATCTCGGTGCGCGGGTCGTTGCCGTAGGCGAGGTGGCGGCCGAAGGGGGCGACGAGGGCGCCGTCGACCGTCTCGGTGCGCGGGGCCGTCTGCGTCGGCAGGGCGGTCCGAGCGGTGGTGGCGGCCTGGGCGGTGGCGCCCGGCACGAACGCGCCACCCGCGACGGCGCCGAGCGTGACGGCGCCGCCTCTGATCACGTTGCGCCGCGAGAACTTGGCGCGCAGGTACTCGTGCTGCTCGGCCATGCTCATGCGCTCGGCCAGCTGCTGGGGTACTCCCATGCGAGGAATGTCCATGGCGTCTGAAAGTCGTCCCCTCAGGCAACGAGCCACGGGACGCCGCATGGACAGCGCGCGAACAGGCGCTCATGACAGATTCAACGTTCCCCCAAAGATCCCTAACAGCCCCTTGCCCGGAATCGGGCAGGATTCTTGCGAAACGACTTCCGGTACCCCAGGATCTACCGGGTGCACGACGAACTCGTAGATCACCTGACGCGCTCCACGCCCCTCAGCCGGGGCGAGGCACTGCGGGTGATCCAGGACGTGCTCGCCTACTTCGACGAGACGACCGAGGAGTTCGTCCGTCGCCGCCACCGCGAGCTCCAGGCCCAGGGCCTGGTGAACGCGACGATCTTCGAACGGATCGAGGCGGACCTGAAATACCGGACGGTTGCACCGCCGGAGCTCACGCTCCGCCAGCTGCGCCGGATCGTCTACGGCTAGGGATACCTACATATATGTGCGGAATCGTCGGATACATCGGGAAGCGTGACGTGGCCCCCCTGCTCCTTGAGGGCCTCCAGCGCCTGGAGTACCGCGGCTACGACTCGGCCGGCGTGGTCGTCTCCTCCCCGAAGGCGCCCGCCTTGAAGATGGTCAAGGCCAAGGGCCGGGTCCGCGACCTGGAGACCAAGGTCCCGGCGCGCTTCAAGGGCACGACCGGCATCGCCCACACCCGCTGGGCCACCCACGGCGCCCCCTCCGACGTGAACGCCCACCCGCACCTGGACGCCGAGGGCAAAGTCGCCGTCGTCCACAACGGCATCATCGACAACGCCTCCGACCTGCGCCGCAAGCTGGAGGCGGACGGCGTCGAGTTCCTCTCCGAGACCGACACCGAGGTCCTGGTCCACCTCATCGCCCGCTCACAGGCGGAGAAGCTGGAGGACAAGGTCCGCGAGACCCTGCGCCTCATCGAGGGCACGTACGGCATCGCCGTCCTGCACGCCGACTTCCCGGACCGCATCGTCGTCGCCCGCAACGGCTCCCCGGTCGTCCTCGGCATCGGCGAGAAGGAGATGTTCGTCGCCTCGGACATCGCCGCGCTGGTCGCCCACACACGCCAGATAGTGACGCTGGACGACGGCGAGATGGCCACCCTCAAGGCGGATGACTTCCGCACGTACACGACCGAGGGCACCCGCACCACGGCCGAGCCCACCACCGTCGAGTGGGAGGCCGCCTCCTACGACATGGGCGGCCACGACACCTACATGCACAAGGAGATCCACGAGCAGGCCGACGCCGTGGACCGCGTCCTGCGCGGCCGCATCGACGACCGCTTCTCCACCGTGCACCTCGGCGGCCTCAACCTGGATGCCCGCGAGGCCCGCCAGATCCGCCGCGTGAAGATCCTCGGCTGCGGCACCTCGTACCACGCGGGCCAGATCGGCGCCCAGATGATCGAGGAGCTGGCCCGCATCCCCGCGGACGCCGAGCCGGCCTCGGAGTTCCGCTACCGCAACGCGGTGGTCGACCCCGACACCCTCTACATCGCCGTCTCCCAGTCGGGCGAGACCTACGACGTCCTCGCCGCCGTGCAGGAGCTGAAGCGCAAGGGCGCGCGGGTCCTGGGCATCGTGAACGTGGTCGGCTCCGCGATCGCCCGCGAGGCCGACGGCGGCATCTACGTCCACGCGGGCCCCGAGGTCTGCGTGGTCTCGACGAAGTGCTTCACCAACACCACGGTCGCCTTCGCCCTCCTGGCCCTGCATCTCGGCCGCACCCGCGACCTCTCCGTCCGCGACGGCAAGCGCATCATCGAGGGCCTGCGCAAGCTCCCCGCCCAGATCGCCGAGATGCTGGAGCAGGAGGAGGAGATCAAGAAGCTGGCCCAGGAGTACGCCGACGCCCGCTCGATGCTCTTCATCGGCCGCGTCCGGGGCTACCCGGTCGCCCGCGAGGCCTCCCTCAAGCTCAAGGAGGTCTCGTACATCCACGCCGAGGCCTACCCGGCCTCCGAGCTCAAGCACGGCCCCCTGGCCCTGATCGAGCCGGCCCTCCCCACGGTCGCCATCGTCCCCGACGACGACCTCCTGGAGAAGAACCGCGCCGCCATGGAGGAGATCAAGGCCCGCAGCGGCAAGATCCTCGCGGTAGCCCACCAGCCCCAGGAAAAGGCCGACCAGACGATCGTCGTCCCGAAGAACGAGGACGAACTCGACCCCATCCTGATGGGCATCCCCCTCCAACTCCTCGCCTACCACACGGCCTTGGCCCTCGGGCGCGACATCGACAAGCCGAGGAACCTCGCCAAGTCGGTAACGGTGGAGTAGCCAGCCTGCCTTTCAGAGGCTGCGCCCTTGGTCTTCAGGGGCGCAGCCTCTGTCTTTTTTTGGGGGCGCAGCCCCTGTCTTTCAGGGGCGCGGGGAACTGCGCGACCAGCCCCCACCCACCCGCACGGGCCGACGCGACAGAACGGACCCCCACGTGATGCCACCACTCACGGGGGGTCCGTTATCAACGCCGGGGGCCGCCCAACCCCCAGCTCGCGCAGCTACCCAGTGGCCGTCACGCCCCGCCCGGCAGCGCGTCGCGGAAGAGCCGTGGGCCAGTGCGCCAGGGCCGCGGTCGCCGCGTACCAAGCCACCGCACCCGCGGCGACGGCGAACCAGCCCCCGACCTTGGTGAGCCCGCCGTTGCCCGCGAAGGCGGCTATCGCCATGAGCACCAGGGCGACGAAGAACAGCCCGTACGCCCCCTGCCCGAGCTGATCCCCACCCGCCAGCGTGAGGGACAGCGCCACGAGGGCGAACAGCAGCAGGAACAACCCCGCCGCGTTGTCGGAGACGGCGGCGTCGGAGGAAACCGCCCAGGTGAACCAGAGCGCGCCCAGCGTCACGAACGCGGTCCCGTTCGCGGCGTCACGGTCGCGCAGGGCCACCAGGCCGGCGACGAAGAGGGCAATGCCGCCCACGTACTGGGCGATTGATACGGCGTCAGCGGCCGATACGCCGTCGATCACTTCGGTGTACCCCAGCCCGAAGGCCAACAGGGTGATTCCCAGGGCGAGTCGGCCGACCACGGTAGTGATTCCGCTTCCCGCAGAGACGTCGTTGTCCACGGCGGGCTCCCTTCATGCATGTGCAGTTGTGCGGTGAGCGATATATGCCCTTCACAAAGGCACAAACACCTCTACGCGCCAGTAAGTTCACGCATCGCAAAAAGGGGTGCGGGAAAGGGCGAAGAAGGAGACCGCCGCCCCGAACGGCTCATCTCACCTGGGACAACGGCGAGTTACGGAATGACAACGACGGGACGCTTGGCCCGCTTGGCGAGCCGCCCGGCGACCGAGCCGAAGATCCGCCCGACGATCCCGTGCGTGGAACCGACGACGATCGCGTCCGCCTCGTACTCCTGTCCGACCTCTTCGAGCTCATGGCAGATGTCACCGCCGCGCTCGACGAGGATCCAGGGCACCTCGGCGAGGTACTCCGCGCACGCGAGTTCGAGGCCGAGCACCTCGGTGCGGTGATCCGGCACGTCGACGAAGACCGGCGGCTCACAGCCGGCCCACACCGTGGTGGGCAGCCGGTTGGCGACGTGGACGATGATCAGGCCCGACCCGGAGCGATGAGCCATGCCGATGGCGTATGCCAGGGCGCGCTCACTGGAGGTGGAGCCGTCGAAGCCGACGACAACGCCGTGCTTGAAAGCGGGATCGCAGGAATGGCGTGACTGTTCCGCCGCCAGGGGCTCGGACGCCGTGGGATCGGCTACCGGCCGCTTGCGGTCCGCTGGTTCGAAGAATTCGTGACCGGCCATGGCTGTCTCGGCGTATTGATCCTTTATGGGTGGGCCCGCGAGCGGAGCTCGCTGACGGATCCAGCAGTGTGCGGCGGAGCTGTGTCCGGGAATGGTCTTCCCAACCCCATACCCCAAGGGTACGGCGGCACGCCTCCTTAGCCCAGATCCCGCTCACGGTCGGTGCGGGTTCCAGGGAGCATGCACGAGGGTGCGCCCGTAACGCAATGGTTGCTGCGGTGTACAGGCGGTTTGCGCAGGGTTCAACTTCCTCCGCCGCCGGACGGCCGCCTACCGGCGCGTACCAGTGACCGACCGCCCGGACCCGCGTTGATCTCCCTGAGCCACCGCCCAGGGAGCCCAGGGAGCACGTACGCATGTCAGGACCCAGCACGCCCACCGAGGACAGCGCCACCAATGTGGTGCGCTGGGCGGCCTTCAGCTGCGTGCTGGTCCCGGTGGTGCTCCTCTGGTACGGCACCTCGCTCGCCGGCGCCACCGGCACCGCCCTGGGCCTCGCGGCCGTGACGGCCGTGTGCCGCCTGCTGCTGCGCCAGTCGGAACGCGGCGCGGCGCGGATCAAGGCCGGGGAGGCCGGCCCGTCGCCCCGCCGTCGCGGACGCCACCACAGGACCGGAACCGGGGCCCATAGAGGCGGACGTCACACCGGGGGAAATACACCGGTCGGCTGACCGGTTTTCACACCCTGGCACGCTGCTTTTCAGCCAACTTCTGGCGCGCGGGCATCCCCCACCCAGAACACCCCCCAACCCCCGTTCCACCTGCACGGAAAGGGCCTCAGGGGGTCTGCGCACCCTACGTGGATTGGCCACTGCGACAAGGCGCACTTCCCTGCACGGCCCGTGAGTGCAACGCTTCGTGATCGAATGCTTCACGCCAAGTTGCCAAGTCGACAATGTGCCGAGTGCCGAACCGGCCACTGAGGCGCGACGCGACACAGTAGATTCGATCTTGACTGTCTACGGCGGGGGACTCGTGCAGGACCGAGGGGAAACGTGCAGGAGCGACACAACCGAGGAGCCGCGACCACCGAGGGGGGCTTAGCAGTATGAGCCACGACTCCACCGCCGCGCCGGAAGCCGCGGCCCGGAAGCTTTCCGGGCGACGCCGCAAGGAGATCGTCGCGGTGCTGCTGTTCAGCGGCGGCCCCATCTTCGAGAGTTCCATACCGCTGTCGGTGTTCGGGATAGACCGCCAGGACGCCGGCGTGCCGCGCTACCGCCTGTTGGTGTGCGGCGGCGAGGAAGGCCCACTGCGGACCACAGGGGGCCTGGAACTCTCGGCGCCGCATGGCCTGGAGGCGATCTCGCGGGCAGGCACGGTCGTCGTGCCGGCCTGGCGTTCGATCACCTCGCCACCGCCGGAGGACGCGCTCGACGCACTGCGCCGGGCGCACGAGGAAGGCGCCCGCATAGTCGGGCTGTGCACCGGTGCCTTCGTCCTCGCGGCGGCCGGCCTGCTGGACGGCCGTCCCGCGACGACACACTGGATGTACGCACCGACGCTGGCCAAGCGCTACCCGTCGGTGCACGTGGATCCGCGCGAGCTGTTCGTCGACGACGGCGATGTGCTGACATCCGCGGGCACCGCGGCCGGAATCGACCTCTGTCTCCACATCGTGCGGACGGACCACGGCAACGAGGCGGCAGGAGCACTGGCCCGCCGTCTGGTGGTCCCGCCGCGCCGCTCCGGCGGTCAGGAGCGCTACCTCGATCGGTCTTTACCAGAGGAGATCGGCGCCGACCCCCTCGCGGAGGTCGTCGCCTGGGCGCTGGAGCATCTGCACGAGCAGTTCGACGTCGAGACGCTGGCGGCACGCGCGTACATGAGCCGCCGCACCTTCGACCGCCGCTTCCGCTCGCTGACGGGCAGCGCCCCGCTGCAGTGGCTGATCACCCAGCGGGTTCTGCAGGCACAGCGGCTGCTGGAGACGTCGGACTACTCGGTGGACGAGGTGGCGGGACGCTGCGGCTTCCGCTCACCGGTGGCGCTGCGCGGCCACTTCCGCCGCCAGCTCGGCTCGTCGCCGGCCGCGTACCGGGCGGCGTATCGTGCCCGCCGTCCCCAGGCCGAGCGGCCGACGGACGCGGAGCCCCCGACGGGCCCCACCGTCCAGCAGGGCCCGCCGCCTGCCCCGTACCCGGACGGCGGCCCGGTCCCGCTGCAGACCCGCCGCACCCCGGCGCCCGTGGGCCCCGGCCCCTCGGAGCACGGGCGCGAGCTGTACGTCGGAGGCCGGGCGAGCCTGCCGGGCCAGCGCAGCGGAGCGTGACCCGGTGACGCCGGGCGGGCAGCTCTGCCCGCCCGGCGTTCCCCGGGACGCCGCCTGCGACACCGGGCATCCCAAAAGCGGACGTCAGCTTTAGGGTGGTCGCATGAACGATCGCATGGTGTGGATCGACTGCGAGATGACCGGCCTCTCGCTGTCCGACGACGCGCTCATCGAGGTTGCCGCCCTCGTCACCGACTCCGAGCTGAACATCCTCGGCGAGGGAGTGGACATCGTCATCCGCCCGCCGGACGCGGCGCTGGAGACGATGCCGGAAGTGGTGCGTCAGATGCACACCGCGTCCGGCCTCCTCGACGAACTGGCCGGCGGCACGACGCTGGCCGACGCCGAGGAGCAGGTCCTGGCGTATGTACGCGAGCATGTGAAGGAACCCGGCAAGGCCCCGCTGTGCGGCAACTCCGTCGGCACCGACCGCGGCTTCCTGCTGCGCGACATGCCGACGCTGGAGGACTACCTCCACTACCGGATCGTCGACGTCTCGTCGATCAAGGAGCTGGCCCGCCGCTGGTACCCGCGCGCCTACTTCAACAGCCCGGAGAAGAACGGCAACCACCGCGCCCTTGCCGACATCCGCGAGTCCATCGCCGAACTCCGCTACTACCGCGAGGCCGTCTTCGTGCCGCAGCCCGGCCCGGACTCGGACACCGCGAAGTCGATCGCCGCGAAACACGTTCTACCTGCTCAGTAGGAGGGTGAGGGGGGTGCCGGGGGGCGCCGCGGAATCCGTGCGCGAGCACCCCTTCGGACCCTGTACACTTTTTCTCGGCCGGTCGGGGAAACCCAAAGCCGGTCATGGTGGGTGTAGCTCAGCTGGTAGAGCACCTGGTTGTGGTCCAGGATGCCGCGGGTTCGAGTCCCGTCACTCACCCTGGTGCTTCAGCCGGTGACTTCACGACGAAGTCACCGGCTGAAGCTTTTTCTGCCGAGCCATAGGCTGCGCACGATGTCCGAGCCCCGCGTACCCGCCGAGACCGTCCGCACCGCCCGCCTCGACCTCCTCCCGCTGCGCGTCGAGCACGCCGAGGAGATGGCCGTGGTCCTGTCCGACCCGGCGCTGCACACCTTCATCGGCGGCGCTCCCCTCTCCCCCGCCGACCTGCGCGCCCGCTACGAGCGCCTCGTCGCCGGATCCCCCGACCCGGCCGTCTCCTGGTGCAACTGGGTGCTGCGGCTGCGCGCGGAGGCACGCCTCGTCGGCACGGTCCAGGCCACGATCAGCGCGCGGCACCCGCTCGACGACCACGGCGCCGAGATCGCCTGGACGGTCGGCGCTCCGTGGCAGGGCCGCGGGTTCGCGTCCGAGGCGGCGAAAGGGCTCGTCGACTGGCTCGGGCGACGGTCGGTCCGTACGGTCGTCGCCCACATCCACCCCGCCCACGCGGACTCGGCGGCCGTCGCCGCGGCCGCCGGACTCGCCCCGACCGACGAGGAGCAGGACGGGGAGACTCGGTGGCGGCTGACGTCGCGTCCGTAAGCGCGCCGATGCCTGGGGAGGTCGGCAGCCGGGCGAGGCGGAAGCTCTGCTGACCGCCTGCTGGAGGGTGCCGCCGTGAAGGCCGCCTCCCGCGGCGCGGATCCGGTCGACGTCAAGGTGCCCGAAGGTGCGGTCGGGGGACGATCGCCGGACGGCGCACCGAGCGGGGGACCGCCCGGGCGCGGTCGAGAGAGCGCCGGACGGCGTCGGTCGTCGGCCCCTTCACGAACCGGCGTGCGCCGCCGGGGAGTCGGACGCCCAGGGGCACACAGCCCGAGTCCTGGTCGCGGAAGGTGCGGACACCTCAACCGCGGAACCCGGATCCGGCTCGGCCTCGCCCGCCTCGGTGAGGTCCGGCAAGGCGTGGCCGCTCACGACGACGCCCGCGTCACCAACTCCGTGGCCAGCACCATCCGGGCCCGCTCCAGCCCCCGCGACATCGCCGGACGGCGGTCCGCGATCTCGGTGAGGAGCAGGTCGATCATCCGGCGGCCCATCTCCTCGATGGGCTGGCGGACGCTGGTGAGGGGCGGGTCCATGTGGCGGGCGATGGCGGAGTCGTCGTAGCCGACGAGGGCGACGTCGTCGGGGATACGGCGGCCCGCCTCGCGCAGGACCTGGCGGGCGCCCGCCGCCGTCACGTCGGACCCCGCGAAGACCGCGTCCAGGTCGGGGCAGCGGGAGAGCAGGACCTCCATCGCCCGGTGGCCGCCCTCCTCCGTGAAGTCGCCCGGCTCGATCAGCCGCTCGTCCACGTCGTGCCCCGCGTCCCGCAGGGCGTCGCGGTAGCCGTCGACGCGGCGCTGGGCGCCGTACACGTCGAGACGGCCGGTGATGTGGGCGATCCGCGTGCGGCCGCGGCTCATCAGGTGCTCGACGGCCGAGCGGGCGCCGCCGTAGTTGTCGGAGTCCACCGAGGTCAGGGTCTCCGCGGCGGAGCGAGGGCCGCTGATCACCGCGGGGATCTCCAGCTGGGACAGCAGGTCCGGCAGCGGGTCGTCCGCGTGGACCGAGACCAGCAGGACGCCGTCCACACGGTGGGCGGCCAGGTACTGGGCCAGGCGGCGCCGTTCCTTGTCGCTGCCCGCGAAGATCAGCAGCAGTTGCATCTCGGTGTCGGCGAGTTCGGCGCCCACGCCCTTCAGGATGTCCGAGAAGTACGGTTCCGCGAAGAACCGCGTCTCCGGCTCGGGCACGACCAGCGCGATGGCGTCCGTGCGGTTCGCCGCCAGGGCGCGGGCCGCCGTGTTGGGGACGTAGCCGAGTTCCGCGACCGCCGCCTCCACCGCCGCGCGGGTCGCGTCGCTGACCCGGGGCGAGCCGTTGATCACGCGGGAGACGGTGCCCCGGCCCACGCCGGCACGGGCCGCCACCTCTTCGAGGGTCGGCCGACCGCCACTACGGCCCCGCGCTCCGTGGGTTGCCATGGGCTCCGCCTTCCGCCGTTGTCTTCACGCTGGCCTGGAATTTAACAGTCCCGTCAGGAAGAGTGACCGTCCCCGGGGGGCTACAGTCCCGGCCCCCGCTTCGGCCCGAACGGCCCCGCCCTCGCCCGCCGAGCCAGTCCGAACCGGTCCGAGTGGGTCCAGTTAACAGCCCGATAACTGAACACATCTCTCCGCTCCGGGTCCCTTGACACCCCCGCTCTGACCGACGACCCTTCAACTCATCACCTGTGGGAGCGCTCCCACAGTACCTGACACATACACATCCCGCACGTTCCCCGCCCGAGCCGCAGCGAGACAACAAACGGGCCCAACAGTGCAGTTGGCCGGGGGGTCGGCACGTCAGGCAACAGGAGGACGCAATGCGCACGAGTACCCGCGGGTCCCGCCGGCTGATGACCCTCGCGGTCGCAGCCGCGCTGACGACAGGGCTGCTCGCCGGCTGCGCCGAGGACTCGGACGACAACTCTTCGGGCGAGGGCGGTGGCAACGGAGGGGGCGGCAAGACCACCCTCACCGTCGGCACCTTCGGCACCTTCGGCTACAAGCAGGCCGGCCTCTACGACGAGTACATGAAGCTCCACCCCGACATCACCATCAAGGAGAACGTCACCACCCGTACCGACGTCTACTGGCCCAAGGTCCTCACCCGACTGCAGGCCGGGGCCGGTGCCGACGACATCCAGGCGATCGAGATCATGAACGTCACCGAGGCCGTCCAGACGCAGGCCGACAAGTTCGTCGACCTCGGCAAGGAGGTCGACAAGTCGCAGTGGCTGGACTGGAAGAACGCCCAGGCCACGACCAAGGACGGCAAGCTGATCGGACTCGGCACCGACGTCGGCCCGATGGCGATCTGCTACCGCAAGGACCTGTTCGAGAAGGCCGGCCTGGAGACGGACCGCACCAAGCTCGCCGCGCAGTGGAAGGGCGACTGGGGCAAGTACGTCGACCTGGGCAAGGAGTACATGAAGAAGGCGCCGAGCGGCACCAAGTTCGTGGACTCGGCCTCCTCCGTCTACAACGCGGCCCTCGGCGGCGGCACCGAGCGCTACTACAAGGACGACGGCACCGTCGACTGGGACAAGTCGCAGGGCGTCAAGAACGCCTGGGACGTCGCCATGGACGTGGCGACCAGCGACATGTCGGCGAAGCTGAAGCAGTTCGACAAGCCGTGGGACCAGGGCTACGCCAACGGCACCTTCGCCACGGTGGCCTGCCCGGCCTGGATGATCGGCTACATCCTGGAGAAGTCCGGTGAGTCCGGCAAGGGCAAGTGGGACGTGGCGGCGGCGCCGACCGCGTCCAACTGGGGCGGTTCGTTCATCGGCGTGCCGACCTCGGGCAAGCACCAGAAGGAGGCCATCGCGCTGGCGAAGTGGCTGACCGCGCCCGAGCAGCAGGCGAAGGTGTTCGCCAAGCAGGCCAGCTTCCCGTCGACCCCGGCGGCGTACTCGACCCTGAAGCCGGCCGCCGCCACCACGGAGTACTTCTCGAACGCGCCGATCACGCAGATCTTCTCCGACTCGGCGAAGACCATCCCGACGCAGTACTTCGGCATCAAGGACCAGGCGATCAACACCGCGCTGACCGACATCGGCATCCTCCAGGTCGAGCAGAAGGGCAAGAGCCCTGACGAGGGCTGGGACGCGGCGTCCGAGGAGATCAAGGACGTGCTCGGCCAGTGACCAGCTCCAAGCAGGCCCTCGCGCGAGCCGCGAGCGCCGACGCCGCGCCCGGTGACCAGCCGGGCGCGGCCCGCCGCGCGCACGGTCGCGGTACGCCGCCTCCGCCGGGCCCGGATTCCTGGCGCAGCCGGCTGTACCGCTGGGACATGAAGGCGTCGCCGTACGCGTTCATCGCCCCCTTCTTCATCGTCTTCGGGGCGTTCTCGCTGGTCCCGCTGCTCTACACGGCCTGGTACTCGCTGCACAACGTGCAGCTGGCCAACCTCGACGGCCAGACCTGGACCGGCCTGGACAACTACCAGAACCTGCTGTCCTCGGACTTCTTCTGGAACGCTCTGGGGAACACCTTCACCATCGGCGTGATCTCCACGGTGCCGCAGCTGCTGATGGCGATCGGCCTGGCGCATCTGCTCAACTACAAGCTGCGCGGCTCGACCGTGTGGCGGGTCGTGATGCTCACCCCGTACGCCACCTCGGTGGCGGCGGCGACGCTGGTGTTCGTGCTGCTGTACTCGTGGGACGGCGGCATGATCAACTGGCTGCTGGAGTTCGTCGGCATCGATCCGGTCAACTGGCGTGAGTCCGACTGGGGTTCGCAGTTCGCGGTCTCGTCGATCGTGATCTGGCGCTGGACCGGCTACAACGCGCTGATCTACCTGGCGGCGATGCAGGCGATCCCGGCCGACCTCTACGAGTCCGCGGCGATCGACGGCGCGGGCCGCTGGCAGCAGTTCCTCCATGTGACCATCCCGCAGCTGCGGCCGACCATCCTGTTCACGGTGGTCGTCTCCACGATCGGCGCGACCCAGCTCTTCGGTGAGCCCCTGCTGTTCGGCGGGGTGAGCGGTTCGAAGGGCGGCTCCGAGCACCAGTACCAGACGCTCGGCCTGTACATGTACGACCAGGGCTGGATCATCGGCAACCTCGGCAAGGCCTCCGCGATCGCCTGGTCGATGTTCCTGATCCTGCTGATCGTCGCCGTGATCCAACTGCTGGTGTCCCGTCGGCTGAGGAAGTCCCAATGAGCACAAGCGAACTGACGACTCCCCAGACCTCGAAGGCCGCCAAGGACTCGAAGCCGCGGCGCGAGCGCCCCCGGGTGATGGGCGCCGGCAAGCAGCTGCACGCCGGCCCGCTCACCTACGTCGTCCTGACCGTGTTCGCGCTGGTCTCGCTGGCCCCGCTGGTGTGGACGGCGATCGCGGCCTCGCGCACCGACCGGCGGCTCGCGGAGACCCCGCCGCCGCTGTGGTTCGGCGGGAACCTGTTCAAGAACATGGACCGGGCGTGGGACGAGGCCGGGCTCGGAAAGGCGATGTTCAACACCACGTTCGTGGCGGGCACGATCACCATCAGCACGGTGCTCTTCGCCACGCTCGCCGGTTTCGCCTTCGCCAAGCTGCGGTTCCGGTTCTCCGGTCTGCTGCTGATGCTGACGATCGGCACGATGATGATCCCGCCGCAGCTGGCGGTCGTACCGCTGTATCTCTGGATGGCGGACCTCGGCTGGTCGAACCAGCTCCAGACGGTCATCCTGCCGACGCTGTGCACGGCCTTCGGTACGTTCTTCATGCGGCAGTACCTGTTGCAGGCGCTGCCGAGCGAGCTGATCGAGGCGGCGCGGGTGGACGGCGCGAGCAGTCTGCGGGTCGTCTGGCACGTGGTCTTCCCGGCGGCGCGGCCCGCGATGGCCGTCCTCGGCCTGCTGACCTTCGTGTTCGCCTGGAACGACTTCCTGTGGCCGATCATCGCCCTCAACCAGGAGAACCCGACCGTGCAGGTCGCGCTCAACTCCCTCGGCACCGGCTATGTCCCCGACCAGTCGGTGATCATGGCGGGCGCCCTGCTCGGCACGCTGCCGCTGCTGATCGCCTTCCTGCTGTTCGGCAAGCAGATCGTGGGCGGGATCATGCAGGGGGCGGTCAAGGGCTGAGGCCCGGCCATATCGCTTGTCCGGTACGTCCCTTGGGGCTGGGTCACCGCCGTCTCGGCCCCTCAATCCCCCTCTCCTCCCCCTTCCCTCCTCCCCTCCTACCCGTCGGTCTCCACGACCCCCTATGGGAGCGCTTCCATGCCTGAACCCATGTCCTCCGTGTCCTTTCCCCCCGCCTTCCTCTGGGGCGCGGCGACGTCCGCGTACCAGATCGAGGGGGCGGTGCGGGAGGACGGCCGCACGCCGTCGATCTGGGACACCTTCAGCCATACGCCGGGCCGGACGGCCGGCGGCGAGCACGGTGACATCGCTGTCGACCACTACCACCGCTACCGCGAGGACGTGGCGATGATGGCCGAGCTCGGCCTGACCGCGTACCGCTTCTCGGTCTCCTGGTCGCGCGTGCAGCCGACGGGCCGGGGCCCGGCGGTGCAGCGGGGCCTGGACTTCTACCGCCGTCTGGTGGACGAGCTGCTGTCCGTGGGGATCAAACCGGCCGTCACCCTCTACCACTGGGACCTCCCCCAGGAGCTGGAGGACGCGGGCGGCTGGCCGGAGCGCGACACGGCGTACCGCTTCGCCGAGTACGCGCAGATCGTCGGCGAGGCGCTCGGCGACCGCGTGGAGCAGTGGATCACGCTCAACGAGCCGTGGTGCAGCGCGTTCCTGGGCTACGGCTCGGGGGTGCACGCGCCCGGCCGCACGGAACCGGGCGGCTCGCTGCGGGCGGCCCACCACCTGAACCTGGCGCACGGCCTGGCCACTTCGGCCCTGCGCTCGGTGATGCCGGCCCGCAACTCGGTGGCGCTCAGCCTCAACTCCGCCGTGGTACGGCCGCTTTCGCAGGACCCCGCGGACCTGGCGGCGGCCCGGAAGATCGACGACCTGGCCAACGGCGTGTTCCACGGCCCGATCCTGCACGGCGTCTACCCGGAGTCGCTGTACGCGGCGACGGAGCTGGTGACGGACTGGTCGTACGTCCTGGACGGCGACCTGGCCGCGATCAACCAGCCCCTGGACGCCCTGGGGTTGAACTACTACACCCCGGCGCTGGTGTCGGCGGCCGAGACGGAGGTCAGCGGCCCGCGGGCCGACGGCCACGGGGCGAGCGAGCACTCGCCGTGGCCGAGCGCGGACGACGTGACGTTCCACCAGACCCCGGGTGAGCGCACGGAGATGGGCTGGACGATCGACCCGACCGGCCTGCACGACCTGATCATGCGGTACTCCCGGGAGGCGCCCGGCCTGCCGCTGTACATCACCGAGAACGGCGCGGCCTACGACGACAAGCCGGACCCCGACGGCCGCGTCCACGACCCGGAGCGCATCGCCTACCTGCACGGCCACCTCTCCGCGGTCCGCCGCGCGATCGCCGACGGCGCCGATGTCCGCGGCTACTACCTCTGGTCCCTGATGGACAACTTCGAGTGGGCGTACGGCTACGAGAAGCGGTTCGGCGCGGTGTACGTCGACTACTCGACGCTCGCCCGGACGCCGAAGTCGAGTGCGTACTGGTACGGGAAGGCGGCGCGGACGGGGACGTTGCCGGCGGTGGAGACGGAGCTCTAGCCGACGGCACTCGGCCGGGGGGCGGGATGCGGAACGGGGCACGGCACGGGGAGGGGGCGTGCCGCGCCCCGGCTGGGTGGTCAGTCAGGTCATGGCGGTCGGCTGTCCGTCCCTACTTGCCGTACGCCGCGAACGCCTTCGAGAACGCGAACTTCTCCTGGAGGATGGAGCTGCACGTCGCGTCCGCCGCCGGCTTCTCGCCGCCCGGGCACTGCTTGTCGCGGGTCGCCGACCACATCGACAGCCAGCCGAGGCCCTTGGACTGGGCGAACTTCACCAGCTGGGTGGCGTCGTCGACCTTGAAGATCTCGGTGGTGACGTCGTTGACGCCGATCATCGGGGTGACGGCGACCGTCTTCCAGGCCGCGCTGTCGGAGAGGCCGAGCACGCTCTTGACCTGGGCCTGGGTGGCGGTGGCCGCCTGTTCGGCGTAGGTGCCCATGTCGCCGCTGTAGGCGGGGCCGTAGTCCATCGCCATGATGTTGACCGTGTCGGTCCGCACGCCGTTCTGCTTGGCGTCGGCGAGGAGGTCGACGCCGGGCTGGGTCAAACCCTCCGGCATGACGGGGAGGGTGAAGGAGACGTCCAGGTCGGGGTGGGCCGCCTGGAGCTTGGCTATCGCCTGGGCGCGGCGGGTGTTGGCCGCCTTGTCCGGCAGCGCGCCGCCCTCGACGTCGAAGTCGACCTTGGTCAGCTCGTACGCGTCCACGACCTTGCCGTACGCCGCCGCCAGTGCGTCCGCCGAGGAGCAGGTCGTCGCCAGCTCACTGCCTGCCGCGCCGCCGAACGAGACACGGACATCGCCGCCCTGGGCACGCAGGTCGCCGATCCGCGCGGCCACCGCGTCGCCGCCGAGGTCGGTGACGCCGCCCCACTTCGGGGTGCAGCCGCCGCCGTCGGTGATGAAGGCGAGGTTGTAGTTCTTCACGCCGGTCGCCTCGGCGCTCGCCGCCATGTCGAACGCCGGGTAGAGGGAGGTGTCGATGTACGGCGCGAAGCCGGCGGCGGTTCCCGTTCCGGTGCCGGGGGTCTCCGAGGGCTTGGCGGTGGGGGTCGCGGTGGGGGGCGTGCTCTGGGTGGGCGTGGCCGTCGGCTTCGGCGTCGGTGTCGGCTTGGCGGATTCGGTGGATGTGGGGCGGCCGCTCGGCTCGGGCGTCGCGCCGTCGTCCGTGGAGCACTTCGCGTCGTCGATCAGACAGCCCGTCGGTGCGCCCGTGCCGTTGACCACGAAGCCGACCGTCACCGACTCACCGGCGGCCAGCCCGTCCGTGTCCCACTTCGGCGGCGTCACGGTGACGTGCTGCCCGCTCACACTCGACTCGGCGTTCCACAGGGAGCTCAGCTTCGAGCCCGACGGCAGGGCGAACTCCAGCGTCCACTGCTTCTCCGCCGCGCCGCTGTTGTTGGTGACGACGTACTGCGCGGTGTAACCCGTCGACCAGTCACTGGTCTTCGTGTACGCCGCCCCGATCCCGGCCGCCTGCGCGGTGCCGGTGAACACGAGCGCGCCGCCCCCGACCACGGCCGCGGCGACTAGACCGCCGATCGCCTTGTTCCTGCCGCTGATCTTGCGCCGGTGGGTGCTCATCGCGTGTCTGCCTTTGCTGTTCGGGGGTGGGGTGCGGCAGCACGCTAGCGATCCGGAATCGGGCAAAAGCCCTGATCCAGACCGGTGTTGAGGACCTTAGGGTGCGCTTAAGGAAGGGATCGGGGACGGTTAAAGGTCGAGACCAATTTGCCGGGTCGGCGTCTTCGGACCGACCCCCGATGCCCCCTGCGCACGGGGGCCCGCCCGTCCAGCTGGATCCAGATCCGCACCTCGGTCCCGCCGAGCACCGACGACCCGATCCGTACGTCCCCGCCCGTCGACTCCGCGAGCCGTCTCACGATGTCCAGGCCGAGCCCGGTCGAGCCGGCGTTGCCCGAGCCCCGACCGCGGGCCATCGCCGCCTCGGGGTCGGAGATGCCGGCCCCCGCGTCCGAGACGAGCACGATCACCGCGTCCTCGCCGTTGTGCACGTCGACCGCGAAGGCCGTGCCCTCGGGCGTGTGCCGGAAGACGTTGCCGAGCAGGGCGTCCAGCGCGGCCGCCAGATCCGCCCGGGACACGGGTATGCGCACCGGCCGGTCCACGCCGGCCACCCGCACCTTGCGGCCCTCGTCCTCCGCCAGCGCCGACCAGAACGCCATGCGCTCGCGCACCACCTCGGCCGCGTCGCACCCGGCGCCCGGACCGGCGGCCACGGTCTGCGGCTTGGCATCCCGGGCCGTACGGATGATCGTGTCGACCTCGCGCTCCAGCTGGGCGACGGCGGCCCGGGTCTGCTCGGCGGCCGGACCGTCCCCGAGCGAGGCGGCGTTCAGGCGCAGCACGGTCAGGGGTGTCCGCAGGCGATGGGACAGGTCGGCGGCCAACTCACGCTCGTTCGCGAGGAGTTGCACCACCTGGTCGGCCATCGAGTTGAACGCGACCGCGGCCAGCCGCAGTTCGGTGGGCCCCTCCTCGGGGACCCGGGCGCCCAGCTTGCCCTCACCCAGTTCGTGCGCGCCCTCGACCAGGCGCTGCGCGGGCCGCACCATCCGTACGCCCAGCCGGTCGGCGACCGCGACCGAACCGACGATCAGCGCGAGGCCGACGCCTGCGAGGACCGCCCAGGCCGTGGTGAGGCCGTTGGTGACCTCCGCGTCGGGGACGTACACCTCGACGACGGCGATCTCACCGGAGCTCAGCGCGACCGGCTGGAGCAGCGTGGAGCCGCCGGGTACCTCGCTGGTCGAGGCGCGGCCCAGCCGTCGTACGGTCGCGATGTCGTCGGCGGCGGCGCGCCGTCGCCCGAGGTCGACGGCCGCCGAGTCACCGGAGGCCGGTATGTGCACGGCCATCCCCGCGTCCGACCCGGCCGAGGCGACGACCCGCTCCAGCTGGTCCCGGTCGGTGGTGATGGACAGTGCCGGGGCGACGGCCGCGGCCTCCCGCTCGGCGTTGGAGAAGGCGCGGTCGCGGGCCATCTCCCTGATGACGAGTCCGAGCGGGACAGCGAAGGCGACCACGACCATGGTGGTGACCGCGAGACAGACCTTGACCAGTGCCCACCTCATCGCGGTGGCTCCAGCTTCACGCCGACCCCCCGCAGGGTGTGCAGATAGCGCGGACTGGCCGCCGTCTCGCCCAGTTTGCGGCGCAGCCAGGACAGATGGACATCGATGGTCTGGTCGTCGCCGTACGACTGCTGCCACACCTCGGCGAGCAGTTCCTTGCGCGGTACGACGACGCCGGGCCGCCCGGCCAGGAAGGCGAGGAGGTCGAACTCTCGGCGGGTGAGGTCCAGGCTCACGCCGTCCAACTCGGCCTGGCGGCGCAGCGGGTCGACGGTCAGACCGCCGACGCGGAGCACGCTCGACGGCGCGGCCTCCCCGCTGCCCGACCGGGCCCGGCGCAGGACTGCGGCCATCCGGGCCGACAGGTGCTCGACCGAGAACGGCTTGGTCAGATAGTCGTCCGCCCCGGCGTTCAGCAGCCGGACGATCTCCGCCTCGTCGTCCCGTGCGGTGGCGATGATCACCGGCACGTCCGTGATGCCGCGCAGCATCTTCAGGGCCTCGGAGCCGTCCAGATCGGGCAGACCGAGGTCCAGGATCACCACGTCGAAGCGGAAATGGGCGACCTCGCGCAGCGCCTCCAGTGCCGTACCGACGCTGCGCACCGTGTGGGCGGCGTCGGTCAGGTGCCGGATGAGCGCCGAGCGTACGAACTGGTCGTCCTCGACCACGAGCACACTTGCCATGCGCCGCACCGTACGCCATGCGAGCGAGCCCGGTCCGGGCCTGTGGACAACTCAGCACCTGTGGACAACTCCGGCCCTATGGACCGCTCCGCGGACAACTCCGACCCCGCGGACAACCGCGCGACACGTCCGGGACTCGTGAGGCAGTATGGCCGCGATGCGCAGAGGACTCGTACACGTACTGGCTTGGTCGCTCGCCACGGGCGCGGCGGTCACGCTGTCGTGGTGGGGTGTCCACACGGTGATGGCGGGCACGGTGTACGACCGGCCCCGCGCCCTGCCCATCACGGCGGCCGACGCGACGACGCAGGAGTCGAAGCCGCTGGCGTCGTCGACGAATCGGCCGACCCCGTCGAAGGGCCCGTCGAGCCCCTCGCCGAAGCCGGCCGGGACGCCCCGCACACCGACCCCCTCTCAGACACCCCCGACGAGCACCAGCCCCTCCCCCACCACATCCGGCCAGGTCAAGAGCTACGACACCGACGGCGGTCGCGTGGTCTTCGACATCGCCGAGACGGACGCGACCCTCGTCTCGGCCACCCCGGGTGCGGGCTGGTCGATGCAGGTGTGGAAGACGGAGACGTGGATCCGGGTGGAGTTCGGCTCCGGGGCGGACCGGGTGTCGGTGTTCTGCACATGGCACGACGGGCCGCCACGGGTGGAGATCGGGGACTACTGAGTCACCGGAACACCGACGGGGGCGGGGCCGGGGAGGCCACCGCCGCAAGGTCGGTCACGGGGGCGGCCCCACCGGTGAAGTCGGTGAGCGCCTTGCCGTGCTCGACGCGGGCGGGATGCGGGTCGGAGGCGGCGCGACGGGTCAGTTCGGCGACGGGGAGCGGCCGGTCGGATGCGACGAGGACGGCGTTGCCGAAGCGTTTGCCGCGCAGTACGGCCGGGTCGGCGGCCAGGGCGAGTTCCGCGAACCGGTCGGCGGCGGTGGCGATCTGGCCGCGCAGATGCGCGAGCGGCGGGCCGTCCGCGAGGTTGGCGGCGTAGACGCCGCCGGGCGCCAGGACCCTGCGTACGTCGTCGAGGAACTCCGTCGAGGTCAGATGGGCAGGGGTACGGGTCCCGCTGAAGACGTCGGCGATGACGAGGTCGGCCCACCCGTCGGGCACCTTGGCGAGACCGTCCCGGGCGTCCGCCGACCGCACCCGGATCCGGGCGCCCGGATCCAACGGCAGCTCCCGGCGGACCAGTTGGACGAGGAGGGCGTCCCGCTCGACGACCTGCTGGGTGGAACGGGGCCGGGTGGCGGCGACATAGCGGGCGAGGGTGAGGGCACCTCCGCCGAGGTGAACCACGCGTACCGGTTTGCCCGGCGGGGCGACGAGATCGATGACGTGCCCCAGGCGCCGCTGGTACTCGAAGGAGAGGTATGCCGGGTCGTCCAAGTCGACGTGCGACTGGGGAGCCCCGTCGACGAGGAGCGTCCAGGCCCGGGCGCGGTCCCGGTCGGGTATCAGCTCGGCGAGTCCGCCGTCGACGCGTTCGACGACGGCCTCGGCCTCGGCCGACCGGCGCCTGGCGTTCCTGGACTTTCCCATTGGGTCATTGTCGCAAGCGGCAGGCCGCGTCGCCCGGCAGCGGTGTCACCGACAGTTGTCGGCCGCCTCGATCAGCCGCGCGGCCTCCCCCAAGGCCGCCCGCAGCGCCGCGGGATCCGTCGCCAGGTCCGCCTCGCCGGGCGGCAGGAGCCAGTCCGAGCCCTCGACCGGCGGCTCGGGGTTCAGGTTCAGGCTCAGCCCGCGGCCGTCGGTCTCCGTACACGTGCTGCCCGGCACGTCCCAGGCGGCCGCCGTGCCCGACGGGACCACGAAGCCGAGGGTGTCGCCACCGTCGTCGTGCAGTACGGGCCCCACCGCGTCCCCGGCCGCCCCGCGCCGCAGGATGTCGACCGCCTCCAGGCCCTGCCGCGCCGGAACCGTGACCACGTCGCAGCCCGCCGCCGGCGGCTCACCGCACTCCGCGGTCGGCCCGTGCCCGGCCGTTGTCGACGGCGTATGCGGAGCGATGCTCTGGCTGGTCTCCATCCCGACCTCCACCACGGAACCCCTTGTGCAGTCCGCAGAGTTCAACGCGGCCCGACGTCAACGGCTACGGCGGAAGTCCGCCGCAAAGGATGGCAGTTCATGGCAGATCACGTATGAGATATCCGTTTTGTAGCCAAACACTGCGTGGCGAGTCCGCTACAGCAGGTACGTTCATGCCCGCCGACAGCAAGGGCACCACACGGATATTCGGTACGGGTATTCGGCTCAACCCGTCCTCGCTCCGGCATGGTTCGACGGTTCGCATGAGAGGACCCGGCCATGGCGTCGTCAGAGCTGACCTCACCCCAGCCCTCCCTTCCACCGAGGCCGAATGTCACGTTCCGGCAGCTGCGCGGTCAGCGCTCGCCGGCCGAGTTCGCCGCGGCGGTACGACGGGCCGCTCGGGAGATCGGTGAGCGGGTCAGCTGTGACGCGCGTTACGTCGGGCGGGTAGAGGCCGGCGAGATCCGCTGCCCCAACTACGCGTACGAACGGGTGTTCCTGCACATGTTCCCCGGCCGCGCGCTCGCCGACCTCGGCTTCGCGCCCCGCTCGTCCGTACGCGGGCGCCGGGCGCACACCGACGAGGACGCGCCCCTCGTACACACCACAAGCCCGGCGTACACCGCAAGTGAGACGCGGAGGGGCCACGAGCCGTATGACCCGCAGAACCCGTACGCCCCGCACGACCCGTACAAATCAGAACAGAACCATGAGAACCACCAGAACCACGAGATCCACGAGGAGAGCGACGTGCTGCGTCGCGCATTCATGACCGGCGGGGGCGCCACCGTGGCCGCCGCCTCGCTGAGCCCCCTGGGGCTCGCCTTCGACGCCGCGGCCGCGGACCGTCCCGTCCGGCGTGTCGGGGTGCACGAGGCGGACGCGCTCGAGGAAGCCGTACGCCGTATCCGGCTGCTCGACGACCGGCATGGCGCCGACGGCCTCTACCGGCGCGCGGCCGCCCCGCTGCGTGCCGCGTACGAACTGCTCGACGCCGGTACGACCCGGCAGGCGACCGGCGACCGGCTCCACTCGGGCGCGGGTGAACTGGCCATCTCGGTGGGCTGGCTGGCGCACGACTCGGGACGGTTCGACGACGCGCGCTCGCACTACGCGGAGGCGCTGGCGACGGCCCGGATGGCCGGGGACCCGGCGCTGGAGGCGCACGCCTTCTGCAACACGTCGTTCCTGGCCCGGGACGCGGGCCGGCCGCGTGAGGCCGTGCGGGCGGCACAGGCCGCGCAGCGCGCCGCACGCCCCCTGGGCTCCTCCCGTCTGATGTCCCTGCTGGCCCTGCGCGAGGCGGGCGGCTGGGCGGGGCTCGCCGACCGCACCGGCTGCGAGCAGGCCCTCGTTCGCGCACAGGCCCTCTTCGAGCGGGGCCGCTCGGACGCCGACCCCGAGTGGATGAGCTTCTACGGAGAGGCCGAACTGGAAGCGCTGGAGGCGCAGTGCTGGTCGATACTGGGCAACTGGCAGCGGGCGGCGCGGCACGCCGGGCGGGCGGCCCAGCTCCAGGACCCGCACTTCACCCGCAACATCGCGCTGTACACGGCCGAACTGGCGGACGACCTGGCCCGGGGCGGATGCCCTGACGAGGCCGCGGCCGCCGGGATGCGGGTGCTGGACCTGCTCGACCAGGTGCAGTCGTCGCGGGTCCAGACGATGCTGGCCGGGACAGCGCGGGTGCTGCTGCCGCACCGGCGGGCGAGCGGTGTGTCGGCGTTCCTGGAACGCCACGCGAGCACGCCCCGCATGGCATGACCGGCGCGGCCTGAACGGCCTGAACGGCTACGCCGCCAGGTGGCCCAGGTCGTTCCAGCTCTCGATCGCCGGCTCCCCGTACGCCCACCCCAGCACCGACAGTGACGTCGGGTTCAGCCGGATCCGTGCCGCGAAGTCGAGAGGCAGCCCCAGCCAGCGCGCGCCTATGGACCGCAGGATGTGGCCGTGCGCGAAGACCAGCACGTCACGGTCCTCCTCGAGCGCCCATGCCACCGCCTCGTCGGCCCGGGCCGTCACCTCGGACAGGCTCTCGCCCTCCGGCACGCCGTCGCGCCAGATGAGCCAGCCGGGCCGGACGGCCTGGATCTCCGCCGGTGTCATGCCCTCGTAGGCGCCGTAGTCCCACTCCATGAGCGTGTCCCAGGTACGCGCGCGTTCGCCGAAACCGGCGAGTTCGCACGTCTCACGCGCGCGTGACAGCGGGCTGGTGCGGATCTCGACCCCCGCCAGCCCGTCGTACGGCGGGCGGTGCAGACGCTCGCCCAGCAGCTTCGCGCCCCGGCGGCCCTCCTCCAAAAGCGGCACATCGGTCCTGCCCGTGTGCTTGCCGGACAGCGACCACGCCGTCTGTCCGTGCCGGGCCAGCAGGATGCGCGGTGCCATGGAAAGGCCTTTCCGGGAGAAACGAGAGGCGGACCCGTCCATCATCGCGCACGCTGTGCGGGGGCAACCCCGGGGGCGATCTCTGCGTCTTGAGGGCCGGGGTGCCCGAAGGGGGCGCGCGCATACACCGTAAAGTGGCACGACCGGTCAACCGGGCGCCGCGACAAGAAGGGGGAGGCGATCGGATGCCACACGCCGAGACAGCTGGCGTGGAGGCGACGCCGCGGACCCGCCTGCGCTGGTGGACCGAGCTGCCGCTGATACTGCTGGTCTACGCCTGCTACTCGGCGGGCCGCCTGCTCGCCCGGGGCGATGTCAGCCATGCCGTCGACCACGGCCTCGCGATCCTCGACATCGAGAAGGCCCTGCACCTCAACGCGGAGCACCCCCTCAACCGGCTCTTCACCAGCGAGCCCTGGCTCGGCGTGCCCGCCGACTTCTGGTACGCGTCACTGCACTACCTGGTCACGCCCGCCCTCCTGGTCTGGATCTTCCGGTCCCGCACCGTGCGCTACCGCGCGGCCCGCACCTGGCTGATGACGTCGACCTTCATCGGCCTGATCGGCTTCACCCTGCTGCCCACCTGCCCGCCCCGGCTGCTCGCCGAGAGCTACGGCTTCGTGGACACGATGGCCCAGTACAGCTCGTACGGCTGGTGGGGCGGCGAGGCCAGCGCGCCCCGGGGGCTCGGCGGCATGACGAACCAGTACGCGGCCATGCCGAGCCTGCACGTCGGCTGGGCGCTGTGGTGCGGGGTGGTGCTGTGGCGGTACGGCGGGACGCGCCTCACGAAGGTGGCGGCCGTCGCCTACCCCCTGATCACCACGATCGTCGTGATGGGCACCGCCAACCACTACTTCCTCGACGCGGCCGCGGGCGCCGCCGTGATGGGCGTCGGGCTGCTGCTGACGCCGTACGTGCTGCGGACCGCCGACCGGGTGCGGGCGCTGTTCGGGGCGGAGGCCGCCCCCGTCGCGACGGCCGGAACGGCCTCGGGCGGCAGGGTCGCGAAGGGGACGCGGGAGACCGTCACCGTGGCCTCCGACAACGCTTCTTCCTCAAATGTCAGTGGCGGATGCCAGACTTCCGCGGGTGAGCGAATTCCACGGCAGCGCGAGTCCCGGATCGGATCCGGAGCCGAGCCGAGTGCCTCCCCCAAGGACGCGGGGGACGGCGCTCCGGCACCGGCTCGCTGAGCTGCGCGGTCCCGACGTACCGGCCAAGGCGCTGGACGCGCGCGCCCTGGCCGCCCTCGCCGCCAACCCCGGCTGCAAGCGGCGCGCGATCCTGGACGGCGCCGGGGTGAACAAGGCGGCACTGGCGAGCGCGCTGGGCTCGCCGTCGGTCTTCGGGCAGTCGCAGTTCGCCTTCACACGCGGGAACGCCTTCGAGGCCAAGGTCAAGGCGGACGGCGGCGCGGAGCTGCTGCGGCTGGTGCACGAGAGACTGGACCGCACGGCCGAACCGCCCGCCCACGCGCGTGTGCCCGAGCTCACCGCGACCGGCCCCGAGGGCCGCACGGCCCGTACGGCACTGGCCCTGCGCGAGGCCACCGAAGCGTGCGGCGAGTGGACGCTGCTCGACCACCCGATGCTCGCGCTGGACGTCGCCGGCTCCCCCGCCTTCCTGGAGCCGGACGCGGTCGTCGTTCACCCGGACGGCAGCTGGACGGTCGTGGAGATCAAGTCCTTCCCGATGCTGGACGGTGCGGCGGACCCGGCGAAGGTCGGCGCGGCCGCGCGGCAGGCGGCGGTGTACGTGCTGGCGCTGGAGCAGATCGCCGCCCGGCTCGGCGCGGAGCCGGAGGGGCGCGCCGGTGTCGAGGGGACGAGCGCGCGGAGGCCCGAAGGGTCGAGCACTGTCGTCGCCTCGACACCGGCTGAGGCGCCCCGGAGGCGGAGCGCCTCAGACAGCGCCCCCACCCCGCGCGTTCGCCATCGGATCCTCCTGGTCTGCCCCAAGGACTTCTCCAACCACCCCACCGCCTCGGCCGTCGACGTCCGCAAGCAGCGTGCGGTGACCGCCCGCCAGCTGGCCCGCCTCACCCGCATCGAGGACATCGCCGACACTCTCCCCGACGGCACCTGCTTCTCCCCCGAGCTGCCCGCCGCCGACCTGACGGCAGCCGTCGAGTCGGTCCCGGCGACGTACGCGCCCGAGTGCCTGTCCGCCTGCGAGCTGGCCTTCCACTGCCGGGCCCGCTCCCGCGCGGCGGGGGCGGTGACGTCCCTGGGCCGTTCGGTACGGGCCGAGCTGGGCGACCTGACCACGGTCGAGGACGTCCTGTCGGCCGCCCGGGGTGAGTCGGGCGACCCGGACGACCCGGCGGTGGCGGCCCTGCGGCGCGCGGCACAGCTGCGTGCCGAGGCCCTCGGCCGGGAAGTCTCGGTCCTCGGCCGCGATGCCGACGCCCTCGGCCCGGAGGCGGTGGCCGCGTGTCACTGATCTCCACCCTCGCCCGCCTCGAAGCCGTCAGCACGGGCCGCGCCCAGCCCGCCGCCACCGTCCGCCACCGGCGCCTGTCCGAGCGGCCGCTGGTCTTCGTGCCCCTCACCACCGCCGGTGAGGCCGGCGCCCCGCTCGGCGCGCTGGTCGGCACGGACCGGGACGCCCCGCACCTGCTGGTCGTACCGCAACCGCGCGACCGGGACCTCAGGTTCACGTTCCTGTCCGAGCTGGCGGATGTCGTCCTGCCGTACATCGACGCCTACGCCGACGACGTGGAGGCCGCCGAGCGCAACGAGACCGATCCGGAGACCGGCAAGCGGGTCAAGGTCGAGGTCGAACTGTGCGCGGACGCCCCGCAGTTGATCGTGCCCAGCCGCGCGGGCATCGACTTCGTACGGCTCCTGGGCCGCTCGATGCGCTTCAGGCGTACGGCGGAACAGGACCCGGAGACTCCGTACCCCGCGCCTCCGCGCGTGCCGTTGCTCGGTCGCTGGCTGACCCACTTCGCCGAGCGGGCCCGCGTGCCCGGCTCCTCGCTGCTGCTGGCCATGACGGACGTACTGACCCGGCACTGGGCGACCGGCCAGTCCACCCTGGAGGACCAGCACCTCGGCGCGCTGCTCGCCTGGATCGCCCCGCCGGAGGGTGAGACGGGCGCCGAAGCGGCACTGCGGGCGGAGCTCGCGCGGGACCGGGAGGGCCAGTTGCTGTGCCCGCCCGCCGGTCCCGCCACCGACCCGGCGTTCGACAACAAGCTGCTCGCCCCCGCCATCGAGCGCTACGACCGCGCCCGTACCGCCCTCGCCGCCGCCGAGGACGGGCTGGAGGCCGACGACCGGCTCGGGGACCTCACCGCCGCCGAGCGGGAGCTCCGCGCCCTCGTCGAGAGCCGGACCCGGCCGACCTGGGACGCGGTGTGGCGTGGCCTGGACCTGGTGCGGGAGCTGCCCGAGGCCGGGCGGGTCGAGGAGCGGTGGACCCGCGACCGCTGGTCCTTCACCGGCCACCGCGACCGCGTCCTGGCCGGCGAGCCCCCGCAGCCGCGGCGCGACGACGCGGTCACCGCCGCCAACAAGCTCGCCGCGCGCGAGCGCGAGCAGGCCCGCCTGGAGGCACAGGAGGCGCTCGACGACCCGCTGGTGATGGCGGGGCGGCGGCTGTCCGGGGAGGCGTTCGCGGGCGAGGTCACCGAGGTCGTGATGGCGTACAACGAGGGCAAGCGGCCGAGTCCGCGCCCGCTGGTCACCGTCCGCACGGACGACCGGCCGCATCTGGGCGAGCGGGCCAAGGTGTTCCGCTCGCTGGGCGGGAAGCCCCAGTCGGCGGAGTTCGTCGGGTACGAAGGGGACGTCGAGGACGGGGGCGTGCTCGTGGTGCTGCGGGTGCTGGACAAGATGGGCCGCGGCAAGGAGCCGGAGGAGGGGTCGGTGCCGGAGAAGGGCGACCTGCTGTGCTTCACGCTGTTCGAGCACGAGCAGCGGGGCGGCGCGAAGCTGCCCGACCCGGAGCAGACGCCGTGGACGCACGGCGGGCCGCCCGGGGAGCAGGTGCCCGACGCCGCCGACGCCCTGACCGAGGAGGACGTGCTGTGACCGCGGTGTTCGACCCCGGTGCCGCGGCGGCCGAGGCCACCGACGCGATCCTCCGCGACACGCTGCACGGCACCGCGCGCGGCGTCGTCGTCGACTCCCCGCCCGGCGCCGGCAAGTCCACGCTCGTCGTCCGCGCGGCCCTCGAACTCGCCGACGCGGGGCGCCCGCTGATGGTGGTCGCGCAGACCAACGCCCAGGTCGACGACCTGGTGCTGAGGCTCGCCGAGAAGAATCCCGAGCTGCCGGTGGGCCGGCTGCACAGCAGTGACGCCGACCCGTACGACAAGGCTCTGGACAACCTGCCGAACGTACGCAAGTCGGCGAAGGCGGGTGACCTGGGCGGCCTCTCGATCGTCATCTCCACGGCGGCCAAGTGGGCGCACGTCAAGGTCGACGAGCCCTGGCGGCACGCGATCGTCGACGAGGCGTACCAGATGCGCTCGGACTCGCTGCTCGCCGTGGCCGGTCTGTTCGAGCGGGCGCTGTTCGTGGGGGACCCGGGCCAGCTGGACCCGTTCGCGATCGTGGGCAGCGAGCAGTGGGCGGGCCTGTCGTACGACCCGTCGGGCTCCGCCGTGACCACCCTTCTGGCCCACAACCCCGAGCTGCCCCAGCACCGCCTGCCGGTCTCCTGGCGGCTCCCCGCGTCCGCCGCGCCCCTGGTCTCCGACGCCTTCTATCCGTACACGCCGTTCCGCAGCGGGACGGACCACGGCGACCGCCGTCTGTCCTTCGCGGTCCCGTCGGACGGCTCGGGGCCCGACCGGGTGATCGACGAGGCGGCGGAGTCGGGCTGGGGACTGCTGGAGCTGCCCGCCCGGCACACCCCGCGTACGGATCCCGAGGCGGTCCGGGCGGTGGCGGCGGTCGTACGGCGGCTCCTTGACCGGGGCGGGGCGGCGACGTCCGAGCGCTCGCCCGATCCCGCGCCCCTCACCGCGGACCGGGTCGCGGTCGGCACGGCCCACCGGGACCAGGCGGCGGCCGTCCGTGCCGCCCTCGCCGAGCTGGGGGTGACGGACATCACCGTCGACACCGCGAATCGTCTGCAGGGCCGCGAAATACGACGTGACCGTGGTCCTTCACCCACTCTCCGGCCGCCCCGACGCCACCGCCTTCCACCTGGAGACGGGCCGTCTGTGCGTCCTGGCCTCCCGCCACCGGCACGCGTGCATCGTGGTGTGCCGGGCGGGGGTGAGCGAACTGCTGGACGACTATCCGTCGACGGAGCCGGTGCAGCTGGGGACGGTGGTGAAGTTCCCTGATGGTTGGGAGGCGAACCACGCCGTGCTCGCGCGGCTCGCGGAGCATCGGGTCGTGTGGCGGCCGTGAGCGGGCCTCCGAATCACGGGCCCGGTTCGGTGGTGGCTTGTGTGGGCCGGGCTCTACGTTCACTTGCGTGGGCGCGGGACAATGGACGGTGGACCGGTTCACTGGGGGTGCCCGGTTGCGGGGGCTGGTGGCCGGAAAGCAATGAGATCGGTGACGTACCAGTTCGGTGACGTAAGAGAAGGAGAAGACATGGCGGAGCCCACGCCGCGTCGGCACGAACCGCGGCTACGCCCCGCGCCCCTGCTCTTCGAGCCCGCGCAGGTGGCCGCCGACCCGGAGCACTTCTTCGACCTGGAGTCGATCGACGACCCGCGGGCACTGCTGGCGCGCGCGACCGAGCTGACGCAGGCGTTCCGGGCGGCGGCGGACCGTGCGGTGGAGTTCCAGGCCATGGCGGCGGCCCAGCTGGCCGATCCCCGGCGGTTCGACCGGCTCACACACGCCGATATCGCCGCGCAGGCCGAGTGGACCGAGGACTACGCCAAGAAGATGGTGGAGTTCGGCCGGGATCTGATGCGGGGGGTCGAGGGGCGGGGGCACGTCGACCCGGTGTGACCCACCCAGGTGCTCACCTGGGCACCCTCATGGCATATGCCGGGCGGGCAAGATACGCCCCGCCACCCCACCCTGTCCCGGTTTCCGGGAACTCTCGGGAACGGTCCGCTCACCGTCGGTAGATGTAGTTGCCATGAGCAGCACACGCAACGCCCCGTTCTCGCCCGCCTCCCTCACTGCGGACGGCGCCGCCTGGCTCGCCTCCGCAGAACCGTATCCGCGCAGCGCTCAGGCGTTGCGGGACGAGCGGCCGGCGGCCCCCGTCGTTCTGTCCTGCGGTTCCGTCTTCGACGTCGTGAGCGCGCCCGCGACCTTCGGGCGCCGGATGGCCGACCAGCTGTGGGAGGAGGGTCCCGGATCGGGGCCGGTGGCGATGTTCCGGGGCCGGATGCTGCTGTTCGCCGCGCCCGGCACGGCCCAGCGGCTGCCGTCGCTGCTGCGGTGGGAGGAACTCGGCCGCGCGGGCGACGTCCCGGCACTCCTGTGCCACGGCACCGGAGACGCGGTGACCGTCCCCGGCCGGTCCGGCTCCGACGCCCCCTCCAGTGGCCGCTGGCTGGTCGCTCCGGACACCCGTCATCCCTGGTTGCCGGGCCCCGAGGTGCTGCTCTGGGCGGCCGTCCGGGCGGCTCGCGCTGCCGTTCGGATATCGATTTTTCCCCACCCCGATCAGGATGCTAAGGTCTACGACGTCAGCAGGCGCCGCTAGCTCAGTTGGTTAGAGCAGCTGACTCTTAATCAGCGGGTCCGGGGTTCGAGTCCCTGGCGGCGCACAGACAGTGAAAGCCCCTCGCGGAAGCGAGGGGCTTTTCGCATGCCCCCGGCGCGCAACCCGCTCGCCGGGCGCACAACCGGCCGGCCCGGCACACAACCGGCTCACGGCACGTACCGCTACCGCCCCGGCACACCACCGGGCACCAGGCGTGCCCGTACCACCCCGGCGCACACCCCATCCGCCACGCAACCCGGCACTCGGCGCACGCGCTACCCGATCGCCGTGATCTTCACCGTCCACGCCCCCGAAAGCGTGCGCCCCTCCACATCCACCCGCACCCCCTCCTCCGGCACCGTGAAGCTCTCGCCGAGCCCGACCGGCGCGTCCGCGAGCGGCGGATAAACGGACTCCTCCCAGCAGGCCTCGCTGCGCGGATGGGCGTCGACCACCTCGACCGGTCCGCCGCCGGACTCGGTCTGACTGCGCACCCGGTACACCAGCACCCCCTGCCGGCAGGTCCGCAGGTCGTTGCCCACCGGGCCGCGCACCTCGAAGGCGAGGGCGCTTTCCGGGCCGGTGGGGACCACGGCGAGCTTGGTGCCGTTGCCCAGCCCGAAGCCCGGTACCCCGCCGTACGCCCCGGACGTGCCGTACGCCCCGGACGCGCCATGCGTACCGAAGGCGGCATCCGCGTCGAACGCGCCCCGGGACCCGAAGGCGCCGGGTGACCCGGCCGCACCCGTCTGGGCCGGGATCCCCGGGGCCGCCGACAGCGGCTCCAGCGTCAGCCGCACCGGCCCGCCACCCCGGCCCTGCACGCACACCACCTGCCGCGGCTCCAGCCACCCCAGCTTCCACTTGTGCCAGCCGAACAGATCCGGTGCCATGCCGAACTGGCTGCCCATCAGGTCCCAGTCGCCGACGTAGGTGTCCCAGTCGCCCTTGCCGTCCACCGGGCGGTGGTACAGGTCCGGCAGGTCGAAGACATGGCCGGTCTCGTGGGCCAGGACCAGCCGGTCCGGCGGATGGTTCTCGAAGACGGTGACGACGCGCCGGATGTCCGTGCCGTCGGCCCGCAGCGGGGCGTCCAGGTTGACGACCTTCGTGGCGTCCGAGTCGACGCCGGGCGCGTCCGGGTCGGCGACGAAGTAGACGATGTCGTAGCGGGAGAAGTCCACCTGCCGGTCCGCCGCGGCGAGGGCGTCCCGCAGATAGGCGGCGCGGTCGGTGACGCGCCAGTCACGCTGTATGGCGTACGCCGTGGACGGCCGCGGCATGCGGATCCACTGCCGGAGCGGATGCGGGCGCAGGGTGAACCGGCCGTAGGAGGCCCGTTCGAAGAAGCGGGTGGTGGCCGGGAAGTGGTCGGCCGTCAGTTCGGCGGGTGTCGTCTGGGGGGCGGAGTCCGGAAAGGACAGGAACACCATGACCGCGTCGAGCCGCCGGGTCGGGCGCGGATAGGCGGCGTTCCAGGTGTCCAGGCCCTCGGAGTGGTGGGCCGCGGTCCGCTTGAGTGCGCACGGCGCCGTGTCGAACGGCTCGGCGACCGAGGGGCCGGCGACCAGGGAGGTCGCCGCGAGCGCCGACATCGTGGTGAACACCGCCGCGGTACTGCGCAGTCGGTGCCGGTCCCGCAGCAGGCCCGTCCCACGGAGCAGGGGGAACTGACGCGGCACGGGGACCTCCGGGAGCGGTTCACGGGACACCGCACCCAGCCTGTGTCGGATTGTCGTACTACGTCCTGTTCAGCTGCACCAGACGGGTGAGAGAAGCGAGGGATCGCCAGAACCGACACCCCCGAATCGCTCACGGAACGTCACAACTGGTCGGGGGTTCGAAGAAGCTGTCCAGGTGCGGGCAGAAACGATCTGTCAGAAGCGCGCGCCGCGTGGGAACACTGAACAGTAGGTGGAAGGCCTCAGGGCCAGCCTCTATGATCGGCACACTTTCCTGACACTTTCCTGCACGGACACGGCCCGCAGGGGGCACGCCCATCCACCGGCCGACCATTCCGATGAGACCCATCCGAAGATCGAGTGCACTGCGGGAGCGAGCGGTGAGCGGAACGTCCGAATGGCCGACGCACGCGGCAGACCTCATCGGGGTAGCCGTCACAGAGAGTAACGCGCAGTCATCCCCCGGTACGGGATCGACGCCCTGTCCCTATTCCTCCGCGTTCTCCGCCGCCCCCCTGGCGATGGCCGTGGTCGACCGCGAGGGCCTGGTGACCGGCGCCAACGCTTCCTTCACCGAACTGCTGGGTACGCCACCGGGCGCACTGACCGGGGCCGTCGCCGCCGATCTGGTGGACCTCCCCTCCGACGCGCGCGCCTGGCACGCGTACCGCGAGGTGCTGCGCGGCAGACAGGCCCGACTGCGCTGCACACGACGCCTGAAACACCGCGACGGACACTCCTTGTGGGTCCAGGTCACGGTCGCGCCGCTGCCCGACGAGGAGACCGGCGGCGTCCTGCTCTCCGTCGCCGACATCAGCGATCACCGTGAACTCCAGGCGCGGCTGCGCCACTTGGAGATGCACGACCCGGTGACCCGGCTGCCCAACCGCAGCCTGTTCTTCGAGCGCCTATCGGCCGCGCTGGAGGTGGAGTCGTACGACGAGAGCGGCACCACCGGCCGAATCGGCCTGTGCTACCTGGACCTTGACGGCTTCATGGCGATCAACGACACCCTCGGCCATCGCGTCGGCGACAAGTTGCTGGCCGCCGTGGCCGAACGGCTCACGCACTGCGCCGAGGAGGCGGGCCACGCCAGATCCATCCCGCCCCTGGTGGCCCGGCTCGGCGGGGACGAATTCGCCCTGCTCGTCGAGGACTCGACGGGCACCGAGCAACTGGCCGACCTCGCCGAGTCGGTACTCGAATCCCTGCGGGCACCCTTCGACCTGGGCGGCCGGCGCCTGTCGGTGTCGGCGTCGATCGGCGTGGTGGAACGCCAGGCGGCCGGCACCACTCCCACCGCCCTGATGGCGGCCGCCGACACGACGCTGTACTGGGCGAAGGCCGACGGCAAGGACCGCTGGACGCTCTTCGACCCCGAACGCAACGCCCACCTCATGACCCGCCAGGCCCTCGCGTCCACGCTCCGCCCCGCCATCGAGCGCGGTGAGTTCGCCCTGGAGTACCAGCCGTTGGTCAGCATGGAGGACGGCCGGCTGCGCGGTGTCGAGGCGCTTGTCCGCTGGAATCATCCTCAGTTCGGCGTACTGGCGCCGAATCGGTTCATCGGACTGGCCGAGGAGGACGGTTCCATCGTGCCGCTCGGCCGCTGGATCCTGGCGACCGCCTGCCGCCAGGCACAGGCCTGGCAGGTGGCGCACCCCGACGAGCCGCCGATCTTCGTGAGCGTGAACGTCGCCGTCCGCCAGGTCTGGGACTCCGACCTGGTGGCGGACGTCGCCCGGATCCTCGACGAGACCGGACTCGCCCCGCATCTGCTCCAGTTGGAGCTGACCGAGTCGGCGGTGATGGGCTCGGCGGGACGCCCGATCCAGGACCTCCAGGCGCTCAGTGACATGGGCGTGCGCATCGCGATCGACGACTTCGGCACGGGCTACTCGAACCTCGCGTACCTGAGCCGGCTGCCGGTCTCGGTCCTGAAGCTGGACGGTTCCTTCGTACGCGGCTTCCAGTACGAGAGCGACAACAACGCGGCCGTCCCGCCGAATCCGGCCGACGAGGTCGTCGTCGAGGCGATGATCGATCTGGCCCACCGGCTGGGGCTGACGGTCACCGCGGAGTGCGTGGAGACCCTGGCGCAGGCCTCACGGCTGCGGCGGATCGGGTGCGACACCGGACAGGGGTGGCTGTACTCGCGGCCGGTGTCGCCGGATCGTATCTCCGAGTTGCTGGGTGTGCGGGTCTGACGCCCCAGGGAGGGGGGCGGTCAGGTGGTCGGCAAGTCGTAGGCGTCCGCTATGAGTTCGTACGAGCGCAGGCGTACGTCCATGCCGGGGGCGTTGCTCGTGATCATCAGCTCGTCGGCGCCGGTGCGCTTGTGGAGGTCGTCGAGGCCGGCGCGGACCTCGTCGGGGGTGCCGTGGACGACGTTGGCGTTCCAGGAGTCGGCGAACTCGCGCTCCAGCGGGGTGAATTCGTAGGCCTCGGCTTCCTCGGGGGTGGGGATGAGGCCGGGGCGGCCGGTGCGCAGGCGGATCATGCTGAGGGCGGCGGCCTTGACCTGGCGGCGGGCCTCCTTCTCGTCGTCGGTGGCGAGGGCGGAGACGCCGATGAGGGCGTACGGGCGGTCGAGGACGGCCGAGGGCCGGAAGGACTCGCGGTACAGGTCCAGGGCCGGGACGGTGTTCTGTGCCGAGAAGTGGTGCGCGAAGGCGAAGGGCAGGCCGAGGACCGCGGCCAGGCGGGCGCTGAAGCCGGAGGAGCCGAGTAGCCAGATCGGGGGGCGGTGCGGGGACTGGACGCCGCCGGGTGAGGTCGCCTGGACGGGGCCGGGGACGGCGTGGATACGGCGGTAGGGGTGGCCGTCCGGGAAGTCGTCGTCGAGGAAGCGGGTGAGTTCGGCGAGCTGCTCGGGGAAGTCGTCGGCGCCCTCGTTGAGGTGATCCGTGCGGCGAAGGGCGGCGGCTGTGGCGCCGTCCGTGCCGGGGGCGCGGCCGAGGCCGAGGTCGATGCGGCCGGGGGCCATGGCCTCCAGGGTGCCGAACTGTTCCGCGATGACGAGCGGGGCGTGGTTGGGGAGCATCACGCCGCCGGAGCCGAGGCGGATGCGGGTGGTGTGGGCGGCGATGTGGGCGAGGATCACGGCGGGGGACGAGGACGCGACGCCGGGCATGGAGTGGTGCTCGGCGACCCAGTAGCGGTGGAAGCCGCGGGACTCCGCGAGGCGGGCGAGGTCGACGCTGGTGCGGAGGGCGTCGGTGGCGGTGTGTCCGGCGCTGACCGTGACCAGGTCGAGTACGGAGAGGGGGGCCGGGGCGGTGCCGTGTGGGGTGCCTCGGGTCTCGTCTGCCGGCACTTGTGCCTCCTGCGTTTGCCGTGTGGTGTGCGATCGGCGTTAACAGGAGGGGGGCTCCGGTTTATTCCCTCGCCCCCGCCGCCCCTACCCGTCCCATCCCTTGAAGGGGATCACTCCCTTCGACCCCGCCAGGGGGCTGCCGCCCCCTGGAGCCCCGCTTCGGCCCGAAGGGCCTCGTCCTCAAACGCCGGACGGGCTGAGAATGCCTACACCTGCACGATCGGCTCCCTCGTGAACAGTGAGCCCAGTTCCGGGGCGTTCACGCGGCGGTCCGTGAGCCTGAGGGCCTCCCAGACCGTTACCTGGTTGGCGGTGAGGACGGGCTTGGAGAGGTGTTGTTCCAGGGCGGGGAGGTGGGAGGCGGTGTGCAGGGCCGTGTCGGGGAGGAGGATCGCCTCGGCGTCGGGGTGGTCCGCCTCTCGCGCCAGGGCGAACAGCTCCTTCTCGCCCCAGGTGCCGACCTCGGCCGCGGTGATGATGCCGGAGCCGCGGACCGACACCACCTCCGTGCCGGCCGCGCGGAGGAACTCCGCGAAGAGTCCGGCCACGTCGTCCGGGTACGTCGCGCCGATCGCCACCCGCCGCACCCCGAGTTCCTGGACCGCGTGCGCGAAGGCGAAGGACGTCGACGACGCCGGCATGCCCGCCGTGACGGCGAGGCTGCGCACCTGCTCGTGGGCGCCCTCCCAGCCGTAGACGAAGCTGCCGCTCGTGCACGCCCACACCACCGCCTCGGCGCCGGTCAGCCGCAGCGCCTCCACGCCCTGCGCGAGCCGCTCCGCCGAGCCCATCCGCAGCAGCGCGTCCACCCGGTGCGCGTCCTCGCCGATGTCGGTGTGCACCAGGTCGAGCCGGATGTCGCTGGCGAGCAGCTGTTCGATGCGTGGGTAGTCGTCCTCCGCCGAGTGGCCCGGGTAGAGAAATCCGAGTGCGGTCATGTCAGCCCTTCTGCTGCTCGCTGCTTGCCTGCTGGTGCCTGCTTCTCCTACTGCTGTTCCTGCTCAGGTACATCCGGTACCTCCGGAAGTGCCGCACCGCCACGCGCCTGCGGGTCGATCCGTGCCGCCGGGTCGATCAGCGCCTGGTACGGCCCCACCGCGCGAGTACCCAGTCGGCGCAGCGCAGCCCACATCGTCACCTGGTTGGCCGAGATAACCGGTATGCGCAGTTCCGCCTCCAGTTGGGGGATCACGTCGTAGGTGGGGAGATTGGTGCAGCTGATGAAGAGGGCGTCGGCGTCGCGGCGTACGGCCTGGCGGGCCATGTCGGCCACATCGCGGTACGGCACCTTCCAGATGTGCCGGGTCAGCCCCATGAAGGCGCACCCGGTGACCACGGTCCCCGCCTCCGCGACGTACTCCTCCAGCGCCCGCGTGACCGACACGGTGTACGGGGTCACCAGCGCGACGCGTCGTACGCCGAGTTCGGTGAGGGCCTCCAGCAGCGCTCCGGACGTGGTGACCGCCGGTATCGCGCCCGCCCGGGTCATCGCCTCGCACATCGCCCGCTCGCCCGCGATGCCGCCGACGAAGCTGCCGGAGGTACAGGCGTAGGCGACCACCTCGGGCGCGATCGCGGTCAGGGTGCGGACGCCGTCGCTCAGCGTCTCGTGTTCGCTGACGAGGCGGGCCAGATCGAGGCTGACCTCGACCGGCACGTAGGGCGTTCGGGTCAGGTGCAGCGAGACCTCGTCCGGCACCCAGCGCCAGAGCTCACGGTCCAGCGCGAAGTCGAAGGGAGCGACGACTCCGACCCCACGCTGGGGTCGAGGTCCGCCGAGGAAGGAGATGTCCAGGCTGCTCATGGCAGGCACCGCCCTCACTACGAGATACGGGTGAGCAACGGACCGTACGTACGCCCGTGTTGACGAAGGTAGGTTCGGGTGCGAGCGTGGTCAAACCTCGCATGTCAGACGGCCGTCCCTGCCGGTGGAACGCCGGGGAACGGCCCCGCACACCCCGGGAGAACGCCCCGCGCACAACCGACGAACGCGCGCACACAGATCTCCGACAGCCCCCGCCCCGACCCACAGACCTCCGACAGACACCCCCGCCGACCCCGGAGAGACGCCCCGCATGACCGCACCGACCCCCGGTCCGCCGCCCGCCTCCGACGCCCCGCCCACGCTCCTCGTCCTCGACGACGATCCCCTCCCCCGCCTCGGCCGCCTCACCGGCCGCGCCCGTGTCGAGCACGCGGACGAGACCACCCTGGCCGAGCGGCTGCCGCACGCGGACGTGCTCCTGGTCTGGGACTTCACCTCGCACGCCGTGCGCCGAGCCTGGCCCGGCGAGGGACCGCGGCCCCGCTGGGTGCATACGGCGAGTGCGGGCGTGGACCATCTGATGTGCCCGGAGCTCACCGCGTCGGACACCGTGGTCACCAACGCGCGCGGGGTGTTCGACCAGCCGATCGCCGAGTACGTCGCCGCGCTGGTGCTGGCGATGGCGAAGGACCTGCCGAGAACCCTGGAGCTGCAGGGCGCCCGGGAGTGGCGGCACCGTGAGGGGCAGCGGGTCGGCGGCACGCGTGCGTGCGTGGTGGGGTCCGGGCCCATCGGGCGGGCGATCGCCCGCACACTCAAGGCCCTGGACATCACCACCGCGCTGGTCGGCCGGGCCCCTCGTACCGGCATCCACGGTCCCGAGGACCTCGACCGGCTGATCGCCCGCGCCGACTGGGTGGTCGCGGCCGCGCCGCTCACCGAGCAGACGCACGGCATGTTCGACGCCCGTCGCTTCGGCGTCATGCAGCCGTCCGCGCGGTTCATCAACGTCGGGCGCGGACAGCTCGTCGTCGAGGACGCCCTGGCCGACGCCCTCACCAAGCGCTGGATCGCGGGGGCGGCGCTCGATGTCTTCGAGCATGAACCCCTCACTCCCGACAGCCCGTTGTGGGACGTCCCGCATCTCATCGTGTCGCCGCACATGAGCGGGGACACGATCGGCTGGCGGGATGAACTCGGCCGTCAGTTCGTGGAGTTGTACGAGAGGTGGGAGGCGGGCAGGCCACTGCTGAACATCGTCGACAAGCAGCGCGGGTACGTACCCGGACGCTGACGTCTACGGCTGGAGGGCGACGCATGACGGATCTGACCGAACTGACCGCCGTACAACTCCTCGACGGGTACCGGAAAGGGGAGTTCAGCCCCGTCGACGCCACCCGGGCGACCCTGGAGCGGGCCGAACGGATCCAGCCGGAGGTCAACGCGTTCGTACGCCTCACCGCCGACGAGGCCCTCGAACAGGCCGGCGCGTCGGCCGACCGCTGGCGGCGCGGCGAACCGGCCGGGCTCCTCGACGGGGTCCCGGTCACCGTGAAGGACATCCTGCTGATGCGCGGCGGACCGACGCGGAAGGGCTCGAAAACGATCTCCGACACCGTCTCGGAGAAGGGCCGCTGGGACGAGGACGCCCCCTCCGTGGCCCGGCTGCGCGCGCACGGCGCCGTGTTCCTCGGCAAGACGACCACCCCCGAGTTCGGCTGGAAGGGCGTCACCGACTCGCCCCTGGCCGGCGTCACCCGCAACCCGTACGACCCGACCCGCACCGCGGGCGGCTCCAGCGGCGGCGCGGGAGCCGCGGTGGCGCTGGGCGCGGGGCCGCTCGCGCTCGGCACGGACGGTGGCGGGAGTGTGCGTATTCCTGCCGCCTTCTGCGGAATCTTCGGCCTGAAACCGACGTACGGCCGGGTCCCGCTGTACCCCGCGAGTGCCTTCGGCACGCTGGCGCACGTCGGCCCGATGACCCGTGACGCGGCCGACGCGGCCCTGCTCCTGGACGTCATCGGTACGCCCGACTCCCGTGACTGGTCGGCGCTCCCGCCGGCGCCGGGCTCCTTCGCGGCGGGGCTGACCGGCGGGGTGCGCGGTCTGCGCGTCGCCTACTCGCCCTCCTTCGGCGGTCAGGTGGCGGTGCGTCCGGCGGTCGCGGCGGCGGTGCGGCGGGCGGTGGAGCGGCTGGCGGGGCTGGGGGCGTACGTCGAGGAGACCGATCCCGACTTCACCGATCCGGTGGACGCCTTCCACACCCTGTGGTTCACGGGGGCGGCCCGGGTGACCCAGCATCTCGGGCCGCACCAGCGGGAGTTGCTCGATCCGGGGCTCCGGGAGATCTGCGATGTCGGTGGCCGTCTCACCGCGCTCGACTATCTGGCCGCCGTGGACGTGCGCATGGAACTCGGCCGCCGCATGGGCCGCTTCCACGACACCTACGACCTCCTCGTCACCCCGACCCTCCCGCTCACGGCCTTCGAGGCGGGCGCCGAGGTCCCGAAGGGCTCGGGGCATCGCAGGTGGACCGGCTGGACGCCGTTCACCTACCCCTTCAACCTGACCCAGCAGCCGGCGGCCACCGTCCCCGTCGGCACCGACGGGGACGGCCTGCCGATCGGCCTGCAGCTCGTGGCCGCCCGGCACCGGGACGAACTCGTCCTGCGGGCGGCGCACGCGCTCTACGAGGCCGGGATCGCCGGGCTCACGCCCTCCGGAAGCTGAGGGACTCCCCCAGCGCCCCGGACCGCCACAGGTCGTTGCAGCCCTGGGCCATCTCCTCCAGTCCCTCCACGATCTGGCCCCAGACGATGCCGGGCACCCAGCCCACGTCGCCGTTCAGGAGCAGGTTGTTGCGCTCGTAGAACAGGGCCAGGTCGACCACCGTCGTGCCGGGGCGGACCTCACGGTCGTAGCCGTAGGACTTGCTGCCCAGTTCCGTGCCGGCGAAGGCGAAATAGCACAGATCGCCCGGGATGGGGGTGACGGTCGGGTTTTCCAGGGGCGGCTCCGTTTCCGCGAAGGGCGGGAAGAGGGCGTAGATCTCGTTGCGGGCGTATTTCGCGTGGTAGACGTCGCCGGTCAGGGGCAGGGCGTCCCAGACGGCCGCGCAGGTGAGCGGGGCGCGGTCGTCCAGGAGTTTGGCCGTGCAGTGGATGCCCCGCTTGACCAGCGACACCTCGATGAACCGTTCAGTCATGCACTCCAGGGTGCATACATCGCATGGTCTCGGGTAGCCGCGCCGCCATGGCTCCACCTACGGAACATGTCGAAACACATGTCGGACACAGATCGGGCACTCCCACCCGCTCGGGCACCCCCACACGCCGGTCGCTGCTCGCGGGGGTGGCGGCGCTCGGCGCGCTGGGCGCGGCAGGCTGCTCACGCGTGGCCACGGCCTCCACAAAGGAAGGCGGCGAGCTGCTCGACCGGCTGCGCGCCGCCGGCGTCGTACGGCTCGGGATCGCGGGCGAGATCCCCTTCGGGTACATCGACACGAACGGTGAACTCACCGGCGAGGCGCCCGAGCTGGCGCGGGTCATCTTCAAGCGGCTCGGGGTGGACCGGGTGCAGCCCGTGCCCACCGAGTTCGGGTCGCTGATACCCGGGCTGCGCTCGCAGCAGTTCGATGTCGTCGCCGCCGGGATGTACGTCAATCCCGAGCGCTGTGAGCAGGTCATCTTCTCCGACCCGGACTATCAGATGCTCGACTCCTTCATCGTGCGCAAGGGCAACCCCAAGGACCTGCACGACTACAAGGACGTCGTCGAGAAGAAGGCCAAGTTCGCCACCGGGACCGGCTACGCCGAGATCCAGTACGCCATCGAGGCGGGGTACAAGGAGAGCGACATCCTCATCGTCCCGGACCAGGTCGCGGGGCTGAACGCGGTCGAGGCGGGGCGCGTGGACGTCTTCGCCGGTACGGCGCTGACGACCCGCGAGGTCGTCAAGAAGTCGGCCAAGGCGGAGGCCACCAAGGCCTTCGCGCCCCTCGTCGGCGGCAAACCGCACGTCGACGGCGGCGCGTTCGCCTTCCGGCCGAGCGAGACCGCGCTGCGGGACGCCTTCAACGTCGAGCTGCACAAGCTCAAGAAGAGCGGCGAGCTGTTCCGCATCCTCAAGCCGTTCGGCTTCACCGAGGCCGAGATGACCGACCTCACCGCCAAGGAGCTGTGCGGAGGGGGGACGGGCTGATGACCTCGGGACTCTGGGAACTCGTACTCAACGGGATATGGGTCACCGTCCAGTTGCTGGTCCTGAGCGGACTGGTGGCCACGGCGGTCGCCTTCGGGGTCGGCGTGGCCCGCACCCACCGGCTGTGGATCGTCCGCTTCCTCGCGGGCGTCTACACCGAGGTGTTCCGCGGGACCTCCGCCCTGATCATGATCTTCTGGGTGTTCTTCGTGCTGCCGGTCGCGTTCGGCTGGCAGCTGGTCCCGCTGTGGGCCGGCACCCTCGCGCTCGGGCTGACCTACGGGGCGTACGGCGCCGAGATCGTGCGCGGCGCCCTCAACTCGGTCGACCCGGCGCAGCGGGAGGGCGGGATCGCGCTCAGCTTCACGCCGTGGCAGCGGATGCGGCTGATCCTGCTGCCGCAGGCGGTGCCGGAGATGATCCCCTCCTTCACCAACCTGCTGGTGGAGCTGCTCAAGGGCACCGCGCTGGTGTCCGTGATGGGCATGGGCGACCTGGCGTTCAGCGCCAACCTGGTGCGCCTCGCGCTGCAGGAGAGCACGGAGATCTACACGTACGTGCTGCTGATCTACTTCGTCATCGCGTTCCTGCTCACGCGCGGGATGCGCGGACTGGAACGCAAGCTGAAGGCCGGTGTCGGCAAGCCGGTCGGGCGCACGGCCGACCAGGAGCTGCACCGTCCTGAGACGACCGGCGTGGGCGCGGGAGGTTCTTTCTCATGACCTGGGACTGGGGCGCTGTCGCCGACTTCATGCCGAGCTTCTGGGACGGGCTGCTGCTCACGCTGCAGATCCTGGCCCTCGGTTCGCTGATCTCGTTCGCGCTGGGTCTGGTGTGGGCGCTGCTGATGCGCACGCCGACCCGCTGGGTGCGCTGGCCGGTCGGGGCGGTCACGGAGTTCATCCGCAACACCCCGCTGCTGGTGCAGCTTTTCTTCTTCTTCTACGTGCTGCCCGAGTGGGGCCTGACGTGGCCGGCGCTGACCACCGGCATCTGCGCGATCGGGCTGCACTACTCGACGTACACGATGCAGGTCTACCGCGCCGGCATCGAGGCGGTGCCCGCCGGCCAGTGGGAGGCCGCGACGGCGCTGAACCTGCCGGTGACCAGGACGTGGCGGGTGGTGATCCTGCCGCAGGCGATCCGCCGGGTCGTGCCGGCCCTCGGCAACTACGTCATCGCGATGCTCAAGGACACGCCGATCCTGATGACGATCACGGTGATGGAGATGCTCGGCGAGGCGCGGCTGTTCGCGCAGCAGAACTTCCAGTTCACCGAGCCCCTGACGGTCATCGGTGTGGCCTTCATCCTCATCGCCTATCCGGCCTCCCTTCTCGTACGAGCCCTGGAGCGACGCCTTGTCAGCTGACACCCCTCTGATGAAAGATCCCGACGCGAGCGCCAACCCTCCGGTGGACGGCAGCGAGCTGATCCGCTTCGACCATGTCACCAAGCGCTTCGGGTCCAACACGGTCCTCGACCAGCTCGACTTCTCTGTCGAGTCCGGCAAGCACGTCACCCTGATCGGCCCGTCCGGCTCCGGCAAGACGACGATCCTGCGGTTGCTGATGACCCTGCTCAAGCCGGACGAGGGCACGATCACGGTCGCCGGGGAGAAGCTCTTCCCCGCCCCCGAGAAGCAGGTCCGCGAGGTCCGCAAGAACATCGGGATGGTGTTCCAGCAGTTCAACCTGTTCCCGAACATGTCGGTGCTGCGCAACATCACCGAGGCCCCGGTCACCGTCCTCGGCCTGTCCAAGGACGAGGCGGAGGTGCGCGCCCGTGAGCTGCTGGAGATGGTGGGACTCGCCGACAAGTGCGACGCCCGCCCGACCCAGCTGTCCGGCGGCCAGCAGCAGCGGGTGGCGATCGCGCGGGCGCTGGCCATGCGGCCGCAGGTGCTGCTGCTCGACGAGGTGACCTCGGCGCTGGACCCGGAGCTGGTCGCGGGCGTCCTCGACGTGCTGCGGGACATCGCCCGCACCACCGACATCACGATGCTCTGTGTGACCCACGAGATGAATTTCGCCCGGGACATCTCGGACCAGGTCCTGATGTTCGACTCCGGTCGGGTCATCGAGTCCGGCAGCCCGGAAAAGATGTTCAACGACCCCGAGAAGGACCGCACCCGGGAGTTTCTCAGCGCTGTGCTGTGAGTCCGTGTCGGGCCCATGTCCCTGACATATGCCACGGCGATAACACCGCAGTTGAGGGCGTCGCAATCTCGTCAACAACCGCTCACTACAAGCCGCTTGCCCGTTATCGTGAAGGGGATTGACCGACACGAACCCGGATTGACGAGAAGCGACGTGCGACCGCAGGGGGAACCGTGGCGCTGCAGCACGAGCCGACGACGCCGCACCACTCGGCCCAGGACGCCCTGCGCGTCCTGGAGACCGTGGCGCAGCACAGCACCGGAGTCACCGACGCCGAACTCGCCCGGCACACGGGCATCGGCCCGGAGCGCCTGACCGGCCTCCTGCTGATGCTGCGCCGCGAGGGCTACGTCGAGCAGGTCGGCGACGGGGCGTACGTCACCGGCGACGCCCTGACCCGCCTCGGTTCCGCGCAGGGCCGCGACCAGGCCCTGCGCGAGACCCTCCAGCGCACCCTGGACCGGCTGCGCGACTCGGTCGGCGCGGCCGTCTACATCAGCCGGTACGTGGACGGGGAGATCAAGATCGACCAGTTCGCCGCGGGTCCGACCACCCCCGTGGTCAACGAGTGGGTCGACTTCCGCTACTCCGCCCACGCCACCGCGATCGGCAAGAGCCTGCTCGGCCAGCTCGACCACAACGGCCGGCGCGATCACCTCTCCCGCCACAAGATGGCCCGCCTCACCTCCCGCACGATCACCAGCGACCGGGTCCTGCTCTCCCGCCTGGAGTCCCAGCCGCCGACGGTCCCCCACCTCGACCTCCAGGAGTACGCGGTGGGCACGGTGTGCGCGGCCGTCCCGATCACGGCCGGTTCCTCGGTGGGCTGCCTGGCCCTGTCCCTCCCGGTCGGGCACGCCCACCGGCTGCGCCAGGCGGCGGACGCGCTGAACCGGAACGCGGCGCCGGTGCTGCTGTCACTGGCGATCTAGACCCGTCCCGGGGTGGTCGGAAGCACCCCTCGGGACCAGGTAGTATTTTCTTCGTCGCCAGCCGCGAGCCCCCTGGGAACGCGGTCGGCGGGAGTCATGCGCCGCTAGCTCAGTTGGTTAGAGCAGCTGACTCTTAATCAGCGGGTCCGGGGTTCGAGTCCCTGGCGGCGCACCGGTGAAGGGCCTCTCGTGGGAGCGAGGGGCCCTTCGGCGTCAGCGGGTCCGGGATTCCAGTCCCCCGCGGCCACACACACGATGAAGGCTCCTCGCAACCGCGGGGGCTATCGCCGCGAAGTCGGCTCTCCCAGGTCCTGCAGGAGCGGCTGGGGGTCCGGGGGTTATCCCCCGGGGAATGCAGCATCAGCGGGTCCGGGGTTCGAGTCCCTGGCGGCGCACCGGTGAAGGGCCTCTCGTGGGAGCGAGGGGCCCTTCGGCGTCAGCGGGTCCGGGATTCCAGTCCCCCGCGGCCACACACACGATGAAGGCTCCTCGCAACCGCGGGGGCTATCGCCGCGAAGTCGGCTCTCCCAGGTCCTGCAGGAGCGGCTGGGGGTCCGGGGGTTATCCCCCGGGGAATGCAGCATCAGCGGGTCCGGGGTTCGAGTCCCTGGCGGCGCACCGGTGAAGGGCCTCTCGTGGGAGCGAGGGGCCCTTCGGCGTCAGCGGGTCCGGGATTCCAGTCCCCCGCGGCCACACACACGATGAAGGCTCCTCGCAACCGCGGGGGCTATCGCCGCGAAGTCGGCTCTCCCAGGTCCTGCAGGAGCGGCTGGGGGTCCGGGGGTTATCCCCCGGGGAATGCAGCATCAGCGGGTCCGGGGTTCGAGTCCCTGGCGGCGCACCGGTGAAGGGCCTCTCGTGGGAGCGAGGGGCCCTTCGGCGTCAGCGGGTCCGGGATTCCAGTCCCCCGCGGCCACACACACGATGAAGGCTCCTCGCAACCGCGGGGGCTTTCGCCGCGAAGTCGGCTCTCCCGGGTCCTGCAGGAGCGGCTGGGGGTCCGGGGGTTATCCCCCGGGGAATGCAGCATCAGCGGGTCCGGGGTTCGAGTCCCTGGCGGCGCACCGGTGAAGGGCCTCTCGTGGGAGCGGGGGGCCCTTCGGCGTGTGCCAGGACATCCGCCTCCGTCAGCCTCCGGTACGCCCGCTCCCCGGCCGGCCGCCACCACACCGGGTCGGCACACCGCGGCCCCTCCCGCCTCAGCCCCACCCGATGGATCTTGTTCGTGGCTGTCACCGGCATCCGCTCCACCACCCGCACGAACCGGGGCGCCATCTTCGTCCCCAGATCCGGCTGGTCGAGCAGGAACCCGGCGAAGCCGACCGGATCGAACTCCCCCGCGATGGTCGCCATGACCTGGTCCCCGGTCACCGGATCCGGCACCGCGTACACGGCGACGGCGGCCGCGCCCTCGTACCGGGCGAGGATGTTCTCGATCATCGCGGCGGAGAGGTTCTCGCCGTCGACCCGCAGCCGGTCGTCGCCACGCCCCGCGAAGTACAGATAGCCGTCGGCGTCCCGGCAGAACAGGTCCCCCGTCCAGTACCACCCCTCCCGCCGCCGCTCCGCCTCCGCTGCCGGATTGCGCCAGTACCCCTCGAAGGGGTTCGGCCCCCGGTTGACCAGTTCCCCGATGGCCGCGTCCCCGTTGACCAGCCGCCCGCCCGCGTCGAACACGGCCGGCGGACACTCCTCACGGGTCTCCGGATCGAGTACGACGAGCCCGGGCCCCGCCCGCCCCACCGCCCCCGGCGGCGTCCCGGGCGACCACTGCACGGCGGCCCCGCCCTCGGACGACCCGTATCCCTCCACCAGCCGCACCCCGAACCGCCGCTGGAAGGCGGCCGCGTCCGCCGCCCCGGCCTCGGTGCCGAAGCCCAGCCGCAACGGATTGTCCCGGTCGTCGGGGCGCGGTTCGGTGGCCAGGAGGTACTGGATCGCCCGGCCCACGTAGGTGAAGTACGTCGCCCCGTACGCGCGTACGTCCGCGAGGAACCCCGACGCCGAGAACCGTCGCCGCAACGCCACCGCCGCACCGGCCGCGAGGGCGGGAGCCCAGTCGGCGATCACCGCGTTGCCGTGGAACATCGGCATGCAGACGTAGTGCACGTCGTCGGGCCGGACACAGAACTGGTCGACCAGGGAGTGGCCGGCCGCGGCCAGGCGCCCCTGGGTGCAGATCGCGGCCTTGGGGGCGCCGGTCGAGCCGGACGTGAAGTAGAGCAGGAGCCGGTCGTGCGGGGCGGCGCGGGTGGGGTCGGGCCGTGCGTCGGCGTACGGGGCGAGCAGGCCGTCGTACTCCTCCCCGTCGGTCAGCAGCAGACGCACGCCGGGCAGGTCGAGGCCGGCGAGCAACGGCAGGTGGGCCCGCTCGGTGACCAGCACGCGGCATTCGGTGTGCAGGATGTCGCGGGCGAGTTCGGGGCCCCGGCGGGTGGGGTTGATCCCGGCGACGGCGGCACGGGCGAGGGCCGCCGCGCTCAACCACAGGGGGTACTCAGGGGTGTTGTCGAGCAGCACCCCGATGTGCGAGCGGGGCGGCACCAGGTCGGCCAGCAGCGCCGCCCGGGCCGCGGCGCCCGCCGCCACCTGGTGATGGGTGAGCGCGCGCCCTTCGCACCACAGTCCCGGCCGGTGGTCGTCCCACCGGCCCGCGACGAGTTCCGCGACCGTGCCCCTGATGGACTCCATGACGGCGCACGGTAATTGATGGTCCGTCAGGTGTGTAGGGTCACGGGGTCATCGTGACGCCGTCGACCACGACGGTGTCGACGGTGTCGTCGGTGCCCTCGCCGAAGCCGAAGCCGTCGGACATCTGGTTGTACGTGACCATGAAGCCGACGCAGAACACCGCGGCCACCCCGAGGAACACCAGCATGCCGATGGTGGACGCCGCCAGCTTGGCCCGCCCCGGCGCCGTGGCGGTGGCGACGACCTCAGCGCCCTCCTTGTAGTAGACGGTGACGAAGTCGCCCTCGACCGTGGTCGCCGGGCCGTCCTCCTCCTCGAAGCGGACGACGCGGCCGTCACGCGCGGTGAACTCGTAGACGTGGTGCAGCGTGGTGTGCACGGACGTGTCCCCGCCGCCGCCATGGGTCGTCGTGAACATGCGCAGACAGCGCCCCTCCGCCGTCAGCCCGCTGTCCCAGGCACCGCGGATCTGCAGCGAGCGGCGCACCACGCGGTACGCGCCGAAGAGGACAACGGCCAGGATCAGGCCGGGAACGAGGTAGAAGATCAGGTCCATTGCGCATCCCCCGAGGTCAGGTGTTGCTCCCCTACGCCGTCATGGTCATGTCGGCGTAGGGGGAACGTACCCGCGGGAGAGGCCGGACTGCCTCAAGCAATGCTCAGAACGTGACGTCCGAGCACGCGTAGAACGCGTTGCCCGTGTCGTGGACGGTCCACACCGCGAGGATGACGTGGTGACCGCTCAGCCCGGACGGCAGCCTGCCACTGTGCGAGAGCGTGGACGGCGGCCGCTGCCCGTTGTACGGGACCGTGAAGAACGGCGTGAGGTTGAGGTCGGACCGGGAGAGGTTGTGGTTCTGGTTCCAGCCCGGCTTGGTGACGTAGTACCGGAAGTCGGTCGTGGCGTGCATGGCCGTGAACTGCCAGCGGAACGTGTAGTTCTGACCGCCGGTCACCCTGGTGGTGGGCCAGGCGCCGCCGGACGGCGTCCTCGGCGCGCTGAGCTGGCTGAACTGGCCGAGCCCGGCGTTGCATATCTGACCGTCGGCCGGTCCTGAGCCCGGGAAGCCCTTCGGGCCCTCGACGCTCTGCGGCTCCCACTGGATGGAGCCGCAGTTGGTGACGGTGCCGTTCTGACAGAGCTTCTGCCGGCTGATGGGGAGGTCGGTGTAGCCGTGGCTGCTCGCGCCTCCGGCGGAGAGCACGAGGGTCCCGGCCGTGGTGAGTCCGAGTGCGGCGGCGTACAGCTTGGTCTTTCTGCGCATGCTGCTGCTCCTGGGAACGTGGGGGAAGTTCGATGAGCTTGCAGGTCTAGACCAAGTCCCAGATTATTGCTGACTGTTGAACATGTCCATACCAATCGAGGGACATGTTCGACGGGCCGTCAGGGGTCTCAGGCGCCCGTCTCCCCCCGCCCCGCGCAGAGCGCCACCGTCAAGTCCTTCACCAGCGCCTTGCGTTCGTAGTCGTCCAGCTCGACCAGCCCCCGCATGGTCAGCCGGGTCACCGTGTCCTCCACCGAGTCGACGACCGAGGTGACCCTGGTGGCCCGGTCCTGGGCGTCCAGCGCGGCGATCCGGCGCCGGTGCATGGCCGCGGCCACCTCCGGCGCGTACTCCACCCGCACCGGCCGCACCGAGAACACCTCTAGCCCGACCACGCCCGCGTCCCGCACCACCAACCGGGTCAGCGTCTCCGCGGCCGCCTCGGCCGACCCCCGCGTGGCACCCGGCGTCTCCACCGGCACCCGGGCCAGAGCCGCCTCGACGCACTCGCGCAGATACGACTCGTGGTCCTCCACCCCGAGCGTCGCCCGCGCGGTGTCCTTCACCCGCCACACCACCAGGACGACCGCCCGCAGCGCGACCCCGTTCCCGTCGGCCGCGGGCATCGGCTCGCTGCGCCAGTGCCGCAGCCGTACGTCGACCCGGCGGCGCAGCAGCAGCGGGTTGACCCACAGCAGGCCGGTGCGCCGGACCGTCCCCCGGTAGCCGCCGAACATCCCGAGCACCCAGGCCCGTCCGGTCCGCCCGCGCGCCAGCCCGCCCAGGCCGAGGAGCCCCAGGGCCCCCGCCCCCGTGTACGCCGCCCACTGCGCGGGCCCCAGCCCCGACCCGGACGCCGACAGCCCCAGCGCCTCCCCCGCCAGCGACGGCAGTACGCCCGCCCACCACGAGGTGGCCAGGCACCCGGCCGCCCCGCAGACACCGGCGAGCACGCCCGCCGCCCCCGGCAGCACCCGCGCCGGCCGCTCCACCAGCTCGGGGTCGATCTGCGGCTCGGGACGCGGCTTGGCCTGCACCGGGCGGCGCAGCCGCGGCTGCTCCCCCGTGCCCTGCCGGCGGGCCACGACCGTCGGCCTCAGCGGCACGGACACCGGACCCGCCTCGTCGCGGAACAGCAGATGGACGGGGATCTCGGTGGTCGCCTCGTTCTGGATCAGCCGCGCCGGCCGGGCGGTCCCCTCGGGCGGCCCCGCGAACCCCTCGGGCTCGGGCGTGTGAGAAGTGGTCGTGGGCATGCGTGCCTCCAGCCTCCGCGCCAGATGCGTCACAACGGTGGTTGCCGGGATGTCGGGTTACGAGAACAGCCGCCGCCAGGTCTCCGGCCCCGGGTAGCCGTCCGCCGCGCCGCCCCGCCAGCCCTGGGTGCGCTGGAAGGCCTCGACGCCCCGCCGGTCCGCCTCGCCCCAGCGCGGTCCCGGCCCGGTCTTGTAGTGCTTGCCGAACCCCTTCTTCGTGAGCTGTCTGCCGAGCTGCGTCACGTACTGGTTGCTGGCACCCGGCCGGAACATCGCCCGCCCCGGGTAACCCGGCACCCCGTGCGACGCGGGCTGCGTGGGCGCGGGCGGGGCGGCCGGGGCTGGGGTTTCGCCGGAACCCGCGCTCGGGATGTCCCTGCCCTTGCCCGTCACCAGCAGCGCCCATGTCCGCGCCCCCGGCAGCCCGTCCGCGTCCTGGCCCCACCAGCCCTGCGCCTGCTGGAAGGCCTGCGTGGCCCTGCGGTCCGCGTCCGTCCAGCGCGGACCCGGGCCGGTGGTGTAGTACCGGCCGGCACCGCGCTCGACGAGCAGGCGGCCCAGCTGGGTGACGTACTTGTTGTTGGCCCCGGGACCGAAATGCGCCCGTCCCGGGTACGCCGTTGCGCTGTTCGGTCCCTCCGGCCTGGCAGCGCCGGGCGTCCCGGTCTCCGGCGTCTCGGCCGCCGGCTTCTCCGTGACCGGTTTCGTCCCCGCGGCGCCGCTCTTCAGCCCCTTGTAGCGGTAGGCGAGATAGCGGTCGGAGTGGCTCCAATAGGCGTACGGGGTGGTCTGCCGGCGGGCGCGCGCGGGTGCCGACTCGTAGGCGACGTAGTAGGTGTGCGTGTGGTCCGTCCAGCCGCCGAAAATGACGACGTGCGAGCCTTTCTGGGGGTTCGCCGGATTATGGAAGAGCAGCATGTCGCCGGGCTGCAGATCCTTCTTGGCGATGCGCACCCCGTACTTGCCCAGGCTGCCGGTCCATTCGTTTCCGGGCAGGTTCCAGGCCATCGAGACAAAGCCCGAGCAGTCCTGCCGGTATCCGTCCGACCAGTACTTGTACATGCTGTACGGCACCTTCGCGGCGACCCATTTCTTGGCCCGCTTGATGATCTCCGCGCGGGTGGTCGCGGGCGCCTTGACCGGGCCGGACGGCCGGGGCGGCTGCCCTGCCGGGCCGTGCAGCGGGGCTACGCTCCCCTGGGGGGTACTGGGCTCGTCACCTGCGGGAACGCTCGGCCGGTCGGGGGCGTGGGGGGCGGCCAGGGCCGGGGCCGTGTGGCCTACGGCGAGGGTCGTGGAGGCGGCCGCGGCGAGGATCAGCGCCCGGTGGGCGGCCGGATGGCGGCGGGTCTCGGAATGCGGCAGAACGCGTCTCCAGTGCACGCATCCCGGGCAGTCGCAGTCACTCGCCGGATCGAATTCCTCGAATACCGGAGTCCGAGTCTCCATGCGATTCCCCTCACACTCCAGTTGAAAATGCCCACAGCTGTGCACGTCGTCAGTTTCTCAACTGTCTTCCGGACGCGCATGTTGACGGTCCGAATGGTTTACGTGCCGCCCCGGCCCCCTCCGCCACCCCCGTCCGGCCGGTCCGGAGCACCCCGCAAGGTCATGTAGAGTTAACGCCGTCAGCAGGCGCCGCTAGCTCAGTTGGTTAGAGCAGCTGACTCTTAATCAGCGGGTCCGGGGTTCGAGTCCCTGGCGGCGCACGACACGGAGGCCCCCTCGTGGAAGCGAGGGGGTTTTTCGCTGTCCTGAACCGGGTCCTCTCCCAGGTTTGGCCGGATACCCTCTGGCCATGGCAGCGCGTGACCTTCAGGAGCGGATCAAGAAGCTCATCATCGACCGCCGGCTGGCCTCCGGGGCCCCGCTGCCGACGGAGCCCGAGCTGATGACTCATCTGGGTGCCAGCCGGAACTCCGTGCGCGAGGCGCTCAAGGGGTTGCAGGCGATGGGCATCGTGGAGATCCGGCACGGCTTCGGGACGTACGTCGGCACGATGTCGCTGGCGCCGATGATCGAGGGCCTCGCCTTCCGCACCGTCGCCGGGCACTACCGGGGCGAGGACACCCTGCTCCAGCTGGTGCAGTTGCGGGAGGCCGTGGAGACGGGGCTGGTGTCGCGGCTCGCGGGGCGGGTCCCGGAAGCCGATCTCGTTGAACTGGACGCGCTGGTCGACCGTATGGAAGAGCAGGCGGCGCGGGGTGGCGACGGGATCGCCGACACCGACCGGGCGTTTCACGCCACTCTCTACCGGGGGTTGGACAACGCGCTGCTGGGCGAGGTCATGGAGGCGTTCTGGGACGCCTTCCACCGCGTCCACACCGATCTCGGGGGCGCCCCGCAGGATCCGCTGGTCACCTGCCGGCAGCACCGGGAGATCGTGGAGGCGGTGCGGTCGGGCGACGCGATACGGGCGGAGGAGGCCATACGGGAGCACTTCGGCAACATCCTCGCCCGCGTATCCACGACGGGTACACAACACCCCCACAGGTGCCACAATGAGCGCGTATGACCGGTAAACACCTCGTTTCGCATCTTGCGATCATGTGGAACGACGTAGAACCCTGGTGATTGGTTTTTCAAGATGCTGCGCATACGCGGCAGTTGGGGGGCAAGGAGCCGGTTGCCGGTTTTCGCCGGGGCATAGGGGGCCCCGTTCATGACCGCATGCCGAGGGGGGCATGATGCAACCGGAAGGTCGCAGTTCCATGTCTAAGGTGTGGAAGATGTGGTGACCGCGGCCCACCACTGATACGCCTGTGAAGGTCGAGGGGGACCGGAGCAGCCGTAAAGGAACCGACAGACACGCGGGTGACCCGCGTGTGGGGGGATGACTCATGACGTCGACGCCGACGGGCGCCCGGCATAACTTCGACCCGTCTCAAACCACCCAGCTCAGGGTGCCGTCACAGACCAGGACCGGAGCTTTCCGCCGGATCAAGAAGACGCTGCCGAAGTACGACTACGAGCACTACAGCCGGCTGGCCGGCCCCCTCACTCAGCCCGACCCGAACAAGCCGTACCGGGTCGAGTACCGCTCGCTGATCTCGCAGGAGCCGCACCGGATCAGGGTCGCGCTGATGCTGGCGGCGGCGCCGGTGCTCTCGCTGGTCCTGCTGTTCTGGCTGCTCCAGCCCGAGCACTGGACCGAACGGGACTATCCCGCCTTCGACTTCCTGCCGGCGCTGGACATCGTGATGCTCGTCTCGATCGGTCTGATCGAGTTCTTCCGCTGCATGAACGTGCTGTCGAACGCGCACGCCACGCTGGTCGCCCGCGACCCTATCCCGGTGGTGCCGGAGACCGGCACGAGAGTCGCCTTCCTGACCTCCTTCGTGCCCGGCAAGGAGCCGCTGGAGATGGTGACGAAGACCCTGGAGGCGGCGGTCAAGCTGCGCCACCGGGGTCTGATGCACGTCTGGCTGCTCGACGAGGGCGACGACGCGGAGGTCAAGGAGGTGTGCGCGCGGCTCGGCGTGCACCACTTCTCCCGCAAGGGCATCGCCAAGTGGAACCAGGCCAAGGGCCCGCACCGCGCCAAGACCAAGCACGGCAACTACAACGCCTGGCTCGACGCGCACGGCGACGACTACGACTTCTTCGCCTCGGTCGACACCGACCACGTGCCGCTGCCCAACTACCTGGAGCGGATGCTCGGCTTCTTCCGCGACCCGAACGTCGGCTTCGTCATCGGCCCGCAGGTGTACGGCAACTACGACAACTTCGTCACCAAGGCCGCCGAGTCGCAGCAGTTCCTCTTCCACGCCCTCATCCAGCGCGCCGGCAACAAGTACGGCTCCCCGATGTTCGTGGGTACGTCGAACGCCGTACGCATCAAGGCGCTCAAGCAGATCGGCGGTCTGTACGACTCGATCACCGAGGACATGGCGACCGGCTTCGAGATCCACCGCCACAAGAACCCGGCGACGGGCAAGAAGTGGCGCTCGGTGTACACGCCGGACGTGCTGGCCGTCGGTGAGGGCCCGAGTGCCTGGACGGACTTCTTCACCCAGCAGATGCGCTGGTCGCGAGGGACGTACGAGACGATCCTCAAGCAGTACTGGAAGGGCTGGTACTCGCTGCCGCCGAGCAAGCTCTTCAACTACACGATGATGATCATCTTCTACCCGATGTCGGCCCTGAACTGGATCCTGGCGGCGCTGAGCTGTGCGCTGTTCCTGGGCCTGGGCGCCTCGGGTGTGAACATCGACCCGACGATCTGGCTGATGCTCTACGGCAACGCCTCCGCGCTCCAGATCGGCCTGTACGTCTGGAACCGCCGCCACAACGTCTCACCGCACGAGCCGGAGGGCTCCGGCGGTGTGGCCGGCATGGTGATGTCCGCGCTGTCGGCGCCGCTGTACGCGAAGGCGCTGGTCGACTCGGTGCTGCGCAAGAAGAGCAAGTTCGTGGTCACCCCCAAGGGCGACTCCGCGAGCCCCGACCGGTGGTTCGGGACCTTCCGCTACCACTGGTACTTCATCGCGATCTTCGGCGCGTCGATCACCGCCGGTTTCGTGTACGGTCACTCGCACCCCGCGATGATCATCTGGGCGACGTTCGCCATGCTGATCACGGCGACGCCGATCTTCGCCTGGCGCTACATGCTGCGCCAGGACAAGAAGAAGCCCGCCGCGACCGTGCCGGCCCAGCCCGCCCCGGCGCAGCACACGCCGTACCAGTCGGAGCCACAGCCGCAACCGCTGCCCGCGCAGCACGCGTCCCACGCCCCGCACGCGGCGCATGCCCCGCACGCGCCGCAGAACAAGCCGAGTTGGGCCGCGTCGGGCAGTAGTGGTAACGATCAGACGATGCAGATCGCCCTTGGTGGACTTGGGGGACGTAAGGAATGAACGACCGTGCAGGCCGCCGCCGCGCCCGTCGACTCGCGATAGGTACGGCGGTGGTACTCGCGCTGGCCGGAATGAACGGGCCGTGGCTCTATCGCGTCGGCACCGAGAAATACCACCAGTACCAAATCAACAGGCCCGAGTACAAAGCCGAGAACGGCAAGTGGGAGATCGTCGATTTCCCGGAGGAGTACCGCCAGAACACGATTCACGCGGCACTCCTGCACACCGGCAAGGTGCTGCTGATCGCGGGCTCGGGCAACAATCAGGACAACTTCGACGCGAAGAAGTACGACACCCGCATCTGGGACCCGGTCAAGGGCACGATCAAGAAGGTGCCGACGCCGAACGACCTGTTCTGCACGGGCCACACCCAGCTGTCCAACGGCAACCTGCTGATCGCGGGCGGGACGAAACGGTACGAGAAGCTCAAGGGTGACGTCACCAAGGCCGGCGGCCTGATGATCGTCCACAACGAGAACCCGGACGAGCCGATCACGCTACCCGCGGGCACCAAGTTCACCGGCAAGGAGAACGGCAAGACCTTCGTCTCCAAGGACCCGGTGCTGGTGCCGCGCGCGAAGAAGGTCTTCGACAAGGCGACCGGCAAGTTCCTGCGCAACGACCCCGGTCTCGGCCGGATCTATGTCGAGGCGCAGAAGAAGGGCGCAAAGCACGAGACCGGCACCCAGGACAACTACCGGATCCAGGGGCTGTCCGGTGCCGACGCGCGTAACACGTACGGCATCGCGCAGAAGCTCGCCCTGGACAAGAAGGACTTCCAGGGCATCCGGGACGCCTATGAGTTCGACCCGGTCGCCGAGAAGTACATCAAGGTCGACCCGATGCACGAGGCCCGCTGGTACCCGACGCTCACCACCCTGAGCGACGGCAAGATCCTCAGCGTCTCCGGCCTCGACGACATCGGCCAGCTGGTGCCGGGCAAGAACGAGGTCTACGACCCGAAGACCAAGAAGTGGACGTACCTGACGAAGGTGCGGCAGTTCCCGACGTACCCGGCGCTGTTCCCGCTGGAGAACGGCAAGATCTTCTACTCGGGTTCCAACGCGGGTTACGGCCCTGACGACGTGGGCCGCGACCCCGGCATCTGGGACGTGGACACCAACAAGTTCAGCAAGCTGCCCGGGCTGAGCGACGCCAAGCTGATGGAGACCTCGGGCACGGTGCTGCTGCCGCCGGCGCAGGACGAGAAGTACATGGTGATCGGTGGCGGCGGCGTCGGCGAGTCCAAGGAGTCCAGCGAGAAGACGCGGCTCATCGACCTGAAGGACGACGACCCGAAGTTCGTGGACGGGCCGTCGCTGGAGAAGGGCACGCGGTATCCGCAGGCGTCGGTGCTGCCGGACGACAGTGTGCTGGTGTCGGGCGGTTCGGAGGACTACCGGGGTCGCGGCGACTCCAACATCCTCCAGGCGCACCTCTACCGGCCGGGCGCGGACGAGCTCGACCGGGTCGCCGATCCGCTGGTGGGCCGTAACTACCACTCGGGGTCGATCCTGCTGCCCGACGGGCGCGTGATGTTCTTCGGGTCGGACTCGCTGTACGCCGACAAGGCCAACACGAAGCCGGGCAAGTTCGAGCAGCGGATCGAGATCTACACGCCGCCGTATCTGTACCGGGACGCTCAGCCGTCGCTGTCCGGGGGTCCGCAGACCATCAAGCGCGGTGGGACGGGCACGTTCACCTCGCGGCACGCCTCGTCGATCGAGAACGTGCGGCTGATGCGGCCGAGCGCGTCCACGCATGTCACGGACGTGGATCAGCGGTCGGTGGCGCTGGAGTTCAAGAAGTCCGGCGACAAGGTGACGGTGACCGTGCCGACCAACCGGAACCTGGTTCCGTCGGGGTGGTACATGCTGTTCGTGACGGATGACCAGGGGACGCCGTCGAAGGCGCAGTGGGTGAGAGTGCCGTAGATGCAGCAACGCTCCCGCACCTTGTTCTTCGGTGCGGGAGCGTTGTGGCTTGTCGCGCACACGCGGCGGAGCCGCATATGTCACAGCCCCGCGCCCCTAGGGGGTTGTCGCCTTCGCAAGTTTCAAGGCGTACTCCGCCCACCACTCGCCCGCCTTCGGGCCGCCCTTGCACTCGCCGTCCGACTCGCCGGGGCGTTTGACCCAGACGTATGCGTCGACGAGCGGGTCCGACGTCTTAATCGTCGGGGTTTCGCCGAGCGCGCGGCCCGGCGGGTTGCACCAGCGCTCGTCCGGGTTGCCCTCGGTGTACGGGCCGTTGCCGTTGCGGCTGGTGTCGATGACGAACGGCTTGTCGCCCACCTTGGTGGAGAGCTGCTTGCCGTACGCGACCGAGTCCTTGGTCGTGTAGAAGTTGGAGACGTTGACGGCGAAGCCGTCGGCCTGGTCGATGCCCGCCCACTTCAGGGGCTCGAAGATCTGGTCGGGATGACCCCAGCCCGCGTTGCCCGCGTCCAGGTAGACGTTGGTGTTCTTCAGGGACTTGAGCTTGGCGATGGCGCCCTTGAGGAGGTCGTAGCGCTCCTCGTGGAACTCGTCCGGGGTGCAGCCGTCCACCAGGTGCAGCACCGCGTCCGGCTCCAGGATCACCGTCGTGGACCGGTCCTCGATTCCCTTGGCCACGCCGTCGATCCAGGCCCGGTAGGCGTCGCCGTCGGCGGCACCGCCCTGGGAGTACTGGCCGCAGTCGCGGTGCGGGATGTTGTAGAGGACCAGCAGGGCCGTACGGCCTGCCTTGTCGGCGGCCTCCGTGTAGCCACGGGCCTCCTGCTCCGGGTTCTCCGGGCCGATCCACTCGCCCGTCGGCTGCTGCGCTATCTTGCGGATCTCCTCGGCGTCCTCCTTCTTGTCGGCCTTCTCGTAGGCCGCCACCTGCTGCGCGGCGTTCCCGTCCGGGTTCACCCAGAACGGGTCGGTCTCCTTGGGCTGTTGGCTGATCCCGGCGCCGGCGTTGTCCTCCGGCTCCTCGCCGTCCCCGGAGGAACAGCCCGCGATCAGCAGTGCCGCCCCCAGCACCATCGCGGACGTCCGCGCGCGAGCCCCCCTCCAGGCCCCCCTCTTCAGGTACATCCAGCTCCCCCTCGGGTGCACTGTTCCGAGGCTCAATCCTGACATACGTGTCGTGGGGCACACGAGTTCGCCGAGCCTTGTCGGGGAGCTGTTACAGCCACTATGACGGCTTTGAGGAGCGGCACAGGGGAGCAGGGCGACAGGGGAAGGGGAGTGTGCGGTCATGCACCAGTCCACCCGGGAGATCCGGCTGGCGGAGGCGTTGGTCGAGTCGGCGGACACCCTCACGGACGGGTTCGAGGCCGCGCACTACTTAGCGGGCGTCGCCGACCACTGTGTGCGGTTGCTGCCCGCACAGGCCGCCGGGTTCATGCTGATCGACGAGGACCGGACGGTGTCGCTGACGGCGGGCAGCGCGCACCCGGAGATCGCGCGGGAGCTGCTGGAGGCCCAGCGCGAGGGCGGGCCGTGTCTGGACAGCTACAGCTCCGGCCGCCCGGTGCCGCCGGTCTCGATACGGGTGGCCCGCGCGGCCGCCCGCCGGCCCGAGTTCACCGAGCGGGCGCTCGGACACGGCATCGCGGCCACGTTCGCGGTCCCGCTGCGCCGCCACCAGCAGCCGCTCGGCGCCCTCAACGTCTTCGTCCGCGCCCTGCCCGACGGCTCCTCGGCCGACGACGGCACGACGCTGCGGCTGGCCCAGCTCATCGCCGACTGCGCGGCCCTCGGACTGCGGAACCACACGACGTACGTCCAATGCCGCACCCTCGCCGGTCAGTTGCAACAGGCCCTGTCCAGCAGGGTCCGGATCGAGCAGGCCAAGGGCATGCTCGCCGAGCGCTGGAACACGGCCACCGACGACGCGTTCGTGGCGTTGCGGCAGTACGCGCGCCGCCGTCGGCTGCCGCTGGACCGGGTCGCGGGCGAGGTCATCGACGGGGTCGCGGACGATGCCGAACTGCGGCGGGAGTCGGAACGCGGGGACGGCGAGGGGCGCGCGTAGTACGCCGTCGAACTTTCTCTGGGCCGCGGCCGCCATCCGATCCAGAGTCGTTTCCGGACGACCCCAGCCCCCGGTCGGACCATCCCCACTCTGGTCAACCACAAGGCCTCCCGCGCCGGTCGCCGGGTTACTCCCGCAACCCGTGCGCGCGCGGTCGAGGACCGGCCCGGTCGGCGGCTTCGGGGGGAGCGGGCCGTCGACCGGGCCAGGTGCCGCCCGGACCGTCACAGTCCTGTTCCCGTCAGATACGCCGAGACGATCACGTTCGCCGTATAGCTGCGGGTCGCCCGGTCGAAGGTGCCGCCGCAGGTGATCAGGCGCAGTTCGGCCCGTCCCGAGCGGTGGGCGCCGTAGGCCTGGTGGGCGTCGAAGCGGTCGCGGGTGACGACCTGGACGTCCTCCACGGTGAACTCGGCGAGCTTGCCGTCGTCGCGGAGGACTCGCACCGTGGCGCCCGGTTCGAGGGCGCTGATCTTGTAGAAGACGGCCGGGCGGGTCTCGGTGTCGACGTGCCCTACCAGCAGCGCGGCCCCGGCGGCTCCCGGCTTCACGCCGGCCGCGTACCAGCCGACGAAGCCGGCCTGGGCGTGGGGCGGGGGATCGATCGCGCCGTGGGTGTCGAGGCCCCGGGCGATCACGGGTGCCTGCACCCGGAGGCCCGGGATGTCGAGGCGCTGGGGCAGCGCGTCCCCCAACGGCCGTGCGGCGGGCGGCAGGTCCACGCGGGGCGGCCGTCCGACTGCCGCGACGTCGCCCGACACCGGCGCGGATATGCCCTGCCGTACGTCGGTGACCTCCCGCCCCCACAGCCACAGCCCGAGCAGCAGTACGGTCCAGGCCGCGCCCATCAGGAGGCGGCCGCCGTAGGCGGGGCGTTCGTGGTCGGACATGGTCAGTGCGGTCCGCGCTGCTCGCGGCTGCGGCGGCCACTGCGCAGGGCCACGGCGGTCGCGGCGACGCCCGCGAGGACCAGCCCCGTCACGGTGTGCGCCGTGCCGGGACCGGCCTCGCGGGCGTCCACGACGGCGAGGTGGGCGGTGCCACCACCGCCGGCCTCGACCGGGGCCACGGGGGACGGGTGTGCCGACGGCCGCGTCTCCTTCCGTACGACGGTGACGGCCCCCGTGCGGGACGCGTCCCCGCAGGCGACCTTCACGTCGTACGTGCCCGCCGTGAGCGTGGAGCGGATGCGGCTCTGCCCGACGAGGGTGCCGTCGGCGCCGACGGTGAGGCGTACGTCGGCGGCGAACGCCGCGGAGACGGCCAGCGCGGTCTTCTCCCGGCATCCGCTCACCAGCAGCGCGACATCGCCACCTGGGCGGGGTGAGGACGGGCTGACCGAGACACCCCCGTCCGCCCCGTCCGCCGCGTACGCCGCCGGGGTGACGGCGACCGTGCCCAGCGCGGCGATGGCACAGAGGGTGACGCGCAGTGATCCCATCGTGAACCTCCAGATACCTGGAGACTCCCCCCGGAACACGGGCCCCGCATCCTCAGCGGGGCCCGCACTGCTCCGTACGGGTAGGTTCGCGGCCGCAGGGGGTTTCAGATCCGGTCGACGAGGTCCGCGATCGAGTCCACGATCTGGGACGGCCGGTACGGGAAGTTCTCCACCTGCGGGGGCAGGGTCAGCCCGGTGAGCACCAGGAACGTCTGCATACCGGCCTCGATGCCGGCCAGCACGTCGGTGTCCATCCGGTCGCCGATCATGGCGCTGGTCTCGGAGTGCGCGCCGATGGCGTTCAGGCCCGTCCGCATCATCAGGGGGTTCGGCTTGCCCGCGAAGTACGGCTGCTTGCCCGTCGCCTTGGTGATCAGCGCGGCGACGGCTCCGGTGGCGGGCAGCGGGCCCTCGGTCGACGGACCCGTCTCGTCGGGGTTGGTGCAGATGAAGCGGGCGCCGTTGTTGATGAGCCGGACCGCCTTGGTCATGGCCTCGAAGGAGTAGGTGCGGGTCTCGCCGAGGACGACGTAGTCCGGCTCGTGGTCGGTGAGGATGTAGCCGATGTCGTGCAGCGCGGTGGTCATGCCCGCCTCGCCGATGACGTACGCCGAGCCGCCGGGCCGCTGGTCGTCGAGGAACTTGGCGGTGGCCAGCGCCGAGGTCCAGATGTTCTCGATCGGCACCTCCAGGCCCATGCGGTTCAGCCGGGCGTGCAGGTCGCGCGGGGTGTACATCGAGTTGTTGGTGAGGACGAGGAAGGGCTTGCCGGATTCACGCAGCTTCTTGATGAAGGCGTCGGCGCCGGGGATCGGAACGCCCTCGTGGATGAGCACACCGTCCATGTCGGTGAGCCAAGACTCGATGGGCTTGCGGTCTGCCATGTTGCTGTGCTCCTGGCCTGCGTACGGGGATGGGCGGGGGCGCCGGAACCACGGCGTACCGACGCCCCCCAGCGTAATCAGGAGTGGCTGATCCTGACCCCGTCGATCACGCAGTACCAGTTGTTGGACCCGGTGCGGCGGAACACATGCCCCGTTCCTCGGCCGAGGACCCGCCGTGACCACCCGGAGCCGGTGTGGCCGTGGCCGGCGTACCCGTCGCGGTCGCCGTCGAGAGGAACCCGGCGACCGCCCGCAGCGCGGTGGTCTTGCCGACGGCGCCGGGCGCCTGGTCGTTCGGGTGGTCCACGCAGGGATCGTCGCAGAGGGGAGGGCGGAGGGGAGGGCGGAGGGGGAAAGCGGTCTCAGCGGCGCCTCCGGGCGAGCAGCAGCGCGGCGCCGGCGAGGACGAAGGCCGTGGTGGCGGCGAGGGTGGCGCCGGGGGTCGAGGTGAGGCCGGTGCGGGCGAGTTCGTCGGCGAGGGAGAGCTCGTTCCCGGCGGCACCGGGGCGGGGGCTCGTCGAGGGGTCCGGGGCGGCGGAGGCGGCCGCGTCGGCCGGGGATTCCCGGTCGGCCGGGGTGGTCGGGCCGGACGGGTCGGTCGTGGCGGTCCCGTCGGCGGCATCGGCGGCATCGGTCGGGTCGGCGTCGATGGTGAAGCGGTAGTCGTTGGACTGGCCGACCCAGTCGCCGTCGCCGTCGTGGCGCTGTACGACGGCCGCGTTGGCGGTGACCTCGTTCGGCACGGCGTCCGAGGTGACCGCGAGCCGGACCTTCACGGTGACGGTCTTGCGCGGGCCGACGGTGAAGCCGGGGAAGCCGTCGAAGGCGCCTACGAGTTCGTCCTCGTCGGTGGTCTCGAAGCGGACGGGGAGGGGGCGGGCGTCATCCGGGCCGGTCCGACCGGTCTGGCCGGAGTGACTGTCCTGGTGGTCCCGTTCGTCCGGGCTGTCCGGGCTTCCCTTCGGGGTCCGGTAGAACTCCAGGCGGGGCTGGGACGGCTTGAGGGCGCGTTTGCCGTCGACGAGGACGACGACGGGGTGGATGCCGGTGCAGGTCCGGCGGGTGGTGTTGGTGAGGTCCAGGTACCAGGTGCCGAATCCGCCGCCGGCCGTATAGGAGTCGGGGCCGCCGTGGAGGCGGGTGGTGAGGGGGAAGGCCCCGTCGTCGGTGACGCAGCTGGGCAGCGCGACGGGAGGTTCCGCGCGCACCGGGGGCGCAGCGGCGAGAAGGGCGGCTGCTGCGAGGCAGAGGGAAGCGGGTGAGTGCAGTAGTCGCATGAACACATGACCATGCCGGGTGCGAGCGGGCCTCGGGCGGTGCCATTCCGTACGACGTCGAAAGTCCGCTCGATCAGCGCACGCGGACGTCGATCAGCGCACGCGGACCGTCACCCCTCGGCCCGCCCGAACAGCGGCGCCAGCAGCAGCTGGGCCGCCCCCTCGGCCACGCCGTGCTCCCCGCTTCCGCCGCCTCCGCCGCCTTCACCGCTTTCACCGCCTTCGTCACCCCCGCCGCGTTCCCGGCCCCCGCTGTCCTGCCCGCCTCCCCCGCCGGAGGCGACCCGCACCGGCACCGCCTCCTCGCCCGCGCGCCGGGCGCGTTCGTCGAGGACGGCGGCGACGCCGCGTACGAAGGTCTCCGGGGCGGCGGCGACCGTGCGGCCGCCCAGCAGCACGAGGTCGACGTCGAGCAGCGCGACCAGGTTGCCGACCGCCGTGCCGAGCACACGGGCCGCCTCCGCCACGTCGCCGCGCGCCACGGCGGCCAGGCACAGCGCCTCGACGCAGCCGCGGTTGCCGCACTCACAGGGCGGGCCGTCCAGCTGGACGACCTGGTGCCCGAACTCCCCGGCACCCGTACGAGCCCCCCGGTGCACCGCTCCCCCGAGCACGAGCCCCCCGCCGACTCCCGCGCCGAAGTGCAGATACGCGAAGGACCCGACGGACGCGGTCTGTCCCCCCACCGCGAGCCCGAGGGCGGCGGCGTTGGTGTCCTTGTCGACGACGACCGGCAGCGAGAGGCGCCGTGCCAGCACGTCCCGCAGCGGGAAGCCGTTCCACTCCGGGAACCCCGTGACCCGGTGCAGCACACCGCGCCGGTGGTCGAGGGGGCCGGGCAGCGCGACGCCGACACCGAGCACGGCACCCGGCCGGCCGGCCCCGGCCGCCAGCTCCCCCGCCTCGCGCACGACCCGCTCGACGACCGTCTCGGCACCGGCACCCAGGTCCAGGGGGGTCCTGTGCCGCGCGACCACGGCCCCCGTCAGATCGCAGAGCACGGCGGTCAGCTCGTCCCGGTCCACATGCACGCCCACGGCATGCCCGGCCTCCGGCACCAGCCGCAGCACCGTACGCGGCTTGCCCCCCGTGGACGCCCGGCGCCCCGCCTCCGCCGCGAGGCCGTCCTCCCGCAGCCGGGCGGTGATCTTGCTGACCGCCTGCGGGGTGAGGCCGGTGCGCTCGGCCAGTTCGAGCCGGCTGATGCCTTCGGGACCGGCCGTGCGCAGCAGGTCGAGCACGAGCGCGGTGTTGTGACTGCGCAGGGCACCCAGCCGCATCGAACTGCCGCTCCGCCGCGCGGCGGAGCCGACCGCGCCACTGCCGACCGCGCCGCCCTCCGCTCCAACCACCACGCCGGCGTCGCCGACCGCGCCGAAGCCGTCCACGCCCAAGCCGTCCGCGCCGCCCCTCGTGGTGGCGGCCGCCCCGTCGCCCACACCGCCCGTCGTCCTGTTCACGCCGTCCATTGTCCCTGCCGCTTGCACTTTGGCAACAGCGTTGCGAAAGTGGGCTGCATGAGTGCTACTCCCCTCCGCGTCGGCCTGGTCGGCTATGGCCTCGCCGGCTCCGTCTTCCACGCCCCGCTGATCACCACCACCGAGGGGCTCGCCCTGGACACGGTGGTCACGTCGAACCCCGAGCGGCAGAAGCAGGCCACCGCTGAGCACCCGGGCGTGAGCGTCGTCGCCACGCCCGACGAACTGCTCGCCCGCGCCGCCGACCTCGACCTGGTCGTCATCGCGTCCCCCAACAAGACGCACGCCCCGCTCGCGACCGCCGCCCTGAAGGCGGGCCTCCCGGTCGTCGTGGACAAGCCGATCGCCGGCACGGCGGCCGAGGCACGCGAACTGGCGGCACTCGCCGAGGAGAGCGGCCTGCTCCTGTCCGTCTTCCAGAACCGCCGTTGGGACAACGGCTTCCTGACCCTCCGTCACCTCTTGGCCGAGGGCGCGCTGGGCGACGTATGGCGCTTCGAGTCCCGCTTCGAACGCTGGCGGCCGCAACTCAAGGGCGGCTGGCGGGAGTCCGGCGACCCGGCAGAGATCGGAGGTCTGCTGTACGACCTCGGCAGCCATGTCGTCGACCAGGCACTGGTCCTCTTCGGCCCGGTCACCCAGGTGTACGCCGAGGCGGCCATCCGCCGGGACGGCGCGGAGACGGACGACGACACGTTCATCGCGCTCACGCACGCGAACGGCGTCCGCTCCCACCTGTACGCCTCCGCCACGACCGCCCAACTCGGCCCGCGGTTCCGGGTGCTGGGCTCGAAGGCGGGCTATGTGAAGTACGGGCTGGACCCGCAGGAGGCGGCCCTGCGGGAGGGGCAGCGGCCCGGCGCGGGTACGGACTGGGGCACGGAACCCGAGTCGATGTGGGGCCGAGTGGGCTCCGGCGAGTCCCCCCTGACGGGCGGCGGCCGCGTGGAACCCACCCTCCCCGGCGACTACTCCGCCTACTATGCGGCCGTGGCCAAGGCACTGCTGGACGGCGGCCCCAACCCGGTGCCCGCCCTGGAGGCGGCCGCCGCGCTCGACGTACTGGAGGCGGCGCGCCGTTCGGCACACGACGGAGTGGCGGTGACCCTGTGACGACGCACAAGACGAGCAAGCCGGGCAAGACGCACAACCCGGAGATCACCCCGAAGTTTCACCCCGAGCTCACCCCGCCCCTGGAGGAGCTGGAGGCGCAGGAACGCCGCCTGGTCTTCCGCCAGTTCACCTACGACGACGCCTGGGCCCTGGGCTCCCTGCTGGTCGAGCTGGCCCGCGAACGCCAGGCCCCGGTCGCCATCGACATCCACCGGTCCGGCCAGCAGCTCTTCCACGCCGCCCTGCCCGGTTCCACCCCCGACAACGACGCCTGGATCGCCCGCAAGCGCCGGGTCGTGGAGCGCTACGGCACCTCGTCCTACGTCGTCGGCGCCCGCTTCCGCGCCAAGGGCACGACGTTCGAGGACTCCTCCCGCCTGGACCCCGACACCTACGCGGCTCACGGCGGCTCCTTCCCGATCAACGTCGAGGGCGTCGGCGTGATCGGGTCGGTGACGGTGAGCGGTCTGCCGCAGCTGGAGGACCACCGGATGGTGGTGGAGGCGGTGGAGGAGTTCCTGGAGAAGGGGTAAGGGCAACGCCCTTGTCTTTTGTCCTTGGTTCTTTGTCTTTTGTCTTTGGTCTTCAGGGGTGCGGGGAACTGCGCGACAAGCCACGACGAAGCCGCGGCCGCCAACCCACCGCAGCTCCCCGCCCCTCAGGCATCCTTGAAATCCTGCCGCTGACGGCCGAGCCCCTCGATCTCCAGCTCCACCACATCCCCGGCACGCAGGAACGGCTTCGGCTCAGGCTGCCCCAGCGCCACCCCCGCCGGCGTCCCCGTGTTGATGACGTCCCCGGGGTACAGCGTCATGAACTGGCTGACGTACCGCACGACCTCCGCCACCGGAAAGATCTGCTCCGCCGTGGTCCCGTCCTGCTTCAGCTCCCCGTTGACCCACAGCTTCAGCGACAGGTTCTGCGGATCCGGCACCTCGTCCGAGGTCACCAGCCACGGCCCCAGGGGGTTGAACGTCTCGCAGTTCTTGCCCTTGTCCCAGGTCCCGCCCCGCTCGATCTGGAACTCCCGCTCGGACACGTCGTGCGCCACCGCGTACCCGGCGACATGCGCGAGCGCCTCCTCGGCCGACTCCAGATACCGGGCCGTACGTCCGATGACGACCGCGAGCTCGACCTCCCAGTCGGTCTTCGCCGACCGGCGGGGGACCAGCACGGTGTCGTTCGGGCCCACGACCGTGTCCGCGGCCTTGAAGAAGATGACCGGCTCGGCGGGCGGCTCGGCGCCGGTCTCGCGGGCGTGGTCGTGGTAGTTCAGCCCGATGCACACGATCTTGCCGATGCGCCCGAGCGGCGGCCCGATCCGCAGCCCGGCCGCGTCGAGCTCGGGCAGCTCACCGGCGTCCGCGGCGGCGCGGATCCGACCGAGCGCCGTGTCGTCGGCGAGCAGCGCTCCGTCGATGTCCGGCACGACTCCGGAGAGGTCCCGCAGAACACCCTCGGCGTCCAGCAGCGCAGGCGTCTCCGCTCCCGCCGTACCGACTCGCAGCAGCTTCATGATCACAATCTCCCTCGATCGCGGGCGCCCGCCGACGGGTGCAGCCATCGGAGGACTGGTCGATCCTCCAAGGTCCACGGCCAGTCCGCAATACCTGGTTCACGTACTGGACCGTAGGCCCCCGGGCTACCGGTACAGCGCGGCCCGCTCCACCGCGCTCCAGGTCGTGCTGGTCACCACGTACAGCGCGGCGGCCAGCGGCACCACCGCCACGGTGAAGAGGGTGAAGAAGGACATGAACGGCATGACCTTGGTGACGGCGCCCATACCCGCCAACGGCTGACCGTCGGCGACCGGCACCGCCGGATTCGCGGCCATCATCCGCTTCGTACGGCGGAAGTTGAACGCGGCGACGCAGGCGACGACCACGAACAGGGCGAGGTAGACCAGCCCCGCGCCGCCGAACGCCCCTCCGTCGCCGAGCGCGTCGGCCCACCGGTCGCCCAGAGGCGCGGCGAACAGCTGGTGCGAGAGCAGTTCGTTGGCCTTGCCGCCGATCGTCGTGTTCGAGAACAGGTGGTAGAGGACGAAGAAGGCGGGCAGCTGGAACAGTCCGGGCAGGCATCCCGCCAGCGGCGACACCTTCTCCTCGGCATGCAGCTCCATCACTGCCCGCTGGAGCCTCTCGGGGCTCTTGGCGTGCTTCTTCCGCAGCTCGGCGATCTTGGGCTGCAACTCGGCCCGCGCCTTCTGCCCGCGCGCGGCGGCCCGGGACAGCGGATGGACGAGCAGTCGTACGAGCGCGGTGAACAGGATGATCGCGGCGGCGGCCGCACCGGCGCCGAACAGCGGGTCGAGCAGATCGGCCAGCCGCTGAACAAGGTCGGCGAAAACAGACATGGGTGAGCCCTCCAGGGGTCTCGTCGTGCCGGATGGAGAGATGCCGGGAAACGGCATGGCGGCATGACGACCCGCGCGGGGTCACACTTCTCAGCTGTTCGGTGTGTGCGTGCCCTACGCGACGGTCGCCGGGAGGGCGTGCCCGGGCGCCCTGGGCCGTGGCCGGCCCGAGGCGTCGGGGTCGCGTTGCGGCAGGAAGGCCGTACGGCGGGCCCGGTCACGGATGGCCGTACGCACCCGGGTCGGCGCCACGGCGGGCGCGGCGCGCGAGGCGAGGAGCGAGCAGACGGCGAACGCGGAACCGGCGGCGGCGGTCGCGGCCAGCGCGACGGTCGCGGAGAGGCTGCCCGTGTCGAGCAGCGCGATCTCCAGGAAGAGGAGCACCAGCACGGCGGCGGGACGCAGACTGGCCCAACTGCGGATCATCGGCTGCCCCCTCCCTCCGTACCTGTTGTGTCGCGGCGCTCGTCCTGATGTTCGTTATACAGGATCACCGTGCTGGTTCGAAGTACGGGTTCGACGGGGAAGGGCGTCCTGCCCAGGGGCCTGACGGGGCCGCATGGAGACGAGCTTGGCCCACACCACCAGCCGGTACTTCGACGTGTACTCCGGGGTGCAGGTGGTGAGGGTGAGGTAGTAGCCGGGCTCGGTGTAGCCGTGGCCCGGCCTGACGGTGGAGCGCGGGACGGGCCGGATGACGGTCCCGTCCCGCGCGGTGGTCTGCGGCAGGGTCTTGTCGACGGCGTACGTGTACGTCGCGCTCCGCGTCTCGACCCGAACGGTGTCCTCGGGCGCGAGCCGGTTGATGTACCGGAAGGGCTCGCCGTGGGTGTTGCGGTGCCCGGCGAGGGCGAAGTTGCCTGCCTGGCCCGGCTGTTGGGTGCCGGGGTAGTGGCCGACGTAGCCCTTGTTGAGGACACCGCTCTTGCTGACGCCCTCGGCGACGGGGACGCGGAGGTGGAGGCGGGGGATGGTCAGGATGGCGTAGGCCTGGGACCAGTCGGGTTCCGGTGCGGGGGCGGCGGACCGGCGTGGGCGGCCGGCGGACCGCTCGGAGGAGCCGGCGGACTGGTCGGGCGAGCCGATGGCCGCGGGCGGGGTCGTGGCCGCCGGTACGGCCGTACGGGAGTCGCCGCCCCCGCCACCCCCGTCGCCCTCACCGTCCCAGGTCCGCTCCAGTGCCCTGACCTCCCGCTCGGCGCCTGCCCTGGCCTCCCGGTTGGTCCACCACACCTGGTGAACGACCAGCAGCAGAAGCACCACCCCTACGGTGACGAGCACCTCCCCGCCGCCCCACAGCACCCGTCGCCCCAGGGCGCGCCGCCGAAGTCCGCTGTGCCGCACGACGCGAACCCGCACCATCAGTGAGCCTCCTCAACCGGGCCGCCCGCACGATAGGCGCCGCCCCGCGAGGTCTCCAGACCCCTGCGCGTCCGGTACCCCGAACACTTCCTCCACAGGTTTGAGAAAGGGCTGTCGGAACCCTCGACAACCTCATGCGCCACACCCGATGCTTCCTGTCGGCATGAGCGGGACAGGCCACGACGCCGGTTCGACGACGACCGGCCGTTGAACGAAGCGGAGAAGTCATGATCCGACGCAGAACTCTGCTGGCGGCGACAGGCGGCGCCCTCGTCGGCGGCGCCCTGGCGACGGGCACCGCACGCGCGGACGCGACCATCGCCGTCAACCCCGGCACGTCGTACGGCACCTGGGAGGGCTGGGGCACCTCCCTGGCCTGGTGGGCCAATGTCTTCGGCAACCGGAACGACTTCGCCGACCTCTTCTTCACCACCAACTCGGTGACCTACAACGGCACCACCCTCCCCGGCCTGGGCCTCAACATCGCCCGCTACAACCTCGGCGCGTGCAGCTGGAACACCGTCAACGACGAGACGATGGCCGAGTCGGCGAACATCCCCGGCTTCAAGCAGATCGAGGGCTTCTGGCAGGACTGGAACAACGAGGACCCCACCTCCTCGGCCTGGGACTGGACCGCCGACGCGAACCAGCGCGCGATGCTGCAGAAGGCGACGTCGCGCGGCGCGACCACGGAACTCTTCGCCAACTCCCCCATGTGGTGGATGTGTTCCAACCACAACCCGTCCGGCGCGGCGAACGGCGGCAACAACCTCCAGACCTGGAACTACCGCCAGCACGCCTCCCACCTGGCGGCGACGGCCCTGTACGCCAGGAACAACTGGGGCGTGAACTTCGCGACGGTCGACCCCTTCAACGAGCCGGCCTCCACCTGGTGGACCGCCACCGGCACCCAGGAGGGCTGCCACATGGACCCGGCGGTCCAGGCGGCCGTACTTCCGTACATGCGCAGCGAGTTGGACAAGCGGGGCTTGACAGGCGTACGTATCGCGGCGTCGGACGAGACGAACTACGACACGGCGCGATCGACGTGGGCGTCCTTCGGTTCCTCCACCAAGGCCCTGGTCAGCCAGGTCAACGTGCACGGCTACCAGGGCTCGGGCGGCCGCCGCGACCTCCTCTACACGGACGTGGTCACGACGTCCGGCAAGAAGCTCTGGAACTCGGAGACCGGCGACAGCGACGGCACGGGTCTGACCCTGGCGCAGAACCTCTGCTACGACTTCCGCTGGCTGCACCCGACCGCCTGGTGCTACTGGCAGGTCATGGACCCGTCGACGGGCTGGGCGATGATCGCGTACGACGCGAACACACTCCAGCCGACGACCATCCAGACGAAGTACTACGTCATGGCCCAGTTCAGCCGCCACATCCGCCCGGGCATGCGGATCCTGGACACGGGCGTGAGCTACGCGGCGGCGGCCTACGACGCGTCGGCGCGCCGCCTGGTGATCGTCGCGGTGAACACCTCGGCCTCGGCCCAGACCCTGACCTTCGACCTGTCCCGCTTCACAACGGTTTCCGGCGGCTCGGGCGGATTGGTCCCGCGCTGGAACACGGTGACGACGGGCGGGGACCAGTACCGGTCGTACTCGAACACGTTCCTGAGCGGAAAGTCGGTGGCGGTGCCGTTCGCGGCGAAGGCGGTGCAGACGTTGCAGATCGACGGGGTGGTGATCTGACCGGCCGGGCCTGACGCAACCGTAGAAGCCTCCCGGCACGTCGTGTGCCAAGTGACGACGAAGCCGGCCGTAGATGCGGCGAGGGAAGACGAGCGCGGGCGCCGCCCCGGCCTGGTGGCGCCCGCGCTGGCGAACCTGGCCCTCGGGGTGCCGGCGATCATCCCGCTCTACCTGACGTACTGGCTGCTGACGGACTACCTTCCGTCGCCCTGCGACGCCTTCGCGCCCACCCCGGAGCTGTCGAACTGCGACTACCACACGCTCGATCACGCGCCGGTGATGATGTTCCTGCTGGCGGTGACGGCAGCGATCCTGCTGCTCGCGCTGCTGACGGTGGACGTACTGGGCCCACGCCGCCGAGCCGATGACCGGCCGGGGAGGTGGCTGGCGATGGCGACTCTGATCCCGGTGCCGTTCCTGGTGCTGCTGTGCCTGGCGAGGACGTGACCAAGGTCGGCGCCCGCCTCGACCAGGCAATATCTGTCCCCTCTTCCCCCCTCTGTTCTCCGCACCGCCATCGCCAGCCAGTACGGTGTCCCCCATGCGCCCCGACACGCCTGCCGAAAACGTCGACCACACCGCCGAAGCGGCACGCCTGGAGCGAACCGCCGGCCTCTACCCCGAGGACGCCGAGGCCCTGCTCCTCCAGGCCGCGGCCCACCTGGAACTCTCCGGCGACCGCCCCGCCGCGACCGCGCTCTACGACCGCCTGCTGTCGTCGTCGACCCCCCTGGAGGACCCCCACCTGGTACGCGCCCTCAAGGCGTCGAACCTCTGGGAGTACGGCCACGAGGCCGAGGCGAGAGCGATCATCGAAGGCGTCCGGGCAGCCGCCCCGCGAGACCCTGCGCCATGGGTGATCGTCGCGGAGTCCCTGGAGGCGCATGACGAGCTGGAACAGGCGCAGGAAACCTTCACGCAGGGCGCCCGCCTCCTCCTGACGGACGTGGCGGAGCCCCCGTACTCGACGCATCCGTTGCTGTTCGGCCGCCACCGCGTACGCCGCATGCTGGGTCTGGCCCACGACGAGTGGGACGCCCTGGCCGACACCCTCCACTCCATGCCGATCTCCCTGGACGAACTCCACGACCCCAAGCGGGTCTGGTCCCTGGGCTCGGACAATCCGGCGGAGCTGGAGGCGGAGATCTCACGGCTGCGGGCGGAACTGGGCGCGTACCGGGAGGCGCTGTCCCGCCCGTTCCCGGTGGCGGTCCTCCACTGGACGACGGGGGAACTGGCGGAGCTGGTGGCCGCGTATCCCTCGCTGGCGGCGGAGTACCCCTCGCATGAGGAGCACCTGGAGACGATAGAGGCGTCCCTGCGGGAGCTCTCGGCTTCGGGAACGCCGAACCTGGGGATCGTCACGGGGACAGTGCCGTCGTACGAGGCCTTCGCCGCCTCGGAGCTGGCCTCGCCGGAGGACGCGACGCTGCTGCCGCAGTATGCGACGACGTTGGCGGCGCGGGGGCGGGCGGTGGCTTGGCCGCCGCAGCGGGGGGCTTCGTGTTGGTGTGGGTCGGGGCGGGGGTATGGGGAGTGTCACGGGGCGGAGCCGCAGGGCTGACGGAGCCACTGCCGCAGCCAGCCCCTTCCCTGCACCCCACCCACCACGAGGCCAACCGCCGAGCCGACCCGCCGTGCCCCACAAGTCGTTCGCGCCACCCCACCCACCACCCACTGGCCGCTCAACCCACCCGGCGTGCCCCCAACCCTGGCCCACCGCGCAGCCAACCTCACCACCACCGACCTGGCCCACCGCCTTTCCGGGCCGCCCGCCCGCTTCTACCCCGTGCTGGAGCGGGCCGGGTCAAGGGTGGCCCGGAGGGCCCATCGGCGCAGCCGACGCGGAACGCAGCGCAGCGGAGTGAAGCGCCCTTGACGCGGCCCGCGGAGGCACGAGACTGCAAGGAAGCGGGCGGCCCAACAGCACCAGAAGACTCACGGCTGGACAGCCAAGCCTTCAACCGCACACCAACGTCATCGCTCGACTCGGGTCCCAGGATCGGTTGCCCCGCCCAACTGCCGACGCCAGTGCCCCTCAGCCGCGGACCCGACTACCCTCTGCGGTGTGTCCGAAGACCCCGTATGGGAAGCTCCAGAAGGTTCCTGGGCTTCGTCTGCAGCCCGCCGCCGGAACATGCAAGCGATCCGCAGCCGCGATACCGCCCCAGAGAGGCTGATCCGACGGCTAGTCCATGCACGAGGACTGCGTTATCGGGTCGCTGCCCGGCCGCTGCCGGACTTGCGTCGGACAGCGGATATGGTATTCCGTCCGGCAAAGGTGGCCGTATTCATCGACGGCTGCTACTGGCACGGCTGCCCCGAGCACTACGTCCCGCCGAAGACCAACCCGGGATACTGGTCAGCGAAGGTACTTCGGAACATGGAACGCGACCGCGACACGGACCAACGGCTCAGGGAAGCGGGATGGCTCGTACTCCGCTTCTGGGAGCACGAGCCATCAGACATCTGCGTAAGTAAGATCACAGAGGCTGTTATTGCGCGCCGAGATGCGGGATCACAGCCTTCCTGAAACAGGCAGCGTCATCTGCTCTGAATCAGCAGCGCAAACTTCCGTCTCTTCTCCATCCATCTCGTACCCCTTGAGCAATTCACCGCGCCGCTCCGGACGCAGCACGGCAGCAATTGCTCGTCCGACAGCTTCAGCCACCGGGGGCGGGAAAGCATTTCCGACTTGCCGATACCGGGCTGTTTTCAGCCCCTGGAATTTCCAGCCCGGCGGGAATCCCTGGATTGCGGCGGCTTGATCGACCGTCAGCATGGGGCCCGCAGGGCGAAAGATGTCCCGCTCTGGGTCACACTTTTCGGGATCGTTCGCGACACCCATTGCATCAACACCCAAGGCTTCCCAAGCACGCTTGGCTCTAGTTGGCCCGAGGTCAGCACCACCATGCTTCTTCGATCCGCCTACCAGTGTCGGCGCGATACCTCGCCCCGCTTCGGCCGCCTCAGTGGCCTTCCGTAGCCAATCCCGGTACACCTGCTTTCCAGTACGTTCACCGGCCCTAGCCCGCATCCCATACTGGTTCTTATCCCAGAATTCCCGGCATCGCGACTCCATGCTCTCAGCAAGCTCATCGACCACTGTCGCCTGCTTCCCGTGAATTCGAGTCGGCCATACAAATTCAACATCGGCCAACTTCAGAAAATCTTCATGGATCGCAACCAGGATGGCTCGGGGACGAAGTTGCGGGACGCCGAACCTACTTGCATCCACCCTGCGCCAGACTTTCCGCATGACCAAATCTTGCTTCTTGGCCGACCAATGACTACTAATTCCAGGGATTACATAGCCGAGCCCACGGAGTTCGCTCAGGATATCTCGACGATAGTCAATGAAAACCTCCGGAGGCTCCAAGATGCCGCGCACATTCTCAATCATGACAGCCTTGGGCATCAGGTCTCTAATGATCCTCAAAGCGTCCGGAAAAAGATCTCGCTCGTCATCTTTTCCGAGCCTTTTGCCTGCCAGGGAAAATGGAGGGCATGGGACGCCGCCGGCTAGGAGATCAAGCTGGCCCTCCTGAAGCCCCAAGCTTTTATGCATTTTGGATCCGAGGAATTCCCTCACATCCGTGGGTTCGAGCGCTTCGGTACGCGACTTATCCCAGCCGGGCCAGCCGCCCGCGTTCGCCGCGAGTGTCCGAACAGCATGCGGATCCCACTCAACGAGAGCCAAGTGGTCAAACCCGGCATTGTGTAGCCCAACGGCTTGCCCGCCGGCCCCGGCACAGATCTCCAAAGAGGTCAGTGGCGGGGTGAACTGCGGACGCTGGCGACCGCTGGGGCGCATGGCGCTCCTTCCGGGATTGACTCAAAACCGATCTCAAGTGTCCCAGACGCCCTGATCACCTACGGCCTCTTAGACACTCGACACTGGAGTCTCCCATTACTCCGCACTGCCGCCCGTGTCCGGGTGTGCGGCCAGAGGTGAGTCACCCACCTCAGCTCTAGCTCCTGCCCATGTGACGCAACAAGGCCTCCATATCGCTCGGTGCTAGGCCGGCTGCCACGGACGGCTCTTCCTCCAGGTCAGCAAGCTGCTGCACCGTGGGGTCGTCAAGGATCCGGCCCATGAACTCCAGCTTCTGGTCCAGCCGTACCTCGACCACTTCATCAATGGTGTTACGGGCCGCGAGAACCGTGACCCGCGTGTCCGTGCCAGGGGCAAGACCGAGACGGTGGATGCGATCAAGACTTTGGAGAAAGCGGCCGGCCATGAAGTCGCGGTCCACGTACACGGCGTCATGACATACGTGATGCAGGCTGATGCCCTCCCCCAGAGTCGCCGGGTTGGAGATCAGGACCATGCAGCTGGGGTCCTCACGGAAGCGCCGTAGCTGCTCATCCCGGTCCGGTGTGCCGCCGTGCACCACCGCCGGGCTGTACTTCTCCAGCATTTGCGCCACGGTTGTCAGGCTGCGTACAAAGGTCGTCCAGACAAGCGTCTTCCGGCCTTGCGCTGCGTTCTCGGCAACAATGGCCACTGCTTCCTTGTATTTGGGCGACAGCTCATGGTCAGGCAGTCTCTGCATGAGCGAGTACAGCGAAGTGCCCTCAGGAATCTCCAGCGGGGGCAACTGGTAGACCAGCGGCTCGTAGCGGCTGGCCCCTTCCACGAGAAGAGCAGGGCTCGTCGCGGCCATCAGGAGGCGCAGCGCCGTCTTACCGAGAGAACTGAGATCTTCGCGGGCGGCGCCACTGCTCATACCTCCTACCAGCGAGCTGTAGATCTCGGCGTGCAGATCCGGCATGTCGACGTACCGCATGCGCAATCTCATCGGCGGCAGACCAAGCTCCTGCTTGGTCGTCCTGGTGAACAACGGCCTGAGCACCGCGCTCGCATGGGCAAGGTTGCCTCCCGCGACCGCCCTGGTCACCGTGCGCTGCCCGTGACCAGGCCAGACGAAGCCCATCAGGTTCTCCAGGTCCTTGGAACCGTTCGGGGCCGGCGTTCCGGTCAGGATCAGCCGTCGTTGCGCGAGCGGGCCCAGCGCCATGCACGCGGCGCCATACGTACCTCGGGCGCCGAGCTTCATCCGGTGGGCCTCGTCGAGGATGATCATCGAAGGGGCGGCCTTCAGCCAGTTCGCGAGCAGCGGCAGCGACCGGTCCAGCCGCTCGTAATTGACAATGAGGACCTCTGCCCACTGGTCCAGAGAGCCGTCTAGCACATGGGTGCGCAGTGGGTAGCTGAAGCAGACCGCGGTCTCGTAACGCCAGGACTCATAAGCCGACTTAGGACAGACAACCAGCAGTCGACTAGCGCCGCCCTGAGCGCGCTGTGCAGCGTACACAGCGAGCGCCACTCGGGTCTTCCCGGCTCCGGGCACGCTGAAGTTCGCCCCGTGCCCCAGTGAAAGCAGCTTGGCAATATCCCGCCGTTGGAACGTGTTGAGATCAGCCTGCCAGGTGTCTCCGAGCAGACTCAGCACGTCGTCGGCGGCGACTTCCGCCGGGGCCCCTGAGCCAGCCAACCGCTCCTCAACCAGCCGGGCGTCCCGAACCACGCCAGCCACGAGATTCCGAAGCTCGGGCGCCCACTCAACGCCTACGGGATGGGGCCAGCCCCCCAGGACGGTCAGGTCCGCGAGGAGCTCGTCCAGGGCCACCGAGGCCGAAAGAGGGCCGAGCTGGCCGCCGGTACGGAACCGAGCGGCCAGCTGAACGAGGTCCTGCCGGTACTGATCGGTGGTCCGGAGGACCACACGAGTACGCGTGTCATCGAACCCCAGGTGCAGGGACGTTTCCGTCACCGGGAGCCCTCCAGGGTGGCGGCGGCGAGGAGCCAGGAGACGCCGTCGCCAGGGTTCGGCATCCCACGTCCCGCCTGCTGAGCGAGCTTGCGCAGACTGGCCTGAAGTTTGAGCACCGCCTCGTCGAAGGCCTCTTCATCCAGGCTGTTCGAAGTACGTGCCTGCACCAGCTCGATGACGCACTGATCGATGTTGGCGCAGGCGTCCGCGAGCCTGGCCGGCGCGAGTTGCTTGCGCTTGCGGACCCGACCGTCACGGGTATGACTGTCGATCGCCTCGTCAAACGCCTTCTTCGCCTCGTCAAGCAGCGCCTGAGCCTGGGCCTTCTCAGAGTCGGAAATTCCCACCGTCGTGTTGCGGACGGTGGCCGCCGCACGCAGGAGGCGGTCGTTCAGAGCGCGTGCTGCAGACACGCCGGAGGGAGCCGCCGGCACGTCCAGGCCGAGGCCGGGGATGGAGACGGATTCGGCCTGCCGAGCCGTTCCGCTGTTCGCGAGTTCCTCCGGCAGCGTCTTCCCGAGATAGCCCTCCTCCAGGAACACCTCATCGATGTGACGCACATCCGTCTTCGAGAATTCCAGCAGGATCGCGGCGAGACGCCACTCCTTAAGGATCTCGGCCTGGTCCCGGTCGAGACTCTCCAACTTCACGTACAAGCGCTGGAGTTCCTTCAGACGCTCCTGCGCTCCCTCCCAGTCGACCAGCCTCAGCGCGACGCCCCCGCCACTCGCGCTGCGGTCGTTGAGCTCCTTGATCACGCTGAGGATCCACCGCTCCTGGTGATACGTCGCGGTCCGGATCCGGAACTCCTTGGCGATCTGCTCAGGCGTCCGGCCAAGCGCCGCCTGCTCCTCCATGGCGAGCAGCCGATTGATGTACGAGTAGTCGCGACGCTGGTCCTGGCGAAGCTGAAGTGCCAGTTCTACAGCGTCGACATCGGCCTGCGTGAAAGAGGGGGGAAGCACACCCACACGCATCGACTGCTTGCCGAGCTCCCGCAGGGCGACGGCGCGCGTGTTGCCGTTCACCAACACGCCGTGGTGAGTAACCAGGCCGGGGTCGTTCTGGCCGAACTGGTTCAGGTCGTCCTTCAGCTTGTCGAAGTCGGGGTCCCTGAGGTCCGGATTAGAAGGCCGGGCCTTGAGCAATCCGGTCAGGTACTCCTGGCCGGCCTCACCGAAGGGGTCCTTGTCCAGGTTTCGATCCTGGTCCGGCCTGTGGGTGCGCTGGGCGCGAATCCGGTGGGTACCGGGGTTGAGGTAGAGACCGCTCAACGGCAGATCGACGACGTCAACGTGGATCTGCTGCCCGTTCCAGTCGACGGTGACGGTCTCCCGGGTGCCTCCGGCAGCCCTCACCTCCTCCAGCCTCTTCTTGATCAGCTCACTGAACTCGTCCGCGCGCGGCGGCGGCGGGAATTCCCGCAGCATGACTCTTCCCGTCCATTTCTGTTGCCGGTCCTGTCCTTCTTGTCCTGCCGGTCACCCGTCAGCCGGTGATGTCCTTGATGGCCTGGGCCACCTCGGCACGCGACTCCTGAGGGAGGGTCCGGTAAATCCCCCAGACCTTCTCGATCGGGCTGAACGAACGCTGGTCGGCGTCGATCCACTTGGCGAAGAGGCGCTGCTCCAGAGGCGAAAGCGCCTCCACGAGTTCCAGCAGAGCGCCCAGGTCGACCTCCCGGTCAGGGCCTCCCCCGGTCCCGCACCTCTTGCACTCAGTGACGAGCTGGAATTCCGCCGCATCACCGTCATTGGAGTGAAGAATCCGACGCCGGGAGACGTTGAGCTTGGCAAGCTCGATCCCGCCGCCGTCCTCGTACGCCTCGCCGGCACCGACACCACACGACCGACAGAGGTAGTTGTCGTCGTGGAGAACCTTGGCCCGCTGGGCAGCCGTGAGACTGGCCTTGTGCTTCGGCGTCTTCGACCTGCCGGGGATCCAGACGTCCGCCCCCCTGGTCACGAACCGCTGTTCCTGCTGCAACAGGGAGGGATCGTCGCGGCTGGTGTCGATCTTCCAGCCGTGATCCCTCAGGTCACGGAGCCTGCGGTCGATCTGCGCTACGTCCGGGAACGCCTCGCGCAGCTGCGCCTTGGTGAAGATGTTGCCCTCTTCGACCTCAGCGAGCAGCCACAGCGCAGCTCGCACCATGCTCCCGTACTTCCTGTCCTGATACGACGGGATTTCTTCCACTAAAGCCTCCGCGAACTGGTGCCACCCAGGCACCTCGCCAGTTTCGGAGTGTGCAAGTACTGCTACAGACAGCACTTGCGTAAACTCCGCGTTCCCCCCGCTCCTCAGCGGCTCATTCAAAAGCACACACCATGACGCGGAGGAAAGTCCAGCCCCTTCCAGCTTGCTCAGGTAAAGCAAGTACACGGGGTGCATTGCTCGGCAAATAGCAAGTTCGCTCGGCAGAAGGCAAGGAAACACGGGTGTCGCAGCGGAGCATGTCGGGCACAATTGCCGAATGTCAGACCCACTTTGAGGGCTTGACTCCACGGGACATCCACGCAGCTCAGGACGTTGGGGGCGGAACCGCATGACATCAGGAGACGGCCGGTCGCGAACACGCGGATGGTTGGACAAAGAACTTCCCGAGGATGGCCGCCGTCCACGGAAGCGGGAACTCGCACTGGCTCTCCGGCCCTTGTTCTGCCTACTGAATACGGAAGAACCAGGAGGTTCAGGAGATAGGCCGCTTACGCTGACAGAAGCCGCGGAACGCCTGCACAGCAACCCGACCTCTGTGTCACGCTTCGCAAGTCTCGACCCCAGGGTTCCCAGTCCGGTCTTCATTGAGGACTTGCACAAAGCAGCCTGTGTGTCTGCCGCCGCCAGCGGCCGAATCGTCGGCATCACTCTTGACGATCTGCAAACCCTGCGTGCCCTCGCCGAGGCCGAGACGAGAGGGCGCTGCCAGAACTGCGCGGGGCTGGGCAGGCGAATCGATTCACTCAATCAGCAGCTCAGCACACCTTGCCCGTCATGCGAAGCTCGCGAGCGCCAACTCGTGGCTGACGCCGCCCAGCTGCGGGCACTCAAGGGCGAGGTCGCTGCTATGCGGGCGGCAGTACAGGAGATGGAGACCACCGAAGCCGGCCTACGGGCACGTCTGGCCATGGCCAAAGCTTCAAGGACTCCGCTGCCGGTCCCCCCTCGGCGGGGGGACCGGCAGCGGAGCGAGAAAGAAAGGGCCGTGGCGCGGCAGCTGGCGGCACAGGCGGGGGAGCTGGACGGCACCGGAAATGAAGAATCGGCTCTCATCCTTCTCCGGCACGGCACCACGGAGCTGCTGAGTCCGTCAGAGACCGCGCTGGTCATGATGGAGTTGAGACAGCAAGAGCGAGATCACCTGGCTGACGACCTGATCCACGTATATGGCCGAGATCAGGAGGACCGGCACGTCATGGCCGTTGCGCTGGAGTTGCATGAAGAGGGCGCGGTGAACGATGCCGGCGCCATACTGCGCGCGGCTCTTAAGTGACGTGCCGGCGGAAGCCCTGCCACGTCCGCGGTAGCGTCGGCGCCGACAGGGCATCGTCAAAGTTCAGGCAGCGTCGGCTTCAGCCTCGTAGTACATCTGCGCGAGGTCCAGGAAATCGTCCGGGTCATGACCGCGCGCGTTGCTCCAGTGGAGAAGGTCCGCGATCAGTTCAACCGCTGCCTCGTCAAGGCCGGTCTCTCGTCGTCCGCTCGGGAGGCCGGCACCACTCCTGGCCGTCTGGTAGCGCTCAAGCGCCTCGGCTGCTCGCTCAATTCGTCGGCACGCACGACCGCCACCGGTCGGGATCTCACACCAGACTGCCTTTCCCGCTGCGGTCAGGACCGCTCCCCACTCCACGGCCAGTGCCGCCACCAGATGGAGACCACGACCACACTCGGCGTCACTGCCCTCCGGGTTCGGTGTCGGCATCGCCCGGCTCTTGTCGTGCACTTCAATGCGAAGCCGCTCGCCGCACCACTCAAGGACCAGGGTCGCTGAAGCTCGCTCACCAACATGCTTTACGACGTTCGTAGCCAGCTCCGTGACAAGCAACTGCGCTTCGTCGGCAGCCACGGGTGTGCCCCACTGACTGAGCTGCACCACGGCCCTTCGCCGAAGCTGGTGCACCTCCGCCGGCACCGCCTCGAAAGGCAGCACGCATCGGAGCCGGGGCTCGACGACTGGATAGTCGGACATATGGCCGCTCCTCCCTCCCAGAGCCACGCGCGTGCTGCGCCCGCCGTATCCATACGGCTGCACTGCGTAGCGATCCGTAGACGAGCATGGCATAGAGAAGTCTCGCTGTGTAACTTCTCACGAGAACCCATCGGGTGAATCTGATGGTGAGGCGACTTCCGCAGTGCCTAGCCTGATGGAGATCTCCGGGCCAGCCGCCCGGCCCATGGCGAAGGAGCCACATGCCTGAACGGACCACGACCCGCCGCCGTCAACTGGGCGCGATGATGCGCAAGTTGAGGGCCCGCAAGGGACTGACCCTTGAAGAGGCTGGGCAGCTTGTCGGCGTCTCCAAGGCGACTGTAAGTAGGTATGAAACCCAGGCCGGGCCGGTCAAGTGGATCGTCATTGACGCACTGTGCCGGGAGTACGGAGCGACCGAGGCCGAACGAAAGGCAGTTGTCGGTCTGGCGAAGGACGCGAAGCAACAGGGCTGGTGGAGCTCCTTCGCCGACTCCATCCCGGAGAGCATGAACTTGCTGCTCACGCTTGAGGACGAGGCCGTTCGCGAAGGTCACTTCTCCTGCGTCTACGTTCCCGGCCTCTTGCAGACACGCGCCTACAGCACGGCACTTCAGAAGGCCAACGAAGTGCCGCTCGGGCCTGCGGAGATCGAGCGGCTCGTCGACATCCGCATGAAGCGGCAGGAGATCCTCAACCGCCCAAAACCGCTGCACTTGTGGGCGATCCTTGACGAGTCTGTGATTCGCCGTGTCGTCGGGTCGCCCGAGACGATGAAGGAACAGCTCGACCGTCTGCTTGAGGCTAACGAGTCACCCCACATCACGCTTCAGATCCTGCCGTTCTCCAAAGGAGCCCACGCCGCGGCGCTTGGGAGTTTCGTCATCATCGGCGGGCCGGAGCCAGCCCTTGACGTGGTGTACGTCGACTTCCATGCCGGCTCCCTCTTCCTGGAGAAGGACGAAGAACTGGAGCGATACAGACTTGCGTTCGAGTACCTGCGGGCACAAGCGTTGGACATGGAGGCGTCCTCCGCCATGATCCATTGCGCCCGCAAGGAGCTGTGAATGCCCGATACAACTCAGCCCGTCTCCGAGCTCGTCTGGTTCAAGTCGTCGTACAGCGGTGGCAACACGACGGAGTGTGTTGAAACGGCCGTCACCCGGTCCGGCGTGCTGGTGCGGGACTCCAAGCTGCCGAAGCGCGCACACATCATGCTGTCGGCGGGGGCATGGTCCAGCTTCTTGGCAGTCATATGCGGCTCCGCCTGACGAGCCCCTCGTCAGGACCCGAGATTGTGCCAGGTGAGCACCTAATACCAGGCAGCCGTAGAAACCCTCTGTGTGTTGGGCACAAAGACCAATCTGAAGGCAAAGACCCGTCGCACAGACGAGTTGGCCACGGTCGACAGTGGCGCGGCAAGGCCGCCAACAGGCCCCGTCCGCGCCGATCCTGACAGTCTCAGCGCAGTCTCATCCTGGCAAGTTCTGGCAAGCTCCTGTCCCCCAAGACCGCCCGACGGCAAGCTCAGGCATACGGATCATCACCCACGACGGAGGTGGCCTCATGGCCCTGCGCAAGCTCGGCAAAGACCCGGAGAGCCCGAGCGGTGGCTCCCCGACGGTGTACCTGGACGAGGAGAAGGACACGTATCTCGTGCAGGGCTGGAAGGTTCTGGAGGACGAGCGACTGGGTCAGATGGACATCCCCGGCCATGAATCCGTAGTGGAGATTCCGCGCCGCATGGTCCAGTTCTTCTTGGAGGTACAGCGTGACGACCGTTCCGACGTTTGAGGAGTTGTTCCGCGACTGCCGTGAGTCAGCGGTGCACCTCGAGATGCGCGACTCCTATATGAAGTCGGACCCGGCCTACGTCGACTGGGCGGCCGGCCTCACCATCGACCCCGCGCAGAGGTGGGGCGACTGGCTGGACCTGGTCTCCGAGGCGACAGGGCGAGGCGTGAAGGTCCGCCGTGCCCGCATCGTGTCCGAGCCTGTGAGCAGGTACATCCGGTTCGAGCATGAAGTGACGAAGGGACTGAACATAGCCGCGGGGGAAGAGGTGCGCTGGCTGCCACGGCGGCAGGCCACCGCCATCGCCCTGCCGGGCAACGACTTCTGGCTCTTCGACTCGGCCTTGTTGCTGGTGAACCACTTCGACGGCGAGGGCGAGTGGCTGGAGCCATCCACCAGCACAGATCCTCAGGAGATCAAGCTGTGCGGGAGCGCTTTTGAGGCGGTCTGGGAGGTGGGAATCCCGCACAGCGACTACCAGCTCGCTTGATCGGCAGGAATAGGGTCAGCGTCACACCATGTCGTCCCCCTCCTCCAGCGTTCAGGCAGCCCGCAAGGCTCTCGGCCAACGTCTGCGCGAGATCCGGCTCGATGCCGGGTTGAGCGCGCGGGCGTTGGCCACGCTAGCGGGGTGGCATGAATCCAAGTGCTCTCGGTACGAGAGCGGGGCTCGCAGCCCTTCTGAAGCGGATCTGCGGGCGTGGGCACAGCTCTGCGGTGTGCCACACCTTGCCGACGATCTCGTGACAACTGCCCGTGGCATCGACGGCATGTACGTCGAGTGGCGACGTATGGAGCGGTCCGGACTGCGTCACGCTCAAGAGGCGGTCGTGCCACTGTGGGAACGCACCCGCCGCTTCCGCATCTACTCGTCCTGGCTCATCCCTGGCCCCGTTCAGACGGCGCCTTACATTGAGGCCCTGCTGCGGTCGATCCGCGATCGTCGACAGTTGGCCGACGACGTGGAAGAAGCCGTCCGCGTCCGCATTGCCAAGCAACACGTGGTCCACGAAGGCAACCACAGCTTCGCCATCGTGCTGGAGGAAGCCGCCCTGCGGTACCGCATCGGTGGTCCCGAGGTCATGGCGGGACAACTGGGCCACCTGCTCACCGCTGCCTCGCTCCCATCGGTTTCCCTCGGGATCATCCCGCTGAGCACCGACCGGTCCCACATCTGGCCCGTGGAGGGTTTCTTCCTGTACGACGCCGAGGTGACGAACGTCGAGTTGGTCTCCGCGCATCTCACTGTCACGCAGAGCCACGAGATCAATCTCTACGCGCAGACCTTCGCGGAGCTCTCCGAGTTGGCTGTCTATGGATCCAAGGCCCGGGAGCTGATCACCTCGGCGATCGACTCACTCGGGTGATTCCCGGCAAGTTCTGGCACGTTCGTTGAGGCCGCATAGGAGCGGTTCCTAGCGTGATTCACACGATGGGCCTGGTGATTCCCGGCGCATGAGCAGCGCACATCCGAATTCACCACGCCCGTATCAGGATCGCGAACCGGAGGTGGCTACGTGTGCCCAGCCCTCGATGTGGGTGAACTCGTCTACGACACGACACGGGACCGTGTTGGCGAGGTCAAGGACTGCCGGGCGGGAGTGGTCGTGCTGCGGCCCTCGGGCGGGGGCCCCGCGTGGGAGGCCACGCCGGGGGAACTACAGCCCGCAAACGCCAACGATCGCCTCCGGGCACGCGTGAACGAGATGAACGCGATGCAGCTCTAATTGGCCGCACGTTCCGTTTGGCGCTTTGTTCCGCTGAGCTTGCAGCGACCACGCTCGCAGCTCGCAACGTCATGAATTCCATTGCCGTTGCCCCCGTATCCAGACCGCGCGTGAAGCGGAACGGGTCGGCCTGCGGCACTGCGTAGACAGATTCGCCGCGTCACACCGCGGGGCGTCAGACCCCTCTCCCCGAGCACGACAGGCATTCGGCACTCAGGGAGAGGTCTACCCGAAAGTCCTCCATCTGTGAGGTGAAGCCTTGCTCTCCACAACCCCGTCACGCCCCGAGCCCTGCGCGGGCAGGACCGCGTCCAGGAACGAAGCCAGGGCGAAGGGAGCCACGCGATGACAACGTCCGTCGTCACGGCAACGCGCACTGGCCGCTCGCTCGTCACCGACACCGAGTTCGACACCCTCGCCGCGTTCTGCGCCGACGAGTACGGTCTTGAGCGCTGCGTCGCCGACCGGGTCCTCGACCAAGCCCTCGCGCTCGTCTACGTCATGGGCACGACCCGCTCGGGAGCCGCCATGGCACCGTCCCAGCAGGTCGACCCCGGTTGGCACACGCTGATCCTGCACACCGACTGGTACGCCAATTGGTGCCAGGAGCGGTTCGGTTACTTCCTCCACCACCAGCCCAACAGCAAGACCCGCACGCGAGGCCTGATGACCGACGTCGTGCAGCGGATCCGTGCGGCCGGTTTCGGCGTCGACGAGCGGCTGTGGGGCACCGCTGCCGAATGCAACCCGCCCGCTTGCTGCGGCGATGGCCCTTGCTGCTGATCACCTTCACCTCCGCCCCCACCAGGGCGGGCCGGCTCCCCCGGGCCGGCCCGCCCGTCTCTGGCCAGAAATGGACACCAGGCTGTGCCGCTGACCGAACTGACCGCCACCGGCCGCGTGACCCTCTTCCCCCTCGAAGGTCTTCCTGTCGCCTATACGACGCAGTCCAGCGACGAGCGCGGCCTGGGCGACATCGGGCTTGTCACCATCGTGGACGAACACAGCGACGGCGAGGAGCTGTGGCAACTGGCCCGCGATCTCGGTGGACGTAACAACGGGCAGGATCAGGCCCGTTGGATTCTCACTCAGGCGGGCCGCGCTCGAATGGTGAGATCCTCGGCAAACGGCGATCTGGAAGACGTCACATGGACAGCGCACGTGCGTCGGCACCTCGAACTCGACACGTTGTACGCGAACCACGAGGTTTTGATGACCGGCCGCATCACATGGGCGGGCGACTGAACAAGGGAGTTCGAATGAGGTTGGAACCGGCGCCCGATGCAAATGACGTGCAAAGTGAGCTCGCCCTGCTGGAAAGGGATGCCGCACGCCTGCGGTATTTCCTTCCCGCGATTCCCACCGGACTGATCCAGACGCCCGAGTACATGCGGCAGGTGATGACACGGACATCGCCCATCGTCGGCAGGGATGTTGAGCAAGTGATCGCGCGGAAGCTGGAACGTCAGGCCGTCCTCGGCGACCTCGACAAACGGTTCGAGTTTCTGCTCACCGAGTCTGCGATCCGGTGGCAGCTGTGCGAGGCAGCCGTCATGGCCCGGCAGGTCGAGCACCTCGTGTCCCTCTCTCATCGCTCGAACATCGATATCAAGGTGCTTCCACTGACGGGCCGGGTCTCCGAGGTTCCGTTCAACACGTTCACGTTGTACGACGCCAGCCTCGCCACATTGGAGGTGTTCACCGGGCGGGTGGTGCTGCGCGAGGCGATGGACATTGCCCAGTACGACCGGATCTTCGGCTCCCTTGCAGAGCACGCGTGCGTCGCGGACGTGGCGAGGCGCCTGCTTGCCGAGTGGGCGGAGCCTTTCGACAGCCGCCGTAGTTGATCGGGTCGGGAATGGCCGGATGGACTGCCCGGGTGACGAAAGTCGCTGAGCTGACACCACGAACTCGCCCTCCATGAGAAGGCGTTCCACGCCTCACGCAGTGCAGCGCGTCACGAGGACCCGCCAAGGAATTGATCAGCAAGGCCCTGGCCTTCTGGAGCGGGGCGTGACGGGGTCGTCGGCCTCGCGGCGCGGTCTCGTCGACGTGTGAGCGGCAGTCAGGCAGAGCTGATGCGTCCTCACCCGATGGGGTGTGCTCCCTGACTTGTGCCGCCTTTCGGGGGAGGCGGCAGCAGCTGATTGAGCCTCATGGGCGTGGCCCGTATGGCAGTCCCGATGAGCGCTGAGGGAGATATCGGATTAGCCTCCGAAATGAGCGCAATAAGGATCTTTAGGTGTGCGCTCTACTCGCCCCGAGGAGGAGAAATGCGCAAGCTTCAGAAGGCCGCTGTTGCGGCCACGATGGTCGGGACCCTGAGCCTCATAGCCACCGGCACCGCGAGCGCCCAGCCCGCGTACGACGACCACGGTCACGGGCACTGCCACTCTCACGACCTGGACGTCAGCATTCTCGGCCAGGTCGGGCTGCTCAACGGCCTTGCGGGCAACTTGGCCAATGGTGAGGGCCACCCGGGCGCGCAGTACCAACACGTCGGCGGCGGTTGCCACCACTGAGCAACATGGATCCGTCACGTAGTTGACCGAATGGGGACCCGGCGCCTGGGCCATGAGCCTGGCGCCGGGTCCTGTTTGTGCGCCCAAGTGGAGATGCCAGTCCTCGAAGGTGTCGACAGCGACGACCAAAGTCGCAGCGTCCTGGACCATCGGCCGATGACAGGGCGTACGGACGCTTGTCAGGCTCGGTGCTACGCCATACCAGCGACCGGCGACCTGAGCGAGAGCGGAGAGCGGCAGCGACATGAGGGCGGGGGACATGCGGGATACAGGGGGAGCAAGGAATGCAGGGGACGCGAGCAGTGCTGGGGATCTCCGCTGGGAGAAGGGCGATGCGGTCGGCGGCAAAGGCAGCACCTCGCTCGCCGAGTCCGCCTGGGTTCTGACGCTCTTTTGCACGGTCTGCGGGGCCGGCATCGGCTGGCTCGTCACCCTCCTCGCCGACTGGCTTGTGGCGCTGTCCTGGGCACCCTTGCAGGGACCGGCCAAGCTCGTGACGTCCGTGCCGGAGCCCTGGCTGACCATCGGGGGCATCGCGGTGGGTGCCGTTCTGGGGCTGGCGGTCGGGTTCGTCGCCGTGCACGAGTCGCTGTCGGTGAGGGTTTCGGCCGACTGTGTGGCCCTCGGCGTTCGGGGCTCCTCGCAGGAGTTCGGGCGGGACGAAATCGCCCTGGCGGTACGGGACGGCAGGCAGCTCGTACTGCTGGGGCCGGACGGCATGGAGATCGCCCGGGAGGACTGCGGCCTCCCCTGGGAACGGCTGGCCGATGCGTTCGCCGAGCATGGTCACCGCTGGGCGGACGAGGATCCGCATCGGGAGGAATTCCGGCGCTGGGTTCCTGGGACGCCCGGTCTGCCCGAGGGCGCCGACGCGTTGCTGACGGCTCGTGCGGCCGCGCGGAAGAAGGAGGGGGACACCGAGGACGCCCGGGAGCTGCGACAGGAGTTGCTGAGGCTCGGCGTTGTCGTACGGGACAAGAAGAAGCGGCAGTACTGGCGTATGCCTGTGCGGTCCTGACGGCGCGACATCATGGCGATGTGACGTGGTGTGGGGTGACCGGGAGACTTGTCCGGGTCTCAGTGGTTGAGATTTCATCAACCGGGTGGAGAATTGGTAAGGCTTGCCTTATAAGCTGACGCGGCCCCCCGCCGACGCACGACAGGACCACCATGCGCACCACCCGCACTACCCGCAGCACTACCCGCAGCACTATCCGCACTACCCACACCACCGGCGCCACCCCGCGAAGACTCCTCGCGGCCCTCGCGCTCGCCCCGCTGCTGACCGGCTGCTTCGTCTCGTCGAGTGAGGGCAGTTCGGACGCGGAAGGCGTGGCAGGATCGGGCGGTCGCCTGCGGGTTGCCCTCGCGGTGCCGCCGGTGCAGGCCCTGTCGCCGTACAGCAACGACGCCACCGTGCTGAGCAAGCTGTCCGTGGCCGAAGGCCTCACCGCGCTGGACGAGGACGGGGCCGCCGCGCCGGCCCTCGCGAAGTCCTGGACGCGGAAGAACGCCACCACCTGGACCTTCGAACTGCGCAAGGCCACCTTCCAGGACGGCACGGACGTCACCGCCGAGTCCGTCGTCAACGCGCTCGACCAGGCGGGCGACGCCGAGACCAAGCCCCGTGTCCTCAGCGACGTGACGCTGACCGCCAAGGCCGTGGACGCCGACACCGTCACCATCAGCACGACGGCCGCCGACCCGGTGCTCCCGCTGCGGCTCGCCAGCCCCGCGCTGGGCATCCTCGCTCCGAAGGCGTACGCGAAGGACGGGACCGTCAGCCCGGTCGGCACCGGTACCGGTGCCTTCGAGATCACGAAGCTCTCCGGGAAGACCAAGGCCACGCTCGACCGCTTCGACGGGTACTGGGGCGGCAAGGCCAAGGCGCCCGGCATCGATGTGACCTGGATCGCGGACGGCACCGCCCGCGCCAACGCCCTGCGCGGCGGCGATGTCGACATCGCCGAGTGGATCCCCACCGCCCAGGCGGGGTTGCTGAACGAGGACACCCGGCATGAAGTGCCTTCCGTGCGGACCGACAGTCTCGTTCTCAACACCGGGAGCGGCATCTTCACGGACGCCTCGCTCCGTTCGGCCGCCCGTGAGGCCGTGGACGGTTCCGCGCTCGTCGACTCGGTCTTCGGCGGGTACGCCGACCCCGCGGAGGGTCTGTTCGGACCCGCGGTCTCCTGGGCGGCCGACAAGCGGGTGGAGGTGAGCGGGCGCGCCTCGGCCGCTACCACCGCCGACGTCAAGGCGAAGGCCAAGGGGAAGACGCTGCGGCTCGCCACCTACACCAACCGCGCCGAGCTGCCCGAAGCCGCGACCGTCCTGCAACAGCAGCTGGAGAAGGCCGGATTCACGGTGAAGCAGGACGTCCGCGAGTACACGCAGATGGAGGCCGACCTCCTCGCGGGCAAGTACGACGCGCTCGTCTTCTCCCGGGTGACCCTCCTCGACACCGGCGACGCGGTCGCCTACCTCGCCAGTGACTACATGAGCGACGGCGTCTACAACATCGCGGGCCTGAAGGACTCCAAGGTCGACCGGGCCATCAAGTCCGCCGCCGGGGAAGGCGATACGGACAAGCGGCAGCGGAAGATCATGGAGGCCGAGGCGGAGATCCTGCGCACGGACGCCGTGGTGCCGTTGGTCCACGAGAAGGTCGTGCAGGGCATCAGCACCGATGTCGAGGGTGTGCTCCTCGACCCCCGCGAACGCTCCCTGGTCGACGTCGACACGACTGTGAAGCAGTAGCCGCGGATGAGTGTCTTGGCGGGCGGGGCCGGCGTCCGTTCGGTGCGGTGGCCCACCGTGGCCGGCCGTGTCGTCGCCGGGTCCGCGCTGCTCACGGCCGTCGCCCTGCTGCCCTGGCTGTCGGGGACCGACCCTGCGCTGACGGTTCTGCGGGCCCGCTCCGCCGACCAGGATCCGACTCCGGCGCAACTGGCCGCCGTACGGGACCAACTGGGCCTGGACAAAGGGCCGTTCACGCATCTCGCACACTGGTTGGGCGGGCTGCCGCGCGGTGACGCGGGGAGTTCCTGGGTGTCGGGCGAAGCGGTTCTGCCGCAGGTCACGACCGCCTTCGCGGTGTCCGTGACGCTGATGCTCGGCGCGCTCGTGGTCACGCTCGCGGTGGCGGGGCTGGTCTGCGCCCGCACCCTGTTCCTCGGCTCCCGGCGGCGGCTGCGCCGGGCGCGGGCGGGCACCGGGGCCGCCGTCCTCGCCGCGCTGCCCAAGTTCCTGCTCGCCTCGCTGCTCGCCACGGTGTGCGGGGTGTGGCTGGAGTGGTTCCCGTCGAGTGGGTGGGAGGGACCGTCGTCGATGGTGCTGCCCGCGCTCGCCCTGGGCGTGCCGTCGGGAGCGATGATCGGCGGACTGCTCGACCAGTCGCTGCCCGGCGCCTTCCGGGAGCCTTGGGCCCGGACCTGGTACGCCTTCGGGTTCTCGTCCGGCGCCGTCGCCCGCAACGCCGTACGCCGCACGCTGGCCGGTGTGCTCCCGCAGCTCCTGCCGACCGTCGTGGCGCTGGTCGGCGGCGCGGTCGCGGTGGAGAAGATCTTCAACATTCCGGGGCTCGGCCGACTGGCCCTGGACGCGGCCATCGCCCAGGATCTCCCGCCATTGCAGACCGCCACGCTGGCCCTCGTCCTGCTCGGTGTCATCGCCGGGATGCTCATCCAGGCTCTGCGGCGCACGCTCCTCGGCCCCGCCCTGCGGGATGGCGCCCTGACCACCCCGCCCCCGGCGGCCCTCGCGCGAGGGCGCTCCACTCGCTGGATCGCCGGGTTCTGTGCCGTCGTACTGCTGGCCCTGGTCGCGGCGGGGCTGTTGCGCGATCCCCTGCAGGTGGACACGGCCGCCCGGCTCCTGCCGCCTTCCGGCGCACACCCGTTGGGCACGGACGCGCTCGGCCGTGACCTGCTGGCCCGGCTGGGCCACGGGGCGCTGCGTACGGCGAGTGTGGCCCTCGCGGTGACGGCGGTCAGCGTGCTCGTCGGGCTGCTGCTCGGCAGTGCGGCACGGGTGAGCGCGGGCCTGACGGAGGTGGCCTCGACGCTGCCGGCCGTTCTCGCCGGACTTCTGACCACGGCGGTGACCGGGCCGTCGGTGTGGGGTGCCGCGCTCGCGGTGTGCCTGGTCGGCTGGACGCCGTACGCCGCCCAGGCCGCGGCGCTGCTCGAAGAGGAACGGGCGAGTGGTCACATGCTGGCGTCGGTCTCGTTCGGCGCCGGCCCGCTGTACCTGATGCGCCACCACTACCTGCCAGCGGTTCTGCCCGCCGTCCTGCGCAACGCCCTGCTGCGGCTGCCCACCGCGGTTCTGGTGCTGGCCTCCCTCGGTTTCCTCGGGCTGGGCGAGCAGCCGCCCACTCCGGAGTGGGGGCGGCTGCTGTCGGAGAACCAGCCGTACGTCGAACTGGCGCCCTGGACCGTGCTCGGGCCGGCCTGCGCGCTCGTCCTGCTCTCCGTTCTCGCGGTGTCCGGTACGGCGTCGGGGCGCGGGATTCGAGGGAGTCGTGCAGGTTGGGCGCCGCGTGCGCACAGCGGTTCGAGGCCTGTCGCACGGGCTGAGAGGATGACGCGGACCGCAGCGAAAGAAGGGGGATGAGCATGACCGTGCTCGTTCTGGTCGGCGTTCTCCTGCTCGCCGTCGGAGGGTGCGTCTGTGTCGTTTGGGCGTCGCGCGGCGCCCCGCGCTGGGTGTGTGTGGTGGCCACGGTGACCCTGGCAGCGGGCGCAGTGGTGCGATGGTCGGGGCGTTCCGGGCGGGGGTCAAGCTCCAGCTCGGACTCGGACGACTGATGTCGTAGGGCTGTCGGACTCGGGCGACTGAAGCCTTGCGGTCGGTCGCCGGCCGTACGGCTGGTCGCGGGTCGCACGGTGGTCGCGGGTCGTACGGTGGTCGCGGGTCGTACGGTGGTCGCGGGTCGTACGGTGGTCGCGGGTCGTACGGTGGTCGCGGGCCGTACGGTGGTCGCGGGCCGTACGGTGGTCGCGGGCCGTACGGCTGGTCGCCCGGCCGCGAGGCGAACGCGGGCCGCGCCGAGGGGCGTTGATGGACGCGACCCACGTGAGGTCAGCCGGTCAGTAGGTCAGCCGGTCGTCCTTCTCGGCGGGCTCACTGTCGCCGCTCCCGCGCCCTTCCCCTCGCCGTTGGCCTTCCACTCACCCTTGCCCTCCGTCAGAAGCCACTCGTGGTGCAGGGCCCCCAGCGGGATCTTCGTCTGGAAGAGGGGCGTGCCGAATATGGTCAGTTGCAGCTGGAGAGAGCCGGTGAGGTCCACGCCGCCGTACAGGGCGTAGGCGCCGCTGCCGAGCCGGTGCCGTCGGCGGAACCCTCGGCCGACACGTCGGCGCGGGCGCGGACGTAGGGGCCAGGTCCGCGGTGACGCCGACGGTGCCGTAGAGGCCTACGGTGGCCTCGGCACCCAGCGCGGCCTTGACATCGCCGGCCGCCGTCACCGAGGCCTTGAGCGGTTCGCCCGTCATGTCGGACTCGCTGACGGGGGTCCAGCCCTTGGCCCAGGAGAAGGTGCCGCCGACGCGGAAGTCGCCCTTGAGGTCCTGTTCGACGTCGACGGTGACCCGGCCGTCCGCGTCCACCTGGATGTAGCAGGTCAGGTCCAGGTTGACGACGACGGGGATCGGTCCGACCTGGATCACCGGGTCGGCGTGGAGCTCGGCGAAGGGGATGCGGATCGGCTGTCCGTCGGTCGAGCCGGCCGCGCGGCCCTTCAGGGACCACTGGGAGGCCCAGTCGCCGGACAGGCCCAGGAAGGCGCCGCCCGGCGAGGCACCCGTGCCGGTGCCGGTGCCGGTGCCCTTGTCGGTCTCGGTGCCGGCACCGTCGTAGGAGAACGCGACCTCAGGGGCGAGCTGGACAAAGCCCTCCACCGACGCGGCCGCCGACGCCGGGGCGCCCTCCGCCGTGGCGACCGCCGCGCCCACGTCGATCCGCAGGGTGCCCAGCGGGAGTTTCGCGCCTTCGGGGCCGAAACGGAGGCCTCCGGTCTTCGCCCCGGAGACCTTCACGCCCTTCACGAGCGGCTCGACCTCGATGGCCGACGGGTCCACCGGGACCGTGCCTTCGGCCGTGCTCGCGCCGAGCACGGAGTTGAGCTTCGCCGGTTCCGTCTCGACCGTCGTGTCACCGTCCTCCGTGGCGCCTACGACCTGCGTGACCTCGGCAGCCACCGTCGGGGGCGCCGGGGGCGGGGGCGGGGGCGATGATGTCGCCGACGGCGACCGGGGGTTGGGCCGAGGGGCCGGCCTGAGGACCGGATGAGGGACTGACTCGGGGGTCGGACGAGGGACTGGCCGAGGGCTCGGTGGTCGGATGGGCAGGCGGTTTCGCGCCGGACGGCGCCGAGATGACGGCCCGTCCGCTCTTCCTGTCGTACGAGGCGACCTTGAGGGAGGACTTCTTCGCCGTGCCTCCCTCATCTGCGTCGGCCACGGCGGTGAGGGTGGCCGCACCGGACGGGGCCGACACGACGGCGAGTTGCTCCTGGACCGCGGCGGCCTCGGGGCTCTCGGCCGCCGTCGTGGTCGACGTTTCGGTGGTGGCCGGTGAGCCGGCGGAGCAGCCGGTGATGAGCACGGCCGCGATGGTGGCTGCCGACAGCAGGGCATGCCTCTTGAGCTTGGGTCTGTGCACGCGTGTTCCTCGGGAGCGATGTATGGGGGTGCGCTTCAGGAGGTGACGGGCGGGGAGCAGGCGTGCCGCGCCGCGGAAGGGCGTATCGAGGCATGCCGGTCTACGGAGGCATGCCGATACGGCCGTTCCGGCACTGTGCGCAGACTGTGGTTACCCCCAGTAGTCATGCATGAGCATGCCAGCACCACGTGGACAGCAGCCGCTTTCTTTTCGCGCGATCGTGGTGACGTGGGCCACACCGAGCTGTCGGTCAGTACGCGCAGTCGTCGCCGGGTTCCTCGGGAGTGGGCTGCGGGGTGGGGGCGGGGTCGGGAGTGGGGTCCGTCGTCTCCGGAGGAGTGGGGGCCTCCGGGCCACCCGGAGCCTGTGGGGGCTCCAGGACCTCGTCAACCGGCCCCGGCTCTGCGGGAGTTGGCGTCGACGGCTCCGGCGTGGGCGCGGGTGACGGCGTTGCGGGGACCTCGGCCTCCGGAGCCTCCGGAGCCCCGGGATGCGGCACCTCCTGCACCGGCGTCTCCGGCTGCTCCTCCACCGGTTCGGCCGGTGCGGGGACGGCCGGGCCCTCGCTTCCCGGCGTCGTTTCGGGCTGCGGGGGCGTGTCCTCCGCCGGGGGCTCGGTCACCGGCTCGGCGGGGCTCGGTGCGGGCTCATAGGCGGCCGGCGGTTCCTCGCCCGGCAGCTCAACCACGACCCCCGGACCGGGCTCTACCACCGGACCGGGCTCTACCCCCCGGAGCGGGCTCTACCCCCGGACCGGGCTCTACCACCGGAGCGGGCTCTACCACCGGACCAGGCTCGACCACCGGCCCAGGCTCAGCCTCAACCACCGGCCCAGGCTCAGCGCCCGGCTCAACGCCATCCCCCGACTCAGCCGCAGCCCCCGTCCCCGCCGCATCCGAACCATCGACGTCGGCAGGCAGAACGTCAGCCCCACCAACCGCCCAGCGCTGCTCGGCCTGCTTCACCTCGGGTGTCCCGGCCAACCCCCCTGGGTCTCCCGGCACCCGCTCCCCCACCCCCGCCCCCTCCGACGGCCGCGCCACCGGCGCCTCCGCCAGCGGCACCCGCGGCGAGGTGGGCGTCGGGGCGGAGCCGCCGCCCGTGCCCAGTGCGAGGACCATCGCGAGGGCCATGCCCGTGACCGTCGCACCGGCCGCGACGGCGGCGGGCACCTTCGCACCGCCGGCCCCGCCGCCGGTCACCGCTTGGCGGACGCCGTGCAGCACGCCGCCGAGCTGGCCGCTCAGGGCGGCCGTGGCGCCGGCGGATCCGGCGGCCAGCGGCAGCAGGAACTTGCCCGCGCCGCCCACGGCGAAGACCAGCAGGGCCGGGCCGACGAACGCGGGCAGCCGGTCGTTGGCGCGCATGAGTACCGCGAGCCGGCCGCGGCAGTCGTCGCAGGCGTCCACGTGGGCGAGCAGACGTTCCGACTGGCGGGGCGTCGCATTGCCGCGCACGTAGGCCGGCATGCGCACCCAGTGGACCTCGCACGCGGGGTCGTCGGGGGCGCCGGTCTGGTTGCGCAGGAAGGCCTGGCGCATGCCCTCGCGGGCACGGTGGAGCAGTACGGCGGTCGCGCCCTGCTTGGCGCCGATGCGCTGACCGACCGTCTCCAGCGGCTGCCCCTCGGCCTCCGCGAGCCACAGGGCCTGCACCCAGCGTTCGGGCAGTTGGCCCAGCACCCGCACCAAGAGGTCGACCGAGGAGACCTGTTCGGCCGGGTCCGCCATGCCCTCGGCGTGGGTGGCGACGTCCGCCCGCTCGGCGGCCTGCGGGTCGTGCGGGGCCTCGCGCGTATCGCCGCCGGCCGTCGCCGCCAGGTGCCGCACCGTCGTCATCAGGTACGCCGGTACGTTCTCGATCTCATGCCCCGCCGACAGCCGCCGCCAGACGCGGAAGTGCGCCTCGGCGACCAGGTCCTCGGCGGCCCAGGAGTTGTTGCGGGTGAGCGAGCGCGCGAACGCGACCAGGCGCGGCTGCTGTTCCTCGTAGATACGGGCGTACGAGGCGGTGGTGGACACGGGAGGGGTCGCCTGGGCGGGCACCTTGGCGGAACCGTCGGACATGGCTGGAACGCTCCGGTTGCCTGCTGGGCTGATGGGCGCGGACGAGTTTGTCAGCGTAGATGACTAAAATCTCAAGTAAATGGTTCGGGTGAGTTAGATCACAGGCGAGGGCGGTGTTTCGGCGTAATCAGCAGGGCTGCCGCGCGGTCGAGAAGGCACACCGAGTCCAGTCCGGCAGTAGACACCGACCACGGAGAAGACGGAGAAGACCGTCCATGCGCACCACATTTGAGCAGCCCGTTCGCGCCCGCCTCGTCACCCCCGACTTCCCGGAGCTTCCGATACGCCCCACGCTTCGCTACCGCGCCGCCGAACCCTTCGCCGTGCACATCGACTTCCCGGCGCATGTCTCGGCCGACGAGGAGGGGGTGACATGGACGTTCGCCCGCTCGCTGCTGGAGGAGGGGCTCGACGCGGCGGCCGGGCTCGGGGACGTACGCATACGGCCGTACGGCCGGTACCGCACGGTCGTGGAGTTCCACGCGCCGCACGGCATGGCCGCGATCCGTTTCGGGACGGCTACTCTTCGGCGGTTTCTGCTGCGGTCGTACGGCGTCGTCGAGCCGGGGAGTGAGGAGCTGGGGCCGGAACTCGACCACGGCCTCATGTCCCTGCTCGACGAGGTCTGAGGGTCTGTCGGTCAGCCGTTCGGTCAGACGGTCGGTCAGCCGGTCGGTCAGACGGCAGGTGAGACGGTCGCTCGGCCAGTCGGTCCGTCAGTCAGTCGGTCAGCCGCTCGGCCCAGTCGCTCCGTCCGTCAGTCGGTCAGCCGGTCGATGGGCGTCATCACGCGCGTTCCCGTCTGCCGGTAGATCACCGAGCTGCGGAAGCTCACCACCTCGCGGCGGGCGCTGAAGCGGTCCATGAGGAAGGCGTGCAGGTGCTCGATGTCCGGGACGGCCACATGGACGAGGAAGTCGTCGTCGCCGGAGACCACGAAGACCGAGACGACCTCGGGGAGTTGGGTGAGGTAGCTCTCGAAGTCGTGGATCACCTCGCGGCTCAGCGGGCGCAGCCGGGCGAAGACCAGGGCCTGGAGCGAGCGGCCCAACAGGCGGGGCTGTACGGCCGCGTGGTAGCCGGTGATCACGCCGCGGGCGCGCAGGGCGCGGACCCGTTCCAGGCAGGTGGAGGGCGCGATGCCGACCCTGCGGGCGAGTTCGCGGTTGGTGAGCCGTGCATCGCGCTGGAGATGGGTGAGGATCGCCGAATCAGTGTCGTCCATGGCCGTCATTCTTCCCAGCGTTCCGAATTTGGTTCGGCCGGGCCGTTCAACTCCCGTACCGCGCAATAGATTTCCCTCGCTCGCCGGACCGAAGGGAACCTCCTCCATGACGACCGCCGCCGCTCGCCCCGTCGACCGAGCCGACGCTCACCCCGTCGACCGGGCCGACGCTCACCCCGCCGACCGGGCCGACGCTCAACCCGCCGACCGGGCCGACGCTCAACCCGCCGACCGGGCCGACGCTCAACCCGCCGACCGGGCCGACGCTCACCCCGTCGACCAAGCCGCCCCTCAACCCGTCGATCAGGCCGTCGACCACTACGACCGGTTCCTCGCCGAGCACTACACCTGGATGCTCGGGGGCGATCTCGACGCGCTCGCCGCGGTGCAGCGGGCCGCGCTCTCGGCGTGGGGTGTGACGCCCGGGTCCGCGATCGGTTCGGCGGCGGCCGGGGCACTCGCCGTGGATCTGGGGTGCGGCCCTGGGCATGCGAGTCTCGCGCTGGCCGGGCTGGGCTTCGACTCCGTTCTCGCGGTCGATCTGAGCCGGGCCTTGCTGGCCGAACTCGCCGCGCACGCCGCCGATGTGCCCGCCGTGAGCGCGGTGCGGGCGGATGTGCGGACCGCTCTTCGGGAGCTCGTGCGGCCGGGGTCGGCGCAGGCTGTCGTATGCCTGGGTGACACGTTGACGCATCTGCCGACCCGAGGGGATGTGGCCGCCCTCTTCGCCGACGTCGCCGCCGCGCTCGCGCCCGAGGGGACGGCCGTGTTCGCCTACCGCGACCTGACGGTCCCGCTCACGGGCACCGACCGCTTCCTCCCGGTCCGGGCGACCGAGGACCGGATCATGACGTGCTTCCTGGAGTACCCGGACGACTACGACGACTACACGGTCGTCGTCCACGATCTGATCCACACCCGGGACAACGCCCACACCGACTACACCGCTGCCACTGCCGCCACTGCCGCCACTGCCGACCACAGGTCCAACTGGACTCTCAACGCCCGCAGTTACCGCAAACTGCGCCTCTCCCACGCCTGGGTGCTGGACCAGCTCCGCACGGCCGGGCTGCGCGTGCGGCACGAGCAGCGCGGAGCCGGGGGCATGCGGACGGTCGTCCTGGAGCGCGGCGCCTCATAGTCGGCATGGTCGGCTGCCGCCACGCCGGAGCCGGAGGCTCGTCCGCGCCAGGTGGCGGATCCGCTTGGTACGGCCCTGATCGGCGAGGAGAGTGAGGGCGGGGACCGGCGTGGCGGGGGCTTCGGCGAGCCTGAGCTGGAGCCAGTCGGACGACGACCGGGTCAGGGCCTCGGGGTCCCACGGGTGGTTCAGGCACACGTCTCTGAGGAGGGTCCACTCACGGAGGCGGTCGGCCAGGAAGGCGTGACCGGCCGTCGCCGCGGCCATGGACCGGGCCCATTCGGTGTAGTCGGGGGTCGCGTGGATCGCCGCGGCCCTGCGGTCCAGGTGGCGGGTCACGGCGGACTCGGCCATCGTCCGGTCCGGGTCGGTGAGGATACGGCGGACCAGGGCAGGTTCCTCGGCGGGCGTGGAGTGCTCCAGCTCAGCGGTGTAGGCGGCGAAGCGGGCGTGCTCGGCGGGTTCGTCGAGGTCGGTGTCGGGGTGATCGCCGAGGTCGGCGTCGGGATGGCCGCCGAGGTCGGTGTCGGGGTGATCGCCGAGGTCGTTGTCGGCGTGATCGTCGAGGTCGTCGAGGTGGTCGTCAGGGCGTTCGTCAGCGGCTCGGGCAGGGCGCATCCGGCGATGGTGGCCCAGCAACGCCGCGCCTGTCAGGGCGTTTTCGCCACCAGTCCGCCCGGCGTAAATGGTTTGTCCCGCGAAACCGGCCCGTCCTAGAGTGAGTTCACTTCGAAGAGACGTTCCCCGGAAAGAAGCCGCAGAGCGGGAGCGTCCCACCTCATCGAGGCTCCTTGAGGGCCACGCAGGTGCAGGAGGGGGCGGCAGTCCTTGTCGACCCCTCATTCGGAGGCCCCTACATGAACGTAAACGTGGGCATCGGCCTGCCCATCGGCGACCCGACCACCCTTCTCACCTGGGCCCGCCGTGCCGACGCCGGCCCCTTCAGCACACTCGGTCTGCTCGACCGGCTCGTCTACGACAACCCCGAGCCGCTGGTCGCCCTGGCCGTCCTCGCGGGCGCCACCTCGCGCATCCGCGTCCAGACCGAGGTGCTGCTCGCCCCGCTCCGCGACACCGCCCTGCTGGCCAAGCAGGCCGCCACCCTGGACCGGATGACCGGCGGCCGCCTGGTCCTCGGCCTGGGCATCGGCGGCCGGGAGGACGACCACCTCGCCACCGGCACCGACCTGCGCACACGGGGCCGGCGCCTGGACGAGCAGATGGCCACGTTGTGCCGTCTGTGGCACGGCGAGCCCTACGGCGACGGCGTCGGCCCCATCGGCCCGGTGCCCGCCCGCATCGGCGGCCCGGAGATTCTCTTCGGCGGCTTCAAGCCCGTCGCGCTCGAACGCGTCGCACGCTGGGGCGACGGCTTCCTCGCAGCCGCCGCGCCGTCCTGGGCGGGCGGCCTGTTCGACACCGTGCGCGGGTTCTGGAAGGAGTACGGCCGCGACGGCGAGCCCCGTCTCGTGGCCCAGGTGAACGTCGCGCTCGGCCCGCAGGACGTGCTCGACGACGCACGCGCCCGCATGCACGCCTACTACGCCTTCACCGGCATGGCCGACCGCATGGTCGCCGGCCTCCTCAACACCCCCACCGGGATCCGCACCGCGCTCACCGCCTTCGCCGACCTGGGCGCCGACGAGGTCATGCTCTACTGCTACGGCCTCGACCCGGACCAGGTGGACCGCTTGGCCGACGTGCTGTGACGCCGTTCCCGTGACGGCCCTGTTGCCGGAACTGTGGGCTCCACCACAGCCGGGTGCGCCGGGCCCTGTTGGACTCGGCGCACCCGTCGTCGTCCTGCTCGTCGTCCGCCCTGCCCGGAGGCCACGTGTTCCTGCTGATCCTGCTGTTCGCCCTGGTCGCGGCGATCGTCGCCGTGGGTCTGTGCGGATACGGCGGCCGCACACTGGCCGACCACGGCCTGCGACGCGCGAGCGTTCCCGCCGTACTGCGCGGCCTCGCCGCCCTGGCCGGTGCGGGCGCGTGCGCCCTGTACGCGTGGGGCCTGCTCGCCCTCTGCGGCGCGGTCATGACGGCGGAGGACGGCGGCACCGACTCGTCGCCGCCCCGGTCCTGCCGTACGGCGGGCTGGTCGGAGCGGCACCGGCAGGGCATCGAGATCGTCGACTACGAGGTCACGTATCTCCCGCCGGCGTTCGTCTGCGAGACGAGCGACGGCGGGAGTTACGACACCGGTGAGGTGCCGGGGTTCGTCAATCCGGCCGTCCTGAGCCTCGCCCTCGCCGCCGCCGGGGGCGCGATCGGCTCGGGGTACGTGACGGAGTTGCGGGCCCGGGCCGAGTTCCGCGAGCAGCAGGCCGGTTAGCCTCGGTTGTCCAGGCTCGGCTGAAGCGGCCGGCCGCGGTGTGCGGAGGCAGACATGGCGAAGGTTCCCAGCGCGGTGGTCGCCGCCGGCGGGCTCGTGGGCGGGTACGGCGTGGCCCGCTGGACCAGGAAGCGGCAGCTCGGCGGGGCCGTACTGGCCGTCGCGGGGGCCGCGGCCGCCCAGCAGTGGCGGCAGCAGGCGGGCGGGAAGGCCGCGGGGGCGTTGACCGCCGCGTATGTCGCCGCCTTCGCCGGTTCGCACCTGCTGGCCAAGAAGGTGGGCGCCTGGCCCGCCGTGTTCGGGGTGGCGGGGGCGGTGGCCCTGGCGTCCTGGGCGGTGGCGGACCGGCGGGGCTGACACTCGCCGCAGGCCGCAGATGCCGTAGGTGTGGGAGTGCGCTACGCCAGGTGGCTCAGCACATTCACCACCCGCCCGCCCGGATCCCGTACGAAGAACCGCCGTACGCCCCACTCCTCGTCCCGGATCTCGTGTACGACCTCCGCGCCCGACGCCACCACCCGCGCGTACACGGCGTCGACGTCCTCGACCTCCACGCTCAGGTCGGGGACGACGGGGCCGGTGCGCTCCTCGGTGAAGAAGCTGATCTGGGCGGTGGGGTTGGCGGGGGACGCCATGGTCGTCACCCAGCCCTCGGGGGTCCGGGGGTCTCCCCCGGAAAACAGAGTCATGACCGTTTCGAAGCCGAGCAGGCCGTAGAAGTCCCGGCTCGTCTCCATCTGCTTCTGGGACTCGACCTGGTGGTTGGGGACGATCCTGCGGACGGTCATGGGCTGCGGCTCCTCATCGGCGTCGGATTTCGCTCGTCGGCGTCGGTTTTCTGTTATCGCCCCCAGTCTTCCCCCGTCTCCTCACCGTCCCCAGCCGCAGGCACGCGAGGAATGACGACGTGACACGACAGATCAGCCGCCGGAGCATGCTCAAGGCCGCGGGCGCGGCAGCCGGAGCCGTCGGTATCGGTACGGCCGTGCTGCCGGCGCCTGCCGTGGCGGCCGGCGCCTACGCCCACCCCGGACTCCTGCACACCGGCGCCGACCTCGGCCGTATGGCCGCCAAGGTGAAGGCCGGCGCCGCTCCCTACGCAGCCGGGTTCGCCAAGCTGACCGCCAACCGGCACGCGCAGAGCGGCTGGACGGCCAACCCGCAGGAGATCGTGTACCGGGGGGCGGGGTCGCCGCAGAACTACGGCATTCTCTACAACGACGTCCACGCCGCCTACCAGAACGCCCTGCGTCACCACGTCAGCGGCGACAGCGCGCACGCCGACACCGCCGTCGCGATCCTCAACGCCTGGTCGGCCAAGCTGACGAGCGTGCAGGGCAGCGCCGATCGGTTCCTGGCCGCCGGTCTGTACGGCTACCAGATCGCCAACGCCGCCGAACTCGTCCGCGACCACCCCGACTTCGAGCTCGGCCGGTTCCAGGAGATGCTCAGCACGAGCTTCGCCTCGCTCAGCGACGACTTCCTGGTCCGGCACAACGGCGCCGTCGTCAGCAACTACTGGACCAACTGGGACCTCGCCGCCATGGCCTGCGTTCTGGCTACCGGCATCTTCTGCGACGACAAGGCCCAGGTCGACCGTGCCGTCGAGTACTTCAAGCACGGCGAGGGGCTCGGATCGATCAGGCACGCCATCCCCGTCGTGCACGACGACGGACTCGCCGAGTGGCTGGAGGCGGGCCGCGACCAGGGGCACGCGCTGCTCGGGGTCGGCCTGATGGGCACCTTCTGCGAGATGGCCTGGAACCAGGGCATCGACCTGTACGGCTACGACGACGACCGCTTCCTCAAGGGCGCCCAGTACGTCGCCAAGTGGGCCCTGGGCGGGGATGTGCCGTTCACCGCGAACACCCGTAAGAAGGGCGCGATCAACGGCTGGTCGGGGTCGGAGACCGTCACCGAGGCCGCGCCCGTGGCCCCGGCGATGACCCGCCCGATCTGGGCGATGATCGCCAACCACTACACCAAGCGCCGGGGCCTGTCCGCCTCGTACCTCACGCGGATCGCCGCGAGGTCCGCGCCGGAGGGCGGCGGCGGGGACTACGGGCCCAACAGCGGCGGCTACGACCAACTGGGCTTCGGAACGCTGGCGTTCACCCGGGACAAGACCACCGGGGCGGGGGGTACGGGCGGTTCGCCGAGCCCGGCGGCTTCGGCGTCGGCTTCGGCCGCCGGGTCGGCCGGTACGGGGGCGGACGCCCGGCCGCAGGGCGGGGCCCCGGCATCGCCCTCGGCGTCCGCCTCCACCGCCGCGAGCGGTGACCTCGCCGCCACCGGCTCGAACGACGTCCTCGGCTGGACCGCCGCCACGGGTGTCACCGCCCTCGCCGGCGGCCTGCTCCTGCTGCGGCGCCGGGGGCGGGTCCAGCGCGAGGCACAGTCCCGGTAAGGACCGCGCGAAGGGGGCACGTCACACCTCCGGTACTGGTCCCGGTCCCGGCTCCCGCCACGAGGGGCGCCGGGACCGGGACCTTCACCCTCCCCTCACCCCGGTCGCCCCCGCGGGCCCCGCAGCCCCAGCCGTCCCCTTCGCCCCCACCCGGGACGGCCTCGCCACCGCGGTGAGCGGCCGTGCGATGTCCTCCAGCGACCGGCGTTCCGCACGCACCGCGAGGAACGCCGCGACCAGGCCCGCCAGGCACATCAGGGCCGCGCCGATCTGGAAGGCGAGGACCGTGTCGCCGACCTTGCCCGTCTCGGTGAGGTCGGCGAACAGCAGCGGCCCGCTGATGCCGCCGGCCGCCGTGCCCAGGGCGTAGAAGAAGGCGATGGACATCGCGCGGGTCTCCATCGGGAAGACCTCGGAGACCGTGAGGTAGGCGCTCGACGCACCGGCCGAGGCGAAGAACAGGACCGCGCACCAGCAGGCCGTCATCGTGGTCGCGCTGAGCGAGCCTCGGTCGAACAGCCAGGCCGTGCCGAACAGCAGGAGGCCCGAGAGCAGGTACGTCGACGTGATCATGATCCGGCGGCCGACCGTGTCGAACAGCTTGCCGAGCAGCAGCGGGCCCAGGAAGTTGCCGACCGCGATGACCGCGAAGTAGTAGCCGGTGTTGCCGCTCGGGACGTCGAAGAACGTGGTGAGGATCGCGCCGAAGCCGAAGGTGATGGCGTTGTAGAGGAACGCCTGGCCGATGAAGAGGGAGAAGCCGAGGGCCGCCCGCCTGCGGTACTTCGAGAAGACGGTGCGGCCGATCTCCAGGAAGGACACGCTCCTGCGCTGGTGGATGGTGATCTCGCCCTCGGGGCGCGGCAGCGGCTCGTCGCGTTCGGTCTCCACCTTGCGCTCGATGGCGGACACGATCCGTTCCGCCTCGTCGTCGCGGCCGTGGATCAGCAGCCAGCGCGGGCTCTCCGGGACGTGCCGGCGGACCAGGAGGATCACCAGGGCGAGGACGGCGCCGAGCGCGAAGGTCAGCCGCCAGCCGAGGTTCGCGGGGAGGACCGCGGTGTTCAGCGCGACGATGGACAGCAGCGAGCCGCCGACCGCGCCCAGCCAGAAGCTGCCGTTGATCATCAGGTCGACGCGGCCGCGGTACTGAGCCGGGATCAGCTCGTCGATCGCGGAGTTGATCGCCGCGTACTCGCCGCCGATGCCGAAGCCGGTCAGGAAGCGGAAGAGGAAGAACCACCAGGTCTCGAAGGAGACGGCGGTCAGGGCCGTCGCCGCCAGATAGACGGCGAGCGTGATCATGAAGAGCTTCTTGCGGCCCCACTTGTCGGTCAGGCGGCCCCAGAACAGGGCGCCGAGACAGGCACCCGCCACGTACAGCGCGGCGGCCAGGCCGGTGACCTGGCCGGAGGTGATCGGCAGTCCGCTGCCGGGTTCGGAGAGGCGGGGGGCGATGTTGCCGACGACGGTGACTTCCAGTCCGTCGAGGATCCACACGGTCCCGAGACCGATCACGATCGTCCAGTGCCAGCGCGACCACGGGAGGCGGTCGAGGCGGGCGGGGATGTCGGTGGTGACGGTACGGCCGGTCTCGGCATCTGCGGTGATCATGGGCCCCCTCCTCGTCGAGCGGAACCCGTGTCGGGTGCCCTGAGGAGGCCGGTTCCACGCCCCGGAGGAGGCCACTTGGCACCGAAGGAGGCCGGTTCTACGCCCCCAGCCCCCGGGACACCGTGTAGATCAGCAGTCCGGCGAGCGAGCCCACCACCGTGCCGTTGATCCGGATGAACTGGAGGTCGCGTCCGATGTGCGCCTCGATCTTCTTCGTCGTGTGCTCGGCGTCCCAGCCGGCCACGGTGTCCGTGATCAGGGAGGTGATCTCCTTGCGGTAGGTGGTGACGACGTACACGGCCGCGCCCTCCACCCAGCTGTCGACCTTGGCCTGGAGCCGCGGTTCGACCGCCATCCGCGCGCCGAGCGACAGCAGCGAGGCACGTACGCGCAGGCGCAGTTCGCTGCGCTCGTCCTCGGCCGCCGAGACGATCATCGAGCGTACGGCGGTCCACGCGGACGCGATCAGGTCCTGGACCTCGCCGCGCCCCAGCACCTCGCCCTTGAGCCGTTCGACACGCGCGCGGGTGTCCGTGTCGGACTGGAGGTCGGAGGCGAAGTCGGTGAGGAAGCGGTCGAGGGCGCCGCGGGCCGGGTGGGACGGCATGTCGCGCATCTCGGTGACGAAGCGGAGCAGCTCCTTGTACACGCGCTCGCCGACCCTCTTGTCGACGAACTTCGGGGTCCAGCCGGGGGCGCCGCCCTGGACCGCGCTCATGATCTCGTCGTCGTGCAGGATCAGCCATTTCTGCGCGCGGGCGACGATCAGGTCGACGGCCCGCTTGTGGCCGCCGTCCGCGACGATCTTCTCCAGCATCTTCCCTATGCCGGGCGCGATCTCCTGGGCGTCGGCGCGCCGGGTGATGGCCTCTCCCACGACCGCCTGGACGTCCGAGTCGCGCATGACCGTCAGGGCGCCGCGCAGGGCCGCCGACAGCTCGGCCGTCACCCGGTCGGCGTGCTCGGGATCGGCCAGCCAGGTGCCGAGGCGGCTGCCGATGCCTACGGCGCGCAGGCGTTGTCGTACGACGTCCTCGGAGAGGAAGTTCTCACCGACGAACTCGCCCAGGGAGACGCCCAGCTGGTCCTTCTTGTTGGGGATGATCGCGGTGTGCGGGATGGGCAGGCCGAGGGGGTGGCGGAACAGGGCCGTGACCGCGAACCAGTCGGCGAGCGCGCCGACCATGCCGGCCTCGGCGGCCGCGGCGACGTAGTTCGCCCATTCTCCGGCGCCCTGGTTCGACGCCACCTTGGCGAGGACGTACACCAGCGCGACGAAGAGCAGCAGTCCGGTCGCGGTGATCTTCATCCGCCGTACGCCGCGCTGCTTCTCCTCGTCGGCGGCGGTGAACGTGCTCATCGCACGAACGGCCGACGCGGGGACGCGCCGGTTACCGGCGGCGTCCAACCGGGCATGCATCTCTACGCCAGACGTTTCCGTTTCATCCGGATTCGCGTGTTCCATTCCACTCCACCCGTCCGTGATCCCCCGCACACATTGTCCCTTCCTGACCGACTCCCGGAACGAATCAAGAGTTCCCGGCGTCTGTTCGGTGGGGGGAGGCCGATGGCGAAGTCCGGGTGAACTCCGGCGGCCCAATGGGGGGTCTGTGCAACTCCTCTCCGCCTTATGACGCATCATGAGGTGATCACATCGGAGCCTCGGGCTCCCATCCGCCCGAGGAGACACACACCGCATGACCAGGCGTTACGCGGGGGGTGTGGGGGTCTCCCCCACAAAGTACTACGCCCTGCTTTCGGGGGTTATCGCCCTGATCGTCACGGTTTCGACCGCCATATACATCGGAGTCGCCTCCGACCACGGCAGTGCCACGGAAAGGAGCGCCCCCGCCAGGGAAGGCGCCCCACGCAACCCGGCCGCCCCCGCCTCCACCGGCATGTGGGTCGGCGCCTGGTCCGCCTCGCCGGTCGGCGCCGAGCCCGGCACCGAGGTCGAGGGCCTGGCGGGCCGTTCCGTGCGCAACGTCGTGCACACCAGCGTCGGCGGCACGAGCGTCCGGATCACGCTGTCCAACCTCTACGGCCAGTCGGCGCTCACGCTCACGCACGCGTCGATCGCCCTCGCCGCCGGCACGGGGACCGCGGCGGCGATCGCGGACACCATGCGGCGGCTGACCTTCGCCGGCAACACCACGATCGTCATCCCGCCCGGGCGGCAGGTGCTCAGCGACGCCGTGCGCCTGGCGATCCCCGCGGACACCGACATCCTCGTCACCACCTACTCCCCCATCGCGTCCGGCCCGGTGACCTTCCACCCGCACGCGCGCCAGATCAGTTACGTCGCGGACGGCGACCTCACCGAGGACGCGACCGGCGTGGCGTACACCGGGAAGGTCGGGTCCTGGCGCTATCTGACCGCGCTGGACGTCCTCAGCAACGAGTCCGACGGCACCGTCGTGGTCTTCGGCGACTCGCTGACCGACGGCATCACGTCCACCGAGAACGCCAACCGCCGCTGGACGGACGTCCTCTCGCGCCGACTGCGCGCCGCGGTCGCGGCCGGCCAGGACGTGCCGCGCTACAGCGTCGTCAACCAGGGCATCAGCGGCAACCAGATCCTCGCCAGCGGTGCCGGGCGCCCCGCGGACAACCAGGCCGGCGTGGGCCGCTTCCACCGCGACGTCCTCTCCCGCACGAACGTCAAGGTCGTCGTCATCGACCTCGGCGTCAACGACATCCTGCGCAACCCGAAACTCGCCGACCCGAACCGCATCCTGAACGGCCTGCGCGCCCTGGTCCGCCAGGCCCACGCCCGCGGCCTGAAGGTCATCGGCGCGACCCTGATGCCCTTCCAGGGCCACCGCGGCTACACCGAGGCCCGCGAGAACGTGCGCCAGCAGATCAACGCCCAGATCCGCGCCGGCAAGGTCTTCGACGCGGTCGCCGACTTCGACCAGGCACTGCGGGACCCGTACAACCCCCGCAAGTTCCGCCCCGACTACGACTCCGGCGACCACCTCCACCCGAGCGACAGGGGCTACGAACGGATGGGGGAAACCTTCAACCTCCAGGACCTGAAGGGGGCGGCTCCGGCGGAGCTGTAGGAGGCCTGGCTACGGGCAGTCGTGCCGCGGGGCGGGGGTGGGTCACGCACCCCGACGTTGGCGGCCTGCGTGACCCACCCCCGCCCCGCACCGACGCCGGGTGCCGAACAACCCGGCTCAGTCCTCGTCGCGCTCCCGCGCCGCCCGCTTCCCGTGCGGGTCATGCGCATACCGCCACAGGTCCCGATGCTCCTCCAGCATCTCCCGGTGCGCCTCGTACTGCCCGTCCCGGATCGACTCCCGCAGTTCGCGCCGCTGTTCCCGGCGCGCGAGCTTCTCCCGGCGGCGCTCCTCGCGGAGCTCCTGACGCTGTTCCCGCGTGCGTTTGCGCTCGACGCCGACGCCGCCCCAGAAGGCGAACCCGGTGATGATCACCCGGGGCGCGCCGGGGTCTCCCGGGACCCCTTCCTCACGGTGGTCGAAGCTCCCCATGATCCCGACACCGCGTACCACGACCTCGACCCCGGGCGGTACGACGACCTGCACTCCGCCCATGATCGCGACGCAGTTGATCACGATCTCCCGGTCCGCGAAGTTCGCCTCCCGCAGATCGATCGTCCCGCCGCCCCAGAAGGCGACGCAGTCGAACCGCTTCGGTGCCGTCCAGCGCCCCCTGCGCTGGAACTCCGACATCACGGCGACGCCCCACGTCGACGACCCCTCGCCGCCGACGATCCGCTCCGGCCAACTCACGTCCGATCCGGCGGACTTCTTGACCATGTCGACCTTCGGAACCGCCACAGCGCCGACGGGAAGGTCCCGGGTGATCGGCGCCAGTTCCCCGTACGTACGAGCCTTGTAGGTGGCCTCCAGGCGTTCCTCGAACTCCTCCATGTCGAGACGGCCCTCCGCGAGGGCGTCCTGGAGGACCTCGGCGACTCGTTCACGATCGGCGTCGGAGGCGCGAAGCTCCGGGGCATCGTCGGTCATGCACAGCAGCCTACGAGCAACCCCGCCCCGGGGCTACGAGACCGCCTTCTCCGCCTGCTCCGCGTACATCTTCGCGATCACGGCCTCGATGTCCGGCTCCCGCACCGACAGGTCCACCAGCGGATACTCCGCCGCGATCCGCGCCACCAGCACCGCCGCCGACTCGCCCGCCGGGAACGCCAGCCATTGCCGGGGCCCCTCCACCTTCACCACGCGCGCGGGCGCCGCCTCGATCGGCGGGAGCTCGCGCTCCAGGTCGACGACGAGGGTGCGCTCGCTCTCCCCCACCTCGTGCAGACCGGCGAGCGGGCCGTCGTACATCAGCCGCCCGCGGTCGATGACCATCACCCGTGAGCACAGCTGCTCGATGTCCTGGAGGTCGTGGGTGGTCAGCAGGACCGTCGTACCGCGCTCGGTGTTCAACTCCCGCAGGAAGTCCCGGACTTTCGCCTTGGAGATGACGTCGAGCCCGATCGTCGGCTCGTCCAGGTACAGCACCTCGGGGTCGTGCAGCAGCGCCGCCGCGATGTCGCCGCGCATCCGCTGCCCGAGCGAGAGCTGGCGCACCGGGACGTCCAACAGGGCGGACAGGTCGAGGAGTTCGACCAGACGGTCGAGGTTCTGGCGGTACCGGGCGTCCGGGATGCGGTACATGCGGTGCATCAGCTTGTACGAGTCGATCAGCGGCAGGTCCCACCACAGGGTGGTGCGCTGACCGAACACCACCCCGATGCGGTGCGCGAGCCGGGTGCGCTCGCGGGACGGGTCGATGCCGGCGACGCGGAGCCGGCCGCCGCTCGGGGTCAGGATGCCGGTCAGCATCTTGATCGTCGTCGACTTGCCCGCGCCGTTCGGCCCGATGTAGCCCACCATCTCGCCGCGCGCCACGCTGAAGGAGATCGAGTCGACGGCCCGTACCTGCCGCCGCTCCCGCTTCAGGAAACCGGTCTTCTTGCGTACGTCGAAGACCTTCTCGACGCCGTCGAGTTCGATGAACGCTTCCGCGTCCACCATGTCCGCCGCGTCCTCCATGTCCTCCATCGCCTGCCCCTGACTTCCCTAACTTCCCGTACTCCGATAGGACCGCAGCCCGGCCCGCCACGCCAGACCGGCCGGCGCACAGCACGCCACCGCCACCAGCGGCGACGCGAAGGCCGCCCACTGGGGCAGGTCGAGCGGGTAGGGCCGCTCCAGCACATAGGCGGCGGGCACCCAGTTGACGAAGGCGAGCGGCAGCATGAACGTCACCCCGCGCACGAAGTCCTTCCCGAACACGGTCGGCGGGTACTGCAACAGCGTGGTGCCGCCGTAGGTGAACGCGTTCTGCACCTCGGCGGCGTCCTGCGCCAGGAACTGGAAGGCCGCGCCCGCCACGAACAGCGCGCAGAAGATCACCCCGCCGCTGACCAGCATCACCGGCACCAGCAGCACCTTGGCCGTGGTCCAGTCGACCTCGACGGTCAGCAGCCCCCAGCCCAGCACCAGCACGCCCTGGGTGATCCGGCCCAGCCGGCGCAGCGCGAAGTGGTCCGCGGCGACCTGGGCGAGCACCGGGGCGGGCCGCACGAGCAGGATGTCGAAGGAGCCGTCGCGCATCCGGCGGCCCAGGACGTCCATCGAGCCGAACGTCAGGTCGGCGAGCCCGAACGCCGTCGCCGACAGCCCGTACAGGAAGGCGACTTCGGGCAGCGACCAGCCGCCCAGCGAGTCGACCTGCGAGAACATCAGCAGGATCGCCACGAAGTCCAGGCCGGTCACCAGCAGGTTGCCGAAGACCGTGACGACGAAGGAGGCGCGGTAGGTCATGGACGACCGGATCCACATCCCGGCGATCAGCCGGTAGGCCCGCAGCGCCTCCCCCGCACGGGACGCAGGGGAGATCTCAGCCACCCTGCACCACCACCCGCCGTGTCGCCGCCGACTGCACCAGCCGCCCGGCCGCCAGCAGCACCACCGCCCACGCCGCCTGGAAGGCGTACGCCCGCAGCGGGTCGGTCTCCCCCATCAGGACGTCCGCCGGCATCTGCAGTTGTGCCGCCCACGGCAGCACGCGCACGATCTCGCCCAGGGTGCCCGGGAAGGCGTTCAGGGGCAGGACCATGCCGGAGAAGAAGATCCCCGTGATCATCAGGGCCTGGTTGACGCCCATGCCGTCCATGAGCCAGAACACGCTCAGGGCCGCCAGATAGCGGATCGCGAAGCTGACGACCGCCGCCAGCAGCAGCGTGACCACGAAGGCCGCCCAGGGGGTGACGTCCGTCGGCAGCGCCATCGGGAAGAAGACGGCGCCGAACACGAACGGGATCACGCCCCGTCCCAGCATCTGGAACAGCGCCCGCCCCATGTCGCCCGCCAGCCACCACAGTTGGAGGTCGGCCGGCCGGTACAGGTCGACGGCGATCTCACCGGTGCGGATACGCTCCATCAGGTCCTTCTCGGCGCCGCCGCCCTGGATGGCCAGCGTCGCGTAGAGGCACTGCCCGAGCCACACATAGGTGACGGCCTGCGCCTGGTCGTAGCCGCCGAGATGCGGCTTCTCGTCCCACAGCGCCAGATACGTGTAGACGAGGATCACGCCGAAGACCGTGTTGGTGAAGACCCCGGCCGCCGTGGCCGCCCGATAGGTCGCGTATCTTCTGAATCCGCCCAACGCGACGGCTAAGTACAACCGCCCCGAGCCCACATCCACAGCCCTCCTCGCCCGCGCCCGACACCGAAGCGCAGGAGCCTAGTGCGCGCGAGGCACGGGCTGCCAGCCGTTTTCGGGGACCGCGCGACACGAGAGTCTGCTCACTTTCCGCAGACACGCGCCGGTTTCCGGGAACGGAACGCCCGGTGCGAGAGTCTTCAGCAATGGGGGCGCATTAGGCGTACGAGGCGTACGGGAACGTACGAGGCGAAACAGGAGTCCGTGCACGAGATGAGCGACGAGCCGCAGCCGCAGCCGCAGGCGCAGCAGCCGAACGAGAAGCCCAAGCGGCCGAAGAGGACGGGCTGGCGGCGGATCATCCCGACCTGGCGGATGGTGCTGAGCACCTTCGTCCTCGGCGTCCTGTTGCTCGCCGGCCTGTTCTTCCTCGGCTACTCGATGGTCAAGATCCCGCCGGCCAACGCCCTCGCCACCAAGCAGGCCAACGTCTATATGTACGCGGACGGCTCCGTGATCGCCCGCGACGGCGAGGTCAACCGGGAGAACGTGACCCTCGCGCAGATGTCCAAGGACGCCCAGCACGCGATCCTGGCCGCCGAGGACCGCGACTTCTACACCGAGTCCGCGATCGACCCGAAGGCGATGCTGCGCGCAGGCTGGAACACGGTCACCGGCAAGGGCAAGCAGTCCGGCTCCACGATCACCCAGCAGTACGTGAAGAACTACTACCTGCGTCAGGAGCAGACCGTCACCCGCAAGGTGAAGGAGTTCTTCATCTCGATCAAGCTGGACCGCGAGAAGAGCAAGGACGAGATCCTCGAGGGCTACCTCAACACCAGCTTCTTCGGCCGTAACGCCTACGGCATCCAGGCCGCCGCCCAGGCCTACTACGGCGTCGACGCCAAGGACCTCGACCCGGCCCGCGCCGCCTATCTGGCCGCGCTGGTCAACGCGCCCAGCGAGTACGACGTCGTCGCCCACCCGGAGAACAAGGGTGCGGCGGTGGCCCGTTGGAACTACGTCCTGGACGGCATGGTCACCAAGGGCTGGCTCAGCCAGTCCGAGCGGACCGGGCTGAAGTTCCCGATGCCGAAGGAGTCCGCGACGTCCACGGGTCTGTCCGGGCAGCGCGGCTACATCGTCCGGATCGTGCAGGACTACCTCATCCAGAACAAGATCGTCGACAAGGACTCGCTCGCGCTCGGCGGCTACCGCATCACCACCACGCTCCAGAAGGACAAGCAGAACGCCTTCGTCGACGCGGTCAACGACCAGCTGATGTCCAAGCTGGACAAGAAGAACAACAAGGTCGACAACTACGTCCGCGCGGGCGGCGCCTCCGTCGACCCGAAGACCGGCAAGGTCGTCGCGATGTACAACGGCATCGACTACGTGAAGCAGTACACGCCGAACGCCACCCGCCGGGACTTCCAGGTCGGCTCCACCTTCAAGCCGTTCGTGTTCACCTCGGCCGTGGAGAACGAGTCGACCACGCAGGACGGCCGCCGGATCACCCCGAACACGATCTACGACGGCACCAACAAGCGCCCCGTCCAGGGCTGGAGCGGCGGCAGCTACGACCCCGCGAACGAGGACGACGTCTCCTACGGCGACATCAACGTCCGTACGGCCACCGACAAGTCCGTCAACTCGGTGTACGCGCAGATGGCCGTCGACGTGGGCCCGGAGAAGGTGAAGGACACCGCGGTCGAGCTCGGCCTGCCCACCAGCACCCCGGAGCTGTACCCGTCCCCGTCCATCGCGCTGGGTGTGGCCACGGCCAGCGTCCTCGACATGGCGGAGGCCTACGCGACGCTCGCCAACCACGGCAGGCACGGCACGTACACCATGATCGAGCGGGTCACCAAGGACGGCGCCGACGTCATCGAGCTGCCGGAGCGCAAGACCTCCCAGGTCATCAGCCGCGAGGCCGCCGACACCACGACGTCCGTGCTGCAGAGCGTCGTCGACAACGGCACCGCCACCGCGGCCCTGGCCGCCGGCCGCCCGGCTGCGGGCAAGACCGGTACGGCGGAGGAGGACACCGCGGCCTGGTTCGCCGGCTACACCCCCGACCTGGCCACCGTCGTCTCCGTCATGGGCCAGGACCCGGTCACGGCCAAGCACAAGTCGCTGTACGGCGCGATGGGCCTCAACCGCATCAACGGCGGTGGCGCGCCCACCGAGATCTGGGCCCAGTACACCAAGACGGCGCTGAAGGGTAAGCCGGTCAGGGACTTCGACCTGGAACTCCAGGAGGGCGCCGACCAGCCCCAGTACCCGACGACGGACCCGCCCCAGGGCGACCAGAGCACCGGCGGCCAGAACGACGGCGGCACGACCGGGGACACGACCACCGGCGGTCAGGACAGCGAGGGCCAGACCGGTGGTGGCGAGACGCCGGGCCAGACGGACGGCGGCACGACGGGCGACACGACGACCGGCGGCGCCGACACCGGAGGCACGACCACCGACGGCGGCACCACCGGTGACACGACGACCGGGGGCACCGACACCGGAGGCACCACCACCGACGGCGGCACCACCGGCGACACCTCCACCGGCGGGACCGATACCGGCGGCAGTACGGGCGGCGACACCTCCACCGGCGGCACGGACATCGGCGGCGGAGGGACGACGGGAACCACGGTCGGGCCGCAGGGCACGACCCGCAGACAGTGAGCGCCGGGCGACCGGCTCAGTGACCGCTGGTCGCCTTCAGCCCCACGACGGCGACCAGCAGCAGACAGACGAAGAAGATCCGCGCGGCGGTGACCGGCTCCCCCAGCACCACCATGCCGACCACCGCCGCGCCGGCCGCACCGATGCCCACCCACACGCCGTAGGCGGTGCCGATGGGCAGGGACCTCGCGGCGTACGACAGCAGCAGCATGCTGGCGACGATGCCGGCGCCGGTGAGCAGGCTGGGGACGAGGCGGGTGAAACCGTCGGTGTACTTCATGCCGACCGACCAGCCGACCTCCAGCAGACCGGCGACGACGAGCAGGACCCAGGCCATGACGAGCACCTCTCACAAAGACGGAAACCTGTCGGTGCGTCGTCTTTGCCTTCACCCGGTACGGCGCGTCTCGTCGGGACTCCTTCAAAGCTAGCAAACGACACACAGAAGGGGCTGGTGACCAGAGTCACCAGCCCCTTCCAACCGTCGATTCAGAGGTAGAGCTCAGAGGTAGAGCTCAGAGGTAGAGGCCGGTCGAGTCCTCTGACCCCTCGAACCGGTCCGCGGCCACAGCATGCAGATCGCGCTCACGCATGAGCACATACGCGACCCCGCGCACCTCGACCTCGGCGCGGTCTTCCGGGTCGTACAGGACGCGGTCGCCGGTCTCGACGGTCCGTACGTTCTGCCCCACCGCGACGACCTCGGCCCAGGCCAGCCGACGGCCGACGGCCGCGGTGGCGGGGATGAGGATGCCGCCACCGGAACGCCGCTCGCCCTCGCTCGTGTCCTGGCGCACGAGGACACGGTCGTGCAGCATCCGGATGGGCAGCTTGTCGTGCTGGCTGCTGTGCTCGTTTCTGTTGGCGCTCACGCCTTTGAACCTACCTGCCTTTGCCGTCCGCGTACGCCGCCGGGTCCACCGTCGCTCAGCCCCTGCGGCGCCGGGTGCCGAGGGCCAGCAGGCCCACGAGACCGACGGCGACGAGGGCCACGGGCACGATCCGCTCCAGGCGGGGCGCGCCCTCCTCATCGGTGAACTTGGCCCGCACATCGCTCACGGCCCGGTTGACCCCGACGTAGGCCCGTCCGAGCGTGTGGTCGATGTTCGAGACGACCTTGGCCTTGGCGTCGCCGACGATCGTCTTCGGGTGCACACGCACCCCGATCTCGTCGAGCGTCTCGGCCAGCACTGCGCGACGGGCCTTGATGTCCGCCTCGATCTGCGCCGGGGTTCTGGTGTCCGACGTGTCCGCCACGGTTCGGCCTCCGAAGTGAAGCTGATGCTGTTTCCGGACAGTCTGTCAGCTCCACGCCGGACCGCACCGTCAGGCTCCCCGGTTACGCTGGTTCGATGAGCGAGCGACTCCAGCCGGGGGACGTGGCCCCCGCCTTCACCCTGCCCGACGCCGACGGCAACGAGGTGTCCCTGTCGGACTACAAGGGCCGCAAGGTCATCGTGTACTTCTACCCGGCGGCCCTGACGCCCGGCTGCACCAAGCAGGCCTGCGACTTCACGGACAACCTGGAGCTCCTGGCCGGCGCCGGGTACGACGTGATCGGCGTCTCCCCCGACAAGCCGGAGAAGCTCGCCAAGTTCCGCGAGCAGGAGTCCCTGAAGGTCACGCTGCTCGCCGACCCGGAGAAGTCCGTCACCGAGGCCTACGGGGCGTACGGCGAGAAGAAGAACTACGGCAAGACGTACATGGGCGTCATCCGGTCCACGATCGTCGTGGACGAGGAGGGCAAGGTCGAGCGGGCGCTGTACAACGTGCGGGCGACCGGCCACGTGGCGAAGATCATCAAGGACCTGGGCATCTGAACGAGATCCAGACGTCGGGAGCCAGGTCGGCCCGCCCGGGCACCGGCCTGCGCTCCTCCCTCCACTCCCCCGGCGCGAGCTCCTCGGCGACGCGCCGCCAAAACCGTACGGCTGCCGGGTTGTCCTCCTGAAAGGCGACCTCCCATTCCCCGGGATGCCGCCGCACCACCTCCCGCACGGCCCACAATCCGACTCCGGCCCGTCGCGCTCCCCGCACGACGAAGAAGCTGTTGAGCACACGCCTGGGGCCACCGATCGCCCGCACGAAGGCGAACCCGACGGGATGCTCACCCCTGCTGAAGAGATAAGGCGCCCAGTCGACGCCGTCGGCGAAGGCCGCCTCCAGCCGCTCCTTTCGAAACTTCCCGTCCGGGTTGGGCAGCTGCTCGCCGAACTCGGACATGTCATGCCGGAACAGAAGCCAGAGGCGTTCGACGGTGGGACGGTCGTCGGGGGTGGCGGAGCGTACGCATACCGCGTGATGAATGGTCATGAAAAAAGCCTCCCGGGGCGCTCGGTTGCCCGAGCCCGGAAGGCTTGCCTGGTGATCCACACCATATCAGCCGTCCCGTGACCGTCCGATAAACGGTTCGTTGCTCTGTACGGGCTGCGAACGTGCGACCCAAGACGGAGGGGGCTCGATGGGGGCCAGTGCGTACACCAAGGAGCGGCTGGAGGAGGCGGCTCGGGGGGCGCGGACGTTGTCGGAGGCGTTGGGGAGGTTGGGGGTGGATCCGAAGAGCTCGACGCGGCACTACATCCGGGAGCGGATGAAGAAGCTGGGTGTGGATACGTCGCACTTCGAGCGGGAGGGGGTGCGGTGGACGAGAGAGATCCTTGAAGCCGCAGTTTCAGCCTCGACGAACATGTGCGAGGTGCTGCGCCGCCTCGGGGTTGAGGTCGTCGGCGGGCAACATACGCACATCAGCCGCCGGGTCAAGGCGTACGGCATCGACACCTCGCACTTCACGACCGTGGTCCGTACAGAGAACATGCGGGACAACCGACGTCGTCGCTCCCCAGCAGAGATCCTCGTGGAAGATCCTTCGGCGCACGCCAAGCGGACACCCAGCAACCGGCTCAAGAGCGCGATGCTCGAACTCGGCGTCAGGGAGCAATGTGCTCTGTGCGGCGTTGAGGCGGTTTGGCTGGGAGAACCGCTGCCGCTCGAGGTCGACCACGTCGACGGCAACTGGCGGAACAACCGGATCGAGAACCTGCGATTGCTGTGCCCCAACTGCCACTCCACGACGGACACTTACCGCGGCCGCAGCTTGGGACGCTTCCGGGGTGGCGCCTGATGAGCAGCGCACTTCAGTACACCCGCGAGCGCATGCTCCAAGCCGCCGCTCAATGCTCGGACATCGACGAAGTCATCGCCTTCTTCGGCACCCGGCCGTACGAAAACCTCCGGCGGTACCTGCAGAGGCGCTTCGAACACTTCGGCATCGACATCTCACATTTCCGACACTGCGGCAGGCTCACGCGGCGTCGCACCAGGCCCGCACCCAAGGAGCTGCGCACAGCGGTTGCGGAATCCGCCTCCATCACTGAAGTACTGCGTCACCTCGGCCGCCCCGACAACGGCAGCCAGCGCGCGATGTTGCGTGAGTGGATCGCTGAGGAGAAGCTCTCGACCGCGCACTTTCTGGGCCAGGCGCATCAGCGTGGGAAGCCGAGCACTAATCCCCTGAAGCGACCGGAGGACGTCTTGGTCCGGCACGAAGGCAAGCACCGGACAAGGACTCCGCAGCTCCGTAGAGCGCTCCGCGAGATCGGCGTACCCGAACAGTGCGCCAGCTGCGGCACCGGCCCCGAGTGGCTCGGCAAACCCATGACATTGGAGGTCGATCACATCAACGGGGACTGGAGCGACGACCGACGGGAGAACCTGCGGTTGCTGTGCCCCAACTGCCACGCGATCACCAACACATGGTGCAGGGGAGGCGACCAGCGGCGACCGCTCGCCGAGTACCAGTAAGCTGTGCGTGGGGCCGTAGCCCAACTGGCAGGAGGCACCACTTTTAGGTAGTGGACAGTGCGAGTTCGAGTCTCGTCGGCCCCACCTTCAGGGCGCGGCTCCCCACTGGGCGCCGCGCCCTTCGGCGTGCCTCAGCCCAACAGCTCCCGCACCACCGGCACCAACGCCCGGAACGCGTTCCCCCGATGACTGATGGCGTTCTTCTCCTCGGGGCTCAGCTCGGCACAGGTCCGGCTCTCGCCCTCCGGCTGGAGGATGGGGTCGTATCCGAAGCCGTTCGTGCCCATCGGTGTGTGCCGCAGGCTGCCCCTCAGCTGCCCCTCGACCACCCGCTCGGTCCCGTCCGGCAACGCCAGCGCCGCCGCGCACGCGAAGTGCGCCCCCCGATGCGCGTCGTCGATGTCGCCCAGCTGGGCCAGCAGCAGCTCCAGATTGGCCTGGTCGTCACCGTGCCGGCCGGCCCAGCGGGCCGAGAAGATGCCGGGGGCGCCGTTCAGCACGTCGACACACAGCCCCGAGTCGTCGGCGACGGCGGGCAGTCCCGTCGCCTGGGCCAACGCATGGGCCTTCAGCAGCGCGTTCTCGGCGAAGGTGACGCCGGTTTCCTTGACGTCGGGGATGTCCGGGTAGGCATCCGCGCCGACGAGGTCGTGATCGAGACCTGCGTCGGCGAGGATCGCGCGGAGCTCGGTGATCTTCCCGGCGTTACGGGTGGCGAGGATGAGGCGGGTCATGGGAACCAGTATCCCGTGGGCGCCTTTCTGTCTGGCGCCCACGGGGACGCGCCCCAAAGGGGCGCGGGGCTGTGTCGATGTGCGGCTCCGCCGCGTGGGCGCGACCAGCAACATCGAACCCGCAGCCACCCACCCGCAGAACCCGGCAGACGAGAGGTACCCGCCCAGCCAGCGCAGCGTTGTCGCAGCGTTACGGCGTGCAGACCTTGGTCAGCTCACCCGCCGCGTCCGTCACCGGACTGATGTCGGGCGTCTCATCACCGTTCTTCACCGCGTCGCGAACGTTGGTGACGGCCCTCTGGAGGTCGTCCACCGCCTTGTTGACGTCGGCGTTGTCCGTCTTGTCGCCGATCTTGTCGAGGTTCTTGTCGATGGAGGTCAGCGACTCCTCGAGCTGCGTCGGGTCGTTCGCGGCGCCCTCCACGGCCTGCTGGAGTTCGGTGACGCTGTCGGCGATGGCGTCAGCGGTCTGGACGCAGTCCATCGCCTTGCTGACGGCGTCGCAGCCGGTGGTCAGCCCGGCCGTCAGCCCGACTGCCGCGACGGCTGCGGCGGCTATGGCGATACGGCTCCGGCGGCGTCGGCTCGTGGCCATGGTTGACGTTCCCTCCCTGCTCCCAGGCCTCGCAGGGCCCCCGTTGGTCACTGGCCGGGCGTACAGCGGTGTGCCGTACGCCCTTACCCCCAATGACGCCACGCGGGGCCGCGCGGTTGCCCGGAGCTGCGGCTCTTCTTGGTGCGTCCTTTACTTTTCGAGGACGGTATCAAGTGCCTTGCGCTGGAGCTCCGCCAGCTCCCCGCAGCCCGAAACCGCGAGGTCCAGCAGGGCGTTGAGCTCCTCGCGGGCGAAGGGTTCGGCCTCGGCGGTGCCCTGGACCTCGACGAAGCGGCCGTCGCCGGTGCAGACGACGTTCATGTCGGTGTCGGCCTTCACGTCCTCCTCGTAGCGCAGGTCGAGGAGCGGTACGCCGCCGACGATGCCGACCGAGACAGCGCTGACGGTGCCGGTGAGCGGCTTGCGGCCGGCCTTGATCAGCTTCTTGCCCTGGGCCCAGGAAATGGCGTCGGCGAGGGCGACGTAGGCACCGGTGATGGCGGCCGTGCGGGTGCCGCCGTCGGCCTGGAGGACGTCGCAGTCGAGGACGACGGTGTTCTCGCCGAGCGCCTTGTAGTCGATGACCGCGCGCAGGGAACGGCCGATGAGGCGGCTGATCTCGTGGGTGCGGCCGCCGATCTTGCCCCGGACGGACTCGCGGTCGCCGCGGGTGTTGGTGGCACGCGGCAGCATGGCGTACTCCGCGGTGACCCAGCCCTCGCCGCTGCCCTTGCGCCAGCGCGGGACGCCTTCGGTGAAGGAGGCGGTGCACAGGACCTTCGTGTCGCCGAAGGAGACGAGGACGGAGCCCTCTGCGTGCTTGCTCCAGGCGCGTTCGATGGTGACCGGGCGGAGCTGTTCGGGGGTGCGGCCGTCGATTCGAGGCATTGAGGACATGGCGTTGAGCCTAGCGGCCCACGGGGAAGGGCCCCTCCCGTGGTGGGAAGGGGCCCTCAGGGGTGAAGCCGGGAGTCCCTCAGGGGCTGAAGCCGGGACGATGCCCGCGCTTCACATCATGTCTTCGATCTCCGCCGCGATCGGGTCGGCGTCGGTGCCGATGACGACCTGGATGGCGGTGCCCATCTTCACGACGCCGTGGGCGCCGGCGGCCTTCAGGGCGGTCTCGTCGACCAGCGCGGGGTCGCTGACCTCGGTGCGGAGCCGGGTGATGCAGCCCTCGATCTCCTCGATGTTGTCGATGCCGCCGAGCCCGGCGACGATCTTCTCAGCCTTGCTGGCCATTTCGGTCTCCTCACGCACTGTTGGCCCAACTTTACGAGCGGGTGCGTGGTGAGTACCGAAGGATGACGTCACAGCAACCCAATCGTCGGTAACTGGTCTACACCACCTAACAGGCGGTCGCCAACCCATGAGTGCCGAGACCGAGATCTCCCCCGCGCGCAGGCGGTGGCAGGCGGCGTTCCAGGGGCTGCAGAAGATGGGGCGCAGCCTTCAGCTCCCCATCGCCGTTCTGCCGGCCGCGGGCATCCTCAACCGCCTCGGCCAGCCGGATGTGTTCGAGGACGACGGGCTGGGCTGGGACAACGTCTCGAAGGTGATGGACGGGGCGGGTGGGGGGCTGCTCGACAGCTCGCTCGGGCTGCCGCTGCTGTTCTGTGTCGGTGTGGCCATCGGCATGGCGAAGAAGGCGGACGGCTCGACGGCACTGGCGGCGGTGACCGGGTTCCTCGTCTACTACAGCGTGCTGCTCGAGTTCCCCGAGGACTGTCCGGACGGGACGAAGGAGATCACCGACATCGGCTGCGCCGCGGCCGACGGGACGGTGAGCGCGTACGAGTACCAGAACCCGGGCGTCTTCGGCGGCATCGTCATCGGCCTGCTGGCGGCCTTCTTCTGGCAGCGCTACCACCGGACGAAGCTGGTGGACTGGCTCGGCTTCTTCAACGGGCGGCGGCTCGTCCCGATCATCATGGCGTTCGTGGCGATCGTGTTCGCGGTGCTGTGCCTGTGGGTCTGGCCGCCGATCGGTGACGCGCTGGAGAGCTTCAGCGAGTGGATGAGAGACCTGGGCGCCTGGGGCGCGGGCGTGTTCGGCGTCGCCAACCGCGCGCTGCTGGTGATCGGGCTCCACCAGTTCCTGAACGTGCCCATCTGGTTCCAGTTCGGCAGCTACACCAAGCCCGACGGCGAGGTGGTGCACGGCGACATCAACATGTTCCTCCAGGGCGACCCGAACGCCGGCCTGTTCACCTCGGGCTTCTTCCCGATCATGATGTTCGCGCTCCCGGCCGCGGCCCTCGCCATCACCCACTGCGCCAAGCCGCACCGCCGCAAAGAGGTCGCCGGCCTGATGACGTCGGTGGCGCTGACGTCCTTCGTCACCGGGATCACGGAACCGATCGAATACTCGTTCATGTTCATCGCCCCCCTGCTGTACGCGGTGCACGCCCTTCTGACAGGCGTGTCCATGGCCGTGACCTGGGGTCTGGGGGTCCACGACGGGTTCAGCTTCTCGGCCGGCCTGATCGACTACATCATCAACTGGAACCTGGCGACGAGACCCTGGGCCATCATTCCGATCGGCCTCTGCTTTGCCGTCGTGTATTACGCGATCTTCCGTTTCGCGATCACGAAGTTTGATCTCAGGACACCGGGCAGGGAACCGGAGGACGAGGTCGAGGACGTGACGAAGGGCTGACAAAAGGGCTGAAACGGGTCCGGAAAATCCCCCGGGAATCGCGGGTTCCTTATCTCACCTTCATCGTGCTACAACAGGTCTACACCACTGAGTGGTGTAGACCACCACCCGATGGAGGAAGTCTATGAGCACCGCCACCGCATCGGCGGCCCCCACAAAGAAGTGGGGATCCGGTCTTTTCCAGGGCCTGCAGAAGGTCGGACGCAGCCTGCAGCTGCCCATCGCCGTGTTGCCGGCGGCGGGCCTCATGGTCCGGCTCGGGCAGCCGGACGTCTTCGGGGCCGAGGGCCTCGGCTGGGACAAGGTCGCCTCGGTCTTCGACAAGGCGGGCGGCGCCATCACGGGCAGTCTCCCCCTGCTCTTCTGCATCGGCGTGGCCATCGGTTTCGCCAAGAAGTCCGACGGTTCGACCGCCCTCGCCGCGCTGGTGGGCTTCCTGGTCTACAGCAAGGTCCTGGAGGCCTTCCCGGTCACCGAGGCCAAGATCCAGCAGGGCGCGGACATAGCCGCGACCTACAACAACCCCGGTGTGCTCGGCGGCATCATCATGGGCCTGCTCTCGGCGGTCCTGTGGCAGCGGTATCACCGCAAGAAGCTGGTGGACTGGCTCGGCTTCTTCAACGGTCGGCGCCTCGTGCCGATCATCATGGCCTTCGTCGGTGTCGCCGTCGGCGTCTTCTTCGGACTGGTCTGGGAGCCGATCGGTGAGGCCATCGGCAACTTCGGCGAGTGGATGACGGGCCTCGGCTCCGCAGGCGCCGCCCTCTTCGGTGCGATCAACCGCGCACTCATCCCGATCGGCATGCACCAGTTCGTGAATACGGTGGCATGGTTCCAGCTCGGCGACTTCAAGGACGCCGCCGGCGAGGTCGTCCACGGCGACTACAGCCGCTTCCTGGCCGGTGACCCGACCGCCGGAATGTTCATGTCCGGCTTCTTCCCGATCATGATGTTCGGTCTGCCGGCCGCCGCGATCGCCATCGCTCACTGTGCTCGCCCCGAGCGCCGCAAGGCCGTGATGGGCATGATGATCTCGCTCGCGCTGACCTCCTTCGTGACCGGTGTGACCGAGCCGATCGAGTTCTCGTTCATGTTCATCGCCCCGCTCCTGTACGTCATCCACGCGGTCCTGACCGCAGTGTCCATGGCCGTCACCTGGGGGCTGGGCGTCCATGCGGGCTTCAACTTCTCCGCGGGCTTCATCGACTACGCCCTGAACTGGAACCTGGCCACCCGGCCATGGATGATCATCCCGATCGGCCTGGTCTTCGCGGCGATCTACTACACCGTCTTCCGGTTCGCGATCATCAGGTTCAACCTCCCCACCCCCGGCCGCGAGCCCGAGGAAGAGATCGAGGACCTCACCAAGGCGTAAGCGCTATGGCATGACGAAGGCCCCGGAACCGGGAAGGTTCCGGGGCCTTCGCGCGCATACGGGCCTGAACCCCGTACGGGCTGTCTCTCGGTCGGCCGGGTTTCGGCCGGCCAGATCTCGACCCGCTAGATCTGGTACGTCTGCCTGGGCGCCGCCAGCTCCACCGGACCGTCGTAGACCTCGCGCGCGTCGGCCAGGTTGACCTGGGGGTCGGTCCACGGCGGGATGTGGGTGAGGACCATGCGGCGGGCGCCCGCGCGGGCCGCCGTCTGGCCTGCCTCGCGGCCGTTGAGGTGCAGGTCGGGGATGTTCTCCTTGCCGTGCGTGAACGCGGCCTCGCACAGGAACAGGTCGGCGTCGCGGGCGAGTTCGTCCAGGGCCGTGCTGATGCCCGTGTCGCCGGAGTAGGTCAGGATCTTCCCTGCGTGCTCGATCCGGATGCCGTACGCCTCCACCGGGTGGGCCACGCGTTCCGTGTGCACCGTGAACGGGCCGATCTCGAAGGTGGACGGCTTGACCGTGTGGAAGTCGAAGACCTCGCTCATGGACGAGGCGGTGGGGGTGTCGGCGTAGGCGGTGGTCAGGCGCTGCTCGGTGCCCTCGGGTCCGTAGACCGGGATGGGGTCGCAGCGGCCGCCGTCGTGCCGGTAGTAGCGCGCGACGAAATACGCGCACATGTCGATGCAGTGGTCGGCGTGCAGATGGCTGAGGAAGATCGCGTCGAGGTCGTAGAGACCGCAGTGGCGCTGCAGCTCGCCCAGGGCGCCGTTGCCCATGTCGAGAAGCAACCGGAAGCCGTCGGCCTCGACGAGGTAGCTCGAGCAGGCCGATTCCGCGGACGGGAACGACCCCGAGCAGCCGACGACGGTGAGCTTCATGAAACAGAAACCTCCGCTGGCGGGAAATCCAGAAGATCGGGGACAGGGGCGTCGGGGGTCGTGCGGTTTGTCGAGCGTAAGGCGCAAAACCTTTGGTCGCTCCTCCGCCTAGGGCTGTTGTGGGCGAACTCACCTGTGGTGTCACGCGTTCGGCTGGATGCGGGGCGCGTGAGGCAGGAGAGAAGGCGCGCGCGGGTCGCTGGGCGCCGGTACCTTCGTGCGTATGGACACGTCCTGGTGGCTCGCGCTCGCGGCGTTGGTACTGCTGGCGCTGGTCGCCACGCTCGTCGACGGGTGGGGGCGCGGGCGCCGGCCCCAGGGGCGGCGCACCCGGCCGCCGGGGCGGCCCGAGGGGCGTACGCGGGGGCGCGCCCGGACTCGTCCCGAGCCCGCGGAGATCTGGTGGGCGAACGTGCCGTACGAGGACGGGCCGGGGGGCAAGGACCGGCCGTGTCTGGTGCTCGCGGTGCGCGGGCAGCGGGTCACCGTCGCCAAGATCACCAGCAAGTACCGGGACGCACGGCACGGCGTGATCCCGCTGCCGCCGGGTTCCGTCGGGGACACCCGCGGACGGGCGAGCTTCCTGGAGACGGGCGAGCTGCGGGACGTACCGGTGTCCGACTTCCGGCGGAGGGTGGGGGTGATGGACCCGGTCGTCTGGGACCAGGTCCGTCACCTCGCCTAGGGCGCCGTCACTCGCCCCGTCAGGGCCTCGCGGACCCCGAGCCGGCTCACGCCCAGAGCTGGCCCTGGAGCGTCTCGATGGCCTCTTCCGTCGTCGCGGCCGTGTAGACGCCGGTCGAGAGGTACTTCCAGCCGCCGTCGGCGACGACGAACACGATGTCGGCGGACTCGCCCGCCTTCAGCGCCTTGTTTCCGACGCCGATCGCGGCGTGCAGCGCGGCGCCGGTGGAGACGCCCGCGAAGATGCCCTCCTGCTGGAGGAGTTCCCGGGTGCGGGTGACCGCGTCGGCCGAGCCGACCGAGAAGCGGGTGGTCAGGACGGAGGCGTCGTACAGCTCGGGTACGAAGCCCTCGTCGAGGTTGCGCAGGCCGTAGACCAGGTCGTCGTAGCGCGGTTCGGCCGCGACGATCTTGACGTCCGGCTTGTGCTCGCGCAGGTAGCGGCCGACGCCCATCAGGGTGCCCGTGGTGCCGAGGCCGGCGACGAAGTGGGTGACCGAGGGGAGGTCGGCGAGGATCTCCGGGCCGGTCGTGGCGTAGTGGGCGCCCGCGTTGTCCGGGTTGCCGTACTGGTAGAGCATCACCCAGTCGGGGTGCTCCGCCGAGAGTTCCTTGGCTACCCGTACGGCGGTGTTGGAGCCGCCCGCGGCCGGGCTGGAGATGATCTCCGCGCCCCACATGGCGAGCAGGTCCCGGCGCTCCTGCGAGGTGTTCTCGGGCATCACGCACACGATGCGGTAGCCCTTGAGCTTCGCCGCCATCGCCAGGGAGATGCCGGTGTTGCCGCTGGTCGGCTCCAGAATCGTGCAGCCCGGGGTGAGACGGCCGTCCTTCTCCGCCTGCTCGATCATGTGCAGGGCCGGGCGGTCCTTGACCGAGCCGGTGGGGTTGCGGTCCTCCAGCTTGGCCCAGACGCGGACGTCCTCGGACGGCGACAACCGCGGCAGGCGCACCAGAGGGGTGTTGCCCACCGCGGCGAGCGGGGAGTCGTAGCGCATAGGGATCAGGCCATGCCGCCGGCCACGGCCGGCAGGATCGTGACGTTGTCGCCGTCGGAGAGCTTGGTGTTGATGCCGTCGAGGAAGCGGACGTCCTCGTCGTTCAGGTAGACGTTGACGAAACGGCGCAGCTGGGCGCCGTCCACGATGCGGGCCTGGATGCCCGCGTGCCGGGTCTCGAGGTCGGTGAACAGCTCGGCGAGGGTGTCCCCGTTGCCCTCCACCGCCTTCTGACCGTCGGTGTAGGTGCGGAGGATGGTGGGGATGCGGACCTCGATGGCCATGGCTAGGGGCTCCTGTCGGGAGTAGTCGGTCAGGGCGCGCGCGGCAGCGCAGGAACAGCGGTGTGGTGCGTGTGTGCGGCGCCGCGGCTCACGGCCGTACGGCGGCAGGGTGTCGCGTCAACAGATGGCGCTGGCGAGCCTGCACAGGTCGACGTGCAGCCGCGCCACGAGCAGCATGCCCGGCGTCTTGTCGCTCACGTCGTGGAAAACCATGGGGTCATCGTATCGATTCCCGGTCCGGCTTTTGGAAGGTGATCCCACATCGCGGACGGATGAGGGCCGGAGAGTGAGACCGCGCTGTTCAGGTCGGGGCTCAGTGGGCGCTCAGTGGGTGCTCAGTACGCCTCGACGACCTTGACTTCCTCCTCCGTCACCTCGCCGTCGACGATCCGGAAGGAGCGGAACTGGAACTCGCCGAGGCCGTCGGTGTCGGCCGTGGAGACGAGGACGTAGTGCGCGTCCGGCTCGTTGGCGTAGGAGATGTCGGTGCGGGAGGGGTAGGCCTCGGTGGCCGTGTGGGAGTGGTAGATGACCACCGGCTCCTCGTCGCGGTCGTCCATCTCGCGGTAGAGCTTGAGCAGGTCGCCGGAGTCGAACTCGTAGAACGTGGGCGACATCGCGGCGTTCAGCATCGGGATGAAACGCTCGGGGCGGTCCGAGCCCGCCGGGCCCGCCACGACGCCGCACGCCTCGTCGGGGTGGTCCTTGCGCGCGTGGGCGACGATCTGGTCGACGAGGGCCTGGGTGATGGTCAGCATGCTCGTCAGGATAAGCAGAGGGCCGCCCCGTACCGAAGGGTGGTACGGGGCGGCCCATATACCGGACGCCCTGAGCGGCAGCGGAACGGGGCACCACGAGTGCCCCGCCCCGCTGGACGTCCTCGGTGAGGCTTCGTCAGCGCTTCTTGAACGCCGCGGCCTGCGGATTGCGGCGCTTGAGCACCAGGTAGGAGACGCCGAGGATCAGCCCCCACAGCGGTGCGCAGTACAGCGAGATACGGGCGTCCTTGTCGATGCCCATCAGCACGATCACCATGCCGATGAAGGCGAGCGCGAACCAGCTGGTGACGGGGGCGCCGGGCGTCCGGAACTCGGACCGGGGCAGTTCCCCGCGGTCGGCCTTGGCACGGTAGCGAAGCTGGCAGATCAGGATGACGATCCAAGCCCACATGCCGGAGATGGTCGCGAAGGACACCACGTAGTCGAACGCCTTGCCCGGCCACTGGTAGTTGATCCAGACGCCGACCAGCATCAGCGCGGCGGAGAACGTGGTGCCCGCCAGCGGCAGGCCGTTCTTCGTGAGCCGGGTGAAGAGCTTCGGCCCCTGGCTGTTGAGCGCGAGATTGCGCAGCATGCGGCCGGTGGAGTACATGCCGGAGTTGCAGGACGACAGGGCGGCGGTCAGGACGACGAAGTTCACGATGCCCGCGCCGGCGGCGAGGCCCATCTTCTCGAAGGCGGCCACGAAGGGGCTGATGCCGGGCTGGAAGTGGGTCCAGGGCACCACCGAGAGGATCATGATCAGGGCGCCGACGTAGAAGACGGCGATACGCCACGGCACGGTGTTGATCGCCTTGGGCAGCACGGTCTTGGGGTCCTTGGACTCGCCCGCGGTGACGCCGACCAACTCGACGGCGAGGAAGGCGAACATCACCATCTGCAAGGTCATCAGCGTGCTGCCGATGCCGTGCGGGAAGAATCCGCCTTCGCTCCACAGGTGGGTCACGGAAGCGGTGTCGCCGGCGTCCGAGAAGCCGAGCGTCAGGATGCCCGCGCAGATGAGGATCATGCCGATGATCGCAGTGACCTTGACCATCGAGAACCAGAACTCCAGCTCACCGAAGAGCTTCACGGAGATCAGATTGGCGCCGTAGAGGATGACGGTGAAGATCAGTGCCGAGACCCACTGCGGCATGTCGAACCAGTACGTCATGTAGGCGGCCGCGGCGGTGACCTCGGTGATGCCGGTGACGACCCAGAACAGCCAGTACGTCCAGCCGGTGACGAACCCCGCGAACGGACCGATGAACTCACGGGCGTAGTCCGCGAAGGAGCCGGAGACCGGGCGGTACAGCAGCAGTTCGCCGAGCGCCCGCATGATGAAGAAGATCACGAGGCCCGCGATGGCGTACGCCAGGATCAGACTGGGCCCGGCCTTGGAGATGCCCTTGCCCGCACCGAGGAACAGGCCGGTACCGATGGCACCGCCGATGGCGATCATCTGGATCTGCCGGGCCCCTAGCCCGCGCTGATACCCCTCGCCGTCCTCCGTCGCGGCACCGTCGGCCCCGTCGCCGTCACGATGCTTGTCGACCTGCACTGAGGTCATGAATGGTGCGCCTTTCTCCATGGTGATCCGAGCCTGCGAAGCGGCCCCGGATCGGGTCACGATCCCCCCGGATGTGGATGGAGCGGTGCCGAGCCGACGATCCGCCGGCATGGTGGCGCCCCCCGTGGACAGGGGTGGCGTCCGCGGGCGGTCGAGAAGGTTTATCACGGCCGTTGCAGTGATCGACCGGAGCGGCGTGGCACACGCCACACGGAGGTCCGGACACGGGGCACAAACCGCCACACAAGGAGCCTGGGTGGTGACTGGATCGTTATTCGGATCTGAGCATCCTCTGAGCGAACAGGCACTGAATCGCAAACGGTTAACAAATGAACAAAAACGACCCACCCCGAGGCCGGCACATTCCTCAGATCTTGATCAATTTTCTGGCCTTGCACATGCCAACGCTCCTAGCGTGCTCGGCGCGGGCCGCTGACCAGCGGTGGTCGACCGCCACCGCGGGCTCGCACCACGCATCACCATCAGGGGAACACCAATGAAGCTCAAGATCGTCTCCCTCGCCGTACTCGGCTCGCTGGCCCTGGGGGCCGCACCGGCCGTCGCCCAGCCGCAGCACAGCTCGGCGTCGCGGACGCCCAGGATCGACACGTGGCAGGACATCGCCGCCAGCAAGTGCCACTACGGCGACAAGGAGTCCTGCGCGCTGCTGGTCGGCGGACTCAAGATGAGCAAGAAGACGAAGAAGTGCCTCGTCAACGCGTCGGTCGGAGCCGCGATCTCGCTGGTCGTCGGCAGGTTCAACAAGGATCTGGCGAGCAAGGTCGCCAAGCAGGCCGTGGGTGCGGGAGCGACCGGCTGCATCACCGCGTTGCTGAACTGAGCGAGCCGAACGACGGCCAGTGGGCCCTGCCGGTGGACGGCAGGGCCCACTGGCCGTCGTTCGGAAACTTCACGGCATGAGCGTGGCGACCAGCGTCTCCTGGAGTCCGCCCAGCCACAGATACGCCATCACCATCGGCTTGCGCGGGTCCTCGTCCGGCAGCCGGTAGAGCAGGTCGGTGTCGTCCTCGTCGGTGATCTCCAGCCGGGAGCCTATGGCCAGCCGCAGGTCGTTGAGGGCGCCGAGCCACTGCTGGGACTCCTCGGGGGAGAGCTTGAGCACCGCACCGCCCTCGCCGGCGGAGGCGGAGCTGAGCTCGTCCAGGGAACGCACCACCGCGAGCGCGCTGTTCCGCTTGCCGGCCCGCAGGTCGTTCTCGGTGAAGCGGCGGAACTCCGAGGAATACGCCCGCTGCTCCTCGGCCTCCTTGGGGCCGGGGGTCGCCTCCGGGTCGCTGTACGCGTCCGGGAAGAGCCGCCTGAGGACCGGGTCGGCGGGCGGTTCGCTCGGGCCCTCGGCGAACAGCTCGGCGAGCGGGTCGTCGGGGGCGTCCTCGGCGGGGCCGGGCCCGATGAGTTCCAGGAGCTGGACGGCCAGCGACCGGATGATGGAGATCTCGACGTCATCGAGGGCGACGGCCGCGCCGCCGCCGGGGAGCGGTTCGAAGGTTCCTGGCATGGAGGCGATTCGCTACTTCCGGTCCTTCGCGGGCGAACTGGTCACTTGCGGTCGTGCTGGAGAGTGGCCCACAGACCGTAGCCGTGCATGGCCTGCACGTCGCGTTCCATCTCCTCGCGCGTGCCGCTGGAGACGACCGCCCGGCCCTTGTGGTGGACATCGAGCATGAGCTTGGTGGCCTTGTCCTTGGTGTAGCCGAAGTAGGACTGGAACACGTAGGTCACGTAGCTCATGAGGTTGACCGGGTCGTTGTGCACGATCGTGACCCAGGGGACGTCCGGCTCGGGGACGGCGAAGACCTCCTCCGCCGACTCGGTTCGTTCGATCTCCAGGGGTGCGGGTGACGTCACAGAGCCCATGCTGCCACCCGAGGGGGGTGGTCGCACAAACGGGCTGCGCTGCCGCGCCCGTTGTGACCTCCACCCCACAAATCGTCAGAGTGACGAAATGGGGGTACCATCCTCAGTCATGAACACAGCGGACCTTGGGCTGCCGGTAGACGTTCCCTCGACGGCGCTCTTCACGGATCAGTACGAGTTCACGATGCTGCAGGCCGCCCTGAAGGCCGGCACCGCCCAGCGGCGGAGCGTCTTCGAGGTCTTCACCCGGCGGCTGCCCGAGGGACGGCGCTACGGCGTCGTGGCCGGCACCGGCCGGGTGCTGGACGCCGTCGAGAACTTCCGCTTCGACCCGGACGTCCTCGCCTTCCTGCGCGAGCGGAAGATCGTCGACGAGGAGACCCTGGACTGGCTCGCGGGCTACCGCTTCTCCGGCGACGTCTGGGGCTACCCCGAGGGCGAGGTCTACTTCCCGGGCTCGCCGATCATGCGGGTCGAGGGCACCTTCGCCGAGTGCGTACTGCTGGAGACGGTGATCCTCTCCATCCTCAACCACGACTCGGCGATCGCCGCCGCCGCCTCCCGGATGGCGTCGGCCGCCGGTGACCGCCCGCTCATCGAGATGGGCGCCCGCCGCACCCACGAGCTGGCCGCGGTGGCCGCGTCCAGGGCCGCGTACCTCGGCGGCTTCACCTCCACCTCCGACCTGGCCGCGGGCTTCCGCTACGGCATCCCCACCGTCGGCACCAGCGCCCACGCCTTCACCCTGCTGCACGACCGCGAGCGGGACGCCTTCCAGGCCCAGGTGGACTCCATGGGCCGGGGCACGACGCTGCTCGTGGACACCTACGACGTCGCCGAAGCGGTCCGTACGGCCGTGGAGGTCGCCGGGCCCGAGCTGGGCGCCGTCCGGATCGACTCGGGCGACCTGCTGCTGGTAGCGCACCGGGTCCGGCAGCAGCTGGACGAACTGGGCGCGACGGACACGCGGATCATCGTGACCTCCGACCTGGACGAGTACGCCATCGCCTCGCTGGCGGCGGCGCCCGTGGACGCGTACGGCGTCGGCACCCAGCTGGTGACCGGGTCCGGGCACCCGACCTGCTCGATGGTCTACAAGCTGGTCGCCCGCGCCGAGTCCACCGACGCCGGCGCGCCGCTCGTGCCGGTGGCCAAGAAGTCGAGCGGCGGCAAGACGTCCATCGGCGGCCGCAAGTGGGCCGCGCGGCGCCTGGACGAGTACGGCGCCGCGGAGGCCGAGGTCGTCGGCACCGGGCCGGTTCCGGCCGAGCTCGCCGACCGGCAGCTGCTGGTCGAGCTGGTCAAGGGCGGCGATGTGGTGGCCCGGGAGCCGCTGGACGTCGTACGGGACCGGCACGCGGCCGCTCGCGCCAGTCTGCCGCTGTCCGCCACGCAGCTCTCGCGCGGGGAACCTGTCATCCCGACGGAGTATGTCAACGGGCGCTCGGAGAGCCGGACGGGGGCGTGAAGCGAGCGCGCCCGGCGTGCGCGCGCAATGCCCCCTCCCGAACAGCACCCGAAGTCTCTAGGCTCGGAAGTTCACGGCCGGGCCAGCACCCTGTTTCACCGTCCCGACCCCAGCGTCCATAACCGAAGGACACCGACCATGCGCCGCGCCTTGATCGTCGTAGATGTGCAGAACGACTTCTGCGAAGGGGGCAGCCTCGCGGTGGCCGGCGGTGCCGATGTGGCCGCCGCCGTCACCGAGCTGATCGGGCAGGCGGCCGGGTCCGGCTACCAGCACGTCGTCGCCACCCGCGACCACCACATCGCCCCCGGCGGTCACTTCTCCACGAACCCCGACTTCGCCCACTCCTGGCCGGCGCACTGCGTCGCCGGCACGGAGGGCGTCGGCTTCCACCCGAACTTCGCCCCCGCGGTCGCCTCCGGCGCCATCGACGCCGTGTTCGACAAGGGCGCGTACGCGGCGGCGTACAGCGGCTTCGAGGGGGCCGACGAGAACGGCGTGCGGCTGGCCGACTGGCTGCGGGCCAGGGAGGTCTCCGAGGTGGACGTGGTGGGCATCGCCACGGACCACTGTGTGCGGGCCACCGCGCTGGACGCCGCGCGGGAGGGGTTCCGTACGCAGGTGCTGCTGGACCTGACCGCGGGGGTGGCCGCGGAGACCACCGAGCGGGCGCTGGAGGAGATGCGGGAGGCGGGGGTCGAGCTGCTGGGGAAGCCGGTGGTCGCGTAGGGCTCCGCCGGGCCGGGCGCGCTCCGGGGTGCCGCGAGGGGCCGTCTGGCGGGTGCCGCGCCGTTGTGGCTGGTCGCGCCCACGCGGCGGAGCCGCATATCGACACAGCCCCGCGCCCCTGGGGCACTGCCAGACCGTTGGCTTTCACGCCTGCGCCACCGAGCCCGCCGCCCCTCAGGGCGTTGCCGCTGGGCGTCTCAAGAGGGCGCGGATCGGGTGCCACAGTTCCGGGACCATGACGACACCGTTGTCAGGCGCCGTTCGCCATATCAGGCCGTCCGGGTGGTGCAGGACCGCGGTGACCTCGTCGGGGGTCGGTGGGGCGGCGTTGCCTCGCAGGTACACCGCGCGCATGCCCAGGTTGCGGAGCCTGGTCAGGGCTCGGGCGCGGTTCTGGGCGTGGACGAGGACACGGACGCAGCCCGTGCCGTCGGTGGTGGGTCTGGGCAGGTTCAGCGCCACCACCACGCTGCCGGTCGGCAGCTTGCAGAAACCTCCTGCGGCCATGCGGTCACACCCCCGTGCGAGTCAGGGTCAGGGTCAGGGTCGGCGTGCATGCCGGTGTCAATAACGGAAGCACAGGGTGCACCTAAACACGATCGGCGGCAACCCGCCAGGGGGCTGCCGCCGATCACGCTCTGACCTGCAATTATGCCGTTTACTTCACCGCGGCGCCGACCTCGACCGTGATCGTCGAGCCATCCTTGGGCTCCTTGATGATCTTGATCTTGGTGTTGGTGTCAGTGATCTTGACACCCGCGGTGGGCGTCTCGGCGCTGTAGTACGTGCTGGTGTGGTCGTTGAAGACCGGCACCCCCGCACGCGACGGGATCCGGGTCGCGACGTCCGCGTTGTGCAGCGTCATGCCGTCCGTGCGGAACGTGCTGAACGGCGAGTCGTAGGACTGGATGCGGTTGCGCATCAGCGTGCCGTCGGACCACTTCAGCGGCTCCGGGTGGGAGTCGACCGGCAGGATCAGACCGACACCCTGGTGCTGGCTGGTGTTGTTGTCCGCCTGGGAGGTGTCCCACTTCCAGATCAACAGGCCGTTCTGGTACGCGTAGTGCTCCACCCAGTCCGGACGGGTCGACGAGAAGCCGAAGTTGTACGGGCCCGTCTTCAGGGTCTTGTCGTACGACACGTACTGACGGTTCTCGGCGATGTAGTACTGCGCGTAGTCGTCCGTGATGGACGCGCCGATACGGGAGAAGCCCTTGGTCTTCCAAGCGGCGTCCGCGCTCTCGGCGTTGTCCGAGAACACCGCCGTGCCGTCGGCGGTCACGGTGATCTCGTCGGCCGCGAAGCCCTTCTGGGCCACGCCGCCGTCCGTCTGGTAGCGGAAGCGCAGGTCGACCTTCTTGCCGGCGTAGGCGTCGAGCGGGAAGACCAGCTTCTTGTAGCCGTCCACCGTGCCGGTGAGCGCGGGCTTGCCGCTGGCGTCCTTCGGGAGGGCCGCACCGTCGACCGTGCCGTCGACCGCGGTCCAGTTGGCGCCGCCGTCGGTCGAGACCTCGGTGTAGAGGTAGTCGTACTCCGCCTCGATGTCGTACCAGCCGTCGAGGGTGAGCGAGGCCGCCGACTTGCCCGTGAGGTCCACGGAACGGGTCAGGGTGTTGGCGAGGTTGTCGCCGCTGCCGCTCCACCACTGGTTCGCGCCCTGCGCGGGCTGCACGATCTCGGTGGTGACCTTCTTCTTGGGCAGGTTGACCACGAGGGCCTGCTTGTGCCGGGTGTTGTACTCGGCGAGGCCCAGCTTGTGCTCGGAGGTCGTCGCGGCCTTCGCCGTGTCGTAGTTCAGCCAGCCCAGCTGGAGCTTGTCCCAGGCGGTCATGTCGCCGGGCAGGTCACCGATCTCCTTCTTGCCGGTGCCGAGCCAGGAACCGGAGGACATCAGGGTCCAGAAGCCGGTGGAGTTCTCGCCGCCGGAGGTGTCGTAGTGGTCCGGCAGACCGAGGTCGTGACCGTACTCGTGGGCGAAGACGCCCAGGCCGCCGTTCTCCGGCTGGACGGTGTAGTCGCCCACCCAGATGCCGGTGGAGCCGATCTGCGCGCCGCCCAGCTTGTTGCCGGCGGGACCGGTGGCACCGGCGTCGGTGCCGAACGCGTACCAGCGGTGGGCCCAGATCGCGTCGGTGCCCTGCGCGCCGCCGCCCGCGGACTCGTCCTCACCGGCGTGCACGATCTGGAAGTGGTCGATGTAGCCGTCGGCCTCGTTGAAGTCGCCGTCGCCGTCGAAGTCGTAGCGGTCCCACTGGTCGAACTGCGTGACGTCCGCCTTGATCTCGGCGTCGGTCCGCCCAGCTGCCTTCTGCTGGGCGACCCACGCGTTCAGACCGTCGCTGACGACGTTCCAGACGCTGGAGCAGTTGGTCTGGCCGCAGGCGTTGTTGCCGTAGCGGGCCTCGTTGTACGGGACCTTGACCCAGTCGGTGACCTCGCCGTCGACCGAGTAGCGGCCCGAGGACTGCTTCTCGTAGTACTTCTTCAGCGACTCGGTCTTCTTGCCGGTGCCGAAGTAGAGGTCCTGGTAGTGCTTCTGGTTGTAGTCCGCCTGCCAGGCCGTCGAGTTGTCCTTCTTGCGGTCGGGCTCGGCTATCTGGTTGTGCGCCGGGCCGGGCGTGCCGCCGAACTCGCCGATCTGGTCGCCGAACTCGACCAGGATCGTGAAGATCTTGTCGGTCTGCTCGCGGCCCAGCTCGACGTACTTGCTGTCGCCCTTCTTGCTCTTGAGCTCGACGACCTTGGAGCCGTCGCGCTCCTTCACCTTGCTCTTGCCCGATATGACCTGGTTCAGGGCCTCTTCGCGCTGAGCCTCCTGGGTCTTGCTCATCGGGCCGTCGAGGTTGTGGTCGGCGTGAGTGTGCTCCGCCGGGTCGTGCCGCTCCACGGACGCCGGCGCGCCTTCGTCGGCCTGAGCCACCGCGAAAGTCGAGAACGTCGCCGCCGCCGTCGCGAGCGCGACGGCTGTTGCCGCCGTTCTGAACGTCCAGGGTCTACTGGTCACTTGCTTCCTCCCCCGCGTCCGGGCACGCGGAAGGAAGGGTCCTGGTCATGGAGGTTCCCGCGAGCGCCTGATCAACGCGTGTAGTCAAGTGACGACATTTGACTAGAGGTTAAGCAAAAAATACAGACCTTGACTTGGACAGGTCAATTGCACTATGCGGAGTCGATGTTCGTTTAGCGGACAACAACCCTTCCGGCAACGGCGCGTGGCACTGTCCACTTGCTGGACGCGATGACTCCGTGCGCCCCCCGTGCACCGGCACTGTTGGTTAGGTCACGCTTACGGTTTGTTCCTCTCGGGCATGCACGCGGTTAGAGTCGGATGGCGGAACGCCCGGACGTCGGCGGAAAGCCAGGCCGAGACCCCCGTGCACCCCTGATTCCGAGGACGCGATGATCATGCCTCGTCCGACTGCCGCACAGCTCGCTTACGGCTCGTGCACCGTGATCTTCTCGACGCTCGCCATGCTGCTGCTGTCGCAGACGAGTTCGGGTGCGGGGATCGCGGTCATCGCCGTCGCGGCGCTGCTGCTAGGGCTCCTGGTCGCCATGACGGTGCCCATGCCCAAGAAGCCCCGCGTGGTGGCGGTGCGCAAGCCCGCCCGCGCCCACGCCGACCGGGAACAGGCGGAGGAACCCGTACTGACCCAGTCCTGACCCTCAGTTGCCGGTGCTGACCACGACCGTCTTCGCCGCCTTGTCGTGCAGGCCCTGTTTGTAGGGCTTGTCGAAGAAGCTCCAGCCGCCGGCGATCACGGTCCAGATGCAGGCGCAGCAGAACGCGAACGGGATCCACAGCACCGCTGCCCGGATCAGCGAGGCCTGCACGGACGGTGTGGCGCCGTTGTCGAGGTTGGCCACCCGCATGTTGAGCAGCTTCTTGCCGAGCGTCTGACCCGTCCTCGCGGTCATGATGGTGTCGTAGCCGATGAACAGCACGGCGGCGACCAGCGACTGCACGAAGGACTTGCCGTACTCCACCTGGTCGGTGTCCATGTCGTACTCGGTGACGCCGAAGCCCCAGGTGAGCAGCCAGACGACGACGCCCACCAGGATCATGTCGATGATGCGGGCCAGGGTGCGCTTGCCGCTGTCGGCGAGCGGCGGCATCCCGGCGAGGGGGTCGGCGGGGTGACCGCCGCCGCCGTACGGGTCACCGCCGTAGGGGCCACCGCCATAGGGGCCGCCGCCGTAGGAGGGCGGGGGTTGGCCGCCGTACGGCGGCTGGTCACCGTACGGCGAACCCGAGCCTTCGGACGGCGGGGGCTGTTTCCTGAACGGATCGTCTTCCGGGGGCTGCTGACCGGGGCCGGGAGGCGGTTCGCTGCTCATGGCCCGAGTCGACCGCGAACCGCCCGGCTTCGCATCCGGCGCGGGGCCGTCCGGGGTACGGGATCATCCGGGCCGTTCGTCGTATCCGGTCATCCCGCGACGAACGTACGCGCCGCCTTGTCGTGCCAGCACTGGCGCCACGGCCGGTCGAACACGCACCACAGCACGCCGACGACGCCGACGACGAGCAGACCGGGGACGCTGTAGACGAGCCAGCGCTTCAGGGCCGCACGGAACTCCGGGGGTTCGTGGGCCTCGATGTCCCGCACCTCCAGGCCGAGCAGCTTCTTGCCCAGCGTGCGGCCCCACTTGGCGGTGGGCAGGACCTCGTAGGCGACGCCGGACAGGAGCAGGACGGCCAGGATGATGCCGAGATACGCCGATGTGGTGCCGTCCAGCAGCCAGACGGTGACCGTCTCGCCGGAGAGCTTGGCGGCGTCGATCTTCTCGCTGACGTGGTCGATCGCCTTGGTGCCGAGCGGCACGGCGGCCACCGCGGTGACGGCGGCCAGCACGACGGTGTCCAGCAGCCGCGCGGCCAGCCGCTTGCCGAGGCCCGCGGGGCGGGCGGCGGCCTGACGCATGGCGGCCGCCTGGAACGGGTCCATGGTCGGGGGCTTCCACGGGGCGACCGGCTGGTCGTCGTCGGGGCCCGCGAGTCGGTGCACCTGCTGCGCCCAGGAGGACTGGCCGCCGCCGGGGCCCGACGTCATGGGCGCGCCGGAGGCGGCTGCCGCGGGCTGCGGGCCGCCGGACTGCTGGGGGATGCTCGGGGCGGCGGCCTGCTGGGCCTGCTGCGGGCCGGAGAGGGCCGTGGGGGCACCGGCGGCCGCCTGGGCGGCGGCTGCGGCCCCGGCGGCCGTCTGAGCCTGTCCCTGGGCCACGGCGGCCCGTTCGGCGGCGGCCTTCCCGGCGCCGAAGCCGGGGCCCTGCGGGGCACCGGCCGCCGCGGGGCGGTCGGCGTCCGCACGTGCGGCGCCCGGGCCGGCGGACGCGCCCGTGCTTCCGCCCTGCGCCCCGGCCGCCTGTCCCTGCTGCCCCGTGCGCGGGGACACCGCGCGGATGGCCATGGTGCCGTCGACGGGGGCGGGGCCGCCGGGGCCGGGGATATCGGGAGTGGCCTGCCCCGAGGCACCGGAGGACTGCGCTCCCCCGGCTCCTCCCGCCACCGGCCGACGGATCATGAACGTGTCCCCGGAACCGGCGTCCGGCTCGGCGGGCGGAACGTTGGCCGAGCCGTCGGTGCCGGCGGCGTGTCCGTCCGGGTGGGCCGCCGCGCGCGGGTCCCTCGGGTCGGGGTCCTGCTGGGCGCCCCAGGAGACGCGGTGTTCCTGGTCGCCGCCGAAGCCCGACTGGTGGGCGGGGTCGGCGCCCCAGGCGGACGCCGGCTCCGGCCGGCTGCCGTGCTGGGCGTGGCCCGGCGCGGGCTCCTCGTCGAAGAAGTGCGGTCCGGTCTCCTCGACGGAGGCGGCCGGGGCAGCGGCGGGCCCGTCCGGGTTCGCGCCCGGCGGCGGGGCGAGCGGTTCACCGTCCGCCGGTGCCGGACGGCTGGTGCCCGGCACCCAGGAGGCACCGTTCCAGTACCGGACATATCCAGGAATGGATGGGTCCGGGTAATACCCTTCGCGGGGCCTGTCGTCACCGGGGGCCGGGGTTGGGGCGCTCATGTCCGTCGTCCGGTATCTGCTCGTGGGTCAAATAGGGGCCTCCACATCTATCAGACCGGCGCAACATGCACCGCCAGTCCCGTAGGACCCACCCCTTTCCGGGCAACCTCGCACACGTACCGCACACGTCCGGAACCGGGACGCGAAACCCCGCCCATCACGCACCCGCAGCACCGGTCGAGCGCCACCCGTTCGGGCACTGCTGCCCGTCGCTCGGCTGGGGGTCCGGGGGTCGCCCCCCGGGAAGACACAGCCAGACCGGCGCAACATGCACCGCCAGTCCCGTAGGACCCACCCCTTTCCGGGCAACCTCGCACACGTACCGCACACGTCCGGAACCGGGACGCGAAACCCCGGCCATCACGCACCCGCAGCACCGGTCGAGCGCCACCCGTTCGGGCACGGCTGCCCGTCGGTCGGCTGGGGGTCCGGGGGTCGCCCCCCCCGGGAAGACACAGCCAGACCGGCGCAACATGCACCGCCAGTCCCGTAGGACCCACCCCTTTCCGGGCAACCTCGCACACGTACCGCACACGTCCGGAACCCTCCCGGAAGTGGGCCGGGAAACGGACTCGAAAAAAGTTCCGCGAACCCGCGTAATGATCCGCGCCCCTGCTCCCTCTCCACTCGTACGGGCCCGTCCACAGGGACCGCGCGAGCCACGAGAGAGGACGTGTACGCCATGCATCACACCGTCGTAGAGCGCGAGCTGGAGCTTCGGCTCATTCTGTCGCCCGAGCGGAGCGTCCCGGTTCCGGCGCTGTTGAGCTATCACAGCGACGATCCGTACGCCGTGCACATCGCCTTCCACGTCAACTCCGACCACCCGGTGCACTGGACCTTCTCCCGCGATCTGCTCGTCGAGGGGGTGTTCCGGCCCTGCGGGTACGGGGACGTGCGCGTGTGGCCGACGAAGGTCGACGGGCGCAGCCTCGTGCTGATGGGGCTGAGCTCGCCCGACGGGGACGCCCTGCTGGAGGCGCCGGCGGCGCAGGTGTCGGCCTGGCTGGAGCGGACGTTGCGGGTGGTGCCGCCGGGGATGGAGGGCGAGCAGCTGGGGATCGACGACGCGCTCGATCAACTGCTCGCCCAGTGAGGCGTATCGGTGAGACGGGAGGAACAGGACGGGCCGGTCAGAACAGCTTGCCCGGGTTCAAGAGGCCCAGTGGGTCGAAGACCTGCTTGATTCCGCGCTGCATCTCGATGCCGACCGGGCCGATCTCGCGTGCCAGCCACTCCTTCTTCAGGACGCCCACGCCGTGCTCGCCGGTGATCGTGCCGCCCAGTTCCAGGCCGAGGGCCATGATCTCGTCGAAGGACTCGCGGGCGCGCCGGGACTCGTCGGGGTCGGCCGCGTCGAAGCACACGGTCGGGTGGGTGTTGCCGTCGCCGGCGTGGGCGACGACCCCGATGGTCAGCTGGTGCTTGTCCGCGATGCGTTCCACGCCCTCGATGAGGTCGCCCAGCCGGGACCGGGGTACGCACACGTCGTCGATCATCGTCACGCCGCGCACCGCTTCGAGCGCGGTGAGGGACAACCGGCGTGCCTGGAGGAGGAGTTCGGACTCGGCCGCGTCGTCCGCCGGCACCACCTGGGTGGCACCGGCCGCCTCGCACAGGGTGCCGACGGCGGCGAGGTCGGCGGTGGGGTCCGGGGTGTCGAAGGCGGCCAGGAGGAGGGCCTCGGTCGTCTCCGGCAGCCCCATGTTCGCGATGGTGTTGACCGCCTTGACCGTCGTACGGTCCATCAGTTCCAGCAACGACGGGACATGCCCGCCTTCCATGATCCGGCACACCGCGTCGCACGCGGCCGCCGCGGACGCGAACTCGGCGGCCAGCACGAGCTGCTGCGGCGGCTGCGGCTTCAGCGCCAGGACGGCCCGTACGACGATGCCGAGCGAGCCCTCGGAGCCGACGAAGAGGCGGGTCATGTCGTACCCCGCGACGCCCTTGGCCGTACGGCGGCCCGTGGACATCAGGCGCCCGTCGGCGAGGACGACGTCCAGGCCGAGGACGTACTCCGCCGTCACCCCGTACTTCACGCAGCACAGGCCGCCCGACGCGGTGCCGATGTTGCCGCCGATCGTGCACATCTCCCAGCTGGACGGGTCCGGCGGGTAGTACAGGCCGAGTTCGTTGACCGCGCGGGAGAGGGTGGCGTTGATGACGCCGGGCTCGACGACGGCGATGCGGTCGACGGGATTGATCTCCAGGATGCGGTCCATCCTGGTCAGGGACAGCACGATGCAGCCGTCGGAGGCGTTGGCCCCGCCCGACAGGCCCGTGCGGGCGCCCTGCGGGACGACCGGGACGCGCAGCTCGGTGGCGGTGCGCATGACGTGCTGGACCTCTTCGACCGTGCGCGGCAGCACGACCACGGCGGGGGCGCCGGCCGGGCAGAAGCTGGCCATGTCGTTGGCGTAGGACGCCGTGATGTCGGGGTCGGTCAGGACGGCCTCGGCGGGCAGACCCGCGAGCAGCCGCTCGGTGAGGTCACCCCGGGCCTGGTCGGGTGCGGCTTCGATACGGCTCATGATCACAGCGTGACACCCGGGGCCATCGGTGTGAACCCCATGTACGGCAGCCGGCGGCAGCCGGGTGTGGTCGTCGTATTGACGCCATGTTTCACGCACAGTGATCGCCATGGAGAACAGCGCCATGGGCGACAGCGCGACGGAGAGCATCACGACGCAGAGCAGCGCCACACAGAGCAGCGCCACGGAGAACGGCACCCCTACGGAGAGCGGCACCTCTGCTCGGAGCGGCACCTCCAAGGACGACGCGACGGGGAGCGGCGCCCCGAAGGACGGGCCGGGAAGCCCGGCGCGTCCGCGCAGCCGGCGTGGGGTGCTGATCGCCACGGTGGCGGGGTGTCTGGTGCTGGGCGGGGTGCTGACGCTGTTGCCGTCGGGGTCGGGCGGGACGGGTTCGCCCGCACCGGCGCCGGGGGCGCAGGCGCTGGCCGCGGTCACCACGGGGGTGCCCGCCGCGCTGCCCGATCTGGCGGTGCTGATCGACGAGCGCGAGGCGTACCTGCGGACGCATCCCAAGGACGCCTCGTCGTGGGCGGTGCTGGGGGCGGCGTATGTGGAACACGGGCGGCGGACCGCCGATCCGGGGTACTACCCGAAGGCCGAGAAGGCGCTGCGTACGTCGCTGAGGGTGCGGGAGCGCAACGCCGAGGCGCTCGACGGCATGGCGGCGCTGGCGAACGCGCGGCGGGACTTCGGCGCGGCGCGGACATGGAGCGAGGCGGCGCTGAAGGTGGACCGGAAGCGCTGGACGACGTATCCGCTGCTGATCGACGCGCAGACGGGGATGGGTGACTACAAGGCCGCCAAGCGGACGCTGGACCGGCTGCTGAAGCTGCGCTCGGGGCCGGCGGTGCGGGCGCGGGCCGCGGCCCTCTACCGGGACCGGGGCTGGCGGGAGGACGCGGCGGCGGCGCTGTCCGACGCGGCGGCCGGCGCCGAGGCCCCGGCCGAGCGGGCGGCGTATCTCGAACGGGCCGGGCAACTCGCCTGGGAACGCGGCGACCTGGAGGCGGCCCTGCGGCAGTTCCAGGAGGCGGTGCGCCTCGACCCCGACCAGCGGGCCGCGCTCGCCGGGCAGGGGCGGACGCTGGCCGCACTGGGTCGCTCGACGGAGGCGCTGAACGCGTACCGGGCGGCCCTCGCCAAGCAGCCGCTGCCCGAGTACGCGCTGGAGCTGGGCGAGTTGTACGAGTCACTGGGACTGGGTCAGGCGGCGCGCGTGCAGTACGACCTGCTGCGCGAGCGCGCGGCGCGGGCCGCGGCCGGGGGCGTGGACGAGGAACTGGTGCTGGGCCGCTTCGAGGCGGACCACGGCGACGCGGAGTTCGCCGTACGGCGGCTCAGGACCGAGTGGCGCCGGCAGCCGGGGATCGCGGTGGCCGACGCGCTGGGGTGGGCGCTGCACCGGGCCGGGGAGGACGAGGAGGCGCTGAAGTTCGCCCGCAAGGCGACCGACAGGCAGCACGGGGGCGGGGTGCGCAGCGCGCTGTACGTCTATCACCGGGGGATGATCGAGCGGGAGCTGGAGATGGCGGGGCCCGCGCGGCGGCATCTGGAGGAGGCGCTGCGGATCAATCCGCACTTCTCGCCTACGCGGGTGCCGTTGGCCGAGGCGGCCTTGGAGGCGCTCGGGGAGCCGTCGGTGGAGGACGTACCGGACATGGACGCGAAGCCGCGGCGGAAGTGAGGCCTACGTCTCCACCCTGCGCCTCCGCCTCTACGCTGCGCCTCCGCCTTCCGCCCTCGCCCTACACCACTGCCGTGCCGATCAGCGCGTTGCGCGTCACCAGTCCCGCCAGCTCCTCCTCACTCATCCCCGCCGTGCCCTCCGGGCGGCGCGGCAGCACCATGTAGCGGGATTCCGCGCTGGAGTCCCAGACCGTGACCCGCGTGCCGGGCGGCAGCTCCACCCCGAACTCGGCGAGGACCGCGCGGGGTTCGCGGACCACGCGGGAGCGGTACGCCTCGGACTTGTACCAGCTGGGGGACGGGCCGAGGAGACGCAGCGGGTAACAGGAGCAGAGGGTGCAGACGATGACGTTGTGGGTGGTGGCGGTGTTCTCCACCACCCGCAGGCGCTGGTACGAGCCGTCCATGTAGCCGAGTTCCCGGACGGCCGCCGTTCCGTCCCGCAGCAGACGGGACTTGAACGCCTCGTCGGTCCACGCCCGGGCGACGACGCGCGCCCCGTTCGCGGGCGAGGACTCCGCGAGGAAGGCGTCGATCACCTCGTCCACCTTCTCGCCGGTGACCAGGCCCTTCTCCTCAAGGAGGGTCTCCAGCCGCCGTACCCGCCGGGCGATCGTGGCGTCGGTGTGGTCACCGCTCATCGGGCGTACCTTCCTCGTCGTCTTCCTCGTCGTCTTCCCAGTCCTCTTCCAGGTCTTCTTCCAGGTCTTCTTCCAAGTAGCTTTCCCACAGGTCCAGTACGACGTGGTGATCGCCCTCGCCCCACAGGTCACGGGCCTCGAAGCGGACCGCGTAGATCTGCTCGACGGGCGCGTCGCCGGAGCCCCGCGCGCTGATGTCGGGCAGTTCGTCCGGGCCCTCCGGCTCGACGACCACGCCGCGCTTGCCGCGCGCGTACCGCGGCAGGCGGGTGTGGTGGGGCGGGTCGTGGTGGAAGGTGCGGACGCGGGTGCCGGGCGGGAAGCGGTCAGTCATCCAGCTCACCCGGCTCGATCACGCCCTTGCGCTCCAGCAGCGCGCAGATCGCGGTGAACCAGCGCTCGTAGTACGACGCCGCCAGGTACTCCGCGGGCGGCATCGACTCGATCGCGTCCCGGAACTCGTTCGTGTTGAAGACGCCCTGCGCGCGCAGCGCGTTGAAGAGGCCGACGACCCGCGCCTCCCAGTCCGCGTGGAACGGTTCGGTGTCGTCGCTCGTGTCGATGGCGCCGAACCCCTGCGTACCGCCGACGTCGTTGATCCTGGCCATGGGGTCAGCGTACGGCCGCCTCAGGCCGGGTGCGGCTTGTAGTAGATCGAGAACCTGCGCGCCCCCTCCGGCCCGGACGCGACCCCCAGACAGAGCCGGGGTTCGGGGCCGCGGCGGACGGCGAGGCCCTCCGGTTCGCGGTGGTCGAGGGAGTGGCCGGCCTCGGTGCGCTGCCGGTCGAGCAGGCGGCCGGTGCTGGTGTCGAGGCAGGAGACGTGGACGTTGCCGCGCTTGGCGGGCGGGTTGGTCCTGGCGTCGTACGCGGTCCCGGCCAGTTGGTAGAGGTGGTCGCCGTGCAGGGCGTACCCCTGGAACGGGATCGCCGGGTCGGGATGCGCGCCGGTCTGCGGGAAGTCGGCGATCGGCTCGGAGTAGTCGCGGGCGACGAACGCGTCCAGGTCCCAGATCCGGTAGCGGGGCTTGTCGTCGACGCGGTGGCGGACGGCGATGCGCCGCGAGACCGGGCAGACCGACGGCTGGTTGTGGGTGGAGCCGGGGATCGGGTGGCGGACCTTGACGTCCTCCCCCGTGCGGACGGCGCCGGCGACGAAGCGGAAGCGGGTGACGCCCCTGCCGTAGCCGCCCTTGGCGTCGGCCTCGGTCCAGATCCACACGGTGCCGTCGGACGTGTGCTGCACTCCCATGCTGACGCCGTGCCCGAAGCCGCGCAGATACATGTGGCCCAGCCGCTTGCCCCGGTAGTCGAGCCGGTTGAGGCAGAGGTCGCCTGCCGTGGAGCCGCCCCGGGTGAGCTGGAGGACGTAGAGATGCTCGTTCGCCTCGTCGAAGGCGAACGACTGAAGGATCGTCGGCTCCTTGAGGGTGTCCTTCTTCCACAGCCAGCGCTCGGACGGTGTGGACAGGTCGAACGGGTCGGCCACTCTTCTCTCCCCGGGTCGTGCGGGCGCCCCGTGACGCCCGCACGACTGGAGAGGCCCGAGCGGGCCGTTGTGGTTGCGCTTTCTACGTTGCGCTTTCTGCGACTTCACAGGCTTCGCAGAAGCTTCATCGCAGCAGCTTCATCGCGGAGACTTCAGAGGTTCCCGCGCTTGGCCTGCTCCCGCTCGATCGCCTCGAACAGGGCCTTGAAGTTGCCCTTGCCGAAGCCCATGGAGCCGTGCCGCTCGATGATCTCGAAGAAGACCGTCGGACGGTCCTGGACCGGCTTGGTGAAGATCTGCAGCAGATAGCCGTCCTCGTCGCGGTCCGCGAGGATCTTCAGCTCGCGCAGGGTCTCGACGGGCACGCGGGTGTCGCCGACCCACTCGCCGAGGGTGTCGTAGTACGAGTCGGGGGTGTCGAGGAACTGCACGCCGGCCGCGCGCATCGTCCGGACGGTCGCGACGATGTCGTTCGTGTTGAGCGCGATGTGCTGGACGCCGGCGCCGCCGTAGAACTCCAGGTACTCGTCGATCTGGGACTTCTTCTTGGCGATGGCGGGCTCGTTGATCGGGAACTTGACCTTGAGCGTGCCGTCGGCCACGACCTTCGACATCAGGGCGCTGTACTCGGTCGCGATGTCGTCGCCCACGAACTCCTTCATGTTCGTGAAGCCCATGACCTTGTTGTAGAAGCCCACCCATTCGTTCATCCGGCCGAGCTCGACGTTGCCCACGCAGTGGTCGATGGCCTGGAAGGTGCGCTGGGCGGGCGGCTCGACCATGGGGCTCGCCGCCACATAGCCGGGGAGGTACGGGCCGTCGTAGCCGGTGCGCTCGACGAGGGTGTGGCGGGTCTCGCCGTACGTCGCGATGGCGGCCAGGACGACCGTGCCGTGCTCGTCCTTCAGCTCGTACGGCTCGGCGACGGAGGTGGCGCCGTGCTCGAGCGCGTACTCGTACGCCCGCCGCGCGTCCGGGACCTCGATGGCGAGGTCGACGACGCCGTCTCCGTGCTCGGCCACGTGCTGGGCGAGGAAGTGGCCCCAGGCGGTGGCGGGCTTGATGACGGAGGTGAGGACGAAACGGGCGGAGCCGTTCTCCAGCACGTAGCTCGCGGTCTCGCGGCTGCCGTTCTCCGGTCCGGAGTAGGCCACGAGGCGCATGCCGAAGGCGGTCGAGTAGTAGTGCGCCGCCTGCTTGGCGTTGCCCACGGCGAAGACGACCGCGTCCATTCCCTTGACCGGGAAGGGGTCGGCCTGCCGGGCGGTGTCGGGAGTGTGGTGTGTGGTCTGCGTCATAGGCGCAGCCTCACTCCGGTGCGGCAAGGTGCGCAATAGTTTGGTTTCTCGCTGGGCAATCTGCTCAGTGATGGGCGCGCTTCTGCGGCATTTCTGTACAGGATGACCACCCGAGCGGAGAGGGTCGTCGAAGGATCGCGAGGGAGAGGACGGACTGTCGTGGCGATCGATCATCTGGACGGGCGGATCATCCTGCTGCTGGCGCGGGAGCCGCGGATCGGGGTGCTGGAGATGTCCCGGCGGCTGGGGGTGGCCCGCGGGACCGTGCAGGCGCGGCTGGACCGGCTTCAGTCGAACGGAGTCATCCGCGGGTTCGGTCCCGAGGTGGACCCGGCGGCGCTCGGGTATCCGGTCACCGCCTTCGCGACGCTGCAGATCCGGCAGGGGCAAGGGGCCGACGTACGGGCCCACTTGGCGACCGTGCCGGAGGTGCTGGAGCTGCACACCACCACCGGTACCGGGGACATGCTGTGCCGTCTCGTCGCGCGCTCCAACGCCGATCTCCAGCGTGTGATCGACCGGGTTGTCGGTTTCGATGGGATCGTCCGGGCCTCCACGGCGATCGTGATGGAGAACCCCGTCCCGCTGCGGATCATCCCGTTGGTGGAGCAGGCGGCGGAGGACCGGGAGAACAGCTAGCCCGCGATGTGGTGGGGAGTCCGTGTGAGCTTCTGGGAGTACCTGGGCAACCGCCACCAGCAGCTGCTCACCGACGCCTTGCAGCACGCCAGTGCCGTCTTCCAGTGCATGGTCGTGGCGACCCTGCTCGGGGTGCTGATCGGCGTGGCCACGTACCGGAGCGAGTGGGCGGGCAACTTCGCCACGCTCACCACCTCGGGCATTCTGACCATTCCGTCGCTGGCCATGATCGGTCTGCTCATCCCGATCGTGGGACTGGGCGTTCCGCCCACGGTGATCGCACTGACGCTGTACGGCCTGCTGCCGATCGTGCGCAACGCGATCGTCGGGCTGCGCGGCGTCGACCCGACGCTGGTGGACGCGGCCCGGGGCATCGGTATGTCCCGTCTCGCGCAGCTGCTGAGGGTGGAGCTGCCGCTGGCCTGGCCACCCGTCCTGACCGGGATCCGGGTCTCGACGCAGATGCTGATGGGCATCGCGGCGATCGCGGCGTACGCCTCCGGCCCCGGCCTCGGCAATGTGATCTTCCGCGGTCTCGCCTCGCTGGGCAGCGCGAACGCGCTCAACCAGGTGCTCGCCGGCACGCTCGGGATCATCGTCCTGGCGCTGCTGTTCGACGCCGCGTACGTCCTGATCGGGCGGCTGACCATTCCGAGGGGGATCCGTGTCCGATAGCGACCACCACGGCGCCTCCATCGAGCTGGAGAACCTGACCAAGCGGTATCCGGGCAGCCCGCAGCCGGCCGTGGACGACGTGAACATGGAGATCAAGGCAGGCGAGGTGGTCATCTTCGTCGGCCCCTCCGGGTGCGGGAAGTCCACGACGCTCAAGATGATCAACCGGCTGATCGAACCGACCGGCGGCCGTATCCGCATCGGCGGCGAGGACGTCACCGACATCGACCCGGTGAAGCTGCGCCGCAAGGTCGGCTACGCGATCCAGTCCGCCGGGCTCTTCCCGCACATGACGGTCGCGCAGAACATCGCGCTCGTGCCGAAGATGATCGGCTGGTCGAAGACGCGGATCACGTCGCGGGTCGAAGAGCTGCTCGACCTCGTCGGGCTGGACGTCGGGGAGTTCCGCGGCCGGTACCCGCGCCAGCTGTCCGGCGGTCAGCAGCAACGTGTGGGCGTGGCACGGGCGTTGGCCGCAGATCCGCCCGTCCTGCTGATGGACGAGCCGTTCGGCGCGGTCGACCCGATCACCCGTGATCACCTCCAGGACGAGTTGATCAGGCTGCAGCACGAGCTGCACAAGACGATCGTCTTCGTCACGCACGACTTCGACGAGGCGATCAAACTCGGTGACCGTATCGCCGTACTGCGCGAACGGTCCCACATCGCTCAGTTCGACACCCCCGAGGCGATCCTCACCAACCCGGCGGACGACTTCGTGTCCGGGTTCGTGGGTGCCGGGGCGGCGCTGAAGAGGCTGAACCTGAGCCGCGTACGGGATGTGGAGATCACCGACTATCCGACGGTGACCGTCGACGACCCGCTGCAGGAGATCTTCAACCGGCTCCGGTCCAGCGGCACGAACGAGATCCTGCTGCTCGACAAGCGCAGACGGCCGTACAAGTGGCTGCGGCGCGGCGACCTGATGCGGGCCAGGGGTTCGCTGGCGCGGGCCGGGACGCTGGTGCACGACACGGTGACCCGGGACGCCACGCTGCGGGACGCCCTGGAGGCGGTCCTCATCGACAACGCGGGGCGGGTCGCGGTGACCGGACGGCGCGGTGAGTACACGGGCGTCGTCGACATGGAGACGCTGATGAACTCCGTGCACGAGCTGCTGGAGGCGGACCGGCTGGAGGCGTTGGAGGCCCAGCACGACCTGGAGGGGGCACGGGCCGAGCGGACGCACGCCGAGCAGGAGGGCGGCGACGGAGGGGAGAAGAAGGCGTGAGCAGCCCCGAAGCCCCCGGGACGAGGCCGACGGCGCCGGAGGAGCCCGACGCGGCAGGCACGGCCTGGAGGAGCGACACGGGCGACACGGGCGACACGGGCGAACGCCCCTCTCCCTCCTCCGCCGCCACGAAGCCCGCTCCCCGGAAGGTGAGTTGGCAGAAGCTCACCTTCGTGCCCGCCCTGCTGGTGGCGATGCTGCTCGCAACCTGGCTGTGGTTCCAGCAGGCGGACCTGGACGCGGTCTCCGAGAACGCGCTGTCCGGCGGGCAGGTCTCCAAGGCCCTGTGGCAGCACGTCGAACTCACGGTGATCTCCACCTTCTTCGTGCTGATCATCGCGATCCCGCTGGGGATCCTGCTCACCCGGCGGGCGTTCCGGAAGGCGACCCCGGTGGCCATGGCGTTCGCCAACATGGGCCAGGCGACCCCCGCGATCGGCCTGCTCGCCCTGCTGGTGATCTGGCTCGGCATCGGCCGGAGGGCCGCCCTGATCGGCATGATCGCCTACGCCGTCCTGCCCGTGCTGTCCAACACGATCGCCGGTCTCAAGGCGAACGACCCGACACTGCTGGAGGCGGCGCGCGGCATCGGCATGTCCCCGACGGGCGTGCTGAGGCGGGTGGAACTACCCCTCGCCGTCCCGCTGATCCTCGCGGGCGTCCGCACGGCCCTGGTCCTGAACGTCGGTACGGCGACCCTGGCGGTCTTCGGCGGAGGCGGTGGCCTCGGAGTGCTGATCACGGCCGGCATCACCAACCAGCGCATGCCGGTGCTGGTGCTGGGCTCGGTCCTCACAGTCGCCCTCGCCCTGCTGGTGGACTGGCTGGCGTCGCTGGCGGAAGTGCTGCTGCGGCCGCGGGGGCTGGAGACATGAGGCGCCGGGCGAGCGTGCTCCTGGCGGCGGGGCTGCTGGTGGCGGCCTCGGCCGGCGGCTGTGGTCTGACGAGCGGCTCCCCCATGGCCGACGACGTACGGCCCGGCACGATCGGCCGGGGTGAGCCGCTGAAGGGCGCCGAGCTGACGGTGACGTCGAAGTCGTTCACCGAGCAGCTCATCCTCGGCGCGATCATGGGCATCGCCTTCGAGGCGGCCGGCGCGGAGGTGCTCGACCGCACCGGCATCCAGGGCTCCATCGGCAGCCGGGAGGCGGTGCGGAAGGGGGACGCCGACTCCGGGTACGAGTACACGGGCACGGCCTGGATCACGTACCTGGGCCGCAGCGAGCCCATCCCGGACCCGCACGCGCAGTGGGAGGCGGTGCGCGAGGCCGACGCGAAGAACGGGGTGACCTGGCTCCGGCCCTCCGCGCTGAACAACACCTACGCCCTGGCGATGAACCAGGCGAACCACAGGAAGTACCGCACGAACACCCTCTCCGAGGTGGCCGCGCTGTCGAAGTCCGACCCCGGCGCGGTGACCCTGTGCGTCGAGGTCGAGTTTGCCAACCGGGCGGACGGACTGCCGGGCATGGAGAAGGCCTACGGCATGGACGTGCCGGCGAAGAACATCACCCAGATGGACACCGGGATCATCTACACCCAGGTCGCGAAGGGCAGTTGCCTCTACGGCGAGGTCTTCACGACGGACGGCCGCATCAAGTCGATGAACCTCGTGGTCATGCAGGACGACAAGAAGTTCTTCCCCAACTACAACGCCGCCCCCATGATCAACTCCAGGACCCTGAAGAAGTGGCCGGCCATCCCCGAGGTCCTCGACCCGATCAGCGAGAAGCTGAACAACTCCGTGGCGCGGGACCTCAACGCGAAGGTGGACGTGGACGGGGAGGATCCGCATCAGGTGGCGTTGGAGTGGATGAAGGAGGAGGGGTTCGTGAAGTAGTTTTCGTGAAGTAGTTCACGAGGTCCGTGAGCTAGTGCACGAAGCAGGGGGGCTCCCAAGAACCCGTTGCGAAGCCTCTAGCAGGCCGGGACCGCGCCCTTGCCCGACTCCAGCGCCTCCAGCGCGTTCACCGCGCCCTTCAGCGTGGTCACCGGGATGAGCCGCAGGCCCTTCGGCAGTTCCGCCTTCGCGTCGGAGCACTCCGCCTTCGGGACCAGGAAGACCGTCGCGCCGTCCCGCTTGGCCGCCTGGGTCTTCAGGGACACGCCACCGACCGCGCCGACCTTGCCGGCAGCGTCGATCGTGCCCGTGCCGGCGATGGTGCGGCCGCCGGTGAGGTCGCCGCCCGCGCCGTCGCCGTTGAGCTTGTCGATGATGCCCAGGGAGAAGAGGAGGCCGGCGCTGGGGCCGCCCACGTCCGCGAGGGTCAGGGTGACCTTGACGTTCTTGTCGTTCAGGTCGAGGTGGTTCAGCGCGGCCTCGGTCGCGGCGTCCTGGGACTCCCTCATCTGCTCGGTGTTGTACTGCTCGATCTCCCGGGTGCTCTGGCCGCTCGGGTAGACCGAGTCGCGCGGCATGACCGCCTCGTCCGTGCGGAACCAGGCGTCGATCACGTCACCGAGCCGCACGTCCGTGTCGGGGGAGGTCGCCTCGATGGTCGTCATGCGCAGCTGGCCGCTCGTGTCCCGGGTCGGCGCACCGGAGATCGTGATCACCGGTTCGCCCTTGTTCTCGCCCAGCACGTCCGCCGTCAGGCCGGGCTGCGTCAGCGAGAACGGCAGGGGCGCGAAGGCCGCCGTGGCGAGCAGGGCCACGACCGGCAGGGCGCAGACGGCGACGGCCCGGGGGCGCGTGAGGCGAGAGAACACGGGATCAATCTAACGTGGTGGCGGATTCCGGCCGGGTGCAGGTCGGAGCTGCCCAGGTTGCCCCATTCAGGTCACGTACAGGTCTCGCCGCTCCCTGGTGAAGCGCCGCAGCGCCTCCGGCAGGGGCGCCACCCCGATGCCCGGCGTCCGCGGCACCGGCAGGTGGCCGTCCACCAGCACGAACGGCTCCGTGATGTCCTCGGCGAAGTAGCGGCTGGACGCCGAGGTGTCCCCGGGCAGCGTGAATCCGGGCAGGGCGGCCAGCGCCAGGTTCGGGGCGCGGCCGATCCCCGTCTCCAGCATGCCGCCGCACCACACCGGCACCCCGTGCGCGTACGCCACGTCATGGACCCGCCGCGCCTCCAGGTATCCCCCGACCCGCGCGGGCTTCACGTTCACGACCCGGCACGCGTCCATCGCGATCGCGGACGCGGTGTCGCGGGCGTTGTGCAGCGACTCGTCCAGGCAGACGGGGGTGGCGACGCGCTGCTGGAGGCGGGCGTGGGCGTACAGGTTGTTCTCCGCGAGCGGCTCCTCGATCAGCAGCAGCCCGAACTCGTCGAGGCGCCGCAGATGCTCGGCGTCCGCGAGCGTGTACGCCGTGTTGGCGTCGACCTGGAGCGGCAGCTCCGCCCCGAAGCGCTCGCGCACGGCCCGTACCGGCTCCAGATCCCAGCCGGGCTCGATCTTCAGCTTGATCCGGACGTAGCCCTCGGCGAGATACCGCTCGACGTCGTCCAGCAGTTCGGCGACGGTCTCCCGGATGCCGACGGACACTCCCGCCGGCACCCTCTCCCGCACCGCCCCGAGATACGTCGCCAGCGGCATCCCGTACGACCGCAGCTCCGCGTCGAGTACGGCCGTCTCCAGCGCCGCCTTCGCCAGCTCGTGTCCCTTGATCTTCTCCGTCGCCGGGGCGAGGTGGGCCGTACCGAGGACGGGGAGCGCGGCGACGCGCGGCAGCAGGAAGTCGCGCAGCACGATCTCCGCACCGGCCACGAACTCGGAGCAGTACAGCGGCTCGGGGTCGGCCGCGAACTCCGACCAGCCCTCGGCCGAGTCCGTGACGACGTGCAGGAGGAAGGTGTCCTTCGTCGTCATCGTGCCGAAGGACGTGCGGAAGGGGGTGACCAGGGGGATCGCCACGTGGACGATCTCGACGCGTTCGAGCTTCACGAGGTGGCCTCCCGGCGGGTGAGCGTGTACCAGCCGTCCCGGGACATGCCCGTCGCCGTGAACCCCTCGGCGAAGGCCTTCGTGAACACCTCGCGCACGGCCCGCCGCCAGCCCAGCGCCAGCTCGGGGTCCGCGGCCCGCAGCGCCACTATGTCGTCCGGCACACGGCACCAGACGTGGCGGTCCCGCGGGTCCCGGCGGGCGAGCGGGCCGCCGTCGGGGGCGGTATGCGTGACCGACGCGACCTCGCGGTCCCGGGTGCCGGGCCCGGAGTCGTACGACTCCTCCCGCGGCGGGCCGACCAGGTTCCAGCTCACTTCCAGCCGGTCCGTCTCGTCGCCGTCGTTCACGCCGTCCGCCATGGGGCCGTAGAAGTCGACGAGGTAGTCGGTGCCGGTGGCGCCGAGCTTGACGAAGTTGAACCGGGCGTTCCGGCCGACCAGGGGATCGAAGGTCCAGCGCATGGTGAGCGCCCCGAGCTCCACCGCCCACGCCCGCTGCGCCCGCTTGACCTGCGGTCCGAGCCCCCGCTCGGCGGCGGCCAGCAGCGAGTACGTCTCCCGCGAGGCCGGCGGCCCGAACACGGCGACGCAGGCCCCGACCAGCCGTTCCCCGTCGTACGCGGCGTGCACCGCCCCACCCGCGTGGGCAAGGCTGTTCAGCGTCTCGGGCAGCAGGGGCGGTGCGCTGCGGGGCGTCTGCCATACGTCACTGAAGTAGTCGGCGACAGCGGCGAACCCGGCGGGCTCGTGGACGGTGCGGATGCTCAGTGAGGTCATGACACGAGTGTCGGAGGTGGCGCGGGGCCCTGCCTAGTGACCCGCGCGCCACCGCAACGCCTTCGCCACGTCCCGCGCCGCTTCACAGCCGCGTCCCTCGCCCCGTCACCGCAGCGCCTCCGCCACCTCCCGCGCGGCGTCCACGACCCGCGGTCCCACCCGCTCCGGCACCGCGTCGGCCAGCATCACCACGCCCACGCTGCCCTCGACGCCCGTGACGCCGATCAGCGGCGCGGCCGCCCCGCTCGCTCCCGCCTCCAACTCCCCGTGGGTCAAGGTGTATCCGGGGTCGTCCAGCGGCTGGTGCCGGGCGGCGAGGATCGCCCGGCCCGCGGCCCCGCGGTCCAGGGGGTGCCGGAAACCGGCCCGATAGGCCACGTGGTAGTCCGTCCACGTCGGTTCGACCACGGCGACGGCCAGCGCTTCCGTGCCGTCCACCAGCGTCAGATGGGCCGTCGCCCCGATGTCCTCGGCGAGGGAGCGCAGCGCGGGCAGCGCGGCCTCCCGGACCAGTGGATGCACCTGTCGGCCCAGTCGCAGCACGCCCAGCCCGACCCGGGCGCGGCCGCCCAGGTCACGGCGTACGAGTGCGTGCTGTTCAAGCGTGGCGAGCAGCCGGTACACAACGGTCCGGTTCACGCCCAGTTTGTTGGAAAGCTCGGTGACGGTCAGCCCGTGGTCCGTGTCGGCCAGCAGCTTGAGGACACGCAGTCCTCGGTCGAGCGTCTGAGAGGTCTCCGCGGTCACGACGCCCACTCCTTAGTGGTGAGGTCGGCAGCCCCCTCGCGGCGGATGCGTCACCGAGTCCCGTCAGTGACGCGCTTCAGAGGCCGCCGATCGGCCGGCGGCCCGGGCTGTCCCCGGACCGCGTCGCTTCACGGCTGCGCTCCGCGGCGGCGCTGCCACGGGGCGTGTGCGTAGCGGGACATTAGCGAAGCCGGTTCGCTGAGCGGAAGGCTCCGTCCAGAATCCGGGCAGCGACGGGTACGGACCACGCCGGTTTGCCCGGAAAGGCGAAGGCGTGGAGCGCCCCGTGAGGGGCGCGGGGCTGTGTCAATGTGCGCCTCCGCCGCGTGGGGCGCGACAAGCCCCCGTAGGCCCGCAGCCGAATTCCGAGCCGCTTCACTTCATACGCGTGGCCCACTCCTGGACCTTGGCGATGCGCTGCCGCAACTGTCCCGCCGTGGCCTCGGCGCTCGGCGGCCCGCCGCACACCCGCCGCAGCTCGGTGTGAATGACCCCGTGCGGCTTGCCGCTCTGGTGGACGTACGCGGAGACCATCGTGTTGAGCTGCTTACGGAGCTCCATCATCTCCTTGTGCGAGACGACGGGACGCCGCTCGGCGGGCAGCTCCAGCAGGTCGGCCTCGGCGTCCGGCTTCTTGCGGCTGTGCGCGATCTGCCGGGCCTGTCGCTTCTGGAGGAGCAGCTGCACCTGGTCGGGCTCCAGCAGCCCCGGAATCCCGAGGTAGTCCTGCTCCTCTTCACTTCCCGGGTGGGCCTGCATGCCGAACTCGGCGCCGTCGTAGAGCACCCGGTCGAAGACGGCCTCGGACTCCAGCGCCTCGAAGGAGAACTGCTCCTGCTCGCCGGTGTCCTCGTCCTGCTCCTTGTTCGCCTCCTCCATCTCCTTCTCGGATTCGGCGTACGGGTCCTCCTCGCCCTCCTTCTTCGGCTTGTCGAGGGCGTGGTCGCGCTCGACCTCCATCTCGTTGGCGAAGGTGAGGAGGTCGGGGACGGTCGGAAGGAAGACGGAGGCGGTCTCACCGCGCCGGCGTGACCGTACGAAACGCCCGACGGCCTGCGCGAAGAAGAGCGGCGTGGAGATGGTGGTGGCGTAGACCCCGACGGCCAGCCGCGGCACGTCGACCCCCTCGGACACCATCCGCACGGCGACCATCCACCGGTCGTTGCTGCCGCTGAAGTCGTCGATCCGCTTGGACGCGCCGGCGTCGTCGGACAGGACGAGGGTCGCCTTGTTGCCGGTGATCTCACGGATGAGCTTGGCGTAGGCGCGGGCGGAGTCCTGGTCGGAGGCGATGACGAGGGCGCCGGCGTCCGGGATGGCCTTCCTGACCTCGGTCAGCCGCTGGTCGGCGGCGCGCAGCACACTCGGCATCCACTCGCCGCGCGGATCCAGCGCCGTACGCCAGGCCTGGCTGACGGCGTCCTTCGTCATGGGCTCGCCGAGCCGTGCGGCGATCTCGTCGCCCGCCTTGGTGCGCCAGCGCATGTTGCCGCTGTAGGAGAGGAAGATGACCGGCCGCACGACGTGGTCGGCGAGCGCGTTGCCGTAGCCGTAGGTGTAGTCGGCGGCGGACCGCCGGATCCCGTCGTTCCCCTCCTCGTACGTCACGAAGGGGATGGGGTTGGTGTCGGACCGGAAGGGCGTACCGGTGAGCGCGAGGCGGCGCGTGGCGGGCTCGAAGGCCTCCAGGCAGGCCTCGCCCCAGGACTTGGAGTCACCGGCGTGGTGGATCTCGTCGAGGATCACGAGGGTCTTGCGCTGCTCGACCCGGTTCCGGTGGAGCATGGGCCGCACGCCGACACCGGCGTACGTGACGGCGACGCCCTGGTAGTCCTTGCCGAGCGGGCCCGCGCTGTACTCGGGGTCGAGCTTGATGCCTATCCGCGCGGCGGCCTCCGCCCACTGCTTCTTCAGGTGCTCGGTCGGCGCGACCACGGTGATCTGCTGCACGACATGGTGGTGCAGCAGCCAGGACGCCAGGGTGAGGGCGAAGGTCGTCTTCCCGGCGCCGGGCGTGGCGACCGCGAGGAAGTCACGCGGCTGCTCCTGGATGTACTTCTCCATCGCCCCCTGCTGCCAGGCACGCAGCTTGCTGGCGGTGCCCCAGGGGGCGCGGCCGGGGAAGGCGGGGGATAGGTGGTGCGAGGAGGCGGCGGTGGTAGTCACGGTCTCCGTAAGGGGTCGGGCGGCTCGGCTGCTGTGTATGACGACCGGGTCACCCTACCGGCGGGGTGGTCGGGTCGAGGCGCGGACCGGGCCGGGCCGCCCGTGGGTGGGATCGAGGTCACACTCAGCGCGCGAAGCGCGGCAACTGGGCCGCGATCTTGGGCACGTCCAGCGCGCCCTGGCAGACGTCCAGCACGAACCGCTCGGCCTCGTCCACGTCGAAGTCCGGGTCCAGGGGGTGCCCATTCATGTGCAGAAAGACCCAGGTCGCGTACCAGGCGATGCGCTTGTTCCCGTCGACGAGGGCGTGGTTGCGGGCAAGGGACTCCATCAGCGCGGCGGCCTTCTGCCATACGTCCGGATAGGCGTCCTGCCCGAACACGCTCGACTGGGGACGAGCCAGCGCGGAATCCAGCAGCCCGTAGTCGCGCACCTCGTCCGCCCCGAGCCGCTGCGCGAGGTTCAGCAGCTCGGGCAGAGTGAGGTAGTGCATCAGGCGAGCCTCCGGTTCAGCTCCGCGCTGGCCTTCAGCACGTGCTCGGCAGCCTCGTTGAACAGCCGTGAGTGCTCGTTTATGGCCGCGATCACCGCGTCGTGTGCGAAGGCCTGCATGCTGCGCCCCTCCGCCGCCGCACGCTCACGCAGGGCGTCGAGCTCTTCGTCCGAGAATCGCAGGTTCAGTCCAGCCATACCTCGACGGTACTACGCGGTACCACTCAGTGTCACCGGGATTCCGTGCGCAACCGCGTAGTGACCCAGGCCCCCACCAACGCAACCCCCGCCATCGGCAGGAACACCGCCGCGAACGCCGCCGGATGCGAGCCGGCGCCGGACGCCCCCGTCGCCGCATGGCTCACCGCGCCGCCGCCCAGGGCCGCGAAGGCGGCACCCCCGGCGGCCAGCAGCACGACGTTGGACAGGGCGTCGGAGATCTGGAGCGCGGCGGAGTTGGTGCCGGCCTCCTCGGGGGCGGAGAGATGGAGCAGGAGCACGCTGGTGGAGGCGATGACGAGCCCCATCCCGAAGCAGCCGAACGCCCACGCCACGGCGACGGTCCAGGCGGGCACGGAGTCGATCAGCACACTCGGCGCTGCGGCGATGGAGGCCGCGACCAGCACCATCCCGACCGTCATCAGCCGCTCCCGGTACGGCTCCACCCGCGCCCGCGACTGCATCCACGACCCCAGCGCCCACGTCACGCCACCCGCCGCGAGCGAGAACCCTGCGAGCGTCGGCGACAGCCCCCGCTGGGTGACCAGCATCAGCGGCACGAAGGACTCGGCCGCGATGAACGACCCCGCCGCCACCCCGCGCAACAGCACCACGGACGGCAGCCCGCGCGCCGCCCGGTACGTGCCGCGCGGGAGCAGTCCGAGCACGGCCGGCACGAGGAGTGCGGCGCCGGCGACGCCGGGGAGGAGGGAGAGCCACCGCAGGTCCTGGGCGGCGTACTGGAGCAGGCCCGCGCCGAGGGAGATCCCGAGGGCGAGGCGGATGCGGCGCCGGTCGAAGGAGGCGGCGGGGGCGGACGGGTCGACCGGCCCTCCCGCCCGCCGCCGTATCTGCGGCAGCGCGAGGGCGAGCGGAAAGACGACCAGCACCGGGATCCCGACGAACACCCAGCGCCAGCCCAGATGCTCGGTCACGGCCCCGGAGGCCAGCGGCCCGACGATCGACGGTACGACCCAGCTCGCCGCGAACGCCGCCATGATCGCCGGTCGCAACCGTTCGGGGTAGGCCCGCCCGACGACGACGTACAAGGCGACGATCACCAGCCCGCCCCCGAGCCCCTGCACGGCCCGCCCGAGAATGAACGGCCACATGGCCCCCGCAGTCCCGGACAACAGCAGACCGGCCCCGAACGCGGCGATCCCCGTGGTCAGCGCGCCCAACGGGCCTCGCCGGTCCGACCACTGCCCCGCGAGCACCATCCCGAACAGGCTGGTGGTGAAGTACCCCGAGAACGCGAAGGCGTACAACGACACCCCGTCCAGTTCCCGCGCCGCCACCGGCATGGCCGTACCGACCGCCGTCGCCTCGAAGGCGATGAGCAGCACGACGGAGACGATCCCGACGCTCAGCGCCCGATGGGCCCGGCTCAGCACGGTCTCCTCGGCCACGGGGACCAGGGGAAGGTCGGCTCTCTTCGCAAAACCGGCGTCACGCGGCTCGGGGACGGTCATGACCGCCAGCGTAAGGGCCACAACCGACTTTGACCCCTGTCGAGAGACGGGCTCCGCGCTGCGACCTTGGTCGTACGACCTGCGGGATCGGGGTTTCATGAACGGGGTGTGGCAGTCCCGTTGCGGCACAGCCGATTCCCTTGAGCGGCTCGCCCGCTCCCCCGTACGGTCAAGTCATCGATCAAGCCCGGCCCAAGCGACAACAACCGGACCGGACTTGCCGACGGCCGTGTGCCCGAGTGGTTCAGGGGCTCACCCGCGCTGCATCCCTCAGCGAGCTCCGCTCGCGGGGAGTTACGCGGGTTCGAATCCCGCCACAGCACACGACCGCGGTTCACATCGGTAACGGCCGTGTGCCCGAGTGGTTCAGGGGCTCGCCTGCAAAGCGAGTTACGTGGGTTCGAATCCCGCCACGGCCTCCACCGCTTCCTTCTGCGGATGCGACCCGCGGCTCGCGGGTGTTGAATGGATCTCAGCGTCCGCCGTGTCCACCGCACCCTCGCGACAGCGATCAGCGCTCGACGCCGAACCCTTCCTCATGTCGTTCGAGGTAGCCAGCCATGAGCAGGAAATTCCGGATGCGCGTATGCGCGGCAGCGGTCACGCCCATACTGCTCGTCAGCGGTAGTTACGCATACAGCGCGCCGGCGAAACAGGGCGCGATGCAGGAGGACATCGACGCGGCAGTGTACGGCGTTGACGAATTCTGGAAGGCGCATTGGTCGGACTTCTTCACCGAAAGCTACGTCCCACCCCAGATCCTGGGCCTGTACGACGGCAGGTCGGCGGAGGTCCCCACGTGCAACGGGGAGCCGCTGGTGCCGGACAACGCGCTTTACTGCCCGCCGGAGGACTACCTCGCGTGGGATGTCGGCCTCATGCGCGAGGGCTATTCGACCGGCGACGCCTACGTCTATTTCGTCGTGGCCCATGAGTGGGGACACGCGATACAGAGCCGGCTGGACGTCGAATTGCAGGACGTCGCCACAGAACTACAGGCGGACTGTCTGGCAGGAGCAGAACTTCAAGGTGCCGCGAACGACGATTTCATCGTCTTCGAGCAGGGGGATGCCGAAGAGTTGACCAATGCCATATACAGCGTTTCCGACGACCTCCCCTGGACCAACGCGGGGGACCACGGGAACGCCGACGAGCGGAGCAACGCTTTTGTCCAAGGGCTGGAGGGCGGAGTCAGCGCCTGTCTGCCCGAGACGGCCTAGCAACTGAGACGGCCTGGCAGCCAACGGCACCTCCCGGCACCTCCCTGGCCCTTCCCCGGTCGGGCCTCCGCACCATCTCCTCAAACGGCAGCACAACCGTGGGCACCTTCCAGGTGTCCAGTACATGACTGGACGGCAATCCTCCGGTCGCCGTGCTTCCTGTCCGACGAGGAGACCCGTCCGTGCGCCAGCGCATCCGCCCCACGCACATCCGTCACTCGCACGCCCGCCGGTCGGCGGCCCTCGTGGCCGCCGCCGCGTTCGTCGCGGCCGTTCCCGCGGTCGTCGCTCCGGCGGCGCATGCCGAGGAGGGTGAGCCCTCCCTGGTGATCTCGAACCTGCCGCGCACCTCTCCCAAGCCCGGCGAGGTGTACGACGAGTCCGTCGTCATCACCAACAAGGGCACCGCGGCAACGGACGGGGTCACCTTCCGGATCCGGCTCACCCGGGGACTCGACTTCCCCGAGGCCGTCGAGGGCTGCACCTACTCGACCATCGAGGACCAGGTCAGGCAGGCGCTCTGCGAGCTCGACACCGTGATCGAACCGGGCGCCTCCGCCGAGACGCCCGTACGGTTCAAGGCCCTGCCCAACGCGCTGATGGAGGCCGTCGAGTACGGCACCTCGGCGACCGGTGCGGCCCCGGGCGAGGGGTTCACCGACAGCTACCGGCGGCTGACCCTGACCGCCAACAGCACGGCCGACCTCGTCGCCGTCGGCGAAGACACGGAAGCCCTCGCGGGCGACAGCCAGTCCGTCACGGTGACCCTGCGCAACGACGGCCCCGGCTGGATCCAGAACCAGGAGAGCGACGACCAGACGGCGCTCATGGTGCAGATCCCGCCGGGCACGGTCGCCGCCGAAGTACCCAAGGAGTGCGCGCCGTTCGGGATCGACGGCCCGTCGGCTCCCGGGGGCACCCCGGGCAAGGCCAAGTACGTCTGCTGGCCCGCCGACCACACCCTCGACGTCGGCGAGTCGCTCTCCTTCACCTTCATGCTGGACATCAAGGACGACGCGAAGACGACCACGGGTGAGGTGAAGGCGACCTCCGTGTACGACATCCACCCGGCCTTCGACAAGAACCCCGCCAACGACAAGGCCCAGATCCGGATCGCCATCCCGACCGACAACGAGCCCGGACCGTCCACCTCCGGCGGTTCCTCCACCGGCGGCGGCTCGACGGACGGCGGTACCACCACGGGCGGCAACGGCAACGACCCCGAGGGCCAGTCCACCGGCGGCACGGGCAGCACGGGCGCCACGTCGGCCGGCACCTCCACGGGTACCTCGACCGGCGGTTCCGGCAGCGGATCCGTCAACGGCAACCTGGCGAGCACGGGCTCCGACGGCACCCCGCTCATCGCCGGTGCCGCAGCCGCCGCGGCAGCCGTCGGCGGCGTCCTGGTCATGGCCGTACGCCGCCGCCGCGCCACCGCCAAGTCCTCCTGACGGGCGGACGACGACGCCGGTCGCGTCAAGTCACCACATCCCGCCCACCGACTCCAGGACCCCGCTCGCCTCGTCCTGGAACACCTCCGTCCAGTAGTGCCGGCCGTCGCCCGCCCGGGTGCCGGTCGGGTCGACCGTCGACAGGACCTGGAGCATCGTCATGGCCAGTTGGTCATAGGTGTCGGGGGTCGTCAGCTCGTGGCCCGACTCCTCGTCGATCGCCTGCTCGCGGTGCAGCAGCCAGAGCGTGAAGGCGAGGGTCGAGACGTCCGTGTTCAGGGGGAAGAGTCTCGTCTCAGGCTCGCTCCAGTTCAGGACCGCGCCCGTCTCGCCGTCGACGACCAGACTGTTGTCCTCGACGAGATGGCCGAGGCGTATCAAGCGGTCGGCCCGGGCGGGGAGTTCGGTGTTCCGGTCCTCGCAGGCGTAGTGCTCGGTCAGCGTCTGCAGCGGCACATCCGTGTCCAGCGAGAACAGGAAGCCGTTCTCCGGCAGACCCACCTCGCGCAGGAAGCGGCGGGTCGGCTCGTGCGTGAGCGTGGCGGGGAAGTCGACCTCCTCGAAGCGCACCACCTTGCCCTGCCCGAACTCCTGCTCCAGCAGGCGCGGCGGGAGGTCCAGGGCCAGGCCCGACCGCCCCGCCCGGCCCGCCACCAGCGCCAGGGGGCGGATCAGGGCGGCCATCTTCCAGAACGGCGCCGGCTCGCCGTCCGTGCCCTCCTCGAACACGGCCAGCAGGTGCTGCGACGCCTCCGCCACCGCCTTCGGGCCGTAACGGCCGACGTAGGACGCGAACTGGCCGCGCAGACCTGCCAGTTCGTCGGTCGCCTCAGCGAACCGGACCAGCGTCCGCAGGGACGGTGCCAGCGGACGGCGGTCCATCAGGTCGGGGCGGTCGGGCAGGAAGTACGTCGTCGAGACTTCGCCCGTCGCACCGTCCAGCAGGACCGACTCCGCCTCCACGCCGCCGGGGCCCAGGAGCCCGCCTATCACCAGCTGGTCCCGCAGCTCCGCCGCCAGCCGGCCGTCCGGATCGCCTGTCGATGCCGCCACCGTCCGCAGGACCTCCCCGCCCTCCAGGTCCTCCCGGCACAGCTCGGCGAAGCTCAACACGCCGCTGTCGCCGGGCAGTCCGGGCCCTGTCAGCCAGCGCCGGGTCGACGCGTGCGTGACATACGGATCCAGCTCGGCCTCGGCCAGGATGATCGCCGTATCACCGGCGTGAGTCGTGATCGTCGTGCTCATGGCTCCCCCGCATGCGCTTGCTCACCGCCCCGGGCAGGGCACGGCACACCGACCGGTCCGCCGGCTCCGGCTGCCGTCCCCACTGCTCAGAACACTACGCGCCACCACTGACAACGCCCTCGGATCAGCACGACCGACGACAACTCACCCGGCTCAGCACGAGCACTGACAGCGCTTCACCTCAGGAGACGCTCAACCCACCCTCGCGCGTTCCCTTTGCGCCGAGATCACCTCGACGGTCTCCCCCACCGTCAGCTCCGAGGAGTCCACCCGCAACCCGAGCCGCGGCGTCTCAGCGCTCGGCGCCCGTCCAAGTCCTCGACCGTCCAGGCCCCGCAGCCCGCCTTCGCCCGCCCGGCCTCCCGCGCCGCCACGGCCGCGGGGCTCGGCGCCAGGACGACCCCGTACAGCGGACGCGTGCGCACCAGCCGTACGTACGCCGTCAGGTCGGCACCCAGCACCACGTCCTGCACGACGGCCGTGAACCCGGCCTCCGCGTACGCGTCCGCCGTCGCCGCCGACAGCCGGTACCGCAACCGGAGTTGAGCCTCGTCCTCGCCGCCGTCGGCACCGTCGGCACCGTCGGCTTCGGGCTCGTACTCCACGCGCCCCGACACGATCATCCGCCGGAAGACGTCCCCACGGACGTGCGCCGCCCGCGGCAGCCTCTCCGCGAGCGCCTGCGCGACCGTCGACTTGCCCGCCGCCTCCCCCGCTGCCTAAAGGGCGCGGGAGGTACCCCCGCCGCCGGTGATGAGCACGACCCCGCGCATCACGTGAGATACACGCCGCCCAGCACGACGACGATCGCCGCGAACAGGAACACCAGGATCCACAGCGCCAACCTGCCCACGCCGGGCGCGGGTTCGTAGCGCGGTGGGTCCGGCTCGGTCACTGCCCCGTCACCACCGCGGCCTGCGGCCGGATCGGCAGACGGTTCACCGGGCGGCCCGTCGCGGCCCGTACGGCCGACGCGATGGCCGCCGGCGAGGTCACCACCGGTACCGCGCTCACCGCCTTCGCGCCGAAGGGGGCGACCACGTCGCGTTCCTCGACCAGCTTCACGATGCGGATGTCCGGGGCGTCCAGGGCCGTCGGCAGGGAGTAGCCCGTCAGGTCCGGGTGGCGGATCAGGCCGCGCGCCGAGCGCAGGTTCTCGGTGAGCGCGATGCCCACGCCCTGCGTCACGCCCGCCTCGATCCGCGCCTCCAGCTGGGCGGGGTTCAGCACCCGGCCGACGTCCTGGGCGAGCGCCAGCTCGACCACGCGAACCGAGCCCAGCTCGATGTCGACGTCGACGACCGCGCGGATCGCGCAGAAGGCCATGCCGACGAAGGCGTCGCCCTGGCCCGTCTCGTTCAGCGGTTCGGTGGGGTGGGGGCGGCACTGGGCCGTTGCCCACAGCTCCTTGCCCTCCAGCGCCTCGGTGACGGTGGTCGACAGGACGCCGTCGTACGAGGTGATCTTGCCGTCGGTGATCTGGAGCAGCTCGGTGGACATGCCGAACTTGTGCGCCAGGGGCTGGAGCAGCTGGGTGCGGACCATCTTGGCCGCCCGCTCCACCGCGCCGCCCGACACCCAGGTGTGGCGGCCGCGGCAGCCCGCGCCCGCGGGAGGCTGGTCGGTGTCGACGGGCGCCACGTGCACCTCGTCGATGCCCAGCGTGTCCTGGACGATCTGCCGGGCCAGCGTCGCGAAGCCCTGGCCCGTCTCGACCGCCGCGCACAGCACCGTCGCGACGCCGTCGTGGACCTTCACGGTCGCCGTGGAGACCTCGTCCGCGCCCTCGGCGCCGAGCATGTGCACCATGCCCAGGCCGTAGCCCACGCCGCGCCGCACGGCACCTGGTTCGCCCGCGCCCTCGGGGCCGCCGGGCAGCAGCCACTCCTCCTCGGGGGTGTCCTTGGGGAGCGCGGGCAGGGGGTAGTCCCGTACGGCCTGGAGCAGCTCGGCCACCGGGGCCGGGCAGGTCACCGTCTGGCCGGTCGGCAGGACGTCGCCGGTCGCCATGGCGTTGCGCAGGCGCAGCTCCGCCGGGTCGACGCCGAGCTTCTTGGCCAGCTTGTCCATCTGCGCCTCGTAGGCGGCGCACACCTGCATGGCGCCCTCGCCGCGCACATGGCCGGAGGGCGGGTTGTTGGTGCGGACGGCCCAGCCCTCGATGAAGGCGTTCGGGACGACGTACGGCCCGCACGCGAAGCCGACCGCGGCGGCCAGGGCCTCGGCGGACGTGTCGGCGTACGCGCCCGCGTCCAGCAGGATCTGCGCCTCGACCTTCACCAACCTGCCCTCGGCGTCCGCGTGGTGGCGGTACCGCAGCAGCGTCGGGTGCCGGTGCACATGGCCCAGGAAGGACTCCTCGCGCGTGGCCGTCAGCTTCACCGGGCAGCCGGTCTTCAGCGCCAGCAGGCCCAGCGGAAGCTGGAAGCCCTGGTCCTCGCGGTCGGCGGTGGCGCCGGGGACGCCGGTGACGACGACCTTGACGCGGTCGGGTTCCAGGCCGTAGCAGGCGGCGGCCCGGTCGCGGTCGGTGTGCGGGTCGGTCGAGGCCAGGTAGAGCTCCACGCCGCCGTCGGGGCGCGGTACGGCGAGGCCGGCCTCGGCGCCGATGGGGGCCGGGTCCTGGCGGCCGATGCGGTACAGGCCCTCGACCACGATGTCGCCGGCCGCGTCGGGGTCGCCGTGGCGCAGCGGGATGTGGCGGATCAGGTTGCCGTCGGGGTGCAGCGGCTCGGCCTCGAAGGCCTGTTCGGGGTCGGTCACCGGGTCGCGTACCTCGTACTCGACGATGACGGCCGCGGCGGCCAGCCGGGCGGTGTCCGGGTGGTCGGCGGCGACCGCGGCGATGGGCTCGCCGTGGTGGCGTACGACCTCGGAGGCGAAGACCGGGCGGTCCGCCTTGCCGCGGCCGAGCAGCGGGCTGCCGGGCACGTCCTCGTGCGTGACGACGGCCCGTACGCCGGGCATCTCGCGCGCGTGGGAGGTGTCGATGGACGTGATGCGCGCGTGCGGGTGCGGCGAGCGCAGTACGGCCGCCCACAGCAGGCCCTCGGCCCACAGGTCGGCCGCGTACGGGAACGTGCCCTCGGTCTTGGCGCGGGCGTCGGCGGCCGGCAAGGAGGCGCCGAGGCCGTGCGGGATCGGCTCGGGGGCGGGTGCTGCCTCCGCGGCTGTGGTCGCGGTGGCGGCTTCGTTGCTCACGCCTGGCCTCCGTCCTGTCCGTACGCCTGGTCATGCGGTCCCCTGGCGGCCCGTGGCTCGAACGCCGACGGGTTGACCCCGCCGGCCCCGGGGCCCGCCTGGTGAGGGATACGCGGCTCGTCGCCGTCGTGTTCGCCGTCGCCGGCCGCCGCGTGTGCCTCGCGTTCGGCGACGACCTCCTTGACGGCGTCCACCACGCCCCGGTAGCCGGAGCAACGGCAGAGGTTGCCGCAGAGTGCCTGGCGGGTCTCCATCTCGGTGGGCGCCGGGTTGCCCTCCAGCAGGTCGTGCACGGTCATCGCCATGCCCGGCACGCAGAAGCCGCACTGCACCGCGCCGCACCGCGCGAGCGCCCGCTGCACGTCGGAGGGCTGCCCTTCCTCGGCCAGGCCCTCGACGGTACGGACCTCGCTGCCGGCGGCGGTGACGGCCGGTACCAGGCAGGACGCCACGAGCCGTCCGTCGACCTGCACGTTGCAGGCCCCGCACTCGCCCTGCGAGCAGCCGTCCTTGGCGCCCGCGAGGCCGAGCCGCTCACGCAGCACGTAGAGCAGCGACTCGCCGATCCAGGCGTCCGAGACGGGCCGGTCGACGCCGTTGACGCGCAGGACGTAGGAGGCGAGGGGGTGTTCCTCGCCGGTGGGCGCCGGTACGTCGCCGGAGGCGGCCTGTGCGGGGTCCTCGGCGTCCTCCGGGGCCAAGTCGCCGCCCTTGGCGGGGGACGGGTCGGCGGAAGCCTCTGCCGGGCCCTCTGCGGCCTCTGGGGCGCCTTGGGCGTCCGTGGCGGCCTCAGTGGCTCCGGGAGCGTCCTGTGCGGCCTCTGGAGCGGCTTCCGCGGGGTCCTCGGCGGGCGGCGCGGCGGCGAACTCGGGCGCGCCACCGGCCGGCTGCTCGTGCGCGTGCGGGGCGCGCTGCTCGCCGGGCCGGTCGTCGGCGGGTGCGGCGTGCTGGTCGCCGGAGTACGCCCCCGGCAGGCCCGGCTGCCCGTGCGCATGCCCGGCGTCCGTCGGGTGCCCGGCTCCCGCCGCTTCCTCGGCCGTCGCCGCGGCCTCCGCCTGCTGTCCCCACGGCTGCCCGGTCGGCTGCGTGGCCCAGGGTGCGGACGCGCCGCCCGGCAGTGTGGCCGGAGGGGTTCCGCCCCACTGCTCGACGAGCGACGAGGTGGTGAACTCGCCCGATTCGTCCGGAAGGTCGCCGTTGGCAACGGGAATCGACCACTGTCCGGTGACGTCGTGACCGGACGCGGCGGCGGCCTCGTGCCCCGCCCGGCCGGCGTGGCCCTGGGCGGTCTCGGAGAAGTCCCACTGCTGGGTCGTCCCGGGGTTGTACGTGAACTGGCCGCCGCTCGTGTCCTGCGGCACCGCGTTCGGGTCGGGCCACTGGGCGCCGTCGGCGGGTGCGCCCGCGACCGGCCAGCCGCCCGGTGCCGCGGGGTCGACGCCCCCGGTCGATCCCGGCGCGACCGTTATCTGCGGGGGCACATAGCCGTGCCCGGGCGCGGCGAGCGGGGTGTCCGAGGAGGCCAGGAGGGCGTCGATGCCCCCTTCGGGGAGTTTGACGAAGGCGGTGGCGCCGTCGTCGTAGTCGCCCTGGGGCAGCGGGTCCCAGCGACCTCCGCCCCGGGGCGCGCCCTCTCCGTGCTGGTCGTCGGTCACGACAGCGCCCTCCCCAGTGCTCGTCGGGCCAGTGCGGCGACGGTGCGCCGCAGGTGCAGTACGGCGGGCGGATGCTGTGGTACGGAGCCGTCCTCGGCCGGGGCCGGGTCCGGGATGCAGGCCGCGGCGACGTACTCCCCGAAGGCGTTCAGCGCCTCGGGGACGATCGCGCGGTTGTTGTCCCAGTCGATCAGCTGGGCGACCCAGTGCTCGGCGTCCAGCGGCCTGAGCGGCATCGGCGCTATGGCGCCGACGGCGCACCTGATGCCACGCCGGGCGGGGTCGAGCACGACCGCGACGGATGCCATCGCGCGCCCCGGGCCGGTGCGGCCGGTGGCCTTGAGGAAGACCTGCGGGGCGTGCAGCAGCGGCACGCGCACGTACCCGATGAGTTCGCCGGCGCGCAGCATGTCCATGCCCGCCAGCAGGTGCGACACCGGGATCTCCCGGCGGGCTCCGCCCGGGCCCGCGATGATCAGGGTCGCTTCGAGGGCGGCGAGGACCGGCAGCGCGTCACCGGCCGGGGACGCCGAGGCGATGTTGCCGCCCAGGGTGCCCGCGTTGCGGATCTGCGGCGGGCCCGCGGCGCGCGCGGCGGCCGCGAGCGCCGGGATCAGGGCGGCGAAGTCGGGGCGGCCCATACGCGCGTGCGTGAGGCCTGCGCCCAGCAGGGCGTGACCGTCCTGGTACTGCCAGCCGCGGATCTCGCTGATCTTGCCGAGGCCGACCAGCGCGGCGGGCCTGAGCTGCCCGGAATTGACGGCGGCCATGAGGTCGGTGCCGCCCGCGACGGGCACGGCGGCGGGCATGGCGGCCAGTGCCGCCACGGCCTCGTCCAGCGTCGTGGGCAGCGTGACGGCCTGCCCCGCCTGCGGTGCGTGCGTGGTCAAACCGGCTGCCCCTTCCCGCTGCCCCACCTGGTCCCACCTGTGCTGCCGTACGGTACGTGCTGACAGGGCGGACGTGGCAACTCTGGCACATCTTCGCAGGACCCGAGGACAGGGGTCCGCTAGGAGGCATTCGCCCACCTCATCGGACAGATGGTCCGTTTTCGTACGGCATCACCAGTGTTTACCGATTGACACTCTTCGGTGACTCCTTGCCGGTTTTTTTCAATTACCTGTTCGGGGGAGGGCCGTCGATCGGACGCCCGGGCACACCGGGGCGCCGCTGCCACGGCCGCGGTCCCGTCGGCGGGCGGTACGCGACCCCCAGGGCGTCGAGTCGCCCGTAATGGGCGGCCATCCGGCGCTCGAAGTCGGCGAAGTCCCGTTCCGCCGGGGCGGGCAGGCGGCTCCAGGCAACCTCCGCGAAGGCGGCGAGGCGCGGGAACGCCTGGTAGTCCACGCGCGCGTGGTCCTCCATCACCTCGGTCCACACGTTGGCCTGCGTCCCGAGCACGTGCCGGGCCTCCTCCGGCGTCAACTCCGCGGGAACGGGCTCGAACCGATAGACGTCCTCCAGGGTGCGGACGTAACCGATCGGCACCGGCTCGTCGGCGCCCGCGTCCTGACGGTGGTCCAGATACACCTGCTGCTCGGGGCACATGACGACGTCGTGCCCGGCCCGCGCGGCGGCGATCCCGCCCGCGTAACCGCGCCAGGACGACACGGCCGCCCCTTCCGCGAGCCCGCCCTCCAGGATCTCGTCCCAGCCGATGAGCCTGCGCCCGCGCGCGGCCAGCCACTTGTCGAAGTGACCGATGAACCACGCCTGGAGTTCGTCCTCGTCCTTCAGCCCGAGTTCCCTGATGCGTTCCTGTGCGGTGGGCGACTGACGCCACTGGTCCTTGATGCATTCGTCACCCCCGACATGAACGAACTCCGAGGGGAACAGCTCCAGGACTTCCTCGAAGACCCCCTCGTAGAAGCGCAGGGTGTTGTCAGTGGGGGCGAGTACGTTCGGATTGATCCCCCAGGTGTCCCAGACGGAGAGTGCGGAGGTGTCGATGAGGTCGGTGTTGCCGAGTTCCGGGTACGCGGCGATCGCGGCCTGCGAGTGGCCGGGTACGTCGATTTCGGGGACGACCGTGATATGCCGCTCGGCGGCGTAGGCGACGATCTCGCGGATGTCGTCCTGGGTGTAGTAGCCACCGTGTGGCTTCTCGTCCCACAGCGGGGAGGCCCGGTGGCCGAATTTCGTGCGAGCCCGCCAGGAGCCGACCTCCGTCAGCCGGGGGTACTTCTGGATCTCGATACGCCAGCCCTGGTCGTCCGTCAGGTGGAAGTGGAAGACGTTGAGTTTGTGGGCGGCCATCAGGTCCAGGTAGCGCAGGACGCCGTCCTTGGGCATGAAGTGCCGGGCCACGTCGAGCATGAGGCCGCGCCAGCGGAATCGGGGGGAGTCCCGGATCTCCGTCAGGGGCAGCCGCCATGTACGGCCGGGAAGGGGTGCGCGCCGGAAGGCGCCGGGGCCGAGAAGCTGGCGCAGCGTCTGGGCGCCCCAGAAGACACCGGCGGGCGAGCCGCCCTGGATGTGGACGCCGTGGGGGGCGATGACGAGGCGGTAGGCCTCGGCGTCGAGGCCGGGCCAGACGGACAGATGGAGGACGTCGTACTCGTCCCCCTTCTTGGGCGGCAGCGCGAGCCCGGTCGCCGCGCCGAGGGTCGCGCGCAGCCATCGCGCGGTGTCCTCGGTGCCCGGCCCGGCCTCGATCCCGAAGCCGTCGCCGAGTTCGAAGAAACCCCCGGCCCGCTCCATCTGGTGAGGTGCCGGAATGAGATCCATGAATGATCAGCCTTTCAGTCCTTGACCGCGCCGCCCAGCCCCGACACCAGCCGTCGCTGCACGAGCACGAAGAAGATCAGCACCGGAATCGTCATCACCGTGGACGCCGCCATCACGCCGCCCCAGTCCGGCTCGTCCGGTTTGTAGAAGACGAGCAGGGCCATCGGCAGGGTTGACTGCGAGGTGTCGCTGATGATGAAGGACTTGGCGAACAGGAAGTCGTTCCAGGCCGAGATGAAGGAAAACACGCTCGTGGCCACGAGCCCCGGGAAGACCAGCGGGAAAAGGATCTGCCAGAGGAATCGCGACCGGCTCGCGCCGTCCATGTACGCGGCCTCCTCCAAGGCCTCCGGAACCGCCTTCACAAACCCCCGCAGCATCCAGATCGCGAACGGCAGCGAGAAGGCGATGTGCGGCAGGATCAGCGAGCCGAGCGTGTTCAGCTGGCCGAAGTCCCGCATGAGGAAGAACAGAGGGATCGTCAGGGCCTCCACCGGCACCATCTGGGCCACCAGAAACATGATCAGCAAGGTGGTCCGGAAGCGGAAGCGGAATCGTGTCACCGCGGTCGCCGCGAGAAAGGCGATCAACGCCGAGACGATCACGACCGTGCACGCGACGACAAGGCTGTTGAGGAAGTAGCGGCCGAATTCGTTCTGCTCGAAGACCCGCCGGAAGGAATCCAGGGAGGGGGCCCACGTCCAGGGCCGCGGCTCGCTCGACTCGATCTCCCCGGCCGGTTTGAAGGCGCTGAGCACCATCCAGTACAGCGGAAAGGCCACCACGACGGCGATCAGCAGCGCGGACACCTCCGCGAGCAGCCGCCAGGGACGCCGTACGGACATCACGGATCTCACGGACCTCACAGCTCCTCCCCCTGCCTGCGCAGCAACCGCAGATACACCAGCGTCACCGCCAGCAGGATCAGCAGCATCACGACGCCGATCGCCGAGCCCAGGCTGTACTGCGAGGACGCGAAGGCCTTTTGATAGGCGTACACGTTCAGGACGAGGTTCTGGCCGGCGATGCCGCCGCCGTTCGTCATGACGTAGATCTGGGTGAAGACCTTGAAGTCCCAGATGACCGACTGGATGGTGACGACCACCAGGATCGGCCGCAGCATCGGCGCCAGCACCGACCGCCAGATCCGCCACTGCGAGGCACCGTCCAGCGCGGCGGCCTCCAGCACCTCGGCCGGAACGGCACGGATACCGGCGTACACCGTCACCATCACGAAGGGGAAGGAGCACCAGACCACTTCGAGCAGGACGAGGAAGAAGGCACTGAACCGTCCGTACGTCCAGGAGTGGTCACCGAGCCCCAGGAGGCGGTTCACCGGCCCGAAGTCCGGGTCGAAGAGAAACAGCCACACCGTCGAACCGGTGATGGCGGGCGTCGCCCACGCCCCCAGCGCCGCCAGCATCAACGCCAGCCGTGGCACGGCCCGCACGCGCGTGAGCAGCACGGCGAGCGCACACCCGACGGCCAGCGTCGAGACGACACACGCTGCCGCGAACAGCACGGTCGCGAGAAGCACCTGCCAGAACTGCGCGTCCGAGAACAGTTCGGTGTAGTTCCCGAACCCCTCGAAGGTGGTTGGTTCGCCGCCGCTGACCTGGGCCTGGGTGTACTGGAAGAACGAGATCAGCCCGAGCTGGTAGACGGGATAGACGAGCAGCCCGCCGAGAACGACGAGGGCGGGAGCGAGATAGAGCCAGGGTGCCTTCTGACTACTCCGCCCACGGGGACGCCGGTAGAGGCGCGGGGCTGTGTTGAATTTGCGGCTACCGCCGCGTGGGCGCGAGAAACCACGATGCACCCGCACCCGCCGACGCTCCAGAACCCCCGAGCCACTGGGCGCAGCCGGCGTCATCCGGCGGAGCCAAACGCCTCGTCCATCTTCTTCGCCGCCTCCCCCGCGGCCCCCGCCACATCCTTCTTACCGCTGATGACCTCCTGGAACATCGTCGGCAACACCAGCGAAGAGTCGATCTGCGCCCACGCGGGCGAGGCGGGCACGAACTTGGTCCCCGCAGCCAGCGTCTCCGCGAAGGGCTTCACATACGGCTCCTCGGCCGCGACCTGCTGCCGCACGTCGGAGAACGTCGGCAGGAACCCCATCGCCTCGAACATCGACGCCTGAGTGTCCTTGGAGGCAAGCTGCTCCATCAACTCGACCGCCAGCGTCCGATGCGAGGTGCTCTTCAGGACTCCGATGTTGTTGCCCCCGGCGAACGCCGGCGCCACGGACCCGGCCTTCACCCCCGGCAGCGGCACGACCGCGTACTTGCCCTTGACCTTCCCGGCCTCCACGGCGGTGTGGCTGAAGTCGCCGCCGATCGCCATGCCCGCCTTGCCGGCCGCGAACGCGGTGATCGTGTCGTTGCCGCCCATGCCGGCGCACTTGGCGGCGGGACAGTTGTCGTCGCTGAAGAGGGACGTGTACGCCTTGATGCCCTTCTGGGCGGCCGCGCTGTCGATGGCGGAGGTGTACGAGTCGCCCTCGCCGGTGGCGAGTTCGCCGCCGTTGGCCCAGACGAAGGGCATCGCGCCGTACGTGTAGGCGCCGCCGACGACCAGGCCGTACAGCTCGGGCTTCGCGGCGCGGATCTTGCGGGCCGTGGTGGCCAACTCGGCCATGGTCTTCGGCACTTCGAGGCCGAGTTCCTCGAAGACGTCCGTGCGGTAGTACAGGGCGCGGACGCCGACGTAGAAGGGGGCGCCGTAGACCTTGCCGTCCACGGTGACGGACTGCTCGGCGGTGGGGTCGGTGTCCTTCGCCTCCGCCCAGTCGCCGAACTCCTTCGTGACGTCGAGGAGTCCGCCGTCCTTCACATATCCGGCGGTGTCGGTGTTGCCGTACTCCACGACGTCGGGGGCGGACTTCGGGTCGTTGAAGGCGGCCTTGACGCGCTGGGCGCGGGTCTCGACCGGGATGTACTCGACGTCGACCTTCGTGCCGTCGTGGGCCTTCTCGAAGGCGGCGACGACGGAGTCGACGACCTTCTCCTTCGGCTTGTTGCCGACTTCCTGGAAGAGCCAGACCCGCAGGGTGCCGGTCCTGTCGTCCTTGTCGGAGGAGGAGTTGGTGGAGGTCTGCGGGGCACAGGCGGTGACGGCCAGGGCGGTGAGCAGTACGGCGAGTCTGGGGGCGAGCTTCATGGAGCGGTCCTCCGGGCGTGCGTTGCAACATATGCAATGACGGTTTCGCTCTGCACAACGCATCGGAGCCTAGGGACTACATGAACATGGCCACAAGAGGTCTCAACCACTTCGTGACACGCAAAGGCCCCCGCGGTGCGCCGAAACGCACCCCGGGGGCCTTGCGAACCTCAGGCCGAGGGGAGGGCTACTTCTTGTCGCCGCCCTTGCCCTTGTCGTCGCCGCCGGCGCCCATGGACTCGTAGATCTCCTTGCACATGGGGCACACCGGGTACTTCTTCGGGTCGCGGCCGGGCACCCAGACCTTGCCGCAGAGCGCCACGACGGGGGTGCCGTCGAGGGCGCTCGCCATGATCTTGTCCTTCTGGACGTAGTGGGCGAAGCGCTCGTGATCGCCGTCGCCGTGGGAAGTCTGCGGCGTGGGCTCGACGAGGGTCCCCGTACCAGTCCCGCGCTCGGGCTCGAGAGTGCTCATACCGCCAAGAGTAGTCAACCGCCCGTCGCTAAAGCGACGGGCTCGCACAACGGGCATCACTGGCAGTGATGCTGCGTTTGCGTCCAGTCCCACTCCGCTAATGCTGGCATGGGGCAAGGGCCGTTGACCTGGCCCGCGTCGCCACAACTCCCACGCTCTGGCGCGGATGTTGCGGGAGCCATTCCGGTCCGCGTGATCAACGAATCCGCAGGACCGGCACACGAACCAGGCCTGACTGACCCGGTTCGCCTTGTCGACGTGCCCGCACTCTGCGCAGGTGCGGGACGTGTACGCCGGATCGACATACACGACAGGCACTCCTGCCCGGCGGGCCTTATCCGCGATAAAGCTTCCGAGCTGGGCGAACGACCAGCTGGAGTGGGTGGCCCGTCGGGGCTTGCGAAGCCGTACCCGCTCGCGGATGCCCGTCAGGTCTTCCAGGGCAATTCCGCGACCGGTGCGTTCTGCCTCGGCCACCACATGCTTCGCGATCTTGTGATTGATGTCTCTGGCTCGCCGCGCCTCCTTACGGCGCCGCTCCTTCAGCCGACGTTTGGCGGACGGAGTGTTCTTCTTCTGCAGCTTGGCCCGCAGCCCGCGCTCGCGTGACCGGACGCGGTTGATCTCCCGCCCAGCCATGATCTCGCCGTCACTGGTGGTCGCGATGTTGACGACGCCCAGGTCGATCCCGAGGAAGTCCACCGGATCCGTGTTCGGCGCGGCCTCGGGGATCTCGCAGGTGGCCAGCAGGAACCACATGCCGTCCCGGCACAGCAGATCGGACTCGCCTTTGCGGTACAGGGCCAGAGTGGCCAGCTGTTCCGGGGATGCGGTGAACGCCACATCCTTCACTCGCCCCGAAACAGTCCAGATCGACACTCGGCGCTCGTCGATCTGCCAGGACAGCATCCGGTCGTCGTAGGGCTGCGCGCCCTCGGGGCGGAAGGTGATCGGCTTCCCGGTAGCTCTCCGGTACCGCTTGGAGTCGGGCTTGCCCAGGTTTCCGGCCCTCAGGTTGGCCTTCAAGGTCGCGTACGCGTGCACGTCTTCTTGATCACGTGCTGGGCGGCCTGGGCACCCAGCCGCCTTCGTGCCTTGATTTCACCGTAGGTGTGCTCGCGCAGCGCGAAGTTCTTCTTCACGTTTTTTCGAAGGCCACGCCGCTGGCCCAGGTGGCGGACTCATTGCACGCGCGCAGGGTCGCCTCAAGTGCCGCCGCCTGCACGGACGTCGGCAGCAGCTTCACCTGCACCACCAGCTTCACATCCGCGACGCTACGCGGCCCCTCTGGGCGTGCGCATTCGAACACGGAAATCCTGCCGGATCCCACAATCCAAGAACCCCGCTGAAGCTCACACGCATCAGTTGAGCGAAGGGTCGTCGGGGTACGTGGCCACCATCGCGAGCTCGTTGCGCTGCCGGCGCAGGACCTCGCGCCAGAGTCTTTCCGGCGACGGCGAGGACACGTCTCCGGGCTCCGACTCGACGACGTACCAGGCGCCCTCCACCAGCTCGTCCTCCAGCTGGCCCGGTCCCCAGCCGGCGTATCCGGCGAAGATTCTCAGGCTGCCGACGGCCGAGGCGAGCAGTTCCGGCGGTGCCTCCAGGTCCACCAGCCCGATCGCGCCGTGCACCCTGCGCCAGCCCAGCGGGGCGCTCTCGCCGTTCGCGTCGCCGGGGATGACGGCGACGCCGAGCGCCGAGTCCAGGGACACCGGGCCGCCCTGGAAGACGACACCGGGTTCGCCGGCGAGGTCCGCCCAGTCCTCCAGGATGTCGCCCACGTCCACGGGGGTCGGACGGTTGAGGACGACACCGAGGGAGCCCTCCTCGTCGTGGTCGAGAAGGAGCACCACCGCGCGGTCGAAGTTCGGGTCCGCCAGGGCGGGCGTTGCCACGAGCAACCGCCCTGTGAGCGAGGACACCTCGGTCATGCCAGACATGATCCCGCATCTTCCCTTCATGTGGGGAGGCAATGCCGGTTCGGGAGTGAATGCAGCTCAGGGCGGAAAGAAGCGTCGGCGGGCGCACGGCCGGGACGGTGACCGCTTGTGCCCGGCGGGGAACCGTTCGTGTTGTGACAGAGCTATGACGTTCCTGAGTCGTCCTCGGGCTTACTGAAGGGGGGGCGACGGCGATTACCCTTTCCCTCCTGGCCCCTGCCCAACTCATCGGAACGCGAGATACATGACCGTCAACGACGATGTCCTGCTTGTCCACGGCGGAACCCCGCTGGAGGGCGAGATCCGTGTCCGCGGTGCGAAGAACCTCGTACCGAAGGCCATGGTGGCTGCCCTGCTGGGCAGCGCGCCGAGTCGACTGCGCAACGTGCCGGACATCCGTGATGTGCGGGTCGTACGCGGTCTGCTCCAGCTGCACGGGGTGACGGTCCGTCCGGGTGAGGAACCGGGCGAGTTGGTGATGGACCCGTCCCACGTGGAGAGCGCGAACGTCGCTGACATCGATGCCCACGCGGGTTCCAGCCGTATCCCGATCCTGCTGTGCGGTCCGCTGCTGCACCGCCTCGGGCACGCCTTCATCCCGGGCCTCGGCGGCTGCGACATCGGCGGCCGGCCCATCGACTTCCACTTCGAGGTGCTGCGGCAGTTCGGCGCGACGATCGAGAAGCGGGCCGACGGGCAGTACCTGGAGGCTCCGCAGCGGCTGCGTGGCACGAAGATCCGGCTGCCGTACCCGTCCGTGGGCGCGACCGAGCAGGTCCTGCTGACGGCCGTCCTCGCCGAAGGTGTCACCGAGCTCTCGAACGCGGCCGTGGAGCCGGAGATCGAGGACCTCATCTGCGTCCTGCAGAAGATGGGCGCCATCATCGGCGTGGACACCGACCGCACCATCCGCATCACCGGTGTGGACAGCCTCGGCGGCTACACCCACCGCGCCCTCCCGGACCGCCTGGAGGCCGCCTCCTGGGCGTCCGCGGCGCTCGCGACCGAGGGCAACATCTACGTCCGTGGCGCCCAGCAGCGCTCGATGATGACGTTCCTCAACACCTACCGGAAGGTGGGCGGCGCCTTCGAGATCGACGACGAGGGCATCCGGTTCTGGCACCCCGGTGGCCAGTTGAAGTCCATCGCGCTCGAAACGGACGTGCACCCGGGCTTCCAGACGGACTGGCAGCAGCCGCTGGTGGTGGCCCTCACGCAGGCGACGGGGCTGTCCATCATCCACGAGACGGTCTACGAGTCCCGCCTCGGCTTCACCTCCGCCCTGAACCAGATGGGCGCCCACATCCAGCTCTACCGCGAGTGCCTCGGCGGCTCCGACTGCCGCTTCGGCCAGCGCAACTTCCTGCACTCCGCGGTCGTCTCGGGCCCCACCAAGCTCCAGGGCGCCGATCTGGTCATCCCCGACCTCCGCGGCGGCTTCTCCTACCTCATCGCGGCCCTGGCGGCCCAGGGCACGTCCCGGGTCCACGGCATCGACCTCATCAACCGGGGCTACGAGAACTTCATGGAGAAGCTCGTGGAACTCGGGGCCAAGGTCGAGCTGCCGGGCAAGGCACTCGGCTGACATCCGTACGCCGATGGGGCGGTCACCCGGACTCGGGTGACCGCCCCATCGGCGTTGTGCTGAGCGCCCCGAAGGGGCGCGGGACCATATCTACGTGCGGCTACCGCCGCGCGGGCGCGACCAGCCACGGACGTCCCGACAGCCGAGATACGGCCCGCAGTTACCCGGCGCTCGAAGCGGAGCGCTTACTTGCCCTTGGCGGCTTCCTTGAGCTTGCTGCCCGCGGAGACCTTCACGCTGTAGCCGGCCGGGATCTGGATCGGGTCGCCGGTCTGCGGGTTGCGGGCGGTGCGAGCGGCACGGTGGGTGCGCTCGAAGGTCAGGAAGCCAGGGATGGTGACCTTCTCGTCGCCCTTGGCGACAACCTCGCCGACGGTCTCGGCGAACGCGGCCAGCACGGCGTCGGCGTCCTTGCGGGTCACCTCGGCGCGGTCGGCCAGCGCGGCCACCAGCTCACTGCGGTTCATGTTGTTACTCCCGTGTTCATTTGCCTTGAGGCGTGCCACGCGGCGGGGCCGCATGTCGGGCACAGCGATGTCGATGCTGCCAGGGTCCTCGGTGAGACCCGGGACCCGGGTCCGTCGTCAGACCCTCGCGCCCAGAGACGCATCCTGCCCCTACCTGCGGCGGGAAAGCCAATCCGGCGCCCGGAGGAGTCGTGAGAACACCCTTGGGAGTCACACGAAGAGAGGGCCTGAGCTTGGCCGTCACGATAAACGGCGTCCGAAGGCCCTTGGTTCCACGACGCGCCGGTACAAGGGCTTGCCGTGGCGATCCTCACAGCCCACGCACACTTCGCGGGGCTGTGAGGCATCCCTACCGAATTGGTTACTCGTCCGAGCCCACGGCGGTGACGGCCTTCGCGGCCTCCCGCACCGCACCGGCGACCGCGCCCGCGACCTTGTCGTTGAAGACGCTCGGGATGATGTAGTTCGGGTTCAGCTCGTCCTCGGTGACGACGTCCGCGAGGGCCTTCGCGGCCGCGAGCATCATCTCCGTGTTGACCGTGCGGGACTGCGCGTCCAGCAGACCGCGGAAGACACCCGGGAAGACCAGCACGTTGTTGATCTGGTTCGGGAAGTCGGAGCGGCCCGTGGCCACAACTGCGGCCGTCTGACGGGCGATTGCCGGGTCGACCTCGGGATCCGGGTTCGCGAGCGCGAACACGATCGCGTCGTCGGCCATGGCGGCCACGTCGTCGCCGTCGAGGACGTTCGGGGCGGAGACGCCGATGAAGACGTCCGCGCCGCGCACGGCCTCCTTCAGGGTTCCGGTGAGGCCCTCGGGGTTGGTGTTGTCGGCGATCCAGCGCAGCGGCGAGTCCGCCGGGGCGTCCCGGAGGTCCTCGCGGCCCGCGTGCACGACACCGTGGATGTCGGCGACGACGGCGTTCTTCACGCCCGCCGCGAGCAGCAGCTTGAGGATGGCCGTACCGGCCGCGCCGGCGCCGGACATGACCACGCGGATGTTCTCAATCGCCTTGCCCGCCACGCGAAGTGCGTTGGTGAGGGCCGCCAGGACGACGATCGCCGTGCCGTGCTGGTCGTCGTGGAAGACGGGGATGTCGAGGGCCTCGCGCAGCCGCGCCTCGATCTCGAAGCAGCGGGGCGCGGAGATGTCCTCGAGGTTGATGCCGGCGAACCCGGGGGCGATCGCCTTGACGATCTCGACGATCGCGTCGGTGTCCTGGGTGTCCAGGCAGATCGGCCAGGCGTCGATACCGGCGAACCGCTTGAAGAGGGCCGCCTTGCCCTCCATGACGGGCAGCGCGGCCTTCGGGCCGATGTTGCCGAGGCCCAGCACCGCCGAACCGTCCGTCACAACCGCAACGGAGTTGCGCTTGATGGTCAGACGGCGGGCGTCCTCGGGGTTCTCGGCGATCGCCATGCAGACGCGGGCCACGCCGGGCGTGTAGATCATCGAGAGGTCGTCACGGTTGCGGATGGGATGCTTGGACGCCATCTCGATCTTGCCGCCGAGGTGCATCAGGAACGTACGGTCGGAGACCTTGCCGAGCGTGACGCCCTCGATGTGGCGGAGCTGCTCGACGATCTCGTCGGCGTGCGCGGTCGAGGTGGCCGCGATGGTGACGTCGATGCGGAGCTTCTCGTGCCCGGAGGCGGTGACGTCGAGGCCGGTGACCGAGCCTCCGTGGGACTCGACGGCTCCGGTGAGCTGGGAGACCGCGGTTCCGCTCGCGGGCACCTCCAGCCGGACCGTCATCGAGTAGGAGACGCTGGGCGCCGTTGCCATGGCCGACTTCCTCTGCTTTCACCTGTGACGCTGGATGCCGTCCGATCGTCGCACCTACCGCCGAGTAGGAGTTAGCCGAGCTTGAATTGCGAACGTATTGTTCGCCACGTCTTCGCATGAGAAGGGACCCACGTCACATGGTGACGTGGGTCCCTTCTCTTCGTTCATGACACCGGCCCGCCATGCTCGCCTCGCGGCAAGTGGTCGCTCGTAGCGACGAAGGTTGGGCCCGGGGGCTTGGATCGAGCCGGTGCCACACCCAGGCTAACAAACAGATCCCGTAAGGCCATTCCCCTGCCGGTGGTTCATGCGGTGGTTCACGCGGATCAATCCCTGAGCAGGTCCGGCACCCCCGACGCGTCCGGCTCGTCGCGCTCCCCCGACACCACCGTCAGCTGCTGGGTGGCCCGGGTCAGCGCGACGTACAGCACGCGCAGTCCGGCCGGCGACTCGTCCGCGATCTCCGCCGGGGAGACGACGACCGTCGCGTCGTACTCCAGCCCCTTCGCCTCCAGGCTGCCGAGTGCCACGACCCGGTCGCCGAGCCCGGCGAGCCACTTGGCCGCCTCCTCGCGCCGCTGCATGGCGACGACGACGCCGACCGTGCCGTCGACACGGTCGAGCAGGCGCGCGGCTTCCTCGCGGACGGTCTGTGCGAGGGAGTCCCGTATGACCGTGCCGCGTCCATTGTTCGTTGTCACAAAACGTGGCTCGACGCCCGTGGAGCGGACGGCCGACGGCGAGGTGGAGCCCGGCATGGCCAGGGCCAGCACCCTCGCCGCCAGCTGGGCGATCTCGGCCGGGTTGCGGTAGTTCACGGTGAGCTGGAAGCGGCGGCGCGGGCGGGTGCCCAGTGCCTCGTCCCTGGCCTCTGCCGCCTCGTCGACGTCGGACCAAGAGGACTGGGCCGGGTCGCCGACGACCGTCCAGGTCGCGTGGCGGCCCCTGCGCCCGAGCATCCGCCACTGCATCGGCGTGACGTCCTGGGCCTCGTCGACGATGACGTGCGCGTACTCGACGCGCTCGGCCGCGAGCCGTTCGGCGCGCTCGCGCTGCGACTCCTCGCGGACCGGCATCAGCTCCTCCAGGCCGGTGAGCTGGTCCAGGGGGTCCAGCTCACGCTTCTTCCTGGGGCGGGCCGGGGTGCCGAGGATCGCCTGGAGCTCGTCGAGCATGGCGATGTCGTGCACGGAGTACCCGTCCCGCTTGAGGGAGCGGGCGACCTTGCGCACCTCGCCGGGGTTGAGGACCCGGCGGGCCCAGCGGCCGAGGCGGCGCTCGTCGGCCATCGCCGCCAGGACGTTCCCCGGGGTCAGCTCCGGCCACCAGGCGTCGACGAAGGAGATGAAGCTGTCCTCGGTGCTGACGTCCTCGTCGAAGGAGGAGCGCAGCTCGGCGGCGAGCTCCGGGTCGCTGTGGCGGGTGGCGCCGCCGGACTGCGCCCACAGGGCGTCGAGCAGCAGCTTGCGGGCGCGCGGGCGCAGCAGGTTCACGGGGGCCGTGCCGCCGAGGGCGGTCCGGCGGATACGTTCCAGCGCGTCGGCCTCCAGCTCCAGCCGGCGCCCGAAGGCGACCACCCGCAGCCGGTCGGGGGGTCCGGCGGGGGTCCGCGCGGGCGCGTCGGCATCGGCGTCGTCGCCGAAGGCGAGCTGCCCCGTGCGGTTCGTCCCCACGGCTCCGACGGCGGGCCGGCCGGGCACGGTCCCGCCTGCCTGCCCCAGCTCCAGCGTGCCCCGCGCGGCCTTCCGCAGCACCTTGAGCATGCGGTACGAGCCCTTGGCGCGGGCCGTGGACGGGGAGTCGTACAGCGTGGCCTCGGCGCCGTCTACGAGTGAGCCGATCGCGCGGATGGCGACCTGGCCCTCCTCGCCCAGCGACGGGAGCACGCCCTCGGTGTACGCGACGAGCAGGGGGGTCGGGGAGACGATCAGGATGCCGCCCGCGTACCGGCGGCGGTCCTGGTAGAGCAGGTAGGCGGCGCGGTGCAGGGCCACGGCCGTCTTGCCGGTGCCGGGGCCGCCCTCGACGTAGGTCACGGAGGCGGCGGGGGCGCGGATGACCAGGTCCTGCTCGGCCTGGATGGAGGCCACGATGTCCCGCATGGTGTGGCTGCGGGCCTGGCCGAGGGCGGCCATGAGGGCGCCGTCACCGATGACGGGCAGCTCGTGGCCGCCGAGGAAGGCCCTGAGTTCGGGGCGCATCAGGTCGTCCTCGACGCTCAGCACCCGACGGCCCTTGGAGCGGATGACCCGGCGCCGTACGACCCGCCCCGGATCGACCGGGGTGGAGCGGTAGAAGGGCGCCGCGGCCGGGGCCCGCCAGTCGATGACGAGCGGGGAGTAGTCCTGGTCGAGCACACCGATGCGGCCGATGTGCAGGGTCTCCGCGATGTCGGCGGTGTTGTCCTCCCGGACCGCGCCCTCGGCGGGCTCGACGGCGGTGTACGCGCCGTCGGGTCCCTTCTTTCCGTCCTTACCGGGCAGCAGGTCGATGCGGCCGAAGAGGAAGTCCTCGAACTCGTTGTTGAGCCGGTTGAGGTGGACACCCGCCCGGAAGACCTGCGCGTCCCGCTCGGCGAGTGCGCCGGGCGTGCCGACCTGGCCGCGCTTGGCCGCGTCGTTCATGAGGAACTCCGCCTCGTGGATCTTCTCCTCGAGCCGTTGGTACACCCGGTCCAGGTGTTCCTGTTCGACGCCGATCTCGCGGTCTCTCGAGGAGTCTTCGAGCGCGGTTTCCTGTGGAGCCTGAGCGGCCACCGGGCCCCCTTCTGACGTGCTGGGCAGCCGTCAACCGTACGCGAAGGAGACCCGGAATCGCTACGGCGACTACACGTCGACCTCGACGATCTTCTTTCCGTCGAAGTCCATGACCTCGACGTGATCGACATCGTCGGGGGCCATGGAGACGCCGCCGCTGACGTAGAGCGGGTTCCTGGCCTGCTCGGTCTTGGCGTCCGGGATGCCGTAGCCCCACTTCGGGACGGACCAGGAGGCGGCCGTCTCGCGCTCGCCGTCCTTGCTGACGAAGATCAGGGAACACTTGAGCGGACCCTTGACGCCCTTGAGTTCGAGGGCCGTCTCGGTGCCCCAGAGCTTCTCCGACATGGCGACGGTCGCACTGGCACCGGTCGTGGAGTCGCTCCCCGAGACCTTGTTCCCGATGCTGGTGAACAGGTCCTTGGCGGGGTTGGCCGCCGCCACGGTCCGGTTCCCCTCGCTGCCACCGCTGCCGTCGCCGCCGTTGGTCGCCACGGCCACGAACGGACCGCCGACGATCAGCGCGGCCGCCGCGGCGACCATGTAGAAGCTGCGCCGGCGCTTCTGGGCACGGCGCTCGGCGACCTCGTCGACGAGCTTGTTCACCAGACGCGGGCTGGGCTTCGCGGACAGGGAGTCACCGATCGCGGGCGTTCCGGCACCGGGCAGGTCCGCGAGGGCGGCGAGCATCGGCTCCATTCCGGCGAGCTCGTCCAGCTGCTGGGCGCACCATTCGCAGGTCGCGAGGTGGGCCTCGAAAGCGGTTGCCTCGGCGTCGTCGAGGATCCCGAGGGCGTAGGCGCCGACGGTCTCGTGCTCGCTCGGGGCAGGATGTCCCTGCATGGGACCAGACATACCCGAACCGCCCATCCCGAATCCCTGGTTTCCCCCGTAAACACTCATCACGCCGTCACCCCCCGCTCCTCCAGAGCCAGCTTCATCGACCGCAGGGCATAGAAAACCCTTGAGCGAACGGTGCCGCTGGGTATGCCCAGCGTCTCGGCCGCCTCGTTGACCGTACGCCCCTTGAAGTACGTCTCGACCAGGACCTCCCGGTGGGCGGGGGTCAGGTCGTCGAGTGCGTCCGACAGCGTCATCAGCCACAGCGCCTTGTCGATCTCGTCCTCCGCGGGGATGACCTCCAGCGGCGACGGATCGACCTCCTGCGGCCGGGCCTGCCGGCTGCGGTGGCCGTCGATGACGATGCGCCGGGCGACCGTCACCAGCCAGGGGCGTACCGATCCGGTCGCTCGATTGAGCTGTCCGGCGTTCTTCCAGGCACGGATGAGCGTCTCCTGCACGACGTCCTCTGCTCGTTGCCGATCACCGGCGACCAGTCGAAGGACATACGCAAGGAGGGGTCCGGCGTGCTCTCGGTACAGCGCACGCATCAGCTCCTCATCAGGTTCCGAGGGCTGGGACATGCGATGTCGGGCCCTCGATCCACGTTCATTGGCCACGACGGAATCCTTGCGCACGCCCACCTCCGATGTCCGGGGGTTCCCCCAGTCGGTCGCTCGACCACCCGTACGGAAGCGGCCCGTTGAGTGTTCAAAGTGAGGCGACAGTTTTCTTCGGAGTGACGTGACGAGCGGGACATGGCAGCACATTCCCACCGTGCGATCTTTACATTTCCGTCACGTCGGCAAGATCGAAGGTGAGCTTCCCTACGGGTGCGTAGGTAAACGGCATGTAATCGAAATCACTTCGACAGCCGTTCCACAGAAGCCGCATAACGGACTGTCAGGCGCGGGCGAGGGCCGCGCGACGACGGTGCCGGGCCACCCTTTCCCGGTTCCCGCAGACCTCACTGGAGCACCAGCGCCTCCTGCGCCCCCGGGACGAATCGAGATAAACGATCGGGCAGTTGTCCCCCTCGCACTCCCTCAGCCCGGCCCGCGCGACCGGATCGGTGAGCAACTCCAGGACGTCCCGCGCGAGCGCGCCGAGCAGCGCGGCACACTCGGGCGGATGATCCAACTGCCGGACGAGGGTGCCGTCTTCCCCGCGTACGGCACGGGGGGCGGGCGGCGCCGCGCGGGCGATGTCGTTCACCCGGGCGAGCGCGATGTCGTACGACGGCCAGGGCTCGGGGACGAGTCCGCCGCGCACCAACTGTCCGATACGGCCGCGCAGTTCACGGAACCCGACGAGCCAGGCCTCGTCCGCGTGGCCCAGCGGTGTGCCCGGCGGCGCGAGGCCGGCCCCGACGATCCAGGCGCGCAACACCTCGACGGAGTCGAACCGTTCCTCGGGGTGCGTGGTCGCGAGGAGATCCAGAGAGATCCGCCCGGCGCCGAAGCGCAGTTCGTACGCGCCCGTGGCCGTACCCAGTGCCATGTGCCTGTCACCGCCTAGGAGTCACCCCGGTCAGGAGGGGTCGGTGAGATGCGGAGAGGAGAGCTGGGGGAACCGTTCCCTCTAACAGTGCCTGCCCACCGGCGGAGCCGGAACCCCTCGTACCGGCGGTTGGCGCTGGACGACCGATTATGGGGCTGCGCGTGACGGCAAGGTTCGGGCGGGCCACGGGTCCGGGGGAGTATGGGCGGCGCCGGCCGCGTACGGGCCGCACTGGCGACGGTGGCGGTGGGGTGCTTGGGGCGGGGGTTGGTGTTGTACGGCCGATCAGCTCACTCCAGCCACTCCGGCGTTTGAGGAGCGGGGGTCCAGGGGGTGGAGCCCCCTGGCAGGGCGAGAAAAGCTCACGCGTCCGCGTACTTCGCGTCGGCAGCCGGATCCAGCGCCAGCCGGTACCCCCGCTTCACCACGGTCTGGATCAGCTTCGGCGCCCCCAGAGCCGTCCGGAGCCTCGCCATCGCCGTCTCCACGGCATGCTCGTCACGCCCCGCCCCCGGCAGCGCGCGCAGCAGCTCCGCACGCGACACCACCCAGCCCGGCCGTCGCGCCAGGGCCCGCAGCAGGGACATCCCCGCCGGCGGCACCGGCCGCAGCGCCCCGCCGACCAGCACCGCGTGGCCGCGGATCTCCACCTGGTGGCCGGCGATCGGCAGGGAGCGGGCCCGGCTCGGAAGTTCCTGGCAGAGGAGCTGGACCAGCGGGCCGAGGCGGAAGCGTTCGGGCTGGACGGTGTCGATGCCGTGCGCCTGCAGGGGCAGCGCGGTGACCGGGCCGACACAGGCCGGGAGGACGTCGTGGTTGAAGGCGGCGAGCAGCTCCGGCAGCAGCCCGCGTTCCTCGGCCCGCGACAGCAGGGAAGCGGCGGCGGGAGCGCTCGTGAAGGTCACGGCGTCCACGCCGCGGGAGACCGCCGCGTCCAGCAGGCGGTCGACCGGACCGATGTCCTCCGGCGGCAGCCACCGGTAGACCGGCACCCCGAGCACCTCCGCTCCCCCGGCCCGCAGCGCCTCCACGAACCCGGGTAGCGGCTCACCGTGCAGCTGGATGGCGATACGGCGCCCGTCGACGCCCTCCTCCAGGAGCCGGTCCAGCACCTCGGCCATGGACTCGCTGGACGGCGACCACTCCTCGGTCAGCCCGGCGGCCCGGACCGCGCCCTTCACCTTCGGCCCGCGCGCGAGGAGCTCGACCCCACGCAGCCGTGCCAGCAGGTCCTCGCCCAGCCCCCACCCGTCGGCGGCCTCGATCCAGCCCCGGAAGCCGATCGCGGTCGTGGCGACCACGACGTCGGGCGTGCGCTGGATGATCTCCTTGGTGGCGGCGAGCAGTTCGCTGTCGTCGGCGAGCGGCACGATGCGCAGGGCAGGGGCGTGCAGCACGGCGGCGCCGCGCCGCTGGAGCAACGCCCCGAGCTCATCGGCCCGGCGCGCGGCGGTGACGCCCACGGTGAACCCCGCGAGGGGCCCATGGTCGGGTTGCTGCTGTTCGTCGTACATAACTCTCGTCCCGCACTCGAGTTGTGGTGCCTGCGCCAGGTGCTTCGCACCGGGGGCGGCCGGAAAGCGGCTCTCCTGATCGCACCCTTGGTGGTTACACCTGCATGCCGAGCGAGCCTGTCAACGGTGCGTGACAGGCTCGGTTCGACTTGATGTCAGCAGTGTTACGTCATACCTCCGCGTAGCTGAGCTGCGGCTTTGCCTCCGAGGTCGCTGTGGCGTGCGTCTCTGAGGCGGCCGGGCGGCGAAGGTATACGGCCCAGGTGACCGCGAAGCAGAGGCCGTAGAAGGCGAGGAAGGCGACGAAGGCGCCGGTGCCGGAGCCCACGGTGAGGAAGGACTGGCGGAAGGCGAGGTTGATGCCGAGTCCGCCGAGCGCGCCCACCGCGCCGATGAGGCCCATGGAGGCGCCGGACAGGCGGCGGCCGTAGGCCGCGGCCTCCTCACCGGTGAGCCCCTTGGCGAGGGCCTTGTTGTGGAAGATGCCGGGGATCATCTTGAACGTCGAGCCGTTGCCGAGGCCGGACAGGACGAACAGGGCGATGAACGCGGTGGTGAACAGCGGCAGCGACTTCTGCATCGAGGCCACGATGATGACCGAGGTCGCGGCGGCCATGGCGACGTAGTTCCACAGCGTGATCTTCGCGCCGCCGTACCGGTCGGCGAGCCAGCCACCCACGGGGCGGATCAGGGAGCCGAGCAGCGGGCCGATGAAGGTGACGTAGGCGGACTGGAGCGGCGTACGGCCGAACTGGGTCTGCAGGACGAGACCGAAGGCGAAGCTGTAACCGATGAAGGAGCCGAAGGTGCCGATGTAGAGGAAGGACATGATCCAGGTGTGGGCCTCCTTCACAGCGTCCTTGGCGGCACCGGTGTCGTTCTTCACCGACGAGATGCTGTCCATCTTGAACCACGCGAGGACGGCGGCGATCACGATGAACGGGATGTAGATCCCGAGCAGGAGGCGCGGGCCCCCGCTGGCGCCGATGACCGCGAGACCGACGAGCTGCACGACCGGCACACCGATGTTGCCGCCGCCGGCGTTCAGGCCGAGTGCCCACCCCTTCTTGCGGAGGGGGAAGAAGGCGTTGATGTTGGTCATGCTGGAGGCGAAGTTTCCGCCACCGACACCGGCCAGCATCGCGCACAGCAGGAACGTGGTGAACGACGTCCCCGGCTCCATTACGGCGAAGGCGGCGACGGTGGGCACGAGCAGCAGGGTCGCCGAGACGACCGTCCACATCCGGCCACCGAAGATGGCGACGGCGAAGGTGTACGGCACGCGGACGATGGCGCCGACCAGCGTGGCCATCGAGACGATGGTGAACTTGTCGGCGGGGGTGAGCCCGTACTCCGGCCCCATGAAGAGCACCATCACGGACCACAGGGTCCAGATCGAGAAGCCGATGTGCTCGGAGAGGACGGAGAAGAAGAGGTTCCGCTTGGCGATCTTCTCGCCGGTCTGGTTCCAGAACGTCTCGTCCTCGGGGTCCCAGTGATCGATCCAGCGGCCTCCCCGGCTCGCAGCGGGGGCTGTGCTAGGGGCTGTCATGACGCCTCCACGGTACTTCGGGGCTCGGTCGCACTTCGAGTGGCTGACCCCGAAGGTAGGGAAGGCTCGTTTCCGCGCTGTGGCACCGGGTGACCGGAAAGGAACTTTGCTCTCACCCTGCGGGGAGGGCGGATGAGAGGTTTTGTTGGCCGTTCCCCTATCTCGACTTTGCGGAGAATCGTGATCTTGAACAGATAGTGGCTTCCCTGTTCGGGTGAGCCCGCTGAGTGGCTTGCGGAACGTCAGGCTGAACGTGAAGAACCATCAGCGGTGTTGATCCAACCGCCTCGAAGCGAGGAAGTTGCCGCTGATGGTTCCGGGGATGACGTTACCGGCGTCGTTGCTGCTTGTTCTGCAGGTCACTCGTCCGTGTTTCACGAAGCATTCGTTCGAGACGTTCTGCCATCTGGTGGCCGGGATGGCCGCGCAGACGGGGCGGCGTACGGTCACCGGGATGCTGACGGGGGCGGGACTGTCGCGGCTGTGGCCGCACCGCAGGGCCCACGCCTTCTTCTCTGAGGCCTCGTGGGATCCCGACCAGCTCGGCCTGCGCCTGGCCCGAGCCGTGGTCGAAGCCCTGCTCCCAGCGGACGCGCCGATCCTGGCTGTCGTCGACGACACCCTGCTGCACCGGGTCGGCAGGAAGGTCTTCGGGGCGCTGTGGGCGCATGACGGCTCCGGGCGGGGCAAGGACAAGCTCGGGTTCGGCAACACCTGGGTCATCTGCGCGGTCGTGGTCCGCCTGCCCTTCCTCGCCAAGCCGGTCGCTGTGCCGGTGGCCGCCCGGCTGTGGCGGGGCAAGGCCACCGCCTCCCGCACCGACCTGGCCCTGGAGATGGTCCACGACCTGGCCGCGCTCTTCCCCGGCCGCACTCTCCACGTCACCGGCGACGCTGCCTACCACTCCGGCAAGGTCGCCGACCTGCCCCCGTCGGTCACCTTCACCACCCGACTCCCGCGCAACGCCGCCCTGTCCGCGCCGACCCCGCCCAAGACCAACAAGCGGGGACGGCCCCGCAAGAAGGGCAGGGCGCTGGGCTCACTGACCGCGATTGCCCAGACGGCGACATGGCGCCTTGCCGTCGTGGAGCGTTACGGGCGCATGGAGTTCGTGTGGATCACCGAGAGGGAATGCCTGTGGTACGGAGCCTTCAAGGACCTCCCGGTCCGCCTCGTCCTGATCCGCGACCTGAACTCGACCCGCCCGTACGACCTCGCTCTGATCAGCACCGACCTGGTCAGTCCCGCCGACGACCTCATTGAACGGTACGGCACGCGCTGGCCGATCGAATCGATCTTCGAGCACATGCGCCAGGATCTCGGCGTCGGCCAGGCCCGCAACCGCACCCGGCGCGCGGTGGAGCGCACCGTCCCCTTCGGCCTGGCCGTCTACACCATCGTCGTCCTCTGGTACGCCGCCCACGGGCACCACCCCGCCGACATCGCCGACCGGCGCGCACGACAGCCCTGGTACGCGACGAAGGCGACCCCGGCGTTCAGCGACATGGTGATCAAGCTTCGCCGGACGATCATCGCCGCCCGCCATATTCACAACCCTGCAGGTCAACCCGGTCCCGATGAAATCGCCGCGGTCATCCGCGCCTGGGAAGCAGCCGCGGCGTAGAGCCCGCCACCCCAAGATCACCATTCGCTACAAACACGAGCCCTATATAGGCGGCGGTAGGCGGCGGCTGCGTGGGGGGCGTCAGCGCTGCGGGGGCTGTGGGGGCTGCCAGTGGGGGTTCTGCTGGGGATAGGGCTGCGGCTGGCCGTACGACTGCGGCGGTGGCTGGTGCCCGTACGGCGGCTGCGGCTGGCCGTACGGCTGCTGCGGCTGTTGTGGCTGCTGCTGCGGTTGCCCGTAAGGCTGCTGCTGCGGGGCGCCGTACGGACCCGGGGCCTGGGGAGCGCCGTAGGGGCCCGGGGCCGGGGCAGGGGCGGCGTACGGGGCGGGGGTCTGCCGGCCGTAGCCGGCGGGGGCGGCCGGGGGCTGGTTGCCGTAGGGCCCGGCGGCGAAGGGGTTCTGCCCGCCGGGGATCTGCCCCGGTATCTGCGCGCCGGGCGGCAGATAGCGCACCCGCCCTGCCTGGTCGGTGATCGGCATGAACCCGGCGGCCTGGAGGCGGGCCGCGAACCTGGCGTTGCGCTTGCGGGTCACGGCGAAGCCGATGCCGACGATCGCCATGAAGAAAGCCCAGGTGAGGAACGCGGCGATCCAGGCGGAGCCGTCCGCGCCGAGCCGCAGCCCGAGGATCACCGCGCCGACGGTGAGGCCGATGGCCGCGTAGCCCATCCGCTTCTCGGCGTTCTTGCCGGTGAGGTCGAAGTTGATGCGGGCCTTGAGCAGTTCGAAGGCGTCGGGGATCAGGGGCGGTACGGAGACCCCGTCGCCGACGTTCGGATACTGCGCCCAGTTCTGCGCGGCGCGGGCGCGGGCCTGGGGGCTCGGGTCGGGCGCGATCAGCATGACGAGCGCGTTGTTGCGACTGCCGCTCTGCCGGACGTCCATGTACTCGTACCCGAACTGCTGGGCGATGAAGGCGAGCTTGGCGAGCTTCTTCACCGAGGCCAGGGGGCTGGTGAGCTCGACCGGCTCCCCGCTCGCCATCAGCCGCAGCATCTTCTGCACCTGCCGCTTGCTCATCAGTACCTGCTCCCCACCGGCCGCCCGGGCCCGTCCGGCCACATGGGCCGCCCCGTTCACTTCCGCAACGCGATCAGTGTTCCACGGGGGTCTGACAGTCGGGACCTCGGCCGGTGGGGTTCACAGGATCTTGGTGGAACTTTTCACCGGGCCCTGTGACGCGTCCCTTTCCTGGTCCCGTTCGGCTTCCTGGCCCCGTTCGGCCACAGCCGGGGGCTTCGCTTCGCGGCGATGTCCTCGATCCAGCCCACGGCGACGATCGCCAGCCCGATCAACGGCCACACCAGGAAGAACATCCAGATCATGTAGGTCGAGTCGAGCGCCGCCGTCGCTCGTTCGTTCTCCATGAAGGGGAGTTGGTAGAGCTGGTCGAGGATCGGGACGGTGGCCATGATCAGCAGGTTGTGCCAGAGGTAGATCGTGACCGCGCGGTTGTTGGACAGCGTCACCAGCTTGTCCCACTTGGCAAGCCGGCCCGGCAGTTCCTGCCACGACGGGGAGTACTGGAGCAGGATCACGACGAAACCGAAGGACCAGGTGGCCTGGGCCAGCGGGATGTCGTTGAGGTCCCAGCCGTCCGGGCCCAGGTGGCCCGAGGCCCACCACAGTCCGAAGGCCATCACGAGCGACGCGCCGGAGACGGCCACATAGCGCGGGATCTTCGCCAGCAGGCCCTCGTGGTGGGCGAAGCCCAGGACCCAGCAGCTGCCGTAGACGGCGAAGTCCGTGACCGCGTTGCCCGTCTCGCCGGGGATCGAGACAAGTCCCGTGCCGACCACCGCCGTCAGTCCCAGAGGGGCCAGCAGCGTCGGCCACGGCGCCCTGCGGAACGCCCACAGCAGCAGGGGGGACGCCACCACGAACCACAGGTAGGCCCGGAGGTACCACAGCACGCCCGCCGCCTGGACCGCCCAGGTGTCCTCCAGCAGGCCCGACTGGGAGCCGATGTGCCAGGGGAAGGGCGGTGCGCCGATCGGGACGACGTAGTTGACCAGCTCGACCAGGGCCCATGCGCCGCCGTGGTCCGGGTCCTTCGCCGGGTTCCAGCCGCCCCCGAACATCAGCGCCAGCACCACCGCGCTGAACACCCACAGGGGAGGCAGAAGTCGACGGACGCGCCCCTTGATCACGCCCCACGCCGGGCGGTTCAGGGAGCGGGCCATCAGCGAGCCGGCCAGCGCGAACATCACGCCCATGGACGGGAACAGCACCGTCAGCCAGGCCCAGCCGAAGAGGTGGTAGACGACCACGCGGACCAGGGCCAGGGAGCGGAGCAGGTCCAGGTAACGGTCCCGGCCCGGCTTCTTGGGCGCGGCCACGGCGGGTTCGGCGGCAACTGGTTCGGCGGCGCGTTCGGCGGTCGCGAGAGCCGGCTCCGGCTCGGTCGTGCGCTGCTGCGGGACGGCGTACGGCGGCGCCGACTGCGCCCGCCACGCGGTCTCCGCGGGCCCGTCCTCCGTGCCCCCGACCGGACCCGTCGGCTGATATCCGTGTGTCATCCGACCGGCCTCCGGTCACCGTCGCGCGTGCCCGCCGCCCGCTGGCGCGGTACGGGCCCGCCGGGCGCCTCGACGACACCCGTGCGGCGCAGCTTCTGCCAGCGCAGGCGGCCGCCGGTGAGGGCCGTGATCCAGGACTGGAGCAGGACGACGTACATGAGCTGGCGGTAGAGGATCTGCTGGAGCGGGAGCGAGATCAGATGGGTCATGCGTTCCTTGTCCAGGCGGAAGGCGTAGGCGGCGCAGACCACCTGGATGGCCAGGACGCCCAGCCAGGCGCCGATCGTCTTCTGCGTCGGGCCGAAGACCAGGCCGTACAGCAGGAACACGTCGATCAGGGGGGCCAGCAGGGGCGCCAGGACCATGAACAGCGACACCAGCGGCAGGCCGACCCGGCCGAAGCGGCCCGACGGGCCCCGCTCCACCAGTGCCCTGCGGTGCTTCCAGATGGCCTGCATCGTGCCGTACGACCAGCGGTAGCGCTGGGACCACAGCTGCTGGACCGACTCCGGGGCCTCGGTCCACGCGCGGGCGTTCTCGGCGTAGACGACCCGCCAGCCGTCCCGGTGCATCGCCATGGTGATGTCGGTGTCCTCGGCGAGAGTGTCGTCGCTCATGCCGCCGACCCGTTCCAGGGCGGACCTGCGGAATGCTCCGACCGCGCCCGGGATGGTCGGCATGCAGCGCAGCATGTCGTACATCCGGCGGTCGAGGTTGAAGCCCATCACGTACTCGATGTGCTGCCAGGCGCCGATCAGCGAGTCCCGGTAGCCGACCTTCGCGTTGCCCGCGACCGCGCCCACGCGCGGGTCGCCGAAGGGCTGGACCAGCTCACGGACCGTGGCCGGCTCGAAGACGGTGTCGCCGTCCATCATCACGATCAGGTCGTAACGGGCGTTCGCCAGGCCGCGGTTGAGCGCCGCGGGCTTGCCCGCGTTGAGCTGGCGGACGACGCGGACGTTCGGCAGGCCCATCGCCTCGACGATCCGTGCCGTGCCGTCGCTCGACCCGTCGTCGACGACGATGATCTCGATCGGGTGCTCGCTCGCCATCAGCGAACGGACGGTGTTCTCGATGCACTTGGCCTCGTTGTACGCCGGGACCAGCACCGACACCGGTTCGGTGACCGGCGGGCCCCAGCGGAAGCCTCGGCGCCGCACCCTGCGCGCGTGGATGCCCGACAGCAGCAGCATCAGCACGAAGCGGCTGATGACCAGGAAGCCGATCACCGCGAGGCCCACCACCAGGACGCCGGTGATGTTGTCCGACGCCTGGACCAGGAAGACCCAGGCCTTGCCCTTCCACTGGTCGAGGCCGGTGACCTGGGTGTGCGCGCTGGGCGCGTCGAGCGCCTCGGTGAGGTTGTCGAACTCGTAGCCCTTGGCCTGCAAGTCCGGGAGGAACCGGTCCAGCGCCTCGACGGTCTGGTGCCGGTCGCCGCCGGAGTCGTGCATCAGGACGATCGCGCCCTTGCCGCCCTTGGGGGTGGCCCGGCGGATGATCTCGTCGACGCCGGGCTTGCGCCAGTCCTCGCTGTCGGTGTTGTTGACGACGGTGATGTAGCCGCGCTTGCCGATGTACTCGGTCACCGGCCAGGACTGGTTGTCCATGGCGTCGGCGAAGGAGGAGTACGGCGGCCGGAACAAGGACGTACGGATGCCGGCCGCACCGCTGATCGCCAGCTGGTTCTGGGACAGCTCCCAGTCGATGCGCTTCTGCGACTGGTAGGAGAGGTCGGGGTGGTTGAAGGTGTGCAGGCCGACCTCGTGGCCCTCCTCGACCATGCGCCGGACCAGGTCCGGATAGCGCGAGGTCATGGTGCCGGTGACGAAGAAGACCGCGTGCGCGTCGTGCTTCTTGAGCACGTCCAGGACCTTCGGGGTCCAGGTCGGGTCCGGGCCGTCGTCGAAGGTGAGGACGAGCCGGTGGTCCTGGAGGTTCAGGCTCTCGGTGCGGCCGCTGCGGGTGTCGATGACGGGGCCGCCGCCCAGGATCTCCTCCGGCACCTTGTCGGTGGCGGCGGCGGGACGGACGCGGTGATCGGCCAGGATCTCGCTGTGGACGTACCCCCGCAGCATCAACATCGCCATCAACGCGACGAGCACGAGACAGGGCAACAACAGGCGCATGGGCACGCGGCGGCGCCGGGAGCCGCCAGGGGCTCCCTTCGCGGGCGGCCCGTGACGGCGGGTGCGGGAGGCCATCAGAGGGTGTACTCCGGGGACGGGGCGGTGGCGGGGGCGGTGGTGTCGCCCGGCTCCTGCGCGATGGGCGACGGGTCGCTGGGACCGTCGGCGACCGTGCCGGTGCCGGGTTCGTCGATGGTCGGGGTGTCGGTCGGCTCCTCGGTGGGGCCGCCGCCGTCCGTCGGGGTCGGGTCCGGGTCGGGCGCGGTGGGCTCGACGGTCGGATCGGGGTCCGGGGTGGGATCCGTGTCCGGGTTCGTGGTGGGCTTCGTGGCGCTCGGCTCGGGGTCGGCGGACGTGCCCAGATCCTCGGCGCCGGCCGACGCGCCGGGCGCGGTGGCGTCGGCGTCCGGGGACGGGGTCGTGCCGGCGTCGGCCGTCGGGGAGGTCCCCGGCGAGACGCTGCCGGTGCCGGAGGACGCCGGCGCCGACTCCGCGGGCAGCGGCGAGGTGTCGACCTGCCCGGCCGGCTGTTCCTTGGGGCCTTCCACGGGCAGCCAGGGCGCGTCGGAGTTGCCGGACAGCAGCGTGGCGACGATGACCACGGCGTAGACCGCGCAGGCCAGGCCGACCGCCATGCCGATCCGGCGGAAGCGGCGGCTGCGGCGGCCGGACTCGTCGACGAACACCGGCCCGTCGGAGCCCTCGCCGCCGGGGGCGTCCTTGGCGGCGCGCAGGATGTTGTCGAGCTGGACGCCTATGCCGTCGAGTTGGACGGTGACCTCGTGCGGATCGTGGGTCGCGCCGGGCCGCACGGTTCCCTCCGGCTCCTCGGGCTCGCTCCACGGGTCGCGGACAGCGGGAGCCTGAGGGGCGGGGGCGTTACGGGCGTAAGCGGTACCGCCGTAAGCCTCACCGGCGGAAGCGTTGCCCGCGGAAGCCGTACGCGTCTCGCCGGGCGCGGGGAACCCGCCCTCGCCTCTTAGGGCCGACGGCCGGTCGAAGGCCGACCAGCCGTCGGTCCTCCCGACCGACGGAAGCACCGCGGTCTCGTCGGTGCCGGAAGCGGACGCGGCCGCCCCGGGACCGTTTCTCAGGATCTCTGTCTCGTCGCCGTCCGAGGACGCGTGCCGGCCGCGGTGGTGTATCTCCGTCTCCCTTGCTTCGGATCGGGAGCGATGGCCCTGAGTGGGCACACCAGGCACACCGACCACCCCGGTCGCCGGGAAGGCCTGGGTGTCACCCCGGGAACCCCCCGCGGAAGAACCGCCTCCGGAGCCCTCCGCGCTCTCGGGCCACTCCGGTTGGGCGTCTTCTCGCCACTTCTTCACGCGCACGCACATCCCCCCACGGGACCGTTCTGGGTGCGCGCGCGACACTGAGCACCCGTCGCCGTACCGAGCCCCCACCCGGCCGAGCGCCCCCCATTACCACAACGTGCTCAGGCCAAGAATGTAGCGCACGCGGAGGTTTCGTGGTGGCCACGTGTCAATTGTGCAGGCCCAAAGTGGCCGAATCGATGGCCGGAATCCATCCATTTGCGGGCTTGTGCAGCCACCCCTCCTCGGCCGAAAGTTCGGCCGCCGCCCGTCGAAGAGCGTCGAATCCAGGGTGCACCAGCCCCTTCCGCCACACCAGTGACACGGGTGACAGCGGAACGGGATCGACGAGCGGACGCCGCACCGTCGACGGCATGGCCGGAAAGTCCACCACGACGAGAATCGGGGTCCGCGTCTTGGCCATGATCCGCTGGAACTCCTCGTCCCCGACGGCGAGCGGCGCGGGCGCGGCGAGCTCGATGCCCCGCCCCTCGAACAGCCGGCGCGCGAGATCGGTCCACTCCGGCGTACGGGGGTTGCCCGCCCCGGCGTAGACCGTCCGGCCCGCGAGCGCGGCGAGCGGCACCGCGTCCAGCTCGGCCAGCGGATGGTCCTCGGGGAGCAGGATCGCCATGGGCTCGTAGCGGACCGGCTGATGGTCGAGGCCCGCCCGCAGCGCCGGGTCCAGCCCCGCGAACCGGCCGAAGGACGCGTCCAGCCGCCCCGCGGCCATCTCGCCGGCCGCCCCCGTCAGACCGCTCTCGTAGCGGGCCATCAGCTCGTGCTCGGGGGCGAGTTCGCGGGCCCGGTGCAGGACGCGGCGCGGGGTGCCCAGGCCCGGGGAGTTGAGGTCCACCAGCAGGGCGCGCGCCTGGCCGAAGGCGGCGAGCAGATCGTCCTGGGCCTGCAGGGCCCGGCGCGCGTACGGCACCAGCCGCTCGCCGTCGGCCGTCAGCGTGACCTGCCGGGTCGTCCGTACGAACAGCTCGGCGCCCAACTCCCGCTCCAGCCGCCGTATGTCCCGGCTGAGCGCCTGCTGGGCGACATACAGCCGCACCGCGGCGCGCGTGAAGTGCAGCTCCTCCGCCACGGCGAGGAAGGCGCGCAGGAGGCGGGGGTCGAGGTGAGCGGGAGCGGAGGCGGACACGGACGCGGGAGCGGGCATGCGGGGAACCTACAACTCACGCGGCTCTTACAACACAGGTGCGTGAATCCGGGCCGAGCAGGTGTTGGACCCCGTGATCCACTCCGGGCGACGGTGGATCCATGCCGCAACCGCCCTCCAGAAAAGCCCTGAACCCCCTGAACGCCCCTCACACTCATAACACCCATAAAAGCTCCAACACCCCTGACGCCCCTTTGCTCACCGTCACCGCCGACACCCTCGTCGCCGTCGACTTCGGCGCCCGCACGCGGAGCCGACCGCCCGGCCCGTACCGCCGGCTCTTCGCCCGGCCGGGCACGCGCGCCTTCACCCTCGCGAACCTGATCGCCCGCCTCCCCATGGGCATGTTCAGCGTGAGCGCGGTCGTGATGATCGCCGGCAGCCGGGGCTCGTACGCCCTCGCCGGCGCGGTCACCGCGACCGGCCTCGCGGCGACCGCGCTGGTCGCCCCCTGGACCGCGCGGCTCGTCGACCGGTACGGACAGGCCCGGGTCGCCGTGCCCGCCACGCTCTTCGCCGCGCTGGGCAGCCTCGCGCTGCTGCTGTGCGTGCGCCACGACGCCCCGGCCTGGACCCTGTTCGCCGCGTACGCCGCCACCGCGACCACCCCCAACACCGGCGGCATGTCCCGCGCCCGCTGGGCCCATCTGCTGAAGGGCGACCCCGGGTCCCTGCACACGGCGAACTCCTTCGAGCAGGCCGCCGACGAGCTGTGCTTCATGCTGGGGCCGGTGCTCGCGGCCTTCCTGTGCGGGACGTTCTTCCCGGAGGCCGGGACGCTGGCCGGGGTGGTGCTCCTGGTGACGGGCGTGCTGGCCTTCGCGGCGCAGCGGTCGACCGAACCGCCGACGCCACCCCGGGACCGTACGGGTGAGGGCGCCCGTACGGCCGTGCGGTCACCGTTCCGTGCCCCCGGAATGCCCCCGCTGCTGGTCGTCTGCCTCGCCATGGGCGCGGTGTTCGGGTCGACGGAGGTCGTGACGCTCGCGTTCGCGGACGCGCAGGGGCACCGTACGGCGGCGGGGGCGGTGCTCGCGCTCCAGGCGGCCGGGTCCTGTGCGGCGGGCCTGCTGTACGGCCGGCTCCGGCTCTCCGGTCCCGCCGAGTACCGCTATCCCTGGTGCATAGCGGCGATGACCGCGCTGTTGACGCTGCCCCTGCTCGCCGCGTCCCTGACCGGCTCGCTCCCGCTCCTGGCCGTCGCCCTGCTGGTCGCCGGCATGGCCACGGCCCCGACCATGATCACCAACATGGCACTGGTGCAGCAGCGCACCCCGGACGGCCGCCTCAACGAGGGTATGACCCTCGCGGTGACCGCCCTGCTCGGCGGGATCGCGTGCGGCAGCGCGGTCGGCGGGTGGGTGGTGGAACGCCTCTCGCCCACCGCCGGCTACGGGGTGCCGGTCACGGCGGCGGCCGTGGCCCTGCTCATCGCGCTCGCCGCCACGACGGCGAGCAGGGCCGCCGGGCACGACGTCTGATCCACGCCCGCGCGGACCCCTTCGCCAGCGGCTGATCCCCACTCCGCCCCCGGCCGCGGGTGAACAGTGGCTGCGCCATTCCCTTGCCGCCCCATTGACTCACCTCCAGGGCGCACATACCTTCGCCAGTCGAAGCGCTTCGACACTCTTGATCGAAACGTTTCGACAGGACCAGACGCTGCAAGGGGCCCCCACATGAAGTTCACCGACGGCTACTGGCTGCTGCGCGAAGGCGTCACCGCGGCCCACCCCGCCGCAGTCCTCGACGTCACGGAGTCGGACGGCGCCCTGGAGATCCACGCGCCGACCCGGCCCATCCGCACGCGCGGCGACCTGATGACGGGACCGGTCATGACGATCAACGCCCACACGCCGATGCCCGACGTCATCGGCCTGACCCTGACGCACTTCAGCGGCGAGCAATCCCGCGGCCCCGAGTTCGAGCTCACCGAGTCGGCGGAGACGGCCGCGCAGATCTCGTACGACGACGAGCACGCGACCCTCACCTCCGGCGCGCTCTCGGTCCGAGTCGCCCGCACCGGCTCCTGGCAGGTCGACTTCCTGGCCGGCGGCCGCGTCCTCACCTCCAGTGGCCCCAAGAGCATGGGCATCATGCGGGACGCGAGCGGGGGCCACTATCTGCGCGAGCAGCTGCGCCTCGGTGTCGGTACGTCCGTCTACGGCCTCGGCGAGCGCTTCGGCCCGTTGGTCAAGAACGGGCAGGTCGTCGACATCTGGCAGGCCGACGGCGGCACCTGCAGCGAGCAGGCGTACAAGAACGTGCCGTTCTTCCTGACCGACGCGGGCTACGGCGTCTTCGTCGACACCCCGGGCAAGGTCTCCTTCGAGGTGGCGTCGGAGGTGGTGTCCCGGGTGCAGTTCAGCGCGGAGACACAGGAGTTGACGTACTACGTCATCCACGGCCCGACCCCGAAGGACATCCTCCGCAAGTACACGGCCCTGACCGGCCGCCCCGCTCTCCCGCCCGCGTGGTCGTTCGGCCTGTGGCTGTCGACGTCCTTCACGACGTCGTACGACGAGGAGACGGTGACGTCGTTCGTGGACGGCATGCGGGAGCGCGAACTGCCGCTCTCGGTCTTCCACTTCGACTGCTTCTGGATGCGCGAGTTCAACTGGTGCGATTTCCAGTGGGACCCGCGCGTCTTCCCGGATCCGGCGGGGATGCTGGCCCGGCTGAAGGCGAAGGACCTGCGGATCTGCGTCTGGATCAACCCGTACATCGCCCAGCGCTCGCCCCTGTTCGCGGAGGGCAAGGCACTCGGCCATCTGCTGAGGCGGCCGGACGGCAGCGTCTGGCAGTGGGACCTGTGGCAGCCCGGCATGGCGCTGGTCGACTTCACCTCTCCCTCCGCCCGCGACTGGTACGCGGCGAAGCTGGAGGCGCTGCTCGCGCAGGGCGTCGACTGCTTCAAGACCGACTTCGGCGAGCGAGTGCCGCTGGATGTGGCGTGGTCCGACGGCTCCGACCCGGAGCGGATGCACAACTACTACACGTACCTCTACAACCAGACCGTCTTCGACGTGCTGCGCAAGCACCGGGGCGAGGAGGAGGCGGTGCTCTTCGCGCGCTCGGCGACGGCGGGCAGCCAGAAGTTCCCGGTGCACTGGGGCGGCGACTGCGAGGCGACCTACGAGTCGATGGCGGAGTCGCTGCGCGGCGGGCTCTCGCTCGGCCTGTCCGGCTTCGGGTACTGGAGCCATGACATCGGCGGCTTCGAGGGCACGCCGACCCCCGCGCTGTTCAAGCGGTGGCTGGCGTTCGGGCTGCTGTCCTCGCACAGCCGGCTGCACGGGTCGTCGTCGTACCGGGTGCCGTGGCTGTTCGACGAGGAGTCGGTGGACGTGGCCCGCCACTTCACCCGCCTCAAGCTGCGGTTGATGCCGTACCTCTACGAGGCCGCCCGCACCGCCCACACCGAGGGCGTGCCGATGATGCGGGCGATGGTGCTGGAGTTCCCGGACGACCCCGGGTGCGCGCATCTGGAGCGGCAGTACATGCTCGGACCGGACCTGCTGGTGGCCCCCGTCTTCAGCGACGAGGGGGAGGTGACGTACTACGTCCCCGAGGGCACCTGGACCCACTTCCTCGACGGGCGGACGGTGACCGGCCCGCGCTGGGTGCGCGAGCAGCACGACTTCACCAGCGTGCCGCTGCTGGTCCGGCCGGGTGCGGTGATCCCGGTGGGCGCGGTGGACGACCGGCCCGACTACGACCATGCCGACGGGGTGACGCTGCGGGCGTACGGGCTGGAGCGGGGCGCACAGCGGACGGTGCGGGTCGGGGACGTGGTCTTCACGGTCGTACGGGAGGGGGACACGCTGCGGGCGTCCTGCGCTGTCCCTGCCGCGCCCTGGGGGCTGGCGGCGGGCGAGCGGGAGGTCCGGGCGCAGGCGGGGACCGGGTTTCTCTCCCTGGAGCTGGGCTGATGGTGAAGATCACGGATGTGGCGCGGCACGCCGGGGTCTCCCCCAGCACCGTGTCGTACACGCTGAGCGGCAAACGCCCGATCTCCGAGGAGACCCGGCGCCGCGTCGAGGAGTCCGTCCGCCTGCTCGGCTACCGCCCGCACGCCGGCGCCCGCGCCCTGGCCGGCGGCAGGTCGAACGTGCTGGCGCTGCTGGTGCCGCTGCGGCCGGGCATCGATGTGCCGGTGGCGATGCAGTTCGCGGTGTCGGTGGTGACGACGGCGCGGCGCCACGACCATGACGTGCTGCTGCTGACCCAGGAGGAGGGCGAGGAGGGGCTGCGGCGGGCCCTGGACACGGCCCCGGTGGACGGGCTGATCGTCATGGACGTGCAGCTGAACGATCCACGGACAGCGCTCTTACCCGGCCTGGACCGGCCGTCGGTGGTGATCGGCTTCCCGGCCGATTCGGAGGGCCTGACCTGCATCGACCTCGACTTCAAGGCGGCGGGCGAGGCCTGCGTGGAGCACTTGGCGCGGCTCGGCCACCGGGTGGTGGCACTCGTGGGGTCGCCCCCGGAGGTGTACGTACGGGGGACGGCGTTCGCCCAGCGGGTGGTCCGGGGCTTCACGGCCGCCGCCGACCGGGGCCGGCTCACCTCCTCCGTCCACCCCTGCGAGGCCTCGCCCGCGGCGGCACGCGCGGTCGCCGGGCAACTGCTGCGGGAGCAGCCCGCCTTGACGGGGGTCGTCGTCCACAACGAGGCGATCCTGGAGCCGCTGATCGACGCGTTCGAGGAGCTGGGCCTACGGGTGCCGGCCGACCTGTCGGTCACCGCGATCTGCCCGGACGAACTCGCCGCGTCGCTGCGGGTGCCGGTGACGTCGATCGCCTTGCCTGCCGCGGAGGTGGGGGCGCGGGCGGTGGAGCTGCTGATGGGGAAGCTGGGCGGGAAGAGGGTTCCGGAGGCGACATTGCTGGCGCCGAGGATGACGGAGAGAGGGAGCACGGGGCGGCGGGCGGTGGCGTGAACTGTGGGTGATCGTGGTGCCCGGTGGGGGGTGCTGTGCTGTAGTGGAGCTGTCGCGCCGCCCGTTCCAGCAGGAGCAGGTGGAACCCAGCTCGGAGCGCCAACTCCGAGCAGGGCCCGGCTCATCAGGAGCCTGTCGCATGTCCCCAGGCCGTGTGGGGACATCCGGCTACCTGCTGAGCGCCACCAGAGCAGCCACCTCCTCGCGTGCCGCGCCGCTCGTTCCGGCAACAGCCGGATCAGCCGCATGACAACAGTCGGTTTCTGCTCCTCGTGACCGCCCATGCTGGGGCGTCCCCGACAACGGACAGCTACGAGTGGCCGCCCGCCGCATCGAACTCCCGCCTGGCCTCCTCGACTTTCGGCAGGTTCTCCGTGGACCAGTCGGCGAGGTGGGCGAAGATCGGGGCCAGGCTGCGGCCGAGGGCGCTGATCTCGTACTCGACTCGGGGTGGCACCTCGGGGTGGTACGTGCGTACGACCAGACCGTCGCGCTCCATCTGACGCAGCCGCTGGGTGAGGACCTTAGGCGTGATCGTGCCGATGTTGCGCTGGAGTTCGACGAACCGCTGCCGGCCGAACTCGTTCAGCGTCCACAGGATCGGCGTCGTCCAGCGGCTGAAGACGAGGTCGACGACCGGGGCGACGGGACACGCCTGCTGCGAGTCGACCTGCCCGCCCGTGACGCGGGTGCTACCGCTGCCCATTCGGCTCCTCCCAGGGAAGTCACTTTCCTCTAGGTACCTACTATACGGAGGATGCTAGCGTCACAGACATCGCCCAACTCCACCCTCAATCAATGACTTTGGGAGTTTTCTGTGATCGTTGTGACCGGAGCCTCCGGAAACGTCGGCCGCCCGCTCGTCGAGGCCCTCGCCCTCGCGGGTGAGAAGGTGACGGCCGTGTCCCGCAGCCCCCTCCGCTACGACCTCCCGGAGGGAGCGCGGCATGTGCGCGCCGACCTCGCCGATCCCGCGACGCTGGGCCCCGCCCTGGACGGCGCGGACGCCCTGTTCGTCCTGCCGGCCGGGGAGTTGCTCGGCGGTAGCGCACCCGCCGTCGAAGTGCCGGCGGCCGCCGAGGAGGCCGGCGTGCGGCGGGTCGTGCTGCTCTCCTCGCAGATCAACGGCACCCGCCCGGAAGCCGCCTCACATGTCCGACTGCGGGAGTTCGAGGAGGCCGTACGCTCCTCGGGCCTCGACTGGACGATCCTGCGCCCGGGCGGCTTCGCCTCCAACGCCTATGCCTGGAGCGAGACCGTCCGCACCCGGCGCACCGTGATCGCCCCGTTCGCCGACGTGGCGCTGCCGGTCGTGGACCCGGCGGACATCGCCGAGGTCGCCGCCGTGGCCCTGCGCGGCGAGGGCCACTCGGGACGGACGTACGAGCTGACCGGGCCCGCCGCCGTCACCCCGCGCGAGCAGGCGGCGGCGCTCTCCGAGGCGATCGGCGAGGAGGTGGGCTACGTGGAGCTGACCCGTGAGCAGGCGCGCGAGCACATGGCGCGGTTTATGCCCGAGCCCGTGATCGAGGGCACGCTCGACATCCTCGGCGAGCCGCTCCCCGCCGAGCAGCGGGTCAGCCCCGACGTCGAGAAGGTCCTCGGCCGCCCGGCCGGCACCTTCGCGGGGTGGGCGCGGCGCAACGTCCACGCCTTCAAGTAGCGGCGCCGCACCGCGCCCCCAGCACCACGTCTCAGCACGAAAGCGGCTTGCGCCACGAGCACTCGACGTCGGCGCTCGCGCCGCTCCTGAGGGTGGCGGCGGGCACCGCGGCCTCGGCGGTCGACCTGGCCAGCGTCACCACGATGGCGTCCTCCAGGGCCTTCACGGACGAGGCCAGATAGTTGTTGAGGACGATGCCGTAGACGAGCTCGCGCCCGTCGGCGTCGGTGACGTACCCGGAGAGAGCCGATGCCCCGGTCAACGACCCTGTCTTGGCGCGGGCGTTGAGGGCGGCGGGCGTCCCGCACATCCGCGTGCGCAGGGTGCCGCCGACGAACCGGTCGGGGGCGCAGGCGACGGGCAGTGCGCGGTACCAGTCGGCGTACCAGGGCTCGGCGCGCACGGCCAGGAGCAGGTCGAGGAGCTGCCCGGCGGAGAAGTTGTTCATCCGGGACAGCCCGGAACCGTCGACCTGCCGTGCCTTCCCGGCGTCGACGCCCACGCCCTTGAGGTAGCCGCTGATCGCGGCCAGTCCGGCGTCCCAGCTCCCCTGCCGCGAGACCTCGTACCCCATCGCCTTGGTGAGGATCTCGGCGTGCATGTTGTTGGACAGCTTCATGAACGGGACCAGCAGGTCCCTGAGCGGCATGGACGTGTGGGACGCCAGCCGCACGGCCGTACCGGGTGTCTGCCGCCCGAGCCGCGTGGGGCCGCTCACCCTGATCCCGTGCTGCGCGAGCGCGTCCCGGAAGACGGCGGCGGCGTACCCGGTGGGCTCCCACACGGTGACCCACTCCTTGGCGCCGGCGCCGCCGACGGGGGTCGTGCCGCTGACCACGACGGTGTTGGTGCCGTGCTCCCGCTCGACGGTGAGGTTGTTCGCCCCGCCGGCGGCGACGGTCGTGGCCCGTACGTCGATGTCGACGTAGTCGGTGTCGGGGGTGACGGTGACGACCGGTTCGTCACCGGCCTCCTCCCCCGGCGCGACCATGACGATCACCGTGCCCGTGTCGTAGTCGGTGTCCGGCGCCACGCTCAACGCGCTGATCTGCGCGGAGTAGTAGGAGGACTCGTCGTCGGCGGCCCAGGAACGCCCGAGCCGCACGCTGTCGAACCGGGTGTCGTCGGCGATCAGCCGCCCGTCCACCCGCCGCACGCCCGCCGCCGCGAGGCGGGCGGCCAGGTCGCCGTAGTCGTCGGCGAGCAGGGTCGGGTCCCCGGTGCCGCGCAGATACAGGTCGCCGCGCAGCACGGTGCCGTGCTGTCGCCCGGTGGTCAGCACATCGGTGGTGAACCGGTACTGCGGCCCGAGGATCTCCATGGCCGCCGCCGAGGTGGCGAGCTTGGTGTTGGAGGCGGGCATCAGCCGGGTCGAGGGCAGATGCTGGTAGAGGAGCTCACCGGTGCCGGCGTCCGCGACCACGACGCTCGCCACCCCGCCCTCCATCCGCGCATCGCCCAGGACGGTGTCGATGGCCTCCGGCAGGCCGGTACGGTCGGAGTCCGCACCGGCCTGCGCGCCGGGCCCCAGGACGGCGGCGACGAGCGCCACGGCGACGGGCCAAATCCACATGCGTCTACGGGAGTTGATGCATCTCCCGGAACTTCCCACGGGTCCGCTCATGCTTCAGCAGCATCCCGGACAACCGCCCGCGGCAACAGAGCACCTCCGGTCCCGCGGCCGGCTCAGCCCAGCCCCCAGGCCCGCCCCATCCGGTACGCCGCGCACAGATTCACGTCCAGGACATACGCGCCGGCGCTCCCGCACTGCTCGCTCCCGCTCCCCGGATCGACGGGCTGCCCGTGCCCCATCCCGGTGACGCTGTACGTCTCCACGACCGCACGCCCGCCCGCGTCCCGGAAGACCTGGTGCGGATACCCGGCGACGGAGTCACTCACGTCGGCGACCTGATCGGCCCCGTGCACCTCGGTCCACTGCCTCATCAGGTCGGTCATGTTGACGGGCTGCACGGTGTGGTCGGCCGTGCCCTGGAAGGCGACGAGCATGGGCCAGGGTCCGGCATACCCGGGCCGGGCGGCGCGCACCCGGTCCCCCCACTGCTTCGCCGTCTGCGTCGCCCCGACGTACATGCACACCCACGGCGATCCGGCGGCCTGCGCACACCCGTACGGCAGCCCGGCGACGATCCCGCCCGACGCGAACCTCTCCGGGTACGCCGCCATCATCACGGCGGCCATCCCGCCCCCGGCGGACAGCCCGGTGACATGAACGCGCGACGCGTCCCCGGAGGTGTCGGCGAGCTGCCGGTCGACCATCTGCGCGACGGACGCGGCCTCGCCCTGGCCGCGGGCGAGGTCACCGTTCTGGAACCAGTTGAAGCAGGACGAGGCGCTGTTGGCGGTCTGCTGCTGCGGCAGTACGACGGAGAAACCCCAGCGGTCGGCGAGCTGGAGCCATCCGCTGCCGGTGCCGTATCCGGAGGCGTTCTGTGTGCACCCGTGCAGCGCGACGACCACGGGCCGGCCGGCGGGCAGTCCGTCGGGGACGTACCGGAACATGCGCAGCGCTCCGGGGTTGGAGCCGAACCCGGTCACCTCCTGGAGCGAGGCGGCCGCGGCTCTGCCCGGCGTGAGGAAGGCGGCGATCAAGGCGAGGAGAAGGGTCGCCCCGATGACGATGTGACGGCTTGCGGCTCTGGTCTGTGTCATGCGGAGGGACCGTAGAAGCCTGAACGACCCGTCGATATGGAGCGGGACACCACAACGGGCTTACCCGCCATGGTGGTTCATCCGGTGTCGGCGGCGAACGGGCGACCAGGAAAACCGGTCACCGGGGGCGGCGGCTCACAGAGCGGGCAACGTCGGAGGGACGGTGGACGGGGCCATCGGCCTCCCCGTGGGGGTGTTGTCCGCTCGGAACGTCTCGTCCTTCTTCCACGGCCCGACGCCGAGCTGTCCGGTCGTCCCGAGGTCCAGTTCCGGCTGCACGATCACGGGGTCGGCACCGGGCTTCGCCCGGACGCGGACGTACGGCGCGTTCACCGCATCGCCGAACCCTGTGGTGTTCCGCCAGGCCAGCGTCGACTGAGCGGCCTCACCCGGCCGCAGAGCGAGGGGCTGCGGGCTGCCGCCCCCACCGGCGGCGGGGCTGATCCGGTCGGTCCCCCGGAGGATCCGCACACCGTCCACGGAGTCGTGGTCCGCGTCGAGGAGTTCGAGCTCCGGGTAGCCGTTGAGCTCATAGGTCCTGGTGCCGCAGTTGACGAGGTGAAGGCCGACGACGCGCAGGCCCATGGCCGCGTCCCCCTGGTCCGCGTAGACGTGCACCCCGGACGCGGGGCACTCCCCCGAGGCGGACGACGCCTCGTCGACGGGAACGCTGCGCACCTTGATCACCTCGATGCCCGACACGTCGGGTGCGTGCGCGGCCGCCTCCGTCATGGCGACGGTCCCCTTGACGGTCCGCCCCGGCCCGACGGCCGCGACGGTCTGCTCGACGTTGTCGACCGCGCCGCCGGACGCCGAGAGGAACCCGAAGGTCACCGTGTAAGTGGCCGCCCTCCTACCGCTGTTGGTGATCTCGAACTCGGCGGAGAAGTCGGCCGCGCAGCCGCTCTCCGGCCCCCAGGCATACAGTCCGGTGACCTTCACGCCCTGCTCGCCCGGACCGGCGAGGGAGGGCAGGGGAAGCGGCGTCGGCGTACCGGAAGGGGTCACGGACGGTTCGGCCCCGGCGGTCGGCGGCGGGCTGCCGTACTGCGAGTAGTCCGACGGGCAGAGCGGGGCGGCGCTGACCGGGGCCCCCGCGCCGCGACCCCGCGCCGTGTCCTCGCCCTGCGAGGCGCTCTGGGAACCACACGCGGCCAGCAGCAGAACACCGGCGACGGCGACGGGAACAGTGCGCGAGGCGGTAGGAACGGTGCGCGAGGCGGTAGGAACGGTGCGCGAGGCGGTAGGAACGGTGCGCGAGGCGGTAGGAACGGTGCGCGAGGCGGTAGGAACGGTGCGCGAGGCGGTAGGCATCTGCCCACCTCACCAGGGGGCGCACCCTCAGGCTGTGGCGGAAGCCACAGCTCCGGTCACAGCGGCGTCACAGATCACCAGCCACCGTGGGACGACCCAGCCACCATGGGACGACCGGGGTGCGGCAAGACAAAGGCCCCGCTGCCCGAAGGCGGCGGGGCCTCTGCCCACATGGGTGGGAGGTTCGGAAACCTCCCGATCGTGGAGATGGCGGGAATCGAACCCGCGTCCAACGGTGCAGAATCAGGGCTTCTCCGTGTGCAGTCCGCTGTGATTTTCTCGGCCCCGGCGATCACGCGAACAAGTCGCCGACGGGCCCAGTCACTGTTTGGTTTCCCTCTTCACCCCGTGACCGGGATCAAGGTTTAGTTCCCTAGCTGATGCCAGGATCCGGGTCGGGAACAGCCCCGGGCTGACACTTCGCAAGTCGCTACTTAGGCAGCGAGGGCGAAGGAATCGCGCTTGGTGTTGGCGATTATTTTTTGCGACATATGGTTTACGAGATCATTGCCGCTTCCTCGACACGCTTCCCCTGTTTCAACAGCCGCTGTCGAAACCGATCATCCCCATGTTGATTTTTCAATGCGCCCACCGGCCTGGCCGGTGTTGGTGCCATCGTACGTGACCAACGCACGCCGATGCCACTGTATTCCCGCCCGTCAGACGCCGCGCTGCCGCCGCTTCGCCGCCGCGATCGCCCGGTCGGACTCCCGCCGGTCCTGCTTCTCCCGCAAGGTCTGGCGCTTGTCGTACTCCTTCTTGCCTCGCGCGAGAGCGATCTCGGCCTTCGCGCGGCCGTCCTTGAAGTACAGGGCCAGGGGCACGATCGTGTGACCCGTCTCCTGGGACTTGGCCTCCAGCTTGTCGATCTCCTCGCGGTGCAGGAGGAGCTTGCGCTTGCGGCGCGCGGAGTGGTTGGTCCAGCTGCCCTGGTGATACTCGGGGATGTGGGCGTTGTGCAGCCACGCCTCGCCCCGGTCGATCTGGACGAAGCCGTCGGCCAGTGACGTCCGGCCCTCGCGCAGCGACTTGACCTCGGTGCCCATGAGCACCAGGCCCGCCTCGAACGTGTCGATGATCGCGTAGTCGTGCCGGGCCTTCTTGTTCTGGGCGACGATCTTGCGCTTGCCGCCCTTCTCGCCGTCCCTGGCCTTCGCGGCCGCCGCCCCGCCCTGCTTGGGCTGGGACTCCTTCGGTACGTACATTCCCTTGCTCATAGTGCCGTCCATTTTCGCACTAGGGAGGGGGTGCGGGGAAAGCCGATTTACGCGTCGCCACGAGTCGCTACAAGTCGGCTACGAGTCGCCGAGTCCGCTGAGGACCGTCTCGGCCCGCTCCAGGACGCCCCGGTCGGCCTCCAGGTCGGGCGTGATGCCCGTGCCGTCGACGGTGCGGCCGGAGGGGGTGCGGTAGTGCCCGACGGTCAGCTCGGCGACGGAGCCGTCGGGGAGGCGGCTCGGCATCTGGACCGAGCCCTTGCCGAAGGTGCGGGAGCCCACGACGACCGCGCGGCCGCGGTCCTGCAGGGCACCGGTGAGCAGCTCGGCCGCGCTCATCGTGCCGCCGTCGACGAGGGCGACCAGGGGTCTGCCGGTGTCGCCGCCGGGCTCGGCGTGCAGGGCGCGCTGGTCGCCGTCGACGTCGTAGGTGGCGACGAGGCCGCCGTCGAGGAAGGCGGAGGCCGCGGTGACGGCCTCGATGACCAGGCCGCCGGAGTTGCCCCGCAGATCGAGGACGACCCCGGTGGCGGCCGGGGCCCGCTGTACGGCCTCGCGGACCGCGTCGCCGGAGCCCTTGGTGAAGGAGGCGATCCTGATGACGGTGACACCGCCGGCGAGTTCTCGAACGGTGACCGAGTCGGTGGACAGCCTGGCCCGGCGCAGAGTGAGGTCCCACGCGCGCGTGCCGCGCTCCAGGCCCACCTTCACCGGCGTACCGGCCGGCGCGTCCTTCGCGTCGCCCCGCAGTAAGGAGACGACCTCGGTGACGGGACGCCCGTCGACCTTCTTTCCGTCGACGCTGCGCAGCAGGTCGCCGGCCCGGATCCCGGCGGTGGCCGCGGGCGAGCCGGCCCCCACCTTCGTCACCTCGATACGGCCGTCCCGCTCGCGCCGGGCCCACAGCCCGACGCCGGTGTACTCGCCGTCGAGGGCCTCCTCGAACTCCTCGTACTCGCCCCGGGAGTAGACGGCGCCCCAGCGGTCCCCGCTGCGGCTGACCGCGCGTTCGGCGGCCTCCATGGGGGACTTGCCCGCGGCCATGGCCTCGGCGGCCGCCGCGGCGACGTCCACGTGCCGGCCCGCGGGTGCGGCCGAACCGGCCGCGTCGGCCGGGGATTTCCGGTCGGGGCCGGGCAGGGAACCCGTCGCGGCACCGGCGACGAGCACGCTCGCGAACGCCAATGTCAGGGCGGCCCCGCGGCCGAAGCGGCGGGGCTGACAGAACAGGTCACGACCTGACATGCGGGTGAGTCTAGGACAACGCGAGGGGGCCGTACGGTCCGTTGCCCGTACGGCCCCCTTGGCGTTGGTCACACCTTCAGATACTTGCGCAGCGCGAAGAACGCTGCCAGCGCGGGCATCAGCAGGCTCGTCGCGAGGATGAGCGGGAGCTTGGTCAACACGGCTTCCCAGCCGATGAAGTTGACCAAGGTCAGCTGGTCGGCCAGGGCAAGGCCGTGATCGATGAGGAAGTACCGCGCGATCACCAGGAACGCACAGGCCACCGTCCCGCCGATGAGCCCGGCGACCGCGGCCTCCATGATGAACGGCGCCTGGATGTAGAAGCCCGAGGCACCGACCAGGCGCATGATCCCGGTCTCCCGCCGACGGCTGAACGCCGAGACGCGCACCGTGTTGACGATCAGCATCAGCGCGACGACGAGCATCAGCGCCATCACCGCGCGTGCCGCCCAGTTCATGCCGTTGAGCAGCTTGAAGAGGTTGTCCAGGATGCCCTTCTGGTCCTGCACGGACTGCACGCCGTCCCGCCCGTTGAAGGCGGTCGCGACGACCTGGTACTTCTCGGGATCCTTCAGCTTGATCCGGTACGACTCCTGCATCTGGTCCGGCGTGAGCGAGGCGGCCAGCGGGGAGTCGCCGAACTGCTCCTTGTAGTGCTTGTACGCCTGGTCCTGCGACTCGTACGTCACCTTGTCGACGACCGTCATCTTGCCCAGGTCGGCGAGGATCTGCTTCTTCTGGTCCTCGGTGACCGCGCCCTTGGCGCAGTTGGGGTCGGACTCGGCGTCGGCCTTGTTGCAGAGGAAGACCGAGACGTTGACCTTGTCGTACCAGTAACCCTTCATGGTGCTGACCTGGTCGCTCATCAGGAGCGACCCGCCGAACAGGGCGAGCGACAGGGCGACGGAGACGACGACGGCGAAGGTCATCGTCAGATTGCGGCGGAGACCGACACCGATCTCGGAGAGTACGAACTGGGCGCGCATGGCGGCTTCTTCAGGCCTTTCCGAACTTCTACGGGGGTCAGTGCTGGTAGCCGTAGACGCCGCGCGCCTGGTCGCGGACGAGGCGGCCCTTCTCCAGCTCGATGACGCGCTTGCGCATCTGGTCCACGATGTTCTGATCGTGTGTGGCCATCACGACCGTCGTACCGGTCCGGTTGATCCGGTCGAGCAGCTTCATGATGCCGACGGAGGTCTGCGGGTCGAGGTTGCCCGTGGGCTCGTCCGCGATCAGCAGCTTGGGCCGGTTGACGAACGCGCGCGCGATCGCCACCCGCTGCTGCTCACCACCGGACAGCTCACCGGGCATCCGGTCCTCCTTCCCGCCCAGCCCGACGAGGTCGAGCACCTGCGGGACGGACTTGCGGATCTCGCCGCGGGACTTGCCGATGACCTCCTGCGCGAAGGCCACGTTCTCCGCGACCGTCTTGTTCGGCAGCAGCCGGAAGTCCTGGAACACCGTCCCCAGCTGGCGGCGCATCTGCGGCACCTTCCAGTTGGAGAGGCGCGCGAGGTCCTTGCCCAGAACGTGCACCTGCCCGTGACTGCACCGCTCCTCGCGGAGGATCAGCCGCAGGAAGGTGGACTTTCCGGAGCCCGAGGACCCCACGAGGAACACGAACTCGCCCTTCTCCACTTCCAGGGACACATCCCTGAGTGCGGGGCGGTTCTGCTTGGGGTAGACCTTGGAGACGTTGTCGAATCGGATCACGGATGCACCACGGGTCGCCGGGGGTAGATGAGGGGGACCATACGCGAACCGGGGGTGGGGGCGCAGTCACCAGGAGGGTTGCGCGCCCCTTGTGTACTTTTGTACGGGGTTCGCTGCTTGACGGGCGGTGGGGCAGGCGCCCCTGAGGGGCGCGGGGAACTGCGCGACCAGCCACACACGACCCGCAGCCGCGAGACAATGGCAACCACCCCTCCGAAAGCGCCCGAGCCCTTTCCGAAGGAAGCTGGCACAGTGGAGGGGGGAACATTAGCGGGGCCCAACCCGTTGAACCCCCGGAGGGAACACGCTAGGAGGGTGGCGCATGACGTACGACCGGCTGGTGTGCGCGAACTGTGCCGCGCCCGTGAGTGAGGGCCGCTGCCCCGTGTGCCGGGCGAACCGAGAGCGGCTGCAGCAGGAGAACCCGTTCGCGGGTCTGAACCCGATGACGCTGATCGCCCTGCTGGCGGTGCTGATCGCGGCGGTGGCACTGCTGGCGCACCAGACCGCATAGGTCGGACGCCCGCACCCGTACGCGGATCCGCGGACACGACGAGGGGCCCGGAGCAGAACGCGCTCCGGGCCCCTCGGCCGTATGGCGTGAATCACACAGCGTAAACGACCGGCTACCGTCAGGCAGCCGCACCGCCACGGCCGCTCACGAGGCGCGGCAGGATGCGGAAGCCGATGCCGCCGGCGATCATCGTGGCGGCGCCGACCAGCAGGAACGTGGTCTGAGCGGCACCGGTCTCGGCGAGCTCGTCACCGCCGCCCTGGGCAGACGTGCTGGTACCCGTGCCGGTACCGGTCGTCTCGGTGCCGGTGTCCGTCAGGGAGGAGGAGCCCTCCTCCTGCGGGGACGTGCCACCGTCGGGGTCGGTGTTGTCGTTACCGCCGCCGTTGTTGCCGTTCCCGTTCCCGTTGCCGTTTCCGTTCCCGTTGCCGTTCCCGTCGTCACCCGGGTCGGTCGGGTCGGTGGTCGGGTCGGTGGGGTCCTGCGGCTCGGTCGGCTCCACGGTCGGGTCCGTCGGAACCGTGGGGTCCTCGGTCGGGGTACCCGGGTCGGTCGGGATGTCCGTGGGGATGTCGGTCGGCGGGTCGGTGGGAACCGGCGGGTCGGTCGGGTTCTCGCCCAGGCAGAGGATGCCGATGATGCAGTCCTCGCCCGGCTCCGCCTCGGCAGCAGATGCGGCACCCGCAGCGGTCAGCGAGGCACCGGCCGCGATCACGGCGCCGGCCGCGAGGCGCGCGATACGGATCCGCGTCTTCTTCGTCATGTGGTTGCTACCCCCAGTAGCTGAATCGTCAGTGAGGCGGCGCTCGGGGGCCGTGATCGACGGGGGTAGTACTGAACTCAAGCCCCCCGGTTCACATGCGCCCCAGAGATACGCATGCCACGCTTTACCCTTCCCATTTTTCAAAGACACGTCAAGGCCGTTTACATGCGCCATGTCCAAATACGGGGGCTATGCCAGGGGTTGGAGCCTGTGAGTGTGATGTAAAACCCAGACATGCAGGCACAGAAAAGGCAACTGCCGCCGGGAGGGCGGCAGTTGCCTTGTCGACAAAATTACTTCTCTTGCTGCTTGCGCCAGCGAATACCGGCCTCGAGGAAACCGTCGATCTCACCGTTGAACACGGCCTCGGGGTTGCCGACTTCGAACTCGGTGCGCAGGTCCTTGACCATCTGGTACGGGTGCACCACGTACGACCGCATCTGGTTGCCCCAGGAGTTGCCGCCGTCGCCCTTGAGGGCGTTCATCTTCTCCTGCTCCTCCTGGCGGCGCCGCTCGAGCAGCTTGGCCTGGAGGACGTTCATCGCGGTCGCCTTGTTCTGGATCTGCGACCGCTCGTTCTGGCAGGAGACGACGATGCCGGTGGGGAGGTGGGTGAGTCGCACCGCGGAGTCGGTGGTGTTCACGCCCTGACCGCCGGGGCCGGACGACCGGTACACGTCCACCCGCAGCTCGGACTCGTCGATCTCGATGTGGTCGGTCTGCTCGACCACGGGGAGGATCTCGACGCCCGCGAAGGAGGTCTGCCGCCTGCCCTGGTTGTCGAAGGGCGAGATACGCACGAGCCGGTGCGTGCCCTGCTCGACGGAGAGGGTCCCGTAGGCGTACGGCGCCTGCACGGCGAACGTGGTCGACTTGATGCCGGCCTCTTCGGCGTACGACGTCTCGTAGATCTCGGTCTTGTAGCCCTTCTGCTCCGCCCAGCGCAGGTACATCCGCTGCAGCTTCTCGGCGAAGTCGGCCGCGTCGACGCCGCCGGCCTCGGCACGGATGTTGACGAGCGCCTCACGGGCGTCGTACTCACCGCTGAGAAGCGTCCGCACCTCCATCTCGTCCAGCGCCTTGCGGACGGCGGCGAGCTCGGACTCGGCCTCGGCACGGGTGTCCGGGTCGTCCTCCTCCTCTGCCATCTCGAAGAGAACGCCGAGGTCGTCGATACGACCGCGGAGGGCCTCGGCCTTCCTCACCTCCGCCTGGAGATGGGACAGCTTGCTGGTGATCTTCTGCGCCTCGTCCGGGTTGTCCCACAGGGACGGCGCGGCCGCCTGCTCCTCGAGCACGGCGATGTCTGCCCTCAGCTTGTCGAGGTCCAGAACGGCCTCGATCGACTCCATGGTCGAGGAGAGGGACTTGAGCTCTTCGGATACATCGACGACTGCCACGCCTCCAGCGTAACGGCTCCGCCAAGCGGCGATGCCCGGGCGTCCTGGGCCGGCTACTCAGCCCGTCCGGCGTTCGAGGACGAGGCCGAAGGCCGACAGCGGGGGTCCAGGGGGCGGCAGCCCCCTGGCGGGGTCGAAGGGGCAGCGCCCCTTCAAGGGATGGGACGGATAGGGGCGGCGGGGGCGAGGGAGGTCAGGGCACTGCCGGTGCCGAGTTGTTCGTGTCCTGCGGGGTCGCGTCCGCGTCGTCCCCCGAGGTCGCCAGCCACGTCCCCACACCCGCCGCCGCGACCAGCGCCACCGCGGCCGCCCCGAGCACCACCCGCCGACGCCGGGCCACCGCCCGATGCCGCGCCGACCCCGGCCGCGGCGCCCCGGCCGCCCGCGGCACCCGAGCCGTACCCCGCGCACCCCCGGCCAGCTCGTCGGGCCCCGGCACCCTCATCGACGTATGCGTGTCCCGGTTGGAGTCGGCCGGCTTCGCCCCCGGCACCAACGGCACCGCACCCCGGCGGCGCACCCGCTCCCCGGCCGGCTTCGCTTCCTCCGCGGCCGGAGCCTCGTCCTCCGCGGACTCCGCATCCGGCTCGTCCACGTCCAGCGGCGGCATCCCGGCCACCAGCGGCAGCAGCTCCCGCAGCCGCACCCCCAGCTCCGACGCCCGCAGCCGCGAGGCCGGCGCCTTCGCGAGGCACTGGATGATCAGCTGCCACAGCTCGTCGGGGATGCCGGGCAGCGGCGCCACCGTCTCCGTGACATGGCGGCGCAGGACCGCTCCGGGGTGGCCGCCGCCGAACGGCGTGAAGCCCGCCAGCAGCTCGTACAGGACCGTGGCGAGGGCGTAGATGTCGACCGCCGCCCGAGGGGGCAGGCCCTCCACGATCTCCGGCGCCAGATAGTCGGGCGTGCCGATGATCTTCGTCGCGCGGGTACGGCGCGGTGAGTCGATGAGTTTGGCCACACCGAAGTCCGTCAGCAAGGCCGGGTGGGAGCCGCCCGGCCCCAGCGGGCCCTGCATGTCCAGCAGCACGTTCTCCGGCTTCACGTCCCGGTGCACGACCCCGGCGGCGTGCGCGGCCGCCAGCCCGTCGGCGATGTCCGCCACGATCGCCACCGCCGCCTCGGGCGAGAGCCGCCGGTCACGGTCGAGCCGGGTGCGCAGGTCGGTGCCCCGGACGAGGTCCATCACCAGCGCGAGGTCGTTGCCGTCGACCACCAGGTCGCGTACGGAGACGACGTTCGGGTGCTCCAGGCCGAGCAGCGCCGTGCGCTCCTGCACGAAGCGTCCGACGAGTTCCTGGTCGGACGCGAGATCCTCGCGCAGCAGCTTGATGGCGACGGGCCCCTCGGGCCCCTCGCCCAGCCACACCGTGCCGGCGCTGCCCCGCCCCAGGATCTGGTTGGCGGTGTACCGGCTGCCGATCTTCCGTGCCAAGACTGCTCCTACCGACGCGTGTGTCGCGACCCCCGGTCGACAAAACTACGCGCCCGGCAACCCAACCTTCACCAGGGAGGCGGAAATCACCCGCCAGATGTCGACAAAGAATCAAACTGGTCAGCGCGGCGCCGACGGCGGTCAGTTGGTGCCCGAGCCTCCGCCCGAACCCCCGCCCAGGTCCCCGATCCACCCGGTCACGGTGCTGAACCAGTCGCTGAGCTGGTCCCAGTAGCCCTTGCCCGTGCCGATCCAGTCCTGCAACGGGCTCAGCTCCCAGACCAGCCAGCCCGCGACGAAGAGGATGATGATCGTGAACAGGCAGCCCTTGAGGCAGCCGAGTCCGGGGATCCGCATCGGGTTGGCGCTGCGCTGCCGCGGCGGACGCGGCTCGCGCTGCGGCCGCTGCGGCTCCGGCGTGGGCGGCGGAGCGTACCGCTGGGGCTGCTGCGGCTGGCGCGGTGGGGCGTACTGCTGCGGCTGGTGCTGCTGCGGGTGGCCGTAGCCCTGCTGCCCGCGGCCCTGCGGGGGCCGCTGCTGCTGAGGATGCGGCGGCTGCTGAGGCTGCTGCTGCGGGCGGGCGACCTGGCGTTGCGGGCGCCGGCGCAGCGGGTCCTGGTTGGGGTCGAGGTACTGGACCTGCGTCTGCTCGTTGCGGTCCCGGGCGGCACGCAGCTGGTTCTGCCACGGGTGCGGCTCCTCGGGGCCGGGCTGACCGGGCTGACCGGACTGCTGGCCGGGAGGCCCCGGTGGCATCGACGGCATGACGGCCGTGGGGTCGGCGGCACCCGCCGGGCCGCCGCCACCGGTGTGCGGCAGGACGCTGGTCGCGCCGTTCGGGTCGTAGGCCCCCGGCGCCGCGCCGTGCGGCAGCACCTGGGTGGGGTCGGCCGAGCCGGGCACGGTGGCCGGGGCGGGGTCGGGGACGAGCAGTGCGGCGACGCCCTCGGCGGCGGCGATCTGCGCGGAGTTCGCGTGCACGCCGATGCCCTCGGCGACGACGCGCAGACCACGGGCGAGGTTCTCGGCGCTGGGCCGTTCGTCGGGGCTCTTGCGCAGGCAGCGCTCTATGACCGTCCAGAGCGGGTCGGGGACCGTGGACGGGCGGCGCGGCTCGGCGCTGAGGTGCTGGTGCAGGACTTCCAGGGCGGAACCGCCGCCGAACGGGGGACGGCCGGTGACCAGCTCGTAGAGGAGGATGCCGGCGCCGTAGATGTCGACCGCGGAGGTCTGCGGGCGGCCCTCGGCGGACTCGGGGGCGATGTACGCGGGCGTGCCGACGAACTCGTGGGTGCGGGTCAGGCCCGGGGAGTCGGCGAGGCGGGCGATGCCGAAGTCGGTCAGCATCGGGTGCATCTGGCCGCCGTTCTGCTGGAGCAGGACGTTGGCGGGCTTCAGGTCGCGGTGGACGACGCCGTCGGCGTGGCTCGCGGCGAGGGCGTCGGCGATCTGCGCGGTGAGCAGGGCGGCGGCGACCGGGGTGAAGGGGCCGTTCTCGCGCAGGTAGCGGTGCAGGTCAGGGCCGTCGACGAGGTCCATGACCAGCGCCAGCAGCTCACCCTCGACGACCAGGTCACGGACCCGGACGATGTTCGGGTGGGTCAGGCGGAGCAGGACGGAGCGCTCCCGCAGGAACCGCATGACGATGTCCGCGTCGCTGGCGAGTTCCTCCTTGAGGACCTTGATCGCGACGGTCTCGCCGGGCTGCCCCTGCACGGCCGCCTCGGCGCCTGCGGTCTCCCGCTGGCGGGCTCGCCAGACGGTCCCCGTGGCGCCGCGCCCGAGCGGCTCCTCGAGGAAGTACTTGCTGCCTACCGGCCGCACGTCGCGCTCCCTGCTGCTTGCCTACGTTCCGATCCACTGTAGTGCCGTCCCCCGGGGCACCGGCCTGTCGTCGTTCTGTGCGTCTTACGTACGGCTTCCCGTACATGTTCGAAGGAAAGACGCTCGGCTCTGTCCCGTGGTTGCCGCAAGCGGAAGTGAGCGATCTCAACTGATCGCCGGCAGTGCACTTGTCAGGCACTTTTGCGGGCAGAGCCGACCAATCAAGATCACTTGCCTTCGGGCGGGGGGCGGGCTGTCAGTGGCAGGTGCGAGGATGCGTGCAGTACGTGGAGTACTGGCCGATGTGCTCGGGTGGGGTGGGGAGTTGCCGCGCCCTCGCAGAAGGGACCGCTGACGCCGATGCAGATCCGGCTGACCGTCGTAGACCCGCTGGCCCCGCCCGCCCCGGCGCGAGGCCGCGCCGCGAGCTGCGACGTGCTGGTCACGGCGCCCGCGGGCACGGCCCTGGCCGCGGTGGCGTCGGCGCTCGCCTCGGCGGTGTCCGGAGGCGACGGCCCGGTCGTGCTGTACGCGGACGCGGAGCGGCTCGACGACCGGCGCAGCACTCTCGGCGAGCCGCCGCTGATAGACGGCGCGGTGCTGTCCCTGGGCGCCCCGCCGGCGCCCGAACCTCACCCCGAGCTGGACGACGCCCCGACCCAGCTCCAGGTCGTGGCCGGCCCGGACGCGGGCGGGGTGCATCTCCTGCACGGCGGCGAGATCCGCATCGGCCGCTCCGCCGAGGCCGACGTGCCGCTCGACGACCCGGACGTCTCCCGGCTGCACTGCGCGGTCACGGTCGCCGCCGACGGCCGCGTCTCGGTCGCCGACCTCGGCTCGACTAACGGCACGACGCTGGACGGCACGCGTGTGACCACCAGCCCGGTGCGCTTCGCGCCGGGGGCGCTGCTGCGGATCGGTGAGTCGGCACTGCGGCTGGCTCCGGCCGGGGGCCCGGGCGCACGGGTGCGGACCGAGCCGGACGGGGAAGGGCACACGCGCGTGCCCGCCCGCGACCACCGGGACCGGGGAGCGGACGGTGCGGCCGTCCCGCACCGCGACGGTCACCCTGCGGCGCCCGGGGGCACCGGGCCGGCTCCGGTGCCCCACGCGCGCGTGGCGGACGGCGGCGACGTGACCACGCCCCCGGGAAGCCGTTCGGCCACTCGGGACCACGGCCCCGTCGAGCCGCCCGGCGTGCCGGTCCAGGGCGGGGCACCGCGGATCGAGCGGGACGGCAGGCCCGGGGGGCCGCTGCCGGGACCGCGCGCGGGTGACACCCACGGCGCGGGTTTCGGTGTGGGCGCGCTCGACGGGCGTTACGACGACGAGGGCCGGGGGCACGAGGACGGCGGCGCTGGCAGTAGCCGCAAGGGCACCCCGCTGCGGGGCACCGACGTGCCGCCGGGCGTGCGCAGGCGCGGCGGGCTCACGGCATGGGCGCGGCGGCTGGCCGGCGGACGCGGCGAGCAGGGGGCGGACGGACGCGCACCGTACGACGATGACGAGGACGTGCCGCCGACCGAGACGACCGGTCTCCCCTCGGCGGCCAACCGCTCCCGGTTGCCGGAGACCTGGCCGGACCCGGCGTCACTGCTGCTGACGGCCCTGGGCCCCGGCCCCCGGCTGTGGGAGCGCGCACCCGGTCACCCGGAGGCGCTGACCGTGCGGCTCGGCACGGCCGACCGTGCGGCCCCCGACGGCTCGGGGCTGCTGCCCGCGGTACCGGTGACCGCCGATCTGCGTGAGGTCGGGGCGCTGGGTCTGGCCGGTCCGCGCGAGCGGCTCGCCGGGCTGGCCCGCGCGGTGATCGCCCAGCTCGCCGCGCTGCACTCGCCCGACGTTCTGGAGACGGTCCTGATCAGCGCGGACCGCTCCCGCCCCCTGGAGGAGCGCACCGCCGAGTGGGCGTGGCTGGGCTGGCTCCCGCATGTCCGCCCGGGGCACGGCCAGGACTGCCGCCTGCTGCTGGCCTACGACCGCGAACAGGCGACGGCCCGCACGGAGGAGTTGCTGCGGCGTCTGGAGGACCTGACGGCGGAGACGGGGGACGGAAACGCCGGGAGTGCCGGGGGCGCGGGGGTCGCCGGGGGGAAGTCCGCTCAGACGCCCGTCGCCGTCACAGACGGCCGGTCGGGGGCCCAGCGTGCCGTCCGTCGGCCCTCCTGGGCGCGGGACGACGCCCCCGCCGACGGGGTGGCGGACGGATTCGCGGGTCCGTACACGGTGGTCGTCGTGGACGGCGACCCGGGCGGCGCCGACCTGCGCGAGGCGGTGGCGCGGCTGGCGCTGGAGGGTCCGCGGGCCGGCATCCACGTCGTGTGCCTCGCCGAGACGGCCGCGGCCTCGCCCGCGTCGCCGGTGACGGAGACCTACGAAGCGGCGTGCACGGTGGCGCCCGCGTTCCGGGAGTGCGGGGCGGTCGGGCTGCTCAGCGGTGATGTGGCGACGGCGCTGCGCCTGGTGCGGGTGGCTCGGGCCGGGGCGGTCCCGGCGGTCGCTCTGGCCGGGAGCGGGCCGGAGGCCGACCCGCACGCGGTGGACGCGTCCCGGACGGGTGCCCCCGGTCGGGGCCCTGGCGGCCGCGCTTCCGCGGATCACGGCACGACACAACGCCCCGGCTCAGGCGCACACGGCCCGGCCGACCACAGCCCGGCCGGACCCGGCGCCGCAGGGCAGGGCCCCACGGCTTCCGCCGCCCCCGCTCCCACGCCCACCCACGGTCCCGTCGGGCACGGCACGGTGGCCGCCGTGGACGCCGTCTCCCTCGCCTGGGCGGAGCGGTTCGCGCGGGCGCTGGCGCCGTTGCGTACGGAGGGGACCGGCGGAGAGCGGCACGCGCGCGTGTCCGTGCCGTTGCCGCAGGCGGCGCGGCTGCTGGACGAGCTGGGACTGGCCCGGGCCACCCCGGCGTCGCTGATGGCGCGGTGGGCCGACGCGGCCGACGACCCGGAGGCTCTCGGCGGGCGGGCGTGTGCCGTGCTCGGGGCCGGGCCGCGCGGGCCGGTCGGCGCGGACCTGGGCGCCGACGGACCGCACCTGCTGATCGAGGGACCGCCCGGCAGCGGGCGTACGGAGCTGCTGCGGGCCGTCGTCGCGTCGCTCGCCGCGGCCGAGCGGCCGGACCGGCTGGGCGTCGTGCTGATCGACGGCCGGGACGGCGTCGGCGCGGCCGGCGGGCACGGTGACGGGCTGCGGGTCTGCACGGACGTCCCCCATGTCACCACCCACCTCACCGCCAACGACCCGGTCCGTATGCGGGAGTTCGCCCAGTCGCTCAGCGCCGAGCTGAAGCGTCGCGCCGAGCTGCTCGGGCGGTCCGACTTCGCCGAGTGGCACACCGGTCGTGCGCTGTCGGGCCGGGTGGTCGCGCAGCGCGCGGCGGGGGGCGGCGCCGGGCATGGCACCGGTTCCGGGGCCGGTGACTTCACGGGGGATCTGGAATCGCCGCCCAGTTCCACGATCCGGCTGCGGCCGGGGGCGGCCCGTCGGCAGGCCGAGGCGGAGGCCGTGCCGCCGCTGCCCCGGCTCGTGGTGGTCGTGGACGACCTGGACGCGCTGGTCTCGCCCGCGCTGGGCTCGACGGGCAGGCCCGCCGCGGGCTCGGTGATACGCGCACTGGAGGCCGTGGCCCGGGAGGGCGAGCGGCTCGGGGTGCATCTGGTGGCCGCCGCGGGGATCGGGGGCCGTACGGCGGAGTCGGAGCCAGCACGACGGGCGACGCTGCGGGTGACGCTGGACGCGGTGGCGCCGGGCCCGGACGAACCGGCTCCGGGGCGCGGACGGCTGACCCGGGCGGACGGCAGAGCGGTGCCGTTCCAGGGCGGCCGGGTCACGGGGCGTATCCCGCGGACGGCGACGCTGCGGCCCACGGTCGTACCGCTGGAGTGGCACCGCATGGGCGATCCGCCGGCCCGCCGCCCGGTCCGCGAGCTGGGCAACGGGCCCACGGACCTGGCGCTGCTGGCCAGTGCGCTGGAGCGGGCGGCGCGCGAGGTCTCGGCGACCGAGGTGCCGTCACTCCTGTGACACCGGTCCCCGAATTTCAGCCCGTCCGGTGATTGAGGACGAGGCCGTTCAGGCCGATAGCAGGGGTCTGGGGGCGCAGCCCCCAGGGACGCGAGCCACCGCGTACCCGCACGTCTTCGGTCCAGCCGTCGCAGGCACACGGCCTGGTCACGAGGCGGTCACGATCCCCCGCTTGACAGCGGACGCGGTCTTGCCGCCCCCAAACCCAAGGCGTAGACCAGATCGCACGGGACAGCGCTCGAACGTTCGACGATGCACGAAGAACGGGGCAGTCATGCGCAGCACGAGCAGCAAGAACCGGACAAGCAGGGCCGCAAGGGCAGCGGCAGCCGTACTCGCAGGTGCCCTCGCACTCTCGCTCACCGCATGCGGAGGCGATGACGACAGCGGCGGCGACGGCAACGAACAGGGCGGAACCGGCCAGGAGACCGGCAGCACCGTCACCCTTCCCAAGCTGAACGGCGAATCCCTAGAGGTCGCCGCCGTCTGGACCGGTGCCGAACAGGCCAACTTCAAACAGGTCCTCGCGGAGTTCGAGAAGCGCACGGGCGCCAAGGTGACCTTCGTGCCCGCACAGGACCCGATCATCAACTTCCTCGGCTCGAAGGTCGCGGGCGGCCAGCCGCCGGACATCGCGATGCTTCCGCAGCCCGGCGCCATCAAGCAGGCCGTGGAGAAGAAGTGGGCCAAGCCCCTCGGCTCCGACGCGATCAAGGAGCTGCAGGAGAACTACTCGCAGGGCTGGCAGAACATCGGCAAGGTCGACAACAAGCAGTACGGGGTCTACTACAAGGCCGCCAACAAGTCCCTGATCTGGTACAACAACCAGGTCTTCGAGAACGCCGGGGCCGGCGAGCCCAAGACGTGGGACGAGCTGCTCACCACCGCCCAGACCGTCTACGACTCCGGTGTCACGCCGTTCTCGGTCGGCGGCGCCGAGGGCTGGACCCTGACCGACTGGTTCGAGAACGTCTACCTCTCCCAGGCGGGTCCGGAGAAGTACGACCAGCTGGCCAAGCACGAGATCAAGTGGACCGACCCGTCCGTGAAGGACGCGCTCACCACGCTCGCCCAGGTGTGGGGCAAGAAGGACTACGTGGCGGGTGGCGCGACCGGCGCGCTCCAGACGGACTTCCCGGCCTCCGTCACGCAGGTCTTCACCGGCGGCGACCAGCCGAAGGCCGCCATGGTCTACGAGGGTGACTTCGCGCAGGTCAACATCGTGCAGGCCAAGGCGAAGGTCGGCACGGACGCGAAGGTGTTCCCGTTCCCGACCGTCGGTGACACCGCGCCCGTCGTCTCCGGCGGGGACGCGGCCGTCATCCTCCAGGACTCCAAGGCGGCGCAGGCCCTGGCCACCTGGCTCGCCTCCCCGGACGCGGCGACGATCCAGGCGAAGCTCGGCGGCTACCTCTCGCCGAACAAGAACGTGGACAACTCGGCGTACCCGAACGAGGTGCAGCGGAAGATCGCCAAGGCGCTCATCGACTCCGGTGACGACTTCCGCTTCGACATGTCCGACCAGGCCCCGCAGGCCTTCGGCGGCACGCCCGGCAAGGGCGAGTGGAAGGCCCTGCAGGACTTCCTGAAGAACCCGACGGACATCGCGGGCACGCAGGCGAAGCTGGAAGCCGACGCGGCCGCGGCGTACGGAAACTGACGCCATGGCGTCGACGGAAGCGGCAGGGGTCACTCCGACCCCTGCCGCACCCAAGTCGCGCAAGAGTGTGACCGGCACCCGCAGGATGGTGGCAGCGCTGTTCCTGCTGCCCGCCCTCGTGCTGCTCGGCGCGCTCGTGGTCTACCCGATCGGGTACTCGGTCATCCGGAGTTTCTACGACCAGTCCGGCGACGGCTTCGCCGGGTTCGACAACTACGAGGCGCTCTTCACCGACGACGGCATCCGCACCGCCCTGAAGAACAACGTCATCTGGGTGGTGTTCGCCCCGACGGTCGCCACCGCGCTCGGGCTGATCTTCGCGGTGCTGACCGAGCGGGTGCGCTGGGGTACGGCGTTCAAACTGGTCGTCTTCATGCCGATGGCGATCTCGATGCTGGCGGCGGGCATCATCTTCCGGCTCGTCTACGACCAGGACCCGGACAAGGGCGTCGCGAACGCGGTGTGGGTGGGCGTCCACGACACCTTCGCGCAGGCGTCGGCGTTCCCGAAGGCCCACCCGGGCCGGGAGTCGCCGCTCGAAGCGGCGCCGGGCGGCGGCTTCATCACCAAGGCCACCGTCAGCGCCGGCACTCCGGTCTCCCTGCCGCTCGTCGGCGTCGCCCCCGACCAGATGCCGGACGACGCCGAGAGGGCCGTGGAGGCGAAGGCCGATCCGTCCGGGATCACCGGCACCACCTGGCAGGACTTCACGCGCGGCAAGGGCGTCGGCACGCTCGGCGGGGTCGACGCGTCGGAGCTGGGCTATGCCGGGATGAAGATCGAGGCCGTCAAGGACGGCGAGGTCGTGGCCAGCGCGATGGCGGCCGACGACGGCACGTTCACGCTGCCGGCCGCCGCCGAGGGAGCCCAACTCCGGTTGCCGCCGGACAACTTCAAGGAGCCGTACAACGGTGTGGACTGGCTCGGCCCGTCCCTCGTCACGCCGGCCATCATCGGGTCGTACATCTGGATGTGGGCCGGGTTCGCGATGGTGCTGATCGCCGCCGGGCTCGCGGGTATCCCGCGCGATCTGCTGGAGGCGGCCCGCGTCGACGGCGCCAACGAGTGGCAGGTGTTCCGCCGGGTCACGGTGCCGCTGCTGGCGCCCGTCCTCGCGGTCGTCACCGTCACCCTGATGATCAACGTCCTGAAGGTCTTCGACCTGGTCTTCATCATCGCCCCGGGCTCCTCCCAGGACGACGCGAACGTCCTCGCCCTGGAGCTGTACCGCAAGGGCTTCTCCGAGGACCAGCCGGGCATCGCCAGCGCGATCGCGGTGTTCCTGCTGCTCTTGGTGATTCCCGTGATGTGGTTCAACATCCGTCGGCTCAGGCGGGAGGTCCGGCGATGAAAGAGCACCTGACCGTCTGCCGGGCGTCCGGGGGTTACCCCCCGGATATGAGCAGTAACATCCGTAGGCTGCAGCGGGAGGTGCTGCGATGAGCGCGGACGCGGGCGGGCTCACCAAGGGGGCGCCCGAGCCGCTCCCGGACGTCAAGGGCGAGCAGTCCCTCGGCGCGAGGCTCGCCGCCTTCGTCAGCGGCGGGCTGGTGCGGGTGTTTCTCATCCTCGTCGGCCTGTTCTGGCTGGTCCCGACGATCGGGCTGCTGGTGTCCTCCCTCCGGCCGCCGGAGGAGATGACCGCGAGCGGCTGGTGGGAGGTCTTCAGCAAGCCCTCCCAACTCACCTTCGAGAGCTACGACAAGCTGCTGAGCAACCCGGACATCACCGACTCGATCCTCAACACCGTGCTGATCACGGTCCCGGCGACGCTCCTGGTCGTCATCATCGGCTCGCTGGCGGGCTACGCGTTCGCGTGGATGGAGTTCCCGGGCCGCGACTGGTGGTTCCTGGGCGTGGTCGGCCTGCTGGTCGTGCCGGTGCAGGTGGCGCTGATCCCGATCGCCGAACTGTTCGGCAACATCGGCATCTTCGGTTCCCTGATCGGCGTGATCCTCTTCCACGTCGGCTTCGGACTGCCCTTCGCGGTGTTCCTGCTGCGGAACTTCTTCGCGGAGATCCCGCGGGAGCTGCTGGAGGCGGCCCGGCTGGACGGCGCCGGTGAACTGCGTCTGTTCTTCCGTGTCGTGATGCCGCTGGGCGGTCCGGCGATCGCCGCGCTCGGCATCTTCCAGTTCCTGTGGGTGTGGAACGACATGCTGGTCGCGCTGATCTTCACGGACTCGGGAAGCCAGCCGATCACGGTCGCGCTGCAGACACAGGTCCGGCAGTTCGGCAACAACATCGACGTCCTGGCACCCGGGGCGTTCATCTCCATGGTGATCCCGCTGGTCGTGTTCTTCGCGTTCCAGCGGCAGTTCGTGTCCGGCGTGATGGCGGGCGCGGTCAAGTAGTCGTAAGAACAAGGTGGTTGAGGGAGCGGGCCGTGATCGGTCCGCTCCTTTCCCCTGCCTTCGTGATCCCCCGTATGCCGTACCTCGCCGTAACCAAGTCACTCCATTGGCCGTTGCCGGGCAAGGCGCTGTCGCCGCCTGCCGTCCCGGTCGACCAAGTGGATGTCCCTTGCCCAGGTTCAGTGTCATTGTCCCCGCGTACAAGGTTCAGGCGTACCTGCACGAGTGCCTGGAATCGGTGCTCTCGCAGTCGTATCCCGATCTCGAACTGATCGCCGTCGACGACTGCTCGCCGGACGCGTGCGGGGCGATCATCGACGAGTTCGCCGCCCGCGACCAGCGGGTACGTGCCGTGCACCTCGCCGAGAACCAGGGCCTGGGGCCGGCTCGCAACGCCGGTGTCGCGGAGGCCACCGGCGACTACCTGATCTTCCTGGACAGCGACGACACCCTCACCCCCGACTCCCTGCACGCGATCGCCGACCGGCTGAAGGAGACCGGTGAGCCGGACGTCCTGGTCTACGACTACGCGCGGACCTTCTGGACCGGCGAGACGATCCGCAACCAGGTCGCGGCCCTGCTCACCGAGGAGGGCCCGGCGCCGTTCCGGCTGGCGGACCGGCCGGGGCTGCTGCGGCTGCTGATGGTCGCCTGGAACAAGGCGTACCGCCGGGAGTTCGTCGAGGCGGAGGGCTTCACCTTCCCGCCCGGCTACTACGAGGACACGCCCTGGACGTACCCGGTCCTGATGGCGGCGGAGTCCATCGCGACCCTGGACCGGGTGTGCGTGCACTACCGGCAGCGGCGCCGGGGCGCCATCCTCGGCACGGTCAGCCCGCGGCACTTCGACATCTTCGAGCAGTACGACCGTGTCTTCGCGTACGTCGACCAGAACCCCGAACTCGCCCGGTGGCGCCCGGTGTTGTTCCGCCGCATGGTCGACCATCTGGTGGTGGTGTTCGCCCGCCGGGACCGCCTCCCGCGCCGCAGCCGCGCCGCGTTCCTGCGCAAGGCACGCACCCACTACCGCCGTTACCGCTCCCCCGGCGCCACCGTCCCCCCGCGCAGCCGCGCCCACCACACCCTGATCCGCCTGGGCCTGCACCGCACGTACCGCGCCCTGCAGCTGGCGTTCGCCCTGGCCCGCCGTACCGCGAAGGTCGGCGGCCGGCTGCTGAAGGGCCTCCGTTCCGCCGCCCTGCGCCTGCACTACCGCATCCAGCGCAGCCTCCCCCTGCGCGCCGACCGCGCCGTCTTCGCCGCCCACGGCGTCCGCGGCCGCCAGGGCTGCGGTCCGGGCGCCCTTGAGCAGGCGTTCCGCACGCACGCGCCGCACATCCGCACGGCCTGGGTCGCCGAGACCGAGCAGCACCCCTCCGACGCCCCCGACCCGTCCGGCACGCGCCGCCTGCGCCCCGGCACGGCCGCCTACTGGACGGCCCTGGCCCGCTCCAAGTACCTCGTCCACAACGCCGGCTTCGACCGCCGCCTGGTCAAGCGCGCCGGGCAGGTCTTCGTCCAGACCCGGCAGGGCACCCCGCTCAAGCACATGGGCCTCGACCTGCGCGAACGCCCGGCGGCCACGGCCGAGGGGGACGTCGACGAGTTCCTCGACAACGTCGACAAGTGGGACTACGTCCTGTCCGCGAACCGCCACTCCACCCTGACCTGGGAGCGCGTTCACCCGGGTTCCTACAAGACCCTCGAATACGGCAGCCCGCGCAACGACGTCTTCCAGCAGGCGACATCGGCGGACGTGGCCCGGATCCGCGAGCAGCTCGGCATCCCCGAGGACGCGGTCGTGATCCTCTACGCCCCCACCCACCGCGACTACCGCCGCACCCAGCGCACCACCCTGGACCTGCCACGCGTCCTGCGCCGCCTGGGCCCCGGTTACGTCGTCCTGGCCCGCGCCCACCCCCGCCACGGCGGCCCCCTCGTCGACGTCCCCCTGCCCGGCCGGCTCATCGACGTCACCGACCATCCCGGCGTCGAGTCGCTGTGCCTCGCCTCGGACGCCCTGGTCACCGACTACTCGTCCCTCATGTTCGACTACGCCAACCTCGACCGGCCGATCGTCATCCACAGCGATGACGCCGAGGCGTACGAGGCCGCCCGTGGCACCTACTTCGACCTGCGCTCCTTCCCGCCCGGCGCGGTGGCGCGCAGCGAGGACGAGCTGATCGACATCTTCGCCACCGGCCACTGGCGGGGCTCGCGCTCCCACCAGCTGCGGTCGGCGTTCCGCGAGCGCTTCTGCCCGCACGACGACGGACGCGCCGCCGAGCGGGTCGTACGGCATGTGGTGCTGGGCGAGAGCGACCTCCCGCCCGTGACGCCGCTGGACAAGCGCCACCCCGTGCCGAGCGCTCCGCTGGGGGGACGGTCGTGAAACCGCGGGCCGGTGGGGGTGCTGCGATGGGCCGTCGATCGTCCGCGGCGCCATCGTGGCTGGTCGCGCCCACGCGGCGGAGCCGCATATGGACACGGCCCGCGCCCCTTCAGGGCGCTGCCGAACCGCAGCCGACTGAGGCCGACGCCGCCTCCTGAGTACCCGGCCGTCAGAACACCGACAGAAAGAGCAGTATGCCCCGCTTCAGCATCATCGTCCCTTCCCATGGAGTCGCGGGCCGGCTGTCCCAGGCGCTGGACTCGGTCCTCGGCCAGTCCTTCGGCGACTTCGAGCTGATCCCGGTCTGCGACGGCCCGGACTCCCCAGCGGCGGACGTGGCCGTCGGGTACGCCGAGCGGGACTGCCGGGTGGCGCCCGTGCACTCGCCGCCGGCGGACGGTCTGGCGGGGGCGCGCAACACCGGGTCGCGGGCGGCGCTGGGCGAGTGGCTGCTGTTCCTGGACGGCGACGACGTGCTGGTACCGGGCGCGCTGGCGGCGCTGGACGCCCGGCTGCGCGAGACGGGGGACGTGGATGTCCTGTACTTCGAGCACGAGCGGACCCCGTGGTGGGTGGGTGAGCCGACCAACCCGGCCGCGCTGCTGCTGGCGCGGGCCCCGGGCGGGGTCTTCGCGCCGGGCGAGGCCGCCGAGTTGACGGGCGTCCAGCTCCCGGCGTGGAGTGCGGCCTATCGGCGGACGTTCCTCGTCGATCGGCAACTCACCTTCCCCGACGGCCACTTCACCGACGTCGGCTTCGGCGGTCTGGTGGTGTTGAGCGCCGAGCGCATGGCGGTGCTGCGTCAGGTCGTCGTACGGCATCTGCTGCGGCGGCAGGGCAACCGGCTGAACCTGCCCGGGGAGCACCACTTCGAGCTGCTCGACCAGGTCGAGCTGGTGCTCGCGCGGGCCGCCGAGCAGGGGCTGTCCGGGCAACGGCTCGGGCCGTTGTTCGAGCAGCTCTTCGCCGCCGTACTGAAGACGGCGGCCCATGCTCGGCGGCTGCCGCGCCGGCGCCGTGCCTTCTTCCGGCGGGCGAGCGGGCTCTACCGACGGCACCGGCCCGCCGGGGCCCGGGTGCCGGGCGGCAGTCTCGGTGTGCAGCACCGGCTGCTGGCAAGGGGGGCGTACGCGGCGTTCCGGGCGCTGCGCGGCGTCAACCAGGTGGCGGCGAAGGCCGCTTCGGGCCTTCCGCGCCCGCGCGGGCTGCGCACGCGGCTGCGCTACCGGTGGCAGCTGCGCCGTCGGCTGGACCAGAACCTCGCCGTGTACTGCGCGTACTGGGGCCGCGGCTACGCCTGCAACCCGGCCGCGATCCATGCCAAGGCGCGGGAGCTCGCCCCGCATCTGCGCTCGGTTTTCCTGGTCGAGCCGGACGCGGTGGACAGCGTGCCGAAGGACGTGGAGTACGCGGTCATCGGCAGCCGTCGGTACTGGGACGTGCTCGCCCGCGCCAAGTACCTGATCAACAACGCCAACTTCGCGGACGCCGTGGTCAAGCGCGAGGGCAGTGTCCATCTGTCGACCCAGCACGGCACCCCGCTGAAGAAGATGGGCGCCGACCAGGCGACCTACCCGGTGGTGGCCGCGGCGACCGGCAGCTTCGCCAAGCTGCTGGCCCGCGTGGACCGCTGGGACTACAACCTCACCTCCAACCGGCACTCCACGGAGATGTGGGAGAGCGCCTTCCCCGCCGCGCACGAGACCCTCGAATACGGCTATCCGCGCAACGACGCCTACTACACGGCGACCGCCGCCGACGTCGCCCGCATCCGCCGCGAACTCGGCGTCCCCGAGGGCAAGAAGGCCCTGCTTTACGCGCCCACACACCGCGACCACGCCACCGGCTTCGAGACGAGCCTCGACCTCGACGCGCTGTGCGAGGAGATCGGCGAGGAGTACGTCGTGCTGCTGCGTGCCCACTACTTCTACGACCAGGGCGCGGCGCGCGGCAGCGGCCGGATCATCGACGTCACCGGGCACCGCTCCGCCGAGGACGTGTGCCTGGCCGCCGACGCGCTGATCACCGACTACTCGTCCATCATGTTCGACTACGCCAATCTGGACCGGCCGATCGTCGTGTACGCGGACGACTGGGACGTCTACCGGGAGCTGCGGGGCGTCTACTTCGACCTGATGGAGGCCCCGCCTGGGCGGGTCGCGCACACGCCGGAGGAACTGGCGGCGGTGTTCCGTGACGGCTCGTGGGCGGACGGGGAGGCCGCGGCGCTGCGTGCCGCGTTCCGGGAGCGCTTCTGCCAGTTCGACGACGGGCAGGCCGCCGAGCGGGTCGTACGCCGGGTGCTGCTGGGCGAGCCGCCCGAGGCGATCCCGGCGGTGATCCCGCTCGCCGAGCGCATCCCGGCCCCAGCCGCGACGACCTCGTAAGGAACTGACGTGCCCCGCTTCAGCATCATCGTCCCCGTCTTCAAGGTGCAGGGCTTCCTGCGGGAGTGCCTGGACTCGGTGCTCGGGCAGTCGTACACCGACTTCGAGGTGATCGCCGTCGACGACCGCTCGCCCGACGGCTGTCCCGCCATCCTGGACGGCTACGCCGAGCGCGACGCACGCGTGCGCGTGCTGCACCTGCCGGAGAACGTGGGCCTCGGCCGGGCCCGCAACGCCGGTCTGGAGGAGGCGAGCGGCGACTACGTCCTGTTCCTCGACAGCGACGACCACTACACGCCGGGTCTGCTCGCGGCCGTGGCCGCACGACTGGAGGAGAGCGACGACCCGGACATCCTGGTCTTCGACCATGTGCGCACGCACTGGTGGGGGCGCGGTGGCCGCAGTACGGCGGCGGACCTGCTGGCCGCGGCCGGTACGGAGACCTTCGGCGTCCGCGAGAACCCCGAGTATCTGCATCTGTTCCTGGTCGCCTGGAACAAGGCGTACCGGCGGGACTTCTTCCTGAAGCATGAACTGCGCTACGCGCCGGGCCTGTACGAGGACGCGCCCGTCACCTACCGCTCGATGGTGCTGGCCGACCGCATCGCCTGTCTGGAGCGGATCGGGGTCGAGTACCGGCAGCGCCGACAGGGCGCGATCACCAAGACGCCGGGGCGGCGGCACTTCGACATCTTCCCGCAGTACGAGGGCCTGTTCGCGTTCCTCGAAGAGCGCCCGGACCTTGCGTGGGCGCGACCCCTGCTGTTCGAACGGGCCCTGGATCACATGCTGTTCGTGCTCGCGCGCGAGGACCGGGTGCGGCCCGCGGACCGGCCGGACTTCTACCGCGAGATCCGTTCCTTCCACGCCCGCCACGTCCCGGACGGCTTCACCCCGCCCGACGGGTGGCGCGGCCGGGAGATGCGGCTGCTGGCGACGGCGTCCTACCCGTCGTACGCCGTGGCCCGCGGTCTGCGCGAGGTGCGCAAGGTGGCGGGGGCCGGCAAGCGGCGGGTGACACGGGCGGCGTCCGAGCGGGCCCAACAGGCCTGGTACGGAGCCCGGTCGAGGCTTCCGCTCGATCCGGACCTGGCCGTCTACTCGGCGTTCTCGCATCGCGGGGTGCTGGGTGATCCGGCGGCCATCCACGCCAAGGCCCGTGAGATCGCCCCGCACATCGAGGGTGTGTGGGTGGTCCGGGAGGACGCGGTGGACGCGCTGCCGCCCGGCATCGACTGCGTGACGCCCGGCTCGCGGCGCTACCACGAGGTCATGGCGCGGGCCACGTACTGGGTGAACAACGTCAACTGGCCCGGCACCCTGGCCAAGCGCCCCGGCAGCGTCCACCTCCAGACCCACCAGGGCACCCCGCTCAAGTACATGGCGGCCGACCTGCTGGCCAAGCCCGGCGCCCGGCACGGCTTCGACGTGCCGAAGATGCTGTGGCGGGCCGACCGCTGGGACTACAGCCTGGTGGCCAACCGGCACTCGGAGCTGGTGTGGGAGCGCGCGTACCCGTGTCACTTCACGTCGCTCAGGACGGGAAGCCCCCGCAACGACGTGCTGGTCAACGCGGACGCGGCGGCCACGGAGGCGGCCCGTGCGCGGCTCCGCGTCCCCGCCGGGCAGACCGTCGTGCTGTACGCGCCGACCCGCCGGGAGTACCGCCGGGGCGGCCATGTCGACCGGATCGACCTGGCCCGGTTCGCCCAGGACCTGGGCACGGACCACACGCTCGTCGTACGGCTGCACCCGTCGCTGGCGAACGGCACGGCACGCGGGATGGGCCTGGCCGATCTGCACCGGCGGGGCGTGCTGATCGACGCGACGGACGAACCGCACGTGGAGGATGTGCTGCTCGCCGCCGATGTCCTGGTCACCGACTACTCCGCCCTGATGTTCGACTACGCCAACCTGGACCGGCCGATCGTGATCCACGCCGACGACTGGGGTGCGTACGCGGCGAGCCGGGGCGCCTACTTCGACATCACGGCCGACGCGCCGGGCCATGTGTCGTGCTCCTACCGGGAGTTGGCGTGGCTGTTCGCGTCCGGGACATGGCGGGACGGGGAGTCGGCGCGGTTGCGGGCCGGGTTCCGGGAGCGGTTCTGCGAGTTCGACGACGGGCTGGCCGCGGAACGGGTCGTGCGGACGCTGATGCTGGGTGAGCGGATGACGGAGCGGTCGGCCGGGGTGGAGCGGGTGCCGGCTCCGGCGGGACCGCGGGCTCACTCGATGAGGTGATGTGAGGCGAAGCCGTTGCCCCGACCGGTCCGGCCGGGAACATACGGCAAATGCCTCAAACCCACACAACCTCCACGACCAGAACCGCGGGCGCCGCTGTCGGTGTCCTCGTCCGGAGGACCGTGCGCGGAGCGAGTGCCCTGCGCGGCGGCCCCAGTTGGCGTCCGACGCCGTACCAGCTCTTCGGCTTCCTCTTCTTCCTGGTGATGTTGCTGGCGTACTGGGCCGTGCCGCTGTGCTGCGACGCGGGCCAGCACGCGGCGGTGGTGGAACGCCTGAAGGCGGACCTCCTGCGCCCGCGTCATCCGATGGCCGACCTGCCGGGCGCGGGCAGCCCGTACTACTCGCCGTACACGGTCGCGCAGGGGGCGTTCGCCCGGCTGACGGGGCTGGGCGGCTGGGAGGTGGTGCGGCTGGCCGGTCCGCTGAACCTGCTCGTGCTGCTGACCGGCATCGGCCGCTTCGTGCGGGTGCTGACGCCGAGACCGTGGGCGCCGGTGCTGGCGGTGGGCGCGATGACGCTGCTGTGGGGGACCGAGCGGGCCTGGTGGAGCGGCTACCTGAGCCTGATGTCGATGACCGGGAATCTCGGCTACCCCTCGGCCTTCGCCATCGGCCTCACCTTCTGGACGTGGGCGTTGACGGGGGCGCGGGCCCGGGGGCAGGGGCATGGATACGGGCGGGGGCCGGAACGGGGGGCGGTCCGGTACGTGGGGCCGAGCGGGCTGCCGGGGCTTGCCGGGTACGCGGGGATCGGGGTGCTGTACGGGCTGATCCTGCTGATCCATCCGATCACCGCGGTGGCGGCGGTACTGGGGGCGGTGGCGTTCGTCGCGGGGTGGCAGTGCGGATGGGGGCGCGCATCGCAGGGCGGTGCGCGGGGTGCCGTGGTGGTGCGGTGGGGAGCCACGGCGGGAACGGCGGTGCTGGTCGCCGGATGCTGGCCGTACTTCGATGTGTTCGCGCTGGCCGGGGACAGCAGCGTGGACGGGATTCACCGGCAGCTGTACGAGCACCTCGGCGGGCAGTTCTGGCTGGCGCTGCTGGGGCTGCCGGCGCTGTGGCTGCGATGGCGGCGAGGCTCCTGGCGGGATCCGCTGGTGCTGCTCTTCACACTCGACTGCCTGGTCGTGGCGTACGGCTGGGTCAGCGGCCACTACACCTACGGCAGGATCCTCGGGCTCACGCTGGTGCCGTCACAGTTCGCGCTGGCGGTGGAGCTCGCGGCACCCCGGCCGTGGGCGCGGGCGCGCCGGGTGCTGGGCGGGGCCGCGATCGCCGGGGCCTGCGTCGGGTTCCTCACCGTGCAGGGCGGGGCGGTCCTGCCGCGCGCACTGGACCCGATCGGGCTGGAGCAGCCGTCGCGCTGGCCGTCGTACGCCTGGGTGGCACGGCACGTCGGGAAGGGCGAGGTGATCATCTCCGACGGGCACTTCGCGCCCCGCTCCATCCCGGGGTACGGGCCGAACCTCGCCGCGCCGACCTGGCCCGACCCCGCCCTGGACGAGCGGGAACGGGAGCGCCGGCTCGCCGATGTCCGGGCGTACCTCTCCCCCGCCTCGACCCGCGCCGAGCGCACGGCCGTCGCCCGGCGCTACCACGCGCGCTGGCTGCTGCTGACGCGGTGGAAGCGGGTACCGGAGGAGGCGGTGGTGGTGGCGTGGAGCCGGGAGACGGGGGAGGTACTGGCGCGGATCGGGTGAAGGGCTCGGGGGTCCCGGGAGGACTCCGAGGTGGTTACTCGATGACGAGGTCGACCTCGATGTTGCCGCGGGTGGCGTTGGAGTAGGGGCAGACCTGGTGGGCCTGCTCGACCAGCTTGCGACCGGTGGCCTCGTCCAGGGTGTCGGGCAGCTCCACGCGCAGCGTCACCTTGAGACCGAAGCCCTCGCCCTGCTTGCCTATGCCGACCTCGGCGGTGACGGCGGCGTCGGAGACGTCGGCCTTGGCCGCACGGCCGACGAGGCCGAGGGCGCTGCCGAAGCAGGCGGCGTACCCGGCGGCGAACAGCTGCTCCGGGTTGGTGCCCTGCCCGTTGCCGCCCAGCTCCACCGGCATGGCCAGCGCGAGGTCGATCTTGCCGTCGTTGGTGACGGCGCGACCCTCGCGGCCGTGGGTGGCGGTGGCGACAGCGGTGTAGAGCGCGTCCATGGAAAACCATCCCTCTCGAAGTCATCTGCGATCCGGCGGCTCCGTTGGTAGCCGCCGCATGACCACAAGTAGAGCACGCAATTCAATTGCGTGCAACTAAATGACGGACACGAGCTACCCTGGAGCCATGACGACCACGCCCACGGCCGACTGGCTCCGCCTCGACCAGCAGATCTGCTTCTCCCTGAACGCCGCGTCGCGCGCCTTCGGCGGCGTCTACCGCGTGGTCCTGAAGGACCTGGGGCTCACCTACCCGCAGTACCTGGTCATGCTGGTGCTGTGGGAGCGCGGCGACCTGCCCGTCAAGAAGCTGGGCGAACACCTGCGCCTCGACTCCGGCACCCTGTCGCCGCTGCTCAAGCGGCTGGAGGCGGCGGGCCTGGTACGCCGGGAGCGCAGCGTCCGCGACGAGCGCTCGGTGGAGGTACGGCTGACGGAGGAGGGCACCGCCTTGCGCGAGCGCGCCCTCCAGGTGCCACGCCGGATCGCCACGGCGACGGGCTTCGACGTGGACGAGATCCGCGAGCTGCGGGCACGACTGGACCAGCTCACCGAGGCACTGGACGCGGCGGCGGTGGAGGAGGAGCCGGGGCTCGGCGCGTAGGGGGTGCGAACGGTCGCGCTGTCGGGTGGGCAGGCAGGTCCGGCGGCCGGGCGGACAGTCCCGTAGGCGGTCCGGCAGCCAGATCCCTAGGCGGTCGGGCGGGCAGGTCCATGTGCGGTCGGGCGGCCGGGCGGCGGACATACAGCCGTAGCGGACCCCCGGTGGGACCGGAGGGAAGTGGCCGGAACTCCTCGCCCACTCGGATACGCGAGCGCCGTCCGCCGCCCGATGGGCGGCAGGAACGGGACCCAGTTTGCACTATTAACTGACACTTACTGGCTATTGACGGCGTATCACCCCTCATACGGCATTCCCCCGGCTTACGATCCGCCGTGATGAACCGCCTCCGCCGCACGGCCCCCGCCCGCTCCCGAGAAGCCGCCGCCCGCGAGTGAACCGGGCCCCGACTCCGGCCGTCTTCCGGATCGGGCCCCAAGTCCCGCTCAACGGGCTATCACCCAGCATTCCTTCGATTCCGGACCGTGGCCCCATGCACCCCATCCCCCGGCACGCCCCCCGCCCCGCGCGCGATCCGCGGGTCGGCGTCATCGTCATCGGCTACAACGACGCCGCACATGTGACGACCGCCGTCCGCTCGGCACTGGCGCAGGGCCCCGCCGTCCGTGAGGTCGTCGCCGTCGACGACTGCTCCACGGACGACAGCGTGGACCTGCTCGCCCGCCTCGCCACGGCCGAACCGCGCCTGAAGGTGGTCCGGCGCCGGGTCAACAGCGGCGGCTGCGGCAGCCCGCGCAACACCGGCCTCGACCGGGTGACCACGCCGTATGTGATGTTCCTGGACAGCGACGACGTGCTTCCGCCGGGCGCAGTGGACGCGCTGCTCGCGGCGGCGACGGGGGCGGACGCGGAGGTGGCGGGCGGTCTGTGTGTACGGCGTGAGCTGCCGGGACGGCGCGAGGTGCCCTGGCAGGCGCCCCTCTACGCCGCGCACGCCGTGGTCGAGCGCCCCGCTCAGCGCCCGCGCCTTGTCCACGACACGCTCTGCGTGAACAAGCTCTACCGCACGGACTTCCTGCGCGAGCACGGCATCCGCTTCCCCGAAGGGCGCTTCCCCTACGAGGACTTCGTCTTCACCGCGCGCGTGCTCGCCGCCCGTCCGCGCATCGCCCTCGTCCCCGACCGGGTGTACGTCTGGCACGTGCGCCGCTCGGCCGACCGGCTGTCGATCTCCCTGGACCGCGCCGACATCGCCAACTGGAGGGCACGTACGGAGGCGAGCCGGCTGGCGTACGAGATCCTGCTGGGCGCCGGGCAGAAGGAGCTCGCCCGGGCGGCCCGCGCCAAGTTCCTCGACCACGAGCTGCGGATATACGCACGCGAGTCGGGGTTGCACGACACGCCCTACCAGCGCGCGTGGTGGGCGCACACGCGGGCGTATCTCGCGCAGTACGACGCGTCCGACTGGGCCCACAACCCCACCGCGCCCGGCCGTCTCATCGGCCGCGTCGTCCTGGCCTCCCCCGAGCCTCGCGACCTGCCCCGCCTCAGGGACCTGGCCTCCCGCCCGGCCCGCCTCCTCCCTCCGTACGCCCACGCCCCCGACGGCACCCCCGTCTGGTCGGCCGATCTGCCCGACGTGACCCTGGAGCCGCTGCTGACCCGCCCCGTCCGCCTCCTCCCTCTCGCCGTCGACGCGGAACTGCGCCCACGCGCGCGTACCGCCCTTCTCCGGCTGCGCCTGCACGAGCTGTACGGCAGGGTGGCGCAGGCGGGGCCGGAGGCGCTGGAGGTTGAGTGGCGGAGCCGGGAGACGGGGGTCGCGGCGGGGCCGCGTACGAATGTGGCGCCGAGGCCGGCCTCGGCCGGCGGGGGTGGTGTCTGGTCGGCCGAGGTGACGGTGGACTGGTCGGCGTTCGGGGCGGGCACATGGGATCTCCGCCTGCGCGTGCGCTTCCGTGGCGGCGCGTACCGCGAGGTCACGGCGCACGCGGTCGCAGGCGCCGGTCTGCTGCGCCGGCGAGCCGCGATCGGCGCCCGGCACGCCCTCGTGCTCGTCCAGCCGTACGCCACCCACTCCGGATCGCTGGCACTACGCGTGGCACCCGGCTTACGCGGCGTCATGTCGGTTGTGCGCAGCAAATTCCGCCGCCTGCTTCACCGACACTGTCCTTGACACGAACACGAACACGGACACGGACACGGACGCAGACGCAGACGCATACGCCGGCGCAGACACCGAATACCGACACCGAACACCGACACCGAACACCGACACCCCGGCCACGGACGAGCCGGGCTACTGACCACAGGCCCACTGATGAGGGGACGGCCGCACATGACCTGGCTGATCACCGGCGGCGCCGGTTACATCGGAGCGCACGTCGTACGGGCGATGACCGAGGCGGGCGAGCACGCCGTGGTGTACGACGACCTGTCCACCGGCATCGCCGACCGGGTGCCCGACGGCGTCCCGCTGGTCGTGGGCTCGACCCTGGACGGTGAGCGCGTGGCCCGTGCCCTGGCCGACCACGGCGTGACCGGCGTGGTCCACCTGGCGGCGAAGAAGCAGGTCGGCGAGTCGGTGGACCTCCCGCTGCACTACTACCGGGAGAACGTCGAGGGCCTGCGCGTCCTGCTGGAGGCCGTGACGGCGGCGGACGTACCGTCCTTCGTCTTCTCCTCCTCGGCGGCGGTGTACGGCATGCCGGACGTCGACCTGGTGACGGAGGAGACGCCGTGCGCGCCGATGTCGCCGTACGGCGAGACCAAGCTGGCGGGCGAGTGGCTGGTCCGCGCGACGGGCCGCGCGACGGGGCTGTCCACGGCATCGCTCCGCTACTTCAATGTGGCGGGCGCCGCCGCCCCCGAACTCGCCGACACCGGTGTCTTCAACCTCATCCCCATGGTCTTCGAGAAGCTCACCGAGAACGCGCCCCCGCGCATCTTCGGCGACGACTACCCGACCCCCGACGGCACCTGCATCCGCGACTACATCCACGTCGTCGACCTGGCCGAGGCCCACGTGGCCGCGGCCCGCGCCCTGCAGTCCTCCCCCGGGCACTCCCTGACCCTCAACATCGGCCGGGGGGAGGGTGTCTCGGTCCGCGAGATGATCGACATGATCAATGCCATCACCGGCTTCGACCGCCCCCCGACCGTCACCCCCCGCCGTCCCGGCGACCCGGCCCGCGTCGTCGCCTCCGCCGACCGCATCGCGACCGAGCTGGGCTGGAAGGCCAAGCACGATGTGCAGGACATGATCGCTTCGGCTTGGGAGGGGTGGGTGCGGGTGCATCCGGGGGCGGCGCGGGGTTGAGCGCGGGTTTCGCGCGCGGCTTTCGCGCGCGGCTTTCGCGTCCGGTGCCGGCCCGTCAGTGGTCAGGCTTTTTGAGTTGCGGACGAGCGGCCTGCGTCCGTGCTGTGCGCCAACGTGACCGGCCCTGTTCGACCACGCTGTCCCACTGTCGGCGGACCTCGTTGTCGGAGGGGCGTCGGCCCTCACGGATACGGCTCAGCTCGTCTCGTACCTCTCGCCCGAGTGTCGCCGACGCGACGAGGGCGAGCATGACTGCGAAGAGGGCCGAGAGCATCGCGAAGACGGCACCGACGACCCCGTACCGTGAGACGGAGGAGTTGAAGAGGCGAGGCAGATAGACGGTTGCGCCCACGGACCAGGCCGCCACCAGAACGGCCGCGGTGACACCGAAGGGGATCAGGTCACGCCAGACGATGCGCTTCGCCGACAGAACCCAGCCGCTCCAGACGAGGAACGCGGCGTTCACCGGGACCTGGCACGCCAAGGCCCCCAGCCCCAGCCCGTACCCCTTGCCGAAGACCGCGGAGAGCCAGCCGGTGAGCACCGTGTAGCCGACAAGGGTGAGGATCCACCACAGACCGTTCCGCGTGTTGCGCACGCTGAGAGGCTCGAGTTCCCACGTCTGCTCGAACAGCCGCTGCGAGGCTCGCGCGAAGCTCAGCACCGAAATCGTCAGGAAGACGAACCCGAAGACGCCCGCTCCTGCATCCGTGTCCTCAGCAGGGGCGAACAGGGAGTTGACCGCCTTGGCCCCCTCGCCGGTGAGGCCGTAACGCTTGATGATCCGCTCCGCGGCGTCGTAGTGCACAAGATTGCTGAGAACGGCGCCACTCAGAATGGCGAGCGGCACCAGCGCGGTGAGCGCACTGGACGCCAGTGCCATCGAGCGGTCGAATCCCGCGACCTTCTGAAAGCGGTTGACGACACGCAAGGCGAACGCAGGACGTAGCCAGAACGTCAGCGTCCTGACGAGGCGCTCTCGAGTGATCCTCGCCGTCCTGCCCTCCGTGAAGGTCCGAGCCTGTGCGGAGGCGCGAGCCTAATGGACGGTCAGGAGGGTGGTGAGGGGCGACACGGGGCGACACGTCCGCTTCACTCAATGGGCTGTCAGTATCGCTTGACATGCTCAATGCCCCTTACCACCACCCCCGCCGCCCTGCGCACACTCCTCGCCACCCTCAAGAACGGCAACGACCTCCCCGGATGACCAGATGATCACCCCCTCCCGAAAGAACCGCGCCCTCGGCGCAGTCATCGGCTCCGCCGTCGGCGACGCCCTGGGCGCGCCCTTCGAGTTCGGGCCGGAGGACGCCTTCTCCGCCCGCTTCCCGAGGCCGGGCCACGGCGGCGAGATGTGCGGGGGCGGCGGCTGGGACCCCGGCGAGGCCACCGACGACACGCAGATGGCCGTACTCGTCGGCGAGTCGCTGCTGGAGTGCGGCGGGCTCGAACTCCCCGACGTCTTCCGGCGTTTCCAGCGCTGGGCGGCGGCCGAGCCGAAGGACATCGGCCTGCAGACGGAAGCCGTACTGAGCAGCGGCGACCCGTGGGACATGGCAGCGGCGCTGCACTTCCAGGTCAGCCAACGGGCGGCGGGAAACGGGGCGTTGATGCGGGCGGCGACGTCCGCCGTGTACTTCTCCCGCGCCGGCCGCGAGGCCACCATGGGCTCGGCCCCCGACTCGCCGCCCTCACGCACGGGGACCGCGCGGCCTGGGAGGGCACGGCCGTCTTCCACGAACTGGTCCGGGTCGCCCTCGCCGGAGACGACCCCCTGGCCGCCGTCCCGGACACCCTCACGGCCGTCCACCCGGACCACCGCGAGCGCTACGCCACCGTCCTCGCCCCGAACTGGCACCCGGACCAGGCCACCGAGTTCAACGGCGCCGTCTGGCCCTGCCTCGGCTCCGCCGTCTGGGCCCTGCGCACCACGTCCTCCTACGAGGACGCCGTACGCGCCGCCATCGACCTCGGCGGCGACACGGACACGGTCGCGGCCGTGACCGGCGGGCTGGCCGGGGCGGCGTACGGCATCGACGCCGTGCCGGAACGGTGGAGGGTGGGGCTGCGTGTGCCGTTGCCGGGGTTTGGTGAACGGGTGGTGCGGGTGGGGGAGTTGGCGGAGCTGGCCCGGCGGTTGGGTGGATGAGCGACTGGCCTACGAGTTGTTCAGATACATCAGCACAGCCAGCACCCTCCGATGCCCACTGTCACTCTGCGGCAGCCCCAGCTTGAGGAACACGTTGCCGATGTGCTTATGGACCGCGCGTTCCGTGACGACGAGGGTCTTGGCGATGGTCGCGTTGTCGTGGCCCTCGGCCATGAGGGACAGCACCTCGTGCTCGCGTGGGGTGAGGGAGTCGAGGGGGGAGTCGCGGCGCCGGGTCAGGAGTTCGGTGACGACCTCGGGGTCGAGGGCGGTGCCGCCGGCCGCGACCCGCTCCAGCGCGTCGAGGAACTCGTCCACCCGGCCGACCCGGTCCTTGAGCAGGTAGCCGAGGCCGCTCGCGCCGCCGGCGAGCAGTTCGGCGGCGTACGACTCCTCGACGTACTGGGACAGGACCAGGACCGGCAGGCCGGGGAACTCCTTGCGCGCGGCGAGGGCGGCGCGCAGGCCCTCGTCGCGGAAGTTCGGCGGCATCCGTACGTCGAGCACGGCGGCGTCCGGGCGGTGTTCGAGGAGCGCGGGCAGGACCTCGGGGCCCGTCCTGGCGACGGCCACCACCTCGTGTCCGGCCGACGTCAGGAGGAGGACGAGGCCCTCGCGCAGCAGGGCGTTGTCCTCGGCGATCACGACTCTCACGGCAGTTCCGCCTCTACTCCGGTCACCGTACGGGTGCGGTGGCGCCGCCTCGATCAGCCGGCTGGCGCTGCGCGCAGCCTACTCACAGCGCCTTGAGCGCCTGCGTGGTGGACCGGGCCAGGGCGTCCAGGTAGCCCTTGGGCAGCTTCGGGCTGCGGGCCACGACCATCCGCCAGTACAGCGGGCCCGAGATCAGGTCGAGAGCCAGCTCGTCGTCGAGGCCCACGCGCACCTCGCCGCGCTGCTCCGCCCCGACCAGGATCTTGCTGGCGACACCCTCCTGCCCCTGCTCCAGCGCCTTCTGCAGCGCCTCGGCGATCTCGGGGTTGCGGGCCGCCTCCGCCTGGAGGTCGGGGATGATCTGCGAGACGACGGGGTGCCTCAGGGCGCGCGAGGTGACCTCGTACAGCATCCGCAGGTCACCCTCCAGGGAGCCCGTGTTCGGCGTGGGCAGCCCCATGACCGCGACCGCCGACACCACGTCGAGCACGAGGTGCAGCTTGGAACGCCACCGCCGGTACACCGCGGTCTTGCCGACGCCCGCGCGGCGCGCGATGCCCTCTATCGACATCCGCGCGTAGCCGACGGCCGCCAGTTCCTCGAAGACGGCCGCCCGGATCGCCTCCGTCACGTCCTCGCGGAGTACGGCCGCCCCGGCGGGGGTCCTGCGGCGCGGACGCGTCTGAGGCTGGTCGGCGTTCGTCGTCATGCCAACCAGCATAGGGCGTTGCGACGATACGGGCCCGTCCCTACGTCAACGTCGGACGTCAACAGACCAGACCTCAACTGACGTCAACGACTGTCCGGCCACAGGCTCGCCAACGTCCCGACGGAACGGGCTCGTCGCTACGCCGCCCGGCCGCTGCCCACCGCTGCCCGCCCGCTCGGGTACCTACCGACCGACCGCCAGCCCCCAGTTCGCCTGCGTTCCGTTCCCATTCCGACGCTACAGACCCGTCCCTACGCCGACCGCCCCCTCCCCTGGGCCACCTGTCGCCAACGTCACGACGAAACGGTTGCGTTCCGACGCCCCCACGACCTACGCTCACGTTGCGACGATACGGTCTCGTCCCGACGTAGAAAAACGTGAAGAGTACCGTAAGGAAACGACGGGCGACCGAGACACCAGCCGGACGCACACCCCCACTCCCCCGAACGAAAGCAGCGGATGTGAGCCAGGCCCTCCACACACCGCCCACCACGGTCCCGGCCCCACCCCCCGAAACCGACCTCGCGGCCCTCGCCGCCCGGCACGGGCTCTCGGTCAGTGGCGCCCGCCCCTCCCTGCCCGAGTACGTTCGCGAGCTGTGGGCGCGCCGCCATTTCATCGGGGCGTTCTCCACGGCGAAGCTCACGGCCCAGTACAGCCAGGCGAAGCTCGGTCAGGTCTGGCAGGTGCTGACGCCGTTGCTGAACGCGGCGGTGTACTACTTCATCTTCGGCAAGCTGATGGGCACCAGCCGCGGCGTGCCGGACTACATCCCGTTCCTGGTGACGGGCGTGTTCGTCTGGACGTTCACCCAGAGCTCGATCATGGCGGGCACGCGCGCGATCTCCGGGAACCTCGGCCTCGTACGCGCCCTGCACTTCCCGCGGGCCGCGCTGCCGATCTCCTTCGCGTTGCAGCAGCTTCAGCAGCTGCTGTTCTCGATGGCGGCCCTGGTCGTCATCCTGCTCTGCTTCGGCATGCCGGTCACCGCCTCCTGGGCGCTGACGATCCCGGCGCTGGTGCTTCAGTCCACCTTCAACGCCGGCGTCGCGATGATCATGGCCCGGATGGGCGCGAAGACACCGGACATCGCCCAGCTGATGCCGTTCGTGCTGCGTACGTGGATGTACGCGTCGGGCGTGATGTTCAGCATCAGCCACATGATGGCCAAGCACACGGACACGCCGTCCTGGGTGACCTCGGCCTTGCAGGCCAACCCGGCCGCCGTCTACATCGACCTGATGCGCTTCGCACTCATCGACAGCTTCCACGGCGACCAGCTTCCGCCGCACGTGTGGGCCATCGCGACGGGCTGGGCGCTGCTCGCCGGAGTCGGCGGCTTCATCTACTTCTGGAAGGCTGAGGAGACGTACGGCCGTGGCTGACAACACCAGCGAGAACATCCCCACCGTCATCGCCGACGGCGTCGACATCGTCTACCCCGTCAACGGCACGGGAGCCGGCCGCGGTTCCGCCACCGCCGCGCTCAACCGCATCCTGCGCCGCGGGCAGGCCGAGAAGGCGGCCGGGGTGCGGAAGGTGCACGCGGTCAAGAAGGTGTCGTTCGTCGCGTACAAGGGCGAGGCCATCGGCCTCATCGGCACCAACGGTTCGGGTAAGTCGACCCTGCTCAAGGCGGTCGCGGGCCTGCTCCCGGTCGAGAACGGCCGTATCTACACCGACGGCCAGCCCTCCCTCCTCGGCGTGAACGCGGCCCTGATGAACGACCTCACCGGCGAGCGCAACGTCCACCTCGGCGGCCTCGCCATGGGCATGTCCCGCGAGCAGGTCAAGGAGCGCTACCAGGAGATCGTCGACTTCTCCGGCATCAACGAGAAGGGCGACTTCATCACCCTCCCCATGCGCACGTACTCCTCCGGCATGGCGGCCCGCCTGCGGTTCTCCATCGCCGCGGCCAAGGACCACGACGTACTGCTGATCGACGAGGCGCTGGCGACGGGTGACCGTTCGTTCCAGAAGCGCTCCGAGGCCCGGATCCGCGAGCTGCGCAAGCACGCGGGCACGGTGTTCCTGGTCAGCCACAACAACAAGTCGATCCGCGACACCTGCGACCGCGTCCTGTGGCTGGAGCGCGGCGAGCTGCGCATGGACGGGCCGACGGACGAGGTGCTGAAGGAGTACGAGGCCTTCACGGGTGACAAGCCGGCCAAGCCGAGCCCGAAGCCCAAGGCGAAGCCCGCGCCCGCCCCCGCCCCCGTTCCCTCGTGAGGCGTAACTTCGGACCACCCTTTCATCCCATTGATGCCACTATGGCCGAGCAGGGTGCGCCCGGCGCGCTCGAGTGGTGCGCGCGGCAGTAGGTGCGCGATGGAGCAGGTGAAGGAGTCCCCGCGATGCCCGAGCTCAGCGTCGTCGTCCACGGACCGAACACCCAGGACCGGCTGACCGGACTCCTCGCTTCCCTGGCCGCGCACCCCCACCCCGAGGTCGAGGTGATCGTGGCCGCGGTGGGCCCCTGGGCCCGGGAGACGGCCGAGGAGTACGCCCCCGACATGCTGGTCCTGCCCCTGCCGGACGGGACGGACGACGCCGCGTCCCGGTCGGCGGGGGCGGCCCGGGCCTCCGGCCGCTGGCTGCACTTCGTGCACGCCAAGGACGGGCTGCCCGTCGGCGGCCCGCGCCTGGTCGCCGAGCGGGCCGCGGAACTGCCGGACGAGGTGGATGTGCTCCTCTTCGACCACGTCCGCTCCACCTGGGAGACCTCCGGCCTCCCCTCCTCGGACGGCCCCCGCCTGGCCCGCGCGGGCCGAGCCGCCCACCTCCTCGACGACATCGCCCGCAGCGCGCTCCGCATCACGCCCCTCCTGGGCAACCGCGCGCTGCGCACCTCCTTCTGGCAGGCGCACGAACCCGGACTCACCACCCCCGACGAGCCGTACGCCGCCTACGCCACCCTCCTCCGCGCCGACCGCATCGCCGCCCTGAACCAAGTGGCGTACGAGCACCATGAGCTGCGCCCCGAGAGCCTCCCCCCGGTCACCCCCGAGAAGCACTACGCCCTCGTCGACCGCTACGAAGCGCTCCTCGCCCGCGCCCAGACCCGCGCGGCCTCCCGGCCCACCGCGGTCCCCACCGTCGCACCGGCCGAATCCGCAGGCGCAGTCCAATCCACAGGCCCTGCCGAATCTGCGGGCCTTGCCGAATCCGCAGGCCCAGCCCAATCCGCAGGCCTTGCCGAATCCGCAGACCCCACTGAACCCGCAGGCCCCGGCCCCGCCACCCCCACAGGCTCCCCCGGCCCCGCCGGCTCCCCCACCCCCACATCCCGGGCAGTCCACGCCGTCCTCTACGACGTCATGGTCCACGACTGCCTGCGCACCTTCGCCCGCACGACGATGCCGGACCCGGTGGCCAGGGAGTTCTTCCGCCGCGCGGCCGAGGCGGCCGTCCGCCGACGCCCTCCCGGGTACCGCCGCCCCGCCGGCCCCGAGGGCATCCGCCGCGCCCTCCTCGAGGAGAACGCCTACACCAGGTACCGCGCCTTCCAGGCCGCCAACCGCGCCCGCCGCGCCACGAAGTCGGCCGTACGAAGCCGCAGGCGCCAGGTCGCCGCCGCCCTCGGCGACCACCACTACCGCAAGTCCCTGTCCCGCCCGGTCGACCCCGGCCTGGCCGTCTTCGCGGCGTACTGGAACCGCGGAGTGGCCTGCAACCCGGCGGCCATCGCCGCCAAACTCACCGAACTCGCCCCGCAGATCCACCCGGTGTGGGTGGTGACCCCCGAGCACGCCCCCCTCCTCCCGCCCCACACCGACCATGTGCTCCCCGGCACCCGCCGCTACCGCGAGGTACTGGCCACGGCCAAGTACCTGGTCAACAACGTCAACTACCCCAACGCGATCGTGAAGCGCCCGGACGCCGTCCACCTCCAGACCCACCACGGCACCCCGCTCAAGCGCATGGGCGTGGACCAGATGGAGTTCCCGGCCGCGGCCAAGGGCCTCGACTTCGAGGCCTTGCTCGCCCGTATCGACAAGTGGGACTACAGCGTCTCCGCGAACAGCCACTCCACCCGGATGTGGGAGCGCGCGTACCCCTCCCGCTTCACCTCCCTCGACTACGGCTATCCGCGCAACGACGTCTACTACACCGCCACCGCGGCCGACATCCGGACGATCCGCGACCGCCTGGGCATCCCCCCGGCCCACCGCGCCATCCTCTACGCCCCGACCCACCGCGACTACGAGGCCGGCTGGACCCCCCGCCTCGACCTCGCCACCCTCGCCGACCAACTCGGCGAGGACACGGTCCTCCTGGTCCGCGGCCACTACTTCTACGGCGGCACGCCGTCCCCGCTGACCGCCCTGCGCCGCACCGGCCGGGTCATCGACGTCTCCGCCTACGACCCCGTCGAGGACCTGTCCCTGGCGGCGGACGCGCTGGTCACGGACTACTCGTCCATCATGTTCGACTACGCCAACCTCGACCGCCCGATCGTGGTCTACGCCGACGACTGGGAGACGTACCGCTCCACGCGCGGCGTCTACTTCGACCTGCTCGCCGAGCCACCCGGCCAGGTCGCCCGCACCCAGCGGGAACTGGCGGAGATCCTCGCCACCGAGGCATGGCACGACGAGGGCGCGACCAAGGCCAGGGCGGCCTTTCGCCGCCGATTCTGCGAGTACGACGACGGACGCGCCGCCGAACGGGTCGTACGCCGGGTGTTCCTGGGCGAGAGCGAGGACGCCCTGCCACCGGTGATCCCGCTGGAGGAACGCACGCCGGCGCCCAACCCTCGGGAGGCGGCATGAAGCCGGACGTCACGGTCACGGTGATCGTCTACAACGACGCGGCACGCCTCCCCCGAGCCGTTGAGTCGGTGCGCCGGCAGACCCACGCCAACATCGAGATCCTCATCAGCGACGACCACTCGACGGACGAAACCCCGGAGGTGGCCCGGCATTTGGCCTCCCAGGATCCTCGCATCCTGCACCTCCGCCTGCCGCAGAACAGCGGCGGCTGCAGCGCCCCGCGCAACCGTGCCCTGGATATCGCCCGGGCGCCGTACGCGATGTTCCTGGACAGCGACGACGAACTCACGGACAACGCGGTCGAGTTGCTCCTGTCGGCCCACCGTGAGCGGGAGATCGACTTCGCGATGGGTGCGGTCGTGCGGATCCGGGAGGACAGCGGCCGTCGTACGAAATGGATGCCGCACCTGGTCGCCGAGCGCCGCACGGTGATCGGCGTCGAGTCCGAACCCCGCCTGCTCTTCGAGCACCTGTCGACGAGCAAGATGTACGCCCGCGCCTTCCTGGACCGCTACGACCTGCGGTTCCCCGAGGGCATCCACTACGAGGACCAGTTGTTCTCGACCCAGGCGTACTGTCTGGCCAAGGAGTTCACGATCATCCCGGAGCCGGTGTACCGCTGGCACATCGAGCCGTACGCGGCCACGGAAGCGGCATCGATCTCCAACCAGCGCCACAAGCTGGACAACGTCCGCGACCGCGTCCACGTCCAGCGCCTCATCGACGACTTCCTCGTCGAGAGCGGACACGGGTGCCTGCGAGAGGACAAGGACTACAAGTTCCTCAAGCACGACTTCCGGATGTACGCCGGAGACCTGCCCTACCGCGACGAGGAGTGGCTGTCCTCCTTCGCCGACATCACGACCCCCTACCTGGAGACCCTCTCCCCCGCCGCCTACGCCCGCCTGCCCCGCATGGAACGCGTCGTCCTCCAGCTGGTCCGCGAACGCCGCTTCTCCGAGGCCCGCCTGGCCGCACGGGGCCTGGGCCGCGCCGTGGCGCCGCGGCAGGTGACGCCGGACGCGGAGGGGCACCTGTACTGGGGCGAAGGCATCCCCACATCCACCTGGGCCCGCCGCGAACTGGACGTCTCCGACCTGGAGCTGGACACCCGCCCCTTCCGCAGCGCCCAGTTCCGCCACGAGATCACCGAGCTCACCCGCGGCCCCGGCGCCTCGATCGACCTCACCATCCGGACCTACGACCCCGGCCTGCGCCTCCCGGTGGGCCCCCACCGCGCCGGCCTCCTCATCACCCCCGGCCGGCAACGCCTCAAGGTGCCCTTCCGCCTCACCCCGGTCCGCCCCGGCGTCTACGAGGGCCACGTCCACCTCGACCTGGCAACGGCCCCCGTCCCCCACCACGGCTTCGCCGGCGTCCGCCACCCCCTCCTCCGCATCGAACACCAGGGCCAACCCCACACGGCCGTCCTCCTGGCCCCCCTCTCCTTCCCACCCCTGACAACCCGCATCAACTACCACACCAGTACGGCCCCCCACCGAGTAACCATCGAAGCAGAGGGCCGCGGCCCCGGCCGCCTCCAGATCCGCTGGCAACCGGTGGGCGTCACCGCAAGGCTGGTACGCCCGGCGGTACGGCGCGTGGCCCGCCCGAGGGTGAGACGAGCGGTCCGCCTGATGAGAAGCGCGCTGCGCTAGGCCTTTCAGCCCGTCCGGCGTTTGAGGACGAGGCCGCAGGCCGACAGCGGGGGTCCAGGGGGAGGCAGCCCCCTGGCGGGGTCGAAGGGGCGGAGCCCCTTCAAGGGATGGGACGGGTAGGGGCGGCGGGGGCGAAAAAACTCAGCGCCGCCACAGCCCTCACCGCACCACCTCATACAACACCTGCCCCCCGGGCCCCCGAGCCACCACCCGCAACCCACCCCACACCACACCCCCCCGATCCACCACCCACCGCACCCCGTACGCCCGCACAATCCCCCGCCGCGCCCCCTCCCCCGTCCCCACCGCGAAGTACCGCCGCACATCGGCCACCCGCCGCCCCTCATCCGGCAGGAAGAAGTCGGGGTACCCAGGCGCCACGGTGTACGCCCCGTACGCCGGAATCTGCCGCGCCGGAAACGTCCGCGCCATGACCACATCCCCGTACTTCACCCACGGCTTCACCCAGTGGTACCCCACCCACGGCGCCCGGTACTTCGCCGCGACCACCCCCGGCAGCACCCCACGCGGAACGACGTACCCCACCGTCCCGACCTGCGTCCAGGCCCCCACCACCAGCGCCCCGGACAACACCCCCACCCACACCCCACGCCACGACCCCCGCACCTCCACCGCCACCAACGCGGCAGCGACCTGCGCGGGGATCAGCACCGCGGGCAGGGCCCTCCCCCACGAGTAGTGCCCACTCATCCCGCCGAGCACCACGACCCCCACCCCCAGCGCGAAGAACAGCACCAGCGGATCCCTGCTCCACCCTCCTGCCGCCCGCCCTCGCCAAGCCCGCACCGCCAGCGCCACCACTCCCACCAGCACCAGCCAGTACCGCCCCACCAGCCCCCGGTACAGCCCCCGATGCACCGACTCCAGATCACCGCCGGCCCCGACCAGCGCGAAGAAGTCGTAGTACGGCCACGCCCACAGCACCGCTACCCCCACCAGCGCTCCCGCCGCCGGCCGCAGCCACACCGCGCCTCCCCCGGCCCGCGCCGCGACCACCGTGGCCAATGCCCCCAACGTGGCCACCACCCCCGAGAACTGATGGCACAGCAGAATCGCCGCCCACAGCCCACCGATCCCGGCCCACACCCCCCACCCGGCCTCCGCACGCACCGCACCCGCCAGCCAGGCCCAGAAGTGAAAGGCCAGCCCCAGCGCGAACACACTCGGATACGACACGGTCAACGCCAGCGAGTTCAGCCCGAGGAACCCGCTCCAGGAGAACAGCGACGTCCCCCAGAGAAACACCAGGCACAGCACGGCGACCGCGGGCGCGGCCCGCTGCGCGCTCAGCGTCCGCACGTACCGCCACACCCCGCTGACCAGCAGCCCGAGTCCCACGACCGCACCGATCCGCAGCACGACGAAGACCGAGAACCCCGTCACCCGGGCGACGCACCCGAGCACCAGCGTCCACGGCGAGTAGTACGGACTCGGCGTGTCCGCGTCAACAAGGGGATTGCCGGGGTCCACCAGGCTGTGCCGCAGACGCTCGACCGTCGCCGCGTGCATACCGAGGTCGCCGGCCCAGGGAAGCCGGACGATCACCAGCAGGAGCAGCACGACGACCAGTGCGGCGGCGGCCTGCGGAGCGACCGTCGGTCTCCGCAGCGCTGTCGTTCTCCGCAGCGCGGCCCGCATCGTGCTCACGCGAGCACTGTAATTCCCGTTTTGCCCCAAATGTGCGAGCGCCCCGGACTGTCACAGTCCAGGGCGCCCTGACGCACGTACGGCCGGTACGGCTCGCTCGGCCGGTGAGAACCGTACGACCTACGTGTGCGACCTCAGCAGCGTCCGCATCGTCCGCATCGCCACCGACAGGTTGGCCAGGTCGAACGCCTCCGACCCCTGGATCTCCTCCAGTGTCGTCCGCGCCCGCCCGAGGATCGCCGCGTTCTTCTGCTCCCACGCCTTGAAGCGCTGCTCGGGCGTCGCGGTGCCGTTGCCGGCCGCCAGGACGTCCGAGGTCAGGGCCGCGTGGGCGGCGTAGAGGTCCTCGCGGATGGAGGCGCGGGCCATGGACTGCCAGCGGTCCGCGCGGGGCAGCTCGATGATGCGGTCCATGAGCTGGGTGATCCGCAGGCGGTCGGCGAGGTCGTAGTAGACCTCGGCGACGTCCATCGGGTCCTTGCCCACGCGGTCGGCCACCGAGACGATGTCCAGCGTCGGGAAGGCGGAGGAGAAGCCGGCCACCCGCGTGGCCAGTTCGGCCGGGACGCCGACGCCCGTCAGCTCGTCGTAGATCTGCTGGTACCACTCCAGGTCCGCGCCCTTGAGCAGCTTCGGCAGCTGCGACCAGACCTGCTCGACACGGTCGGCGAAGAAGTCGATGGTGTCGGCGAGCTCCAGCGGCTGCGGCCGGTTGTTGAGCAGCCAGCGCGTGCCGCGCTCGACGAGACGGCGCGAGTGCAGCCGGATCCGCGTCTGGACGGCGGCCTCGACCTTGTTGTCGAGCGCCTCGACCGCGTCCCACACGGCCGCCGAGCGGAAGATCGCGCGGGCCACCGTCTGCGCCCGGACGATCTCCTCCAGCGAGGCACCGGTCTCCTCGCGCAGCCGGTGCAGATACGTCGTACCGCCCGTGTTGACCGTGTCGTTGACCAGCACGGTCGTGGTGATCTCACGGCGCAGCGGGTGACTGACGAGATGCTCCGGGAACCGCTCGCGCAGCGCGGTCGGGAAGTACGCGTGCAGCAGGGTGCTCAGGTACGGGTCGTCCGGCAGCGAGGTGTGCAGCAGCTCCTCGGCGACCGTGATCTTCGTGTACGCCATCAGGACGGCCGTCTCCGACCCGGTCAGGCCGTGGTCGGCGCCGAGGCGTTCGCGGATCTGGCGGTCGGTGGGCAGGAACTCCAGCGCCCGGTCCAGGTGCCCCTCCCTGACCAGGTGCTTCATGAAGCGCTGCTGGGCGTGGAGCATGGCGTTGGACTGGGCGAGGGCGTTGGCGATCGCCGTGTTCTGCGCGTAGTTGTTGCGCAGGACCAGCCGGCCGACCTCGTCGGTCATCTCGGCCAGCAGCTTGTTGCGCTGCTTGACCGTCATGTCGCCCTCGGAGACCAGGCCGTTGAGCAGGATCTTGATGTTCACCTCGTGGTCGGAGGTGTCCACGCCCGCGCTGTTGTCGATGGCGTCGGTGTTGATCCGGCCGCCGTGCAGCGCGAACTCGATCCGGCCGAGCTGGGTCAGACCGAGGTTGCCGCCCTCGCCGACGACCCTGACGCGCAGGTCGGCGCCGTCGACACGGATGGCGTCGTTGGCCTTGTCACCGACGTCCGCGTGGGACTCGGTGGAGGCCTTCACATACGTACCGATGCCGCCGTTCCACAGCAGGTCCACCGGCGCCTTGAGGATCGCCTTCATCAGCTCGGCCGGCGTCATCTTGGAGACCTTGCCCTCGATGCCGAGGGCCTCGCGGATGTGCGCGTTGACCGGGATCGCCTTGGCGCTGCGCGGGAAGACGCCGCCACCGGCCGAGATGAGGTCGGTGTTGTAGTCCTCCCAGCTGGAGCGGGGCAGCTCGAAGACGCGGCGGCGCTCGGCGTAGGAGGTGGCCGCGTCGGGCTTCGGGTCGATGAAGATGTGCCGGTGGTCGAAGGCGGCGACCAGGCGGATGTGCTCGCTGAGGAGCATGCCGTTGCCGAACACGTCACCGGACATGTCGCCGATGCCGACGACCGTGAAGTCCTCGCTCTGGGTGTCCACGCCCAGCTCACGGAAGTGCCGCTTGACGGACTCCCAGGCGCCGCGGGCGGTGATGCCCATGCCCTTGTGGTCGTAGCCGGCCGAGCCGCCGGAGGCGAAGGCGTCACCGAGCCAGAAGTTGTACTGCTCGGCGACCCCGTTGGCGATGTCGGAGAAGGTCGCGGTGCCCTTGTCGGCGGCGACGACGAGATAGGTGTCCTCCCCGTCGTGCCGGACGACGTCCGCCGGGGGCACGACCTCACCGGCGACCATGTTGTCGGTGATGTCGAGCAGCGCCGAGATGAAGGTCTTGTAACTCGCGACACCCTCGGCGAGCCACGCGTCCCGGTCCACGGACGGGTCGGGCAGATGCTTGGCGACGAAGCCGCCCTTGGCGCCGACCGGCACGATGACGGTGTTCTTCACCATCTGCGCCTTGACCAGGCCGAGGATCTCGGTCCGGAAGTCCTCACGCCGGTCGGACCAGCGCAGGCCCCCTCGCGCGACCTTGCCGAAGCGCAGGTGCACGCCCTCGACGCGCGGCGAGTACACCCAGATCTCGTACGCCGGGCGCGGCGCGGGCAGATCGGGGATGGCCTGCGGGTCGAACTTCATGGAGACGTAGTCGTGGTGCTTGCCGCCCGCCGCCTCCTGGAAGAAGTTCGTGCGAAGCGTCGCCTTGATGACGGTGAGGAAGGACCGCAGGATCCGGTCCTCGTCGAGGCTCGCCACCTGGTCGAGCGCCGCGTCGACCTCTTCGAGCAGCGCGTCCACGATCTCGCGGCCGGCCGCCTGGCGGTCCGGCGACATCCGCGCCTCGAACAGGGAGACGAGGAGGCGGGTGGTGTGGACGTTGTTGCGGAGGGTGTCCTCCATGTAGTCCTGCGAGAAGGTGGAGCCCGCCTGGCGCAGGTACTTCGCGTACGCCCGCAGCACCATCGCCTGCCGCCAGGACAGCCCGGCGCTCAGCACGAGGGCGTTGAAACCGTCGTTCTCCGCCTGGCCGGTCCAGGTCGCGGCGAAGGCCTCCGAGAACCGCTCGCGCGCGTCGTCGCCGAGGTGGTCCCCGGCGCCGCCCGCCGTCTTGGGCATGCGCAGCCCGAAGTCGTAGATCCACGCGACGCTGCGGTCGGAGCAGCGCAGTTCGTACGGCCGCTCGTCCACGACCTCGACGCCGAGCCGGCTGAGGACCGGCAGGACGGCGGACAGGGAGACGGCCGCGCCCTTGCGGTAGATCTTGAACCGGCGCTCCTCGGGGGCGGCGCCGACCGGCTCGTACAGGCTCAGCGAGAAGTTGTTGTCCTCGGTGAGCTGTTCGATGTGGACGAGGTCGGAGACCGCGGAGCGCGGGGTGTGGTCGGCCTTGTAGCCCTCGGGGAAGGCGTTGGAGTAGCGGCGCAGCAGCTCGGCGGCGCGCTCCTCGCCGAGCTCGGCGTTCAGCGCGTCGGCGAAGCCGTCGGCCCAGGAGCGGGCGGCCTCGACGAGCCGCGCCTCGATGCGCTCCTTGTCCGCGTCGCTGAGCTGCGGCAGCTCGGTGCCCTGCGGGACCCGGACGACGAAGTGCAGCCGGGAGAGGATCGACTCGGTGTTCCAGGCGGTGAAGTCGACGCTGGTACCGCCGAGCTCCTCCTTCAGGATGTCGATGATCCGCAGCCGTACGCCGGTGGTGTAGCGGTCCCGGGGGAGGTAGACGAGGGCGGAGTAGTAGCGCCCGTACTCGTCCTGCCGCAGGTAGAGCCGCAGCCGACGGCGTTCCTGCAGGTAGAGCACGGAGGTGGCGATGCGCTGGAGCTCGGGGACGGGGGTCTGGAAGAGTTCGTCGCGCGGGTAGGTCTCCAGGATCTGAAGCAGGTCGCGCCCGTCGTGGCTGTTGGGCGAGAAACCGGCCACCTCCAGCACCTCCTCCACCTTGCGCCGGATGACGGGCACCCGGCGGACGGACTCGGTGTACGCGGCCGAGGAGAACAGGCCCAGGTAGCGGCGCTCGCCGACGACCTCGCCGTTCTCGTCGAACTTCTTCACACCCACGTAGTCGAGATACGACGGCCTGTGCACGGTCGCCCGGCTGTTGGCCTTGGTGAGGATGAGGAGCTTGTGCTCGCGGGCCTTGGCGCGGGCGTCGGCGGGCAGCCGCTCGAAGGACGGGCTGACGGGATGGGTGTCGCCCTCGGCGTGGTGCGGGTCGGCGCGCAGGATGCCGAGGCCGGTGCCCGGCACGGCGGCCAGCGAATCGTCTTCGCGCAGCTCGTACTCGCGGTAGCCGAGGAAGGTGAAGTGGTCGTCGGCCAGCCAGCGCAGCAGCTCGCGGGCCTCCTCGACCTCCTGCTCACGCAGGTCGGACGTGGGCTCCTGGGGCAGTTCGTCGGCCATGCGCAGGGCCGCGTCCCGCATCTTGCTCCAGTCCTCGACGGCCTCACGGACGTCGGACAGGACGCGGAGCAGGTCGGCGGTGATCTGCTTCAGGTCGCTGCGGTCGGTCTCCCGGTCGAACTCGACGTGGATCCAGGACTCGGTGTGCGTGTCGTGCGCCAGCTCACCGGCGGGCGGTGCGCTGAACACCTCGATGAGCTTGCCGGTGACGTCGCGGCGGACGAAGACCTGCGGGTGGATGACGACATGGATGCCGCGCCCCTGCCGCGTCAGCTCGTTGGTCACCGAGTCGACCAGGAAGGGCATGTCGTCGGTGACGACCTCGACGACGGAGTGGCTGCAGGTCCACCCGTTCTCTTCCACGGTGGGTGTGTGCACCCGCACGTTGGCCGTGCCCTGGGGGCGGTTCTCGGCCAGCCGGTAGTGCGAGAAGGCGGCTCCGAAGATGTCGACCGGGTCGCGGTCGCCGAGGTCCTCCGGGGCGGTGTGCAGGTAGTAGCGCTGGAGGAACGAGAGCACGGTGTCGTGGTCCGGGGTGCCGGGGCTGCTCTCGTCCGTCGTCCCAGTCGGTAGGTGCCCCCCGACCGGGCTGTTCTCAGCTACCCGGGCGGCCCTCTCGAGCAGCTCGGCCTTGGCTTCGTCCAGCTTGGTCTGCATTGTCCTCTGGCTCCTGTCGCGCGCCGTTGCGTGACGTAGAAGGAATTACGGTCTCTTCCCCTCCGGTGTAACGCCGCGACGCGGGGTGTCCGGTCTGCTTCGACGCTATGCCGCAAGGTGAGATGAGCGGGGATATATGAGCCAATCTTGAGCTGCCCAAGGGGTGTGACGCTGCTCTCTGCGACGTCCGGGCCCGGGGTGTGTATGACGTCCCGGGGGCCCTTACGCCCCCCTCCCGCCCGCGAAGACCAGCGATCGCCGCCCGGTCACGGATGTCGTCCGTGGTCCCCGGGCGCAGGGCAGGGGCAACATCGCCCCCGCGAGCTATCGCGCTGATCACGCCACTAAGGCTATCGCTCCTTACAGGGGGCCCGTCATGAGCCGTATGTGTACAAAACCGGGGGTGGAACTTTGACGTTCTGCACAGGGGCAAAGGGGGCGGGAAGGGCGTAACTGGCGGGGTGGGGTGTGGAGGGGGAGGCTGGGGTGTGGGACCGAGACGGCGGCCGAGCCAGGACACCGAGCCGGAGGCAGGCCATCCGGAGGCAACCCGTGTCCGAAAACAGCGGTGAACCGAAGCCGCCGGGAATCGCCCACCCTCGCCGCGGCAGCGGCAGCGGCGAACGACTCCGTGGCGCGCGTGGCTGGGGGCAGTCGTGCCGCTGGGGCGGCGCCCGTCCCACCGAGGCGGCACCCCGTGAGCGCCGGGCTGCGCGACCCACCCCGCCTCAGCCGCAACGCCGTGCGCCCGCCAAAACACCGGCCCCCGAAACCCACGCCCCCCCCCCCGGCGCCCTCATGCCGCCCAGCCCCTTGGCAAGACCCCGCCCCCGAGGCACGTTGCCCCTAAGGCCCGACGGAGACGCACACCACGGCCAAAAAGAGGAGCGCACCCGACATGACAGCGAAGATCCTCATCGTCACCGGCGACGCCGCAGAGTCACTGGAGGTCCTCTACCCCTACCAGCGCCTCCGCGAAGAGGGCTACGAAGTCCACATCGCGGCCCCCGCCCGCAAGAAGCTCCAGTTCGTCGTCCACGACTTCGAACCCGGCTTCGACACCTACACCGAGAAACCCGGCTACACCTGGCCCGCGGACCTCGCCTTCTCCGAGGTCGACCCGGGCGACTACGCCGCCGTCGTCATCCCCGGCGGCCGAGCCCCCGAGTACCTCCGCAACGACCCCGAACTCCGCAAGATCCTCAAGTCGTTCTTCGACGCCGACAAGCCTGTCGCCCAGATCTGCCACGGCCCCCTGCTCACCGCCGCGATCGACAGTCTCAGCGGCCGCCGCGTCACGGCGTATCCCGCCCTGGAGTTGGACATGCAGGCGGCCGGCGCCACCTTCCAGGACGCCGAGGCGGTGGTCGACGGCACCCTGGTCTCCTCCCGCGCCTGGCCGGACCACTCCAGCTGGATGCGCGAGTTCCTGACGGTGCTGCGGGCGAAGGCACCGGTGACGTGAGGGAGTGACGCCGGCCGCCCGGAAGCCCTGACCCGACGACCTGACCGGACGCCGTGACCGGATGCCGTGACCGGGCAGCCGACGTGGCCGCGGACCACGCCGGCCCCGCCACCCTGCGCGCGCACCGGCACTCGGCACCGAGGGCTCACCGCCAGGCCCCCAGGCCCCGCCGCCGGGCACCGCACTTCGTGCCCGGCCCTGGCCCGCCCCTCGGCTACGCCGCCAGCCGCTCCGCCTCCGCGACCGCCTCCCCCAGGGTGTCGACCACCGGCACTCCCACCCCCTCGAGGCTCGCCCGGCTGTGCGACCCTCCGGTGTAGAGCACGGCCCGCGCCCCCACGTGCAGCGCCGCCACCGCGTCGTCGGCGGCGTCCCCGATCACCACCGTGCGAGCGGGATCCACGCGCGCGAGCGCCTTGATGTGCCGCACCATGTGCTCGGCCTTGCTGCCCCCGGACGGCCCGGTCCGCCCGTCGACGCGTATGAAGTGCTCCGCGATCCCGAACCCCCGCACCAGCGGCACGAGTTCGTCATGCACGTACATGCTGAGGATCGACTGGCTGCGCCCCGCCGCCGACCACTCCACGAGCAGCTCCGACGCACCCTCGGTGAGCCCGCATGTCACCCGGTGCTCGGTGTAGTACCGGTGGAAGGTCTCGTCCATGACCTCCCACTCGGCGTCGGTCGGCAGCCGCCCCAGCAACCGCTCGTAGAACTTCGGCACCGGCACGCAGTACATCGACCGGTACTGCTCCAACGTGATCGGTGCGAGTCCCAGCTCGCCGAACGCCGCGTTCGTCGCCCCGATGATCGCGTCATTGTCGTGGAACAGGGTCCCGTTCCAGTCCCAGACGATGTGCGCCCCTACCTGCTTCCCCATGTCGAAAACCGTACCCGCCACCACTGACAATCAAGAGAACGGCAGGACGGCGAAGCAGCCGGGAGCGGCCCTCCAGTGGGCCCGCCGGCCCCGGTGGCCCGGGCTCAGTCCCCCAGCCCCACCAGGTTCGGGATCTCCTGCGTGGCGTACCAGAGCAGCTCATGGTCCTCGGCCCCGTCCACGACGAACTGCGCGTCGTCGTCCCCGCCGTCCGCCGCCGCCAGCGCCTCCGCGGCCGCCGCCACATCCGCCTCCGCGTCATCCGAGTCCACGTGCACCGAGGCCGCCTTGGCCAGCGCCACGGCCCCGGCGATCCGCACCTCGCCCAGCGCCGACGGGTCCAGCCCCCGGTCCGGGTCGGCGACGGCCGCCCCGTCGGGCACGTCGACCGCGACCACGACCCGACGCCGCAGCGCCCCGGCGTCCGCCGCCAGCAGCCGCAGCGAGGCCAGCGCGGCCCGGTTCAGCGCCGCGTACTCCAACTCCTCGATGTCGTCGGAGAGATACCACTCGCGCAAGGCGGGCGTGACGGCGTACGCGACGAGCGGTTCGGCCCCCAGCTCGCCCCCCTTGTACGCCTCGGCGAGACCGGGGAGGGTCAGGGGGACGTAGACGCGCATGACTGCCCGCTTTCGTACTCGTAAGGCTCCGCAAGGACCCGAGGAGGGCGATCGGGTCCCGCGCCTCCCGGAGAGCTTTCAGGATACGTGCGGGCGTCCCCTTTCGAGTCCCCTGCACTCCCTCTCCCGGCGTCCACTCCGGTCCGGGAATTCACCCGGTGCAGACCCGCCACCACGGCCTTCCGCACGCTTCCATCACCCAGATAAGTGAAGATTCCGCCCGCCGGACCGGGGTCCCCGCTTCCTTGCTTCCGGCGCCCGGAACCCCGTACAAGATCACCAACCTCGCAGTTACCGCCCGGTAGCAACCGGGCCCCTCGAACGGGGACCCCATGAACAAGGTCATGACCAGGACGCAGCACCGCCCCGGCACCCGCCCGCCGAGCCGCCGCGACACCCGCCGCCCCGGCGGCGTCCCTCCCCGCGCGCCGAGCGGCGGCGCATCCCGTACGGCACCTCCCGGCGGCCGCCCGCCCGGCTCATCGGGCACGACGGGACCCCGCGCCCGCACCGGCCCGGCAGACACCCGCCCACCCACGGCTCCCACCCCGCCGCGCGCGCTCGTGCCGCCTGCCGTCGAACCCACTTCCCCCTGCGGGCCCACCGTCCCCCCAACCCCGTCCCACCGATGTCTTCGCCGACCGCCTGCTCCTCGTACTGAGCGGTCAGCGCCCCGTCCACTCGATGCTCCGCCACACCGCGGGCCGCGCCTACGACGAACTCGCCTGGCTCGCGGAACGCGGCCCCCTGCGCACCCGGGGCACCCGCCCCGTCGTCCGCGACATCGGCTACTTCGAGCCCCGCCCGGGCGCCATCGAGGCCTTCGCCCGCATCGGCGCCGGCGACCAGCTGCGCGCCATGGCGTTCCGCCTGGAACAGGGCGGGGACCTCCGCTGGCGCTGCACGGCGGTGGAACTGGGCGGCCCGCGCAGGCCGGGCACGGACGACGCCTGACGACAGCTGACCACGACGAGCCGCGGCGGCGGCGCCCACCCCGGCCCAGCGGCCCTCATCGGACCCCAGAAGGCCCCAGAACGCCGGCAGGGACCGCAACAAAACCGAAGGGCCGGGCCCCCACATTGGAGACCCGGCCCTTCCAGCCGCTACAGCGCCGCAATCACAGTCGCAGTCACCGTCTTCGCCTTCCCGACGGCGCTACCGCTCGCGGCGTTCTCGCGCCCGGCGCTACTTCTTACGGCGTCGCCCGCCACGCGCCTGCTTGCGCCGCTCCGCGCGCGTGAGGCCGTCGGCCTCGGAGCGCACCGGCTCGTCGTCGTTGGTGAAGTCGCCCTCGACGATGTCGCCCTCACCGTCCACCTTGGGCGCGGTGTAGTGCAGCCGGTCCGGGCGGCGGGGGGCCTCGAGACCCTTGGCGCGGATCTCTGGACGCGCACCCGCCTGCGCCGGCACCGCGTCCTTCTTCTCGAGGTCGGCCACCGGCTTGGTGTCCTCGACCGGGACCTCCTCGACCTGCTGCTCGACCTGGACCTCCAGGTTGAACAGGTAGCCGACGGACTCCTCCTTGATGCCCTCCATCATCGCGGTGAACATGTCGAAGCCCTCGCGCTGGTACTCGACCAGCGGGTCCTTCTGCGCCATCGCGCGCAGGCCGATGCCCTCCTGGAGGTAGTCCATCTCGTAGAGGTGCTCGCGCCACTTGCGGTCCAGGACCGACAGCACGACCCGGCGCTCCAGCTCACGCATGATCTCGGAGCCGAGCTGCGCCTCGCGCGCCGCGTACTGCTCGTAGATGTCGTCCTTGATGGACTCGGAGATGAACTCGGCGGTCAGCCCGGCCCGGTCGCCGGCCGCCTCCTCCAACTCTTCGACGGTCACCTTCACCGGGTAGAGCTGCTTGAACGCGCCCCACAGCCGGTCGAGGTCCCAGTCCTCCGGGAAGCCCTCGGCGGTCTCCGCACCCACGTAGGCGTCGATGGTGTCGTCCATGAAGTGCTGCACCTGCTCGTGCAGGTCCTCGCCCTCCAGGACGCGACGCCGCTCGCCGTAGATGACCTCACGCTGGCGGTTGAGGACCTCGTCGTACTTCAGGACGTTCTTACGGGTCTCGAAGTTCTGCTGCTCGACCTGCGACTGGGCGGACGCGATCGCGCGCGTGACCATCTTGTTCTCGATCGGCACGTCGTCCGGGACGTTCGCCATCGACATCACACGCTCGACCATCTGGGCCTTGAAGAGCCTCATCAGGTCGTCACCCAGCGACAGGTAGAAGCGGGACTCGCCCGGGTCGCCCTGACGGCCGGAACGACCGCGCAGCTGGTTGTCGATACGGCGCGACTCGTGCCGCTCGGTGCCGAGGACGTAGAGACCGCCGAGGTCCTTGACCTCCTCGAACTCCGCCTTGACCGCCTGCTCGGCCTTCTCCAGGGCGGCGGGCAGGGCCGCGGCCCACTCCTCGATGTGCTCCTCGGGGTCGAGGCCACGCTGGCGCAGCTCCGCCTCGGCGAGGTCCTCGGGGTTGCCGCCGAGCTTGATGTCGGTACCGCGGCCGGCCATGTTGGTGGCGACGGTGACGGCGCCCTTGCGGCCGGCCTGGGCGACGATGATCGCCTCACGGTCGTGCTGCTTGGCGTTCAGCACCTCGTGCTGGACACCTCGCTTGGACAGCTGCTGCGACAGGTACTCGGACTTCTCGACGGACGTCGTACCGACGAGGATCGGCTGGCCCTTCTCGTGCTTCTCGACGATGTCGTCGACGACCGCCTCGAACTTCGCGACCTCGGTGCGGTAGATCAGGTCCGACTGGTCCTTGCGGACCATCGGCCGGTTCGTCGGGATCGGGACCACGCCGAGCTTGTAGATCTGGTGGAACTCGGCGGCCTCGGTCATCGCCGTACCGGTCATGCCGCAGAGGCCGGGCTGTTCCTTCTCGTTGTGGTCGTGGCGCTTGTAGAGGCGGAAGAAGTTCTGGAGGGTGATCGTGGCGAGGGTCTGGTTCTCGTCCTTGATGTCCACCCCTTCCTTCGCCTCGATCGCCTGGTGCATGCCCTCGTTGTAGCGGCGGCCGGCGAGGATACGGCCGGTGTGCTCGTCGACGATCATGACCTCGCCGTCGATGACGACGTAGTCCTTGTCCTTCTTGAAGAGCTCCTTCGCCTTGATGGCGTTGTTCAGGTAGCCCACCAGAGGCGTGTTCACCGACTCGTAGAGGTTGTCGATGCCCAGCCAGTCCTCGACCTTGGCGACACCGGCCTCGTGGATGGCGACCGTGCGCTTCTTCTCGTCGACGTCGTAGTCGCCGGTCTCCTCGAGGCCCTTGAGCGGGTTGCCGGCCTCGCCCTTCTTCAGGCGGATGACCAGCTTGGCGAAGTCGCCGTACCACTTGGTGGCCTGGTCGGCGGGGCCGGAGATGATCAGCGGCGTACGGGCCTCGTCGACGAGGATGGAGTCGACCTCGTCGACGATGGCGAAGTTGTGGCCGCGCTGGACGAGTTCGTCCTTGGACCACGCCATGTTGTCGCGCAGGTAGTCGAAGCCGAACTCGTTGTTCGTGCCGTACGTGATGTCGCACGCGTACTGCTCGCGACGCTGGGCCGGCGTCATGTTGGCGAGGATGCAGCCGACTTCCAGGCCCAGGAACTTGTGGACGCGGCCCATCATCTCGGAGTCGCGCTCGGCCAGGTAGTCGTTGACCGTGATCAGGTGCACGCCCTTGCCGGACAGCGCGTTCAGATACGCGGGCAGCGTGCCGACGAGGGTCTTGCCCTCACCGGTCTTCATCTCAGCCACGTAACCGAGGTGGAGGGCCGCGCCACCCATGATCTGGACGTCGTAGTGACGCTGCCCGAGAACGCGCTTGGCGGCCTCACGAACGGTGGCGAAGGCCTCGGGCAGCAGGTCGTCCAGGCTCTCACCGTCTGCGTAGCGCTGCTTGTACTCATCGGTGAGGGACCGCAGCTCGGCGTCGGAGAGGTCGACGAAGTCCTCTTCGATGGAGTTGACCTGGTCCGCGATGCGGTGCAGCTTGCGCAGGATCTTGCCTTCGCCTGCACGCATGATCTTCGAGAGGACGGACACGGGGGTTGGTCTCCTTGCCGGTCGGGCCTGGGACGGTCGGTTTCCATTTGACTTGACTGAGCAACGGCCATCGTATGCGAGGACCCCGCCACGCCGGGAGCCTGCCGTGGACGCCGGACGTCCGCTGCTTCAAATCTCCGTCAAAAGGACAACGGCCGGGGGTCGCGGATGGTGCCGCGTTCCGTCCACGAATTGTGCGAAATGCGTTCGCGCGCTCACACGCCGCATAAAGGATGGCGCTGCCGACGGCCCCCCGAGCAGAATCGGCCGATGGAACCCGTCACGCTCGCCACCGGCCGCCTCCTCATGCGCACGGTCGGCCCGAAGGACACGCACACCGTGTACGAGGCCGCCCAGGACCCCGACATCCAGCGCTGGACGACGATCCCCTCGCCCTACCTGTACGAGCACGCCCAGAGTTTCACGGACCAACTGGCCCCCGAGGGCTGGGCGAACGGTTCGATGTTCACCTGGGGTCTCTTCCTCCCCGAAGGGGAGGAACTGGTGGGCATGCTCGGCCTCACGATGCGTTCCATGAGCGGCGCCGAGATCGGCTTCTGGGGCACGAAGGAACACCGCGGCAACGGCTACGTCACCGAGGCCGTCCTGACCGCCTCCCGCTGGGCCTTCGTCCACCTGTCGATCGACCGCGTGGAATGGCGCGCCGAAGTCGGCAACCGCCCCTCGCGCGCCGTCGCGGAACGCGCCGGCTTCACCATCGAGGGCACCCTCCGCTCCGCCATCGTCCACCAGGGCGTACGCCGTGACTGCTGGGTCGGCTCCCTACTCCCCTCAGACCTGAGCCTGCCGTCGACGGCCCCGTATCTGCCCCATTTCAGCCCGTCCGGCGCTTGAGGACGAGGCCGAAGGCCGAAGCGGGGGTCCATGGGGCGGCGGGGGCGAGAACCCTACGTCGCCCCCAAACCCCCAGCTCACTCCCCATTGTCAGTGCCACCCCCTATCGTCCGACCCCATGACGACCCCGCGCCGCACCACCGATCTCACGGCAGACGAAGCCCGCCGAATCGCCCTCCGCGCACAGGGCTTCCTCGGCACCCCCGACCGCAGATCCGGCGTCCGCGGCATCCTCCGTCACCTCGGCGCGGTCCAACTCGACACCATCTCGGTCCTGGCGCGCTCCCACGAGCTCATCCCATACGCCCGCCTGGGCGCGGTCGGCCGCAAAACGATCGAGAACGCCTACTGGACCACGGCATCCACCGCACCCACAGCCCCCCAGGCACCCACGGACGCACCCGCACCCCCGACGCCCCGGACACCTCTGACGCCCCCGCACGCGTTCGAGTACTGGTCCCACGCCGCCTGCATCCTCCCCATCGAGGAGTGGCCCCACTTCGCCTTCCGCCGCCGCGCCTACCGCAACCGCCCCCACTGGAACCACGAACTCCCCGACGGCGCCTACGCCCAGGTGATCAAGCAGCTCCGCACCGAGGGCCCCCTCACCGCGACGGAGCTTGGCGGCGCGAAGAGAACCAGCGAGTGGTGGGACTGGTCGGGCGCGAAGGTCGCCGTCGAACGCGCCCTGATGTACGGCGAGGTGGTCTGCGTCGAGCGCCGCGGCTGGAAGCGCGTCTACGACCTCGCCGAACGCGCCATCCCGGAGACACTGCTGCACGACGAACTGGACGACACCGAGTGCCTGCGCCGCCTGGTCCGCCTGGCCGGCCAGTCCCTCGGGGTGGGTACGCGCGCGGACATCGCCGACTACCACCGCCTCAAGGGCGAACAGGTCGACGCGGTGATCGCCGACTCCGGCCTGGTCCCGGTCACGGTCGAGGGCTGGGGCAAGCCGGCCTGGGCCGACCCTGCGGCACTCGACGCACCCCCGCGCGGCCGCCACCGCACGACGCTGCTGTCCCCGTTCGACTCCCTGATCTGGGAGCGGGCCCGCACCGAGCGGATCTTCGGCTTCACCCACCGCCTGGAGGCCTACGTCCCCAAGCAGAAGCGGATCTACGGCTACTTCGCGATGCCGGTCCTGGCCGGCGGCCGTCTCGTCGGCCGCGTGGACCCGGCTCGCGAGGGCCGCACCCTGGTCGCCAAGCAGGTCACCCTGGACGGCGCCAAGGCGGTCCCGGCAGTGGCCCAGGCGCTGGTGGAGGCGGCGAGCTGGGTGGACTGCACGGGCGTACGTGTGGACCGGGTCGACGCCCCCGACCTGCGCGAACCGCTCGCAAAGGAGCTCAGTCGCCTCATGGCATGACCCTCAGGACCGTCCAGGACCGTCCACCGTCCAGGACGGTCCCGCGGCAGGTCCGTCCGGAACCGTCGCGGCCCTTCAGCGGATCTCGAGGATCTTCTCCCGCATCGCGTACACCACGGCCTCCATCCTGGAGTGCAGCTGCAGCTTCTCCAGGATGTTGCGCACATGGTTCTTCACGGTGTTCTCGGAGATGAACAACTCCTTGGCGATATCGCGGTTGTTCATCCCCGTCGCGACGAGCTTGAGGACCTCCAGCTCGCGGTCCGTCAGCCGCGGCGCGGGCACGAGCCGACGCTCGTCCGTCCGCTGGATCATCGACTTGAACTCGGTGAGCAGCTTCGACGCCATGGACGGGCTGATCTGCGACTGCCCGTCGGCCACCGCACGAATGGCGGTGGCCACCTCGTCCGTGGAGATCTCCTTGAGGAGATAACCGGTCGCGCCCGCCTTGATCGCGTCGTAGAGGTCGGCCTCCTCGTCGCTGATCGTCAGCATGATGATCTTCGCGCTGGGGGCCACCTCCTTGATGGAGGTGCAGGCCTCGATCCCGCCGCGCTTGGGCATCCGTACGTCCATCAGGACGATGTCCGGCAGCAGGTCGGCGGCCTTGTCGACGGCTTCCGCGCCGTCGCCCGCCTCCCCCACGACCTGGATGTCCTCCTCGGCCGCGAGCACGATCTCCAGTCCACGGCGGAACAGGGCATGGTCGTCCACGACGAGGACTCTGATCGGCTCCTTGCGTGGAGAGCCCGTGTCCGGGCCCATGCCGACGACGTCACCGTCGGCATCCTCGTCCCGCATCGGTCCGAAGCTGTCCGCCATCGTTCCTCCCCCTGAGGCTGTGGCTGGTCGTTTGCCATCGCCAACCCAAGGCAGCGGCCCACCGGTTGGGCCGGTGCGTCCATGATTTCATGCCCGACCGACACTACGGTGACCAGCGGGGCGCGAAGTGGTCGCACACCGGTGCCCCTGGGGGCGCACACCGCGCTCCAGGGGCACCGGCTCAGCTGTCAGCCGGGCGGGTCAGCCGCCCAGCGTCCCACCAGCCGCTGGCGGCTGCGCCTGGGTGACCATCGGGTCCGTGTTGAGGTGGATGACGCCGTAGTCGTAGGCGTGCCGCCGGTAGACGACACTCGGTTCCTTCGTCTCGGAGTCGACGAAGAGGTAGAAGTCGTGTCCGACCAGCTCCATCTCGTAGAGGGCCTGGTCGAGGGTCATCGGGGAGGCGACGTGCGTCTTCTCGCGCACGATGAGGGGGCCTTCACCCTTGACTTCCAGCGAGCCGATCTTCTTGGTGGGAACTCCGTCCGGCTCTTCTTCCTGGAAGGAATGGCCATTGCCGTTGAGCGTCGCCGCGCCCGGAACGTGGTCGGGGACCTCGGCCGCCGTGAGTCGGCGTGCGCCTCGGCGCGAGAAACGCTTGTCGTGCTGCTTGCGCAGCCGGGCATCCAGCTTCTCCGCCGCGAGGTCGAGCGCCGCGTACGGATCGCTGGCCGCTGCCTCCGCCCGGATCACCGGACCGCGGGAGCGGAGCGTGATCTCCACTCGATCACTGCGGTCGGCCTGTCGCGGGTTGGGCTCCTTGGACACCTCGACGTCGAGGCTGATCACCTTGGCATCGAGCCTCTGGATTTTCTCCAGCTTCAGCTTCTCGGCCACGTGCTTGCGGAACCGCTCGGGCACCTCGGTCTTGCGGCCCTTGACGACGATGTCCACGCAGAACTCCGTTCCCGGATCGCTCCGCTCCATCGGCGGAACATCTCCCTTTTGCACCAGGCTCCGGTGAACCCGGAACCTCGGACTCGGTGACTTCCACCTCCTCCTCCCCCATGGGCAAGATCTCCACCCCATGGCCGCGGGTGATTGCGCAAAACCCACGGCACGGCATTCGGATATGAGAGGGATGGCCTGCGCCTTTCCCTCACAACCGAACATATCTCGCCCGGACGGATGTCGTCACCCTCTACTGCGGCGTACCTCCGTTCAGGTGAATTGGCCCTCTCGTTACCTGCAACGATGCAAGTTCTCAGTCAGTTCCGGTTTATTTCGAAAGAATCCGGCGACGCAGCGACCACGGCCGCGCAGATCACGTCACGGGGCTGCCCGACGCCCATGATTCCCGGCATCTCACGCACCCGCCGCACAGCGCCCTCCGTCGATCCGGCCCTCCGTTCCCCTGTCCTTTCCCGACTTCCCGCCAGGTACACAGGTGTTGTGCCGTCGCCGCACCCACCGGGTTCCGCGCTCTCCCCTCCATACGCGTCCACCTCCTCGGCCGTTCTGCCGTATCCGCTCGCTTCCCGCGCCTGCTCCGTCAAGGCCGCCCGCACGGCCCGCGCCGCCTCCGCCAGGGAAGCGCCCGTCGTCATGAGGTCGTCGACGAGCACGACCGGACCGCCACCGGCCAACAGCCGGACTCCCCCGGGAACCACCGTCAGCGCGCCCGCGAGATTGTCCAGCCGCTGCCGGGAGTTGAGCCCCGACTGGTCGGCCACCCCGCGCCCCTGCCGAAGCACGGCGAGGACACGCGCCGGTGTCCCGGCCCGCCGCAGCTCACCCGCGGCCGCGAGCGCGATCCGCCGGGCCGGATCATGCCCCCGCGCCCGCACCGCCCCACGCCCGGACGGAACGGGTACCAGCAGCACAGGTGCACCGGCGCCCCCGGACCGCCCCGCCCCGTCGGCCTGCACCTGAGACCCCCGGGACGGCGCAGCCCGTGCCGGCGCCCCGCTGCCGTGCGCACAGGCCTCCCGCAGCCCCGCCCGTACCGCCCCTGCCAGGGCCGCGCCGAGCGGCGGCGCGAGCGCCAGTGCGCCGCGTTCCTTGTGGGACAGCAGCACGGCCCGCGCCTCGTCCGCGTACCGAGCCGCCGCGTGCACGACCGGCAGCCCGGGCGGCTCCGGCACCGGTCGCACCCGGCTCGGTACGGTCCCGCTCAGGACGGCACGGCACTCCGTGCAGAGCACCGTGCGAGGCATCCCGCAGCCTCCGCACTCAGCCGGCAGCACCAGGTCGGTGAGGTCCTGCCACCACCCCCGCATGGCCACCACTCTGCCAACGCCCGCGCCGACCGACCACCCCTGTGGATAACTCCCTGTGGAAAACCCCGGCGCCCCATGCGGGCCCCACTTCCGCCCCACGCAGGCCCCACGTCCACCTCGGACCGAGTCCGATTCCCAGCTCGGACCAAGTCCGATTCCACCCCAGAACCGAGTCCCATTCCCACCCCGGGAACCGAGCCCGATCCGAGCCCGATCCCCACCCGCCAACGCGCCGGACTCAGCCGGGCCGACACACCGGATCCCGCCGCACGAAAAGGCGGCCGCCCCCCCACCCGGAGTCACACCCCGGCCAGAAGCGACCGCCCACTCGCCGTCCCGAACCCCAACGGCAGGCAAGGGCTCACCCTCACCCCGGATAAACCGGCGCCGTCCCGTCCGTCACCACCTTCTGCCACTGCGCCCCGGAGGACAGCCGCACGATCCCGTCCTCCGAGTAGCCGACAAGCGGCAGCCGTGCGTCCTCGGACGCGGTGATCTCCTTCACGCCGCTGAGAGCCGCGGGCGCCGGCCCCTCCGGTGTGGAGCCGTCGACCTGCACGTACCGCATCGTCTGCACACCGCCCTGCTCACGCCCGACCACGACGAGCCGGCTGTCACCGGCCCACGACATGGCCGTGACCTCCTCCAACTCGGGCGTCGCGGAGCGCAGTTCATGCACCGAGACGGCCGAACGCTCCGCCTCCTTGCCGTCCTCGCTGCGTTCGATCCGCCCGATGAGCAGCGACGACTTGTCGCCCTGCTTCACCACGAGCGCGATCCGCACACCGTCGGCGGCCACGCGGACGGATTCGATGCGCCCCTCCAGCCCCGGCGGCGTCTTCACGACCAGCGGATCACCCACGCCCTCCTTCAGCAGGAGCAACCGGGGGTTGTCGGGATCACGGTCGGCCACCCAGAGGTCGCCCTGGGCGTCCCAGCTGGGCGCCGTGAGCCGCTCCTCCGCCGACGGGCCCGCGCTGGTCAGCTCCGGCCCGCCGAGCGGGCCGTCGGACACCAGCGCTCCGACGTACAGGTTCTTCCCGTCGAGGCCGACCCCGGCAGCCATGTCCTCGTCGCGCGACACCGCCACCGACTTCAGCTGCGTGTCGCCTTCGCCCAGGGCGCCCGGCACGGGATCGGGTTTCGTGTCGCTTGCGGCGGCGGCCAGCCGTACGAGCCGGTGCTTGTCATCGAGGAAGTACAGGTACTCGGCGCGCTCCACAGACCCGCGCGCGGCCACCGCCTCCGCCCCTTCCCCGGTGAGCGCGCACAGCTGCCTGCCGCCCGCCTCCAGCAGGACCTCGTCCACCGTGGGGGTGATGTTCTGCAGGGTGAACAGGAGCTGGGCCGCCATCTCGTTGCACTGGCTCAGTCCGACTCGGGCCGCTTTGTCGTTCAACGGCACGGTGAGCCTGCTCCGGTCGTCGGGCGTCAGCGTGGTGTCGTCGTTCTTCAGCGCCGTACCGGTGGGGAAGCTCGACCTGGCCACCGGGTTGAGCCAGCTGGTGGGCCCCTTGAGGAGGGAGCGCACCATCTGCGTCATGGGGTCCACGTTCCTGCGCACGAACACCGGATCGGCGACGGCCGCCGTGTGCGGGGAGTCCCCGAGCGTGGTGTTCGTGGCGAAGTAGTACTTGTCGACGGACATGTAGTTGCGCTGGAAGTCCGACTTGCCCATCACGACACCGCGCGGCGGCACGTCGATGCGCCACTGCTTGGTCTTCTTGTCCCGCGTGAGGTGCATCGGCTCGCTGTAGTCGCCACTGGCGGGCGCGTACGACTGCTGCGCGTCGACCGTGGCGACCTTGGTACCGGTCAGTGTGTACGACAGACTGTCGGTCTCCTCCCGGCCTCCCACGCGCTCGATATCGGCGCCCGGTCCATCGGCGAGCACGGTCGTGGACTGCCGGGGCAGCCACTTCCGCGCGACCTCGTCGGTCAGGTACGTGCGCGCCGTCTCATAGTCCGGATCGTCGCTGGTCAGCGCCTCCAGGAAGCCCGAAACGATCTCCGAGGACGAGGCGTCCTCGCGGGGCGGCATGGCGAAGACACGCACCTGGGTGTCCTGGCGCGGCGTGGACTCGACGCCACGCAGATCCCCGCTGTCGGGCATCGACGCGCACCCCGCCAGCAGTACGGCGCCGCAGGCGGCGTACGCCACCGTGCGCCCCGGCGTGCGCCGCGCGCGCCCCTCACGGTCAGCGCCCACGCGATGCCTCCCCATGCTTGCTCGACTCCCCGTCCTGCCCGGCTTCCTCGATCGGCGGCTCTTCCGCACCGGACCCACCGCTTCCGGGTCCACCGGGCTCACCGGGTATGTCCTCCTGCCGCCGCGCACCCGATGCGGGCCGGGGAACCACACGCGCGCCGTTGCCGGGCAGCGCCGTCGGATCGGCCTTGGGCGCCGCGCCGCCCGGCCGCGACGCGATCGGATCCCTCGCCGGCCTCGGAGTCACCTGGTCGCCCGTGGGCTGCGCCGGCACCGTCGCGGCCTTCTCACCGCCCCCGCACGGCAGACCGGCGTCATCAAGTCCACGATTGCGGCGCGAGTCCTTGGGCTCCAGGGGTATCGGCGAGCCCCGCAGCGGCTCGTCCGCGGTCCGCGGCAGCGTCAGCCGGAACTGCGAACCGCCGCCCGGCTCGCCCCACGCCTGCAGCCAGCCGCCGTGCAGCCGCGCGTCCTCCAGCGCGATGGACAGCCCCAGCCCCGTACCGCCCGTGGTACGCGCGCGTGCCGGGTCGGCCCGCCAGAAGCGGCTGAAGACACGGGTCGCCTCCCCGGGCTTGAGCCCGACGCCGTAGTCGCGCACGGCGACCGCGACCGCCCCGCCCGCCGAGGCGAGCTTGACGACGACGTCCCTGCCCTCGCCGTGCTCGACGGCGTTGACGACGAGGTTGCGCAGCAAGCGCTCGACGCGACGGGCGTCGGCCTCGGCCACGATGGGCTGCTGGTCGCCGACGATGCGTATGTGGGTGCCCTTGCGCTCGGCGAGCGGCTCGGCTCCGCTCACGACGCGTCGCACGACCTCCCTGAGGTCGATCGGCTCGGCCTCCAGCGCCGCCGCACCCGCGTCGAAACGGCTGATCTCCAGCAGGTCGGCGAGCAGCGACTCGAACCGGTCCAGCTGGTCCGCGAGCAGCTCCGCAGACCGCGCGGTGATCGGGTCGAAGTCCTCCCGCGCCTCATGGATGACGTCGGCGGCCATCCGTACGGTCGTCAGCGGCGTCCGCAGCTCGTGCGACACGTCCGACACGAACCGCCGCTGCATCCGCGACAGGTCCTCCAGCTGCTGGATCTTCAGCTGCAGGTTCTGCGCCATCTTGTTGAAGGCCTCGCCGAGCCGCGCGATGTCGTCCTCGCCGGTGACCTTCATCCGTTCCTGCAGCCGCCCGGCCGACAGCCGCTCGGCGATCCCGGCCGCCATCCGCACGGGCGTGACGACCTGGCGCACCACGAGCCAGGCGATGGCCCCGAGCAGTACGACGACGAAGAGCCCGGCGGTGGCGAGCGTGCCCTTGACCAGGCTCAGCGACTTCTCCTCCTGCGTGAGCGGGAAGAGGTAGTAGAGCTGGTACGGGTTGTTGTTGGGGTCGTTGACCTGCTTGCCGATGACAAGGGCCGGCTGGGACTCCTTGTTGGCGGAGGAGTGGTAGACGATGCGGGTGTAGCTCTGGAACGCCCCGGTATTGCTGTCGATCCGATCGCGCAGATCCTCGGGCACGCTGTCCGTCGGGCTCACACCGCCGGAGGCACGCGGGCCGCGCCCACCGGTGTCACCCCCCGCGGAGGCCGGGAGCGTCACCACCTCGAAGGCGCCCTGCCCGCCGCTGGAGAGCGAGGTGACGAGGTCGCTCATCCACTGGATGACGTTCTGCTCGGCACGCTCGCCCCCCGTCCCACCGTCGTCGGCGGACCCGGCCGAAGCCTCGTCGGAATTCTGCTTGGCCGCCGCGAACCCGCCGGTGGCCTGGCTCTGTGAAGCCTTCACCTTGGCGTCCAGCAGGCCGTTGCGCACCTGCCCGATGACGACGAAGCCCAGCAGCAGGACGACACCGAGCGACATCAGCAGCGTGGTGGCGACGACCTTGAGCTGGATGTTGCGCCGCCACAGCCGCATGACGGGCAGCAGCGGCCGGCGCACCCAGCGCAGCACGAGCCGAAGGACCGGGCTGCCCTGGACGCCTCCCTGCAGCAGCCCGCCCTCGAGGAAGCGCCCCCAGCGGGAGCCCGCCTTCTTCCGGCCGACAGGCCGCTCCGGACGGGCCCCGGTCCGACCGGGGGCCGCAGCGGCACTGTCCCCGGGCATGTCAGCTCGGCCCTGCCTTGTAACCGACGCCGCGCACGGTCACCACGATCTCCGGCCGCTCCGGGTCCTTCTCGACCTTGGAACGCAGCCGCTGCACATGCACGTTGACCAGACGGGTGTCGGCCGCGTGCCGGTAGCCCCACACCTGCTCGAGGAGCACCTCGCGCGTGAACACCTGCCACGGCTTACGGGCCAACGCGACCAGCAGGTCGAACTCCAGCGGCGTCAGCGCGATCGACTGCCCGTCCCGCTTCACCGAGTGCCCGGCCACGTCGATGACGAGGTCACCGATGGCGAGCTGCTCGGGCGCCGGCTCCTCCGACCTCCGCAGCCGCGCCCGGATCCGGGCGACAAGCTCCTTCGGCTTGAACGGCTTCACGATGTAGTCATCGGCACCGGACTCCAGGCCCACGACGACATCGACGGTGTCGCTCTTGGCCGTCAGCATCACGATCGGCACACCGGACTCCGCCCTGATCAGGCGGCACACCTCGATGCCGTCCCGGCCGGGCAGCATCAGGTCGAGTAGCACCAGATCGGGCTTGCTCTCCCGGAACGCGGCCAGCGCCTTGTCGCCGTCGGCTACGAAAGACGGCTCAAAACCTTCACCACGCAGCACGATGCCGAGCATCTCGGCCAGTGCGGTGTCGTCGTCGACGACAAGGACTCGTCCCTTCATAAACGACATCATCCCATTCTCATAACAGTGGCGAAGGCTCAGGTGAGGTAGGTCACCGGCCAGTGACCTTAGCCGTACGCCGTCGCCACTGTCTGCCCTCGGCCACATCACAGGGTGTGACCTTTGAGTGGGTTCACCCCACTCTGCCCGCCCTACGGCGGCGTCCACTGCTCCGGCGGCCGCCTCAGAACGTCTCCGTGACCCGCCTCGCCCCGGCACACAGCTCGGCCAACGCCTCCGCCGTCACGGGCGACACGGCTCCCTCCTCGGTGACGATCGCCGTCACCAGCTCGGGCGGCGTCACGTCGAACGCCGGGTTGTACGCCTGGGTCCCCAGCGGCGCCACCGGAACCCCGCCCCCCGGCTCCCCTCCGGCCACCGGCACCTGAGGCGCCACGATCTCGGTCACCTCGAACCCCGGGCGCTGCTCGACCTCGATGGACGTCCCGTCCGCCGTGTCCAGATCCACCGTCGTCAGCGGCGCGACCACGATGAACGGCACATGGTGATAGCGCGCCAGAACCGCGAGCGGATAGCTCCCCACCTTGTTCGCCACCGAACCGTCGGCCGCGATGCGGTCCGCCCCGATCAGCACCGCGTCCACCTCACCGGCGGCGAACAAGGAGCCCGCCGCGTTGTCCGTGAGCAGGGTGTACGCCATGCCGTTGCGCGCCGCCTCGTACGCCGTGAGGCGAGCTCCTTGCAGCAACGGCCGCGTCTCGTCCACCCACAGCCGCCTGAGCCGCCCGGCCCGGTGCGCCGCGAGCGCCACCGCGAAAGCCGTGCCCTCACCGCCCGACACCAGCGCCCCGGTGTTGCAGTGCGTGAGGACGCGGTGCCCGCCACCGGGCAGCAGTTCGTCCAGCAGCGCCAGCCCTCGCTCGGCCATCCGTGCGCTGGCCTCGGCGTCCTCCTTGTGCAGCGCCCGCGCCGCACCCAGCGCGGCGGCGGCCGCCTGCTCCGTGTCCCCGCTCCTGGCGAGCTCGGCCCGATACGCGGACTGAGCCCTGCGCACGCCGACGGCAAGGTTCACCGCCGTGGGCCGGGCACCCGCCAGCGCTTCCGCGGCGTCCTCCACGTCGAACCCGCGCGCGGCGGCGAGCGCGACGCCGTACGCCCCGGCGATCCCGAGCAACGGCGCCCCGCGCACGGCGAGCGAACAGATCGCCTCCACCAGCACCGGCGCGTCCGTACAGACCAGTTCGACCTCCTCGGCCGGCAGTCTCGTCTGATCGAGAAGGACCAGTACGGGACCTTCGGGTGGTTCCTCCCACCGAATCGCCGGAATCTCCTTGGGCCTGCCGTCCTCGCCGAATTGCGCGTACTGATCAGCCATGCCGTCAGTCTGCCCGTTCTACGGCGGACAATTGAAGGTGTGCAGCCCATACCGCGGCCGATACGTCGTGGCCCACCCCATGGCACGATGGCTGCCAACCTGCCACCGCGACCGCGGACGGGCACCGTGAAGGAGCGACGATGAAAGACACTCCGGGCTGGGCCTCGCCCGGATCCGCCCCGTCCGACGGCCAGGAACCCGGCGCGTCCGGCCCTGCCGAGCCCGCAGACCGCCCCGACCCCGCGCAGCAGCCGGGAACGGACCCACAGGACTCCAACCCGAAGTGGTCCAAGGAGCAGCCGCCCCCCGGCCAGTGGTCCGCCCCGACAGGCCCCCAGGCGCCCGGTCAGACCCCGCCACCCCCACCGCCCCCCAGCCCGGGCTGGGGCGCTCACCCACCCGCCGGCCCCGGCGGATACGGCGGCGGCCACCCCGGCTACGGCGCCCCGGGCGGCGGCCCCTGGGGAAGCGGCTGGGGCGGCCCACCGCCCGCGGCCAAGCCCGGCGTGATCCCGCTGCGCCCCCTTGGCGTCGGCGAGATCCTCGACGGCGCGGTCTCCACCATGCGCACCTACTGGCGCACGGTCCTGGGCATCTCCCTGACCGTCGCGATCGTGACGGAGATCCTCGTCATCCTCGTCCAGGGCTTCGTCCTGAACGACCGCCTCAACACCGCGGCCCTCGACGACCCGGACGCCACCCTCAGCGAGCTGACCCGCGCCACGGGCGACGCCCTGATCAGCTCCAGCGTGCTCTTCCTGATCTCGGTGATCGGGGCGATCATCGCGACCGCCCTGCTGACGACGGTCACCAGCCGCGCGGTACTCGGCAAGTCGGTGACCACCGGCGAGGCCTGGCGAGACGCCCGCCCCCAGGTACTGCAGCTCTTCGGCCTGCTCTTCCTGCTGCTGCTCATGACCTTCGGCCTGGTGATCGCGGGTGCCGTGCCCGGCATCCTCGTCGCCGCCACGGGCTCCGGCGGAGCGGGCGGGGGACTCACCGTCCTGGGCATCCTCGGCGCCGGCATCGTCGCGCTGTGGCTGTGGTTCCGCTTCTCCCTCGCCTCGCCCGCGCTGATGCTGGAGAAGCAGGGCATCATGAAGTCCCTGAGCCGCTCCGCGAAGCTGGTCCGCGGCTCCTGGTGGCGCGTCTTCGGCATCCAGTTGCTCGCCACGATCATCGCGAACGTCATCGCGGCGATCGTCGTCATCCCCTTCACCTTCCTCGCCGGCGCCGTCAGCGGCGACGGCGCCACCAGCTTCCTCAACGGCACCACCGAATTCGGCTGGACATTCCTCATCATCAGCGGCGTCGGCTCGGTGATCGGCTCCATGATCACCTTCCCGATCACCGCCGGCGTCACCGTCCTGCTCTACATCGACCAGCGCATCCGCCGCGAGGCCCTCGACCTCGAACTGGCCCGCGCAGCCGGCGTCCAGAACTACGGCCCCGGCACCCCGGGGAGCTGAACCGGTGAGCCTGACGGGGGGAGTTCTCACGACGGCGTCAGCGCTGCCGGACGCGGCCGCACGCGCCTTGCTGCGCGCCGACGCATCCACACTGTCGCTACTGGCGCGCTCGGACGACGAGCCACCGCTGACGATCCCGCGTGATCCCGCGCGGGAAGCAGCCCAGCGTGAGCTGTCCAAGGGCATGTACCACGAGAACGACCCCAGCTGGTTCCAGCGTGCCCTGGACGCCTTCTGGGACTGGGTCGAGGACCTGTTCAGCAGCGCTTCGACCGTGACACCCGGAGGACCGCTCGGCCTGGTCGTCGTCATCCTGGTCGTCGTCGCGGTCCTCGGCGCCCTGTGGTGGCGCCTCGGCACCCCGCGCCGCCAACCCACCTCCTCCGCCGCCCTGTTCGACGACCGCCCCCGCAGCGCCGCCGAACACCGCGCCGCCGCCGAGGCGCACGCCGCCCAAGGCCACTGGAACCAGGCAGTCCAGGAACGCATGCGCGCCATCGTCCGCTCCCTGGAGGAACGCGCACTACTCGACATCCACCCCGGCCGCACCGCGGACGAAGCCGCCGCCGAAGCAGGCCGCTCCCTGCCCGCCCACACGGACCGGCTGCGCGCCTCGGCCCGGGACTTCGACGACGTGACATACGGCGGCAGGACCGCGACCCAGCAGGCGTACCAGCGCATCGCGGAACTCGACCGCGACCTGGAGAGCACCAAGCCACAACTCGCGAGCAGCGCCCCCATCACGGCCCCCAACGCCCGCCAGGGAGCCGCCGAATGACCACCGAGGCCACGCCCCCGTCCACCTCGGCCTCGCCCACCGCCCGCCAGGTCTGGACCCGCACGCGAGGCATCGCAGCCGCCGTCGTCCTCCTGCTCGTGGCAGCCGTCGTGATCGCCACGATCCGTTCCGACGCCCACCACGGCGTCCTCGACCCACGCTCCGCCGACCACAGAGGCAGCCGAGCGGTCGCCGAACTCCTCGCCGACCGCGGCGTCGACACGCGCGTGGTCACCACCCTGGACGACGCCCGCGCCGCGGCCTCCGCGGACACCACCGTCCTCGTCGCCGCCCCCGATCTGCTGACGCACCGTCAACAGACTTGGCTGCACTCGTCGACCGCCGGCGCCGGCGGCCGTACCGTCCTCGTCGCCCCCGGCAGCTCGTCGGTCGAACGACTCGCCCCCGGTGTCACCGCGGACCCCGCCACCAGCCTCGACTCGGAGCTCGCCCCCGACTGCGCCCTGCCCGCCGCCCAGCGCGCGGGCACCGCCGACCTGGGCGGCGTCCGCTACACCACCACCCACCTCGACGCCGACGAGTGCTACCCCAGCGAGCGCCTGGCCACCCTGCTGCGCGTCCCGGACCCGACCGGGAACGGCGACACCGTCGTCCTCGGCTCGCCCGACATCCTCTACAACGACCGCCTCGACGAGCAGGGCAACGCCTCGCTCGCCCTCCAACTCCTCGGTTCCCGCCCCCATGTGGTCTGGTACCTCCCCTCGCTCTCCGACACGTCGGCCGCCGACCCGGACGACGAACGCAGCTTCTTCGACCTGCTCCCCTCGGGCTGGCTCTGGGGCACACTGCAGCTCTTCATCGCCGCAGCCCTGGCCGCCCTCTGGCGGGCACGCCGACTCGGCCCCCTGGTGCCCGAAAAACTCCCCGTGGCGATCCGCGCCTCCGAAACCGTCGAAGGCCGCGCCCGCCTCTACCGCAAATCCAACGCCCGCGACCGCGCGGCCGCCGCTCTTCGCTCCACCACCCGCACGCGCCTCGCCCCCCTCGTAGGTGTCCCCATCACCCAGGCGCACGCGCCCGAGTCCCTGCTCCCCGCCCTGTCCGCCCACCTCCACAACCACGGAGACGGACAGAGCCTGCACACCCTCCTCTTCGGCCCGCCGCCCAGCGACGACGCGGCGCTCATAGCCCTCGCCGACCAACTCGACGCCCTCGAAAGAGAGGTACGCCGTCCATGATGGACCCGACCACTGACAACGCCGGGAACACCGGGGACCCGGGCACCGCCCGTGCCTCCCTGGAAGCCCTGCGCGCCGAGATCGCCAAAGCCGTGGTCGGCCAGGACCCCGCCGTGACCGGCCTCGTCGTCGCCCTCCTCTGCCGCGGACACGTCCTCCTCGAAGGAGTCCCCGGCGTCGCCAAGACACTCCTCGTCCGCGCTCTCGCATCCGCACTCGAACTCGACACCAAGCGCGTCCAGTTCACCCCCGACCTCATGCCGAGCGACGTGACGGGCTCCCTCGTCTACGACACCCGCACCGCCGAGTTCTCCTTCCAGCCCGGCCCCGTCTTCACCAACCTCCTCCTGGCCGACGAGATCAACCGAACCCCGCCCAAGACCCAGTCCTCCCTCCTGGAAGCCATGGAGGAACGCCAGGTCACGGTCGACGGCACCCCCCGCCCGCTCCCCGACCCGTTCCTCGTCGCGGCAACCCAGAACCCGGTGGAATACGAGGGCACGTACCCCCTCCCCGAGGCCCAGCTGGACCGTTTCCTCCTCAAGCTCACGATCCCGCTCCCCTCCCGCCAGGACGAGATCGACGTCCTCACCCGCCACGCCGAGGGCTTCAACCCACGCGACCTGCGCGCCGCCGGCGTACGCCCCGTGGCGGGCCCCGCGGACCTCGAGGCCGCCCGCGCGGCGGTCGCCAAGACGACGGTCTCCCCGGAGATCACCGCCTACGTGGTCGACATCTGCCGAGCCACCCGAGAATCGCCGTCACTCACCTTGGGCGTCTCGCCCCGCGGTGCCACGGCCCTCCTGGCCACCGCCCGCGCCTGGGCCTGGCTGACAGGCCGCGACTACGTCATCCCCGACGACGTGAAGGCCCTCGCCCTCCCCACCCTCCGCCACCGCGTACAACTGCGCCCCGAGGCAGAGATGGAAGGCGTCACCGCCGACTCCGTGATCAACGCGATCCTCGCCCACGTCCCCGTCCCCCGCTGATGGCACTCACCGGACGCGCCGCACTCCTCGCGGCCCTGGGCTCCCTCCCCGTAGGACTCTGGGACCCCAGCTGGACGGGCATCCTCGCGGTCAACGCCCCCCTCGCGGTGGCCTGCGCCTGCGACTTCGCACTGGCAGCACCAGTACGACGCCTGGGCCTGACCCGCTCCGGCGACACCTCCGTACGCCTGGGCGAGACAGCCGACGTCACCCTCACGGTGACCAACCCCTCCAACCGCCCGCTCCGCGCCCACCTCCGCGACGCCTGGCCCCCCAGCAGCTGGCAGCCCGGCACAGAGGTGGCAGCCTCCCGCCACCGTGTAACGGTCCCCGCCGGCGAACGCCGCCGCGTCACCACCCGCCTACGCCCCACCCGCCGCGGCGACCGCCAGGCCGACCACGTGACAATCCGCTCATCAGGCCCTCTGGGCCTCTTCTCCCGCCAAGGCACCCACAAGGTCCCCTGGACGGTACGAGTCCTCCCCCCATTCACCAGCCGCAAGCACCTGCCCTCCAAACTGGCCCGCCTGCGCGAACTCGACGGCCGCACCAGCGTCCTCACTCGCGGCGAGGGCACAGAATTCGACAGCCTGCGCGAGTACGTCCCCGGCGACGACACCCGCTCCATCGACTGGCGCGCCACAGCCCGCCAGTCCACGGTCGCCGTACGCACCTGGCGCCCCGAACGCGACCGCCACATCCTCCTCGTCCTGGACACCGGCCGAACCTCGGCAGGCCGCGTCGGCGACGCTCCACGCCTGGACGCCTCCATGGACGCGGCCCTCCTCCTGGCCGCCCTCGCCGCCCGAGCCGGCGACCGAGTGGAGCTCCTTGCCTACGACCGCCGAGTACGCGCCCTCGTCCAGGGCCGCACAGTAGGCGACGTCCTCCCCTCCCTGGTCAACGCGATGGCCACCCTCGAGCCCGAGCTGATCGAAACAGACGCCCGAGGCCTCACCGCAACGGCTCTCCGTACGGCACCCCGCCACTCCCTGATCGTGCTGCTCACGTCCCTCGACGCGGCGCCCATCGAGGAGGGCCTGCTCCCGGTCCTGTCCCAGCTAACGCAACGCCACACCGTCCTACTGGCATCAGTGGCGGACCCCCACATCGCCCGCATGGCCTCTGCACGCGGAAACACGGACGCCGTGTACGAAGCCGCAGCCGCCACCCAGTCCCAAACCGAGCGCCACCGTACGGCAGATCAACTCCGCCGCCATGGCGTTACGGTCGTCGACGCGACGCCGGAAGAACTCGCGCCGGCCCTGGCAGACGCGTATCTGGCCCTCAAGACGGCGGGACGCCTGTAAAGGGGGAAATCGAAGGGGGCTCTCGTGCGGAGGCCCCCCAAATCAAAAGGTGCACAAACGCAGAAAGCCCCCGGACCGGTATCCCCGGCCGGGGGCTTTCTTCAAAATTTGTTCGGCGGCGTCCTACTCTCCCACAGGGTCCCCCCTGCAGTACCATCGGCGCTGTAAGGCTTAGCTTCCGGGTTCGGAATGTAACCGGGCGTTTCCCTCACGCTATAACCACCGAAACACTATGAAACTGTCAGCCGCACCACGCCGTGACCAGGCATGGGGCTGTTCGTGGTTTCAGAACCAACACAGTGGACGCGAGCAACTGAGGACAAGCCCTCGGCCTATTAGTACCGGTCACCTCCACACGTTACCGTGCTTCCAGATCCGGCCTATCAACCCAGTCGTCTACTGGGAGCCTTACCCCATCAAGTGGGTGGGAGTCCTCATCTCGAAGCAGGCTTCCCGCTTAGATGCTTTCAGCGGTTATCCCTCCCGAACGTAGCCAACCAGCCATGCCCTTGGCAGAACAACTGGCACACCAGAGGTTCGTCCGTCCCGGTCCTCTCGTACTAGGGACAGCCCTTCTCAAGACTCCTACGCGCACAGCGGATAGGGACCGAACTGTCTCACGACGTTCTAAACCCAGCTCGCGTACCGCTTTAATGGGCGAACAGCCCAACCCTTGGGACCGACTCCAGCCCCAGGATGCGACGAGCCGACATCGAGGTGCCAAACCATCCCGTCGATATGGACTCTTGGGGAAGATCAGCCTGTTATCCCCGGGGTACCTTTTATCCGTTGAGCGACGGCGCTTCCACAAGCCACCGCCGGATCACTAGTCCCGACTTTCGTCCCTGCTCGACCCGTCGGTCTCACAGTCAAGCTCCCTTGTGCACTTACACTCAACACCTGATTGCCAACCAGGCTGAGGGAACCTTTGGGCGCCTCCGTTACTCTTTAGGAGGCAACCGCCCCAGTTAAACTACCCATCAGACACTGTCCCTGATCCGGATCACGGACCCAGGTTAGACATCCAGCACGACCAGAGTGGTATTTCAACGACGACTCCACGAACACTGGCGTGCCCGCTTCAAAGTCTCCCACCTATCCTACACAAGCCGAACCGAACACCAATATCAAACTGTAGTAAAGGTCCCGGGGTCTTTCCGTCCTGCTGCGCGAAACGAGCATCTTTACTCGTAGTGCAATTTCACCGGGCCTATGGTTGAGACAGTCGAGAAGTCGTTACGCCATTCGTGCAGGTCGGAACTTACCCGACAAGGAATTTCGCTACCTTAGGATGGTTATAGTTACCACCGCCGTTTACTGGCGCTTAAGTTCTCAGCTTCGCCACCCCGAAGAGTGACTAACCGGTCCCCTTAACGTTCCAGCACCGGGCAGGCGTCAGTCCGTATACATCGCCTTACGGCTTCGCACGGACCTGTGTTTTTAGTAAACAGTCGCTTCTCGCTGGTCTCTGCGGCCACCCCCAGCTCGAGGAGCAAGTCCTCTCACCAGACGTGGCCCCCCTTCTCCCGAAGTTACGGGGGCATTTTGCCGAGTTCCTTAACCATAGTTCACCCGAACGCCTCGGTATTCTCTACCTGACCACCTGAGTCGGTTTAGGGTACGGGCCGCCATGAAACTCGCTAGAGGCTTTTCTCGACAGCATAGGATCATCCACTTCACCACAATCGGCTCGGCATCAGGTCTCAGACTATGTGCCAGGCGGATTTACCTACCTGACGTCCTACACCCTTACCCCGGGACAACCACCGCCCGGGATGGACTACCTTCCTGCGTCACCCCATCACTCACCTACTGCAAGTCTGGTTCGTCGGCTCCACCACTCCCCTTTGCCCGAAGGCTCCAGGGCGGCTTCACGGACTTAGCATCGCCTGGTTCAATGTTTGACGCTTCACAGCGGGTACCGGAATATCAACCGGTTATCCATCGACTACGCCTGTCGGCCTCGCCTTAGGTCCCGACTTACCCTGGGCAGATCAGCTTGACCCAGGAACCCTTAGTCAATCGGCGCACACGTTTCTCACGTGTGAATCGCTACTCATGCCTGCATTCTCACTCGTGAACCGTCCACCACTGCCTTCCGGCGCGGCTTCACCCGGCACACGACGCTCCCCTACCCATCACAGCAGGCGTTGGCCCTATATGCTGCAATGACACGACTTCGGCGGTACGCTTGAGCCCCGCTACATTGTCGGCGCGGAATCACTAGACCAGTGAGCTATTACGCACTCTTTCAAGGGTGGCTGCTTCTAAGCCAACCTCCTGGTTGTCTCTGCGACTCCACATCCTTTCCCACTTAGCGTACGCTTAGGGGCCTTAGTCGATGCTCTGGGCTGTTTCCCTCTCGACCATGGAGCTTATCCCCCACAGTCTCACTGCCGCGCTCTCACTTACCGGCATTCGGAGTTTGGCTAAGGTCAGTAACCCGGTAGGGCCCATCGCCTATCCAGTGCTCTACCTCCGGCAAGAAACACACGACGCTGCACCTAAATGCATTTCGGGGAGAACCAGCTATCACGGAGTTTGATTGGCCTTTCACCCCTAACCACAGGTCATCCCCCAGGTTTTCAACCCTGGTGGGTTCGGTCCTCCACGAAGTCTTACCTCCGCTTCAACCTGCCCATGGCTAGATCACTCCGCTTCGGGTCTTGAGCGCGCTACTATACCGCCCTATTCGGACTCGCTTTCGCTACGGCTTCCCCACACGGGTTAACCTCGCAACACACCGCAAACTCGCAGGCTCATTCTTCAAAAGGCACGCAGTCACGAGACACCAGCAAGCTGATGTCCGACGCTCCCACGGCTTGTAGGCACACGGTTTCAGGTACTATTTCACTCCCCTCCCGGGGTACTTTTCACCATTCCCTCACGGTACTATCCGCTATCGGTCACCAGGGAATATTTAGGCTTAGCGGGTGGTCCCGCCAGATTCACACGGGATTTCTCGGGCCCCGTGCTACTTGGGTGTCTCTCAAACGAGCCGCTGACGTTTCGACTACGGGGGTCTTACCCTCTACGCCGGACCTTTCGCATGTCCTTCGTCTACATCAACGGTTTCTGACTCGCCTCACAGCCGGCAGACTGTGAAAGAGAGATCCCACAACCCCGTACACGCAACCCCTGCCGGGTCTCACACGTATACGGTTTAGCCTCATCCGGTTTCGCTCGCCACTACTCCCGGAATCACGGTTGTTTTCTCTTCCTGCGGGTACTGAGATGTTTCACTTCCCCGCGTTCCCTCCACATACCCTATGTGTTCAGGTATGGGTGACAGCCCATGACGACTGCCGGGTTTCCCCATTCGGAAACCCCCGGATCAAAGCCTGGTTGACGACTCCCCGGGGACTATCGTGGCCTCCCACGTCCTTCATCGGTTCCTGGTGCCAAGGCATCCACCGTGCGCCCTTAAAAACTTGGCCACAGATGCTCGCGTCCACTGTGCAGTTCTCAAACAACGACCAGCCACCCATCACCCCCGGTACAAACCGGAGTTCACTGGGGCCGGCTTCCGAAGCACAACCTCACGGCCGTTACTTCAGACACCCAACAGCGTGCCCGACACGATCAGTTGATGAGCTTCGCGTTCCACGCCGAAGCAGTACTAACGCTCTCATCCATACTGAACCGTGCCGAATAATCAACGTTCCACCCATGAGCAACCAGCATCAGACATTCGCCGATGTACTGGCCTCTGGACTGCCGAGGCAGCCTAGAAGTGCTCCTTAGAAAGGAGGTGATCCAGCCGCACCTTCCGGTACGGCTACCTTGTTACGACTTCGTCCCAATCGCCAGTCCCACCTTCGACAGCTCCCTCCCACAAGGGGTTGGGCCACCGGCTTCGGGTGTTACCGACTTTCGTGACGTGACGGGCGGTGTGTACAAGGCCCGGGAACGTATTCACCGCAGCAATGCTGATCTGCGATTACTAGCAACTCCGACTTCATGGGGTCGAGTTGCAGACCCCAATCCGAACTGAGACCGGCTTTTTGAGATTCGCTCCACCTCGCGGTATCGCAGCTCATTGTACCGGCCATTGTAGCACGTGTGCAGCCCAAGACATAAGGGGCATGATGACTTGACGTCGTCCCCACCTTCCTCCGAGTTGACCCCGGCGGTCTCCTGTGAGTCCCCATCACCCCGAAGGGCATGCTGGCAACACAGGACAAGGGTTGCGCTCGTTGCGGGACTTAACCCAACATCTCACGACACGAGCTGACGACAGCCATGCACCACCTGTACACCGACCACAAGGGGGCGCCTGTCTCCAGACGTTTCCGGTGCATGTCAAGCCTTGGTAAGGTTCTTCGCGTTGCGTCGAATTAAGCCACATGCTCCGCTGCTTGTGCGGGCCCCCGTCAATTCCTTTGAGTTTTAGCCTTGCGGCCGTACTCCCCAGGCGGGGAACTTAATGCGTTAGCTGCGGCACCGACGACGTGGAATGTCGCCAACACCTAGTTCCCACCGTTTACGGCGTGGACTACCAGGGTATCTAATCCTGTTCGCTCCCCACGCTTTCGCTCCTCAGCGTCAGTAATGGCCCAGAGATCCGCCTTCGCCACCGGTGTTCCTCCTGATATCTGCGCATTTCACCGCTACACCAGGAATTCCGATCTCCCCTACCACACTCTAGCTAGCCCGTATCGAATGCAGACCCGGGGTTAAGCCCCGGGCTTTCACACCCGACGTGACAAGCCGCCTACGAGCTCTTTACGCCCAATAATTCCGGACAACGCTTGCGCCCTACGTATTACCGCGGCTGCTGGCACGTAGTTAGCCGGCGCTTCTTCTGCAGGTACCGTCACTTTCGCTTCTTCCCTGCTGAAAGAGGTTTACAACCCGAAGGCCGTCATCCCTCACGCGGCGTCGCTGCATCAGGCTTTCGCCCATTGTGCAATATTCCCCACTGCTGCCTCCCGTAGGAGTCTGGGCCGTGTCTCAGTCCCAGTGTGGCCGGTCGCCCTCTCAGGCCGGCTACCCGTCGTCGCCTTGGTGAGCCATTACCTCACCAACAAGCTGATAGGCCGCGGGCTCATCCTTCACCGCCGGAGCTTTCGACCCTCACAGATGCCTGCGAGAGTGATATCCGGTATTAGACCCCGTTTCCAGGGCTTGTCCCAGAGTGAAGGGCAGATTGCCCACGTGTTACTCACCCGTTCGCCACTAATCCCCACCGAAGTGGTTCATCGTTCGACTTGCATGTGTTAAGCACGCCGCCAGCGTTCGTCCTGAGCCAGGATCAAACTCTCCGTGAATGTTTTCCCGTAATCGGGATGAACACCACGAGAGCGGAACAGCCAGGCGGAATAAGCCCGGCCGTTCACAGCGTCCTCGCTGTGTTTTTTCAAAGGAACCTCGCCCCAGCAGATGCTGGAGACGGGGTATCAACATATCTGGCGTTGATTTTTGGCACGCTGTTGAGTTCTCAAGGAACGGACGCTTCCCTTGTACTCACCCTCTCGGGCTTTCCTCCGGGCGCTTCCCTTCGGTCTTGCATTTCCGACTCTATCAGATCTTTTTCGATCCGATTTCCTCGGCGCTTTCCAGGTTTCCGCTTTCGCGTTTCCCTTTCCGGCGTTTCCGACTTTATCAGAAGTTCCGGGCCGGACAGACCAGCCGCTCATTTCCGAATGATCGGGGGCTTCTCGGGAATCGATGTTCCGCTGAAGCAGACAGACGCTCACTCTGCCCGGTGGGACCTACATCCACTTCCAGGCAACTGTTCGAATCTACCTCCCCCACACGCTCCGTGTCAACGGCTCCTGTGGGGCGAAGAGGAGACTAGCAGTTGAACAGGCGTGTCCGCACATCAGGCCGCGGTCGGAACGGCGGCGCTGCGCTCGGCCGCCTCGACGTCGCCCGTCTCCCCGGCGCGGGCGGCACGTCCGCCGAGGACATAGACATACGCGAGGAAGGCCAGTTCAGCGACGACGCCGATGCTGATGCGTGCCCAGGTGGGCAGGCCCGATGGGGTGACGAAGCCTTCGATGGCGCCGGAGACGAAGAGGACCAGGGCCAGGCCTATCGCCATGCCGATCGCGGCTCGGCCCTCTTCTGCGAGGGCGGCGCGTCGGGTGCGGGGGCCCGGGTCGACGAGGGTCCAGCCGAGGCGTAGGCCTGTGCCGGCGGCGACGAAGACCGCGGTCAGTTCGAGGAGCCCGTGCGGCAGGACTAGGCCGAGGAAGGTGTCCAGGCGGCCTGCGGAGGACATCAGGCCGAAGCCGACGCCGAGGTTGAGCATGTTCTGGAAGAGGATCCAGAGCACCGGGAGGCCCAGGAAGACGCCGAGGATCAGACAGAGGGCGGCGGCCCAGGCGTTGTTCGTCCAGACCTGGGCCGCGAAAGACGCCGCAGGGTGACTGGAGTAGTACGTCTCGTACTGACCGCCGGGGCGGGTGAGCTCGCGCAGTTCGCTGGGGGCCGCGATGGTGGCCTGTACTTCGGGATGGGCGCCTATCCACCAGCCCAGCAGGGCCGCAACGAGGGTGGAGAGGAGTGCTGTGGGGACCCACCAGTGGCGCGAACGGTAGACCGCGGCGGGGAATCCGTGGGTGAGGAAGTGGGTGACATCGCGCCAGGAGGCGCGTCGGGTCCCTGTGACGGCACTACGTGCGCGTGCCACCAGTTGGCTGAGGCGACCGGTCAGCTGAGGGTCGGGGGCGCTGGACTGGATCAGGGAGAGGTGGGTGGCGGTGCGCTGGTAGAGGGTGACGAGTTCGTCGGCCTCGGCACCGGTGAGGCGGCGCTGGCGTCCGAGGAGGGCGTCGAGGCGGTCCCACTCGGCTCGGTGGGCGGTGACGAAGACGTCGAGGTCCATCTGCTTTCCTGCTCCCCCGTTGTTCGTCGGCGACTCATCGTGGACGTCAGCTTGTCGTACTGCGGCGCGATGCGCCCTCAGCTTGGCAGACTGGCCATTCCAAAGGCAGGTCAGGGGAAGGGCGGACGGCGTGAGTGAGCTGGTCACGGGCGAGGCGGTGGCGCTGGAGTTGCGCCCCGCGAAGCTGCCCAGCAGGGCCCTGGCCGTGCTGCTCGATCTGGCTGTGGCCGTGATCGCCTACATCGTCGTCACGATTGGTGTGGTGGCGGCCACCGCTTCTCTGGACGAGGCGGCGCAGACCGCCCTGTCCATCGCGATGTTCGTTCTGCTGCTGGTCGGCGGGCCGATCGCGGTCGAGACGCTGAGTCACGGGCGCTCTCTCGGGAAGCTTGCGTGCGGGCTGCGGGTGGTGCGTGACGACGGCGGACCGATCCGGTTCCGGCACGCACTGGTGCGCGGCCTCATAGGCGTGATCGAGATTCTGATGACGCTGGGCGTCGTCGCTGTCATCTCTTCGCTGGTGTCCGCGCGCGGGCGGCGTCTCGGTGACGTGTTCGCCGGGACGCTCGTCGTACGGGAACGAGTGCCCCTCGCGCGGACGGGCTTCGTTCCCCCGCCTCCGCCGTGGTTGGCCGGGCGGTTCACGGGGCTTGATCTGTCGGCGGTTCCCGATGGCCTGTGGCTCGCCATTCGCCAGTACCTGACTCGGATGCAGCAACTCGACCCTCAGGTCGGCTGGAGCATGGCGGAGCGCCTCGCGACGGATCTCGCGGCGCGTACGGGTTCTCCGGCGCCGCAGGGTGTGCCGCCGGCGGCGTATCTGGCGGCGGTTCTGCAGGAACGGCAGACGCGGGAGGCGCGGCGGGCCTTCGGCAGCGGACCGGCTGCGGGCGGGACGGCCGGCGGCGCAGGTGCTGCGGGCAGTGGCAAAGCCGCGGCCGGCGGACCGGGCGCGTACGGCCCACCCGTCATGCCGCCGCCCGCCGCTGCATCACCGCACCACGCCGTACGGCAGCCTCCGGCGCCCCACGACGCTGCATCGGACGACCGGCCCGCCACCGGCTTTGCGCCACCGGCCTAGTCGCTCAAGCGAACGTCGACGGCGGCGAGTCCAGGTCCTCCAGCTCGATGCCCGGGGCCGCGAGGACCACGTCGCCCGCGATGTGTACGGCGTGCTGCTCGCCCGTGTCCAGGGCTGTGACCTGGTATTCGTCCACGGTCAGAGGGGCGTTGTCAGTGGCGTGTGTTTGTCTGTTCACCAGGGCCCAGGACTGGTCCACGGTGCGCGGGGCCAGGACCGGGTCCGTGAGCGCCACGAGGCGGACGCGGGTTGCCGAATCGGAGGGGGTGAGGCGCAGGAGACGAGTGGTGGCGATGAGGAACGCGGGGGACGTCCCGGTGAAGGCATGGGCGCGCACATTGCCTTCCGTGGCCTGGTCCCCGGTGGGGTCGGTACGGACCCAGGTGACGCCGTCGAGGGCGGCACCGCGTACCTGCCAGCCACCTGCGTGGAGTTCGAGCCGGAGGGGGCGGCCGAGTTCGTCCAGGGTGAGGTCGACGGAGCCGCTGTGATCGCCCGCAGGGGTGGTCAGCTGGGAGACGTAGCGCCAGCCGGAAGGGCCGGGGGCGCAGTGGAAGTGCTCTTCTGCGAGGGGGGTGTGATCGTGCGGATCATGGAGCGAATAGCGGCCGCGGGGCATCGGGGTCCTGGGTCTTGATGGCTCTTGTGACTCTTGGTGGCTTGACGGTCTTGTCCGGCCGGACGGGGCACCTGGGTCGCGTGGACTGAAGAGGCCGCACGGCCAAAGGGGCAGGCCCCCGACACGGGGGTGCGGGGGCCTGCCTCTGAGGAGCGACTCGGCTCAGTAGCGGTAGTGGTCCGGCTTGAACGGACCCTCGACCTCTACGCCGATGTACGCGGCCTGCTCGGGGCGGAGCTTCGTCAGCTTCACGCCGAGCGAGTCCAGGTGGAGGCGCGCGACCTTCTCGTCCAGGTGCTTGGGCAGCGTGTAGACGCCGGTCGGGTAGGCGTCCGGCTTGGTGAACAGCTCGATCTGGGCCAGGGTCTGGTCCGCGAAGGAGTTGGACATCACGAAGGACGGGTGACCGGTGGCGTTGCCCAGGTTCAGCAGGCGGCCCTCGGACAGGACGATGAGCACCTTGCCGTCAGGGAACGTCCAGGTGTGGACCTGCGGCTTGACCTCGTCCTTGACGATGCCCGGGACCTTGGCGAGGCCGGCCATGTCGATCTCGTTGTCGAAGTGGCCGATGTTGCCGACGATCGCCTGGTGCTTCATCTTGGCCATGTCCGAGGCCATGATGATGTCCTTGTTGCCGGTCGTGGTGATGAAGATGTCGGCCTTGTCGATGACCTCGTCGAGGGTCGTGACCTGGTAGCCGTCCATCGCCGCCTGGAGCGCGCAGATCGGGTCGATCTCGGTGACGATCACGCGGGCGCCCTGTCCGCGCAGGGACTCCGCGCAGCCCTTGCCCACGTCGCCGTAGCCGCAGACGACCGCGGTCTTGCCGCCGATCAGGACGTCGGTGGCGCGGTTGATGCCGTCGATCAGGGAGTGGCGGCAGCCGTACTTGTTGTCGAACTTCGACTTGGTGACGGCGTCGTTCACGTTGATCGCCGGGAACAGGAGGACGCCGTCGCGCTGCATCTCGTACAGGCGGTGGACGCCGGTCGTGGTCTCCTCGGTCACGCCGCGGATCTCGGAGGCCAGCTGGGTCCACTTCTGCGAGCCGTCCGTGATGGTGCGGTGCAGGAGTTCGAGGATGACGCGGTGCTCGTCGGACTCGGCGGTGTCGACGTCCGGAACCTTGCCGTCCTTCTCGTACTCGACGCCCTTGTGGACGAGGAGGGTGGCGTCACCGCCGTCGTCGAGGATCATGTTCGGGCCGCCGGTGGGGCTGTCCGGCCAGGTCAGGGCCTGCTCCGTGCACCACCAGTACTCCTCCAGGGTCTCGCCCTTCCAGGCGAAGACCGGGATGCCCTGCGGGTTGTCGGGCGTGCCGTTCGGGCCGACGGCGATCGCGGCGGCGGCGTGGTCCTGGGTGGAGAAGATGTTGCAGGACGCCCAGCGGACCTGGGCGCCGAGCGCGGCCAGGGTCTCGATGAGGACGGCGGTCTGCACGGTCATGTGCAGGGAGCCGGTGACGCGGGCGCCGGCCAGCGGCTGCGTCTCGGCGTACTCCTTGCGGATCGCCATCAGGCCGGGCATCTCATGCTCGGCGAGGGTGATCTCCTTGCGGCCGAACTCGGCCAGGGAGAGGTCGGCGACCTTGAAGTCCTGTCGGTGGTCGACAGTCGTCATTACGAGCTGCTCCTCGGGATCGGGGCGAGGTGGGTACGGCTGGTCTGCGCGGCGGCGGACACAGGGGTGCCCGAAGAGGACACAGGCATGCCCGCGTGCGCGCAGCACAGTCCGTCGGAGGCCCTCTCTCCCTCGGTCGGTCCGCGTCGGGACCGCCCGACCGCCATCAGCAGCGACGTCTGGCTCTGTCCCAAGCTACACCGGGAGGCCGGGCCGTCCCCAGTCCGCCTGCGAACAGTTCGCGCCATCACGGGGTTCGGAGCGGGGAGGGCGGAGGGGTCGCCCGGGGCAGCGGCAGGTGGTGACGGTGGTGTGCGGGAGTGCTGTGCGGGAGCGATAACAGGACACCAACGAAGGGCGCGCAGGAGGCGACAGAGCGGGAGGATGCGGGGCATTCGCGCCTTTGAGTCTGCGGCGAGGTGGTGCAGGATGCCCGGGAGTTCTGAACAACTGATCGATCTCGCGGGGCGTCCGGGACGGCGTCGCCGCGTGACAAAGGCGTTAGGAGATCGACGTGACGAGTCCGGCCGGCCCTCCCCCCACGGGCGGCGGCAGTGGCGAGCAGAAGCGGTTGAGGTTGCTCGCGGTGACCGCGTGCCCGACCGGCATCGCCCACACGTACATGGCGGCTGAGAAGCTCGCGCAGGCCGCCGAGAGCCGCGGTATCGACATGAAGGTGGAGACGCAGGGATCCATCGGGGCTGAAAACGTTCTCGATGACAACGATGTCAAGCACGCGGACGGCGTCATCGTCGCTGCGGACAAGGACGTGGACCTGAGCCGTTTCGCGGGCAAGCGGGTCCTGACGGTCGGGGTGGCCGAGGGCATTCGCCGCCCCGAGCGGCTGATCGAGCAGGTGCTGTCGGCGCCCGTGCACACGGAAGGGGGCGCCCCCACCGCCCCCGCGGGCGGCGGCGGCAGGGAGCGGAGCGTCGGGTACAAGGCGCTGATGAACGGGGTCAGTTACATGATCCCGTTCGTCGTGGTCGGCGGGCTGCTGATCGCGATCTCGCTCTCGCTCGGCGGGCACACCGACCCGTCGGGCGGTCTGGTCATCCCGAAGGACTCCTTCTGGATGGACGTGAACAACATCGGCGTGATCGGCTTCACGCTGATGGTGCCGATTCTGTCCGGTTACATCGCGTATGCCATCGGGGATCGACCCGCGCTCGTGCCGGGCATGATCGGTGGCTGGATCGCCAACACCGGCTCGCTGTACGACTCCGAGGCGGGCGCCGGGTTCATCGGGGCGATCGTGACCGGCTTCCTCGCCGGGTATCTGGTGCTGTGGATCAAGAAGATCAAGGTCCCGAAGTTCGCGCAGCCGATCATGCCGATCATCGTGATCCCGATCGTGGCGACCACGGCGCTCGGCCTGTTCTTCATCTACGTCATCGGGAAGCCGATCTCGTGGGTGTTCGAGCACCTGACCACCTGGCTCAGCGGGATGACCGGCACGAGCGCGATCCTGCTCGGGGCGATTCTGGGGCTGATGATCGCGTTCGACATGGGCGGGCCGGTCAACAAGACGGCGTTCCTGTTCGGCGCCGGGCTCATCGCGACCGGCAACCAGACGGTCATGGGCATGTGCGCGGCGGCGATCCCCGTCATGCCGTTGGGTCAGGGCCTCGCCACGCTGATACGCAAGCGGCTCTACTCCGAGCAGGAGCGGGAGACGGGACTCGCCTCGCTGTTCATGGGCTGCTTCGGCATCTCCGAGGGCGCGATCCCGTTCGCCGCGGCGCGACCCGCGCAGGTCATCCCGGCCAACATGCTCGGCGGCGCGGTCGCCGGTGCGATCGCCGGGGTCGCCGGCGTCGAGGACGCGGTGCCGCACGGCGGGCCGATCGTGGCGGTGCTGGGCGCGGTGAGCGGCGTGCCGATGTTCTTCGTGGCCGTGCTGATCGGCACGGCCGTCACCGCGCTGACGACGGTCGCCCTGGTCGACCTCGGTGAGCGCAGGCGGCGTGGGCAGGCGGTTCCCGGTGCGGCGGTCGGGCTTGAGCCCGTGCTGGTCGGGGCGGGGGTCGGAGCACCGGGTGCTGGTGCCGCCGTGGGAGCGCCGGACGCTGGTGGTGTCGTGGCGCAGCGGGTCGTACCCGAGTCAGCGACTGCCCCGGCCGAAGTCCTCTCCGGCTATCTCACCGAGCAGACCGTCAAGGTCGAACTCGAGGCCACCGACAAGGAGTCCGCCATCCGCGAGATGGCGGGGCTGCTGGCAGGTGCCGGCAAGGTCGCGGACGTCGACGAGTTGGTGGCGACCGCGCTTCGGCGGGAGGCGCAGGGCACGACCGGGCTCGGTGAGGAGATCGCGATTCCGCATGCCAAGACGGAGGCGGTGACGGCGCCGATCGTCGGTTTCGCGCGGTCCGCGGAGGGCGTCGAGTGGGGCTCACCGGACGGTACGCAGGCGAGGCTGGTGTTCATGATCGCCGTACCGGAGGCGGCCGCGGGCGATGAGCATCTGCGGATTCTGGCGCTGCTGTCACGGAAGTTGATGGACGCCGGGTTCCGGGAGCGGCTGCTGGCGGCCGGTGACGAGCGGGCGGTGCTGGGTGTGCTGAGCGAGATCCGGTAGCCGGTGCGGGCCCGCGGCCGTCATGCCGTGGGCCCGCACGCACGGACGGTTCACAGACGGCCGCTACTCTCGGCCGCCGCGGATGTTCCGTGTGGGGAGGGAGTGGCGAGAGTGGCAATGGGGCAGGCGCGAAGACTCGCGGTTACGGCGTGGTTGGTGGGTCCCTTGGGGCTGGTGCTCGTGATCGCGTCCGTGCTGTGGCTGCGGACGGGTTATGTGCTGTCGACCGTGTCGAGCGAGAACATGACGCCGACGTACGCCGTCGGGGACCGGATCGTCGCCGAGCGCGTCGACGGGGACGAGGTGAGGCGGGGTGACGTGGTGCTGTACGCGGCGCCGGAGCGCTACCCGGGCGGGGTGACCGTCATGCAGCGTGTCATCGGCGTCGGCGGCGACCGTGTCGTGTGCTGCGAGAACGCGGGCACGGCGCGCGAGCGGATCACCATCGACGGGAAGCCGCTCAGCGAGTCGTATGTGCAGGACGGCGTCGCCGACGGGATGCATCGGCCGTACGACGTGGCTGTGCCGGAGGGCCGGCTGTTCCTGCTCGGTGACCACCGCGTGAACTCACGCGATTCGCGCTTCTTCGCCGATGATCACGGCGGGACGGTGCCCGTCGGGGCGGTCGTGGGCCGGGTGACCGACAGCTCTGTGATGCCGCTGCTGCTCGCCGGGGCCGCGCTGCTCGGGCTTCTGCTGGCGCTCGTCGGAATCGTGTTCGGGTTCGCGGCACGGAACGTCCGGAAGCGGCCGGCGCAACTGGTGTTGTGGCCCGAGCACTTGTGATCGGACCGGAGGCCGGGATACGCGACGGGGGCCCGCCGAGTCGTTCGGCGGGCCCCCGTCACGGTCGTACGGACCTCAGTGCTCGGTGCCGTGCGGCGCGGCCGGTCCGCCGGGCGCCGCCTCGCGGTCGGCGCCCTTCGCCGCCTCGGCCTCGCTGTAGATGTCGGGTTCGAGGTAGATCACGCGGGCGATCGGGACGGCCTCGCGGATGCGGGCCTCGGCGGCGTCGATGGCGGAGGCGATCTCGGTGGCCGTGTCGTCGTGCTGGACGGCGATCTTGGCGGCGACCAGGAGCTCCTCGGGACCGAGGTGGAGCGTGCGCATGTGGATGATGCGGGTGACGACGTCGCCGTCGACGATCGCGGCCTCGATCTTCTGGACGTCCTCGACGCCCGCGGACTCACCGAGCAGCAGCGACTTGGTCTCGATGGCCAGGACGACGGCGATCAGGACGAGCAGGATGCCGATGCAGATGGTGCCGATGCCGTCCCAGACGCCGTCGCCGGTGAGCAGGGCCAGGCTGACACCGCCCAGGGCGAGGACCAGACCGACCAGCGCGCCGAGGTCCTCCAGGAGGACGACGGGCAGTTCGGGGGCCTTGGCGTGGCGGACGAACTCCTTCCAGGACTTCCTGCCCCGGAGGACGTTGGACTCCTTGATGGCCGTACGGAAGGAGAAGGTCTCGGCGATGATCGCGAACACGAGGACGCCGACCGGCCAGTACCAGTGCTCGATCTCGTGCGGGTGCTTGATCTTCTCGTAGCCCTCGTAGAGGGCGAACATGCCGCCGACGGAGAACAGGATGATCGAGACGAGGAAGGCGTAGATGTAGCGCTCGCGGCCGTAGCCGAAGGGGTGCTGCGGGGTCGCCTCGCGTTTGGCCTTCTTGCCGCCGACCAGCAGCAGGGCCTGGTTGCCGGAGTCGGCGAGCGAGTGCACGCCCTCGGCGAGCATCGACGACGAGCCGCTGAACGCGAACGCCACGAACTTCGCTGCCGCGATCGCGAGGTTGGCGGCGAGTGCCGCCACGATCGCCTTGGTTCCGCCTGACGCGCTCATGTGTCGCGTTGTCCCTTCACCTTCGGAGCATTGGAGCCTTCGTGGCCTTCGTACGTACGCCGGCCGGGCGTCACCGAGGGGAGCGCGCGGCCCCCGATCGGCTTTGCCCGTCCTTTGCCGGTGGGCCATTGTTGCAGCCCGGTCCGACAACGGCGCGCCGGGTCGTCCGATGCCCTCGGTCAGGCGACGACCGTGGCCCGGAAGACCGTACCGGCACCGGACACTTCGGCCTTTTCTCCCGCCGGTACGAAGACAGACTGACCCGGGGTCAGCTCGTGCTCTCCGGCGCGGACGGAACCCGCCGTGCAGAGCAGGATCTGCGGGGTCGCGCGCGTGAGGTCGTGAGCGGTGGTGCCCTCCGGGAGGACGTACCGGGACAGCCGGAACTCGTCGATCGGGGTCTCGTAGACCTCCTCGCCGTCCGGGGCGGCCTCGGGGCGCAGCACGCCCGGGTCGCTCGGCTCGAAGCGGACGATGCGCAGGAGTTCGGGGACGTCGACGTGCTTGGGGGTGAGGCCGCAGCGCAGGACGTTGTCGGAGTTGGCCATGATCTCGACGCCGAGGCCGTTGAGGTAGGCGTGCGGGATGCCTGCGCCGAGGAACAGGGCCTCGCCGGGCTGCAGGCGGACGTGGTTGAGGAGCATGGCGGCGATGACGCCGGGATCACCCGGGTAGTGGTGGGCGATGTCGGCGTACGGGGCGTACTCGCCGCCGAGGCGTGTGCAGGCGGTGGCGGCCTCGGCGACGGTGTGGGCCATCTCGTCCGGGTCGGCAGTGAGGATCGCGGTGAGCACCTCGCGCAGGGCCGCGTCCTCGGGGTGGGCGTGCAGCAGATCGACGTACGGCTTCAGGGAGTCGACGCCCAGGCCGGCGAGCAGGTCGGCGACCTGGAGGGGGTCGCGGAAGCCGCACAGGCCGTCGAACTCGGTGAGCGCGCAGATCAGTTCGGGCTTGTGGTTGGCGTCCTTGTAGTTGCGGTGACCGGCGTCCACGGGGATGTGGCGGCGCTCTTCGTCCTCGTAACCCTCCTTCGCCTGCTCCAGGTTGGGGTGCACCTGGAGGGAGAGCGGGGCTCCGGCGGCGAGGATCTTGAGCAGGAAGGGCAGGCGGGGGCCGAACTTCGCGACGGCCGCGGCGCCCAGCTCGCGTTCCGGGTCTGCCTCGATGACCTCGACCAGCGTGCCGCGCTCGGTGCGCGAGGGTGCCCCCGGGTGCGCGCCCATCCACATCTCCGCCTGCGGTTCGCCGGTCGGCTCGGCGCCGAGGAGTTCCGGGATCGCGGTGGTGGAACCCCAGGCGTAGGGGCGGACGGTGTTGTCGAGGCGGTCCATGCGGGTGTCTGCCTGCTCTCTGCGAGTCGAGTACGACGGCTTCTCTTCGTGGGGGACGCGGGTTCGCCTGGTGTACGGCTGCCGGTTCCTCGGTTCCTCGTCGGTTGCTCTTCGGTTCCTCGTCGGTTCCTCTGCCGTACGGCTGCCAGGGCGCCCTGGGACAGATCAGGCTCCCGAAGCGAGCGCCAGGTAAATGGCGGCGAAATCCGTGATGGCGATCAGTTCCGCGAGGGTCTCGAGTTCGCCGCCGGGCTCCGGTTCCAGCTCGCTGATCGGTGTGTCGTGGCTGAGGGCCAGGTCGCGGGCGGCGGGCGCGGCGGTGAGGCCGCTGAGCGGGCGGTCGCGCAGCAGCAGCACGCGCGCGTGCAGCGCGGGTGGCTCCTCCACGCGGTCGCGGAAGAAGTCGTCGGGATCGGCGCTCGCGGCGAGCTTGCCGGCGAGCAGGGCGTTGTGCGAGGCGAGCGCCTCGGGCAGCTCGGCGACGACAGCGGGGTGGCCGGAGAGTTCGGCGAGCGCGGCGGCGAAACGGCGGCCTGCCGGGCCTGCGGAGACGCCCTCGGTCCAGATCAGCGGGAGCGCGTCGGCGAGTTCGGCGGCCAGGGTCTTGGCGGGGTTGCTGTAGGTCGCGATGGCGGGACCGCAGCGTTCGGCGATGTGGTCGAGGCGGTCGGCGACCTTCTCCAGGGCGTCCGGCGGGGCGGTGAGCATGCCGGTGCGGTCGAGGAGCGCGAGGAGCGGCGTGAGCAGCGCCCACAGCACGCCGGGGGCGGAGGCGGCGATCGCCTCGTCCTGCTCGTAGGGCGCGGTCGCCATCGGCACGAACAGGCCATGGTTGTTGTGCACCGCCTCGGTGAGCGGGGAGTGGGCCGGGGCCACGGCGACGACCGTGCAGCCCCGGCGGTAGGCCTGCTCGGCGAGCAGGGACAGGCCCGGCTCGGTGCCGTCGGGGGTGGTGATCAGCAGCAGGTCGACGGAGCCGGCCCAGCCGGGCAGTTCCCAGCGCAGGGCGCCCGCGGCGGGGGCGACGCCGGCCGGGGCCAGTCGGGTGACGGGGCTGGTGGCGCCGACGAGAGTGCCGAGGAGGTCGGCTACGCAGGTGGCGGCGGTGCCGGAGCCCGCGAGGATGATGGCGCGGGGGCGGCCGTCGGGTTTGAGGTCGTGGACGCCGGCCTCGGCGGCGTGCCGGGCGGCGGTGCGGACGCGGGCGCCTGCTTCGGCCGCGCCGCGCAGCAGGGCACGGCGGTCGGCTTCGGCGAGCGCCTCCGGCGTGTCCAGCAGCGATTCGTCGAGCATGGGCGGCAGCCTCCGATCGCCGGGTCGTCTTGGGGGCGGGGTCGTGCGCGGGTTTGTGCGCCGGGGGGCTTTGCTCGGTCGCGGGTTGTCTTTGTTCTTCTTTGTACCGGTCGGCGGGCGGCGTTTGGGGCTGTACGGGGCATCCGTCTCGGCGCTTGTCCTTGTACGGTCGCCCGTCGTCTGTCGTCTGCCGCCCGGGGCGCACTGTCGCTCGGCGGTCGATTCCGTGCCGGTGGTCGGGTCCGTACGCCGGGGGCGGATGTCTGTACGCCGGGAACGACTCGCTTCTGGCCGGCGACCGGTGCTTTTGCGCTGGTGGCCGTCGTGTCGCGTTACGCGGGGCGGCGGGCCTCGTCGACGAGCAGAACGGGGATGCCGTCGCGGACGGGGTAAGCCAGGCCACAGTCCTGGCCGGTGCAGATCAGCTCGGTGTCCTGCTCCTTGAGGGGGGCGTGGCAGGCCGGGCAGGCGAGGATCTCCAGGAGGCCGGCTTCCAGCGGCATGGTGGGTCCCTTCTGGGGCGGGTGTGGGCGGTGCGTGCGTGTGCGGATGTGCCTGGTCAGCGTACCGCCGGTGGGGGCGGGGTGCCGGGGTTGGGCGGCGTGGTGGTTGCCGTCGGGGTTTTCGCCCCCGCCGCCCCTACCCGTCCCATCCCTTGAAGGGGCTCCGCCCCTTCGACCCCACCAGGGGGCTGCCGCCCCCGCCCCCTGGCCCCCCGCTTCGGCCTTCGGCCTCGTCCTCAAACGCCGGACGGGCTGGACATGCCCGGACCGGCGGCGTCAGGCTCTGATGATTCCCAGCACCTCGTCCCGTACCTTCGCCATCGTCGCCTCGTCCCGGGCCTCCGCGTTGAGGCGGAGGAGGGGTTCCGTGTTGGACGGGCGGACGTTGAACCACCAGTCGGGGGTCGTGATGGTCAGGCCGTCGAGTTCGTCGAGTTCCACGCCCTCCTGGGCCTCGTACGTGGCCTTGATGGCTGCGAGGCGGCCGGACTGGTCGGCGACGGTGGAGTTGATCTCGCCGGAGCCGGCGTAGCGGTCGTACTGGGCCACGAGTCCGGAGAGGGGGCCGTCCTGGCCGCCCAGGGCCGCGAGGACGTGGAGGGCGGCCAGCATGCCCGTGTCGGCGTTCCAGAAGTCCTTGAAGTAGTAGTGGGCGGAGTGTTCGCCGCCGAAGATGGCGCCGGACTTCGCCATTTCGGCCTTGATGAAGGAGTGGCCGACGCGGGTGCGGACCGGGGTGCCGCCGTTCTCCTTGACGACCTCCGGGACCGACCAGGAGGTGATCAGGTTGTGGATGATCGTGCCCTTGCCGCCGTGCTTGGCGAGTTCGCGTGAGGCCACCAGGGCGGTGATGGCGGACGGTGAGACGGGGTTGCCGTTCTCGTCGACGACGAAGCAGCGGTCGGCGTCGCCGTCGAAGGCGATGCCGAGGTCAGCGGACTCCTCACGGACCCGCTTCTGGAGGTCGACGATGTTCGCCGGGTCCAGCGGGTTCGCCTCGTGGTTCGGGAACGTGCCGTCCAGCTCGAAGTACATCGGGACGAGCGTGAGGGGCAGGCCGGCGAAGACCGTGGGGACGGTGTGGCCGCCCATGCCGTTGCCCGCGTCGACGACCACCTTCAGGGGGCGGACGGAGGTCAGGTCGACGAGGGAGCGGAGGTGGGCCGCGTAGTCCTCCAACGTGTCCCGCCGGGTGATCGTTCCCGTCCGCGCGGCCGGTGCCGGGGCTCCCGAATCGGTCCAGCCCTCGACCAGTTCTCGGATCTGCGCGAGGCCGGTGTCCTGGCCGACCGGGGCCGCGCCCGCGCGGCACATCTTGATGCCGTTGTACTGGGCCGGGTTGTGGGAGGCCGTGAACATCGCGCCCGGCAGGTCCAGCGCGCCCGAGGCGTAGTACAGCTGGTCGGTGGAGCACAGGCCGATCTCGGTGACGTCGACGCCCTGGGCCGCGGCGCCGCGCGCGAAGGCGCGGGACAGGCCGGGCGACGAGGGGCGCATGTCGTGACCGATGACGATCGCGCTCGCGCCTGTCACCTCGACGAAGGCGGCCCCGAAGAGCTCGGCCAGTGACTCGTCCCACTGGTCCGGGACGACTCCGCGCACGTCGTACGCCTTCACGAGCTGTGACAGATCAGTGGCCACGGCCAACCCTTCTGAAAGTCCTGTCGGTCACCCCAAACTACCCGCCCCCACTGACAGCGGGCTGTGCGGCCACAAAGCGGACTCCGAGCCGTAACCTCAGGTCAGCCCGGAGGTCAGGGCAGCATCCAGCCCAGCACAGGGGAACTCTGGCCGACCACGATCAGGCACATCACCAGCAGCAGGCCCAGACTCCACGGCAGGACCCGCCGCAGCAGGTCCCCCTCCCGGCCCGCGAGCCCCACGGCCGCGCACGCGATGGTGAGGTTCTGCGGCGAGATCATCTTGCCGAGCACACCACCTGAACTGTTGGCGGCGGCCAGGAGTTCCGGCGACAGCCCCGACTCGCGGGCCGCCGTCACCTGCAACGCGCCGAACAGCGCGTTGGCCGAGGTGTCCGACCCGGACACGGCCACACCGAACCAGCCCAGCACCGGCGACAGGAAGGCGAGTCCGGCGCCGGCCGCGGCCACGAAGTAGCCGATGGTGGCCGCCTGTCCGGAGAGGTTCATGACGTACGCGAGTGCCAGCACGGACGTCACGGTCAGGATGGCGAACCTCAGCTCGTACACGGTCGCGGCCCACTCCCTGACGGCCACGCGCGCGTGCACGCCGAGCACGACGGCCGTGCACAATCCGGCGATCAGCACGAGGGTGCCGCCGGTGGAGACGATCGGCCAGCTGAAGACATTGCCGCCGACCGGGTCCCCGTCCGGGTTCACGACGTCGAGGAAGGGCCAGTCGTACGTCTGGGTCGCCTTGGCCAGCCAGTCCTTGACCGCCGGGATCTGCGCGATGGAGAAGATCACGACGATCAGCGCGTAAGGCGCGTAGGCCCGCACGACTTCCCGTCGCGGGTCGTCCTCGTCCAACTCCTCACTGCGCGTGCCGGTCAGCACGGACGCGCGTACGGCCTCGGTGGCGGGCACACGCGCGTGCGGTACGGCGACGAGTGCGCCCGCCCCGGCCAAGGCGGCGCCGATGTCGGCGAGTTGCGCGGAGACGTAGTTGGAGGCGGCGAACTGGGCTACGGCGAAGGCGATTCCGCAGACGACCGCCGGCACCCAGGTCTCCCGCAGCCCTCGCCGTCCGTCCACGAGCCCGACCAGCACGAGCGGCACGATCAGGGCCAGCAAGGGCGTCTGGCGCCCCACCACGGAAGCCACGTCGTCCAGGGGAAGTCCGGTGACCTGGGCCAGTGTCACCACCGGCGTGCCCATCGCGCCGAAGGCCACCGGAGCGGTGTTGGCGACCAGCGCGACGACTGCCGCCCGCACCGGTTCGAAGCCCAGCGCGACGAGCATGACCGAACAGATCGCGACGGGCGCCCCGAACCCGGCGAGCGCTTCCAGCAGGGCCCCGAAGCAGAAGGCGACGACGAGCGCCTGGATGCGCGGATCGTCGGAGAGCCGCCCGAACGACCTGCGCAGGATGTCGAAATGCCGGGTGTGGACGGTCATCCGGTACACCCACAGGGCGTTGACGACGATCCACAGGATGGGGAAGAGCCCGAAGACGGCTCCCTGGGCGGCGCTGGAGAGCGTCTGACCGAGCGGCATGCCGTACGCGAGCCAGGCGACCAGAACGGCCGCCAGAAGCCCCGTGAGCCCCGCCAGGTGCGCTTTCATCCGGACGCCGCCCAGCAGGGCCAGGACGATCACGAGCGGCAGCGCCGCCACCAAGGCGGACAGGCCCAGTGAGCCTGCGACGGGTTCCAGTTCCTGGACGTACACGGGCGCCTCCCCGGATTCCGCCATGCGGAAAGCGATTTCTCGTTCCGGTATACGGAATGGTCGTGTCCGCGACAACCGCACGTCAATGCTCGTGCATCGCTCAACGAAACGAACACGCGAGACGACGCGCGGAACAGAGGGAGGACAGAGGGGAGAAGGCGGCGAAGAAGGGAGAAACCGGCCGTCAGTTGTCGGGCGACCGCAGCACCCGCAGGTGCCCCCGGCGCGCGACCTCCATCGGGTCGGCCCCGCGCCCCCCGCCCCCGCCGGCCTGCGCCGCCCGCTCCTGCGGACGTGCCGCCTCGCGCACGGCGTTGGCAAGCGCTTCCAGGTCATCCCCGCTGGGACGGGCCGGAGCCGAGCCGTCCAGCAGCCGCACGACCTCCCACCCGCGAGGGGCGGTGAGGCGCTCGGAGTGCTCGGCGCACAGGTCGTAACAGTGGGGTTCGGCGTAGGTGGCGAGCGGGCCGAGGACCGCGGTCGAGTCGGCGTAGACGTACGTCAGCGTCGCGACGGCGGGGCGGCCGCAAGCGGTGCGCGAACAGCGACGTACAGGGCTCACGACGTTGGACGGTACCGCACTCTTGAGCGGGCCGCGACGACTCTCCCCCAGGTCACTCCACCGTGTCGTGCTGTGAAACACCCCACACACCCCTTCTGTCCCAACTCGCTGACCTGCACGGAAGCCTGCCTCCGAGATCCGGAACGCCTCGCGGGTCGGTCACCACTCACCACAAACCCCGTCAATTACCTCGCCATCGACGGTCTGGGAGAGATACGGAAACGAGCCCAACCTTGGCTGGAATGGTCATCTGCCGACATGCCGTACGAGCGGCTGAACGCCACCCCTGCCACGACATGCGGATCGGACACGCACCGGCCACGAGGACTACGCTTCAGCAGTGATGGACACCCCTGTACCGCCCCGTGCCGCCGGCCCCGGGCCCCGCCGCCGTGATCGTCACGGGCGGGGCATGCGCGGCCCTATCGCACCACCCCAGGTCCCGCTCGCCGCGAGCCGTGCCGATGCCTTCGCCGACCTGGTGCAGGACTCCGTGGAACGCCTCGAACGCCGCTGGCCGCAGCTGGCCGACATCGATTTCCTGGTCCTGGAGGTCCCCCGCCTGGACGGCCGCACCTGGAACGACGAGGCGGTCCCCCTCGGCGGCACGATTCCCGCCCGCGAGGGGCGGCCGGGACGGGTGGTCATCTATCGACGGCCGGTGGAGATCCGCACGAAGGGGCGTGACGAGCGGGCTGCCCTGGTCCACGAGGTGGTCGTGGAACAAGTGGCGGAGCTGCTGGGGCTGACACCGGAGACGGTGGATCCCCGCTACGGGGAGGACTGACCGGCATCGGGCCCGCGGGGGCTGCCGCCTACTTCTGCAGGACCGACAAGTCCTCGTCCGCCTCCGGCACAGCCACCATCCCCCGGTCGTCCGGGAGCGTCTGCACGGTGAAGCCGGAGACGCCTTCCGTCGTGGCGGCCAGCGTGCGGGACGCGTACACCGGGCCGCCCGACACCGACTCCACCGTCAGCGCGTAGGTGCCCTTCAGGCCGCTCGGCACCGGCACCTCCACGTCCTGCGTGGTGCCGGACTTGATCGTGTACGTCTTCGTCGCCGCAGTACCGCCGTCGCTTCCCGCCGACGCGGTCACCTTGATCTCCGCTGTGCGGAACGGTGCCGTCACGGACAGCGTCGTGCCCTTCGCCCGGTTGTCCACCGCCGTCGCGCGCGTGCCGACCGGCCGGCTCGCCGGTATGAAGGCCGTCTCCTGCTTGGCCCCCTTCCCGCGCACCACCCGCAGCGCCGCGACGACCGGCACGGACCGATCCGTGGGCGTCAGGACCAGCGACCCGGTCTCGCCCCGCATGATGTCACCGAGATCCACCGCGCTCGTCATGCCCGCCTTGACGTGCAGCGTCTCGTTCCCGGCGGGCGTGATCGGGCCGGACGGCGAGGCGAGGCGCACCTTCAGGTCCGCGTCGGCGTCCCCCGGTGTGAAGGCGACCAGCCGCACAGAGGTGGCGTCCTTCGGGATGCCGGGCAGCACCAGGCTCCCCGCGGGATCGGCGGACGCGGCCAGCCAGTCCCCGCCGAGCTTGTCGTCCAGCGCCTGCACCGACGCACCCACGCGACCACTGCGCACACTCACGTGCACGGTCACGTTGTCCTGCTTCTCGCTGGTCAGCGTGGACAGCAGGACCGGCTCACCGGAGTGCGGCTGAACCGTGATCCCCTCCCCCACCGTGGTCTCGAGCGCACCGTCCTTGCCGTACAGCTCGATGTCCACGACGGCGGCGGAGTCGTCGGGGTTGGTCAGATGAACGTAGTCCGTGCGGTCGGCGGCCATGCTGGCGCCCGGGAACCAGAACTCGGTGTCGGGCGCGGTGCAGTTGACCCCCTGCAGACCACGCCCCGTGCCCGCGGCGACCTCCGTGGTCTCCTGCACGGTCCAGCCGGGCGCGAACTTCCCATCGGCGGTCCCGATCAGCGCCGGCGAGTCGGCCCCCGACGCGTCGCCGGTGACCGGCGTGCCCGGCTCCTTGGCCTCCAGGACCGGCTTGTCGGCCTTCCCGGTCTTCCCCGCCCTGCCCGCGTCGTCGGTCTTCTTGTCCTTGCCGCCCGCCGTGTGGCCCGACTCCTGCGCCGCGGACTGCAGTTCCGCCTTCCCGTCGCTCCCCGCCCCCTTGATGACGGGGGTGAACGAGGTGTACGTCGTCTCGGCGAGGTCCGAGGTGCTCGGCGCCGGGCACAGCAGGCTCGTGCGCTCCACGGGCAGCTCGGCGGCCGCCTTGGCGGTGTTCGCGCCGGACGCGTCCGGCGTGGTGAGCGCCGCGAACCCGGTGACGGCGGCGAGGGCGGTGCCGCCGGCGATCAGGGACAGGGTGGTGCGGTTCACTGCTGGCTCCCGTCGGGACGCTCGCTGCCGTGCGGTTGCTGCTGCGCCGGGTCGTACGTGGGGTCGTAGCCCTGCTGGTACGTCTGGTCGTACGACGTGTCGTACGGCGCCGTGGCGGACTGGCCCCCGTACGCGTACGGGTCGTACTGGCCGCCCTGATACGGATCCGCCTGATACGCCTGGTCGTAGGCGCCGCCCGCCGGGTACTGCTGTCCGCTCTGGTACTGCTCCCCGCCGTAGCCGCCGTAGTCGCCACCGGCGTAACCGGGCGTGTCCCACTCGCCTTGGGCCTGCTGCTGGGGAATCGCGGCCGTCGGCGCTTGCTGCGGAGGCGGCGGGAACTCGCCGTCCTGGCCGGGCTCTTCGGCCTCGGCCTGGGCCCGCAGCCGCCGGGCCCGTCGGCCCTCGCCCGCCATGGCCTCGGCCGGGACGGCCGGCTCCTCGGGCAGGTCGTCGTCGATGTCGCGGCGACGCCCCGGAAGGGCCATCACGACAAGGACGAGGGCGAGGAAGCCCTGGGCCCACAGCCAGGCGGTGTGGCCGATCGGGTCGTCGTAGGTGACGTCCAACCGGCCGCCCTCGGCGGGGAGTTCGAAGCCCTGGGCCCAGCCGTCGACCGTGGTCGCGGTGAGCGGCTTGCCGTCCAGGGCGGCCGTCCAGCCGTCGTCGGCGCTGTCGGCCAGGCGCAGCACACGCCCGTCGGAGCCGCCTGGAATCGTGGTGTGGATGTCGATGGGCCCGGCGGCGACGGGCTGAGGTTCAGCCGAGCCGGACCCGGACTCGGCCCCGGCGACGATGGCCGCACGGGACACCTGCCGGTCGATCCGCCACAACGCGCTGCCGTTCTGCTCGCTCAGCCGCGACAGGCCGGGCGTGGCGTCCAGCACGCGCGCGACCTCGCGCGGCGCGCCCTTGTGGACGAGGACGTAACGCACCGCGAACGCGCCCAGCTGGTCGGCCTGGTCGGCGCCGGAGCCGGCGACGAGGTTGGCGACGATCTTGTCGAGCTTGGCGTTCTCCCCGTCCGCGACGGCGAGTTCGGCGTCACCCAGGCGGGCACCGGAGCCGCGGACGAGCATGTAGCCGACGTGGGCCGGGGAGTCGCTGTCGAGGACGAGGGTGCGGGCCTGGTCGCGGGTACCGCTCTCCTCGGCGACGAACGCGGGCACCTGCACGGGGTCGCGCCGCTCCAGCGGCCCGTCGGCACCGCCGATCATCCAGCCGGCGGCGACGAGCAACGGCCCCGCGGCCGCGGCGAAGGCGACCAGCGCGGCGACCGGCTGGCGCCAGCCGAAGCTCTGCTCGGCCACACGCGCGCGTGCCCCGTCGGCGCCGAGCGCGGCGGCGGCCAGGAGAGCGATGCCGTAGACGAGGGTCGCCGGGCCGGCCCAGGCGGAGCTGTTGGACAGGACCGCGAAGACGAGGCCCACGAGGGCGACAGCCCAGGCCGCCCAGATCCCGAACTGGCGCTCGGAGCGCAGCAGGGCGGCCAGCGCGGCCAGTACGACGCCGATGAGCATCAGCCCGCTGACGGTGCCGGGCCCACCGGGGCTGGCGCCGAGCAGATCCAGGGCGGACGCGGCCGAGGAGCCGTATGCCAGACCGGCCTCCTGGAAGAAGCCGAACGGCAGCAGCGACAGCGACCAGGGCGCGAGAACCAGCAGGGGCACGCCGAGCTGGGCCAGGAAGCGCAGACCGTACGCGGTGATGTCGTCGCGCCGCACCGCCAGGAGCCCGATGCCGAGGACCAGGGCGATCGGCCACACGATCGGCGTGAAGGCCGTGGTGACCGTCAGCAGCAGGGCGTACGCCCAGGTCGCGCGCCAGCTGCCGCGCGCACCGGAGCCGTTCGTGAGGCCGCTCGCCGCGATGCCGGCCCGTGCGACGAGCGGCAGCAGGACGGCGAGGACGGCGGTGCCGACGCGGCCGCCGGCGAGGGCTCCGGTGGCGGCGGGCAGGAAGGCGTAGACGACGGCCGCCCACGCGCGCAGGAGGCGAGACTCGACGAGCGGGCGGGAGGCGAAGTAGGCGGTGAGGCCGGCCAGCGGAACCGAGCAGACCAGCAGGATGGTGACCGCGAGCCCGGTCGAACCCAGCAGCACCGAGGCGAGCATCGCCACGATCGCCAGGTAGGGCGGCGCCGATGGGGTACCGCCCGCGCCCACCGGATGCCAGGCGTCCAGGTAGCGCGACCACAGCTCACCGGAGTCGGCAGGCGCGGGCAGCAACGCGCCACCCGCGAGCGCGCCGCCGCCGAGCAGCGCACGGCAGGCGATCAGCGAGACGAACATCAGCACCAGGAAGAGCACCGGGCCGGGCTTGCGGGCGACACGCTTGAGGCGCGCGAACTGCTCGACCTCCAGGAAGTCCGCGTCGTCGCCGCCGGGCCCGGACTCGATCGCGCCGCCGTGCCGTCCCGCGCCGGCGGCCACCTCGGGGTCGGAGCTGCCGAAGAGGCTGCTCGCGACCTGTTCGACGGTGGCCCGCACGGTCGCGCCCGGCGGCGGGAACAGCGCTCGCAGCTCCCCCTTGTCGATGACGGGATTCCCGCGCCTGCGCCGCCCGGCGATGATCCGCTCGGGCCGCAGCAGCGTGCCGATGAGGCCGCGGATCTCGTCGAGTGCCTGACCGGGGACCTTGCCCACGAGGTAGGCCAGGGTCCGCAGGACCGTGCCGATCACGAGGCGCAGCAGCACCCAGGGCAGCACGGCGGTGCGTGTGTTGACGAGCAGGGTGTAGACGGCGCCCGCCTTGTCGACCTTGTGCGGGGACGCGGCGGTGCGGCCGACGCAGTCGACGGTGCGGCGCTCGCGGGAGGACGCCTCGGCGTGTCGTACGACTGCCTCGGGGGCGACGAGGACGCGGTGGCCGGCGGCCGTGGCGCGCCAGCACAGGTCGACGTCGTCACGCATCAGGGGCAGCCGTCGGTCGAAGCCGCCGAGCTGTTCGAAGATGTCGCGCCGGATCAGCATGCCGGCGGTGGACACGGACAGCACGGACCGGACGTGGTCGTGCTGGCCCTGGTCCTGTTCACGGCGGTCCAGGCCGGTCCAGCGGCGGCCGGAGTGGGCGATGGTGACGCCGACCTCGAGGAGCTGCCGGCGGTCGTACCAGCCGCGCAGCTTGGGGCCCACCACGGCGACGTCGTCGCGGCCCAGCTCGTACTCGTTCTCCACGACCCGCAGCAGCTGGGCCAGGGCGTCGGGTTCGGGGGCGCAGTCGTCGTGCAGGAGCCACAGCCACTGGACCGGCTCCCCGTGGGGGAGTTCGGGCAGGTCGTAGGCGTCGTCGCGCCACGTGCGCGAGACGGGGTCCCAGCCGCTCGGCCGCTTCAGATAGGTCAGCTCGTCCGGGGTGAGGACGGGGGCGGTGCGGTTGGCCTCCTCGACGGCCTGGCCGAATCCGGTGCGCCGGGCGAGGTGCAGTACGCGGTCGTCGCCGAGGGCTTCCGTGACCAGCTGCGCGGATCGGTCCGCGCTGCCGGTGTCGGCCGCCATGGCGAACTGGACGGGGCGCTCCTGGCCGAGCAGCCCGGCGAGCGCGTCGGGCAGCCAGCGGGCGCCGTCGTGGGAGACGAGGACCGCGGTCACCACATGACGCGGGAACTCAGGTGTGGCAGCGACGTCGTGATGGGCTGCCGTGTGGCTGTGCACGGACATCGAGGTACGGGCCCCGGTTCGATGGACTGCGGTGGACGCCTGTGTCCCGAGGGGACAGCGCGGCGTCTCGGACGAGCGACCACACTATCGGCTGGGCATCACGGCGGCCCGCCGCCTGTGGATAACCCACCTGCGACGGGCCGTTCGAGACATATTCGAGACGTATGTACGTGCGAGTGTGTCCGTGCGGGTACGTGCGATGTGTGCGTGCGGGCGCGCTCGGGGCCCTGCCGCCCGGTCCCGCGGCTCGGGCTACGACGGCCTGACGGCCGGTGCGCCGCTCAGACGGCCGCCTTCTTCAGGCGGCGGCGCTCACGCTCGGACAGACCGCCCCAGATGCCGAACCGCTCGTCGTTGGCCAGGGCGTACTCGAGGCACTCGGAGCGGACCTCGCAGGCGAGGCAGACCTTCTTGGCCTCGCGGGTGGAGCCGCCCTTCTCGGGGAAGAAGGACTCGGGGTCGGTCTGGGCGCACAGCGCGCGCTCCTGCCAGCCGAGTTCCTCGTCCGCGTCGTCGACCAGCAGTTGCTGCACCAGCTCGGTCATGTGCGCCCCTCGTCTGTCTTTCGCGTCCCCGTGATGTAGCCGTTACCGATTCCGGCTGAACGACACGAGTGAAATTACAAGTGTGCTGCTCCGGGCGAGTCAAGCCGAGATCTGCTATTGAGCCCCTTATTCACTCTGCGGAACCAAGGCCTAGCGGAAAGTGTTCAAATCGGCCTAAACCTTGACAAGCAGACGAGACCCGGGAGGGCGCCCCACCCCGCTCAGAGCCTGTACGGAAAAGGACGCCCAAAAGTTCGATCTCGTTGCACACACGCGCGGAAGCGAACCGGATCACAGTCGGATCACAGGATCACAACGACGCTCATGCGCCCGGTTGTGCGCCATGTGTCCCGACCACCTCATGAACAAACCTTTCGCCACGGAGATGAACCGGATGAGGTGAAACATGTCCCACATAACGGGCGCCGAGTTGACACTAGAGGTGCAAACCGATGTCCTTGTGGGCATGCTCGCGAACTCGGCACTCACCTCGACCCGCACCGCCGGGTCCCACGGTGCTGCCCGCGCTCGCTGTAGCTGTTGCTGTCCCAGCTGTTGAGCTTCACACCTGCTCCAGCTGTAGGCCGAGCCACCTGTCTCTCGGCTCTCGTTCCCCTCTGACCTTCCTTCACTGAGGAACCACCGCACCCCATGAACAGCGACAGCGACCTCCAGATCGCCGGCGACATCCTCGAAGTCCCGCACCTCCTCCAGGCACCCCGCGAGCACCCGGCCACCGTCGCCGAGTTCGTCGGCCTGGCCCGCTCCATCGCCGACGACCGGTCGCAGTGGGAGCACCTCGTCCGGTACGACGCGACCACGCGCTGGTACCACCGGCTGCACACGGGCCCGGGCTACGAGGTGTGGCTGCTGTCCTGGGTTCCCGGACAGGCCAGCGGCCTGCACGACCACGGCCGGTCCTCCGGCGTGCTGACCGTCCTGGACGGCACGCTGACCGAGCGCACGGAACGCGGCACGCGCGTGCTGGCGGCGGGGGCACAGCGGGTGTTCGCACCGGGCTACACGCACGAGGTCGTGAACGACGCGCTGGAGCCGGCGGTGAGCCTGCACGTGTACTACCCGGGCCTCACGGAGATGCCGATGCACACCCCGGCGGCCTGCGAGGCGCGCACCGAGCCGCGTCCCGTGACTGCCTGACGCGTTGTCGTACCCGCCTGCAAGACTGCTCCCATGCGCATTGTGGTTCTGGCAGGCGGCATCGGTGGTGCCCGGTTCCTGCGCGGTCTGAAGCGGGCCGCGCAGGACGCGGACATCACGGTCATCGGCAACACCGGGGACGACATCCACCTCTTCGGGCTGAAGGTCTGCCCGGACCTCGATACGGTGATGTACACGCTCGGCGGCGGCATCAACGAGGAGCAGGGCTGGGGCCGGGCCGACGAGACCTTCCACCTCAAGGAGGAGCTCGCGGCGTACGGCGTGGGGCCGGAGTGGTTCGGGCTCGGCGACCGGGACTTCGCCACGCACATCGTGCGGACGCAGATGATCGGCGCCGGATACCCGCTGAGCGCGGTGACGGAGGCGCTCTGCGACCGCTGGAAGCCGGGAGTCCGTCTCATCCCCATGACCGACGACCGCGTCGAGACGCATGTCGCGGTCGAGGTGGACGGCGAACGCAGGGCCGTTCACTTCCAGGAGTACTGGGTGCGGCTGCGCGCCTCGGTGCCGGCCGAGGCGATCGTGCCGGTCGGCGCGGAGCAGGCCAAGCCGGCGCCGGGCGTCCTGGAGGCGATCGCCGACGCCGACGTCATCCTCTTCCCGCCGTCCAACCCGGTCGTCTCGGTCGGCACGATCCTCGCCGTGCCCGGCATCCGCGAGGCGATCGCCGACGCCGGAGTGCCGGTCGTCGGGCTCTCCCCGATCGTCGGGGACGCGCCCGTGCGCGGGATGGCCGACAAGGTGCTCGCGGCGGTCGGCGTGGAGTCGACGGCCTCCGCGGTCGCCGAGCACTACGGCTCGGGACTCCTCGACGGCTGGCTCGTCGACACCGTGGACGCGGCTTCCGTGGAGCGGGTCGAGGCGGCCGGGATCCGCTGCCGGGCCGTGCCGCTGATGATGACCGACCTCGACGCGACCGCGCGGATGGCCAGGGAGGCGCTGACGCTGGCGGAGGAGGTGCGGGGGGCTTGAGCGAGGTGTCTGCCGACGGCTACCGGGTCTGGGCCGTCTCCGGGATTCCCGAGGTCCGGCAGGGCGACGACCTCGCCAAACTGATCGCCGCCGCCGAACCCGGCCTCGTCGACGGAGACGTGCTCCTCGTCACCTCGAAGATCGTGTCCAAGGCCGAGGGGCGGATCGTCGAGGCGGCCGACCGGGAGGCCGCGATCGACGCGGAGACCGTGCGGGTCGTGGCGCGCCGCGGCGCCCTCCGTATCGTCGAGAACCGGCAGGGGCTCGTGATGGCCGCCGCCGGGGTCGACGCCTCCAACACCCCCGCCGGGACCGTGCTGTTGCTGCCCGAGGACCCGGACGCGTCCGCACGGGCGATCCGGGACGGGCTGCGGGACGCCCTCGGCGTCGAGGTCGGGGTCGTCGTCACCGACACCTTCGGGCGGCCCTGGCGTGCCGGGCTCACCGATGTCGCGATCGGCGCCGCCGGCATCCGCGTACTCGACGATCTGCGCGGGGGCACGGACGCGTACGGCAATCCGCTCAGCGCGACCGTCGTGGCGACGGCGGACGAGCTGGCCGCCGCCGGTGACCTGGTCAAGGGCAAGGCCGCCGGGCTGCCCGTCGCCGTCGTGCGCGGGCTGGCGCACACGGTGGCCGAGGACCACGGCGAGGGGGCGCGGGCCCTGGTGCGCGGCGCGCGTGACGACATGTTCCGGCTGGGGACGTCGGAGGCCGTACGGGAGGCGGTCACCCAGCGGCGTACCGTACGGGCCTTCACGGACGAGCCCGTGGACCCCGGGGCCGTGCGACGGGCGGTCGCGGCGGCTGTCACCGCTCCGGCGCCGCACCACACCACACCGTGGCGGTTCGTGCTGCTGGAGTCGGAGGAGTCGCGGACGCGGCTGCTCGACGCGATGCGGGACGCGTGGATCGCCGATCTGCGGCGGGACGGCAAGAGCGAGGAGTCCATCGCCAAGCGGGTGCGACGCGGGGACGTCCTGCGGAACGCGCCGTACCTGGTGGTGCCCTGCCTGGTCATGGACGGTTCGCACACGTACGGCGACGCGCGGCGGGACGGTGCCGAGCGGGAGATGTTCGTCGTCGCGACCGGGGCCGGAGTGCAGAACCTCCTGGTGGCGCTGGCCGGGGAGCGGCTGGGCTCGGCGTGGGTGTCGTCGACGATGTTCTGCCGGGAGGTCGTACGGGAGGTGCTGGGGCTGCCGGGGGACTGGGATCCGATGGGGGCGGTGGCCGTCGGTCATCCGGCGGAGGAGCCGCGGGCGCGGCCGGAGCGGGATGCGGGGGCTTTCATCGAGGTTCGCTGAGGCGGGGCGGGTAGGGACTGGTAGGGCCTACGCTCGTAGGAGCTCTACGGGGCTTGTCTTCGTGCTCGTCGAAGCTCGTCTTCGTGCTCGTCGAAGCTCGTCTTCGTGCTCGTCGAAGCTCGTCTTCGTGCTCTCCGAAGCTCGTCTTCGTAGGGCCTCCGGTACTCATGCTCGTACGACCCTTCCGCTCCCCCAGCACTCCTAGGACCTCACCCGTGGCAGGACGTTTCGATCCGCGGCCCACGCGTACGACCGTGCGCGGTGGGCATGTCGCCGTGTCCGCGGGTGTGCCGCGGCAGGCTGTCGCGCCGGGGAGGGTGCGGACGGTGGTGCCGGACGGGCCGCTCGATCTCGGGCTGGTGCTGGGGCCGCTGAGGCGTGGGCCGGGGGATCCGACGTTCCGGGCGATGCCGGACGGGTCCGTGTGGCGGGCCTGCCGTACGCCTGCCGGGGCCGGGACTCTGCGGGTCGCCGCGCGGGGGGCCGCGGTGCGGGGCGAGGCCTGGGGGCCGGGGGCCGAGTGGCTGCTGGAGCAGTTGCCGGAGTTGCTCGGGGCCGCCGACGATCCGTCCGCCTTCGTGCCGCGGCATCGGCTGCTGGCGGTGACTCGGCATCGGCGGCCGGGGCTGCGGTTGACGCGGACCGGGCTGGTGCTGGAGTCGTTGATTCCGTCGATTCTGGAGCAGAAGGTCACGGCCGATGAGGCGTATCGGGCGTGGCGGTTGCTGGTGCGGAAGTTCGGGGAACCGGCGCCGGGGCCCGCGCCGGGGCGGATGTGTGTGATGCCGGACGCGGCGGAGTGGCGGCTGATTCCGTCCTGGGAGTGGCATCGGGCCGGGGTCGACAACAAGCGGGCGTCCACGATTCTGCGGGCCGTGCGGGTTGCCGCGCGGCTGGAGGAGGCGGTGCGGATGCCTCCGGCTGAGGCGCAGGCTCGGTTGGAGGTGGTGCCGGGGATCGGGCCGTGGACGTCGGCGGAGGTGGTGCAGCGGAGTCATGGGGCGGCGGATGCGGTGACGGTGGGGGATCTGCATCTGCCGGGGATCGTGGGGTGGGCGCTCGCGGGGGATCGGGATGCGGACGACTCGGTGATGCTGGAGTTGTTGGAGCCGTATGCGGGGCAGCGGCATCGGGCGGCTCGGTTGATCTTGTTGAGTGGGCGGGTGCCGGCGCGGCGGGCTCCGCGGATGCCGCGAGGGGATATCGGGCGGTTGTGAGGGGTGGGTGGGGCCCCGGCTCTGCTCGCCCCGCCGCCCCTACCCGTCCCATCCCTGAAGGGGCTCCGCCCCTTCGACCCCGCCAGGGGGCTGCCGCCCCCTGCACCCCCGCTTCGGCCCGAAAGGCCTCGTCCTCAAACGCCGGACGGGCTGGAGATGCCCGGACCGGCGCCCAGAGTGACCGCCTCCGACCGTGAGGCCGAGCGGAGCGTGGGCGTCAGCAGCCGTGCGGCGGAGCGGGCTTCGCTACACATCCGACGAGAACCGCACCGACCCCGCCGGGATCCGCGCGTCGCACCACACCCGTACGCCCTCCCTCAGCTCGTTGTCGGCGCCGATCACCGCGCCGTCGCCGATGACCGTGCCGGTGAGGACGGAGCGTTCGCCTACGCGGGCGCGGGTGCCGATGAGGGAGTCGGTGATGATCGCGCCGGGTTCGATGACGGCGCCCGGGAGGATGGTGCTGCCGAAGACGCGGGCGCCCTCGGCGACGAAGGCGCCCTCGCCCACCACGGTGCCGCCGGTCAGCTTGGCGTCGGGGGCCACGGTGGCCGTGGGGAGGACCAGGCGGTCGCCGCAGCGGCCGGGGACGGCGGGGGAAGGGGCGCGGCCCAGGACGAGGTCGGCCGAGCCTCGGACGAAGGCGGCCGGCGTGCCCAGGTCGAGCCAGTACGTGGAGTCGACCATGCCCTGCAAGTGGGCCCCGGCCGAGAGGAGGTCGGGGAAGGTCTCGCGTTCCACCGAGACCGGGCGGCCCGCGGGGATCGTGTCGATGACCGAGCGGCGGAAGACGTAGGCGCCCGCGTTGATCTGGTCGGTGACGATCTCCTCGGGGGTCTGGGGCTTCTCCAGGAACGCTGTCACTCGGCCCGTGTCGTCCGTGGGGACCAGGCCGTACGCCCTCGGGTCCGTGACCTTCGTGAGGTGGAGGGAGACGTCCGCGCCCGTCGTCTCGTGCGTGCGGACCAGGGCCCTGATGTCCAGGCCGGTCAGGATGTCGCCGTTGAAGATCAGGACCGGGTCGTCGGGGCCGGAGTGGAGACGGGACGCCACGTTGCGGATCGCGCCGCCCGTGCCGAGGGGCTCCTCCTCCGTGACGTACTCCAGGTGGAGACCGAGCGCCGAGCCGTCGCCGAAGTACGGCTCGAAGACCTCGGCCAGGTACGACGTCGCCAGGACGATGTGGTCCACGCCCGCCGCTCTCGCTCTCGCCAACTGGTGCGTGAGGAACGGGACCCCGGCCGCCGGGACCATGGGCTTCGGCGTGTGCACGGTGAGCGGGCGCAGCCGAGTGCCCTTGCCGCCGACCAGGAGGATCGCTTCTGTCACCTGTCGTCTCTGCTTCCTGCCGGGACCGGCCGAACTGTCTTTCGACCGGCCAGTGTATGCAGACCGTTGTACGGCCCTCTCGACGGCAGTGCGGTACTCCGCGGTTCCGTGTCGGCTCAGCGACCCTGGTAGCGGGCCGCCGAGGCGCGGGCCGAGCCGAGCTTGCGGTAGAGCTGCCGTCCGGGGCACTCCGTGGAGTAGCCGTCCCGATGGCCGGAGATCACATTCAGTCGTACGTTCTTTCCCTTTCGGTAGAGATTGCCACCGCCGGACGTCAGGTATGTCTTTCCGCGCGGATTGGCGCCGTACAGGCCCAGCTTCCAGGCGGTGAGCCGGGCCACGGCCTTCACCGAGGCGTTGGTCGGCTTGGTGGTGCCGTAGCTGCCGAGGACGGCGATCCCCATGCTGTTGGAGTTGAAACCGAGGGTGTGGGCACCCAGGACGGGCTTCGCCACTCCCCCGGCACGGCCCTCGTAGATGTTTCCGCACTTGTCGACGAGGAAGTTGTAGCCGACATCGCGCCAGCCCATGCTCTTGACGTGGTAGCGGTAGATACCGCGAATGAGCGAGGGGGCCTGCGAGCACGAGTACTTGCTGCCGGTCGCCGTGTGGTGCACGAAGGCCGCCTTCACCTTCTTCGTGTAGGAGAACTGCCGCTCCCGCCACCCCTCGTTCGCGCCCCAGCCGCGCCGTGTGACGATGCGCGGCCGCGGTCCGATGTACGGCTTCGCCCGCTGGGCCTCCGTCAACTCGTTGCCGCGCAGGGCCAACAGCTCCCGTTCGGTCGCGGCCCGGCCGAGCGCGGGGATCTCGGCGGCGCCGACGGGGGCGAGTTCGGCGTTGGCGCCGGAGGCGGCGAGGACCTCGGCGGTCTCGACGGTCTCGGGGTTCAGCGATCCGGGACGGGGGGCGCCGGCGGGGTCCACCTTCTCGGGGGCGGGCTCACCGGGGTCGACGAGTTCGAGGCGGAGGCCCGCGGGGAGCGTGGCGGCACCCTCGGGGTGGGCCGTCGAGTCGTCACCGCCGCCCCGCACCTCGTCCTCGGGTCCGTCGGTCGGCCGGGGCCCGGCGGGCTCCGCCGTGACCCGCACTTCCACACCGTCCGACTCGCCGACCCACAACGGCGCCGTGGAGCCGCGCACCCGGCCCGAGGCGGGCTCGTCGGTGCCCGGGTCGGCCGCGTGTGCGCTGTTGTGCGTATCGAGGTCCTGCCAGCCGGACCACTTGCCCGTGCCGACGGAGCGGGTACGGACCTGGACGCGGCCGTGCAATTCGTTGTCCGGGGTGTCCCAGGTGACGCCGACGAGGGAGAAGTGCCGTACGTCGCCGGGGGACAGCCCTTGTTCGGCAGGGTCACCGGCATCGCGGTCACGGGCGGAGGAGACGAGGGGCAGGGACTGGGTGCTGCCGGGAACGGACGGCTCCGCGCCCTCCTGACGCACCGCCGGCCCGGCCACCGCCCGCCCGCTCGTGGCCACTTCCGCTCCGAGCGCCGGTCTCGCGGTCGTCGCGACGGCGGGTGGGATGAGCGGGAGGGTGAGAACGGCCGCGCACGTGACACCGATTGAGGAAGCAAGGAATCCACGCATACCCCTGATGTTGGACATAGTCATACAAACCTGTCCAACGGGGAACTGACGAGACGTCGACCTGAGACTGGCCCGAACCGGTGGCGAGCGGCTGCCCCCACCAACGGGTACGCCCCCGCCCTCCCGCGTACGCTTGCGCGGGTGAACGCCACCGATCGCACCCCTGCCGACCTGCTGCGTTCCGCGCTCGCCGCGGATCCCGGACGCCCCCTGGTGACCTTCTACGACGACGCCACCGGGGAACGCGTCGAATTGTCCGTGGCCACCTTCGCCAATTGGGTGGCCAAGACCGCGAACCTGCTCCAGGGCGACCTCGGCGCCGGACCGGGTGACCGGGTCACGCTGCTGCTGCCCGCGCACTGGCAGACGGCGGTGTGGCTGCTGGCGTGTTCGTCGGTGGGCACGATCGCGGACATCGGCGGGAACCCGGCGGCGGCCGACGTGGTCGTGAGCGGACCGGAGAGCCTGGAGGCCGCGCAGGCCTGCCGCGGCGAGCGGATCGCCTTGGCGCTACGCCCACTGGGCGGCCGCTTCCCGCAGCCCCCGGCCGGCTTCGCCGACTACGCCGTGGAGGTACCGAGCCAGGGCGACCGTTTCACCCCCTACGCTCCGGTCGATCCGGAGGACCCGGCCCTCATCGTGGCCGGCCGGGAGTTCAGCGGCGCCGAGGTCGTCGAACGCGCCCGCGCCGAGGCAACAGCGCTGGGCCTCACGGGCCCCGGCTCACGGATCCTCTCCGCCCTGCCGTACGACACCTGGGAGGGCCTCAACGCCGGGCTGTACGCCCCCCTCGCGACCCACGGCTCGGTCGTCCTGTGCCGCCACCTCGACTCCCTCCCCGAGGACGCCCTGGCCAAGCGCATCGACACCGAACGCGTAACGACGACGGCCCGCCGCTAGGGCCTGTCGTTTGGATCATGGCGGCGTCGCGGAGTCCGGCACGCCTGTGCGCCGTCAGGCCGGGCCTGGAATGTCCGGCCGCCGCAGGCACCCGTAACCCGTTCGGCCCCCCACCACCCACCCCCCGCCCCCCATCCAAGCCATGGTCGTAACAGCAGCCCACACCACACGCAGCACGCACTGAGGGGTGGACCCAGCCGTGACCGACACCGCACGCGCGCGCAGCAGAAGGGGGCCGGTACGGCGGTGGGCGCGGCGCGGAGCCCTCGGCGTAGGGCTCATACTCGTCGCCGCCGCCGGAGTCGGATGGGCCGTGTACGCCAAGCTCGACTCCAACATCACGCCCGACGAGGCCGCCGCCGCCGAACTCGCCCGGTACGAGAAGGAGCGCCCCACCTCACTCGTGCGCGACGCCCAGAACATCCTGCTCATCGGCTCGGACTCGCGAGCGGGCCGGGCGAACCGGCGCTACGGACGCGACTCCGGTACCGAGCGGTCCGACACCACCATCCTGCTGCACCTCTCCGCCGAGCGCCGCAGCGCCACCGCGGTATCGATACCCCGCGACCTGATGGTGGACGTCCCCGGCTGCCGCCGCCGCGACGGCACCCGCACCGAGCCGATGTTCGCGATGTTCAACTACGCCTTCCAGAAGGGCGGTTCGGCCTGCACGATCCGCACCGTGGAGCGGCTCACCGACATCCGCATCGACCACCACGTGGTCGTCGACTTCCACGGTTTCAAGGAGATGGTCGACGCCGTCGACGGCGTCGAGATCTGCCTCGCGAAGCCCATCGACGACAAGGCCGCAAAACTGCGGCTCCCGGCCGGAAAGGTGACGCTCAACGGCGAGCAGGCGCTCGGCTACGTCCGCGCCCGCAAGTCCCTCGGCGACGGCAGCGACACCGACCGCATGGAGCGCCAGCAGCGCTTCCTCGCCGCGCTCGTGCACAAGGTGCAGAGCAACAACGTCCTACTGAATCCGGTCAGGCTCTACCCCGTCCTGGACGCCGCGACCTCCTCCCTCACCACCGACCCGCCCCTGGCCACTTTGCGCGGTTTGTACGAACTCGCCCGCGGGGTGCGCGACATCCCCACCGAACGCGTGCAATTTCTCACGGTCCCTCGGGAGTCGTACATATACAACGCCAATCGCGATCAACTCGTGGAGCCCGAAGCGGAGCGGCTCTTCGAACGACTGCGGATCGACGCTCCGGTGAAAGTAGTGAATTCGCCCGAAACGTCCCAGGGGCTACCCCAGGGTTCTTCGCACAGGAGTTCCCACAACAGCGCCAAAAAGCCCGACGGCGACGAGCCGGGCGAGCCCGCGGCCCCCTCCTCCCCGACACCCACCTTTCGCGGCAACACCGCCGCCGAGAACCCCTGCAGGTAAAGCGCTCACCAAGTCGACGAACCCCAGTTCAAAGAAATGCGCCGGATTGCCCAGTTGTAGGGACGTGGAATTTGTCACCGTCGTCGCTTGACGCTGAACTGGGCGGATAGTGTGAGCGATCCGGTGCACCCGGCCGTAGTTAGGCTTGCGCACTGTTTGACCGAGACCCGAGCGCCTTGGAGGGGGTAGGCGCCGCGTGGCCCCGACGGAGGATTCAGACAACCGTGGACGCGCAAGGCCGTGGGCGGGCGGACGACATCGATCCCGCAGACCAGTGGGTGCTCAATCCGAACACCGGTGAATACGAACTGCGACTGACTCCTTCCGCACCGCAGTCGTCGGTTCCGGGACCTCGCAGATCCGCCTCCCGGCCCGGCGCCGCCGCACGCGCGGCCGGCCCGAGCGCCGGGGCCGCGACGAGCGCCGGTGCCGGAGGTGCCGTACGCAGCCGGACCGCCGCCCCGGGCCGAGACGGCCGCGAGCCACGTCCGGACCGCACCGCGCCCGGCCGTGAGGTCCCCTCGCAGCGCAGACGCCGAGGCGCGCCCGAGGAGCCCTCGGCGGGGAGGCGCGGTCGTCGGCCGGCGAAGAAGAACAAGGCGAAGAAGGCCCTGCTCTGGACCGGCGGTGTGACGGCGTTCGTGGTGCTCGCCGCCGCCGTCGGCGGGTACCTCTACCTCGAGCACCTCAACGACAACATCCAGTCCGTCTCCGACGACGGCGCGAGCACCGGTGGCTTCTCGAAGGACAAGGCCATCAACATCCTGCTCATCGGCACGGACAAGCGCACGGGCGCGGGCAACGACAAGTACGGCGACTCGGGCAGCGCCGGGCACGCCGACACCACGATCCTGCTGCACGTCTCCAAGGACCGCTCGAACGCGACCGCGCTCAGCATCCCGCGCGACCTGATCGTCGACATCCCGGACTGCCAGACCACGCAGGAGGACGGCACCCAGAAGGTCATCCCGGGCGAGACCGGTGTCCGCTTCAACACCAGCCTCGGCCAGGAGGGCCGTACGCCCAGCTGCACCATGCGGACGGTCACCGAGCTGACCGGGATCAAGCCGGACAACTTCATGGTGGCCGACTTCAACGCGGTGAAGACCCTGACGACGGCGGTCGGCGGCGTCGAGGTGTGCCTGGCCAAGGACATCGACGACCCGGACTCGCACCTCAAGCTGTCGGAGGGCAAGCACGTCATCGAGGGCGAGCAGGCGCTGGCCTTCGTCCGCACCCGGCACTCCGTCGGCTTCGGCGGTGACCTGAGCCGGATCGGGCTCCAGCAGCAGTTCCTCAGCGCGCTGATGCGGAAGCTGAAGTCCAACGACACGCTCAGCAGCCCGACCAAGATGATCAAGCTGGCCGAGGCGGGTACGAAGGCGCTGACCGTCGACAGCAACCTGGACAGCATCGACAAGCTGAAGGACCTCGGTCTGGAGCTGGGCAAGCTCAACACCAAGAACCTGACCTTCACCACGATTCCGGTGATCGACAACCCGGCCGAGAAGGTGAAGGCGACCGTCGTGCTCAACGAGACGACGGCTCCCCAGGTCTTCCAGGCGATCCAGAACGACGTCTCCTTCACCGCCGTCAAGCAGCAGAAGAAGAAGGAGGCCGCCGCCGTGGCCGCCCGGCTCAAGGGCACCAAGGCCGCCGCCTCCGAGGTGCGGGTGCAGGTCTTCAACGGCGGGGCTCCCGCGGGCAGCGCCCAGGAGACCCTCTCCTGGCTGCAGACCGAGGAGAACGTGACCAAGTCGGAGAACGCGGGCAACGCCCCGGCGACGCTGTCGAAGACGACGCTCGAGTACGCGCCGGACCAGGCGGACCAGGCACGCCGGCTCGCCGCCATCATGGGGCTCTCCGGTTCCGCGATGAAGCCCGGCAAGAGCGTGACCAACTCCCAGGGCCTGCCCACGATGACCCTGACACTGGGCAAGGACTTCAAGGGGGCGGGCGTGTCGCTCACGGCCCCGACGAAGGCGCCCGACGTGGAGAAGTCCACGGCCGACAAGGTCGAGTGCGCGCAGTAGCGGCCCACCGGGCCCGTCCCACATCCGACTTGGAGTGAGACGGGCCCGCTCCCGGTACGGCATCCGCGGCGCACGGCGTCCGCGGCGCACGCAAGCTGCCGCCCAGGAAAGGTGCGGCTCACGAAATCTGCGGCGGGGAACGCAACTGTCCCGGACGCTCGTTGGTCTGACACTCGACACCGGTGCGTCGGCCGGCGTTGGCCGGGCACGGCACGTGGCCGTACCCGGCGTGGATTTTGCCGACGCGTGGCCAACCCGGTTCGGACCCACAGAGGTCTGACAGGTTGCGAAGCGGTGCCGGACAGGGTGGTCTGACATGGTGCGCACCGCACCGGACAGGGAGGTCCGGGGCGGAGCGAAGCCGTATGCGGCCAAGGGTGGGGAAGGGCAGAGAGTTGGCGCAGAGCAGTGTGCGAGGGGAGGCCCCCGCGATGGGGGACACCATGTCCCTCACCCCGCGGGCCGACCAGGACACGCCGGCCGACCAGGGCGGCCGGCACGGTGGCGGGGGGCGCAGGCGCGGCCGCGGAACCGACGGAAGGCGCCCCGCACGGCGGGTGCTGCGCTGGTCGGCGACGGTTCTGGCGGTGGTGATACTGGGCACCGCGGGTGCCGGGTATCTCTACTACCAGCACCTCAACGACAACCTGAAGAAGGACGACCTCAACATCGGCGACGCGAAGGACCGCGCCGCCGAGACCGAGGCGAACGCGGCCGGTCAGACACCGCTGAACATCCTGCTGATCGGCTCGGACGCGCGGGACAGCAAGGAGAACCAGAAACTCGGCGGCGCCAAGGAGACGTTCGGCGGCACCCCGCTCGCCGATGTGCAGATGCTGCTGCACGTCTCCGCCGACCGCACCAACATGTCGGTCGTGAGCATGCCGCGCGACACGCTGGTGGACATCCCCAAGTGCACGGACCCGGACAGCGGCGAGGTCTACAAGGCCCTCGACCGCCAGATGACGAACCGGTCGCTCGGCCGCGGCGGGCCGGGGTGCACGGTGGTGACGTGGGAGAAGCTGACCGACATCCACATCGACCACTTCATGATGATCGACTTCTCCGGTGTGGTGTCGATGGCGGACGCGATAGGCGGCGTCCCGGTCTGTGTGAACGCCAACATCCACTCCAAGGACAGCGAGGGCCACGGCTCCGGGCTGAAGCTGGAGAAGGGCACGACCTACGTCAAGGGCGAGCAGGCCCTGCAGTGGCTGCGCACCCGGTACGGCTTCGAGGACGGCAGCGACCTTGCCCGCGCCAAGGCGCAGCACCAGTACATGAACTCGATGGTCCGCGAGCTGCGCAAGAGCGCCAAGCTCAGCAACCCGGGCAAGCTGCGCTCCCTCGCCGAGGCGGCCACCAAGGCGCTCACGGTCGACCCGGGCCTGGGCACGGTGGCGAAGCTGTACGACCTGGCGGGCGAGCTCAAGAAGGTGCCGACGTCGCGCATCACCATGACGACGATGCCCAACGCGTACGACACGATTCAGACCGGCCGGGTGGTGCCCACCGAGGACGCGACCAAGCTGTTCCGGCTGGTGCGTGAGGACGTCGCCCTCGACGGCAAGGACAAGAAGAAGCCCACCGAGGAGAAGGCTTCCACCGACCCGGCCGCGGCGGACGACGCGATCGCCGTCCAGGTGCAGAACGGCACCCGCACCGACACCCTCGCCCCGGCCTCCGGCCGCGCGACCACCGTCGCCGGGCTGCTCGTGGGCAAGGGCTTCACCCAGGCCGTGGCGGACGCCTCGACCACGCCGGTCGAGGACACGACGCTCGTCCGCTATCCGAGTGCCGACCTGGAGGGCGACGCCCAGCGGGTCGCCAAGGCACTCGGCATCCCCACCAGTGCCGTGGAGAAGTCCACGAACGTCTCCGGCGTCACGCTCGTCGTCGGCGCCGACTGGCGGAAGGGTACGGCGTACAAGGCGCCGAAGGAGGACGACAAGACGCCGGACACGGCGGAGGCGCTGAACGCCTCCGACACCAAGGCCTGCATGAAGGTGAACCCGGCGTTCACCTGGTGACGGGCTCCCCCGCCGGCGGGCTCAGTTGGCGCTGAGCACGGCCGGGCGGCGGGAGGCGATGACCTTCTTCGCCAGGGAACGCGGGCTGGTCAGGAAGCCGTAGCCCCAGGACATGTGCATGGTGGCGAGGGCGACCGGGATCTGCAGGCGTGCCTTCAGCGGGAGGCCCTTGCCGGCCGGGAGCGAGCCGGCGGTGATGGCCGCGAGGTAGCCGCCTGGGACCACCAGGGCCCACGGGGTCACCGCGACGCCCAGCACCAGGCCCGCCGCGATCGCGCACACCGCCGTCGGCGGGGCGAGATAGCGCAGGTTGATGGAGCCGGCGTGGTAGCGGGCGACGACGTGGCGCCAGCGGCCGTAGTCCTTGTACTGCTTGGCGAGGGCCTTCACCGAGGGCCTCGGGCGGTACGACACCTTCAGCTCGGGCGAGAACCAGATGAGCCCGCCCGCTTCCCGGATCCGGAAGTTGAGCTCCCAGTCCTGGGCGCGGATGAACTCCTCGTTGTAGCCGCCCTGTTGCTCCAGGGCCTCGCGCCGGAAGACGCCGAGGTAGACGGTCTCGGCCGACTGGGCCGCGCCGCCGGTGTGGAAGGCCGCGTTCCCGACCCCGATCTTCGAGGTCATCGCGGCCGCGACGGCGTGCTCCCAGTCGTTCTCGCCCTCGGCGTGCATGATGCCGCCGACGTTCTGCGCGCCGGTCTCCTCCAGGAGCCGTACGGCGGTGGCGATGTAGTTCGGCGAGAGGATCCCGTGGCCGTCGACGCGGACGACGATCGGGTGGCGGGAGGCCTTGATCGCGGCGTTGAGGGCGGCGGGGGTGCGGCCGGTGGGGTTCGGGACGGTGTGGACGCGGGAGTCGTCCCGTACGAGCTCGGCGGCGATCTCGTCCGTACGGTCCGTGGACGGACCGAGGGCGATCACGACCTCCATCTCGCCGGCGTACTCCTGCGCAAGGATCGCTTGGACGGCTCCGCGCAGATGCCGCTCCTCGTTCAGGACGGGCATGATGACGGACACGGCGGGGAGCTGCACGTCGGGCTTGGCGTTCATAGGGGGCTCACGTTACCGCGAACGGGGGACAGCGGTGCGCCCCGCCGGGGTCGCTGCCCCGGGCTGCAGATCGTATGGGCCTACGGTGCTCACGGATCCCACGTACGGCCCCCAGGGCAACCCCAGCGGAGGTATCCCCCCATGCCCACGCCGCCCCGCCGCTCTTCCGCCCCGCCGCAGCGCAGCCCGCAGCCGTCCCGTGGCGGGGCGCGGCCGGTCGCGTCCGGACGGCGCAAGCGGCCGCGCTGGGCCATGCGGGCGGTGACCACGCTGTCGGTCGTGGTCCTCGCCTCGGCCGGCATCGGGCACGCGGTGGTCACCAGCCTGGACGCGAAGATCGCGCGCGTGGACCCGTTCAAGGACATGAAGAACCGGCCGCAGGCCGGGCACGGGATGAACGTCCTGCTCGTGGGCACGGACGGCCGCGACCGCGTCAGCGCGGAGGAGCGGCGCAAGTACCGGCTGGGCGGCGCGCCCTGTCACTGCACCGACACGATCATGATCGTGCACATCTCGGAGGACCGGGAGCGGGCGAGCGTGGTGAGCCTGCCGCGCGACTCGTACGCCGAGGTGCCCGCCGGTGAGGGGCGCAAGGCCCATGCCATCAAGATCAACGCGGCGTACGCGGAGGGCGGTCCGAACCTCACCGTGCGCACGGTCGAGCACATGACCCACGTCAAGATCGACCACTATCTGGAGGTCGACTTCACCAGCTTCATGAAGACGGTGGACGTGGTGGGCGGCGTGCAGATCTGCACCGCCGAGCCCCTGAAGGACTCGTACACCGGGCTGGACCTGCCGGCCGGCCGGCACCGGCTGATGGGCGGCGAGGCGTTGCAGTACGTCCGCGCACGGCATGTCGACAGCGACTCCGACCTGGGCCGGGTGCACCGCCAGCAGCGGTTCATGGCGGCCCTGGTCGAGCGGGCGACGTCGTCCGGGATCCTGCTGAACCCGATGAGGTTCCGGGACGTGACGCGGGCCGTGCTGGGCTCGGTGCGGGCCGACAAGGGCTTCGGGACGGGCGAGCTGCTCGACCTGGGGCGGGCGATGCGGAACTTCTCGCCGTCGTCGTCGGAGTTCACGACCGTGCCGATCGGGCAGCTGGAGTACGAGGTGAAGGGCGTCGGCTCCACGGTGAAGTGGGACACCGCCCAGGCCGAACGCCTCTTCCGGGCCCTGCGCGAGGACCAGCCGCTGTCCGCGCACCGGCCGAAGCGCAAGGCGGTCCCGGTGGAGGTCGCCCCGCAGCAGATCCGCGTCCAGGTGGAGAACGGCACCAAGGAGAACGGCCTCGGCGAGCGCGTCGACGCGGCGCTGGCGGCGACCGGGTTCCGCACGACGGGACACCCGGCGACCGCGCAGGACCGCGCGGTGAAGCGCACGGTCGTCGCCCACGACCCCGGCTGGGACCGCTCGGCCAAGTCGCTGGCTGCCGCACTGCCGGGGAGTGAACTGCGGGCGGTGAAGGGGCTGGGGCCGACGCTGAAGGTCGTCCTCGGGGCGGACTTCGAGAAGGTGCGGAAGGTACGGGCGGAGGACCCGACGCAGGGCCAGTCCATCGTGGTGCGGGGGGACGAGGCGGGCTGCTCGTAGGCCTTCGCGCTCCGCACCGGGGCGGCTGAGCCGGCCGGTTCGGCAGCGGGCCATAACCTCAATGGACCCGTACGGCGTGCCTTTGGCGGAATGCCGGGCACGTTGGCTCGTGCGGCATCTGGTGTGAATTGTTCGTGTCCGCCCGATGGCGCGGTGCGGTGGGCGGGCGTAGGACGGAAGGGCACGGGGCCCGCCCCGGGCTCCCGCACCCCCCAGGAGGAGCCATGACCCAGCCCGGAACCATGCCTGCCATGAGCAAGGAGATGCAGGACTGCGTCGACGCGTGCATGACCTGCCACGGCATCTGCGAGGAGACCATGAGCTCCTGCATGCAGATGGGCGGCCAGGCTCAGATGCAGATCATGCGGGCGCTCATGGACTGCGCCGAGACGACCCGCATGTGCGCGGACATGATGATGCGCCGCTCGCCGATGTCGGCCGAGATGTGCGCGATGTGCGCCAAGGCCTGTGAGATGTGCGCCGAGGCGTGTATGTCCATGCCGGACGATCCGCAGATGATGCGCTGCGCGGAGGCGTGTCGCCGCTGCGCCACCACCTGCCGCGCGATGGCGGGCGCCACGATGTGACGGTCGCCTGACAGCGGTCGAGGGCACCCGGTTCCGGGTGCCCTCGATGCTGTCTGTCCTGGGTTCTGTCTGTCCTGGGTTCTGCCGGTCGGTGCTGCCGTCGGCTCAGTTGCTGGAGACGGTCACCGTCTCGTCGTTCTTCAGCTGCTCCACCAGCGTCTTCACCTTCGCCTTGTCCCAGACGAGGTTGCCGCCCGTGGAGCCGGAGATCGGCATGTTCATCGACTTGCCCTCGCCGCCGCTGACGCCCTTCATCGACCAGAACATGTCCGCCAGGTCGAACAGGCCCATGTCCTTGTCGACGATCAGGGAGTCCAGCCCCGCACCCATGGTCGGGTACAGCTTGAACGGGTTGAGGATCGTGCCCGGCGTCGCCACCTGGTTGGCCAGGGCCGAGAGGAACTTCTGCTGGTTCTTCGTGCGGTCCAGGTCGGAGCCGGCCAGCGCGTACCGGGTACGGACGAAGGCGAGCGCCTCCTCGCCGTTCAGGGTCTGCTTGCCCTTCTTGAAGTCCGCGCCGGACTTGGAGTCCTTGATGTCCTGCGGGATGTCGATCTCGACACCGCCGACCGAGTCCACGATGTTCGCGAAGCCCGCGAAGCCGATCTCGACGTAGTGGTCGATGTGCAGGCCGGTGTTGTACTCGACCGTGCGGACCAGCAGCTCCGGGCCGTCCTCGGCGTACGCGGCGTTCAGCTTCACGTGCCGGCCCGTGCCCTGGTAGGTCTTGCCGGACTCGGAGCCCACGAAGGTCGGGATCTCGACGTCCGAGTCACGCGGCAGCGATATCAGCGTCGGGCCGTTGCTGCCGGTGTGCAGGATCATCATCGAGTCCGTGCGCTTGCCCTCGGCGGACCCGGTGTGCAGGTTCTTCTTCTCCTCGGCGGACATGCCCTCACGGCTGTCGGAGCCGACGATCAGGTAGTTCGTGCCCTCGCCCGCCTCCGGCCGGTCGATGACCTTGGACAGGTCGACCTCGCGGTTGAGCTTGCCGTCGGCCCAGAAGTAGGTGGCGACGCTCGTCACGACCAGCAGCGTCACGAGCGTGATCGTGGTGACCTTGATACGGCGCCGCCAGTTCGGCGCGGGACGCGGCTCGCGCGTCCCTCTGCCGCCGGGGCCGCCCGGGCCGCCGGAGCCGCCGGAGCCGCCGTAGACCTGCCCGGTGTTGTAGCCGCTGTCGTACCCGTCGTCGTCGCCGTAGCCGCCGTGGCCCTGGCCGTTCACGTACGACGGCTGCTGCGGCACCCCGCCGTATCCCTGGCCGGGCGGCGCCGCCGGACCGCGGCGGACCTGCCGCATCACGCGTGCTCCCTCGGGCTGTGCGCTCGAGCTGCCGCGTCCGTAGCGGTTACCGCGATTGTCGTCGGACCATCCACCGGGCCAGTCATTCATGCGCCCCAGTGTGCAGGGCACGGCCGGGTGCCTTACAAGGTTCGGGGGAAAATAGAGGCACGGCTGTTGCGAACCCAACACAAAGTCCGCGAATGTCGGGTCGGCATAAGGTGGAGGCCATGACAGACCAGGTCACCGCCCCGGAGTCGGGCACACCGGAGATCCCGGGCAAGCCGACGTCGGCCTCCCGCACCACCCTGAGCCACATCATGAGCCACAACGACACCAACCTGCTGGGGACGGTGCACGGCGGGGTGATCATGAAACTGGTCGACGACGCGGCGGGCGCGGTGGCCGGACGGCACAGCGGTGGCCCCGCCGTCACCGCGTCCATGGACGAGATGGCCTTCCTGGAGCCGGTCCGCGTCGGCGACCTCGTCCATGTGAAGGCCCAGGTCAACTGGACCGGCCGGACCTCGATGGAGGTCGGCGTACGGGTCCTGGCCGAGCGCTGGAACGAGTCGGCCCCGCCCACCCAGGTCGGCTCGGCCTACCTGGTCTTCGCGGCGGTGGACGCCGACGGCAAGCCGCGCCGGGTCCCGCCGGTGATACCGGAGACCGAGCGCGACAAGCGACGCAACCAGGAGGCCCACATCCGCCGCACGCACCGGCTGGCCCGCCGCCGCGCGATCAAGGAGCTGCGGGAGAAGCGGGCGGCTGAGGGGTACGAGGACTGAGCCGCCGGATGTGAGGCGTGACGACGAAGCCCCGGCCCGGCCCGCACGGCCGGACCGGGGCTTTCCCCGATCACCTTCGTTACAGCAGGACTCGCGTTACAGCAGGGTTCGCCTTACAGCAGGTTTCGCGTTACAGCAGGACTCGTTACGGAAGATTCCGCGCCATCACGATCCGCTGGACTTGGTTCGTGCCCTCATAAATCTGCGTGATCTTGGCGTCGCGCATCATGCGCTCCACCGGGTAGTCACGGGTGTAGCCGTACCCGCCGAGGAGCTGGACGGCGTCCGTGGTGACCTCCATCGCCACGTCCGAGGCGAAGCACTTGGCGGCGGCGCCCAGGTAGGTGAGGTCGGCGTCGACGCGCTGTGAGGCGGCCGCCGCCTGGTACGTCAGGGCGCGGGCGGCCGAGATCTTCATGGCCATGTCGGCGAGCATGAACTGGATGCCCTGGAAGTCGGCGATCGGCTTGCCGAACTGCTTGCGCTCCTGGACGTAGCCCTTGGCGTAGTCCAGCGCGCCCTGCGCGATGCCCAGCGCCTGCGCCGCGATGGTGATGCGGGTGTGGTCGAGCGTCTGCATCGCGGTGGCGAAGCCGGTGCCCTCCTCGCCGATCATGCGGTCCGCCGGGATGCGAACGTTGTCCAGGTAGACCTCGCGGGTCGGGGAGCCCTTGATGCCGAGCTTCTTCTCCGGGGCGCCGAAGGAGACACCCTCGTCGGACTTCTCGACGACGAAGGCGCTGATGCCCTTGGAGCGCTTCGTCGGGTCGGTGACCGCCATCACGGTGTAGTAGTCGGAGACGCCGGCGTTGGTGATCCAGCGCTTCACGCCGTTCAGGACGTAGTGGTCGCCGTCGCGGACGGCCTTCGTCTTCATGCCGGCCGCGTCGGAGCCGGCGTCCGGCTCGGAGAGGCAGTACGAGAACATGCCGTCGCCCTTGGCGAGCGGGGTCATGTACTTCTTCTTCAGCTCCTCGGAGCCGGAGAGGATCACGGGCAGGGAGCCGAGCTTGTTCACGGCCGGGATGAGGGAGGAGCTCGCGCACACGCGGGCCACTTCCTCGATCACTATCACCGTGGCCAGCGCGTCCGCGCCCGCGCCGCCGTACTCCTCGGGCACGTGCACCGCGTGCAGGTCGTTGGCGACCAGGGCATCCAGCGCCTCCTGCGGGAAGCGCGCGTCCTCGTCCACCGCGGCGGCGTACGGCGCGATCTTCGCCTCGGCCAGCGAGCGGATGGCGTCACGGAGCATGTCGTGCTCCTCGGACGGGCGGTACAGGTCGAAGTCAGCCGATCCGGCCAAGGTCTCTCACGCTCCAAGGACGCTGGTTAGCAAGTGCGGTGCTGGCGCTAATTACCGTTAAGTAACTCAAATTTTAGAGGTCGGCTCACGGGAGGGGTACGTGAGCTTGGCGACAGCTGGGAAGTTGCCCTTCAGAGCCTCCGACTATGCTCGGGCGCGCACCTCCCCCGTACCCCTTTCTGGAGTCCCCATGGCCCTCAAGATCACCGTGATCGGCACCGGTTACCTCGGCGCGACCCACGCCGCGGCCATGGCCGAGCTCGGCTTCGAGGTGCTGGGGCTCGACGTGGTGCCCGAGAAGATCGAGATGCTGCGCCGCGGCCAGGTCCCGATGTACGAGCCGGGACTGGAGGAGCTGCTGCGCAAGCACGTGGCCGGCATCGAGGGGTCCACCGGGCGGCTGCGGTTCACCATGGACTGGGCCGAGGTGGGGGAGTTCGGCGATGTGCACTTCGTGTGCGTGAACACGCCGCAGCGGCATGGCGAGTACGCCTGTGACATGTCGTACGTCGACGCCGCCTTCGCCTCCCTCGCGCCGCATCTGAGGAACGCCGCCCTCGTCGTCGGCAAGTCCACCGTCCCCGTCGGCTCCGCCGACCGCCTCGCCGCCTACCTCGCCGAGCACGCGCCGGCCGGCGAGGACGCCGAGCTGGCCTGGAACCCGGAGTTCCTGCGCGAGGGCTTCGCCGTCCAGGACACGCTGCACCCGGACCGGATCGTGGTCGGTGTGCGCAGCGAGCGGGCCGAGAAGCTGCTGCGCGAGGTCTACACGACGCCGGTCGCCGACGGCTCCCCCTTCGTCGTCACCGACTTCCCCACCGCCGAGCTGGTGAAGACCTCCGCCAACTCCTTCCTCGCCACCAAGATCTCCTTCATCAACGCGATGGCGGAGGTGTGCGAGGCCGCCGACGGAGATGTGGCCAAGCTCGCGGAGGCCATCGGCTACGACGACCGGATCGGAGGGAAGTTCCTGCGGGCCGGTATCGGCTTCGGCGGCGGCTGTCTGCCCAAGGACATCCGCGCCTTCATGGCCCGGGCGGGCGAGCTGGGCGCCGACCAGGCGCTGACCTTCCTGCGCGAGATCGACTCGATCAACATGCGCCAGCGCGGGCAGATGGTGGAGCTTGCTCGGCAGGCACTGGGCGGCGGGCCCTTCCTGGGCAAGCGGGTCGCGGTGCTCGGCGCCACCTTCAAGCCCGACTCGGACGACGTACGGGACTCGCCCGCGCTGAACGTCGCCGGGCAGATCCACCTCCAGGGCGGCCAGGTCACGGTCTACGACCCCAAGGGCATGGACAACGCCCGCCGCCTCTTTCCGACCCTGGGCTACGCCGACACCGCGATCGACGCGGTACGCGGCGCCGATGTCGTCCTGCATCTCACGGAATGGCGGGAATTCCGCGAGCTGGACGCGGAGGAACTCGGTGCGGTCGCGACGGCACGGGTCATTCTGGACGGACGTAATGCGCTCGACCCTGAGGTGTGGCGCAAGGCCGGCTGGAGCTATCGGGCGATGGGACGGCCGACGGCCTGAGAAAAGGCAGGCGGTGTTTCCGGCAGGAAAATTGTGCTCGCACGGCCCGCCCCCACAGGGGGACAGGCCCACTGCGGCCCGCCCCAGGCCCACGCCAGGGCATATGCCGTTCTCCTTGAAATCCCCACGCGACTTCGAATTCTATTCGGGTAGCGTGAAGGAAAAGAAATGACCGCACGCGAATTCTCCACAGCTGCAATTGCGCGGAATAGCGGCGGTCTCACCCGGTCTCACAACGGGGGACCCCCCGAAAGAGAGGCACCGCAACAGCCACTTAACTGACGTGTAGCCGCGCGGAATTCGCGTGCCACTCCACTGGTCGGCGTTCATCCGATTGAACGGACCATGCCAGGAGTGACCATGCCCCTGTTCCGCCGGGCCCTGTGGCCGCAGGACCACCGTGACGAACTGGTCGCGGGAGCGCTCGTCGGCGCCGTGGTGGTCGTGCTGGGCTACGCGTCGGGTATCGGCGCCACCGCCTCCGACACGACCGCCGCCCCACCACCCACGGCCACCTCCCCCTCGTCCCCGGGCGAGGCCACCGCACCTCAGCCCCCGGCCGACGACGCCGGCGGCTCCGGGGGCGGCGCGGCGGGAACCGGGGCGCTGCCCGTCACCGGCGTCTACTACCCCGGCGGCACGGGCACGGACCACACCGGTCACACCGGCACTTCCGGCGGCACAGGCGCGGGCCACCCGGGTCACGGCGCCTCCCCCACCCCCTCCGGCTCCGCACCCCCGTCCTCCCCCACCCCGTCCACGCCGGGCACCACCCCGCCCGCCGACGACGCCGCCTGCGAGGACGGCGAGGTCCGGCTCGCCGGACCGCTCCTGACCGGCCTCACCGAGCCCGTCGTCGGCCTCCTGGACCCCACCTCCGAGGCCTCCCCGACCCCGCAGCCCTCCCCCTGCGTCGGCCTCGCCCCGCTCCCGTCCCTCCTCGGCGGCATCACCCCCTCCCCGGAGGGGACGCCATGACCCTGCGCCGCACCCTCGCGCTCCTCGCCCTCACCCCGCTCCTCTACGTCCTCTCGGGCACCGCCCAGGCCTCCGCCCACACCGAGCTGGTCACCTCCAGCCCCGCGAACGGCGCCGAGCTGAGGAAGGTCCCCGACCACCTCACCCTCACCTTCGACGAGGCCGTCGACGTGGCCGAGGTGCGCGTGATGACGCTGGACGGCGACCGGCTCCCGGTGTCCCTCGTGCCGGGCCACAAGGGCGAGACCGTACGTGCCGCCCTCGGACACCCGGCGGACGGCGACTACGCCGTCGTCTGGTCGGTCGTCGACGAGGAGGACGGACACGCCTCCTCCGGGCGGCTGGACTTCGGCATCGGCACGCCCGCCGCCGCCCAGGACCGCGGCGACGAGGCCGCACCCGCACCGTCCCCCCTGGTGCGGAAAGGCCTCGTCGCCGCTCGCTGGACCGGCTATCTGGCGCTGGCGCTGTTCATCGGCGGCCTGGCCTTCGTCACGCTGCTGTGGCCGCGCGGCGCACACGAGCCACGGGCCCGGGCGCTGCTGGGGCTGGCCTGGACGTGCGGCCTGCTGGCGTCGGTGGCGAGCATCGGGCTGCAGGGCGCGTACGGCGCACTCGGCGGCCTGCGTGATGCCCTGCGCGCCGAGACGTACGTGGACGTCCTGACCACCGGACCCGGCGTCGTGTTCGCCGCCCGGGTGCTGCTGTGGGTGCTCGCGGCGGTGGTGCTGAGCGCGCTGCTGCAGGGCGGGCCCGGCACCTCCCGCTCCCCCGGCTGGCGGGTCGGCGCGCTCGCCGTCTGTCTCGGGCTGCTGCGGGCGACCGGCATGGCGGGCCACAACTCCGAGGGCGGTGAGCCCACTTGGGGCGCGCTCGCCGACCTCGTGCATCTGCTCGGCGTCTCGCTGTGGATCGGCGGGCTTGCCATGCTCGCGCTGGCGGTGCTGCCGCGCCGCCGGGCGGGGGAGCTCGCGCAGGTCGTGCCGGGCTACTCACGGCTGGCGGCGGTGAGCGTGGCGGGCATCGTCGCGGCCGGGCTGGTGCTGGCGTGGCAGGTCGTGGGGTCGTACGACGCCCTGCTGCACACCTCGTACGGGCATCTGCTGCTGCTCAAGACCGGTGTCCTCGGCGTCGTCCTGCCGGCCGCCCTCGCCAGCCGTCAGTGGGTGCGCACCCGCCTCGATCTCGCCGTGCTGCTGCGCGGCGACGCCGCCACCGTGCGGCCCTTCGGTTACTCGGTCGCGGCCGAGACGGGGCTCGTCCTCGTCGTGCTCGCCGTGACGAGTCTGCTGGTCACGGCCAACCCTGGCCAGTGAACTCCCATGAAAATCAAAGGAGTTGCGTTGAAACAAGGTAATGAGAGCGACGCGGCACCGCGCCGCCGGGCGCCCTCGGGCAACCGGGGTCTGCTGGTCGCCGGACTCGGCGCGGCGCTGACCGCGGTGCTCAGCCTGGGGCTGCTCCAGGCCGCCTCGGGCACCTCGGCGGGCGGGGCGTCCTCCACGGCGGCGGCGGGCGCGGCTCAGGCGCCCGCTGCCGCCGCGGCGGAGGCGCAGCCGGCGGCCGCCGCGGCGCCGGACCACCAGGTCGACATCATGAACAACAAGTTCGGCGACGGGAAGCAGCTCGTCGTCGAGGTCGGCGAGACGGTCCGCTGGACCAACCACGACAGCGTGCCGCACACGGTCACCACGACCAAGGGCCCGAAGAAGTTCGACTCGGGCACGCTGGAGCAGGGCGACTCGTGGTCGTACACCTTCACCACGGCCGGGACGTACGAGTACTACTGCGCGGTGCACCCGGACATGGTGGCGTCCGTGAAGGTCGTGGCGGCCGACGACGGCGGTTCGTCAGGTGGGTCGTCCGGCGGGTCCTCCGGGGGTTCCACCGGCGGGTCGACCGGCGGCTCCTCCGGTGGTACGTCCGGTGGCAGCACGGGCGGCACGTCCGGCGGCTCCTCCGGTGGTACGTCCGGTGGCAGCACGGGCGGCACCTCCGGTGGTTCGACCGGCGGTACGTCGGGCGGTGGCTCCGGTGACGGCGACGAGCAGTGCACCAGCGTCCAGAACGTGCTGCTGCCGATCCTCCAGCACCTCAACGCGGCCCACCTGGAGCGTTCCCCGGGCCAGCAGGTGCAGGACGCGCTGGCGCTGGACTCGTACATCAAGCTGCACACGGTCTGGGTCGAGAGCATCCTGAAGCCCGCCACCGAGGGCGGCGGCACGATCCTGGACGACACGCTCAGCGTGCTGCTGAACCACGTCAACAAGGCGCACCTGGAGGAGTCGCCCGGGCAGCAGGTCGCCGACCTGCTGAACGCCGACAGCTACGTGCAGATGCACACGGTCTGGGCCGAGCACATGCTCGCCCCCACCGAGGACTTCCTCACCAACAGTTGCTGACACCGCCCGCGCGGATGACGGACGCCGGTCCGGCCGAGGCTCAGTCGGCCGGACCGGCGCTCCCCCATTGTCCCCATCACCGCCGCCCCGACGGAACCGCTTTCCAAGGAGAACGGGATGACAACCGTCACCCTGCCCATCGACCCGACCCCGCCCGGGGCGCCCGGGGCGGCCCTCTGGCTGCCGCTGCCCGGCCGCTACACCGTGGCCCCCGACCGCTCGCTCGTCGAACTCACCACCCTCTGCGGCCCGCTGCCCGTCCGCCGCCGTCGCCTCACCCTCGCCGCCGCCTCGCTCACCGTGTCCGAGGCCGGCGAACACCCCACCTTCCGCTTCGAGTTCGACGACGTGCACCTCAAGGGTGCCCTCGCCCTCACCCACGCCCACGCCCCCGCCCCCGCCCCCGCCCCCGCATCAGCCGGCACCGTCCAGCTGACCGGCGACCTCGCCATCGACGGCATCGACTTCCCCGTGCTGCTGCGGCTGCGGGTCGTCGAGCGGGCCGACGACCGGCTGCTCGGCGTGGGTGTGGCCCGGCTGCCGTACCGGCTGCTGCGGCGCGCGACCGGCTTCAGGTTCGGCCGGCTGCGTCCGGCGACCCGGCTGCGGCTGCTGGTCGCCGGGGAGTTCACGTGAGGGCGGCCCGGCGGCCTGTCCAGGGGGCCGTGCTCGCCCTGTCCGTCCTGCTCGGGCTGCTGTTCCTGGTGCCCGGCGGCCGGGCGGCTGCGGCGACGTACCGGGTGGCCATGAGCGGGTACGCCTTCAGCCCGGCGACGCTGACCGTCACCGCCGGTTCCACGGTGACCTGGACCAACCAGGACACCGCACCGCACGACGTGAAGACCACCTCCGGCCCGGCCGCCTTCCACTCCCCCATGCTGAACAAGGGCGGCAGCTGGAGCTTCACGTTCACCACGCCGGGGGCGTACGCCTACTACTGCACCGTCCACCCGAACATGACCGCCCGGATCATGGTCCAGCCGGCGGCCCCGGCGACCTCGCCGACGCACGACCACTCGGGGGCCGGGGCGGACTCCGGCAGCCAGTCGTCCGGGAACCAGACCTCGGGAAGCCATACGGCGGGTCATCACGCGGCCGCCCCCAGCCCGACGACGGCGACGCGCTCACCGGCGTCCTCGCCCGCCCGGTCCACGTCGTCCACGTCGGCCACGTCGGCCCCGGCGGCCGCACAGCAGGCCTCGCCGTCACCGACGCCCACGGCGGCCTCGATGCCACAGACCCAGGTCACCGCGGCGACGGCCCGACCGCTGGACCCCTTGCTCGTCCTGACCGGGATCGTCGCGGGCGTCGCGGTGCTGTGCCTGCTGCTGGTGGGCTCACGGGCGTCGCGGACCCGCGAGGAGGTGGGGGACTAGGGGGTGTTCCGAAAGTCCCGTGCGATGCCCGCGCGTGCCGGGCGCCGCGGGTGCTGCGCGGGACTTTCGAAACACCCCTGGGCGGCGGCCCGCCCGGCGACGGTCGGCGGCCGGCCCGCTCACTTGGCCCGGTAGCGCCGCATCTTCGCCCGCGCCCCGCACACCTGCATCGAGCACCAGCGACCGCGGCCCGCCGGGCTGCGGTCGTAGTACGCCCAGTGGCAGTCGACCGCCTCGCAGGCCTTCAGGCGGGTCCAGGTGTCCTCGACGAGGGCATGGGCGATCGCCGCCGCCACCCGGGAGAGCAGCGGACCCTCCTGCGCGGGGGCGAGGGTGGCCGAACCGTCGGCGGCGTCGACCGCCACCACCAGCGGGCTCGCCCTGAGCAGGTCGCCGAGCGGGGTCACCGCACGGTGCGGCGGATGGCCCGCGTGGGCGAGGAGAGCCACGCGCAGGGACTCCCGCAGCTCCCGCGCGGCGGGGATGTCCGCCTCGGCCAGCCCGAAGCGCGCCCGGCCCTCCGCCGTGTCCAGCGAGTCGGCGGCCGACTCGATGTCCAGCGTGTTGACCAGGGACTGGACCAGCTCCAGGCCCCCGGGCGCGGGCGATCTCTCACTCATGGCTGCACGCTATCCCTCGGTCACCGAATCCCCTTGCGAGGTTACCGCCAATGCGGGAGCATGAGGTAACCGCGTTACCGGTTGCTGGAATGTATGAGTAACCGCAACGGGAAAACTAGGCTTCGAGGAGGAAGTCATGGCCATCGCCACAGTGGGTGCCGTCGTCCTGGACTGTCCCGACCCGCGCGCCCTCGCCGACTTCTACGCGCGCGTGCTCGGCGGCAGCATCGTGGACGAGGGGGACTGGCTGGACCTGAAGGTGCCCGGCGGGCCGGCGCTGGCGTTCCAGGCCGCGCCCGGTTACGTGCCGCCGCAGTGGCCCTCGCCCGAGCACTCGCAGCAGTTCCATCTGGACCTGACCGTCGAGGACCTGGACACGGCCGAGAAGGAGGTGCTGGCGCTCGGGGCGAAGCCGCTGGAGACCGAGGACCGCTCGCGGACCTTCAGGGTTTACGCGGACCCGGCCGGGCACCCGTTCTGCCTGTGCGCCTGCTGATCACACCCTGATCCCGGGAGGAACCCATGGCTCCAGCGGCACGTCTGCGTTCCGTCGTCATCGACTGCCCCGACCCGCGCGCCCTCGCCCGCTTCTACGCCGGCGTCGGCGGCGGTACGCCCGAGGACGACGACCCCGAGTGGGTCGTACTCCAGCTGCCGGGCGGACCGCGGCTCGCCTTCCAGCCGGCGCCCGGCTACGCCCCGCCGGAGTGGCCGCGGGCCGACCGCAACTCCCAGCAGTTCCATCTCGACTTCGACGCCGGGTCCACCTGGGAGGAGGTCGAGGCGGCCCAGGAGAAGGTGCTGGGGCTGGGCGCGCGGTTGCTGCACGCGGAGGACAAGGAGGACTTCCGGGTGTACGCCGACCCGGCGGGGCATCCGTTCTGCCTCTGCCGGATCGAGGGCCCCTGAGGGCTATCCGTCCAGCTCGGAGATCTTCATCGTCGACGGCGCCCGGCGCCGCTGTGCCTCCCGGGCCGTGAAGTCGGCCTCGCGCAGGACACGTTGGACGTTGCCCCAGGTCAGCAGTGCGATGTCGGCCTCGGGCCAGTCCCGGCGCAGCAGTTCGGCGACGAGGTGCGGGTAGCAGGAGGCGTCGGCGAGGTCCTGGGGGTGGGCGGTCCCGGCGTCGTAGGTGCCGGACAGGCCGACGGACTCGGGGCCCGCGACCTCACGGACGTGGTCGAGATGGTCGGCGACGTCCCGGACGGAGGGGCCGGTCTGCTCGGCGGTGAGCGGCACCATGCACAGGCCCTGGACGGCGCCCAGCTCGGCGAGCAGTTCGTCGGGGAGGTTGGCCGGGTGCGGGCGCAGGGCGCGGGCGGCGGAGCGGGCACACAGCACCGGCGCCTTGGAGACCGCGCACGCCCGGCGCACGGTGTCCGCGGAGGCGCCTGTGAGATCGGCCAGCACGCCGAGCCGGTTCATCTCGCGCAGCACCTCCTCGCCGAACCGGGTCAGCCCCGCCTCGCTCGCCCAGGACACCCCGGACAGCGTGAGCGAGCGCAGCCCGAGCCCGTGCAGGGAACGCAGGATGCCGAGCGAGTCGCCTATGGCGGTGGCCCCGGCGGGGCCGGGCAGGACGGCGATACGGCCGCTTTGGCGGACGTCGGTGATCGGCCCGGGCGTGCAGGCGAGACGCAGCCCCTCGGGATGGGCCCCTACGACGGTCTTCACCAGGTCCAGCTGGTCCAGCGTGGCACCGACGGCCCGGTCCCCGGCCAGCCCCTCGGGCAGGTGCAGCGCCCAGAACAGCGCGGCCACATGACCCTCGCGCATCCGCGGTACGTCGGTGTCGACGGCGCTCTCGCCGAGCTCCAGGTCGAACCAGGGCAGGTGGCGCAGCGCCCACGCCAGTCCGCTGTAGCCGTCGGCGACGGGGTGATCGTCGAGGAGGGCGTGGGCGCGGTCGAGGAAGCCGGCGTCGGGGCCTTCACCGGAGCCGGAGCCGGTGGCAGTTGGGGACGGCTTCCCGGGCAGCGGGGCGGGCAGGTCATCGAGTTCGCCGACCTCGGGGCTGGGGTCCAGCTCGGACTTGAGGTCTGCCATGGCGGTCTCCGTACGTGATCGGCGTCCTGATCAGCAGTACGGTTCACCGTCGCACGGACCCGGAGGGGCTTCCTGGTGGGTGGTGCGTTCGGGGGTACCGGGCGGCGGCCTGCGTGGAACGGCGCGTCCGGGGGTACACGCGCGCGGGCTCAGCGCTCGCGCGCCGCCTCGATGACGTCGTCCAGGGTCTCCCTGGAGCGGACCAGGTCGGCGATCATGCGGTCGATCCGGTCGCGCTCGGCGGTGAGGTCCTCGACCAGCCGGGGCGTGGCGATCGCGGAGGGGCCGCCGTCGGTGTCCCGCATGCAGGGCAGCAGCTGCGCGATCCGGCTGCTGTGCAGCCCGGCGGCGAACAGCTCCTGGATCCGGATGACCCGGTCGACGGCGGCCTCCGGATAGTCGCGGTGTCCGCCGGGGGTGCGCTCGGCGCGCAGCAGCCCCTGGGCCTCGTAGTAGCGCAGCGACCGCTCGCTCACGCCGGTGCTCCGGGCCAGTTCACCGATCCGCATGCCCCGCTCCCCTGGTCCGTCCCGGCTTGAACCTGACACTGATGTCAACTTCTACGGTACGGCCATGACGCAGCCGACAGATGAGAACCCAGCCGTCCGAACCCTCCTCAGCCCGGCCCGCCTGGGCCACCTGCACCTGCCGAACCATCTCGTCATGGCCCCGCTGACCAGGAACCGAGCCGCCGCGGACGGCACTCCCACGCCGCTCATTGCCACCTACTACGCCCAGCGCGCCACGGCCGGGCTGATCATCGCCGAGGCCGCGACACCGAGCGCGGTCGGGCAGACGTATCCGAACATCACCGCGATCCACAGGCCCGCGCACGTGGCCGGCTGGCGGCAGGTCACGGATGCCGTGCGGGCAGCGGGCGGAGGACCGATGTTCCTCCAGCTCCAGCACGGCGGCCGGGTCGGGCATCCCGCCACCAGCGGGCTGACCCCGGTCTCGCCCTCGCCCGTGCCGCTCCCGGAGACGATCTTCACGCCGGACGGGCACCGCCCCGCCGTCGTCCCCCGGGAGATGACCGTCGACGACATCCGCACCACCGTCGCCGACTTCGCGTCCGCCGCCCGCAACGCCGTCGAGGCCGGCTTCGAGGGCGTCGAGGTGCACTCCGCCAACGGCCATCTGCTGCACCAGTTCCTGGCCGGCAACACCAACCGCCGCACGGACGCCTACGGCGGCTCGGTGGCCGGGCGGATCCGGTTCGTGCGGGAGGTGGTGGAGGCGGTGGCGGGCGCGATCGGGCCGGAGCGAGTGGGTGTCCGGACCTCCCCCGGGAGCACCGTCAACGGCATCGAGGAGGGCGACACCGACACGATCCACCCGGCGCTCGTCGAGGCGCTGGGCGGGCTGGGACTCGCGTATCTGCACCTCGTGTACGCCGACCCGGCGGACCCGCTGTTCCGGCGGATCCGTGCCGCCTGGCTGGGGACCCTGATCGCCAACCCCGTCCTCCCGGAGTCGTCCACGGAGGCGATCGGCGACGCGTCGGCCCGGCTCCTCGCGGCCGGTGCCGATCTGATCGCCCTCGGCCGCCCGTTCCTGGCCAACCCCGACCTGGTGCGGCGGCTGCGGCTCGGGGCGCCGCTCAACCCGGTGCGGGACCGGTACCTGATGTACACGGGCGGGGCGACCGGCTACACCGACTACCCCGCCCTCGACGATCAGCCGTCCAGTTCCCCGATGGTGGCGTTGGACGGGCCCCGCGTGGCCTGAAGGTCGCGGGCCACGTCCTCCGCGGCGCCCAGCACCCGTACGGCGTTCTGCCAGGTCAGCTTGGCCAGGTCGGTTCTCGACCAGCCGCGGTCCAGCAGTTCGGCGATCAGGTTGGGGTAGCCGGCGACGTCGTTCAGGCCGTCGGGGGTGAAGGCGGTGCCGTCGTAGTCGCCGCCGATGCCGAGGTGGTCGATGCCGGCGACCTCCCGCATGTGGTCGAGATGGTCCGCGACCGTGGACACCGTGGCGATCGGGCGCGGAGTGCGTTCCTCGAAGGCGCGGTGCACCTTCATCGCCTCGGCGGTCGTGTCGAGGTGGTGGAAGCCGTGCGCACGCATGTTCGCGTCGGCCTCGGCCGTCCAGTCGACGGCCGCCTGGAGCACGAACTTCGGCACGAACGTCACCATGGCGACGCCGCCGTTGCCCGGGAGGCGTTCCAGGACGTCGTCGGGGATGTTGCGCGGGTGGTCGCACACCGCGCGGGAGGAGGAGTGGGAGAAGATCACGGGCGCCGACGTGGCGTCCAGTGCGTCGCGCATCGTCGTCGCCGCCACGTGCGAGAGGTCGACGAGCATGCCCTCGCGGTTCATCTCCCGGACGACCTCGCGGCCGAAGGCCGACAGGCCGCCCACCCCGGGTTCGTCCGTCGCCGAGTCGGCCCACGCGATGTTGTCGTTGTGGGTGAGCGTCATGTAACGGACGCCGAGCGCGTACAACGACCGCAGCGTGGCGAGGGAGTCGGCGATGGAGTGGCCGCCCTCCGCACCGATCAGGGAGGCGATACGGCCCTCCGCGCGCGCCGCCTCCATGTCCGCCGCCGTCAGCGCGGGGCGCAGGTCGGCCGGGTAGCGGGCCAGCAACTGCCGTACGCAGTCGATCTGTTCGAGGGTGGCGCTGACCGCCTTGTCGCCGGCGTAGTCCGAGCGGACGTACACCGACCAGTACTGCGCGCCGACGCCGCCCTCGCGCAGCCGCGGGATGTCGGTGTGCAGATGGGCGCCCTGGTCGGTGGCGATGTCGCGGGCGTCGAGGTCGTAGCGGACCTGTTCGCGCAGGGCCCACGGGAGGTCGTTGTGGCCGTCGACGACCGGGAACTCGCGCAGGAGTTCCCGGGCTGCCCCCAGGGAGGTCATCGCCGTCACTTCCCCGAGCCGAAGCCGAAACCGCTCGCGCCCTCGACCTTGGCGCGCAGCCGCTTGCCCTTCTCGGTGGCCTGGTCGTTCAGTTCCTGCTGGAACTCGCGCATCCGCTGGAGCAGGTCCTCGTCGTGGGCGGCGAGGATGCGGGCGGCGAGCAGACCGGCGTTGCGCGCGCCGGCCACGGAGACGGTGGCGACCGGGACGCCCGCCGGCATCTGCACGATGGAGAGCAGGGAGTCCATGCCGTCGAGGTACTTCAGCGGGACCGGGACACCGATGACCGGCAGCGGCGTGACCGAGGCCAGCATGCCGGGGAGGTGGGCGGCGCCCCCGGCCCCGGCGATGATCACCTTCAGGCCGCGCTCGGCCGCCTGCTCGCCGTACGTGACCATCTCGCGCGGCATACGGTGCGCGGAGACGACGTCGACCTCGTACGCGATCTCGAACTCGTCCAGGGCCTGGGCGGCGGCCTCCATGACGGGCCAGTCGGAGTCCGAACCCATGACGATGCCCACGACGGGGGCGGCAGCGGTACTCATTCGGTGATCGTGCCTCTCAGGTAGCCGGCTGCGTGACGTGCGCGCTCGAGGACGTCGTCCAGGTCGTCGCCGTAGGTGTTGACGTGGCCCACCTTGCGGCCGGGCTTCACGTCCTTGCCGTACATATGGATCTTGAGCTGGGGGTCGCGGGCCATGCAGTGCAGGTACGCGGAGTACATGTCCGGGTAGTCGCCGCCGAGGACGTTGACCATGACCGTCCACCTGGCGCGCGGGCGCGGGTCGCCGAGGGGCAGGTCGAGGACGGCCCGGACGTGGTTGGCGAACTGGGAGGTGATCGCGCCGTCCTGGGTCCAGTGGCCCGAGTTGTGCGGGCGCATCGCCAGCTCGTTGACGAGGATGCGGCCGTCGCGGGTCTGGAACAGCTCCACGGCGAGGTGGCCGACGACGTCCAGTTCCTTGGCGATCGTCAGGGCGAGTTCCTCGGCCTTGAGCGCGAGGGTCTCGTCGAGGTCGGGGGCGGGCGCGATGACCGTGTCGCAGACGCCGCCCACCTGCTGGGACTCCACCACGGGGTAGGCGACCGCCTGGCCGTGCGGGGAGCGGACGACGTTCGCCGCGAGCTCGCGGACGTAGTCGACCTTCTCCTCGGCGAGGACCGGGACGCCCGCGCGGAACGGGTCCTCGGCCTCCTCGGTCGAGTCGACGACCCAGACGCCCTTGCCGTCGTAACCGCCACGGACGGTCTTGAGGACGACCGGGAAGCCGTCGCCCTCGGCCGCGAAGGCGGCCACGTCCTGTGGATCGGTCACGATGCGGTGCCGTGGGCACGGCACACCGATCGCGTCGAGCCTCGCTCGCATCACGCCCTTGTCCTGGGCGTGCACAAGCGCGTCGGGGCCCGGGCGGACGGGGATGCCGTCCGCCTCCAGAGCCCTGAGGTGCTCGGTGGGTACGTGTTCGTGATCGAAAGTGATCACGTCGCAGCCCCTCGCGAACTCGCGGAGCGTGTCGAGGTCGCGATAGTCGCCTATGACGACATCGCCGACGACCTGCGCCGCGGAATCCTGAGGGGTGTCACTGAGGAGCTTGAACCTGATGCCCAACGGGATGCCCGACTCGTGTGTCATACGAGCGAGCTGGCCCCCGCCGACCATGCCGACTACCGGGAACGTCACGCCCCTAGGGTATCGGCCACGCCGCGGCGCCCGATTTCCGTCCCTGGCCGGCTCGATTCCGTGCCTCTTCGGGGTTCGGATCCGTGCCCTCTTCGGGCTTCGGTCCGTGCCTCTTCAAGCGGCCTCTTACCGGAGTTTTCCTGGTCTCTTCCCGACCTATGAGCTTGCGCACAGGCAATCGACGAGGGGGGTGGTTAGCATGGCTGAGTTGATGAAACCGACCGACAAACCGACCGACAGGAGCCTTCACGACCATGGGACGTGGTTCCTCGGGGCTTCAATCGGCGCCTCCTCCGGTACCTCGCAGTGCCCTCCGGCAGCGCTTCGACCAGTTGGTGCGTGAGGTTGCCAGGTTCGGCGCGGTGGGTGGAGCGGGGCTCCTGGTCAATCTCCTCGTGTTCAACCTGGTACGGCATGTGACCGACCTCCAGGTGGTGCGGGCGAGTGTCATCGCGACCGTGGTCGCGATCATCTTCAACTACCTCGGGTTCCGGTACTTCACGTACCGGGATCGCGACAAGAGCCGCCGTACGAAGGAACTGGGGCTGTTCCTGCTGTTCAGCGTGGTCGGTCTGGTGATCGAGAACGGTGTGCTGTACGCGGCGACGTACGGCTTCGGGTGGGACAGCCCGTTGCAGAGCAACATCTTCAAGTTCCTCGGCATCGGGGTCGCGACGCTGTTCCGGTTCTGGTCGTATCGGACGTGGGTGTTCCGGGCGTTGCCTGCCGAGGAGCCCGTGGCCGGCGCGGAATCGTTCCTGGAGCGGCGGGGGCCGGGCGAGAAGCCGCGGGTGCGGCAGCGGGTGGGCTGAACCGGCGGTTTTCGCCCCCGCCGCCCCTACCCGTCGCATCCCTTGAAGGGGCTCCGCCCCTTCGACCCCGCTGGGGCTGCCGCCCCAGACCCCGCTTCGGCCCGAAGGGCCCCGTCCTCAAACGCCGGACGGGCTGGAGATGCACGGACCGGCATCGAGAGGTCTGCGCCTCCGCCTGTGATGTCTCCTGCTACCTGACCGTCTGCCCCGACTCCTGGCTCGGCTTCGGTGGGGGTGTGCGGGAGAGGAACAGGGCCAGGACCGGGGGTTTGGTCTGGAGCATTTCGAGGCGGCCGCCGTCCGCTTCCGCGAGGTCGCGGGCGACCGCCAGGCCGATGCCGGTGGAGTTGCGGCCGCTGATGGCGCGCTCGAAGATGCGGGCGCCCAGGTCGGCCGGGATGCCGGGGCCCTCGTCCGTGACCTCGATGACGGCTTGGTTGCCGGTGACCCGGGTGCGCAGGGCTACCGTGCCGCCGCCGTGCATGAGGGAGTTCTCGATCAGGGCGGCGAGGACCTGGGCGACCGCGCCCGGGGTGCCGACGGCCTCCAGGTGGCGCTTGCCCGAGCTGACGATGGCGCGGCCCGCGCTGCGGTACGCCGGGCGCCACTCCGCCAGCTGCTGCTGGATGACCTCGTCGAGGTCGAACGTGACGGCGGAGCCGTTGCGGGGGTCCCGGGAGTTGGTGAGGAGGCGTTCGACCACGTCCGTGAGGCGCTCCACCTGGGTCAGGGCGATCGTCGCCTCTTCCTTCACCGTGTCGGGGTCGTCGGTGAGGGTGATCTCCTCCAGGCGCATGGAGAGTGCCGTGAGCGGGGTGCGGAGCTGGTGGGAGGCGTCCGCGGCCAGGCGGCGTTCCGCGGTGAGCATGCGGGCGATGCGCTCGGCGGAGGAATCGAGGACGTCCGCCACGCGGTCCAGCTCATGGACGCCGTACCGCTTGTGGCGGGGGCGGGGGTCACCCGAGCCTAGGCGCTCCGCCGTCTCCGCCAGGTCGGTGAGCGGGGAGGCGAGGCGGTTCGCCTGGCGCACCGCCAGCAGGACCGCCGCGATCACCGCCAGCAGCGCCACCGCCCCGATGATCAGCAACGTACGGCCGACCTCGCGCGTCACCGACGAGCGCGGCTCCAGCACGGTGACCGTCTCGCCCTCCTCGCCCGTCTCGTGGGCGCTGATGACGTCTCCGGTGGGCTTGGTGCCCACCTCGATCAACGGTTTGCCCGGGATCCGGATCTCGGCGTAACGATCCCCCTGGACCTGGTCGCGGAGCACCACGGCGTCCACGGTCTGTTCGCCGAGCAGGCGGCTGTCCACGATGCTGGCCAGCCGCACCGCCTCGGTGTCCACCCGCTCCTGGGCGGTGCTGGTGATCGTCCGCGTCTCGACGATGACCAGTGACACGCCGAAGACAGCGATCACGACGAGAACGACGGCGAGGGTGGACTGAATCAGTCGGCGGCGCATGTCCTGTTATCTGTCTGTACGGCTGACACGGCTGTGCGGGTATCCGCTCGGGCTCGGTGCCCGGCGCTTCGCCCGGCTCCTCCGCTCAGCTCTTCTCGAAGCGGAAGCCCACGCCCCGCACCGTGGCGATGTAGCGGGGGTTCGCCGCGTCGTCGCCCAGCTTCTTGCGCAGCCAGGAGATGTGCATGTCGAGCGTCTTGGTCGACGACCACCAGGTCGTGTCCCAGACCTCGCGCATCAGCTGGTCCCGGGTGACGACCCGCCCCGCGTCGCGCACGAGCACTCGCAGCAGGTCGAACTCCTTTGCCGTGAGCTGGAGTTCCTCGTCCCCCATCCACGCCCGGTGCGACTCGACGTCGATCCGCACCCCGTGCGTGGCGGGCGGCTGCTGCGGCTCGGCGGCGCCGCGCCGGAGCAGGGCCCGGACCCGCGCGAGCAGCTCGGCGAGCCGGAACGGCTTGGTGACGTAGTCGTCGGCCCCCGCGTCCAGGCCGACCACGGTATCCACCTCGTCGGCGCGCGCGGTCAGGATGAGGACCGGCACGGCGTGGCCCTCGGCACGCAGTCGGCGGGCCACCTCCAGGCCGTCCATGCCGGGGAGACCGAGGTCCAGCACGACCAGGTCGATTCCGCCCTGCATTCCTGCGTCGAGTGCGGTGGGGCCGTCCTCCCGCACCTCGACCTCGTACCCTTCCCGGCGCAGTGCGCGGGCCAGCGGCTCCGAAATGGACGCGTCGTCCTCGGCGAGCAGTACACGGGTCATGAGCTGATGGTAGTCCGCCCATGACAAGAGCTGGGGTGTGATCGGGCGCCTTGATTCTTACCCGCTCTTGGCGGGTCTCTTACCTTCGGCCGCTGTGGTACAGACCTATGCCCGCGAGGTGCGATCCTGTAAAGGACCTTGGAAAGGGTGGCTGCGGTTCCGCCGACACCTGTGATCCGTGTCTCAAATCCTTCCATATCCGGCGGTGTCGTGACGTATGGTGAATCTACGCCTGTAGTACTGCGGCGGCCTTCGGCGGCACTTGACGCTGAGGGTCTCTTTTATGTGCGGACTGAAAAGGAATGACCTGTGGCCGGGCCCCCGAAAGCGGGGGCGTGGATCCCGGCGGTCGCCGTCCTCCGCTTCGCGATCCGAAGCGGGACTCCCCTGGGCGTGGGGCGGGCGGCCGTAGCCGCCGGTGCCGGCCTCCCCCCACCGGGCGCGTGACCTTTCTACGTCGATACGCGTCCCGACCAGCAAGGATCGACCATGGCGTCCAGCCTGACGAAGGACTCGGCCTCCCCGGGCACCCCCGGTTCCGAGAAGACCTTCTTCGGCCACCCCCGCGGTATGGCCACGCTCTTCATGACGGAGATGTGGGAGCGCTTCTCCTGGTACGGGATGCGCGCCATCCTCACTCTCTACCTGATCGCGGCTGTCCTCGACGGCCCCCTGGAGGACCGGGAAGCCCTGGCCGCCTCGATCTACGGTGTGTACAACGCGGTCGTGTACATGGCCGCCATGCCCGGCGGCTGGGTCGCGGACCGCCTCTGGGGTGCCCGCAAGGCCGTGCTCGTCGGCGGCATCGTCATCGCCGCCGGCCACTTCACGCTGGCGATCCCCTCGGACATCGCCTTCTTCTGCGGTCTCGGCCTGATCGCGATCGGCACCGGCCTGCTGAAGCCGAACATCTCCGCGATGGTCGGCGGCCTCTACGAGGGCCTGCCCAGCGCCCGCCGCGACGCCGGTTTCACGCTCTTCTACATGGCGATCAACATCGGCGGCATGGTCGCCCCACTGCTCGTCGGCTACCTCGGTGAGAACGTCAACTGGCACCTCGGCTTCGGTGTCGCCGGTGTCGGTATGACCCTCGCCGTCATCCAGTACGTCCTCGGCGGCCGCCACCTCGGCGACATCGGCAAGCAGCCGGGCACGCCGGCCTCCCCGGAGGAGAAGCGCGCCGCGCTGCGCAAGGTCACGCTGTGGGGCGGCATCGCCGTCGCCGCGCTGGTCCTGGACCTCGTGCTGGGCACGTACGACATAGAGCACATCGTCAACGTGCTCGCGGTCCTCGGCATCGTCGTCCCGATCGTCTACTTCGTGACGATGTACCGGAACCCGGCCCTGGCCACGGAGGACAAGCCGAAGATCCAGGCCTTCGCCTGGTTCTTCGCCACCGCCGTGCTGTTCTGGATGATCTACGACCAGTCCGGCTCGCTGCTGACGATCTTCGCCGACGGCAAGACCGACCGCATGATCGGCGGCTGGGAGTTCCCGGCGTCCTGGTACCAGTCGGTGAACCCGGCCATGGTCATCCTGCTCGCGCCGCTCTTCGCCGCGCTGTGGGTGAAGCTGGCCCGGCGCGACCGTGAGCCCAGCACGCCCATGAAGTTCGCCCTGGCGATGCTCCTCATCGGTGGCTCGTTCGGCATCATGGGCCTGGCCGGCGCCGCCGCCGCGAACAGCGACACGGGCAAGGTCACCGTCTTCTGGCTGCTGAGCGTCTACCTCGTGCAGACCCTGGGCGAGATGTGCCTGTCGCCGGTGGGCCTGTCCCTGTCGACGAAGCTGGCGCCGAAGCAGTTCGTGGGCCAGATCATGGGTCTGTGGTTCCTGGCCACCGCGACGGGCAACGCCCTCAACGGCTGGACCACCAAGCTGAACGCTCCGCTGGGCGACGCGGTGTACTACACGATGTGGGCCATCATCGCCGTCGCCGCCGGACTGGCGTTCATGACCGCCGGGCGGAAGATCCGGGCGCTGATGGGCGACGTGCGCTAGCGCTGCGCCGGCTTGAGCCGTGGGGGCCGCTGGGATCCAAGGGGGTTTCAGCGGCCCCGTCAGTTTCTGCGGCTGTGCGCCCGCGCGGCGGAGCCGCAAATCGATACAGCCCCGCGCCCCTGAGGTGGGTTACCTGGCCCTCCTCCCAGGCATGAACGTGAACACCGCCCCACCCAGCAACAGCGCCGTTCCCGCCACCAGGCCCAGCGCCTTCAGGGAGCCCTGGTCCTCCGCGCCCGTCGCCGCCAGGCCGCCGTCCGTCGACGAGCCGCCTGCGGAACCTCCCGCCGAACCGCCGGCCGATCCGCCGCCCGACGCCCCGCTCGCCTGCTCACTCGTGTCCAGGGTCAAGGACACCTCCGACTTCGCCGGTGTGCATGTCGTCGTCGTGCCCAGGGCCTCGATGGTCAGGACGCCCGGGGAGAGGGTCGACTCGCCGCTCGCGCCCGGCTTGTAGGTGCCCGTGAGGTCGGGGATCTCGATCGGGTCGCCCGACTTGATGGGCTCGGAGTTGGTCGGGCCCTCGACATGGACCGTGCCCGTGTCGGCGCCGCCCAGAGCGACCTCCATCGACGGCTTGACCGAGCCCTCGGGGATGTCGGCGGGGCTGTCCATCACCGACTTCTTGAACTGGACCGTCAGGTCGAAGCTCCCGCCGTCCTTCTTGGCGTTGATCTGGACCGGCGAGGTCGCCTCCTTGTCGCCGATGGGCGTCTTGCACTCGTACGGGACCTGGACCTCCTTGCCCGTGAAGTCGGTCTGGCCGCCGCCCCCGCCCCCGGTGCTCGTCCCTCCGTCGTCCCCGCCCGTCTCGCTCTCACTCGGCGTCGGTTCGCTGGTGGGCTCGGTCGTCGGCTCGGTCGTCGGCTCCGTCGGGCCGGTCGTCGGCTCGCCTCCGGTCGTGCCGCCCGAACTCCCGCCCCCGTCCGTCACCTTGATCGTCGCCGCCGGCTTCACCGTCTCCTTCGCCGAGCACTTGGTGTCCGTGGAGATCGGCTTGTTGACGTTGATGTTGTACGCGCCCGGGGTCAACGACACCTCGCCCGGTGCCGTCAGCTTCAGCTTGCCCTTCATGTCGGACAGCTTCATGTCGGTGTTCTTCGGGATCGGCGGGTTCTCCCGGGGCCCCTGCATGGCGATGTCCGCCGTCTGCGCGCCGGCCGCCTTCAGGGTTCCCGTCGGCTGGACCGTGTTCGCCTCCAGGTCGAGGATGTTCGGGTTCTTGGACGCCGCCTGGACGAACTTCCAGACGATCTCCACCTCGTCGCCGACCTTCGCCTCCGCGGGCGCGGTGATCTCCACTTTGGTCGTGCCCTGGACCGGCGGCAGTCCGGAGATGGCGGGCGGGATGCACTCGGTCGCGTACGCCGCCTCGGCCGCCTGCGCGGGTGCGGCGGCCACGCCGAGCAGAATGCCCGCGCCGCCGAGCATCAGGGCGGCGCCCGCCGCGGTCGCTCTCCGGGGGCGTACCGGTGTGACTCTCCTTGGCTTCCTCACGGGGGTGCCTTCCTGGTGGGGGTGGTAGGGCTCGTCGTGCTGTCGTCGTGCGGTGCGGAGAGCCGACCGGCCGTGCCCGGGTCGTTGTCCGGGGTGAACCACGGCAGGGTCGAGGAGGAGGGGAGGGCGTGCCTCGCCTCTTCCCGGGGCCTCAGCCCCGGGAGGCGCAGGGCCGCTTCGGGCAGCCGGAACCCGCGTCGGCGGGCCGTCTGCCGCGGCCGTACCCGGTCCACCACCGCCATGCCGACGCGGAACACCGCCGCCGGTACGACCAGACAGACCAGGATCCAGAACAGCGTCACACCCCAGGGCCGGCCCACGCCCCAGGGCTGTTCGGCCATCACCTTGCCGCCGTACTTCAGGGAGACGGTGTAGTCGCCGTGCGCCCCCGCGGCGAGCTCCACCGGCAGCTCGATCCGTGCCTTCCTGCCCGGCCGGATCGTGCCGCGCCACTGCTGTTCCTCCCACTGCGGGGCGAACACGCCGTGGGAGGTGCCGACCTGGAAGACCGGGTTCTTCACGGGTGAGGTGCCGACGTTGCCGACCGTGAACACCAGCGTCCGCGCCGGCGGGGCGCCGAACCAGGTGAGCAGGCCACCGGAGCCGTCCAGCCGCGTGTCCGTGAGGACCGACAGGCGCCCGCCCGCCGGTTCCGCGGGCAGCGGCTCGACGGCGTGCCCGGCCACCTGGAAGATCGCGTCGGCCTCGGCCTTCGCCCCGGTCACCGTCGCCACGTGTACGACGCAGGGGCACGGCACGGGCGGCTCGGCCACCGGCAGTTTCCTGCTGAAGCGGCCCTCGGCGTCCGTCGTCACGGCCCTGCCGTCCGCGTTGGCGCAGGAGTTGGTGCCGCCGGTCACGCCGGTCGACGGCACGGACCGGCCACAGATCAGGATCATCAGCAGGGCGCGCGGCCGCCAGCCGGTGCCGGTCACGGTAACCGAACCGCCCGTCCCCGCCTGGGACTTGGAGAGCTTCACGGCGGGCGGATCGGCAGCCGTGGCAGGGGCCGGCCCCAGCAGCAGCGCCAGCACGGCCACCAACACAACCATTCGCACCCTGCCGTTCACGTCCTCGCCCCCGTCAACTCGGCTTCTCTGTACGGCGGTTGCCCGGCGTCCGCGGCCTCGCCGCCGTACGGCTCGCCGCGCCTTCGACGCCATACGGCGAAGAAGGCACCCACCGCCACCAGCGCCCCCGCGACCCCCGTCACCTCGCCCCACGGCACGAACCGCGCCGACGCCACCGCCGTGTCGCTCACGCCGCCCGCCGCCGTCACCGTGAGCCGCACGTCGACCGCGTCGAGCGCCGGCCGGTCGAGCCAAGGCTCGTCGAGCTTCGTCCGGCTGCCCGGGGGCAGGTCGACGGGGAGGGTGCGCGGGGCCCGTTCGAGGACACGGCCGAGGACGCCGTCGGCATGGACGGCCAGCTTCGGGGTGAGGGGCGTCGTACCTCGGTTGACCAGCTCGTACTCGATACGGTCGCCGCTCACCCGCACGTGCTCGACGGTCAGCGCCGACAGCTCCGGGACCGTGGCACGGAGTTGGACGCGCACCCGCCGTTCGTCTCCGTCCGGGTCGCGGGCCACGATCTCGACGGTGCGATCGGCGGCCGGGACGGTCACCGTGAAGGGAACGTCGGCGCGGGTGCGGGCAGGGACGCGTACCGTGCCGTCCACGAACCTGACACCGGTGGCGCGCAGTCGGACCGTGACCGGCACGTCGCTCCGGTTGGTCACGGACACCGTGTCCTCGAGGACCGTCCCCGCCGGACCCTCGCCGTAGAAGGACGGTCGCCCGCCGCCCAAGGGCGCGAGGGACCACCGCTCGGCGGCCGTCGCGGCAGGGGGCACCGCGAGCAGGAGCAACAGGGACAGGCACAGGCACAGGACACGGACGGCTGACGACATCGGCGGCTCCATCAAGGAGGTGCGGCGCGATGGGGGTGCCCCCAGGCGTTAAGCACCGGGGGAGCCTCGCTGAGGGGCGGTGGTCGGGCGGCGGGCGGGCCTACGAAACGGTCAGCGGCGTGCCGTCCGGCTCCTCCGCGTCAGCCACAGCGAGCCCGCCGCGCCCGCGAGCAGGACCGTGCCGCCGAGGGTGCCGAGGGCGATCGCCGAGTCCTCGGGGCCGGTCTGCGGGAGTTCGGACCCGGAACCGGAGCCGCCCTGGGCCCCGCTGTCGGCTCCGCCACCGCCCGCCGCCGTCACATCGAGGGTCAGCGACGGTCCGGGGCTGTTGGTGGGCGTGCAGGTGGTCGTCGTACCGAGCGCCTTGATGGTGAGCACGCCCGCCGTGAAGGTGACCTTGCCGGTCTTCTTCGGGGTGTAGGTGCCCGTCAGGTCGTTGATCTTGATGGGGGTGTTGGCGGGAATCGCCTCCTGGTTGGCCGGGCCGGTCACCGCCAGGGTGCCGCTGTCGGCGCCGCCCAGCTTGATGGTGGCGCTCGGGTTCATCGCGCCCTTGCCCAGTTCGACCGGGCTGGACGAGACGCCCTTCTGCCACGACATGGTGACCTTGTAGCCGCTGCCGCTCTTGACGCCCTTGATGTCGATGGGCGAGACGGCGCTCTTGTCACCGATGGGCGTCTTGCAGGCGTAGTTGACGTCGACGACTTCGGCCCGGGCCGCGGGGGCGGCCATCAGCACCGCCGAGCCGGCCAGGGCCGCGACGGTCGCGAGCGCGGCGGTTCGCTTCTGCTTCGACACGGTCCCCTCGTTCCTGACGGCATATCAGATCGGGCCGTCAAGGTACGCCCGGGACCCGGAGGAAGGAAGACACGGTGCACGCCGGAGTTGTGGCGATCCGGCGCGCACCTGACGGGGTTCGGGTGGAGGGGGTGACCCTCGGTAACGCAGGGTCAGGCCGGGCGACGTCGAGCATGGTGCGCGCTCCGATTCCTTTTCATCGGCTCGGCTCGCCTCCGGGGCGCCTGAGCCGGTGTCGAGAGGGTGCTCGCGGTGCCACCACGCCTTCACCGCCGCAGGACGGCTGTGTGGCCGCACGGCGGACTCGTTCGGGCCCGATGACGGGGGCCGGCCGACGGGCATTTCCTCCCCGCACTCGGGAGTGGATTCACCCTGGTCGCGAGGCCGCCTTCACAGCGAGGGGCGGCTCTCTCGGCTCGCGGGCCCGGGCTACTCGTCTCCGTCAGCGCGTTGCAGGGAGGGTAGAGCGGCACCTCTGCGCCGCGGAAACGAATTTCTGCCCGTACGGCCGGACGGGCGTCCTACGCCGGTGCGCCCAGCTCGGCCCACACCGTCTTGCCCGCGACGCCCGGCGACCGCATGACGCCCCAGTCCAGGCAGAGCCGCTGCACGATGAACATGCCGTGGCCGCCGGGGCGGCCCGCGCGGTGTGGGGTGCGGGGGGCCGGCTGGCCCGTGCCCTTGTCGGAGACCTCGATCCGGATCACCTTGTTGTCGCAGGCGATCCACAGCTCGTCGGGCCCCTCGGCGTGCAGACAGGCGTTGGTGACCAGCTCGGAGACGACGAGGAGCACATCCTCGGCCGCGGCCCGCTGGTCGGCGGTGGCGGCGGGGAGCCAGCCCCACGCGTACAGCGCCTGGCGGGCGAAGTCACGGGCGAGCGGGACGACCCCGCTCTGGTCACCGAAGTCCAGCCGACGGACCTGACGCCCCGCAGCCGCCCGGACGGACGCCTCGGACGCCTCGGGCCTCAGCGGCGGCACGGCGCCCCCGTCGGACGTTCCCGCCGCCGGAGCGCCCTCGTCGGAGCCCCCCGTGGCCGGCACGCCCCCCTCGGGCGCCCCGGAAGCGCCGCTGGGCTCAGGGCCGCGGTCGCCCGGCGAGAAAGGCCGGGTGGTGCTCATCAGCGCTTCACCTCACCGATTCACCAGTTCAACGTTCACACGATTCAGAAGTCAGTACGTAGAGTCAGTACGCCAGTACACAATCCTTGCCTGATGCGTCGGTCACAGCCCCCACCCCCGGTGGTCGACATCACAGCCGACAGGTTTCAGGATGTCTCCTGCCCGACCGAGCCGAGGGAACACCCCTGTATTCGGCACGAATGATGTGACCTCTGATGCAGGGCCGGACGCGCGAGGGTCAACCCGACCCGTCGGCCTCGTCGGCCAGGGCGTCGTCGAGCGAGCCATGGACGGTGAAGACCGCCTCGGCCCCCGTGATCTCGAACACGCGTGCGACCACGGGCAGCATGCCCGCGAGGTGCACCCCGCCACCGGCGGCCTCCGCCTTCAGCCGCGCCCCGAGCAGCACGTTCAGCCCCGTGGAGTCACAGAACTCGAGCCGCGAGCAGTCGACGACCAGTCGACTGAAGCCCTTCTCCAGGCAGTCCTCGAGTGGCTCACGCAACAAATCGGCGGTGTGGTGATCCAACTCACCCGCCGGGGTCACGACGGCGCTGGAGCCCTCTTCCCGCACCTCGACCAGAAGTCGGCCAGACTGTGCGCTGCCGACCGTCCCGCGGTCCATGCCGTGTCTCACTCCCGACGTCGTGGCTGCTGACTGACGCTCTCGAACACTACGCCCTCCGTGCGCCCTTCCACACCCGAACATCCACCCAGAATCGGACATTTCGGACCAGAGCGCACTTGCGGTGGGCTCACGAAAACCGGTAGGGCTAGTAGAGACACGTAACCGAACTCGGCCGGCTTTGGAGGCGCCGCACACCGCAGTGCACGCACAGGCTTCGGCAGCCATATGCCGAGAACGATGGAGGACATCATGTCACCCCGGCTCGACGCATCGCATACCCACAGCGCGACGTCGGCACCCCCACCGGAACATCTGGATCCCATCGAGCTGAACAGCGACGTACGTTCCGAACCCGACCTCGGTCAGGACTTCGGTCAGGACGACGCGCTCGCCGGGCTTCCGGACATCCCCCCTTACGACGAGGTGGGGCCGGTGGACGCGCGGGCCCTTTCCAAGACCCTCTTCGAGCGGCTGGAGTCGCTGGAGGAAGGGACCCACGAGTACTCGTACGTCCGCAACACGCTCGTCGAACTCAACCTCGCGCTGGTCAAGTTCGCCGCCTCCCGCTTCCGCTCGCGCAGCGAGCCGATGGAGGACATCATCCAGGTCGGCACCATCGGCCTGATCAAGGCGATCGACCGCTTCGAGCTCAGCCGCGGAGTCGAGTTCCCCACTTTCGCGATGCCGACCATCATCGGCGAGATCAAGCGCTTCTTCCGCGACACGTCGTGGTCGGTACGGGTGCCGCGCCGCCTGCAGGAACTCCGGCTCGACCTGGCCAAGGCCGGTGACGAGCTGGCCCAGAAGCTGGACCGCGCCCCGACGGTGGCGGAACTGGCGGAGCGCCTCGGGCTGACCAAGGACGAGGTCGTCGAGGGTATGGCGGCGTCGAACGCGTACACCGCCTCCTCGCTGGACGCCCAGCCCGAGGAGGACGACGCCGAGGGCGCGCTGGCCGACCGGATCGGCTACGAGGACCACGGGATCGAAGGCATCGAGTACGTCGAGTCCTTGAAGCCGCTCATCGCCGAACTCCCGCCCCGGGACCGGAAGATCCTCTCCCTGAGATTCGTCGCGGGCCTGACCCAGTCGGAGATCGGCGAGGAACTCGGCATCTCCCAGATGCATGTGTCCCGGCTGTTGTCGCGGACGTTGATCCGGCTCCGGAAGGGGCTGACGGTCGAGGAGTGACCACCCGAGGATCGGCGTCTCTTCTGCGCTGACCTGCGCTGTGCCCGGTGCCCCGCCGAACATGTCGGCCGGACACCGGGCACAGTGCGTTCGGGCCGGGTGCGCATGGACCGCGGCAGGCTCGCGCGCAGGTGCGCACGGACCGCGGCAGGCTCGCGCGCGGCTCACCCGCACCTCACACAGGACGCACGGGTTACCCACAGAAACCCTTTCCCCACGGCTTCCCTTCCTCCACTATGAGCCGTCATACCCGCCGGTAGGCCAGACTCCGGGCGGGTCGCACGGCTGCAAGGAGGCAGGCGGATGGCTCGGTCCGACGACGGTGGAGACCGTGACCGTGGGACATACGGGGGCGCGTCCGACGCACGGCTCACCGAACTGCTGCGCGCCCCGACGGCCACCGCGTATCCGGCGCTCCAGGAGCTCCGCGCCCGCCATCACGCACCCGTCCTCGCCTACGCCCGCCTGTGCACCCCGAACGAGTCGACGGCCCGGCAGTTGGCGGCCCAGGCATTCACCCTGGCGGCCCGTCAGACGGCACGCGGCATCGACCCCGGGCTTCCCTGGCGGCACCAACTCCTGCTGCTGACCGCCCGCTTGGCCGGCACCTGGGCCGGGGACGAGCGGGCGGCGGGCCTCGACGCGGGGCTGCTGCTCGTCCTGAACACCACGGGCCCTTACGGCCCGGTCCCGCCCATGCTCACGGCGTTCCAGTCGCTGCCGTCCCGCACCCAGGGCCTGATCTGGTACGGGGTGGTGGAGCGGGAACCGGCGGAGCGGACGGCCGGGCTCCTCGGCCTCACCCGCGAGGACGTCACCTACGGCACGGACCCGGCGCTCCAGCAGCTGGCCCGGTCCTGCCTGCGCGCCCGCCTCGCCGCCTCCGACGACCCCGACTGCCCCGACTTCGGCCGTCTCATCGAGGAGTCCGTACGGCCGGACAGTCCCCGCGACAGCGCCGACCTGCACGCCCACATGGCCCATTGCCCGCACTGCACGACGGCGTACGAGGAGCTGTCGGCGCTGCGGGACGCTCCGCGCGGGGCGCTGGCGGAGGGGCTGCTGCCGTGGGGCGGGACGGCGTATGTGGCCGGGGACGCGGGAGAGCGGGGCGGCGTCGGCCGTGCGGCGGAGGGGAGTTGGCGGGAGCGGGGGTGGCGGCCGGACCGTCGCCGGGTCGTGCTGGTGTCGGCCGCGATCGGGGTGGCGTTGCTGCCGCTGGTGGCGTTCCTGGCGGCGCAGGGCGGGTCGTCGGCGCAGGATCCGGTGGCTTCGGTGAGCACCCCGGTGAGCGTGCCGCCGGTCGCGGTGACGGTGACGGCCACGGTGTCGGCGACACCGTCGACGTCATCACCCTCGCCGTCCCCCTCAGCGTCCCCCTCAGCGTCACGGAGCTCCAAGTCGCCGTCCCCGACGATGAGTCCGACGCCGACGAGGACGGCCCGCCCGAAGCCGACCCCCTCCCCCACCCATCCGCCGACCGGCACCTACGCCCAGGTCGTGAACGTCGCCTCGGGGCTCTGCCTGGACGTGGGCGGCGCCTTCTTCAACGGCACCGACGTGATCACGTCCCCCTGCGGCTCGTCCCGCACCCAGCGCTGGCGGGTCGACACGGATCGTGGCGTCCTCCAGTCGGCCGCCGACCCCGGCTTCTGCCTGGACAGCCGGGGTTCGACGGACCGGGGCGTCGGGATCTGGACGTGCGACTCGGTCTACGGGTCCAACGGGCGCAACCTGCGGTTCGTGGTGGACGACGACGGGGCGATCCGGCCGGCCATCGCCCTCGAAAGGGCGGTGACTCCGGACGGCGCCGCCGGGGACCGGCTGTCGCTGGAGCCGGTGAATGGGGGTGCGGGGCAGCGCTGGAAGGCGGGAGTGACGTGACCCGGGCGGCCTGGCACCCCTGGGGACTCAGGCCTCGCGCACACCCCGCCGCCACACCTGGCTGACCAGCGGCACACCCGGCCGGTAGGCCAGGTGCACATGGCTCGGTGCGTCGAGGACGAGCAGGTCGGCGCGGGCGCCCGGGGTGAGGCGGCCGATGTCGTCGCGGCGCAGGGCCGCCGCACCGCCCGCCGTGGCCGCCCAGACCGCCTCGTCCGGTGTCATCCCCATGTCCCGTACCGCGAGAGCGATGCAGAAGGGCACGGAGGAGGTGAAGGACGAGCCCGGGTTGCAGTCGGTGGAGAGGGCGACGGTGGCGCCCGCGTCGAGGAGGCGGCGGGCGTCCGGCCACTCGGCGCGGGTGGAGAACTCGGCGCCGGGGAGGAGGGTGGCGACGGTGTCGCTGTTGGCGAGCGCGTCCACGTCGTCGTCCGTCAGGTGGGTGCAGTGGTCGGCGGAGGCGGCGTCGAGTTCTACGGCGAGCTGGACGCCGGGGCCGTAGGAGAGCTGGTTGGCGTGGACGCGGGGGTGCAGGCCCCTGGCCTTGCCCGCGGTGAGGATCGCGCGGGCCTGGTCGCCGTCGAAGGCGCCCTTCTCGCAGAAGACGTCGATCCAACGGGCGTACGGGGCACAGGCGTCGAGCATCTCGCCGGTGACGAGGGCGACGTACGACGCCGGGTCGTCGGCGTGGTCCGGGGAGACGATGTGGGCGCCGAGGTAGGTGACCTCGTCGGTGTGGGCGGCGGCGATGCGCAGGGCGCGGGCCTCGTCCTCGACGGTCAGGCCGTAGCCGGACTTGGTCTCGAAGGTGGTGGTGCCCTGGCGGAGGGCCTCGTGGAGGTAACGGGTGAGGTTGGCCTCCAGTTCCTCGTCGCTCGCGGCGCGGGTGGCGGCGACGGTCGTGCGGATGCCGCCCGCGCTGTACGGGCGCCCCGACATGCGGGCGTTGAACTCCTGCGTGCGGTCGCCCGCGAAGACGAGGTGGGAGTGGGAGTCCACGAAGCCCGGGACGACCGCCCGGCCGCCGGCGTCGACCCGGTTGTCAGTGGCGGGTGCTTTGCTTTGATCACCGGTCCACACGACGCGGTCGCCTTCGATGGCGACGGCCGCGTCCTGGATCAGTCCGAGGGGGGATCCGTCACCTAGGGAGGGGTTGTTGGTGACCAGGGCGGCGATGTTGGTGATGAGCGTGCTTGCGGTGCTCGCGGAGTGGGCGGGGCTGACGGTCGTCGCGTTGCTCATGGCGTCCTTGGTGGCCTGGTCGGCGGTGGGGGCGGGTTCGGGGGCGGAGGCGGGCCGCGTGGGTGGGCGGCCCGCGGTCATCCGCGCAGGGCTTCGACGGCGTCCGCGAGGGCTTTCGGCACATCCGGTACGAGGGCGTGGACCCCGTCCCGTACGACGTGCCGACCTCCCACGACCGTATGCGACACGTCTGCTGCCGACGCGGCGAATACGGCCGTCTCGGCCCCGAGCCGCGGAAGCGGCCCTGCCGTCCTGACCGAGTCGAGCGCGATGGTGGTGAAGTCGGCGAGCGCACCGGACTCCAGGGTGCCCGCGCCGTCCCAGCCGAGGGCCGCGTGGCCGTCGGCCGAGGCCGCCCGCAGGAGGGCCGCCGCCGTCCAGTGACCGCGTGTACGGGTGCGCAGGCGCTCGTTCAGCTCCATCGCGCGGGCCTCTTCGAGCAGGTCGATCACGGCGTGGCTGTCGGAGCCGAGGGAGAGCGGGGAGCCGGCCTTCTGGAGGGCGACGGCGGGTCCGATGCCGTCCGCCAGGTCCCGTTCGGTCGTCGGGCACATGCAGGTGCCGGTGCCGCTGCCGCCGATGAGGGCGATGTCCTCGTCGGTGAGGTGGGTGTTGTGGACGCCGGTGGTGCGCCGCCCGAGGACTCCGTGCTCGGCGAGGAGCTGGGTGGGCGTGCAGCCGTGGGCTTCCCGGCAGGCGTCGTTCTCGGCGGTCTGCTCGGACAGGTGCACATGGAGCGGGGCCCGCCGCTCCTCGGCCCACCGCGCCACGGTCGCCAACCGGTCGGCGGGCACGGCCCGTACGGAGTGGATCGCTGCCCCGATCCGTGCGTGATCCCGGTCCTTGAGAACTGAACAGCGTTCGGCCCAGGCGTCCGCGCTGCCGTCGGAGAAGCGGAGCTGGTGCTTGTCGGGGGCCTGCCCGAAGCCGGAGGAGAGATAGGCCGTGTCGAGGAGGGTGATACGGATGCCGGCGTCGGCGGCGGCCTCGATGAGGGCCTCGCCCATCGCGTTGGGGTCGGCGTAGGGAGTGCCGCCGGGAGCGTGGTGCACATAGTGGAACTCACCGACGCTCGTGACGCCGGCCAGCGCCATCTCCGCGTACACCGCGCGGGCGAGGTCGCGGTAGTTCTCCGGGGTCAGCCGGTCGGCGGTGGCGTACATGACCTCGCGCCAGGTCCAGAAGGTGCCGGAGCCGACCTGGACGGTGGAGCGCAGGGCGCGGTGGAAGGCGTGGCTGTGCGCGTTCGCCAGGCCGGGGAGCGTCAGGCCGCGCAGGATTTCGGCGCCGGGCGGCGGGGTCGGGACGTCGGTCCGGACGACGGTGATGCGGCCGTCCCGGACGTCGAGGGCCACGCCCGGCTCGACGTGGGTGCCGAGCCAGGCGTGCTCCAGCCAGTACGTACGGGTCCGCTGGGTGGGCGTCACGTGCAGGCCAGTCCTTCCAGTACGTCGGCGAGGGCGGTCACTCCGGCCACGCAGTCGTCCTCGGCGGCGAACTCGGCCGGGGAGTGCGAGACGCCCGTGGGGTTGCGTACGAACAGCATGGCGGTCGGGATGGTCCCGGACAGGATTCCGGCGTCGTGTCCGGCGCCGGTGCCGAGGACGGGGACCTTGAGCTCGGGTTCCCTCTCCTGGCCGAGGATGCGGGCCAGTTCGTCGCGCAGGGCGTGGTCGAACTCGACGACGGGCGTGAAGGACTCCCGGACGATGTCGAGGTCGATGCCGTGGGCTGCCGCGTACTCCCGGGCCGCCCTCTCGATGCCGCCGACGACGCGGTCGAGGCTCGCCTGGTCCTCGGCACGGGAGTCGAGCCAGCCGCGCACGAGGGAGGGGATGGCGTTGACGCCGTTGGGCTCGACGGCGATCTTGCCGAAGGTGGCGACGGCACCGGCGAGCTGCGCCTCCCGGCGGGCGGCGAGCACGGTCTCGGCGTACGACAGCATCGGGTCGCGCCGGTCCACGAGCCGTGTGGTCCCCGCGTGGTTGGCCTCGCCGCGGAAGTCGAACCGCCACCGGCCGTGCGGCCAGATGGCGCTGGCGATGCCGACCCGGTCGCCGGACAGGTCGAGGGCACGGCCCTGCTCGACGTGCAGTTCGACGAAGGCACCGATGCGGGCGAGCCGCTCCGGGTCGGAGCCGATGGCGTCGGGGTCGTACCCCGCGGCCTCCATGGCCCGGGGCAGGCTGACCCCGTCCCCGTCGGTCAGCCTGTGGGCGCCCTCGACGGTGAGCTGCCCGGCGGTGAGCCGGGATCCGACACAGGCGAGCCCGAACCGGGCGCCCTCCTCGTCGCCGAAGTTGACGACGGCGAGGGGCTTGGCGAAGTCCACGCCCCTGCCGCGCAGTTCGTCGAGGGCGGCGAAGGAGGACACGACACCCAGGGGCCCGTCGAAGGCGCCCCCGTCCGGCACGGAGTCCAGATGCGACCCGGTGACGACGGCGTCCCCGGCCGCGGGGTCCCCGAGCCAGGCCCACTGGTTCCCGTTCCGGTCGACCTCGTAGGCGAGCCCGCGTCCCTCGGCCTGCTCCTTGAACCAGGCCCGGCATTCGAGATCGGCACCGGTCCAGGCGAAGCGCCGGTAGCCGTGGGAGTCGGGGTGCCGACCGATGGGGAGCAGCTCGCGCCACATCCGGTGGAAGGAGCCGCCACCCACGACAGGCTGCGACCCGTCACCACGCACAGGCTGCGACCCGTCACCACGCACAGGCTGTGACCCGTCGCCCCGCACAGGCTGTGAACCACCGCCCACGACAGGCTGCGACCCGCCGCCCTCCACAGGCTGTGGGCAGTCGTTCCGCAGGGCGGAACGGGTGGGCACAGCCGGACCCGAACCCGCAATTGCACCCACACCCGCACCCGCACCCACACCCGGCGACGGGGCCTCAGCCCCCACCGGGCGGTTGCCGCCCCGCTCATCTCCCGGAAGGGTCACGCGTCGTCACCCTCGCGCATAGGCACCCGCACACCCCGCTCGTCGGCGACGGAGTCCGCGATGTCGTACCCGGCGTCGACATGCCGGATGACCCCCATCCCGGGGTCGTTGGTCAGCACCCGGCGGATCTTCTCGCCGCCGAGCTTCGTGCCGTCGGCCACCGTCACCTGCCCGGCGTGGATCGACCGCCCCATGCCGACGCCGCCACCGTGGTGGAGGGAGACCCAGGAGGCGCCCGAAGCCACGTTCACCATGGCGTTCAGCAGCGGCCAGTCGGCGATCGCGTCGGAGCCGTCGAGCATGGACTCGGTCTCACGGTAGGGAGAGGCCACCGAGCCGCAGTCCAGGTGGTCGCGGCCGATCGCCAGCGGCGCGGCCAGCTCACCGCTCGCCACCATGTCGTTGAACCGCTCGCCGGCCTTGTCCCGCTCGCCGTAGCCGAGCCAGCAGATGCGCGCGGGCAGGCCCTGGAAGTGGACGCGCTCGCCGGCCATCTTGATCCAGCGGGCGAGGGACTCGTTCTCCGGGAAGAGGTCGAGGATCGCCTTGTCGGTCTTGGCGATGTCGGCGGGGTCGCCGGACAGGGCGGCCCAGCGGAAGGGGCCCTTGCCCTCGCAGAACAGGGGGCGGATGTAGGCCGGCACGAAGCCGGGGAAGGCGAACGCCCGCTCGTATCCGGCGAGTTGGGCCTCGCCGCGGATCGAGTTGCCGTAGTCGAAGACCTCGGCGCCGGCGTCCATGAAGCCGACCATGGCCTCGACGTGCCGGGCCATCGACTCGCGGGCCTTGGTGGTGAAGCCCGCCGGGTCCTTGGCGGCGGCGTCCGCCATGTCGTCGAAGTCGACGCCCAGCGGCAGATACGCCAGCGGGTCGTGGGCCGAGGTCTGGTCGGTGACGATGTCGATGGGGGCGCCCATGGCGAGGAGCTGCGGGAGCAGTTCCGCCGCGTTGCCGAGGACGCCGATGGAGAGCGGCCGGCGGGCGTCGCGAGCCTCGACGGCGAGCTGGAGGGCGTGGTCGAGGGAGTCGGCCTTCACGTCCAGGTAGCGGTGCTCGATGCGCCGCTCGATGGCGCGCGGGTCGCAGTCGATGCAGATCGCGACGCCGTCGTTCATGGTGACGGCGAGGGGCTGGGCACCGCCCATGCCGCCGAGACCGGCGGTGAGGGTGATCGTCCCGGCGAGGGTGCCGTCGACCCCTTTACCCATTGAATGCAGCTTCGCGGCGACGGCGGCGAAGGTCTCGTAGGTGCCCTGGAGGATGCCCTGGGTGCCGATGTAGATCCAGGAGCCGGCCGTCATCTGGCCGTACATGGTGAGGCCGAGGGCCTCCAGGCGGCGGAACTCCTCCCAGTTGGCCCAGTCACCGACGAGGTTGGAGTTGGCGATGAGGACGCGCGGGGCCCACTCGTGGGTCTGCATGACGCCGACCGGGCGGCCGGACTGGACGAGCATCGTCTCGTCCTGCTTCAGGCCCTTCAGCGTGCGCACCATCGCGTCGAAGGAGCGCCAGTCACGGGCGGCCTTGCCGGTGCCGCCGTAGACGACGAGCTTGTCGGGGTGCTCGGCGACCTCGGGGTCGAGGTTGTTCTGCAGCATCCGCAGGGCGGCTTCCTGCTGCCATCCCAGGGCACTCAGTTCCGTACCGCGCGGCGCTCGGACGGGGCGGGGTCCTGACATGGTCTGCCTCCCAGCGGACTGTGATGTGAACTGTTGAGGTTGGTATTCACATCCTGACCGTCTGAATAGAGCTAGTCAATACGTTCGCGGGCCAGCGCTCGCGCGTCCCGGATGTTTGGCTGGATGCATGGGCTCGGACGACGACATGACGGGGGATGTTGTGGACAACGGAGTGGGCGGCGGAGCAGGCGACGGATCCGGGATGCCGGCGTATGACGCCGACCGGGTGGCCCGGCGGGACGACGCGGTGCGGGCGGCCGTGGAGCAGGGGCTGCTCGGGCCCGGCTCCCCCATCGTCGGCCTGCTCGACGTCACCGGCATCCGGGAGTCGGCGGCGGCACTGCGGGCGGCGTTCGACGCGGTGGTGGCCCCGGGCACGCCCGTGCTGCACGCCTTCGCCGTGAAGGCGACCCCGCTGGTGCCGGTGCTGCGGCTGCTGCGCGAGGAGGGCATCGGCGCCGAGGTGGCCAGCCCGGGTGAACTGGCGCTGGCTCGGGCGGCGGGGCTGCGCCCGGAGATGACGGTCCTGGACTCGCCGGCCAAGACGCCGGCCGAGCTGCGGGAGGCGCTGGCGCTGCACATCGCCGTCAACGCGGACAACCCGCAGGAACTGGACCGTATCGACGGCCTGATGAAGTCCGCCGCCAGCCGCTCTCCCCTCGGGATCCGGGTGAATCCGCAGGTCGGCGGGGGGTCCATCGAGGCGACGTCCACGGCCACGGCGACGTCGAAGTTCGGGGTGGCGCTGCGTGACGAGGGGGCGCGGGAGTGGGTGGTGCGGGCATACCAGGACCGCCCGTGGCTGACCCGGCTGCATGCGCACACCGGCTCGCAGGGCATCCCGCTGTCGCTGATGGCGCAGGGGGTCGCGGAGGCGTACGCGCTCGCCGAGGAGATCAACACGCGGATCGGGCGGCGGCAGATCACCACGCTCGACATCGGCGGCGGGCTGCCGGTGAACTTCGCGTCGGACGCGACCACGCCGACGTACGCGCAGTACGCGCGGCTGCTCAGGGAGGCGGTGCCGGGGCTGTTCGACGGGCGCTATGGGCTGGTCACCGAGTTCGGCCGGTCGCTTCTCGCCAAGCACGGGACGGTAGTGGCGCGGGTCGAGTACGCCAAGAGCGCGGGAGGGCGCCCGGTGGCGGTCACGCACGCGGGCGTGCAGGTCGCCACGCGCACGGTGTACGCGCCGGGGAGCTGGCCGCTGCGGATCGCCGCGTACGACGGCAAGGGACGCCCGAAGGAGGGGCCGGACGTGGTGCAGGACGTGGCCGGACCGGCCTGCTTCTCGGGTGATCTGCTGGCCGAGGGGGCCGCACTGCCGCTGCTGGAGCAGGGGGACTTCGCGGCGGCGCTGGACACCGGGGCGTACTACTTCGCGCACCACTACGCCTACAACTCCCTTGCCCGGCCCGGCATCTACGGCTTCGCGCCGGACGGGGCCGGGGACATCGCCTTCGCGACCGTGCGCGAGGCGCAGTCGCTCGACGAGATCGTGGCCGAATCAGGAGGGGCGCACGCGGCCTCGCTCACCGCCCTGGCAGCGCCGAAGCGCCGTTGACGCACGCCAAACGGCAGCTGTACTCCATGCGCGATCAAGTCACTCGAAAACAGGGTCAGTTGACCCACCCTAGTCACTCGGCGCATGTTCCACTGGAAAATGCCCGAACGCTCACTCGCCGCACACACGTTGCGTAGTTTGGCCGTCACTCAGCCGGACCCCGAGGCGGGAGGGGAGCGACGGTGCCCGGAATCGACGAGTGCTTGCTGGAGACGATGCGGTTGCCCGGTGCGCGGGGCGCCGCGCTGGTCGACTGGACGAGCGGGCTGGCCCTGGGCACGGTGGGGGATCCTCCGGGCGGTGATCACGAGACGGCGGCCGCCGAGGCGGCGGAGCTCGCGCGGCTGGCCGCCGAGCAGCACGCGTTCGGGCCGACGGACGGCACGGACAGCGGGGATCCGCCGGTCGAGGACGTGATCCTCAGCAACCGGGACAGCTACCACGTGCTGCGGTTCGTGCCGACGTCCTTCGACAGCAGCGTGTTCCTGTACCTGTGGCTGGCCCGCGCGGACGGCAATCTCGCCCTGGCCCGCATCCGGCTGGGCGAGATGGCCGAACGGCTGGTGCTGGGATGACCGTGGTCGACAGCCCTCCACCGCCTCTGCCGGTCCGGGACCGGGCGACGGCGCACCAGCGGGTCGGGGCCGGCGTCTCACCGATGCTGACCCGGCTCGCGGAGGAGCGGGCCACCGGCGTCCTGGACCGCGAGCACGGCACGCTCCATCTCGCCGAGGGCCGGGTGGTGCACGCCGAGAGCCCGCTCGCCCCCCGCCTCGACGAGCTCCTCATCGCGCACGGCACCCTCGCCGCCGAGGCCTGGCGGGACGCCGAGGACAGCGGCGACGGGGGGCGGCTGCTGGGGCACGGGGTCACGCCGGGCGCGCTGGAGCTGGCGCAGGTGAGCGCCCTGTACGACGCCGCGTACTTCGCCCTGGCCCCCAGCAGCACGCCGGGCCGGTTCCGCTACGGCACCGCGCACTGGCTCGCCTGCGTGCATCCCGTGCCGGTCGCCGCGCTGGAGCGCGAGACGCTGCGCCGCCGCGCCCTGCTGTGCCGCATCTGGCCCGACCCGGCGACGGACGGCGCGCCCCTGATCCGCGCCGACCCGGTCGCGGCGCCCGCGGTGCCGCCCCGGCAGGCCGCCGTACTGGAACGGGTGGACGGCGTGCGGCGGGCCACGGACATCGCGCGGGAGCTGGGCAGGCCGGCGTTCCACACGCTGGTGCACCTCCGGCGGCTGGCCGCCGCGGGGCTCGTGTCCCCGCAGCCACCGCCGCCCCTCCCGGACCTTCCGCCCGAGGCGGCCGATCCCTATGTCGCGCTGCTGAAGAGGGTCAGGGATGCGCTGGAGGCCCTTTGACCGCACACCCATCGAGGACCGCACACCCATCGAGGACCGCGGGCCCGACGAGAACCGCGCACCCGACGGGAACCGCAGGCCCTTCAAGGACCGCCAGCAGGCCGGGGCGCCTCGCCCGGCGCAGCGGTCCCGTGCCGAGAGGAGAAACCTGATGGCGGCCGAGGCCCCGATACTCGACGAGTTCCGTCGGCTCAGAGCCCGCGTGCCCCAGCTGACCGGAGCGCTCGCGGCCGGCGTGGACGGTCTCGTCCTCGCCCACGACACTCCCGGCGTCGAGCCGGACGGCCTCGCCGCGCTCACCGCCGCCGCACTCGGCGTCGCGATGCGCGTGACGGACGCGACCGGACGGGGCGACTTCCGCGAGCTGCTCGTACGCGGGACGGACGGCTATGTGGCGACGTACGCGGCGGGACGCACCGCCGTACTGACGCTGCTGGCCACGGACGGCGTCAACGTCGGCCGGCTGCATCTGGAGGGCCGCCGCGCCGGTGCCCGCATCGGCGAGCTCGTCGACGCGACGGCGGCGCCGCCCAAGAGGAGCCCCGCCAAGAGCTCCGCCAAGGAGCCCGCCAAACCCATGCCCACCCGCACCAGAACCGCGCGTTCCGCACGCACCACCACTGCCGACGCGCGCACCACTACCGAGAGTTGAGAGGAACACACGTCATGGCCAACACCGAGACCACCCTGAAGGAATGCCTCGCCTCGATCGAGGGGGCGACCGGGGTCGCGCTCGTCGACTACACCAGCGGGATGGCCCTGGGCACGCTGGGCGGCAGCAAAACCTTCGACCTGAATGTCGCCGCCGCCGGCAACACCGACGTCGTCCGCGCCAAGATGCGCACGATGGAGCACCTCGGCCTCAAGGGCGGTATCGAGGACATCCTGATCACCCTCTCCGACCAGTACCACCTGATCCGGCTGATCACCGGGCGCGGTGGCAACGGCCTCTTCCTGTACCTGGTCCTCGACGCCAAGCGCGCCAACCTGGCCATGGCCAGGCACCAGTTGAAGAAGATCGAGGAGGACCTGGAGGTCTGACCCGCACCGCCCGGAAGGGCTGAGCTACACCAGCGCCGTGCGGCGGCGGGCCCCGCCCGGGGCCGCGTCGCCCGCGGCGGTGCCCGTACCGCGATACGCCTTGACCGCCTTGCCCGCGGGTCGGCCGCCCCGTGCGTCGAGCCAGTCGACCCGTACCCACAGCAGGGCGTTCTCGGCCCGCTCCCGCCGACCGAGCCAGGCCGCCTTGAGCCGCAGCCCCGCCCCGCACCCCGCCAGCAGCATCCCGCCCGCCGCGGGCACGGCGAACGCGCTGCCCAGCGCGGCGAGGAAGGCCAGCAGCAGCCACCAGCGGTGGCCCCGGCGCCAGTTGCGCACGGCCACCGCACGGTCCTGGAGCACATCGTGCCTGCCGGCCCGGGCGGCCGAGCGGATCAGGTCGGCGTACCGCTTGCGGCGGGCGTACGCGACCACGGCTGTCGCCACGATGAACAAGGCGGCGCCCGCCAGGACGCCGATCCTGCGGCCCGTGACACCCGGCGGCAGTACACCGATGCCCGCCGCGAACACCCCGAGCCACCACAACGGCGCCGACCCGGCCCGTACGACGACGGCCACCCGAGCCAGGCCATGCCCTCCTGCGCGTGCCACGTCCAGCCTCCCGTCTCACGTCTGTCCAGATGCTGTGCGCACGCTAGCCAGCCAACGTGAGACGAGTCTTAAGAAGTGGTTCGGCTCCTACCGAATCACTCGACGAACAGCCCCCGCGTGGCCGCACGCGCGTCGAACTCCTCCAGCCGCGCCTGCGCGTCCGGCAGGTCGTCGCACATCGCCTCCAGCAGGACCCGGCCCAGCAGCATCGGCGCGCAGGCGGTGTCGAACGCGAGGCCCGTGCCGACGGCGGCGGGCAGCAGCAGGTCGGAGACCTTGGCGACCGGCGCGAAGGCCGAGTCGGCCACCGTCACCACCGTCAGCCCGGCCTCCTTGGCGTAGGCCAGGGTGTCCACGACCTCGCGCGGGTGCCGGGGCAGCGCGAAGCAGAGCAGGGCCGTCGCGCCGACCCGGACGGCGGCGTCGATACGGTCGTGGATCATCGTGCCGCCCTCGTGGAGCAGCCGTACGTCCGGGTGGACCTTGGCGGCGAAGTACGCGAAGCCGTACGCCTGGGAGGCTGCCGCCCGCAGCCCCAGCACCGGCAGGGGGCGCGAGGCCGAGAGCACGCGCCCGGCCCTCTGCACCGGACGCGGGTCGGCCAGCACCTCCGCCAGGTGCCGCAGGTTCTCGATCTCGGCCTCGACGGCCTGCTGGTACTCGTTGTACGAGCCGGCGTCGACCGCCTGCTCCACGGGGGCGACCTCGCGCAGGTGCTTGCGCAGCGCCGGGTAGCCGTCGAAGCCGAGGGCGACGGCGAAGCGGGTCACGGAGGGCTGGCTGACCCCGGCCAGTTCGGCCAGCTCCACGCTGGACAGGAAGGGCACGTCGGCGGCCCGGCGCACCATGCTGTGCGCGATGCGGCGCTGGGTCGGGGTGAGCCGGTGCCCCTCGAAGAGCGCCTGGAGCCGCGCGGCGGGGCTGTCCGTCCCCTGTGCCGCCCCGCTCGTGTTCCTGTCCGCGCTCATGCCGCGCTCCCCCTCCAGATGTCCGTGAACCGGTCCAGCAGCGCTGCCGCCGCCGTCACATCATCGGTGAGCGGCCGGTCGGCCAGGTCGTCGTCGAGCACCGACTCGGCCAGCGCCAGCGCCCGGCCCACCGGAAGCTCCGGGTCGGGCCGGAGGTCGCGCAGGCGCAACGCCCGTACGGCGGCGACGAGTTCACAGCCGACGACCAGACGGTACGCGCCGCAGGCACGCAGTGTCTGCCGTGCGGCGAGCGAGGCAAAGCTGGCCTGCTCCTCCACGCCCCGGGAGAGTACAGCGTGGCCGAGCGAGGCGGGGGCGGAGAAGGCCCGCAGATCACCGAGGGCGGCCGCGGCGGCGTACTCCAGGATCATCACGCCGGACGAGGCGGGTTCGGGGTCGGCGAGGAAGGGCTTCAGACGGGTGTAGGCGGGCTCGTTCAGGGTGGACAGCCGGGAGGTCGACAGCCGGGCCACCTGGGTCAGGGCCAGCCGGAAGTGGTCCAGGGCGAGGGCGAGTTGGGCCTGGTAGAAGCCGCCGTGGTGGTAGGCGGCCATGTCCTCGGGGGAGATGAGGGGGTTCTCGGCGGCCGCGTTGATCTCCACCGCGAGCACCTCCTCCAGGGCGTCGGCGGCGTCGTGCGCGGGGCCGTGGATCTGGGGCAGACAGCGGAAGCCGTACGGGTCCTGGATCCGGCCCAGCGGCGGGGTGGGCCGGTCCTCGGCGCCGATCAACTCCCGCATACGGCGGGCGACCTCGGTGCTGCCCCGGTGCGGTCGCGCGGTGTGCACGGGGGCGGCGTACGCCTCGTGGGAGCCGTCGACGGCGAGCAGGGAGAGGGCGCCGACGACCTGGGTGGCGGCGACGAGGCCGCGCAGTTCGTGCAGGGCGAGGGCCGCCTGGCCGAGGGTGAGGGCGTTGCTGCTGATGAACGCGAGGGCGTCATTGTTGTCGAGCTGCTGCGCCTCGGGGGCGCCGGAGCCGCGCCAGGGATGCTCGCCGGCCAGCGCGAGGCCGGTCTGGGCCAGCGCCGCGAGGTCTCCGGTGCCGACCGAGCCGAACTCGTTCACGACCGGATGGGCGCCGCTCTCCAGCGCCTCGCACAGGGCGGTGATGACGGTGGGGCGCAGGCCCGCGCCACCCGCGAGCAGCTGGTTGGCCCGTACGGCGAGCATGGCCCGCACCTGCCGGGCGGGCAGCTCCTCGCCGATGGCGCCGGCGTGGCTGCGCAGCAGGCGCAGGCCGTGTTCGGCGGCGGCGTCGGTGGGCACGTCCTCGTTCCGGTTGGCGCCCACGCCGGTTGAGCGGCCGTAGACGCGGCCGGTCGCGGCGATGAGGCGGGCGGCGTCCCAGGACTCCTCGGCGCGCTTCAACGCGTCGGTCGCGGGGACCGGCCGCGCGGTTCCCTCGGCCAGGCGTACGACGTCCTCGACGCCGAGCCCGATTCCGTCGAGGACGACCAGGCCGGTGTGTCCACCGCTGTGCCCAGAGGACACCACACCCGACGCGTCCACGATCCGAGACGACATCAAGCCCATACTCCCCTCAACCAGGACATTCGATCTTGCCCTTCGGTCATCCGTTACTTCGGATTTACACCAACCCGTTGACAACCTATTCAGCTACCAAGAACTCTGCATGACGTTATACAGCCCGGGCAAGGGACATCTCATGATCCAGTTCGACGCGGTCCACAAGCGCTTCCCCAACGGCACGACAGCAGTCCACGATCTCTCCCTGGACATGCCGGAGGGCGGCGTGACCGTCCTGGTCGGATCCTCCGGTTGCGGCAAGACGACCACCCTGCGGATGATCAACCGGATGGTGGAGCCGACCTCCGGCACCATCCGGGTCGGCGGCCAGGACGTCACCCGGCAGGACGCCGCCGAGCTGCGCCGCTCCATCGGTTACGTCATCCAGCAGGCGGGCCTCTTCCCGCACCGCACGGTGCTCGACAACATCGCCACCGTGCCGCTCCTGCTCGGCTGGAGCCGCCGCAGGGCGCGCACCCGGGCGGCGGAGCTCCTTGAGACGGTCGGTCTCACGGCCGACGCCGGCAAGCGTTACCCGCACCAGCTCTCCGGCGGACAGCAGCAGCGCGTAGGCGTCGCCCGCGCGCTCGCCGCCGACCCGCCCGTGCTGCTGATGGACGAGCCGTTCGGCGCGGTCGACCCCGTCGTGCGCACCCAGCTCCAGGACGAACTGCTCAGACTCCAGAAGGAGTTGAGCAAGACCATCGTCTTCGTCACCCACGACGTCGACGAGGCCGTACGGCTGGGCGACCAGATCGCGATCTTCCGCACCGGCGGCCACCTGGTCCAGTGCGCCCCGCCCGCCGAGCTCCTCGCCCGCCCCGCCGACGACTTCGTGGCCGACTTCCTCGGCGCCGAGCGCGGCCTGAAGCTGCTGAGCCTGCGCACCCTCGCGGACGTCCCGCAGGGCCCGGCGCCGGAGGGCGGCGACTGGAGCCTCGTACTCGACGCGGCGAACAAGCCGCTGCACTGGGCGTCGCGGGACCCGAAGGACGGCGAACTCCCCGTACGCCCCCTCAAGGACGGCGACTCCCTCCTCGCGGCCCTCGACGAGTCCATCGCCTCCCCCACCGGCCTGATAGCGCGCGTCGACGCCGACGGCGTCCTCACCGGCGTCTCCTCCCGCGACGACATCCACGAGCACGCGGGCCAGGCGCACACGCGGGCCCGGGCGCACACGGAGTCCGAGGTGGCCGCATGACCATCGACTGGTCGTGGATAGGCGACCACACCGACGACCTGACCACCCTGACGCTCTCCCACCTCCAGGCCGCGCTCACCGCCGTCTTCCTCGGCGTGCTGATCTCGCTGCCCCTCGCGGTGATCGCCCACCGGATCCGCCCCCTGCGCGGCTTCCTGCTGGGCCTGTCGAACGTCCTGTTCACGATCCCGTCGATCGCGATCTTCGTCCTGCTGCTCCCGGTCTCCGGCCTCACCCGCACCACCACGGTCATCGGTCTGACGGTCTACACCCTGGTCGTCCTGCTGCGGAACACGGTCGAGGGCCTCGACTCGGTCCCGGTGAGGGTCAAGGAAGCGGCGAAGGCGATGGGCACGCGCCCCCTGCGCACGCTCCTGACGGTCGAGTTCCCGCTCGCGCTCCCCGTGATCATGGCGGGTGTCCGGATCGCGACGGTCATGTCCATCTCCCTGGTCTCGGTCGCGACCTACATCGGCGACGGCGGTCTCGGCCAGCTCTTCACCGACGGCTTCCAGCGCAACTTCCCCACCCCGGTGATCGTCGGAGTGGTCCTCACCCTCCTGCTCGCCGTGGTCGCGGACGCGGCGCTGGTCGCCCTCCAGTACGTCCTGACCCCCTGGCGGAGGCGGCGAGCCTGACATGTACGAACTCTTCAAGAACCTCGGCGCATGGCTGGTCGGCAGCGAGCAGTGGACCGGCCCGGACGGCATCGGCCACCGCCTGGCCGAACACCTCCAGTACTCCCTCCTCGCCACCCTCATCGCGGCGGCGATCGGCCTCCCCCTCGGCCTGCTGATCGGCCACACGGGCAAGGGCGCCTTCCTCGCGATCAACCTCGCGTCCTTCGGCCGCGCCCTGCCGACCGTCGGCCTGGTCGTGCTGGTCTTCCTGGCCGGCGGACTGTCCATGCTCCCCGTCTACGTCGCCCTCGTCGCCCTGGCGGTCCCGGCGATCGTCACCAACACCTACGCGGGGATGACGGCCGTCGACCCGGACGTGAAGGACGCGGCACGCGGGCAGGGGATGCGCGGCCACCAGGTCCTCCTCCAGGTGGAGCTCCCCCTCGCCCTCCCCCTGATCATGACCGGCCTGCGCCTGGCACTGATCCAGGTCGTGGCCACCGCCACCATCGCCGCGTACGTCTCCTTCGGCGGCCTGGGCCGCTATGTCTTCGACGGCCTGGCCCAGCGCGACCTCGTGCAGGTGCTCGGCGGCGCGGTGCTGGTCGCCGTGGTCGCCGTGGCCCTGGACCTGGCCCTCTCCGGCCTCCAGCGCTTCCTCTTCCGCCACCGCACTGCCTAGGGATTCTCTCGATGAACCGTCGCACTCTCCTCGGCGCGCTCGCAGGAGCGGCCGTCACCGTCCCCGCCCTGTCCGCCTGCTCCAGCGGCATCACCTCCCTCGAAGGCGAGGGGACCTCCGCCGGCGGCGGCGGCTCCAGCAAGGGCGGGATCACCATCGGCACCGCCAACTTCACCGAGAACCAGGTGCTCGGCCACCTCTACGCCGCCGTACTCGACGCGGCCGGCGTGAAGGTGAACGTCCGCCCCAACCTCGGCACCCGCGAGATCCTCATCCCCGCTCTCAAGGGCGGCGACATCGACCTGCTCCCCGAGTACCAGGGCGCCCTGCTCCACTACGTCGCCCCCAAGGCGACGGCCACCGAGGAGGGCGAGATGCAGAACGCCCTCACCATCGCCCTCCCCAGCGGCCTCCAGGTGCTGCCGTACGGCATGGCCGAGGACTCCGACGCCTTCGTCGTCACCCGGGAGACGGCCCGGAAGTACGGCCTGACCTCCCTCGCCGACCTGAAGAAGCAGAACGGCAAGCTGGTGATCGGCGCCGCGCCCGAGGTGAAGAAGCGGGAGGTCGGGGCGGTCGGCCTGAAGGACGTGTACGGCGTGGAGTTCAAGGAGTTCAAGTCCCTCGACTCCTCCGGACCGCTGGTCAAGGGCGCCCTGAAGAAGGGCGACGTGGACGTGGCCAACCTGTTCACCACCGACACCGACATCCAGGCCAACGACTGGGTGGTCCTGACCGACCCCAAGAACCTCATCCCCGGCCAGCACGTCGTCCCCCTCATCACCGACCGCAAGGCCGACTCCACGGTCCGCAAGGCCCTCGCCCGCCTCGGCAACACCCTGACCACCGCCCAGCTGACCGAGCTGAACCGGCAGGTCGACAAGGACAAGAAGGACCCGGAGGACGTGGCGAACGCCTACGCGAAGGAACACGGGCTGGTGAAGTGACGCCGCCCTGCCGTATACCCCAGCCGAACAGGGGGGCTAACCCCAGTGCGGCGGCCGCCCCGGCTCCTTACCGTAAAGCGCATGACCGGAATGGACGCGCGGGACACCGAGCTCAAGAAGGAACTCAACGCCACCCTGCAGGCCCGTAGGGAGCTGGGCGACGAGTACGAGTCCGCGCTGGTCGACTCGTTCATGGAGAAGGTCGACCAGCGCATCGACGGGGCGGTCGAGCGCCGGCTGCGGCGGCAGCTGGCCGAGCAGCAGATGGTGGCGGCCCGGGGCGCGCGGTCGCCGAAGCCGACGGACTCCTTCGGCGAGCGCTTCGGCTTCGGCATCGTCTCGCTGGTCCTGGCGATCCCGCTGTCCGCGATCGGCGCCGGCACAGCCCACCTCCCCGGCCTGCTGGTCAGCTGGATCGGCATCGTCGGCGTCAACGTCGTCCAGGCGGCCCGCACCAACCCCGGCCTCTTCCGGGGGTGGGGCCGCAAGACGGCCAAGGACGAGGACCGCTGGGAGGACTGAACCTCCTGTCCGGCCGCGGCGCTCACGCCTGCCGGGTCGGCAGGGCCATGATCTGCCGCAGGTTCACATGCCGGGGCCGGCTCGTCGCGTACGCGACCACGTCGGCGAGCTCCTCGGCCGACAGCGCGCCCACCGCCTGGAGCATGCCCTCGACCTGCTCCGACAGCTCGGCGTTGTCGTTGTGCGCCCGCAGCTCGCTCTCCACGAACCCCGGCTCGATGTTGGTGACCCGCACATCACGCGGCCCGAACTCGGTGCGCAGGCACTGGGAGAGATACGTGACCGCGGCCTTGGTGGCGCCGTACACCGCGTAGTTGGGGAAGGTCAGGTGCGCGGCGACCGACGAGATGTTCACCAGGTCGGCGCCGCGCCCGTCCGCGGCCGCCGCCACCAGGTCGCCGGTGAACGCCCGGATGACGCGCAGCACCCCGGTCACATTGGTGTCGAGCATCCGCTGCCACTCGTCGAGCCGCCCGGCGTCGACGGGGTTGCCCAGCATGACGCCGGCGTTGTTGACGACGAGGTCCACGGCCCCGTACGCCTCGTGGATCCGCTCCGCGGCGGCGCCCACGGACGCGTCGTCGGTGACGTCCGCGACGACGGCCAGCGCCACGCCGCCGTCCGCCGTGATCTTCGCGGCCAGCTCGTCCAGCCGCTGCCCGCGCCGGGCCAGCAACGCGACCCGCGCTCCCTGCGCGGCGAGCAGCACGGCGATGGCCTCGCCGATCCCGCTCGCCGCGCCGGTCACGACCGCGGTGCGGCCGGCCAGGTTCTCGTACGACATGGGTTCCTCCAGGTGAGGGAGCCGTCGGGGCGTCTCCCCGGCGGTCTGCGACACCCCTCGATCCTCGGTCGCAGGCCCCGCCCTACCCAGGGATGCGTTGTTCCTGTGTCTGGCAGTACCAGGCTCCCGGCCCGCCGCGCGGCTACGCTCGAACCCATGGACGGGGACCTGGGAGACTTCCTGCGCTCACGCCGCGGCCGTATCCGGCCCGAGGAGGTGGGGCTGCCCTCGTACGGGCGGCGCCGCGTTCCGGGACTGCGCCGGGAGGAGGTGGCGCAGCTGGCCGGGGTGAGCGTCGACTACTACATCCGCCTCGAACAGGGCCGGGGACAGCACGTCTCCGACGCCGTCCTCAACGCCGTCGCCCGGGTCCTGCGGCTGGACGAGACCGAGCACGCCTACCTGTGTACGGTGGCCCGCCCCCGCCGCGACCGGGCTGTGCGCAGGCCGGAAGCGCCCCGGGTCCGCCCCGGCGTCCAGGCACTGCTGGACGGCATGGACCGCACCCCGGCCTTCGTCATCGGCCCGCGCATGGACGTCCTGGCGTGGAACTCGCTCGCCGACGCGGTGAGCGGCTACAGCCGTACGGCCCCGGCCGGCCGCAACATCCCCCGGCACGTCTTCCTCGACCCCGCGTCCGAGGCCCTCTACCCGGAATGGCCGGCGATCGCCGCCCAGGCGGTGGCCCACCTCCGCCTGAAGGCCGGTGACCGCCCCGACGACCCCGAGCTGTGCGCCCTCGTCGGCGAACTCTCCGTCAGGAGCGAGGACTTCCGCCGGCTGTGGGCCGACCACCAGGTCAAGGCCTGCATGTCCGGCGTCAAACGCCTCCACCACCCGCTCGCGGGCCTGCTGACCCTCCCGTACCAGACCCTGACCGTCCAGACGGACCCGGACCAGACGATCGTGGTCTACACGCCGGAGCAGGGCTCGGAGACGGCGGAGCGGCTGGCGTTGCTGGGGAGTTGGGCCACCGCCGAGGTGTAGCCGGACGGCGGCCGAAAAAGACATGCGCGGGGACCGCCGCACCCCCGTTGCCGGGGGGCGGGACGACGGCGGTCCCCGCGAGGGACGTGGACCGGGTCAGGACCGGGTCTCACGTCCGGGCGTCCATGGAGGTCCGGGAGCCGCTCCGGAGGTCCTTGGACGTTCGGCGCCGGCTCGGGCGGGGAGCCGCTCCCGCCCTGCCGACACCCACTAATGTGCCGGACCCGTGTTAAGCGGGTGCTGCGTGAACGTGACGCGCTCGTACCAGTTCCGCGATGCTCCGAGCGGCCCCGGTCACCCCGAGTTCGCCGCGGACACGCCCCGTTCACCGCGGGTTCGCCGCTACTTCCCGCCCTTGGCGAGGAAGGCCAGCAGGTCCTGCCGGCTGACCACACCGGTCGGCTTGCCCTCGACGAGGACGATCGCCGCGTCGGCCGAGCCCAGCACCTGCATCAGGTCCCCGACCGGCTCGCCGGAGCCGACCTGCGGCAGCGGGGCCGACATGTGCTTCTCCAGCGGGTCGTCGAGCGAGGCCCGCTTGGTGAACAGGGCGTCGAGCAGCTCCCGTTCGACGACGGACCCGACGACCTCCGCCGCCATGACGTCCGGGTGGCCGGCGCCCGGCTTCACGATCGGCATCTGCGAGACGCCGTACTCGCGCAGCACCTCGATGGCCTGGCCGACCGTCTCGTCCGGGTGCATGTGGACGAGGGACGGGATGGCGCCGTGCTCCTTGTCGTTGAGGACGTCACCGACGCGCGCGTTCGGGCCCTCGTCCTCCAGGAAGCCGTAGTCGGCCATCCACTCGTCGTTGAAGATCTTGCTGAGGTAGCCACGCCCGCTGTCGGGGAGCAGTACGACCACGACGTCGTCCGGCCCGAGCCGCTCGGCGACCTCCAGCGCGGCCACGACGGCCATGCCGCAGGAGCCGCCGACCAGCAGCCCCTCCTCCTTGGCGAGCCGCCGGGTCATCTGGAAGGAGTCCTTGTCGGACACGGCGACGATCTCGTCCGCGACGGTCCGGTCGTAGGCGGTCGGCCAGAAGTCCTCACCGACGCCCTCGACGAGGTACGGCCGCCCGGAGCCGCCGGAGTACACGGAGCCCTCAGGGTCGGCGCCGACGACCCGCACCTTGCCGTCGCTGACGTCCTTGAGATAGCGGCCGGTACCGGAGATGGTCCCGCCGGTCCCCACGCCCGCCACGAAGTGGGTGATCTTCCCCGCCGTCTGCTCCCACAGCTCGGGGCCGGTGGAGTGGTAGTGGGAGAGCGGGTTGTTGGGGTTGGAGTACTGGTCCGGCTTCCACGCGCCGGGCGTCTCGCGCACGAGCCGGTCGGAGACGTTGTAGTACGAGTCCGGGTGCTCGGGGTCGACGGCGGTGGGGCAGACGACGACCTCGGCGCCGTAGGCCCGCAGCACGTTGATCTTGTCGGTGCTGACCTTGTCGGGGCACACGAAGATGCACTTGTAGCCCTTCTGCTGGGCCACGATGGCGAGTCCGACACCGGTGTTGCCGCTGGTCGGCTCGACAATGGTCCCGCCGGGCTTCAGCGCGCCGCTCTCCTCCGCGGCCTCGATCATGCGCAGGGCGATGCGGTCCTTCACTGAGCCGCCCGGGTTGAAGTACTCCACCTTGGCCAGGACGGTCGCCCGGATGCCCTTGGTCACGTTGTTGAGCCTCACCAGCGGGGTGTTGCCGACGAGGCTGATCATCGAGTCGTGGAAATGCACCGTTGTCTCCGGATGCTGCAAAAGAAGTGGTCTTAGTGGTTCCGCCAGCCTATGGCCTGCACGGGGCCCATGACGGTCGTTCACTCCTCGTTGGGATTGGGCCACGGTCCGTGCGGGGCAAGCAGTGGATGTACGGCTATGAGGAGGTGGCGGCGACGGATGACGAGCATGTCGAGGGCGAGGGTGGCCCGACGGATCGCGGCGGGCGCTGCGTACGGCGGCGGCGGGATCGGCCTGGCCGGCGCGGCGGCCGTCGGTCTGCTCCTCGCCGAGGTGCGGCTGGCCCGGCGCCACGTGGGCAACGGCAGCAACAACCACGTACCGAACGCCGACGGCCGGTACGGCCGGCTGTACGCCACCCCCGGTGAGCCGCCGTTGCGCCTGACGCTGCTGGGTGACTCGACGGCGGCGGGTCAGGGCGTCCACCGGGCGGGGCAGACGCCGGGGGCGCTGCTGGCGTCGGGGCTGGCGGCGGTGGCGGAACGGCAGGTGGAGTTCCGCAACGTGGCCCTGCCGGGCGCCCGCTCGGACGACCTGGACCGTCAGGTGGCCCTGGTCCTGGCGGATCCCGCCCTGGCACCCGACGTCTGCGTGATCATGATCGGCGCGAACGACGTCACGAACCGTATGCCGGCGACGCGCTCGGTCCGTCACCTGTCCTCGGCGGTACGACGGCTGCGCACGGCCGGTGCGGAGGTGGTGGTCGGCACCTGTCCCGACCTGGGCACGATCGAGCCGGTCCAGCAACCGCTGCGGTGGTTGGCCCGGCGGGCCTCACGCCAGCTGGCGGCCGCCCAGACGATCGGTGTCGTCGAACAGGGCGGCCGCACGGTGTCGCTGGGCGACCTGCTGGGACCCGAGTTCGCCGCGAACCCCCGCGAGCTTTTCGGCCCCGACAACTACCACCCCTCGGCGGAGGGCTACGCCACGGCGGCGATGGCGGTCCTCCCGACGGTCTGCGCGACCCTTGGCCTGTGGCCGGCGGAGGAGGAGCGTCCCGATGTCACCCGCCGCGAGGGCTTCCTCCCGGTGGCGCGGGCTGCGGCCGAGGCCGCGTCGGAGGCGGGCACGGAGGTCACGGCGGCGATGCCGACGGGCCCGAAGGGCCCCTGGGCCCTCCTGAAGCGCCGACGCCGCCGCCGCGTCCCGGAACCGGACCGCACCCCGGTGACCCCGTCCCCCTGACCACGGCGGATCTCGCCCGGGACTCAGACCCCGCTCCTCGAACGCCGGAGGGGTTGGATGTTCAGCCCGTCCGGCGTTTGAGGACGAGGCCCGTTCAGGGCCGAAAGCGGGGGTCTGGTGGCGCAGCCCCCAGGGACGGGACGGGCAGGGGCGGCGGGGGCGAGGAAAGCAAGCGCTTAGAAAATTGCGGCAAGGGTCACACCACCCTGCCCGTGACCTCACCTCTACGTACGGGTAACTTCCCTCACAGCCCTGCCCGACCCCCCGGTATGCCCACCCGTCGCCCGACCACCACCCCTCAACGAGGCGCTGCGCGCCGCACCTTTCAACTGGAGCCGTGATGCCCGAAGCCGTGATCGTCTCGACCGCCCGCTCCCCCATCGGCCGCGCCTTCAAGGGCTCCCTGAAAGACCTGCGCCCCGACGACCTCACCGCCACGATCATCCAGGCGGCCCTCGCCAAGGTCCCCGAGCTGGACCCGCGCGACATCGACGACCTGATGCTCGGCTGCGGCCTCCCCGGCGGCGAGCAGGGCAACAACCTCGGCCGCATCGTCGCCGTACAGATGGGAATGGACCACCTCCCGGGCTGCACCATCACCCGGTACTGCTCCTCCTCCCTCCAGACCTCCCGCATGGCCCTGCACGCCATCAAGGCCGGCGAGGGCGACGTCTTCATCTCGGCCGGCGTGGAGATGGTCTCCAGCTACGCCAAGGGCAACTCCGACAGCATCCCGGACACCCACAACCCCTTCTTCGCCGAGGCCGAGGCCCGCACCGCCGCCGTCGCCCAGCAGGAGGGCACGACCTGGCACGACCCGCGCGAGGACGGCCTCGTCCCCGACGCGTACATCGCCATGGGCCAGACCGCCGAGAACCTCGCCCGGTCGAAGGGCATCACCCGCGAGGACATGGACGAGTTCGGCGTCCGGTCGCAGAACCTCGCCGAGGAAGCCGTCAAGAACGGCTTCTGGGAGCGCGAGATCACCCCGGTGACGACCCCCGACGGCACGGTCGTCAGCAAGGACGACGGCCCGCGCGCCGGCGTCACCCTGGAGGCGGTCGGCGGCCTCAAGCCGGTCTTCCGCCCCGACGGCCTCGTCACCGCCGGCAACTGCTGCCCGCTCAACGACGGCGCGGCAGCCCTCGTGATCATGTCGGACACCAAGGCCCGCGAGCTCGGCCTGACCCCGCTCGCCCGCATCGTGTCGACCGGCGTCTCCGGCCTCTCCCCCGAGATCATGGGCCTCGGCCCGGTCGAGGCGAGCCAGCAGGCCCTGCGCCGGGCCGGCCTGACGATCGACGACATCGACCTGGTCGAGATCAACGAGGCGTTCGCCGCCCAGGTGATCCCCTCCTACCGCGAACTGGGCATCGACATCGACAAGCTGAACGTCAACGGCGGCGCCATCGCCGTCGGCCACCCCTTCGGCATGACCGGCGCCCGCATCACCACCACGCTCATCAACTCCCTCCAGCACCACGACAAGCAGTTCGGTCTGGAGACGATGTGCGTCGGCGGCGGCCAGGGCATGGCGATGGTCATCGAGCGCCTCAGCTGACGCCCTCGACAAAGCCCCCTGAGTAGTCAACTCACGACCCAGCGTGAGCCTTCGGCCCAGAACCCGGGAAACTCCAAGGTTCTGGGCCGTTTTGTGATCCAATCTCCCCCAGGATGTGACCTATCTCCCTCTGCGGAGGGATCTACGCAGCTCAGAGCCGTTGCACCACCAAACTCCAGGCCCAAAATCCTGTCCGTTTCGTGACGTTACGCACTGACAGCTGGATAGTCCGCCCTTCAAGCTGATGTAGGAAGTCGGGGGTCGACTTTGAACCGGGAGTACGTCAGTGAGCGCCATGCCGATCGCCTTGCTGCTCACCACGGCCGCCACCGGCGCCGTGGGCGTAGCCGTCCTGCGCACCCTCATGGTCTTGCGCCGACAGGTCGCGGCCCTGCACACCGAGCTGGCACAGAACAACGCCGCCGCGGCCCGCGGCCTGGTCCCCCCGGCCCGTCTCTCCGCCGAGGCCGATGAGATACGCGCCGCGGTGGCCGAGGCACTCGCCGAGGAACGCGAGCGGGAGCTGGCCGAGGCGCGCGCCTTCTGGGCCGCCCAGGAGGCCCGTGACGGCTCGGACGCGCCCACCCTGCTGGGCCTGTCGGACAGCGAGCTGTTCCTGCCCCGCCAGGCCGATTTCGCGGGCCTGGAGCATCTGGAGCCGGTGATCGAGCCGACCGCGGACGCCGACGAGTTCGCCGGGGAGTCCCCCGAACTGGCCGCGGCCCGCCGCCGGCACCCCTCCCACCCGGACTTCGTCCCGGTCGCCTCACCGGCCGTGAACGACCATGAGCGCACGGTGTCCACCCTTGAGGAACTGGCCGCCTCCGCCACCGAACTGACCGACGTCCGCCCCGGCCCGCTGGGCACCCTCGACGTCTACGTCTTCGCCGACGGCACCACGCTGTGCATGACCCCGGGCCACCGCGAGACAGCAGAGCGCCTGGCGACGGCCCTGCGCGCGGGCGAGACCCCGGTGTTGTTGGGCGGCTCAGGAGTGTCCGGCGCCTACACGCTGACCTTCGCGTGCGGCGAGGAGAACGTCTACATCCTGGCGGACAGGGTCATAGCAAGCCTGTAGGTCCAGGTCGGTGCTTCTGGGCGCCGGGCTCCTGCAACTCCCTGAAGGGGCGCGGGGACTGTGTCGATATGCGGCTCCGCCGCGTGGTCGCGACGAGCCCCCACAACCCCGCGGCCGCCAACGAACCTCACACCCCCGCCTTCTTCTGCGCCTCCTCGACCAACCGCACCGCCTCGGACACCTGCTCGTCGCTCTCGAGAACGACCGCCAAGTCATGCGCGGCAACGGTGATCTGGTCCGCCGCGGCGAACATCCCCGCATCAGGCATCACCCGAGGCTCAACCCCGGGCGCCTCCACAGCCTGGGCCCACGAGGCCAACCGCCTGGCCAGCGCCAGCGCCTCCGCGGCAGCGCTCCGCTGCAAGCGAGACTGCGGCGCCGCCCTCAACCGGTCGGCGAAGTGATCAACGGCTCGGGTCAGACGCGTCGTATCAACCACGCCGTGAGCGTACGCGACTGTTGCCAACGGGCGAACGCTCAGGCACGGTGACCTGAAGGACCGGCTTACATCCCCTTTGCGTCCGGAGGCGCCGATGTCCCACGTCCTCTCCGAGGAGACCCACCGCAACATGCTCGCCCGCATCCCCCACTGCACCGGTCGTGAAGTCTCCGACTGGCTCCGCACCGTAGAAGAAGGACCGGCCCTCGTTCGCTTCGAGGAGAAGGTCAGCTGGCTACGCCACGAATACGACCTCGCGTACGGCCACGCGAAGGCGATCGTCCACGAGTACGACCTGAGGAGGGCGGCGCGCAAGTTCCTCTAGACGCGCGCACAGACGACGAAGGGCCCCGGGGGCGAACCCGGGGCCCTTCGCTGAACGACTGCCGGCGGAACCACCGCTCAACCGTCGGAGACTGGTTGTCGTTGGAGACTAGTCGTTGTTGAGGATCGAGATGAGCCTCAGGAACTCCATGTAGATCCACACCAGCGTCATGGTGAGGCCGAAGGCCGCGAGCCAGGCCTCCTCGCGCGGCGCGCCGTAGGCGAGACCGTCCTCGACCTGCTTGAAGTCCAGGGCGAGGAAGCAGGCGCCGAGCAGGATGCCGACGATGCCGAAGACGATGCCGAGCGGGCCGCTGCGGAAGCCGAGGCCGTCACCGCCGCCGAAGACCGCGAACAGCAGGTTGACCGCCATCAGCAGGACGAAGCCGAGCGCGGCCGCCATCACGAAGCCGACGAAGCGTCGGTTGACGCGGATCCAGCCCGCCTTGTACGCCACCAGCACCGCGGTGAAGACCGCCATCGTGCCGAGCACCGCCTGCATGGCCGCACCGCTGGCGATGCGGTTGTCGACGACGCTGGAGACGACGCCGAGGAAGACACCCTCGAGCGCGGCGTACGACAGGATCAGCGCGGGCGAGGCCTTGCGCTTGAAGGACTGGACGAGCGCCAGCACCATGCCGACCAGACCGGCGGCGATGGCGATGCCGTAGGACCGACTGATGTTCGCGTCGTCGACCGGCAGCAGCGCCCAGGCGAGCGCGGCCGTGACGACCAGGGTGCCGAGCGTGGTGCCCGTGCGCAGGATGACGTCGTCCATCGTCATCCGGCCGGTGGTGGCCGGGGCCTGCGGCGGTGCGCCGTACTGAAGGTCCTGCTGGGCGTAAGGGTTCTGCGCGTACGGGTTGCCGGCCTGCGGCTGGGCATACGGGTTGCCCTGCGTGCCGACAGCGGCGCCCCCGGCCTGCGGCGCGGTGTTGAAGCCCGCGTAGCCGTTGTCGCGGCTGAACCCCCGTCGCGAGAAGACCGGGTTGCTGCTCCTCATTTCACTCCTCCATGGCCACCGTGCGTGGCCTTGGCTCAAGAGTAATAGGTAGGCAAAGGATTGACCCTAGTGCTTGGGGAGGATCTTTCCCTTGTCGTGCTGGCCAACACGCTACGCGGCCGGGTGATTCCCGGCCACGGAGGGGATCATTCATAACCAAGCTGCGACATGGCCGGAACCGACCGGAGATCACTCCCCTGGCCCGCACCCGGTCTCACGCGCTCGCACTCACCCGAACGGGAAGCCGGTGTACCCCTCGGCCAGGTCCGTCTCGGCGGCCCTCGACGACGTGAGCCGCTCCAGTCGCGACAGCTGGATCCGGTCCTCGAAGGGGCCGGCGTCGGGGGCGCGGTGCAGCATGGTCGTCATGTCGTACGAGAACCGCTCGGCCTGCCAGACCCGGCGCAGACAGGCCTCGGAGTAGCCGTCGAGGAGTTCGGCGGACCCGGTCTCCCTTTCGTGCGTCAGTGCCCGCGCGAAGGTGACGACGTCACCGACGGCCAGATTCAGCCCCTTGGCCCCCGTCGGCGGCACGATGTGCGCCGCGTCACCGGCCAGGAAGAGACGGCCGTGACGCATGGGTTCGTGGACGTAGGACCGCATGGGTGTGACCGACTTCTGGGTGATGGGGCCGCGCTCCAGCCTCCAGTCGTCGGCGGTCTCGAAGCGGCGCTCCAGTTCCGTCCAGATCTCGTCGTCGCCCCACTCCTCGGCGTCCGTGCCCTCGGGGACCTGGAGGTAGAGGCGGGAGACGGACGGGGAGCGCATGGACAGCAGGGCGAAGCCGCGGTCGTGGCGGGCGTAGACCAGCTCGTCGTGCGAGGGGGCCACGTCGGCGAGGATGCCGAGCCAGCCGAAGGGGTACGTCCGTTCGAAGACTTGGGTGAGCTCGACGGGGATCGCCTTGCGGGCCACGCCCCAGAAGCCGTCGCAGCCGACGACGTAGTCGCATTCGAGGACGTCCTCGACACCCTCGTGCCGGAAGCGCACACGCGGGCTGTCGGTGTCCGCGCCCTCCACGGCGAGGGCCTCCGCCTCGAAGAGCAGCGGGCCGCCCTCCTTGAGCTGGAGGGCGATGAGGTCCTTGCAGACCTCGGTCTGGGCGTAGACCATCACGGACCGGCCGTCGGTGAGGGCGGGGAAGTCGACGCGGTGGCGCTTCCTGTCGAAGCGGAGCTCGATGCCGTCGTGCCGTAGGCCCTCGCGGTCCATGCGCTCCGCCGCGCCGGCCGCGCGCAGCACGTCCACCGTGCCCTGCTCCAGGATCCCGGCGCGCTGGCGGTGCTCGACGTAGGCGCGGTCGCGGCTCTCCAGGACGACCGAGTCGATGCCGGCGTTGTGGAGCAGACGGGCGAGGAGGAGCCCGGCGGGGCCCGCTCCGATGATGCCGACGGTGGTGCGCATCGGTCACTTCCCTTCGTTCGCCTGGTGAAGTTTTATTCACCATTCCCTGATGGAGTCTCCGACCACACACGCCCGCTGTCAACGGTCGTGCGGTGAACTCTTGAAGGGAAGCTCGCCGGAGCGGGAAGGGAGGAAAAAGTCGGAGTGCCCAGAGCCGGACTTGAACCGGCACGCCCGCGAAGGGGCAGCGAGGTTTAAGCTCGCCGTGTCTGCATTCCACCATCTGGGCAAGCCATGGGCTCCGCATCGAGGTTCCGAGCCTATCGGGATACATCCCCCGAACAGCGGACGGGCGGACCGATGTTGTCTTATTTTATTGACGTCTGAGGGTGCATCAGCCCACGGAACGCGCCATCCGCACTTGCCAATAGCCTTACGTGCGGCCGTCGGCGGCGCATACGGAATGACGGAATTTCACCGTCCAAACGAGGACGCTCCACCTGTTCCTGACGCGACCACCCGTCAGGGGTCCTTGTCATCCTCAGGTATGACGCGGCGGTGTCCCGTCCATCCGCAGTCTGTCTTCGGAACCAGAACAGCGACTGACTACACGACGCTCTTCGGCCAGGACGATGGATGACGTCCCTTCGAACACACCGTCGTCCCTCAGGAGCGCCTTCTCGTGACCACCGCATCCATCGCCGGCCGGGCCACCACAGTGGCCGCGCGTGCCACGGATCTGTCGAAGATCTACGGACAGGGCGAGACCCAGGTGGTCGCCCTGGACCGGGTCTCCGTCGAATTCCGGCAGGCCGAGTTCACCGCGATCATGGGCCCCTCCGGCTCCGGCAAGTCCACGCTGATGCACTGCGTGGCGGGCCTGGACACCTTCTCCTCGGGTTCGGTGCGCATCGGCGACACCGAGCTGGGCTCCCTGAAGGACAAGCAGCTCACCAAGTTGCGCCGGGACAAGATCGGCTTCATCTTCCAGGCGTTCAACCTGCTGCCCACGCTGACCGCCCTGGAGAACATCACCCTCCCGATGGACATCGCGGGCCGCAAGGCGGACAAGCAGTGGGTGGATTCGGTCATCCGGATGGTGGGCCTGGCCGACCGGCTCAGTCACCGCCCCGCCCAGCTCTCCGGCGGCCAGCAGCAGCGCGTCGCCGTCGCCCGCGCGCTGGCCTCCAAGCCCGAGATCATCTTCGGCGACGAGCCGACCGGAAACCTCGACTCGCGCTCGGGCGCCGAGGTGCTCGGCTTCCTGCGCAACTCCGTACGGGAGTTGGGGCAGACGGTGGTGATGGTGACCCACGACCCGGTGGCCGCGGCCTACGCGGACCGGGTGGTCTTCCTCGCCGACGGTCGGATCGTCGACGAGATGTACAAGCCCACCGCGGACAACGTCCTCGACTTCATGAAGCAGTTCGACGCGAAGGGCCGCACCAGCTGATGTTCCGCACCGCCCTGCGCAACGTACTCGCGCACAAGGCCCGGCTCCTGATGACCGTGCTCGCCGTGATGCTCGGCGTCGCGTTCGTCTCCGGCACCCTGGTCTTCGCCGACACCCTCTCCAACGCCTTCCGCAACCAGTCGGCGAAGAGCTACGACAACGTCGCCGTCGCCATCACCTCGTACGCGAACCCGGACGACGCCAAGGAAGAGCCCGGTCTCTCCCGCAAGACCCTCGACAAGATCGCCGCGGTGGACGGCGTCGACGCCGCGTACGGCCGCGTCGACGGCTTCGCCGGGGTCGCCGACCCCGACGGGAAGCTGATCGGCGTCGGCTGGTCCAACAAGGGCGCCAACTTCGCCCCGGGCAAGGACGGCAAGGACCCCGCCTACACGTTCACCGACGGCTCCGGCCCGGTGAAGGACGATCAGATCGCCCTGGACAAGGAGTCCGCCGCCAAGGGCGAGTACCAGGTCGGCGACCGGGTCCGGGTCGCCACGAACGGGCCGGTGAAGGAGTACACCCTCAGCGGTGTGTTCACCACCGAGGACGGCGCCGTGAACGCCGGCGGCAGCCTCGTCCTCTTCGACACCGCGGTCGCCCAGAAGCAGTACCTCAAGCCCGGCTACTTCGCGAGCGCCACCGTCACCGCCGCCCCCGGCGCGTCCGACGCGAAGATCCTGGACGCGGTCAAGCCGCTGCTGCCGGACGCCGCCGAGGCCAAGACCGGCCAGGCGCTGGCGGACGAGCAGGCCGAGCAGATCGAAGAGGGTCTGGGCTCGCTCAAGCAGGTCCTGCTCGGCTTCGCGGGCATCGCGCTCTTCGTCGGGGTCTTCCTGATCTCCAACACCTTCACGATGCTGGTCGCCCAGCGTACGAAGGAGATCGCGCTGATGCGGGCCGTCGGCGCCTCGCGCAAGCAGATCACCCGCTCGGTGCTCGCCGAGGCCGCGGTGGTGGGCCTGGTCGCCTCGGTGATCGGCTTCGTCCTCGGCGTCGGTCTCGCGGTCGGTCTGCGGTCCGGGATGGCCGCGTTCGGCATGAAGATCCCGGACGGCCCGCTCATCCTGTCCGTCACGCCGGTGATCGCCGCGATCGCCGTCGGTGTGCTGATCACGATGTTCGCCGCCTGGCTGCCCGGCCGCCGGGCCGCGAAGATCCCGCCGGTGGCGGCCATGAGCAGCGTCCACGCGGTGGCGACCACCAAGTCGCTGGTGGTGCGCAACTCCATCGGCGCGGCCATCACCACCCTCGGCGCGGCCGGGATCGTGCTGGGTGCCTCGTCCGGCGGCGACGACGGGCGGATGTACATCGCGGCGGGCGCGTTCTTCGCGCTGGTCGGTGTGATCATCCTGATCCCGCTGCTGTCCCGGCCCGTGATCGCGCTCGTCCGCCCGCTGCTCGCCGGCCCCTTCGGCGTGGCCGGCAAGCTGGCCGGCCAGAACGCGGTCCGCAACCCCCGCCGTACCGGCGCCACCGCCTCGGCGCTGGCGATCGGACTGACGCTGGTGACCGGCCTGTCGGTGCTCGGTGTCACGGTCGGCACGGCCATCGACAAGATGACCACGGACAACATCAAGGCCGACTACATGGTCTCGATGGCGAACGGCGGGGACCTCGACGAGTCCGCGCTGACGGCGCTGGAGAAGGCCAAGGGCGTCTCGGCGGTCTCGCCGCAGCAGAGCGCCTACTTCCGCCTCGGGGACGATGACTTCGTGTCCGCTTCGGCGGTCACGCCGGGCGACATCGAGCGGGTCCTGAACGTCGACGTCGTCAGCGGCAGCATCGATTCGCTCGCCAAGGGCCAGATCGCGGTCGCCGAGAAGACGGCCAAGAGCAAGGGCTGGAAGCCCGGCGACAGCCTCCCCGTCACCTTCAACGACGAGAAGAAGGGCACGCTGACGGTCGGCGCCGTCTTCAAGGACAGCGAGTTCCTCTCCCCCGTCCTCGTCGACACCAAGGTGGTGAACCCGCACGAGGTGCAGCCGTCCATCCAGCAGATCTTCGTGAAGGTCGACGGCGGCGAGTCCGCGGCGAACGAGAAGGTCCTCGTCGACGCGCTGGGCGACAACCCCGCGATCACGGTCATGGACCAGCAGGACATCCGCAACGAGTTCGGCGGCGTCATCAACACCCTGCTGAACATCATGTACGGCCTGCTGGCGATGGCCCTGATCATCGCCGTGCTGGGTGTCGTCAACACCCTCGCGATGTCGGTCTTCGAACGGCAGCAGGAGATCGGCATGCTGCGCGCGATCGGTCTCGACCGGCGCCGGGTGAAGCGGATGGTCCGGCTGGAGGCCGTGGTCATCTCGGTGTTCGGCGCGGTCGTCGGCGTCGGTCTCGGCTCGTTCCTCGGCTGGGCGATCGGCGAGACCTTCGCGGACCAGATCCCGGGCTACGCGCTGGTCCTGCCCTGGGACCGGATCGGGATCTTCCTGGTGCTGGCCGGTCTGGTGGGCGTCCTGGCCGCGCTGTGGCCGGCCCGCAACGCCGCGCGGCTGAACATGCTGAACGCGATCAAGGCGGAATAGCCGTAGGGGGTGTGCGAGAGTCCCGTGCGGTGCCCGCGGTGTCCGGTGCTGTGCGGGACTCTCAAACACCCCTGGCACAGGGGCCCCGTTCCCGGGAGGGAGCGGGGCCCCTGTGGTTTCAGCTCCAGGTGCGGGAGCGCAGCGGCATCCCCGAGTCACCGGAGTCGGACGTCCTGACCGCCAGCACCTGGTTGACGCCGATGCGGTTGCGTTCGAAGGCGAGCGCGCAGGCGGCCATGTACAGCTGCCAGACGCGGGCGCGCCCCGGGCCGGTGAGCCGGACCGCCCGCGCCCAGTCGGCCTCCAGCCGGTCGACCCAGCGGCGCAGGGTCAGGGCGTAGTGCTCCCGGATCGACTCGACGTCGCGCACCTCGAACCCCGCGCGTTCGAGTTGGGTGACGGTGACGCCGATGGGCTGCAGCTCACCGTCGGGGAAGACGTAGGAGTCGATGAACTCGTCGACCTGGTACGAGGATTCGTCGCGCTGCGGCCGCCGCCCGATCTGGTGGTTGAGCAGCCGGCCGCCGGGCTTCAGCAGCCGGTGCAGCACATCGGCGTACTCCAGGTACCGTTCGGCGCCGACGTGTTCGGCCATGCCGATGGAGGAGATCGCGTCGTACGGCCCGTCGTCGACGTCCCGGTAGTCCCGGACGCGGATCTCCACCTTGTCGGTGAGCCCCTCGTCGGCGACGCGCTTGCGGGCGTAGGCCGCCTGCTCCTGGGAGAGGGTGACGCCGACGACGCTCACGCCGTACTCGCGGGCCGCGTGCATGGCCATGGAGCCCCAGCCGCAGCCGACGTCGAGCAGCCGCAGGCCGGGCCTGAGAGCGAGCTTGCGGCAGACGAGGTCGAGCTTGTCGCGCTGGGCGTCTTCGAGGGTGCCGGCCGGGGGCGGGGCCGCCCAGTAGGCGCAGGAGTACACCATGGACGGCCCGAGGACGATCTCGTAGAAGTCGTTGCCGACGTCGTAGTGATGGCTGATGGCGCGTCTGTCGGTGCGCTTGGTGTGCAGATGACCGCGGACCCGGCGCACCTCCTCGGGGGGCGGCGCGGGCGGCAGCGGAAGCCCGCCCAGCCGGACGAGCCCGCGGACGGCGGCGCGCACTTCGGGATCCCGGAGCGCCTGAGCCAGGCTTCGGGCGTCCTCCCCCCGCTCCCACACGAGCCCGGCGAGCAGATCGAGGGCGGTGTAGAGATCGCCTTCGATGTCGAGGTCCCCGGCCACCCAGGCCCGGGCCAGGCCCAGTTCACCGGGCTTGAACAGCAGTCGCCGTACGGCACGGCGGTTGCGTGCGACGAGGGTGGGCGCGCCCGGCGGCCCCGCCTGCGAACCGTCCCAGGCGCGGATGCGCACCGGGAGCGGAACTCCCAGCAACTGTTCCAGAAGGCTCTTCAGCCGCACCGCGGCGTCCGGCATGGCGCACACCTCCGTGACGAGGAATCCCGGAATGTCCAACAACGTAAACACCAGAACGCCCGCGACGCTGTCCCGCCACGGTGTCACGTTTGGGCAAATTGTCAGAGCATCCGGGCGTCGCTGTCCAGGACGCCGACGGCATCGCGGCCGGTGTCAAGTCCCGAGTTCTCCTGTCACGAAAGGCCGTGGCATGACGGGCCCCGGGCAGCGGGCCCTAATGGACGTATCCGCTTTCCCTGCTTCCTACGGATGTGAACGGCCATGACTCGACTTTCCCGCTTCCAGCGCTTCGCCCTACTGACCGCTTCGACCACGGTGATCACCGGAGGTGCCCTCCTGCCGGGCACCGCGTTCGCCGCCCCGGCGCCGCACGCCCCGAGCGTCACCGCGGCTGATGCCCGATGGGTGGAGACCAAGGACGCACACAGCGGCATCACCGCCGAGCTTCCCGCGAAACCCAAGGTCGAGAATCTGCCTGACGGTCGTACGTACGTAGCGGAGACCGACTCCATGATCGCCCAGTTCTCGGTCGTCGAATCGTCCGGTGCTGGTCAGAACGATCTCGACTCCGCCCTCGAGGGCTACGTGTCCGGCTACAACGAGCCCGCGCAGTCCGCCGAGGAGAAGATCGAAAGTACCAACGTCAGTACGGGCACCACGGCTGACGGCCATCCCGCGCTCCATGCGGACATCGCTGCCCCTGATGGCACCGCCGGCCGTGTCGGCTTCATCGACACGGGCGATTACGTGGTCCAGATCGCGGCGGTCGGCGTCGGCACGGAGCCGGACACCGTGCAAGCGGACTACAAGCAGCTCCTCGACAGCGTCCAGCTGCCCGCCGGCGGCCAGCCCGGCCGGGCTCTCTGACCGCCCGAAGCCCTCGGGAGCGCACACATGCCGAAGGGACCGCCCGCACCACGGATGGCGGGCGGCCCCTTCGGGGTGGTGACGAGAGGTCCGAAAGTCAGGAGGCCTTGGCCTTCTCGCCCTTGTCGGCCTTGCTCGCGGCAGCGACCGGGGCCGGCTTGGCGGCCTCGTAGAACTCCTCGCGCGGGTGCTCCATCGCGCCGAGGGAGACGACCTCGCGCTTGAGGAACATGCCGAGGGTCCAGTCGGCGAAGACGCGGACCTTGCGGTTCCAGGTCGGCATCGCCAGGCCGTGGTAGCCGCGGTGCATGTACCAGGCGAGACGGCCCTTGAGCTTGATCTTCATCTTGCCCATGACGATCATCGCCACGCCCTTGTGGAGGCCGAGGCCGGCCACCGCGCCCTTGTTGGCGTGCGAGTAGTCCTTCTGCGGGAAGCCCCGCATACCGGAGATCACGTTGTCGCCGAGGACGCGGGCCTGACGCAGCGCGTGCTGGGCGTTCGGCGGGCACCAGGCGTTCTCGTTGCCCGCCTTGCGGCCGACGAGGTCCGGAACCTGGGCGTTGTCGCCCGCGGCCCAGATGTAGTCGGTGCCCTTGACCTGGAGCGTCGTCTCACAGTCGACGTGACCGCGGGGGCCGAGCGGCAGACCGAAGCGACCGAGGGCCGGGTTCGGCTTGACGCCGGCCGTCCACACGATGGTGTTGGAGTCGACCTCGAGCCCGTTCTTCAGCACGACGTGGCCGTCGACGCAGGAGTCCATCGAGGTGGAGAGGTAGACCTCGACCCCGCGGGCCTCCAGGTGCTCCTTGCCGTACTGGCCGAGTTTGGGGCCGACCTCGGGCAGGATCTTGTCGGCGGCGTCGACGAGGACGAACCGCATGTCCTCGCGGGAGACGCTGGTGTAGTACTTGGCCGCGTCGCGGGCCATGTCCTCGACCTCGCCGATGGTCTCCGCGCCCGCGAAGCCACCGCCGATGAAGACGAAGGTGAGCGCCTTGCGGCGGATCTCCTCGTCGGTCGTGGAGTCGGCCTTGTCGAGCTGCTCGAGGACGTGGTTGCGCAGGCCGATGGCCTCCTCGATGCCCTTCATGCCGATGCCCTGCTCGGCGAGGCCGGGGATCGGGAAGGTGCGGGAGACCGCGCCCATCGCGATGACCAGGTAGTCGAAGGGCAGCTCGTACGCCTCGCCGACCAGCGGGGCGATCGTGGCGACCTTGCGGTCCTGATCGATGGTGGTGACCCGGCCGGTGAGAACCTCCGCCTTGGGCAGCACGCGTCGCAGCGGGACGACGACGTGGCGCGGGGAGATGCTGCCGGCGGCGGTTTCGGGGAGGAAGGGCTGGTAGGTCATGTACGACCGGGGGTCGACGACCGTGACGGTCGCCTCGCCGTAGCGCATCTTCTTGAGGATGCGCCGAGCTGCGTACAGGCCTACGTACCCACCGCCTACTACGAGGATCCTGGGACGCTCCGTGGTGCTCATGCCATCGAGTATCCACCCGCCTCAGGGGGGTCGCTCGTGCGCCCCTTCACAAGCTCTTGCAGGGCCTGTGCTACACTCCCCGGCCCGCGTGACCCAGGTCATGGTCACGATCGGGAACCCGGAAGCGCTACGCCCCGTTGTCAATGCCGCGTGAGCTGCCTCTCTGGCTCTCCGGGCCCCCTGTGAGCGGGCCGAAACACCCTCCGGGGAAAGCCTCCTGAAGCATCCTTACACCGGCCGTCTGAACATGTTCAAGGCCCTGTTCACCCCTCGGAAGGGTCAACCGGCGGCCATCCGTGCTTCTCCAGGGCCCAATTCCTTGTGAAGAACTTCACGAAGTTTCTTCAGCGGGTGTCTGCGGGGGGTCTACGGCAGCCCCAAGAGGCCCCCTCAGGAGCGCTCATACGCTAGCCGACCTGCTCAGCCGATGACTACCGACCAGTAGTGAACGAGACCCGAACCACGCCGCCGACGCGACCCGGGTCACCATTCCCGCATGGCCGTCACTCGGTCGGCCACACTCGGCGCGAAAATGATCAGATGGGCACATAACGTGCAGCCATGATCACCTCACAGAAGGCCCTCCAGCGGGCCACCTCCCGAATAGTCACGGTCGGCGCTGCCCTCGGCATCGCCCTTGCAGCGGGGGCGGCCACGGCCGCGGCCGCCACGCCTGCCCACCCCGTCGCCACGAAGGCCACGGCCGTACAGGCGAGTACGGCCTACGGCGGCCATGGCGACGACGGAGGGTGCAGCGGCCTCATCGTCCTCCTCTGCAACTGACGGACAGGCCCGCACGGGCTGACACACACGACGGCCCCGGTACCTCCACGAGGTACCGGGGCCGTTCCGGTTCACGGCAGGTCAGTTGCCGGCCTTGCCCTCCTCGGCGTCTTCCGCCACCTTGAACGCGATGCCGTCGAGGATGTCGTGCTCACTGACGACGACCTCCTCGGCGCCGATCCGTTCCATGATGGCGAGCAGCACCAGCGCGCCCGCCCCGATGACGTCAACTCGCCCCGGGTGCATGGAGGGTACGGCCGCACGCTCGGCGTGGGTCGAGCGCAGCAGCCGGTCGGTGATCTCGCGGACCCGGTCGTGGCTGACCCTGGAGTGGTGGATACGGACCGAGTCGTACTCGGGCAGGTCCTGCGCGATCGCCGACACCGTCGTGACCGAACCGGCGAGCCCCACCAGCGTCCTCGCCTCACGCAACGGCACCGTCTCCTCGGCGAGATCGAGGGCGGCCTCGATGTCGGCCCGCATCGCCGCGATCTGCTCCTCGGAGGGCGGGTCGGAGACCACGCCGTCGCGGACCAGGTGACGCTCGGTCATCCGCACGCAGCCGACGTCCACGGAACGTGCCGCGCGGACGTGCTCCTCGCCGACGACGAACTCGGTGGACCCGCCGCCGATGTCCACGACGAGGTAGGGCCGGTGCAGGTCCTCGCGGCCCACCAGTTCCTTCGTCGCCCCGGTGAAGGAGAACTCGGCCTCCTGGTCCCCGGTGACGACCTCGGGCTCGACGCCCAGGATGTCCATGACCCCGCGGACGAACTCGTCCCGGTTCTCGGCGTCCCGGGAGGCGGAGGTGGCGACGAAGCGCAGCCGCTCGGCGCCGTGCTCCTTGATGACCGCCGCGTAGTCCCGGCAGGCGGCGAAGGTGCGCTCCAGCGCCTCGGGGGCGAGCCGGCCCGTACGGTCGACGCCCTGGCCCAGGCGCACGATCGTCATACGGCGGTCCAGGTCGACGAGTTCGCCCGTGGCCGGGTCCACGTCGGCGACGAGGAGCCGGATGGAGTTCGTACCGCAGTCGATGGCGGCGACGCGGGTCATGGGGTGCCCTTCCGATGCGCGGGACATTTCATTTCAGGTGTGGGACGGGGAGGGGCGGCGGAGGCGAGATCACTCGGCGGGAAGGACGCACGGCCCCTTGGCCCACCACTCGGGCAGCATCGCGACCGCCTCGTCCCCCAGCGGGTTCACCCCGGGCCCGGCGGCCAGCGAGTGGGCGACCAGGACGTGCAGGCACTTCACCCGGTCCGGCATGCCGCCCGCGCTCGGGAAACCCTTCAGCTCCTCGATCTCGTCGCGGCGCCGGATGTAGTCCTCGTGCGCGGCCCGGTAGGACGCGGCCAGCTCCGGGTCGCTCTCCAGCCGCGCGGTCATCTCCTTCATCACGCCGTTCGCCTCCAGCGTGCCGATCGCCGACGACGCCTTCGGGCACGTCAGGTAGTACAGCGTCGGGAAGGGCGTGCCGTCGGGCAGGCGCGGGGCCGTCTCGACGACGTCCGGCTGCCCGCACGGGCACCGGTGCGCGATCGCGCGCAACCCGCGCGGGGGCCGACCGAGCTGCTGCTTGAAGGCCTCGACGTCCGCGTCGGTGGGCTCGGTGCGCGGGGTGGGCGGCGGGGGCGTTTGCATGCCTGTCTTTCTATCGGTTCTCGCTGGGCTCAGTGGTCGGCGGCGTCCGCCTTGTCGACCCCGGCCCAGATGTTCGTGTACCAGGGGCGGTCGGCCGCGCGCTGGTCGGTCCGCGCCTGCTTGGCCGCGTCCGGGTCGACCACGATGAAACCGGTCTCCCCGGGCAGCACATAGTGCAGCCGCAGCCGGATCTGCTGCTCGGCGTACGCGTCGTCCTGCCAGCGTGCCTTGAGGTCGCGCAGCTGCTCGACGCGCTGCGCGGCCTCCTCCTTCTGCCGCTGCATGTCGGCGATCTCTGCGCGCTGGGAGACGTACTGCCTTATGGGGTAGGCCAGCGCCACGACCATGGAGCAGAGGACCAGCGCGAGCAGCGCGGCGCGTCCGGTGAGCCTGGAGCGCCGGGCCTGCCGCTTGGTCTGGGAGCGGTAGACGCGGGCCGCGGTCTGCTCGCCGAGCAACCGGATCCTGGTCGCGGTGGAGAACCGGTCCCGGTCCTTGACGGCCATGTCCCGCCTCCCGTTTCACACGCGTACGTCCCCGCACACGGTACGGGACCGAGTACGGGGACGTACGTACGACTGGCTAAGGCTCACCCCAGGTGGGGGTCAGCCGGTCAGCCTGGTCAGCCCTTGAAGCGCGGGAAGGCGCTGCGGCCGGCGTACACCGCGGCGTCGTCGAGGATCTCCTCGATGCGCAGCAGCTGGTTGTACTTGGCGACGCGGTCCGAGCGGGCCGGGGCGCCGGTCTTGATCTGACCGCAGTTCACCGCGACGGCGAGGTCGGCGATCGTGACGTCCTCGGTCTCGCCGGAGCGGTGGGACATCATGCACTTGAAGCCGTTGCGCTGGGCCATCTCGACGGCGTCCAGGGTCTCGGTCAGCGAACCGATCTGGTTGACCTTGACGAGCAGGGCGTTGGCGGCGCCCTCGTCGATGCCGCGGGCCAGGCGCTCGGGGTTGGTGACGAAGAGGTCGTCGCCGACGATCTGGACCTTGTCGCCCAGCTTCTCGGTGATGATCTTCCAGCCGTCCCAGTCGTCCTCGTACAGCGGGTCCTCGATGGAGACCAGCGGGTACGCGGAGACGAGCTCCTCGTAGTACTCGGTCATCTCGGCGGCCGAGCGGGACTTGCCCTCGAACTCGTACGAGCCGTCCTTGTAGAACTCGGACGCGGCGACGTCGAGAGCGAGCGCGATCTGCTCGCCGGGCACGTAACCGGCCTGCTTGATGGCCTCGACGATGAGGTCGAGGGCGGCGCGGTTGGACTCCAGGTTCGGGGCGAAGCCGCCCTCGTCGCCCAGGCCGGTGGACAGGCCCTTGGTCTTCAGCACCTTCTTGAGGGTGTGGTAGACCTCGGCGCCCCAGCGCAGGGCCTCGGAGAAGGACTCCGCGCCGATCGGGGCGATCATGAACTCCTGGATGTCCACGTTGGAGTCGGCGTGCGAGCCGCCGTTCAGGATGTTCATCATCGGCACCGGCAGCAGGTGCGCGTTCGGGCCGCCCAGGTAGCGGAAGAGCGGGAGGTCGCTGGCCTCGGAGGCGGCGTGGGCCACGGCGAGGGAGACGCCGAGGATGGCGTTGGCGCCGAGGGAGCCCTTGTTGTCGGTGGCGTCCAGGTCGAACATGGCCTGGTCGATCAGGCGCTGCTCGGTGGCGTCGTAGCCGACGAGCTCCGGGCCGATCTGCTCGATGACGGCGAGGACGGCCTTCTCGACACCCTTGCCGAGGTAGCGGTTCTGGTCGCCGTCGCGGAGCTCGATGGCCTCGAAGGCGCCGGTGGAGGCGCCGGACGGAACGGCGGCACGACCCGTGCTGCCGTCGTCGAGGCCGACCTCGACCTCGACGGTGGGGTTGCCTCGCGAGTCGAGGATTTCCCGGGCTACGACGACGTCGATGGACGGCACGAGCATCTCCTTCTTGGGATGTGACGCGGGTACGCAGTCCGCGGTGGGTACTGCGAGACGAGCCTAACCGGCTCCGGGCGTTCGGCCAGCGTTCGACCGCCCCGTGGACAGAACCGAGAGTAAATTGTTTCCGAACGGAACAAAGACTCCGGCGCAAAAAAAGCCCCGCCCCGGTGCGTACGGGGGATGACGCACCGAGGCGGGGAGCTCGTGGGGACGGGGGTGACCTCACGACGCCCTCACTATGAGGTCCACGGATGTGAGGGCGCTGTGGTTCAGCTGTCTCCCGGGTATTACTTCAGGTGCAGCTGCTGACCCGGGTAGATCAGGTCGGCGTCCTCGACGATGTCCTTGTTCAGCTGGAACAGCTTCTCCCAGCCGCCCTTGACCTTCTTCTCCGCGGCGATCGAGCTGAGGGTGTCGCCCTTGACGACCTTGTACTCGCCGTCGCCCTTCTTGACCTTCTTGCCGGTCGGGGTGGTGACGGTCTTGGTCGACTTCTTCTCGGCGGCCGGACGCTCGGCGGAGCGGGAGGCCGGCTGCTCCTCGGTGGTGCGCGGGGCGCTCTCGGTGCTCTGCGAGGAGCCGGAGCCGGAGTACGCGGCGCTCGACAGGCCGGTGCCGCAGTGCGGCCAGGCACCCTTGCCCTGGCCCGCGAGGACCTTCTCGGCGATCTCGATCTGCTGGCCCTTGGTGGCCTGGTCGGCGGTGGAGGCGTACGCCGTGCCGCCGTACGCGGCCCAGGTCGAGGCGGAGAACTGCAGACCGCCGTAGTAGCCGTTGCCGGTGTTGATCGACCAGTTGCCGCCGGACTCGCACTGGGCGACGGCGTCCCACTCGGAGGCGGTGGCGGCGGAGGCGCTGCCGGCCGCCATCAGCGGGGCGGCGACGGCGGCGGCGCCGGTGACGCCGACGACGGCTATGGCGCGAGCGGCCTTGGACGGACGACGGTGCTTGCCCTTGCTGGAAAACAGCATGGAGAGATCCCCTCACCGACGCCTGCGAGGTGAGCTGTCGGGTTCGGGCCGGTTGAGTTGCCCGGCCGCGCACGTTCGCCTTTCGGCTCCCGTTGCGCGACTTCACCCCAAGCCGATTCCGGCCGTGCGGCCCCGAAGGGCCTCAACTGCCGGACCCGGCGCTTACCTTGGGTCCCCCGCTCCTGCCTACGGCGCTTGACGCGACGACTGTTCCCGCACTGCCGCCGGCAGGATTCGGCGTGACGGCTGTCGGGGCTCGCACTGGTGGCGAGCGGTCATGACCGTAGACACGCGATTCCGGGAATTACAAAGACGATCAGGGCTTCTGAGATCTATCTCTCACTGCATTCAAAACGGACATTCAGGGGCGAACGGTGACGCGAACTCGCGCCGCCTTTCGCCCCGTTCGGCCCCTATTCGACGGGGACGTCCAGCGCCTGACCGGCGAAGATGTGGTTCGCGTCAGTACCGATGGCGCCCTTGTTCGCGTCGTACAGCGCACGCCACCCGCCTTCGAGGTCAAGGGAGTCGGCGATGGAGGCGAGGGTGTCGCCGGGGCGAACGTCGTAGGAGGCGTGCCGGCCGGAGGGCTTCGCCGACTTGGCGGCACCGTCGACGGCCTTGCTCTCATCGGCGCTCGGGCCTCGGTGCCGCCCGGAGCCGGACGCGTCGGCATCGATCGCTCCGGTGTCGACGAGGCTCCAGGAACCCACGTCTTGCACCACGTTGTCCTGATTGTCGACCTCGGCTGTCGCCCCCGGGAAGTTGTCGGGCGACTGCGAGTCCTTTGCGTCGGGGGACGTTTCGGACTTCGCGGAACCTTTGACCTCGGGAGACGAAGAGGATGAAGAGGGTGAAGAGGATGAATCTCGGGATGATTCGGACGAAGCGTCCGAGGATTCACTCGCCGCACCAGAAGGGTCATCAGTCCGGTTCGACGTCTCGGACGAGTCCGATGAATCCGATGAATTGGATGAGCCGGACGAATCGAGCAAGCCGGACGAGCCGGACACTTCGGAGGGCGAGTCCTCCGCCACCCCGGTGTCCAGGTCGACCGCCCCGGACTTCGGGGTGAGCCCGTTGAGCACGGCACAGGTGCCCCAGGGGCGGGTCCCCTGGTCCGCGAGGATGTCCTGGGCCACGGCGATCTGCTGGGATCGGCTCGCCAGGTCGGGGCGCGAGGCGTAGTCAAGGCCGCCGTACTTCTCCCAGTCCTCCTGGGTCAGTTGCAGCCCGCCGTACTGGCCGGTGCCGTCGTTGGCGCTCCAGGAGCCGCCGCTCTCGCACTCGGCCACCTTGTCCCACACGGTGCCGTCGGCGGCGCTCGCGCTCGCGGCGCCGAGCAGCGGGATGGCGATGGCGGACCCGGTCACTCCGGCCGCGACGAGGATGGCCGGGGCCTGGCGGGGGCGACGGTGACGACCGTTCCCGGAGAGCATGCGGGGACCTTTCGCGAGACAACGGTGACCGCGGCGCGCGAAACCTGGGCGCCGTGTTGATGCGTGAAGGTATAGGCAGACGATCACTTGTCACAAGTTAATGCCGCGCAGATCACGTGAAGATCACAGACTTGAGCGTATGTCACGTTCCCTGAGGGGGACGGACTCACCCAACTGGGGTGAACTCCACCGGAAGCGTGCGCAGCCCGCGCATGATGAGTCCGCCGCGCCATCTCAACTCGGCCGGATCCACGGCGAGTCGGAGGTCGGGGAGGCGGGTGAGGAGCGTGCCGAGGGCGGTCTGGCCCTCCAGGCGGGCGAGTGGGGCGCCGAGGCAGTAGTGGATGCCGTGGCCGTAGCCGAGGTGCTGGTTGTCGCGGCGGGAGAGGTCGAGGACGTCGGGGTCGGCGAACCGTTCCGGGTCCCGGTCGGCGGCGGCCAGGACGACGAGGACGGGATCGCCGGCTGCGATGTCCTGCCCGCCGAGGGTGAGCGGCTCGGTGGCGAAGCGCCACGTGGCGAGTTCGACGGGGCCGTCGTAGCGGAGGAGTTCCTCAACGCCGGTTTCGAGCAGGCCGGTCTCCTTGGCGGCCAAGTCCTTTTGCAGGCGGGCGCGTTGCTCGGGGTGGGTGAGCAGGGCGTAGGTGCCGTTGCCGATGAGGTTGACGGTCGTCTCGAAGCCGGCGAACAGCAGGATGAAGGCCATGGCCGCGGCCTCGTTCTCGGTGAGGTGCTCACCGTGGTCGGAGGCGCGGATGAGGCCGGAGATGAGGTCCTCGCCGGGGGTGGGGGTGTCGGGGAGCGCCTCGCGCTTGCGGTGGATGAGCTCGGCGAGATAGCCCCGCATCTTCTTCACGGACCGGGCGACTCCGCCCCTGGGGCCGCCCTGGTGCCGGATCATCATGCCCGCCCAGTCGCGGAAGTCGTCCTGGTCCTCGCGGGGAACGCCGAGCAGGTCGCAGATGGCGTAGATGGGGAGCGGGAAGGCAAACTCGTGGATGAGGTCGGCGCTCCCTTCGGCGGCGAACCGGTCGATGAGGCTGTCGGTGAGCTCCTGCACCCGGGGGGCGAACTCGGCGACCCTGCGGGGCGTGAAGGCCTTGGAGACGAGCCTGCGCAGCCTGGTGTGGTCCGGCGGGTCGATGTTGAGCAGGTGCGTCATGAGCTCGGCCTTGCGCTCACCCGGGATGCCGGTCTTGCCCTTGGCGTGCGCGGGCTCGTCGTGGTGGGCCGGGTTCTTGGAGAGCCGGTTGTCCGCGAGGGTCTGCTTGGCGTCGGCGTACCGGGTGACCAGCCAGGCCTCCACGCCGCTGGGGAGCCGGGTCCTGTGGACGGGCGCGTGGTCGCGGAGCCAGGCATAGGCGGGGTAGGGGTCGGTGGCGAACTCCCAGGTGAAGAGGTCGGGAGGTGCGGGGGTGTCGCCGGTGGGGGTGCCGGGGGTGGTACCGGCGGGCGTGGGGCCGACGGGGGTGGGGTCGACGGGGGTGGTACCGGCGGGCGTGGGGTCGGCGGGGGCGGGCTGGTCTGTCACTCCTCGACGGTATCCGGAGGCGTCAGGCCCTCAGCGGCCCGCACGGCATCCCGGTAGGCCCGAGCCGCGACCCTCAGGGCCGCCTCCGGATCCACCCCGGCCGCCTCCGCGCGGACCGACAGCGCGAGCAGCTCGTACCCGAGGCCCTCCCCCGTCGGCAGCGGCACCTCCAGTCCCGCCGTTCTGACCCGGGACGCCAGCTTGGCCGCGAGGGCGAGGCCCGGCTGGCCGAGGGGGATGCCCTCGGTCACCGACTCGCGCTGCTTCTCCACCGCCTTGGTGCGCAGCCAGTGCTCCTTGACCTCCTCGGGGGTGGTCGCCGTCTCGTCGCCGAAGACATGCGGGTGGCGGTGGATGAGCTTGGTGACGATGCCGCCGGCCACGTCGTCGATGGAGAAGGGGGCGTCCGCGTCCTCCTCCGCTATCCGGGCGTGGAAGACGACCTGCAACAGGACGTCGCCCAGTTCCTCGCGGAGTTCGTCGCGGTCGCCGTCCTCGATCGCCTCGACGAGTTCGTAGGCCTCCTCGATGCCGTACTTCGCCAGGCCCTTGTGAGTCTGCTGGGAGGACCACGGGCACTCGAGGCGGATGCGGTCCATGACCTGCACGAGGTCGAGGAGGCGGGCGCCGGGCAGGTCGTAGGAGGCGGGGAGCAGCTCCAGCTCCGGCATGCGCACACGGCCGGTGCCCGCGAGGCGGGCTAGGCCGTCGGTGAGGGCGGGCTCGCCCTCACCGGTGGCCACGACCACGGCCGTGCGGCCGCCGGCGCACGCGTCGACCAGCTGCTCGGCGGTCGGGGCGGCCTCGTCGACCGCTATCCCGGCCTCGCGCAGATACGGCAGCTGCGGATGCGCGCCGTCCGCGCACAGCACACGGTCGGCCGCGTGCAGTGCCTGCCAGGCGGGCCAGGACAGCAGGCCGGGCGCGACACGGTGGCTGGTGGTGAGCAGGACGATGCGGCCGGGGGCGGCTTCGGGACTGGTTGCGTTCACGATCCGAACGTAACCCACGTCGCCGACAGCCCCAGGAGTTATCCACAGGCCGGGCGGCTCCAGGCGGCTCCACCCTCGCCTGCCCCGCCTGTCCACAGGCCGGGCGGTTACGCCGTAGGGCTACGCCGTCTGCTGCGTCCCCGCCGCCGTCACCTCGCGCACCCACGGCGTCTTCGCGTCGGCACGGCCGCTCTTCTGGACGTCCCAGGTGCCGTAGCGGGGGTTGAGGTCGATGTCGAGCTTCTTGGACGCCGCGGACAGGGCGTTCCAGAAGGCGGGCTTGCCGCTGTCGGTGCCGAGCGAGGTGGCGAGTTTCTGGGCCTCCAGCTGGAGGCGGAGGTTCTCGTCGAGGCGCTGCGGCGGGATGCCGTACTGCTGGAGCCAGGCCGTCTCCAGCGCCTTCGCGCCGCCGACCTGCTCTTCCAGGCCGCCGCGCATCCGCTGGAGCTCCTTGCGGGTGACGGTCACGCCCGCGTCCTGGGCGGCGCGGTGCAGCACCTCGTCGAGGACCATGGTGTGCAGGACGTCACGCGCGAGGGTGCCGGACTTGGCGATGACCTGCGCGTACTGGGCGTCGTCCGATACGGCTGCGCGCTGGGCCGCGCGTACCTCGCTCACCCGGTTCTCCAGCTGCGCGACGGTGATCCGCTCGCCGCCCACGACGGCCGCCGCGCCGGGACGCGCATCGCTTCCGCAGGCGGTGAGCAGGGGCGCCGCGACGATCGCGGCGGAGAGGAGGAGCGCGGTGCGACGGCGGCGGTGCAAGGAGACCTCCCGAGGAAGAGCTTGTGCGGCGGTGCACAAAGTCTTGCGGTGATCGATGGTAGGCAGTGGGCAAGCTCTGGCCAACCCATTCGACCAACGATTCACCAGGACTTCGGGCACCGCCGCACCCGCCATGCGGGGGATCAGCCTGTGATGACCACTAAGGTCAGCCCGTGATGGCCACCGGCCCGTCCCACGCGTCACGGTCCACGGTGATCGTGTAGCCGCCCCGCGTCTCCTTGCTGTTGACCATGTACTGGTGGCCCCGGCTGTGGTTCGTGAACTGGGTCTTGCCGAACGGCCAGTCCGCGGTCGTGGTGTTCTGCTTGTCCCACAGCGCGTACCAGAGGTTGCCCGGCAGGTCCGTCTTGTCGGTGGCGGTCGCGATCGCCTTCGCGCTGGAGCTGGTGAAGCCGTAGTAGCCACTGCGGTACGTCTTGGCGCGCAGCGCCTTGTCGAAGGCACGCACATAGGTGAGGACGGCGTCGTTGCACGCCTTGTCGGTGATGTCGTACGGCTCCATGTCGAGGTAGACCGGGCTGCCGGCCTTCATGCCGAGCGCGGAGGCCTTGGCCACGGCGTCCGCCGCGTCCTTCGCGCCGAGGGAGGCGGCGGTGGAGGCGGTGAGGTTCTCGGGGTTGGAGCCGGTCTGGCAGGGCGGCTGGGCGCCGACGTAGAGCGGGATGAGCTTCCAGCCGACGGTGCTGACCGACTTCACCCAGGAGGCGGTGAGGTTGGGCTGGGCGCAGCCGCGGTTCCTGCCGCCGATGTAGACGGCGGCGCCTCCGTAGAAGCCGTTGCTGTGCCAGGCCTTCATCGCGGAGAGGGAGGGGGCGGCGCAGGTGTCGAAGGCGCGGCCGGTGTAGGTGCGCTGGGCGGGCCAGGTCGTCGCGGCCATGGAGGTCTGCGCGGTGAGACCGGCTCCGGCGACGACGGCGGCACCGGCGACGGCCCAGGCGAGGTATCTGCGGCGCTTCGACCGACGATGACTGGACATGTGTGGCCCCACCCCATGGTTCGCGGAAAGTTCGTATGGCTCCGCGTGACGTCGCGTGCCAGGAAAAGCGGCTCGCAACGTATCCGGCGTCCGTCCTGTGTTCGGGAAACACGAACCCGCGGGGATCACAAAGATCCCTCAACCCCCGGCAAAAACTAGCCGCGCACCTGCCCCAGCCACTGCAGCGTCCGCCGCACCTCTCCCGCGAGCGGGTGGCCGGGGCCGTGCAGGCGCTCCACGTCGAGCAGCAGACGGGCCAGGGTGTCGTGGGCGGCGGGGCGGTCGCCGAGGGCGAGCAGGAGGTGGCCGATACGGCGGCGGACGTCGTGGGCGAGCTGGGGGTCGCCGGAGACGTACTGGTTCTCGTAGTACGGCAGCAGCGCGCGGAACTCGGCGAGCGCGGCCGCCGGTTCGCCGAGCTGTTCCAGGCACTGGGCGGCGTCGTAGCGGAAGCGCAGGGACTGGGGGTCGGCCTGGCCGGCCTCGGCGGCGCGTTCGTCGGCGAGACGGCGCAGTTCGGGCAGCGCGCGACGGTACTGGCCGTCGTCCATGAGGGTGGCCGCGTACTGCTTGCGCAGGGTGCGGACCACCGGCGAGTGCTCGCCGTGCTGTTCGGCGGCGGCGGGCAGGATCGCGCCCAGGATGTCGACGGCCTGGGTGATCCGGCCCTCGCCCAGGAGGCGCTTGACCTCGTCGACGGCGCGCGCGACGTCCGGCTTCTCGGCGGCGGGTGGCACGGGTGTGGCCGGGGCGGGCTGGGGCGCGGGGGTACGGGCGCCGTCCGGCCAGGGCGCGTGCGGGCGCAGGAAGGGGCGCGTGGGGTCGAGGGGCGATCCCGTGGGCGTCCCGCGCGCGGGCAGGAGCAGCGCCAGATCCTCGTACACCTCCTGCGCGGAGGCGGGCCGGTGCTGCGGGTCCTTCGCCAGCAGGCGCAGGACCAGGGCTTCGAGCGCCTCGGGGACCTCGGGGCGCAGGCGGCGCACGGGCAGCGGCGGCTCGTACAGGTGCCGGTGCAGCACGCCGAGCGCCGTCGATCCCGAGAACGGCACGTCCCCGCTGAGGAGTTCGTGCAGCAGTACGCCGAGTGCGTACAGGTCGGTGTACGGGCCGACCGCGCCGCCCATCGCCTGCTCGGGGGCCATGTAGGCGGGCGAGCCGATGGGGGTGCCGGTGTGGGTGAGGCGGGTGGTGTCGGCGTCCATGACGGAGGCGACGCCGAGATCGAGGACGGTGACCGTGCCGTCCTGCTTCACCATCACGTTGCGCGGCTTGAGGTCGCGGTGGACGATCGGCACGGCGTGCACGGCGCTGAGCACGGCGCACAGTTGCGCGGCGACCGCGACCGCCCACTGCCAGGGGTACGGGTCGTGCTCGGCGAGATGGTCGGAGAGGTCGGCGCCATCGACGTACTGCATGACGAGGAACAGCTCCTCGCCCTCACTGCCCGCGTCGTGCACCGTGACGAGCCCGGGGTGGTCGACCTGCGCGGTCACCCGGCACTCGCGCACGAACCGGCGGCGCAGCTCGTCCGCCTCCTGCCCGGCCACCTTGTCGGGGCGCAGCAGCTTCACCGCCACGCGCCGGTCGAGCCGCTGGTCGTAGGCCGTCCAGACCTGTCCCATGCCGCCCTGTCCGATGAGCGTGGACAGTTCATAGCGGCCTGCGACGACACGTCCTGTCGTCACGGTCACCTTCCGCCCTCGTGATTGCCGTCCTGCCGGCCGTCGTGCTGGCGCAGATAGTCACTGAGCTCGTCGAGCTCGGCACGCACCTGGTCGATCCGCGCGGGCGCGGGGCGCTGCGGGGGCGGGGGTACGGGGGTATGAGGGGCGGAGGTATGAGGGGCGGCGTCGCAGGGTGTCGGCGACGGCGGTACCGGCGGCTGGGGTATCGGGGTGTGGGATGCCGGGGTGTGCGGTCCCGGGGTGGGGGGCATCGGGGTCTGGCCGAGGGGGGACGCCTGTGGCGAGGTCGTGGTGGTGTACGGCGACCGGGGCTGCGGATAGCCGTACGCCGGGGCCGGGACCGGGCCCGCGGGCTGCTGCCCGGTGTAGCCGGGGAAGCGGAGCTGGTGGAAGTGGCGTATGTCGGCGGAGAGGTAGTACGAGATCGCGGCCACGATGCCGCCCAGGACCAGGGCGAGGCCCGTCCAGCCGCCCGCGGTGTGGATCTCGTCGCCGGGCTCGGAACCCATCAGGATCAGGCCGCCGAACTCCACCACGATCGACGCCGCGAACAGGCCCCAGTCGAGCGCCTTGCGGGTCACGATGGCCAGGCGCAGCATCATCGTCCACATCAGCAGACCGAAGCTCAGCACGGAGATCACGACGAAGAACACGCGCAGGAAGACCAGCCACCCGGTGGGCGGCGGCTGCTTCACCGGCTGCGTGTAGCCGTGGCCTTGCATGGCTGCTCCCGATCGATGGCTGAAGTCGGATGGCTGAAGTACGGTCGTGCGATTGTCGCTTCGAGCGTATAGGTCGACACCGACATACGGTCACCGGTTGTACCGAACCGTTGTCGTGCTGATCACTTCGCAAGACGGCGCAGGTCAGCCGGAGGCTCGGCTTCCGGTCTGGTGCCGGTCCGGTTCCCGTCCGATTCCGGTCGGCTTCCGGCTCAGTCGGGTGCGACCGTCCCGTCCGTCAGGCCGTCGTACATGCCCCGCACGAGCTGCTCCCCCAGTCGGCCCGCCTGCCTGAGCACCCGCTCGAACTCGTCGAGGGCGCGGAAGCGGGCACCGTAGCGGCGCTGTTCGTCGAACGGGAGCCGGGGCAGTTGGAGCCGGCGCACGTCGAGGCGGGTGGCGGTGGAGGCGTAGCTGCTGGCCTGGCGGTTGTTGGCGGTGCCACGCAGGAAGCCGGCCAGGAACCACGGGTCGAGCGCCGTGGGGTCGGGGCGCAGAAGTACGAGGTTGCGCCCCAGGGCGGCGCCCGAGGTCGCGTCGTCGATCACGCGCGCGATGGAGCCGCCGCCGAGCACCGGCACGACGACATCGCCCGGCTCGGTCAGCACCGCCTCCTCGTCGCTCTCGGGCAACGTCCCGGAGGGAGCCGTTCCGGCGAGGACGTCGTTGTCGGTGAGAACCGGCACGCGCGCGTGGCCGCCGCTTCCGCCGGTCCGCATCACCAGGGCGCCCCCGCGCGCGAGTTCGCCGATGGTGGTGAGCGGCCAGCGCGGGGCGGGCCGGGCGGCGTCGGCGGGCGGCGGGGTCAGGTCGGCGGTCAGACGCAGTGTCTCCCCGAGCCGGTCGCGCACGGCCGTGAGCTGCTCCACGCCGTCGGCAGCGGTGGGGGGCGGGAGATGGCGGGCGGGGGCGAGGTCCACGTCGTCGTCGAGGAGTTCGATGACGGGCAACGAGCGGGCCAGACCCGGGCGTTCGTCGAGCGAACCAGTGCGGTCGTGGACGCGCCAGGCGTCGAGGACGGTATCCCGCACCGCCTGCCAGTCCGGCCCACCCCGCGCCTCGCCGGCGAACTGCCCCACGTCGGCCAGCAGCACCTCGGGCTGCCCCGGCGCCCTGTCGGGCCGGCGCAGCACCCACAGGTGGAGCGGGATGTTGTACGGCGGTGCCGCGCCGACCGGCAGGGCGATCACGGCGCGCAGGGCACCGCGCCGCAGCAGGTCGGCGCGGATACGGCGGCCGGAGCGGCGGGAGGCTGCGGCGGGCGGCATCAGCAGGACCGCGGTGCCACCGTCCTTGAGGCGGGCGAGCGCGTGCTGCACCCAGGCCAGCTCGGACTCGGTGCGGGCGGGGAAGCCGTACTCCCAGCGGGGGTCGTAGGCGAGTTCGTCGTGGCCCCAGTTGCGCTCGTTGAACGGCGGGTGGCACAGCACGGCGTCGGCATGCAGCTCGGGGTGGGCGTCGGCGCGCAGGGTGTCACCGACGGCGGCGCGAACGGCGGTCCGCGTCTGCAGGGCGAGCCGCAGCGCAGTGAGCGCGGCGAGTTCCGGTGCGCTGTCCTGGGCGTACAGCTCCTGGTCGGGGCGGGGGGAGACGGCGCGCAGCAGGGCCCCGGTGCCGCAGGCGGGATCGAGGACGGTACGGGCGGGCCCGGCCAGGTCGGCCATGAGACCGGCGAGTTCGGCGGGGGTCAGCGTGTACAGGCGCGGGTTGGCGTCGAGATGCCGACCGAGCAGGAACTCGAAGGTCTGGCGGGCCCCCAACTCTGCGGCCAGTTCGGCGGTGCCGCGCAGGAGGGGGGCGGAGGGGAGGAGTTCGGGGCCGGTGGGGAGACGGACGGCGGGGGTGGTGGGGGTGAGGGGGGTGGCTGACGCCCCCGATGTGGAGGGCGTGGCGTGAACTGTCGTGGACGCGGCGTGAACTGTCCGCGGAGTGTTCACAGGGTGCGGCGTGTTCACGCCGGGGGCGTTGTGAACAGCCGACGGCGCGGATTCGGTCGACGGGGCGTTCACGGCACCCGATTCGCCCGAGCCTGCTTCGAGGTGAACGGGCGAGGCAGTGTTCACAGACGCCGCCGCGTTCACAGCCGAAACCACCCCCGCAGCGCTCCCGCTGTGAACACCGCTGCCGCTCCGCCCACCCCGGCCCCCACGCCTGGTCACCGCGCCGAACCTCGGCACGAGCACCTCCTCCAGCGCCCCGGGCAGCATCGCCGCGAGCCGCTCGTCGGAACCGCCGCCGACCTCCAGCCAGACGGTGGGCCGGTCATGGATGAGCAGGAGGACGCAGCCGGCGTGGAGCAGCGCCGTGACCGGGCCCTCGGGGTGGCCGACGAGCTGCTGCCAGACGCGTTCACGCAGCGGGACCTCGGCGAGTTTGCCCTGTTTGCGCAGCCAGGCCTCGACCTCGGTGAGGGCGAAGGAGGGGCTGGTCTCGGTACCTCCGACCGGCTTGGGGAAGTCGGCGTGACGGCGGCGCCAGTTGCTCACGGCGGCACGGCCGACACCGGCGAGCCGGGCGATTCCGGCGGCGGTCACCTCTGTCGCGTTGTCCTGCACCCGCCCGCTCCCCTCATCATCCGCAGCGTCCCCGCGTCTGCGTGTGGCGCCGAGCATACCGACGTACGCAAGATCTACCCATTCACGGCCGTGTACACGAGATACTGCGTGAACCGTGTTGACTCGGTTCACACGCTCTGCTCTTATTGACGCAGCGAACGAGCGACTGCCGAACGGCGGCAGTCGCCGCGCGTAGGGAGGGGACAAGCCATGGGCATGAAGGGCAAGGTCGCGCTGGGCGCCGTCGTGGGGATCGTCGTCATCGGTGCCGTGTCGGCGAACGCCGGCGACGGCAACAGCGGCTCCGGCAGCGGCGACAAGGGCACTTCAGCGTCCGGAGAGCGCACGACCGGCGGTGAGAAGGAGAAGGCGGCGGAGGCCGCCGAGAAGAAGGCCGCGTTCGCGGGGGACGGCGACTTCCAGGTCGGTACGGACGTCAAGCCCGGCACTTACCGCACCACCGGCAACACCGACGGCATGTGCTACTGGGAGCGCGCCAAGGACTCCTCGGGCGAGATGGACTCGCTGCTCGCCAACGACAATGTGACCGGCACCAGTTACGTCACGATCAAGGCCACCGACAAGCTCTTCTCGTCGAGCGGCTGCAAGGACTGGGAGGCCGTCGACGAGAAGGCGAAGGGCTCCCCCGGCTCGACGATGTCCGGTGACGGCGGCATGTTCAGAGTCGGCGTCGACATCGCCCCCGGCACCTACAAGTCCACCGGCAACACCGACGACTCCTGCTACTGGGAGCGCACCAAGGACGCCGAGCACGGCCTCGAGTCGATCACCGCGAACAACAACGTGACCGGTTCGGCCGTCGTCACGATCAGCGCCTCTGACGTGTACTTCAAGACCACCGGCTGCCAGGACTGGAAGAAGTCCGGCTGACCGGGCCGTCGTAGGCCACCGCGCCGGGCGGGCTCACAGCGGGTGTCGCATCCACACGTTGGGCTCGACATACACCGCGTAGTCCCGCTCCGGCTCGCAGCGCACCGGGACCAGCGCGCCGGGCACCTCGACGTCACCGGCCGTGTCGAAGGGCAGGCCGGTCCAGCGGCGCCACTGCTCCAGCGAGCCGGCGACGGTCATGGAGGCCGGGGCGATGGAGTCGATGGTGGCGCCTGCGCGGGCGTGGACCCGCAGCCACGGGTCGTGGGGCAGGCCGTCGGGGCGTACGCGACGGGCGTACTCCTCGATGGGGGTGCGCGGTTCGAGGTGCTTGGCGCTGGGGCGGACGGGGGCGACGACCTCGCGGAAGCCGTGGGCTCGGGCGTTGTCGCGCATGGCGGAGAGCATCCGGGCGGAGAGGCCGGCGCCCTGGGCGTGCGGCGCGACGACGACGGAGATGGCGCTGACCGTGTCGGGGCGGGTGCCGTTGCGCAGGTCGGCGAAGGCCCACACCAGCAGTTCGTCCCAGCCTCGGGCGGGCAGTCGGCCCCGGCCCTCGGCGTCGAGGGCGAACGGAACGCTGTAGGCGTGGGCGACGACCTCGCCCCGCTCGTCCTCGGCGAAGAGCGCGTACTCCGGGAGTTCGCGGGGGATCCGGCCGTAGTGGGCGTTGCCCACGGGGTCCTGGGTCGTGAACTCCGACCAGGTGTCCGGCATTTCCGCGACCCGGCCGAGCATCTCGGGGCGGTCGGCGAGGCTCGAAACCTTCAGCTCCATGCAGGCCACCGTAGGCAGGGGGCGGCGGCACCGGGAAGCGGTTTTCGGCGTCGCACCGCTCGGCACTCGGCCGCGGGCCGCGTCACCCTCCGCACTGGCGCAGCATCATCTCCTTGTCGGCGGTCGTGACCGGCAGTTCGTACTTCAGCGAGACCTGGGCGAAGCGCACCGCGTACGAGCAGCGGATCTGCTTGCTCGGGGGCAACCAGGAGGCGGGGCCGGAGTCGCCCTTGGAACTGTTGGTCGGCCCGTCGACGGGTATGAGGTTCAGGGGGTCGTTGGCGATGTCCTGGCGTTTGCCCTTCGGCCAACGGGAGGCGCCCATCTGCCAGTCGTACGACAGCGGCATGACGTGGTCGATCTGCACGGTCGTGGCGCGGGACTTGGCCCAGTCGATCGTCCGGCCCGTGTACGGGTCGTGCAGGGTCATCGAGGCCACGACGCAGTCGGATCCGGAGCGGAAACGGACGTCCTCGCCGTCGCGCTGGAGGAGGTCGTTGCGGGTGTCGCAGCCGTTGCGGGCGAACGGGATACCGCCCGGGGCCGAGTCCATCCAGGCGTAGCCGAACTTGTCCCGCTCGTAGCCCGTCTTCGGGCCGCGGCCCTTGGTCGCCACCTTCTCGATGAGGGCCCGTGCCTCGGTCCGGTCGGCGTCCGAGGTGAGGGGTGCGAGACCCGGTTTCGTTCCGTCGGGGTTGTCCAGCGGGCTCACTGCGCGGCCGGTGCCCCCGGCCGGCGCGGAGCCGGAGGGCCCGGTCCCGGCCTCGGGCAGATCGACTCCCTCGCAGCCCGCCAGAACCAGCACCATGCCGAGCATCGCCGCGGCGCTCGCCGCCCCGCCCCTTCGACGCGTCACGATGCGTCCCTCCCCTTGCCGACCGCTTCCGCCCCGCACAGGCGGCTTTCCCAGGTACGCCGTCGTGCACACGGTAGCGACCCCGCGCACGGCGGCATTCAGGAGGTCCAGACACCCGTTCCAATCGGGCATACCTCACAACCCGGGCGTATCGTCGGTGGTGAGTCACCTCCGGAAGGAGCTCTGGATGGGCATCTTCGACAGGTTCAAGAACCGTCACGCGCAGGACAAGACCAGGGACATGTCCGACACCGCGGAACGGCAGGTCAACGAGAAGACGGGCAGCAAGTACGAGAGCCAGGTCGACGACGCGCAGCAGCGAATGGAGCGCGGACTCGGCATGGACCGCGACAGGCCGCCCGAGCAGCAATAGAGGCCTGAGACCCACGGAGGACCACACGACCGTCGGGCAGGGCGCCGATACCGGGGCACCCCACAGCGCACCCGTCGGCGCCCACGTCACGGCCAGGCTTCACGGCCAGGCTTTCACCGGACCACCTTGAGAACAGGGGCCGTCCGCGGAGACCCACCTCCTGCGGGCGGCTTCACGGTTACCGGGACCGCGCGTGTGAGGATCGAGCCCCGTGTCCACGAGAGGGGACTGACGAAGTGCCTGACAGGCAAGCGAACGCCTGTGCCGGCACGAAACTCTCTTTCAGAGCGCGCCCGTGTGCGATGAGTTCCGGCCGGGCCCGGAGTCTGCTCTGGTGACCGCCGCAGAGCGTCGTGCGACGCTGCCCGGCACGAGACACCACGGAGGACCCCATGACTACGCCACCGGACGAGCCGCCCGCCACGCTGCCCGGCCGCCCGCCCGTGGTCGATCTGGCCACCTGGCAGACCGCCCGTGACGAGCTGCTGGTTCGCGAGAAGGCCCACACCCGTGAGGGCGACGCGATCGCCGCGGCCCGTCGTCGGCTGCCGATGGTGGAGTTCGACGGGGCGGTCGAGGTTGTCGGGCCCGAGGGCCCGGTCCCGTTTCTGGACCTGTTCCAGGGCCGCGACGAGCTCATGGTCTACAAGCACATGTGGTACGACGGCGCGCCGCACCAGGGGCAGTGCGAGGGCTGCACGACCACGGCCTGGCATGTGAAGGACGCCGTCTACCTCAACGCCCGGGGTGTGTCGTTCGCCGTTCTGACCACGGGCCGTTGGGACGAGGTGGCCTCCTACATCGAGTTCATGGGCTACACGCAGCCCTGGTACTCGGTGCGCGACGTGGACGAGCCGGTCGGTGGCGACATGGGTTACCTCACCTGCTTCCTGCGCGACGGGGACCGTGTGTTCCTGACCTACTCCACGACGGGGCGTGGCAACGAGCGGGTCAACGGGTCCCTCGGTCTGCTCGACATGACGCCCTACGGGCGCGGCGAGGCGTGGGAGGACAACCCCGAGGGCCGGCTCGTGATCGGCGATGTCCGCGAGGGACACCCCTCCGTGGGCGGCCAGGCCTGCTGGTACTGGCGATCGGACGCGGACGGGAACGCCACCTGGGGCCCGACCAGCCGTCCCGTGCCGCAGTGGACCCGCCCCGGCGCGACCCCTGTGGAGACCCTGGGCCGGCAGGGCCACCACCACTGACGCCCGGCCCGATCCGGACCGCCGCCACCTGGCCGCGCGGCAACCGCCTTCACCTCCCGGCCCGGTTCGCGGACGCTGCCTCAGACCTTCCCGATGCCCAGCGTCGTCTCCGACGGCAGCAGGCCGGAGGACAGGACCGCCACCCAGAACTCCCCCAGCAGTTCCACGAGGCGGTCGACCTCGTCCGCGGTGAGCGACTGCCAGGGCGCGGCGGCGAGTCGGTCGGTGTGTGTCTCGACGGTACGGCGGAGTTCGCGGCCCGCCACCGTGGCCATACCGTCGCCGTCGACCAGGCCCCGGGCGGTGAGGCGTTCCCGGGCGGACGCCCATTGCGCCGGGGTCCAGCCGCGGCTCTCGAAACGTTCGACCGACGCGGCGCCTATCGCGGCGAAGGACACCAAGGACTCGACGGGGTCGAGGCCGGCCACCATCAGGGCCGCTATATGGCCGTCTCCTCGGTGTTCGCGCAGGAGTGTCGCCGCGTGCCAGAGCTGGAGGTGCGGGGCCTCCGGCCAGTCCAGGACGGCGGTGGCCACGGCGAGCGGGCGGCCCGCGGTGTCCGCCGCCTCGGCGGCGCGGCGGGCGAGAGCTGCGGCTTCGGCCAGCTCAGGGCTGTCCGTCCGGTCGCCGAATATCGTGCGGTAGGCCCGGTCGATCCCCCGCATCCGCGCCTGAAGCAGGGCGTCGGGGCTCGCCGTCTTCCACGCTGGGTCGATGTGTTCGGCGACCATGCGGGGGCTGAAGCTGTAGAAGGCGGACGTCACCCGTTCCGCCCCGACCGCTCCCAACGGCGCTGCCCGGTAAGGGAAGTAGCTGGGCCAGCGCTCCTCGGTGCCGTAACCGAGCGCGGCGGCCTCCTCGAAGACTTCCGGTGCGTAGTACAGCACCGCGTGCAGCGGCTCCAGCAGGTGCCAGAGCTGACGTACGCGGTCCAGTCCCGGATGCTCCTCGTGATTCGTCATGACGCAATCCCCCAGTTCGACGTCTCGGATCCCCGCCCCCACACGCAACTTGACACTGACTAGATTGCCCGACTCACCAGAACTTGTCAATGCCTAGATTCCAGTACGCTGGTGCCATGCCCTCCGCGCCACAGCCGCCCGAGTCCCCACAGCCGCCCGAGTCCCCACAGCTGCCCGAGCCCTCGCAGCCGTCCCCCGGCACCCCCCGCACCCCCCGCGACGGTCGTGGCCCCCGCCGCCCCTACCACCACGGCGACCTGCGCCGAGCCATCCTCACCGCCGCGCTGGACGCGATCGCCGCCGACGGGCCGTCCGCGCTGAGCCTGCGTGATCTCGCGCGCCGTGCCGGCGTCTCGCACGCGGCGCCGGCCCATCACTTCAAGGACCGCACCGGGCTGCTGACGGCGATCGCCGCCGAGGGGTTCGGGCTGCTCGCGGGCACACTCCACGAGGCCGCGGACCTGAAGGACGCGGGCGTGCGCTACGTCCGCTTCGCACGCGAACACCCCGCGCACTTCCAGGTGATGTTCACGCCCGAGCTGCTGCGCGCCGAGGACCTGGAACTGACCACGGCCCGCACCCTGGCCGGCGACGCGCTGCGCGGTGCCGTCTCCGCGGTCCGGCAGCCCGAGGCCCTCGGCATCGACGCCCGCCTGGCCGGCGTCGCCGCCTGGTCCCTGGCACACGGCTTCGCCACGCTGCTCCTCGGCCACAACCTGGACGGGCCGGTCGGCGACAAGGACCCCGAGGAGGTGTTCCGGACGCTGGCGGCGACGCTGTTCCGGACCGAGTCCTGAGACCTCGCCGAGGTTCGCCGAGGTTCGCCGACATTCGCCGACATTCGCCGACAACCCTTGACCTCAAGCCCTCTTGACCTCAAGTCCTCTTGAGGTACCAGAGTGATCCGCATGACCACCGAAACCGCACACGCCAAGGCCGTCGGCACCACAGGCGTCAAGCCCGGCGACGACGCTGACCTCAAGGCCATCGCACAGGTCGTGGCCACCGTCGAACGCACCCAGCGCGCCAAGGACCCCGAGGGCTTCCTCGCCCTCTTCCACCCCGACGCCCTCTGGACGACCGCCCACGGCAAGGTCCTTATCGGCTTCGACGCCATCGCCGAGTTCACCCGTGCCGTCCTGCCCACCGCCACCTTCGACGGCGAGGTCACCTACGAGGTGACGCACACGCAGTTCCTGCGGCCTGACGTGGCGGCCGTCAAGGTCCGGCAGGTCTACCACTCGCCGAGCGGCAAGACCGAGGGCGCACCGCTCTACGTCATGACCAGGCAGGACGACGGCAGTTGGCTGCTGCACGCCTGCCAGAACACCGCGGTCCAGGCCGGCTAGCGGAGGTGCCTGGCGCCTGAGCCGTCCGGTGCGGCTCAGGCGCCGGCGACCCCCACAAGCCCCGCCAACGGCCGCGCCCAGCCCCCCTCACGTCCCCAGAATGGACGCCAGGAACTCCCCGACCCACCCCAGCAACTCCCGCCCGACCAGCGGCTTCCCGCCCACCTTGGCCGTCTTCGGGCGCGGCACGAGCAGCTGGTGCGCCGCCGGCTTGATGACGGTGCCCGGGTAGAGGCGCTTGACCCTGAGTTCCTGGGACTCGCGCAGCTCCACCGGGGCGAAGCGGATGTTGTTCCCCTGGAGGACGATCTCGCCGACGCCACACGCGCGGGCCAGCATGCGCAGGCCCGCCACCAGCAGGAGGTTCTCGACCGGCTCGGGCAACTTGCCGTAGCGGTCGACGAGTTCCTCGCGTACGGCCTTGATGTCCTCCTCCGTGTTGGCGGAGGCGATGGCACGGTAGGCCTGGAGTCGGAGACGCTCGCCGGGGGCGTAGTCGTGCGGGACGTGGGCATCGACCGGCAGCTCGATCTTGACCTCGAGCGGCGGCTCCTCCTCCACCCCGCCCTCCAGCGAGGCGCGGTAGTCGGCGACGGCCTCGCCGACCATACGGACGTACAGGTCGAAGCCGACGCCCGCGATGTGGCCGGACTGTTCGCCGCCCAGCAGGTTGCCGGCGCCCCGGATCTCCAAGTCCTTCATGGCGACGTACATGCCCGCGCCCATCTCCGTGTGCTGGGCGATGGTCGCGAGCCGCTCGTGGGCCGTCTCCGTCAGCGGCTTCTCCGGCGGGTACAGGAAGTACGCGTACCCGCGCTCGCGCCCACGCCCCACCCGGCCGCGCAGCTGGTGCAGCTGGGAGAGGCCGAAGTTGTCGCCGCGCTCCACGATCAGGGTGTTGGCGTTGGAGATGTCGATGCCGGACTCGACGATCGTCGTCGAGACGAGTACGTCGAACTTCTTCTCCCAGAAGTCGACGACGACCTGCTCCAGCGACTGCTCCGACATCTGGCCGTGTGCCGTCGCGATACGGGCCTCCGGGACGATCTCGCGCAGGCGTGCGGCTGCCCGGTCGATCGACTCGACCCGGTTGTGGATGTAGAAGACCTGGCCCTCGCGCAGCAGTTCACGGCGGATCGCGGCGCCGATCTGCTTCTCCTCGTACGGGCCGACGAAGGTCAGAACCGGGTGGCGCTCCTCGGGGGGAGTCGTGATCGTCGACATCTCCCTGATGCCCGTGACCGCCATCTCCAGGGTCCTCGGGATCGGGGTCGCGGACATCGTCAGGACGTCGACGTTCGCGCGCAGCTTCTTCAGCTGCTCCTTGTGCTCGACGCCGAAGCGCTGTTCCTCGTCGACGATGACCAGGCCCAGGTCCTTGAACTTGGTCTCCGACGAGAACAGCCGGTGCGTGCCGATGACGATGTCCACCGAGCCCTCGCGCAGACCCTCCAGGACCGCCTTCGCCTCGGTGTCGGTCTGGAAACGGGACAGGGCCCGGGTGTTCACCGGGAACTGCGAGTAGCGCTCGGAGAACGTCCCGAAGTGCTGCTGGACCAGGAGAGTCGTGGGGACCAGCACGGCCACCTGCTTGCCGTCCTGGACGGCCTTGAAGGCGGCGCGGACCGCGATCTCCGTCTTGCCGTAGCCGACGTCGCCGCAGATCAGGCGGTCCATCGGGACCGACTTCTCCATGTCTTCCTTGACCTCGGCGATGGTCGTCAGCTGGTCGGGCGTCTCGGCGTACGGGAAGGCGTCCTCCAGCTCGCGCTGCCAGGGGGTGTCCGAGCCGAAGGCGTGTCCGGGGGCCGCCATGCGCGCGCTGTAGAGCTTGATCAGGTCGGCCGCGATCTCCTTGACGGCCTTCTTCGCGCGTGCCTTCGTCTTCGTCCAGTCGGCGCCGCCCAGCCGGTGCAGGGTGGGGGCCTCGCCGCCGACGTACTTGGTGATCTGCTCCAGCTGGTCGGTGGGGATGTAGAGGCGGTCGCCGGGCTGGCCGCGCTTGGCGGGGGCGTACTCGACGACGAGGTACTCGCGCGTGGCGCCCTGCACGGTGCGCTGGACCATCTCGATGTAGCGGCCGACGCCGTGCTGCTCGTGGACGATGTAGTCGCCCGTCTCCAGGGTGAGCGGGTCGATGGTCTTGCGGCGGCGGGCCGGCATACGGGCGCCGTCCTTGCCGGCCGCCTTCTGCCCGGACAGGTCGGTCTCGGTCAGGACGGCCAGCCGGAGCGCGGGGTCCACGAAGCCGTAGTCGATCGAGCCGCAGGCGACATGGACGATCGAGGGGGAGATCTCCCTCAGGTCGGTCTCCAGGCGGGCCGCGACGCCCTCGCCGCCGAGCACCTCGACCGTGCGGGCGGCGGGGCCGTGGGCCTCGGTCACGAAGACCGTGCGCCAGCCGTCGGCGAGCCAGCCCTTGGTGTCGGCGAGGGCCTTCGCGGTGTCGCCGCGGTACGACTCCGGTGCGTGCATGCCGAGCTTGAGGGTGTCCGCGTCGAGTGTCTCGTCGGCCGCGAAGGGCGAGACCGACCACCACATCATCTCCAGCTCGCGGGCGCGGTCGCGGACGTCCGCGATGGACCACAGGGAGGCCGCGCCGACGTCGATGGGTGCCTCGCCGCCGCCGGCCGTGGCGGCCCAGGACGCCTGGAGGAACTCCTGCGAGGTGGCCACGAGATCGGCGGCACGCGTGCGTACCCGCTCCGGGTCGCATACGACGGCCATGGCGCCCTTGGGCAGGACGTCGAGCAGCAGCTCCATGTCGTCGACGAGGACGGGTGCGAGGGACTCCATGCCCTCGACGGCGATGCCCTCGGCGATCTTGCCGAGCAGTTCGCCGAGCTCGGGGTGCTGTTCGGCGAGGGCACGCGCGCGTGCGCGGACGTCGTCGGTGAGGAGGAGTTCGCGGCAGGGCGGGGCCCACAGGCCGTGGTCGGCGACTTCCAGGGAGCGCTGGTCGGCGACCTTGAAGTACCGGATCTCCTCGACGTCGTCGCCCCAGAACTCGATGCGCAGGGGGTGCTCTTCGGTGGGCGGGAAGACGTCGAGGATGCCGCCTCGTACGGCGAACTCGCCGCGCTTCTCGACGAGCTCCACGCGCGCGTACGCGGCGGCGGCGAGGGCTTCGACGATCTCGTTGAGGTCGGCGGTCTGCCCCGTGCGCAGGGCGACCGGTTCGAGGTCGCCTAGGCCCTTGACCTGGGGCTGGAGGACCGAGCGGATGGGGGCGACGACGACGGAGACCGGGCCCGTCTCGGGGTCGTCGGGGCGGGGGTGGGCGAGGCGGCGCAGGACCGCGAGGCGGCGTCCTACGGTGTCGCTGCGGGGGCTGAGGCGCTCGTGCGGGAGGGTCTCCCAGGACGGGTACTCCACGACGCCCTCCGAGGGGAGGAGGGAGCGCAGGGCTGCCGCCAGGTCTTCGGCCTCGCGGCCCGTCGCCGTCACCGCGAGGACCGGGCGGTCGGTCTCGCGGGCCAGGACGGCGATCGCAAACGGGCGGGCCGCCGGGGGGCCGACCAGGTCGACGTGCATGCGGTTGCCGTCTGCGGCCGCCGTGATCGCTTCCGCGAGGGCGGTGTCCTTGACTACGGCGTCGAGCAGACCGTGCAGGCTCATTCGGGGGCGCTTCCGTCCGGGGTGGGCAACACGAAGGGCCCGACGCGTGTGACGGGCCGGGGGCTTCCAGCGTACGTCGCTGCGCGGGCGGGCGCCGGGGGCTGTGGATAACGTCCGTTCTCTGTCACCCGGCGTGGCTGCGGCCCGGCTTTTCCTCGCCCCCGCCGCCCCTACCCGTCCCATCCTGAAGGGGCTCCGCCCCTGCGACCCCACTGGGGCTGCCGCCCCAGACCCCGCTTCCGGCCCCGAAAGGGCCTCGTCCTCAAACGCCGGACGGGCTGAAAACCGCCCCTGCGGGTGGGTGGGGGCTCGGGACGGCGGGAGCCTCGTCCTCACACCCCCGACAGGCCGAAAGACCGCCCCCACGGGCGGGCGGAGGCTCGGGACGGCGAGAGCCTCGACCTCACACCCCCGACAGGCCGAAAAACCGCCCCCACGGGCGGGCGGAGGCTCGGGACGGCGAGAGCCTCGACCTCACACCCCCGACAGGCCGAAAAACCGCCCCCACACGTAGGCAGAGGCCCGGCACGGCGGTGGCCGCGTCCTCGAAGGACGGACATGCTGAAAGACCGAACCCCGCACCGCGTAAGGTCCCTCCATGCCCACCCCCGCCACCTCCGTGACGCCGAACACGTCCTCGGACCCCGACATACCGGCGCCCGCCACGCTCCCGGAGGGGCACGCGCGGCCCGGTCCCGGGCGGCGTGAGCCCTGGCTGCTGGCCGTTGTGCTCTTTGTCGGCTATGCGATCGTCTCCGTCGGGCGCTATCGGCACCTGGGGCAGCGGTCGTGGGATCTCGGGATTTTCGAGCAGGTCATTCGGGCGTACGCGCACCTTCAGGCCCCTGTCGCGGATCTCAAGGGGCCGGGGTTCAACATCCTGGGCGATCACTTCAGCCCGGTGACGGCCCTGCTGGCGCCGTTCTACCGGGTGTTTCCGTCCCCGGTGACCCTGCTCGTCGCGCAGGCCGCGCTGTTCGCCCTGTCCGCCGTCCCGGTCACCCGTGCCGCGGCCCGGCTGCTGGGGCGGCGGCGTGGGGCGGCGATCGGGGTGGCGTACGGGCTGTCGTGGGGGCTTCAGCAGGCCGTGGACTTCGACTTCCACGAGATCTGCTTCGCCGTGCCGCTCATCGCGTTCAGCCTTGAGGCGCTGCTCGCGCGGCGCTGGCGGGCGGCCCTGCTGTGGGCGCTTCCGCTGGTCCTCGTGAAGGAAGACCTGGGGATGACCCTGGCGGCCATCGCCGTGGTCGTCGCCCTGCGGGCCCGCCACGACTCCGCGCGGGCGGCCCGGTACGCGATCGGTGTCGCGGTCTTCGGTGTGGCGGCTGTCGCGGTCACCCTTCTGGTGGTCATACCGAGCTTCAACAGCGGCGGAACCTACGACTACTGGAACAAGGTGAGCGAGTCGGGCGGCGGCGGCCCCTTCGACGGTCTCGACACCAAGCTCCGCACGCTCGGCTGGCTGCTCATCCCCACCACCGGGCTGCTCGCGGTCCGCTCGCCCCTCCTGCTGGTCGCCCTGCCCACCCTGGGCTGGCGTTTCGTGTCGTCGTACGCGCAGTACTGGGGCACGGACTGGCACTACAACGCGGTCCTCATGCCCATCGTCACGCTCGCGCTCGTGGACGCCCTCGACACCGCCCGGCACAGCACGCGCGGGTGGCTGCGGTCGTACGTCCAGCACCTGCCCGCCGCCGTCGTGGCCGCCTCCCTCGCGCTGACCACCTCACTGCCGCTCGCCGCGGTGACCGAGAGCGAGATCTATCGCAAGCCCGCGCGCGTGACGGCCATCGAGCGGCTCCTCGCGGAGGTTCCGGACAACGCCTCCGTCGAGGCGAACATCGCTCCGATCAGCCGGCTCACCTCGCGCTGCCGGGTCTTCTGGATCAGCACCACGCGCGGCATCGACCCGGACTTCATCGCCCTCGACAACTCCCGCAACCGCTATCGCGACGTCGAGGGCTACGCCCGGGACCTTCACCCCGACGCCCGGTACACCATCAAGGGCACCGCCTACGGGGTCGTACTCCTGGAGCGGCGTTCCGCCGGGTGAGCACGTGGGGAGCGTGGACAGCGCGGCCCGGCCCGCAGGAAGTGGAACCTCCTGCGGGCCGGGCCCGTCCCCCGCAACCCCCGTATGCGGTGGCTATTCGGTCGCGATCGCGTTCAGTACGTTCATCCGGCCCGCCCGGAACGCAGGCACCAGGGCCGCGAACAGGCCCACGAAGGCCGAGCCGATGAAGACCCCGATGATCGTCGGCCACGGGATGTCGAGGACGTTCAGGCCCTCCAGGGCCAGGAGCTTCTGGGCCGTCGCGCCCCAGCCCATCCCGAGTCCGAGGCCCAGCAGGGCGCCGAACAGGGCGATGACCACCGACTCCATGCGGATCATGCGGCGCAGCTGGCGGCGGGAGAGGCCGATGGCGCGCATCAGGCCGATCTCGCGGGTGCGCTCCACCACCGACAGGGCCAGGGTGTTCACCACGCCCAGGACCGCGACGATGATCGCCAGGGCGAGCAGGCCGTAGACCATGTTCAGGAGCTGGCCGACCTGGTCCTTCAGCTCCTCCTTGTAGTCGGTCTGGTCGCGGACCTGGTACTGCGGGTAGCCGTCCAGCGACTTCTTCAGGGCCGCGTACGCCGCCTCCTCCTGGCCGTCCTTCGCCTTGGCGAACATGATCACGTTCTGCGGGATCCGGTCGGCGGGGAGGTACTTCCGCAGCGTCTCGATGCTGGTGTAGCGGGCGCCCTGGTCGATGGAGGTGTCGTCGTCCGTGATGGCCGCGACCTTCAGCTTCGCGGTCTCGCCGCCCTTGAAGGCGACGGTGAGGGCGTCGCCGACGCGCACACCGTGCTTCTTGGCGTAGTCGGAGCCGACCGACATGGCGTCCTTGCCGTAGGCGGCGGAGAGGGTGCCCTCCGTGGTCGTACGGCGCAGGTCCTCGGCGTAGGTCGGGTCGGCGGCCGTGATGCCGCTGTCGTCGGTCTTGCCGTCCGGCGAGGTCAGCGTGGCCTTGACGTCCTTGTAGCGGGTGACGTGGGCCAGGCCCGGCGTCTGCTGCATCGCCTTCTCGGCCTGCGGCACGATGTCCTGGCCCTGGGCCATGACGATGAAGTCCGCGCCCACCGACTTGTCGAGCTCGCTCGTCGCCGAGGCGACCATCGAGGAGCCGACCACGGACAGGCAGGCGACCAGCGCGAGGCCGATCATCAGGGCGGCGCCCGTCGCTCCGGTACGGCGCGGGTTGCGCAGGGCGTTGCGTTCGGCCATGCGGCCCACGGGTCCGAAGGCGCGCAGCAGCACCGCGCTGATCACCCGGACCACTCCGCCCGCGAGCAGCGGGCCGATCACCACGAAGCCGATCAGGGAGAGCACTATGCCGCCGCCGAGCATCAGCGCGCCGTCGCTCGCCTTGTCGGCCGTGGCGGCGGCGTACAGGGCGTAGGCGCCCGCACCGGTGAGGAGCGCGCCGATCAGCCCGCGGATCCGGCCCGCCTTGCCGTCGGCCGGCGTACCGGCGTCGCGCAGGGCCGCCATCGGGGAGACCTTGCCGGCGCGGCGGGCGGGGAGGTAGGCGGCGAGGACCGTCACGACGACACCGAGGATCAGGCCGATGACCGGGGTCGTCACCTTCACCGTCAGGTCGTCGGTGGAGAGGTTCATGCCGGCCATCGACATCAGCTTCATCAGGCCGATGGCGATGCCGACGCCCGCGCCCACGCCCAGTACCGAGCCGATGAGGCCGAGCAGCAGCGCCTCCACCAGCACCGACCGGTTGACCTGGCGGCGTGAGGAGCCGATGGCCCGCATGAGGCCGATCTCGCGGGTGCGCTGGGCGACCAGCATCGAGAAGGTGTTGATGATCAGGAAGATGCCGACCAGGAACGCGATCCCGGCGAAGCCGAGCATGGCGTACTTGATGATGTTCATGAACTCGCCGACGTCCTTGCGGTTCTCGTCGGCGTTCTCCTTGGCCGTCTGGATCTTGTACGAGCCGTCCAGGGCCTGCCCGATGTCCTGCTTGAGCTTGGCGTCGCTCACGCCGTCCGCCGCGGTGACGGAGACCTGCGTGAAGCGGCCGGTGGCGCCGAGCAGGGTGCGCTGGGCGGTCTCGGTGTCGAAGTAGACGACGGCCGCGCCCGGGTTGGTGACCTTCCAGGAGGCGATGCCGACGATCCGCGCGCGGATGTCGCCGGTGGCGGCGATGGTGCGCAGTTCGTCGCCGAGCTTCAGGTCGTGCTTGTCGGCGGTGTCCGCGTCGACCATGACCTCGGTGGGCCCGCGCGGGGCGTGTCCGGAGGTGATCTCCATGGACTTCAGTTCGTTGCGGGTCCAGTTGCCGGCGATGGTGGGCGCGCCGGTGGAGGAACCCATGTTCTCGTTCTCGGAGTTGACGACGGTCACGCTCATCGAGGCGACCGCGCCCTCCGCCCGCTGGACGCCGTCGACGGCGGCGACCTGCTCGACGGTGGCGGCGGGCAGTGAGACCGGCCGGCCCGTGCCGCCGCCGTCGTCCTCGTCCTCGGCCGTCCTGGGGCTGACGGTGACGTCGGAGGAGGTGACGGCGAAGAGCTTGTCGAAGGTGGTGTTCATCGTGTCGGTGAACACGAGCGTGCCGCTCACGAAGGCCACCGACAGCAGGACGGCGACGGCCGACAGGGCCATGCGTCCCTTGTGCGCGAAGAAGTTGCGCAGGGAGGTCTTCACGACGGTCATGACGTACGCCCCCGGGCGTCGAAGTCCTTCATGCGGTCCAGGACGGCGTCGGCGGTCGGCTTGTACATCTCGTCGACGATGCGCCCGTCGGCGAGGTACAGCACCCGGTCCGCGTACGAGGCGGCTACGGGGTCGTGCGTGACCATCACGATGGTCTGCCCGAGCTCGTCGACGGAGCGGCGCAGGAATCCCAGTACCTCGGCGCCCGCGCGCGAGTCGAGGTTTCCGGTCGGCTCGTCACCGAAGATGATCTCGGGCCGGGCGGCCAGGGCGCGGGCCACGGCGACGCGTTGCTGCTGGCCGCCGGAGAGCTGGGTGGGCCGGTGCTTGAGCCGGTCGGAAAGGCCGACCGTGTCGACCACACGCGCGAGCCACTGCTTGTCAGGCTTGCGCCCCGCGATGTCCATGGGCAGCGTGATGTTCTCCAGGGCGTTGAGCGTCGGCAGCAGGTTGAACGCCTGGAAGATGAACCCGATCCGGTCCCGGCGCAGTTGCGTGAGCTTCTTGTCCTTCAGCCCGGTGATCTCGGTGTCGTCGAGGTAAATCTGGCCGCTGCTGACGGTGTCGAGTCCGGCGAGGCAGTGCATCAGGGTGGATTTGCCGGACCCCGAGGGGCCCATGATCGCGGTGAACTGGCCACGTGCGATGTCCACGTCGACATGGTCGAGGGCGACGACACGGGTCTCCCCCGACCCGTACGCCTTGACGACCTGCCGCGCCCGCGCGGCAACGGCCGTACGCCCTCCAGTGCCCCCGTGCCTGGGAATGGTCACAGCCGATGTCACGGTATGTCTCCTAAGTCGGTTATGGATGGACGCACGAAGCCGTGTGGCGGTGCGTCATGTGCCGGTGCTTCGATGACCGGGTACGTCGTGATGACCGGGTACGTCGTTGAGTCTGGCTCCGCGGAGGGGTCCGGCGCGCTGGTGCCGAGCCCCGTCTTGTACGGGGGAAAACCCCACCCCCGCCGGTTCGGTCAGCCGCCCCCCAGCGGCGTAAAGCCAGATTAAGGACGGCCCCCTGGCGTCTCGTCCTCCGGCGGTACCAACCCTCCCCGAGACCTAGTACGGAGGTACCCCTAGGGGCAGTCCCCCCTTCGGTGGAGCGCACCTCGGGGTTGTCTCCACCCTGCGGCCCATCCAGGCTCCACCCTCCCGCCACGTCAGGGTCAAGTGGGAAGCTGTTCGGCGGCAGATAGGTGCAAGGGGAATGCATTAGGGAAGGAACCCGGTGGGCAGTACGAGACCCGCGATACGCGACACCGCGCCGCACACCGGAACCGACAAGCGCGCAGCCGTGGTCGCGGCCCTGATGCTGGCGATGGCGCTGGCCGCGCTCGACGCCACCATCGTCTCCACGGCCGTACCGCAGATCGTGGGCGACCTCGGCGGCTTCTCAGTCTTCTCCTGGCTCTTCTCCGGCTACCTGCTCGCCGTGACGGTGACCCTCCCGGTCTACGGCAAGCTCTCCGACACCTTCGGCCGCAAACCGGTGCTGGTCGCGGGCGCGGCGCTGTTCCTGCTGGGGTCGCTGCTGTGCGCTCTGGCCTGGAACATGGCGGCGCTGATCGCGTTCCGGATCGTGCAGGGGCTGGGCGGCGGAGCCCTGCAGGGGACGGTGCAGACGCTGGCCGCCGACCTGTACCCGCTGGAGGAACGCCCCAGGATCCAGTCCAAGTTGTCGACGGTGTGGGCGGTTTCGGCGGTGGCCGGCCCCGGGGTGGGCGGCGTCCTGGCGGCCTACGCGGACTGGCGCTGGATCTTCCTGATCAACCTGCCCATAGGGGCGGTGGCGTTGTGGCTCATCGTGCGCCACCTGCACGAGCCGCAGCGGGACACGGACAGGGAGAGGGAAACAGGGACGGAGACGGACGCGACGGCCACGCGCGCGCGTGTCGACTGGGCGGGCGCCCTGGCGGTGTTCGCGTGCGGGGGCGTGCTGCTGACGGCGCTGGTGCAGGGCGGGGTGGCGTGGCCGTGGCTGTCCGGGCCGTCGATCGCCCTGCTCGGTACGGGACTTGCGCTGGTGGCGGTCGTGGTGGTCGTGGAGCGCCGGGCGGCCGACCCGATCATCCCCGGGTGGGTGTGGCGGCGGCGGACGATCGCCGCGGTGAACCTGGCGTTGGGCGCCCTGGGATTGCTGATGGTGGCACCTACGGTGTTCTTGCCGACGTACGCCCAGTCGGTCCTCGGCCTGGCCCCGGTGACGGCCGGATTCGTGCTGTCCGTCTGGACGTTGAGCTGGCCGGTGTCGGCGGCGTTCAGCCAGCACGTGTACCGCAGGATCGGCTTCCGCAACACGGCGATGCTGGGGATCGGGACGGCGTCGCTGATCCTGCTGGCCTTTCCGTTCCTGCCGTATCCCGGGCAGGCGTGGCAGCCGACGCTGCTGATGCTGTTGCTGGGTGCGGCGCTGGGGTTGTTCCAACTGCCGCTGATCGTGGGCGTGCAGTCGACGGTGGGGTGGTCGGAGCGCGGCACGACGACCGCGTCGGTGCTGTTCTGCCGGCAGACGGGCCAGACGATGGGCGCGGCGCTCTTCGGCGCGGTCGCCAACGGGGTGCTGGCCTCGCGGCTCGGCGGCGCGGGCGACCTGGACTCGGTGACGCGGGCACTGGGTTCGGGCGGCACGGCCCCGGAGGCCACCAGGCGGGCCATCGCCGACGCGGTGCACGCCGTCTATCTGGGGGCGTCCGGGGCGGCGGCCCTGGCCTTCCTGGTGCTGTTGCTGCTGGCGCCGCGGCGGTTCCCGGTACTTGAGGAGAACTGACTCGGCCGCTCGTACGCCGCGACCGCGTACCTCAACGCCGGCCCCCCGCCGCGACGCGCACGTCAGGCCTTCCCGGCCTCAGCCCAGCCTGACGCGCGCGGCGACCGGCAGATGGTCGCTGTCGGTGGCGGGCAGGGTTCGGATGTGGGCGACCGTGGCCGAGCGGGCCATGACCTGGTCGATCCGGGCCAGGGGCAGGCCGGCGGGGAAACTGAGGGCGAAGCCCCGTTCGGCCACGTTCATCCGGGAGGTCAGCGGGGCCAGCCCGCGGTCGTCGACCGTGCCGTTGAGGTCGCCCAGCAGGATCACCGTGCGCAGGTTCTCGGCGGCGACCGCCTCGCCCAGCAGTCCGGCGCTCTCGTCGCGCCAGGAGGACGCGAGCCCGCTCGCCCGGACGCGGACCGAGGGCAGGTGCGCGACGTACGCCGCGACGTCGCCGTACGGCGTGCGGACGGCGGCCCGCAGCCCGCGCCTCCAGGCGTCCGTGACCCCACGGGGTTTGATGGCGACGAGCCGGGCACCGGTCAGCGGATACCTCGACCAGAGCCCCACGGTGCCCCGCACCACGTGGTACGGGAAGTCCGCGGCAAGGGTCTCCTCGTAGACGGGCAGCGCGTGGGGCACCAGCTCCTCCAGCGCGATGAGATCGGGCTCGGCGTCGGCCAGAGCACGGGCCGTGCCCGCCGGGTCGCCGTTCTCGTCGCTGACGTTGTGCTGCACCACGACCAGATCGCGCGCGCCCGGCTTCGGCGCGGGCAGGAGCAGCCCGCCGAAGAGGTACGTCCAGGCCGCCACCGGCAGCAGCAGGGCCACCAGCGCGACGGCGGAACGACGCAGCAGGGCGAGACCGAGCAGCACCACGACCACGGCACCGAGCCAGGGCAGGAAGGCCTCCAGCAGACTGCCCGTGCGCCCCACGGTGTTGGGCACGGCCCGGTGGAACGCCAGCAGCCCGGCCGTCAGTACGGCGAGCGCGGCGAGCACCCGGCCCCGCCCCGCCCACCGCGCCGCACACCGGCTCACCGCTTCCTGCACCGTCGACGTCACGCTTTCCAGGACGATCTGCCGGGCGGATCAGTTCCTTCGCCCCGCGCCCCGTGTTTCCGGGTCCCTATCCTGTGGCCCATGGTGAAGCTGGAGCGGCTGCGGGCCGATCACACGGAGGCTCTGCTGGCCTTCGAGCTTGAGAACCGGGAGTACTTCGCCCGTTCCATCCCGGATCGCGGGGACGCGTATTTCGCCGAGTTCGACACCCTGCTCCGGGCGCGGCTGGCCGAACAGGACGCCGGGGTCTGCCACTTCCACCTGGTGACGGACGCCGAGGGGCGCCTCGTCGGGCGGGTCAACCTGGTCGACGTCGAGGACGGTTCGGCGGAACTCGGGTACCGCATCGGGGAGCGGTCGGCGGGCAGGGGCGTCGCCACGGCGGCGGTGGCGGAGGTGTGCCGGGTGGCCGGTACGGCGTACGGGCTGACGTCCCTGGTCGCCGTCACCACCCTGGACAACCTGGCCTCCCGGGCCGTCCTGGAGCGGAACTCCTTCGCCCATGTGGAAGACGTCGCCGTGGCCGGCCGGCCCGGGGTCCGTTATCGGCGCGCGCTTCTCGGGCACTGACAGAGCACGCGGGACGCACACGCGAGGTACACCCGCCGCCCCCTCCGCCTGTGTGAGGGTGCTGTCATGGCCAATGCAAAGCAACGCACACTCCGTGAATTCGCGCAGACCTTGGTCCGGTTGGGCATCGCCACGGAGGAACAAGCGGCGGCCGGTCTGGCGGAGGCCACCAGATTCAGCATGGACGCCGACGAAGGCTTCGAGGACACCGACGAGCTGACGTTCCTCGTCGGTGACTGCGGCCTCGGCTTCCAGATGCCCGAGAAGGTCTCGGGCGAACTCGAGGACGGATATGAGGAGCTGCTGCTCGAGGCGGCGGCGGCCTGCTCGGGCGGCTCGGTGGTCGTCGACGACGTCGAGCTGGTGACGGACGACGACGGGGAGCAGTACCTGCACTTCCGGCGCAACGGCCGGTCGATATGGCACCGGACGGAACACCTCTCCGACAGCACCGGCTACATGGACTGGAACGCCGCCTTCGACGCCATCGGCGACCTCGTGCCCGGCAACGACGATCCACGGGGCTTCTACCAGCTGGACGAGGAGTCCTATGACGCCTGGTGGCTCCTCTTGACCCCCGAACAGGCCGAAGGGCTGCGGGAGTTCGGTCTGTCGATGCCGGTTCAGCTGGGCAACTGGGTGCGCGACGGACTTCCCGCGGCGGAACCCGGGACGCCCGCCTGGTACAGGGAGGACGACCGCCTGCACGCGAGCGAGGAGTCCCGCCGGTGCCTCGATGAGTGGCTGTCGTCCATGGACACCGCACTGGACCGGTGGCGGACGGCCCACCTGCCGGACGGCTTCCCCTTCGACTACTCCCTGGACTCGCTCTCACAGCTGGAACGGCTCGTCCTGGACCGCTTCGACGGCCCCGCCTCGCTGGAGGCGGCGGCCGGGGACGAGTTCTTCGCCGGCGCGATCCGGTACGTCGGAGAGACCGCGCTGCGCCTGTGGCCGTGCCGCTGGACGTACCAGCACTCCGACGACCCCTCGTCGACGTTCACCAACGAGCCGATGATCCGTTCCGACGCCCCGGCGGGCTTCGCGGGGGAGTTCTCCCCCGACTACGTGCTGCGGACCCTCGTGCGGACCCGCACGTCCGACGACATGCGTGAGCGCATGGGACAAGTCGGGGAAGCGGTCGACGACTACCGCAGGGTGCTCGGATTCAAAAGTCTGAGTTAACGCCGGTAACACACCAGGTCAGACACGGTTCGGTAGAGATAGACGCATACCGACCACCCAGTTTGGCGAAACCCTCGCCATGAGCCGTACTCCGAAGTAACGTGCGTGGCTCGCCCGCCCCCCACCTCCCTGCGGTCCGCCGCACCGGACCCGAGTCACGCAAGGAGCAACGGGATGTCCCCGTCCTTCGATCCGTCACCGCCGTACCAGTACGGCCCGGGCGACGCGTCACCCTCGTACGACACCTATGACACCTATCCCTGGCAGGCCCCGCCCCCACCGCAACCACCCCCACGCCACCGGACCCCCGACCACCCACCCCTCGGGCACCACAGCGACCTGCGCATCCTGCGCACCGCCTACCGCTGGCAGCGGCGCGTGGCGACGCTCACCGCGCTCGGCTACTTCACCCTCTTCCTGATCCTGTCCGCCTTCGCGCCCGGGTTCATGTCGAGCACGGTCACCGACGGGCTGCCCGTCGGCCTGCTGCTCGCGCTGATCCAACTGCCCGTCACCTGGCTGGCGATAGGCCTGTACGAGCACACGGCCCGCCGTTACGTCGACCCGCTCGCGGACCGCATCCGCAAGCTGGCCGAGGTGGACGCCAAGCGGGAGTCGGGGAACCGGGGGACGGGACGATGACGGACTTCAGCGGAGACGCGCAGGCGATGTCGCTGGTCGCCTTCTGTGCCGTGGCCACCATCACGCTGCTGCTGTGCGTGATGACCGGACCGGACCGGGACGACCTCGACGAGTTCTACACGGGCTACAGCTCCCTGTCCCCCGTGCGCAACGGCCTGGCGATCGCGGGCGACTACATCAGCGCGGCGACCGTGCTGGGCACGACGGGCGTCGTCGCGCTGTGCGGCTACGACGGCATCGTGCTGGCGCTGAGCACCGCCCTGTCGCTGATGCTGCTGATGTTCCTGCTGGCCGAACCCCTGCGCAACGCGGGCCGGTTCACCATGGGCGACGCGCTGGCCCGCCGGATGCCGGGCCGGGGCGTGCGGATCGCCGCGTGCGCGGTGACCCTGGCCGCGCTGGTGCCGCTGATGCTGGTGCAGCTGGCCGGGACCGGGCAACTGCTGGCGTTCATCCTGGGCTTCTCGGACGACTCCCTGAAGACGGGGTGCATCGTCGGCCTCGGCGTGCTGATGATCAGCTACGCCGCGATCGGCGGGATGAAGGGCACCGCGCTCATCCAGATCCTGAAGATCGTGATGCTGCTCGGGTCGGGCGCCGTGGTCGCCCTGCTGGTGCTGGCGCGGTTCGACTGGGATCCGGGCGCGCTGTTCAACACCGCGGCGCAGCAGAGCGGGGTCGGCTCGGCGTTCCTGGAGTCGGGCCTGCAGTTCGCGGGCGGCCCGCACCCCCGCCTCGACATGATCAGCTCCCAGCTCGCCGTCGTCCTCGGCGGTGCGGTGCTGCCGCACATCACCATGCGCATGTACACGGCGACCGGCGCACGTCAGGTGCGGCGCTCGATGTCCTGGGCGGTGTCGAGCGTGGCGCTGTTCGTGCTGGTGATCACGGTCGTCGGCTTCGGCGCCACGGCGCTGATCGGGCGGGAGGTGATCGCCGGGGCGGACCCGCAGGGCAACACGGCGTATCTGCTGGGCTCCAGGGCCGCCTTCGGCGCCGAGGTCTCCACCGCGGAGACCCTGCTCTTCACGACGGTCACCACGGCCATCTTCCTGACCGTGCTCGCCTCGGTCGCCGGCATGATCCTGGCCTGCGCGAACTCCCTCGCCCATGACGTGTTCGCCGCACGGCTGCGGGAGCTGTCCAGCCGCCGCGAGATGACGGTGGCGCGGCTGTCCGCGCTGGCGGTGGGGGTCCCGGCGATCGTGCTGGCGACGATGGTCCAGCACCGCAGCCTCCAGCCGCTGGTGACCCTGTCCTTCACCCTGGGCGCCTCGGCCATCGCCCCGGCCCTCGTCTACAGCCTCTTCTGGCGCCGCTACACCCGGGCCGGACTGCTCTGGACCCTGATCGGCGGCTCCGTGGTAGTGCTGGTGCTGATGCCGGGGACCAATCTCGTCTCCGGGTCGCCGATCTCGGCGTTCCCCGACGCCGACTTCAACTGGTTCCCCTTCACCACGCCGGGGCTCGTGTCGATCCCGGCCGGATTCCTCCTCGGCTGGCTGGGGACGGTCCTGTCGGGGCGGGACGAGTCGGAGGAACAGCGACGGCAGTACGAGGCCGTGGAGGGGTGGATTCTCGCGGGTGCGGTGCGCAGGGGCAACTAGGCACTGGGCAACCAGGCAACCAGGCACCTGCTTCCCGGCATCGCAGCCGGGGCCGGGGTCCTTGCCGGACCCCGCCCCGGTTCACTCCAATGCCACCTGCCGCTCCAGCGTCGACAGGCTGTTGCGCATCTGGTCCATCTGCAACCGCACCTCGTCCCACATCTCCCCGTGCTCGCGCAGCACCCGCTCCGTCTCCCGGGCGACCCGCTCCGTCCGCTCCCGGGCCTGCTCCAGCAGCTCCGCCGCCCGCGCCCCCGCCTCCTCCTGCAACCGCTTCGCCGAGGCCCGCGCGTCGGCGAGCTCCTGCTGCGCCTCGGCCAGCGAGGCCTCGGCCCGCGCCATCCCCTCCGTCTCCGCCTTCTCCAGCGCGGCCAGCCGCCGCTCGGCCTCCCGCTCGGCCTCCGCCAACCGCTCGGCGTGCTCCTTGGCCTGCCGCGCGACCAAGCCGGCGGTCTGCTGGCGTGCCTGGCGCAACGGGCCGAGCACCTCCCCGCGCTCCTCCTTCACATCACGCCGGGCGGCGTTCCGGGCCTCGCCCGCCTCCGCCCGTGCCGCGAGCAACCGCTGACGGGCCCATTCCTCGGCTTCGGCTCTCACCGCGTCGGCGTGCGCCTGCGCCGCGTCCCACACCTCGTCCGCGTACGTCTGCGCCTCCTCCATCAGCCGCTGCGTCTCCTGCCGCGCCCCCTCCCGCACGGCCGCGGCCTCCTCCTCCACCATCTCGAAGAGCCGCCGCGCACGCCCCCCGAGCTCCTCGTACGTCTGCGGGGCGAGCTCCGCCACGACCTCCCGCAGCCGCTCCGCCTCCTTGTCCATGTCCCGGGCGAGCACGGTGAGCCGGGCGGCCCGTTCCCAGGCGGCGTCACGGTCCCGGAAGAGGGCGTCGATGTAGGCGTCGACCTGTTCGGGACGGTAGCCACGCCCTCGTACGACCACGAAGTCGTAGAGCGGGACCGGTGCGCTGCTCATCCTGGAACCCCTCTCAGCCGAACGGATGCGAAATGATGATTTAGCGCACATCTTGATGTATCGGGCGGAAGCGTTCATAACGCGACACTCCGCGCAGGAGGCACCGCGCGGGGGCACTGAGGCACGGAGGCACGCCGAGCGGCGCACACGAAGACCAGCGGCGCGCGGAAGGACGAACGGCGCGCAAAACGACGAAGAGCGCATACGAAAGGGCCGGCTCCCGGTCGTACAACCGGGAGCCGGCCCCTTCACACCCCGCACGCCGCGGTCAGCGGCGGCCGGGTGACATCACCTCAGATCACCTCACGACAAACAGCCGAACGGCGTCACAGATATCCGTCACAGCAATCCGTCACAGCAATCCATCACAGCTGTCCGTCACAGCAATCCGTCCCACATCTGCTCCAGCAGCACCGACCACCAGCTCTCCGGCGACCCGAGCGCCGCCGGGTCGAGGGAGGCGAGCTGTGCCTGGAAGTCGACGGTCCAACGGCCCGCCTGCTCCTGGTTCAGGCCGAAGCGAAGCCGCCACATCCGGCCCAGCAGCGCCAGACAGCGCTGGAACTCGGGCAGACCCGTGTTCACGAACTGCGGCGGTACGGGCGCACCGCCCGGCCCCGCCTCCACCGGCACGGCCACGATGTGCGCCGTCCCGTACTGCACGCACAGCGCCTTGCCGAAGTCGCTGCCCATGACGAGATACGAGCCCGCGTCCGAGGCCGGCTGCACCCCGCGCTCGGCCGCCAGCTCCGCCAGCGTGGGAACGGGCCGCCCCGGCTGGGCCTGCGCCCAGAAGAACGGGCCCATGTCCATCGGCAGACCGCCCACCATCAGGCTGTGCGCCACGACCGGCGGCACGCCCTGCCGGGACACGGCGGCCTGCTCGAACCGGAACAGCCCCGGCCCGAACGCCCCCGCCAGCTCCTGCGCCACACCCTCCGGCGGAATCGGCGGCGCCGCCTGCACCTGCGGCAACGGCGCCCGCACCGGCGCCGGACGGGCCGGCCCGTCGGCCACCTGATGCAACTCGCCCTGATGCGCCAGCAGTTGCTGCATGCCCTGCTGCCGGCTCGCGTGATCCGTGCCGTACGGCGCGATCGACGTGATCCGCGCCTGCGGCCACTGCTCCCGGATCATCCGCGCACAGTACGCACCCGGCAGCTCACACGACTCCAGCTCCGTGTGCAGCTCCAGCACCTGGTCCGACGGCACGTTCATGGCCCGCAGCTCATGGAAGATCTGCCACTCCGGATGCGGCGTACCCGGCGCCGAACGCCGGATCAGCTGCTGCTCCGACCCGTCCTGCGCCCGGTAGCGGAGAACGGCCTGATAGCCGGGGCCGACGGTCGGCTGACCGGTGGGTTGTGGGGGGTAGCCGTACGCCGGGGGCTGGCCCGGCTGGCCGGGTTGCGCGGGCTGACCGGGCTGACCGGGCTGCGGCGGAACGGCACCCGGGGGCATCGGGGGCTGGGGGGCGCCGGGCGCCATGCCCGGACCGCCGGGCGGCATACCGGGACCGCCCGGAGGCATCCCCGGAGCGCCTGGCGGCTGCGGCGCGCCCGGTGCCGGTGACGGCGGAGGCACACCGGGGCCGCCCACCGGGGGCGCGGCCAGCACGGTCTCCGCGTGGTGAACCGCACCGCGAGCACCGCCCGAGGAGCCCGGGGCGCCAGGAGCACCCGGGGCGCCAGGCACACCCGGAGCGCGCGGAGGCTGCGGCGCGCCGGGGCCGCCGGGCGGCATACCCGGGGCGCCGGGAGGACCCGGAGGCTGGGCTGCGCCCGGCATGCCCGGGGCGCCCGGAGCACCGGGCGGGCTGGGGATGCCGGGCGGATTCGGCGCGCCATGCGCACCCGGCGCACCCGGCACACCAGGGGGTCCCGGTGGCTGCGGCGCGCCGCCCATCCGGTTCGGGTCGGCCAGCACGGTGGCGGCATGGTGCACACCGCCCGGGGGCGTACCGCCGGGCGTGCCGGGCGGGTTGGGGGCGTCCGGAGGATTCGGCACGCCAGGGGCACCGGGCATGCCAGGCGCACCCGGAGCACCCGGAGCACCGGGCGGCTGCGGAATCCCCGGCCCGGCAGCACCCTCGGGCCCGTCGGGACCGAGCGCCGACACCAACTGCGTCGGCACGTACCCGCCCCCCGGAGCACCCGGCACACCCGGAGCCGCCGGCGGCTGAGGAGGCGTACTCCCCGCCCCCGCACCCGGCGTCCCCGGTACCCCCGGCGGAGGAGGCGGCGTCGCCCCACCCCCCGCACGAGGAGGCGCCGCCTTGCTCGTCGCGGCATCGGCGATGTCCCCGGCGTTCGGCGCGAGCGGCCGGCCCGGTGTCTCGGGACCACCCGGAGCCTGCGGCCCGCCCTGCGGGTAGCCGTAGGAGGGCGCGGGCGGCGTCGGCACACCCGGCGGGGGCGTACCCGGCCCACCGGCACCCTGCGGATAGCCGTACGAAGGCGGCCCCGGAGGCGGAGGCGGCGTGGGCGCACCCGGCGTGGGCGCGTCGTCGAGCGCCGGCTCGATCGCCGTCGACGGAAGCCGGCTGCCGCCCGACATCAGCGCGGTCTTGGCGTCCGGCGGCGTGGCGTCGTCACCGCTCAACGGCGGTGCGAACACCGTCTCCGGCAGCGGCACGGAACGGTCCTCACCGGCATCGGCGTTGGTGTCCGTACCGGCCCAGGGGGTCGCCCCGTCAGGCACACCGGGCGCCTGGGGCGGAGGAGTCGACGACGGCCCGGCCGCGCCGACCGGAACCCCGCCCTGCGTCTCGGGAAGCGCCCCGGCACCGGACGTACCACCGTCGCCCTGCCCCGAATTCGCACCCGAAGCCGACCCCGACCCCGCGCCCGAACCCGAATCCGCAGCCCCGTCCCGGCCCTGGATCCCCAGCTTGTCCGCCGCCTCCTGCAACCACTCCGGCGGAGTCAGCAAGAACGACGTCTGATTCAGGTCCACCCGGGCCGGAGCGGCCGGCACCGGCTCGGCGGCCGCGTCCCCACGGCCGTACTCCTCCTCGTACCGGCGAATCACCTCGCCCACCGGCAGCGACGGCCACAACGTGGCCTCCCCGCTGTCCCGGGCGATCACCAGCCGCTGCGCGCCGCCGTCCGAACGCGGCCCGTCCGCACGGTCCTCGGCCCACACCACGAACCCGAGCCCGAACTCCCGCACCCGCACCTCACGATGCTGGTACGACGGCACCTCGCCGTTGATCCACTCTTCCGCACGCTCCTGCGCCTGCGCGAACGTCACCATCGCGAAGCTCACTCCCCCACAGCCGCAGCGGCGACGGGCACCGGGCCCGCGAACCCACCGTCCACCATCAGATTCGCCACCGTCTCCAACTCCGGCGGAGAACCCGCCAGCCGGGACAGAAACGCGTCGAAGTCCTCACCGCACGGCATCAGCAGCCGCTCCACCCGTTCCGCCGGCGGCCACGAGGGATCCACGTCCCGCGCGTCGTCGTACGCGCAGAACCACACCGAACCGAGCCGCTCGCCCTTCACCTTCACGGCCAGCAACCCGCCCTGCACGAACCCCACACCCAGGTAGTCCTTGGTCAGATGGTCACGCAGGCACTTGTTGACGTACACCAGGTCATTGACCGCGGCCTCGTCCCGCACCGTGAACAGCGGCTGGTCGACCAGCAGGCCCAACTCCGGGTCCAGCGCCGTCCCCACCGGCGCGCACCCGCCCGCCGCCTTCAGGAACGACCGATACGCACCCGGCAACCGGTACCCGAGGTCCTCCTCGACGCCCAGCGCCTGCGCCTCCGTCACCGCCACACCCGACTTCGGCAGCCGGAAATGCGCGGGCCGCGTCTCCTGCAATGGCCGCGTCCCGCGCTTGTCATGGTCCACCGCCGACGTCGCGATCCCACCGTGGTGCCGCAGCAACGCCTTCACCTCGACCGGAACCAGCTCCAGCCGCCGCGAACCCACCACGTGGTGCCACGTCCAGCCGTGCGGTGTCGCCACCGCCGGGATCGTGTCCCACAACTCGTGGCCGGACGCCGCCAGCGCCGCGTTCGCCGACACATAGTCCGTCAGCCGCAACTCGTCGACGCCGAAACCCTCCGGCGGCTCCGCGATCTCCGCCGCCGCGCGTGCGTACGGCGAGAAGTCGGGGTAACCACGCTCGTCGACCCGTACTCCTCTCGGGTGACGGGCCGCCCGGACCGGATCCGGGAAATGCACGACCTGCCCGGCGTAGGCCGCGTTCGGCGGCGCGGCTTGTCCCCCGGCCTGGCGGCCGGGAGGTGCCCCCAGCCCGAGCCGACCTGTCGTCATGGCGCTTGCCCCCTGCGGCGTTCTGATACGGCCCGTCATGACCACCCTCGGTCACAACGCCCCTTATCGACTGTCTCGTCTGCCTCCACGCGTCACCGCATGGAAAGCGGTGCCGACAGCCTATGCGGTACGACGACACCGGTCACCAGCGCCGGTCACGGCCCCCTCCGCTTCCGTGACCAGCCGTCACCCCGCCGTGACAGCCTGCCCAAACCCGGGCGTGTCGCGATGCCCCAGCTTCCGCACCCGCCACGCCATTTGGCACTCTGTGACGTCCGAGAGCATGCCCGGGGGATGCTCGGGAGGGGATGACGATCATGAACGCGACGCAGACAGGCCCACACGCCGCCCGCTCCGGCGACCCTCGCATCGGCTGGAGCGCCACCGAAAACCCCCACACACCCGCCCTCCTCCACCGCCGCGACGGGATACTCCCCACCGTCGCCGCCGCCCTGTCCGTCCGCGGCGCCACCCTCACCGGCACCGCCGCCCGCGGCGACCAGCCCCCGCCCCTGCACCACCTCGTCCAGGACTTCCTCGACACCCTCACCAGCTCGGAACGCGACCGCTTCACCGGCCGCTGTGCCGAGACCATCCTCATCTCACGCCATATCGCCGCGGCCGACGCCACCCGCAGCAAACGCTCCGCCCGCAAACCCATGACCAACGGCGAAGCCCGCAAAGCCCTCAAGCAGGCCAAGCTCACCGCCCGCCGCATCCGCGAGGACGGCGACCCCCTGCACGGCAGCTTCGCCGCCCCCTGCCGGGCCTGCACCGCCCTCAGCGCCCACTTCGGCGTCCGCATCGTCGACCCGACGACCGACGGCTAGCCCCCGGGTCCTTTCACGCTCCCCCTGGCACCTCCACAGGCACCTCCACAGGCACCTCCATAGGCACCGACGAACGAAGGGCAGATGCACACCGACCGCACCTCCACCACCCGCTTCCCCGTCCCCGTCGACGCCGCCCTGCGCGCCGCCGGCTGGCGACCCGGACGCTGGGACATCAAGCAAGCCGAGATCTGGGCCGACACCCTCCGCGAACACACCTCACCCGCCGGCCACACCCACGCCGTCTTCCCCGCCGCGGTGGAAGCCTGGGCCGAATTCGGCGGCCTGCACATCACCCCCACCGGCCCCGGACGCCAGATCGCCCCCGCGGCTGTGCACTTCGACCCGCTCCACGGCCTCCACATGGCCCGCACCCTCGGCGACCTCGGCCGCGCACTCGACACCGAGGTCTGCCCCCTCGGCGCCGAAACCGACACGCAGGCCCTCCTCGCCATCGACACCGAAGGCCGCGTCTACGCCCTCGACCACACCGGCGACTGGTACCTCGGCCCGGACATCGACCAGGCCCTCGCCGCCCTCGTCGCCGGCATAGAACCGGCACGACTCACGGCGGGCTGACACCCGGAACGGGAACAAGGACAGAGCAAGACAGGGCGGGACAGAGCAGGGCTGAGCAGGAACGAGCCGGGGCAGGGCCGCCCACGCAGAACCGACACGGCCACTACGCCGCCGGAATCACCGCCGACACCCGGAAACCCCCCGCATCCGTCGGCCCCGACACGAACACCCCGCCCAGCGCCGAGACCCGCTCCTTCATCCCCACCAGACCGTTGCCCCCCGAAGGCAGCCGCGCCAAGGACGCCGACGACAGCTCCGGCGGCGGCTCGTTCTCCACCTGCATCGCGATCTCCGACACCCGATGCGCGAGCCGTACATGCGTCTTCGCCCCCGCCGCATGCTTGTGGACGTTCGTCAGCGCCTCCTGCACCACGCGGAACGCCGTCTGCTCGATCTCCGGCGCATACGACCGCGACTCCCCTTCCACCGAGAGATCCACGACCATCCCCGCGGCGGCCGACTGCCCCACCAACGCGTCCAGCTCCGACAGGCAGGGCCCCTCGCCCAGCCCCTCGTCCCCACCGGACCGCTCCCGATCGGCCGCCGCGGCGGCAGCGGCCCCCACCGCGGCCAGCGGCATCACAGCCCCCTGAGGCCGATCCACCTGGACACCCCCACTGCGCAGCACCCCGAGCATCTCCCGCAACTCGGTCAACGCCTGCCGCCCCATGTCCCCCACCAACGCGGCGTTCCGCACCGCCTTGTCGGGATCCTTCCGGGCCACCGCCTGCAGCGCGGCGGAATGCACCACCATCAGACTCACCCGGTGCGCGACGACGTCATGCATCTCCCGCGCGATACGCGTGCGCTCTTCGTTCCGCGCCCACTCCGCACGCTCCTCCGCGCGCTCGGCCAGCAGCTGAAGCTCCCGCTCCAGACTGTCCGCCCGCTCCCGCAGGCTCTCCATCAGCCGTCGCCGGGCCCCCACATACAGCCCCAGCAGCAGCGGAGGCGCGGTCACCCCGAGAGCGGTCGTGACCGACGCGAACGGAACCACCCAGTCCCCGACGGTCAGACTCCCCCGGCCGACGTCCTGCCGCAGCCACACGAACGTCACGATCAGCGCCCCGACGAACGACATCCCCGCCAGCGAGGCGATGATCCGCCGCGGCAGTTCGGAGGCGGCGAGGGTGTAGAGCCCGACGATGCCCATCAGGAACCCCATCTGGGCCGGCATCACGGCGATCGACACCAGCACGACGGCGATGGGCCACCGGCGCCGCAGCACCAGCACGGACCCCGCCAGAACCCCGAACACCACCCCCGCGGGCTCCGGAATCCCGGCATCCCGCGCGAACCGAACCCCCTCAAAACCGCACTCCACCGCGGACACCACGCCCAGACTCACGTCCAGCACGGCACTGCGCACCCTGCCCCACCACCACGGCCCCGCACTCGGTGGCGGCGCCTCTGTGTGGGCTTCCCCCGTCGTGGTCATGCCTCCAGCCTACGGGCGCCCGGCCCCCCTTTTCCGGTGACTTTTATGCCCTGTGATCCATGTCGGCGCAGAGCGCCGATCTGTACCGTCGCATGGAGGGCGCCCGGTACGGCATAGTGTTGGGTGCCGACTCGGCGGCCTGACTAAATGTCCGGTTTAGTCGAGTTTGATCCCCCGTGGTGTAATTGGCAGCACCGTGGCTTTTGGTGCCATTTGTCCGGGTTCGAGTCCTGGCGGGGGAGCACATACCTGGTTCGGGCCCTGACTGCTGACAGCACAGTCAGGGCCCGCTCTCATGTCCCCCACGAAACGCCCCGGTATCCTGCGGATGTCACCCCTCCCCCTCCACAGCCGAAGGGCATCCCGTGAGCGCCATTCGCCCGGCAGCCGTCGTCGTTCTCGCAGCGGGTGAGGGCACCCGTATGAAGTCGGCCACACCCAAGGTCCTGCACGAGCTCTGCGGACGCAGCCTCGTGGGTCATGTGCTGGCCGCCGCACGTGAGTTGCAGCCCGAGAACCTGGTCGTGGTCGTGGGGCACGCGCGGGAGAAGGTCTCCGCGCACCTCGGTGAGATCGACGCCGGCGTACGCACCGCCGTGCAGGCGGAGCAGAACGGCACGGGTCACGCCGTACGGATGGGTCTCGAAGAGCTCGGTGGCGGAGTCGACGGGACCGTCGTGGTCGTCTGCGGCGACACTCCCCTCCTCACCGGCGAGACCCTGACCCGTCTCGCCGCCACCCACTCCGCCGACGGCAACGCGGTCACCGTCCTGACCGCCGAGGTGCCGGACGCGACGGGGTACGGGCGGATCGTGCGGGACGGTGTCTCGGGTGCGGTGACGGCGATCGTCGAGCACAAGGACGCCACCGAGTCGCAGCGGGCCGTCCGGGAGATCAACTCCGGGGTGTTCGCGTTCGACGGGCAGCTGCTCGCCGACGCGCTAGGGAAGGTGCGCACGGACAACAGTCAGGGCGAGGAGTACCTCACCGACGTCCTCGGCATCCTCCGCGAGGCCGGTCATCGCGTCGGGGCCTCCGTCGCCGCCGACCACCGCGAGATCGCCGGGATCAACAACCGTGTGCAGCTCGCCGAGGCCCGGCGGATCCTGAACGACCGGCTGCTGACCGCCGCGATGCTCGCCGGCGTCACCGTGGTCGACCCGGCAACGACCTGGGTCGATGTGACGGTCACGTTCGAGCAGGATGCCGTCGTCAACCCGGGCACCCAGCTCCAGGGCGCCACCCATCTCGGCGAGGGTGCGGAGGTCGGCCCCAACAGCCGGCTGAAGGACACGCGGGTCGGTGCCGGCGCGCGGGTCGACAACACCGTGGCCGACAGTGCTGTCATCGGGGCACAGGCGACCGTGGGGCCGTACGCGTATCTGCGGCCCGGTACCCGTCTCGGCGCCAAGGGCAAGATCGGTACGTACGTCGAGACGAAGAACGCCTCGATCGGCGAGGGGACGAAGGTGCCTCACCTTTCCTACGTCGGTGACGCGACGATCGGTGAGTACTCGAACATCGGGGCCGCGAGCGTCTTCGTGAACTATGACGGACAGGACAAACACCACACCACAGTCGGCTCGCACTGCCGTACCGGGTCGGACAACATGTTTGTGGCTCCTGTCACGGTCGGGGACGGCGCGTACACCGCGGCGGGCTCCGTGATCACGAAGGATGTGCCGCCCGGTTCGTTGGCTGTGGCACGCGGTCAGCAGCGGAATATCGAGGGTTGGGTGGCTCGCAAGCGTCCGGGCAGCGCGGCCGCGAAGGCGGCTGAGGCCGCTTCTGGGCAGGTCGAGAGCGAAGACTGACCGGAAACGGGTGCGCCAAACACGGCGTACCGTGATAAGTGCACACCCTGTTGAGACACCTCTGAGGAGACAGCTGTGACCGGGATCAAGACGACCGGCGAGAAGAAATTGATGTTCTTCTCCGGCCGCGCCCACCCCGAGCTTGCCGAGGAGGTCGCCCAGCAGTTGGAGGTCGGGGTTGTCCCGACGAAGGCCTTCGACTTCGCCAACGGTGAGATCTACGTCCGCTATCAGGAGTCGGCGCGCGGTGCGGACTGCTTTGTGATCCAGAGCCACACGGCTCCGATCAATCAGTGGATCATGGAGCAGTTGATCATGATCGACGCGCTGAAGCGCGCGTCGGCCCGCTCCATCACGGTGATCGTGCCGTTCTACGGTTACGCGCGCCAGGACAAGAAGCACCGTGGGCGTGAACCGATTTCGGCGCGTCTGATCGCGGACCTGATGAAGACCGCGGGTGCGGACCGGATCCTGACCGTCGATCTGCACACCGATCAGATCCAGGGCTTCTTCGACGGGCCGGTCGATCACCTCTTCGCGCTTCCGCTGCTCGCGGACTACGTGGGCCGGAAGGTCGACCGGGAGAAGCTGACCGTGGTGTCTCCGGACGCCGGGCGTGTGCGGGTGGCTGACCGTTGGTGTGACCGGCTCGGCGCTCCGCTCGCCATCGTGCACAAGCGGCGGGACAAGGACGTCGCGAACCAGGTGACCGTCCACGAGGTCGTGGGTGAGGTCAAGGGCCGGGTGTGTGTCCTGGTCGACGACATGATCGACACCGGCGGGACGATCTGTGCGGCCGCGGACGCGCTGTTCGCGCACGGCGCGGAGGACGTCATCGTCACCGCGACGCACGGTGTGCTGTCGGGTCCCGCGGCGGACCGGCTGAAGAACTCCCGGGTGAGCGAGTTCGTGTTCACGAACACGCTGCCGACGCCGGGTGAGCTGAGCCGCGACCTCGACAAGCTGACGGTGCTGTCGATCGCGCCGACGATCGCGAGCGCCGTACGTGAGGTGTTCGAGGACGGTTCGGTGACGAGCCTGTTCGACGAGCAGTAGAGATCCGCGGTAAAGATCCTTTTGGGTGCGGCCTCCCTCTCCGAGTAGACTGTTTCAGTTGCTCGGCGAGGGAGGCCGCACCTGTTCGTTCAGGTGTCGGCGATCCGTTATCGACGCGCTCTTCGTAGCAGGCCGTTCGTGGCCGGGTGACCACGTCCGTCTCTAGTTCTACGAGGAGTGATCCGTATGTCCGAGGTCAAGATCTCCGCCGAGACCCGTACCGAGTTCGGTAAGGGTGCCGCCCGTCGTATCCGTCGTGACAGCAAGGTCCCCGGTGTCCTGTACGGCCACGGCTCGGACCCGCTGCACCTCACGCTTCCCGGCCACGACCTGCTGCTCGCGCTGCGTACGCCGAACGTCCTGATCGCTCTGGACATCGACGGCAAGACGAACGAGCTGGCGATCCCGAAGGCCGTGCAGCGTGACGCGATCAAGGGCTTCCTGGAGCACGTCGACCTGCAGCTGGTCAAGCGCGGCGAGCAGGTCAACGTCGAGATCTTCGTCCACACCGAGGGCGAGCTGGCCCCGGGCGGCAACCTGCTGGAGCACGTCCTGAACGCGCTTCCGGTCGAGGCCGAGGCCACGCACATCCCCGAGTCGGTCACCGTCTCCGTCGAGGGTCTGACAGCCGGCGACTCCGTCCTCGCCAAGGACATCCCGCTGCCGAAGGGCACCAAGCTGGCCGTCGAGGGTGACACGGTCGTCCTGCAGGTCCTGGCCGCGCAGGCCGAGGAGGCCGCGGGCGAGGCCGCCGAGGGCGAGGAAGTCGCCGAGGCCTGATCCCCAGGTCTGGCAGAGGCGTGATCCTCGGCTCTGTCATCGGTTCGTCAGCCGCTGTTCCCGCTGGGGGCAGCGGCTGGCGCGTACCAAGGAGACATGGACGTGACGAGCGACCCGAGCGCCCCCTGGCTGATCGCCGGCCTCGGCAATCCGGGGCCCGAGTACGCCAGGAACCGGCACAACGTCGGGTTCATGGTGGCGGATCTGCTGGCCGAGCAGATCGGCGGGAAGTTCAAACGGGCCGGCAAGGCTCAGGCGCAGGTGCTCGAGGGGCGGATCGGGCCGCCGGGCCCCATGAACCGGCGGGTGATCCTGGCGAAGCCGATGTCGTACATGAACCTGTCCGGTGGCCCCCTCAACGCCCTGCGGGACTTCTACAAGGTGCCGGTGGGCAACATCGTGGCCGTGCACGACGAGTTGGACATCGATTACGGCGTTCTGCGGTTGAAGCTGGGCGGCGGTGACAATGGGCACAACGGGCTGAAGTCGATGACGAAGGCGATGGGTGCCGAGTATCACCGGGTGCGGTTCGGGATCGGGCGGCCTCCGGGTCGTATGCCGGTGGCGGACTTCGTGCTGAAGGATTTCTCGTCGGCGGAGCGCAAGGAGCTGGACTACTTCGTGGACCGGGCGGCGGATGCGGTGGAGTGTCTGGTGATCGAGGGGTTGGAGCGGGCGCAAAGCACGTACAACTCGTGACTTGTCCGGGCAGTTGACCGGGCCCAGGTTGACCGGTCGTAGGGGCATGGCCAAGGATCGCGGCCATGCCTTCTGCCGTTGTCTCCAGTCAGGGCGCTTTCTCCGCGCTGCGGTTCGGGCGGTTCGCGGCGATGGGTACGGTCGCGGTGCTGATCCTGATCGCGGGTGTGTGGGCGTCGTGGGGCAGTGCGCAGCATGTGATGCTCACGAAGGGGCGGGAGAGCGGCACGGTCGAGGTGACGCGGTGTGGTGCGGACACGTGCAGCGGGCCGTACACGCCGATCTCGGCGGGGTCGCGGCCGCGCGGGTCGGTCGTCATCGAGAAGAACGTGGCCGTGCGCAAGGGGCAGACGTACACGGTCGTGGTGAAGCCGGGGAGTGACGACGTCGTACGGTCCGGGCCCGCGGGGGTCCTGTACGCCTGGGTTCCGCTGGGCGGTGCGTTGTTGCTGGCCTCGGTCGTCGTCGCAGGTGGGCTGCGGCGGACGCGGGTGGCATGGGTGCTGGCGGGGTCGGGGATGGCGCTCCTGACCGCGGCGTTCGTGACGGTCTGAGGTCTGCGCCGTTCTCCATGTCTGTGGAGGATCTGAGTGTTGCCTGTTCGTGATTGACCTGGAGTCAGCCCCGGCAGGATGCTGAGCCGCCCCCTCCACATCTTCCCGTTCCTTCTCGAAGATGGACTACTGCCTCATGCGTACCCTCACCCGCGCCGGTGCCCTGTCCGCCGTCGCCGCGGCAGCGTTGCTTTCCGCGCCTGCCGCCGCCCACGCCACCGCTCCCGGTGACAACGGCACTGTCAAGATCCATGACGCCACCACTGGCGAGGAACTGCGCAAGAACGAGCCGCACGTGTGCGAGTTCTATCTGGACGCGTTCGGTTTCGACAACGTCCAGCAGGTCTCCTGGCACATCGAGGCCTGGGCCCCGACGGCCGCCGTCAAGGGCGAGACCGTGAAGTCCGGTGCGATCACGCTGGACGGCGAGGGTCATGGCCGTACGGACGACATGACGCTGCCCGACGGGCACTACAAGCTGTTCTGGAACTTCGAGGGTGAGAAGGGGTCCGCGAAGCACAAGGTGTTCTGGACGGACTGCGAGGACGAGGAGGAGGGCGGCGGTACGACGGCCACGCCGTCCGCGTCTGCGCCGCCTTCCGAGACGCCGGGCGACTCCACCGACGAGCCTTCCGCGAGCCCGTCGGCCCCGGGCGAGGCGCCCGCGTCGCCGTCGCCGCAGGGTGGTGGTGAGGGTGACCTCGCCGAGACCGGGAACGGCGCGCCGGTGGGCCTGCTGTCCGCGGCGGCCGCGGCGCTGCTGGGCGCGGGCGGCTACCTGGTGTTCCGGCGCCGCAGGGCGTCGTAGGGCCTGACCGCCACGGCCGTGAAAAGGAACGGTGCCCCCGTGCTCGTAGCAGCACGGGGGCACCGCCCTGTGTGGGCCGGTGTGCGGGGCGCTCAGCCGGTGTTGCGCAGGCCGGCCGCCACGCCGTTGACGGTGAGCAGCAGGGCGCGGGCCAGCAGGGGGTCGGGCTCGGCGCCCGCCGCCACGGCGTCACGCTGGCGCTTGAGGAGGGTGACCTGGAGGTAGGAGATCGGGTCCAGGTACGCGTCGCGGATGGCGAAGGTCTGCTTGAGCACCGGAGCGGCGTCGAGGAGTTCCTGCTCGCCGGTGACCCTGAGGACCTCGGCGACGGTCAGATCGTGTTCGGCGCGGATGGTGTCGAAGACGTGCTTCAGCTCGTCCGGCACCAGCGTGTCGACGTAGTGGGCGGCGATCCGCAGGTCGGTCTTGGCGAGCGTCATCTCGACATTGGAGATGAAGTTGCGGAAGAAGTGCCACTGTTCGTGCATCTCGTCGAGCACGGTGTCGAGGCCGGCCTCGCGCAGCGCCTTCAGCCCCGATCCCACGCCGAACCAGCCAGGGACGATCTGCCGGGACTGGGTCCAGCCGAAGACCCACGGGATGGCGCGCAGTCCGTCGAGCGAGACGCCCGAGCCGGGGCGGCGGGAGGGCCGCGAGCCCAGGTGCAGGTCGGCGAGCTGGTCGACCGGCGTGGAGGCGAGGAAGTACGTCGGCAGGTCGGGGTCCTCGACGAGCCCCCGGTAGGCGGCGTGGGCGGCGTCGGAGACTACGTCCATCGCGGCGTCCCAGCGGGCCAGCGCCTCCACGGACTGGCGCGGAGCCGTATGCAGGGCGGAGGCCTGCAGAGTCGCCGCGACCGTCAGCTCCAGGTTCTCCCTGGCCAGCGACGGCACGAGGTACTTGTCGGAGATGACCTCGCCCTGCTCGGTGACCTTGATCTCGCCCTCCAGGGTGCCCCAGGGCTGGGCGAGGATCGCGTCGTGCGAGGGGCCGCCGCCGCGGCCGACGGTGCCGCCGCGGCCGTGGAACAGCCTCAGCCGCACCCCGTATCGATGCGCCACGTCACGCAGGCGGCGCTGGGCGCGGTGGATCTCCCACTGGGAGGTCGTGATACCGCCGAACTTCGACGAGTCCGAGTAGCCGAGCATGACCTCCTGGACGTCTCCGCGCAGGGCCACGAGCCTGCGGTACGACGGGTCGGAGAGCATGTCCTCCAGGATGGTGTCGGCGGCCTTGAGCTCGTCCGTGGTCTCCAGGAGCGGGACGATGCCGATCTTGGCCCAGCCGGCGTGCAGGTCGATGAGGCCGGCCTCGCGGGCGAGGACGGCGGCCGCGAAGACGTCGTCGGCGCCCTGGCACATCGAGATGATGTACGACTCGATGACCTCGGGTCCGAAGACGGCGAGGGCCCGCTTGACGGTCTGGAACACGCCGAGGGTCTTCTCGCCGGCCGCGTCCACGGGCGCCGGGGTGGGCGCGAGGGGGCGACGCGAGCGGAGCTCCTTGGCGAGGAGCTTGGAGCGGTAGTCGCGGGGCATGTCGGCGTAGCGCCAGGACTCCTCGCCCAGGCGGTCGAAGAGCTGGCCGAGGGCGTGGTGGTGGGCGTCGGCGTGTTCGCGGACGTCCATGGTGGCGAGCTGGAGGCCGAACGCGGACAGGGTGCGGATGGTCCGGTTCATGCGGCCGTCGGCGAACAGGCCGCCGCGGTGTTCCCTGAGCGAGGTCTGGATCAGGGTGAGGTCCTGGAGGAGCTCGCCGGTGCCGAGGTAGTCGCGGCCGGCCTCGTGCGGGATGCCCTTGGCGAGGCGGAGCTTGGTGTTCTCCAGCTTCTGCCGGATGCAGGTGGCCTTGAGCCGGTAGGGCTCCTCGGCGTTGAGGCGCTTGTAGCGGGGGCTGATCTCGGGGAGGGCGTCGAGGTCGGCCTGGAGGGACTCCAGGAGTTCCTCGGTGGCTCCGGTGTAGCGGATGGAGTTCGACAGGAAGCCGCGCAGCTCGTCGATCATCTCCAGGGCGTCGTTGATGCCGTGCTCGTGCTGGAGGATGAGGACGTCCCAGGTCACCTGGGGGGTGACGTTGGGGTTGCCGTCGCGGTCGCCGCCGATCCAGGTGCCGAAGGTGAGCGGGCGGGTGGCGTCGGGGAGCTTGTAGCCCACGCGCTCCAGTTCCGCGGTGAGGTCCTCGAGGACGTCGCCGACGGCTCCGGCGTGGAGCTCGTCGAGGTAGTAGATGGCGTTGCGGGCCTCGTCGGCGGGCTCCGGGCGTACGACGCGGAGCTCGTCCGTCTGCCATACGAGGTCGATGTTCTCGGCCAGTCGGGTGTCGTGGCGGCGGCGGTCGCCTTCGAGGACCGGGGTCTCCAGGAGGGCCGCGACACGCCGGAGCTTGTTGAGGACGGAGCGGCGGGCGGCCTCGGTGGGGTGCGCGGTGAAGACGGGGCGCACGTTGAGGTGCTCGATCGTCTGGCGCAGGTGCTCAGGGTCGGCGTCCTTGAGGCGGTCGGCCGTACGGGCGAGAAGGCCGCCCTCGGCGGCGCGCCGGGCGCGCAGCTCGCGGCCTCGGTGGACCTGCTCGGTGACGTTGGCCAGGTGGAAGTAGGTGGAGAAGGCGCGGACCAGCTTGGCCGCGGTGTCCAGCTCCGTGCCGCGCAGCAGCTCGGCGGCGGCTTCGCCGTCTTCTCGGGTGAGGCGGCGGACCTTCTCGACGAGGTCCAGCAGCTCCGGGCCCTCCTGGCGGACGAGGGTCTCGCCGAGGAGGTCACCCAGTCGGCGGATGTCGGCGCGCAGTTCACTGCTGGTCGTCGTGGTCTGGTCGTCGGCACTGCTCACAGGTGCGGCTCCTTGCAGTGTTGAAGCTCGTCCGGGAGGGGAACCCGGCGCCTGGGGCCGCGCGGCGGGGCCGCATACGGCTCCTGACATCCGGGAAGAATTCAGAGCGGACCGCGCTGTCCGACCGACTCCAAGGATAGGTGTCCATGCGGACGCGCAGACTCTCGGGCTCTTGCCGCCGGGCGGCGCACTGCCATACTTACGACGCCGTAGGTTACGGAACCGTAGGGACCGATGTAACGGAACCTGGGAACAGTTCCCGCGACCCGGCACCTGCCACAACCCTCGAAACCCCACAGGGGACGCCCATGACCACGAGCTCCGATGTGATCGAAGACGCCCCGAAGGCGAACGACGACACCCAAGTTCCCTCCGCCACGCTCGGCGGCGAGAAGAAGGGGTCGCTCGAACAGTTCGCGCTCCTCCTCTTCATCGTCGTCCCGTTCCTTGCGCTCGCCGCCGCGGTGCCGCTGGCGTGGGGCTGGGGAGTGAGCTGGCTGGACCTCGGTCTGCTGGTCTTCTTCTACTTCTTCGCCTGCCACGGCGTCACGATCGGCTACCACCGCTACTTCACCCACGGTTCCTTCAAGGCGAAGCGTCCGCTGCGCATCGCGCTCGCCGTCGCGGGCTCGATGGCGGTGGAGGGCCCGCTGGTCCGCTGGGTCGCCGACCACCGCAAGCACCACAAGTTCTCCGACGCGGAGGGTGACCCGCACTCCCCGTGGCGTTACGGGGAGACCCTCCCGGCGCTGATGAAGGGCCTGTGGTGGGCGCACATCGGATGGATGTTCGATGAGGAGCGCACGCCGCAGGAGAAGTACGCGCCGGACCTGATCAAGGACCGGGCGATCCGCGCGATCTCCCGTCAGTTCATCTGGTGGACGGTGCTGTCACTGGCCCTGCCGGCGCTGATCGGCGGTCTGGTGACGATGTCCTGGTGGGGCGCGTTCACGGGCTTCTTCTGGGGCTCGCTCGTCCGGGTGGCCCTGCTGCACCACGTGACGTGGTCGATCAACTCCATCTGCCACGCGGTGGGCAAGCGTCCGTTCAAGTCGCGTGACCGCTCGGGCAACGTGTGGTGGCTGGCGGTCCTGTCGTGCGGTGAGTCCTGGCACAACCTGCACCACGCCGACCCGACGTCCGCGCGGCACGGTGTGGAGCGCGGGCAGATCGACTCCTCGGCCCGCTTCATCCGCTGGTTCGAGATGCTCGGCTGGGCGTCCGACGTGCGCTGGCCGTCACGCTCGCGTATCGATTCGCGCCGGAACGCCGGGGAAGGCGGCTCTCGGCGCCGGAAGGAGCCCGTCAAGGCGGCATGATTGACGCCGTGGCGACCGACTCCAGCAGCACCCCGAGCAATGAGAAGCCGCGGCGTGCGCGGCGCACCCGCATGACGGGCGCCGAGCGCCGCCAGCAGCTGCTGGAGATCGGTCGCACCCTGTTCGCCGCGAAGGGCTTCGAGGGCACGTCGGTGGAGGAGATCGCGGCGAAGGCCGGGGTCTCCAAGCCGGTGGTGTACGAGCACTTCGGCGGCAAGGAGGGCCTGTACGCGGTCGTCGTGGACCGTGAGATGCGGCGGCTGCTGGACATGGTGACCAGCTCCCTGACGGCCGGCCACCCGCGGGAGCTGTGCGAGCAGGCGGCCTTCGCGCTCCTGGACTACATCGAGGAGTACACGGACGGCTTCCGCATCCTGGTCCGTGACTCGCCGATCCCCCAGTCGACGGGCTCCTTCGCCTCCCTCATCTCCGACATCGCGACCCAGGTGGAGGACATCCTGGGCCGCGAGTTCAAGAGCCGCGGCTTCGACCCCAAGCTGGCCCCGCTGTATGCGCAGGCCCTGGTCGGGATGGTCGCCCTGACCGGCCAGTGGTGGCTCGACGTCCGCCGCCCGAAGAAGGCGGAGGTGGCGGCGCACCTGGTGAATCTGGCGTGGCACGGGCTGGACGGGCTGGAGCCGAAGCCGCGGCTGATAGGGCACCGCAAGAGCTGACGCGCTCGGCGTATCGGCCTGGCGGTGCGGGAGGGACGCCGTCAGTGCTTGAAGGTGTCCTTGCCCTTCTCCTTCGCCTGGCGCGCGTCGCCCTTCATCTGGTCGGTCTTGCCTTCGGCGGTCATCCGCTCGTTGCCGGCCGTGCGGCCCATGGCTTCCTTGGCCTTGCCCTTGACCTGTTCCTTCTTGGCCCGGGCCTTCTCTTCCTTCGCCACGTTCCTCACTCCTCGGGAGGCTCGATGTCGGGTCACCGATCGGGTGACCCTGCGCCGCGGCGCTCAAACAGGGACGAGAGCCGAAACGGCCGATCATGGTGGCGGGCTTGTGGAACCTTCTGGACATGACGAAGATCCCGGTCAGCGAGGCCGGCTCCGAGCTGGAGGACCTGGTCCGCCGCGCTTCTCATGGCCGCGAGACCATCGCCCTCACGGACCACGGCCAAGTGGTGGCCCTGCTCGTCCCTCCTCAGGTGATCGAGGATCTCGAAGATGCGTTGGCGGTCGCCGACTACCGGCGGCGCAAGGCCGAGGGCACCCTCGGAGAGGGCATCCCGCACGAGGAAGTCAGGCGTGTGCTGGGGCTGAGCCCGTGATCCCTCGTCACCCAGCCGGGCCCAGCGCCTGAGCCCGAGCGCGGCTTGTCAACGGACCGGTTCCAGGAACTCAAGCCGGTTCCCCACCGGGTCGTACGAGTAGAACCGCTTGTGCCCCGGCAGGTTCTCGTCCCACTCCACCTGGGCCCCATGGGCCTCCAGCCGCGCGCCGTATCGCTCGACCCCGGTGACCCGCAGCCCGGGATGGGCCTTCTTCGCGGGTCGGAAGTTCGCCTCGATGCCGAGGTGCAGCTGCACGCCGGCCGCCTGGAACCAGCAGCCGCCGCGTGCGGCCAGGGCGGGCGGCTTGGGGAGCTCGGTCATGCCGAGGACGCCCACGTAGTACGCCCGCAGCCGTTCCTCCGCGCCGGGCGGGGCCGCGAGCTGGACGTGGTCGACGGCGGTGATCATCGCACCTCCTTGCGGGCCACGGCGAAGATACGGCGGAACGGGAACGGCGTGCCGTGCGCACCGGCCGGATAGGCCTCGCGCAGGGCCGCCCGGTAGTCGTCCAGGAAGGCTTCCCGCTGCTCGGGGTGGTCGGCGAGGGCGGTGAGGACCGGCCGCAGGCCCGTCCCCCTCACCCAGTCCAGCACCGGATCGTCGCCGGTCAGGAGATGGATGTACGTCGTCTCCCACACGTCCGCCGCGCAGTCGAGGTCGGTCAGGCGGGCCAGGTAGTCCTGCGGGGCGAGGACGGCGTCGTCGTGGCGCAGGGTGTCGGTGAGGCCGTAGCGGGGCGCGAGGTCGCGCATCAGACGGTGGCTCGGGGCGTCGAAGTTGCCGGGGACCTGGAAGGCGAAGGTGCCGCCGGGTCGCAGGCCCTCCACCCAGGCACCGAAACGCTCCACATGGTCCGGCACCCATTGCAGCGTGGCGTTGCTGACGATCAGGTCGTACGGCTCGTCGGGCGTCCAGGTCCGTACGTCGGCGTGGGCGAAGTCGAGGCGGCCGCCGCCCGGGGTCGGTCCTTCGTGCTCGACGTGGGCTTTGTCCAGCATCTCGGCGGAGTTGTCGTAGCCGGTGATGTGAGCCCCGGGCCAGCGTTCGGCGAGCAGGGCGGTGACGTTGCCGGGTCCGCAGCCAAGGTCGGCGATGCGGGGCCGGTCGCCGGGGAGGTCGGGGACGCGGGCGAGCAGGTCGGTGAAGGGGCGGGCGCGGTGGCCGGCGTGACGCAGGTACTGGGCGGGGTCCCAGGTGGGGGCGGCAGCGGTCATGGGGGAAGCCTCCTGACTGTCGCTCTCCACCCTGCCCCTCCAGGTATCTTGACGTCAAGAGACTTCACGTCGACACAACCACTACACTGATCGTCATGGAGGACGAGGTCGATCGGCTGGTCGCAGCGTGGCGCCGGGAGCGCCCGGACCTCGACGTGGAACCGCTCGAGGTGCTGAGCCGGGTGAGCAGACTGGCCCGGCATCTGGATCGCGCACGTCGGCTGGCCTTCTCCGAGCACAGCCTGGAGCCCTGGGAGTTCGACGTGCTGACCGCGCTCCGGCGCGCGGGAACGCCGTACCAGCTCTCCCCCGGGCAGCTCCTGACCCAGACCCTGGTCACCTCGGGCACGATGACCAACCGCATCGACCGCCTGGCCAAGAAGGGCCTGGTCGAACGCCTCCCCGACCCCACCGACCGCCGCGGCGTACTCGTCCGCCTCACGGACGAGGGACGCGACCGAGCCGACCAGGCACTGGCCGGCCTGCTGGACCAGGAACGCGCGATCCTCGCGGAACTGTCGCGTGCCCAGCGGGGCGAACTGGCCGGGCTGCTACGCCAGCTGACCGCGCCGTTCGACAACATCCCCGGGTAAGCGCTCCGCTGGAAGCACGGTGATGAACCTGCGGGCCGGTGGGGGCTGGTCGCGCTCCCGGCGCCCCTGAGGGGGCGCGCACTGCGCCACCGGAGCGCCTCCCGGCATCCCCACCAACCGTCGCCGAGTACTCACGCGCCTCACAAACGAGAGCCCGCAACCACCCCGGCCGAGCCTCGCTCTCTGGCCTCCTACGCCAGCTGACCGCCCCGTTCGACCACGTCGCCGGACAGGTCGACCGGCCCCACCCCCGCCCGGCGCGCGAGCGCGACCGCGGCCAGTGTCGAGTGGACGCCCAGTTTGCCGAGGACGTTCTGCATGTGGGTGCGGACGGTGTGGGGGGAGAGGAAGAGGCGCTCGGCGACGGCCTTGCGCCCCAGCCCCGCCACCATGCACCGCAGCACCTCTCGCTCGCGCGGCGTGAGGGACTCCACCAGCCGTTCGCTCTCGGTGCGGTGCTTGCGCGCGGCGGTCAGCTCCCGCAGGACACCCGTGAGCAGGGCGGGCGGCAGATGGGTCTCGTCGCGCAGCACCCCCCGGATCACGGTGAGGAGCCGGGACAGGGAGCAGTCCTTGGCCACCCACCCGGAGGCCCCGGCCTGCAGGGCGAGCGCGGCCCGGCGCGGGTCGTCCTTCTCGGCGAGGACGACGATCCGTACGGCCGGCTGCGCGGTGCGGACGCCGACAACGAGCGAGATGCCGTCGACGAGCCCGTCCTCGCCCGCCTCCTGGACGGGCACGGCGGGACGGATGCCCTGGACGTTGCCGCCCAGGTCGGCGTCGACGAGCAGCACATCGAACCGTCGCCCTTCGGCGGCGGCGCGCTCCAGGCTGCGCAGCGCGGCCGGGCCGCTGCCGGCGGCGGAGACGTCCACGTCGGGCTCGGCCGCCAGGGCGGCGGCGAGCGACTCGGCGAAGATGCGATGGTCGTCGACGACCAGGACTCGGATGCGAACCACGAAACCCCCCTTCCCCACGCTCTCGAAGAGCAGGGGATACCCCATCGTCATGAGGACGACACCGGGAGACGAACACCGTCGCGGGCGCGACGCCCGAAGCGCGGATGGCCGCACGGCCGCCGCCGTGCAAGAACTGCTACCCCCACTTCGGGCGTCGAACCCGACCTGTCTCGCCCCCTGATCAGCACCGGCCCCCACCGGTGCCGTTCATCAGAGTACGGGCGGGGGACAGGAGCGGAAGGTAATTTGCAGAACTGGTTGACTGGCGCGTTTATGGTGAGCCGCATGTTTCGTCTGGAGACAGAAGTCGACAAATCACGGCACGATCTGCTCCGTCGGCGGCTGCTGGCCACCAACACCGCCGCCTCCCCGGTCCTGCGCGCCCTGCGCGGAACCCCCGGTGAACGCGAACGTCCGCTCCAGGTGTGGGCGTTGGACGACTCCGGCGCCGTGGCGGGCGGGCTCGTCGGTCACACCTGGACCACCTGGCTCCATGTCACATACCTCTGGGTCGACGAACGCCACCGCGGCGCCCGCCTCGGTTCGCGGCTGCTCGCCCGCGCCGAGCGCACGGCCCGCGACGAACGGGGCTGTACGGCCGTACGCCTGGAGACGTGGGACTTCCAGGCGCCGGGGTTCTACAAGAAGCAGGGGTACGACGTGGTGTGCGTGATCCCGGACTATCCGCCGGGGATCACGGAGTACACGCTGACCAAGCGGCTGGTCCACCCGGGCCGGGGCTCGGCTCACCTCTGAGAAACGGTCCCGCGTCCGCCGTCCCCGCTCCGATGATCCGTCACCCTATGGACGGCCGGGTTGAGTTGGGATTTCATGACTGCATGACGAGCAGAGAGCGGTGGACCATGGCTCTCTGGCTGGCCGGGATCGCCGTGGCCGTCTGGGCGGTGATCCGGTTCGGACTGGAGCCGGTGACGGCGGCCCTGGGGATCGGCGGGACCCTTCTCATAGCCTCACCGGCCAGATCCCTCGTCCAGCGCACCTGGGCATGGAACGCCGAGCGCAGCGAGGGGGAGCGACTCGACGCCGCGGCGGCCGCGTTGAACCATGCGATCGAGCGGCACTGGACCACCGAGGCCGGCCGCCGCAAGCAGCATCTCGCGGTGGACCGCATACCCGTGCTGTGGGACACCGTGCGTGAACCGCCCTCCCGCACGACGGCCGCCGGAGCCGGTGGCCCGCTGACCCGGCACGGCACGCTCGACGCCCTCATCGACGACTACCTCGCCCACCCCTCCCGCCTGGTCATCGTCGGCGGCGCGGGCTCCGGCAAGACGGGCCTGTGCGTCGATCTGACCCTCGCGCTCTGCCGCCGGGGCGACCTGCGGCGCATCCCCGTGCTGCTCCAGCTGTCCGCCTGGGACCCGGAGACGAGCTTCCAGGACTGGATCGTCCGCCGCCTCACCGAGGACTACGGCTTCCTCGGCGACACGACGAAGTACGGCACCGGCGCGGCCAGGGAACTGCTCGTCCACCGCCGCCTCCTTCCGCTCCTCGACGGTCTCGACGAACTGCCTCCCGAGGCGCGGGGCCAGGTGCTGCGCGCCCTGCGGGAGAACACGCACCTGCCGACGGACACCGTCCTGACCTGCCGCACCGCGGAGTTCCACGCGACGACCGCCGAGGAGCCCCTGCCGGACAGCCGTATCGTGCGGCTGCTGCCGGTCGCCGCCGAGGACACCGTCACGTATCTGGAGTCCCACTTCCCCGACGACCTGGACCGCTGGGAACCGGTGCTGCACAGTCTGCGCGCCGACCCGGCCGGGCCGCTGGCCACCGCCCTGTCCCGGCCGCTGATGCTGTTCCTGGTCCGTGCCACCTACCAGCCCCGGAACAGCACACCGCGTGACCTCCTCGACTCCGGTCGCTTCGGCACGAGCGAGGCGGTCGAGGCGCATCTGCTCGACATGTTCGTCCCCGTGGTCTTCGAGTCGCCGCCCGTGGGTGCCGACGACGGCAACCCGGGCCGTCCCACCCGCTACTGGCCGGCGCCCGCGGCCCTGCGGTATCTCAGGTTCCTGGCCTCCCGGCTGGACTCCAGGCGCCGCGACGGGGAGCACGGTGCCGCCGACCTGAGCTGGTGGGAACTGCGCGAGCTGGCAGGGGTGCCCCGTTACCCCTTCGTCGTGGTCCCCGGCGTGATCGGAACGGTGAGCTGCTGTCTCCTCGGCCTGCTGCTGTTCGGTCTCTTCGGGCGGCCCGCGTTCGGCGCCCTCTTCGGCGCGGGCGTCGGCGTCGTCTTCAGCCCGCTCCTCGGCCTGCTGCGCACCGAGCCGCCCCGGCGCTTCGTGCCACGCCGCTCCGCACAGCACCCCCGTCTGGTCGTGCGCATCCTGCTGATCGACGTCGGATTCGGCCTGATCGGGCTGGTCACCGGCGGTCTCATCGCGGGGCTGCTGTACTCGGTGACGTACGGGATCGCGGCCGGTGTCGCCTTCGGTGTCGTCTTCGCCACCGCTCGCCGCTTCACCCGCCCCACCGAGCCGAAGCACGCGATCACACCGCTGAGGTCGCTGCGGGACGACCGGGACGCGGTGGTGTACGCGTGGCTGTTCGGCTCCGTGGCGGGCGCGGCCGTGGGCGGCTTCCTCGCCACGGCCGGGATCCACAAGGCGCGCTACGACCTGGTGTTCACGGCCTCCTCAGCCACGACGGGAGCCGTCGGCGCCCTGGTCGGCGCGCTGCTCGCGGGGGCCGGGCTCGGCATGGTCGTGCTGTCGACCAGCGCCTGGGGCCACTTCAACACGGCCCGCTGGTGGCTTGCCTGGCGCGGCCGCACGCCCTGGCACCTGGTCACCTTCCTCGACGACGCGTACCGGCTGGGCGTGCTGCGCTCCACGGGCGCGCACTACCAGTTCCGGCACGCCAGCCTCCAGCACCACCTGGCCGCGCTCCACCCGGCGGCCGCCCCGGTCCCGCGGGGCTCAGCCGATCAGACGGCCACCGGCTGACGAGTCGGCCGGTGCGGCGGGCAGCCCGTCGGGCGGCGCCGTGCAGAGCAGGGGTTCACCCAGGACCCAGAAGGTGGTGCGGCTCGGCCAGTACCCGCCCTGCCGCCCCGGGGGCGTCTCGGCGTGGTAGGCCGCCTCGGGAAAGCGGACCTTGCCGGAGCGCGTCTGGCGCGCGCCGACGACCATCTCGATGTCCGTGAGATCCGCGTGCGCCGCCGCCAGCGCCTCGTACTGCCGGCCGGGCTGCGGAAACCGGAACTCGACGGTGACTCTCGACGACCGCCCCGACTCCCGCTCCGACGCCTGCCTGGCCAGGAGCTCCCGTACATCGTCGGGGCTCGCCAGCTCGTAGCTCGACTCGTCCGAGTGGGCCGGACCCGGCCCCTCGCGCCGCCGCACCGTGCAGCGCACGACCTCGAACCAGGTGTCCCGCAGGGCCGCGGTCTGCCCCGCGAGCCACCGCTGCTCGTACTGGCGCTGCCGCTTCTCGATCCGGCCCAGCGCGAACACCCGGGCCAGCAGCCACAGCGTCAGTGCCGCGGCGGTCCACCTCAGATACGGCCGCGCGCCGGGTTCGACCGCGACCTGCGCGGCGGCCCAGAGCACCAGGATGAGGGCGAAGCCCCGCCGTGTCGCCCGTTGCGCCTCGGCGAAGCGGGGTGTGCGCAGCCGTACGAGAAGCGCTCTGGCCACGGCCCCGGGTCGTGAACCCGGCGGATACAGCGGCACTTGCAGGTCGGGCCGCGGCGCGGCGCCAGGACGGCCCGACAGGCCTGACGATTCGACTGCTCCTGGTGAAGTGTCCACATCCGACCGTCCATTCAGGACCGGTTGTTCCCCCGTTTAGACCGTACCCGAACGAAGCGCGACGTCACCCCTTGTCGGACGTGCGAGGGGCGCACGGCGCGCACCGGGATGGACTACGCGCGCTGGGCCACGGTAAGGCTTCACGGCATGGGGGAGGCAAGGAGCGACACGCGACGTGATGCGGTGGCGGTCTTACGGTGTGTGGTCTCGGCACGGGGGTGGGGTGCGCTCGTCCGGTTCCTCCGCACGGACTCCCGCCAGTTGGTGCCCGCGTTCGACCGGACCGTGCTCCCCCTCGTCGAGCGCACGGTCCACGACGGCGCCCAGCGGCGCCGGATCCACGCGACCCTGCTCGGCACCAGCATGAAGGTGGGGTTCGCCCTGTGGGGATACGCGTCCATGGCCCGCGTCCCCTTCGATGCCGAACTCACGGTCCTGGGCAGCTCGTTCACCCGCCTCTACGACGACCTCGTCGACCACGGCGACCGGCAGGACCTGGACACCGACCTGGCGGCCCTGTTCGCCGGTGCGCCCTTCCGCCCGCAGACCCGCCTGGAGGAACTGCTGCTCCTCCTGCACGACGCCATCGCCGTACGCCTGCCCCACCCGCCCGACGACCCGATCCGTCCCCTCCTGCGGGAACTCCACACCTTCCAGCTGCGCTCGCGCGCTCAGCGGGACCCGGGCCTTCCCCTGCCGGCGGTCCTGGAGATCACCAGGGGAAAGGGCGGGCTGGGCATGGTCGCCCTGCTCTCCTTGCTCCGCCCCGGGATGTCAGGGGAGGAACGCGACGTGCTCATCGAGTTGGGATATGTCTTCCAACTCCTCGACGACCTGCACGACCTCCCCCTCGACCGGGCCGACGGCATCACCACCAGCGCGACGCTGAACGCCTTCTCCCTCACCGACCTGGCCACCCGCGTCCAGGGCCTGCGCTCCAGGTTCATCGCCTGCTACGGGACCGCACGCCCCCTGACCGCCCACCTCGCCCTGACCCTCGTCGGCGTACCTCTGACGGCACGCCGACGAACCGGGCATCGCGGGCGGCCACGTCCGAGGACCGGCTCGCTGCCGCTGCTGTTCTCACGAGCCGGGAACATCCGGCCGTAAGCCTCACCCCGAACGCCGTGACGTCGGGTCAGCTCACCCGCCGCGCTCCCGCGGCCGGCACCGCCTCGAACACCCGCGGCGCGGTGAACCCGGCGGAGGCGAAGGCCTCTTCGACGGCCTTGGTGATGGTCTCGACGTCGGCCGCCTCCGCCAGCACGATCGCCGAGCCGCCGAAGCCGCCGCCCGTCATGCGGGCGCCCAGGGCGCCGCTCGCCAGGGCGGTGTCGACGACCAGGTCCAGCTCGGGGCAGGAGATGCGGAAGTCGTCCCGCAGGGAGGCGTGGCCCGCGGTCAGGACGGGGCCGATCGCCCGGGTCTCGCCCGACTCCAGCAGGGCGACGACCCGCTCGACGCGCTGGTCCTCGGTGACGACGTGGCGCACCAGGCGGACCACCTCCTCGTCGTCGCCGAGCCGCGCCAGCGCCGCGTCCAGGTCGTCGTAGGCCACGTCCCGGAGCGCGTCGACGCCGAGCAGCGCGGCGCCCTTCTCGCAGCCCGCGCGGCGCTTGCCGTACTCGCCCTCGCTGTGGGAGTGCTTGACCTGGGTGTCGACGACCAGCAGGCGCATACCCTCGGCGGCCAGGTCGAAGGGGATCTGCTTCTGGGAGAGGTCCCGGGTGTCGAGGAACAGGGCGTGGCCGGCCTCGCAGCAGGCGGACGCCGTCTGGTCCATGATCCCGACCGGAGCACCGACGTACACGTTCTCCGCGCGCTGGCACAGACGGGCCAGCTGCCAGCCCTTCTGACCGAGCTCGTAGAGGTCGTTCAGCGCGAGCGCCACGACGACCTCCAGGGCCGCCGAGGACGACAGGCCCGCGCCCGCCGGGACCGTCGAGGCCAGGTGGATGTCGGCGCCGGTCACGGCGTGCCCGGCCTGGCGCAGCGCCCAGACCACGCCCGACGGGTACGCCGTCCAGTTCCGGTCCGCCTCGGGCTCCAGCTCGTCGACGCGCAGTTCCACGACGCCGCCCTCGACGTCCGCCGAGTGCAGGCGCAGGACGTCGTCGTCGCGCCGCGAGACCGCCGCGACCGCGGTGTGCGGCAGCGCGAACGGCATGACGAAGCCGTCGTTGTAGTCGGTGTGCTCGCCGATCAGGTTGACCCGGCCCGGCGCGGCCCACACCCCTTCCGGCTCGGCCCCGTACAGCTCCCTGAACCGCTCGGCGACCGCGGCTGCCGTGTCGACGCTCATCCCTGACCCTGACCTTCCCTGCTGAACCGGCCGTGGGGGCCGGTGAGTTGACCGGCCGAACAGCCGTGGAACTTACGGCCGTCCGTACCGGCCGTAGACCTTAACCTGCGCGTCGCTGCGCGAACTCCCACGCGTCGGCGACGATGCCCGCGAGGTCCGCGCGGGACGGGTTCCAGCCGAGCCGCTCGCGGGCGGTGTCGGCGGAGGCAACCAGGACCGCCGGGTCGCCGCCCCGGCGCGGGGCGATGACCTCGGGGATCGGGTGTCCGGTGACCTGCCGGACGGTCTCGATGACCTGGCGGACGGAGAAGCCGTTGCCGTTGCCGAGGTTGCAGATGAGGTGCTCGCCGGGCCGGGCGGCCTTGACCGCCAGCAGGTGGGCCTCGGCCAGGTCGGCGACGTGGATGTAGTCGCGGACGCAGGTGCCGTCCGGCGTCGGGTAGTCGTCGCCGTAGACGGAGATCGCGTCGCGCTTGCCCTGGGCAACCTGGAGGACCAGCGGGATGAGGTGCGACTCGGGGTCGTGGCGCTCACCGCAGTCGCCGTAGGCGCCGGCGACGTTGAAGTACCTGAGCGACACGGCGCCGAGTCCGTGGGCCGCCGCCTCGCCGGTGATCATGTGGTCGACGGCGAGCTTGGAGGCGCCGTAGGGGTTGGTCGGCTGCGTGGGCGCCGACTCGACGATCGGCACCTCCTTCGGCTCGCCGTAGGTGGCCGCCGTGGAGGAGAACACGAGCTTGCGCACGCCCGCCTCGCGCATGGCGCCGATCAGCGCCATGGTGCCGCCGACGTTGTTGTCCCAGTACTTCTCGGGCTTCACGACCGACTCGCCGACCTGCGAGAACGCGGCGAAGTGCAGCACGGCGTCGAAGGAGGAGTCGAGCCACTTGGCGGCGTCGCGGATGTCGCCCTCGATGAAGGAAGCCCCGGCCGGCACGCCCTCGCGGAAGCCGGTCGAGAGGTTGTCGAGGACGACGACCTCGTCACCCGCCTCCAGCAGATGCCGGGCGACCACGCTGCCCACATAGCCGGCGCCACCGGTGACCAGGTACTTCCCACTCATGAACTCGCTACCTCTCGCAGTCGCTCGGCCGCGCGCTCCGGCGGCACGTCGTTGATGAACACGTTCATGCCGGACTCGGAACCCGCGAGAAACTTCAGCTTGCCGGAAGTGCGGCGAATGGTGAAAAGCTCAAGGTGAAGCGCGAAATCCTCCCGCACGACGCCCTCGAAGTCCTCCAGCTGCCCGAACGGCGCCTGGTGCCAGGCGGCGATGTACGGCGTCGGAGGCTCGCCTTCCCCGAAGATCCGGTCGAAGCGCCTCAAGAGTTCCAGATAAACCTTGGGGAATTCTGAGCGCGCCTCCTCGTCGAGCGCGAGCAGATCGGGCACCCGGCGCTTCGGGTACAGGTGGACCTCGTACGGCCAGTGCGCGGCGTACGGCACGAAGGCCACCCAGTGTTCACTCTCCAGGACGACCCGCTCGCCGTCGAGTTCACGCCGCAGGACGGCGTCGAAGAGGTTCTCCCCACCGGTGGCGTCCTTGTGCGCGGCGACGGAGCGCAGCATCAGGGCGGTGCGCGGGGTGGTGAAGGGGTAGGCGTAGATCTGCCCGTGCGGATGCCCCAGGGTCACCCCGATCTCGGCGCCGCGGTTCTCGAAGCAGAACACCTGCTCCACGGAGGGCAGAGATGACAGCTCGGAGGTCCGGTCGGTCCACGCGTCGAGCACGAGGCGCGCCTGCTCCTCGGTCAGGTCGGCGAAGGACGCGTTGTGGTCGGAGGTGAAGCAGACGACCTCGCAGCGCCCGGAGTCACCGGCGAGCGAGGGAAAGCGGTTCTGGAAGACGACGACGTCGTACGACGAGTCCGGGATCTCGCTCAGCCGCTCCCCGTCGGAGGGGCACAGGGGGCACTCGTCGGCCGGCGGGTGGTAGGTCCGCCCCTGCCGGTGCGAGGCGATGGCGACGGAGTCACCGAGCAACTCGTCCCGTCGGACCTCGGACGTCGTGACCGTCCGGTCCAGCGGTCGCTGGTCGACGGCGTCCCGCACGGTGTCGTCGCGCAGGTCGTAGTAGACGAGCTCACGACCGTCGGCCAGCTGGGTCGAGGTCTTCTTCACGGCGGACTCCATTCGAGCCACTCAGATCTTCCGAGACTCCTCGGAGCATCCATCAAACATAACCAAACACAGAGAAACACAACTCACCACCTGCGTCAACATCACAATCAAACAAAGAGCACCATCGGCCATGTTCAATTACTGAACACAGGGGCATAGGTTCCGCTCTGTATCGGTTCGCACAACGAAGCGAGTACATATGCAAACCCCCACACAATCCCCCACCTACCTCGCCGCCGAGCTACGGCTCCCCACGAACTGGCTCGACTACACGCTCCTCGGTATCTACTTCGTCGTCGTCCTGGGCATCGGCTTCGCCGCCCGCCGCTCGGTGAAGACCAGCCTCGACTTCTTCCTCTCCGGCCGCTCCCTCCCCGCCTGGGTCACGGGCCTGGCGTTCATCTCCGCCAACCTGGCCGCCACCGAGATCCTCGGCATGGCGGCGAACAGCGCGCAGTACGGCGCCTACACCGTGCACTGGTACTGGATCGGCGCCATCCCGGCCATGGTCTTCCTGGGCCTGGTGATGATGCCCTTCTACTACGGCAGCAAGGTCCGCTCGGTCCCCGAGTTCCTCCTCCTCCGCTTCGACAAATGGGCCCACCTGCTCAGCTCGGTCCTGTTCGCCTTCGCCGCGATCCTGATCGCCGGCGTGAACCTCTACGCCCTGGCGATCGTGGTCGAAGCCCTGCTCGGCTGGCCCCAATGGGTGGCGATCGTCGTCGCGGGCTTCTTCGTCCTGGCCTACATCACCCTCGGCGGCCTGTCCTCGGCCATCTACAACGAGGTCCTGCAGTTCTTCGTGATCCTCGCGGCCCTGATCCCGATCACCATCCTGGCCCTGAAGAAGGTGGGCGGCTGGGACGGCCTCACCGACACCCTGACCAAGTCCCACGGCGACGACTTCGTCACCGCCTGGGGCGGCACGGGCATCGGCGAGGCGAACCCCCTCGGCGCGAACTGGCTGACGATCGTCCTGGGCCTGGGCTTCGTCCTCTCCTTCGGCTACTGGACGACGAACTTCGCGGAGGTCCAGCGCGCCCTGTCCGCGAAGAACCTCTCGGCGGCCCAGCGCACTCCGCTCATCGCGGCCTTCCCCAAGATCTTCATCGTGTTCCTGGTGATGATCCCCGGCCTGGCCGCCGCCGCCCTGGTCCCCGGCTTCGGCACCGAGGAATCGGGCTACCAGTACAACGACGCCATCCCCTACCTCATGGAGGGCCTGCTCCCCAACGGCGTCCTGGGCATCGCGGTGACCGGTCTCCTGGCCGCCTTCATGGCGGGCATGGCGGCGAACGTCTCGTCCTTCAACACGGTGTTCACCACGGACATCTGGGCGAAGTACGTGGTGACGGACCGCGAGGACGCCTACTACGTCCGCTTCGGCCGCCTGATCACCGCCATCGGAGTGCTGGCGTCGATCGGCACGGCGTTCCTGGCCTCGTCCTTCTCCAACATCATGAGCTACCTCCAGACCCTGTTCTCCTTCTTCAACGTGCCGATGTTCGTGGTCTTCATCGTCGGCATGTTCTGGAAGCGGGCGTCGATGAAGTCGGGCTTCTGGGGTCTCCTGGCAGGCACGACAGCAGCGATGATCAACTACTTCGTCTTCTACAAACAGGACATCATCAGCATCCCCTCCGACCAGGGCGCGAACTTCGTCTCCGCGATCGCGGGCTTCGTGGCCGGCGCGGTCGTCATGGTGGCCGTCTCCCTCTTCACGGCTCCCAAGCCGGCGGAAGAGCTCCAGGGCCTGGTCTACGGCACCCGCTCCCCCGGCATGGCCGAGCCGCCGGCCGAGGGCGACGACGCGTGGTACCGCAAGCCGGCGTTGCTGGGCTGGGGCGCGGTGGTACTGGCGGCGGCCTGCTACATCCCGTTCTCGTTCTCGTTCTGACGCCGGAGGTCACACCCCATGACAGACCACTCGAACCCCTCCGACCGCCCCCACCGCCCCGGCTACTCCGAGAAGGACGTCCAGCGCGAAGTCACCGACCTGGAAGGGAAGTCCGCGACAGCCGCGCGGCTCTTCGACATCCGGCGCATCATCGGCGGCCTCTTCGTGATCTACGGCGTCATCGTCACGATCACCGGGCTCACGGACGACGACGCCGCGATCGACAAAGCCGAGGGCGTCAACATCAACCTCTGGACCGGCCTCGGCATGCTCCTCCTCGGCCTCTTCTTCCTGACCTGGCTGAAACTACGCCCCACGGCCCCGCCTCCCCCGGACGACGACCCGACCCCGTAACGCCCCCCGGCCGCGCCTTCCTCGCCCCCGCCGCCCCTACCCATCCCATCCCCAGGGGCTCCGCCCCTTCCACCCCGCCAGGGGGCTCCGCCCCCTGCACCCCCATCGGCCTGAACGGCCTCGTCCTCAAACGCCGGACGGGCTGAAGATGCCCGCACCGGCGCCGAAAAACGGCCGCCAAAACACCCGCGAGGCGAAGCCCGCTGTGGGTGGGGCGCTGGGCGGGCTGACACGATCCGGGTCGGCACCGCAGAGCGAGCCGTATGCGCGTACCCCCGTGGCGCGGCAGCCGCGTACGGCGGTGAGGGGACGCGTCGGGGGGTGTCCGCCCGCAGAGTCCGGTGTCAAGAAACGGCACCTCCCGCGCAAGGCCCACCACCGGACCGAGGACGGACACCCCCCGACGCGTCCCCGACCCACAACGAACCCGCACGCGCTACGCAAACCCCCACACACCGCAACGGGCCGCCGCAGGCACCTCAGGGGCGCGGGGCTGTGTCGAATGTGCGGCTACCGCCGCGTGGGCGCGACCAGCCCCACCCACCGAAACAGGCCGCCGCAGGCACCCCGCCGGGATCACCCCGACCCCGCCCGGTCCAACAACCCCGTACGCGCCGCCAACGCCGCCGCCTCAAGTCTCGAACCGACGCCCAGCTTCATCAGCACCCGCTGGACATGCGTACGCGCAGTCGACGGCGCGATGCCCATCCCCGCCGCGATCAGCCGAGTGTCCTCACCCTCGGCGACGCGCACCAGGACCTCGACCTCCCGAGGGGTGAGCATCTGGAGCAACCGCTGCCCCTCGTCGTCCGGTTGGGCCACCGGGTTGAGCAATTCGCTGAACGCACCCTGCAGAAGCGAAGGCGCCACCGCCGCCTCCCCCGCCCGCGCCTTCATGATCGCCCGCTCGACGCCCTCTATCCGTTCGTCATGGCGGACATAGCCGGAGGCCCCGGCCGCGAACGCCGCCGCTATCCCCCGCGGACTCGGCACCGGCCCCAACACCAGCACAGCCACCTGCGGCCGCTCCCGCTTGATCTTCACCACCGGATCGAACATCCCCGGCTCCGCAGGCGTAGCCGTCCCCAGCAGGCACACCTCCGGCGCCCGCGTGATCACCAGCTCCGCCGCCCCCGCGGCGGGCGCCGCCGCGGCCAGCACCCGGTGCCCCCTCAGCTTCAGCGCCGAGGCCAACGCCTCGGCGAGCAATCGGTGGTCGTCGACCACCATGAGCCGCACTCCCATCGAGCAACCCCCCAGTCACCCCAACCCAGTCCCCTCCGCACGGACAGAAGGAGCCCCCTCCCAGCTCCCCCGCCCTTCATGCCCCCGGAAGCTACACGCTTGTTCGACGTTGCGCTCCCCCTACCGGTGAGAAGTGCCCCGGAACGACGGATTTTCTGGCTTTCCCCGCATTCGAGGACGATGAGACGGTACGCGAACGGCCCCGCTCCTGAACAGGAACGGGGCCGCGCTCACGACCGGTGAAACCGCCGGGGACCCGGACGAACTCAGCCCTGTGCGCCGAAAGCGATCACATGGACCTTCTTGGTGTCCGTACTCGTCAACTCACTCGCGTACACGGCGGACATGTACAGATGTCCCTGCGAGTAGATGATCTCGGAGTACTGCGGAGACAGCCGCGTCTCCACATCCCGCACCGACCTCGACGCCGGGTTCTCCAGCAGCTTCGTCTCCTTGAAGCTGCCCCCGTCGATGCTGACGATCTGCCCGCCCTTGTCGTACGGCGGCCGCTTGTACGCGATCACGTTGCCGCCGTCCATCCGCAACGGCGTGATCGTGTACCGGTCACCCGCGTCCGCACGCTGCCCGGTCTGCTTGCCGGTGGCCAGGTCGAAGGCGACGATCTCGTTGGTCTGGCCGTACGAGCCGTTGCTGCCGTCGTGCTGCTTGGTCTCCACATAGAGCCGGTCGTTGCCCACCACGACGCCCTTGCACTGCTCGATCGTGGTGACGCCGGAGCAGCGGGCCTCGAACTGGTCGGCCGGCACGGAGATGCGGATGCGCAGCTTGCCGGTCTTGTTGTCGATCGAGAAGACGTCCGAGAGGCCGATGGAATCCGTGTCCCCGACCTCCGCGGCCACGACGAGCGGCTCGGTGGAAATCACACTGGCGTACTCGACGCCCTCGGCCATCTTGTACTCGGAGATCACCCCGCCGGACTTCGGGTCGATGGTCAGGATGTGCAGCTGAGGCTGGTCGTAGGAGCCGCACTTGCGGACCGTGACCAGCTTCTCGCCGCCGGCGTACCCGAGGTCGTAGCAGCCGTCGTCGGCCTTCGGTACCCACAGCTGCTTGCCGGACTCGATGTCGAACGCGGTGCCGCCGCTGGTGCCGCCGGCCGCGACCGTGCCGCCGCTGACGGTGAGGTTGTCGAAGCGCATCGGTGAGCCGTCCACCTCGGCGCTCTTCGTCCACAGCTTCTTGCCGGCGTCGAGGTCGATCGCCGCGACCTCGCTGCAGCCGTACGAGGGCCTGTCCTTGGTCGGCTTCGCGGGCTGGAAGGCGACGGCCGTCAGGTTGTCCTCGTTGACGTGCTTGCTGGCCTGGCACACCGGGCCCGGCAGCGGGATGGTCCAGAGCTTGGTGCCCTTGTCGGGGTCGTAGCCGACGATCTCGGAGACGCCGCTCTTGACGTACGCCTTGTCGGTCAGCCACGAGCCGGACACGACGACGCTGGTGTCGTCCTGGACCTTGGGCGCGGGCACCTGGAAGAGGACCGAGGAGTTGGTGTCGGAGGGCACCTTCTCGGTGCCGTCGGGGGTGTCGGCGCCGCCGCCACCCTCGTTGTCCCCGCCGCCGGTGCCGCCGCTGGAGCCTGCGGTGTCGTCCTTGCCGCCCTTGTCACCGGACTGGGCGTACCACACGCCACCGCCGATGATCAGCGCGATCACCACGACGGCCGCGGCCACGATGACGGCCAGCCGCGAGCTGGACCTGCCACCGCCGCCACCGGGCCCCGTGGCCTGCGGGTGCATCGGCACGGTCTGCTGCGGATAGCCGTAGCCGGGCGGCTGCGGCTGACCGTACGGGGCCTGCGGCTGACCGTACGGGGCCTGCGGCTGGCCGTAAGGGGCCGGCTGCTGGCCGTACGGATTCTGCGGCTGCCCGTACGGAGCGGGCGGCTGCTGGCCGGGGTAGCCGTACCCGCCGCCCGGAGGGGTCTGCGGGGCTTGGGGTGCCTGGGGGTAGCCGTACCCGGACGGCGGGCCCTGCGGGGGCGGCGCCTGGGGCGGGCCCTGGGGCGGCGGCGGGGTCTGGGGCGCGCCGAAGCCGCCGCCCCCCGGCTGCTGGGGCGGCTGGTCCTGCGGCGGGCCGAACCCGCCCTGCGGGGGCTGGTTCGGCGGCGGAGGCGGCGGCTGGGTCATGGCGTGGGTACCTCAGGGGAGGGGGACGAAAGGGGCGACGGCGAAGGGGATTTCCGGCGCGCGCCTCACTTGCCGAAGGCGAGGATCAGCTTCTCCTCGGAGGCGTCGTTGCCGGTCAGCCGGGTGCTGGAGAGGTAGAAGCGCCCGTCGGCCCAGTCGAAGGCCTTCGTGAAGAAGCCTCGCTCCACGTCCCCGGCGCTCGCCGGGTTCTGCAGCAGCTTCGTCGGCTGGGGGTTGCTGCCGCCGACCGGGATGGACACGACCTGGCCGCCCTCGTCGTACGACGGCTCGACGTAGGCGATGAGCTTGCCGTCCTCGACCTTGATCGGCAGCATCGACTCCTCCGCCGGGGACTTCACACGCCACTTCTGCTTGCCGTTGGCGAGGTTGATCGCGACGATCTCGTTGGCGCCGGTCGTGGCCTTGGTCGGCATGTAGAGCGTGTCGGCGTCGGCGGCCACACCGGTGCAGCCCTGGAGGTCACGCTGGAGGATGGCCCAGCCGCACTGGGCGCCGATCTCCAGGGGGACGTCGACCTGCGAGCGGCGCTTGCCGTCGGCCCCGAAGGTGGAGATGTTCCACTGCTTCTTGTCCTCGTTGGTGCTGTAGATGACCAGCGGGTCGACGGAGAAGACGCGCGAGACCTTCCAGCCCGTGGCGAACTCCCAGGTCCACTTGGCCTTGCCGGTCGCCGGGTCGAGCTCCTGCACCTCGTCGTGCTCGTTGCTGCGGCTGGCGTTGCAGCCCGCCACGGCGATCAGCTTCTCGCCGCCCGCGAAGGAGTCCGGGAAGCACGCGTCGCCGTACCTCTTCTTGTCCCACAGCTTTTCGCCGCTGTTGACGTCGTACGCGGTGCCGGACTGGGAGCGGCCCACGACCAGCGTCTTTCCGGTGATGGACAGCTCGACGTCGAGCGTGCTGTCGAACAGCGCGCCGTTGGCGACCGAGGCCTTCCAGCCCTTGGCACCGGTGTTGAGGTCGATCTGCTGGAGCTGGTTGCACTTGGCGCGGTCGCTGCTGCCGCTCATGTACGCCACGACGATCTTGTCGTCGGACGACTTCTCCGGGGTGACCGAGCAGATCTTCTCCGGGAAGGAGATCGGATCCCAAGCGGCCTCGCCGTCACCGACGTTGTAGGCGAACACCTGCTTGTACGCCGCCTTTACGGCGGCCTTGTCGGTGATCCACATGCCGGGCGCGTCGGCACCGGAACCGGGCGCGTCGGGCGCCGGCTTGTACCAGAGCACCTTCGAATCGCCGGCCTCACGGCCCCCGTTGAGGTTCTCCGGGTCGGCGCCGCCACCACCGTTGTCGGGGTCGTCGGTCGGGGACTCGGAGCCCTTCGGGTCGCCGCTCTCCTGGGCGATCGGCTTCTTCGGGTCGTCGTCGCCGCTGGTCACCGCGAACACGACACCGCCGATGACGACCAGCGCCGCGACCGCCGCACCGATGGCGAGGGCGGGCTTGCCCTTGAAGGGGTTGCGCGAGCCGGGCTGCGGGGCGCCGGGCGCGCCCGGGTACTGCGGCTGGGCCGGGTAGCCGTAACCCTGGGCGGGCTGCTGGCCGTAGGGGCCGGGCTGCTGCGGATAGCCGTACGGTCCCGGCTGCTGCTGCGGCTGGCCGTACGGGCCGGGCGGGTAGGCGTCCGGCTGGGCCGGCGGGGCCGGCTGCTGCGGGTAGCCGTAACCGGGCTGCGGGGCGGCGGGCGGCGGGCCCTGCGGGGGCGGCGGCGTCTGGGGCGGGCCCTGCGGCGGCGGGGGCGGGCTCTGCGGTGCGCCGAAGCCCCCCTGCCGCGGATCCTGCGGTGCGCCGAAGCCGCCCTGGGGCGGCTGGTTGGGCGGCTGGCTCATGAGCGGTTCCCCCTCGTGACCGGTGTGGTGCCACGTCCTGTGCCGTTGCGTTTCCGCCACACCAGCAGTTCTCAGACTGTTCTCAAGCGGCCTTTCTATCACTCACCCCCGACACCCCACCGGCCCCCATCCACCCCTGTTCCCAAGGGAGAACCGCCCCGTGATGCCCTCGTTATGCGCCTTCACACCCCCTTCACCAGGGGCGCGCAGCGCCCCGGTGAAGGGGCGCGGGGCTGTATCGATGTGCGGCTCCGCCGCGTGGGCGCGACCAGCCACGACGGCGCCGCGGCCGCCGACGCACACACACCCCCGCGGCGGAACCGCAAATCGGCTCAACCAGCGGAGCCCCTACGCGTCCTCCGCAAGTTCCAGCCAGCGCAGCTCCAGCTCGTCCCGCTGGCCGGCCAAGTCGCGCAGTTCCGCGTCGAGTTCGGCGACCTTGCCGAAGTCGGTGGCGTTCTCGGCGATCTGCGCGTGCAGCTTGGTCTCCTTCTCGGAGAGCTTGTCGAGCTGCCGCTCGATCTTCTGCAACTCCTTCTTCGCGGCACGCACATCCGCGGCGCTCTTCTCCGGTACGACCTTCTGCGCGGCCGGAGCGGACGCCGCCGCGGAGGCGGCGACCTGGGCCTCCATCCGGTGGCGGCGCTCCAGGTACTCGTCGATGCCGCGCGGCAGCATCCGCAGGGTGGCGTCGCCGAGCAGGGCGAACACCCGGTCCGTGGTGCGCTCGATGAAGAACCGGTCGTGGGAGATGACGATCATCGAGCCGGGCCAGCCGTCGAGGACGTCCTCCAGCTGGGTGAGGGTCTCGATGTCGAGGTCGTTGGTGGGCTCGTCGAGGAAGAGGACGTTGGGCTCGTCCATCAGGAGCCGGAGGATCTGGAGCCGGCGCCGCTCACCACCCGAGAGGTCCCCGACCGGCGTCCACTGCTTCTCCTTGCCGAACCCGAACGTCTCGCACAGCTGACCGGCGGTCATCTCGCGCCCCTTGCCCAGGTCGACGCGCTCGCGGACCGCCTGGACGGCTTCCAGCACCCGCCAGTTCGGGTCGAGTTCGTCGACCTCCTGGGAGAGGTAGGCGAGCTTGACGGTCTTTCCGACGGCGATCCGCCCGCCGGCCGGCTGCGTCTCGCCCTCCGTCCGGGCCGCCTCGGCCATCGCCCGCAGCAGGGACGTCTTGCCGGCTCCGTTGACCCCGACGAGACCGATCCGGTCGCCGGGGCCGAGCTGCCAGGTCACATGCTTGAGCAGCACCTTGGGCCCGGCCTGGACGGTGATGTCCTCCAGGTCGAAGACGGTCTTCCCGAGCCGGGACGAGGCGAACTTCATCAGCTCGCTGCTGTCCCGGGGCGGCGGCACGTCGGCGATGAGCTCGTTGGCGGCCTCGACCCGGAAGCGCGGCTTGGACGTCCGCGCGGGGGCGCCGCGCCGCAGCCAGGCCAGCTCCTTGCGGACGAGGTTCTGCCGCTTGACCTCCTCGGTGGCGGCGATGCGCTCGCGCTCGGCGCGGGCGAAGACGTAGTCCGAGTAGCCGCCCTCGTACTCGTAGACGTCACCGCGCTGCACGTCCCACATGCGCGTGCAGACCTGGTCGAGGAACCAGCGGTCGTGGGTGACGCACACGAGCCCCGAGCGCCGCTCGCGCAGGTGCTGGGCGAGCCAGGCGATGCCCTCGACGTCGAGGTGGTTGGTGGGCTCGTCGAGGACGATCAGGTCCTGCTCCTCGATGAGGAGCTTGGCGAGCGCGATCCGCCGCCGTTCGCCACCGGACAGCGGGCCGATGACGGTGTCGAGGCCCTGCGGGAACCCGGGCAGGTCGAGACCGCCGAAGAGCCCGGTCAGCACGTCCCTGACCTTGGCGTTGCCGGCCCACTCGTGGTCGGCCATGTCCCGGATGACCTCGTGCCGGACGGTCGCCTCGGGGTCGAGCGAGTCGTGCTGGGTGAGCACGCCGAGCCGGAGCCCGCCGGAGTGCGTGACCCGGCCGGTGTCGGCCTCCTCCAGCTTGGCGAGCATGCGGATCAGGGTCGTCTTGCCGTCGCCGTTGCGCCCGACGACGCCGATGCGGTCCCCCTCGGAGACGCCGAGCGACACACCGTCGAGCAGGGCACGGGTGCCGTACACCTTGCTGACGTTCTCGACATTGACCAGATTGACGGCCATTTCTCTCCTGCCCAGGGGGACGATCGACCCTCCAGGGTAGTCGCGCCGACCGACAGCCCCGTCCGCAGGGATTCCCGGACACGGGTGCGCCCCGGGGATCCCCTGTCGTCCCCGGGGTGCGTCGGCGTGCTCGACGTCAGCGGCGGGCGGCCGCCGCACGGACCTCGGCGAGGAGGTCGTACATGACCTGGCCGGGGCACTCGGTGGCGAAGTAGTCGCGGTGGCCGCCGACGGTGTGGGTGTCCTTCTTCGTGCCGTTGACCGGGTTGGTGTACGTGACCTGGGCCTGCGGGTCCAGGCCCTTGAACCGGGCTATGACCTTGATCAGGCGGATCAGGGAGGCCTTGGCCGCGTCCGTGGGGGCCTGCTGGTCGAGGTTGCCGATCAGGGCGATGCCGAGGGCGCCGGAGTTGTAGCCCACGGAGTGGAAGCCGGTGACGAGGTCGCCGTCGGGGTTGAAGGCGGGGATGCCGTCGTCGCCGGAGTAGCGGCCCTCGTAGACGGCGCCGGCCTCGTCGATGAGGAAGTGGTAGCCGATGTCGCCCCAGTCGTTGGTGATCGCGTGGTACTCGTAGATCGCGCGTACCGTCGCGGCCGGGTCGGGGTCGTCGTTCGGCGTCGCGGTGTGGTGGACCGTGATGATCTGGAACGGGTAGTACGTCTCCGGCGAGTTGACCGAGCCGTCCGCCTTGAACCGCTTGGACTCGTCGGCGCCCCAGGCCGCGCGCGAGAGGTAGCCGACGCCACGCACCCGGGTGGGCTCGCTCGGCACCTGGACGGTGCGGTTCGGGCCGTCGGTGGTGTCGATCGCCAGCGAGTGCACGCCGTCGATGCCGCTGGGGGCCTTCACCTCGTACGCGGTGGCGTTGCCGGCCGCGACCAGGGCGGTGCCGCCGTTCTCGACCGTCGCGCAGCCGCTCGTCAGGTTCTGCCAGCCACCGTCCGCGAGCCGGATGGCGGCGCCCTCCTCGGCGCCGGACCAGCGCACCCCGACATAGGAGGCAGCGAAGGCGGTGGTGGCCGCGCCGGTGCCGGTGGCGGCCTCGGTCCGGGTGGCGGGGAACTTCTCCGGCGTCGTACCGGAATCACCGGAGCCGGACGCGGAGTTGTCCGTCTCGCCGGAGTCGGTGGCCGCGAACACCATGGGCGTGACCGCGGCTCCGGCGGCCACCGCGCCGCCCACGGCGATCATGCCGCGGCGGGACAGGGAGCGCTTTCTACGGTGAGACGGCTGGGCGGGGGTGGGGGATTCGGACACGGAAGTGTCCCCTTCCAGAAGTGCACTTGACGGGGAAGCGCCGGGCACACGGAGGTCAGCCGGGGGGCCGCTGACGGGTGGCGACGCTTGAAACGTCAAATGACCCTAGCCGCCCCAACCGCCTCACACGTACTGCGTTGGCAGTACCTTCGTGTGAAGATCGGGCAAAGAACCCGTACTTGTGAGTAGGGCGTCACGCTCCGCTGACCCGCACGACCGTGGCGCCCGGCGCGGGCCCGGACGCCGTGCGGACCGCGCGACAGGTGCCGGACGACCGCAGGGTCTCGGCCACCTCCGCCGCCGACTCGGGGTCGCGGGCGAGAAACGCCGTCGTCGGGCCCGAGCCGGAGACCAGGGCGGTGAGCGCACCGGCGGCGCGGCCGGCGGCGAGGGTGTCGGCGAGTTCCGGGAAGAGGGAGAGCGCGGCGGGCTGGAGGTCGTTGGAGACGGCGGCGGCGAGCGCGTCCGGGTCGCCCTTCGCGAGGGCGTCGAGCAGCGGCTGGGAGGCGACGGGCTCGGGGATGCCGGTGCCCTCGCCGAGCCGGTCGAACTCACGGAAGACGGCGGGGGTGGACAGGCCCCGGTCGGCCATGGCGAAGACCCAGTGGAAGTCGCCGCCCACGTCGAGCGTACGGAGCCGCTCGCCCCGCCCGGTGCCGAGGGCCGCGCCGCCGACCAGGCTGAACGGCACGTCGCTGCCCAACTCGGCGCAGATGTCGAGGAGTTCCTCGCGGGAGGCGTGCGTGCCCCACAGCGCGTCGCAGGCGAGGAGCGCGCCCGCGCCGTCCGCGCTGCCGCCGGCCATGCCGCCGGCGACCGGGATGTCCTTGGCGATGTGGAGGTGCACGGCCGGGTCGATGCCATGGCGCTCGGCGAGGGCGATCGCCGCCCGCGCCGCCAGGTTCGTACGGTCGAGCGGCACCTGGCCGGCGTCCGGCCCCTCGCACGTCACGCGCAGTTCGTCGGCCGGGGTCACCGTGACCTCGTCGTACAGGCCCACGGCGAGAAAGACATTGGCCAGGTCATGGAACCCGTCGGGACGGGCGGCGCCCACCGCGAGCTGGACGTTGACCTTGGCGGGGACGCGGACGGCGACGCTCGCGCTCACTTACTCGGACTCCTTGTGCTCGGCGATGCGCGCGAACTCCTCGACCGTCAGGGCCTCGCCGCGTGCCTGCGGCGAGACGCCGGCCGCGACGAGGGCCGCCTCGGCGGCAGCCGCCGAACCCGCCCATCCGGCGAGTGCGGCGCGCAGCGTCTTGCGGCGCTGGGCGAAGGCCGCGTCGATGACGGCGAAGACCTCGCGCCGGGAGGCGGTGGTCTTGAGCGGCTCGGTGCGCCGGGTCAGGGAGACCAGTCCGCTGTCGACGTTCGGGGCGGGCCAGAAGACGGTGCGCCCGATGGCACCGGCCCGCTTGACGTCGGCGTACCAGTTGGCCTTCACGGACGGCACGCCGTACACCTTGGAGCCGGGCGGGGCGGCCAGCCGGTCGGCGACCTCCGACTGCACCATGACGAGGGTGCGTTCGATGCTCGGGAAGGTTTCGAGCATGTGGAGGAGGACGGGGACGGCGACGTTGTAGGGCAGGTTGGCGACGAGGGCCGTGGGCGGCGGGCCCGGGAGTGCGGCGACCTGCATCGCGTCGGAGTGCACCAGCGCGAACCGGTCGGCGCGCTCCGGCATACGGGCCGCGATGGTCGCGGGAAGCGCGGCGGCCAGGACGTCGTCGATCTCGACGGCGGTGACGCGGTCGGCCACCTCCAGCAGGGCGAGTGTGAGGGAGCCGAGTCCCGGGCCGACCTCCACCACCACGTCGTCGGGGCGGACCTCCGCGGTGCGGACGATACGGCGGACCGTGTTCGCGTCGATCACGAAGTTCTGGCCGCGCTGCTTGGTGGGACGCACGCCGAGGGCGGCCGCGAGTTCACGGACGTCGGCGGGGCCCAGGAGGGCGTCGGGGGTGGGGCTGCTCACCCGACAAGGGTACGGGGCGCCACCGGGCGCGATCGTCCGCCCGTGGCCGGCCCTCAACCGTGCAACCGCTCCCCGCAGTGCGGCCAGGGACTCGCCCCCTGGCGCACGTAGAGCTTCTTCGCCCGCATCGTCTGTTCCCCGGCCGGCGCGTCCTGCGGGCGCCCCTTCCCGCCGAGGTTGCGCCAGGTCTGGGTGTCGAACTGGTACAGCCCGCCGTACGTCCCCGACGAGTCCACCGCGTCCGGCCGCCCCCCGGACTCGCATGCCGCGAGGCCCTGCCAGTTCAGGCCCCCCGCGGCGCGCACGGACGTCGGCAGCGGTTTGGTCCCGACCTTCACGACCTGTGTCTGCGGCTCGCGCACCACCTCGGACCTGAGGCGCCGCGGCTTCTGCTTGACGCCGTTGACCGTGCGCAGTGAGTACGTGATCCGCCGCAGCCCCAGCTGCCCCGCCCGCTCGACGACCTCCGTGCCCTTGAACACCGAGGGATCCTCGATCCGCTGCACGGCGAACTGGATCGCCTCGTCGTGGATCTCCTTCCGGCCGGTGATCCGCAGGACCGTGACCGTTTGTCCGTCGCGCGGGAAGCTGTCCAGCGGGACGGAGGTGGTGTCCTGGCCGCGCAGTGTGATGCCGGCCTGCTCCACGACCTCGCCCACGGTCGCGGCGTTCGTGCGGATGGTGCGCGCCCGGCCGTCCGCCATGATCGTCACGGCGCGCTCGGTACGCACATCCAGCGCGAGCCCCGCACGCCCGATGCGCCGGGAGCGCGACGTCGAGACATACGCCCCCTCCGCACGCACCCCGATCTGCCGGAGCGCCGCCTCCACCGTGCGTTCCGTCGTCCATACTTCGCGCCGCCGGCCGTCGAGGGTGAGCCGCACGGGGCGTCCGTAGCGCACCGCCACCTTGTCACCGCTGGTGAGCGCGTCGTCGGGAGCGGGCGCCACGACGTCGTGCGCGCCCACCTCGACGCCCTCCTCCTCCAGGAGTTCGGTCACGTCGTCCGCGAAGGTGTGCAGGGTGCGCGGCTTGCCGTCGACGCTCAGCTCGATCGCCTTGTCCTTGGCGACGAAGGCGCTCGTCCCGCCCGCGAGGAACGCGACGACCAGCGCCTGCGGGACGAGGCGGCGCATGGGCCCCTCCCCCCGCTCGGTGAGCCGCGCCCTGCGCCGGTGCGCGGCGCGACGGCCGCTGCGGGGGCGCGGAACAGGCTCGTACGCCGTCTCGGACGCCTCATATGCGGGCTGGTACGTGTCGTCGTGCGGGCCGTAGGCGTCGCGCCCCCCGTATCCCTCGTAGCCCCCGTAGCCGTCGTCCCCGCCGGGCCCCTCGTATGCGGGTGCGTAGGTGTCCGTCCGCGTCTGGTACGCCGTCGGCACCCCGTACGCCAGCGCCTGAGCGCTGTGCGGGTCGAAGCCGCCGTATCCCGGGGGCACGTGGGCCGGGCGCGGGCCATACGTCTCGAACTGCGCGTTGCTCACGACGACACGCTCCAGCGGATGGGTCCGTTTCGGGCCCCCAGAACCTAGCGGAGCGGTGATTACTCTCCAAAGCGACGCGGCTACGTACAGTCGCGACGAATCCGACGGGACCCCTACGAGCGTTATGCGGCGGTTATCCGTCAGTAGCCGAAGGCATGTGCCGTGTTCGTCCCGAGGGCCGTCGCCAGCGCGTCCTCGTCGATGCCCCGCACGGCGGCCATGGCGCGCACCGTGATCGGAATGAGATAAGGGGCGTTGGGCCGTCCGCGGTACGGCACCGGCGTGAGGAAGGGCGCGTCGGTCTCCACGAGGAGCAGCTCCAGCGGGGCCACCGCCACCGCGTCCCGCAGATTCCCGGCGTTCTTGAAGGTGACGTTGCCGGCGAAGGACATGTAGTAGCCGGCGCCGGCACACACCTCCGCCATCTCCGCGTCCCCGGAGTAACAGTGGAAGACGGTCCGCTCGGGCGCGCCCTCCTCCTTCAGGATGCGCAACACGTCCGCGTGGGCGTCCCGGTCGTGGATCACCAGGGCCTTGCCGTGCCGCTTGGCGATCTCGATGTGGGCGCGGAAGGACGCCTCCTGTGCCTCCTTGCCCTCCGGCCCGGTGCGGAAGTAGTCGAGGCCGGTCTCGCCGACGCCCCGGACCTGCTCCAGCGCGGCCAGCCGGTCGATCTCGGCGAGCGCCTCGTCGAGTGCCCGCGCCCCGCCCGGCTCCCGGGCCCCCTGCCGTGACCAGCCGTCGGGGTCCCCGTGCACGATGCGCGGCGCCTCGTTCGGGTGCAGGGCGACGGTCGCGTGCACGGCGTCGTACCGCGCCGCCGTCTCGGCCGCCCACTGGGAGCCGCGTACGTCGCAGCCCACCTGCACGACCGTGGTCACCCCGACCGACGCCGCCTTGGCCAGACCCTCCTCCACCGTGCCGGACTGCATGTCGAGGTGGGTGTGCGAGTCGGCGACCGGCACCCGGAGCGGTTCCGGGAGCGGCGGGGCGGCGTGCTTGTCGGCGGCGTTCGAAGGCATGCCCCGATCCTACGAAAGGAGCATGCCTTCGAACGGGGCGGCCTTCTCGGCCGGCGCTCGGCTCAGCTCGCCTTGCGGTGGAAGACGTGCAGGAGATCGGACAGATGCCAGTGGTGGTGCGGCTCGGCGGTCGGCGACTCCGGGTCCGACCCCGGCTCCGCCGTCGACTGGCCCGGGATCGGGCGCGGGCGGTGCAGGGAGTTCTGCACCGAGGACACCTGGCCGGGGCGCATGATCCGTACGATTTGGCCGTCGCAGTTCTGACATGTGGGGCGGCTCAGCGGGGAGGGAACCACCTGACCGTCCGCCACGTACATGACGAACTCGTGGCCGTCACCGTCTATGTGGTGCTCTATCTCGTACGACTGCTCCCAGCCATGCCCGCAGCGCATGCAGGCGAACGAATACGACTCGTGGACGACGGCGGTCGCGGCGCTGCGAAGGCCCGTGGTCGGCTGTGCGATCTCACTCATGCCAGCTCCTGTGGTCCGCTGGTGGGACGGGTTGCGTCCCACGACCCAGTGGACTCCTCCGCAGGAGCGAACGCACGTCATCTGTCCAGTGTTGGGGGCGACTTGGACGTTCCTTGCCGAAAGGCCCGGGTCCCTTTACCCCCGCATGGGGCGCACGCTCATGCGATATACGCCCTGCTCACACGGCGTTTCACGCCCCCGCGTTCTTCGCCGCCACCACGGCGTCGAAGACCTCGCGCTTCGGCACTCCGGCGTCCGCCGCCACCGCCGCGATGGCCTCCTTGCGCCGCTCCCCCGCCTCTTCGCGCACGCGAACCCGCCGCACCAGCTCGGCTGCGTCGACCTCCTCGGCCCCCTTCTCCGGCGCCCCCTCGACGACCACGGTGATCTCCCCGCGCACCCCCTCGGCCGCCCAGGCCGCGAGCTCCCCCAGCCCGCCGCGCCTGACCTCCTCGTACGTCTTGGTCAGCTCCCGGCACACGGCGGCCCGCCGCTCGGCGCCGAAGACCTCGGCCATCGCGGCGAGGGTGTCGTCGAGCCGGTGCGGGGCCTCGAAGTAGACGAGCGTCCGCCGCTCCCGGTCCACCTCCCTGAGCCGCGACAGCCGCTCCCCCGCCTTCCGCGGCAGGAAGCCCTCGAAGCAGAACCGGTCGACGGGCAGCCCGGACAGGGCGAGCGCGGTCAGCACCGCGGACGGCCCCGGCACCGCGGTGACCTTGACGTCCTTCTCCACCGCGGCCGCGACCAGCCGGTACCCGGGATCGGACACCGACGGCATCCCGGCGTCCGTCACCAGCAGCACCCGCGAGCCCGCCAGCAGCGCCTCGACCAGCTCGGGTGTCCGCGCGGCCTCGTTCCCCTCGAAGTACGACACGACCCGCCCCGTCGGCTGCACGTCCAGCGCCTGGGTGAGGCGCTTGAGCCGGCGGGTGTCCTCGGCGGCGATCACATCCGCACCGGTGAGCTCCTCGACCAGCCGGGGCGGGGCGTCCTTGACGTCGCCGATGGGGGTGCCTGCCAAAACAAGGGTTCCTGTCACGTTTCCATCCTCGCAGGGCGCATCCACGCGACTGTCACAGACGTGTTCCCTACGATGGCGCGGTGACCAGTACCGCGTCCTCCACGGACACCCGGCAGGGCCAGGCGACCCACGAGCAGCGACCGTCGTGGCAGCAGCGGCTGCGCCGATTCGGCTACACGGCGACGCCCAGAAGCGACGTCCGCGACCGGCTCGTGCCACCGTATGTCCAGCCCAGCCCGCGGATGTGGCAGTTCCTCGGCCTCTCGCGGCCGCTCGCCGAGCGGATCGCGCGCTGGTCGGGCTGGGGCGGTCCGCTGCTGGTGACGCTGCTCGCCGGGGTCCTGCGGTTCTGGAACCTGGGCAGCCCGAAGGCGGTGATATTCGACGAGACGTACTACGCCAAGGACGCCTGGGCGCTCGTCCACCGCGGTTTCGAGGTCAACTGGGACAAGAACGCCAACGACCTGGTCCTCAGGCTCGGCGACCAGGTCAAGATCCCGACGGACGCGGCGTACGTCGTCCACCCGCCGGTCGGCAAGTACGTCATCGGGCTGGGCGAGCTGATGTTCGGGTTCAACCCGTTCGGCTGGCGGTTCATGACCGCGCTGCTGGGGACGCTGGCCGTCCTGATGCTGTGCCGCATCGGCCGCCGCATCTTCCGCTCGACCTTCCTCGGCTGCCTCGCGGGCACGCTGATGGCGGTGGACGGGCTGGCCTTCGTGATGGCGCGCACCTCGCTGCTCGACGGGGTGCTGATGTTCTTCGTGCTGGCGGCGTTCGGCTGTCTCGTCCTCGACCGGGACCGGGCACGCGCGAGACTCGCCGCCGCGCTGCCGGCCGACCCCGACGGGCGGGTCCGCCCCGACGCGGACCTCGCCGAGACCCTGCGTCTGGGGTGGCGCCCCTGGCGCTGGACGGCCGGTCTGATGCTGGGCCTGGCCATCGGCACCAAGTGGAACGGCCTGTACTTCCTGGTCGCGTTCGGCCTGATGACGGTCCTCTGGGACGTCGGCGCCCGCAAGGTCGCCGGTGCCCGCCACCCCTACACGGCGGTCCTCAAGCACGACCTGGGCCTCGCCTTCCTGGCGACCGTGCCGGTGGCGATCTTCACCTACATCGCCTCGTGGACCGGCTGGATCCTCTCCCCGACGGACGGCAGCGGCGGCTACTACCGCGACTGGGCGAGCGCCGACGGCCGCGGCAGCAGCTGGTCGTGGCTGTTCCCCGACTGGTGGCTGAGCCTGTGGCACTACGAGCATCAGGTGTACGAGTTCCACGTCGGCCTGTCGTCCCCGCACACCTACCAGTCCAACCCGTGGAGCTGGATCGTCGTCGGCCGCCCGGTTTCGTACTTCTACGAGTCCCCCGCGCCCGGCAAGGACGGCTGCCCCGTCGACGCGGGCGAGAAGTGCGCGCGCGAGGTGCTGGCGATCGGGACCCCGCTGCTGTGGTGGGTGGCCGCCTTCGCGGTCCTGTACGTCCTGTGGCGCTGGGCCTTCCGCCGCGACTGGCGGGCCGGGGCCATCGCCTGCGGTGTCGCGGCCGGCTACCTCCCCTGGTTCCTCTACCAGGAACGCACCATCTTCTTCTTCTACGCCGTCGTCTTCCTGCCGTTCCTCTGCCTCGCCGTCGCCATGCTCCTGGGCGCGATCATCGGCCCACCCGGCTCCACCGACACCCGCCGGGTGGCCGGGGCCACGGGCGCGGGCGTGCTGGTCCTGCTGATCGCCTGGAACTTCATCTACTTCTGGCCGATCTACACGGGGACGGCGATCCCGATAGACCAGTGGCGGTCGCGGATGTGGCTGGACACCTGGGTCTAGCCGCGTCGGCAGGCACCATCTCGATCGAGCTGCCGGTGCTCCGGGAGCCGCCCCCCGTGCGTGCATCCCGGAGCCTGCTGCGCAGCGGCTTGCCGCACAGTGATCATCGCCGCGACACCACTCAGCAGCCCACCGACGCCGGACACCCCGGAGACCACGATCGGCAGGACACTCGGCGGGGCCGGCGTGCGCTCCTCAGACGCCGACTCTTCCTCCGGGGCCTCGTCGGTCGTGGTGTCATCCTCCGGGGCCTCCCCAGTCGTGGTGTCATCCTCCGGGGCCTCCCCGGTCGTGGTGTCATCCTCCGGGGGCGCCTCGTCGTTCGACTCTTCCTCCGCGGGATCACCGGGCCGCGCGCTCTCATGATTGCCGCTGGCCGGCGCAAGGGTGGCGGAACGGTCGTCCGCGACCCACACCAGGAACGAGGCGAGACACGTCACGAACAAGGCAGCGGTGGCGAGCAGCCAGAGCAGCGAGGCCCGTGTTGCGACGCGTCGGCGCAAGACCGCCGGCAACGCCCGCCATATCCGCCATATCCAGGGCCGCTCAGGGCTGCTCAGCATCTCGCTCACTCCTTGGCTCACCGGGTGCCACACCGCCGTGGCACCCCCTGCCTCCATTGCGCCCCGCCCGTCGATCCACGTCACGGCACTGCATTTCGGGGCTTGACAAAGGCCAACGTGTCGTTCGTTCGGCCAAGAATCGGTCACTCATTCGGACAACAAAAGAAAACAGCTCCCCCAGTTATCCCCCACGCCACTTACAGTGCGGTGGACGAAAACGGGGGAGGGGACCATGTCCAAGGGGGTCAAGGCCGCCGTCATAGGCGGGGTGTTCGCCGTGATGGTGGGCGGTGCCGGATACGGCGCGTACAACATCATGTCGGCGCTGAACGGCGGTGGGGCGACCGGTGCGAGCGGGCCGGCGCCGGTGCGGTCCGGGCCGCCGAGTGCCGACGAGGTCGAGGAGACCACGGCGAAGTTCTTCGCGGCCTGGGAGAAGGGGGAGGCGGCTCAGGCGGCGGCGTACACGAACAACGACGCGGCCGCCGCGCCGATGCTGAGGTCCTTCAGCGAGGGCGCCCACATCACCGGCGTGAAGATCACGCCCGGCAAGGCGACCGGCGCCGACGTGCCCTTCAGCGTGAGCGCGAAGGTCACCTACGACGGCAAGTCCAAGCCGCTGACCTACAAGAGCGAGCTCAAGGTGGTGCGCGGCCTCACCACCGGGCGGGCCCTGGTCGACTGGCAACCGACCGTGATCCACCCGCAGTTGCAGAAGGACGACCGCCTCGTCACCGGCGAGGCGGCGGCTCCGCCCATCGAGGCCGTCGACCGGAACGGCACCGTGCTGACGAAGGAGAAGTACCCCTCCCTCGGCCCGGTCCTGGACACCCTGCGCGACCGATACGGCAGCAAGGCGGGCGGCTCCCCCGGTATCGAGCTGGCGATCCGGCACGCCGACGAGTCGCCGGACACCTCGCTGCTGACCCTCGCGAAGGGCAAGCCCGGCAGGCTGGAGACGACGCTCAGCGCGAGCGTGCAGGCGGCGGCCGAGAAGGCGGTCAAGCAGTACGACCAGTCCTCGGTGGTGGCCGTCAAGCCGAGCACCGGCGAGGTGCTGGCCGTGGCCAACCACCGTGACGACGCCTTCAACGCGGCCTTCGAGGGACGCGTCCCGCCCGGCTCCACGATGAAGATCATCACCGCCGCCATGCTGATCGACAACGGCGTGACCTCGATGAACGGTCCGGCGCCCTGCCCGGCCACGGCGACCTGGCAGAGCCAGACCTTCAAGAACCTCACCGGCATGAAGCCGGACGAGAGCGCGAACGCCACCCTCGCGGCCGGCTTCATGCGCTCCTGCAACACGGCTTTCATCAAGCTCGTCGACGAGGACCCGCTCACGGACGCCTCGCTGACTCAGGAGGCCGAGGAGCGGTTCGGGCTCGGCCGCGACTGGAAGACCGGCATCAGCTCCGTCGACGGCAGCGTCCCCGCCTCCACCGGCCCGGACCGCGCGGCCAACGCCATCGGCCAGGGCCAGGTCCAGATGAACCCGCTGAACATGGCGTCGGTGACGGCCACCGCCATCACGGGTACGTTCCGGCAGCCGTATCTGGTCGCGCGCGACCTCGACGAGCGGCCGTTCGCCACCGCCGACGGGCTGCGGGCCGGCACCGCCGCCCAGCTGAAGCAGATGATGCGGCTGACCGCGACCTCGGCCCAGGGCACCGCCGTGCGGGTGATGTCCGGGCTCAGCGGTGACATCGGCGCCAAGACCGGCTCCGCCGAGGTCGACGGAGAGGCCACCTCCGACAGCTGGTTCACCGGGTTCCGCGATGATGTGGCGGCCGCGGCCATGGCCCAGCAGGGCGGCCACGGCAGCGACGCGGCGGGGCCGATTGTCGCAGCCGTGCTACGAGCGTCCGGCTGAACTCATCCCCCGCGGCACGGGACTCTAGGGTGGTCCTCGTCGTTGGTATGCGTGAGGTCGGCGGGGCGGGGGGCCCTGGAATACGCGAGGGAACGGAAAGCAGTGGGCAACAGAGGGCGCGTCGCTGAGCGACGGAAGACCAACCCCGCAGTGCTCGGCGGGATGATCGCCGTGGTCGTCGGCGGCGCCGGGTTCGGCGCCTACGCGCTGTTCGGCGGCGGGGCCGTCGCCGACAGCCGTGCGCAGTCGACGTCGGCGAGCGCCGACGACAAGGGGAAGGACGTCAAGACCGGCCCCCTGTCGGCGACCGAGGTCACGGCCGCGGCCCGCCGGTTCCTCACCGCCTGGCAGCAGGGCGAGGTGACCGAGGCGGCCGCCGCCACGGACGACACTCCCGCCGCCAGGACCCTGCTGACCGGCTACACCAAGGACGCCCACATCAAGGACGTCACCCTCACCGCCGGCACCCGCACCGGCGACAAGGTCCCCTTCTCCGTGAAGGGCACGGTCTCGTACAAGGGCACCACCAAGCCGCTGGGGTACGAAAGTTCGCTGACGGTCGTGCGGCGGGCCGAGGACGGCAAGCCGCTCGTCGAGTGGCACTCCGCGATCGTCCACCCCGACCTGAAGGACGGCGACACCCTCGTCACCGGCGAGTCCGGCACCCCGCCGGTCAAGGCCCTGGACCGGGACGGCGGCGAGCTGACGGCGGAGGAGTACCCGTCGCTGGGCTCCGTCCTCGACGGGCTGCGCGAGAAGTACGGCGAGAAGGCCGGCGGCAAGGCGGGCGTCGAGCTCCAGGTGGTCCGGGGCAAGGAGTCCCAGAAGGCCGAACTGTCCGACAAGACCCTGCTGGAGCTGAGCGAGGGCACCCCGGGCACGGTGAAGACGACGCTGAGCCCGGCGCTGCAGGCCGCCGCGGAGAAGCAGGTGGCCGCGAAGTCCAGGGCGTCGGTGGTCGTCCTGCGTCCCTCGACCGGCGAGATCCTGGCCGTGGCGAACTCCTCGCACGGCTTCAACACCGCCTTCCAGGGCTCCCTCGCCCCCGGCTCCACGATGAAGGTCATCACCTCGTCGCTGCTGATCGAGAAGGGCCTCGCGTCGGCGGACAAGCAGCACCCCTGCCCCAAGTACTTCACGTACGGCGGCTGGAAGTTCCAGAACGACGACAAGTTCGAGATCAAGGGCGGCACCTTCAAGGCGAGCTTCGCCCGCTCCTGCAACACGGCCTTCATCAGCCAGGCCCCCGAGCTGGACAACGACAGCCTGACCCAGGAGGCCCAGCAGGTCTTCGGCCTGTCGCTGAACAACTGGTCCGTCGGCATCCCGACCTTCGACGGCTCCGTCCCGGTCCAGTCGCAGGCCCAGATGGCGGCCTCGCTCATCGGCCAGGGCGGTGTGCGGATGAACCCGCTGAACATGGCGTCGGTCTCGGCGACGATCAAGACGGGCACCTTCAAGCAGCCCTACCTGGTGGCTCCGACGGTCGACAACCGCACCCTCGCCACCGCCTCCCGCTCCCTGTCCGCGTCCGCGCTCTCCCAGGTGCGCGAGCTGATGGCCTACACGGCGGCCTACGGCACGGCGGCCGAGGCGATGTCCGGGGTCACCGGCGACGTCGGCGCGAAGACCGGCTCGGCGGAGGTCGACGGCCAGAAGAAGCCGAACGGCTGGTTCACCGCCTACCGCAACGACCTGGCGGCAGCGGGCGTGGTCCAGGCGGGCGGCCACGGCGGCGACACGGCGGGACCGATCGTGGCGGAGCTGCTGAAGCTGGGCGGCTGAGAGTCGGGCGGCCGAGTCGCGGGGCGGAACTCAGCGTCTCAGCTGAGCCTCGCGCTCGACGGGCGCGGCGGCCAGATACGTCCGCCGCAGAAACCTCATCAGCGCCTTCGACTCGAACTGCACCACCGAGACACCCTGCGCGGAGTGGAACTCCACCACGGCCTGCACCCGGCCGCACGGCCACACCCGTATCTCTCCGCTCCCCGCAGGGGCACGCAGGCCCTGTTCCAGCAGGGCGCGTGAGAACGTCCACTCGTGGGTTTCGCGTCCGGGCAGCCGGACACGCACCGCGCGCGGATCGATGTCGGGGTCATAGCGCAGGACGACCGGAACGGCGTCCTGTTCCTCCGACAGGAGGTCCGCGTCCGTGACGATGTGGGCTCGGGCGTACTGTTCGACTACAGACATCGGACGGCCCTCTCACACTGCGTGACCTGTGCGGAAGCTGTGCCTTCGCTCCCCCTCCAATGTCGCATATCTTCCGGGAAGCGCCCGTCGGGGCGGGGGTATATCACATGTGCGATACACGTGGGCGATACACAAGGCTCTCGCTCTTGCAAGCCGTTCGCATTAAGCCACTATCATCGAACGGTGCATGTACCTGACGGATTCATAGACGCCCCGACCTCCGCCGTGACCGGAGTGGTCGCCGCGGCCGCGGTCGCCGTGAGCCTGCGCGGCGCGCGCCGTGAGCTCGACGAGCGGACGGCGCCGCTGGCCGGTCTGGTGGCGGCGTTCATCTTCGCGGTGCAGATGCTCAACTTCCCGGTCGCGGCCGGGACCAGCGGACATCTCCTGGGCGGCGCCCTCGCCGCGATCCTCGTCGGCCCCTATACCGGCGCGTTGTGCATCTCCGTCGTCCTGCTGATGCAGGGCATCCTCTTCGCGGACGGCGGTCTGACCGCGCTCGGCGTGAACATCACCAACATGGCGATCGTCGGCGTCGTCGTCGCCTACGTCGTCTTCCGCGGCCTGGTGAAGGTCCTGCCGAAGACCCGGCGCTCGATCACCGCCGCCTCCTTCGTCGCCGCGATCGTGTCGGTGCCGGCCGCGGCCCTCGCGTTCACGCTCCTGTTCTGGATCGGCGGCACCACCGACGTCCCGATCGGCAAGGTCGCCACCGCCATGGTCGGCGTCCACCTGCTGATCGGCATCGGCGAGGCCGCGATCACCGCGCTGACCATCGGCGCCGTCGTCGCCGTACGCCCGGACCTCGTGTACGGCGCACGTGACCTGCGGCAGCCGCTGAAGCTGCGGGTCGGCGGGGAGCTCGTCGACGCCCCGGCGCCCGGGGCCGCGCAGCCGGTCGCGGCCCGGACCTCGCGCCGCACGCTGTGGATCGGCGGTCTGGTCACCTCCCTCGTCCTCGCCGGGTTCGTCAGCTTCTACGCCTCCGCCAGCCCCGACGGCCTGGAGAAGGTCGCCGAGGACAAGGGGTTCGCCGGGTCCGCCGAGGAGCACGCGAACGCCGACTCCCCGCTCGCCGACTACGGCGTCGAGGCCATCGACAACGCCCGTCTGTCCGGCGGCCTCGCGGGGGTGATCGGCGTCGGCGCGACCGTCGTCGCGGGCACCGGCATCTTCTGGGCGGTGCGCCGGCGTCGCACGGACGAGGCGGCCGACGTGTCGCCTTCGAGCACGAGCGTCTGACCATGGGCGCCGGGCACGCGCACAGGCTCTACCGGCACGGGCACTCGCCCGTGCACGGCCTGCCGCCGCACACCAAGCTCGCCGCGGTCTTCGCGTTCGTGGTGGTCGTGGTGTCGACACCGCGGGAGGCGATGTGGGCGTTCGGCCTGTATGCCGTGCTGCTCGCGCTCGTCGCGTACGCCGCCCGCGTGCCCGCCGGGTTTCTGCTCAAGCGGCTGCTGATCGAGGTGCCGTTCGTCGCGTTCGCCGTGCTGATGCCGTTCGTGGCCGAGGGCAAGCGGGTCGAGGCGCTGGGCATGTCGCTGAGCGTCAGCGGACTGTGGGGCGCCTGGAACGTGCTGGCGAAGGGCACCCTCGGCGTCGCCGCCTCCGTACTCCTCGCCTCCACGACCGAGCTGCGTGAACTGCTCCTCGGCCTCCAGCGGTTGAAGCTGCCGCCCCTCCTCGTGCAGATCGCGTCCTTCATGATCCGCTACGGCGATGTCATCACGGACGAGATGCGGCGGATGCGCATCGCCCGTGAGTCGCGCGGCTTCGAGGCGAAGGGCGTGCGGCACTGGGGCGTCCTCGCGAAGTCGGCGGGCGCGCTGTTCATCCGCTCCTACGAGCGCGGCGAGCGGGTGCATCTGGCCATGATCAGCCGCGGCTACGCCGGTTCGATGCCGGTGATCGACGAGGTGACCGCGTCCCGGGCGCAGTGGTCGTACGCCCTCGCGCTGCCCTTCGCCGCCCTTGTCGTCTGCGTGTTGGGATGGGCCCTGTGAGTACTGCTTCCCTGGAGGTCTCCGGCCTCGCCTTCGCCTACCCCGACGGCCACCAGGCCCTGTTCGGCGTGGACTTCTCCATCGCGCGCGGCGAGCGGGTCGCGTTGCTCGGGCCGAACGGCGCCGGCAAGACGACCCTCGTGCTGCACCTCAACGGCATCCTGACCGGCGGCACGGGCAGCGTGCACGTCGCCGGGCTGCCCGTCGGCAGGCAGCACATGGCCGAGATCAGGCGCCGGGTCGGGATCGTCTTCCAGGACCCGGACGACCAGCTGTTCATGCCGACGGTCCGCGAGGACGTCGCCTTCGGTCCTGCGGCGGCCGGGCTGAAGGGTCCGGAGCTGGAGGAGCGGGTCGACCGGGCGCTGGAGCGGGTCGGCATGGCGGAGTTCAAGGACCGTCCGCCGCACCACCTGTCCTTCGGCCAGCGGCGCCGGGTCGCGGTGGCGACCGTCCTGGCGATGGAGCCGGAGATCCTCGTCCTGGACGAGCCCTCCTCCAACCTCGACCCCGCCTCCCGCCGCGAACTGGCCGACATCCTGCGCTCGTTGGACGTCACCGTCCTCATGGTCACGCACGACCTGCCGTACGCCCTGGAGCTGTGCCCGCGCTCCCTCGTCCTCAGCGAGGGCGTGATCGCGGCGGACGGCAGGACGGCGGAGCTGCTGTCCGACGAGGAGCTGATGCGCGCCCATCGGCTGGAGCTGCCGTTCGGCTTCGATCCGCGGTCCGTGACAATGGGCGCGTGACGAACGAGGAGACCCAGGGCTCGCTGTTGCTCGACGAGCAACTGTGCTTCGCGCTGTACGCCGCTCAGCGCGCCGTGACGGCCGCCTACCGCCCGCTCCTCGACGAACTCGGCCTCACCTACCCGCAGTACCTCGTCCTGCTGTTCCTCTGGGAGCGCGGTGAGACGACGGTGAAGGAACTGGCGGCAGCCCTTCGGCTCGACTACGGGACCGTCTCCCCGCTGCTGAAGCGGCTGGAGGCGGCCGGGCTGGTACGGCGGGAGCGGTCGGCGCGTGACGAGCGGTCGGTGCTCGTCGCGGTCACCGCGCGGGGCGAAGGGCTGCGGGAGCGCGCGGAGTGCGTACCGGGCACGCTGCTGGCGGAGACCGGGCTCGGCGGCCCGGAGGTGGAGCGGCTGCGCAAGGAGCTGTGGCAGCTGGCGGCGAAGGCGACGGCGGCCGCCGACCGCAACCGCTGATCGCGGCTTACCGCTGATCTCGGCTTACCGACGGTTACTACCCCCTGGTAACAGCAGGCCCATACCGGCCAGTACCTTGTGCACGATGCACTTGTGCACGCCACGCGGCGGAGCCGCACGTCGACACAGCCTGGGGGAGGGCCAACCATGAACGACGAGGGCACCGCGGTCGACACCCGTCCGACGAAGATCACGTACGTCGCCGAGGCGACCGCGCACGGCGGCCGGGACGGCTATGTCACCAGCCAGGACGGCCAGATCGAGCTCAAGGTCGCGATGCCGCCGGAGCTGGGCGGGGACGGCAACGGCACCAACCCCGAGCAGCTGTTCGCCGCCGGCTACAGCTCCTGCTTCCACAACGCGCTGATCCTGGTCGGCAGCCGCGAGGGCTACGACCTCACCGGCTCCACGGTCGCCGCGAAGGTCGGCATCGGCCCCAACAAGCACCGCGGCTACGGCCTCGCGGTCGCCCTCAGCGTCTCCCTGCCGGTGCTGGACGCGGACCTCGCGGCCAAGCTGGTGGACGCGGCGCACGAGGTGTGCCCGTACTCCAACGCGACCCGGGGGAACATCGACGTCACGATCCTGCTTGGGTAGAAGGGCACCCACACAAGGCAGGACGAGGAGACGGACGTGGACGTGAACGGCACAGTGGCCGAGGGCTTCGAGCCGGTCAGGGAGGCGTTCGCCCGGAACTTCGCCGCGCTCGGCGAGCGGGGTGCCGCCGTCGCCGTGTACCGGGACGGGCGCAAGGTCGTCGACCTGTGGGCCGGTACGAAGGACGTCGACGGCACGCAGCCCTGGCAGCACGGCACCGCGCAGGTCGTGCGCTCGGCGACCAAGGGCGTCGCCGCCGCCGTGCCCCTCATCCTCCAGCAGCGGGGAGAGCTGGACCTGGACGCGCCGTTGGCCGCGTACTGGCCGGAGTTCAAGGCGCACGGCAAGGAGCGGCTGCTGGTCCGGCAGGTGCTGAACCACCGTGCCGGGCTCCCGGTGCTCGATCGTCCGCTCACGCCCGAGGAGGCACTGGACCCGGGTCGCGGCCCCGAGGCGGTGGCAGCCCAGGCGCCCGCGTGGGAGCCGGGCACCGACCACGGCTATCACGCGCTGACGTACGGCTGGCTGCTGGACGAACTGGTGCGGCGGGTGACGGGACGCCGGGCCGGCGAGTGGCTCGCCGCGGAGGTCGCCGGTCCGCTGGGCCTGGACCTGTGGCTGGGGCTGCCGGAGTCGGAGACGGCACGGGTGGGCCGTACCGGTCGCGTCGACGGTCCCGAACCGGCCGGTGGACTGCGCTCCCGCCCGAAGCGGTCGGTCACCGAGGCGTATGACGACCCGGGCTCCCTCACTCGCCGCGCGTTCGCCGCGATCACCCCGTTCCCCGACCAGAACGATCCCGCCTACCTTGCCGCCGCCCTCCCCGCGACGAACGGCATCGCGACGGCCGACGGTCTGGCGCGCTTCTACGCGGCGCTGATCGGCGAGGTCGACGGCGTACGGCTCCTCGACCCGGCGACGGTGGAACTGGCCCGTGCCGAGGAGTCGGCGGGCCCGGACCGCGTCCTGGTCGTCAACACCCGTTTCGGCCTCGGCTACATGCTCCACGGCACCGCGTCCCCGTTGCTCGGCCTGGGCTCCTTCGGCCACCCCGGCCGCGGCGGCGCCCTCGGCTTCGCCGACCCCGAGTCGGGAATCGCGTTCGGCTACGTGACAAACGGCTTCCGCAAGACGGTGACGGCGGACCCGAGGGCGCAGGGCTTGATCCGGGCGGTGCGGGCAGCGCTGACGTAAACGGCTCGGCGCCTATGGGCGCGAGGCTGCGCCGCAGCCGCTGTACGACCTGTCGGGGCACCCTCAGACGTGAATCGGATGCGACGTACGCCCCGACGCCTGGTCGATCTCGCTGTGCGCCTTCGTCAGCATCTGCATCGCCAATTCGTTCAACGCCCGAGCCCCGGCGATCTCCTCACCGACACGTGGCTGATTCGCGTCCGTGTGGTGCCGTGAGGCGTGCCCCTGGGCGCGTACCTCGGTGCCGTCGGGGAGGCGCACCATCGCGACCGCCCGGGTGTGCGTCTCGTCCTCCTGGAACTCCAGCTCGACATGCCATCCCACTGTGGTGTGCATCATGACGATCACCTCCGGAAGTTCTGCTTCCAGGGTGCGCCTCGGAGGCCGCCGCCCACCAGTCAGAGGCGCAAAGTCCGCAACCCGGGATCAGTGAGACTCGGCACACTCCCTTCGGTGACCGGCTTCGCCCTGCTTCCATGGAGATGTCGCGTTCCACTGAGATGTTCCACAGAGATGTCGCGCGCCGGACCTGGCCCCGCCGCCACCGTCACCTCCCCCGTTCACCGCACCGGGCCACATCGAGGACATGCGCTGCTGCTTCTCCGCCCACCTCCCCGCCCTCGCGGCACTGTCGGCCTTCCCCGGCCCCTGCGAGGTGCTGCGCTCAGGTGCCCGCCTCGCCCCCGCCCTGCTGCGGTCGGCGTCCGCCGCCATGCAGCGGGCCCGCTCCCACCACCCCGACGACCTGCTCGCGGTCAGCCTCGAACTCGTCACCCTCACCGAGGACAGCGCCGTCATCACCTGGTACACCGGGATCCCCGGCACCGACGACGGCCTGGGCCACCCCCTCCCCGCGCTCACCGAGGGCGAGGTCGTCTACGGCACCCACCCCTCCCGGCTCAACCGCACGGCGTCCGAGGACCGGCCGACCGCCCATCACCAGGTCGAACTCACCGGCCTGGAGCCGGGGCAGACGTACTACTACCAGGCCCGCTCCCGGGGCACGGCCGCGACGCCCACCCCGCTGCATCTCGTGCGCGGCAACGCGGTGGGCACGTCGACGTTCGGCTTCGGTGCGAGCGGCGGGCCGTACTCCTTCACCACCCCCGAGCCGCCGCCCGGCCGGCACCTGCTGTCGGTCGCGCTCTGCAACGACCTGCATCTCGGCGAGACGACCGCGGGCCTCGTCGGCGGCTTTCCCCTGTTGCGCGGGGTGCCGCAGCAGCCGGGGCGGGCGCCGTATCCGGAGCTCATGAGCCGCGCCCTGGTCGAGGAGGCCCGACGGCGCGGGGCGGACGTACTGCTGGCCGGGGGCGACATCTCGGCGGGCGGGGCGGCGCACGACCTCGGCGAGGCCCGGCGGATCCTGGACGGATTCGGCGCGCACGGCCGGGACTACTTCGTCGTACGCGGCAACCACGACCGCTCCCGGGACAACGCCAGCTTCCACACCGCGTTCCCAGCCGCCGAGGGCGGGCCGGGGTACTTCGCCCGTGACCTCGACGGGCTGCGGATCATCGGTCTCGACACCTACGTCAAGACCGGCAACGGCGCCGACGCGGGCGGGCTCGGGCCCGAGCAACTGGCGTGGTTCCGGGCGAGGTTGAGGGAGGCCCCGGACCAGCCGACGCTCGTCTTCGGCCACCATCCGCTGACCGTGCGGGACTCGGTCTTCCCAGTGACCCGCGGCCAGCAGCTGGACCGCCGCCAGGCCCGTGCCGTCGTCGACGCCTACGCGTCCGCGCCCGGCGTCTTCCTCCACCACGCGGGGCACACCCACCGCAACAAACGCACCGTGCTGTCGCGGGCCCCGCACGTCACCCAGCAGGAGGTCGCCGCCGCCAAGGAGTACCCCGGCGGCTTCACCCTGTTGCGCATCCACTCCGGCGGTTACGCCCTCAACCACTACAAGGCCGGTGACCTGGCGGCCCGTCAGTGGAGCGAGCGCAGTCGACGGGTGGCCGCGGGACTGTGGCCCCACCATGCCCTGGGCCGCTCGGTCACCGACCGCAACAGCGTGACGGCGCACGACCTGTCGGGCGTCACGGGGCGCGGATAGCGCACGACTTCAGTCGGCCTGTTCAGACGTTCGGTTCAGGCGTCCGGTCGCCCGCGGGCAGCATCATCCCGGCGGAAGATCGCCAAAACTCGGCGCGCCACAGGATGATTTGGGGCATTTCCTACTTAATCTCCCTTAATCGTAAGGAGTCGCTCCTTCACGCATCGCATCCACCTCACTCCACCGGAGATGACATGCACAAGCTTCGCAAGGCCGCGGTCCTGGTCGCCGCCCTCACCACCGTCGGGCTCGTGGGCGCGGGCACCGCGCAGGCGGACCAAGGCCCCCGAGGCAACGACGTCAAGGTCCAGCAGAGCACCACCTGCAAGTCGCACGACCTGAACCTCGACATCCTCGGCGTGGTCGGCATCCTCAACGGCCTCCTCGGCAGCGGGGTCAACGGCGAAGGCGACGCGGGCGCCCAGAGCACGCACCTCGGCTCGACGATGGGCTGCAACAACACCGCCTTCTGACGGGCTGTCGCTCCCAGTGGTCCCAGGCGGCCGGCGATCGCCGGCCGCCTGGCCGCACCTCCAGGTGCTGCCGCCTCAGCCCGCGTGCAGCATCAGCCCGATCCCTATGACCAGCAGTCCCGCCGCCAGGACGCGCGGCGCCCCGAAGCGCTCCTTGAAGAACACGGCGCCGATCGCGGCGCCCACGATGATCGAGGACTCCCGCAGGGCGGCGATCGGCGCCAGTTCGGCCTTCGTCTGCGCCCACAGGACCAGTGCGTACGCGGCGAAGGACAGTGCGGCACCCAGCAGTCCCACCCCGGCGAACGGCCGCAGCACCGTGACCGTCTCCCGGCGCCAGCGCCACCCGGCGTACGCAGGTACGGCGAGCCCCTGCACCGCCATCAGCCAGGCGATATACCCGAGGGACGACCCGGAGGCCCGCACTCCCAGCCCGTCCAGCACGGTGTACGCCGCGATGCTCAGCCCGGTCGCCAACGCCGCGCCGATCGCGGCCCAGTTGGGCGGGTTCCCCCGCAGACCCCACAGGGCGACGCCCGTGAGTCCCGCACAGGACACGGCGATCCCGGCGGCGGCCCACCCGTCGGGCACCTCGTGGGCGACGAAGGCGGCGGCCACGGCGACGACGAGCGGCGCGGTGCCGCGCGCGATGGGGTAGGCCTGCCCGAAGTCGCCCAGCCGGAACGACTTCATGAGCAGCGCGAAGTAGACGATGTGGACGAGGGCCGAGGCGAGGAGATACGGCCAGGCCTCCGCCGCCGGGAACGCCGCGAAGGGGATGAGCGCCAGGCCGATCAGCACCCCGCCGCCCGTGATGAGCGTGAACCCCACCAGCTTGTCGGTGATCTTGTGGGCGACGGCGTTCCAACTGGCGTGTGTGACGGCCGCGAGCAGGACGGCGGCGGTGACCAGCGGGGTCACGAAGTCCGCGTCTGCTCGCGCACGTCCACCACGGTGGCGCCGGCGTGGGTGACGAGGTCCTTGGGCGCCATGGGGAAGACGGCGTGCGGGTTCCCGGCGGCGGCCCAGACGAGCTCGTGACCGAGCAGCGAACGGTCGGCGAGCACGCGCGTCTTCGTACGGTGCCCGAAGGGCGGCACGCCGCCGATGGCGTACCCGGTGGTCTCCCGTACGACGTCCGCCTTGGCCCGCGTGACCTTCTGGGCGCCGAGTTCCTTGCGGACCAGCTCCACGTCGACGCGGGAGGCGCCGTCCATCAGCACCAGCACGGGCACGCCGTCGGCCGCGAAGATCAGCGACTTGCAGATCTGACTGAGCTCACACCCGATCGCGGCGGCTGCCTCGGCGGCAGTACGGGCGCCCTCCGGGAAGTGGCGGATCCGGGCGTCGAGGTCGGTCAGCCCTAGCTCACGCAGGGCATCGGTGAAACGGGTCATGCACCGCAGGCTAGCGGTCGGATACGTGGCCCACGAATGAATTCCAGGCGCCCGGGGCGACGGTGAGGTGGGGGGCCTCGGGGGTCTTGGAGTCGCGGATGTGGATGGTGGCGGGGGTGGTGGCGACCTCGACGCAGTCGCCGGGTTCAGGATTGCTGCTGTAGCTGCTCTTGAACCAGTCCAGCGCCACTTCGACGCAGTCGCCGGGTTCGTTGCTGCTGCTGTAGCTGCTCTTGAACCAGTGGAGTTCGGTGGCGCTCATAGTCTCCCCAGCACTTGCTCGATGAAGGCCTGTGACTCCCTCGGCGTGAGAGCCTGCGCCCGGATCATGCCATAGCGGAGTTCAAGGATACGAAGATCCCTGGGGCTTGAGACCGGGCGGCCGTTGAACGCGCCGTCGGAACGTCCGATCGCCGTGCCGTCACCAAACTTCAGCACTTCGATCTGGCCCGCCGCTCCAGCGTGCTCCTCACGGTCGGTCGGCATGACCTGGACGGTGACGTTCCGCAACTGCGATACCTCCAGGAGGTGTTCGAGCTGTCGGCGCAACACCATCTTCCCACCGTACGGGCGTTCCAGCGTCACTTGTTCCTGGACGAAACCGAGCGTCGGGGCGGGGTCCCGGTCGAAGACCGACTTACGGGCCATGCGCGCGGCGGCTTCCCGCTCCACCACGTCCGGCGAGAGCGCGGGCTGCCTCATCTCGTACAGCGTCCGTGCGTACTCCGGCGTCTGCAACAGGCCATGGATGTTGTGGTTGCTGTACAGCATCATCTCAACCGCCCGCTCCTCCATCTCCTTCAGCTTCCGCACCTTCTTCGGATACCGGGCCTGCTCCATCTGCCACTTGAACGCCTTGAGGTGCCCCTGCGCCCTCAGCACGTCGTCCGCCCTGTCCAGGAACTCCGGTCGGGGAATCCGCTGCCCCCGCTCCATCTTGCGGATCATGTCCTCGCCGTAGCCCATGATCTCCCCGAACTCGGCCGCCCTCATCCCCGCGGCCTCCCGGCAGACCTTGAGCAAATGCCCCACCGCCTGGACCACCGGCTCGATCTCGTCCCCCGGCTCGACATCCCAACCGGCCTCGTCCACCTGGTCGTTCACAGTCACCCACCTCCGACGCGCACTCGTACCCGTACAACCCCCGAGACAGCCGAGACAGCACGAGACAAAGTCGGGACAGTCCCGCTACGCACAGGAGCGATCACTCACCCAGGGAAGCCGATCACGCCACTCTGAGTGACATGAACCGAGAGATGGCTGCCCCTGAAAACGAACTCACCCACACCATCCGCAACTTCAGCGTGCTCCTGTCCCCCACGCCCCGGGGCGCCCGCCTCGCCCGCCTCCTCGCGAGGGAGCAACTCCGCAGCTGGGGGCTACCGTTCGACTCGGCGGAGCACATCGTGGCCGAACTGGCCAACAACGCGGCCACCCACGGCCGCGTCTCGGGCCGGGACTTCCGCCTGACGCTCTACGTCGTGGGCGACACCCTCCGCGTCGAGGTGACGGACACGCGCGGCGACCTCCTGCCCCGGCGCACACCGACCGCCCCGGACGCCGAGTCCGGCCGGGGCCTGCTCCTGGTGGAGGCGCTGGCCGACCGGTGGGGTGCGGCGCCGGGGCCGTATCCGCGCAAGACGGTCTGGGCCGAGCTGAAGGTACGCGGAAGCCGGTGAGGGCACCCCGTCCCCACGGAGCCCTCACCGGCTGGTCCACCTCAATGGTCGTACTTCAACGGCGGCCGGTCAGACGCGCGCCAGCGCACGGTCCTCGTCGGCGTCCGTGTCCTTCCCCGTCTCGGCCTCCGTGCGCAGGCTCTCGCCCTCGACGTCGACGTTCGGCAGGGCGCGGTCCAGCCACTTCGGCAGCCACCAGGCCTTCTTGCCGAGCAGGGCGAGCACCGCCGGGACGATCGCCATGCGGACGACGAAGGCGTCGAAGAGGACGGCGATGGCGAGTCCGAAGCCGATCATCTTGACCATCGACTCGCTGGCGCCGATGAAGCCGGCGAACACCGCGATCATGATCAGCGCGGCGGCCACCACCACCCGGGCGCTGTGCCGGAACCCGGTCACCACGGCCTGGCTCGGCTTCTCGCCGTGGACGTACGCCTCGCGCATCCGGGTCACCAGGAACACCTCGTAGTCCATGGCCAGGCCGAAGACCACGCCGACCATGAAGATCGGCATCATCGACATGACCGGACCGGTCTCCTCGACCCCGAAGAGGCTCGCGAGCCAGCCCCACTGGAAGACAGCGACGACCGCGCCGAGCGCCGCGAGCACCGACAGGAGGAAGCCGAGGGCCGCCTTCAGCGGGACCAGGATCGAGCGGAACACCAGGATCAGGAGCAGGAAGGCGAGACCGACCACCAGGATCAGATACGGCACCAGCGCGTCGTTCAGCTTCTGCGAGAAGTCGATGTTCATCGCCGTCGTGCCGGTGACCAGCACGCTCGCGTCCGTGTCGGACTTGATCTCCGCGCCGGCCTCACGAATGGAGTGCACCAGGTCCTCGGTCGAGCCCGACGAGGGCTTGGAGTCGGGGATCACGGTGATCGTCGCCGTGTCGCCCGCCTTGTTGTACGTCGCCGGGGTCACCGTCACGACGTCCTTGAGGCCCTTGATCTCGCTGGTGACGTCGTTGACGACGTTCTTGGGGGCATCGCTCGCCTTGGCGTCGACGACGACCATGAGCGGGCCGTTGAAGCCGGGGCCGAAGCCCTCCGAGAGCAGGTCGTAGGCCCGGCGCTGCGTGGTCGAGGTCGGCTGCGAACCGTCGTCCGGCAGGCCCAGTTCGAGGGAGGTCGCCGGGAGGGCCGCGGCACCGAGACCGACTACGCCGAGGAGGAGGACGGCCACGGGACGGCGTACGACGAAGCTGGCCCAGCGCGTGCCCATGTTCGGCTTGGCCGGAGCCGCGTTGCCCGAAGCCGCCTTGTCCGCGGCGGACTTCTTGCGGCCCCCGAGGAGCTTGCCCTTCTCGCCTGCCGGCTTCACCTTGCGGCCCGCGTAGCCGAGCAGCGCGGGGACCATGGTCAGCGCGATCAGCACCGCGATCACGACCGTGCCCGCGGCCGCGAGGCCCATCTTCGTGAGCATCGGAACGTCGACGACGGCCAGGCCGGCCAGGGCGATCACCACGGTGAGACCGGCGAAGACCACCGCGGAGCCCGCCGTGCCGGTGGCCCGGCCGACCGCCTCCTCGCGGTCGCGGCCCTCGGCCAGTTCGGCGCGGTAGCGGGAGACGATGAAGAGCGCGTAGTCGATGCCGACCGCGAGGCCGATCATCATGGCCAGGGTGGAGGTGGTGGAACCCAGGTCCAGTGCGTTGGCCAGCGCGGTGATCACCGAGACACCGATGCCGACGCCGATGAGGGCGGTGAGCAGCGGCAGTCCGGCCGCGACCAGCGAGCCGAAGGTGATGACGAGAACGACCGCGGCGACGGCGAGACCGATGACCTCGGAGGCGGCGGCCTCGGGCGTCGTCTGGAGCGCGTCACCGCCGATCTCCACGGTCAGCCCGGCGTCCCGCGCCTGCTGCCCGGCGTCCTCCAGCGCGTCCCTGCTGGCGTCCTTCAGTTCCATGCCGGGGACCTCGTACCGCACGGAGGCGTAGGCGATCGTGCCGTTCTTGCTGACGGCGTGCGCCTGGTAGGGGTCGGCGACGGAGACGACCTCGGAGCCGTCGGACAGCTCCTTCACGGTCTTCTCGACGGTCGCCTTGTTGGCGGCGTCCGTCATCTTCTCCCCCTCCGGCGCCTTGAAGACGACCCGGGCGGTACCGCCGTCCGCGCTGCTGCCGGGGAAACGTTGTTCGAGCAGGTCGAAAGCCTTCTGCGCTTCCGTGCCCGGAATGGAGAAGGAGGTGGATCCGGCGCTGGGAGCGCTGGCCGCGCCGACGCCCGCGAGCGTCAGCAGCGCGACCCATATCAGGGCGACGAAGTGCCGTCGCCGGAAGGCGAGCCGGCCGAGTTTGTAGAGGAACGTGGCCACGAGGGCGTCTCCCGGTCAGGTCGTGGGTTACTTCTGGGCAGGGGTGATCAGCCCGACGACGTGAGCGGTTACGTCAGGTGGAGGGCTTGCTGGGTCTTACTGGGGAGGGGGCTCGTCAGCTGCGGGGACTCGTCAGCTGACGGGCGCGCCGAGGGCGGGGAGGACCACGGCGTCGATGTACGAAAGGAGGAACGCCTGGGTGGGCGGCTGCTCGTCGAGCAGCGTGCGGGCGACGAACGCGCCGAGCATCATGTGCATCATGAACCCGGCCGCCGGGTTGTCCGCGGAGACCTCGCCCCGCTCGACCGCCCGCCGCACGATGCGACGGAATTCCGCGATCTCCGGTTCGACGAGATGCTCGCGGAAGGCCTTCAGCAGGTCCGGATTGCCGTGGACCGCCATGGCCAGACCCCGCATCAGCGCGGAGTTCTGCTCCATCTCGCAGTCGTCCGAGCGCAGGGTGAGGGCGTGCAGATCGCCGCGGAGCGATCCGGTGTCGATCTCTTCGAGGCCGAAGCCGCCCGGCTTGCTGTGCCGCACCGCCTTCGCCACCAGCTCGGCCTTGCCGCCCCACTGGCGGTAGAGGGTGGCCTTGCTGGACCGGGTGCGGGCCGCCACGGCGTCCATGGTGAGGGCGTCGTAGCCGACTTCCCGGAGCAGGTCGAGCACGGCCCCGTACAACTCGGCCTCGCGCTCGGGAGTGATCCGACTGCGACGCGCCGTCGCGATCTCAGTCATGTGTCTCTCCGCCTTCCCGCTCCGAACGACACTGTTTCGTACACAAGAAATGTAGCGCACCCCACAGCGAAACGAAACGGTTTCGTTCGTGTCATGGGTCACCCGTGGTCCACGGCTCCCCTTGTGTCACGAGTTGCCCGGGCCCGCCCACAGGAAAAACATGGGGAGGTGAGCTATCTGCGTCTGCCGCATCTCCATGACGATCTGTTGTGCTTCGTGGCCGAGGACGACCTGTGGCTGGCCCCCCTCGACGGCCGGGGCCGCGCCTGGCGGCTCACCGTGGACCGCACCAAGATCGGCCACCCCCGGTTCTCGCCCGACGGCCGCCACTTGGCGTACACGAGCTGGCGCAGTCTGGTCCCCGAGATCCACCTGGTCGCGGTGGACGGCGGCCCGAGCAGCCAACTCACCCACTGGGGCTCGGCGGACACCCGGGTGTGCGGCTGGACCCCCGAGGGCGTGATCCTCGCCGTGGCCTCCCACGGCGAGCCCTTCTCCCACTTCACCTGGGCCTACAAGGTCCGCCCCGACGGCGACCCCGGCAGCAAGCTCCCCTGGGGCCCGTGCTCCGACATCCAGGTCGCCGACCTCGACGGCGAGCGCAAGAGCCTGCTCCTGACCGGCACCCCACCGCACGAACCCGCCTCCTGGAAGCGCTACCGGGGCGGCGCCATGGGCCGCCTGTGGCTGCACGGCGAACGCCTGCTCGCGGACATCGGCGGCCACCTCGACTCCCCCATGTTCGTCGGCGGCCGGATCGCCTTTCTCTCCGACCACGAGGGCGTCGGCAACCTCTACTCGTGCGCCTACGACGGCTCCGGCCTGCGCCGCCACACCGACCACGACGCCTTCTACGCCCGGCACGCGTCGAGTGACGGCACCCGGGTGGTGTACCAGTGCGCGGGCGACCTGTGGATCGTGGACGACCTCGCCGCGGGCTCCGAGCCGCGCCGCCTGGACGTACGCATGAGCGGTCCGGCCGCCGGCCGCCGCAGGTACCAGGTGCCGGCCGCCCAGCACATCGACGGCATCTCCGTCGACGAGACGGGCCGCGCGAGTGCCGTGGTCGTCCGCGGCAGCCTCTACTGGCTCACCCACCGGGACGGCCCGGCCCGCACGATCACCGACACCCCCGGCGTACGCGTCCGGCTCCCGGAGATGCTCGGTTCGTCCGGCCAGGTCGCGTATGTGACGGACGCCGAGGGCGAGGACGCCGTCGAGATCGCCTACCTGCCCCGCGCGACCGGCGACCGCGAGCCACGCCGGCCGGCCTCCGGCGAGCTGGGCCGGGTCCTGGAGATGGTCGCCGACCCGCAGGGCGAGCGCCTCGCGATCGCCGCGCACGACGGACGGCTGCTCCTCCTGGACGTGACGGAGGACTCGAACGGCGAGGTCACCGAGCTGATCCGGTCGGTCAACGGCCCCGTCCGGGACCTGGCCTTCTCCCCGGACGGCACCTGGCTGGCCTGGTCGCACCCCGGGATCGGCCGCTCGCTGCGCCAGATCAAGCTGGCGCGTATAAGGGACAGCCTGATCGTCGACGTCACCAACGGCCGCTTCGAGGACGAGAACCCGGTGTTCACCCGGGACGGCCGCTATCTGGCCTTCCTCTCCTGGCGGGGCTTCGACCCGGTGTACGACGTCCACACCGGCGACCTGTCCTTCCCGCTGGGCTGCCGCCCCTACCTGGTCCCCCTCTCCTCCGCGACCCCCTCCCCCTTCGCGCTGACCCCCGAGGGCCGCCCGGCCGCCGGCGGCCTGGACCCGGTGGAGGACGAGGAGGGCGGGGACGGCGGCGCGCCGACCGTCGAACTGGAGGGCCTGGAGAGCCGGGTCACCCCCTTCCCCGTCAGCGCCTCCAAGTACTCGGCGCTGCACCCGGTCGCGGGCGGTGGACTGGTCTGGCTGCGCTGGCCGATCTCGGGCGCGCTGGGCGAGACGTTCGCCAACCCGGACGACACGACCGGCCGGCCGACCCTCGAACACTTCAATATCAGCAAGGCGAAGAAGTCCGAACTCGTCGACCATCTGGACTGGTTCGCGGTGAGCGGCGACGGGTCCCGCCTGGTCCTGGTCGACGAGGGCGACCTGCGCGGGGTGCCCGCCTCGGAGTCCGGCGACAGCGACACGACGGTCTGGATCGACCTGCGCCGCATCCTGCACGAGGTCGACCCGCCGGCCGAGTGGAGGCAGGCGTACGAGGAGGCGGGCCGGCTGATCAGGGCGTACTTCTGGGAGCCCGGGATGTGCGGCATCGACTGGGACGCGGTCCTCGCCCAGTACCGCCCCCTGGTCGAACGGGTCGCCTCCCCCGACGAGTTCGCCGACCTGCTCCGCGAGGTACTGGGCGAGCTGGGCACCTCGCACGCGTACGTCTCGGCCGCCCGCCGCAACGAGGGCCCCCCGCACTACCAGCGCTGGCAGGGCCTGCTGGGCGCCAACTTCGTACGCCGCGACGACGAGTGGGTGGTCAGGCGCATCCTCCCCGGCGAATCGTCCGACTCCAAGGCCCGCTCTCCGCTGGCGGGCACGGGGATCCGCGAGGGCGCGGTGCTCACCCACGTCGACGGCCGCCCCGTGGACGCGGTCACCGGCCCCTACCCGCTGCTCGCCGGGGCCGGCGGGACGACGGTGGAGCTGACCTTCACCCCGGCGGAGGGCGAGGCGGGCCGGGCCCGACGCGTGGCCGTGGTCCCCCTGATCGACGAACGCCCGCTCCGCTACCAGGACTGGGTCGCCAAACGCCGTGCCGTCGTACGGGAGTTGAGCGGCGGCCGCTGCGGCTACCTCCACATCCCGGACATGGGCGGCTCGGGGTGGGCCCAGTTCAACCGGGACCTGCGCATGGAGATGTCACGCCCCGCGCTGATCGTCGACGTACGCGGCAACGCGGGCGGTCACATCAGCGAGCTGGTCGTGGAGAAACTGACCCGCACGATCCTCGGCTGGGACCTGACGAGGAACGCCCAGCCGGTGTCCTACGCGTCCAACGCCCCGAGGGGCCCGGTGGTCGCCCTGGCCGACGAGGCGACGTCATCCGACGGCGACATGATCACGGCGGCCTTCAAACTCCTCAAGCTCGGCCCGGTCGTCGGCCAGCGCACCTGGGGCGGAGTCGTCGGCATGACCGGCCGCCACCGCCTGGGCGACGGCACGGTGATCACGGTCCCGATGAACGCGGCCTGGTTCGACGCGTACGGCTGGAGCATCGAGAACAAGGGCGTGACCCCGGACGTCGAGGTCTTGCGCACCCCGCTGGACTGGGCCGAGGGCCGCCATGCCCAGCTGACGGACGCGGTGGAACTGGCCCTGGAGCTACTGGAGACCAACCCCCCGGCAACGCCCCCGGATTACGCACACGTCCCGGACCGGTCGAGGCCAAAACTGCCGCCGCGCTCTTGAACGTGGGGGCAGGGCAACTCCCTTAGGGGCGCGGGGCTGTATCAATTTGCGGCTCCGCCGCGCGGGCGCGGCCAGCCCCCACCATCCCGCACCCGACAACGAACCCCCTACCACCAACGCAAACGCGGGGCACCCACCAAACAGGGGGCACCCCACGTTCGCGTCAGCTGAGCCAGGGACAACGACTACCGGTCGTAGTCCTGGTCAAACCGCTCCTCGTCCTCACGCATCGGACGCTCACGCTCGTCCTCCCGCTGCGGACGCTCCGGACGCTCCGGACGGCCACGCTCCTGCGGCCGCTCCGGACGGCCCCGCTCCGGCTGACCGTGCTGACGCGCACGCTGCTGAAGCTGCTCGGACTTCTCCTGGAACTGGTCCTTCATACCCATGTGGGTTCACTCCCGTAGTGAGTGGGGGGATTGGCCCCTCGGTGGGGCCTCGACCAGATTCACACGGGCGATAACCGCACGCATGTCGATCAGTTACGCCGCGTAATCCTCGCCTGCTCATCGGCGGCGCCGCCGGCTCCGACCAACCCCGTCCGCACCCCCTCCAGCCGCCCACCGAACCGCCGCATCTCCCGCTGCCCCACCGTCCCGATGAGCCCCGGCAGATACCCGCGCACCCCCTGCATCCCGCGCAGCCACCACTGCGCGTACACATGGCTCGACCGCCGCTCGATCCCGGCCACGATCCGGTCGACCGCCGGCCCCAGCGGGTAGGTCTTGTTGGACGGCCACGGCAGCCGCTTCCTCAACTCCCGCATGACGTCGTCCTGATCGGCGCCCCGCACCATGTCGGTGTCGGTCCAGGACAGATACCCGACCCCCACCCGCACGCCCTTGTAACCGACTTCGGCCCGCAGACTGTGCGCGTACGCCTCGACACCGGACTTGGACGCGCAGTACGCCGTCATCATCGGCGCCGGAGTGATCGCCGCGAGCGAGGCGATCTGCAGCAGATATCCCCGGCTCTCCATCAGCACGGGCAGAAACGCCCGCGCGGTCACCGCCGACCCGATGAGGTTGACCTCGATGACCCGCCGCCAGGCCTCCGGATCGGAGTCGACGAACGGTCCCCCGCTCGCGACCCCCGCGTTGGCGACGACGATGTCGACCTTCCCGAACCGCTCCTTGACCTCCCGCGCGACCACGCTCATCGCCTCATGGTCCGTCACATCGGCGTACCAGTGGTCACTGTCGCTGTGCAGCCGTTCGGAGACCTGCTTCAGGGCGTCCGGCTCCAGCCCGACGAGCGCCACCTTCGCGCCGCGCGCGGAGAGCTTGCGGGCGAGCAGCTCACCGACGCCACGCGCGGCCCCCGTCACCACGGCGACCTGCCCCTCAAGGCTCACCCTGCTCATGCGCCCTCCTTCACCTGCGTGTGCGTCGTGCTCTGCGGGTGCGTCGTGCTCTGCGGGTGCGTCGTGCTCTGGGTGTACGTCGTGCTCTGGGTGTACGTCGTGACAAGTTCCCGTATCTTCCCGGTCACCAGCTGGGGCGCCTCGACCGGCGTCATGTGTCCGAGGCCGGGCAGTTCGGTGACGCCGAGGCACTGGGGCAGCGCGGCGGCCAGCGCGTGCGCGTGCACCGGCGGGGTGAGCCGGTCGGCCGTGCCGACGACCACCGCGGTCGGCACCGCCAACTCCCGCACACCGTGGTCGAGGTCGAGCAGATCGAGCACGTGCGACCAGGCGTACCGCACCTTGCGGGGGCACGCGTGCACGATCCGCGCGCAGGCCTCGACCATGTGCGGGGCCGAACCGGGGCCCATCGTGGCGTACTTGAGGATCGCCCTGGCGACCGGCGTGACCGGCCCGAGCGGCGCCCGGGAGCCGAGGATGTGCTTGGTGAGCCAGGTCCGCAGCCGTCCAGGCCGCATCGGTACGACCGTCGACTCGGCGACCAGCCGCGAGGAGCCGGTGCTGCACAGCAGGACGGCGGCGGCGTGCTCACGGAACCCCGGGCGGGTGGCGGCGGCCATCACCGTCATGCCGCCCATGGAGTGCCCGGCGATCACGGCCTTCTCGCCGGGCGCGAGGGTCGCCTTCAGTACGGCTTCGAGGTCGTCGGCGAGCGCGTCGGCGCTGCAGGCGGGGCTCGCGGGGCTGCGTCCGTGGCCGCGCTGGTCGTAGGCGATGACCCGGTGACCGGTGGCCAGTTCGCGGATCTGCGCCGCCCAGAAAGCGGTCGAGCAGGTCCAGCCGTGCGCGAGGACGACGGCGGGCGCGTCCTCGGGGCCGTGCACCTCTATGTGCAGCCGGGCGCCGTCGGCGGACGAGGCCGTCAGCTCGCGGGTGGGGGCGGGCGGGGCGTACGGCCCGGACTTCACATGCATGAGACGGCTCACGCGGTCACCTCGGCGCTTTCCTTGACGGTGGCTCGGACCACGGCGTACTCCGACAGGTCCACGCTTCGCGTGGCCCGCCGGAACTCGCTCGTCGTACCGGGCCAGATGGTGGTGTTACGGCCGTTCGCGTCGAGATACCAGCTCGTGCAGCCGCCCGTGTTCCACACGGTCCGCTTCATGCGCTCCTGAACCCGCCGGTTCCAGGCGTCCACGGCGCTCGGCCGCGCGTCGAGGGCGACCCGCTCGCCGAGGACGTCGAGCTGCCGTACGAAGTCGGCCATGTAGTTCAGCTGGGACTCGATCATCAGGATCATCGAGGAGTTCCCGAGCCCCGTGTTGGGCCCGATGACGGTCATCCAGTTCGGGAACCCCGCCGCGGAGGCACCCCGCAGCGCCTCCATCCCGCCCTTCCAGGCCTCGGCGAGCGTCTTCCCGTCCGCCCCCACCACCCGGTCGGCGATGGGCATGTCGGTGACATGGAACCCCGTACCGAAGACGATCGCGTCGACCTCGGCCTCGCTCCCGTCGGCGGCCACGACGGTCGAGCCGCGGACCTCGCTCAGACCGCTGGCCACCACATCCACGTTGGGCCGGGCGAGCGCCGGATAGTACGCACTGCTCAGCAGGATCCGCTTGCAGCCGATGCGGTAGTCGGGGGTCAGCTTGGCGCGCAGCGCGGGGTCCTTGATGGCGCGGGCCATGTTGCGCTTGGCCAGCTGCTCGACGAGGCCCAGCTGGTCGGGGTGCTTGGTGAACGCCTGGACCTGGAGTTCCCGGATGCCCCACAGCAGGCCGCGGCGCAGCTGCGCGGTGAAGGGCAGGGCCCGGTGCAGGGAGCGTTCGGCGCCGCTGATGGCGCGGTCGACGCGGGGCATGACCCAGGGCGGGGTGCGCTGGAAGAGGGTGAGCCGCTCGACGTCGGGCTGGATGGACGGCACGATCTGGATGGCGGAGGCGCCGGTGCCGACCATGGCGACGCGCTTGCCGCGCAGGTCGTAGTCGTGGTCCCAGCGGGCGGAGTGGAAGACCTGGCCGGGGAAGGAGCCCAGCCCCGGGATGTCCGGGATCTTCGGATCGGACAGCGGCCCGGTGGCGGAGACGACGAAGTCGGCCGCCAGGTTCCCGCCACTGGTCTCGATGTCCCAGCACAGCCGCTCGCCGTTCCAGGTCATCCGCTTCACCTCCGAGTTGAAGCGGATGTGCGGCCGCAGCCCGAAGACGTCCGTGACGTGCTCCAGATAGGCCCGGATGTGCTCCTGCCCGGAGAAGGCGCGCGGCCAGTCGGGGTTGGGCGCGAAGGAGAACGAGTAGAGATGGGACGGCACATCACAGGCACACCCCGGATAGCTGTTGTCCCGCCAGGTGCCGCCGACGCTGTCGGCCCGCTCCAGGACGACGAAGTCGGTGACGCCCTCGCGCCGCAGCCGTACGGCGGCCCCCAGTCCGCCGAACCCGGACCCGACCACCGCGACCCGCACATGTTCGCGTTCGGCCATGCCTGTGCCTCCATGCTTCACCCGGAACCGGAACCATGCCAGTGAACACTGGCGCAATGGGGAGAGTAGAGCAGGACCGTACCGACCGGTAGGGGTCGAACCGAGGACGTTGACATCAGCGGCCGCCGGCGCGGGTACCGGCGGTACGCCTTAAGGTGCCCAGGTGACCGAGAAGCGTGAATACCGCATGGAGGAGCTCGCCCGCCTGGCCGGCATCACGGTCCGCACCCTGCGCTTCTACCGCGAACGCAAGCTGATCCCGCCACCCCGCCGCGAGGGCCGCATCGCCTGGTACGACGACCACCACCTGGCCCGCCTGCGCACGATCTCGGCCCTGCTGGAACGCGGCCACACCCTCAACGGCATCGCGGAACTCGCCGACGCCCTCGACCACGGCCGCGGCGTCGCCGACCTCCTCGGCGTCGACGCCCCCACCGAGGAGGAGCCGGTCCGCCTCACCCCCGAGGAACTCGCCGCCCGCTTCGAGGGCGAGGTCACCCCCGAGAACCTCGCCGCCGCCATGGACCTCGGCTACCTCGGCACCGACGGCGACGAGATCGTCCACATCAGCCGCCGCCTCCTGGACGTCTCCTCGGCCCTGGTCCGCGAGGGCATCCCCCTCGCCGAGGTCCTGACGGCCGGCAAGCGCGTCCGCGAACACGTGGACGCCCTGGCGGAGATGTTCGCCGAACTGGTGCTGCGCCACGCCCACGAGGACGACCTCCAGCGACTTCGCCCGCTGGCCCGGAGCGTGGTGGAGGCGGAGCTTTCGCTGGCGCTGGACCGGCGGTTGCGGAAGCGGAGCGACGGGGACTGACGGCGGGACCGCAGGACCGACGGCGCCCCTAACGGTCGTAGACCACCGTCACCGGCGCATGATCCGACCACCGCTCGGCATGCGTGGCCGCACGCTCGACGTACCCCTTGACCGCCCTGCCCGCCAGCCCCGGCGTCGCCACGTGGTAGTCGATGCGCCACCCCGTGTCGTTGTCGAAGGCCCGCCCGCGGTACGACCACCACGAGTACGGCCCCTCGACGTCGGGGTGCAGCGACCGTACGACGTCGACGTAGCCGCCGGCGGTGGGGGCGAACACCTCGCCGAGCCACTCCCGCTCCTCCGGCAGGAACCCGGAGTTCTTGGTGTTGCCGCGCCAGTTCTTGAGGTCGGCCTGCTGGTGGGCGATGTTCCAGTCGCCGCAGACGACGACCTCGCGGCCGTCGGCGGCGGCGCGCTCGCGCAGGTCCTTCAGATAGGCCAGGAACTCGCCCATGAAGCGGACCTTCTCGTCCTGCCGCTCGGTGCCGACCTCGCCGGAGGGCAGGTAGAGGGAGGCGACCGTCACACCGGGGAGGTCGGCCTCGACGTAGCGCCCGCTGTCGTCGAACTCACTCGACCCGAAGCCGACCTGGATGCGGTCGGGCTCGCGGCGGGTGTAGAGGGAGACGCCGGCGCGGCCCTTGGCGGCGGCGGGCGCGTGCACGACGTGCCAGCCGTCGGGGGTGCGGACGTGCTCGGGCAGCTGCTGCGGCTCCGCACGCACCTCCTGCAGGCACAGCACATCGGCTTCGGTGCCGGCGAGCCACTCCACGAAGCCCTTCTTCGCGGCGGCCCGCAGCCCGTTCACATTCACAGAGGTCACAGTGAGCACCCGGGCACGATACCGGCACTCTGGAACGCGTCCGATTCTGGAACCCGGTGAAATTGAACTCATATACGGTATTCGGCATGGACCTACGCCGGGTCGCCTTCGACCACCCCGACGCCGTCAAGCTCAGCGACCAGGTCCAGGCCGAGTACGGCGTCCGCTACGGCGACGGCGGCGACGCCACACCCCTGGACGCGACGGACTTCTCGCCGCCGAACGGCCTCTACCTGCTCGCGTACGACGCCCTCGGCGCCCCCGTCGCCTCCGGCGGCTGGCGCGCCCAGGACAAGAACGACGAGGGCAACGCGGACGGGGACGCCGAGCTGAAGCGGATGTACGTCATCGAGCAGATGCGCGGACAGGGCCTGGCGCGCCGCATCCTGGCCCTGCTGGAGCAGGACGCACGGGACGCGGGCCGCACGCGCATGGTGCTGGAGACCGGCGCCAAGCAGCCGGAGGCGGTGGCGCTGTACACGTCCAGCGGGTACGAGCCGTGCGAGAAGTTCGGCTACTACCGCTTCCACGAGCTGAGCCTCTGTTACGCCAAGGCCCTGTGACGGCAATACACGTCCCCCTACCCAGAGGTTGAGGACCACGGAGGCGAGGGCCGCGCCGATAACTCTGCGTCGACCTTCTCCACGCTCCCCCTCGCGATGCCGACACCCGGGCATAGCAAAGATCCCGCCCGATCAACTGATCGGACGGGATCTCTCAACTCCCAGGTTTCCCTGGAAAGTTGTTGCGGTGGACCTGAGGGGATTTGAACCCCTGGCCCCCTCGATGCGAACGAGGTGCGCTACCGGACTGCGCCACAGGCCCTTGCAACGAGTGAAACTTTAGCACCCCGATCGGCCTGCTTGGAAATCCGTTCCCTGGCCGGCCGAGGGCCGCTACTCGTTGGCGGCTCGCGGCCGGTCGCCGTCCTCGTACTGATCGAACAGCGGCGTGCGGCCCCGCTCACGGGCCCGGCGGGCGGAGGCGGCCCGGCGGGCGTCGCTACGGCCGCCGCCCTCGGCCTTCTCCTCCTCGGGCGTCGTATCCTCCGGCTCCGCGCCCCGCGCGGAACCGTCCGCGGCGCCGGAGACCGCCTCCCGGTCCCCGCCGACGGTGCTCGACCGTGCCGAGCTCCAGGCGTCCGGCGCGCCGAGGTCCACATCGGGGGTGGCCCGTGGCGCGACCGGCGCGGTCACATACGTCGGCAGCGGCACCGGCACCGGGTCCCAGCTGTCCCCGCGCCCCGGCCTGCGCTGCCGCTCGCGCTGCTGGTCGACCCACTCGGCGTGATCGGTCTGCTCGACGAGGGCGCGCCGGTCGGCGGCGAGGGCGGACAGTCCGGGGTCGGTGCCTGGTTCGGGCCCCTCGTCGGGCTCGTCGAGGCCGGACCCGGGGTCGGGGGCGCCGCGCCGGCGCGACTGGCGCGCATGCTCGCGAAGCCGCTGCGCGGCGGCCTCGGCCTGCTGCCGGTCCATCTGGTAGGCGAAACGGCGGCGCTCCTGGGCCCGCAGATACGCGATGTACCCGCTGAGCAGCACGGCGGGGACGCCGGGCGCCCACAGGAACGCGAGCCCGCCGACCGCGGCGACGATCGCGCCGAGGGTGAAGGCGAGGAAGAGCATCACGGTGGTGCGACGACGGCGCGCGAGCACCTTCAGGCGCCGGGCCCGCGCGGCGGCCGCCTCGTCCGAGGGTGCTCGCCGGGCGGCGGGCACCCGTTTACGCGCCTTGGCCGCCGGGCCGGAGCCCGCTTCGGCCGAGGGTCCGCCCGCGCGGTCGGGTGTCGGCCGGGAACCGTGTTCGGGTGCGGGCCGGGAGCCGTGGTCGGAAGCCGGCTTGCCCGTCTGTTCCCGCCCGGGCTCCCGCCCGGACTCGCGTGCCGACTCCGGGCGGCCTGGTGCCTGTGCCGGGACCTGCGCCTTTGTCTGCGGACGGGTCGGAGGCATGGCGAAGGCCCGGACGTCCACCGACTCGGTGACGTCGCCCGGGTCATCGGCGCTGGGCTCCCCCTCCTCGGTGGAGCGCGCGCGCAGGTCCTTGGCGTATCGGCGCTCCATCCCCGCCCGTCCGGACAGCAACCGGATGGCTGTGCTGAAGCGTTCCGTCGGACGGGCCTCGTTCAGCTCGTCCTGCCTACGGAGCCACATCGGCACCAAGTAGGCGGCCCAGGCCCCGACAATGACTGCGTAGATGAGGCCGCTGCTGCTCACGCCTCACACGGTAGAGGGGTTTGCGTGAGGCCATCCGCCAATTGAGCCGGTGTGTCGCACGATCTGGCTGATATTTCGAACTTTTTTTGTGACCGATGCGATCAGCAGCCCACCGAGGGCGCGAATTAATGCCCTGAGCCGGTCATCCGGCGATCAATTTCGAACACTTATTCAATTTCCCGGCTAGGCGGGATTCCCCTGGCTGTTCTGCCTGGTGTTCTGTGGGGTGTTCTGCGGGTTCGACGAGGTCTTCTGCGAGCGCGCCCGGTGCCAGCGGCCGAGCAGCCCTTCGGGGACCTCCTCCGCCGTGAGCGCGAAGACGAGGTGGTCCCGCCAGGCTCCGTCGATGTGGAGATATCGCGGACGCAGCCCCTCCTCGCGGAATCCGAGTTTCTCCACGACCCGGCGGCTGGGCCGGTTCTCGGGGCGAATGCAGACCTCGATGCGGTGCAGACCGACGCTGCGGAAACAGTGGTCCACGACCAGCGCCACGGCCGTCGGCATCACCCCGCGGCCCGCGACCGACTCGTCCACCCAGTAGCCGACGTGCCCCGAGCACATCGAGCCCCAGGTGATCCCGGCGACCGTCAACTGCCCGACCAGCCGCCCCTGGTATTCGATGACGAACGGCAGCATCCGGCCCGAGTTCGCCTCGGACCGCAGATGCCGGACCATCTGGCGGTAGGTCGGCCGGTGCGCGATCGGCCCGCTGGGCGTGGGCGGCGGAATGGTCGCCTCCCAGGGCCGCAGCCAGTCCCGGTTGCGCCGGTTGACCTCGCGCCAGGCCCGTTGGTCGCGCATCTTTATCGGCCTCAGGACGACATCGCCGTCCCTCAGCACGACGGGCCAGGATGGGCTGTTCAGCTCGCACCCCCAGTGCTGGGTCTGGGGTGGTCGCCGCCGCGGATCTGGTCGACGGCGTGGATCAGGAGGGGTTCCAGGACGGCCAGTCCGTCCTTCACCCCGCCGCTGGAACCGGGCAGATTGATGATCAGCGTGCGCCCGGCGACTCCGGCGAGCCCCCGGGACAGCGCCGCCGTGGGCACCTTCTCCCGTCCGAACGCCCTGATCGCCTCGGGAATGCCCGGCACCTCGAAGTCGAGGACGGCACGGGTCGCCTCCGGTGTGCGGTCGGTGGGCGAGATGCCGGTGCCGCCGGTGGTGACGATGACGTCGTACCCGGCGTCGACCCCCGCGCGCAGGGCGGCGAGGACCGGGTCGCCGTCAGGCACGACCTGCGGTCCCTCGACGTCGAAGCCGAAGCCCTTGAGGCCCTGGGCGATCAGCGGGCCGCCCTTGTCCTCGTAGACCCCGGCGGCAGCCCGGTTGGAGGCGGTGACCACAAGAGCGCGATACGTCATGCCCGGCTCCAGTCGCCCGACTTGCCGCCCGTCTTCTCCTCGACCCGTACGTCCGTGATGACCGCTCCCTTGTCGACCGCCTTCACCATGTCGATCACGGTGAGCGCGGCGACGGAGACCGCGGTGAGGGCCTCCATCTCGACGCCCGTGCGGTCCGTGGTCTTCACGGTGGCCACGATCTCCACGGCGTCGTCCGCGACCGACAGCTCCAGTTTCACACCGGACACCGACAACGGGTGACAGAGCGGGATCAGGTCCGGGGTGCGTTTGGCGCCCATGATCCCGGCGATCCGCGCGGTGGCGAGGGCGTCGCCCTTGGGAACCCCCTCGCCGCGCAGCAGCTCGACCACGCGGGGCGAGACGAGGACGCGTCCGCTGGCGCGGGCGGTGCGCGCGGTCACGTCCTTCTCGGAGACGTCGACCATGCGGGCCGCGCCCGCGTCGTCGATGTGCGTGAGGCGGTCCTGGGTGGATGGGTCCTGCGTGCTCATGCTGGTGTGGCGCTCCCGGTCCGGGCCCGCCGCGGTGCGGCGCACGGGCCTGCTGTGCGCGACACGGTACCGCCAACCAGGCCCCCTCAGCCGAGCAGGACCACCTCGACCTCGGCGCCGGGCTCGACACTCTCCACGTCCTCGGGGACGACGATCAGCGCGTCCGCGTGCGCGAGGGCGGCGACCAGATGCGATCCGGCACCGCCCACCGGGCGCACCGCGCCGTCGGCATACGTCCCGCGCAGAAACTGCCGGCGCCCCTTGGGCGAGGTCAGCGCCTTGTCGGCGGTCAGGGTCGCGGTCGCCTTCGGCCGGTGGACGTCCTCCAGGCCCATCAGCGTGCGGATGGCGGGGCGCACGAACATCTCGAAGGAGACGTACGACGACACCGGGTTGCCCGGGAGCGCGAGCAGCGGGGTGTGGTCGGGGCCGATGGAGCCGAAGCCCTGGGGCTTGCCGGGCTGCATGGCGAGCTTGCGGAAGTCGATGCCGCTGCCGGCCTCGTCCTCGTCGGCGACGTGCGACAGGGCTTCCTTGACGACGTCGTACGCCCCGACGCTCACGCCGCCGGTGGTGACCATGAGGTCGGCGCGGACGAGCTGGTCCTCGATGGTGGAGCGGAGCGTCTCGGCGTCGTCGGCGACGGCGCCCACGCGGTAGGCGATGGCGCCGGCGTCCCGGGCGGCCGCGGTGAGGGCGAAGCTGTTGGAGTCGTAGATCTGGCCGCCGGACAGTGTCTCGTCGGGCTGGACGAGTTCGCTCCCCGTCGACATCACCACCACGCGCGGGCGCGGGCGCACGCGGACCGTGCCGCGGCCGATCGCGGCGAGGAGGGCGATCTGGGGCGGGCCGAGGACCGTGCCCGCTTCGAGGGCGCGGTCGCCGGCCTTCACGTCGCTGCCCTTCGCGCGGACGTGCGCGCGTGCCTCGGCCGGGCGGTAGACGTGCACCTGGCCGTGGGCACCCTCGGGAGCGAGGCTGCGGGCCCGCATCCCGGTCACCGGGCCCTCGCCGAGGCCGCCGTCGGTCCACTCCACCGGGACGACGGTCTCGGCGCCGGGCGGGAGCGGGGCGCCGGTCATGATGCGGGCGGCCTGGCCGGGCCCCACGTGGAGCAGGTCGGCCTGGCCCGCCGCCACGTCCCCGACGACCTCCAGGACGGCGGGGAACTCCTCGCTCGCGCCCGCGACATCCGCGACCCGTACCGCGTACCCGTCCATGGAGCTGTTGTCGAACGGCGGCAGGGAGACCGGCACCGTGACGTCGTCGACCAGGACGCAGCCCTGGGCGTCGAGCAGTTGCAGCTCGATGGGTTCGAGGGGGCGGACGGTCGCGAGGATGTCCTCCAGGTGTTCGTCCACCGACCAGAGGTGGTCCTGGCCGGCGGGGCGGGGCGCGGCGGTGCTCAACTCGCTACATCTCCTCGGCTACGTAACTGCGAAGCCAGGTCCGGAAGTCCGGGCCCAGGTCTTCACGTTCGCATGCGAGTCTGACAATGGCACGCAGGTAGTCGCCACGGTCACCGGTGTCATAGCGGCGGCCCTTGAAGACGACGCCGTGCACCGGGCCGCCGACCTTCTCGTCCTGCGAGAGCTGCTGGAGGGCGTCGGTGAGCTGGATCTCGCCGCCACGGCCCGGCTCGGTCTCGCGCAGTATGTCGAAGATGTGCGGGTCGAGCACATAGCGGCCGATGATGGCGTAGTTGGACGGGGCGTCGGCCGCGGCCGGCTTCTCGACGAGGTCGTGCACCTTGACCACGTCGCTGTCGTCGGTGGGGTCCACGGCCGCGCAACCATAAAGGTGGATCTGCTCGGGCGCGACCTCCATCAGCGCGATGACGCTGCCGCCGTGCTGCTCCTGCACCTCGACCATCCGCTTGAGCAGCGGGTCGCGCGGGTCGATCAGGTCGTCGCCGAGGAGGACGGCGAAGGGCTCGTGGCCCACGTGGGGGGCCGCGCACAGGACGGCGTGGCCGAGGCCCCTGGGGTCGCCCTGGCGCACGTAGTGCATGGTGGCCAGGTCGCTGGGCTCCTGCACCTTCGCGAGCCGGCCGGCGTCGCCCTTCTTCTGCAGGGCCGATTCCAGCTCGTAGTTGCGGTCGAAGTGGTCCTCCAGGGGGCGCTTGTTGCGGCCCGTGATCATGAGGACGTCGTCGAGGCCCGCGGACACGGCCTCTTCGACCACGTACTGGATCGCCGGCTTGTCGACGACCGGCAGCATCTCCTTGGGAGTGGCTTTGGTGGCCGGCAGGAAGCGGGTGCCGAGACCCGCTGCGGGGATGACAGCCTTGCTGATCCGAGGGTGGGACTGAGTCATGCCCGCCACCTTATCCGGTGCCTTTGTAGGGAATCTGAGGCTCCGGTTATTTGGCTCTCATATGAGTACATTGGGAAGGATACGGGAGCGCCCCATGAGTCACACCGGACGTCCGGCCGAGCCTGACAAGCGAGTGTTGCGACGAGAGATCCTCGCGGTGAGAGGCAGGTTGACGGCGGATGACGTGCGGGTATCGGCCACCGAGTTGGCCGGGCGGGCACTGGAGCTGCCCGAGTTCGCGCACGCGCGCGTGGTGGCGGCGTACGTCTCGGTGGGGAGTGAACCCGGCACCCTCGCGCTGCTCGAGGCGCTGCGCGCGCGGGGCGTACGTGTCCTGCTGCCTGCCCTTCTGCCCGACAACGACCTCGACTGGGGCGCCTACTTCGGGGAGGACTCCCTCACCCGCGTCCAACACGGCGGAAAAATGGCCCTCTTCGAGCCCAGCGGCGAACGCCTCGGCCCGGACGCCGTGACCGACGCCGACGTGGTGCTCCTGCCGGGCCTCGCGGTCGACGCGCGCGGGATGCGTCTGGGGCGCGGCGGCGGGTCGTACGACCGCGTCCTCGCCCGTCTGGAACGCGCGGGGGTGCGGCCCTCGCTCGTGGTGCTGCTGTACGACTCCGAGGTCGTCGAGCGCGTCCCCGAGGAGCCGCACGACCGGCCGGTGCACGCGGTGGTGACGCCGTCGGGGGTGCGCCGCTTCGGGGAGTCCTGAGCCGCCTCCCGCGCGAAAGGGCCCTCCACGCACGCGTGGAGGGCCCTTTGGGTCGTTCGACCGTCAGCGGCTCACGGCCTGAGCACCAGGGTGTCGCTGGTGCTCTCGTCGACCGCGTCGTCCGAGAAGGACCAGTCGAGCAGTTCGCCGTCGGCCCATTTGTCGGTCTGGTCGGTGTAGTGGGCGCTGTAGGCGTGCCCGGAGGCGCCGGTGAGGTTGATCCACTTCGACTTGTCGAGGTCGCTGAGGTTGACCACCATCCGCATCGACGGCACCCAGACGACGCCGTAGCCGCCGGCGGCGTTCCAGCCGGAGGCGTTGACCGTGGCCTCGCCGCCGCTGAGCTTCCAGGGGCCGCGGTTGAGGACGTACTGGAGGAAACCGGGGCCCTCGGTGCCGAGGGTCTGGTTCTTCAGGAACAGGCGGTGCAGCCGGCCCCAGCTCCAGGTGTCGATGTCCTTGCCGAGCTTGGCGGTCAGCTCCCAGCGGGCATCGATCATGGCGCGCTTGAACAGGTCGTCGCGGTTGTGGTTCGCTCCCTCGCGGTTGCCCGACTTCGGCGTCGTCCACCAGTCGCTCTTCTCGTCGTCCATGAGGTTGCGGACCACCTCGAACCAGCGGTCGCCGCCGTCCGGCTGCGCCTGGTCGGCGTCGCGCTCACCGCACTCGCGCACCTTCTCGGTCGCGTCCGCGGGCCCCGTGGTGTTGACCGGGTCGACCAGCAGGCACTGGCCCTTGACCCGCAGCTCCTTGGGCAGCTTGTTGCCGAAGGCGAGCTTGAGGATGTTGCGCCAGACCGAGTTGAAGTAGGCCGCCGCCGCCGAGTCGGCGTCCTGGGTGTAGTCCCAGCCCTCCAGCAGCTCCTGCGCGTTCCGGACGTCCTTGTCGGCGATGTCGATCTTCAGCAGCTTGGGCACCAGCAGCTTGGCGATCTCGCTGCTGTTGTCGAGCTGCATCTGCCGCATGTCGTCGGTGGAGATCTTGCCGCCGTCGTCGATCTTCGACTGGATCAGGTCGGTGATGCGCTGGCTGCGGGCGCCGTAGCCCCAGTCCGTGGTGAGCGTGTAGGGGTACTTGGCCTTGTCGACCACGGCCTGGTTGGCGGTGACGATGTAGCCGCGGGACGGGTCGTACTCGTACGGCAGCTCGTCCTGGTCGATGTAGCCGGTCCAGCGGGATCCGGCGTCCCAGCCCGGTGCCGGGACGGAGCCGTCGTAGCCCTTCGCGCGCGTGGGGATCTTTCCGGGCAGGGTGTAGCCGATGTGGCCCTTGGTGTCGGCGTAGATCAGGTTCTGCGAGGGCACGTCGAACAGGGCGGCCGCGCCGCGGAAGTCGCTCCAGTTCGCCGCCCTGTCCATGGCGAAGACGGCGTCCATGGAGGTCCCGGGGTCCAGCGCGGTCCAGCGCAGCGCGATGCCGTAGCCGTCGCCGCGGTCGGGGGCGGCGGTGTCGACGGCGGCCTTCTTGCCGACCTTCACGAGCTCTGAGCTGCGGTCGGACAGCAGGGGCATCCCGTCCTTGGTCTCCCGGACGACGATCTTCTTGGACTTGCCGCCGGCGACGTTGATGGTCTCCTCGCGGGTGAGGAAGGGCACCGTCTTGCCGTCGTACAGGTAGCCGTCGCCGGAGAGCTTCTCCAGGTAGAGGTCGGTGACGTCGACGCCGGAGTTGGTCATGCCCCAGGCGATGTTCTGGTTGTGGCCGATGATCACGCCGGGCATGCCCGCGAAGGTGTAGCCGCTGACGTCGTACTGGCACTTGCTGGAGACCGAGCGGCAGTGCAGGCCCATCTGGTACCAGACGGACGGCAGCGAGGCCGACAGGTGCGGGTCGTTGGCCAGCAGGGGCTTGCCGGTGATGGTGTGCTTCCCGGCGACCACCCAGGAGTTGGAGCCGATGCCGTTGCCGTTCACGCCGACGGCCGTGGGGAGGTCGTCCAGGACGTCCTGGAGGCCGGAGAGCTGGCCCTGCAGGCCGCTGGTGCCCGAGCTGGAGGCCGTGCCCGCCGTGCCGGTGCCGGACGACCCCGCGGCGGACGTGGAGCCGCCCGGCTGGAACGTCCTGGTGATGTCGTCGTACTGACCCGTCTGGACGATCGTCTTGTTCCGGCCGTACGGGTAGTCCGGGTACAGGTCCTGGATCTGCTTGGGGCCGAGGCGGCTGGTCATCAGGGCGCGGTCGATCTCGTCCTGCATGTTGCCGCGCAGGTCCCAGGCCATCGCCTTCAGCCAGGCGAGCGAGTCGACCGGGGTCCACTTCTGCGGCTTGTAGTCGTTGGTGAACCCGAGAGCCGCGTACTCCAGGGAGATGTCCTTGTTGTCCTTGCCCTCCAGGTAGGCGTTGACGCCCTTGGCGTACGCCTGGAGGTACTTCTTGGTGGAGGCCGACAGCGTCTTGTCGTACTCCTCCTTGGCGACGCGGTCCCAGCCGAGGGTGCGCAGGAACTCGTCGTTGTCGACCTGGCTCTCGCCGAACATCTCCGACAGGCGCCCGGAGGTCATGTGCCGGCGCACGTCCATCTCGTAGAACCGGTCCTGCGCCTGGACGTAGCCCTGCGCCATGAACAGGTCCTCGTCGGAGGAGGCGTAGATCTGCGGGATGCCGTAGTCGTCGCGCTTCACGTCGACGGGCCCGGACAGGCCGGGGACCGTGAGTGATCCCTTGGTCTGCGGGAAGGAGGCCCGGACGGCGCTGACGGACCAGTACCCCCCGTAGCCGACGCCTCCGACGAGGGCCAGCACCAGCACGAGGACGATCAGACGGGCTCTGCGCCCCTTCTTCCTGCCGGACTTGCCGGGCTGCTGACCCGTGGAGGCGGTGGTGTTGGGGGGCATCGCTGTCCTTGCTGTCCTAACGCGAGCGGCAGGCGGTCCTGGAGTGCTGGAGCAACCATAGGCGCAGGGCCCGGTCCAACTTGACGCGGAGTAGGGAACCAGCACGGACGGACGTTCGATCATGCCTGCCCGAGTGTCAAGAAATCGTCAAGAGTTAGGTAAGGTAACGAAGTAGTTGGGTGCGGAGAGCCGCCACTTCGTGTCCTATGTACGTGAGCCCACGCGCGCGTGCGTGTGGGCCAGGGAAGGGAACGGCCGCTGACTGTCCACGACCTCAACCAGCTCCTGCTCGTCTGCTCGCTCGTCCTGCTCGTCGCCGTCGCCGCGGTCCGGATCTCCTCGCGCAGCGGGCTCCCCAGCCTGCTCGTGTACCTGGGCATCGGCGTGCTCATGGGCCAGGACGGCATCGGCGGCATCCGCTTCGACGACGCCGAGCTGACCCAGGTCATCGGGTATGCGGCACTGGTCGTGATCCTGGCCGAAGGTGGTCTCGGCACGAAGTGGAAGGAGATCAAACCGGCCCTTCCCTCCGCCACCGCGCTGGCGCTGCTCGGGGTCACGGTGAGCGTCGGGGTCACGGCGGCGGCCGCGCACTACCTGGTCGGGCTGGAGTGGCGGCAGGCGCTGATCATCGGCGCGGTCGTCTCCTCGACGGACGCCGCGGCCGTCTTCTCGGTGCTGCGCAGGATTCCCCTCCCCTCCCGCGTGACCGGCACGCTGGAGGCCGAGTCCGGCTTCAACGACGCCCCCGTGGTCATCCTGGTGGTCGCCTTCTCCACGCACGGTCCGATCGAGCACTGGTACGTGCTGCTGGCCGAGATAACCCTGGAGCTGGCCATCGGCGCCGCCATCGGCCTCGCCGTGGGATGGCTGGGCTCCTGGGGCCTCAGGCATGTGGCCCTGCCCGCCTCCGGCCTCTACCCGATCGCCGTCATGGCCATCGCCGTCGCCGCCTACGCGGCCGGCGCGATGGCGCACGGCAGCGGCTTCCTGGCCGTGTACCTCGCCTCGATGGTGATGGGCAACGCCAAGCTGCCGCACTGGCCCGCCACCCGCGGGTTCGCCGACGGGGTCGGCTGGATCGCCCAGATCGGCATGTTCGTCCTGCTCGGCCTCCTGGTCACCCCGCACGAGCTGGGCGACGACATCCTGCCCGCGCTGCTCATCGGGCTGGTGCTGACCATGGTGGCCCGCCCGCTGAGCATCGTCCTGTGTCTGGTGCCGTTCGGCGTCCCCTGGCGGGAGCAGGCCCTGATGTCCTGGGCCGGGCTGCGCGGCGCGGTGCCCATCATCCTGGCGACGATCCCCATGGTGGGCGGCGTCGAGGACAGCCGCCGCATCTTCAACATCGTCTTCGTCCTGGTCGTGGTCTACACGCTGGTCCAGGGGCCGACCCTGCCGTGGTTCGCCCGCAAGCTGCGGCTCGGCGGGGAACCCGAGCCCGCCGACCTCGGCATCGAGTCGGCACCCCTGGAGCGGCTGCGCGGACACCTGCTGTCCTTCGCGATCCCCGAGGGCTCGAAGATGCACGGCGTCGAGGTCAACGAGCTGCGGCTGCCCGCCGGGTCCGCCGTCACCCTCGTCGTCCGCGACGGAAAATCGTTCGTTCCGCTGCCGACGACGGTGCTGCGCCGCGGGGACGAACTGCTCGTGGTCGCCACGGACCCGGTCCGGGACGCCGCCGAGCGCCGGCTGCGCGCGGTGGGGGCCGGGGGCAAGCTGGCCGGGTGGCTGGGGACGAACGGGACATCCTGATCGCAGGCGGAACGCCCGCAGTGCTCGTTTTCACAAGGTCAAAGGGCCCTGTCCCCTGTACTATGCAGGGTGTAACCCCAGATCGAACCAACTCTGCCTGACGCAGAGCTGGCGCGACCGTATGGCGGCCGGGACGCCCCTCCCTCAGTGGGCGCCGGTATCTACCGCAGTTCCGCGCGACAGGACAGCTCTCGGCGCCGCCCCCCACCCGTCGGGGTCGCGCTACCAGGCGGCAGAAAGGCACGGGCCGTGGCATCCACGGTCACCACCGAGCCGTCGAAGGACTCGCCGGCCTCCTCCCGCCCGGGATACGGACAGCTGCTGCGCACCCGCGGCGCCTGGACGTTCCTGCTCCCCGGCTTCGCGGCGCGCCAGCCGTTCGCGATGCTGACCATCTCCATCGTGCTGCTCGTGCAGCACACCACCGGCTCCTACGGCGCCGCGGGCGCCGCGGCGGCCGTCACCGGCGTCTCCATGGCACTGTTCGCGCCCTACAGCGGCCGCCTCGCCGACCGCTACGGGCAGCGCGCCGTCCTCCTGCCCGGCGTCCTCGTGCACGTGCTGTCCGGTCTGACGCTGACGGCGCTCGCGCTGGCGGAGGCGCCCCTGTGGGCGCTCTTCGTGGCGGCCGTGCCGACCGGCGCCTCGGTACCGCAGATCGGCCCCATGGTGCGGGCCCGCTGGGGCGTGAAGCTCCAGGGCTCGCCCCTGATGACGACGGCCGCGGCCTTCGAGTCGGTCACCGACGAGCTGACCTTCGTCGTCGGCCCGCTGCTGGCCACCGCCCTGTGCACCGCCGTCGACCCGGCCGCGGGCCTGGTCACGGAGGCCGCGCTCACGCTGCTGGGCGGTCTGCTGTTCGCCGCGCAGAAGAGCACCCAGCCGTCGGTCACCGTCGCCGGGCACGCACGCGTGGAGCACGTTTCCGCGCTGCGCATCCCTGGGGTGCGCGTGCTGATCGTGACCTTCCTCGGCATCGGCTCCGTCTTCGGCGGCATGCAGGTCTCGCTGGCCGCGTTCACCGAGTCGATCGGCGAGCCCGGCCTGAACGGCGTCCTGTACGGCACCTTCGCCGCGGGCAACATGCTCTCCGGCGTCGTCTGCGGCGCCATCGCGTGGAAGGTGGCCCCGCAGCGCCGCATCCTCGTCGGATACGCCGCCCTCGCGCTGGCCGCGTCCGGCCTGTGGGCCGCGCACTCGGTGCTCGTCCTGGCCGCCCTCGGACTGCTCGTGGGCATGTGCATCGCGCCCGCGCTGATCACCGGCTACACGCTGGTCGAGAGCCTGGTCCCGGCCGGGGCCCGCACCGAGGCCTTCACCTGGCTCACGGGTGCGGTGGCGCTCGGCCAGGCCGCCGCGGTCACTGCGGCCGGACAGCTGGAGGACCGCTTCTGGGGCGGTGCCGGGTTCCTGGTGCCGATGGGCGGGACGTTGCTCGCGCTGGCGACCCTGGTGGCGCTGCGTTCACGCCTGGTGGCGCGGCCCCGCGGCCGGACCGTCGCACGTGGCGTGGGTCACCGCGTGCCGGTGGCAGTGGACTGAGCGGCTGGAATACGTCACTATGGTTCGTCGTTAGCACTCATCGAGTGAGAGTGCCAGGAGGAAGACAGTGCCCACCTATCAGTACCAGTGCACCGCGTGCGGCGAGGGTCTCGAAGCGGTGCAGAAGTTCACCGACGACGCCCTGACCGAGTGCCCCAGCTGCCAGGGTCGCCTCAAGAAGGTGTTCTCCGCGGTCGGCATCGTCTTCAAGGGCTCCGGCTTCTACCGCAACGACAGCCGCGGCTCCTCGTCGAGCAGCTCGCCGGCGTCGTCGTCGAAGTCGTCGACGTCCTCCTCGTCCGACTCGTCCTCTTCCTCCTCGGCGTCGTCGTCTTCGTCGTCCTCGGACTCGAAGTCGTCGAGCGCGGGCTCGTCCTCCAGCAGCTCCGCCGCGTAAGCACTTCCCACGGGACCGCAGGACCCGCTTCCTACGGGATCACAGGACTGCTTCTTACGGGACCCTGTCGCCCTCCGGCGACGGGGTCCTCGGCGTTTCCGGGTGCGGTTAGGGTGCGGACATGGCGAACAAGGCGAACGTCGAACTCGGCGTGATCGGTGGCTCCGGCTTCTACTCGTTCCTCGACGACGTGACCGAGATACAGGTGGACACCCCGTACGGGCCGCCCAGCGACTCCCTCTTCCTCGGCGAGATCGCCGGCCGGCGGGTCGCCTTCCTACCCCGGCACGGACGCGGCCACCATCTGCCGCCGCACCGGATCAACTACCGGGCCAACCTGTGGGCGCTGCGCTCGCTCGGCGCACGCCAGGTCCTCGGCCCGTGCGCGGTCGGCGGCCTGCGCCCCGAATACGGTCCGGGGACGCTGCTCGTGCCGGACCAGCTGGTCGACCGCACGAAGTCCCGGGTGGGGACGTACTTCGACGGGCTGCCGCTGCCCGACGGCACCGTGCCGAACGTGGTGCACGTCTCCCTCGCCGACCCCTACTGCCCCACCGGCCGCGCGGCCGCCCTGAAGGCGGCGCGGGGACGGGACTGGGAGCCGGTCGACGGCGGCACGCTGGTCGTGGTCGAGGGACCCCGCTTCTCGACCCGTGCCGAATCGTTGTGGCACCAGGCGCAGGGCTGGTCGGTGGTGGGCATGACCGGCCACCCCGAGGCGGCGCTCGCCCGTGAACTCGAACTCTGCTACACGTCGTTGACGCTGGTCACCGACCTCGACGCGGGCGCCGAGACCGGCGAGGGCGTCTCGCACGACGAGGTGCTGCGGGTGTTCGCGGCGAACGTGGACCGGCTGCGGGGCGTGCTCTTCGACGCGGTGGCCGCGCTGCCGGCGAACGAGGAGCGGGACTGTCTGTGCGCGACGGCGCTGGGTGCGATGGATCCGGGGTTCGCGCTGCCGTAGGGCTCTTGGAGATGGCGGCTGAGAGGGCGACCGAGAGAGCAACGGAGAGGGCGACGGAACTCTTCGTTCAGGTGAGGGAGTTTTCCACAACCGGCCGGTAGTCCACGGGCTCCGACGGACGGCGGCGCGATGCCCCATCGTGGCTTCGCAAGCCGTTCCGTCGTCGCAGGTGGTGGTCCTCGTGTCCGTTGCTCGGTCGTTTCCTCCCCCCTTCCCCTCCTCCTTCCCTTCCTCCCGTCCTTCCTCCTCCCCCGCTGCTCCGCTGCCGCTGGGCACGGACGCCCCGGCGATCTGCGAGGTGCCGCACTTCGCCCCCGTACGGGTGCGCGGCGGGCGGTATCAGCTGCGCCGGCTCCTACGGCACCGGAGGCGGGCCGCGGCGGTGGGGCTCGCCGTCACCGCGGCCGCGCTCGTGGCAGCGGGTCCCGGGAAAGCCGGCCCGGCACGCGGGCATCCGGTGGCGGAGCCGGTACGCCAACACCGGGCCGTCGAGCGGGTGTCCGCCCCGGTGCGGATCGCCGACGGGGCCACCGTGCGGTTGCTGCGGCCCGGTGACCGGGTCGATGTGATCGCCGCGGAGGAGAGCGCGACGGGCGGGGACGCTCGGGTGGTCGCGCGAGGCGCGCGGGTGTCGAAGGTTCCGGAGATGCCGGAGGCGCCGGAGTCACTGGACGCCGCGAGCGGGAGCGGGGCCCTGGTCGTGCTGTCGGTGCCACGCTCCACCGCGGCGCGCCTCGCGGGCGCGAGCGCTACGGCAAGGCTGGCGGTGACGCTGTGCTGAGGCGGGTCGCGCATGTCGTGCACATGGCGCTTTTCGCCCTGTCAAGTCCCTCGTCCCGGTGGCGTGATTGGACAGGATGGCCCAGTGCTGACGTAGGTTGCGGAGCTGTTCGTTCCACAACCTGCGCATGCGAGGAGAGGCTCCGCGGTGAGCGAGAAGAAGGATCCGGGCATCTGGGACGGCTTCAAGGCCTTCCTGATGCGCGGGAACGTCGTCGACCTGGCGGTAGCGGTGGTCATCGGCGCCGCGTTCACCAACATCGTGAACGCGGTGGTGAAGGGGATCATCAACCCGCTGGTCGGAGCGATCGGCACCAAGAACCTCGATCACTACAGCTCGTGCCTGAGTTCGGCGTGCGAAGGCGAGCGGGGCATTCAGATCCTGTGGGGATCCGTCCTCGGCGCGGCCCTCAGCTTCGTGATCACCGCGGCCGTCGTCTACTTCCTGGTGGTCCTGCCCATGGCGAAGTACCTGGCGCGCGTGGAGGCCCGACGCAAGGCGAAGGAGGGCACGCAGGAAGTCATCGAGTTGACCGAGCTGGAGGTCCTCAAGGAGATCCGCGACGCGCTGGTCGCCCAGCGCGGCTCGGGGCACAACCAGCAGTAACGGCTCAGAGGTGGTGGGGCGGCTTCTCGTCGAGGAAGCGCTTCAGATCGGCCGCGCTGTCGCCGTCGGTGCGCGGCCGCTCGCCCCAGCCACGGTCGGTGTCGTCCGCGGACTGCTGGTCCAGCGGGTCGTCGAAGATCAGCGCGGGCTTCGGCTCGCGCGGCTCGGGGGCGGGGGCGGTGCTCATGCGTCCAGAGTACGGCCCGCACGGCGACGGCCTTTCCCGCGGCGGCCCCGGACCCTTGCGCACTGGTGATCCCTTCGCAAGAAATTCCGCGGTTCATCTGCTGTGCTTGATCCCATGACGTCCAGTTCGACACCCCCGCCGGACTCCCCCCGCCCGCCCGGACACCGCCGCCCCCTGCGCCGGCTCACGGCCCGGGGCAGGGGTGAGGCACACCGGGCCGCCACTCCGCTGGAGCTCTTCTTCGACCTGTGTTTCGTCGTGGCCATCGCCCAGGCGGGCATGCAACTGGTGCACGCCGTCGCGGAGGGGCACGCGGGCGAGGGGATCCTCAACTACGCGATGGTGTTCTTCGCCATCTGGTGGGCCTGGATGAACTTCACCTGGTTCGCCTCGGCCTACGACAACGACGACATCCTCTACCGGGTCGTCACCCTGATCCAGATCGCCGGGGTGCTGGTCCTGGCGGCCGGGGTCTCCCGGGCGTTCGAGGAGCACGAGTACCTGGCGGTGGTGCTGGGCTATGTGATCATGCGGCTCGCGCTCGTGACGCAGTGGCTGCGCGTGGCCAGGTCGAGCGAGGGCCCGGAACGGACGATGGCCCTGCGGTACGCCGGCGGTGTGCTGCTGTGCCAGATCGGCTGGGTGGGCCTGGTGGTGCTGCCCGAGGACGCCAGGCCCTGGGTGTTCCTGGTGATGGCGGTCCTGGAGATGTGTGTGCCGCCGTACGCGGAGAAGGACCACCCCACCTCCTGGCATCCGCGCCATATCGCCGAGCGGTACGGACTGTTCACGATCATCGTGCTCGGCGAGACCATCGCGGCGGCCACGGTCGCCGTGAAGACCGGCATCGACGAGAACGACGCGTTGGGCGACCTGCTGCCGATCGCCGCGGGCGGACTGCTGATCATCTTCGCCGCCTGGTGGATCTACTTCGTGGTGCCGATCCACGGTCATCTGCGCTCCAACAAGCAGGCGTTCCTGTGGGGCTACGGCCACTACGTGGTCTTCGCCTCGGCGGCCGCGATCGGCGCGGGGCTGGAGGTGGCGGTCGAGCAGGCCGTCGGGAAGGCGCACATCTCGACGCTGGCCGCGTCGGCGGCGGTGACCCTGCCGACGGCGCTCTATCTGCTCACCGTCTGGGCGCTGCACTCGCGTTACTTCAAGGTGGGCCTCGCCCAGCAGCTGGTGCTGCCGACCACCGCCCTGCTGGTGATCTGCTGCACGTTCCTGGGCGACTGGGCGGTGCTCGCGGCCGGCCTCGTCTCGGCGGGGGCGGTGGCGACCGGGGAGACGCTGACGGCACGCAGGGCGGGCCGGGTGAACAGGGAGCCGACGGCACCGGCCGTCTGACGCGGGACGCGCCGCATCCCGGTGAGAGCTTTGCGGGACGGCCTCGGCGGCTGGACGACACTGGGCTCATGACAGTTGACGCTCTGACAGATGTCGCGGGGCTGCGGGTGGGGCACGCGACGCGCATCGGCGACGGTTGGCTCACCGGCACCACGGTCGTCCTCGCGCCCGAGGGCGGGGCCGTCGCCGCCGTGGACGTGCGCGGTGGCGGTCCCGGCACCAAGGAGACGGACGCCCTCGATCCGCGCAACCTGGTGCAGAAGGTCGAGGCGATCGTGCTGACCGGGGGCAGCGCGTACGGGCTCGACGCGGCGTCCGGGGTGATGGCCTGGCTGGAGGAACGGCGGCGCGGGGTGCGGGTCGGGGTGGATCCGGCGCATGTCGTGCCGGTCGTGCCCGCGGCCTGCGTCTTCGACCTCGGCCGCGGCGGCGACTTCCGGGCGAGGCCGGACGCGGCCCTCGGGCGGGCGGCGGTCGAGGCGGCGGCGGCGAGCGCGGTGGGGGAGCCCGTGCGGGAGGGTGGTGTGGGCGCCGGCACGGGAGCGACGGTCGGGCCGTTGAAGGGCGGGATCGGCACGGCGAGCACCGTGCTGGAGTCGGGGATCACCGTGGCCGCCCTGGTGGTGGCCAACGCGGCGGGGGCGGCGGTGGATCCGGAAACCGGCGTGCTGTACGGGGAGTTGTTCCAGGGACGGGTGACTTACCCGGAGGCGGAGATCCACGAGGCCGCGCGCCGGAGCCTCGCCGAGATCGCGGCGAAGAACGCGCCGCCTCCGCTGAACACCACGCTCGCGGTGGTCGCCACCGACGCGGACCTGTCGAAGGCACAGGCGCAGAAGCTGGCCGGTACGGCGCACGACGGTATCGCGCGTGCCGTGCGGCCGGTGCATCTGCTCAACGACGGGGACACCGTGTTCGCGCTGGCCACCGGGGAACGCCCGCTCGACGCCGGGCATCCCCTCGCGCTGAACGAGCTTCTCGCGGCGGGCGCGGACGCGGTGACGCGCGCGATCGTGCGGGCCGTGCGCGCGGCCGAGTCGGTGGACGGTCCGGGTGGAGTGTGGCCGTCGTACGGAGAGTTGTACGGGGGTGCCGACGGCCGGCGCTAGAAACACCTCCTAGCGGGGTGGCGCGGCGCCTACTCCGTGCGTGCGATTGTCGCGGTTGTGTCACGTGATGGCGTTCACGGCGCACGTTGGGAACCCGGTCCCGGGACGGTGGCCTCTTCCACCGTGGAACGGAACGGATCCCGCAGATCGCATGAAGATGGAGCAGCTCGTGACAACGCCGGACATAGCAGCGCGGCGCGCCCTGGGGGCCTGTGCCGCCCTGATGATCGGCGCTCTGACGCTCACCGCCTGCGGTGGGAGCGCCAACGCCGACCACGAGGACGGGAAGGGCGGCAACGACTCATCCAGTACCTCCGCCGCGAAGATCGCGATCTCGGCGAAGGACGGCTCGACCGGTGCGTCGATCAACACGACCGGTGTGCGCGTCAGTGACGGCAAGCTGACCGACGTGAAGATGACGGTGGCGGGGAGCGGGCAGGCCGTGCCGGGCTCCCTGGCCGCCGACGGGGCCAGCTGGAAGCCCGAGGAGCAGCTGGAGCGGGGGACGAAGTACCAGATATCGGCCACCGCGAAGGATGAGGACGGGCGTACCGCCTCGGCCGACTCCCGCTTCACCACAGTCTCGCCGGACAACAGTTTCATCGGGACGTACACGCCCGACAGCGGCACCACGGTCGGTGTCGGCATGCCGGTCTCGTTCAACTTCGACAAGGCGATCAGCGACAAGAAGGCCGTGCAGTCGCACATCCAGGTCACCTCCAGCAGCGGCCAGCAGGTGGTCGGGCACTGGTTCGGGACACAGCGGCTCGACTTCCGGCCCGAGGAGTACTGGAAGGCCGGCTCCAAGGTCACGATGAAGATCGACCTGGACGGCGTCGAGGGCGCGAACGGCGTCTACGGTGTGCAGAAGAAGACGGTCACCTTCACCGTCGGCCGCTCACAGGTGTCCACCGTCGACGTCGACACGCAGACGATGACGGTCGTGCGCGACGGCAGGACGATCAAGTCGGTGCCGATCTCGGCGGGCAGCTCGGAGTTCTCCACCTACAACGGGCAGATGGTGATCTCCGAGAAGTACAAGAAGCTGCGCATGGACAGCCGCACGGTCAACCTCGCCGACGCGTACGACATCAAGGACGTGCCCAACGCGATGCGCCTGACGCAGTCGGGGACCTTCCTGCACGGCAACTACTGGTACAACAAGGGCAATCCGCCCTTCGGCCGCCAGGGCACCAGCCACGGCTGCGTCGGCCTTCAGGACGTGCGGGGCGGGCAGGGGGACACGCCCTCCAAGTGGTTCTACGACAACTCGATGCTCGGCGACGTGGTGATCGTCAAGAACTCCCCCGACAAGCAGGTGACGCCGGACAACGGCCTCAACGGCTGGAACATGCCGTGGAGCCAGTGGGTCGCGGGCAGCGCCGCCTGACCCACCGAAGTACCGTCCGAGCAGGGGTTCTTGACAGTTCGTCGGGCCGCGCGGGAACTTCTCGCGCGGCCCGCGCGTTTTACCGGACGTACGTTTTCTCGGTTCCCGGACATGATGTCCGACCGAGGGGCTACGGTATGCACCCACAAGGTGACATGCAGCAACGCCGGGAGAAACCTTGAGCGTTCCGTACGAGACGGCAGCGTACGAACCACCCGAGTCGCCCGAGTCTCCGGAGGAGCACCTCGCGCGACTCCTCGGCCGCGCCCTGAACTCCTTCGAGCTGCCCGACGAGACGATACGGCGGCTCGACTGTGCGCTGGCTCACGACAGCTCGCTGCACTCCGCGCACCACAGCGCGGGGCTGCACCGCGAGACGTATCGGCACACCTGGCTGCTCGCCGATGGTTCGGCGCTCACACTGTGGGAGCTCGTCCACAACACCGCGCGGGGCCATGACCCGCAGCACGAGGTGTACGTCGACGAGGAGGAGCTGCGCGCCGCGACCTCCCGGCTGCCGCTGCCGCCGGACGCGCCGGACTTCGAACTGCCGTTGACGGTACAGCTTTCGCCGATTCCGACGCCCCGGCACGCGTATGTGCCGGACGGCTCGGCGGATCACGCGCGCCGGCTGCTGCGCCGGGCGGAGAACACCGACCGACCGGACGCGGAGACGGCCGCGCTGCTGGCCACGGCGTTCGCGCACCAGATCACCCAGGCCTTCGGGCGCCCGCGCCGTGCGGCGCGCGCCGGGCTGTGCTTCTCCCTCTACGAGCACGCCTTCCTGCTGCGCGACGGCCGGGAGGTCTCCCTCTGGGAGGTCGAGCACACGGCGACGCCCGACGGGCGGCACATGTGCGAGGTGTACGTCAGCGAGGACACGGCGCGCGAGGCGATGGAGCGGCGGGCGGCGCAGGTTTCGTAAGGCCCACGCGAGCCTCATGGAGGCGGCGCGGGTGCGCAGAGGCTGCGCGGCTGTTCAGCGGCCGTTGTTGAGCCGGCGTACCAGGCCTGCGAAGGCGTCCCGTTCCGCCGGGGAGAGTTCGACGGCCTCCAGGTCGGGGGCGGTCTGCCGCTGGGGCGGGAGCCCGGAGAGTGCCTGGGCCGGGCGGTGCGGGGCGGCACCGGGGCGGGTGCGGCGCAGGATGCGGACCAGCCCCGTCACCCACAGCACGGCCGCCAGGGCCAGGACGACGGGGCCCAGCAGCTGGAGGATCGAGACGTGCTCAGGCATGCGCTCCAGTAGACACCACGGTCCGGGCCTTTGGGCCCGGACCGTGACGTATCTCGCAGGTGCCGTGAACAACTCACAGCGCCCCAAAGGGACAAGCGGGAGGCCTGCTGGTCGCCCTGCCCGGCGGAGGGCTTACGCGGCCACCGGCTGCTTCGCCTCCGCGGCGGTGGCCGCCGGGGACCCGGCGGTCGAGGCGCCCTCCGGGGCCGTCTTGCGCATGCCCTTCAGGACGATGACCAGGCCCGCCGTGACCGCCGTACCGGCCGCGATGGCCAGCAGGTACAGGAACGGCTTGCCGATCAGGAAGGTGACCCAGATGCCGCCGTGCGGGGCGCGCAGGGTCGAGCCGAAGGCCATGGTCAGCGCGCCGGTGACCGCGCCGCCCGCCATCGAGGCCGGGATCACGCGCAGCGGGTCGGCCGCCGCGAACGGGATCGCGCCCTCGGAGATGAAGGAGGCGCCCAGCACCCAGGCCGCCTTGCCGTTCTCGCGCTCGGCCGCGGTGAACAGCTTCTTGCGGATGGTGGTGGCCACGGCCATGCCCAGCGGCGGGACCATGCCCGCGGCCATCACGGCGGCCATGATCTTCATCGCGGAGTCGCTGGGCGCCGCGACCGAGATGCCGGCCGTGGCGAAGGTGTAGGCCACCTTGTTGACCGGGCCGCCGAGGTCGAAGCACATCATCAGGCCGAGCAGCACGCCGAGCAGGATGGCGTTGGTGCCGGAGAGGCTGTTCAGCCAGTCGGTCAGGCCCTTCTGCGCCTCGGAGATCGGCTTGCCGATCACCACGAACATCAGGAAGCCGACTACCGCCGAGGAGACCAGCGGGATCACCACCACCGGCATGATGCCGCGCAGCACCGGTGGGATGTCGATCCGCTGGATACCGAGGACCACTCCACCGGCGATGAGACCGGCGACCAGACCGCCGAGGAACCCGGCGCCGATCGTCACGGAGATCGCGCCGCCGACGAAGCCGGGCACGAGTCCTGGCCGGTCCGCCATGCCGTACGCGATGTATCCGGCGAGGACCGGGACGAGGAAGCCGAAGGCCGCCGCGCCGATCTGGAACAGCAGCGCGCCCCAGCTGTCGACCTGGCCCCAGTCGAAGTGCTTGGTGACCGACGGGGCCTCGTTGATCTGGTAGCCGCCGATCGCGAAGCCGAGGGCGATCAGCAGACCGCCGGCCGCGACGAACGGGACCATGTAACTCACGCCGGACATCAGCCACTTGCGCAGTTTGCTGCCGTAGCCCTCGCCGGCCTCGCCCGCCCGGTCCACCGGAGTGCCGGCGCCGGGCCGGGCGGCGGCGGTGACCTCGCCGCGCTCGGCCTTGGCGCGGACCTCGGCGATGAGTTCGGCCGGGCGGTTGATGCCCGCCTTCACGCCGACGTCGATGGTCGGCTTCCCGGCGAACCGGTCCTTCTCCCGTACGGCCACGTCGTGGGCGAAGATCACGCCGTCCGCCGCCTCGATGACGGCCGGGTCGAGCCGGGTGAAGCCGGCCGAGCCCTGCGTCTCGACGACGAGGTCGACGCCCGCCTCGCGGCCCGCGTTCTCCAGCGACTCGGCCGCCATGTACGTGTGGGCGATGCCGGTCGGGCAGGAGGTGACGGCGACGATACGGAAGGGGCGGTCGCCGGGCGTGTCGACCGGGGTGCCCTCGGCGGGGGTGGTGGTGCCCGTGGCGGCGTCGGTGGAGGCCGCCACCGACGACGCCACGGAGTCTTCGGAGGGAGCGGAATCGGCGGCGTCGGCCGCCGGGGGCTCCTCGCCCCGGATCAGCGCCGCGGCGGACGCCGCGTCGCCCGCCGACCGCAGCGCGTCCGTGAACTCGGCGTTCATCAGCTGCCGGGCCAGCGACGACAGGATCGTCAGATGGGCGTCGTCGGCGCCCGCCGGGGCGGCGATGAGGAAGATCAGGTCGGCGGGACCGTCCGCCGCGCCGAAGTCGATGCCGGCGGCGCTGCGCCCGAAGGCGAGCGTCGGCTCGGTGACGTGCGTGCTGCGGCAGTGCGGGATGCCGATGCCGCCGTCGAGGCCGGTGGGCATCTGTGCCTCACGGGCGGCCACGTCGGCGAGGAAGCCGTCCAGGTCGGTCACCCGGCCCAGGGCGACCATGCGCTCGGCGAGGGCACGCGCCGCCGCTTCCTTGGTATCGGCGGACAGGTCGAGATCGACCAGGTCCGCGGTGATCATGTCGCTCATCGCGGGCTCCTTCGCACGCGTATCGCCCGGGGAGTCTGGTGGGCGGTGAAGGGGACGGGGGTGCCGTGGGGGGCGGTGTGGATGCGGTGGGGGGTGGCGTGGGTGGGGGAGGCGGGGCCGGGGAGGGCCCGCCTCCCCCGGGCGGCAGAGCGGCTCAGGAGGCCCTGCCGTCCGTCGGCGGGCGTGAGTAACGTCGAGCTTCGCCGCTTACGGGCCGGATCGGCGAGAACTGTGACAACCACGACATTCGTCATGACACCGGCTCCTTCAGTACGCGATCCACCGGCACCTCGGCCGTGACCGTCACCGCCGCCATGTCCAGGTCACCCGGGGACGGCATCACGCTGCCGGGGAGCTGTACGGCCGCCGCGCCATGAGCGACCGCCGAGGCGAGGGCCTCCGGGCCACTGCCTCCGGCGATCAGAAAGCCGGCCAGCGAGGAGTCACCCGCGCCGACATTGCTGCGTACGACGTCCACGCGCGCGCTGCCGAACCAGGCACCCGCCTCGTCCACGAGCAGCTGGCCGTCGGCGCCCAGGCTCGCCAGTACGGCGCCCGCGCCCATCGCGCGCAGTTCCTCGGCGGCCTTCATCGCGTCGCCGACGGTGGACAAAGGGCGTCCGACCGCTGCCGCGAGCTCCTCGGCGTTCGGCTTCACCACGTCGGGACGCGCGCGCAGGGCTTCGAGGAGGGCGCGCCCGGAGGTGTCCAGGGCGATCCGCGCGCCCCCTGCGTGCGCCCGGGCGACCACATCGGCGTACCAGGACGGCGCGAGCCCGCGCGGCAGGCTGCCGCAGCAGGCGATCCAGTCGGCGTCGCGCGACTGCTCGCGCACGGTCTCCAGGAGCAGCTCCTGCTCGGCCGCCGACAGCTCGGGGCCGGGCGCGTTGATCTTCGTCAGTACCCCGTCGGACTCCGCGAGCGCGATGTTCGAGCGGGTGGCGCCGGCCACCGGGACCGGCGCGACCTCGATGCCCTGGGCGTCGAGCAGGTCGGCGACGAGCGCGCCGGGCGCGCCGCCCAGGGGCAGGACCGCGACCGTGCGCTGCCCGGCGGCCGCGACCGCGCGTGAGACGTTCACGCCCTTGCCGCCCGGGTCCATGCGCTCGCCGGTGGCGCGTATGACCTCGCCGCGGTCGAGGGACGGGACCTCGTAGGTGCGGTCCAGGGACGGGTTCGGGGTGACGGTGAGGATCATGCGCGCACTACTTCCGTGCCGCCGCGCTCGATCGCGGTGGCGTCTTCGGGGCTCAGCCCGCTGTCGGTGATCAGCAGGTCCACATCGCTCAGGTCACCGAAGCGGGCGAAGTGCTCCTGGCCGTGCTTGGAGGAGTCGGCGAGCAGCACCACGCGGCGGGCGGCGGCCACGGCCGCGCGCTTCACCGCGGCCTCGGCGAGATCGGGGGTGGTCAGACCGTGCTCGGCGGAGAAGCCGTTGGCCGCGACGAACAGGACGTCGGCCCGGATCTCGCCGTACGCCCGCAGCGCCCAGGCGTCCACGGCGGCGCGCGTACGGTGCCGTACGCGCCCTCCGACCAGGTGGAGCTGGATGCCGGGGTGGTCCGCGAGGCGGGCCGCGATGGGCAGGCTGTGGGTGACGACGGTGAGGGACGCCTCCAGCGGCAGCGCGGCGGCGAAGCGGGCCACCGTCGTACCGGCGTCGAGGATCACCGTGCCCTGGGTGGGCAGTTCGGCGAGGGCCGCCTTCGCGACGCGGTCCTTCTCGTCGGCCGCCGTCGACTCGCGCTCGGCGAGATCCGGCTCGAAGTCCAGGCGCCCGGCCGGGATCGCACCGCCGTGCACCCGGCGCAGAAGCCCGGCACGGTCGAGGGCCTTCAGGTCGCGGCGGATCGTCTCCGCCGTCACCTGGAACTCCTCGGCCAGCGACAGGACGTCCACTCGGCCGCCGTCACGAGCCAGCCGGAGGATCTCCTGCTGCCGCTCCGGTGCGTACATGTCCGTTCGCCTCCGAACTGTGCCCGAACTTGTGGTTTCGCTGGGAGGCTACGCGCGGATTTCCGGAAAGTAAACAGGTTCGGGCTCAATCGGGCATGAACGGGCTCGTGAACGGCCTCCGAGGTGGGGGGATGCGGAAGGGGGGACACGGAGGCGACGAGGGGCCCGGCACCGAAGTGCCGGGCCCCTCACCCCTCCCCCGTACTCATCGCACCAGCGCGGGTTCCTTCTCCGGCGTCGGCGTCGGATCCTCGGCCGCTCCCTCGACGTGCTGCGCCGGGCGTCCCGGCAGCGCGAACATCAGCAGGAAGATGGCGCCCATCACCGCGGCAACCCAGCCCAGCGCGTGCTGGAAGCCGTCCGCGAAGGCCGCGCCCGCCGCCGCGGCGCCCGCCGGGCCCTGAGCGCTCTCGGGCAGCCGGTCGTCGATGACGCCGAAGAAGACCACGGACACCAGGCCGAGGCCGAGCGCGTTGCCCATCTGCTGCACGGTGTTGATGAGGCCCGACGCCGAACCGGCGTGCTCACGCGGCACCTCCGACAGGATCGCGTCCGTCAGCGGGGCCACGATCAGGCCCATGCCGACGCCCATCACGACCAGCGGCAGAGCCATCTGCCAGGGGGCGATGGACAGGCCGAAGTGGGCGGACTCCCAGATGTAGAGCAGGACGCCGAGCGCCATCACCAGCGCGCCCGCCTGCAGCACCTTGCGGCCGAAGCGCGGCACCAGCGCCTGCACGGACATGCCGGCCGCCACCGAGACAGCGATCGAGAACGGGATCCCGGTCAGACCGGCCTTCAGCGGGCCCCAGCCCAGACCGAACTGCATGTACAGCGTCCAGACCAGGAAGAAGACGCCGAGCGCCACCCCGAAGACGGTCTGCACCGCGATGCCCGCCGCGAAGCTCTTCACCTTGAACAGCGACAGTTCGACGAGCGGCGAGCCGTCGCGGGCCGCCTTCCGGCGCTCGTACGCCACCAGCACCGCGAGGACGACGAGGGCGCCGGCCATCGACACGTACCCCCACAGCGGCCAGCCCAGCTCGCGGCCGCGGGTCAGCGGGTACAGCAGCATCAGCAGGCCGAGCGTGACGAGCGCGACGCCGACCAGGTCGAGCTTCAGTGCCTTCGGCGCCTTGGACTCGGTGATGAAGCGGCTCCCCAGGATCAGGCCCGCGATGCCGACCGGCAGGTTGATCAGGAAGATCGGGCGCCATTCGAGGCCGAAGAGGTTCCACTCGGTGAGGAGTGCGCCGAGGAGGGGGCCGGTGACCGCGCCGAGACCCACGACCGCGCCGAACAGCCCGAAGACCTTGCCGCGTTCGTGCGCCGGGAAGGTGGCGTGCACGATCGACAGGACCTGCGGGACCATCAGCGCCGCCATCCCGCCCTGGAGGATGCGGGAGGCGACCAGCATCTCCGGGTTCGCGGCGAATCCGCACAGGGCCGAGGCGACGGTGAAGCCCCCGATGCCGATCAGGAACAGCCGCTTGCGGCCGTGTATGTCGCCGAGACGGCCGCCCGTGATCAGGCCGGCGGCGAACGCGAGGGCGTAGCCGGCGGTGATCCACTGGATCTGGCTGAAGGTCGCGCCCGCGTCGCGCTGGATCGAGGGGATGGCGATGTTGACGATAGTGACGTCGACCAGGTCCATGAAGGCCGCGGTCATCACGATCGCCAGGGCGAACCAGCGGCGGCGGTCGCCTGCGGCGGGCTGGGCGGTGGTGCTGGGGTGGGGCACGGGTGCGGGTACTGGTGCTGGTACTGGTGCTGGTTGCGTCTCGGCTGAGGTCATGGTTTGACGTTAGGGCTGTAGTAGGTCAGATCGTGTCCTAATCATGCGGCATCCTCGGATTCATGACGACGGATACTCCGGCACGGCTACTGACGCTTCTCTCCCTGTTGCAGACGCCCCGTGAATGGCCCGGCGGTGAGCTCTCCGAGCGGCTCGGGGTGTCCCGGCGTACGGGGCGGCGGGACATCGACCGGCTGCGGGAGCTGGGATATCCCGTGCAGGCGACCAAGGGGGCCGAGGGGGGTTATCGGCTCGTCGCGGGCAAGGCCATGCCGCCGCTCGTTCTGGATGACGAGGAAGCCGTGGCGATCGCGGTCGGGCTGCGGGCCGGGGCCGGGCACGCGGTCGAGGGGGTGGAGGAGGCGTCCGTGCGGGCGCTGGCGAAACTGGAACAGGTCCTGCCGTCGCGGCTGCGGCACCGGGTGTCCACCTTGCAGGCCGCTACGACGCCGCTGACCAGCGGGGACGGGGCGAGTATCGCGCCCGAGACGCTGACGGTGATGGCGTCGGCCGTGGCGGGGCGGGAGCGGTTGCGGTTCGCGTACCGGTCGGGGGACGGGACGGAGTCGCGGCGGCTGGTGGAGCCGTATCGGCTGGTGTCGACCGGACGTCGGTGGTACCTCGTCGCGTACGACCTCGATCGGGACGACTGGCGGACGTTCCGGGTGGACCGGGTGCGTGAGCCGTTCGCCACGGGGGCGCGGTTCGCTGCGCGGGAGTTGCCGACGGGGAGTGCGGCGGAGTATCTGCGGCAGTCGATGTGGCGGCGGCAGGAGACGTACGAGTTCTCCGTGACGTTCTCGGCGCCTGTGGAGTTCGTCGCGGCTCGGTTGCCGGGGTGGTTGGGGGTGCCGGAGGCGGTGGGTGACGGGGAGCGGTGTCGGTTGCGGGGGGTGTCGGGGGACGCGGTGGAGTGGATGGCTGTGCGGTTGGCGATGGTGGACTGCGAGTTCGTGGTGGAGTCGCCGGGGGAACTGGTGCGGTGTGTGCGGGAGTTGGGGGGGCGGTTGAGTCGGGCCGGTGCGTCCGGGGGGTGAGCGGGGGTGCCTGCGGGTGCCTCCGGCGGTTGGGCGGGGGGTGCCTGCGGCGTTTCGGGGGTGGGGGCTGGTCGCGCAGTTCCCCGCGCCCCTGAGTGCCTGCGGCGGCCTGCTGCTGTCCGGTGGGGGTGCGGGTAGCGCGTGCGGGTGGGTGGGGGGTCGGGGCCGCGTCGGGGGCTCAGGGGTGCGTGATGTCCGCCCACGGGAAGTTCCTCAGGGTCTCCAGGTTGCGCAGGGCCAGGGCTGCCGGGCCCTCTGGGGCGGGGGCGTCGGCCGCGGCCCAGCTTTCTACGGCTACGCGGATGGAGGCGGCGGCTACGGCGGCTGCGAAGCGGAGGGGTGGGGCGGGGTCGGCAACGTTGTCGGGGGTTCTTGCGGCCAGCGCTTTCGCGAGGCTTGTCTCCGCCTCGTGGCAGACCTCGGCCCAGACCTTGCGCAGGGCGGGGCTGGAGTCGGCCAGGCGGACGAGGGTGCGGACCCATTCCCAGGAGGCTGCCGAGATGGCGGCGTCGGGGGTGAGGGTCTGGTGGGCCGCGTGTTCCAGGGCCTGGGGGATGGGGAGGTCGGGTGGGGCCGTGCGGACTGCCTCGGTCCAGCGGGCGGCGCCGGCCGCGTAGAGGGGGGCCACCGCCTCTTCCTTGGTGGCGAAGTAGCGGTAGAAGGTGCGCGGCGCGATGCCGGCGGCCTGGGCGATGTCCTCGGCTCGGGTGGCCCGTAGACCCTGCTTCACGAAGAGGTCGGCCGCGGCTCGGGCGATCTCCATGCGGGTCGCCGCCTTGCGTCGCTCCGTGAGGGACGGGGAGGTGGGGCTGCTCACGTCCGGCAGGCTATGCCCATGTGGCACAATCTGCCATTCGGGTGGGCCACCCCGTGGTTCAGGTACGGGGTGGCCTGCCCTTCCAGGCTTTGAGAAGGGTTTTGAGCCGGGAGAAGCCGGGCCCCGGCGCCCAGGGGGGATAGGCGCCGAAGCCCGGCTCGGGGAAAGTCCCGGCGCCGGGGGGAGTGCGTCGGGACTTGGTCTGGTGGGAGTCGGTTCTCCCGAACTCCCTTGCTCTAAGGGCTTTTTCCCGGGATCTGTCGGTTGAAGCGGCGTTACATCGCCATGTTTGCGCGGTCTTTCGCCACCCGGCGTACGCGATGTGGTGGTCGCGCGCCCCCGTCCGCTATGCCGCCGCGTCGAAACCGGTGCTGCGGGCCAGCTTCTTCAGCTCCAGCAGGGCGTGCTTCTCGATCTGGCGGATGCGCTCGCGGGTGAGGCCGTGCTCCTTGCCGACCTCGGTCAGTGTGCGCTCGCGGCCGTCCTCGATGCCGTAGCGCATCTTGATGATGGAGGCCGTGCGCTGGTCGAGGCGGCCGATCAGGTCGTCCAGTTCCTCGCTGCGCAGGAGGGTGAGGACCGACTGCTCCGGGGAGACCGCGGAGGTGTCCTCCAGGAGGTCGCCGAACTGGGTCTCGCCCTCGTCGTCGACCGACATGTTGAGGGAGACCGGGTCGCGGGCCCAGTCCAGGACGTCCGTCACGCGGTCCGCGTTCGAGCCGAGCTCGGCGGCGATCTCCGCGGGCTCCGGGTCACGGCCGTGCTCACGGTTGAACTCGCGCTGGACGCGGCGGATGCGGCCCAGTTCCTCCACCAGGTGGACGGGGAGGCGGATGGTGCGGGACTGGTCGGCTATCGAGCGGGTGATGGCCTGACGGATCCACCAGGTGGCGTAGGTGGAGAACTTGAAGCCCTTGCGATAGTCGAACTTCTCCACCGCGCGCACCAGACCGGCGTTGCCCTCCTGGATCAGGTCGAGGAGGGGCAGGCCGCTGCGCGGGTAGCGGCGGGCCACCGCGACGACCAGACGGAGGTTGGAGCGGATGAAGATGTCCTTGGCCCGCTCTCCGTCGGCGATCAGGGCTTCCAGTTCTTCACGGGTGGCATCCGCCTTGGCCTCCTCGTATCCGTCGAGGACCTGCCTTGCGAACACACCCGCCTCGATGATCTGCGACAGCTCGACCTCTTTGGCAGCGTCGAGAAGCGGCGTGCGCGCGATCTCGTCCAGGTACATGCCGACCAGGTCGCGGTCCGCGATCTCGCCACCATGGGCGCGAACACTGCTTGCCGCGTCGACGGCCTCGCCGGTGGCGGACTGACGACGGGCGACGGCACGGGTTGCCATGCGTGCTCCCTTGCGATGTGGGCGGGCGGGTGGTTGATGAACGCTTGGGACTCTTGTCGAGTGCCCTGCATTCAATGGAAACAACGACTGGAATCAGGACAGAATTCCCAACCCACCCCCCTATTTTTCTGATCTTGCAGTACCCTGTCCGGCCACCTGAGGAGGCCCGATGCCGCCGGAACGTACAGAGGTGCAGGTCAGACCAGGAGTCGAGAGTGACCTCGAAGTCCTCACCGACATCTACAACCACTATGTACGTGAGACGCCCATCACCTTCGATACAGCTGCCTTCACGCCTGAGGAGCGCCGCCCTTGGCTGCTCTCCCACCCTGAAGACGGCCCGCACCGGCTGATGGTTGCCGCGGAGCCCGGCCCCGGGGGCGACTCACAGCGGATTCTGGGCTACGCCACATCCAGCGCCTTCCGGCCCAAGCCCGCGTACGGGACCTCGGTCGAGGTCACTGTCTACCTCGCGCCGGACGCCGGGCGCCGGGGCATCGGCACCCTCCTCTACAAGGCCCTGTTCGAGGCCCTGGCGGAGGAGGATCTGCACCGCGCCTACGCGGGGATCGTCCCGCCGAACGAGGCGTCCACGCGGCTGCACGAGCGCTTCGGCTTCCGGTACGTCGGCACGTACCGGGAGGTGGGACGCAAGTTCGGCCGCTACTGGGACGTGGCCTGGTACGAGAAGGAGCTCTGAAGGGGGGGAGGCGCCTCAGCCGAACTGCACCGAGCGCTTCGCCAGGCCCATCCAGAAGCCGTCGATCACCGACTTCTGCCGGGATGCCGGCTCGCCTGCCGCGTCCGCCGCGCCCATCGTCACGAACAGCGGGGCGAAGTGCTCGGTGCGCGGGTGGGCGTAGCGGCCGGCCGGGGCCTTGTGGAGGAAGTCCAGCAGGGAGTCCCAGTCGCGACCCTCCAGCGCCCGGCGGCCCCAGTCGTCGAACTCCACGGACCAGGCGGGGATGCCGCCCTGCCGGAGTGCGGCCAGGTTGTGGGTGAAGAAGCCGGAGCCGACGATCAGCACGCCCTCGTCGCGCAGCGGCGCCAGTTTGCGGCCGATCTCCATGAGCTTCACCGGGTCGAGGGTCGGCATGGAGATCTGCAGGACAGGGATGTCTGCCGCGGGGTACATCTCGACGAGCGGGACGTAGGCACCGTGGTCGAGGCCGCGGTCCGGGATGTCCTGCACGGGCATGCCGGGGGCGCGCAGCAGCTTGCGCACGGACTCGGCGAGTTCGGGAGCGCCGGGGGCCGTATAGGTCACCTGGTAGTAGTGCTCGGGAAATCCCCAGAAGTCGTAGACGAGAGGAACGGTCTCGGTGGCACCGATGGCGAGCGGAGCCTCCTCCCAGTGGGCGGAGACCATGAGGATCGCCTTCGGGCGGGGCAGGCCGGCGGACCAGGCGGCGAGCTCACCGGGCCAGACCGGGTCGTCCGCGAGCGGCGGTGCGCCGTGGCTGAGATAGAGGGCAGGCATGCGCTCCTGCGTGGCGGCGGACATGGCGGCGACTCCCTCCGAGGGCTTGAAGCGCTATTTGCTTCAAATCTAAAGCTTCCCTACGGAAGACCGTACGCCCAGGTAGTTAAAAATTCAAGGAGAACTCTCGTACAGTGGAGTACATGAATACGGCATCGACCTCGGAACCGCGCTGGCTCACCGACGAGCAGCAGCGCGTATGGCGCTCCTACATCGACGCGACCACGCTCCTCGAGGACCACCTGGACCGCCAGCTCCAGCGGGACGCCGGCATGCCGCACGTCTACTACGGCCTTCTGGTCAAGCTCGCCGAGTCACCGCACCGCCGGCTGCGGATGACCGAGCTGGCGATGTACGCCAAGATCACCCGCTCCCGTCTCTCGCACGCCATCGCCCGGCTGGAGAAGAACGGCTGGGTCCGGCGCGAGGACTGCCCCGACGACAAGCGGGGCCAGTTCGCGGTGCTGACCGACGCGGGCCAGGACGTGCTGCGGCAGACCGCGCCGGGCCATGTGGAGGCCGTACAGCAGGCGATGTTCGACCGGCTCACCCCCGAACAGCAGAAGGCCCTCGGCGAGATCATGCGGATCGTCGCCGAGGGCCTGCAGCCGAGCGAAGCGGGTGCGGACCTGCCCTGGCTCCGCTGAACCGATCGTTCAGGGAGCCGGGGCAGGTCCTGGGGTGCGTACGTACGGAGCGTCCCCTTCCCCGTACGTACGCCTGGCCCGAAGGGGGACGGCCGGACGGTCGTCGTCGGCCTCAGTGCGCGACGACCGGCACCCGCACCTCGTCCTCGGCGCCCTCCTCGGAGGACGCCACCGTCGTACCGTCCGGGCGGCCGGCGTTGACGAAGGTCACGACGATGACCGCGGCCAGCACCAGCATGCCGACGGCGAACCAGATCGCGTTGGTGTAGCCGTGCACCATGCCCTCCAGCTGGACCAGCTGCTGCTGCGACCGGGAGGTCGCGGAGCCGATGTGGTCGGCGATGTAGGAGGTGGTGGCCGAGGCGGCGATCGTGTTCAGCAGGGCCGTACCGATCGCGCCGCCCACCTGCTGCGAGGTGTTGACCATCGCGGAGGCGACACCGGCGTCCCGGGGCTCGACGCCCAGGGTGGCCAGGGACATGGCGGGCATGAACGCCGTACCCATGCCGAGACCGAGCAGCAGCATCGCGGGCAGGATCGTCGAGTTGTACGACGAACCGATCTCCAGCTGCGTCATCAGCAGCATGCCGGCCGCCGCGACCAGGAAGCCGGGGCCCATCAGCATGCGCGCCGGGACGCGGGTCATCAGGCGGGTACCGATCTGGGTCGAGCCGACCATCATGCCGACGATCATCGGCATGAAGGCGAAGCCCGTCTTGATCGGCGTGTAGCCCTTCACGATCTGCAGGTAGTAGGTCAGGAAGAGGAACGTGCCGAACATCGCGATGATCGCGATGCCGAGCGAGAGGTAGACACCGCCGCGGTTGCGGTCGGTGACCACGCGCAGGGGCAGCAGCGGGGCCTTGACCTTGGCCTCGGTGACGACGAACGCGAGCAGCAGGACCGCCGAGGCGACGAACATGCCGACCGTCATGGAGTCGCCCCAGCCGTCGGACTCGGCGCGGGTGAAGCCGTAGACCAGCGCGACCAGGCCCAGGGTGGACAGCAGGACGCCGGGGATGTCGAGCGGGTTGCGGTTGCGGCCGCCCTCCGGCTCACGGATGACGAAGTACGCGCCGGCCGCCGCGACGATCGCGAACGGGATGTTGACGAAGAACGTCCAGCGCCAGTCCATGTACTCGGTCAACACGCCGCCGAGGATGAAGCCGACGGCGCCACCGCCACCGGCGATCGCACCGTAGATGCCGAACGCCTTGGCACGCTCCTTGGCGTCCGTGAACATCACGGCGAGCAGGGAGAGCGCGGCGGGCGCGAGCAGGGCGCCGAAGACACCCTGCAGGGCGCGGGCGCCGAACATCATCGCCTCGTTGGTGGCGGCGCCACCGAGCGCGGAGGCACCGGCGAAGCCGACCAGGCCGACGACGAAGGCCCGCTTGCGGCCCCACAGGTCGGCTATCCGGCCGCCGAACAGAAGCAGACCGCCGAAGGCCAGGGCGTAGGCCGTGACGACCCACTGACGGTTGCCGTCGGAGATGCCGAGGTCCACCTGGGCGGACGGCAGGGCGATGTTCACGATGGTCGCGTCGAGGACGACCATCAGCTGGGCGAGCGCGATGAACACGAGCGCTTTCCAGCGGTTGGCGTCACCGGACTTCTCCAGGACGCCGGGAGCCTTTGCGACTGTTTCAGACATGGGGATACCCGCTTCGGGACTTCGTGACGGAAAAGAACGTGAAAGGGGACGACGCGTCGTCGGCGACGGCCGGTGAAAGTCGGTACGGAACGAAGGTGCTGAAAGTCGTACGGAGAGTCGGTACGGAGAGTCGGTACTGGAATTCGGTACTGGAGACTGCTGTGCCGTACCGAACTGATCGGTCTGGACTGAACGGTCAGGACTGGCGGAGGTCCTCCATGGTCACGGCCGTGCCCGGCAGGGTGGAGCGGGCCGGCGCCCGCAGCCCGTCCAGGAACAGCTGGAGAGTTCGGTGTACGAAGCGGTCGGCGGTGCCGCAGCCGGTGCCGGCCGGGGGCCGGGACAGCTGGGACACGGCGACCATCAGGTCTCCGGCGCTCACGTCGGCGCGGAGCTGACCGGCCGCCTTGCCCCGGTCCATGAGCTGCTCGACGAGCTGCTCGCACCGTTCGCGTGCGGCTTCCAGGTCGGGGTGGTGCTGGTCGAACGTGCTCTGGACCATCGGGCACAACGCGCTGATCCGCTCGTCCGCGGAGGTGTGCACGAAGCGCTCCAGCGCCCCGAACGCGTCCCCGGTCTCCGCGAGCGCCAGCTCGGCCGCCTCCGACACGCGGTCCATGACGGAGCAGACGACCTCGCGGACGAGCGCGTCGCGGTCGGGGAAGTTCCGGTACACCGTGGCGTTGCCGACGCCGGCCCGGCGGGCGATCTCGTCGAGCGGCACGTCCGGGCCGAACTCGACGAACATCTCCCGGGCGGCGGTGACGATCCGCTCCCGGTTGCGCAGGGCGTCGGCGCGCGGCCGGGGCGCCTTGCGCGGTGCGGGGGTTGCGGTCTGCACGGCGTACTCCAGTTTCCGCTGAGTGGCGATCCGGGGAAGGCGTCCCCGTTTCGCTCGGACACATGGCTAAACGGGGAAGGGATCCCCGGTTATTTCCCGCCCGGGAAGAGATTTCCTGTGACCTGAGTCACATATCCCGGGCTGAAGAACCCACGTTCGGTCTCTTCCAACGCGCGCTCCCGCATGCCTCGACACAGGGTGATCGAGAGGGTGCAGCACGCAGTCGGGCGGGCTGCCATGGACTGAAGGGCCCATGCATGCAGCCGAGCCGTCGGATACGCCCCCGCCGTGTGGCCGCCCTCGTCTCCGTGACCGCCCTGACTCTGGCGGTCAGCACCTCGGCAGGCACCGGGCACCTCACGGCGGGCACCTCGACGGCGGCCGGAGCGAGCCCGACCCCTCCGGCCCGCACCTCAGCACTCGGCCCCTGCATGATCAGCGGCCGGCCGACCATCCAGATGTCGGAGGGCGTGCCGACAGCCCGCGGCTACGCCCGCTCCACCGGCACCGTCCGCGCCCTCACCCTGATGGTCGACTTCCCCGACTCCCCCGGCCCGGGCAAGGCGCTCGACCGTTTCGCGGAGTTCTTCCCGCAGACCCAGAACTGGTTCCGCACCAGCTCCTACGGCCGCCTCGACTACCGCCCCGAGACCCCGATCACCGGCTGGCTCCGCATGCCCAAGTCCTTCCGGGCGTACGGCATAGAGCGCGGGGCGCCCTTCGATCCCGGGTACCGCAAGCTGGTCCAGGACCTCGTGGTCGCGGCCGATCCCAAGGTGGACTTCCGGTCGTACGACTTCCTGAACGTGCTGGTGACCCCGAACGCCGGCCCGTCCGCCCTGGACACGGTCCTGTCGGTGACCTTCGCGGGCAACGCGGAGGCCCCGGTGGCCGACGGCGTCTCGGTGACCAACGCGTCCTTCGTCTACTCCCGCCAGGACGACGGCTCCGGCACCTACCACCGCACCGGCTACCGGGTCCTCCCCCACGAGAACGGCCACGTCTTCGGCCTGCCCGACCTCTACACCGCCGAGGGCGGGGGCGCGGTCGGCCACTGGGACATCATGAGCGAGGACTGGGGAGCCAACAACGACCTGCTCGGCTGGCACAAGTGGAAGCTGGGCTGGCTGGACGCGGCCCAGGTGGGGTGCGCGTCCCTTCCCGGCACGGCCGAGTACCCCCTGACGCCGCTGGCCCGCGCGGGCGGCCCGAAGCTGGTGTTCGTGCCGTTGGACGGCCGTACCGGATACGCCGTCGAACTGCGCACCCGCGAGGGCAACGACGAGGCCGTGTGCCGCCCCGGCGTCCTGATCTACCAGGTCGACGCGGACGTCGACACCGGGATGGGCCCGGTGAAGGTCCTCGACTCCCACGAGGACAGCGGCGGCTGCACCCGCAGCCCCAACGTCCATGCCGAACTCTCCGACGCGACGTATGTGCAGGGGGAGGAATTCCGGGATGCGAAACGGGGGGTGCGGGTGGAGGTGGTGGGGGCTGATCTGGAGGGGGGGTATCGGGTGCGGGTGACGCGGGAGTAGGGGGAGGGGGCAAGAAGGCGAGGGGGCGAGGGGGCGAGGGGGCGAGGGGGCGAGGGGGCGAGGGGGCGAGGGGGCGGTAGAGGGTACGCGCGCGTGGATCGGATTACGGTGAGAGCCTGCCGCGAACGCCGTACGGAGAGCCGATGCCCGCGAAGACGACCCTGGACGACCGTGCCGTGCCGGCGGAGGCGGTCACGCCGCTGATCCGTGGCGTCGCGGTGCTGCGGCAGCTGACGGAGGCCGGCGGGACGCTGAGCGCGAGCGGGCTGGAGCGGGCCACCGGGCTCGCGCGCTCCACGGTGGACCGGATCGCGTCCACGCTCGCCCGCATGGGATACGTCCGTCTCGACGGCCGTGACGTGGTGCTGGCACCCCCCGTCATGGAACTGGGCAACGCCTACCTGGCGGCCCTCGGCCTGCCCGCCCTCCTCTCCGCCCACGCGGACGCGCTCGCCGACGAGTTGGACGAGTCGGTGTCGCTGGCGGTCGGCGACCGCGACGGCATCCGCTTCATCCACCAGGCGACCCGCCGCCGCGCGATGTCCCTCAGCTTCCGCATCGGCGACCGGCTTCCGGCCGAACGCACCGCGCCCGGCCCGCTGTTCGCGACGGAGTGGACGGACGCGGAGTGGGACGCCTGGCGCGAGCGCCGGACGGCGGACCCGGAGGACCGGGGCTTTCCGGCCGTACCGCCCCGGGAGCACCTGTCCTTTGACGCGGACTTCGAACGCCGGGCGCGGCGGGCACGGGAGGACGGCTGGGCGCTGGACGACCAGTTGATCGAGCCGGGTCTGGTCGCGGTGTCCGTACCGGTACGTGATCCGCGTGCGGGCGGCGGCCGGATCGCCTGTGTGGCGAGCGTGGTCAGCCATACGAGCCGGCACACCGCCGCGGACCTGCGGGACACGCTCCTCCCCCGCCTGCGGACGGCGGTCGCCGAGATGGAGCGCGAGCTGCGCGAGGCACCGGAGCCGCCGCCCGGAGCGGCTCCGGCGGGCCTCGCCGTCTGGACGGGCGCCTCCAAGCAGGAACTCGGCAGGGAGTTCGTCGAATCGCTGGCGCGCGGGCTGACCGTACTGACCGCCTTCGGCGCGGGCCGCGCCGAGCTGACGCTCACCGACGTGGCCCGCGCGACCGGGCTCGCCCGGGCCACGGCACGCAGGGCACTCATCACCTACGAGCATCTGGGCCTGGTACGGCAGTCTGGGAACCGGGGCTTCGCCCTGACCCCGCGCGTCCTGTCCCTGGGCTACCCTCCCCTGTCCCGTACGTCCCTCGCCCACATCGCGACGCCCCATCTGGCCGAACTGGCCGAGCGGGTCCACGAGTCGGCCTCCCTCGCGGTGCTGACCCCCTCGGGCGAGGAGATCCAGTACACGGCCCGGGCCGCCACCAGCCGCGTGATGAGCGTCAACGTCACGGTCGGCACGCGACTGCCGGCGTACGCGACGTCTCTGGGCCGGGTACTGCTGGCCGATCTCCCGCCCGGGGAGCGGCAGTTGGGTGACCCGACCCCGCTCACCCCCCGCACGACCACGGACCCCGCGGCTCTGCGGGCCGCCCTGGAGGACGTCCGGAAGCGGGGATACGCCTTGGTCGACGAGGAGTTGGAGGCCGGCCTGCGGTCGGTGGCGGTACCGGTGCGGGACCGGACGGGCCGGGTCGTCGCGGCGGTGAACGTGGCGATGCATGCGGCTCGGCGGTCGGTGGAGGAGTGCGTGCGGGACGTGCTGCCGGAGTTGGCGGAGACGGCGGGGCGGGTGGAGGGGGATCTGCGGGTGGCGGGGAGGTTTGCTCGGGTGGTGGTGGCCTGAGGGGCGGTCGGCCTGAGGGGGCGGTGACCTGAGGGGGGTGGCCTGAGCAGGGGCGGTTGGACCTCAGCCGTCGTACGGCCTGGCGGCACGGCCCTCGCGCAGGGTCAGGCCCCACCAGGCGAGCTGGTCCAGCAGCACGGCGGCGGCCTTGCTGGTGCCGTCCTGGTCGTGCGGGCGGCCCTCGCCGTCGAACTGCTCCCAGGCCATGTGGAAGCTGACGGTGTCGCGCAGGGTGACGGCGTGCAGTTCGGCGAAGACCTGCCGGAGCTGCTCCACCGCCCGCTGTCCGCCGGCCATACCGCCGTAGGAGACGAAGCCGACCGGCTTCGCCCGCCACTCCCGGTAGACGTAGTCGATGGCCAGCTTCAGCGCGGCCGGGTAACCGTGGTTGTACTCGGGCGTGACGACGACGAACCCGTCGAGCCCTCCGATGCGCTGGGCGAGGGTCGGCGCGTCACCCGGGGCGTCGGACTGCTCCAGGGTGAGCTTGAGCTCGTCGGCGAGGGCGGGTTCGGAGAGGTCGATGACGTGGGTCTCCATGTCATCGCGCCGACCGATCTCCGACACGAACCACTGGGACACCTTGTCGGCGAAACGGCCGGGGCGGACGCTGCCGATGAGGACGCCGATCTTGAGCGGGGGCTGAGTGGGCTGGGGCATGGGTGTGCCTCGATTCCGGGAGGTGAAGTCGGGGGTGAGTTCGGAGGGCCCGCGGTTGGGGACGCGGTGAGGGGCATGGGGGCGGGCCACCGGTTCGGGCCCGCGTTCCAGCCCCGCGTCTCGGCCCCCGGGTGGGGTCCGTGCAGGAAACGTAAAATCTCAAGTTGACTTGAGGTCAAGCAGGTTCATGGGGCGCGCCTGACACGCGTGAGGTGGCGGGGGTGGTCCGGAACCTGGCCCGGTACTCGCTCGGCGTGGTGGCGAGGCGGCGGCGGAATGCCCGGATGAGCGTGTCGACGGTGCCGAACCCGCAGACGGTGGCGACGCGTTCCAGCGTGTCGTCGGTGGTCTCCAGCAGGTTGGCGGCTCTCTCGACGCGGGCCGATTCGACGTAGGCGTGCGGCGTCGTGCCCAGTTCGGACTTGAAGATCCGGGTGAGCTGACGGTCACTGACGTGCGCGTACGCGGCGAGGTCCGGGACGGTGAGGCGTTGGTCGAGGTGGTTCAGGATGTGATGCCGCAGGTCCTCGACGCGCCGTGTCGTGGCCACCTGCTCCAACGGCACACTGAACTGGGACTGCCCGCCGGGCCGCTTCAGATACATCACGAGCCGGCGGGCCACGCTCAACGCCACGCTCTCACCGAAGTCCTCCGCGAGGAGAGCGAGGGACAGGTCGAGGCAGGCGCTGATGCCCGCGCCGGTCCACACCTCGCACCCCTCGCCCTTCTCCCGGATGAAGATCGGATCCGGGTCGACCCGCACCGCCGGATGGTCGGCGGCGAGCCGCTGCGCGGTCGACCAGTGCGTCGTGGCGCGCTTGCCGTCGAGGAGCCCCGCGGCGGCGAGGATGTGCGCACCGACGCACACCGAGGCCACCCGGCGGGTGCGGGCGGCCAGGGCTTTGACCCGGGCCACCGTGCCGGGTTCGGCGACGGGGCGGATGCGTTGCTCACTGTCGACCTCGACGGAACCCGGCACCAGCAGGGTGTCGATGGCCCGTGCGCCGACCTCGTCGAACGTGACGTCGGGCAGGATCCGCACCCCGGCCGCCGTAGTCACCGGCTCCAGTGTCTCGGCGGCCAGGACTACCTCGTAGCCGCCCCGCTCGGTGGCTTCGCGTGGGACGAGGGAGAACACCTCCGGCGGGCCGGTGACGTCGAGGAGGTCGACGCCTTCGAACAACACGATCACGATCAATCGGTTCACCATCGGCCGGGTCACGATGGGCCGGGTCACGATCAGCCGGGTCACGATCGGCCGGGTCACGATCAGCTGGTTCACGGCCCCCACCCTGCGCCCCCTCCGTGCCCCCTGTTGCGCTCACGGACACAGGGGTCGGTTTCTGCAAGTAGCGCGTCATTGCCGACGCGTCGGTTCGGGCCATAGCGTCGCATACGCACTCAACGAACTGTTGAACACGCTCCCCCGCCCTCCCCAAGCCCTTGGAGAAGCCCTGTGGCAAGCAAGACGCTGCGCGAACTCGCCGGTGCCGACAGCAGCAGCACCGCGCCCCTCGCATCCTCGACGCTCGTCCTCATCGACTACCAGAACACCTACACCCGCGGCGCGATGGAACTCGACGGCTGGCAGCCCGCCCTGGACGCCGCGTCGGACCTGCTGTCCCGTGCCCGCGCGGCCGGCGCCGCGATCATCCACGTCCAGCACGACGACGGCGAGGGTTCGCTCTACGACATCCGCCAGGACATCGGCCGCATCCACCCCGGCGTGGCGCCCATCGAGGGCGAGCCCGTGGTCGTCAAGCATGCCCCGGACGCCTTCCACGGGACCGACCTCGGCAAGCTCGTCGACGAAGCCGGCAACGACACCCTGATCATCGCCGGCTTCATGACCCACATGTGCGTCGCCTACACCTCCGCCTCCGCGGCCCTCCGCGGCAACACCCCCACTGTCCCGGCGGACACCTGCGCCACCAGGCCCATCGTCGACGTCTCCGCCGACGAACTGCACCGCAGCGCGCTGGCGGCGATCGCGGATGCGTACGGGGTCGTCGTTGCCTCCGGGAGGGAGCTGGTCTGAGGCGAGGGGCGGGCCCTCACCCCGAGGACACCACCTGACCTGCGGAAACGAGAACCTACCCACGACCGATCTCTCATCCGCTAGGCCAGTCGCCGGATCTCGCCCAGATCCATGCGTTCCTTGCCTTCGCGCCTTCGTGGGGCTTGTAGAAAACTCCGTCGCCGCAGGTCAGCGTGCGGCCAGGAGATTGCTCCGGAACGCACATTCATCGATTTGGAAACGCTCAGCTGATCGCTGCAGGCCACGGCGCATTCGCGGACCATGCCGGTGGACGTTGCCGAAGTTGTGGCGCAGTGACCTGAAGCGGCCCACATTCCGGATCATCCGCATCTGTGAGCGCCAGGGCCTCCCGATCCTCGCCGACCGGGCCTGCATCGGAGCCCGTTCGTGGGTAACGACACCCCTCAGACGCCCGCCGGGGTGAGCTCACGCCGACCCAGCAACGAATGTCGTCAATTGCCGCGCCATCCTCACTCTGGGGCGGCAACACTCAAACAGCTCAGTGCTTTCTCCTGGCGAATCCAACCGAAGGAAAGCTAACTGCGACAGTGGGCCGAGAAGTTGGCCGACCTGGAAGAGCAGTGGAGCACGGACAAGATCAGTAGCGAAATGCTAAGTGTTGTTCGAGGCATTCGCCGCAATCCGGGTGCGGCCGACATGGAAGGGAAACAAGGCGCCTGACCCCAAGAGGCTTATTCCCATCCGGAATCAGTAACCCGAGGGGGAAATTCCGGGGTGCAATTCACGGACTCAAGGGCTGGGGCATTCGCGAATACCCCAGCCCTCTGCAGCTTGCTCGTCAAGCCGCGGGAGGCCGCGACCGAGAGAGGACAGCCTGCCCATGGCGCGGTCCATCAAGAAGTTTATTTCTGGACTAGCCGTGCCGACGGACAGAACTTCGCCAATCGGTCGACATCTTACATAACGAGGAGCCCCGACTCTATGGCCCGGACAACCGCAAGAGTCCGATTTGGGCAGTTGAGCTTGGCCAAAATGATGCCGACCGTGCGCTTAACTCCATGTTCAGATATACTCAGCGATCGAGCCACTTGTCGGTTACTTAGCCCCTCGGCAATCAGGCGCAGCACCTGATGTTCACGTGCCGTCAGTGAAATCATCGACGCGCGCTTCGAGGTGGTGTCATCACCGGCCTGGTCGGACGCCGTCACGGACCGCCGCGCCAGGGTCGCCGACACATGAAATCGTCCGGCCTTCACGTCGACGATCGCTTCGCGCAGGGACTCGGGGCAGAGATCTGCCCAGTCCAGGAAACCGTTTGCATGATCGGCCCAGGATTGCTCAACAACGTCTGCTGAATCCACCAGGATCAGTACATGTGTGTTCTGGATGCGCAGCTTTTCAGCGATCTCGCCAGGTACAGACCCCAAAGCATTACTGTCTGAAATGATCAGCCAGCCGTTATAGAATGTCGAGAGATCTTCGGTATCCGTGACGGATTGAACTGTCAACTGGATGTCGAGCGAACGAAGCATTCCCTCGATACTGTATCGACGAATATCGTCTTCGATTATCAGTGCTATCCCGGTCTGCAACAGGGATCGTCCAGACTGCAGGGAAGCTCGTCCGCCAGATATGTCAGGCGCCAAGCCGCCTATCCGACTGCCATAGTTTTCGTAATTTTCACTGCTCGAAATCGGTTGCCAAGTTAACCTGTTCTTCACGCTGCACATATCAGCGATCCCCCGTTAGCCATATCAGTGGCCCCCCCATTTCCGCACGTTGAAATCTGGAAGGTTCACCCCCTGATAGATGAGCATGGCACGGAGTGACGGGAACTGTCCACCCCGAACTAGCCACCACGCTCGGTCGACAAGGGCATCTCTGAAGAAAAATTTCAAGTAAAAATTTCGCACAGACCCGGGAACTGTTTGCCGCGTTCGATAGCCCCGACCTGATCGCGTATGGCGGGTTCATCCCGACGATCCGGTTGGCCGAGCGGTGCACTGGGATGGTGGCTGGGGCGGACAGCATCGACGCCCTGGACGTGCTGCGCCACGGTGGCCTGTCGTGTCTGTCCGGCGGCATGCGCGTGGGCCGCCGAGCGGATGGACTCCGACGGCCATCAGCCCGCGTTGCCGCCGGCGCTGAAGTCGTATCAGCGGACGGGACGGTCTCCGAAGCCGGACGAGTATCCGGAGACGGTGGTCGACTTCGTCCGCCGTACAGTCGAACTTCCGGAGGGCACACTCTGACGTACGCGACGGGCCGCACCGGCCTGATCAATATCGCGCTGGAGAAGGTGGTGGCCGCTGGGCTGGAAGATGAGCGCTGCCCAGCGGGCGGGGCTGCTGCGGCTGCCGGCCGAACGCGACAGCGACGGCACGACGCAGTACAACCGGTTGAAGCAGGGCGACGCTTCGGTCCGCCCTCGGGCAACGACCCGAAACTTGACGATCCGTTCGGCCGCTACGTGCTCACCACCATCGTCAAGGGCACCAGCATGGGCCTGTACGAGGCGGCCAAGCACATCCCCGCGGTGTCCGGGCGGCGAGTACAACACGCACGGACTCGGCATCGAACCCGACTTGTACGACCCGAAGCTCGACGTCGACCTCACCCTGCTGCGCGAAGGGGATCTGAACGTCGTCGGCTCGGACCAGGCCGCGTGATGCCGGGTGCGCCCGCGGGGACGACGCGGGCGCCGAGTTGTCAGGCGGGCTGGGCGGTGATGGTGCAGAGGCGCTTGGTGGCCCGGGTCAGGGCTACGTACAAGTCCCTTTCCCCACCGGGGCGGGCCGTGATGATTTCCTCGGGGTTCATGACGACGACCCCGTCGAATTCCAGGCCGCGTGCTTCGGACGCCGGCACGATGCGTGCGTGGTGAGCGACGCCCTGGGCCGTCAGCTCGCTCACCCTGGTGTCCGCGCAGATCACTCCCAGAAGCTCGCCCGGGTGCGCGGTGCTCTGGGCGCGGAGTTCCTGGACGACGGCGGTGACCAACCCGTCCGGAGGCGTGGTCACGGTGCGAGGGCTCTCACCGCTTCGCAGTGACCGTGTGGGCTTCTGGTCCGGAGCGATCCGCGTGAGCAGGTCCCGGACGCTCTCCAGGATCTCCTGCGTGGTGCGGTAGCTGACGGTCAGGTTGTGCAGTTTGAACCGCGGTCCGACGTGGGGGCTCAGTGCTTCCTTCCAGTCGCGTGCTGTCGCGACCGGGCCTGCCTGGGCGAAGTCACCCACCAGCGTCATCGCCCTTGCCGGGCAGCGGCGGACGATCATCCGCCACTGCATGGCGGTCAGTTCCTGCGCCTCGTCGACGACGACGTGCCCGTACGTCCGCTCAGGGGGGCCGTCGACCAGGTTCGCCGCCTCGTCCAGCAACGGCACATCGGCATCGGTCCACGGGTCGTCCGGGCCGCGCAGCAGAAGGGACCGCTCCTGCGCGGTCAGGCGGGGCAGGCGCGCGGCGAGAGCGTCGGCGTCCGTCAGGAGCGCCTTCACGAGGTCACTGGGTACCAGCCGCGGCCACAACACCTCGACCGCTCGGTCGACGCCGGCGTCGTCGAGCAGATCGGCTCGGATGGCGTCCAGGTCCAGCTCGTGGGCCGGCCCCGGGCCGGCCGCACCTTCGGCACGGCGCTGGGCGACTCCCGTGAACCGGTCGAGGTTCAGGCCCGTCATCCTTTCGGCATCGGCGTCGATCTGCTCCAGAAGGTCGCCCATGTCTCGTTGCATCGCGTCGGTGACGGCGTCGACCATGAGCTCTTTGAACACCTGGCGCGCGGGGTTGTGCCCCGATACGGCTGCCAAGGCGGCATCGCGTGCCGTGGCGACTTGCTCGCCGGAAAGGTGAACCAGTTCCTGTCCGACCCGCACGGTGAAGTCACCGGCGGGGGCTTGGTGGACGCGCAGCAGGCCGGCCAGGGCCTCGGCGAGGTCGGACCTTCCCTTGAGACGCGCCGTGTCGAACGGGGCCACCGTGTCCGTGGACACTCCGGCCAGTTCCTGACAGGTCGCCAGAACGACGTCGTTCTCTCCGAGCGAGGGAAGGACCTGGGAGATGTAGTCGAGGAAGCGGGCGTTCGGGCCCACCACCAGGACACCCTCCTCCGTGGCGCGCGGGAACGCGTACAGGACATAGGCCGCCCGGTGCAGGGCGACCACCGTCTTGCCGGTGCCGGGCCCGCCCTGCACCACGGTCACCCCGCGGTGGGCGGAGCGGACGATCTCGTCCTGCTCGGCCTGCAGCGTCGCGACGGCCGCGTGCATCCTGCCCGTACGCCGTGCCGACAGAGCCTCGGTCAACGGGCCGTCCCCCACGACGTCCTCGTCGGTCGGGGCGGTCCCGTCCAGCAGTTCGTCGCTCACCGAGACGACCGTGCGCTCCTCGAGGCGCAGGTGCCGGCGCCGCCGCAGGTCCATCGGGTGGACCGGTGTCGCCTCGTAGAAGGGCCGCGCCGCGTTCGCGCGCCAGTCCACGAGCAGAGGCAGGTCATCCTCCTCCGTGTGCAGTCCGATCCGCCCGATGCGCAGGGCCGTGCCGTCCGTCCAGTCGATGCGCCCGAAGACCAGCCCCTTTTCGGCGCCCTCCAGCCGGCCGATTTCCTTGGCCAGACGCTCGGCGGCGTTTTCCCTCTCGTATGCCTCACCGGCACTGCCCGCCGGGGCCTTCAACACATTCGCCCGATTTGCTCGCGCCTCGGAAAGCCGCTCGGTGAGCAACGCATACAAGGAGGACACATAACTCTGCTCAGATTCGACCGCACGCACAGCGGGATCATTCATTTTCGACAACAGGGGGCTCCTTCGATTCGAGCCAGACTTACTTGGTGAAGTTTTCCGCTGCTGCCAAGCGCACCGCCCGGCCCACGGACGGCAGGCAGCTGGTGATCATCGCCCTCTTCCCGTGGGCGAGCCCGCCCCCTGGATGCCGACGATGTTCTGCCGCGCTCGGGAAAAGGAGGAAGATCCGGCGAGGCGACCGGCGCCATCGAGCTGACTGCCAGGGGGCATCCGGTCGCCTCGTCCGGTGACCCGGCCGAGGAGACGAGCAGAGAATGGGTCAGGCCCTCGACCGGTCCACCCGGGCATCGGATCGGTGAACTCTCACCCCGTTCGCCGCCGCGAAGCCCGGCGGTAGGCGATCGACAGCGCCTTCACGTCGGCGGCCGCCCGAGTTCCCAGTCCGCGGACAGCCCATCACGCGGTGGAGTGAGGCTCGGCGCTGCGGGCCTCTTCGTAGTCCGGCTCCGGTGTCGGATCCTTCTTCTTTCCGGCAGCGGGCAAGGCGACCAGCAGCACGGCTGCTGCGACGAGCGTGATGAGCATGATCCAGACCGCGCCGACGTGCATAGCATGGATGAACGCGCGATCGGCAGCCTGCGCGAGGGTGGGCTGGTGGATAGTGGTGGCGACGTGGCGGGCCTGTTCCGCGGAAACCCGGGCGCTGTCCTGCAGCGCCTCCGGGACATCGCCCAGCGAGGGTTCGATCGCGCCTCGATACGCGATCGACATGATCGTGCCGCCCACCGCAATCCCGAGCACACTGCCGACCTGCCGCGCCGTGTTGGTGACGGCCGACCCGGCACCGGACCGTTCCAGCGGCAGGCTGCTGATCAGTGCTCCGGTCACCGGGGCCATCACCATGCCGACGGAAAGGCCCTGCGCCAGCAACAGGATCTCGATCCAGACGAGTGGGGTGTGCAGATCGAGAAATCCGACCGCCCCCATGGTGAACGCCGCCACAGTGAGCGCCGGCACGGCGACAGGGCGCAGCGACCATCGGCCAACCAGATGTGCACCCACGGGCGCCCCTATGACAGCGCCGACCGCGGTCGGAACATTGGCCAGGCCGGCCTTCATCGGCGAGTAGCCCAACGCACCCTGCATATAGAACGCGTTGTAGAAAGTGATGGCAGCCACAGAGAAGAACAGCAACGCCATGGACGCGTTGCCACCGCCGAACATCCGCTGCACAAGCAGCCGGGGATCGAAACTTGGTTCCTTGGTTCTCAATTCGACGAGCACGAAAGCGACCAGCAGGACGAGCCCGACCGCGGTCGGCGCCCAGACGTCCCAACGACTCCAGTCGTCCACCTGCCCCGCGCGAATCAGGCCGTAGGTCAACGCCGCCAGTCCGCTGATCGACAGCAAGATCCCGGCCGGGTCCATCGGTCGCACGGTGGGGCTGCGGAAATTGGGGACCAAAAGGATGATCCCAGCCAATGCCACCACGATGATCGGGACGTTGACGAGAAAGACCGAACCCCACCAGAAATGGCCGAGCAGTAGTCCCGCCAACACCGGTCCTGCTGCCATTCCGACACCGGTGGATGTCGAGGAAATGGCGATTGCGGTTGCCCGCCCGGGGCCGGTGAAGGTCCACAACAGGATGGCGAAATTGGCAGGCATGATCAGTGCGGCGCCGACTCCCATCCCGGCCCGGGCGGCAATCAGCTGGCCCGCATCGCCTGCGTACGCCGCCCAGATCGAGGCCCCGGCAAAGATCACCAAGCCAATTGCGAGCACATTCCGGTGGCCGAAGCTGTCGCCCATCGCGCCGGCGGTGAACATCAAGGTTGCGAAGACCAGGGTGTATGCGCCTGTGGCCCATTGCAGCTCGGCCGGGCTGGCACCCAGTCCACGGACCGGGTCGGCAAGGGTCTCCAGGGTGATACTGAGAACGGTGTTGTCCAGCCAAATCAGCAGCGAACACACCATGAGAACGGCAAGAATTAACCGCCGCCTGGATTTCGGCAGCGCTAGAGGCGCGGTCATGACCACCTTCGAATATCGATCGGCGGAAACTTGAACGACGCGACTATAAGTAGGTTCCACAACACTGTCAAGCTTGGAGTTTCTCGCCAACACTGTTGCAACCGAGCGAACTATATGCCTCCGGCGGATTTGCGGACTGACCAATTTTGTGCCTCCGCCGAATTTGCAGACCGAATAGTTTTGTGCCTCTGACGGATTTCCGACTTGGCGGATTTCACCTCCAGCGGTGGTTGCAACCGAGTGGATTCTCTGCCTTCAGTGAGCTGTCGCACCGGCCACCTGTCCACCCCGGTCCTCGGGGTGTCCGGGGCAGGCGGACAAGCCCGAGCGCGCCGCGCGGGCGGCCGGGCTTGTCCAGGGCTGTCAGGTGTCCTCGTTCCTCGAATCTGACGGTTCGGATATCAATGGCCGCTGAGTGAATCGAGCCAGCGCCGCAGGTGCGCGGCGGTCTCTGCCGCCTGTTCCTCGATGATCGAGAAGTGATCTGCCTCGATGTGCTCGATCGGTCCACGGTGTTGCCAGTCGGGGACGGGGTCGACGCCTCCGAAGCTGCTCAGCGTCATGGTGGCCCGCAGATTCAGCGTCGGCGCGGCGATCGGCCTGGCCTCACGATCGGTATATATCCGCGCATAGCCACCCATGGCGACCAGGCCGTGGTCGTCGACGGGGGTCAGTGCGTTGTTCCGGGACAGGATCTGCCCCAGCGCGTCGGTGAGCACGTGGCGGTTGAGTTCGAGGTCTTCCGGGGAGTAGGTGTCGATCATCGCGACGCCCGCGAGCTTGCCGCCGTCGTCCTCGATCCGCCGGGCGACCGCATGGGCGATCGCGCCACCGGCCGAATAGCCGATGAGCGCCACCGGGCTTCGGTCGAGTTCCGATGCGACGGTCGCGGCGAGGCTCTCGATCGCCGCCGTCCACGTCGCTGGCAGGTCGTCGCTTGCGCGCACGCCGGGCAGCCGCAACGCGCTGACCCGCCGCTCGCCGCGCAGTTCACGGGCAAGGCGGGCGAACTGGTGGGGGCCCGATCCCGCAAGGAACGAGGGGATGCAGACCAGTGCCGGTGCCGCCGCGCCGCGCGCCAGGAGCTGCACATCCGGGCGCTGTGCGGCGGCCTCGCCGGCGGAGTACGTGGTCATCAGAGCCGAGCTCGCGATCAGCAGGGGCATCGCCCCTTCCAGCTCACCGCGGCGATGCGCCGCCGACACCAGGTCGGTGATCGTGCCGCGCACGCCGGCCGGTGCCTGCTCGACCACGCCGGTGTCGGCTTCCTCGATCAGCGATCGCACCAGTTTCGCCACGTCGGCGGCGGTCGGGTGGTCGAAGATCAGCGTCGACGGCAGCGTCAGCCCGGTCAGCTGGGCGAGCCGGTTCCGGAATTCGACGGCACCGAGGGAGTCGAAACCGAGCTCGGTGAACGGTGCGTCCGGGTCGATTGCGTCGCCGGACAGGTGGCCGAGGACCGCCGAGGCGACGTTGCGCACCTCGCGCAGGATCACACCGTCGCGGTCGGCGTCGGGCAGTGCGGCCAGCTGCCGCGCCAGGCTGACACCGGCACTCGCGGCGGCCGGGGGAACCCGGATCATGCCGCGCAGTACCGCGGGCAGTGCGCCGCCGCGCGCCAGGTCGGTGAGCGCCGCCGTGTCCAGCAGTGCCGTCGTCGGTGTCGCCCGACCGGTCGCGAGCGCGTTGTCGAACAGCGCCATCCCGGACTCCGGGTCGATCGGGATCAGGCCCAGCCTGGCCCGGAGCTGGCGGGCGTACTGCTCGGCGCCGTCCCCGCCGAGTATCCCTGCCATGCCGACGGTCCACAGTCCCCAGGCCAGTGAGTGCGCGGGCAGGCCCGCGCTGCGCCGCACGCGTGCCAGCGCGTCCAGCACGCCGTTCGCGGCGGCGTAGTTGCCCTGTCCTTGTCCGCCGAGCAACGGCGCCGCGGACGAGAACAGCACGAACGCCGACAGATCCAGGTCGCGGGTCAGCTCGTGCAGGTGCAGTGCCGCATCGGCCTTCGGTGCCAGCACCCGTGTCGTCTGCGCGGCGGTGAGGGTGTCGAGCGTGCCGTCGTCCAGGACGCCCGCCGCATGGATGACGGCGGTCAGCGGGGCGTCGGTGTCGATGTCGGCCAGCAGGGCCTGGACCGCGGTGCGTTCGGTGACGTCGCACGCCACGACCCGGACGTGGGCGCCGAGGCCGGTCAGCTCGGCGACCAGTTCGGCGGCGCCGTCCGCGGCGGCACCGCGCCGCGATGCCAGCAGCAGCCGTCGTGCGCCGTGCGCTGCGACCAGATGCCGGGCGACGATCGCGCCGATGCCGCCGGTGCCGCCGGTGATGAGCACCGTGCCGTGGTCGAACGACGGTGGCACGCCCGGTTCGGTGGCGGGCAGCTGCTGCAATCGCGGTGCCAGGAGCCGGCCCTCGCGAACGGCCAGGTGCGGTTCGTCCTGGGCCAGGGCGTCGGCGAGCGACGTGATCGGCAGGGCGTCGCGGTCGTGGTCGATGAGCAGGAACCGGCCCGGGTGCTCGGACTGTGCGCTGCGCACCAGGCCCGCCACGGCGGCTCCGACCAGATCGGGTTCCTCGCCGGGCAGTCCGGCGGCCGTGCGCGTCACGATCGCGAGCCGGCCGGGGTGTTCGGCGGCCATCCAGCCCTGCAACAGTGCGAGCGTCGTCAGCACGCCGGCGTGTATGTCCGCCGCGTCGGCACCGGTTCCGCGCGGCGCCGACCAGACCACCGTGTCGGGAACATCCTGCAGCACAGCGAGTTCCGCGAGATCGGCACAGCATGTCGGGGGCTCAGGGGCCTCGACGGCCGCCGGGTCGCCGAGCACGACGATGCGCCCGGTGCCCGCCTTGGAGACGGCAGGCACGGCGACCCACTCGAGGTCGAACAACGGTGCCGCGCCGCGCAACTGGGCCAGCGCCCGCCGCTCGATCGGGCGGGACCGCACCGACTCCATGCTCAGCACGAGGGCACCGGTCGCGTCGACCGCCTCCACGCAGAAGGTGTCCGGTGCGATGCGGGCGATGCGGGCGCGCAGGGCACCCACGCCGGACTGTGCCAGCTGGACACCGTCGAAGGCGAAGGGCAGCGGCACCCGACCGTCGGCCCCGCCCTCGACGAGATGGCCGACAGCCGCGTGGAACACCGCGTCCAGCAGTGCCGGATGCAGTCCGAAGGCGGTGGCGCGCGCCGCGGTGTCGGTGTCGAGCGCCAGGTCGGCGAAGACTTCCTCCCCACGCGACCACGCGGCCCGAACACCCTGGAACACCGGGCCGTACCCGAAGCCGAGGTCGCCGAGCGCGCCGTACACCTGCTGCCCGTCGACCGGATCGCCCGCAACCGGAGGCCACACCTGGGACCAGCCCGGCGCCGTGGTCGGCGCGGCGGGCGTGAGCAGGCCACGGGCATGCAGCACCCAGGCGTCGGCGGCGCGGGCGTGGACGGCCACGCTCCGGTGCCCGTCGGCGTCGGGTTCGCCCACGGCGAGCTGAATGTCCGCGGCACCATCGGTCGGGAGAACCAGCGGCTCCGCGAGCACCAGTTCCGCCAGGCGCGGCACGCCGAGCCGGGCGCCGGCGGCCAGGGCCAGTTCCACGAATCCGGTACCCGGCATCAAGACCGCGCCGAAGACGGCGTGGTCGGCGAGCCATGGGTGCGTGCGCAGCGAGAGCCTGCCGGTGAACAACCACTCGTCCTTGCCGGCGAGCTGCACCTGGGCGTGCAGCAGTGGATGGTCGGCGGAGTCGGCACCGGCGAGCGGCGCGGCGGCCTCCGCGGGCAGCAGCCAGAATCGTTCGTGCTGGAAGGGATAGGTGGGCAACGTGATCCGTGCCTGCGGTCGAGCTCCGAAGTAGGCCGCCCACCGCACCGGCCGGCCCGCGCAGTGCGCGGTTGCCAGCGCGGCGACCAGCTGCTCGGGTTCGGCGACTGTGCGACGGGACGCCGCGACCACCGATGCGCGCGCCGCGAGGTCCGTCGCCACAGTGGCGCGGGTCATGGTCGTCAGCACCGCGTCCGGGCCCAGCTCGACGAACAGGCCCACACCCGAATCGAGCAGTGACTGCACCGCCGGGGCGAAGCGCACTGCCTCGCGCACCTGCCGCACCCAATACTCGGGCGTGCCCACCGAATCGTCGGCGAAGGTGCCGGAAACCGTGGAGCACAAAGGTATGCGTGGCTCGTGATACGTCAGGCCCGCGGCGATCTCCGCGAACTCGGTCAGCATCGGATCCATCAAGGCGGAGTGGAACGCGTGGCTCACCCGCAGCCTGCTGGTCCTGACGCCCTCGGCCGCCAGCCTCGACTCGAGCGCCGAGACCGCCTCGGTGTCTCCGGAGAAGACCACCGCGTCGGGAGCGTTCACCGCGGCCAGCGAGACCGCGGCGGCTGCCGGATCGGTGTTGACCGCCGCCAGCAGCTCCACGGCCCGCCCCTCCGGCACCGCGGCGGCCAGCATGCTCCCGCCTGTCGGCAGCGCCCCCATCAACCGGCCCCGGGCCGCAACGAGTGCGCACGCATCCGGCAACGACCACACACCGGCCACGTACGCCGCGGCCAGCTCGCCGATCGAATGCCCGGCCACCACATCCGGCGTCACGCCCAACGACTCGACGAGGCGATACATCGCCACCTCGAACGCGAACAACGCGGGCTGGGTGTACTCGGTGCGGTCCAGCAGAGTCTCGTCAGCCGCGCCGAACATCACATCCCGCAGCGCATGCCCCAGGTGTGCGTCGAATTCCGCGCACACCTCCTCGAGCACGGCCGCGAAAACCGGGAACGCCCGGTACAGCCCAGCGCCCATCCCGATCCGCTGCGCGCCCTGACCGGTGAACAGGAACGCAGTCGTGCCTGTCTGGCCGGCGCCATTGGCGATGCCCGGTCCCGGCTCGTCGGCTGCCAGGCGCGCCAAGGCCGCCAGCAGCGTCTCCCGGTCCGAGCCCACGACGGCGGCGCGCTGCTCGAGCCGCGCGCGGTGCAGCGCCAGCGTCACCGCGACGTCGGTCAGGTCGAGCTCCGGACGTTCGCTCAGCGTGTCGTACAGACGGCGCGCCTGGGTCCGCAGCGCGGCAGGCGTCCGCGCGGACAGCAGCAGCGGCATGGCCGCCGGGCGCGGTGGATCGACCGGCCGCGGCGGGACCGCGGGCGCCTCTTCGAGGATCACGTGCGCGTTGGTCCCGCTGATCCCGAACGACGACACTCCCGCCCGGCGCGGGCGCTCCCCGGCCGGCCACGGCTCGGCCTCGGTCAGGATCCGTACCGCACCCGCCGACCACTCCACGTGCGGCGACGGCTCGTCGACATGCAAGGTGGGCGGCAACGTCCCGTGCCGCAGCGCCTGCACCATCTTGATCACACCGCCGACACCGGCAGCCGCCTGCGCGTGCCCGATGTTCGACTTCAACGACCCGATCCGCAGCGGCTCGGCGCGATCCTGTCCGTAGGCGTTGATCAGCGCCTGCGCCTCGATCGGGTCACCCAGCGTGGTGCCGGTGCCGTGCGCCTCCACCGCGTCCACCTCGGCCGCGGCCACCCCTGCGTTGACCAGTGCCTGCGCGATCACCCTCTCCTGGGACGGACCGTTCGGTGCGGTCAAGCCGTTGCTCGCACCGTCCTGGTTGATGGCGCTGCCGCGGACCACGGCCAGCACCGGGCGCCCGTTGCGCTGTGCGTCGGACAACCGCTCGAGGGCGAGCACGCCGACGCCCTCGGCCCACGAGACACCGTCCGCGGCACTCGAGAACGCCTTGCAGCGCCCGTCCGGTGACAGCGCCCGCTGCCGGGAGAACTCCTGGAACAGCATCGGAGTCGACATGACCGTCACCCCGCTGGCCAGGACCAGCGACGTCTCCCCGGCGCGCAGTGCCTGCACCGCCAGATGCAGGGCCACCAGCGACGACGAACAGGCCGTGTCCACCGTCACCGCGGGTCCTTCCAGACCGAGGGCGTAGGACACCCGGCCGGAGACGACGCTGCCGCCCGATCCGGTCGCCAGATAGCCTTCCGCGGCACCGTCGGCGGCCTCGCGCGCCGTGTAGCCGTAGTCCTGGTACATGACGCCCGCGTACACCCCGGTGTCGCTGCCCCGCAGTGAGGTCGGATCGATACCGGCGTCTTCGAGCGCTTCCCAGGACGCCTCGAGCAGCAGCCGCTGCTGCGGGTCCATCGCCGCTGCCTCACGGGGTCCGATGCCGAAGAAGGCGGCATCGAAATCACCCGCGGCATGCAGGAATCCGCCTTCCCGGGTGTAGATCTTGCCGGGCTTGCCGGGATCGGTGTCGTACAGGTGGTCGACATCCCAGCCGCGGTCGCCCGGGATCGAGGTGATCGCGTCGACGCGCCCGGCGATCAGTTCCCAGAGCTGGTCAGGGTTCTCGACGCCGCCGGGATACCGGCAGCTCATGCCGACGATCGCGATCGGCTCGTCGGCCCTGGCCCTGGTCGAGGCGGGGCGCGGCCGCGTCGGCGCCGAACCGTCGACCCGGGTACGCAGGAAGCCCGCGACAGCGGCGGTGGTCGGATAGTCGAACACCAGCGTGGACGGAAGCTGAACACCGGTGGCGGCGGTCACCTTGTTGCGGAACTCGACTCCGCCGAGTGAGTCGAAGCCCAGTTCCGTGAACGGTGTTTCGGGGTCGATGGCGTCGGCCGACTCGTGGCCGAGGACCGCGGCGGCGATCGCGCGCACCTCATCGCGGATCAGCGCCTCCCACCGATCGGCGGGGGCGTCGAGCAACCGCCGGCGCAACGGGCTGTCGGCGATCTGGCCGCGCGACGGTACATGGATCAGGCCGCGCAGCACCGCGGGCAGCGTGCCGAGCCGGCCCAGTGCGGTGAGGGCGGGTGTGTCGAGCAGCGCGGTCATCAGCATCGGTTCGCCGGTGGTCAACGCATCGTCGAACATCTGCATGCCGGTGTCCGGCTCGATCGGGGACAGACCGAGACGCGTGCGGATCTGACGCACCAGATGTTCGGCACCCGGGTCGTTCAATGCCTCGGCCATGCCGCGCTTCCACAGCCCCCAGGCCAGCGAGTGCGCGGGCAGACCGGCGCTGCGGCGCGCCTGGGCGAGCGCGTCCATCACCGCGTTCGCGGCCGCGTAGTTGCCCTGACCCTGCCCGCCGAGCAGCGGCCCGGCGGAGGAGAACAGCACGAACGCCGACAGGTCCATGTCGCGGGTGAGCTCGTGCAGATGCCAGGCGGCATCGGCCTTCGGGGCGAGCACCCGGTCCACCTGCTCGGCGGTCAGGGTTTCGACGGTGCCGTCGTCGACCACGCCCGCGGTGTGCACGACAGCGGTCACCGGTTCGTGCGCCGGTACGGATTCCAGCAGCGCCGCGACGTCGGCGCGATCGCTGACGTCGCACGCGGCAACGCGTACGTCGGCGCCCAGCGCGGTCAGTTCGGCGACCAGCTCCGCGACACCCGGCGCGGCGGAGCCGCGGCGCGAGACGAGCAGCAGTCTGCGCACCCCGTGCCGGGTGACCAGGTGGCGTGCGGTGACGGCGCCCAGTCCGCCCGCGCCGCCGGTGATCAGGACCGTGCCGTCACCGAAGGGCTCGCCGGTCGATTCGACGGTGGTCGCACGGATCAGCCGCGGTGCCACCGTGGCGCCGTCGCGGATCGCGAGCTGTGGTTCGTCCGTGGCGACTGCGGCGGCGATCCGCTGGTGCAGGTCCGCGGGGTCGTTGTCGTCGAGGTCGACATTCACGACGCGCCCCGGATGCTCCGATTGCGCACTGCGTACCAGGCCACGGACGGCTGCTGCCGCGGGGTCCGGCGTCTCACCGGGCAGACCTGCTCCGTTGCGGGTCAGCACGATCAGCGTCGAGTCGGCGCAGCCCGGTTCGGCGAACCAGTCGCGCAGCACCGCGAGGGCGTTGTGCACGGCGGTGCGGATGGTCGCGGGGACGTCGTCGCCGTCCGCCGGCGCCGTTTCGGGCGACCAGACGACAGCCGCGCCTGTGTGGCCCCCGCCTGCCGCGAACGCCGCGACATCCTCGAACGTCTCGGCGCAGCCTGCGACGGGCCGCCCCAGTGCGACCAGTTGCCGGTCCGACACCGCAGGCGCCGTCACCGGCGTCCAGTCGATCGCGTAGAGCGGGCTGCGGGCACCGGCGAGAGCGCTCGCGTCCGCGGGGCGGGCGAGCACGGCGTCGATCGACAGCACCGCGGCGCCGGTGGCGTCGCAGGCGTCGATGCGCACCTTCTCGGAACCCGAACGGATGATGCGGGCGCGGACCGCGGTGGCGCCGTGCCGGTACACACGGACCCCGCCGAAGGAGAACGGAAGCGGCAGCCTGCCGTCGGGGAGGTCGTCGGCGAGCACATCGATGGCGGCGTGGAAGGTCGCGTCCAGTAGCGCCGGATGCACCCCGAAGCCCGCCGCCCGGCCCGCTGTCGTCTCGTCCAGGGTCACCTCGGCGAACACGTCGTCACCACTGGTCCAGGCGGCGCGCACGCCTTGGAAGCTCGGGCCGTAGCCGAATCCCAGGTCGGCGAGCCGGTCGTACAGACGCGTGCCGTCGACCGACATGCCGTCGGCCGGCGGCCAGTCGGGGTCCGCCCAGGCCGGCGTCACGCCGTCGGCGGGGGCGAGGGTGCCGGTGGCGTGCAGCGTCCAGTCCGGCTCGCCCGGGTGGGACGGCGCGGTTCCGGTGACGGCGCGCGAGTGGATCGACAGGCGTCGACGGCCGGTGTGGTCGGGCTCGGTCACCGAGACCTGCACGTCCACGGCAGCGGCACCGTCGAACAGCAGCGGCGTCGCCAGGACGAGTTCGTCCACGACGGGCAGTTCCAGGCGGCTGCCCGCGGCCAACGCGAGATCCACGAACCCGGTGCCGGGCAGAAGCACCGCTCCGAAGGCCGTGTGGTCGGCGATCCACGGCTGGTCGGTGGTGGAAAGCCTGCCGCTGAACAGCCATTCGTCGCGACCGGCGAGCGGCGCGGCGACGCGCAGCATCGGATGATCGAGCGCGGACAGGCCGGCGCGGCCCATGTCACCGAGCGCATCGTCGTCGGGCTGCACCCAGTAGCGGCGATGCTGGAAAGCGTAGACAGGCAGGTCGAGGTGGGTGACCGGCCCTCCTGGTGACAGCGGAGCCCAGTCGACGGTGACACCCGAGCAATGGGCGGCGGCGAGCAACCGCAGGAACTGGTCGACCTCGTCGACGCCGCGCCGTGACGCCGCCGCGACCAGCGAGCGGGACGCCACCTCGTCGATCAGTGTGTGGCGGGTCAGCGCCGCCAGCACCGCGTCCGGCCCCACCTCGACGAACCGGCGCACGCCGGAGTCGACGAGTGACTGCACGGCCGGGGCGAAGCGCACGGCCTCGCGCACCTGCCGCACCCAGTACTGCGGCGTCAGCAGTTCGGGACCGGCCGGCGCACCGGACACCGTGGAGCACACATCAATGCGTGGCGTCCGGTACGCCACCGATCCGGCGACCTGCTCGTACTCGGCAAGCATCGGCTCCATCAACGCCGAATGGAAGGCGTGACTGACCGTCAGCCGGGTCGTCTTCACGCCCTCGTCCGCCAGCCGGTCCTCCAGTGCGGCGATCGCCGCCGTCTCGCCCGAGAACACCACCGCCGCGGGCGCGTTCACGGCCGCCAACGAGACCGTCCCGGCCGCGAGCAGTTCCAGCGCCCGCTCCTCCGACACCGCGGCGGCGAGCATCGCTCCATCGGTCGGCAGCGCGCCCATCAGCCGGCCACGGGCGGCAACGAGCCGGCACGCGTCGGCCAGCGACCACACCTCGGCCACATAGGCCGCGGCCAGCTCGCCGATCGAATGCCCGACCACCACATCCGGGGTCACGCCGAACGACTCCAAGAGGCGATACAGCGCCACCTCGAACGCGAACAGCGCAGGCTGCGTGAACTCCGTCCGGTCGAGCAGGGCCGTGCGCTCGGTGTCGCCGACGCCGTTCCCGGTCCCACCGGTCTCGCCGAACATGACCTCGCGCAGCGACACCCCCAGCAGGGCATCGGATTCCGCGCACACCTCGTCGAGGGCAGCGGCGAACACGGGGAACGCGGCAGCCAACCCCGCGCCCATGCCGATACGTTGGGCGCCCTGACCGGTGAACAGGAAGGCCGTCTCGCCGGTGGTGGCGACACCTGACACGGCATGCGGGGATGCCGAACCCGCGGCCAGGGCCGTGAGGCCGGCGAGCAGAGCGGCCCGGTCGGCGCCGAGCACCGCGCCGCGCCGGCCCAGCTGAGCGCGCGCGGTGGTCAGGACGGCAGCGACATCGGCGTCATCCGCCTCGGGGTGGTCGGCGAGCCAGGCCAGCAGCCGGCTCGCCTGTGCCTGGAGCGCGGTCTCCGACTTGGCCGACAGCAACCACGGTGCCGGCAGCGCCGGTCGGCCCGGCTCCGGCTGCGGTACATCGGCATCCGGTCCGGTCACCGGATCGGCAGCACGGTCGCGCGGCGCCTCTTCGAGGATCACGTGAGCGTTGGTCCCGCTGATCCCGAAGGACGACACACCCGTCCGACGCGGACGATCGAGCTCCGGCCACTGCTGAGCCTGCGTCAGCAGTTTCACCGTGCCCGCCGACCAATCGACCTCGGGGGTCGGCTCGTCCACGTGCAGGGTCGAGGGCATGACCCCCTTGCGCATCGCCATGACCATCTTGATCACGCCCGCGACACCCGCCGCGGCCTGCGTGTGACCAATGTTCGACTTGACCGAGCCCAACCACAACGGGTTGTCGTCCCCACGGGCCTGGCCGTAAGCGGACAGCAGCGCCCGCGCCTCGATCGGATCACCCAGCCGCGTACCCGTACCGTGCGCCTCCACGGCGTCCACCTCGGACGCCGACAGCCGCGCGCTGGCCAGCGCGGCCCGTATGACCCGCTCCTGCGCAGGCCCGTTCGGCGCGGTCAGCTGGCTGCTCGCACCGTCCTGGTTCACCGCGGAGCCACGCATCACCGCCAGCACCCGATGCCCGCTGCGCTCCGCGTCCGACAGCCGCTCCAACACCAGCACGCCGACGCCCTCGGCCCAGCCCGTGCCGTCCGCCGACGACGAGAACGCCTTGCACCGCCCGTCCGGCGACAACCCGCGCTGCCGGGAGAACTCCACGAACGTGCCGGGTGTCGCCATCACGGTCACACCACCGGCGAGCGCCATCGAACACTCACCCTGACGCAGCGCCTGAGCGGCAAGATGAAGCGCGACGAGCGAGGACGAACACGCGGTGTCGACCGTCACCGCCGGCCCCTCCAGGCCGAAGGTGTAGGCCAGACGACCCGACGCGACGCTGCCCGCGCTGCCGGTCAGCATGTAGCCCTCGAAGGCCTCGGGCGTGTTGGGGCGGGAGCCGTAGTCGTCGTACATGACGCCCATGTACACCCCGGTACGGGTGCCCCTCAGCGTGGTCGGGGCGATGCCCGCGTGTTCGAAAGCCTCCCAGCCGGTCTCCAGCAGCAACCGCTGCTGGGGGTCCATCGCCGCCGCCTCGCGGGGGCTGATGCCGAAGAACTCGGCGTCGAACCGGTCCGCCTCGTACAGGAAGCCGCCTTCGCGGATGTACGAGGTCCCGAGGTGGTCGGGGTCCGGGTGGTACAGGTTCTCCAGGTCCCAGCCGCGGCCGTCCGGGAAGGGACCGACCGCGTCACGTTCGGCGCTCAGCAGCTCCCACAGGTCGTCCGGGGAGGCGATACCGCCCGGGAGCCGGCATGCCATGCCCACGATCGCGATCGGCTCGTGTGCACGCTCCTCCAGATCCTGCACACGCTGACGGCTCTCCCGCAGATCGACCGTCGCCCGCTTGAGGTAGTCGCGAAGTTTCTGCTCGTTGTTCATGTCTACCTGCCGAGTTCGTTGTCAAGTGCTGCGAAGAGTTCGTCGTCGGTCGCCAGGTCGAGGTCGGCGCCGTCGGGGCCGTCGTCCACCGTCCGAAGCAGGCCGCGCAGTCGCGCGGCGTACGTTCCTGCCGGCCCGTCGCCGTCCGACGGGCCGACGGCCGAGAGCGCGGCCTCAAGTGCGTCCAGGGCCGCCTGGACCGGGTCTGCTGCTTCGCCGACCAGCTCGCCCCGCAGGTGTTCGGCGACGGCTTGGGTGGTCGGGTGGTCGAAGACGAGCGTGCTGGGCAACCGCAGTTCGGTGAGGGTGTTCAGCCTGTTGCGCAGTTCGACCGCGGTGAGGGAGTCGAAGCCCAGGTCCAGCAGTCCGCGCTGGACGTCGATGGTCCGCGGGGCCGGATGGGCCAGGACGATGCCGACCTGTTCCCTGACGAGGTCGAGCAGCAGCTGCTGCTGCTCTTCCACGTCCAGGCCCGTGAGCCGCTGCGCCAGCGGGATCTCCGCCGGCGCGGAGGCACGCCGGCCGGCGCGGCGCTCGGTGCGCACCAGGCCCCGGTACAGCTCGGGCAGTGCGTCCCCGAGGCTCCGCAGTGCCGCGAGGTCGAGTGCCACCGGTGCGAGCACCGGTCGGGTCGCCGCCTCGCCGTCGGCTTGTGGTGCCTCGGCTCCGGCCAGGGCCGTGTCGAGGGCCGCGAGTGCCCGGTCGGCCGGCATCGGCAGGATCCCGTTGCGGGCGAGCCTGGCCCGGTCGGCACGGTCGAGGTCGTTCGCCATGCCGTCCTGCCACATTCCCCACGCGAGGGACACGGCGGGCAGGCCCTCGGCGCGCCGGTGTTCGGCGAGCGCGTCCAGGAAGGTGTTGCCGGCGGCGTAGTTGGCCTGTCCGGCGTTGCCCGCCAGGCCGGCGACGGACGAGAAGAGGACGAAGTCCGTCAGCTCCAGTCCGGCGGTCAGCTCGTGCAGGTTCCAGGCGGCTTCCACCTTCGGCCGCAGGACCCGGGAGAGGCTCTCCGGGCTCGTGGCCTCCAGCGTGGCGTCCTCGACGACTCCGGCCGCGTGCACGACCGCGGTGAGCGGGTGCTCGTCCGGGATCGAGGCGAGCAGCCCGGCCAGCGCGTCGCGGTCGGCCGCGTCGCATGCCGCGACCCGTACCTCCGCGCCGAGCGCCGTCAGTTCGGCGACCAGGTCCTCCGCCCCGCCTCGCCGGCTGGTGAGCAGCAGGCGACGGGCGCCGCGGGCGGTCACCAGGTGCCGGGCAACCTGGGCTCCGAGGGCGCCGGTGCCACCGGTGATCAGCACCGTGCGCTCCGGGTCGAACGCGTTGTCGGCGTCCGGGGTCCGGACCGGGTGGGTGACCTTGGCGAGCCGGGTCACGTAGGCCTGTCCCTCGTGCAGTTCGAGCTGCGGTCGGGGGTCGGCCAGGGCCGCGGCCAGCAGCTCGCGGCCGGCCGGCAGGCCGTCCGTGATCACGTGCTGGAAACGTCCCGGGTGTTCCCACGCGGCGGTCCGCATCAGCCCGGAGAGTGCGCTGTGCGCCAGTTCCCCGGTGCTGACCACGGCGAGCCGCGCTCCGGCCGGCGCGTCGGCGGCGAGCCACTGCCGCAGTACCGCCAGCACCTCCTCCGTGACCCGGCCGGTCTCCTGCGGGGTGGCCGGGCGCACCGGAAGGACGACCACGTCGGGTGCGGGCGCGCCGTCCGCCGTCGAGGCGGCCAGGTCGGCGAGGTCGGCGTGGTGCGCGGCGGCGAGTCCGAAATCGGCGTCGCCGAGGACCGCGATGGTCGTGTCGCCACCGGTGGAAAGTTCCACCCCGGCCCGCTCCACCGCGTACACGTGCTGGTCGGAGGGGCGGGTCAGCGCGGTCCCCGCCGGCAGGGCCCGCAGGGCGAGCGATGCGACGCCGGCGACCGGCGCGCCCGTCTCGTCGGCGATGCCGACCGCGACCGTTCCGTCCGGGCCGGGCGACAGCTTGACCCGCAGGGTGCCGGTCCGGGACCCGGTCAGCTGGACGCCGCCGAAGGAGAAGGGCAGCCGTAGCTCGGCCGACTCCTCCAGGAGCAGTGCGTGCAGCGCGGCGTCGAACAGTGCCGGGTGCAGGGCGAATCCATCAGGGTCGACGGACAGCCGTACCTCGGCGTAGAGGTCCTCGCCCGAACGCCATGCCGCCTGGAGGCCCTGGAAGGCGGGGCCGTAGGCGTAGCCCTGGTCGGCGAGGCGGTCGTACAGGTCCTCGACCGGCTGGGGTTCGGCGCCGGCCGGAGGCCAGGACGCGAGGTCGGGTTCGGGGCCGCCGGGAACGGCGGCCACCACGGTTCCGGTGGCGTGCCGGTTCCAGACGTCGCCTTCCTGGTCCCCGCGCGAGTGGACGGCGACGGGCCTGCGGCCTTCTCCGTCGGGGCCGCCGACGGTGATCTGGAGCTGGAGCGCACCCTCGTCGGGAAGGACCAGGGGTGCCTGGAGGGCGAGTTCCTCCAGCCGCTCGCAGCCGAGTGCGGCGCCCGCGTGGAGCGCGAGCTCCACCAGGGCCGTGCCCGGGACCAGCAGGGTGCCGGCGACGGCATGATCGGCGAACCAGGGGTGGCTGCGGGCCGAGATCCGGCCGGTGAACAGGACACCGTCGGAGTCGGCGAGCGAAACCGCGGCCCCGAGCAGCGGGTGCCGTGCGGAGTCGAGTCCGGCCGAGGTGACGTCGCCGCCCCCGGGCCCCTCCGCGAGCCAGTAGCGCCGGCGCTGGAAGGGGTAGGTCGGCAGGTCCGCGGCCGGTCCGGCGTTCTCGCCGAACAGTGCGCGCCAGTCCACCGGCACGCCCCGTACGTGGGCGTGGGCCAGGGCGGTAACGGCGGTGTGCGGCTCGGGGCGCCCGCCGCGCACCACCGGGACCAGGAGTGATCCCGCGTCGAGGAAGTCCTGCCCCATCGCGCTGAGCACGCCGTCCGGGCCGAGCTCCAGGAAGGTCCGTACGCCTTCGGCCTCCAGGGCGCGTGCCGCGTCCAGGAAGCGCACGGGCCGGCGGACGTGCCGGACCCAGTACTCGGGCGTGGTCAGTTCCTCGGCGCCGACCAACTGCCCGGTCAGGGTGGAGACGATAGGGATCGTGGGCGCGGCGAACGTGAGCCCCTTCGCGACCGTCTGGAATTCGTCCAGCATCGCGTCCATGTGCGGGGAGTGGAAGGCGTGGCTGACGCGCAGCCGCTTGGTCTTGCGTCCCTGGGCGGAGAGTTCGGCTCCGATGGCCTCGACGGCTTCCGCGTCGCCCGAGAGCACAACGGAGGCGGGGCCGTTGACGGCGGCGATGTCCAGCAGGTCCTCCCGTCCGGCGAGCAGCGGCAGCACCTCCTGCTCCGCGGCCTGCACGGCGAGCATCGCGCCGCCGCCGGGCAGTTCCTGCATCAGCCGGCCGCGGGCCGCGACGAGCTGCGCCGCGTCCGCCAGTGAGAGGACGCCGGCGACGTGCGCGGCGGCCAGCTCACCGATGGAGTGGCCCGCGAGGAAGTCCGGCCGTACGCCCCAGCTTTCGAGGAGCCGGAAGAGCGCGACCTCGGTTGCGAACAGGGCAGCCTGCGTGAAGCCGGTCTGGTCCAGCGGCGCCGGGTCCGCACCGAAGAGGACGTCGAGCAGCGGCGTTTCCAGCCATGGGTCGAGTTCTTCGCATACGGCGTCCAGGGCCTCGGCGTAGGCGGGGTAGGCGGTGTACAGCTCCCGGCCCATGCCGAGTCGCTGGCTGCCCTGACCGGTGAAGAGGAAGGCCGTACGGCCGTCCACGGGTGTGCCCCGCACGGTCGGTGCCGCGCATCCGTCGACCGCTTCGGTGGCGGTGGAGGCCACCACCACGGCGCGGTGCGGCAGTCCGGCCCGGCCGACGGCCAGGGTCCGGCCCGTCGACGCCAGGTCCTGCTGCGCGGTGCCGGCGAGGGCCGCGCCCACCTGGTCGGCCTGCGCCAGCAGGGCCGCGTCGTTGTGCGCGGACAGCAGCAGCGGCACGACCGGCATCGGCTCGGCCGGCGGGACCGTCCCCTCGGCCGGCGGCTGCTCCACGATGACGTGGGCATTGGTACCGCTGATGCCGAAGGAGGACACGCCTGCCCGGCGCGGCCGCTCGGACTCGGGCCACGGCACCGCCTCGGTGAGCAGTTCCACCTCGCCGGCGGACCAGTCCACGTGCGGGCTGGGCTCGTCGATGTGGAGGCTCTTGGGGAGCACCCCGCGCTGCATCGCCATGACCATCTTGATGACGCCGGCCACACCGGCGGCGGCCTGGGAGTGTCCGATGTTGGACTTCAGGGAGCCCATCAGGAGGGGCGACGTACGCTCCTGCCCGTAGGTGGCGAGTACGGCCCGGGCCTCGATCGGGTCGCCCAGCGTGGTGCCGGTGCCGTGGGCCTCCAGCGCGTCGACGTCCGCGGTGGTCAGGCCCGCGTTGGTCAGGGCTTGGCGGATCACCCGCTCCTGGGAGAGGCCGTTGGGGGCGGTGAGGCCGTTGCTCGCACCATCCTGGTTGACGGCGGTTCCGCGGATCACGCCGAGGATCCGGCGGCCGTTGTGCCGGGCGTCGGAGAGCCGCTCCAGCAGGAGGATTCCGGCGCCTTCGGCCCAGGCCGCCCCGTCCGCCTGCGCGGAGAAGGACTTGCACCGGCCGTCCGGTGCCAGGCCGCGCTGCCGGCTGAACTCCACGAACAGGGTGGGCGCGGCCATCACGGTCACACCGCCGGCCAGGGCCAGCCCGCATTCGCCGTTCCGCAGCGCCTGCGCGGCGAGGTGGACGGAGACGAGCGAGGAGGAGCAGGCGGTGTCGACGGTGATCGCCGGTCCCTGCAGGCCGAAGGTGTAGGCGACGCGGCCGGAGGCGACACTGACCGTGCTGCCGACCGCCAGGTAGCCCTCCAAGGCCTCGGGGGCGTCCTTCAGGCGTGCCGCGTAGTCGTTGGCCATGACACCGGCGAACACACCGGTCTGGCTGCCCTTGAGCGAGGTCGGGTCGATGCCCGCGCGCTCGAAGGCCTCCCAGCAGATTTCCAGCAGCAGGCGCTGCTGCGGGTCGATGGCGGTGGCCTCCCGGTCGCTCACCCCGAAGAGCTCGGGGTCGAACTGCGGCGCCTCGTAGAGGAATCCGCCGTGCCGGGTGTACGAGGTGCCCACGTGGTCGGGGTCCGCGTCGAACAGGCCGTCCAGGTCCCAGCCGCGGTCGTCCGGGAACGGGCCGATGGCGTCCCGCTCGTCGGACAGCAGCGCCCACAGCTCCTCCGGGGAGCTGACCTCGCCCGGGTAGCGGCAGGCCATCGCGACGATCGCGATCGGCTCGTCGGAGGCACCGGCGACCGGTTCGGCCTCGGCCGTCGCGGCGGCCGAGCCGAGCAGTTCGGTCCGCAGGAAGCCGGCCAGCTCGACCGTGCTCGGGTAGTCGAACACCAGCGTCGCGGGCAGCTTCAGACCTGCGGCCGCGTTCAGCCGGTTGCGTAGTTCCACCGCCTTGAGCGAGTCGAAGCCCAGCTCGTTGAAGGCCCGGTCGGGCGCGACCTGGTCGGCGTCGGTGTGCCCCAGTACGGAGGCCACCACGCCGCGGACCAGTTCCAGCAGCGCGCGCTCCTGGTCCTGGGGGGCCAGGGGCGCCAGGCGTTCCTGGAGGGAGTTCCCGCCCGCCTGCTCGCCGACGGCGGCGCGCCGCGCCGGGCGCACCAGGCCGTGGAAGAGCGCGGGCAGGGTGCCGTCCTCGCTCTGTGCCCGCAGTCCGGTGTAGTCGAGCAGCGCCGGAACGAGCACCGGCCGACGGGTCGCGAGGGCCGCGTCGAACAGCGCCGGCCCCTGCTCGCTGCCGATGGGGGCGATGCCGCCCCGGGACATGCGGGCGAGGTCGGCGTCGGTCAGGTGACCGGTCATCCCGCTGCCCTCGGCCCACAGGCCCCAGGCCAGCGACGTACCGGGCAGGCCCAGGGCTTGGCGGTGGTGCGCGAGGGCGTCCAGATAGGTGTTGGCCGCGGCGTAGTTGGCCTGTCCCGCGGTGCCGACCGTACCGGCCAGCGAGGAGAACAGGACGAACGCGTCCAGTTCCAGGCCGGCCGTCAGCTCGTGCAGGTGCCGGGCGGCATCGACCTTGGGGCGCAGTACGGTGTCGAGCTGCTCGGCCGTGAGGACGTGCAGCGTGCCGTCGTCGAGGACGCCGGCGGTGTGCAGGACCGCGGTGAGCGGGTGCTCCGAGGGGATCGCGTCCAGCATCGCGGCGACCGCCCTGCGGTCGGCCGTGTCACAGGCGACCACGGACACGTCGGCTCCGTGGGCCGTGAGTTCGGCCTCCAGCGCCGGCATGCCCGCCGCGTCCCGGCCGCGGCGGCTCGCCAGCAGCAGGTGCCGTACGCCGTGTTCGGCGACGAGGTGGCGGGCGAACAGCCGGCCCAGGGTGCCGGTGGCGCCCGTGATGAGCACGGTGCCCTCGGGGTTCAGGGCGGGCACGGCGTCGCCCGTCGTGGGCGACCTGACCAGCCGCGGTACGAGCAGTGCCCCGTCGCGCAGGCTCACCTGCGCGTCCGGTACGGCCAGCGCACGGCCGAGCTCGGCCTCGGAGAGGTCCCAGTCCGTCAGGTCCAGCAGGCCGAACCGGTCGGGGTTCTCGGCCATGGCGGTACGCACCAGCCCCCAGACGGGAGCCGAGCCGAGTCCGGCCTCCGTGCGGGCGGTGGTCGCGTCACGGGTCACGAAGACCAGGCGCGAGTCGGCGAACCGCTCCTCGGCGAGCCACTCCTGGGCCAGCCGCAGAGCCCGGTGCGCCACGGCGCCGGGGCCGTCCTCGCCGGGGAAGGGGACCACGACGAGCGGCGGGGCTCCGATAATGCCGGCGAGGTCCGAGTAGCTGCCCAGAGGGGCGGGCAGACCGTGGCCGGAGGCGTCGAGGACGGCCCATCCGGCGGCCGGAGCGGCCTCCGGGGCGGCGGTCGTCCACTCCACCTGGAGCAGCGGCTGGCGGGGGGTGCCCGAGCCGGCCAGCTGCGCGGGGTCCACGGCCCGCAGGCTGAGCGTCTTCACCGACGCGATCGGCGCACCGCTCGCGTCGGTGAGGGACAGCGCGGCACCCGAGCCCTCCTGGGTGATCCGTACGCGCAGCACGCCGGCGTTCACCGCGTGCAGCCGGACGCCGGTCCAGGCGAACGGCAGCGCCAGGCGGCCGTCCTCCGCGAGCGCCAGCGGGTGCAGGGCGGCGTCGAGGAGGGCCGGGTGGATCCCGAACTCGCCCGGGGGGACGTCCTTCGGGAGCGCGACCTCGGCGAACATCTCCCGGCCGGCGCGCCACAGCGCCCGCAGGCCCTGGAAGACGGGTCCGTACTGGAAGCCCCGCTCGGCGAGCGTGTCGTACGCCGCCGTCAGGTCGACCGGCTCGGCGCCGGCCGGGGGCCAGGCGGTGTCGGCCGGTACGCCCGCACGCCCTTCCGCGTGACCCAGTACGCCGGTGGCGTGCAGGGTCCACGGGTGGATCGCGGCGTCGTCGGACTCGGGCTCCGGGCGGGAGTGGACCGACAGCGCGCGCCGGCCCTCCTCGTCCGGGGCGTCGACCACGACCTGGAGCTGTACTGCGCCGCGGCCGGCCAGCACCAGCGGTGCCTGGAGGGTCAGCTCGTCGAGCTGGTCGAGGCCCGTGTGGTCACCCGCCCGGATGGCGAGGTCCACGAAGGCGGTACCGGGGAGCAGCACGGTGCCGGCCACGGCGTGGTCCGCCAGCCAGGGCTGCGTGTTCAGGGCGATCCTGCTGCTCAGGACCAGCTTGTCCTGGTCGGCCGTCCAGAGCGCGGCGCCGATGAGCGGGTGCCGCTCGGCGGCCATGCCGAGCCCGCCCGCGTCCCCGGCCGTCGCCGGGCCCTCCAGCCAGTGGCGCCGGCGCTGGAAGGGGTAGGTCGGCAGGTCGACGACCGCGCCGGGGCCGCCGACCACGGCAGCCCAGTCGAGCGGGGCGCCCGAGACGTGGGCCTGCGCCGCGGAGGCGAGGAAGTCGTCGAGTCCACCCTCGTCACGGTGGAGCGAGGGCACGGTGACGGCACTGTCGTACGACGTGTCGTCGATCGTCTCCTGGAGCGCGACGGTCAGCACAGGGTGGGCGCTGGCCTCGATGAAGACGCGGTGGCCCTGGTCGAGCAGGGTCCGGGTGGCCTCCTCCAGCTGGACGGTCCGGCGGAGGTTGCGGAACCAGTACGAGCCGTCGAGCTCCGTGCCGTCCAGCGGCCGCCCGGTGACGGTGGAGAGGAAGGGCACCTTGACGGCGCGCGGGGTGAGCGAGGACAGGGCGTCGAGAAGCTCGTCCCGCAGGCTTTCGACGTGCGCGGAGTGGGAGGCGTAGTCGACCGGGATGCGCTTGGCGCGCATGTTGTTGTCCGTGCAGTGGGCGACCAGTTCCTCGAGCGCGGTCACCTCTCCGGCGACCACCACGGAACGCGGGCCGTTGTGTGCGGCGATGTCGATCGCGCCGTCCCAACGGGCGATGAGCTCGCGGACCTCGTCGGCCGGCAGGGCCACCGAGACCATCCCACCCGTACCCGCCAGCTTCACGATCGCCCGGCTGCGCAACGCCACGACCTTCGCCGCATCCTCCAGCGACAGCGCACCGGCAACCACGGCCGCCGCGATCTCGCCCTGCGAGTGGCCGACCACCGCATCCGGCTCGATGCCCACCGAACGCCACAACGCCGCCAGGGACACCATCACCGCCCACAGCGCCGGCTGCACCACGTCCACCCGGTCGAAACCGGGCGCACCCTCCGCACCGCACAGGACGTCCAGCAGCGACCAGTCCGTGAACGGCGCCAGCGCCCGCTCGCACTCCACCAGCCGGGCGGCGAACACCGGAGAGGAGTCGAAGAGTTCCAGAGCCATGCCCTGCCACTGCGAACCCTGACCCGGGAACACGAACACCGTCCTGCCCGAGCCCGTGACCGCGCCCTGCACCAGGTTGGCCGCGGACCCACCCGAGGCCAGCGCCTCGAGACCCGCCAACAGCTCGTCCCGGCCGGCGCCCGAAACCATCGCCCGGAGGGGGAGGTGCGGGACCCGGGTCGCGAGAGCCGAAGCCACCCGCGCCGGGTCGACGATCTCCGAGGCCAGCAGCTCACGCACCTGGCCGGCACGCGCCGCCAGGGCCGCCTCGCTCTTCGCCGAGACCACCAGCGGAAGCCCCGCCACCACCGGCTCACCGGCCACGACCGGCTCCGGGCCCTGCTCCAGGAGCACATGCGCGTTCGTACCACTGATACCGAACGAGGACACGGCCGCGCGACGCGGACGCGCCACCTCCGGCCACGGCCGACGCTCGGTGACCAGTTCCACCGCACCCGTCGACCAGTCGACGTGCGGTGTCGGCTCGTCCACGTGCAGCGTCGGCGGAAGCTCCCCGTTACGCATCGCCATCAGCATCTTGATGATGCCCGCGACACCCGCGGCAGCCTGCGTGTGACCGATGTTCGACTTGATCGATCCCAGACGCAGCGGCTCTTCGCGGTCCTGGCCGTAGGTGGCCAGCAGCGCGTTGGCCTCGATCGGGTCACCGAGCCGGGTACCGGTGCCGTGCGCCTCGACCGCGTCCACCTCGTGCGGAGCGAGGCGGGCGTTGGCGAGGGCCTGGCGGATGACGCGTTCCTGCGAGGGCCCGTTGGGGGCGGTGAGGCCGTTGCTCGCACCGTCCTGGTTGACCGCGGAACCACGGATCACACCAAGGATGTCGTGCCCGAGCCGCTGAGCGTCCGACAGCCGCTCCAGCACCAGCATGCCCGCGCCCTCGGCCCAGCCCGTGCCGTCCGCCGAAGCCGCGAACGACTTGCAGGTCCCGTCCGGCGACAGACCACGCTGACGCGAGAACTCGACAAAGGTCGTCGGCGTGGACATCACGGTGACACCGCCGGCGAGTGCCATCGAGCACTCGCCCTGGCGCAGCGCCTGAGCGGCCAGGTGCACCGCCACCAGCGACGAGGAACACGCCGTGTCCAGCGTCACCGCCGGCCCCTCGAAGCCGAACGTGTAAGCCACCCGGCCCGACAGGACACTTGAGATCGTGCCCGTCAGCAAATGCCCCTCGAAGCCCTCCGGAGCACTCCCCAGCCGCGACCCGTAGTCGTTGTACATCACACCCGCGTAGACACCGGTCGAGGAACCGCGCAGCGAGGCGGGGTCGACTCCCGCACGCTCCAGCGCCTCCCACGCGACCTCCAGCAGCACACGCTGCTGCGGGTCGGTCGCGATCGCCTCACGCGGACTCAGACCGAAGAACTCGGCATCGAACTCGGCGGCCTCGTAAAGGAATCCGCCCTTGCGTGTGTACGATTTGCCGATCTTCTCGGGGTCTGGGTCGAAGAGGCCTTCCACGTCCCAGCCGCGGTCGGACGGGAACTCGTCGATCGCGTCCCGGCCCTCCGCCACGAGCCGCCACAGGTCCTCCGGCGAGGAGACCCCGCCCGGGTAGCGGCACCCCATACCGACCACGGCGATCGGCTCGTCCAGTCCCGGGGCGTGGGCGGCCACCGACGGGACGACGGCCGTTCCGGTCGCGTCGAGCCGGTCCAGCAGGAAGTCCGCCACCGCCTGGGGCGACGGATGGTCGAACACGAGGGTGGTGGGCAGTCGCAGCCCGGTCACCGAGTTGAGCCGGTTGCGCAGTTCGACACCCGTGAGGGAGTCGAAGCCGATGTCCATGAAGGCCTTGGCCGGGTCGATGCCGGCGTCGGCCCCGTGCCCGAGAACCAGCCCCACGGTCTCCCGTACGGTCCGGAGTACGGCCTGCGCCCGCTCCTCCGCGGCCAGCGCGATCAGCCGCTGGACCCACGACGGGTCGGCGCCGTCGGCGGCGCCGGCCGCCTGCCGGCGCCGGACGCGGACCAAGCCGGTGAACAACTCGGGGAGCGCGTTCTCCGCGGCCCGGGCGCGCAGGGCGCCCAGGTCGAGTTCGGCGGGGACCAGCAGCGGCTCCGCCGAGGCTAGCGCCGCGTCGAACAGATCGAGACCCAGTTCCGGGGTCAGCGGGACGATTCCGCTCCGCTTCCACCGCGCGACGTCGGAGTCGGCGAGGGTTGCGGCCATGCCGTCGGCGCTGTCCCACAGGCTCCACGCGAGGGACGTGGCGGGCAGGTTCCGGGCGCGGCGGTGCTGCGCGAGGGCGTCGAGGAAGGTGTTCGCGGCCGCGTAGTTGGCCTGGCCGGCGTTGCCCATGAGACCCGCGATGGACGAGAACATGACGAACGAGGCGAGGCCGAGGGACTCGGTGAGGCGGTGGAGGTTCCAGGCCGCGTCCACCTTCGGACGCATCACCCGCTCCAGATGACCGGCCGACAGCGAGGCGACCGTCGCATCGTCCAGGACACCCGCCGTATGCACCACGGCAGTCAGCGGACGCTCGACCGCGACCTCGTCCAGCAGACCCGCCAGCGCGTCGAAGTCCGACACGTCACACGCCGCCACCCGAGCCCGCGCACCCAACTCCGCCAGCTCCGCCACGAACTCGGCGGCACCCGGAGTCCCACCACCGCGACGCGACACCAGCAGCAGGTGCCGCGCACCGTGATGCGTCACCAACCGCCGCGCCACCAGACGGCCCAACGTACCCAGAGCACCGGTCACCAGGACCGTACCCGCCGGATCCAGATCCTCCACCGCACCCGCCACGACACCCGCGGCACGCGTCAGACGCGGCACGAACAGTTCGCCGCCCCGCACCGCCACCTCGGGCTCACCCGATGCCAACACGGCAGGCAACAGCTCCAGACCGCCCTCGTCCACGTGGGCGAGGACCAGTCGGTCGGGCTGCTCGGTCTGCGCGGTACGGATCAGACCCACGAGCGGGGCCGTGTGCAGCGCGCCGTCCGGCACGACGACGACTAGGCGGCTCTCCGCGAACTGCGGGGCGGCCAGCCATTCCCGCACCGTCTCCAGCCCGTGCGCCGCCGTGGCGTGGGTCTGGTCGAGTACGTCACCGGTCGTGCCGGCGACGAGCTCCTGCTCCCCGATCACCACGAACTCCGGTACGGCAGATCCGGCGTCGATCGCGGCGCCGAGCGCGGCGAGGTCGGCGTAGGGCGCCTCGCCCAGCCGGACCCACCGCTGGTCGGCGACCGGCTCGGCCGCCGGGACGGCCTCCCAGGCCACCCGGTACAGGGACTCCACGGCCGGGCCGGCAACGGCGAGCTGATCGCGGGCTATGGGCCGCAGGGCGACCGACTCGATGGCCGCCACCGGAGCGCCGGCGCCGTCGGCGAGAGCGAGACGGGCCGTGTCCTGGCCGGTACGGGTCCAGCGGACGCGCAGCACCGTGGCACCGACCGCGTGCAGCACGAAGCCCGAGAACGAGAACGGCAGACGGATCGTGCCGTCGTCCTGCGCCGAGGCCGCGGCCTCCAGCACGAGCGGGTGCAGGACCGCGTCGAGGAGGGCGGGGTGCACACCGAAGCGCGCGGCTTCGGTGTGGAGCTGGTCGGGCAGGGCGACCTCGGCGAGGAGGTCGTCGCCGGCGCGCCAGGCGGCGCGCAGGCCGTGGAAGGCCGGCCCGTAGCCGTAGCCCAGGTCGTCGAGGCGGTCGTAGACGCCGTCCAGCGGGATGGGGGTGGCGTCGGCCGGGGGCCACTGGTCCAGGGAAACGCCCGGCGAGGGGACGGAGGACGTGAGCAGGCCGGCCGCGTGGGCGGTCCACTGCTCTTCGCCGATCCGCGAGTACACGGTGAACCGACGATCGCCGCGCGCGTCGGCCCGGTCGACGGTCAGCCGCAGCTGAGCGCCCGTCTTCTCCGGGAGGATCAGGGGTGCCTGGAGGGTGAGTTCCTCGACGGTGGCGTAACCCAGCTGCTCGCCCGCGGTGCCCGCGAGCTCCAGGAACACCGTCCCCGGGACCAGGACCGTCCCACCGATCGCGTGATCGGCCAGCCACGGATGCGAGGACGACGACACCGAAGCCGAGAACTGCACCGCGTCACCATCCGGCTCCGTGATCACCGCAGCCAGCAACGGATGATCCACAGCCGTCAGACCCAGACCCGCCGCATCACCGGAACGCGGCGCATCCAGCCAGAAACGCTCACGCTGGAAGGCATACGTCGGCAGCTCCACCACACCGGAACCCGGCAGGAACCGCTCCCAGTCCACACCCACACCCTGTGCGTGCACAGCGCCCAGGGCGGCGAGGAGGGAACGCTTCTCGGCACGGTCCTTGCGCAGCACCGGAACCACGACGACGCCCTCGGTGTCGGCCAGGCACTCGCCCGTCAGAGCCGCGAGCGTCCCGTCGGGACCCAGCTCCACGAACGCCGTCACACCAAGACCGGCCAGCGTGGCGATGCCGTCGGCGAAACGGACCGCCGAACGGGCCTGAACAGCCCAGTACTCGGCGGTGAACTCCTCGACCACCTCACCGGTGACATTCGAAACGACCGGGATCCGGGGAGCCGAATAGGTCAGAGTCCGGGCGACCTCGGTGAGCTCCGCCAGCATTCCGTCCAGGTGCGCGGAGTGGAAAGCGTGGCTCACCTTCAGCCGCGTCGCCTTCACACCCTCCCCGCGAGCCAGCTCCAGGACTTCGAGCACTGCCGTCTCGTCACCCGAGATCACGGTGCCGGCAGGGCTGTTGACCCCGGCCACATCCACTCCGGAACGACCCTCGAGCCACCCGGCGACGCGCGCTTCACCCGCGTTCAGGGCAACCATCGCCCCGCCCTCGGCAACCCCCTCCATCAGGCGCGCCCGCGCACACACCAGACGCGCGGCGTCCTCAAGCGACAGCACACCCGCCACATGGGCCGCCGCCAGCTCACCCACCGAATGACCCACCAGATAATCCGGGGTCACCCCGTAATGAGACAGCAGGCGGAACAGGGCCACCTCGACCGCGAACAACGCCGGCTGCGTGAACACCGTCCGCTGAAGCAGCTCCGGCTCGCCCTCGATCACCGCGGCGAGCGAACGGTCCAAGTGGACGTCCAACGCCCCGACAACCTCGTCGAACGCAGCCGCGAACACCGGCTCGGCCGCATACAGCTCACGGCCCATGCCCACACGCTGACTGCCCTGCCCGGAGAACAGGAACGCCACCGAACCCGCCGAGACGGCCTCGCCCGGGGTCAGCGCCCGCAGAGCGTCGAGGAGTTCCTCACGGGTCTCCCCCACGACCACCGCGCGGTGATCGAAACGGGCACGCGACACGGCCAGCGAACGGCCCACAGCCACGACGTCCAGCTCCGGCCGCTCCTCCAGGAACGACACCAGCCGATCCGCCTGCTCCGACAGAGCGGCCCCCGACTTGCCCGACACCACCCACGGCACCGGGCCCGGCACCGGCAGCTCCGCCACCGGAGCTTCGATCTCCGTGACCTGCTCGACGATGAGGTGTGCGTTGGTACCGCTGATGCCGAAGGACGAGATGCCCGCCCGGCGCGGACGGTCGAGCTCCGGCCACTCCTGGTCCTGCGTCAGCAGCTCCACCGCGCCGGCCGACCAATCGACGTGCGAGGTCGGCTCGTCCACGTGCAGCGTCGCCGGGAGAACCCCGTGACGCATGGCCATGACCATCTTGATCACGCCCGCGACACCCGCCGCGGCCTGCGTGTGACCGATGTTCGACTTCAGCGAGCCGAGTCGCAGCGGCTCTTCGCGGTCCTGGCCGTAGGTGGCCAGCAGCGCCTGCGCCTCGATCGGGTCGCCGAGCTTGGTGCCAGTGCCGTGCGCCTCCACCGCGTCCACCTCGGACGCCGACAGGCGGGCGTTGGCCAGCGCGGCGCGGATGACCCGCTCCTGCGAAGGCCCGTTCGGGGCCGCCAGACCGTTGCTCGCACCATCCTGGTTCACGGCGGAACCACGGATCACCGCGAGCACCTGGTGCCCGTTGCGCTCCGCGTCCGACAGCCGCTCCAGCACCAGCAGACCCACGCCCTCGGCCCAGCCCGTACCGTCCGCCGACGCGGAGAACGCCTTGCAACGCCCGTCCGGCGACAGCCCGCGCTGCCGGGAGAACTCCACGAACATGCCGGGCGTGGCCATGACGGACACACCGCCGGCGATGGCCACGGAGGACTCGCCCTGGCGCAGCGACTGCGCGGCGAGGTGGAGCGCGACGAGCGAGGACGAGCAGGCGGTGTCGACCGTCACCGCCGGGCCCTCAAGACCGAAGGTGTAGGCCAGCCGGCCCGAGGCCACACTGGCGGTGTTGCCCGTCAGCAGGTAGCCGTCGTATCCCCCGGACGGCTCGTGCAGCCGCGGCCCGTACTCCTGTGCCGTCACGCCCACGTACACACCGGTGCGGGTGCCGCGCAGCGCGGCGGGGTCGATGCCCGCCTGCTCGAAGGCCTCCCAGGCCGTCTCCAGCAGCAGCCGCTGCTGGGGCTCCATCGCCGCCGCCTCGCGGGGACTGATGCCGAAGAACTCGGCATCGAACCGGTCCGCGTCGTGCAGGAAACCACCCTGGTTGGCGTAGGTCTTGCCGGGGCTGTCCGGATCGGGGGTGAAGAGCGAATCGAGGTCCCAGCCCCGGTTGGTCGGGAATCCACCGACCGCGTCGACCTCGCTGCTGACCAGACGCCACAGGTCCTCCGGAGAGGCGACCCCTCCCGGCAGCCGGCATGCCATGCCCACGATCGCGATCGGCTCGTCAAGGGCCATGGCCTCGTACTCGTTGTCATCCTGGCCCTGGTCCAGGCCGAGGAGCTGACCACTGAGGTGTTCGGCGAGTACGGCCGGGGTCGGGTGGTTGAAAAGGAGGCCGGAAGGCAGCGACAGCCCGGTGGCCCTGTTCAGCGCGTTCCGAAGCTCGACGGACGAGACGGAGTCGAAGCCCAGGTCCTTGAAGGTCGTGTCGATGTCCACGTCGCGCGCCGATCCGTGGCCGAGCACTGCCGCCACGTGCGCACGCACCAGCTCCAGCTCATCGCCGCGCGGCGCGGACCGCTTCGGACCGCTCCGCTGTGCCGCGGCGGTCCGGACCTGGACCGGCCCGGTCGCCGAACCTTCCAGCCAGAAACGCTCACGCTGGAAGGCGTACGTGGGCAGATCCACCAGACCCGAACCAGGCAGGAAGCGCTCCCAGTCCACCTCCACACCGTTGGCATGCGCCTCTGCGACCGAGGTCAGGAAACGATCCTGGCCACCGTCGTCGCGCCGCAGGGATCCGACGACAACAGTGCCGTCGACGCCGGCCTCGGCGGCCGTGTCGCTGAGTGCCGAGGTGAGCACCGGGTGGGCGCTGGCCTCGATGAAGACGTGATGCCCGTCGCCGAGCAGAGCACGGGTGGCCTCTTCCAACCGGACGGTCTGGCGGAGGTTGCGGAACCAGTACGAGCCGTCGAGCTCCGTGCCGTCCAGCGGCTGCCCGGTGACGGTGGAGAAGAACCTGATGTCACCGGTACGCGGCGTGACGCCGGCCAACAGCTCCCGCAGCTCGTCCTTCAGCAGGTCGACGTGGGCGGAGTGAGAGGCGTAGTCGACCGGAACGGTGCGGGCGCGGTATCCCCCGTCCTCACTTTGAGCGACGAGGTCGGCCAGGGCCTCCGGGTCGCCGGAGACGACCGTGCTCACGGGGCCGTTGTGTGCGGCGATGTCGATCGCGCCGTCCCAACGGGCGATGAGCTCGCGGACCTCGTCGGCCGGCAGGGCCACCGAGACCATCCCACCCGTACCCGCCAGCTTCACGATCGCCCGGCTGCGCAACGCCACGACCTTCGCCGCATCCTCCAGCGACAGCGCACCGGCAACCACGGCCGCCGCGATCTCGCCCTGCGAGTGGCCGACCACCGCATCCGGCTCGATGCCCACCGAACGCCACAACGCCGCCAGGGACACCATCACCGCCCACAGCGCCGGCTGCACCACGTCCACCCGGTCGAAACCGGGCGCACCCTCCGCACCGCACAGGACGTCCAGCAGCGACCAGTCCGTGAACGGCGCCAGCGCCCGCTCGCACTCCACCAGCCGGGCGGCGAACACCGGAGAGGAGTCGAAGAGTTCCAGAGCCATGCCCTGCCACTGCGAACCCTGACCCGGGAACACGAACACCGTCCTGCCCGAGCCACCCGGCACCGCGCGACCCGTCACCACACCAGCCGCAGGTACACCCGCGGCCAACGCCCGAACACCCGCCAGCAGCTCCTCGCGCGTCTCCCCCACGACCACCGCACGGTGATCGAAACGAGCACGCGACACCGTGAGCGAGCGCCCCACCGCCGTGGCATCCAGCTCGGGCCGCTCCTCCAGGAACGACGCCAGCCGCCCTGCCTGACCGGCCACAGCCTCAGCCGACTTGCCCGACACCACCCACGGCACCACACCCGGGCCGGACTCGGCGCCGGGCGCCTCCTCCTCCGCGGCCGACTCGGTGCGCCAGTCCGACAGCACGACGTGGCAGTTCGTACCGCCCACACCGAACGAGCTGACACCTGCGTAGAGCGGCTCGTCCGGCCGCGGCCATGCCTCGGGGCTTCGCTGTACGGCGAGCTTCAACTCGTCGAACGGAATGTCCGGGTTGGGGGTTTCGAAGTTCAGGCTCGGCACGAGCTCGCGGTGGCGGATGCAGAGCGCCGCTTTCAGCAGGCCGACGATGCCGGCGGCACCCTCGAGGTGTCCGACGTTGGTCTTCACCGATCCGACCCGAAGCTCGGCTCCGTCCACGCGGCCGTCACCGAGCACCGCGCCCAGAGCCGACGCTTCGATCGGGTCGCCCACCTTGGTACCCGTGCCGTGCAGTTCGACGTACTGCACCTGCTCCGCGGACACGTTGGCACGCTCGTACGCCTGCCGCAGGACATCCTGCTGGCCGGCCGGGCTCGGGACGGTGAGGCCCTCGGTGGTCCCGTCGTTGTTCATCGCGCTGCCGTGCAGCACGCAGTAGACCGGGTCGCCGTCTGCTACGGCGGCGTGCAGCGGCTTGAGCACGACGAACGCGCCGCCCTCACCGCGTACATATCCGTTCGCCCTCGCGTCGAAAGTGAAGCTGAGGCCGTCTGGTGACAGTGCGCCGAACCGCTCGGCGCCGGTGGTGCTGTCCGGCACCAGATTGAGGTTGACACCGCCGGCGATGGCCATGGTGGACTCGCCGCGGCGCAGGCTCTCGACTGCCAGGTGCACAGCGACCAGTGAGGAGGACTGGCCGGTGTCCACGGCCGCACTCGGTCCGTGCAGACCCAGGGTGTAGGAGATCCGGTTGGCGATGACGCCGCGGTTGAGGCCGGTCAGGGTGTGGCGGGTGATGCCTTCGCCCCCGTGCTGACGCGTGAGGGCGGCATAGTCGTCGGCGATGACGCCGACGAAGACGCCGGTCCGGCTGTCGGCAAGATCGGACGGGAGGATCCTGGCGTCCTCCAGTGCCTCCCAGGCGAGCTCGAGCATCAGCCGCTGCTGCGGGTCCATCGACGACGCCTCACGCGGACTGATGCCGAAGAAGCCTGCGTCAAAGCCGCTGACGTCCTCGAGATAGCCTCCCGGCCGAGAGGGCAGTTCGGGGCGGCCTGCCGGGGGCGCGCCGATCGCACTGCGGCCGTCGCGCAGCAGCTGCCACAGTTGCGCGGGGTTCCCCGCGTGCGGCAGTCGGCAGGACATACCGACGATGGCGATCGCCTCGGTCGATATCGACGTGTCAGCTTGGAATTCAACCATGGTCGAGTACGCCCTACCTATTGTTACGTACGATGCCTGAGCGGAGGCGTAGCACCCGCAGCCGTGCCGCGGGTGCTACGCCGATGCGATTCTGTTTCTTTTGCAGTTACGAGCTGACGGCCGGCTCGTATTCCGAGACGAGTATCCGCTTGAGAACTTTTCCGCTGGTTCCCAACGGGAGAGCGTCGGTGAACTCGACTCGCCGAGGGTACTTATATGCGGCGAGACGCTGTTTGCCCCATTCGATGATCTCGTCATCCGATCCAGCGGTGACGTCCTCGGGCCGGGCAGGCACGACAATCGCCCAGACCTCCTCACCGAGCTCAGGGTGCGGAACACCGATGACCGCCACCTGCGCCACGGCCGGATGCCCGACGAGGATCTCCTCGATTTCGCGCGGATAGACGTTGTAGCCGCCGCGAAGAATCAAGTCCTTCTTACGGCCCACAACGGAAAGGTAGCCGTCGCCGTCCAGCCTGCCGAGATCGCCGGTAAGGAACCAGCCGTCGATCAAAACCTCGGCGGTGATATCCGGGCGACCGAGATATCCGGCCATGACGTTCGGACCGCGCACCACGATCTCGCCCACCTCACCGACCGGCAGGAGATCGACCCTGTCGGCATTCGGCCGGGCTATACCGACAGTGATGCCGGTGATCGGAACACCGACTGTTCCGGATCGAAAAGTCACGCCAGGATAGTGATATGCGACGCTGCAGGAGGTCTCGGTCATCCCGTAGCCCTCGTACACAGGACATCCGAACGTGCTTCGGACCTCTTCGAGGGTCTTGACCGGAAGCGCCGATCCCCCGCTGTACACGCGGTCGAGTCGAGGAACCTGCTCCCCCTGGGCCACCGCGTCGAGCAACTTGACATACATGGTCGGCACGCCCATGAACACCGTGCATCGGTGTTCCGTCATCAGCGCGAGGGCCTCCCGCCCGGAGAACCTCGGCATCATGACGATGGATATACCGGCGCGGAAGCCAGTCAGCATGCCGCAGATCTGACCGAAGCCGTGCGACAGCGGCAGACACCCGAGCAATACGTCGTCACTCCGGAACATGTACGGAGTGGTGACCATCCTCTCGACGTTGTACAGAATGTTCCGGTGGGTGAGCATCACCCCTTTCGGCTCACCCGTCGTACCGGACGTGTAGAACACGACTGCGACATCGTCGGGTTCCCGCACCGCGGACTCGTCGATCGGCGCCGTGTCCTGTGCCGCGTTCTCCAGGTCGACAGTGCCCGCGGGGCCTGGGCCGACGGTGAGGAGCACGGTGCCGAGCGGCTCCGCCGCCTCTCTCGCCTGGGCGAGCAAGAAGGCGGCGCACACCAGAAAACGGGCGTCGGCATCGGTCAGTACGTGATCGATCTCCGACGCGGTCGACATGACGTTCAGCGGGACCGCGACGGCGCCGGCCGCCAGCACGCCGAAGTACACGACGGGAAACTGCGGGGTGTCGACCAGGAGCATGGCGACCCGGTCTCCTGGCCGTACCCCGTTGGCTCGCAGCACGGCGGCGTAGCGACGTGCCTGTTCCCACAGCCACCCGTAGGTGAAGTGCTCGGACTCGTGGATCACGGCCGAGTGGTCGGGTCGCTGCGCCGCGGTGTCGGCCAGCACGCCTGCAACGGACATGGTCATCCGGCGGTGCGGGCGCCGCCACCGCGGAGCTCGGACGTGGACCAGTCCCGGGCACTCGCGGTCGGGATGTTCAGTTCCGTCCAGATCCCATGAAGGGCGTCGGCGAAGGTCTCGACATCCTTCTGATCGTGCACGGCAGACGGAGCGATCCGCAGGATCTCCTCGCCCGCGGGCACGCTGGGGGCGTTGATGGACTGGACGTAGATCCCGTGCTGCTCGAACAGCAGCTGGGACGCCCGCTTGCACAGATCGTCATCACCGACGAAGGCCGCAACGATATGGGAGTCCGTCGAGATGAACGGGATGTCGGCCTCGATCAGAAGGCTGTGCAGAAGCCGCGCGTTCTCCGAGAGAGCCTTTCGCTCGACATCGGAGGACCGCAGGTACTGAACCGACGCCAGCGCAGCGGCCGCGACCGCCGGCGGCGGCGAGGTGGTGAAGACGAACGAGCGCGAATAGGTCCGCACCGCGTCCACGAGGGCCGCCGGTCCCGCGATGTAGCCGCCGACCGTCCCGTACCCCTTTGCCAAGGTGCCCATCACGACCGTGAACCGGTCGGCGATGCCTTCCCGCGCGGCGATGCCGGCGCCCTGCGGGCCGTACATACCGACCGCGTGGACCTCGTCGATGAAGGTCGTGGCACCGTACTTGTCCGCGATGTCGGCGATCTCGGCGAGCGGCGCAACGTTGCCCGTCATGGAATAGACCGATTCCACGACGATGAGCTTCGGGCAGTCGGCGGGAGCGGCCGCGATCAGTTCTTCCAGGTGGGCGACGTCGTTGTGCCTGAAGATGTGCTTCTTCGCGCCGCTGTGCCGGAGACCGTCGATGATCGAGGCGTGGTTCTTCGCATCGGAAAATACGACGGTGTCTTTCGGCAGCCCCGCCAGCACGGAGAGCGATCCCTCGTTGGCCGTGTATCCCGATGTGAAAAGGAGAGCGGATTCCTTGCCGTGCAGATCCGCCAGCTCATTTTCGAGAAGGACGTGATAGTGGTTGGTTCCACCGATGTTCCGGGAACCTCCGGAGCCTACGCCATGGCTATCTATCGCGGCTTGCATGGCCGCGATGGCCTGGCGATTCTGGCCCATTCCCAGATAGTCGTTGCTGCACCAGACGCTTACTTCCGAATCCACCCCGTCCTGCCGCGCAGTGGCCATGGGGTAATCACCGGAACGGCGGCCGATCTCCAGGAACTCGCGCTTGCTTCCAGCAAGATCGTCAGCGGTTGTCCCACTCAGGTATGACGCCAGGTGAACGTTCATTCACTCGCCTTCTCGACGTAGCGGTTGGATTGACCTGCGAACCGAAAGGTCTACGCTAGGAAAATTGAGATTTCAGGAGCACCTTGTCGGGCTTGCCGTTGCTGTTCATCGGCAGAGCGCTCAAGACGTGTATCTTCTCGGGCACGTGAATCGGGGACAGTTCCTCAGCAATCCTCGCGCGGATGTTTTCCACCTCGACCACCTCAGCCGGATCGCATTCGATCGCGGCATGGATGTGCTCGCTTCCATCCTCGTCCTGCACACCGTAGACGGCGGCGTGCCGGACACCCGGGTGGGCAAGAATTTCCGCCTCGAGAACTATGGGATGAACCTTGACGCCACCGACCTTGATGACGTGGGCCACCCGGCCCAAAAGAGTCAGATAGCCTCGCTCGTCGAAACGGCCGATATCTCCGGTGAAATACCAGCCGTCACGAATAACTCGTGCAGTCAGTTCCGGTTGGCCGTTATAGGCGTCCATCATCTGAGGCGAGCGGACGCGAACCTCACCGATTTCCCCAGCCGCCAGTTGCGCACCCGAGTCCGAGTTGCAGACAACGACCTCCACCTCGGGGAAGGGCCGACCTACCGTGGCCGCGAGCTCCGGATCGCCGTGCTCCTGAGGTGTCAGGATCGTGATCCGACCGCTCTCACTCGTGGCATACCCCTGCGCCAGAGCAGGGCCGAAAAGCTGAAAAGCCTGTGCAATTCTCGCGGGTGCCGCGGGGCTGCCGCCGTAGACGATCCGCCTCAGCGAAGACAGGCCCGCAGCTTCCACAGCGGCAGTGTCATGGATTCCTTGCTCGGCCAGATGGTCGATGAGTTGGAACACGTGATTCGTCGCCATGAACGTCCACGAGACCTCCTTCTCCGCGGAGACGGTGTCCACGAACTTCTCGGCATCGAAGCTCTCATGGAGATAGAGCGCTCCGCCCAGGGCGAAGACTGCGTCCACCATCGTGGCGACGCCATGACTCAGAGGAGTCGACACCAGGATCGATGCACAGTCGTATTCACGACCGACGCCCATCCATGCACGCATCGTGGCTTCCCATGCGCGGCCCGACAGCCGGATGCCCTTGGGCCGGCCGGTGCTGCCACTCGTGAAGCCGATGAAGGCCAGCGCATCCGGATCCCATGACACGGCGTCCGGAGTGTCGGCATCATCGACCCGGCCGACCTCGCTGCGTTCCCCATCCTGAACTCGCGTTACGGGGAGCCCACTACCATCAGCGAGCTCTGTCGCGCGCTCCGAACTCTCGGCATCGGCATAGACGGTCACGGCTTCGGTTTCGCGCAGGATCTGGATCTGGTGATCCAGCGGAAGGACCGTTGTCCTGGTACCAGGGTTAGTGGTTCGCAGATAGCACACGGCGCCGCCGAGCAGATGTGTCGCGTACCGCACGGTGAGCATCTCAGGGCTGTTGGGGGCGACGAGAACCGCCACCACATCCCCCTTGCCCACTCCGCGGTTGCGCAGCGCAAGGAATGATTCCGTCACGGACCGGATCAGGTCGCCACCGGAGAAGGCTTCGCCACGCCAATGAACGACATCTCGATCCGGCGTGGCTGCAAGCAGCGAGAGGATCTCCGAGACATAACTTCGACTTGCGCTCCACCAATGCTCAGGCAGGCTCATGGGACCTTCCTTTAACCTAGCCAACTATCACGACGTCATCCAATTGGGCGTTCAATCTTCACCATGCAATTGAAGTAAGCGGTAGATCGTTCGACTGGCTACAACGGAGTGTCGGAAGGCATCCCGATCGGGGTAGCCGTTCGGTGCGCGTGCCGGACGGCCACCCAGGGCGTCGGTGTTCTCGATGGAGGTGACCGTGGTCCGGGAGGGTGTGGAAGAGCTCGAGTCCCGGGTGGCCGAGTCGGTTCGCCCAACTCGCCCTGGACCTCGATCCATCGCGTGACTTCTGATCACGGGTGTCGGGCGGGTCCGGGGTGGTCCTTCGGGTGCGGGCAGCACGGTGTGCGGGGTGGCCGTCCGCACGGTGCCGCGCCACTCCCTTCTCGTACGCCTGCTCCAGCGCGACCTTCTTGGTCACGGCGGTCGGCGTACGGAAGCTGCAGGCGTCCACAGCTCATGGTTTCCCGGCACTCGGCACCGGAGGGCCCAGCAGACGCGTGCGAGCCGGGGGCCGGCGGTTCGGCGGTTCGGCGGTTCGGCGAAGGGAACGTGCCCTTCGAAGCGAAGCTGGTCGAGGTGACGGGCCCCAGTGAGCAGGCAGGTCGGCAATTCCACCCCGGACAGCGTGATCGAGGTGCCGCACTCCCGGGGAACGCCCGCTGGGCGCTGGTCACCAAGACCCTGAACGAGGACGGGAAGCTCGTCAAAGGCGGGATCGCGATCCCGAAGCGGCACGGCGACGACACGCAGTACGTGGTCGAGGGCGGCGCCGGGGTGGCACATCCTGCGCGACCTCGTCCCCTACCAGGACCTCGGTCCCGATCACTTCACCAACCGGCTGGGCAAGGAACGCCACACCCGCCGCCTGATCGCCCAACTCGCCGCCCTCGGCCTCGATGTCACCGTCACCCCGCGTGCCAAGAGGGCAACCTGACATGCCAACCCGCAGTGAACGAAGACTTGTTGCACCCTCCGATTTACCCAGAGGAGGGGTAACTCGCCGGCGGGGTCACGGCCCCCAGCACCACATCTCCCTACGGGGAGCAGGCCTCTGCCGCCGCGAAGGCCCCGATCGACCACCCAGGCACGTGGCACGATCTGGGCATGCCACGCAGTACAACGACAAGCACCCTTTGTACTACGTAGCGGACGGAGACTGGCCGGAGGTCATCCTGACCCACGACGCCCCACTGAGCGCCCACTGCGGGCTGATCCTCGCCAGCGGCCTGAACCGCACCATGCGCTCCCGCAAGCTCTCGCTTCGCGGACTGGCCGGCGTGGCCCGTGTCGCGCATTCCATCGTCGCCCGAGTCCTCAACGGCGACGTCCTGCCAGACATCGGCACCCTCACGGCTGGAGGACGCACTCGACCATCAGCTCTGGCCCGGCCCCGCAGCGATCCGCGCTTCGGTATCAGCCAGGCGGCAGGTGATCCGACCCGACGCGCTCCGCGGAGAAGGGGCGGCGACGGTCACTCCGCCACCTGAAACGACCTCGGCTCCACGTCCGCCACGGAACGGACAAACCGAGCCTCCGACCACGCGCAGACCGAGACGGACACCAACCGACCCTGCGAGGAAAACTGCAGGTCAACCCCTTCGCAACACCCCAGCCCCCGTACTCCACACCACTGCTCCGCCCCGATCCGCTACGCTGTTCACGTCAGCGGTCAGGTCGCGCCAGATGTCCGCCCGGGAAACCGTGGCGAGCACCAGCGCACCCCCACTGACCAGCGGGCTTGTACATCTCGGCTGAAGATCCACTCGCTGGGTTTTCTCCAAGATTTTTTACAAGCCCCTGCCTTTGCCTTCGTAGCTCAGGGGATAGAGCACCGCTCTCCTAAAGCGGGTGTCGCAGGTTCGAATCCTGCCGGGGGCACAGAGGAACACCTGGTCAAAGGCTCTTCCGTCCGACGGACGGGAGGGCTTTTGCGCCCGTGGCACACATCGGTGCGCGCGGACGTTGGAGATCTGTCGCGGATGTGCGGTCCTGAGACGCAGGTAGCCGAAGCGCGGCGCAACTATCCCGCGGCCAGGGGCGCAGAATTGAGTTCGCGTATCAACTGCGGGGTGAGCAGTTCGCCGGCGCGGTCGGCGAGGACGGCCATTTCGTAGCCGACCAGGCCGACGTCGCATCCCTCGGCGGCGAGGACGCCGAGACAGCTGCCGTCGCGGATGCGACCGACCATGAGGAAGCCTCCGAGCATTTCGATCATGACGAGCTTCATGCCGTGGAAGCCGTGTGTCGTCGCCGCGTTCTGGGCGAGGCTGGTGATGCCGGAGACGACGGCGGCCAGGTGGTCGGCCCGATCTCGGCCGAGGCCGTCCGAGGCGGCCATGAGCAGGCCGTCGGAGGAGACGGCGACAGCGTCGGTGACGCCGTCGGTGGTACGTGCGAACTCCGAGATGAGCCAGCCGAAACTCTGGACGGCGGTGGTCACGATGACACTCCTTGTGTGCTTCGGGCCTCGGCGCGGGCGACACCTGCTCGGAAGCCGTTGAGGAGGGTGGAGACAGCGGGCTTGGCGGGCGGGGGTGTGGTGGAGGGGTCCTGTGCGGGGGCGAGCAGCCGGCCGGGAAGGACAAGGAGTGCGGACAGGCCGCCGCCGGTGGTGTCGAAGAGGTGGACTTGCGCGCCTTCACCGAGGCGGTGGGCGAGTCGGCCGACGACGAGGTGACCGAGGAACCGGGTGGGTGCGGCGAGGAAAGCCTCCTCACCGGAGTCGGAGAGGCGGGCGTTGGCGCGTTCCTTGTCGGCTTCGGACATGCCGACGCCGTGGTCGACGACGGCGAAGCTGTACGTGTCGTCCTCAGCGTCGTACCAGCCGTGCACCTCGACCGGTTCGGTCGGTGGCGAGAAGATCAACCCGTTCTCGATGAGTTCGGCAAGGAGGTGGGCGACATCGGCGACGGCGTGCCCGCGCACCCGTACCGGCTCCACGGTCGCGATCAGGACCCGACGGTACTGCTCCACCTCGGCGACGGCGGCCTGGACGACCTCCAGGCCGCCGGAAGGTGCTGCCGTGGGCCGCGGCGGATTCTGCCCGGCAAGGACCAGCAGGCTTTCGGCATTGCGCCGCATACGGGTGGCGAGGTGGTCGAGCTCGAAGAGCTCGGCGAGGGCGTCCGGGTCGAGTTCCTGCCGTTCCAGGCGGCTGATGAGGCTGAGCTGACGACGCACGAGGTTCTGGTTGCGGCGGCCGAGATTGGCGAGCGATTCGGTGGTGTTGCGGCGCAGGCCGGCCTGCTGGGCGGCCAGGTGGAGGGCGGTGTGTTCCACCTGCTCCAGGGACGCGGCGACCTCCGCGATCTCCGCCGCACCGCCCAGCAGCCGTGAACCTGGGTTCTCCCGCGCGTCCGCCGACGGGAGAAGCTCGACGTGGTCCTGCGGGGACTGCTGGATACGGGCGACGGTTGCGGGCAGCCGGTGCCGCGCCACGTCGTGGGCGGCCTCGGCGAGTGCGCTGAGCGGGCGCGTGAGGGAACGTGAGGCGAAGGCGGCGAGGCCGGCGACGAGGGCGGCCATGAGCGTTCCCGCGACGAGATAGGCGGCGAGGCCCAGCTCGGCGTCGCGGCTGAGCCGGTCGGCCCGGTCCCGTACGTCGTCGCCGACCGACCGCTGGACGGCGTACAGATCGTCGACGAGTACGGTCATCGCGTCCCACCAGGTGCCGGCGTCGGCGCGCAGGGCGGAGCCGTCGGCGGTGCCTTCCGCTTTATTCTCGTAGGCGGTGGCGCGTTCGGCGTCCTCGGTGCCGAAGGCGTTCTCCAGGGCAGCGCGCTGGGGTGCGGTGGCGACCTGCCGGAAGCGGGCGAGGGCGGCGACGCGCGTGGCGCGCACCTCGGTGAAGGCGAGGTACTCGCGGCCGTGGAAGGCACCCTCGGCGAACACGCCGTTGAGGAGACCGCGTTCGAGAGCTACAGACTCCTTGGCCGCAGCCAGTTCCCTCAACGCCGCCAGGCTGTCGCTCAGTTGACGGTCGGCGCGCGTCGCGGTCTCCGCCACCGGGTCGACGGCGTTGAGAGCGTTGACGGCGGTGGTGTAGAAGGCAAGGGTGGCGGTCCGGTCGGCGGTGTCCCTGTCGGCAGCGGTGTCCGTGTCAGCGGCGGCGCGGATGGCGGCGAGGCGCCGTAAGTGCCGCTGGATGACATCCTCTACGGCGCTTTCAGGGCGCATTGCGCGCAACGCCGTGTCAACGCGCTTGCGAGTAGCTGCCAGCGGTGAGCGGAACCTCTCTTCACCGCCCAACAGGCCGTTTGTCAGGCCGCGTTCGCGTTGCAGCTGGTGTACCAGCGCCTGGACCCGCAGGCTGAGGCCGACCTCGGCACGGGTCGTCCGGGCGTCGCCGAGGGCCTCGGCGCGGCCGTACACGGCCAGACCGGCCACCACCAGCAGCAAGCAGATCGGAACCGTGATGACCACCGCCACACGGCCTCTGATGCTGCGCCAGCCAGGCATCGGCCGGCGGCCGGGAGCCGCTTGGCCGCCGTGGCTGCGCCCGGCACCGCCCCTGCCGAGAATGCCCTTGCCGATTGCGCCGAGCCTGCCGAGCGACGGCCGAGATGGCGTCCACACCCTCATAGTCACGAAGCTAGCGCGACCGCCGTAGCGGCCGGTTTCCGACCTGTTAGCCCTCGTGGGAACTTCAGTTGCGCCGCCCTCACACCGCAGGCCAGGCGAGTGTGACCGCGCAGGACAGGTGTTCGGCGTCAGAGGCAAGCGGTGTCGGCAGCGCCCTCTGCCCAGCGCATCAGGGCGGTTGGTCGGCCTACCGCATGGCCCGGCGCGATCAGCGGGAGTGTTCGCCGGCTCGCCGTGCATCCACGGCCCGATCGGACGGGACGCCAAGTGCGTACGACGGCCCGTCGATCGACCCCTCCAGGGCGAAGGTCCCGATCGACCCTCCGGGCGTGCGCTTCGTCATGTTCGAGAACGGTCCGGCTCGACCGGGTTCTGCGGAGGGGCGCGATGCAGAGGGCGGGCAGTGACACGGCACGACGGCGGCGGCTCTTGGGGCCCGCGCCCTAGGCCGGCAGGCTCTGTCAGAGCTCTGCGGCCTGGGCAGGGCGTGCCTCGCCTGATCGGAGCAGGCAGCAGCCCGCCCTACTGTCCGCGCTGCGGCTGGCCGTGCCATGCAGCCATCTGGGCGCACTACCCGCACCAGTTGAGTACAGAAGAGGCCTGCTCGGTGTCAGCGTCGGGTTCGTCGCATCAGGGCCCGGGCCAGTCCAGGCACAGAACGGTGGCATCGTCGCGTGGGTCGTGGTTCGTGGTCTTCAGGACGGCTTCGGTGAAGACACGCACGGCATCGCGCGGGTGCAAGTCGCCGGTCTGCTCGATCAGATCGCGCAGGCCGAAGTCAGTGCCGTGGGGTTCCAGCATGCCGTCGGTAAGGAGGACCAGGCGGTCGCCCGGACGTAGGTCGAGGCTCTGGACGCGGTACCCCGGGTGCGGTGTGATGCCGAAGGGCAAGTCGACCAGGGGGGCGATCTCCTGGACCTTCCCGTTACGCAGGCGCAACGGCCAGACGTGGCCGGCGTTGACGAAGGTGGTGTGGCCGGTGTCGAGAGCGACACGTAGCAGTTGACCGGTGACCATGGCTTGGCCGCCGTGCTTGGCGATGGCCTGATGCACCTGCTCGGTTTGGTCGGAGACGGCCTGATGGGCCTGGCCGGCGTAGTGGGCGACCGCCCGATTGGCGTCCTCGGCCTGGGCGGCCAGGTCGGCGCCCGCCCGCCGGGCGTTGCGCAGGGCGGCGACGACCACAGTGGCCAGCAGTGCGGCCTGCACGTCGTGGCCCATGGCATCGGTGAGGGACAGGTGCAGGGCGCGATGGTCGAGGATGTAGTCGAAGGTGTCCCCGCCGATGTCGTGGGCCGGTTCCAGCGCACCGGCGACGGTGAACCGGCCGGCATCGCAGGTGAAGGAATCGGGTAGCAGGCGGTGCTGGATCTCGGCTGCCAGGGACAGCGGTGTGGTGCGCCGGCCCCATTCATACAGATCGGTGAAGCGGCGGTTAACGATCACCACGTAGGCCAGAGCGTGGGCGGCCTCAGAGATGAGTTGTGCGGTCTGCCGGTCGGGAGGAGCGGGCAAGACCAGCTCCAGCACACCGATCGCGTCCCCACGGTCGGTCACCGGCGCAAGGACCCGGACCGCGGCCGACCTGGCTTCTCCCGCCCGCTTACCGACCTCCATCTGCACTTGCTGGGAGCGGATCACCTGGTCGTAGACGGTGCCCGACAGCTCGATCTGCTTTGGGAATCCCCTGTCACCCTTAACAGCCGCCCCGGTCAGCCGTACGAGAGCTTTGCCACCGAGGTCCGTGATCAGGAAGGACACCTCGACCGCGGCAATCTGCTTTTGCAGGACCCGTGCCATCACGGCGACCGAGTCCACCGGCGACGCCTCCTCCACCGACGACAGCAAGCCGCCCAACCAAGATCCTTTATCAGCCACGTTCTGCGCCTCTCTCGTCGGCATCACGGACTCGCCGGACGACGGGCCCAGGCACCTCCTGGTCACCAATGCTTGAGCCGCCACTGAGTACGCGCTTTTTGTCCGCAATATTCCTAGCGTATCCCCGCCCACCTCGGCCGACCCATGCGCCACAGTCGACCCGAGCTACCCGTCAGCGACCCGGGGCGGCATGTATGACCGGCGGGTGCCAGCGGCCCATGTCGATGAGGTCCTCACCCACGCGGCGGACCTGAGCTGCGGTGACCTCGGCGACGTCGTCGGCCGGTCCCAGCCGCAGCGCGTCCAGGATCTGGCACCACGAGGTCCGGCCCGACTCCAGCGCGGCGACGAACGAGTACGGCCAGCCGGGCACGAACTGGTCCGAGGAGCGTCCACTGCGGCCGTAGACGTGACAGAACAGGCGGTCCGGGCTGGTCGGCGCGTCCGGACGGAGCCAGTGGGTGACGTCCACCGCGAGGACCAGGCGTCCGTCGGCGGCCTCGGGTTGCGGCAGCCGGGCCAGCACCTGCCGCAGTCGCGGCACCTCGACGTTCCCGCAGTTGAGCGCCTCATGGCGCTGCGGGATCTTGAGCGCTATATGGGTGTCGTCGGCGCCGAGGTCCGGATGCCGCTGGGGGAACCGTGGCGGGTCGGCAAGCACCCTTACGGCCGCTCGGCGCTATTGACTGCGGCGGCCTGTTTGAAGGGCTTCTACCTGCACCAGGCATCCCTTGGCGTCAACGGTGAGCTCGGCAAGAAGCTCGATGCGTCCCGGCTGCCGTCGTGTGTGGACCGGCGTCGTTCATTCCTCGGGCCCGTGAAGTCCGCGTTGCCCGCGAACCCGCTCGCGCCGAAGGGCCCGCACCGACGGCACCCGAAGATGCTCCCCGATGGGGCCCGGGAGAGGCTGCTGACGGTGGTGAACTCGGCCCGGGACCGGCTGGTGGTCACCTGGCTCGCGGACGGAGGCTTGAGGATCGGCGAGCTCTGCGGGCTCCACCTAGTCGATCTGCACTTGCGCGAGAACGCGGCCTGCGGCCAATGCCCCCCCCACACACGTCCACGTCTGCCACCGGCCTGGCAATCCGAACCGGGCCGAGGCGAAGACCAAGCACGAATGGCGCATCGAGGGCGGGACGGTGACCGGTGGGTTGATCAAGCGGGTCAGCCCGGCGATGGTGCACACCTACTTCGACTACCTCACCGGGGGCGAGTATCCGCGCGGGCAGGCCGGGCACGGGATGCTTCTCGTGCAGTTGCGCGGCGCGAACATCGGGCAGCCGTGGGCGCCGGTTGGGGCCCACCGGATGCTTGGCCGGGCGGGGAAACGCGCCGGTCTGGGACTTGTGAAGCCTCACGCCTTCCGGCATTCCTTTACCTCGGCCGTTCTCGACGCCGCCGACGGCAATCTGCTGATCGCCCGGGACGCCGGCGGCTGGGCCTCGGCCACGATGGTCGACGAGATCTATGGGCACGTCGACGTCCACGACCCGGATTCGTGCTTCGAGCAGCTGCGCCACGGCTTCATCTCGCCGCCCGGCCTGGGTCAGCCCTCGGGTCACGTCAACGAGGTGCAGGGCGCGGCGCTCCCGGGGCAGGGCGCGCATGGCACGCTGGTCCGGCTGCTGAACGGCGACGAGTTCGAGAGCCCCCGCGTCGAACTGGCCCGACCCTGGTGGTGCGGGACAGCACGGCCCGTCTCGGCTGACGCCTCGGCACCCTTGAGGTGTACGAGGGCGAGGAGTCGGCCCGGACGACTTCGAGAGCCCCGAAGCGCGCACGTTCACCGAACGACGACTGCTGTGGGCGAGCCGCCAACCACCCGTTGATCGCCCGGTGTTGACACCCCTCCTGCCCCCTCCTACATTCCCGTTCGAAAGTCAGAATGATGTTTGATATCTCGAACTTCGGCTCTCGGTCCCCACACGTGAGGAAGTTGATCTCGAATGTCCTGGCTCCAACACCCCCACAGCCGCCGGAGAGTCATGGCGGCCACCGCCGGCCTGGTCGCGGGCGCCACACTGCCGGCGACGCCCGCGGCGGCGGCCACGACGGCCCAGCAGGAGCAGTTCACCAACCCGGTGATCTGGCAGGACTTCGCCGACCTGGAGGTCATCCGCGTCGGCGACACGTATTACTACAACGGCTCGACCATGCACTACTCGCCGGGCGCGCCCGTCCTGCGCTCCTACGACCTGGTCAACTGGGAGTTCATCGGCCACTCGGTGCCGGTCCTCGACTTCGGCGACGCCTATGACCTCAACGGCGGACGGGCGTACGTCCAGGGCATCTATGCGTCCTCGATGCGCCACCGCCCCAGCGACGAGACCTTCTACTGGCTGGGCCAGATCGGCTGGCAGCGGTCGTACGTATACAGCGCCACCGACGCGGCGGGCCCCTGGGCCCGGCACGCCGAGATCGGCAGCATTTACTACGACGCGGGGCTGCTCTTCGACGACGACGGCACCCCGTACGTGGCGTACGGCGCCAACGAGATCCACGTCGCGCAGCTCTCCCCGGACATGCGCACCGAGGTCAGGTCCGAGCACGTGCTCACCAAGCCCGACGACATGCACCTGATGGAGGGCTCCCGCTTCTACAAGATCAACGGGAACTACTACATCTTCGTCACCCGCCCGGCCAACGGCCAGTACATCTGGAAGTCCACCTCAGGCCCCTTCGGCCCGTACGAGATGCGGGAGGTGCTGTTGGACCTGCCCGGCCCGATCCCCGGCGGCGGTGTGCCGCACCAGGGCTCGCTGGTCGACACCCCGAACGGCGACTGGTACTACATGGGCTTCATCGACGCCTATCCCGGCGGCCGCGTCCCCGCCCTGGCCCCGGTCACCTGGAACGCCGAGGGCTGGCCCGAGCTCCAGACCGTGGCCGGCGCGTGGGGCGAGACATACCCCTACCCGGTCACCCCGCACCCGCTCCCGCCGATGACCGGCGCCGACACCTTCGAGGGGACGGCGCCGGCGCCGTACTGGGAGTGGAACCACAACCCCGACACCGCCGCGTTCACCGTCGACAACGGGCTCACCCTCAGGACCGCCACCGTCACCGACGACCTCTACAACGCCCGTAACACCCTCACCCGCCGCATCCAGGGCCCCGCCTCCACCGCGACCGTCGTGCTCGACTGCTCCGGGATGGCGGACGGCGACCGGGCCGGGCTGGCGATGCCGCGGGACTCCTCCGCCTGGATCGGCGTCACGCGGCAGGACGGCGTCAGCAGGCTGGTGATGTTCGACGGCCTGACCATGGACGCCGACTGGAACACCACCGGCACCGGCACCGAGCAGGCCGGCGCCGACCTCCCCGCGTCCGGCAGCCGCGTCTGGCTGCGCGCCGCCGCCGACATCAGCCCGGGGCCGGGCCGCCAGGCGACGTTCTCCTACAGCACCGACGGCACCACCTTCACCCCGCTCGGCCCGGCCTTCACCATGAACGAGAGGCCTCATTTCTTCATGGGCTACCGCTTCGCCGTCTTCAACCACGCCACCCAGGCCCTCGGCGGCGAAGTGCTGGTGGAACGCTTCGAGTTGAGCACGCCCTGACCATCCGATACAGTCCGGCCCTCAGTCGAACAGCGCGGTGCGCACGATGCGTTGCACGGCCATCGCGTCGTGCCGGAACTGCGCCGCGCGGGCCGTTGGCAACTGCAGACGGGCAGACACGAATGGGCTCTTCTGCACTGAGCGCTGTGCATCGTGAAGTTGCTGGTCACGGGTCTGGTGTGTGCGGGGTTCGGGATGCTCGTGCTGGTCGTGGGTGGATGACTTCGGTGAAGATCGTCGGTCACCGGGAAACGTCGCGGTTTGTGAGGACGAGCAGGGACCCCACCAAGGCGGTCGCCCACGTCGGGTCGGTGCGGACCTTGCCGAACACGCGCCAGTTCTCGAGGTGGGCGAAGCCGTGCTCCACCGGTGCCCGGACCGCTGCCAGCGCGGTGTTCCTGAGTGCCACCGGCCCCGCCGCGAGCGCGGGTCGGGCACCGAGCCGAACCAGAGACTCAGGTGAGCGACCTGGTCGGGGTCCGTAATGATCACCAAGCCCGGGCCCGCACCGCTACCTGCCCCTCACGCCGAAGACCCGTACAACCACGGGACTTGAAGCCGCCTGGTTTCAGCCTGCGAACGTTTCTGCCCGCGGATTTTGCGAGATGTATTGACGTCATTCATGGGATGTCTAGCATTCTCTCGATCGGTACTTCGACACTTGTTCGGTATACCGGACAGTCGGGGTCGTGCCACACCAGCATCCGGACAGCCTCTGACGGGGCAAACCGGAGTCGCTTGTTCAAGGATGACGAGGTCCTTATGCCCAGACGTAGTTTCAGTCTCAGACGCCCGTCCACGGTGCTCGCCGCCTCGGTCGCGGCCCTGGCCGCGTTGGCGGCGCTGCTCGTCGCCGGCCCGGCTCAGGCGGCCACCACCAGCGACGTGCGCGGTGTTGATTCCGGCCGGTGTCTCGATGTGGAGGGCTTCAGCCAGACCGACGGCGCGAACGTGCACATCTGGGACTGCCACGGTGGAACCAACCAGCAGTGGACGTTGACGGACAGCAACCAGCTGACCGTGTACGGCAACAAGTGCCTGGATGTCCGGGGCGGCGCCACCACGTCCGGGACCCCGGTGCAGATCTGGACGTGCAACGGCAGTGACAACCAGCAGTGGCGGGTGAACTCCGACGGCACCATCGTCGGCGTGCGGTCCGGGCTGTGCCTGGAGGTCTCGGGCTGGGGCAAGGCCAACGGCACGGGGGTGCAGATCTGGTCGTGCCACGGCGGCACCAACCAGAAGTGGACCGGCCTGTCCGGAGGGAGCAACGCGTGTGCTCTCCCGTCGACCTACCGGTGGACATCGACCGGCCCGCTGGCGGAGCCGAAGTCGGGGTGGGCCTCGCTCAAGGACTTCACCAGCGTCGTCTCCAACGGCAAGCACGTCGTCTATGCCACGACGCACAACACCCTCGCCGGTGACGATGGGCGCTGGGGATTGACGACCTTCAGCCCCTTCACGAACTGGTCCGACATGGCCACCGCCACCCAGAACACGATTCCCTTCGATGGCATCGCGCCGACGCTGTTCTACTTCGCCCCGAAGAACCTCTGGGTGCTCGCCTACAACGGGGGTTGGCCATACAGCTTCTCCTACCGCACCTCGAGCGACCCCACCAACCCCAACGGCTGGGGCCCGCAGCAGGAACTCTTCACAGGCACCCTCCCGAAGGGGGGCCCCCTCGACGTGACCCTCATCGGCGACGACACGAACATGTACATGTTCTTCGCCGACGATGAGGGCGGCATCTACCGCGCCAGCATGCCCATCGGCAACTTCCCGGGCACCTTCGGTTCGTTCACGAAGATCATGAGCGACACGCCGCTCAACCTGTTCGAGGCGGTTGAGGTCTACAAGGTCCAGGGTCAGAACCAGTACCTCATGATCGTCGAGGCCCAGAATTACACAGGGTATGGTCGCTACTTCCGCTCGTTCACGGCCACCAGCCTCGGCGGCACCTGGACACCGCAGGCCGACACCGTGACCAACCCCTTCGCCGGCAAGGCCAACAGCGGCGCGACCTGGACCAACGACATCAGCCACGGCGATCTGGTTCGCACCAACCCCGACCAGACCAAGACCATCGACCCCTGCAACCTGCAGTTCCTCTACCAGGGGCGCGACCCCAGCACCGACGGCATGGACTACGGCCTCCTGCCTTACCGGCCGGGGGTACTGACACTGCAGCGCTAGCCGGTGGCGTGACGCAGGTCCTGGTGTTCCTGACGCTCGCGGGCAACGACGTACGCCGAACCGGGTGAGCGTCACAGCGAGCGATCAGGAACGGGTGGAATTGGAGCGGGGGGCTCGGTGCAAGGCCGAGCCCACCCGTGCACGCGGAGAACCCGGATGGTGGCGGCCTCGTCCTCGTCGACCACGAGGCGCGGAACGTGTCAAGCCTGGTGAGTCGGCCGGTTTCAGGGTTTGTCGAGTGAGCCGGGGTCGCCCGCGTCCGAGGTGATCACTGGGCGGCGGCGTGGTCGTCCGGCTGGTTGATCCACACGTTGGTGGGGATGCCCAGGCCAGACACCCCGAAGTCGACGTTCCCGCACAGCCCTACCCCTAAAGCGGGCGCCGCAGGTTCGAATCCTGCTGGGGCACCACGCGTTAAGCGCTGACCTGGGGATTCTCCCCCAGGCAGGCGCTCTATTCGGCCTCGGACTACTCGTCAGGGGCCGTTTGCGTGAGCGGACGGGGAGTTGATCTCCCGCGTATTGCCGACGGATCACCATCATCCGGCACGGACTCCGGGCCTGCCTTCTCCGGGCCATCGGGCTCGGACTCCGCTTCGGGAGCGGTGTCCTCGGAGGCGGCGCGGGCTCGCGGTACGAGCCGAGCTGCCGTCTCGGCGATTGCCAGGTCTGCCTCCGGGAGAAGGCTCGTGTACGTGTCGGCCGTGATGTGATCGAGGAGTTGCCGAGCGTCTCCTGGATGTCCTTCAGGTCGGCCCCGGCCGCGTGGGCCGGCGTTGCCACGCCGTTGCGAAGATCATAAAAGTGGACCGGCGGAGGGCCGATCTCCTCGTACGGCTCGACGAACCGCCATGTGACGTTGGCGGGGTGGGGCATCTCACCGTTCTTCCTGGGTCAATCAACTGACTTGCAGATATTGGCAATAACCCAACCGAACGGGTCTACATGTAGGGCCGGATGGCCACCGTGACATCCATGTCGAAGGCGTTCGCCCCCGCCGCGGACGGCAGGCCCAGGGCCCGGTCGAGTGCGCGGCTCACGCGGCCGCAGCCGCTGGTGCCCGGGGCGGCGAACTCCGCGTCCTGGGCGCCGAAGGCGGCGACCAGGGGGTCCCTGGATATCACCCGGGTGGGATCTGTGTCCTTGAGCACCAGGTGGACCGCATCCTCATCGCTGCCCACCGAGCAGCCCGACGACGGCAGGGCCGGCAGTCCGCGCACCGAGCCTATGGCGAACTTGATGTCGAACTCGCCGCGCCGGGTGGCGTCGGACAGGAAGTCCGAGTAGCCGCCGTACTGCGGAGTCAGGGTCAACGGGGCGCCTCCCACTCTGATCGGCGCAGCGGTCATCTCCCCGAAGACCTGGCGGAATTCACCGTCTACACGGCCTTCCGCAAAGGTGATCTTCATAGGTTCGGTGAGCGGCTCGTCGATGGCACCCATGCGCAGGCGCCCCGTGGCGCGCATGACCTCGCAGCGCCAGGTTCCGGGGTCCGCCCCCGCGGGCAGCTCATCGACGGCCGGGCAGGCGGAGTAGTCGAACTCGGGCAGATCCGCGGCCTGTTCGGCTCCGTGCGCGGGTGCGGCGCCCAGGGCAACTACGGCAAGCAGGGCCCCCGCGGCAGCACTTGCGAAGCGGCGGACTGCGCGATTCAAGGTCACTCGGTTCGGCGTCATACGCCACAGCATTGCAGAGGTTTCTCTGCAGAGGAAGGTCTGCAGAGAAACAGCTGCCATCTGGATAGGCTGCCGCCATGACAAAAGAGCGGAGAGCGGAAGCCGCAGGGCGGCGCACGGTCGACAGCCCCGAGGTGCTCAAGGCCCTCTCGCACCCCCTGCGCCTGCGTATCCTGCGCCACCTCGGCGCGGTGGGCCCGGCCACCTCAACCACGCTGGCCGCCGCCCTCGGCGAGAACACCGGAACGCTCAGCTATCACCTGCGCATGCTGGAACGCAGTGGCCTCATCGAGGACATCCCCGAGCGCTCCACCGGGAGGGAGCGCTGGTGGCGCGGCGTGCGCGGGCTCGACATCCGCAGACCGCCGCAGAGGGAGCTGACGGAGGCCGAGCGTGCCGTATCGGCCGAGCTGGACCGGATGAGGATGGAGGAGGACGTCGAGCTCGCCCGGCAGTTCACCGCCGGACAGGCGGAGTCCGAAGGCTGGATGCGGGGTTCACGCAGCCTCATCCACCTCACGAAGGGTGAGCTGGACGCATTCCATGACGACTATCTGGACCTGCTCGCTCGCTATGCCCGCGGGCCTGAGGACGCCCCCGACGACGCACGACCCGTACTCCTCCGCTGGTTCGGCCTGCCCGCTGACTGACCGGACGGGCGAGTTGAGGGAAGGGACCAGGTCGGGCCGGCCGGATCCGCTGCCGCGGCGAATGCGCCGTCGCCCACCCTCAAGACCTGGAACATCCTGACCAGTCTGCGCTGCAGCCCCTCCCGGACGACCGCAATGGTGCGGGCCATCCTCGTTCTCCACCACGTCGAAAACCCGACCTGCCAAGGATGAGGAACGCTCAGCCATGCCGACCGACCCTGGTTGGTGATGAGTTTTCGCGCCCGCACCCGTCACACCTACGACGGGACACGAACAGGCGGAAGGATGACGTCATGAGCGCGGACACACGGCTGGAGGAGCTGGGCGTAAGCGGTCTGGGCGAGGTCGACGAGTCGGCGTTCTCGGGGCTGGCGGAGCGGCACCGGCGGGAGCTGCACGTGCACTGCTACCGGATGCTCGGGTCCTTCGAGGACGCCGAGGACACCGTGCAGGAGACGTTCCTCCGTGCCTGGCGGCGGCGGGAGACCTTCGAGGGGCGGTCGACGTTCCGGGCCTGGCTGTACGGGATCGCCACCAACGCCTGCCTGGACCTGCTCGCCAAGCGCCGCCCGGAGCCCGCGACCGGCGGCGAGGTGCTGTGGCTGCAGCCCTACCCGGACCGGCTGCTCGACGAACTGCCCGCGGGCGACGCGGACGAGCCGGAGAGCGTCGCCGTCGCGCGGGAGACGATCGAGCTGGCGTACGTGGTCGCGGTCCAGCACCTCGCGCCGCGCCCCCGGGCCGTGCTGATCCTGCGGGACGTGGTCGGCCGGCCGGCGAAGGACGTCGCGGAGATCCTCGGGGACTCCGTCAACTCGGTGAACAGCGCGCTGCAGCGGGCCCGCGCCGGTCTGCGGGAGCACCTGCCCGCCGAGCGGCAGGACTGGACCGGCGGCGAACTGGACGCGGGGACGCGCGAGCTGGTGCGCCGCTATACCGACGCCAGCGTGGCCACCGACATCCCGGTGCTCGCCTCGATGCTGCGGGACGACATCCGCTGCTCGATGCCGCCCACGCCGGGCCTGTACGTCGGCCGCGATGCGGTGGTGAACGACTGGGTCGAGAGCGGCTTCGAGGGCATGAAGGGCCTGCGCGGCGTCCCCACCTCCGTGAACCGGCAGCCCGCCGTCGCCTTCTACCTCTGGCAGCAGCGGGAGGGCGCGTACCTGCCCCTGACGATCGACGTCCTGCGCTTCACCGACGGGGCGATCACCGAGATCGTCACGTTCCACGACGACCGGTTCCCGCGGCTCGGGCTGCCGGAGCGCCTGCCGGTGGACGACAAGGAGTAGTCCCGGTGCGGACGCTCACGCTGCGCGATGGCGCGCGTATCGCGGTGGTTGCGGCGCAGTGGTGCAACGCGTTCGGCGTCGTCACCCGCGGGCGGGTGCAGCTGGAGCTGCGCGACGGCGAGCCCGGGCCGGTCCTCGGCCGCAACGCCGGGTTCTGGCTCCGCGGCACCGGCGTCCGCGCCCTGCGGAACCCCGGCCGTCGCACGGCGAGGGTGCGCGCCCTACGACATCCAAGTCAGCCTGCGGCTCCGGAACGTATCCAGCACACATGAGGCCGGGAAGCCCCGCGAACCCGCCAGAACTACGGAGGGGTGTTTTCCCTGGCCCGGCATCCTGCGCTCGGCGTTTTCGCAGGTCACAGCCCCACCCAGGGAAAACTCCCAAAGCGGGTGTCGCAGGTTCGAATCCTGCCGGGGGCACCAGCACAAACGGCCCGGACCGATCATGGTCCGGCCGTTTTGACGGCGGTGTTTGACGGCAGTCGCCTCTGAGGCGGCTGGCGGACGGCGCTCATCGCACGGTGGTCAGCTCCTGCGGCGGGCCGAGGACAGCGGCACGGGAGCGACGCCCTCGACGACGGTGTTGGTGATGGTGCCGATGCCCTCGACCGTCATGGTGACGGTGTCACCAGGCACGAGGGGCGGGGGTTCGAGGACGCCGCCCCGGCCCCAGAGTTCGGCCAGGCAGCCGCCGTTGCCGCAGGTTCCGGAGCCCAGGACGTCGCCGGGGCGGATCCAGGTGCCGCGGGAGGCGTACGCCGCCATCTCCTCGAACGTCCAGGCCATGTTCGCCAGTCGGTCCCGCCCGACCGTCTCGCCGTTGACGGCGACGGTGAGGGCGAGGTCGAGGAAGCCGTCGGCGTTGCGGTGGGGTTCCAATTCGTCGGCGGTTACGAGCCAGGGGCCGAGGGTGGTGGAGGTGTCCTTGCCCTTGGCCGGGCCGAGTTTGACCCTCATCTCACGGCCCTGGAGGTCGCGGGCGGACCAGTCGTTGAGGATCGTGTAGCCGAGGATGTGGTCGCGTGCCTGCTCGGGCGTCAGGTCCCGGCCCGCCTTGCCGATGACGGCGGCGACTTCCAACTCGAAGTCGAAGCGCCCGCAGCCAGGCGGTACCGACACGTCGTCGTGGGCTCCGATCATCGCGTAGGGGTTGGTGAAGTAGAACGCCGGTGCGGCGTACCACTCCTCGGGGACGGTGTCGCCGTATCCCCGCGCGACTCCCTCGACGTGGCTCTCGAAGGTCATGTAGTCGCGAACGGTGGGCGGCTGTAGCGGAGGCAGCAGGCGCACGTCGGTCAGGGGCACGGGCAGGGAGGCGGTCAGGGCGCGTTCTCCCACCCCGCGCAGGGCCTCCTCGCCCTCCACGGTCAGGTCCAGGAGGTCGACGGGGTGTTCGAAGGGGTGGAGCCGGTCGTCGGCGACGACTCCCGACTGTCGTCTCCCGTCGTGGACGAAGCTTGCGAACTTCACGCCGCGCTCCCCTCCGCCTCGGCCGGCGCGGTGCCGCCGCGCCGGAAGCCGACGAAGACGGCGGCGATCACGGCGGCGGTCATGCAGGCGGCGGCGGTGAGGATCAGTCCGTTGTTGTAGCCGTGGGCCAGGGCATCCGTGGTGTAGGGGGCGAGCTTGGCGCTGAGTGGCCCGAGGTCGGCGGTGTGCAGGGCCAGCGGGCCGCCCTCGTGCAGGATGGCGGAGGCGGTGCCGTGCTCCTTCGGGGTCAGTCCGGCATCCGCGAGGCTCCCGGTCAGTTGGCCGGCGGCCATGCCGAGGGCGACGGCGCCGACTACGGCCGGGCCGAGGGTCTGGCCGAGGTCGCGGACCAGGCTGGTGGTGGCTGCTGCCATGCCGGTCAGGTTCTGCGGTACGACGTTGACGGCGGCGGCGGTGATCGCGGCGACAACCAGGCCGAAGCCGACGCCGTTCAGGATCAGCGGGCCCAGCATGGGCAGCAGAGCGGTCTCGTGGATCGGCAGCGTCCGCAGCCACAGCTGGCCCGCGGCCATCGCCAGGAAGCCGGTGACGAGCATGGGGCCGGGTCCGATGCGGTGCAGCAGACGGACCAGCAGGGGCCAGATGAACGGCGTGCACGCCTGGATGATCATGACCGGTATCGCGGCCTCGAAGGGGCCCTGGTGCTGGATGACGCCGAGGCGGATGCTCAGGTCGTACGCGCCGCCGAGGAAGCCCAGCATGCCGATCACCGCCATCGCGGCCGACGCGGCGAACGCCGGGATACGGAAGAGGCTCAGCCGCAGCATCGGGGCCGTGCTGCGGTTCTCCACCACGACGAACGCGGCAATGAAGACCGCGAAGGTGACGAAGGACGCGACGATGGGTGCCGAGCCCCAGCCGTCCGAGGGACCCTGGATGATGCCGTACAGCAGGGCGAGCATGGCCACGGCGATGGTGATCTGCCCCGGCCAGTCCAGCGAGCGGCCCTCCGGGGCGCTGGACTCGGTGGCGAGCAGCCAGGCCGCCACGGCGGTGATCACGGCGAGCACGCCGGTCACACCGAACGCCCACTGGAAGGCCACGTGTTCGACGATGCCGCCGGACATGAGGGGGGCGAGGAAGGCGCCGAGCGAGAGGGCTGTGGTCCAGGAGGCCAGGCCCCTGGCGCGTGCGGCCGGGCTGGTCGTGATCGCGGTGATCATCGTCAGGGAGGCGGGGAAGAGCGCGGCGGCCCCGATGCCGGAGATCGCCTGGCCGGTGATCAGCTGGGCCGGGGTGTCGGAGGTGGCGGACACCAGGTAGCCGACGGCAGCCAGCAGCGCCGCGCCGACGACGAGTTTCTTACGGCCGTAGCGGTCGCCGACGACGCCGAAGGTCAGGGCGAGGACGGCGGCGGGTACCAGGAAGGCGTCACTGATCCAGGTGAGTTCCGCGCCGGACGTCTGGAGTGTGCGCTGCATCTCGCCGTTGATCGCGGCGGGCAGCACCAGGCCGATCTGGGCGAGGCAGACGGCCAGACAGCCGGCGATGATCGTGCCGGTGTGCCGGGCGGTGGCGGCCGGTGCGGTCTCGGACGAGGTGGCGGGTGGGTCGTAGGCAGGGGTGGAGACCATGTCTCCTCCTTGGAGGGCTTGGCGGGTCGTACGGCCCGAGGGGGACGGAGGGGAGAGCCGTTGGTGCGGGGAGCGGCGTCATAGGTTTCAGAGGCTGGGGCAGAGCTCGGCCATGCAGCCGAACAGGCCGGGGCCGTCGAGCGGGGGCAGTGAGGGGTCGAGCTCCCGGTAGACGGTGTGCACGTTGACGGCGAGGCGTTCGCTCTCGTCCAGGTCGGCGAAGCGGCCCAGGCGGATGTCGCGTGCCGCGTCCATGGCGGGCATGCCGGCGGTGAAGCGGTCGGTGGCCTGCTCGTGGACGTATTCCAGGTACTCGCGGATCTCGCGGACGGCCTGCTTGGTGGTGACGGGGCCGTGGCCGGGTACGACGATGTCGGCGTCGAGGCCCAGCAGCAGGTCGCAGGCGGCGAGCCAGCGGGCGAAGGGACCGTGCCAGACGACCGGCGCCGCTCCGGCGAAGACGATGTCGCCGGTGTAGACGGTGCGGGCCTGCGGCACGTGGACGATCGTGTCACCGGCGCTGTGCGCGGGCCCCACGTCGATGAGGCGGACCTCCGTCCCGCCGATGTCGAGGACGGTCTCGCCGTCGAAGACCCGGTTCGGGAGAACGGGTTCGATGCCGGTGTGGTCGAAGCGGCCGAAGATCCGGCGGGCGAAGTGTCCGGCCGGGCCGTCCATGCCGGTCAACGCCCGCATCTCGGCGGGGCCCACCTGCCGCATGTCCGCCACGGACCCGCGGGCCGCGATGATCTCGGCGTGGGACACGAGCTGGTTGCCGAACCAGTGGTCGCCGTTGCCGTGGGTGTTGACCACGGTGGAGATCGGCGCCGGGGCGGTCAGGGGCGTCAGCGCGTCGAGCATGGTCTTGGTCAGCCGCAGGTCGTAGAGGGTGTCGACGAGCAGCGACGCGCCCCGGCCGGTGATCAGCCCGGCGTTGCTCATGCCCCATCCGGCATCGCCCGCGATCCAGGCGTAACAGCCGTGTCCGAGCTCGACACGGCCCGTCCGGGATGTCACGGAAGCCACGTTGCCTCCTTGTTCAGCGTCCCGCGATCATTAGCGCGAGACTTGCATCCACTGCTGGACTGGAGTCCAGCAGTGGAGAGGAATCTAGATAGGTGCCGGGGAGGGGTCAAGAGCCGTGCGGCCCTGTGTTGTACTGGGGGCCATGAAGATCCGGGACGCGGCATCCGCCTCCGAGGGCGGCGCGGCCGTCGGGCGCCAGGAGCGCAGGCGCAGGAAGCTGCACGACCAGCTGTATGAGAAGGCGGTCGCTCTCCTCGTCGCCCAGGGATACGAGGCGACCACCATGGAGCAGATCGCCGAGGCCGCCGATGTCGCCCGGGCCACCGTCTTCAACCACTTCGCGCAGAAGGTCGGCTTTCTCGAGGAATGGGGAGTCCGCCGCCGCGCCCGCGTCGCCGAGATTCTCGGCGCGGAGCACGCCGAGGACCTGCCGGTCGGCGACCGGCTGCGCCGCTACCTGAAGGAGATGGGCGACCTCAACGTCGCCTCCCGCGCGGAGACCACCGTCCTGATGGACGCCTCAGCGCGGTACGGGCACCTCCTGCAGGACCCGTCCCTGGAAATCGAACTCGCCAGGATCGTCGAGCAGGGGCGGCAACGCGGGGAGATCAGGGCGGGCGTCGACTGCGACCAGGCCGGCCAACTGCTGGCCGCCTGCTACTTCTCGACGATCCTGCGCTGGATCCGCGAGGAACCGGCCCCCTTCGACCTGCACGAGCGCCTCGCCGGGGCGCTCGACATCATCCTGCTGGGCCTTCTTGCCGACGAGGCACATGCCGGGGAACCCTGACGGTCCCCCTCACCTCACCGCCGCCTTGAGGCAAGAGGCCGGCCCCCCATATCAGCGGTTGAGCAACAGCCGGCGCCTCGTCAGACGGTGGCGGGCAGAACCGTCAATGACAAACGGGGCGCCCCCTCCGTGACCCCCGTCATACGCCCGTGCCCCAGTCGCACCGCCTCGCGCACCGGTGCGCCCAGAATGCGTTCCGCCTCGGCCGCCGACTCCACGCCTAAGCCCTCCGGCCTGTCCGCTCGGCCACTACAGGGTGTTGGACCAGCGCCCTCTTGGGCCCGCTGGCGTCCACCATGAGGTGACTCGTCCGGCGCTCCGCGCGGAGCACGGCGCGGGCCGCCGCGAGGATCTCCTCGTCCGTCTCCACCCCGGAGCCCGCCAGGACCTTCAGCAGCCGGGTCCGCCATACGTCGGGGTCCGAGTCGTACGCGTCCAGCACCCTTACGCCGTAGCCGCTCCCCACGTTGTCGCCGCTGCCGATGCCGAGCCGTCGGCGGACCGCCTCCCTCAGCCCGACGTACAGGTCGTGAACGGCTCCGCGTGCGGTGTCCGTGAGGCCGGCCGCCGCCCCGGTGGCCAACGCCGTGGCCACCAATTCCACTTCGGTCACTCGGACCCCCTTCAGTTGTGCGGGTTGTGCGATGTGTCCGCCACCATGGCCGGGGGCGCTGCAATGCTGATGAAATTCCGATGATGCGCGAGGGCGGGGGCTTCGAGTTGGACAGCGGATCTCCTCAGGGGCTTCGGATCGCGGTACTGGGGCCCTTACGGATCTGGCGGGGCCGAACACCGCTGGATTCGGGCCCGGTCAAGCGGCAGGCCGTACTGGTCGCGTTACTGCTCCGCGAGGGTGACGTGGCCAGCCATGAGCAGCTGCTCGCCTCTGTATGGGGTACGGAGCCGCCCGACTCCGGTCATAAGGTGCTGGCCAGTCACGTCAACCCGCTGCGCAGGGCACTCGACGCGGAAGGCACCCGGCACACGGAGTCGGTGATCCGCAGCGGCAAGGGGTGGTACCGCTTCGTCACCGACGAAGTCCGGCTCGACGTCGACAAGCTGGCCGGCCTGGCGGACGCGGGGCATGCCGCGAAGAAGTCCCAGGACCCGGCCACCGCACTGGACCGGTACACCGAGGCGCTCGCCCTGTTCCGAGGCGAGCCCCTAGCCGGGCTGCCGGGGCCCTTCGCCCAGGAGGAGCGGGAGCGGCTGGAAGATCGCCGACGCAAGCTGCTCCGGGAGCGGCTGGAGTGCCTGGTGCTGCTCGGCCGGTCCGCCGACGCCCTGGACGGCCTCGCCCGGCTGTCCGCGTCCGCGCCCTTCGACGAGGGCCTGCTGGCGCTGCGCATGCGTGCCCTGTACCTCAGCGAACGCCAGGCGGAGGCGCTGACCGCCTACGAGGAGATGCGCAAACGGCTGGACGACGAACTCGGTGCCGTCCCCCGTGGGGAACTCCAGCGAGTGCACCAGGCGGTGCTGCGCCAGGACGACGCGTTCCTCCTCGGTCCGGCGGCACCTCTCACACAAACGCTCTTCTCCAAGCTCATCCTCCGCAGTGATGCAGCAGCGGTCGCGCCGGCCGAACTGCCCCACGACGCCGCCGGTTTCGCCGGCCGCACCAGCGAACTCGCCGAACTGCACGCGTTGCTTCCGTCGGAGCAGGGCCAGGGGTCGGCGAACACTGTTGTCATCTCCGCCATTGGCGGCGCCGCCGGTATCGGCAAGACCGCGCTGGCGGTGCACTGGGCGCACCGGGTGCGTGATCGCTTCCCTGACGGTCAGCTGTATGTGAACCTGCACGGATTCGACCACGACCAGCCGCCGCTCAAGACCGGCGAAGCCCTTGAACTACTGCTGCGTGGCCTGGGACTGGTGGCCTCGGAGATCCCCGCCAGCGACGAGGCCCAGGCTCGCGTGTACCGAACGCTGCTGTCTTCTGGCCGACGCCTGCTTGTCCTGCTGGACAACGCGGCATCGGCGGAGCAGGTCCGTCCGCTGCTCCCGGGCAGCCCGTCCTGCTGCGTCGTCGTCACCAGCCGTAACCGGCTCGGAGACCTCGTGGCCCGCGACGGTGCGCACGCCCTGTCGTTGGACCTCCTCCTTCCGTACGAGGCCCGCGCGCTGCTGAGCGAGGCACTCGGCGCGGCCCGGCTGTCCACAGAACCACTCGTGGTCGACGAACTGATCCGGCTGTGCGGCAGTCTCCCCCTGGCACTGCGTGTGGCCGCCGCCCGACTCGCGGGCGACCCCGGCCTGCGTCTGGCCGACCTGGTCGCCGAGATGTCCGAGGGCAACCGCCTGGAGGCGCTGGCACCGGACGATGCCGACAGCTCGCCTCTACGTGCGGCCTTTTCGGCGTCGTACGGAGTCCTGTCCCCCGCCGCACGCCGCCTGTTCCGCCTGCTCGGACTGTTCCCCGGAACGGAGTTCACCGCCGAGGTCGCGGCAGCCTTTGTGGAAGTACCGCTGCCGCAGGCCCGACGCCTGATCGGCGCCCTGGCCGCGGCCCACCTGATCGAACCCGCGACGGCGGGCCGATACCGCTTCCACGATCTTCTCCGCGAGTACGCGCAGGAGCGTGCGCGGGTGGAAGAGACGGCAGCGGATCGTGACGTCGCGCTGGAACGACTGCTGATCTGGTATCTGCACGCCGCTCGTGCTGCCTCGGGAACCGGGTTCTTTCCGGAGCTGCCCGGCAACCTCGACCCCGGTGACCAGCGAGGCATGCCGTCCGCTGCCGAAGCCGCTGGGTGGCTGGAGGCGGAGCAAGCGAATCTGCTCGCCGTCATCAACCACGCCGCCCGTAACGGTCCCCGCCCTGTCGCCTGGCACCTGGCCTCCGTACTGTTCGGCTACTTCTGGCTCCATCTGCCGCGGGCAACGTGGCAGGGAATCGCGCAGAGGGCGCTGGACGCTGCCGCAGCCGAAAGCGACCTGTTCGGTCAGGCAGCCATGCACCACCACCTGGGGGTGGTCCGGTGGGACAGGTGGCATGCCAGGGAGGCCATGGATCATCACGCGCGCGTGCTGGACATCAGCCGGGAGCTGGGTTGGGCAGCAGGCGAGGTGGCGGCGCTTGGCGGCAGAGGCTTCGTGGAATGGAGCATGGCCCGCCTCGACAGTGCGTACGAGCATTTCACCGCCGGCCTGCGCATCAACCGTGAAGCCGGGTATGGGGTCGCCGACGCGTTCGGGTTGATCGGCCTCGGTATGACCTGCCGGGATCTGGGCCGCCTGGGCGAGGCCGCCGATCATCTCGAACTGGCCATCCGCCAAAACGAAGAGGCCGGCTGGTGGGACGACAGCCTGGTGCTGCAGACTCTGGGCTCGGTGTACTGGGAACTCGGGCGTCTCGCCGACGGCCTTGACGCCCTCGGCCGCGAAGTGGCCTCCAACCACACACGCGGATACCGCAACAACCGCGCCATGATGCTCGACGCCGTAGCGAAGATCAATGTCGAACTCGGCCACCACGACGAGGCACTGATCCATGCCGAGCGCGCATTCACCATGGTCAAAGCCTCGGGACGAGCCTGGATTCAGGCGACCATCCTCAACACGGTCGCCGCCGCCCACCGAGAACTCGCGCACTTCGACCGATCGATCCAGGTCGGCAGCCAGGCCCTCGCCCTGGCCGGAGAGGCGAGACACCGGCGCACCGAGGCGGACAGCATCCTGGGGCTCTCCCTCATACACAGGCGACTGGGGCGGCCCGACCAGGCCCGCGCCTATGCCGAGCAGGCACTGAGCCTGGCTCGTGAGTACGGCTTTCGCGTGGTGGAGGGGCAGGCCCTGACGGTCCTGTGCAGCACCGCGGAGTCCGAGTCGGCGTATGCCACAGCGGTCACCCTCGCCCAGCAGGCCCTGGCCATACACCGCGAAACCGGCCACCTACTCGGCGAAGCCCGCACCCTGGTGGCGCTAGCCCGCGTCCTCCAGAAGACCGACGGTGCTGCCGCTGAACTCGTGAAGCAGCAGGCATCGGACATCTTCTCGGGTGTGGGCGTGCCGACAGAGGCGTATAAGGACCTCGACTGATGACGTTATGCAAACCCGTATCCGGAAACGTCCACACCTTCCCCGGGCCCCGGAAAACCGCAGCTCTCGACAGGTGGCAGCGCCTGGACCGGAGCCGCGGTCGCGGCCGTCTTGGCGAACTGCCGTTCATTGAGCCCAGTGAACGGTTCGATCCACCGCGGATCACCTGAGATCCCCCCACCCATGCCCAGACCAACGCTCAGCCGCCCGGGCCTGCGATACCCGCTTTAGGACCCAGGTGGGGCGAGTTGAGGTCGACCTGCGGCATGCCGCTTCGACGGACGCGGGCTGCGCGCGCTGTCGGCCACCGCAGTTCCCCGCTCGATCTGGCGAGGTTGTGTCACGGGGAACATCTGATCCGTAGCTCTGGCCGGATCGGTCAGCGACGGTCATGCCAGCCGCTTCACAGGGCCCTGGAGGGGCGCCGGCGAGAACGAGGCAATCAGGAGTTCTCTGCCCTGCCGAGGGCAGACCGCAGCTTCTGGTGTGCTTCTCCAGGACCGCCGCCCTCCTGCCCTTCCAGCAGGGCGGCTGCGATGGCGTCCAGCTTGCGCTGGACGGCGCGTTCGGCCCGCAGCTCGGAGTTCTTCAGCAGCGCCACCAGGAGCAGGGTCACCGCCGACATTGCCTCGCCCATGAACAGAAGCCACGTAATCGGCAGACCGATCACGTGCAACGTGACAACCACGGCAACCAGGAGCAGGCAGATCCCGAAGAACGTTGCTGAACTGGTGAACCGTGAGGCATTCTCGGCCAGCCTGTCAAACGGCTGACTCCGCGAGCCCCCGCGGTCGGACGGATGCTTGAGAATCATGCCCATTCTTGCGGGACACGCTGTGACCGTGCTCGGGTGTCGCGTCGGCCGAGGAGTGGTAAGTGGCGGACTCGGCACACAGGCCGCCACCAGTAGTGGCGGCGTCCGCCGACAGCGTGCCCCAGCGATCCCGGGCCCACAGGCTGATGCCAACGACAACGTCATCCTCGGGCTCATGAGCAGCCCCTCGGCCACAGGGCCGTCCTCGGCGCCGCTCGCCGCACTCGTCACCGACGTGGCCGGTGTCTTCGACCTCGCCGACGGCGCAACGAATGCACGCAGGCGACGTGCAGCTCGTCCGATCCCCTCCAGGGCAGCAATGCACCTCGGGTTCCATGAATCCGGGACACCTCACAGCCGGTACCCCCATAAGACTGCGGCCCACGGGGGCCTAGGCGACGCGTTGGGCGCGGTGGCGGACTTCCCGGATTCGGACCTTCGACGGGAGGCGGTCCAGGCCGGCCGAGTCTCGTGCGTGTGCGAGCGTTTCCCGGCTCAGTCGCTCCAGGGTCCATGCTGGATCCGCGTAAGGCTCCAGCAACAGCCGTACGCGTGCGGTGGGAGCGGTACTTCGGCCCGTCAGCCGTACCTGAGCCCGCGAGACCCCGTCCAGGGCCTGCGCCTCTTCCTCGATCACGTCTTCCAGAGTGCGGCCGTCGAGTCGGGCCGCCGCGCCGTCTTCGCTGTCGACGAGGACTTGGCCCAGGCGGTGTCTGCGCTGTGCAAGGAGCCACCACAGCAGCAGGACCAGCAGCACGGCGAGCACCGCGATGACGGTCGGCCACCACCAGCCCTCGTCCCGCCACCGGGTGCGCCCCTCGGCGCCCAGCACCACATCGTCCGGCCCGCGGAAGGGCCACCAGCCCGGCATGCCGAAATCCCAGTGGCGCTGCAGATCCAGCCCGCCCAGCAGTACGCCGCCGCCCAGGGCGAAGAGTCCGAGGCCGAGAAGCCCCAGCAGCACCCGGTTCACTGTCTTGAGCATCGGGATCACCTCAGCCCTTCGGGCGCCGGACATGCACGGTCAGCGTGAGTTGCCGGGCGAGACGCAAGGACGTCACGGCTGCGCCCAGCGTGGCGTCCAGGTCCGTGCGGACGTCCGCGAGATCGCGGAAATGTGCCCGTGCCCGGGCTTTGACCTTCCGGCGGCCGACAGCGACCTGTGCCGACTGGACACCGGGCACCTGCATGGCCCGGTCGCGTAGAACCATGGCTGCCGCGCGGCGGTCGAGCCCGGCGCGGACCTCCTCTGTCCCGGGGACGTCGGTGGGCTGCCGCATGGGCAGCAGCCCGCGCAGTCCCGGCGTCACCGCCAGCCAGAAGAGCCACAGGCCGAGGGCCATCGCCACCGCGGCCCCGACGATCATCCAGACGTCATCCAGTGGCCGCGTGGCCAGTTCCTCCGCGAGCCGCCGCCGCCAGCGCATCGCGGACCGGCCTGCCCGCACCGAGACCACGTCGTACAGGAGCAGTCCGATGGCCGCGGCGGACAGCAGGGCCGCCAAGGCCGCGGGAATCCGCCGCGCAGACCAGAAGCGGCGCGCCGACCGCCCTGGTTCATCCCTCGTCGCCGTCGTGCCCGCGGCCGCCCCCGGGGTGCCAGCGGCGGACGGGGCTGTCTGTCCGGACTCGGAGGGAAGGTCGCTGTCACTGGTCGGCTGCCGCCAGGTGTTCGCGCTCATCTCACCCTCTCCTGGTCCGTGTGCCGCGCGTGCACCGAGTGCAGCCTCTCGACCGACACCACGAGGTCGGACACCTCCATGTCGGCCCATGTCCTGAGCCGCTCGGTAACCTCCCGGCGCACCGCGGCGCACTGCGCCCCGATGTCGGACGGATAGCCGAGCTCGACGGTGATGCGCATCCGCGCCTCGAAGCGCAACGCCTGCCGTCCGGCGGCAGATTCGGCGTCTCGTCCTGCGGTGTTCCGCTCCGGCACCCGCCGCACGGATGTGGTCACGCGTGGCGTCCGGCGGCCGGGTGGTACGTGGCCGGCCGACTCGGTGAACCGGCTCAGCGCGTCGCGCGCCACCTTGGAAGCGATCTTCGCCACGACCCGGTCGGCGACGGTGATCGCGCCGCGCTCCCCGCGGGGGGTGCCCGGACGCCGATCTGCCTCACCGGTCACTGCCGCCAGTCTCCCCGAGCCCGTCGCCGGTCATCGCGGATCCGATCCTGTCGGTCTCGGCGGCGGACGAAGTCGCCCGGTTCGAGATCACCTTCCATGAACCGCCCGAGCGCGAGCCCGACGACGCCCAGCCCCAGCACCAGCAGGAAAGCCCAGAAGTCACCGAAATACGCGGCGAAACCCAGCGCCATTCCGGCTATCAAGCCCACCACGGCCCTGCTCATCACGCGCTCCTTCACTCAAGCGGGCTGCTCCGCCCCGGCTACTGGATCCGCTGCCGCTCTTCCCCTTCTTCCCCTTCGTCCTCCTCGTCGGGCAGCTTCACGTCACTGACCAGGAGGTTGACTTCCACGACTTCCCGACCGGCCATCCGCTCCACCGCGGAGATCACGTTCTCCCGCACCGCAGCGGCCACGTCCGTGATCGAGACGCCGTAGTCGACGACGATCTCCAGATCGATGGCCGCCTGCAGCTCTCCGACCTCGACACTGACGCCGCGTGTGACGGACTTGCCACTACCGGCGCCGGGCATCCGCTCCCGCATGGATCCCATCGAGCGTGCGAATCCGCTGCCCAGGGCATAGACGCCGCGCACGTCCCGTGCCGCCATTCCGGCGATCTTCTCCACCACCACATCGGCGATGGTCGTCCGGCCACGAGAACCGGGCGCACCGCGATACTTTGCGCCGGTGTTCTCAGTCATCAGGGCATTCCTCCCTCCGGAAGCCCCCACTGCGCCTTCTACACAGAGTCTATTCGAATTAGTACGATTTAGTACGATTTGCCCTAACTGCAGATGTGAGGCGGGGCGGCCCAACGCGTAGCCCGAGCACCCCTGCCCGCGGCAATCCCGGACGCGCCGGGCGCCGTGCGGCAGAAAAAGGACCGCGGCCAGGGAAGAGAGAGGGTGAGAGGCCGGTGAAAACCGAGGCGTGGACGCAGGCAGTACGGCACCAGCTCGGCCTGGGCCGGCTGCTCCCGCTCGGCGGGCCAGACGACGGGACATGGATCACCGAGCAAGCGGCCGTCCGGGCCCTCGGGCGTGCTGCCGCTGAGATTCCCGGTGTGTGGCTGGACTCTCTGCGCATCGGATCGGCACCGCTCGAACCCGTGTCCGAGCCGGCCGTCCGTCCACCGGCCAGCGCGCTACCGCCTGGCCCGCTCAGGATCGAGGCCGCCTTCACAGCATCCCCCGATCAGCCCCTGCCCGAGACTGTCGATCAGTTGAGGAGCACACTGCTCAACGCGGCCGCCGAACGGCTCGGCCTGGCCACCGTGACAGCTGACCTGCGCGTCACGGATCTCCATGAGGGCCCGGAGACAGCCGTGAAGTCGCGGACCGCGGCGAGGACCGTGGGGTCGGAGCCGGAAGCGGCGGCCACGCGGGGCTCGCCCCGTGTGGCCGGAACAGGACCCGTGCGGGGGCCCGTCGGAGAGCTGGCGGACGTCGCGACAAGTTTTCCGGGCGTCGCCCGCCTCACCGCCGTGCTGGGAAGCCGCCCGGTCAAGGTGGAGGACCATGACGATCCACCCGGCCGACACATCGAGGTCCACCTCGCGGTCGCCCCCGGACACCATCCACTGGAAGTCGCTCGCGCCGTCCGGGACGCCGTAGCCGCCGCAGCCACGACTGACGCTCCGGGCCCGGTCACCGACGCCGTCCTCATCACGGAAACCGCGGCTTAGCCAGCCAGGCGTCAACGGCAGCTCGACGCATTCGGCCATCACCGTGCTGAGGCGCCCCTCAGTGATCAGCCGGACCCGCTTCACGGCTGGGTTCGGTTCTGCCATGAAAGCGCCCGGACCGAAAGCGCCCGGACCGAAAGCGCACGGACCGAAAGCGCACGGACCGCTCCGGAAGCCCTGTCGTGTCACGGTGTGAGTCCTGCCTGGCAGGGCACCCGCAATTCAGAAGTGCCGCAGCCATCGGCCGGCAGTCAGGTGGTCACGGACGGCACGCACCGGTCCAGGAGCACCGCGAGGAGCACGTCGGCTCGTCGTCGGACAGGGCTGGGCAGAGCGGATTCAGCACACATGAGGCCGGGAACCCACGTGCACACGTGTGAACCACAGCTGTCGGGACAGCCGCACAGGAACCCGGCGAGCGCGTCAAGCGGCACGGTTCCCTCACGGAGCAGCCGTTGTCCCCCGAGGCCCGCCGGCACTACGTGATGCAATGGGTCGCCGCCCTGTCCGTCCGCCACGCCCACTACGTCCAGGGCTGCGGGTCACCGAGGGGGCGAGCAGTGTCTCGCCCGCGGCGACAACGCCGATGGCGGTGTGGACCTCGGTCGGCGGGGTGTCCTTCAGCGGAAGTCCGGCGCCTCCCGCGCGCAGGGCGGCGTGGACGTGCTCGTCCAAGTCGAAGGTGGTGAGGATGAGGACGAGGACGCCGGCCAGGACCGGGGCCGAGCAGACGTGCCGGGTCGACTCGATGCCGTCCGGGTTCGGAGTGCGTACGTCCATCAGCACGACGTCCGGCCGTTCACGGCGGGCGAGTTCCACGGCCTCTGCTCCATCCGCGGCCCTCACCCCGCGGCGGTCAAGCCGGGCGTGTGGTCGACAAGGACGCGGAAACGCGGAAGCTTCCACGCACCGTCGCCGGTCGTCGTACGAGCGGACTGAAGGCATCATCCGCAACTCATGACGAGCGTCGTGCAGGCGTTGGCATGTAGCGGCCGTGCCGCTACTTGAGCTCGGCGGCGGTGAAGTAGCCGTCCGTGACAAGGGTGTCGTAGTTGGTCCTGTCGACGCTCGTGGGTTGCAGCAGGACGGCCGGCACGGCCTTGACGCCGTTGTTGTAGCCCATGGAGTCGTCCACCCACGGCACCCTGTCGTTGAGTATGTCGTCGACCATGGTTGAGGCGGCCTCGGCCAGCCGGCGGACGTCCTTGTAGACGGTCTGCGACTGCTGACCCGCGATGATTGACTTCACCGACGCCAGTTCGGCGTCCTGACCGGTAATGACGGGGAGGGGCTTGATGTCGGGGCCGTAGCCGCCCGACTTCAGCGCGGACAGGACGCCCCGAGAAATGCCGTCGTACGGCGACAGGACCGCGTCGACCCGCTCACTGCGGTACCACTTGGTGAGGATGCCGCTCATGCGCTTTTGCGCGGTGGGGCCGTCCCAGCGAGGGGTGGTGATCTGGTTGAGCTTGGTCTCGCCGGACCGGACGACCAACTGCCTGCTGTCCAGAAACGGCTGCAGGTGCGTCATCGAACCGTCGAAGAAGTATTTGGTGTTGTTGTCGTCGGGGGAACCGGCGAACAACTCGATGTTGAACGGGCCTTTGCCGTCCTCCAGGCCGAGCTTGTCGATGATGTAGTGGGCCTGGATCATGCCGACCATCTCGTTGTCGAAGGACACGTAGTAGTCGACGTTCTTGGTGCCGAGGATGAGCCGGTCGTAGGAGATCACCGGGATGTCCGCGTCGGCGGCCTGTCGCAGCACGCCGTTCAGCGACCTGTTGTCGATGGCCGCGATGATCAGGGCGTCGACGCCCTGCTGGATCAGTTTCCCGATCTGTGAGACCTGGGCCTTCGGGTCGTCGTCGCCGTAGACCAGCGTGGTCTTGTACCCCCTGGCCTTGAGGTCCTCGACGACGCTCTTGCCGTCGGTGAGCCAGCGCTCGGAGGACCGGGTCGGCATGGCGATGCCGACGGTACCGCCCTCGGAGCCGTCCTCTGAGCCGCCCTCACTGTCCTTACCGCAGGCGGACAGGGTGAGGCCGAGGGAGGCGGCTCCGGCGAGGACGGTTCTTCGATTGAACACGGTGATTCGTTCCTTGTCCTTCTCGTCGTTGAGGGGATGACGGCGTTTCAGACCCGATCCCTGGCGGTGTCGAGGGTCAGATCCCGCAGATGGGGGCCGCACTGGTAGAACCCGGGGCGCCCTGGAGAGACCGAACTTCAGACAGGGCCGTGCGCCGTGGCGGAGCAGCTCTGCGCCCTCGTGGATCCGCACACGGCCGCCGAGGTCGTCGGGGTGGGGTCGGCTCGGCACATGGTTCGTATCGGTGCCGCGTTCCGACCACATGCGTGCTGATTCCGGCAACGCACAGGGCACTCGCCTTTCGACGTTCGAAATATAGTCACATGTTCGAAATATTGGCGCGACGTTAAGGGGAAGCGGGCGGGGTGTCAACAGTGCGAACTGGAACGGTTACAGAAGGTGCGACCAGGTAGGCGTGCTTCCAGCCGCGAACCACGGGAGGAACCCCGGAGAGGCGCCCTGGTCGGCCTCGGACTGTCGTCCGGATCCGCTTGCGTGAGCGGACGGGGAGTTGATCTCCCGAAATCCCCCACGAGGCCCGGTTATCCCCCACGAGGCCCGGTCGTGCGGGGCGTCCGGCACTGACGGCTGATCGAGCGGGTAGAAGACGGCGTTGAATTCCGGCGCCGAAGCCCCGGGCCGGTGAGTCGCCAGGGGTTGGAGGCCGGCGTCGGCGGGACGGCCGACGCGTACGGCGTTCGCCTGCTGCTGTCGGAGGCTCAGGCGATGAGCGAGCAGAACAGGGGAATCGAGACGATCTTTAGGTGCTCGGCAGCCACGCCGCGGAGCAGCGGTCCCTCGGCGAGATGAATCGCGTCCAAAGCCCCCGCCCCCGGCCCCGCCCCGGCCTGCGGGCTCGGTGCCGGCAGGCCGGGGGGGGCTGGACAGGAATCGCTCCTCAGCGGTCGCCGCGGGCCCAGGGGTCAGTGGACTCAGCGTGCGAACGGCCCGCCCAGTCGCGCGTACGACAGCTTCAGGGTCGTCACGGAGTACGTCTTGGAGCCCGTCGTCGTGATGCCCGACGTGGAGCCCTTGAGCTGGTGGACCAGGCCCCAGCGGTCCTCGTACCCCAGTTGCTCGTTGGTGTCGATCATCAGGTCGGCGCGGCCGTCGCGGGTGTAGTCGGTGAGCTTGAGGTAGGCACCGAACTGGTCTTCGGTCTCGGGGGTGCCCGCGATGCCGGAGGTGTCCTGGGAGTAGGACTTGGCGCCGGTGCCCGACAGGCCGCCCGCGCGGCCGAGCAGGACGGTGACCGAGCCGGCGTTGCGCTTGGTGCCGAGGTCCTCGCCTCGGGCGCCGACGGCGAGGTCGGCGTAGCCGTCGCCGTTGACGTCGCCGGCGGCGATGGCGGAGCCGAAGTAGTCCTCGTTCTCGGAGGAGCCGGGTACGCCGGTGGTGTTCTGGCTGAACTTCACCGGCTTGCGGGCCGTGTCGGGGCCGCCGGAGCCGCCGTACTGGACGGTGACGTAGCCGCGTTCGCCGTCGCCCGTCTCGTAGCCGCGGCCGATGGCGAGGTCGCCGTAGCCGTCCTTGTCGAAGTCGCCGACGGCGAGGATGTCGCCGCCCTGGTGGCCGCCGTCGTCCGGCACCAGCACCTCGCCCGCACGCTGGGTGAAGGTGCTGCCGCCGCGGTGGAAGTAGGCCCGCAGGTTGATGTCGTTGCCTGCCTGGAGATCCCAGCCGAGCATGTACAGGTCGGTCGCGGCGTCGGCGGTGACCCGGCCGGCGACGAGGTTGGGAGCGTGCAGATAGCCGTAGCCATCGCCCAGGGAATCCCAGCCGCTCTTTCCGCCGGTGCGCGTGAAGGGGCCCTTCAGGAGGACCACGCCCACCCGGCTGTTGCTGGTCACGGCGAGGTCCGGGTCGCCGTCGCCGTCGAAGTCGCCGGAGACGACGTCCTCGCCGAAGTGGTCGCCCTGGTTCTCGTACTCCTGCGGGGCCGGCGAGTTGAAGACCGTGCCCGAGCCGAGGCCGCTCGCGCTGCCCCAGACGACGGTCAGCCCACCCCGGGACTGGATGGTGCCGACGTTCTCGCCGGGCGAGGAGACGACCAGGTCGGCGTAGCCGTCCCGGTCGAGGTCGGCGGCGGTGGCGGCGGCGCCCCACCAGTCGCCCTCCTCCGCCGCGCCGGGGATGCCGGGCGAGTCCTGGTGGATGGTCTGGACACGGGTGCCGGGGCCGGTCGACGTGCCGTAGACGACGGTGACCCGGCCGTCCTTGCCGTGCGAGCCGCCGAGCATGACGAAGTCGCGGTAGCCGTCACCGTTGAAGTCGTCGGACAGCTTGGCGGGGGCCGCCGACGCCGAGGGGGCCGTCAGGAGCGGTGCGCAGACCGCTGCCACGAGGGCTGCGGCAGCGGCGAGGGCGGTACGTCTGGCGCGCATGGGTCTCCGTTGTCGAGATCGTGCTGTGAGCGACCTGTTGATCTGATCGACCGCGCTCTACGACCTACCCGGCGGCCGAATGGTTGTACGGACGGGTCTGGGACTGCCCTGGGACTGCTCTCCAGACGGAGGACCTCGGTTTCAGCTGCTGCCCCAGCCGAACACCACCGGTGGTGAGGCCACGCAGCTCAGCCTGCATGCGCGCCGGCCGGGCCCGGGCGAGGGTGGCCGACAACGAGCCGGAGCGGCTGGAGGCGTTGGCGGAGGCCGTGCGCCTCGGCTGTGTGGGTCTTGAGCGTTGCGCGCCCACAACGGCACTGCGGCATCTGTGGACCCGCAGGCTCCTCGAGGCGGCGAAGCACCAGGCGTTCGAACTGCCCACCGACGAGGAACGGTCCGCCATGGTGGATCTCGTCATGGACATCCTCACCGGCTCGTACGGGCCGGTTCCGACCTGGGGGCTGCCCGTCAGCCTGACCGTCGCCAGGTTTCTCCGCAGCGTCCACCGGCGCCATGCCGATCCGACTCTCCGGCTGGACGGCGCGAACGCCGCGATGGCCCTGCTCCAGCCGTACGACGAGGTCCTCGTGCAGCAGGCCGAGACCGGCGACACCGGCGGGCTGCTGGAGCTGCGCTTCGACCTGGAGCGCGAGTACCAACGGCTCCGGGCGGCGCACCAGCAGGTCCGTGGCAAGGCAGGGCAGAGCGTCGACTACGGCCCGGCCTGGGCCGTCCTCGACCGGGCGAAGAGCTCGTGGCCGCTCGACACCGAGCTCCAGCTGGCCCGCGCTCGGCTCCACCGCTACCTGTGGGAGTACACCGAGGTGGTCGAGAATCTGGAGTCGGTGATCCGCAACACCCGCAGTGGGCAGGAGCGGCGCCAGGCCCAGATCGAGATGGCGGAGGCCCTGCTCAGCCACGTCCGCTACGGGTCGCTGGATCCGTCCGATCGCGAGGCGGCGCTCGAACGGGCGGCCGCGCAACTGGACGAACCGCTCAACCATCGCTTCCAGTCGGAGCGAGTGATCGTGATGCGTGAGCGGATCCGGCTGGAGTCCGGCGCGCCGGTCGACCAGGAACGCGTCGATGCCGCCTTCGAGAAGCTCATCAGCACCGACTACACGACAAGAATCGGCAGGTACTTGCACAGCAGGCGCTACTCCCCCGTGGAGCCGACCGCTCAAGCGCGGAGATCGAACCGACCGACGAGCAGCAGAACCTCGCGCAGCGGCTCTACGACGACTTCACCGACACCGACCTCATCGACGGACTCGGGCAGCTCTGTCTGCGACAGGCCGAGCTGTGGGGTGCCGAGAGCGCCCCGGACACGCGGCAGGAAGCCGCCGCGGCAGCACGGCGGGCATACGACTGCTTCGACGCGTGCCGGGTCCTGCTGGAGGCACGACTCGGCAGGGAACACCCCGTCACCGCTTCAAGCGGGGTGATGCCATCAGACAGGCCGCCCGGCTGGCCGGCACAGCCCACCCCTTCGCCCGTTGACCGGGTTCCCGTGCGGCGCTCAGGTCAGCGGGCCGGGTAGATCACGGTGAGTCGTCCCCAGGCCGCCACCGTGACCAGCACACACGGAACGATCCACCACAGCCGTAGCCAGCGGCGTGCGACAGCCAGAACGGCGAGCGGTGCGGTGAGCAGGGCGAAGGAGAGCCCGATCGTGCCGAACAGCTGTATGTGGTCGTAGGACTGGTGGTCCCAGGGGCCGAGCGGATGCGACAGGTAGGCCATACCGGTGGCGGCTCCCGCCGAGAGAAGGCCGATGACCAGTACGACCGCGCAGGCGACGCCTTTGGCCCGGGACGCCCGGGGCGCCCGTGCTGCTCGTGCCGCTCGTGACGTCCGCGTCCCCCGCGACGGCCCCGCCCCGTTCATGCTCCGAGCGCCCGCTTCGCGTCGTCCACGTTCTCGTCGAATCCCTGGCCGTAGGCCTGAGCGTGATCGCTCCGGTAGTAGTGACCCCCGTTGTAGCGGGCGGCCAGCTCCCGCATCTGTTCCCTGGTCATCTGCTCCGGCGGCACGTCGGCGAACTCGCTCTCGGACTTGACCTGGGCGAGGTACTCCGAGGCGAGGTAGATGTTCTGGGCCGGGTCCTTGGTCGCGTTGACGACCTCTTCACGCTGGGCGGCGGTGAGGTTCTCCGGGTCGTAGCCGAGTACTTCGGCGGATCGGCGTATCTGGATGGCGATCGGGCCCATGGAGGTCTGGTCCGCTTCTCCCGTGCCGGGTATGCGACGGCGGACGCCGTAGGCGGCCTCGTCGATCCAGGAGGGGTCGCCTTCGACTTCCATCCAGGCGATGCCCGCCACCATCTCGGGGGGCAGCCCGGAGTGGTGGGCGGCGTCGTTGATCAGTGCCTTGTTTCCCGAGATGTACTCGCGGCGGCCGGCGTCGTCGTCGGACGGTAGACAGAGGTAGTGGGCCTGCGCGGCGGGCAGGTGCGCGAGCCTGTCCCGGATGCGTTGCAGGGAGGGGGAGATCGGGGTGTCGTTCGACACCGCGGGGATCGAGTCGACCTTCGTGCCGGTGCCGGGGAGCTGTGTGTTCGGGTTGCGGCTCGCGTCGCTCACTTCGTGGCGCAGCGCGTCCACGGCGCCGACCAGCAGGGCCGGGTAGGTGCTGTCGCCGCCGCGGAAGTCCGGGAGGGACCGCAGGGCTGCGCGTATCTCGTGCACGCAGTCCTCGCGGGCCGCGGACTCCACGCGCCGGGCGTCGTCGTAGTGGTTCCTGGTGGCGTTGTAGTAGTGCTCGGCCTCTTCGCGGATCGCGTCCACGTCGACGGTGAGTTCTGCCGCCCAGTCGAGGAAACCGGTCGTGGCTCGGAGGTCTTCCCACTGGTGCAGTGGTTCCGCGGCGCGCGCGGTGGGGGTGATCGCGTGCGCTTCGCGGGACATCACCTCGACCAGCCGGTCCTCTGCGGTCCGGCCGCTCTCGAAGTGGGCTCTGGCCTGCTCGACAGCCGTGGCGTAGTCGTCCAACGCCTTGCGTACGCGCCGGAAGGCCGCGGAGAGGTGCTCCGCGAGGTCGAGTGCCTCCTGCAGCCGCTTGGTGTAGCGCTCCCGGTGTTCGCTCTCCCACTCGACCTTCCCGGCCTTGCGGAAGTCGTCGTCACACGAGGCCAGGAGGGTGTGCAGCCGGCCGTACTCGGCCGCGGTCCGTTCGATCAGCTGTGGGTTCGACGTGTCGAGGAACTCCACGTCCACGCGGTAGGCCATGCGCTCGCTCACCGGTCCTCGGGCGCGACGTAACGCCCCTCGTCGAGCAGGTCGTCCATCGCACGCTGCGCGCCGGCGTCGGCCTGCACGTAGGCGTTTCCCGTCGACCGCAGTTTCGTGGAGAGGGCCGACAGCAAGGTCACGAGGTCCCCGTACTGATCCTGCGCATACCGGGCGAAGTCCTCCACGGCTTCGGCCACTTGGGGGTGGGAGCGCGGTACGCGGCACTGCGTGGCGTTCTCCCCGTCCATGCGTCCGGCGTAGAGCAGTCCGGCCAGTTCGTTCAGGAGATGCGAACTGCCGTCCAGGGACTCGGCCCGTGCCGAGAACCCTCCGGGCCCTGTGGTCATCGTTCCCCCGATGTTGACAATGATCGCGACCGTGAGCATGCCAGTTGCGGATGCAACCTGTCACGTCCGGATCCTGCCGGGGCGCACGCGAAAGGCCCCTGACCGTCGTGGCCGGGGGCCCTTGGCGGCTGCCCGCTAGCGCACGTCGACGAAGTCGCCCGCCGTCTTCACGCCGCCGGTCGTCATGGTGCCGGCGAAGCTGTACCGCCAGTAGCGGTCGGCGGACGCGGTGACCTTGGCGGCCAGGGAACCGTATGTGTTCGTGGTGACGTAGCCGATGGGATCGTAGTAGTCGGTGCCGGGCGTGCGGAACTGCAGGGAGACGCGCTGGCCCGCGTAGCCGCGGTAGTCGTGGGTGTCCCAGTTGGCCCGGCTCAGCTTGCCGGTCACGGTGATCGTGCGGCCCTTGGCGACCGGTTCGGGAGAGGCGTTGGCCGTCAGCTTGGCGTAGCGCTTCATGAAGAAGGTGGTGTGGCCGTCCGACTTCACGTAGTCGCCGTCCTTGGCCCGGACGTCCACGGCGACCTTCCAGATGCCGGCGAGTGAGTTCTTCAGATCACGCCGGGGGTCGATCGTGTAGTGCTTGGTGCAGACGGCGCTGGTGCCGTCGGCCGTGCAGACGGGATTCGCTTCGGCGGGCTTCAGGATCGCGTCGGCTTTGCTGAGGCTGCTGCCGTGATAGAGCGTGAAGTCCGCGACGGAGATTCCCGAGTCGTCGCTCGCGGTCAGCTCGACCGTGATCTTCCTCGACTCGGTGGTGCCCAGAACGACGTCATTGCCCGTGCCGCCTCCGCCGGTGATCCGGAAGGCGCCGGCATCGGCGTTACCCACCACCTCGTCCGCCTGCGCGCCGGGGACGAGGAGAGTGGCCAGGGCCACGGAACCGATCAGGGCGGAGCCGATCGTCAGTCTGCGCATGGAGTCCCCGAGGGGTCGGGCCTGCCACCCCCTGGGCAGACCGCCGATGAATGGAGGCAGTGTACGCACAGGTGATCACCGCCGGAATATGCCGGTGACCTATGCATGAACGCGGCTCGGCAGCCGGTTCTCGTCCGCGTCCTTCAAGGCGGTGGGCGGACCCGCCAGCGGACTACGGCCGGGCCTCGCCGCGGGCGCCGACCGCCCGATAGTCCCGTACGGCGAAGGCGAGCGACCCCGCCAGCAGTGTGATTCCGGAGAGGACCCCGCTGACGAACGGCACCCAGGCCACTGCCGGGCCGGAGGCGAGCACGAGTCCGACGATCCCCAGGGCGGTGAGCCCGGCTCCCGGGACGAGTACGGCCGGCCGGCTCCACACCCGCGCGAGCACCAGGAAGTGCACGCCGACGACGAGCGCGATCCAGGCCACGTTCGCCTCATCCGGAGCGTCGAACAGGCGGAGCACCTGAATGCCCCCGAACAGCAGCACCGCCTCGCCGAGCACGACCCAGCGATAACGGGCGCCGAACATGTTGACCGGCTGGGGCGACCTGTTGTCGCCGCCGTGCGCCCTCACGCGCTTGCCGGTGAGCAGGACCAGCGCCACGAACGCGGCCACTGCCAGGACCGCCAGTACGCGAAGCACGGTCCCGACGGCGGCGTCGAGCGGGGTGTGCGCGTTCACCAGGACGAAGACCGTCCCGAACGTCGCACCGATCAACCCACCCACGAAAACGCTTGGCAGAGGCGGCATTTCGATCACTTTAGGTCGTCCGGCCGCCGTGCGAGAGGAACTCCCCTTTCCCGTCCCGCGCATCCCCGCGGCTCACCACCCCCAACGTCACGGTCACCGTCAGCGAGGTGACCGCCATGACCGTCATCGCCGTCGCGGGGGAGGCCAGTTGGGCGATCGAGCCGGCGAGGGCGGCGCTCACGCCCTGCATGGTGAGCATTCCGGAGCCGTGCAGTCCGAGGACGTGGCCGCTCAGTTCGGTGGGGGTCAGCGCCATGAGCCGCTCCTGCTGGACCAGGCTCGCCCCGAAGCCGACCGAGGCCACGGTGACGGCGAGGGCGGCGAGCGGCAGCGGCGGGTGCAGGAAGAACAGCAGATACGGCGTCGCCAGCAGCACCAGCAGGGGTGTGCCGAGGCGTCGGCGCACGGCGGGCGGCACCAGCCGGCCCACGGTCACGTCCCCCGCGAACATACCCAGCGCCGCACAGGCCAGCAGTGTGCCCGCGTTCTCGGGGGCGTAGGGGACGTAGAGGGACTCGCAGCCGACGACGAGACCGTTGGGGAGCCACAGGCCCAGCAGGACGTGACGGCGGGGGCGGGAGGACCACAGCACGGCGTTGGCGCGCCAGGTCTCGGCGACGGACGGGCGGCCCTGGGCGCAGGGCGGGCGCGGGGTCAGGCACAGGCGGACCACGACCGCCGACACGACGTACAGCGCCGCCGCGAGCAGCAGACACACCCGCGGGGAGAGGACCGTCACCAGGATGCCCCCGGTGGCGAATCCGAGGATCTGGGCGAGCCCGGCCATCATGTTGAAGACCGAACGCCCCAGCATGAAGCCGTCCTTGGAGAGGATCTCGTTCACCAGCCCCCACCGCACTCCCCCGCCGAGCGAGGCGACCAGGCCCTGGCCGAAGAGGACGACGAAGACGGCCCAGACGGGCAGCGCGGGCAGCGCGAGTACGGCCGTGGCGGCGGCGAAGACGAGGGCGATGCCGGTCAGGGTGGAGCGCGGGGGCAGGCGGTCGGCGCCCGACAGCAGGAACGTCGCCCCGAGCACCTGCGTGAGCGAGGGCCCGAACATGCTCACCGCCGACAGCAGGGGCGAGTCCGTCGCCTGGAACACCAGCGTGCCCAGGGCCAGACCGCCGATCGTCTGGGCCAGGACGTTGGCAGAGGAGGCGAGGAAGAGCGGGGTGAACTCCGGGGTGCGGAAGAGCTGTTGGTAGCTGCGCATGCGCGGAGTCTGCGGGGAGCAGCGACGCGTCGTTATTGTTTCGCGGGGGCGCGAAAGGTGGCCGCAGAGAAGCCGGAGACAAGCCGGAGAGAAGCGGGACGGAGCAGGGGGAGGAGGGCTACGGCATGGGCTGGTGGCAGATCAACGCCGACACCCTCGCCGCGAGCCGCTTCGTCCTCTCCCCGCTCGCGGAGACCTTCGCCGCGCTGAAGCTGCTGCACTCGGGCACGGCCACCCACCCCGGCGAACGCGCCTGGCTGGCCGACCATCTGCCCGGCTACCGGGCCCGCCTCGCCGCCGACCCGGTGACCGCCCACCTCGTCCGTGCCGGGCTCGGCAAGGACTGGATCGCCGACTTCCTCACCCCCACGCCGAGGGACGGGGAGACCATCGAGGCGGGCCTGGCCCTGATCCGCGCGGCCGACCCCGGCCGGGCCCGCGCCCACCTCACCGTCTCCCTCGCCGGCCCCCTCCCCGCCGTACTGGACCGGGACGACCTGCCGGAACGCGCCGCCGCGCTCCTCTCCTACGTCTGGACCGAGGCCGTACGCCCGGACTGGGACCGGCGCCGCCGCGTCCTGGAGGCCGACGTGGTCGCCCGTACCGCACTGGCGAGCCGGGGCGGGTGGGCGGCAGTGCTGGACTCGCTGCGGCCGGGGCGCACGCGCTGGCTCGGCGGCAACCGCCTCCAGGTGAACCTGCACGAGTACCCGCCTCGCGAGATCGCCGGCGCCGAACTCGTCTTCGTGCCGGTCACTCCGAAGGGCGGCTGGGTGTCCTGGGAGGACCCCGGCCGGTACGCGCTGATCTACCCCTGCGCGGGCGCCCTCACGGACCCCGGCGCGCGGGCGGTCCCCGCGAGCCTGGGGGTCCTGCTCGGGTCGGCGCGCGCGGAGGTGCTCGTGCTCCTCGATTCCCCTCTCAGCACGACGCAGCTGGTCGCCGTGACCGGGCAGGGGCTGGGGTCGGTGGGCAGGCATCTGCGGGTGCTGCTGGACGCGGGGCTGGTGGAGCGGCGGCGGGCGGGGAGGTCGGTGCTGTACTCGCGGTCGGCGGCGGGGGACGTCCTCGTCGGGGCCCAGCACCGGCGCGACTCGTAGCGGAGTTAGCATCCGTTTCATGACGACCCATGACAGCAACTCCCCCCTCGACGTCGACATCAACGCCCTCACCGGCGGCCCCGCCGACCTGGCCCAGTACGCCGGCCGGGCGGTCCTCATCGTCAACGTGGCCTCCAAGTGCGGCCTGACCCCCCAGTACACCGGCCTGGAGAAGCTCCAGGAGCAGTACGCGGAGCGTGGCTTCACCGTGCTCGGGGTGCCCTGCAACCAGTTCATGGGCCAGGAGCCCGGCAGCGCCGAGGAGATCGCCGAGTTCTGCTCGGCGACGTACGGCGTGACCTTCCCGATGACCGAGAAGGTCGAGGTCAACGGGGAGGGCCGGCACCAGCTGTACGACCGCCTGGTCGGCTTCGCCGACGCCGAGGGGCACAGCGGTGACATCCGCTGGAACTTCGAGAAGTTCCTGATCGGCCGGGACGGCGTCGTCGTCGCCCGCTTCTCGCCGCAGACCGAGCCGGAGGCCGCGGAGCTCGTGGCGGCCGTCGAGGCCCAGCTGGCGTAGGCGGGTGTTGACCTTGCCCCTGGGGCAGGGCCGAGCGTCCTTGTCACCGGGCGGAAGAGCCGCCCGGTGACGGAGGAGAGGGCCGTGGACGACGAACTGCTCACCATCGGCGCGTTCGCCGCGCGGGCCAGGCTCTCGGCCAAGGCCCTGCGCCTGTACGACCGCCTCGGGCTGCTGGCCCCGGCGCAGGTGGACGAGGTCAGCGGTTACCGCTACTACCGCGCGGACCAGATCGAACGCGCCCGTCTGGTGGCGCTGCTGCGCCAGCTGGACATGCCGCTCGCGCGGATCGCGGAGGTGGTCGAGGCCTCGGACGGGGCCGCGGCCGCCGCCCGGCTCGACGCGTACTGGGCGGGTGTCGAGGCGCGGGTGGCGGGGCAGCGGACGCTGGCCGAGTACCTCCGTGGACGGCTGTCGGGGAGGAGCTCCGAGATGTACGGGAAGTTCGTGGTCGAGACGGTGGACGTGCCCGAGCAGGTGGTGATCAGCGAGGCACGGCATGTGCTGGCGGGTGAACTGCCGGCGTGGATCGGGGCGTCGCTGGGCCGGCTGGAGTCGGCGGCGCCGGCGTGCGGCGGGATCACGGCGCCGCCGTTCGTCGTGTACCACTCCGAGGTGTCGATGGAGAGCGACGGCCCTGCCGAGTCGTGCGTGCCGGTTGCCGACGAGGCGGCGGCCCGGGCATGGGCCGAGGAGCGCGGCCGTGGCTGGGAGACGAAGGTCCGGGTGCAGCCCGCGCAGCGGCTGGCCTTCACCCGGATCACCAAGGCCCAGGTGGCCCATCCGCAGATCCTGGCCGCCTTCGAGGCGGTGGAGGAGTGGATCGCCCGGGAGGGCCTGGAGCAGACAGGCCCGTGCCGGGAGGTGTACTTCGCGGACTGGGAGGCGGCGGGGGCACAGGACCCGGTGTGCGATGTGGCGGTCCCGGTGAGGTGACGCCGGGGGCGGCCCGGCCGTGACGGCCGGGGCACAGCCGAGCCCTCTCGGCAAGGACGGCGGGCTGGTCGAGAGGGCTCTTCCTGTGGTGCTTGTGCAGTTGTTTTTCGTGCGGTCGGTCGCGGGTGAGGATCAGCCGGAACCGCCCCTCACGCCTTGACCGACGCCACGAAGGTGTTCCACGCGTTCGCGGGGAACGCCAGGACCGGGCCCTCGGGAACCTTGGAGTCCCGCACCGCCATGGCCGCGGCGAGCGGCGACTTGACCTCGACGCACGCGCCGTTCCCTGTGGAGTACGAGGACTTGGTCCACGTGTCCGTGGAACCCTGACGAATTGCCATGTTTGCTCCGAATTGCCAGATGTTGAGTTGCTGTCACCGCACTGCGCGTCCGGACCGGATCCCGCAGGGCGGTTCACGCCAACGTTGTTGCTGGGTGGCGTGATCGACGCTACTCGCCAACATCGGCTGACGAAGCGACTATTCACTCGGCCGGGTGGCATATTCCAGAGGAGTCTTCCATCCCACCCTGGGCCGGTGTACGGTACGGCGCTTCTCAGCGCGCGTACTCCTTGGCGATGTCCGCGATGAACTGCCGCGACTGGTCGACGTTCAGGGCCTGCGCCCTCAGGTGCTCGTACATCACGCTGTACTTCTGCACGTCGTTCGCCTTCTCCAGGTACAGGTCGCTGGTGACGCCCTCGATGTAGACGACGCTGGAGTCGGCCGCGTCCGGGAACTCCAGGATCGCGTACTGCCCGTTGAGGCCCGGGTGCGCGCCCATGTCGAAGGGGATGACCTGCACGGTGACGTGCGGCAGCTGGGACTGCTCGACGAGTTGTTCCAACTGGTCACGCATGAGGGAGCGGTTGCCGACGACCCGGCGCAGGGCAGCCTCGTCCAGGACGGTCCACAGCCGGAGCGGGTTCTCCTCGGTGGAGATTCGTTCCTGTCGGCGCATCCGCACCTGGACCCGCTTCTCGATCTCGGCCGACGCCGTCTCCGGCAACGCCCCGGCGATCAGGGCCTCCGCGTACTGCTTGGTCTGCAACAGCCCCGGGACGACCTGCGGGTCGTACACGCGCAGACTCGCCGCGTCCGTCTCCAGCCCGATGTAGACGCTGTACGGGATGTCGCCGAAGGAGTGCCACCATCCTTGCTGCCGCGAATCCTTGGCCATCTGCATCAGGGAGTCGACGATCCGGTGGTCCTCCACCTCGTAGACCCCGCACAGATCGCGGACGTCGCGCTGGCTGATACTGCGCCGGCCGTTCTCCAGCCCGACTGATCTTCGACTGCGACACCAGCAGCCGCTCGGCCACTTCTTCGGCCGTCATGCCCTTGAGCTCGCGGAGCCGGCGCAGCTCCTGGCCCAGCCGGCGTCGCCTGACGGTGGGATTGACATTGGACGCCACGGGACGTGCACCTCCGGCTGCCTGCCTGTGATTGCCACTTTGCGTATCTGCTGTTGAGCAGACTGCCACCAAGGTGCTTCCTACCGCTGGCAAACGGTGGATATGCGCTGGATACACGCCAGTTCGGGGACCTTCAGGCACAACACCGGCACATACGTCCGCGCGGGGCGACGGGACCCGGTCGTCGTCCGGACGTACGGTCCCGTCACCCCGCGCGGACAGCGGCTCCCGAACCGGTCATGGGGACTGCGGCGCGGCGCTGCGCGTGGCGTGCGTATGGAGCATGTGATGCGTGCGTGTGGTGCGTTGCGTGATGCGTTGCGCGTGGTGCTGGTCGAGCGATGGCCCGGTGGTGCGGTGGTGCGATCGGCCGGGTGCTGCGCTGGTGCGGGTCGTGGAACTGCGGCTCAGTGGGCCACGACGCGCGCCATGGATCCGCGGTGCGGCTGCACCGGAACGCCACGGGCGGGTTCCGCTGCGGCCCTGCCTCCGGGGGCGGCCTGACGGCCGGCCGGGGCCGGGCTGCGACGCGGCTGGGCCGCCGCGCCGTTCTGGACGTCCATCACGGCGTGCGCGACGAGACCGCCCATGGGGTCGTGCCTGATCAGATCCCGCAACCGGGAGCGAGAGGAACGCCCCTCATTCCCCGGATACAGGTGCTTGCCGAGACCGACCGCGTGTGCCAGGGCGGCGAGCGCCGCGGTCCGCGGGTCCGGCGGTACGCCGGTGCGGATCGCCGAATCCAGCCGGGCCCTGATCTCCCGGCTGATCTCGTTGTCCGTCGCCTGATAGCGAGTGGTCGGCAACACCCCGCACATCTGACCCGCCACGGCATGCACCATGCCGCACCGTTCCAGATGCGAGAGGTAGGTCTGGCGCAGCCCCAGCCGGGGCCCGCCGATCCAGTGGACGGCACGTACGGGAGCGCCACGCCTTCGCAGCAACTCCAACGCGCAGTCCAATGTCGGATCTCCAGTCGGCCGTGGTGCCACCACGGCGATACGATCCCCGTCTGGGGCTATCCGTCCGGCCAGCGCCAGCTCCACTAGCTGCGCTCCGGCCAGACCAAGGTCGAGCGACTGCGGCTGTGCGGTGGTACCCGTGGTCGGGTCCAACGCCAGCAACAGAAGCTCCTCCGGAATCGTTCTGCGGCTCCTGCCCATCCATGCCTCCCCGCGTGGATGAAAGACAGGGTGACCCCTCTCACATTCATCTGTCGAGGGTGCGTGACCGGTTCGTGAGGGAACCGGTAGGTATGTCGTTCTCGTCTACCGCATGAGTAGAGGGTCGCGCACAGGACACTGGTACATGTTCGGACAGCGGCACGGGGGGTCGTACGGGCACGGAGTCCGAGCGACGGCTCACGGTTCGGCAGACGCACGCGAGGCGTGCGGCAGCACATGGAGGAGGCATCGGTGGCGGGCGAGTCCCCCGACAGGTCGAAGCAGCGCGAGTCGTCGGCAGAACCGACGTCGGGGAGCGCGATCCCGGTTCCCGAATCCCGACCCGGCCCCGACCCCACCCCGGCGGACGGGGCCGAACGCCCCGACCCGCGCCTGGCGGTGGCCCGCGAGAACGCCTCCGCCAAGCCCGCGGCCACCGCACCGCGCGGCGGCGTGGACACGGCGACGAGGGTCCTGTCCCGGCAGGAACTGGACGCGGTCCGGGCGAAGACGGAGAAGGCCGAGGGCGCGAACGAGGACGCCGAGGCGAACGCCGCCGAGAGCGCGAGCGCGGAGGCCGAGGGCGCGAACGAGGACGCCGAGGCGAACGCCGCCGAGAGCGTGAACGCGGAGGCCGAGGGCGCGAACGAGGACGCCGAGGCGGACGCCGCCGAGAGCGTGAACGCGGAGGCCGAGGGCGCGAACGAGGAGAGCGCGAGCGCGGAGGCCGAGGGCGCGACGGGGCGTGGCGCTGAAGCCGAGGACGCGGTGGCCGGGGTCGACGACACCGAGGACGCGGTGGCCGGGGTCGACGACGCCGAGGACGCCGAGGACGCCGAGGGCGAGAACACGGCCACCGGGGCTGACGACGCCGAGACTGACGAGGCCGAGACCGACGACGCGAGCACGCAGAACGCCGAGGGCGCGGCCGGAGGCAAGGGCGACGATCGGCTGAGGGCGGCTGTGGCGGCCTGGGTGGCCTCCGGGGACGCCGAGGGCGAGAAGTCGGCGCAGGGCGCGGACGAAGGCGCCCAGGACGCCGGCGCGGGCGACGAGGACGGGACGGACGCCGAGAAGGCTGAGGATTCCGAAGCCGACGCCGACGCCGAGCCCGTCGCGGACGCGGACGACGCGGTTGCCGAGGCGGCACCGGAGGACGAGGCCGAGGAAGACGGCCCGGGCGAGCCCTCGGCGGCTTCGGACGCCGACGACGCACCGGCGGCCGCCGACGGCGGGGACGCCCCACAGGGGCCACCCGCACCCGACGACGAGAGCCGCACGGGTGGTGCGGGTGGGAACACCAAGGCCGAAGGCGAAGCCGAGGCCGCAGGCAAGGCCGTCGACCAGCCGACCGCCGTCTTCAAGGCCGTACGCCCCGACAAGCCAGCCGTGGACCAGCCCACCACCATGCTGAAGGCCCCCAAGCCCGACGCAGAACCCGAACCCGAAACCCCTTCCGAGCGCACCAGCAAGTTCGTCGCGCTCAAGCCCGACATCAAGCCGGACACCCCCAAGACCCCGGCCCCGGCCCCGGCACCCGCCCCGGCACCCACCCCCGACGTCACCGCCGCCGTCCCCCAGGTCGGCCCCGAGCGCACCACCCAGCAGCCCCTGCCGCCCAGGCCCCCGCTCGACCTGCTCGCCGAGCTGACCAACACGCCCCCGCCCCCGGACACCCCCGTCCGCACGGCCCTGAGGCGGGTCAAGATCTGGACCCCGCTGGTGCTGCTGCTCGTGGTCGTCTTCGCGGTCGTGCAGAGCATGCGCCCGCTCCCGGCCCCCACCCTCGACCTGACCGCCGAGGACAGCTACACCTTCGACGGCGGCAAGATCGACATCCCGTGGCCCGCCGAGGGCCAGGCCGCCCTCGACGTCGACGGCATCGGCTCCTTCGGCTCCTCCGGCGACCAGAAGCCCGTGCCCATCGCCAGTGTCGCCAAGGTCATGACGGCGTACGTCATCCTGCGCGAGCACCCGCTCGACAGCGGCGCCGAGGGCCCGAACATCACGATCGACCAGGCCGCCGAGGACCAGTCCGACGCCGGCCAGGAGTCGACCGTCAACGTGACCAAGGACGACAAGATCTCCCAGCGCGAGGCCCTGGAGAGCATCCTGATCGCATCCGCGAACAACGTCGCCCGTCTCCTCGCCCGTTGGGACGCCGGTTCCGAGAAGGCGTTCGTGACGAAGATGAACGCCGCCGCCGAGGACCTCGGCATGACGAACACGACGTACACCGACCCCTCAGGTCTGAACAACACCACCGTGAGCACGGCCGTGGACCAGGTGAAGCTGGCCAAGGCGGCGATGAAGTACCCCGCCTTCCGCGAGGTCGCCGCGATGATGTCGTACGACGACTACAAGGGCCACAACCACGGCAACTGGAACCAGTTGGTCGGCAGGAACAACGTCGTCGGCATCAAGACCGGCACCACCACCTCCGCCCTCGGCAACCTCGTGTTCGCCGCGAAGAAGGAGATCGGCGGCGAGACCCGGACCGTCGTCGGCGCCGTGGTGCGCCAGCCGGACGCGGGCGGCGGCATCCTCGCTGCCGCTCTCGACTCGGGCGACAAGCTCATCCGCGCCGCTCAGGACGCGCTGGAGTCGGCGACGATCCTCAAGAAGGGCGATGTCGTCGGGTACGTCGACGACGGTCTCGGCGGCCGTACGCCGGTCGTCGCCACCAAGGACGTCAAGGCGGTCGGCTGGTCCGGGCTGAAGGTGAAGCTGACCTTCGCCCCCGACGACGTACCGCACACCGCGAAGGCCGGCACCACGGTGGGCACGCTCACCGTGGGTGACGGCAGCAGCGGTGCGGTCAAGATCCCGGTCGCGCTCCGGACGGACCTCGCCGAACCGGGCTTCACGGACAAGCTGACCCGCGTCGGCTGACCCGGGGAGGGCGAAGCGGCACGGCATCGCAGCCCGCCGACGGGCCCCGTCGGCGGGCTGCGTGCTAGCGTCACGAAACGGGCAGGTCGTCGCTCACCAGGCGCGGCCGGAGAACCTTCAGGGACAGGGCCGACAACACGCGGGAAACGGGACGCGGCCAGAACAGAAGACAGCACGGGGAGTGCCTCACACGTGGCCACTGCGGAGCCGACACGCGCCGACGACGCCGATCCGGGACGGGGAGCCGGTCCGCGAATACGCGTACCCGCGCCGCGTCAGGGAGACGGCCCACACCATACGGAGGACCGACCGCCGTCGCGTCTGACCGCCGCCTTGGCCACCCTGCGCGAGCGTCTCCTGCGTCACCCGGTGCTGTCGATCACGACCCTGGCCGGGCTTCTCCACGTCATCTGGTTCTTCACGTTCGCAAGCAGCGGCGGCGACCTCGCGGCCCAGGACGCCTGGGCCGAGTTCGTCGGCCGGCATCCGGACTCGGCGTACAACCTGGCCTGGTACGGCGGGATGCACCCGGTGTCGTACAGCGTGGTCTCGCCGTATCTGATGTCGGTCCTCGGTGTCCGTACGACGATGATGATCGCGGGGACGATCTCCGCGGGCCTGCTGACGCTGGTCCTGATCCGCAGCCGGTCGGTCAGGAACCCGCTGTGGGCGGCGCTCGCCGGGGTCTTCGGGCTGGTGTGCAACGCGATCTCGGGGCGGGTGACCTTCGCCCTGGGCACGATGTTCGCGCTGGGCGCGGTCGCCGTCGTGTTCTGCTGGCCGCACCGCTGGCGCTACAAACGCTGGGCGAAGGCGCTGTGCGCCGCCCCGCTGGCCGCGCTGGCCACCATGTCGTCGCCGGTTGCGGGGCTGTTCGTGGGCTTCGTGGCGGTGGCGCTGTTCCTGCAGAAGCGGCGGCCGGGTGCCTGGGCGCTGGGGCTGGCGCCGACCGCCGTCGTGGCCGTCTCGGCCTGGCTGTTCCCCTTCTCCGGCACGCAGCCGATGGTGATCGGCTCGGTGCTGCTGCCGCTGCTGATCGCCGTCGCCACCTTCGTGCTCGTGCCCGCGGAGTGGAAGACGATGCGGCTGGTGTCCGCGGTCTACGGCCTCTCGGTCGTCCTGGTCTGGGTGATCAGCTCGCAGATCGGTTCCAACATCACCCGACTGGCGATGCTCTTCGGCGGGACGGCCCTGGTGGCCGCGCTGCCCTTCACCGTGCCGCGCTCACGCAAGTGGTACACGGGCGTGCTGGCGCTGCTCACGTTCGCCGGCTGGATCGGCTACAAGACGGTCGACGACATCATCCACGCCGCCCCGGCCGCCTCCTGGGCACGCGAGCTGGCACCGCTGGTCAACGAGCTCCAGGAGGTCGGCGCCGAGAAGGGCCGGGTGGAGGTCGTGCCCGCCCGCTCCCACCGTGAGGCCGCCGCCCTCGCGCCGTACTTCAACCTGGCCCGCGGCTGGAACCGCCAGGCCGACATGGAGCGCAACCCGCTCTTCTACGACGACACCCTCAACTCCGCGAACTACCGCGAGTGGCTCCAGCGCTGGGCCGTTCACTTCGTGGTGCTGCCCAAGGACGAGCCGGACCCCTCGGGGGCCGAGCGGGAGCGCGAACTGGTGCAGCGCGGCATGCCGTATCTGAAGCAGGTGTGGGGCGACGCCAACTGGCAGCTGTTCCAGGTGACCGCCCCGGCGCCGCTCGCCGAGCCGAACGCCGTCGTCGAGCGGGCCGAGCAGGGCGAGATGACGATGCGGGTGAGCAAGCCGGGCCGTGTCCTCATTCGCATCCCCTACTCGCCCTGGCTGGGCCTGGTCGACGCCGACGGCAAGAAGCTCGACCCGCCGCAGGAGACGGAGGCCGCCGAGAACCGTCCCGACGGCCGGCCGAAGTCGTACGCCAACGTCAACGGCTGCCTGATGGAGACGGAGGAGGACGCGCACGGCGACAAGTGGACGATGCTGATCGCTCCGCGGGCGGGCGAGTACCGGCTGGCGGCCCCGTACAACTTCTCGCGGGGCACGCCTTGTCCGGAGGAACTGCGCTGACCGGCGCCCGGCGGGCTGTGGGCAGCTACAGATCCAGGGTCACGTTGCAGGACTCGAGCCAGGCGTTGAGCGCGAGCGGAACTTCCAGGTCGATGCGCGTCATCTGGGAGCTCTCGGCGCCGACAGGCCGGTTCAGGCGGGCTTTGACCAGGTCCGGGTCGAGCAGCGGAAGGACGGGGGCGTTGCCGTCGGAGACGACCTCGGCCAGTCGGTCACGCAGGTTCTTCTCGTACCCGGAGTCCTGGGTGCTCGGATAGGGCACCTTCACCCGCTCCACGACCGACTCGGGCAGGATGTCGCGGGTGGCCGCGCGGAGCAGGCTCTTTTCACGTCCGTCGAACTTCTTCATGGCCCACGGGGTGTTGAAGACGTATTCGACGAGCCGGTGATCGCAGAAGGGGACGCGGACCTCCAGGCCGACAGCCATGCTCATGCGGTCCTTGCGGTCAAGGAGGGTATTCACGAACCGGGTGAGGTTGAGGTAGCCGATCTCCCGCATCCGCTTCTCCAGTCCGGTCTCGCCGGGGAGAACCGGCACTTCCGCGAGCGCCTCGTGGTAGCTGTCACGTCGGCGGCCAGGTATGTCGAGTCGCCCGAGAAAGCCCTGCTCGAAGAGGTCGGTGTTGACGCAGAAGCGGCCGGGCGTGGTCGTGAGCCACGGGAAGGTCTCGGCGGTCAGTGCTTCCGGGTCGTGGAACCAGACGTAGCCGCCGAAGAGTTCGTCGGCCGACTCACCGGAGAGGGCGACGGTCGACCGCTCGCGGACCGCGCGGAAGAGCAGATACAGGGACGGCCACAGATCGCCGTACCAGACCGGAGGAAGGTCGGTGGCCGTGAGGACGGCGGCGCTGACGGCCGGGTCGCTGAGATCGTCGCTGTCCAGCAGGATCTCCCGGTGATCGGCCTTGACGAATTCGGCGAGATCACGCGCGAAAGGTGCGTCGGGGGCGCTGCGCAAGGCGTCGGGAGCGAAGTTCTCGGCGGCTCCGGCGAAGTCGACGGAGAAGGAGCGGACGGGGCCGGCGCCTTGGTCCTGCAAGGTCTTGGCAGCGAGTGCCGTGACGGCCGAGGAGTCCAGTCCGCCGGAGAGAAGGCTGCACACCGGGACGTCGGCGACGAGCTGCCGGGACACGATGTCCTCGAGCAGTTCGCGAACGGTGCCGACCGTCTGTTCCAGGGAGTCAGAGTGCTCCTTGGCCTCCAGCGCCCAGTACCGGTGCTTGCTCAGTCCTTCGCGGCGCACGCGGACGACATGGCCGGGGCGGACCTCGAACATGCCGGTGAAGACGGCGTGCTCAGGGGTCTTGACCATGTCCAGTATCTCGCGGAGCCCGTCGGCGTTCACCCGGCGGGGGACCTGGGGGTTGGCCAGGATCGCCTTGGGTTCCGAGCCGAAGAGCACGCCGCCGGGGGTGGGGTGGTAGTAGAGCGGTTTGACGCCCATGCGGTCACGGACGAGGAGCAGTTCCTGGCGGCGAACGTCCCAGACACCGAAGGCGAACATGCCGTTCAGCTTGTCGACCATGCCCTGGCCCCATTCCACGTAGGCGCGCAGGACGACCTCCGTGTCGCTCCGGGTGCGGAAGCGATGGCCGCGGGAGACGAGTTCGGAGCGCAGCTCGCGGTGGTTGTAGATCTCGCCGCTGAAGGTCAGCACGGCCAACGGGCGGCCGTCCTCCTCGGCGATCATGGGCTGGCTGCCGCCTTCCAGGTCGATGACGGACAGCCTGCGGTGGCCGATGGCCGCATGGCGGTCGAGCCAGACACCTCCGGCGTCGGGACCGCGGCAGGCCATCGTCCGTGTCATCGCCTCCGCCGTGGTGCGCTCCTGGGACAGATCCCGCTCGAAGTCCACCCAGCCGACGATTCCGCACATGTGCGTTTCCCCCCTTGGGACAGAAGTGCCGAAAACAATGGGGTGTTCAGGCCCCCCCTGGCCTGTCTCCCGGGCTGACCGTGATCGCGAACCAGGGGCAGGAGACCTCGGCCTGCCGCAGCAGGTCCTCGTCGACGTCGGCCGGCCGTACGTCCTCGGCGAGCCAGGCGCGCTGGTCCCTGATCCGGAAGATGCCGGGCGCGATGTCGCGGCAGTGGGCGCTGCCGCTGCACAGGTCGTGGTCGATGGCGACACGGGGAGCGCCGTCCTGCGGTTCGGCCGTGCTCATCGGTTCGCGGCGGCCGGGTCCGACGCGGTGTACTCCATCTCCAGGCTGGTCCAGGTGCGGAAGACAGGGCCGGGGAGCTGCGGGATCGGCGCGCCCGGCTTCAGGCGCAGCTGGGGCAGTCGGCGGTAGAGCGCCGAGAGGGCGGTTTCGCACTCGAGCCGGGCGAGGTTCATGCCGATGCAGTGATGGATGCCGTACCCGAAGGCCAGATGCGGAGGCATCTTCTTCCAGTCACGGTCGATGACGAACTCGTCCGGGCGGTCGAAGACCTCCGGGTCGTGGTTGCCGGAGGCGTAGAGGGAGAAGATCCGGTCCCCGGGTTCGAGCGGGTGTCCCTGGACCGTCGTCGCCTGGGCACATCTGCGCCACAGGCCGAGGACCGGGCCGTCGTAGCGGAGCCCCTCCTCCACCAGGGACGGGGTCAGTCCCTCGATGTCGGCCAGGTACTTCGCCTTCTGCTCGGGGTGCCACTCCAGGGAGGCCACGATGTTGACGATCGCCGCCGAGGTGGTGGTGTTGCCCGCCCGGATCACGGACCTGATCATTGCCGCGACCTCGGCCTCGTCCAGCCGGTCGCCGTCCTCCAGCTCGGCGAAGCACAGCGTCGTGATCAGGTCGTCGCTGCCGGATCCGGCCTCGCGCCGCTCGCGCACCATCTTCATGAGGCCGGCGTGCCAGTGGGCCATCTCCTGGGAGTACGCCTGGCTCTTCGGATCCGCGGTGCTCAGCTCGAACAGGGCCGACAGGTGGAGGAAGTGCTCGCGGTCCTCGTCCGGCAGGCCGAGAAGCTCGCCGATGTGCCCCTCGCTCACCTTGCGGGCAAAGGTGCTGACCAGGTCGAACGTGGGGCCCTCGGCCACGATCGCGTCGATCAGCCGGTCGGCCAGGCGCTCGCTGAACGGCCGCATGTGCTGAATGCGGGAGGCGGACAGCGCCTTGATGCACAGCCGCCGCTGACGGGTGTGGCGCGGCGGGTCGGCGGCGGCGAACACCTGCTCGGCCTCCGGCAACGGCTCCTCCCGCGGCCACAGGGTGCTGTAGGTGCTCGTGAACTTGTCCAGATTCTGCAGGACTTCCCTGACCCCGGCGTACGAGCTGATCTGCACCGCGTCCAGGTGCTCGGAGTGGACCACGGGGCAGCGGGAGCGGTCGTGGGCCAGTTCCTCCCAGGGAATGTCGGCCTTGTGCGTGTAGGGCCTGAAAGATGGCTGTGTCATGAGTGAACCCCTTCTGGCTCGATGCCCAGGGCCTGTCGTTTGGATCAGGCCGGCTGTGACGTACGGTGCCTTTCAGCCGACCCGAGCGGGGTCTGGTGCGCTCGGGTCGGCATGATGCAAACGACAGGCCCTAGTTGACCTGCCGGTCCTGTGCGCTCCAGAGCCGGTCCCGCAGCGTGCGCCGCAGGATCTTGCCGCTGGCGTTGCGCGGCACCCGGTCGATGAACTCGTACTTCGACGGGATCTTGAAATCGGCGATCCGGTCCCGCAGGAAGCTCTTGAGCTCCCGCGGCTTGACCCCCTGCCCGGGGCGGAGCACGACGAAGGCGTGCACGGCCTCACCCCAGCGGGGGTCCGGGACCCCGATCACCGCCACGTCCGCCACGTCCGGGTGGGCGCTCAGCGCGTTCTCGATCTCGGCCGGGTACACGTTCTCCCCGGCCCGGATGATCATGTCCTTGATGCGGTCGTGGATGAAGAGGTATCCCTCCTCGGTGGTGTAGCCCGCGTCACCGGTGTGGATCCAGCCGTCCACCAGCGTCCGTTCGGTCGCCTCGGGCAGCCGCCAGTACTCGACCATCCGCCCGGGCGTCCTGAGGCAGACCTCGCCGACCTCGCCGGGCGGCAGCTGTTCGCCCTTGTCGTCCACGATCTTCACCGCGAAGCCCGGATAGGGCCGTCCGGCGGCCTTCAGCAGGTCACCGCCGCTCGCATGGGCCTCGGGCGGCAGACAGACCGCGGTGTTGCCGGTTTCGGTCAGGCCGTAGATCTGGGCGAACTCGCAGTCCATGACCTCCATGCACCGCCGCAGGAGGGACTCCGAGATCGGCGAGCCGCCGTACACCACCTTGCGCAGGGTCGTGAAGTCGGCGGGGTCCGTCTCCGGTTCCGCGAGCAGCATCAGCAGCATCGCGGGCACCACGCAGGTGGTGGTGACGCCCAGCTCCCGGACGAGCGCCACGGCCTCCTTGCTGCCGAAGACGCGCAGGGCGACATTGGTGATCCCGGCGTTGAACCCCTGGGTGGCCCACCACAGCCCGCCGATGTGGGAGCCGGGGATCCCGATCAGGCTGACGTCGTCGGGCCGCCAGTCGATCCAGTCCTCTCCGCTCGCGGCGAGTGCTTCCCGTACGGCGAAGAAGCTGCGGTGGGCCAGCACCACTCCCTTGGGGAACCCGGTGGTGCCGCTGGTGTAGAGCTGGGCGACGGGGGTGTCGGGGGTGGCCTGCCAGACTGCCGCGCACTCTCGTCCGGTGGACTTCCACTCCTCCAGTGGGGTGCCGGCGGGGTCGGCGCAGTCGAGCAGCACCAGGGTCCGCAGTCCGGGGAGGTCCGCCCGGACCTGCCGGGCCAGGTCGAGGAACTCCTCCTCGACGAAGAGGAGTTCGGACTCCGAGTCACGCAGGATGTAGTCCACTTCGAGCGAGGTCAGCCGCCAGTTGACCGGGACCAGGACGACGCCGCTCCTGGCGCAGGCGTAGAGGAGTTCGTAGTAGTGCTCGGACTCCTTGCCGAGGTAGCCCACCCGGGCGCCCGGTCCGAGACCGGACGCGCGCAGGGCGCGTGCACCGCGGTCGCTCTGCGTGGCGAGAGCGCCGTACGTGGTACGGCGTCCGTCGCAGACGAGGGCCGTCTTCTCGGGCCGCTCGGCGGCGTGCACCGCGAGCGCGGCATCAAGGGTGTGCATGGTCATCGCCCTTTCGGGATCGTGCGCGGGCAGGTGCGGCTGACTCGTCCAGCCAGTACCTGCGGCGCTGGAAGGCATAGGTGGGGAGCTCGGTGAGGCGGGCGCCGAGCCCCGCGAAGAGCGCGGCCCAGTCCACGGCGGCGCCGCGGCAGTACGCCCTGGCCACCTGGGCCAGGAGCTCCCCCGGGTCGTCCGCCTCGGACAGCGGCACCACGCCCGGTGCCGGGCCGGGGGCCGAGTTCGCCACGCCCTGGAACAGGCCGGGCGCCGGGCGGCCCTCGGCCAGGGCCGAGAGCGCCTGACGGAACTGCGCGCGGGTGTCCGCCACGACGACGGCGCGATGCGCGAGGGCGGCCCGGGAAGCGACCAGCGACCAGGCCACGTCCAGCGGGTCCGTGGCCGTCGGCAGGGTGAGCAGCCGCTCGGCCTGGGCGCGCAGGGCGTCGTCGCCGGCCGCCGACAGCACCCACGGCACCCGCGGTGTCGCCGCGGTACGGGCGGGCGGGTCGTCCGGGTCAGGCGCCTGTTCGAGGATCACGTGCGCGTTGGTGCCGCTGACGCCGAACGAGGACACCCCGGCGCGGCGGGGGGCGTCGCCCGTGTCCGGCCAGGGCACCGCCTTGGTCAGCAGCCGTACCGTCCCCTCGGACCAGTCGACATGGGGCGAGGGGACGTCGGAGTGCAGCGAGCGCGGCAGCAGACCGTGCCGCATCGCCAGCACCGTCTTGATCACTCCGGCGATGCCCCCGGCGGCCTGGGTGTGGCCCAGGTTGGACTTGGCCGACCCCAGCCACAGGGGCCGTCCGGGCGGACGATCGCGCCCGTAGGTGTCCAGCAGCGCCTGTGCCTCGATCGGGTCTCCCAGGGCGGTTCCCGTGCCGTGTGCCTCCACCGCGTCGACCTGCGCCGCGGACAACCCGGCGGCGGCCAGGGCCTGCTGGATCATCTTCCGCTGGCTGGAACCGCTCGGCGCGGTCATGCCGTTGGACGCTCCGGCCTGGTTCACGGCGGAGCCGGCGATCAGGGCCAGTACCGGATGGCCGTGGCGCCGCGCGTCCGACAGCCGCTCCAGCACCAGTACGCCGACCCCCTCGGCCAGCCCCCAGCCGTCCGCCGCGGCGGCGAAGGACTTGCACCGCCCGTCGGCCGCCAGCCCGCGCAGTCGGCTGAAGGACACGAACACGGTCGGCGAGGACATCACCGCCACCCCGCCGACCAGCGCGAGTCCGCACTCCCCCGCGCGCAGCGCCTGGGCCGCGAGGTGGAGCGCGACCAGCGACGACGAGCACGCGGTGTCCACCGTCACCGCGGGGCCCTCCAGTCCGAACGCGTAGGAGATGCGGCCGGAGGCCACACTCGGCGCACTGCCCAGGGGCAGTGTCCCCTCCAGGTCCGCGGGGACGGTGTGCAGGCGGGAGGCGTAGTCGTTGTACATGACCCCGGCGAACACTCCGGTACGGCTGCCCCGCAGGGAGTCGGGGGCTATGGCGGCGCTCTCCAGTGCCTCCCAGGACGTCTCCAGCAACAGGCGCTGTTGCGGGTCCAGCGCCAGCGACTCACGCGGCGACAGTCCGAACGGCGCGGCGTCGAAGTCGGCGGCGTCATGCAGGAACCCGCCCTCGCGGACCGCCGAGGTGCCCGGGGTGTCGTGCACCGGGTCGTACAGGCTCGCCAGGTCCCAGCCGCGGTCGGCCGGGAAGCCGGAGATCGCGTCCCGTTCCTCGACGAGCAGCCGCCACAGCTCCCGCGGACTGCTCACCCCGCCGGGGTACCGGCACGCCATGCCGACCAGTGCCACCGGCTCGTGGCGCTGCTCCAGTTCGCGCAGTCGCCGACGGGTGCGCTGCAACTCGATCGTGGCCCGGTTGAGGTACTCCCGGAGCGTTCTCTCATCGGCCATCGGGGGACCTCTCATCGCCGAGCCCCAACTCGGCTTCCAGTAGGGCGAACAGTTCCTCGTCCGTGGCCGAGGCCACCGCCTCCTCGGTCATGCCGGCCGTCGTGGCGGTCTCCGCCGCTTCGGGGACGGCACTGTCGTCGTCGGGCTCGTCGCCGCAGAGCCGGGCGGCGAGGAAGCGGGCGAGGGCGAGCGCCGTGGGATGGTCGAAGACCACCGTGGCCGGCAGCCGTTCCGCGACGGCGCGGCCGATGCCGTTGCGCAGCTGAAGGGCCGTCAGTGAGTCGACGCCCAGGTCGTGGAGGGTGCGGTCGGCCGGCACGGACTTGGCGGACGCGTGCCCCAGTACGGCGGCGATCTGCGCGCGCACCAGCTCCAGCAGGGTGCCCTCCCGCTCCGGCCGGGGCAGTTCGGCGAGCCGGTCGCGGAGCGCGGCGGGGTCCTCACCCGGGTGGCCGGGCCGGTCGGCGGGGATCCCTGCGAGTTCCTGGAACAGCGGCGGGACGGGGGCCCGCAGCGCGGAGGTCCGGACCCGGGCCGCCATCAACAGCGCCTCGGCCGAGCCGGCAGCGGTGTCGAACAGTGCGAGCGCCGCCTCGGACGGCAGGGATGCCATGCCCGCCGCGGAGAGCCGGGCCAGGTCCGCCCGGTCCATGTGGGCGGTCATACCGCTGGCCTCTTCCCAGTGTCCCCACGCGAGAGCGGTGGCCGGCAGCCCCTGGGCGCGGCGGTGGAGGGCCAGAGCGTCCAGGTAGCTGTTCGCCGCGGCGTAGTTGGCCTGTCCGGCGCTGCCCAGGAGGCCCGCGACGGAGGAGAACAGCACGAACATCGTCAGGTCCTGTCCTCGGGTCAGCTCATGGAGGTGCAGCGCGGCGTCGGCCTTGGGCCGGAAGACCCGGTCGACGCGGTCCGGGTCCAGCGAACCGATGACACCGTCGTCCAACAGCCCCGCGGCGTGCACCACCGCGGTCAGCGGACGGTCCGGATCCACCGTCGCCAGGAGCGCGCGCAGCGCCTCCCGTTCGCCGACGTCGCAGGCGGCCGCGGTCACCCGGGCCCCCAGCGAGGTCAGCTCGGTCAGAAGTTGTGCGGCACCGGGTGTGTCCGCGCCCTGGCGGCCGACCAGCAGCAGATGGCGTGCGCCGTGGCGCTGGACCAGGCGCCTGGCCAGCAGACCGCCCAGCGTTCCGAGGCCACCCGTGATCAGCACGGTGCCGTCCGGATCCAGGTGCCCGGTGCGGGGCGGGCGAGCCGTGACCGCCCGTGCCAGCCGAGGCACGAGGAGGCCGCCCCCGCGTACCGCCAGTTGCGGCTCGGCGGGGTTCCGAGTCACCGCCGAGGCCGCCGCGGAGGCGTCCGGCCGGTCCAGGTCCAGCAGGACGAAGCGGTCGGGGTGCTCGGCCTGGGCCGAGCGGACCAGGCCCCAGAGCGGGGCCTGGGACAGACCGGGAACGCCCTCGTCGGAACGCGTGGCCACCGCGCCACGGGTGACGAGCACCAGCCGGGAGGACGCCAACCGCTCGTCGGCCAGCCAGGACTGAATGAGCGTCAGCGCGCCGTACGTCACCTCGGCCGCGGTCCGCCGGTCTGCCGGGTCCTGCGGGGCCGGGTGGAACGGCGCGAGAACGACGTCCGGGACGGCCGCTCCGGCATCCAGGGCGTGCCGCAGTGCGGCCATGTCCTGGTGCCGCTCGACACCGCTGTACGAGGGGTCGGCGCCGAGGACGGCCAGGTGCTGCCGGGCCGGGCCGGGGCCGGCCGGGGGTGCGGGCCGCCAGTCGACGCGCAGCAGCGCGTCCTGGTGGGCCGTGCGAACGGCCGCGAGCTGCTCGGATGTGACGGGGCGAAGCGTCAGGGACTGCGCCGAGACCACCGGCCTGCCGTCGGTGTCCGTCGCCAGAACCGACACCGCGTGGGGGCCGGCCGGTGTGATCCGGACGCGCAGTGCCGTCGCGTCGACCGCCCGAGCGTGCACGCCCTGCCAGGAGAACGGCAGCCGTATGCCGTCGGCGTCCAGTGCCAGGGGGTGCAGTGCCGCGTCCAGGAGCGCGGGGTGCACCGCGTACCGCCGTACGTCCCGTCCGGCGTCCTGCGGCAGGGCCGCCTCGGCGAAGAGTTCGTCGCCCTTGCGCCACAGAGCGCGCAGGCCCTGGAAGGCCGGGCCGTAGTCATAGCCGTGCCGGGCGGCATCGGCGTAGAAGTCCTTGATGTCCACCGGCTCGGCACCGGCGGGCGGCCAGGCGGTGTCCGGGAGCCGGGAGGCCGAAGGCGCGGCGTCGGCGCTGAGTTCACCCTGGGCATGGCGGGTCCAGCGCGTGCCCGGCGGCGCGTCGTCGAGGCGGGAGTGAACGGTCACCGGCCGGTGCCCCTGCCCGTCGGCCGCGCCCACCCAGACCTGTACCTGCACGGCACCGCGGTGGGGCACCACCAGCGGGGTCTCCAGCGCCAGTTCCGTCACCCGGGGGCACCCCGCCGCCGCGCCGGCCCGCAGCGCCAGGTCCAGCAGGGCCGTACCCGGAAGGACCGGCGTCCCGGCCACCGCGTGGTCGGCCGGCCAGGAATGCGTGTCGGGGCCGAACCGGCTCGTCAGCAGCACGCCGCCGGTCTCCGCGTGCTCCACCACCGTGTCCCGGTCCCGGCCCCGGCCCGCCACGGCGGCGGGCCAGTAACGCCTGCGCTGGAAGGCGTAGGTCGGCAGATCCGGCAGTACAGGGGCCGAAGCGGTGGGCAACAGGGTGTCCCAGTCGATCGGCGCCCCCTGGGCATGGGCCCGCACGAGCGAGGCGGTGAAGTCGTCGGGGCCCGCCTGGTCACGCCGCAGCGACTCCAGCACGGCGGCCGGCCGCCCACCGGCCTCGACCGTCTGCTCCAGCGCGGTGGTCAGCACCGGATGCGGGCTCATCTCGATGAACATCCGGTGCCCGTCCTCCAGCAGCACCCGCACGGCTGTGTCGAACTCGACCGTGTGCCGCAGATTCCGGTACCAGTGGTCGGCGTCCAGCCCGGCCGTGTCGACCGGCCCGCCGGTGAGGGTGGAGTAGAGGGGGACCTGGGCGGCCCGCGGGGTGATGCCCTCCAGCGCCTTGAGCAACCGTTCCCGCACCTGCTCGATGTGCGGCGAGTGGGAGGCGTAGTCCACCGGGACCCGGCGGGCCCACACGCCCGTCGCGTCCGTGTGCCGGAGGAACTCCTCGATCGCGGCCGCGTCGCCGGAGACCACGGTCGACGACGGCCCGTTGACGGCCGCCACCCACAGTCTTTCCGGCCACCGGCCGATCAGCTCCTGCGCCCCGGCCCGGGACGACATCACCATCGCCATGCCCCCCGACCCGGCGAGCGCGGCCAGGGCCTGGCTGCGCAGCACCACGACCCGCGCCGCGTCGTCGAGGCTCAGCGCCCCCGCCACGCAGGCGGCCGCGATCTCCCCCTGCGAATGTCCCACCACCGCCGCCGGAGCCACCCCGTGGTGCTCCCACAGCCGGGCGATACCGGTCAGCACCGCGAACAGCGCCGGCTGGACCACATCCACCCGCTCCAGGGCCACCTCGCCCCGCAGCACCCGCACGAGCGACCAGTCCACGAACGGGTCGAACGCCTCCTCGCACCGGGCGATCCACTGCGCGAACACCGGCGAACCCGCCAGCAACGCCCGCCCCATGCCCGCCCACTGCGACCCCTGGCCGGGAAAGACGAACACCGGCTTCGGTGTCCGGAGGGCCACCCCGGTCACGGCACCGGCCGTCTCCGCACCGGTCGCCACGTCCCGCAGTCCCGCCAGCGCCTGCGCGTGCCCGCGCCCCAGCACCACGGCCCGGTGCTCGAAGACCGCGCGTCCCCGCACCAGGGCAGCGCCCACCGCCCGCAGGTCCGCGCCCGGACGAGCCGCCACATAACCGGCCAGCGCATCCGCCTGCGCACGCAACGCCTCCGCGCTGCGCCCCGACACCAGCAGCGGCACGAGGTCCCCGGACGCCTCCGCCTCGGCGACGGGTATCTGCCCGGCAGAACCGGCTTCCTCGGTGACGGGCGCCTGCTCCAGGATCATGTGCGCGTTGGTCCCGCTCATCCCGAACGCCGACACCGCGGCCCGGCGCGGTCCTTCCCGCTCCGGCCACCGCACGGCCTCGGTCGCCAGCCGTACCGCCCCCGACTCCCAGTCCACATGCGAGGTCGGACGGTCCACGTGGAGCGTCGCCGGTACCAGCCCGTGCCGCATCGCCAGCACACTCTTGATCACACCCGCCACGCCCGCCGCTGCCTGGGCATGCCCGATGTTCGACTTCACCGACCCCAGCAGCACCGGCGGCACACCCGCCCCGCGCTGCCCGTACGTGGCCAACAGGGCCTGCGCCTCGATGGGGTCCCCCAGCGCGGTGCCGGTACCGTGCGCCTCCACCACGTCGACGTCCGCGGCGCCCAGCCCCGCCACCGCCAGCGCACGGGAGATCACCCGTCGCTGCGAGGGCCCGTTCGGTGCCGTGAGACCGTTCGACGCCCCGTCCTGGTTCACCGCCGAGCCCCGCACCACCCCCCACACCTCGTGCCCCAGCCGCCGGGCGTCCGACAACCGCTCCAGCACCAGCACACCCGCGCCCTCGGCCGGCCCGAAGCCGTCCGCTCCCTCGGCGAACGCCCGGCAGCGGCCGTCGGCCGAGAGCCCGCGTTGCCGGCAGAACCCGAGGTACACGCTGGGTCCCGAAAGCACGGTCGCCCCGCCGGCCAGGGCCAGGGTGCACTCCCCGGCCCGCAGGGCCTGGACCGCGAGATGGACCGCCACCAGCGACGACGAACACGCCGTGTCCACCGTCATCGTCGGACCTTCGAGACCCAGCGCGTAGGCCACCCGGCCCGAGGCCACACTGGCCTGGGTGCCGGTGGTGTAGTGGTGCTCGATCTCCGGAACGTCGTGAACGATCAGCGGGTAGTCGAACGACGCCAGGCCGGTGAAGACTCCGGTGTCCGAGCCCTTCAGCGACGAAGGGGCGATCCCGGCCCGCTCCACCGCCTCCCACGAGACCTCCAGCAGCAGCCGCTGCTGCGGGTCCATGGCGAGCGCCTCGCGCGGCGAAATCCCGAAGAACTCCGCGTCGAACTCGTCGACCCGGTCCAGAAATCCCCCGCCGCGCACATACAACGTGCCAGGCCGATCCGGATCCGGGTCGAAAAGCTCCTCCAGATCCCACCCCCGGTCCGTCGGCAGCCCCGATATCGCCTCGCCTCCTGAGGACACCAGATCCCACAGGTCCTCCGGCGACCGGACACCTCCGGGGAAACGGCATCCCATTCCGACGATCACGATCGGGTCGTCGTCGGATGAATTGTCCGGCACCTCCCGGTGCGCCTGCCCCAGGTGTTCCGTGTGACTGCGCAGATAGCCCGCCAGGGATTCCGGAGTCGGGTAGTCGAAAACCAGGGTGGAGGGAAGCCTGAGGCCCGTTGCCAGGTCGAGCCGGTCGCGCAGTTCGACTGCGGCAAGGGAGTCGAGACCCAGCTCCTGGAAGGTGCGGTGGGGCTCGATATCCGCGGCGTCCTCTTCCAGCACCTCAGCCATGCAGGTGCGAACCAAATCGAGCACATCGTCCACGCGGACCCTTCCTCCCTCAGATCGAGCTGCCCCCCGTTCTTACTCCAGGGACCCCGTGGAGAACAAGAGATTCGGGATTTCAGAAAGGCTTTAGAATCGCTTTAGATCTGTTTTGGGGACTACTGGAACCGTCCTTCCTCCCGACCGGGTGACGAGCATAGGAGGGGCCAGTGATCATCTCGAAGCAGCCCGATGCGAAATTCGGCGTGACCGTCGAGGGCTTCGATTACGCGACCGCACCGGACGCCGACATCGAAAAACTCAAGAACGCGGTGTACACGGAAAAGATCGTCGTATTGAAGGGGCAGAAACTCTCCCCCAAGGAATTCGTGGCACTCGGCCGCCGACTCGGCCGGATCGAGACGTACTACGAGCCCATGTACCAGCACCCGGAGGAGTCGGAGATCTTCGTCTCCTCCAACGTGAGCACCGGCGACCAGCAGGTCGGCGTACCCAAGACCGGCAAGTTCTGGCACGCCGACTACCAGTTCATGCCGCAGCCGTTCGGCCTCACGCTGATCTATCCGCAGGTCATCCCGAAGGAGAACCGCGGCACCTACTTCATCGACATGGGCCAGGCCTGCGCCCGGCTGCCCGAGGACCTGCGGGCCGTGCTCGCCGGCACCCGCTCCCACCAGTCCGTCCAGCGCTACTTCAAGATCCGCCCCTCGGACGTGTACCGGCCGCTGGGCGAGCTGGTCGAGGAGGTCGCCCAGAAGACCCCCGTGATCGCCCACCCGACGGTGTTCCGGCACCCCTTCACCGACGAGGAGGTGCTCTACAACAGCGAGGGCTTCACTGTCGCGATCGAGGACGCCGAGGGCACCGTCCTCGACGACGAGGTGCTCCAACGTGTGTTCCGGGAGACCGGCCAGCTCGACGAGACCTTCCAGCACGAGCTCATCCACCTCCAGTCGTACGAGGAGGGGGACCTGCTGGTCTGGGACAACCGCAGCCTCATCCACCGCGCGCTGCACACGACCACCCCGGAGCCGACGGTGTCCTTCCGGGTGACCGTGCACGACGAGCGGCCCTTCCACGCCACCGTCCCGGCCCCCGCCGCCTAGCCCGTCCTCGCCGGAGCCGTCTTCGGAACACGGGATCTGCCTGGAGAACGCCGTGACAGAAACGCTGATCGAACCGCCGCGGGCCGCGTCGGCCGCAGAGAGCCGGATCCGTCTCGCCAACGACCCGGACCTGCTCGCCAAGGTGCTGCGGCCGTACCGGTCGCATACCAAGTACCTGCAGTCGGCCACCCTGACGGTGTCCCAGGACCCGGTGGGCGGCGCCCGGATCTCCGCCGCCTGCGAGTTCGAGATTCCCGAGTCGTGCTACATCGACGACACCGGCCACTTCAACTCGGTCGAGTTCAATATCTGTTACAACCAGATGCTCTACTACACCGTGGCGGTGGCCGTCCGGGAGAAGCTCGTGGCGCCCTTCTCCGGCTGGACGATGGACGACTACTGGACCCGCCAGCTGGCCAACTTCCTGATCACCGACTTCCGCAGTGCGTTCAAGCACGAGATGCGCGGCCGTGTCTTCCGCGGGGAGATCGAGTTCGCCGACATCGCGGAGTGGGACGGCAGCGACATCCGGGATCCGCTCGTGGTGCTGCGTACCAAATGCCGCTACTGGGACGAATACGGCGGAGCGTGCCAAGGCGAGGTCCGGATCGCGATCACCGATCCACCGGTACACGACGGGCAGGTGCAGCAGTGAGCACGGACGATTCGATCGCGGTCATCGGCATCTCCTGCCGTCTGCCGCAGGCGCCCGGCCCACAGGCCTTCTGGCAGCTGCTGCGTGAGGCCCGCAGCGGTGTGACGGAGGTCCCCGCGGACCGCTGGGACGCCGATGCCCACTACGCCGAGGAACCCGGCACCCCGGGCCGGATGAACACCCGCCGGGGCGGATTCCTGGACCGGGTCGCCGACTTCGACGCCGCGTTCTTCTCGATCTCCCCCCGCGAAGCCGCCGCGATGGACCCGCAGCAGCGGTTGATGCTCGAGCTGGCCTGGGAGGCGTTCGAGGACGCCGGGGCCGTGCCCGGGCGCCCGGGCACGGCCAGGGCCGGGGTCTTCGTCGGTGCGATCGCCGACGACTACGCCGCGCTGCTGCACCGCGCCGGGCCCGAGGCCCTGACCGAGCACACCTTCACCGGGCTGCAGCGGGGCCTCATCGCCAACCGCGTCTCGTACGCGCTCGACCTGCGCGGACCCAGCATGACCGTGGACGCGGGCCAGTGCTCCTCGCTGGTGGCCGTGCACCTCGCCTGCGAGAGCCTGCGCTCCGGCGAGTCGGAGGTGGCCCTGGCGGGCGGTGTCCACCTCAACCTCAGCCCCGCCTCCTCGGTCAACGCCGCCCAGCTCGGCGTGCTCTCCCCCGACGGCCGCTGCTACACCTTCGACGCACGGGCCAACGGCTTCGTCCGCGGCGAAGGAGGCGGCCTGGTCGTTCTCAAGCCGCTCTCGCGCGCCCTGGCCGACGGTGACGACATCTACTGCACCATTCTCGGCAGCGCGGTGAACAACGACGGCACCGGCGACGGGACCGGCCCGACAACCCCGAGCCGGGCAGGCCAGGAGGCGGTGCTGCGCAGTGCGCTGCGCCGGGCCGAGGTCGCCCCCGCCGATGTGCAGTACGTCGAGTCGCACGGCACCGGAACCCGGGTGGGCGACCAGGTCGAAGCCGCCGCCCTCGGTGCGGTGTTCGCCGCGGACAGACCGGACGGGCAGCCGCTGGTGGTGGGCTCCGCCAAGACCAACGTCGGCCATCTGGAGGGCGCGGCGGGCATCGTCGGGCTGCTCAAGACCGCCCTGAGCATCCGGCACGGTGCCCTTCCGGCTCAGCTGAACTTCGAGTCCGCGGACGACCGCGTTCCGCTGGACCGGCTGAAACTGACGGTACGGCAGGAGTACGGGCCGTGGCCCCGGCCCGACCGCACTCCGGTGGCCGGGGTCAGCGCCTTCGGCGTCGGGGGCACCAACTGTCACGTGGTGCTCTCGGGATACCCGGCGCCCTCCGCCCGCACAAAGACCCCCGCCGCCGCGGCGACGGGCGCGCTGCCCTGGCCTGTCAGTGCCCGCAGCGAGGCGGCACTGCGGGCGCAGGCCCGCCGGCTGCTCGACCAACTCTCCGGCGACCCACAGGCCGAACCGGCGGACGTCGGCCTCACCCTGGCGACCGCCCGCCGCCACCTGGAACACCGGGCCACGGTGGTGGCCTCCGGCCGCCCCGCCCTCCTTGCGGGGCTGCGCGCGCTGGCCGACGGCGAGCCGCGCGCCGGTACGGTCACCGCCGCCGAAGGCCGGGGCTCCGCCCCCGGGAAGACCGTGTTCGTCTTCCCCGGCCAAGGGGCCCAGTGGGCCGGGATGGCCGTGGAGATGCTGGACTCCTCCCGGGTCTTCCGGGAGCGGATCGCCGAGTGCGAGACGGCTCTGCGGCCCCACGTGGACTGGTCGTTGGAGGAGGTGCTGCGGGGGGCGTCCGGAGCGCCTCCGCCGGAACGGGTCGACGTGGTCCAACCCGCGCTGTTCGCGGTGATGGTCGCCACCGCCGCCCTGTGGCGCGCCCACGGGGTCGAACCGGACGCCGTCCTGGGCCACTCCCAGGGCGAGATCGCGGCCGCCTGCGTCGCGGGGGCACTGACCTTGCAGGACGCCGCCCGCGCCGTGGCCCTGCGCAGCAAGGCGATCGCCCGGCTGGCGGGCACCGGCGGGATGGCCGCGGTGGGGCTCTCGGCCGAAGCACTCGTCCCGTACCTGGCCCCCTGGGCGGACCGGCTCTCCCTGGCCGCCGTCAACGGCCCCTCGTCCACGGTGGTGAGCGGTGCGCCCGAAGCGCTCGACGGGCTCCTGGCGGCCTGCGACCGGGACGGCGTACGGGCCCGCAGGCTGCCGGTGGACTACGCCTCGCACTCCGCGCACGTGGAACCTCTGCGGGAGGAGCTGACGGCCGCGCTGCGGGGACTGCGGCCGGGCACCGCCACGACCGCGTTGCACTCCACCGTCACCGGGCTGCGCACCGATCCGGGGAGCCTCGACGCGGACTACTGGTACCGCAATCTCCGCGGCACCGTCCGCTTCGCCGAGACCACCCGGACGCTCCTGGACACGGGGCACCGGGTCTTCGTCGAGATGGGCCCGCACCCGGTGCTCGCCCAGTCCGTGGAGGAGAGCGCGGAAGCGGCCGGGCTCGACGACGTCGTCGTCATCGGCTCGCTGCGGCGCGGCGAAGGCGGTCCCGAGCGTTTCCTCACCTCCCTGGCCGAGGCCCATGTGCACGGCGTCGACGTCGACTGGGCGCCCGCCTTCGAGGGCACCGGCGCGCGGCGCGTCCGGCTGCCCGGTTACGCCTTCCAGCGTCAGCGGCACTGGCACGAGTCGGCCACCCTGGCGGCCCTGGCCGCTCCGGCAGCCCCGGCACCGGTCACCGTCCCGGGGCCTTCCGCGGAGCCCGCCCCTGCCGCCGAGGACCGGCGCGCCGGCCCCGCGGACGCACGCGAGGCGCTGGCCCTCGTACGGACGCACGCCGCCGCGATCCTCGGCCACCCCGATGCCGGCGCGGTCGACCCCCGGCTGTCCTTCCGCGACCTGGGCTTCGGCTCGCTCGCCCTGCTCGACCTGCGCAACCGGCTCCGGACGGCGACCGGCCTGAGGCTGCCCGCCACCCTGCTCCTGGACCGGCCCACCCCTCAGGCCGCCGCCCGCTTCCTGCTGGAGCGGGCTCACGACACCCGGCCCGGACCGGCCCCCCGTCGGGAGGAACGCCCCGGTCCGGAGCACGACCCGGTCGCGATCATCGGCATGGCCTGCCGCTTCCCGGGCGGCGTGACCTCCCCCGAGGAGCTGTGGGAGCTGGTGGCGTCCGGCGCCGACGCGATCGGCGACTTCCCCGGGAACCGGGGCTGGGACCTGGGCACCCTGTACGACCCGGAGCCCGGACGCCCGGGGCGGACGTACAGCCGGAGGGGTGGCTTCCTCCTCGACGCCGACCGTTTCGACGCCGCGTTCTTCGGTATCAGCCCCCGTGAGGCCCTCGCCATGGACCCCCAGCAGCGGCTGCTCCTGGAGACCGCGTGGGAGGCGATGGAACGGGCCGGACTGGACCCGGAGGCGCTGCGCGGCAGTGACACCGGGGTGTTCGTGGGTGCCATGGCCGGTGACTACGTCCCACGGCTGCACGAGACGCCGCCGGCGGCCCAGGGGTACGCCCTGACCGGGGCCGCGCCCAGTGTGCTGTCCGGGCGGCTCTCCTACACCTTCGGGTTCGAAGGGCCCGCGGTGACCGTGGACACCGCGTGCTCCTCGTCCCTCGTCGCCCTCGACCAGGCGCTGAAGGCGCTGCGTGGCGGCGATTGCTCCCTGGCCATGGCCGGCGGGGTGACCGTGATGTCGGGGCCCGGCATGTTCCTGGAGTTCAGCAGGCAGCGTGGCCTGTCGCCGGACGGCCGCTGCAAGGCCTTCGGGGCCGGCGCGGACGGTACGGGATGGAGCGAGGGGGTCGGGCTGCTGCTGCTGGAGCGGCTGTCCGAGGCGCGCCGGCTCGGCCACCCGGTGCTGGCGGTGGTCCGCGGCAGTGCCGTCAACCAGGACGGCGCCAGCAACGGCCTGACCGCGCCCAACGGCCCCGCGCAGGAGCGGCTGCTGCGGACCGCGCTCGCCGACGCGGGGCTGACGCCGGCCGAGGTCGATCTGGTGGAGGCGCACGGTACCGGGACCCGGCTCGGAGACCCGGTCGAGGCCAATGCGCTGCTCGCGGTCTACGGCCGGGACCGGCCCGGCGAACGGCCGTTGCGGCTGGGCTCGCTGAAGTCGAACATCGGCCACACACAGGCGGCGGCGGGCGTCGCGGGAGTCATCAAGACTGTGCTGGCCATGCGTCACGGCGTCATGCCGCGCACCCTCCACGCCGACGAGCCCTCATCGCACGTGGACTGGTCCACCGGCTCGGTCGAGCTGCTGACCGGTTCCGTGCCGTGGCCCGCGGGCGACCGTCCCAGAAGGGCGGGTGTCTCCTCCTTCGGCATCAGCGGCACCAACGCCCATGTGATCGTAGAAGAGGCACCCCCCGGCGAGGACGGGCGCGAGGAGGCCGCGCCGGCCGGAAGCGGGCTGCCGCTCCTGTGGCCGCTCTCCGCCAGGACACCCGAGGCGCTGCGGGAGCAGGCGGCCCGGCTGCGCGACCGTCTCGCCGACCGCCCCGGGGCGGACCCCGCGGCCGTCGGCCATACGCTGGCCACCGGCCGGACGGCCTTCGAGCACCGCGCGGTGGTCCTCGGATCCGACACCGACGCCCTGTTGAGCGGGGTCACCGCGCTGGCGGCCGGCCGTACCGCGCCGGACCTGGTCCAGGGCACCGTCGTGCCCGCCGCCGCCCAGGCCGGCGTGGCCTTCCTCTTCACCGGCCAGGGCAGTCAGCGCCCCGGCATGGGAAGGCGGCTCCACGAGCGCTTCCCCGTCTTCGCCGAGGCCCTCGACGAGGTCTGCGACGCCATGACCCCGCATCTCGAAGTGCCGCTCAGGGACGTGCTGTTCGGGGCCGAGGGCTCGTACGAGGCGGGGTTGCTCGAACGTACGGGCTTCACTCAGCCGGCCCTGTTCGCCTACCAGGTGGCGCTGTACCGGCTGATCGAACAGCTGGGCCCCTCCCCCTCGGTGCTGCTCGGACACTCGGTGGGTGAGCTGGCCGCGGCCCATGTCGCGGGTGTGCTGACGCTTCAGGACGCCTGCACGCTCGTGGCCGCCCGGGGCGGTCTGATGCAGGCGCTGCCCGGCGGCGCGATGACCACGCTGGAGGCGACGGAGCAGGAGGTGGCCGGGGTGCTGGCCGACTTCGGCTCCGCTCTCGGCGTCGCCGCCGTCAACGGGCCGCGCTCCCTGGTCGTCTCCGGCGACGAGGAGGCCGTCACCGAGCTGACCGCGCGCTGGCGGGCGGAGGGACGCCGGGCCGACCGGCTCCGGGTCAGCCATGCCTTCCACTCCCCGCACATGGAGCCGATGCTGGAGGAGTTCGGCAGGGTCGCGCGAGGGCTGTCGTACGCCCCACCGCGTGTCCCCATCGTCTCCACGCTGACCGGAAAGCCCGTCACGGAGGCGGAGATCTGCTCCGCCGAGTACTGGGTACGGCATGTGCGCGAGCCTGTGCGGTTCCTCGACGGTATGCGCGAACTCGCGGCCGACGGTGTCCGGGTCTTCCTGGAGCTGGGCCCGCGGGGTGTGCTGACAGCGATGGGCCGGGACTGCGTGGACGACGGGTCGGTGCTGGTGGCCGCGGTGCGGAGCAACCTGCCGGAGGAGCGTTCCGTGGCCGGGGCGCTGGCCCGGCTCCACACCGCCGGAGTGGCGGTGGACTGGACCGCGGTCCTCGGCGGGCGACGGCCGTCGGCGGACCTGCCCACCTACGCCTTCCAGCGGCGCCGTTACTGGCTCGAACCCGGGGCCGTGCGGGCGGACGGGGACGTCACGGCGGTCGGGGCGGCCTCGGCGGGGCATCCCTTGCTGGGCGCGGCCGTCGAACTGCCGGAGACCGACGGGCTGGTGTTCACCGCCCGGCTCTCGGCGCAGACCCATCCCTGGCTAGCCGACCACGCGGTGCTGGACACCGTGCTGCTGCCGGGCACGGCGTTCGTGGAGTGGGCCCTGCACGCCGCGCGGCGGACCGGCTGCGACGGGATCTCGGAGCTGACCCTCGAGGCGCCGCTGACGCTGCCCGAGCAGGGGGCGGTGCTCGTCCGGCTCTCGGTGGGCGGCCCCGACGAGAGCGGGGAGCGCCGGATCGCCGTGCACGCGCGCGGCGAGGACGACCTCGGGCTCTGGACCCGCCATGCCACCGGCCGGCTGAGCGGACCCGGGCAGAGCCCGCCGGAGCAGCCCCCCGCCCGGCTGCCAGCCGGGGCGCGGCCCGTGGAGGTCAACGGCCTCTACGAGGGATTCGCCCGGCGCGGCTTCCGGTACGGCACGGTCTTCCAGGCACTGCGCAACGCCTGGACCCACGGGGACGAGCTCTGGGCCGACGTCGCCCTGGACGAGGAGACCGCCGCCCAGGCAACCGCCTACGGTCTGCATCCCGCGCTGTTCGACGCGGCCCTGCACGCGGCGTTGCTGAGCCTGCCGGACCAGGAGACCGGCACCCCCCTGCCGTTCGCCTGGCGGGGGGTGCGGCTGCATGCCGTCGGGGCGACGGCGCTGCGGGTGCGGGTGCGGCCGAGCGGCAGCGGCGCTGTGTCGCTGGACCTCATGGACGGCGAGGGGAGGCCGGTCGCCACGGTCGATTCCCTGGTGCTGCGCCCGGTGTCCGCCGACCGGCTCGACACGGGCGCTGCCCGGCAGCGCAACCTGTTGCTGCGGCTCGACTGGAATCCGCTGCCGGAGCCCGTCGAGGAAGTGGGGCCGGGCCGGTGGGCGGTGCTGGGTGTCGACAGTCTCGGGCTCGCCGAGGCGACCTCCGGCGTCGGCCACGAGGTCGAGACGTACCGGTCGCTGCGCTCCTTCGACGCCGCGCTGCGCTCGGGCCGGCCGGTCCCCGACACCGTGCTGGTGGCGTGCGCCACCGAGGAGGGGCAGCAGCCGCCCGGGGCGGTGCGGTCCGCGACCCAGCGGGCGCTGGTCCTCCTCCAGGAGTGGCTGGCCGACGACCGGCTGGCCGGCTGCCGGCTGGTGTTCGTGACCCGGGGCGCCGTCCCCGCCGGGCCGGGCGAGTCGGTGTCCGACCTCGCGGGTGCCTCAGTGTGGGGCATGGTCCGCAGCGCCCAGTCGGAGCATCCGGGCCGGTTCGTGCTGATGGACCTGGACGAGGAGGACAAGTCCCGTCCGGTCCTGCCGTCGGGGGCCGCGTCCGGTGAGGCGCAGCTGCCGGTGCGCGGCGGCGTGCTGCTGCGGCCACGGCTGGCCAGGGTGCCGTCCGCCGTGCCGCTGCCGAGGACCGCGCGCCGCTGGGACCCGGAGGGCACCGTGCTGGTCACCGGGGGCACCGGGTCGCTCGGCGGGCTGATCGCCGGTGATCTGGTGCGCAGGCACGGTGTGCGGCATCTGCTGCTGCTCAGCCGCCGGGGTCCCGACGCGCCCTCGGCCGCGGGCCTCGTCGCCGAACTGACCGCGCTGGGCGCCGAGGTCACGGTGGTGGCGTGCGACGCCGCCGACCGTGCGGCGCTGGAGCGCGTGCTGGCCGCCGTTCCCGTCGCGCATCCGCTGACCGCCGTGGTGCACACCGCCGGTGTGGTGGCGGACGGAGCGGTTACGGGGCTGACCCCGCGCGAGTTGGACCGGGTACTGCGGCCCAAGGTGGACGCCGCGTTCCAGCTGGACCGGGCGACCCGCGGTCTCGGGCCGGTGGAGTTCGTACTGTTCTCGTCGGTGATCGGTGTGCTCGGCGGCGCCGGGCAGGCCAACTACGCGGCGGCGAACGCCTTTCTGGACGCCCTGGCGCACCGGCGCCGCGCCGACGGCCTGCCGGCGGTTTCCCTGGCCTGGGGACTGTGGGGGCACGGTGACGGTCTGGCCTCGCGGCTCACCCCGGCCGATCTGAAGCGGATGGAACGATCCGGCCTCGCCCCGCTCTCCGTCGAACAGGCCCTGGCGCTGCTGGACTCGGCGCTGGCCGGGGACGAGGCCGTACTGGCCCCGGTCGCCCTCAGCGAGGCGGCGCTGCGCTCGCCGTCCGGCCTGTCGCCCACGCTGCTCGATCTGGCCCGCTCCACGCCCGCTTCGGCCGGGCCGGACTCCGCGACGCCGACGGGAGCCCCCGCCGCGGCGGACGCTCTGCGGGAGCGGATCGCGGGCCTGACGGCGCGCGAACAGCAGCGGGAGATGCTGGAGCTGGTCCGGTCGCACCTGGCGGCCGTGCTCGGGCACGGTACGCCGGAGGCAGTCGAGGCGGACCGGGAGTTCTGGGACCTGGGTTTCGACTCGCTGACGGTTCTGGAACTGAACACCAGGCTGGCGGCCGCCACCGGCCTCAGGCTGCCCGCGGCCCTCGCCTTCGAGTACCCGACGGCGAGCGCCCTGGCCGCCCACCTGCACCAGGAACTCGTGGGGACCACAGGATGAACCGCGCTGATCACCGCTCAGGCCGTGGACAGCAGGTTCTCGCGCCCCTCGGAGGCCAGCAGGATGGAGTGCCGGAGCTCCCTGAGGGCGGCGCAGGGTTCGAGGCCGAGCTCCGCGCTGAGGGTCTCCTGGGCCATCGCGTAGACGGCGAGGGCCTCGCCCCGGCGGCCGCCGCGGTACAGCGCCAGCATCAGGTGCCGATAGAGGACCTCGTGCAGGGGATGCCGGCTGATCAGCGTCCGCAGTCGCGCGACGGGTTCGTGATGGCGGCCGAGAGCGAGGTGCGAGGTCACCAGCAACTCGGCGCACTCCAGGTACAGTTCCTCGATCCAGGTGGCGAAGTCGGCGACGACGGGGCCGTCCCTCAGATCGTCCGGGACGGGGCCCCGCCACACGGCCAGCGCCTGCTCCAGAGCGGCGGCCGCCTGGTCGTGGCGGCCGGCGTGCGCGTGGGCACGGCCGGTCTCGACCAGCCGCTGGAACTCACGGACGTCCAGCTCGTCGCCGTCGGTCCGCAGCAGATAGCCGGGCGGTCTCGTGGCGATCGGGCTGTCCCGTTCGCCCGGCCGGCTGAGGAACTTGCGCAGCTGGGAGATGTACACATGCAGGGCGGCATCGGCACGGCGGGGCGGACTGCTGCCCCAGAGCTCCGTGATCAGCAGTTCCCGGGGGACGATCTGATCCGCCCGGACCAGCAGGGTCGCCAGCAGCGTGGCCGTCTTGCGGGCGGTGATGAAGCGACTGCCGTCCTCGGTGACCACCCGGAGGGAGCCCAGGAGTTCGTATCTCATGAGGTCCCCTTCCACTGCGCGGAGCGGGGTGGGTTCTGGTGAAGCATGGTCGTCCTTCCGGGCTGGGGCGCCCTGAGGACGAACTCCTTCAGGCGCGCTCGCCGACCGGGGCCGGCTCGGGAACTGAGGCTTGCTCCACGACCGTTCGGCGCTCGACCGTTCGGCGCTCGACCAGCCCGAGCGCCACACCGGCGATGATGATCAGGCCGCCGAAGACCTGCGGGAGCCGGACCGTCTCTCCGTTGATCACCACGGCACCGAGCACACCGAACACCGGCACCAGGTTGAGGATGTTGACCGCGACGCTCGATGTCATCCGGCGCAGGCCGTAGTTGTAGAGCAGGAAGCCGCCGACGGAGCACGCCACGGCCAGATAGGCGAGCAGCACCGAGGCCGTGGTGTCCGGCATCCGCCACTCCCCGATCTCCAGGAGCGAGGCGAGCAGGAAGCCGGCGGCGCCCGCCACGGTCTGGTAGTAGGTGAGGTTCAACGCGTCCTGGCCGCGGCCCGCGGACTTGCCCAGCACGTTGTACCCGGCCCACACCAGGCCGCCGAGCAGCAGCAGTACGTCTCCGAACCAGCGGTCGCCGCCACCGACCTCCGCGCCGTTGCGCACGACCAGGAAGGCGCCCACCGTGGCGAGCAGCACGCCGCCGACCCGGAGCAGCGGCATCCTGGTCCGGAAGACCACCAGCTCCAGGAGCATGGTCATCAGCGGGTAGGAGGCCACGATCAGGGAGGCGTCGGAGGCGGTCGACAGCTCGACGCCGATGTTCTCCAGCACGAAGTACACCGTGATGCCGAGCAGGCCGCTCAGGTAGATCATCCGCCGCTGGCGGGCATCCGGCCGGGCGACCGGGTTGCGGCGCATGCGCACCATGAGCCCGAGCAGTACGGCGGCGATCGTGAAGCGGATGGCCCCGATGGTCAGCGGCCCGACGTCCGCCAGCACCTCCTTGGTCACCGCGTACGAGCTGCTCCAGAACAACGCGGCCGCCACGACGGAACAGATCGCCAGGATCCTGGTCCTGCGCTCGTCCACCTCTGATGCCCCTTCCCGTCCGAACTCCCCGACTCCGCCCTGACCGCATCGTGGAGAGGCGAATCATGAACGGAATAATTGCGGGGATGGTAGCAATGGGTCCGGAGGTATGGCACGCTGGCCGAATATAATTCGGCGTCCGGGGAGTGCGAAGGAATATGGACGAACTAGATTCGGCATTGCTGCGGCTTCTGCAACAAGACGGTCGGCGCACCAACCGGGACCTGGCGCAGGAGCTGGGGATCGCCCCGTCCACCTGCCTGGAGCGGGTGCGCTCCCTGCGTGAACGCGGTGCGCTGCTCGGATTCCACGCCGAGGTCGACCTCGCCTCGCTCGGCCGGGGGCTGCAGGCGATCATCGCCGTGCGGGTGCGGCCGCCGACGCGTGCCGTCATCGAGCAGTTCCAGGCCTTCGTGGCGCGGATGCCCGAGGTGATCGCGGTCTTCGTGCTGACGGGCACCGACGACTTCCTCCTCCATGTGGCGGTTCGCGACGCCGACCATCTGCATTCGGTCGTCCTGGACAAGCTGACGGAGCGACAGGAGCTCGCGGACGTACGGACCTCGGTGATCTACGGGCACCTGCGGAAGACCGTCATCGAGCCGGTGTGAGGCCCCCGAGGGTCGCGATCAGCAAATCGTTGGCCTCCGGGCTGCCGACGGTGATCCGCAGCCCGGTCCCGGGGAAGTCGCGGACCAGCAGCCCGCGCTGCTCGAGTGCGGCGGCGACCGTGCTGGAGTCCTTGCCGAGCGGCAGCCAGAGGAAGTTGGTCGCGCTCGGCGGGACGCGCCGGCCCTGTGCGCCGAGGGCCTCGCGCAACCGCTCCCGCTCGGCGGTGATCCTGCCCACCTGTTCGAGGAGTTCGTCCTCCGCGTTCAGCGCGGCCAGGGCCGCCTGCTCCGCGATCCGGCTCACTCCGCACGGCACGGCGCACTTGCGCAGGGCCTCGGCGATCTCGGGGTGGGCCACGCCGTAGCCGACGCGCAGTCCGGCCAGGCCGTAGGCCTTCGAAAAGGTCCGCAGCACCACCAGGTTGGGCCGGTCACGGTGCAGCTCCACCCCGTCCGGCGCGTCCGGGGCCCGGTAGAACTCGAAGTAGGCCTCGTCCAGCACCACCAGGACATGGCCCGGCACCCGGTCGAGGAACCGCTTGAGCTCGGCGGCGCCGACGGCGGTGCCCGTGGGGTTGTTGGGCTCGCAGAGCAGCACCATGGCCGTCCGGGGTCTGATCGCCGCGGCCATCGCCTCCAGGTCATGGGTCTCGCCGGTGAGCGGCACCTCGACCGGAACGGCGCCGGCCATCCGCACGACGATCGGGAAGGCCTCGAACGAGGGCCAGGCATAGACCACTTCGTCGCCCGGCGAGAGCATGGCCTGGCCGATCTGCTGGTAGATGCCGACCGATCCCGGACCGGTCAGCACGTGCGACAGGGGGACCTCCAGCTTGCGGGCGACGGCGTCCGCCAACTGGTCGGGGAAGATGCCCGGGTAGAGGTTGGTCCGCGCCGCGGCCCGGGAGATGGCCGCGAGGGCCGAGGGCAGCGGCGGATAGGGGTTCTCGTTGAGGAAGAGCCGGTGCGACGTGCCCGTGGCGGGCGGTTGCGGCGGCTTGGGGACGTAGGCCGGTATGCCGTCGAGCACGGCGCGCGGCGAAGGCGAGTGCGAACTCACTCCGGTCGCTCTCCTCTGCTGATTCTCGTGCTGTTTTTCGTGCTGTTTTTCGTGCTGCTCGTGCTGCTTCTCGGGTGGGGTGCTCAGTCGAGTTCGAAGGTGTGGCCCAGTCCGCGGGCCGCGGCCTCCTCGGCGACGGCGAAGCCGGACATGATGTCCTGGACGCCGAGGCCGAGTGACTTGAAGACGGTGATCTCGCTCTCCTCGCGGCGGCCGGGACGGGTGCCGAGCAGCACTTCGCCCAGTTCGGCGCGGATGTGGTCGGGCCCGACCAGGCCCTCGGTCAGCGGCGCGCGCAGGTCGCCGGACTCGGAGAGAGCCGACTCCCGGCTGTCGACGAAGAAGGACGCGTCCGCCACGGCCCGGGAGGACAGTTCGCGGTGGTCGATGAAGGACGCGCCGGCGGCGTTGACGTGCACTCCCGGTGCGAGGTCCTCGGCCTGGACGACGGGCTCCTTGGCCGCCGTCGTGGTGCAGACCAGGTCGGCACCGGCCAGCGCCGCCGCCGGGGTGCCCATGGTCTCCACCTCGATGCCCAGCTCCGCGGCCGCCCAGGTGCGGAAGGCCTCGGCGTTCTCGACGGTACGGCTCCACACCCGGACCCGGCGCAGCGGCCTGACCAGGTTCATGGCCTCCAGGTGGCTACGGGCCTGCACCCCGGAGCCGAGCACGGCGAGATCCCCGGCGTCCGGCCGCGCCAGTGCCTCGGTGGCGACGGCGGACACGGCGGCCGTGCGCACGGCGGTCACCGCGCCCGCGTCCATCAGCGCCAGCGGAGCGCCGGTCTCCGGGTGGAAGACCAGGACGACACCGATGTGCAGATCGAGACCGCGGGCAGGGTTCTCGGGCTTGAGCACCATGGCCTTCAGCCCGTACCCCGCCAGGTCGTCCCCGGCGACGAACCCGGGCATGGTGCCCAGCAGACCGGTGTCCTTCTCGGGCCGCAGGATGGTCCGCAGCGGCAGTTCCACCTGGCCGCCGCTGTAGCGGCGCATGGCTTGCGCCATCACCGGCAGGGCGCGTTCGACCGGGTAGAGCTCACGCACCGTGGCTCGGTCGATCAGGAGCATGGGTGTACCTGTTTCCTTTTTCCTTCAGGAGTCCGTACCGGCGAGGGTGAAGACCGACCACAGCATGCGGATCGGCCGGGTGCGGGAGATGAACTCCAGCGCGTGGGCCTTGGCAGCCGGCCGCGTGGTGAGGGCCAGGTCGGTCTCCCTGCGGCGCGCCTGGCCGGCTGCCGCGCTGGTGGAGGTGGCGTACCGGATCTCCGCCACCGAGTACTGCCCCGGAAGGAGTTCCTGGACCAGCGCGACCGGCGCCGGATGGGTGGCGATACGGGCCGCGTCGGGGATGCGGTGGCCCGGGGAGACGGCGATGCCGTAGTCCGGGGTGTCGAAGAGGAACGCGCCGGCGAACCGCAGCGACGGGTCCATGTAGAAGCTGTGCACAGACGCGTACGCGTTCGCGATCACCACATGGCTGACGGCGCCCTCGCGCAGCGCCTGGCCGGCCTCCTCGTAGGTGTTGTGGAGCTGGATCTGAGGCGGGCCGCCGCTGCCGTGGTCCGCCCAGAGGTACAGAGCCGCCTGCTCGCTGCTGGTACCGGCCGGGCCGAGCGTGCCGATGGTCTCGATCGACGGGCCCGAGGACAGAGCGGTGTCTATCCAGCCTGCTGCCTGGATCATGATTTCCCCCAGAATCCGATGGTCAGGTCGTGGCGGAGCCGACGGCCTGGAGCCAGTGCTGATATCGCTGGTCCTTGCCGCGGACGACCTCGTGGTAGGCGGTCGTCAGCGCTGTGGTGAGCGGTCCGGGAGCGCCGTCCCCGACGGGGCGGCCGCCGATTTCGGTCACCGGCACGATCTCCGCCCCCGTGCCGGTGAGGAACACCTCGTCGGCACCGCACAGATCCTCACGGCCGAGGTCGTGGAACGCGGTCTCGACGTCCAGCAGTTCGGCCGCCAGGGTGACCACGGTGTCCCTCGTGATGCCCTCGAGCAGATCGGCCGTAACCGGGGGCGTGACCAGCCGGCCCCGGACGACGGCGAACACGTTGGTCGTACTGGCCTCCGCCACCTGGCCCCGGCTGTTGAGCAGGATCGCGTCGTCGTACCCGGCGGCCCGCGCCTCGTCCACGGCCAGCGCGTTGTTGACATAGCCGCCGGTGACCTTCGCGCGGACCGGGAGCACGCCGGACTCCGGCCTGCGCCACGAGCTGATCGCGACGCGGATCCCGCCGCGGTCGGTGTACGAGCCCATCCGGAACGCGTTGACCGACAGGGCGTCCGAGACTCCCGTGAGCTGGACGCCGGGCGGTGTCCCGGGCAGCAGCGAGCGCTTGTACGCGAGCGGGCGGATGTACATGTCGGTGGTGGAGCCGATCCGGCGCAGCAGTTCGGCCGTCAGCCCGCACAGCTGTTCCGCGTCCAGCCCCACCTCGATGCGCAGGGTCCGGGAACTCCGGAGGAAGCGCAGATAGTGGTCGCGGCCGCGGAAGACCGCCAGGCCGCCGTCCTCCTGGACGTAGGCGCGGATTCCCTCGAAGACGCCCGTGCCGTACTGGAGCGCCTGGGTGGTGACGGGCACCTGTGCCTGCTCCAGCGGTACGAACTCCCCGTCGTGGTAGGCCAGGGCCGCGAGGGCGGGTACCGCCTTGCCCGTGGCCGCTGCCACGGCGCTGGTCACTGGGCCCTCCCGCCGGCCACGGCGAGCGCGGCGGCGCGCTCCTCGTCCGGGGCGGAACGGCGCCGGTCCTCCACCCTGGCGGCCTTCCAGCTGACCATGGCGCCGGTCGTGGTGACACCGCCGAGGGGGCCGTACGCGAACCTGACCGGGACGTCGAGCCGCTCGCGAACGGCTGCGGCGATCGCCGCCTCGTCGATGCGTACGCCCTCGCCGTCGGGGGGCGTTTCGAGGTGGAGGGTCAGCTCGTCCCGGCCGTCCACCGCGTCGATGACGATCTGGTAGTCGAGGTAGCCCCGGGGCTGGGCCAGCAGCAGTTCCTCCAGGTCGTAGCCGCTGATCAGGTTGCCGCCGATCGACAGGCTGTCGCGGGTCCTGCCGAGCACCTCCAGGGTCGGCGCGGGCAGGGTGCGGTCCGCGCGAGCGGGACCCAGCCGGACCAGGTCCCCCGTGCGGTAGCGCACCAGGGGCTTGCTGCCCTGGTAGAGCGAGGTGACGACGAGTTCGCCGGTGCGCACGCCGTCCGGTCCCGGCTCGACCGCGCGTGCGGTGTCCGGGTCGATCACCTCGTACAGGTTGAGCAGCGGGGCCGTGTACAGAGCGCCGTCGGCACCGGACGCGCCCATCACGGAGGCCTCCTGTGACGCGTAGAGGGCGTTGTAGACCTTGGCGCCCCACACGTCGCCGATGTTCTCGAGGAGGCTGGGAGAGGCGAGTTCGCCCGTGCACATCAGGACGTCGAGGTGGAAGTCCCGCCGCGGGTGCAGGCCGGCCGCGTACGCCTTCTTCGCCAGGGACAGCGCCATCCCCGGTGTGCTGAACAGGCCGGTGGCCGGAAGGACCCGCAGGGTCTCCAGCGCGCGGTCGTATCCGACCATCGGGGAGTGGGGCCACATCTTGGCGACCGCGTGCCCCAGGTTGCGGCAGACGTCACCGAAGGTGTCCCCGAAGGCATGCAGTTCGGTCGGCCCCGAGACGCCGATCACCTGCTCGTCGCCGAACTGCCGGAAGACCGTGTCGTAGTACACCGTCAGCGCGGTGTTGTTGTGCAGCGAGTCGATGTTGTTCCGCGGGCACGGCGTGCTGCGCCCGGTGGTACCAGTGGTCTCGTAGAAGATCCAGGCCTTGGACAGCGGGAGCGAGAGCACGTTCTCGAACTCGCGCCGCAGGTCGTCCTTGGTGGTGAACGGTACGGCGGCGAGGTCCCCGGGGGTCAGCGAGGTGATGGAGCCGGGATCCACCGAGGCCAGGTGCCGTGCGTAGAAGGGCGACTTCTCCTTCACGTACGCCACCGTGCGGCGGAACTCCTGGAGTTGGTGGTCGGCCAGGGCGGCGTCGGTCCATTCGCCGGCGGAGAACGCCTGATGGCGGTCGCGTATCTCTCGTGCGGTCTTGGCGAGTTCTTCGTTGAAGACGGTGAACATGTTTCCCTCGTGTCCGTCGCGTCAGCGGTACAGCGGCAGGCTGCCGGTGAGCTTGTTCACGGCGCTCCTGCTGCCGCAGACGGCGACTCCGATGTAGGGCAGTTCGGCAGTGGGCAGTTCGGACGTCCGGCGGGTGTACTCGTCGTAGCTCCGCGACGACTGCGCGACCGCCGTGAAGTCGACCACGAAGACGTCGGGCAGGCCGGCCGCCTTCAGCGCGATGTCCCGCAGGTCCGTCGCCTCGCCCTTCAGAACGGGCAGCGGAATCGCCGTGATGCCGGAGTGTGCCTGACCGTCGGCGTCCTTGACGGAGTCGCCGATGATCCCCTCCACATAGCGTCCGACGGACATCGACAGTGCCGCCACCGTGTTCATGGCAAGCCCGGGAGCGAGGTCCTTGTCGATGACGAAGGCACACTTCTCGTACTCAGCGCTCACTACTCAACCCCTACCAGAAGTTCTCTCTTGCAAATGTTCATTACTCTTCGAGATCGGCGATAACCCAGTCGCTGATCTCCCGCCAGAGCCGGATGGCTTCCTGGTGGAACGGGTGCACCAGATACCGCTCCAGTGCTTCCTCGTCGTCCATGAGGCCGATCACCGCGAAGTCGTGCGCGATGGGGCGGCCGGATATGTTGCGGCCGTACTTCCATTCATGGAGTTCCGGAACCTCGCCGCCCACCTTGGCCGCGACCCGCTCCGCTTCCTGCGCCCTGGGGTCGTCCCAGGAAATTCCGGGCTTGAACTTGAAAAGCACGATGTGACGGATCATGTTCGTCCTCCGGGGACAGATATTCAGGCGGACATGGGAACGGCCATGGGAACAGACGTCTCGTCGCGGGCCGCGGCGCGTTCGGCGAACTCCTGGATGGCGGCCAGCTGGCGCTCCCCGAGCGAGTAGTCGAGAGCCCGGTAGTAGTCGAGCAGCACGGGCACCTCCAGGGCGCCGGCCCGGCCTTCGCGCGACTCGCGCGCCGCCGCGGCCGCCACCTCCATGGGATGCGTCCGGGCCCGCCCGACCGCGTCCGTGAGCGCGGCCCGCACGTCGCGCACCACTTCCGGACGGGTCTGCGCGAACTCACGGCGCACCGCCCAGACCGCGAACACCATGGGCAGGCCCGTCCAGTCCCGCCACAGCGCGCCGGTGTCGTGCACGGTGAGGCCGTGCGGCACGTCCGCGTGCAGGCGCAACGCGTCGTCACCGATGACGACGGCGGCCTGCGCGGTCCGCAGCATCCCGTCCAGGTCCTGCCGCACGGTGCGGTACGCGGGGCGCACCCCGACCGCGTCCTCCAGCAGCATCCTGGCCAGCGCGGCGGTGCTGCGGCTGGCCTCGGAGAGCGCGACCACGCGTCCGTCCAGGTCTTCGAGCGGGCCGCGCGAGACGATGTGGCACGAGCGCACCGGACCGTCGCTGCCGATCGCGATGCCGGGCAGCAGACACAGGTCTTCCGTGTGCCTCAGATACCTGACGAGACTGATCGGGCTGATGTCCAGACCGCCCGACAGGAGCTCCGCGGCAAGTCGTTCCGGTGTCGCGGAGAAGAGATCGACGTCGCGCACGGCGCCGCTGTCGGCCAGGCCCCAGCGGATCGGCGCGCAGTTGAGGAAGGAGATGTCACCGAGGCGGGCCGCCGGAGTGCCGCACGCCCTCACGAGATCCCCTGGGGGACGCCGCCCGCCTCGGACGCGGACCTGGAGGTCCTGCCTCTGCAGAGGCTCAGGATGTTCAGGGCGAGAGCGGTGCCTTCCGCACCGAGGCCGTTCGCATAACGTTCGAGGATGATGTTCTCGCGAGAAAGGACGGTTCGCGTCCCTCCCTCACTCATGCGCTGCTGCTGAATTTGAAGCGATATGGCCCGTCGACGCTGGAGGATCTCTAAGAGTTGCAGATCCAGGGCATCGATCGCCTCACGGGCTTTGTCGATTTGAATTCCTGCCTCGACTGCGACGTTCTCGTGCTGCTCCACATCAACCTTTTCTATACACCGGAGACAGTGCCGCTCAACTATTTTCGAAAGCAATCTCATATGCCGAGATCGCATTTTCCTTGACAGGTCCGTTGAAGCGTTTCTGGTACTCGGCCGGTGTCACATGGAGCACCCGGCCGAAAGAGAGCCGCATCGACTGCACCGACCCGAACCCGGCACCCGCCGAGACCTCCTCCAGGCCGGCGGGGGGATCGGGGCTCTCCAGCATCCGGCGCGCCGTCTCCACCCGGACCCTTTCGACGAACCGCCCGGGGGACATACCGGCCTGCGCCGTGAAGAGCCGGCCGAAGTTGCGCACGGACATGCCCGCGTGGGCGGCCAGCCGCTTGCGGGACAGATCGCCGGTCGGCTCCTTCGTGATCAGTTCGATGGCATCGCGCACCCCGGGGTGGTCGACGAACGGCTCGGGTCGGGATGCGAACTGCAGCTGGTCGCCCGGCCGGCGCAAGTACGTGACCAGACTGCGCGACACTCCGAGGGCCAGGTCGCGGCCCACGTCGTCCTCCAGCAGCGAGAGCGCCAGGTCGATGCCCGCCGTGCCGCCACCGCAGGTGGACACCGGCCCGTCCTTGACGAAGATCGCCGCCGCGTCGACACGGGCGTCCGGACAGGCGGCGGCGAGGGGACCGCACCACTTCCAGTGCGTCGTGACCCGGCGTCCGGCCAGCACGCCGGACTCCGCGAGCAGGAACACTCCGGTGCACAGGGCAGCCACCCTGGCGACACGAGGCACCAACGCGGCGAGGACCCGGGCGACTTCACTGCCGCGCGCGGGCACTTCGCCGGTGCCGGGCACGATCAGCAGGTCCGGCACCGGGCCCTCGCCGAGCGCGCCGTCCGGCACCAGCGTCAGGCCGCCGGACGTGCGCACGGGGCCGCCGCCGACCGATGCGGTGCGGGTGCGGTACGTCACTGCGGCCCCCTCCGCTCCGGTCGCGGCGCTCAGGACCTCCAGTGGGCCCGCCAGTTGCAGGTCCTGCATGCCGTCGTGGAGGACGACGGTCACTTCCGAGCGCTTCACCGGCCCCGTCGGCTGGCTCGGCTGCATGATGTGGACTCCTCGCGCTGCCCTCCGCGGTCGTACGCGGATTCCTGATCCGGCCACTTCTCTTGCCGCCGTTCACCATCCTTTCCGATCCCCGCCGTGGGCGGCAAGGACGTTCCCCAACGGTGTCCCCGATCCCAGAAAACCCTTCTGACCTGCGGGTTTCCATGGACATCGGATGAACATCGAAGAGACACACCCGACCGCCGGCCTCGACATCTCATGACAGACCGTCAGTTCGGTCGGCGGGTGGGTTTCGGCCTCTCGGACGGGTCAGAGCACCAGCGGATAGCGCGGGCCCGCCTTCAGGTCGAAGGCCTCGGCCGCGAGGGGCGAGCCCGTGCCCACCACCGCGGCCGTCGCCCGGGAACGCAGGTCGGCCGCCACAGCCGCGTCTCCGCCCTGCTGGTCGACGACGCCCGCGTGGGCATACAGGCAACGCGCGTAGCGAACCGGCGTGCCGAGGTCACGGTAGATCGCGGTGGATTCGAGCAGCAGCTGCTCGGCCTCTTCGAACCTGCCGTCGTGTCCGTGTGCGGCGGCCAGACAGAACAGGCCGAGAGCCTCGAGCAGCGGGTCGCCCACCGTGCGCGCCGACTCCAGGCAGGTGCCGAGGAGTTGGCGGGCCTCGGCGTTGTGTCCGCGCTCAAGTGCGATGACTCCCAGGCCGAAGTAGGCGTAGCCGACACTGAAGACATCCCCGAGCGCCTCTGCCAGCTCCCGGCCTCTGACGTACTCGGCCTCCGCCTCGTCCAGGCGGCGTCGCGCCCGCAGGAGGTCGGCGAGGGCCAGCCGCACCTGCCCGGCCACCCGGCCGGCGAAGGTCCGGGTGGCTTCCTCGGCCTGCCGCAGATACGGCTCGGCGCCTTTCAGATCCCGCAGTTCGAGCAGGGTCATGCCGAGCCAGCGCAACACCTGGGTCCGGGCCTCGCGGTCCCCGTGGGCGGTGAGTACGGGCAGACAGTCCCGCCAGCGTTCCAGCGCCTGCTCGTAGCGGCCCTGGATCCGGTCCACACAGGCCGCCCTGCGCAGCGCGAGCGCGGCACCGTAGTCCTCCCCCACCTCGATGAACGTCGCGTGAGCCCGCTCCAGAAGGAAGGCTCCACGGGAATAGTCGCGCTTGGCGAGGTACAGGTCGCCCAAGCCGAGGAGCAGGGCGGCCTCGCCCTTGCGGTTGCCGGCCGTCCGGACGGCGCCCAGGGCATGCTGATGGGTCGCCAGCCAGTCGTCGTGGTGCCCGCGCGTGCTGAACAGGCAACGGCATACCGCGGCGAGATCCCATGCCACGTCGTCAAGCCCGTAACCGGCTGCCTGCAGCACCAGGGTGGTCAGGGTGGTGCGTTCGGCCTCGTACCAGCGCAGGGGGTCGGCGTCCTCGTGTGCGCTGAAACCGCCGTCGCCGTCGAGGCTCGCCACCCCGCTGCGTACGACGGTGTAGTCGCCGCCGCAGACAGTGCGGTGGGCCGCATCGGCCCGGGCGAGGGCCGCGAGGGCCGTGCGGGAGACCGCGGCACGGCGCCGGCCCTCGGATTCGGTGCCCTCCGCCCGTTCGGAGCCGAACAGACGGACCAGGTCATGGAGACGGTAGCGGAGCTGGCCCGCCCGGTCCCGTCCCATCACCTCGATGAGCCGGGCGTCCACCAACTCCTCGACGAGGTCCTCGGCTTCGCCCCGGTCCAGGCCCACCACATGCGGAGCGAGCCAGTCCGCGAAGTCCGGTACGGCGAGCACCGACAGCCGGCGCAGGAGCACCTGGGCGTCGGCGCTGATGCCGTTGTAGGAGAGCTCGAAGGTCGTACGGACGGCCAGGCTGTCGTGCTCCAGTTCGTCGAGCCTGCGCCGTTCGTCGGCGAGCCGCTCCGCGGCACGGCACATCGTCCAGTGCGGTTTGGCCGCGAGCCTGGCGCCGACGATGCCCACCGCGAGGGGCAGGTGGCCGCAGTACTCGACCAGTCGCCGTGCGGCGTCCTCGTCGGCGCGAGACCGCTCGCGCCCAGCACTCGCGTACAGCAGTTCCAGGGCCTGTTCCATGGTCAGCCCGCCCAGTTCCACGACCTGTGTGGAAAACGACGACGCGACCCTGGAGCGACTCGTCACGATGACGGCGCAACTGTCCGTTCCGGGCAGCAGGGTGCGGATTCCAGTGGCTTCGGACGCATTGTCCAAAATGATGAGTACGCGCTTGTCGGTCAACAGTGCACGAAATTTCTCGGCACGCTGGTCGGTCCCGTCCGGAATGTCGGGTGCCGGTATCCCCATTTCCCGAAGAAACCGGAAAAGAGCCTCCTTCGGCATTACTGGATTCTTATCGAGGCCACGCATATCGATATAGAGCTGTCCGTCCGGAAAATTGCCCCGCTGCTGATGCCCGACATGCACGGCGAGAGCCGTCTTGCCCGTTCCGCCCGCTCCCACCACCTCGACGACCGGCACACTTCTGCCCTTTGGCTTCAGGTATTCGACCAGATTGGCCATCTCCGGCTCCCGCCCGACGAATTCGCCGATGTCACTGGGGAGCAGACACGGTCCGGCGGGCGGCGGGGACGGAGCGGGCGGCAGCGCGGCGCGGGCGGCCTCGGGGCCGGGCGGCAGGGCCGAGTCGAGGATCTCCTGGTGCACGCGCTGCAGTTCGGTACCGGGCGCCAGACCGAGTGCCTCGTCGAGCAGACGGGAGGTGTCGCGGTACAGGCGCAGTGCGTCCGCCTGCCGGCCCGACCGGTACAGGGCGGACATGAGCTGGGCCCGCGGCTTCTCGATCAACGGGTGCTCCGCCGTGAACGCCGACAGTTCGGCGATCACCGGCTCGTACCGCCCGAGCCGGAGTTGCAGTTCGGCCTTCCTGACCTGCAGCGCCACCTGCGTCTCCGCCCATACCCGGGCCTCGGCGTGCCAGGCCTGCCGGGTGAGGCCCGCGAGCAGCGGACCGCGCCACTGCGCGAGCGCCCGGTCGAGGCAGGAGACCGCCTCGGCATGGTCCCCGGCGATCGACAACTCGTCGGCCTCCGCCTTGAGGGCCTGCACGCGCCGGGTGTCGAGCTCGACCTCCTGCGTGGTCAGAAGGTAACCGGGCGACTCGGTCAGGATCAGGTCGCCCACTGTGCGCGTCCGCTGGAACCGCGCGCGCAGCTTGGAGATGCAGACGGCGATCTGGTTCGCGGGATCGGCCGGAAGTTGTCCCTCCCAGAGACTCTGCGCCAACTCGTCGACGGAAACAGCACGGTCGGGCTTCAGTAATAACGTTCCCAGCGTGATCTGAAGCCGTGGGGCCGTAAGCTGCAGGCGTTTACCGCCGGCCCAGATTTCCAGTGGTCCCAGCACCCGAAATCGCAGTTTCTCAGCACGTGACGTCAGCACTTGAAACACCCCCGCTGCTCAGTTCTCCCCACGTGAACCACCGCTCAGCCTTACACATCTGACCCATGGGTACTACATCTTGTCCACATGCAGAGACGGGGGAATTCCACAGAAAACGCTCAGCCGCAAGAGGGGCCGCCGCTTCGGGTGCGCACCCGGTTCCGGGGGCAGTTCACGACCGTGATCCCGATGCCGGCGGAGGGCTCACCGCAGCTCGTCCACGTAGCGATCGGTCCCGGGCACCGTGGGTATGAACGGCGCGACGAACCGCACGTCCCCCAGCCCCGAAGCCGCCACTGCCGTGTCCAGGTCCGCGAAGTGCTCCCGCCAGTGGGTGCGGGGATCGTGCTGGAGGAACCACAGCAGGGTCAGCCGGGTCCCGACCCCCTCGACCGGCTTGACGTAGCTCATCCGGTCCGAGGGCAGCGGCGTCGGAGTGAAGACGGTCACCATGGCCGCGGGCGACCCCGCCAGCCGTTTCGGAAGGTGGTCCTCGCGCAGCCACGCGAGCAGGTCCCCGCGCCCGCCCGGGGAGTCGGCCTCGACGACCTGGACGACGAGCCCGGCGTAGGGGTGGTCGAGGGCGTGGATGTCACGCGGGCCGTGGTCGCCGTCGCGGTAGACGGTCGCCGCGTGGTCCTGGAAGGCCGTGAAGATGTGCGTGCGGTCCTGGAAGACCCGGTGGTCCCGGTTGAGGCGCTTGTTGATGCCGACGGTCCACCGCATGTGGTCGTCGTAGCGGCCGGCGGTCATCCAGTAGACGGATATGTAGCACCCTGCCGTCACCGGCCGCGCGACGGTGGAGGCCCGGGGGTAGCGCAGAAGCTGCAGGTCCCGTGTGGCGACCCAGCGGCGTCCGGCGTACATCCAGGGCATCGCCATCGCGCCGGCGATGTAGTGGTCGTCCTCGTACCAGCGGTTGTACTCGCGCTCCCGGCCGGGGTGCGGCTCGACCATGGTGATGAGCGCATGCCCGAGGTCGGCTCCGTAGGGGCCGACGGCGGCCAGTTCCGCATACGGGTGGCCGCGGGTGTCAGCTGCGTGCGTCGTGTCGTCTGCCATGAGTCCGGTTTAGATGACGATGCGTCAGATAGCCAGAGGGAGCGCCGATGACGCGCTCCCGCCCACGCGACCTTCCTTCCTGCTTCGGACACCCCTATTCTGACGCACCGTCAGATCAGGTAGCCGGAGTCCGGGAGGTCCCGATGTCACTGCTCACCGGCAAGACCGTCGTCGTCTCGGGAGTCGGCGCCGGGCTCGGTCACCAGATCGCCGCCACGGTGGTGCGCGACGGGGGGAACGCGGTCCTCGGGGCGCGCACGGAGGCCAACCTCGCCAAGAGCGCGGGCGAGATCGATCCGGACGGGGCACAGACGGCGTACCGGGCGACCGACATCACCGACGAGGCGCAGTGCGAGGCACTGGCGGCGCTCGCGCGGGAGCGGTTCGGGCGGATCGACGCGGTCGTCCATGTGGCCGCCCGGGACAGTTACTTCGGCGGCCTGGAGGACGCTGACTTCACGACGTGGCAGTCGGTGATCGACGTGAACCTGCTGGGGTCGCTGCGGATGACACGGGCCTGTCTGCCGGCCTTGAAGGAGCGTGGGGGCTCGGTCGTCTTCATCGGGACGCAGTCCTCGGTCGCCGCCCCTTCGCAGGTGCGGCAGGCGGCGTACGCGGCGTCGAAGGGGGCGCTGACGAGCGCGATGTACTCGCTGGCCCGGGAGTTGGGTCCGTACCGGATCCGGGTGAACACCGTGCTGCCGGGCTGGATGTGGGGGCCTCCGGTGCGGGCGTACGTCCAGTTCACGGCGCAGACGGAGGGCGTGCCCGAGGCCGACGTACTGAAACGGCTGACCGGGCGGATGGCACTGCCCGATCTCGCCACGGACGGGGATGTGGCGGACGCGGTGGTGTTCCTGACGTCGGACAGGGCACGCTCCCTCACGGGACAGTCGTTGCTGGTCAACGCGGGGGAGCTGATGCGGTGAGTTCACATGGATGAACACAGACCCTCATGACGAACACTTTTACCTCCCTTTGACCTTACGCTCACTTGTCGTGTTCACGCGGCAGCACCCAGGATGAGCGCCGGGCTGAACCCTGGGAGGGCGCACATGAACGGTCTCGACTGGGCCGTGCTCATCGGCTACTTCGGCGTGATGGTGGCGATCGGCGTCTGGTCGCACAAACGGGTGGACAACGTCAGCGACTTCTTCACGGCGGGCGGCAAGATGCCGTGGTGGCTGTCGGGGATCTCGCATCACATGTCCGGCTACAGCGCGGTGATGTTCACCGGCTACGCGGGCATCGCCTACACCTACGGTGTGACGTCCTTCGTGACGTGGTCCTTCCCCATCGCCCTCGGCATCGCCATCGGGTCGAAGCTGTTCGCGCCGCGCATCAACCGGCTGCGCTCACGGCTCCATGTGGCCTCCCCGCTGGAGTATCTGAAGAACCGCTACGACCTGAAGACCCAGCAGGCGCTGGCCTGGTCCGGCATGCTGCTGAAGATCGTGGACGTGGGCGCGAAGTGGGCCGCGATCGCGACGCTGCTGTCCGTGTTCACGGGTGTGTCGCTCAACCAGGGCATCCTCATCACCGGCGGCATCACCGCCGTCTACTGCACGATCGGCGGGCTGTGGGCGGACGCGCTGACCGAACTCGGCCAGTTCGTCATCCAGTTGCTCGCCGGCGTCGCGATGTTCATCGCGGTCGTCATGGAGCTGAACGACAAGGGCATCGGCTTCCTCGACGCCTGGGACCGGCCGGAGCTGCAGGGCCACGGTGAGCCGCTGGTCGGGCCGTACGGCACCGTCTTCCTGCTCGCCTTCCTCTTCATCAAGCTCTTCGAGTACAACGGCGGCATGCTCAACCAGGCCCAGCGGTACATGGCCACGGCCACCCCGTACGAGGCCGAGCGCTCCGCGCGGCTGTCGGCGCTCCTGTGGCTGGTCTGGCCGGTGGTCCTCTTCTTCCCCATGTGGATGTCCCCGCTGCTCGTCGAGTCGCAGAAGACGGACGGCTCCGACTCCTACGGCCTGATGACCGAACAGCTGCTGCCGCACGGCCTGCTGGGCCTCGTCATCGTCGGCTTCTTCTCGCACACCATGGCCATGTGCTCCTCCGACGCCAACGCCATCGCCGCCGTCTTCACCCGGGACTGCGCGCCGGTGATCTGGCGCCGGGCGCGGACGTGGACCGAGGGGCAGGGGCTGCGGGTCGCCCGGATCACGACCGTGGTCTTCCTCGGGCTGTCCATGGCGGCGGCGACGCAGGTCAACTCCCCCACCTTCAAGGACATCATCACGGTCGTGATCAGGTGGGTCGCCGGTCTGATGGGCCCGATGGCGATCCCGATGATGCTGGGCCTGCTGCGGCCGTTCCGCCGCTCCGGCCCGACGGCCGCGCTCACCAGCTGGTCGATGGGCCTGCTCGCCTTCTGGCTGGTCAACTACCCGATCAGCTGGCAGATCGAGGGCGGGGTGCCGCTCCAGTACCAGGTCTCCATCCCGCTGGCGGTCTCACTGGTCCTGTACATCCTCATCGGCTTCGTGAAGCCGGAGGACACCCCGGAGCGGCTCGCGATCGTCGAGAAGATCAACACCGACGACGACGGGGCCGCGGCGGCCGCGGTGCCGACGCCGGCGGGGCCAGTGGAGGACGCAGTGGGTACCCGCGGGAAGGACTGAGCCCGCCCCTCCCGGGCCGCCCTGGGCCTCCGGGCTCAGGGCTCAGGGCTCCGGACTGAGAGCTCAGGGCTCCGGACTGAGAGCTCAGGGCTCCGGACTGAGAGCTCAGGGCTCAGGGCTCAGATCGTCGGCGGCCGGGCCGGGGCCGACTCGCCACCCGCGCCTCGACACCGGCGCTCGCCTCTCCGCTCAGCCCCGCGGATACCGGGCCAGCCAACCCGGCGCCGCTCCAGCAGGCCCATGCAGTGCCGGGGCCTGGGTCATCTCCATGGCGAAGTCGTCGGCGAGTTCGAGGATCGTGGGGCGGCCCTCCAGTTCGGCCAGCCAGGCCGGGGGCAGGGCCGTTTCGCCGTGCAGGGCGCCCAGGAGGCCGCCGGTGAGGGAGGCCGCGGCGGCGGAGGGGCCGTCGTGGTTCACGGCGAGGCACAGGCCGTGGCGGACGTCCTCGCCGACCAGGGCGCAGTACACGGCGGCCGCGAGCAGCCCGTCGGCGGAACCGTCCGCCGCGAGTTCCTCGACCCGCGCCGGGGTGGGCATGCCCTGCCGTACGGCGCCCAGCGCGTGCTGCAACGCGTCCGAGACCGGCTCGTGACCGGGCCGCAGGGCGAGCAGCGCGAGCGCCCGCTGGACGGCACCGTCGAGGCTCTCCCCGCAGGCCAGCCCGTGCACGATGACGGCGTACGCGCCCGCGGACAGATAGGCGATCGGGTGGCCGTGGGTCTGCGTGGCGCACTCCACCGCGAGCTGGACGACCAGCTGCGGCTCCCAGCCGACGAGCAGCCCGAAGGGCGCGGACCGGGCCACGGCCTCCGGCCCGAGCTCGGCCGGGTTCTTGGGCGACTCCAGCGTGCCCATGGTCTCGTCGCCGAGGCCGAGCAGGAGCGCGCGGGTCGCGTCCCGACGGGCGTACAGCCACTCCTCACGCGCCAGCCACCCATCGTCCTTACGGCGCTCGTCGGGACCCCAGTCCCGCTGGGTGGCGGCCCAGCGCAGATACGCCCGGTGCAGATCGGTGGGCGGATGCCAGGCGCCGGTGTCCCGTCTGACCTGGGCTCTTATCAGTCCGTCCACGGAGAACAGGGTCAGCTGCGTGAGATGGCTCACGGCCCCGCGCCGCCCGTACCCGAACCCCAGGTCGGCGAGGCCCTCCGCGCCGTACTGCTCTTTGATCTCCTCCAGGCCGAGCCCGTCGACGGGCGCCCCGAGGGCGTCCCCGACGGCCACGCCGAGCAGGGTGCCGCGCACCCGGCTGCGGAAGTCCTGCTGCTCGGTACGGCCCCAGACGGCGCCGAGTGTCGCACCCATCAAGACCTCCCCGTGACAGCGTCCGTCGCACGACCGTTCGTCACTGTAATCGACCGGAGACGGTCGGTTCAGGGGGCGGATCCGTATGCGAGGTGTGCCCGAAGTGGACCCGAGTGGCCAGCTTTCATCACAGTGATTCCACAGCGCAGCTCCAGGATCTGGACGGGAGAAGAGACATGAGGGATCAGGCTCGGCAGGCGGCGGCCGTCTTCGACGTGCTGGGGCCGGCGTACGAGAAGGCGTTCTCGCACTCCGAGGCGCACCGGGCGTCGTTGGCGTGGCTGGTCGGGCGGCTCGGACCGGGCAGCCGGGTCCTGGACGTCGGCAGCGGGACGGGGCGGCCCACGGCCGCGACACTCGCCGCGGTGGGCCACGACGTGCTGGGGGTCGACGTATCGCCCGTCATGGTGGACCTCGCCACCCGGCAGGTGCCCGACGCCACGTTCCGGCATGCCGACATCCGCGAAGTCCCGTTGGAGGACGGCGCGTTCGACGCGGTCTGCGTGTACTTCTCCCTGCTGCAGATGTCCCGCGCCGTGCAGGAGGCCGTCGTGGGACGGCTGGCACGGGCGCTGCGACCGGGGGGCAGCATGGCGCTCGCGACCGTGCCGGCGGACGTGGAGGACGTCGAGGTCGTCTTCATGGGGCAGCGCGTGCGGGCGACCAGCTTCGCGGCCGAGGGCTTCACCGACATGGTCGGCGCGGCGGGACTGACGGTGCTGTCCGCGGAGAACACGCTGTTCACACCTGACCACCCCGGGGCCGGGTCCGAGCCCCATCTGTTCGTGCGCTGCGTGCGGGAGTAGCCGGTTCGCGGCGGGGCTCAGCGCCCCGTGTCGCCCTCCAGCCTGCGCAGCACCGCGGCCCGCTGATCCATGGCCCAGGTGTACGACGGCCTCCGCTCCAGGACCTGGTCCAGCTCGGCGAGGGCCTCCTCGTGCCGCCCGAGGTTGGCCAGTGAGGCGCCCCGGCTCGCGCGGGCGGAGTCGTAGCCGGGCTCCAGGGCGAGCGCGTGGTCGTAGTCGGCGAGGGCCTCCGCGTCGCGGCCGGCGCCGCGCAGGGCGTCACCGCGCTCACAGCGCACCCAGGCCCAGTCGGGGTCCGCGGCCACAGCCCGGTCCAGGTCGGCCAGTTGACGGTCGGGGTCGCCGTGGGCGCGGTGTACACGGGCCCGGCGGACCAGCGCCCAGGGGTAGTCCGGCTTGAGCTCCACCGCGCGGTCGAGGTCGGCGAGCGCCTCGTCGAACTGGTGGCGGCTGAGGCGGGTGGCGCCTCGGGAGGCCGCGGCGAAGGCGTCGGCGGGGTTGAGGCCGAGCGCCCGGTCCAGATCGCGGATCGCCTCGTCGTAGCGCTCCAGGACGCGGTGGTACTCACCGCGCAGGGCGAGACCGCGGGGGTCGTCGGGGGTCAGTTCGAGAGCCCGGTCCAGGTCGGCCACGGCGGCGAGCTGGTCACCCGCGAGGTCGTGGGCCAGGGCGCGGGTGCGGTAGGCGCGGGCCGCCACGGCGGGGTCCAGAGTGACGCTCCAGCCGTGGTCGGCGGGCCTGTCCTCGCCCACGTCCCGGCGCCGCGGCAGCCCCGACCCGGCGGGGGGCGTCCGCGGCTGCGACGGCGCCGGTACCGGCACCGGCTGCGGCAGCCCTCGCGGCAACCCTTCCGGCTGCTCGTCGGGGGTCGTGCGCCACACGAATTGCGCCGCGGCGGCATCTCCGTTGAACACCGGCCCGTTGAAGACCGGCCCGTTGAAGACCGTCTCGACGTCCACCCCGAACCCCGTGCGCCGCAACAGCAGTTCCAGGGCGGCGGCCGTCCCGCCGCCACCGAGCGCCTCCGTCAGCTGCCGCCCCCAGTCGGCCACCGCCCGCGTCTCGGTGTCCCGCCCCGCCTCGACCAGGACCCTCGCCCACCGGCCCGCTACGGACGCGCCCTGTTCGCAGGCGTCGACGACGTCCCCCAGCACGCTCGACAGCGCCGCCGACACCCCCGCGCACAGCAGGTGGTACAGCTCGGCCAGCCGAAGCTCGCGCCACCCTTCGTCGGCCCACCGCTCCTCCCTGTCCCGGCCCCTCTCCGCCTCGGTGCGCCACTGGCCGAACACCGAGGCCAACGCCTGCTGCCGGGCCGCCCAGCTCCTGGGTGACTCATGGCGCTGCAACCGCAGCATGGGTGCCCGTACGACGTCGTGGTAGCCGACCCGGCCGCTGCGCTCGCCGACGAACGGCAGCTCCCGCAACCACGCGTACAGCACGTCGAGTTCGTTGTCCGGACGGTCCACGACCGCCCGGAACACGTCCGCGTCCAGCCGTCGCGGCAGCGCGCACGCCAGCGCGACCGACCGCCGTACCGGATCCGCCTCCCACTTCAGGAACCGCTCCACGGCCGTGGCACTCGGGTCCCCCACGTCGGCCGGATCGGTGGGGCGGCTCTCCGCGAGCGTCGACACGAGCACCGGCAGTCCGGCGGTGAGGCGCAGCACCTCCCTGACGACCGGCTCGGCCACCACTCCCCGGCCCGCGAGCAGGTCCCGCGCCTCCGGCTCGGTGAACGGCCCCAGCGGCAGGTCGGTCATGAAGTCGCCGAAGCCGCCCCAGCGGGCGGTGTCGAAGGGGAGCTGCCCCGCCGTCACCACCACGGTCGTGGCGGGCAGCGCACCGTACCGGTCGGTGGTCATCACGCGGTGCAGCCAGCCGTCGAGGAAGCGGCCGGTCCGTTCGTACGTGTCGAGGAACAGGACGATCCACGGTGCGGCGGACGCGGCCTGGGAGAGTTCGTCAAGCAGCACCGGGGTGAGCGCGTCCTCGGGGGCGAGGACCAGCCGCGCGTCCTCGTGGCTGCGGAACCGTGCGCCGACGTCGGCCCTCAACCGGTCGGTGGCCTGCGCGAGTTGGCCGGTGTCCAGGGCGCCCGCGAAGGCTCCGATTCCCGGCACCAGCCCCAGGGCCACCACCCCCGCCCGCACCATCGTCGTACTGCTCGCCGAAGGCCCCTCCGGCTCGGCGGGCAGCTCGGCGACCACGGCGGCCTGCTCCGCCTCGTGCCTGCGCTCCCGGTAGGTGGCCAGCAGCCGGTCCAGCTCCTTGAAGCGCCGTCCCTGCGCGGCGAACTGCCGGCTGATCGCCTCCATCGCCTCCGGCAGACTCCCCACACCGTCGTCGACATACGCCGTCAACGCCCCGCGTTCCCGGGCCACTTGCTCCAGCTCGCGCAGCAGGAAGGTCTTTCCGACGCCCGCGTTGCCGTGCACATGGAAGAGGAACCGGTGCCGCTCGTCCTCCGGTGGAGTGTCGAAGTTGGCGCGGAACGCCGCCCGTTCGGCGCCCCGGCCGACGAATCCGGCTCGTTGCCGCTGGGCGATCAACTGCTGCATCGACGGCCGCGCCCGCACCACGCGTAGGTCCTCTCTGTCGGCTCCTGCACCGTCATTCTGGCTCAATGCCTATGGGACGGACCCGTCCCCCGGGGAAGATGACCACCATGTCAACCACACCCCCACGCACCGCACTCCACCTCGCCGCCACCCTCCTCACCGGGACGGCCGCCCTCTACATCGCCCTCGTCGCCTTCGGCAACATCACCGACTTCGGCACCAACCAGCAGTTCGTGCAGCACGTCCTGGCCATGGATACGACGTTCAAGGACGAGGACCTGATGTGGAGAGCCGTCACCAGCAAGGGACTTCAGGACGCGGCGTACGTCGCGATCATCGCCTGGGAGACCGTCGCCGCGCTCGTGCTGATATACGGGACGTGGCTGTGGGCCCGGCGCGACCAGGCCCGTGCCCGGCGCTTCTCGACCTACGGCCTGCTGATGCTGATGCTCCTCTTCGGTGCCGGGTTCATCGCCATCGGCGGTGAGTGGTTCTCCATGTGGCAGTCGGGGGACTGGAACGGACTGGACGCCGCGACCCGGGTGTTCCTGTTCAGCGGCGTCGTGCTGATCGTCAACCACCTGCCGAGCGACAGCTGACACCGTTTCAGTGGCGCAGGGCCCATTTCTGGATCGACTCCAGGGGCCCTGCCGAAAAGCGCCGCAGCCAGAGGGTGGAGCCCGCCATGAGGATCGCGCAGACCGTGACCCACAGGCCGACCACCCACCAGGGACCCGTGTCGCCGAGTCGCTCCGCCAGGCCCAGGCCGATGCCGTACGAGACGAGCACGCACAGCACGTTCTGCAGGACGTAGCCGGAGAGGGCTGTACGTCCCACCGACGTCAGCCCCGTCATCAGGGGGCCGGGCCGCCGTACCCGGTCCACCACCGCGCCGATCAGCCCGATGTACCCGACGGCCAGCAGCGGGGCGGTGCCGTAGCGGGCCAGGAGGAAGAAGTCCTGGCCCGCCAGGGTCACGGCGATGTTGAGCGGCAGGCCGAGGCCCAGCCCCCACGCCAGCAGGCGGGAGCGCAGCCGGCGTCCCGTCTCGTCCGCGCCGAAGGCCCCGGCCCGGAACAGCCGTACGCCGAGGAGGAAGAGGAAGAGGAGAAGGAAGAAGGTCAGGACCGGTTCCATGCGGAGCGCTGCCGCGTTCTCCAGGCGGAAGGCGATCTGGTCCAGGTAGCTGCCGTGGGCGTACAGGTCGACGACCTCCCCGGAGACACCGCCGCTGTCATCGCCGTCGGCCGTCGCCAGGGCCGCCGTCAGCAGGCCCATCACCGTCAGATGGATGCCCGCCGCCCACCACATCACCCGTCGCTGCGCCCGTTCCGAGCGGGTCAGCAGCCGGGCGACGAGCAGGGCGGTGACGGCGTATCCCATCAGTACGTCCCAGGCGAAGACCAGCACGAAGTGCACGGTGCCCTCGGCGAACAGGAACAGCGCCCGCCACCGGTAGCGCCCCGGCCACGGCTGCCCGCGCCGCTGCGCCGAGGCGTACTGGATGGCCAGTCCGACGCCGAACAGGATCGTCAGCAGCGACAGGAACTTGCCGTTCGCCAGCACGCTGAAGGCGGCTTCGACGGCTCCCGTGTCCGTCCCGGCCTCCAGGGCACCCCACTCCGCGCCCGGCCCGGTGAAGATCCATACGTTCGTCATGAGCGTGCCCAGGATGGCCGCCCCGCGCAGTACGTCGAGGAGGGGAAGCCGTCGTCCGGTGGGGGCGGCCTGCGGTGTCCGGGTCACTCGCGCGTCCGTGTGCGTCATGCGTTCATCGTCACGGCGGCAGCGCCCCGAATCGTCATCAGCGAAGCCGAACCTGCCGTACATCGAAGGATGCAGAAGGCGGGCGCCTACCGGTGATCTTGGCCAGTGCCCCCGCGTTCACGCGGGGGTGTAGGGCAGGCTGTGAAGCGTCAACCACCCACTCAGCCGCACGCGGCCTGAGAAGGGATTCCGCCCCGTTCACGGGGCGGAGGAGATCAATTGACCACGACCACCGTCGTGCCCGTCTCCCCGAACGTCCACAGCGCCGCCCCGTCGGCCGCGCGCATCCGGACCCCGCCGGTCTGCTTGCCCGCGGCGGGCGGGGGCGAGGAGCCGTCGACGGCGTTGGAGAAGGCGATGGAGATGCCGGACTTCGCGGCGAAGTAGACGATGTTCTCGATCTGCACACCGTCCGAGCCCGTGGTGGCCATGGTGCGCAGCGACACCGCGTAGGTGCCGATGTCCGGGCTCACCGTGCCCGGCCAGACGGTGAAGGTACGGCGGCCGGCGTCGCTCGCGTCGACGAGCCAGACCCGCTTCTGGCCGAGGGAGTACACGATCCGGCGTCCCGTGCCCGATCCGTCCGGAACGGCGACGGGTCCGGCGGACTTCGACGGGGCGGGGCTCGCGCCCGGTGACGCCGACGCGCTCGGGCGGGCCGCCGTGGCCGTCGGGTGCGGCCCCTTGTCGGCCTGCACGGCGAGGACGGTGACGGCGGCTATCGCTCCCACCGTCAGACCGGTCACCCAGACCTTGGGAGCAGGCACGGCACGCATCTCCTCAGCTGCACAAGCTACGGAACCCCTCCAGCGGGGGTCGGATCATCGTACCGACCCCCGCGGCACGCTCCTGCTCAGTCCAGCACCGGCAGCAGCTCCGGCAGATGCCCGTCCGAGGCCGTCGCGGCCCGCTGCCGTTCCGCCGGCATCTCGCCGTACAGGGTCGTGCGGGGCTTCGCCGGACGCCCTGCCGCGTCGGCGACGGCAACCAGGTCGCGTACCGACTTGTAGGAGCCGTACGACGAACCCGCCATCCGCGAGATCGTCTCCTCCATCAGGGTGCCGCCGAGGTCGTTGGCCCCGGAGCGGAGCATTTCGGCCGCGCCCTCCGTGCCCAGCTTCACCCAGCTGGTCTGGATGTTGGGGATGTGCGGGTGCAGGAGGAGACGGGCCATCGCCGTGACCGCCCTGTTGTCGCGGATCGTCGGGCCGGGGCGTGCGATGCCCGCCAGGTACACCGGGGCGTTGGTGTGGATGAACGGCAGCGTCACGAACTCGGTGAAGCCGCCCGTGCGCTGCTGGATGCCGGCCAGGGTACGCAGATGGCCGAGCCAGTGGCGGGGCTGGTCGACGTGGCCGTACATCATCGTGGACGAGGAGCGGATACCGAGCTCGTGCGCGGTGGTGATCACCTCGATCCAGGTCCCCGTCGGCAGCTTGCCCTTGGTCAGGACCCAGCGGACCTCGTCGTCGAGGATCTCGGCGGCGGTACCGGGGATGGAGTCCAGGCCGGCTTCCTTCGCGGCCGTGAGCCACTCGCGGATGGACATGCCGGTGCGGGTGGCGCCGTTGACGACCTCCATCGGGGAGAAGGCGTGGACGTGCATGCCGGGCACGCGGGACTTCACGGCCCGGGCGATGTCGAAGTACGCCGTTCCCGGCAGGTCAGGGTGGATGCCGCCCTGCATGCAGACCTCCACCGCGCCCACGTCCCAGGCCTGCTGGGCGCGGTCGGCGACCTGGTCCAGGGAGAGCGTGTAGGCGTCGGCGTCCGTCCTGCGCTGCGCGAAGGCGCAGAAGCGGCAGCCGGTGTAGCAGACGTTGGTGAAGTTGATGTTCCGCGTGACGATGTACGTGACGTCGTCGCCGACCACCGACTTGCGGACGTCGTCGGCGATACGGGTGAGCGCGTCCAGCGCCGGGCCGTCCGCGTGCAGCAGCGCCAGCGCCTCGTCGTCGGTCAGCCGGGTGGGGTCGTCGGCGGCGACCCGCAGTGCCTGACGGACGTCGGTGTCGATGCGTTCCGGCGCCATCCCGGGCGCGGCGGCCTCCCGCAGGGCGCCCCAGTCGCCGTACACCTCGTCGAAGTCGTCGCGGCGGTCGGACGTACGGCCCTCGGTGTCGATGGCGGAGTGCAGATCCGTACGGCCGGAGGCGACGAAGGCCTCCTCGGGCTCCTGCCACGGATGCCCCTCGACGACGGCGTCCGGACGCGCGAGGCCCGTCTCCGGGTCGGCGAGCGCCCGTACGTGCGGGAGCAGCCGCGGGTCCAGCCAGGGCTCACCGCGCTGCACGAACTCGGGGTAGACGCACAGCCGTTCGCGCATCTCGAAGCCGGCCGTCTTCGACCGCTCGGCCAGTTCCTCGATCTGCGGCCAGGGGCGCTCGGGGTTCACATGGTCGATGGTCAGCGGGGAGACCCCGCCCCAGTCGTCGATGCCGGCCCGGATGAGGCGCTCGTACTCGCTGTCGACCAGGTTGGGCGGGGCCTGGAGGCAGGCGCTCGGCCCCATGATGTGCCGGGCGACCGCCACGGTGGCGACGAGTTCGTCGAGTTCCGCGTCCGGCATGCCGCGCATCGCGGTGTCCGGCTTGGCGCGGAAGTTCTGGATGATCAGTTCCTGGATGCCGTGGTAGGCCCGGGAGATCTTGCGGAGCGCGAAGAGGGACTCGGCCCGCTCCTCGTGCGTCTCGCCGATGCCGATGAGGATCCCGGAGGTGAAGGGGACGGAGGAGCGGCCGGCGTCCTCCAGCACCCGCAGTCGTACGGCGGGTTCCTTGTCCGGGGAGCCGTGGTGCGGGCCGCCGGGCTCGGACCACAGGCGGGTGGCGGTCGTCTCCAGCATCATGCCCATCGACGGGGCGACGGGCTTGAGCCGCTGGAAGTCGGTCCAGGTCATGACGCCCGGGTTGAGGTGGGGCAGCAGGCCCGTCTCCTCCAGGATGCGGATGGAGATGGCACGGACGTAGGCGATGGTGTCGTCGTACCCGTGCGCGTCGAGCCACTCGCGGGCCTCGGGCCAGCGGTCCTCCGGCTTGTCGCCGAGGGTGATGAGGGCTTCCTTGCAGCCGAGGGCCGCGCCCTTGCGGGCGATGTCGAGGACCTCGTCCGGCGACATGAACATCCCGTGCCCGGCGCGGCGCAGCTTGCCGGGGACGGTGACGAAGGTGCAGTAGTGGCATTTGTCCCGGCACAGCCGGGTGAGGGGGATGAAGACGCTCTTCGAGTACGTGATGACACCGGGGCGGCCGGCCGCCTCCAGGCCCGCGTCCCGCACCCGGCCGGCGGACGCGACGAGGTCGTCGAGGGCCTCGCCGCGGGCCTGGAGGAGTACGGCCGCCTCGGAGACGTCGAGGGCGACGCCGTCCCGGGCGCGTTTGAGGGCGCGACGCATGGAGTTCTCGGTGGGGCCGGTTCCAGAGGACGCGGGAGTCGTCATTCCTTGAGCATACGTTCGAGGTCCGGGGGGTCGGGGGCGGTCCCGGGTGGTGCGATTCGTTGCCGGGTGCGGGTTCGTCGGGGCTGGTCGCGCCCCGCGGCGGAGCCGCATTTCGATACGGCCCCGCGCCCCTGGGCGGGCTGCCCGCCCGCCCCGCTAGAGGTACTCGGCATACTCGTCCAACACCCGCAAAACCTCCGCCTCCCCCGCCGGAGGCAGCTGCACCACGACCTCCTCGATGCCCAACCCGGCATAGTGCGCGAGCTTCCCCGCGCTGGGGTACACGGCGTACGGCACCACCTGCAGCGCCTCCAGATCGCGACCCGCGTCGGCCCAGGCAGCCCGCAGCACAGGCAAGGTTTCGGACAATCCGCGCCCACCGATCGGCAGCCACCCGTCGGCGTACTCGCTGATGTGCGCGAAGAGCTTCGGCCCGGCGGCTCCGCCGATGAGGGTGCGCGGGCCGTTGACCTTCGGTCCGCGCGGCTTCTGCACGGGCTTGGGGTGGGCGAAGCTGGCCCGCACCGACCCGAACTCGCCCTCGTGGGCGGTGGGTTCGTCCGTCCACAGGGCCCGCATCAGGGCCATCCGGTCCCGGACGAGTTCGCGGCGTGTGGCCCACTCGACGCCGTGGTCGGCGGCCTCCTCCACGTTCCAGCCGAAGCCGAGGCCGAGGGTGAAACGCCCGCCGGACAGGTGGTCCAGGGTCGCGATCTGCTTGGCCAGGTCGATCGGGTCGTGCTGGGCGACCAGCGTGATGCCGGTGCCGAGACCGAGCCGTTCGGTGACGGCGGCGGCCTGGCCGAGGGTGACGAAGGGGTCGAGGGTACGGCCGTACTCGGGCGGGAGGTCACCGCCGGCCGGGTACGGCGTGGCCCGCTCGACCGGGATGTGGGTGTGCTCGGGGAGGTACAGCCCGGCGAACCCGCGCTGCTCCAGCTCACGGGCGAGCCGGATCGGGGTGATGGTCTCGTCGGTGAGGAAGATCGTGACGGAGATGCGCATGACTGCATCTGTACCGCGCGACCGCCCCGATGTCCATACCGACCGGTCGGCACAGTGTGGGTGTCGGCGGTACGGGTCGGCACCGTACGGATCGACTGCCGCTCGACTGCCGATTGGCTGCCGATTCCCTTCCCTTGTACGGCAGTTCACGGCTGAATACGAGAGTTGCACGCACCACCACTGCACCACCCACGCCATGTCCTTCACGACGACCTGGGGAGCAGCAGCATGTGCGAGGACCACCACGCGGGCGACGCGGGCCTTGGCAGACGCGCACTGTTCGTGACGGGCGCCGCCGCCGCGCTTACGTTGGGAAGCGTGACCTTCGCCAGAGGCGCCGACGACACCCATGACGCGGAGACCCGTACCGTGCGGGGGACCCTGCCGCCCGGGTCCCCCGACTTCGTCTACGTACCGGTCGAAGTGCCGTCCGGCGTACGGGAGATCAAGGTCTCCTACACCTACGAGAAGCCGTCCGTCCCGGCCGGCACCCCGGGCAACGCCCTCGACATCGGCATGTTCGACTGGCGCGGCACGGAACTCGGCGGCCGTGGCTTCCGGGGCTGGTCGGGCGGGGCGCGCACGGAGTTCTTCATACGTGCGGACGAGGCGACGCCGGGGTACCTCCCTGGCCCGGTCCGGGAGGGCACCTGGTCCATCGCCCTCGGCCCCTACACGGTGGCGCCGCAGGGACTGCCGTACGAGCTCACCATCACGCTGACCTACGGCGAGCCCGGTGAGGTGGTCGAGCCGACGTACCCGCCGGACCGGGCGAGGGGCCGGGGCCGGGCCTGGTACCGGGGCGACTGCCACCTGCACTCCTGGTTCTCCGACGGCCGCCGTACACCCGCCGAGATCGCGGCACTCGCCCGTGCCGCGGGCCTGGACTTCATCAACAGCTCGGAGCACAACACGCACTCCGCGCACGCGCACTGGGCGTCCGAGGCCGGGGACGACCTCCTGATCATGCTGGGCGAGGAGGTCACGACACGCAACGGTCACGTGGTGGCGCTCGGCACCGACCCCGGCACCTTCGTCGACTGGCGCTACCGCGCCCGGGACAACCGCTTCGGCCGTTTCGCCCGCCAGATCCGCAAGTCCGGCGGCCTCGTCGTCCCCGCCCACCCGCACGCCACCTGCGTCGGCTGCAACTGGAAGTTCGGCTTCGGCGAGGCGGACGCGGTCGAGGTGTGGAACGGGCCCTACACGCCGGACGACGAAGTGACCCTGGCGGACTGGGACAGCATGCTGGTGGCCTCGGTGCGGGAGGGCCGTGACTGGATCCCGGCCATGGGCAACAGCGACGCCCACCGCGACCCCGACCCGGTCGGCAGCCCGCAGACGGTGGTCCTGGCGGACGACCTGACCCGGGAGGCGATCCAGGAAGGCATCAAGGCGGGGCGGTCGTACGTGGCCGAGTCGAAGAACGTCTCCCTGACCTTCGGCGTGTCCGGCGCCAAGGGCGAACACGCCGGCATCGGCGAGCGCCTGGAGGTCGACCGGAACACCCCGGTCACGGTCCGCCTGGAGGCGTCGGGCGCCCCCCGCTGCACGGTCCGCTTCGTGACCGACCAGGGCGTACTGTTCACCAGCCCGCCGCTGCCGGTGGCGGGTTCGGGGGTCGTGGAGTGGCGCACGACGCCCTCGTACGCGGCCTATGTACGGGCGGAGTTGCGGCACGAGACGGCGGTGGGGCCGCTGCCGGGTGCGTTGGCGGCGTTCACGAACCCGATCTTCCTGGGGCGTTCGTAGGGCCGCCGACAGGAGCCGTCAGGGGCTGGCCCCGTCAGCCCTGTCAGCCAGGTCCGCGACCACCGCCGCGTGGTCCGACGGCCACACCCCGTCGATCGGCCCGTCCCCCGCCCGCCGCACGCCCCGCACCTGGCCCAGCCCGCCCGTCCCGGGCGGTCCGACGTGGATGTAGTCGATCCGCACGCCCGGCTCCAGCCCGGCCGGGACGTACGGGTTCGCGCGGTCCCAGGTGACGGAGGGGGCGTCCGGGTCGGCGTACTCCCAGGCGTCGAAGAAGACCTGGCGGGGCGCGACCGGCGCGGTGCGGTAGCCGCCGAAGAGGCGGATCTCGTCGGAGTCCGGCCGGGCGTTGAAGTCGCCGGTGACGATCGTCGGAAAGGGCGTGTCACCCCGGTTCTCGGCGACGAACTCGGCGAGCGCGGTGACCTGGCGGCAGCGCACGGCCGAGCCGTGCAGGGCGGAAGTGAGGTGGGTGGTGACGAAGGGGATGTCGTACGCGGGGGCGGCCAGGCGGGTGTAGAGGGCGAGGCGGCCGTCGTCGACGTCGGCGGGGGCGGGCAGGCGCAGCGTCCGTTGCGCCACCACCGGCCAACGGCTCAGTACCGCGTTCCCTATGTCGACCGTGTGGTCCCCGATCCGCCGGCGCCAGCGCTCGGGGGCGGGTGAGGGGGCCCAGGACCAGTGCAGGCCGAGTTCGGCGGCGAGCCACTCGGCCTGGTTCTCGCGCTCGTCGGCCCACACCTCCTGGAGGCCGACGATGTCGGGGCGCAGTTCGCGCAGCTCGGTGAGGATCGCCTTCTGCCGGGCCTCCCAGGGCCCGAAGCGCCACCACAGGTTCCAGGTCACGACCCGCATCCGCAGCCACCCGCTCTCGTCATGCCGCGTCGGGGACCATTGAAGCAACAGTTCGACCGTCGCGCCCTGACACCGCACGAGATACACGAGACTCACGAGATACCCGCGATACACGAGACAGGAGCCCCACAGACATGTCCCGCCTCGCCGACCTCAGGTTCCGCGCCGCCACCACGTTCCAGCGCCACGTCGGCAATCCCGTGCTCCGCCGGCTCCCCTTCCAGACGGTCCTGGAGACCACGGGCCGGGTCTCGGGGCAGCCCCGGCAGACACCGGTGGGCGGCCGTCGCGTGGGTGACTCCTTCTGGCTGGTCTCGGAGTTCGGTGACAAGTCCCAGTACGTCCGCAACATCAAGGCCGATCCGCGGGTACGGGTGCGGCTGAGGGGGCGGTGGCACACCGGCACGGCACACCTGCTGCCGGACGACGACCCGATCGCCCGCCTGCGTGGCCTCCCCCGCGTCAACAGCGTGGGCGTCAGGGCCCTCGGCACGAACCTGCTGACGGTGCGCGTGGACCTACGGGACTGACGGCACCGGTCTCGCCCGGGGAGCCGTCACCCCGGCCACACGATCGCCTGCACCTCGCTGTACGCGTGCAGGGCGTACGACCCGACGTCCCGCCCCACCCCGCTCTTCTTGAAGCCCCCGAACGGCGCCTCCATGTTGCGGCCGACGGTGTTGACGCCGACCCCGCCGGCCCGCAGCCGCCGCGCGACCCGGAAGGCGCGGGCCACGTCACCGGACCAGACGTAGTCGATCAGGCCGTAGTCCGTGTCGTTGGCGAGGGCGATGCCCTCTTCCTCCTCGTCGAAGGGGATGACGGAGACGACCGGCCCGAAGATCTCCTCCCGGGCGACCCGCATGTCGTTGGTGCAGTCCGCGAGGAGGGTGGGGGCGACGTAGAAGCCGCGCTCGTACGGCGGCCGTTCACCGCCCGCCACGACCACCGCGCCTTCTTTCCGGCCCGTCTCCACGTACGACTCCACCCGGTCCCGGTGCTCCGCCGAGATCACCGGCCCGACGACCGTGGCCGCCTCGCGGGGGTCCCCCACCTTCAACCGACCGGCATACGCGGCCAGTTGCTCGACGAGCCGGTCGTACACACCCCGCTGGGCCAGCACCCGCGTGGGCGCCGTGCAGATCTGCCCGCTGTAGAAGGAGAACGTCGTCCCGATCCCGGCCACCGCCGACCCGACGTCCGCATCGTCGAGGACGAGCGCCGCGCCCTTCCCGCCGAGCTCCATCAACTGGCGCTTCATGTCCCGCCCGCACACCTCGGCGATGCGCTGCCCGACCGCCGTGGAGCCGGTGAAGCTCACCATGTCGACGTCCGGGGAGGAGACGGCCGCCTCGCCGACCTCCACCGCCCGGCCCGAGACGACGTTCACGACCCCTGCCGGGACCCCGGCCGCCTCCAGCGCCTCCGCCATCCGGTAGACGGACAGCGGATCCTGCGGCGCCGGTTTCACGACGACCGTGTTCCCCATGGCCAGTGCGGGGGCGATCTTGCCGGCCGGGTTGGCCCAGGGGTTGTTGTACGAGGTGATGCAGGTGACGACCCCGACGGGCTGACGGACGGCCAGCGCGCCCATCACGCCGGCCTTCCCCATCGGCCCGGCCTCGTTGATCTGCGGCGGGATCGCCCACTCGGCGGGCTCCACGCGCGCGTACCGCCGGAATCGGGCCGCCCCGACCCCGACCTGCATGCCCCGCGCCGTCCCCGTGGTCGCACCGGTCTCGGCCTGGGCCAGTTCGGCGTACGGCACGAGGTGGCCGCGAATGATGTCCGCGGCCCGCGCCAGCACGGCCGCCCGCTCCTCCGGCGTCGTACGCGACCACGGCCCGAAGGCCTCGCGGGCCGCGGCACAGGCCGCGTGCACCTGATCCCGCGAGGCCTCCGGTGCCCACCCGACGGTCCCCTCGGAGGCCGGGTCGACGACGGCGTAGTACCCGCCCTCGGGCTCGGCCCAGGCCCCGTCCACGAACAACCGCTGCCGATCAGGACCACCAGAGCCACCAGAGCCACCAGAGCCACCAGGGCGTTGGACGCTCACCTGGTGGCCACCGTCCTGGTGTCCCGCCCCGAGCGCAGCACCCGCCCGGGCACGGCCCCGCTCACCACGTCGTCCCGGATCGCCTCGACGCCGTTGACCCAGACCGCCCGCACCCCGATCGCCCTGGAGTCCAGCCGCGGGCTGTCACCCGGCAGGTCGTGCACCAGGGTGGCCGTACCGGCATCGATCCGCTCCGGGTCGAACAGCACCAGGTCGGCATGGAAGCCCTCCGCCACCCTCCCCCGCTCACGCAGCCCGAACAGCCGCGCCGGATCGTCGGTCAGCATCTTCACGGCCTGCTCCAGCCCGACCAGCTTCCGTCCGCGCAGACAGTCCCCGAGGAACCGGGTCGTGTACGGCGCCCCGCACATCCGGTCCAGATGCGCCCCGGCGTCCGAGCCGCCCAGCAGCACGTCCTCGTGCTGCCAGGTCTCGGCGCGCAGGGTCCAGGACGCGGGGTCGTTGTCGGTGGGCATGGGCCACAGGACGGTCCGCAGATCGTCGGCGGCGCAGATCTCCACCAGGCACTCGAAGGGCTCCTGGCCGCGCTCGCGCGCGATGTCCTCCACGACCCGCCCGCTCAGCCCACGGTTCGCCTCGCTGTACGTGTCCCCGATGACGTACCGCCCGAAGTTGGTCAGCCGCCGGAAGACGCCCGCCTCCTTGGCGGTGGCGTGCCTGAGCAGCTCGGCCTGTACGTCCGCCTCGCGCAGCTTGGCGATCCGCTCGGGCACGGGCAGTCCGAGGACCGGCCCCCACCCGGGGATGAGGTTCAGGGCGCAGAAGGTGCCCAGGGACATGTTCATCGGCGTGAGGATCGGCATGGTGAGGGCCACCACCCGCCCGCCCGCCTTGCGGGCCTGCTCACTCGCGAGCAGCTGCCGCGGCACCCGCTCCGGAACGGCCGAGTCGATGGTCAGCACGTTCCAGTTGAGCGGCCGCCCCGCAGCGGCACTCATCTCCACGAACAGCTCGATCTCGGCGTCGCTGAACTGGTCCAGACACCCCGCGACGATCGCCTCGATCTGCGTCCCCTCGTGCTCGCCGACCGCCCGCGCCATCGCCAGCAGCTCCTCGGGCTTGGCGTGCCGGGAGGCCACCGGCTTGCCGTCCCCGTCGGAGTGGCTCGACGACTGGGTGGTGGAGAACCCCCAGGCACCGGCGTCCATCGCGTCGTGCAACAGCCGCACGATCTCGGCCAGCTGCTCCGCACTCGGCTGCCCGCCGACCGCCTCCGGCCCCATCACATGCCGCCGCAGCGCACAGTGCCCCACCATGAACCCCGCGTTGACGGCGATCCGCCCCTCCAGGGCATCCAGATACTCTCCGAAGGTCCGCCAGCTCCAGGGCGCCCCCTCCTCCAGCGCCACCAGCGACATCCCCTCGACCTTGGACATCATGCGGCGCGTGTAGTCGGCGTCGTCCGGACGGGCCGGATTCAAGGGGGCGAGGGTGAACCCACAGTTCCCGGCGGCGACGGTGGTGACCCCGTGGTTGAGGGAGGGGGTGGCGTACGGATCCCAGAAGAGCTGGGCGTCGTAGTGGGTGTGGGGGTCGACGAATCCGGGGGCGAGGACGAGGCCGGTGGCGTCCTCGGTGGTGCGAGCCTCTTCGGTGACGACGCCGATGACGGCGATGCGGCCGTCTCGTATGCCGACATCGGCGGTGTACCCGGGCGCGCCCGTCCCGTCCACGACGGTCGCGCCTTTGATCAGGTGGTCGAGCATGACGTGGGTCCCTTCTCCACTCCGGTGCGGACAGCGCCCCTTCAGGGGCGCGGGGAACTGCGCGACCAGCCACAGACAACCGGCACCCGCGACCGAATCCGCACCCCCACGGCGATCAGGCGCCCTGCCGGAACCGGGACGTCCGGTGCACAGGATCCGTATCGATCTTCGGAATCACGTGCTCCCCGATCAACCGGATCGTCCGCAACGTCTCCTCCTTCGGCACCCCCACCGGCAACCCGAAGCTCAACTGATCGGCCCCCGCCTGCTCCCAGCGCTTGCACTGCCGGAACACCTCGTCCGGATCGCCGCAGATCAGCAACTCCTCCTCGATCAGCAGCTCCACGAACTCCGGCGTGTACGGGGGCAGCGTCTCCGGCCACACCGGAAACCCCTCGGGACGGGGAAACGTGTCGTGGTACCGGAAGACCAGCGACGGCAGATAGTGCAGCCCTCCCCGCACAGCGGTCTCGATCGCCTCGGCGTGCGTGGGCGCACAGATCGCCGTCGTCGTCACCATCACGTTGTCGTTGACGAAGTCACCGATGGGCTCGGCGTTCACGACCGCCGTCTTGTACTGCTCCAGCACCCACTCCATGTCGGCGACCTTCTGCACACTGAAGCCCAGCACCCCGAGCCCCTTCTTCGCCGCCATGGCGTACGACGGAGGCGACCCGGCCGCGTACCACATCGCGGGGTGGGACTTCCCGTACGGCTTCGGCAGCACCTTCCGCGGCGGCAGTGACCAGTGCTTGCCCTGGAAGCCGACGTACTCGTCCTGGAGCCACATCTTCGGGAACTCGGCGATGGTCTCTTCCCAGATCTCCTTGGTGAAGTTCATGTCCGTGATCCCGGGGAGGAAGCCGAGGATCTCGTGCGAGCCGGCACCGCGGCCCGACCCGAACTCGAAGCGGTTCCGCGAGAGATGGTCGAGCATGGCCACCTTCTCGGCCACCTTCACGGGGTGGTTGACCTGCGCGAGCGGATTGAAGATCCCGGAGCCCAGATGGATCCGTTCCGTCGCGTGCGCGAGGTACCCGAGGAAGACGTCGTTGGCGGAGAGGTGCGAGTACTCCTCCAGGAAGTGGTGCTCGGACGCCCAGGCGTACTTGAAGCCGGACCGGTCCGCCTGGATGACGTACTCGGTCTCCTCCATCAGTGCCTTGTGCTCGGCGAGCGGGTCGGTCTCGGCACGCTTGCCCACGTATCCCTGTACAAAGAGCCCGAATTCCAAGGAGGGTCACCGTCCCCAGTAGTTTCTGACGACACGTCAGATCGGCGGTATGCCGCCGACTGTGGCACCGGGCGCACGGATGGTCAATAGCTGACGGTCAGTCAGCTGAGTCGGTCATGAGTCGGTCAGATGACGGAGACGCCGGCCAGCCAGCCCCCGTCGATCACGAACGGCTGCCCGGTGATGTACGAGGAGTCCTCCGAGGTCAGGAACAGCGCGAGACGCGCCACCTCCTCGGGCCTGCCGATCCGGCCGAGCGGCACGAGCTTGCGGTAGAGCCCGTCCAGCGCCCTCGACGCCTCCTCGGCGTCCGCTCCCGGGTCCAGCAGCGACGGGTTGGACATCGCCGTGTCGATGGCGCCGGGACACATGGCGTTGACCCGGATGCCGCGGGGCGCCAGCTCCAGGGCGGCGACCCGGGTGAGCCCGAGGATGGCGTGCTTGGTGGCGGAGTACGTCCCCACGGCCGCCATGCCGGTCACCGCGGTGTACGAGGCCGTGTTGACGATCGTGCCGCCGTCGGCCATCTCCGGCGCGACGGTCTTGATGCCGAGGAAGCAGCCGACCTGGTTGACCCGTACGACCTGCATGAACTCGTCGAGGGGGGTGTCGACGAGGGAGTTGAAGCGCAGGATGCCGGCGTTGTTGACCAGCCCGTCGATGCGGCCGTGGGCCCTGCGGGCGACGGCCACGGCGGTCTGCCAGTCGGCCTCCAGGCCCACGTCGAGGTGGACGTACAGCGCGCCTATCTCCTCGGCGAGGGCCTTGCCCTGGTCGTCGAGCACATCGGCCACGACGACACTCCCACCCTCCGCGGCGAACAGCCGCGCCTCCTGCTCGCCCTGTCCGCGCGCCGCCCCGGTGACGATGACGACCCGTCCGTCGAGCTTGCCCATTACGGCCCCCTTCGAAGGGTGGACATGGTGGACACGGTGGACACCCCATCGTGAACTCCGCATCGTAGCGCCATACCTGACTATGCGTCAGATGCAAGTCCTGAGGGTTGCTGAGGTGAATCTCACGTGACTCACAAGTAGGGATGTTTGACCCTGTCGGCGTCCGTCAAGGGAATCCAAAATCCTGACCATGTCCAAGCGGAGACTGAAGAGCAGGAAGATCAGGATCGTGGCGGTCGGGTCGGCCGTCGTGACGGGCGGGGCCCTGGCGGCCGTACTCCTGCCGTCGGCGAACGCCGCCGAGGAGAAGACGCCCGAGCAGATCATGACCATGTGCCAGAGGGCCAAGGTGCTCAACGGCAAACAGCAGTCCATTTCCGACTTCGGCGGCCACCCGATCGCCGGACCGAGTTTCGCCTCCGACAACTGCGATTTCGTCGAGACGAAGTTCGAGACCTTCGACGGGCCGACCGAAAAGGCCTCCATCGACTTCCCGAACTGCGAACCGAACGCCACCGAACCGGCGAAGGTGTCGATCACCTGGTCGGCGACGGCGGCCCAGGGGCAGGGCAAGTACACCGTCACCCAGCAGGGCGGCGGTGGCGGGCTCTTCGGAGCACTGACCGGATCCTGGCTCAAGCACAAGGGAACCCTCGACATGACCGTGAAGTCGGCGACCGCCGGCGACCGCCGGCGACACGGAACAGCGTGAGGTGCCGGTCGGCAAGGTGCTCCACATGGAGTTCACGCCGAAGATGCAGCGCATGACGGGCGAGTGGCGGGTGCGGATCGACGCCCGTCAGGCGACGACCGTCACCAACCCCTCCCCCGAGCAGAACTTCGTGGCACCGGACGTCGTCGAGGGCCCCGTCGTCCTGCCGGGCGCGGCGGGTGCTCCCGGTGTCGCGGACGGCACCTCCAAGGCCGTACTGACCGACTGCTGAGCCCTTGACCCCCCACATTTCACAGGAGCGCCCCATGTCACGCGCCGGCCGCACCAGAAGCCACCGGAGCAAGAAGAAGCGCATCACCCTCGCCCTGTCACCGCTGGTGGCCGTCGCGGTGGCCGTGCCGCTGATGAACCCGGCGGGTGCCGCCACCCCCTCCGAAGTGACCGCCGACTGCTCGGCGGACTCCGACAGGCTGGAGAACTGCGAGTTCGTCGACGTCCAGTTCAAGCGGGACAACCTCGGCCCCAATCAACGGGTTTCCCCGGTGACCGACAACTGCGGATCGACGGGCACCGCCTCGAAGACCTTCAACGTGAGCGCGTCCGTCACCAGGACCATCCAGCTCGAGGACGGATTCACCGCGGAAGCCGGCACGAAGCTCGGCAATTCCTTCTTCGAGATCGGCGTGAAGTTCAACACGTCGGAAATCAACATCACGCGGGACGACAAGACGACCACCCTGGCATTCAGCAGGACGGACACCGTGCAGGCGGACAGCATCGGGTTCTTCATGTGGTCCGCCAAGCGCACCGATGTGAGCGGATTCCTGAAGGCCACATACAAGGAGGCACAGGACGGCCGGCGGGTGTTCTTCTCGCCGAGCGAGGGCGCCACGGACGTACACGTCTTCTATCCGCAGATCCTGAAGAACGGCACCCCCGACGGCCGCCTCTGGATGCGCAATGTGAAGTGCGGAACTCCTGAAGCCTCCGGCATTCAGAATTCGACCCGCGCCCTCAGGTCGGAACCCGGGTTCGGTGCGGGCGGCGAGAACGTCACCGACGTCGAGATCCCGCTGTCGGAGATTCCGGCACCTTAGCCGCATTCTCGGATGCGAAGCACGGGCGCGGCCCCCAGCCACCGCAGGACCGCGTCCGTGCTTCCGCGCGCGTCCAGCTTGGCGTAGATGTTGCTGAGGTTGTTGCGGACGGTCTTCTCGCTCAGCCGTAATCGCAGCCCGATCTCCTGCGCGCCCAGGCCGGTCGACAGCAGTTCCATGATCTGCCGCTCGCGCGGCGAGAGTGCCCCCCGCAGCCGCTCCATCGCCTCCCCGCCGGTGGGCAGCCGCCGGGCCCCTTCGCGCAGGGCGGCGCAGGCCGCCGGGGAGAGGTAGGTGTGCCCGACGGTGGCGCCCACGACGGCCGAGGAGAGCATGCAGGTGCAGTAGTCGCCCTCGACGAGATAGCCGGCGCCGCCGCGGAACACCTCGACGATGACCTCGGTGTCCCGGCGCGGGCTGATGACGATCACCGGGACGTCGGCGGCCCACCGCTCCCGCAGCGCCGCCGAGGGGTCCTCGCAGCACAGGATCACGACGTCCGCGCCCTCCCCCACCTCGAAGGGAGCGGCCGACCGCACCACCCGCCCGACGTACGGGTCGTCCGGGGCCGGCCAGTCGGGATGCGGCCAGGCATCCTCGGGGCAGGCGAGGGCGACGGTCAGTTTCCGGGAAGTGCGCACGTCATGTGTCCTTCCGCCGAAGCGTACGGCCGTACGTCTACGTCTGTACGTCCATACATACGGCGGTCGGCGCGGACATGTTCAAGCTTTCAAGAAGCGCTGCGTGCTGGGCCCGCTACAGCAGCGGTGCCACCTCCGACCCGAACGCGGCGATCTGGTCGGTGAGTTCGGCCCGGCTACGGCACCGGAACCGCACCTGGATCTGGTGCACGCCCATGGCACGGTAGGCCCGCAGCGACTCGGCCAGCTCCTCGGGGCCGCCCGTGAGGGTCCGGCGTCCGACGTCCCAGCCGGGCTTGCCGACGTACAGGGGCTCGGCGATGGCACCGACGGTGAACGGCCCCTCGCTGCCGGCCTCTTCACGCAGCCGCCGCATCCGGGCGATCTGGGCGGGCAGCCGGTCCCGCGGATCCCCCTGGGGCAGCCACCCGTCCCCCTTCAGCGCGGCCCTGCGCACGGCGGCCGGGGAGGATCCGCCGACCCAGACCGGGACGTGCTCCTGGGCGGGGCGCGGGAGCTGGCCGAGTCCTTCGAAGTCGTAGAGCTTGCCGTGGTGTTCGGGGAACTCGTCGGGGCCGAGGGAGGCCCGCAGCGCGTCGATGGACTCGTCCAGTACGGGCCCGCGCCGCTCGAAGTCGACTCCCAGCGCCTCGAACTCCTCCCGCACGTGCCCCGCCCCGACCCCGAGGATCAGACGGCCGCCGCTGAGGTGGTCGAGGGTGGCGTACTGCTTGGCCGTGACGAGCGGGTGCCGCAGCCCCACGACGGCGACATGGCTGAGCAGCCGGATGCGCTCGGTGGCCGCGGCGAGGTAGGCGAGGGTGGCGACGGGGTCGTACCAGACCGTGCTCATCGCGGGCGCGAGGCGGCGCGGGATGGCGACGTGGTCGCAGTTCGCGACGTACGCGAAGCCCGCGCGGTCGGCGGCGCGGGCGACGGCGAGCAGGTCGTCGGGGCCGGCGGCGGCTTCCCAGGGTTCGGCGTAGATCGTGCTCTGGGACTGGACGGGAAGTTGGATGCCGTAGGCGAGACGCCCTTCCGACGGCAGGGCTGGCATGGTGCCCCCTTTACTGGCGGTCCGGCATGTGGACTGACGCGGACTACATCGTCGTATCTGACGCATCGTCAGACAAGGGGTCGGGGCCGCCGAGGCAACCCGCACGCGGCCCGTGACACACCGAGCGCGAGGGGCGGGTCTACTGGTGCGCCGAGCACATCGACGACGCCCCCCTCGCCCGCCGGGTCCTGGACGTCACCGAGCTGGGCTATCACGCCCGGCCGGTCGGGAAGCTGTTCCTGCGCAACGAACCGACCGAGTACCGGCAGGAGCGGGAGCAGGGCCAGGGCGATGTCGTCCGGCTCGCGGGCCGCGTCACCAACCCCCTCGGCGTCATCCCGTCCGGTGCCCGGCTCGCCGCCGAGCTGGAGTTCTACGCCCGACGGCAGGGCGTGCGTTTCCAGACCTTCCGCTTCCCGGTTGCGACCGTGCGGCACGAGGGCCCGTACGTGTCCTGGGAGGCCTCGGCGAACCTGTCGAAGGGCCTGCGCCCGCTCGGCATCGTGGACGCCGTGTGGGACGTGCGTCTCCACCTGGACGTCGATGGCGAGCGTACGACGACGCGCCTGACCGCCTCGGGCCCGGATCTCGTGACCGGTGAGGTGACGGTGCGCCCCCGCCTGACCCGGCTGGTCGCCGACCGGATCGAGCCGCAGGTCTCCGCCCGCGGCCACCTCGCCTTCCGCCTCGTCCCCGACAAGAAGGCGAACGCCCTCGTCACCCGCGGCCTGCGGGGCACCCCCGGCCGCCTCGCCAAGGCCGGCTACCGCAAGACGAAGGCCCTGCGCAAGAAGGTGACCTCCGGAGACACCAAGCTCCGCCTCTACCGCGACGTCTTCCTGCGGATGCCGGTGCACAAGCGCCTGGTGGTCTTCGAGAGCCACCTGGGCCGGCAGTACAGCGACAGTCCCCGCGCGATCTACGAGGAGATGCGCCGGCAGGGCATCGGCTTCGAGGCGGTCTGGTCCTACACGGGCAGACCGCAGGGCTTCCCCGCCGACGCCACGCTGGTGCGCCGCTGGTCGCTGCGGTACCTGCGCGCGCTGGCCCGCGCCGAGTTCTGGGTCGACAACCAGAGCTACCCACTGAAGCTGACCAAGCGCCCCGGGACGACGTACATCCAGACCTGGCACGGCTCCGCGCTCAAGCGGATGGGCTTCGACGAACCCGGCTGGAAGCTCATGTCCCGCGCCGAGCAGGCGGAACAGCAGCGCACCCTGGACCGTTTCGACCATTTCCTGATCCGCTCGGAGCACGACGTCCGCACCCTCGCCAAGGCCTTCCGGCTGCGGGAGAAGGCGCTGCTGCGGGTGGGCTACCCGCGCAACGACGCGCTCGTGCGGGCGCGCGGGGCCGCTGAACGGCCGCCGCTGGCCGCCGAGTTGGGCATCGCACCGGACAAGAGGATCCTGCTGTACGCCCCCACCTTCCGCCAGCGGGGCGGGCGCCGTTTCGCGCTGCCCTTCGACGTGGAGCGGTTCGCGGAGCAGTCGTCGACCGCGATCACCTCACGGACGGCCGGTCCCTGCGCGAGCGCCGAACGCACCGCGTCCGCCACATGGGCGGCGTCGTCCTACCCGATGACGACGACGGTGACCTGCGCGTGCTGGAGAGCCATGGTTGCCCCGACCAAGAGATATGTGCGTAATGGTCATGTACGAGGTGCTTCGCGCCTCGGTGGGGAAGATGGCCTGTGCGCGGTCGGGGTTCCGTTCAGGACAGGTTGTCTGCGATCAGCGACCGCCTCCCGGTGCCCACAGGCCGTCCGGCGTCAGCCCCAGCAGCCCGATCGCGTTCCCCCGCACGATCCGCTCGACGACCTCGGGGTCCAGGTGCCCCATCTGCGCCTCGCCGACCTCGCGGGACTTCGGCCAGGTGGAGTCGGAGTGCGGGTAGTCGGTCTCGTACAGGACGTTGCCGACGCCTATCGCGTCCAGGTTTCTGAGGCCGAAGGCGTCGTCGAAGAAGCAGCCGTAGACATGGTCGGCGAACAGCTCGGACGGCGGGCGGTGGACCTTGTCGGCGACGCCGCCCCAGCCCCGGTTCTCCTCCCAGACCACGTCGGCGCGCTCCAGGATGTACGGGATCCAGCCGATCTGGCCTTCCGCGTACATGACCTTGAGGTTGGGGAAACGCTCGAACTTGCCGCTCATCAGCCAGTCGACCATCGAGAAGCAGCAGTTGGCGAAGGTGATGGTGGAGCCTACGGCGGGCGGGGCGTCGGCGGAGGTGGAGGGCATACGGCTCGACGAGCCGATGTGCATGGCGACGACCGTGCCGGTCTCGTCGCAGGCGGCAAGGAAGGGGTCCCAGGCGTCGGTGTGGACGGAGGGGAGACCCAGGTGCGGGGGTATCTCGGAGAAGGCGACGGCGCGAACGCCCCGGGCGGCGTTGCGGCGGACCTCGGCGGCGGCCAGCTCGGCGTCCCAGAGCGGGATGAGAGTGAGGGGGATGAGCCGGCCCCGGGCGTCCGGGCCGCACCACTCCTCCACCATCCAGTCGTTGTAGGCCTGGACGCACAGCAGGCCCAGCTCGTGGTCGGCGGCCTCGGTGAAGGTCTGGCCGCAGAAGCGGGGGAAGGTCGGGAAGCAGAGGGCGGACTGGACGTGGTTGACGTCCATGTCGGCGAGGCGGGCCGGGACGTCGTACGACCCCGCGCGCATCTGCTCGTAGGTGATGACCTCCAGTTTGATCTCGTCCCTGCTGTAGCCGACGGCGGTGTCGAGTCGGGTGATCGGGCGGTGCAGATCCTCGTACACCCACCAGTCGCCGATCGGTCCGTCGTCGCCCGGCCGGCCCATGACGGGCTTGAACCGGCCGCCGAGGAAGGTCATTTCCTTCAGTGGCGCGCGGACGATGCGCGGTCCGGTGTCGAGGTACTTCTTCGGAAGCCGGTCCTGCCAGACGGTGGGCGGCTCGACCGTGTGGTCGTCGACGGAGATGATCAGCGGAAACGCGGTCTCGGTGTCCATGTCCGCCACGGTAGCGCCGATCTGATGGTCCGTCAGCTCCGCCGTCGGTCATGCGGGAGCGGGCACCGTCGTGCGGAGAGCACGTGAGGGCCTTGTGATATCCCGCGCGCCTGCCTGTGATCAGCCCCTCCACAGCTGACGCATCTGCCGGAACAAGGCAAACTGGCGGTGATGTAAACGGGTCCTAGGCCCTGTCGGGCCAGGGCCCGCGACGCCGGGATGATCCGAACGACAGGGCCTAGGGGGACTGCGATGGGCGGGGTACCGCGAGTGCCGGAGCAATGGCGTCCCGGCTCCTCCGCAGATGCGGCGGAGCCGGCGGCGGCGCTGCGCTTCAGTGTGCTCGGCCCCGTACGTGCCTGGCGCGGCGAGGAGCAGCTCCCCACCGGGTCCCCCCAGCAACGCGCCCTGCTCGCGGCCCTGCTGCTGCGCGAGGGCCGCACGGCGACCGCGGCGGAGCTGATCGACGCCTTGTGGGGCGAGGAGCCGCCCCCGCAGGCGCTGGCGGCGCTGCGGACGTATGCCTCGCGGCTGCGGAAGGTGCTGGACCCCGGGGTCCTGGTGAGCGAGTCGGGCGGCTACGCGGTGCGGGGCCTGGCCGAGGGCGCGCTGGACCTCGCGGCGGCCCAGGAGCTCGCGGCGGAGGGGGAGAAGGCGCGCGGCGCCGGGGATCTGTGCCGGGCGCGGGACGTGCTGGGGCGGGTGCTGGCCCTGTGGGACGGGGAGGTGCTGGCGGGCGTCCCGGGGCCGTACGCGGAGGCCCAGCGGGTCCGCCTGGAGGAGTGGCGGCTGCAACTCCTCGAATCCCGCCTCGACATGGACCTGGAGCAGGGCCGCCACGCGGAGGCGGTGTCGGAGCTGACGGCGCTGACCGCCGCGCATCCCCTGCGGGAGCGCCTGCGTGAGCTGCTGATGCTGGCGCTGTACCGCAGCGGGCGGCAGGCGGAGGCGCTGGCGGTGTACGCGGACACGCGGCGCCTGCTGGCCGACGAACTCGGCGTGGACCCGCGCCCGGGCCTGCAGGAACTGCAGCAGCGCATCCTGCAGGCCGACCCCGGCCTCGCGGAACCCTCGGCGCCGGTCGCCGAACCGGCCGCCATCCCGGTGCGCCCGGCCCAGCTCCCGGCCACGGTCCCGGACTTCACGGGCCGTTCCGCCTTCGTCTCGGAGCTGAGCGAGGTCCTCGCCTCGGCCGAGGGCCGGGTGATGGCGGTGTCGGCGCTGGCGGGCATCGGCGGCGTGGGCAAGACGACGCTGGCCGTGCACGTGGCCCACCAGGCGCGCTCCGCCTTCCCCGACGGGCAGCTGTACGTCGACCTCCAGGGCGCCGGCCCGCGGGCGGCCGAGCCGGAGACGGTGCTGGGCTCCTTCCTGCGCGCCCTGGGCACCGCCGACTCGGCGATCCCGGACTCGCTGGAGGAACGGGCGGCGCTGTACCGCTCGGTGCTCGACGGCCGCCGCGTCCTGGTCCTGCTGGACAACGCGAAGGACGCCGCCCAGGTACGTCCGCTGCTGCCGGGCATGGAGGGCTGCGCGGCGCTGGTGACGTCGCGGGTGCGCATGGTGGACCTGGCCGGCGCCCATCTGGTCGACCTGGACGTGATGTCCCCGGACGAGGCGCTGTCCCTCTTCACGAAGATCGTGGGCGAGGAGCGGGTGGCCTCGGAGCGGGAGGCCGCGCTGGACGTGGTGGCGGCGTGCGGCTTCCTGCCGCTGGCGATCCGCATCGCGGCGTCCCGGCTGGCGGCGCGCCGTACGTGGACCGTGTCCGTGCTCGCCGCCAAGCTGGCCGACGAGCGGCGCCGGCTCGATGAGCTGCAGGCCGGCGACCTGGCGGTCAAGGCGACCTTCGAGCTGGGCTACGGCGCCCTGGAGCCCGCCCAGGCACGGGCGTTCCGCCTGCTGGGCCTGGCCGACGGTCCGGACATCTCGCTGGCCGCCGCCGCGGCCGTACTGGATCTGCCGGTGGAGGAGACGGAGGACCTGCTGGAGTCCCTCGTCGACACCTCGCTGCTGGAGTCGGCGGCGCCGGGGCGCTATCGGTACCACGACCTGGTGCGGCTCTACGCGCGTGCGTGCGCGGAGCGGGACGAGTGGCCGCCGAGTGAGCGCGATGCGGCGCTGTCGCGGTTGCTGGACTTCTATCTGGCCACGGCGGCGGGGGTCTACGCGATCGAGCGGCCGGGGGACCGGCTGGTGGACCATCTGGCGGTCACGGCGTATCCGGCGAGGAGGTTCCCGGACCGCAAGGACGCGCGGGACTGGCTGTACACCGAGGCGAACTGCCTGCTGTCCTTCGCCCGCCAGTGCGCCGACCGCCCGGAGGCCCTGCGCCGCGCCATCGACCTGCTGTGGGCCGCCGTCGACATCTCGGAGTCGGGGGCCAACTCCAAGGAGTACGAGGCCACGGCGAGGACCCTGCTGGAAGCCGCCCGGCGGGTCGGCGTGGAGCAGGTCGAGGCCCGTGCGCTCATGACCCTGGCCCACGCGCACCTGGACAGCGGCCGGTTCGACCTGGCCGACGAGGCGGCCGAGCAGGTCATCAGCCTCGCCCACCGGGCCGACGACCTGCTGCCCGCCTGCTGGGCCCACAACGCCCGCGGGGTCATCGCGCTGTACCAGGGACGCAACGCGGACGGAGAGGAGCACCTGTCCCACGCCATAAGGCACTTCCGGACCCTGGACGACCGCGCGGGCGAGGCCGCCATCCTGTGCAACCTCTCCCGGACCCATCTGGCGACCGGCCGCACGGAAAGCGCCGTGTCCCTCGCCCAGGAGGGCATGGAGATCTACGACGCCATGGGCAACTCCATGCGCGGCGCGAACGGCCGCTACGCGCTGGGCATGGCCCTCACCCAGAGCGGGCAGCTCGGTCCGGCGGCCGGCCGGCTCCTGGAGGCCCTGGAGGTCTTCCGCGACAGCCGCCAGCGGCTGTGGGAGGGGATGACCCTGTTCCGCCTGGCGGAGGTCGACATCGCCGCGCGGCGCTACGCCCAGGCGGCGGCGAACGCCGAGATGGCCCTGACCGTGCTGCGCGGCATCGGCGGGGAGTGGCGGCGGGGCAACATCCTCACGGTGCTCGGCCACGCCCTCACCGCCGTCGGCCACACGGGGCGCGCCCGGGTCTGCTGGGAGGAAGCCGTCTCCATCTACGACGAGTTGGGCTCGCCGGAGGCCGCTGCCGTGCGGGCGCTGCTGGCTCCCGCCCAGGCCGCCTGAGGGGGCCCGCCGCGGCGTTCATCGTTCGTTTATCGGCGGCATACATCCTCTAGGCAGTCGATCCGTCGCGTCGGGGGGCAGACGGGTCGCGGAAGAGGGCCACACGCCAGCGCATTAAGGTGAACGGCCCAACGGCCCGTCCGGCCACCCTCGGGGGAGTGACCGGACGGGCCTTGCCCACCTACTGCCGAACAAGACCAGTGGAGAGCAACGATCATGAGTGACGAGCAGGTCGCCAAGCTGGGTGACATCCACGCCACGTCGGAGCCCGTCGAGGCCGCTGCCGCCGACACGAAGGGGACCGACGGGGGCGCCACCACCCAGGGGGACATCCACGCCACCGAGGAGCCGCTCGAGACGAAGGACATCCACGCGACGTCGGAGCCCTTCAAGCCGGCGAAGTAGACCTCACTGCACGGGGATCGGCCGCGGCGGCGCGGAGGGGAGCCGCCGCGGCCGACGTGTGTGCGGGGAGAAGGCCCGCGTGGCGCATGACACGTTCATGTCGGGATTGCATCCGGGTGCACGACCTCATCGGCGAACGCCCGGTCACCTTCGACGACTTGACCCGCCTGCCGTACCTGAACCGCGTGATCACCGAGACCCTGCGGCTGCACCACACCGGCTGGCTCGTCACCCGCCGCACCACCACCGAGACCCGGCTCGGGGAGTGGGCCCTGCCCGCCGACACCGAGCTGGCCTACTGCCAGCACGCCCTGCACCGCGATCCCGAGCTCTTTCCCGAGCCGCTCACCTTCGATCCGGAGCGCCGGCGGGACGGTGCGCAGGAGCCCCCGCTCGGGGTGTTCCTGCCGTTCGGGGACGGCAAGCACAAGTGCATCGGTGACCGCTTCGCCCTCGCCGAACTGATCACGGCGATCGCGACGATCCTGCGGACGTTACGGCTGGAACTCGCCGAGGGGCAGGTCGTCCGGCCCATGGCCCGGGCCACCGTACGGCCCCGTACCCTGCGCATGACCGTCCGCGCCCGAGAAGGGGGCGCTCCCCAGGACACGGCCCAGGACCTGCCCGGCGGATCACGCCGGCGTCGCGGGGCCGGGCTCAGGTCCTCGGCCGCTCCCCCGGGCGACGCCGCCCGCCCTCCCCCGCAACTCCCCCTTGACCACCTTCCCGCTCGCGTTCCGCGGCAGCTCCGCCAGGAACTCCACCGCCCGCGGCACCTTGTAGTTCGCCATCTCCCGCCGCGCCCAGGCGATCAGGTCGTCCCCGGTCAGCACCGCCCCCGGCCGCCGCACCACGTAGGCCTGGCCGACCTCCCCCAGCCGCGCGTCGGGTACGCCGATCACCGCCACGTCCGCCACGTCGGGATGCAGGCCGAGCGCCTGCTCTATCTCCGCCGGGTAGGCGTTGAAGCCGCCGACGATGAACATGTCCTTGATGCGGTCGGTGATGCGGAGATTGCCCGCCCGGTCCAGCACGCCCACGTCACCGGTGCGCAGCCACCCGTCCTCCGTCAGCACGTCCGCGGTGGCCGCCGCGTCCTCGTAGTAGCCCCGCATGACGTTGAAGCCCCGGACCAGGACTTCGCCGGGCTCGCCGGGCGGGGCCTCGACGCGGACCTCCGTGCCCGGTATCGCCCGGCCCGACGTGGACGCGATCACCGACGGGTCGTCGCCGGGCCGGCACATCGTCACGATGCCGCTGGCCTCCGAGAGGCCGTACGCCGTCAGGACCGTCTCCACGCCCAGCTCCCCGCGCAGCCGTTCCACCAGCCGCAACGGCACCACCGCGGCGCCGGTCACCACGAGCCGCAGCGCGGACAGATCGTGGGAGTCACGGGCCGGGTGGTCCAGGAGCGACTGGTGCAGGGTCGGCGGGCCCGGCAGCACCGACACCCGTTCCGCCGCGATGTTCGCCAGGGCCGTGCCGACGTTGAAGACCGGCTGGGGGATCATCGTCGCGCCCCGCATCAGGCAGGCGATCACGCCGGCCTTGTAGCCGAAGGTGTGGAAGAAGGGGTTCACGATCAGATAGCGGTCGCCCTGCCGCAGCCCGGCCAGGTCGCTCCACACCTCGTAGGCCCGCAGCGTCTGCGCATGCGTGATCACCGCGCCCTTCGGGCGTCCCGTCGTACCGGACGTGAAGACGATGTCCGAGGGCCAGGAGCCCTCCACCGCCCCCGCGCGCGCCCGCACTTCCGCCTCGCTCACCCCGTCCCCGCTCGCCAGGAAGTCCTTCCAGGTGCGGTAGTCCGCCGGGGCGTCGTCCGACAGCACGACGACCTGTTCCAGCTCCGGCAGCCCCGGCCCCTCCGCGACCGCCCTGCGCAGCGACGCCACGTACGAGGTGCCCAGGAAGGTGCCGGTCACGAAGAGCAGCCGGGCCCCGCTGCGGCGCAGCACGTCCGCGGCCTCCGTGCCCTTGAAGCGCGTGTTCAGCGGCACCAGCACGGCCCCCGCCGACACCGCGCCCAGCGCCGCCACGATCCAGTCGAGCGTGTTCGGGGCCCAGATGGCGACGCGGTCGCCCGGCGCGACGCCGTTCGCCACACAGGCCGCCGCCGAGCGTTCGACACGGGCGCCGAGTTCGCCGTACGAGATCCGGGTCCGGCCCTCCACGACCGCCTCGGTGTCCGCGTACCGCTCGGCGGCCCGGCGGACCAGCTCCGGGATGCTCTGCCACTCCACGATGGGCCTCCCCGAACGCACTAGCTGACTGACCGTCAGATTAGCTGTAGTCTGACGCTCTGTCAGCAGCCCGTCCGCAGCGCGGAGGTGTGCACATGGCAGGACTCAAGGACGCGACCGCCGTCGTCGGCATAGGCCAGACGCCGTTCGCCAAACACCTCCCCGAGGACGAGAAGACCCTCGCCTGCCGTGCCGTCCTCGCCGCACTGGACGACGCCGGGATCGCGCCCGGCGAGGTCGACGCGCTCGCCTCGTACACGATGGAGGAGACGGACGAGGTCGAGCTGGCGAAGGCCGTCGGTTTCGGTGATCTGACCTTCTTCAGCAAGGTCGGCTACGGGGGCGGCGGTTCGTGCGCGACGGTTGCGCATCTCGCCGCCGCCATCGCCACGGGCCAGGCGACCGTCGGCGTCGCCTGGCGCTCCCGCAAGCGGGGCAGCGGCCCCCGGCCCTGGCGCAACACCGCCGCCCAACTGCCCACCCCCGCCCAGTGGACCCGGCCGTACGGCCTCCTGCGGCCCGTCGACGAGATCGCGATGCTCGCCCGCCGCTATATGCACGAGTACGGAGCGACCCGCGACCACCTCTTCAACGTCGCCCTCGCCTGCCGCAACCGGGCCAACCAGAACCCCGCCGCGGTGATGTACGAGCGGCCCCTGACCCGCGAGATGTACATGACCTCCCGGTGGATCAGCGAGCCTCTCTGCCTCTTCGACAACTGCCTGGAGACGGACGGGGCCCTGGCCTGCGTGATCGTCAGCCGGGAGCGCGCCCGCGACTGCCCGCACACCCCCGTCTACGTCCACTCCGCCGCCCAGGCCCTGCCCGCCCAGCACCACGGCATGGTCAACTACTGGAACGACGACCCGCTCACGGGCCCCGCCTGGACCGCCGCCCGGCACCTCTGGAAACACGCCGACTTCACTCCACAGGATGTGGACGTCGCCCAGATCTACGACGCGTTCACGGCCCTCATACCGCTCTCGCTGGAGGGGTACGGGTTCTGCGGGAGAGGTGAGGGAGGCGCCTTCACGGAAGGGGGCGCCCTGGAGATCGGCGGGTCGCTGCCCCTCAACACCGGGGGTGGCGGGCTCAGCGAGGCGTACGTCCACGGCTTCAACCTCATCAACGAGGGCGTCAAGCAGCTCCGCGGCACCAGCACCGCCCAGGTGCCCGGCGCCGCCACCTGTCTCGTCACCGCCGGCGAAGGCGTCCCCACCTCCGCGCTGCTCCTGAGGAGTTGATCGAAGGATGCTCTCCCCCGTCACCGACGCCGACGGCGCCCCCTTCTGGCAGTACGCCGCCCAGGGCGAACTCCGCGTCCAGGCCTGCGCCGACTGCGGCGAACCCCGCTTCCCGCCCCGCCCCTGCTGCCCGCACTGCCAGTCCTTCGCGAGCGAGTGGCACCGGACGTCCGGTCAGGGCCGCATCTGGTCCTACGTCGTCCCCCACCCGCCCCTCCTCCCCGACTACGCCGAGCAGGCGCCCTACAACGTCGTCGTCGTCGAACTCACCGACACCCCCCGCATCCGCCTGGTCGGCAACCTCGTCACCGGCCCCGACGCACCCCTGAACTCCCTCGCCCCGGACCGGATCCGCATCGGCGCCAAGGTCCAGGCCGTCTTCAGCGGCACCGGCCTGCCCCAGTGGATCCTGGAGCGCCCATGAGCCTCAGCCTCACGACCGACAAGGACACGGGCGTCGCCGTCATCACCCTCGACCGGCCCGACCGGCACAACGCCATCGACCTGGAGACGCGGGACGAACTCGTCGCCGCCTGGCGGGAGTTGCGGTTCGACGACACCGTACGGGCCGTCGTGCTGACCGGTGCCGGGGAGCGGGCCTTCTGCACCGGGCTGGACCGGGAGGCCGTCGTTCCGCAGCCCAGGTCGCCGTACATGACGGACGATCCGCTGCTGCGGGTCGGGCCGAAGTCCAACGACCTGTGGAAGCCGGTCGTCGCCGCCGTGCGGGGCATGGCCTGCGGCGGGGCCTTCTATCTCCTCGGGGAGGCGGACTTCCTGGTCGCCGACCCGACCGCCACCTTCTTCGACCCGCACACCACCTACGGCATGGTCAGCGCGTACGAGTCGATGCTGATGGCGCTGCGGATGCCGTACGGGGAGGCCGCGCGCATGGCGCTCATGGGGAGCGCGGAGCGGCTGTCGGCGCGGCGGGCGTACGAGATCGGGCTCGTCTCCGAACTCACCGAGTCCGGAGGGGCGTTGGCCGCGGCGGTGGACCGTGCGGCCGTCATCGCCGGGTATCCGGCGGAGGGGGTGCAGGGGACGGTGCGGGCGCTGTGGGCGGCCAGGGAGGCCGCCCTCGACCGGGCGTTCGCGCAGGCGCCGCACCTGATCGCGCTCGGGAACCTGCCGGGCGAGCGGCAGGCGGAGCTGTTCCGGGCGCGGCGCCGCGACCACCGGGTCCGCTGAGCTACTCCGCCGTACGGGTCACGCCACTGAGTTCACAGGTGACGCCGCTCGTGCTCGCACCGGCGTCCGGGACGTACGAAGCCGCCACGTCCAGCGTCTCCGTGGTGTCGGCCGGGACATACGGGATGGTGGACGAGCTGGTGCGTACGGGCGTGCCGCTCGGGTCCTTGAAGGTGACACCGAAGTCGTAGGTGTACGTCGTGATGCTGCTGGTGTTGGTGGCCTCGACCGTGGCGACGATGCCCCGGCTGGCGTCGTACGCACAGCTCCGGAGCCGCACGTCCTCGGTGGCCTCGGCGCTGGCGGTCGCGCCGCTGCCGCCGGAGACGCCGCCCGAGGACGAGTAGTCGTCGTCATCGTCGTCGTAGTGCGTGCCGCCCGAACTGCTCGACGAGCTGCTGGAGCTGGAGCTGTCGTCGCAGCCACCGCCGTGGGAGCGCTTGGCCCCCGTCAGCACGACCATCACGCCGACGGCGACGGCGACAGCGCGGACATGGCGAAGCTTCATTTCGTGCGACCCCCGAATGTCTTTCAGCCCCGGTGACTTGATCGTGAGCACGTCACGTTAGCAGCGCCGCATGGCGGGGATCGCTCACCGGGCGTAGCGTCACGTGTAAGAGCAGTGAAGATGACCGCTCTCAACGGGACGGCCGCCGTCCGGACCCCTTCCGTGCACCGGTACGACGGCCGTCACTGAGTCAGGACCAAGTCAGGGGCCGCATGCTCGCCTACGTGGTGCGTGCCGTCCCGGTGCCCTTCTCCGCGTCCAGCGCGTACACACAGCGGTCCTTGCTGCACGCGTACACGACCCCGTCCCGCACCACCGGCGACCCGGTGATCTCGCCGCCGGTGGCGAGCTTCCAGCGCAGGCGGCCGTCGTCGGCCTTCAGGGTGTAGAGCAGGTGGTCGGTGGAGCCGAAGTGGATACGGCCCTCCGCGACCGCCGGGGCGCCCACGATGTCGCCGCCCGCCTGGAAGCGCCACTTCGGCGTCCCGGTGACCGCGTCCAGGGTGTACAGGCCCTTGCCGCTGCCGACATGGACGTGTCCCCCGGCCACCAGCACCGGCTCGATCGAGGACCGGGACTCGGTGGCGATGCGCCAGCGGTCGCGGCCGTCGGTGGCGTCCAGGGCGTAGACCGTGCCGAGGTAGTCGGCGAGGTACACCCCGCCGCCGGTCACCGCCGGGCCCGGCACGAAGGCCGGCGGGCACAGGAAGACGGCCGGCGCCTCGAAGTGCCAGCGGACCAGGCCGCTCACGACGTCGAGGGCGAGCACCCGCGTGCCGGCGGAGACGTACACATAGCCGTCGTGCGCCTGCGCCACCCGCACCGGCACCCCGCCGCAGGAGGCGGCGTCGCCGATGGGGTACGACCAGCGCTCGTCGCCCGTCCGGGCGTCCAGCGCCTTCAGCCGGGCGTCCTGCCAGACGTACACCGTGCCGTCGTACAGCGCCGGTCCGGCCTCCGGGGACTCGAAGTCGGACTGCGCCCCGGTCAGCTCCCACAGCTTCTGGCCGTTCGAGGCTTCCCAGGCCTGGACGCCGCCGCCGCGCGTACCGGTGATGACCGTGCCGCGCTCGGCCTTGAGGGAGTACACCCAGGCATCCGTCTGCAGACGCCACAGGTCCGCGCCCTCGCGGCAGTCCAGGGCGAACAGCGTCGGGCCGTCGGAGGCGTGGATACGGCCGTCCGCGACCGCCATCGACCAGGCCACGTCCCGCGTCTTGAAGCGGCGGCGGCCGGTGGCCACGTCCAGGGCGTGTACCTCGAAGGAGGTGACGTAGACGAGGTCGTCGGCGACGGAGGGGGTGCCCCAGACGTCGTTCGACATGCGGAAGCGCCAGGGCCGCCAGCCGGCCGCCGGCTCCGGGGGCGTGGGCGGCAGGGCGGGTACGGCGGGGCCCACGGCCGGGTCCGTGCCGTTGACGCCGGGGCGGGGTTTGGACCAGGAGGCGACCAGGCCCGCCTCGGGCGGGGGCGCCTGCATGGCGGCGGCGCGGGCGTCGGCGACGCGGGGGCCGGGGCCGATCGGGACGGCGGCGCCGGCCAGCCGCACCGGGCCGGTGTCGGGGGCGCCGACCGGGACGGGCGCGGGCTGCGCGCCCGGTACGACCGGGTCGCGCGAGGGCGGGGGCGGCAGGGGCGCGGGGGCGACGCGTCCGCCGCCGCTGCGGCCGGAGGACGGCGAGGGCTTCGCCGCGGGGCGGCCGCCTCTGCGCGACTCGATCAGGCCGACCGCCCGCTCGGGCAGCCACGCCGACGCCGTACCGCTGTCGTCGGAGCCGGAGCCGAAGAGGTGGGGGGCCAGCTGGGCCTGGAGGTCGGCCGGGTTGGGGCGGGCCGTGGCCTCCATCTGCATACAGGACTCGATGAGCGGGCGCAGCTCGTCCGGGAGGCCTTCGAGGTCCGGGCCCTCGCGCAGCAGCATGAAGACGGTCTCGACCGGGTTGGCGCCGTGGAACGGGGGGTGCCCGGTGGCGGCGAACACCAGCATCGAGCCGAGCGAGAAGACGTCGCTCGCGCCGGTCACGCTGCGGGAGTCCTTCGCCTGCTCCGGCGACATGTAGGCGGGCGTACCGACGGCGACGTTGGTCATCGTCAAACGGGTGTTCGAGACACCGGACGCGATACCGAAGTCGATGACTCGGGGGCCGTCCTCGACGACGAGCACGTTGGACGGCTTCAGGTCGCGATGGACGAGACCGGCGCCGTGGATGGACTGGAGGGCCTCCGCCACACCCGCCGCGAGCCAGCGCACCGCCTGGGCCGGGAGCGGCCCGCACTCGTTCACTATTTCTTCGAGGGAGGGCGCGGGGACGTACGCGGTGGCCAGCCACGGCACGGCGGCGCGCGGGTCGGCGTCGACGACCGCGGCCGTGTAGAAGCCGGAGACCGCCCGGGCCGCCTCCACCTCACGGGTGAAGCGGACGCGGAACAGCTGGTCCTCGGCGAGCTCCGTACGGACCGTCTTGATCGCCACGCGCCGGCCCGAAGCCGAGCGCGCGAGATAGACCAGCCCCATGCCGCCGGCACCCAGCCGTCCGAGCACCTCGAACGGCCCGATCCTGCGCGGATCGTGCTGCGTCAGCTGATCCACCACTCTGCCTGCCACCTCCCCGTACGGGCCCCGTCACCCAGATATGTACGCGACCCCGTGCAGCGTCTCACCACCGCACCGCCTTGGCGGCACGCACCCCGATTCTTCCTGTCCGGGGGCGTGGTTGCGAACCCGAGGGCGGAACGGGGTGTCTTGGGACAAAACCACAGCTCGTCGCCCGGCGAAAGCGCCGGTTCGCATTGTGGGACGCCTCAGATGCCGGAGACAGCGGGGAGACAACCGGAGATACCGGGGGGACACCCGGAGAGATACCGAAGGTAAGAGTGCGGTCAGCGTTCCAGGACCGCGAACGACGCCCCCTGGTCGTCGGTGACCACGGCGACCGTTCCGTACGACGTTTCGAAGGGCGGCACCTGTACGCGCCCGCCGAGCCGGTTCACCGTGCCGAGGGTCTCCTCGCAGGAAGCCACCCGGAAGTGGACGAGGAAATGGGGCGGCATCATCTCCGGGAAGACCTCGGAGACGGCCGCGCGACCGAAGTCGGGCTTGGCGTCCGGCCCGAACAGGGCGTCCTGGAAGAGCGTGCCGTAGAACTGGTTGGCGGCCTCGGTGTCCCGGGCGTACAGCTGCACCCAGGTGAAGGTGCCGTTCTCGTGCCGTCGGCCGAAGCCCTGGTGGCTGCCCGCCTGCCAGAGCGCGAAGACGGCGCCCTCCGGGTCGGTGACCAGGGCGGCGGCGCCCAGCCCGGCCCCCATCCGTACGGGCGGGATGACCACCTGCCCGCCCGCCGCGCGGATCCGCTCCCCCAGCGCCCGGGCGTCCGGGGTGGCGAAGTACACCGTCCACACGGTGGGCAGCCGACCGTCCGGCTTGCGGGCGAGCGCGGCGACGCGGTCGCCGTCCAGCCGGGCCCAGACGGTGGAGTCGTACGCCTCCTCGAAGTCCCATCCGAAGAGCTCGCCGTAGAACCGCTTGCCCGCCGCCACGTCGGAAAGCTGTGCGTCGACCCAGCACGGGACGCCCTCCGCGTATCCCGTTCCGTTCGTGGATGCCCTGTTTTCGGCCATGCGGCAAAAGTAACGGCGTCTTACGCGGCGCGCAGACCAGGCACACCCGCCTCCACATCCTCGTGCACCCCATTTGCAGTCGGCCGAATCGCGCCCCGATCACGTCTCGGTAAGCTGACGACATGACAGGACAAGTGCGTACCGTCGACGGCCGCGTGGCCGGCCGGCGTGGGCAGGCGACCCGGCAGAAGCTGCTCGACTGCCTCAGCGAGATGCTCAGCTCCTCCCCCTACCGGGACGTCAAAGTCATCGATGTCGCCCGGAAGGCGGGCACTTCACCCGCGACCTTCTACCAGTACTTCCCGGACGTCGAGGGCGCCGTCCTGGAGATCGCCGAGCAAATGGCCGCCGAGGGCGCCGGGTTGACCGAGCTCGTGGAGGGCCGCAGCTGGGTCGGCAAGGCGGGCTGGCAGACCGCGCAGGAACTCGTCGACGGATTCCTGGAGTTCTGGCGCAAGAACGACGCGATCCTCCGGGTCGTCGACCTCGGCGCGTCCGAGGGTGACAAACGCTTCTACAAGATCCGTATGAAGATCCTGAACACGGTCAACAACTCCCTGGCCGAAGCGGTCACTCAGTTGCAGGCCAAGGGCAAGGTCGACAAGGACGTCAACCCGGCCGCGGTCGCGGGTTCGATCGTCGCGATGCTCGCGGCGGTGGCCTCGCACCAGAAGGGCTTCCAGACCTGGGGCGTCAAACAGGCCGAACTCAAGCCGAACCTCGCGCTGTTGGTGCACCTCGGCGTGACCGGCAAGAAGCCGACGAAGTAGTTCGCCGGTTCAGCAAGTCCTGTCTGGCAGGCGGGGGCTCACCCGACGTGGGCCGCCGCCTGCCGTGCTATGCGGGCAGCGGACGGTCCCGTACGACGTGTTTCATCACCAGCGTCGAGGTGAGCCGCTGCACCCCCGGCAGTGTCGCCAGCCGCTCGTCGTACAGCCGCTGGAAGGCGGCGAGGTCGGCGGTGGCGACCCGCAGCAGGTAGTCGGGCTCGCCGAACAGCCGTTGCGCGTCCAGGACATCGGGGATGTCCGCGATGGCCCGCTCGAACCCGGCGACCGTGTCCCGGTCCTCCTGGCGCATGGAGACGAAGACCAGCGCCTCGAAGTTCAGCCCGACGGCGGCGGGGTCCACGACGGCCCGGTATCCGCTGATGGCGCCGGCCCGCTCCAGTTCCCGCAGCCGCCGGTGGCACGGCGAGACGCTGAGCCGCACCCGCGCGGCCAGCTCGGTCACGGTCAGCCGCCCGTCCTGCTGGAGCTCGGCAAGAATCTTTCTGTCCACATCGTCCATGAGGCAGATCTTCCCCCACAATCGCCGATCACGGGCAAACTTCGACAACACTTTCGGGCCATTCCCGCCTAATGTCGCCACCATGGACTCCGGGCTGCTCCTTTCCTTCCTCGCCATCGACCTGCTCCTCGTCTGCGTGCCGGGCGCCGACTGGGCGTACGCGATCTCCGCCGGGCTGCGCGACCGCTCCCCGCTGATGGCGGTGACGGGCCTGGTCACCGGGTACGCGCTGCACACGGTCCTCGCGGTGGCCGGTCTCGCGGTACTGGTGGCGGGCGAGCCGGCACTGCTCACCGCGCTGACGGCCGCGGGCGCCGCGTATCTGGTGTGGCTGGGCTGGAGCGTGCTGCGGCGCCCGGGCACACCGGGGGCGGCGGAGGAGGCCGTGGCCACGAGCCGGGGCCGGGTCTTCCTGCGCGGGGCCACGATCAGCGGCCTGAACCCCAAGGGGCTGCTGCTCTACCTCTCCGTGCTGCCGCAGTTCCTGCTGACGAAGGGCGACCACCTGCCCGTCCCCGCCCAGACCGCCGTACTCGGCCTGCTCCACATGGCGTGCTGCGCCGCCGTCTATCTCACGGTCGGCCTCGCGGCCCGCGCGGTCCTCGGCGCCCGCCCGGCGGCGGCACGGGCGGTCACCCGCACCTCCGGGGCGGCGATGCTGGGCATCGGCGCGTTCCTGCTCGTACAGCGCCTGGCGACGCTCTGACCCACGGCCCCTGGAGCCGGTGGACGATCAGGACCGGCGGACGATCCTGAAGAGTCGGATCTCCCGCTCCACCCGCGCCTGATACGTCGCGTAGGGCGGCCAGAAGGCCAGCGCCGCCTTCCACGCGGCGGCCCGTTCCTCCCCCTCCAGCAGCCGGGCCGTGACCGGGATGTCCCGGCCCTTCCAGCTGACCTCGGCGGCGGGGTGGGCGAGGAGGTTGTGGGTCCAGGCGGGGTGGCCGGGGCGGCCGAAGTTGGAGCCGATCAGGAGCCAGGAGCGGCCGTCCTCCTCGGGCATGCAGGCGAGCGGCGTGCGGCGGGGCCGTCCGCTGCGGGCACCGGTCGAGGTGAGGATCACGCCGGGCAGCATCTGGGCGCTGAGCAGCACCTTCCCTCGGGTGAGCCGGTGCACGGCCCGGTCGAGCACGGGGATGACATGCGGGGCGACCTTGGCGAAGCCCCGCGTCGAGGACACCTTCTGTACGACCCGTACGCCGATCACACCGCCACCTCCCGGGCGCCGAAGAGCCGGGCGACGTCGGCGGCGTGCGCCCGCAGCCGGTGCACCGGGCCGAAGAGCAGCTCGTCGCCGGCGGCCCGCTTGAAGTACAGGTGAGCCTCGTGCTCCCAGGTGAAACCGATGCCGCCGTGGAACTGGATGCCCTCGGCGGACGCGGTTCGGAGTGCTTCGAGGGCCTGCGCGAGCGCCAAGCGCTCCATATCGACATCGCCCGCGCCCGTCGGGGGCGTTGCGGCCCAGGCCGCGCAATAGGCCGCCGATCTTGCTGCCTGGACCGCCACGTACACGTCCGCCAGACGGTGCTTCACCGCCTGGAAGGAGCCGATCGGACGCCCGAACTGCTCGCGCTGCTTCACGTACTCGACGGTTCGTTCCAGTACGCGGTCGGCGGCGCCCACCGCCTCGCAGGCCAGCATGGCTGCGGTCACCTGTCCCGCGTCCGCCAGCGCGTCCAGTACGTCCGCGCCCTCCTCTCCCAGCAACTGAGCCTCCACATCACGCAGTTGGAGTCGCCCCTGCGGGCGGGTGGCGTCCAGCGCGGTCTGCCGAGCCCGTACGACCCCCGCCGCATCCCCCGTCACCAGGAACAGCAGCGTCCGCGACCGGGCGAACCCCCCGGCGTGCGCGGCGACGACCAGCAGCTCCGCGCTGTGTCCGTCCAGCACTTGGTCGACCTGCCCGTACAGCCGCCAGCCGCCCTCCGCCCGCCGCGCCTGTACGCCCCCGGCGCGTCCGCCGCCGGCCCAGTCGCCGCCGTTGTCGCCGGTCAGGGCGAGGGCGGTGGCGAGGGCGGGACCGGGGACGGCGAGGGTGGCGGTGAGTTCGCCGGAGGCGAGGCGGGGCAGCAGGGCGGTGCGCTGGGACTCGGTGCCGAGGGCGGCGACCAGAGGGGCGGCGAGGACGGCCGTGGCGAGCAGCGGGGAGGGGGCCAGGAACCGCCCCACCTCCTCGCAGGCGAGGGCGAGTTCGGTCGCCGAGCAGCCGACACCGCCGTAGGCCTCCGGGAGGGCGAGGCCGGGCAGGCCGAGCTGTTCGGCGAGGGCCGTCCAGAGGGCGGGGTCGTGCCCGGGGCGGGTGTCGACGGCGGCGCGCAGCTCGTGCGGGCCGCAGCGGCTCTGGAGCAGGTCGCGAAGGGTGCGGCGGATCTCGTCCTGCTCCCGGGTGAAGCTGGCGTCCATGGGCTCTTCCCTCCGGCTCTTCCCTCCAGAGGCTCTTCCCTCCAGATCTGACGGGCCGTCATATTAGGAGGACCGGAACGAGATGCCCAGAGGTTGGAGGCCTCCCTCTCATGACTCCCGCGAGCCGGAAAGTCGCCGTGGTCGGCGTTGCCCTCTCCGACTGCGGTCGGGTGGACGACGCCACCCCCTACGCCCTGCACGCCCAGGCCGCCCGCCGCGCCCTCGCCGACGCCGGGCTGGGCCGGGAGGTGGTGGACGGCTTCGCCTCCGCCGGTCTCGGCACCCTGGCCCCCGTCGAGGTCGCCGAGTACCTGGGCCTGCGCCCCACCTGGGTCGACTCCACCTCCGTCGGCGGCGCGACCTGGGAGGTCATGGCGGCCCACGCGGCGGACGCGATAGCGAGCGGGCACGCGAGGGCCGTACTCCTCGTGTACGGCTCCACGGCCCGCGCCGACATCAAGGCCGGCCGCCGCACCGGCACCCTCTCCTTCGGCTCCCGGGGCCCCCTGCAGTTCGAGGTCCCCTACGGCCACACGCTCATCGCCAAGTACGCCATGGCCGCCCGCCGCCACATGATCGAACACGGCACGACGATCGAGCAGTTGGCGTCCGTCGCCGTCCAGGCCCGGGCCAACGCGGCCCTGAACCCCGAGGCGATGTTCCGCGACCCGATCACGGTCGACGACGTGCTCGACGGCCCGATGATCGCCGACCCCTTCACCAGGCTGCACTGCTGCATCCGCTCCGACGGCGGCGCGGCGGTGCTGCTGGCCGCGGAGGAACTCGTACGGGACTGCCGTACGGCCCCGGTGTGGGTGCTCGGCGCCGGGGAGCACGTCTCGCACGCCGCGATGTCCGAGTGGCCCGACTTCACGGTGGGCCCGGCCGCGGTCAGCGGGCGGCTCGCCTTCGAGCGGGCCGGGGTGCGGCCGGAGGAGATCGACTTCGCCGAGATCTACGACGCCTTCACCTATATGACCCTGGTGACGCTGGAGGACCTCGGCTTCTGCGGGAAGGGCGAGGGCGGGGCGTTCGTGGAGAAGGGACGCCTTCTGGTGCGGGGCGGGGAACTGCCGGTCAACACGGACGGGGGCGGGCTGTCGGCCCAACACCCCGGAATGCGGGGGCTGTTCCTGCTCGTGGAGGCGGTGCGGCAACTGCGTGGGGAGGGCGGGGAGCGGCAGGTGCGGGGGCGCCGGGACGGGGAACTGCCCAGGCTGGGGGTGGCGTCGGCGACCGGGGGATGGTTCTGCTCCTCCGGGACGTTGGTACTGGGCAGGGATTGACGACGACCGAGAGGAAACAGGCATGGCCCTGCCCCGGGAAGAGCGTGAAAAGTTCCTTGCCGAACCCCATATCGCCGCGCTGTCGGTCGACGCGGGCGCGGGACGCGCTCCGCTGACCCTGCCGATCTGGTACCAGTACGAACCCGGCGGCGACATCTGGGTCATGACCGGGCTGGACACCCGCAAGAACCAGCTGATCCAGGCGGCCGGCCGCATCTCCCTGATGGTCGACCGGGTCGAACCCACCATCCGGTACGTGTCCGTCGAGGGACCGGTCATCAGGACGACGCCCGCCACCCTCGAACAGCTCCGCGAGATCTCGGCCCGCTACCTCCCGGCCGAGAAGGTCGACGGCTATGTCGACTTCGCCTGGAAGAACCACGGGGAGCAGGTCGTCATCCACATGCGGCCCGAGCGGTGGGTGTCGTCGGACCTCGGCCAGGTGTAAGAGCCTGTGACAATCGGGGCATGGGAGAAGATCTTCATGAGCTGCTGAGGTCGCTGCGGGTGTGGGACCCGGCGGTCACCGAGTTGCCGGAGTTCGACCCGGCCACCGCGCCCGCCGACCCGCTCGCCCTGTTCACGGCCTGGTTCGCGCAGGCGGTGGCGGCGGGGCAGGTGGAACCGCACACCATGTCCCTCGCCACGGCCGACGAGGAGGGCCTGCCGGACGTACGGACCGTGATGCTGCACGGCGCCGACGCGTCCGGCTGGTCCTTCGCGACGCACATCGACAGCGGCAAGGGCCGCCAGCTCACGGCCCGCCCGTACGCGGCCCTCGGCTTCTACTGGCCGGCCCAGGGCCGCCAGGTGCGGGTGCGGGGCCCGGTGACGGCGGCCCCGGCCCAGGAGGGCCAGACCGACCTGCACGCCCGCTCGACCGGCGCACTCGCGGCCGCGCTGACCGGGCGCCAGAGCCAGGTCCTGGGCTCACTGGAGGAGCTGGCGCGAGCCTCCGAGTCGGCCTGGGAGCGGGCGCGGCACGAACCGGATGCCCCGGTGCCGACCTGGACGCTGTACCACCTGCGCCCCGACCAGGTGGAGTTCTTCCAGGGGGACGCCGGGCGACGGCACGTACGGCTCAACTACCGGCGGGCGGAGGGCGGTTGGGGGAGGGAGCTGCTCTGGCCGTAGTTCCGCACCGGACAACTTTCGCCCTGTTGCCGGCCGGCGTCGGCAGCTCGTGCCGAGTGACGCGGTCTACTCGGCGTCGAGCTGGTGGTCGGCCCAGACGTAGCTTTCGGGCAGCAAGTCGGCGATGAGGACGGTTCGGACGCGCTCGTCATTGCCGACGATGACCTTGAGGGCGGGGAAGTAGTCGAGGAGGACTTGCCGGCACCTGCCGCATGGGGGGACAACCCCCCGGTCGCGGTCGCCCACGGCGACGATCGTGTCCAGCCCGTAGGCTCCCTGGGCGGCCGCCGCGCCGATGAGGACCAGCTCGGCGCAGGGGCCTCCGGTGAAGTGGTAGGCGTTCACCGCGGTGATGATCCGGCCGTCCTGGGCGCGGGCCGCGGCCGCCATGGTGTGGTTGTCGCCCCGGCAGCGCGTGCGGGCGACGTGCGCTGCGGCCTGGACGAGTTCGTGGTCGACGGGATGGGTCTGCGTGGTCATCTTCATTCGGGGAGGCGGATCCCGTTGACGGCGGTGTCGAAGACCGGGCGGTACTCGTCCCACTGCGCGTCCGGCGCCGAGAGGTAGATGGCGTACTGGGTGTTGTCGGCACCGTTGATGGCCAGCTCGACCCCCCGGAAACCGCGCACCCTGCCCTGGAAGGTGAACTCCCAGTACCCGGCGGTCCGCCCACGGAACGTCGTGCGGCTCATCCTGACCCGCTCATAGTCCGCGTTGTCGCGGCGCGTCTGGGCCTCTTCGGTGTCACGCCAGTGCTGGAGGGGGTCGGTCCCCGCGAACTCGACCTCCTCGACCCGCAGGCCCACCAGCCCGGTCGGGTCGATGTAGGCGACCTCACCGGTTTTGGGCACCTTCTGGGCCTTCCAGCCGTCCGGCACCGGCACGGAGAAGCCCTGGCCGGCCTTCACGAGGTGGTATCCGGCGGGCACCGGCGACGGGGCGGCGCTCGGCTCCGGAGAGGTGTCGGAGCCGCCGGAGGAGCCGGACGCGGGCTGGGAAGTGGACCGCGGGATGTCGTCGCCCGACGCAGCGGTACCGCCACCCGGCCGCAGCAGCACAGCGCCCGTCGCGGTGGCGGCGATCACCAGTGCCGAAGCGATCCACAGGGCCGTGCGGCGGCCCCGCTTCCGCCCCGGCGCGGCGGAGGCGACGTCGGGGGTGGTGGGGGTGGGGGTGGCGGTGGCAGTCGGAGTGGCCGTGCGGGTGGCGTGCATCCGCTCCGGTCGCGTGGGCGGATCGAGAGGGGCGGTCGCCTGGCCGGCCACCCGGCTCAGGAGGTGCTCGGCCTCCTGGGCGTCCATCCGCCGGTCGGGCTCCTTCACCAGCAGCCCCTCGATCACCGGGGCCAGGTCGCCGGCGCGGCGCGGGGGCTCGTACGGGTCGGTCGCGATGGCGTACGCCGTCTCGATCGCCGTGTCCCGGCGGAACGGCGGCCGCCCCTCGACCGCCTCGTACAGCGTCGTCCCGAGCGACCACAGGTCGCTGGCGGGGCCGGGCTCGGCGATCCCGCTGCGGAGACGTTCCGGCGCGAGGTACTGGATCGAGCCGACCAGTTCCCCGGTCCTCGTCAGGGAGGGTGTTCCGGACTCCACCGCGATCCCGAAGTCGGTGAGGACGATACGGCCGTCGTTCCCGAGCAGGACGTTGGCGGGCTTGACGTCCCGGTGCAGCACCCCGGCGTCGTGCGCGGCGCGCAGCGCGGCGGCCATGCTGCGGCCGATCCGGGCGGCCTCGCCCGGCGACAGCGCGCCCTGCCGCTTCAGCAGGTCCCCGAGCGTGACCGAGGGGACGTACTCCATGACGATGCACGGCAGGCCCTCGTCGTCGACGACGTCGTGCACGACGATCACATGGGGGTGGGTGATCCGGGCCGCGCTGCGGGCCTCGCGGCGGGTGCGTTCGTAAAGCCGCTGGACCTCGTCCTCGTGCAAGTGGGGCGGGACGTGCAGCTTCTTGAGGGCGACGTGCCGGTTGAGCAGTTCGTCCTCGGCCCGCCACACGGTGCCCATGCCACCACGGCCCACGCGCTCCACCAGCCGGTACCGGTTGGCGATGAGCCTCCCCAGATCGGACACCCTGAGACCTACTTTTCCCCGTACCCGCGAGCACTCTTCGAACAGATTGCAGATGCACCATAGCGTGTACGGATCACCCGGCCGTGGCGGCGGATTCTCAGGGCTCGACGACAGGGCTCAAGCCTCGCTCAGGCCCTGCCCGGGAACCCCCGGCTCCCCCGGAAGTCGTACGCCGTGAAGTCGGCCACCGCCCGATACCCGATGCGCTGGTAGAGGCTGTTGCTGGTCTGGTTGGCGAGGTCCGTGAAGAGCAGCACCTCGCGCACCCCGGAGCCGAGCACGGCCCGGCTGACCTGGGCGGTGACGGCGCCCGCGTAGCCGCGTCCGCGCAGCTGGGCCGGGGTGTAGACGGGGGCGACCCGGACCTGTCCGGCGACCACCGGGGTCACGCCCGCCATGGACAGCGGGGTGCCGTCCTCGCCCTCCCAGAAGGTGACGCCTCCGTAGGAGATCCGCGAGTCGGCCCATGCGGCGGCGTCACGGGCGGCGTGGTCGCCGACGGCGTCGATGAACTCGCCGTACCAGCGCGTCAGTTGCTCCCGGTCCTCCTTGCCCGCGACCCGGGCCCGGCCCGCCGGGAGGGGCTGCGGAACGGTCAGGTTGCCGAGCCGGTACAGGCGCTGGCGCTGGCTGACCGTGGCCCGGCCGCCCGCGAGGCGGCGCCAGGCGGCGGCGAAGGCCTCGGCGGTGTCACCGGCCGCGATGACGCCGGGGACCGAGTGGCCGAGGGCGGCCAGGTGGGCGGCGAGGGATTCGGCCTCGTCGGGGGTGAGGGGCGTGACGTTCAGCCGGAAGGGCGGGGTGCGGAAGTAGGCGGCTCGCACCTGCCCGCCCACCTCCAGCACACCGAACACCGGCGCCTCGTCGCCGTACGCACGCAACCCGCCAGTGCGCAGCGTCTCGGTCACCGTCAGGACGACGGTGTGCAGATCGGGGCGCGAGCGCAGGAAGCCACCGGCGTGGGAGAGGAAACCGCTGAGATCCTGGGTGCAGTACCAGTCGTCCGGGCGCATACCTCATGATCCCGCGCCCCGGAGGCGGCTGTGCCCCCTTTCCCGCTGTGGACACGCAGCCGACACAAGAACCCACTCGCAGAAGGCGGTTGAGGGAACCGGGGTTCACGGGGGCCCTGCGGGCCCACAGGTTGACGTCCGGGTCCGTCGGCCTACACCTCGACGTCCGGGTCCGTCGCCAGCCTCGCGTGCAGATGCACGTCCCGGTACGCGTCGTACCGCCCTGCCTCCCACATCGCGCCGCGCAGGGTCCCCTCGTGACGGAAACCGCAGCGCTCGGCGATACGGCAGGAGGAATCGTGGCCGACGGCATGGCCGAGTTCGAGCCGGTGCAGGCCCAGACCGGGCTCGGTGACGGCCCAGCGGGCGACGAGGGCGAGCGCGTGCGTGGCCACGCGGCGGCCGCGGGCCTCGGGGAGCACCCAGTAGCCGACGCGAGCACAGCTCATGACCCGGTCGATGACGTTGACGCCGATGTGTCCGAGGGGTGTGCCGGTCGCCGCGTCGGTGACGCAGTACGGCGCCGAGGTCCCCTCCCGGGCGTTCCGCGCGCTGTCGCGCAGTGACTCCAGGGCGCTGTCGAAATCCGTGGTGATCCTCAGCGGGGTGTTCCAGCGCTGGAACTCCGGGTCGATGCGGCCCCGGAACCAGGCCTCGGTGTCGGCCTCGGAGTCCGGGTCCCAGGGACGCAGGCGCAGACCGTGGCCGTGCAGGTCGGGGAGGGGGTGGGTGGCGGGGCGTATGTCGGCGTGAGGCATGCGGCCATTGAAACCCGTGTCGGTCAGCCGGCAGGGCGGAACACCGGCACCCCGTCCCGGAACGCGACCGAGAGCTCCGTTCCGGCCCGCAGCCGCCCGGCGTCCCCGCACTCCACGATCTCGGTCATCATCCGCGGCCCCTCGGCGAGATCGACGACGGCGGCGACGTACGGCGTCCGCTCCCCGAAGGGCGGCAGGTCGTTGCGGTGGACGACGGACCAGGTGTAGAGGGTGGCCCGGCCGCTCGCGGGTTCCCAGTCGACGTCCTCGCTCCAGCAGTGGGGGCAGAACTCGCGCGGGTAGTGGTGGGCGCGCTCGCAGGCCCGGCAGCGGCGCACCAGCAGCCTCCCTTCGGCCGCCGCGTCCCAGTACCTCCGCGTGAAGGCGTCGGCTTCCGGGAGATCGAAGCGCCGGGCGCGCTGCGGGGCGCTCATCGGAACAGCCCCAGCGCGCTGTCCACCGACCACGACTGCCAGGACATCCCGAACAGCGCGACCAGCGAGATCAGCGCCATCATCGAGTTCTGCCCCTGCTCGCCCCAGTCATGGATCATGAGGGCGAAGTAGAGGACGTTGAGCAGCAGCCCGCCGACGAGGGCGATCGGGGTCAGGAACCCGAAGATGAGCCCGAGCCCGAGGGCGAGCTCCGCGTACAGGACGACGTACGCCATCGTCCGCGGCCGCGGTGCCACGACGGCTTCGAAGCCGGACCGTAGGGCGTTCCAGCGGTGCTTGGCCGCCACGTCCGCCGCCCAGGAGATCCCGGCCCCCTCGAACCAGCTCTTCTTGTCCTTGTGCCGCCAGCTCTCCAGCCACCACAGCCCGAGGCCTATCCGGAGCACGGCCAGCCATTCCGCACCTGTGAGCCAGATCGCGTCCATGGATCTGACGGTACGTCAGATAAACGGGACCTGACAATCGCCCGTGCATCCGCGATGAGTCCCACGGATTGTTGGCAATCTTGTCCACACTCCCGCTAGGTTCACAGACACAAGCAGAGAACACCGAGGGAGCCGGACGTGAAGCACAGGGCAGTCAAGCGCAGGAGCGTCGTCATCGGGATCGGGGCGACCGCGGGGGCCGCGGCGGTCGGGGGCATCGCCCTGACCGCGCAGGCGTCGGACGACACGAGCACCTCGAAGTCCTCCTCCTCGGACGCCCTGGTCTTCGACAAGGACGCCTACTCGACGCTGACGACGACCGTCACCGACGCCGACGGCGCCGACCACGAGGTGGGGCGGTTCGGTAGGCCTTTCCAGGGCCTTCCCGGGTCCCCTGACCGGGACCTTCCCGGGTCCCTTGAACGGGACCTCCCCGGGTCCCCTGACCGGGACCTTTCCGGGTCTCCTGCCCGGGACCCTGAGACGCGGTGCCGGTTTCCCGTCATGACTCCGGCCACCGCCCATACGACGCCGAGCCCGGCGCATGTCAGAGCCCGGGCTCGGCGTCGTGCTGTGCCGGGGGGTCGGCGCCGGCTCACGTGCGGCCGGGTCAGCCCGGCTGACCGCCTCGCGGAGCGATGACGGAGCCGATCACGGCGGAAAGGCCTGCGGTCACGGCGAGGCTCCCCACCATCACCATGCTCACCCCGACCATGAACAGGCCGCTGGCGTCGTCCGACCAGTCGTAGTAGGCGGCAACGGTCAGACCGGCCGTGGTGCCGAGCACAGCCCCCGTGACGTGGCGCCGGGAGGCCGCCCAGTACACCGGCACCAGCAGCGTCAGCACCAGTCCGATCACCTGCCACGCCTCGTACGGGCCGGTCGTCGTACCGTCCGGCTGCACATCGCGATGCTGGTCCCAGCCCAGCCAGGCGGCCCACCCCGCCAGCGACAGTCCGGCCGTCACGAGGATCGGCAGCAGCAGGGGAACGGGTCCGCGTGGTTCTCGATGTCCTTGGCGCATGGCCCAAGCGTCGTCGCCTCGCCCGATCACCGACAGAGCGCAAGTACTCAGCGCAACCCGAGTACATGGGCCATGGGTACATGAGCCATGGGGTACATGAGCCATGGGGTGCATGAGCCATGGAGTCCGGGGTCCGGTTCCAACGGGTGAATCCTCTCCCTCCGCGGGCAGCGGCCCCTGCGCCGGAGGGAAGGCCATGCTGCGTACAGGACGAGCGAGGTCAGGAAGCAGCCCCATGCCCAAGTTCCTCATCCAGGCCACCTACACGCCCGACGGCGCGAAGGGGCTGCTCAAGGAAGGCGCGAGCGGCCGCCGCGCCGCCGTCGACCGGGTCGTCAGCGATCTCGGCGGCAACATCGAGGCCATGTACTTCGCCTTCGGCGAGGACGATCTCGTGTGCATCATCGACTTCCCCGACGCGGTCTCCATGGCCGCGGTGAGCCTCACCGTCAAGGCCAGCGGCGCCCTCCACACCCGGGCCACTCCCCTCCTCACCCTTGACGAGATCGACAAGGCCGCCCGCCGCCAGGTCACCTTCCGCGCCCCCGGCACGTGACCCTGCGGCCCCCGTCGTGATCACGTCACCAGCCGGTGACAGCGCCGTCCTGGAATGAAGACGCCGGCATCCCTTCGGCTCGCAGCCCCCTCTTAGTGATCAAGCAAGCAGCAAGCAGCGAGCAGCCGAAAACCACTTCGGCCTCAAACAACCGACAACCAGGGGGATTTCATGTCCGGCAACCGTCGCAAGGCCTTACTCGTCTCCGCGGCCCTCGTGGGCGGCACCATGCTGATGACCGCATGCCAGGACACGGACAAGGCCGCCGGCAAGGCCACGGACAGCAGCGCCGCGCAGGGTTCTTCGACGGCCACCCCGTCCGGATCGTCCAACTCGTCCGACTCATCCGGCTCGTCCGACTCGTCCGGCTCATCGACCGCGGGCAGCGGCCAGGGCACCGGCAAGGGCTCCGCCACGACGGGCAAGGGGACCGAGGACGGGGCCGGTTCCGGCACCGGCACCGGCACCGGCACCGGCGACGGTGAGCGGGTGCCGGTCGAGCAGGTCTGCGGTGCCAACGACATCTCCTGGAGCACCAGGTCCGAGTCCCAGGCCGGCGGCTACATCCTGGTCATCGCGAAGGCGAAGTCGGGCATCAGCTGCTACCTGCCCGCCGCGCTGCCGACCGTGGCGTTCGGTTCCGACGGCACCCAGGCCGGCCCAGCGGAGCAGTCCGTCGGTGAGCAGATCAAGCTGAGCGGAAGCACCACCGCCTACGCCGGGGTGAACCCCAAGACCACCGACGGAGACGGCGGCAAGGAACTGGACAGCATCATCGTCGCCGTCGGTGACGACGACCCCGACCCGGTCTCCCTGCCGGTCGACACCATCACCGTCGACAAGCCGATCGTCACCAACTGGCACACCTCCCCGACGGACGCCGTCCCCCTCAGCTGAACGGACCCCCAGCTCAGGATCCACGCAAGCCCACCGAGCCGGCGGGCGGTGGCCCCACCGAGCCGATCCCACCGCCCCGCCCCGACGCCGTTGCCCACCCCGCCCGCGCCACAGCCCCGTCCACCCCACCCCCACAACCACGAGACCTACGCCACAGATCCCACCCACCCCTCCTACAGCCGTGATCGATCCGCAACCAATTCCGGGCTTGACCGAGACCCATCAACCGGATGCGTGATTACGCTCCCGACCATGGCCGACTCCACAGCGTCCCCGACCCCCACGGACCGCCCCGTCTATGTCATCGGCGGCGGCCCCGGCGGACTCGCCGTCGCGCACGCGCTGCGCGCCCAGGGGCTGCGGGCCGTCGTGCTGGAGAAGGCGGACCGGATCGGCGCCTCCTGGCGGCGCCACTACGACCGGCTCCATCTGCACACCACCCGCCGGCTGTCGGGACTGCCCGGGCTGCCGATACCGCGTCGCTTCGGGCGCTGGGTGTCGCGGGACGACGTCGTGCGCTACCTGGAGAAGTACGCCGAGCACCACGACCTGGAGATCGTCACCGGCGTCGAGGTCTCCCGCGTCGAGCCCGCCCCGGACGGCTCCGGCTGGCTGCTGCGCGCCACTGGCGGCCGTGAACTGACCGGCGCCGCGGTCGTCGTGGCCACCGGCCACAACCACACCCCGCACATCCCGGACTGGCCCGGCCGCGCCGACTACACCGGCGAACTCCAGCACGCCGGCGAGTACCGCAACCCGGCCCCCTACGCCGGCCGCGACGTCCTGGTCGTCGGCGTCGGCAACACCGGCGCCGAGATCGCCGTGGACCTGGTGGAGGGCGGAGCCGCACGGGTACGGCTGGCGGTCCGCACCACCCCGCACATCGTCCGCCGCTCCACCGCCGGGTGGCCGGCCCAGCGCACGAGCATCCTCGTACGGCGACTGCCGGTCGGGCTCGTCGACCGGCTCGCCAGGCCCGTGGCCAAGCTCAGCGTGCCGGACCTGTCGGCCCACGGGCTGCCGCGCCCCGACTCCGGCCTCTACAGCCGGGTCAGGGAAGGCGCGATCCCGGTCCTCGACGTCGGCCTCATCGACGCCGTGCGCAAGGGCCGTATTGAGATCGTGGCCGCCGTCGAGGGCTTCGAGGACGACAAGGTGCTCCTGGCCGACGGCAGCCACGTCTCCCCGGACGCCGTCATCGCGGCGACCGGATACGTCCGCGGACTCGAAGGCATGATCGGCCACCTCGGGGTGCTCGACGCCCGCGGCAAGCCGGTCGTCCAGGGCGCCCGGACCCCCGCCGACGCACCCGGCCTCTACTTCACCGGCTTCACCAACCCCATCAGCGGCAACCTCCGCGAGATGGCGATCGACGCCCAGAAGATAGCCAAGGCCATCGCCCGCGACGGCAGCCGAGGCGTCTCCCGGCTGCCGGTGACGTAGACACCCTCAACTCTCTTACGTAGATCTCCTGTTACTTGCGGGTCAGTTGTGACGGGAGAGCTGTACCGCGCCGCCGCACGGGGCCAGAATGTGAGCACTGTTCAACTTTTCTGCTCCGCCCCCTCTCGCCCTGACGGAGGACGCACGTGGCAAGCGAACGACAGTTCCCCCGAACCCCCCGGCTCTCCCGGCGCTCCCTCCTCGGCGGCGCGGCCGCCGCGGCCGGTGCCGCCACCCTCACCGCGACCGCCGCCGGTACGGCCTCGGCGGCCACCCGGCAGGTCGACGTCGCGATCGTCGGCGCCGGCCTGGCCGGCCTCACCGCGGCCCGCGACCTGGTGGCCGCCGGCAAGTCGGTCGTCGTCCTGGAGGCCCGCGACCGCGTGGGCGGCCGGGTCGTCGGGCTGAACCTGGCGAACGGCGGAGTCACCGAGGGCGGCGGCGAGTTCATCGGCCCCACCCAGGACCGCATCAAGGCCCTCGCCGACTCGCTCGGCGTACAGACCTTCGCGACCTACAACACCGGCGAGAACCTCCTCTACAAGGACGGCAAGAAGACCCCCTACGCCACCGACGGCATCCTCGGCGCGGTCCCGCCCATCGACGCGGCCGGACTCGCCAACGCCGCGATCGTGCAGGCCTCGCTCGACGACCTGGCCAAACAGATCCCGGTCGACGCCCCCTGGACCGCCGCGAAGGCCGAGGAATGGGACCGGCAGACCTTCGAGACCTGGCTGCGCGCCAACGCCGTCATCCCCTCGGCCAAGTTCCTCTTCGACGTGGCCTGCACGTCGATCTTCTCGGCCGAACCCCGTGAACTCTCCTTCCTGTTCGTCCTCTTCTACATCGCCGCCGCGGGCAACTCCGCCAACCCCGGCACCCTGGAACGCCTCACCGAGACGGCGAACGGCGCCCAGGAACTGCGCTTCGTCGGCGGCTCCCAGCTGGTGCCGGTCAAACTCGCCGCGACGCTCGGGGACCGGGTGGTGCTCAGCGCCCCGGTGCGCACCATCGCCCGGTCCGGCGGCAGCTACGTCGTCACGGCCGACGGCATCACCGTCACCGCCAGGAAGGTCGTCGTCGCCGTACCCCCGCCGATCGCCGCCCGCATCACCTACGACCCCGTCCTGCCGGCCTCCCGCGACCAGCTCACCCAGCGCCTGCCGATGGCGTCGGTCGGCAAGGCGATCGCGATCTACGACACCCCCTTCTGGCGCGCCGACGGCCTCAACGGTCAGGTCGTCAGCGACACCGGCGTGGTCAGCTCCACCTTCGACAACTCCCCGCCCGACGCCTCCTACGGCGCGCTGATGGGCTTCATCGAGGCCGACGAGGCCCGGAAGCTGGACTCGGCGAGCGAGGCGGAGGTCCGGGCGGCCGTACTGAAGGACTACACGACGTACTTCGGCGAGAAAGCGGCCTCCCCCACCTCCTTCGTCCTGCAACGCTGGAACAACGAGGCCTACACCCGCGGCGGCCCCGTCTCCATCGCCGCGCCCGGCGTCCTGACCCAGTACGGTCCCGCCCTGCGCGCGCCCGTCGGCGGCATCCACTGGGCCGGCACCGAGACGTCCACCTACTGGATGGGCTTCATGGACGGGGCGGTGCGGTCGGGCGAGCGGGTGGCGAAGGATGTGCTGGCGGTGCTGTGAGCGACACCGGGCCGAGCGACACCGGGCCGAGCCACACCGGCCGAGCGGTGTCGGCCGAGCGGTGTCGCCGAGCACTGCCTGCTGTCGCACGCCGACCGCTCCGCCAACTTTGTGTGCACAGCCGTTCCTGACATGACGCCAGTTCCTTTAATCTGACACTGCGTCAGTTAATCGCTGTCACACAGGAGCGGGCGGACCGATGCTTGGATCAACCCACGGCACCCTCACCACCGACTCCCGCCGGGCCCGGGTCATCGCCTGTGGCGAGCAGCCCGGGCCCGCCGTCCACGGCCGGCCCGCCGATGTCGACGATCTCGACGTCAGCGGCCGTCCGCTGTACTCCGACGTGCCCGATCTGGACCGCTTCTTCCGGCCGGAGTCGGTCGCCGTGATCGGCGCCTCCGACACCGAGGGCCGGCCGAACACCGGTGTCACCCGCCAGCTGATCGCCTGGTCCGAGCGGGTCGGCGCCCGGCTCCACCCGGTGCATCCGAGCCGTCCGTCCGTCTTCGACATCCCCTGCTGCCCTTCCGTCGCCGACCTGCCCGAGCAGGTCGATCTCGCCGTACTGCTGGTCGCCGACCCCCTTCCGGTGATCGAGGAACTGGCCGAGGCCAAGGTGAAGTTCGCCGTCGTCTTCGCCTCCGGGTTCGCCGAGACCGGCGGGGACGGCGCCGCCGCCCAGGACCGGCTCGCGGCCGCCGTCCGGCGGTCCGGGATGCGGCTCCTCGGACCCAACACCAACCTCAACGCCTTCGAACGGTTCCGGGACGACCTGGACGGCCCCGCGATCGCCCTGATCACCCAGTCCGGCCACCAGGGCCGCCCCGTCTTCGCCCTCCAGCAGCTCGGCATCCGCCTCTCCCACTGGGCGCCCACCGGCAATGAGGCCGATCTGGAGACCGCCGACTTCATCTCCTACTTCGCCGAACGGCCCGAGGTGGGCGCCATCGCCTGCTACGTGGAGGGCCTCAAGGACGGCCGTTCCTTCCTCCTCGCCGCCGACCGTGCCGCCCGCCGCAAGGTTCCCGTGGTCGCCGTCAAGGTCGGCCGCACCGAGACCGGCGCCCGCACGGCCGCCTCACACACCGGCAAGCTGACCGGCGCGGACGCGGTGGTGGACGCGGCGATGCGGCAGTACGGGGTGATCCGGGTGGACGGCCTGGACGAACTCCAGGACACCGCGACCCTCTTGGCCCGCGCGCGGCCGCCTCGCGCGGAGGGTGTCGTCGTCTATTCGATCTCGGGCGGCACGGGCGCGCACTTCGCCGACCTGGCGACCGAGGCGGGGCTGAGGCTGCCCGCGCTGTCGGAGGCCAAACAGGCCGAACTGCACCAGTGGATACCCGAGTACCTGAGCGTGGCCAACCCGGTCGACAACGGCGGGCATCCTGTCGGCGACTGGCGCGGCCGGAAGATCATCGACGCGATCCTCGACGACCCCGAGGTCGGCGTGCTGATCTGCCCGGTCACCGGCCCCTTCCCGCCGCTCAGTGACCGGCTCGTGCAGGATCTGGTGGAGGCCGCCGAGCGGACGGACAAGCTGGTGTGCGTGGTGTGGGGGTCGCCGGTCGGCACCGAGCCGGCGTACCGCGAAGTCCTGCTCGGCTCCTCGCGCGTCGCCACCTTCCGCACGGTGGCGAACTGCATCACCGCCGTCCGCGCCTACCTCGACCACCACCGCTTCGTCACCGGCTACCGCTCCCCCTTCGACGAGGCCCCGCGCACGCCCTCGCCGTCCTTCCGCAAGGCGCAGGCACTGATACGCCCGGGCGAGCAGTTGAGCGAGCACGCGGCGAAGCAACTGCTGCGGGCATACGGCATCCGCGTTCCGCGCGAGCAGTTGGTGACCAGCGCCGCGGCGGCGGTGCGGGCCGCTGGGCTGGTGGGCTACCCCGTGGTGATGAAGGCGTCCGGTGCGCGGATCGCCCACAAGACCGAACTCGGCCTGGTCAAGATCGGACTGACGTCCGCCAGCCAGGTCCGCGACGCCTACCGCGAGTTGACCGACATCGCCCGCTACGAGGACGTCACCCTGGACGGCGTCCTGGTCTGCCAGATGGTCGAGCGGGGTGTCGAGATGGTCGTGGGCGCCGCGCACGACGACCTGTTCGGCCCCACCGTGACGGTCGGGCTGGGCGGGGTGCTCGTGGAGGTCCTGCACGACACGGCCGTACGGGTGCCGCCCTTCGGTGAGGAGCAGGCCCGGGACATGTTCGCCGAACTGCACGGGCGGGCTCTCCTCGACGGGGTCCGGGGGCGGCCCCCTGCGGACCTCGACGCGCTCGTGGAAGTCGTCCTGCGGGTGCAGCGCATGGTGCTGGAGCTCGGGGACGACCTCGCGGAGCTCGATATCAATCCGCTGATGGTGCTGCCCAGGGGGCAGGGCGCCGTGGCGCTGGACGCGTTGGTGGTGTGCAGCTGAAGTGAACATGCCTGATTCCCCCCGTGTGCCCGGAAATTCCGTTGAGTCATTGGTACTGCACGCCACTGACAATCAGGTCTGCCGCATCACCCTCAACCGCCCCGAGTCCCTCAACGCCATCACCCCTGACCAGCGCGAACGCATCATCCACCTGCTCGCCGAAGCCTCCGCGGACCCGGACGTCCGGGCCGTCGTCCTGACCGGGACGGGCCGCGGTTTCTGCACCGGGGCGGATCTGCGGGGCGGGGGTGGTGGGCGGGACGGGGCCGCGGCGGCGGCCGGTGAGCGGGTCCCCGGCGACGTCGCCCGCACGATCCGGCTCGGCGCCCAGCGCCTCGTCGCCTCCGTCCTCGACTGCGAGAAGCCGGTGATCGCGGCGGTGAACGGCACCGCGGCCGGCCTCGGCGCCCATCTCGCGTTCGCCTGCGATCTCGTACTGGCCGCCGAATCGGCCAGGTTCATCGAGGTGTTCGTGCGCCGTGGCCTCGTCCCCGACGGCGGCGGGGCGTATCTCCTCGCCCGCCTGGTCGGCCCCCGGCGGGCGAAGGAGCTGATGTTCTTCGGCGACGCGCTCACCGCCACGGAAGCGGAGCGGCTCGGCCTCGTCAACCGTGTCCTCCCGGAGGGGGAGTTGGACAAGACGGCCCGCGCATGGGCCGAGCGCCTCGCCACCGGCCCGACCCGTGCCCTCGCCCTCACCAAGCAACTCGTCAACGCCTCCCTCGACACCGACCGCGCCACCGCCTTCGCGGCGGAGGCAGCCGCGCAGGAGATCAACATGACGACACAGGACGCACGGGAGGGCGTGGCGAGCTTCGTGGAGCGCAGGAGCGCCGAGTACAGGGGTCGGTGAGCGCCGAGTTCAAGGGCGGTGAGCGCCGCGTACAGGGGCGGTGAGCGCCGCGTACAGGGGCGGTGAGCGCTGCGTACAGGGGGCGGTGCGGGCTCAGGAGACGCGCTTCAGGACCCGCACGTCGGCCGCGTCCGGGTCACCGAGCAGCACGAACAGCTCGGGGTCGCGCTCCGTGCCGCCGATCGTCCAGTACGTCACCCGCCCGCATTCCCCGTCGAGTCGTACGACCACGGCGTCACGGCCGTCCTTCCTGCCGGGCGCCCAGCTGCCGGAGCCCTCGCACTCGTCGAGCGGGTCGGCGTCCCAGTCACCGGACGCGGAATCGCCGGGCAGCTTGCTCCCCTGGGCCCGTCCGCCCGGATCCAGCCGGAGCACGCCCGCGCCCTCGCCCCGCCAGACTCCGGCGAGCTGCCCGGCGGACAGCTTCGGGGGCTCGTACTCCTGGATCAGTCCCATGACCGTGGCCGGTACGGCGAGCACGATCGCCAGCATGAACAGCACGGCGGAGAGCAGCGCCGAGCGGAGCCAGACACCCCAGATCCCCCACGCCCGGCCCTTGGCCCGGGCACGCGCGCGTGCGTATGCGTGACCGAGTACGGGCAGGACGCCCAGGGCCGCCAGTACCGCGGCCGTGCGGAGGAACGGCCAGTCCCAGAGCACCGCGGTCAGCGCCGCCCATGCCGCCCATGCCGCCCCGACGGTCGTGGCGCACAGCAGGTCCCAGGCCCAGCGGGGCCCGCGAAGACGCCGGGCGGCCAGGCGGGCGAGGACGCCGGCCGGCCCGAGGTGCGCGACCGCGTGGAGCAGGCCGAGCACCGGAAGGATCAGCGGCGCGAACAGGAGCAGGCAGAACATCAGGTAGGCGCCGCCGTACCCGATCCCGTAGTCGTCATCGCCGGTGATCTCGACCACCCACCAGAGCAGCCACGCTGCCGGCAGCTGCGCGGCGGCGATCGCGGCGGCCGTGTTCAGCTCGGTGAACACCGTGATCGAGCCGTCGGGTCTGTGTTCCCGCTCTATGTCTGCCCGCCCCATGTCTGCCCACTCCATGTCTGTCCCCGCCCCGTGTCTCCCCACCCCATGGGCGCAGCGTACGCAGGGGTTTTCCGCGTCCCTGCGCACCCCTTCCCATCTGACACACCGTCAGCTTCAATGGTCGGTGTGATGGGACACGCAGGGATGGCGGCCGCCGCCGTCCGCTACCTCAGGTCGGCCGACGCACCGCCCGTGGAGGCGCTGCCGCGCCCGGCGCTGCGCTGCGTCGGCGAGGACGAGCGGGCGCCGGTCGGGCAGGCCGAGTTCCGGCGGGTGCTCGGGAACTTCGCGACGGGCGTCGCCGTTGTCACGGCACCTTTCACCGCCGACACCGCTCAGGCCCCCACTCCCGGCTCCACCCCCGATTCCCCCGCCACCCCCGCCGGTTTCGCCTGCCAGTCCTTCTCCGCCCTCTCCCTGGACCCGCCCCTGGTCGCCTTCATGGTCGGCCGTACGTCGACGACGTGGCCGCGCATCGCCCGCGCGGGCGTCTTCTGCGTGAACGTCCTGAGCGCCGGCCAGGGCGAGCTGTGCCGCGCCTTCGCGGTGAGCGGCGCGGACAAGTTCGCGGGGGTCACCTACGACGCGGCCCCCGTCTCCGGCTCGCCACGCCTCGCGGGCACGCTCGCGTGGATCGACTGCACGGTCCACGCGGTGCACACGGGGGGCGACCACCTCATCGTCGTAGGACGGGTGGACGCCCTGGGGGCGAGCGACGGGGACGAGGCGCCGCTGCTGTTCCACAAGGGGCGGTTCCTCTAGACCGCCATCGCCACCGGAGCCGTCCGCCGCCGGATCACCAGCGCCATCAGCGCCGCCGCCGCGCACAGCGCGCCCGACGCGTACCAGACCACGTCGTACGAGCCGAAGGTGTCGCGCGCGACCCCGCCGAGGACGGCCACCAGTGCGGCTCCGACCTGGTGGGAGGCGAGGACCCAGCCGAAGACGATCGCGCTGTCCTCGCCGTACTGCTCCCGGCACAGGGCGACGGTGGGCGGGACCGTGGCGACCCAGTCGAGGCCGTAGAAGACGATGAAGAAGAGCATCGGCGGGTGCACCGACGGGGCGAGCAGCATCGGGAGGAACAGCAGCGAGACGCCGCGCAGGGCGTAGTAGACCGCGAGCAGGCGGCGCGCCTCGAAGCGGTCGGTGAGCCAGCCGGAGGCGATCGTGCCGATCACGTCGAACACGCCAATGACGGCGAGCAGCGAGGCGGCGGCCGGGACGGGCATGCCGTGGTCGTGGGCGGCGGGCACGAAGTGGGTCTGGACGAGGCCGTTGGTGGAGGCACCGCAGATCGCGAAGGTGCCGGCGAGCAGCCAGAAGGGGCCGGTGCGGGCCGCTTTCAGCAGGACGGTGACGGCGCGGCGGGCGGCCCCGGTCACGGGGGCCGGCTTGGCCACGAACTCCTTCGCGCCGTACGGCTTCAGGGCCACGTCGGCCGGGTGGTCGCGCAGCAGCAACAGGACGAAGGGCACGACCGCGAGGGCGGCGAGGGAGACCGTGACGGCGGCCGGACGCCAGTTGCCCCCGTCGACCATCAGGGCCATGAGGGGCAGGAAGATCAGCTGCCCGGAGGCCGAGGCGGCGGTGAGGATGCCGGTGACCAGGCCGCGCCGTTCGGTGAACCAGCGGTTGGTGACCGTCGCGGCGAAGGCCAGTGCCATCGAACCGGTACCGAGGCCCACCAGCAGACCCCAGCACAGCAGCAGCTGCCAGGCCGCCGTCATCCACACCGTCAGGCCCGAGCCGAGCGCGATCAGGATGAGCGCGAACGCGACCACGCGCCGGATGCCGAAGCGGTCCATCAGCGCGGCGGCGAAGGGGGCGGTGAGACCGTACAGGGCCAGGTTGATGGAGACGGCGGCCCCGATCGTGCCGCGCGACCAGCCGAACTCCTCGTGCAGGGGGTCGATGAGCAGCCCCGGCAGGGAGCGGAAGGCGGCCGCGCCGAGGATCGTCACGAAGGCGACGGCGGCGACGAACCAGGCGCGATGGATGCGGGGACGACTCGGCCCGGTGGGGGACTTGTCGGCGGTGGCGGCGGTGGCTTCGGCTGTCTGCGTCACGACAACGAGCTTCGGGCCTGCGCAGCCGCGAATCCATTGGCCCGAAGGACAGCATTCGTTAGGATCGGGCCATGAGCAGTGAGCCGGCGCACCGTGAACATGCGTCCGAGTTTCAGCCCCAGTCCCAGTCCCAGTCCGTGTCCGAGTTCCGGCCGCACCGCATCGTCGTCCTGGCCCTGGACGGACTGCTCCCCTTCGAGCTGGGCATCCCGCACCGCATCTTCGGCCGCCCCAAGGACGCGCTGGGCCGGCTCCTGTACGAGGTCGTCACCTGCTCGATCCGGCCGCCCGGCCCGGTGCAGACCGACGCCGACTTCGCCATCCAGGTCGAGCACGGGCCGGAGACCCTGGCCACGGCCGACACCGTGATCGTCCCGGCGTCGTACGAACTCGGCCCGGTCTTCGAGGACGGCGTCCTGACCGACGAGCTGGCCGCCGCGCTCGCCCGCATCCGACCCGGCACCCGGCTCGCCTCCATCTGCACCGGCGTCTACGTCCTGGCCGCCGCCGGCCTGCTCGACGGCCGCCCGGCCACCACGCACTGGGCCGACGCGGAGCGCTTCCAGCGGCTGTTCCCGAAGATCGACGTCGACGCGGACGTCCTGTTCATCGACGACGGAGACGTGCTGACCTCGGCCGGCGTCGCGGCCGGGATCGACCTGTGCCTCCACATGGTCCGCCGCGACCACGGCACGGCGATCGCCAACGACGTGGCCCGCCGCACCGTCGTACCGCCCCACCGGGACGGCGGCCAGGCGCAGTACATCCACCGCCCGGTCCCCGACCCGCAGCAGGCGTCCACGACCACGGCCCGAGCCTGGGCCCTGGGCCGCCTCCACGAGCCGATCCAGCTGCGGGACATGGCGGACCAGGAGTCCATGTCGGTGCGCACCTTCACCCGCCGCTTCCGCGAGGAGGTCGGCGTCAGCCCCGGCCAGTGGCTCACCCAGCAGCGCGTCGAACGCGCCCGTCATCTCCTGGAGTCCACCGACCTCTCGGTCGACCAGGTGGCCAGGGACGCCGGTTTCGGTACGGCCCAGTCGATGCGGCAGCACCTACAGGCCACGCTCGGCGTCACACCCACCAGCTATCGGCGCACCTTCCGCGCCGGGGGCCTCTCCGACGTACAGGTCCTCAGCGACGCTTGAGCCGTCCCGGCGGGCCTCTCCCCACCAACCGAGCGCCGTCAACAGCAGGGTCACCACCACTCCGGCCAGGATCGCCGTGGACGGCGCCACCACCTGGAGCAGGCCACCGGCGAGGGAACCCGTCGCCGCGTAACCCGCGCCCGCGGCCGCGTACATCAAGGAGTAGCCGGCGGCCAGAACACCCGGCGGCAGCGCCTCGCGCAGGGACAGGTTGCGGGTGATCAGCGCGCCCGACTGGACCGTGCCCGCGAGGACGAGGGCCATCGCGATCCCTGCCGCGCCCGGTATCAGCGCGGCGAGCGTCACGAAGACCGACATGACGCACATCAGCACCACACTGCGCGCGCGGAGCCGCCCCGGCCACGCCCTGAGGCCGTACAGGAACGCCCCGAGCCCCGCTCCCACCGCCATGCCCGCCAGCATCGGGCCCGACCAGCCGACGCCGATACCGCGCTGCTCCAGGAGGGCGGGCAGGGTGAGTTCGGCGAGACCGAGGAGGGTGAGGCTGGCCGCGCCCGTGACGTACACCGGCCAAGCCCGTATCAGCACACGGGACTTCGCCCGACCTGCCTGCTCGTCCTGCTCCCCCTTGGCCCAGCCGGCGGGCAGCAGCCAATGGCCCGTGATCGACGACGCCATGAGGACGGCCGCGAGGAGCAGCGGCACCCTTGGCTCGACCCCCAGGGCGAGGCCTGCGACCGCGACCGGCGAGACGGCCCACACGCCGGACATCAGCATCGACTCGGTGGACAGCGCCTGCGCCACGGCGCGCTCCGGGACCAGTGAGGTCAGCAGCGCCCGCTGACCGCCGGCGACCGCGGCCGGTGCCGCACCGGCCAGGAACGCGAACGCCCCCAGCACGACCGGGTGCGCCCCGGCCAGCACCCCGAGCCCCGTGAACCCCACCGCCCCGCCCGCGAGCCCGAGGGCCAGGTGCCGCCGGCCGCGAGCCGGGTCCAGCCGCATCCCGAGGACCGGGGCGCCGAGGATCTCACCGAGTACATAGGCCGCCGCGAGCGCCGCACCCAGGGTGTAACCGCCGGGCCGCTCCCGCACCAGAAAGACCAGGGCCAACGGCGTCATGGCGACCGGCATACGAGAGGCGACGGCGGTGCAGGCCCAGATCAGGACCTGCTTGGAGGCGACGTCTCGATAGGTCATGGCACGACGGTAGGCGCCGCCACTGACAACGCGGCAGCCGATTTCCGGGCCTGTGGATAACGTCGCTGGAAGCCACTGAGGCGCTGCTTCACAAGGGCCGGGGCCCAGGACCCGGTGCCCTCATGCCCTGCGGCTCGCAGGACCCGTGGCCGTGATGCCCAAGAGGCGCGCGGGACCCGGGGCCTGATGCCCAAGAGGCTCGCGGGACCCGGGGCCCTCAAAAGGTGAGCACCCCGCGAGCCACCTTCCCCGCCTCCGCGTCCGCCGCCGCCCTCTCGAACTCCTCCACCGGATACGTCTGCGTCACCAGCTCGTCCAGCAACAGCCGCCCGTCCCGGTACAGCTCGGCGTACAGCGCGATGTCCCGCTGCGGCCTGGACGATCCGTACCGGCACCCCAGGATCGACTTGTCCAGGTACATGGAGGACACGGCGAAGGACGCCTCGGCCCCGGCCGGCGGAACCCCCAGCAGAACCGCCTGCCCATGCCGGTCCAGCAGATCGACCGCCTGCCGGATCAGCTCCACCCGCCCCACGCACTCGAAGGCATGGTCCGCCCCCGTCGGCAGCAGCTCCCGCACGCCCTCCGCCGAGGTCAGGAAGTCGGTCGCCCCGAACTGCCGCGCCACCGCCTCCTTCGCCGGATTGGCGTCCACGGCGACGATCCGCAGGGCACCCGCGATCCGCGCCCCCTGAAGAACGTTGAGGCCGATGCCGCCGGTGCCGATGACGAGCACGCTGTCCCCACGGTCCACCTTCGCCCGGTTGAGAACGGCCCCCACTCCCGTCAGCACCCCGCACCCGATCAACGCGGCGGACGGCAGGGGAATGTCCTTCGGGATACGCACCACCTGCACGGCCTTGACCACGGTCCGTTCCGCGAAGGCGGAGTTGGACGCGAACTGGAAGACGGGCCGCCCGCCCTGGGTGAACGGCTGCCCGGGCCGCCCGATCGCCTGCCGGCACATCGTCGGCCGCCCCCGGTCGCACTCCGCGCACGTACCGCAGTTGGCGAGCGTGGACAGCGCCACATGATCGCCGGGTTCGACATGGGTGACCCCCACACCCACCGCTTCCACCACCCCCGCCCCCTCATGGCCCAGCACCACAGGAACCGGAAAAGGTATGGTCCCGTCCACCACAGACAGATCGCTGTGGCACAGCCCGGCGGCCGAGATCGCGACCAGCACCTCTCCAGGTCCCGGATCCCTCACCTCCAGGTCCCCCACGACCTGGACCTGCTTCCCGTCGAACACCACACCGCGCATCAGACGACCCCCTTGGGCTCCCTGGGCAGGCCGAGCACACGCTCGGCGATGATCGTGCGCTGAACCTGGTCGGATCCGCCGTAGATGGTGTCGGCCCGGGAGAACAGGAACAGCTGCTGAGCCTCGTCGAGTTCGTACGGCGCCGAAGGCGACCACTCCCCCGGCCCGGCCCCGGCAGCCGCGCCCCGCACCATCATCGCCAGCTCCCCGAGCCGCTGATGCCAGCCACCCCACAGCAGCTTGGCCGCACTGGGAGCGCCCCCGTCCCCGGACCGCCCCAAGGTACGCAACGCGTTCCAGCGCATCACCCGAAGCTCGGCCCACTGCCGCACAAGCCGTTCACGCACCACGGGATCGTCGACCGCCCCCGACTCCACGGCCGCCCGCACCACCCGCCCCAACTCCTGGGCGAACCCCACCTGCTGGGCCAACGTCGACACCCCCCGCTCGAACCCGAGCAGACTCATCGCGACGCGCCAGCCCCCGCCCTCTCCCCCCACGACGTGCTCCACGCGCGCGCGTGCCCCGTCGAAGAACACCTCGTTGAAGTCACTGGTCCCCGTCATCTGCCGAATGGGCCGCACCTCTATACGCCCCGGCTGATCCATCGGAACGAGCAGGAAAGTCAGCCCATGATGCCGACTCGACTCGGGATCCGTACGGGCCAGCACAAAACACCAGTCGGCCTCATGCGCGAGAGAAGTCCAGATCTTCTGCCCCGTGACCCGATACTCCCCGTCCGCCCCCAGCACCGCCTTCGTCCGCACCCCCGCGAGATCCGACCCCGCACCGGGTTCGCTGTACCCCTGACACCACAACTCGTCCCCCGCCGCGACCGCCGGCAGAAACCGCGCCTTCTGCTCCTCGGTGCCATGCGCGATGAGGGTGGGCGCCAGGAGGTTCTCCCCGATATGCCCGGACCGAGCCGGCGCCCCCGACCGCGCGTACTCCTCGGCCCAGACGACCTGCTGGGTGAGAGTGGCACTCCGATTGCCGTAACCGCCCTCGGCCCAACCAACCCCTATCCAGCCGACTTTACCAAGAATGCGCTCCCAAGTGCGCCGGTCCTGAGCATCCTTGACGTACTCGTTGAGCCATGCGCGAACTTCCGTCCTGAACGCCTCATCCTCCGGCGCGAACCCGAAGTCCATAGGGTCTCCTCGCAATCTCCGGCCATGGACGACGCCCTCGTCCTGGGGGCGCGGGGAACTGCGCGACAAGCCACAATCCACCCGCAGCCGCCATACGACCTTCCGCCCCGAGCTATTGGGCGTTGGGCCGCGCCCCCTCCGCCGCAGCCCGCCTCATCTCCCGCACCCGCTCCAACATCGGCATCGGATCCACCCCCACCGACCCCGGCAGAACCTCCGCGATCCGCTCCGGCGTCCACCCCTCCACCGCATAAGCCGAGCGCAGCTCCCGCGGCTGAGCCCACACCGCGATCTTCGGCCCCGCCACCGTGTACACCTGCCCCGTGATCCCCTCCCCCCGAGCCCCGTCCGACAGCAGGTAGACCACCAGGGCGGCCACATCCTCGGGCTCCCCGATCTCGGTCAGCTCCATGGGCACCCCGGCCGACATCCGCGTACGGGCGACGGGCGCCACCGCGTTGGCGGTCACCCCATACCGGTTCAGGCCAAGCGCAGCGCTCCGCACCAGCGAGATGATCCCTCCCTTCGCCGCGCTGTAGTTCGCCTGCGACACGGACCCCTGGTGATTCCCGCTGGTGAACCCGATCAAGGTGCCCGCCCGCTGCCGGCGCATCACCGCCGAAGCGGCCCGGAACACCGTGAACGTCCCCTTCAGATGAGTGGCGACCACCGGATCCCACTCCTCCTCGGTCATGTTGAACAGCATCCGCTCACGCAGGATCCCGGCGACACAGACCACACCGTCGATGCGTCCGTACGACGACAGCGCGACATCGACCACCCGCTGTCCGCCCGCCATCGTGGAGATGTCGTCGGCGACCGCGACGGCCTCCCCGCCCGCCGACTCGATCTCCTTGACCACGGCCTCGGCGACCTCGCTGGTGGGCGATGCCCCCTCCACCGAGACCCCGTAGTCGTTGACGACGACCCGCGCGCCCTCGGCGGCGGCGGCGAGCGCGACCGCCCGGCCGATGCCCCGCCCGGCGCCCGTCACGGCGACGACCTTGCCTGCCAAGAAGTTCCCCATGCCCCGGCCCCTTCCCGCAGTTTCTGACGGTCCGTTAGATTCGAACTCGATTCTACGACCCGTCAGATACACGGAGACAAGCCCCGGGGAGGACTCATGTCACTGCCGGACGCGTTCCACGAGATCGCCAAGCGCGTGAACAACTGGGGCCGTTGGGGCGCCGACGACGAGATCGGCACCCTGAACCTGATCACCGACGAGGTGGTCCGCGAGGCCGCCGCCCGCGTCCGCAGCGGCCGTCGCGTTCCGCTCGCCCTCCCGCTCCAGCAGGACGGCGTACAGACCGGGATGATCCCCGGGCGCGTGAACCCCCTGCACACCATGGTGCAGATCAACCAGGAGATCTTCGGCCCGGGAACCGTCGCGTGCAGCGACGACGCCGTGACCATGGGCCTGCAGGCCGCCACCCACTGGGATGCGCTCACCCATGTCTCGCACTCGGGCCGCATCTACAACGGCCGCCCCGCCGGCACCATCACCCCGCACGGCGGCGCCGAGTTCAGCGGCATCGACAAGGCGCGGCACATCGTCTCGCGCGGGGTGCTGCTGGACGTGGCACGCGCGCGTGGGGTCACGCGACTCGACGGCGGGCACGCGGTCACGCCGGAGGACCTGGAGGCGGCCGAGGAGCTGGCGGGTACGCGCGTGCGTGCCGGCGACATCGTGCTCGTACGGACGGGGCAGATCCAGGTGTATCTCGCCGGCGACAAGCACGCGTACGGCTATCCCTCACCGGGCCTGTCGGTCCGCACCCCCGAGTGGTTCCACGCGCGCGATGTGGCGGCCGTGGCCAACGACACCCTCACGTTTGAGATATTTCCACCGGAGACAGAGGATTTGTGGCTGCCGGTGCACGCGCTCGATCTGGTGGAAATGGGGATGCTCCAGGGCCAGAACTGGAATCTCGAAGAGTTATCCACAGCCTGTGGAGAAGAGAGCCGCTATACGTTTCTGCTGTCGGCGATGCCCGAGCCCTTCGTCGGCGGCACGGGGACTCCCGTCGCACCCGTGGCCGTTCTCTGAGCCCTCCGACGAGGTCGGCTGGCGGCGCGGCTTCCCCACTCCCGGCTACGCCCGAGCAGGGGGTGCCCCCTTCCGCCCCGAGCACGGCACCGCGCGCCGCCATCCGACTCCGGCGTACCCGCCCCGGCCCTCCTGGCCCTCGGAGAACCGACGCCGAATCACGACCCACACTCGGCAAGGGCTTCCGTCACCGAAGCCCTCGTCGTCCCCTCGCGGCGAATCGCTGACCACAAGCGTGATCAACCGGACACGCGGCGTCAACACCCACTCGTGGATTTGTCACTTACGCCCTATTTGCAGAGGGCCGCGCACAGAAGCATGCCCGGGCGCACCGATGCTCCCCCGAACTGGAGGCACAGCACTTTCTGCAACCGTGCACCGGATCCGGCGGAATGGTCACACCGTGCGCCCGTCACACCGCTTCGTACGCGAGCCCCTCGTACGCCGACGCCCCACTCCCGTAGGTGGAACGGGACGCCGCCGACTCCGCGCCGCGGTCGAGTTCACACCAGATCCGCTTGCCGGCACCCTCGGCGCTCCAGCCCCACCGGTCGGCGAGACCGTCGACGAGGGCGAGTCCACGGCCGCCCGTCGCGTCGCCGTCGACACACCGGGGCACCGGCGCCCGGCCACTGTGGTCGGCCACCTCGAGCCGGACGGTGGCACTGTCCTGGGCCGCTCCCGGCAGGGACAGGCGCAGCACGGCCGGACAGCCGGTGTGCACCACGGCGTTGGTGACCAGTTCGGAGACGAGCAGGATCAGCGTCTCGGCGAGCGGCTCGTCGGCCTCTATCCCGGATCCGGCGAGCCGCGAGCGTGCCCACCGCCGGGCTCGCCCCACCTCAGCGGGGTCGGGCCGGATCTCCAGCTGCACTTGAAGCACCTGCACCGCTCACACCATCCGAACCGGCGGACACATAGCCCCGCGCCTCACGAGGGCCACGATCCTAGCCATTCTTTTCATGGCCAGAACAATGGCCAAAGCCAGGGTCACGGAACGTGAATCCCTTAGCTGACAGCATGGTTGACGTACAGTCACCCCAACAAGCGCTTCGGGCATATTCCAGCGCGAAGGAGTACCCCTGCGGCATACTGTGCGACGCTTGTCGTGGGGAGTCGAACAGGCGGGGCCAGAACGCCCTCCCGCCCTGCGAACAGCGGCGCGCACCGCCGGATCCGGAGCCGCCTCAAGGGCAACTCCGGGATGGCTCGTGCTCGGAACCACTCGCATCTCACACAAGGTACCGGAGCGGACGGCCGACTCCAGGCCGTGACGAGTCACGCGTAGGACACAACCCGATATCAACGCTCCGTAATTCCGGTATGCCACAATCCGCGACACCCGCGCCGGGGCTGTCGACGACATCGCAGACCAGCGGCCTTCAGGCCGATTCGGTGAGAAGCTCGGCCGCGAGACGATCCTCACTCTCCGTAGCGGGTCCCGCACGGTGCGTCCGCAGCCACGCGCGCTTCAGATGCAGGTGGAGCTCGAACTCCCAGGTGAACCCCATGCCGCCGTGCACCTGGAGGCAGTCCCGGGCGCCGCGCACGGCGGCCTCGTCGGCGAGCAGCCGGGCGGTGTCGATGTCGGCCGGCTCGGCCGTGACGGCCGCCGCGTAGACGGCGGCACGGGCCGTCTCCGTCCGCACCAGCATCTCCGCACACAGATGCTTCACGGCCTGGAAGGCCCCGATCGGCTGCCCGAACTGCTCGCGGACCCGGGCGTGTTGCACGGCCAGCTCGCACGTGCGTGTGGCACTGCCCAACTGTTCGGCCGCGGTGAGGAGTACGGCGAGGGGGCTCACCGGCGCCCCCACGGGAACCCGGTGCAGGGGCGTCAGCGGGTCGACCGCCCGCAGCGGTACGGCACCGGCCGCGTCCCCCTGTACGACGTCCGCCTCCGTGAGCCACTCCACCAGCCCGTTGCCGACGGCCGTCACGACCGCCTCCCCGGTGGCCGCGCCGGGTACGTCCCCCGCCGCGAGGTGTGTGGCCACCAGGGGCCCGGGCAGCAGCGCCCGTCCGGCCTCCTCGAAGGCCAACACCGCCTCGGGCAGGCCGAGTCCGACTCCGCCCCGTGCCTCCGGCAGCCGTAGCGCGAAGAAGCCCGCCGCACCGAGCTCCCGCCACAGCGCCCGGTCCAGGCGGCCGGGATCGTCGACGGCGGCCCTGAGCGCCTCCGGGCCGAAGCACCGCGCCAGCACCTCCCGCACACCGTCCCGCAACGCCCGCTGATCCTCGGCCAGTTGGAAACGCATCCGTCACCGCCCCTTCGGCAGCCCGAGGATCCGCTCGGCCACGATGTTCCGCTGGATCTGTGAGGTGCCGGCGGCGATGGTGTACGACAGCGAGGACAGCCGGTCGAGCACCCACGGCCGGTCGAGGTCCAGCGACTCCGGCCCCAGGACGTCGGCAGCGGCGTCGTAGAGCTCCTGGCGGGCATGCGAATACCTCAGTTTGAAAACCGAACCCCCTACGCCCGGCACTCCACCGCTCATTTCCGCCTCGCTCACGTTCCACTGCGTCAGCCGCCACAACGCCCGAAACTCGGCGTTCAGCCGCCCCAGCCGGCGCCGGAGCGCCGGATCGTCCCAGCGCCCGTTCTTGCGGGCCTCACCGGCGAGTTCGCGCAGGACGCGTCGGCAGGCGACGACCTCGCCCACGAAGGCCGTGCCGCGCTCGAAGGACAGGGTCACCATCGTCACGCGCCAGCCGTCGTTCTCGTCCCCGACCCGGTTGGCGACCGGCACCCGGACCTCATCGAGGAACACCTCGGCGAACTCGGCCGACCCGGCGAGAGTCCGCAACGGCCGTACGGTGATGCCCGGGGCGTCCATGGGCATGGCCAGCCAGCTGATCCCACGGTGCTTGGGCGCCTCCGGGTCGGTGCGGACCAACAGCTCGCACCAGTCGGCGACTTCGGCATGGGAGGTCCAGATCTTGGACCCGCTCACCACATAGTCGTCGCCGTCCCTACGCGCGCGCGTGCGCAGTGCCGCGAGGTCGGATCCGGCGTCCGGCTCACTGAAGCCCTGGCACCAGACCTCGTCCCCGCGCAGGATCGGCGGCAGCCAGCGGTCCCGCTGCCCGGCGGTCCCCTCGGCGGCGATGGTCGGCCCCGCGTGCAGCAGCCCGACGAAGTTGGCCCCCACATAGGGCGCGCCCGCCTTCTCGGTCTCCTCCAGGAAGATCAGCCGCACGGTCGGGGAGGCGCCCCAGTGGACGTCGGCGTACCCGGCGTCATACAGCCTGCGCTGCCAGCCGAGGTCGTAGGCACGGCGTCCGGGCCAGTCGTCCGGGGACGGCTTCGGCGGGAGCGAGGGCAGCGCCCGGCCCAGCCACTCCCGCAGCCGGGCGCGGAACTCCTCTTCCTCGGGCGTGTACGCCAGATCCACGAGCCGGTCCCCCTCCGCCGGAAGCCAGGCCATCCGTCCCTGTTATCTGATGCACCGTCAGGTCATGCCGCCACAGGAAGGCTAGCCCCGCACCCCTGGACCGACAAGGCGGTGAGCCCTACGCTCTGCCCACGATCTGACTGACCGTCAGCTAATGCTCAGCGAATGCAGGGGGTTGTCATGAACGACACCGCTCACGCCCTGAGTTCCTCGCGCACCCTCTGGGACCTGGTCGCCGACCGCGCGGACCGCACCCCCGACCGCCCCGCTCTCCTCCAGGACGACCGCACCCTGTCCTTCGGCGGCCTACGCGCGCGTGCCGAGCGCGTGGCGGCGGGCCTGTACGACATGGGCGTACGCCCCGGCACGGTCGTCGCCTGGCAGCTGTCCACCCGCATCGAGACGGCCGTGCTGTCCTTCGCACTGGCCCGCCTCGGTGCCGTGCAGTCGCCGGTCATCCCCTTCTACCGGGACCGCGAAGTCGGGTTCGCGCTGCGGGAGTCGAAGGCGGAGTTCTTCGCGGTGCCGGGCGAGTGGCGGGGCTTCGACCACACCGGAATGGCGCGCCGGCTGGGCGCGAAGAGGATCTTCGAGGCCTACGACACCCTGCCCGACGGCGATCCGTCGGTGCTGCCCCCACCGCCCGCCGAGGGCACCTCGGTGCGCTGGATCTACTGGACCTCGGGGACGACGTCCGACCCCAAGGGCGTGCTGCACACCGACCGCTCACTGATCGCGGGCGGCTCCTGCCTCGCGCACGCGCTGCGCCCGACCGCCGACGACATCGGGTCGATCGCCTTCCCGTACGCGCACATAGGCGGCCCGGACTACATGGTGATGCTCCTGCTGTACGGCTTCCCCGCGGTGATGTTCGAGCAGTTCGCGCTGCCGGACGCGCTGGAGCAGTACCGCCGGCACGGTGTGACGATCGCCGGCGGGTCGACGGCGTTCTACTCGATGTTCCTGGCGGAGCAGCGCAGGCAGCCGGACGGCGGGAAGGCCGTACCCTCGCTGCGGCTGCTGGCGGGCGGCGGGGCGCCGAAGCCGCCGGAGCTCTACCACGCCGTGGTCCGCGAGATGGGCGTGCAGTTGACGCACGGATACGGCATGACCGAGGTGCCGATGATCACGATGGGGGCGCCTGACGACACGGCGGAGAACCTGGCGACGACCGAGGGACGTCCGCCGCGGGAGATGGAGATACGGATCGTGGCGGGGGAGGTTCGGCTGCGCGGGGAGGCGGTGTGCCGGGGCTATCTGGACCCGGCGCAGACGGCGCGGGCCTTCGACGAGGAGGGGTTCCTGCGGACCGGTGACCTCGGGTATCTGACGGACAGTGGGCATCTGGTGCTGACCGGCCGCCTGAAGGACGTGATCATCCGCAAGGGGGAGAACGTCTCGGCGAAGGAGATCGAGGACCTGCTGCACCGGCATCCGGCGGTCGGGGACGTGGCCGTGATCGGGCTGCCGGACACGGAGCGCGGGGAGCGGGTCTGCGCGGTCGTGGAACAGCCGGCCGGCGCGGACGAGCTGACCCTGGAGGCGCTGACGTCGTATCTGCGCGGGGAAGGGCTGTCGACCCACAAGCTGCCGGAGCAACTGGAGGTGGTGGACGCCCTTCCACGCAACGAGACCCTGCGGAAAGTGCTCAAGTACAAGCTCAGGGAGCGCTTCTCGGGGGCGTAGGGATCACGGCGCGGGGATCACGGCGCAGGGATCACGGCGCAGGGATCACTCGGGGACGGTGAAGTAGCGGGCGAACGCGGTGATGATCTCGCCTTCCGCCACCTTGCCGTCGCCGTCCGTGTCGAGCGAGGCGGCCGCCGCCTGGGCGACGTCCTGCTGGACGCCGAGGCAGCCGAGGACGCGCACGGTGTCGGCGACCGTGGCGGCTCCGTCACCGTCGGAGTCGGCCAGGTCGAGGGCGGCGTGCAGGAAGGGGCGGGCGATCTCGGCGAACCGGTCCGGGTTGTCCCGCAGCCGCTTGACCGCGCCGTTCACGAACTCCTCGCGGGTGATGCGCTGGTCACCGTCCCGGTCCGCGATTCCGGCCATGCCCTGCCAGAACGCCTCGGCGCCGCCGTACAGCGCCTGGCCCTTGTCGGACCGGGCGGCGATGCCGAACTCCGCGAGCAGCGCCTTGGCCGCCGCGATGAAGTCCTCCCGGTCGATATAGCCGTTGCCGTCCTGGTCGAAGGTGGCGAACCGGGCGGCGCTCCTGCGCTCGTACTCGCTGCTGACCATGTCTTATCGGGCCGCCTTACGTCACGTGGGGTACCTCTGGCACGGAGCGTACGACGCCAGGGGCGGTCGGGGCGCGGGGAAGTGGTGGTTGTGCCAAGACCGGGTGAATTTCGGTACAACGGTGTGGCACTACCGTCGGTGATCGGCCCTGTTCAGGCCGACAGCGGACGGGCGTCGTCCGCGACCGCCGCCGCGACGTCCGGGTAGACCTCGAAGAGCCGGCGTACCCCCAGCGCCCCCAGGACGCGGTTGACGTGCGACCCGTCCGCCGCGCCCTGCGCCGGGAGTATCAGCCGCAGGCTGCCCTGGCAGGAGCGGATGAGGCGGCGGGCGGCGATGAGGACACCGACGCCGCTGGAGTCGCAGAACAGGACCTCGGAGAGATCGAGGACGAGGCTGTGGCGCCCCTCGGCCACCACGTCATGGATGTGCTGACGCATCACCGGCGAGGTCACCAGATCCAGCTCGCCCGACACCTGGAGCACAGCCCAGTCGCCTCGCTCGCCGCCGGTCACTTTCAACGTCACCACCACGCCCCTCGCTCGCCGAACCGGAAGCGACACCTACGCTTCCTTGCAGCGCGGCTGCCCAGCGGCTGTTCCCTGAAACACCGTCCAGAAAACGGTCACCGATCAGAAAAGGCTTGTTTCAATCGCATTCGATCCTGTTCGATCGAGTCTGATCACGCGGCGGCCGGGTAGCCGACCCGGGTGCAGATCCGAGTGGGTCCGTGGGTGATCCGAGTGCGAGGTCCTCTACCACGAGTGCGAGGTGCGTCACCAGCCATGGCTCTACAAGGGGCGCACATTGCGACGAAGGGGCGTGCGCTGTCAGACGTGCCGACTACATTCGGGGAGACGGAGGACGCACGCTGGACTGGACGGACCGGTGAGGGGGGCCGTATGGCGAAGAAGGACGCACCGCCCCGCTGGGACCGCAAGATGCAGCAGCGGCTCGCCCGCGGCGAGGCAGCCGCCCTCGGCGAGCTGTACGACCGGTTCGCCTCGCTCGTGCACGGCCTCGCCCACACCGTGCTGGGCGACGAGCGCGCCGCCGACCACCTCACCCGCGACGTCTTCGCCCATGTCTGGGAGCACCCGGACACCTACGACCCCAAGCAGGGCCCGTTGCGTTCCTGGGTGGCCACGCTGACCCACCGCCTCGCCGTGCAGCGGCTGCGTGCCACCGAGACAGCCGCCCTCGTCCAGGCCGGCCAGGGCTCCACCGAGGAACTGGAGCGCAAGGTGCGGCACGCCTCGGTCGCCGCCCGCGCCGACTACATCGTCCAGTCCATGCCCGTCCCGCTGCGCGCCGCCCTGGAGCTGGCCTACTTCCAGCGCCGCGACTACCGCCAGACCGCCGCCGACCTCGGCGTCACCGAGGACGAGGCCCGCCGCCGACTCCGTCTGGGCCTGCAACTGCTGTCCACCGCCCACGACGCCGGCGCCGCCCCGGGAGCACCGCCGGGCTACGGGGGTGCGGCGTGAACGAGGCAGAGCGGTTTCCGGACAGGGATCCGGACCGGGACCCGGACCGGTTCCCGGTCGACGATCAGGAAAAGCACGAGGAGACCGAGGGGACCGAGGAGACCAAGGGGACCGAGGGGGAGAACGGCTCCGGAGACTCGACCCGCGGAGCCGACGGTATGAGCAGCGGCAACGGCGACGACCAGCACCCCACCCCGGAGCCGGGCCCGGACCAGCCGCCCCGCATACCGCTCCCCCGCGCCTCCGTCGAGGACACCGGCCGTCCGCTGCCCTCCCTGGAGGACCTCGGCGACCCGGCCCCGCGCCCTGCCCCGCTCGTCCTCGAACACCGCGTCCTGAAGGCGCTCCTCGGCGCCTGGGCGCTGGCCGCCTGCTCCCCCGAGGAGACGGCGGCCGTCGAGGAGCACCTCGGCGACTGCGGTCTCTGCGCGGACGAGGCACGGCGGCTGCGCGAGGCCGTCGGCCTGCTGCACCCCGCCGAGAGCCTCGACCTGGACCCCGCCCTGCGCACCCGCGTCCTGGAGGGCTGCCTGGAGCGGCGCCCACCGCGCATCCCGGTGCCCGAGTGGGCGACGCCGTACGACGCGGAGACGGCCCGCCTGGACGCCCTGCTGCAGGATTTCGGGGACGCCGAGTGGCACGCGCCCGTGCGGCTGCGGTGGTTCGAGAGGGACGAGCCGACGAGCCGTCGTACGACCGTCGCCGGGGTCATCGCCCATCTGCTGACGGTCGACGGGCTGGTGGCGATCGCGCTGGGCCTGGAGGACCCGATGGGCGAGGTGGCCGCCGACCGTCCGACGCCGGCCGCGCGCACGGACGCGTACTGGCGGGCCTCGCACTTCCCGCCGACCCGCGCCGTCCGCGCACCCTGGCGGGAACAGACCAACGCCCTGGTCCGCACGGTGTCCTTCACGGGCGGCGGCGGGGCCGGGGGCGGCACGGGGAAACTGTCCGTCCCGTACGGCGACTTCGAGCTGCCGCTGCATGACGCGATGCTGGACCGCGCCTTCGAGTGCTGGGTGCACGCCGAGGACATCGCCGAGGCGGTGGACTACCCGTACGAGCCGCCGTCCGGCAAGGACCTGCACCAGATGGTCGGCCTGGCGGCCCGCCTGCTGCCCACGGTGCTGTCGGCCCGCCGCCGCGCGGGGCTGGCGGCACCGCCACCGGGTCGGCACCTTGTCCCCGCGGGAGAGCCCGGCCGTAGCCTCCGCCTGGAGATCGAGGGTTCAGGTGGTGGGCAGTGGCTGATCCCGCTGGACTCCCCGGCGGCGGTGGGCTCCGCCGAGCATGAGGTGGCCCATGTCGCCCTCGACGGCGCGGAGTTCTGCCGGCTGGCGGCGGGCCACGTGTCTCCTGCGGAGGCTGCGGCGGGGCAGGTGGGTGACCGTGGGGCGATCCGGGATGTGCTGTTGGCGGCGGCGAGCTTGAGCCGGATGTAGGGGGCGGTTTCGGATTCGCGGGCGGCTGCGGGTGGTTCGTGGTTGCTCGCGCCCACGCGGCGGAGCCGCAGATCGATACAGCCCCGCGCCCCTTGAGGTACGTCCAGTGCACGTGCTCCACGGCGCGGGGAACTGCGCGACCGGCCAGCGACTACCCGCAGCCGCCCCCGAACCAGAACCCCCGAGCTACTAGGCGAAGACGACCGTCCGCCGCCCGTTCAGCAGAATCCTCCGCTCGGCATGCCACTTGACCGCCCGAGCCAGCGCCTGGCACTCCACATCGCGCCCGATCGCCACGAGCTGGTCCGGCGTGACGTCATGCCCCACCCGCTCGACCTCCTGCTCGATGATCGGCCCCTCGTCGAGGTCGGCGGTCACATAGTGCGCCGTCGCCCCGATCAGCTTCACACCGCGCGTATGCGCCTGGTGGTACGGCTTCGCGCCCTTGAAGCTCGGCAGGAACGAGTGGTGGATGTTGATGATCCGCCCGCTGAGCGCCTTGCACAGATCGTCGGAGAGCACCTGCATGTACCGGGCGAGCACGACCAGCTCCACGCCCTGTTCCCGCACGATCTCCAGCAGCTGGGCCTCGGCCTCGGCCTTGTTGTCCTTGGTCACCGGGATGTGGTGGAAGGGGATGTCGTAGGACCCCACCAGCTCGGCGAAGTCGGTGTGGTTGGACACCACGGCGGCGATCTCCACAGGAAGCGCGCCGATCCTGGCCCGGAACAGCAGGTCGTTCAGGCAGTGCCCGAACTTGCTGACCATGAGCACGATCCGCATCTTCTCCTCGGCCCGGTGGATCTGCCAGTCCATCTGGAAGGCGTCACCGATCGCCGCGAAGCTCGCCCGCAGCTTGTCCACCGTCACCGGCGCCTCCGCCGAGAAGTGGACGCGCATGAAGAACAGTCCCGTGTCGTGGTCGCCGAACTGCTGGCTGTCCTCGATGTTGCAGCCGGTCATGAAGAGGTAGCTCGACACGGCGTGCACGATGCCCTGCTTGTCGGGGCAGGCGAGGGTGAGGACGTACTGGTCGGAGGGGACCGCGGCTCGGGTGGACTGCTGGTTCATGCAGCACAGGGTCCCATATTCGGCCCCCGCACCGGACAGCCGTCCCGTTACGCGGACCGCTTGCCCGGACCTCCTGCCCAGAGGCCTACGCGGACCGCGTCATGATCGCCAGCACCTCGAGCGTCCGCGGCGGGGCGTCCGGGTCCTCGCCGTCGGCCATGGCCATCCGGACATGCGCGTCCCGCGCCGCCCGCACCGCCTCCGGCCACCCCTGGTTCTCGAGGTAGGCGGCGACCTGCGCGTCCGGGCCGACCTGGTGCATGATCCGCAGCACGCGCAGCACGGCGGTGTCGACGAGCGCCGCCTCCTGCGAGTCACGGAAGATCGTGCCGACGTACTTCTCGGCGGACCAGTTGTCCAGCCAGGTGTCCTCGACCAGGCGGTACACGGCGTCGGTGACGTCGCCGTACCCGTCGACACCGGCCAGCCAGACGTCCCGCTGGAACGTCTGGTCGGAGAGCATGTGCAGCGCGGAGCGCACATTGCTGCGCCAGCGCCACCACGGCATGTCGTTGAGTGGCATGCCGCCCATGGTGGAGGAGCGACGGCCGCGACGGGAAGAGCTATCCGAACCTTGCACGGTCATCGATCGTACGTTCCCCCTCACAGGCGCCTCACCGGCCCCCGCAATTCACCTTGCCGTCACCGAACAATAACCAAGGGTCACGCCAGGGTTAGTGGTGTGGGGGAATCGTGCGTATCCATGACCGGCAGGCGACGCACCCGCAGCACTGTCCTCCCCACGATCACCAACCGGCCCGTCCGAGCCTCCGCACGCACCGCGGCGGCACTGGTGGCGTGTGCGTCGCTGGCCGCTGGATGTGGTGTCATCCCCGGTACCACGGGGGGTTCCGGGGATGACACGATCACCGTGATGACCTGGGCGCCGGAGAACACCAAGACGACCAACAAACCCGGCATGCCCGCCTTCGCGCAGGCGTACGCCCGCTGGGTCAACGCGCACGGCGGCCTCGGCGGCCGCAAGCTCAAGGTCCTCACCTGCAACGACCACAACGACAGCGTGGCCGCGGCCCGGTGCGCCGACCGCGCGATCGAGGAGAACGTCGTCGCGGTCGTCGGCTCCTACAGCCAGTACGGCGACACCTTCCTGCCCTCGCTGGAGGGCGCCGGTATCCCGTACATAGGCGGCTACGGCATCACCAACGCCGAGTTCACCAGCCCGCTCTCCTTCCCCGTCAACGGCGGCCAGCCGACCCTCCTGGCCGGCCTCGGCCGGGAGCTGGCCCGCACCTGCGGTCCCGTCGCGCTGGTACGTCCCGACAGCATCGCGGGCGACGAGCTGCCGCCGCTGCTCAACTCCGGCCTCAGGGCGGGCCGGCACCCGGCCGCCGCCGACCAGCTGGCCGACGAGGACGCCACGGAGTACGGCGGCCAGTCGGAGCGGGCGCTTCGCTACTCCACCACCGACCTGACGGACCCGGGCTGTGTGGTGCCCGCCCTGGGCGACCGCACCACCACCTTCATGGACTCCTTCCGGCGCTCCCGCGAGGACTACTCCGACGTGCGCACCGCCACCGTGCTCGGCAGCGTCGACCAGACCGTGATCAACGCGAACGGCGGGGCGTCCAGCCCCTACGAGGGGTCGTACATCACCGGCTGGTACCCCGTCGCGAGCGATCCGCGCTGGGACCCGATGAAGAAGGTGATCAGCGAGCAGGCCTTCGGCGACAACCGCATCGATCCCGCGGACGCCGGCGTGCAGACCACGTGGATCGCGTACACGGTGTTCAAGAAGGTCGTCGAGTCGCTCGGCGACGACGCGGTGACCGCCGACTCCGTGCGGGCAGCCCTGAACAGGGGTCTGAAGGTCTCCACGGGCGGGCTCACGCCGACCCTCCAGTGGAAGTTCCAGGACGTCCTCGCCGCCGTCGGCTATCCCCGTCTGGTCAACCGCAAGGTGACGCTCCAGGTCGTCCGCGAGGGCAGGCTGGTGGCGGCCCGCAAGAACTTCATCGACGTGACGAGGACGCTGCAGGCCGCCGAACTGAACTGACCGCCCGGCGGTCCGTCCGTCCTACAGCTGGGTCGGCTGGCGCTCCGTCAGCCCGTACTTCTTGGCGATCGTGTTCCACAGCTGCGCGGCCGTCTTCTTCTGCGCGCTGGCCGTGCCGCTGGCCTGGTTGCCGGCCTGGGTCTGGCCGGTGGAACGGGCCTGGCCCTTCTTGCAGAGCTGCTTCTTCTTGGCGGCGACCTGGTCCGCCCACGCCGCGTAGTGGTTGTCGGCGGACGCCGACGCCTGCCACGCCTTGGTCAGCGCCGTGGTCAGCTCGGTGTGGTTCGGGAGCTGGTCGACGGTGAGCTTGGACAGGTCGGTGACCAGCTGGTTGCGCTGCTTGGCCGCGCCCCGCAGATCGGTGGCGGCCTGAGCGAGGTTGCCGCAGGACTTCACGGCGGCCACCGCGTTGATCACGGCGGTACGGCTGTCGCCGCTGTCCGCCAGCAGCTTGTCCAGGGCGATCGCCTGCTGCTCGGCCGGGTCCTCGGACGGCGACGGAGAGCCCTCGGTCGCCGGAGCTGTGGCAGAGACCGGCTTGTTCTCCTCGCTCTTCTGGTCGTCCCCGCCCCCGCCGGCGAGCATCGCGCCCGCACCGATGCCGAGGACGGCGATACCGACGCCGACGGCGGCCATGAGCGGCACCCGAGAGCCCGTACGACGGCCTCCGCGGCCTCCGTGGCCGATGTCGTCGGCGTCCGGGCCGTGGGGTCCGGGACCGCCGTGCCCGCCGTGCGGTCCGGGCGGGAAGTACCCCGTCTCGCGCGAGCCCTGAGGCTGCGGTGGGGGCTGCTGGAAGCGCGGGAGCTGCTGGGTGGCCGCGGCCGGGGGCTCGCCGCCCGGCTCGCTGCGGAAGAGGTTGTCGAAGTCGGAGAGCGGCTGCCGTCCCGGCCCCGGCTGGGCCGCCCCGCCCGGCTGACCGGTCACGGGCGGGATGTACTGAGTGGCGTCGGTGTCGGCCCCGGAAGGCGGCGGCATCGCTCCGGCACCGCCCTGAGGACCGGCGCCACCGCCCTGCCGGGCCCGCCCCAGGATCTGCGTGCTCTCACCGGGCACCTCGGGCGGCAACGCCCCCGGCCCCACCGGCGGGATGTACTGCGTCGCCCCCTCGTCGGCGGCGGGCGCAGGGGCCGCGGCGACGGGCGGTATGTAGCGCGTGGCCTGGTCGTCCGCGCCCGCGGGGGCGGCAGCGACCGGCGGTATGTACTGAGTGGCGCCCTGGTCGGCCGGCGGCAACGGAGCCCCGAAGCCACCGGCACCGGCACCGGGGTGCGGCTGAGACGGATCGGGGGCGCCGTGCGCCGCGGGCGGCAGAGGCGCGCCCGGACCGCCCGGCTGGGCCGGCTGGGCCGGCGGCAGCGCACCACCGAAGCCGGGAGCGCCGTATCCCTGCCCGCCGGCAGGAGGCAGCGGCGCCGACGGGGCACCGCCCTGACCGTACGGCGGCTGCGGCTGAGGTTGCGGCTGCGGTTGCTGGTGCTGCTGGGGCCGCGGCTGCTGGTACTGCTGGTGCTGCTGGGGCTGCGGCTGCTGGGACTGGTACTGCTGATCCGGCAGAGGCGACCCGGCGACCGGGGCCCCATGGCCGTACGACGCCGTGCCCTGCGGCGCGCCCTGCGCTCCCCCGCCGTACGACACACCCTCCGGCGGCAACGGCTGGGACGACTGGGACGACTGGGTCGGCACGCCCCCGGCGGCGTCCGTCGCCGCACCCCATGGGGCCGGCGACGGCGACGCACCGGCGTGGCCGCCCTGGTAGGGCTGCTGTTCCTGCCCGCCCCAGGACTGGCCGGGCGGCGTTCCCCAGACCTGGCCCGGCGCGGCCGGCGGTGGGGGCGACGGCGCGGGCGGGGTGTGCTCGGGTCCCCAGGGGGTGCCCCAGGACTGGCCGCCGGGCGGTGCCGAGGGCTGGGGCGTGGTCGGCGGCGTGGCCGGTACCGACGTCGGCCGGTCGGCCTGCCCGCCGATCATGCCCGGCAGCAGCGGCTCACCGCCGTCGGAGGGCAGCACGATGCCTTCGTGCGCGGGTCGCGCCGAGGGCTCCTCGCCCCGTCCACTCTGCGTCACCGGGACTCCTACTAATGGGGGACCTTGTGAATCGTCGGCTCACGCTACCGGGTCGCCCGATCCGCGTGCTACGCAGCTCAGGAGGTGACCCGCTGTGCTGTGACCGCCGTAACAATCCCGGCCCCCATCCGCTACACACGCCCCCCTTTCCCCACCGGCGCCTTCATTTCCCTGCCGTTCACGCCCTCGTACCCCCTGGTTTCACGCCGCCGTCTGGAGATCCAGTCGCGCCCCGAACTCCCTTACCACCGGCTCGTCCCGGAACGGCTCCAGCCGCTGCTGGAAGTCGTCCAGGTACTCGGCGCCCCGGTTGGAACGCAGGCCCTCCAGGAGTTCCACGGCCTTCAGCCCGGTGTGGCAGGCCTGTTCGATCTCGCGCTGCTGCACCTGCGCTGTGGCGAGCAGCACATAGCCGATCGCCCGGCGCCGCGCCTTCGTCTCCGGGAGCCCGGCCAGCGACTCCTCCGCGCGCCGCGCCGCCGCCTCGGCCTGGCCGAGGTCACGGTGGCAGTGCGCCAACTCGTCGGCGAGATAGGCCTCGTCGAAGTGCGCGATCCACGTGGGGTCGTCCCCGGACTCCGGATCCGCCGTCTCCAGCGCGGTCACGGCCCGTCCGGAGGCCACCTGGGCGGTCCGCGCGTCACCCATCAACGCATGCCCTCGCGCCTCGGCCGCATAGAACATCGCCTCCGCGCGCGGGGTCACGCGCCCTCGCGCCCCCTCCTGCGCCGCCCGCGCCAACTGCGCGATCTCACGCGGGTTTCCGAGCTGCGCGGCGAGATGGCTCATGGAGGCGGCCAGCACATACCCGCCGTATCCCCGGTCTCCCGCGGCCTGCGCCAGCCGCAGCGCCTGGATGTAGTACCGCTGCGCGAGCCCCGGTTGGCCCGTGTCGACGGCCATGTATCCGGCGAGCTCGGTCAACCGCGCGACGGCGGCGAAGAGTTCCCGCCCGACGGCCTCCCGGTACGAGCCGGCCAGCAGCCCGGAGACGACGCTGTTCAGGTAGTGCACGACGACCGGGCGCACATGCCCGCTGCCGTACTGGTGATCAAGGTCGACGAGCGCCTGCGTCATCGCGCGCACGGCCGCCACGTCGGACTGCCCCACGCGCGGCCCGGCCGAACGCGACACCTGTGAGTCCGGCGACGAGATCAGCCAGTCGCGGCTGGGCTCGACCAGCGCGGACGCGGCGACGGACGAGCCGGACAGGAAGTCCCGCCGCCCCACGTCGCTGCGCCACAGCTCGCAGACCTGCTCGATGGCCCCCAGTACCGTCGGCGAGAACTGGAGACCGACGCCCGACGCGAGGTTCTTGCCGTTGGCCATGCCGATCTCGTCGATCGTGACCGTACGGCCCAGCTTGCGGCCGAGCGCCTCCGCGATGATCGCCGGCGCCCGCCCCCGCGGCTGCTGTCCTCGCAGCCAACGGGCCACGGACGTCTTGTCGTAGCGCAGATCGAGGCCGTGCTCGGCGCCGCACATATTGACCCGGCGGGCCAGCCCGGCGTTCGAGCAGCCCGCTTCCTGGATGAGCGCCTGCAGCCGTTCGTTCGGCTGTCGCGCGACGAGAGGCCTGGCGGCCATGGCGTACCCCCTGTGGCTGCGGTGCCTGCCCACGCACCGAGTTGACGTGTCTTTCACCGCCGGAATCCGGCGCGGGGGCACTGGCTGTGCACCGCAGGATTCCGGCCGTGAAGATCAATGCCCAGTCGACATACCGAAAATGCGAGGCTTGCGAGGATTGCCGGGGTAAAGGCGTCAGCCGACCCCACAGTGGGCTACCCAGCTCCGCCCACCGATCCTCCCGCGCGCCCCCACACATGCACCCATGCGCCCCAGATGAGGAATCAATGCTCCTCCCCCGCGCGCGCTACCCCCGTAACTACAGGTGGGTGCGGGAGTTGTGTTGGGCGTGGAAGAGACGATCCCGGCCACCGAAGCCGCAAAGATTCCGAAGCAGCGCGGCGAAACGCTGCTGGAGACCGCCGTTCGCTATGCCGAGGAGCGTCACTGGGACGTGTTCCCCGGGACCTGGCTGGAAGCCGTCGACGGCGCACAGGTCTGCTCCTGCAGCGACACCGCGTGCCCCGCGCCCGGCGCGCACCCCGCGCGCCCGGACTGGGCCACGCAGGCGACCGGGAGCGCGACGGTCGCACGCCGGATGTGGCAGAAGCAGCCGAACGCGTCGATCCTGCTGCCGACGGGGCGCACCTTCGACGCGATCTCCGTCCCGGAGACCGCGGGGTTCCTCGCGCTGGCCCGCATGGAGCGGATGGAGCTGACGCTCGGGCCGGTGACGTTGACGCCGGATCGCCGGATGCACTTCTTCGTGTTGCCGGGCGCGTCGGTGAAGGTTCCCGACCTGGTGCGCAAGCTGGGGTGGTCGGTCGGGTCGCTGGACCTCGTCGCGCTCGGCGAGGGCGCCTGGGTTGCCGGGCCGCCGACCCGGTTCGGGTCCCGGGGTGCTGTGCAGTGGGCCTGCCGGCCTACGCCGGCGAACCGGTGGCTGCCGGATGCGGAGGAGTTGATCTCGCCGCTCGCGTATGCCTGCGGGCGGGATCGGTAGCGCCTGCTCGTCCGCCGGATTCGGTAGTTCGGCGGCTGCGGGCTCATCGTGGTCGCTCGCGCCCACGCGGCGCAGCCGCATATCGAAACAGCCCCGCGCCCCCTTAGGTTGGCGCTCATGACGTCGGCCGTAAGTGTGCGTGGGCTCTGGAAGCGGTTCGGGCAGCAGGTTGCCGTTGCCGGGATCGATCTGGAGTTGCCCGCGGGGAAGTTCATCGGGCTCGTGGGGCCCAACGGGGCAGGGAAGACCACGACCCTCTCCATGGTGACCGGGCTGCTCAGGCCCGATGGCGGGACCGTCGAAGTCGTCGGGCACGACGTCTGGCGGGACCCCGTCGAAGTGAAGGCGCGGATCGGGGTGCTGCCCGAAGGGCTTCGGCTCTTCGAGCGGCTCTCCGGGCGGGAGTTGCTCGCGTACTCGGGGCGGTTGCGCGGGCTGCCCGGCGCCGAGGTCGACAAGCGAGCCACCCAACTACTCGACGTACTCGATCTGGCGGGGGCCCAGCACAAGCTGGTCGTCGACTACTCGACCGGCATGCGCAAGAAGATCGGTCTCGCGGCCGCGCTCCTGCACAATCCCGAAGTGCTGTTCCTGGACGAGCCGTTCGAGGGCGTCGACCCCGTCTCCGCCCAGACCATCCGGGGCGTCCTGGAGCGCTACACCGCCTCCGGCGCGACCGTCGTCTTCTCCTCCCATGTCATGGAGCTCGTCGAGTCGCTGTGCGACTGGGTCGCCGTCATGGCCGCCGGACGCATCAGGGCCCACGGCCCCCTCGCCGAGGTGCGCGGTGAGGCGGCCTCGCTGCAGCAGGCGTTCCTCGAACTGGTCGGCGCGAACGGCCGCGCCGCCGGGACCGACCTGGACTGGCTGGGCGGCGGGGCGCGATGAGCACCGAAGTGACGGGCGTGACAGGAGTCGTCGTACGTCTGAAGCTGTCGCTGCTCCGGAACGGACTGCGGCAGTCCGGTGGGCGGCGGGCCGCCTACATCGCCTCGGCGGTCGTGGTGCTCCTCTTCGCCGCGCTGCAACTCCTCGGCCTGATCATGCTGCGCGGCACCGCCCACGCCGACTCCCTGGTCGTCCTCCTGGTCGCGGTCCTCGCGCTCGGCTGGGCCGTGATGCCGCTGTTCTTCCCCGGCGGGGACGAGACCCTCGACCCGACCCGGCTGGTGATGCTGCCGCTGCGCCCCCGGCCCCTGGTACGGGCCCTGCTCGCGGCCTCCCTGGTCGGCATCGGACCCCTGTTCACCCTGTGCCTGTTCACCGGTTCGGTGATCGCGGTCGCGCACGGCGGGCTGGCCTACGTCGTCGGCGTCATCGGCGTGGTCCTGGCCCTGTTGGTGTGCGTGGCGCTCGCGCGGGCCGTGGCCGCGGCCAACATCCGGCTGCTGACCAGCCGTAAGGGGCGCGATCTGGCGGTGCTGAGCGGGCTGGTCATCGCGATCGGCGCGCAGGTGGTGAACTTCGGGGCACAGCGCCTGGGTTCGTCGGGGCTCGCCCAGCTCGACCCGGCGGCGGACGTGCTGCGGTGGGTGCCGCCGGCGTCCGCGATCGCGGCGGTGCGGTCGGTGAGCGAGGGGTCGTACGGCACCGGGATCCTCCAACTCGGCCTCGCCGTCGTCGCGTTGATGGCCCTGATCGCCGTATGGTCACGTCACCTCACCCGGCTGATGACCTCACCCGACGGTTCCACGCTCCAGGCAGCCACCGAGGCCTCCGTACGCGAACGGAACTCGACGGGCCTGGCCCGGCTTCTGCCGGCCGGCCGCACCGGCACCGTCATGGAGCGCAGCCTGCGCTACGTCTGGCGCGACCCGAAGACCAAGGCGGCCTGGGTGACCTCGCTCGCCATCGGCCTGATCGTGCCGCTGTTCAACGCCCTCCAGGGCACCGGCTCGATCTACTTCGCCTGCTTCGCGGCCGGGATGCTCGGCATCCAGATGTACAACCAGTTCGGGCAGGACACATCCGCGTTCTGGATGGTCGCGCTGACCATCTCCTCCCCCCGGGACGCCTATGTCGAGCTGCGCGGCCGGGCCCTGGCCCTCCTGCTGATCACTCTGCCCTACGCCACCCTCGTCACCGTCCTGACGACGGCATTCCTCGGCGACTGGCCGAAGCTCCCCGAGGCGCTCGGCCTGTCCCTCGCCCTCCTCGGCGCCATGCTGGCGACCGGCGCCTGGACATCGGCCCGCTTCCCGTACTCCATCCCGCAGGAGGGCTACAAGAACGTCGCCCCCGGTCAGACGGGCCTGGCCTGGATCTCGATCTTCGGCGGCCTGATCGCGGCGGCCCTGCTCTGCGCCCCCGTCATCGCCCTGGCGATCTGGCTGAACGTGAGCGAGGACGGGGACGCCTGGACCTGGCTGCTGCTGCCGACGGGCGCGGCGTACGGCGCGGCGACGACCTGGCTGGGCCTACGCCTGGCGGCCCCCCGCGCAGCGGCCCGCCTGCCGGAGATCCTGACGGCGGTGAGCAAGGCCTGACGGCTCTGTCCGGCACAGGGGGCCTGGAACGCCCTTCTAGGGGCGCGGGGCCGTATCGATATGCGGCTCCGCCGCGTGGGCGCGAGCGGCCACGAACGACCCGCGGCCGCCGCCAAAGAGAAAGCCCCGAGCTCACAGGCGCCCGGCATCCCCAGCGGAGTGCACCGCGTCCAGGAACGGCTCGATCGCCGCGCGCCACCCCTCCGGCTGGTCGTAGTGCACCAGATGACCGGCGTCAGCCACCTCCGCGTACTCCCCGCGCGGCAGCACCCGCACCATCTCCTGGGCCTCGGCCCGCCCCAACTCCCCGTCAAGGCCCCGTACGACCAACGCGGCGCACTGAACCTGAGCCAACTCCTCCCAGTGCGCGTCGAACACCCACGTCTCCCGTGAGCTGAGCATCTGGTCCGGCTCGAAAACCGGCCGCCACCCGTCCTCGCACTCGTGCATCACCTCGGCGTAGAACTCACCCCGCGCGGCATTGGGCCGCTCCACCCAGGGGTCGTCCTCACCGAACCACTTCCGCACATCGGCCAGCGTGGCGAAGGGAACGGGCCAGGCCTTGAACCAGTCCGCCCACTCCCGCTGCGAGGCAGCGCCGAGCGCGGACGCCCGCATGTCGCAGATGACCACACCCCGCACCAGATCGGGCCGCCTGGCGGCGAGTTGCCACGCGGTCAGCGCACCCATGGCATGGCCGATGAGGACGGCCGGGGCGAGGCCGAGCTGTTCGAGGGCGGCCTCGGCGTCGTCTACGTACGCCTCGCGTGTGAAGGCGGCTTGCGAGGGCTTGTCGCTCCGTCCGTGGCCGCGCTGGTCCAGTGCGACAGCGCGGTGCCGCTCGGAGAGCCAGCGGGCGGTGGAGGCCCAGTGCGAGGCGCGGCCCATGAGGCCGTGCAGTAACAGCACACCGGGCGTGCTGTCGTGCTCCTTTGCGGGGTCGGTCTTGGGAGGGTCGCCGAACTCCCAGGCCGCGAGACGTGCGCCGTCCGTCCCGGTCACGTCGATGCGCCGCGCCATTGGTCCTGGCACCCCCCTAGCTCCGCTCGGACCGCTCGAGCCGGCCGGTCCTGTGAACCGTGTTCCGCCTGCCGTATCTGCCGTCGCTCACGCGAGTGCCGCGCGCCACCTGCGGTGCAGGCGTCGACGGCGGCCTCGCACACGATGTGCATGTCCTGTGTGTCTCACGTGATCTTATGCGCACACCCATGAAGCGCACGTTCCGCGTGACCCGTCACCCGTCACCCGCAGACTATCGAACCCTTATTCGAAAATGCCGTCTCTGTGGCCAACACCCCTCATTCGAGTGACCCCTCTCAAGGATTGATCGGCACCACCGAGGGGAGATCTTCACCGGGAGGCGGACCGCTCGGGGAAACCGGTCCGAGGGGAATGACCCTGAGAGCTCGGGGCTCCGGGTCAGCACAGGGGAGGACAGGCCCCGGCGCCACACGGCGCCGGGGCCCTCTCCACTTCCACGGCACATCCGCCCGCCCCTTCCCCGGCCGGACGCATCACTGTCAGTCACGGCCGAGAGCCCTCAGGTCCTATGCCTTACGCGACAGACTGGCACGCGAATCCGCGGAGCGCTGCGATTCGACGTACTGAATCTTGGAATGGACGAGATCCGCGCATCACCACAACTCCCGCTCGCCCACCGGGAGTTGCACAGACAGAAGTGGCCGCCGAATCAGCGCTTGGCGACGAACACATGCGAGGCGACGTCCGCCTCCAGCTCGGCCGCCTCACCACCGCTACCGACCAGCACACCACCCGCGGACTCGGTCACACTCACCACCGAGCCCGGCTGAACACCGGCCCGGCGCAGCGTGTACATCAGCTGCGCGTCGGTCTGGATCGGCTCACCGATACGCCGCACCACGACCGTCTTGCCCTCGACCCCCGGGTCCAGATCGGCCAGCGAGACCATGCCCTCGTCGAGGAACGGATCGGCGCCGTCCTTCTCACCGAGCTCCTCCAGCCCCGGGATGGGGTTGCCGTACGGCGACTCGGTCGGATGCCGCAGCAGCTCCAGCACGCGCCGCTCCACGGCCTCACTCATCACGTGCTCCCAGCGACACGCCTCGGCGTGCACCTGCTCCCACTCCAGCCCGATCACGTCGACGAGCAGACACTCGGCGAGGCGGTGCTTGCGCATGACGCGGGTGGCCAGGCGCCGCCCCTCGTCCGTGAGCTCCAGATGCCGGTCGGACGCCACGGACACCAGCCCGTCACGCTCCATCCGCGCCACCGTCTGGCTGACGGTCGGCCCACTCTGGTCCAGCCGCTCGGCGATACGGGCGCGCATGGGGACCACACCTTCCTCCTCCAGCTCGAGGATGGTGCGGAGATACATCTCCGTGGTGTCGATCAGTCCGGACATACGTGCCCCTCGATTAGCTCTGCGATTAGCTCAGCCGGAAGCGAGACAGCTCCACGGCGCGTGCGCTGGCCCTGCACTCAATTCTGCCGGATACCACTGACAACCGTGCCGCGCCGCCAAAACCAGCGATTTCCCAGCCCGCGGCACCTCCACCAACCGGCACCCCCACCGGAGCGGCAGACCCACGGCCCGGCAGACCCACGGCCCGGCACCCCCGCGGCGCGGCAGCCGCGTACGGCGGCAAGGGGCCGCGTCGGGGGGTGTCCGCCCGCAGAGTCCGGTGTCAAGAAACGGCACCTCCCGGCAATACGCCAGCCACCGGACCGAGGACGGACACCCCCCGACGCGGCCCCGACCCACCCACCCGCACGCGCTACACGCACCCCCACCGGACACCAGCGGGCCGCCGCAGGCACCTCAGGGGCGCGGGGCTGTGTCGAATGTGCGGCTACCGCCGCGTGGGACGCGACCAGCCCCCACCCACCGCAACGGGCTGCCGCAGGCACCCGGCCGTATTGACACCACACTGGTCCAGACCGCACCGTGATCCGCAACACACCCCCACCCACCCCGCACCCCCCCCACCCCGCCACCCCGGAGGGCCCCGCATGAGCGACAGCAAGCCGGCCGACCAGTTCTTCGACGCCGCCATCGCCCTGCTCCAGCGGGCCCGCGACGAGGAGACCGAGAGCATCGAGGCAGCCGGCACCCTGCTCGCCGACACCGTAGCCACCGGCGGCCGGCTCTTCGCCTTCGGCGCCGGTCACTCCTCCCTCGCCGCCCAGGACCTCGTCTACCGCGCCGGCGGCCTCGCCCTGATGAACCTGCTCGCGGTCCCCGGCGTCGTAGGCGTCGACGTCATGCCCGCCACCCTCGGCTCCGCCCTCGAACGCGTCGACGGCCTGGCGAGCGCGGTCCTCGACAGCTCCCCCCTCCGCGAGGGCGACGCCCTGGTGATCATCTCCCTCTCCGGCCGCAACGCCCTCCCCGTGGAGATGGCCATGAAGGCCCGCGCCCTCGGCATCAGGGTCATCGGCGTGACGTCAGTGGCATACGCCTCGGAGACGAAGTCCCGCCATCTCTCCGGCACCTACCTCAAGGACCACTGCGACATCGTCCTCGACTCGAAGATCGCGGTCGGCGACGCGGAACTCACCCTCGACACGATCCCGGCCCCCTTCGCCCCCGCCTCCACGGTCGTCACGGCGGCCCTCCTCCAGGCCGTCATGGCCACAGCGGCCGCCTCCCTGGCCACCCGCGGCATCGAGCCCCCGCTCCTGCGCTCCGGGAACGTCGACGGCGGCCTCGACTGGAACAGCCGGGTGTTCGAGCAGTACGGCGACAGGATCTTCTACCGCCAGTAGGCACCAGCACGCCGCCCAGGCCGGAGCCGCGCTACACCGAGCCCACAACCCCCGCCAAATCCAACGCGGCAGCGATCCGCACCGCCACATCCTCCGCGTACACCGCATCGCTCCGCTCGAACGCACTCCGCCCCGCGCCCCGCAGAAACGTCACGACCCCCAACGTCCGCCCCCGACTCCGCAACACCGCGCACAGCGCGTGCACCGCGTCCGCAGGCCACTGCCGCCCCACCGCCCACGCACGCGCCTGCTCCGCCGGCATGCTGCCCGCATCGGCCCGCACCGACCCGGCCCGCGCCACGCACTGCAACGCCGGATGCCCCTCGGCGTACCGCACCGGCAGCCCGGCCTCCCCACCGAGCAGACTCGGCCCCGGCGCCCCCGCGGGCGTCACGGCGACCCGAACGAGCCGTACCGGCCCCGCGGCCGTCGCGTCCTCGTCCGTATGCGTATCCGCCACCGCCCCACCCGCGACCCGGTCGATCAACGCGTGATCGGCGAACCCGGCCAGCGCGAAGTCGAGATGCACGGTCGCCGCGTCCGCCGGCTCCTCGCACTCCGCGGCGGCCCGCGCCGCCCGATGCAGCTGATTGGTCCGGAACCGCAGCAGCGCCCCCTCCTGCTCGGCCTGCTTGGCCTCGGTCATGTCCTGGAAGAGCCAGCCCACCCCCAACGGCACCGGCTCCTCCGCGAGCGGCGAGGCCAGCCGTACGAAGCCACACCGCCAGCACCGCCGCCGCTCGCCCTCCGGCGTCCGTACGCTCACCCAGATCTCGGCGGGCGCGGGCGGCGCACCCTCCGCCAGCACATGGGTGAGCGCGCTCTCCAGCTCCTCGACCCCCTGCGCGAGCAACTCCCCCAGCGGCCGCCCGAGCACGGACGTACGCCCGATGCCCAGCGCACGGGCCGCATGGGCGTTCACCACGGCCGGCCGGAGATCCGCGTCGACGAGCACCACGCCCCACGACGCGTCCTCGAACAGCGCCTCGCTCAGCGCGATCGACCGCTCCAGATCGATCTGCGCGTGCACCTCGCTGAAGGCGCAGTACACCCCGGCGGGCTTCCCGTCCGGCCCGCGTACGGCCGCCGACTGCGTACGTACGAGCACCCGCCCGCCGTCCTTGGTCAGCAGCGCGAACTCGTGCACCTGCCGCCCGGGAGCGTCCATGGCGGACATCAGCCGCGCCTCGACCTCCTCGGCGTCGGCCTCGCGCACCGCCCACCCGGCGAATCCGCGCCGCCCCACGGCCTCGGTGGCGCTCCATCCGAGGATCCGCTCGGCCTCGCGGTTCCAGTGGGTGACGACCCCCTCCGCGTCGAAGGCGCACAGGGCAGCGTCCATCCCGTCCAGCAGCGCGGCCAGCAGATCTGAACCGCCCGCAGAACCCTCGGAACCACCCGACGAACCCTCCGGACCGTCCCGCTCGGGTTCGTCCGGCCCCAGCTCGTCGGTGGTCCCACTACGCCGGGAAGCACTCACCTGGACCCCCTGCCAAGCCTGCCAAGCTGCGTCCGCACGTACGACGCGTCGGTGCGCTCACTCGCCATCATCTAACTGGAACGTGACGCAACGCACACCGAGTTCCCACAAGATTGAAGGAATCGTTGTACGGCGAAAATCCCGGGAGACCGGCCGCAGGCGTCACGTCCCGCCCTCACGCCCCGCTGACCTCGAAGCCTGCCCGTCGCAACGTCAGCCACACCTCGTTCTCGTCCTCCGACGCCACATACCGGTCGACCTCCACGAACCCGTGCTCCTCGGCGCCCCGGAGCCCGTCCCCGCCCACCCCCTGAAGCATCACGTCACCGTCCACCGGCGCAATCCGAAGATCAGACATAAGAGCCGCCTCCCCTCCTCGCGCACACCTCAATCTCGATCTTCATACGAGGATCCGCGAGCCCGCACATCATCATCGCCGCCGCAGAAAAAAGCACTTGATCGGGCGGCGGCCCGCTTCTTACTGTGTGGGCACACGAGAAGGGAGGTGGTTCGGCAGATGTATGAATACCGGACGCGTGAGGTGGCTGCGGGCTAGCGGCCCGTCACCCCACCCAGTGCGGTGCCGGACCAGCACGTGAAAGACGCGTGCAGCCGGCCCAATCCCAGGCAGTCACCCGACCCGCGAGCTCGCCGGTACGTCCGGCCGGCTCCTCCGCCCCGGCGGAGGGACCCGAGCTCGCGGGTCGTCTGCGTTCGGCCGCCGTCGCCGTTCAGTCGTCGCCGTCGTCGCCCTCGTCGTCGTCCTGCTGCACCGCGGGTTGCTGCTGCTGGTCCAGCCGCTCCTGCTCCAGCCGCTCCTGCTCCCGCTTCTCGCGCTGCCGGCTCTCCTTCTCCAGCTTCTCCTCGTCCTGTCCTTCCTGACCGGCGCTCGTCTCCGTCGCAGCCGGGCTGGGGGTGGCGATCGGGGACGGGGAGGAATCCAGGGGGGAAGCGGGTGCGGAGGCGGTTGCCGGTGTGGAGGCGGACGGGCTCGGCGGTGCCTCGGATTTCGTGCCCTCCGCGCCGGTGTTCTCGGGGGAGAACCACAGCATGCCGATGAGCATCGCGGCCATGAAGAGCGCCGCTGCGGCTGCGCTGACCGCCACGCGGGACCGGGACTGCGAGCCGGGCTTGGATCTCGAACCGGATCTGGATCTGGATCTGGTCCCTGGTGTGGATCTGGTCTCGGATCTTGTTCTGGATCCGGTTCCGGTTCTGGATCCGGCGGCGGACGCCGTGCCCTGGGCGGAGGGCAGCATGTAGGTGGTCGGGTTGCTGGTCTCACCCACCTGCGGGGACCCGGGCGCGGACGCCGACGCGACCGGCGGCCGCCGGGACGGCGGCGTCGCGTCGGGCAGCGGCTCGGGGCGTCCCTGCCAGGCGCCGTCGGCGAACCAGTCGGCGGCCTGCTGGGCGGCGGGCCGGTGCTCGGGTTCCTTGGCGAGCAGACCGAGGAGGTAGCTCTCGAAGGCGGGCGGGAGGCCCGGGACGCCCAGTTCGCGGGGCGGCACGGGGACGGCGTCGAGGTGCTGGTGCAGGATCGCGACGGCGGAGTCGGCCTGGAAGGGCGGGCGGCCGGTGAGGAGCTGGTAGAGCACACAGCCCAGCGCGTAGACGTCGGACGCCGGGCCGGCGGCCTGTCCCAGGGCGCGCTCGGGGGCGAGGTACAGACTCGTGCCGACGATCTGCCCGGTGGCGGTCAGCGCGGCGCCGGGGTCGTCCAGGAAGCGGGCGATCCCGAAGTCACCGATCTTGAGGGTGCCGTCGGCGTCCAGGAGCAGATTGCCGGGCTTGATGTCCCGGTGGACGATGCCCTGCCGGTGCGCGGCGGCCAGTCCCGCGGCGGCCTGGGCGGCGATACGGGCGACGCGTTCGGCGGGCAGCGCGCCGGACCGCGCCAGCGTCGTGGCGAGGCTGTCGCCCCGGACGAGCTCCATCACCAGGAAGAGCCGGTTGTCGTACTCGCCGAAATCCCGGACGCCCACCACGTTCGGATGGTCGATCCGCGCCGCCGTCTGCGCCTCCAGCCGGAACCGGGACGTGGCGGTGGGGTCGGTGTCCTGGGGCAGCAGCAGCTTGACGGCCACGTCCCGGGCGAGCGACTCGTCGTAGGCCCGCCAGACCTCCCCCATCCCCCCGCGCCCGATCGACTCGGCCAGCCGGTAGCGGCCCGCTATCAGCACCTGATCCCCATCCCTCATGCCGTGACGTCTCGATCGCCGCAGGCAGCAACTCACCACGTGGGGACGGGTGATGGTGGGATGCCGCAGCCGCCCCAGCATACTGGCGGAGTGGATCAGTCACGTTCCGTACGGCATCGGCACCGGACGGCGTTCCGGTCGCCGAGCGGCATCACGCGGAGCTGAACGGCTCCGCGTGATGACCGGCCCGCCGGAGGGGGTTCGGGGATCAGTGCGCGATGTCGGCGTAGCCCTCGACCTGGCGCGGGTCGCGCGGGCCCGGGCCGATGTAGCGCGCGGAGGGGCGCACGAGGCGGCCGGTGCGCTTCTGCTCCAGGATGTGCGCCGACCAGCCCGCCGTACGGGCACAGGTGAACATGGAGGTGAACATGTGCGCCGGGACCTCCGCGAAGTCCAGCATGATGGCGGCCCAGAACTCCACGTTCGTGGCCAGGACGCGGTCCGGGCGCCGATTGTGCAGCTCCTCCAGGGCCGCCTTCTCCAGCGCCTCGGCGACCTCGAAGCGGGGGGCGCCCAGCTCGCGGGCGGTGCGGCGCAGCACGCGCGCGCGGGGGTCCTCGGCGCGGTAGACGCGGTGCCCGAAGCCCATGAGGCGCTCGCCCTTGTCGAGGGTCTGCTTCACATACGCCTCGGCGTCACCGGTGCGTTCGATCTCCTCGATCATGTGCAGGACACGGGAGGGGGCACCGCCGTGCAGCGGACCGGACATGGCTCCTACGGCGCCGGAGAGGGCGGCGGCCACATCGGCGCCGGTGGAGGCGATGACGCGGGCCGTGAAGGTGGACGCGTTCATGCCGTGCTCGGCGGCGGACGTCCAGTAGGCGTCGACGGCGGCCACGTGCTTGGGGTCGGGCTCGCCGCGCCAGCGGATCATGAAGCGCTCGACGACGGACTGGGCCTTGTCGATCTCGCTCTGCGGGACCATGGGCAGGCCCTGGCCGCGCGCGGACTGGGCGACGTAGGAGAGGGCCATGACGGCGGCTCGGGCCAGATCCTCCCGGGCCTGCTCCTCACCAATGTCCAGGAGGGGTTTCAGCCCCCATACGGGGGCCAGCATGGCGAGCGCGGACTGGACGTCGACGCGGATGTCGCCGGAGTGCACGGGAATCGGGAAGGGCTCGGCGGGCGGCAGACCGGGCCGGAAGGCGCCGTCCACGAGCAGTCCCCAGACGTTGCCGAACGAGACATGACCGACCAGATCCTCGATGTCGACGCCCCGGTACCGGAGTGCGCCGCCCTCCTTATCCGGTTCGGCGATCTCCGTCTCGAACGCGACGACTCCCTCGAGTCCGGGTACGAAGTCGGACATCAGGCGGCTCCTCGTGAGGTGTGCGACGGATGGGGTTGTAGGTGGAACGACCACACGTCGGTCGACAGAGATGGGCGGACGCCGGTGGTTCCACGGTCACGGACCCGGAATCCGGGCCTTGCCGGATCTCCGAGCCGCGGCGGACTCGCGGTCCGGGGCGTACCCGTGTGATGCCCCGTACAACTGGCGGTCATCCAATCGAAACAGCAACAGCACGATAACCCCGAGTGCCACCCTTGGGGGAGACTTGCGGCACTCAGTGCCACCCAGTGACGAAGGACACCGTCCCGGACGGCGCCCGCCACATACGGCAAGATGACCGGGTGACCGACCGAGACGCCGTCCCCCTCGACCCCGCCGCGATGCGCAAGCAGTACCGGGCCGAGGGCCTCGCCGAGAACGACCTCGCCACCACTCCGGTGGAACAGTTCGCGCGCTGGTTCAAGCAGGCCGCGGCGGAGGCCCACCTCTTCGAGCCGAACGCGATGATCGTCTCCACCGCGAACGCCGAGGGCCGGCCCAGCTCCCGTACGGTCCTGCTGAAGCAGTTCGACGAGCAGGGCTTCGTCTTCTACACCAACTACGACTCCCGCAAGGCCCACGACCTCGCCGAGAACCCGTACGTCTCCCTGCTCTTCCCCTGGCACGCGATGGCCCGCCAGGTCATCGTCACGGGCGTGGCACGGCGGACCGGGCGCGACGAGACGGCCGCGTACTTCCGCACCCGCCCGCACGGCTCCCAGCTCGGCGCCTGGGCCAGCGCCCAGTCCTCGGTCGTCTCCTCCCGCGCCGACCTCGACGCCTCGTACGCCGAGCTGGCCGCGCGCTATCCCGAGGGCGAGCAGGTGCCGGTGCCGCCGCACTGGGGTGGCTTCCGGGTGGCGCCGCAGGCGGTGGAGTTCTGGCAGGGGCGGGAGAACCGGCTGCACGACCGGCTGCGGTATGTGGCGGAGCAGGACGGGAGCTGGCGGGTGGAGCGGCTCAGTCCGTGAGCGGCGGCCCCGTCAGAGCTTGCCCCACACATACGCCGTACGGTGGCCGTCCACAAGCTCGGATATCCGCGTGCGGAACTCCTCGGTGAACGGGGGCCAGTTCCAGAACTCGAAGCCGAGGTGGGCGAAGGCGAAGTAGTCGTCGGCCCAGGTCCAGTCGGACAGCGGGACGGCTTCGGCGCAGGCAGGGCAGTCGACCTGGGCCGCGCCCGTCTCGTACCAGGCGCCCATGGCGTCGCGGAACGGCACCCAGGCGGCGTCGATCAGCTCCCACTCGTCGGTGATCAGCCCGGTGGTGACCCCACAGCGCGGACAGCACACCGCCTCCGGCTCGCCCTGCCCGCCGTGGAAGACAGTGCGCCCGGTGTACACGGCGAGGCCGTCCGAGGGATCCCGGTCGGCGTCGTCCGGCCCGACAGCCCGCATCCAGTTCGGGCCCGGGGGATGGCCGAGCGGCTGCCCGAGAACGCAGTCCGTGCGCTCGGCGAGGACGATTCCCTCGGCCACCAGCCACTCGACCACGCGCTCGGCGAGGTGTGGCGCGTGCTGCGGGCTCGCGTCGAGGTCGACGATCGTCCGGAAGTGGTCACCCATGCCACGACCGTAGCCCCCACCACTGACAACGCCCTCAGCCCAACGCCTCCTCCAGCAGCACCGCCCACTGCGCCACCACCCGTTCCCGACGACCCGCGTCGTCGGTGAGGAGGTTGGCCAGGCCCAGGCCGCGGGCCATGTCCAGGACGCCCTGGACGGTTTCGCGGACGCCGGGGCGGGACTCGTCGGCGCCGAGCAGGTCCACCGCGATCCGATGGGTCTCGCGGCCCACGCGGGCCTCCAGCTCCGTGACCCGGGGCCGTAGCTGCTCCTCGTTCGACGCGGCCACCCACAGGTGCAGGGCCGCGCGGAAGAGCGGGCCGGTGTAGAGGTCGACGAGGGCGGAGACGACCGCGCGCCGGTCGCCCGCCGCGCCCTGCGGGAAGAGGGCGCGCAGTGCCGTCGAGCGTTCCTCGGCGACGTACTCGACCGCCGCCGTGAAGAGGTCCTCGCGGGTCGGGAAGTGGTGCTGGGCGGCGCCTCGGGAGACGCCGGCGCGTTCGGCGACGACGGAGACCGTGGAGCCCGCCCAGCCGTGTTCGGCGAGGCAGGCCACGGCGGCTTCCAGGAGCCGTTGCCGGGTGGCGCGGCTGCGGTCCTGTTTGGGCACGCGGTCGGTACGGTCCACGCGGTCGCCGACTGTGCTCACACCACCCATTCCGGATCCCGTCTTTCTAGGAAGGCCGTCATCCCCTCGCGGGCCTGCGCGGAGGAGAACAGCCGGGCCGAGAGCGCGGTCAGGTCGGCCGCGTCCCGGTCGAAGGTTTCCAGCACCTTAGCCGTGAGCAGCGCCTTCGTCTCGGCCAGGGCCTGGGGGGAGGCCCGGCGCAGGCCGTCCAGGACGGGGGCCAGCGCCTCGTCGACGTCCTCGCCCGCCGTCGTGAGCAGGCCGATACGGGCCGCCTCGGGCGCCGTGAGGCGTTCGCCGGTGAGGTAGTAGCGGGCCAGGGCGCGGGGGTCCGTGCGGGGCAGGAGCGGGAGGGAGATCACCGCGGGGGCGACGCCTATACGCACCTCCGTGAAGGCGAAGGTGGCCTGTGCCGAGGCGGCCGAGATGTCACAGGCCGCGAGCAGGCCCAGGCCGCCCGCGCGTACGTGCCCGGTGACCCGGGCGACGACCGGTTTGGGCAGCTCCACGATCTGCCGGAGCAGCGCCACCAGGCCGTCCGGGGGCGGGGGGTCGCGCAGGTCGGCGCCCGCGCAGAACGTGTTGCCGGTGTGGGTGAGGACGATCGCGCGTACGCCGGCGTCCTTGCCGCAGTCCGTCAGCGCGTCGGTCAGCTCGCCCACGAGGGCCGCCGAGAGCGCGTTGCGGTTCTGCGGGGAGTCGAGGGTGAGGGTTTCGACGCCACGCGCGCGTGCACGGCCGACCAGCGTCATGTGTCCTCCCTGAGTGCCCGCAGTTCGCGGCGCAGGATCTTGCCGGAGGCGGCCCGTGGGACGCCCTCGATGAAGGTGACCTGGCGGACGCGTTTGTAGGGGGCGACGCGTTCGGCGACGTACGCTGCTCGACAGCCGCCGGGGACACAGGCTCGGGGCGCCCTACGACGCGGCGCTCCGGAGATGACCGCCGGAGCGCCGCGTCGTACCCACGGCAGCCGCTTGATTCTCGCTGTGCCGCCGTGCACAGTGTTGGGGCTGTGCAGTGCGAGGACGTCCCCCTTGCGCACGCCGGCCTCGGCGAGGGCGGCGGCGATACGCCGGTGGAAGCGGTCGAGCTGCTCGTAGGTGAGGGTGGTGCCGTCCGTGCCGTCGATGAGCGCGGGCGTGTCCCCGAACTCGGCGGCCCGGCCCAGTACGGCCTCATGGATGGGGAGTTCTACGGCCGGGACGTCTGCGTACTCGCTGCGGAACACGGTTCCTCCTCGCGACACGGTGCCGGGCGGGTGCCGGTCAGTACGACTTGGGCAGGCCCAGGGTCTGGTGGGAGACGTAGTTGAGAATCATCTCCCGGCTCACCGGAGCAATACGAGACACGCGCGCGGCGGTTATCAACGAGGCGAGCCCGAACTCGCGCGTGAGGCCGTTGCCGCCGAGGGTGTGCACGGCCTGGTCGACGGCCTTCACGCAGGCCTCCCCGGCCGCGTACTTGGCCATGTTGGCGGCCTCGCCCGCGCCGACGTCGTCTCCGGCGTCGTACAGGTGGGCCGCCTTCTGCATCATCAGGCGGGCCAGTTCGAGGTCGATGTGCGCCTGGGCGAGGGGGTGCGCGATGGCCTGGTGGGCGCCGATGGGGGCCTTCCAGACGGTGCGGTCGCGCGCGTACTCGACGGCGCGGGCGAGGGCGTGGCGGCCCATGCCGATCGCGAAGGCGGCCGTCATGACGCGTTCGGGGTTGAGGCCGGCGAAGAGCTGGAGGAGGCCGGCGTCCTCGTCGCCGACGAGGGCGTCGGCGGGGAGCCGTACGTCGTCGAGGGTCAGCTCGAACTGCTTCTCGGCGGCGTCGAGTTCCATGTCGATCCGGCGGCGCGTGAAGCCTTCGGCGTCGGGCGGGACGATGAACAGGCAGGGTTTGAGGTTGCCGGTGCGGGCGTCTTCGGTGCGGCCGACTATGAGGGTGGCGTCGGCTATGTCGACGCCGGAGATGAAGACCTTGCGGCCCGTGAGGAGCCAGTCTCCGGTGTCCGGGTCGCGGCGGGCGGTGGTCGTGATGCGGTGGCTGTTGGAGCCGGCGTCCGGCTCGGTGATGCCGAAGGCCATGGTGCGGGTGCCGTCGGCGAGGCCGGGGAGCCAGAGTCGTTTCTGGTCTTCGGTGCCGAAGCGGGCGATGACCGTGCCGCAGATGGCGGGCGACACGACCATCATCAGCAAGGGGCAGCCTGCGGCGCCCAGTTCTTCGAGGACGATGGAGAGTTCGGCTATGCCGCCGCCTCCGCCTCCGTACTCCTCGGGGAGGTTGACGCCGAGGTAGCCGAGTTTGGCTGCTTCGGACCAGAGGGCTTCTCGGTCGTAGGTGCGGCCGTGGCGTTTGCCGAGGGCGGCTACTGCGGCTCGTAGGGCCTTGTGTTCTTCGGATTCGAGAGTGGAGGGCATGGGGGCTCCTTCCGGCTGCGGGTTGTGTGTGGCTGGTCGCGCTTACGCGGCGGAACCGCATATCAATGCAGCCCCGCGCCCCTAGGGTTCTTGCACTACCGCCAGCAATGAGTCGACCGTCACCTGCTGGCCGGGTACTACATGCAAGGCGCTCAGCGTTCCTGTGACCGGCGCTGAGATCTTGTGCTGCATCTTCATCGCCTCAAGCCACAACAAGGGCTCTCCGGCCCGCACAGGCGCTCCTACGGCCAGTCCTTCAGCGACCCGTACGACCGTCCCCGGCATCGGCGCGAGCAGGGAGCCCGGGGCGTGCTGCGCAGCCGGGTCCGGGAAGCGGGGCAGGGCGGTGAGGCGGGTGGCGTTCACGTGGATCTCGTCGCCGTACCTCGCGACCTCGAAGTTCTCTCGTACGCCGTCCACTTCGAGTACGACCAGGGCGGCATCGGCGTGTACGACCCGCACCCCCTCGGCCTCCAGGCCCGCGCGCGTGTGCCGGTACTGGACCTCGATCTCCTCGCCCGCCATGACGTACCGCTTGACCTGTGGCTGGAACGGCACGTTGCGCCAGCCGCCGAAGCGGGAGCGGCCGTGGGCGTCGGCGAGGGCGGCGGCCAAGGGGGCGTACGGGTCGGGGGCCGGGTCGGTCAGGGCGGTGAGGTGGCGGTCGTAGAAGCCCGTGTCCATGCGGGCGGTCGTGAACTCCGCGTGGCGCAGGGAGCGGACGAGGAGGTCCCGGTTGGTGAGCGGGCCGTGGAGCGTCGCCCGGTCCAGGGCGCCCGCGAGTCGGCGGATCGCCTCCGCGCGCGTGGGAGCGTGGGCGACGACCTTGGCGAGCATCGGGTCGTAGTGGACGCCGATGTCGTCGCCGTCGGTGAAGCCGGTGTCCAGGCGGACGCCCTCGGGTACGGCGAAGCGGTGCAGTGTGCCGGTCTGCGGGGCCCAGTCGCGGGCGGGGTCCTCGGCGTAGAGGCGGGCCTCCACCGCATGGCCACGCGCGCGTGGCGGTTCCTCGGCGAGGGCGTGGCCTTCGGCTACGCGGAGCTGTTCGGCGACCAGGTCGATGCCGAAGACCGCTTCCGTCACCGGGTGTTCGACCTGGAGGCGGGTGTTCACCTCCAGGAAGTGCGCCTTGCCGTCGGCGATCAGGAACTCGACGGTGCCGGCGCCCACGTAGTCGACGGCGACGGCGGCGCGTACGGCCATCTCGTACAGGGAGTCCGTCAGTTCGGGGGTCAGACCAGGGGCCGGCGCCTCCTCGATGACCTTCTGGTGACGCCGCTGGAGGGAGCAGTCCCGGGTGCCGAGCGCCCACACCGTGCCGTGGGTGTCGGCGAGGATCTGCACCTCGACGTGGCGGCCGTCCTCCACATAGGGCTCGACGAAGACCTCGCCGTCACCGAAGGCGCTGAGGGCCTCGGCGCGCGCGGCCTCGAGTGCGGCGTCCAGGTCCGCGAGCCGCCGTACGACCCGCATGCCGCGCCCGCCGCCGCCCGCGGCCGCCTTCACCAGCACCGGCAGGTCAGCCTCGGTGACCGCGCGCAGCGGCTCGATGCCCAGCAGCTCCTTGGCGCGTGTCTTGGACGCCATCGCCTCGATCGCCTCCGGGGGCGGCCCGATCCAGGTGAGGCCCGCGTCGAGGACCGCGCGGGCGAAGCCGGGGTTCTCGGAGAGGAAGCCGTAGCCGGGGTGCACCGCGTCCGCGCCGGCCGCGAGCGCCGCCTTCACGATCAGGTCGCCGCGCAGATAGGTGTCGGAGGGGGCCGCCCCCGGCAGCCGTACCGCCGCGTCGGCCACGCGCGCGTGGAGGGCGTTCTCGTCGGCGTCCGCATGCACGGCGACCGTCCGGATTCCCAACTCACGGCAGGTGCGGAAGATCCGGCAGGCGATCTCGCCCCGGTTGGCCACGAGCACAGAAGTGATCACTGGTGATGCCTCACATCCTGAAGACGCCGAAGCCACCGCGCGCGCCTTCGTACGACGCGGTGTGGATGGCGGACAGACACATGCCGAGGACCGTGCGGGTGTCGCGCGGGTCGATGACCCCGTCGTCGTACAGCCGCCCCGACAGGAACATGGGCAGCGACTCGGACTCGATCTGCTGCTCCACCATGGCGCGCAGGGCCGCGTCCCCCTCCTCGTCGTACGGCTGTCCCTTCGCGGCGGCCGACTGCCGGGCCACGATCGAGAGCACCCCGGCGAGTTGCTGGGGGCCCATGACGGCCGACTTGGCGCCGGGCCAGGCGAAGAGGAAGCGGGGGTCGTAGGCGCGGCCGCACATGCCGTAGTGGCCGGCGCCGTAGGACGCCCCCATGAGGACGGAGAGATGGGGCACGCGGCTGTTGCTGACCGCGTTGATCATCATCGCGCCGTGCTTGATGATGCCGCCCTGCTCGTACTGGCTGCCGACCATGTAGCCGGTGGTGTTGTGCAGGAAGAGCAGCGGGATGTCGCGCTGGTTGGCGAGCTGGATGAACTGGGCGGCCTTCTGCGACTCCTCGCTGAACAGGACGCCCTGGGCGTTCGCCAGGACGCCGATGGGATAGCCGTGGAGGGCCGCCCAGCCGGTGGTCAGGCTCGTGCCGTACATCGGCTTGAACTCGTCGAAGTCGGAGGCGTCGACGATGCGGGCGATGACCTCGCGGGGGTCGAAGGGGGTGCGCAGATCGCCGGGCACGATCCCGAGCAGTTCGTCCGCGTCGTACTTGGGGGCCTCGGCCGGGCCCGGATCGCCGTACGCCTTGCGGTGGTTGAGGCGGGCGACGACCCGCCGTGCCTGCCGCAGCGCATCCGGTTCGTCGACGGCGAAGTAGTCGGCGAGGCCCGACACGCGCGCGTGCATCTCCGCGCCGCCCAGCGACTCGTCGTCGCTCTCCTCGCCGGTCGCCATCTTCACCAGGGGCGGGCCGCCGAGGAACACCTTGGCGCGCTCCTTGACCATGATCACGTGGTCGGACATGCCGGGCACGTAGGCGCCGCCGGCCGTCGAGTTGCCGAAGACGACCGCGACGGTGGGGATCCCGGCCGCCGACAGCCGTGTCAGGTCCCGGAAGATCGCGCCCCCGGGGATGAAGATCTCCTTCTGGGACGGCAGGTCGGCGCCGCCCGACTCGACGAGGTTGATGACGGGCAGCCGGTTGGCGAGGGCTATGTCGTTCGCGCGCAGGGCCTTCTTCAGCGACCAGGGGTTGCTCGCTCCCCCGCGCACGGTCGGGTCGTTGGCGGTGATCAGGCACTCCACGCCCGCGACGACCCCGATACCGGTGACGAGGGACGCGCCGACCGTGTAGTCGCTGCCCCAGGCGGCCAGCGGCGACAGCTCCAGGAACGGCGTGTCGGGATCGAGGAGCAGCTCGACGCGCTCCCGGGCGGGCAGCTTGCCGCGCTTGCGGTGCCGTTCGACGTACTTCTCCCCGCCGCCCGCGAGGGCCTTGGCGTACTCGGCGTCGAGGTCGGCGAGCTTGGCGAGCATGGCCTCGCGGTTGGCCGTGTGTTCGGGGCTCTTCGGGTCCAGGGAAGAGGCGAGGACGGTCACAGGAGACTCTCCGGGATGTCGATGTGGCGGCTGCGCAGCCATTCGCCGAGGGCCTTGGCCTGCGGGTCGAAGCGGTGCTGGGCGGCGACGCCCTCGCCGAGGATGCCTTCGACGACGAAGTTGAGGGCCCGGAGGTCGGGCAGGAGATGGCGCACCACGGTCAGGTCGGCGGTCTCCGGCAGGAGCTCGCGGAAACGGTCGACCGTCAGGGCGTGCGCGAGCCACCGCCATGCCTCGTCCGTCCGCACCCAGACACCGACGTTGGCGTTCCCTCCCTTGTCCCCGCTGCGGGCGCCGGCGACGCGGCCGAGGGGGGCGCGCTTGGTGGGGCCGGGCGGCAGTGGCTGCGGCTCGGGCACCTCGGGGACTTCGTCGAGTACGACGGTGTCGTGGGCCGGCGGCACAGGCACCCGGCGTCCGTCATGGAGGACGGCCACATGGTCGACGGCACCATGGGGGACGTACACATCCTCGAAGACCCCATAGGGCGCGCCCTTTCCGGGTGGCGCGAGCACATGGAAGCCGGGGTAGCTGGCGAGGGCCAGCTCCACGGCGGCCCCGCTCAGCGCCCGTCCGACGACCGCCTGGTCCGCGTCGCGTACGACGAGCCGCAGCAGCGCGCTCGCCATCTCCTCGGTCGGGGCGTCGGGCCGGTCGGTGCGCACGAGGTCCCAGCGGAGGTCGGCGGGCGGCGACTTGGCGAGGGCGTCCGTCAGCTGCTCGCGCACGAGGGCGGCCTTGGCCTCGATGTCGAGGCCGGTGAGCACGAAGGCGACCTCGTTGCGGAAGCCACCGAGGCGGTTCACGCCGACCTTCAGGGCCGGGGGCGGAGCCTCGCCCCGTACGCCGTCGATCCGTACCCGGTCGGGGCCGTCCTGGGTGAGCCGTACGGTGTCCAGACGGGCGGTGACGTCCGGCCCCGGATACCGGGCACCCGCCGTCTCGTACAGCAGCTGGGCGGTCACGGTGCCGACGTCGACGAAGCCGCCGGTGCCGGGGTGCTTGGTGATGACGCAGGTGCCGTCGTCGTGGAGCTCGGCGAGGGGGAAGCCGGGGCGCCGGAGTTCCCCGAGGTCGTGTCCCTCCTCGTGGAAGAAGGCGTAGTTGCCGCCGGTCGCCTGGGCCCCGCACTCCAGCACATGTCCGGCGACGACGGCGCCGGCGAGCCGGTCGTGATCGCGGGGCCCCCAGCCGAAGTGGGCGGCGGCAGGCCCCGTCACCAGGGCCGCGTCGGTCACCCGCCCGGTCACCACCACGTCGGCGCCCTCGCGCAGACAGGCCGCGATCCCGAAGCCGCCGAGGTAGGCGTGGGCGGCGAGGCTGTCGGGATACCGGTCCTTGAGGTCGTCGCCCTCCACATGGGCGACGCGCGCGGGGATGCCGAGCCGGTCCGCGAGCTTCCGTACGGCGTCGGCGAGTCCGGCCGGATTGAGCCCGCCCGCGTTGGCGACGATCCTGACCCCCCGCTCGTGCGCGAGCCCGAGGCACTCCTCCAACTGGCGCAGGAAGGTGCGGGCGTATCCGGCGCCGGGGTCCTTCAGCCGGTCCCGGCCGAGGATCAGCATGGTCAGCTCGGCGAGGTAGTCGCCGGTGAGGACGTCCAGTTCGCCGCCGGTGAGCATCTCGCGCATGGCGTCGAAGCGGTCGCCGTAGAAGCCGGAGGCGTTGCCTATCCGCAGCGGACGGGGAGCGGCCGTCACTGCGCGGTCCCCTTGGGCGCGCGCCCCTCACCGGGCGGCCCCGCGAAGACCTGGGCGATGTCGAACCAGCGGTCGGCGTCGGGGCCTTCGGCGCGCAGGGCGAGGTCGGAGCGGTGGGCGCGCTGGGTGACCAGGAGGCAGAAGTCGAGGGCGGGGCCGGTGACACGCTGCGGGGCGTCCTCGGGACCGTATGCCCACACCTCACCGGAGGGGGAGACGAGTTCGACGCGGAAGGCGTCGAGCGGCACCGGGAGTCCGTGCACGCCGAAGGCGAAGTCGCGGGTCCGCACCCCGATCCACACCACATGCCTGAGCCGGTCGGTGGGTGTGCGCACCACACCCAGTGCGTCGGCGACGTCCAGACCGTGGGCCCAGGTCTCCATAAGTCGGGCCGTGGCCATGGAGGCGGCGGACATGGGAGGGCCGTACCAAGGGAAGCGGACTCCGTGGGGCGCTTCGCGCAGCGCCTTGTCGAGGGCGGCCCGGCCTTCCCGCCATCGCGCCAGCAGCTCGGCGGGCGGGAGCGCGGCCCCCTCCTCCGCTTCTTCGTCGACGAAGGACCCCGGCGTCACCAGCGCCTTCTCCACCAGTGTGTGGAACGCCTCCATGTCGGTCACCGCCAGCAGTGCCGAGCGGTCCGTCCAGGCGAGGTGCGCGATCTGGTGGGCGAGGCTCCAGCCGGGTGCCGGAGTCGCGAGCGCCCACTGGTCGGCGCTCAACTCGGCGACGAGCCGGTCGAGTTCCTCGCTCTCCTCGCGCAGATCGTCGAAGACGGGCGTCGGATCGGACACGATGCGCTCCCCTCTGGCACGGCGTGGTGAGGAGCATGGCAGCGCGAAGGAAAACAAGCAAGCACGCTTGCATTAATTGGGGAGTGTTCACGAAGGGAAGGTTGTGGGTGTGGGCGTGGCGTGCGATCAATACACTCGGCCGCCGTGCCTGTCGCATCGGCGACGCATCGCATCACACATCGGGGGACACACGGGGATGAGCAACTGGAACCCGGGCGGGCAGCCGCCCTACGACCCACACCGGCAGCAGTTCCCGCCGCCTCCGGGACCGTACCCACCCCAGCCCGCCCCGCCGGCCGGAGGCCTGCCGCCCCACGTCCCGCACCCTTACGCGCCGAACCCCAACTCGCCGTACCCTCACCCGCCGTACCCCGTCCCGCCGGTGCCCGCGCCGCCCGGGCTCTTCACGCGGCTGTGGCGGCGGATCGGCCCCATCCACACCGCGCGCAGGGTCTTCAAGCCGTCCAGGCCGGGCATCGTCGAGGACCTCGCGGTGGTCCGCATGCAGAAGATCCGCACGATGGTGGGGCTGGGCGCGATGGTGTGGCTGTCGGCCACATACAAGATCGCCGAATCCGTGCAGGACGCCGCCAGTGACCGTTTCAACCAGTCCTGGATCAGCGTCCTGGTGCTGTGCGTGACCTTCCCGGTCGCCGTGGGGATCCTGCTCGCCCTGGCCTCCCCCGCGGCCCGGCGGGAGTTGCTGCGCCGCGCGGCCAAGTGCTTCGGCGCCATGGTGGCCCTGGTGGCCGCGGTGTTCGTGTTCCCCCTCACCATTCTCACGGGCTTCATGGACGGCCGTTTCGCCACCAACCCGGTGATGTCCGTGCTCACCTACACCGGTATCGCGCTGACCTTCGTGTGGGTGCTGCCCTTCATCTTCTGGGGCATCGGCCTGGCCCTCCTCCATGTGTTCCGCACCGCCGACATCCACGAGACGATGCCGCCGCTGCTGGCCATGACGCTGGTGTGGGAGATGGCACTGATCGACCTCTTCACGAACCCCTACGAGGGCGTGCCGCTGCCGGTCCGGATCGTGTTCATGCTGGGCGCCCCCGTCTCGGTGACCGCGGTGGGCCTGTGGGAGCTGCACCGGCTGCGCGTCCATCACGGCCTCGCCGTGCAGGGGCTGCTGATGCGCTAGGTCGTGTCCGCAAAGTCCCGTCGTCCGCCCGGAGGGCGGGCCCTGGGGCACACGGCGCGTGCTCTCGGCGTGCCGGGCGGAAGCGCTCGTACGGGACGTACTCGGGCTCTCGCTCGGTGCGGCGAGTGGGGAGGGCCTCCCGCACCCTTGAGGCAGTGGGGGAACGTGCCACGCCCTGGAAGCAGTGGGGAAACGTGCCAGGCCTCGCGGGGCGGGCGGGACTTCGCGGACACGGCCCGGCCGCGATCCGCCGGGCCGCGCGCCCGCCCGGGGCCTGTCCTAGCCCTCGGCGAGGGCCTTCGCCTTCCCCCGGCCCACCTGCGTCCGCACCGCCCCCATGCTCGCCGCGATGACCAGGGCGATCGCCAGGGCCTGGAGGGCGGAGAGGGCCTGGTCGAGGATGAGGAAGCCGGCGGTCGCGGCGACGGCCGGTTCGAGGCTCATCAGGATGGCGAAGGTCGCGGCGGGCAGGCGGCGCAGGGCGAGGAGTTCGAGGGTGTAGGGGAGGACCGAGGAGAGGATGGCCACGGCCGCGCCCAGTCCGAGGGTCACCGGGTCGAGGAGCTTCGAGCCCGCTTCGGCGATCCCCAGGGGGAGGAACAGTACGGCGCCCACCGCCATGGCGAGCGCCAGCCCGTCGGCCTGGGGGAAGCGTCGGCCCGTGCGGGCGCTGAAGATTATGTAGGCCGCCCACATGGCGCCGGCACCCAGGGCGAAGGCGACACCTATGGGGTCGAGGCTTTCGAAGCCTCCGCCGCCGAGCAGGAAGACACCGGCGAGGGCGAGTCCGGCCCAGATGAAGTTGACCGCGCGACGGGACGACAGGACGGAGAGGGCGAGCGGGCCCAGCACCTCCAGCGTGACCGCGGGGCCCAGCGGGATGCGGGCGACCGACTGGTAGAAGAGGCCGTTCATCCCGGCCATGGTGATGCCGAAGACGATCACCGTGCCCCAGTCGGTGCGGGAGTGGCCGCGCAGCCGGGGTCGGCAGATCAGGAGCAGGACGACCGCCGCCACGACCAGCCGCAGCGCCACCACGCCGAGCGCACCCGCCCGCGGCATCAGGCTCACCGCCAGGGCGCCGCCGAACTGCACCGAGACCCCTCCGGCGAGCACCAGGCCCACGGGGCCGAGGGAGCCCCAGCGGCGCGGGGCACCGGCCGCCGGCTCGGGGAGGGCCCGGGCGCGGGTCGGTACGGGCGTGGCGGCGGCGTCGGGGGTGCTCACGGGCGTTCCAGGGCTCGGCTCGGGGCGGGCGGGGCGGCTTCCATGCGTTCATCATGCTGTACTGCCTAGTCCAGGTTAGTAGACCGAGTCAGGCGTGTGAACCCATTACGCCACTGTCCCAGAGTGTGGACCGGCGGTCCGGGCTCTGGCAGACCGGGCGGGTCCGGAGTCCGGCAGACCGGGCAGGTCCGGAGTCCGGCAGACCGGGCAGGTCCGGAGTCCGGCAGACCGGGCAGGTCCGGAGTCCGGCAGACCGGGCCGGTCCGGAGTCCGGCAGGCCGGGCGGGTCCGGAGTCCGGCAGGCCGGGCCGGTCCGAGCGCTCTGCCCGTCCGGACCGAACCCGCCGACCTACCGCCGCGCCATGTACAGATCCAGCGCCTTGTGCAGCAGCCGGTTGAGCGGGAAGTCCCACTCCCCCAGGTACTCGACGGCCTCACCGCCGGCGCCCACCTTGAACCGCAGCAGGCCCAGCAGATGGTTGGACTCCTCCAGCGTGTCGGTGATGCCGCGGAAGTCGTAGACGGCGGCGCCGAGTTCATGGGCGTCGGCCATCATGCGCCACTGCATGGCGTTGTTGGGCTGGACCTCGCGCTTGCGGCTGGTGGAGGCGCCGTAGGAGTACCAGACGTGGTCGCCGACGGTGATCATGGTGGCGGCGGCGAGGGTGTCGCCGTCGTGCTGGGCGAGGTAGAGCCGCATACGGTCGGGGTGTTCGGCGGTGAGCGCGGTCCACATGCGCTGGAAGTAGGGCAGGGGGCGCGGGATGAACCGGTCGCGCTCGGCCGTCTCGGCGTAGAGGTCGTAGAAGGCGGGCAGATCCTCGTGTCCGCCCCGCACGACCTTCACGCCGGCCTTCTCGGCCTTCTTGATGTTGCGCCGCCACTGCTGGTTGAGGCCGCGCTGGATGTCGTCCAGCGACCGTCCGGCGAACGGCACCTGACAGACGTAGCGCGGCTGCCCGGCGGCGAAGCCCTCCTCGCTGCCCGGCTCGGTCTGCCGCCAGCCGCTCCGCCGCAGCCGTTCGCCGACATCGAGGGCGCGCTGATCGCAGGACGTCGGCTCCGCGTCGCGCAGCCGGCGGGCGGCCGGGTCGGCGATGGCGTCCTTCACCGCCTCACTGCTCCAGCGGCGAACGACGACGGGCGGGCCCATCTTGACCGAGAAGGCGCCCTTGGCCTTGAGATACGCGAGCATCGGTGCGAGCCAGCGCTCGGCGAGGTCGGGCGCGTGCCAGTCGATCAGCGGCCCCTCCGGCAGATACGCCAGGTATTTCTTCAGCTTCGGCAGCGGGCGGTAGAGCACGAGCCCCGCCCCCGCCGGCCGCCCCTCCTCGTCGAACCAGCCCAGGCTCTCCGCCGTCCAGTCCGGCTTCACCTCGCCCCAGGAGGGGAGCTGTGTGTGACTGGCGGAGGGGCGGGCCGCGACGAAGGCGAGGTGCTGGTCGCGGGTGAGGGGCTGGATGCGCAGGGGCGGTCGGGTCACGGGCGGGACTCCTCGCGGATGGCTGGCCGGCCGGAGGCTGGTCGGCCGGGTCGGACCAGCCTACGAAGCCGCCCCCCGGGCGAAGTGGACCGAGATGTACTGGTCGTAGAGCCTCACTCCGGTGGCCGTGAAGTCGGCCCGGGTGACGATCGCGCAGCGCACGTTCCCATCGCACACGACCCCGTCGGCGATCTCGGGCCTGAGGTCGAGCGTCGGACGGAACGAGCCACCCTCCTCGTACGGGATCGTGAAGTACTTTACTGATCAATTACGTAGAACACGACTGATCAGCAGGCAATGCGAGACAGAACCCTTCACCTGTCGCCCACCGCATCGCCACCGCGACCGGCACTGCCCCGCGGCCCCTCCAGCCCGTCCGCCAGCCCCTCCAGCCCCTCCGCCAGCACCTCCGCCAGATGCCGCCCCCGCACCCCCGCCAGTTGCTCCAGCTGCGTCCGGCAGGAGAACCCGTCCGCCAGCACCACGGCCCCCTCCCCCGCCGCCCGTACCGCCGGCAGCACCTGCTCCTCCGCACACGCCACCGACACCTCGAAGTGCCCCTTCTCGAACCCGAAGTTGCCCGCGAGACCGCAGCAGCCCCCGCTCAGCTCCCCGCTCAGTCCCGCGGCCGCGCGCAGCCGGCGGTCGGCCGCGTCACCCAGGACCGCGTGCTGGTGGCAGTGGGTCTGCCCGGCGGCCGGCCGGTCCACGCGTGGCGGCGTCCAGTCGGGGGCGAGCCGCTCCAGCGTCTCCGCGAAGGTCAGGACCCGGTCGGCCAGGCGGCGGGCCCGTGGATCGTCGTGCAGCAGTTCCGGAAGGTCCGAGCGGAGGGCCGCCGCGCAGCTGGGCTCCAGGACCACGACCGGGGCCGCCGTCTCCAGCACCGGGGCCATGAGGTCGAGCGTCCGCCGCAGCACCGCGCGGGCACGGTCGAGCTGCCCCGTGGAGACGTACGTCAGCCCGCAGCAGACCCGCCCCCGGCCCCGGAGCAGCGAGACCGGGTCCATGGCCACCGCCACTCCCGCACCCACTCCCCCCTTCACTCCCTCATCGCCCGACGGCGTCTTCATGCGCACCGTCGGCGGCAGCGCCACCCGCAGCCCCGCCGCCTCCAGCACGCGTACGGCCGCCTGCCCCACGGACGGCGAGAGATGCTCGGTGAACGTGTCCGGCCACAGAATGACCAGCTCACCGCCGGCACGCCGACCCTCGACCGCCTTCCCGCGCCGCCGCTCCCACCACCGGCTGAACGTCCGCGTCGCCAGCCGCGGAATCTCCCGCTCCGGCGCGATCCCGCCGAGCCGTTTCGCCGCCCACGCCAACGGCGGTACGGCGGCCAGGGCGTTGGCCAAGGACGCGGTACGCGTGCGTGCCACCAGGCGCAGCCACTCCGGCAGCCGCCCCATGCTGTGGTGTGCGGCCGGGCGCCGTCGGCCCTCGTAGTGGTGGTGCAGGAACTCCGCCTTGTACGTGGCCATGTCGACCTCGACCGGACAGTCGGACCGGCACCCCTTGCAGGCCAGGCACAGGTCCAGCGCGTCCCGCACCTCGGTCGAGCGCCACCCGTCGGTCACCAGTTCCCCGGCGAGCATCTCGTGCAGCAGCCGGGCACGCCCGCGCGTGGAGTGTTCCTCGTCGCCGGTGGCCCGGAAGGACGGGCACATCACGGCGGAGCCGGTCGCCGACGTCGTACGGCACTTGGCGACCCCGACGCAGCGCCGTACGGCCGCCGAGAAGTCCCCGCCGTCGGCCGGGTAGCCGAAGGCCACGTCCACCGGCTCGCGGGGCAGGACGGAGAAACGGAGGTTCGAGTCGAGCGGGGCCGGGCGCACCAGCATCCCCGGGTTGAGCAGGTCGTCGGGGTCCCACACACCCTTGGCCCGCTCGAAGAGACCGACCATCTCCTCCCCGTACATCCTCGGCAGCAGCTCGGCCCGTGCCTGCCCGTCCCCGTGCTCCCCGGACAGTGAGCCCCCGTGCGCCACGACGACTTCGGCGAGCTCCTCCGAGAAGCGCCGGAAGCGGCCGATGCCGGCCTCCGTCAGCAGGTCGAAGTCGATACGGACGTGGATACAGCCGTCGCCGAAGTGCCCGTACGGCGTCCCGCGCAGCCCGTGGGCGGTCAGCAGCTTGCGGAAGTCCCGCAGATACGCCCCGAGCCGCGCCGGCGGCACGGCGCAGTCCTCCCAACCGGGCCAGGCCTCACTCCCGTCGGGCATCCGGGTCGCCGTACCGCTCGCGTCCTCCCTGATGCGCCACAGAGCCCGCTGCCCGGCCGGGTCGGTGACGACCAGGGCGTCGACGACATCGGCGGCCCGCACGATCGCCTCCGCACGCGCGCGTGCCTCCCCCTCGGACTCCCCGCCCGTCTCGACGAACAGCCAGGCGCCGCCCGCCGGCAGCGCGGTCGGCGAGGGCACCAGGTCGGCCGCCATGCCCTCCACCGTCAGCGGCCCGTACGGCAGCAGCCCCGCGGCCGCCTCCGCCGCCGCGCTCTCGTCGGCGTACGCCAGCACGGCCAGCGCACGCGCGCGTGGCGCCTCAACCAGCCGTACGACCGCCTCGGTGAGGATCCCGAGGGTGCCCTCGCTCCCGCAGAAGGAACGGGCGACATCGGCGCCCTTCTCGGGCAGCAGGGCGTCGAGCGCGTATCCGGAGATACAGCGGGGCAGTTCGGGGAAGCCGGTCCGCAGCCGGGCCAGGTCCCCTTCCACCAGCTCCCGCAGCCCTTCCGGCGCCCCGGCCCACCCCTGCCCGAGCCGCAGCCGCCGCCCCCGCGCGGTGATCACGTCCAGCTCCCGCACGCTGTCCGCGGTCGTGCCCCACGCCACCGAGTGCGAGCCGCACGAGTTGTTGCCGATCATTCCGCCGAGCGTGCAGCGGCTGTGGGTGGAGGGGTCGGGGCCGAAGCGGAGCCCGTGCGGGGCGGCGGCGTCCTGGAGGCGGTCGAGGACGACGCCGGGCTGGACGACGGCGGTGCGGGTCTCCGGGTCCAGGGACACGATCCGGTTCATGTGGCGGGTGAAGTCCAGCACGATGCCGGTGCCGGTGGCCTGACCGGCGATGGATGTGCCTCCGCCACGCGCCACGACCGGCACCATGTGGTCGCGGCACACCTCCAGTACGGCTGCGATGTCGTCGGCGTCATGTGGCGCCACCACTCCCAACGGGACGCGTCGGTAGTTGGACGCGTCCATGGTCGTCAACGCCCGGGAGGTGACGTCGAACCCGACCTCGCCCCGGACGACGGTACGCAGCGCAGCTTCTAGATCCCTCATGCCTCCAGCAAACCAGCCGACGCCCGGCATTCCAGCCCGTCCGGCGTTTGAGGACAAGGCCCCTTCAGGGCCGAAGCGGAGGTCTGGGGGCGGCAGCCCCCCGCTCCGACGCCCACCGAAACGCCGTCTCACCCGACGGACGAGGTTTCACCAAGGTTTCCTGAAACAGCTACGCTCCCACCGTGGCTGAGATCCAGATTCCCGCTGACATCAAGCCCGCCGACGGACGTTTCGGCGCGGGCCCCTCCAAGGTGCGGACGGAAGCGCTGGACGCGCTGGCCGCGACCGGTACCTCCCTGCTCGGCACCTCCCACCGCCAGGCCCCGGTCAAGAACCTGGTCGGCCAGGTGCGCGAGGGCATCCGCGAGCTGTTCCAGCTCCCCGAGGGCTACGAGGTCATCCTCGGCAACGGCGGCTCGACGGCCTTCTGGGACGTCGCGACGCACGGCCTGATCGAGAACAAGTCGCAGCACCTGAACTTCGGCGAGTTCAGCTCGAAGTTCGCGAAGGCCGCCAAGCTGGCCCCCTGGCTGGCCGAACCCACCGTCATCGCCAGCGACCCCGGCACCCACCCGCAGCCGGCGGCCGAGGCGGGCGTCGACGTCTACGCCTTCACCCACAACGAGACCTCCACCGGTGTCGCCATGCCGATCAAGCGCGTGGCCGGCGCCGACGAGGGCGCGCTGGTCCTGGTCGACGCCACCTCGGGCGCCGGCGGCCTCCCGGTCGACGTCTCCGAGACGGACGTCTACTACTTCGCCCCGCAGAAGTCCTTCGCCTCCGAGGGCGGCCTGTGGATCGGTGTCTTCTCCCCGGCGGCGATCGAGCGCGCCGAGCGCATCCACGCGTCCGGCCGCCACGTCCCGGAGTTCTTCTCGCTCCCCACGGCGATCGACAACTCCCGCAAGAACCAGACGTACAACACCCCGGCCCTCTCCACCCTCTTCCTGCTGAACCAGCAGCTGGAGTGGATCAACGGCCAGGGCGGCCTCGACTGGGCGGTCCGCCGCACGGCCACCTCCGCCCGCACGCTGTACGGCTGGGCCGAGGACATCAAGTACGCCAACCCGTTCGTCACCGACCCTGCCAAGCGCTCCCAGGTCATCGGCACGATCGACTTCACGGACGAGATCGACGCCGCCGCCGTCGCCAAGGTCCTGCGCGCCAACGGCATCGTCGACACCGAGCCCTACCGCAAGCTCGGCCGCAACCAGCTCCGCGTCGCGATGTTCCCGGCGATCGACCCGGCGGACGTCGAGGCGCTGACGAAGTGCATCGACTACGTGATCGAGAAGCTGTAGTCCTTCCCAGCGGTACGACGGCTTCCGTACGACGACGAGGGCGCCCGGCGAACACCGGGCGCCCTCGTCGCATTCACCCGCTCTCCCGTCACCCTCCGGCATCAACGGCCAGGAGCCGTATGACCGCTCCCATGGGCGAGGTTGGTGACGAGCCCGGGGGTGGCGACGTCGATCGGGTGCCGGAAGGTCCGCGCGGCTGTTTCGTGTGCGGCTTTCGGATCTGTCCCCGGCCACAGGTGGGTGAGCATGAGCCTGGCAGCGCCCGCCTGGCTCGCGTACTGGCCGGCCAGTCGTGCGGTCAGCAGATACGGTGCGTCGGCGGCCGGTACCTCGTGGACGTACGTGGCTTCCGACAACAGCAGGTCAGCGCCTTCAGCGACGCGTAGGATGTCGCGGCTCGGACCCGTGTCGCCGGTGTAGGCGAGCACGGCGTCCGGCGTGGTCAGTCGGATGCCGGCGTTGGGTACGAAGTGCGGCAGGAGCCAGGTGTCGGTTCTGAACGGACCGATGTCGAACCGGTCGCCGGGCTGGAACTCGCGAAGGCGGTACGCCTCGGCGAGCATGCTCGGTTTGTCGAGCGCGAGTACGGCATCGACTGCGCCGTGGGGTGCGTATACCGGCAGTGCCGGCGGTGGCGTGTCACTCAGACCTCGGGCGCGCAGGAGAGGGTTGAGGTCAGCGCAGTGGTCGGGGTGTCCGTGGCTGATCAGCACAGCGTCAATGGAATCGACGGTGTTGTGGTCGAGCAGGCGTGGCAGCGTGGCGTACCCGGGGTCGATGAGCAGGCGAAAGCCCCCGTACTCGACGAGGTAGCCGCTGCACGCCTGAACTGCGGTGGGCCACGCCCCGCAGCCGCCGAGAACGGTCAGTTGCATGCCAATGGACACTAGCCGCCATGCCGTGGTCGTGAGCAGGCATTTTCGGGGCATGGGAGCGGACGTGATCCGGCCGTGAGGGGCGCCCGGGGAACACCGTTCACCGGGCGCCCTTCTCCTATGTGGCCGTGCAGGTCACCGCAGGAGCCGCGCCACCCCCAGGCGCACCCCCGAACCCGAAGCTCGCCGAACCGCCCACCGCGACCGCCCCGTTGTGCGCGGCGTTGGACGCGGTCACCGTCGACCCGCTCTGCGTATACGACGCGTTCCACATGGACGTGACTTTCTGGGAGCCGCTCCAGGCCCAGGTGACCTTCCAGGAGTTGACCGGGGTCGGGCCCGTGTTGGTCACCTTCACCTCGGCGTTGAAGCCGCTTCCCCAGTCGCTGCTGACGGTGTAGGCGGCGCTGCACGCCGCCGTGCCACCACCGGGGTCGGGATCGGGGTCACCCCCACCCCCGCCGGCCGGGAAGCCCGGCGCCTTGATGCTCGCCAGGTAGCCGTCCTTCGCGGTGTCCACGGTCTGCCAGTCGTCTTTGAGGATGCCGCCCGTGTCACCGGAGTTGGGGTTCCAGGACCAGAAGGTCCAGTGGAACGAGTCCGAGCCGTACGTCGATGTCGAGCGCAGGTATGCCACCAGTGCGGTCAGCCACCTCTGGTCCACCGTCGACTGGAGTGTCGTACCGAACTCGCCGAGCCAGACCGGGGCGATGTTCTGCTTGAAGATGTAGCCCCAGTACTTGTCCCAGACGCCCGGCATGTTGGCGGGGAACGACGGATCGCTGAACCAGGGCTGCTGGGCCACGCTGGTGGCGTAGTCGTGGGCGGAGTAGACCAGCCGGTTCGGTACGTCGAGTTGCACCGGGTACTGGGCGACGCCCATGAGGTTGCCGCCCCACCAGCCGTTGGCGCCGTCGTGCGACTGGACGCCCTCGACCATGATGAGGAGGTTCGGGTTGACGGAGAGGACCGCGTTGCCGGCCCGCTGGGCGGCCAGGCGCCAGTCGCGGGTCGTGTCGCCGCAGCCCCAGCAGGCGGGGTCGTGCGGCTCGTTGTGCAGGTCGATGCCGATGACGGTCGGGTTGCCGGCGTACCGCGTCGCCAGTGCCTTCAGGTTGGCGATCCACGTCGGCTCGGGGACCGACGCCGTGTACCAGAGCCCGGACTGGCCCCCCGCGTCGGGACGGTGCCGGTCGAGGACGATCTTCAGGCCGATCTGACCGGCGTACGCCACGATCTTGTCCATGACCTGCAAGGACGTCAGGCCCCGAAGGTCGGCGTTCTTGCCGTCGAAGTTGATGCTGTCCGGCATCGTGCCGGACTTGAGGATGTCGTCGCTGAAGGGCAGACGGAGGGTGTTGTAGCCCAGCGAGGCCATCTGGTCGAGCATGCTCTTGTAGTCGCGGGCCCACAGGCCGTGGACGACGTGGTTGCCGGTCTCGAAGCCGAACCAGTTGAGCCCGGCGATCCGGACCGGCTGCCCGGACGCGTCCAGGATCTGCCGGCCGCTGGTGTGCCAGTAGCCGGCGCCGGCCTCGGCGGCCTGTACGGCGTCGGCGTTCTGTACGGCGGTGGGTACGGCGGTCCCTGCGGCGCCGGGCTTCGCCCCGTGGGCGGCCTGCGCACCGGCCCCCAGCGGTAACAGGAGCGCGGCGGCCACCGCACACAGCGCTCTTCGCAAGCTGCGGAACATGTCCCTTGTTCCTCTCGGGGTGGCGCGGCCCCGGAACGATGGGAGCGCTCCCATGCACCGCGCACCTCCCAGGAAACTGACGCACCATGGGCACGTCAAGGAGGTGCGCGGCATTCATCGGTTCACTAGCGGCTCAGCTTCTGGAACCGGCGCACCGCGAGCGGCAGGAAGATCGCCGTGAGGATCACCGGCCACACCCCCGCCATCAGCAGCGCGTGCTGCTCGACCCACGAGTCCCCGGCCACCGCCGCGCCCGGCACCCCGAACAGCTCACGGGCGGCCGCCGCCGTGGAGGAGATCGGGTTCCAGGCCGCCACCCAGCCCAGCCAGTCGGGCATCAGCTGGGGCGCGACGAAGATGCTGGAGATCATCGTGAGCGGGAAGGCGACGGCGAACAGGCCACCGGCGGCCTCCGGGTTGGGAACCAGCAGGCCCAGCCACACCCCGATCCAGATCAGCGCGAACCGCAGCCACAGCAGCAGGCCGAAGGCGCCGAGGAAGCCGAGGCCGCCGTCCGGGCGCCAGCCCATCGCGAAGGCCGTCAGCATCATGATCGCCAACTCGGCGCAGGCGGCGAGCAGATCGGTGATCCCGCGCCCGGCGACCACCGCGGAGGAGGCCATCGGCATGGAGCGGAAGCGGTCGATGACGCCCTTCGTCGAGTCGTAGACGACGAGGGTGGCGGTGTTGATGAACCCGAACGCCATCGTCATCACGAACATGCCCGGCATCAGGAAGTCCGTGTAGTCCCCGCCGCCGGGCACCTTCATCGCGCTGCCGAAGACATAGCCGTAGAGCAGGACGGACAGGATCGGGAAGCCCAGCTGCCAGGCGATGTTGACCGGTTGGCGCTGGTAGTGGGTCAGGCCGCGGCGGACGACGTTCCAGACGTCGGCGAGGGCCCAGTACAGGCGGCCGTGCGTGGCCGGGACGGTCAGGTCTACGGCGGTCATGCGACGGCCTCCTTCTTGGCTGACGGGGTGGACTCGGTGCGGTGTCCGGTCAGGCGCAGGAAGACGTCGTCGAGGCTCGGCCTGCGCAGCCCGATGTCCTCGACCTGGACGCCCTCGTCCTGCAGCGTCCGCGCCACCTCGGTCAGCGCGGACACCCGGTCGGTGACCGGGGCGTGCACGCGCAACTCCTCCTCAGTGGCCTCGGGTTCGCCGTCCGAGACCCGGGCGACCACCTTCACCACGCGCGGGATGTCGGACCGCTCGGCGACCACGACCTCGATACGGTCGCCGCCGACGAGGTTCTTCAGCCCGTCCGGGGTGTCGTCGGCGATGGCCCGGCCCTGGTCGATGACGGTGATCTGCGAGGCCAGCTTGTCGGCCTCCTCCAGATACTGCGTGGTCAGCAGTACGGTCGTGCCGCTCGCGACCAACGCCCGCACCGACTCCCAGACCTCACCCCGGCTGCGGGGGTCGAGTCCCGTCGTCGGCTCGTCGAGGAAGAGGACGGCCGGGGCGAGGATCATCGAGGCGGCGAGGTCGAGGCGGCGCCGCATACCGCCGCTGTACTTGCCGACGCCCCGGTCGGCGGCGTCGGTCAGGTCGAACTGGTCCAGCAGTTCGGTGGCGCGCAGCTTGGCCCGCTTGCCGCCCAGGTGGAAGAGCCTGCCGAACATCTCCAGGTTCTGGCGGCCGGTCAGCACCTCGTCCACGGCCGCGTACTGGCCGGTGAGCCCGATCCGCGCCCGCACCTCGCGGGGCCGGCGGGCCACGTCCAGACCGGCCACCGTCGCCCGGCCGCCGTCCAGCTTGATCAGCGTGGACAGGATGCGGACGGCGGTGGTCTTGCCCGCGCCGTTCGGACCGAGCAGGCCGTGCACCGTACCCTCGCGGACGGCCAGGTCGAAGCCGTCGAGGGCGCGCTTCTCGCCGTAGCGCTTCTCCAGTCCTTCGGCCCGCACCGCGTATCCGTCGTTCCCGACGCTTCCCTCGCCCATGAGGTCCCCCTCTCCTTAATTGGGTACACCGTACCCGATTGCGCGTACGGTGTACCCAGTTTTTTCGGAAGGACTTAAGCTGAAGTGCATGACGAGCGGCAAGGGCAGCACCGGCGGTACGGAGACCAGTGGCAGCGGCGATATCGTCCGCACCCTGGAACTCCTGTGGGAGACGGGCCGACGGCCCAGTCGCGGACCCAAGCCGGCCCTGACGCTGGACCAGATCGTGGAAGCGGCCGTCCGGGTGGCGGACGCGGAGGGGCTGGAGTCGGTGTCCATGCGCCGGGTCTCCGCCGAGCTGGGCACCGGCACGATGTCGCTGTACCGCTACCTCCCCGGCAAGGCCGAGCTGCTCGACCTGATGCTGGACCGCGTCCAGCGCCCCTCCGAGAACCCGGCCGACCTCGGCGACGGCAGCTGGCGCTCGGCGCTGGAGGCCCTGGGCCGCGCGACCCTCGACCTCTACCGCCGCCACCCCTGGCTGCTCCAGGTCAACCAGTCCCGCCCCATCCTCGGCCCGAGCGCCCTCGACGGCATGGAGAAGGTGCTCGACCGCATCAAGCCGATGGGCCTGACCGACCCCGAGCTGGTCTCGGCGATCATCATGATCGACGGATACGTCGTCGGAGCCGCGCGCACCCAGCTGTACGCGCAGGAGGCGGAGCGCCGGACGGGCCTGACGGACACGGAGTTCTGGCAGGCCCAGACCCCGATGCTGGAGAAGATCATGTCCTCCGGCCGCTACCCGCTCCTCGCGGCCCTCGACGAGGACACCTGGGGCCCCGACTTCGACCACTTCGAGTTCGGGTTGCAGCGGATCCTGGACGGGCTGGAGGTCTTCGTCGCGCGGCGCGCGGAGGCGGGCGGCGAAACGGAGGATGCCGCCGGGGAGCCATGAGCACTGCCCGTGCCGGCCGCCTACCGACTGCCTGCTGACCTGCTGACTGCCGACTGCCGACTGCCGACTGCTACCGGGCTACTACGGCGTCGGCTCCGCGACCATGGCGATCCAGCTCAGCAGTCCCACGGGTACGGCGACCAGGACCGCGTACCCCACCCGGTCGACCACCCTCTGGCGCCGCGAGGGCTCCCGGCGGTGGTCCTCGCGGCGTCGGTCCGCCCCGTGCGGCTTGATCGCCTGGTACGCGAGCACGGCGAGGACGGCCACGCAGATCGAGACCTGCCAGAGCTCGCCGACGACTCCCCGGAACCCGACCCGCTGGAGCGTCTCCGGCTCGATACCTAGCCGCGCGTCGAACTCGGTGCCGTCCGGGTAGTCGCGTCCGGTGTCCTCAAGGGGCACGTACTCGGCGTCGGCGGCGGTTCCGCCGTCGGGCGTGAAGTCCCCGTGGCAGTCGTAGGCGGAGTGCTTACCGTTCACGTCGGTGTCGTAGCAGCGCTCCACCTTGTACGTGCCCGGGGTGCCGTAGAGGCCGGCGGACAGGGCCATGTCGGCGGTCGCGGTGACGAACCAGAAGCCGGTGACGAGGGCGAGGAGGACGCCGCACACCCAGCCGAGGACGCGCTTCATCCGACCACCATTCCGCTCGGCTCCCTGCGTTCCAACAGCCGGGAGACACCGGCCCGTTCGGCAAGAGCCCTTCGCTGCGGGTCCGCCTGCGCGCGCTCCTGCTCGTACTTCGCCCAGGGCGTCGGCTGCACGAAGAACATGGCGTTGCTCCCCGGCACGACCAGCACGCCACCGAAGGCCGCGTCACCGGCGAACCAGGCGCCGCCCTCCTCGGCCTCCTTGGGCCAGCGGCGCACCGTCGAGGCGTTGACCGCACGCAGTGAGGGGGCGCCGTGCTGCCCGCGCACCGAGAGTCGGACAGTGTGCACATCGCCCATGTACTTCCACTCGGAGCCCTTCTTGGCCACCCGCGTGCGGTACTCCAGGGGATAGGTGTGCAGCACCTTCTCGCACACCTTCAGCCGAGACCCGCGCCCCAGCCGGAGCGCGAGGAAGATCAGCACGAAGAGGGCGGCCGGGACGGCGAACGCGGGCAGGGCGGCCTCGTACCCGGCCAGATGCGCCACGTACGGCACCGCGAGCAGACCCCCGGCGAGCGCGAGGCGGGCGGCTGTGTGCCGGTACAGCAGCGTGCGGTTGTGCTTGAGCACCCGGGTGACGTCGGGCGGCACGGGCGGGTTGTCCATGCGGAGCGGGATGGTCCTTCGTACAAGATCGCGGAATCGGCGGGCTGGGCCCGGGTGAAGCTATCAAGGACCGCGGCAGGGCCCACTGGCCTGCTCGCGAACCTGCGCGATCTCCCCTCATCCCCTCCGCAACAGTCGTCGGAACCCGAAGACGACCACACAGCCGACGAGTACGGCGATGGCGCCGACCTTGAGGTCTCCGGTCCTGTCGCCGTCGCCGCCGTCGTCGGACGAGCCCGAACTGCCGCTGCCGGAGGACGAGTCGGAGGAGCCGGCGGCGCCGGGGGCGTCCTCGGCCACCACCGCGCTGCCGACGCCCTCGCTGCCGAGCATGAGCTTGGTGCCGTCGGTCGAGTAGCTGGCGGACTCGCCCTGGCCGAGGGGGACGCTGATGCGTTCCAGCCGCTTGATCTCGCCGCCGTTCCAGTCGTAGGCGATGCCGCCGAAGTAGCCGCGTACGGCGAGGGTCTTGCCGTCCGGGGAGAAGGCGGCGTCGGTGGCCCACATGTCGACGGGGACGGTGGGCTTGAAGACGTTCGTGCCGGAAGGGGACAGCTGGGCCGGGCCCTCGTACAGGTGGCCGCCGTCCTCCTGCTTGTCGATGATGTAGACGCGCCCGGTCCTGGGGTGCACGACCAGCGACTCGGCGTCGCGGGAGCCGTCGGAGTACTTCACCACGTACTGCGTGGCACGGATCGTCTGGTCCTTGAGCGTCTTGGGCTCGGGGAGGCGGTAGATCCAGACGTAAGGCCACTGCACACCGTCGTTGTCGCCGATGTCGCCGACCCAGATCTCGTTGTTCGGCCCGATGGAGATCGCCTCCACGTCGCGCGGTGTACCGACGCCGGTCATGGTGATCCGGGCGACGGTCTCACCGGTGGCGCTGTCGACGGCGTAGAGGTAGGCGCCCTCGTCCTGGTCGTTGTGCGTCCAGTAGATGCCGGGGTGCAGGCGCGAGGCGGCGAGGCCGCTGGACTCGGTGATGCGCGGGTCCTTGATCGTGAAGTCCTCGGTGCCCTTGCCGTCCCCGTCGGCGGCGGAGGCGGGCAGGGCGCAGGCACCCGCGAGCAGGAGTCCGGCGAGAAGGGCGATCGGTCGGCGCATGACCCAAGCCTGCCATCCGGCCTGATGATTCGGAGGCCGGGCCGGGAGAGGGTGTCGGCAGGGGGTGGCTGCCCGGACGGTGACGGACGTCGGCGTGTCAGGCTTCACACCCCGCCTGCCCTTACCGCCAGGTAGCGATCGTCCATCATGAGCGGATGCTCAGGTTCATGCCCGTCGGCGACTCCCAGACCATCGGCAGCGCCGGCGAACACACGTGGCGCTACCGCATGTGGCAGCACCTGCGTGAGACGTACGGCGGCCCCTTCGCCCTCGTCGGCCCGCGCGAGACGCTCTACGACAAGGACCTGGACGCCCCCACGTCGTACGAGTACGCCGACCCCGACCCGGCCTTCCCCCGCGCCCACCTGGCCGGCTGGGGCGAGGGCTGGCTCCACATGGCACCGCTGATCGGCGAGGCGGTGCGGACGTGCCGGGCGAACGTGCTGCTGGTGTCGCTGGGCCTGATCGACCTCGGGTTCTACACGAACGCCGAGCAGACGGCGGAGAACGTACGGGCCTTCGTGGCCGAGGCGCGCTCGGCGGACCCCAGGGTGCGGATCGCCGTGCTGCCGGTGATCCCGAACGTCCGCGCCGAGACGGAGCCGGCCTTCGCCGCCGAGGTCGCCCGCTTCAACGAACTCCTCGCGAAGGCGATCGCCGACCTGGACGAGCCCCGCTCACCCCTGCTGCTGGCATCGCCGCCCCCGTCGTACGACATCCACCTCGACACGTACGACGGCACGCACCCGAACGCAAGCGGCGAGCACAAGATCGCGGCGGCGTTCGCGGAGGCGATGTACCAGGCGTGGGATTTGGGCGAGCCCTACGCCGCCTGAGCCTCGTCCTCGATCGCCCGCACGAGGAACTCGGCGCACGGGCGGACCCCGGAGAGCAACGTGCCGTCCCAGCGCTCGGCCTCGTCGCCGAGATAGACCGCGCGGGCGTGCGCCAGGACGGGCCGGTGTTCGGCGGGGAGCCTCGGGAGGGCCCAGTCGGCGGCGGCGTCCTTGGAACGGATGGCCCCCGTGGCGAGGGTGGTCCAGATCCGGGCCAGGGTGAGCAGGACGTTGCGGGTGTCGGTGTCCAAGTCGCCCGTCAGCCCCGGAACTCCGGCGACGATCGCGCGCCGCAGGTCCGCGTGCGGGACGGGGGCGAGGAGGTCGGCGGGCGGCGGCCCGTACAGCGGGGCGTCCGCGAGCAGCACCATGGTGAGGAGCGGGGCGAGGTCGGGGCTGGGCTCGGGCGCGGGGGTGACTCCGCGCTCGTACTCCTCCCGCAGCCATTCGCCGTACAGGAAGTCGCAGGTGGGCGGGTAGCGCCAGGGCCGTACGTCGTCCTGTACGACGACGATGAGCTCGACGGGGCGGCGGCTCCGCTGACCGGGCGGTCCGGACACCTTCATCAACTCCTCGACCAGCGCCCGGCGTTGGGGGCGGGTCGTGGGGCGGCTGACGACGACCAGGAGGTCGAGGTCGCTGTGGAGGCGGAGGCCGCCGAGGGTGGCGGAGCCGTGGAGGTAGATGCCGAGGACGGTGTCGGGGAGGGTGCGGTGGAGGAGAGGGAGGAGGAGGTGCCGGGCGTCGGGGGCTGGCATGTGAGCTTCCTCTCCGGGTCGCGGTCACTGTGCGTATCGTTGTACTGCGCGGCTGCACTCGTCCATGAGACAGCCGGGGAGGAGCGCCACGATGACCGTCCTTGAAGACAGGATCGCGATGGCCCAGAGCGACGACACATACTGGCTCGACGAGATGTTCGAGCGGCTCGAGAAGATGCCCGTCCCCGAGGGATACAAGGTCGAGATCGTCGAGGGGACCATCTACATGTCGCCGCAGCGGGACATCCACTGGGAGACCATTCGGGCGATTATCTGGGCTCTTGAGGACCGCTTTGGCAGGCGCGCGAAGGTGTTCTCGGATGTCCGCATCGACTTCCCCGGTCGCAAGAACGGCCTCGCCCCGGACGTGGCGAAGCTGCGCGACGGTGCCCAGAAGAACGCCGAAGGCCGCTGGCGCCACGAGGACGTCGAGTTCATCGCCGAGGTCATCTCCACGGACACGGCCAAGAACGACTACGGCCCCAAGAAGACCGCGTACGCCCTCGCCGAAGTCCCCGTCTATCTCATCGCTGACCCGTACACGGGCAAGTGCCGCCTCTTCACCCAGCCCAAGGACGGCGACTACGTGAGCGACACGTCCGTCACATACGGCGGAGACGTCGACATGGCCACCACCCCCCTCGGCCTCACCCTGAAAACCGAGGAGTTCCCCCGCGACTGATGAGAGGCTGTGGGGCATGGCGATCATCCACAACACCACCCTCAAACCGACCAAGTTGGAACTGCTCACCTCCTGGCTCCCCACCCGCCCCTGGTACGTCGGCACCGGCGCCCCGGCATTGACCAGGACCGGCGGCTTCCGGCTCGACGACCCGGCGGGCGAGGTCGGCATCGAGTTCATGGTGGCCACGGACGCCTCCGGCCCCGACCCGGTCCACTACCTCGTGCCGCTCACCTACCGAGGCGCCCCCCTCGACGACGCGGAGCACGCCCTCGTCGGCACCATGGAGCACGGCGTACTGGGATCCCGTTGGGCCTACGACGGCGCCCACGACCCGGTGCTGGTCGCCCAGTTGCTGGCCCTGTTCGAGGGCCGCGTCCAGGCCCAGGCCCAGAGCCTCACCGACACCCCCGACCATGAGGTCACCCACTCCTACACCGGCGACGGCCTCCCCTCCTGGGACGGGCTCGTCAAAGCCACCGACGACCAGGACGGCACGGAACTGCCCGCCCCCGGCGGCACCACGCTCCGTATGCACCGCGTCCTGCGGCCCACCGCCCCGGACACCGCTCCCCCTGGCGCCACCGGTCACGTCATCGGCGCCTGGCAGTCCCCGGACGACACCCGCGCCCGCGCCGTGTTCGCGACGCTGCACCCGGCCGCACCCCAGCTCTGACAGCTCCACCCCGCCGCCACACCCGAGCCACCCACCGGCCGCAAGCCGCCGAGCCGACCCGGCGTGCCTGCGAGACGCGACCGCGCCGCGCACCCTGCACCCCGGCCCACGACCCAGTCGACCCGTACCGCCAACTGCTGCCCGGGCCCCCGCCCTTCCGGGCCGCTCGCTCGCTTCTCACCCGTGCTGGAGCGGCCCGGGTCAAGGGCCCCACCACCCCAGCCGTCCAGTAACCCCCACCACCTGGACGACCTTCCTCAACTCCCGCTCCTAGAACATCCCGTTGTCATTCGCGGACGAGCCCGGCACATCCTGGAGCACATCCCAGTGCTCCACGATCTTCCCGCCCCGCACCCGGAACAGATCCACCACCGCCTGCCCCCGCTCCCCCGGCGCGTTCACGTAGTGACTGTGCACCGCGACCAGGTCACCCTCGGCGATCACCCGCTTAGGCGTCACCGTCAGCTGCGGAAACGCCTCGAAGTACCCCCCGAGCCCCGCCCTCACGCCCGCCACCCCGTCCGCGATGCTCGGATTGTGCTGGTGGTACTCAGCCCCCCAGTACCGGTCAAGCGCGGACAGATCCTTCCGCACGATCAGCTGGTCGAAGGCCTTCGTAACGAGCCGCTTGTTGTACGCGGTCAGCCACGGCGCCCCCGGCTGCTCCGTCCGCGGCCAACTCACCGTCGAGAACATGTCGTTCCCGTTGGCGGAGCCCTCCGGCACGTTCTGGCCCACGTCCCAGTGCTCGGCGATCTTCCCGCCCTGGAAGCGGAAGATGTCGAAGACGGCCTGTCCGCGCGTGCCCGGTGTCATCACCACGTTCGAGTGCACCAGCACCAGGTCGCCCTCGGAGATGACCCGCTTGACGTCGTACTCGGCGTCCGGGAACTGCTGGTGGATGGCCTTGCCGAGGTTCTTCAGCGTCTCTGCGCCATCGGGCGCCAGCGGGTTGTGCTGGATGTAGTCCGGCCGGACATGACGGTCGACGACTCCGGTGTCACCCCGCTCGAACACGCCCTTCAGGACCCGGACAGCGACGTACTTCTGATAGGCGAGGCGCGCCTGATCGCCGTACTCGCCGTACCCGACGTGCGGTGCGGCGGCGCCCGGCGTGGCCGCGATCGCGGGCGCGGCGGCGAGAGGAACGGCGAGGGCGGCCACGGCGAACACGGCGACGAGGGCCCGGCGGGCAGGAGTGGTGGGGGTCACGATGCTGCTCCCTATCAAGCTTATTGAAATTTCAAGCTGTTGCTCACCACAGGAAAGCACTAACCAACAGTTAGCGTCAAGGATCAGGATGCTCACGCGGATCAAGGCGCTCACGTGGAGCAAGGTGCTCAGGTGGATCAAGGCGCTTGCCTAGAGCGCACTCCACGCGACTAGCGTGCGAACCATGAAGTACACGCAGCTCGGACGCACGGGACTCAAGGTCAGCCGGCTCGTCCTCGGCACCATGAACTTCGGTCCGCAGACCGACGAGGCCGACAGCCACGCGATCATGGACGCGGCGCTGGACGCAGGCATCAACTTCTTCGACACGGCCAACGTCTACGGCTGGGGCGAGAACAAGGGCCGTACCGAAAGCATCATCGGCAACTGGTTCGCCAAGGGCGGTGAGCGGCGCGACAAGGTCGTCCTCGCCACCAAGGTCTACGGCAATATGGGCGCCGACGGCCCGGCGTGGCCCAACCACGACAAGCTGTCGGCGGTGAACATCCGGCGCGCCGTCGACGCGTCGCTCAAGCGGCTGCAGACCGACCACATCGACGTCTACCAGTTCCACCACATCGACCGGGACACTCCGTTCGAGGAGATCTGGCAGGCCATCGACGTGCTGGTCCAGCAGGGGAAGATCCTGTACGCCGGGTCCTCCAACTTCCCGGGCTACAAGATCGCCCAGGCCAACGAGATCGCCGCCCGCCGCGGCGGCACCATCGGCCTCGTCAGCGAGCAGTGCCTCTACAACCTCGCCGAGCGCCGCGCCGAGATGGAGGTGATCCCGGCCGCGCAGGAGTACGGGCTCGGCGTCATCCCGTGGTCGCCGCTGCACGGCGGGCTGCTGGGCGGGGTCCTCAAGAAGCAGGCCGAGGGCGGCCGCCGCACCTCCGGACGGGCCGCCGACTCCCTCAACGACCCGGCCGTCCGTACGCAGGTCCAGGCGTACGAGGACCTGCTCGACAAGCACGGCCTGGAGCCCGGCGAGGCCGCCCTGGCCTGGCTGCTCACCCGCCCCGGCGTGACCGGCCCGATCGTCGGCCCGCGCACGGCGGAGCAGCTCGAATCCGCCCTGCGGGCCGCCGAGCTGGAGCTCGGCGAGGAGCTGCTGGCGGGGCTGGACGAGATCTTCCCGGGCCCGGGGCCGTCTCCGGAAGCCTTCGCCTGGTAAGGCCGGTTCATCCAGCTCGTCGCAAGACCTGCCGCGCCGCCGCGTGACCGACGTGGCGGCGCGACAGGTCAGGAGGACCCCCCGCGCGGTGCGCGCCGCGGCGGCCGGGAGGGAGGGATGGCCCCGGCGCGCCGAAGGCCCCCGCCGGGGTCGTCGGACACGCGGTCGAGCGGCCCGGGCCGGTGCTCAGCGAGCGGGAGATCGAGGTCGTACGGACCTACCGCAAGCTCGGCACCGAGAACCGGGCCGCGACCGTCAGCGAGGCCGTCCGGCTGGGGCTGATCGAGCTCGCCTGAACCGGCGTGGGGTGAGAGCAGGGTGGGGTGAGGGCAGGGGCCGGCGAGGCCGGCCGGGACTACTGTCCGAGCGCCGCCGCCACCGCGACCAGGACGAACATCAGCACAAGCGCACCGGCCATGATCCGGTTCCGGGTTTTCGGGTCCACGGGACCGAGCCTAACCGGCCCCTCCGAGCGGCCAGCGGGCGACCGCCTCGTAGCGGGGCTGCTCGCCCGCCACTCCGGACTTCGGCAGCCGGCTGCGCACCAGCGCCAGCTCGCCCACGGTCCAGGTCCGGCTCGTGAACTCGGCGAGGGCGTCGACATACGGCCGCACGTCCACCGCCGACCGGCTCCGCGCCACCGTCAGGTGGGCCTTGTACCGCCGGTGCTCCCCCATGGGCACCCCGGCCTTGCGCGCCGCCGCCTCACTCCGGTCCGCCAGCAGCCGCAGGGTCTCCAGGTCCCCCTCCGCGCCCGTCCACAGCGCCCGCCCGTGCCCGAACTGGCCGCCGCCGCGCAGCGCCAGCGGGAAGGGGACGGTGCGATGGGCCGCGCGCCCCAGCCGCGCCGACAGGTCCGGTACGAGGTCGTCGTCGACCTCGCCGTAGAACGCGAGGGTGAAGTGCCAACCCGGGCGCCCGGTCCAGCGCAGCCCCTCCGCGCCGGGCAGCTTCCTCAACTCGGCGACTTCGGCGGCCAGTTCACTGGTCACGTCCTCTGGCGGCAGTACGGCGGCGAAGAGTCTCATGACATCCACCCTGGCACCATGAGGGGATGGAGATCACCATCAGGGACGGCGGACGCGACGACATCCCCGCGATACTCGGCATGCTCGACAGCTGTGTGGAGTGGCTGGTCGGGCAGGGGCGCACGGGGCAGTGGGGGACGAAGCCGCTGTCGGAGAACCCGAAGACGGTGGAGTCGGTGACCCGGCACATGGACGAGGGCAGCGTCTTCATCGCCGAGGCCGACGGTGTCCCGGCCGCCACCCTCACCCTCACCGACGCGCCCGGCGCCTACCTCTCCCACCTCCCGCCGCCCGGCGAGCCCGAGCGCTACATCCACTGGCTCGCCTCCGACCGCCGCTTCAAGGGCCACGGCGTGGGCAGCGCCCTGCTCGCACACGCCGCCGAGGAGACCCGGCGGGCAGGCGTCTCCCTGCTCCGGGTGGACTGCTACGCGGGCGCCGACGGCAAGCTCGTCCGCTTCTACGAGAACAACGGCTTCGTCCGCACGGAGACCTACCAGGGGAGGGGCGACTGGCCGGGCCAGGTCCTGGCCCGCAGGGTCTGACCAGTCCGACCACCTGCCCGGCGGCCGCACCGGCGCGGAAGGGCTGCCCTCCGCGCCGGTATGCCCGCCACGGCACTCACGCCACCGTGGCCAACCGCTCCTGTTCCTGCTCCTGTTCCTGCTCCCGCTCCCGCTGCCGTGGCACGAACCGCACATGCGGATGCCCGTGATTCCAGCCCACCGACAGGCGCAGGCCGCCGACGCGGGCCAGCAGCAGGGCGATCGTCACGGCGGCGGTGGCCGTGATCGCGCCGCCCACGGCCAGGCCCGCCCGGACGCCGTACGCGTCCGTGATCCAGCCGGCGATCGGCGCGCCCAGCGGGGCGCCGCCCATGAAGACCATCATGTACAGGGCCATCACGCGGCCCCGCATGCTCGGGTCGGTGGACATCTGGATGCTGCTGTTGGCCGTCACGTTCACCGTCATGCCGAACATGCCTATCGGGGCCATGAGCAGGGCGAACAGCCACAGCGAGGGCGCGAACGCGGCCACTATCTCCATCGTGCCGAAGGCCACCGCCCCCACGATCAGCACCCGCATCCGGGCCGTACCGCGCCGGGCCGCGAGCAGCGCGCCCGCCAGGGAGCCGACCGCCATCAGGGTGTTGAAGAGGCTGTAGGAGCCGGCGCCCGCGTGGAAGACGTCGTCGGCGAAGGCGGACAGGTAGACGGGGAAGTTGAAGCCGAAGGTGCTGACGAACCCGGCGAGGGCGATGGTCCAGATCAGCTCCGGGCGTCCGGCGACATAGCGCAGGCCCTCCCGCAGCTGGCCCTTGCCGCGCGGCGCCCGCTGGACGTCGTACAGCTCACGCGCCCGCATCAGCAGCAGACCGGCGATGGGCGCGACGAAGGAGAGGCCGTTGGCGAGGAACGCCCAGCCCGTGCCGACGCCGGTGATCATCAGGCCGGCCACGGCGGGGCCGATCAGACGGGCCGACTGGAAGTTCGCGGAGTTCAGACTGACCGCGTTCTGCAGCTGGTCCGGGCCGACCATCTCGGAGACGAAGGACTGACGGGCCGGGTTGTCGACGACGGTCGCGAGGCCGACGGCGAAGGCGGCCAGGTAGACGTGCCAGACCTGGACGTGTCCGGTGAGCGTGAGGACGGCGAGCGCGATGCCGGTGAGGGCCATCGAGGTCTGTGTGACGAGCAGCGTGCCGCGCTTGGGCAGCCGGTCGACGAGGACGCCGCCGTAGAGTCCGAAGAGCAGCATCGGCAGGAACTGCAGGGCCGTCGTGATGCCGACGGCGGTGGCGGAGCCGGTGAGGCTCAGCACCAGCCAGTCCTGGGCGATGCGCTGCATCCAGGTGCCGGTGTTGGAGACGACCTGGCCGAGGAAGAAGAGGCGGTAGTTCCTGACCTTCAGCGAGCTGAACATCGAGGACTTGCGGGTCTTGGGTGCGGGCGGGGAGTTGTGGGTGGTCGGTGCGGGGGCGGAATCTGCTCCGGGTCCCGTACTCAAAGGGTTCGCCTCCTCGTCAGTGCTGCTTACAGGTGTGCGAGCTTCTCCAGCACGGGGGCGGCGGCGCGCAGTTTCGCCCACTCGTCCTCGTCGAGGCCCTCGACCAGGGTGGCCAGGAAGGCGTTGCGCTTACGGCGGCTCTCTTCGAGCATCGCCTCGGCCTGCTCCGTCTTCGTGACGACCTTCTGGCGCCGGTCCTCGGGGTGCGGCTCCAGGCGGACCAGGCCCTTGGCCTCCAGCAGGGCGACGATGCGGGTCATCGACGGCGGCTGGACGTGCTCCTTGCGGGCCAGCTCACCGGGGGTGGCCTTGCCGCAGAGGGAGAGGGTGCCCAGCACCGACATCTCGGTGGGGCTCAGCGACTCGTCGACCCGCTGGTGCTTGAGCCGACGCGACAGCCGCATCACAGCGGAGCGCAGGGAGTTCACGGCGGCAGCGTCGTCGCCATGCGTAAGGTCCGACATGTTCTTTAGCATAACTCATTACCCTGACTAAAGACCACCAGGTTAAGTATCACTCATCCGGGTGATCCCGTGGCGGAACGTGACACGGCGGACCGGCGGGTGCCGCGACCCTCGTGTCCATGGGGACCAGCGTGCTCAGCCTGCGGATAGACCATGAGCTCCTCGAACGACTCCGAGAGCATGCGGCGAAAAGAGGAATGAGCGTCCAGGACTATGTCGTCCGGACGCTCATCCGCGATGACTTCGACGAGCGCTTCCAGTCCGCGGTCGAGGAGACCGAGAAGTTCTACGGGCTCACGTGAGACCCGGACCTACGTGAGACCCAGCGCCGGCATCAGGTAGTAGAAGCCGAACACCGCGGCCACGACGTACATCGCGACCGGCACCTCGCGGCCCCGCCCGGCGGCCAGGCGCAGCACCGCGAAGGTGATGAAGCCCATGCCGATGCCGTTGGTGATCGAGTAGGTGAACGGCATCATCACCATCGTCACGAAGGCCGGGATCGCGACCGTGTAGTCGGCCCAGTCGATCTCCTTGACGGAGTTCGCCAGGATGAGGAAGCCGACCGCGAGCAGGGCCGGGGTGGCCGCCTGGGACGGGACCATGGTGGCGACGGGCGTCAGGAACAGCGCCACGCCGAACAGGGCGCCGGTGACGACGTTCGCGAAGCCGGTACGGGCGCCCTCGCCGACTCCGGCCGTGGACTCCACGAAGGCGGTGGTGGCCGAGGAGGAGCTGGCGCCGCCCGCGGCGACGGCGAGGCCGTCCACGAACAGGACCTTGTTGATGCCGGGCATCTGGCCCTGGGCGTCGGTCAGCTTCGCCTCGTCGCTGACGCCCATGATCGTGCCCATGGCGTCGAAGAAGCAGGACAGCAGGACGGTGAAGACGAAGAGGACGCCGGTCAGCGCGCCGACCTTCTCGAAACCGCCGAACAGGCTGACCTCGCCGATCAGGCCGAAGTCGGGGCTCGCGACGGGGTTGCCGGGCCACTTCGGGGTCGTCAGGCCCCAGGACGGGACGTTCGCGACGGCCTCGATGACGACCGCGAGCACGGTCATCGTGACGATCGAGATGAGGATCGCGCCGGAGACCTTGCGCACGATGAGCGCGAGGGTGAGCAGCGCCCCGAGGACGAAGACCAGGACGGGCCAGCCGTTGAGGTGACCGTCGGCGCCGAGCTGGAGCGGCACGGTCGTCTGCGCGACGTCCGGGATGCGGGAGACGAAGCCGGAGTCGACGAGGCCGATCAGCATGATGAACAGGCCGATACCGATGGAGATCGCCTTGCGCAGGCTGTAGGGCACGGCGTTCATGACGCGCTCGCGCAGACCGGTGGCGACGAGCAGCATGACCACGAAACCGGCCAGGACGACCATGCCCATGGCGTCCGGCCAGGACATCCGGGGCGCCAACTGGAGCGCGACGACCGAGTTCACACCGAGTCCGGCGGCGAGCGCGATCGGCACGTTGCCGATGACGCCCATGAGGAGCGTGGTGAACGCCGCCGTCAGGGCGGTGGCCGTCACCAGCTGTCCGTTGTCCAGCTGGTGGCCGTACATGTCCTTCGCGCTGCCGAGGATGATCGGGTTCAGCACGATGACGTAGGCCATCGCGAAGAAGGTGGCGAGACCGCCGCGGATCTCACGGGGCAGGGTGCTGCCCCGCTCCGAGATCTTGAAGAAGCGGTCGAGTGCGCCGTATGCGGGCCTGGCTCCCGGCTGTTCAGGGGCGGGGACCTTGGCGGGGGCCGAGGAGGGCATGCGTTCGTTGGTTCCTACGAAGAGAAGTGGTCAGACACAAACCGTTTCAGTATGAACATATAGAGACCGGCTCGGCCATCTCCGCGCGTAGACCTGATCGCCTCGTAAGCTGTCTGCCATGGCGAAGTGGACCCCCAAGCACGAGGCGCCGGAGCCCCTGGAGGGCCCCGTGGTCGCCACGATCACCGGCGGCACGATCCTCTGGTTCGTCCTCTTCGTCGTCCAGCTGCCGTTCTACGGCTGGTTCGACGACCGCGACCTCACCTGGTGGGTGTGGACCTGCCTGGCGGGCGGCGGACTGGGGCTCATCGGCATCTGGTACGTCCGCAGGCGCGACGCGGCACTCAAGAGGGCGGCGGCGGGCGAGGCGACGGAGACGAAGCCGGGGTCGGAGTCGGGGTCGGAGTCGGGGTCGGAGTCGGAGACGAAGCCGGGCTCGGAGACGAAGCAGTCACCGGCGCCGTCCACCGACTAGCCGCCGTACGACCCCGGTACGACATCTGTCCTCCCCTGGTCGGAACTTCCGTGCACTCGGCGGGTGAACCCCCAAATCCGCACGTACCGTCGAATGCATGACGCATGCCGACGCGGGCACCGAAGTGGACAACCCCGTGCACCCCGCCACCGTCCCGGTGGCGACGGGCGGGCTGACCGCCGCCGAGGTGGCCGAGCGGGTCGCGCAGGGGCGGGTCAACGACGTTCCGGTGCGCAGCAGCCGGTCGATGGCCGACATCGTCCGGGCCAACGTCTTCACCCGGTTCAACGCGATCATCGGCGTGCTCTGGGTGATCATGCTGTTCGTCGCGCCGATCCAGGACAGCCTGTTCGGCTTCGTGATCCTCGCCAACACCGGCATCGGGATCATCCAGGAGTGGCGGGCGAAGAAGACCCTCGACTCGCTCGCCGTGATCGGTGAGGCCCGGCCCACGGTGCGGCGGGACGGGGTCGCCGCCGAGGTCAGTACCTCGGAGATCGTGCTCGACGACCTGATAGAGATCGGGCCGGGGGACAAGGCCGTCGTGGACGGCGTGTGCGTCGAGGCCGACGGGCTGGAGATCGACGAGTCGCTGCTCACCGGGGAGGCCGATCCGGTCGTCAAACGGCCCGGGGATCAGGTCCTCTCCGGCAGTTTCGTCGTCGCCGGCGGCGGCGCCTTCCAGGCCACCAAGGTCGGACGCGAGGCCTACGCCGCCCAGCTCGCCGAGGAGGCCTCCCGGTTCACCCTGGTCCACTCCGAGCTGCGCTCCGGCATCTCCACCATCCTCAAGTACGTGACCTGGATGATGGTCCCGGCCGCGACGGGCCTGATCATCACCCAGCTGGTGGCCAAGGACAACGAGCTCGACGACTCGATCGCCCGGACCGTCGGCGGCATCGTGCCCATGGTCCCGGAGGGGCTCGTCCTCCTCACCTCCGTCGCCTTCGCCATCGGCGTCATCCGGCTCGGCCGCCAGCAGTGCCTGGTCCAGGAACTCCCCGCCATCGAGGGCCTCGCCCGCGTCGACACCGTCTGCCTCGACAAGACCGGCACGCTCACCGAGGGCGGCATGGACGTCACCGAGCTGCGGGCCCTGGGCGGCAGCGACGAGGAGTACATACGGAAGGTGCTGGGCGCCCTCGGCGAGTCCGACCCCCGCCCGAACGCCTCCCTCCAGGCCGTCATCGACGCCTACCCCGACGCCGAGGACTGGCGCTGCACCGAGTCCCTGCCCTTCTCCTCCGCGCGCAAGTACAGCGGCGCCACGTTCAGCGAGGGCAACGGCGAGGCCGGCACCTGGCTGCTGGGCGCCCCCGACGTGCTCCTCCCCACCGACGACCCGGCCCTGGCCGAAACCGATCGGCTGAACGAACAGGGCCTACGGGTGCTGCTGCTCGCCCGCGCCGGCCGCGACCTCGACGATCCCGACGTGGCGGAGGGCGCCAAGCCCGCCGCCCTCGTCGTACTCGAACAGCGGCTGCGCCCCGACGCCGCCGACACCCTGCGCTACTTCGCCGAGCAGGACGTCCGCGCCAAGGTGATCTCCGGGGACAACGCCGTGTCCGTGGGCGCGGTCGCGAACAAGCTCGGGCTGACCGGTACGACGGTCGACGCACGCCGGCTCCCCCAGGACCAGGACGGGATGGCGACGGCCCTGGACGACGCCACGGTGTTCGGGCGGGTCACCCCGCAGCAGAAGCGGGACATGGTCGGCGCGCTCCAGTCCCACGGGCACACCGTCGCCATGACCGGCGACGGCGTGAACGACGTCCTCGCCCTGAAGGACGCCGACATCGGTGTGGCGATGGGCTCGGGCTCGGAGGCGACCCGGGCTGTCGCCCAGATCGTGCTGCTCAACAACAGCTTCGCGACGCTGCCGTCCGTGGTCGCGGAGGGGCGGCGGGTGATCGGCAACATCACGCGGGTCGCGACGCTGTTCCTGGTGAAGACCGTCTACTCGGTGCTGCTGGCGCTGATGGTGGTGTGCACGCAGGTGGAGTACCCCTTCCTGCCGCGCCATCTGACCCTGCTCTCCACCCTCACCATCGGCGTCCCGGCCTTCTTCCTGGCCCTCGCCCCCAACAGGGAACGCGCGAAACCCCACTTCGTACGGCGGGTCATGCGGTACGCGATCCCGGGCGGGCTGGTGGCCGCGGCGGCGACGTTCGCGACGTATCTGATCGCCCGTCACCACTACACCGGCGAGGGCGCGTTGGACGCGGAGACCAGCGTCGCCACGCTGACGCTCTTCCTGATCTCGATGTGGGTGCTGGCCATCATCGCCCGGCCCTACACCTGGTGGCGGATCGCGCTGGTGGCCGCGATGGGGTTCGGGTTCCTGCTGGTGCTGGTGGTGCCGTGGCTGCAGGAGTTCTTCGCGCTGCGGCTCGTCGGGGCGACGATGCCGTGGATCGCGGTGGGGATCGCGGCGGTGGCGGCGGTCGCCCTGGAGTTCACATGGAAGTGGGTCGACCGCCGCTTTCCTGCGTAGCCGCTGCGCTTGGCCTCGGCCGAAGGGGCCGTGGGTCACTGCGGGTCCGTTGTGGCCGATCGCGCAGCCCCGCGCCCCTTATGGGGCGCGCCTACTGGACGTCGATGAAATCGCCCGTGGCGTTGACGGCAGGCGTCGTCGTCGTGCCCGCGAAGGTGTAGCGGAAGTAGCCGTCCTCGACGGCCTTGACCGTGGTCTTCAGGTCGCCCGTCGCGTTGGTCCTGATGGTCTTCACCGTGGTGTAGGTGTTGCTGTTCTTCTTGCGGAACTGCAGGTTGACCGGCTGCTCGACATAGCCGTTGTACGTGCCGCGGTCCCAGTTGGCGCGGGACAGCTTGCCGGTGACGGTGATGGTCTTGCCCTTCTTCACCGGCTCCGGCGCCGCGTTGACCGTCAGCTTGGAGAAGCGCTGCATCAGCGTGGTGCCGAGGCCGCTCTGGCCCTTGTAGCCGACCTTGGTGATGTCGAAGGTCTCGCCGTCCGGGTCCTGGCCGTTGAAGGCGGTGGCCTCCGCCGCGGCCCGCCACGTCCCGGCGTCCGTGTTGATCAGCTCGTGGTCGCCCGGGTAGACGTCGATGGTGCCCTTGCAGTCGGCCGTGGTCGCGGAGGTCACGGTGCACTTGGCCGGCTTGTTGCCGTAGAGCATGTTGTCCGGCGCGGTGGCGGAACCCCGGTAGATGATCGGGTCGGTGATGAAGTCGGCGGCGGTGATCTTGACGTCCGCGCCGTGGGTCAGCGTGTACGTCACCGTGGTGGAGACGTGGTTGGTCGTGCCGACCTTGACCGCCTTGGCGATCTTGAAGTTGGAGAAGGAGACGTCCAGGGCGTACGGCTTGCCCTCATCGGCGGCGGCCCTGCCGGACGCGGCGAGCGCTGCCTGGCGGATCTTCGCGACGTCCGCACGGTAGGAGGCGGCGGTGTCGTCGGCCTGCGCGGCCGGCATGGCGAGGGCGGAGAGGGCCAGGGCGCCGGAGACGGCGGCCACGGTGGCTCTGATGCGCATGCGTTCCCCTGCTACGGAAAGGGGCCCCGCTGGTCGTCGTTCCCTGCACTGCTGGTCACATCGGGGCCCGGGTGATCGTGGGACCTGTTGGCCCATGTGATCAGATAGGCGGCGGGCGTTCCCGGTTGTGCGGCGAGGGCGGAATCTTCGTGAGCTTCGTCACGAACTCCCGTCTGTCGCCGGGAGTTCGTGACGCCTGCCCTGTCCTTGCTACTGCTGCGCCGACTACTGCACGTCGACGTAGTCACCCGCGGCGCTGACCGCCGGGGTGGTCGAGGTGCCCGCGAAGGAGTAGCGGAAGTAGCCGTCGACGGACGCGGTGACGGTGGTCTTCAGGTCACCCGTCGAGTTCGTCTTGATGGTCTTGACGGTGGTGTAGGTGGTGGAGCTCTTCTTGCGGAACTGGAGCTTCACCGGCTGGGTGGCGTAACCGTTGTACGTGCCGCGGTCCCAGTTGGCACGGGTCAGCTTGCCGGTGACCGTGATGGTCTTGCCCTTCTTCACGGGCTCCGGGGAGGCGTTGACCGTGAGCTTCGAGAGGCGCTGCACGTTGAAGCTCTTGGCGTTGTCCTTCTGGACGTAGTCGGCGTCGTTGCCCGCCGCGATCGCCCAGACCTTCCAGCCGCCGGCCACGCTGTTGATCAGGTTGTAGCCCGGCTCCAGGTCGAAGGTGGACTTGCAGTTCGACGTCGTGGCGTTGACCACCGTGCAGGTGGCACGGCCGTCGCTGCTGTTGGCGACGGCGCCGGAGTCGGAGCTGTCGATGTCCGCACCGTGGTACAGGATCGCCTGGGCCCAGTCGACGCCCGAGTTGTCCTTCACGGTGAAGGAGACGGTGATGGTCTTCTTCGCGGTCGAACCGACGACCGCAGCCTTGCCACCGTTCACCACGACGTTCGAGATCGTCGTGTCGCCCTCGACCTCGTCGGCCTGCGCGGCCGGGACGGCGAGAGCGGAAAGGGCCAGGGCGCCGGTGACGACGCCGAGGGTGGCACGCATGCGCATGTGTTGTTCCCCACGTGGAGATGGGGCCCCTCCGCCTGTCGCGCGCCCAGTGGCTCGTGGGGCGATACGGGACCCAAGTGATCAGAGAGTCTGTTGACCCACGTGATCAGATTCGCGAGGCACGCGAATGGTTGTACGACTCGTGAGAAATTTGTGCGGGAGATTTCAAGATCACTGTTTTGGAAGGTGGAGACATGGAACTGAGGCTCCCGCTCGTCCGCTATCTCAAGGACGAGGACTGGCCCGACTCGATCACCGACGTCACCGCGGTCGGCGCGGCAGCCTTCGGAGAGCTCCTGGGAGAGCGGCCGGACCATCTGGTCCACGTGTATCCGCTGACCCAGGAGCACGCCGAGCGCGTCCGGCAGCTGACCGGTATCACGCTCGACCTGGAGAAATACGACTACTTCCTGGAACCCGAGTCGGCCTGACCGGCCACGGGACCGTCAGTCGAACCAGCGGTCCCGCGCCAGCTCCCCCGTCCGCGACGGATCCTCCAGCAGCGCCGCCACCTCGAACCGCCGCGGCCACTGCCCCGCCGCCCACGCCAGCCCGGCGGCGACGCCCTCCAGCGTGGCGGCATGCAGGACGCCGTCGTTGGTCAGCCGCCAGTCGATCTCCACGCCGTCGACGACGAGTTCCTCGTGTTCGACGTACGACTCCGGGGTCCGCGCGCCGAGCAGCACCCGGACCGGCTCCGGGACGTCGTGCTCGGTGCCCTCGCTCGTCACCTCCCCGGTGACGGACTCGCTCAGCCGCCGTACCTGGAACAGCTCCGCCAGTTCGGCGGCCCGCGCCGGACGTACCGGCAGCAGCGGCACGCCCTCGGTGAAGGGCAGCAGGTCCGGCGAGTCGACGACCACCGCGTCGGCCGCGTCCACGACCTCGACCCGACCGTCGATGACGGCCCGCACCTCGTCCGGCAGGGTCACCTGATCGGGGTCCAGGTCGGCCAAGGCACCGTACAGGCCGTGCAGTTGGGCGGAGGTGACGGGGCGGGCGGGGTCGGCGAGGCGGTCGAGGAGTTCGGCGGCTCCGCCCGGCTCGTCGAGCAGCGCGGCGACGGAGGTGCGTACCCCGAGCGCCCGCAGCACCTGCTCGTCGTCGAAGCCGGTGGCGTCGGCCTCGTCGTACAGCCCCCGCAGGAGCGGGTCACCGCCGGCGGCGAGGAGCCCCGCCGGGCGGCGGCCGTCCAGCACCGGGTTCCCCCGCAGCCACCAGGCCGTGTACGGCCGTACGACCTCGTGCGTGCCGTCGGGCAGCAGGATCCGCACCTGCTGGGTCAGCGCGTCCCGCAGGGGCGGCTGGGCGAGCAGGGCCAGGGCCTGCGGCCACTTGTCGTCGTCCACCAGATCCAGGTCGCGTACGGCGATCAGCTCGGTGGCGACCGGCGGTACGGGCGTGTCCGGGAAGCGGTCGAGGATGTCCTCGCTCCACACGTCGACGGCGTCCAGCAGGCCGGCGTCGTCGGGCTCGGCGAAGTCCCCTTCGCGGGGCTCCAGTTCATCGGGGTCCAGGACGACGTCCGTGGCCCGGACGAGGGCGAAGTTGGCGAGGACACCGCAGGCGGCGAGCGGCTGCTCGCCCCACTTGTCGGCCAGTTCGGCGTCGACGGTGGCGAGTTCGTCCTCGCGCATGACCTGGGCGAAGGGGCTGCCGGGAAGGACCAGTTCACCGGCCGGCGCCAACTCCCCCTCCTCGTCGGGCAGCGCGAGCGCGCCGAGCCACGGCTCGTCCCCGGGCTCCAGGCCCGCGTCCCGCACGAGCGCGAGGACGGTGTCGGCCAGTTCCTCGGCGTCGGGGGCGTCCTCCTCCCAGCTCACCCCGCCGTCGTCGTCCAGGGAGGCGGCGACGGCGGCGCGCACCTGGGGCGTGGTGAGGACCGCGCGGGGCGTGGCCGGCAGGGCGCCGAGCTTCTCCAGGAGCGGGTGCGCGGCGTCCGGGTGGGCGACCTTGAGGCCGAGGCGGGCGAGGATCTCGGGGTCTACGGGGGCGCCGTCGGAGGTCGGCAGCAGGACCTGCCGCGGCCCGATGGTGGTCCGCCCGTCGGCCAGCGGCACCGGCAGCCCGGACAGCCGGTCCGGGTCGACCCCGGCGAGGCTGTCGTAGAGCCGCCGCCACCAGTCCGGCTCCTTCTCCAGCCCGGCCAGCCGGTCGACGGCGTCGGTGAGCGGGACGCGGGCGACGCCCAACGTCCGCAGCTCCACGCGCCGTTCGAGGCCGGCGGGCAGGAGGGTGGGCAGCACCTCGGCCAGCACGCGCACGGTGTCGGCACCGGCGCCCTCGACGACCTCGGCGTCCCGCGGCCGGAGCGACTCGGGCAGCTCGGGCTCGTGGTCGTGCACGGGCTCGTGCGGCTCCGCGGCGGGCGGGAGGAAGGAGGTCCGGGGCAGCCGCTCCAGGACGGCCTGGCGCAGGGCTCCGTCCAGTTCGCCCTTGCCGAGCGGGCCGGGCACGAGGCCGATGACGCCCTCGCTCACGGGGCGCCAGTCGGCGAGCAGTTCGGCGTACGCGTCCGCCGCCCGCTGCACCAGGAAGTCGGTGAGGGGACCGGGGGCGGCGTGACGGCGGGTGGTGTCGAGGGGGAAGGAGGCGATGAGGAGGGCGGGGACGCCGAGGGGTTCGTCGCTGGGCGTGGGCGCGTGGACGACGGGGGCGGTGCGGGGCCGCGCGGGCGTGCTGTCGGCGGCGTTGACGGGGACGGCCCAGGTGAGCGACCAGTGGGGGCGCAGCCGCTCCTCGACCGGGCGGTCGGCGAGGAGGTCGGGGGTGAGCGGGCCGCCCGCGGCGGACGTACGCCAGTGGGTGACGCCGTCGACACCGTCGCGGGAGTCCTCCACGACCGTGAAGGGTCCGTCGGTCCGGCGGCGCAGGGTGCGCGGCTCCTCGTCGCCGACCTCGATCACGACCTCCTCAAGGCCGGGCAGGGCGAGGAGCAGGGCGTCGTCGACGGTGTTCAGCAGCCGCTCGGCGAGGTCGGCGGCGGCGGTGTCGCGCAGCGGGAGGATGACGGCGGTGTCGTACGGGTCGGGCGCGGTCCCCTCGGCGGCGAACGGCAGCCGGAGCACGGGCACATGCCCGTCCCGTCGGCGGATCTCGTCCCCCAGCCCCGGGCTGTGCCGCGCGGTCTCCTGGGCCAGCTCCCGGGCCTCGGCGAGGGACCACCGGACACCGCCGTGCCGCCCGACCACAGCGGGCTCGTCGGTGACGGAGACGACGGCGGCGAACCCGACGCCGAAGCGCCCCACGGAAGCCGTGTCCCGCTTGGCCGAGGCGCGCAGGGTGGACAGCGACTCGACGCCGCCCGCGTCCAGCGGAGCACCCGTGTTGGCGGCGACGAGAACACCCTCACGGAGGGTGAGCCGAAGGCGCCCGGCCACCCCCGCCCGGGCGGCGGCGTCGGCGGCGTTCTGAGCGAGCTCGACGACGAGCCGGTCCCGGTACCCGCCGAGGACGAGGTCCTCCTCGGCGTTGGCGTCCTCCCGGAACCGGGCGGGGCTGGTGGCCCAGGCGTCCAGGACTCCGCGCCGCAGACGGGCCGTTCCGAAGGGGTCGGCGCCTTCGGCCGCGGGCCGCACGAACTTGCTCACGTTGACTCTCCTCATCGGCTGACGATGAAGGTACCGCTTGGGGAGCGGGGCAGAGAGCACGGATGTGCGCTCATAGGCCGCGGACGGCTCGCGTCACTCGGTCAGGACTTCTTAAGCTGAGCCGGTTGATCATGTAGACGTCTCATCTGACGCGAGAGTGCCGAACGATGCTGGAGTTGATCCGGGAGACCCTCAGTGAAGTGGCCTGGGCCGTCCGCGCGGTCATCTGGCTCGTGTGGTGGCTCGGCGGTCCGGCGTTCACCGCCTTCATCTGGAGCGACGGCGACAAGAAACTCGCGCTCCAGTTCCTGGCCCTCTGGGCCGTCGTCACCGTGCTGTACCTCATCGCATCCCGACTGATCCGCCGCGCCCGGCGCGCTCGATCACTCACGGAGTGAACGGCGGTCACGAACGACCGGGGGTGCGGGCGCTGCGGGAGCGGCTCGCGGGGGCGGCACGGCGAGGAGGGCGCGGCCGAGCGCCGGCGGTACACCGAGGCGGGCTACGACGTCGGCCCACGGTTGCTGCGGGAGCACCTGGAGACCTACGGCGAGCTGACGGTCACCTGGCCCTTCCGGACCAACGAGACCTGCCTCAAGGCCGCGGCGGAAGAGGCACTCGACGTCCCGCCCAGAAACGTCCACAACTACGGCAGGCGCCTGGGTCGGCCGGTCCTCCCCCTGGGCATCGCGTTCTCGACCGAGGAGGCGGTCCTCCTGGCCGAGAACGGCGACCTCCTCTTCGCCGGGGACGCGGGAATGCAGCGCGTGGCCAACGGCTTCGAGACGGCCCTCGTGGCCCTCGTCACGGACGACTGGGACAGACCTTCTTCTGACGGGGACCGGAACGGGCTGCGTCACCGCTCGGACGCGTAGGTGACGAAGTCGGACCAGGCCTGCGGGGTGAAGGCGAGGCGGGGGCTGGTGTCGCGGTACGGCTCAACTCGGGCGCAGGGTTCGTGTCAGAACTTGTAGTTGGTGATCACGGCGTTGCCGAAGACGTCGTAGACCGAGGCGTATCCCTGCTCCGAGTCCTTCCAGCCCCCGAAAGCCTTGGCGATCACCTCGGCAGCCGCCTGCGGGTCCTTCACCTGGGTCTTTCCACCATTGATGTCGGTGGAGATGTAGGCGTTGCCCGTGTGTTCGTTCCACTCGCCGATGATGCGATCCACACGCAGGACGGCGTCCTTCTCCTGCGTCGTTCCGTGCTGCTCGACCCAGGACCGGAACTCCTGGGCGTTCTTCTTCGACTGTGCCTTGTCCGTGTCCGGGGGCAAGCTCTCCACGACCCCGATCTTGTCGGGCTTCGCGGTGTCCTCGGCGCTGCAGGCGGCAGTTCCGGCGATCAAGATGGCACCGAGTGCGAGAACGGCGGCATTGTGGGGGGCGCGCTTCACAGGCAGGTCTCCGTTACTTATTCGGGCGGGCGGCGAGATGTGATATGCCACAGTACCGGCACCCCTAGTCCGGGGCGCCGGTACCGGTCAGATCTCTGAATCAGAACTTGATGGCGTCGACCCTGTCATTCCAATTTCCGCCATAGGTGTAGTCGATGTTCTTGAAGTTCGGGTAGATGCTGTATCCGGCCCCCAGGAACAGGTGAGGATCCGGAAGCCCGCTACGGAAGTCGTACAGCTCAACTCCGCGCTGCGGTCGGTTGACGTACGCGGAGGTGGCCTTGTCCCGGAAAGACGGCGAGTACTGGTCGAGGTGACGCGTCTTGGCCTCGGGGTAGGTCGGCCATTGCAGGCGCCTGCCCGTGTAGTTCGAGTCCTGCCAGAGGCACACGTAAGAATTGGGGCAGTCCGAGTATTTCCGGCTGGTCAGAGCCTGCTTCGCTCCGGCCCGGGCCGCTGCCGTGGGCGCGTGGGCGGCGAGGTGCCTGTTAGCTTCGGTGTTGCTGTCAAAGCACTGCATCGTGCCGTCCTCCGACACTTCGACGCAGACGTCCGCACCGCTCCAGTCGGACGCCGGGTCGACCTTCTCACCCTTGTAGTACATGTCCACCTTGTCCGCGGCGTCCGCTGCGGCGTGCACTTCCGCCTCCTCCTCAGGAGTGAGGACATCCGACACGACCGAGGCGGGCGGGGCCGGGTCGGCGGCGGCGAGAGACGGAGCGACGGTGACGCCGGTGAGCGCCAGCGATCCGACGACCGCGATGGTCAGCATGGTGCGTATGCGCACGAAGACTCCTTGTGCGTCTGCGTGTGGAAAAGATGCTGGAATGCGCCCGCGTCAAACTGCCGATCACGGACAGGCGACTGACAAGCGAAAATACGCGTCAGCGAGCCGATGCGGACGCGGCAGCAAAAATGAGCTCTACATGTGGGGCAGGCCTATAGAAAAGTCATCGCGTCAGAACCGCGCATGACTCCATAGCAGAATCAATGCCACCTGAGCAGAATTTTTCGAGCATCATAAATATCCCCCTTTTTCTCTGCCGATCTCACGCAAGGCCGTTTGGTCAGTACGGCCCGATCCACTCTTGCCCGTCCCCGTCATCAAAGGGCGAAGCGCGACTGATCAGCATCGGAGGAGAACTTAACATGCTTATCGACGCCAGAGCAGAGATAATTTTCGGCCATGCACGAGAGGGTGTCCGGCTGATAACTGACCTCCGCTCCGGGGCGAACGCAGATCGATAGTGCTCTTCGTCGGTCAGCCCTCGGCGGCATACGCAACGAAGGCCGTCCAAGCCTCCGGCGCGAGGGCGAGACGGGGGCTGGAGTCGCGGTACTTGGAGTCGCGGACGTGGATGGTGCGGGGCGCTACCGCGATCTCGACGCAGGACTCGCCGTTGTTGCCGCCGCTGTAGCTGCTCTTGAACCACGCCAGTTCGGAGGCGTCCCCGGCGAGGGCCAACTGACTCACTCCTCGGACGCGTACGTGACGAAAGCGGACCAGGCCTGCGGCGCGAGGGCGAGACGGGGGCTGGAGTCGCGGTACTTGGAGTCGCGGACGTGGATGGTGCGGGGCGCTACCGCGATCTCGACGCAGGACTCGCCATCGGTGCCGCCGCTGTAGCTGCTCTTGAACCACGTCAGTTCGGAGGCGTCCCCGGCGGAGGCCTTGCTCATCATGTCTCTCCCAGCAGGTTCTCGATAAAGGCCAGCGACTCCCTCGGCGGGAGGGCCTGCGCCCGGATGGTGCCATATCGCAACTCAAGGATGCGGAGCTGCTTTGGGTCAGAAACAGGCCGCCCGCTGAACTTACCGTCGGAGCGCCCCACCGCCGTACCGTCCGGGAACTTCAGCAACTCGATCCTGCCGTCCAGCCCTGGATGCGGCTCGGTGTTCGTCGGCATGACCTGAAGCCAGACGTTGTTCAAGCGCCCCACCTCCAGCAGGCGTTCGAGCTGCTTTCGCCACACCATTGTGCCCCCGACCTGTCGGCGCAGTGGCGCCTCTTCCAGGACGAAGTGGACCGATGGGGCCGGGTCACGTTCGAAGACCGACTGCCGGGCCAGACGAGCGCCCACCATGCGTTCTACGTCGTCCGGCGAATACGGCGGCTGTGCCGCCTCGATCACGGATCGCGCATGATCCGGCGTCTGCAACAGCCCAGCGATGATGTTGCACTCGTACACGCCGATCTCGACCGCCTTGGCCTCCATCTCCCCCAGCGCCCGCACCTTCTTCGGGTACCGGACCCTCTTAACGTCCTCCCACGTCGCCGAAATCAGCCCCCCGGCCCCCAACACCTCGTCCGCCCTGTCCAGATACCCCTGCTGGGGAATCCGTTTCCCGCCCTCGATCTTGTAGACCAAGTCCTCCCCGTACCCGACCGCCTTCCCGAACTCGCCGGCCCGCATCCCCACCGCCTCCCGCCGCAGCTTCAACTGCCGCCCCACGGTCGCGATCACCGCCACGCCCCACTCGTCGTCGGGATCAACCTCCCAACCCGGCTCGTCCGCCTCCGTCTTGAGCCGACCCGCGTCCACCTCGACCGACATCCCGTACCCCTCCGTTCGTACCGCCGCGATGCAGCAGCGCCCTACCCGCGCACCCGTCCCGACAGCCCGGACACGACCGGACAAGCTCCGGACAGTCACCGTACGCACCCGCTGAGTCACTGTTCACGGTAAGCGCGCCCGGCCACGCTGAGTGACGTGAATCAAGAAACCGCCGCCCCCACGGCCCGACTCGACACCCGCATCCGCAACTTCAGCCTGAAGCTGTCCTCCACCCCACGCGGCGCCCGCCTCGCCCGCCTCCTCGCCACCGAGCAACTCCGCAGCTGGGGCGTGCCCTTGGACCCGGCGGGGCACATCGTGGCCGAACTGGCGGCCAACGCCGCCCTCCACGGCCGCATCCCCGGCCGGGACTTCCTGCTGCTCGTCTACGTCGTCGGCGACACCCTCCGTATCGAGGTCACCGACACCCGCGCGGACAGCCTCCCGCACGTCGAACAACCGGCCCCCGACGCGGAGTCGGGCCGCGGCCTGACCATCGTCGACGCCTTGGCCGACCGCTGGGGCGTTGCGCCGGGACTGCCCCCGCGCAAGACGGTCTGGGCCGAGATCGCCCTCTCACCGGTGTGCAGAAACCCGTACTCCGGTGCCGGGGGCGACCTCTTTTCCCAAGAAACTCCGGGGTGAAAGGACCCACCAAACCCCACCCCTCCCTCCCGCTCGCTCGCTCGCCCGCGGCGCGCCAAACTCACCCGCCCGGGTGAACATCACCAACTCGGCTGGATTTGGGAGTCATTGCCTGCCTTACGCTCAGCGCACCACAACCCGCAGACCTGCGGCAGACATACAACGGCCCTCGCCGGGACTGGCATCCCAGTGCGAGGGCCTGACCACCAAGGAAGCGGAACCTTCCCGATGGATACCCAAAACCCTAGCGCGCCCACGCGCGCCCAGTCCCGTATCGCGGGCAAAAACCACCTCCACCGTCAGGCCCGCGCGGGCGGCATCGTCCATGACAACGCCCGCCACACCACCCGCTTCACGGTGATCGGCAACCACCTCGCCCAGCACCCGGAGCTGTCGGGCCTCGCCATCGGGCTGGCCGTCCACATCCAGTCGCTCCCGGCCGGGGCACGCGCCGACATCAAGACCCTCGCCGCCCGCTTCCCCGAGGGCACGACCCGTATCGCCGCCGCCCTGCGCGAACTGGAAGCCCACGGCTACCTGCGCCGCGAACGCCAACGCACCCCCGCCGGCCGCATCGTCACCCGCACGATCTCCTGCAACCAGCCCGGCCGCGGGCCCACCCAGGACCACCAGGAACAGCCCCGGAAGAAGCGAACCCCACCCGCCCCCAAACCCCTCCCCGCCGTACCCCGACCGGCCTACCCGGCCCCGCCCCTCCTCCAGACGGCCACCGACCTCCTCGCCGGCCTCCGCCACCACGACCCCCGCCTGCTGCTCAGCGAGCGCGACACGGCCCACCTGGCCCCCGGCGTCGCCGCCTGGCTGGAACGGGACGTCACCCCCACCGCCGTACGTCACGCCCTGACCACGGACCTGCCAACCGAGCCCTTGTGCCGCCCGGCAGCCTTCTTGGCCCACCGCCTCACCACCCAGCTACCGCCACCGCCCCCGTTCCGGGCACCAGCACCACCGCCGCCCATCCGTCATCCCTTCCAAACCTGCGATGGCTGCGACCGCCCCTTCCGCGCCCCGACCCCCGGCCGCTGCCGCGACTGCCGAACCGGCCCCCTGGAGGGCGCCTAGCATGAGAGCGACGATCCTTGCCCCTGGGCACAGACGACGAGGAGCGAGCGCCATGACCATCGCCCCGGACAACGCGCGGCAGGGCGCTTCCCACCTGTACCGCGCCATGCGCGACTTCGTGGAGTCCACGGACGGCACCCTCCCCGGCAAGTTCGAGATCACCAAGGAAGGGATCGTCCTCGACATGATGTCGCCTGTCCGGCCGCATGAACTCACCGCACTCCGTCTCCGGAAGCGACTGGAAAAGGTCATGCCTGAGGAGAACGTGGCCCACACAGGCGAGCCTGATGTCGAGATGGAGCCAGAGGGCATCATGCGCCGCCCCGACATCATGGTGATCGCCGAGGCGGACATGGAGGGAGACGGGTCCTTCGACCCACTCACGCTCATCGCCGCCATTGAGATCGTCTCTCGCTCCAACCCCGACAACGACTGGGTCACGAAGATGCGCGACTACCCCCTGATCGGCATCCCCGTCTACGCCATCTTCGACCCCCGCACCGGAACCGGCGCCGTCCTGACCGACATCCACTCCACTCCCGCAGGCCCCCGCTACGCGACCCGCAAGGACTTCGTGTACGGCGAAGACGTCACCATCGCGGACTGGACGATCTCCACCGAGAACCTGCCCCGGTACAAGGCCGAGGACGCGGGCGACACCGGCGGGCAGCCGACGTCCTGAACCCGAGAAAAGCCGTGGCCGCCGCACTTCCCGACTGGATGATCCCGCCCAGGCCAAGCGGCTGGGAAGCAGACGACCTCGACCACCTCCCCCAGGCGCCACGGCACACCGAACTCATCGAGGGAGCCCTGATCTTCAGGATGTCGCCGCAGCGGTCCTGGACCTCCCGACTGGTGGGGAAGCTGACCTTCGCGCTTCGGCAAGCGGCCCCCGAGGGATTCGAGACCGAGCGCGAGATGACCGTCCGCCTCGACAAGAAGAGCCGCCCCGAGCCCGACATCCTGGTCACCACCGCCGCGTACGACCCCGACCGCACCTGGTACGCACCCGCCGATGTCGCCCTGGTCATCGAGGTCGTCTCGGAGGAGTCGGCGGACCGCGACCGGTCCCTGAAGCCCTTCAAGTACGCACAGGCCAGGATCCCGCATTTCTGGCGCGTCGAGGACGAGGGCGGCCCCACCGTTCACATTTACGAACTCGACACCATGACCAGCACGTACGTGGCCACCGGAATTCACCGTGACCGTCTGAAGGCCGCCGTCCCCTTCCCCACCGACCTCGACCTCAAGAACCTCGTGCCCTGACCCCGGCCAGGCGGAGAAGCCGTCGCTGACTCGTCTCCGCGTGCTCCGAGTGCCGTACTACGAGTGCCCCAGCTCCGCCGAATCCTCGTCCGCCCCCACCGAAACCGACCCCGAATCCGCCGCCGGCCGCAGCGGGAACGGATCCACCCGCGTCTCGTCGATCACCGGCGGAGCCGGTCGCGGAGGCGCCGGCATGACCGCGGCCTCGGAGTGGCCGCCGCAGCCGTACGTCAGGGACACCACGCGGCCGTCGGCCGGGGCGAACTCGTTCGCGCAGACGCCGAAGGCCTGGCCCAGGGAACCGCCGATGGGGGCGAGGAAGCCGCAGGTGACGCAGGAGGCCGGGGCCGCCTGGGCCATGGGGGTCTTGGCGCCGTACGCCTCTTCCCAGCGGTCCGCGGCGACGTGGAGGCCGTAGCGGGACAGGACGCGGGCGCGGCGCATGCCCAGTTCCTCGGCGACCGCGGCGATCGACCCCCGGGACGGGGCGACGGGGAGGTTCGCGGGGGTGGCCGCGGTGACCTCGGCGTCCTCGGCCTCGACCAGTTCCGCCATCTCGTCCGAGACGGGTGAGTTCGGTCCGGGTTCGTCCTCGCCGGAGTAGCCGGGCTCCAGGCGGAGGTCCTCGGCGTCCGTGGGGAGCAGGTCGCCGGGGCCCATGTCGCCGGGGCGCAGGCGCTCGCTCCAGGGCACCCACTCGGGGGCGAGGAGGGCGTCCGGGCCGGGGAGCAGGACCACCTCGTCCAGGGTCACGATCTTGGCGCGCGATGCCCGCGCCACCGTCACCGCCCAGCGCCAGCCGCGGTACCCGAATTCCTTGCACTCGAAGAAGTGCGTGACAACGCGGTCGCCCTCGGAGACCAGACCCGCGTGCTCGCCCACGACGCCGGGCGCGGCGGCCTCCTCGGCGGCGCTGCGGGCGAGGTCGACGGCCTCGGCGCACAGACGGTCGGGGGTGCGGCTTCGCGTTGTCGCTGCGCTCACAGGTATCGCTTCTCTCCTACGCCGTCTCTCGGGTGCGGTTGCCTTGAGGCGACGGAACAGACGGAGCGGACCTGTGGGCCGCGTCGACGTCCGCATCCGAATCGCGCTCGGGCGCACCTACGTCATCCATTGTGCGGGATGGCTGAGATACGCACGCTACCTGCTCGCGGGCGCTGGGCCTACACCGACGGTCCATTCACCGCCGCGCGGCGGGTGGCGGAACCCTGCCGCAACCCCTGCCGTCGAGCGGACGGCAGCCCTCCGCGGATCTGAGTCCTTGCCCTCCATACGCGCCGTAACCGCACTACCCACCCCCACTTCGGGGCACTATTGCGTCGTGGCAACCGCGAGGCGGCCCGAAGGAGCCACCGGCATCGGTGGGGCCAAGGGCGGCCGTGATCGAGGTGGCGGAACGGGCCGGAGGCGCGGCTCCTTCCGTGCGGTCGGCCGTGCCCTGCACTTCCCGTTCACCGGCACCGCCCGCGGCATCCGCAAGGCCACCCACGCGCACGGGGCGGGCGAGTCCGGCCTCGGCAAGCTGATCGAACTGCACGGGGTGAACGGCGCCGGGGACATGATGATCACCGTCGCCCTCGCCTCCACCGTCTTCTTCTCCGTCCCCACCGACGAGGCCCGCGGCCGGGTCGCGCTCTACCTCGGCATCACCATGGCGCCGTTCACCGTCCTCGCGCCGGTGATCGGCCCGCTCCTCGACCGGATCCCCCATGGACGACGCGCCGCCATGGCGGGCGCCATGTTCGCCCGGGCGATGCTCGCGCTGGTCCTGTCCGGTGCGGTCGTCACAGGCAGCATCGAGCTCTATCCGGCCGCCCTCGGGGTGCTGGTCGCCTCGAAGGCCTACGGCGTCGTCAGAAGCGCCGTGGTGCCCCGGCTGCTGCCACCCGCCTTCTCCCTGGTGAAGGCCAATTCCCGGGTCACTCTCGGCGGCCTCCTCGCCACCGGCGTCGCCGCGCCCATCGGCGCCGGGCTCCAGGCCCTCGGGCCGCGCTATCCGCTGTACGGCGCCTTTGTGATCTTCATCGCCGGGACGTTCCTGTCGTTCACCCTGCCGTCGAAGGTGGACTCGGCCAAGGGCGAGGACACCGCGCTGCTCGCGGCCGACGAGCAGCACCTGCACGGGCCGCACCGCCACCCCGTCAAGCGCCCCGGCCTGCGCACGGTCGGCATCGCCGTCACCCACGCCCTCGGCGCCAACGCGGCCCTGCGCTGCCTCTCCGGCTTCCTGATCTTCTTCCTCGCCTTCCTGCTGCGCGAGCACCCGATGTCCGGCCAGAGCGCGGCCGTGTCGCTGGGCATAGTGGCCGCCTCGGCCGGCGTCGGGAACGCGTGCGGCACGGCGGTCGGCGCGTGGCTGCGCTCCCGGGCGCCCGAGATCATCATCGTGACGGTCGTGGGCTTCGTGCTGCTCGCGGCGCTCACGGCGGCGATCTTCTTCGGCGCCATCCTGGTGGCGTTCCTCGCGGCGACCGCCGGCTTCGCGCAGGCGCTGGCCAAGCTGTCCCTGGACGCGCTGATCCAGCGCGACGTACCCGAACTGGTCCGTACGTCGGCCTTCGCGCGCTCCGAGACACTGCTGCAGGTGTCCTGGGTGCTGGGCGGCGCGATCGGCATCGTGCTGCCGCTGAAGGGCTCCCTGGGCCTGCTGGTGGGCGCGGGGATCGTCGCGATCGGCTGGCTGACCACCATCAAGGGCCTGATCGGCTCGGCCCGGCACGGCGGCCACAGCCGGCCCCGGGTGGCCTGACACGCACGTGACGTACGCGTGCCTCACGCATGCCCTACGGCACGCCGCCCCCCACATGGAGAGAGCGTCACACGCGCCCGATAACCTTCGCCCATGACCACGCTGCACTCCGTATCGCGACGCCGCCGCGCGCTCGCCGCCGCCGGCGTCGTTTCCGCCGGACTGCTCGTCCTGTCTGCCTGCGACAAGCCGACACCGCTGGCCACGGTCACCGTCGGCACCTCCTCCGTCCACTCGGAGGCCACCTGCGGTGGTGAGGGCAAGGCCGTGAAGACCGCCGACCTGGCCGGCTGCCTGAAGGGCAAGGGCATCGAGTCCATCAAGGTGGACCCGGACGACACCGTCCGCTTCGGCGTCGACCCGGAGATCGCCGACGAGGGCTGGACCATCCTCATGAACGGCCAGCCGCTCACCGACTCCAGCAAGAAGACCTACCGCACCGTCCCGGGCAGCGTGTTCTTCAACGCCCAGTACGGCGCCAGCGGGGACTCCACGCTGGTCTCCATCAAGGAGGGCGAGAAGGACGTCACGGGCCTGTGGTCCTTCAAGCTCGAGAAGGACAGCTGACCACGTCCGCCCTACGTCTCCTGGTAGCCACCGCCGTCCCCGCTGAGCGGGACGCGGTGGCCCGGGCGCTCGACCTGCCCGGCGTCGACGTGATCGCCGTCGGCGTGGGCCCCGCACAGGCCGCCGCCGCCACCGCCACCGCCCTCACCCGGGCCGCCCTCGAAGGCGCCCCCTACGGCCTGGCCGTCTCCGCCGGCATCGCGGGCGGCTTCGCCCCGCACGCCCCCGTCGGCTCCCTCGTCGTCGCCGACGAGATCACGGCCGCCGACCTGGGCGCGGAGACCCCCGACGGTTTCCTGCCCGTCACCGAGCTGGGCTTCGGCACCGTCACCCACCGTCCGCCGGAAGCACTCGTACGAGAAGTGGCGACCGCCACCGGCGCGCGCCCCGGCGCCGTCCTCACCGTCTCCACCGTGACCGGCACCGCCGTGCGCGCCGCGCGGCTGCGTGAGCGCCACCCCACCGCCCTCGCCGAGGCCATGGAGGGCTTCGGCGTCGCCGAGGCCGCCGCCGCGCACACGACGCCCGTGCTGGAGCTGCGCGCGGTCTCCAACCCCGTCGGCCCGCGCGACCGCGCCGCCTGGCGCATCGGCGACGCCCTCGCGGCCCTCACCGAGGCCTTCGGGAAGCTCGCACCCGTCCTGGAAGGTTGGCACCCGCATGACCGGTGAACAGCAGCGGCGACAGCCCGTGCAGATCGCCTACTCCCCCTGCCCGAACGACACCTTCGTCTTCGACGCCCTCGCCCACGACCGGGTCCCCGGCGCCCCCACGCTCGACGTCACCTTCGCGGACATCGACATCACCAACGGCATGGCCGAGCGCGGCGAGTTCGACGTGCTGAAGGTGTCGTACGCCGTGCTGCCGTACGTCCTCGACGAGTACGCCCTGCTGCCCTGCGGCGGCGCGCTGGGCCGGGGTTGCGGACCGCTGGTGCTGACGCGGGAGGAGGGGGTGGACCTCACCGGCCGTACGGTCGCGGTGCCTGGCGAGAAGTCGACGGCGTACCTCCTCTTCCGCCTCTGGGCGGCGGACACGCTCCCCGACGGGGTCGGCGAGATCGTGGTCATGCCGTTCCACGAGATCATGCCCGCCGTGCGGGACGGGAAGGTCGACGCGGGGCTCGTCATCCACGAGGCGCGCTTCACGTACCAGAACTACGGCCTGCACAAGCTCGCCGACATGGGCGAGCACTGGGAGGCCACGACGGGCCTGCCCATCCCGCTGGGCGCGATCATCGCCAAGCGGTCGCTGGGCGCACAGAAGTTGCTGCTCCTGGCCGACTCGATCCGCACCTCCGTACGGGCCGCCTGGGACGACCCCGAGGTCTCCCGCCCGTACGTCATGGAGCACGCCCAGGAGATGGACCCGGCCGTCGCGGACCAGCACATCGGCCTGTACGTCAACGAGTTCACGTCCGACCTCGGCGAGGACGGCTACGCGGCCGTACGCGGACTGCTCACACGCGCGGCGGCCGAGGGGCTGGTTCCGCCCCTCGGCCCGATCGCGTTGGATTTCCCGTAAGTCCGCGAAGTCTCACAGTCCGTGAAGTCCGTGAAGTCCGCGAAAGTACCTATACGTCGAGCTGGTCGGCGACCGCCCGCAGCAGGCCGGCGATCTTCTTGCCGGCGGTCTTCTCGGGGTAGCGGCCCCGCTCCAGCATCGGCGTGATGTTCTCGAGGAGGGTCGTCAGATCCTGGACGATGGACGCCAGTTCGTCCGGCTTCTTGCGCTGGGCGGCCGCGACCGAGGGGGTCGGATCGAGGATCGCGACCGAAAGCGCCTGGTCACCGCGCTGACCGGCGACCACCCCGAACTCCACTCGCTGTCCCGGCTTGAGTGTGTCTACTCCGGCGGGGAGGACCGAGGAATGAACGAAGACGTCACCGCCGTCGTCGCGGGAGAGAAAGCCGAAGCCCTTCTCGCTGTTGAACCACTTGACCTTGCCGGTAGGCACGTCTGTCCTCGTCCTCGTACTCGTCGGAAAACTGCTTCTGAAAACGGCTCTTGATAGCACTACAGCGGGTCGACCATGACCCGCCGCTACCAAGGCTAATGCTCCCGGAGCCGGTGACAAGACGTCGCCCGGTTGTTCCTTCGCGCAGGGAACTACCCTGGTCCGGTGCGTGACAAAACCCAAACGAATTCCGCCGCTCCCGGCGACCGACTGATCCGTGCCGGAGCGGTCCTGTTCTTCATCGGTGCCGTGGCCACTTTGGTCACAGTGGCCCCGTTCCTGCTCGGTACGACGCCATTTCCGACCTTCATGTTCGGGTTGAGCATGCTCATGGGTGTCGGATTCCTCGTCGCCGGTGCGGGGGTGCTCCGCTCGGTCGCGGCGGGGCGGCGTCAGGCGCGCGGCGCGAGCAGTTAGCCGCGCGCCCGCTTGTCGAGGTGGCCGGCGAGCCAGGCCGGGAACTCCGTCAGGTCGGTGAGGACGACGTCCGCGCCGAGGGCGCCGAGTTCGTCGGCGCCGTACGGTCCGGTCGCCACGGTGACGGACAGGGCGTCGGCCGCGCGGGCCGCGCGTATGTCGCCCTGGTGGTCACCGACGTAGACGCTCGCCGCGTACTCGCGCAGCGCCTCGGCCTTCGCCTCGGCCCAGAGGTTGCCGATGACCGCGTCGGGCTGGATGCCGAGGTGTTCCAGGTGCAGCTTGGCGTTGGGCTCGTACTTGGCCGTGACGACGATCGCGCGGCCGCCCGCGTCCCGTACGGCGGTGACCGCCTCGCGGGCGCCGGGGAGGGCGGGCGTGGCGGCGATGGCGATCGCCGGGTAGATCTCCCGGTACAGGTCGGCTGTCGCCGCGACCCGCTCCGCCGGGAACCAGTTGATCAACTCCTCCTCCAGCGGTGGCCCGAGCCGGGTGATCGCCAGGTCGGCGTCGACGAAGGTACCCGTCCGCTCGGCCAGCGCCAGGTAGCAGGCGTGGATGCCGGGGCGGGAGTCGATGAGGGTCATGTCGAGGTCGAAGCCGACGGTTATGGAAGCCATGTGGGTCATTGTGCCCAGTAGCCCGGTCCTATCCGTTGTGTCGCGGCCGCGGATGGCGGGGGCGGTCGCGCACTAGGTCTGCTTCTGTGAGCGCCAGACGATGAACAGCGCCGATGCCACCGCCGCCCCGCGCAGTACCCACGGCCAGGTCTCGCTGAGCGCCGCGTTCATATGGCCCTCGGCGATGGGGTCGCCCCAGCGGCCGTTGGTGCGGCCCCACAGCCAGACGACGCCGGCCGTGAGGGAGAGGCCGGGCAGGATCACGACCGCCCACTTCGTCTCGGCGTCGCTCAGCCGACGGGAGCCCCAGGCGATGAGCCAGCCGACGAGCAGGACGACGAGGTGGCCGAGGACCGCGCCGGCGACGAGAAGGGCGGCGGCGAGCAGGAGGAGGGGGTTGCTCCAGCGGCCGGAGGGGAGAGTCGGGCGGCGGATGAGCCGGCGGCGACGGGAGGTTTCCGGCACCGCGTCCTCGGCCTGCTCCACGGCGGCCGGTTCGGGCTCCGCGGCGGGCGCCTTCTTCCGCGACTCCGCCTGCGCGGGCGGGCGCCTGAGCATCTCCGGGATCTCGACGCCGCCGACGAATCCCGGGACGTCCTCACCGGGCCCGAACGAGCTGCTGTCCACCCGCCACCAGTCCGGCTGGAGCGCGCTGCCCCCGAGGTCCGCGGTGCTGGCGAGGTGCGGCGGCGGGGGCGCGTCGTCGGCTGTGGTCGGGGCCTCGGCGGGACGCGGGCGGGGCACGATCCGGCGCAGGCCCTTGGGGCGTTCGTCGCGCTCCGCGCTGTCCGGCTGCACGGGCACGGAGGTGACCGGCCCCTGGGGTGCGGGAGCGGCGGTGCCCCCGGCGGCCGCGACGACCTCGTCCGGGGTGCCGAGACGGGCGATGATGCGGCGGACGGCGGCCGGACTGTCGACGGCGACCTTGGCCCGGCGCCGGTCGATCTCGCCCCGCAGCTCGTTCACCAGGCGCATGCGGGTGCCCGACGGCAACTGCCGCTGCTGGGCCACGTCGCCGACGCGGCTCAGATACTCGTAGACGACCTGGTCGCTCTCGATCCCCACGAAGTCCCCTCCGGGGTGGGTGTGCTGAAACCCCGTCGGGACGACGTTAGCGCAGGACAGGGTGCGCGGTCCGGGTCGGACCGGTCGCCCCCTCTCGCGAGGCCGGGGGCCTGGGGGCGGGGCCCCGGTGACCCGCACCCGCTAACGTGGGCAGGATGAGCGACCCGGCTACACCGCCCCGTTCCCTCGCGGAAGCGCTCCGCGTGCGGGACGACGCCTCCCTGGCCGTACTCCTGCGCAGCCGCCCCGACCTCATCACCCCCGTCCCCACGGACCTCACCCAGCTGGCGACCCGCGCCGGCACCCGGGCCTCCGTCGTGCGGGCCCTGGAGCGGCTGGACCGGTGCGCGTTGCAGACGGCGGAGGCGCTGGCCGTGGCGGCGGATCCGGCGACGTACGACGAACTGCTCGCGCTGATGGCCGGCGACGAGGGCGATCCGGCCGTCGCCGGGGCGCTGCCGCACGCCCTCGGGACGCTGCGCGAGCAGGCCCTGGTGTGGGGTGCCGACGACCGGCTGCGGCTGGTGCGTACGGCACGTGAGCTGCTGGCCCCCTCGCCGCAGCACCCGTCCCCCACCGGGCTCGGCCCGACCGTGCAGGAAGCCACCGCGGGCATGTCGCCGGGCCGTATCCAGGAGATCGTCACGACGGCCGGGCTGCCCTCGACCCATGACGCCGTGTCCGCCGTGTCGTCGCTCTCCGCCCTGTTCAGCGACCGGCGGCGGATGGCGGCCCTGCTCGCCGACGCCCCGGAGGAGTCCCGGGAGGTCCTCTCCCGCCTGGTCTGGGGGCCGCCGTACGGTCAGGTCACCGCGGACCCGGCCGCCCGTCTGCGCTGGCTGCTGGACCGCGGTCTGCTCCTCCCCACGGCGCCCGGCACGGTCGTACTCCCCCGTGAGGTGGCCCTGCACCTGCGGGCCGGCCGCGCGCACCGCACCACCGAGCCGTTGCCGCCGCCCGTCGAGGCGGCCGCGACGCACCGTCCACAGGTTGTGGACGGAACCGCGGCCGGTCAGGCCTACACCGCGCTGGCGACCGTCGAGGAGCTGCTGAAGGACTGGCACGAGGGCGGTCCGGCCGTGCTGCGGGCGGGCGGCCTGAGTGTGCGCGACCTCAAGCGCACCGCCGTCGCCCTCGACGTGTCCGAACCCCTGGCCGCCTTCTGGGTCGAGCTCGCCTACGCCGCCGGACTGCTGGCCTCCGACGGCGAGGCCGACGAACGGTACGCGGCGACCCCCGCCTACGACGAGTGGCTGGAGCAGCCCGCCGCACAGCGCTGGGCCCTGCTGGCGGAGGCGTGGCTGACGGCGACGCGCACGGCGGGCGTGGTCGGCGGACGGGACGCGAAGGACCGTACGTTGTCGGCGCTGGGCCCCGGCCTGGACCGCTCGGCGGCGCCGGAGGTACGGCACCGGGTACTGACGCTTCTCGCCGGTCTGCCCGAGGGTGCGTCCCCGTCCCCCGAGTCGGTCCTGGCCCGGCTGCGCTGGGAGCGTCCGCTGCGGGGACCCCAGCGGGACGACGACCTGCGCGGGCGCCTCGCCCAGTGGACGCTGAGCGAGGCGGAGATGCTGGGGGTGACGGGGCGGGGCGCGCTGTCCGCGCACGGGCGGGCGCTGCTGGGGGCGCGGCTGCCGGAACCTGCGGCCGAGGAGCCGGTCGGGCCCGGTGACAAGCTCCCCGTGCACCACCGCCCGACGCCGCCGCCCGAGCCCCTCTCCCGCACCGAGCAGGCCGCCGCCTCCGCCACGGCCGCCCGGCTCCTCGCCCCCCTCCTCCCCGAGCCGCTGGACCACGTCCTGCTCCAGGCCGACCTGACGGCCGTGGCACCCGGCCCGCTGCGACGGCCGCTCGCCGACATGCTGAGCGTGCTCGCGGACGTCGAGTCGAAGGGCGGCGCGACGGTGTACCGCTTCACGCCCGGCTCCGTACGCCGCGCCCTCGACGCCGGACGCAGCGCCTCCGACCTGCACGCCTTCCTCGCCGAGCACTCCCGTACGCCGGTGCCGCAGCCGCTCGCGTACCTGATCGACGACGTAGCCCGTAAGCACGGCCATCTGCGGGTGGGCGCGGCCTCGGCGTACGTCCGCTGCGACGACGACGCCGTACTGAACGAGATCCTCGCCGACAAGCGGGCCGCCGGCCTGCGCCTGCGCCGCCTGGCACCGACGGTGCTCGCCACCCAGGCGGACCCGGCCGCCCTGCTGGAGGGGCTGCGCTCGATGGGCTTCGCACCGGCCGCCGAGTCGGCGGAGGGCGACGTCCTGATCACCCGCGCCGACGCCCACCGCACCCCGCCGCGCACGGCCCCCGAGCCGGTCCCGGACGGCCCGCCGACGCCGGACGCCACCCTGCTGGCCGCCGCGATCCGCGCCATCCGCGCGGGCGACCTCGCCTCCACGACCCCCCGCAAGCCCAGCGCGACGGCCCCCGCGGTGACCGGCGGCGAACTGCCCCGCACCGCCTCCGCCGAGACCCTCGCCACCATGCAGGCCGCCGTCCTGACCGGCGAGGCGCTGTGGATCGGCTACGTCAACGCCGAGGGCGCCGCGACTCAGCGGGTGATCGCGCCGGTACGGGTCGAGGGCGGGTTCGTGACGGCGTACGACCACACCGCGGACGAGGTGCGGACGTATCCGCTGCACCGGATCACGGGCGTGGCGGAGCTGGCGGACGACCAGACCGACGACCAGATCTGACGTCCCGATCTGACGTCCCGATCTGACGTCCCGATCTGACGTCCAGGCCTGTGGCCCACTCGTTCGGGTGCACGCGGCGTTTCATGCACGCCACGCCCGGCTTTTCCAACTCCTGAGGGACCTTTGCGGCCTTTTGGCATCTCGTCGCGCGGCGCCGGGCAGCCACCCGGTGTCCTGATCACGCTCAAGTGAGCGCAACAGAGAGGTAGTTGTCCCATGCGCACAGCTCGTCGCCTTGCCACCGTCCTGGCCGCCGCAGCCCTGATGATGGGTGGCTTCACCACCCAGGCCTCAGCGGTCGGCGTCGACATCGCCGGGCTGGTCATCGAGACCCCACAGGTCTGACGCGACCGCAGCGCACCCTCGGGCCGGCCCCGCGTCCCAGGGCCGGCCCGCCCTCCGTACCGGAAAGGCCCGAATCCCCCATGCGTTCCAAGCGCGCCGCCCGCGCCCGTTCCGCCGCCGCCGTCACCGCCGTCCTCTCGGCGGCCGCGCTGGTCGCCACCCTCGCCCCCGAGGCCACCGCGGCCCCCTCCGCCCTGCCCCTGCCCCTCCCGGCGGCCGGCTCGGAGTCCCTGATCACCGAGGGCCTCACCATCGAGGGCCCCCTGGTCAACAACGTCAGTCTGCCCACGCTGAGGTAGCCCGCCGCATCCGATAGCTCTCCCCGTCGATCCGTACCAGCTCGGCGTGGTGGGCCAGGCGGTCCACCATCGCCAGGGCGGAGGGGCCGCCGAAGATCTCGTCCCAGCGGCCGAGGGGGCGGTCGCTGGTGACGATCAGGGAGGAGCGTTCGTAGCGGTGTGCGATCAGTTGGAAGAAGAGGCCGGCGGCGCCCGCGTCGAAGGGGGTGTAGCCGACCTCGTCGACGATCAGCACGGGGTGGTCGTCGAGCGCGGTCAGTTCCTCGGCCAGGCGCCCGGCGTCCCGTGCGCCGGCCAGGCGGGCCGCCCACTCCTCGGCGGTCGCGAACAGCACCGAGTGCCCGGCCTGGCAGGCCCGTACGCCGAGGCCGACGGCGAGGTGCGTCTTGCCGGTGCCGGGCGGGCCGACGAAGACCACGTTGCGGCGGGCGGTGACGAAGTCCAGCTTGCCGAGCCGGGCCACGGTCTCGCGGTCGAAGGAGTGGGGGTGGTCGGAGTCGAAGTCCTCCAGCAGCTTCCGGGACGGGAACCCGGCGGCGCGCAGCCGCCGCTCGGCGCTGGGCGCGTCGTCGTCGCGTGACCCGCCCTGGGCCGGGACGAAGACCTTCGGGGAGGGTGCCGCCTCGGGGGCGGGCTCCTGGTGGACCTGGTGAGAGGCGCGCTCGCTCTGCGCGGCCATCGGCCCCGACATGTACGCCAGGATCGCCGCCGACACGATGAACGCCATGTGGATCACCGTGCCCCACAGCAGCGCGTGCCGCGAGGTGTGGTGGACGTCCACGAACATCTGGAGCAGATGGACGGAGGAGATGCCCACGATGGCGGTGGCGAGCTTGACCTTCAGCACGTTGGAGTTCACGTGCGAGAGCCATTCCGGCTGGTCGCGGTGGCCCTGGAGGCCGATGCGCGAGACGAACGTCTCATAGCCGCCGACGATCACCATGATCAGCAGGTTGGCGATCATCACGACGTCGACCAGCTTGAGCACGGCGAGCATGACGTACGTCTCGGTCGCCCGCCCGGTCACACAGCGGAGCACTAAGGTCCACAGTTCGTTGAAGAACTTGTAGACGTACACCCCCTGGGCGGCGACGAGACCGAAGTACAGCGGGGCCTGCAGCCAGCGGGTGGCGAACAGGGCGTACCCGAGGGGGGTGGTCGTGGTCGGGGACGGGTCACGAGAGATGGCCTGCACGGTCGCATTCTTCGCAGCCTGCGCCGTCCAGGTGAAACCACGCCACTCACAGGAATGAAAAGACATCCTGTAGGACTCCGGAATCGATCAGGAATCGATCAGGCACACTGGACGTTTGGTCGGGTGGTCGAGCGGAAGGACTCACGCACGTGAACGGACCACTGATCGTCCAGTCGGACAAGACCCTGCTCCTGGAAGTCGATCACGAGCAGGCCGACGCGTGCCGTCGGGCGATCGCGGCGTTCGCGGAACTGGAGCGGGCGCCCGAGCACATCCACACCTACCGGGTGACGCCGCTCGGCCTGTGGAACGCGCGCGCGGCCGGGCACGACGCCGAGCAGGTCGTGGACGCGCTGGTGACGTACAGCCGCTACCCCGTGCCGCACGCGCTGCTCGTCGACATCGCCGACACGATGGACCGGTACGGCCGGCTGACGCTGAGCAAGCACCCGGCGCACGGCCTCGTCCTCACCACCACCGACCGCCCGGTCCTGGAGGAGGTGCTCCGCTCCAAGCGCATCGCACCGCTCGTCGGCGCCCGCCTCGACCCCGACACCGTCGCCGTGCACCCCTCCGAGCGCGGCCAGATCAAGCAGACGCTGCTGAAGCTGGGCTGGCCGGCCGAGGACCTCGCCGGTTACGTCGACGGCGAGGCGCACCCGATCGAGCTGCGCGAGGACGGCTGGGCGCTGCGGCCGTACCAGAAGCAGGCGGTGGAGAACTTCTGGCACGGCGGGAGCGGGGTCGTGGTGCTGCCCTGCGGCGCCGGGAAGACCCTCGTCGGCGCCGGGTCGATGGCCCAGGCGAAGTCGACCACCCTCATCCTCGTCACGAACACCGTCTCCGCCCGGCAGTGGAAGCACGAGCTGGTCAAGCGGACGTCGCTCACCGAGGAGGAGATCGGCGAGTACAGCGGGACGAAGAAGGAGATCCGGCCCGTCACCATCGCCACGTATCAGGTGCTCACCACCAGGCGGAAGGGTGTCTATCCGCACCTGGAGCTCTTCGACTCCCGCGACTGGGGGCTCATCCTCTACGACGAGGTGCACCTGCTGCCCGCGCCGGTCTTCAAGTTCACGGCCGACCTCCAGGCCCGGCGCCGGCTGGGGCTGACCGCGACCCTGGTGCGGGAGGACGGGCGTGAGTCCGACGTCTTCTCCCTCATCGGCCCCAAGCGCTTCGACGCGCCGTGGAAGGAGATCGAGGCGCAGGGCTACATCGCGCCCGCCGACTGCGTGGAGGTCCGCGTCAACCTCACCGACTCCGAGCGGCTCGCGTACGCCACCGCCGAGCAGGAGGAGAAGTACCGCTTCTGCGCGACGACCGCCACCAAGCGGAAGGTCACGGAGGCCCTGGTCCGCCGTTTCGCCGGGCAGCAGATCCTGGTCATCGGCCAGTACATCGACCAGCTCGACGAACTGGGCGAGCATCTGAACGCCCCGGTCATCAAGGGCGAGACCTCCAACGCCCAGCGCGAGAAGCTCTTCGACGCGTTCCGGGAGGGCGAGATCAGCGTCCTCGTCGTGTCCAAGGTCGCCAACTTCTCGATCGACCTCCCGGAGGCCACGGTCGCCATCCAGGTCTCGGGCACCTTCGGCTCCCGCCAGGAGGAGGCCCAGCGGCTGGGGCGCGTCCTGCGGCCGAAGGCCGACGGCCACCAGGCCCACTTCTACTCGGTCGTCGCCCGCGACACGCTCGACCAGGACTTCGCCGCCCACCGCCAGCGCTTCCTCGCGGAACAGGGGTACGCGTACCGGATCGTGGACGCGGACGAGATCCTCACGGAGCAGTAGGCGACCAGGAGGGCGAGGATCAGGAGCGCGTACGGCGACGCCAAGGGCTGCTGCCACCACGGCAGTCGGAGATCCAGGTCGCCCGCGTGCGGGAGCAGCCACATCGTGCGGGCCGCGAAGACCGCGACCACCGCGTACGCGAGTCGTGTACGGCCCTCCCCCAGGAGTACGGCGATCAGCGGGACGCACCACACCCAGTGGTGCGACCAGCTGATCGGCGAAACGAGCAGCGCGGTGAACGCCGTCAGGAGGACGGCGTGGCGCTCCTCGGCGGCCCGCGCCGCGAGCCACAGACCGGTGATCGCGGTCAGGGCGGCCGGAAGCATCCATGCCGCGCCCGGTACCGGGTCGCCCAGGGCCCGGGCGACCGTCCCCTGCAGGGACTGGTTGTCGACGATCCACGCCTTGCCCACGCGTTCCGTCTCGTAGAGGCGGCGGGTCCAGAAGTCGAGGCTCGCGGAGGGGAGCACGAGGGCGCCGAGCCCGACCGTCCCCGCGAACGCCGCCGCGGCCGTGCCCGCCTCCCGGTGCCGGCCGCGCACCAGCAGATACGCGATGAAGAGCGCCGGCGTCAGCTTGATCCCGGCCGCGACGCCGACCGCGGCACCTTTCCAGCGGGCGCCCGAGGGCCGGGTGAGGTCCCACAGGACCAGGCAGACCAGGGCGAGGTTGATCTGGCCGAAGAGGAGGGTCTGGAAGACCGGTTCGAACCAGAGGGCGAGGGCCGTGGCGGCGCAGAAGGCCGGGAGACGCGGGGTCAGGTGCGCGAGGCGGGCCGACAAGTGGACGAGTACGGCGAGCAGGAGCGCGTTGCCCGCCAGGAAGGTCGACTTGAGGGCGGCCGTCACGGGGATCAGAGCCGCCGGGACGAAGAGGAGGGCCGCGAAGGGCGGATAGGTCGCGGGGAGCTGCCATTCGGTGACGGTGAAGTCATAGAGGTGGCCGCCACCGCGGAGGACGGCTTCGCCTTCCGCCCGGTAGACCAGCGCGTCGGCCATAGGGATGCGCTGATGGAGGCAGAGGGCCGTGAAGGCCGTCAGCGAGAGGACGGAAACGGCGGGAAGGACGAGAAGAACATAGGGGGTTGCGGAGTGTGATCGGCGGGTCACGCGGTGACCCTAGGCGTCACTTGTGGCGGACGCCCGCCTCCTCGCCGTACTCACCGAGGATGATCACGTCGAAGGCCGCACCTGCGAACACCTTGACGGCACGCAGGGCTTCACCGAGGCGATGACGGTGGTTCCCCTGGAGCGCGGTCGCTCCGCGGGGGCCCACAGGGGCTGGGTGGATGGTTGCTGCGCTCATGTCTCCATGATGCGTTCGCGGACATAAAGCGGGCATCGGTCTACGGGCCGAAGCCGCCTACTGCCCGCGTACATCTCCGGACGGAGCGCATACCCCCAGGGAGGAGGGCCGCGTCCCCTAGGGGATGGAAGGCGCCAGATGTAGGGGCTGAACACGGGGTGAACCCGGGGGTGAATATTCGTTGGCGTTCGCCACCCCCGCTCACCTAAAATCTCCGCTCTTGCCTGCCTCCCCCGCGGAGTGCCGCCGTCCGGACGGAAACCGGTCGGCTCTCTCGATCACCTGCCTGTCACCCACCTGTAGGTCCCTCCGGAGGCACCCCCTTGTCCACGCCCGTCGACGACGCCCTCGACTCCCCCGACTCGCTCGACCCGCTCACCCGGGAGCGGTCCCACCTCGCCTCCTCCCGCTCCGCCCTGCGTGCCATGCGCGAGGACGTCGAGTCCCTCGACATCAGCGACGTCACCGCGAACTGGGTGAACGCCGAAGTCCTCGCCCGCCAGATGGACGAGCGCATCAAGGCGCTGGCCGACCTCAGCGACACCCCGCTGTTCTTCGGCCGGCTCGACTATCTGCACGCCCCCGGCGCCGAGGAGGCGGAGGGCGCGGAGGGCGAGCGCTTCTACATCGGGCGTCGGCATGTGCACGACGCCGAGGGCGACCCCATGGTCATCGACTGGCGTGCACCGGTGTCCCAGCCCTTCTACCGGGCGTCCAAGAAGGACCCGATGGACATCGCGCTGCGCCGCCGCTTCGGTTACACGGGCGGTGACCTCACGGCGTACGAGGACGAGCACCTCTCCGACCCCGCGGAGGCGGCCCGGACGAGCAAGCTGCTCCAGCAGGAGATCGAACGCCCGCGCGTCGGCCCGATGCGCGACATCGTGGCGACGATCCAGCCGGAGCAGGACGAGATCGTACGGTCGGGGCTCGGCGGGACGGTCTGCGTACAGGGTGGCCCGGGCACCGGGAAGACGGCGGTGGGTCTGCACCGGGTCGCGTATCTCCTCTACGCCCATCGCGAGCGGCTCGCCCGTACCGGCACGCTCGTCATCGGGCCGAACAAGTCCTTCCTGCACTACATCGAGCAGGTCCTGCCGGCGCTGGGCGAGTTGACGGTCCGGCAGGCGACGGTGGACGACCTCGTCGCCCACGTCGAGGTGCGCGGCACGGACGACGCGGCGGCCGCGGTGATCAAGGGTGACGCGAGGCTGGCGGAGGTGCTGCGGCGGGCCGTGTACGCGCACGTGACCATGCCGACCGAGGCGGTCGTCGTCGTGCGCGGGTCGCGAAGGTGGCGCGTCCCGGCGTACGAAGTCGAGGAGATCGTGGGCGAGTTGCTCGCCCGTGGCATCCGCTACGGCGCCGCCCGCGAGGCCCTTCCGCAGCGCATCGCGCATGCCGTCCTCGTCCAGATGGAGCGGTCGGGCGAGGCGCCGGACGACCGGGTGCAGGACGCGGTGGCCCGCAACAGCGCGGTGAAGGCGGCGGTCAAGGCGATCTGGCCGCCTGTCGACCCGGCGAGACTCGTCCTGCGACTGCTCTCGGACGCGGACTTCCTCGCCGTGCACGCGGAGGGTGTGCTGAGCGAGGACGAGCAGAAGACGATTCTCTGGGCGAAGCCGGCGCGCAGCGTGAAGTCGGCCAAGTGGTCGGCCGCGGATGCCGTGCTGATCGACGAGGCGAACGACCTTGTCGCGCGGACGCCCTCCCTGGGGCATGTCGTCCTCGACGAGGCGCAGGACCTCTCCCCCATGCAGTATCGGGCGGTGGGCCGCCGCTGCACGACCGGTTCGGCGACGGTCCTCGGGGATCTGGCGCAGGGGACGACTCCCTGGGCGACGCGCAGTTGGGACGAGGCGCTGGCCCACCTCGGCAAGTCGGAGGGGGTCATCGAGGAGCTGACGGCCGGCTTCCGCGTCCCGACGGACGTCATCACGTACGCCTCCCGCCTCCTCCCTTCCATCGCGCCGGGTCTGACGCCGGTGGCGTCGATCCGCGAGAATCCGGGGTTCTTCGAGGTCCGCCCCGCGCCGTCGGATCCGTCGGACCCGGAAGTGGTCGCCGCCTGCGACGAGTTGCTCCGCAACGAGGGCTCGATCAGCCTGATCGCCGCGGACGCCCGAATCCCGGCCCTCGCGGAGGCCCTGACCGAGGCGGGGATCCCCTACCTGGCCCCGGGCGAGGAGACCACCCGGGAAACCCGCCTCACCCTGGTCCCGGCGTCCCTCGCCAAGGGCCTCGAGTACGACTACGTCGTCCTGGACGAGCCCCAGGCAGTGGTGGACGGCGAGCCGGACGAGCGGACGGGGTTGCGGCGGCTGTATGTCACCCTCACGCGGGCGGTGTCGGGGTTGATCGTGGTGCATGGGGCGCCACTGCCGACGCAACTGGCGTGACGGGGCGGTCGGCTCGGGCGTGGTGAGGTCTCGTGGCGGACTGCGGGCGGTCGGTGGCTGGTCGCGCCCACGCGGCGGAGCCGCACATCGACACAGCCCCGCGCACCTAAGGCGTCGCTGCTGACGTCCGCTGCGAGTCGCAGGCGATCTGCCGCCCGGCCCGCGTAGCTGCGGGCCGTCGTGCCGCTGGGGCGGCGCCCGTCCCACAGAAGGGCGGCACCCCGTCAGCGCCGGGCTGCGCGACCCACCCCCGCCAGCCCCACACCGGGTGCCTACGAAACCCCGTCCAGCACAGCCCGCCACTCGGCCACCGCGGCAACGGACACCGGCCCGCCCCACCCCTCCGGCCGCGCCGCCCCGCCGATGTGGAAGGCGTCGATGCCGGCGCTCACCAGCGTCGGCACATGGTCGAGCCGCAGCCCGCCCCCCACCAGGATCCGCTGCTCATATCCCGGCTCCCCACCCCGCGCCGCCTCCGCCAGCAGCGTGGAGAGCCCGTCGTCAACCCCGTCCCCCGACCCGGCCGTGAGATACGTGTCCAGCCCCGGCATCCCGTCCAACTGCTTCCGCAGCGCATCCCGGTCGGCAGCCCGGTCGATGGCGCGATGGAAGGTCCACCGGCACCCGTCCAGCTCCCCCACCACCCGCTCGACGGCCTCGACGTCCACCCCTCCCGCAGCATCGAGGAACCCGAGCACGAACTCCTCGGCCCCCACGTCCCGCAGATCCCGCGCCGCCCGCACCACCCGCTCGACGTCCCCCACCGCGAACCCGTCCGCCAGCCTCAGCATCACGCGCAGATCGATGTCGACGGCGGCACGGATCCCGGCGAAGGTCTCGACCGGCGGGGTGAGCCCGTCGGCCGCCATGTCGGTGACCAGTTCGAGCCGGTCCGCACCCCCGGCCTGGGCGGCGACCGCGTCCTCGACACCGAGGGCGATCACCTCCAGGACTGCACGCTTGCTCATGGGACCCCATTCCTCGGCATTCGACGGCGACGACCACTGAAAACGACTACAGGTCTAGTCCAATCCAGGGTACGCCTGCCCCACCGGAGATCCGCTCAACCCCTCACCCCGCACCGACCCGCCGGTCACCCGAAGACGTTCAGCTCACCCGCCTCCGCCCCCGCCAGCTCATACGCCGCCCCCTCCACCGGCCGCCCCGCACAAAGCCGTACGAGCGTGGCGGCGTCCCCGATATAGCGCGCCGGGGGCCGCGGAGCCGTCGGGTCGCCCAGGCGGAGCGGCTCGTCGACGTCGTCGAGGTCGGCGTGGAGGGGGGTATGGCGCCGTTCCCGGGTGAGCCAGGCGAGCAGGCGGAGCGCGTCGGGGAGCCCGGCACCCGCATACGCCCCCGGCTCACCGAGCACCTCCCGTACGTCCCCGGCGTGCACCCACTCCCCCAGCGCGATGCCGTCCAGCGCCCCGCCCGCCTTGGCGATCACCGGCCCCGCCTCGGTCATCCCGCGCTCCAACTCGTCGACGACCTGCGCCGCGGTCCAGTCGGCGCGCTCGGCGATGTCCCGGTCGTTGGACTCGGGCGAGAACACGCCCTCCTCGAACCGGTTCTCCACCACCCGCATCAACGCGGCCGAACAGTGCGCCAGCACATCCCGCACCGACCACCCCGGACACGCGGCCGTCGGCAGGGCGAAGTCCGCCTCCGGCCTCGCCCGCAACAGCGGAACCAGCGCATCCCGCTCGACCACCAGCAACCGCCCCGGCAGCTCGGGATCCCGTACGTCGTGCACGTCAGCAGAAGTCATGACCTCCACGCTAGGCGCTCCGCTGCGAGCACAGTGAGGAAACGCGGGCCGGAGCGGGGGTGCGGAGCGGGGGCGCCCGCCCGCGCGGCGGGGCCGTACAGCGATCCGGCCCCGCGACCCTCATGGGCCGGCACTACCGCACCGCCGGAAACTCACCCCTACCCGCGAGAATGACGCCATGGCCGATCTCCCCGCCCTGCGCACCCGCTTCGCCCAAGCCCTGAACGCCGCCCGCTCCCCCGCCACCACCCCCGACCCGGTCCCGTACGCCGACAACCTGCTCACCCGCTGGCAGGAACCGCAGCGCCGCTACCACACGCTCACCCACCTCACCGCGGTCCTGGACCACATCGACGAGCTGGCCGGGCACGCCGGCGACCCGGACGTCGTACGGCTCGCCGCCTGGTTCCACGACGCGGTCTACCTCCCCGACCGCTCGGAGAACGAGGAGCGCTCGGCCCGCCTGGCCGAGCGCGCCCTGCCCGAGGCCGGCGTATCCGCGGAGCGGACCGCCGAGGTGGCCCGTCTGGTCCGCCTCACCACCAGTCACGCCCCGGCCCCCGACGACCACGACGGCCAGGTCCTCTGCGATGCCGACCTCGCGATCCTCGCCGCGCCGCCCTCCGCGTACGCCGCCTACACGGCCGCCGTCCGCGAGGAGTACCACTTCGTCCCGAACGACGCCTTCCGCGAGGGCCGCGCCGCGATCCTGCGGCAACTCCTCGCCCTGCCAAGCCTGTTCAGCACGCCGTACGGGCGGGAGAAGTGGGAGGCCACCGCCCGCTACAACCTCTCCTCCGAGCTGGAAATGCTGTCGCCCTGACCAACCCGTCGCCGTAGCCTGCTCAGCATGCGAGACATAAGCGGGGAACGCGTACAACAGGCCGTCGCAAGCTGCGTAGCGCTGCTGCGAACGGTGGCGGACCGGGACTGGACAGCCGTCAGGGCCGGGCGGCTGGAGTGGGACTGCCACGCCACCGCGTTCCATATCGCCGAGGACCTCATCGCCTACGCCGCCAACCTGGCCGGACGTGCGCGGGACGACTACGTCCCGTTCGAGATCACCCTGGACGACGGCACCGACAACAACGGCCTGATCCACGTCATCGAGACGACCGGCGCCCTCCTCACGGCCACCGTCCGCACCACACCCCCCGAGGTGCGCGCCTTCCACCCGTACCCCTTCCGCAGCGCGAACCGCGAGGGCTTCGCCGCGATGGGGGTCGCCGAGGTGCTGCTGCACACGCATGACATCGCCGAGGGATTCGGGGTGGCGTACGAACCGCCCGCCGAACTCCCCGAGTTCGTCCTGACCCGGATCTTCCCGCACGTCCAGCCCCGCCCCGGCCCCGACCACTGGCGCACCCTGCTCTGGGCCACCGGCCGCGGCGACCTGCCCGGCCGGGAGCCGGTCACCGAGTGGCGCTGGCGCAACAACCTCGTCATCCCCGCCGACCGCCTCACCCTCCAGGGCGTCCACCCCGCGGCCGCCGCCGATCTGAGCGCGGGCGGCGACGGCGGGTTCACCTGGATCGTGGGCGGTCCCTTCGAGGGGACGAGGGAGGCGGCCGGGATGGTGCTGAAGGCCCGCGAGGCGGGTGTGCACCGCCCCGAGTTCGGCCTGTTCGTCCTCGTACGGAAGGAGGACGGCCTCGCGGTCGGCGGCATGGGCTTCCACGGCGCCCCCGACGAGGAGGGCCGGGCGGAGGTCGGCTACGACCTGGTGGAGGGCGCCCGCGGCCGCGGCTACGCGAGCGAGGCGCTGAGCGCGCTGTCGGAGTGGGCCCTGGCCAGGGACGACGTACGGCTCCTCCGCGCCACCGTCGAGGCCGACAACCTCCCGTCACAGGGCGTGGCCACGCGAGCCGGGTATGTGCGGGCGGTGCACGAGGAGTCCGACATGGAGGGGACGCTCCAGCTCTACGTCCGCGGGGGACGGCGGCCCGCGGCCTAGCCTGAGGCCATGTCGTTCACCGACGAGGAGATCGCCTACCTCACCACGAACCCGCTCGCCCGCCTCGCCAGCCTCTGCGCGGACGAGCAGCCCGACGTCGTCCCGGTGGCCCTGGAGTTCGACGGGACCCACTTCTGGGTCGGCGGCCCGCGCGCGGAGGTGCTCGGCACGCGCAAGTTCCGCAATGTCGCGCACGGCCGCGACAAGGTGGCCTTCGTCGTGGACGACCTGGTCTCCCTCGAGCCGTTCGTCGCCCGCGGCATCCGCGTGTACGGCGTCGCGGACGGCCCCGTGGAGCGCGTCGGCATGGTGGGCCCCGGCCACTACCTGCGCATCACGCCGACGCTCTCCTGGAGCTGGAACCTGTCGGACCCGCCCCGGCCGGCCGGGGACACCTGGTACCCCACCCGCCGAACCGACCACGGCCAAGGGTGACGGCGACACCCATGAGGTGACCCAGCTCACATCCGCCCATGTCACATCCCGCCGAGCCGTTCCGTCATAGCTGTGTAACCAACGACAACGGCCAAGGAGTTCACCATGGGCGCCCGTTTGAACGTCTTCGAGATCCCGTCCGCCGGCAAGGTCATCAAGCACATCACCTCGGCCAGCAAGGTGGTGCACGACTCGCCGCTGCCCGTCATGACCCAGCACCTGGTGACCCTCCGCGCCAGCCAGATCAACGGCTGCGGCTTCTGCACCGACATGCACAGCAAGGACGCCGTCGCCGCCGGCGAGGACTGGCTGCGCCTCAACCTGGTCGCCGCGTGGCGGGAGGCCACCTGCTTCACCGAGGCCGAGCGCGCCGCCCTGGAGCTGGCGGAGGAGGGCACCCGGATCGCGGACGCGGCCGGCGGCGTCTCGGACGAGGTCTGGGAGAACGCCGCCAAGCACTACGACGAGGAGCAGCTCGCCGCCCTGGTGTTCCTGATCGGCCTCATCAACGCCTTCAACCGGATGAACGTGATCATCCAGCAGCCCGCCGGCGGCTACCAGCCCGGCCAGTTCGCCTAGGCCCTGACAGTCACTTCCCGCCCGGCCGCGAGCCGCACCACCTGAGCCGCAACACCCGAGGCCGAGGGGGCGCTAGCCGTTCGCCCGCCCCTTCGGCCTCCGCAACCCCGCCCCCTGCAACAACCGCACCACCTCACGGCTGCTGACCTCCACCGCCCCGGCCCGCACCACGTCGGCGTACCGATGGGACGGGATGTCGTAGTGATCCCGCTCGAAAGCCTTTCGCGGTACGCCCAACTCGTCGGCGAACGTGTGCAGTTCGTCGAACGACACGTCACTCACGAGGTGCGACCACATCCGCCCGTGCCCCGGCCAGGTCGGGGGGTCGATGTAGATCGCCACGGCGTCACGCGCTCCCTGACAGGGGCGGCGTCCCGCCCGGGCCGGCCGAGCCCAGCGCTCCCACCGCCGCGACCTTCACGCCCGCCTGGTGGCACACCCAGTGCGGATCGGGCCCCAGCTCCGGCTCGACCTCCAGCGCGTGCGGATCGCCGGAGCCGCACACCGGGCACAGCGGCCAGCGACCGTACCGGTCCAGCAGCGCGTCCTGTACATCCTGGGCGACCAGCCCGGCCACGTAGTCCACGCCGTCCGGCCACTGCTCCACCCACCAGCGCCGCTGTGCGACGGACTCCTCGACCAGCGAGACGACGTCCGCCTCGGCGGCCGCGTCCGCGACCAGGTCGGCGAGCACGAGGGCGCGGGCGGTGTGCAGCGCCTGCTCCAGCGGACTGATGGGTTCCATGCACCCATTGTGCGCACTCTTGACCACGACTCGGTGTTGAAAATACCTTTCAAGGGTGACCCGTGAAGTGAAGGAAACTTTCGGCCGCGCGGGCGGCGCGACGGGGGCAGCCCCGGCACCCGCCGCCCTCGCCGCCAAGGTGCGTACGCTCGCCCCGTCGATGACCCGCTCCATGCAGCGCGTCGCCGAGGCCGTCGCGAACGACCCGGCGGGCTGCGCGGCCCTCACGGTCACCGGCCTCGCCGAACTCACCGGCACCAGCGAGGCCACCGTCGTCCGCACCGCCCGCCTCCTCGGCTACCCCGGCTACCGCGACCTGCGCCTCGCCCTCGCCGGCCTCGCCGCCCAGCAGCAGTCGGGCCGCGCCCCCGCCATAACGACCGACATCGCGGTGGACGACCCCATCGCGGACGTCGTCGCCAAGCTCGCCCACGACGAGCAGCAGACCCTCGCCGACACCGCCGCCGGCCTCGACACGGCCCAGCTGGGAGCGGCCGTGTCCGCTGTCGCCGCGGCCCGCCGCATCGACGTGTACGGCGTCGGCGCGAGCGGGCTGGTCGCTCAGGATCTGACCCAGAAGCTGCTGCGGATAGGGCTGATAGCCCACGCGCACAGCGATCCGCATCTCGCCGTGACGAACGCGGTGCAGTTGCGGGCGGGTGACGTCGCGATCGCCATCACGCACTCCGGGTCCACCGGTGATGTGATCGAGCCGTTGCGGGTCGCGTTCGAGCGCGGGGCGACGACGGTTGCGATCACCGGGCGGCCGGACGGGGCCGTCACTCAGTACGCCGACCACATCCTTACGACGTCGACGGCGCGGGAGAGCGAGTTGCGTCCCGCGGCGATGTCGTCCCGGACCAGTCAGCTTCTTGTGGTGGACTGCCTGTTCGTGGGGGTGGCACAGCGGACGTACGACACGGCGGCGCCTGCGTTGTCGGCGTCTTATGAGGCGCTGGCGCATCGCCATCGCAGATAGGACCGCAAGCCCGACTGTTCGTGGGACTTGGCGGGTCGCGTTCGGACAGCACACCGGAAACCGGAAAGAGCCGCCCCCCCTCATGACTTCTGCATCCAACGCCCGTGATCTCCGCGCCGAGTTGGAGACCCTCACCACCGAAGCCTTCCGCCCCGAGCTCGCCGAGATCGACCAGCTTCCCACCCTCGACATCGCCCGGCTCATGAACGGCGAGGACGCGTCCGTCGCCGCCGCCGTCGCCTCTCGTCTCCCCCAGATCGCCGCCGCCATCGACGCGACCGCCGACCGGATGGCGCGGGGCGGGCGCCTCGTCTACGCCGGCGCCGGTACGGCCGGTCGCCTCGGCGTGCTCGACGCGTCCGAGTGCCCGCCCACCTTCAACACCGCCCCCTCCCAGGTCATCGGGCTCATCGCGGGTGGCCCGGAGGCGATGTTGACGTCGGTGGAGGGTGCCGAGGACTCCGAGGAGCTGGCCCGGGCCGACCTGGACGCCCTCGTGCTCGGCCCTGCCGACACGGTGGTCGGCATCTCGGCCTCCGGGCGGACGCCGTACGCGATCGGGGCGGTCGAACACGCCCGTGCGCTGGGCGCGTTGACGATCGGTCTGGCCTGCAATGCGGGTAGCGCGCTGGCGGCGGCGGCCGAGCACGGCATCGAGGTCGTCGTGGGGCCGGAGTTGCTGACCGGCTCGACGCGGCTGAAGGCGGGCACGGCTCAGAAGCTGGTTCTCAACATGCTGTCGACGATCACGATGATCCGTCTGGGCAAGACGTACGGGAACCTGATGGTCGACGTCCGCGCCTCCAACGACAAGCTGCGGGCCCGGTCCCGCCGTATCGTCGCCCTGGCCACGGGAGCGGACGACGCCGACATCGAGCGGGCCCTGACGGCGGCCGACGGTGAGGTGAAGGCGGCGATCCTGGTGCTGCTGGCAGACGTGGACGGGCCCACGGCCGCCCGTCTCCTGGAGGCGTCGGGCGGCCACCTGCGCGCCGCGCTGGCGACGGCTACCTGACCTTGCGCCGGTAGCCGGTCACCTTCGCGATCCACTTGATGAACTCGCCGGGGTCCTGGTCCGCCCCGTGCCCAGCGTCCCGGGCCGGCCCGACCACCACGAGGGTTCCACCGGGGGCGACCACCCCCTCCTCCGCCCTCACCGCCAGCAACCGGGCAAGCTCCCCGGCACCGCAGCCGACGTCGAGGGCGGTGCCGAACCGGCGGGGCAACTGCCGCAGGGGCCATGGGTGGTAGTGGGCGTTGTGGTCCCAGGGGTGAGCGGCGTTGAAAATGCTCGAGCGCCTTCAGCAGGCGGTGCGGCAGGATCGTCACGAGGCCAAGTCCACCAGAGGGGGAGACAGCGGATGACGGCGACGACTTTCCGTATCGGCGGCGACCTGGAGGTACGGCGGCTCGGATTCGGGGCCATGCATCTGCGCCCCGACACCGACGAGGCCCGCACCGCCCACCTCGCGCTCGCCCGCCGCGCCGTAGAACTCGGCGTCACGCTGATCGACACGGCCCACATGTACGGCTGGGGAGCGAACGAGGATCTCCTCGCGGAGGCCCTGTACCCGTACCCGGACGGGCTGGTGATCGCGACGAAGGTCGGCATCCGCCACACCACCACGGGAGAGGGCTGGCGGCACGCCGGCGAGCCCGCCGACCTCCGTGCCCAGGTCGACGAGGCGCTGGGGCGGCTCCGGCTGGAGCGGATCGAGTTGCTGCAGCTCCACCGTCTCGACCCGGGGGTTCCCCTCCCCGAGCAGCTCGGTGCCCTCCGTGATCTGCGGGACGAGGGCAAGCTGGGCCGGATCGGGCTGTCCGAGGTGACGGCCGCCGAGCTGGCGCAGGCCCGGGCCGTCGTGGACATCGCGAGTGTCCAGAACCGCTACAACCTCCTCGACCGTGAGCACGAGCCCGTGCTCAGGGCCTGCGAGGCGGCGGGCGTCGCGTTCCTGCCGTGGCGGCCGGTGGCGGCGGGGCGGTCGGGGGCGAGGGAGGAGATCGCCGCGGTGGCGAAGGAGGTCGACGCGACGCCGACGCAGGTCGTCCTGGCCTGGCTCCTCGCCCACTCCCCGGTGATCGTCCCGATCCCGGGCACGACGAGCGTCGCCCACCTGGAGGAGAACCTCGGGGCGAACGCCGTGCGCCTCACCCGGGAGCAGTACGAACGCCTGGCCGGTCTGCCGGAGGGCTCCTGAGGCCGGGGCGCCCGAAGGCGCCCCGGATGTACAGGAATCGCTCCACGAGACCGCCGCGTGAGCGATACGGTGCCTATCGGCCTGTCAGCCAGTCGATCAGCGCCCGGGTCGCACCGGAGATGATCCCGCCGACGACCAGACGGATCGCGGTCTTCGCCTTCTTTGCGTTCGACTCCCGGCGTGGGGTGTGGGACATGGCGTCCTCCGTACCTCGAAGTTGCGGTGTGGACAGGCCTGTGGGAAGGAAGCCAAGCAACAACGGCGGGTGTGGACGGGTTTCCGGAACAGACCCGAACCACGGGGCCGAACTCCCTGGTCGGCGCGGGGTTTCGGGGCGACCGTTCCGAACGGTTCCGAACCCCCGCGCGGCAACGGCGAGGGGAGCGGCGTGCCCAAGGCGGTGGTGACGCCTCAGCAGAGGTTCGCGGACTGGCTGGCCCAGCTGCGCGACGCGGCGGGGAGGCCGTCGTACACACGGCTGTTGGCGCACAACCGGACCGCCGCCGCGACGCTCCGCGGGAAACTGAGCCGGGCGGGCATCAGCATCTTGCTGAACGGCAACTTCGTACTGCCGCCCAGGCCGGTGGTCCTCGAAGCGTTCGTGGACGCCTGCCGCGCCTGCGCCCTCGAGGATCACGGCGTGGTGCGCCCGGAAGTCGCCCGGCACCTCGGTCGCGAGCTGTGGCGCGGACGGCATTCCTGGCTGGTCGAGGCCCTCGACCCCCTCACTGGCCGCGGGCCCGCGGAACCCGCCCAGGCATCGGTCGAGGACGGGGAGCGGGCCGTTCGCGACGCGGTCGACGACAGGCCGCCCTTCACGGAGAACACCCTCCACGACCGCTACGGGGCGACACGCGGCGCCTTCGAGAGGTACCACTCCGTGGTTCTCGACCGGGAACAGGACCTGCGCGCCCTGCTCGACGCCGTACACGGCCCAGGCGCCTACCACGTGATCGAAGCGCCCGCCTTCGCCGGCAAGACGGCCTTCATGGTCGAGCTGTACCGGCGGCTCCGCGCCCAGGGCTGCCCCACCGCCGTGTTCTACGTGGTGGACCGCTTCGCGAACCGCGCGCAGGACTTCCTGGAAGCCGTCGTCGGCCAACTCATCGACGCCCTGCCGTCGAACGAGGTGATCGCCGCGCCCGAGGAACGCCCCGCCCAGTTCACGAGATTGTGGAGCGAGTTCACCGCTCTGGGCACCGCGGAGCGTCCGGCCGTCCTCCTGGTCGACGCGCTCGACGAGCAACTGGGCACGGACGGGATCAGCCAACTCCTTCCGGTGCACCTCTCCGGCCGCCACGCCCATGTCGTCGTCGCGACCCGGAGCCTGCCCGACTTCCGGGCCGCGGTACCACGGCACCACGCGCTGGCCACCTCCCTGGTGAGCGTCGTACCGCTGACGCCCAGCCCGCACGCCGAGGCCAAGAGCGACGACGCACACCGCCACCTCGCGGACTGGCTGTCGTCGTCCGACCCGGTCCCCGAGCGCATCGCGACCCTGCTGTGCGTGGCGGAGGCGCCGCTGACCCGGCACGATCTCGCCGATCTGCTCGGGCTGAGCGTCGGCCAGATCGCCCGGCACCTGCACGGCGTGGAGCGGTGCCTGCTGCCCCTGGCCGTCGAGGCGGGGGGAATGGGCTACCAGTGGGCGCACGTCACGTACGGCGGTTTCGTCGACGAGTGGGTGGGCGGCGGGCGCTACGCGCAGGAGGTTCACCACGTGCTCGCGTGGGCCGAACGGCACGCGGAACGCGGTTGGCCCGAGACGACACCGCCGTTCCTCCTCCACGGCCTCCACCAGTTCCTGCGTACGCATCGCGATCTCGCGGGGCGGAACCGTCTGGTGGAGCTGGTGACCACCACGCGCCGACAGCGCCTGCTGGCGACGTACGGGCACGACGGCATGTTCCTGGAGACCATCGCGTGGGCGCGTGAGGAGGTGCGCGAGACCGGGGGTGACTCGACGGACGCCCTCGAACTGCTCTTCAAGCTCGGCCTTCACCAAGTGGCGGCCACGGCCGGCACGGCCCATCTGCCGAAGGGGCTGCTCGGGCTCCTCGTCCGCTCGGGGCAGCGGAACCAGGCGGAGGGGATCGCCCTCTGCGTCGAGGAACGCTACCGCGCGCGTGCCATGGCCGAGGTGGCCGAAGCGCTCGTCGACATCGGGGCCGGGGAACGAGCTGCCGAGATCGCCTACCAGGCCTGGAAGTTCGCCCCCCTGCACCAGGACCCGTACTGGCAGCTCGACGCCCTGCAGGCCTGTGCGCGGGCCGCCCGGCGAACGGGGGCGGCCGTCGCGCCGCCTACGATGGACAGCTACCTCGGCAAGGACGACCAACGGCTGCACATCGGCTGCGCCAAGTACTTCCTGGAGTTAGGCGAGCCGGAGCAGGCACGGGCGGCGCTCGACCGGCTCTTCACCTACGAACAGACGCATGCCGAGATCTACGCATGGGCGTTGGCGGACGCCGCCGCCGTACTGGGCGCGCTCGGCGATCTCGACGCGGCGGTGCCCGTCCTCCAAAGGGCCCTGGCCGCGGAACAGAACGCCTTCTCCTACGGAGGCGGCCAGGGCGTGGCCCGGATCGGCCAGGTCGTCCGGGCCCTGGTACGCGCGGGGCGCGTCGAGGAGGCGGCGGGTATCGCCGCCTCCATCAAACACAGCGGGGACTACCTGCGTGCGAACGTCCACGGCATGCTGATCGACGCCCTGCTGGACGACGGCGGTCTCACCCGGGCGGAGAAGGTGCTGGAGCACGAACTCGGCTTGGCCGAGTCCTTGCACCACGACGAGACACGGCTGGTGGCGTTGATGTATCTGAGGGCGGCCCAGGCCCACGGGGGTTTCGGGGACGTCCGGGAGATGGAGCGGCTGGTCCAGGCAGTGGACACCCTCGACTACCCGGAGTGGGACGCACTCGGCGCCGCACTGGTGGCACTGGGTGAGGGGTTCCTGGCGGCCGGTCGCCAGGAGGAAGCGGTCGAGGTGGCCCGGCAGGCGCTCGCCGGGAGCGGATACGAGCACCTCCTCTTCCTCGATGGCACCCTCAAGGCCTTGATCACCGCGTCGATCGAGGCGGGTGACTTCCAAGGAGCGCGCCGGGCGGCCGAGGCGGAGGCCGTTCCGCACTGGCGAGAGGACCTGCTGCGCCTGGTCGAGTACGCCGAAGCCGTCGCCGGACGTCCCCTGCCCGCCTCGGCATACCTGCAATGGCCGATCGAGGAACTCGCCCGGCTGGCCGTCGCCCTGACGACCGAGGGCGGTAACGCTCCCCTCGCACACACCCTTGCGTACGCCGTCATGTCTCAGGTGGGCCTGGTGGATCACCTGTCGGACCCATTCGAGGACAGGGCGGACTGGGCCGCCGCCCTCCTCGCCCTCGAGGTGCTCCAGCGCATCGACGGCGTCGGCCACTGGGCGGACGTGGCGGCCGGGATACGGTCTGCGACCCATCGTGCCGAGGCGCTCGCCACGCTCTCACGATGTTGCCGCGCGACGGACGTCGCCACGGCCGACACGCTGCTCCGGACAGCCGTCGAAACGGCGAGCCGGCTGGGAGACCGCGACCTCCGCGTGTCCGCACTCTGCGCGGTGCTGACGGCCGCCGGTTCCCTGACGGAGTCGCATCCCTGCGTCGCCCGGGCGTTGACGGTGCTGCGGCAGACGATCGGCCGTCCGACGGAGACGGCCGACATCGAGCTCAGGGCCTCCACGGCCGTCACACTGAGCCGCGTCGGCCTGCGCGAGCAGGCGCGCCGCATCGCGCTCGACGCGTACGAGATCTACGCGGCCACGGCGCGTCCCCCTGATGGCCGGCGCGACGGAGACGGCCACCGGCTCTGCGACGCCCTCACCGATACGGGGCTGTACGACAAGGCACTCGACCTCGCCGAGAGCCTCGCGGCGCCCTTCCAACTCGCCGGGATCGCGAAAAGGTGCACCGAGGCCGGCGACCGGCGGACCGCGGGCCGAGCGGCAGAGCAGGCACACGCCGCCTGGCTGGCCGGCGGCTGGGGTTCCCAGCTGGCGGAGTCCCTCATTTCGGCGCTGCTGGACGCGGGGCGCGCGGACCTCGCCACGTCTCTGTTCCTGGAGTGCGAGGACGACGCCGAAGGAGACGAAGTCGTCCACGTCTTCTTCCGTGGTCTGGTCATGAACGGACATGCGAGTGAAGCACTGTCCATGGCCTGCGGCCTCAAGCTGATCTCCTGGCGGGCCGCGGCCCTGGTCGGCTGGTGCTCCGCGCCGACCTGGCCACCCGAGATGCGCCGCAGACTGCTACGACTGCTCCAGGACCTCGTCATGAGCTCATGACGCTCAACGCGGCAGTCTCCCCTCCCGGTTGACCTGCCGGACCCGCGCCAACAGCTCCTCCTTCGTCGGCGCGGGCTCCACGGGCTCGCCCCGCAGCACCGCCGCGAGCCGCTCCGCGGTGCGGACATTGCAGCGCCCCAACTGGACGAGCGCGAATGGCTCGTCACTGGCGCCGGTGACCGGATCCACGCACAGGGAGGGCAGTACGACGCCCACACCCCTGAGCGCCTCCCGCAGGGACACCACGATTTCCTCGGTCGACCGCACGTTTGCTTCACCTCTCCACGCAGAGTTCACTGTTCGCGACACAGCGTGGCGGTCACGGCCCTAACCTGGCCAGACAGCGGACACCAACATCTGCGATGTTCGACCGGGAGCTGCCATGCCGGGACCCAAGAACCTCGACCCGTCGTCATCGCCCCGCGCACTGCTCGGGGCGGAATTACGTCACGCCCGCGAGAGGAAGGGCCTCAGCCAGGAGGCCCTGGGCCTGAAGCTGTTCGTCAGCGGGACGTTCGTGGGCCAACTGGAGGCGGGGACCCGGCGGTTGCGGCCCGATATGGCTCGCATGATCGATGAGGTGCTGGGGACGGGCGGGTTCTTCGAGCGGAACTGTGCGGCGGCGGCCAAGTCGAAGTATGAGGACCACTTCGCCGAGGCGGCGGAGGCCGAGGCGCAGGCCACGGCGATCAGGCAGTACGCCCCGCTCCTGATCCCCGGGCTGCTGCAGACACCCGCGTACGCACAGGCCGTGAACCGCGCGTACGACCCGACAGCGGCGGAAGAGACCATTGAGGAATGGACGGCAGGCCGGATGGAGCGGGTCCGTCTGCTGGACCATCCAACAAAGCCTTTGTTGTGGGCGGTGCTTGACGAGGCGGCGTTGCGCCGGGTGACGGGTGGTCGAGCGGTGATGGCGGAGGCCCTGCGCCACATCGCGAGCCTGGCCCGCCGGAACCGGGTCGTCGTGCAGGTACTGCCATTCAGCGCGGGAGCTCATGCGGCGATGCAAGGCGCCCTGAAGCTGATGGAGTTCGAGGGCGCCCCTCCGCTGGCCTTCTACGAGGGGGTGAGCAACGGACGATTGGAGGATGACCCGGCCACGGTCACCCAACAGAAGTTCAGGTTCGATTTCCTCGTCGCCTCCGCACACTCGCGGGAGAAGTCCCTGGCCCTGATCGAGGCGTTGGCGCAGGATTACGCCCATGAGGAACACCCCTGACTGCGACCTGAGCGCGGCCACCTGGCACAAGTCGAGCTACAGCCAAGGCGGTAGTGACTGCCTCGAAGTAGCCGAAGGCCACCCCACCCTCGTCCCCGTCCGCGACTCCAAGACCCCCCACGGCCCGAAGCTCATATTCCGAGCACCGGCCTGGGCGGCCTTCGTCAATGCGGTCAGGATCTGACCTCATTGCCCCCTAGCGTGGCTGTCATGACTGAGACCACGCACACCAACGAGCGCGCCGACCTCCTGGAAGCACTCGCCAAGCAGCGGCACTTCCTGCGCTTCACCACCCGCGACCTCACCGACGAGCAGGCCGGGCGGCGCACCACCGTCAGTGATCTGTGTCTGGGCGGTCTGATCAAACACGTCACGTCGGTGGAACGGAGCTGGGCCGCCTTCATCCAGGACGGCCCGTCGGCGATGCCCGACTTCACCGCCATGACCGAGGCCGACTTCGCCAAGCGGGCCGACGAGTTCCGGATGCTGCCCGGCGAGACGCTGGCCGGCGTGCTGGCGGAGTACGAGGAAGTGGCGCGCCGGACCGACGAGTTGGTGACCACTCTGCCCGACCTGAACGTCACCCATCCGCTGCCCAAGGCCCCGTGGAACGAGCCCGGGGCTCGAATGTCGGCCCGCAGGGTGTTGATGCACATCGTCGCCGAGACGGCCCAGCACTCCGGCCACGCCGACATCATCCGCGAGGCCCTGGACGGCGCGAAGAGCATGGGCTGACGCCCCGAAAAGACGCGGCCCGAAGCTCAAGCGGCCAGCCCCGAGCCCTCTTTGCAAGGAATGGTTGGAGGGCCTCAACCCGCCCACCCACCCCGCGAGTTGACTTGACGCGTTCGGCTTGCCACGCACAGTTACGATCGTCTAGCGTGCCCGAATAACGAACAGCCCCCGCCAGGTGCTACCAACACCTGCGGGGGCTTAACCAACGAGATCGAAGACTGATGAGGACCGATCCCATGGCTGAAGCCAAGCTTAGTGCTGCCTCCCTGTCCGCGCACGCGTCCCCGCACCCCATGGCCAATCCGGGCTACGGCAAACGCAGCGCCCCGGACCAACGCCCCCGCGCCGCCCACGACTTCGCCGCGCTCCCACCCCGCGAAGCCGCCATCGCCGCGTACATCGACCGCCTCCCCGACGGCGCCGACATCTCCGTAAAAACGCTGGCCAAGCAGCTACCGTACGGCCAGTGCGCCCTCCGCACCGCCCTCAACAACCTCCAGCGGGCAGGCCACTTGCGCCGGGGCCGCGAACGGATCACCGGCGAGGGCAGCTCGCGATGGATCACCCGATCGTGGTTCACCCGCACCGCGCGCGATGACAACTGGTGGGCGACGTTCGCCCGGGGCGACGTACCGCAGGAGCCCCCGGACCACCCCCGCCCGACCCGCTCCCGCGCGCACATCCTGCTCGCCGCCCTGGGCCGCGAGACCCCCGCCCTCTCCCTCTCCGAGGCCGACTGCGCTGCCCTCGCCCCGCTGGTCACCGCCTGGTACGCCCGGGGCGCCACCGACACGGACGTGCTCCGCGCCCTGACGACCGGCCTCCCCACGCCGGTCCACCACCCGGCGGCCCTCCTCCGCCGCCGCCTGACCGACAAGCTCCCACCCGAACCCGCACCGGCCCCGCGCCCTCCCCGCCGGATCCTGGAGTGCGCGGAGTGCGGGGTCCCCGGCCGCCCGGAGGCCCTGCCCGGCGGCATCTGCGGCGCGTGCAGAGGCAAACGCGCCCCCGACCGCACTCACACACCCCTGCACGCCTCCGTAATCCACGCCCGGGCGGCAGAGATTCGTGCCGCGATGTCCGTACGACGGCACGAAAGGACACTCGCATGACAGCGCCCACGGCCCGACGGCACCACCCCGGGGCACGATGGGGGGAAGGAGGCGACCCCATGACCCCAGATACCGCCGAACGCCCGCAGATGTCCGTCGAGGACTTCGAAGAACTCGTCCGCAGGGCTCCGAGGGAGCTGCAGAACCGGTTGGAGTTCCTCGACGGGAGGCTCTGCATCCGGCACGGCCCGCTTGACGTCGACGAATTCGAGGAGCTGGCCGAAGCGGCTCCCGAGACCGTGCGACTTGAGTACGTCAATGGAAAAGTAGAGGTCAAGGCCATGCCTGACGGCAACCACGGCGAGATCTTCATGTGGCTGCTCCGCCAGTGCATGCAGCAGCGTCCCGAGCTGAATCTCATGCCCGAGCGGGGCGTCAAAGCCGAGGCATATCGCAAGGGCCGCGCCATCACACACGGCTTCCTCGCGCCCGAGGGTCACTTCAAGGGGCACGGCAACTGGTCCGAAGCCGACGGCGCCCTCATGGCCGCAGAGATCACCTCCCACGACCGCGATACCAACCAACGCGACCGCATCGACAAGCCGACCGGCTACGCCGAAGCCGACATCCCCGTCTACCTCCTCATCGACCGCGACAACAACACGATCACGGTCTACAGCGAGCCCAAGGACGGCCGCTACCAGCGGTCCCCGTCCTACCCTTGGGGAGCCACCGTGGAGATCCCCTCTCCGGTGAACATCACCCTGAGCACAGAGAAGCTCAAGGACTACGCAGACTGATACCCATGAACCACGCCCAGCTCACCGCCCTGGGCCGCGCCCTCCGCCTCCTCGGCGAGCACGGCGAGGCCCTCACCGCCGACACCCCGGACGCCCGGCTGCACGAGGTCAAGGCCGACCTCCGTCGCGCCCTGGACCTCCTCGACGAGAGCGTCACCGGCGCCGCACCCACCACCCGCTGTCCCGAGCACCCGAACGGCCCGGTCGACGAGAACGCCCACGACCTGTGCCTGCTCTGCGAAACCCGCCGCCGGGCCGCCCGCCGAGCCGAGTACAACGGCGGTCCCGTCCCCCCGCCCACCACCGGGAACGCCCCCTCCCGCTACGGCGTCCGGGGCGACCGCCCGCAGCCCCAGCAGCGCTGGCTGCCGGAGCTGTGGAACGGGCAGGAGTGGCAGCTCTGCGGCACCCCGCGCCGTGACCGCCGGGAGGCCGAGCTCTATCTCGCCGCCGCGCGCCGCGGCCCGCGCCCCGCGATGGCGTACCGGCTGGTGCACGAGTTCACCGACTACGAGGTGCTGCGCGTCTGGGGCACGCCGGTGAAGGTCGACATCGAGCCGATGGGCAACCTGTAGTCACCGCTTCACCGCCCCCGCAGGTTCCGTCGCGCCCTCCGGCCTCACCGGCTCCCCCTCAGCGGCGGCCACCGCCTGTCGGGGGATGAACGACGCCACCACGAACGCCAGCAGCGCCGCCCCGGCACCCACCGCCAGGACCACCTTGAAGCCGTTCTCCCGGGCTGTGTAATTGACTGAGGCAACCTTAAGTCAGTTGATTGACTTACTTAAGCGGCACAGATCAGCCCCGCGCCTTCAAGAGGCACGGGGCTGCCGTGAGCGACTGTGCTGCGCGACGAGCCGGGGTCAGCTCAGCGTCTGCAGCGCCGCGGCGTCGTACGGCTTCAGCTCGTCGAAGCGGTCCGACAGGACCTTCGCCGCCCACTCCGGGTCCTGGAGCAGGGCGCGGCCGACGGCCACCATGTCGAACTCGTCGCGCTCCAGGCGGTCCAGGAGGTCGTCGATGCCCTTGACCGTGGAGCCCTCGCCCATGAAGGCACGGATGAAGTCGCCGTCGAGGCCGACCGAGCCGACGGTGATGGTCGGCTTGCCGGTGAGCTTCTTCGTCCAGCCGGCCAGGTTGAGGTCGGAGCCGTCGAACTCCGGGATCCAGTAGCGGCGGGTGGAGGCGTGGAAGGCGTCGACGCCGGCCGCGGCGAGCGGGGCGAGGATGGCGTCCAGCTCCTCGGGGGTCTCGGCGAGGCGGGCGTCGTAGGCCTCCTGCTTCCACTGCGAGTAGCGGAAGATGACCGGGAAGGTCGCGGAGACCTTCTCACGTACGGCGGCCACGATCTCCGCGGCGAACTTCGTACGGGCCACCGGGTCGCCACCGTACGCGTCCGTGCGGCGGTTGGTGCCCTCCCAGAGGAACTGGTCGACGAGGTAGCCGTGGGCGCCGTGGATCTCCACGCCGTCGAAGCCGATGCGCTCGGCGTCCGCGGCGGCCTGGGCGAACGCGCCGATGACGTCGTCCAGGTCGGCCTGGGTCATCGCCTTGCCGGTGGCCTCCTCGGCGCCGATGCGCAGGCCGGAGGGGCCGACCGCCGGGGCGTCGGCGTAGGGCGGCTTGCCCGGCTTGCGGACCATGCCGATGTGCCAGAGCTGCGGCACGATCGTGCCGCCGCCCGCGTGCACCGCCTCGGCGACCTCGGCCCAGCCCGCCAGCTGCTCCTCGCCGTGGAAGCGCGGGACACGATCACTCTCTCCGGCCGAGGCGTGCCCGACGTACGTGCCCTCGGTGACGATCAGGCCGACACCGGCGGCGGCGCGGCGCGCGTAGTACGACACGACGTCCTCGCCGGGGACGCCGCCCGGGGAGAACATGCGCGTCATCGGCGCCATCGCGATGCGGTTCGGGACGGTCAGGCCGTTGATCGTCGTCGGCCGGGACAGGATCTGGGCCGCACGGGAGGTGGAGGTCGTGGTGACGGTCACGTAGGGGCTCCTTGGAGGCGGGGGTTCGTTATACCGCTTGGTATGTGCGCACGCATTGTTGCACCACATTAAACAATGCTGGGTGTGGGGTCGCGCATTCCCGAGGAGAGGGTTCGGTTTTTGCGGGTGGCTGCGGGTGCGTGGGGCTGGTCTCGCAGTTCCCCGCGCCCCTCAGGTGCGTCCACCGCGCGTACTCAAGGGGCGCGGGGAACTGCGCGAGCAACCACGAACCACCCGCACCCGCCAACGCACCGAGGGCGGCACCCCCTGTCGCAACAGGAGGTACCGCCCTCGGCAAGGACGTTGATCAGCCGGAGGCCAAAGCCCCCGAGGCCGATCAGAAGTCCATGTCACCGCCCGGCATGCCGCCACCGGCGGGCGCGGCGGCCTTCTCCGGCTTGTCGGCGATGACGGCCTCGGTGGTGAGGAACAGCGCGGCGATCGACGCGGCGTTCTGCAGCGCGGAACGCGTCACCTTGGCCGGGTCGATGATGCCCTCGGCGACCAGGTCGACGTACTCACCGGTCGCGGCGTTCAGGCCGTGACCCGGGGTGAGGTTGCGGACCTTCTCCACCACGACGCCGCCCTCGAGGCCGGCGTTGACGGCGATCTGCTTCAGCGGGGCTTCCAGAGCCAGCTTCACAGCCTGGGCACCGGTCGCCTCGTCGCCCTCGAGCTCCAGCTTCTCGAAGACCGCGGTGGCCTGGATGAGGGCCACGCCACCACCGGCGACGATGCCCTCCTCGACGGCCGCCTTGGCGTTGCGCACGGCGTCCTCGATGCGGTGCTTGCGCTCCTTGAGCTCCACCTCGGTGGCGGCACCGGCCTTGATGACCGCGACACCGCCGGCGAGCTTCGCCAGGCGCTCCTGCAGCTTCTCGCGGTCGTAGTCCGAGTCGCTGTTCTCGATCTCGGCGCGGATCTGGTTGACCCGGCCGGCGACCTGCTCGGAGGAGCCGGAGCCGTCGACGATGGTGGTCTCGTCCTTGGTGATGACGACCTTGCGGGCCTTGCCCAGGAGGTCCAGGGAGGTGTTCTCGAGCTTGAGACCGACCTCCTCGGAGATGACCTCGCCACCGGTGAGGATGGCGATGTCGTTCAGCATCGCCTTGCGGCGGTCACCGAAGCCCGGGGCCTTGACCGCGACGGACTTGAAGGTGCCGCGGATCTTGTTGACGACCAGGGTCGACAGGGCCTCGCCCTCGACGTCCTCGGCGATGATCAGCAGCGGCTTGCCCGACTGCATGACCTTCTCCAGGAGCGGGAGCAGGTCCTTGACCGAGGAGATCTTGGAGTTGGCGATCAGGATGTACGGGTCGTCGAGGACGGCCTCCATACGCTCCATGTCGGTGGCGAAGTACGCCGAGATGTAGCCCTTGTCGAAGCGCATACCCTCGGTGAGCTCCAGCTCCAGACCGAAGGTCTGGGACTCCTCGACGGTGATGACGCCTTCCTTGCCGACCTTGTCCATCGCCTCGGCGATGAGCTCGCCGATCTGGGTGTCGGCGGCGGAGATGGAGGCCGTGGAAGCGATCTGCTCCTTGGTCTCGACATCCTTCGCCTGCTCGAGCAGGGCGGCGGAGACGGCCTCGACGGCCTTCTCGATACCGCGCTTGAGGGCCATCGGGTTGGCGCCGGCGGCTACGTTGCGCAGGCCTTCCTTGACCAGGGCCTGGGCGAGCACGGTCGCGGTGGTCGTACCGTCACCGGCGACGTCGTCCGTCTTCTTGGCGACTTCCTTGACCAGCTCGGCGCCGATCTTCTCGAACGGGTCCTCGAGCTCGATCTCCTTGGCGATGGAGACACCATCGTTGGTGATCGTGGGGGCGCCCCACTTCTTCTCGAGGACGACGTTGCGGCCCTTGGGGCCGAGCGTCACCTTCACGGCGTCCGCGAGCTGGTTCATGCCGCGCTCGAGGCCGCGCCGCGCCTCCTCGTCGAACGCGATGATCTTGGCCATGTGAAGTGGTCCCTCCAGGACTGGGGGTGATTCCTTCGGACCGCGCCCGCGCCCGCGACGGACGGCTCACATGCCTTGTGGTTCCTTGCCCCACCCGGCCTGCGGGCCTCACCGACCCGGTCCTTCTTTGTCACTCTCACCTTCAGAGTGCTAACGCCAATGATTAGCACTCGACCCATGCGAGTGCAAGCGGCTCTCGGGGATCGGGCGGGGGGGATCAGCCGGGCGCGAGCGGGGCCGGACAGGGTGGGGGGCAGGGGCGTGGGCACGGCGAAGGGCCCGCACCCCGGGAGGTGCGGGCCCTTCGAAGAAGAACGTCGCTGCTTTAAGTCGACGCGTGCTTCAGCTGGTCGCCAGCCGGACCATGTCCGCCTGCGGCCCCTTCTGACCCTGCGAGATCTCGAAATCGACCCGCTGGCCCTCTTCCAGGGTGCGGTACCCGTCCATCTGGATCGCGCTGTAGTGGACGAAAACATCCGCACCACCGTCGACCGCGATGAAGCCGTACCCCTTCTCCGCGTTGAACCACTTGACGGTGCCCTGAGCCATGCCTAACTCCCCTATTACTGGCCCTTGCACAGATCCACACTTCGCGGATCCGGGTCAGACCTCACCCCCCATCGGTCGGGGGCGTGCGCCGGAACGCGTCGACCGCGGCTGAATGTATCTGCCCAACTGCCGTCTGCAACAGGTCAATCGGACGAGAAATCCGGGCACGACCGGTCGGGAATGTGGGGACAATTCCCCTGACTTCAGGTCAAGTCGGGCCCGGCAAAGGGAACAAAAGCCGCAAAAAACCCGCACACTTTGGCTACTTCTTGTCGGGCTCGCGGTGGAAACAAAGGGATGTCGACCTGTAGATCGGCGGCGCATTCCCCAACTGTACCTCGCTCAACCACACAGAATTGCCCCCTCCGCTTCTCTCACGGAGGGGGCAATTCGATGAACTCTCAGTGACCGGGGTTACCGATGGTAATGATCGGTCATTCGGTCAGCCTCAGCCGCCGGCGACGGCCGGAATGATGGAGACGCCGGCGCCGTCCGGGGTGGCGGTCTCCAGGCCCTGCTCGAAACGCACGTCGTCGTCATTGACGTACACATTCACGAACCGCCGCAGCTTGCCCTGGTCGTCGAGCACGCGGGCGGCGATCCCGGTGTGGTTCTTCTCCAGGTCGGCGATGACCTCGCCGAGGTTGGCACCCTCGGCGGCGACCTCGGCCTGCCCGCCGGTGTAGGTGCGCAGGATGGTGGGGATGCGGACGTTGACGCTCACGAATGACCTCCGGTCAGCTAATCGCCCCTGGGGGCGCGGGGCTGTGTTGAATGTGCGGCTACCGCCGCGTGGGCGCGACCAGCCCGCACCGGCCGGCAGCAAAGACGATCTCAGACGAGCCCGGCCTCACGGAACGAATCGAGGTTGGGACGAATGGTCGCAGTAAGGCCCGTACCGGCCACCGCGTCCAGCGTCTTCAGACCATCGCCGGTGTTGAGGACAACCGTCGTCTTCGTCGGGTCGAGCAGCCCGTTCTCGATCAGCTTGCGCGTCACACCCACGGTCACCCCACCGGCGGTCTCCGCGAAGATGCCCTCGGTCCTGGCAAGGACCTTGATCGCGTCGACGACCTGCTCATCCGTCACGTCCTCCACCGCACCGCCGGTACGGCGAGCGATGTCCAGGACATAGGGACCGTCCGCCGGGTTGCCGATCGCCAGCGACTTGGCGATGGTGTTCGGCTTCTGCGGCCGTACGACGTCGTGCCCCGCCTTGAAGGCCACCGACACCGGCGAGCAGCCCTCGGCCTGCGCGCCGAAGATCTTGTACGGCTTGTCCTCGACGAGCCCGAGCTTGATCAGCTCCTGCAGACCCTTGTCGATCTTCGTCAGCTGCGAGCCGGAGGCGATCGGCACGACCAGCTGGTCCGGCAGCTGCCAGCCGAGCTGCTCGCAGATCTCGTACGCCAGGGTCTTGGAGCCCTCGGCGTAGTACGGCCGGAGGTTGACGTTGACGAAGCCCCAGCCCTCGCCGGCCGGGTCGCCGATCAGCTCGGAGCAGAAACGGTTCACGTCGTCGTAGTTGCCCTCGATGCCGACGAGCTCGCCGCCGTAGACGGCGGCCATGACGACCTTGCCCTGCTCCAGGTCGTGCGGGATGAACACGCAGGACCGGAAGCCGGCGCGGGCCGCCGCGGCACCCACCGCGCCGGCGAGGTTGCCGGTGGAGGAGCAGGAGAGGGTGGTGAAGCCGAAGGCGCGCGCGGCCTCCAGGGCCTGGGCGACGACGCGGTCCTTGAAGGAGTGCGTCGGGTTGCCGGAGTCGTCCTTGATGAACAGCTTGCCGGCGTCGACGCCGAGCTCACGCGCGAGGTTGTCGGCCTTGACGAGCTGGGTCCAGCCGGGGTTGATGTTCGGCTTGGTGGCCACGTCGGCCGGGACGGGCAGGAGGGGCGCGTAGCGCCAGATGTTCGCGGGGCCCGCCTCGATCCGCTTGCGGAGCTCCTCGGTGTCGTAGGCCGAGAAGTCGTACGCGATCTCCAGCGGGCCGAAACACTCCTCGCACGCGAAGACCGGGCCGAGGGGCACCCGGTGGCCGCACTCGCGACAGGACAGCGCCGCGGCGGGGCCGAGGTCTACCGTGGAACCGGTGGTGGAGTCGGTGGTGCTTGCAACAGTCTGCGCAGCCATGTGAGGCGAGGCCCTTTCTCCTCATCTTCCTCACGACGCATCTCGCCGTGAGACGGATTTGGCACCTTCCCTAGCCGGGAGCCTCGCGTGAACGAGACCGGCTGGAGGGTTGCCGGGGCTTCATCGGGCCGTATCCCTCTGCCCCTCTGGATGAGCGGTATGAAGTTGTGGTCGGCGGGGCGGCCAGGACATGCGATGGTCACCCGCGTTGTTCAAGACTGTAACCGACAACCAGGACAGTTGAGATAGTCGTCCGAACCGCGAGATGGATCACATGATGATCACGCGGTTACGTGCCGTGATCACGACAGTGAGGAGTTCCGGACTGTGCTGGAAGAAGTCGAGCGCTGGCTGAGCACCCGCTCCTGGTCCGCGACCGATCGTCCGCTCCACCAGATCCTGGCCGCCAAACAGCGTACGGGCCAGTCGGTCTCCGTCGTCCTGCCCGCGCTCAACGAGGAGGAGACGGTCGGCGACATCGTCGCGATCATCCGTCACGACCTCATGCAGCAGGTACCGCTGGTCGACGAGATCGTCGTCGTCGACTCGGGCTCCACGGACCGCACCTCCGCGGTGGCCGCCGCGGCGGGCGCGACCGTGGTGCACCGGGACGCGATCCTGCCGCGCCTCCCCGCCGCCCCCGGCAAGGGCGAGGTGCTGTGGCGCTCCCTGCTCGTCACGACCGGGGACATCGTCTGCTTCATCGACGCGGACCTGAAGGAGTTCTCCTCCGACTTCGTCTCCGGGATCGTCGGCCCGCTGCTCACCGACCCCGGGGTCGACCTGGTCAAGGGCATGTACGACCGTCCCCTCGGCGGGGCGGCCGGGCAGGGCGGCCGGGTGACCGAGCTGATGGCCCGACCGCTGCTGAACATGCACTGGCCGCAGCTGGCCGGCTTCGTGCAGCCGCTGGGCGGCGAGTACGCGGCCCGCAGGTCGCTGCTGGAACAGCTCCCGTTCCCCGTCGGGTACGGCGTGGAGCTGGGCATGCTGGTCGACGCCCTGCACCTGGTGGGCCTGGACGCCCTGGCCCAGGTGGACGTGGGCGTCCGCAAGCACCGCCACCAGGACGGGCAGGCGCTGGGCAGGATGTCCGCCGCGATCTACCGCACGGCCCAGCTGCGGCTGGCCCGCGGCCATCTGGTCCGTCCGTCCCTCACCCAGTTCGAGCGGGGCGAGGACGGTTTCGAGCCGCGTACGTACTCCGTGGACACCGAGGAGCGGCCGCCGATGGTGGAGATCGCCGAGTACGCCACGCGGAAGGTCGCGTAAACGCCCCTCCACTGAGGGGAACCGCACGTTTGAGCGTTTCCGGGCCGGGCTAGGTTGAGGCGTATGGCTTCCACGCAGGGTGCTGCCGAGCAGGGTGCTGCCAAGGTGCTGGTCGCGTCGAACCGCGGCCCGGTCTCGTACGAGGTGCGCGAGGACGGCTCGCTGCACTCCAAGAGGGGCGGCGGCGGAGTCGTCTCCGGACTGTCGGCCATCGGGCCGGACGCGGGCGCCCTGTGGGTGTGCTCGGCGCTGTCCGAAGGCGACCGGGAGGCGGTGCGGCGCGGGGTCGGCGAGAAGGGTGTGCGCATGCTGCCCATCCCGGCCGACGTGCACGCCGACGCGTACAACGGCATCGCGAACTCGGTCCTCTGGTTCGTCCACCACATGCTCTACCAGACGCCGCTGGAGCCGGTCTTCGACGCGGAGTTCCGGCGGCAGTGGGCGGCCTACGAGACGTACAACCGGGCCTTCGCGGAGGCGCTGGCCCAGGAGGCGGCCGAGGGCGCGGCGGTGCTGGTGCAGGACTACCACCTGTGCCTGGTGCCGGGGATGCTCCGGGAGCTGAGGCCCGACGTCCGGATCGGTCACTTCTCGCACACGCCGTGGGCGCCGGCGGAGTACTTCGCGATGCTGCCGGACGACATCCGCGCGCAGCTGATGTGGGGCATGCTCGGCGCCGACCGGCTCGGGTTCCTCACCTGGCGGTGGGCGCAGGCGTTCATGGACTGCGCCGGTGCCACGGACCCGGAGCGGATCCTCCCGTCGTGGCCGAGCGGCGCCCCGAAGTCGATCAAGCACACACCGACCGGACGTCCGCCGCTGCGTACCACCTGGATCGGCGTGCACGGCCTGGGCGCCGACGCGGAGTTCCTGCGCGCCCGCTCCCACGAGACCGACGTGGCCGAGCGCATGACCGCGCTACGGGACGAGATCGGCACGGCACCGGACGGCACCGCCCGCAGGACCATCGTGCGGGTCGACCGGACCGAGCTGTCCAAGAACATCGTGCGCGGCCTGCTGTCCTACCGGCAGCTGCTCGACGACCACCCCGAGTGGCGGGAGCGGGTGGTGCACGTGGCCTTCGCGTACCCCTCACGACAGGACCTCGCGGTGTACCGCGACTACACGGCCGCGGTCCAGCGGCTGGCGGAGGAGATCAACTCCGGCTACGGGACCCCGGCCTGGACCCCGGTGGTCCTCCACGTCAAGGACGACTTCGCCCGCTCCCTGGCCGCGTACCGGCTGGCCGACGTGGCCCTGGTCAACCCCATCCGGGACGGCATGAACCTCGTCGCCAAGGAGGTGCCCATCGTCTCCGACGAGGGGTGCGTGCTGGTGCTGTCGCGGGAGGCGGGCGCCTTCGAGGAGCTGGGCGAGGACGCGATCGCCGTGAATCCGTACGACGTGAACGACACGGCGCGGGCGCTGCACGAGGCCTTGTCGGTGGGGCCGGAGGAGCGGGCGGAGCGGTCGAAGCGGCTGGCTGCGGCCGCGACCGCGCTGCCGCCGGCCCAGTGGTTCCTGGACCAGTTGCACGCGCTGGAGGAAGGAACCGGGGAGCCCGGGAAATCCGGCCAGTCCGGCCAGTCCGGCCAGTCCGGCCAGGCAGATCAGTCCGTCTGAGTGGCGATCGCCCGCAACAGCCGTACGACCCCCTCCGGGCCGTCGACCACGACGTCCGCCTTCTCCGACAGCTCGGTGACCTCGTCGCTGCCGCTGCAGACGAGGAGGCCGGGGACGCCGTCGGAGCGGAGTTCGTCGACGGCGGCGTAGGCGGGGAGGTCGCCGAGGTCGTCGCCGGCGTAGAGGACGGACTCGGCGCCGAGGTCGCGGACGTAGTCGAGGAGCGCGACGCCCTTGTCCATGCCGGGCGGGCGGAGTTCGAGGACCATCCGCCCCGGTTCGACGATGAGGCCGTTGCGGGTGGCGAGGTCGGTGAGCGGGGCGCGGAGGGCGTCGAAGGTGCCCTGGGGGTCGGCGGCGCGGCGGGTGTGCACGGCCAGGGCGTGTCCTTTGTCCTCGGTCCAGGTGCCCTGCGCGATGGTGTCGAGGAGGCCCGGCAGTTCGGCGCGCACGGCTGCGACGCCGGGGTGGGGGTCGGGGGCGGTGACCTCGCCGCTTACGGCGTCCCAGCGTTCGGCGCCGTAGTGGCCGAGGACGACGAGGTGCTCCAGCCCCGGGGTGGCGGCGAATCCGCCGAACCGTACGGCGATGTCGGCCGGGCGGCCGGTGATCACCGCTACGGCGGCCACCTTCGGGGCGAGGGCGGCGAGGGCCGGGACGGCGTCGGGGTGGGGCCTTGCCTTTTCGGGGTCCGGGACGATGGGGGCGAGGGTGCCGTCGAAGTCCAGGGCGATGAGCGCCCGCGCGGGGTGGGCGAGGATGGCGGCGAGGCCGTCGCGGCCGGGGTGGGTCGTGGGGGTCGGCAGGGGGTCCGTGGAGTTACCCATGCGGCGAGCCTATCCAGGCCCGATCCCCACCAACAGTTCCTCGCCCCCGCCGCCCCTACCCGTCCCGTCCTTCTGGGGCTCCGCCCCAGACCCCGCTCCTCGAACGCCGGAGGGGCTGGGTCTCTCAGCCCGTCCGGCGTTTGAGGACGAGGCCCCTTCAGGGCCGAAGCGGGGGTCTGGGGGCGCAGCCCCCAGGGATGGGACGGGTAGGGGCGGCGGGGGCGAGGAAAATCGTCACCGGTCCCCGCGCCGCGCCTCCCGTACCCGCCGCAACCGATTCACCGTCACCGGATCATGGGCCGGCGCCCGTGCGTCGTCCAGCAGGGCGTTCAGCAGCTGGTAGTAGCGGACCGGGGCCAGCCCCAGCTCCTCCCGAATCGCCCGCTCCTTCGCCCCGGGCCCCGAGAAACCCCGGCGCTCCAGGGCGAGAATCGCCCGCTCGCGCTCGGCGAGGGCCTCGGGTTCGGGTTCGGGCTCGGGCTGGGGCGGGTCCTGACTCATGCGTCGCACAGTAGCCCCCACCACCGACAACTACTCCGCGCTCTCCGCCCGCGACGCAGTCGACTGCAACTGCCCCAGAATCGCCGACGGACTGCCTCCAGACGCCACCGTCCCCCCGATCCGCTTCTTGACCTCCGCACTGACCGCGGCCCACGACGTCCGCCCCACCGGGTACAGCTCGGAGAGCGAGAGCTGCTCCAGGAAGGGCTTGAGGTCGGCGTCCTGCGGGGCCCCGGCCATCACCGTGGACGCGGAGTTCGTGACGGGCAGGAGGTCGTACTCCCGGGAGAAGTCGAGGACGTTCTGCTTGTCGTAGACGAAGTTGAGGAAGTCGCCGACCTGCTCGGCATGGCCGTTCTGCTTGAAGGCCATCATCCAGTCGGCCACGCCCATGGAGACCTTGGTCGGCCCCTCCCGCCCGGGCATGGGCACCATGCCGAACTTCACGCCCTTCTTCCCGGCCATCTGCATCAGCGAAGGATGGCCGTTGAGCATGCCGACGTCCCCGGCCGCGAAGGCCGAGAACGCGTCGGCCCGGTTGAGCTCACCGGGCGCCACCGGGCCGGTGAGTCCCTTGCCGACCAGGTTGTTCTTGAGCCAGTTGAAGGTGGCGACGTTCTCCGTGGAGTCGATGCTGTACGTGCCGAGTTCGGCGTCGGTGTACCCGCCCCCGCCACTGAGCAGCCACTGCATGGTCTCGGCCTGCGCCTCCTCGGCCCCGAGCGGCAGCGCGTACGGGTACTTCACGCCCTCCGCCTTGAGCGCCTCGGCGTCGGCGGCCAGCTCCTTCCAGGTGGTCGGCGGGGTGAGGCCGGCCTTCTGGAAGAGGGACTTGTTGTAGAAGAGCAGGCGCGTGGAGGAGGCGAACGGGATGCCGTACTGCACCCCGTTCACCTGTCCCGCGTCCGCGAGCTGCGGGACGAAGTCGGCCTGTACGGGGATGGAGAGCAGGTCGTCAGCCTCGTAGAGGAGGTCCTTCGCGGCGTAGTCGGCGTACGCGCCGATCTGCGCCATGTCCGGCGCCTGCCCGGCGTCGACCATCTCCTTGACCTTGGCGTCGACGTCGTTCCAGGAGTACACCGTGACGTCGACCTGGACGCCGGCGTGCTCCTCCTCGTACTCCTCGGCGAGCTTGTCCCAGTACTTCTGGGAGCTGTTCGCCTCGCTGTCGCCGTACTCCGCTGCGACCAGCTTCAGCGTCACCTCGCCCGAACCACCGGTCAGCCCGCAGCCGCCGAGAGCCGCCGTCAGACCCAGCGCGGACACCGCCGCGATCGTCCCCGTACGCCCTGTACGTCCCGTCTGCCCCGTACCCCTACGCAGCTGCACGCAGTACCGCCCCACACCCATGTTCGAAACTTTCGAAACGTCATACATATTGCCCTCGTAAGGTCTACACCACGTAAGTGGACTAGACCTCTCGCGGGTGCGCAAGCCACACTGTTCCCCGTGAGACACGTCATCGCCCTCGATGTGGGCGGCACCGGGATGAAGGCCGCCCTGGCAGGGGCGAGCGGCGAGCTTCTCCATCAGGCCCGCCGCCCGACCGGGCGCGAGCGCGGGCCGGACGCGGTCGTCGAGGGCATCCTCGACTTCGCCGCCGAGCTGCGCGCGTACGGCGAACAGCGCTTCGGCGAGCCCGCGGCCGCCGCCGGCGTCGCCGTCCCCGGCATCGTCGACGAGGCGCGGGGCGTCGCCGCCTACGCGGCCAACCTGGGCTGGCGGGACGTACCCCTGCGACAGCTGCTCGCGCGGCGGCTCGGCGGCATCCCCGTCGCCCTCGGCCACGACGTGCGCACCGGTGGTCTCGCGGAGGGCCGGATCGGCGCGGGCAAGGGCGCCGACCGTTTCCTCTTCGTGCCGCTCGGCACCGGGATCGCCGGCGCCATCGGCATCGACGGCCGGGTGGAGGCGGGCGCGCACGGCTTCGCGGGCGAGATCGGCCACATCGTCGTACGGCCCGGCGGGGCCCCCTGTCCGTGCGGGCAGCGCGGCTGCCTGGAGCGGTTCGCGTCCGCGGCGGCGGTGAGCGAGGCGTGGGCCGCCGCCTGCGGGGACCCGGAAGCGGACGCGGCGGACTGCGCGAAGGCCGTCGCGTCCGGCGACCCGAACGCCGTACGGGTCTGGCAGCAGGCCGTGGACGCCCTCGCCGACGGCCTGGTCACCGCGCTCACCCTGCTGGACCCGCGCACCCTGATCATCGGTGGCGGCCTCGCCGAGGCGGGGGAAACCTTGTTCACACCCCTGCGGGACGCCGTCCGGCGGCGGGTCACCTTCCAGAAGCTGCCGGAGATCGTCCCGGCGGCCCTCGGAGACACGGCCGGTTGCCTCGGCGCCGGCCTACTGGCCTGGGATCTCCTCGACCAAACCGACCGTACGGAGGTAACTCCCTGATGGCGAACGCCCTAGGGGCGCGGGACAGCGCCGATAAGCGGCTCCGCCGCGGAGCGCGACCAGCCACGACGCACCCGCGGCCCGCGACGGACAAGGTGCCCCTCATCCTGTCCGGCGCCAACGTGGTCATGCCGACGGGAACCCTCAAAGAGGGCCAGGTGATCGTAGACGGCATCCGCATCGCCGACACAGCCCCGGAGAACGCTCACCGCATCGACCTCACCGGCCACTGGCTCCTGCCAGGCTTCGTCGACATCCACAACCACGGCGGCGGCGGAGCCTCCTTCACCTCGGGCACGACAGACGACGTGGTCACCGGCATCCACACCCACCGCCTCCACGGCACCACGACCCTCGTCGCCTCCACCGTCACCGGCGACATGGACTTCCTCACCCAGCGCGCGGGCCTGCTCTCCGAACTGGCCGAGCAGGGCGACATCGCCGGCATCCACTTCGAGGGCCCTTTCATCTCCCCGTGCCGCAAGGGCGCCCACTCCGAGGAACTGCTGCGCCACCCGCACCCCGCGGAGGTCCGCAAGCTGATCGACGCGGCGCGCGGGCACACCACGATGGTCACCCTCGCCACCGAACTGCCGGGCGGCCTCGACTCCGTACGCCTCCTCACCGAACACGGCGTCATCGCGGCGATCGGGCACACGGACGCGACGTACGAGCAGACGGTGGAGGCCATCGAGGCGGGCGCGACGGTCGCCACGCACCTGTTCAACGCGATGCCGCCGCTGGGCCACCGGGAGCCGGGCCCGATCGTGGCCCTGCTGGAGGACGAGCGGGTGACCGTCGAGCTGATCAACGACGGCACCCATCTGCATCCGGCGGCGCTGGAGCTGGCGTTCCGTCACGCGGGCGCCGACCGGGTCGCGTTCATCACGGACGCCATGGACGCGGCCGGCTTCGGTGACGGCCGCTACATGCTGGGCCCGCTGGAGGTGGAGGTCGCCGACGGTGTGGCGCGCCTCGTCGAGGGCGGCTCGATCGCGGGGTCCACCCTCACCCTCGACCGCGCCTTCAAGCGCGCGGTGACGATCGACCGGCTGCCGGTCGAGGACGCGGTGGCAGCCCTGTCCGTCAACCCGGCCAAGCTGCTCGGCCGATACGACCGCATCGGCTCGCTGGAGCCCGGCAAGGACGCCGACCTGGTCGTTCTGGACGCCGACTTCGACCTCAAGGGCGTGATGCGCCGGGGCGAATGGGTGGTCGATCCCCAACTGGGGTGATCTGTCCTGCTGTTGAGGGCGGCGGTTGTCCTGCGAGACTGGGACGGCCGCCGTCCTTTTGGCATGATCAATGCCTCCGGGCGGAGCGTCCGGCGGACAGACGGCAAACGCGTTCTGAGCTTCGCGCATTCTGAACTTCTTCGGGGGAGGTCGGCCCAGGTGATCCTCACGGTCACACTGAACACCGCTCTCGACATCACCTATCGCGTCCGGGCGCTGCGGCCCCACGCGTCCCACCGCATCTCCGAGGTGACCGAACGTCCCGGCGGCAAGGGCCTGAACGTGGCCCGCGTGCTGGCGGCCCTCGGGCACGAGGTGACGGTCACCGGCTTCATGGGCGGCGCGACGGGCCGAATCGTACAGGAGCGGCTCACGGCCACGCCCGGTGTGGTGGACGCGCTGGTCCCGGTGACGGGCGCGACCCGGCGCACGATCGCCGTGGTCGACGAGGCGACCGGCGACACGACCCAGCTCAACGAACCCGGCCCCACGGTCACGCCGGCCGAGTGGTCCGCCTTCCAGAAGGCATACGAGGACCTCCTCACCTCGGCGTCCGCGGTGGCCCTGTGCGGCAGTCTGCCGCCGGGGGTGCCGGTGGGGGCGTACGCCGGTCTGGTGCGGGCCGCTCGCGCGGCGGAGGTTCCGGTGCTGCTGGACACCAGCGGCGAGGCACTGCGCCGGGGCGTCGCCGCCCGCCCGGACCTCATCAAGCCCAACGCCGACGAGCTGGCCGAACTCACCGGCTCCCACGAGCCGTCGCGCGCCACCCAGGACGCCCGTCGACGCGGGGCGCGTGCGGTGGTGGCCTCCCTGGGCAGCGAAGGCCTGCTCGCGGTGACCCCCGAGGGCCGCTGGCGCGCCACCCCACCGGCCCACGTCCACGGCAACCCGACCGGCGCGGGGGACTCAGCGGTCGCGGGCCTGTTGTCGGGCCTGGTGGAAAACCTCCCCTGGCCGGACCGCCTCACCCGCGCGGTCGCTCTGTCGGCCGCCACCGTACGGTCCGCGACCGCGGGCGACTTCGACCGCGGAGCCTACGAGAAACTCCTGGCGCAAGTGTCGATGACGGCAGCGTGAGCGCATGGTGACCCTCGCAGGCCTACCCGAACAGCCGTTCGACCGAAAACGCCCCTCCTCTCACATCGGCCGGATGATCAGATGATCACTTATTCGGTGCATGACCAGCACCGAAAGATGCAAGGGGAACCTCATATGAGCTTGCTCAAGAAAAGCCTGACGACGGTGGCTATGGCCGGCACGTTGCTGAGCGGCGTTTTCGCCACACCGGCTGCTGCGGCTGATCCCAATACCTGCCCGCAAGGGAAGGTCTGCGGATGGTCGGGGAAGAACAGGACCGGGACCAGGACCGTCCTCTCTGTGACACCCGGCTGCGAAACCTTCACCGGTGCCCGGTCCGTCTCGAACCAGACGTCCTATCGCATCGAGTTCTGGCACACCGCCCCCGGCACCGGCTGCGGAGTCGGCACGAAGCTGGTCACTCTGAAGCCGCACACCTACTCGGACGACATCCGTGGCACCGCTACCGGGATTGGGGTCTACGGAAGTTAGTTCCGCCTAGCCCGAGCCTCAAAGGACGGTCCGCCGATGCACCGGCGGACCGTTCCGCTGTCCGAGCCCTACTGCACCCAGAGTTGGTCGAGGACCGCGTCACACTGATTGCCCTCGTTGCAGGCGAGCGTGATCGTGTTGGTGCCCTTGTTCAGATTGACGTTCGCCCACGTGGTCTGCCAGCCCTTCTCCCAGTCGCCTTCGGGCGTGCCACCGAAGTTCTCCATGTTCAAGGGCTGGGTGTTGGCCGTTCCGTTGACCAGGAGCGTCGCATTGGCGTCCTTACCCGGGATGCCGTAGCGAACGTACAGCCGGTAGGTGCCGGTCTTGTCGATGCCGTTCACAGTCCAGACGACCTTGGCGCCGACACTGTTGAAGTTCGTGACGTAGATCCCACCGTCCGCCTTGGCCCCCTTGAAGTCGGAGGCCGTGGTGGCACCGCCTTCGAGTTGCAGGGCTTTGGCGTCGATCGCCGGCAGGTCTACATCGCTCGCCGCGCTACTACTGGCCGAGGGGCTCGACGCCGCGCTCTCGGACTGCGACGGCGTCGCCTGAGCCTCGTTGCCCTTGTCGCCCGGATCGTCGTCGCCGCCCAGCATGGCCACGCTGATCCCGATCACGACCGCCGCGACCACGGCGATCGCGCCGATCAGCAGCCCCTTGGTGTTGGGGCCCCCGCGGCCGCCCCCGGATCCGCTGCCGCCGCTGTACCCGGGCTGCTGCTGGACCGTCGTGGCCCCGCCGGGATGGGTCTCCGGCGCCGCGTAGTGGGCGTTCGGCTGGCCGTACGCGCCCTGCTGTTGCGGTATCTGGCCGTAGGGCGACGTCGCCTGCTGCTGGCCGTACTGGCGCTGGCCGACCGCTCGCACGCGGTTGACCGAGCCCGGGTAGCCGTAGCCCCCGCCGCCGGAGGGCGGCTGGGCGCCGTTGGCCTGCCCGTCGGCGTAGAGGTAGCCGAACGGGTCGTCGTCCTCGGGCGTAGTGGCGCCGTTGTTGCCGGACGTCATCCCTTGGTACTCCTCACCAGGTGCGGGCGGATGCGATGCGTGGGGTCAGAAGGGCGAGCCTACCCGCTCCTGATGGCCCAAACAGGTGACTCGGATCGCATCAGCTCGCTGACCTGGGGGTTACCCAGCGCGTCTGTGTTGTTTGGGACGAGATCGTTTCTCTACGTACATTCGCTCGTCGGCGGACTTCAACACTTCGTCCGCGGTCATCCCGCAGTGTGCCCACCCGATGCCGAAGCTGGCGCCGACGCGGACCGCCCGGCCCTCGGCCCGGATGGGCTGGATGATCTCGTTGCGCAGGCGTACGGCGAGGTCCTGGGCGTCGGCGCGGCCGAGGCCGTCGGCGAGGATCACGAACTCGTCGCCGCCGAGCCGGGCGACGGTGTCGCCGTCGCGGACCGCGCGGGAGAGACGGCGCGCGACCTCGATGAGAACCGCGTCACCCGCGTTGTGCCCGAACCGGTCGTTGATCGACTTGAAGCCGTCGAGGTCGCAGAAGAGGACCGCGAGGCCCTTGGCGCCGTCGTCCCGCTCGCCCTCGACCGGGGCCACGGTGTGGACGTGGTGGTCGTAGGCGTCGAACGCCGCCACGGGGGGCCGGAAGTCGAAGCCGTGGCCGTTGGCGTCGTAGGCCGGGTGGCCGTAGGCCGCGTCGACCGAGTCGACCGCCTCCAGGGCGCCGAGGGGGGTCCCCCCTGCCCGGGCGGAGTCGAGCGCCTGGGGTATCGAGGAGCGCTGGCACAGGCGGGAGGAGAGACGGGAGCGCAGCTCGGCGGAGTTCGGCAGGCCGGTGAGCGAGTCGTGCGAGGCGCGGTGGGCGAGCTGGAGCTCGCGGCGCTTGCGCTCCTCGATGTCCTCGACGTGGGTGAGCAGGAAGCGGGGGCCGTCGGCGGCGTCGGCGACCACGCTGTTGCGCAGGCTGACCCAGACGTACGTACCGTCACGGCGCCCGAGCCGGAGCTCCGCCCGGCCCCCCTCGGCGGACGTGCGCAGCAGGGTGCCGATGTCCTCGGGGTGGACGAGGTCGGAGAAGGCGTAGCGGCGCATCGCGGAGGCGGGGCGGCCCAGCAGACGGCACAGGGCGTCGTTGGTGCGCAGGATCCGGCCGTGCTGGTCGCCGCCCATCTCGGCGATGGCCATGCCGGACGGGGCGTACTCGAAGGCCTGCCTGAAGCTTTCCTCACTCGCGCGCAGGGCCTGCTGCTCGCGTTCGAGGCGGACCAGTGCCCGCTGCATATTCGCGCGTAGACGTGCGTTGCTGATCGCGATGGCGGCCTGGAACGCGTACATCTGGAGCGCCTCGCGCCCCCAGGCGCCCGGCAGCCGGCCGTTGCGCGGCCGGTCCACGGACAGGACACCGATCAGCTCGCCGCACGCGCCGCCCTGCACGCCGGGCGTGTGCATCGGCGCGAACAGGCGGTCCGAGGGGTGCCACTCGTCCTCGAAACGGGGCGCGGGGCCGTCGGTGTACCACTGCGGGACGTCGTCGTCGTCGAGGATCCAGCCCTCGGTGTGCGGGATGAAGACCAGGTCGCCCCAGTGCCGGCCCATGCTCAGCCGGCGCTCCCACGACTCGCGCGAGCCGACCCGGCCGGTGATGAGGGCCTCGGCGGCGGGGTTGCCGGAGAAGGCGGCGACGACGAGATCGCCGTCGGGGCGTACGAGGTTGACGCACGCGAGCTCGTAGCCGAGTCCGGTGACGACGCCATCGGCGACCGTCTGCAGCGTGTCCGCCAGGCTGCGGGCCGTGTTCATGTCAGCCATGACCTGGTGCAGTTGCCGCAGGGTCGCAAGACGGACGTAGGGCTCCGACTCGGTCTCCATGCTCGCCCTCCCCCCGAGACCTCGCAGCGAATCAAGGGTGCTCTTCGGCGTATCTTCCTTGCTCGGTTCACCGCCACTGAATCACAGCGCGCTGCTCACTCGGTACACAGGGTCAACAATTAATGACCCTTGTGACTCAAGTCACAGGTAAACGTGAACAATTGAGCGGTGTTTCTGCGTTTTTCCTGTGCGTTTACTGAACGCAAACTTTGTGTGCTTGTGGAGATGCCACGAAACGGTTCCGAACAGGCACGACCGGCTGTCCGTCCGTAGTCCTAGGACCCTTCTCGGGCGAACGCCCGATGTCGGGTGTGCGGAACCGACATTAGCGTTTTCGGCGTGCCGAACACTTCCCCGCCCGCGCCGCCCGTGACCGCCGTCCTCCCCGCCGCCCGCAGCGCCTCCGGGCATGCTGAGGGAGTGAGCAACGACGAGTTCCGTTCCGCCATGTCGCGGTTGGCCGCGGGTGTGGTCCTGGTGACCGCGCTCGAGCCGCCGCTGGACCCCGACGACCCGCACGCGCCGGCCGGCGAGGACGTCGGCATGACGGCCACGGCGTTCATGTCGGTGTCGCTCGACCCCCCGTTGGTGCTGGTCAGCCTGCGTGAGGGGTCCCGTATGGACGACCTGCTCGCCGAGCAGCCCCTGTGGGCGGTCTCGGTCCTCACCGAGAGCCAGCGCCACATCGCCGGCCGCTTCGCCATGAAGGGCCGCGTCAGCGACCGCCTGCTCTTCGCCGACATCCCGTACGTCCGCGGCCTGGAATCCGGCGCCCCGCTGGTGAACGGCGCCCTGGCCACCCTGGAGTGCCGCACCGAACAGCGGGTCACGGCCGGCGACCACACCCTGGTGATCGGCCGCGTCCTCTCGGCATCGCTGCCGAGCTCCGACGGCGGGCCGCTGACCTATTTCCGGGGCCGGTACCGGCAGTTGGGCTGAAGACGGCCGTCGAGAACGGTTCGCGGCCCGTCCGAAAATCCGTGGCCCCAGAAGATCACTCGGCATACGGTCCCGGGATGACTCCCCGTATGACATCGACTCCCGCACTCCGCCTCGAAAAGATCACACCCGGAAACTTCGAGGCCGCGACCGGCATACGAGTCCGCCCCGAGCAGGAATTCGCGGTCTCCCCGGTGATGCAGTCGCTCGCCGAGGCGTACGTCCATCCGGCCGGCGTCGCCTGGCCCCGCCTGATCGTCGACGGCGACCGCCCGGTCGGGTTCCTGATGGCCTTCCTCGACATCGACTGGGGCGGCGACGGCACCCTCTTCCGCTCGGGCCTGTGGCGGCTGAACATCGCCGCCGGGGAACAGGGCCGCGGATACGGCCGGTTCGCGGTCGAGTCCGTGGCCGCGGAGATCCGCCGCCGCGGCGGCAGTCAGCTCTACGTCACCTGGCATCCCGGCCCGAACGGCCCCGAGGGCTTCTACCTCGGGCTCGGCTTCCGCCCCAACGGGGAGACCAGCGAGGGCGAGACCGTGGGCGTGCTGGAACTGGGCCGGGCGGGCGAGTAGAGCGGGGGTCGGTCACGATGTCGTTCGCGGCGGTCCGATCCCGTACGAACGCAAACGTCAGAGCCGTTCCACCCACCGCCCGACGATCACCACGCCCCCGGACGGAGCCATGGCCCCGGTCGGAGCCATGCCCCGTTCGTCTAAGCCCAGCCCCGCCCGGACCGTCCCCGCTTGGTCTCCGAGCGCTGCTTCTTCACCCTCAGACGGCGCTCGTTGATCCCTCGGGGAATGCGGGTCGGCTTGCGGGGCTTGGGCGGCGGGGCCGTCGCCTCGGCCAGGAGCGCGGCGAGGCGTACGGTCGGCGGTCTCGCGGTTGCGCCACTGGGAGCGGTGCTCGGAGGCGCGGACGGAGATGACGCCATCGACGAGTCGGGACGCCAGCCGCTCAAGCGCCCGCTGCTTCCACACCTCGGGCAGCGCCTCGGTGCTCGCGAGGTCGAACCGCAGCTCGACCTGGGAGTCACTGGTGTTGACGTGCTGGCCGCCCGGGCCGCTCGACCGCGAGAAACGCCACAGGAGCTCGGCCTCGGGGAGGGAGACGGAGCCGCGGATGGCGTAGGGACCAGACATGTCCTCCATGTTCCCTGTCCTGTCCGGTCCACGTCACCCGAATATCGCCGGATGTGGCCTACGAGTGCTCTTTGGTAAAGAAAGTAAAGACACCTGGAACCTGAGGTACCCCTCTCCGCGTTCATAGGGGTAGCTGTAGCTTCTAGCCGTACCGCAACGAGGGAAGGGACTCCCAACAATGGCTGTAAGCCTGTCCAAGGGTGGCAACGTCTCGCTCACCAAGGAGGCTCCGGGCCTGACCGCCGTCACCGTGGGCCTCGGCTGGGACGTCCGCACCACCACCGGCACGGACTTCGACCTCGACGCCTCCGCGATCGCGGTCAACCCCACGGGCAAGGTCTACTCGGACGCCCACTTCGTCTTCTTCAACAACAAGCAGACGCCGGACAGCACCATCGTCCACACCGGTGACAACCGCACCGGCGAGGGCGCGGGCGACGACGAGGCGATCAACGTCAACCTCGCCGGCCTCCCGGCCGACGTCGACAAGATCGTCTTCCCGGTCTCGATCTACGACGCGGAGAACCGCTCGCAGAACTTCGGCCAGGTGCGCAACGCCTACATCCGCATCGTCAACCAGGCCGGCGGCGCCGAGATCGCCCGCTACGACCTGTCGGAGGACGCGGCCACCGAGACCGCCATGGTCTTCGGCGAGCTCTACCGCAACGGCGCCGAGTGGAAGTTCCGCGCCGTCGGCCAGGGCTACGCCTCGGGCCTGGTGGGCATCGCGCAGGACTTCGGCGTGAACGTCTGACGGACGCCGCGCTGTGTGGAACCCCCGGCTTCGGCCGGGGGTTCCGGCGTTCCAGGGGGTGTTCGGAAAGTCCCGTGCGGGGCTCACGGTGTCCGGTGCGTGCCGGGCGCCGCGGGTGCTGTGCGGGACTTTCCGAACACCCCCTAGGGCTTCGATAGGTTGCCCGAGTGATTCTCGACTCGCTCACCCTCACCCCCGACCACGACATCCCGGCCCCGCTCCTCACCGAACTCACCGCCCTCTACGCCTCCAACCGCGACTTCCACGCGCTCAGCGGAGATTTCCCGGACCCGGACGACATCAGGCCGGAGCAGGTGGCCGCCGCGCTGGCGGACGAGTTGCTGGTCCCCGAGGCGGAGGTGCTGCTGGCGCGCAGCGAGGGCCGGCTGGTCGGCATCGCCGTCACCCTGGCCCACCACCCGGACCCGGTCGACCCGGATCCGTGGATCGGGCTGCTGATGGTGGACGCGACGGCCCACGGCCGGGGATTCGGCAGGCAGTTGGCCGCCCTCGTCGAGGACCGCTTCCGCACGGCGGGCCGCACCGCCGTACGCCTCGCCGTCCTCGACAACAACCCCAGGGCCCTCGACTTCTGGACCGCCCTCGGCTACGAGACCCTCGGCTACGGACGGGACCGCCGGCTCGACCGCGCCTGCACCGTCCTGCGCAGGCCGCTCACCCCGCCGCCGGCCTCCTCACCCGGCGCCGACGGCGCCTGAACCCGCATGGACTGGACGCCCCTGGCCGGCACCGCCCTCGGGGCGCTCGTCGGCGTCGGCTCGACGCTGCTCGCGGACCGGGCCCGCCGGCGCCACGACCTGGCCGACCGGAACCGGCAGAACGCCGGGACATCTATTTGAATCCTCCCCTCCCTGAACGGGAGGGGATTCCCGGCTCAGGCTGCCTCCTGGAGCAGCGCTCCAGGAGGTCTTGTGCCCTCGGCACCAGCCGGGTTGAGACCAGCCCGGACGAGCATGACGCGTGCGGAGTTCTTGTCCCGTGGGGAGGCGCTTCCGCATGCGGTGCAGGTGTAGGTTCGCTCACCCAGCGGCAGTGCGTGCTTGGCTCTCGCATCGCAGTGCGCGCAGTCCATCGTGGTGTGCGCGGGGTGGACCAGGCGGATGTCCCGCCCGTGTTTGCGACCCATCTCGATCAGAGCGGCCTTGGTGGCGCCGATGGCGGCGTCCGCGGCCTTGCGGGCCATGGTGGTCTTGGCCAGGAACGTCGGACAGAAGTCCTCGACCGCGATGGCGTCGTGGCCGCGGACGACCTTCTTGGCCCACTTGCGGCCGGTGTCCTCACGCTGCCTGGCGACCTTCTTGTGCGCCTTGGCCCGCAGTTTCTTCGCCTCGCGGTAGCCCTTCGACGCCGGCTGGCCCTTCTTCGGCTTGCGGCGGGCCATCATCCGGTCGTAACCGGTCAGCTTCTTCTGTGCCTTCTTGCCGTGCTCGGCGTGGGGGAGGTCGTGCGCGTCCGAGGTGGTGGTCGCGGTCTCCTTCACACCCCAGTCGACGCCGAGTGCGCCGCCGGTCTTGGGCAGGGGCTGTACCTGGGTGGGGACGACGAACGAGCGAGTACCAGTGCCCGAGGCTGTCCTGGTACACGCGCACCGAGGACGGCTCAGCCGGTGGTTCCCGTGACCACACCACCGCCACCACGATGGCCCGCCAGGTGCAGCCGACCGTCCTTCAACCGGAAGCCGCGCTGGGTGTGGTTGAGGGTCGGCAATGCCTCGCGTTTGGTCTTCCGCGGATGACCTGCTGCTGTACCACTGACGAGCCCTCACGCAGCCACGGCGTACGGGCGCGGGCCTCGGTCCCAGCGGTACGGACGCTCCGCACCCTCAACCGGATGCGGCGACGCTCCGCGTCGCGACACCCGGATGCGATTCCTCCCCGGCGTGAACGCCGGGGCCTCCTCGCAAGAAACAGGTGACCGTCCTGACGAAGTACCGGCTGTCCTACGAGGCGATGCACGCGGCCGCCGTCGCCGGTCGGGAACAGGCGGACTCGGCGGACGCGGCGCGGGAGACGGCCGTACGGGAGGCGTTCCGGGTGTCCGGCTGCGACGAGGCCCGTGAGACCGCCCTGATCTACGCCCCGCAGGAGATGTCCGACCTCCTCGAAGGCGTCTACGCGACCCTGCGCGACCTTCAGGAGGTGTTCGCCGCCGGTGATCCGCCGCTCGACTCACCGGAGTTGCAGGAGCGGCGACTCAAGCACGCCGAGGCGGTATGGGCGGCACGTGCGGCGATGCGGCGGGATCTCGAACGGGCGGTCTGGTGGCCGGACCGGACGGCGGGTGGCCGGACTAGAGGACGGGCGGTCTGAAGGGCGACCGGACCGGAGCGGTGGCGGGTCTGAAGGGGCGGCCGGACCGGAGGACGGGGTGGTCTGAAGGGTGGCCGGACCGGAGGGCGGGTGGCCGTCACGGGTGGGCCGGCTTGCCGTCCCCGTACAGCCAGTCCTCCCAGATCCCGTCGAAGTCCTCGTCCGGGGCCTGCTCCTCCACATACGCCGTGAAGTCGGCGGTGTCCGCGTTGCCGTGGCGGTGATCGGCCGCCCAGCCCTGGACGATGTCGTAGAAGGTGTCGTCGCCGACGGTCTGACGGATCTTGTGAATGACCATCGCGCCGCGCTGGTACACGGGGTCGTCGGAGATGTGCGCGGCGCTCGTGGGCTTGGCGGGCGGGAAGGACCAGAGGTCCTCGTAGTCGTCCTCGCCGTGGTCGTACAGGGCGTCGAAGGTCTCCTGCGCGCTGTCGCCGCCGTCGTCCTCCTCCCACAGCCACTCCGCGTAGGTCGCGAACCCCTCGTTCAGCCACATGTCCCGCCAGCTCTTCGGCGTCACGGAGTTGCCGAACCACTGGTGGACGAGTTCGTGGACGAACAGCCCGGTGCCGGGGGCGCCGGGGAAGACGGGCCGGCTCTGGGTCTCCAGGGCGTAACCGGCGGCGCCCTCACGGGCGATGATCGCGCCGGTGGAGGCGAAGGGGTAGGGGCCGAAGTTGGTCTCCGCCCACTCCATGATCTCGGGGAGCTCGGAGAGGATCTCGCGGCTGGAGTCCTCCTCGGAAGGGGCGACGGCCGTGTAGACGGGGAGCGCGCTGTTGCCGGTGACGGGGACGGTGGAGCGGCGGATGTCGTAGTCGCCGATGGCGAGGGCGGCGAGGTAGCTCGCCATGGGTTCGGCGGTACGCCAGTGGAACGTCGTACCGCCGTCGCCGTCGCCGGACCGGTCGGCCAACTCGCCGTTGGAGACGACCTGGAGCCCCTCGGGGACGGTGACCGAGATGTCGTACGACGCCTTGTCGGACGGGTGGTGGTTGCCGGGGAACCACGCCATGGATCCCATCGGCTCCCCGAGGGCGAGCGCGCCGTCGACGGTGGGCAGCCAGCCCTCCTGGGAGCCGTCGGCGTCGGTGATGGTCTGCGGGGTGCCGGCATAGCGGACGGTGAGCCGGAAGGTCTCGCCCTTGTCGAGTTCGTCGTGCGGACGGACGACGAGTTCCTGACCGTTGCGGCTCCAGCGGGCCCGCTCGCCCTCCACCGTGACCCGCTCGACGTCCATGCCCTTCAGATCGAGGTCGAAGGCGGAGAGGTCCTTGCCGGCGCGTGCGGTGATCTCGGCGGTGCCGGTGAGGCGGCGGTCGTCGGGGTCGTAGGCGAGGTCGAGGGCGTAGTGGGTGACGTCGTAGCCGCCGTTGCCGGCCTTGGGGAAGTACGGGTCGCGCACGCGGGAGCCACCGGGGGTGCCCTGGACGCCGCCGCCGCACGCGGTGAGGACGAGCAGGGCGGAGGTGACAGTCAGGGCAACGGGCGCGAAACGGGACACGCCAGTGATCCTATGAGGTCGGGCGTGACACCATCACCCCCGTGCTCGACATCGGCTATGCCCTCTCCACCCGCTTCCCGGACCCCCCGCAGACGGACTACCGTCGCGCGGACGTCCGGGCCCTGCGTCACGACCTGTTCTGCGGCGACGTCTACCTCGCCGACACCAAGGCGGACCGGGAGTTGTCCACAGCCTGGGGATGGGTGCCGGTGCTCGACTTCGCGTGGGCCCTGTGCGACATCGCCGAGCGGCTGGACCGGGACCTGGCCGGCTCCCGCGCCTCCCGCCCCCAGCACGCGGAACTGGACTTCACCGAGTCCACGGACCGCATGCTCTTCGAGCGCCGCTTCGGCTGGGTGGACATCGAGGCGGACTGGATGCCGGCCGAGGAGGCCCCGCTGACCTTCTCGCACTCCGAACTGCGCCGCGAGGCCCGTGACTTCCTGCACGACCTGATCGCCGACCTGATCGACCTGCACGAGGACCTGGGCGAGAACCCGGCGATCTGGACGCTCCAGGCCCGGTTCCCCAGGGTGTCGTAGTCCGGAGCCAGGGCCGGGAGCGGGAACGAAGGCGGGAGCGGGGCCGGAGGCGGGGGCTGAGGCTCGGGCGGGGACGAAGGTTCGGGCGGGGACGAAGGTTCGGGCGGGAGCGCGCCCGCGGACGGCGAAGGCGCCCCGCCCCACGAACAAGCGAAGGAGCCCCGTCCCGCGAACACGGGACGGGGCTCCTGATCTGAGCGCCGGGCAGGCCTTGCACCTGCATTTCCCCGCAGGAAGCGGGGCGTCTTTCCTTGGACCACCAACGCAGCACCGGCCACCGGGAGTTCCGGTGAGCAGCTCAAGATCAATCATACCGGATCCAGGCCAGTGCCCCGTACCTCCGGACCGCGGCCGCCCGCGCTCACTCCGCCTCCACGCGGATCCCCAGCTGCGCCGCCAACACCGGTGCCAGATCCAGCAGTTGACCCGAACTGATCACCGCGCCCGACAGTCGGTCCACCCCTCGCGCGATGTCCAGCTCGGCCGTCCCCCGCAGGTCCACGTCCACCAGAGTCACCCCGGTGAGGTCGACCCCCTTCACCGCGCAGTCCACGAACTCCACCCGCTCCAGCCGGGCGCCCCCGAAGTCCGGCTCGACCAGGACGCAGCCCTCGAAGACGACGTCTCTGAGCTTGGCCTTGCGCAGGTTCAGATAGTCGATCTTGCCGCCTCTGATCACGACCCGCTCCAGCACGGCCCCGTGCAGCTGCGCCCCGCCCAGCCGCGCGTCGACCAGCTCCACATCCCGCAGCGTCGACTCGGCGAGGTCGGTGCCGACACCCCGGAGCCCCGTGAGGACCGAGTCGAGGATCCGGGCGTGGTGCAGTCTCGTCTCGTCCAGGGCGCAGCCCGTCAGCGCACAGTCCATGAAGCGGGCGCCCCCGCCGTCCTGTCCGGTGAGGTCCTCCTCCCGGAACTCCAGCCCGTCGTAGTCCCCGTCCGGCTCCAACTCTCCGCCCCGGAACGGTTCCAGCGGCGGCAACCGCACCTCGGGCCGCCGAGCCGCCTTCACGCCGCCCCGGCCCGGACCGCCGCCCTCACCCATCGCTCTCCTCGCCATGCCCCCATGCTGCACCCCACCACTGACAATTCCCCTGACCTGCGACGACACGGCAGCGACGGCACACCGACGCCGACTCGCCCAGCCGCCCCGACACCCCGGCCGCCACCCCCGATGTCACATTCCGGGTGCCCAGGACCGTCGTAGTCACAGAGAAGGACAGCCAGGCGACCCCGAGCACGAGGGAGACCCCCAGCCATGCACCGCATCACCGTCATCGGCGGCGGCTTCGCCGGACTCACCGCGGCCATCACCGCCGCCGAGGCGGGCGCCAAGGTCACCGTGTACGAAGCCCACCACACCCTCGGCGGGCGGGCGCGGACCGCCGAGGGGCCGTACCGGACGAACGAGGGACCGCACGCCCTGTACAGCGGCGGCCCGCACTGGGCCTGGCTGAGGCAGCGGGACCTCATCGGGCCGCTCGCGCCGATCCCGCCCCTGGAGGCCGCCCGGCTCCGGCTGCGGCACCGGGGCGTCCTGCGCCGCACCCCGCCCTTCGCCATGCTCAGGCTGCTGCGGCGGGGCCTGCCGGAGGCGCCCGTCGACGTCGACTTCCAGACCTGGGCCACCGGCATCGCGGGGGAGGAAGGCGCCCGTGCCGCCGCGCACTACTCCGCGGTCACCCTGTTCCACCACGACCCCGGCGCCCTGTCCGCGGCGTTCGTGCGGGAGCGGCTGCGCCGGGCCACCAAGCTGCCGCCGGAGGCGCACTACCCGCGGGGCGGATGGGCCACCATGATCGACCGGATGGCGGCCCGGGCCTGGAACCTCGGGGTCCGGATGGAGACCCTCTCCCGCGTCGACAGCCTCGACGACCTCGACCGCCCGGCGAGCGACGCGCCCGTCGTCGTCGCCACCTCCCTCGACGCCGCCTGTCGCCTCCTCAAGGACGACTCGCTGACGTGGACGAGCGGGCGTACGGCGCTCATCGACCTCGCCGTGCGGACCCGGCGCGGGGACGCCTTCGCCGTCTCCGACCTCGACGAGACCGGGTGGCTGGAGCGGTTCACCGCGCAGGACCGGTCCCTCGCGCCGGCCGGTGAGCAGCTGATCCAGGGCCAGATCCCGATCGCTCCGCACGAGTCCAGGGCCGACGGCATCGCCCGTGCCGAACAGCTCCTCGACCTCGGCTTCCCCGGCTGGCGCGAACGCGTCACCTGGCGGCGCGAGTCCGTGGCGAGCGGCCGTACCGGCGCCGTCGACCTGCCCGGCACCAGCTGGCGCGATCGCCCGGCCGTCGACCGCGGCGAGGGAATCTATCTGGCGGGCGATCAGGTCGCCGCCCCCGGCGTCCTGTCCGAGGTCTCCTTCAACAGCGCGCTCACGGCCGTGTCCCTGGCTCTCGGGCGGCATGCCCTTGACCTCAAGCACGCTTGAGGTCGCAGCATCGGTCAGGCGCCACCGGCCGCCACCGGCCGCCTCCGACGACGGGGCGGGCGCCTGACACACCCGAGTCCACAGCGATGGGGGATCCGATGCACGCCATCCGTCTGCACACCTTCGGCCCGGCCGAGAACCTCAGCTACGAGGAGACCGAGGACCCGGCACCGGGCCCCGGCCAGGTCCGTGTCGCCGTGGCGGCGGCCGGCGTCCACCTCCTCGACACGGCCCTGCGGGAGGGCATCCAGGGCCCGGCGCCACAGCCGCCCACGCTGCCCACGATCCCCGGCCGCGAGGTCGCCGGAGTCGTCGAGTCCCTCGGCGAGGGCGTCGCGGAACTCTGGCTCGGCAAGCGCGTCGTGGCCCACCTCGGCTTCGCCCCGGGCGGGTACGCCGAACTGGCCGTCACCGATGTCGACCGCGTCCACGAGATCCCGGAGAACCTCGACTGCGCCGAGGCCGTCGCCATGATCGGCACGGGCCGTACGGCGATGGGCATCCTGCAGTTCGCCGAGCTCGGCCCGGACGCGGTGGCCCTGGTCCCGGCGGCCGCGGGCGGGATCGGCACGCTGCTCGTGCAGTACGCCAAGAACGTCGGCGCCGTCGTCATCGGCCTCGCGGGCGGTCCGGAGAAGGTCGCCCGCGTGCGGGAGAACGGCGCCGATCTCGCCGTCGACTACACGGACCCGGTGTGGCCCGGGAAGGTCCGCGCCTTCCTCGGCGGGCGGCCCGCGACCGTCGTCTTCGACGGCGTCGGCGGCGACGTGGCCCGCGAGTCCGTCGCCCTCCTCGGCCCCGGCGGCCGGCACCTCGTCTTCGGCTGGTCCGGCGCCGGCCTGCACGACGGCGAGCCCTACCTCGTCGACGGCGTCTCCCAGCAGGTCCTCGGCCCCGCGATGATGCGCAAGGCCGGCGGCCCCCACCCCGTACAGACCCTCGAACTGCGCGCCCTCGCCGAGGCCGCCGCGGGCCGCCTCACCCCCGCCGTGCGGCGTTTCCCGCTCGCGCAGGCCGCGGCCGCCCACCGCGCCCTGGAGACGCGCGCGACCACCGGAAAGGTGGTATTGGAGCCATGACCAGCCGCAAGCCCTCGCCCGACCGCGTACCGCACCAGCAGGAAGCCCTGGTCACCGAGGAGGGCACCGTCCACGGCTGCACGGTGGCCGTCTGAGAGACGGGGGGGGAGGGACCCCACCGGACCGCGGAGCCCCTCCCCCCTTCACGAAGGCCGGCCGGCCCTCGCGGCGACGGTCAGCCGGCGACCGCCTTCGTCGCCTTGCTCAGCGCCGACCCGTCCTTGTGACCGGTACGGTGCGCGATCACCTTCACGGTGATCTTCTTGCCCTTCTGCGCCGACTTCAGTACCAGCGACGACTTGGTCGCCCCGCTGATCGCCTTGCCGTTGGCGTACCACTGGTACCCGTACGACGTCGCCGCCGGACTCCAGGTCCCCTTGGACGTCGCCAGCGTCCTGCCGACCTTCACCGTCCCGCTGATCACCGGCAGTTTGGTCGACCTGGGCGCGTCCCCCTTGGCCACGGTCACCGCCGCCGAGGTCGCCGAGCCGCCGACCCAGCCGGCCCTGACGGCCGTGACGGTCACGGTGAGCTTCTTGCCGACCATCGAGGCGGGGACGGTGTACGTCGACGCCGTCGCCCCGCTGATCGCCGTACCGTTCGCCTTCCACTGGTACGTGTACGACGACGGGGTCGCCGACCAGCTCCCCGGCGCGGCCGTGACCTTGCCGCCCGTCTTGGGCGTGCCGGTCACCTTGGGGGCGGCCGTGTTCTCCAGCTTGGGCTGCGGGTTCACGGTGAACGAACCGCGCGGGAACTCCCAGCCGCGGGTGAGCACACTGACGTTCCAGGTACCGGTGGCCGCACCCGTCAGGTCGAGGGTCGCGGTCACCGTCCGGTTGTCCGCGGAGACCGAGTCGGCCGCCGCCGTGATCGTCTTCCCGGCCTGGCTGATCCGGACGGTGACGTCCGGGCCGAGCGCGGTGCCGGTGACCGTGAGCTTCACCTTGCCACCCGCGGCCCCGGAGTCGGGGCTGACGGCGGTGACGGCCGTCTCCTCGGTGCCGCAAGGAGCGGACATGCAGGTCAGCTTGGCGCTGTAGGCCGTGCTCGGCGCCTTCTCGGGCAGGCCCAGCAGGAACAGCGTCGGCGTGCTCTGCGAGGTCGAGCCGAGCGTGTCGCAGTCGTAGCCCGACGTGTAGTGCATGCAGCCGTCGGCCCAGGTCGACGTGTTGTACAGCACCGGCACCGCCGTGGTGGCGGCACCGGCGGTGTCCCTGATGTCGGTCTCGAAGCGGTCGAACCCGGCGGTCGGCAGCGCCGCGCACACCGCCGTGCGCGACTCGTCCAGCGTGCCGGTGACCGGCCCGTACCCGTACGCCACCGACGGCACCTTGACGCACTCCGGCGCGGGCCCGTCGGCGGTCGCGACGCGCAGGGCGTCCAGGCGGTACTCGGGCGCGGCCTTGAGGTTGGCCGGGGTCTGCACGAGGACCTGGTGGGTGGTGGACCCGGTGACCGCGCAGGAGGTGTTGCGGAAGGAGCACTCCACGTGGCCGTCCCCGGCTACGACCGCCGAGTTGGCGGTCCCGAGTGCGTCCCGCACGTTGACGTGCACGACGTCGGTGTCCGCGGCGGTGGTCACCTGACGGCAGTCGAGGGTGCCGGGGACGCCGAACGCGCTCTTCACGGAGGGTCCGCCGACCTTCGCGGCCGCGGTCGTCGTGCAGCCCGCCGAGGAGGCGCTCGCGGTGACGTCCCGCCGGGTCAGGCTGTAGGTGGCGGCCTGGTCGCGGCCGGTCACCAGCACGGTATGGGCCTTGCCGGGGGTCAGGGAGCAGATGCTCCAGCCGTTGGTGGTGCCCCCGCGCTGGCAGATCCGCTTGCCGTCGGAGTCCAGCACCGAGAACTGGGCGGAGGCGGTCCCGGAGGTGGCGACCAGCTGGAAGACCTCGGCGTCCGTGTGCGCGTCCGCCGGGATGCCCAGACAGTGCGAGAAGACGCCGCCGCCGGTGGTCAGCGTGGCCTGCTCGCCGTCCGCGGCGAAACTGCCCGCGGGCAGGACGGGGCAGCCCTGCGCGACGTCGGTGCGGTGGAAGGCCACCGCGTAGGCGCCGGTCGCCGAGTCCCCCTCGTCCTCGGTGTGCACCAGCGCCCGGTAGGGGGCCTCACCGGTGAGCGCGCAGTCCCCGCCCCGCAGCTTCTCCTCGTCGCACTGCGGGGTGCCGGCGCGGTCCAGGACCTGCACCTCGGGGGTCAGCCCGGCCGAGGACAGCGAGGTGAGCGCGGCGATCCGGGCGCCCTGCGGGACGTCCAGCGTGAGGCAGTCGTACTGACCGGCCTTGCTCAACTCGCCCTTGTACAAGCCCATCCCGGTCGCCACACACCCGGCGTCCGAGGCGCGGTCGAGGACGAGCAGGTCGTCGTTGGCGCCGCTGTAAGGAGAGGTGCCGTCGAGGATCGCGGTGTAGGTGCCCGCGGCCGGCAGCCGGCACGGGTCGCTCTCCCGGCAGGCGATCTTCCCGGCCGCGTCGTACACCAGGACGGGGCTCGCGGAGTCGTCGTCGACCGCATGGACCAGGTAGGACCCGGCCTTGCCGACGGAGAAGGTGAAGCAGGGGTTGGTCTCGAAGTCCAGGCCCGCCGGCGGCCCGAAGGGGCGCACGGACGCGGTACGGCAGCCCTGCGGGTCCGTCAGCGCGCGCACCTTGACCGCGTACTGGGCGGGGAAGCCGTTCTCCGCCTGCGTGACCTGGGACAGCACCCGGTAGGGGCCCTCGCCGGGCAGCACACAGCTGAGGGTGTCCTCGTCGTCCTCGGTGATCCGCGGGCAGATCCGGGCGCCGCTCGCGTCGGTGATCCACGCGACGACGAAGCCGTAGACGCTCGTCCCCCGGGTGAGTCGGACGCGCTCGCCCGGCTTGCCCTCGAACGCCTGGCAGTCGACCTCCAGCGGGCTCGCCGAGGTCCGGCTCACCGTGGGCAGGTCCCAGGAGGTGCCGACCGGCTCGAAGCAGCCCCGCGTGGCCGAGCCGAGCGGGACGACGGTGACCGTGGTCTCCTCCGGGTCCACCCAGCCGTTGTTGACGACCTTGACGGTGTAGGTGCCGGCCGCGGACACCTGGCACCAGCCGTCGTCGTAGAACTGCTCGTCGTAGCAGTCGACTTGGCTGCCGTCCTCGGCGTACAGCTGCGCGTAAGCGTTGTTGCCGCCGTCGTCCAGAACCATCCGGTACAGGCCCGCCTGCGGAGCCGTCACGGAGAAGCAGGCGCTGTCCTGGGCCGGCACGGTCGCCTTGCCGACGGCGTCCCCCGGGTCGCCGAAGGACGCGAGCGCGAGCGGCGCGCACGCCTCGTCGGCGGCGACGGCGGGGCTCGCCCCGGTCAGGGTCAGCAGCGAGGCGAACAGCGAGACGACGGCGGCGAACACGGCCGGAATCATGGCCGCCCGCCCCCGTCTCCCAGCCGGACAGGAGTCGTCGTCGGACACGGAATCCCCCCTGGATCAGTGGTCGTTGAGGCGATAGTCGCACAGGGGTGTGACAACGCTCCCGTGAGTATCCAGGGGCGACGGTGGCCGAAAGTTTCGTCAGTGCCGCCCGGCCACGCGGTCGGCGATCCGGGCCAGCCTCGCGGACTCGGCGCTGTGGGTGAGGTGTTCCCGCCGGTCCGCCGCCCGGTACGTGGCGTACAGCCCGTGCACCCCGAGCCACCGCAGCGGTTCCGGCTCCCACTTGCGCACCTTGTGGCCGACCCACGGCAGATCGGTCAGCTCGGTGGGCCCGCCCTGGCCCGAGTCCTGCTGCACCAGGTCCCGCAGCGTCCGGGCGGCCAGGTTGGCGGTGGCGACGCCGGACCCGACGTAACCGCCCGCCCAGCCGAGACCCGTCGACCGGTCCAGGGTCACCGTCGCGCACCAGTCGCGCGGCACGCCCAGCACACCCGACCAGGCGTGCTCGATCCGCACCCCGGCCAGCACCGGGAAGAACCCGACGAGGATCTCCCGCAGCGCCTCGACCGTCGCGTCCTGCGTACGTCCGTCGTTGTCCGTCCGCGACCCGAAGCGGTACGGCACCCCGCGCCCGCCCAGCGCGATCCGCCCGTCGGCCGTGCGCTGCGCGTACATGTAGGTGTGCGCCATGTCGCCGAGCGTCTCCAGCCCCGCCCAGCCCACCGACTCCCACTGCTCCTCCGTGAGCGGCTCGGTGGCGATCATCGAGGAGTTCATGGGCAGCCAGGTCCGCTTCTGCCCCTTGAGGCTCGCCGTGAAGCCCTCGGTACAGCGCAGGACATAGGGCGCGCGGACGGTGCCGTACGGGGTGACGGCGTGCTTGGGCCGGATCTCCGTGACCGGCGTCAGCTCGTGAATCGTCACGCCCAGCGCCTCGACGGCCGCCGCGAGCCCCTTGACCAGCTTCACGGGGTGCAGGCGCGCCCCGTGCGGTGTCCAGCTCGAACCGACCGCGTCGGCCACCCGGACCCGCTCGGCGGTCTCACGGGCACCGTACAGCTCGCGGTCCTTCTCGCCGTACGACAGCTCCTGCGCGTGGAAGGCCCTCAGCCGCGCCAGCTGGGCGGGCGTACGGGCGACTTCGAGCACCCCGCCCTTGTGGATGCCGGCGTCGATGCCCTCTTCCGCGGCGGCCCGGACGACCTCGTCGACGGTGTCGTTCATGGCCCGCTGAAGGCGTACGGCCGCCTCCTGGCCGTGCAGCCTGGCGTACCGGTCGCGGCCCGCGATGCCGTTGTACAGCCAGCCGCCGTTGCGCCCCGAAGCGCCGTAGCCGCAGAACTTCTGCTCCAGGACGGTGATCCGGAGGAAGGGGACGGCCTTCTTCAGGTAGTACGCGGTCCACAGTCCCGTGTACCCGCCGCCCACGATCACCACGTCCGCGGAGGTGTCCCCCGCGAGCGGCTCGCGGACCGCGGGGAGGCCGTCGTCCGCGTACCAGAAGGAGATGGCGCCGTTCACGGCACCGCTGACCGAGCTGCTCATGGGGAGGACGTTAATTCGCGTGAGCCGATTCCGGCAGCCCCGTAGGGTCGCCAAGGTGATCGAGATTCCGCGGGAGCTCGCCGCATCACAGCAGGAGTACAACGGGGAAGCGGGGCGCGCCTTCATCGCCGGACTCCCCGCCCTGACCGCCGCCTTCCTCGACCGCTGGGAGCTGACGGTCGACGGAGGGCCGATGCACGGGGTCAGCGCCCTGGTCCTCCCCGTGCTCCGGCGGGACGGCACCCCGGCCGTGCTGAAGCTGCAACTCCTCGACGAGGAGAGCGCGGGCGAACCGGTGGCCCTGCGCGCCTGGGACGGCGACGGGGCCGTACGCCTCCTGGCCCACGACGAGGCCACCGGCACCACGCTCCTCGAACGCCTCGACGCGTCCCGCATGCTCGCGCACCACCCGGACGTCCACGAGTCCGTCCTGGTCATCGCCGGCCTGCTGGCCCACCTCACGTCCTTCCCCGCGCCCGTCGGCCTGCGCCGCCTCGGCGACATCGCGCGGGACATGCTGCAGCAGACGCCCGCGGCCCTGGAGCACATCCCGGACCCGCGGGCCCGCAGGATCGTCGCCGACTGCGCCGCCGCCGTCCGGGAGGTCCTCGACGAGCCCGGCGACCGCCTGCTGCACTGGGACCTCCACGACGAGAACGTCCTCGCCTGCGAGCGCGCCCCGTGGCTCGCCATCGACCCCAAGCCCCTGGCCGGCGACCCCGGCTTCGAGCTGTGGCCCGCCCTCGCCAACCGCTTCGACGCCGACGACATCCGCTGGCGCTTCGACGCCATGACCGACGTGCTCGGCCTGGACCGGGCACGCGCGCGTGCGTGGACGTACGGCCGGCTCCTGCAGAACTGCCTGTGGGACATCGAGGACGGCCGCCCGCTGGACGAACAGCAGCTGGAAATTGCCAGGAAGCTGCGCGAGCCGCGCAGCTAACCTCACCCCATGATTCGCCCCGCCACCTCCGCCGACGTCCCCGCCCTCCACACCCTGATCCGCGAACTCGCCGAGTACGAGAAGGCCCCGCACGAGGCGAAGGCCACCCCGGAGCAGCTCCACGAGGCCCTCTTCGGCGACCACCCGGCCGCCTACGCGCACATCGCGGCCGACGACACGACCGGCGAGACCGTCGGCTGCGCGATCTGGTTCCTGAACTTCTCCACCTGGCGCGGCGTCCACGGCATCTACCTGGAGGACCTCTACGTCCGCCCCACCGCCCGGGGCGCCGGCCACGGCAAGGCCCTGCTCACCGAACTGGCCCGGCTGTGCGTGGCGCGCGGCTACCAGCGCCTGGAGTGGTCCGTCCTGAACTGGAACGCCCCGTCCATCGCCTTCTACGAGGCGCTCGGCGCCCGCCCCCAGGACGAGTGGACGGTGTACCGGCTGACGGACGAGGCGCTCACCGAGCTGGGCGGCGGCCAGGAGGCCTGACCTAACCGACCCGCGCCGCCGCCGCGTCGGACCCCGCGAGCGCCTCCAGTTCCCGGGTGATCGCCGCCCCGAGCATCTCGGCATCACCCGCACGCGCGTGGCTGACGACCGTGAGCGTGTAGGCGTCGGCGGTGTGGACGAGGCAGAGGTTCGCCGTACCGGGCGGGGAGAGCTGCGGCAGCGGGACGACGCGCGCCAGGGGGCGTCCGTGCAGGTGGCTGGGGTGGTCCCGCCACTTGAAAGCGGTGCACAGGCTGGTGGTGAGCTCGGGACGTGCCAGTCGCCGGGCCATCACCCCGGCCAGCCACGGCACGGCACGCGCGGCGCCCTGCAGTGCGGGAAGGATCGCGCGGTGGGCGTCGCAGCGCCGGTCGAACCCCGCGACCTGCTCCTGGCACGCCTCCAGGCGCGCCACGGGCGACTCGACGTCGACGGGCAGCGGCATCCGCAGCACGGTGACCCCGTTGCCGAGTCGCTGCGCGGTGCGGCGGGTCCGCAGGTCGACCGGCACCGTGGCGTAGAACGGGTTCGATCCCTTCGGCCAGGCCCGCAGCGGTCCATGGCAGACGCGCAGGGCACCGGCGTACGTACTCAGCAGAAGTTCGTTGAGGGTCGCTCCCCGCCCGCCGGCCGGCTGGCGGCGGGCCGTACGCATCACCTGCGGATCGAGCTCGACCAGCGCCACCGACGGCCGCACTCCGCCCGGAGAAGCCGTGGGGAGGGGCCGGCCGAGGGCCCCGATGCGGCGCAGCTCCCTGCCCACGGTGGCGGCACTGACGGGTGGGCGCTGCCGTGCGGTCGCGGTCGGGTCCACCGCAGCCGGCCCGCGCGGCGGAGACGGTGCGGCGTCGTCCATCAGCAGCCGGAAGACGGTCTCCAGGGATCTGCCGTCCAGCAGGGCGTGATGGGCGAACAGCACGAGGGCGTTCCGTGCGACCAGCAGCCGCCACAGCGGCCGTTCGGACGGCAGCCGGTGACTGACGCCGTCGGTGAGCAGGGCTTCCAGGTCCTGGTCGGTGGCGGTGATGTGCGCGACGGGGTCGAACGGCCGGGCGGTCCGCCACCGGTGGCCGGACAGCGCCGCCGGCCCGGTGGGGGGCTGGAGGATCAGGCTCATCCGTTCCAGGCCGCCCCACCGGTCGCGGACGCGGGACCGCACCTGCGCCAGGTCGAACGGCTCGCCGGGAAACACCCCGGCGATACCGATCGTCCCCGGCAGTCCGTTGCGGAGATGCCCCTCGTCGATGGCCGTCAGCCTCATGTGCCACAGCCGTGGGGCGAGTCGAACACGACGCAGGCGTTGTGACCGCCGAACGCGAAGCTGTTGCTGATCACCGGCCCGTCCGGAATCTTGCGAGGCTCACCGACGACCAGGTCCAGCTCACATCGGGGATCCAGCCGGGTGAGATGGGCGGTCGGCGGCGCGAGCCCCTCCCGCACGGACCAGGCCGTGATCAATGCTTCCAGCGCTCCCGCCAGCCCCAGCCCGTGCCCGGTCACGGCCTTGGGCGCGGTGACCGGCACCGCTCGGGGACCGAACACGGCGCTGATGGCCCGCGCTTCCGCGAGGTCGTTCAGCTCGGTGCCGGTGCCGTGCGCGTTGACATGGGTGACGACGTCGGCGGTCGTACCGGCGTCGGCGAGCGCCTGCTCCATGCACGCCCGGGCGCCCGCACCGTCGGGGTGCGGTGCCGTGAGGTGGTGGGCGTCGGAGGTCCGCCCGTACCCGGTGAGCGTGGCGTAGACACGGGCGCCCCGCGCGCGGGCGAGGTCCAGCCGCTCCAGCACCAGGAACGCCGCCCCCTCGGCGAGGACGAATCCCCGCCGCTTGACGTCGAACGGCCGTGACGCGGACGCGGGATCCTCGCACTCGGTGACCATCGCCCCGGCCCGCCCGAAGGCCAGCGCCGTCGTGGGGGTCAGGGGGCTGTCATGGCCGCCCGCCACCACCACGTCCGCGCCCCCGGCCCGGATCATCTGCATCGCCTCCCCCACGGCATGCGTACCGGAGGCGCAGGCGGTGGAGATCGTCAGACTCGGCCCGGCGATCCCGAGCTTCGCGCTGATCCAGTACGCCCCCGCGTTGTGCATCAAACGGGGCGCGTAGAGCACATCGGGCTGTCCGATGCCGTTCTCCTGGCTGATCACCCCGCCGTACCCGGTGCCGGTGACCACCGCCCGCCGGCCGGGATCGACGTGCAGTCCCCCGGCGTCCGCCACGGCGTCCAGGGCCGCGCACACGGCCAGCTGCACCGACCGGTCCGTCCGCCGCACCTCCTTGGGCGCGAGACAGCCGGCGGGGTCGAAGGAGGTCATCGCGGACGCGGGGTACACGACCGTGCCCTCGTCGTCGAAGGCATGCAGCGACGTCGCGGAGCGGCACTGCGCGAGACTCTCCCAGAGCTCCGCCGGACTCGCGCCGGCCGCGCAGCGCACTCCCAGGCCGGTGACCGCGACAGCGGGTCGGCCGGTCATCGGGCGAGGGGGCTGTGGGCGCCGGGGGTACGCAGCCTCACGATGAGGTCGGCCACATCACCCACCGTGGACACGCCGGCTTTCTCGGTCCCCCTCAGGGAGACCCCGAACAACTCCTCCGAGGCCGCTTCCAGTTCGGTGATGTCCAGGCTGTCGGCTCCCAGGTCGGCGACCAGCCGAGCCTGCGGGACGACCGCCTCCGGCGGCACCGACATCACCCGCGCGCACAGCGGGCGCAGCGCTTCCCATACGTCGCCGTGTTCCGCTTCCATGCAACTGCCTCCATCTCCTGGTGCCGTCAGGGCACTGACGGCGTCGCCATCCGGGCCCATGTCTCGAACTCCGTGACAACCGCGTCGGCGAGCCGTGCCGCGTCGTTCGGGCGCAGGTGGCACACCACGGTGAGCGTGAACGCGTCCCCTGCCTGTGCCAGGGCGAAGCTGACCGTGCCCGGGTGCTGCAGCGGCGGCAGCCCGACCGTGCGCACAAGCCGACGGCCCTGGAAGGTGCTGGCTCCGCCGGGCCACTTCATGGCCGTGGTCGCCGTCGCCGCGAAGCAGGTGCGGCGACCGCGGTCGGCCAGCAGCCTGGTGACCCAGGGACCCGTCCGGCGAACCGCTTCTGCGGCGGGGAACAGCACGGTGGCGTGGGCGGCGGCCCGCTCGGGGACGGTGGCCATCGCGTCCTGCCCCGCCCGCAGCCGCGCCACGGGACCGTCCACGTCGACGGGCAACGGCACCCGAACGACCGTGAGCGTGTTCCCGAGTTCTCCCGTGATCGCCCCGGTGCGCAGGTCGCACGGTACGGCCGTGTACACGGGCGCCTCCCGCTGCCGCCACGTCCGCACCGGCCCGTACCGGGTGCGCAGCGCCCCGGCCACTGCGCCCACCAGCAGCTCGTTCAGCGTCGCGCCCCGGCCGCCGGCGGGCTGTCGGCGCGCGGATCGGACCGTGTGCGCGGGCAGTTCGCTCACCACGACCGAGGAGCACGGCTCGCCGGGCGGCCGCAGCGGAAGGGCCTGTCCCGCGGCCGCCATCGTCATGAGCTCCCTGCCCGCCGCGCGCAGCCCGGACCGCGGCAGCGGCGTGGACCGGACCGACTCCCTGGCCACGGCGGGGCCGTCCATCAGCGAGCGCATCAGCGTCGCCAGGGAACGCCCGTCCAGCAGCGCGTGCTGGGCCACGAGCGCCAGGGCGAAATCACCGCCGTGCGCGGCGTCCGGGACCACGTGGAGCCGCCACGGCGGCATCCCACCGGTGAGCGGCCGGTCCACGCTCTGCGCCCACAGGTCGTCCAACTTGGTGCGCGCCACGGCGACATGCGCGGCGGGATCGAACGGCCCCGGGACGGCCCACCGCATACGCCCGCGCCGCCCGAACAGCCCCGGCCGCGCCGCCCCACCGCTGCCGGTGGGACCGTCGAGCACGCAGTTCATCCGCTCCAGGCCCGCCCACCGCTCGGCGACGCGCGCCCGCACCTGCTCCACGTCGGGCTGCTCGCCGGAGAGAACCACCGCCAGGCCGATCACTCCCGGACACCCGTTGAGCAGCAGCATCTCGTCGGCATAGGACAGTCTCATGGGGTCTCTCCGGCTCGCAGTCCAAACGCCCGCCCCGTGATGGAGCGGGCGTTGAACCGAACACTTCCTACGGTCTACTTGAGCGCTCCGCTGTTGCAGCCCATGTCCGAGCCGAGGTGGCTGGGCTGCGCACCCGGGGAGCCCTCACCGTTGAGCGCGTTGCCCAGCGCCCCGTTGACGAGACCGAGGCTGCCGAGGACGTCGATGTTCATGTCGTGCGAGCGGCACTCGATGCCCTGCGTGATGTCGACGTCGTGCGCCCTCGCCTCACCGTGGGCGACGGCGGTGCCGACGCCGAACGAGCCGACACTGCCGAGGACGGCGCCCACAAGGGCGACCTTCTGAAGCTTGCGCATTTCTTCTCCGTTGGTCGAGCGGATGTGCTGTGCAGCAGATCGAGTCAGAACGTTGGATACGAGCGGTCAGGCCCTCAGCCGAGTCGGGGCAGACCCAACTGGCCGACGGGAGGCGCCGCGACCTGTCCCAGGCCGAGGCCGGGCACCTGCGGCGCGCTGGCCGGCGAGATCAGCGGGTTGATCAGCGGGTTCACCTCGGGGTTCACCTGCGGGTTGACCTGCGGAGCGACCCGCGGCGGGGGCTCCGGGTTGAAGACCTGCGGCGCGGAGACCTGCGGAGCGACCTGCGGCATCACCTGCGGCGCGGTCTGCGGGGTGACCTGCGGCACGACCTGCGGGGCGGCGGGCTGGGGCGCGAGCACCGGCGAGGAGTGCGGCGCGCCGGAGGCCTCCGCGTAGCCGCCCGACGAGGCCGAGGCGGAGGCGTAGCCGGTCTCCTGACGCGGGGCGGGCGCGGGCGCCGGGGGCGCGTAGTGCGGCGCCGGCTGCGGCTGCGGACGCGTGGCCTGCGCGCTGCCCGTCGAACGGGCCGCTGCCGTGACCTGCTGCTGCGGCGGCGGCGCGTACTGGGGCGCGGGCGCCGGGGCGTACTGGGGGGCCGCGTACTGGGGAGGAGGCGCGGGAGCGTACTGAGGTGCCGCGTACTGGGGAGGAGGCACCGGAGCGTACTGGGGAGCCGCGTACTGGGGAGGAGGCGCCGGAGCGTACTGAGGTGCCGGATATTCGGGAGCGGGAGCCGGTGCGGCACCGCTGTACCCGACGGGATAGTCGGCGGCCTCGCTGACGCCGGCGCCGATGGCGGTCAGACCGCCGGCCGCTGCTACGACGAGCGCGGCCTTGTGAAGCTTGCGCATGGAACCCTCGGCCCTTCATTACCTGTACAGGGAAATCCGTTGTATTCAGTGCAGTCTTTGCGTGCGCTCAGTCTGATATTCGTACTGCGCCCTTACAGGGGTAATGCCTGAGCTGTCATGTGGACTTCACGCCGGAGCAGGCAGCGGATCCCGTTGCCTCTCTCTGATTCCAGATCGCTGCCCTCTCTCCGCTGGCAACGACATTTCTCCGGGCAGGTCACGGGATCTGAATTTTCGTCACTCAATTGCCATCGATCGGATAAAAGGTTCTGATGAACACCCTCTGGCAAATGAGTGACGACACTCCGGCTCACGTGACCGTTATCGGACCCGTCTCGTTCCCCCCAGGGTCAGAGCGATCGTGCATCGCAGCCGCATTTCCACATGTTCCATGCACAGGTCAATGAAGGGCCGAGGTTCCATGCGCAAGCTTCATCAGGTCGCGCTCGTCGTAGCAGCAGCCAGTGGTCTGTCGGCCATCGGTGCCGGACCCAGCGTCGCCGACGCCCCCGTCGGATACGGCGGCACCGCGTCGCCCCCCGTCGGCCGGCCGGACGCCCAGGCCACCTCGTGGGGCAGTTCGCAGGCCAGCGCGCAGTCCTCCAACTTGCCGACCGCGCACCGGCAGGCGGCCCCGGCCCCCCAGCGCGGCGCCGAAGTCACCCCGCAGCTCAACCCCCAACTGAGCCCGAAGATCAGCCCGCAGATCAACCAGCAGCCGGCCGCGGCACCGGCCGGCCCGATCGAGCAGGCCAACCTGTTCCGCCCGTACCAGGAGTGCAGCCCGCAGTCCCTGGTCAACGCGGCCGTCCCGGTCGCCGTACTCGCCGCCTCCGAGACCCGCGGCATCGACTGCGACCAGGCCAACAGCCAGGCGAACTCCCTCGCCCACGCCCGCTACACGCGCTAGGGGACGCGCCGCGAGGAGATCCGAACCTCGTCTCCCGCGCGGTGACCGTGCGGGTCACAGCCCGCAACGAGCGGCCGTGACCAGCGCTTTCACACATCGCACCACGGTGCGATGCGGCTTTTGGGTGCTTCCGGAACGAGAACTCGAACTCCGGCGTGCCTCCGGGACATATCGGGATACTTCGTATTAATCTTCCGTAACTGTACGAAGTCGATCTCCTACAGATCGCACCCACCTCACTCCACCGGAGAAGACATGCACAAGGTTCGCAAGGCTGCCGTCGTGGTCGTCGCCATCGGCACCGTCGGACTCCTGGGCGCCGGCACGGCCACCGCCGACGGCCACGGCGGCAAGTACGGGGGCAAGTTCAGCGTCCTGCAGAGCTCCAACTGCAAGTCGCACGACCTGAACGTCGACATCCTCGGCCAGGTCGGCGTCCTCAACGGCCTGCTGGGCAGCGCGCTCAACGGCGAGGGCGACCCGGGCGCGCAGGACACCCACCTGGGCTCGTCCATGGGCTGCAACAACAGCGCCTTCTAGGCACTGACGGCCGCGTAGCCGGCCGAAGCGGGAACAAGTCCCGGTACCGAGCCCCAGGCCCGGTACCGGGACTCCTTTTTGTGCCGCGTTTTTGCGTCGCAATTCCTCGAAGGCGGGGAATTTCCCGGCCATCGGCCAAGATGGTGAGACTTTGCCGAATTCGGCGCGCCGCCGTTTGCTCCGGAATATTTCCTATTAGCCTCCGTGACTGTACGAAGTCGATCTGAAATGGATCGCACCCACTCCACTCCACCGGAGATGAACATGCACAAGCTCCGCAAGGCCGCCGTCCTGGTCGCCGCTCTCGGGAGCGTCGGACTCCTGAGCACCGGCGCCGCCCACGCCGACGGAGGCGGCTGGGGCCAGAAGGGCACGAACGTCGATGTCCTGCAGAGCAGCACCTGCAGGTCGCACGACGCCAACGTCGACGTCCTCGGCCAGGTCGGCATCGCCAACGGCCTGGGCGGCAACCTGCTGAACGGCGAGGGCGACCCGGGCGCGCAGCAGACCGGGCTCGGCTCGGAGATGGGCTGCAGCAACAGCGCCTTCGGCAAGTGAGGTAAGCAGCCTCTCCCTCCCGGTGCCCCGGCCTCAGGCCGGGGCACCGGGCTTTTGTCTGCCGCGCCCCGCCCCGGAAAGCACCGCCCTGGAAGCCGGAAAGCGAAATGCCGGACCGGGATCACTCCCGGTCCGGCATTCGCGGCTCACGCGCCTCAGAAGTCGAATTTGGGGATCTTGATTCCCTTGGGCAGCTTCGCCGTGTTGTTGCACTCCACGACCGGCCCGGACTTCACGGAACCGCCGGCCAGCATGTGACCCTCGGTCCCCGCGAAGCGCGGCCGCTCGACCGTCGAGCAGTCCTGCTTCTGCTTGAGGACATACCCGTTGCGCTTGTCCTTGTGGACGACCTCGCTCTTCTTGACGCAGACGATGTCTCCCTGGGCGGTGAGCGTGCAGGCTCCCTTGGGATCGTCGGCGTACGCCGGCGCGGCACCGCTGTAGATCACGGCGAGAGCTCCCAGGAGCCCCGACACGGTTGCGATCTTCTGTCGACCGATCATGTACGGCGTCCTTTGCAAAGGTCGAATACGACGGAACTGCTGCAGCCTTACGGGTCTGCCGCGCGGCCGGGCTGCATTTGCTAAGGGTGTTGTCCAGCAGGATGTCGATGCGCCTGTCGTGACGTTCCGAGGCGATGGCCTAGCGGGCCAACTGCGACTCGGAGTACGGAGCCACCCGCCCCGCGGTCATCACGACGACAATCCCAGCGCCCTGAATCTTGCGCATCGCATCCCCGGCGTTTCTCTTACTGAGCGGCGTACGTCGGAGCGGCGTACGTGGGAGCGGCGTACTCGCCGTAGCCGTACTCCGGCGCGGCGGGCTTGGGAGCGGCCTCGGGAGCGGCCGGAGCAGCCTGCGGAGCCGCAACCGGAGCCGCGTGCGCCTTGTCGGTCGGAGCACCCCACGTGGCAACGGCTTTGGCCGTCGAGGTGGCAACCGCGGAGACAACCTGACCGTCGAAGTCTTCGCCCTCGTGAGCGAAAGCGGTGCCGGCACCGACACCGAAGGCGGACAGACCTGCGACGGCCGCGACTACGACCGCAACGCGCTGAAACCTGCGCATAGTTAGACCCTTTCTTCCCGGGCACTAGGCCCTGGCTTGACTACTTAATGTGAGCATATACAGGCGAACCGTAGCAATTTGGGATCTTTGGCCCTTCTCTGTGTCGTGTCGGCTTATAAGGAAACGACGTTCCCCCGAGGCTGAGTCACGGGCGCCGGGGCACGGTCACCCGTTTGCCGTTCCGATGCCGATCCGCTTGTCCGTCCGGCGGTCGCGGACGCGAAACAGCGGATGGCCGGGCCGGGTCAACCCGGTCCGGCCATCCGCTGTTTGGGACTCAGCCCAGGATGCGGGCCAGCAACGGACTGGCGTCACTGGTGTCGTTGCTGTCGTTCGCCGGCGCCACGGGCGTCATCTCGGCGCAGGTGATGTGCGGGCCGATCCGCGTCTGCCCGTTGGACAGCAGGCCGGGAGTCGGCAGCGTCAAGGGCTTCGTCGGCTGGCAGTTCACCGTCCGGCGGACCGTGAACCCGTCACCCTCGGGCGTCTGCCCCTGGAGCTGCTGGGTGCAGATGGTGTTGCCCTGGGCGTCGAGCGCGCAGACGCCCGGGCCCGCGGCGTGAGCCTGGCCGGCGCCGAAACAGGTCATGGCGAGGCCGCCGAGAAGCCCGGCGACAGCCGCGATCTTCTTTCCGTTGAACATGTGTTGCGTCTCCTTTTGCGGGGGGTTGCCCGGGCGCAATACACCGCGAACCGGCCGCGCCGGGCCCTGGGGGTGTCGGAGAGACAGGCCCTGCGCCCGGTACACGTCCGGGATGCTCGGGGCCTTTTCGCTTACGAAGTGAAGGACCGACCTGAGGGTGACTGATCCAAGGGGGACCAACCGCTCATCGGTGCGCCGGAGTTCAGGACCGCAGCGAACGCATACGGGCCGAGGGAGCGTCCTCGCGCTCCGGGCAGCCGCACATGAACGGGCCCCCTCGGGGGTGACCCCGAAGGGGCCCGCGGAAGGCGTCGCGCACGACTATGCCGCCGACCTCAGCCAGTGAAGGCGTTGTTGAACTGACCACAGGTGGTGTCGAAGGTCTCGGACAGACCGAGCACCGCGATCGGGATGTCGGCCTCGCCGACCGTCTGCGGGCTGCACTCCTGGTACGGGCGGTACAGGTCGGACACGGTCGGCCCGCTCCCGTACGCGACACCGGTACCGGCACCGATGGCGGACAGGCTGCCGGCCGCCGCCGCGACGATCATGACCTGGTGAAGCTTGCGCATGGAACCCTCGGATTTCATTACATGTACATTGAGGCTGATTGCCTACTGTGACGGAACAGACACTAGCAGTAGCGACGCTATTCCATACCGGCACATGTCCCGTGTCCCAACGGGGAGATGGAGGTGCGAGCGAATGAAAAGAAGGAATGAAAAACGAACTGCGGGGCGGTCGTCATAGACAACCGCCCCGCCACTTCCGGAGCCCCCTGTCGGATTCGAACCGACGACCTGCTGTTTACAAGACAGCCGCTCTGGACCAGCTGAGCTAAGGAGGCCTGCACGCGCTGTCACGCACGCGCCCGTGCAGTGTACCCAGGTTCCGAGGGGGCCCTGTCGAAAATTTCCGCGAAGTTCACATGCCTCCGGGTACTGACATCCAGGCGAACGCCGGGTACCGTCCAGATCCAGTCCGCACATGTGGACTAAACCAACCACCTTCCTACAACGGATCGTCCGGCACGTTCCTGCCGGTAGAAGGGGGCCCATTCACCATGGCCACTGTCTCGTTCGACAAGGCGACCCGGATCTACCCGGGTTCCGAGAAGCCCGCCGTAGACGCGCTCGACATCGAGATCGAGGACGGAGAGTTCCTCGTTCTGGTCGGCCCGTCCGGCTGCGGCAAGTCCACCTCGCTCCGAATGCTCGCGGGGCTCGAGGACGTGAACGCCGGCGCCATCCGCATCGGTGACCGCGACGTCACGCACCTGCCGCCGAAGGACCGGGACATCGCCATGGTGTTCCAGAACTACGCGCTGTACCCGCACATGACCGTCGCCGACAACATGGGCTTCGCGCTCAAGATCGCCGGTGTGCCGAAGGCCGAGATCCGCCAGAAGGTCGAGGACGCGGCGAAGATCCTCGACCTCACCGAGTACCTCGGCCGCAAGCCGAAGGCGCTCTCCGGTGGTCAGCGTCAGCGTGTCGCCATGGGCCGCGCCATCGTGCGTGAGCCGCAGGTCTTCCTCATGGACGAGCCGCTGTCCAACCTGGACGCCAAGCTCCGGGTGTCGACCCGTACGCAGATCGCGTCGCTGCAGCGCCGTCTCGGCATCACCACCGTCTACGTCACCCACGACCAGGTCGAGGCCATGACGATGGGCGACCGCGTGGCGGTCCTCAAGGACGGTCTGCTCCAGCAGATCGACACCCCGCGCAACATGTACGACCGCCCGGGCAACCTCTTCGTCGCCGGCTTCATCGGCTCCCCCGCCATGAACCTGGTCGAGGTCCCGATCACCGACGGCGGCGTGAAGTTCGGTAACGCGGTCGTGCCGGTGGAGCGCGACGCGCTCTCCGCCGCCACCGACAAGACCGTGACCGTCGGTGTCCGCCCCGAGCACTTCGACGTGACCGGCTCCGACGAGGGCCAGGGTCTCGCCGTCACCGTCAACGTGGTGGAGGAGCTCGGCGCCGACGCGTACGTCTACGGCACCGCCAAGGTCGGCGGCGACGACTCCAAGGACCTCGTCGTCCGCGTCAGCGGCCGTGACGTCCCGGAGAAGGGCAGCACGCTGTACATCGTGCCGCGCTCGGGCGAGACCCACGTGTTCTCGACCTCCACCGGCGAGCGACTCTCCGACTGAGGTCAGAGGCAAGCACAGGCAGTACAACCCCGGGTAATTCACCCAGGTTGACGAAAAGGGCCCCGCAGACGACTGCGGGGCCCTTCTCGTTGTCGACAAATACCCCGGCATACCCGTCATTTCGAGCGCTGTGCGTCAACGCGCTACCCAAAAAGGGAGGCCTCTTCGTCCCTCGAACCGGTGACTAAATGTCGCCATATCAGCACCGAACGCTACCCTCACTCGCGTGAAGCACTCCACCACCCAACAGACACGACGCGGCCACCGGGGCCCCGCCCGCCAGCTCGGCCGCACGCTCGCCCTTGTCCTGCCCGTCTTCCTGGTGCTCTCCGGGACGCTCGCGGTCACCCGGGTCAACTGGTCGGGGAACCCCTCGGACTCGGTACTGACCGCGACCGACGTCTCGAGCGCGGGTGACGGGAAGAACGCCGCCCCGCGCGCCCCTCAGGACGTGCTGCGCGACAAGCTCCTGACCGAGTTGCAGGAGAAGGACCCGGGCGTCGCCCTCACCCACCTCCAGCAGGCCGTCGACGAGCGCCCGTCGCTGGCCCGGCACTGCGCCTCCATCGCCCGCGCCCTGGGCCGTGCGGCGGTCCGTGTGTACGGTCCGACGCGCGCGCAGTCGTATGCCCGACCCGTCTGTGACACCGCGTTCGCGTCGGGCGTGGCAGCGGCATACAGCTAGCGGATGGTTTCAGGCGATTCACGAACGGTTGTCGGCCCGATGCCGCGAGCGGGGCGCCGCGTACAGTTCGGTCATGACTGATCCGAACGCCGCGTCCCGCCCCGTTCAAGCCGTCGTCCTGGCCGGGGGCCAGGGTTCCCGACTCCGTCCGTACACCGACGACCGGCCCAAGCCGATGGTCGAGATCCCCGGCACGGGGACGCCGATCATCGGCCACCAGCTCGCCTGGCTGGCCGAGGAGGGTGTGACGGACGTCGTGGTCAGCTGCGGCCATCTCGCCGAGGTGCTGCAGGACTGGTTGAAGTCGTCCTCGCTGCCGATTCGCGTGACGACTGTCGTCGAGGAGGAGCCGCTCGGGCGGGGTGGCGGTCTGAAGTACGCCGCCGCGCATCTTCCGCACCCGGATCAGCCCTGGTACGCCACCAACGGGGACATCTGGACCCGTTTCTCGCTGCGCGACATGGCGGACTTCCACACGGAGCGCGACGCGGTCGCGACGCTCGCTCTCGCGCGACCTCGAATCCCATGGGGCGCGGTGAAGACGGACGGCTTCGGGCACATCACCGACTTCATCGAGGCCCCGCCGTCGACGTTCGAGATCAACGCCGGTGTCTACGTCTTCTCGCCCGCCTTCGCCGGCCTCCTCCCGGCCCGGGGCGACCACGAACGCACCACGTTCCCGCACCTGGCCCGCGAACGCCGCTTGGCAGGGTTCCCCATTCCTCAGGGGGCCTACTGGCGTGCCATCGACACGGCGAAGGACCTGACGGAGGCGGCGAAGGAACTGGCGGCGCTGGGCCGCTAGCGCGGCGTTGATGCCTGCGGCGGCCTGTTGCTGTGGGGTGGGGTTCGCGTAGCGCGGCAGCCGCGCCACGGGGGGGGACGCGCATACGGCCACTCTTCGGCGCCGACCCGGATCGTGTCAGCGGGCTTCGCCGCGCGTGCCGCGGCGGCCACTTTTCAGGGCCGGTCCGGGCATCCCCAGCCCGTCCGGCGCTTGAGGACGAGGCCGTTCAGGCCGATCGGGGGCCCAGGGGGCGAAGCCCCCTGGCGGGGTCGAAGGGGCGGAGCCCCTTCAGGATGGGACGGGTAGGGGCGGCGGGGGCGAGGTCAAGGGGGTATGGCGATGGGCCCCGGACGGGAGGGTCCGGGGCCCATAGGTGGGATGGTGGGGGTCAGCCCAACAGGCCGCCTACCAGGCCCGGTTCGTCGGGGGCGGAGCCGCCCGTGGAGCCGCCGCCGGAGGACGGGCCCCCGGAGGTCGGCCCGGTGCTGGTGCTGGGCACCTCGTCGGCCGGGGACGTCTGCTGGGGCGGAGCCTGCCCCGCAGTGCCCTGCGTCTGGCTGGGCGTACCCGCACCGGAGTTGCCCGTGTCGCTCGTCGCACCCGGCGTGGTCGCGGCACCGGACGGCGTGGCCGCCCCCGACGTGGCGCCCTGGGTGGGCGAGTTCGAGGCCGACGGCGTCCTCTTGTGCCGCTGGCCGGGCTCCTGCGGGAGGGGCGAGCCGGGCAGCTCGTTGCGGGGAGCCTCGCCTGGGCCGGGCACCACCACGCGGTCGGCGTCCCGGACCGCACCGCCGAGCAGGGAGCCGATCAGCAGGGTCAGGCCGGTGACGATCGCCGTGACCAGGGCGCCGCGGCGCAGCACGTACTGACGCAGCTCCCAGATGTCGGAGCGCGGGCCGAGCCGGCGCCAGGCCATGCCCGCGAGGCGGCCGTCGATGGAGTAGACGGGGGCACCGGCGATGATCAGCGGCGACCACGCGGCGAGGTAGATGATGTCGGGGGCGTCGTAGACCGGGACGCTCTTCCAGCTGACGGTGAGCAGGAGCGCGGCGGACAGCAGGGCACCGACGACGGCCGCGACCCGCTGCCAGCAGCCCAGGACCGTGAGCACGCCCACGATGACCTGGAAGAAGGCGATGACCAGGCCGGACCCGACCGGGTGCGCGAGGGCGAACTGGCGGAGGGGCTCGGCCACTTCCCAGGGGTGCAGGGTGTTCAGCCACGTCACCATCGAACCGCGCTTGCCGCCGTCGAAGTAGACGGGGTCGCACAGCTTGCCCATGCCGGCGTAGATGGAGATGAAGCCGAGGAAGACGCGGAGGGGGAGGAGGACGACGCCGAGGTTCATCCGGCGGCCGGGGTAGTAGGCGTGCCGCGCGGGGTCGTCGCCGGACCGCCGGAGGGGTGGGTCGGTCTCGTCCGGGCCGACCGGGTCCTCCGTGAACTCCTCGTCGTCGTAGCCGAGTTCCTCGTCGTATGCGCTCTCTACCGTGCGCATGTTCGGGAGCAGTCGGGTCTCGAGCGATTCGTGCCTGCGCTGTGCGCCCACGATCGGCGTCTCGACGGTCTGCTCCAACACGTCGTCGTAGCCGCCGTCATAGCCACCGCCGACGTCGACGCGCGGGATGACCTGGGTGGCTCCTCCGATACCGGGCATCGGTTCGTCGCCGTGGCGGACGCTGCCGTCCCGCACGGCCTGGAGCAGCCGGTGGGCGCCCGTGTCGTCGGGCGCGGACGTGCCGTTCCAGACGGCGACCCGGCGGCGGGCGCCGGGGGCCGCTCCCGCTCTGCCGGCCGCGTTGACCGCGGGGATGCGGGCGGTGTCCTCGGTGGCGCTCAAGTGCCGTGTGATCCGCGGGGATTTCCGCCCGGTCGACGCGCCCAACAGCACGCGGAAACTCGCGTGATTGACGATGATCTGCGCCGGATCACTCGGCACCTTCACCATGCTCAGCGCGGGAGCGTCGTCGTATCCCGACGAGCGGTCCCCCGTGGGTGTGCGGGGTGTTCTGGTGTCCACACTCAACTAACCGAGTGACGTGACGTTAGGACACTGCCTTGACCGGCCGGATCTGTCCGGACTCCGTCAAAGATGCGCAGGTCGCACCACTGTCACCAGAATTAACCCGCACGGGTGACGCCACGGATGTCTGTTCAGACGCGTCGGCGAGCCGCCTCGTAGAGGACGATCCCCGCCGCCACACCGGCGTTGAGGGACTCCGCGCCGCCCGGCATCGGGATGCGTACGCGGTAGTCGCACGTCTCGCCGACCAGGCGGGACAGACCCTTGCCCTCGCTGCCCACGACGATGACGACCGGGCCGTCCAGGGCCTCCAGGTCGCCGAGTTCGGCCTCACCGTCGGCGGCGAGACCGACGACCACGATGCCCGCCTTCTTGTACGCCTCCAGGGCACGGGTCAGGTTCGTGGCGCGGGCGACCGGGGTGCGGGCCGCCGTGCCGGCGGACGTCTTCCAGGCACCGGCCGTCATGCCCGCCGCGCGCCTCTCCGGTACGACGACGCCGTGGCCGCCGAAGGCGGAGACCGAGCGGACGACGGCACCGAGGTTGCGCGGGTCGGTCACGCCGTCGAGGGCGACGATGAGCGGGTCCTCGCCGTCGTCGTAGGCGGCGCTGGCGAGGTCCTCGGGGTGGGCGTACTCGTACGGCGGGACCTGGAGGACCAGGCCCTGGTGGTTGAGGCCGTTCGTCATACGGTCCAGCTCGGGGCGCGGAGCCTCCATGAGGTTGATGCCGCCGCGCTCGGCGGCGAGCTGGAGGGCCTCGCGGACGCGCTCGTCGTTGTCGATGAACTGCTGGACGTAGAGGGTCGACGCCGGGACGCCCCCGCGCAGGGCCTCGACCACCGGGTTACGGCCGACCACCAGCTCGGACGTGCCCTTGCCGCCGCGGCCGCGCGGCGCGGGACGGCGTACGGTCTGCTTCGCCTTGGCGTTGGCGACGCGGTTCTTCTTGTGACCCTTGCGCATCTCGGCGGGCGGCGTCGGGCCCTTGCCCTCCAGGCCCTTGCGCCGCTGGCCGCCACTGCCGACCTGCGCGCCCTTCTTGCCGGACATGCGGCGGTTGTTCGCGGCCATGACCTACCTGTCTGTCGTGTGCGTTCGAATGTACGTCTATGCAGTGTGCCGCCCGGAGGGCCGGGCGGCACAATCGATCTTCCGAAGGACCGGCTCGGTCAGCGCGGGCCGAGGGTCCAGCGGGGGCCCTGCGGGCCGTCCTCGATGACGAGGCCCGACTGGTTGAGCTGGTCGCGGATGGCGTCCGCGGTGGCCCAGTCCTTGCGGGAGCGGGCCGCCTCGCGCTGGTCGAGGACCATGCGCACGAGGGTGTCGACCACGCCGTGCAGATCTTCGCCGCGGTCGGTCTCGCCGGCCCAGTGCGGGTCGAGCGGGTCCAGGCCCAGCACGCCGAGCATGGCGCGCACCTCGGCGAGGCGGGCCACCGCGGCTTCCTTGTCGTCGGCGGCCAGCGCGCTGTTGCCCTGCCGGACGGTGGTGTGCACGACCGCGAGCGCCTGCGGGACGCCCAGGTCGTCGTCCAGCGCCTCGGCGAAGGCGAGCGGCACCTCGGCGGACGGCTCGACGACGCCCGCCTTCTCCACCACGCGCTGCACGAATCCCTCGATGCGCGCGAACGCCGACTCGGCCTCGCGCAGGGCGTCCTCGCTGTACTCGATCGTGGAGCGGTAGTGCGGGGTGCCCAGGTAGTAGCGCAGGACGATCGGGCGCCACTGCTTGACCATCTCGGAGACGAGCACGCTGTTGCCGAGCGACTTGGACATCTTCTCGCCGCTCATGGTGACCCAGGCGTTGTGCACCCAGTACCGGGCGAACTCGTCGCCGTAGGCCTTGGCCTGGGCGATCTCGTTCTCGTGGTGCGGGAAGATCAGGTCGAGTCCGCCGCCGTGGATGTCGAAGGCCGAGCCCAGGTACCTGTGCGCCATCGCCGAGCACTCCAGGTGCCAGCCCGGACGGCCCCGCCCCCACGGCGTCTCCCAGTCGGGCTCGCCGGGCTTGGCGGCCTTCCACATCGCGAAGTCGCGCGGGTCCCGCTTGCCGGTGATGCCCTCCTCGGCGGGCTGCCGCATCTCGTCGAGGTCCTGCCGGGACAGCTCCAGGTAGGAGGGCCACGAGCGGACGTCGAAGTAGACGCTGCCGTCCGCCTCGTAGGCGTGTCCGCGTTCGATGAGCCCGCGCATCATCTCGACCATCTCGGTGACATGGCCGGTGGCGCGGGGCTCGTACGTCGGCGGCAGGCAGCCGAGAGCGGTGTAGCCGTCGGTGAAGGCGCGCTCGTTCTCGTAGCCGATCGACCACCAGGGGCGGCCCTGGTCGACGGACTTCGTAATGATCTTGTCGTCGATGTCCGTGACGTTCCTGACGAACGTCACGTCATAGCCGCGGTACTCGAACCAGCGGCGCATGATGTCGAAGTTGAGCCCGGAGCGGATGTGCCCGATGTGCGGCGCGGCCTGCACGGTGGCGCCACAGAGGTAGATCGAGACACAGCCCGGCTGGAGCGGGGTGAAGTCACGGATCTGCCGGGCGCTGGTGTCGTACAGGCGAATCGTCACGACACCTAGGGTAGTGGGCCGCGCGGGGTGCGTGGAGCAGTCCCTCGGTTGTCGGGTGCGGGCCGGTGGAGGCTGGTCGCGCCCACGCGGCGGAGCCGCGGATGGACACAGCCCGCGCCCCTGGGTCGGCATGCCCGCCCGCGCCGCGAGTTCATCCGCCTCAGCCCACCCGCGCCACCAGAGCCGTCGCCACCGCCATCAAGCCCTCGTCCCGGCCAGGGAAGCCCAGTCCGTCCGTCGTCGCTCCCGACACCGACACGGGTGCGCCGGCCGCCTCCGACAGGATCTTCTGGGCCTCGTCGCGGCGCTTGCCGATCTTCGGGCGGGGGCCGACGACCTGGACCGCGATGTTGCCGATCCGGAAGCCCGCGTCGCGCACGATCCGCGCCGCCTCCGTCAGGAGCACGACCCCGGAAGCCCCGGACCACTCGGGCCGCCCCGTGCCGAAGTGCTGCCCCAGGTCACCGAGGCCGGCCGCCGAGAAGAGCGCGTTGCAGGCCGCGTGGGCGACGACGTCCGCGTCGGAGTGGCCGGCGAGACCAGGCCCTTCGCCCTCCCACTTCAGGCCCGCGCACCACAGCTCGCGGCCCTCCTCGAAGGCGTGGATGTCGGTGCCGATGCCCACCTGGGGCAGCGGGATTCCGGTCTTGTCCGTCCCCGGTGCCTCAGAACCCATCGTTCAGCCTCCGGCGCGCCAGGACCGCCTCCGCCAGGACCAGGTCCAGCGGGCGGGTGACCTTGAAGGCCTCCTCGTGGCCGGGCACGACCATGACCGTCAGGCCGAGTTGCTCGACCATGCTCGCGTCGTCGGTGACGTCGTGGGTCACCGTCTCGTGGGCGCGGATCAGCGTGGCGCGCTCGAAGCCCTGGGGAGTCTGTACGGCGCGGAGGCGGGCGCGCCGCGGGGTGGCCACCACCGGTTCGGGCTCGCCCGTGACGGTGGCCGGCTCGACCTCCTTGACCGTGTCCGCGAGCGGCAGCGCGGGCACCACGGCCGGCGCCCCGTCCCGTACGGCCTCGATCACCGCGTCCACCGTGTCCACCGGGACCAGGGGGCGCGCGGCGTCGTGCACCAGCACGATGTCGTAGTCGGGCGGCAGCGCGTCCAGGCCGAGCCTCACTGACTCCTGGCGGGTCTCGCCGCCGGGGACCACCAGGAAGTCGGTGCGCTCGGGCAGGGCGTGCGCGTCGAGCAGGCTCTTGACCTCGGCGGTGCCGTCGGGCGGGGCCACGACGACGACGAGGGAGACGGCGCGGGAGGCGGCCATCGCGCGGACGGCGTGGATGAGCATGGGCGTGCCGTTCAGCGCGCGAAGTGCTTTGGGGGCGCCAGGACCGAGGCGTACGCCCCGTCCGGCGGCCGGAATCACGACGGCGGTACGAGTCTCCGAGGGGACACCCGTGGGCGTAGGACGCGAAACGTCAGACATCGGTTCCTGTCAGGTTTGTGTGCTCTGCCTACGTGGGTATGGCCTCAGCGTGCCGGGTGGGACGGCTTGACCGAACCCTTCCGTGACAACGGTCGAGCCAGCTGCCCGGACCCGGCACATCAAGTATCGGGGGCGCCCCCGAGATGGACGTACGGCTTCTGTGCGCGAACATGCCGCAGCGCCCGGCGACAGGAATTCCGTCATCGGGCACCGCGGCACTTCTTTTAAAACAACACAGCACTGTGCTGAGCTGAGGCGGACTGACCGCGTCAGGACGCGAGAACCTCGTCGAGCAGAGCCTCGGCCTTGTCCTCGTTGGTGTTCTCCGCGAGGGCGAGCTCGCTCACCAGAATCTGGCGCGCCTTGGCGAGCATGCGCTTCTCACCGGCGGAGAGTCCACGCTCACGCTCACGACGCCACAGGTCACGCACGACTTCCGCGACCTTGATGACATCGCCGGAGGCGAGCTTCTCCAGATTTGCCTTGTAACGACGCGACCAGTTCGTGGGCTCCTCGGCGTACGGCGCGCGCAGCACCTCGAAGACCCGGTCCAGCCCGTCCTGACCGACCACATCACGCACGCCGACGAACTCCGCATTGTCCGCTGGCACACGTACCGTCAGGTCACCCTGGGCGACCTTCAGCACCAAGTAGGTCTTGTCCACGCCTTTGATCTGGCGAGTTTCGATGGCCTCGATCAGCGCGGCCCCGTGATGGGGATAGACCACGGTGTCGCCAACCTTGAACGTCATGTGACAGGTACCCCTTCCGTGGCTATCCAGGGTAACACGGAAACTGCGGGTTCTGAATGGCGTTTTCGCAGGTCAGGGCATATCTCGGGGCTTGACAACTCCAACACGAACGTGCTGCGCGGGCCGAGCGGAAGAAGGTATTCGCAGGTCGGAGCGGCTCTGCGGGCGAGGTGAAACGCGTACGTTACACGCATCTGGGGGCACCTCCGAGTGGCCGAACGTACACATATGTCCGGTTCCAAGTGTGCGACTTCCGCTACTCCATTCGGCGCCCCGAGGCAGATCCCCGCCGAATCCGGAATTGATCACAGCCAGGTCGGCAGCACGGCCGGTGATCAATTTCGGGAAGGTCGCGCATTCCTTCACGGAAATTTTGCGCGGGGTCTTGCGAGGCGGCTTATGTGAATGGCGGACGAGCGCCGGGCAATGTGACTCCTGGGTCGCTTGTGGGTGAAGGGACGGGTGGTGGAAGAGGTACTTCGGCGGCACTTGGGCGCTGAGGGGAGGGTCGGGTGCGGCCGCCCGGGAACGGCTCGGTAACCTAAGGCCGCTGACAGACACTTAGGGCGGCTTTACGCAGCCCGCCCCGTTCGAGTCAAGGAGTTGCCGCCGCCGTGAGCAGCAGCCTTCGACGCGGCGCCCTCGCCGCGGCCGCCATCGCGTTCTCGATCACGTCGCTCGGTGCGTGCGCCGCCGGCAACAACAGCCAGACACTGGAGATCAAGCCGGACAACGCGGCGACCAGCGTGGGCGACATCAAGATCCAGAACGCCATCGTCATCACCCAGCCCGACCTGGAGTCGACCGGCCCGGCCGCCATCTCCGCGACCCTGTTCAACTCCGGCAGCACCGCGCAGACGCTGGACTCGATCAAGGTGGACGGCACCGACAAGGGCGCCGCGCTCAAGCCCGCCAAGGGGGGCAGCCTGACCATCCCGGCCGGCGGCTCGCTGATCATCGGTGGCAAGGACAACGCCTCCGCCACGCTGCCCAGCAGCCGTGAGGCCATCCAGGACGGCAACGCGCAGAAGATCACCTTCACCTTCAGCAAGACCGGTGACGTGAGCCTGCGCGCCTTCGTCGTCCCGGCCGAGCACTACTTCGAGAGCTGGGGCCCGAGCGAGGTCCCGGCGGCGCCGGGCACCTCGGCCTCCCCGAGCGGTTCGCCGACCGGCACCCCGGCCGGCGGCACCGAGACCACCCCGACCGGCACGGCCTCCGCCGGCGAGACGCCGGGCGCCGGCACCGAGGCCGGTGCCGGTACCGGCGCGGGCGCGGGCGCGGCGACCCCGTCCGACAGCGCCTCGCAGACGGCGGCCGGTCACTGAGCGGTCGTACGGCACCTGTCGAGCCGTAGCAAAGGGCGGGGCCCCCGGAAATCCGGGGGCCCCGCCCTTTGCCGTACGACTTACGGCTGCGGTTTACGGCTGCGGTTTACGGCTCGAACTTGTACCCGAGGCCGCGCACCGTCACCAGGTAGCGCGGCGCGCCCGGGTCCGGCTCGATCTTGGCGCGCAGGCGCTTGACGTGGACGTCGAGGGTTTTGGTGTCGCCGACGTAGTCGGCGCCCCAGACGCGGTCGATGAGCTGCATGCGGGTGAGGACGCGGCCGGCGTTGCGCAGGAGCATCTCCAGGAGGTCGAACTCCTTCAGGGGGAGGTCGACCTTGGAGCCGGAGACCGTGACGACGTGGCGGTCCACGTCCATGCGGACCGGGCCCGCCTCCAGGGCGGCCGGGGTGACCTCCTCCGGCTCGCCGCGGCGGCGCAGGACCGCGCGGATGCGGGCGACCAGCTCGCGCGAGGAGAAGGGCTTGGTGACGTAGTCATCGGCTCCTATTTCCAGGCCGACCACCTTGTCGATCTCGCTGTCCTTGGCGGTGACCATGATCACCGGGACGTTGGAGCGGCCGCGCAGCTGGCGGCAGACCTCGGTGCCCGGCAGGCCGGGCAGCATCAGGTCGAGGAGGACGAGGTCGGCGCCGTTGCGCTCGAACTCGTCGAGTCCGTCGGGCCCGGTGGTCGCGACGGCGACCTCGAAGCCCTCCTTGCGGAGCATGTACGACAGGGCGTCGGAGAAGGACTCCTCGTCCTCGACGACGAGCACACGGGTCACGGAAGGACCTCCGGGGCGGAAAGCGTTTCGTACGCGGTTGAGTCAGGGGGTGAATCGGGTGATCTGCGGGGATGTGAGGCGGCGGACTGCCCGGCCTCGTCGTCGAGATCGGGGTGCTGCTGTGCGCGGTCTCGGGCCGCACCCGCCTCCGGCAGCCGGAGGGTGAACGTGGAGCCCTGTCCCTCGGAGCTCCACACCGTGACCTCCCCGCTGTGCGAGGCGGCCACGTGCTTGACGATCGCGAGACCGAGGCCGGTGCCACCGGTGGCACGGGAACGGGCCGGGTCGACGCGGTAGAAGCGCTCGAAGATGCGCTCCTTGTCCTTGTCCGAGATGCCGATGCCCTGGTCGGTCACGGCGATCTCGATGAGGTCTCCGCCCGGGGCGCTGATCCGGCGGGCGGCGATGCCGACGCGGGTGCGGGCGGGCGAGTAGTTGACGGCGTTCTCGACGAGGTTGCCGAGCGCTGCGGCCAGCTGGCCGCGGTTGCCCCAGATGCTGAGGTCGTCGCCGGCACCGCCCGTCCCGCGCCCGGCGCCACCCTGATCGGGTCCTTCGGGCGCCCATACGTTCGAGGCCATGGTGATCTGCTTCGTGCCGGCGGCGTGCCGGCAGCGGTCCATGGCCTCGGCGACCAGCTCGTCGACGCGGACGGGCTCGGCGTCCTCCAGCGGGTCGTCGTTCTGCACCCGGGAGAGGTCGATGAGTTCCTGCACCAGGCTGGTGAGCCGGGTCGCCTCGATCTGCATCCGTCCGGCGAACCGCTCCACGGCCTCCGGATCGTCGGAGGCGTCCATGACGGCCTCGGAGAGAAGGGAGAGCGCGCCGACCGGCGTCTTCAGCTCATGGCTCACGTTGGCCACGAAGTCGCGCCGCACCGCTTCTATGCGCCGGGCCTCGGTGAGGTCCTCGACGAGGAGGAGGACGAGGCGGGAGCCGAGGGGCGCGACGCGCGCGGACACGGCGAGGGCATCGCCGCGTCCGGTACCGCGCCGGGGCAGATCCAGCTCGACCTGCCGTATCTCCCCGTCCCGTCTCGTGTCCCGGGCCATCTGGAGCATGGGCTCGACGGAGAGCTTGCCGCCGCGCACCAGACCGAGGGCGTACGCCGCCGAGCTGGCCTTGACGACGGCGTCCCCCTCGTCGAGGACGACGGCGGAGGAGCGCAGTACCGACAGGACCGTGTCCACGCCGGGCGGCAGGACCGGGTCGGTGTGCAGGGAGGTTCGGGTGGGTCGCTTCAGGTCGCGTTCGCTCCAGCGGAACGCCAGCATGGCGATGACGCCGGTGAGCACCCCGGCGATCGCTGCCGCTGCGGCGACCGCCGCGTTCACGTCCATGCACCCAGGTTAGGCATGACGCAGGCAGTGGCCACAGCCGTCGGAGTGCGAGCTCGAACACTCGTCGCCCAGAGTTCACCTTGGAGCCAGTGGTGGTTCATTTGGGGTGGCGGAAACGGACGCGTAGAGCCCGAATAGTGGACGTGTGGGGTTCGCACAGGCGGTTTGGCGTGGGATCACACTGGCGGTTTGATGACAGTCCTACTGCCGTTTTCACGACGGTCTTACTGTCGGAGGTACGGACGGTAGGACTTCCGGTTCGATGGCAAGACTGTCGGTCCGAGGACTTTGACGAACTTTGACGACTCCGACGACTTTGACGACAGTCTCCTGACCCCGGAACCCCCGACGAGGCAGACGTAAGAGAGGGACCCTGATGCGGGACGCGTACCACGAGGAACTGGACTCGATCGGCGACGGTCTGGTGGAGATGGCCCGACTGGTCGGGTCGGCGATCGGGCGCGCCACCGCGGCGATCCTCGACTCCGACCTGAAGCTGGCCGAAAGCGTGATCGAGGCCGACCAGAAGGTCGACGACCTCCAGCACGACCTGGAGGCCCGGGCCATAGCCCTGCTGGCGCGCCAGCAGCCGGTGGCGACGGACCTCCGTATCGTCGTCACGTCACTGCGTATGTCGGCGGACCTGGAGCGCTCGGGCGACCTGGCCCAGCACGTGGCCAAGCTCACGCGGCTGCGCTACCCGGAGCGGGCCATCCCGCAGGACCTGCACGCCACCATCCTGGAGATGGGCCAGCTCGCGCAGCGCCTGATGGCGAAGGCGGCCGAGGTGATCGTCACCAAGGACGTCGACCTCGCGCTCCAGCTGGAGCAGGACGACGACGCGATGGACCTCCTCCACCGCACCCTCTTCCAGCACCTGATGGACGAGCGCTGGAAGCACGGCATCGAGACGGCGGTCGACGTGACGCTGCTCGGCCGTTACTACGAGCGGTACGCCGACCATGCGGTGTCCGTGGCCAAGCGTGTGGTGTATCTGGTGACGGGTGAGCACGCGGATGAGCTGCAGACGGACATCCAGCCGGAGATCCAGCCGGCGGCGGGGGTGGAAGGCGCGTAGGCCGTGGGTTGTGCGGCGGGCTCTTCGGGGCGTGCGCAAGCCTCTGTGCGCCGTTGATGCGCCCAGGGGGGCGGGCATGGAATGGGCACAGGCACCAGCCTCGAGGAGGATCCATGGCCGAATCCCCCAGCTCACGCAACACCCGCAGCACTCTCCGTACGACACCCGACCCCACCAGGGAACGCCCGTCCGAGCAGCTCGCCGACATCAGGAGCCTCCCGCTCTTCGGTGCCTGCGGTTGCGGCTCGGGGTGCGGGTGCGGATGCCAGTCGGGGAATCCTTGCCAGTGCGGGTGAGGACGTAGGACTCGTACGGCGGTGAGGGCCCCGGTGCGGTGGATGCGCCGGGGCCCTTTGCCGTGCTCGGTCTGTTTCAGCGGGCGCTTCGTGCTCGTTGCTCGTTGCTCGTTGCTCGTCCTGACGTACGGGCGCAGCATGGAAGGGAGCAGACGCGAGCGCACTCCTGGAAACGGAAGAAGGTGCGAGGCATGGCTCAGTTCATGGACGTACACCGCGACATGAAGGGCATCACGGCCGACCAGCTCAGGGAGGCCCACAACGCGGACCTCGCCATAGAGGACGACGAGCGCGTCCACTTCCAGCGGGCGTGGGCCGATCCCGAGTCCGGCCTCGTCTACTGCCTGTCCGAGGCACCCTCCGCCGAAGCGGTCCAGCGCATCCACGAACGCGCCGGCCACAAGGCCGACGAGATCCACGCGGTTCCGCTGTCGGTCTGAGACCGGGAAAGCGCAGGGGCATCCGCGAGGACAAAGGACGTGGGTGTGCATCGGCAAGGAGGTGCGAGGCCCATGACACTTTTCATGGACGTACACCACGGCATGCAGGGCATCACGGCCCAACAGCTGCAAGAGGGCCACGACGCCACCGCCGCGATCGAGCAGGAAGAAGGAGTCCACTTCGAACACGCCTGGGCGGACCCCGAGTCCGGCACGGTGTACTGCCTCAGCGAGGGCCCCTCGGCCGAGGCAGTCCGGCGTGCTCACGAGCGCGGGGGCGGCGGGACGCCGGACGAGATCCATGCGGTGCCCCTGACGGTGTGAGTGCGGCGGCACGGCAAGGAGACGGCCCCCTGCTTGCGGACGACGTGGGCCGGGGGCTGATGTGGGCCGGGAGCTTACGCAGGGCGGGGGCTGACCTGGGCCGGGAGTTACGCAGGGCGGGAGCTGACGTGGGCCGGGAGCTTACGCAGGGCGGGGGCTGACGCATGGCCACGGCGGCGTCGTTCGTCTCGACAGGCGGTCCGCGGGAAACGGACTTACGGTCGAGCGGTGGGCGCTGAACCGGGTGATGTGCCCCTACGTGCCGGCGCCCGTCGACCTCCCTCACGTTCCCTCAAGACACCGTCAGGAGACGCCCTGCCATGGCCACAGCATCTGAAACCCCGGTACTGGACACCCTCGCCGCCATGACGGTCGACTCGGTCGAACGGTGCGGGCTGGTCCCGGAGACCTTCATGCTCACCCGCATCGCGGCCCTCGCCGCTTCGGACGCCCCGCCGATCTCCTACGTCGCCCATATCGACCCCGCCATCCAGGCCGGGCTGACTGCCGAGCAGGTGCAGGACGTCCTGGTCGCCATCGCGCCTGTGGTGGGTACGGCGCGTGTCATGACCGCGGCCGGGAACATCGCCAAGGCGCTCGGCATGTCGATCGCGGTCGCGGAGGGGGAGGCGGAGGGTCGGGGGCGGGCGTAAAGACGGAGGCGGGACCCTCTTCCGGACAGCCCTGGGCCGCCGCCCTGGACAGCGAGAAGCCCTCTATCCGCGGAAGGCCGCGGGTAGAGGGCTTGCCTGATGATCGAGCCCATGGGGCGGTTCTCCGCGAGGTTGACGGGCTGCTGCGCGTGGATCCACCAGAGGTGACCATGTTCGGCATGCCTCGACGCGATCGGCGTCCGCCTGCCGGCAGATCAAGTACCGGTTCGTCGGCAGTTGTGGCGGCGACTGGAATGCCGACACGGCGTGTGGATGAGCGTCGTTATCTCCGCTGAACTCTAGACCGGCCTGGAACGGCGGCCTCGCGGGCAGCGCGGTACACGCTCGGTGGTGCCACCAGGTGAGTACGTGTACTCATGTGCCAGGTAATCGGCATCCCGCATGGTGCGTGCATGCGATCGACATCCTTCTCGAAGCCTGTGCTCGTGGCCGCGCTCGGCTGCATGCTCCTGTCCGGCTGCGGCACTCAGAACGCCACCACCGACCAGACCTCCGCGGGCGAAGCCGTCTCGGCGGCGACCCCGCCGGGGGCTTCGCCGAGCGACAGCGATCCGGAGCTACGGTTCCTTGAGTTGATGGGCCGGATCCTGCAGGGCTGCGCTCCGGACGCCCCCAACGGCAGCGGTGGCGTGCCCGAGCCCGAGGACCTGCCGGGTTATGAGGGTGAGGCCACACCGAGATACGGGCCGGGCGAGACCCCGCCGCCTGTTCCGGGCGACGAGGGAGATACACCGGTTCCCCTGGATGATCCCGCGTCGTCGAAGCCGACACCCGGCTCCACCGCGCCCAAGCCGGTCAAGGAAGTGCCGCTGACCGGTGTCGAGAAGTGCAACGGCAGCGAGCACGCACAGCGCGTCAGCGAGGCGTTCAAGAACACGAAGACGTCCGGCTACGAGGCGATACACACGAAGCTGACAGAGCTCGACTACCCGGCATCACTGATTCACCGGATGCCGGACTACGCGGGCGCGCCCCGGGCAAGGCTCGACCTGCGCCTTATGGGCGGCCACTTGGCCTTGGAGGTCACCTGCACCAGCAGCGGGGTGATCGTCGAAGCGTTCGGGGCTCCGGAGACGGAGGACGTCGAGGTGACCGATGTGAAGCGGAAGCCGAGGCTGGACGCGGCAGTGTCCTGACCGAATCGAACGGGCGTGATCGTGCGGCCAACAACCAGCCCCCCGCCAGCGGAGAACCCGCGGGCAGGGGGCTTGATCAATCAGGGGTGCCCGGCTACTTCTTCTTGCCCTGGTTCTTGACCGCCTCAATAGCCGCCGCAGCCGCCTCCGGGTCCAGGTACTTGCCCCCCGGCGTCACCGGGTTGAAGTCGGCGTCGAGCTCGTAGTAGAGCGGGATGCCGGTCGGGATGTTCAGGCCCGCGATGTCGGCGTCGGAGATGCCGTCGAGGTGCTTGACCAGGGCGCGGAGGCTGTTGCCGTGGGCGGCGACGAGGACTGTGCGGCCGGTCAGGAGGTCGGGGACGATGCCGTCGTACCAGTACGGGAGCATGCGGACGACGACGTCCTTCAGGCACTCCGTGCGGGGGCGGAGCTCCGGGGGGATGGTCGCGTAGCGCGGGTCGTCCGACTGGGAGAACTCCGTGCCGTCCTCGAGCGGGGGCGGCGGGGTGTCGTAGGAGCGGCGCCACAGCATGAACTGCTCCTCGCCGAACTCGGCGAGGGTCTGGGCCTTGTCCTTGCCCTGGAGGGCGCCGTAGTGGCGCTCGTTCAGGCGCCACGAGCGGTGGACCGGGATCCAGTGGCGGTCGGCGGACTCCAGCGCCAGCTGGGCCGTGCGGATCGCGCGCTTCTGGAGGGACGTGTGGACCACGTCGGGGAGGAGGTCGGCGTCCTTCAGGAGCTCGCCGCCGCGGACTGCCTCCTTCTCGCCCTTCTCGTTGAGGTTGACGTCCACCCAACCGGTGAACAGGTTCTTCGCGTTCCATTCGCTCTCGCCGTGGCGGAGGAGGATCAGCTTGTACGGTGCGTCGGCCATGCGTCCGAGCGTAATCCAAGGCCTTGGCCGGGTGCGCCCCCCGCCCGAAGAGCGGACGGTTGACGGGATCTGTTAATTGAGTGGCCTCACGGAGCGGCCCGCTTGTAAGTTGCGTGCGCCGCATTGGCTTCTTACATCCGTCTGCATCCGTGGGGGACCCTCCATGCCCGTCGCCGCCCTGAGACGTGCCACCCGAGAGACCGTCTCCGGGCTCCCCCGCGAGTTCTGGTGGCTGTGGACCAGCACGCTGGTGAACCGGCTGGGGGCGTTCGTCGCCACGTTCATGGCCCTCTACCTCACCCTCGACCGTGGGTACTCCGCCACCTACGCCGGTCTCGTCGCCGCCCTCCACGGGCTCGGGGCGGTGATCTCCTCCCTCGGTGGCGGCGTCATGACCGACCGGCTCGGGCGGCGGCCCACCCTTCTCGTCGCTCAGGCGTCCACGGCCGCCTCCGTCGCGCTCCTCGGGTTCATGCACCACCCGGTCGCCATCGCCGCCGTCGCCTTCCTCGTCGGCGCGGCCTCCAACGCCTCCCGGCCCGCCGTGCAGGCGATGATGGCCGACATCGTCCGGCCCGAGGACCGGGTGCGCGCCTTCTCCCTCAACTACTGGGCCATCAACCTGGGGTTCGCCGTCTCCTCCATGGCCGCCGGGTTCATCGCCGAGGTCAGTTACCTCTCCGGGTTCCTGATCGAGGCGGGCATGACGGCCGTCTGCGCGGTCGTGGTGTTCGTGAAGCTGCCGGAGTCTCGGCCGCCCCGGCCGACCAGTACGGAGAAGGGTGGTGGCGACGAGGTCCGGCTCGGGACGGTGCTGCGCGACCGGCGCTTCATGAGCGTGGTGGGGTTGTCCTTCCTCGTCGCCCTCATCTTTCAGCAGGGGTCGGTGGGGCTGCCGGTGGCCATGGGTGAGGCCGGGTTCTCGCCCGCCGACTACGGCCTCGCCATCGCCGTCAACGGCATCCTGATCGTCGCCCTTCAGATCCCGGTCACCCGGCTCATCGAACGCCGGGACACCGGCCGGATCCTCGTCGTCTCGTCCCTGCTCGCCGGCTACGGCTTCGGACTCACCGCCTTCGCCGGGTCGGTCGGCGTCTTCGCGCTGACGGTGTGCGTGTGGACGCTGGGCGAGATGCTGAACGCGCCCACCCAGACCGGGCTCGTGGTGCGGCTGTCGCCCACGCAAGGGCGCGGGCGGTATCAGGGCATGTACACCCTGTCCTGGTCGGTGGCGGCCCTCGTCGCGCCCCTGATGTCCGGCTTCGTCATCGACCGCTTCGGTGCCGAGTGGCTGTGGGGGATGTGCGCGGTGATCGGGACGGTGGCGGCGGTCGGGTACGGCACCCTGATGCACCGTCTGCCGGCCCAGGAGCCCAACGCCGACGAAATCCCCGCCGCGGAGACGACCCCCGAGGCGGCTGCGGCGAAGCCCGAGGGCAGCCCCGCCTGACGGGCCGACGGGCCTGGCGGACCTGGCGGGCCTAACGAGCCTGGCAGGCCTAACGAGCCTGGCAGGCCTGGCGGGGCGACGCCCCGTGCACCGGCACCGGCACCGGCACCGGCCCCCTCCCCCTCCACCCCCTCACGGATGCATCCGCGCCCCCTTCATCACCTTGTCCACCGCGTTCCTCGGCCCGTACACCGCGATCCCCACCAGATCCAGCCCGTCCGTCGACACGGCCCGCACCGCCGTCCGGTTGTCGCGGTCGTTGCCCGTCGTGAACAGGTCGGAGGTGAAGACCGCGCGCGGCAGGGCGCGGGACAGCACGCGCGCGTGGGCCGTCGTCAGGGTCTCCTTCGTGCCCTCGAAGACGAGCACGGGCTGGCGGAACATCGGCAGGTAGCCGACGCCGTCCGCGTCCTCGTACGGGTCGCCGATCACCTCGGGGGCCTGGGTCCCCAGGCCGCTGACCAGGAACGCCGTGACGTTCAGCCGTTGCCAGGTCTCCAGGTCCTCGCGCAGCAGGACGGCGATCTTGGTGTCGAAACGAACAGGTGCCTCATCGCTCATACGTCGAGACTGGCGGCCGCCGTACGACCGCGTCTTGTACGTTCTTTGCATGGCCGCCGCACGGAACCGCCAGGAAGTCTCCGCGTGGCGCCCCTCCGTCCCGGGCGTCACCGAGGTCTTCCACGCCCACTTCACCGAGTACGCCTATCCGATGCATGTGCACGAGGCGTGGACGCTGCTCATCGTGGACGACGGGGCCGTACGGTACGACCTCGACCGGCACGAGCACGGCACCCCGCACGACACCGTGTCCCTGCTGCCGCCGCACGTCCCGCACAACGGCTCCCCCGCCACCCCGCACGGCTTCCGCAAGCGGGTGTTGTACCTGGACAGCAGTCGGCTCGGCGAGGACCTGATCGGCCGGGCCGTGGACGCCCCCGACCTCCGCGACCCCGTGCTGCGGCTGCGCGTCGGCCAGTTGCACACCGCCCTCGCGCACCACGGCGACGAACTGGAGGCGGACAGCAGGCTGACTCTGATCGGGGACCGGTTGCGCGCGCATCTGCGGCCCGAAGCCGTCACGGACGACGTCCCGCGGCGCGACCCCGCCCTCGCCCGTCGGCTGCGCGAGCTGCTCGACGAGCGCGTCGTGCGGGGCCTCGCCCTCGACGAGGCGACCGGGCTGCTGCACGCCCATCCCGCCCATCTCGTACGGTCGTTCAGCACCGCCTACGGCATCGCCCCGCACCAGTACCTGATGTCCCGGCGCGTCGACCGTGCCCGGCGGCTGCTCCTGGAAGGCCGGCCGCCGGCCGAGGTGGCCACCGCGACCGGCTTCTACGACCAGTCCCATCTCACCCGCCACTTCCGGAAGCTGGTGGGCGTGCCGCCGGGGCGCTATCGCAGCAGCGTGCGCTGAGCCTGAATTCAGTCGGCGGACCGCTGGGTCAGATGAGCGAACGCGTCCAGGTTGCGCGTCGACTCGCCGCGCGCCACCCGCCACTCGTACTCCTTGCGGATCGCGGAGGCGAACCCGAGCTCAAGGAGGGTGTTGAACGCTCCGTCCGCCGCCTCCAGGACCTGACCGAGAAGGCGGTCGATCTCGTCCGGGGTGACGGCGGACAGGGGGAGCTTGGCGGTGACGTAGATGTCGCCGAGCCGGTCGACGGCGTAACTCACGCCGTACAGCTTGAGGTTGCGCTCCAGGAGCCAGCGGTGGACGCCGGGCTCGTTCTCGTCGGGGTGGCGGATGACGAAGGCGTTGAGCGAGAGGGAGTGGCGGCCGATGAGCAGGGAGACCGTCGTCGACAGCTTGCGGGTGCCGGGGAGCTTGACGACGTAGTTTCCGGGGTCGGGGGTCTCCCACTCCAGGTCGGCGTCCTTCAGCGCTCCCTCGAGCACCTGCGCGACCACCTGCGTCGCCTTCTGTGCGTCAGCCATGGTGGGAGCGTACGCGACGCCTGTAGGCCTGGGTCGCGGCCGTGTAGACGTCCGCCGTGGCGGCGGCCGCGGTGTCCCAGCCGAAGGACTGGGCGTGCCGGGCCGCGGCCTCGCCCATCCGCGGGGACAGGTGCGGGTCCTCGGCGAAGGCGTGCAGCACGCGCGCGTAGTCGGCCGGATTGTGGCCCTGGACCAGGTAGCCGGTACGGCCGTCGCGGACCGCCACCGGCAGGCCGCCCACCGCCGCCGCGAGGACGGGTGTGCCGGCCGCCTGCGCCTCTATGGCCACCAGGCCGAAGGATTCGCTGTACGACGGCATGACCAGCACGGACGCCGCGCGGAACCAGTCGGCGAGCTGTTCCTGGCCGACGGGTGGGCGGAACCGTACGACATCCGCGACGCCCAGGCGGGCGGCCAGCTTCTGGAGGCCTTCGGGCTTGGCCATGCCGCTGCCGCTGGGGCCGCCGACGATCGGGACGAGGACGCGGGAGCGGAGGTGGGGGTGCTCGTCCAGGAGGACGGCCACCGCGCGCAGGAGGATGTCCGGCGCCTTCAGGGGCTGGATGCGGCCCGCGAACAGGGGGATCAGTGCGTCTTGGGGAAGGCCGAGGCGGGCTCGGGCCGCGGCTCGGCCGTCGGCGGGCGAGAAGCGGGTGAGGTTGACGCCGGGGTGGACCACGGCGACCTTGTCGGGGGTCGCGGCGTAGTGGCGTACGAGTTCGTCCGCCTCCTCGGCCGTGTTGGCGATGAGGCGGTCGGCGGCCGTGACGATCTGGGTCTCGCCGATGACTCGGGCGGCGGGCTCGGGGGTGTCGCCGTCCGCAAGGTTGGCGTTCTTGACCTTGGCCATGGTGTGCATGGCGTGCACCAAGGGGGCGCCCCAGCGCTGGGCCGCGAGCCAGCCCACGTGGCCGGAGAGCCAGTAGTGGGAGTGGACCAGGTCGTAGTAGCCGGGGCGGTGGCCGGCCCAGGCCTGCATCACGCCGTGGGTGAAGGCGCACAGTTGGGCGGGGAGGTCCTCCTTGTTGAGGCCCTCGTAGGGGCCCGCGTCGATGTGGCGGACCAGGACGCCGGGGGCGAGTTCGACGGTGGGTGGGAGGTCCGTGGCCGTGGTGCGCGTGAAGATCTCCACCTCGATATTGATCGCGGCGAGGCGCTGCGCGAGCTCGACGATGTAGACGTTCATGCCGCCCGCGTCGCCGGTGCCGGGCTGGTGGAGCGGGGAGGTGTGCACGGAGAGCATGGCTACCCGGCGGGGGCGGCGGTGCAGGCGCAGGCGGTGGGGGGTGGCCGCGGCCTGGGAGCGACGCCCGAGCCTGCTGACGTACTGGCTCACGTGGCGTTCCTCCTTGCTGCGGGCATGCCGGACGGAGGGTGCTTGCGCCCTCCAAGGCGGTGCAACGCCGGAGGGCAGGGTTCCCATTCCGGGCGTGACGGTTTTTGCCGAGGTATTACCGGGGGTCGCTCAACTGTTCGGGGATGGGGGGCGTGGGGTGTGCCCCTGCGGCTGCGGCGGCCCGTGTGGGTTTGGAGTGCGCCTCGCCTCTATGCCCGCGGCGCCCCGTGCGGGTTCTGGGGGTGCGCGTTGCGCACTGCGTTCGTCGTGGGTCGGAGCCGTGCCGGTGCGGGTGGCACGGCCGGACGGCCAGAGCGGCCGCATACCCTCTTATGCATGACACCCCGCGCCTTCGCCCGCCCTGTGGGCACCGTCACGCGTGGGACCACCAACCCCAACCGGCTGCGCCGCATGGACCGCTGGATCGCTCACACGCATGGTGCGGAGCTGCGGCGGGCCGTCGATCCTGTCGCGGTCGACCTCGGGTACGGCGCCGCTCCCTGGACGGCCGTCGAGTTGCTCGGTCGGCTGCGGTCCGTCGCGCCCCGTGTGCGGGTGGTCGGTGTGGAGATCGAGCCGGCTCGGGTGCTGGGCGCGAAGCCGTATGAGCGGGAGGGGCTCGTGTTTCGGCATGGGGGGTTTGAGCTTCCTGTGGCGCAGCGGCCTCTGCTTGTGCGGGCGGCGAATGTGCTGCGGCAGTACGAGGAGGGTGAGGTGGGCGGGGTGTGGGAGCGGCTGTGTGCTCGGCTCGCGCCGGCCGATCCGGGGGCCGGGTCTCGTGGGGGGCTGCTTGTCGAGGGGACCTGTGATGAGGTGGGGCGGCGGCATGTGTGGGTCGCGCTGGGGCCGGAGGGGCCTCGTACGGTGACCTTCGCCGCGCGGTTGGGGTCGTTGGAGCGGCCCTCGGATCTTGCCGAGCGGCTGCCGAAGGCCCTTATTCATCGCAATGTCCCCGGTGAGCCTGTGCATGCCTTTCTGCGTGACTTCGACCGCGCCTGGGCGGCCGCCGCGCCCTATGCGTCGTACGGCGTACGGCAGCGCTGGGTCCGGGCGGTGCGGGAGCTCGCCGCGGACTGGCCGGTGGTGGACGGGGCGGCGCGGTGGCGGCAGGGGGAAGTGACGGTGCGGTGGGAGGCGTTGGCGCCGGCGGCCTGAGGGGGCGGCCTGAGGGGAACGATCTCCGGGAGTTGTTCGTCACAAAGACGGGGAGATCGTCATGACGGGGAGGGAATGGGGGGAAGCAGACCTCTGTCACTTTGCGCGCCCACATGGCACGATCCCCCGGAGCTCGTAAGTTACTGACGGGACATCAGTTTGGGGGCAGTGGTATGGGTTCGGGCAAGCACGGCCTGATCGCAGCGGCCGTGACCGTCGTCTGCGCGGTCACCGTTGCGGGAGTACCAGGCACGGCGTTCGCGGCGCCATCCCCCACCCCGACCCCGAGTGCCTCCTCGTCCACCGTGACGAACCAGGATCTTGAGGCCGTCCGCAAGAAGCTGGAGAAGCTCTACCACGCCGCGGCCGTCGCCACCGACGAGTACAACGCCGCCGAGGAGGCGGCCGAGAAGCAGTCCGCCGAGATCGTCGCGCTGGCGAAGAAGATCGTCGAAGGCCAGGAGAAGCTCGCCGAGTTGAAGAAGCGCGCGGGCGCCGCGGCCGCCGCCCAGTACCGCTCCGGTGGGCTGCCCGACGAAGCGCACCTGCTGCTCAGCGACGACCCGCAGGCGTTCCTCGACGGCACGGGCCGGGTGCTGCAGGGCCAGCGCGCGACCAAGGGGCTGCTGGCGGAAATGACCCGCACCCAGCAGGACTTGGAGCAGTACGCGAAGGACGCCTCCGCCCAGTGGCAGAAGCTGGAGGCGGGCCGCAAGGCCAAGGCCGCCGCCAAGAAGAAGATCAAGAAGCAGATCGCGGCGGCCGAAGAGGTCGAGTCCCAGTTGGAGGAGGAGGAAAAGGAGCGCCTCGCCAAGCTGGAGGCCGAAGCCGCACACAAGGCGCAGACCGCCTGGCTGGACTCCGGCATCCTGAAGGACATCAAGGGCAAGGCGTCGGAACAGGGCCGCAAGGCCGTCGAGTACGCCACCGCCCAGCTGGGCAAACCATACGAATGGGGCGCTGAGGGTCCGACGACCTACGACTGTTCAGGACTCACGTCACAGGCCTGGGCGAGCGCCGGAAGTGGCATTCCGCGCACCTCGCAGGAGCAGTGGAAGCAGCTCAAGCGGATCGACATCGAGGACATGCGCCCCGGCGATCTCATCATCTACAACGACGACGCCAGCCATGTCGCCCTGTACGTCGGCGACGGCGCGATCATCCACGCGCCACGACCGGGGCGGACGGTGACGGTCGCGGGGGCCGGGTCGATGCCGATCCTCGGGGTGGTTCGGCCCGATGCGTAAGTATTGAGGGTGACTTGTGACGGGCGAGCCGTGACCCCCGCCACGTGACCCGGCCCACGTCACATCGCTCACAAATGCCGCACTGACGTGACGTTCGTCATCCCTGGCCGTCCCCCGTCCTGTCCAACTGCGGTACGGAACGCGGCATATGACAGCGGCCAGCGCCCATCCGGCGTGCTCTACACCATTCCGTTGCGGCGCCGACAACCGCTATGGTCCCCGTCGGTGGATCGAGGACCCTCGTTCCCACCATGCCCTCGGGGGGAGGGAAGGAACTCAGACGATGCCCGTACCCATACCGCGGCAGAGAGCGATCCCGGCCGTGGAGAGTGGTCAGGCGCAGGCCGCGTCCCCAGGCGGCACCTCCACGGAAGAGGCTCCGCGTAAGGAATCCACGGTCGAGAACACCAACCACACCAACCTGACGCTGCTGCTGATCGAGGACGATCCCGGCGGCTCCGCGCTCGTGCCCGAGTTGCTCGACTCGGCCGGCAAGCCGATCCGGGTGCGCACCGCCCGCAACCTCACCGAGGCCGAGCGGCTGCTCACCGACGACGTCCACTGCATCCTGCTGGACCTCGCGCTGCCCGGCCGGACCGACGACGAGGACGAGCTGGGCGTGCTCAAGCACGTCCTGGAGCTCGCGCCCCGGCACGCCGTCCTCGCCCTCACCGCCTCCGGCGACACGGAGCGCGCCGCGGAGGCCGTGCGCGTCGGCGCCCAGGACTACCTCTTCCGGGACGAACTGGACGGGCGGCTGCTCAGCCGGGCCATCCGGTACGCCGTGGAGCGGAAACGATCCGACACGGCCGAGCGCCGGCTCGCCGAGGGCCGCCTGCGCGCCCAGGAGAACCGCCGTCTGGAGCGCGGCCTGCTGCCGACGCCGCTCCTGGAGGGCTCCTCGCTGCGTTTCGCCGCGCGGTACCGCCCGGGCCGGTCGCGCGCGCTGCTGGGCGGTGACTTCTACGACGTCGTCCGTACCGCGGACGGCACCGTGCACGCCATGATCGGCGACGTCTGCGGCCATGGGCCCGACGAGGCCGCGCTCGGTGTGGAGCTGCGGATCGCCTGGCGGGCGCTGACGCTGGCGGGGCTGTGCGGCGATGAGCTGCTGGGCACCCTGCAGCAGGTCCTGGAGCACGAGCGGGCCGACGACGAGATCTTCGCGACGCTGTGCACGGTGGACATCGCACCGGACGGCCGACGCGCCGGGCTGTGCCTGGCGGGGCACCCGTCGCCGCTGCTCGCCCGGCCGGGGCGCGCGGCTCGGCTGCTGCCGTACGACAACAACGGGCCCGCGCTCGGGCTGCTGCCCGGGGCTCGCTGGCCCCGGATGCAGGTGGAGCTGGGGGCGGAGTGGTCCCTGATGCTCTACACCGACGGCCTGATCGAGGGCCGCGTCGGCGAGGGGCGGGAGCGGCTCGGGCAGGACGGGATGGTGTCCATGGTCCGTCGGCAGCTGGCCGAGGGGCTGCGGGGGGAGGCGTTGCTGCGGGCCGCGGTCAATGAGGTTCGGGACCTCAATGGGGGCGAGTTGGCCGACGACGTGGCTGTGCTGTTGCTCGATCGGACGGTGTGAGCGGGGCCACGCCGTTCGGGTTGTGCCCCTGAAAAAGGGCGGTGCCCCTCGGGGCGCTGCTCAGCGGCCGCCGTTCCAGGGCCCGTAAGGGCCGTCGCTGCTGGACCCCTTTCTGCTGCGGCCGCCGCCCGGCAGGCCTTTGATCGCGGGGCGTACGTCGACCATGTAGACGATCGTCGCGATGAGGCCGATGATCGGCAGGAACGACAGGATGTTGAAGATCAGGTTCACCACGAAGGCGAGCCCGAGGACGATCATCCAGAACGGCTTGGTCTGCTTGTCGGCCGCGCGGTAGGCGTCCTCACGGCGGATCGCCGCGTCGATCAGCGCGAAGCCGCTGAAAAGGATCAGGGCCATGCTCAGCAGCCACATGAACCCCGCGAAGCCCTGCATCAGCACAACGTCCACCACCCGACTCGGCTCGTACGTACGCGGTCACCGTACCCGCAACCGCGGGACCGCTACCCGAACAACGGGCCGAGCACTCCTTGAGTGCCCGGCCCGTGTCCGAAGATCCCGTTTCACCCGCCTGGGTTACTTGGCGGGCGGAGTCGTCTTCTTGGCGGTGGTCTTGCGCGCACCCGTGGCCTTCTTGGCCGGGGCGGCCGGGGTCTTCTTCTCCGCGGCGGCCTGGGCGGCGGGCGCGGGCGCGGCCGGCTTGGCCTCCACCTTGTCCGTCTTGGCCGCCTTGTCCTCCTTGACCTCGACCGGCTCGGCCTTCGGCTCGACGGCGATCGCGAACTCCTCGATCTCCTCGGCCGCCTCGCCGCGCCAGGTCTTCACGGCCTGCTCGCCGTGCTCGGCGACCTTCTCGTAGGTCTCACGGGCCTTCACGGCGTACTCGGCGGCGACGCCGAGGGTGCGCAGCGCGATGTCCTGAGCGCTCTCGCCGAACTTCTTCAGATCGGCGTCGAGGTTGCTGCCGAACTTCTTGAAGTCCGCGTCCAGGTTGGTGCCGAACTTCTTGATGTCGGCGTCCAGGTTGCTGACCAGGTCGTTGACCTTGCTCTGGAAGCTCTCCTGAGCCTCCTTGGCCTTGGCACCTGCCTCCTTGGCGCGGGCGGTGGCCTTCTCCTGGACGGCCTTCGGGTCGGTGTTGCGAACGGCCTCGAACCGGGCCGGCGCCTCGGCGCGCAGCTGCTCCACCAGGCCGGGCACCTTCCGGGCCTGCTGAAGGGCCAGGTCGGCGGTGCCGGCCGCGAAGTAGAGCGGGGTCGGGTCGCTGAGGGTCTTACGCAGGTCGTCGGTGATGGCCATGGTGATGGTCCTCCCGGGTTGCTTTGAGGTGAGGGTTTTTGGTTCCCGCGGTCGGCCGGACGCCGCTCGCCGACGCGGGTCGCGCGTACGGCAGCTCGTCGTCAGCCGGCCGACTGCTGCGGGTCGGTCGGGTTCTCCGGGTCGGCGTCACTGCCGTCGGACGTACGGGTGGTGCGGGTGCTGCGAGTGTTGCGGGTGCTGCTGGTCTTGCGCGTACGGCGCGCGGCGGGCTTGCGGCCGTCGTCGGCCGTGCCGTCCGTACCGTCCGCGCGGGGCGTACGGCCGGGGCGTACGGCGGTGTCGCTGTCGTACGCGTCCGCCGCGCCGTCGCTCCGCTCGGTGTCCACCGTGTCGTGGCCCGCCGAGACGGCCTCGGCTGCCCGCCGCAGTGCCTCGGCAGCCTCGTCCGCCTCCGGGGATATCCCGAACCCGTTCTCCTTGCGGAAGGATTCGTAGATCTGGAGCAGCACCTGCTTCTGCCGCTCGTTCAGCGTGGGATCGGCGATTATGACGGCGCGCGTCTCCACCTCGTCCCGGTCCCGCTCGGCGTCGAGGATGCCGGCCCGCACATACAGCGTCTCGGCGGAGATCCGCAGCGCCTTGGCGACCTGCTGCAGCACCTCCGCGCTCGGCTTGCGCAGCCCGCGCTCGATTTGGCTCAGATACGGATTGGACACCCCGGCGGCATCGGCGAGTTGCCGCAGCGACAGCTGCGCGGTGCGCCGCTGTTCGCGCAGATACTCACCGAGATTGCCGACGTTGAGCGATGCCATGTCTCCACCTTGCCTCACCGTCGCTAACTATTGCAAGCATCCGCTTGCAAAAGTGCGCCACGCCACGCGAACGACCCAACGCGGGGCCACAGTCAGCGGCAACAGTCAGCGCCCGGAGGATCGGTGAGGCCCTACCGCGCGGACGGCCGACAGCCGGTCTCGGCGGACTGGTCGGGCAGGTAGCGGGACCGTTCCCGCGGGGTGAGGGCGGTGCCGACGGCCGCGCAGACGGTGCGGATCGCGCGGGCCGGGTCGGGCAGGTCGACGTCCCACAGACCGACGGAGCTGCCAGCGCCGACGGCCAGGGTGCGGCCGTCCGGGCTGAACGCCAGTGCGGCGGGCGAGCGGACCGGCAGGGTGGTCCGGGTCCGGCCGGCGGCGAGGTCCCACAGCCGGACTCCGCCGGCGGTGCCGGTGGCCAGGGTGCGTCCGTCGGGGCTGAAAGCCGAGGGCCCGACTTCGCCGGGGGCACTGAAGCTGTCCTGGAGCTGACCGGTGCGCGCGTCCCACGTCTTCACGGATCTGCCGCTCGTGGTGGCCAGGGTGTGCCCGTCCGGGCTGAAGACGAGGGACAGCGGGGCCCGGGCGCCCGGCTCGATGGTGTGCTGTGTGCGGCCGGTTGCGGCGTCGAGGAGGGTGACGCGTTCGTCGTCGGCCCCGACGCTCACGACGGCGAGTGTGCGGCCGTCCGGGGTGAACGCCATTGCCCTTACGGGTCGGTCGTGGCTGGTGTGGACGGTGTGCAGTGCGCCGGTGGCAAGGTGCCAGATCCGCACCGCCCCCTCCCGGCCGATGAGGGCGAGCCGCGTCCCGTCGGGGCTGAAGGCCGCCTCGTCGACGGTGCGAGAGGAGCGGCTCTGGCGCAGGCGGCCTGTGGCGACATCCCGGACCTCGATCACCCTGGTCACCCCGTTCTCGGCTTCCCTCGCGGCCAGAGCGCGCCCGGTCGGGCCGAACCCCACGGCCCCGAGGCGGACAACCGGGAGCGGCAGTTGCTCTCCCTGGAGTGCCGGGTCGGTGTCGAGCGGCAGTGTGGCTTCGCGATCGCCGGTACCGGCGTCCCAGAGCTGTACCGACCCACGGCCGGGCGGCCGCCCATGGCGGACCGTGCCCACCGTTCGTCCGTCCGGGCTGAAGGCCATGCCGGCGACGGCCGTGCCCGCATCGCCCCGCAGAGTGGTGCGCGGCCGATCGGAGGGCAGGCGGTGGACGCGGAGGGCGGGATCCAGGTTGCTGCTGGTGACGAGGGTGCGGCCGTCCGGGCCGAGGGCCACTGACATGGCGCCTCGTCCGTGATGACCGGCGGTCACGGTGGCCCGCGCTGTGCCGGAGGCGGTGTCCCACAGGCGCACGGTGTCCCCGGGGCCCGGAATGGCGAGGGTCCGCCCGTCCGGGGCGAAGGCCACCTCGTGCAACCCACCGGCGCCGTCCCTGATGGTGCGTCGGACGATGCCGGTGGCCACCTCCCGCAGTTGCACCGAACCATCGGGGCGGACAGCCGCGTATGTCCGGCCGTCAGGGCTGAAGACCACCGAATCGCCCTCGATTCGGCTGTCGCGGGCGGTCCGGGTGCGGCCGGTGGCCACGTCCCACACGCGCACCCGTCCGTCGCGGCTCACCGCGGCGACGGTACGTCCGTCAGGGCCGAAGGCGACGGCCTCCGGATCGGGGTGGCCGGTGAAGCTGTGCCGCTCGCGGCCGGTGGCCACGTCCCACACCCGTACGGCCGCCGGGGAGGAGGCCGCCACGGTACGACCGTCAGGGCTGAAGTCCAGCCCGCGCACCGCACCGTCGGGGACGGCGAAGGTTCTGAGTTTCCTGCCGGTGACCGGATCCCACAGGCCCAGCCGCACGCCCGTACCACCGGCGGAAGCGACAGCTAGGGTGTGGCCGTCGGGGCTGAACGCCATGACTTCGCCGCTGGTGTCGCGGCCGGTGGTGAACGTACGTCGGAGCTCACCGACCGGCAGGCTCCGGATCCGCACGGTGCCGTCCGCGCTGTGGCCGGCGACGGTGTGTCCGTCCGGGCTGAGGGCGAGGGACGTCACGGGTTGGGTGCCGCCGACCAGGCGCTTGCGCAGCGGTAGCGCGGCGGCGGCGTACAGGGCGGCGGTGGCCTCGCGGGTCGGGCTGGTGCGGTAGGCGTGGACGGCGAGCAGTGCGGCGAGGTCGGGGTCGGAGTCCCGCAACGCACCGGACTGGGCGGCCAGTTGGCGTGACTGGGCAAGGTGCTGGGCGCTGACCGCGCTGTGCCACTGCCGTACGGCGAGACCGGCGGCGACAAGGGCAAGGCACAGGGCGGCGGTGACCGCGGTGAGCACCAGCCGGTACCGGCGGCGGCCCTTCCGCTCGTCCGCGCGGCCGGCGTCGAGGAAGGCGCGCTCCACGTCGGTCAGGTCCTCGCGCGCCGCGCCGCCGAAGTGTTCCCGGGCGGCGACGAGCCGGCTTCCCCGGTACAAGGCGCCCTGTTCCCGGCCCAGTTCCTGCCAGGCACGGGCCGCTTCGGTCAGGTTCCGGTGCACACGCAGGCGTTCACGGTCCTCCTCGATCCACCCGCGCAGCCGGGGCCAGGCCGTGATCAGGGCCTCGTGGGCCAGCTCGACCGTGTCGCCGTCCAGGGTGAGCAGCCGTGCTCGGGCGAGTGCCTCCAGCACCTGGGCGGTCTCCTCCGGGCCGGTGCCGGGCAGTTCCGCGCGCTCGACGGAACGGCGGGTGTCGGGGGTGCCGTCACCGGGGGCGATCAGGCGCAGCAGCACCCGGCGGGCGGCGGCGGCCTGGCCTTCGGTGAAGCGGCCGTAGACCCTCTCGGCGGTCTTGGCGATCGCGCCGTCCAGGCGGCCGGCCGCCTCGTAGCCCGCCATGGTCAGGGTCTTGCCGCGGCGCAGGCGCCAGGTCTCCAGCAACGCGTGGGACAACAGCGGCAGCCCGCCCGGCGCATCGGCGACCGCCTCGACCAGCCGGGCGGTGAGGGCGCGTTCCACGGCCAGTCCGGCGGCCGTGGCCGGCTTGACGACGGCGTCCCGCAGTTCCGCCGGGCTCATCGCGCCGGCCAGCAGGTTGGCGTCGCGCAGTCCGTCGGCCAGGTCGCGGTGCTCGGCGCAGCGGCCGTAGAAGTCGCCGCGCACCGCCAACAGCACCCGTAAGCGGCTCTCGGGCTCCCGGGCGGCCAGCAGCAGGTCGATGAAGCGGGCCCGCTCGGCGGCGTCGTGGCAGAGGGTGAAGACCTCCTCGAACTGGTCGACGATCACGAGGGTGTCCCCTCCGGCACCGCCGCCCGGCCCAACGCCGCCGCCCCCGGGTGCCGCGGGGGTGAGGAGGGGGGCGTGGGTGCGGGCGGGGTGTTCCCCCGGGGTCAGGATCCGGATCGCGGCGATTGCGGCAGGACGGCTGCTCAGCGGATCCGGATCCGGATCCTGCGCCTGCGCCTGGCCCTGGGCGTGCCCGTGCGCCCGAGCCCGGACCGGAGCCTGGCCCTGCCCCTGCCCGTGCGCCTGAGCCCGGACCTGAGCCTGGCCCTGCCCCTGCCCGTGCGCCTGAGCCCGGACCTGAGCCTGGCCCTGCCCCTGCCCGTGCGCCTGAGCCCGGACCGGAGCCTGGCCCTGCCCCTGCCCGTGCGCCTGAGCCCGGACCGGAGCCTGGCCCTGCCCCTGCCCGTGCGCCTGAGCCTGGCCCTGCCCCTGCCCCTGCCCGTGCGCCTGAGCCTGCCCCAGGGCGTGCCCTCGCCGGAGGACGGGTATCAGGCCGGCCCGCAGCAGGGAGGACTTGCCGCTGCCGGAGGGGCCGAAGACCGCCGCGAAGCGTCGGCGGCGGAGCAGGTCGACCAGGTCGGCGGTGAGCTGTTCCCGGCCGAAGAACAGGGCGCTGTCACCGGTCTCGAACCGCGCCAGCCCGCGGTACGGCGCGACTGATCCGTCGTCGTCCCCAGAGCCGTCACCGGCGGACTCCGCCAGCGCCTCCTGCCACCGGGCCTCCCATTCCGCCAGGTCCCCACCGCACGCCTCCGCGTAGGCCAGGGCCACCGGCAGCGTCGGCAACTGCTCACCGGCCGCCGCCTGCGACAGCGTGGTCACCGAGTAGCCCGCCCGCCGGGCCAGCGAACGGTAGGTGATCCCGTCCGCCTCCGCCCTCAGCTTGCGCAACTCGAACGCGAACCGCTGCACCGGACCCGCCGCCGGATCCACCGGCACCTCACGACGCCCCGCCACGCCCTCACCCCTCCAGCCGCCTCGGTATCAGCGCATCCCGTTCATTGTTCGGCTGCCGGAACGGTACTGCCGAACAATGCGCCGGCCGCTGAACTCGGTGCTGAGAGCGGATGCGAGTGCCTCCTGGGCCCAGCCGCTGCGCGGGGCGCGCCTGCCGGCGGACCACGCCGGCCACCCCCCTCCCCCATCCCTCGCCCCTCCCCCCCCCCCCCCCCGCGAGCCCAACTCCCCTCACCGAACAGGACCCTGCCTCCGCATGGAATCCCCACCCCTCGTCCCCGCCGCACGGCTGGGCCGGCTGGACGCGTTACGCGGCGTCGCCGCACTCGTCGTGGTGTTCGACCACTCGTCGTACACCTTCCTGGCGGACTTCCGGCGGGAGTTGATGCCGCAGTTCAACACCAGCCGCTACGGCATCATGGTGTTCTTCCTGGTGAGCGGCTACATCATCCCCGCGTCGCTGGAGCGCCGGGGCTGCGTCCGGACGTTCTGGATCGGACGGATCTTCCGGGTGTACCCGCTGTGGGCGGCTGTCGTCACGGTGTTCCTCACCCTCCAACTCCTGGGCATCGCGGAGGTGCGTGACTTCGGTGGGCAGAGCGCCGCCACCGTGGCTGTCGCCCACGCCACCCTGCTCCAGGAGTTGCTGGGGACCCCCAATCTCCTTCTCGTGCTGTGGACGCTCTCGTACGAGATGTCCTTCTACCTGCTGGTCGTCGCTCTCTTCACGGTCCGCCTGCACCAGCGGTCCGCGGCGGTCGCCGTCCTCCTGGCCGTGCTCGCCGCGCTGAGCGTGACGGCGGGGGCCGTGCTGCCGGTGTCCGCCCTGTCCGGCACGGTCGGCACCGGTCCGCTGATCGTGTCCGCCTCGATCGCCATCGGGGTCGCCATCTGCTGTGCGAGCGCCAGGTCACCGGTGCTCCGGGTGTTCGGGGGCGTTTTGGGCGGGGTGCAGGCGCTCGCCCTGGTCCTGTTCAACGGCACGGTCCCGCTGTGGGAGGGCTTGGTGATCCTCGCCGTGATGTTCCTCGGCACCGCCCTCTACCGTGCCGAGAACGGTCAGAGCACGTGGCGGTGCGCGGCGGGCACCGCCGTCGTGGTGGTCGTCTGTGCCGTGGGGTGTGCGTACCGGTACGGCGACGGTGACCACTTCACCCGGCGCGGCTGGATCGTCGCCTTCCTGCTGGCTGTCCTCACCTTCGGCGCCGGACTGGCGGCGCGCCGCCGGCGCATACCGCGGCTGCTGACCGGCCTGGGCACGATCAGCTACTCGGTCTATCTGGTGCATCCGGTACTGCTGGCGGTGATCGACGGCACGATCGGCCGACGGCGCCAGGACGATCTCGTGCTCGAAGTGGCCTTCTTCGCCGTGCTGCTGCCCCTGTGCGTGCTGACCCACCGCTCCATCGAGGCGCCTGGCCAGACCTGGGGCCGCGGGCTGGCACATCGCATGTGGCCACCGTTACGACCGCCCGCCTTGCCGAATCGGCAAACGAACTCGTCCTCCCGGCACGGCCCTCCGCATGATCGGGGTTGAGGCAACGGAACGTCGGCAGGGGGCCGTCAGACGCACGGCAGGAGACCTCAGACGCACGGCAGGGGTACCTCAGGCGCACGGCAGGGGCCATCAGACGCACGGCAGACCGACAGTCCCGGAGGAGGACGTATGTCGCAGTCACAGCACGCGGCGGAGATCACACATCGGCTGGTCTCCTCACCGGCAGGCCGAATTCACCTCGCGGAGCAGGGATCCGGGCCACTGGTGCTGCTCGTCCACGGCTTCCCGGAGTCCTGGTACTCCTGGCGCCACCAGCTGCCGGTACTCGCGGCGGCGGGATACCGCGCGGTCGCCATCGACGTCCGCGGCTACGGCCGCTCCTCCAAGCCGGCCGCGACGGACGCGTACCGGATGCTCGACCTGGTGGAGGACAACGTCGCGGTGGTGCACGCCCTGGGCGAGGAGTCGGCCGTGGTCGTCGGCCACGACTGGGGCGCGCCGATCGCCGCGAACTCCGCCCTGCTCAGGCCGGAGGTCTTCCGGGCCGTGGGACTGCTGAGCGTCCCCTACACCCCGCGCGGCGGGCCCCGTCCCGGCGACGTCTTCGCCCGGATGGGCGGGGACCAGGAGTTCTACGTCTCGTACTTTCAGGAGCCGGGCCGCGCCGAGTCCGAGATCGAACCCGATGTACGCGGCTGGCTCGCGGGCTTCTACGCGGCCCTGTCCGCCGACACCATGCCCCCACCCGGCACTCCCGATCCGCACTTCGTCAGCGGGGCCGGGACGCTGCGGGACCGGTTCCCCGTCGGCCGCCTGCCCGTGTGGCTCGGCGAGCGGGACCTCGACGTCTACGCCGGGGAGTTCGAACGGACCGGCATGACGGGAGCCCTCAACCGCTACCGGAACATGGACCGGGACTGGGAGGACCTCGCCGCGTACGACGGTGCTCCCGTCACCCAGTCGTCCCTGTTCATCGGCGGCAGCCTGGACGCGTCCACGACCTGGCTGGCCGACGCGATCAAGGCGTACCCGGTCACACTCCCGGGCCTGGTCTCCTCCCACCTCCTCGACGGCTGCGGCCACTGGATCCAGCAAGAACGCCCCACCGAAGTCAACGCCCTCCTCACCGACTGGCTGGCCACCCTGCCTGCCTGACGCACTCACGCCGATGAGGCGGGACTTCCGGAGGAGCGGGGTGGGGAGCCGTTCCCCCTCGTGGTGCCAGGGTTTCCGGGAGGAGCTGGCGCGGTCGTAGCCGCACCCCGCCGATACCCACTTTTTTGTGGGTACTTGGCAGCACGCCACCGCCGTCCGACCCTTGATGTGGGTGATCGACGGGGCGCCGGACGCGCCGCCCGGTCACCGGACGGATTCGTACGGCGGACGGAGGTGGCGTTCAGGTCAGGAGACCGGCTGGGCCCCGGTCAGTCGCTCCAGGCGGCGATGGCCCCAGTCGGAGAGCGGGCCGAGCGCCTCGGCCAGGTCGCGGCCGAAGTCGGTCAGCGAATAGACGGTCTTCAACGGCAGCTCGTCGTACACCTCACGGTGCACCAGACCGTCCGTCTCCATCTCCCGCAGCGCCTGGGTCAGCACCTTCTCGCTGAGGCCCGGCAGCCGGCGGCGCAGTTCCGCCGGGCGGAGCGGGCCGGACTCCAGCAGCCAGAGCAGTGACGTCTTCCACTTGCCGTCGATGACGACGAGCGCCGCGGTCACCCCACAGACATTCGGATCATGGCGCCGTTGCGACATTCCCCCACCCCTTTTGTCATCAATTATCGCCACCCTACAGGGAGTTGAGTCATGCCCACCCACGACCACGAGTCCGCCGTCACGGTCATCGGTCTCGGCCCGATGGGCCGTGCGCTGGCCGGTGCGTTCCTGGACGCGGGCCTGCGCGTCACGGTCTGGAACCGCACGCCGGGGCGGGACCGCGAGCTCGTCGACCGCGGTGTCACATCGGCCGCGTCCCCGGCCGAGGCGGTCGCCGCCAGTCCGCTGACCGTCGTCTGCGTGGTGAACTACGACGCCGCCGACGCCGTCCTGCGCCAGGACGCCGTCACCGACGCGCTCAAGGGCCGTACGGTCGTCAACCTGACCGCCGACACCCCGGCCCGCGCCCGGGACGCGGCCGACTGGGCCGAGGCGCACGGCATCCGCTATCTGGACGGCGCGATCATGACGCCGACCACGGCCATCGGCAGGCCGGAGGGGGTGTTCATCTACAGCGGCTCCGCCGAGCTCTACGGCGAGCACCGACCGGTCCTCGACGCACTGGGCGGCACCCACACCCACCTCGGCGAGGACATCGGCCGGGCCGCCGGCTACGACATCGCCCTGCTCGACATCTTCTGGACGGCCATGTCGGGCTACGCACACGCCCTGGCCATCGCGCGGGCCGAGGGCATTACCGCACGGGAACTGCTCCCCTTCGCGCAGGGCATCGGAGCGATCCTGCCGCCGCTCTTCGAGGAGTTCGCCGGCGACGCCGACGACGCCACCTACTCCGGCGAACTCAATCCGATCACCTCCGGCGCCTCCTCCATGGCCCACATCATCGAGGCCTCCGAGTCCCACGGCATCGACGCGGGCGTGATGCGCGCCGCCGAGGGACAGGCCCGCCGGGTCATCGGGCTGGGCCACGGCACGGACGGGGTCACCCGGGTGACCGAGGTGCTGAGCCGCCACCTGCGGTGATCCACTCCCTCAGAAGGGCGAAGTCCCGCTCGGTCAGGCCGTAGCGGTGGTCGACGCGGAGGAGGAGGGCGGGCGAGGGGTGGTGACCGGCCACCCAGGCCCGGTCGGCCTCGCTGATCTCGTCGTCGATCCAGACGAAGGGGCGCCCGGCGGCCCATGCCACCAGGGGCCGCGTCTTCCCGTGCGGACCGCGCGGCCCGAGCCGGGGTTCGTCGTCCTCGTCCGGCCACTCCACCAACGGCAGCGGGGGCAGCCCGAGCCAGGGCGCGAGGCAGACGTTCGCGTCGTCCCGCCAGGTCGTGGCCCACACCAGCTCACAGCCGAGCGCGGCCAGCCCGGCCAGGCGGGCACCGAGGGCGGGGTCGACGCGGGAGAGCAGGGGGTGGGCGGCCGTCCCGGGGAGCGGTTGGGCCGCCTCGTACACCGGGTACGGGCGGTCCGCCCCGAAAGGGATCAGCGTCCCGTCGACGTCGAGGAAGACGAGCATCGAAGACGACGATGGCATCAAGGCCACCGAACTCAGCCCTCGAACCCGCCCTCAGACCCGCCCTCGAACCCGCCCTCGGCCAGGATCTTGTCGATACGCGCCCGATGTGCCGTCTCCCACTCGTCGAGGGACTCGGCCGCCTCCTTGGCCAGTCTGGCCCGGGCCGCCGCCAGGGTCTCCTCCCGGCGGGCCGCGGGTACGACCACGACGCCCTCCTCGTCGGCCACCACGATGTCCCCGGCGTCGACCGCCACACCCCCGCAGCTGACCCGCTCGTTCAGCGGTCGTACGGCCGCCTTGGTGCCCGGGATCGGGATGACGCCCCGCGCGAAGACCGGGAAGCGCGCCTCGCGCACCTCCGCCAGGTCGCGGATCACCCCGTCGGCGACGAACGCGGCGATTCCGCGGCGCTGGGCGACGGCACAGACGTTGCCGCCGGCCAGGGCGTGGTCGAGATCTCCCGACTCCACGACCACGACCGAGCCGGCCGGCGCCCGGTGGATGGCCGCGTGCAGCATCAGGTTGTCGCCGGGCGGGCACGACACCGTGTACGCCGGGCCGGCGACGCGCGGGACGGGACCCCACAGCGGGCGGATACCGACGCCCATCACCTGTGCTCGGCCCAGCAGGTCGGCGAGCGTCGTCGTGGGGATCTCCTGGAATTGCGTGGCGGTGGTCATGGGACGGACGGTACCGTCTGGCCCATGACTGCCGGGTCGGCCTTGTGCCGTGAGCGAGTTGGGTGTTGCCCGGCCTCTGAGTGAGGCCGCGGCGGCGGGCCAGGAGCCCGCCTCTCTTTTCTCTTCGCCTTTCCCCTCCGTGCCCTCCGCACGGAATCCAGCGACAGAGAAAGAGAGAGAATGCCCCACGATTTCAATCAGCAGGTCATAGCGGAGTTCCGCGCCAACAACGGCCGCGTCGGCGGCTACTTCGAAGGCGCCCGGCTCCTTCTGCTCACCACCACCGGCGCCCGCACCGGCCGCCCGCACACCACCCCCGTCGGCTACCTCCCCGACGGCGGCGACCGCGTCCTGGTCATCGCCTCGGCCGCGGGCGCCCCCAAGCATCCGGCGTGGTTCCACAACCTCCTCGCGAACCCCCGGGTCACCATCGAGAGCGGCGCGTTCACCTATGAGGCGCGGGCCGAAGTACTCCAGGGCGAGGAGCGCGACCGGGCGTTCGCACGGGCCGTGGAGGCGGATCCGGGCTGGGCGGCGTACCAGCAGAAGACGCAGCGGGTGATCCCCGTGGTCGCCCTGCACGAGATCGCCCAGGACGGTCCCCCGAACATCAACGCCTCCTCCATGGGCGAGGCCATCAAGGTCGTCCACGACGCCTTCCGCCGCGAACTCGCCCTGATCCGGGAGGAGATGACCGTGGGCAACGGTACGACCCTCGGCGCCCAGCTCCGCGTCAACTGCCTGACCTTCTGCGCGGGCCTGCACAACCACCACACCGGCGAGGACCTCGGCATGTTCCCCGTCCTGGCCGACCGCCACCCCGAGTTCGCGCCCGCGCTGGCCCGGCTGGGCGCCGAGCACGAGCGGATCGCCGGGCTCGTCGAGGACCTGCGCCGCGTCGTGTCCGACGAGGACGTGGACCCGGCCGCCGCCCGCGCCGAGGTGGAGCGCCTCACGGCCGCGCTGGAGGCGCATCTGACCTACGAGGAGGAGCAGTTGGTCCCGCTCCTCGACGCGGCGTAACGGCCCACGGGAGGCCGCCGCGGCCCGGACCCTCACCACGGCAACGGCCTCCCGTGCACCACCTCCAGCCCCGCCACCGCCCGCGTCACCACCACATACAGCCGGTGCAGCCCCCGCTCCTCCGCCTCCACGATCGCCGCCGGCTCCACGGCGACGACATGGTCGTACTCCAGCCCCTTCACCACACTCGCCGGTACGACGGTCACCCGCTCCCCCGTCTGGTCCGCGCCCCCCGCCTCGATCCCGGCCGCCCGCAGCGCCTCCGTCACCTGGTCCACGTCCCCGTCCGCCGCGACGACCCCGACGGACCCCTCCCGGCCCAGCGCGTCCCGTACGGCACCCACGACCGCCGCCGGCAGATCACCGTCGGCCTCCCGGACCCGCAGCTCCCCGTCCCCCCGCAGCGAACGGGCCGCCGGCACGGCCACCTCCAGCCGCTCCAGCAGCCGGTTGGCCAGCGCCAGCACCGCCCGGGGCACCCGGAACCCCGTGGTGAGCGGTACGACCACCGCGTCCGGCTTCCCCAGATGCCCCAGCACCGTCTCCCACGACCGCGCCGCCCACGGGGTCGTCCCCTGCGCCAGGTCCCCGAGCACGGTCACCGACCCGAAGGCGGCCCGCCGCGCGATCGCCCGGCACTCCATCGGTGACAGGTCCTGCGCCTCGTCGACGACGACATGGCCGTACCCCTTCGGATGCTCGATGAGCCCCGCCACTTCGTCGAGCAGTACGAGATCGGCGGCCGACCAGCGCGCCGACCTCCACGACCGCGGCGGCTTCGCCCACAGCAGCGCCCGCTGCTCGTCCGCGTCCAGCAGCCCGTCGGCGGCCTCCGCCAACACCGTCGGCTCGCGGAGCAGTTGAGCCACGACCTCCTCGGGCCGCACCCGCGGCCACACGGCATCGACGTACGCCCCGACCGCCCGCGCCCGCGAGATCCTCTGCACCCACGCGGCACTCTGCGGCCCGCTCCGCCGCTCGGCCTGCTCCTGAACGAGCCGCACCACCCGCGTACGCACCCGCTCCCGCCCGACGGCGTACGGCGGCTCCTCGGCCCGCACCCCCGCGACGATCCGCAGCAGCCTGTCCTCCGACACCCGCCACCGGTACGAACCGTCGGGAACGGCAAGGGAGTCCACCCCCGCCTCCCTCTGGGCACGCACCCGCGCGTACAACGCCCGCCGCAGCACCTCCGCCATCCGGACGTCGTGCTTGACGACGGCGGCCCTCTCGTCGTCGGTCCCCGTGACCGGATGCCGGGCGATCTCGTCCCGCAGCGTGGACTGCCGTACGCCGGTCTCGCCGAGGGCGGGCAGCACCTCGGAGATGTACGAGAGGAAGGTCCGGTTGGGCCCGAGGATCAACAGGCCGCCTCGGCGGATGCGCTGCGGGTGGGTGTAGAGCAGGTAGGCGGCGCGGTGCAGACCGACAGCGGTCTTTCCGGTGCCCGGGGCGCCCTGCACGCACACGGAGAGGGTGAGGTCACCTCGTACGAGCTCGTCCTGCTCGGGCTGGATGGTGGCCGCGATGTCCCGCATGGGCCCGACGCGGGGCCGTTCGATCTCCCGCGCGACGATCTCGCTGGTCCGGGACTCGCCCCGGTCGAGGTGCTCGTCCTCCAGGCCGGTGAGATCGGCGGAGTCCCCGCGGCTTCCCGGCGCCCAGCCGAACCGTCGCCGTACGGAGACGCCCTGCGGGTCGCGGGCGCCGGCCTGGTAGAAGGCGCGGGAGACGGGGGCGCGCCAGTCGACGACGAGGGGCGGGTCGGCGGGATGCTCGCTGATCCGCAGCCGCCCGATGTGCAGCGCCTGATGCCCGCCCGCGCCGAAGTCCAGCCGCCCGAAGAACAAGGGCCCTTCGGGCAGCTCGTGCATCGCCTTGGCCTGGCTGCGCAGCTGGTATCCGAGGACCTCGGCGTCGGCCCCGGAGGCGGAGGCGTTCTCGCCGATGACGACCTGTTCGTCGGCGCCGTCGATCATGCCGGCGAGGGCGGTACGACAGCGGTCGTGGTGGGCGCGTTCCTGGATGAGCGCGTCGCGGAGCGTGCGGTGGGGGGCGTGAGGGGAAGCGGGGCTGGAGGCGGGATCGGGTGGCGTCATTCCATGGAGCGTACCGAAATAACGTAACCGAGTTAAATTTTTTACTCAGCCTCAGTTCGGTGGGCGACCAGCCCCGGCAGCCCCGCCTCCAGCAGCTCGAACGCCCGCTCGGCAGCGGCCACCGCGTCCCCCCGCACCTCGGCCACCCGCTCCCCCGCCGCGATCCGCCGCCAGTTCTCCTGCGCGAGGATCCGCTGCACGGCGACGATCTGCCCCGCGGCCAGCCGCGCCTCCAGCCCTCCGCCGAGCGCCTCGGCGAGCGCGGCCTCCGAACGCTCCAGATAGCCGAACATGCGGGCGACCAGCGAAGGCGTCCCGTACAGCAGCGCCTGGTAGGCGAGCACCTCGGGATGGTCGTTGAGCCCCGTGACGGGATCACACCGCTCGAGCCCGTCGAGAAAGTGCCGACGCAGCGCCCGCACGGGCGAGGGCCCCTCCCGTACGACCCGCGCGGCCTCGTCCTCGTGATCGGCGAACCGGTACAGGACCAGGTCCTCCTTCGTCGGGAAGTACCGGAACAGCGTCGGCTTGGAGATCTCTGCCGCGGCAGCGACATCGGCGACGGACACCGCGTCGAAGCCCCTCTCCAGGAAGAGGCGGACGGCGGTGTCCGAGACGGTCTGGTACATCCGCTGCTTCTTGCGTTCACGGAGGCCGGTCTCGGCGGTGCCTGGCTTGCTCATGCGGGCGAGCCTACGGTCCGGCGGTGCCCGCGCCGGAGTGCCGGCGCGACGCGGTTCCGGGCCTCGCGACCAACGGCAGATACGAACCGATCACCACGGAAGCCCCGGCGTCCCGCAGCCCCTTCACCTTGCGGGCGTTGCGTCCGTAGCCGATGAAGCGGACGCCGGCCCGCTCGGCCGCCCGCACGTCCGCCCCGGTGTCCCCGATCATCACGGCGTCCTCGGGGGCGCAGCCCAGACTGTCCAGCGCGCGGAGCACGACATGGGGTTCCGGTTTCATCAGACCGGGGTCGGTGCGGCCGTGGACAGCGGCGAAGCACCCCCGCAGCCCACGGAGCTCGAGGTGGCACCGGGCCGCCTCGGGTGCGTTGTTGGTGACCACGGCCAGTCGCACATGCCGTTCGGCCAGGCCTTCGATGAGGACGTCGGCGTACGGGGTGTGCCAGGCGCGCCGTGCCGCGTCCACCTCGCCCGCCGTCAGGCTCTCCTCCATCAGGTCCAGCAGTTCCGCCACGTCCCGCTCCCGCCGCGCCCGGTGCACCGCGCGCAGCACCACATGGGGATCGATGGCCCCTCGCTCCCCTGCCGTCAGCAGGTCCTCGGCACCGAACTTGGCCACGAGGGTGCGCAGTTCGTCGGCCAACGACGCCGACGCGCCTCTCGGGAAGAGCCGGCAGATCGGCCCGTCGAAGTCGAAGAGCACACACCGCGTGGCGGTGAGCAGGTCCCGCACGTCCGTGGCGTCGGCGAGGTCAGCGGGCATGCGTCTCCATCCGAGGGGCCGCCTCCGGGTGCGCGACGGCGTTCGGCGGGGAACCCAGGACGTCCGGGCCGGTGAGGCCATCCGGGACGACGTCCGCCTCCCGCCGCTTGCGGGCCGCGTCGGCCGCCTGCCATCGCCGCAGCGCGTCCATGGTGTGCCGCACGTCGGGCACGTCCACGAGCGCCAGCGGCTCCCTGGCCCGGTGCAGCGCCCTGCGGATGCGTTCCGCCGCCTCGGCGAGGTCCTCCTCGGCCGGGCCCTCCGGGAGAGCTAGAGCCGCGCGCATGATGTCGGGGAACACCGACTGCGCGTACTCGAAGCGGAGGTACACGGCCAGGTCGTGGTCGAGGCCGACCGTCATGTCCGCGTGGTTCGCGCCGCACATCGCGTCCCGCCACATGCGGACCATCAGCTCGTGCTCCGCCTTGTCGTACGCCATCCGGACCAGATGGGTCGCGAGGTCGTGCAGGGGGTCGCCGTACAGCGCGAGCTCCCAGTCGATGACCGACAGACGGGCACCTTCCTCGTCCTCGACGACCAGCACATTGGCCCGGTGGACGTCGGTGTGGACGAGCGCGAACGGACGCGGGCTCAGCTCGGGCACCGAGGTCATGAACCGTTCCACCACCTCGCGCGTGACCCCCACCGCGTCGAAGAGTTCGCCGAAACTCGGCCGATTGGCCTGGTGCACCTCGACGTCGGTGAACCGGTGGAGCCAGGACAGGAAGCCCCGGCTGTCCCCGTCGTCAGGCCAATCGGCGGGCAGCGGCGGCAGATCGTCCGAGCGCACGTCGGCCAGACGGGCGAAGAAGTCCGCCAGAGCGGCGAGGCGCTCGCTGCCGACGGGGCCGTGGGGAACCTCGTCGACGAGCGCGAAGCCCGCCAGATAGGTGTGCAGCGACCATTCCCCGAAGTCCGCCAGACAGCGGGGCACTCCGCCCACGTGCCGGCCCACCGCCCGCAGTACGTCGCCCTCCCGGGGCCAGATCCGCGGCACCACCTCGACGGTGGGCAGCGGCGTGCGGAACTTGGCGAGGTCCCGCCCGGACCGCAGGCCCAGCAGGAACGCCAGTGGCTGCCCCACTGCCGCGATGCGATTGGTGTTGTGATGGCCGGATACCACCGTCCCGACCGGACGGTGGCGCCGCGCCTCCGCGAGGTATCGCACCAGTGACTGGTGCGCTCTGCGGGGCAGAGGGTGCGACATGAGCGCGAAGGGTAGTACGCATCGTGATCGTTCTCACTTCGTGTCACTATTTGGACAGCCTCCGATCACTCTCGGTACGGACCCGGCCCCGTCGGCGGTCAGTCGGGAGCGCTGTCCGGTTCACTCAGGAACGTCCAGTACGACTCGAACGAGTTCACCAGGCCGTCGAACTGCTTGCGCTCCTGCTCACGGCCGGAGTCCGCGGTGGCCTCCGAGAGCTCCAGGCGGTCGCCGCGCACGTCGTACGCGGGGACCAGGGACCCGTCGTCGAGTTCGATATCGGTTTCGGCCACCACGTACGAGGCGAACAGCACCTGTGAGCCATTGACGATGTAGAGCTTCTGCGTGGGGGTCAGCGGCACGCGCCGGACCTCCACGGCGGCGTCCACGCCCGCGGCGGACAGGTCCCTCACCAGCCCGCCGACCTGCTTGCCGAACCGGCGGGCCATCCCCCGCCAGCGCTGCCAGACCCGCGCGTCGTCCGGCGCCACCGCGCGGGGAAAGGCGGGCCGCCTGGCCTTGTCCTCGGTCGGCAGCAGCATCCGTATGCGCACCTCCCGAGGTGCGCGCGCGTTCCCGCTGCAGATCAGGTCCACCGGGCGGGTGAGGTTGTTGACCAGGTTCTCCGAGGTGAGCGTGAGCGTGTCCAGGGTGACCCGAGGCTTCCGGAAGGCCTCGTCGATCACCGCGGAGAGCACGGGGGTGGCCGTCGCACCGCCCTGACCGGACGACCCCGCCCGCAGTACGCGGCTGCCGCTGCCCTGCCGGGTCTCCAGCCACCCCTCCTCGGCCAGCGTCTGGAGAACCTTCCGCAGGGTGTCCCGGCTCACGCCGAGCTCGCCGATCAGGTCCCGCTGGGGCGGGAGGAAGGTGCCCACACCGTACGTACCGTTCGCCAGGCGGTTCCGCAGTTCCGTTTCCGCCTGCTCGGACTTCTTCCCGCCGCCCTGCCCGCTCGCTGAGGTAACCACCCTCAGAACGTACCTCTCCTCGGCCGCCGTCACACCACTTGCAGTCAACTGCGGCTTGCCACTGGCGGATCAATTGGACCGATGATTAGCAATCTTCGGAGCAGGGAAAGTCCAATTCAGAAGAACTAGTCCAATTGGCCTACTAGTTGTCGACCGGGGAGGGATCATGTCGGCAGACCCGCCGGGTGCCGTTCCGGCCTCACAGGGCGCGCACGACCTCCAGCAGCGGCAGCAGCGAGTCCACGATGCCGAGCGGATGGACGCCCGCCTCCGTCAGCACCTCGGCCTTCTCCGCACTGCGCGCATACCCCAGGAACCGGACGCCGGCGTTCTTCGCCGCGCCGAAGTCCGACAGCGTGTCACCGATCATCAGCGTGGCGCCGGGCTCGGCCCCCAGGGACCTCAGCGCGTGGTTCAGCGTCTTGGGGTGCGGCTTGATGAACCGCAGGTCCGAGGTGCGGCCGTAGATGTGCGGGGCGAAACAGCCGAGGGTGCCCCGGGTGGACAGGTACTCCTCCACGGAACGGGCCGAGTTGTTGCTCGCTATGGCCAGCCGGGTGCCCCGCGCCGCCAGGGTGCGGATCAGGGGATCGGCGTACTCCGTCGGCATCGCCTTGGGAACGGCCTTCAGCTCGCCCTGGGTGAGCAGCGCCTCGAGGGCCACCACCAGGTCGCTCCGCTGCGGCTGCCGTGCGGCCACGGCGTACAGCACCCCGTGCGGGTCCGGCCGGTCGCGCTCCTCCTCGGTCAGCACGTCCAACCGCCCCTGCTTCTCCAGCCATTCGACCTGGTCGCGAGCCACGCGCTCGGCGGGGTGCCCGGCGAACAGCCGGCAGATCGGGCCGTCGAAGTCGAAGATGACGTACTTCGCTCTGCCGATCAGCTCCCGCAGGGCCTCGGCCTGGCCCGGCGACGGCTGCGTCTGTCGTGTATCAGAGGTCATTCAGAGAGTGTCAGATCAGTCGCGATCGTTTCCCAGAGCGCGTTGAACCATTTCTGCGACTCCTCGACGAAGGCCCCGTCGCGGCCGCCCCTGCTCCTGGCGAACGAGAAGAGCATCGCCTTATGACCGCTCACGTCGTAGGTCTGGATCTCACCGCCCGCCGTCTCCCTCGGCCGCTCACCGACCTGGTAGTAGCCGAACACCGCCTCCTCCCCGTTGAGCAGGTACAGCTTCGCCGGTGTCGTGAAGGGGAGTTCCTTGTAGGTCACGCGGACGTCGCCGACCCGGTTCTCGCCCTCCCTCGTCAGCCTCTTCAGCGTGCTGCGCAGCACCCGCAACTGGCTGTCGCGCTGGTCCATCAGCTCCTCGTGCATGGCCTGCGCCCGCGAGGAGTCCTCCTCTTCGACCGGCACGGGAAAGGCGAGGGAGAGGCCGCGGGCGGGCACCAGACAGCGCAGCTGGATCGACTCGGGGCGCAGCCGGCCCTGGTGGATCAGCCGGAGCGGTTCGGCGAGCGCCAGGATCAGGGTCTCGGCCGTGAAGCAGAGGACGTCGACCAGCACCTCCCGGGCCTCGAACGCCCGCTCGAGGCAGGTGTGCAGGATCGCGATCGTCTGCTGGGGTGCGTCGGGTTCGGGGACCGCCTCGGCGACCCGGGGCGGGCTGCCCTTGCCCGCGTTGCTGAGCAGTCCGTCCTGCTGGAGGATGCGCAGCGCCTGCCGCACGGTGCCGCGTTCGACACCGAACTCGGCCGCGAGCTGTGCCTGGGTCGGCAGCTTGTCGCCCTTCTTGAGTTCACCACTTCGGATACGGCCCCGCAGGGTGTCCGCGATGTCCTGAGGCGACCCCTTGTTGCTGCCGGTCACTACGTCGTTCTCCTGGGTCAGGTGCATGGCTGTGCGGTGTCCGCGGACCGGTGGGGCATGTCGAGTCCTCCTTCAACTCAGGTTCAGGTCTGTGGTGATGGTTTCCCACAGGGCGTCGAACCACTTCTGGGACTCCGTCACGAACGCGACGTCACGCCGGCCGGCCGCCTTCTCGAAGGAGAAGAGCAGGGACTCGGTGCCCAGGACGTCGTACACGTCCGTGGGCCCGGACTCCAGGGGCCCCTCGCGGCGGCCGATCATGTAGTAGGAGATCAGCGCCTCCACGCCGTTGAGGAGGTACAGCTTCACCGGCGGGGTGAAGGGCAGGGCGCGGAAGGCGACGTGGACGTCGATGCCGTGCGAGTAGCGCAGCGCCTGGAGGTTGTGACGCAGGACCTGCCCCTGGGCGTTGCGCCGGGCCAGCCAGTCCTGGTGGACCGGGTCGTCGTCGCTGTGGCCCTCGACCGAGATGGGGAAGGCCAGGTTGATGTCCCGGGACGGCAGCAGGATCCGGGCCTCGATCGACTCGGGGTGCAGGCGGCCCTCGTGGATCAGGCGCAGGGGTTCGCTCAGGGCCAGCATCAACGTCTCGGCGGTGAGGCAGGCCGCGTCGATCCGCACCCGCGGGGCGGCGAACGCCTCCGCCAGCCGTGGGGCCAGTGCCACCATCGTCGGCTGAGGCTCCTCCCGGGTGGGCGTCGACGCGGCGATACGCGGCGGGCTGCCCTTGCTCACATTGCTGAGGAGCCCGTCGTCCTGGAGCGCGCGCAGGGCCTGGCGCACGGCACCGCGCTCCACGCCGAACTCCTCGGCGAGCTCGGCCTGGGTGGGCAGGCGGTCACCGGCCCTGAGCTCCCCGGTACGGATGCGCGCACGCAGGATGTCGGCGATCTCCTGGGCCGAGGGTCTTCCGCTGCCGTTCACCACCACGTTCTCCTGGGTCACGACCAAACGCTACAACTTCCGTCCATCTACGGGGAGTTGTCCGGAGGTTGTTTATGAATAGCTGCCAAGTGGGGACAACTTTATTAGAGTTGGTGACCAACTCGATCAAGTTGGCAGACTCTTTGCCTTCTTGTCGCCCAACCCCCGACGCTCCACGCCCGTCCTGTCCGGCAGCCCGAAGGGGGAACGACCGTGCCTGCCATCACCTTCGTCTTCGCCGTCTTCGTCATCGGCTTCGAGCAGCTCGTCCAGTGGAAATACGGCCCGATGGGCATCATCGGCCTGCTGCTGCTCACCATCGGCCTCAAGGCCAGAAGCCCGGCCCTCAGCTCCGTCGGGGCCCTGGTCCTCGCCGCCCTGGTCACCCGCCCCGCACTGTGACCTGCGCGTACCCACGTCAGCCGCCGTGCGAGGAGTCAGGGCGTGAGCACCAGCTCCGAACTGATCGTCTCCCACAGCGCGTTGAACCAGAGGTGCGACTGCTCCACGAACGTCGTGTCGCGCAGCCCGGCGCCCTGCTCGAAGGCGAACAGCATCGAGCGGGTGCCCTCGGCGTCGTACATCTCCAGCTGCTCGTGGTCCACCTCCTCCTCGCGGCGCGTGAGCGTGTAGTACGCGAAGAGCGCCTCCACGCCGTTGAGGAGGTAGAGCTTCACCGGGGGCGTGAAGGGCAGGGCCCGGAAGGTCACGTGCACGTCGATGCCGTGCGAGGAGCGAAGGGCCAGCAGGTTGTGCCGCAGCACCTGCCCCTGCGCGTTGCGATGGGCCAGCCAGCGCCGCTGCAGCCGGCCGTGCTCGGCCGGGGCGTCCACCGGGGTGGGGAAGGCCAGGTCGATGTCCCGGGACGGCAGCAGGACGCGGACGTCGACCTTGGCCGGTTTCAGTTCTCCGGCGTGAATACGGCGCAGCGGTTCGCCGATGGCGAGGGTGAGGGAGACCGAGGTGAGGCACAGGGCGTCGATCTCGACGTGGGGCACCGCGAACGCGGTCGCTATGCGCGGCGCCAGGGCCGCGGTGGTGGGCATCGGCGGGGCGCCGGGGCCGGCCGGGACCAGGGCGGCCTCCGGGCCGGGCACCGGGGCCACCGTGGCCGGGCTTCCCTTGGAGACGTTGGTCAGCAGGTGCTCCGACTGCAGGATGCGCAACGCCTGCCGTACGGCACCGCGCTCGACGCCGAACTCGTCGGCCAGCTTGGCCTGCGTGGGCATGCGCTGGCCCGGCCGCAGCACTCCGGACCTGATCCGCGTGCGCAGCTCGTCGGCCACCTGGACGTGTGTTCTCTGTGGCCGCTGTGTCCTCTTCCGTCCGCTGACGGAGGCGTGTTCCGGGTCCACGACCAGAACACTACAACTTCCCGCCATCTTCCGGCAGTTCAAGGGTAGATGGTTATGAGACGCTTCCAAGTGGACATAAGTACAGTGAAGTTGGTCGCCAACTTAGGCAACATGGTCAAACTTCCTGAGGGGTTGGCCACCAGAGTCGGTTCTGTCGAGCATCGTCCCTTAGGAGGACGGCATGCCGCTGATCTACCTCGCCGTCGCCGCGCTCGCCATCGGATTCGAGCAGCTCGTCCAGTGGAAGTTCGGGCCGATGGGCTTCATGGCCTTCCTCGCGCTCTCCATCGGCATCAAGGCCAAGAACACCATGATCAGCGGCATCGGGGCGGTGATCCTCGTCATGCTGCTGGCCCAGTAGGGACCAAGTTCGGCTGATCGGGCTCCCTTCCGGAGGGGAGCCGGGAGCCCGGTCGGTCAGCACAGCCACAACTTCACATCGACAACCGAACATCGCTCGCACAGCCACAACTGAACAACAACCACAACCGCACAGCTCGCTACGGATGAGCAGACCCGTCGTCGACACGGAGGAGGTTCAGAACATGTCCGGGCACCAAGGCCGCCTGGACGTTCGCAGCAGGGCGTCGGCCACCGAGGCGGCGCCCGCTCGCTCTTCCCGCACCCGGCCCAGCGCGGCGAGCCGCACCGCGGACTCGTCGCCGAGCCAGAGGCAGCCCAAGTCGGCTATGTCGAGGGTGAGTTCGGCGGCGGCCGTGGTCGGTGTGCACGAGGCCCCGTCCGCGGACGCCTCCAGCCGGTACCGCCCGCCCGTCAGCCCGCCCCCGCTGCCGTCCCCGCGGCCGTCCCCGCCCCGGTCCACGACCTCGATCACCAGCGCCCCCTGCCCCTCGTAGGTCCGCGCCTCCAGCGCCCGTACGACGTCCAGGATCCGCACCCACAGCCAGTCCGCGTGCGAGGTGACCGCGGCGGCCCGCGGATCGGGCAGGAAGAAGGGCAGCAGGTCGTCGGGGGCCCGCCAGCCGCTCTTCACCGTCATGACCCAGTCGATCGAGCACAGATAGCGCCACAGGGCGCGCTCGGCGTCCGAGGTCGCCGCGATCAGCCACTTGACGCTCGCCGTGTTCAACGGCTGCTTCTTGCCCTCGCTCCAGTGGTCGTCCGCCGTGTACGACACCAGTCCCTCGACCTCGCCGCCCGCCGAGCGGTACACGGCGAAGAAGGGCTCGGTCCACGGCGTCCTGTCCAGGCGCAGCACCCCCGTGCTGACCAGCCACCACCGCTCGTCCCGGTTGACGGCACCCGGCTGTGCGCGGCGCACCCGCTCGTACAGCTCCGGGCCGATCTTGCGTACGTCCGCCCCGTCCACGATGTCGATACGGCCGCCGTCCTCGGGGCCGGCCCACCTCGGGTCGAGGCCGGTCCGGGGGACGTCGACCGTCCACTGGGTCGTCCAGGTGGCGGGGCCGAAGCCGTAGCGGCCGTAGATCGGGTACTCGGCGGCGATCAGGGTCGCGACGACGTCACCGCGGTCCTTCGCGGCCGCCAGGTCGTGGGCCATCATGCGGGTAAGCAGGCCGCGGCGGCGGTGGGTGGGGGTGACGGTGACGTTCGAGACGGCGTCGGCGGGGACGGGGGCGCCGCCGACCGCGGTGATCTCCTGGGCGAAGGAGCGGAAGGTGGCGACGCAGCGGCCGGCGTCGAAGGCGCCGAGGGTGCGGGCCGGGTCGATGTACGAGCTGCGGTCCGCGATCTCCGTCTCGGAGACGTCGGGGGTACGCAGGAAGCCGGTGTTCAGGGCCCTGATCCAGTCGGGGGTGTCGGCCTCGGTGATCGGGCGGACGTCGATGTGGGTTTCGGGACGGCTCATGGGGCCACGGTAGGGGGCGGGCGGCCGGGGGTGCTCCGAATTTCTCTCGCCCCCGCCGCCTCTACCCGTCCCGTCCCTGAAGGGGCTCCGCCCCTTCGACCCCGCCAGGGGGCTGCCGCCCCCCTGGACCCCCGCTGTCGGCCTACGGCCTCGTCCTCAAACGCCGGACGGGCTGAAAGATCCGTCAAGCGCTACGTCAGCAGGTCCTCCACCAGGGCCTCGCCGTCCCGGTAGCGCCGGGCGATCTCCCCGCTGCAGTCGTCCGCCGTCCGCTGGAGGCGTTGGCGGCGTCGGGACACCTGCTGCTCGTAGCTGACGAGCCTGCCCATCGCGGTTTTCAGTTCGACGTCCGTGCGTGCCTCCAGGTCCGACAGTTCGACCTCGGCCAGCATGTCGGCCGCCAGCCGCCGGTACTCCTCGCTCTGCGGGGTGCCCAGCGTCACATGCCGGGCGGAGGAGCGGTGGCGGGCCGGGGCGTCGGTCAGGATCTCCGAGAGACGCTCCACTACGGACGCCGCGCCCGCCGGGGAGCGCCGCGCGAGCTCGGCCCGCAGGATGTCGATCCGCCCCTGCAGCAGTCGCCGTACATAACTCAGGTCCGCCTCGTCCCGCTGGGCGTCCCGGCGCACGGTGCGCAGCTCTGGCAGGCTGAGCCCGGTCAGGTCCTGCTCGGGTGGATCCGCGGGCAGCCGGGGGTCCGCTCCCGGCCCCGGATCGTCCGCGGTGCGCTGTGTGGGCGGCCGAAGGCCGGCCGGCTGGCCCGCGTGGTTCAACACGACAGCCCCAGGGGGCTGCCCGGTACTCGGTGTGCTCATATGCCTCTACCGTCCCCTCGACCGGCGTGTGGAAGCATGGTGCCATCCCAAGTGGCCGCTATGTGACCGAGTGCCCACGAACAGCCCCAGATGGGGCCTTAAGGATCAAAAAAGAGTCCCCCTTCGAGGAGATCTCACCGCTCACGGCATGATGGCCGCATGCGAGCTGTGGTGCAGAGGGTGGACGGCGCGAGTGTCGTCGTGGACGGGGAGACCGTCGGCGAGATCGTGGGCGAGGGGCTGTGCGTGCTCGTCGGTGTCACACACGAGGACACCAAGGAGAAGGCGGCCCAACTCGCCCGCAAACTCTGGTCGATCCGCATGCTGGACGACGAGAGGTCCTGCAGCGACATCGACGCCCCGCTCCTCGTCATCAGCCAGTTCACCCTCTACGGCGACGCGCGCAAGGGACGCCGGCCCACGTGGAACGCCGCCGCCCCCGGCGATGTCGCCGAGCCGCTCGTCGACGAGGTCGTCGCCCAACTCCGCGCCCTGGGGGCGACGGTGGCGACGGGCCGGTTCGGCGCCAAGATGCGGGTGGCGCTGACGAACGACGGCCCGTTCACCGTGCTGCTGGAGATCTGAGGTCCAGGACAGGACCTCAGGGCTCGGAGTCCAGGGCTCAGGGCTCTACTACGACCTCCTGCGCCGCCGCCGTGTCCCCCGCCACCAGCGGTGCGTCCACCGGGACGTTCCGCTTGACCAGGGCGAGCGCGACCGGGCCCAGCTCGTGGTGCCGTACCGACGTCGTGATGAAACCGATCTTGCGGCCGTCGGGGCCCTCGTCGGCCAGCCGGATCTCCGTGCCGGGCGTGGGCAGGTGGACCTCGCTGCCGTCCAGGTGCAGGAAGACCAGCCGGCGCGGCGGCTTGCCGAGGTTCTGGACGCGGGCGACCGTCTCCTGACCGCGGTAGCAGCCCTTCTGCAGATGCACCGCGGTGCCGATCCAGCCCAGCTCGTGCGGGATCGTACGGTGGTCGGTCTCGAAGCCGAGGCGCGGGCGGTGGTGCTCGACGCGCAGTGCCTCGTACGCCAGGAGCCCGGCCGGGGGGCCCGCCTTGCCGGCGTACGACTCCAGGTCGGCGCGCGGGAGGAACAGGTCACGGCCGTACGCCGTCTCGCGTACGACGGCGTTCTCGGGGACCTCGGCGATGGACCCGGCGGGCAGGTGCACGACCGCGAACTCGTCGGTCCGGTCGGCGACTTCGACCTGGTAGAAGAACTTCATCGACTCCAGGTACGCGATCAGCGCGTCCTGGGTGCCGGGCTCGACATGGGCCCAGACCGTCGCGCCGTCGTCGACCAGGTACAGCGCGTGCTCGATGTGGCCGTGCGCGGAGAGGATCAGCGCCTCGGTGGACTCGCCCACCGGGAGGTCGCTGACGTGCTGGGTGAGCAGCAGATGCAGCCAGCTCAGCCGGTCCTGGCCGGTGACGGCGACGACTCCGCGGTGCGAGAGGTCGACGAAACCGGTGCCGTCGGCGAGGGCGCGCTGCTCGCGGAACAGATCGCCGTAGTGCGCGGCGACGCCTTCGTCCACGCCCTCGGCGGGCACGGCGCCGGGCAGGGTCAGCAGGGGGCTCTTCATATGCCTAAGCCTACGACTCGGTAGTTGAACTCTTCAGGGAGCAGTCCTTGCAGCGGCCGAAGATCGCGAAGTGCTTCATGTCGGTCTCGAAGCCGAAGGTCCGGCTCAGCTTGGCCGTGAACTCGGCGGCCACCTGGACGTCCGCCTCGATGACGTTCTCGCAGTCCCGGCAGACCAGGTGGAGGTGATGGTGACGGTCGGCGAGGTGATACGTCGGCGCACCGTGCCCGAGATGGGCGTGGCTGACCAGCCCCAGCTCCTCCAGGAGCTCCAGGGTGCGGTACACGGTGGAAATGTTGACCCCCGACGCCGTCTTCCTCACTTCCACGAGGATGTCGTCGGGGGTCGCATGCTCCAGGGTGTCCACAGCTTCGAGGACAAGCTGCCGCTGCGGCGTCAGCCGGTAGCCGCGCTGCCTGAGGTCGCTCTTCCAGTCGGTGCTCACCACACCGGAAAGTCTAGAGCCACTCGAAGGGATGCCTACGGAACGAGCCTGCCTACTTGAAGAAGGCGATGCCGTCGTCCGGAAGGTCGTCCGGGAGGGCCTTGGCCCAGCGCTCGACCTCCTCCGGGGTGACGACCTTCTTCAGATGGGCCGACATGTAGGGGCGCAGCTCGACCTCGGGGGTCTGCTTCTCGCCGACCCACATCAGGTCGCTCTTGACGTAGCCGTACAGCCGCTTGCCGCCGGTGTAGGGGCCGGAGGCGGCCGTGCGCGCCACCGCGTCCGTGACCAGGTCGATCTGGGGCTTCTTGTCGGCGAGCTCGCCGTACCAGATCTCGACGACGCCGTCGTCGCGGACCATCGTCACCTCGACCTTGCGCTCGGCGTCGATCCGCCAGAAGCCGTGCTCGGACTCCAGCGGCCGCACCTTGTTGCCTTCGTTGTCCAGCACCCAGGTGTGGGACCGGTACTCCAGGAAGTCCCGGCCGTCGTGCGTGAAGGCGACCTCCTGCCCGAAGTTGCACTTCTCGGACCCGGGGAAGTCGTGCACGCCCGCGCCCGCCCAGTTGCCGAGCAGAAAGGCGAGGGGGACGAGGTCCTTGTGGAGGTCGGACGGGATCTCGATCATGAGCAGCTCAGAAGTCTCGTACGTCGGTGATGGCGGTCAGCGCTGGCCCTGGTACAGCTTCTTCACGGTCAGCCCGGCGAAGGCGAGAACGCCGACGCAGACCAGGACCAGCAGGGCTTCGAAGAAGATCTCCACGGGGTGCTCCTCGATTGAGCGTGGGGAATGCTTTGCGTACACAGGGCCGGGCCCCAGCTTACGCGGCCGGGGCCCGGCCCTCTGTGTGAGGTATGCCCTCGCGGGGTCAGCCGAGGAGCTGGCTCTGGAGCGTCACCGTCTGCTGGAACGGCACCGCCCGCGCGCTGCCCTTCCTGGACTGGACGATCAGGGCGATCACGTCGCCGGCCGACAGGTAGGCGTGACGGACCTGCTCGGCGCCGTACGGCTTGGACTCGACGTAGGCGAAACGCGGCATGTCCACGGGCCAGGGCAGGTTCGAGAAGTCCTCGTCCTGGGTGGAGACCTCGGTGCCGCGGACCCGGTAGGCGGGGCTGCCGTAGGGAGCGAGATCGGCGATCACCTCGTCCACCACGGCCGCGGTGTCGAAGTGCAGCAGGTAGATCCGGGTGTGCGTGCCGTCCTGGGTGTTCCAGCCGCGGGCGGCGATGTGGCGCAGGCCGTAGTCGACGAGTGTCTGCCGGAAGGTGTCGCGCTCCGGCTTGTCCGCGTACTCCGTGAGGAAGTCCTTCGTCGCCAGCCAGCCGTCGTCACCGCGCAGCGCCTTGTCCTCCGCGGCCCCCTTGGGCGCGGGCAGGAGCAGGGCGCGCAGGTCGGCGTAGTGGGCGCCGGCCTCGTTCTCCTCGGCGAGCGGCTGTGGGCTGCCCGAGGGCAGCGGCGGCTTGGTGAGCGTCGGGTACTCCCACCGCCCGTCCGACTCCGTCGCCAGCCCCGGTACGTCGGTCCGCTCCATCCGCGTGATCCCGTACGCCGTGCCCGCGCCGATCGCGGCGAAGGCGACGACGGCGGAGGTCCAGCGCAGTGCCGCGCGCAGGACGCGGCGGTCCTTCCGAGCCGGGGGTTCCACCTGGAGTGGTGCGGGTGGCGGCGGTACGTCGGTCGGGGGATGCGGCGGTACGTCGGCCGGGGGAGCCGGGACGGTGGCGTGCTGCTGCTCGCTCATATCGCCTTCCCCCGCTCTGCGATGCGGTCGAGCTGAGTGGCGAGCAGCAACGCGGCCCCCTTGGTGTCGAGTGGCTTGATGCCGTCCGCCGTGGCGGTGACCAGGACGTCCCCGACGTAGGCGGTGCAGTACATGCTTTCGAGTTCCTCGTCGGTGCCCTTGGGCGGCAGGAAGCACTTGGCGTTCTTGTGCCCCTTGACCTTCGGGCCCTTGCGGAAGATGTCCAGGGCGTCGAGGAACTCGCTCTCGAACGTCGACGTGTCCCGGACGGCCGCCGTGCTCTCCAGCCGGCTCAGCACGATGCTCACGGTGTAGGTGTCCTCGTCGACGTCCTCGCTGTAACCCGTGCCCTCCGTGTTGATGTAGCTGCGCATCGCCATGCCCTTGATGGGCCGCTTGTCCATCTGCTTCTCCAGCTGCCGGCGCTGGGAGCGGGGCAGGTCGCGCAGGGACTCCTTGCGCAGGGCTGTGGCATGGGCACCGCTGAGCTGCGCGTCGGAGCCGAACTCACCGATGTCCGGACCCCGCACCCAGCCGTCGGTGCCGTACGGCACGAGCATCCCGGCGAGCCCGGAAGCGGGCACCGACTTCTTGTCGTCGGCCTTGGCCGCCGGGAACTTCCACACGGGGGCACCCGCGTCCCGGTCGGCGTCCCGCACGGTGACGACGGTGTAGCCGACCCCGGCGACGACCGCCCCGGCCAGGAGCAGGGATCCGGCGACGGTGGCGATGCGGCCACGACGGAGGGGCTTCCGGGCGGGCGGAGCGGCGGGCGGCTCCATGAGGGCAACCGCGTCGGGAGCGGGCGGAGCGGCTTCTGGTGTGGTCTGCGCGGGGTCGGCGGGCTGTGCCGTCGGCTCCGTCGCGTTCTGGTTCTCGCTCACAGGCGCCCCATCTGCCGCTGGGCCAGGTCCATGATCTTCTTCTTGCTGACCGGCTTGTCGGCGTAGACCCAGATCTGCATGGCGATGTCACCGCGCCAGGCGTGTGCCTCCGCGCTGTACAGCGGGAGGTAGCCGGCCTCGGCCTCGGGCTTGTTGTGGACATATGCCATACCCTCCCCGGTGCCAGGGATGGGCCAGCTGTCGGTGGAGTCCTCGTCCTCCGCCCAGTACTGGTCGTTGTCGGTGGTTCCGGAAGCCGACGCCCGCTGCTCCTGCCGGAACTGGACCAGCCGGATCTCCACGGTGTACGAGCTGCCGACCTGCCAGCCGGTGGCTGCCGCCCGGCGGAACTCGTCGCTGACGAGCTCGCCGAACATGACGTCCGGCTGTTCGTAGTTACCGGCGAACGAGGCCATGTCCTGCCAGCCGTCGGTACCGGTCAGCCACTCGGCGTCCTTCGCCCCGGCCGGCTTCTTCAGCAGCAGCTCGCGCAGGTCGCCGTCGGTCTTCACCCGACGGTCCTGGGCAGCCGACAGCGGCTCGGGCGCCACGCCCGTGGACTGCTTCAGGGTCGGCTGGGACAGCGAGGGCAGCTTCGTGGGCTCGCGGTCGGCCTGTACGAGGTAACCGGCACAGGTCCCGGCGACGAGCCCGAGCACGACGGCTCCGGCGATCAGCAGGGCCGTACGCCCACGGCGACGACGCCGGGACAGGGCGGCCGGCTCGGCCGGTCCGGACACCTCCGCTTGCGCGGGCGCGGCCGAGGAGACCGGCATGACCGGCGCGACCGGTGGCACCGGCGGTACCGGCGCGTCAGCCACCTCTCCTATTTCTTCAGATACATCCAAGACGTCCCCCCACGGAACGTGAAGCGCGCATTCCGTATGCGCGCGCACAGGAGACCCATGGCCAACGCCTCAGGTTGTAAGGGAGTTGATTACGATTCGGCCATGGCGAAGAAGCTGGTGATCAAGGTGACGGCGGGGGCCGATGCCCCCGAACGCTGCTCACAGGCGTTCACGGTCGCGGCGGTGGCGGTGGCCAGCGGCGTCGACGTCTCCGTATGGCTGACCGGCGAGTCCGCGTGGTTCGCCCTCCCGGGCCGCGCCGCGGAGTTCGAACTCCCGCACGCGGCCCCGCTCCCCGACCTGATCGACTCCATCCTCGCGACCGGCCGTCTCACCCTGTGCACCCAGTGCGCGGCCCGCCGGGACATCACGGAGAAGGATGTCATCGAGGGCGTCCGGATCGCGGGCGCCCAGGTCTTCGTCCAGGAGGCACTCGGCGACGAGACGCAGGCGCTCGTCTACTGAGACGGCCCCGGGCGCACAGGACCGTACCTATCGCGGTCGCTTCTTGCCGTCCAGCTCGTCCCACCACTCGTCGGACTTCGGATCGCCGGAGGGGTCGTCCCACCAGCGGTCCTCCGGCCCCCGCCGGTTGGCTACCATCGCGGCCAGCGGCGGGATGACCATGGCCACCACACACATGCCCACCGCCACCGGCACCGACCAGAGGCGCACGACGCCCCAGGCCAGGACGAAGAGCGTGATGCACGTCCCCATCATGGTGAAGTAGACGTGACGTCGCCGTGCGTACATACGTCCAGAGTAGGTCCGCACAGACCGAAGGGCCGTACCCCAGGCGTCCAACCCACGGGGTACGGCCCTTCGACCGATCAGGGTGTTTCTCAGACCGCGATCGCGACCTCCGCCAGGCCGCCCTGCTGGGCGACGACGGTGCGGTCGGCGGTGGCGCCGGGGACGAGGGCGCGCACGGTCCAGGTGCCCTCGGCCGCGTAGAAGCGGAACTGGCCCGTGGCGGAGGTGGGGACCTCCGCGGTGAACTCGCCAGTCGAGTCCAGCAGTCGGACGTAGCCGACGACGGGCTCGCCGTCCTTCGTCACCTGGCCCTGGATCGTGGTCTCACCGGGCTTGATCGTCGAGGCGTCGGGGCCGCCGGCCTTCGCTCCACACATGTCTTTCTCCAAGAGGGGTCTGACCGGAGGAAGGCCGGTCGGGATTTGCGGGTTGGGTCTTACTTGTTGGCGCCGAGCTCGATCGGAACGCCGACCAGGCTGCCGTACTCGGTCCAGGAGCCGTCGTAGTTCTTGACGTTCTCCACACCGAGCAGCTCGTGCAGGACGAACCAGGTCAGCGCGGAGCGCTCACCGATGCGGCAGTAGGCGATGGTGTCCTTCGCCAGGTCGACCTGCTCCTCGGCGTAGAGCTCCTTGAGCTCGTCGTCCGACTTGAAGGTGCCGTCGTCGTTGGCGTTCTTGGACCACGGGATGTTGCGGGCGGACGGGACGTGACCCGGACGCTGCGACTGCTCCTGCGGGAGGTGGGCCGGGGCGAGCAGCTTGCCGGAGAACTCGTCGGGCGAGCGCACGTCGACCAGGTTCTGCGAGCCGATCGCGGCGACGACGTCGTCACGGAAGGCGCGGATGGCGGTGTTCTGGGCCTTGGCCTTGTAGTCGGTCGTCGGGCGCACGGGCACGTCCTCGACCAGCTCGCGGGCGTCCAGCTCCCACTTCTTGCGGCCGCCGTCGAGGAGCTTGACGTTCTCGTGGCCGTAGAGCTTGAAGTACCAGTAGGCGTAGGACGCGAACCAGTTGTTGTTGCCGCCGTAGAGGATCACCAGGGTGTCGTTGGCGATGCCCTTGGCCGACAGGAGCTTCTCGAAGCCCTCCTGGTCGACGAAGTCGCGGCGGACCGGGTCCTGCAGGTCCTTGGTCCAGTCGATGCGGATCGCGTTGCGGATGTGGTTCTTCTCGTAGGCGGACGTGTCTTCGTCCACCTCCACGATCGCGATGCTGGGGTTGTCCAGGTTCTCCTGGACCCAGTCGGCGTCGACGAGGACGTCGCTGCGGCTCATGCTCTTCTCTCCTCCGGGGCAGTTGCGGCGGGGCGTGCGAGTGTGAGGGGGTGCGTACGTGCTCAGGCCGAGACGACGCACCTGTGCCCTGGTCAGGGCAGCGGGGAAACGCGGAAGTCGGAGCTTCCGCTCAGAAAGGGCGACAGAGCATGGCGGCAACGCGGCAGAGGTCTACTGCCCGCCGCTTCGTGAGATCCGCCTGTCGCTTCATGGGCTCGATCGTAGGGACGGACATGCGGGCGTGTCACCGGCGTGTCGCATAGTGAGACGCGATTGTCCGGGATATGGGATCGGAGGACCGCCGAAGCCGGTCCCGCACGGTTTCCGGGCAGGTGTATCGGCGGTCACAGCTACGGTACGGACGACGCCGTCTCGCCAGTTGGACGCAGGATGTCCATCGCGGTCGCAGCCGTACTACCCAGCGAGGCGGACGTCCGAACCCTTCACCGTGATCTCGACACCGTTCTTCGCCGCCTGGACCTTGTCGAGCTGGATGCCGCCGGGGAGACCGTCGATCTTCTGCTCGAAGTCGGTGATCGCGCGGGCCCGGTTCTCGGCGATGGCGGCGCCGTTGAAGTTGGGCAGGGTGTCGGCGTGCACCTTCACGGTGTCGCCCTCGGTGGTGACCGAGCTGAGGACGTAGACCGGGTCCGGCAGCTTGGTGCCGAGGACGGTGGCCTCGACGGCGACCTTGATCTTGCCGTTGCCGCCGTCCGACAGCCCGATGACGGCGGCGGTGACGCCGGGGGCGACCTCGGTGGGCTCGGACTTGGCGGCCTTCAGCAGTTCGGCGTAGGTGATGGACGCGGTGCCCGTGGCGGTGGCCGCGGTGGCGGAGCTGTAGTCACCGGAGAACTCGACGCCCTTCATGCTGGCGGTGAGGTCGTCGATCCGGATCGTCTTGCCGTCGGTTCCGGTGGCGGCCTCGTAGTCCTTGATGCCGACCTCGACATCGTCCAGCGAACCGCTCGCGACCTGCGTCAGGAACGGGAAGCCCTTGATGGACACGTCCGGCGCGGTGGGCAGGTTCTCGGAGGTCTGCAGCTTGCCGGCCGCCTCGTCCTCGGCGAACCCCACGGCGAGCCGGTCGGCCAGCACGAAGAGGCCGCCCAGGATCACGACGGTTATCAGCAGTATCCGAAGGGCTCGCATGTCGTGGTGTTCCCCCACCTCAGAGTCATCTACGAACGTCGAGCGTAACTCCGCGGAAGGCCGGCCCCGGCGGATTGTCGATCACCTGTGACAGCAAGGCATTTGCTCGCCCCCGCCGCCCCTACCCGTCCCATCCTCCTGGGGCTCCGCCCCAGACCCCGCTCCTCGAACGCCGGAGGGGCTGAGTACTTCAGCCCGTCCGGCGTTTGAGGACGAGGCCCCTTCAGGGCCGAAAGCGGGGGTCTGGGGGCGCAGCCCCCAGGGACGGGACGGGTAGGGGCGGCGGGGGCGAAGGAATGCGGGGTCAGGCGAAGGCCCGCCCCAGCAGGTACACCGCCGGCGCCGCGGCCGCCAAAGGCAACGCGACCCCCGCCGTGAAGTGCACGAACCGCGACGGATAGTCGTAGCTGGCCACCCGATGCCCGACCAACGCGCACACCGCGGCGCCGGCCCCGAGCAGGGCCCCACCGGACCCCACCCCGGTCATCGCACCGACCATGCCCCCCGCACCCGCCGCCGCGAGCAACGCGAGCACCACGGAAACCGGCGTCGGCAACGGCAGGGCACGGACCAGCACCGCGACGGCGACCGCCACCGCACCCACGCTCACCGCGTCCGCCTCGGCCGCGAGATACCCACCCGCGATGATCGACAGCGCCGCCGAGGCCACCGTCGCCATCAGCCCGTACATCCGCTCGTCCGGATCGGCGTGCGAGCGAAGCTGCAGGACCAGGGTCAGCAGCACCCAGACCCCCAGCGTGCCGAGGATCGCCGCCGGGGCACGGTCGGACGCCAGCAGCGCCACGTCGGCCGTCAACGCGCCCGCGAAGGCCAGCGCGATGCCCTGCCGGGCGGGCCACATGCCGTTCAGCCGGAACCAGCCCGCCGCCGTCACGGCCTGCAGGACGACCAGGGGGACGAGGAGGGCGTACGACCCGATCGCCGCCGCACCCGCGAGCAACAGCCCCAGCAGCGCGGTGAGTCCGGCCGGCTGGACCCCGGGCTCGATGATCGGGGAGCGGCCCTCCAGCCGGGCCCGCTGGGCGTCCGTGATGCGGGCGTTGCCGGCGACGGTCGCGGGACCGTACCCGGGGTCTTCACCCGACTCGGCTTCCCCGTGCCTCCCCGTCTCGGGCTGGGGCTGGGCCTGGGGCGCCTGGCCCTGGGAGGGCAAACGCTGGGCATGGGGCTGCTGGGCATGGGGCTGCCGACCGTACGCCTGGGCCTGCGCTTGGGCCTGCGGCCCGCCGTCCCAGCCCTGCCCCGTCTGGCCGTACCCCGACCCCGCATAGGCGCCCACACCCGGCGTGCCCGCCCCCTGCGACGGCAGATAGGACGTCTCCGCCGCCGAGGCAGGCGCCACCGGCGGCTGCACGTGCGTCTCCCAGGTCTGCCCCTGCCACTGCTGGGTGTACTGCTGGTGGGCCTGCTGCTCGTCGTACGCCTGCTGCCCGGGCCACGCCTGCGGCGCCTGCTGGTGAGCAGGCTGCTGAGCGGGCTGTTGAACGGGCTGCTGTTGAACGGGCTGCTGCTGAGCGGGCTGCTGATACGGGTCGTACCCGTCGTACCCCTGATACGGCTGGTCGGTCATCGTCACCCTCCTGCGAACGGCGGGAGCACCTCGACCGTGCCGCCGTCGGCCAGCCGTACCGTCTCATGTTCGCGGGTGCCCACGGGGTCACCGTCGACGAGGAACGAGCATCGCTGCAGGACGCGCACGAGTTCACCGGGGTGTCGCTCGCGGGCGGCGTCCAGCGCCTCGGCGAGCGTGGCCGCGTCGAACGGCTCCTCGGCGATCCCGGCCGCGGCCTTCGCGGCGGCCCAGTAGCGCACCGTGACCTTTGGCATCGAGTTCCTCTGTCGGTCGGCTGTGTACCCCGTCAGGCTAGCCGCCCTGTGCGACGGCCCAGTCCCCGATTCGGGCCAGCAGCGCCTCGCCGGCCGCGTGCTCGGCGTGGCCCATGCCGGGCTCCAGCCAGAGTTCACCGTGGTCACCGGCCGCCTCGGCCAGCATGCGGGGGTGGTCGAGGGGGAAGTAGCCGTCCCGGTCGCCGTGCACGATCAGCAGGGGGGTGGGCGCGATCCGCGGGACGGCCTCTACCGGGGAGAGCGGCACCGGGTTCCAGTCCCGGTGGTGGATCCGCGTACGGAATCCGTAGCGGCCCACCAGGCGGCCCTCGGGCCGGGTCACCAGCCAGTGGAGCTTCCGCATGGGAGCCGTACCCCGGTAGTACCACCGGGCCGGCGCACTCACCGAGACCACCGTGTCCGAGTGCGCCCCTGCGCGCCTTGCGCGCCCCTCGCGCTCCGATGCGTCCGGGCGGTACAGCGCGGCATGCCGCAGGACCACCGAGCCGCCCATGGAGAAGCCGACGGTCGCCACGCGCGCGTGCCCGAGTTCGCGGGCCCAGCGCACCGCGGCCGCCAGATCGAGCACCTCGCGGTCCCCGACGGTCGACCGCCCGCCCGAGGCTCCGTGCCCGCGGAAGGAGAAGGTGACGACGGCCCCGTGCCGGGTGAAGGCCTCCGCCACCCGTCGTACATGTGGCCGGTCCACATCGCCGGTGAAGCCATGGGCGACGACGAACACAAGGTCACCGACAGGTGGACGCGAGGCGTCGTATACAACCGCACTCGGGTCGTATACGGAATCGATCGTCACGCCGTCGTCCGTGTGCAGAAACGTCCGCAAAGGTGTAGGTCTGGTTGTCTCAGAGTGCGGACGAACCGTGGATCGCGCCACATGACCTGCCGGACCGTTGCTCATGTGGGCTATTCTGCTGGGCAGAGGACTCGGGCAGCGTAGCCCCCGGGTCCTTTTGTGCTTTCGGAAGCGTTGTATACGGCGCGGGAAACCGCAGGTGTACGGGGCCTTCGGGATCGCAGAGCAGTTCCGTACCACACACGTCCTCGCAGGGACCGAGGAGGAACCAGACGTATGAGTTCTCTGCTGCTCCTGACCAACGCCCTCCAGCCGTCGACGGAGGTGCTCCCGGCTCTCGGCCTGCTGCTGCACAACGTGCGCGTGGCTCCGGCCGAAGGCCCGGCCCTCGTCGACACCCCAGGTGCCGACGTCATCCTGATCGACGGCCGCCGCGACCTCCCACAGGTGCGCAGCCTGTGCCAGCTCCTGCGCTCGACCGGCCCCGGCTGTCCCCTCATGCTCGTCGTCACCGAGGGCGGCCTCGCCGCCGTCACGGCCGACTGGGGCATCGACGACGTCCTCCTCGACACCGCCGGTCCGGCCGAGGTCGAGGCGCGGCTGCGGCTCGCGATGGGGCGTCAGCAGATCGTCAACGACGACTCCCCCATGGAGATCCGCAATGGCGACCTCTCGGTCGACGAGGCGACGTACAGCGCCAAGCTCAAGGGGCGGGTCCTCGACCTCACCTTCAAGGAGTTCGAGCTCCTGAAGTACCTCGCCCAGCACCCGGGCCGCGTCTTCACGCGCGCACAGCTGCTCCAGGAGGTCTGGGGCTACGACTACTTCGGCGGCACCCGGACCGTCGACGTCCACGTACGACGGCTGCGCGCCAAGCTCGGCCCGGAGCACGAGTCACTCATCGGGACCGTCCGGAACGTCGGTTATCGATTCGTTACTCCCGAGAAGGTCGAGCGCGCCGCCGAAGAAGCCAAGGCCAAGGCCGACCGGGCAAAATCGGCCGATCCGGACGAGACGGCCGCCCTGGACGGCGCCGAGGTCCGTGCCGACGCCTAGCGGGTACCAGAGCAGGACGCCAGGGCCGTCGCTTTCGCACAGAAGAGCGGCGGCCGGGCGCCAAGCGAGCTCCTTCACGCCCTGCCCAGAGTGGGTCCATCCGCGTAGACTCCGCGCGTGGCCAAGGTGACTCGCGATGACGTGGCGCGGCTGGCAGGGACTTCCACTGCCGTCGTCAGTTACGTCATCAACAACGGACCCCGGCCGGTCGCCCCGGCCACGCGCGAGCGTGTCCTCGCCGCGATCAAGGAGCTGGGGTACCGGCCCGACCGGGTCGCCCAGGCGATGGCCTCGCGGCGCACGGATCTCATAGGCCTGATCGTGCCGGACGCCCGCCAGCCCTTCTTCGGCGAGATGGCCCACGCGGTCGAGTGGGCCGCCGCCGAGCGCGGAAAGATGGTCCTCGTCGGCAACTCCGACTACGTCGGCGAGCGCGAGGTCCACTATCTGCGGGCCTTCCTCGGCATGCGCGTCTCGGGACTCATCCTCGTCTCCCACGCCCTGAACGACCTGGCCGCCGCCGAGATCGAGGCCTGGGACGCCCGCGTCGTCCTCCTCCACGAGCGGCCCGAGGCCATCGACGACGTCGCCGTCGTCACCGACGACCTGGGCGGCGCCCAGCTCGCCGTACGCCACCTCCTGGAGCACGGCTACGAGTACGTCGCCTGTATGGGCGGCACCGCGGAGACCCCGGCGGTCGGCGACCCGGTCTCCGACCACGTCGAGGGCTGGCGGCGCGCGATGGCCGAGGCCGGGATCCCCACCGAGGGGCGGCTGTTCGAGGCGCCGTACAACCGCTACGACGCTTACCGCATAGCGCTCGACATCCTGTCCGGGCCCGACCGCCCGCCGGCGATCTTCTGCTCCACCGACGACCAGGCCATCGGCGTGCTGCGCGCGGCGCGGGAGCTGCGCTTGGACGTGCCGGGGCAGTTGGCGGTCGCCGGGTTCGACGACATCAAGGAGGCGGCGTTGACGGATCCGCCGCTGACGACGATCGCCTCGGACCGGTCGGCGATGGCTCGGGCCGCGGTGGACCTCGTCCTCGACGACGGTCTGCGCGTCGCCGGGTCACGGCGGGAGCGGCTCAAGGTGTTCCCGTCGCGCTTGGTGGTACGGCGGTCCTGCGGCTGCAAGTGAGGGTGGGCGGGCTTTTCTGAAGCCCCTCTGAGAGACCTCACCGAGTCGCCAGAACAGTCCTTACATCGGGCATACGAGCTTCTGCCGGGCTTCTCAGGGAGCACTCAGGAAGCTCTCATGGTCGGGCGACAAGCTCGTTTCCATGACCGAGAGCTTCCGCCGCAGCGGCGATTACGAGAACCCGTACCAGGGCGCCCAGCAGCACGCCTCCTCTCCCGTGAACCCCGAGTGGCCGCCCCCGCCGGCGCACCGGCCGACGGCCCAGGCCCACCCGGGAACCGGTACCGGCGCCACTGCCGGCGAAGCCCCCACCGCACTCCTCACCGAGCCCGTCGCCCAGCCGCCGAAGGCGCGGCGCCGGCCCCGCGGTCCGGTCGCCCTGCTCGCCGCCGTGGCGATCGTCGCCGCCGCGATCGGGGGCGGCACGGCGTACGGCATACAGGAGCTGACCGGCAACGACACCGTCGCCACCTCCAGCTCCACCAGCACCAACGTCGTCCCCTCCAGCCAGAAGGGCACGGTCTCCGGGGTCGCCAAGGCGGTCAGCCCGAGCATCGTCGAGATCAACGCGACCTCGAACGCCGGGTCCTCCACCGGCTCCGGCGTGATCATCACCAGTGACGGCGAGATCATCACCAACAACCACGTCGTCTCCGGCGCCACCTCGGTCAAGGTGACCACCAGCGACGGCAAGGAGTACACCGCCGAGGTCGTCGGCACCGACAGCAGCAAGGACCTCGCGCTGATCAAGCTGCGGAACGCTGCCGGGCTGACGGTCGCCACCCTCGGCGACTCCTCCGGCGTCCAGGTCGGCGACCAGGTCGTGGCGATCGGCTCCCCCGAGGGCCTGACCGGCACGGTCACCAGCGGCATCGTGTCCGCGCTCAACCGTGACGTGACCGTCTCGACGGACGAGAGCCAGGGCCAGCAGCAACAGCAGCAGGGCGGCGGCGGTTGGCCGTTCGAGTTCGGCGGTCAGCAGTTCAACGGCGACACCGGTTCGTCGACGACGACGTACAAGGCACTCCAGACGGACGCGTCCCTGAACCCCGGCAACTCCGGCGGCGCGCTGATCGACATGAACGGCAACATCATCGGCATCAACTCCGCGATGTACTCGGCCTCCGGCTCGGGTTCGTCCGACGCGGGCAGCGTGGGCCTCGGCTTCGCCATCCCGATCAACACCGTCAAGGCCGACCTGGCGAAGCTGCGGTCGGGTTCGCAGAACTAGCAGACTCGCAGAGCTGAAGGAGCACGTCATGATCCAGCAGGTTGAGCACAACACGACCGGTGTCGGCGCGGCCGACTTCGCCCTCGCCCTGGAGGTCGCCGGCGCCCTGCACGCGCCCACGGCCCCGTCCCGGGCGCCGGAGCTGGCGACCGTCAGCCTGAGCGCCGGCCGCAGGACGACCGCCGCCCGCGGCCGCCGCCGCACCGTACGAGGCTGACGAGGTCGAGCAGGCCGAGCAGGCCGAGCAGGCTCAGAATCATGCGAGGCTGAAGGCGTTCAGCCGCCCAGCCCCCTGTCCCACCGCACCCCGAGGATCCCGAGCCCATGAGCCCCGCCGATGGCGACCGTGACCCCCAGCGCATCCTGATCGTCGACGACGAGCCGGCGGTGCGCGAAGCACTCCAGCGCAGCCTCGCCTTCGAGGGGTACGACACCGAGGTCGCGGTCGACGGCGCCGACGCCCTGGAGAAGGCGACCGCCTACCGGCCCGACCTGGTGGTCCTGGACATCCAGATGCCCCGCATGGACGGCCTGACCGCCGCCCGCCGCATCCGCGGCGCCGGTGACACGACGCCGATCCTCATGCTGACGGCCCGTGACACGGTCGGCGACCGCGTGACGGGACTGGACGCGGGCGCGGATGACTATCTGGTCAAGCCCTTCGAACTGGACGAACTCTTCGCCCGGGTCCGCGCCCTGCTGCGGCGCAGCTCCTACGCTACGGCGGCCGGTGCGGGCGCGGTGGAGGACGACGAGGCGCTGACCTTCGCGGACCTGCGCATGGACCTCGCGACGCGGGAGGTCACGCGGGGTGGGCGGCCGGTGGAGCTGACCCGTACGGAGTTCACGCTGCTGGAGATGTTCATGGCGCATCCGCGCCAGGTGCTGACGCGTGAGCAGATCCTGAAGGCGGTCTGGGGCTTCGACTTCGAGCCCTCCTCCAACTCCCTCGATGTGTACGTCATGTACCTGCGCCGCAAGACCGAGGCGGGCGGCGAGCCGCGGCTCGTGCACACGGTTCGGGGTGTGGGATATGTGCTGCGGCAGGGTGGGGCGGAGTGAAGAGGGTTCTGCGCCGGTACCGGTCACTGCCGATCCGGTCGCGGCTGGCGCTGCTGGTGGCGGCGGCGGTGGCGTTCGCGGTGGCGGCGGTTTCGGTGACGTGTTGGTTCATCGTGCAGGGGAAGCTGTACCAGCAGGTGGACGAGGACCTGAAGAGGGTCGCGGCCATCAAGGGACCGCAGCAGATCGCGCAGATCGGGGACGCGTACACCGAGTGCACGCAGACCCCCCAGCAGACGCTCAACAACTTCCGGACCACCTACTCACAGGTGGTCAAGGCTGACGGAACTCCCTGTCTCCTCCCGAACTCGCTGGGCGTCGTCAACGTCACCCAGTCCGATCAGGACGCGATCACGAGGGGCGGCGACGGCTTCTTCCGCAACGGCACCAACGAGGCCGGCGACGACCTACGTGTCCTGACGTTCCCCATCACCCTCAGGGACTCGGTCACCGGGGCCGAGTCGGACGCCGCCCTCGTGGTCGGTGTACCTCTGAAAGGCACTCAAGCCACTCTCAACGACCTCGCCCTGATCCTGCTCCTCGTCTCCGGAGTCGGCGTTATCGGCGCCGGAGCCGCCGGCCTCGCGGTAGCCCGCGCAGGCCTCCGCCCCGTCGACAAGCTCACCGAGGCCGTCGAACACGTGGCCCGTACCGAGGATCTGAGTGTCCGGATCCCGGTGGAGGAAGAGAGTGAGGACGAGGTGGCCCGCCTCTCCCGTTCCTTCAACTCCATGACCTCCGCCCTGGCCAGCTCCCGCGAGCTCCAGCAGCAGCTCATCGCCGACGCCGGCCACGAGCTCCGCACTCCCCTGACCTCCCTGCGCACCAACATCGAACTCCTCACCCGCAGCGAGGAGACGGGCCGTCCGATCCCCGAGGCCGACCGCAAGGCGCTGCTCGCCTCCGTCAAGGCGCAGATGACCGAACTGGCCTCCCTGATCGGCGACTTGCAGGAGCTGTCCCGCTCGGAGGGCCAGCGGGGCGAACGCGTCCAGGTGGTCTCGCTGCAGGACACCGTCGAGTCGGCCCTGCGCCGGGCCCGGCTCCGCGGTCCGGAACTGACGATCACCGCCGACCTCCAGCCCTGGTACGTCCGCGCGGAACCGTCGGCGCTCGAGCGCGCGGTGGTCAACGTCCTCGACAACGCGGTGAAGTTCAGCCCCGAGGGCGGCACGATCGAGGTCGCCCTGAACGACGGTGTCCTCACCGTCCGCGACCACGGCCCCGGCATCCCCACCGACGAACTCCCCCACGTCTTCGACCGCTTCTGGCGCTCGCCGAGTGCGCGGGCGCTGCCCGGCTCGGGGCTGGGCCTGTCGATCGTGGCCCGGACCGTCGAGCAGGCCGGGGGCCAGGTCATCCTGGCCCCCGCGGAAGACGGCGGCACGGTGGCGACGGTACGGCTGCCCGGGGCCCCTACTCCGCCGCCGGAGGCGGTGTAAGAGGCTCAGCTCCTTGCCAGAAGACTTCCTCCACCACGATCTGCGGATCTTCGGTTCGGCGGACGAAGCTGTACTTCAGCCAGCCGTTTCCATAGTCGAAGAAGCAGATGTGGCGGCCCTTCGGAGCAGTGGACTGGTCCGGCATGACCCTCAAGCCGTCCGGAAGTCCGGCATCAGCATCGATGCCGTGAAAATACGGGTCTTTCGCCGTGACCAGTTCAGCGCGCGCTGCGAGGACGATCTCACGAACGTGGTCGGGCAGTGCCTCGAAGGTGACGAGCGCATCGATCCGCCAGTCCGCCTGCCAAGGCGGCCCCATGAACCCATCAGTCACTCGCCGGGCTCCAGTTCTCGGACCCGGTAATGAATCTTCGACGCCTCTTCGAGGAGGGCTTTGGCTTCGGCGATGTCGGTGCACTCGTACGCCGCTCGGTGTTCGAGATCGCGAACGTGCGCGTCCAGCTTGGGGTCGCGGGCGAGAGCGTACTGACCCCACCAGCGGGCCATGAACGCCGCCAAGGGACCGATGTCGTAGGTGTCGGCGATCGCCCACTTCCAGTGCGCGTCGAAGTCGGGAAGAAGTTCAGGGGTGTGCTCGGCGATGGCCCTGCGAAGCGCCTTCGGGGTCCGCTCGGGCATCGGAGGCACGACGTGATCGGGTTCCGCAGCGTGGGCAGCCATGATCGGTGTCCTCCTTCGACGCGTCGTGTCTACGACCATAACCGCGCTCACCGTCCCCACGCCGAGCGTCCGCGAGCCGGCTCCGCCGGAGGGAGCGGGGTCGTCGACGCGTCCAGCCCCTGATCGAGCTCGTCGCCGGTGATCGTGTTCTCTGTCATGACGCCACCGTGACCGGCCCGAACCCCTGTCCGTCCCGGTTTCCCGCCCGCTTCACCCGACGGTGGGCATGCCCGTGTGCGCCTTGACACCGACGGTGAAGGCGGACCAGGACGACGCCGAGAAGATCAGGGGGCGGGTCGTCGGGGTTTTGCTGTCGCGGACGGGGACGACGGCAGGGTAGCCGTCGGCGATCTCGACACAGTCGTTGTCTCCACCGGCGCTGTAGCTCGACTTGCGCCACACGGCGGCGGTGAGGTCAGGGGTCACGCGGTCTCCTTCACGCCGTGCACGAACGCGGACCAGGATGACGCCGCGAAGAGCAGCACCTGGCCTGCGGGGACCTTGCTGTCGCGGACGGGGACCACGCCGGTGTAGCCGTCTGCGACCTCGACACAGTTCGATGTTCCCCCGTCGCTGTAGGACGACTTGCGCCACACGGCGGCGGTGAGGTCGGGGGTTCGGTTCATGGTCTGCACTCCTCCAGAAGGCGCTTGATGAACGCCGTCGACTCCACCGGAGTCAGCGCCGCGTCCCTGACCAGATCGTAGGACAAGCGGAAGGCCAGAACCCTGTCCAGATCCTCGAACAGCTCCCCGAAACCGTTGCCTTCCACGTAGGCAACGGGATCTCCGGCTCGCTGCCACAACAGGGTGAGGTCGCTGCTCATGAGGTCGTGCACTCCAGCAGTGAACGGCAGCACCTGTAGGGCGACCGAGGGCATCTCCGCAGCCTCCAGCAGATGGGACAACTGGTCCGTCCACACCTGCGGGTCGGGAACCGGGCGCCGCAGCGCCCCCTCGTCCAGAATCACGCGGAGACTCGGCGCCGGATCGCGGTACAGCAACTCCTGCCGTCCCATGCGCAACGCCACCTGTTCTTCGACTTCTTCACCGTTGCCAGCCGTTGTCTGGGCTCCAGACAACCCTGACAACACCGCCCGCGCATAGTCCTCGGTCTGCAACAAGCCCGGCACGCGCAGCTGGAACATCCACATGAGCCGGGCCGTCGCCTCCAGCTCCATGACCCTCTTGTACTTGTCCTTGACGACCTCCTTGCGCGCGTCGCGCCACAGGCGAACCAGCAGGTCACCCGAGCTGTGATAGCTGTCCAGGTCCTCCATGACGGCCACCTTGGACAGCCGCTCACCTGACTCCAGCCGACTCAGGTAGCTCTTGTCGTACCCGGTGTCGTCGGCCATCTGGCCCAGCGACTTACTCGCCTTCTCCCGGAGAAGTTTCAGCGTCCGTCCGAGCGCAGCCCGCCCCGACTCCCGCTCCCCGTCAACAACTTCGCCCACGTCACCCCTCCCCGTTGCCTGGCGCCCCAGACAACACCGAACCTCTTCCGCAGAGTACGCCGCACCTGTGACGATCAGGGCACGAACGGTAATCACCGCTCGTCAGACCCCTGCCATGCCAAAACCCCCGCGACCGATGCAGCTCGGCCCGGGGGCGTGGCCGACGCTTACAAGGAGCGCCGACATGCGCGAACGTACCGCCCGACTCATCGAATCGCTACTGATCGCACTCGTACGAGTACTGCTCCCGACCCGGGGACGCCACCGAGCCACCCCGCCCCAACCCCCGCTCGCCACACGGCCGTTGCCCACGGCTCCCCGCCACCCCGTCCACGTACGCGTATGCCCCTGCGAGCGCGAACGGATCCTGCAACGCCGCCGCGCCCACTGGATCGCCACTTACGGCATCGATGCAGAACTGCGCCGCAGGACGGCCGGACAGGAGGTCTCCGTATGAGCGCCCCCGAGGAACTCCGCCTCCTCCCCTGGACCGCCCCCGACGGCAAACCCTGCTACCTCAGCGCCGACAGCGACCACAGCAGGCTCTCCCGACTCGCCGACGACATGGAGGTGGCCCAACTGGACTCGGGTGAACAGGTACTCGCCGGAGCCAGGGCCGTCCTCGCCGACGCCAAGGCGGGTGAGCGCGCGGTGCGCTTCGCGCTCACCAGGGCGGTCGAGTCACTGGGCGACGCACTCCGCGTCGCGACCAGCCGAGGCCGGCGTATCCCCTGAACGCGCTGCCCGCACCTCCGGGGCATAACCTGCGGCCGGTCAGCATCAACATCAAGTGGGGATGGACAGGTGACCGGCGCGAACCCGGCATCGTCCCGTCTGGTCACGACGGTGGCCGCCCTGCGGTCGGTGCTGGCGGAGAGCACGGACCTGTTGAGCTTCACGCTCGGCGGGACGGTCGACGAGGGGACAGCGGCCGCCGCGGAGGCCGAGGGCGTGCCACGGGAGTTCCTGGACTTCTGCCGGGTGCTGGACGGGGCGAGCTGCGGGCCGTCCGTGCAGCTCTTCGGGCTGGAGGAGGCCGAGGAGCACCAGTTCTACTGCGGGCCGGTGGTCGGCTCCCCGCTGGAGCTGTCCCCGGAGAAGCTGTTCTGCGTCGGACTGATCCACGACACACCGGTCTTCCTCGACCGCGCGGGGAGCGGCGGCGTCCTCGGCATCCCGGACGACCACTGGGAGTGGGTCGACGCGGAGCGCTTCGAGCGGCTCGCGCCGAGCCTGGAGGCGTTCTTTCTGGACCGGTTGGCGACACCGGAGTATGCGCACATCGCCTTGGTCGAAGACGAGTTGGTGGAGTACGACGACTGGCTGAAGCTGCTGCGCCGGGCCGGTCTCGCCGGCTGAAGTCACCCCGCACAACTCACCCGTACATCTCACCCGCGCACCTCACCCCGGCAACCTTTCCGTGCGCGGCGGCGACCGCTCCTCGGAGCAACCACCCCCGCACGGAACGGATCGCCGCATGAGTGAGCAGCACAGCAAGGCCCGTCATCGCAGAGGGCGTAAGGCCCTGGCGGTCGGGGTGCCGTTGGCCCTGACCGTCTCCGGCGTCCTCGCCTACGGCACGGACCTCGGCTTCCTGGGCGCCGACGCACAGCAGCGGGCAGCCGCCGCGACCGCCGCCGCCCCCGCCTGGGCCAAGGCCACCGCCGACGGCTTCGCCTCCCTCAACTCCCTCGGCCAGAACGGAACTTACGGCGGGCGGGACGCGCAGATCGTCACCGTCAGGACGCAGGCCGACCTGGAGAAGTACGCGACGGCCGCGGAGCCGTACGTCATCGTCGTCGCCGGGACCATCACCATGAACCCGGTCGGGAAAGAGATCAAGGTTCAGTCGGACAAGACCATCGTGGGGTCCGGAACGGCCGGGCACATCGTCGGCGGTGGCTTCTTCCTCGGGACCGGCGTGCACAACGTGATCATCCGGAACCTGACCATCCGGGACGCCTACCAGGGCATCTGGAACGACAAGGACCACGACTTCGACGCGATCCAGATGGACGGCGCCCACCATGTGTGGATCGATCACAACGACCTGCGGCACATGGCCGACGGGCTCATCGACGTCCGCAAGGACAGCACGAACGTGACCGTGTCCTGGAACAAGCTGAGCAACGACAACAAGGCCTTCGGGATCGGCTGGACGGACAACGTCGTCACGGACATCACCATCCACCACAACTGGATCCGCGAGACCGAGCAGCGCAACCCCTCCACCGACAACGCCGCCCACGCGCACCTCTACAACAACTTCCTGGAGGACGTGGCGGGCACCGACATCAAGTCGTCGTACGGCAACTACTCGCGCGGCAAGACGAAGATGGTCCTGGAGAACTCCTACTTCCAGGGCATGAACAACCCCGTCATCAAGGACAGCACCGCAACGCTCGTCCAGCGCGGCAGCGTCTTCTCCGGTACCAGCGGCCGTAATGAGAGCGGCGGCACGGCCTTCGATCCGAAGACGTACTACGCGTACGCGCTCGACGCGGCGGCGAACTTGCCGGCGCTTCTCAAGTCGGAGGCGGGACCGCGTAGTTCGATCGGTACGACCAGCAGTGCCGGCACGAGCACCAAGGCGGCCGCGACGACCCTCACCGTCGCCAAGGACGGCAGCGGGCAGTACTCGACCGTGCAGGCGGCCGTGAACGCCGTACCCGCCAACAACGCGTCGCGGGTCGTGATCGCCGTCAAGCCGGGCACGTACCGGGAGACCGTCAAGGTGCCCTCCAACAAGCCGCACGTCACCATCCAGGGCACCGGGGGCAGCCGTAAGGACACGGTGATCGTCTACAACAACGCGGCCGGGACGCCGAAGCCGGGCGGTGGCACCTACGGCACCGGCGGCAGCGCCACTGTCGCCGTCGAGGCCGACGACTTCCAGGCCCGCAACCTGACCATCTCCAACGACTTCGACGAGAAGGCGAACCAGAACCTGAGCGGCCATCAGGCCGTGGCCCTGCGCACCGCCGCCGACAAGGTGTTCCTGGACGGGATCATCACCGAGGGCGACCAGGACACCTTGCTGCTGGACACGGCCGCGAAGGACAGGCTGGGCCGGGTCTACGTCAGGAACTCCTACATCACCGGCAACGTCGACTTCATCTTCGGCCGGGCGTCAGCCGTGATCGACCGCTCGGTCATCACCCTGAAGAAGCGCTGGGACGGCACGTCGGCCGGCTATGTCACCGCCCCCAGCACGGCCGCGAACCGCAAGGGCATCCTGATCGCCAACTCGGCCGTGAACGGCGACGTCTCCGCGTCCAGCTTCTTCCTGGGGCGCCCCTGGCACGCGGGCGGCGACGCGACCCTCGACCCCCAGACGACGGTCCGCAACACGACTCTCAGCGCGGCGGTCAAGTCCACGCCGTGGACCGACATGAGCGGCTTCTCCTGGAAGGACGACCGTTTCGCCGAGTACAAGAACACCGGCCCGGGTTCCGGCGCGGCAGGCTCCAACCGCCCGCATCTGACCGACGCCCAGGCCGCCGGACAGGAGGTCGCGGACTGGCTGGGCGACTGGACGCCCACGGCTTCCTGAGACCCTTCCTGAGCCTGCGGGCCGCCGCTCGTCCGCTCAACGTCAAGGCCGGCGCGGGGGATCGTCAAGAGCAGTCAAACGATCGATCATGACTCCCCCGCGCCCGCCCATGATTTCGCAAGGTGAGATTCTGGTTCGAATTTCGGGCGTACGTTCCACCCCGTGAACTCTGACAGAGCCGTCGGCGCTCAGCCGACCGCATCCGCACACAAGCGGTTCGCCCTTGCCTCTCCTGCCCGCCGCGCACTCCTGCGGTTCGGGCTCACCGGGACCGCAGCGCTGGGGGCCACCGCCGCCCTCGGCGCGGTTCCCGCCTCCGCCGCTCCCGCCGCCCCCGCGCGCCGCCGGCCCAGCACGCCCCAGGAGGCCCTGCGTGAACTCGCCGCGGGCAACCAGCGCTGGAGCACCTGCCGTGAGCGGCACCCCGACGAGTCGCCCTCCGTACGGCAGGCCCTGACGTCGGCCCAGCATCCCTTCGCCGTCATCCTCGGCTGCATCGACTCCCGGGTCCCGCCGGAGCTGGTCTTCGACCAGGGCCTCGGTGACCTGATGACCGTGCGCTCCGCCGGCGAGGTCCTGGACGAGGCCGTACTCGGCAGCGTCGCCTACGGCGTGCTCGAACTGGACATCCCCCTGGTCGTGGTGCTCGGCCACCAGTCGTGCGGTGCCGTGAAGGCCGCCGTCACGGCGGACGAGTCGGGTGACCGGCTGCCGGCCCACATCCAGTACGTAGCCGACCAGATAGCCCCGAACATAGACCGCGCCAAGGAGGGCGACGCCCGCATCGCCTCCACCATCGACGCCAACGTCCGAGCCGTCCGCACCCGCTTGGCCGGGGAGCCCGACCTCGCCGCGAAGGTCAGCACCGGCAAACTGGCCATCGTGGGCGCCCGCTACGACCTGACGACCCAGCGGGTCCAGCGGGTCGTCTGACGACCGCGGGGACAGACCGCACCCGGCATGCCCGGCGTCAGTGGAAGCCGAGCATGCCGGGGGAGTCGATGTCGACGGTGACCACGCCCGGCGGATAGTCCTGCTCCCGGTCGGTGAGCAGGATCGACATCCCTGCGAACTCCGCGCGCGGCAAGGAGCAGTACAGGGCGTGGCAGGTGTCGGCGCCGCCGTATCCGTCCCTGATCATCGTGCCGACGCTGACCGCCGCCATCGTGTCCAGGGGATCGACGACGACCGAGGAGAAGGCGAGCACCCGCCGTGCAGCCTCCGCGTCCTCCGACTCCGCCTGCATCAGGCAGGCTGCGGGAATGCGGAGGAGGTCGCCCGGAGTACGGGCCATGTTCCCGGCGAGAAGGTTCAGCGTCTTGTGCCCATCGGCAAGGGCACGGGTGGCGCCGGTGTCGAGAATGATCACGCGGCCGCCGCTCCACGGGCCATGCGGACCTTCTCGGCAGCGATCCGGTTGATGTTGCCCAGCACGTCGGGCGCCTTCTCGAACTCCTCGTCGCTGATGTCGAGACCGATCACGTCACGGACAACTTGCCGGTCCGCCGCCACGCGCTCGGCGATCTGCGCCGCCGTGGGCTGCTCCGAGGCCAACTGCTCGACAAACTGCCCCAAAGTCATGCCCCGCTCCTTGGCGACCTGGGCGAGCTGGTCGCGGGCCTGCCGGGACACCTGGATGGTCGTGTGCTCTGCCATGCCATAACCATAGTCGCGCCACGGTATAGGTGGTGCGATTTCCTGCCCGGCCCGCCGAACGTGTGAGACCCCCGGCGATCAAAGCCTGAGGACCAGCGTCTCCTCCGTCATGGCCCCCACCCCCGGCCCCGCCAGCCGCGCATACGTCCCACCCCGCGCCACCAGCTCCGCGTGCGTGCCCGCCTCCACCAGCCGGCCGCCGTCCACGACCAGCACCCGGTCCGCGTCCGGAGCCAGGCTCAGGTCGTGGGTGATCATGATGGTCGTACGGCCGGACATGAGGCGGCGCAGTGGCTGGACGACCTGGCGGGCGGCGACCGAGTCGAGGCCGGCCGTGGACTCGTCGAGGACCAGGACGGGCGCGGCGCGCAGCATCGCGCGGGCGATCGTGATCCGCTTCAGCTGGCCGCCGGACAGGGCCGCCGTGCCGGGGGCGATGCGGGTGTCGTATCCCTCGGGGAGCGCGGCGATGAAGCCGTGCGCCGCGGCCGTACGCGCCGCCCGCTCGATGTCCTCGTCGGTCGCGCCCGGCCGGCCGCACGCGATGTTCTCGCGGACGGTGCCGTTGAGGATCAGTGTCTCCTGGGGCAGCAGCGCGACGTTCTCACGCAGGAACTCCAGCTCCAGGTGCGGGAGCGCCACGCCGTCCAGGCTGATCACACCCGTGGCGGGGTCGTAGAAGCGGGTGAGGAGCTTGGCCGCCGTGGACTTGCCCGCGCCGCTCGGGCCCGTGATGATCACCAGCTCGCCGGGGCCGGCCGTGAAGGTGAGGTCGGTCAGCGACTCCCGGGCCGCCCCCGGGTAGCGGAAGGACACCCCGTGGAAGCCGACCCAGCCGCGGACCGGCCACGGCGCGACCGGCTCGGCGGGGTCGGTCACGGCCGGCTCGGCGTCCAGGATCTCGCGGAGGCGCTGGGCTCCGGCGGTGGCGGCGGTGAGGGTGAGGCCGAGCTGGCCGAGGTTGCGGACCGGCGGGTAGAGGTAGCCGATGAAGGCGGCGAAGGCGAGGAGCTGGCCCAGGGTCATGCGGCCGGCCGAGATCTCCCAGACGCCGAGGCCGATGACCGCCAGGACGCAGACCGTCTCCACGACCTCGACGAACTGCTCGTACATCTCACTGAGCCGCGCTCCCCGCACGGACGCCTTCATCCAGGCGCGCGCCTCGCGGTCGAGCCGCTTCTCCTCGTCGCGGCGGCGGTTGTACGCCTGGGTGAGGACCACGTTGCCGAGCGACTCCTCGACCACCGACGTGATCGCCCCGTCGGCGACCCGCTCGTCCTGGGAGGCGCTGCGGATACGGCCGCCGAGGTGGCGGGCGGTCAGGAGGAACAGGGGCGCCAGGACGAAGGTCGCCAGGGCCAGGTCCCAGCGCAGATACAGGGCGGCCAAGGAGTAGAAGACGGCCGAGAACGCCGCCGCCACCGTGCCGACCACGCCCGAGACGACCATCTCCTCGATGGCCTCGACGTCCCCGGTGAGCCGCTCGACCAGGTCACCCTGCCGGTGCTTCTGGAAGAAGTGCGGCGGCATGTCCTGCACATGTCGGAAGACCTTCGCGCGCAGCCGCAGCACGAATCTCTCCGCCGTCCAGGTGGCGAGCGAGTTGCCGAGGTAGCCGACGAGCGCACCCAGCACGGCCACGCCCAGCCAGGCCGCCGCCGGACCCCAGAAGGCCGCCAGTGAACCGGCCTTGAGCGCGTTGTCGGTGAGCTCCGCGAACAGCAGGATCGAGGCGGTCTCGGCCAGCGCGGCCACCACCACGCAGGCCACGACGACCCCCAGCCACTTCCGGTCCCCGCGCGTCAGCGGCCAGAAGCGCCGGAAGGCCGTACGCACTTCACTCATGCTCAAGTCCCTTTCCCGGACATGACGGAGGCGGGGCCCCGGAGCCCGAGCGCTCCGGTGACCCCGCCTCGTCCGTCTGCCTCAGCCCTTGTGCGCGACCGGCCGGCGCTTCGGGGCGGCCTTCTTCGCGCATTCCTTCTTCTTGGCGGCCGGGGCCGGGGCGGCGGGCTTGCGGGTCTTCTTCACGGGGGCGATCTTGTGGAAGCTCATGGGTTTTCTCTTTTCTGTGAGTTACTTGGATTTACCTGAGTGAATTCTTTGTCAGACCCTTTGTCAGTTCCGGTGACCCACGGGGCGACGCTTCGGAGTGACCTTCTTGTGGGCCTTCTTCTTCGGCGTCGGGGCCGGGGCGGCGGGCTTGCGGGTCTTCTTCACCGGGGCGATCTTGTGGAAGCTCATGAGGCTCTCCTTCTTCGATGGCTTTCGCTGTCTTCGACGGCTTTCGCTGTCTTCGATGGCTTTCGCTGTCTTCGCTGTCTTCGCTTTTGCGTCGTTCGCTTCGACATGGAAAACACTACGGGACGCGGAAGCCGGAAAAAGCCAAATTGGCTGAGACCTCGATGAATTGAGCCTGAGACTGATTTTCAGGGACACCCGGGAACCGAATCGGAATTCACACAGGTTTTATTTCCGGACCCGCCGGACCTACTTCCCGCCGATCGCCAGGCCCGCCCCCTCCAACCGCACCCTGATCCCCTCCTCCTCCACCCGCACATCCCGCAACCACACCTGCCCGCTCGGCGGTTCCGGCAGGCGGAAGCCGAGGGACAGCTGGTCGGCGAGGGCCGGGCGGGTGAGGCGGGGGAGGGCGTCGAGGAGGGCGGGGTCGAAGCCGAGCAGTTTGAGGAGCTGGGGGTGGTCGAGGGCCAGGTCGATGAGGTTGAGCCGCATCGCCTGGTGGACGAAGCGCGGGGTGCCGGTCAGGTCGGTCAGCTTGGACTCGTTGCGCAGGGCCGCGCGGACGACCGAGTCGGGCACGCCGAGGCGCCGTACGACCGACGGGATCGACAGGAGTGCCTTCGCCTTGCGGGTCTCCTGGGCCAGGCGCGCCGCCGACTTCCGGCTCAGGTGCAGGCCCTCCGAGCTGCGGGCGCCGGGGCGGTACGTGGCCAGGTCGCCGATGTCCAGGCGCATGCCGCCGATGTGCGTGGCGATGCCGCGGTCGCCGTTGCGCACGATGCGGGCCTCGGCGCGCAGGCTGAGGTCGTGCCCGGCGACCGGCAGGGTGCCGCGCGCCCGGACGCGGTCATGGCCCTCACCGGTGAACGTGACCTGGGACGCGCCGAGTTCGCGGTTCAGGTCGGCGAAGGAGAGCAGGACGTCGCCCTCCAGATGGGGGACGTCGGCGCCGCGCACCGAGGTCGGGCCGTCGGTGTCCAGCCGTACGCCTCGTGCCGTCGCCGTCACCTGGGCGAGCGAGACCCGGTCGGCGGCCACGTCGGGGACCGTCACCTTCACCGAGTCCAGTCGCTCGTCGGCGAGTTGGGTGAGGAAGGGGAAGCCGCCGATCTCGACTTCGGGGGCCGCGGACAGGTCGAGGCGGTCCTTGAGGGTGTCCGCCGCTCTGCGCTCGGCGTAGAGGAGGGCCCAACGGTCGGCGAGGGTGAGGAAGGCGGCGAGGACGAGGACGCCGACCACCGCCTTCATCGCGAGCGGAAGCCCCGAGAAGCGGCCTCGGCGTCGGCGGCGGCCGTTGCGGCGGTGGTTGGGCGGGACCCAGGGATCGTCCTGGGCCTCCGCCTCATCCGGCGCTTCCGGCTCTTCCCGTACGTCCTCGTGGAGGAACTCGTCCAGCGGGCCGTCGCCCATCGGACCGTCGTCCAGTCTGCCGAGCTCCTCGTAGGGGTTTGTATAGGGATGCGTCGATATGTGGTGGGGGGAACGCATCGGCCCATCCGACCATGCGCACACCCCCCACCCGCAACCTCTACCGGAGGTTTGCGATCTAGTTCACGCCCGTTCACCGACTACCGCGTTGAACTACTTCACGACGGTGATCCGGTTCGCCGCCGGCGGCGCGATCGGGCTGGTGGCCGAGGAGTTGGCCGTCAGGTACTTCTCCAGCACCGTCAGGTCGTCCGTGCCCACCAGGTCGTTCGTGCCCTGACCCAGCGTGGTGAAGCCGTCGCCGCCGCCCGCGAGGAAGTTGTTCGTGGCGACGCGGTAGGTGGCCGTCGGGTTGACGGCTTCCCCGTTCAGCTTGATCGAATCCGTCACCACACGGTCCGCGCCCGACTTCGTCAGGTCCAGCGTGTACGTCAGGCCCGAGGAGATCTGCAGGATCTTCGGCGAGGCCGCGTTCGTGCCGCTCACCTGCTCCTTGAGCACCTGGATCAGCTGCGCTCCGGTGATGTCCTGGAGGTTCACCGTGTTGGAGAACGGCTGCACCGTGAAGCCCTCGGCGTAGGTCACCACACCGTCGCCCTCGCTGCCCTTGGCCGCGTAGGTCAGCGGCGCCCGGATGCCGCCCGGGTTCATCAGCGCGAGGTCGGTCTCCGGGTCCAGCTCCTTGCCGTACGCCAGCTGCGCGTCGGCGATCAGGTCGCCGAGCGGGGACTCCGTGCCGGTGCTGGGGATGTCGGCGGAGATGTAACCGATCGCGCGGTTGCCGATGGGCGCCGCGAGGGTGTTCCACTCGTCGATCAGCCTGGTCATGTCGGGTGCCTTGGGGACGTCCCGGGTGACCACGTGGTTCGCCGACTTCACGGCCGTACGGGCGATGTCGCCGGTGAAGCGGTCGTACGTCAGCGTCGTGTCGGTGTAGAGGCGGCCGAAGGACGCTGCCGACGTCACCATGCGCGGCTTGCCCGCCGGGTCGTCGATCGTGCAGACGTACGCGGCGTGCGTGTGGCCGGTGACCAGCGCGTCGACCTGCGGCGTGATGTTCTTGGCGATGTCGACGATCGGGCCGGAGATGCCGTCGCCCGCGCCGGGCGCGTCACAGTCGTAGTTGTACGACGCCGACGCCGGGGCCCCGCCCTCGTGGATCAGCGCGACGATCGACTTCACGCCCTGGCGCTGGAGCACCTTGGCGTACTTGTTGATCGTCTCGACCTCGTCCTTGAACTTCAGGCCCTTGACGCCCTCGGCGGAGACGACACCCGGGGTGTCCTCCAGGGTCACGCCGATGAAGCCGACCTTGACGTCCTTCTTCTTCCACACCCAGTAGGGCTTGAGGATCGGCTTGCCGGTCTTCTCGTCGAGGACGTTCGCGGCGAGGTAGGGGAAGTCGGCGCCCTCGAACTCCTTGTCCGTGTAGCAGCCGGCCGTCGGGTGGCAGCCGCCGTTCTGCAGACGGGCCAGTTCCCTGGCGCCCTCGTCGAACTCGTGGTTGCCGACCGAGGTGACGTCCAGGTCGAGCTGGTTCAGCGCCTCGATGGTGGGCTCGTCGTGGAAGAGGCCCGAGATCAGCGGGGAGGCGCCGACCATGTCGCCGCCGGCCGCGGTGATGGAGTACTTCTCGCCCTCGCGCGCCTGGCGCAGATGCGTGGCGAGGTACTCGACGCCGCCCGCGTCGATGGTCTTCGTCGTCCCGTCCGGCTGCACCTCGGTGACCCGGCCGGAGGAGCCGGCCGGCGGCTCCAGGTTGCCGTGCAGGTCGTTGAAGGACAGCAGCTGGACGTCCTGGTAGCGGTTGAAGTGGTACCCGCCGCCGTGCTTCTGGGAGCTCTCCCCGGCCGTCGCGGGAAGCGCCGCGGCCAGCGCGCCGACGGTGGCGAGCCCGGCGGCGGCCGCGACGAATGCGTAGGTACGGCGTCTACGGTGCTGCTGGTGGGATGTGGCTGACATCCGCCCCCCTGTGAGTCGTGAGTGACATGGCCCCGTCGGGCGGCAGCCTAGAGTCAACGCGCGTAGCGCGACAGGGGGTTCCTGGTTACACCTTGATTGCTTCTGTGCCGGGACTTTGCCCGAACCGCCCCTTACCCTCGTACGCATGACCAGCGACGACACCGCACACCCCCTCCCGACCCGTTCCATCGAGACCCACTCCGCGCTCTCCCCGGAGCAGACCGAGGCCGTACTGGAGCTGCTCGCGGAGGCCGCCCGGAACGACGGGCAGCAGGCGGTGTCCGAGCAGGGGCGGCTCCAGCTGCGCGGGGGCGAGCGCGAGGGCGTCTCGCATCTGCTCCTGGACGTCGCCGGCGAACTCGTCGGCTACGCCCAGCTGGAGGACACCGACCCGGTGGAGGCCCCGGCCGCCGAACTGGTCGTCCACCCCGCGCACCGCGGCCACGGGCACGGCCGCGCGCTGGGCTCGGCCCTCCTCGGCGCGTCCGGCAAGCGGCTGCGGGTGTGGGCCCACGGCGGCCACTCCGCCGCCCGCCACCTCTCCCAGGTCCTCGGCCTCACCCTGTTCCGCGAACTGCGCCAGATGCGCCGCCCGTTGGCGGACCTGGCGCTGCCGGATCCGGTGCTCCCCGAGGGCGTGACGGTCCGCACCTTCGCGCCCGGCCAGGACGACGCGGCCTGGCTCGCGGTGAACGCCGCCGCCTTCGCCCACCACCCCGAGCAGGGCTCCCTCACCCAGCGCGACCTCGACGACCGCAAGGCCGAGTCGTGGTTCGACCCGGCGGGGTTCTTCCTGGCGGAACGTGACGGCGAGCTCGTCGGCTTCCACTGGACGAAGGTCCACGCGGAGGAGGGGCTCGGCGAGGTGTACGTCCTCGGAGTGCGCCCGGGGGCGCAGGGCGGCGGCCTGGGCAAGGCCCTGACCACGATCGGGCTGCGGCACCTGGCGGCCCAGGGGCTGCCCACGGCGATGCTCTACGTCGACGCCGACAACAAGGCGGCGGTGTCGGTGTACGAGCGGCTCGGGTTCACGACGTACGAGACGGACCTGATGTACCGCGCGGAGACCTGAGCGGTCAGCGCGCGACGGGCCGGGCGCGGACCACGAGGACGTCCAGCGTCTGTTCGTCGTCCGCGATGTCGAGTCCGGCCCACCGGGCCTGCGCGGCCAGCAGGTTGAACGCGCGCTGCGGTGCGCACTCCACGTCGGAGTGGCCCGCGCCGGTCAGCCGCTGCGCCACCGCGCGTGCCGCCGCCTCGGCGTCGGCGGCGTGCTGCCCCAGCTCGGTGGCCACCGGTTTCCCGGCCCCCGACACGAAGGCCTCCACGAGCAGCAGCCGGGCGCCGTCCCTCGCGCCGCCGCCCCACCGCCGCACCTGAGTCGTGACCGACAGCCCGGGCACCGCCCGGCCGAGTTCCGACAGCATCCAGGCCCCCTGTACGAGGCCCGTCCCGAGCGCCCCGGCTCCCGCGCTCGCCGACCAGGCCCGGTTCCCCTCCCCCGTGCGCCCTTTCCCGAGCAGGTTCCAGTCCTCCGGCACGGGCACGGACATCGGCGCCTCCAGCGCCAGCACCGCGCCGGCCCCGCCCGTCAGCGCAGCGGTGACCGCCTCGACCGCCGTCGCCGGGTCGCTCCCGTGTCCGGCGAGCGTCTCCCCCGGTACGTCGACCGCGGCCCAGGCGAAGGACCCGGTCCGCACGGAGCCCACGTCGACGGCGACCACGCGCACATCCGGCATGTCCACGAACTCCCACAGCTCAGGGTCCGGCCACCGTACCCCCGTTGGACTTGACACTCAGGGGGACCTTCCACCACCCTTTCACTACTCAATTAGTGAAAGGGTGGTGGAACGGATGGTCGAGTACCGCATCGACCGGCGCTCCGGCGTCGCCACCTATGTGCAGATCGTCCAGCAGACCAAACAGGCGCTGCGCCTGGGCCTGTTGGAGCCGGGCGACAAACTGCCCACGGCCCGCGAGGTCGTCGAGGCGACAGCCATCAACCCCAACACCGTCCTCAAGGCCTATCGCGAACTGGAACGCGAGGGGCTGGTCGAGGCACGCCGGGGGCTCGGGACATTCGTGCGGCGCGGACTGAACACCGCACCGGCGGACTCGCCACTGCGCAGCGAACTGGACGCGTGGGCCCTGCGGGCCCGCGAGGCCGGGCTGGAACGCGACGACGTGGACGCGCTCTTCGTGTCCGTGCTGGACACGCACTTCAAGCAGGACACGCACTTCAAGGGGGACGACTCATGACCGAGACCGCCATCGAGGCGGCCGCGCTGACCAGGAGGTTCGGGCGACGCCGCACAGCCGCGCTGGACGGCTGCGCCTTCCGGCTCCCGGCGGGCAGCGTGTGCGCCGTGGTCGGGCCGAACGGCGCGGGCAAGTCGACGCTGCTCTCCCTCGCCGCCGGACTGCTGCGGCCCACCGAGGGCACGCTCACCGTCCTCGGCCAGGCCCCCGCGGCCGTCCGCGAGCGGCTCGCCCATGTCGCCCAGGACAAGCCCCTGCACCCCCAGCTCACCGTCGCCGACACCCTGCGCCTGGGCCGCGAGCTGAACCCGCGCCGCTGGGACGACCGGGTCGCCGCGCGGATCGTCGCCGAGGGCGACCTCGCCCCGGACGCGAGGATCCGCACGCTCTCCGGCGGCCAGCGCACCCGCGTCGCCCTCGCGCTCGCCCTCGGCAAGCGCCCCGAACTGCTGCTCCTGGACGAGCCGATGGCCGACCTCGACCCGCTCGCCCGGCACCAGCTGATGGCGGCGCTCATGGCCGACGCCGCCGATCACGGCACCACGGTTGTCATGTCCTCGCACGTCGTGGCCGAACTGGACGGCGCCTGCGACCACCTCCTGCTGCTCGGCGCCGGCCGCGTCCGCCTCGCCGGCCCGCTGGACGACCTGCTCGCCGCGCACCGCCTCGTCACGGGCCGGACCGACGCGTCCCTCGACCCGCACACCGTCGTCGAGTCCCGCACGACAGGGCGTCAGGTCACCGCACTCGTACGGCCCGAGGGCCCCCTCGGCGACGGCTGGCAGGCCACCGCCCCGACCCTGGAGGAGCTGGTCCTGGCCCACCTGCGGGCCCCCGAGGCCCCGGCCCTCCGCCTCGACGACGTGCGGGAGGCCGCCGTATGACCGCCGTGACGACCATCGAGACGTCCACCGCCGTCGCGTCCTCCCGGGGCCCGCGCGGCCTGCTCTGGGCGATGCTGCGGCTGCACCGCTGGGCGCTGTGGTTCTGGGTGCTGCTCGTCGTCGCCGGTGCGGGAGCGCTGCTGTGGGCGTACGGGCCGGGCGCGGACGCCGCCTGGGCCGAGTACCACGAGACGGGGTGCGGTTCGACGACGGAACCGGGCCTGGGCTGCGACTTGGTCGGCCCCGCCTACAGCCGGTACGACACCGTCGTAGGCATCGGCACCGGAATCCTCGGTCTCGTGCCGTTCCTCACCGCCGCCTGGGCGGGCGCCGCCCTCATCGGGCGCGAACTGGAGAGCGGGACCGCCCAGTTGGCGTGGACGCAGTCCGTCTCCCCGGCCCGCTGGCTCGCCGCCAAGCTCGCCGTCCCGGCCGCCCTGCTCGCCTCAGGCATGCTCGTGCTCACGCTGCTGCACCGCATGCTGTGGTCGGCGGACGGTCCGCTGCGGGCGGCGATGGGCTCACGGAGCTGGTACGAGGGCACCACCTTCGAGGCCAACGGCACCGTCGCCACCTCGTACGCCCTCCTCGGCCTCGCCGTCGGCGTCCTGGCCGGTCTGCTCCAGCGCCGCGCCCTGCCCGCGCTCGGCCTGGCGGTCGTCGGCCTGGCGCTCCTGACGACCGTGCTCGGCACCCTGCGGCCGTACCTGTGGCCGCTGGAGACGCTCACGAACAAGAACGAGTACCCGCCGTACATCGGCATGGTCGTCGACGAGGGCGCCCTCACCTCCACCGGCGCCCGCGTCCCGGACCCCATCTGCGTCGACGACACCAAGTGCCTCGCCGAGCACGACATCGTCGGCTTCTACCGCGACTACCACCCGTCCTCCCACTTCTGGCCCCTGCAACTGGTGGAGACGGGCATCGTCCTCGCCGTCGCGGCCCTGCTGGTCCTGATCGCCTTCCGGTTGCTGAAGCGCCGTACCGGAGCCGCCGTATGACCGCCGCCCTCACCGCCGCCACCGCCCCGGCCGCCCGCACCCCGCGCGGGCCGAGCGGCCTGGTCTGGGCCGTGCTGCGGGTGCACCGCACGGCCCTGGTCTTCTGGGGTCTGGCCCTGACCGCCGCGACGGGCTGCCTGATCTGGATGTACGCCCTCGCGGACGACGCCCGCCGGGGCGCGAGCGCGTGCGCCGTCCCGGCCACCGACCGGCTGCCCTCGTGCACGGCGGTCAACGCGATCACCGCCGACGAGACGTACAGCAGCGGCATCGCCCTGATCACCACGGCCCTCTCCTATCTGGTCTTCCCGGTGGCCGCCTGGGCGGGCGGCGCGCTGATCGGCCGCGAGCTGGAGAGCGGCACCGCACAGCTCGCCTGGGCCCAGTCCGTCACCCCTGCCCGCTGGCTGGCCGCCAAGCTCGCCGTCCCGGCCGTCCTCCTCGCGTCCGGCACCGGCGCCCTGGTCCTGGTGAACCTCTGGGCACGAGGGGACGACAACCCGAACCTGGTCGGTGACTGGTACTACTCGGACGTCTTCATCGGCACCGGACCGGCGGCCGTCGCGTACGCCCTGGCGGGCCTGGCCCTCGGCGCGCTCGCCGGGCTGGTGTGCCGCCGGGCCCTGCCCGCCGCCGGCGTCGGCTTCGCGGCCGCGCTCGTCCTCTACAACGTGCTGGACCGCTACCGCGAGGACCTCCGGCCCACGGTCACCCGTGTCGAAGCGGGCGGCTTCGAGCCGCCCCGCTCGGCCTGGCAGATGGGCTGGAACGACGGCCTCACCCGGGCGACGTACCACCCCCGGTCCCACTTCTGGCCCCTCCAGTACGTCGAGACCGGCATCCTTCTCGCCGTCGCCGCTGTCGCGACCCTCGCCGCGTTCGGGCTGCTGCGCCGCCGGATGCCGTGACCCCGGACCCCGGTCCGTACGTCCCTCCACGGGGGGAGGGACGTACGGACCGGACCGACGGCCCGTCACGTAGTCGCCCGCGAGCCGCCCCCCGCTATCCCACGCGCCATGTCTCCGTAACCATTGGTTCAGACGGGCTTGCGACGCTCAGCCAATGACGCCCGCCGTGCCAGAGCCTTCGCCGCCCCCCGAGGGGACCGCGGGGAACGGGGACGCCCGTCGCCTCCCGATCAAGCTCCCGCCCGCCGCTTCCGACGCGCCCGTAATGCTCGCGACGCGGAACAATGGGCACATGAGCCAGTCCTCCAACGCCCAGGCACAGGTCCAGCACCCGCAGCCCTCCGTGGGCTCCATAGCGGCGCACCGTCCGCACACGGTCTCGGCGGTCGTCTCCGATCTGGAACCGGACATCGACGCCGACCTCGACGCGTACGAGGTCACCGAGATCGAAGGTGTCCAGCTGCCCCAGGGCCGGTTCCTGGACCGGGAGCGCAGCTGGCTCGCGTTCAACGAGCGGGTCCTCGAACTCGCCGAGGACCCGAACACCCCGCTCCTCGAACGGGCGAACTTCCTGGCGATCTTCGCGAGCAACCTGGACGAGTTCTTCATGGTCCGCGTGGCCGGTCTGAAGCGCCGTATCGCCACCGGTGTCGCCACCCGGTCCGCGTCCGGCCTCCAGCCCCGCGAGGTCCTGGAGATGATCTGGGCCCGCTCCCGCGAGCTGATGGCCCGGCACGCCGCCTGCTACCACGAGGACGTCGCCCCCGCGCTCGCGGAGGAGGGCATCCACCTGGTCCGCTGGAACGAGCTGACGGAGAAGGAGCAGGCCCGCCTCTTCACGCTCTTCCGGCACCAGATCTTCCCGGTCCTCACCCCGCTGGCGGTCGACCCGGCGCACCCCTTCCCGTACATCTCCGGGCTCTCCCTGAACCTGGCCGTACGGGTCCGCAACCCCGTCACCGGCACCCCGCACTTCGCCCGCGTCAAGGTGCCGCCGCTGCTCTCCCGCTTCCTGGAGGCCTCCCCCGGCCGGTTCGTCCCGCTGGAGGACGTGATCGCCGCGCACCTGGAGGAGCTGTTCCCGGGCATGGAGGTCCTGGAGCACCACGCCTTCCGGGTCACCCGCAACGAGGACCTGGAGGTCGAGGAGGACGACACCGAGAACCTCCTCCAGGCCCTGGAGAAGGAACTCATGCGGCGCCGCTTCGGGCCGCCGGTGCGCCTGGAGGTCGAGGAGAACATCAACCAGGAGGTCCTGGACCTGCTGGTGCGCGAGCTGAAGATCAGCGAGGCCGAGGTCTACCCGCTGACCGGCCCCCTGGACCTCACGGGCCTCTTCCGCATCGCCTCCATCGACCGGCCCGAGCTGAAGTACCCGAAGTTCGTCGCGGGCACCCATCGCGATCTCGCCGAGGTCGAGTCGGCGTCCGCGCCGGACATCTTCGCCGCGCTGCGCAACCGCGACGTCCTCCTCCACCACCCGTACGACTCCTTCTCCACCTCCGTGCAGGCGTTCCTGGAGCAGGCGGCCGACGACCCGGACGTCCTCGCGATCAAGCAGACCCTGTACCGCACGTCCGGCGACTCCCCCATAGTCAACGCGCTCATCGACGCCGCCGAGGCCGGCAAGCAGGTCCTCGTGCTGGTCGAGATCAAGGCCCGCTTCGACGAGCACGCCAACATCAAGTGGGCGCGCAAGCTGGAGGAGGCCGGCTGCCATGTCGTCTACGGCCTCGTCGGCCTGAAGACCCACTGCAAGCTGTCGCTGGTGGTCCGCCAGGAGGGCGAGACGCTACGGCGCTACAGCCACGTCGGCACCGGCAACTACCACCCCAAGACGGCACGGCTCTACGAGGACCTGGGCCTGCTCACCGCCGACCCGCAGGTGGGCGCCGACCTGTCCGACCTGTTCAACCGGCTGTCCGGCTACTCGCGCCGGGAGACGTACCGCCGGCTGCTCGTGGCCCCCAAGTCCCTGCGCGACGGTCTGATCTCGCGGATCAACAAGGAGGTCCAGCACCACCGTGCCGGGCGTCCCGCCCATGTCCGCATCAAGGCCAACTCGATCGTCGACGAGGCGCTCATCGACGCCTGCTACGCCGCGTCCCAGGCGGGCGTGCCGGTCGACATCTGGGTCCGCGGCATCTGCGCGATCCGCCCGGGCGTGGCAGGGCTGTCGGAGAACATCCGCGTCCGCTCGGTCCTCGGCCGCTTCCTCGAACACTCCCGGGTCTTCGGCTTCGGCAACGGCGGCGAACCCGAGGTGTGGATCGGCAGCGCCGACATGATGCACCGCAACCTCGACCGCCGTATCGAAGCCCTGGTCAGGGTCACCGACCCGGCCCACCGCGCCGCGCTCAACCGGCTCCTGGAGACCGGTATGTCCGACACCACCGCGTCCTGGCACCTCGGCCCGGACGGCGAGTGGACCCGGCACGCGACGGACGCGGAAGGCCAGCCCCTGCGCAACGTCCAGGAGATGCTCATAGACGCCCGGAGGCGCCGGCGTGGCACAGCAACACCTTGATCCGACGGACCCCACGGCCGGGGCGGTGACCGGGGAGGCCCTCGCGGGTTACCTGCGCGCCCAGGCCACGGAGTTCCTCCGAGCCCTGCGCCTGCACCGGGAGACCGGTGCGGGGGCGGCGGGCGGCTCGGAGGAGTCCGTCGACGCGGCCCGGGCGCTGCGCCGCTCGGCCCGCCGCATCAGCGCCAGCCTGCACACGTTCCGCCCCCTGCTCGACACCGACTGGTCGGAGGCCATCCGCCCCGAACTGGCCTGGGTCTCGGGCACGCTGGCCATGGAACACGCGTACGCGGCCCGCCTGGAACGCCTGCTCCTTGCGCTGCACCGGCTGTCGGGGGCCACGGTGCTGCCGGCGCAGGCGGGCGTCGTCGAACTCACCGACCTGAACGGCAACCCCGGCGCGGTCCCCGCTCCGCAGAAAGGGGCACCGTCGCCCGCCGGTCACCCGGCCCACGCGACGGCCACCCCCGACCGCGGCAACCTCACCGTGGGGGCGGCCAAGGCGGGTGCCCTGCTCGACCGCCAGCTCACCCTCGCCCGGACCCGGGCGCACAGCACCGCCCTCCAGGCCCTCGGCTCCTCCCGGTTCCACGCCGTGGCCGACCACATCGCCGTACTGGCCAGCGAGGTCCCCCTCACCCCGGCCGCGGCCACGGTGGACCTGCGGCCCCTCGCGGCCGCCGCCGAGGAGCGGCTCACCGACGCGGTGACCGCGCTGCCGCTGGTGACCGCGGGCCACCCCTACAACGCGGAGGCGCTGATCCACGGCCTCTCCCCGGACCCGGCCCCGCATCCGCAGGACGCGCCCTGGCACCAGGTCCGCCTGCTGCTGCGCCTGCACCGCTACGCCCGCGAGGCCCTGCACGGCGACACCGACCCGGTGGACGTACGGCTGCTGGCGGCCGGCCAGTCCCTCAACCGGCACCGCGACGCCTCCGAGGCGGCGGCCGCCGCGGCCCAGGCGGCCCGCACCCCGCGGATCGCCCCGGCGACGGCGTACGCCCTCGGCGTGCTGCACGCCGACCAGCGGCACGAGGTGGAGGCGGCGCGGTTCGCGTTCCAGCAGTCCTGGCAGCGGCAGACGGTGGGCACGCCCTAGGCACCCCCGGAACAGGCCCACCCGCAGAAGGAGGCATCCCCGGTGACGCACGCGAACGACCTCACCGTCCAGGCGGCCGGCTGCGTCCTGTGGCGGCGTTCACCGGTCCACGGTGAGCTGGAGATATGCCTGATCCACCGGCCGAAATACGACGACTGGTCCCACCCCAAGGGCAAGCTGAAGCGCGGCGAGGACCATCTGGCCGGTGCGCTGCGCGAGGTCGCGGAGGAGACGGGGCACTCCGCCCAGCCCGGCGCCGAGCTGCCGACCCTGCGTTATCTGGCCAACGGCCGCCCCAAGGAGGTCCGCTACTGGGCGGCCGAGGCGGGTTCCGGGTCCTTCACCCCGGGCACCGAGGTGGACCGCCTGCTGTGGCTCTCCCCCACGGCCGCCCGCAGCCGTCTGACCCAGCCGAGAGACCGCTCACTCGTGGACGCCCTGCTGGCGTCGCTGCGCCTGGCATAGTCCGCACCATCCCCCCACAAAGTCTCGGAACGCACCCGTGTCCTCAACGTGAGCGTTCCGTGACCTCACCGCACCGTCCCCAGGGGTTCACCCCTCGTTCATTTACGGCCTTCGGCGCCTTCACCTGTTCTGCCTAATTTCAGCCTTGCACGATGACGGACCGCGCCCGACGGGACACGTCCGCATCGCCCATTCTTCGCACGCCGCCGAATTCAGGACGGCGGCTCCTGGAAGGAACTCCCTCAAGTGAAGCTTCAGCGCAAGAACCGGCGGGCTCTCGCTCTCGGCGCTCTCGCCGTCTCCGGCGCCCTGGCCCTCACGGCGTGCGGCTCCGACGAAACCGGCAACAGCAGCGGCGACGCCTCCGCCACCGCCGCGGCCGGCAACATCAAGTGTGACGACGCCTCGGGCCAGCTGCTCGCCGACGGCTCCTCCGCGCAGAAGAACGCGATCGACGCCTGGGTCAAGCAGTTCACCGCTGCCTGCAACGGCGTGCAGATCAACTACAAGGGCGGCGGCTCCGGCGCCGGCGTCACCGCCTTCACGCAGGGCCAGGTCGCCTTCGCCGGCTCCGACTCCGCGCTGGACGAGGAGGAGATCGCCGCCTCCAAGAAGGTCTGCTCCGGCGGCCAGGGCATCGACCTCCCGATGGTCGGCGGCCCGATCGCGGTCGGTTACAACGTCCCGGGTGTCGAGAACCTGGTCCTGGACGCGCCGACCCTCGCCAAGATCTTCAACGACAAGATCAAGAACTGGAACGACCCGGCGATCGCGAAGCTGAACCCCGACGCGAAGCTTCCCGACCTGAAGATCCAGGCGTTCCACCGCTCCGACGAGTCGGGCACCACGGACAACTTCACCAAGTACCTGATCGCCACCGCCAAGTCCGAGTGGCCCTACGAGGGCGGCAAGGCCTGGCAGGCCAAGGGCGGCCAGTCCGCCTCCGGCTCCTCCGGTGTCGCCCAGCAGGTCAAGCAGACCTCCGGCGCCATCAGCTACATGGAGCTGTCGTACGCCAAGGACGGCATCAACGCGGTCCAGATCGACACCGGTGCCGCCGCTCCGGTCGAGGCCAACGTCGCCAACGCCACCAAGATGATCGCCGCCGCCAAGCGCGTCGGCACCGGCAAGGACATGGCGCTGGAGCTGGACTACGCCACCAAGGCCGACGGCGCCTACCCGATCACCCTGGTGACGTACGAGATCGTCTGCGACAAGGGCAACAAGTCCGACACCCTCGCCGGCACCAAGGCGTTCCTGCGCTACATCGCCTCCGAGGACGGCCAGAAGATCCTCACGGAGAACGACTACGCCCCGATGCCTGAGGAGATCATCTCCCAGGTCCGTAAGACCATCGATGGCCTGAGCTGACCTGAGTGCGGCCCGGTCCGGACCTGAAAAACCCGGACCGGACCGCATCGTCCGGTGCACCGCCGCCCGGAGCCGTACGTCACATACGGCTCCACCGAGCCGCCGCAGACCGCGTGCGACTCCGCAGACCGGAGAACCCGATGGACATATCTACCCAGAGCACTCAGACTCCTCCCCCCACCCCACCACCCGCGAACGCCGAGCAGAAGCGCGCGGCCCGTGGCGCCACCCGACCCGGTGACCGGATCTTCCTCGGTCTCTCCCGCGGCTCGGGCATTTTCCTGCTGGTGATCATGGCCGCCATCGCGGTCTTCCTCACCTACCGCGCCACCCTCGCGATCAGCAAGGACGAGGCCAACTTCCTCACCGCCTTCGAGTGGAACACCAGCGCGGTCCCGCCGAAGTTCGGCATCGCGGTCCTCGTCTACGGCACGATCGTCTCCTCGATCATCGCCATGTTCATCGCGGTCCCGATCGCCGTCGCCATCGCGCTGTTCATCACGCACTACGCCCCGCGCAAGCTCGGCGGCCCCATCGCGTACGTGATCGACCTGCTCGCCGCCGTGCCCTCCATCGTGTACGGCCTGTGGGGCGCCCTGGTCCTCGTACCGCAGATGAACGGCCTCTTCGGCTGGCTGGACAGCTACTTCGGCTGGACCGGCATCTTCTCCTGGGACGACGGCCCCGCCCGCTCGATGCTGACGGTCGGCATCCTGCTCGCGATCATGATCCTGCCGATCATCACCAACGTGAGCCGCGAGGTCTTCCGCCAGGTCCCGCAGATGCACGAGGAGGCGGCCCTGGCGCTCGGCGCCACCCGCTGGGAGGTCATCCGCATGGCGGTCCTCCCCTTCGGCCGCTCCGGCGTCATCTCCGCCTCGATGCTCGGCCTCGGCCGCGCCCTCGGCGAGACGATGGCCGTGGCCACCGTGCTCTCCCCCGACTTCGACATCCACCTCAGCCTGCTCAACCCGGGCGGCGGCACCTTCGCCCAGAACATCGCCAGCAAGTTCGGTGAGGCGTCCCCGTTCGGGCGTGACGCGCTGATCGCCTCCGGTCTGGTCCTGTTCGTCATCACCCTGCTGGTCAACGGCGCGGCCCGCGCGATCATCGCCCGCCGCAAGGAGTACTCGGGGGCCAACGCATGAGCACCGCCATCGCCGACAAGCGTCCCAGCACCCTGCAAGGCGCCCGCCTGCCCAAGTGGGCCCCGTACGCCATCGCGGCCGGCTCCGTCGCCGTCGCGGTCGGCATCGGCCTGGGCGCCGGCCTGGACAGCCGCGTCCAGTGGGGCCTGATCGCGGGCATCCTCTTCGTCCTCTCCACGTACGTCATCGCCGCCCGCGTCGAGGGCGGCCGCCAGGCCAAGGACCGCATCGCCACGTCCCTGGTCTGGGTGGCCTTCCTGCTCGCCGTCGTCCCGCTGGTCTCCCTGATCTGGGAGACCGTGGAGCGCGGCATAAAGGTCCTCGACGTCTACTTCCTGACCCACTCCATGGGTGTGGTCGCCGACTCCGAGCCGGGCGGCGGCATCTACCACGCCATCCTCGGCACCCTGGAGCAGGTCGGCCTCGCCACCCTGATCGCCGCGCCGGTCGGCGTGCTCACCGCGATCTACCTGGTGGAGTACGGCCGCGGGAACCTCGCCCGGTCCATCACGTTCTTCGTCGACGTCATGACGGGTATCCCGTCGATCGTCGCGGGCCTGTTCATCCTCAGCCTCATGCTGATGCTGGAGATGCAGCCCTTCGGCTTCGCCGGTTCGTTGGCGCTCGCGATCCTGATGATGCCGGTGGTGGTCCGCTCCACGGAGGAGATGCTCAAGCTCGTCCCGAACGAGCTGCGCGAGGCCTCCCTGGCGCTCGGCGTCCCGAAGTGGCGCACCATCCTGAAGGTGGTCGTACCGACCTCCATCGGCGGCATCACGACCGGCATCATGCTGGCGGTCGCCCGTATCACCGGTGAGACCGCGCCGGTGCTGCTGCTGGTGTTCGGCAACAGCTTCATCAACGCCAACCCCTTCGAGGGTGCGCAGGCGTCACTGCCGCTGTACATCTATCAGCAGTACGCGAACAGCGCCGGGTCACCGGCGGCGTACGACCGCGCCTGGGCGGCATCGCTCACGCTGATCGCCTTCGTGATGATCCTGAACCTGGTGGCCCGCGGCATCGCCCGCTGGAAGGCCCCGAAGACCGGTCGCTGACGCGGCCATACAGCGACCGACTGAAGACTCTGGAAGTGAAGTAGTCATGGCCAAGCGAATCGACGTAAGCGGGCTCACCGCCTACTACGGCTCCCACAAGGCGATAGAAGACATCTCGATGACGGTCGAGCCCCGCTCGGTGACGGCCTTCATCGGCCCCTCCGGCTGCGGCAAGTCGACGTTCCTGCGCACGCTGAACCGCATGCACGAGGTGACGTCGGGCGGCCGCGTGGAAGGCAAGGTGTTGCTGGACGACGAGGACCTGTACGGCCCCGGCATCGACCCGGTGTCGGTCCGCCGCGAGGTCGGCATGGTGTTCCAGCGCCCGAACCCGTTCCCCACGATGTCGATCTTCGACAACGTGGCGGCGGGCCTGCGCCTGAACGGCAGCTACAAGAAGAGCGAGCTGCAGGACGTCGTCGAGAAGTCTCTCAAGGGCGCGAACCTCTGGAACGAGGTCAAGGACCGCCTGAACAAGCCCGGCTCGGGCCTGTCGGGTGGCCAGCAGCAGCGCCTGTGCATCGCGCGGGCGATCGCCGTGGAACCGAACGTCCTGCTGATGGACGAGCCCTGCTCCGCCCTGGACCCGATCTCCACCCTCGCCATCGAGGACCTGATCGGCGAGCTGAAGGAACGCTTCACGATCGTCATCGTGACGCACAACATGCAGCAGGCGGCCCGTGTCTCCGACCGCACCGCCTTCTTCAACCTGGCGGCCGTCGGCCAGCCCGGCAAGCTGATCGAGATCGACGACACGGAGCGCATCTTCTCCAACCCGTCGGTCCAGGCCACCGAGGACTACATCTCCGGCCGCTTCGGCTGACAGACCCCTCGCGGTGCTGCATGGCGGTGCCACCGCGAGGCAGATAAAGGGCCCGCCCCCCGGCTCCCGGGGGGCGGGCCCGTCTGTGTGGGATGCCTGCGCCGGCCTACTGCCAGGAGGTGCCACACTTCCAGCCGGTGCGGCGTTTGAGGACGAGGCCGAAGGCCGATAGCGGGGGTCCAGGGGGCGAAGCCCCTTGGCGGGGTCGAAGGGGCGGAGCCCCTTCAAGGGATGGGACGGGCAGGGGCGGCGGGGGCGAGAAAACCCGGTCGGCTACAGGAACGCCAGTTTCACGACGCCGAACGCACAAGCCGCGACAACCGCCGCCGCCGGCATCGTGATGAACCACCCGAGGACGATGTTCTTGGCCACGCCCCACCGCACGGCGTTCACCCGCTTCGTCGCGCCGACGCCCATGATCGCCGAGGTGATGACGTGGGTCGTCGAGATCGGCGCCTTGAAGAGGAAGGCGGTGGTGAACATGATCGACGCGCCAGTCGTCTCCGCAGCGAACCCCTGCGGCGGATCCAACTCAATGATCTTCCGCCCCAGCGTCCGCATGATCCGCCACCCACCGGCATACGTCCCCAGCGACAGCATCACGGCACACACGATCTTGACCCACACCGGAATGGGATCGCCGTAGTCCTCGACATCGGCGATGACCAGCGCCATCACCACGATGCCCATCGTCTTCTGCGCGTCCTGCAGACCATGTCCGAGCGCCATCCCGGCCGCCGACACGGTCTGCGCGATCCGGAACCCGCGCTTGGCCTTGTGCGGATTGGCCCGCCGGAAGATCCACATGATGGCCGTCATCACGAGGTAGCCCGCGCACAGCCCCACGACGGGCGACACGAACATCGGGATGACGACCTTCTCCAGCACCCCGCTCCAGTACACCGTGGTCCCCCCGGCCAGCGCCGCCCCCACCATGCCCCCGAACAGCGCGTGCGAGGAGGAGGACGGAAGGCCGAAGTACCAGGTGACGAGATTCCAGGTGATCGCGCCCACCAGGGCCGCGAACAGAATCCCCATCCCCTTCGAGCCCTCGGGTGTCTGGATCAGCCCCTCACTGACGGTCTTGGCGACCCCGGACCCCAGAAAGGCGCCGCCGAGGTTCATCACCGCGGCCATCGCCAGCGCGGCCCGCGGCGTCAGCGCCCGCGTCGACACGGACGTCGCGATCGCGTTCGCCGAGTCGTGGAAGCCGTTGGTGTACGTGAAGAAGAGCGCGACCCCGATGGTCGCGACCAGCGCGAAGGTGTCCATGTGAGGGTCTCAGGACTCCTTGACGGCGATGGTCTCCACCGTGTTCGCCACGTGCTCGAAGGCGTCCGCCGCTTCCTCCAGCACATCCACGATCTGCTTGAGCTTGAGGACCTCGATCGCGTCGTACTTGCCGTTGAAGAGGTGGGCGAGAAGCTTGCGGTGTATCTGGTCGGCCTGGTTCTCGAGGCGGTTGACCTCGATCCAGTACTCCGTGAGGTTGTCCATGGTGCGCAGGTTCGGCATGGCCTCGGCCGTGAGCTCCGCGGCCCGCGCCAGCACCTCGATCTGCTGCTCGACGCCCTTGGGCAGTTCCTCGACGTTGTAGAGGACGACCAGGTCGACGGCCTCCTCCATGAAGTCCATGATGTCGTCGAGGCACGATGCGAGGTTGTAGATGTCCTCGCGGTCGAACGGCGTGATGAACGAGGAGTTCAGCTGGTGGAAGATCGCGTGAGTGGCGTCGTCACCTGCGTGTTCCGCGGCCCGCATACGCTCTGCGATCTCGGCCCGGCCGGCGGTGTCCGCCCCGAGCAGTTCCATCAGGAGCTTCGAGCCCGTGACGATGTTGTCCGCGGATGCGGCGAACATGTCGTAGAAGCTCGTCTCCCGGGGGGTCAGACGAAAGCGCACGTGAGGGTCCTCAAGAAGGATCGGTTTCGGTCAGGCTGATGCTAGGCGCATCATCCGGCCACGGCTAATGGGCCGTCCTCCAGTGTCGCCCATCAGGCACAGTGGTCGGCACGGGGGCTGCCCAGTGGTCCAGTCCAACCGCTGTTCGCGGTTCGGCCACAGGGCCCTATACCCAGCAAAGTTCGGTACGATATACCCTGTAGGGGTATATGAAGCGGTTTACGTCTGGAGGACGCGATGACGACCACCGAGGCCGGCGCGGGCGCGCCCTCCGCCACTGACGACACCGAGGAGACGAGCGTCACGGACGTGGTGACGGACCACGACCGCGGCATCCACGGCTACCACAAGCAGAAGGACGAGCACCTCAAGCGCCTGCGCCGCATCGAGGGCCAGATCCGCGGCCTGCAGCGCATGGTCGACGAGGACGTCTACTGCATCGACATACTCACGCAGGTGTCCGCCTCCACCAAGGCCCTGCAGTCCTTCGCCCTCCAACTACTGGAGGAGCACCTCCGCCACTGCGTCGCCGACGCGGCCGTCAAGGGCGGCGCGGAGATCGACGCCAAGGTGGAGGAAGCGACGAAGGCGATCGGCCGGCTGCTGCGCACCTGACGACCGCCGCCCGCGGCCGGAATCACTCCCCCTCCGCGTCCCGCTCCTCCGCGACCCGCAGCACCTCGTCGATGCTTTCCAGACTGAGCCGTTCCTCGCGGGCGGTCGAGGCCGCGATGATGAGCTCTCCGCACAGCTCGATCTCGGCGAGGGCCACGTGGTCCTGAACTGCCGTACCGCCGACCGGAGCCACGCGCATCACCTCTTCTCTGCCGTTACCGACTTCCTAGAGTAGGGAGCGGCCTACACACCGCGCATGGCACGGACGGGCTAGTTCTTGACGCCCGTCACGCACGCATACCCCGGCCCTCACTCCTCCGCGATCTTGCCCGCGTAGATGTCGTCACTGTCCGGAAGCCGTACGTCGACGGGGGCCCCGAAGTCGTACAGCAAGGTCGTCGAGGCCACGGCGACGGCGTCCTTCTGCTGCCCGTTGACGAAGCTGAACCGATGCCGCACCTTACGGATCCGCCCGTCCTCATCGAGGTACACGTCGAACGGCACCTCACTGGTGGCGAACCCTTTCGCCGCCGCCGCAAGCGCTTCCGAATTCCCCTCGGAGGCCTCCCGCGCGGCAACGCCCAGATCAGCGGTCCCCCGGTAATGCGCCACCGCCGTACCGGCGACGTCACTCTCCCCCACGTACCTCGCCGTCCGCGCCCCGCGCAGCACCTCGGCGGCGGCGAACGGATCGGTCGCCCCACCGGTGACGAGGTTCCCGTCGGAGAGCGACCGCGTATCGACCCGCACCCACTTGTCGGCGGGCACACCGGCACCACGGTTCTTCATGAACAGTGCCCCCGGAGCGAGCAGCTCCATGATGGGCCGCTGCGCGACAGCCCCCGCGGGATCCTGCGGCAACAGCACCTTCAGCCGCCCCCGCTGGTGACGGAAGTCGTAGACACCCTCGCCCCGGATGGTGACCCGGGTCCCCCCGGTGGCCATCTCCATGGACGTCCGGGCCTTGGAACTCCGGGCCTCGACCAGCGCGTCGGCGGCACGCCGCACGATCACCACGGCATCGCCCTCGCGCCCGTCCCCGACAGCGGCACCACTGCCCGCCACACACCCACTGCCCGCCACACACACGCACAGGACCCCAGCCGCGACGCCCGCCACACGCCTCCGCCTGTGCTGCTGCCGCTCCGTCATCGCCTGCCTACCCCCAGCCGGTACGTCCGTCACGGGCCCCCTGTCGTTCCGGTTAACGACGAGTAGGTGCCCCCGTCACGCACGCCGGAGGCGTTGCGCTTACTTGCCTTGGGTAACGTTGCCGTCGTGGCGCAGCAGGACGGACCAACCTCCCCCGCACAATCCGACGACTCCGCGGAACACCGCACGACAACCGTGGACAAGGGCCGCTTCTGCACGGCCCACTGCACCTGCGGCTGGCGGGGCCCGGCGAGACGGGCGCGCAGCCTGGCGCGGGCGGACGCGGAAGGGCATGGCGGGGTTTAGGGGCCGCATTCCAGCCCGTCCGGCGTTTGAGGACGAGACCGCAGGCCGAAGCGGGGGTCCATAGGCCTTTCAGCCCGTCCGGCGTTTGAGGACGAGGCCGCAGGCCGATGGGGGTCCAGGGGGCGGAGCCCCCTGGCGGGGTGGAAGGGGCAGAGCCCCTTCAAGGGATGGGACGGGTAGGGGCGGCGGGGGCGAAATCCGCGAGCCCCGCCCCGGAGGACCACCACCACATGGAACCCCGACCCCCACCACCCCGTCTCGTTCCACGACCCCCCCCAGGAGGCGAAATGGAACGGCGTACCTTCATCGGCGGCACCGCGGCAGCCCTCACCGCCCTGACGGCAACCGCCTGCAACGGCAGCACGGACACCACCTCGGGCACGGCCACCGACACAGCCGCCCGCACCCGAACCACCACCAGGACCGCCGCCGCCTCCGCCCCCGCCAACTGGACCGCCCTGGCCAAAGACCTCGACGGCCGGCTCATCCACCCGGGCGACGCCGACTGGAAATCGGCCCACCTGCTCTACAACACCCGCTTCGACACCCTGAAGCCCGCCGCGGTCGCCTACGTCGCCCACCCCGACGACATCCGCACCACCCTCGCCTACGCCCGGGCCCACAACCTCCACGTCGCCATCCGTAACGGCGGCCACTCCTACGCCGGCTGGTCCTCCGGCAACAACCGCCTGATCATCGACGTCTCCAAGCTCAACCGCATCCGAGCCGCCGGCAACACCGCGGTGGTCGGCGCGGGCTCCAAGCTCATCGACGTCTACCGAGCCCTCGCCGCCAAGGGCGTCACCATCCCCGCCGGCTCCTGCCCCAGCGTCGGCGTCTCCGGCCTCACCCTCGGCGGTGGCCACGGTGTCACCTCCCGTGCCTACGGCCTGACCTGCGACAGCCTCACCCAGGCCACCCTGATCACCGCCGACGGCAAGCAGCTCACCGCCGACGCCGGCACCCACAAGGACCTCTTCTGGGCCCTGCGCGGCGCGGGCAACGGCAACTTCGGCGTCGTAACAGAACTCCACTTCAAGACCCACCCCGCCCCCCAGGCCGTCACGGCGTACATGTCCTGGCCCTGGTCGAAGGCGGCCGCGCTGATCAGGGCCTGGCAGGCATGGGGCCCGGCCCAGCCCGACGAGATCTGGTCGGCGCTGAGCATCTCCAACCACGCGGGCGGCACCCCGACCATCACCGTCGCGGCGTTCTCGCTGGGCACCTACAACGAACTCAAGAACGCGGTGGACCGCCTGGCCGACGGCCCCGGCGGCCCCGGCCCCGCGAGGAGCGTGTCGATCAAGCGCCGCTCGTACGAGGAGTCGATGGAGCTGTACGCCGGCTGCTCGTCGTTCACCTCGGACGCGCAGTGCCACCTCCCCGGCTCCACCCCGGGCCGCTCCCCACAGGGCGCGCTGAGCCGCGAGACGTACACCGCGAAGTCGGACTTCTTCGACCGTTCGCTCTCACCGGCGGGCATCCAGACGCTGCTGAAGCAGATCCAGTCGGTCCGCGGCGGCTCCGGCAGCGTCGCCCTGACGGCCCTCGGCGGAGCCGTCAACCGCGTCTCCCCCACCGCGACGGCCTTCGTACACCGCCGCTCCCGCATGCTGGCCCAGTACATCGCCTCCTGGCGGGCCGGCACGTCGGGCGCCACGGCCCAGTCCTGGCTGACGTCGGCCCACAACGCGATGCGCCCGTACGCCTCGGGCGCCGCGTACCAGAACTACACCGACCCGACCCTGAAGAACTGGCGCAAGGCGTACTACGGGGACGCGGCGACGCGCCTGGCGAAGCTGAAGAAGCAGTACGACCCGGAGGGCTTCTTCACGTACCCGCAGGCGCTGTAGCCCGGTAGCCAGGTAGCCCTGCGGTCGCGGCTGAGCAGGTCGAGCTGGGTCGGCTGCGGCACTCGCGACACATCGCGGCCCCACCAGCGGAGCGCTCAGGCCGCGAGGTCCCGCTCCTCGGCCCCCGCGGCCTCTTTCCGAGCCCCCGGAATCACGGCCTCCTGCCCACCCGCCTGGGAGGCGCCCCGCGCCCTGATCAGCCACCCACCCCTGGGCGACCGCTCGATGGCGGACATCACGGGCGTCAGCAGCGCCATGGCCGGCGGCGACAGCAGCAGGGCGACGGCGGTACCGAGCGCGAACCCGCCGACGACGTCGGTCGGATAGTGCACGCCCATGTAGACCCGGCAGAAGCCTTCGAGAAGTGCGAGCCCGATCCCGACCAGGCCGAACTTCCGGTTGGCGACGAACAGCCCGACCCCCAGGGCCATGGCGATCGTCGCGTGGTCACTCACGAACGAGTAGTCGGTCTTGCCGGGCACCAGGACTTCGAGCCCCTGGTGATCGAGGAACGGCCTGGGCCGCTCGACGAACCCCCGGATCGGCACGTTCACCAGGACCGCGATCCCGGCGGCCACCGGCGCCCACACGAGCGCGGCCACGGACGAGGCGGCGTCCTCGTCGCCCCGACGCCGCACGGACCACCAGCACCACACGACCAGCAGCACCATGGCGAGCACCATCCCGTACTCACCGACGTACTCCATGACCCGGTCGAACCAGTGCGGGGCGTCCTTGGCCAGGCCATTGATGTCGAAGAGCAGGTCGACGTCGGGGTTCGACCCGGATTCTGCGAGTCCAGCCATGATGCCGCGGCCCCTTCGTCGTCTCTTAACTCGGCGCAACTTGCGTACGCCGTTCCGCCCACCCCCGTGGTTGTGAATCCGGCTACGACACCAGGAACGCACGGCCCCTGTTGATACGTTCCACACTCCACTGAATGATCACGCAGACGTTATCGAAGAGAGACCCATCGCCGCAGCTCAGGGGGTGGGTTCACGCTCCGTCTACACCGTCGTGGGCAGCGCTTTCGCGCCATCTTCGGTCACCCGGGTGGCCCCGAAGTAGTCCGGGGTGTCGATCGGGTCGAACCGGATCACAGCACCCGTTCTCGGCGCGTCGATCATGTACCCGCCACCCACATAAATCCCGACATGCCGGATCGCCCGGGAGTTGGTGAGGTCGTCCGAGAAGAACACCAGATCCCCGGGCAGCAACTCGTCCCTGTCCGGATGCGGCCCCGCGTTGTACTGATCGTTCGCGACCCGCGGCAGCGAGATCCCGACACTGTCGTACGCGGCCTTCGTCAACCCCGAACAGTCGAACCGCCCATCGTCGGCGGCAGTACCGTCACCGCCCCAGAGGTAGAGCGTGCCGAGCTTCTTCTGGGCGTAGTAGATGGCGCCGGCGGCCTGCTTGGAGGGGTCGACGCGGGTCGTGGGCGCCGCGAAGCTCTTCTCCAGGCTGCGGATCCTCGTGACGTAGTTCTGGGTCTCGGTGATGGCCGGAACCCCGCCCGCCTTTATGACGCGGTACGCGCCCGCGTTGTAGGCGGCGAGCATGTTGTCCGTGGTGTCGCCGGGCACGTCCTTGACGTACTTGGCGAGTTCGCAGTCGTACGACGCGGCCGACGGAATCGCGTCATTCGGGTCCCAGATGTCGCGGTCACCATCGCCGTCTCCGTCCACACCGTGCGTGGCCCAGGTGCTCGGGATGAACTGGGCGATGCCGCGGGCGTCGGCGTGGCTCACGACGTCCGGATCCCAGCCGCTCTCCTGGTACAGCTGGGCGGCGAGCAGGGCCGGGTTGAGGGCGGGGCACAGGTTGCCCCACTTCTGCACGAGCGTCTTGTACGCACCGGGCACGGACCCCTTGGCCAGCCCGACACTGCCCTTGCCGACCCCGTTCACGAGGTTCCCGGCAACGATGTACACCCCGACGACGAGCAGCATCACGAAGCTCACGCCGAGCGCGACCGCGACACCACCGGCCACCCATACTTTTCGCACGGCTCAACCCTCCCCCATATCGCTGCTGTTCAAGGCCATTTCCGGTGAGAGTGGCGCTATTTCACCGTGAAGCCGTGGCAGGCGATGCTTGCGTACTGCTTCGGTCCGGTGGTGTGAAGGAAGAGGACGGTCCAGTCGCCCGGGTCGTTCTCCACGGGGATGGCGTTGTCGTACCGCTTGCCGTTCACGATCTTCTGGAAGTCGTCGGGATACGTCAGCTCCACCCCGGTGTTGTCCGGGTCCGTGCGGTAGCGCTCGTACAGATCGATGGGCTTGCTCGTGTACCCGAGGTCCAGGTTCTGCTGGAGTCCTCCCTCGTAGGGTTTGCCCGTATCCGGGTCGATCTCGTGCGGCGGCTTCACCGCGACTGAGACGTAGTACGACTCACCAGCCTTCGGGGCTGCGTACTTCAGCCGCAGGGTGATCCGGCCCTTGCCGGACGTGTACGGCGCTTCGGAATCGGCGGCCGCGACAGAGAACTGGAAGTACTCGTTACGCTCCTCGGCCGGAAGCTGGCACGCTCCCTCCCCGTACTGCGAGTTCTCATCCGCGGTCCAGAAGTCGCGTGACGGGTTCGTCTGCTCGACATACGCCGGTGCTTTGACCTTTGTCTGATCCCTCGCCGAAGTCGTGGGGGGCGTCGACGTGACTCCCGGCGTAGCCGCCCCACTCGCCTCCTTCTCCTGGCTCCCGCCGTTTCCAGGCAGGAGCACCAATGCGGTGGCCGCTCCCACTCCTATGGCGAGCCCCACAGCTCCGGCAACCATCCAAGGTCCGGAACGACGACGTCGCGCAACCTGCGCCGGCCGACTCACCTGAGTGGGCGTATACCCATACACCGACCCGGCCGTGGGAAGTTCATGTGCCCCCAACGGCGGATGCGCCGGAGGCGTCGCCATCGCGGCCCCCGCCTGCCGGGGCGCCGGCGTCTGCGGCACCGTCTCCACCAGCCGGGCGAGCCCCGCGTAGAGCGGGTCCTCAACGAGCGCCGTCCGTACCCCGCACCGCGCGATCACCTCGTGGAGCCCCGGTCGCGCCGCCGGATCCTTGGCCACGCACAGCTCGATGAGAGCCGCCAACTCGGGCTCCACACCCCCGAGATCGATGGGCTCGTGCACGGCCCGGTAGCTGACCCCCGCCGGCTCCCCCATACCGAACGGCGGCCGCCCTGTTGCCGCATACGCGAGCGTCGCCCCCAGTGCGAACACGTCCGCCGCCGGCCCGACCTCGTTGCGCAGCAGCACCTCGGGCGCGGTGAACCCAGGTGTACCCGGCGCGAACCCGGCCTCCGTGAGCGCCGTCTGACCTGCGCCGCGCGCGATCCCGAAGTCGATGAGCTGCGGCCCCTGCGCGGCGAGGATCACGTTCTGCGGCTTGAGGTCGCGATGCGTGACGCCGTGCGCATGCACCGCCGCGAGGCCTTCGGCGAGAGCGGCGAACAGCCCACGGCACGTCTCGGCGGGCAACGCCCCCCGCTCCCCCACCGCCCCACTCAAAGTCGGCCCCGCCACATACTCGGTAGCCAGCCAGTACGGCGCCGAATCCAGCGACGCGTCAATCAGGTTGGCCGTATACGCACTCCGCACGGCCCACACGGTCTCGACCTCCCGCCGGAACCGCGCCAACGCCTCCGGATGGTCGGTGATCTCCTCCCGGATCACCTTGATCGCGACCAGCCGCCCACCCGGCGACCGACCGAGATAGACCTGCCCCATCCCGCCCGCCCCGAGCCGGGCGAGCAGCGTGTGCGCGCCTATGTGCGCCGGGTCCCGATCCTTCAGTGCGTCCACCCAACTGACCTTGCCACAGAGATCAGTTCGCCGGGGAACCCCGTTCCCTCCGTTACCCCCGTTCCCCCCGTTCCGCTTCCCGATACAGCGCCGCCGCCTCCGCCCCGAACACCACACTGAACGACACGTCCGCCGTCGCCCCGCCCCCCTCGTGCCCGCCGAGCACGCCCACGAGCTCCCCGTCCCCGTTGACCCAGGGACTGCCGCTGGTCCCGCCGCTGAAGCCCGGGCACTCGACGCGCTGCTGGAGACGGCTGTGCGGCGTCGGCTTGTTGGTGCAACCGACCGGCGCCCGACGGGCGTTGGGGTACCCGGTCACGGTCACCGCCGTGGCCCCGGTGGCCATCCCGGCGACGAACCGATTGCCGCCGACGACGTCCTCGACCCCCTCACCCGCGACTCCCTCCCCACCCCGATCCGCCACCACCGCGAACGCCACGTCACTGTCCTCGTCCCGCCCCTTCACCCACCCGTCCGGCAGAAACCGCCTCCCGAGCCGCCACGCCCCGTACGGCGCCCTGCCGTCCCGGTACCCCGGCACGAACACGACGTCCTCCGCCCTTCCGTCCAGGCAGTGCGCCGCGGTGACCACGAGGTCGTGCCGCGGGCTGTGCACGACTGAGGCGGTACAGAAGCGCCGGCCGCCCGCGAACAGGGACCCGACACGTGCGGTCCGCGCAGTGGCCGCGGCGACGGCGGTGACGCCGAAGGGACCCGAGCCGTCGTCGGCGGCCGCAGTGGAGGCAGAGGTGACGGAGGCGACGGCGAACAGCACGGCGACGGCGTGCAGGGCGGAACGGGAGGGGCGCTTCATCGGAGCCCACCCTCCCGCACGAAGGTGAGAAAAGGGTCAGCAGTCAGCGAGGAGACATGCAAGTCGACTCACACAGCGGCTGAAGCTCACTCGCTCACACCGTCAGCTCCGTCTGCGGCGGCACGGAGGAGACCGGATCCTGCCGGATGTACCACTCCGTCGCCAGGACCCGCTCCCGTACGTCCGCCGGGAACCCGGCGAGCAACCCCGGCACCGCCCCTCGCTCCACCTCGGTGCGATGGGCCAGTACGGCTGTCCACTTCTGCTCCAGCCAGGGGCGCACATCCACCGTCGCGGTGATCCGCTCGTCCGGAACGGTCTTCATGCCCTTGCCCGCACGGGCCAGCCCTTCCAGGGCGTCGAGCGCCGAGTGCGGGTGCGTGGCCAGGTAGAGGGCGCTCGGCTGCCAGGGGGCACCGGCGTCCGGGTAGAGCCGTTCGAGCCCGGCGGCGTGGACCGCGAGCGTGGTCACACGGTGGGTGTGCACATGGTCCGGATGGCCGGTCACGCCGCCGTAGGCATCGTGGGTGATCACGATCTCCGGGCGGAACTGCCGCAGGTGAGCGACCAGCCGCCCCACCGACTCGTCCAGCGGCGCATCACACAGCCGCGGGCTGCCGGGAGCGGAGTGCGGCACCTTGGCGTCGGCGTAACCAAGCATCCGGGGCTCACCGGCACCGAGGATCCGCAAGGCCTCGGCGAGTTCGGCACCGCGTCGCGTGCCCGGGGTCCAGGTTGCCGTCACGACGGCGGTACGGGCGCCCGCGGCCGCGTGCCGGGCGAGGACTCCCCCCGAGAACAACGACTCGTCGTCCGGGTGGGCGAACACCCCGAGCAGGCTCGGCATGGACATCGAGCGACCACCTCCGGCTACGGCCTACCCCTGAGTACGCGTACTCAGGCACAAGGTCATCCGTCGCGGCAGACTGTGCCGCGACCGACCAACCGGCCGATCAACTGACCGACGGCCCATGCACCTTCAGCGACCAAAGCATCTTCAGGGGGAACCAACGTGACACGAACCAGCCGTGCCCTGACCACGACGGCATTGGCGGCCTGCGCACTGACCGGCCTGGCGGCGGCGCCCTCCGCCGCGTCGACCGATGTCCTGCTGCCCCATCCCGGACCGGAGGGTCTGGTGTGGGTGCCGGAGCACACGGGAGACGGCGGAGTCGCGTCCGGCGGCGCGTGGGAGAAGCTGCCGACCGTGCTCACGGTAGCGTGCGAGGGCGGCGGCGATGTGCGGGTGACGATGTCGCAGGAGACGGAGGTCGCCGCGTTCACGGTCGACTGTCCGGCCGAGGGCGCCGGGGTGGGATCCGTGACCATGGATCCCGGCGTGGTGCGTTTCGGGTCCTTCACGATCGGCGTCGACGCTTCGGCGGACAACATCCGCTGGGCGCTGACGGTGACCCAGCCGGAGTCATAGACCCTCCGATCCGGCTCAAGGATCCGGCTCAGGTCGCACCCTGGTGACGGCCGAGCGCCCTAACGCTCGGCCCCCGCCACGCCCTCGGCCTCGGCCTCGACCTTCCCCAACGGCCAGCTCACCCCCGTCAGTTCCTCCGAGACCGTCCAGAGCCGCCGCGCCACCGCCGCATCGCTAGCCGCCGTCGTCCGCCCCACCAGCGTCGGCGCACCCCGCAGCTCTCCGAACCCGTCGGGTCCGACGTAACTCGCGCCGGGCAGTTCCTGCGTCGCGGCGTACAGCGTCGGCAGCGCACCCGCCCTGTCGTCCTGGGCGAAGACCCTGTTGCCGATCTGCATGATCCCCCGCTTGACCGCACTGCCCGCATGGCTCTGCAGGTTGGTGGCGGCATAGCCGGGGTGTGCGGCCAGGGCGCGGACCGGGGAGCCGGACTCCGTCAGGCGGCGCTGCAGTTCCAGCGTGAAGAGAAGGTTCGCCAGCTTCGACTGGGCGTACGCGCGGTTCGGGTCGTAGCCGGACGTCCAGTTCAGGTCCTCGAAACGGATCCGCGCGCCGAACCAGCGGTGCGCACCGGACGACAGCGTCACGACCCGGTCGGTGACATACGGCAGAAGCAGGTTCGTCAGCGCGAAGTGGCCCAGATGGTTGGTGCCGAACTGCATCTCGAAGCCGTCCGCCGTCCGCTGCTCCGGCACCATCATCACGCCGGCGTTGTTGATCAGCAGGTCCAGCGGCCGCCCCTGCCACGCCTCCGCGAACTCCCGCACGGACGACAGATCCGCCAGATCCAGGCGCCGCACCTCCGTGCTGCCGTTCACCGTCGCGGCCGCCGCCCGCCCCCGCTCCGGATCCCGCACGGCGAACACGACATGCGCCCCCGCTCGCGCCAGCGCGTCAGCGGCCCGAAGCCCGATCCCGCTGTTGGCGCCGGTGACGACGGCGGTGCGACCGGCGAGGTCGGGGAGGCTCGTAGCGTCCCAAGTCTGTTTGGCCATCTTGGTCATCTCCTTCGCGGCGGATGCTTCGAATGTAGGCGCCGCCAACAATGATGTCAATGACAACAATGATGTCGACGCCAACAAAGATGACACCGCCAACATCAAGCTACGATGGTGTTCATGCCCGAGAGCCGCCCCTACCACCACGGAGACCTGCGCGCCGCCCTGCTCGCCGCGGCGGAACGCACCCTGCGTGAGAAAGGCACCGCCGCCCTCTCGCTCCGCGAACTGGCCCGCGAGGTCGGCGTCAGCCACGCCGCCCCCGGCCGGCATTTCAAGGACAAGCAGACCCTGCTCAACGCCCTGGCCCTGGCCGGATACGAGCGGCTCGCCCAGTCCCTGAGCGCGGCCGACGACCCCGCGCTCCCCCTGGAGCCGCGCCTCACCTCCCTCGGCCGGGCCTACCTCGGCTTCGCCGTCGACAACGCCGCGCTCCTGGAGCTCATGTACGCCCGCAAGCACGAGCCGGACGCCTCGGAGCAGATGGCCGCCGCGGTCGAGGAGACGGTGGGGAGCCTCGTACAGGTCCTCGCGGACGCCCAGCGGAGGGGCGAGATCATCGACGGCGACGTAGAGGAGCTCAATCTCGTCACCGGCGCCGCCCTCCACGGCATGTCCGCCTTCATCTCCGCCGGCTGGCTGACGCCGGAGGCCGCCCTGGCGGGCGTGGAGGGCCTGGTCCACCACTTGCTGCACGGCTTGAAGCCCCGCTGACCAGCCGCAACGCCCCACAGCCAGCCGGACGGGCGCGCCCCCGGCGGCCCGGAGCGCGCGGAACGCGCTCCGGGCGGGGCCGACTCACGGACCGGCTGAGCCTGGGCTCGTCGACGGGCGAGCGCGGCCACGGGTCCGCCATCCCCCCTCGTCCGCCACACCTCCGTCCCACACGGTGTCCCCCGCCATCATGCCGACGCATTCCTCCAGCGCCGCGTGCAACGGCGATACGAAGGCGGCGAGTTCGGTCTCCGACACCTCCCCCGCCTCCAGCACTGCCCCGACGACCGCCACCAGGACGGCTGCGGCCTCCAGGGCATGCTTGTCGGCCAGCGCCTCAAGAAAGCCACCGGGGCGCGCGACGACAAACGCCTCCTTGCCGGTGGCCGGGTCGACACCCAGGCTGCGGGGGCGCCACGTGCCGCTCATACGGCCGCCTCCCACGGGAAGCAGTCCTGGCCCCGGGCCGCAAGATCCGCCGCCCGGCGCCGCTGCCGCTGAAGACGCCACCGCTCACGATCGTCACGCTCGCGCTCCCAGACGACGACGTACGGCCGGACCAGGGGCTGGCCGTCGGCTGCGATGACGTCGGCCACGTACAGCCATGACCGGCGTGCGGGCGTGGGCCTGTGCGCGGCAGGGGGCGGACAGGAGGTGCGGGACGGCGCCGGGTCGGCGCGGTGCGCTCCGCGTCCGGGCAGGAAGAGGCTGAGGATCGCGGCCAGTAGGCTGCGCATAGGTCGACTCCTGTTCAGTCGGCTCAGGCCCCGGCGAGGAAGTAGCCGCTTCCCGACGGGGCCGATCTGTCTTCGAAGGCCACCTTACCCGTAGATAACCGCAGATAACCACGGATGCATGGATTGCCATGGTCACCCACGCTGAACCTCATGGAGCTTGATCGCACGCGCCCGCTATGGCGGCAGATCGCAGCGGAGATCATCCGACGCATCGAAGACGGCACATACCCGCCGGGCAGCCGCGTACCTTCCACCCTGGAAGTCGCCCAGGAATTCGGCGTGGTGAACGCGACCGCGGCGAAGGCCATGCGGCATGTACGGGAACAGGGCTGGACGCGCGGCGAAGTCGGACTGGGGACCTTCGTGGCCGATCCGCTGCCGAGCTCTCCCACAGAACAGCCCTGACTCTCCGTCACCAGTTTCCGCCCCGGCAAGTCGCCGACCCTACCGGCGCATGGAGAACTGCGGCCCGCACCCCACCAGCCGCGCCCCGTCCGCACGCCGGGATACCCTTCACCCGCAGAACACCGGCACGACCAGCCACTCGACGGACTCACCCGACCGGCCGTCAGAAACGGCACCCGGCGTGAAGAGGCCCAACGACGCAACCACACCACAGGTTCCGCTCAGGCCTCGTTGCCCGGCGTGACCTGCCGTGATACACAGAGTGACCGTACGAGCTATTCGTACGAATCCCGCCCATCAATGACGCCAAGTCGACATACGACGGCGACAATGTCGGCGAGAATGAGGCCTGACCTCTGCGCACCGCAGGGGACTGCGGAACTACCCAACAGGGGCGGTGACTTACATGCTCTTTGCGGCCGATAAGGGCGACATCAACACGATCATCGGCGGGATCGCTCCGGACTGGGGTCCCTTCGGCAGCCTGGGCAACGAGGCGAAGGTGATGATCGAGGTCGTGATGGCGGTCGCCATCCTGCTCTGCCTCGGTATCGCCATCTGGGGCGCCGCCAAACAGCGCATCGGCGCCACGGCGCTGCGCGACACGTTCAGCGCCGAGCAGGGCAAGGGGCTGATCATCGCCGGCCTGACGGGGGTCTTCATCATCGGCTCACTGGGCACGCTGTTCACCATCGTGTACGGCATGGCCGTCTAGGCGACTCCGTCCCCGCCCGTCCGCTCCGGGCACGCCCGGCCCCCCTCGTCCCCCACCCACCCGTCGTGCCCACCGGCTGAGGTTGCGTTTCCCTGATGTCGAGTCACCACACCGCGCCCATGCGGGAACCAGCACGGCTACCGTCGTACTCCTACGTGTTTTTGTCCGACGTCGAGGGGGCGTACGCGGCATGAGTCTCGGAGACGAGCGGGAGTCCTCCGGCGGTTACGGAGGCACGGGTCAGACCCGCACCCGACTGCCCGAAGGCGGCGGTGACGTGTACGGGGGCGCGCGGCGGGGTGGCCGCTCGTCGTCCCGGAGCCTGGTCACCGTGGTCGGCGTGGTCGTCCTCCTCATCGCAGCGATCGCCTTCGCGAACCGTGGAGGCGAAGACTCCCCTTCCACCTCCGGCGACGAGAACCAGCCGAATTCCTCGTCCACAGCCGCCAGCGGGGCCCGCCCCGTGGACGGGAAGGCCGCGGGGATTCCAGGGGGGTTCGCGCGGGATGAGCAGGGGGCGCAGAGCGCGGCGGCGAACTATGCCGCTGCGCTGGGCTCTGACGGCATGTTCAGCGTGTCCAGGCGGCACGAGATCGTGCAGACCGTCGCCGCCCCCACCTCGGTTGCGCAGCTCCAGTCCGGTTTCGACAAGGACTACTCCGCTGGACTCCTGAAGAGAATCGGCCTCAATGAAGACGGCAGTGCTCCCGCGGGCAAGACGTTCGTCAATCGCACGCTGCCGGCCGGCACCAAGGTCACCTCTTTCGGCAGCAACGCTGCCACGGTCGAGGTCTGGTGCAATGGCCTGTTCGGGCTCGCTGGTGACGACTCGACCAACCCCGTGACCAGTACCTGGTTCACCGTGACGATGAAGCTGAACTGGAGCGGTGGCGACTGGAAGGTCCTCGAGACCACTCAGAAGACCGGCCCGACCCCCGTCACCGGAGACAACCCCATTTCCGGGTCCGATGAGATCAGCAAGGCGGTCCAGGAGTTCGGAGGGTTCACCTATGCCCGGTAGCCATCACCGCGCGCTCAAGTTCACCGGCCTGGTCGTCGCTGTACAAGCCACCGCCGTACTGCTGGCATCCCGCGCTGCCGCAGCTCCCACGCCCTCACCGAGCGACGACGCATGCTCCCTCATCGCGGGTCCCGCCAAAAAGTACTGCGAGCAAGGAAGCGACTCGGGCGGAGGGGGCGGCACCCCCTCCCTGACCGACCCCACCTCCACCCTCGACCCCCTCTCCTCCCTCGCCAAGGGCTGCGCCGAAGCCGCCGCCTGGACCGTCAACAAGCTCAGCGAGGCCGTGAAGGAGACCGCCAACGTCGACTTCACGAACGAGAAGTTCCTCCAGCAGTACGCCGTCGTCTTCGCGGCGTCGACCGTCCTGACCCTCCTCCTCTGGCTCCTGGCGGTCGCCAAGCGAGCCGTCCGAGGCGTCCCCCTCAGCACCGCCATCTCGGAGGCGATCGGCTTCCTCTGGCTGACGGTGCTGGCGTCGGCGTTCACGCCGCTGATCCTCTACACGGTCGTATCGGCCACCGACGGCATCACCGACGTCCTCGCGAAAACGACGGGCGACCAGACGGACACCTTCTTCGGCACCTTCTCCGGCGCCCTGGAGAAGGGCGAGGACATCGGCGGCGGCCCGATCATGCTGATCGTGGTGTCCCTGGTCTCCATCCTCGCCGCCGGCGTCCTCTGGCTGGAGCTCGTCATCCGCGCCGCCCTGCTCTACGTCGGCGCCCTCCTCGGCACCGTCGTCTACGCGGGCCTGGTCGACAAGAACCTGTGGGGCCACGTCCGCCGCTGGGCGGGCATCATGATCGCCGTCATCCTCGTGAAGCCGGTCATCGTCATAGTGCTCGGCCTGGCCGGCGCCCTGTCCGCCGACGACGGCCCGAACGCCTTCTCGGCCGTGGTCTCCGGCCTGGCCATCATCCTGCTCGCCATCTTCGCGAGCGCGATGATCTACCGCTTCGTGCCCGGCTTCGGCGACGAGCTCGCCGGCTCCCGCAACAACCGCATCATGCGCGGCGCCGAAGGCAAGGCCGCCGCCGTCATCAGCTCCCCGGCGACCCTCGTCGCCCAGGGCATCAAGACCCACAGCTCCCGCGCGGACAACCAGGGCGGCGGCCAGTCCGGCTCGGGCGCCCGCCCGTCCAACCCCGCCTCCGGCGGCGTCGCCGCACACAGCTCGCGCTCCTCGAACGGGGGCGGCGGATCTGTCCCCTCCGCCGCACCCGCACCCCGCTCGGGCAGCCCGGTGAACACCCCCCACGCCAGCAACACCCGCAACAGCAACCGTTCAGGAGGTGACGGGCGTTGACGACCGAGTCCCACGTGTCCCACGCAGTCACGCCCCGCCGTTCATATCTGATCGGCCGCGCCCGGCCGAACGCGATCGTCGGCCGCAACCGCGAGACCGGCGAGATCACGTTGATCATCGGGGGCGCGTTCCTCGGCATGATGTGCGGGCTCCTCGTCCCCGTCCTGTCGCTGCGCATCGTGCTGCTGATGGGCTTCCCGCTGCTCGCGCTGGCGGCGGTCTACGTGCCGTACAAGCACCGGACCTTCTACAAGTGGTTCGAGATCAACCGCAGCTACAAGCGCACCCTCCGCCAGGGCACGGCCTACCGCTCCGGCGCCGTCGAGGCAGGCACCCACCTCGACGGGCGCGAGGTCGAGGTCGGCCCGCCGCCCGGCATCGGCCGCATCACCTGGCTGGCCGCGCCCTTCGGGCCCGACGAGATCGCCGTACTCCTGCACGCGGACCGGCGCACCGTCACGGCCGCGATCGAGATCGAGGGCCCCGGCGTGGGCCTGCGCGACTCCGAGGACCAGGAAGCCCTCGTCGACCGCTTCGGCACCCTGCTGAAGCATGTCGCCAACGGCGACGGCTTCGTCACCCGCCTCCAGATGCTCGCCCGCACCCTCCCCGCCGACCCCGACGCCCACGCCAAGGACGTCGCCCAACGAGGCGACGAGCGGGCCCTCGGCTGGCTGCAGCAGTCGTACGACCAACTCCAGTCGATGGTGTCGACGAGCAGCGAGCAGCACCGCGCGTACCTCGTCGCCTGCATGCACTTCACCCGCGAACTGGCCGCCGAGGCCCAGGCGATGGCCCGCGCGGCCCGTCCGCACGGCGGCAAGGTCGACCGGGACGCGGGCCTCGCGGTCGTCATGGCCCGCGAGCTGACCGACATCTGCTCGCGCCTCCAGGAGGCCGACATCCGCGTCCGGCAGCCCCTCGGTCAGGGCCGTCTGGCGTCCCTCATCCACTCCATGTACGACCCGGACCACCCGATCGACCACATCCAGGCGATGACGAAGCGCAACGCCTGGCCGGCCGAGCTGGACGCCATGGAGCCCACCTTCCTCCAGGCCAAGACCCGGGAGTCCTCCACCCGCGCCCCCTGGTGCCACGCCACCGCCTGGGTGAAGGAGTGGCCGATGACCCCGGTCGGCGTCAACTTCCTGGCACCGCTCCTGGTCCACACCCCGGACGTCATCCGCACGGTCGCCGTCACGATGGACCTCGAACCCACCGAGGTCGCCATCGAGCGCATGCTGACCGAGAAGACCAACGACGAGGCGGAGGCCAGCCGCGCCGCCAAGATGAACCGGACCGTCGACCCCCGCGACATCGCCGCCCACAACCGTCTCGACCAGCGAGGAGAAGACCTCGCGAGCGGCGCCGCCGGCGTCAACCTGGTCGGCTACATCACCGTCTCCTCCCGCTCCCCCGAGGCCCTGGCCCGCGACAAGCGGACCATCCGGGCGTCGGCCGGAAAGTCGTATCTGAAGCTGGAGTGGTGCGACCGCGAGCATCACCGGGCATTCGTCAACACGCTCCCCTTCGCCACCGGCATTCGGAGGTAGGACCTGATGCGGGACCCGCTGTCCGTCCTCACCGACGCCTTCACGTCCTTCCTCTTCGGAAAGGTCGAGACGACCCGGCTTCCGGTGCGCACGTCGACGGGCCAGGCCCAGGCGGTCTACCTCCCGACCGCCGCGCCGGGTCTCGGTGACTCGGGGGTGATCATCGGCCGCGAGGTGTATTCCGGAAAGGGCTACATCTACGACCCCTTCCAGCTGTACGGCCAGCAGCTCCCCGCCCCGCACTGGCTGGTCCTCGGCGAGTCGGGAAACGGCAAGTCCGCGCTGGAGAAGACGTACGTCCTGCGCCAGCTGCGCTTCCGCGACCGCCAGGTCGTCGTCCTGGACGCCCAGGGCGAGGACGGCGTCGGCGAGTGGAACCTCATCGCGCAGGAGCTGGGAATAACTCCCATCCGCCTGGACCCGATGGCGGCCCTGGACATGGGGATCCGCCTCAACCCGCTCGACCCCGCGATCACGACGACGGGCCAGCTCGCCCTGCTCCGGACGATCATCGAGGTCGCGATGGGCCACGGCCTCGACGAACGCTCGGGCTTCGCCCTCAAGGTCGCCCACGCCTACGTCAACGAGACCATCCTCGACCGCCAGCCCGTCCTCACCGACATCGTCGAACAGCTACGGCACCCCGAGCCGGAGTCGGCCGAGGCGATGAACGTCGCCATAGACGACGTACGGGCGTGGGGCCTGGACGTGGCGCTGGTACTGGACCGACTGGTCGACGGTGACCTGCGCGGCATGTTCGACGGCCCCACGACGGTCGGCATCGACCTTGACGCGCCGCTCATTGTGTTCGATTTGTCCCACATCGACCGCAACTCGATCGCCATGCCGATCCTGATGGCGATCGTGGGCGTATGGCTGGAGCACACCTGGATCCGCCCCGACCGGAAGAAGCGCATCTTCCTGGTCGAGGAGGCCTGGCACATCATCAACAGCCCCTTCGTGGCCCAGCTGTTCCAGCGCCTGCTGAAGTTCGGCCGGCGCCTGGGCCTGTCCTTCGTCGCCGTCGTCCACCACCTGTCCGACGTCGTGGACGGCGCGGCGGCCAAGGAAGCCGCAGCGATCCTGAAGATGGCGTCGACCAGGACGATCTACGCCCAGAAGGCCGACGAGGCTCGGGCGACGGGCCGCGTCCTCGGCCTGCCACGCTGGGCCGTGGAGATCATCCCGTCCCTCACCCCGGGCATCGCGGTGTGGGACGTCAACGGCAACGTCCAGGTGGTCAAACACCTGGTCACCGAGACGGAACGCCCCCTGGTCTTCACCGACCGCGCGATGACGGAGTCGTCCGCCGACCGCGACCTGACCGACGACGCCCTGCGCGCCGCCGAGCTGGAGGCGGAGGAACGGGCGGCGGCCTTCGTCGAACAACACCTCGGCGACTCCGAATCGACGGTGGCCTAGGGCTGGGAGGCAGCGTGAGACCGGACGACCGCCGGGCACACCGGGAGCACGGGGACCACCGGGACGGCCAGGGAGGCATCCCCGACGGCCTGCTCATCGGCATACTCGCCTTCCTCCTCGGCATGACCCTGCTGGTCTGGACGGCCACGGGCCTGTCAGCCCTGTTCGCGCACGGCTCCTGGCCCTCCGGCGTCACCTTCGCCCACACGCCCCTGGCCATGCGCTCCCTGATCGCACAGCCCCACGACATCCCGGGCGCGTGGCCGGAGACACCGAGCGACCAGCTCTCCGGGTACGGCCTGTTCTGGGGGCTCTTCATCGGCCAGCTGATGGCCCTGATCGTGCTGACCGTGTTCGTGCTGGGGACAGTGGCACGGTGGCGGGCGGTCAGGGCGGGGCGGCGCGTGGGTAAGACGGAGGGCGTGGGAAAGGCGAAGGACGCGGGAGAGTCAGGGACTGCGGAAGCACCGGGACCGATAGCGCACGAGGTCCCCGCACCGCACGTCGTACCCGCCCCCAGAACGGAACCGGAGCCGCAGCCCCAGAGGCAGCCGCAGCCGCAGCCGACGGGGCAGTCCGATGCCCACCTGCCGACGACGGACACCCCAGGCAGGGCACTCGGCGAACCGGCGTGGGACAGACTTGTCGTAGCCCCGAGGGAAAGCCGCCACACAACCGCAACGCAGGCCGTACACGACGCGGAAGGCCCCACCCTCGTAGTCACGTCGAACCCGGCCCTCTGGCAGGACACGAAGGACGCCCGCGCGAAACTGGGCCCGGTCCTCCTCTACGACCCCACCCACCTCTGCGACACCCCGGCCCGCCTCCACTGGTCCCCCACCACAGGCTGCGAGGACAAACAAACCGCGGTCTCCAGAGCCACCGCACTCCTGACCCCGGTCCGCCCCACCTCCCGCCTCGACCAGGCGGTCAGCGACACCGCCGAAACACTCCTGCGCAGCTACCTCCACGCCGCGGCCATCGACGGCCGCACCGTCCGCCACGTCCACCGCTGGTCCCAGGGCGGCCAGATCCAGGACGCCGTACGCATCCTCCGTACGAACCCGAAGGCGGCCCCGGGCGCGGCCGGCGAACTCGAAGCCGCCCTCACGGCCCACCCCGAACGCCGTGACATGGCCCAGGAGTTGACCACCAGGGCCCTCTCGGCGCTCTCCACGGTCAACATCCGGGAGTCATGCACTCCAAACCGAACTGATGCCCTCACCTTGGATTCCTTCGTGCATGAAGGGGGCACGCTTTATGTGGTGGGTGAATCCATCGAGGACCCCCGAGCCAACCCGGGCGCCATGCCACTCCTGACGGCCCTCGCCGCAAGCGTGGTCGAGCGCGGCCGGCGCATGGCCGAACGGTCATCCTCCGGTCGCCTCGACCCACCACTGACGCTCGTCCTGGACGACGTCGCCGCCGTGGCTCCGCTTCCCCAGCTGCCGGAGCTGCTGGCCACCGGAGCGGACCGGGGCATGCCGGCCCTGGCCCTGCTCCGGTCCCGGGAACAGGCCCGCTCCCGCTGGCCGCACGACGAACTCCCGGTCTAGGCCGACCAGTTACCGGCCCGGCCCCCTCACGCCCTCACGGCCGCTCGATGACGAACTCCCACTCGGACTCCGCCGACTGCCCGGCAAGCGGCACCGAGAGCCCACTCGGCACGAACCCCACCTTCCGGTAGAACCGCTGCGCCCGCCCGTTGTCCTCGTGCACGATCAGCCGCACCCGCTCCGCGCCCCGCGACCACGCCCACTCCAGGCCGGCGTCGAAGAGCACATCGGTCAGCCCGCTCCCCCGCTCCTCGGGCCGCACGAACACACCGACCACATGCCCCTGCTTCCGCTCCACCGGAAACCCGGCCCAGTCGGTCGTCCCCGGCTCCTCGACCAGCACGGTCAACGTCCCGACCCACCCGCCGTCCGGGCCCTCGGCGATGATCTGCTGCGCCCCGTCGGCCCCCTCACAGGCCCCGGCGGCCCGCTCCTGCCAGAAGGAGTCGGGCCGGGCCACGGCCTGCTCGTAGGTCTCCAGAAACGCCAGCGGCGCGACCGGATCCCGCAGCGCGGCAAGCCGCAACTCCTTAGCGGCGGGCCACTCGTCGGCACGTATCGACCGGATGACGTAGGCCCCGGGGTTCGTGGTGCTCATGGCCGCCACCGTAGTACCTGGGTACGACATCGCTCACCCGGAATACGCCCTGCGGCTCTGTGACGCCTGCCGGAAAGCCCGCACGATGGACCGCGTGACGGAAGAGCGAGCGACGGAACCCCTCACCCAGCACATCCAGCGCATCACCCGACGCGTGCGCGCCTTCGACCGACGCCACCCACTCGTCTGGGACCTGCACCTCACCGGCTTCTGGGTGACCGCAGCTCTCATCGACTACTACGGCGACGGCTGGCTCAACGTGGCCCGCGACCGCGACAACCCCGGCTGGCTCGTCCTCACCCTCAGCCTCGGCCTGTCCGTCCCCCTCCTCCTGCGACGCGCCCACCCCCGGACCGTACTCCTCGCGATCGCCCCCTTCGCCCTCGTCAACGCCTGGACCGGCATCGCCCTCCAAGCGGTCCTGCTCCAACTCCTCGTCGTCTTCCACATCGCCCTGCGCCGCCCTCCGCGCCACCTGTGGTGGGCAGCGGCCCTGATCACCACACCGGTCGCGGTGATGGCCGCCCGCCACCCGCAGGGCAGCGCGGACAAGGACATCGTCCCCGTGCTGATGTCCGTCGTCGTGGCAACAGCCATCGGCATCACGGTCCGCACCCGCCGCGACCACACCGAGGCCCTCGAGGACCGCGCCCGCCGTCTGGAGATCGAACGCGACCAGCAGGCCCAGCTCGCCGCCGCCGCCGAACGCGCCCGCATCGCCCGCGAGATGCACGACATCATCGGCCACAACCTCTCCGTCATCACCGGCTTGGCCGACGGCGGCCAGTACGCGGCCGCCAAGTCCCCGGAACGCGCCGCCCAGGCCCTCCACGCCATCGCCACCACCAGCCGCCAGGCCCTGTCCGAACTACGCCGCCTGCTCGACGTCCTCCGCGACGAGGAGCAGCCCCGATCCCCCCAGCCGGAGCTGGCCCCCCAACCCACCCTCACCGACCTCGCCAAACTCCTCGACGGCGTACGCGCCGCAGGCCTCCCCGTCCACACCACCACCCACGGCATCCCCACCCTCCCCCCGGGCCGCCAACTCACCGTCTACCGAGTCATCCAGGAAGCCCTCACCAACACCCTCAAACACACCGGCCCCGGCACCACAGCCGCCATAGAGCTGTCGTACGAGGAGAAGGGCGCCGTGACCCTGACGGTGACCGACACCGGCAGCAGCGGCCCCGATCACCGCACCCCGCAGCCCACCGGCGGCCGCGGCCTGCCCGGAATGCGCGAGCGAACCGCCCTGTACGGCGGCACACTTGAGGCCGGCCCACGCCCGCACCCCGAACAGGGCTGGCGCGTCCATCTGTACCTCCCGGAGGAACCCCCGCAGTGACCACCGTCCTCATCGCCGACGACCAGCCCCTCCAGCGCTTCGGCTTCCGGATGCTCCTCGAAAGCCAGGACGACATGACAGTGCTGGGCGAGGCGGCCAACGGCAGCGAGGCCATCCGCATGACCTCGGAGCTCCACCCCGACGTGGTCCTGATGGACGTCCGCATGCCCGGCCTCGACGGCATCGAGGCCACCCGCCGCATCACCGCCTCCGGCGACCGCACCCGGGTCCTGATCCTCACGACCTTCGACCTCGACGAATACGCCTACGCCGGCCTCCGAGCAGGCGCCTCCGGCTTCCTCGTCAAGGACGCTCAGCCGGAAGAGCTCCTGTCGGGCATCCGCGCGGTGGCGACAGGCGACGCGGTGGTCGCCCCGAGCCTGACCCGCCGCCTCCTCGACGCGTACGTCCACCATCTACCGAAGCAGAACCCGGCCGGCACCCCGGAGCCGACAGCCCTGGACCCCCGCCTCGCTCCCCTCACCGACCGCGAACGCGAGATCCTCACGGTGATCGGCCAGGGATGGACCAACACGGAGATAGCCACTCGCCTCCACCTGGCCGAGTCGACGGTGAAAACCCACGTCGGCCGCATCCTCGCGAAGACGGGCTCACGGGATCGAATTCAGGCGGTGATTCTGGCGTACGACTCCGGACTGGTGATCCCGTCCTGAAACGCGAAAAGGCCCACACCATAAGGTGTGGGCCTTTTCTAAAATTTGTTCGGCGGCGTCCTACTCTCCCACAGGGTCCCCCCTGCAGTACCATCGGCGCTGTAAGGCTTAGCTTCCGGGTTCGGAATGTAACCGGGCGTTTCCCTCACGCTATAACCACCGAAACACTATGAAACTGTCAGCCGCACCACGCCGTGACCAGGCATGGGGCTGTTCGTGGTTTCAGAACCAACACAGTGGACGCGAGCAACTGAGGACAAGCCCTCGGCCTATTAGTACCGGTCACCTCCACACGTTACCGTGCTTCCAGATCCGGCCTATCAACCCAGTCGTCTACTGGGAGCCTTACCCCATCAAGTGGGTGGGAGTCCTCATCTCGAAGCAGGCTTCCCGCTTAGATGCTTTCAGCGGTTATCCCTCCCGAACGTAGCCAACCAGCCATGCCCTTGGCAGAACAACTGGCACACCAGAGGTTCGTCCGTCCCGGTCCTCTCGTACTAGGGACAGCCCTTCTCAAGACTCCTACGCGCACAGCGGATAGGGACCGAACTGTCTCACGACGTTCTAAACCCAGCTCGCGTACCGCTTTAATGGGCGAACAGCCCAACCCTTGGGACCGACTCCAGCCCCAGGATGCGACGAGCCGACATCGAGGTGCCAAACCATCCCGTCGATATGGACTCTTGGGGAAGATCAGCCTGTTATCCCCGGGGTACCTTTTATCCGTTGAGCGACGGCGCTTCCACAAGCCACCGCCGGATCACTAGTCCCGACTTTCGTCCCTGCTCGACCCGTCGGTCTCACAGTCAAGCTCCCTTGTGCACTTACACTCAACACCTGATTGCCAACCAGGCTGAGGGAACCTTTGGGCGCCTCCGTTACTCTTTAGGAGGCAACCGCCCCAGTTAAACTACCCATCAGACACTGTCCCTGATCCGGATCACGGACCCAGGTTAGACATCCAGCACGACCAGAGTGGTATTTCAACGACGACTCCACGAACACTGGCGTGCCCGCTTCAAAGTCTCCCACCTATCCTACACAAGCCGAACCGAACACCAATATCAAACTGTAGTAAAGGTCCCGGGGTCTTTCCGTCCTGCTGCGCGAAACGAGCATCTTTACTCGTAGTGCAATTTCACCGGGCCTATGGTTGAGACAGTCGAGAAGTCGTTACGCCATTCGTGCAGGTCGGAACTTACCCGACAAGGAATTTCGCTACCTTAGGATGGTTATAGTTACCACCGCCGTTTACTGGCGCTTAAGTTCTCAGCTTCGCCACCCCGAAGAGTGACTAACCGGTCCCCTTAACGTTCCAGCACCGGGCAGGCGTCAGTCCGTATACATCGCCTTACGGCTTCGCACGGACCTGTGTTTTTAGTAAACAGTCGCTTCTCGCTGGTCTCTGCGGCCACCCCCAGCTCGAGGAGCAAGTCCTCTCACCAGACGTGGCCCCCCTTCTCCCGAAGTTACGGGGGCATTTTGCCGAGTTCCTTAACCATAGTTCACCCGAACGCCTCGGTATTCTCTACCTGACCACCTGAGTCGGTTTAGGGTACGGGCCGCCATGAAACTCGCTAGAGGCTTTTCTCGACAGCATAGGATCATCCACTTCACCACAATCGGCTCGGCATCAGGTCTCAGACTATGTGCCAGGCGGATTTACCTACCTGACGTCCTACACCCTTACCCCGGGACAACCACCGCCCGGGATGGACTACCTTCCTGCGTCACCCCATCACTCACCTACTGCAAGTCTGGTTCGTCGGCTCCACCACTCCCCTTTGCCCGAAGGCTCCAGGGCGGCTTCACGGACTTAGCATCGCCTGGTTCAATGTTTGACGCTTCACAGCGGGTACCGGAATATCAACCGGTTATCCATCGACTACGCCTGTCGGCCTCGCCTTAGGTCCCGACTTACCCTGGGCAGATCAGCTTGACCCAGGAACCCTTAGTCAATCGGCGCACACGTTTCTCACGTGTGAATCGCTACTCATGCCTGCATTCTCACTCGTGAACCGTCCACCACTGCCTTCCGGCGCGGCTTCACCCGGCACACGACGCTCCCCTACCCATCACAGCAGGCGTTGGCCCTATATGCTGCAATGACACGACTTCGGCGGTACGCTTGAGCCCCGCTACATTGTCGGCGCGGAATCACTAGACCAGTGAGCTATTACGCACTCTTTCAAGGGTGGCTGCTTCTAAGCCAACCTCCTGGTTGTCTCTGCGACTCCACATCCTTTCCCACTTAGCGTACGCTTAGGGGCCTTAGTCGATGCTCTGGGCTGTTTCCCTCTCGACCATGGAGCTTATCCCCCACAGTCTCACTGCCGCGCTCTCACTTACCGGCATTCGGAGTTTGGCTAAGGTCAGTAACCCGGTAGGGCCCATCGCCTATCCAGTGCTCTACCTCCGGCAAGAAACACACGACGCTGCACCTAAATGCATTTCGGGGAGAACCAGCTATCACGGAGTTTGATTGGCCTTTCACCCCTAACCACAGGTCATCCCCCAGGTTTTCAACCCTGGTGGGTTCGGTCCTCCACGAAGTCTTACCTCCGCTTCAACCTGCCCATGGCTAGATCACTCCGCTTCGGGTCTTGAGCGCGCTACTATACCGCCCTATTCGGACTCGCTTTCGCTACGGCTTCCCCACACGGGTTAACCTCGCAACACACCGCAAACTCGCAGGCTCATTCTTCAAAAGGCACGCAGTCACGAGAACAAGGCAAGCCTTGTTCCGACGCTCCCACGGCTTGTAGGCACACGGTTTCAGGTACTATTTCACTCCCCTCCCGGGGTACTTTTCACCATTCCCTCACGGTACTATCCGCTATCGGTCACCAGGGAATATTTAGGCTTAGCGGGTGGTCCCGCCAGATTCACACGGGATTTCTCGGGCCCCGTGCTACTTGGGTGTCTCTCAAACGAGCCGCTGACGTTTCGACTACGGGGGTCTTACCCTCTACGCCGGACCTTTCGCATGTCCTTCGTCTACATCAACGGTTTCTGACTCGCCTCACAGCCGGCAGACTGTGAAAGAGAGATCCCACAACCCCGTACACGCAACCCCTGCCGGGTCTCACACGTATACGGTTTAGCCTCATCCGGTTTCGCTCGCCACTACTCCCGGAATCACGGTTGTTTTCTCTTCCTGCGGGTACTGAGATGTTTCACTTCCCCGCGTTCCCTCCACATACCCTATGTGTTCAGGTATGGGTGACAGCCCATGACGACTGCCGGGTTTCCCCATTCGGAAACCCCCGGATCAAAGCCTGGTTGACGACTCCCCGGGGACTATCGTGGCCTCCCACGTCCTTCATCGGTTCCTGGTGCCAAGGCATCCACCGTGCGCCCTTAAAAACTTGGCCACAGATGCTCGCGTCCACTGTGCAGTTCTCAAACAACGACCAGCCACCCATCACCCCCGGTACAAACCGGAGTTCACTGGGGCCGGCTTCCGAAGCACAACCTCACGGCCGTTACTTCAGACACCCAACAGCGTGCCCGACACGATCAGTTGATGAGCTTCGCGTTCCACGCCGAAGCAGTACTAACGCTCTCATCCATACTGAACCGTGCCGAATAATCAACGTTCCACCCATGAGCAACCAGCATCAGACATTCGCCGATGTACTGGCCTCTGGACTGCCGAGGCAGCCTAGAAGTGCTCCTTAGAAAGGAGGTGATCCAGCCGCACCTTCCGGTACGGCTACCTTGTTACGACTTCGTCCCAATCGCCAGTCCCACCTTCGACAGCTCCCTCCCACAAGGGGTTGGGCCACCGGCTTCGGGTGTTACCGACTTTCGTGACGTGACGGGCGGTGTGTACAAGGCCCGGGAACGTATTCACCGCAGCAATGCTGATCTGCGATTACTAGCAACTCCGACTTCATGGGGTCGAGTTGCAGACCCCAATCCGAACTGAGACCGGCTTTTTGAGATTCGCTCCACCTCGCGGTATCGCAGCTCATTGTACCGGCCATTGTAGCACGTGTGCAGCCCAAGACATAAGGGGCATGATGACTTGACGTCGTCCCCACCTTCCTCCGAGTTGACCCCGGCGGTCTCCTGTGAGTCCCCATCACCCCGAAGGGCATGCTGGCAACACAGGACAAGGGTTGCGCTCGTTGCGGGACTTAACCCAACATCTCACGACACGAGCTGACGACAGCCATGCACCACCTGTACACCGACCACAAGGGGGCGCCTGTCTCCAGACGTTTCCGGTGTATGTCAAGCCTTGGTAAGGTTCTTCGCGTTGCGTCGAATTAAGCCACATGCTCCGCTGCTTGTGCGGGCCCCCGTCAATTCCTTTGAGTTTTAGCCTTGCGGCCGTACTCCCCAGGCGGGGAACTTAATGCGTTAGCTGCGGCACCGACGACGTGGAATGTCGCCAACACCTAGTTCCCACCGTTTACGGCGTGGACTACCAGGGTATCTAATCCTGTTCGCTCCCCACGCTTTCGCTCCTCAGCGTCAGTAATGGCCCAGAGATCCGCCTTCGCCACCGGTGTTCCTCCTGATATCTGCGCATTTCACCGCTACACCAGGAATTCCGATCTCCCCTACCACACTCTAGCTAGCCCGTATCGAATGCAGACCCGGGGTTAAGCCCCGGGCTTTCACACCCGACGTGACAAGCCGCCTACGAGCTCTTTACGCCCAATAATTCCGGACAACGCTTGCGCCCTACGTATTACCGCGGCTGCTGGCACGTAGTTAGCCGGCGCTTCTTCTGCAGGTACCGTCACTTTCGCTTCTTCCCTGCTGAAAGAGGTTTACAACCCGAAGGCCGTCATCCCTCACGCGGCGTCGCTGCATCAGGCTTTCGCCCATTGTGCAATATTCCCCACTGCTGCCTCCCGTAGGAGTCTGGGCCGTGTCTCAGTCCCAGTGTGGCCGGTCGCCCTCTCAGGCCGGCTACCCGTCGTCGCCTTGGTAAGCCATTACCTCACCAACAAGCTGATAGGCCGCGGGCTCATCCTTCACCGCCGGAGCTTTCGACCCTCACAGATGCCTGCGAGAGTGATATCCGGTATTAGACCCCGTTTCCAGGGCTTGTCCCAGAGTGAAGGGCAGATTGCCCACGTGTTACTCACCCGTTCGCCACTAATCCCCACCGAAGTGGTTCATCGTTCGACTTGCATGTGTTAAGCACGCCGCCAGCGTTCGTCCTGAGCCAGGATCAAACTCTCCGTGAATGTTTTCCCGTAATCGGGATGAACACCACGAGAGCGGAACAGCCAGGCGGAATAAGCCCGGCCGTTCACAGCGTCCTCGCTGTGTTTTTTCAAAGGAACCTCGCCCCAGCAGATGCTGGAGACGGGGTATCAACATATCTGGCGTTGATTTTTGGCACGCTGTTGAGTTCTCAAGGAACGGACGCTTCCTTTGTACTCACCCTCTCGGGCTTTCCTCCGGGCGCTTCCCTTCGGTCTTGCGTTTCCGACTCTATCAGATCTTTTTCCGATCCGATTTCCTCGGTGCTTTCCAGGTTTCCGCTTTCGCGTTTCCCTTTCCGGCGGTCCCGACTCTATCAGATCCTTTCGGGCCTGACCCCCAGTCAGCGGGGCTTGTCTTCGCGGCTGTTGGGCCGTTCCGACGTCTCAAACCTTAGCGGATCCTCTCGGCGATTCCCAATCGGGCCGCCGAGTCCCAATTCGAATTGAATTCGGGCACGCCGAAATCAACCCCATAGGGAGATCGTGCTGGTGGTTTGGTTTGCCGCTCTCGCGGCGGGAGGTGCTGTCGCAGAACCGTTACGGCTCGGCGGCAACCCGAAGAACTCTACGGATCGGGGAGGGGGCTGTCAAGCACCCCCTGTCAAGATCTTTCCGGCGGAGCAGGGGCCCGGGTCAGTCCAGGTCGCTGAGGCGTCCGCCGGCGTCCGGCTGGGCGTGCTCCACCCTGCGGAGCAGGCGGGTGAGGACCTCACCGAGGGTGGCGCGCTCCGCCGCCGAGAGGTCCTGGAGCAGGTCCTCCTCGAAGACCGATGCGAGCCGCATCGCCTCCAGCCACTTCTCCCTGCCCTCGACGGTGAGCTCGACGATGACGCGGACGCGGTTGGACTCGTCCCGCTCCCGGGTGACCAGGCCCTCGGTGACCATGCGGTCGATCCGGTGGGTCATGGCGGCCGGGGTGAGACCGAGGCGCTTGGCGAGGTCGCTGGGGCCCATCCGGTACGGGGCGCCGGAGAGGACCAGGGCCTTGAGGACCTCCCACTCGGCGTTGCTAATGCCGAGCGCGGCGGTCTGTCGGCCGTAGGCGACGTTCATGCGGCGGTTCAAGCGGGACAGCGCCGAGACGACCTTCTCGACCTGAGGGTCCAGGTCCTGGAACTCGCGCTGGTACGCGGCGATCTGTTCCTCGAGGGTCGGTTCGCTGATGCCGTGGGTGTCGCCCATGGACCGAGTATGGCACGGGCTTGCTTGGCGTTGAAGTCCTTCGCTGTGTAGTGTTTAGCTTCGAACTTTAGCTTTGAAGTCTTCAGACCTACATCGAGAGAGGTGAACGTGACCAGGGCGATGGGCGCAGCGATGCGCCGGATCCACGTGGGCAACGCACTCAGCGCGTTCGGGCTCGGTTTCACCGTCCCCTACCTGTACGTCTATGTGGCGCAGGTGCGGGGGCTGGGTGCCATGACGGCGGGGCTCGTCCTCGCCGTCTTCGCCGTGGCGGCACTGGTCGTGCTGCCGTTCGCCGGGCGGGCCATCGTCCGGCGGGGTCCGCTGCCGGTGCTGCTCGCCGCTCTGGTCACCGCCGCGCTCGGGTCGCTGAGCCTTGGCCTCGCGGGGAGTGCGGTGTCCGTACTCCTGGCGGCGGCCGCGCTCGGGGCGGGGCAGGCCGTGATGCAGCCGGCGCTCGCGACGATGATCGTCGACTGTTCCACCGCTGAGACCCGGTCGCGGGCGTTCGCGACGCAGTTCTTTCTGCAGAACCTGGGGCTGGGGGTCGGCGGGCTGATCGGGGGGCACCTCGTGGATGCGACCAGCGTTTCGTCCTTCACTCTGTTGTTCGCGATCGAGGCGGCGATGTTCCTGCTGCTCGTCGTGGTGATGTCGACGGTGCGGATGCCGCGTGCGCCGCGGATCGAGGGGGCGCCGGGGGCCGTCGGGTCGACGAAGGGGAGCTGGAAGCAGTTGCTCCAGAACCGGGCGATGGTGCAGCTGTGTGTGCTGGGGTTCGTTCTGTTCTTCGCTTGCTACGGGCAGTTCGAGTCGGGGCTGAGTGCCTACGGGGTCGAGGCGGCCGGGGTTTCCACATCCGCGCTGGGGACCGCGTTGGCTGCCAACACCGCGATGATCGTGGTGGCGCAGTTCGCCGTGCTGAAGTTCGTCGAGCGGCGGAGGCGGTCGCGGGTGATCGCGGCTGTGGGGTTGATCTGGGCCGTGGCGTGGGTTGCTGCGGCGTATGCGGGGCTTGGGCACGGGAGCCAGGAGATGGCTACGGCGGCCTTCGTCTCTACCTATGCGCTGTTCGGGCTGGGTGAGGCGATGTTGTCGCCGACGGTTGCTCCGTTGGTGGCGGATCTTGCGCCGGAGGGGATGGCGGGGCAGTACAACTCCGCTTTTGCCCTGGTGAAGCAGCTTGCGTTGGCTGTGGGGCCGGCGGTGGGTGGGCCTATGGGGGCGGCGCTGCATGGGCCGTATGTGGTGACGTTTCTGTTGTTCTCGCTGGGGATCACGTATCTCGCGGTGCGGTTGGGGCGTCAGCTGACCGCTGTGCAGGATCAGCCGTGGTTGGGGAGGAGCCGGGTGGTCGCGCAGGGGACTGCGTCGGCTGCGGGGTCGTCGCGGGCGCACGCCTGAGTTTTTCGCCCCCGCCGCCCCTACCCTTCCCATCTCTGAAGGGGCTGAGCCCCTTCGACCCCGCCAAGGGGCTCAGCCCCCTGGACCCCCATCGGCCTGCGGCCTCGTCCTCAAACGCCGGACGCTGAAGAGGCACTAGCTGAAGGTCAGGGTCTCTGGGGGTCCAGGGCCGTTTTCGGTAGGACGAACTCGCACCAGACCGCCTTGCCGCCGCCCGGGGTTCGTCGGGAACCCCAGGACGAGGAGATGGACGCGACGATGGCGATGCCTCGGCCGGACTCGTCGCCTGGTTCTGCGCGGCGGCGGCGGGGGAGGTGGTCGTCGCCGTCCGTCACCTCGATGATCAGGCGGCGGTCGGTGCGGCGGAGGCGGAGGCGCATGGGTGGGGTGCCGTGCTGGAGGGAGTTGGCGACCAGTTCGCTGGCGGCCAGGACGCCCAGGTCGTGGAGGTCGGGCGGGAAGCGCCAGCTGGTCAGGACGCCGGAGGCGAAGGCACGCGCGCGGGGGGCCGCTTCGACGCCGCCGAGGAGTTCCAAAGCGGCGTTGCGGAAGAGGTCGCCGTCGGGGCCGGTGCGCGCCGGGTGCTGAAGGACCAGGACCGCCACGTCGTCGTCGTGGTCCGCTGTGACGCCTGCGCTTCGGACCAGGCGGTCGCAGATGACCTGGGGGGTGCCCGTCGCGCCGGCCAGGGCGCACTCCAGGGAGGCGATGCCCTCGTCCAGGTCCTCGTTCCGGCGTTCCACCAGGCCGTCGGTGTAGAGGACGGCCGTGGAGCCGGGGCTCAGGGCGATCGAGCCGGACGCGTGCATCCAGCCGCCCGTGCCCAGGGGCGGCCCGGTGGGTTCGTCGGCGCGTTGGACCTCGCCGTTCTCGTCGCGGACCAGGATGGGGAGGTGGCCGGCGGAGGCGTAGACCAGGCGTCCCTCGTTCGGGTCGTGGACGGCGTAGACGCAGGTGGCGATCTGGTTGGCGTCGATCTCGATCGCCAGGCCGTCCAGGAGCTGCAGGACCTCGTGCGGGGGGAGGTCCAGGCGGGCGTATGCCCTCACTGCCGTACGGAGCTGGCCCATTACCGCTGCTGCTCGTACTCCTCGGCCCATGACGTCGCCGATCACCAGGGCCGTGCGGCCGCCGCCGAGGGTGATCACGTCGTACCAGTCGCCGCCGACCGCGGCCTCCGTGCCACCCGGGTGGTAGGTGGCGGCGACGCGCAGGTCGTCGGGCTCTTCGAGCTCCTGGGGGAGGAGGGAGCGCTGGAGGGTGACGGCGGTTTCGCGTTGGCGGCGTTCGCTGGCGCGCAGGCGTTCGGCGGCTTCCGCGTGGTCGGTGACGTCCGTGGCGAAGACGAGGACGCCGCCGTCGCCCTCCGCGACGGGGGTGCAGGTGAAGGTGTAGGAGCGGCCGTCGGGGGCCTTGCGGGACTTGAGGGTGCGGGACTTGCCGCTGCGCAGGACCTGGTCGAGGAGGGGGAGCAGGCCCAGTTCGGCCAGCTCGGGGAGGGCCTCGCGGGCCGGTTCGCCCGGGGGGCGTACGCCGAAGGCCGTGACGTAGGTGTCGTTGACGTAGGCCAGGCGGTGATCGGAGCCGTGGACCAGGGCCACCAGCGCCGGAACGCGGTCCAGGACCTCACGGACCGGCAGTTCGTCCACGGCGGGGATCGGCTTGGCGTCGTCGGTGAGGTGTTCGGCGCGGGCCGCGGGGACGGCGCCCGGGCTCTCTCCCCGGCGGTCCTGGGTGACCGCCGCCGCGGGTTCGGTCCGCGCAGCCGCGCGGCGCTGCGTTCCGGGGAGCCGGGCGCTCCAGCGCGTGAAGTTCACGAATCCTTGCCTCGTGTCGTCGTCTTCGGCCAGCTCCGGACCCGGCCTGGGTCTGAGGGGTGGCACCAGCACCCCCGGAATGCAGCACTGTGGGGAGAGCCTTGTGGGTCGAAGGGCGGGCGGGTGCCCGTCCAGGGGCGTCCTGGGTCGGGGTCGGTTCGTCGTCCGGGTTCGGGATCAGTCTGGCAGTGCGGCCGACCTGGCCGACACCCGTCTGACGCCTGCCCCGTCGGTGGAGTTCCTGAGTCCGGTCAGGACGACCCCTTCGGGTCGTCTTCCGGCTTGAGGGGATACTTTCCACCGGCCGCGAGTTCGAACTCCGCTCGGGGATGTTCGAGTGAACCTAGGGAGACAACCTCCCTCTTGAAGAGTCCCGAGAGGGTCCATTCGGCCAGGACGCGGGCCTTGCGGTTGAAGGTCGGCACCCTGCTGAGGTGGTAGACGCGGTGCATGAACCAGGCAGGGTAGCCCTTGAGCTTGCGTCCGTAGACCTGCGCGACCCCCTTGTGGAAGCCGAGGGAGGCGACCGAACCCGCGTACTTGTGTGCGTACGTCTCCAGGTGTTCGCCGCGCAGGGAGTGGACGATGTTGTCGCCCAGGACCTTCGCCTGGCGCAGGGCGTGCTGCGCGTTGGGGGCGCACTCTCGGCCGGGCTCGCCCGCGGTGACGTCGGGGACGGCGGCGGCGTCTCCCGCGGCCCACGCGTGCGTGGTGCCCTCGATCGTCAGCTCGGGGGTGCACTTCAGCCTGCCGCGCTCATTGAGTGGCAGGTCGGTGGCGGCGAGGATCGGGTGGGGTTTGACGCCGGCCGTCCAGACGACCGTACGGGTCGGGAAGCGGGCGCCGTCGCTGAGGACGGCGACGCGGTCCGCGCAGGACTCCAGGCGGGTGTGCAGGCGTACGTCGATGTTGCGGCGGCGCAGTTCGGTGACCGTGTAGCGGCCCAGGTCCTCGCCGACCTCGGGCAGGATGCGGTCCGAGGCCTCGACGAGGATCCACTTCATGTCCTCGGGCCGGACGTTGTGGTAGTAGCGCGTGGCATGGCGGGCCATGTCCTCGAGTTCGCCGAGCGCCTCGACCCCGGCGTATCCGCCGCCGACGAAGACGAAGGTGAGGGCCGCGTCGCGGATCGCGGGATCGCGGGTGGAGGAGGCGATGTCCATCTGTTCGATGACGTGGTTGCGCAGGCCGATGGCCTCTTCGACGGTCTTGAAGCCGATGCCGTGGTCGGCGAGGCCGGGGATGGGGAGGGTGCGCGCGATGGAGCCGGGCGCGAGGACGAGCTCGTCGTAGGAGAGCTGTTCGCTGCCCGTGCCCTCCTCCTCGGAGGCGAGGGTGGTCAGGGTCGCGGTGCGCTTGGCGTGGTCGATGGCGGTGGCCTCGCCGATGATGACCCGGCACCGGGACAGGACACGGCGCAGCGGTACGACCACATGGCGCGGGGAGATGGAGCCGGCGGCCGCTTCCGGGAGGAATGGTTGATAGGTCATGTACGGGTCGGGAGTGACCACCGTGATCTCGGCTTCGTCCCGGCCCAGTTCCTGTTTCAGCCTCCGCTGAAGACGCAGGGCCGTGTACATCCCGACGTAGCCGCCGCCGACAACGAGAATGCGCGCACGTTCCTTCACCATCCCATGACGCACCCGGCGCTTGCGTTTGTCCACAGGCTCGACCATTTGTGTGACCGGAGGCCGTCGGCGGCGCGGTTTGGCCGAAATGCCGGAGTGCGCGGAAACTCCGCAGGTCAATGGGTGTGCGCCGGGGGATCGCGGGTGGCGCAATCAGGGCGTAAACGACCCGTACTCCGATCGAGGGGCGCTCTGTGCGGAACCTGCCCCTTCTGAATTGACTCCCTCTCAACTATGTTCGTGTGTTGACGGGGTGTAGGGGGATGCGCTCATCGGGTCCGTGAGTCACACGGGACGGACCTGTTGTCCGGGCTTGTTCCGCGACGCTCCGGCTTTGCAATGACGGGGAGTCTCCGGGGGGAGACGTCATTACCGGGGGATCGCTTATGCATGTTCAGGAATCTCGTTGGCCTTCCGCGTCCGCCCTCGCATCGGGCGGCGGGACGGTGGGCGGCACGATCAGCGCGGCTGCGGGTAACGGACGCGGGGACGCGTCGCGTACGACGCCGCTGCGCGTGGACGCACAGCGCAATCTGGAGCACGTGCTGCGTGCGGCGCGTGAGGTCTTCGGCGAGCTGGGATACGGCGCGCCGATGGAGGACGTGGCGCGACGCGCGCGGGTCGGTGTCGGCACGGTGTACCGGCGCTTCCCGAGCAAGGACGTTCTGGTCCGGCGGATAGCCGAGGAGGAGACCTCCCGGCTGACCGACCAGGCGCGTACCGCGCTCGGTCAGGAGGACGAGCCGTGGTCGGCGCTCTCGCGCTTCCTGCGGACGTCGGTGGCCTCGGGCGCGGGCCGACTGCTGCCGCCGCAGGTGCTGCGGGTCGGGGTCGCCGAGGACGGCGCCGTACTCGACGAGGCCCGGGTGCCGCAGCAGCGGATGCAGCCGGGCACGGGTGAGCTGCGGTTGGTGCCCGAGCAGTCGCCGGCGGGCGCGGTCGCCCCGGTGGACGACGCGGGGGCGGCGGCGCTGCTCGACGTGGTGGGCCAGCTGGTGGAGCGGGCGCGCGCGGCGGGTGAGCTGCGGGCCGATGTGTCGGTGTCGGACGTCCTGCTGGTGATCGCGACGGCGGCGCCCTCGCTGCCGGACGCGGCGCAGCAGGCGGCGGCCTCGGCGCGGTTGCTCGACATCCTGCTGGAGGGGTTGCGGTCGCGTCCTCAGGCGTGACTCGCCCCGGGTGAGGACCGTGACCGCGAAGGGTGAGTGATTCGAAGGGGTGACAGCGAGGCGGGGTGCCGTGCCGCCCTCGCCTCGAACACCATGGCGGAGCGTGCCGGGCGTTTCGGGGTGCGGCATTCAACTCCCGCCCGGCAAACGCTGTTTGGACCTTCCCCGTACGGGCGAGGGCTGGTACTACGCTGCGGGGAGCCCCCACGGACGGGTGGATGTCCGTACGAGTGGGTCCTGACCAAAGGCCCATATGGCACCCTGACCCGGTGTCCGGGACTGGTGGAGCTGGCAGCGGGGGCTTTCCGCGATGAGCGTTGACGGGTGGGACGAGTCGCGCGATGACGGTGACTCGGCGACTCCGCAGGTGCCGAGTCAGGGCGGCCGAGCAGACCTGCCACCGGGCGGCGACCCCCTGGAGGGCCGTGCGGAAGGCCGTGCGGAGGGCAGTGTCCCGGCACAGCGCGACCGGCGCGAGGACAGCACGTTGCCCACGCCGCGCCACATGCCGCCGCCCCGCGACACGCCGCCGTCGGACGCCGACCTGATCGGGCGGATGCGCTCCGGTGACGACACCGCCTACGAGGAGTTGTACCGGCGCCACGCGGAGGCGGTGCGCCGGTACGCGCGCACCTGCTGCCGCGACGCCCACACCGCGGACGACCTGACCGCCGAGGTCTTCGCCCGCATGCTCCAGGCCGTACGCGGCGGGTCCGGCCCCGAGCACGCCGTACGCGCGTATCTGCTCACCTCGATCCGGCGGGCCGCGGCGGACTGGACGAGGTCGGCGCGGCGGGAGCAGCTGGTCGACGACTTCGCGGTGTTCGCCGCGCAGTCCTCGCGGGTCTCCGAGGTGTCCGACGACACTGCGTCCTTCAGCTCCTTCGGAGCGGGCCTCGACCTGGGCGCCGACGTACGGGCCATGCACGAGGCCGAGCAGTCCATGGCCATGCGGGCCTTCCGGTCGCTGCCGGAGCGCTGGCAGGCCGTGCTCTGGCACACCGAGGTCGAGGACGAGTCGCCGAGCGAGGTCGCCACGCTCTTCGGGCTCGACGCCAACGGCACGCGCGTGCTCGCCAGCCGCGCCCGCGAAGGGCTCAAGCAGGCCTACCTCCAGGCCCACGTCAGCGCCAGCCTCGCCAGTGACGAGGAGTGCGCCCGCCACGCCGACCGGCTCGGTGCCTACGCCCGCGGCAGCCTGCGCACGCGCGCCGAGCGGGGGCTGCGCAAGCACCTTGAGGAGTGCGCCAAGTGCCGGCTGGCCGCGGGCCAGATCCAGGAAGTCGCCGGCGGTATCCCCGCCGTCGTGCCGGTCGCGGTCATCGGCTGGTTCGGCGCCGCCGGGTACGCCAAGGCGGCCGGGCTCATCGCCGGTGGTGCCGGGGCGGGTGCGGCCGGTGCAGTGGGGGCCGCGGCGGCGGCCGGCGGCGGTTCCTCCGGTGGGGCGAGCTCCGGGAGCGGTGCGGCGGCCTCCGAAGGGCTGGGCGCGCCGGTGAAGGCCGGTATCGCGGCCGGGGTGGTCGCCGTGGGCGTGGTCGCGGCGATCGTGCTCGCGCTGGCCGGCAACGAGAAACCGGCCGACAAGGACCATGCGGACGCCAAGCAGCCTCCGGTCCCCTCCCCCATCGTGGAGGAGACGCCGACGCCCGAACCCCCGGAGCCACCGAAGCCGTCCGAGGAGGCCGCTCCGCGGCCGCCGGCGATCGTCCCGGCCGCCGAGACCAGTCCGTCCCCCACCCCGACACCGACGCGCTCCCCCAGTCCGGCGCCCACGCCCACCCCCACGCCGACTCCGACCCCCACACCGCCCCCGACGCCCACCCCCACGCCGACTCCGCCGCCCCCGCCCGCCCCGGTCGTCTACCAGTGGAGCGAACTGTCGTACGACCTCACCGGCGACGGCACCGCGCCCGAGATGCGGCTCCATGGCAGCACCTGGGTGTGGCAGCGGTACGGCGTGTCGATCGGCGACCAGCGGTACGCGCACGGCGTCACCGTGCACGGCCGGTCCTCCGTCACCATCGACCTCAACCGGGAGTGCTCCGCCTACGACGCCATGGTCGGCGTCGACGACTCGACCCTGGGGCTCGGCCGGTTCTCCTTCTCCGTCTACGCCGACGGCGTCCGGCTGTGGCGGTCCGGAGCGATCAAGGGCGGGGACCCGGCGGTACCCGTCCATGTGAACCTCGCCGGGCGCGAGACCGTCCGGCTGGTGGTCGAACCGCACAGCACCTTCGACACCCTGCTGCTTGCGGACTGGGCGGAGTCGAAGTTCAGCTGCGGGTAGGGCCGTTCCGCTGGGCTCGGGGGCGCTTACGGCTCCTGCTCGACGGGGTGAGGGAGGCCCCGCACGGCCTCTGCGAGGTCGTTCAGCACGCCGTCGTAGGTGAGGGCGGTGCCCCGCGACCGCTCGGCGGTGAACCGTTCGGCACCCAGGGCGGTGCGGGCGGCGGCCTCGGCCCGCTCGGCGTGGTCCCGCTCCGGCAGGGGGCGCGGATGACCGCGCCGCCAGTGCTCCGAAGCGGCCAGCAGTCGCACCGCGCGCGGGTGGTCGCCCAGGCGGGTGAGCAGGTCCGCCGCGGCGTCCGTGAGGGCCGCCGTGATCACGTCGGCACACCGCTTCTCCACGGCCACACGCAAGGTGTCGGCCAGGAGGGGCAGTCCCCGCTCCGGGCCCGACTCAGCCGTCACGACCATGGCCTCGATGGCGTTCAGCATCACGATGAACTGCGGCGGTGGCGTGCCGCGGGCCGTCTCCACGCGGGCCGCGTCGCACATCTCACGCGCGCGTGCCGTGTCCTCGGCGTCCAGCGCGATCTGGGCGCGCATCAACCTGACGAAGGCCCGTGAGTCCGGCACACCGTACCGGTCGGCGGCTGCGCTCGCCTCGTCCAGCGCCGTCAGTGCCGTCGTACGGTCGCCCTCGCGGTAGGCGATCTCGGCGAGCCGGGTGATGAGGAACGGGGTCTCGGCGTGCGCGCCCACCTCGTGGGCGAGCCGCAGCGCCTCCTCGTACTCGCCCTTGGCCTCCTCGAAGCGGCTGCGCGCCATGGCCGTCTCGCCGGCCGCGCTGCACACCTGGGCCCGCATCCAGCGGTCGCCGGCGCGGCGGCTGAGGAGCCTCAGCTCCGCGAGCTCGTCGTCGAGACCGTCCGTGCCGCCGGGCGAGTCGACGACCATGTGCGTACGGAACATGAGCAGGACGCCGACCTCCCAGTCGCCGCCGTGGACGCGGCAGTTGGCGACGGCTACGTCCATGGAGGCCTGGACCTCCCGAGAACTCCTGAGGAAGAAGTCGATCAGCGGCCAGACAAGCCCCGGCAGCCGTGCGGCCAGCGGGCCTCCCTGCTCGAAGAAGCTCCGCACGCGGATCATGTAGCGCCGCATCCGCTCGTCCAGCAGGGTGTCGATCGGCTCGGTCTCGGACCTGAGGAAGAGGCGCAGGAGGCGGAGCTGCATCCGCGGGACGTGCAGGGGGTGGTGGGCTGCCTCTTCCGGGGCGGCGAGGAAGGCGTCGATCGGGTCGGGGGCGGCCATGGGGTCGGAGGCGGCCATGGGATGGAGGGTGGCCGTGGGGTGGAGGGTGGCCTTGGGGTGGAGGGTGGCCTTGGGGGCGCGGTCGGCCCTGACGTCGCGGTCGGCTTCGGGAGCGCGGACGGCCGTATCCGAGGCGGCCCCCAGCCGCAGGATCCGGTCGATCCAGGCTGTGCCCTCGTGGCGGTAGGTGCGCAGCCACCAGAACCAGCCCATGGCGAGGGCGATGGCGGCGGCATCCGGTTCGTCGCCTGCCGTGAGGGCGCGGTCGAGGGCCACCCGGATGTTGTCCAGCTCCGTCTCCAGGCGGGAGATCCAGGGGAGTTGGCCGGCGGAACGCAGCTGGGGATCGGCCTCCTCGACGAGGGCGCGCACCCACGCGCGGTGCCGGCGCTCGGCCGCGCGCCGCGGTTCGGGGAGCTCGGCGGCGCGCTCGACTGCGTACTCGTGGATGGTCTCCAGCATGCGGTACCGCATGCCGTCGGACCCGTCCCGCTCGCACGGGGTGGCCACGATCAGGGACTTGTCGACCTGCGCGCCCATGAGGTCCGCGACCGGCCCGGTGCACACGGCCTCCGCCGCCGCGAGGTCCCAGCCGCCCGCGAAGACGGACACTTCGCGCAGCACCGTCCGCTCCTGCTCGTCGAGCAGTTCCCAGGACCAGTCGACGACGGCGCGCAGGGTCTGCTGGCGGGGCAGGACCGTACGGCTTCCGGAGGTGAGGAGGCGGAAGCGGTCGTCGAGGCGGTCCGCGATCTGCCGGGGGGTGAGCAGCCGGAGCCGGGCGGCCGCCAGCTCGATGGCGAGCGGGAGTCCATCGAGGCGGCGGCAGATCTCCGCGACCGCCTCCTGGTCGCGCCCGTCCCCCAGCACGGCGTCGATGCCGGGGCGGACGGCCGCCGCGCGCTCCGCGAAGAGGCGGTGCGCCTGGTCGGGGAGCAGGGGCTCGACCGGGCGGACCAACTCGCCGGGGACGCCCAGGGGTTCACGGCTGGTGGCGAGGATCGTGAGGCCCGGGCAGTGGGTGAGGAGCGTTTCGGCGAGGGTGGCTGCGGCGCCGATGACATGTTCGCAGTTGTCAAGGATCAGGAGTTGGCTGCGCGGGGCGCAGTACTCGATCAGCAGGGCGAGCGGGTCGTCCTGCGGGGCCGTCAGCTCGTTGGTCATGAGCACGGTCTCGCGCAGACCGAGCGCATTGACCACCGCGCCTGGTACCGCCTCCGGCCGGTCGAGCGAGGCGAGCTCGACCAGCCATGCCTGGGGGAGACCGGTGGCGGCTTCCTCGGCGAGGCGGGTCTTCCCAGAGCCGCCCGGTCCGGTGAGCGTGACCAGTCTGGCCCTGTGCAATTCGGAACGGATGGCGTCGAGTTCGAGTTCCCGGCCCACGAAAGAGGTAAGGCGGGGACGGAGGTTGCCGGCCCGGGTGGGGGGTGGCTGAGGCTTCGTCGTGGGTTGCGGTTGGGGGGCCTGCTCGGGTTCCGGCTCTTGAGGCGTCGGTGTCAGCAACTCCGTATGCAGCGCGCGGAGCTCTGGGCCGGGGTCGGTGCCGAGGCCGTCGGCCAGGGCTCGGCGGGCGGTTTCGTACGCGGCGAGGGCGTCGGCCGAGCGGCCTGCGTCGCGCAGGGCGCGGATGAGGAGGGCGTGCAGCGGTTCGTCGTACGGATTCGCCGCGGTCAGTTCCTTCAGTTCGGGTACGGCGTGCTGGGCGCGGCCGAGTCGCAGGTGCGCCTCGATGCGGGCTCGGGTCGCCTCCAGGCGCAGGGCCTCCGGGCGGGTCGCGGCGGTGCTGCGGTCGGGGAGGTCGGCCAGGGCGGGGCCGCGCCACAGGGTGAGGGCGGTGGTGAGGGTCTGGGCGGCGGTGGACGGGTCTTCTGCGGCGAGGGCTGAGGTGCCCTCGTGTACGAGGCGTTGGAAGAGGAAGAGGTCCACGTCGTCCTGGGTCGCCGTGAGGCGGTAGCCGCCGGGGGTGGAGGTGATGGCGGCCTTGCCGAGGGTGCGGCGGAGGCGGCCGACCAGGGCCTGGAGGGCGGCGGGGGCGTCCTGGGGTGGGTCTCCGGGCCAGACCTCGTCGATCAGGGTGTCGGGGGTGGTGGGGTGGCCGGGGCGTAGGGCGAGGGCTGTGAGCAGGGCGCGGAGGCGGGGGCCGGCGATGGGTACGACGGTGCCCTGGTCGTCCTCTGCCTGGGTGACGCCCAGGATTCTGTACCGCACCGGGTCATTGTGGCGGGGGTGGCTGTGGAGGGCGCGGGGTTTGCCGGTCGGGGGTGTGGTTGCGGTGGTCGTCCGGGTGCGCGCCGGGAGGTTTTCGCCCCCGCCGCCCCTACCCGTCCCATCCTGAAGGGGCTCCGCCCCTGCGACCCCGCCAGGGGGCTACGCCCCCTGAACCCCCATCGGCCTGAACGGCCTCGTCCTCAAACGCCGGACGGGCTGAAGATGCCCGGACCGGCCCCGAAAAGCGACCGCCACCCGCGAGGCGAAGCCCCTGCGGGAGGGTGGGGGTTAACGGTGGCCGTGCTCGTCCTCAAACGCCGGACGGGCCGAAGATGCCCGGACCGGCCCCGAAAAGCGACCGCCACCCGCGAGGCGAAGCCCCTGCGGGAGGGTGGGGGTTAACGGTGGCCGTGCTCGTCCTCAAACGCCGGACGGGCCGAAGATGCCCGGACCGGCCCCGAAAAGCGACCGCCACCCGCGAGGCGAAGCCCCTGCGGGAGGGTGGGGGTTAACGGTGGCCGTGCTCGTCCTCAAACGCCGGACGGGCCGAAGATGCCCGGACCGGCCCCGAAAAGCGACCGCCACCCGCGAGGCGAAGCCCCTGCGGGAGGGTGGGGGTTAACGGTGGCCGTGCTCGTCCTCAAACGCCGGACGGGCCGAAGATGCCCGGACCGGCCCCGAAAAGCGACCGCCACCCGCGAGGCGAAGCCCCTGCGGGAGGGTGGGGGTTAGCGGTGGCCGTGCTCGTTCTTGAACGCCGGACGGGCTGGAAGTGGACAGCTCTACGCCCGCCCCGGCGCCCCCGCCCCCAACGCCCCCCGCTGCGGCTTGATCCCCGCCGGTACCGCTCGTTGGCGGGCGGGGGTGCCTGTCCAGCAGGTGCCTCGGCGGGACAGGAGGCGGTGCAGCCAGAGTTCGAGGGAGACCAGGTCGGCGAGGCCGTCCAGCGGGAGGGGTTCGCCCTCGGCGGCGGCGCGGAGGGCCTTGCGGACCACTCGGGCCTCGACCAGGCCGGCCTGGGCCAGGAGGGGGGTGCCGAACAGGGCCATGAGGGAGTCGGCCGATACCCGAAGGCCCGTGCGTGCCGCTGCTGCCGCCGGTGCGTGGGACGGGGCGCCCCAGCCGGGCGGGAGGTCGGTCACTCCGGCGCCCTCCAGGACCGTACGGAGGATGGCGGCGCGGGCGCCGGGCTGGACGCGGAGGGCTTCCGGGAGGGCGCGGCAGGCGCGGACGACCTGGTTGTCGAGGAAGGGGGTGTGCAGGCGTTGGAAGCGGATCTCGGCGGCCTGTTCCAGGACGCGGATGTCCGAGGCGTGGCGGGCCAGGGCGGCACGCGCGCGGTAGTCGCCCGGGCGCTGGCCGGGGCCTACGCCGTTGCGGCTGGTCGCCACTTGCAGGCGAACCGATACTTCAGCCAGCGCCTCGCCGGTCAGCCAGCGGGCCGCAGGGCCCGGTCTGGCCCAGGTGAGCGCGGCGAGCGACGCCCCTACGGCACCTCCGGGTTCGTCGAAGCGGCGGTCCATCAGACGGGCGGCCAGGGACTCCAGGCCCGTGCGGTACGGCGTGCGGGCCAGTTTTCTCGCCGCGCCGTACACGCGCGCGGGGACCAGCACCGAGCCGTCCGCCTTCGCCAACGCCGCGACCGGGCGGACCAGGTGGCGGCGTTTGCGGTCCATCAGGAGGTCGGCCAGGCGGGCCGGATGGGCGTCCAGGACCTGGCGGGCGCCGTAGCCCGTGAAGTGGTCGGCGCTGCCGGACGCCAGGCGTGCGCGGTGCCGAGCCGCCGTCACCAGGCTCGGGCCCGGCTCGTCCGTCAGGGGGCCGTCCAGCTCGGCGTACGGCAGTGTCTCCTCGCCGCCCGTCACCACCACGTGGTGCAGTCGCGGGTTGGCCGCCAGGGTTCCCGCCCGCTCCAGCTCGGCCTCGCGGCCGCCCACCGCGAGGTCGTTGAAGGTGACCGCCAGGAGGCGCTCCCCCGCGCCCGTGCCGTGGCCCAGGACCGTGCCCGGCATCCCGGGGAGGCCTGCTGCGAGCAGCGCCAGGGTGCCTGACGCGGGGCCGCCGGAGAGGTCCGCGCCGATACCCGGAACCGGCATCCCGCGCGCGGCACGCCGTTCGGCGGGCCCCATGCCCGGGACCGGGCCCGGGTCTATGTCGGCGCCGGGGACATGGCGAGGCGCGGACAGACGCGCGCGTACCGCCTCCACCAGGGCGTCGCGTACGGCGTCCACCGCGCTGTCCGGGTCGGCGATCGGCGCCGCCACCGCCAGCGAGGCGACCGGCTCGTACCCGGCGATCTCGCGCGCCCCGGTGCGCAGGATCAGCGCATGCCCCGGCGGAATGCGCCGTACGCCATCGTACGGGGTGGAGTCGTGCAGCGCGGCCGGTACGTCGGGGGCGGCCAGCAGGGCGGCGAGGTGCCCGAAGTCGAGGTTGGCCTCGATGAGGTCGGCGAGGGGGAGCGCGGCGGTCGCATAGGCCGTACCGCCCGCCCAGGGGGTGTAGAACACGGGCCGTGCGCCCGCCAGATCGCCGCACACCGTGACCCGGCGGCCGACCTGGACGACGGCGGTGTAGCTGCCGGACCAGGCCGTCAGATGCCGAAGTGCCCCTCCGCGCGCGGCGAACAGGCCGAGGCGCAGCTGCTCGTCGGTCGCTCCGCACGTCCCCAGCACCGCGATCCGGGTCTGCGCGTCGGCCTTCACCACGCGCACCTCGTCCGGGCGCCAGTCGCCGACCGCCCACAGGGGATCGGGGTCGCCCCACAGGAGTTGGGAGCCGACCGGGTGCACCGTCTCACCGTCGCTTCCGGTGGCCCCCGCGGAGCCGATACCGGCGGACACCGCGGTGGTGCTGCTCCATCCCACGAACCACCGCATCGCCGCCTCCACAGGCTGTGGACAACCAGTGCACCGCACGAACCGGTCACCATGCTGCCATGAAGGACGCGCGCCGGAGCGGCGGCGGAGCCGCTCGAGATCCCGGATTCGCATGCGCGTGAAGACCACGCGCGAGCCGAACACCCGGACGAGGGAAAGGGATCGGTCAGCGTCCGCGACGCGAATGCGCCCCCGATGCGCTCCCCGAAAACGCCCTTCGCGCCCTCAAGTTCCGTGGTCGGAGCGGTAATTGCCCGCAGAAGGCGGGGTCGATTTTCGGCCAAATCGGCGACGCAAGGACAGGCTCGCGCAACACTCCGTGCAAGACCTGCGCACTACTGGGTGTGCTCGCCGTGCGCGCAGTCCGGGGAACGGTGTACGCCCCCCGGACCGTTCCGCCGCCCGCGGGGATGTAGGCGGCGGAATCCCCCAGCCCGCTGGATCCAGTACAGCGGGCCGACCCACGCATGAGCCATGGAACCGCTCCCGCGATGGCTGGAGAAGAGCGCACGGACGGGCGCACGGCCACACAGCGGGAGCACGTCACAACTGTGCGTAGGGGGTGCGCACTTGAGTACGGGCCACAATCCCGCCATCCGGAAGAATGCCCCTTAACGCTTGGGATGCGGCGAACTACGCTGGGTTTACGAATGCCGCGTGGTTATGCCAGCGCGGCAGCCGTCTGTGTCGAGGGGTGGCGCATGTCCAGGGAGCAACGCGGGCCGAACGAAAAACTCGGCACCGTTCTCGCCCTCGCGGGAATCAGCAACGCAGGACTCGCTCGACGCGTCAACGATCTTGGCGCTCAACGAGGCCTGACTCTTCGCTACGACAAGACGTCGGTGGCGCGCTGGGTGTCGAAGGGCATGGTGCCGCAGGGCGCCGCGCCGCATCTCATCGCCGCCGCCATCGGCCAGAAGCTGGGCCGTCCGGTGCCGCTCCACGAGATCGGCCTGGCGGACGCGGACCCCGCACCCGAAGTGGGCCTCGCCTTCCCCCGGGACGTCGGACAGGCGGTGAAGTCGGCGACCGAGCTGTACCGTCTCGACCTCGCCGGCCGCCGCGCGGGCTCCGGCGGCATCTGGCAGTCGCTGGCCGGTTCGTTCGCAGTAAGCGCATACGCAACGCCTGCCTCACGGTGGCTGATAACCCCGGCCGACAGCTCGGTGGCGCGCGAGGTGAACTCCGCGGAGGACTCCGGCGCACCGGCCAAAGTCGGCCACAGCGATGTGCAGAAGCTGCGGGAGGCCGCCGAGGACGCCAGGCGCTGGGACTCCAAGTACGGAGGCGGCGACTGGCGTTCGTCCATGGTGCCGGAGTGCTTGCGGGTGGAGGCGGCGCCGCTGCTGCTCGGCTCGTACTCCGACGACGTCGGACGGGCGCTGTTCGGGGCGAGTGCCGAACTCACGCGCCTCGCCGGGTGGATGGCGTTCGACACCGGTCAACAGGAGGCCGCCCAGCGGTACTACATCCAGGCGCTGCGGCTCGCCCGCGCGGCAGCCGACGTACCCCTGGGCGGGTACGTGCTGGCGTCGATGTCGCTCCAGGCGACCTACCGGGGCTTCGGCGACGAGGGCGTCGACCTCGCCCAGGCCGCTCTGGAACGCAACCGCGGCCTCGCCACGGCCCGCACCATGAGCTTCTTCCGTCTCGTCGAGGCACGCGCACACGCGCGTGCGGGTGACGCGCAGGCCGCCGGCGCGGCACTGAAGGCGGCGGAGGGCTGGCTGGAGCGGTCCAGGGAGGGCGACAACGACCCGTCCTGGCTCGGCTTCTACTCCTACGACCGCTTCGCCGCGGACGCCGCCGAGTGCTACCGGGACCTGAAGGCCCCGCGTCAGGTACGGCGGTTCACGGAGCAGGCGCTGTCGAAGCCGACGGAGGAGTTCGTACGCTCGCACGGGCTGCGGCTCGTCGTCTCGGCGGTCGCCGAGCTGGAGTCGGGCAACCTCGACGCGGCGTGCGAGCAGGGCGTGCGGGCGGTGGAGGTCGCGGGGCGGATATCGTCCGCGCGCACCACGGAGTACGTGAAGGACCTGCTGCACCGCCTGGAGCCGTACGGCGACGAACCGCGGGTGGTCGAGCTGCGGGAACGTGCACGCCCGCTGCTCATGGCTCCGGCGTAGGTGGAGATCATCGGCACGCGCGCGTGAGCGGTCGGCGGCTCAGCGAGCCTGAGCCGTCGGCCGTCGCGGCGTCACGATCACGACGTCATCACCGCGCCACGGTCACGGTGTCACGACGCGCTGTTGGTGCGCCCGAAGCATCGCTCCAGCTCGTCGAGCTCGTAGAAGGTGCTGCCCTTGGCGAGGGGACGGCAGCCGGCCTTGAAGGCGGTCTCCTTCTCGTTGTAGAGCATCCGCACCAGGTAGGTGTCGCCCTTGCGGAAGACGTCCCACTGGATGTGGGAGCCGAGCGGCGCCACGGACGCGCCCAGCCAGGCGTTGTCGGCGTAGGTGTACGGCCGCTCGGCCGTGGCGCCCTTCGTGCTGCCGGGCAGGCCCATCAGCGCGGCCAGCGGGATGATCTCCTCGGCGTGGGTGAAGCGCAGCTCGGCGCCCAGGTCGCTGGTGCCGGCGCGCTTGGCCTCGGCCTGCTGGAAGAAGTCGTCGAGCAGGACGTCCGCCATCTCGTACGTGATGTCGCTGCCGGCGAAGCCGGGACCCTTCTCGTAGAAGTCCTCGGCATCGCTCAGGTACCCGAACCAGGCCGCGTCCCGCTTCGAGATGAACCGCTCCATGCCCCAGCCCTTGCCGCCGGGGCTCTCGTCGCTCATGGCGGGCGCGATGGCGTACAGGTGGTAGACGGCCGTGGCAGCGGCCACGCGGTCGTCGTCGGAGAGCTGGTCGACGAAGTCGCCCTTGAAGAGCTTCTTCAGTACATCGCGGGCGGCGCGGTGGGTGGTGGGCTGGTCGGTGAGGGACTTCAGGGTGCTCGCGAGGCGCTGGTCGTTCGCGATGTAGTCCCGGTAGGCCGCGCCGCCGGCCGCCTTGTGGAAGTACAGGAGGTCGACGTCCGTGCGGGTCGGGCCGATCAGCGGCTTCAGGGCCGGGTCGGCCTCGGCCAGGCCGGCGGCGTACAGGTTCGCGCTGTCGACCGCGCGCCCCTGCCCCGAGCTGACGACGTCGATCTTCTCCTTGTCACCGGCGATCCGCCGGAACAGCCCCGGCAGCCGCTTCTCCATCCGTACGGCCGTGTCGTGGATCTCGCGCCCGCCGCGCCCGCTGAGGTCGCCGTAGCCCACGGTGCTCATGGCGCTCTGCAGGGCCGCCACCTTGGGCCCGAACTGCTTCCCCTTGGCGGTGAGTCGACCGGCGGCCTCGGCCTTCTTCCACAGCGCGAGAACCAGGTCCGCGTCCTCGCCGTCGGTCGCGGCGCGGGAGCCGTGCCGGGAGACGTTCTCCGTGAAGACGGGGGTGAAACCGGCGGGGGGCCGCTGGTAGGTGCGGGCGTTCTGGCCGGGGGTGTACGTCGCCTTGGTGCCGTAGCTGTTCCGGGTGCCGGTGTTCGTGGCGGCGCCTGCGGGGGCTGCGGGAGCGGTGGCCAGAAGGGTGGCCAGGCCGAGGGCCAGGACGGGGGTGAGGGCCGGGGTCGGGCGTCTCATGGATGTGCCGTTTCTTTCAGTGCCGCTGCGTCGCACCGATGCGGCAGTCCGGGTGATCTGCCGCATCGTCGAAGCGGTCCATGAACTCCTCGTGGCTGGATCACGGCGGACGAGTGGCTGGACTCCCCGCCCTTGCCCAAGGTTCCCCCCGGAAATCGTCACGCCGGGGCGCACGGCCCCGCATCCCGTCGCATGCGCTTGTCGGAACGCGGTGCTCCCTTGGGTTTGAGTGCGTTGTCAGTGGCGCAGTGCATTATCGAAACCGGGAGGTGGAGCAGGTGCGGACGATCGCTTACGACTGTGATGTGCTCGTGGTCGGTGGTGGGATCGTCGGGCTGGCCACGGCGTACGCGATCACACGTGCCGCGCCGGGGACGCGGGTGACCGTGCTGGAGAAGGAGCCGGGCCCCGCCCGGCATCAGACCGGGCGCAACAGCGGGGTCATCCACAGCGGGATCTACTACCGGCCGGGGTCGCTGAAGGCGCGGTACGCGGTGCGGGGCGCTTCCGAGATGGTCAAGTTCTGCGCGGAGTACGGCATCGCGCACGCCGTCACCGGCAAGCTGATCGTCGCGACGGAGCGGGCGGAGCTGCCGCGACTGCACGCCTTGGTGCAGCGCGGGCGGGAGAACGGCATTCCGGTACGGGAGCTGGGCGCCGCGCAGATCGCGGAGTACGAGCCGGAGGTGCGCGGGCTCGCCGCCATACACGTCGGGACGACGGGCGTCTGCGACTTCGTCGGGGTCGCCCGGCAACTGGCCGAGGCGTCCGGGGCGGAGATCCGCTACGGCGCGGAGGTCGAGCGCGTCGACCGGCGGGCCGAGCTGGGGGTCGCCGTACGGACCACGCGCGGGGACGTGGTGCGGGGGCGGGTGCTGGTGAACTGTGCCGGGCTGTACTGCGACGAGGTGGCCCGGCTGACGGGGGACGAGCCGGAGGTGCGGATCGTGCCGTTCCGGGGCGAGTACTACTCGCTGGCGCGGCCCGAGCTGGTGCGGGGGCTGGTGTATCCCGTGCCGGATCCGGCGTTTCCGTTCCTCGGGGTGCATCTCACGCGCGGGATCGACGGCGATGTGCACATCGGGCCCAACGCGGTGCCGGCGCTGGCCCGGGAGGGGTACGGGTGGGGGGTCGTGCGGCCGCGGGAGGTCGGGGCGACGGTGGCGTGGCCGGGGGCGTGGCGGATGGCGCGGCGGCACTGGCGGTACGGGGCCGGGGAGCTGCGGCGGTCGCTGTCCCGGGGGGCGTTCACGGAGGCGGTGCGGAGGTTGTTGCCCGCGGTGACCTCGGATGATCTGGTGCCGGCTGCGGCGGGGGTGCGGGCGCAGGCGGTGTTGCGGGACGGGTCGCTGGTGGATGACTTTTTGATACGGGAGGGGGCGCGGGCCGTGCATGTGCTGAATGCGCCCAGTCCTGCGGCTACGGCTTCGCTGCCGATTGGGCGGGAGGTGGCGCGGAGGGCGTTGGCGGTGTTGGAGGGCGCTTGAGCGGATGGCGGTGCGGGTGCGGGTGCGGGTGCGGGCCTCGCGGTTTTCGCCCCCGCCGCCCCTACCCGTCCCATCCTGAAGGGGCTCCGCCCCTGCGACCCCACTGGGGCTGCCGCCCCAGACCCCGCTTCCGGCCCCGAAAGGGCCTCGTCCTCAAACGCCGGACGGGCTGAAAATCGCCCCTGCGGGTGGGTGGGGGCTCGGGACGGCGGGAGCCTCGTCCTCACACCCCCGACAGGCCGAAAGACCGCCCCCGCAGGCGGGAGGGAGCACGGAACAGCGGAAGCCTCATCCCTCACACCCCCGACAGGCGAAGATGCCTGGACCGGCGCTCAGGGGTGCGGGCGGGCTCGTGGGGCCCGCTCACCCGTAAAATCGGTCCCACTGTGTCTGACTTTCTCAACGCCCCCGAAGCCTCCCAGCCCGGCGAGCACGCCGGTTCTGTCGATCACCACCCCGGTGTGTCCGTTCGGCATACCCGTGCCAAGGGTGAGCCGCGGTTTCCCGACGGGCCCAAGGCGGATCCTGCCGGGTCGCACTTCGAGCGGCGGATTCGGAGTTTTCAGCCGCGGCGGAGTCGGGTGACGGCGGGGCAGGCGGACGCGTTGCAGCGGCTGTGGCCGAAGTGGGGGCTCGATATCGACGGGCAGCGCGTCGTCGATCTGGCCGAGCTGTTCGGGAACGACAACCCCGTGGTGCTGGAGATCGGCTTCGGGATGGGGGAGGCGACCGCCCAGATGGCCGGCGGCGACCCCGGCACCAACATCCTCGCCGTCGACGTCCACACCCCGGGGCAGGGAAATCTGCTCAATCTCGCCGACCAGAACGGGCTGTCCAACCTCCGGGTCGGCAACGGCGACGCCATCATCCTGCTCCGCGAGATGCTCGCCCCCGACTCGCTCGACGGACTGCGCGTCTACTTCCCCGACCCCTGGCCCAAGAAGCGGCACCACAAGCGGCGGCTCATCCAGCCCGAGTTCCTCAGCCTCGCCGCGACCCGGCTGAAGCCCGGTGCCATCGTGCACTGCGCCACCGACTGGGAGCCGTACGCCGAACAGATGCTCGAAGTGCTGAGCGCGCACCCCGACTTCGAGAACACCCAGGACGACGGCGGTTTCGCGCCCCGTCCGGAGTTCCGGCCGCTGACCCGTTTCGAGGGGCAGGGACTGGACAAGGGTCATGTCGTGAACGACCTGCTCTTCCGTCGCGTACAGCGTTAGGAGCAACGGGAAGAACCGCAGTGCACCGCACTGAACAAGAGCATCTACAGCAACCCCCCACCGGCGCCTGAGCCCCTCGCGCTGCTGCGGGCGGCGCCCCTGCCTCGTTAGGGTCAATGCCGTGGCCACCTGTCCCCCGTACCCGACGCACCCCCCCGGTCCCAGCGGTCCCACCGGCGGCGCACTGCGGCACGCGCACTGGTGGCAGAAGCGGTGGGTGCGATACGGCGCGCTCAGCACCCTGCTCGCGCTCTCCGGGCTGGTCATCCTCGCCCTGGTGCGTGAGCAGACCGGCACCGAAGGGTTCCTGGTCGGGCTCGGGCTCGCCATTCTGCCCGTGCCGCTGCTCGTCGCGTCCTTCCGGTGGCTGGACCGGGTGGAGCCGGGGCCCTGGCGCAATCTGCTGTTCTCGTTCGCCTGGGGTGCCTGCGCGGCGGCGCTGATAGCGATCATCGCCAACAGCTTCGCGACGAGATGGATAGCGACCGCGACGGCCGATCCGTCGCATGCGGACACCCTGGGCGCGACCGTCATAGCGCCGGTCGTGGAGGAGATGGCGAAGGCCGCGGCCGTACTGCTCGTCTTCCTCTTCCGCAGGCGGGACTTCACCGGGATCGTCGACGGCGTGGTGATAGCGGGGGTCACCGCCACCGGGTTCGCGTTCACCGAGAACATCCTCTACCTCGGTACCGCCTTCGGTACCGACCAGCTCTCCGGCGACAGCGGCATCGCCTCCGTCACGGCGGCGACCTTCTTCGTCCGCGTCATCATGTCGCCGTTCGCGCACCCGCTCTTCACCGTCCTCACCGGCATCGGCTTCGGTATCGCCGCGCTGTCGGGCGAGCGGCAGCATGTGCGGCGCGTTCTCCTCCCCCTCACCGGGCTGTTGCTCGCGATGGGCATGCACGCCCTGTGGAACGGCTCGTCGGCCTTCGGGGAGTTCGGATTCTTCGGCGTGTACGCGGCCTTCATGGTGCCGGCGTTCGGGCTGCTGACGTGGCTGGTGATCTGGACGCGGCAGCGTGAGCTGAGGACCGTGCGGGAGGAGCTGCCCGCGTATGTCGTCACCGGGTGGCTGGCCCCGAGTGAGCCGCTCGCGCTCGGTTCGATGCGGGCTCGGCGGGTGGCGCGGCAGTATGCGCGGCGCCGTGGGGGGCGGGGGGCGGCGCGGGCTGTGGCGCAGTACGAGGCGTATGCCACGTCGCTGGCGTTTCTGCGGCACCGGGGGCGTCGGGGGCGGGCCGGTGCGGACTTTGTCGTACGGGAGCGGGAGTTGCTGGGTGAGCTGTGGCGGCGGCGGGAGCTTGCGCGGCCGGCGCTGGAGCACGCGGTGGCTGCGCAGGCTTGGCCGGGGTACGGGTACGGCTATGGGTACGGCGGGTCGGGGTATGGGTATGCGGCGCCCGTGCATTGGCAGCCTTACGGGCACGTGTACGGGTCGGCCGCGTCGTATCCCGTGTACAACCCGTATCGGACGTGACGGGAGGGGGTGCGGGGCCGGCCACGGTTTTTCTCGCCCCCGCCGCCCCTACCCGTCCCATCCTGAAGGGGCTCCGCCCCTTCCACCCCGCCAAGGGGCTTCGCCCCCTGGACCCCGATCGGCCTGCGGCCTCGTCCTCAAACGCCGGACGGGATGGAAGTGCCCGGACCGGCGCCGGAAAGTGCCCTGCTGAAGGTGCCTAGGCCGACGCCTTGGTGAGGCTCGTGATCTCCTCCTCCGTCAGCTTCAGCTCGTCCACGCCCACCAGTGCCGGCAGCTGCTCGACCGTCCGTGCCGAGGCTATCGGGGCCGCGACCGTCGGCTGGGCGGCCAGCCAGGACAGGGCGACCGTGGCCGGGGCCACCTCGTGGGCGGCGGCGATCTCATCCAGGGCGGCTAGGACCTTCTGGCCCCGCTCCGTGTCCGCGTGCTTGCCGGCGCCCTCGGCGCGCGGGCTCCGCACCGTCGTACCGGGGCGGTACTTGCCCGTGAGGAAGCCGGCGGCCAGGGCGAAGTACGGGACCGCCGCGAGGCCTTCTCGTTCGGCGAGGTTCTGGAGGGCGCCCTCGTAGGTGTCGCGGGAGACCAGGTTGTAGTGGGGCTGGAGGGCGACGTACCGGGCCAGGCCCTCGCGGTCGGAGAAGGCGAGGGAGGCCTCCAGGCGCTCCGCCGAGATGTTGGACGCGGCGATGTGCCGTACCTTGCCGGCCTTCACCAGCTCGTCCAGGGCGCCGATGATCTCCTCGACCGGCACTTCCGGCTTGTCGAAGTGGGTGTAGTAGAGGTCGATGTGGTCGGTGCCGAGGCGGCGCAGGGAGGCGTCGGCGGCCGCCTTGATGTTGGCCGCGGTCAGGCCCTGGAAGTCGGGGTGCTGGCTGACCTTCGTGGCGATGACGACGTCCGCGCGGTTGCCGCGGGCCTTCAGCCAGTTGCCGATGATGGTCTCGGACTCGCCGCCCGCGTTGCCCTCGACCCACGCCGAGTACGAGTCGGCCGTGTCGATGAAGTTGCCGCCCGCCGCCGTGTAGGCGTCCAGGACGGCGAAGGACTGGGTCTCGTCGGCCGTCCAGCCGAAGACGTTGCCGCCGAGGGAGAGCGGGAAGACCTCGAGGTCGGAGGAGCCGAGCTTGCGAAGGGAAGCAGTCATGTTCGGCATCAACGCTCTTGCCGGAGGCCGCTCTTCCGGGACAGCCGCAAAGTTCCCGTAAACAAGCGGACCCCGGCGCTCCGGAAACCGGCAGCCCTGACGTCGGGGGGTTGTCGTCAGGACCGCCGGGGATCAGGAACCGCCGGGGATCAGATCAGAAGGGAGGCCCCTCGGGGTCTCAGGGCGTGAGCCCCTTGCCGCGCAGCCACGACAGCGGGTCGATGCCGTTCGCGCTGCCGTCGGGGTGGACCTCGAGGTGCAGGTGCGCGCCGGTCACGTTGCCGGTGGCGCCCACACGGCCGATGACATCGCCGGTGTTGACCTTCTGGCCCACGCTCACACTGATCGACGACTGGTGGGCGAACCAGATCTCGGTGCCGTCGTCGAGGGTGAGCTCGGTCTTGTAGCCGTAGGACCCGTCCCAGCCGGCGAACGTGATCGTGCCGCTGTGCACGGCCTTGATCAGCGTGCCGGTCGGGGCCGCGAAGTCGAGGCCCGTGTGGTAGCCGGAGGACCAGTAGGCGCCGGCCTGACCGAAGGTCGAGGTGATCGTGTACGAGGAGGTCGGCAGCGTGTACTGCTTGGCCAGCTCGGCGAGGCGCTCGGCCTCGGCCTTCTTGCGGGCCTCCTCCTCGGCCTTGGCCTTGGCGGCGGCGGCCTTGGCCTCGGCCTCCTTCTCCGCCTTGGCGGCCGCGGCGGCGGCCTCCTTCTCGGCGGCGGCGACGGCGGCCGCGGCGGCCTTGCTCTCGATCTGGTCCTGCTGCTGCTCGGCCTGCGCCATGATGCGGCTGCGCAGGGCCTCGCCGGCGTCGGTGGTGCCCTGGGTGGTCTCCTCCGCGACCGCGCCCATGGTGCTGAGCGCGGTGCCGGTGTCCTCGGCCGGTGCGGCGTCGTCGTCGGAGATCAGGGGCAGGTCGGGCATGGTGATGGCGACCGGCGGCTTGCCGCTGTTCGCGCTGGCCATGCCGCCCGCGCCGACGGCGGCTATGACTCCGACGCCGAGAACCGTGGAGCTGCGGGCGAGTCCCCCGCCGCGCTGCTTGGAGACGCGATGCCTGCCGCGTACGGGACGAAGGGAATCCGCGGTGGGGTTCCACTCCTCGAACGGGCCCTCGTCGGTGCGGTGACGGTCGTAGCCGAAGGTGTCGGTACTGCGCTGGCTCGGCACGAACGGGGCTTGCGGGGCAGGCCGGTTGGACGCCACGTGGGCGTACTCCTTTCCTTCCTTCTCGCCTACCGGGTTAGCTGACGGGTTCGGAGCAGGAAGGTCTCCTACGCGCGTATACCGACCGTGAGTTACCGGCGATATCCGTGCGATTCACCCCAAGGTGGTGGTTCCCCGGTTCCCTTGCGGGATTCGGCGCGTGCGCACGGAGCCGACTCTTGTGACGGCTGGGACGACCGCGCTGCGTTATCGAACGTTAATAGACGCGGGGTGTGGATTCCAAGCTGTTCCGCTTGATCATTAACGATTCTCGCCTGGACTTACGGGTCATGAGCGGCCTAAATCGGGCGAGTTGGCCAGCACCCAGGCGCCACACAGGCATTGACGGCATGTCAGTTGTTATGCGGAGGGCGGTCACCCGATCACGGTTGGTGACAACAATCAAGGGGCTGCTCCATATCTGCTCCACAAGACCTTCATCAGGGTCGTCGTACGGCGATGAGGGCCATGTCGTCCGCCATCCCGCCCCCGGAGTGCCGGCGCACCTCCGCCGCGAGCACGCCGAGCAGCGCGGTCGGCTCGCGCCGGGCGTTGGCCCGTCCCGCGAGTCCCACCTCGGGGTCGTAGAAGCGGCCGTTCTCGTCCCGGGCTTCGGACAGGCCGTCGGTGTAGAGGAGCAGGGTCGCTCCGCCCGGGAAGTCGGCCTCCTGGGCCCGGTCCGGCCAGGCTCCCAGGTCACGCATGCCGAGCGGCAGCGCGGGCTCGGGGGCGGGCAGCGCGCGCACGGTGCCGTCGGCGTACAGCAGCAGGGGCGAGGGATGCCCGCGGTTGACGAGGCGCACGGTTCCGTCACCGTGCGACAGTTCGGCGAGAACGACGGTGGTGAACCCCTCGGAGGCCTCGATCCCCTCACGCCGCGTGCGCTCCCGTGCCAGCGCCCGCTCCAGGCGCTGCGCCACCGCTTCCAGCGTGGTCTCCTGCTCGGCGGCCTCCCGGAAGGCCCCGATGACGACGGCGACCGCCCCGACCGCCCCGATGCCCTTGCCGCGCACGTCCCCCACGACGAGCCGAACGCCGTGCGGGCTGTCCTGCACCGCGTACAGATCGCCGCCGATGAAGGCACCCTCCTGGGCCGCCTCGTACCGTGCCGCGATCTGAAACCCGCCGATCCGCTCGGCCGGTTCGGGAAGTACGGCGCGCTGGGCGGCCTCGGCGATCTCGCGGGCGGAGGCGAGGCGCTCGTCGCTGCGGCGGACGAGGAGGTTGATGAGAACGGCGAGGACGGAGACGGTGCCCACCGTGACCAGCTCGGTGATCACCTCGGCCTGGGGAAGGCCGCCGAGGCTGATGCGCAGCACGAGCAGTACGAGGACGGCCGCGACGCCCGTGAACACGGTGCCGCGCTGGGAGTAGAGCGGGGCGGCGACCAGGGGCGCGGCGGTGAAGAAGGGGGCGCCGGTGAAGTCCGTGGGCGTGACGTAGTCGTACACGCCTCCGACCGCGATCAGCAGGGCGGGGAGCAGCCGGACGAACCGGCGCGCGTACGAGATCCGCCGTTGCTCCACCTCACCAGGGTTGCCGAAGCGGGGGCCGGGGGCGAGTGGTGAGGGCCGACCGGACGAGCGGAGAGGCGAGTGGGAAGCCAGGCGGCAAATTGGTGGAGAAAAGACTCAGAGCCGGAACTGAATCAGTTCCGGCCCTGGGCCATCAGTAGCGGGGACAGGATTTGAACCTGCGACCTCTGGGTTATGAGCCCAGCGAGCTACCGAGCTGCTCCACCCCGCGGCGATGACTCAATAGTACGCCATCCGCGGGACGCAAAGCACCACGGTTTTCCGGGGGCCGCCGCTGACCGGCGTTTTCGGGTCCCGGGCGGGGTCCCGGCGTCACGGAAACAGGTGCCGGTTCGGGGCCTTGGCGCGCTCCTCGTATTCGGGCAGGACCACCACATCCACCCCTTCCCCGGCCAGCAATCCGCTCCCGTCGGCCCCCGCCACGAACGTCTCCGGCTCCCGCCAGGCCGTCACCACCCGCCGCACCCCCGCGTCCAGGATCAGCCGCGCGCAGGGCACCGGGCGGGACGCCCGGCGCGTGCACGGCTCCAGGCTCGTGTACACAGTGGCGGACGTCACGCGAGGGTCCCCGGCCGCGATCTTCGCCAGCGCGGCCTCCTCCGCGTGCACCACGGGGTCGCCGCCCTCACGGGAGTACCCCCGCGCCAGCTCGGTCCCGTCGGCCGCCACCACGACCGCCCCGACGCTGAAGGCCGTCCCCGACGGCGGGCACTCGGCCGCCAGCTCGCACGCCAGCGCCAGCCACCTCCGGTCGGCCGCGGAGGGCAGGACGCCGGTACCGGGCGCGGTCGGTTCGTAGCGCATCAGCACGACGTCCTCGATCCGGCGCGTCTCCAGCAGGCGCAGCCGCCCGCCCTGATACCCGCCCGGACCGAACAGCCGAGGCGCCTCCGGGTCCCCCACGAACAGCGGCGCGAGCACCAGCTGCACCTCGTCGGCCAGCCCCTGCTGCAGCAGCTGGGTGTGGATCGTGCCGCCGCCCTCGACCATCAGCCGCTCGACCCCGCGCACCTCGCGCAGGTGCCGCAGCAGGTCCCGCCAGTCCAGGTCCGCGCCCAGCGCCACCACGTCCGCCGCGACCGGCGTCCGCCGCAGCCGCTCCGCGCCCTTCTCCGTCGTATAGACGATCTTCTCGCCGCCCGTGTGCCAGAAGTTCGCCGTCGGATCCAGTTCGCCGGACGCGCTGACCGTGACCTTCAGCGGATACTCCGGCCTGCCCGCGGCCCTCCGCGCGGCCCGCCGCTCTGCGGAGTTCACCAGCAGCCGCGGATTGTCGGCCCGGATGGTGCCGGCACCGATCAGGATGGCGTCCACGGACGCCCGTACCTCGTCGACGCGGTCGAAGTCGGCCGGGCTGGAGAGGAGCAGGCGCTCGGGGGTGGTGTCGTCGAGGTAGCCGTCCAGGGAGACCGCGGCGGACAGCAGGACGTAGGGGTACGACGGCATCGGCGCGCTCTCCGGGTCAGGGATCTGGGTCGGGAATCTCGGGTCGGGAATCCGAGGGCTTGGTTCAAGTTTGAAACAAACTTACACTGGTCGCATGACGACTCGCTGGCTCTCCCCCGAGGAGCAGCGCGCCTGGCGCGCGTACATCGCCTCCGTCGCCCTCGTGGAGGACGCGCTGGACCGGCAGCTCCAGCAGGAAGCCGGCATGCCCCATCTGTATTACTCCATCCTCGCCACCCTGTCCGAGGCTCCGGAGCGCAAGCTGCGCATGACCGACCTCGCGGAAGGGCTGAAGATCACCCGCAGCCGGCTGACATACGCCGTGACGCGGCTGGAGAAGGACGGGCTGGTGCGGCGCGAGGACTGCCGCTGGGACAAGCGCGGCAGCATCGCGACGATCACCCAGGAGGGCATGCGTGTCCTGGAGCGCACCGCGCCGGGACACGTCGAGACCGTACGGGCGCTGCTCTTCGACCGGCTGAGCCCGGAGCAGGTCGGGCAGTTGGAGGAGATCTTCACGGCCGTCTCCGAGGGCTTCCAGGGGGACGACGCGCACGCCACCGCGGAGGACGTGCCCTGGCGGCGGCGCTCCGGCAAGTCCTGTTCGTGAGGCGCGAGTCCGGCCTCTGACGCATACGACAAACTTGTTGCTTCAAATTTAAAACATAGGGTAGGGTCCTGGACCGAGGAGCTGCTTCAAATCTGAAGCAGAGAGCCCACGTACGGAACCCGGAGAACCCGCATGCCCGACTTCACCGCCGCCACCCAGCGCGCCCGTGTCCGGGTCCCGCTGCGCTTCCAGGACGGCTACCGCGCCGACGCCGAGCTGGTCACCTTCCACGGCCTGGCCGACGGCCAGGAGCACGTGGCCGTCGTCCTCGGCGACCCGGCCCCCGGCACCACCCCGCTGGTCCGGCTGCACTCCGAGTGCCTGACCGGCGATGTCTTCGGCTCGGCCCGCTGCGACTGCGGCCCCCAGCTGCGCGAGGCCGTCGAGCGCATCGCCGAGCGCGGCGGCGTGCTGCTGTACCTGCGCCAGGAGGGCCGCGGCATCGGGCTCTACAACAAGCTGGACGCGTACGCCCTCCAGGACCAGGGCCTCGACACCTACGCCGCGAACGCCGCCCTGGGCCTGCCCGAGGACGCCCGCGACTACACGGCGGCCGCCCAGATGCTCGCCGCCCTCGGCGTCGGTGAACTGGACCTGCTCTCCAACAACCCCGACAAGGCCGACCAGTTGCGCGCCCTCGGCATCCAGGTCCAGGGCCGCGTCCCGACCGGCGTCTTCGCCACCCCGGACAACGTCCGCTATCTGCGCGCGAAGGTCCTCCAGACCCAGCACACGCTGCCGCTGGGGGACCTCGCCGGGCTCAGCGTGGGCTGAGCGAGGGCAGAACGAGGGCAGAAAGAAGGGGCGGGTGTCCGGTGTCGGACACCCGCCCCTCAGTCGTATGACGACTCATCCGGGCCGTACGACGACTACGGCGTGACCTTCTCGATCGTCACCCCGCCAACACCCGCGGTCGTCCCGCGCGTGTTCACCAGCCGCACCTCACCGAAGAGCTGCCGGCCCTCGGGCACCGCCCGCGCGACCGTGACGTCCGCCGCCACCTTCGCCGAGTCGCCCGTGCCGAGCTTCACCGGCGCCGACTCGTCGACCTTGACCGAGCCGAGCGCGGAGGAGAAGAACGCGTCCCGGTAGTCGTACGCGGTCGAGCCGGACGGCACCTCGAAGCCGATCACCTCGACGGTGTAGGTACCGGCAGCCGGGGCGGCGATGGAGACGGACTCCTCGGAGTCGCCGTCCGCGGACTGGCCGACGAGGTTGCCCTCGGCGTCGTACACGTTCAGGTCGAGGTCGGAGGCCAGGTCGGAGACCTTGCCGATGGCGACGTCCAACGACGTGGTGCCCTCGGGCACCTCGATGGTGCTGGTCTGCGTCGCACCGTCGGCGATGGTCGGCCGCGCGGTCTTCGACGAGCCGAGCGCGCCGCCCTTGAGGTTGCCCTCCACGGCCTCCAGCTTGTTGGTCACCGTCCAGGAGGCGGCGACCGGCGTGCCGACCTTCGCCTCCGGCACGGTCACGGCCGCCGGGTCGAAGGACGCGCCGTACACGGTGGCGTTCAGCTTGTACGGGTTGTCCAGCAGCGTCGACGTACGGCGGGCATCGACCTCGATCTCCCAGACGCCGGGCAGCGGGTCCGCGTAGGAGGCGATGTCCGTCGTGCTCACGTCGTTGTCGGCGACCGGGGTGCCGTACGGGCTGATGGCGCTGAACAGCGTCCGGCTGCCCTCCTTCAGCCCGCCGAGCGTGACCTGGAGCGACTTCGTGCCCTCGGGGACGGTGACGAAGTACGACTTGAAGTTGTTGCGCTGCACCGAGCCCGAGGCGGTGAAGGTGTGCTGGACCGGCGTGGAGACCACGACGGTGGTGAGGATCTGCTTGTCGACGCCCACCGTCCTCGGGTCGTCGGCCTGAAGGATCGCGCTCTTGATGCCCGCGTGCTTCGGCGCGGCCTGGACCTTGACGGTCACCGGCTTGTTCAGCGGCAGGGCGACCAGCTTCGGGCCGACGATCGAGAAGGTGCGGGCCTTGTTGTTCGCCAGGCGCAGGGTGTGCGGGAGCGAGCCGGCGGGGCCGGTCGTACGCGTGATGGTGACGTCGTACGTCTTCTTCTGCCCGGCCTTGAGGCCACCCTCGCGGTCGTAGAGGCCGGTGCCGAAGCCCGGCGTCTTCAGCGCCTGGTCGAGCGCGGTGTCGACCGGGGCCTTGACCGCGTAGTCGTGCGCGGTGGCGCCCGCCTTGACCGCCTTCCAGGCGTCGATGACGTCGATGAGACCGGCACCCTCCTCGTACGCCTGAAGACCCTCGATGTGCCGGGCGGTCGAAGTCAGCGCCGTGCGCAGCTTCTCGGGCGTCAGCTTGATGCCCTGCTGCTTTGCGGCGCTCAGCAGCAGCGCGCTCGCGCCCGCCGTCTGCGGGGCCGCCATCGACGTGCCGTTGTACATGGCGTAGCCGGGCGGCAGCTTCCAGCCCGCCTCGGCGATCGGCGCGCCGGGCATCCAGGCCGGGATGGTGCTGACCGCGGAGCCGGGGGCCACGACGGTCGGGGTGAAGCCGCCGTCCTCACGCGGGCCGCGCGAGGAGAAGTTGAACAGCTGGTAGTCGTTCTCCACGCCGGTGCCGTAGTTGGCGGCGAAGGTCTCCTTGGAGACGCCGGCGCCGACCGAGATGACCTTGTCGGCCAGGCCCGGGTCACCGATGGTGTTGGCGCCGGGGCCGGAGTTGCCGGCCGAGATGACGAGCTGGACGCCGTAGGTGTCGATCAGGCGGGTGTACAGCTCGGCGCCGGCGTTGTTGCCGTCGTTCAGGGGCGGCAGACCGCCGATGGACATGTTGACGACGTCGACGCCACGGTTGACGACGAGGTCGATCATGCCCTCGGTGAGCGCGACGTTGGAGCAGCCGGGGCCGAAGAGGCAGGCCCGCGAGGAGACGATCTTCGCGCCGGGGGCCTCGCCGTTCATCTTGCCGCCGAACATGCCGTTGGCGGCGGTGATGCCGGCCACGTGGCTGCCGTGGGCGCCGGCGGTGAGGCCGATGTTGACGAAGTCGGCCTTCTTGCCGACCCAGTCGCCGCCCAGCGGATCCATCGGGACGTCCTTGCGGATCTCCACGACGAAGTCCTGGCTCTCGGGGATGTCCGTGGCCGGGTCGTCCGTGCCGAAGTGGCCGACCTGGTTGCCGTCCTTGTACGGCTTCATCGGCGTGTCGTCGGTGAAGTCGCCGTTGTCGTTGACGTCGACGGTGACCGTCCCGGCGGCCGGGTCGTACAGCACACCCCAGTCGTCGGTGGTGTCGCCGTCGCGGTTGACGTCACCGTCGGCGTCGCCGTCCGTGACCTTGCCCTGGTTGGTGACGGCCTCACGGAAGGTGCTGATCAGGTACGCCCCCTCGGGCGCCTTCCAGCTCGTGCCGCCGTAAGTGAAGGCGGGACCGGTCACGGAGGTGGTCATCGCCCGCCAGGTGCCGTCGCCGTCGACGATCGGGTCGGTGGCGGTCACCCAGTCGACGATCTTGCGCTCACCGGTCGTGGTCTTCTGCAGCGCGGGGCTGGCGAGGTCGACACCGGTGTCGAGGACACCGATGGTGACCCCACGCCCGTCCGCCTTCGGGTTCTTCTTCACGAAGTCGACGGCGCCCGTCTCGAAGGACGGGTTGTACGGGTTCTTCGCGGCGGTGTCCTTGCCGGGCCCGGGGTAAGTGGCCGCGGAGGCGCCCGACTTGCCGCTGTCGAGGCTCGGCTCCTCCAGGGGTATCTCGTCCCGCAGGTCGATGGCCTGCACGGAGGAGAGCTTGGCGGCGGTCGAGATGGCCGAGTCCGCCTTGCCGGTCGGCACGGTGGCCCGGACATAGCCGAGCTTGTCGTACGTACGGCCGACCGAGCCGCCCTTGATCGCGTCCAGCTCCTGGGCGACCTTCTCGGTCTGCCCGGGCGCCGTGGCGATCATCATCGTGACGGTCTTGTCGCGCTGTGCCTTGGCCTCCGCGAGGAGGTCGGCGTCGTCCGAACCGAGCTTGTCGTGGGCGGACTTGACGCCGGGGTCGGCCGCGGCCGGGGCGCCGTCCGCGGCGAGGGCGAGGGGTATGGGCCCGGCCGCGGACAGCGCGGCGACGAGGCCCGCGGCCACGGCGATACGGGCGACGCGTCGCGCGCCCGGTATCGGGGCCGGGTGGGGGGTGGGGGGCATGGTGATCCCTGGTGCTGAAGGAATGAAGGCATCGGCGGCCTGACCGAGCACCTTCGACCGCCGCGGTCCGGAATGTGATCCCGGATGATCGCCCAGCTTTCCTCAAGGGACCGATTTCTATTGATAGTTCATGGCGGGGAGATCAGGGACTGACGCAAACTCGCCATACGCCAGCGGGTATTTATCAGGCCAGGCTGTGACATTCCTATGGGCGCCCCGTGCGCGTGTCGCGGGCTCCGCCCGGCACCCCGTGCCGCCGTTCCGCAGATGCGTTGCCGGCTCCGCCGGCTTTCACAAGGGGCAGATTCCTTCACCACGTGCACGCAGGCAGCCGACGCCCTGGACCGCCGGAGGAACCCCGCACTGCTGTGGCGGCAGGTGCTCCGACGGGCGGTGACGCGGTGACACGGGGGTACCCGGACAGCCGATGAGACCGGGCAGGTCATGGCCGCGCGACCACGGACGAGCGCCCACCGGCCTGCCGCGAACGCCGACCGAGGACAGGTGAGCACCGATGACAGCACAGGGCTCCCACCGAACGGACAGTGGAGCGACGGAACCGGTGAGCGAACTGGTCCAGCGTGCGTCGCAGCAGTTGTCACAGCTGGTCCGCGACGAGATGCGCCTGGCGCAGGCGGAGATGACCGAAAAGGGCAAGCGGTTCGGCAAGGGCGGTGGCCTGTTCGGCGGCGCCGGCCTGATGGGCGTCCTCACTCTGCAGGCACTGGTGGCCACCGTGATCGCCGCGCTGTCGCTCGCCATGGACGTGTGGGTGGCGGCTCTGATCGTCACCGGCGTCCTGGCCGCCGTCACCTCCCTGATGGCCGCTCTGGGCAAGCAGCAGATCAGCAGGGCATCCCCGCCCACGCCCGAGCAGACCATGGACAGCGTCAGGTCCGATGTGGCCGAGATCAAGGAGAAGGCACAGCGATGACCCCGCACAAGCCGCACAAGCCGCACAAGCCGCACCAGGGCGCTGAGGCAGCACCTCCCGAGGAACTACGGGAGCAGGTCGAGGCGACCCGGGAGGAACTCGGCGAGACCGTCGAGGCACTCGCCGCGAAGACCGACGTCAGGACCCGCGCCCACGAGAGGACTACGGCCGTCAAACACCAGGTCGCCGAGAAGACCACACAGGTCAGGACCCAACTGCGGGACAAGGCCACGCACGCGGCACACGTGGTGCAGGACAGGACCCCGGAGCCGGTGCGTGAGAGGGCGGACCAGGGCATGCGGACGGCCCGCGCCAACCGCACCCCGCTGCTCGCCGCCGCCGGCGCCGGCGCACTCGTCGCGCTGCTGTTCGTCCGCCGCTTCAGGAGGCACCGATGAAAGCCTCGAAGGTCGCTTACAAGCCGGTCGGCATGGCCATGGGCGCTGTCAGCGGCGTCGTGGCCGGCACGGTGTTCAAGCAGGTCTGGAAGAAGCTCGGGCACGAGGAGGACGCCCCCGACGCCACCGACGAGCACCGCACCTGGCGTGAGGTGTTGTCGGCCGCCGTCCTGCAGGGCGCGATCTTCGCCGGCGTCAAAGCAGCCGTCGACCGCGGCGGCGCCACCGCCACCCGCCGCCTGACAGGCACCTGGCCCGGCTGACCTGACATCGAGATCCGCCCCCACACGGCCGGCCGGAGGCCGGTGACGGCTTCCTCTCACGACGGCCCCGAATGACGCGACACCGTGCGGGCAGGCGGTGGACATGACTTCTGCTGACCGGCGCCCCCGGACCGGTGTCCTTTCAGAGGGTCACATCTCCGCAGCGAGCGCGGCGGAGGAACTGCTGGCCCTCAGGGAGGAAAACCGCCAACTCAAAGAGGGCATGCTGAGCCGAGCCCGCATCGACCAGGCCATGGGCGTCCTCGTCGCCCTCGCGGGCATCAGCCCCGACCACGCCTGGGACCTGCTTCGCGAGGTGTCGATGACCACGAACAACAAACTGCGGAATGTGGCCGAAGCCCTCGTCCACTGGCCCGTCGGCGGGGCACTGCCTGACGACGTACGCGAGGCTCTCGACGCCGCTGTCGCCAAGCACCGCCGGCCCGTCCCCGGCCCCGAAACGAAGCAGCGCCCGACCCGACCGAAGCCGAATCAGGCGCTGCGTAGCAGGTCAGAGGGCGCATCCCCCGCCCGCCACCGGTAGGCCCTGTGGGACTCGAACCCACAACCAATGGATTAAAAGTCCTGGCCAAAGCGTGCTGGGTGATTCCGGACGGTTTTCCGGTGTCCGGAACCACCTGGTCAGGACACATTCGCCGTTAGGAAGGCAATTGCCGGTGCCGGTGTGGTTCTCGGCGGCGTCGCCGCCCTGCTCGCCATGCAGGCTCCGGCCCAGGCCGCGGCGCCGTCGGTGACCGCCTCCGCCACCCAGGCGGCCGAGCAGAAGACCGACGTGAAGCAGCCGAAGTGGGTCGGCTCCGTGGCCAGGGCCGCGGTCGTCCATGGCAGGGCGCTGGCCGGCACGCAGGCCATCCGCAGCCAGGTCGGCAACGTAGTCCGGATCGCGAGCCTCGGTTCCGCCCCGGCGGACACCACCAGCAAGGGCGCGCCGTCCGTCGAAGAGGTCTTCGACAAGTGACGAGTCATCTCGTGATCAGGAGGGTGGTGCTGCTCGGCGGCGCCGCCCTCCTGGGCCTTCACTTCGCTCTCACCTCCTTCTCCCAAGCCCCCGCCACCCCGTTGAAGGTCCAGCACTTCGACAAGGTGAAGGGCTACCTGAACCCCTACTTCGTGCAGAACTGGATGCTCTTCGCGCCGGATCCGCTCGCCGACGACCGTGGCGTGCTGGCCCGGGCCCAGTGCCGGGACGGGAGCGTCACCGGCTACCACGACGTCACCACCACCTACGTGCGCAAGGCACAGGAGAGCAGGTTCTTCCCCTCCCGCATGTCGCGGCTGGTCTCCGCGCCGATGCAGTCCATCAACGCGACCGACCCGCTGCTCGACCGGCTGCGGGAGAAGCACAAGGACGACATCGCGAAGGACCAGAAGGACGGTAAGGGCAAGGTCCGCCTGATGCCGGAGGAGCAGAAGGCGCAGGACAACGCGGTCCGCTTCCTTTCCCGTTACTCACTGACCCAGATGCCCGACGCCTGCGGCAGTGATCCCCAGCGGATCCAGGTACGCATGTACGTGCGCGAACTGCCGCCCTGGTCGAAGCGCAACGCCCCGGCGAAGGCCGGCGAGGACAAGGTGCAGGTGCAGGACTTCGACTGGCTGAAGGTGGGCGATCTGCGGTGATCACCTCACTTCGCGCGCGGCTGCGCGCCCGGGCAAGCCGTTTCCTGGCCTCGCTCGACCGGCTCGGCTCCACGTCGTTCGCCGTCCTGGGAGTCTCCGGCACGCGGGTCCTGCTCGGCTTCGTCGGCTTCATGTTCTACGCCTCGCAGTACGCCGACCGGCACTATCTCTTCGGCCCCTCGGGCGTGGAGTCCTGGAGCCGTTTCCTTACCGTCCTGGACGAGACGGGCACCTTCAGCCTCTACGCAGTCAGCACCTCGACGGCCTGGTTCGAGCTGGTCTTCCACCTCGGCATGCTGCTGGCGCTCGCGGTCACGCTGGGCGTTGGAGGGAGGCCGGTGCTCGCCCTGCACTGGGTGTTCCTGTGGTCGGTGTACCAGCGGGACCAGTTCCTGCTCGACGGCGGCGACAACCTGGCGTATCTCGTCATCCCCATGCTGATGCTCACCCGCTGCTACGACCGGCTCTCCCTGACGAGCGGCCTGGCCGGGCGGGTCAAGGACCGGCTGCCCGCCGGCCTGCGCGCCGCGCAGACCCCGCTGCACAACCTGGGCGTGCTCGCCATCGCGGCGCAGATCTGCCTCGTGTACGTCACCAGCGGCCTCTACAAGGTGCAGGGCAAACTGTGGCAGGACGGCACGGCGCTCTTCTACATCATGCGCATCCCCGAATTCGAACTCCCGGGATTCTCGCGGCTGGTGTACGAGAACGACCTGCTGGTGATCGGCGGCACGTACGCCACCACCCTGTTCCTGGTCTACTTCCCGCTGGGCGTGCTCGTGCCGAAGCTACGCCCCTGGGCGGCCGTGGCGTCGATCGGCTTCCACCTGTCGATCGCCTTCTTCATGGGGCTCACCGGGTTCGCCCTCACGATGGTGGCCTGCGACCTGATCTTCCTGAGCCGGCCGCTCGCCGCGGGTATCCGACTGGCGGGCCGTGTCCGCGACCGCGTCGCGGCGTCCATACGGGAACGGGCCGGATGGCCGGAACAGTCCGCCGTCACCGCGACGCGGACGGCCTCCGCCGAGAATGCAGGCTGATCGTCCGGGCGGACGGGGCACAGGCGGCCGGGCCGCCCGTCCGGACGGGACGTACGACACGAACGGGAGTCAACTGTGGCGATGGTCGGACTGTTCTGGATCACCGCGGACGCGGTGTACGTGGGTGCCCCGCCCGGCACCGAAGGCCGCGGAGTCCGGCTGACCGAGAAGGGCGTGGAGGCCGGCGCGGCCGGTGGCCACCGGGTGTGGACGTGGGAGGAACTGCGCTCCGCGACCGTCGAGGGCGCCCCGGTGCGCAGCGCTTCCCGTCGGCGGCTGGCGCTGGCCGTGGAGATCGTGCTCACGGCGGCACTGGGCGGCACCGGCGAACCACCGGAGATGTTGCTGCAGCTCGAAACCGCCTCCGGTACCGAGGAGTTGGCCGTCCACGCGGCCGCCGCCGGTGCGTACGACAAGGAGGAGTTCGCCCTCTCCCAAGATCTGCTCGCCCGGTTCGTCGACGGCGGCGCGTCTCCCCGGACGCTCACGGCGTGGGGCAGGGTCGCCGGCGATACGACCCCGAAGTCGTCCGAGCGTCAGGCGCTGCTGCGGAAGTGGACCGGCGGATGAGGCAGTTCCTGCGCCCCGCCCCGCTATGCGCGATCTCCGGCACCGGCCCCGTACGGGCCGAGCACGGCCACGACCCGGACGCGTACGTGGAGATCGGCTCCGTCACCAAGGCGCTCACCGGAACCCTGCTCGCACGGCTGGCCGGCGCCGGGCGGCTCGACCCCGACGACCGGCTGACCGTATGGCTTCCGGCCGTTCCCGCCGGATCGGAGATCACGCTGCGGCAGTTGGCGGACCACACGTCGGGCCTGCCCCGCTTGCACCCGCAACCGTCGTCGACCGACCCCCGCGACCCGTACGCGACCCTCGACTCCGAGGAGCTCGACAGGATCCTGCGGCGGCTCGACACGATCGCCGCGCGGAAGCCGGGCACGGGCGAGGAGTACTCCAACCTCGGCTACGCCGTCCTCGGCGCCGCCCTGGAGGCGGCCGGCAGCGGCACGTACGAGGAACTGCTGCGCACGTACGTGCTCGCGCCGCTCGGCGTCGACGAGGTCACCGCCGGCCCGCCCGCCGACCGGACGCTGACCGCACGCGGCCTGTTCGGGCGACCCCGCGCCCCCTGGACCATGACCGGACCGATCCTGCCCGCGGGCGGCCTGTGGGCCACCCCCCGGGCCATGACCAGGCTGGTGAACGGCCTGCTGGTGGACCGTGCACTGGGCGAACCCGCGGTGTCCTGGCAGAGCGCGGGCGAGCTGCGCTGGCACAACGGAGCGACACGCGACGCGTCCGTCTTCGCCGGGGCCTTCCCCGGCACCACCGCCTGGACAGTCGTGCACCGGCTCGGCGGCCGGCCCGACCGGACGGACCGGGTCGGGCTGAAGCTGCTCGCCGAGGCGAAGAAGGCCCCGCAGGGCGGAAATCCCGAGAGGCCGGCAACCAGATGACGGGCTTCGACGTCGCTGTCGTCGGCAGCGGCCCCAACGGACTCGCCGCCGCGGTCACCATGGCCCGCGCCGGTCTGCGCGTTGAGATCCGCGAACGTGCCGACGACATCGGCGGCGGGCTGCGCACCGCCCCACTGTTCGACAGCGAGGTCGTGCACGACATCTGCGCCGCGGTGCACCCCATGGCCCCCGCCTCGCAGTTCTTCCGCGAGTTCGGCCTCGCCGCCCGCGGAGTGGAACTCCTCCACCCCCCGATCGCCTACGCCCAGCCCCTCGACGGGCGGACCGCCGCACTGGCGCACCGCGACCTCGCAGCCACCTGTGCCGGACTCGGCGCCGACGGCGCCCGGTGGCGCAGGCTCATGGAGCCGCTGGTCGCGCACAGCACAGGTGTCGTCGACTTCATGCTGTCCGGGCAGCGGTCCTGGCCCGACGACCTCGCCGCCCCGGCTCTGCTGGCGTCGCGCGTACTGCGTCACGGGAGGCCCTTCCACGGGTTCGCGACCGAGGAGGCGGCCGCGCTGCTCACCGGCGTGGCCGCGCACGCGGTCGGGCGACTGCCCAGCCTCGCCTCCGGCGCGACAGCTCTGCTGCTCGGGCACATCGCCCACAGCACGGGGTGGCCCCTGCCGAAGGGCGGCAGCGCCGTCATCGCCCGCGCACTCGCCGACGACCTGGTGGCGCACGGCGGCCGCATCCGCACCGGAGCGCCCGTCGCCGACGTGCGGGAGCTGCAGGGCGCACGGGCCGTCCTGCTGGACGTGGCGCCGAAGGGGTTCCTCGCCCTCGCCGGGGACAGGCTGCCGACCCGCTACGCAAAGGCCCTGGCACGCTTCCGATACGGCCCCGGCGCGGCGAAGGCGGACTTCCTGGTCTCCGCGCCGATCCCCTGGCGCGACCCCGAGGTCGGCCGCGCGGGCACGGTTCACCTCGGTGGCAACCGCGCCACGATGCTGCGGCAGGAGACCCTCGCGGCGCGCGGTGTCCCGACCGCCGAACCGTTTGTCATGCTCGTCGATCCCGCCGTCACCGACCCCCGACGGGAGGTGCGGGGCAGGCGGCCGGTCTGGGCGTACGCGCACGTGCCCAACGGCGACACGCGTGATCCGCTGCCGATGATCCGGGCCGCGATCGAGCGCCACGCTCCCGGCTTCACGGAAACGGTCCTGGCCGAACGGGCCGTCACCGCCGCGGGCTTCGAGGCGTACAACCCGAACTACGTGGGCGGCGACATCCTGGCGGGCGCCATCACGCTCACCCAGTCGCTGCTGCGTCCCGTGCCACAGTTCGACCCCTACCGGACTCCGCTGCGCGGGGTGTACCTGTGCTCGGCGTCCACACTGCCCGGACCCGGCGTGCACGGCATGTCCGGCTACTGGGCCGCGCGTTCCGCCCTGCGGCGCGAGTTCGGCATCCGTACGGCTCCGGTTCTCGGCCCCGCGTCATGAGCGGCGGGAACGCCGGCCCCGAGGCGGAGATCCGTGTCGTGCGCCTGGCTGCGGACTCGCCCGCCGCTGCCCTGACGGTGATCCGCCTGCTGGCCCTGCTGCCACCGGAATGGCCCTGCTCCACACGGGTGTCGGCGGACCGGATCACGCTGCTGGTCGGGGCCGGTCCGGATGCGGCGCGCGCGGCCGTGGCCGGGGCACTGCGGGACCGCGCGCTGCGCGGCTGGTACCTCCCCGACACACACGGGTGGTGAGTGGTCAGATCCAGCCGCGCTCGCGAGCCAGGAGAGCGGCCTGCGGGCGCCCTGCCGCGCCGAGCAGCTGCATCAGGTCGGCCACGTGGCGCCGGTAGGTACGGACGGAGATGCCGAGTTCCCGGGCACCGATCTCGTCCTTGCTGACCCGGCACATCGATTCCAGGACGCGCTGTTCCAGCTCGGTCGGCTGGTCGCGGCCGTCGCCGTCCTCGTCGTGCGGCGGAAGGGGCTCCGCCTCGCTCCAGATCTTCTCGAACAGGGCGAGCACATTGGCGACGAGACCGTCCTCACGGACGAGCAGTGCACCGCGCGCGGTGTCGTCGGGGTCCACGGGCACCAGGGCGATGCCGCGGTCGTAGACGAGGATGCGCTCGGTGACGGTCTGCGCGACCCGGATCTGCGCGCCCTGCGAGGCGAGTTCACGCAGGTAGCCGGCGCTGGGCGGATGGTCGAGCGCCGTGCGCGGCACGACGCTGCGGATCCGCACGCCGCGCCGCAGGCAGCGCTGGTCGAGGGGACGGGCGTGGGCGATGTTCTCGGGTGTCAGCTCGACGTACGGCTCGGCCGAGAGGATCTCCTCGCGCGCGAAGAAGGCCAGGTCGTCGATCCGGGCGCGGATGCGTTCGACGTCCGCCAGCCGCTCGACGCGCGGAGCGGAAGCGGCCTCCCGGGGCTGCTCCTGGCGCAGCTCGGCGACCAGGTGCCGGGCCTGCGTGACCCGGGCAAGCTCCCTGTGGAGCTCCCGCAGACACAGGTCGGTGAGGCGCTCCACTGTGGTCTCCGGGTCCGCGGCCGCGAGCACGCCCCGTCCGGTGCGGTTCAGCACCCCCAGCGCGCACAGGCGGCGCACGCTCGCGTCCACCTCGCACCCATCCAGTCCCAGCAGTGTGTGGATCTCATCGTCAGAGGTGTCCGGATTCCTCAGGAAGTGCCGGTACACGGCCTCTTCAGGGGCGGAGAGCCCCAGCCCGGACATGTCTGATCCCATTGCGTCGCCCCCGTTCGTACGCCGCCCCGACCGACCCTGCGCACGCCGGACAGGATGGTCGGTCCCGCCCCGGCGCGAGGCCGTTCCGTGATCTGGAGTCTAACCCGCACAAATGCCAGGCGAGTTCGGCGCCGGGTGGGCCGACCTGGGCCTCTGCACCGGCGACGCCGCCTCGTGCGCGATACGGCGATGGGGTCGAGGCGGGCTTCCGGGGCGGGGCAGCACTGGTCCCAGAAGTCGCGGTGGCCCTGGGGGCGCAGGGCGTAGCCGACGGCGAACTCCTGGTAGGAGTCGGTGTCGAAGGTGGTGTCGGTGGCTGGGTAGAACAGCAGCTGGTGGGTGAAGTCGACGCCTCCTCGGCGAGCAGGGTGAGGCCGCAAGCGATGGTGGCGTGGGTCAGCGGTGACCTCGCACAGCGTCGAGGACTTACGCAACAAGCAACGGCGGCGCCAGCAACAACTGGACCAGTCACCGAGGGCCCGCCTGCCACTCCTCCACCTGCCTGATCAGGGATCCATGAGGCGACGCAGCCAGGTCCACGGGACGTCCCATTCCGCCTGTCGGTCATCGCCGCGATGATGTCTGGTCATGAGGGAACTTGTAGTCACCCTGGTGGCTGCGGTGTTCGGATTGGCCGGCACAGTCGTCGGTGCAGCGCTCTCGGCACGGGCCGCGAAGAAGGGAGCCCTGCTCAGTGCACAAGCCACCTTGCAACAAGTTCGCGATCAAGCCACAGCCGATCAAGCCCACTGGCTTCGGCAACAGCGGTTTCAGGCATACGAAGGTTTCCTAGCAACCTGGGACGAGTGCCTTCGCCTCATCGACTCCGTGGGTCTACCGGGAGACGCCGGATCGTCGGACGGCAACCCGCTTAAGGAAGCAGCTGGCCGCATGACAGAGCGTGCTCGGAGGATCGACATCTTAGGACCGGCTGAGGTGGCCCGGGCGGCGGAAGAGCTTGCCGACAGCATTCGGCGGGACGTCGACATAGCCACGAAGCTGAAGGAACTCACAATGTCAACGGTTCCGGAGGCGACCGAACGCATGACCACCGAGACAGCGCCAGCGATGGCAGCCGCTAGGGAGGCCATGCAGGAGGCTTCGAGGCAGATACAAGAGCTCGTGGCGGAGGCAAAGGAAAGCGGTCGACCGCTCCATGAAGACCCGCGGGCGGCAGAGATACCGGAGAGCGCCGAACGAGCCCAGGAACTCACGGACGCTGTAGTCGCTCGCGCGAATGCGGACAACGACGGTTTCTCCGTTTTCCTTGCCCAAGCGACTGTGATCGTCAATGAACTGAAGCGCAACCAGGAAGCCGCGCGGGTATTCGCGAACGCTTCACGACCGCCGCGCGGCACACACTCGCTTCCGCAGCTCCGCCCACTGCCCAGGAGCCGACGTCCGGAAGCGGTCTGGAATGAGTGCGGTCGCGCTCGTCGATCGGTGGACTGATGCTTTGGCCTTGCCAGGTGAGTCCCGCAACGTGCCTACGAGCGTGGTGGTGCCGTGCTACCGCGGATGACGAGCTGGGTGGGGACGACGACGTCGTGGTCGGTCTCTTCGCCGCGCAGGATCTCCAGGAGCATGCGTCCGGCCAGTTCCCCCTGCTCCCGGACCGGCTGGCGGACGGTGGTGAGGTCCGTCAGCTCGGCCACGGGATTCGTCGATGCCGATGACGGAGAGATCCTCGTGGATGCGCAGTCCGGCGCGGCGCAGCGTACGGATGGCGCCGAGGGCGCCTTCGTCGGAGTGGGCGTAGACGGCGGTGGCGGCACCCCCCTCGAGAACCGGGCGCCGTCGCGTTCGTCAGTCGTCCAGCTTGATGCGGAAGTCGACGATGGTGGTGTCGCCGCGGCGCACGATCGGGTGGGCGACCTCGACGACCCGGCCGGTGTCGGCGATGTGCCGCCGCGTGTACCGCAGCACCGGCACGCCGGACCCGATCCGAAGCGTCGCCACCTCCAACTCCGTTGGCATGCCCGCCTGGAACGACTCCGTGATCTCGGTGACGCGGATGCCGAGCGTGCCCAGCTGCGCCCGAGTGCCACCCGGCCACGGCTCGTTGATGGGGTCGGCGACCGGCGTACCGCCCACATCCGACCAGCGGACGTAGCTCGTACTCATCTGGGTGGGCTGGTCGTTGTCGTAGAACACGAAGTGCCGGGCAAGGAGGCGCTCGCCCACCTCGCACTCGAAGAGGCCGGCCATCTCGGTGTCCGCCTGGACCCGCTCGAAACGCTTGTCGAGCCGGTACTCGGACCAGGAGATGCCCTGATCCTTCGTGTACGGAGTGGACCGTACCCCTGGCGTCTGCCGGTACCGGTCGGCCGGCATCCGGTGGATCGCCGGACGCTTCCGGACGATCGTGCCCGCACGGGCCCGGGACTCCAGGAAGCCCTCACCGACGAGCAGCCGGATGGCGTTCCGCACGGTGATCTCTGAGACCTCATAGTGGGCGCACAGTTCCGGCAGCGTCGGGATGCGGTCGCCGGGCTCGAACTCGCCGCCTGGAGCGATACGTCGTCGCAGGTCGGCGGCAATGCGCAGGTACTCAGGCTGTGCCACAGCGATGCTCCCGACTCCACTGATCGCGTCAATCTGTATACGCATACTCTCCCGTCCCGCTTGACCAGCGGCAATCCCAGCGGCAATCTGAATACATAAAGCAAGTATCCGCATACAGATACCGTCTGTCTCCGGGGAACAGTCATGCCCGAGTCGGGTCATACATGGCGTAAGGCATTCAAAGGGGAGCCCATCGAGGCAGAGCACGTCCGCTTGTGGACCGCCCGCCGCGTGAACCACTCCGACGCTCCCCGGCTGGCAGATCGTCAACGGCCTGAGCCACCTCGCCGGACTCACCACCGACGAGTGCGGGCTGTGGGCGCAGTTAGGGACGAACCGATGACGTGGCGTCCGAAGCCTCCACCCGCCCCCACGCTGACCCGCGCGCAGTACGACGGCTGACATTGCTGCTGGTGCCACGCCGATCTGACCAACGGAGCGCGGTCCGCCGGCCGAGCTGAAGGTTCGAGCGGCGCCCACGACTTGAGCATCGAGGTGTACGAGCGCGGCCCTCGCTGCCCGAAGAGACCACGACGACCGAAGCGAACCCCGGAGCACGACCAGTCAGGAGGAACCCAGTGAGCACGTCGACTCAGCGCCGCACCACCGCCGCCTCGGCGACCCAGGACCAGAGGTCGCGGGCCGCCGGCCGCGCGGCCGGCTACTGCTGGTCGCGCAACCCGAACGGACCCGGACGCTGCACCTGGCCGCCGCACACGTTGGGCGGGCACAAGGACCACTACGCGCACACCGAGTGCTGGTAGCCCCCCCCCCCGTCACCGGTACGACGCCGATCGCGCCGGTGACGGGACGACCCCGCTCGCCCTCACACATCCCCCGGAGGGCGGGCGGCCCCACGGCCCCCGACCGGATTCCATCGTCCCGGTCGGCGGCCGCTTCATGTCTTGATCGTCTTGCTCTCGGGCCAGCAGCGGGCCAGCTAACGATCTTCAAGGGTCCGAAAACGCCATGAGCCCCAGTCCAGAGATGGTCTGAACTGGGGCTCCGTTGTAGGCCCTGTGGGACTCGAACCCACAACCAATGGATTAAAAGTCCACTGCTCTGCCAATTGAGCTAAGGGCCCAGGCGATGTTGCCTCCCCGAGCATAGCCGCACGTGGCCGAGTCTCCGATCCGGTATCGGGGTCACGGCCACGTCGGCGGTGGCGGAAGGCGGCGGAATGAGCCCTCTCGGGGTCCACGCACACCGGAGTGCTACGGATCCACCGGTTCTGGAGCCCCCGCGCGGGAGGCGTTCCGGGCGATCGTCCGCTCGTGGTCGGGGTTGAGGAACCAGTGCCGGGCCGAGGCCAGCCACCAGGTCGCGGCGAAGCCGAGGACGGCCAGGACGGCGACCGGGGCGTAGTTGAAGGTCTCCCAGGTCACCGGGGACACCTGGGGCAGCATGAACAGCACCGTGATCACGCCGACCCACACCACCGCCACCCCTCCCACGGCCCCCGACCAGCGGCCCAGGTGCCACGGCCCCCGCGCGAAGGCGTCGCCCTTGCGCAGCCGCAGCAGCGTCGGGATGACGTAGGCGATGTACAGGCCGATCACCGCGATCGAGGTCACCGCCGCGTACGCCGTGACGTTGATCAGATACGGCAGCCCGAGCACCAGCGCCCCGCCCGCCGCCAGCCACACCGCCGCGACGGGCGTACGCGTGCGCGGGCTGACCGTGTGCCAGACGTGGGAGAAGGGAAGCGCACCGTCCCGCGAAAAGGCGTAGATCATGCGGCTGTTGGCGGTCACGGACGCCATCCCGCAGAACAGCTGCGCCCCGATCACGACCAGCAGCAGAAGCTTGCCGGCGGTCGCGCCCAGCGCGTCGAGCAGAATCTGCGCGGGCGGCGCGCCCGTCGGGGAGGTCAGCGCACCCTCGTACGACCGGATCGCGAAGGTGAAGCCCAGCAGCAGCACGAAGCCCGCGATCCACGACGTCCAGATCGACCGCACGATGCCCTTCGGGCCCGCCGTCGACGCGTCGTGCGTCTCCTCCGTCATGTGCGCCGAGGCGTCGTAGCCGGTGAAGGTGTACTGGGCCATCAGCAGGCCCACCAGGACGACGTACACCCCGCTGCCCCAGCCCGTGTGGTTCACGAACTCGCCGAACACGAAGGACGCGGACCGGTGTTCGTCCGGTACGAAGGTCAGCGCGCCGACGATCACCGCGACGCCCACCACGTGCCACCACACGCTGATGCTGTTGAGCAGGGCCACGATCCGGACGCCGAAGGTGTTCAGCAGGCCGTGCAGGAGCAGGATGCCCGCGAAGAGCAGGATCGTCCGGCCAGGTGTCACCTCGAAGCCGAACTGGAGGTTCAGGTACGCGCCCAGGAAGGACGCGGCCCCGAAGTCGATGCCGGCCGTCACCGCGACCTGGCCCAGCACGTTGAACCAGCCCGTGAACCACGCCCAGGCGGCGGCCGTGCGGGGAGGCGCGAGCCGGTGCGCCCAGAAGTACAGACCGGCGGAGGTCGGGTACGCCGAGCAGATCTCGGCCATGGACAGGCCGACGAAGAGGGTCATCAGGCCTACGGCGACCCAGCCCCAGGTGATCACCGCCGGGCCGCCGGTGTTCATGCCGAACAGATAGAGGGTCAGGCAGCCCGACAGGACCGAGATGATCGTGAAGGAGACCGCGTAGTTGGAGAACGCCGACATGCGGCGGGCGAGAACCTGCGTGTAGCCGAGCTGGGCCAGCCGTTCCTCGTCGGAGAGTCTTCCGTCCGACGGCCCACTCGCTATGGCGTCATCTGTCATGTCCCCAGCGATTCCCTCGCCGGGGACGTGACATGCGTCACGGGATGGCTAAAAGATGCCCTTGTAGCCCTGCCAGCCACTCGCGATCTTCACCCGGGACCCGAACGACCCCTTGCCGTCACCGCTGTTGCGCCACACGTTGCCGCTGCCGTCCCGCGAGACGAGGTCCGCCTTGCCGTCTCCCGTGATGTCCCCGGCGCCGACGACGGCGTTGTAGCCCGTGCCCCAGCCCGAGAAGACCTTCACCCGGTCCTTCAACAACCCGTTGCCCAGGCCGTTGTAGCGCCACAGCGTCCCGGCCTTGTCGCGGGCGAGGACGTCCCCGTGACCGTCACCGTTCAGGTCCCCGGCACCCACGATCCTGGTGTAACCGGTCCAGGCCGAACGGATCTTCTTCCCCGCCGCCAGCGTCCCGTCGCTCTTCGCCGCGAACAGGTAGATGTCCCCGGTCGAGGCCTTCCGCGCCAGTAGATCGGCCCGCTCGTCGCCGGTCAGATCGCCGGGCGAGGTGAGCACGTCGTACGCGTTCCAGCCGGTGCCGAGCCTGGTGTACGCCGTCGAAGGCGTCGGTGCCAGCCCGCACTTGACCTTGTACCCGCGCAGCGAGCCGTCACTCATCCGCACCAGCACGTCATTGCACCGGTCGTTGTCGAGGTCCCCGAACGGCACCGCGACCGCCTTCGTCGACCAGCCGCTCCCCGAGACCTTCCCGGAGAACGTGCCCTTGCCGGTGCCCTGCTGGAAGGTCAGCGCGCCCGAGGCGTTGAGGGTGAGCAGGTCACCGACACCGTCCGGCAGGCCCGCCGCGCCGACGTGGTCGCGGTGGACCGCGTCGCCCCTCACCAGCCGGACGGTGCCGCGCGCCTGGAGCGGGGCGCCGACGCCGTCGGCCGGGGTGACGGTCAGGGTCCAGTCGTAGGAGCCGTTCGGCACGAAGGCGTCCCCGGTCCTCGTGGGGTCGTCGCCGTGCCAGCCGACGGTCAGCTCGCCGCGCGCCGCCGTTCCGTCCACACCGTCGGTGTAGACCTGGCCGGTCGCGCGGTTGCGGACGGTCAGGTCCCAGCCGGAGGACGGCTTGGACAGCAGCACCGTGGTGAGGGTGTCCGGCACGGTGTCGCTCGTGCGGGCCGTGACGGTCGGCGTGTTCTGCGCGGGACCCAGCAGGCGGAGCGGCTGCTGTGCGACCCCGGAGGGGACGAGGTGCACCCGCTCCTGGTCGTCCACGTAGGCCGCGTTCGCGCCGGCCTCGTCGACCGTCCAGCGCACGTCCCGCTGCGAGACCCCGGTGTCGGGCAGATCGCCGATGACCCGGCTCGCGGCCGTCCCGTCGGCGACCGTCGTGAGCGTCAGCTTCCCGGCCTGCCGGTCGTGCGTGACGACGAACCCGTCCCCGAGCTTGGCCTCACCCGTCGGCACGGCCACGGACCTCTTCGCCGTACGGTCGTAGACCCCGGCCGTGTCACCGCACGTCCAGTACACGTACCGCCCGAGCGCCTGGAGTTCGGTCGGCGCACAGCCCGAGGTGAGCGTCACCGTCTCGGTGGTCTTCTTCGTCGTCAGGTTGTACGCGGTGACCGTGCCGGGGACCGCACCCCCCGTCCACAGGGTGTCGCCGGAGAGGGCGGCGGGGCCCCGCGCGGCGTACGGCTCCGCCTGGTCACCGATCTTGTAGACGTATCTGTTGCTGGGCGTCGTGTAGAGGACGTACCGCCCCGACACGTCGAGGATGCGCCCGTCGATGGGCACGCTCCGCTCCCACAGTCCCGCGCCCGTGGGGCCGTTGACACGCAGGACGTCGGTCTCCGAGCCGTATGCCATCCAGGCGATCCGCCCGTCCGCCGTACCGAAGACCTGTGAGCAGGCCACATCGGTCACCGGGCAGCTGCCGATCACTCCGGCGGAGGTGGGCGTGAACTCGGAGCGCTCACCGAAGGCGGGGGCGCCGGTGGCGGCGACGGTCCGCAGATAGTCGTCGCGCTGCGTGCTGCCGCCGGTGTCGATGACGACCAGGCGGCCCTGCTCCAGCGAGATGCCCTGGATCGGGGCCGGCGGCTTGGGAAGCGCCTTGACCTGCGTGACGACCGGCTTGCCCGACGCGTCGGCGTGGATGCGCTGGATACCCCAGTCGTCGGCGGCGGTACCTCCGATGGCGAGGGCGGTGCCGTCCGACACGGCGGTGACCTCGCTGCGCGAGGCGGTGAGCAGGGTCACCTCGGCACCGCCCGCGATCGGCTTGGCGGTGATCTGGGTGCTGCCGGTGGGCTGGTGCACCAGCCAGTCGCCTACGACGGCCAGGTCGTCGACATAGTTGGCGCTGGGGCTTCCGGCGAGGCCCACCTCCACCGGGGCGGCCGCCAGGTCGGCGCGGGGCACCACCAGCACCTTGGTGTTCAACGCCTTGCTGTAGACGGCGACATGGTCCGGCGAGAGCTTGACGTAGCCGTAGGCGAGGGAGGGCAGCGGCTGGGTCCAGTTCTGCACACGGCCCGTGGCGCGGTCGACGGCGACCATGCGGGCGGCGCCGTCCAGCGTCGCGTTGAAGATCAGGCCCTTGGCGTCGGCGCCGCGCGGCTGCCCCAGCGTCATGCCCGCCGGCGCCCCGCCGACCTGCGTGTCGACGACGGTCCCGTCCTCGCGTACGTCCAGGAGGTGGACGACCCGCGTGGTCGTGCCGTCGGCGTTCGTGACGTTGGCGCCGGTGACGACCGTGGTGCCGTAGATCGTGAGCACGGTGTGGCCCGTGGGCAGTTGGAAGGTGCGGGTGGTGCCGTCCGCCGCGTTCCAGAAGTCGATCCGGCCGCCCGAAGCACGGTAGGCGAGCACATCGGTGCCGGTGCCCGACATGCTCGCCGAGCCGGTCGGTATCGGCGCCTCGAAGGCCCTGCCGTCGGCGTACCGCGTCCACAGCAGTCGGGAGCTGCCCTCCAGCCGGTGGAAGACGCCCTCGGCGCCGGCCCCGTTCGCACCGGTCATGGTGTCGGAGAAGTGGAGCGCCGCCGCCAGATTGGTGGTCCGCAAGGTCGACGGTACGACCGTCCCCTGCGGCACCTCCGCCGCCGACGCGCCCGGCAGCAGCGGGCTCAGCCCACCCGCGAGCGCGGCGGAGACGGCCACGGCGACGGCCGCGCGTCTCGCTCTCGAACGACGTACGAAGACATGGCGGGCCAAGGCGATCCTCCCCTGAACACGGGAGAGGGAACGGCGCACTGTTCTCAGATGCCCCCGGCCCCCCGGCCGTCACATCCCTCTCATAAGTCGGCTGATCTTACAGCTCTTTCACAGATGCGAGGAGAGCGGTTTCCGACCGAGCCCGCGCACGAGAAAGCGCCGGGCCCCCACCCGGTTGGGTGGGGGCCCGGCGCTCAGTGCCTTACCGGCGGACGTCAGCCGTTGCGCTTCCAGCGCGGCTTGTCGTCGCGGCGCCCGAAGGAGCCGGAGGTGCCGGAGGTGCCGCCACGGTGGTCGTCACGACGGCCGTAGGGACGCTCGTGGCCGCCGGAGCGGAAGCCCGGACGGTCGTCGCGGCGGTCGCGGTTGAAGGGACGGTCGCTGCCACGGTGCCCGCCGCGCTCGTCACGACGCTCGAAGGGACGCCCGGCCGGACGGTCGTCACGGCGGAAGCCACCCCGGTCGTCGCGGCGCTCGAAGGAACGGCCACCGCGGTCGTTGTCCCGGCGCTCGAAGGAACGCCCACCACGGTCGTCGCGGCGGTCGTCGCGACGGAAGCCGCCACGGTCGTTGTCCCGACGCTCGAACCCACGGTCGCCACGGTCACGGTTGAACCCACCGCGATCGTTGTCCCGGCGCTCGAAGGAACGCCCACCACGGTCATCGCGGCGGTCATCGCGGCGGTCGTCGCGGCGGTCGTCGCGACGGAAGCCGCCACGGTCGTTGTCCCGACGCTCGAACCCACGGTCGCCACGGTCACGGTTGAACCCACCGCGGTCGTTGTCCCGGCGCTCGAAGGAACGCCCACCACGGTCATCGCGGCGGTCGTCCCGGCGGAAGCCGCCACGGTCGTTGTCCCGACGCTCACGACGCTCGTACGCCGGAGCCTCCGCCTTGTCGACGTCCTGCGCCACCGGCTGCTCGGGCACGGCCACCTCGACGGCCTCGACCGCCGCCGCCTGCGCCTCGGCCACCGCGGCCTCCGGGTCCTCACCGCGCTCGCGCGCCGCGCGGGCGACGAGCCGGTCGGACTCCTCACGCAGCTCGACCGCACGCCGCTGCGCCCGCTCCAGCTGCTTGGTGAGCTGAGCCACCTCACGCTCGGCCTGCTGCGCGGCGTTGCCCGCGGACTCCGCCTGCACCTCGGTCATCGAACGGGCGCCGGTGATCTCGGCGACCTCCGGGTCGAACGCGGCACCGCCCTGGATGATGTGGCGCGAGGCGTCGACGCCCGCGTCCTCCATCAGCCGGAAGATCTGGCGGCGCTGGTGCGGGAGCGACAGGGAGACGACCGTGCCCGTGCGGCCGGCCCGCGCCGTACGGCCCGCACGGTGCAGGTAGTCCTTGTGGTCACCGGCCGGGTCCACGTTCAGGACGAGGTCGATGCCGTCGACGTGGATACCGCGGGCGGCGACGTCGGTGGCGACGAGCGCGTTGACGTAACCGTCCTTGAAGTCGGCCAGCGTCCGGGTGCGGGCACCCTGCGTCATGCCGCCGTGCAGCGCGTCGGCCTTCACACCGGCGTCGCGCAGCTGCTCGGCGATACGGTCGGCGCCCAGCTGGGTGCGGACGAAGATGATCGTCCGCCCCTTGCGGGACGCGATCGCCGCCGTCACCGGCGCCTTGTCCTTCGGCTTCACGATCAGGATGTGGTGCGACATGGTCGTCACCGCGCCCTGCGCCGCGTCCACCTCGTGGCTGACCGGCTCGTTCAGGTAGCGCGTGACCAGCGTCTTGATCTCGTTCTCCATCGTGGCGGAGAACAGCATCCGCTGGCCGCCGGCCGGGACCTGGTCGAGCAGCTCGGTGACCTCGGGCAGGAAGCCCAGGTCGGACATCTGGTCGGCCTCGTCGAGGACGGCGACCTCGACGTTGCCCAGGTCGCAGGCGCCGCGGTTGATGAGGTCGCGCAGTCGGCCCGGGGTGGCGACGAGGATGTCGACGCCGCGCTCCAGGGCGTAGATCTGGTTGCCCATCGACGTACCGCCGCAGACGACCTTCATCTTCAGGCCGACCTGGTCGCCGTAGGGCTGCAGCGCGTCCGCGACCTGCATCGCGAGCTCACGGGTCGGGGTGAGGATGATGGCGCGCGGCTTGTGCTTCTCGGTACGGCCGCCGGACAGACGGGCCAGCGTCGGCAGACCGAACGACAGGGTCTTGCCGGAGCCGGTGCGGCCACGGCCCAGGATGTCCTTGCCGGCCAGGGCGTCCGGGATGGTCGCGGCCTGGATCGGGAAGGGGACCGTCACGCCGTTCTGCGCGAGCTTGCGGACGACGCCCTCGGGGAGACCGAGGTCCGCGAAGGTCAACTCGGGTGCGTCCTCGACGGACGCGTTCTCCGCGTCCTCGGGCACGACGACGTGATCAGTACTGGAAATGGACATGCGTATGCGAAACCTTCCGGAGTCTCGTCGGCACGCGCCCGTCAACTCCGTGATTCGCAATACGACCGCCTCAATGCGGTCAGCCACGGCAAGGGAGAGTACGCGCCACACGGCGCGCTCTGCAGTGGCGCCGGGCAAATGGGATCAAACGATCTACCACCATACGCACCCCAAGCCCCCCAAGGCAAACCGACCGTCACCCGTGTAGGCAACGTCACTCGCCACCACCCCCTCGCCCCCGCCCGGCCTCACCTCACGCCGGTGACCCCGCAGCCGGCGCCGGCTCCCGCTGGGCCAGCTGCGGCCCCGTCTCCTCGTGCGCCGACGACGACGGCTCGGCCACCGTGGGCGTCGGCGCGGCGGACGTCGGCTGCTCGGTCGGCGTCGGCTCCGGATCCGGCGTCCGCGTGGGCGTCGGCTCGACAGTCCGCGTAGGCCCCGGCTTCTCAGTCGCCCCCGGCTTCACCGGCCCACCCCCCGCCGGCACGGAGGCGCTCACCGCGGCGGACGGCGAGGCGGAGGGAGACGCCGGCTCCGCGCCCTTGCCCTTGCCCTTCTTCCTGCCCTTCTTCACCTTCTCCCGCTTGGCGTCATCCGCGTGCGCCCCGTACCCGGACCCGCCACCGGAGACCGCCGACCCGCCGTCGGGTTCCTCACCGCCCCGCTGCCCCGCCGAGTGCGACGGCTTCGCGCTTCCGCCACCCCCGTCGTCACCCACACTCATACAGCCGGCGGCAGCGGCGACGGCCATCACCGTGGCGGCCAGACGGACAGGTACGTACAAGGGGCGCACGGGAGCCACCTCCAGGGGCGGACGAAGAAGTCAACCTGCCCAACTCCCGCCGCCCACAAGAGGACACGCGCCCCGCACAAGCCGCACACCACGCGGCACAGAGGCACGCTCACCCGTACCCGAGGGCATGCAACCGCGCATCGTCGATCCCGAAGTGATGCGCGATCTCATGCACCACCGTCACCTCGGTCTCCTCGACGACCTCCTCCCGCGACTCGCACATCCGCAGCGTCGGCCCCCGGTAGATCGTGATCCGATCCGGCAGCACCCCGGCGTACCACTCCCCGCGCTCGGTCAGCGGCGTCCCCTCGTACAACCCCAGCAGCTGGGGATCCTCCGCCGGTGGTTCGTCCTCGACGAACACCGCGACGTTGTCCATCAGCCGCGTCAACTCCGGCGGAATCCGGTCCAGCGCCTCGGCGACCAGTTCCTCGAACTCCTCGCGCGTCATCTCCAGCACAGGCCCATTGTCGGGCACCACACCGCCATAAGGAGCCGCCAACGGCCCCGCATATCCACTTCCGCCCCTGGGCATACGGGACCAATGGCCCGCGTCCCCGCCGCCGTCACCAAGGCCCTCGGTCACCTCCCCAGGGCCTCCCGCGCCCTCGCCCACCGCTACGCCACCCGCCGCCCGAGCCCCGCACCCGAACTCGTCACCCAGCCCCACCCCTGGACACGCGCCCTCGGCCTGGTCACCGTCGTCCTCATCGGCACCTGGCTCGGCCTGCTGATCGTCGGCAACGTACGCGTCCCGGTCGGCCCCATGAACACGACGATGACCCTGCGCCCCTCCGTCACCGGCGGCACGAAGATCAACGTCTCCCCCCTCGGCGCCCTCCAACTGGACAGCCACACCGCCCCCGTCCGCCTCGACGTCAACGTCGACCAGCTCGACCCCGTCCGCGCCCAGGCCCTCGTCGACCACCCCGAACGCCTCTCCGGCCTCCAGGACGAGGTCGCCCAGGACGTCACCCACGGCACCCGCGACCTCGCCGTACGCAGCTGCGTCGCCGTCGTCACCGGCGCCACGGCACTCGGCCTGGCGGTCTACCGCCGCCCCCGCCGAGCCCTCGCGGCCGGCGGCCTCGCCCTCACCCTCCTGGCGGCCTCGGGCGGCACGGCATACGCCACCTGGAACCCCGAATCCGTCCTGGAACCGAAGTTCTCGGGCCTGCTCTCCTCCGCCCCGTCCCTGGTCGGCAACGCGCGCAGCATCGTCACCGAATTCGACGTCTACCAAAAGGAGTTGGCCCGCCTGGTCACCAACGTGACCAAGCTCTACGACGCCACCTCCACGCTCCCCGCCTACGCGCCGGACCCCACCACCATCCGCGTCCTGCACGTCTCCGACATCCACCTCAACCCGGCGAGCTGGAAGATCATCGGCTCGCTCGTGGACCAGTACAAGGTCGACGTGATCGTCGACTCCGGCGACACCATGGACCACGGCACCGCCGCCGAGAACGGCTTCCTGGACCCCATCGAGGACCTCGGCGCCCCCTACGTCTGGGTCCGCGGCAACCACGACTCCCAGGTGACCCAGCGCTACCTGGAGAAGCTGAAGAACGTCCACGTCCTGGACGACGGCAAGGCACAGACCATCGCCGGCCTGCGCTTCGCCGGCATCGGCGACCCCCAGTTCACCCCCGACCGCTCCCAGATCCCCGGCGGCGACGCCGCGAACGAACTGGCGGGCGCCCGCCTCGCCACGGCCCTCCGCGACCAGAAGACCCCCGGCGCCCCCGTGGACGTGGCCATCGCCCACGAACCGGTGGCGGCCCGCCAGACCGACGGCGAGGTCCCGCTGGCCCTGGCCGGCCACATCCACCACCAGGAGATGGAACTCCTGCCCTACGGCACCCGCCTCCGCGTGGAGGGCTCGACCGGCGGCAGCGGCCTGCGCGCGATCGAGGGCAAACACCCCGACCCCATCCAGACCTCGATCCTCTACTTCGACCGCGACACCCGACGCCTCCAGGCCTGGGACGAGATCGAACTCGGCGGCCTGGGCCTGACGACGGCGGAGGTGAGGCGCCACCTGGTCGAAGAGAACCAGCCGGGCGGCCCCGCCCCCGACCCCACCGCCACGTCCCCCACCCCCACCCCGTAAACCGTTTTGGCGATACCTCCCGCCATCCCATATGCTTCTCACGTCCCCGACGCGCTGAGAAGCGCCCAGGCGGGCCGATAGCCCTCATCGTCTAGCGGCCTAGGACGCCGCCCTTTCAAGGCGGTAGCACGGGTTCGAATCCCGTTGGGGGCACGTAACACCGTGTGCGACACTGTCGTACACAACGCTTGGTCCTGTGGAGCAGTTTGGAGTGCTCGCCACCCTGTCAAGGTGGAGGCCGCGGGTTCAAATCCCGTCAGGACCGCTGAGGCTTCTCGAAGCCTCGCGGCTGGGTAGCTCAGTTGGTACGAGCGATCGCCTGAAAAGCGATAGGTCGCCGGTTCGACCCCGGCCCCAGCCACAGCAAAGGCCCCGATCTTCGGATCGGGGCCTTGTTGTATGCCGGCCTCGGCGAGCATCGTGCCGCATACGAGCGACCGCGTCCGCTACCGGGACGCCCTCCCGCCCTGCGACTGGGTGACGGCCCTCAGACGCCGGCCCCACCAGCCGCGTCGGCCACCGCAGGCCCCTCGCCCCACCGCCGGAGGCAAAAGCGTTCGCCATCGATTTCGGCGGGATGAGATCCTGGATCGCGTATGTCTACGCACCCTGCCTCCGCCCTCGGCGCCCTCGCCCCCCGTCTGACCGAGTTGTCCCTGCGTGATGCGCAGCGGCTCGGGCGGCGGCTCGAAGGTGCGCGCAAGATCCGTAAGCCGGAGGCGCGGGCCGCCGTGCTGGCCGAGATCGAGGCGGAGATCGCCAAGGGCGAGGAGCGTATCGCCACGCGGCGCACCCTTGTGCCCGCCGTCACGTATCCCGAGCAGCTGCCGGTCAGCCAGAAGAAGAGCGACATCGCGGACGCGATCCGTGATCACCAGGTCGTGATCGTCGCCGGTGAGACCGGGTCCGGGAAGACCACGCAGATCCCGAAGATCTGTCTTGAGCTCGGGCGTGGTGTGCGCGGCATGATCGGGCACACGCAGCCCCGCCGTATCGCGGCGCGCACGGTCGCGGAGCGGGTGGCGGAGGAGCTCGACACGCCGCTCGGGGAGTCCGTCGGCTGGAAGGTGCGGTTCACCGATCAGGTGAATCCCGACGCCACCTTCATCAAGCTGATGACCGACGGCATCCTGCTCGCCGAGATCCAGACCGACCGCGAGCTGCGCGCCTACGACACGATCATCATCGACGAGGCCCACGAGCGGTCCCTCAACATCGACTTCCTGTTGGGCTATCTGGCGCAGCTGCTGCCGAAGCGGCCCGACCTCAAGGTCGTCATCACCTCGGCGACGATCGACCCCGAGCGCTTCTCCCGGCATTTCGGGGACGCCCCGATCATCGAGGTCAGCGGGCGGACCTACCCGGTGGAGGTGCGCTACCGACCCCTCCTCGAAGAGGACTCCGAGGACGCGGACCGCGACCAGATCACCGCGATCTGCGATGCGGTCGAGGAGCTCCAGGGTGAAGGGAAGGGCGACATCCTCGTCTTTCTCTCCGGCGAGCGGGAGATCCGGGACACGGCCGACGCGCTCACCAAGAAGCAGTACCGCTTCACCGAGATCCTGCCGCTCTACGCCCGCCTCTCCCACGCCGAGCAGCACCGCGTCTTCCAGCCCCACACCGGCCGCAGGATCGTTCTGGCGACCAACGTCGCGGAGACGTCGCTGACGGTCCCCGGCATCAAGTACGTCATCGACCCCGGTTTCGCCCGGATCAGCCGGTACAGCCATCGCACGAAGGTGCAGCGGCTGCCCATCGAGCCGGTCTCCCAGGCCAGCGCCAACCAGCGCAAGGGCCGCTGCGGGCGGACCAGCGACGGTATCTGCATCCGGCTGTACAGCGAGGACGACTTCGTCGCCCGGCCGGAGTTCACCGACGCGGAGATCCTCCGTACGAACCTCGCGTCCGTCATCCTGCAGATGACCGCGGCCGGCCTCGGCGACATCGAAAAGTTCCCGTTCATCGACCCGCCGGACCACCGCAACATCCGCGACGGCGTCCAGCTGCTCCAGGAGCTCAACGCTCTCGATCCGGCGCAGAAGGACCCGCGCAAGCGGCTCACCGAGACGGGTCGCAAGCTCGCCCAGCTGCCCGTCGACCCGCGCCTGGCGCGGATGGTCCTGGAGGCCGACAAGAACGGCTGTGTCCGCGAGGTCATGGTCATAGCGGCCGCGCTCTCCATCCAGGATCCGCGCGAGCGCCCGGCCGACAAGCAGGCCCAGGCCGACCAGCAGCACGCCCGCTTCAAGGACGAGACGAGCGATTTCCTCGCGTATCTGAACCTGTGGCGTTACGTCCGTGAGCAGCAGCGCGAGCGCGGCTCGTCGTCGTTCCGCCGGATGTGCAAGCAGGAGTATCTGAACTTCCTGCGCATCCGCGAATGGCAGGACATCTACACGCAGCTGCGTACGGTCGCCAAGCAGATGGGCATCCATGTCAACGAGGAGGACGCTCCCGGCGACCGCATCCACCTCTCCCTCCTCGCCGGCCTCCTCTCTCACATCGGCATGAAGGATGTGAAGGACGGCGCGAAGAACGAGTACCTGGGCGCCCGCAGCGCCAAGTTCGCGGTCTTTCCCGGCTCTGCCCTCTTCAAGAAGCCCCCGCGCTTCGTGATGTCCGCCGAACTCGTCGAGACCTCCCGCCTGTGGGCCCGGGTCAACGCGAAGATCGAGCCGGAGTGGGTCGAGCCGCTCGCCGAGCACCTGCTGAAGCGGACGTACAGCGAACCGCACTGGGAGAAGGACCAGGCGGCGGTGATGGCGTACGAGAAGGTCACGCTGTACGGCGTCCCGATCATCGCCCAGCGCAAGGTGAGCTACGGCCGGATCGACCCGGAGGTCAGCCGCGAGCTGTTCATCCGCAACGCCCTGGTGGAGGGCGACTGGCGCACGCACCACAAGTTCTTCGCCGACAACCGCAGACTCCTCAGCGAGGTCGAGGAGTTGGAGCACCGGGCCCGGCGCCGGGACATCGTGGTCGATGACGAGACGCTGTTCGACTTCTACGACGAGAAGGTCCCGGAGCACGTCGTCTCCGGGGCTCACTTCGACTCCTGGTGGAAGCGCAAGCGGCACGAGCAGCCGGACTTCCTGGACTTCGAGCGCGAGATGCTCATCCGGGAGTCGGCCGAGGCGGTCACCAAGGCGGACTATCCGGACACGTGGCGGCAGGGCGCGCTGAAGTTCCGGGTGACGTACCAGTTCGAGCCGGGTGCGGACGCGGACGGTGTGACGGTCCATGTCCCGCTCCAGGTGCTCAACCAGGTCACGGACGAGGGCTTCGACTGGCAGATCCCGGGCCTGCGCGAGGAGCTGGTGACGGAGCTGATCCGTTCCCTCCCCAAGCCGATCCGCCGCCACTACGTGCCGGCGCCGAACTTCGCGAAGCGGTTCCTGGACGCGGCGGTGCCGTTGCAGGAACCGCTCACGGTCACCATGGCCCGCGAACTGAAGCGTATGGTCGGGGTCCCCTTCACCGCCGACGACTTCGACTGGTCGAAGGTCCCGGACCATCTGCGCATCACCTTCCGGATCGTCGACGAACGGCGCCGCAAGCTGGCGGAGGACAAGGATCTGGAGACGCTGAAGCTGCGGCTGAAGCCGAAGGCGCAGAAGGCTCTGTCACAGGCCGCCGCGGCCACCGCGTCCCGCCAGGGCGGCGAGTCCCTGGAGCGCGCGGGCCTGACCGACTGGACGGTCGGCGCGCTGACCCGGGTCTTCGAGACCCGCCGCGCCGGCCAGCCGGTGAAGGCGTACCCGGCGCTGGTGGACGACGGCGACACGGTCTCCGTACGTCTCTTCGACACGGAGGCGGAGCAGCAGCAGGCGATGTGGAAGGGCACGCGCCGTCTGATCCTCCGTAACATCCCGGTCAGCCCTGCGAAGTTCGCGTCCGAGAAGCTGACCAACCCGCAGAAGCTGGCGCTGTCGGCGAACCCGCACGGTTCGATCCAGGCCCTGTTCGACGACTGCGCGATGGCGGCGGCGGACAAGCTGATCGGTGACTTCGGCGGCCCGGCGTGGGACGAGGAGTCGTACCGGAAGCTGTACGACAAGGTGCGCGCCGAGATCGTCGACACGACGGTCCGTACGGTGGGCCAGGTGCAGCAGGTCCTCGCCGCCTGGCAGGCCGCTGAGCGCCGCCTGAAGGCCGTGCGCAGCCCTGCCCTACTGGCAAACCTCACGGACGTGCGCAAGCAGCTGGACGCCCTTGTGAGGCCCGGTTTCGTGACGACGGCGGGACTGCGACGCCTGCCCGACCTGATGCGCTACCTGATCGCGGTGGACCGCCGGCTCCAGCAGATGCCGACGAACGTCCAGCGGGACACGACCCGCATGGAGAAGGTGCACGAGATGCAGGACGAGTACGCCTGGCTCCTTGAGCAGATGCCGCAGGGCCGCCCGGTGCCGCAGCAGGTGCTGGACGTCCGCTGGATGCTGGAGGAGCTCCGCGTCAGCTATTTCGCGCACGCGCTGGGCACGGCGTACCCGATCTCCGACAAGCGGATCGTGAAGACGATCGACACGCTGGCGCCGTAACGGGGCGTGTACGCTGGGTGAGTTCGACCAGGGGGCTCGCCCTCCTGTACAGTCTCTTCTCGCAGCGCAACGCACAAATAGCGCAGCGAAACCTGGTCCTGTGGAGCAGTTTGGAGTGCTCGCCACCCTGTCAAGGTGGAGGCCGCGGGTTCAAATCCCGTCAGGACCGCAGTGAAAGTAAGGCCCGCGCCCGGTACAGGGTGGCGGGCCTTACGCATGTCCGGGGCCGCCTCCCGATGCCGTCCCGCTCCCCCTCGCCACCTTGACGGCGTCACATTCGCTCGGTACCCAGAAGTCAGGGACCTTCCCGGCGTGGCCCTCATGGAGGTGGCGTATGGCGGCATCGGCCAGGCACGAGACGCGGGCGTTGCTCCGCGCGCACCTGTCGGCCGCCTCCTCCTATCGACATCTCACCCGGCACTGCCCGATCTGCCACCGCCTGTTGCGGCTGGCGATGGACTCCGCCCCGCGCAGCGCCCCCCAGGCGACCCCGGGCCCGGCTCCGGGCCCGGCCCCGGCCCCGGACGAGGTCACCGACGGCGAAGCCGCGTCCACAGCGTGACCCGGCACCGACGTCAACTCCCGTCCGCCCATGGGGCACTGGAGGCGAGACCTCCCTTTAGCGCACATAGGACAGAGGCAACAAGCACCGCGCCATGTGACGGGTGTCACCGCATGAGTTTCCGGAAGCGCGGTACTTACACCCTGCCTACAACTGGTCAATTTAATATGTGCAATTGCACCAGCTTCTAGGGATCCTCCGGCGCACACTCGGTGACGCCCCCCCAGGGCGGGTCCACAGGAGATCCGACACCCCTCCCCAGACTCCGACAAGGCCGCCCACAGGACCGCCGGCCGGCACACATCCCGCGCACAAAAAGATCGCGCTGGACTCGGCGGAGTCCAGCGCGATCCACGACGCACCCATGTTGCGTGCCTGAAGAGCTCTGACGGCTCGGGCGTGGGCTCTGTTGGGGCAGAACCCGCGTCGCTCGGAGCTAGGGTTCGGGCGCCACGGGGGAGTTGGGGGAACTGCCGTTTTGCCCGGTTATGAAGTTGTTCAGGCCTCGCTGCGCTGCTGCGGGATGCCCGCGAGCAGTGCGCGGACCTCAGCCTCGCGGTAGCGGCGGTGTCCGCCGAGCGTACGGATGGAAGTAAGCTTCCCGGCCTTCGCCCACCGCGTGACCGTCTTGGGGTCGACACGGAACATGGTGGCGACCTCAGCCGGGGTCAGCAGCGGCTCGGCATCAGGGGTGCGAGCGGTCATGAGCGGCCTCCTCGGGAGAACCGAACCTTCTCGGTTCTTTCCTCTAAATTCTGCACCTTGACCCGCGTTGCCCGAAATGGCGGACGCGAGTCGAGTCGGTTATAGGACGAACGGCTTGTCCTCGGCACTACAACTACACCATCTGTCCAGCCGCGTCGGCCAAACCGATGGAATTGCCCTCCCAGGTGTTCATCAGCGACGGAAGCCGATGGACCATGCCATAGCGGACAGTCACGCCACTGTGACGATCAGTCACAGTGGCGTGCAGGAGTCCCAAGACCCCCCAAAGCGTGCAATGTCGAGATGAAGTCCTCCCCGGACTCCTTGTCCTATTTTGGCACGAGGGGGGGTTGGGGGCGCAAGGGCCGCGTACGTGCGGTCCGTCACGCTTACGCGCGTTGCAGCATGGTTGATGCATGCGCCCGTATCGAGACCTACGTCCCTTGTTGACGAGACATCAGGAACCTCAGAGCGAGCACGAAACCCCAAATCGGGCGTCTCGTCAAACGCCTGTTCGTTACGTCACACAGTGCGTCAGGTCACATCGTCGGGCTCAGCCGACGGTTCAGCCGGTGGGCTCAGTTGGCCGACCGCCGGTCCCGCACCGACCGCCACCGCTCCACGAGCCGCCCGTAAGCCTCCCCGGCGGCCGCCCCGTCGCCGCGCCGCAGCGCGTCGATGCCGTGGGTCACATCGGCGGCCGAGTGGTCGTCCTCCAGCTCGCCGGCGGGCAGGGTGTGCACCAGGCCGCCGTAGTCCAGCTCGACCAGTGAGCGCGGGTGGAACTCCTCCAGCCAGCGCCCGACGTCCAGCAGGCCGTCGATGAGCGGCCCCTCGTCGATGGCGTCCTTCAGCGTCCTCAGGGCCCGCGCCACGCGCCGTCGCGCCTCCACCATGGGCGTCCGGTAGCGCAGCATCGGGGGAATCTCGCCCGAGCCCTTGTCGAACCGCCGCTCCTCGTCCGACACCAGCACGAACCAGTGCAGCGGCACCTGCCAGGTCGAGGTACGGATCCACGGCCGGGCGTCCGGGTTGCGGGCCAGCCAGCGCTCGTAGTCCTGGGCCGCCTGCTGCCGTACGACCTCCGGCAGGACCGCGTCCAGGACCGGCTTCGGCAGTTCGTCGCCCAGCTCCCCGAGCGCCAGCCAGCCGCGCAGCCGGGTGCGCCAGGGGCACACGCACAGCACCCCCTCGACCTCCAGCACGAAGGCGTCCCCGCTCTCCTGGACCGGCACCGGGATGGGCGGGGTGGGCAGCAAGTCGGCCAGGGAGCGGCGAAGTTCGTCCTGATACGACGGACGGTCGTCGCGGCGGGCGTAACGGGCCCAGTGGTCGCGCTCCGGTTCCGGGAAGGCGGCCAGTGGCTCGTAGACGCGCAGATAGGTCGCGTACGGGACGATCACCGAGGACACCTTGGGCACGCCTGCTCTCTCCCCCGCCGTCTGCCAGGAAAACGCGCGGAACCCGCTCACAAACGTGCGGGAAAACTATGCAAATCGTCGCACGGCTGTACTCCGCGAGTAGGTGATCCTGAGCACTGCGGGATGGACGGGTGCCGACGGGTCTAATCTCATGCTCACAGCCCCCGCCACCCGTACGGGAGCTCGCTCCAATCGCCGCCAGTACTCAGGAGTCACCACAGTGACCGACGTAACACACGGCGTCCTGCGCACCCTGTTCCACTCGGAGCAGGGGGGACATGAGCAAGTCGTGCTCTGCCAGGACCGCGCCAGCGGCCTCAAGGCCGTCATCGCCATCCACTCCACCGCCCTGGGCCCCGCCCTCGGCGGCACGCGCTTCTACCCGTACGCGACCGAGGACGAGGCCGTCGCCGACGCGCTGAACCTCGCGCGCGGGATGTCGTACAAGAACGCCATGGCCGGTCTCGATCACGGCGGCGGCAAGGCCGTGATCATCGGGGACCCGGAGAAGATCAAGACCGAGGAGCTGCTGCTCGCGTACGGCCGGTTCGTGGCCTCGCTGGGCGGCCGCTACGTCACCGCGTGCGACGTCGGTACGTATGTCGCCGACATGGACGTCGTGGCGCGCGAGTGCCGCTGGACCACCGGGCGCTCGCCGCAGAACGGCGGCGCGGGCGACTCCTCCGTGCTCACCGCCTTCGGCGTCTACCAGGGCATGCGCGCCTCGGCCCAGCACCAATGGGGCGACCCGTCGCTGCGCGGCCGCACGGTCGGTATCGCGGGCGTCGGCAAGGTCGGCCACCACCTGGTGGACCACCTGCGGGCGGAGGGCGCCGAGGTCGTCATCACGGACGTGCGCGAGGAGGCCGTGGGGCGGATCCTCGCCGCGCACCCGACGGGCGTACAGGCCGTCGCCGACACCGCGACCCTGATCCGGGTCGAGAACCTCGACATCTACGCCCCGTGCGCGCTCGGTGGCGCCCTGAACGACGACACCGTGCCGGTGCTGACCGCCGAGGTGGTGTGCGGCGCCGCCAACAACCAGCTCGCCCATCCGGGCGTCGAGAAGGACCTCGCCGACCGCGGGATCCTCTACGCGCCCGACTACGTGGTGAACGCCGGCGGTGTCATCCAGGTCGCCGACGAGCTGCACGGCTTCGACTTCGAGCGGTGCAAGGCGAAGGCCGCGAAGATCTACGACACCACGCTGGCCATATTCGCACGTGCGAAGACGGACGGGATTCCGCCGGCCGCCGCGGCCGACCGGATCGCCGAGCAGCGGATGGCGGAGGCACGCGGAGCGCACTGATCCGGCGCTATGTCCGGCCGAAGATCACCCCAAACAGGGGTTTGGCCGGTACCCGCCGGTGGGCAGTTGGAGAGAACTCTCACTTCTACCGGCGGGTCGACCGCCGATAAGTGGTTAAAATCGCGGTTGACCAGCGAGGACGGGGCGCCTCGAAGGTCCTGTGCACACGCGCGTGCTGCGGGCGACGTACCGTATGGGCGCGGGCTCAGGTACCGTGGAAGCCCTACGGACCGGTCTCTCCGAGGAGAGCCCGTTCCAGATCATGAACGCGTGTCAAGACTCTGGGGCCGTCGAGCCCCGTCACCGAGGGGGTCGAGCCATGGGGCGCGGCCGGGCCAAGGCCAAGCAGACGAAGGTCGCCCGCCAGCTGAAGTACAACAGCGGCGGGACTGACCTGTCGCGTCTGGCCAACGAGCTGGGCGCTTCGACTTCGAGCCAGCCGCCGAACGGCGAGCCGTTCGAGGACGACGAAGAAGACGACCCGTACGCCCAGTACGCGGATCTCTACAACGACGACGATGAGGATGACGAGGACGACGAGTCCGGTCCCACGTCGCAACAACGCCGCGGCGCTTGACTGTCCAGCAGTGCCTGACCCGGTCCTGAGCGGTTCTCCGCCAGACCGGGTTTTGCACTGCCTCCGCAGGCCTCGGCCCGCGGAGCGGTCAACGTGAGTACGTACCGACCAGCTCGGCACCCGAGGCGTGGTCGCCGCGGTCCGTGATCTCGCCGGCGACCCATGCGTCGACCCCGCGGTCGGCCAGTGTCTCCAGGGCCGCGTCCGTGGACTCCTCCGGCACGATCGCGATCATGCCGACGCCCATGTTCAGGGTCTTCTCCAGCTCCAGGCGCTCGACCTGGCCCGTCTTGCCGACGAGGTCGAAGATCGGGGCCGGGGTCCAGGTGGTGCGGTCGACGATCGCGTGCAGGTCGTCCGGGATCACCCGGGCCAGGTTGGCGGCCAGACCGCCACCCGTGACATGGCTGTACGCGTGTACGTCCGTGGTGCGGGTGAGGGCCAGACAGTCCAGCGAGTAGATCTTCGTCGGCTCCAGCAGCTCCTCGCCGAGGGTGCGGCCGAGCTCGTCGATCCGGGTGTCCAGGGCGAGGCCGGCCTGGTTCAGCAGGACGTGGCGGACCAGCGAGTACCCGTTCGAGTGAAGCCCGGATGACGCCATGGCGATCACCGCGTCACCCTTACGGATGCGATCCGGGCCCAGCAGCCGGTCGGCCTCCACGACACCCGTTCCGGCGCCGGCGACGTCGAAGTCGTCCTCGCCCAGCAGGCCGGGGTGCTCGGCGGTCTCGCCGCCGACCAGGGCGCAGCCGGCGAGCACACAGCCCTCGGCGATGCCCTTCACGATGGCGGCGACACGCTCGGGGTGGACCTTGCCGACACAGATGTAGTCGGTCATGAACAGCGGCTCGGCGCCGCACACCACGATGTCGTCCATGACCATGGCGACCAGGTCGTGGCCGATGGTGTCGTAGACGCCCAGCTGGCGGGCGACGTCGACCTTGGTGCCGACACCGTCGGTGGCGGAGGCGAGGAGGGGACGCTCGTAGCGCTTGAGGGCGGAGGCGTCGAAGAGGCCGGCGAAACCGCCGAGGCCGCCGAGGACCTCGGGGCGCTGGGTCTTCTTCACCCACTCCTTCATCAGCTCGACCGCGCGGTCGCCCGCTTCGATGTCGACGCCCGCGGCTGCGTAGCTGGCACCAGTTGTCTCAGACATGGCAGTAGAGAACCTTCGTGTCGTACGGCAGGTGTGACGGGCCCGCTACTACGGGCGGCGGATCGCGTCGGCGGCGGCCGTGGCGGCCGGGCCGGCGGCCAGCTCCGTCTCCAGGAGCTGCTTGCCGAGCAGCTCGGGGTCGGGGAGCTCCATCGGGTACTCGCCGTCGAAGCAGGCGCGGCAGAGGTTCGGCTTGGCGATGGTGGTCGCCTCGATCATGCCGTCGATGGAGATGTAGGAGAGGGAGTCGGCGCCCAGCGAGGTGCCGATCTCCTCGATCGTCATGCCGTTGGCGATGAGCTCGGCGCGGGTGGCGAAGTCGATGCCGAAGAAGCAGGGCCACTTCACGGGGGGAGAGGAGATCCGGATGTGGACCTCCGCCGCTCCCGCCTCGCGGAGCATGCGGACCAGGGCGCGCTGGGTGTTGCCGCGCACGATCGAGTCGTCGACGACGACCAGGCGCTTGCCCTTGATGACTTCCTTCAGCGGGTTCAGCTTCAGGCGGATGCCGAGCTGCCGGATGGTCTGCGAGGGCTGGATGAACGTACGTCCGACGTACGCGTTCTTCACCAGACCCGCACCGAACGGGATGCCGCTGGCCTCCGCGTATCCGATCGCCGCCGGGGTGCCGGATTCCGGGGTCGCTATGACCAGGTCGGCCTCGACCGGGGCTTCCTTGGCGAGCTTGCGGCCCATCTCCACGCGGGAGAGGTAGACGTTGCGGCCGGCGATGTCGGTGTCCGGGCGGGCCAGGTACACGTATTCGAAGACACAGCCCTTGGGCTTCGCTTCCGCGAATCGGGAGGAGCGCAGGCCGTTCTCGTCGATGGCGACGAACTCGCCCGGCTCGATCTCGCGGACGAAGCTCGCGCCGCAGATGTCGAGGGCGGCGGACTCGGACGCGGCGACCCAGCCGCGCTCCAGGCGGCCGAGGACCAGCGGGCGGATGCCCTGCGGGTCGCGGGCGGCGTAAAGGGTGTTCTCGTCCATGAAGACGAGGGAGAAGGCGCCCTTGACCTGCGGGAGGACCTGGTGGGCGGCCTCCTCGATGGTCAGCGGCTTGCCGTCCTCGTCGACCTGGGCCGCGAGCAGCGCGGTGAGCAGGTCGGTGTCGTTGGTGGCCGCGACGCGCGGGGTGCGGCCGCCCTCCTGCTTGGGGAGGTCGGCGACCATCTCGGCGAGCTGGGCCGTGTTGACCAGGTTGCCGTTGTGGCCGAGCGCGATGGAGCCGTGCGCGGTGGCGCGGAAGGTCGGCTGGGCGTTCTCCCACACGGAGGCGCCGGTGGTCGAGTAGCGGGCGTGTCCGACCGCGATATGGCCGGTCAGCGAACCGAGCGAGGTCTCGTCGAAGACCTGGGAGACCAGGCCCATGTCCTTGAAGACGAGGATCTGGGAGCCGTTGCTGACCGCGATTCCCGCGGATTCCTGGCCCCGATGCTGGAGGGCGTAGAGCCCGAAGTACGTGAGCTTTGCGACCTCTTCACCCGGAGCCCAGACACCGAAGACGCCACACGCGTCCTGGGGGCCCTTCTCGCCGGGAAGTAGATCGTGATTGAGTCGACCGTCACCACGTGGCACGGTTCCGAGTGTAGGCGAGATCGACCACTGGTCCGAATTGGGGATACGCGACCGTAAAGGATCACTCGGCCGCGGTCGCGTTCACGCTCTCGCCGTTTCCGCTGGTCAGCGTGAGGGTGCGATGATCCAGTCCGTACTTCACCGTGCTGTCGAAGAGGCCGAGGAGGGTCTTCTCCGTATTCATGAGTGAGGTGTCGCACATCATGCGCGTGGTGGACGCCGTGCCGAGCGTGATACGGCCGTCGCGGACCGTCGCGTCCGCCTTCACCTTGTTGCAGCCGAGGCTGCCGCTGACCTGTCCGGTCTTCTCGTCGAAGGTGAGGTGGGCCTTGCCGTCGCTGTCCGGGCTGGTGATGGTCCACTTCGTGCCCTTGAGCGGGGCGGACTCCTCCTTGGTGAGGGCGACGCGGTCGCCGTCCGCCGTGGTGAGGGTCAGCTTGTCGCCCTCGACCTCGGTGGTGAGGGCGCCGTCGGCGAGGGTGCGTGCGAGGGTCTGCTCGAAGTTCGCGGGGACGTCGTCGCAGGCCATCTCGGTCGCCCGCACCTTGTCGAAGGTGACGTGGCTGTCGGCGAAGGCGGCGTCGGCGCCGAAGTTGTTGCAGCCGAGGTTGCCCTTGACCTCGCCGCCGTCGGCGATCCGCAGGTAGGCGTTGCTCGGGGCGGCGCTCTTCTTGCCGTCGACGGTGACGTCGTCGACGGCCCAGTAGGCGCCGGTGACGGAGGCCGAGGCCCCGGAGGCGACCGACTCGCTGCCCGCGTCCTCACTGCCGCAGGCGGCGGCGAGCGGGAGGAGGGTCAGCGCTGCGAGGGCGGCCAGTCGCTGCTTGTCGATGCCGAGGGTGCCGAGTGTGTTCATGCCGGTGGGACGGGAGGGACACGGGACTGGTTCCGTTGGTCGCCCTCAGGGGTGTCACCCCATGAGCGGCAACAGCCCGCCCAGGTCCGCCCGCTCCCCGCTCGCGCTCACCTTGGCCTCCGCGACCGCGTCCGGCCACGTCAGCCGCCCGGTCGCGAGCCGGATCCAGGTCAGCGGGTCGGTCTCGACAACGTTGGGCGGGGTGCCCCGGGTGTGCCTCGGCCCCTCCACGCACTGCACCACGGCATACGGCGGGATCCGCACCTCGGTCGAACCGCCGGGCGCCTTCGCGGCGAGGGCGTCGGCGAGGAGGCGCGTACAGGCGGCGAGGGCCTGACGGTCGTAGGGGATGTCGAGGCCGGGGATTGCGGCGTTGAGGTCGTCGGTATGGACGACCAGTTCGACGGTGCGGGTGACGAGGTAGTCGGCGAGGGTCATCGCGCCGGTGCGGGTGCCCAGGAGGCGGTCGTCGGGGGCGGCGGCCAGGCTCTCGGCGATGCGCTGCCCGGTCCGTGTGTAGAGGGCGTCGAGGTCGGGGTTGGCGGCGGCGAGGTCGTGGGTGTCGTCGGCGATGCCGCCGGCCCGGGGGGCTGTGGTGAAGGGCCACTCCAGGAGGGTCAGTCCCGGCTTCTTCGCCTGCTCGTCGCGCTCGAGGTTGTGGCTGATGGTCTCGACGGCCATCGTGATGTGCGCCGCGAGGTCGCGGACGGTCCAGTCGCCGAGCCGGGTGGGGCGCGCGAGCTGCTCCTCGGTCAGGGTGCCCACGGCCTGTCGTACGTTCCCGAACTGCGCGAGCACCGCGGCGCGGATCTTGGCGGGGTCATAGGTGCGGGTGCGCTTCTTGGCCGGTGGCATAGGGGCAGCCTATGCGGGCCGCGATGGCCTTCGGCAGAGTCCCTCTGCCTCTACTGGCACGGGGCCCGCGGGCGTCGCGGCGCGCTCCGACGAGTTCGGCGACGGTGCGGCACTCGAGCGGGCGTGCCGGGCTTGGATCTCTGCGCGCTGCGATTCCGTCATGGGTGCCTCGAACGCCTCGCGGTTGCGGGGGACGCCGATGCCGCGCCAGGTGAAGGGGATGCCGCGGGCGCTGTCCGGGTCGGGGCCGTCCATCAGCTGGAAGTGGAGGTGGGGCTCGGTGGAGTTGCCCGAGTTGCCGCAGTGGGCCAGCGGCTGTCCGGCGGTCACCCGGTCGCCCGCGCGAACGGTGAGCGAGCCGCGTCGCAGGTGGGCGTAGAGCGCGTGGGTGCCGTCGCCGAGGTCGAGGATGACGTGGTTGCCGAGGATCCGCCTGGCCCCGAGCAGGTCGCGCACGGACGCCTCGACGACCATCAGGTACATGAGCCCGAGCAGCGAGGTGCGGCTCAGGTGGTCGCGCTGCCCGTCGGAGGCCCGTACGACGGTGGCGTCGGCGACCGCGAGGAGCGGGGCGCCATAGGCGGGGAAGGCGCCGTTGCGGCGGGCGAGTGGCCACAACCAGCCGAAACCGGGGCGGGCGCCGGGCTCGGGTTCGGCGACGACGTCGATGGCGAAGGTCTGGCCGTAGGCGTGCGTGCCGTGGCTCGGGGTGCGGTCGGCCGGGCTGTTGAGCGCGGTCCAGCGGCCGGTGACGGGCGGGGCGACCTCGACGGGTTCCCGGGCGGCGCGCGGGCTGTCAGGGGCGCCGCCCCACCGGTTGACCACGCTGACCAGGACGTAGGCCAGGACGATCGGCAGGAAGTTCCACCACCACGGATATCCGAGGTCCAGTGAGAAGTGCGCGATCACCAGGCCGAGGAAGGCCAGTTGCAGACCCCGGTAGGCGAGGGTGGCCAGTTTACGTGCGGACATTGCGGACATAGTTCCCCCTTGCTCATGCCTTCTTCGCTCACGTCTTCTTCGCTCACGTCTTCCGCGCGTCACGGCCGGGCGGTCGACAGCGCCACCAGCAGCGGTACGACCCGCCCCGGCGGCACCTCGTAACGGCCCCGGCCGGTCGTGTGCAGCCAGCCCGCGCCGGTCAGTTGGCGCAAGTGGTGGTAGATCTGCCCGGTCGTGCCGACCTCGTCCAGCTCGGCGAGCTCGGCCGCGGTGCGCCGGCCGCCGATGACCTCGCGCAGCAGCCGCAGCCGGACCGGGTGGCCGAGGGCGGCGAAGGACTCGGCGGACTCGGTCCAGTCGCCGTCGAGCAGGCCCTCGGTCAGCACGCCGCGCTGCCACTCGTACCGCTCCCCGGTCGGCAGCCGTACGGCGCCGGTGAACAGCACTCCTCCGTCGGCCGCTTCCAGCCCGGCCAGCTGCTCCTTGAACCCCTGCAGGGCCCAGAAGTCGCCCTCGCCGAGGCGGGGGGCGGTGTGCTGGGCGTTCTCCAGCGCTGCCAGTCGTCGTTCGAGGTCGGCGACGCGTTCTTCGAGTTCCACTCCTGCGATATTACGGAACTACGTAATAACGTGCAAGCGTAGAAGAACGCCAACGAGCCGCCGGGGAAGATCCCGGGCACGACGAAGCCCCCGCCCGACGACCGGGCGGGGGCTTCGGGGCCGTAGGGCCCGACTGCCTACTTGAGCAGCGCCGGGATCGTCTCCTCGTGCGCCACGCGCAGCTGCTCCAGGGACACCTCGAACTCGCCCTGGAGCTCCACGGAATCACCGTCGACGACACCGATACGGGTGACCGGCAGGCCCCGCGCACCGCACATGTCGTTGAAGCGGACCTCCTCGGAGCGCGGCACGGCGACGACCGCGCGTCCCGCCGACTCGGAGAAGAGGAGGGTGAAGGCGTCCAGCCCGTCCGGGACGATCAGACGCGCGCCCTTGCCGCCGAGCAGCGCCGACTCGACGACCGCCTGGATCAGACCGCCGTCGGACAGGTCGTGCGCGGAGTCGATCATGCCGTCACGGGAGGCGGAGATCAGGATCTCGGCGAGCAGGCGCTCGCGCTCCAGGTCGACCTTGGGCGGCAGACCACCGAGGTGGTCGTGCACGACCTGCGACCAGGCCGAACCGCCGAACTCCTCACGCGTGTCGCCGAGGAGGTAGAGCAGCTGGCCCTCCTCCTGGAAGGCGACCGGCGTGCGCCGGGCCACGTCGTCGATGACGCCGAGGACCGCGACCACCGGGGTCGGGTGGATGGCGACCTCGCCGGTCTGGTTGTAGAGCGAGACGTTGCCGCCCGTCACCGGCGTGCCCAACTGCTGGCAGGCGTCCGCCAGTCCGCGCACCGCCTCCGCGAACTGCCACATCACCGCCGGGTCCTCGGGCGAACCGAAGTTCAGGCAGTCGGAGACCGCGAGCGGCTTGGCACCGGTCGTGGCGACGTTGCGGTACGCCTCCGACAGGGCCAGCTGGGCGCCGTGATAGGGGTCCAGCTTCGCGTAGCGGCCGTTGCCGTCCGTCGCGATGGCCACGCCGAGGCCGGTCGCCTCGTCGATGCGGATCATGCCGGAGTCCTCGGGCTGGGCGAGGACGGTGTTGCCCTGCACGAAGTGGTCGTACTGCGAGGTGATCCACTTCTTGGAGGCCTGGTTCGGGGAGGCGACCAGCTTCAGGACCTGGTCCTTCAGCTCCTCACCCGTCTCCGGCCGCGGCAGCTTGTTCGCGTCGTCGGCCTGGAGCTCGTCCTGCCAGGACGGGCGGGCGTAGGGGCGCTCGTAGACCGGGCCCTCGTGCGCGACCGTGCGCGGGTCGACGTCGACGATCTTGCCGCCGTGCCAGTAGATCTCCAGGCGGTCGCCGTCGGTCACCTCACCGATGACGGTGGCGATGACGTCCCACTTCTCGCAGATCTCCAGGAACCGGTCGACCTTCTCCGGCTCGACGACCGCGCACATGCGTTCCTGCGACTCGCTCATGAGGATTTCCTCGGGCGAGAGCGTCGAGTCACGCAGGGGCACGTCGTCCAGCGTCACGCGCATACCGCCGGAGCCGTTGGAGGCGAGCTCGGACGTGGCACAGGAGAGACCGGCGGCACCGAGGTCCTGGATACCGACGACCAGCTTCTCGGCGAACGCCTCCAGGGTGCACTCGATGAGGAGCTTCTCCTGGAAGGGGTCGCCGACCTGGACCGCCGGGCGCTTCGACGGCTTGGCGTCGTCGAAGGTCTCACTCGCAAGGATCGAGGCACCACCGATGCCGTCACCGCCCGTGCGGGCCCCGTACAGGATGACCTTGTTGCCCGCGCCGGACGCCTTCGCCAGGTGGATGTCCTCGTGCCGCATCACACCGATGGCACCGGCGTTGACCAGCGGGTTCCCCTGGTAGCAGGAGTCGAAGACGACCTCGCCGCCGATGTTGGGCAGGCCCAGGCAGTTGCCGTAGCCGCCGATGCCGGCGACGACACCGGGCAGCACGCGCTTGGTGTCCGGGTGGTCCGCCGCACCGAACCGCAGCGGGTCCACGACCGCCACCGGCCGCGCGCCCATCGCGATGATGTCGCGCACGATGCCGCCCACGCCCGTGGCCGCGCCCTGGTAGGGCTCGACGTACGACGGGTGGTTGTGCGACTCGACCTTGAAGGTCACGGCGTAGCCCTGGCCGACGTCCACCACACCGGCGTTCTCGCCGATGCCGACGAGCATCGCGTCGGACTCGGGGGCCTTCTCTCCGAACTGGCGGAGGTGCACCTTGGAGGACTTGTACGAGCAGTGCTCGGACCACATGACCGAGTACATGGCGAGCTCGGCGCCGGTCGGGCGGCGACCGAGGATCTCCACGACCCGCTCGTACTCGTCCTTCTTCAGACCGAGTTCGGCCCAGGGCAGCTCGACGTCGGGGGTCGCGGCCGCGTGCTCGACCGTGTCCAGAGGCGTCCGGCTCATGCGTTGACCAGCTTCTTGAGGATCGACGTGAAGAACGGGAGACCGTCGGTGCGGCCCGACCCGATGAGGGGCTCGACGGCGTGCTCCGGGTGCGGCATGAGGCCTACGACGTTGCCGGCCTCGTTGGTGATGCCGGCGATGTCGTTGAGCGAGCCGTTCGGGTTGCCGTATCCATCAGCGGCTTCGCCGCGGGCGAGGTACCGGAAGGCGACCCGCCCCTCGGCCTCCAGCTTGTCCAGCGTGTACTGGTCGGCGACGTACCGGCCGTCCATGTTCTTGAGCGGGATGCTGATCTCCTGGCCCTGCTCGTAGTCGCTGGTCCAGACGGTGTCGGCGTTCTCCACCCGCAGCTTCTGGTCGCGGCAGATGAAGTGCAGGTGGTCGTTGCCGAGCATCCCGCCCGGGAGGAGGTGGGCCTCCGTCAGAACCTGGAAGCCGTTGCAGATACCCAGGACCGGAAGACCGGCCTTCGCCTGCTCGATGACGGTCTCCATCACCGGCGAGAACCGGGAGATGGCGCCGGCCCGCAGATAGTCGCCGTAGGAGAAACCGCCGGGCAGCACCACGGCGTCGACCTGCTTGAGGTCCTTGTCCTTGTGCCAGAGGGCGACCGGTTCGGCGCCCGCGAGGCGGATCGCGCGCTGGGTGTCCCGGTCGTCGAGACTCCCCGGGAAAGTGACGACGCCAATACGAGCGGTCACTTCGCGGCCTCCGCGACTTCTTCCACCTTCACGGTGAAGTCCTCGATCACGGTGTTGGCGAGGAAAGATTCCGCAAGATCATGGATGCGCGCGAGGGCGGCGTCGTCGACCGGCCCGTCAACTTCCAGTTCGAAACGCTTTCCCTGACGTACGTCGGAGATGCCTTCGAAACCCAGCCGCGGCAGTGCGCGCTGCACCGCCTGGCCCTGGGGGTCGAGGATCTCCGGCTTGAGCATGACGTCGACTACGACGCGTGCCACTGGCACTCCCGGTGTGTGGTGCTGAGCAGGTTCCTTCAGACTACCCGCACAAAATTTCTACGCGAGTAGAGTTGTAGGAAGCTACGTGATGGCCGTCACGATCCGGTATCGGATGGGTGCGTTCACGAAAAGTTACGGGAAAGATCCCCGATCGGCCGCGGATAGCTATTGCGCTCGGGACACGCGGGCAGATTTAGTCGGACTTCACATTGCATTGCCGGGCACTGTACAAATGAATTGGCAAATAGCCGAGACTCGGCACGTCGTCGCAGCTGGGCTGCATGAGGTGCCGGACGAAGGGACCGATATTCGTGGCGCAGAAGGTCGTGGTCACTCTCTTTGACGACATCGACGGCTCAGAAGCGGCGGAAACGATCGCCTTCGGACTCGACGGCAAGTCGTACGAGATCGACCTGAATGAAGCCAATGCCAAGAAACTGCGTAAGGCGCTCGCGCCGTACGTGGAAGCCGGCCGCAAGCGGTCGAAGTCAGGCAAGGCGTACAAGCAGACCGAGGTCGCCCCGGACCCGGCGGCCGTCCGGGCCTGGGCCCAGGCCAACAAGATGGAGGTGCCGGCCCGCGGCCGCATCCCCAAGAAGGTCTACGAGGCGTTCGCCTCGGCGCGGTGACGCGAGCCGAGGGGCGCCGACGGGGTGTCCTCAGGGCCGTCAGCAGGCCTTGAGGACAGCCGACTTGGGCCGGTGCGACAACCGACTTGCGCTACCCCCCTGCTGATCAGCTAATGTCTGGAGCACGCCGCCGGGCGGGACAGAAAAAGTCCAGCTCGCCGAGCATGCGGGTGTAGTTCAGTAGTAGAACATCCCCCTTCCAGGGGGAAGGCGCAGTGTGCAATTCCTGTCACCCGCTCTGCATCGTCGTACCGACCACTGATGTGGATCAGGTAGGCTGGTGCTCGCACCGATCGATGACCGAGTCTCCACAGGCTTGGTGGTCGGGAGCAAATGCGGACGTAGCTCAGTTGGTAGAGCGCAACCTTGCCAAGGTTGAGGTCGCGAGTTCGAGCCTCGTCGTCCGCTCGGGAATGAGACCCCGGTCCTGATGGGCCGGGGTCTTTTCATGTGTCCGTGTCTCCGCGCGAGCGTCCCCTGACATTTGTCATGCGCAGTGGTGACAGCGCGCACTGCTTCCGGCCTTGTATCGCCGGGACGCTGGAGCCATGAACGGAAACGAACACGAACACGTGATTGAGGTCAGTGACCTGCGGCGTGTGTACGGGGGCGGGTTCGAAGCGGTAAGCGGAATCACGTTCTCCGTGGGCCGCGGGGAGATCTTCGCTCTGCTCGGCACCAACGGCGCGGGCAAGACATCGACCGTCGAATTGCTGGAAGGGCTCGCCCGGCCGGCCGGGGGACGGGTGCGGGTGCTCGGGCACGACCCCTACGCCGACCGGGCCGCCGTACGGCCACGGACCGGGGTGATGTTGCAGGAGGGCGGCTTTCCGTCCGAGCTGACCGTCGCCGAGACCGCGCGGATGTGGGCCGGGTGTGTGAGCGGGGCGCGGCCGCCGCTGGGGGTGCTGGAGCTCGTCGGGCTGGCCGGGAAGACCGGCGTACGGGTGAAGCAGTTGTCCGGAGGGGAGCGGCGGCGGCTGGACCTGGCGCTCGCGCTGCTCGGGGATCCCGAGGTGCTGTTCCTGGACGAGCCGACTACCGGCCTCGACGCCGAAGGGCGCCGGGACACCTGGGAGTTGGTGCGGGGGCTGCGGGACGCCGGTACGACCGTGCTGCTGACCACGCACTACCTGGAGGAGGCCGAGGGCCTCGCCGACCGGCTGGCGATCCTGCACGAGGGGCGGATCGCGGCGGCCGGCACACCGGCCGAGGTGACCGCGGCGCAGCCGTCGCGGATCTCCTTCGAGCTGCCCCAGGGCTACTTCGTGGGCGATCTGCCGCCCCTCGACGACATGGGCGTGTGCGGGCACGAGGTCGACGGACGTGTCGTACGGCTGCGCACACACGAGTTGCAGCGGACCGCGACCCGGCTGCTGATGTGGGCCGACGCGGCCGCCGTGGAGCTGGGGCGGCTGGACGTGCGGTCGGCGTCGCTGGAGGAGGCGTTCCTGGGGATCGCGCGGGAGGCAGCGGAAGCCGCCGGGACGAGGACGAAGGAGTACGCGGCATGAGTACGGCGACGACCGCCCCCGTGGGACGCATGGCGGCGCTGGCACGGGCCGAGCTGACCTTGCTCGGGCGCAGCAGGGGCACGCTGTTCGCGGCCCTGTTCGTGCCGCTGATCCTGCCCTTCAGCGCGCGGGAGGCAGCGAAGCAGATGGACCTGGCGGAGGTGGGCCTCACCCTCGGCACGGTCATCCTGCCCGCCTCCATCGGCTTCTCGCTGCTCTACGCCGTGTATGTGACGCTCGTCAGCGTCTACACCGCCCGGCGCGAGGAACTCGTCCTCAAGCGGCTGCGCACCGGCGAGCTGCGGGACAACGAGATCCTCGCCGGGGCCGCGTTTCCTGCCGCGGCCACGGGCCTCGCGCAGTGCGCGGTGCTGACGGCCGGCTGCACCGTCCTGCTCGACGTGGGCGCGCCCCGCGCTCCCCATCTCGCCGTGCTGGGCCTGTTGTTGGGGTTCCTCCTGTGCGCGTCACTCGCGGCGGTGACCGCCTCCTTCACCCGGAGCGTCGAGAGTGTGCAGGTCACGACATTGCCCGTGGTGTTCCTCTCCATGATCTTCTCCGGGATGTTCGTGCCCCTGGAGGTCCTGCCCGACCGGGTGGCGTCGCTGTGCGAACTGCTGCCGCTGACCCCAGTGATCACGCTCGTGCGCGGCGGCTGGACCGGTGAGCTGTCGGCCTACGAGGCCCTGGGGGCCGTGGCCACGGCGCTGGCCTGGACGGTCGTGGGCGTGTTTGCTGTACGGCGGTGGTTCCGGTGGGAACCACGGCGTTGAGGTGGGGGGAGCGGGCGCATGCGCGGGCCGGGCACATGGTGGCGGGGCAAAAGCACCCCGGCGAAGGTGGAGACGTACACGCGGGGGTCGTTCCACTTCTTCGCGGTGATCGAGGTCGCCGGGGCCGGGCTGCCGCTCATCGGGCGGATGGGGGGCGCGCCGGGCGCCTGGCTGCTGCTCCTGGTGTGCGCGCACGCGGCGATCTGCATGCTGACCGTGTCGCGCGCGGTGGACTGGGTGCGCGGGCGGCGTGAGCAGCCGCTACGGCTGATGTGCGCGCTCGGCGCCGCCACCGCCGCGGTCGCCGTCACGGCCCTCGCCGTCTCCACTTACGGCCTGAAGGGCGACGGCGCCGACTCGGCGACGGGCAGTGTCTTCGGGGTCACCATGATCTTCGGGGTGGGCATCATCACCCTCGGTGTGCGGCGGCGCAGGCGCGTGTACGCCGTCGTCGCGGGCTTCGCGGCCGGTACGGCGATCGTCGTGCTCGCGATCACCCGGTCCCCGCTCGGCGCGCTGGTCACCTCGCTGATCGTGCTGGTCAGCAGCGGATTCCTCGCCTTCACCGCCGTCTTCTCCGTCTGGCTGCTCAGGGCCGTCTACGAACTCGACGAGGCCCGCGAGACCAGGGCCCGGCTCGCCGTCGCCGAGGAGCGGCTGCGGTTCGGGCGGGATCTGCATGACGTGATGGGGCGGAATCTGGCGGTCATCGCGTTGAAGAGCGAACTCGCCGTGCAGTTGGCGCGGCGCGGGCGGCCCGAGGCCGTGGAGCAGATGATCGAGGTGCAGCGGATCGCGCAGGAGTCGCAGCGCGAGGTGCGGGACGTCGTACGGGGGTATCGGGAGGCCGACCTGGAGGTCGAACTCGCCGGTGCGCAGGGCGTGTTGACGGCGGCAGGGATCCAGTGCGAGGTGACCGGGGAGGCGGCCGGGCTGCCCGCCGAGGTGCAGTCGGCGCTGGCCTGGGTGGTGCGGGAGGCGACCACCAATGTGTTGCGGCACGGGGACGCCGAGCGGTGTGTGGTGGGAGTGCGGGTGCGGGAGGGGCATGTGGTGTTGACGGTGGAGAACGACGGGGCTGCCGGAGCCTCCGACGGGGGTGGCGACCCGGGCGGGAGTGGCGGACTGGGCGGGAGTGGCGGTTCAGGGCTCGCGGGGCTGCGGGAGCGGCTGGCCGCGGTGGACGGGACGCTGGAGGCCGGCCGCGCCGGGGAGGGGCTGTTCCGGCTGGTGGCCGAGGTGCCGTTGGCGGGAGCGGGCGTGCGGGAGGTCACCGTATGACCGGCCGTATGACCGACCGTACGACCGGGCCCGTACGGCTGCTGCTCGCCGACGACGAGCATCTGATCCGGGGCGCGCTCGCCACCCTGCTCTCCCTGGAGGAGGACCTCGTGATCGTCGCCGAGGCGGCGAGCGGGCCGGAGGCGCTGGCGATGGCACGGGCGCACGCACCGGATGTGGCCGTTCTCGATCTCCAGATGCCCGGGGCCGACGGTGTGAAGGTCGCCACATCCCTGCGGGCCGAACTGCCCGGCTGCCGGGTGTTGATCGTGACCAGCCATGGGCGGCCCGGACATCTGAAGCGGGCCCTCGCAGCGGGTGTGCGGGGGTTCGTCCCGAAGACCGTCAGCGCTCAGCGGCTCGCGGAGATCATCCGTACCGTCCACGCCGGAAACCGCTACGTCGACCCGGAGTTGGCCGCCGACGCGATCGCCGCCGGGGACTCGCCGCTGACCGCGAGGGAGGCCGAGGTGCTGGAACTCGCCGCCGACGGGGCGCCCGTCGCGGAGATCGCGGAGCGGGCCGCGCTGTCCCAGGGGACCGTGCGGAACTATCTTTCCTCGGCCGTCTCGAAGCTCGGGGCGGAGAACCGGCACGCCGCGGTGCGGCTCGCACGGGAGCGAGGTTGGGTATAGTGGTTCTCGCGCCACGGCGCATGCGAACGTAGCTCAGTTGGTAGAGCGCAACCTTGCCAAGGTTGAGGTCGCGAGTTCGAACCTCGTCGTTCGCTCCAGATGAAAGCCCCCGGCTTCGGCCGGGGGCTTTTGCGTTGCCCCCGGCCGCATGCCCGCGCCGGGGGCTTTCGCGTCACGACCAGCTGGTGCCCGTCAGGCGCTCGTACGCCTCCACGTACTTGGCCCGGGTCGCGTCCACGACCTCCTGCGGCAGCGGCGGCGGGGGCTGCTCGCTCTTGCGGTCCCAGCCGGAGGCCGGCGAGGTCAGCCAGTCACGCACGAACTGCTTGTCGTACGACGGCTGCGCGTGGCCCGGCTCCCACTGGTCGGCCGGCCAGAAGCGGGAGGAGTCGGGGGTGAGGACCTCGTCGGCGATGATCAGCGTCTCCCCGTCGAAGCCGAACTCGAACTTGGTGTCCGCGAGGATGATGCCGCGGTCGCGGGCGATGTCCCGGCCGCGGGCGTAGACGGCGAGGGTCGCCTGGCGCAGCCGCGCGGCGGTGTCGGCGCCGACCTGGCGGGCGACCTCCTCGTAGGAGACGTTCTCGTCGTGCTCGCCGACCGCGGCCTTGGTGGCCGGGGTGAAGATCGGGGCGGGGAGCTCGCTGCCGTCGACGAGGCCCTCGGGGAGGGCGAGGCCGCAGACGGTGCGGGACTCGTTGTACTCGACCAGGCCGGAGCCGGTGAGGTAGCCGCGGGCGACGGCCTCCACCGGGACCATCTGGAGCGACTTGCAGACGAGGGTGCGGCCCGCCCAGTCGGCGGGAGCGCCGGCCGGCACGTCGGTGCTGAGCACGTGGTTGGGGACCAGGTCGGCGAGCCGGTCGAACCACCACAGGGAGAGCTGGGTGAGGATGCGGCCCTTGTCGGGGATCTCGGTCGGCAGCACCCAGTCGTAGGCGGACATGCGGTCACTGGCGACCATCACGAGGTCGCCGGCCTCGTTCTGGTACAGCTCGCGCACCTTGCCGGTGTGCAGGTGCACCAGGCCCGGAACCTGAATCGGCTCGGGCTTTTCTACGAATCCGGACACGGTTCCTCCCCGTGGTTGAACGAAAGGGGCGCCCGCAGGGCTCGAACAGGGTGGTGGTGGGAGACGGGCGGGCCAATGGCTCGATTCTCCCGTATGCCGGGGATCGCCTTCGGAGTGGGGTGGGCTCGAAAGGGGCGGTGACGTGGGCGTACGTGAGCTCAGTCACGTTTGCAGATGCGGTCCAGGAGGTTGGCCGTGGCGCGCTGGACGCGGGCGTCGACGTGGCCCGGACGGTCCAGGGACGGGGACCAGGCGAAGGTGCCGGAGGCGAAGACCAGGGCGCCGGAGGGTGCGCGGTAGAGGGACGTCTCCTGGTGGCGGAGGACGCCCTCCTTGTCCGTGTACGGGGAGTGGGCGAGCAGGATGCGCTCTTCGTGGTCCGGGAGCGGGGTGCGCGGGAAGTAGCGGTCGGCCTCGCCCGCGACCAGGCCCTCGATCTCGTCGCCTTCATGGGCGCCGGTCGCCTCCCACAGCCAGTGGTCGGCGTTGCGGACGATCAGGGGGTGCGGCTCGGGGACCTGGCCCGCGTACTGGATGCCGATCACCTCCTGCTCGGGGCGGTCGATCTCGCGCCAGAGCACCGGGCGGCCCGGGCCCTGGCGCTTGCGGCAGGTCATCAGGCGGTCTCGGACGCCGGACGGGGACGGGCCCAACTCCACCTGCCAGTACATGGAGTTGGCGGAGAGGAAGACCAGCGAGGTGCCGTTCTCGCGGGCGAGCTCGACCGTGCGGCGCATGTTCGACGACCAGTACTCGTCGTGGCCGGGGAAGACCAGGCCGCGGTAGCGGGTGGGGTCGACGTGGCCCGCGTGCAGGTCGCGGGCGTCGGCGTAGGCGACGTCGTAGCCGTAGCGCTCGGCCCAGCGGATGAAGTCGTAGGCGTGGCCGACGTGCAGGGGCAGGCCCGCGCCCGCGTACGGGCGGTCGAAGGAGACGGTGGTGGCGGCGTCGTTCTCGCCGAGCAGGCGGCCGCTCTCGTCCCAGGCGTGGTAGAGGCTGGCGCCGGTGCGGCCGTCCTCGGGGTAGAGGTTGTAGGCCTGCCAGGTGACGTCGGGGAGGAGCAGGAGCAGGTCCGCGGGGTGGTTGTCGCGGACCGTGAAGGGAATGTGGGAGCGGTAGCCGTCGGCGGTGGTGAGGACGGCCACGTAGGCGCCGATGCTCCAGTACGACGGGATCTGCAGACGCCAGGACAGCCACCAGTGGTGGCAGGAGACCGTGCGGTCGGCGGCGAGCGGCGTGGGCTGCACGATGCCCGAGAGGCGGGGGCTGGTGGTGATCTTCGCGGCGCCGTCACCGCCGTAGTGGCCGATGCGGTAGACGTCGACGGCGAATTCCTGGGGCGGATCGACGGTGATGTGGAAGTCGACGGCCTCGCCCGGGGAGACCGCGCCGGTGGACGTGAAGCCCTTGATCTGGCGGTGGACGTCGTCGGCGGAGCGGGGGCCTCCGGCGGTGCGCGGGCCGGGGATCCTGGGGGTGCCCGCCGTCGGGGGATGGGCCTGCCCGTCGACGTACCAGGGGACGACCTGGCCGGTGTCGTCGAAGTACGTCACGTTGCCGCGCAGCCAGGGGACGGGGCCCTGACCGAAGGGGTCCGTCACGGCGTGCGCGAGTGCCCCCGACTCCCAGCGGCGGATCTGCTCCGACCCCATGGCCATACCCCTCCCTCGTTCCCCCGTGGCCGTGCACCCGTGGTGGTGCTGCGCGCGAACACCCTCCGTCGCGGCCGGCGCCCTCTGCAGTGCGGGCGCCCTGTGTGGTGCGGGCGCCCTGTGTGGTGCGAGTGCTGCCTGTGCTTGCGGTTTCTGCTGTGCGACATGGGCGTTTGTGTGCCTGTCGTATGTCGCAAGCCCTTGCCATGTGCGCTATCGATCCCAGCACATCACATTCCGCACGCATCCTGTCACTATTCGTTGCGAATTGGCCGAAAGTGGAACCAGGGATTCCGACCGCGTACGCCGACCGCACACGGCCTGCACGGCGGCCGTCAGACCAGGCGTACCGGCTTCTCCGGGCGTATGCCCGACTCCACCAGCCAGGCGCGCAGGGGCGCCGGGTCGCCGTCCTCGATGAGGCTGAGGACTCTGGGGGTCAGGTCGGCCGCCCGGGTGCCGTTGATGAGGAGGGTGGGGCCGTCGAGCCAGTCGAGGCCCGGGGCCGCCCCTGCGGTGTCCATCGCGGCGCAGCACACCATGGCCGTCACATGGTCGGTGAGCAGCTCGCGGGAGGTGCGGGGCGGCTGGAGCGGGAAGAGAGGGAGCCCGCCGGTGTCCAGGAGGGTGGTGCCGGGGACGGGGGACGCCTTCTGCTCCGAGGGGGCCGCGGCCTCCTCGCGGGCCAACTCGGCGGTCAGGCCGGCCGCGAGAGCGGAGCTTCGCTCGGTTTCCAGGTCGTCGTCGCCGGGGTGGTCCTCGGCCATGGAGGCGTAGGGGGCCTTGGGCGGCTTGGGCGGCCTGGGGGACTTGACGGGTTCGGGGGGCCCGGGGGGCTCTTGGGGCTCGGGAGGCTCTTCGGGCTGGGGAGGCCTTGCGGGCGGGGCGTCGGTGGAGGGCGCGGTGATCGCCTGCCCGTCCGTGAGGTGCGGGGCGGGGGCCTGAGCGGGGCTGGAGTGCGCTTCGGGGGCCCGATCCGGATTGACGTGCGCTTCGGGGGCCTCATCCGGATTGGCGTGCGCGTCAGGGGTCCGAACGGAGCCGGAGTTCGCCTCGGGGGTCCGGTCGGGGCCTGTGTGTGCGTCGGGGGTCTGATCGGGCTCAGCGTGCGCGGCGGGGGTCCGAACGGGCTCAGCGTGCGCGGCGGGGGTCCGAACGGGCTCGGCATGCGACGCGGGGCCCTGAACGGGCTCAGCGTGCGGGACAGGGGCCCCAACGGGCTCGGTGTGCGACGCGGGGCCCTGAACGGGCTCGGCATGCGACGCGGGGCCCTGAACGGGCTCAGCGTGCGGGACAGGGGTCCCAACGGGCTCGGCATGCGACGCGGGGCCCTGATCGGGCTCAGCGTGCGGGACAGGGGTCCCAACGGGCTCGGCATGCGACGCGGGGCCCTGAACGGGCTCAGCGTGCGGGACAGGGGCCTGATCGGGCTCGGCATGCGCGACAGGGGTCCCAACGGGCTCGGCATGCGACGCGGGGCCCTGAACGAGCTCGGCGTGCGACTCGGGGGGCCAGTCGGCTGGGGTGTCCGGTGGGGCCGACAGGTGGTCCAGGACTCGGGCCAGGGTCGGGCCGTCGGCCTCCGGGCGGGTGGCCTCGGTGGTGCGGCGGACGCCGAGGGCGTCGAGGACGCGGTGGAGGCGGGCCGCGTCGGTACGCCATTTACGGTCGACGACCTCTTCCGGGTACTCCTGCCAGTCCACCGGGGACCAGTCCGGGCCGGCCTCGGCGGGGCCGCCGTGGAAGAGGCGGGCGGCGAGGAGCGAGGCGGCCTCGTCGACCACGCCCGGCTCTTCGAGCAGGTCACAGGCGGGGCGCTCGCCCAGCCGGGAGGCGAAGCCCTCGGCCAGTCGGTCCCGCCGGGACAGCTCGGTGAGCGCGGCGACGACGCCCGCGTCCAGCCGGGACGGCCAGCGGCCCATCCGCCAGGCGGGCAGCGCGACCCGTGTCAGCAGCCGGTCCCAGCCCGCGTACGCCAGCCCGACCTGTTCCTGGGCGACGATCCGCAGCCCGTAATCCACAGCCTGTGCACGCTCGGCGGCCGCGGCGGCCACACCCCGCTCCATCTCGGCCGCGTGGTCCCGGCAGCTGCGCAGCAGCAGTCGCGCGACCCAGCCGATGCCGGCGCACACCGCCCGGGATCCCGGACAACGGCCGCGCGTCGAGGCGACGGCCACGGTGGCGTCCAGACCCCGGACGAAGCGCCGCGCCTGGGCTATGTCCGGGTGGGCCGAGGGTCCGGTACCGGCGACGACCGGGGCGAGGACCGCGCGCAGCTCGCCGACGCGCATCCACCACAGGAACGGGGAGCCGATGACGAGGACGGGGGCGACCGGCGTATGGCGGTGGTTTCCGCGCGCGCTGCCGCCGTGCAGGCCGTTGAGCCCGTCCTCGTTTCGGCCCTCGGTCGGCGGTGGGCCGTGGGACGGGTGGGTGCGGTCCTCCAGCCAGCTGTCGCAGTCCGGGGTGAGGGCTATCGCGGACGGGGCGGGCACGTCGAGGCGGTCGGCGAGGTCACGCACCATCCGGTACAGGTCCGGTGCCTGCTCCTCACCGATCGGGACCGTGGGGCTGACGGCGGGACGGGCGCGGGCGACGACCAGGGCGATGGCGGCAGCGGCGAGCAGGACGAGTACGGCGAGGGGGGTGACGACCCAGCGCGCGGCGTGCCAGCCCGGGCCGACGAGGTGGCCGGTGGAGGCGCCGGTGAGCAGCACCACGGCGAACGCCGCGGGCAGTACCGCGACGGCCAGCGCGCGGCTGCGGACCCGCAGCACGGCCATGGCACGGGCACGCGCTGCCTGCGCACCCACCTCGACACCCATACCGGTCACGCCGGACCTCACCCCCTCCGCGCTGCCCTGGCTGTCCGAACTGTCCTGGCTTTGCTCACTCCCCCACTGTGGCACCCACCACCGACATCGCAATGCCGGTGGGCCAAGTGCCGGAACGCTTGCGCCGCACCCTAGTTGGGGCTTCGGCACACGTCAGCCGGATGGGGCATCGGTCACTCGATGGAATGGCTTTGGGGAAAGCTGGATGACGGACAGCGAGGATCAGGCCCCTGATCCCGGCCTGTTTCCGAGCTCGTTTCCGGGCTCGTTTCCGGCCCTGATCCCGGCCCTGATCCGGGCCTGGTCCCGGCAAGGAACAGGCCCCGAATCCTGAGACGGATTCGGGGCCTGCGGGGTTTATCCGAGGCGGGCACTCGCGCTGATTACGCGCCTGCCGCCGCCTTCGCCGCGATGTCCGTGCGGTGCTGGGAGCCGTCGAGCTTGACGCGGGCCACGGCCCGGTACGCGCGGTCGCGGGCCTGGGTGAGGTCCTTGCCGGTCGCCGTGACGGACAGGACGCGGCCGCCGGCGCTCACGATCGCGTCGCCGTCCCGCTTGGTACCGGCGTGCAGGACGAAGGCGTGCGGGGCGTCCTCGGCGGCCACCTCGTCGAGGCCGGTGATCGGGTCACCGGTGCGCGGGGTGCCGGGGTAGTTGTGCGAGGCGACGACCACGGTGACCGCGGCGTCGTCGCTCCAGCGCAGCGGCTCCAGGTCGGCGAGGTCGCCCTTGGCGGCGGCCAGCAGGACACCGGCCAGCGGGGTCTTCAGACGGGCCAGGACGACCTGGGTCTCGGGGTCGCCGAAGCGGGCGTTGAACTCGATGACCCGTACGCCCCGGGAGGTGATCGCGAGACCGGCGTAGAGCAGCCCGGAGAACGGGGTGCCACGGCGGCGCATCTCGTCGACGGTCGGCTGGAGGACCGTCTCCAGGACCTCCTCGACCAGCTTCGGGTCGGCCCACGGGAGCGGGGAGTACGCGCCCATGCCCCCGGTGTTCGGGCCCTCGTCGCCGTCGAGCGCCCGCTTGAAGTCCTGGGCGGGCTGGAGCGGGACCACCGTCTCGCCGTCGGTGACGGCGAAGAGGGAGACCTCGGGGCCGTCGAGGAACTCCTCGATGACGACGCGCTCGCAGGAGTTGGCGTGCGCCCTGGCCGCGTCGAGGTCGGCGGTCACGACGACGCCCTTGCCGGCGGCGAGACCGTCGTCCTTGACGACGTACGGGGCGCCGAAGGCGTCGAGGGCCTCGTCGACCTCCTCTGGCGTCGTGCAGACGTAGGAGCGGGCCGTCGGGACGCCGGCCGCCGCCATCACGTCCTTGGCGAACGCCTTGGAGCCCTCGATCTCCGCGGCCTCCCCGGAGGGGCCGAAGACCGGGATGCCCGCCTCGCGCACGGCGTCGGCGACCCCGGCGACGAGCGGTGCCTCCGGGCCTACGACCACGAGGTCGGCGCCGAGCTCCGTGGCCAGCGCGGATACGGCCTTGCCGTCCAGGGCGTCGACCTGGTGCAGCTCGGCGACCTCGGCGATGCCGGCGTTGCCGGGGGCGCAGTGCAGCGCCGTGACGTCGGGGTCGAGGGACAGGGAGCGGCACAGGGCGTGTTCGCGGGCGCCGTTACCGATGACGAGGACCTTCACGGGGGTCAGCCTAACGGGGTTTTTGTGCGGGGCGATGAGCGGCCGGGGGTTGGTGACCTGTACGTTCCTCCAACTCGGGAGCCCGCCCCCTCCCGCTACTCGTTCGTGAACTCCTCCACCACCGTCGCGCCCAGCTCCCGCACGATCAGCTCGTAGCCGGACAGCGCCGACTCGTTGAGGTCGGGGTCGTCGTCCTCCGGGATGTCGTCCTCGATGGACACCGGGGGCGGCGGCTCGGGGGCGGAGGAGGGCCGGGACACGGGGGTGGGGGCGGCGCTCGGCGCCGGGGCCGCCGGAGGCGGGGTGGCTGCCGAGGGCGTCGGCCGGGGAGGGGCCGGGCGCTGGGCGGACGTACCGCCACCGCCGTAGCCGCTGTTGCCGCCACCGCCGTAACCGCCGCCACCGCCGAAGCCGGAGGAGCCGCCCGGCGGCGGGGGAGCCGAACCTCCGCCCGACGGGTCGATGACCGCCTCGATCTTCCACTGGACCTGGAACTGCTCGGCCAGCGCCTGGCGCAGGACGTCCTCGCTGCCGCTGCTCGCGAAGTTGTCGCGCGCGCCGGCGTTCACGAAGCCGAGTTGGAGGGTGGTGCCGTCGAAGCCGGCCACATGGGCGTTCTGGCTGAGCAGGATCCAGGTGAAGCGGCGGCGGTTCTTGACCGCCTCCAGGATGTTCGGCCAGAGCATGCGCGGGTCGAGGCCGCCGCTCGGGGGTGCGTAGGCGGGTGCCGGGCCCGCGGTGGGAGCGGGTGCGGGCGCCGCGGGCTGCGGTGGGGGTGCGGGGGCGCCGCTCGGCGTGGCCGGGGGCCGGGTGCCGCCGCCCGTGGGGGCTGCCGTGGGCCAGCCGCCGGGGCGTCGGCCACCGCCTGCGGGCGCTGCGGTGGGCCAGGCGCCCGGGGCCGGGGCGGGGGCGGAGGGTGCCGGGGGGGTCGCCGCAGGGGCGGGTGCGGGTGTGGGCGCAGGGGTGGGCGGAGCCTGAGGCGGCTGGGGCGGTCGGTCGGCCTGCGGCGGCTCGGCGGGCGCCGGGGGCGCGGGCGTTGCCTGCCCCGTGGGCGCACTCGGCCCCGCCGGAGCCGCGGCGGGCCCGGGTCCGGTCGCGGGCGCCTGTCCAGGGCCCCCCGAAGCCCGTACGGCGGCCCGGGCCGCGGCAGGCCCGCCACCCGGCGGAACCGGCGCGGCGGCCGCTCCCGCGTGGGCGTCGGGGCCGGGTACGTACCCCATCGCGGGCATGCCGCCGCCGCCCGCGGTCGCGGCCGCCGAGAAGTTGACGCCCCGCTCCAGCCGGTCGAGCCGGGCCATCACGGAACGCTCGTCCCCGTACGCCGCGGGCAGCATCACGCGCGCGCAGATCAGCTCCAGCTGCAGCCGGGGCGAGTTGGCCCCCCGCATCTCGGTCAGACCGTCGTTGACCAGGTCGGCGGCACGGCTCAGCTCGGCGGCGCCGAAGATGCCGGCCTGGGCCTGCATGCGCTCCAGCACATCGGCCGGTGCGTCGATGAGCCCCTTCCCGGCGGCGTCCGGGACGGCCGCGAGGATGACGAGGTCGCGCAGCCGCTCCAGCAGGTCGGCGACGAACCGCCGGGGATCGTTGCCCCCCTCGATGACCCGGTCCACGACCTCGAAGGCGGCGGCCCCGTCACCGGTCGCGAAGGCCTCCACCACGGAGTCGAGAAGCGAGCCGTCGGTGTACCCGAGCAGAGAGGTGGCCATGGCATACGTCACACCCTCCTCCCTCGCTCCGGCGAGCAGCTGGTCCATGACGGACATGGAGTCACGCACGGAGCCCTGGCCGGCCCGCACGACGAGGGGCAGGACGCCGTCCTCGACGGGGATGTCCTCCTTGCCGCACACCTCGCCGAGGTACTCCCGCAGGGTGCCGGGCGGCACGAGCCGGAAGGGGTAGTGGTGCGTCCGCGACCGGATGGTGCCGATGACCTTCTCGGGCTCGGTGGTGGCGAAGATGAACTTGAGGTGCTCCGGGGGCTCCTCGACGACCTTCAGCAGCGCGTTGAAACCGGCCGACGTGACCATGTGGGCCTCGTCGATGATGTAGATCTTGTAGCGGCTGGAGGCGGGCCCGAAGAAGGCCTTCTCGCGGAGCTCACGAGCGTCGTCCACACCACCGTGGGACGCGGCGTCGATCTCGATGACGTCGATGGACCCGGGGCCGTTGCGCGCGAGGTCCTGGCACGACTGGCACTCCCCGCACGGGGTCGGCGTAGGGCCCTGCTCGCAGTTCAGACACCGGGCGAGGATCCGCGCACTGGTCGTCTTGCCGCAGCCGCGCGGACCGCTGAACAGGTACGCATGATTGACCCGGTTGTTCCGCAGCGCCTGCTGCAGCGGGTCAGTGACATGCTCCTGCCCGATGACCTCGGCGAACGACTCCGGGCGATAGCGGCGGTACAGCGCGAGAGACGACACGCATACGAGGTTATAGGCGCCCACTGACAACCCACCCCGCAGCGGGAACGCAAGCGCCCCCCACGCACCCGCCAGAGCCGACCTACCCTTGCTGCCTTCCGGCCCTGGGGGAGTTCAGTCAGATAGCGCCGCGTGAGGGGCTCCGCACAGAGTACCCGACGTCAGCGGGTGGGAACGAGTTCGCGAGCACTCCTCTCGGTCATGTAATGTTTCCGGCGGAGGATTCGCCTAGAGGCCTAGGGCGCACGCTTGGAAAGCGTGTTGGGGGCAACCCCTCACGAGTTCGAATCTCGTATCCTCCGCCAGTGCCTCACCGGGCACGATGTCGAAGGGCCCCACCGCTTGCGGTGGGGCCCTTCGACATGGCCCGGATCCGGGCCGCTCCCCCGGGCGACCGCGTCACAATCGGCGGGCGCACCTGCCCCGACGGCGCCGCGTAGGCGCATACTGGGGGCAATGACTAAGCCTGCTGTACCGAAGCGTCATCTGCCTACCAGCCCCTTCAAGGCGCCGGTCGCACCTGCTCCCAAGCACTTCGCCGTGGGCGACCAGGTCACACACGACGTGTACGGCCTCGGCCGGGTGATCGGCATCGAGGACGGAATCGCGGCACTCGTGGATTTCGGATCGGCGCAAATGCGGATCCTGAGCCCGTACGCCAAGATGACCAAGCTGTAGGACCGCTGTGCCCGGTCACGGCACACCAGGTCCCTTCGGGGGCCTGTAACGAAAGGCAGACCCCTCATCGACCTGACCTCGCTGTTCTCCGCTCCGGAAGGGCAACCCCGCCGTTCCGCCGCCGTATCGCCGCCTCCGACGACCGATCCCTTCCGGGCACCGGACTTCGGAGAAGACGAGAACCTCCGGTTCGAGGACGCTCAAGAGCCCGCCCCGGGCGCGCGTACAGCGCGGTCCAGGGCTGCCTAGACCGCGTACACGCACCCCTTGCGGCCCCGGTGAAGGCGGGTGGCTCAGCCCGTCGGGGCCTCTCGGCGGCTGTACGACCAGTAGCCCGCTGCCGTCAGTGCCGCGGTGTAGAGCAGGTAGACCACCAGGGCCACCGGGGTCGACAGGTCCGAGCCGACCATGACTTCCGCGAAGGACCGGTCCTTGGCCGTGAAGGCCGATACGTCGGTGAGCATCGCCCGGCCCGTCGCGAACGGCAGCCAGTCGGACACACCGCCCAGGCCGGGGACGTAGCCCAGCAGCAGGCCCGCCAGGCGTTCGCCCAGGACCGGCCACAGACAGAGGATCAGTACGGGCATGATCCTGTTGCGCAGCAGGGCGACCAGGGCGAGGCACAGCAGTGCCCAGCAGCCCATCCACAGGACGAACCGCAGCACCGGTGGCAGGACCTCGCCCCAGGCGGGCTGAGGGGCGCCGGACGCGGTCAGGACGACCGCCGCCGAGACCGCGCCCACCAGTGCGCTCGTCGCCGCGACACCAGCGCCCACCAGGAATCCGACCGCTGCCTTCGCCAGGTACGCGGTCCGGCGGCCGTTGACGGCCAGCCATGTCGTGCGCGCGGCGCCGCGCACCAGGTCGGTCGAGACCGGTCCGGTGCCGAGGATCAGCACGAAGAAGCAGAGCGTCGGGATCTGGGTCGCCATCGGCGCCCACGCCAGGGTGTCGGCCATCGACGCGGCGCTGACCGCCCTCGCCCTGTCCAGGTCGAAGAGCAGGCCGGGGCCGGTGAGCAGGCTCAGCGCGGCCACCACGCCGAGCAGCACCCACGTGGACCGCAGCGCCGCGAGGTGGCGCCACTCGTACCGGCACGCGTTGCGGAACGCCTCGCCGGCCGTGACGGTCCTCGGGACCGGCGGCGGGGTGTGTGTCAGGGGTGCGGTCACGAGATCCTGAACTCCTCTTCCGCGATGGACAGGTAGAAGTCCTCCAGCGACGGCATCTCCTCGGACAGCCAGTGCAGTGCCACGCCGCCCTCCGCCGCGAGGGTGGCGACCCGGATCCGGTCCAGGCCCGTGATGTGCGCGCTCGGCCCGCCGGCCGACCGCAGCCGGCCACCCCGCTCCTCGACCAGGCGAGTGAGCTTCGGCAGGTCCGGCGACTGCACCGTCACCAGACTCCGGCTGCCCGCCCGGGACAGCAGCTCCGCGATCGGTGAGGCGGCCACGACGCGGCCCCGCGACAGCACCACCACACGGTCCGCGAGCTGCTCCATCTCGCCCAGCAGATGGCTGGAGACCATGACGGCTCTGCCTTCCGCCGCCCGGTCCCGCAGGAATTCCCGCAGCCAGCGGATCGAATGCGGGTCGAGGCCGTTCGCGGGCTCGTCGAGAACGAGCACCGGCGGATCTCCGAGCAGCGCCTGCGCGATTCCCACGCGCTGGGCCATTCCCAGAGAAAGCTGGGAAAGTTTCAGCCGGGCGGCCTGCGCAAGGCCCACCAATTCCAGCATGTCGTCGACGCGCCGGTCCGACGCACCGCATCCCGCGGCCACCATCCGCACATGCGAGCGCACCCGGTGATTGGGGTGGCCAGCAATTCCGCCGAGGACCGCGCCCACGACATTTCCGGGAGATCCCCAGGAATGCAGCGGGCGGCCGAGAAACCGTGTTTCGCCCGCCCCGCGCGCGAGGCCCAGCATCAGCCGGATGGTGGTGGTCTTGCCGGCGCCGTTCGCGCCGACGAAGCCGGTCACCTCACCCGCGTGCAGCGACAGCGAGACGTCGTCGAGAACCGTTCTGCTGCCGAACGAGCGCCTCAGGCCCCGTGCTTCGACCAGTACGTCGCCTTTCGGCACGCCTGTTCCTCTCCGTAGTGCCGGGCCCCGACGGGTCAGGACGCGGCAACGTCAGGAACGTCAGGACCAGGGGAAGCCTTCGTTGATGCCGAAGAGCACGGTGAACAGCGCCAGTGCCCCCAGCGGGACGATCACGAACGAGTCGGGTCGTTCGCGCCGGACCGCGCCCCAGACGAGGGCGACGAGCGGTCCGACGAGTCCGGCGGCCATCAGGGCCCAACCCGCCCCTTTGTGGCCGACCAGGTTGAACGCGACGAACGCCGCCGTGATGAAGCAGAAGGGCGAGGCCCACAGGTTCTTCAGGGCGGCGGGCGATTCGGTGGTGGAGGCCATGGGTGTCTCCTCGCGTTGGGCCGGGGCCGGACGAACGCCACCGCGGGACGCGGCGGCGGACGGTGTCCAGGTGCGTCCCGGAGCGCACCTGGACACCACCTCACCTGCTAGAACAGGCTGCGAATGTAGGTGTACAGCTGGTACTGCGCCTCGGCGCCGGCCGCGATCCAGGCGATCCGGACCGGGTGGTACCAGGCCAGCCCGTCCATGTACGAACGGAACTTGCCCCAGCCACTCCTGGCCGCCTTGACGGCGTCGTCGAAGAGCTTGCCGCCGTGCCGCTTCAGCAGGTTGTACAGGGCCTTGGCGGCGCTGCCGATGGCGGCACGGGACTGGGCCTTGCTCGCCGTGCCGTCCGCGACGGCACGCACCGACTGGGCGTCCCCGGCCTTCAACTCGGCCATGACGGCACGGTTGGCCAGGAGGGCGCGGGCGTTCGCCGCGGACAGCGTCACCTCGGCGGTCGCCGCCGTGCGGGCCCGGTCGGCCTCCGACGCCTGGGCCAGTCCGGCACCGGTGCCGAGAGCCACGGCAGCCAGAGCCGAAACCGCTGCCATACGCAGCGTGTTGCGGTTCATGTAGAATCTCCCTTGCGTTCAATCGCAAGGGGAGGAAGCCCGAATGGGCGACCTGGACAGGCGTGGAAACCGAATAGGTCCCCCGCGGACTTCTTCCCCCGATTACTTCTCTCCGGACGCACAATCCCCAAAGACCCGCGGGCGGTTGATCAATCCGCATACGCCGGCAATTGGTTATGGGTCCTCCGCCTCAACCCGGCTGGTCAGGCCGGGCGTTCGACGCGGACAGAACATAGCACGGCCGAAGATCTTTTGGCCAGAAAGTGTGTTTACAACTGCCGGGGATGGAAAGGCATTTCGTTTATTCGTGGACCAAGTCGCGTGTCGATGCCGGTTCCAGGTGTTGTTCCGCCCAGATGGTCTTGCCCTTGGCGGTCTGGCGGGTGCCCCAGCGCTGGGTCAGTTGGGCGACCAGGAGGAGGCCGCGGCCGCCCTCGTCGTAGCTGCGGGCGCGGCGGAGATGGGGAGCGGTGTTGCCGCCGTCGAAGACCTCGCAGATGAGCGAGCTGTCGTGGGTGAGGTGGATGAGGCGGAGCTGGATCGGGGGTTCCGCGTGCCGGATGGCGTTGGTGACGAGTTCGCTGACGACCAGTTCGGTGACGAAGGCGGCGTCCTCCAGCCCCCAGGCCTCCAGCTGGGCCAGCGCGTCCTTGCGGGTCTGGGCGACGGCGGAGGGGTCGGACGGAACGTCCCAGGTGGCCACCTGGCTCGCGTCGAGGGCGCGGGTGCGGGCCACCAGCAGGGCGACGTCGTCGGGCGGGCGGGGCGGCAGAAGGTCGGTGAGGATCCTGTCGCACAGCGCGTTCAGGGTCGGCTCCGGGCCGGAGAGCAGCCGGCGGAGGCGGAGAATGCCGTCGTCGATGTCGCGGTCCGGGGACTCGATCAGGCCATTGGTGTAGAGGGCGAGCAGGCTGCCCTCCGGCAGGTCGATCTCGGCCGACTCGAAGGGCAGGCCGCCCAGGCCCAGCGGCGGGCCCGCCGGAAGGTCGACGAGGTCGGCGATGCCGTCGGGGCTCACCACGGCCGGCAGCGGATGCCCGGCCCGGGCCAGCGTGCAGCGCTGGGAGATCGGGTCGTACACGGCGTACAGGCAGGTCGTGCCGACCTCACCGCCGGCGCCGGTCCCGGGGGACCGGTCGGCGGCCGGCCGGTCGCCCTCCCGCTCGGTGGACAGACGGGCGACGATGTCGTCGAGGTGGGTGAGCAGTTCGTCCGGGGGCAGGTCGATGTCGGCGAGGGTGCGCACGGCGGTCCGTAGCCGGCCCATGGTCGCGGAGGCGTGGATGCCGTGGCCGACGATGTCGCCGACGACGAGTGCCACCCGCGCCCCCGACAGCGGGATCACGTCGAACCAGTCGCCGCCGACGCCGGCGTGCGCGCCGGCCGGGAGATAGCGGGAGGCGACCTCCACCGCCGCCTGCTCGGGCAGCCGTTGCGGCAGCAGGCTGCGCTGGAGCATCACCGCCGTGCCGCGTTCGCGGGTGTAGCGGCGGGCGTTGTCGATGCAGACGGCCGCCCTGGCCGCCAGTTCCTCGGCCAGCACCAGGTCGTCCTGCTGGAAGATCCGGGGCTGGCGATGGCGGACGAGGACGGCGACGCCCAGGGTGGTGCCGCGGGCCGACAGGGGGACCACCATCACCGAGTGCACGCCGAACTCACGGACCCGGGAGGCCCGGGCCGGGTCACGGGCGACCAGCGCGGTGATCGCCGGGTGCGTCATCCCGTACACCGCGGCCCGTCCGGAGCGGAGCGTCTCGACCGGCGCGGAGCCCTCCGGGTACTCGTCCACGTCACCCAGGGCGACGACCGCCTCCGGTGCGCCCGGGGTCGCGGACTGGTGGGCGGCCCGGCGCAGCACCAGCGGGCCGGTCAGGGTCCCGGCCTCCGGGAGCGGCTCGTGCAGGTCGTCCAGGGAGGTCAGCAGGTCGACGCTGACGAAGTCGGCGAGTTCCGGGACCGTCACGTCCGCCAGCTCCTGCGCCGTACGCATCACGTCGAGGGTGGTGCCGATGCGCCGCCCGGCCTCCGCGATCAGCTGGAGGCGCTTGCGGGCCCAGTACTGCTCGGTCATGTCGTGCGCGGTGAGGCAGACGCCCCGCACCTCGCCCGTCGCGTCGCGGAGCGTCGACATGAAGACCGACCAGGCGTGCTCCCGTTTCTCACCGGCGGCGCGCAGGAAGTTCTCGTTGTACTGCGGCTCACCGGTCTCCAGCACCCGCGCCATGCTCTGTTCCGCCCGGTCGCCGGCCGGGCCGTCCACGATCTCGTTGACGCGCAGCCCGAGCATGTCCTGCTCGGTGAGGGCGACCGAGCGTTCCATGTCCGCGTTGGCGCGGCGCAGCCGGAGCCTGGTGTCGTAGAGCGCCACCGCGCAGCAGGGTGACTGGGCGAAGCTCCAGGTCACGAGGGTGTCGTCGAGCGGCTCGGGCTGCTGCCCGCTCAGGGCGGAGACCAGAAGCCATGCCCGCGTACCCGCACCCGCCCGCCCACCCCCTCCCACGCCCGTGGCCCCGCCCGGCTCGGGTGTCCTGTGGTGCGCCAGGACCTTGATCTCCAGCCGTCGGCCGTCGCGGTGCCGGACGGGGAGCTCGCCGTGCCATCTGGGCAGCTGCGCGAACGGGGGCAGGTCCTCGGCCGGGACCGGCTCGGCCAGCAGCTCGGCCGCCGGCCGGCCGACGATCTCTTCGGCCGCGTACCCCAGCAGCCGCTCGGCCCCCGCGTTCCACCCGGTCACCGTGCCGCGCTCATCGACTGTGACGCGGGCCGTGAGGGCCTCGCCGACCACGTCGTCGAGGGGCCGCGTCGTCGTCCGGCCGGTGATGACGGGCTCGTCCATGATCATTCATCTCGCTCTCGCCGGGATACGCCCGGTCCGCGATCCCGGCCCGCGGACGTCGGGCCGGCGTTTCCGGGTCGTCAGCAGTTGTCGCCGTCGAACACGGCTCGCACTCGGCGCCGCGCGCCGATGTCGTCGTCGGGCCCCGGTGTCGGTGTCACGGGAGGGGGACCCGGCGCCACCCGCGGCTCATGCCTCTCCCTCCTTCCCATCCCCGTTCGCCTGCCCCTGACACCCCGGACACCACACCGTCGTACGACCCCCCACCCGCGACCGGCGCAGAGCGGTGCCACAGCGCGGGCAGTGCGGGTCGGGGGCGTCGCGGTGGCCGGTGAGCCAGGTGGAGCGCGGGGGGACTCGGCCGGCGGTGATCGCGGGACGCAGGGTGCGCCGCATCTGGGTGTACAGGCGGCGGCGCTCCGGCTCGGTGAGGGCGTTGGCCGGGGTGGCGGGGCGGAGCCGCGCGCGCCACAGGATCTCGTCGGCCAGGAGGTTGCCGAGGCCGGCCAGGGCCGACTGGTCGATCAGGACGGCCTTGACGCGGCCGCGGTGGGAGGCGAGCACGGTGTCGAACTCCTCGCGGTCCACCGTCAGGGCGTCCGGGCCCTGGTGCGCCAGCAGCCGTACGACGTCGGAGGCGTCCTCGGCCAGCCAGAGGCCCTGGAGTTTGCGCTGGTCGCGGTAGCGGAGCTGGCGGTCGCGGGCGAGGGTGAACAGGACGCGGTCGTGCGGCTCGGCCGCGTCGTCCGGGTGGGCGCAGAGCAGCAGGCCGGTCATGCCGAAGTGCAGCGCGAGGGTGGGGCCGCCGGTGCGGGCGAGCAGCCACTTGCCGTGCCGCTCCGCCCCGGTGATCCGCCGGCCCTCCAGCGCGTCCCGCAGCCGCCGAGCGCTCACCCCGTGCAGGACGCCCGTGTCGCGCACGTCGACGTGTCGGATGACCCTGCCCTGCGCACAGGACTGGAGCACCCTCCGGAAACCCTCGACGTCGGGCAGCTCAGGCATGGCGGACGACCGTCGGGGGCTGAATGCCGCGCACTTTTACTATTTGCCCCGTTTTGGCGGACTTTTCACGTCACGGGACCTCGGGTCCCGGCCCCCGCATTCAGCCCCTGATCAGCCCTCACCAGCCCTCACCAGCCCTCATTAGCGTGCGTCAGCGCCTCTTGAACTCAACCGGCCCCGCGTTCATCTCCACGGTGCCGTCCGCGTGGAGGACCGGGCGGCGCTCGGTCATACGGCCGCTGTAGGCCTCGACATGGTGGATCGCCGCTCCGTCGGACTCGGTGAAGTCGACGAGGGCGATGGCCACCCAGTACCGGGTCTTGGTGTTCTCGAAGAGCGGGACGGTGACGGTCGAGCCGCGACCGTCGGTGACCACGACCTTCGCGCCGAAGCTGCGGAAGGAGCCGAAGCCGTTACTGACCGCCGAGTAGGCGCACAGCAGGACGTACCCCTGCTGGTCGGGGCGGCCGATACGGAGGGTCTCGCAGCCGGGGACCCGGGCGTCGCCGTCGAGGTGGATGAAGGGACGGTTCTTCAGCGAGCCGAGGCGCTTGTAGTAGACGACATCCGCGCCCTTGCCCTTCTTCGCCGTGTCCGCGTCGGGGGCGGGGCGCGATTTCCTCTTCGGCGTGATGAGGGTGCCGGGCGCCAGTTCGCCGCGTATCGCCTTGGACGCCGGGACGAACAGAGCGTAGAGGTCGAGGTCGGCGCCCCGCCGACGGCGCTCGTCGCTGCCGCCGTCCCACTCCAGGGTCGCCGTGACCACCAGCTCGCGGTCCGCCTTGTCCAGGCTCATCGAGACCTGGCCGCCCTTGTCGAGGCTGATCTTGCCGAGCGGGGGCTTGCGCAGGCTCATGGGGGGTGCGGCGGGGACGGCCCGCACCTCGTCGGGCTGCCGAGCGGGCTCCTCGGGCTGCCGTGCGGGCTCCTCCGGCGCCTCGGACTCCTCCTGAGCCACGTCTATCCCGAAGTCGGTGGCGAGCCCGGCGAGCCCGTCGGCGTACCCCTGGCCGATGGCGCGCAGCTTCCAGGCCTCGCCCCTGCGGTAGAGCTCCATCAGGAGCACGGCGCGTTCGCCGTCGGTGAGAGCGGGCGGGCGGAAGTGGACCGGTTCGGCACCGAGTGGGGAGGCGCGGACCAGCACCTCCTTAACCTCGCGGAAGGTGCGGCTCGCGTCGTCGGGGTCGCAGCTGCCGACCAGGACCACCCGGTCCACGTCCGCGGGAAGCGCGGCCGGATCCATCTCGACGCGCTCGGGACCCTCGGCGTCCGCCGCGAGATGCCGGACGGCACCGGACTCGGCGGACGGCTGGTTGTAGAAGACCAGGTCGTCGTCGGACCTGACCTTGCCGTCCGCCGCCACCAGCAGGGCGCTGAGGTCGACCGTGCCGCCCACGGCGTGCAGTTCGGCGACGACGGGCCCGGAGCCCACCACGATGTTCCCGCCCTTGCTCAGCTCCGGCATGCCGCCCACCCCTCGAAGTCCCCCTGGTGATTTCACGCCACCTTGTCACATCCGACCCGAATCGCAAGGGCGTTCGTGCGGGCCGGACGGCTGCGACGGCGACGGCTCAGCGGGGCTCGCGCACCACCGCCGTCTCCCCCGCCGGAACGCTGACCGCCCCCGGCGCCGACCTGCCCGTGAGCAGTTCGGTGGCGTCCGACGCGACCGCGACATGGGCGGGCCGGTCGGTGTGGTTGATGAGGAAGAGGTAGTCGGCCTCCGGGCCGCGTCGCAGAACCGCCTCGACGCCCTGCGGTGTACCGCGTACCGGCTCCACTCCCGCCTCCTCGCGGATGCGGTCCAGCAGCGCGGCCATCGCCGTCGGATCGGGAAGCGTGGCCACGTACCAACTCGCCCCGGAACCAAGGCTGTTACGCGTCACCGCCGGTCCGCCCGCGAGCGGGCCGCTGGTGTACGACGCCACCGCCTCGGCGCCGGAGAGGCGTACCCGCTCCGACCAGAGGGTCCCGGTGCCGCCGCCGCTCAGGCCCACCGACTCCCCGGGCAGCAGCGGGAACAGCTCGTCGGTGCGTACGCCGAGCGCCTCGCGGAACGCGCCCGGGTAGCCGCCCAGCCGGACATGGCAGTTCTCGTCGACCGCTCCGCTGTGGAAGCCGACGGCCAGGGTGCCGCCGCGCTCCGCGAAGCCGGTGAGGTTGGCCGCGCCCTCGTCGTCCACCAGGTAGAGGCTCGGCGCCAGGACCAGGCGGTAGGCCGACAGGTCCGCGTCCGGGCGGACGAAGTCCACCGCGACGCCCGCGCGCCACAGCGGCTCGTACCAGGCACGGACCAGGTCGTGGAAGCGCAGCTCGCCGCTCGGCTGGGAGGGGAGTTCCATCGCCCAGCGGGCGTTCCAGTCCCAGACGATCGCCACCTCGGCCGTGCCGACGCTGCCGCGCACCTCCGCGAGCGCCCGCAGATCCGCGCCCAGTCGGACGACGTCCTGCCAGATCCGGCTGTCCGTGCCCGCGTGCGGCAGCATCGCCGAGTGCCACTGCTCGGCGCCCGCCTTGGCCGCGCGCCACTGGAAGTAGGCGATGCCGTCCGCGCCCCGGGCGACATGGGCCAGCGCGTTGCGTCGCAGCTCGCCGGGGCCCTTCGCCCGGTTCACCGGCTGCCAGTTCACCGCGCCCGTGGAGTGTTCCATCAGCAGCCAGGGGCCGCCCGCGAGGGAGCGGACCAGGTCGCCGCTGAGCGCGAGGTCGATCTGCGACTCGGGGTCGGCGGACTGGAGGTAGTGGTCGTTGGAGACGATGTCCAGCTTCGGGGCCCAGCGCCAGTAGTCGAGGGCGTCGAAGTTGTACATCACCATGAAGTTGGTGGTGGCGGGGGTGGCCGGGGCCGCCTCCAGCAGCACCTCGCGTTCCGCCTCGTACAGCGACAGCAGCTCGTCGCTGCAGAAGCGGCGCCAGTCCAGCTGATGGGTGGGGTTCGGTACGGCGCCCGTGGGGCGGGGCGGGAGGATCTCGTCCCAGTCGTAGTACCACTGGCTCCAGAAGCGGGTGCCCCAGGCGTGGTTGAGGGCGGTCAGGTCGTCCGCGTACCTCGTGCGCAGCCAGCGCCGGAACGCGGCCGCGCTCTCGTCGCAGTAGCACTCCGCGTTGTGGCAGCCGTACTCGTTGTGGACGTGCCACATCGCCACCGCCGGGTGGTCCGCGAACCGCTCGGCCAGCGCCCGCGCCATCCGCAGGGCCGCCTCCCGGTAGGCGGGGCTCGACGGGCAGAACGTCTGGCGGCTGCCGTACGACAGTCCGCGGCCGTCCTTGTCCACGGGCAGCGCCTCGGGGTGGGCCTTGAAGAACCACGCCGGGGGCGCCGCCGTCGGGGTCGCGAGGTCGGCCGCGATGCCGTGCTCGTGCAGCAGGCCGAGGACGCGGTCCAGGAGGGAGAAGTCGTACGCGCCCTCCTTGGGCTCCAGCAGCGCCCAGGAGAAGATGCCGACGCTGACCATGGTCACCCCGGCCTCGCGCATCAGGCGCATGTCCTCGGCCCAGACCTCCTCGGGCCACTGCTCGGGGTTGTAGTCGCCGCCGTAGGCGATGCCGGGGACGGAGAGTTCGCGCTTCACCGGGCACCTCCGCCGAGGAGACGGCGGGTGGTGGCCACGCCCCACTCGTCCAGGGACAGCAGACGGTCGCTGGAGGCCATGAGGCCGCCGGTCGCCTCGACGTGCGCGGCCCACCGCTCCCGCGTCTCGACGGCCGGGCGGGCCATCAGGCAGTCCGGGTCGTTGATCCAGAGCCGGCCGTGCTGCCACTGCCGGCCGACGCCCGTGAACTCGGCGGGGTCCTGGCCGGGCTGGCTGTAGTCGTCGGCCTCGGGGCGGCGGTGCGGGGCCGTGTCGGGGCTGACGCGCATCGCGTCGAAGAGGCCGATGGACGCCAGCAGGGGTGCGCCGCAGCCCAGCAGGTAGGCGTCCTCCCCGATCGCCTCGCGGATCAGCCGGATGCCGTCGCGGTACGCCGTCAGCGCGTCCGTCTCCGCGGCGTGCCGTACGCCGTCCAGCGCGCCCGCGTAGAGGAAGTCGACCTTGAAGTAGTCGTAGCCCTCGGCGCGCAGTGTCCGGAAGACCTCCGTCAGATACGCCGCCGCCTCGGGGTGCGTGGTGTCCAGGACGCGCAGGTCGTGGCCCCAGTTGCGGCCTGCGTGCGTGAAGCCGCCGTCCTCGTCCCGGACCAGCCACTCCGGGTGATCGGCGGCCAGGTCGCTCGCCGGGTCGACCAGGAAGGGGGCCGTCCAGATGCCTGCGCGGCGGCCCCTCGCCCGGATCGCGTCCGCGATGCCCGCGCGGGAGCGGAAGCGGCCGGAGAGGGTGAGCCAGTCGCCGAGGGCCTTCTGGTAGCCGTCGTCGATCTGCACGACGTCGATGGGCAGGTCGAGGGTGTCCATCGCACGGAGGTTCTCGTGGATGTCGTCCTCGGTGACGGCCGTGAAGTACTCGTACCAGGAGCACCAGACGGTGGGCGCCGGGCGGGGGGCGGGCAGCTGGAGGCTGTCGGCCCAGTCGCCCAGGGCCGACTGGACGGTGGCGCCCGTCCACTCCTTCACCGGTCCGTCCGCGCTGACCTCCGCGACGGCGCCGTCCGTCACCACCAGCCGGATCGACGGCACCTCACGCATCGGATCGACCGCCGCCCACAGGCGGACCGGCGAGCCGTCACCGGGGTCGAGCGCCAGCAGGCCCTCACCCTGGAACGCGCCCTCGGGGACGGTGACGCCGGGCCGGTAACAGACCGTCGCCCAGTTGTCGTTCGTCGGGCGGTACGGCTTGTCGCCGAGGGCGTAGGCGCCACTCGGGCTCCAGGACTGCCAGCCCTCCTCATGGACGCGGGCGTCGGCCAGGTCCACGGGCACGGAGGCGACGGGAGTGAAGGGGTGGTGCACGGGTGTCTCTTTCAAGAAAGGGGCCGTCAGCCCTTGTTGGCGCCGAGGGTGAGGCCGCTGACGAACTGCCGCTGGAGCACGAAGTACACGATCAGTGTGGGGATCGCGGTGAGCAGGGCGCCGGCGGCGACGAGGTTGGGGTCGGTGAAGTACGCGCCGGTGAGGTTGTTCAGCGCCGAGGTGATCGGCATGTTCTCGCCGGTCGAGATCAGGACGAGGGCCCAGAAGAAGTCGTTGTAGATCCAGATCGAGAGCAGGGTCGCGAGGGCGGCCATGGCCGGGCGGCACAGCGGGAGCACGATCTGCCAGTACTGGCGCCACACCGAGGCCCCGTCGACGAGCGCGGCCTCGGTCAGCTCGTGCGGCAGCGAGCGCATGTAGTTGCTGAGCACGAAGGCGCAGAACCCGGACTGGAACGCCACGTGGATGAGGACCAGGCCGAGGGCGGAGTCGTAGAGCTTGCCGCTCATGGTGATGCCCGGCAGGTCGATGAGCAGGTACAGCCGGTACAGGGGGGTGATGATGACCTGCTGCGGGAGCAGGTTGCCGGCCGTGAAGACCAGCAGCAGCGCCAGGTTGAGGCGGAAGTCGAAGCGGCTGACGTAGAAGGCGACCATCGAGGACAAAAACAGCGTCAACAGCACCGCCGGCACGGCGATGATCATCGTGTTGACGAAGTAGTGACTCATGTCCGACTGCGTGAACGCGTTCGTGAAGTTGTCGAAGTTCAGCGTGTCCGGCCAGGACACGTATCCCTTCTCGCTCGTCTCCGCGTACGGGCGCAGCGCCGAGTAGATCGCCCAGGCCAGCGGGCCGATCCAGACCAGCGCCATGGACGCGAGGAAGAGGTGCAGCAGGATCCGGCCGGGGCGGACGGGGGTGCGCTGCTTGCCCAGCGTGGCGGTGGGGGTGCTCATGCGCGCCGCTCCTTCCGGAAGGTGGCCACCAGGTAGGGAATGATCACGACGAGAGAGATCAGCAGCAGGACGACCGCGATCGCGGAGCCGTAACCGATGCGGCTGGACTCGCCGATGATGTTGTTGGTGACCAGGATCGAGAGCAGCTCGGTGCCCTCGGCGCCCTTGTTGAAGACGAAGACCAGGTCGAAGGCGCGCAGGGCCTCGATGATGGTGACGACCAGGACGACGGTGTTGGTGGGGCGCAGGGTGGGGAAGATGACGTTCTTGAACGTCTGCCACTCATTCGCGCCGTCGAGCGAGGACGCCTCCCGCAGCGAGGGGTCCACGCCCTTGAGGCCGGCCAGGTAGAGGATCATCATGTAGCCGGTGTGGCGCCAGGACGCGGCGACCAGGATGGCCCAGAGGTTGAGGTCCGGGTCGCCGATCCAGTCGATGTACTTGCCCGGCTCGTTGGCCCCGATGATGCTGTTGATCAGGCCGGTGTCGGGGTTGTAGATCAGCTGCCAGACGAAGCCGATCACGGCCATCGACAGCACGACGGGCAGGAAGAAGGCGGTCTGGTACACGCGGCTGAACCGGATCTTCTTGTCCAGCTGCACGGCCAGGAACAGGCCCAGAGGGGTCGGGATCACGATCAGCACGACGAACCAGATGACGTTGTGCTGGACGGCGGGCCAGAACTGCGGGTTCTGCTCGAAGAGTTCCTTGAAGTTCTGCAGCCCGACCCACTTGATGGAGTCGAAGCCGATGCCGTCCCAGGTGGTGAAGGCCAGCGCGATCGAGGCCAGCGCCGTCACCCAGACGAGGGCGATGTGCAGGATGGTCGGCAGGCCCGCCATGAACCCGAGGGTGATCCGGTCGCGGCGGGTCAGCAGGCGACGGTGCCCCTGGGGCACCTTCTTGGCGTTCTCGGCGGGAGCAGCGCCCGAAGGCGGCACGGCGGCCGCCTCCGGGTTCTCCTTGGTGATGTCTGTAGTCATGGGATCAGCTGGACGCGAAGATCGTCTTCTTCTGGCGTTCGATCGAGGACAGCAGACTGTCGACGCCCTTGGGATCGCGGATGAACTTCTGCAGCGCGGGCTGCATCACCGTCGAGGTGAAGTCCGGCCGGCTGTCACGGTCCATGAACTGGGTCAGGGACTTGGCGCCGGAGATCATGTCGTACGCCTTCTTCTGCAGGGCGGTGTACGACGACGTGTCGGCCTTGGTGGAGGCGTGGACCACGCTCGGGTCGGACTTCAGGTAGATGTCCTCGGCGTCCGGAGTGCCCAGGTACTGAAGGAGCTTGACGGCCTCGGCCTTGTTCTTCGGGCTCTTGCTCATCATGAAGCCGTCGGTGGGCGCCTCGACGGTGTCCTGACCGTACGCCGGGTCGATCTCCGGGAAGGCGAAGAAGTCGAGGTCGTCCAGGTCGGCCTTGTTGGTGAACTGCTGGGCCACGAAGGTGCCGAGCAGATACATGCCGGCCTTCTTCGAGGCGAGGGTCTGAGCCGCGTCCTGCCAGGTGCGGCCGACGGCGCCCTCCTGGTGGTAGGGGAGGATCTCCGCCCACAGGTCGAAGGCCTTGCGCACCTTGGCGTCGGTCCAGGAGGCCTTGCCCGCCATCAGGTCGACGTGGAAGTCATAGCCGTTGGCACGGAAGTTGATCTGGTCGAAGGTGCCGAGCGCGGGCCAGGCGTCCTTGTCGCCGAAGGCGATCGGGACGAGGCCGTCCTTCTTCATCTGCTTGCACAGCGCGACGAAGTCGTCCCACTTGGTGGGGACTTCGTAGCCCTTCTCCTGGAAGACGCTCTTCCGGTAGAAGATCGCCCACGGGTACGTGTACAGCGGCACGAAGTAGTACTTGCCGTCCTCGCCCTTGCTGAGCTTGTGCATCGCCTCGGGGAAGTTGTCCCCGATGGTCTTCCACACGTCGTCGATCGGCGTGGCCAGGCCCTTGGCGGCGAAGAACTGCATCCGGTAGCCGGCGAACCAGGTGAACACGTCGTCCGGCGTGCCCTGGAGGTAGGAGTTGATCTGCTCCTGGAAGGTGTTGGAGTCCTTGGTGTTCACGTCGACCGTGATCCCGGACTTCTTCTTGTAGGCCGCGTAGATGTCGGCGAACGCCTTCTTCGGCACCGGGTCGGACGCCTTGGAGCCGAGGGTGACGGTCTTCGGGTCACTCGCCGTACCGCTGCCGCCGCAGGCGCTCAGCAGCGGGATGCCGGCGCCGAGAACGGCGGCGCCGCCGATGCCGCGCAGCAGGGTGCGACGGTTGGGTGAGGGGAGTGAGAGACCGGAGGGGGTGAAGTGCTGCATCTACGGCTCCTGATGACAGGGTTCGATCATGAGGGTTGGGCGCGTCGAGTCCGTCGTAACCGATCAGAAATCAACTTGACCGAACACGGTGGCGCAATAACAGCCGTTTGTCAGGTCATGCGTCAAGAGATGTCGATCGCCGTTTTGGAAACGTGACCGACATCTCGAACCAACTTCAACACTGCGTTGATCGAACTTGAGTACGCGACGAAGATCCCGCCACTAGCTTTCCGCCATGACGACATCGAATACGCCCTCCCCCGTCCCCTCCCTGGCCCTGCGCGGCCGCTCCGGCGCGCTGTGGCTGGAGGGGGACGGATCACTGCTGCTGGAGCAGGACGGAGTCCGCAGGCGCATACCTCCGGCGGCCGTGGAGGAGGTCAGGGCGGCCGAGAGCCCGCGCGGGGTGGAGGTGGTGCTGACCGCACCGGAAGGGACGCCTCCGACCGTCTACCGGGTGGCCCACCGGGGCACGTCCGAGCGGGACGTGTTCGTCACGACCGTGAAGGCCTCGCTGCCCGTCCGGGGCACGGAGGAGCCCCGCCCGGACGGGGCCGAGCTGGTCGTGGTGGAGCCGGGGACGACCGCCCGCCCCGCCTGGCACAAGCGCGCCTTCGGGGATGTGAGCCTGGTGCTCGTCCTCGGGCTGCCGATCGTGGGCTGGATCGCGGGCCTGGTCACGCTGATCGCACACTCCGATCTCATCGGCGCCATCCTCTGGTTCTTCGGGACCAAGCCCCTGATCATCGGTCTCGTCCTGTACGGCATGGCCGCCAAGACGCTGTACGACCGAGCGATCCTGCGTCGCCGGGGCATCTCCGTGCTGGCGGCCTTCCACCGCCACGACGGCAAGAAGCGGATGTTCCGGTTCACCGACCTGGACGGCATCCCGCGGGACTGTGAGATCGACACCGCCGCCGAGCCCGTCGCCACCTCGCCGGAGCGCTTCCAGGTCAGTTACGACCCCCGCAACCCGGCCCGGGTGGCGGCCAGGCTCCCGGTGCGCACCTGGGTGCTGCGGTCCCTGGGCGTGGGCGTCTTCGGCACGCTGATGCTCTACACCGGGCTCTACATGGTTCCGTACCAGCTGATCCAGGTGCTGTCCTAGGCGCTGTCCCAGGCGTTCCGGCCGAGAGGCGCTAGCGCACCACCACGGTCCTGGTCACGCTCACCTGGTCCACCTCCGAGGTCCGCACGGTCACCTTCATCTCCCACCTCCCGGCGATGGGCAGGTTGAGGAAGCTGTTGCTCCAGTAGCCGCCCTTGTCGGTGAGTGCGGCGTCGAGGGGGCCGATGTCCTTGGCCGGGTGAGTGAAGGAGACACGCAGCTCGGGGACGACGGACACGCCGCCGTCCGGGCCGTAGACGAGCGCCTCGATCGAGTTGTCGCCGACCCGCCCCGGGTCGAGGGTGATCTGCACCTTGCCGTGGCCGCCGGGGGTGCCGACGTCGAAGGGGACGTTGGTGACGGAGGCGCCGATGACAGCGGGCGCCCCGGCCGCCGCCTCGGCCTGCGCACGGCCGGGCAGCGTGCTGGTGAGGACCGTGGTGACCAGGAGCACCACGGCACCGACGCCGACCTCGGCGAGGACGGAACGGCGCAGGGCGCGGCGGTGCGGGTCGACGGCAGGCGGTACCTCGGTCCGCGGCGAGGGCGACTCGGGCGGCACCGGTCCACCGACCGCCGCCGGAACGAGTTCCCGTTCCGGTTCCCTGACCCGTTCCTGTGCCCTTTCCCGCACGACCGTCTCCGCGTCGACCGCTTCCACGTCGGCCGTCGTCGCCAGCCGCGCCGTCCAGCGACGCGAGAGGGCAGCCGCCCCGAGGAGCAGGGCCACCGCGACCAGCTTGAGGGTCAGGAGCCTGCCGTACGTCGTCCCGGTGAGCGCGTCCCACGATCCGAGGCCGCGCCAGGACTGGTAGACGCCGGTGACGACCAGGACGGTCACGGAAGCGAAGGCGAGGCGGGAGAAGCGGGTCACCGTGGCCGGCGTCAGGTGAGCGCGGTACAGCGTCACGAGCAGCGCCGCGAGCCCGCCCAGCCACACCGCCATGGCGAGCAGATGCAGCGCCGAGGACGTCATCGCCAGCGGCACCTGGATCCCCGCCGAGGCGTGCTCCCCGGCGGCCCAGGTCATGGCGAGCCCGACGGCGAGGGCCGCACCGCCCCACCCGTACGGCTTGCGCTGCCTGGCCGGCCGTACGAGAGGGACGGCGGCCACCGCCAGGAGCCCCAGCCGCGCGAGCAGGACCACCCCCGGCCGGCTGGTCAGGGTCCGGCCGAGGGAGTCGACACTCAGCGCCCCCAGGGGCCCCTCGCCCGTCTCGTACGGGGCGCGCAGCACCAGCAGGGCGAGCGTGACGCCGAGAAGCGTCCACCAGCTCGCCCTCAGCAGCTTCAGCAGCACGGGCGCGTCCGGCGGACGGCAGACCGCCATGAACGCCGCCGCGCCGATGAGCAGGGCGGCGGCGAGGTAGGCCAGATAGCGGGCGAGGTTGTAGAGGCTCTTGGTCGCCGGGTCCTCGGTGGGACCGGTGTCCACGGTGGCCGTGGTCAGGGACTCCCTGCCGACGGAGAACGTGAACGCGCCGGAGACCGGATGACTGTCGGCCGACACCACCCGCCAGGCCACCGTGTACGTGCCCTGCGCGAGCTTCGCGGGCAGCGTCACGCGGGCGGTCTCGCTCCCGTCCTGCGCGTGGGTCGGCTCACCCGTACGCAGGCGACGCCCGTCGGGGTCCAGCACGCGGAAGGAGTCGTCGAGCAGGCCGACGGACTCCGTGAAGGTCAGGGTGAGGTGACGGGGGGCCGACTTGAGGACGGTTCCGTCCTCGGGGTCGGTGGCGCGGAGGGCGGCGTGCGCGGATGCCGGTCCCGTGCCGGCGAGGAGGAGCAGGACCAGCAGGGGGCCCAGCAGCACCAGCCGTTGAAGTCCGCGCCGCTCGGCAACCCGGCGGCGGGGTCGTCGTCGCTCATCGCACCCCACGTGTGTCACATCTCCGTCGTCGGACTTGAGGCCTCGGGGGTATGTACGGACGCGAAGCCGTTCGGACTCAGCGCGGTCGCGTGCGAACCGGCTGAGGGACGCGGCTCGGCCGACGGGGCAGCGGGGCCAGCGGGGGGGGCGATATCAGGGCACGGTCACCACGTCGGCCGAGCCGACACCCCGCCGTCCACCACCAGATCGTGCCCGGAGATCCACGACGCCAGCCCCGACGCCAGGAACACGCACGCGTCCCCCACGTCCTCCGGCCGCCCCAACCTCCCGGCCGGTGCCGCCCGTTCCCAGCGCCGCACTCCCTCCGGCCAGGCCTCCTCCAGCCCTTCCCGGTGGATCAGCCCGGGCGAGACGGTGTTCACGCGGACGCCGAAGGGGCCGTACTCCAGGGCGGCCGCCCGGGCGTGCGTCACCACCGCTGCCTTGGAGGCGGAGTAGTGGGCGTGCAACGGGGCGGGGTGGCTCGCCTCGATGGAGGCGATGTGGGTCACCGAACCGCCCCCCTCCTGCTCTCGCATGACCTCGGCCGCGGCCTGCGTGCACGCGAAGACGCTCGACAGGTTGGTGTCCACGACCGCCCGCCAGTCCGCCACCGTCATCCCGGACAGCTCCCGCGTCGGCTGGACGCCCGCGTTGTTGACCAGCGCCGTCAGCCGGCCACCGCCCCACTCGGCGGCCCCGGCGACCAGCGCCCGGCACGCCCCCTCGTCGGTCAGGTCGGCCTGCAGGACGAGAGCCCGCCCGCCCGACTTCCGGACAGTGCGCGCCACTTCGTCGGCCGCCCCCACCGCCGTACGGCAGTGCAGCACGACCGCCGCCCCCTCCGCCGCGAACCGCGTGGCGATTCCCCGCCCGATGCCGCCGCCCGCGCCCGTGATGAGGGCGACCTGTCCTTCGAGGAGTCCGCGTCCGCTCATGGACGGCACAGTGCCGCGATACGCGCGGCCTCGGAGGGATAGCGCGCCGTCAGGTCCGCCAGGTCGCCGTGCTCGTAGCCCTCGTAGGTGAAGCCGGGCGCCATCGTGCAGCCGAAGAAGGTCCAGGATCCGCCCGTCAGCACCCGCGCGCCCATCCAGGTACCGGCGGGCACGGTGAGCTGGATGTGCTGGCCTCGCAGGAGGTCGGGGCCGAGCACGGCCGTGCGGGACGTGCCGTCGGGCGCGAGGAGCAGGAGCTCCAGGGGGTCGCCGAGATAGAAGTGCCAGACCTCGTCGGACGGCAGGCGGTGCAGGGCCGAGAAGTCGTCCGCGGTGAGCAGCACGACTATCGCCGACCCCTGCGGGCGCCCGTCGGCCAGCTCCGGTCCCGCCCAGGTGCGGCGGAACAGCCCGCCCTCTCGCGGGATCGGCTCCAGTGCGTAGTGCGCGACGAGGTCTTCAGGTGTCACGCCGGGAAGGCTACCCCCCGGTCGAGGAAGGCCAGTTGGGCGTCCTTCCGCGGTAGGTACACCTCCGGGAGGTCGACCTCGGGCAGCACGACCGCCGGGCCCGCGGAGAAGCCCTGCCTGAGAAAACGGGCGACGGCCTTCTCGTTGCGCACGTCGGGGTCCACCACGACCCGCTGCCGGTCCAGGGTGAGGAAGACGTACGACATCACGACCGTCAGGAGCGCCGAGGTCCAACCGGGCCGCCCACCCCCGGCACCGGCGGGCGCCAGCAGCAGGTGGACGCCGATGTCGCCGGGGCGGACATCGTAGCACTCGCTGACGCGGTCGGCCTCCGGCTCGTACGTCTGGAGGAGCGCGACCGGGTCGGAGTCCCGCAGGACCAGGAAGGCGTGGTGGGTGTCGAGGGTGTCCATGTGGGCGTAGATCTCGGCCACCTGGTCCCTGGTCAGGCCGTTCATCCCCCAGAAGGAGGCCCGTTCCTCGGTGACCCAGCCGTGGACGATGTCGGCGTCGGCGTGTGCGGCGAGGGGCCGGATGCGGACGGTGCCGAAGCCCTCGACCACTTCCTCGTGAACCGGTTCGCCTACGGATGCGCGTACGGGTTCCCTGACGACCGTGGGCAGCTCAGACATCGGACTCCTTCTGGAGCTTGGTGAAATCGGTGACGACCGGGACCAGGTCTCCCCCGAGCCACAGGGGGAGTTGGTCACGGTGGTGGGGTGAACCGGGGATGCCGGAGGCGCCCAGCGGGACCACCCAGCGGCCGGCCTCGCGGTCGGCCAGGTCCCAGACGTAGCGGGCGGCGGGGCCGCGCGCGCTCAGGTCGGTGAGGCCGGGTACGGCCGAGGTGCACAGCACGCAGTCGTGGTCGCCGGAGAGGCCGGGTGCGTCGTACGACGGGTCGGCCAGCGCCCGCCACGGGGCGAGGCGGTGGGTGTCGCCCCAGGTGCCGCGCCGGGCTCCGGTGGGCAGCTCCGCGGCCACCTCCTCGACCGCCGCGCGGACGGTCTCGGCGCGGTCGATGCCGAACAACTCCTCGGCGCGCAGGAGGTGTTCGCAGGCGAAACCGACGCGGGGGAGCAGGGCCAGCCAGGGGAGGAGGACTTCCGGGTAGGCGGGCGGGACGGACAGCGCGGCGAAGGCCGGGTGCGCGGCCAGTCGCCGTACGACCGCGCCGCGCACCGCCGCGTACACGGCGGCCGCCTCGCTGTCCGCGTCCATACGGCGGTCCCAGCCCAGGAGGGTCTCCCGGACGCGGGCGGCCTCGGTGCTGAGGGTGTCGACGGAGCGCAGGAGGTCCAGCAGGGGTGCGGCGGAGGCCAGTTGGGTGTCCATGTGGATCGCCGGCATGTCGGCGGCCGACCAGCGCTCCTTCTCCCCCAGCAGGGCCGTGATGCGGTCGGCGCGGTGCGGCGGGGCGAACTCGATGCCCAGGGGTGCGGCGATGCCGCGCTGGTTGGCCATGGCGGCGACGCCGTCGACGAGCCCGCCCCGGGGCGTCTCGTGCCAGCCCTGCCAGTCGTGGCCGGGCTCCCAGGCGGCGACGAGCCGGACGCGGTTGGCCGCGGACCGCACCGGCACCTTCCCGGCGACGCGGTGCAGCAGGCCGCCCTCGGTGTCGGCGGCCTGGACGACGTTGACGGGCTCGGCCCAAAGGTCGACGGCACGGTCGACGTCGGCGACGCGGCGGGCGCGGAGGAGGGGGAGGAGGGCGCTGAAACCGAGGTCGGAGGTGACGCGGGGTGGGTAGCGGAGGGTGACGGCGAGGCGGGGCGGGGCGTCGTCGTCCAGGGGGCGGGGGAGCCCTTCGGACCCTTCGGACTCTTCGAACCCCACGGAGAAACCTTCCTGCACATCAGGGAGCCCCTCCGGCCCCCCGATCACCACCGGCCCCCGCCCCGTCTCGATCACCTCGACCTCGACCGGCTCCTCCCCCGCGACCTCCACGACCTCGGTGTGCCGCGCGGCGCGCCGCCACACCCCGTCCGGGTCCAGGGCCTCCACCCCCGCCCCGGTACGCCGCAACCGCTCCCGGTACAGGTCCTGGTAGTCGGCCATGGCGTTGGTGATGGCCCAGGCGACCGTGCCGGTGTGGCCGAAGTGGGCGATGCCGGGGATGCCCGGGACGGCGAGGCCGATGACGTCGAACTCGGGGCAGGAGAGGTGGATCTGCTGGTAGACGCCGGGTTCCTCGATGAAGCGGTGCGGGTCACCGGCGATGATCGGATGTCCGGTGACGGTCCGCTCCCCGCTCACGAGCCAGCCGTTGCTGCCGGAGGTGGCCGGCCCGTCGGTGGCGAACAGCTGGACCGCGTCGGCGCCGAGATGCCGTACGACCTGCTCACGCCAGAGCTTGGCCGGGAAGCCGGCGAAGAGGATGTGGATACCGAGCCAGACCCCGAGCGGGGTCCAGGGCTCCCAGCGGCCGGGGGCGAGCCCGGTCCGCGCGAACTCCGGCGTACGGCGGGCGCCCTCGGCCAGTCCCTCGTTCACCCCGTCGACGTACGCCCGCACCCACCCCGCCGACTCCGGGTCCCGTCTCTCCAGTTCGGCGAAGCAACGTCTCGCCGTGTCGTCGAGGCGGGCCCGTCTGACGAACCGGTCCCAGGGCAGGGCTTCCGCTCCGAGGAAGGACGCGGACGTGCCCTGGGAGCGGTGCCGTTCCACCTCCAGCTGCCAGGCGCGGTCGAGGGCGGTGACGCGGCCCTGCACCCGGGCGAGTGCCATCGCGTCGTCCGCGCGAAGATGCGGAATGCCCCAGGCATCACGGAAGATCTCGCCGGTCACCTGTGCCCCTCCTTTGCTTTAGGTTAGCCTTGCCTAAGTCATTGGTGCAGGAATGGTACGTGAAGGGTGAACAGGCCATGGGGCAGGGGCACGGCTGGGAGGGCGCGGTCCTGAAACTGCTGCGCGCGAAGGACTTCGTCTTCACGGTGACCGGTGCCGAGGACGTCACACCGCACTACCGCCGCGTGCACCTCACGGACGGCGGCATGCTCGCGGTGACCGGTGTCCACCCCACCATGTGGGTCCGCCTGTGGTTCGACAACGCGGGCAGGCCGCACCAGCGCGCCTACACCCTGGTCGACGCGGACCCCGCGGCCGGCACCTTCAGCCTGGAGTTCGCCCTGCACGAGGGGTGCGCCAGCGACTGGGCGCGGGCGGCGAAGCCCGGCGACACGATCGAGGCGACCATCCACGGCACGGGATTCGAGCAGCCCGAGCCCGCCCCCTCCCATGTCTTCGCCATCGCGGACCCGGCCTCCCTCCCCGCCCTCAACTCCCTCCTCACCGCCCTGGACTCGTCCCCGGCCACGGTGTGGTTCGAGGGCGGCGAACAGGACGGCCTGCCCTTCCGCACCACCCCCTCCCGCCACGACATACGGACGCTGCCGAGGCGCGACGCCGGAGCCCACCTGGTCGCCCAGGTGAAGGAGGCCCTGCCCGACCTCCTCAAGGGCACCCCCGACCCGTACGTCTGGATCGCCTGCGACACGGCGACGACCCGGGCCCTCACGTCGTACGTCCGCAAGGAACTGGGCCTGCCGAAGCAGCGCGTGAACGCGCTGGGGTACTGGCGCGCCTGACCCGGCCCACGGCTGCGGGGGCACGGCCCACGGCTGCGGGGCCTGGGGCGAGGGGGCATGATCGGGGGCATGGACGTCACCCTTCACCTCGCCCAGGACCCCGAGGCCGACGAGCTACTCGGCCGCAGCCCGCTCGCCGCGCTGGTCGGCATGCTGCTGGACCAGCAGGTTCCGATGGAGTGGGCGTTCAAGGGGCCGCGCACGATCGCGGACCGGCTCGGCGCGGACGACCTGGACGCGCACGACATCGCCGCGCAGGACCCGGAGGCCTTCGCCGCGCTGCTGTCGGAGAAGCCGGCCGTGCACCGCTACCCGGGGTCCATGGCCAAGCGGATCCAGCAGCTGTGCCAGTACCTCGTCGAGCACTACGACGGGGAGGCCGAGCTCGTCTGGTAGGGCGTCGAGGACGGTCGCGAACTGCTGCGCCGGCTGCAGGAACTGCCCGGCTTCGGCAAGCAGAAGGCCCAGATCTTCCTCGCCCTGCTGGGCAAGCAGCTGGGCGTACGGCCCAAGGGCTGGCAGGAGGCGGCGGGCGCCTACGGCGAGACGAAGTCCTTCCGTTCCGTCGCCGACATCACCGGCCCCGAGTCACTGGCCAAGGTGCGGGCCCACAAGCAGGAGATGAAGGCGGCGGCGAAGGCGGCGAAGGCCGCGGGGAAGTAGGCAACGGCGAGGGCGCCCGCGCGCAGGGGGCGCCGGGCCGCTTGACCCGGCCGTCAGTCGAGTGGACCGCCCCGAATGGCGGGGCGGGCCGGGTCGTTCTCAGCATGGATCATGACCGAGCCACCGACCGGCTCCCCCTGGGGCCGGGACTACGACGACCGGCGGGTCCATGCCGGGCAGCCGCCCGGGGCGGGGCCGGGTCCGGGCACAGGCAGAGGTGCGGGCGCGGGTACGGCCCATGAGCCCGAGCCGGCCTTCGAAGGCCCCCTGCACGCCCTCTCCCGCGCCGCCTGGCAGGTAGTCCTCGGCACCGGCGTCTGCTCGCTGATCCTGGGCGTCCTGGTCCTGGTCTGGCCGGGCGCCCCGCTCTTCGTCTCCGGGGTGCTCTTTGGCCTCTACCTCCTGATCAGCGGCGTGTTCCAGCTGGTGTCGGCCTTCGGCACGCACCGGACGACCTCGCTGCGGGTGCTGGCGTTCATCAGCGGCACCCTGTCGGTCGTCCTCGGTCTGTTCTGCTTCCGCCGCCCGATGCAGTCGATCCTGCTGCTCGCCCTGTGGATCGGCATCGGCTGGCTCATCCGCGGTATCACCCAGACCCTGGCCGCCGCCTCCGACAAGTCCATGCCGGCGCGCGGGTGGCAGATCTTCCTGGGGATCGTCACCGTCATCGGCGGCATCGTGCTGATCGACTCCCCGATCGAGTCGGTCACCGTGCTGATGTGGCTCGGCGGGTGCTGGCTGGTGGTGGTCGGCGTCGTCGAGATCGCCCTCGCGCTCCGGATCCGGGGGCGGGCCCGCCAGGTCCCGCACGAGCTGTGATACGCGCGGCGAGCCGGTACGCCGTGCGGGCGGTTCTCGCCCCGGACGGGATGAACGTCGTACGGCCACCGGGGAGATGACCTTCCGTGAGTGCCGCGAGTACCGCACGATGCCGCTCGCGCAGCCACGCCTGGCTGCGGGCACTCGTGCTGCTGCTCGCCCTGCTGGTACCGGGCGCCCACGCCCAGGCGCACGCCCTGCCCGCCCTGACCGGTGCCCCCGGTGCCTCGGGTGCCTCGGGTTCGGGTGAGGTCGCCGAGCACGACGTCCTGGACACGGTCCTGCGGCCACCGGCCCGAGCCGACCGCCGCAACGCCGTACGGCCGGCACGGCTGAGCCCCGGCCCGCCGCCGAAGCCCGCGCGCGGCGTCCGGGCGTGCCCGCCCCGCCCCGCGCCGCCACGGCCGCCGTACCTCTCGCACATCCTGCGCACGGTGGTCCTGCGCTGCTGACAGACCCCGGCACGAGGTCAGTCAGCAACGGCACAAGGAGCAGGAGCACAGCCATGCCCACCGACCACTACGCGGTCCTGCGCGCCCTGCTGCGCGCGGAAGCCGTACGCAACACACCCAAGCCGCAGTCGAAGAAGGAGAAACCGCAGCATCCCCCGAAGGACCGGGGGCGCGGCTGAGACGGGCGCGGCGGAGGCGGAACTTCTCCGGGTCACCGCCTCCGCCGCGCCGTACCGAAGACCGATCGGGTGATCTCCCGCCCGATCTGCGTACCGATCGACCGAGCCAGGGACTTGAACATGCCGCTCCCGACGACCTGTTCCACGACGGACGGCTGCTCCTTCTGCTCCCTGGCCCTGTGCTCCCCGGCCTTGCGTTCGCCGGCGCTCCGCTCCCCGGCCGTCGCCGCCTCGCGCAGCTCGTCCGGCCCCTTCGCGCCGCGGGACGCCTCCAGCCTCTCGTACGCCGACTCCCTGTCCACAGCCTGTGCATACCGCCCGTACAGCGCGGACGCCGTCACCGCCCGCTCCAGCGCGCCCGCCTCCACCGGCCCCATCAGTGACTGGGGGGCCCGCAGCCGGGTCGCGGCGACCGGCGTCGGGGCGCCCTTCTCGCTCAGCACGGTCACCACGGCCTCACCGGTGCCGAGGCCGGTGAGGAGCTCCTCCAGGTCGTACGCCGAGTCGGGGAAGGTCTTCACCGTGGCCTTGAGCGCCTTCTGATCGTCCGGGGTGAAGGCGCGCAGCGCGTGCTGGACGCGGTTGCCCAGCTGGCCGAGCACCTCGGCGGGTACGTCCTTCGGTGTCTGCGTCACGAAGAAGACGCCGACCCCTTTCGAGCGAATCAGCCGCACGGTCTGTGTGATCGAGTCGAGGAAAGCCTTCGACGCGTCGTCGAACAGCAGATGCGCCTCGTCGAGGAAGAACACGAGCTTCGGCCTGTCGACGTCCCCGACCTCGGGCAGATCGTGGAAGAGGTCGGCGAGCAGCCACATCAGGAAGGTCGAGAACAGCCGCGGCCTGTCCTGTACGGCGGGCAGTTCGAGGACCGACACCACGCCCCGCCCGTCCGGCGCCGACCGCAGGAACTCGCCCGTGTCGAACTCCGGCTCCCCGAAGAAGCCGGCCATGCCCTGTGCCTCGAAGGCGGTGAGGGAACGCAGGATCACCCCGGCCGTGGCGGTCGAGAGCCCACCGATGTTCTTCAGTTCCGCCTTGCCCTCGTCCGAGGTCAGGAAGGCGACGACCGCCCTGAGGTCCTTGAGGTCGACCAGCTCCAGGCCCTTGGTGTCGGCGTAGTGGAAGATCAGGCCGAGGGACTGTTCCTGGGTCCGGTTGAGCTGGAGGACCTTGGCCAGCAGCACCGGGCCGAAGCTGGTGATCGTGGCGCGTACGGGGATGCCTCGGCCGATGCCGCCGAGGGCGTAGAACTCCGCGGGGAAGCCGGTCGCCGTCCACTCCTGGTGCACCTCGGAAGCACGGCTGCGGATCTTGTCGTTCGACTGCCCCGGCGCCGCGAGCCCGGACAGATCGCCCTTGACGTCCGCCAGGAACACCGGCACACCCTGTGCCGACAACTGTTCGGCGATCAGCTGGAGCGTCTTGGTCTTGCCGGTACCGGTGGCACCCGCGACCAGTCCGTGCCGGTTGAGCATGGCCAACGGGATGCGGATCTGCGCGTCGGGCAGGCAGTCGCCGTCCCAGAGAAGGGCTCCCAGATCGAGGGCGGGACCGGCGAAGGCGTACCCGGCGGCGATCTCCAGGGCCTCCTGCGGAAGGGCGGGCGCACTGCCCCGCGCCTCCGGAGCCGCGGAGGGCGGCACGGTGCCGGGGCCGGCCTTGGGCGTGCTCTCTCGATCGCTCATGTCAGCCCTCCACGCCCTTTCGCCCTTCAGCCCTTCAGAGGTCCTCCGGACCCATTCGGCCCCACTCCGGCTTCCGATCCGACGCCGTGTTCCGCCGCCCTCAGGCCGTCACCTCGGCTTCCGTTCGGGCCTGTTCCCGCTTCCGATCCGGCCGCCGCCCTCTCGCCCTTTGCCGGTTCATCCCGTTTTGCTATCGCTTTTCCAGCGTCGCACTCCGTCGTCATGGCTGCGCCCGGAACGTCTTGACCGGTAGGCTTTCCGTGTGATCTTCAAGCGCATCGGAAACGGCCGGCCGTACCCCGACCACGGCCGGGAAAGCACCCGGCAGTGGGCGGACGTCGCGCCGCGCCCGGTCCGCCTCGATCAGCTCGTGACGACCAAGGGTCAGCTCGATCTGGAAACGCTGCTCGCCGAGGACTCCACGTTCTACGGCGACCTCTTCGCGCACGTCGTGAAGTGGCAGGGCGACCTGTATCTGGAGGACGGCCTCCACCGGGCGGTGCGGGCGGCGCTCCAGCAGCGCCAGGTGCTGCACGCGAGAGTCCTGGAACTGGACTGACCCCGGGCCGACACGACCGGGGCGTCCCCTGTTGCCCCTTTCGGGTTGGACCGCGCGGCCTCGAATGATCATCTAGTAGGCATTGCCGCTCGGGCGCACTACGCTGCGCCCATGAGCATGCTGACTCCCCCGGGCATGGGCGGCCGGTACCGGATCAAGGGGGACAAGTACCCGCGGATGCGCCGTCCCCGGCGCCGCGGCAGGCTCGTCGCCGTCACCGTCGCCTCCGCCGCAGCGGTCGGCCTGATCGGCTGGGGCACTCTGCAGCTCATCGACGTCTTCACCGGCGGCGGAGACGCCTCGGCGGCCCCGAGGGCCGACTGCGGGACCAGGGCGACGCCCTCGGCCACGGCTTCCGCCCCCGCGGCGCTGCCCGAGCCGGGCAAGGTCACCGTCAACGTCTTCAACGCCACGACCCGCAGCGGCCTCGCCAAGCAGACCGCGGACGAGTTGAAGAAGCGCGGCTTCAAGATCGGTGACGTGGGCAACGCGACCAAGGAGTACGACAAGAAGGTCAAGGGCACCGCACTCCTGCTGGGTCCGGCCGCGTCCCTGAACACCTCGCTGCCCGTCCTCGCCACCCAGCTCGGCACCGCCGAACGCCGCACCGACGCCGCCCGCAAGAACGCGACCGTCGACCTGATCATCGGCGACAAGTTCAGGGAGCTCACGAAGAAGGCGGACGCCGACAAGGCACTGACCGCACTGGCCAACCCGAAGCCGACGCCCGGCGCCTCGAAGAACGCCTGCTGAGCAACGCCCCGAAAGGGGCGCGGGGGACTGCGCGACAAGCCACAACGAGCCCGCAGTCGCCATGCATCCGCACCCCTACGGCGAAAAGGCGCGTCCAGCCGCCCCTTACTCGGCCGCCCCGTAAAGGCGGTCCCCCGCGTCCCCCAGCCCCGGCACGATGTACCCGTGCTCGTTCAGGTGGTCGTCCACCGCGGCCGTCACCACGGTCACCGGCGTCCCCGCCAGCTCGCGCTCCATCAACTCGACGCCCTCGGGCGCGGCCAGCAGCACCACGGCCGTCACATCGTCCGCGCCCCGCTTGATGAGCTCGTGGATCGCCGCGACCAGCGTGCCGCCCGTGGCGAGCATCGGGTCCAGGACGTACACCTGACGGCCGGAGAGGTCCTCCGGCATCCGCGAGGCGTACGTGGAGGCCTCGAGCGTCTCCTCGTTGCGGATCATGCCCAGGAAGCCCACCTCGGCGGTCGGCAGCAGCCGGACCATGCCGTCCAGCATGCCGAGGCCGGCGCGCAGGATCGGCACCACCAGCGGGCGCGGGTGGGAGAGCTTGACGCCGGTGGTCCCGGTGACCGGGGTCGTGATGTCGACCGCTTCGGTGCGCACGTCCCGCGTGGCCTCGTAGGCGAGCAGGGTGACCAGCTCGTCGGCGAGCCGACGGAAGGTCGCGGAGTCGGTGCGCTGGTCGCGCAGCGTGGTGAGCTTGTGGGCGACCAGGGGGTGGTCGACGACGTGGAGACGCATGTCCACAACATTAACCGGGCCGGGTAGGCCCAGCGCCCTCACACGCGGCAAGCCACAGGCCAACGCATCAGCCTCGCGCTGGCATCAAACCGCCCATCAGGGGGAAAGTGGGAGGGACATACCGGGGGTGGTGTGCCTATGCCTGATCGTGAGTCCGCGCCGGACACCGCGCAGGAGGAGGCGGACGCCGCGCGCCGTCGGCGCCGCGCCCAGTTCCTGCGGGAGCTCGCCGAGGCCCGCGCCCTGCGGGACCGCGTCCAGCCGCGCCGCGCCAAGGCGGCCCGTCTGCGCCACGCCCTGCGCATGCGAACGTTCCGCTGGTAGAGGGAGGCTCCGGGGAAGATCCCCGCCCTTCGGGGGCGTTGGAGCGGTGGGCGTGCGTGGACCGCTGGAAAAGCCGCGTACGATCCGCACGTGGCGGCAACGAGTGTGCTGGTGAGTCCTTCACGGACGTGCTCGCGGACCCCTCGGGCCAACGCGATCAAAACTGCCGGACACAGGGAGCCGAAGACGTCTCCTGAACGCCTTGTTTCTGCCACGATTCCGAGTGGGTGGGCTCGGAGCACAGCTCTCCCCGCCCCAACCTCCGCCGGGGGGACCCCCAACCGGCACGCCTATGACCAGTGGGAGAGTCACGGTGTACTTCGCCGCACTGCTCGCGCGCACCGAAGACGGGTGGGAAGCGAGCGACACAGAGCTCGACGATGTGGAGACCCTGTCGGATCTGGCCGAGCTGGCCCGTGAAGCCTCACCCGAGGACGACACGGTGCTTGTGCTCATCGAGCAGGAGGACGCCTGGTTCGGCGTCGTCCGGATCGACGGCGAGGACGACCCTCGTATCTACGTCTCGGACGCCGCCGCCGCTGCCCGCAGCAGCTACGGGGAGATCCTGCTCACCGACGAACTGCTCGGAAGAGAGCCCGGCGACGACACCGCCGACCTGGACTCCCTGGACCTCGACGGCACGGAGGAGCCCGACGGCGACTCCGACGACGAGGACGGCGGCTCCGCCGAAGCCGTTCCGCACAGCCCCGTCGGTGATACCGAGATCCTCGACGACCTCGGCGTCGGCGAGAAGGAGCTGAAGGCCCTGGACGCCGAGGACGCGCTGGGCACGATCGCCGAGGCGCTGGGTGCCTCGGAGGTGCTGGAGACCGTCCGCTGACCTCGTTCGACCAGGGGCCGGGGGCCGAGGTGCCCGACCCCGTACGCGACCGCTGGCGGGCCGCGATGCGGCTCGCCCTGGACGAGGCCGAACTGGCCGTCCGGGGCGGGGACGTCCCCGTCGGCGCCGTCGTGCTGTCCGCCGACGGTACGACCGTGCTCGCCGTCGGCCACAACGAGCGCGAGGCGACCGGCGACCCGACCGCCCATGCCGAGGTCCTGGCGATCCGGCGGGCGGCGGCGAAGGCCGGGGAGTGGCGGCTCGCCGGCTGCACGCTCGTCGTCACGCTGGAGCCCTGCACCATGTGTGCGGGCGCGATCGTGCAGTCCCGGGTCGACCGGGTCGTGTACGGCGCCCGGGACGAGAAGGCCGGCGCGGCGGGCTCCCTCTGGGACGTCGTACGCGACCGGCGGCTCAACCACCGGCCCGAGGTGATCGAGGGCGTGCTCGCCGAGGACTGCGCCCGGATTCTCACCGAGTTCTTCCGGGACCGGTGACACGAGGGGCTTCCGGGATCGGTCGTACGAGCTCGGTGAATACCGATTTCGGAGCACGGCCCGGCGTGCTGTAAGGTCTCCCTCGGTAGCGTGTCCGAGCGGCCGAAGGAGCTCGCCTCGAAAGCGAGTGTGGCGCAAGTCACCGAGGGTTCAAATCCCTCCGCTACCGCTCTCGGAAGGGCCCCGTCGAAAGACGGGGCCCTTCGTGCGATCATGTGCGGTCGATGGGGCAAAAGTGACTGGGGAGGCCGCTGTGGCGGTGAATTCGAAGAAGGTCGCCGTCTATGTCGTCGCGGTCTTCGTGCTCTACGTGATCATCACGGACCCGGCCAAGGCGGCCGACTACGTCCAGATAGGGTTCGAGGGCATATCGGACGCCGCCCAGGCCGTCGGTGACTTCATGACATGGATCGCCAACGGAGGCGACAGCTAGGGCCTGCCGCAGGCCACGTCTTCCGGGAGTACGCATGATCCGCCACCTGGTCCTCTTCAAGCTCAACGAGGGCGTCCGGCGCGACGACCCCCGGGTCGTGGAGGGTGTCGAGGCCTTCCGGTCGCTCGAGGGCAAGATCTCCGAGATCCGGCACTGGGAGCTCGGCTGGAACGTCAGCGACCGCCCCATCGCCTACGACTTCGCGATCAACTCCGCCTTCGAGGACGCGGCCGCCCTGCGCGCGTACGCGGAGCACCCGGAGCACCAGGCGGGCGTCAAGCTGTGGCGGGAGTTCGCCACCTGGGTGATCGCCGACTACGAATTCTGAGCCGCGGTACCCCGGATCCTCCCCGGACCCCCAGAGCCCTCCGCCGCAACGCGGGGGGCTTTCGCGTGTCTTACGCACCGATCCATTCCCAACACGGGATTATGCGGTGCTTGAACACAATGAACTGTCTTGTGATGCTATGACCGCTTTTGACGGATGAGTTGATGGATCACGAGGTGGAGTTGACCGTGCCGGCCAGTACTGCGCCTCAAGCCCCGACCCAGGAGGACACCCCCGCGCCCACGCCGCCCCGCAGCCGCGGCGCGGACACCCGGGCGCTCACCCAGGTGCTTTTCGGGGAGCTCAAGGAGTTGACGCCGGGCACGCCGGAGCACAACCGCGTGCGCGGGGCGCTCATCGAGGCCAACCTCCCGCTCGTGCGCTACGCGGCCGCCCGCTTCCGCTCCCGCAACGAGCCGATGGAGGACGTGATCCAGGTCGGCACGATCGGGCTCATCAACGCCATCGACCGCTTCGACCCGGACCGGGGCGTGCAGTTCCCGACGTTCGCGATGCCGACCGTCGTCGGCGAGATCAAGCGCTACTTCCGCGACAACGTCCGCACGGTCCACGTACCGCGCCGGCTGCACGAGCTGTGGGTCCAGGTCAACAGCGCGACCGAGGACCTGACGACCAGCTTCGGGCGCACGCCCACCACCGCCGAGATCGCCGAGCGGCTGCGCATCACCGAGGACGAGGTGCTGTCCTGCATCGAGGCCGGACGGTCGTACCACGCGACCTCGCTGGAGGCCGCACAGGAGGGCGACGGGCTGCCCGGGCTGCTGGACCGGCTGGGCTACGAGGACCCCGCCCTGGACGGCGTGGAGCACCGCGACCTCGTCCGGCACCTGCTGGTGCAGCTCCCCGAGCGCGAGCAGAGAATCCTTCTTCTGCGCTACTACAGCAACCTCACCCAGTCGCAAATCAGTGCGGAACTCGGGGTCTCCCAGATGCACGTTTCGAGGCTACTCGCGCGTAGCTTCCAGCGATTGCGTTCGGCGAACCGGATCGACGCGTAACCGCAAACAGGAGCGACCGGTAACCGTCACGAGCGAATCGCTCACCAGGGCGGATCCCGACAGTTCTGGCCCGAAAGACCGTCAGACCCCCTTTATCCAGGGCGGATTCAAGTCTCACATGTCGACATGTCACTACAGCGTGTTGCCGACATGTGACATTCTTCGGGAAGCGCGTTTGCCGTGGCTTCGGCTCCGGTATTCAGGTGAAGGCTGGCGTTCCTCGATCGGAGCGTTCGCCACGACCGTCCCGCGACCCAAAGGGGGTGGCATGTCCGCAGACCAGGGCAGCTCGAAGGTGCTCACGCTCACAAAGAGCGAGTCCGCGCCCGACGCCGCGCTCGACGACGTTTCACCCCTGGAGGCCGTTCCGGCCCCAGCCCTCCCGGCATCGGAGTCCATCGACACCCGCACCCTGTCCCGCTCCCTGTTCCTGCGGCTCGCCGCACTGGACGAGAACAGCCCCGAGCGTGCCTACGTCCGGGACACCCTGATCGAGCTCAACCTCCCCCTCGTGCGCTACGCGGCGGCCCGCTTCCGCTCGCGCAACGAGCCGATGGAGGACATCGTCCAGGTCGGCACCATCGGCCTGATCAAGGCGATCGACCGCTTCGACTGCGAACGGGGCGTGGAGTTCCCGACGTTCGCGATGCCGACGGTCGTGGGCGAGATCAAGCGCTTCTTCCGCGACACGTCCTGGTCGGTGCGCGTGCCGCGCCGGCTCCAGGAGCTGCGCCTGGCCCTCACCAAGGCCAGCGACGAGCTCTCCCAGAAGCTGGACCGCTCCCCGACGGTGACCGAACTCGCCACCGTCCTGGGCGTGTCCGAGGAGGACGTCGTCGACGGCCTCGCGGTCGGCAACGCGTACACCGCCTCCTCGCTGGACTCCCCGGCCCCGGAGGACGACGGCGGCGAGGGCTCGCTGGCCGACCGGCTGGGCTACGAGGACACGGCGCTGGAGGGCGTCGAGTACCGCGAGTCCCTCAAGCCGCTGCTGGCCAAACTGCCGCCCCGTGAGCGGCGGATCATCATGCTGCGCTTCTTCGCCAACATGACCCAGTCGCAGATCGGCGAGGAGGTCGGCATCTCCCAGATGCACGTCTCCCGACTGCTGACCCGGACTCTGGCGCAGCTCCGCGAGGGCCTCATCTCCGACTGACCCCTTCATATTTGACGAAGCGTCAGCCACCATGGCCCGATGCTTCGCGCGAAGTGGTCGACATGGACGACCTGGACACCCGGCCGTCGGTGCGCCCTGATCGGCGCGTCGACGGCCGTCGTCTGCGTGGGCGGGGTGCTGGCCGCGTGCGGAGGCGGCGGGAGCGGTGACGGGTACGTCGCCACGGGGGCGGCGGGAGGGCCGCCCCGCGTCTCCGGTACGGCGGTCGGGCCGACGGGCGAGGTGACGCTGGTACCGCTCGACGGGCCGGAGGACGGTAGCGGTGGTGGCGGTGCCGGCAACCTGCCTGGTCCGGAGGGGAGTCAGGAACCGTCCGCCGGCCCGGCAGGAGCCGAAGGTCCCGCCCGCCGCCCGAGCGACGCCGCCCCGGAACCCTCGGTCACGCCGACCGACTCGGCCGCCCCGCCCAGCAGTTCGCCCGCACCTTCGTCGCCCCAGGCCCCCGCGACCACCGCCTCACCCGCGAAACTCGCCGTGAGCGACCCCGTACGGGAACCCACGGACCAGCGCTGGTGCGAGAAGGTGACCCTCGGCTTCCACAACTCGGGCGGCACCGCGGTGCGTTCCGGCACCGTCACCTTCGGCACACACGTCATCGGCGCGCTCGGCATCGACTGGGCGACGGTCGAGTCCACGCGGGAAGTCCCGGCGCCGATCGGGGCCGGGGCGCGCGAGGAGAAGACCTGGACGGTGTGCGTCGACGCCTGGCGCGTGCCGCTGGGCATGCACATCGAGACGCGGGACGTCACCGTCCGGTGGAAGTGAACCCGGCGGTGGACCGGCAGTGACTACTTGAGCGCCAGCCAGGCCACCGCCGCCACGATCACCACCGCGGCGATCACGCCGACGATCAGGCCGATGCGCGGACCGGAGGAGGCGGCCGCCTGCTGCCGACCGCCCTGCGGGCCCTCGTCGACGAACGCGCGGAACATCTGGGTACTGCCTGCGGGGTCGTGGTTGCCCTGGGGGCCCTGGGTGTTAGCCATGGCCTGAGACCCTAGCGAATTCGCCCGTTCGGCCCAAGTGGGGGCTCCCGCCCTGCACAGGGGGTTACAGGACCCACCCCACCTGCACATTTACGGTCGCAATACTTGCCTTTGCCAAGTTTTTGCGGCCCGAGTCCGCCCATTTATTTGCCTGTAGCAACCAACATCTCCTATGGTTGCCCTAAGCAACAAAGACGGAGGTGTGATGGCCGAGCAGGCGCAGTACGAGGAGCTGGTGCGCCAGTTCAGCGCCTTCGGCGCCGTGAAACGGGAGATGGGACGGACGCTGCCGTCCGACTGCCCCTCCGGTTCCGCCGCCGTACTGACGTTGCTGGCCCGCCACGGGGAGATGCGCATGAGCAAGCTCGCCGAGCTGCTCGCCGTGGACATGTCGGTCACCAGCCGCCATGTCACCCATGTCGCCGAGCGCGGCTGGATCGAGCGCTCCCCCGACCCGGCGGACAAAAGAAGCCGCATCCTCCGCCTCACCCCGGCCGGTGAGGACCGGGTGCGGGAGATGTCCCGGCGGACCACGCAGCTGCTCGCCGAGCGGCTGAGCGAGTGGACCGACGACGACGTCGCCGAGCTCACCCGGCTCATGGCCCGGCTGAGGGCCAGCTTTGACGACTGCCGTACACCCGCGATCACCCAGTAAGAGAAGGAAGTCCATGGCAACGACCACACCAGCCGGTGTGCGGGCCCACGCCAAGCACTCATCAGGCGCCCACGCCGACGGCGCTCCGATGTCGCACCGGCAGATCATGGAAGCGCTGACCGGGCTGCTGCTCGGCATGTTCGTGGCGATCCTGTCGTCGACGATCGTCTCCAACGCCCTGCCCGACATCATCAAGGACCTCGGCGGCGGCCAGAGCGCCTACACCTGGGTGGTCACCGCGTCGCTGCTGGCGATGACCGCGTCCACCCCGCTGTGGGGCAAGCTCGCCGACCTGTTCTCCAAGAAGCTGCTCATACAGCTGGCCCTCGTGATCTTCGTGGCCGGCTCCGCGCTGGCCGGTCTGTCGCAGAACGCCGGGATGCTCATCGCGTTCCGCGCGGTGCAGGGCATCGGCATGGGTGGTCTGTCGTCGCTGGCGCAGATCATCCTGGCCGCGATGATCTCCCCGCGTGAGCGCGGCCGCTACAACGGCTACCTCGGCGCCACCTTCGCCACCGCGATGGTCGGCGGCCCGCTGATCGGCGGCGTCATCACCGACACCGACTGGCTCGGCTGGCGCTGGTGCTTCTACGTCGGCGTGCCCTTCGCCGTCGTCGCCCTGATCGTGCTCCAGCGCACCCTGCACCTGCCGGTCGTGCGCCGGAAGGTCAAGGTCGACTGGGCGGGCGCCTTCTTCATCACCGCAGCGGTCTGCCTGCTCCTGGTCTGGGTCACCTTCGCCGGTGACAAGTACGACTGGCTGTCGTGGCAGACGTACGCGATGACGGGTGGCGCACTCGCGCTGCTGCTGATCTTCATCCTCGTCGAGTCCAAGGCGAGCGAGCCGATCGTCCCGCTGCGCCTGTTCCGCAACCGCACCATCACCCTCGCCTCGCTGGCCTCACTCTTCGTCGGCATCGCGATGTTCGCGGGCACGATCTTCTTCAGCCAGTACTTCCAGCTGGCCCGCGACAAGTCGCCGACCATGTCCGGCGTCATGACCATCCCGATGATCGTCGGCCTGTTCGTCTCGTCGACCGTCTCCGGCCAGGTCATCACCCGCACCGGCCGCTGGAAGGCCTGGCTGCTGGCCGGCGGTGTGCTGGTGACGGCGGGCCTCGGGCTGCTGGGCACGATCCGCTACGACACCGAGTACTGGCACGTCGCGATCTTCATGGCCCTGCTGGGTCTCGGCGTCGGCATGATGATGCAGAACCTGGTCCTCGCCACGCAGAACCAGGTGGACCCGAGCGACCTGGGCGCCGCCAGCTCGGTGGTGAACTTCTTCCGCTCGCTCGGCGGCGCCATGGGCGTCTCGGCGCTCGGCGCGGTCCTCAGCCACCGCATCACCCACTACGCCGAGGAGGGCCTGACCAAGCTCGGCGTGCAGGGCTCCTCGGGCCACGGCGAGATCCCCGACCTCGACGCGCTGCCCGCGCCCGTCCGCACGGTCATCGAGAGCGCGTACGGTCACGGCGTCGCGGACGTCTTCCTGTACGCCGCGCCGATCGCCTTCCTCGCCCTCCTGTTCGCCCTGTTCATCAAGGAGGTCCCGTTGAAGACGAAGGGCGCCCCTGGCCCAGGCCGCCGAGGGCACCGAGCCCGGGACGCCGGAGCCGGCCGAGGCCGCCGCGCCGGCCGCCGCCGCGCAGGAGCGGGTCCCGAGCTGGGCCACCGCCACCTCCGACACCGAGGCTGCTTCCGACGGCACCCAGAAGCTCGCCGCCGTCGCCACGGTGGCCCGCCCCGAGGAGACCACCGGTTCGTCCGGCGGGGTCCCGGTCCGCGGCTTCGTGCGGGGCGCCGAGAGCGCGCCGGTGCCGCAGGCGGCGGTCACGCTGATCTCGCTGGCCGGACGGCAGCTGGGCCGGTCGGTGGCGCAGGCCGACGGTTCGTACGCGGTCGACGCGCCCGGCGCGGGCTCGTACGTCCTGATCGCCTCCGCCGACGGCTTCCAGCCGCAGGCCTCCACGATCGTCGCGGACGGTGACGAGCCGGTGGCGTACGACATCCTGCTCAGCGGCACCAGCGGCCTGACCGGTGTGGTCCGGGCCGCGGGGAGCGCGCTGCCCGTCAAGGACGCGATGGTGATCGTCACCGACGTCCGCGGGGACCTGCTGGCCACCGCCGCCACCGGGGAGCAGGGCGAGTTCGGCTTCGCCGAGCTGGTGCCGGGTGCCGTGACCGTCGCGGTGAACGCCGCCGGATACCGGCCGCGCGCCCTGCCCGTCGAGATCGGCGGCACCGGGGTCACCCGGATCGAGGTCGACCTGGAGGCGGGTGCCCAGGTCCAGGGTGTCGTACGGGCGCCGCACGGTCCGCTGGCCGACGCGCGGGTCACTCTGGTCGACGCGGCGGGCAACGTGGTCGGCACGGCGACGACCGGGACGGACGGGGCGTACGCCTTCACCGACCTGGACGGCGGCGAGTACACGGTCATCGCGACGGGTTACCCGCCGGTGGCGACGGCACTGACGGTGACCGGCCGCGGCGCGGACGGCCACGACATCGAACTCGCCCACCCCGGCGAGTAGCAGGACCCCGGCCCGTGGTGTGCGGCGCGCTCCGAGCGGAGGTGCGCCCCGCCACGGGCCGGATTCTTTATGGCCAATTTGTAAGTCTTTGCAGGGAGTTGGACGGGATGGGGCTGACGGGACTGACCGCGAGGATCCGTACCCGGGACGGATGGGCCTTGTCGCACGCCGTCGTCACGGTGACCGACATGACCGGAACGCAGGTGCTGCGGGCGGAGGCGGACGCGGAGGGGGCCGTACGGGACGCGAATCCGCTGGCCCCGGGGGCGTACACCGTCATCGTCACCGCCGTCGGCTACGCGCCCGCCGCCGCGAGCGCGATCGTCACGGCGAGCGGGCGGGCCGAGGTCGGCACGGTGACGCTGGCCCGGCAGGGCGGCACGGAACTGCCGCCGCCCGGGCCGTGGACCATCGACCCGGCGCACTCCGGCGTGGCCGCCGTGGCCCAGCACCTGGGGATCTCCAGCGTGCGGGGCCGGTTCACGCACTTCGCGGGCGCCATCGAGATCGCGCCCGACGACGTCACCAAGTCCCGGGTGGAGGCGGTGATCCGGGCCGACTCGATCGACACGGGCAACGACATGCGGGACGGGCATCTGAAGTCGCCGGACTTCCTGGATGTGGAGAAGTACCCCGAGATCACGTACCGGTCGACGGGGGTCACGGCGGCCGCGGGTTCCGACCGCTGGACGGTCCACGGCGAGCTGGGCATGCACGGCGTCGTACGGCCCGTGGACCTGGACCTGGCCTACCTCGGCACCGGGGCCGACCCCTGGGGCGGGACGCGGGCGGCGTTCCGGGCGACGACGGAACTCCATCGGGACGACTTCGCCATGAACTACAACCAGGTCGTGCAGGCCGGCATCGCGGCCATCGGCACGACGCTGAAGGTGGAGCTGGACATCCAGGCGGTGCAGGGGGAGTCGCTGCCGCAAGGATAGGCACGGCAGGGTCACGCTGAGCGGGCCCGCCTGCGCCTAGGCTGAGCCCCATGGCACCGAACATCGCGACGAACAACCGCGTCTCGCTCGAAGAGTTGCTGGACTTCGTACGGCCTCGTCATCGCGCTCTCCTGCTGACCCGGCGGGCCGACGGCAGCCCGCAGGCCTCGCCGTTGACCTGCGGGGTCGACGACTCGGGGCGGATCGTGGTCTCCACGTACCCCGAGCGGGCGAAGACACGGAACGCGAAGCGGGATCCTCGGGTCAGTGTCCTCGTGCTCAGCGACGACTGGAACGGGCCGTGGGTGCAGATCGACGGGTCCGCCGAGGTGATCGACTCGCCGGAGTCCGTGGAGCCGCTCGTGGAGTACTTCCGGAACATCTCGGGGGAGCATCCGGACTGGGACGAGTACCGGGCGGCGATGGTGAAGCAGGGGAAGTCGATTATCCGGGTCACGCCGGAGAGGTGGGGGCCGGTGGCGACCGGTGGGTTTCCGGCGCGGCTTGTCGAGGGCGGCGCCTGACAGGCACGGTCCCGCGCCCCTTATGGGGCGCTGCGCGCCACCATCGCCTCGATCCCGGCGATCAGTAGGTCCAGGGCGAACTCGAAGTCCCTCTCCCACATTTCCTCGACCGTGTCGCCGCCCCGGGCTGCCATGAGCTCCGAGGCGTCCTGGACGATGTCGGCGGTGTCCGGGGCCTGGGTGACCGTGCTCATGGCGTGCTGGAAGTAGTCGTCCGGGGTCATGCCGAAGGCCGCGCTGCGGGTGACGAAGTGGCCCTCCATCGTGCCGAAGCCGTAGACGAACTGGAAGACGGCGGAGATGGCGGCCACCAGGCCGTGCGCGGGCAGACCGGTCTTGCGGATGACCCGCTGGACGTGGCGGGAGAAGGCGAGGCTGTTCGGGCCGATGTTGACGTAGGTGCCGATCAGCGGCGACAGCCAGGGGTGACGGACCAGCAGGTCGCGGTAGCCGCGGGCCAGTGCGCGCAGCTGGTCGTGCCAGTCCTCGTCCGCCTCCGGGTCCGGCAGCGTCAGTTCGCCGAACGCGGCGTCGAGGGCGAGTTCGAGGAGGTCGTCCTTGGTGTCGACGTACCAGTAGACGGACATCGCGGTCACGTTCAGCTCGGCGGCCAGCCGCCGCATCGAGAACTTGGCCAGTCCCTCGGCGTCCAGCAACCGGACGGTGGCCGCGGTGATGCGGTCCCGGTCGAGCCCGGAGGGCTGTCCCCCACCGCCACGACCGCCTCGACGCGCTTTGCCCTCCAGCCAGACGCTGGCACGCGCGGACTGCCCGGCCGACCTCACCATGGCGCACCCTTCCTAGACGTTCGAAGCGCCGGTCACGGTACGCGACCCTTCAAGGGCGCGGGACTGCGCCTGACATGCGGCTCCGCCGCGTGGGCGCGACCAGCCGCAACGGCCCCGCAGCCGCCCGACAACCCTATGTCCCGAGGCCTTGGGCGGACTCTGCCCGCTCAGCCCGTCGCAGCAACACCGCCGCGACCAAACCCCCGGACAACACAGCCACCGCCCCCACCAGCTGACTGGTCTCCAGCCCGGAGGCGAACGCGTCCGTGATCCGCACCCTCTCCCCCTCCGACCGCGCGGCCGCCAACGCCCCCGGCAGGGACACCGCGGCGACCGGAATCAGCGCGGCGAAGCGGGCGTTGAGCACCGCCCCGAGCACCGCGACGCCGAGCCCTGTGCCGAACTCCGCCACCATGCCGTTGATCCCGCCGCCGACCCCCGCCTTCGCCGGCGGAATCGCACTCATGATCGCGTGAGACATCGCCGGACTCGCCACCGCGGCTCCGGCACCGATGAGCACCAGCCCCAGCAGCGTGCCGGTGTACCCGCCGGAGGGCATCAAGGCGATGGAGGCGAGGCCGCCGGCCATCACCGCCATGCCCAGCCCGATGGCTAGCGGAGTCCCCAGCCGGGTCGCCCACTTCGTCGCCACACCGGTGAAGTTGAGCGCCACGATCATCAGGGCGAGCGGAGCTGTCCGCAGGCCGGCCTCCAGGGGCTCGTAGCCGAGCACGAACTGCATGTGCTGCGTGAGCAGGAAGAGTGATCCCCCCATCCCGAAGGTGATCAGCACGCCTCCCGCGATCGCTCCCGTGAACTGCCGGTTCTGGAAGAAGTGCAGGTCGAGCATGGGGTACGGGATCCGGCTCTCCCAGGACGCGAAGGCGGCCAGCACGACGATCGCCACGGCCGCCGTCACCAGGACCCGGCCGGACGTCCAGCCGTGCTCGGGCCCGGAGATGATCGCGTAGACCAGGGAGGCCATGCCGATCGTGGAGAGCACCGCGCCCAGCAGGTCGGGCCGGTCACCCTGCGGGTTCTTCGACTCCGGGACGAGCACCACGACGGCCACCAGCGCGAGCACCGCGACCGGAATGTTGATCAGGAAGATCGCGCCCCACCAGAAGTGGTTCAGCATGAAACCGCCGAGTAGGGGTCCGGCCGCGAAGCCCAGTGAGTTCACCGCGGCCCAGATGCCGATCGCCTTCGGCTGCTCCTCGGGCGTGAAGATCTGGATCGCCACGGCCAGGACGGTGGTCATCAGCAGCGCGCCGCCGACGCCCATCCCGGCCCGCGCCGCGATCAACTGGCCCGTGGAGTCGGCGAGACCGGCCACCAGCGAGCCCACGCCGAACAGCGCCAGGCCCGCGACCAGCATCTTCTTGCGGCCGTAGCGGTCGGCGGCGCTGCCCGCGGTGAGCAGCAGACCCGACTGCACGAGCGAATAGGCGTTGATCATCCACTGGATATCGGAGGTGCCGGCGTCCAGCTCACGGGTGAGCGAGGGGATGGCCACGTTCAGGACGGTGTTGTCGAGCACCACAGTGAGGACCGCGAGGCAGAGGACACCGAGGATCAGCCAGCGCTGCGGATGGCCGCCAGGAGCCTGGGGCTGCGGCTGGACCGGGGCCTGTTCCTGGGGGGACGTCGTCATGTTGTACACCGTAGAGCACTTCCTGTACGGCGTACAACGGAGATACGGCCGGAGATACGGCCGGAGATACGACGAGGGGCGGTGGCCCAGGCCACCGCCCCTTGTCGCAGGGACCGTCAGCTGTCGCTCTTCGGCTGCGTCAGGTCGTAGAACGTCGTGCCGTCGACCGTCACCGACTCGAAGTTCTCCTGGACCCAGGAGCTGATCTGCGAGGAGGTGCCGTCGCTGCTGCCGCCCATGCCGCCGCCGCTGCCACTGGCGATGAAGTAGTGGATCTTGCCGTCCGCCACGTACTTCTTGAACTGGGCCGGCGTCGGGGACGGGTCGGTGCCGTTGAAGCCGCCGATCGCCATCACCGGGTCGCCGGTGGAGAGCTGGTAGCTCGCGGCGTTCTGGGCGCCGATGGCCGCGGCCGCCCAGGTGTAGTCACCCGCGTTCTTCTCCAGCAGTTCCTTGGCCTCGTCGCTGACGCTGGCGCCGTTGAGCAGACCGCCCATGCCGCCACCGCCGCCGTCACTCATGCCACCACCGGGCATGCCGCCCTGCTGGTTCTGGCCTTGGCCCTGCTGGTTCTGGGTGGTGCCGTTGCCGTTCTGCTGGCCCTGCTGACCGGGCATGCCGCCGCCGGGGAAGCCGTTGCCGTTCTGCTGGTTCTGGCCGCCCTGCTGGTTGTTCTGGCCCTGTTGGCCCGGCATGCCGCCGCCGAAGCCGCCGCGACCACCGGGACCGCCGCCGCCACCCGGGCCACCGCGGCCGCCCGCGACGGCGGGGCCGGCCGTGACGATCGAGCCGGTGTGGCCCTCGTTCACCGTGGTGAGGGTGTACGCGGCCGGGCCCGCCAGCGCGGCGGTGAGGCCCAGGCCGACGACGCCCATGGTGAGTTGACGGCCCAGCCTGTCTGCGAAGACCAGGCCGAGCGCCGCCGCCAGACCGCCGACCAGGACGACCCACTTCAGCCAGGGCAGGTAGTCGGAGGAGCGGTTGAGCAGGACGTAGCCCCAGACCGCGGTGGCCGTCATCGCGGCCGCCAGGCTCAGCGAGGCCCAGGCCTTGTCGCGCTTCTCCCACAGGAGCGCCGCGCCCATGCCGATCAGCGGGGCGATGTAGGGGGCGAGGGCCACCGTGTAGTACTCGTGGAAGATGCCCTGCATGTAGCTGAAGACCAGCATGGTCGTGATCAGCGCGCCGCCCCAGACGAGGAACGACCCGCGGGTCACCGACGTACGGCTCGCCTTGCGGGTGGCCACCAGGGCCGCGACCAGCAGGATCAGCGCGGCCGGGATCAGCCAGGAGATCTGGCCGCCGATGGAGGAGCTGAACAGGCGGTCCCAGCCGGTCTCGCCCCAGTTGCCGCCGCCGGTGCCGCCGCCACCGCCGCCGACGCTGCCGGTCTCCTCGCCGTTGAGCCGGCCGAGGCCGTTGTAGCCGAAGGTCAGCTCCAGGAAGGAGTTGTTCTGCGAGCCGCCGATGTACGGGCGGGAGGAGGCGGGCCACAGCTCGACGATGGCGACCCACCAGCCGCCGGAGACGACGATCGCGGCGAGGCCCCCGGCCAGCTGACCGATCCGCTTCTTCACCGACACCGGGGCGCAGACGCCGTAGACGAGGGCGAGCGGCGGCAGGATCAGGAAGGCCTGGAGGGTCTTGGCGAGGAACGCGAAGCCGATCGCGGCGCCGGCCCACAGCAGCCACCTGGTACGGCCGTCCTCCAGGGCGCGGATGACGAAGTAGCAGGCCACGGCCATCAGCAGGGCCAGCATCGCGTCCGGGTTGTTGAACCGGAACATCAGCGCCGCGACGGGGGTGAGCGCGAGCACCGCCCCCGAGATCAGACCGGCCGCGGGGCTGAACCGGCGGCGTACGGCCGCGTAGACCACGGCGACCGTGCCGACGCCCATGAGGACCTCGGGGAGGAGGATCGCCCAGGAGTGCAGGCCGAAGAGGCGCACCGACAGGGCCATCGGCCACAGGGAGGCCGGGGGTTTGTCGACGGTGATGGCGTTGGCCGCGTCCAGCGAGCCGAAGAAGAAGGCCTTCCAGGACTGGCTGCCGGCCTGAACGGCCGCCGAGTAGAAGGAGTTGGCGTAGCCCGAGGCGCTCAGGTTGTAGAGGTGGAGGACGAGGGTGGCGAGGAGGAGGCCGAAGAAGGCCGGGCGGGCCCAGCGCGGGTCCTCGGGCCGGCCGCGCCACAGTCGCCGTACGAAAGGCTGCTTGGGTTCACCGGCGTCGGGGGCCGGGGTGGCGGGCGTGGAGTGGGTGGAGTCCGTGGGGTCCGTGGGATCCGTGCGGTCCGTGGGGTGCGGGGGGTGCGGGGGCGGTCCCCAGGTCTCGGGGCTCGTGTCTCTGTCGGGCGTCGTCGTCCGGTCGTAGTGGATGGTCATCGGGAGTCCCTCGGGTCGGTGTCGTGCGGGCGCACCGGCTGGAGTTGCACGGTGTGGTCCCGCCAGGTGCCGTCCGCGGCTTCACCGGCGCGGAACTGTGCGGTGTCGTACGTGGGGCGGGGCGCGCTCTGCGCCATCGGGCGCTGCGCCGCCGGGTGTTGCGGGAGCGGGCGTTGCGGAAGCGGGCCGTACGGGGCGGCGGGTTGGCCGGCCATGGAGTAGGTCGGCGAGGACGGGGTGGGGACCGGCAGGTGGGAGACGACGACCGTCGAGTCGGTGTCGCCGCGGTCCGGGAACACCCAGGCCCGGAAGAGCAGGAAGCGCAGGACCGTCGCCGCGAGGTTGGCGGCGATGAGGACCGCGAGTTCGGTGGAGTGCGCGGGGTCGCTGCTGGCCGCGTTGAGGGCGGCGAGCGAACCGCTGGTCAGGGCGAGGCCGATGCCGAAGACGACCAGGCCCTGCGCCTGGTGCCGTACGGCGCCGCCGGGGCCGCGCACTCCGAAGGTGAGGCGCCGGTTGGCCGCCGTGTTGGCGATCGCGGAGACCAGGAGGGCGAGCGCGTTGGCGATCTGCGAACCGGTGAAGACGCGGAAGCCGCTGTAGAGGAGGAGGTAGAAGAGGGTGGAGAGGGCGCCGACGACGCAGAAGCCGACGAGCTGGCGGGCCAGGCCCTTGGGTACGTCCTGGATCTCGCGGTCGCGGGGGTCGTCGCCGAAGGGGCGGGTGAGCCGGTCCAGCGGCAGCGAGCCGGTGGCCAGGGCCCTGCCGACCCGCCACACGCCCTTGAGGTCGTCGGTCGCCGTCTTCACGATGTGGACCGTGGAGTCGGGGTCGTCGACCCAGTCGACCGGCACCTCGTGGATCCGCAGCCCCGCGCGCTCGGCGAGCACCAGCATCTCCGTGTCGAAGAACCATCCGGTGTCCTCGACCAGCGGCAGCAGCACCTGCGCGACATCTCGCCGTATGGCCTTGAAACCGCACTGCGCGTCCGAGAAGCGGGCCTGGAGCGAGCCGCGCAGGATGAGGTTGTAGGCCCGGCTGATGAACTCCCGCTTGGGCCCGCGCACCACCCGCGAGCTACGGGCCAGCCGGGAGCCGATCGCCAGGTCCGAGTGACCGGAGATCAGGGGCGCCACCAGCGGGAGCAGGGCGTTGAGGTCGGTGGACAGGTCCACGTCCATGTAGGCGAGGATCGGGGCGTCCGAGGCGGACCAGACGGTCCGCAGCGCCCGGCCGCGGCCCTTCTGCTCCAGCCGGAAGGACTTGACCTCCGGAAGCTCCGCCTCCAGCCGCTGCGACACCTGGGGGGTGGTGTCCGTCGACGCGTTGTCCGCGATCGTGATGCGGAACGCGTACGGGAAGGTGCGCTTGAGGTGATCATGCAGTCTCAGCACACACGGCTGGAGGTCCTTCTCCTCGTTGTAGACGGGGATCACTACGTCCAGGACAGGCGTACCGGCGTCGCCGGCCGGGAGGTGCTCCCGCGCCGGCAGGGTGCCGGGAGAAGAGTCGGTTCGCATGAGACCGACTTTCGTCAGGCGCCCTGTTCCGCCCATGTGGTGACGCTGTGCTGTGCCTGTGAGTGCTGTTGCCAGCTCATTTCGGGGCTCGGCTGCGCGGGCAGCGCCGGCAGATGCACCGTGAAAACGGTGCGTCCGGGCACGCTGTCGACGGTCACGGCACCGCCGTGCGCGGTCGCCACGGCCTCCACGATGGCCAGGCCGAGGCCGGTCGAGCCGGAGGCACGGGAGCGCGAGGAGTCGCCGCGCGCGAACCGTTCGAAGACGTGCGGGAGCAGATCGGCCGGGATGCCCTGCCCGTTGTCCTCCACGTCCACGCACATCCAGGGGCCCCGCCGCTGAACACGGGCAGTGACCGTCGTACCGGGTGGGGTGTGGTTGCGGGCGTTGCCGAGCAGGTTGACGAGGACCTGCTGCAGCCGGGCCGCGTCCGCCGACACGAGCGCGGGCTCGTCGGGCAGGTCGAGCCGCCAGTTGTGGTCCATGCCGGCCGCGCGGGCGTCGCTGATCGTGTCGACGACGAGCGGGACGAGGTCGGTCTGCTCGAACTGGAGGGGCCGTCCGGCGTCCAACCGGGCGAGCAGCAGCAGGTCTTCGACCAGCAGCGTCATCCGGCCGGCCTCGGACTCGATACGGCCGAGGGCGTGCCGGGTGTCCGGCCCGACGTCTTCTCTGCCGCGTCTGGTCAGCTCGGCGTACCCGCGGATGGAGGCGAGGGGCGTGCGCAGCTCATGGCTGGCGTCGGCCACGAACTGCCGTACCCGCATCTCGCTCTGCTGGCGGGAGTGCAGGGCGGCGTGGACATGGTCGAGCATCCGGTTCAGCGCGGCACCGACCTGGCCGACCTCGGTGTGCGGGTCGGTCTCGGACTCGGGGACGCGTTCGCTGAGGTTGACCTCGCCGGTGTGGAGGGGGAGTTCGGAGACCCGGGTGGCGGTGGTGGCGACTCGGCGGAGGGGGCGCGTGGCTACGCCGACGATGATGGTGCCCGCGATGCCGGCGGCGACCAGGGCGGCGGCGGTGACGCTGGCTTCGATGAGGACGAGGGTGCTGAGCGTCTTGTCGGCATCCGCGGTCGGGATCGCGACGTAGTAGCTGCCGTTGTGGCCGGTCCGGTACGTGACGCGGTAGTCACCGAGGCCCGGGAGCTCGGTCGTGTGCTCGTCGCCGTCCTGGGAGACGGAGTTGAGCGCGCTGATCTGGGCCTCGTTGAGGTCGACGGGGTCCATGCCGCTGAAGTCGGCGCTGTCGGCCGACTCCTTGCCGACCTTGGCCTCGGTGATGAGGCCGTTCTGGACCTTGGCGGCGACCATGTTCTTCGAATCGGGTCCGCGCGTGACGAACTGATCGAGGGTGAAGGTCTGGGCGGGCTTGTCGTCCGTGTCCTTCTTGTCGAGGTCGGCACCAGGGGGCGCGAAGCCTGCGGCCCGTCCGCTGACCTCGCGCAGTCGGTCGTCCAGCTGCTCGTACAGATGAGACCGCAGGGCGAGCGTGGTCACCGTGCCGATCACCGCCGCGACCACGGCGATCAGTACGACCGACGCGACGACGAGCCGCGCCCGCAGGGTGCGCGGCTGACCCGCTCGTCTCTTCTGCGTACGCGGTCGTCGTCGCCCGCTCATGACGCGGCGGGCTTGATCAGGTAACCGGCACCACGCCGGGTGTGGATCATCGGCTCGCGACCGGCGTCGATCTTCCGGCGCAGGTAGGAGATGTAGAGCTCGACGACGTTGGCCTGCCCGCCGAAGTCGTACGACCACACGCGGTCGAGTATCTGGGCCTTGCTGAGCACACGCCGCGGATTACGCATGAGGAACCGCAGCAGCTCGAACTCGGTGGCGGTGAGATGGATGTTCTCCCCGGCCCGCGACACTTCGTGGCTGTCCTCGTCGAGGGTGAGGTCCCCGACGACCAGCACGGAGTCGGACCGCCGGTCAGCGGCCCCGGACCGCCGGATGAGCCCCCGCAGCCGGGCGACGACCTCTTCCAGGCTGAACGGCTTGGTGACGTAGTCGTCCCCACCGGCGGTGAGCCCGGCGATACGGTCCTCGACCGCGTCCTTGGCCGTCAGGAACAGCACCGGCACGTCCGGCAGATCCCGCCGCAGCCGCCCGAGGACGGTCAGCCCGTCCATGTCCGGCAGCATCATGTCCAGGACGACGGCGTCGGGCCGGAACTCACGCGCGGTCTGCACCGCACCGGTGCCGTCACCGGCACTCCGGATCTGCCAGCCCTCATAGCGCAGGGCCATGGACAGAAGTTCGGTGATCGACAGCTCGTCGTCCACCACAAGCACTCGGACGGGGCTCCCGTCCGGCCTCAGCAGTTCGGTGCGCCCCTGGGGCGAGGTCGTGGTCATGGTGAACACGATGTCGGGGTCCTCTGAGAACACGCTTTCTGAAACCTGTCTCGACTTTGCGGAGAATCGTGATCTTGAACAGATAGTGGCTTCCCTGTTCGGGTGAGCCCGCTGAGTGGCTTGCGGAACGTCAGGCTGAACGTGAAGAACCATCAGCGGTGTTGATCCAACCGCCTCGAAGCGAGGAAGTTGCCGCTGATGGTTCCGGGGATGACGTTACCGGCGTCGTTGCTGCTTGTTCTGCAGGTCACTCGTCCGTGTTTCACGAAGCATTCGTTCGAGACGTTCTGCCATCTGGTGGCCGGGATGGCCGCGCAGACGGGGCGGCGTACGGTCACCGGGATGCTGACGGGGGCGGGACTGTCGCGGCTGTGGCCGCACCGCAGGGCCCACGCCTTCTTCTCTGAGGCCTCGTGGGATCCCGACCAGCTCGGCCTGCGCCTGGCCCGAGCCGTGGTCGAAGCCCTGCTCCCAGCGGACGCGCCGATCCTGGCTGTCGTCGACGACACCCTGCTGCACCGGGTCGGCAGGAAGGTCTTCGGGGCGCTGTGGGCGCATGACGGCTCCGGGCGGGGCAAGGACAAGCTCGGGTTCGGCAACACCTGGGTCATCTGCGCGGTCGTGGTCCGCCTGCCCTTCCTCGCCAAGCCGGTCGCTGTGCCGGTGGCCGCCCGGCTGTGGCGGGGCAAGGCCACCGCCTCCCGCACCGACCTGGCCCTGGAGATGGTCCACGACCTGGCCGCGCTCTTCCCCGGCCGCACTCTCCACGTCACCGGCGACGCTGCCTACCACTCCGGCAAGGTCGCCGACCTGCCCCCGTCGGTCACCTTCACCACCCGACTCCCGCGCAACGCCGCCCTGTCCGCGCCGACCCCCGCCCAAGACCAACAAGCGGGGACGGCCCCGCAAGAAGGGCAGGGCGCTGGGCTCACTGACCGCGATTGCCCAGACGGCGACATGGCGCCTTGCCGTCGTGGAGCGTTACGGGCGCATGGAGTTCGTGTGGATCACCGAGAGGGAATGCCTGTGGTACGGAGCCTTCAAGGACCTCCCGGTCCGCCTCGTCCTGATCCGCGACCTGAACTCGACCCGCCCGTACGACCTCGCTCTGATCAGCACCGACCTGGTCAGTCCCGCCGACGACCTCATTGAACGGTACGGCACGCGCTGGCCGATCGAATCGATCTTCGAGCACATGCGCCAGGATCTCGGCGTCGGCCAGGCCCGCAACCGCACCCGGCGCGCGGTGGAGCGCACCGTCCCCTTCGGCCTGGCCGTCTACACCATCGTCGTCCTCTGGTACGCCGCCCACGGGCACCACCCCGCCGACATCGCCGACCGGCGCGCACGACAGCCCTGGTACGCGACGAAGGCGACCCCGGCGTTCAGCGACATGGTGATCAAGCTTCGCCGGACGATCATCGCCGCCCGCCATATTCACAACCCTGCAGGTCAACCCGGTCCCGATGAAATCGCCGCGGTCATCCGCGCCTGGGAAGCAGCCGCGGCGTAGAGCCCGCCACCCCAAGATCACCATTCGCTACAAACACGAGAACCTGTGAATTCCCTAAGAAACGCACAGGAGGCTCTCAGGCAGCTCTTGGGATGTACCGGGAAGTACTGGGCCTTCGATGCCACCGGTCCCGGACGGCACCTCAGCGCTCCCCTGGTCAGACGGGTCGGCGGTCAGCCAGTCGGGCTGTCAGGCGGCCGTACTGCCCACCATGAGGATCTTGATGGCGATGCTGCCACCGTCGATCTCGTAGGTTGCTCTGTACACACCGACCCGCAGCCGCCTCAGGTTGGTGGTGCCGAGCTTGCTGCTTGTGCCGGGTTCGGGGTTGTGGGCGAGGGTGTTGATCGCCTTCACGAAGGGCTTCACCGCGTCGCCGTCACGGGCCCGGAGCCGTTTGAGGCCTTCGGAAGCCGTCCATTCCCAGATGATCGTGTAACTCAACGGGCCTCGATCCCGGCGACGATGGCGTCGATCTCGGACTGGCCGGACTTCGGACCGCCGACGGCACGCGCGAAGAGGGACACGGCCACATCGGCGAAGTCGATCGCCTGCTCGCGCGCCTCCGTGTCAGGGGCGGCGTCGGCCAGTGCCTGCGTCCACCAGTGGTTGAGGAACGCCTCGAAACCGCCGGAGTCCGCCAGGGCGCCCAGCTCCGCATAGAAGTCGGCGCGGTGATCGAGCCGCAGCGCCGCCCCGATGCCATCGATCGTGCGCTGGAGGACATCGCCCGTGAACCCGGTGGCCTCCCGGGCTTCCTCCACCGCGTCCCGCCACTCGCCTGCCATCCGCGTCCCCTTCCGCCGTGCGGCCAAGGTACCGCTACGGCATCTTCTGAGCCGGCTGAGCACGCTACGCATCGAAGCTCCTAGGGATGTCGACTTCCGCCCAGACGGTCTTGCCCACGGTGAGCTTCTCGACCGCCCATCGATCGGCGTACGTACGGACGAGGAGGAGACCGCGGCCGAACTGGTCACCGGGGTCGGCGGTACGGGTGGCCGGGAGCCGTTCGCCTCTCGGGTCGCTGACGGCGACTCGGAGCGCCTTGCCGGTGAGGGACGTCTCAACACGGAACAGGCGATCCCGCAGGCAGCCGTGCAGTAAGGCGTTCGTGCACAACTCGCTTGCCAGTAGCGCCGCGTCATCGGCGACGCCGGGATGACCCCAGTCGACGGCGAGTTGGACGACGTGTCGGCGGGCGAGGGGGATGTTGCGGGGGTACGGGGTGTAGCTGACGGTGTCGTAGCGGTCGTAGGACTTGACCTTGAGGGTGGGGATTCCGGGAGGGCAGGAGTCGGTCATGCGGTTCCTCCGGTGGGCTGGTGGTTGGGGTGGCTTCGCCGTGCGGGCAGCACGGTGCACTTCCGCCAACTGGTGTCGCTTAGTGGGTGATTGAGTACCTACGGTAGGCGCATAGCCGATGTGGCAGCAATCGAACGTCGGCAGAAAATTTCCTGCCGAGTTTGTGAGTTGCTCGCAGGGGACTACAGACTGAGTCGACTCATCAAGGGGGATCGCTGCATGGGGAACAACCCTGACCGCGGACGAACCATCACGACTGTGCTCGGACGCAGACTCGGTGGCGAGCTGCTGCACATGCGGGAGTCCTGCGGTCTACGTCAGATGCAGGCAGCCGAGGCGCTGACCGCATCCGTCACGAAGGTGGCGAAGATCGAGCGCGGGCAAGTGCCGATGCGCGATCCCGACGTCCGGGCTCTGTGTCATCTGTACGGCCAGAACGACGAGGTCGTGATCGGAAAACTGCTGGCGCTCGCGAAGGCGGACCGTGAGCGACGCAAGGCGCACGGCTGGTGGAACCAGTACCCACAGTTGCAGTCGATGGTCGAGTACGTGGCACTCGAAGAAATCGCGACCAACATCCGCACCTGGCAACTGGCCATCGTCCCAGGTTTGTTGCAGACGCCGGACTATGCGCGAGCGCTTGCGGTCGGCAACGGTCACTGGGAGGACCCGGACGAGATCGAGCCGTTCGTCGAGTCCCGGATGGCCAGGCAGGCTCGGCTGGACGGCGAGAGTCCTCTGGAGCTCTGGGCAGTCGTCCACGAGGCAGCCCTGCGGCAGCTGGTCGGTGGGCGGGACGTCATGCGGGCCCAATTGGAGCACCTGCTGGGCTTGGCGCGGCGTCCGAATGTGAAGCTACAGGTGCTTCCTTATCTCGCAGGTGCCCATCCAGGCATGACCAGCGCCTTCACCATCGTGTCGTTCACCGAGCCCGGCGCGCTGGACGTAGTCCACGTGGATACCGCCTCGTCGACCCTCTGGTTGGAGAGCAATACTGATGCCGACCACCACAACGGGCTCTTCGAGCGCCTCACGCGGCTGAGCCTCGCACAGCGCAACTCGGTCAGATTGATCGACGGGATCCTGAAGGAGATGTAGTCGGCATGCCCGCATACGAGTTCGTCAAGTCCAGCTACAGCGGCGGCAACGCCGGCCAGGAATGCGTCGAAGTCGCCCGCAACATCCCCGGCACCATCGCCCTCCGCGACTCCAAGGACACAGACCGGGCGATACTCCGAATAACGCCGGGAGCCTGGACGGCCTTCCTGCAGGATTGTGAACCGTGCCGTACTCCGAGTTCGTGAAGTCCAGTTACAGCAGCGGCAACGGCGAGTGCATCGAAGTCGCCCGCAACATAGCCGGCACCGTCGCCGTCCGAGACTCCAAGGACGCCGACGGACCAGCACTCCGACTCAGGCCCGGGACCTGGACAGCCTTCCTTCACCTGGTCTCACAGCACGGCTGAAGCACTGTGCGGCGAGGGCCGCGCCTCACCCGACTGGCCGGTCCGAAGCAGCCTCCCGCTCAAACCCACTGCTGTGCTCGACCCTGGCGATATGCAGCGCGTACCGCTCATACCAGTGCGCACGCCCGTGCGCCTTGGCCGCACGATGCTCCGCATGATCGCGCCACTGCTCGATGCCGGCGAGGTCCCTGAAGTAAGCGACGGTGATCGAGAGACCGCCGGGGGCGCGGGCGGAGTCCTCGCCGAGGAACCCGGGGATCTCCTTGACGAGCTCGCCCATGCGCTGGGCGGTCGCGCCGTATCCGCCCTCCCCGTCGGTGCGTACGGAGGTGAACACGACGGCGTAGTACGGAGGTTCGTGAGCGGGGACGGGGACGGAGACGGGGACAGGAACGACAGGTGCTATGCGGTGATCACTCATGTCACCTACGGTCGGCTCCCGCACCACGCGGCGTCCAGGTTCCTTGCCGAAAGGGATCCGGGAGGGATCCAACTCTTTACCGTCCCCGCTGCCGGCGGTCTATGAGCACCTCGGCCGCCTGCCGCTACCAGGCCGACGAGGGCGAGGCAGTCACCTGCTGGCGCCGGTCAGAACAACCCGTCCTGCACGCTCACGTCCTCCCTGAACGCCCGCAGAGGCAGCGAGAGTTCGTCACCGACGGCCGGAATCAGCTCCCACCCCCGCATCAGCCGCGTATCGACGACAACCACCCCACCGCCCGTCTCCACATGCAGATCCGGCCCCGCAGCCGCCACCAACCGCCCGCTCACCACCCCGCCCGCGACAAGCTCGGTCACCTCTCCGACAGCGGCAGGGAGATCGGCTAGCCCGAACACCCCGGCGTGATCGACAGGTTGGCAGGGCTCACGGTCGAGTGACTCCGGCCAGGCGGGGAGGGCGACGGCGCGGGTGTGCAGGTCCGCCACCTCGGCCGCCCGCTCCGCCGCCGACGCCGGCAGCGCGGAACGTACGGCCCGCTTGGCGGCGTACGGGAGGCGGTCCGGCACCCGGAGTGCGGCCCGCAGCAGTTCTTCGGTGCGCCGGGCCGCCATCAGCGGGCCGACGCCGAGCCAGCTGAAGCAGATCGCCCCCTGCTCCAGCAGCCGTGCCGAGCCGCGCTCAAGGGCGGTGATGCCGACCTTGGTCATGCCGGGGCCGAACCAGGCCAGATATACGTGGTACGGGCGCGGATCGTCCGCGATCGTGTCGGCGGCCACCGAGTGCGCCCGGTCCAGCCGCGCGCACTCCTCGCAGCGCGCCCCCGTACTCCGCCCGGGCACGATCGCCCGCACCGGACAGGCATGCCCCCGCGCTCCCAGGCATGTCCGCACGCCCCCTTCCGCGACCCCGAAGGCCACCCGTTTCCCCCAGGTCAGCGCGGAGCGCCGGCCGCCGTCCCATGCCAGCTCAGGGCCGTCCGCCGACCATCGCAGACCCGAGCATCTCCACGCCTGTGCCATCGCTCTTCGAGCCTAGAGGCAGGCACTGACAACGCCCGTCCCGTCTCAACGCGCTTCGGCGACCGCCGGCTCCTGCTCCCCGGTGACGACGACCGGCACGGCCTCCGTCGCCCTCGCCGCCGCACGCCGTCCCCGTCCCGCCAGCCGGCACGACCAGCACTCCGCATGCCCGTCCCGCGCGCTCAGGTCGCGCGTCCCCATCCGCCACTGGCCCCGAGGCCGTACACCCGGCGGCTTGCCCCAGCCGGAAAGGTGCAGGCCCCAGGTGATGAGCACGCTCACCGCCACGATGCCCAGCCCGCCTGTGATCAGCACGGCCGAGACCATGCATATCCCCGCCCCCACGACGGCGGAACCGATCGTCGCGATCGCGGTTCCGGTCCATCCTGCGACCGTATGTCCCTCGTCATACTGGCTCATGTGCCTGCTCCCTCTCCCGGGATCCCTCACAATGTAAGAAGTTTAGCGACTAAATCTCTCACGAGCTAAGGCAATCCGAAAAGATGCAAGCCAAGCCGCGTCCCACCGCCACCCCGGCCCAGGCGCTGGACGCGATGGACTCCCTCATCGCGGCCCACCTGCTCGGCCAGCAGGAGATGGCCCAGCGGCTGGGCCTGAACATCACCGACCTGCTCTGCTTCGGCTGCGTCCTGAAGGCCGGCGAGAACCTCCTCACGGCGGGCGACCTCGCGGAACACGCCCACGTCACCACCGGCGCGATGACCGGCATCCTCAACCGCCTGGAACGCGCCGGCTTCGTCACCCGCCGCCCCGACCCGGCCGACCGGCGCCGCGTCCGCGTGGCCGCCGTCCCCTCCGCGGTCACCCGGGTCGAGGCCCTCTACGGCCCCTACTACGCCCGTCTGATCGACCTCTTCGCCGACTACTCCGCCGACGAGATCGCCGTACTCACGGACTGGTTCACCCGCACGACGGGCCTCGCACAGGACTACATCGACGAACTCCGCGGCCAGGACAAGGGCTGACGGCAGGTCTGATCGGGCCGCCGGTCGGGAGGCGCACCCGACCTCGCATGGTGGAGCCTGCCCCACCATCGGTCCGGTAGAGCACTCCATCGTTTTCGCGGGCGGACAACGGAATCGTGGACCTCGGTTGATCCCGGCTGAAACCGGTCGACTCGGGCTGAAGCCCGGTTGATACCGGCTGAAGCCCGACTGAGGCACCGCTGAAGCCGCGCCGGGATGAGCTGAGTCCCTCAGAGGACAGGCCCGCCCGGAAGGAAACCGTCATGGAGTCGCAGCGCCCGTCGATGTCGCAGCGCCCGTCGATGTCGCAGCGCCCGTCGATACCGAGCCGGTCGATGCCGAGCCCGTCGGCGGCAAGCTGGGTGCCGAGCCCGTCGGTACCCAGCACCTCGAAACCCGGCCCCTCGAAGCCCGGCCCCTCGAAGCCTGCCCCCTCCAAGCCCGGCCCCCTCTCCTCCTTCGTCCGTTTCGTCGTGTGCGGCGGCGGTGTCGGGCTCCTCTCCAGCGCCGCCGTGCCGCTGTTGGCCACGGCGATGCCCTGGGCACTCGCGAACGCCCTGATCACCGTCGCCTCCACCCTCCTGTGCACCGAGCTGCACGCCGTGTTCACCTTCGGCACCGGACGCCGCCCGGGGCTGCGGCAACACCTGCAGGCCTCCGGGTCGGCCGTCGCCGCCTATCTGGCCACGACCGCCGCGATGCTCGTACTCCACGCGGTCCAGCCCTCTCCCACGCTGCTCCGGGAGCAGGCCGTCTACCTCACCGCCTCCGGGCTGGCCGGCATCGGCCGGTTCCTGGTGCTGCGGCTGTTCGTGTTCGCCGAGCGGAGGAAGCAGGCGGCTCCGGCTCGGGCTGCCTCGGCCCGGACGGCCTTGGCCCGGACCGCCTCGGCTCAGGCCGGCCCTGCTCGGATGATCCCGGCTCAGTCCCTCGGTGCCCTGTCCGTCAACGACCTCTCCCTCAACGCCCTCTCCGTCAAGGCACTCTCCGTCAAGGCCCTCTCCCCCAACGCCCTCACCACCGGCCCCCACCGCCCCGCGTACTCCCCGATGACCCCGTCCATCGCATAGCTGCGTTCTCACCGCCGTTCACCCCCTGCCGCCTCCAGGTACTCGGTGACCCGCTCCGTCGGCCACACCTCACCGATCTTGTGCCGGATGTCGAAGAGGTTCGCCGCGTGTATGTCCGGGTCCCGGTCGCCGACCGCCTCCTCCACGACGATCGGGACGAACCCGTGCTGCATGGCGTCCAGGGCGGTGGCCCGTACGCAACCGCTCGTGGTCAGGCCGCCGATGAGGAGGGTGTCGATGCGGTGGGCGGTGAGATAGGCCGCCAGTGCGGTGCCGAAGAAGGCGCTGGGGTATTGCTTGGTCACCGTCAACTCGGCCGGCGTGGGGGTGAGTCCGTCGATGAAGTCGCCGTACGGGCTGCCCTCGGCGAAGACCCGTAGCGTCGGCACCTTGCGGAAGAAGACACCGCCGTCGCTGCCGTCGAACCGGAACCGCACACGCGTGACGACCACGGGAATCCGCGCGCGCCGGGCGCCCGCCAGCAGCGCCCTCATCGCGTCCACGGCCGGTTCGACCCCGGCGTAGAGAGGGCATTCGGGGTCCACGTACGCGCGCGCCGGGTCCACCAGGAGCAGGGCCGGGGAGGTGCCGGGGGAGAGGTGCCCGCCCAAGCCGGCCCGCTCGTAGTCGTCCTCCTGGGACTCCTCCTGGGACCTCTCCTGGGACTCCTCCCGCGCCTCCTCACGCGCGGCCCGCCGCCCGGAACCGGTCACGCCCGGCGGCTCTTCATCAGCGGCTGGATCCGCGTGCCGAAGTTCTCGATGCCGTCCAGGAAGTCGTCGAAGACCAGCATGATCCCCTTGGTGCCGTTGACCTCCGCCACCTCGTCGAGCATCCTCGCGACGGTCTCGTACGACCCCACGAGCGTGCCCATGTTGAAGTTCACCGCGCCCTCGGGCAGCACGATGGTGCGGGCGGTCGAGGAGTCGTCGGCGGTGATGTCCGAGGCCGATTCGCCCGCCATGTACGCCAGTGCGGCGCGGTCGGCGTTGTCGTGGTAGTCCTGCCACTTGGCCTGCGCGGTCTCGTCGGTCTCGTCCGCGATGACCATGAAGAGGGAGAGCGCGCCGACGTCCCGGCCGGTCTCGCGCGCCGCGTCCACGAGCGTGGCCGTGGTGTCGGCGAACGCGAGCGGGGTGTTGACGCCGCTGCCGAGGATGAAGTTGTAGTCGGCGTGCTCGGCGGCGAACCGCATGCCGGTGTTGCTCTGGCCCGCTGCAACGATGTCGATGTGCCCGTCCGCCGGGCGCGGCGACAGCACGCAGTCGTCCATCTCGTAGAACTCGCCCTTGAAGTTGCTGACGCCCTCGCGCCACAGCTCCTTCATCACGGTGACGTACTCGACGGCGCGGTCGTAGCGGTTCCCGAAGTGCTCGTCGCCGGGCCACAGGCCCATCTGGGAGTACTCGCCGGGCGCCCAGCCGGTGACGATGTTGATGCCGAAGCGGCCGGGGGCGATCGAGTCGACCGTCGTGGCCATACGGGCGACGATCGCCGGGGGCAGGACGAGGATCGGCGTGGAGGCGTACAGCTTGATCCGCTCCGTGACCGCGGCCAGGCCCGCCATCAACGTGAACGACTCCAGGCAGTGGTCCCAGAACTCGGTGTCGCCGCCGAACCCCTTGAGCTTGATCATCGACAGCGCGAAGTCGAGCCCGTGCTCCTCGGCTTTCTGCACGATGGCCTTGTTCAGCTCGAACGTGGGCAGGTACTGGGGCGAACTCTTCGATATGAGCCAGCCGTTGTTGCCGATGGGGATGAATACGCCGATGTCCATGACACTCCTCAGCGGGTCGGGGGATCCCGGGTGATGCTAAGCCGTGTACATCAACTCAACGTTAGATATGGGCTGTTGACGTCGTGTCGACCGACCGCGTGCGGGGCGTGAGGATCTTGCGAACGATCGATTCGGTTGAGTGCGGAACGGTAGGGTCCACGTCATGAACGCTCGGCTGACCCTGCTCGGCACGGTGGCCCCCGGTGTCGCGGAAAGCGAGGTCTTCCGGCTGGCCCTGCAGCACGCGGTGGGCGAGCTGGGCGCGCTGGGCGGCATGATCCATCTCCGTGGCCCGATGTCCGCGCTGCGCCTGGTGTCGACGGCCGGTCTCCCGCCCGGCCTCACCCGCGCCTGGGAGATCATCGACCAGGAGGGGCCGCTGGCCCCGGCCCGTGCGCTGCATGAGGGGGGCGGGGTCTGGGTCCCGTGGGGCACGGCCGAGGCGGACGGTTCCCCGTCCGGCTCTCCGGTCCGCCCCTCGGCCGGCTCTCCGGCCCGCTCCTCCACCGGGTCTTCGGCCCGCTCCTCGACCGGCTTTCCGGCCCGCCCCGCGTCCGGCTCTCCGATCCACCCCGCGTCCGGTTCTCCGATCTGCCCCTCGGTCGGCTCTCCGGCCCATTCCTCGACCGGTTCCACGGTCCACTCCGCGACCGGTTCTACGGTCCACTCCGCGACCGGCGACCTGACGGGCTCATCGACCGGCCCCTCGACCGGCCCCATGGTCGGCTCCCCGACCAGCTCCACGCTCGGCGGCTCCCCAACCGGCTCCATGCTCGGCGGCTCCCCGGCCGCCTCCCCAACCGGCTCCCCGCCCCGCCCCACCGCATCCGCCACCGCATCCGCCACCGCTGTCTTCCCGACCGCCGCCTGGCCCGGCACCGGCCTGGCCGCCCTGCCGATGTACCGGGGCCGGCGCAGCACCGGCGCCCTCAGTGTCCTGATGGGCGACCAGGGCGAACCGGGCCCCGAGCACTGGGAGTTCCTGCGCTCCGTCGTCGCCTGGACCGAGGAACGCATGATCCAGGCACCGCCGACGGCCGGCCCCTCCCGGCCCGTGCAGCCGGAGCAGAGCGGCGAACGCCTGCGCCAGGCGCTGAAGGAGGTCAGCGTCGGCTCCTGGGACTGGAACATCCAGACCGGCGAGCTGCTCTGGGACGAGGCGGCGCTGGAGCTGTACGGCACCCGGCCGGAGGACTACATCGGGCTGGTCGAGAACTGGATGAGGTGCGTCCACCCCGACGACCTGGCTCCGACGCTGGCGCTGGTGGACCGGGCGATCCTGGAGCACGGCGTGTTCGAGGCCGAGTACCGGGTGCGCAAACTGGACGGCAGCTGGGGCTGGACGCAGGCCCGCGGCAGGGCGACGTACGACGACAACGGCGAGCCCCACCGGATGATCGGCGTCGGCTGGGACAGCAACGAGCCGCGCTCCGCCCGTGACGCGCTGAGCCGGGCCCTGCGGCACATGAGCGACGGCTTCCTCGCGATGGACGACGACTGGCGGATCACCTTCGCCAACCTGGAGGCCGAACGCACCCTCGGCTTCTCCGAGGAGGAGCTGATCGGCCGCCTGCTGTGGGACCTGCCCGCCGCCGAGCAGGTACCCGGCCTGGAGATCCGCTGCCGGCAGGCCGCCGCCGCGGAGAAGTCCGTCAGCTTCGACGTACGGCTGCCGAACGGCCGCCTGTGCCACCTCCGGTTCGTCCCGGGCCCCGACGGCCGCACCATCTACTTCACCGACGTCACCGAGAAGCGGCGGCTGCAGGAGGAACGCAGGTCCGCCGAGCGCGCCGCGACCGAACGGGCCGCACGGATAGCGGAGTTGACGGCCGCGCTCGCCAAGGCGACGACGTCGAAGGACGTGGTGGACGCGGTCGCGCGCCGGGTGCTGCCGCCGTTCGAGGCGACCGGTCTGGTGGTGCAGGCCGTCGAGGGCGACCGGCTGCACACCGTCGGGTCCGTCGGCTACCCGGAGGACATCCTCGCCCTCCTCGACGGCCGCGAACGTACGGAACCAAGCCCGCTGTGGGACGCGATCATCGCGGGCACGCCGCTGTTCCTGTCCTCCCCGCGGGAGTTCGCCACCCGCTACCCCGAGCTGGCCGACCTGCCCGCCCGCGCCGGCAAGCAGGCCTGGGCGCTGCTCCCGCTGACCGCCTCGGGGCACACCTTCGGCATCTGCGCGGTCACCTTCGACCACCCGCGCCGCCTCACCGACGAGGAGCGCACCCTCCTCACCACCACCAGCGCCCTGGTCGCCCAGGCCCTGGAGCGGGCCCGCCTCTTCGACGCCGAGCACACCCGGTCCCGCGAACTCCAGCGCAGCCTGCTCCCCCGCGACCTGCCCGCCCTCCCCGCCTGCACGGCCGCCGCCCGCTATCTCCCGGCCGGCCAGGGCATGGACGTGGGCGGCGACTGGTACGACATCATCCCGCTGTCCGGCGGGCAGGTCGCCCTGGTCGTCGGCGACGTCATGGGCCACGGCCTGCCCGAGGCGGCGACGATGGGCCGGCTGCGCACGGCCGTCCACACCCTGGCCGACCTCGAACTGCCGCCCGACGAGATCATGAGCCACCTCAACGACATCGTCGGCGGCATGGGCGAGGAGTCGTACGTGACGTGTCTGTACGCGCTGTACGACTCCACGACCCGCGTCTGTTCCATATCCAGGGCGGGTCACCCGCCGCCGGCCCTGCTGCACCCCGACGGCACGGTGGTGTTCCCGCCTCTGTCGGCCGACCCGCCGCTCGGCGCGGCGGAGCCCCCCTTCGAGACGACGGAGATCCCGGTCCCCGAGGGCAGCGTGCTGGTGCTCTACACCGACGGCCTGGTGGAGTCGTCCAAGCGGGAGATGGACGAGGGCATGGCGGCACTCGCCGACGTCCTGCGCACCGCGCACGCGGACGGTACGGCGACGGACCTGGAACACCTCTGCGAGCGCGTCACCTCCGCCCTTCTGCCCGCCGACCACCAGGCGGCCGACGACGCGGCCTTCCTGCTGGCCCGCCTGCACGCACTGCCCGCCTCCCGCATGGCCTCCTGGCCCCTGCCCAAGGACCCCAGGGCGGCCGGCCAGGCCCGCAGCCTGATCCGCGAGCAGCTCGCGGCCTGGGACCTGGAGGCCCTCACCCCCACCACCGAACTCCTGGCCAGCGAACTCGTCGGCAACGTCATCCGCCACGCCAAGGGGCCCCTGCGCCTCCGGCTCCTCCACGGCGCGAGCCTGATCTGCGAGGTCTTCGACGGCAGCCTGACCATGCCGCGGATACGCCGGGCCACGGAGACGGACGAGGGCGGCCGGGGGCTCCAGCTGGTCACCGCGCTGTCGCAGCGGTGGGGGACGCGTTACACGCCGACGGGCAAGTGCATCTGGACGGAACAGGCTGTACAGCCGACGCCGGACGCGGTACGGGGCGGCCCGGCGCCGGACGCGCTGGAGCAGATGTTTCTGAGCGTGGCGGGCCTGGGGGAGGACTTCGACGGCGATCTGGACGCACTGGCGTTCGGGGACTCGGAGTTCTAGGTACGCCGCCACCGCGCCGCCGCCCCCCGCTCCGCTCACCACGCCGACCCCGCGCCGCCCACGTGGACGGCGTACACCGTTGCATGGCTGTTCCCGGAGAGACCCTCCCGTCACCGGGGTACCGTGAAAGCGCCGCACATGGCGCGGCGCTCCGCACGGACCCGGGGTGTGATGCCATGGCCCATCGCCACACCGATTCGGCCGGTGCCACCAGAGAGCTGCTGCAGAAGCTCGGGGACCTCACCGGCCGGATACTGGACCAGATCAAGTTCCAGCAGGCACGCGTCGAGCTCGCCGCGGCGCTCCAGCGCCAGGTCCTCGCCGCGGAGCTCCCGGTCCTGCCGAATCTGCGGGCGGCCGGACGGTACACGCCCGCACGGGTGGGGCTGGACATCGGCGGCGACTGGTACGACGGCTTCGTGATGGCCGACGGCTCGGTGGGGTTCGCGATCGGGGACGTCCAGGGTCATGACGTCGAGGCCGCGGCGCTCATGGGGCAGGTGCGGACCTGTCTGCGCGCCGTCGCAACCGCCACCACGGACCCGGCGGAGGTGCTCGGGCGCACCAACGACCTCCTCGTGGCGATGGCCTCCGAGCTCTTCGTGACCTGCTCGTTCCTGCGCTTCGACCCGGCCACCGGGGAGCTCAGCGACGCCCGCGCCGGACACGTCCCGGCCGTCTGGGCCACGACCGACGGCCGCTGCGAGATCGTCCTGAACGAAGGCGGCCTGCCGCTCGGCATCCACGCCGGCGAGCACTACCCCTCGTCCCGTCGGCTGCTGACCGGAGCGGGCGCGTTCGTCCTCCTCACCGACGGTGTGGTGGAAGGCCCCGGCTACCCGATCGAGGACGGGCTGAAGAGGGTGGCCGATCTGGTCGGCGACGCCTGCGGCACCGACCCGGACGAGCTGGCCGCACAGGTGATCAAGGTGGCGGACCTCACCGGCCACAACGACGACGCCGCGGTCCTCGTCCTGCGGTACGGAGAGCTCGGGGACCGGCCGGGAAGCGGCGGCCTGGAACGGTCGGCAAGCGGCAACCCGGAACGGTCGGGAAGCGGCGACCCGGGATGACCGGCGTGGCGCCCGGTGCGCGGCTCCGGCAGTACGGCGGGTACGGCGCCGACGGCCTGAAGCTCGCTGCCGTGACCGCCGCCTACTACGGCAGCGCCAAGCTCGGTCTCGAACAGCAGCTCGTACGCGGTCAGGTCACGCCGTTCTGGCCGCCCACCGGCATCGCCCTCGTCGCCCTGATGCTGTGGGGCCTTCGGATGTGGCCGGCCATCGCGCTCGGGGCGTTCGTGGTGAACGTGACGCTCGGCCCCTCGATCGTCCCCGTCCTCGCCATCGCCGCGAGCAACACGATCGCTCCGGTCTGCGCCTTCCTTCTCCTGCGGCGCGTGGGATTCCGCATCGCTCTCGACCGGCTGCAGGACGCGCTCGCCCTGGTCTTCCTCGGGGCCCTGGTCGGGATGCTGCTCAGCGCGACGATCGGCACCGGCGTCCTGGTGGCGTCCGGAGCGCTCACGGCCCACGACTTCTGGCCGACCTGGTCGGTGTGGTGGACGGGCGACGCCATGGGGGTCCTCTTCATCACGCCGCTCCTGCTGGCCGCACGCACCGCCCGCCTGCCCCGCGGCTCGCCCATGCTGCGCTGGGCCGAGGCACTGCTCCTGCTCGGCGGCACGGCGACGGTCGCCCTGGTGGCCACCCGCAGCTCGGTCAACCTCCTCTTCCTCGTCGTCCCCTTCCTGATCTGGGCGGCCTTCCGCTTCCAGCTCATCGGCGCCGCGCCCTGCGCGTTGATCGCCTCCCTCATCGCGATCTACGCGGGCTCGGTCGGCTCGGGCCCTTTCTCCGGCCACAACCTCCTCGCCAAGATGGTCATCCTCCAGGCCTTCAACGGCACCGTGGCCCTGACGGCCCTCCTGCTCTCGGCGGTCATCACCGAACGGAACCAGACCCTCCGGGCACTCCAGGACGCCTGCGACGACCTGACCGAAGCCCTGACCCAACTCGTCCCGGACCGGCCCCCCGAGATGCCCGGGGACCGGGACCGGGACCGGAACAGGGACCGGAACAGGGACAGGCCGGTAGCCGGAGGAGACTCAGTTTCCTGAGCTGCGCAGCCGGCGGTGGGTGCGGTGGCGACGGCAACGGCGATGGCGATGGCGATGGCGATGGCGATGGCGCAAAAAATCGAACACATGATTGAATCCGACCATGCGACCGTTCCCCGACGATCTCGTCCAGGCCCAGCAGGAGTGGAGCCGCACCTACCACCAGCTCGCCCAGCGCCCCGGCCGAACCGAGCTGCGCCGGCGCCTGCACAAACTGTCGACCGCGGTCCTCTTCCACCCCTACTGGCAGGAGCACGGCAGAACACCGGCAGCCTGGTGGGAACTCCGGAATCCGGGCCATGGGGAACGGAGCTGGAGGTGAGGAACTCCACCGCGCACGGCGACGGTACGGGCGATGGCCGCGCTACCCCCTGACCCCCGACGGCTCCGGGCGATCCTGGCCTACCTCGAAACCCGGATCGCCGAGAACGAGACCGTGGGAATCTACCTACGCCTCCAGAGCGAAGCCGTACGGGCAGCACTCGCCGGCACCGACGAACGCCCCCACCCCGACGCCCCTGAGCGACGCCGGCCGACGCCCCCTTCCTCCGCACCCGGCCGAGGCACCACCCACCCCAGAGCCTTCGCCGTCCAACAGAAGCGCACACCCGACGGCCCGGAACCCGCCGTGATCCACACGGCCGACTGCACGATGATCGAGGGCAGCACCCACCCGATCCGTGCCCACGAGGCCCGCGCCGCCCTCACCGACCCCAACATCGAACCGTGCGCTTTCTGCCGCCCTGACAGCGAGTTGGGAATGCTGGACTAGCGGGCGGAAGATCAGCACCACCAACACGCTTTCAGGGGACGCCCATCGAGCCGTTGCCATACGAACCGAAACGCCAGAGGCCCCGGATCTCTCCGGGGCCTCTGGACTGTGTGCACTCGGCAGGATTCGAACCTGCAACCTTCTGATCCGTAGCTCTACAGAGATCGGGCATTGACGGTCATACAGGCTGTCAGAAGGGTACTGACGGGCGCTCAAGGCCATGGTTGGTTGCTGTGGTTGCTGTACTTCGCTGCTGTACCGCATCTCTCCCACCCCCACTCAGCCGCACCTTCCCACCATCCTTACCCACCACCCTCCCCAGCTCCCATCCCGTCCGCCGTCGACCCACACACCGTGGAGCGGGCGTGGTCCATGGCGTCCAGGTGGAGCGCGCCACTGTACGAACGACCTGGACGCCATGGGCCGCGTCTGCTCGGCTTCGCCTGGGTCGACGGTGGACGGGATGGGAGCTCCTCGCGCACGCCACTGCGGACCTGCACTCGGGAACGGCGCCCCCTCCATCCCGGTGCCGGCCGATCCCCCGCCGGAGGCATTGCCTTGACGTTGGGCTGCGTATGCGGTGATCGACTCATGGCCACCGGCCCTATCCACATGTGGGCGCGCGTCGGCGCAGCGCGCGCGAGCGGGCCGAAGGCAGGAGCGCGGCGCGCAGCGGAGCCGGGAAGCGCGCCCGGCGGAGCGGAGCGCAGCCGGGGCTTGATGAGGTAGAGAAACCCGTAACGCCCCGACCCAACAGTCACGGGCGGGGCGTTACGGCGGCGTCTTCGAGGGCCTTCACCACGGATTCGGGGTCTCCGTTGTACGGGAGGTGGGGTTCGTCCGGTGCGGGGGGCACGAACCTGGTCCGATACCGAAGCAAGTCGCTCTCAGAGAAGTAGATCGAGTTTGGGTCGGCTGCATGCTGTGCATTTCGCTTACTCACGCGCGACCAGAGTTCTTCGTGACTGGCCTCTAGGTAGACCACCACTGTGATCGCATCCGCACCGGCCGCAATCGACCTCCATCGGGCCCGGTCGTCCGGTGTCCAGAACCCGTGATCAACCACCACGTCATATCCGGCTCGGAGCCGTTCGCGGAGCTCCGCAGAAATCTCTTCGAGGACTGGACGCTCAAGAGTCGGGAAGGTGCCCCTGGGGAAGTCCACCCCATACACCCCGTGTCGGCGGTACATCTCTTCGTCAGGACACAGCCTCACAAAGCCACGGGCCACCAGCTCACGGGCCAGAGTTGTCTTCCCCGAACCGGGGAGTCCCGCCATCAGGACACAGAAGGGCCGACGGCTGTCCTTGGCTGCGGTCACTGGGTGACTTCCGATTCTGTGCGCCACGAACGGCCGGGGCCTCCAAGGTCCACGCCGTACTCGACCACATTGCCCGCAACGTCGAGGAACTTTGCCGTCATCACAACAACTGGTTCCGTCGGCATCTTTGCAGCATCCAGCTCCAACAGCTCAGCGTCTTCGGGCTTCAGGAGCCGCGCCGACGCGGTGTCGATCCGCTGCGTGATCGGTCGGCCGGTGGCCTCCGCGATGAGCTGAAGGGAAGTCCCTCCCGCTAGACGCTCACTCTTCGCCAACTGTGGAACCAGCTCCAGGTACTGGGCAGGAATCCACGACGTTGAGTGAGCCACGATGCCATGCCGGTCTCGGTACACCCGACTGCGCCTGATCACGTCCGAGCCAGGCTTGATATTCAGAGCCTGCGCTACCGCTTCGGGTGCCGCCGTCACTGCTGCCTGATGAGAGTCGGACCGTTCACCTGACCCCCAACTCGATCCGGTCCGGCGTCCTCGGTCCTGCCGCTGAGCACCGGAAGACATCGGGGAGGGGCGGTCAAGCACTTCCGTCCCAATCCCGTGAATCCCGCGCACAAGCCCTTCGTTGCGGAGCTTCCTCAACGCCTTCTCAGCGGTCGCGGTGCTGACATTCCACTCCTGAGACAGGCTCTTGATGCTGGGCAGGAGCGAGCCCGGCTGTAGCTCACCAGACGCGATCAACTCTGCGTAGTGGGCGGCAATCTGCGCGTACGGCGCTCGATTGTCAGCCTGGTCGGACATCGTCAGCTCCCTTGGGTCAGGTACTTCCCTAGCATACCGCTTGACACCCTAGGGTGCCCTAGGGAACCCTAGGGATGTGCTCACCGATGGATGAGAGCACGGCAGTCCATCCATGCCCGAGGGCGGCGCTCAACCGCCAAGAAGAACCGCCGCCCCCGGCTCCCTCGAAGGGAAGTCTTATCATGCCCGCAACGCTGGTTGCTCCGCATGCCACACCCGCCGTGTTAGTCGAAGACCTGTCGGGCATGGAACGCGCGGTGGCGCTGTACGCCTCGGACATGCCGACTGACTACCGCCTCCAGGGGCCGGTGGACACGACCCTGATCGGCTGGATCTCTCAGGGTGCCGCTCGCCTCGGCCGCGAGGAGACCCGTCGGCGCGCGTCGTACCTCCTCGGTCACCGGAAGCTGTGGCTGCGCGACATGACGACCCCGGAGATCGACCGCCGTCACAACGAGCGGTTCCCCTCCGCGCGGCGGCTCAAGCTCGCGGAATCCATGGCGTCGACCTCCTACTTCTGGGCCCCGGTCGCCCCGGCCGCGCGGGACATCCCGGCCGTGATCGACGGCCCGTGCCCGAAGTGCGACGACGCCGGGAAGCTCTGGGCGCGCTGGGTCATCGACGCTGAGGCCGAGTGGTACGAGGAGGGCTACGGCCCGTGCTGGGTGTGCCAGCCCGAGGACGGTGCCGCGTGACGTACTTCGAAGATCCCCTGCACGCGCAGGAAGCCGCCGACGAAGAGCGCTCCGGCCGGATCGGCATATGGCTCGACCAGCACGACGTTCGGCCGCGAACCCACTTCTTCACCGTGGTCGATGACGCGATGTTCGCGGAGGACGACGCCAAGCTTCGCGGCCTGTACCCGCCCCTCGGTCATGGCTACCCGAGGGAGGAGTACCTGTGACGGTCTTCCCCGTCGCCCCTGAGGCCGTGGCTGGTGCTGCGGCCTCCATGGGCACCGACCCCCTGACCCTGGCTGATCTGCTGCGGGTGGCGAACTCGCCGGGCTTCGACCGCTGGCAGGACCAGATCCGCCGTACCGGCGGCTGCGCGCACCCGATCCGCCTCCAGGGCCAGACGGTCACCCGCGACGCCAAGAGCGGTGACGTCCTGTACTCCTACAGCACCGAGGCTGAGCCGGGCGGCATGCTCCGGGTCGCCTGCGGCAACCGCCGGGCCTCCCGCTGCCCAGCCTGCGCCTGGACCTACGCGGGCGACACCTACCACCTGATCCGTGCCGGGATCACCGGTGACGTGAACAAGGGCGTGTCTCCGGTCGTTCGGGATCACCCCCGGGTCTTCGCCACGCTCACCGCGCCCTCGTTCGGGCCCGTGCACAACCGGCCGGACTCCGGGCGTTGCCGGTGCGGGAGCTCCCACGCCGACGATGACCCCGCCCTCGGTACGGCGCTCGCTCCGGACCGGTACGACTACGCCGGGGCGGTGCTGTGGAACAACCACGCCGGGGACCTGTGGCGCCGGTTCACGATCTACCTGCGCCGGGAGATCGCCGCTCGCGCGGGCCTGACCCAGGCGGCCATGAAGGAGGTATGCCGGGTCTCCTTTGGCAAGGTCGCCGAGTTCCAGAAGCGGGGCTCTGTGCACTTCCACGCCGTGGTGCGCCTCGACGGTCCCGACGGGCCCGACACGTCCCCGCCGGCATGGGCGACGGTCGCGCTCCTGGACGACGCAATCCGAGCAGCCGCCGACCGAGTGACCGTGCCGGTACCCGCCTCCGGCGACTTCCCCGCCCGGACGCTGCGGTGGGGTACCCAGGTCGACGTACAGCCGATCGGCGCCCTCGGGCATGAGGAGCTGACCGAACAGGCGGTCGCCTCCTACGTGGCCAAATACGCCACCAAGGCGGCCGAGACTACGGGCACCGTTGACCACCGCATCGGGGAGCTCTCGGAGCTCGACAAGCTGCCGCTGCCCACGCACACGCGGCAGTTGATCGAAGCGTGCTGGGACCTGGACGACGCCTACCCGGATCGGCTGTTGGCCCGCTGGGCTCACATGCTCGGCTTCCGCGGGCACTTCTCGACCAAGTCCCGCCAGTACTCCACCACCCTGGGCGCCCTCCGTCAGGTGCGCGCCGACTACCGCGCCCGCCAGGAACGCCGCGAACGGGGCCTGTCCGAGGACCTTGACGACTCGGAGGGCTCCACGCTGGTCCTCGCCCACTGGACCTACGCCGGACAAGGCCACACGCCGGGTGAATCCTGGCTCGCCGCATCGATCGCAAAGGACATCCGACTGAACCGAGAGACCGCGCGCCAAGCCCTGCAAGACCAACTTGATTGGGAGGAACTCGCAGCATGACCACGACTGTGATCCAACCGAAGTGGCACAGCACGGCGGAGGTCGCGGCCATGCTCGGCTTCGGGCTCTCCAAGACCAAGATGCTGGTGCTCACCGGAGAGATCCGCTCCGTGAAGATCGGCCGCAACCGGCGCATCCTGCCGGAATGGGTGGACGACTACATCCGGCGCGTCACCTCCGAATCTGAGGCGGTGTCAGCATGAGCGGCAAGCGCCCCAACGGCGAAGGCTCGATCTACCCGTACAAGAACAGCTTCGCCGCGTACGTCTGGGTCGACACCCCGGACGGCAAGCGCAAGCGCAAGTACGTCTACGGCAAGACCCGCGATGAGGTTCACGACAAGTGGATCAAGCTTCACACCGAAGCCAAGAAGGGGCCGGTGGCCACTCGGCACCGCACCCTTGCCGCCTTCCTCACGTACTGGCTCAACGAGATCGTTAAGCCGAACCTCGCGCCGCTGACGTACGTCTCGTACGAGGGGTCCGTGCGGCTCTACATCAACCCTCACCTCGGTAAGAAGCGGATCGACAAGCTCACGGTCCGGGACGTGCGCGAGTGGATCAACAAGCTCGCGATCACGTGCCAGTGCTGCGCCCAGGGCAAGGACGCCAAGCGTCGCCGAGAGGCTCAGCGGTGCTGTGCCATCGGCGAGTGCTGCGAGGCTCACCCCTCACGGCGCGTCGTCCAAGCGGCTCGCGATGCCCTCCGGGCGGCACTCACTCACGCCGTGACCGAGGAGGAGATCAGCAAGAACGTGGCCTCCCTGGTCAAGGTCCCCAAGCCCCGGCGGAAGCGGATCAAGCCGTGGTCGGTCGCCGAAGCTGGCCGGTTCCTCGCCGACTGCGCTGCTCGAAGTGATCACCTGTTCGCGGCCTGGATGCTCGTGCTCTGCCTCGGCCTGCGCCGGGGTGAGGTCCTGGGCCTGACGTGGAAGTCGGTCGACTTCGAGACCGGAGAGCTCTACGTAGATCACCAGATCCAGCGGGCCGGACGTCAGATCCTGCACCGCGAGACCAAGACCGAGGAATCCGACGACTTCCTTCCCCTGCCTGCCCTCTGCCTCAAGGCGCTTCGGATGCGCCGCGCTCAGCAGATCGGCGACCGAAAGGCGGCCGGGGAGCTCTGGCAGGACACGGCTGGACTGGTCTTCACCACGAAGTACGGCACCCCGATCGAACCGGGCAACCTCACCCGCATGTTCGCCCTGCGGGCTCGACGCGCCGGGGTCCGGGTCATCCCGCTGCGGAACACCCGGCACACGTGCAGCTCGCTCCTGGTCGCGCTCAAGGTCCACCCCAAGGTGGCTCAACGCATCCTGCGGCACTCGCAGATCGCCATGACGATGGAGGTCTACGCCGAAGCAAGCGAAGAGGAGGTGCGCGCCGCGATCGGCAAGCTGTCCGATGCCATGGGCGGTACCGGTTAACGCGGTTGCTGTACTTCGCTGCTGTACGGCACGAAAAAGCCCCCTCCGGAATGATCCCGAGGGGGCTTTGACCTGTGTGCACTCGGCAGGATTCGAACCTGCAACCTTCTGATCCGTAGTCAGATGCTCTATCCGTTAAGCTACGAGTGCTTGTTCTGTTTTCCGCCGCTCCCGGCCCTTCCGGCCCGCTCGCGGCGACAGGAAGAACATTACATGACTGCCGCCGCCATGTGAAATCCGTTAGCCGTACCCCTTGTGACCTGCGGGAACAACCGTCTGAGGCCTTCTGAGGGCGCCTCGGCGGTCGGCGGGAAAACGCCGAAGCCCCGGTCCAGTGGACCGGGGCTTCGTGATCGAGCGCGGAGGCGGAGGGATTTGAACCCTCGATGGGCTTTAAGGCCCAAACCGCATTAGCAGTGCGGCGCCATAGACCGGACTAGGCGACGCCTCCAGCACAGCCGCTCGCGCGAGCGCGAGTGGTGCGTGCAGATGATGACACAGTCGAGCGTGCTGTCACCAATCGACCTCCACGGTACTAGGCGGGGTGGCCGCAGGGCAAAGCTGTTCTCGGCGTGCTTCGAGGTGGCGTCGAGGCGGAGGCGACGAGCGGGGGCGGCCCGGGGGGGCGGCCGGGGCGGTGGGCGCAACATCCGGAGGGGTGCGGCGTTAGTCAGGTCATGTTGCAGGTCAACCGTTCCGTCCCGGCCTGGCGCCTTCGCCGGCTTCTCCTCGTCACCGCCGGTTCCCTCGTGGCCGTCGGCTCCACCTCCGTCGTGCCCGCCGCCGCGTACGCGCAGGCCGCGCCGTTCCCCCTCGCGGCGCCGTCCCTCCAGGACCCCGGCCGCTCCGGCGACCACCTCACCGTCACCGTCCGTGATGCGGGAGCCGGTGCCGACGGGACCTATGAGCTGTCCTGTCATCCGGCCGGAGGCGACCACCCCGACGCCGGTGGCGCCTGTGCCGCGCTGGAACGCGGCACCAGGTGGGGCAAGGACAGCTTCGCTCCCGTACCGCAGGGCAGCTTCTGCACCATGCAGTACGGCGGGTCGGCCACCGCCCATGTCACCGGAACCTGGGCCGGGCGCCCCGTCGACGCCCGGTACGACCGCAGTGACGGGTGCGAGATCGCGCGCTGGGACCGGCTCGTGCCGCTCCTTCCCGACCTGCGGCAGGAGGGGCGGCCGTAGCCCGCCCGTCAGGGAAGCAGGGGGTCCGGTACGTCGTCGTACAGACTTTCCATGGCGGAAGCACCGGCTCCGTAAAAGTCCCGCGAAGGTCTCGCGAAGCCGGAATGACACTGGAAGGAGAAAGGAAAGGAGGTCGGGACGGGCGGTCATACGTTCTGGGTCACTTCGTCGTGCGACCTGCCTCTCATCCGGCGTCGCGAGCGCAACCCCAGCCCTTAGACTCCCTCGCGTGACACGCTGCGGGCCGGTTGGCAAGATGGCCCGAGCGGTCGGCAAGGTGCGGTAACAGGGAGGAAGCGTCTCGTGAGCAGCAGGCCATCCCGAGGCGCTGCTCGCCTCGCAGCCATACTCGACGCGCTTCCCGATGCGTTGGTGCTGGTCAACGCCAATGGGACGGTCGTCAACGCCAACATGATCGCCCTGGAGGCCTTCGAGGCGCCGGGGACGGCTCTGGTGGGGCGGGGGCTGCTCGATCTGCTGCCGCAGTTCGACTCCAAGCTCATTCCGGGGTCCATGCGGCGGCCCGATCACATGGACCCGCAGGGACGGACCAAGCCGACCCGGATGATGGCACGGCGGACCGACGGGACCGAGTTCCCGGTCGAGGTCACGTCCGCGAATCTCGAGAACGGCCAGCAGGCCTACGACGGGTACGGCTACAGCGGTGACGAGCTGCTGATGCTCGTCGTCCGGGATCTGACCGGCACCGTCGACACCGAGGCCGAGCTGGCGCGTTCGCAGCGGCAGACCGAGATGATCCTGCGGGCCGCCTCCGAGGGTGTCGTCGGCACCGACACCGACGGGCGGATCGTCCTGGTCAATCCGGCCGCCGCTCAGATACTGGGTTATCGCGCCAGCGACCTGGGCGGGCGGGAGCTGCACACGCTCGTCCTGCACTCCCGGCCCGACGGCTCCCCCTTCCCGTACGAGGAATCCCCGCTCGCCGACACCCTGCGCTCCGGGCGCAAGCACCGGGTGCGCGGGCAGGTGCTGTTCGCCAAGAACGGTGACAAGGTGCCGGTCGACCTGACGACCGCCCCCGTGCGCGACGGCGACCAACTCGTCGGCGCCGTGATGACCTTCGCCGACCGGCGGCCCTACGACGCCCTCGCCGAGGAGAAGACCGCCGCCGAGCAGCGGCACACCGAAGAGCTGGAGCGGCTCGCCGAGGAGCACGCCTCCGAGCTGACCGCCCTGCGGCAGAAGCACGTGGCCGAGCTGGAGGAACTCCAGGAGCGGCACGAGGAGGAACTCGCCGCGGGCGAGGAGCGGTACGCCGCGCTCGGAGAGCGGGAGAAGGACCGGTACGAGGCCCTCGCCGGGCGGCACGACCAGCTGCTGACACTGCTCGCCCGCTCGCTTCGCGGCCCGCTCGACGAACTCCGCCGCGAGCTGGCCGCGCTCGCCGCGGACGACGCCGGGCAGTTGTGGCCCGAGGCCAATCAGGTGCTGCACCACCTGTCGGCCGGCTATTCGCGCATCACGACCCTGATCGACAATGTCCTCGGGTACCAGCAGCTCGACACGGGCGGCGCGAGGGTCGTTCGTACGAAGGTGATGCTGGACGCCGTCGTCGCCGCGGGTGTCGACGGGGCCGTCGAGCTCATCGGCCCGGGGCGGGTGCAGTTCGCCGTGCACGCGCCGCCCATCGAGGCCGAGGTCGACCCGCAGCGCCTCGCCACCGCGCTCGCGCATCTCGTCGCGGATGTCGCGGGGGTGGACGCGACCGGCAACTCGCCCGTGTCGGCGGGCGGTTACATGGACAACACCGTCGTCGTCGCGGCGGCACAGCGCGGTGAGGTCGTACGGATCGAGGTGCGCGGGCCGTATGCCGGGGGAGACCCGGTGCACGAGCCGATCGTGCGCGGGATCGTGCGCGCGCACGGCGGTGTGCTGCAGACGCACGAGGTGCCGGGGATGAGCGGCAACGCGTACGTCCTCGAGGTGCCCATCGGAGGTGGGGCCGGGGCCGTTCCCGCCGCCCCTGTCGATCTCGCCGCCCTCGAGGCCGGTGGCGGCGCCGAGGGCGCTGCCCCCGAGGCGGTTGCCGAGCAGGACGTCGAGCAGAGTGCCGGAGGCGGGCGGCGGCGGGCCCGGCGGGCCTCCGTCGACGCCTTCCTGGAGAGTGACACGCCCGGCACCGACGCCGAAGGCGGATCCGCGCCCGGGGATGCCGAGGGTGCGGCGCCCACCGGGCGTCGGCGCAGGCGCGCGGCCGCGCCCGAGCTCCCTCAAGGGGCCGGGGACGCGGGCGACGACGCCTCCGGCGGTACCGGACGGCGGCGCGGACGCCCGGCCGAGGACGGCCAGGACGTCGTGGACGGCGTTGATGGCATTGATGGCGGGGACGGCGTCGCCGAGGGGGCCGTCGTCACGGCCGCCGAGCATGCGGCGGGGACCGCGGCCGCCGGGAACAACCTGGGCGGGACCGTACCGCCGCAGGGCGTGCCCGCGCCCAGTGGACGCCGCGCCCGGCGGGACGGCGGGGAGCAGCACGCTCTGCCGCCCGCCCTGCCCGCGGCCGGCCCCGCCCAGCCGGCTTCCGGGCCCGGTACGGCCGGCCCCGGCGACGCTCCTCAGCCGACGGGGCGGCGTCGACGTGCCCTGGCCACGGCCGCCGAGCGCGGTGCCGCGCAGGCGCAGGAGGCCGGGCCGCGTCCGGTGTTCGCGCTGCCGCCCGCCGAGGCGGACCGTGCTGTTGCCGGCGCCGGTCCGGCGGAGGGGCAGGGCGGTGGCGCCGGGCAGGCCGCGCCCGCCTCTGCGGCTGCGGGCATGACTCCGGCTGCGCCTGTGGCTCCGGCTCCGGCCCCCGCCCCGGCTGCGCCGGTGGCTGCGGCTCCTGGACAGGCTCAGGTTCCTGCTCCCGGGCAGGCTCAGGCCCAGGTTCCGGGACAGGCCCAGGTTCCGGGGCAGGTCCAGGTTCCGGGACAGGCCCAGATTCCGGGACAGGCCCAGATTCCGGGGCAGGTCCAGGGGGCGGGACAGGCACCGGTTCCCGGGCAGGGCGCTCCGGGAGACGTACTCGTCGACGAGGGCCGGCACGATGCCGTGCCGCACGACCAGGCCGAGGACCACACCCCGCCTCAGCCGCATCCCACCAGCGCCCCCACCGGGCGTCGCCGACGGGCCGTTGGCCAGCCGGCGGAAGCGGCAGGGACGGCTGCGCCCGGTGCTCCGGGTGCCCCGGGGCCGGTGGCTCCGGTACCGCCGGGTCAGTCCCAGCCGGTTGCCGGCCAGCCCCTTCCCGGCCAGCCCCTTCCCGCTGAGTCGGCCCCCGGTCAGGGCACTCCGGCCCAGGGCGTTCCGGCCCCGCAGCCGTGGCCCGCCGCGGATGACACCCCCGACGCCGGTACGGCCGTACCGGCGAACGTCGCCGCCACCGCCGTACCGTCGAACGCGGCCGCCCCGCAGCCCGCGCAGCCTCCGCGGCCGACCCAGGCCCAGCCCGCCGCGGGCACCCCGGCGCCGGGCACCCCGCTGCCTCCGGAAGCGGCTGCCCAGCCGTTGCCCGCCGAGGCCGGTGCTCCCGGCGCTCCTGCCGCCGCCCCCGTCGACCCGAACTCGACGCAGGGTCGGGCGATCAGTGTGCGGACGTTGGGGCAGGGTGTGCCGTTCACGCGGCAGGCGGCGCAGGTGCAGCAGCCGGCGCCGCCCGCGCAGTCCTCGGCCACGCCTCCCCCGCATCAGACCAACGGCGGGCGGCGCCGCAAGCTGGGGACGCCGCCCGACCCCGCCACGCGGGCCGGCACCTCGGCGGAGCAGGCGGCGCGGCCGCATCCGTCACCCGAACAGCCGGTGCCCGCCGCACAGCCTCAGCCGCAGGCTCAGTCACAGCCGTCGCCCGGCGGGCAGCCACAGCCCCAGCCGTCGATGGCAGGGCAGTCGCGGCTCGCTCCGATGACGGAGGGGGCAGGACGCTCGTACGCCATAGGCGCCCCGGACGAGAACGCCGCCGAAGGGCCCGAGCCGTTGGACGGGCCGGGCGGGGCCGTCGAGGTCGCCGACACTCCGCGGCCGCAGCCGATGGACAACGAGCTGCCGCCGGAGCCGCTCGACAACCCGCGGCGGCTGCTGGTGTGGCCCGCGCCGGATGTGACGACCCAGCAGGCGCTGAGCGACCGCGGCTACCGGCCGGTCATCGTGCACTCGCGCGAGGAGGTGGACGCGCAGATCGCGGCGTTCCCGGCCGCGCTGTTCGTCGACCCGCTGACCGGGCCGATCACACGGACCGCGCTGCAGTCGCTGCGGCAGGCCGCGGTCGCCGCCTCGGTGCCGGTGATGGTGACCGCGGGGCTCGGACAGGCCTCGCGGGAGGCGGCGTACGGCGCCGATCCCGCCGTACTCCTCAAGGCGCTGGCGCCTCGGGACAGTGAGCAGCACCCGCCGCGGGTGCTGCTGATCGAGGAGCACGCGGAGATCGCGCTGGCGCTGACCGCGACGCTGGAGCGGCGCGGGATGCAGGTGGCGCGGGCCGCGAGTGACGCGGACGCGGTGGCGCTGGCGGGGGACTTCCGGCCGAACCTGGTCGTGATGGACCTGATGCAGGTCCATCACCGGCGGGCCGGGATCGTCGACTGGCTGCGCGCGAACGGCCAGCTCAACCGCACCCCCCTCGTCGTCTACACCGCCGCCGTCGACCAGGCCGACCTGCCACGGCTGGCCTCCGGCGAGACGGTGCTGTTCCTGGCGGAACGGTCGACGAGCAACGAGGTGCAGAGCCGGATCGTGGATCTGCTGGCGCGGATCGGGACCAACTGACAGACGGTGCCCAAGCGCCCTTCAAGAGGCGCGGGGAACTGCGCGATCAACCACGAACAACCCGCAGCCGACCGACGACAGTTCCCCCGACGGCGCTCCGTCAGAGCTTGGTGACGTCCAGGCCACCCTCGGCGTACTGCCTGCGCAGCACCTTCTTGTCGAACTTGCCGACGCTGGTCTTGGGAACCGCCTGGACCAGCGTCCAGCGCTCCGGCAGCTGCCACTTGGCGATCTTGCCCTCGTCGGCGAGGAAGGTGCGCAGGGTCTCGAAGTCGGCGGTGGCGTCCTCCTTGAGGACAACCGTGGCCAGCGGGCGCTCGCCCCACTTGTCGTCGGGGACGGCGACCACGGCGGCCTCGGCGACATCCGGGTGGGACATCAGGGCGTTCTCCAGCTCGACCGAGGAGATCCACTCGCCGCCGGACTTGATGACGTCCTTGGCGCGGTCGGTGAGCGTGAGGAAGCCGTCGGCGGAGATGGTGCCGACGTCGCCGGTCTTCAGCCAGCCGTCCTCGCTGAACTTGTCGGCGGGGCGCAGCGGTTCGGCGTCGGGGCCGTTGTAGTAGGCGCCCGCGATCCAGGGGCCGCGCACCTCCAGCTCGCCCGCCGACTCGCCGTCCCAGGGGATGCGCTCGCCGCCGGGACCGGTGAGGCGAGCCTCGACGCTCGTCGGGAAACGGCCCTGGGTCAGCCGGTACGCGAACTCCTCCGCCGTACCCACCGCGTGGGCCGGCGGGCGCGCGACCGTGCCGAGCGGGGAGGTCTCCGTCATGCCCCAGGCGTGGCAGACCCGCATACCCAGCTTGTCGAACGCCTCCATCAGCGAGGGCGGACAGGCCGAACCGCCGATGGTGACCTGCCCGAGGGTGGAGACGTCCCGGGGCTTCGCGGTGAGCTCGGCGAGCAGGCCCTGCCAGATGGTGGGCACGGCGGCCGCGTGGGTCGGCTTCTCGCCCTCGATCATCTCGGCGAGCGGCGCGGGCTGCAGGAAGCGGTCCGGCATCAGCATGTTGACGCCGGTCATGAAGGTGGCGTGCGGCAGGCCCCAGGCGTTGACGTGGAACTGCGGCACCACGATCAGCGACGTGTCCTGGTCCGTCAGCCCCATCGACTGGGTCATGTTGACCTGCATGGAGTGCAGGTAGACCGAGCGGTGGGAGTAGACGACGCCCTTCGGGTCCCCGGTCGTCCCGGAGGTGTAGCACATGGAGGCGGCCTGACGCTCGTCCAGCTCCGGCCAGTCGTACGTCGTCGGCTTGCCGGCGATCAGGTCCTCGTACTCGTGCACCTGCACGGACGCGCCCGCCAGCCCGGAACGGTCACCCGGCCCCGACACCACCACATGCTCCACCGTCTTGAGGTGCGGCAGCAGCGGGGCGAGCAGGGGGAGGAGCGAACCGTTGGCGATGACGACCCGGTCGGCCGCGTGGTTGACGATCCAGGCCAGCTGCTCGGCCGGGAGGCGCAGGTTGAGGGTGTGCAGGATCGCGCCCATGGAGGGGATCGCGAAGTAGGCCTCGACGTGCTCGGCGTTGTTCCACATCAGCGTCGCGACCCGTTCGTCGCCGGCCACGCCCAGGTCCTCGCGCAGGGCGTGCGCCAGCTGGGCCGCGCGAGCACCGACCTCGGCGAAGGAACGGCGGTCCGGCTCGGCCTCGCCGCTCCATGTGATGACCTGCGATGTGCCGTGAATCGTCGACCCGTGGGTCAGGATCCTCGAGATCAGCAGCGGTACGTCCTGCATCGTGCTCAGCACGGCGTCCTCCCGGGGCGACATTGCCTACGCGGTAGTAAGGGTTGCGGAGATTCTGCGCGCATACCGCGCGGTATGTCACTAGGGTCGGGCGATCGATCATGTCACGTTGCGTTCACAGAGCTCTCCCGCTACGTGCGGTGGCGTGGGCGGGACGGGGCGTGGCGGGGCGGACAGGGCGGGGCGGGCCCGGGACAGGTGGGGCGGGCCCACCCGACCCACCGTGCGCCGGCCCTACCGGACCAGCCCCAGCTCAGGGTCCTCGCGCAGCTTCCCGAGCGCCCTCGACACCGCCGACTTCACAGTGCCGACCGAGACGCCGAGCACCTCGGCCGTCTGGACCTCGCTGAGGTCCTCGTAGTACCGCAGGACGACCATCGCCCGCTGCCGCGCCGGCAGCCGCATGATCGCGCGCCACATGGCGTCGTGCAGCGCCTGCTGCTCCGCCGGGTCGCTGTCGTGGCCGGGCGGGGGCTCCGGCTCGGGCAGCTCGTCGCAGGCGAACTCGTCGACCTTGCGCTTACGCCACTGCGACGTCCGCGTGTTCAGCAGCGCCCTGCGCACATAGCCGTCGAGCGCGCGATGGTCCTCGATGCGCTCCCAGGCCACGTATGTCTTGGTGAGCGCGGTCTGCAGCAGGTCCTCCGCGTCGCTCGGGTTCGCGGTCAGCGACCGGGCGGTACGCAGCAGCACCGGCTGGCGGGCCCGCACGTACGACGTGAAGGAGGGATACGTCGCGTTCGGACGGGTCTGCCTCGCCGATGTAGCCGCGTCGGAAGCGCTGGTGCAGACGGGTGTGGTCATGGCTCCACGCTATGAGCGGCCCCTGCTTCAGCGGATCGGCCGGAGGTGCCGAAGCAGCGTCCGCCTCAGGTTGTAGGGGTGGGGCTGACTACACCTCCTGAAGGTGGACGAGCGAGGGACACCTACTGCGGGATTACCCCTGGGGGTCATCGGTCGGCAGTAAGGACGAGCCCGGACGTCGGCACCCCTGTGCCCGCCGTCACCAGCACCCGTTCCGCCCCGGATATCTGGTTCACGGACGTCCCCCGCACCTGCCTCACTCCCTCCGCGATGCCGTTCATCCCATGCAGATACGCCTCCCCGAGCTGCCCTCCATGTGTGTTGAGCGGCAGCCGCTCCCCGGCCACGAAGTCCCCGCCCTCTCCCTTCCCGCAAAACCCGAACTCCTCGAGCTGCATGAGGACGTAGGGGGTGAAGTGGTCGTACAGAATCCCCACATCGATCTCCCCCGGCCCCAGCCCCGCCGTCCGCCACAGCTGCCGCGCCACCACGGCCATCTCCGGCAGGCCGGTGAGGTCGTCCCGGTAGAAGCTCGTCATCTGCTCCTGCCCTCGGCCTGCTCCCTGGGCCGCCGCCGCTATGACGGCCGCCGGGTGGCGCAGGTCACGGGCCCGGTCGACGGACGTGACGACGAGCGCCTGGCCGCCGTCCGTCTCCTGGCAGCAGTCCAGCAGCCGCAGCGGCTCGACGATCCAGCGCGAGGCCGCGTGGTCGGCGAGGGTGATGGGTCTGCCGTGGAAGTACGCGGCCGGGTTGGTCGCCGCGTACTTGCGGTCCATCACCGCCACATGCCCGAACACCTCCGGCGTCAGCCCATAAGTGTGCAGATACCGCTGGGCCGCCATCGCCACCCAGGAGGCCGGGGTGAGCAGCCCGAAGGGCAGGGACCAGCCCAGCGCCACGCCCTCCGCCGAGGGCTCCCGGTGCTGCACACCCGAGCCGAATCTCCGGCCCGACCGCTCGTTGAACGCCCGGTAGCAGACCACCACCTCCGCGACACCCGTCGCCACGGCGAGCGCCGCCTGCTGGACGGTCGCACAGGCCGCGCCGCCGCCGTAATGGACCCGGGAGAAGAAGGACAGCTCCCCCATCCCGCACGCCTGGGCCACGGTGATCTCCGGGCTGGTGTCCATCGTGAACGTCACCATCCCATCCACGTCCCCCGGCGCCAGCCCGGCATCGTCCAGCGCGGCCCGCACCGCCTCCACTGCCAGCCGCAACTCGCTGCGCCCCGAGTCCTTGGAGAACTCGGTGGCCCCGACACCGGCGATCGCCGCCCGCCCGGCAAGGCCGTCCCGTGCACGCACACTCATGCCGGCGCCTCCGATGCCCTGGTGGCCGCCGCGTCCGCCGCGTCCGCCGGGCCGGTGGCGTCCGGCCCCTCCGGCACGGTGACCGCCGCCCCCTCCGGCGCGGTGAACGCCGCCCTCTCCGGCACGGTGACCGCCGCCCCCTCCGGGACAGTGGCAGTCGCCTCGGCCTGCCCAGTGGACGCCGCCTGTCCGGGCACGGTGACCGTCACTGTGCCGGTGACGTGCCTCCCTATGCCGTTCGCGCCGACCACCCGAACCGTCGCCGTGTCTCCCTCGACCTCCTCGACGCGTCCCGTCAACACCATCGTGTCTCCCGGGTAGTTGGGCGCCCCGAGTCGTATGGCCACCCTGCGCAGTACGGCCGTCGGGCCGAAGTGGTCGGTGATGTAGCGGCCGACCAGGCCGTTCGTCGTCAGGATGTTCATGAAGATGTCGGGGGAGCCCTTCTGGCGGGCCAGCTCCGCGTCGTGGTGGACGTCCTGGTAGTCGCGTGAGGCGATGGCTCCGGCGACGATCAGCGTGCGGGTGATCGGGATTTCCAGCGGCGGCAGTGCGTCACCGGCCTGCACCGGCCACCCCGTCACCTCCTCCCCGCCCCTCACGCGACCACCTCCTGCGTCTTCTGGGCCTCCTGTGCCTCCTGAAGCTCCTGCATTTCCCGGGTCTCCTCAGCGCACCAGACCGGCAGCACCAACTCCTCGTCGTACTCCCGGAATTCGAGCCGCACCGGCAACCCGATCCGCACCTTGTCGTACGGCACCCCCAGCACATTGCCGAGCATCCGCACCCCCTCGGTCAGTTCGATCAGGCCGACCGCGTAGGGAGGGTCGAAGGCGGGGAACGGCGGGTGGTGCATCACGACGTACGAATAGACCGTTCCCTCGCCACTCGCCTCTACCGTGTCCCAGTCCAGTCCGCCACAGGCGTTGCACCCGGGCAGCCAGGGGTGGCGCAGGGTGCCGCAGCCGGTGCAGCGCTGGATGAGCAGTCGGTGCCGCTGGACGCCCTCCCAGAAGTCGGCGTTGTCCCGGTTGACGACGGGGCGGGGGCGTAAGGGCTTCTGCGACCGGTCCCGGTCCCGCCGGGTTGGCCGGTCTGCCCGACGTAGAGGCGCGTACTTGAGGATGCGGAAGCGGTGGGTGCCCGCGAGGTCCGGGCCGACGCGGATGTCCATGCGGGTCGTGACGAAGTACCCCGTGCCGAGCTTCGTCGTCTTCTTCTCCGACACCGACTCGATCACCGAGTCGTAGGTGATCTCGTCCCCGGGCCGCAGGGGCCGTAGATACTCCTGCTCGCAGTCCGTGGCGACCACCGAGGTGTAGCCCGCCTCGTCGAGCAGGCCGAGCAGCTCGTCGTAGGCGTGCGTGCCTCTCGTATGGCCGGAGAGGCCGCTCATGGTCCATGCCTGGAGCATGGTGGGGGGTGCGATGGCGTCCGGTCCCGAGTACGCCGGGTTGGTGTCGCCCATCGCCTCGCACCAGTGCCGGATCATGGGCGCGTTGACGGGGTCCTTGCCGACACGGGCCACGGCGGCGCGCTGCCCCTCATAGACCTTCAGCCGTGTCGCGAACTCGTCGCCCGCTTCCAGCTCATGGCTCACCACCGGCTCGTAGCTCACCGTCGCCCCCTCGCTTCTTCGCCCTCATCGCCCACGGCGCCCACGGCGCATCGCACTGACACTTCTGGTACACCGCGACCGCCGATCCGGTTCCCACGAGATTCCGGGATCTTTCAGGAAGCCCCGCGGCCGCGCCGCACCGCACCACGCAGACCCCCGGGACGCCCCACAGACACTCACGCAGGTCCCTCGTAAGCCCACGGGCCTACGCAGGCCAGCGGAGACCATACGTAGGCCCCAGAGAGTTTCTGACTGTCCGTCAGATCCGATGTACTGTCAACCCCGCAGAAAAACGCCTGCGCGGCGGCACCGAAGTACCGCCGCGCAGACGCGTTACACCCCACAGAGCACACCCCACACAACTCCGAGGAGGCCGGCGCGTGAGCACCGGGGCGCCGGCCCCCTCAGCTCACCACCAGAGGGGGGTGAAGTTGACGGACGTGTTGTCGTTGCCCTGGTTGATGGCCGTGAACGCGGAGCCGTTGACCTGGGCCGTGTTGCTCTGGTTCGAGGCGCCGGAGCCGGTCGCCTGCTGCTGGGTGGTGGACGAGGTGCCGTAGTTGTCGCCGCCGACCCCGCTGCCGATCAGGCCCTGGGCGGCGTTCGTGACGGCCGCGCTGGATCCGTCGTCCGCGAAGGCGCCGTTGTCCGCAGCCGCGACGCCGGCGAACAGAGCGGCGGCGAGCGGGAGTGCGGAGACGGCGGCGATGACGCGGGCGGTACGGATGCTTGCCATGTTGTTCCTCCAGAACAGGTGCGCCCAGGCTCCCCGCCGGACGCATTGGTGGTGCATGAAGTACTGCGCTTTCCAAGGCAGTTGGCCGACCGCCCCGGAGTTCTGCACGACGTCGCGAGATCAGAGTTGCCCACCGAATCCCCGGCGAACCACCCCGGAAGCCCCCATTCGCCCTGAAGCGTGATGACAAGTCGATAAACCCCTTTCGCCACTTACAGCACTCACGCCAGGGCAGTACGGACAGCTCCACCCCAAGCCGCACAAGAGGGGAAACGTTCTGGCACCCTTCCGGCCAATCCCCGCGGAGCGGCGCGCCGTCGGCGAGTCACACCCATCACCTCTTTCTTTTTTCGAACACTCGTACGAACATAGAGGCATGGCCACCACCGACCGGCAGGCCACGACGCTGGCCCTCGCACACGCCCTGTCAGCCGCCGAGCGCGGTCTGGCCGTCATCCCCCTGTCCCGGACGAAGCTCCCGGCCCTGCGTTCCCCGCACCGCGACGACCCCGACCCGGCCCCCTGCCACGGCGAGTGCGGCCGCCTCGGGCACGGGGTCTACGACGCCTCCACCGACCCCGCCCGCATCCGCGAATTCTTCGCCGCCGCCCCCTGGGCCACGGGCTACGGCATCGCCTGCGGCCTGCCCCCGCACCACCTCATCGGCATCGACCTCGACACCAAATCCGGTACGGACTCCTCCGCCGCCCTGCGCGAACTGGCACTGCGCCACCTGTTCACGATCCCGCCCACGGTGGTCGTCGTGACCCCGAGCGGCGGCCGCCACCTCTGGCTGACCGGCCCGGCGGAAGTCGTCGTCCCCAACTCGGCGGGCCGTCTCGCACCCGGCATCGACATCCGGGGCGCCGGCGGCTACCTCGTCGGCCCCGGCTCCCGTACCGACCACGGCGTCTACAGCACCGCCCCCGGAACCTCCCACATCGGCCCCGCGCCCTGTCCGCGCGCCCTCCTGCGCCTTCTGCTCCCCCCACCCCGCACGCACCACTTCACGCCCCCGTTGGCAGGCGGCCACGGCCAGGGCCTCGTCCAGTTCGTGCTCGCCGCGCACGAGGGCCAGCGCAACACCCGCCTGTTCTGGGCCGCCTGCCGTGCCTACGAGGACGGCATCGGCCCCACCCTCGTCGACCCCCTCGTCGAGGCGGCGCTCAACACCGGCCTGACCGAACGCGAGGCCCGCGCGACGATCGCGTCGGCGGCGCGGATGACCGGGCACCGGCCCTGACGGACGCAGACGCCCGGCCGAGGCCTTGAAACGCACGGGAGCTCGATGCACCACCGCCCTAAAGCGCCGACCATGTCGCTGACCCGCGTCATCCTCACAACCGGCCGCTCGCTCGACCTCTCCGAGCTGGGGCTCTCCTCGACGTACGGCGGAACGAACGGCGGAATGACCGTCGGGACGCACAGCGGAATGAACGGCGGAATGCTGGGGGGCTACCCGTGCAAGCCGGTCAACGACCTGAAGATCAAGGACCTCGTCCGCGCCGCGGAACGCGCCCACCCTGCCGTGCCGGTGCACCTCGTCCCGCCGCCGCGCGAGTACCCCGACCAGTACGCGGGCGCGTTCGGCCCGGTCGAGGTGCTGCCCGCCGTGGCCTGCGTCGGCGCCTTCCACTCCACGCCCCTCGACGGTGACCACGACCAGGACCCGGTCCTCCGCCGCTCCGCCCTCACGATCATCTGGTTCCAGCCCACCGCGCGCGTGCCGTACGGCTGTGACGCGGAGGAGGCGCTGCGGGGAGTCGACTGGGAGGCGCTGGCGCGGGATTACGAGCTCCAGGATGACTGGGAGGGGCTGGCGCGGGACTACGAGCTCTAACACCAGGGCGGCGGCCCTGAGGCGACGGCCCTGAGGCGGCGCTCCGGAGCCGGGCTCTCAAGGCAGCCGTGGCGGGGAAATCGGCTTGCCCCGAGGGGGAGCCCGTGTGCAGGGTCGGCCGATGAGCGTTTCCCGACGTGACCTGTTGCGCTGGCAGTTCGACCTGAACTGGGCGCTGTTCGAGTACCACCTCGAGCGGCTGCGGCCCGAGGACTTCCTGTGGGAGCCGGGGCCGCACTGCTGGACGGTGCGTCAGACCGACGACGGCACCTGGGTGCCGGACTGGGCGGAGACCGAGCCCGACCCCGTCCCGGTGCCGACGATCGCTTGGGTGAGCTGGCACATCGGCTGGTGGTGGAGCGTGACCACCGACCATCTGCTCGGCCGCCCGCCCCGGGACCGGACCGACGTCACCTGGCCCGGCGGCGGAAAGGCGACCATCGCCTGGCTGCGCGATCTGCGCACCGACTGGCTGGCGGCCCTGGACCGACTCGACGACACGGACCTGGACGCCACGGCGTCCTACCCCCCGCCGCACGACCCGCAGTACACCGTCGCCCACATGATCAGCTGGGTGAACGCCGAACTGATGAAGAACGTCGCGGAGATCGGTCAGCTACGGCTGCTGCGGGCACGACAGGGGCACTGAGCGGGCACTGCGCAGACACGGAGGGTCGTACAGAGGGGTGAGCGGTCGCAGCCGACGCCACCAAGATGTCCCCCTCGCCACATGGCCCCAAAATGGACGTTATCGGCTATCCACGTGCTGGATCGGAGAGGCCATGAGCGACCTCAAGTTTGAGCAGAAGCGCTCACTGTCCCGCCTCGAGGCGGCTGACCAGCTCGCCGCGCTCGCGGCCGCGCTGAGACAGGGTGGGGATGCCGAACTGGAGCTTGAGCCGTGGACATTGAGCCTCAAGATCCCCGCCGACCTCCACAGCGAGATCGAGGTCGAGGTCGATGACGGGGAGATCGAGCTGGAAATCGAGCTCAAGTGGTCGACCGCACCCGCCACCCGGACCACGGCATCACAGGCGACAGCCGACGCGGAGGAGGAAGGGGACAGGCGAAAGAGCCCGCCTGCCGCTTCTGGGGGCACTCGCGCCGGCGGAAGCAGAACGGCGAAGCGAACCACCGCGAAACGGACCGCCGCGAAACGGACCACCGCGAAGAAGACGTCCTGAGCGAACCACCCGCAGCCTCCGAACACGCGAAACGGCCCCCGACCAACACTCAGGTCAGGGGCCGTTCTCACTGCTCTCAGAGCGGAGGCGGTGGGATTTGAACCCACGGTGACATCGCTGCCACGACGGTTTTCAAGAGCGTTCCCTTAGGCCGCTCGGGCAACCCACCTCGGCCCCGGCCCACCAGGGGCGGAGCGGGTACAGCGTACCGGCCTCGGGTCCTGTCGTGGAGTCGTGGTCCACACGGGGTCCACCGGCCTTGCTCCGCTGCTAAACCGGTGGGGGTAGTAGGTGCACCTCCCACCCCCACCGAATGTCCGGCCTCGGATCAGACGCCAGCCAGACCTGCCAGTACACCGAACCCGAGTGGCAGCACGAAGGCGATGCGCGCGTGCGCGGGCTGCACCTTGTCTCCCCGGCGCAGGTAGGTCGCGAGTCCTGCCGTGACGATTCCGAAGGTCACCGCGTACAGCAGAGTGTCCATCGTCGAAGCGCTGCTCCACCCACGAGCGAGCAACGCTGTGACCGTCATCGTGCCACCGAACAACGCGGCGCCGGTCAGCGCGTCACCTCCGGTGAAAACCAGAGGTTGGGTGCTCCCGTGGCGCTGCTGGCGCCAGACCTGGAAGACCAGCACGGCGGCCAGGATGACTTCGGCCGCCACGGCCAGCATGAACGATGCTTTGAATGCGATTTCCATGGGTCAGTGTCCCTCTCGCACAGTGCCTTACGGGATCAGCCGCACGAAGTGGCGACTGTAGAGATACCGGTGACCTCGCCGAAGATGGCGATGAGAAGCTTGATCCGCTCCTCCTTGCCGCCGGCCTGCACAACGAGCCTGGCGCCCTTGAGCACACCGCCGATCTTGGCGGCCTTGGTAACCAGAAGCGCGTTGCCGGCGATGAAGGCGCCGATCGCGCCCACGCACTTGGTCACCTTCCAAGCGGTGCTCCAGCCTCCTCGCGCCTGACGCCCCTGCGGATCAAGCTTGGCCAGCGCCGCAGCCTGGGCCGCCTTGTCCCCCGGGTACATCGCCTCGACCACCTGCTGGGTGGTGGGGCTCTGCGGAAGCGCTCCCAGTCGCTCGTCCAGCCCCTCCTCGACAATCTGCGGAGCCTCCGCCTCCTCAGCGACCGCCGTCACCGCGACTGCGGCAGCCTTGCCTTCGGCGTTCCGGGCGTGCTCTGCCTCGGTGGCGGAGGCCATCGGCCCGGCCACTCCAAGAGCGACGGCGGCGACGACGCCGACCGCAGTGGCACGCAGGGGGGATCTCGATATCGACATGTGTGTTCCCCTCGTTTCATCGCATCGCGATGGGCCCGCGCCGGTTGGATTCTCCCTGGTCAGGGGAGCTGTGGCGCCGGGCGCGTTCATGACCTTGCCCCCCGGTACAACGGGGGGCAAGAGAGTTGAGAGTCTTCAGAGCTTCACACCATCCGGGGATGCATCAGAGAACAAACAGAGCCGTTGCTCTCGCCATCCCGGGAACTGGATCTTCCTGCCTTTTACGGGCAGGCCGACCGCTCGTCCGCGAGACCGGCGCGGCGCCTAAGATCAGGGTCGTACGAGTAGGCGTCCGCGAGGGAGAAGTGCTGCTGTCGACGAGCACGCCCCGCGTCGGCTCCGGGTGGACCGACACGGGCGAGTCATTCGATACGCGCGGCCTGAAGAAGCGGGCCCGCAAGGCGACCCGGCCTGTGCCGATTCCTCCCGTCCTCGTGCACCTAGTCCGCGAGCACGTCAAGGAGTTCGGTACCGCTGAAGACGGCCGACTGTTCCGCGCGGCCCAGGGCGGCGGCCTGCTGTCCAAGGACAGCCTTGACCAGCTTGTTTATGGCTCCGGCCAGTCGCCCCGTGGTCCACGCCTGGTCCACACACACTGATCTACGACGCGACAGAGCCGGATCAGAGTGAGACAGACCCCATGCAGAAGGGGCGCCCCTCATCGAAGGACACCCCTTCTGACCAGCACGTCTCTGACCTGCGGAGGCGGTGGGATTCGAACCCACGGTGACGTTCTCACGCCACTACGGTTTTCAAGACCGTTCCCTTAGGCCGCTCGGGCACACCTCCCCGCGCCGGCCGTGATCGGCGGCGCGGGGACAAGAGTAACCGGTGGGCACGCGCGCGTGGGGTGGGCTCTTGTCGGAGTCGACGTGCGCGCGTGGCCGCGTGGTCAGCTGTCGCCGGTGCGGGAGCCCAGGGTGACGTCGACGGTGCGGGACTGGCCGCCCCGTTCGTAGGTGATCGTGACCTTGTCGCCGGGCTGGTGGGTCCAGATCTCGCCGATCAGGGTGGGGCCGGAGTCGATCACCGAGTCGTCGAGCTTGGTGATGACGTCGCCGGGCTTGAGGCCTGCCTTGTCGGCGGGGCCGCCCGCCTCGACCGCGTCCGAGCCGCTGGCGCCCTGCTCGGTGATCTTGGCTCCGTCGCTGGTGTCCTCCAGGGAGACGGAGGCGCCGATCTTGGCGTAGACCGGCTTGCCGGTCTTGATCAGCTGCTGGGCGACGTACTTGGCCTGGTTGATCGGGATGGCGAAGCCGAGGCCGATCGAGCCGGACTGGCTGGTGCCGCCCATGCCGTTGGCGGCGGACTGGATGGCGGAGTTGATGCCGATGACGTTGCCCTGGGCGTCCAGCAGCGGGCCACCGGAGTTGCCGGGGTTGATCGAGGCGTCCGTCTGCAGGGCGCTCATGTAGGAGGCGTTGCTTCCGGTGCCGTCGCTGGAGGCGACCGGGCGGTTCTTGGCGCTGATGATGCCCGTGGTGACCGTGTTGGAGAGGCCGAAGGGGGCGCCGATCGCGATCGTCGAATCGCCGACCGCCACCTTGTCGGAGTTGCCGAGCGTCAGCGGCTTGAGGTTCGACGGGGCGTTCTTGAGCTTGATGACCGCCACGTCGTAGCCCTGCGCGTGGCCGACGACCTGTGCGTCGTACTTCTTGCCGTTCGGGAAGGTCGCCGTCAGCTTGCCGCCGTCGACCGCGTCGGCGACCACGTGGTTGTTGGTGAGGATGTGGCCCTCGGTGTCGAAGACGAACCCCGTGCCGGTGCCGCCCTCGCCCGCGTTGCTCTCGGCCTGGATGGTGACGGTGCTCGGCAGCGCCGTGGCGGCCACGCCCGCGACGGTGCCCGGGTCGCGCTTGACCGAGCCACCGCTGTCCGGGGCGGAGACGGTCGTCGAGGAGGTGTTGTCGTCGTTCTTGGCCAGCGTGTAGCCGAGGCCGCCGCCCAGGCCGCCCGCGACCAGCGCGGCGATGAGAACCGCGGCGAGCATTCCACCGCGCCCGCGGCCGGACTTCGGCGCCGGCTCCTGGTACGTGGCACCCCAGCCGGAGCCCACACCGGCACCACCGATACCGGCTCCACCCGCGGCAGCGGCACCCGCGCCGGCACCGGTGTCGGCGTACGACGGTGCGGCGGGCGGCGGCGGGGGCGGGGGCGGCCAGGCGGAGTCGGGAGCCGAGCCCTGCGGGCCGGTCGGGCCGGTCGGGCCGGTCGGCTGGGCTCCGTTCGAGGCGGCCTGGGCAGGGGCCGGCTGCGACCCGTCGGCCCCCGCCTCGGCCGCGTACGGCTGGGTGCCGTTCGAGCCCGCCGCGGTGTCGTGCGGCACCGGCGGGAGCGGAGTGGTCGGCGCGGCGCCGCTCTCCGGGGCCGGGGGCTCCTGGGAGGCCGGAGCAGCAGGAGCATCCACCGGCACGGGGGGTGCGGACGGGGCCGGGGGTACCGCGGCGCCCTCGTTCTCGGTGCTCACAGCTTCTCTCCTCGATCCACGGCTGGTGTTTTCGGTCGCACTCGGTCACGCCCGTTCACGCTTGTCGACGGTCGGTGCGCTCAGCTGTGCATGCCTATTTGTATGCGGTCAGCTTTTCCCACGGGCCGTCAGAGCACCATAAGCGGTTGCTGTGCGTCCACGGCCATTCCTTACATAGGTCATGTGCGGCTAAAAATGCACAATCCCAGTGTCCTCATGACTCCTCCGACCGCACGTCTACCCCCGTGCGGTGGCACCATGACGCGGTGACCCACGCACGGCAGCACCAGATCCAAGTCGTCGCCCATCGCGGAGCCTCCGAAGACGCTCCCGAGCACACCCTGGCCGCGTACAAGAAGGCCATCGAGGACGGTGCGGACGCCCTCGAGTGCGACGTACGTCTCACTGCGGACGGCCATCTCGTGTGTGTCCACGACCGTCGCGTCAACCGTACGTCCAACGGCCGCGGCGCTGTCTCGGCGCTGGAGCTCGCCGAGCTCGCCGCCCTGGACTTCGGCTCCCGGAAGAACCGCGACTCCTGGAAGAACCGGGCCGAGGAGCCCGACTGGGAGGTCCGGCCGGAGGACCCGGAGGACACCTCCGTACTCACTCTGGAGCGGCTGCTGGAGCTCGTCGCGGACTCGGGACGGCGGGTGGAGATGGCCATCGAGACCAAGCACCCGACCCGGTGGGCGGGGCAGGTCGAGGAGCGGCTGCTGCACCTGCTGAAGCGGTTCGGGCTCGACGCGCCCGCCTCGGCCGCCGAGTCCCCGGTGCGCGTCATGAGCTTCTCCGCACGCTCGCTGCATCGCGTGCGTGCCACGTCGCCGACGCTGCCGACGGTCTATCTGATGCAGTTCGTCTCACCGAGGCTGCGGGACGGGCGGCTGCCCGCGGGAGTCCATATCGCGGGTCCCTCGATCCGGATCGTGCGCAGTCACCCGGCCTACATGGAGCGTCTGAAGCGGGCCGGCCACCAGGTGCACGTCTGGACCGTGAACGAGCCCCAGGACGTCGATCTCTGCGTCGAACTGGGCGTCGACGCCATCATCACCAACCGCCCGCGCGCGGTGCTGCTCCAGCTCGGCCGCTGACACGCGCGCGTGAAGCAGTGGCGCAGGTGAAGCAGCTGAGGCATGTGAAACGCGTGTGGCGCGTGCCGCCGCCCGCAAACCGCGCATCCGGAGACCTCTAAAACCTCACCAATCCCTGCACAACCTATTGACCCCTGAACCCCTTCAGCACCATCCTCCACTCTCAGCCACACCGACGGATTTCAGCCATCCCGATTACAGGGAGTGCTCCGGCGCGTTCGATCCGTATTCGATCGTTGCGAATGCGTCACCGGACCTTGATTGGCCGGTTTCCGGTACAGGCCAATGGGGCATCCACACCGTGGCGTGGGGCAAAGGAGGTCTCGGGGGTGGCGTTGGTGGTGGCACAGGAGGTGCCCGCGTCGTCGAGCATGGCCGTACCCCATGGTCCTGCGGGCGTGGGGGAAGCGAGACACCGTATGCGCTCACAGTTGCGCAGGGGCGGGGTAGCGGAATCGGTCATCGACGATGCCGTACTGATTCTTTCCGAACTCTTGAGCAACGCGTGCAAACACGGCCGCCCGCTTGGTGACGCGATGTCCGGGGACGGCGACGTCCTCGCCGCATGGCGCGTGGACGCGAGCGGCAGGCTCACCGTGGAGGTGACCGACGGCGGCGGGCCCACCCGCCCCGCTCCGGCCACGCCCTCGGTCACCGCACACGGCGGCCGCGGGCTGAACATCATCACCGCGCTGGCCGACGACTGGGGTGTACGGGACGACGCCCGCGGCGAGGTCACGGTCTGGGTCGTGGTCCATGACGACGTTCACGATCCTGACGCGGGGCACCGCCGCGACGACTTCGCTACGCGCGTCGCTGCACCCGCGGTGAGCGCGATATCCGGCCTCGACTTCGCGGACGCCTTCGAGGGCATGGACTGAAGACAGGGATTACCGCAGCCCCGGATCCCGACACCGCAGCCGTGGATCCGGTTACCGCACCCACGAATCCCGGCACGACCCATGGGTTGTCCACAGGCTCCCGTCGACGATGGCGTGAACGGCTAGGCTCGCGCCGTACGAGACGAGCCGTAACCGGGAGACACCCACGATGGCCAAGAAGCGACCCCAGACCAAGGCCAAGCGCCCGCAGCTCAGCGACGGGGCCCGCGCCGTAGGCGCTGATGGAGAGGTTCCGGTTGTCGGCGCGCGCGAGCCCTGCCCCTGTGGCAGCGGCCGGCGCTACAAGGCCTGTCACGGCCGGGCCGCCGCACACGCGGTGACCGAGCTGGTGCAGCGTCCGTTCGAGGGACTGCCGGGCGAGTGCGACTGGGTGGCCCTGCGCGAACTGGTGCCCGCCGCCACGGTCGAGCTGCCCCTGAAGGGCGGCCTCCCCGAGGGCGTCCCGTCCGTCACGCTGGCCACGGTGCTTCCGATGGCCTGGCCGGCCCTGCGCCGCGACGACGGCTCGGTCCTGCTCGGCCTGCAGAACGACACGGCGTCGGGCGACATCAGCCGCGACCTGGCCGACACCCTCCAGCAGGCCCTCACCGCGAAGCCGGGCACCCCGGTCCAGGGCCGTCGCGCCCCGGCCGACGGTCCGCGGTTGCAGGATCTGCTCGACCCGGAAGGCGCGTTCGAGCCAGTTGTGCACCCGGGCTTCGAGTTCTGGGTCCCGGACGCGGAGAACGCCACTCCGGAAGTGACCGCCTCCCTGGAGCGGGCGAACGCCGCGGCCATCCCGACCGTCCGGCTGACCGGCGTGGACTCCGCCTACTGGTGCGAGACGCCGGAGAAGAACCACCTGCGCTGGGTCATGCCGCACCCCGAGGAGCAGCTTCTGGACGCCCTCGCGCGGCTGCACGCGGCGGGCAAGTCGAACCTCGGCGAGGGCACCCGTCTCGTGGGCTCCTTCCGCGCTCACGGGCTCACCGTGCCGGTCTGGGACCTGCCGAGCGGCGTCGGCGCGGAGGACGTGGAGAAGCCGGCGGCAGAGTTCGCCGAGCGCCTCGCCACGGCCCTGGCCACGGACGCCCCGCTCACCCCTGACGAGCGCCGTGCGCGGGGCGGCCTGACCAACCGGCAGGTCACGCTCAGCTGACGCGGACCGCGGAGATCGGGTTCGGCTGAACGGCCGTTCAGCCGAACCGGCCCGCGCGCGAGGGTGAGTCCGATCACAACTCCCCTGCGGAACAAGGGAATCCGTGACTGGAAAGCCCGGATCGAATTTGCGAACCGCCGATCTCTTGTTACCGTTCCAGTAGCCCGGTTGCTGGTGCATCCCCCGTCGCCAGCAACCGGGTCTTTTCATGTGCACGTTCCTTTACGGAACGGCGTCGCCTGTCAACTGCCCGTGGACGCCTCGGAATTGCCCGGTGTGGAGTTGCTGGCGGCACGCAGCAGCAGCGCCCCGCGCCCGGCCCGCTCCGCGAACTCCGTGACCGCCGTGTAGGCGTCCGGGCCTCCGCGCGTACGCTCCCGCGGCGTCTCGCACGTCCCCGGCTCGTCCTCGGCGCCCACCACGCAGCGCATCTGCAGCGTGCGCCCACCGGGCCCCATGAGGCTCAGTACGGAGTCCAGCGCGCCGCCCGTCGCATTGCGGAAGTACGTGCGCGCCCAGGTGTCCTCGCCCTGGGTGAGGACACAGGTCTGCGCCTCGATGCCCTCCGGCGAGGTGAGTTCGGGACCGCAGCGCACGGCGGTGGCGAGGCCCAGGTCGAGCAGCAGCGCGGAGCCGGTCGGACCGGCGGAGGGCGCCTTGGCGTCGCCGCGCGGGGACGGACGTGCGGCGCCGTCCTTCGGAGCGGGCGAGGAGCGCCGTACGGCATCGGGCGCCGACGCTCCTACTGCGGCCCGGCTCGCGTCGACGACCTGGCCGGCGGCCGCCCAGGCCAGTGGCAGGGCGACCGCGGCCGCCGCGACGGACGCGAGGGCGATCAGACGGACTCTTCGATGGTTCGGCCCGCGGCGATGCGACGACGGTGCCCTTTTTCCCCTGATATGACGCGGCATATAGCGGAAGATAACGACCACGCGCGCGTGCACCGTCCCGCGCGCGCCGGACAGCCCTACAACTCGGGCGCGCTCACACCCGTACGAGTGAGGGCCTCGACCACGGCGTCGACGACGGCCTCCACGTCGGGCACCCAGGGAGAGGCCGAGCCGGGGAGGGGGGCGCGCTGCCAGGTGATGGAACCCTGGCCGGTCTCGGACGGAGGCAGGGCGATGTAGCCGCCCTCGCCGTGGAAGCGGAGGGAGCCGGGGACGAAGTCCTTGGCGTACAGCAGTTCGCCCAGCTGTTCCATGGAGTACGGCTTCACCAGGATCGACCAGCGGGCGGGAGAGGCCACGACCGGGCCGAGGCGCATGCCCTTGCGGTCGAGTGCCGTCAGGGCGTGCGCGGCCGGCAGGGCGGGCAGGCTGACCGCGCAGGGGGCCGTGCCGCCGGTGGCGAGGATGATCGGCGCCGTGGGCCGGTTGTTCCACCACCAGCGCACCATGCGCTCGTCGGTCGTGGCCGCGAGGAGGCCGGGGTCGAAGGGGTGCGCGCCGGGCACCGTGCAGTCCGGGTCGGGGCAGCCGCAGCGGGAGTGTCCCTGCGGGTGCGTCGTCACGCCCGGGAGTACGGGCCAGCGCCATTCTGTCGCGAAGGTCAGGGCCGCGCTGATCAGCTCAGACTTCCCGTCGCTGCGCAGGAGCCTGCGTCGCCTTCCGAGGATCTCGCGCATGAGCGCTCGTTCCTTTCCGTTGCACCGCTGGCAACACCGTGGTCACATCACACCATGTGTCGATCACTTCACTGTGCGTACCTGTAGGCGCATCACACCCCTGCGATGAGCAAGGGGATCCCCTATGGGCCGAGCGTTGGCTGCTTCCGCGGCAGCCTCGTCCATACTGCGTCCATCAAAAGCATGGGCGTGGCGTGGGGTGGCGAAGTATGGCGTTTGCCGTCGCGCGTATTTCTCTTCGCCTCCGCCACGGGAGGATGGGGCACGATCGTCGGTGGCTAAGACGCCCGGGTCCGTCACCAGGTTCCGGGTGGCTGTGAACCACCCCTGGCCTTCACCGAGTACGTACCCATCACGACCGCTGTGACGCTCTGTGGAGCGAAACCAGTCGACCGCAATACCCCGTTCCCTGAGGCAGTTTTAAGCCAACTTTGCCTTTACGCAAGAGGTCTACGACGAGTGCTCGGGTTACCCACGGACACCAGGAATCCCGGCAGGACAATGCTGGACATCCCCTCACGAGTGCGTGTACATGTGGAGACACTGCTAGCGGCGCAGAATGACATGGGGGTTTGCGATGCTTTTGAGCAATACGCACCGGTCGGAAAGCCGGACGCCATGAACGCCCCTCACCCTCCGAAAGTGGCCGGAATCGACTCCACAGTTCCCTCGCCCGCACACACTGTCGCGCCCGCGCCCGTGGCCCCGGGAACCCCAGCGGTCCCCCCACCGAACCCACCGGGCGCAGTGCTTCAGGACCGTCTCGCCGGCTGGGTCTCGGACCTCACGACACTGCACGAACTCACCGAGCGCCTGGCCCGCACGGACACACTCGCCGACGCCCTCCAGGAACTGCTGCGCGCCGGATCCGCCCTCGTGGGCGCCCGGCGCGGTCTCGTCGTGCTGGAACCGGCGGACGGCCTGGGCCCGGACACGACCATCGGGCTGGGCCTCGCCCGCGCCGACCTCGGTCACATCGAGACCGTGCCGCGCAGCGCGATGTCGTACGGCAGGATCCTCGACGGGCTTCCGGGCGGCGACGGTGAGATCGCCCAGCCGGACCTGCTGTCCGAGGACGGACTCGACCCCCGCCACCGCGAGGTCGCCGCTCGCCTCGGTTACGCCGCCAGCTACACCCTCCCCCTGTCCACCGATGCCGCCCGCCGCCTCGGCGCCGCCGTATGGCTGTACGACGAGCCCGCCGAACCGGCCGAGCGCCAGCGCCACCTCGTCGGCCTGTACACCCGCTACGCCACCGAGCACCTGGCCCGGCTCCTCGAAATCGAGCGCACGCGCGCGTGCATGCGGACGATGGCCGAGGAGCTGCTCCCCTCACGGCTGCCCCGGATGGCCGGCGTCCAGCTCGCCGTGCGGCACCGCACCGGGCCGCGCGGGGGCGGCGACTGGTACGACGCACTGCCGCTGCCGGACGCCGCCCTGGGCCTGGCGGTCGGCTCGGTGACCGGGTCCGGGCCGAGCGCGGTCGCCGCGATGGGACGACTGAGGGCCAGCCTGCGGGCGTACGCCGTGATGGAGGGAGAGGACCCGGTCGCGGTCCTGTCCGACTTGGAACTGCTGCTCAGACTCACCGAGCCCGCCCGCTCCGCCACCGCCCTGTTCGCCTACTGCGAGCCCTCCCTGCGCAAGATCACACTCGCCGGCGCCGGGCACACCCCGCCGCTGCTGATCGGCGACCGGCGCACCGAGTTCGTCGAGACCTCCGTGTCCGCGCCGCTGGGCATGCTGGCCTGCTGGGAGGCGCCGAGCGTGGAGCTGACGGCAGAAGCCGGAGAGACGGTTCTGCTGTACACCGACGGGCTGCTGCACCGCACCGGCGACCCCACCGACCGCGCCTTCGCCCGGCTGCACGGGGCGGCGGCCGGCGTGCCCAGGGCCATCCGGCACGACCCGGACGCCGTCGTCGACCACGTCCTGCGCACCGTGCTGCCGAACGGGCTGGACCGGACGGACAGCGAGGAGGACGTCGTCCTGCTGGCCGCTCGCTTCGAGTAGCGGCTCGTGACCCTCGGTGACCGACCCATAACGGGCGCGTGGCCTGCGCCATAGCAGAGGCGGCGGCTCGTCCTTCGCCCCTGGGCCCTCGCGTGCACGACCGTACGATGGACGGGGTCGAATGCCGTATCGAGGAGGATGACCGTGGCCGACGAGCTCACCCCGGTTGTGTCAGATCTTGCTGCTGACGCAGCGGGCCCGGAGACCCCGGAGACCGAGTCCGAAGAGCCGATCAAGCAGCGCAAGAACGGCCTGTACCCGGGCGTGTCCGACGAGCTCGCCGAGAACATGAAGTCCGGCTGGGCCGACACGGAGCTGCGCGGCCTCGAGCTGATCCCCCAGGCCGCCGAGACCGCCGCCCGGCGCTCCGCGCTGTCGGCGCGCTTCCCGGGTGAGCGTCTGGTGATCCCCGCGGGCAACCTGAAGACCCGCTCGAACGACACCGAGTACCCCTTCCGGGCGTCCGTCGAGTACGCGTACCTCACCGGCAACCAGACCGAGGACGGCGTGCTCGTCCTGGAGCCCAAGGGTGAGGGCCACCAGGCCACCATCTACCTCCTGCCGCGCTCCGACCGCGAGAACGGCGAGTTCTGGCTCTCCGGCCAGGGCGAGCTGTGGGTCGGCCGCCGGCACTCCCTCACCGAGGCGGAGAAGCTGTACGGCATCCCCGCGTCCGATGTGCGCGAGCTGGCGGACAAGCTCCGCGAGGCGACCGGCCCCGTGCGGGTCGTACGCGGCTTCGACGCCGGCATCGAGGCCGCGCTGACCGACAAGGTCACCGCCGAGCGGGACGAGGAGCTGCGGGTCTTCCTGTCCGAGGCACGGCTGGTCAAGGACGACTTCGAGATCGGCGAGCTGCAGAAGGCCGTCGACTCGACCGTGCGCGGCTTCGAGGACGTGGTCAAGGTCCTCGACAAGGCCGAGGCGACGAGCGAGCGCTACATCGAGGGCACGTTCTTCCTCCGCGCGCGCGTGGAGGGCAACGACGTCGGTTACGGCTCCATCTGCGCCGCCGGGCCGCACGCCTGCACCCTGCACTGGGTGCGCAACGACGGAGCCGTGCGGTCGGGCGAGCTGCTGCTGCTCGACGCGGGCGTCGAGACGCACACGTACTACACGGCCGACGTCACGCGCACGCTGCCGATCAACGGGCGGTACAGCGAGATCCAGAAGAAGATCTACGACGCCGTCTACGACGCCCAGGAGGCCGGTATCGCGGCCGTCCAGCCGGGCGCGAAGTACCGGGACTTCCATGACGCGTCGCAGCGGGTGCTGGCCGAGCGGCTCGTCGAGTGGGGGCTCGTCGAGGGGCCGGTGGAGCGGGTGCTGGAGCTCGGGCTGCAGCGGCGGTGGACGCTGCACGGCACCGGGCACATGCTCGGCATGGACGTCCATGACTGTGCCGCGGCGCGCGTGGAGTCGTACGTCGACGGCACGCTGGAGGCGGGCATGGTGCTGACCGTCGAGCCCGGGTTGTACTTCCAGGCCGACGACCTGACCGTGCCGGAGGAGTACCGGGGGATCGGGGTGCGGATCGAGGACGACATCCTGGTGACGGCGGACGGGAACCGGAACCTGAGCGCCGGGCTGCCTCGGCGGTCGGACGAGGTCGAGGCGTGGATGGCGGGTCTGCAGGGGGACCACAGCTGATCTGCCGTCTGCGGGTCGTTCGTGGTTGATCGCGCAGTTCCCCGCGCCCCCTTGGGCGTTGGGGTTGACCTGCATCTGGAAGCTGACGTCGGTGAAGGGCGTCGTGCGGGGCTTGAACGCGCCCTGCGCGACGCCGTTCGTGACGGGCGGCTCGCCTCCGGCACGCAACTGCCCGCCACGCGGCGCCTCGCCGGCGAGCTCGGCATCTCGCGGAACACCGTGAAGGCGGCGTACGACCAACTCGTCGCCGAGGGGTACCTCACTGCCCGGCAGGGGTCCGGTACCCGTGTCGCCACGCTTCCCTCCACCGCCGCCAGACCGCCGGAGGCCGCCGCACGCGCGCGTGTTCCGCGATTCGACCTGCGCCCGGGAAGCCCGGATGTGGGGGCGTTTCCGGCGGCGGCCTGGTTGCGGGCACTGCGCAGGGCCATCGCCACGGCGCCCTCACTGGCGTACGACTACGGCGATCCGCGCGGGCGTATCGAGTTGCGGACCGCGTTGTCGGGCTATCTGGGGCGGGCGCGCGGGGTGACCGCGCCGCCGGAGCGGATCGTGATCACCTCCGGGTACGTGCAGGGGCTGGCGCTGCTCACGCGCGTGCTGGAGGGCGGCGTCATCGCCATGGAGGACCCGGGGCTGCCGTTCCATCGGGAGGTGGTGCGGCGGGGCGGAGGCGTCATAGTGCCCGTGCCCGTCGACGAACGGGGGGCGTGCGCGGAGGAGTTGGGGGACTGCGGGGCCGTCGTCGTCACGCCGGCGCATCAGTATCCGACCGGTGTGACCCTGCACCCGGAGCGGCGACGGGCGCTCACCGACTGGGCACGCGCGCGTGGCGGCCTGATCGTCGAGGACGACTACGACGGGGAGTTCCGCTACGACCGCCAGCCCGTCGGCGCGCTGCAGGGGATGGCGCCGGGGCAGGTGGTGTATCTGGGGACCGCCTCGAAGACCCTCGGGCCCGCGCTGCGGCTCGGCTGGATGGTGCTGCCGCCGCACCTGGTCGACGCCGTCGCCGACGCCAAGCTGCACAGTGACCATCACACCGAGTCCATCGGCCAGTTGGCCCTCGCGGAGCTGATCGACAGCCATGCCTACGACCGCCATGTGCGTGCCTGTCGGTCGCGGTACCGGCGGCGCCGGGACCAACTCCTGGAGCGGCTGGGCCGGTTGGGGGCGCGTCGGCCCGTGCGCGGGATCGCGGCCGGGCTGCACGCGCTGGTGGAGGTCGACGACGAGGCGGCGGTGCTGGCGCGGGCGGAGGCCGAGGGGCTCGCGGTGGGGCATCTGGGGGAGCACTGGCATGCGCCGGACGGCGGCGAGAAGCGGCCGCAGGGGCTGGTCGTGGGGTACGGGACGCCTCGGGAGCGGGTGTATCCGGAGGCGTTGGAGGTGTTGGGGAGGGTGCTGGACGGGGGCTGAATCGGGCCCGAATTGGGCCACTGAAGTCGGTGGCCATTGGGCCTGTCGAGAGGTCCACCGCGTCTTTAGCGTCGTGGCATGAACACCGCTGCCCTGCCAAGCCGCCTCGTCCCACCCGCCGGTCCGCAACGCGTCCTCGCCCTGGCCCAGTTGGGCAACTCGGTCGGAGACGGCGCCTACTACACGACGTCCGCCCTCTACTTCACCCAGGTCGTCGGCCTCGCCCCCGCGCGCGTGGGGCTCGGGCTGACCGTCGGCTGGGCGGTCGGCGCGCTGGTCGGGGTTCCGCTGGGGCGGCTCGCCGATCGGCGCGGGCCGCGCGGTACGGCGGTGCTGCTGGCCCTCGCTACGGGGCTCGCGGTGGCGTCCTTCATGGTCGTGCGGGGGTTCGTGCCGTTCGTGCTGGCCGCGTGCGCGTATGCCGCCGCGCAGTCCGGGCTGGCGGCGGCCCGGCAGGCGCTGCTGGCGGGGCTGGTGTCCGCCGGGGAGCGGACGGGGTTGCTGGCGCATCTTCAGTCGACCCTCAACGCCGGTCTGGCGGTGGGTGCCGGGCTCGGCGGGCTCGCGCTGCAGGCCGGGACGCGGACGGCGTATCTGGCGGTGTTCGCGCTGGACGCGGTGAGCTTCCTGGTGTGCGCGGCGCTGCTGCTCCGGCTGCCCTCCGTGACGGCTGTGCCGCGTCGCAGGCCCGAGGGGCTCGGCGTGCTGCGGGACCGCCCGTATGCGGCGGTCGCGCTGCTCAACACCGTGTTGTTGCTGAGGCTTCCGCTGCTCAGTCTCGTCCTGCCGCTGTGGATCACGCGGCGCACCGACGCCCCGGCCTGGCTGGTTTCCGCGCTGTTCGTGCTCAACACCGGTGCGGTGATGCTCTTCCAGGTCAGGGCGGCGCGCGGTGTCACGGGGCCGGCCGGCGCCCTGCGCGCGGTGCGCCGAGCGGGCTGGGTGATGCTCGCCGCGTGCGTGGTGTTCGCACTGTCGGCGGGGGCCTCCCTGTGGGTGGCCGTCGGGGTCCTGGTGCTGGGCGCGGTGCTTCAAGTGGTCGCCGAGATGGGGCAGTCGGCGGGGTCCTGGCAGCTGTCGTTCGACCTGGCTCCGGAAGGCCGCGTCGGCGAGTACCAGGGCCTCTTCGGCACCGGCGTCACGGTCGCCCGCACCCTCGGCCCGCTCCTGCTGACGACGCTGCTGGTGGAGTGGGGGACGCCGGGCTGGCTGCTGCTGGGCGGGGCGATGCTGGCGGCGTCGTACGCGATGGGACCGGCGGCGCGCCGTGCCGCCGGTCGCCGGGTGGAGGCGCGGGTCAGGCAGCCCGAGCTGGTGCCGTGACCGGCAGCGCGTCCAGGAACAGCGCCCCCGCGAGCAGCCCCGCACTCCCCCGCGGGCTCCACGCGCGCGCGTGCAGATCGGCGTCGAGGGCCGCCAGGGCCCGGGCGCCCGCCTCGGTGGCCGAGCCGCCCGCTTCCATGACTCCCCGGGCGCCCGCCTGGACGTGCCGCAGTCCGGTGGGGCCCACCGTGTAGAGGAGTTCGGTGTCCTGAAGGGTGGACATCACGGTGAGCAGGGCGTCCAGGCGGGCCTGTCCCTCCGTGGCGCCGGCCGAGCGGGCCGTGGCGAGGGTGTCCAACGCCCGCCGTACGTGCGGGAATCCGGCCCGTGCCTCGCCCCGGGCCCCGGCGGCGCCGTACTTCGCGGACACCGAGGAGCCCCGGGAGGGCTTGCGCGGGGCGCGTTTGTCGGTGTGCGCGGCGATGCGCTTGGCGGTGGCGGCGACGTCCCTGGCTCCGGCCCGGGGGTCGAGCGCGGCCGCGGCGACCAGCAGGCCGAGCGCCCACAGGGCGCCGCGGTGGCCGCCGCCGGCCAGGTGCACCGAGTGCTCGGTGCACCTGCCGATCGCGCCCAGTTCGGTACGCAGCCCCGGCGTCGGCTCGCCCGTGCGCCGGGCGGCCGCGGCCATCGCGGCCAGGCCCGGCGCGAGCGCTTTGGCCGACCAGCGCAGCATGCGGTGGTCCCGGCGGCTGACGCGGGCGCCGAGGTCGCGCGGGTCGGGCAGGCCCGGCTTGGGAGTCAGGGCCAGCTGCCCGGTCAGCGCGGTCACGGCGGCCTGCGCGAGCGCCCCGTCCTCGCGGCTGCTCATGCCCGTACCCCTACGAGGAGGCCGAGGCCGAGGCGGACGGGGCGTCGCTGGGCGGCGTGCCGGTCGGGGCACCACTCGGCGGCGTACCGCCCTCGCCGCCACCGCCGCCGCTGCCCGCGCCGGTGTTCTCGGCGTCCGGGTCGATGCCGAGGGTCAGCAAGCCCTTGTAGCCCTTGAACGGGTCGGCCTTCTTGACCGCCTTCAGGGTCAGCAGGCCGCTGGAGGCGCCGCCGCCGTCGTAGACCATGTCGTTGTCGAGGGTGGTGTAGCTGCCGGAGTGCTTCGAGTAGGGCTCCAGCGTGAAGATCTCCTCGGCGATGGCGTCGTCGAAGAACAGCTGGCCGGTGTAGTTGACCTTGCCGCCCTCGTAGGTGCCGTCCTCCTTCTGGCCGCCCGTGTGCACCTTGAGGTGGATGTGGCAGGTGCGCGGGGTGTACCAGCCGGGGAAGATCGTCTCGAACTTGACGACCCCGTTGGCATTGGCGATCTGGTAGCCGCGCAAGTAGGTGTTGTCCTTCGCGGTCGAGCCGTCCTCGCTCTCGGCGGGCGCGGAGCCGCCGGGATTGGCCGTGGTGTAGCCGGAGTAGTAGCCCCAGGCGTCGCAGTGCCAGATCTCGACGGCGGCGCCCTTGACCGGGGTGCAGCCGTCGGTGGCGTCCACGACGGTGAGGCGCAGCGTCAGCGGGACGCCGCTCTTGCCCTCGGTGATGTCCTTTCGCACCAGGGCGTTGTCGAGGTAGTACGGGCCTTCGGTGACGCTGGACATCAGCGTCATGCAGCCGGTGCTCTCCGAGGCGGTCGTGGTGGCCGTCGCCGCCGCGTCGGCCGTGGTCGTGCCGGTGTCGGCGAAGGCCGCCTGGTAGCCCGCGACGGCGAGTCCGCCCGCCGCGACCGTGCCACCCGTGACCGCGATCGCGCGGAGCCGGGTGATCGACTTGTCTTTGTGGTTTCCCGTCATGGCCAGGAAGTTAGGGACGCCACCCGTCAGCAGCTTGAGGTGCCACTGTGCGACGGCTGTGAGTCCTGAGGAAGCTGAAAAAGCGTCGTCGGCGCTAGACCGCCATCAGCGACGGGTCCTTCTTCCACTTGAGGATCTTGTCGAAGCTCACCACCGCCCCCGCCCGGCCCGGCTTGTTGCCGATCGAGACGTGGTCGGCGAGTTCCTGGATGAGACAGAGGCCCCGGCCGTGCTCGGCGTCGGAGGTCGCGGGGCGGGGCGGGCGGTGGGGTGCGGTGAAGCCGGGGCCCGAGTCGGTGACCTCGATGTGGCACTTCTCGCCGTCCAGGTAGGCCGTGACGCGATACGCCGGCGGGGAGCCGTCGGGCGAGGTGTCGCCCCCGTGTTCGACGGCGTTGGCGCAGGCCTCGCTGAGGGCGACGGAGAGGTCGTAGGACACGTCGGGGTCCACGCCCGCGGTCTCCATGGTGCCGATCAGCAGTCGCCGGGCGAGCGGCACGCTCGCGGCTTCACGGCGCAGATGGAGTGACCACCAGATGCTCATGCTCCAGCCTCCTGGCCGCGGCTCGACATACCGTTACGTATTGCCGCGAGTGCCCCGCTGTAAGCACGTCATTGACGTGATGCCGCCCATATGGTCGATGCGCCTATGCGGGAATCGGTGTATGTGGGGGCGGCCCACACCATACGGTGACCTTCCGGTCGTACGCCCTCCTATGCCCCGTACATCCCCAACCGCTCGTTTGTCATCTTGCGGACCTGCTGTATAGCGGCCATAAGGCCAGTGCGATGATGAGCCCGCCATGACTGCCCCCCACCGGCTTACGACGCGTTCCGGAAGTGATCTCCGGATACTGCGGGCCGCGGTGTTCGCCGCGGTCTGTGTCGTGCTGGCCGGGGTCGGGCATGTACTGGGCTCCTGCGCCACGATCCCGCTGTGGAGTCTGGGCGCGGGGTTCCTGGGGGTGCTGCTCGTCACGGTGCCGTTCACGGGGCGCGAGCGCTCGCTGCCCGGGACGGCCGCGCTGCTCGCGGTCGGCCAGACCGTCCTGCACTCGCTGTTCGGGCTGGGGCAGCATGGGGCGGCCGCGGTCACCTCCTCGTCCGCCTCCGCATCCTCGTCCGCTTCCGCCTCCGTGTCCGACGCCGCGCTGGTCGAGCAGGCCGCGCGGCTCGTCTGCGGGACCGCCGCGGCGGCGATCAGCCCCGCCCAGGCCCAGCGGATCCTCACCGAGGCGCGGATCGGCCCGGCGACCGGGGCGCATGCCTCGCATCCGTCGGCGGACACCCTGTCCACCCTCGCGGACTCCGCCACCGGCTCCTCCGCCTCACTGCTCCCCTCCCTGCCCATGGTGCTCGCCCACGTTCTCGCGGCGGTCGCCGCGGGGTGGCTGCTGCGGCGCGGGGACCTGGCTCTGCTGCGGATCGTCGAGATGTCCACGGTGTCGGCGCACTCGGTCGCGGAGGGGGCGTTCGTACGATCCCTCCGCGGGGCGCTCGCGCTGGTGCGCGCCCTGCGTGCGGGGCTGCCGGGCGCACCCGAGGCGGGCCCGCGCTTCCGGCGTACCGCGCCCCTCGGACGGCCCGCACCCCGCACCGTCGCCCTCCAGCACACGGTGATCAGGCGCGGCCCGCCGACCACCGCCTTCACGCTCGCCGCCTGACACGACGCGACCGCCACTCCGCCGAGGTGCCATTCCACCGAAGTGGGAATGAGGGCCGCCGTCGTGCGGCACGCGCGCGTACCCGTGTTTTCCGATCGAGTCGGGGGACAACTCTTTCCCGTCGTTCCCGCCTGATCGGGCACCCCCGCGCACGCGTACTCCTCTTCACCACCGGAATCCCGAATCTCACTCACAGTGGAGTGCTCCGAATGAAAGCCTCTCGTCTCGCCGCCGCAGGCACCCTCGCCGGCACGGCCGTGCTCGCCCTCTCCGCCCCCGCTTTCGCCCACGTCAGCGTGCAGCCGGAGGGCACCGCCGCCAAGGGCGGTTACGCGGTCGTCGACTTCAAGGTGCCCAACGAGCGGGACAACGCCTCGACCACCAAGCTCGAGGTCAGCTTCCCGACCGACCACCCGCTCGCCTCCGCCATGCCGGAGCCGATGCCCGGCTGGAAGATCGAGGTCACCAAGTCCAAGCTCGACAAGCCGATCGAGTTGCACGGCGAGAAGATCTCCGAGGCGGTCTCCAAGATCACCTGGACCGCCGACGGCAAGGGCGTCGAGCCGGGCTACTTCGAGAAGTTCCCGGTCTCCATCGGCCAGCTCCCCGAGGACGCCGACGAACTCGTCTTCAAGGCGATCCAGACGTACTCCAACAAGGAGGTCGTGCGCTGGATCGAGGTGCCGCAGGAAGGCCAGGAGGAGCCCGAGAACCCGGCGCCGGTGCTCGCACTGTCCGCCGCCGAGGACGGCCACCACGGCTCGTCGTCCTCCTCCGACAACCCCTCCGACTCCGACGACGCCGAGGCCGCCTCCGCGAAGACCGAGGCCGCCGAGCCCGCCGACAGCAGCGACACGACCGCCCGCGTCCTGGGCGTGGTCGGCATCGTCGTCGGCGCACTGGGCGTGGCGTACGGCGTGCTCGCCGGCCGTCGGCGCACCAACGCCTGACAGCCCTCTCGATTCACGGCGCGCGCCGGGGCACGCCCCCGGTGCGCGCCGGGGCACTCACCACTGGGACATTTCTCTATGCGTAAGAAGAACCGCCATGCGTAAGACCATGTGTAGGACCGTGCGTACCACCGTTCGTAAGACCGTGCGTAAGAAGACCTTCGCCGCGGCCGCCCTGCTCGCCGCCGCCACCCTGACCCTCTCCGCCTGCGGCAGCGGTGATGACAGCGCCGAGCCCGTGACCGTGGTCTCCGAGGAGCCCGGCTCGGACAGGGCGGCCATCGTCCTCGACAAGCCGTTCGAGAAGCCGGACCTGGTCCTGACCGACACGAACGGCAAGAAGTACGACCTCCGCAAGGAGACCGAGGGCCGGCCGACGCTGATCTACTTCGGCTACACCAACTGCCCCGACGTCTGCCCGACCACGATGAGCAACATCGCCGTGGCCACGAAGCAGCTGCCGAAGGCGGAGCAGGACGACCTGCGCGTCGTGTTCGTCACCACCGACCCCGAGCGCGACACCGCGCCAGCGCTCGGCAAGTGGCTCAAGGGCATCGACCCGCGGGTCGTGGGCCTGACCGGCGACTTCGACACCATCCAGGCCGGCGCCCGCACCCTCGGCATCTCCATCGAGCCGCCGCACAAGGACAAGAACGGCAAGATGGTCTCCACCCACGGCACGCAGGTCGTCGCGTTCTCGCCGAAGACCGACGCCGGGTACGTCCTCTACACCGAGGACGCCAACGTCGACGACTACACCAAGGACCTCCCCAAGCTCATCAAGGGGGAGAAGCCGTGAGGCGTCTAGTCGCGCCCGTCGCGGTACTGACCGGGGCCCTGGTCCTCGCGGGCTGCGGCTCCGGGGACTCCCCGGCCGACTCGCAGGGCGGCTCCAAGGCCGAACTGTCCGTCAGCGGCGCCTATATGCCGCAGCCCGTCTCCGACTCCATGGCGGCCGGCTTCCTCACCGTCACCAACAAGGGCGGTACGAAGGACGAGTTGACCTCCGTCACCAGCGACGTCGGCGAGGTCACCGCCCACGAGACCGTCGATTCGTCGATGCAGGAGGCCACGGATCTCGCCGTGCCCGCGCACGGCCAACTCGTCTTCGAGAGCGGCGGCAACCACCTGATGTTCGAGAAGCTGCGGCGCAAGCCCCAGCAGGGCGAGAAGGTGACCGTGAAGCTCCACTTCACCGAGTCCGGCACGGTCACGGTCGAGATGCCGGTGAAGTCGGCGACGTACAACCCGAAGACCGGACACTGAGGGAGAGATCGCCTTGACCCCGACCATCGCCCCCCGCGTCCGGCCACGGGTGCTGCCACGCGTCCGGTCCCTGGTGCCCCGCGTGCGGTCCCTGGTGCTGCCGCGCGTCCGGACCCTGGCGCTGCTGCTCCTGGCCGCCACCGGCCTGCTCCTCGCCGGTGCCGGACCGGTCTCCGCGCACGCCGCGCTGACCGGCAGCGACCCGCAGCAGGGGGCTGTGGTCGACAAGGCCCCGACGCAGGTCTCGCTGACCTTCTCCGAGAAGGTCGCCCTGTCCGACGACTCCCTGCGCGTGCTCGATCCCAAGGGCAAACGCATCGACCGCGGCGACCCGGCCAACCTCAGCGGCACGACGTACGCCGTGAAACTCCACAGCGGCCTGCCCGACGGCACGTACACCGTCACCTACCAGGTGGTGTCCGAGGACAGCCATCCCGTCGCCGGCGCCTACACCTTCTCCATCGGCGCACCCTCCCAGACCACCGTCTCCGTCTCCGGCCAGACGGCCGGCGGCGGGATCGTCGGCGCGCTCTACGGCTTCGGTCGCTACGTGTCGTACGCCGGCTTCATCGTCATGGTCGGCGGCGCCGCCTTCGTGCTCGCCTGCTGGCAGCGCGGGGCGGGGGTACGGGCGCTGCAGCGGCTCGTCGTCTCCGGATGGCTGGCCCTGACCGCCGCCACGCTCGGACTGCTGCTCCTGCGCGGCTCGTACACCAGCACCGGCAAGGTCGGGGACATCTTCGACCTGGAGCTGCTGGGGCAGGTGCTGCAGACCAAGACGGGCGCGGCCCTGGTGTCCCGGCTGCTGCTCCTCGCCGCGGCGGCCCTGTTCATCGCCGTGCTGTTCGGGGCGTACGACAAGCGGGAGGACGAGGAGAAGCGGGACCTCACCTTCGGGCTCGCCATCGGCGGGACCGTGGTGGCGGCGGGGCTCGCCGCGAGCTGGGCGATGTCCGAGCACGCCTCGACCGGACTCCAGGCCGGGATCGCGATGCCCGTCGACGTCCTCCACCTGCTGGCCGTCGCGGGCTGGCTCGGCGGACTCTCCGCACTCCTTGTCGCCCTCTACTGGGCCCCCTCGGACACTCCGGTCGAGGCGTCCGCCGTACGACGGTTCTCGCGCGTCGCCTTCGGCAGCGTGCTCACGCTGATCGCGACCGGGATCTACCAGGCGTGGCGGCAGCTCGGGTCGTGGTCGGCGTTCACCGGCACACGGTACGGGCAGTTGCTGCTGGTCAAGATCGGGCTCGTGGCGCTGCTGGTGGGGATCGCGTGGATCTCGCGGCGGTGGACGGCGCGGCTGGCGGAGATCGTGGTGGCGAGGCCGGGGAAGGCGAAGGAAGCGGGGGAGGCCAAGGAGGCCGTTGACGGCGAGAACAAGGCGATCGGCGGCGGGAAGAAGGCGGAGGTCGAGGGCGAGAAGGAGCACGCCGCCGCCCGGACCACCACCTCCGCCTCCGCCACCACCTCCGCCTCCGCCGGCGGCAAGAAGGGTGGCGCACCCAAGGGCGGCGCGTCCAAGGACGGCGGCTCCAAGGGCGTCGGCTCCCAGCGCGCCGCCCAGCTCGCCCGGCAGCAGGCCGCGATCGACACGGCACGGCAGAAGCAGCAGCGGGACGCCGACCCGAACCGGTTCGGACTGCGCCGCACGGTGCTCGCCGAGGCCGGTGTGGCCGTAGTCCTGCTCGCCGTCACCACGATGCTGACGTCGACCGAACCGGGACGTACGGAGGAGGAGGCCAGGGCGGCCACGTCGGCCTCGTCCGCCGAGGCGTCATCGGCCGGGGCCCTGACCCTGGACATGTCCTTCGACACCGGTGGCGAGGACGGCCAGGGCGTCGTACGGATCGACCTCGATCCCGCGCGCGTGGGCGGCAACGAGATGCACGTCTACGTCCAGCGGCCCAACGGCCGTGCCTTCGACATCCCCGAGGTGAAGGTCGCCTTCACCCTGGAGTCCCAGGACATCGGGCCGCTGCCCGTCGTCCCCGACCACATCTCCACCGGCCATTGGTCAGCGAGCGGAGTGCAGATCCCCATGGCGGGCGAGTGGAAGATCGCCGTGACCGTGCGGACCTCCGACATCGACCAGGCCACAGTCTCCAAGAACGCGCAGATCGGCTGAACCTCACCATGGCTGACCAGTCCATTCCGGGGGCCCGCACTCCCAAGAGCCCCAAGGCTGTCGATACGGCGCTCAAAGCCGAGTCGGCACGCAAAGGCGAGACGGCGCTCAAAGGCGAGACGGCACTTAACGGCGGCGTTTCCGAAGGCGCAGGCGCCACCAAAGGCGCTCTCAAGGAGAGCCTCTCGCGGCGACGGCTGCTCGGGACCGCCGGTGCGACCGGGCTGGTGCTCGGTGCGGCCGGCGGGGCCGTGGGCTACGCCGCCCGGCCGGCCGAGGCGACACCGCTCACCTCGCTGGGCGCCGATCAGGTGATGTTTCACGGGAAACATCAGCCCGGCATCCTCCAAGCCCTCCAGGCGCGCGGCCATGTCGTCGCCTTCGACCTGGCGGCGGGCGCGGGCCGCAAGGAGGCGGTGGCGTTGCTGCGCCGCTGGTCGGAGACGGCTCGGCGGCTGATGGCGGGCGAGGCGGCGCAGCAGGACGACACGGATGTCGCCCGGGACGCGGGGCCGTCCTCGCTGACGATCACCTTCGGCTTCGGGCACAGCTTCTTCGCGCGGACCGGCCTGGAGAAGCAGCGACCGGTCGCCCTGGACCCGCTGCCCGACTTCTCCTCCGACCAGCTCGACAAGGCGCGCAGCAACGGCGACCTGTGGGTCCAGATCGGCGCGAACGACGCCCTGGTCGCCTTCCACGCCCTACGCGCGATCCAGAAGGACGCGGGGCAGGCCGCCAGGGTCCGGTGGCAGATGAACGGCTTCAACCGGTCGCCGGGCGCCACCGCGCACCCGATGACGGCGCGCAATCTGATGGGCCAGATGGACGGCACGCGCAATCCGAAGCCGACGGAGGCCGACTTCGACGAGCGGATCTTCGTGCCCGAGTCCGGCTCGAAGGACCCCGCGTGGATGGCGGGCGGCTCCTACGCCGTCGTACGCCGTATCCGCATGCTCCTCGACGACTGGGAGCAGCTCTCGGTCAAGGAGCAGGAGGACGTCATCGGGCGCCGCAAGTCCGACGGGGCGCCGCTGTCCGGGGGCACCGAGACGACCGAGATGGACCTGGAGAAGACGGACAAGGCAGGGAACCTGGTCGTCCCGATCAACGCGCACGCGCGCATCACCCGCCCCGACCAGAACGGCGGGGCGGCGATGCTGCGGCGCCCGTTCTCGTACCCACGACGGCATCGACGCGGACGGCGTGCCCGACGCCGGGCTCCTCTTCATCTGCTGGCAGGCCGACCCGCTGCGCGGCTTCGTCACCGTCCAGCGCAAGCTCGACCGGGGCGACGCGCTCTCGAAGTACATCCGCCACGAGGCGAGCGGGCTGTTCGCCGTGCCGGGTGGGGCGGCGGAGGGGGAGTACGTGGGGCAGCGGTTGCTGGAGGGGTGAACGGGGCGGCGCACGGGGTGAAGCCCGCGCTGCGATGGGTGACACCGACGCCGGAGGGGGTTGGCGCCGACGTGGGAGAGGTCGGCGCCGACGCTGGAAAGGTGGGCGTCGACACCGGGGTACGGCTCTTTCGGCGAGCGGATGAGATCTGTACGCCGCTTTCCACAAGGCCCATTAGGGTGAGGTCATGCCAGCGAGCTATGCCTATCTCGGCCCCGAGGGCACCTTCACCGAAGTCGCCCTGCGCACGCTTCCCGAGGCGGCGACCCGGGAGCTGATCCCCTACGTGTCCGTGCAGTCCGCGCTCGACGCGGTGCGCGTCGGCGAGGCCGAGGCCGCGTTCGTGCCGATCGAGAACTCCGTCGAGGGCGGGATCACGACCACGCTCGACGAGCTGGTCGCGGGCGCGCCGTTGATGATCTACCGAGAGGTGCTGCTGTCGATCACCTTCGCGCTGCTGGTCCGGCCCGGCACGAAGCTGTCGGACATCAAGACGGTCTCCGCGCACCCCGCCGCCCAGCCGCAGGTGCGCAACTGGCTGAAGAAGAACCTCCCGGACGCCCACTGGGAGTCCGCCGCCTCGAACGCGGACGCCGCGCGCCTGGTCCAGGAGGGCCAGTACGACGCCGCCTTCGCGGGCGAGTTCGCGGCCGCCCGGTACGGCCTGGAGGCCCTGGAGACCGGGATCCACGACGCGGAGAACGCCCAGACGCGGTTCGTCCTGGTGGGCCGGCCCGCCCGGCCCGCGGCGCCGACCGGCGCGGACAAGACGTCCGTCGTGCTGTGGCAGCGTGACGACCATCCCGGTGGGCTGCGCGACCTCCTGGGCGAGTTCGCCACGCGCGGCATAAACCTGATGCTGCTGCAGTCCCGGCCGACCGGCGCGGGCATCGGCAACTACTGCTTCTGCATCGACGCCGAGGGGCATATCTCCGACCGCCGGGTGGCCGAGGCGTTGATGGGGCTCAAGCGGATCTGCCTGGAGGTGCGGTTCCTGGGCTCGTATCCGCGCGCGGATCTGAAGCCCGGGGAGGTGCGGCCCCCGCGCATCGGGACGTCGGACGAGGAGTTCGTGTCGGCGGCGGACTGGGTGGCGCGGTGCCAGGACGGACGGTTCTGACCGGCGCGTGACAGGCGGGCCCACGAGCGCCTGGGGCCGGATCCGGCACACCCTTCCGGCTAGTACTACCAGCTGATTGTCGTTATCCACAGGAGTTATCCACAGGTACTCTTCTCGACCTGGGGACAAGTCGACAAGCAAGCGCGATTCTGTCGACAAATCGGCCCTCAGGCCCCTTAGGAGTCCACCGCCGCGCAAGTCACCCTTCGTCCACTCTTTTCCTTTGAGCAATCCTTTGGGGCGACCGCTTTCCACTCGAACGTAGGGATGAGAAGGGTTTGTCCTGGGAATCCTCGACTTGCTCGGCACGTTACGGAGTGATCAATTCCGAAGTCCACAGTCCATCCACACACCCTGTGGATAACTCTTGGGGGGCTGGGGATTCCTGTGGACAACCGCGACCCAAGTCCCGTTCTCCACAAGGGAATCGAGTCAACCGGGCGCCTGGCGCCTGCCCCGTTCCAGGGAGCGAGACACTTTTATTGACACGTCTCGCAATTACCCCATAACGGAACGTAAGCCGCGGCTCGGAATAGGGAGTCGTGGGCTGTCACCCCGCCCCGGTAGCCTTGAGCGCGTGATTGACCTTCGCCTGCTCCGTGAGGACCCCGACCGAGTGCGCGCCTCGCAGCGCGCCCGTGGAGAGGATGTCGCGCTCGTCGACGCCCTCCTGTCTGCCGACGAGCGGCGCAGGTCGTCCGGCGTCCGCTTCGACGAGCTGCGCTCCGAGCAGAAGTCGCTCGGCAAGCTCATCCCCAAGGCCACTCCTGAGGAGCGTGCGGAGCTCCTGCAGAAGGCGGAGCAGCTCAAGGCCGACGTCAAGGCCGCCGAGGCCGCGCAGAACGACGCCGACGAGGAGACCAAGCGCCTCGCCTCGCAGCTCGGCAACCTCGTCCACCCCGACGTCCCCGTGGGCGGCGAGGAGGACTTCGTCGTCCTGGAGACGCACGGCACCATCCGCGACTTCGGCGCCGAGGGCTTCGAGCCCAAGGACCACCTGGAGCTCGGCGAGGCGCTGGGCGCCATCGACGTCGAGCGCGGCGCCAAGGTGTCCGGCTCGCGCTTCTACTACCTGACGGGTGTCGGCGCGCTCCTGGAGCTCGCTCTCGTCAACGCGGCGATCGCGCAGGCCACCGAGGCCGGCTTCGTCCCGATGCTCACCCCGGCGCTGGTCCGCCCGCGCGCCATGGAGGGCACCGGCTTCCTCGGCCAGGCCGCGGAGAACGTCTACCACCTGGAGAAGGACGACTACTACCTGGTCGGCACCTCCGAGGTCCCGCTCGCCGCGTACCACATGGACGAGATCCTCGACGCCGACAAGCTGCCGCTGCGCTACGCCGGCTTCTCGCCGTGCTTCCGCCGCGAGGCCGGCACCTACGGCAAGGACACGCGCGGCATCTTCCGCGTGCACCAGTTCGACAAGGTCGAGATGTTCTCGTACGTCGCCCCCGAGGACGCGGAGAACGAGCACAAGCGGCTCCTGGAGTGGGAGAAGCAGTGGCTCACCGGCCTCGAGCTGCCCTTCCAGGTCATCGACGTGGCCTCGGGCGACCTGGGCGCGTCGGCGTCCCGCAAGTACGACTGCGAGGCGTGGATCCCGACCCAGGGCAAGTACCGCGAGCTGACGTCGGCCTCCAACTGCGACGGCTTCCAGGCGCGCCGGCTGTCCGTCCGTATGCGCGACGGCAAGAAGGTGCAGCCGCTCGCGACGCTCAACGGCACGCTGTGCGCCGTGCCGCGCACGATCGTGGCGATCCTGGAGAACCACCAGCAGGCCGACGGCTCGGTCCGGGTGCCCGAGGTGTTGCGCCCGTACCTGGGCGGCCGGGAGGTCCTGGAGCCGGTCGCCAAGTGAGCGCCGCCTCTCCCGTCGCCGGGTTCCCGTACAAGCTGATCGCGACCGACCTCGACGGAACGCTCCTGCGCTCCGATGAGTCGGTCTCCCGGCGCACCCGTGACGCGCTCGCTGCGGCCACCGCGGCGGGTGCGGCGCACATCGTCGTCACGGGCCGGGCGGCCCCCTGGACCCGCCACATCCTCGACGACCTCGGCTACGAGGGCCTCGCTGTCTGTGGCCAGGGCGCCCAGGTGTACGACGCCGGCGCGCACCGCCTGCTGACGTCGGTGACCCTGGACCGGCAGCTCGCGGGCGTGGCCCTGGCCAAGATCGAGGCGGAGGTCGGGCCGCTGTTCCTGGCGGCGAGCCGCGACGGCCTGGACGGCGATGTGCTGGTCGGCCCCGGCTACGCGGTCACGGGCAGGCTCCCGGCGACCCCGTTCGCGGACGCGTCCGATCTGTGGTCCGCCCCGCTGAACAAGATCTACATACAGCATCCGGAGCTGTCGGACGACGAACTGGCCGAGGCGGCCCGCCGGGCCGCGGGCGGCTTCGTCACGGTGGTGATGGCGGGCGCGGGCATAGTGGAGCTGCTGCCCCTGGGCCTGTCCAAGGCCACGGGCCTCTCCCTGGCGGCTCGCCGCCTGGGCCTCAAGGCCGCGGACACGATCGCCTTCGGCGACATGCCGAACGACATCCCGATGTTCGCCTGGGCCGCACACGGCGTGGCCATGGCCAACGCCCACGAGGAACTCAGGGCCGTCGCGGACGAGGTGACGTCCTCGAACGAGGAGGACGGGATCGCGGTGGTGTTGGAGCGGTTGCTCGGCTAGCAGAGCGGTCGTATCTGCTCTCCGCCCACCGGGGCAGTCGTATTCCCTCTACATCCGCCGGGGGGGCTGTCGTATCTACTCCGCACCCGCCGGGCCAGGCGTGTCTGCCTTGCACCCGCCCGGGCTGTCGTACCCGCTCGACATGCCGGGCCAGTCGTGTCTACTCCGCACCCGCCGGGACAGGCGTGCCTGCTAAGCACCCGCCGGCGCTGTCGTATGCGCTCTGAACCGCCGTGGGCTGCCGTATCGGCCCCCACGCACCGTGGGCAGTCGTTCCGCAGGGCGGAGCGGGTGGGCACGGCCTGCAGCGCCGGGCGCCCGCTCAAGGCGCCCCAAGCCCTGCACCCGGCCCAGCCCCAGTGGCAACGTCTCGCGGAGGATGCACGATTCGAACGTGCGCGGGCCTTTCAGACCCGACCACGGTTTAGCAAACCGGTGCCTTACCACTCGGCCAATCCTCCGGGTGGGCGGCCCACGCGAGAGCGACATCGCGTGCTCGAAGCGGCCGCCCCGGGCAGCTCCCCGTGCGGTACGGACTCAACGGAGGGGTAGCGATGACTCCGGAGCCCGCCGCCGGCTGCCCTGTCGGGAGCTCGACGTACTGCCGTGCATGGACATCGTCGAACTCCTCTCCCAGAACGTGGCGCCGAACTCGTCGTCCGGCGGTGTGGACACAACCACTGTGCCTGTACGGCAAGTTGGACGCCACTGATTAAAAGGCCCCGGAAAAGCGGCGTACGTCCCTTACCGGCGGCGCCACTTGCGTCGGCGCCCCTTGCTGAAGAACCATCCGGCCGGCGGTTCGTCGGAGCGCCACGGCTGCGGCTCTGGCTCCTCACGGCGCCAGCGCGCGGCCAGCATGCGGGCGCGGGCGGACGGCTCGGCTGTCTCGGCCTCGCGTATGAAGTCGTCGTCCAGGACCAGGTTGTTCCAGGTGTCGTCCCCGGACTGTTCGCGATCCTCGTGCTGCACCATGCCGCCTGCCATCGCCGTCCTCCAGTTCGTACAGTGCATCCCCTTTGCCCAGTGTGCCCGGGCAGAGGTGAAGCCCCCGTCAAGAGCGGGCCCCGGTCAGGGGCCCGGCTCTTTGACTCTTGGTTCTCTCGCGCGCCTACTCCTCACCCGCGAGCGTCAGCGACCGCAGCTTCTGGCCCGCGTACCAGGTCGCGAGGACGGTGACCACCGCCAGCAGCACCGTCGCCGTGGGCAGGGCGACGTCCGACGTCACCATCTCCCCGCCGGCGACCTTCTGCGCCACCGCCAGCGCCCACTGCTGGACGCTCAAGGTGCGCGCGCCGGACACGAGGGAGCCGAACAGGGCCTCCCAGACGAGCGCGTAGACGAGCCCGAAGACCACCGCGTGCCGGGACACCGTCCCGAGCAGCAGGAAGATCGCGGCGTAGGCGATGGAGGCGACGAGTGCGGCGACCGTGTAGGCGACGGCGATCTGCTGGCCGTTGCCGTTGAGGATGAGGCCCGCGATGAAGGTGGGCAGCGCCGAGAACACCATCGTCACGGCGATCGCCACGATCAGCTTGGTGAAGATGATCGTCGGCCGTTTCACCGGCTTGGACAGCAGGTACACCACCGAGCCGTCGTCGATCTCGGGCCCGATCGCGCCCGTGCCGGCGATGACGCCGATGATCGGCACCATGGTGGCGAGCGCCAGTCCGCCGAGCAGGTCCGACGCGGTCTGGTCGTCGGCTCCGGCGAGGCCGCGCACCACGACGGAGATTCCGATGAGCAGCAGCGGCAACGCGCCGAGGATGAGGGCCCGGCGGCGGCCGAGCAGGGCTCGATAGGTGAGCCGGGCGACTGTGGGGTCGTACATCTTCGGCCTCCTACGCCGCGACGAGATACGAGAAGACGGACTCGAGGGACTCGTCCGACGGCGAGACCGTGAGCAGGCGGATGCCGTGGTCGCGCGCCACCCTGGGCAGCAGGGTGGTGAAGCGGCCGAAGTCGACGGCCTGGATGTGCAGCGCGCCCTCCGCCAGGTCGACCTCGATGCCGGCCGTCGACGGGTCGGCGATCAGCGCGGCCGCGAGGGTGCGGTCATCGCTGGAGCGCACCAGGTAGCGGTGCGGGCGGTCGGTCATCAGGCGGCGGATCTTGCGGAAGTCGCCGCTGGCCGCGTGCCGTCCGGCGACGACCACCTCGATGTGCCAGGCGAGTTGCTCGACCTCTTCGAGGATGTGGGAGGAGAACAGCACCGTGCGGCCCTCGTCACCCATGCGTCGCAGCAGGTCCATGAGCTGCATGCGCTGGCGCGGGTCCATGCCGTTGAAGGGCTCGTCGAGCAGGAGCAGCGAGGGGTTGTGCACGAGGGCGCTCGCCATCTTCACGCGCTGGCGCATGCCCTTGGAGTACGTCTGGATCTTGCGGTCCTGCGCGTACTCCATCTCGACCGTGGCCAGGGCCTTCTGGGCGGCCTTGGCGCCCAGGCCGTGCAACTCGGCGTTGGCGACGACGAATTCGCGGCCGGTGAGGAAGTCGTACATCGCCTCGCGCTCGGGGACGATGCCGATGTGCTTGTAGATCGACTCGTTGCGCCACACCTGCTGGCCGTCGAGGGTGACCGTGCCGGTGGAGGGGGCCAGGAAGCCGCCCATCATGTTGATGAGGGTGGACTTTCCGGCGCCGTTGGGGCCGAGGAGGCCGGTGACGCCGGGGCCGATCGTCATGGTGATGTCGTTGACGGCGACCACGTTGCCGAACCAGCGGGAGACGTGGTCGATCTGGAGCGTGGTCACAGTCCCACCTTCTTGTAGCGGCGCATCAGGAGGCCGTAGCTGGCGGCGATCAGGCCGAGGGTGACGAGCGCGTAGACCGCGCCTTCCCCGTTGGTCGGGCCGACACCGCCGGGGAAGGCGGACGTGGCTCCCAGGAAGGCGGACTGCACGCCGTCGACCAGCGTGACCGGCGAGAAGAGGCCGATCCAGGCGATGGCGCCCGAGCTGTTCTGCACCTCGGCGATGGCCTGGAGGGTGGAGACGGCGCCGTAGGAGATGGTCAGTACGGCGATCACGGCCGCGATGCCGAAGCCACGGCGCGGGGTGACCGACGCGATGACCAGGCCGATGCCGGCGAACAGCAGTGAGAGCAGTGCCACGGAGACGAGTCCCTGTGCGAATCCCTTGGTCTGGTCGGCGAAGTCGAGCTTGGCCAGCAGCGCGCCCACGTAGAGCACCAGCAGCGGGGCGGCGGTGAGGATGAACAGCGCCGAGGCCAGCGCCGCGTACTTCGCGCGTACGTAGTCGGCGGTCTCGATGGGCCGGGAGAAGTACAGCGGTACGGTCTTGAAGCGCAGGTCGCGGGAGACGGACTGGGGTGCCTGCGAGGCGATGTACAGGCTGATCACGGCCTGCATGACGATCGCGTAGCGCGTGTAGTCCAGGGGCAGGTCGTTCGCCTTGGTGGCGACCGCGACGGCGACCATGATGGCCGCGGGCACGCACATCACCACGAACAGCAGCATCGGCAGCACCTTGGACTTCACCGAGCGGCCGAGGCCGTAGGCGCCGCGCAGGGACTGCGAGTAGAGGGACCGGGTGGCGTAGGAGCGGCCGAGGCGGGGGCCGTCGTAGGTGCGGTAGCCGATGTTGTGGATGCGGGTCTGGTCACCCGACTGGGTGACCGGTGTCCGCGTGGGCTGCTCAACCGCCATGGCCGACCGCCTCCTTCCGCTGTGCTTCGGTGCTCTGCTCGCCGCCCTGCTCGCTGTCGGTGAAGACCTCCGAGATGTGGTGCCGGCGCTGTTCCATGCGCACCAGGCCGAGGCCGAGGTCGGCGACCACGTCGCGCACCAGGTCGTAGGTCTCGTCACCCTGCGCGGTCAGCAGCAGGATGTGACCGGCGCCGGGGAGGCCGCCGCTGCCGTCGAGGACGTCCACCCCGCGCGCGTGGAGCGCGTCGCGCACCGCGCGGGTGCCGTCCGGGTGGTCTTCGGTGTCGGTGACCTCGATGGCGAGGGTCGTCGTGGTCTGGGTGAAGTCGGTGGTGGAGCTGGAGCGCAGGAGCTTGCCGCCGTCGACGACGACGACGTGGTCGCAGGTGCGCTCCAGCTCGCCCAGCAGATGGGAGGTGACCAGGACCGAGATGCCGAAGTCGGTGTGGATACGGCGGATGAGGCCGAGCATCTCGTCGCGGCCGACTGGGTCGAGGCCGTTGGTCGGCTCGTCCAGGAAGACCAGCTGCGGGTCGTGCACCAGGGCCTGGGCCAGCTTCACGCGCTGTTTCATGCCGGTCGAGTAGCCGCCGATGGGGCGGTAGCGCTCCTCGTACAGACCGACGTGGCGCAGCGTGTCCGCGGTGCGCTCGCGTGCGGCGGTGGGCGGCAGGCCGGACATCCGGGCCATGTGCACGACGAACTCGGTGGCCGAGACGTCGGGCGGCAGACAGTCGTGCTCCGGCATGTACCCGACCCGCTCGCGGATGGCGGCGCCCTTGGTGGCGACGTCGAGTCCGAGCACTTCGGCTCGGCCCTCGGTGGCGGGGGACAGACCCAGCAGGATCTTGATCAGTGTGGACTTGCCGGCTCCATTGGCTCCGACGAGTCCGGTCACACCGGGCCCGACGTCCACGGAGAGCCGGTCAAGCGCGGTCACCCGGGGGAACCGCTTGCTCAGGCTTTCGGTCGCGATCACAGTCACGCTTCGAAGGTAGTGACGCCGACCACGCCGGTCGTCACCCCGCAGAGCTGTATTGGAGTCAGACTCCAGGACTACGGGGCCCTAAGGGTCACCCCTGAGTCGAACAACGCGACCCTGGTTTTCCCCATGGACCAGGTTTTCCACAGCCCGGGGCACGCCTATTGACGCAGCCTCTAACAACTGTCACATTCGCCAGTGTCAAGTTACGGGCACGTACCGCAGTCAGTGTGGACAAGGTGGGGCGGTGGCATGACTACGGCGATGACAGGCGAACTCTCCGTGGACTCAGCGGAATTGCGCGGGTTCAGGCAGGTCCAGCAGCTGGCGTACGCATGCGCCGAGGCCGTCGCGGCGCAGCTGGAGCCGGGCATCACCGAACGCGAGGCGGCACGGATGCAGCGCGAGTGGCTGCGGGAGGGCGGTGTGCGGGACTGGTTCCATCTGCCCTTCGCCTGGTTCGGGGACCGCACGGCGTTCGTGAACTTCCGCATCCCCCTGCAGTTCTTCCCGACCAACCGCCGCCTCGAGCCCGGGATGCCGTTCATCCTGGACATGGCCCCTGTGTACGACGGCTACACGGCCGACATCGGCTACTCGGGTTCGCTCGGCATCAACCCGGTGCAGGACAAGCTGATGGCCGACCTGGAGGCACACCGGGAGCTGATCCTGCGCGAGGTGCGCGAGCGGCAGCCCCTGCGAGAGATCTACGAGGACGTGGACCGGCTCATGGTGCGCCAGGGCTACGTCAACCGGCACCGCGCCTATCCCTTCGGCGTGATCGCGCACAAGGTCGACCGGGTCAGGCGACGCCGCTGGTCACCGCATGTCTTCGGGTTCGGCACCCAGTCCCTGAAGGGCCTGGCGAGCGACGCGCTGCACGGCCACCGCGACGGCTGGTCCCCGCTGTGGTCGCCGTACCGCTTCTCCGACCACCCGCCGCAGCCGGGCCTGTGGGCGGTCGAACCGCACCTCGGCTTCAGAGGTACGGGCGCGAAGTTCGAGGAGATCCTCGTCGTCACCGACTCCAGGGATCCCGAGCAGAGCGCCTTCTGGCTGGACGACGATCTGCCGCACGTGCGGCGCTGGGCGGAGGAGAAGTGACGGTGCCGGTGACTCTTCAGGACGCGCGCGAGCGCAGGGTGCGGACCGGCGGGGTCGAGCTGTGCGTCGCCGAGCTGGGCGACCCCGGGCAGCCGACGGTGATCCTCGTGCACGGCTATCCGGACAGCAAGGAGGTGTGGTCCGAGGTCGCCCCGCGACTGGCCGACCGCTTCCACGTCGTGCTGTACGACGTCCGGGGTCATGGCCGGTCGACGGCACCGAAGCCGCTGCGCGGCGGGTTCACGCTGGAGAAGCTGACGGACGACTTCCTGGCCGTCGCGGACGCGGTCAGCCCGGACCGGCCCGTGCACCTGGTGGGGCACGACTGGGGCTCGGCACAGGCCTGGGAGTTCACCACCGTCAAGCGCACCGAGGGCCGGATCGCGTCCTTCACCTCGATGTCCGGGCCGTCCCTGGACCACTTCGGCCACTGGATCAGCGGGCGCCTGAAGCGCCCCACCCCGCGCCGGATCGGTCAGCTCCTCGGCCAGGGCGCCAAGTCCTGGTACGTGTACCTGCTGCACACGCCCGCGCTGCCCGAACTGGCCTGGCGCGGCCCCCTCGGCAAGTCCTGGCCGCGCATCCTGGAGCGCGTCGAGAAGGTCCCCGCCGGCGGCTACCCGACCTCGTCCCTGCCCACGGACGCGGCGCACGGGGCGTGGCTGTACCGGGACAACGTGCGCGCCCGGCTGCGCCGACCACGCACGGACGCGTACGCCCACGCGCCCGTGCAGCTCATCACGCCCCTCGGGGACGCCTTCCTGTCGGAGCGGCTCTACGACGAACTGGAGCTGTGGGTCCCCCAGTTGACCCGGCGCACGCTTCCGGCGAAGCACTGGATACCGCGTTCCCGTCCCCACCAACTGGCGGCGTGGATCACGGAGTTCGTGACCGCCGTGGAGGGCGGACGACCGGAAGGGGTGACGGCGACCGGTAAGTACGCCGACCGCTTCGGCGGCCAGCTCGTCCTGGTCACCGGCGCCGGCAGCGGCATCGGGCGGGCGACGGCGTACGCGTTCGCCGAGGCCGGCGCACGCGTGGTGGCCGTCGACCGGGACACCGAGGCCGCGGGCCGCACCGCCGAGATGTCCCGCCTGATCGGCGCTCCCGAGGCCTGGGCGGAGACCGTCGACGTCTCCGACGAGCAGGCCATGGAGAAGCTCGCCGCGAGGGTGGCCACCGAGTACGGCGTGGTGGATGTCCTGGTGAACAACGCCGGGATCGGCCTGTCCGGATCCTTCTTCGACACCACACCGGAGGACTGGAAGAAGGTCCTCGACGTCAATCTGTGGGGCGTCATCCACGGCTGCCGGCTGTTCGGCAAGCAGATGGCCGAGCGCGGGCAGGGCGGCCACATCGTCAACACCGCCTCGGCGGCGGCGTTCCAGCCTTCCAGGGCCCTGCCCGCCTACAGCACCTCCAAGGCGGCCGTACTGATGCTGAGCGAGTGCCTGCGCGCGGAGCTGGCCGGCCAGGGCATCGGCGTCACCGCGATCTGCCCCGGACTCGTCAACACCAACATCACCTCGACCGCGCACTTCGCCGGGGTCGACGCCGAGGAGGAGAAGCGGCGCCAGAAGAAGTCCGCGCGGCTGTACGGGTTGCGCAACTACCCGCCGGAGAAGGTCGCCGACGCGATTCTGCGGGCGGTCGTGCGCGGTGAGGCCGTTGTTCCCGTGACGCCGGAGGCGCGTGGGGCGTATCTCATGTCACGGTTCGCGCCGAAGGCGCTGCGCAGGATCGCGCGGCTGGAGCCGCCGCTATGAGTGACGTCGGCCGCCCGGCCGAACAGCGCGGTGCGGTAGGCGACATGGCCGAGGAGCCGGCTGCACCCGCCTACCGGATCGAGGACCTGGCGCACCTCAGCGGGGCCACGGTCCGCACCATCCGCGCCTACCAGGACCGAGGCCTGCTCCCCCGCCCCGAGCGCCGTGGCCGCGCCAACGTCTACGCGGACGCCCATCTCGTCCGGCTGCGCCAGATCGCCGGCCTCCTCGACCGCGGCTACACCCTCGCCTCCATCAAGGAGCTTCTGGAGGCCTGGGACGCCGGTCGTGGCCTGGGCGGGGTGCTCGGGCTGGTCGCCGAAGTGGACGGGCCGTGGACCGACGAGGAGGCCGTACGGATCTCCCGCGCCGAGTTGGACGAGCGCTTCGGCGGCACCCCGGACGACGCGGCGGTGGCGGAGGCGGTGGAGCTCGGCGTGCTGGAGCCGGTTCCCGATGACGAGGACTCCTTCGTCGTTCCGAGTCCCCAAGAGCTCGCCGTGGCCGTCGAGTTGCACGCCGCGGGGGTGCCGCTGTCTGCGATCTCCGCGCACCTACGGGAGTTGAGGGGGCAGGTCGAGCACATCGCAGCCCGTTTCCTGGAGTTCACCACCGAACACGTCTTCGCCCGATACCTCGACGGACCACATCACCCGACGGACGCGGAGGCAGCCGAGGCCGCCTCTCTCGTACGTCGTCTGCGCCCGCTCGCACAGCACACCGTGGACGCGGAACTCGCCCGTGCGATGCGGCTGTTGGCGGTGCGCCACCTACGGCAGCAGCTGGGCGCGGGCAAGACGCCGGAACATCGGAACCGGACGAGAGCGGTGCCCATCCCCGAGGAGGCAATGCTGGCCGTGGAGAGTCTGGTTGGCCCAGAGCAGGCAACGGCGTTCGTTACCTTGGCGGCTGAACGTGAAGTGCGCGCACGGACCTTGGACCGGCTTGCCTCAAATCACAGCTCATCAGCTGATCTTGACGAAACCCCTTGAGTCGACGGCTCGTTGTCCACAGAATCGCCAATTCCCCTGTGGATAACTGCACTTGGTTGTGGATCAAACATCCGAGCCGAAATCGTTCGCGTGATTCGTGCCTCTCCCGGCAGGCTGGTGGCATGGACGAAAGACGCACCGTGAAGGTGTCGAAGTACCTCTCGAAACACCTGCGCCATCAACCCGAGCGCATCGGGCTCACTCTCGACGAGGGCGGCTGGGTCGAGATCGACGCACTGATCGCCGCCGCGACCGCGCACGGATTCCGGTTCACCCGGGAAGAGCTGGACCATGTGGTGGCCGCCAATGACAAGCGGCGCTTCGCGATCGAGGGCAGCCGGATCCGCGCCAGTCAGGGCCACAGCATCGACGTCGATCTCGGACTGCCCCCGGCGACACCGCCGGCGTACCTCTACCACGGCACCGTGGCCCGCAACCTGGACGCGATTCGCAGCGCGGGCCTCAGGCCCATGAACAGGCACGACGTGCACCTCTCCGCAGACCGCGAGACCGCGACGCGCGTCGGCGCCCGGCGGGGCCGGCCGGTGGTGCTCTCCGTGGACGCCGGTGCCATGCACCGCGACGGCCATGTCTTCCACGTCAGTGCGAACGGGGTGTGGCTGACGAAGGCCGTGCCGCCGGAGTACCTGCGCTTCCCCGAGTCACACTGAGCGCTTCCCCGACTCGCACTGATCTCCTGCCTGCGCGCGCCGCAGCACCGCGGGATCGGCGACACCCGGACCCGAGAGCGATGCCGACGATCAACCTCATTCCGTGGCCGAGCAGCCGCATGCGGTGACCGTTTCACGTGAAACCCGTTCGGCCGCATAGGCTCGAAAACATGAGTCTGCGCCTGAGCACCGTGATCCTCCCGTACCGCCGCTGGTCCGAGGGGGGCCGCGAGGCATGGCAGCGTGCGGAGCAGCTCGGCTTCCACGCCGCGTACACCTACGACCACCTCTCCTGGCGCAGCTTCCGTGACGGCCCCTGGTTCGGTGCCGTGCCGACGCTGACCGCCGCCGCGGCCGTCACCGACCGACTGCGGCTCGGCACCCTGGTGACATCGCCGAACTTCCGGCATCCGGTGCCCTACGCCAAGGAACTGATCTCCCTCGACGACATCTCCGGCGGCCGTCTCACGCTCGGCGTGGGTGCGGGCGGCTCCGGGTTCGACGCCACCGTGCTCGGCCAGGACCCATGGACGCCGCGCGAGCGCGCCGACCGGTTCGCCGAGTTCGTCCAGCTCCTGGACCGGCTCCTGACCTCGGACTCGGTGTCGTACGAGGGCGACTTCTACTCGGCGCACGAGGCGCGCAACATCCCGGGTTGTGTGCAGCGCCCCCGGCTGCCCTTCGCGGTCGCCGCGACCGGTCCGCGCGGACTGCGGCTCGCGGCGCGGTACGGGCAGGCCTGGGTCACCACGGGCGACCCCAAGCTGTACGAGAACGGCACTCCTGAACAGTCGATTCAAGCCATTCGCGGCCAGGTGGACAAGCTGGCCGACGCCTGCGCCGAGATCGGGCGGGACATCGCCGGGCTCGACAAGATCCTGCTCACGGGATTCACCCCGGACCGCGGCCGTCCGCTGGAGTCCCTCGACGCGTTCGTGGACTTCGCGGGACGCCATCAGGAGCTGGGATTCACCGAGATCGTGGTCCACTGGCCGATCCCCGACTCGGACTTCGCGGCCGACGAGAAGGTCTTCGAGCAGATCGCCATGGAGGCGACGACGCAGCTGCGGTGAGAGCCTTGGGCGCGACCGTGCTGGTCAGGGCGCTGAGGGCGGTGTTCACAGGGGCGGTTTCTCCTCAGGTGCCGCCTCAGATGTGCGGACTCCCGCACGACCGTGCAGGCATATGCGGGAGAATGACCCGGTGACCTCAGCGACTCGACAGCCCCAGACCCCGGCGGCCGCTGTCCGCCCGCGGCTCATCGCCACCGACCTGGACGGCACCTTGCTGCGGGACGACAAGTCGGTCTCCCCCCGCACGATCGCCGCGCTGGCCTCCGCCGAGGAGGCGGGCATCGAGGTGTTCTTCGTCACCGGCCGCCCGGCCCGCTGGATGAACGTCGTCAGCGACCACGTCCACGGTCACGGCCTGGCGATCTGCGGCAACGGCGCGGCCGTGGTCGACCTGCACGGCGGTCCCGGCGCCCACCGGTTCGTGAAGGTGCGGGAGCTGGCCCGGGAGAACGCGCTGGACGCCGTACGGCTGCTGCGCGACGCGGCGCCCGGCACGGTGTACGCGGTGGAGCAGACGTACGGCTTCTACCAGGAGCCGGACTATCCCAAGCTGCACATGGAGATACCGGACGAGCTCGCGCCGGCCGAGGCCCTCTTGGCGCCGGACGCCCCCGGGGCCGGCGAGCCGGTGCTCAAGATCCTCGCCTACCACCGCACCCTCGATCCCGACGCTTTCCTCACCCTCGCCCGCCTCGCCATCGGCGACCGCGCCAACGTCACCCGCTCCAGCCCCAGCGCCCTGCTGGAGATCAGCGGCCCCGGCGTCTCCAAGGCCAGCACGCTCGCCCTGTGCTGCGCCGAGCGCGGGATCTCGCACGAGGAGGTCGTGGCCTTCGGGGACATGCCCAACGACGTGGAAATGCTGACGTGGGCGGGCCAGTCGTACGCGATGGGCAACGCGCACCCGGATGTGGTCGCCGCCGCGTCGGGACGGACGGTCGCCAACAACGAGGACGGCGTGGCGGTCGTGATCGAACGGATGCTGGCCGAGCGGCAGGCCTAGCCGACGGTCACCCCCCGTTTCGTCAGCCATGGCACCGGATCCACCGCCGAGCCCATCTGCGGAGTGATGCGCACCTCGAAGTGCAGGTGCGGGCCGGTGGAGTTGCCGGTCGTGCCCGACTGGCCGATCCACTGCCCGGTGTCGACCCGCTCGCCCTGGTCGACGGCGACGGACGCGAGGTGCGCGTACTGCGTGTAGTAGCCGTCCGCGTGCCCGACGACGACCTCCATGCCGAAGGCGCCTCCACACGCCACCTTGGCCACCCGACCGACCCTGACCGCCCGCACGGGCGTGCCGATCGGCACCGCGAAGTCCTGCCCGGTGTGCCGGTGCGCCCACCGCAGCCCGCCGCTGCCGAACGCGGCGGACAGCTCGTACGACTCCACCGGCGTGACCCATCCGCGCGTGCGGCCCGTCTCCTTCTGGTCGAGCCGAACGGCACCGGGGCAGGAGCCGGCCGCCACGGAGGCGTCGGCCTTACCCTGCAACTGCCACCGCGCCTCTTCGAGCTTGTCCTCAATGCCCTTCTTCAACCGGGCGAGTTCGGTGGTGTGCCCCTCCAGCGACTGCCAGGCCGCCGCGGCTTTGGCCTCGTCCCCGGCGAGCCGGGCCTCGGCGCGGCGGCTCTTCTCGATGGCGTTGGTGACGGCCAGATTCGTCTGCGAGAACACATGCTGACCGCGCATCAGCTGTTCGGGACCCGACGCGAGGAGGATCTGCGCGGTGAGCGGCATCCCGCCGCCGCTGCGGTACTGGGCGCGCGCGATCCGGCCGAGGTCCTCGTGCAGGACGTCGATCTCCCGCCGTTCACGTTCGAGCAGCGCCTCGATCCGCAGGGCCTTCGCCCGCTGTACCTCGGCCTTCTGCCGCCCCGCCGCGTACCGCTCCGTCGCCAGAGTCACGTCCTCGTACAGCTGCGCCACCTGCGCGCCGAGACCCGAGTCACCGGCGGTTCCGGTGCCGTTGCGGCTCGGGGAGCCCTTGCCGTCGCCGACGGCGTCGGCGGGCCGGGCCGCCAATAAGGCGATCGCGCACAGAAGCACCGGAACGACCAGGAGGCGACGGCGATATGAGCGCATGCTGGCGATCCTGGCCCGCGGATCGGGTCAGAGTCCTGCTCAGGTCCTGCGCCTGGGGGAGGTGTTGCTGCGGATGGGTCAGTACGGCCGTTGACACGAGCACCGGCCGGCGTCGTCCCGGGACAGCATTCCCCCGCGCCTGCGGACCGGTCGGCCGCTACGGCGCCCCGACCAACAGATCCGCCTCTTCCTCCCGCTCCACCATCCTCCGCAACGGCCCCTCCACCCCGGCCAGCTCCGCGAAGGTCCCCCGCTGCACCACACGCCCCTCCTCCAGCACGACCACCTCGTCCACGGCCTCCAGCCCGGCCAGGCGGTGGGTGATCAGCAGAGTCGTACGGCCCTCGGTGGCGGCCAGCAGATCGGCGGTGAGGGCATCGGCGGTCGGCAGATCGAGGTGCTCGGCGGGCTCGTCGAGGACGAGGACGGGGAAGTCGGCGAGCAGTGCGCGGGCCAGCGCGAGCCGCTGCCGCTGCCCGCCCGACAGCCGTGCCCCGTGCTCGCCCACGAGCGTGTCCAGCCCGTCGGGCAGGCTGCAGGCCCAGTCGAGCAGCCGGGCACGCCTCAGCGCCTCGCGCAGTTCGTCCTCGGTGGCGTCCTTCTGGGCGAGGAGCAGGTTCTCGCGCACGGAGCTGTCGAAGATGTGCGCGTCCTGTGCGCACAGTCCGACGAGGCGCCGTACGTCGTCGCCGTCCAGCGCGCAGGCGTCCACGCCGCCCAGCGTGTACGAACCCGCCTCGGGGTCCAGGAAACGCAGCAGCGTCTGCGCCAGCGTCGTCTTGCCTGACCCGGACGGTCCGACGACGGCGACCCGGCGGCCCTCCTCCAGGGTCAGGTCGAGGCCGGCGAGCGCGTCCCGGTCCTGTCCCGCGTGGCGGGCGGTCAGCCCTCTGAGGGCGACCGGGAAGGGCGACGCGGGTGCCTGGCGGGCCCGTTCCGGTTCCCGCACGGGCTCGGGCGCGTCCAGCACCTCGTAGACGCGCTCGGCGCTCTTGCGCACCCGCTGCCGGTACTGCACGGCGAGCGGCAGGCCCAGGACGGCCTCGAAGGCGGCCATCGGAGTGAGGACGACAACGGCCATCGTGACGCCGCCGAGCCGCCCGTCGGCGACCGCCTGGGCGCCCACGAGGGCGGTGGCGGCGACGGTGAGCCCGGAGATCAGCGCGGTGAGCCCGTCGCCGAGCGCGGTCGCGGTGGCGGCCCGGGAGGCGATCCGGGTGAGCGCTCCGTCGGCCCGCCGTGCGTCGGCGGTACGGCTGGGCAGGGCGCCGGCAACGGTCAGCTCCGCGGTGCCGGTGAGCAGATCCGTCACGCGCGTCGCGAGCGCTCCGCGGGCGGGGGCCAGTTTGCGCTCGGCACGTCGGGCGACGGCGCCCGTGACGAGCGGGACGCCGGCCCCGGCCACGAGCAGTCCGCCCGCGAGGACGGCACCCGCCTCGGGCAGCAGCCAGGCGGTGAAACCGACGGCCCCGGCAGACACGACGGTCGCGGCAGCGGCGGGCAACAGCCACCGCAGCCAGTAGTCCTGCAGCGCGTCCACGTCCGTGACGAGCCTCGCCAGCAGATCGCCCCGCCGCGTGCGGCGCAGCCCGGTCGGCGCCAGGCGCTCCAGCCGCCGGTACACGGCGACCCGGGTGTCGGCCAGCATCCGCAGCACCGCGTCGTGCGACACCAGGCGCTCGGCGTACCGGAACACGGCCCGCCCGATACCGAAGGCCCGCGTCGCCGTCACGGCCACCATCAGGTAGAGCACGGGCGGCTGCTGCGAGGCCCGCGAGATGAGCCACCCGGAGGTGGCCATGAGCCCGACGGCACTGCCGAGCGCGAGGCTCCCGAGCAGCAGTGCGAGGCCGAGGCGGCCGCGCCGGGGACCGGACATGGCACGGACACGGGCGAGGACACCCCGCGCGTCCGTCGGGAGCGCCACGGTCTCGACTCCGTCCGCGGCAGAGCCACCGTGCGCGTCCTGCTCGACCGGACGGACCACGGACGCCTTGGGCAAGCCCTCTGCCTGCACAGGCGCCACGGCTTCCGCCAACCGCACCACCCGGTCCGCCACACCCAGCAACGCCGGCCGATGCACCACGAGCAGCACCGTCCGCCCCACCGCCAGCCTCCGCACGGCCTCCACGACCTCGGCCTCGGTGGCCCCGTCGAGCGCGGCCGTCGGCTCATCGAGCAGCAGTACCGGCCGGTCCGCGAGAAACGCCCGAGCCAGCGCTAGCCGCTGCCTCTGGCCCGCGGAGAGTCCGGCTCCGTCCTCACCCAGCACGGTCTCGACGCCCTGGGGCAGCGCGTCCACGAACTCCAGCGCCCCGGCGTCCCCCAACGCCCGCCGTACGGCAGCGTCGTCCGCGTCGGGGCGCGCCAGCCGTACGTTCTCGGCGATCGTCCCGGCGTACAGATGCGGCCGCTGCGGGACCCAGGCGATCCGCGAGCGCCACTCCTCCAGGTCCAGTTCGGCGAGATCGGCTCCCGCGACGAGCACCCGCCCCTCGGCGGGCCGCACGAACCCCAACAGCACGTTCAACAGAGTTGACTTACCCGCACCGCTCGGCCCGACCAGCGCGACCGTCTCCCCGGGTTCGACTGCGAAGGACACGCCCGTCAAGGCGTCGGCGGACCGTCCGGGGTAGCGAACCGAGGCTCCCTCGAACTCGAACGACACCGCCCCCGTCGGCACCGTAGCGGTCCCCGACGCCGGCACCGGAGTCTCCAGCACCTCGAAGATCTCCTCGGCAGCGGACAGCCCCTCGGCCGCCGCGTGATACTGCGCGCCCACCTGACGCAGCGGCAGATAGGCCTCGGGCGCCAGCACCAGGATGACCAAGCCGTCGTACAGGTGCATCTCGCCGTGCACGAGCCGCATGCCGATCGTCACCGCGACCAGGGCCACCGAGAGCGTCGAGAGCAGTTCCAGCGCGAAGGAGGAGATGAAGGCGATGCGCAGGGTCCGCATGGTGGCCCTGCGGTACTCGCCGGTGATACGCCGGATCGACTCGGCCTGCGCCTTGGCACGCCCGAACACCTTCAGGGTGGGCAGTCCGGCGACGACATCCAGGAAGTGCCCGGACAGCCGGGACAGCAGCTGCCACTGACGGTCCATTTGGGACTGCGTGGCCCAGCCGATCAGCATCATGAAGATCGGGATGAGCGGAAGGGTGCCGACGATGATCGCGGCCGAGACCCAGTCCTCGGTCACGATCCGCGCCAGCACCGCCACCGGCACGACCACCGCGAGCCCCAACTGCGGGAGGTAGCGCGAGAAGTAGTCGTCGAGGGCGTCGACCCCTCGCGTGGCGAGGGCGACCAGCGATCCGGTCCGCTGGCCGCTCAGCCAGCCGGGCCCCAGCTCGGCCGCCCGCTCCAACAGCCGCCCGCGCAGCTCCGACTTCACCGCAGCGCTCGCGCGGTGGGCAGCGAGCTCGGTGAGCCATGAGATCACCGCGCGGCCGACGGCGACCGCGACCAACAACAGCAGGGGAGTGCGCAGTTCGGCGGCGGACATACCGTGCTGGAACGCCCCCACCACCGCCTCGGCGATGAGCATCGCCTGCGCGATGACCAGCACCGCGCCGACGGCACCCAGGCCTACGACGGCGAGCAGGAAGAGGCGCGTGGCGCGGGCGTATCGGAGAAGACGCGGATCGATCGGTTTCACGTGAAACATGCCCTTCGGTCCAGGGCGGGGTGTTTCACGTGAAACAGCGTGAACCACCCCGCCGCAGCGGACTCAGTGCGTGGCCCCCGCAGCGGCATCCGCAGCGATGTGCTGCGTACCGATCCGCTTGCGGAACACCCAGTAGGTCCATCCCTGGTAAAGCATGACGATCGGCGTGGCGATCACCGCGCACCAGGTCATGATCTTCAGGGTGTAGGGGCTCGATGAGGCGTTGGTGACCGTGAGGCTCCACTCGTCATTGAGCGAGGACGGCATGACGTTCGGGAAGAGCGTCAGGAAGAGCATCGCCACGGCGGCCACGATGGTGACACCGGAGAAGGCGAACGACCATCCCTCACGGCCGGCCTGGTTCGCCACCAGCGCGGCCACCAGCGCGGCTACGGCCACGACAAACGCGACCAGGCTCTTGCCGTCTCCGTTCTCGATCTGCGTCCAGAGCATGAAGATCAGCCCCATCACTGCGGCGACTAGGCCGACCCACAGGGCCAGCTTCCGCGCCCGCTCCCGGATCTCCCCGACCGTCTTGAGCGCGGTGAACACCGCCCCGTGGAAGGTGAACAGCGACAGCGTCACCAGACCGCCGATGAGGGCGTAGGGGTTGAGCAGGTCCCACAGGTTGCCGACGTACTCGAAGTTCTGGTCGATCTTCACGCCCCGCACGATGTTGCCGAAGGCGACACCCCACAGGAACGCCGGAATCAGAGAGCACCAGAAGATGGCCTGCTCCCAGTTGCGCTGCCAGTTCTCCTCGGGCCGCTTCGCCCGGTACTCGAAGGCGACACCCCGGACGATCAGGCAGACCAGGATGAGCAGCAGGGGCAGATAGAACCCGGAGAAGAGCGTGGCGTACCACTCGGGGAAGGCGGCGAAGGTGGCACCGGCGGCCGACAGCAGCCACACCTCGTTGCCGTCCCAGACGGGGCCGATGGTGTTGATCAGCACCCGCCGCTCGGGCCGGTTGCGGGCGAGCAGCTTGGTGAGGACACCGACCCCGAAGTCGAAGCCCTCCAGGAAGAAGTAGCCGATCCACAGGACGGCGATCAGGACGAACCAGACGTCGTGAAGTTCCATGACTGTGCAGCTCCCTCGGCCTAGTACGAGAAGGCCATCGGCTTGTCGGCGTCACGGGAGTCGCCGCCGATCTTCGTGGGCGGGTTCAGGTCGGCCTCGGTGAGCTCGGGCGGGCCTGCCTTGACGTACTTCACGAGCAGCTTGACCTCGACGACGGCGAGGATGGCGTAGAGCGTGGTGAAGACGATCATCGAGGTGAGGATTTCGCCCTGGGAGACGCCGGGGGAGACCGCATCACGGGTCCGCAGGACGCCGTAGACGACCCACGGCTGACGGCCCATCTCGGTGAAGATCCAGCCCCAGGAGTTGGCGATCAGCGGGAAGCCCATGGTCAGGACGGCGATGCGCCAGTACCACTTGGTCAGCTTCGGGCCGAGGGCCTTCTTGGGCAGCAGCACGAGATGCGGCACCTCGTCGTCACCGACCCTCAGGTGCTGCGGCAGCATGAACTTCTTGCGGGTCAGCCAGAGTCCGAACAGACCGATGGCGAACGACGTCATACCGAAGCCGATCATCCAGCGGAAGCCCCAGTAGGCGACGGGGATGTTGGGCCGGTAGTCACCGGGACCGTACTTCTCCTGCTCGGCCTTGTTGACGTCGTTGATGCCGGGGACGTACGAGCTGAAGTCGTCCTTGGCCAGGAAGGACAGCAGACCGGGAATCTCGATGGCGACCTTGTTGTGGCCCTTGTCGACATCGCCGTAGGCGAAGACGGAGAAGGGCGCGGGAGCCTCGCCGTCCCACAGCGCCTCGGCAGCGGCCATCTTCATCGGCTGCTGCTCGTACATGATCTTGCCGAGGACATCGCCGCTGATCGCGGTCAGCATGCCGCCGATGACGACGGTGACCAGGCCGAGCCTGAGCGAGGTCTTCATGTCGCCGATGTGCTTCTTGCGCATCAGGTGGAAGGCGGAGATGCCGACCATGAACGCCCCACCGGTGAGGAACGCCGCCGAAAGGGTGTGGAAGGCCTGCGCGAGCGCGGTGTTCTGGGTCAGTACGAGCCAGAAGTCGGTGAGCTCGGCCCGCCCCTTCGCCTCGTTGATCCGGTAGCCGACCGGGTGCTGCATCCAGGAGTTGGCCGCGAGGATGAAGTACGCCGACAGGATCGTGCCTATGGAGACCATCCACATACAGGCCAGGTGGATCTTCTTCGGCAGCTTGTCCCAGCCGAAGATCCACAGGCCGATGAAGGTGGACTCGAAGAAGAAGGCGATCAGCGCCTCGAAGGCGAGCGGAGCACCGAAGACATCGCCGACGAAGCGGGAGTAGTCGGACCAGTTCATGCCGAACTGGAACTCCTGCACGATGCCGGTGACCACACCCATCGCGATGTTGATCAGGAAGAGCTTGCCCCAGAACTTCGTCGCCCTGAGGTACTTCTCCTTCTCGGTGCGCACCCAGGCGGTCTGCAGGCCGGCCGTGAGGGCGGCCAGGGAGATCGTCAGGGGGACGAACAGAAAGTGGTAGACGGTGGTGATACCGAACTGCCAGCGCGCCAGAGTCTCCGGCGCCAAAGCCAGGTCCACGTCGCCGCTCCTTACTAAACCGCTTGTGAAAGCGTTCACATTCACAAGCAATTATGCAGCACTACTCCTCTGACCCTCAAAGGGGGGTCCCTCACAGGGCTTCACCCCTTGGCGCGAACTTCAACATATTGTTGAATCGGCACCATGCAGACACCGAAGCCGACCCACATACGGATCTCCTGGCCCGCGGGGCACCTCACCGCGACCCTCGACGACACCCCGACCACACAGGCCCTCGCCAAGGCCCTCCCCCTTGTCTCCACCGCCCGCACCTGGGGCGAGGAGGTCTACTTCGACACGGGCATCGCCGTTCCACGTGAAACCAACGCCCGGCAGGTCGTCGAGCCGGGCACGGTCGCCTTCTGGACGGACGGCGACGCGCTCGCCCTCCCCTACGGACCCACGCCGATATCGCAAGGCGACGAGTGCCGCCTCGCGAGCCCGTGCAACGTCCTCGGCCACATCGACGGCGACCCTCGCCTGCTGGCCACCGTCCGCGACGGCGACCCCGTGCGCGTGGAACTCGTAGACGCCTGACCCTGCTTACGGAGCCCTACAGCTCCTTGCGGAACCCTTCCGCCACCTTCAGGAAGATGTCGTTCGCCTCGGCCTCACCGACCGTCACCCGCACACCCTCGCCCGGGAACGGTCGGATCACCACGCCCGCCTGCTCACAGGCCTGAGCGAAGTCGACCGTACGCTCCCCCAGCCGCAGCCACACGAAGTTGGCCTGGGTCTCGGGCACCGTCCAGCCCTGAGCGCGCAGCCCGTCGACCACGCGGTTGCGCTCACACACCAACGAGCCGACCCGGCCGATCAGTTCGTCCTCGGCCCGCAGCGAGGCGATGGCCGCTTCCTGCGCGATCTGGCTCACCCCGAAGGGCACGGCCGTCTTGCGCAGCGCCGCCGCGACCGGCTCCTGGGCGATCGCGAAGCCGACACGCAGGCCGGCGAGACCGTACGCCTTGGAGAACGTCCGCAGAACACAGACGTTGGGCCGCTCACGGTAGATCTCCACACCGTCCGGCACCTCGGGGTCGCGGATGAACTCGCGGTACGCCTCGTCGAGCACCACCAGGACGTCGCCGGGCACCCGGTCGAGGAACCGCTCCAGCTCGGCCCGCTTCACGACCGTGCCCGTCGGGTTGTTGGGGTTGCAGACGAAAATCAGCCTGGTGCGGTCGGTGATGGCGGCGGCCATCGCGTCCAGGTCATGCACATCGCCCGGGGTCAGCGGCACCTTGACGGACGTCGCGCCGCTGATCTGCGTGATGATCGGGTACGCCTCGAAGGACCGCCAGGCATAGATGACCTCGTCGCCGGGTCCGGCGGTGGCCTGGATCAGCTGCTGGGCGACGCCGACCGAGCCGGTGCCGGTGGCCAGGTGGGAGGCCGGCACGCCGAAGCGCTCGGACAGCTCGTTCATCAGCCCCGTGCACATCATGTCCGGGTAGCGGTTGAAGGACGAGGCAGCGGCCGTCACGGTCTCCATCACGCCGGGCAGCGGCGGATAGGGGTTCTCGTTGGAGGACAGCTTGTAGGCCACCGGACCACCGGCCGCGGCAGGCTTGCCCGGCTTGTAGGTGGGGATACCCTCCAGCTCGGCGCGCAGCTTGGGGCTCGTCTCGCTCACCGCAGTCCTCCTCGCGACCACCGACGGCCCATCACCACCGCCGGCTCCAATACTTCTCACCTTATGAGGATTCGGCGCCGATGCGTACAGGTGCGGCGTCCTCGTCTGCCGATCCGGGCCGACCTCTGCTGCCCCTCCTGTCACACCTGCATCAGGGGCATCGGCGTACGAAGGTGTACGAATTAGGGGGCGCATCACACATATATCTATGCGCCGGTGGCTCGCGCCGTGGCGCGCATCACCCGTGAAGGTGAGTTGAGACCTCTTCGAAACATCGGGCACTTGGCAGGCCCATGCGTGCCGACAAGTCACGTCTTGCCATTGGATCGTTCAACTCCCTTACTTTCCAAGGAGTTTGACGCAAGATGACCTTGCAGAAACGTGTCTGTCAACGGCTGCATATGCGTCCGCACTACCCCACCGAATGAGCCCTACTATCGGCTCGCCATGACAGCAGCAGGGAAGCACCAGGTGAGCCGCGCGGAAACCTCACGTCGAGGCAGCCGGCCCGGCCGGGCGGGTATCAGAGACGTGGCCGCCGCAGCCGGGGTCTCCATCACGACCGTCTCCGACGCCCTCAACGGCAAGGGCCGGCTCCCGGACGCCACCCGACGCCATGTCCGCGAGGTCGCCGACCGGCTGGGCTACCGCCCTTCGGCCGCCGCCCGGACACTCCGTACCGGCAAGTCAGGACTTATCGGCCTGACCGTGACCACATACGGGGATGAACCTTTCACCTTCACCGAGTTCGCGTACTTCGCCGAGATGGCCCGCGCCGCCACCTCGGCCGCGCTCGCCCGCGGCTACGCCCTCGTGATCCTCCCCGCGACCTCGCGCCACGACGTCTGGTCGAACGTCGCCCTCGACGGCACGGTCGTCATCGACCCGTCCGACCAGGACCCGGTCGTCAGCGAGCTGGTCAGGCAGGGCCTCCCGGTCGTCTCCGACGGCCGCCCGGCCGGCTCGCTCCCGGTCACCGCCTGGGTGGACAACGACCACGAGGCCGCCGTACTCGGCATCCTCGACCACCTGGCCGACGCGGGCGCCCGCCGGATCGGACTGCTGACGGGCACCACGACGGACACGTACACCCATCTGTCGACCACCGCGTACCTGCGCTGGTGCGAGCGGGTCGGCCAGGATCCGGTGTACGAGGCCTACCCGGCACACGACCCGTGTGCGGGTGCCGTCGCCGCCGACCGGCTCCTCGCCCGCCCCGACCGGCCCGACGCGGTCTACGGCCTGTTCGACCCGAACGGCACCGACCTGCTCGCCGCCGCCCGCCGCTACGGTCTGCGCGTACCGGACGACCTGCTTCTGGTGTGCTGCAGCGAATCCACGGTGTACGCCAACACCGAGCCGCCCATCACCACGCTCTCCCTGAAGCCCCGCCGCATCGGCACGGCCGTGGTCCAGCTCCTCATCGACGCCATCGAGGGGGTCGAGTCGGACCGGCCGGTCGAGCAGGTGATACCGACCGAGCTGATCGTGCGTACCTCGTCCCAGCGACGCCCGCCGCGTACGACGGTCAGTCCGCCCCGGTCGCCCGAGGACCGGTAGGAGCCGGCCGAGGAACGACACAAGCAGGTCGAGGGGCTGCGGGAGCGCGATCATCGAGTGGTCGAAGCCCTGCCCAATCGGGGCGAATGCCGCGGTGAACAGGAGTCCTGCTCCGATTCACCACCCCTGGGTCATCACATGGCGCGATCGGCATTCCTATGATGGGCCCACGACACCCGCGGGCCGCTGCGACCAGGCAGTCCGATGCGGTGCAGCTGCGGCGCGATGGTGGAGGGGTCTGATGACTCAGGGGGCCGGTCAGGGACCCGAAGTGGAGCGGACGGCGACGTTGCGCGACTTCCGGGTGCCCGCTTACGTGCACGAGACCGGTCCGTACGCCCACAGCACACACCCGGGCGAGGTCGCCCCGCTTCTCGACGAGGCCTACCCGGAGGGGTACACGCCCACCCAGCGGGACCTGCCCGTGATCAATCGCGGCGACACGGTCCAGGTGCACGTCGACCCCGCCTCCCTGCCCGTCCCGCAGTCGGTGGACGGTCCCGGCCCGCTGTTCGTCGTCGGCGACGTGCACGGCTATCTCGACGAGCTGGTGTCCGCCCTCCAGGAGAAGGGCCTCATCGACTCGGCGGCGAACTGGTGCGCCGGCACCGCCCGGCTGTGGTTCCTCGGCGACTTCACCGACCGCGGCCCCGACGGCATCGGCGTCATCGACCTCGTGATGCGACTGTCGGCGGAGGCCGCCGCGGCGGGCGGCTACTGCAAGGCCCTCATGGGCAACCACGAGCTGCTGCTGCTCGGCGCCAAGCGGTTCGGCGACACACCCGTCAACTCCGGCGCGGGCACCGCCACCTTCCAGGCCGCCTGGCTCCTCAACGGCGGTCAGAAGACCGACATGGACCGCCTCCAGGACCACCACCTGCAGTGGATGTCCCGGCTGGACGCCATGGAAGAGGTCGACGGCCATCTGCTCGTGCACTCGGACACCACCGCCTATCTCGACTACGGCGACTCGATCGAGGCGGTCAACGACACCGTCCGCGAGACGATCACACGCAACGACGCCGACGAGGTCTGGGATCTCTTCCGCAAGTTCACCAAGCGCTTCTCCTTCCGCGACGAGGGCGGCGCCGACCATGTGCGCTCCCTGCTCGATACGTACGGCGGCACCCGCATCGTTCACGGCCACAGCCCCATTCCGTATCTGATGGGCGAGGTCGGCTCCGAGGAAGGCGAGGACGGCGGCGGGCCCGTGGTCGAGGGACCGCACGTCTACGCCGACGGTCTCGCCATCGCGATGGACGGCGGCGTGACCATGGCCGGAAAGCTGCTGGTCCAGCAACTTCCCCTGGATATCTGAGCGTTCACCGGGCAGGCGTCTCCTCACGACGCAGTGACGGAAGACGGCGCAGGCCAGGGCCCAATTTTGGCAAACCCCCTGTCACCGTGTGCCGTCACCGCTCTACCATCGGCTTATCCGTAGCAGGCTCCCCTCCGTTTCTGCCCGACGGCTCGTTGGCATGCGAGCCCCAAGCCCTACGGAGCATCGGGGGATGCACATGAACAGCGTTCCGCAGCACCTGCACAGCGAGGACCGCCAGGAATACGAGCGGATCCTCGATGAGGCGCTGCGCTCCGCACCACACCGCCCGGAACTGACCGCTGTCGGACAGCGGCTCAACCCCGAACAGCTGCGCACCATGGCGCTCAACGCCACCGCACTCATCACGGCGGCCGCGGCGACCGAGTACCAGCACTACGTGAAGGTCCGCGAGGAACTGCGCCAGCCGGCGCCGTCCACCCCGTCGTCCACCCGCGAGTCCGGCTCCACCGAGTCGGGCACCGGCGCGATGGGGCTCGCCACCACCATGGGAGAAGTCGCCGAGACAGCCGGCCCGGGCGTCATCGCCGTGCTCGCCGTCCTGGCACCCGTCCTCGCCGGCACCGCCGCGGCGATCTTCCTGCTCGTCGGTTACATCCTCAAGATGTTCAACCCCGAGCCGGCGTTCGCCCAGACGATGCTCACCACCGGATGGGTGTTCGGCGCCCTGGCAGCGGCCGCGATCCTGGTCGCCGCCGTCGGACTCCTGCTCACCGCCCTGCGCAACCGGCCGGCGTTCGACGGCGGACCGTACGGCGAACTGAGCGAGGAGGTCGCCCGAGCCCAGGAAGCCTGGCGCGAAGCCCTGCTGAAGCGCGGCATCCTGCCCTTCCTGCGGGAAGCACTCGCCGACCCCGGCACGGCATCGGTCCTGCACCGCACGCCACCGTCGACGCCGGCCGGCCGCATCCCGAACCTCGGCTACGACCGCCCGGGTTTCAGCAGCCCGGACGACGGCGCCTCCCGGGGCTCCCGCCCGAGCTACACCAGCCCGGACTACACGAGCCCGGACTTCGGAGGGCCGGAACACCAGCCGGAGTAGCCCTTCGGCTTGCGCCCCCGCCGTAGGAGAGCCCCCGCCAGGGGACCCACCTCCGCGACGGAGCCCCGGGGAGACCTCCTCGGGGAGGCGCAAGCCGAATGTCTGGGCAGCACGCCGGACACCGGGGCATGGCGCCCTGGGTCAGGACGTCGACGTCAGTCCGCCATCGGCAGGTACACCCTGTTGCCCGCCGCGGCGAACTCCTTCGACTTCTGAGCCATGCCCTCCTCGATCTCCTCCTGGGACCCGCCGTGTTGGCGGCGGATGTCCTGGGAGATCTTCATCGAGCAGAACTTCGGCCCGCACATGGAGCAGAAGTGCGCCGTCTTGGCGGGCTCGGCCGGCAGGGTCTCGTCGTGGAACTCCCGTGCCGTGTCCGGGTCCAGGGCCAGGTTGAACTGGTCCTCCCACCGGAACTCGAAGCGGGCGTCGGACAACGCGTCGTCCCACTCCTGCGCACCGGGGTGCCCCTTGGCGAGGTCGGCCGCGTGGGCGGCGATCTTGTAGGTGATGACGCCGGTCTTGACGTCGTCACGGTTGGGCAGGCCCAGGTGCTCCTTGGGCGTGACGTAGCAGAGCATGGCCGTGCCCCACCAGGCGATCATCGCGGCACCGATGCCGGACGTGATGTGGTCGTAGGCCGGGGCGACGTCGGTCGTCAGCGGGCCGAGCGTATAGAACGGAGCTTCATCGCAGATCTCCTGCTGAAGGTCGATGTTCTCCTTGATCTTGTGCATCGGGACATGTCCCGGGCCCTCGATCATGGTCTGTACGTTGAAACGCTTGGCGATCGTGTTGAGTTCCCCGAGCGTCCTCAACTCGGCGAACTGAGCCTCGTCGTTGGCGTCCGCGATCGAGCCGGGCCGCAGACCGTCGCCGAGGGAGTACGTCACGTCGTACGCGGCGAGGATCTCGCAGAGTTCCTCGAAGTTCTCGTACAGGAAGCTCTCCTTGTGGTGCGCCAGGCACCAGGCCGCCATGATCGAACCGCCGCGCGAGACGATCCCGGTCTTGCGGTTCGCCGTCAGGGGCACGTACGGCAGGCGCACGCCCGCGTGGACCGTCATGTAATCCACGCCCTGCTCGGCCTGTTCGATGACGGTGTCCTTGTAGATCTCCCAGGTCAGCTCCTCGGCACGGCCGTCGACCTTCTCCAGCGCCTGGTACAGCGGCACCGTGCCGATGGGGACGGGGGAGTTGCGCAGGACCCACTCACGGGTGGTGTGGATATTGCGGCCGGTCGACAGGTCCATGACCGTGTCGGCGCCCCAGCGGGTCGCCCAGGTCATCTTCTCGACCTCCTCCTCGATGGAGGACGTCACCGCGGAGTTGCCGATGTTGGCGTTGACCTTCACCAGGAACCGCTTGCCGATGATCATCGGCTCGATCTCCGGGTGGTTGACGTTGACGGGCAGCACCGCCCGGCCCGCGGCGATCTCCTCGCGGACCACTTCGGGAGAGACGTTTTCCCGGATGGCCACGTACTCCATCTCCGGGGTGATCTCGCCGCGTCGCGCGTAAGCGAGCTGTGTCACCGCCTTGCCGTCGCGGCTGCGACGGGGCTGGCGTGGCCGTCCGGGGAAGACCGCGTCGAGGTTGCGCAGGCCACCGCGCGGCGAGGTGTGCTTGATCCCGTCGTCTTCGGGACGGACGGGACGGCCCGCGTACTCCTCGGTGTCGCCGCGGCCGATGATCCAGTTCTCCCGCAGCGGGGGCAGCCCCCTGCGGACGTCGGTGTCGGCGAGTGGATCGGTGTACGGGCCGGAGGTGTCGTACAGCGTGACCGACTGCCCGTTGGTGAGGTGCACCTGGCGGACCGGCACCCGCAGATCGGGGCGTGAGCCCTCGACGTACGCCTTGTGCCAGCCGATGGACTTCCCGGCCTCCTCGGACTTGTCGTCCTGAACGGAGGCAGGCGTGCGCGCGTCCTTGATGGTCATGAGACCTACTCCCTACGCCGGCATTACCCGGTAACAGGTTCGGCGGTCGACGCAGCGGCTTCCGTCTGCCGACGTTTCGTGTGAAACATCACTCGCGATGGGTGATGTTTCATGTGAAACATCGCTGGGACGGAGGTCAGCGCCCTCTCAGCCCGGTGCTCCGAGCTCCCGCGTGTACAAAGGTGGCACCACGCTAGCGTCAATTCGGGCGCGGTGAACAGAGGGCCCCGGTCGTTCTTGCGATGATCGGTCGGTGACCACACCGCATGAACCTCTGTATCCACCGCCCGAACGGCCCCGCGGATCCGGCTCCGGAAACGGGCCCGCGCGGGGCAACGGCCGTACGGACGGCCGGGGTTCAGGGGTTCCCGGGGCCAGATACGACGGGGGTTACGGCCGCACCGGCGAAGGCGGTCACGAGGATCACACTTCTGGAGCCGGCGGCTGGCACGAGCACGGCTTCAGACCCGGCGGGATGCAGGAGCACGGGAGCGGGGCCGGCGGCGGGCAGGAGCGCGGACCCGGTTCCGGTGGCCGGCACGATCACGGTCACGATTCCGGCGGCGTACCGGGGCAGGGGCCCGGCCCGGGTGACGGGCACAGTCACGGCTCCGGTGGCGGTCATGGGCATGGTCCCGGCTCCGGCGGCCGACGTGACGGCGGGGACGGTGGCGAGCACGGGCACTCGCACAGTCACGCCCACGGTCCGGCGGCTCCTGTCTCCCGACATCTGCGCAAGGTCATCGCGGCGATCCTCATCCCGTTCGCCGCGGCGGTGGTGGTGGGGCTCGCGGTGCTGTGGCCGGGCGGTGCCCCGCCACACGAGCGCACCGGGGTCGGCTTCGACCGGCAGACACAGCAGGCCACGGTCACCAAGGTGGTCGAGCTGAGCTGCAAGGACGTCAACGCCTCGGGAGTGCCCCCGACCGGCGACACGTCCACGGCCGAGGGTTCCTCCGCCGTGCAGCAGGAGAGCGGCACCTGCAAGAAGGCGACAATCCGCGTCGACACGGGCAAGGACAAGGGCCGTACGTTCACCGAGATCGTGCAGCCCGACCAGTCACGGCAGTTGCACGAGGGCCAGGAGGTCGTGGTCGCCTACGAGCCCTCCGCGCCCAAGGACCTGCAGTACTCGGTCACCGATGTGAACCGTAAGTTCCCGATGGCACTGCTCGCCGGCATCTTCGCGCTCGCCGTCGTGGTGGTGGGCCGGATGCGCGGTGTCATGGCGCTGGTCGCGCTGTCCATCAGCTTCCTCGTACTGACCTTCTTCATCCTGCCGGCCATCCTGCAGGGCTCGAACCCGCTGGTCGTGGCCGTGGTGGGGGCGAGCGCCATCATGCTGATCGCCCTCTACATGTGCCACGGCCTGTCGGCCCGTACCTCCGTGGCGGTGCTCGGCACGCTGCTCTCGCTGCTGCTGATCGGCCTCCTCGGCTCGGGGTTCATCGACTGGGCCGCGCTCACCGGCAACACCGACGACAACACCGGCCTGATCCACGGGCTGTATCCGTCGATCGACATGAGCGGTCTGCTGCTCGCCGGCGTCATCATCGGTTCGCTCGGTGTCCTCGACGACGTGACGGTCACCCAGACCTCGGCGGTCTGGGAGCTGCACGAGGCCAACCCGACGATGGGCTGGCGCGGGCTGTACCGGGCGGGTATCCGCATCGGCCGCGACCACATCGCGTCCGTCGTCAACACCCTCGTCCTCGCTTACGCGGGCGCCGCGCTGCCGTTGCTGCTGCTCTTCTCGATCGCGCAGAGCGGCGTGGGGACGGTCGCCAACAGTGAGCTGGTGGCGGAGGAGATCGTGCGCACGCTGGTGGGCTCCATCGGCCTGGTCGCGTCGGTGCCGGTCACCACGGCCCTCGCGGCCCTGGTGGTCTCGGCGGACCGGCCGGAGAAGGGGGCAGTGCCTGCGGGCGCCCAGCCGGCTTCGACGGGCGCTCAGTCGGCTGCGGGGCGCGGCGGGCGGGGGCGTCGGCGCAAGCGGTGACGGCTGAGGACGCCAAGCCGGGGCGGGCAGACTCCGCCCGTCCGGCGGAGCGTGCGCACACCGGGCGGTGCGGAACCGCTTCCACGCGCCCCTTGCGCGCCCGCTGAAGCGTTACGCCACAGCCCGGCTGCCGTAACGCTTCAGCCCGCGCTCTGTTCCTCCGCGAGGATGCGGTCCAGGGCCTCGTCGAGGTGAGCGTCGAAGTCCGCGAGCGCGCCTTCCTGACCGAGCGGCACCAGCTTGTCGGTGCGGTCGAGGAAGGCCACGAGCGGCGCCACCGAGGAGCGGAACAGCGCTTGGTCGGCACCGACCTGAAGGCGGATCAGGACGTCGCCCAGTGTCTCGGAGCCGGCCGGTGAGACCCGCACATCTCCCTCCCCGCACGGTCTGCCCACCCCGTCGACCAGCAGCTCGCGGCCGAATGCCCAGGTCACCGGGGCGTCGCCGGGCAGATGGAAGGTCAGTCGTACGGCATAGGGATCGCAGGTCTCGTAGCGCAACTCCACCGGGATGCGGAAGGAGAGCTCCTCGGACACGAGAAAGCTCATCATGACCTCTGCCTCTACGGACTCGCGCATCGCCTACCCCGTCGTTTGCCGTCGACTGGCCGGGAACGGATCCCGACACTGTGGAATCTTGCTGAACGTACACGAGAGATCACAAGGAGTGAGTTTTCAGATACTGATAGAGATCGCGAGTGACCCCAGGAGCCGCCCGATCCCGTCCTGCAACTGCTGTGCCGCCGACAGCAGTCGGTCGGCCTGGTGGGCGGGCAGGGAAATGGCCATCGTCGCGGCCGTGGTGCCCACCGTGATCGGGATCGCCGCGCACACCGTGCCGAGTGCGTACTCCTGGCGCTCGGTCACCGGCTCCATCCGAGGGGTCCGTTCGAGGCGCCGTAGCAGGGTGCGGCTGTCGCGCACGGTGTACGGGGTGAGGGACTGCACGGGATGGCGGTCGAGGTGGTCGCGGCGGGCGTCGTCGTCCAGCTGGGAGAGCAGGCACTGACCGATGGCGTGGGCGTGGCCGGTCTCGCGGAAGTCGGCCCATTCCTCGACCGCGGGATTGCCCGGGGTGTCCGAGACGCCCAGTACCTCGATCTCACCGTCGCGGTAGTGGGCGTAGTAAACAGGGACACCGATGGCATCACGCCATTGAGCGAGCGCGTCGGCGACCGTGCTGCGACGTTTCTGCTGGGCCCCGCTGCTGCTCAGCCGTACAGCCGCCTCCCCGAGGAAGAACAGCCCTTTGTCGCGGCGCAGATAGCCCTCGTGCACCAGCGTGCGCAGCAGGTGGTAGGCCGTGGGCAGTGCCAGGCCCGTCTCGCGGGCGAGTTGCTTGGCGGGAGCGCCGTGGGCGTGCTCGGCGACACATTCCAGCAGGCGCATCGCCCGCTGGACGGACCCGATGAGTGTCGCGGAGTGCGGCTGCTCGGGGGAGGTCGGGGAGGCCTGCCGCGGTACCTGGGGTACGGAGGAATGCGGCCGCCCAAGGGGTGCGTGGGGGTCTGAAGGTGCGGTGTCAACCGTGGCCAAGGGTTACTCCCGGAGCGCGAGGGGGGAGCCCGTGCGGGGAACACGGGTGGGGGGTGCACGCCGCTCGCGGGGGCGTCCCCGCGTCGATTTCCGGACTCTATTCGTCGGCCACCGCTCGCAGACGCCCTGCCCGGAAAACTTCCCTCGCCCGAGGGAACCGGTGATTTCCTGTTACCGCCCGCCGGTCCCCACGGCCCTCACGGCCCTCACCAGTCGCTGCGTGACGAGGAACTCGACGTGAACTTCCGTACGACGTAGATCAGTCCACCGACCAGTGCCACGAAGACCAGCACCTTGAAGAGCAGTCCGATGACGAACCCGACGACGCTGGCTATCAGCCCTCCGAACACGACCAGGGCGATGACAGGCACCGCGATCCACTTAACCCACCACGGCAGTCCTGCGAAGATCTCACGCATCGCCCTCGTCCTTACCTCTCCGCCCGTCTGTGCGCCGGGTTCTGATCCTTCGAATCCGCTGAGTCGAATCCGCTGATTCCCTGCCCTCGATGCTAGGTCCGGCAGGTGCCCCGGCGGGGGCCTCGCAGCCCTTGTTCTCCCCTGATCGATCCCCTAGGGAACCCGGAGACAGAGGTCAGCTCTCGGGCGGAGAGAACATCACGAGCACCCGTAGGTCCTCGCTGATGTGATGGAACTTGTGGGCCACTCCGGCCGGCACGTACACCACACTGCCGCGCGCCACCTGCGTGGTTTCCATACCGACTGTGATGTGGGCGCGGCCGCTCACAACGAAGTAGACCTCGTCCTGGTTGTGCGGCTTCTGTGGATCATGCTCTCCGGCATTGAGCGCGTACAGGCCGACCGACATGTTGCGCTCCCGCAGAAACTGCAGGTAGGCGCCCTCGTTGGCGGCGCGCTCCGCCTCCAGTTCGTCCAGCCGGAAAGCCTTCATCGCTCTTGTCCGCCCTCGTCCTGTGTTTATGGCCGATCTCGTCTGCCACGATCAGACACATGAAGAATTTCGTAGTCAAGACGATCGCCAACGCGGGTGCCCTGGCGGTCGCCGTCTGGCTGATAGACAAGATCACCCTCACCGGTGACAGCACGGGCAAGAAGATCGGCACTCTGCTCCTCGTCGCGCTGCTCTTCGGCCTGGTGAACTTCGTGGTCAAGCCGATCGTGAAGCTCCTCAGCCTCCCGCTGCTCATCCTGACGCTCGGCCTGTTCACCCTGGTCGTCAACGCGCTGATGCTGCTGCTGACCTCGTGGCTCGCCGACACGTTCGATCTGAGCTTCCATGTCGAGGGGTTCTGGACGGCCGTGCTCGGTGGCCTGATCATCTCCATCGTCTCGTGGGCGCTGAACGTCGTCCTGCCCGACGGGGACTGAGCATCCGATGACCTACCGCGTCTGCTTCGTCTGCACCGGCAACATCTGCCGCTCCCCGATGGCCGAGTCCGTCTTCCGCGCCCGCGTGGCGGAGGCCGGGCTCGACGGACTGGTCGAGGTCGACAGCGCCGGCACCGGCGGCTGGCACGAGGGCGATCCGGCCGACCCGCGTACCGTCTCCGTCCTCGAGGAGCACGGCTACGACAGCGGTCACACGGCCCGGCAGTTCCAGACGTCCTGGTTCGAGCGCGTCGACCTCGTCATCGCCCTCGACGCCGGCCACGTCAAGGCCCTGCGCCGCCTCGCGCCCTCGTCGGAGGACGCGGCCAAGGTGCGGCTGCTCCGGTCCTACGACCCCGACGCCGGCGACGACCTCGATGTTCCCGACCCGTACTACGGGGGCCGGGACGGGTTCGAGGAGTGTCTTGAGATGGTGGAGGCGGCAAGTACGGGCCTCCTCGCCGAGGTCCGCGAAAAGGTGGAGGGACAAGCGGCATGAGCGGTACGGGACCTCAGGGGGCGCGTTCCGGCGACGGAGACGGCACGCGGGCGGTGCGGGCCGGGCTGCCCGAGGCGGTCAAGTACGAGCCGACCCTGCCGGGTCCCGTGTTCGCCGCCCACTATCACCTGCCGGGCGAGCCCACGGGGCCGTACACCTACGGCCGTGACGAGAACCCGACCTGGACGCATCTGGAGCGCGCCATCGGCGAGCTGGAGGCGCCGGGGGAGGACGGCGTCGAAACGCTGGTCTTCCCGTCGGGCATGGCCGCCACGTCGGCGGTGCTCTTCTCCCGGCTGCGGGCCGGGGACGCGGTCGTCCTGCCCAGCGACGGCTACCAGGCGCTCCCCCTGGTGCGTGCGCAGTTGGAGGCGTACGGCATCGAGGTGCGCACGGCGCCGACCGGCGGGGACGCCCAGCTCGGCGTCCTGGACGGCGCGAAGCTGCTGTGGATCGAGACGCCGTCCAACCCCGGCCTGGACGTGTGCGACATCCGGCGGCTCGTCGAAGCGGCACACGCGCGTGGCGCCCTCGTCGCCGTCGACAACACGCTCGCGACGCCGCTCGGGCAGCGCCCGCTGGAGCTCGGCGCCGACTTCTCGGTGGCCAGCGGCACCAAGCAGCTGACGGGGCATGGCGACGTGCTGCTGGGATACGTCACCGGCCGCGACGCCGAGGCCATGGCTGCCGTACGGCGCTGGCGCAAGATCGTCGGGGCGATTCCGGGGCCCATGGAGGCCTGGCTCGCGCACCGCTCCCTCGCCACCCTCCAGCTGCGGGTCGAGCGGCAGAACGCCACCGCCCTCGCGGTCGCCGAGGCGCTGCGGGACTGGCCGGAGGAGCTCGGGGTGCGTTATCCGGGACTGCCCGGCGATCCCTCGCACAAGATCGCCTCGCAGCAGATGCGGCGGTATGGATGCGTGGTGTCCTTCACGTTGCCCACGCGCGCGCGTGCCGAACGTTTCCTGGACGCACTGCGACTCGTCGACGACGCGACCAGCTTCGGCGGGGTGCGCTCCACGGCCGAGCGGCGCGGACGCTGGGGCGGCGACGCCGTTCCGGCGGGCTTCATCCGTATGTCGGTCGGTGCCGAGGATCCCGAGGATCTGGTGGCGGATGTGCTGCGTGCGCTGGACGAATCGGCTCAGTGACCGGGTCCGCCCCGCGCCCACCGGTGTCCGGCTGTGAAGTACGGGCGGTCCGAGCCTCCCCCCTCGTGGCTCGGACCGCCCTCGGTTCTGCGCGCGAAGAACCGCGCGAACAAGGCTAGTTGACTCTCTGTCAGTGTCCAATCACAGTAGCGACAGCGACCTATCGACTTATTTATAGTTGGGCCCTGCCCTGGGGGTGGGGAGAAGGGCGGGGAAGGGGAGGGAGCGGCATGGATCTGGCCTTGTTGCGCACTTTTGTGACCGTGCACCGGGCTGGTTCCTTCACTCGCGCCGCCGCGCTGCTCGGGCTGTCGCAGCCGGCCGTCACCTCGCAGATCCGCACCCTGGAACGGCAGCTGGGCCGTCCCCTGTTCCTGCGGCAGGCCCGCGGAGTGACGCCGACGACCATCGGCGACGAACTCGCCCACAAGGCCGCGCCGCATCTCGACGCTCTGGTGGAGATCACCGAGACCGGCCTCGACGACGAGTCCTCCTTACGCACGCTGCACCTCGCCGGCCCTCCTGAGTTCACCGCCGAGCGGGCGCTGCCCGCGCTCACCGAACTGACCGGCGAGGACGGCCAGGGCTTCGCGCTGCGTGCGTCCTTCGGCAATGCCGAGGAGACCTTGGAAGGGCTGGCCGCCGGGCATCACGATCTGGCCATCAGTACGGCCCGTCCGCGAGGCGCCCTGCTCACGGCGACTCCGCTCTGCGACGAGGAGCACGTCCTCGTCGCCGCTCCCCGCTGGGAGGACCGGATCGGCACGGGGACGCTGCGCAGCAAGGGGGCGCATGCGCTGGAGGACGTCCCGGTCGTGGAGGTGCACGAGTCCCTGCCCTTCGTCTCCCGTTACTGGGCTTCCGTCTACGACTCCCGTCCCGCCGCCCCCGGCACCGTGATCGTCCCCGACCTGCGCGCGGCCCTCGCCTGTGCGGTCGCGGGGGCGGGGCTGGCGGTGTTGCCCCGCTATCTGTGCGCGGCCGCCCTGGAACGCGGCGACGTGGTCGCCCTGCACGATCCGCCGGTGCCACCGCTGCGGACGTACTTCCTGGTGGTCCGCACCGGCACGCTGGCGATGTCGCATATCGCGCGGGCCCATGAGTGGCTCCTGAGGGCAGCTTCCGGCTGGGCCTGAGAAGGCGGGCAGCTTCGGGCTGGGCCTGAGAAGGCGGGCAGCTTCCGGCTGAGCCTGCGAGGTGGTCCGACCATGCTGAGCGAGTGGCTTCCGACCCGACCTGCGCCACAGGCTTCGGTTGAGCCTGAGCAACTGACTTCGGACTTCCGCTGAGCCTTGGCAGTGGCTTCCCAGAGGGTCTGATCAGGGATTTCAGGGCCATCACACCGTGAGCTCGACCAGTAACGGTTCGCGATGTTTCACGTGGAACCAGCCGGGCCACATTTCTCCCATGACCGTCCGACCCGTGGTCAAGCGCACCGCCCGCGCCGTTTTGCTGGACGGCGACGACCTGATCCTGATCAAGCGCACCAAGCCCGGCATGGATCCCTACTGGCTCACGCCCGGTGGTGGGGTCGAGCCGACAGACGCGACCGTCGTCGACGCCCTGCACCGGGAGGTGTACGAGGAGCTCGGCGCCAAGATCACCGACGTGGTGCCCTGCTTCGTCGACACCGTCGAGCACATAGGCGAGGACGGTGGAGCGACCGGTGTGAAGGTGCAGCACTTCTTCGTCTGCCGCCTCGGATCCATGGACCCGTCCTTGCGGCACGGACCCGAAGTGGACGAACCCATCGGCGAGTACGAGATCGTGCGGGTGCCGTTCACCCGGGTCGGGATCGCATCCGTCCATCTCGTACCGCTGTCGCTGCGGCACTACCTCGACGGGAACATCGAGGGCGTCCGCGCGATGCATGCTCCCGACTTGGGCTGATACCGACCGTCGACCTCGACTGCGACGACGGCTCCGTCAGTCCCCGATGACGACGAGCTCCTCCACCGAGTCATGGCGTATGCGCTCGGACGGGATGCCTACGTCTCGCAGCACGTCCACGCCGCTTCGGATCATGCCGGGCGGCCCGGAGACGTAGGCGTCGTATTCGGACCAGGGCCCGTACTGGCGTATGGCTTCGGGAAGTTGGAGCAGTCCGTGCCGGTCCACCACCGGGCGGACCTCCAGCCAGGGGTGGGTCTGCTTGAGCCTGAGCATGGTGTCGATGTCGTACAGGTCCTGGTCGGTGCGGGCGCCGTAGAAGACCTCCACCGGTCGGCGGTCGCCGTGCTCGGCGACGTCCTCGACCAGTGCCTTGATGGGCGCTATGCCGGTGCCTCCGCCCAGACAGAGCAGACCGCTGTCGGAGGTGTGGTCCACGGTCATCGAACCGGCCGGCGGCCCGAGCCGGATGATGTCCCCCGGCCGGGCGCGATGCACCAGCGCATTGGAGACCCAACCGGCGGGCACGGCCTTTACATGAAACGTCAGCAGGCCGTCCGAGCGGGGCGTCGAGGCGAAGGAGTAGTGCCGCCAGATCCTGGGCCACCAGGGCGTCTCCAGGCTCGTGTACTGCCCGGCGAGGAAGGGATAGGGCTGGTCGGGGCGGACGGTGAGGACCGCTACGTCCGACGTTCTGAGGTCGTGCGACACGACCTCCGCGTACCACCAGGCGGGGGCGCGCAGTTCGTCCGTCGCCGCCGCGTCGATCATGACCTGCGAGATCGTCGTGTACGTCCGGACCCAGGCGGCCTCCGTCTCGCCGTCCCAGACGCCGCCGGCGTACTTACTCAGCGCGCCGATGAGGCACTCGCCGACGGCCGGATAGTGCTCGGCCCGGGTGCCGTACTTGCGATGACCGCGGCCGAGGTTCTGCAGATAGTCGACGAGAACAGGGGTGTTGTCGATGTGCTCGGCCGCAGTGAGCAGCGCCTTCAACAGCCGGTCCCGCTGGGTGTCCATCGCAGGCGGGAACAGGGACCGCAGATCGGGGTGGCGTACGAAGAGCAGCGCGTAGAAGTAGGAGGTGACCTTGTCGGCCACGGGGCCGATCTCGGCCATCGTCCGGCGGATCAGGACGGCGTCGGGGGAGACGGGTTGGGCCGACGCCGGGCGCTGGGCCGGCACGTGTACCTGTGAGGAGGGCGGGGCGAGGGCGGTGAGGCCCGATATCTCCGGCGGTGCTGCGATCGCCTGGGCGGAGGCTCGCGGCGCTTGCCCTGGGGACGGGGCGTGGGCGGGCGTCGACAGCGTGGGCGATATAGGGCTCGGAGCGTCCGCGCCGGGGGTAGGTATCGCCGCTGGCGCCTCTCGCTCCGGGGCCAGGCGTCCAGCGGGGTCCGGTGGGGCGGAGGCGGGCTCGGCGGCCGCCGGGGTGGGCCGTGCCGGGGTGGCCGTCGGAGCGGGCTGCGTGCCGTCCCGGGGCGGCGGGGCCGTGTCGTCGCCTGTCGCCGCCCTGCCCACCGGGCGCATCGCTGCCAGGCGGCTGCCCTCGGCCGTCTCCTGTTCACTGCCCGGGGTCGTCGCCGGCTGCTTGCGCGGCGTGAACCAGCCGCCCCCGCCGCCGGAAGTGCCGTTGTCGGCCGACGTGGTGGTCGGAGCGTCCATGGTGTGCCTCGCCTCGAACATCTTTCGGTCGGTCTGCGCACTTCCTCGATCGGAAGGTGCCTGCTTCCCCCGCGACGGCTTGCATTCCCCGTTCGTTGCCGCAACCAATACGGCCACATTCAACCCGTATCCACACTCGGTACGGACAAGTAAGGCGAGAGTGTGACATTGGCCGCAGTGTTCTCACCGCAGCATCCCATCGCGCAGGAACGCCTGGCCGCATAACCGAGAACGCGGGTCTTCGATCTCTCCGTCCCGTTAGGCTGCATTGCCTTGCGCTCGGTCCGCGCCGTGAGCCTCCATCACAGCTCGGACACGAACCGGAGTCGACCATACCGGCCGCTGCCCCGATCACAAGTCCCCCCTTCATCCCTCACTAACTGGGCGAGGGGACGAAGGGGCAATTCCTTCAATTACCGGCTGCTGCGTACCAATTCATAGGCTTCCCACAGATCCATCCCCATATAGGAGTGGGTCGCGAGTCCGGCCAGATGACGGTCCGCGTTGACGGCGACGGATACCGGTACGGCATCGAACAGATCTCTGTCCGACAGCGAGTCGCCATAGGCAACGCATTCGGCCCGGGTCACGCCGAACTCCTGGCAGAGCCGGTCGGCGATCCGCACCTTGGCAGCGGCGCTGAGAACTCCTGCCGGGTCGACGGGCTGGGTGAACGGCACGACTGGAAAGCGGGAACCGTACGCCGCGTGCGCGCCCCAGCCCGTCAGCCGCTCCACGAAGAAGGAGGGTGAGAGGGATACGACGGCGCAGTAGTCGCCCTGTCCCCTGATCTCCGCCCAGACCTCACGGATCCGGGTCAGCCAGGGAGCACCCTCGAAAGCGGCCGCCACATGGGCCTCGGTGAGATCCATCCAGAGCGCATGGACCCGCCTCGCATACTCCGGAGGCCCGATCAGCCCCGCCGAGATCTCCCGGTCGAGCGCCACGGTCTCCGCTTCCAGCCCGAGTTGCCGTGAGATCTCCACGGGGGCCGACGTTCCGTGCAGGAGCGTGCCGTCGAGGTCGAAGAGGTGAAGTCTCGCCATGGGCCATGAGGCTAACGGGGCATGCTGTCGCTCCCCCGGGCGGAGATCGGTGACAGCCCGACCGTCGCCGGACCTCTCGGAGGCCGGCTCGCCGAACACACGTGATGGCCGCCCGACGTTCGTCCATGTTTCACGTGAAACACCCAGCGTCCGTCGGCACGCTGCTCGGTGGGCCATGGCATGGCCAAAAGCTCGTACGTCTCCCTGGAAACGGCTGGACGACCAGGGCAGTCGTCAGACAGCCTGACCTGCGTGCCGACTCCTTCCCTCGCCGCTCTGCCCATCCGCCGTCTGACGCCTCGCGACCTCAACGCCTGCGCTGACTTGTCCGAGGATCGGGGCTGGCCCCGTGAGGAACACAAGTGGGGGTTCCTTCTGACAGCTGGGAAGGGCTACGGGATCGACGACCCCGCCGGCGGGCTCGTCAGCGCCTGCGTCGTCACGGAGTACGGACCGCGGGACCGCCCCGACCTCGCGGCCATCGGCATGGTCCTGGTCGCGGAACGTCATGCCCGCCAGGGCATCGGACGCCGGCTGATGCAGCACGTCATCTCCGCGATGAGTACGACCCCGCTGACGTTGCACGCGACGCCGTACGGCCGGCCGCTCTACGAGGAGCTCGGCTTCAAAGTCACCGGCCGGGCGGAAATGGTCGTCGGGCACTTCAGGCCCGGCGCCCCGGAGCCCTCGGTCACCACGCGTTCGGCCAACGCTGAAGACCTCAGCGCGATCCTTCGGCTCGACGAGGAGGTGTTCGGCGCCGATCGCACGCACATCATCACGCGGCTGCCCGCATTCGTGGACCAGCTGCGCGTCGCCGAGGAGAGCAGCCGGATCATCGGCTACGCCGGCGCCTGGCCCAATATGGCCACCCAGGTCGTGGGCCCGCTGGTCGCCCGCGACACGGCAACCGCGCAGGCGCTCATCGCGTCCCTCGCCGCCCACACTGACCGACCGTTGCGCACTGATATCGACGTACGCCATGAGGAGCTGCTGACCTGGGCGAAGGCGCACAGCCTGGCATCCGTCGGCTTCAACGCGGTCATGACGTCCGGCATCTCGGAACTGCCCGGCGACTGGACCCGGCGGTTCGCTCCGCTCACGGTCGCGGCGGGCTGAGGCACTGAGCAGCGGGCTGAGCCCCTCATGGAAAAACGCCAGCCCGGTCGGGGGCCGGCGTTTCCTCATCTACGCGGGGATGCCGTCAGGCGATACGGAGGTCCGCCGTCACGCGTACCAAGTCTGCCGTCAGGCGAGTGCCTCGATCGCGGCCGACGCGAACTCATGGTCCTGGTCCGGCGCGCCGCCGCCCACCCCGATCGCGCCGATCAGCCGGCCGTCCCGATGGATCGGCACACCGCCCGCGATGAAGAGCAGCGGCCGGTCCAGGGCGGTGGGCAGGGTGTGGAAGAGGCCACCGGGCTGTACGGCGTCGACGAGATCGGCGGTGGGGGCGCCGAGCTGGAGTGCCGTGTAAGCCTTGCGGGTGCTGGTCTCCCCGGAAATCAGCACAGCCCGGTCGTCCCGTCGGAACGCGAGCAGATGACCTCCGGCATCGAGGATGGTGACGCTGACCGTCACCCCGGCGGCTTCGGCAGCCCGGTGGGCGGCGGCAACGAGGAGGTCGGCGTCCTGGGTGCTCAAGGGGGCGACGGCGAGGACGGTGCTGCTCATGGGGATTCCATACCTTTCTTCGTAGGGATGTTCGGGTCATTCGTAAGATCGGAGCACCCAGGGGCGCTGGGTATGGCTGTCATGGTGTAGCCGTTGTCGTGGCTCAAGGAGATTGGCCGCCCAGCGCCCGCGACGACTCGACCGCTAATTGGGATACGCGAACCGATCGCTCGTATGGACACGTCGGCGAGGTCGTCTGCTGGAAACGAAGACAGGCGCGTTGACGGAGGAGGACCTGGTGCCCGAACTGTGGGCCGGGACGGATGCGGGCAAGGCCGAGCACCACTGCACGGCGATCGACACGGACGGGAAGACGGTGCTCTCCCGCCGCGTGCCGAACAACGAGACCGAACTGCTGGAACTGCTCGGCGACGTCCTGGAGCTGGCCGACGGTGATCCGGTCACGTGGGCTGTCGACCTGAACGCGGGCGGGGCCGCCCTGTGGATCGCGCTCCTGGTCAACCACGGTCAGAAGCTGCTCTACATCCCCGGCCGGACGGTGCACCATGCCTCGGCCGCCTACCGGGGCAGCGGGAAGACGGACGCGAAGGACGCCTTCGTCATCGCCGACACCGCCCGCATGCGCCGTGACCTGCAACCGCTTCAGGAGACCGGCGAGACCGCGGTGGACCTGCGGATTCTGACCGCCCGACGCATCGACCTGTCGGCCGACCGCACCCGCGCGATCAACCGGCTCCGCGCCCAGATGCTGGAGTACTTCCCCGCACTGGAGCGGGCCTTCGACTACAGCGAGTCCAAGAGTGCGCTCATCCTGCTGACGGGCTACCGGACTCCGGCCGCGTTGCGACGGATCGGCAGGGCCAGGCTGGCGACCTGGCTCAAGAACCACGGCGTGCGCACCAACGCGACGGCCAGGAGCACGGCGGTGACCGCGGTCACCGCCGCGGAGGCCCAGTTCACTGCTGTCCCCGGGGAGAAGACCGCTGCGAAGATGGTCCACACCCTGGCCAGGGAGGTGATGTCCCTCGACCAGGAGATCGCCGAGCTCGAAGCCCTGATCGAGGGCCGGTTTCGCGAGCATCCCGACGCCGGAGTGATCACCAGCATGCCCGGCATCGGCGACATGCTCGGTGCCGAGTTCATCGCTGCCACCGGCGGCGACATGGCTGCCTTCGGCAGCCCCGACCGCCTCGCCGGCGTCGCCGGCCTCGCACCCGTCCCGCGGGACTCGGGCAAGATCAGCGGCAACCTCCGCCGACCACACCGCTACAGCCGAAGACTCCTGCGGATGTTCTACCTCTCCGCCCAGGTCGCCGTCATGCGCTGCCCCGTCTCCAAGGCGTTCTACCGGCGCAAGCGCGATGAGGGGAAGTCCCACAAGCAGGCGATCCTGGCCCTCGCCAGACGTCGGTTGAACGTGCTCTGGGCCCTCATACGCGACGGCCGGAACTTCGACGCCTGCCTGCCTGGACCAGCTGCTGCCGCGGCGTGAGAAAGCTCCCGCGAGCCTCTCACGACGGCTTGACAGCATCATTGGGAATCTCCTTGCGGGGGTGGGGAGCTGAGGTGGACTGCCTGGGGGCTGCTGCGGGGCCGGATGTGCGGGGCGGCCCTGACCCGCACACGGCTCGATTCAGTGGTGTACGACGGCTCGCTGCTCGAGAGACGCAGCACCCGTGACGACGGTGCTGGAAGACGCTCCGGCGCGGCGCTCCAGTGCGGCCGAGAGGAACGCGAGCAGCAGCGCGGCCGCGGCGAGGGCGGCGCCCACCCAGTTGGGGGACGTGTAGCCGAAGCCGGCGGCGATGACGATGCCGCCGAGCCAGGCGGAGAGGGCGTTGCCGAGGTTGAAGGCGCCGATGTTCACGGCCGAGGCCAGCGTCGGGGCGCCGTGTGCCTGGTCCAGGACGCGCTTCTGCAGCGGGGGAACGGTGGCGAAGCCCAGGGCGCCGATGAGCGCGATGGTGACGGCCGCGAGGACCTTGTTGTGGGCCGTGAGCGTGAAGAGCGCGAGCACGACGGCGAGGGCGCCCAGGGAGATGTACAGCATGGGCATCAGCGCTCGGTCGGCGTACTTGCCGCCGACGAGGTTGCCTCCGACCATGCCGAGCCCGAACAGGACCAACAGCCAGGTGACGGAGCCGTCGGCGAAGTCGGCGACATGCGTCATCATCGGCGCGATGTAGGTGATGGCCGCGAAGACGCCGCCGAAGCCGAGGACCGTCATCGCCATGGCGAGCAGGACCTGGGCGTTCTTGAACGCGGCCAGCTCGTGGCGCAGGCGTACGCCCTGCTGCTTGGGCAGGTCGGGGACGAGCTTGGCGATGCCGGCAAGTCCGACGACGCCGAGCGCGGCGACGATGCCGAAGGTGACGCGCCAGCCGATGGACTGCCCGACGAGCGTGCCCAGCGGGACGCCGACGACATTGGCGACGGTCAGACCGGTGAACATCATCGCGATCGCCCCGGCCTTCTTGTCCGGGGCGACCAGCTCGGCCGCGACGACCGAGCCGATGCCGAAGAAGGCGCCGTGGGCGAGCGAGGCGACGACCCGGCCGATCAGCATGACGAAGAAGGCGGGGGCGAGTGCGGACAGCAGATTGCCGACGATGAACAGTCCCATCAGCAGCATCAGCATCCGCTTGCGGGAGACCTTGGTACCGAGCACGGTCATCAGGGGAGCGCCCAGGACCACGCCGAGCGCGTAGCCGGTCACCAGAAAGCCTGCGGTGGGGATGGAGACCCCGAAGTCGCCCGCGACCTCGGGCAGCAAGCCCATGATCACGAACTCGGTCGTGCCGATTCCGAAGGCCCCGATCGCGAGGGCCAGAAGCGCGAGAGGCATAAAGGGATGCACCTTCCCGAAGATTGCAGGAGCGCTTTACGTGTGGAGACAATACTTGCAGACGCTTCATACTTGCGAGCGCAGGCTATTGCGTCCCTGCTCTACTCTGGCTTCAGCCGCTCCGTGACGAAGGACTACGCGATGACAGCGACGGACCTCGCGCTCACCGCGCTGGCCCAGGGCTGGTGCGCCCTCTCCCTGCTGCACGGCAGGATCGAGGCACACATCGAGCGGGCCCTGCAGGCCGGGCACGACCTGAGCGTGCGCGAGTACTCCCTGCTCGACGTCCTCAGCCGCCAGCACGACGGCGAAGGCGGCCACCTGCAGATGAAGCAGGTCGCCGACGCCGTCGTCCTCAGCCAGAGCGCCACCACCCGCCTCGTCACCCGCCTGGAAGACCGCGGCCTGCTCTCCCGCTACCTCTGCCCCACCGACCGCCGCGGCATCTACACCGACGTCACCGAAGCAGGACTCACCCTCCTCGAAGAGGCACGCCCCACCAACGACACGGCCCTGCGCCAAGCCCTCGACGAAGCCGCGAAGAACCCCGAACTCGCCCCGCTGGTCCGCGTCGTGGAGTCGCTCCCGGCACCCGCATAGGGTGCGATCATGGGAGATCTTGAGATACGAGCCGCCGTCGCCGATGACATCCCCTCGATCGTCGGGATGCTCGCGGACGATCCACTGGGCGCCCAGCGCGAGTCACCGGACGACCTGACGCCGTACCTGGCCGCACTGGAACGGCTCAGCAGTGACCCGAACCAGCACCTGGTGGTCGCTGTACGCGAGGGCCGCGTCGTCGGCACGCTCCAGCTCACGGTCATTCCCGGGCTGTCCCGCAAGGGCGCGACCCGTTCCATCATCGAAGGCGTACGCATCCACGCCGATGAGCGCGGCAGCGGCCTGGGGACACAACTCATCGAGTGGGCGGTCGCTGAATCCAGGCGTCAGAACTGCCAGTTGGTGCAGCTGACCTCCGACAACACCCGTACCGACGCCCACCGCTTCTATGAGCGTCTTGGCTTCACGGCCTCGCATGTGGGCTTCAAGCTCCAGCTGTGACACGGCAAGGCGCCATACGGTGAGGCGCCTGTTTCACGTGAAACAGGCGCCTCACCGCCCGCAGCGATAGCCGACGACGCAGGGACCGTCAGAACGAGCCGCTCCCCCGCCACCCGTCCGGATCCACTCCGCCCGGGACGGCAGCCCCCTCGTCGTACGGCTGACGTGTGAAGACGAACGATCCGAGGTCCAGATGGTCCACCGCCCCGTCCGGGCGTCGTACGGCCCTCAGGAGCTCTCCGGCGTAGTAGCCCTCCAAGCCCGTCCAAGTACCGTCACCGTTTGACCGGAATCGCGAGCGACGGCCCTTGCCGGACAACGGCTCCAGCGAGAGCAGTCCGTCCGCGGCCAGTCGCAGGGCGAAGGCATGCGTCCCCCAGTACCACTGGCCGGCCAAATCCAGGAGCGTCGATCCGGCTTCGGACATCGGGCGCCATGGCTCGGGAATGTGCGGCTCGGCGTCGGCGACGATACGCACGAGATCGGCGGCGACCGAGAACACCAAGGGCCCAGATGTGCAGTTGGCCATGACGACGGCAGCCAGGTCGTCCTCCACACTCACCATGAGGCAGGCGAGGAAGCCCGGGAGAGAGCCTGTGTGTCCGACGAGGGTCCTGCCGTCCTGGTGCCGGATCTCCAGGCCCAGGCAGTACGCATAGCCACTCGCCACATCCGCCGCCTCGGGCGGAGCCGCCGGTGTCCTCATCTCCCGCAGCGACTCGGCGCTCAGTACACGGTCGTCGCCGTTGATCAGGAAGGTCGCGAACCGGGCCAGGTCGTCGGTCGTCGACCACAGTTGACCGGCCGATGCCATCCGGCCGAGGTCTTCGACGGGCTCGGGAAGCATCACGTCGGCCCATGGATGCACCGCCCAGCCGCCCGCGTGCGGTGTCTGCGGTCGCGTACTCGTCCGGCTCAGCCCCAGGGGTTCGAGCACTTCACGCCGGAGCACGTCCTCCCACGGAGCTGCTCTCAACTTCTCGACCAGTGCGCCCAGCAGCGTGTAGCCGGGGTTCGAGTAGTGGAAGCGGCGGCCGGACGGATGCAGAAAGGGCTGTTCACCCAGGACGTCGGAGAGCTCGGGCCGTAGGGATCCGGGGGTCCGTTCCCACCAGGATCCCGGTGCCTCAGCCGCCAACCCGCTGGTGTGCGCCAGCAGTTCGGCGATCGTCGACTCCCCGGCGCCGGTGCCGGGCAGATGCTTCTCCAGCGGGTCACCGAGGTCCAGCAGGCCCTCGTCCCGCAGTCGCAGGACGAGAACAGCGGTGAAGGTCTTGGTGATCGAGCCGATGCGGTACTGCACGTTCTCGTCCGGCGCGTGCCCGTCCATCGAGGTACGCGAGCCGTGCCACACCGCCTGGCCGTCCCGTACGACCACGGCGACCAGAGAGGGCGCACGTCCTTCGGCCTGAGCCACGGCGATACGGTGCAGCAGCGCCCGGCGGGTGGCGGGGAGAAGCTCTTCCTGAGGTGTCGTCATGCCCCCAGTCCACCCCGTCGGCCATAGGGGAGTCGAGCGTATAACCGCGAAGCTCACACCCCCGTCGCGGTCCCCGATCAGGTCTGCGCCATGTCCACGAATCGTGAGTAGTGGCCCTGGAAGGCAACCGTGATCGTCGCCGTAGGGCCGTTACGGTGCTTGCCCACAATGATGTCCGCCTCGCCGGCGCGGGGCGACTCCTTCTCATAGGCGTCCTCACGGTGCAGCAGGATGACCATGTCGGCGTCCTGCTCGATGGAGCCGGACTCACGCAGGTCGGACACCATCGGCTTCTTGTCCGTGCGCTGTTCGGGACCACGGTTGAGCTGGGAAAGCGCGATCACCGGGACCTCCAGCTCCTTCGCAAGGAGCTTGAGATTACGGGACATGTCCGAGACCTCCTGCTGACGGCTCTCGGAACGCTTTGAACCACCGGCCTGCATCAGCTGCAGGTAGTCGATGATCACAAGCTTGATGTCGTTGCGCTGCTTCAGCCGACGGCACTTCGCTCGGATCTCCATCATCGACAGGTTCGGGGAGTCGTCGATGTAGAGCGGCGCCGCCGAGACCTCCGGCATCCGGCGCGCCAGGCGGGTCCAGTCCTCGTCCGTCATGGTGCCGGAGCGCATGTGGTGCAGGGCCACGCGCGCCTCGGCCGACAGCAGACGCATCGCGATCTCGTTGCGCCCCATTTCGAGGGAGAAGATGACGCTCGCCAGGTTGTTCTTGATGGATGCCGCCCGTGCGAAGTCCAGCGCGAGCGTGGACTTACCCATGGCGGGACGAGCCGCGATGACGATCATCTGGCCCGGGTGCAGGCCGTTGGTGAGTGAGTCGAGGTCCGTGAACCCGGTGGGCACACCGGTCATCTCGCCGGTGCGGGAGCCGATCGCCTCGATCTCGTCGAGCGCGCCCTCCATGATGTCGCCGAGCGGCAGATAGTCCTCGCTGGTGCGCTGTTCGGTGACCGCGTAGATCTCTGCCTGGGCACGGTTGACGATCTCGTCGACGTCGTCGTCGGCCGCGTATCCCATCTGGGTGATGCGTGTACCGGCCTCCACGAGACGGCGCAGGACCGCGCGCTCGTGCACGATCTCCGCGTAGTACTCGGCGTTCGCCGCCGTCGGCACCGTCTGGACGAGGGTGTGGAGATAGGAGGCGCCGCCGACCTTGTTGATCTCACCGCGCTTGGTGAGTTCGGCGGCAATCGTGATGGGGTCGGCCGGCTCACCCTTGGCGTAGACGTCGAGGATCGCCTGGAAGATCGTCTCGTGCGCGGGCTTGTAGAAGTCGTGGCCCTTGAGGACCTCGACCACGTCGGCGATGGCGTCCTTGGACAGCAGCATGCCGCCGAGGACGGACTGCTCGGCGTCGAGATCCTGCGGCGGCACCCGCTCGAAGGCCGAACCGTCTCCGTCCCACCGGCCATTGTCCCGGCCGCGATCGTGCTGCTCGTCGCGTCCCCGGCCGCCGTCGTCACGCCGACGGGAGGCGGGCAGACGATCACTTGGACCGCTGTCGGCCCACGGGTCGTCCAAGGGCTCGGAAATACTCACCGAGCCACCTCCTCCCGTCCGCCGAGCGGACCTCGCCGTGCCCCTCAGTTCTACGGCACGCCACTGACAATCAAGAGGCCCAACTCCGGTTCTGGCACGTCGGTTTTGTGAGGGTTTCCCGGCCGACAGACGGAGTGGGCGCCGGACAACGGTAGGCCTGCGGGCACCGTCAGCCAATCTGGTTATCCACAGGCCATGTGGACGACGGCCCGGATGCTGTGGAGAACTCCGCAAAACCTGTGCACGACACGGTGGACAGCCCTGTGAACAAGCTCCTACCGATTGCCACACACCGCCTCTGACCTGCTTGTTTGCCGTCCACTGGCTGTGCAGAAGAAAAACTTTCCCAGTCGGACCAAGATCCCTTCGAACAGTGCGCGGAAGCACACACCACGAGACGATCAGTAAGGGGCAGTACTCCATTGCATCTCTTACCTGTGGACGATTAGATTGGTGGCCATGACACAGGCTCCCGCGACTCCCAAGGCCGCCCGGCGACAGCACGACCGAGAGATCGTCGCCCTGGCCGTCCCGGCCTTCGGTGCACTCGTCGCCGAGCCCCTCTTCGTCATGGCCGACAGTGCGATCATCGGCCATCTCGGCACCGCACAGCTCGCCGGTCTCGGGGTCGCCTCGGCCCTCCTCATGACAGCCGTCAGCGTCTTCGTCTTCCTCGCCTACGCCACCACAGCGGCCGTTGCCCGACGCGTAGGCGCCGCCGACCTCCAAGCCGCCATCCGCCAGGGCATGGACGGTATCTGGCTGGCCCTCCTTCTCGGCGCCGTGGTCGTCGCGGTCATCCTGCCCACCGCACCATCCCTCGTGGAACTCTTCGGCGCCTCGGACACAGCGGCCCCGTACGCAACCACCTATCTACGGATCTCCGCACTCGGCATCCCGGCCATGCTCGTCGTACTGGCCGCCACCGGCGTCCTCCGCGGACTGCAGGACACCAAGACACCGCTCTATGTCGCCGGAGCGGGCTTCGTGGCCAATGCCGTCCTCAACGTGGGCCTCGTCTATGGCGCCGACCTCGGTATCGCGGGATCCGCCTGGGGCACCGTCATCGCCCAGTGCGGCATGGCCGCGGTCTATCTCGTGGTCGTCGTACGCGGCGCGCGCGAGCACGGCGCTTCCCTGCGCCCCGACGCGGCGGGGATAAGGGCCTGCGCACAGGCCGGGGTACCCCTGCTGGTCCGCACGCTCTCGCTGCGGGCGATCCTGATGATTGCCACGGCCGTCGCGGCCCGCCTCGGGGACGCCGACATCGCGGCCCACCAGATCATCCTGTCGCTGTGGAGCCTGCTCGCCTTCGCCCTGGACGCCATAGCCATCGCCGGGCAAGCCATCATCGGCCGGTACCTGGGGGCCGACGATGCCGAGGGCGCCCGCGCCGCCTGCCGCCGCATGGTGGAGTGGGGCATCGCAGCCGGCGTCGCACTCGGACTGCTTGTAGTGATCACGCGGCCAGTGTTCCTGCCGTTGTTCACCAGCGACTCGGTCGTCCAGGGCACGGCCCTGCCCGCCCTGCTCATGGTGGCGCTCTCCCAGCCGATCTGCGGCATCGTCTTCGTCTTGGACGGCGTCCTGATGGGAGCAGGCGACGGCCCTTACCTCGCATGGGCCATGGTGCTCACCCTCGTGGTTTTCACCCCGGTGGCACTACTCATCCCCGTGTTCGGCGGCGGCCTCACCGCAGTCTGGGCAGCCATGACGCTGATGATGACGGTACGCATGCTGACGCTCTGGCTGCGCACCCGCTCGGGCCGGTGGATCGTCACGGGCGCGACGCGCTGAATGTTTCACGTGAAACACGCTGTTTCACGTGAAACGGACTGGCCGTGATCCCACCTCGACGCCGCCCACACAGAGAAGGGGCCGTACCCAGCGGGTACGGCCCCTTCTCTCAGCTGTTCAAGCCGAGCGCGGCGATCAGGCCGCGATGACCTCGATGTTGACCTTGGCGGCAACCTCGGGGTGCAGACGCACGGACGTCTCGTGGGCGCCCAGGGTCTTGATCGGCGCACCGAGCTCAATGCGACGCTTGTCGACCTCGGGACCACCAGCAGCCTTGATCGCGGAAGCGATGTCGGCCGGGGTGACGGAACCGAAGAGACGACCGGCGTCGCCGGAGCGGACGGCCAGACGGACCTTGACGGCCTCAAGCTGGCCCTTGACCTGGTTGGCCTGCTCGATGGTCTGGATCTCGTGGATCTTGCGAGCACGACGGATCTGCTCGACGTCCTTCTCGCCACCCTTGGTCCAGCGGATAGCGAACTTCCGCGGGATCAGGTAGTTGCGAGCGTAACCGTCCTTGACGTCGACGACGTCGCCCGCGGCACCGAGGCCGGAGACCTCGTGGGTGAGGATGATCTTCATGTGTCGGTCACCCTTCCCTTATCGCGCGGTGGAGGTGTAGGGCAGCAGCGCCATCTCACGGCTGTTCTTCACGGCCGTGGCGACGTCACGCTGGTGCTGCGTGCAGTTGCCGGTCACGCGGCGGGCACGGATCTTGCCGCGGTCGGAAATGAACTTCCGCAGCATGTTCGTGTCCTTGTAGTCCACGTACGTGACCTTGTCCTTGCAGAAAGCGCAGACCTTCTTCTTAGGCTTGCGCACAGGCGGCTTCGCCATGGTGTTTCTCCTGTGTGATCAAGAAGTTTGGGTACGACCGCCCTTTGACCCGCACCGGCCCGCTGGCCGGCCCGCTGGCCTAGAAGGGGGGCTCGTCCGAGTAGCCGCCGCCACTGCTGCCGCCGGAGTTTCCACCCCAGCCGCCGCCACCGCCGCCGCCCTGCTGGCCACCGGCGGGAGCGCCGGTCGCCCACGGGTCGTCGGCGGGAGCACCGCCGCCGCCCTGCTGGCCGCCACCGGGGCCACCGCCCCAGCCGCCGCCACCCTGGCCGCCACCGCCGCCGTAACCACCCTGGCCACCGCGAGCGCCACCGGAGGTCTTGGTGACCTTGGCCGTCGCGTTGCGGAGGCTGGCGCCGACTTCCTCGACGTCCAGCTCGTAGACCGTGCGCTTGACGCCCTCACGGTCCTCGTAGGACCGCTGCTTCAGCCGGCCCTGCACGATGACGCGCATGCCTCGCTGGAGCGACTCGGCGACGTTCTCCGCCGCCTGACGCCAGACCGAGCAGGTCAGGAAGAGGCTTTCGCCGTCCTTCCACTCGTTCGTCTGGCGGTCGAAGGTACGGGGAGTGGACGCGACACGGAACTTCGCGACCGCCGCACCGGACGGGGTGAAGCGCAGCTCGGGGTCGTCGACAAGATTGCCGACCACCGTGATGACGGTCTCGCCTGCCATGGGGGAACCTCTCGGCGGGTTTGCTCTGGCTGCTTACTACTCGAATCCCGGGATCAGCTGAGCGGAGCTCAGTGGGTCTCGGGACGGAGGACCTTGGTCCGGAGGACCGACTCGTTCAGGTTCATCTGGCGGTCGAGCTCCTTGACGACCGCAGGCTCGGCCTGCAGGTCGATGACCGAGTAGATGCCCTCAGGCTTCTTCTTGATCTCGTACGAGAGACGACGACGGCCCCAGGTGTCGACCTTCTCGACCTTCCCGTTGCCCTCACGGACGACGGAGAGGAAGTTCTCGATCAGAGGGGCGACAGCGCGCTCCTCCAGATCGGGGTCGAGGATGACCATCACCTCGTAGTGACGCATGTGGAACCCACCTCCTTTGGACTCAGCGGCCACGGTCGTTCCGTGGCAGGAGGGTCGTGATGCGTACGCAACGGTATCGGCCGCCACTGACAATCGGGGGTGACCTCGCGGTTCCCCGAGCTGGCCCGGGCAGACACCGGTGCAGACGGTACACAGTACCCGCACACCGACGTCCGGTTGAAATCCGGCCGCTGTCGCCCACAATCTGTACTCATCGGGTGTGTATGGCGCTACGATGCGCCGCCTTCCGCAGGAGGTGCCCTATGGCACAGGCATTGCGACCCAACACCGTCGGAGGCCTCTTCGCCACGGACGGAAAGCCCCATCCCCTCCAGGACACGCTGCTCGTGGTGACCCTGGTACTGGGGATCACGTCCTTCGTCACAGCCCAGTTCCACGATCTGCATCTGCTCAGCTCCTGGACCGGTCTGGTCGGCATCCTCACCGGGGCGTACGGCCAGTGGATCTCGGTGACGACCCGAGAGCGCTTCGGCCTGATCGTGGGTCTCGGTGCCTCAGGAGTCGGCTTCTTCCTCGGAATGGCGCACGGCGGGCTCTTCGGCGGCTTCTGACGCGCCTGGGCCAACGCCCTCCCCGCGCCGGCCACGGACCACCCTCCGAAGACCGGCAGAACACCGCATAGAACACCCTCGAACGCCTCGGTGGCCCTCAAGGCCGGGGCGAAGCTTCCGTACGCCCAGTCGGGGCGCTCACAAGGCGCAGTAGGCTTCCGCGAGAGCCGGAGCCCCTGTACCCATGGGGACACACCAGCCCGAGGAGCGCCCCGAATGAGCCTGACCCTGAGGACGATCAGTCGCGAGCAGCATCTGGCATACATCCAGAGCCTGCCGTCGGCGAGCCACATGCAGGTCCCGGCCTGGGCTGACGTCAAGGCGGAGTGGCGCTCGGAGAGCCTCGGCTGGTTCGACAAGAGCGGTGAACTCGTCGGCGCGGGCCTCGTCCTCTACCGGCAGCTGCCCAAGATCAAGCGCTACCTCGCCTATCTGCCCGAGGGCCCGGTCATCAACTGGTTCGCGCCGAATCTGACCGACTGGCTGGAACCGATGCTCGCGCACCTGAAGCACCAGGGCGCCTTCTCCGTGAAGATGGGCCCGCCGGTGATCATCCGGCGCTGGGAGGCCACCTCCATCAAGGCGGGCATCCAGAACCCGGACGTGAAGCGGCTGCGTGACATCGAGGCCGACTTCATCGAGCCGCGCGCTTTCGAGGTGGCCGACAAGCTGCGCCGTATGGGCTGGCAGCAGGGCGAGGACGGCGGGGCCGGCTTCGGCGACGTACAGCCCCGCTACGTCTACCAGGTGCCGCTGGCCAACCGGTCCCTGGAAGAGGTCCACAAGAACTTCAACCAGCTGTGGCGACGCAACATCAAGAAGGCCGAGAAGGCCGGCGTCGAGGTCGTCCAGGGCGGTTACCAGGACCTGGCGGAGTGGCAGCGTCTGTACGAGATCACGGCCGTGCGCGACCACTTCCGGCCGCGCCCGCTGTCGTACTTCCAGCGCATGTGGACGGCCCTCAACACCGAGGACCCCAACCGCATGCGGCTGTACTTCGCCCGGCACAACGGCGTGAACCTGTCGGCGGCGACCATGCTGATCGTCGGCGGGCACGTCTGGTACTCCTACGGCGCCTCCGACAACATCGGCCGTGAGGTCCGGCCCTCGAACGCGATGCAGTGGCGGATGCTGCGCGACGCCTACGCACTCGGCGCCACCGTCTACGACCTGCGCGGCATCTCCGACTCGCTGGACGAGACCGACCACCTCTTCGGCCTGATCCAGTTCAAGGTGGGCACGGGCGGGCAGGCCGCCGAGTACCTCGGTGAGTGGGACTTCCCGCTGAACAAGCTGCTCCACAAGGCGCTCGACATCTACATGTCGCGTCGCTGACCTCGCGCTCTCTGCTTCGATACCGTCAACAGCTGCACCGTCGATAGCTTCCATATCTCTGATACACCGCAGCCACGAGAAAGGTTCCAGGTCCGGCCATGGCGCTCACGCTCTACGTCGACACCGCGCGCTGGCGGGCGCACCACAAGCACGTGCAGGAGCAGTTCCCGGGACTCGTCCCGGTCTGCAAGGGCAACGGCTACGGGTTCGGGCACGAGCGGTTGGCGGAGGAGGCCACGCGCCTGGGCTCCGATGTCCTCGCCGTCGGCACGACGTACGAGGCCGCGCGCATCAAGGACTGGTTCGGCGGTGACCTGCTGGTGCTGACGCCGTACCGACGCGGCGAGGAGCCGGTGCCGCTGCCCGACCGGGTCATCCGCTCGGTGTCGTCCGTCGACGGCGTGTACGGCCTCGTGGGCGCCCGTGTCGTCATCGAGGTGATGTCCTCGATGAAGCGGCACGGGGTGAGCGAGCACGAGCTGCCGCAGCTCCACGCCGCCATAGAGAACGTCCGCCTCGAGGGCTTCGCCATCCATCTGCCCCTGGACCGCACCGACGGCTCGGACGCCGTCGAGGAGGTCATCGGCTGGATGGACCGCCTGCGTGCGGCCCGGCTGCCGCTGCACACGATGTTCGTCAGCCACCTCAAGGCCGAGGAACTCGCCCGTCTGCAGCAGCAGTTCCCGCAGACCCGCTTCCGCGCCCGCATCGGCACCCGGCTGTGGCTGGGGGACCACGAGGCGACCGAGTACCGCGGCGCGGTGCTGGACGTCACGCGCGTCTCCAAGGGCGACCGCTTCGGCTACCGGCAGCAGAAGACGGCCTCTGACGGCTTCCTGGTGGTCGTCGCGGGCGGTACGTCGCACGGGGTGGGCCTGGAGGCCCCCAAGGCCCTGCACGGCGTCATGCCGCGCGCCAAGGGCGTCGCCAGGGCCGGGCTCGCCACGGTCAACCGGAACCTTTCTCCGTTCGTCTGGGGCGGCAAGCAGCGCTGGTTCGCCGAGCCGCCGCACATGCAGGTCTCCATCCTCTTCGTCCCCGCGGACGCGCCCGAGCCGAAGGTCGGCGACGAGTTGGTCGCCCATCTGCGCCACACCACCACGCAGTTCGACCGGCTCGTCGACCGCTGAGCGACAGCCGCTCGACAACGCCGTAACAGCGAAAGGCCGTACACGGAGGAGCCCGTGTACGGCCTTTCACGTCTGCTTCTTACGCCCTGTTCGCTCAGAGCGAACCGTCGGTCGTCGCCCCCCGACTGCCCCACTCGACAGACGGCCCGTCGAAGTGGGCCGCGTGCCGCGGTGGATGGGCCGCAGGGCCGAACACGAACACGTCCTCCGCCCTGTCGAGGACCCCGCCCGAGGGGTCGTCCTCGCCGGTCCGGCGCACCGGATCGCGCTCCGGCATGAGGATGTCCCGTACGACAACGGCGCACAGGTACAGCGTCCCGAGCAGGTGCATGCCGATGGCCCAGTGGTAGCCGTCGGGCGGCAGTCCCTTGTGGGCGTCCCCGCTGGTCGTGTACGCGAGGTACAGCCAGATGCCAAGGAAGTAGGCCACCTCGCACGCCTGCCAGATGAGGAAGTCCCGCCACTTCGGCCGGGCCAGCGCGGCCAGGGGCACCAGCCACAGAACGTACTGCGGCGAGTAGACCTTGTTGGTGAGAATGAACGCCGCGACGATCAGGAAGGCCAGCTGGGCGAAACGCGGACGTCGCGGCGCGGTGAGTGTGAGCGCGGCGATGCCGGCACAGCACAGCAGCATCAGCAGCGTGGCGAGCGTGTTGACGGTCTCCGTGCTCAGCGGATCGGTGGAGTTCTGGGCCATGATCAGCCAGAAGGAGCCGAAGTCGACGCCCCGTTCCCGACTGAACCGGTAGAACTGCGACCACCCGTCCCAGGCGAGCAGCATCACCGGAAGGTTCACGACCAGCCAGGCGACAACGGTGCCGCCCAGCGCCCTACCGAAGTCCCGCCACTTGCCCGCACGCCAGCACAGGACGAACAGCGGACCGAGCAGGAAGACGGGATAGAGCTTCGCGGCCGTGGCGAGCCCCAGCAGGATGCCGAAGGCGAGGGCGCGGCCGCGCGACCACATCAGCATCGCGGCGGCCGTCAGGGCGACGGCGAGCAGGTCCCAGTTGATGGTCGCGGTCAGCGCGAACGCGGGCGCCAGGGCGACCAGCAGCCCGTCCCAGGGGCGCCGGACGTGCGTGCGGGTCACGCAGACGGCGATGACGGCCGCGCACGCCATCAGCATTCCGGCGTTGACCATCCAGTACCACTGCTCCTGGTGCTGGATGGTGCCGCTCCCGGTCGTGAGCCAGGATGCGACCTCCATGAACACACCGGTCAACACCGGATATTCGAGGTACTCCATGTCGCCGGAGAGCTTGTCGAAGTACGGCACCAGCCCGTCGGTGAAGCCACGCCCCTGGTAGAGGTGCGGGATGTCCGAGTAGCAGGCATGCGTGTACTGCGAGCTGGCGCCGAAGAACCAGGCGCCGTCGTAGCAGGGTGCCTTCTGGACCAGGCCGAGGGCGAACATGCCGATCGCCACGAGCGCGATGATCCGCACGGGAGTCCACCAGGACGTCCCGAGCAGGGCACGCCGTCCGATGGGGCCACCGATCAGCTCACTCCCGTTCGCGGCGACCTCGTCTTCCTTGGTCGGCCGCACCGGGTCGGGCTCGTGCACGCTTTTGGGCGTCGTCTCTGCACTGGGCATGGGGCACATCCTGCCGTACCAGTCTGAGAACGGTGCGAGGACGAGGAGCCTGCGGCGGCTGGGTGTTTCACGTGAAACCGGCGTTTCACGTGAAACAGACCGCAGTCCGACGGACCGTAGAGGCGAGGAAGGCCGGTGGCCGGCACCCTGCTTCGTGGGTGCCGGCCACCGGCCTTCTGTGTCGCGTGAGCCTGTCGATCTAGCCTGACGAGCCGCCGAAGATGCCTCCGTTGCCGTTGGCATTACCTCCGGAGTTGTCCGTCTCCGTCTCCGTGGGCGTCGGTGACGCGGTCGTATCCCCGCCCGAGCCGCCGTTCTGTCCGCCGTTGGCGTTGTTGCACTGCCAGTCGAACTCGTCACAGGTCGAGGTCGGCGTCGGGGTCGGCGAAGGCAGCGTCTCGGAGGGCGTCGGCGTTGGGCTCGGGCTCTCCTCCTCAGTCTCCGTGGGAGTCGGAATCGCGCTCGGGGTCGGAGTGTCGTTGATGATCTCGCCGATGGGCTCGGCCTCGGGGAAGCGCTCGGGAGTGACTCCCTTCATGGCCTCGACCATGTAGTCCTTCCAGACCTGCGCCGGGATGTCACCACCGTGGATGGACGTCACGCCACCCGTGCCGTTCATGGAGAGCAGCTTGCCCTTGGCGGGGTCCGTGCGGAACAGCGTCACGGCCGTGGACAGTTCCCTGGTGTAGCCGACGAACCACGCCGACTTGTTCTCGTCGGTCGTACCCGTCTTGCCGGCCACCGGGAAACCGATGTCCGCGACCTTCTTGCCGGTGCCGTTCTGGACGACGTTCTCCAGGACGTCCGTCACGTTGGCCGCGACGTTCGGCTCCATGGCGTTCTGCCGCTCGGGCTTCTCGAACCCCTCGAGCGGCTTGCCGTCATGGATCACCTCGGTGACGGAGTACGGCTCGTAGTGCTTGCCGTCGTTGGCGAAGCTCCCGTAGGCGTCCGCCATCCGGATGGCGCTCGGGGTCGACGTACCGAGCGAGAAGGACACGTTCTTCATGTTGGCCTTGTCGAAGAAGGCCTCTGAGATGCCCATGTCCTTGGCCATCTCCTGAGTCCTGGACAGGCCTACGTCGATACCCAGCTGCGCGAACGGGCTGTTGATCGACTGCTCCATGGCCTTCCGGAGCGTCACGTCGCCCCAGGCTGTTTCGCCCTCGTTCTTCTGGCGGAACGGCTTTCCGTCATTGCCCATGATCGGGTCGCCGTTCTGGTCCTTGATCTCCAGGAGGTCATTGCCGTTGTACTTGGCCAACGGCGAGAGCGGCTTTCCGTTGGTCTCGTAGGTCCCGTACTTCATCGCGGCGGCCAGCACGATGGGCTTCCAGGTCGATCCGACCGGCACACCCAGCGTGTTGGCGTTGTTGGAGTAGTGCCCCTTGTTGTAGCCCTCGCCGCCGTACAGTGCGACGATCGCTCCGGTCTTGGGGTCGACCGACGCACCGCCGAACTGGACGTACTTGTCCTTCTCGCGCTTCTTGGGGTCGAGGAAGCTCTTCTGTGTCTTCTCGACGGCCGCCGCCAGCTCGTTGACCTTCTGCTTGTCGAAGGTCGTGTAGATGCGGTAGCCGCCCTTCTCCAGGTCCTCGGGGGACAGCCCCGCCTTCTTGGCGACGTACTCCTTGGCGATGTCGATGAGATAACCGGACTGACCGGACAGGTTCGAGCTCTGCCTCTTGAACGTGGGGAATCCGCCGACCTTTGCGCGCTCGGCCGGCGTCATACGCCCCACCTCGACCATGCGGTCCAGGATCCACGACCAGCGTTCCTTGGCCCGCTTGGTGTTTGCCTCCGCCGAGGCGTTTGCTCCCACACCGCCGTCAGGGTTGTAGAAGTTCGGCCCCTTCAGCACGGCGGCGAGGAAGGCGCACTGCTCGGTGCTGAGCTCCTTGGCGTCCACGCCGAAGTAAGCCTGGGCCGCAGCCTGGATTCCGTAGGAGTTACGGCCGTAGTAGGCGGTGTTGAGGTAACCCGCGAGGATCTCGTCCTTGGACAGCTTCTGGCCGACCTTGATGGAGATGAACAGTTCCTTGAACTTGCGGGAGAGCGTCTGTTCCTGGCTCAGGTAGGTGTTCTTCACGAACTGCTGGGTGATGGTCGAGCCGCCCTGCGTCTCGCCGCCCCGCGCCATGTTGAGCAGGGCCCGTCCGATACCCGCCGGATCGATGCCGCTGTCCTCGTAGAAGGACGCGTTCTCGGCGGAGACGACCGCGTTCTTCATCTCCTTCGGGATCTCCGCGTTGCTCACGAGCTGGCGGTTCGTCTGACCGCCGGTCGACGCCATCTGCTTGCCGTTGGACCAGTAGAAGACGTTGTTCTGCGCCAGGGCCGTGTCCTGCTCATTGGGGATCCCCACCATGGCGTACCCGATGCCCGCAGCAGTGACCAGACCGCCCATGAAAGCGAGGAAGATCCCCGTGATGAGCCGCCACGACGGCACCCACCGCGCCGCGCCGTACTTGCCCGCGCGGGGATAGTCGATGAACCGCTTCTTGGGGGGCGGGGCCGCACGGCCTCTGCCGCGCCCGGGCCCGTTCGGCCCGCCGGGAGCGGCACGGCGGCCCCCGCCCGGTTCGGCCGCTCTACGGCGACTGCCCCCGCTTCTCTGGGCAGCGCGCCGTGCCTCGGCGCGTCCTCCGTACGGACGTTCCTCGCCTTCCGAACCGCTGGGACCCGACCCGTACGAGTCGGAAGGAGATCCGGTGGCGCCTCGCGGTGCCGCTCGGCGGCCGGAGGACGAGCCGGCCTGGCCGCGTCGGGCCGCGGCACGTCCGCCTCCCTGCGGCTGCGGCGGTTTGCGACGGTGCTCGCTCATCGAACGACTACTCCTCGGGCAGGCGCACCCCTGCGCGCCTGACAACGGCGGCTGTTTTCCGGTCCCCCCGAAGTACGGATGCGGTCGGTTCCGCATTCACCCGTACTGCACCAAGGACGACGACGCCCTCAGGCGTCACTCGGTTCCCAGTGCTGTGCATGGCGCACAGACTACGCACCGTCAAAGCCCCCCTAGCCCCGAACTTCACCCCAAATCAGGCAACTCGCTCCACATGAATCGTTGATGTGATCCCGTTCACCGTTCCCCCACTTGTCGCGTCCGGAAGGCCGTTCTATCGTCTTGATGTATCGAGTCGATACATCAGCGCGAGATATGACGAGGAGGCGAGGGGATGAGCCGACGTTCCGGGATCCTCGAGTTCGCCGTACTCGGACTGCTCCGCGAATCCCCGATGCACGGCTACGAGCTGCGCAAACGACTCAATACGTCGCTGGGCGTGTTCCGTGCGTTCAGCTACGGCACGCTCTATCCCTGCCTGAAGACGCTGGTCGCCAACGGCTGGTTGATCGAGGAACCGGGGAACACCGCCGAGGACGCCCTCGCCGCACCACTCGCGGGGCGTCGCGCCAAGATCGTCTACCGGTTGACGGCAGAAGGTAAGGAGCACTTCGAGGAACTGCTCTCGCAGACCGGCCCTGACGCGTACGAGGACGAGCACTTCGCTGCCCGATTTGCCTTCTTCGGACGCACACCACAGGACGTGCGCATGCGCGTTCTGGAGGGCCGTCGCAGCCGGCTGGAGGAGCGCCTGGAGAAGATGAGCGCCTCTCTCGCCCGCACGCGGGAGCGCCTCGACGACTACACGCTTGAGCTCCAGCGCCACGGGATGGAGTCCGTGGAGCGCGAAGTGCGCTGGCTGAACGAGCTCATCGAGAGCGAGCGGGCCGGGCGGGACCTGAAGGGTTCCGCTTCCGGGGGATCCGCTCAGCAGGACACCACATCTGGAGAGCCGGGCGATCTGCCCCGTCCCGGGGGTACCCCCGGGACGGATTCGCCCGGCGACACCGCCACGTGAGAGCCCAGTCAGGGCCTCACTCGTACACACAGGGAGCAACCGGAATGGGTTCGGTTCGCGTAGCCGTCGTCGGCGTCGGCAACTGCGCCGCGTCGCTGGTTCAGGGAGTCGAGTACTACAAGGACGCCGACCCGGCGTCCAAGGTCCCCGGCCTGATGCACGTGCAGTTCGGCGAGTACCACGTCCGTGACGTCGAGTTCGTCGCCGCCTTCGATGTCGACGCGAAGAAGGTCGGCCTCGACCTCGCGGACGCCATCGGCGCCAGCGAGAACAACACCATCAAGATCTGCGACGTGCCGCGCTCCGGCGTGACCGTCCAGCGCGGCCACACCCTCGACGGCCTCGGCAAGTACTACCGCGAGACCATCGAGGAGTCCGCCGAGGCCCCGGTCGACATCGTCCAGGTCCTCAAGGACAAGCAGGTCGACGTCCTCGTCTGCTACCTGCCCGTGGGCTCCGAGGACGCGGCGAAGTTCTACGCCCAGTGCGCCATCGACGCCAAGGTCGCCTTCGTCAACGCTCTGCCGGTCTTCATCGCCGGTACGAAGGAGTGGGCTGACAAGTTCACCGAGGCGGGCGTCCCGATCGTCGGCGACGACATCAAGTCCCAGGTGGGTGCCACGATCACGCACCGCGTCATGGCGAAGCTGTTCGAGGACCGCGGTGTCGTCCTGGACCGCACGATGCAGCTGAACGTCGGCGGCAACATGGACTTCAAGAACATGCTCGAGCGCGACCGCCTGGAGTCCAAGAAGATCTCCAAGACGCAGGCCGTCACCTCGCAGATCCCCGACCGTGAGCTCGGCGAGAAGAACGTCCACATCGGCCCGTCCGACTACGTCGCCTGGCTCGACGACCGCAAGTGGGCCTACGTCCGCCTCGAGGGCCGCGCCTTCGGTGATGTCCCGCTGAACCTGGAGTACAAGCTCGAGGTCTGGGACTCCCCGAACTCCGCCGGCGTCATCATCGACGCCCTGCGCGCCGCGAAGATCGCCAAGGACCGCGGCATCGGCGGCCCGATCCTGTCGGCGTCGAGCTACTTCATGAAGTCCCCGCCAGTCCAGTACTTCGACGACGTGGCCCGCGAGAACGTCGAGAAGTTCATCAAGGGTGAGGTCGAGCGCTAAGCAGTCGGCGCCGCACTAGAACGCTCCTGCCAGAGCTGTTGAGGGTCCCCGGGTTGTACCGCCCGGGGACCCTCCCCATATGTGAGGCTGTGCCCCATGTCCGTCGTACGCGACCTGCGGGTCCTGCTGCGCTTCCGGAACTTCCGGCGCCTGCTCGTCGTACGCCTGCTCTCGCAGGGCGCCGACGGCGTCTACCAGACCGCGCTCGCCACGTACGTCGTCTTCTCCCCGGAAAAACAGACCTCGGCAGCCGCGATCGCCTCCGCGATGGCGGTGCTGCTCCTGCCCTACTCCCTGGTGGGCCCCTTCTCCGGCATCCTCCTGGACCGCTGGCGCCGCCGCCAGGTTCTGCTGTACGGCAGCCTGTTGCGCACCGTGCTGGCCTCGGCGACGGCCGCCCTGATCATCACCGACGTCCCGGACTGGCTCTTCTACGTCTCCGCCCTGTGCGTCACCGCCGTCAACCGCTTCGTCCTGTCCGGCCTTTCCGCGGCACTGCCGCGCGTCGTCGACGAAGAGCGGCTCGTGATCGCCAACTCCCTGTCCCCGACCGCCGGAACGCTCGCCGCGGCCGCCGGTGCCGGCCTGGCCTTCGTCGTACGGCTGGTGGCCTGGGACTCCGATGCGGCCGTGGTGCTCCTGGGAGCCTCCCTGTACCTGTGCGCGGGACTGGCCTCACTGCGTATGTCCCCGGACCTGCTCGGCCCCGATCGCGAGTTGGTGCAGCCGGGGCTCGCGGCGGCCCTGTCCGGCACAGCGCGCGACCTGGCGGCGGGCGTACGCCATCTCACTACTCCGCCGCGCCGGGAAGCCGCCTGGGCGCTGTTCACTATGACCCTGATGCGCTTCTGCTACGGCGCCCTGCTGGTCATGCTGCTGATGCTCTGCCGGTACGCCTTCTCGTCGGACGCCGATGACGGACTCGCCTTGCTGGGGCTGGCGTTGGCGATCTCTGCCGCCGGCTTCTTCGCGGCGGCGGTGGCGACCCCTTGGGCTGCGGGACGGCTGGGCTCCGGCCTCTGGATCGCCGTGTGCGCGGGGGCGGCCGCGGTTCTGGTGCCCGCGCTCGGCCTTCCCTTCGCCGCAACTCCCATGCTGGTGGCGGCATTCGTCCTGGGCCTGACGACGCAGGGGGCGAAGATCGCGACGGACACGATCGTGCAGGCCTCGGTCGATGACGCCTTCCGTGGCCGGATCTTCTCCGTCTACGACGTGCTGTTCAACGTTGCCTTCGTCGGCGCCGCAGGTGTAGCCGCCCTGATGCTGCCGCCGGACGGCCGCTCGATGCCTCTGGTGGTCACAGTCGCCGTTATCTACGCGGCAGTTGCTGGGGCTATGGCCCGCTTTGAACGCCGCTCTGTGTCACATCAATGACACAGAGCCACTCCCGGCGTCTCCGGTGTCAGTGGGGACCGGTAACTTACGTGCGTCTTATTTCCGCGCTTAGTTCGCGCCACGCACTCAAGTTCCAGGGGGACTCCCAAGTGACAACTCCGCCGCCCCAGGGCAACCCGTTCGCCCAGGGCCAGAACCCGTACGGCCAGCCCCAGGGCCAGGCCCCGTACCCTCCCCAGGGCGGCTACCCGCAGCAGCCGGGCCAGCCCGGGTTCCCCCAGCAGGGCGCGGCGCCGTACGCGCCGGTTCCGCCGCAGCCCCGGCGCAAGCTGAGCTTCAAGGCGATCAAGAACATCGTCATCGTGGTGGCTGCCGTGTCTGTGGCCATCGGGGGCTACATAGCCAGCCAGGACGATGCGGAGACGGCTGCGGTCGGCGACTGCATGCACCGCGGCAGCACCAGTTCGACCAACCCGGACCTCGAAGTCGTCGACTGCGGCTCTTCGAAGGCTCAGTACGTGGTGCTGGCCAAGATCGAGGGCTCGTACACCACCGAGCTCTCGGCCAGCAGCAAGTGCGCAAGCGAGGCCAAGGACTTCGAGTACACGTACACGCAGAGCAGCAAGAGCAGCGACTTCCTGCTCTGCCTGAAGGAGTACAAGAAGTAAGCAGACGCCGAGAGGGGCGGTGTTTCACGTGAAACACCGCCCCTCTCGCATCCTCGGGGTCATGTTTCACGTGAAACATGACCCCGTTCGCGGCCTCAGCCTTGCTCGGCCCACCACTCCTTGAGCGCCGCGACCGCCTCGTCGTACACCATCGGCCCGTTCTCCAGCCGCAGCTCCAGCATGTGCTTGTACGCGGTGCCGATCACCGGCCCGGGACCGACGCCCAGGATCTCCATGATCTGGTTGCCGTCGAGGTCCGGGCGGATGGCGTCCAGTTCCTCCTGTTCCTGGAGTTGAGCGATCCGCTCCTCCAGGCCGTCGTAGGCGCGGGACAGCGCGGCCGCCTTGCGCTTGTTGCGCGTGGTGCAGTCCGAGCGGGTCAGCTTGTGGAGGCGGTCCAGGAGGGGGCCGGCGTCACGGACATAGCGGCGAACCGCCGAGTCCGTCCACTCGCCAGTGCCGTAGCCGTGGAAGCGCAGGTGGAGCTCGACCAGACGTGAGACGTCCTTCACCAGCTCGTTGGAGTACTTCAGCGCCGTCATGCGCTTCTTCGTCATCTTCGCGCCGACCACCTCGTGGTGGTGGAACGAGACCCGGCCGTCCTTCTCGAAGCGACGGGTGCGCGGCTTGCCGATGTCGTGCAGCAGTGCGGCCAGCCTGAGGGTCAGGTCGGGGCCGTTCTCCTCCAGCGCCATCGCCTGCTCCAGGACGATCAGCGTGTGCTCGTAGACGTCCTTGTGGCGGTGGTGCTCGTCACTCTCCAGACGCAGAGCCGGGAGCTCGGGCAGCACGTGGTCGGCGAGCCCGGTGTCGACCAGCAGGGTCAGGCCCTTGCGCGGATGGGCGGAGAGGACCAGCTTGTTCAGCTCGTCCCGCACCCGCTCCGCCGAAACGATCTCGAGGCGGCCGGACATGTCCTTCATGGCCGCGACGACCTCAGAAGCCACCTCGAAGTCGAGCTGTGCCGCGAAGCGCGCCGCCCGCATCATGCGCAGCGGGTCGTCCGAGAAGGACTCCTCGGGAGTACCCGGCGTGCGCAGCACGCGCTCCGCCAAGTCCTCCAGACCGCCGTGCGGGTCGATGAACGTCTTCTCCGGAAGTGCGACGGCCATCGCGTTCACGGTGAAGTCACGCCGGACGAGGTCCTCCTCGATCGAGTCGCCGTACGACACCTCGGGCTTGCGCGAGGTCCGGTCGTACGCCTCCGACCGATAGGTGGTCACCTCGATCTGGAAGCATCGATCAGCGTCTCCGACACGGGCTTCCTTCTGCGCCCCGACCGTGCCGAAAGCGATACCGACCTCCCACACGGCGTCCGCCCACGGGCGCACGATCTTCAACACGTCCTCGGGACGAGCGTCGGTCGTGAAGTCCAGGTCGTTGCCGAGCCGGCCGAGCAGCGCGTCCCGGACCGACCCGCCGACCAGGGCGAGTGAGAACCCAGCCTCCTGGAAACGGCGGGCGAGGTCGTCGGCGACAGGGGCAACCCGCAGCAGTTCGCTCACCGCGCGGTGCTGCGCCTGGCTCAGGGCGCTGGGCTTGTCTTCGTTGGCGTTCGGCACAACAGAAGAGGGTACGTGGCCCGGGCGACCGGGAGCGCCTCCATTAAACGTGCACATCCGACGGCATAGACAGCTCCGTCAATACGCCCACAAGGCCTGCCCTTGCGACGTACGAAAACGCTCCCCTTTATAGAGGCACATACGGGACAGGCCGACGCTCTGAACCGATCTTGTGGAGGAGACCGCGGCACTTCCCCTCAGCGCGCATCGTTACCATGCGTGGACGCACATTCCGACGACCACTGACGACGACGAGGGACGGGCGAGCGCGTGGCCGAGGCGGCAGACTTCCAGGGGATGAGTCCCTCACCTGCCCGCCGGTGGATGCGGCGCACCGGAGCACTGCTCGCCGGGGCGCCTCTGCTGGCCGGCCTGCTCCAGCTGCCCGCCGCCACTCCGACGCACGCGGCGGGGCAGGACTCCGTGAAGGCCGCTTCCGGCTCCGGCACGGTGGCTGTCGCTGTGGATTCGCTCACCCCTTCTGTCCCCAGTGACGGCGACACGCTGACCGTGTCCGGCACGGTGACCAACAAGGGCAAGCAAGCGGTCACGGACGCGCAGGTGGACCTGCGCCTGGGAGCGCCTATGAGCACCCGCTCGGCCATCGACACGGTCTCCGCGCGCACCAGCTTCCAGGAGGGCCTGGACGGAGCCCCGGTGGGCGGGAAGTACGTCCAGGAGTTCTCCAAGCTCACGCCAGGCGTCTCCCAGCACTTCAGCATCTCCGTACCGGTCGACAAGCTGGACCTGGGAGAGGACGGCGTCTACGAGTTCGCTGTCTCCCTGTCCGGCGAGACGGCCGCGCAGCCGTGGGACCAGGTGCTCGGCATCCAGCGGACGTTCCTTCCGTGGCAGCCTGACAAGGCCGGCACGCAGACCCGGACGACCGTTCTGTGGCCACTCGTCTCCACCTCGCACATGACCGCACAGACGGGGTCGGACGAGTCACAGACTCCGGTCTTCCGTGACGACGACCTCGCCAAGGAGATCTCCCCTGGCGGCCGACTGCAGCAGCTCGTGTCGCTGGGCAAGGAACTCGACGTCACGTGGGTGATCGACCCCGACCTGCTGGCCTCTGTGGACGCGATGACAGAGAGCTACCGCGTCCAGGGTGAGGGCGACACGAGCAGGCCGGGCGGCTATCGGACGGTCGCCGCGCAGTGGCTGGCGGAGCTGCAGGACGCGGTGCAGGACAAGGAAGTCGTCGCTCTGCCCTTCGCCGACCCCGATCTGGCCTCTCTGGCCCACAACGGCACGAACGTCACCGGCTCCCTGAACCACCTCAAGGAGGCCACCGACGTCGCCGCCGACACGGTCGACTCGATCCTCCACGTGGAGCCGACCACCGACTTCGCCTGGCCCGTGAACGGCGCCGTCGACCCGTCCATCGTCAAGGTCGCCACCTCCGCCGGCGCTGACAAGGTGATCGCCCGCAGCGACAGCCTGGTGGAGACCGGAGGCCTGACCTACACGCCCTCCGCGGCCCGCCCGATCGGCGGCGGCACGACGGCTGTCGTCGCGGACGCACGGATGTCGACGGCGTTCCAGGGCGATCTGACGAAGGCGTCGAGCTCGACGCTCGCCGTGCAGAGCTTCCTGGCCCAGAGCCTGACCCTCAACCTCCAGACGAACAAGCAACGCAGCATCGTCGTCGCCCCTCAGCGGATGCCGACGACGAGCCAGGCCCAGACCATGGCCGAAGCGGTCACAGCGCTCCAGGGCGGCACATGGTCCCAGTCCCAGGACCTCACGGCCGCTGCCACGGCCAAGCCGGACTCCCGCGCGACCACGAAGGTACCGCCGGCCTCCAAGTACCCCTCGTCGCTGAGCAAGCCGCAGCTGCCCCGATCGGCTTTCGAGCAGGTCGCCACCACGCAGGACAAGCTCGACAACTTCAAGGTGATCCTCACCCGGCAGTCCCGGGTCGTGACCCCCTTCGGGCGGGCCCTGAACCGCGAGATGTCCACGTCGTGGCGTGAGCGCTCCGCTGAGGCCGCGGACTACCGCAACGCCATCGAGGCCTACGTCGACTCGCTGGCCGGACAGGTCACGCTGATCGACAAGTCGGAGACCAAGCTCTCCGGCCGCAGTGCCACGATCCCCGTGACCGTGCAGAACAATCTCGTCCAGGGCGTCGATCACCTGGTACTGCGGCTGACCTCGAAGAGTCCGAGGCGTCTCGAGATCGGCGGCGATGCCTACCACGAACAGGCCGTCGCGGTCTCCGGCGGACACAGCCAGACCGTGAAGTTCACCACGTCGGCTCAAGCCAACGGTCAGGCCACGGTCGTCGCCCAGCTGTTCACGGAGGACGGCCAGCCCTATGGCGCACCCGTCACCTTCGACGTGAGGGTCACCGAGTTCACGGCCACCGTGATGCTGGTCATCGGTGGTGGTTTCCTTCTGCTCGTCCTCGCCGGGTTCCGTATGTACACGCAGCGCAAGCGCGCGGCGGCCCGCGCGGCCGAGGAGGACGGTTCCCCGGAGACAGGCGAAACCGAGGCCGTCCCGGAGAACCCGGAAGGCCCTGAGGACCGTCTCACGCCCGAGGAAGTCCGCAGGGAAGAGTCGGACACCGGTACCCGGGCAGACGCCCCGGAGCAGCCGAGTGACCCGACACCGGACACCGCAGCGGAAAGCGCCGACCCGTCCGGCACGGGTGAGAGAGTGGACCGTTGAGCGAAGTCGTGGCCGGTGGGCCCGGGACGATGAGGTGGGGTAACCATGAACGCGCCGTACGACGGTGACCGCGGCCAGCCCGCGGGCGGCTCGGGGCACCCCGAGGGCCAGCCGCCCGAGCACGGCCAGGTACCGCCGCAGCACCCCGCGGACATGTACCTCCAGGACGCCTACGACCAGGACCCCTACCGGGCCCAGGACCTCTCCGCCCAGGATCCGGTGGCCGAGGCGCTGTACGATCGCGCCGCCCACCCGCCGCCACCCCCGGGCACGTACCAGCCGCCCCAGTCGCTGTACGCCCAGCCGCCTCAGTCGCCGTACGCCCCCGACCCGCATGTGTGGGCGCAGACCCCGGCGCCCGAGCCGGAAGGCCCCAACCAGTACCTGCCGTACGGCGACGATCCCCGGACGACCCAGTACGTGGGCGTCGACGACCTCGTCTCGCACTCGGCCGAGGAGCGTCCGGAGCACGACGCCTTCGCGCACCTCTTCCGGGACCAGCAACAGGGCGGCCATCCGCAGTACCAGCCGCCGACGGTCCCGGGGCCTTCTCCGGCACCGGCGGCGGGACCGTACCAGGGGACTACGCCACCTGCAGCGGCAGAGGCCGCAGCGCCCGCCCCGGCAGCTGCTCCAGCGTCCGCGCCCAAGAAGGGCGGGCGCGCCGCAGGGCTGATGAAGTCGAGCGCCGTGATGGCGGCGGGCACGATGGTGTCCCGGCTCACCGGGTTCGTACGGTCCATGATGATCGTCTCGGCACTGGGCCTCGGCCTGCTCGGCGACTCGTTCCAGGTCGCCTACCAGCTGCCGACCATGATCTACATCCTGACCGTCGGCGGAGGCCTCAACTCCGTCTTCGTGCCGCAGCTGGTGCGCGCCATGAAGGACGACGAGGACGGCGGCGAGGCGTACGCGAACCGCCTGCTGACCCTGGTGATGGTGGCGCTCGCCGCACTCACCGCACTCGCGATGTTCGGCGCGCCACTCCTGGTCAGGGCCCTGTCCACCCCTGTCGCCAACGACCCCGCCGCCAACGAGGTGGCCGTCACCTTCACCCGCTACTTCCTGCCCTCGATCTTCTTCATGGGCGTCCACGTGGTGATGGGACAGATCCTCAACGCCCGCGGCAAGTTCGGCGCGATGATGTGGACTCCCGTCCTGAACAACATCGTCATCATCGTGACGCTGGGGATGTTCCTCTGGGTGTACGGCACCGCGGAGCGCTCCGGCATGGCCGTCACGAACATCCCGCCGGAGGGCCAGCGGCTCCTCGGCATCGGTGTCCTGCTCGGCCTGGTCGTCCAAGCCCTGGCGATGATCCCGTACCTGCGCGAGACGGGTTTCCGGCTGCGGCTGCGCTTCGACTGGAAGGGCCACGGTCTCGGCAAGGCGGCGATGCTCGCCAAGTGGACCATCCTGTTCGTCCTGGCCAACCAGGCAGGTGCCCTCGTGGTCACCCAGCTGTCCACCGCCGCTGGCGTCGACTCCGACGTCGACGGAACCGGCTTCGCCGCCTACGCCAACGCCCAGCTGATCTGGGGTCTGCCCCAGGCCATCATCACCGTCTCCCTGATGGCCGCCCTGTTGCCGCGGCTCTCGCGCTCGGCGGCGGAGGGCGACAGCGGTGCCGTACGGGACGACATCTCCCAGGGCCTTCGCACAACGGCGGTGGCGATCGTCCCCATCGCCTTCGGATTCCTCGGCCTGGGCATCCCGATGTGCACGCTGATGTTCGGCTCCTCGGGCACCAGCGAAGCCACCAACATGGGCTACATGCTGATGGCCTTCGGCCTCGGCCTCATCCCGTACTCCGTGCAGTACGTGGTCCTGCGCGCCTTCTACGCCTACGAGGACACCCGGACCCCCTTCTACAACACGGTGATCGTGGCGGCCGTCAACGCCGTCGCCTCGGCCGCCTGCTACTTCGTCATCCCGGCCCGCTGGGCTGTCGTCGGCATGGCCGCCTCGTACGGCCTGGCCTACGCGATCGGCGTCGGCGTCGCCTGGAGCCGGCTGCGCAAGAAGCTCGGCGGCGACCTGGACGGCGCCCGCGTGATGCGGACGTACGCCAGACTCTGCATCGCCTCGGTGCCCGCGGCGCTGCTGAGCGGTGCGGCTTGCTACGGCATCGCCCAGACCCTGGGGCAGGGCGTTCTCGGCTCCCTCGCTGCCTTGCTGGCCGGTGGAGCCGTGCTGCTCGGGATCTTCTTTGTCGCCGCTCGCCGGATGCGGATCGAGGAGCTGAACTCGCTGGTGGGCATGGTCCGCGGACGCCTGGGTCGCTGAGGTGGGGGTACGCGCACAACCATCGTCCGCCACTGTGTGTCGTGCATAGCGCCGGACTGTGGGCACAATTGGTTTCGGCGTCGGACGGCGCGCACTGAGTCGGACGGCGCGCAATGGATGGGGAGGCAGGAACGACGGTGGCGGAACGGAGCACGGCTGCCGTCGACGTGGCAGACAACAGCGGCGACGAGCCGCTGACCGCTCAGGCGGACCAGTCCACGGCCGACGGGGTGGCCAAGAATCGGGAGCGGGACACGGACATCGACGAGGCACAGGGGAGTGGCGGGACCGAGGGTCCCGGAAAAGCCTCACCGCCCGAGCTGCACAGCGGTCACAAACTCGCCAGACGCTACCGCCTCGAGGAGTGCGTCACCCGTCTGGACGGTTTCAGCAGCTGGCGTGCGGTCGACGAGAAGCTTCGTCGCGCCGTCGGCGTCCACATCCTGCCTGCGGATCACGCTCGGGCCCGGTCGGTTCTGGCCTCGGCCCGCTCCTCCGCGCTGCTCGGTGACCCCCGCTTCGTCCAGGTCCTCGACGCCGTCGAGGAGAACGACCTCGTCTACGTCGTCCACGAGTGGCTCCCCGACGCCACGGAACTGAGCACGCTGCTCGCCTCGGGTCCGCTGGAGGTGTACGACACCTACCAGATGGTCACCCAGGTGTCCGCGGCCATGGCCGCCGCCCACCGGGAGGGCCTGGCCCATCTCCGCCTCAACCCGAACGCCGTGCTGCGCGCATCGACCGGCCAGTGGCGCATCCGCGGTCTCGCGGTGAACGCCGCGCTGCGCGGCGTCAGCTCCGACACTCCGCAGCGCACCGACACGGAGGCCATCGGCGCCCTGCTGTACGCCGCGCTCACCCAGCGCTGGCCGTACGAGAGCGACGCCTACGGCTTGTCCGGGCTGCCGAAGGACATCGGACTGATCGCCCCGGACCAGGTGCGCGCCGGCGTCCACCGTGGCCTGTCCGAGCTCGCCATGCGCGCCCTCGTCAACGACGGTGCGACGGCCTCCCGGCACGAGTCCGCGTGCACGACGCCGGAGGAGCTGGTGAAGGCGATCGGCGAGATGCCCCGCATCCGCCCGCCGGAGCCCACGTTCACAGCCCCGCCGGACTACCAGCGCACGACCTACCAGCAGGGCAGCTACGGCCGCCAGGCGCCACGCCTGGGCGTCACCCAGCCGGTGCCGACACCGCCGCCCCCGCTGCAGAGCCGCACGGGCAAGGCGCTCAAGTGGGCTGTCTCGGCCCTCTTGATCGCTGCCCTCGGCCTCGGCAGCTGGCAGCTCGCGGACGCGCTCATGGACCAGGGCAACAAGTCGGAGGACACCGACCAGACGCAGACGACGGGGGACAACGACAAGAGCCCGGCGAAGCCCGTCAGCAAGCCGATTGCTATCGAAGGTGCCCTTGACTTCGACCCGCTCGGCTCGGACGGGTCCGAGAATCCGGACGAGATAGAGAAGATCTACGACTCCGCTGCGGGCACGTACTGGCAGACGAGCTTCTACACGAGCTCCGACTTCGGGCGGTTGAAGTCGGGCGTAGGAGTCGTCCTCGATCTCGGCAAGGTCCAGCAGGTCGGAAAGGTGACCGTCACCTTCGTCGGTGACACCTCCGTCGAGCTCCGCGCCGCCTCGGGAGACACCGGTACGCAGCCGACGTCCCTCGACGGCTACAGCAAGGTCGCCGAGGGCTCCGGCACAAGCGTGACGCTCAAGCCCGGCAAGTCCCTCGAGTCTCGCTATCTTCTGGTCTGGCTGACCGATCTGCCGAAGCAGATCGACGACGGCAAGTTCCGCGGCAGGGTCGTGGACGTCAAGGTGAGCAGCTGAGAGTAAAGGGGAGGGGGTCCGATGGCAGATGGCGGCGCATACGGTGACACAAGCGATCAGGACCTTCTCGCCCGGCATGTAGAGGGCGACCCCGACGCCTTCGGTGAGCTCGTGCGGCGTCACCGTGACCGGCTCTGGGCGGTGGCCCTGCGAACGCTCGGCGACCGCGAGGAGGCCGCTGACGCCGTCCAGGACGCCCTCGTTTCGGCCTACCGGGCCGCCCACACGTTCAGGGGCCAGTCGGCCGTCACGACGTGGCTGCACCGGATCACGGTGAACGCCTGTCTGGACCGCGCCCGTAAGGCGGCCACCCGCAAGACCTCCCCCGTCGACGACACCGAGCGCCTGGAGCAGTTGCTGGAGCCCCACGAGGAGGCATCCGCTCCGGCAGAGCGCAACGATCTGCACCGCCAGCTGCTGGAGGCACTCGGCACGCTGCCCCCCGACCAGCGTGCGGCGCTTGTCCTGGTGGACATGCAGGGCTACCCGGTCGCGGAGGCCGCCCGCGTCCTCGATGTACCGACCGGCACGGTCAAGAGCCGATGTGCGCGCGGCAGAGCCAGACTCCTGCCTCTCCTCACTCATCTACGGCCCGAGAGCGCCAGTGCCGGCAAGGACTCCGGCGAGAGGCGGAACCGGACGCAGGGGACATCCGTCCCACCGGCAGCGGGTCCACATGACACGAGACCACCGGCCACGGATTCGCGAGATGCAGGGCCGAGTGATTCAGCTGCAGTGAAGGGCGGAGGTGGGCGAGCGTGACTTCCACGACGGACACGGCCGGGCACCCGGACGTCGCCGAGATCTCCGACCTCACCGAGGGCCTTCTCCCTCCCTCCAGGACAGCCGACGTACGGCGGCATCTGGACCAGTGCGAGCTGTGCGCGGACGTCCACGCCTCGTTGGAAGAGATCCGGGACCTGCTGGGCACCCTGCCCGGCCCGGCACGCATGCCCGCCGATGTCGCCGGACGCATCGACGCCGCCCTCGCCGCGGAGGCTCTACTCAACGCCACGGCGCCCGCTGACGCCGAAGCCGCCGAAGCGACGACCCTCATCGGGGAAGCCCGACCGGTCTCCGGTGTGGTCGACAGTGCTCATGTTTCACGTGAAACATCGGCAACGACGGACCGCCCGGCGGGCCACGCCCGCTCCTCGACCACCGGTCCCGGCCGCAAGAACCGCACGAAGGCCGGACGTCGCAAGGTGGCCGTCCTCAGTGCCGCGTTTACGGCCGCCGCCCTTGGCCTCGGCTCCGTGCTGCTGACCTCCCTGATGGGTGGCGGAGGGGCCGGCCCGTCGGCCGACGGCGGGCAGACCGCCGGCGACACCTTCTCCGCGGCGAAGCTGGACAGTCAGGTCGCCGATCTCCTCGCCAAGGGCGAGAGTTCCGCGGGTGGCTCCCATAAACCGGAACGGAGTCTGGGTGCGGTAGGCGGACCCGACACCAAGAGCCCTCAGATCCTGCGTGAGATCACAGTGCCCGAATGTGTCAGGAAGGGCATGGGCACCGACGGCGCGGCGCTCGCCGCTGAGGAAGGCGTCTACAAGGGCAAGGACGCTCTGCTCGTCGTGCTGCCGGATGCCGCCAACGACAGCCGGGTCACGGTCTACATCATGGACGCGACCTGCGTGAAGCAGGCGTCATCCACCACGGCCAAGGTCCTCCTGAAGGACTCCTACGCGCGTTCCTGAAGGCCCGGCGGTTCGTCTCCGTCCTGCCTGGCAACCCCTACGGGGTGGCGTCACCGTGTGCCCGGACACAGTGGGAATGCGCGCCCCTTAGGATCCGTTGGGTGGGGTGAGAGTTCTGAAAGGGGCTCCCCCCGGTCCGACGACGCAGTCCAGAGACGAGGAAACAAGCCGTGAGCGACGTCCGTAACGTGATCATCATCGGCTCCGGGCCCGCCGGCTACACGGCGGCGCTCTACACCGCGCGCGCGTCGCTGAAGCCGCTTGTGTTCGAGGGCGCCGTCACCGCTGGCGGTGCGCTCATGAACACGACCGAGGTCGAGAACTTCCCGGGCTTCCAGGACGGCATCATGGGCCCCGAGCTCATGGACAACATGCGCGGCCAGGCCGAGCGCTTCGGAGCCGAGCTCATCCCGGACGACATCGTCAACGTCGACCTGAGCGGCGAGATCAAGACCGTCACGGACACCGCGGGCACGGTCCACCGAGCCAAGGCCGTCATCGTCGCCACCGGCTCGCAGCACCGCAAGCTCGGCCTGCCGAACGAGGACGCCCTTTCCGGCCGTGGCGTCTCCTGGTGTGCCACCTGCGACGGCTTCTTCTTCAAGGACCAGGACATCGCCGTGATCGGCGGCGGCGACACCGCGATGGAGGAGGCCACCTTCCTCTCGCGCTTCGCCAAGTCGGTGACCATCGTCCACCGCCGCGACACCTTGCGCGCCTCGAAGGCGATGCAGGACCGTGCCTTCGCCGACCCGAAGATCAAGTTCGTCTGGGACAGCGAGGTCGCCGAGGTCCAGGGCGAGCAGAAGCTGTCCGGTCTGAAGCTGCGCAACCTCAAGACCGGCGAGCTCTCCGACCTGGCGGTCACCGGCCTGTTCATCGCGATCGGCCACGACCCGCGCACCGAGCTGTTCAAGGGTCAGCTGGAGCTGGACGAGGAGGGCTACCTCAAGGTCGACGCCCCCTCCACCCGCACCAACGTGACCGGTGTCTTCGGCGCCGGCGATGTGGTCGACCACACCTACCGCCAGGCGATCACCGCGGCCGGTACGGGTTGCTCCGCCGCTCTCGACGCCGAGCGTTTCCTCGCCGCTCTCGCGGACGAGGAGCAGGCCGAGCCCGAGAAGACCGCTGTCTGACCCCTGTCTCTCCCCCCCCATCCGCCCCACGCACCAACCAGTTAAGGAGCCCGCCGTGGCCGGCACCCTGAAGAACGTGACCGACGACTCCTTCGAGCAGGACGTCCTCAAGAGCGACAAGCCCGTGCTGGTGGACTTCTGGGCCGCCTGGTGCGGACCGTGCCGCCAGATCGCGCCGTCCCTCGAGGCCATCGCCTCCGAGTACGGCGACAAGATCGAGGTCGTCAAGCTGAACATCGACGAGAACCCGGGTACGGCCGCCAAGTACGGCGTCATGTCCATCCCGACGCTGAACGTCTACCAGAACGGCGAGGTCGCCAAGACCATCGTCGGCGCGAAGCCGAAGGCCGCGATCGTCCGCGACCTTGAGGACTTCATCGCCGAGTGACGTTTCACGTGAAACACGAATGGGCCAACCCTCTCGGGTTGGCCCATTCGCTTTAGAGGCGCCTGCTCTGGAAACGTCCTTGCTCTAGAGCGGCCTCAACGCCGGCTCCTTCTGCACGGCCCCCAGCAACCGGTCGATCGCCATCTCCACGTCTTCCTTCCAGGACAGCGTCGTCCGCAGTTCCAGCCGCAGTCGCGGGAAGGTGGGGTGGGGGCGAACCGTCTTGAAGCCCACAGCCAGGAGATGGTCGGCGGGCAGCACACACGTCGGCTCTTTCCAGCGCGCGTCTCCGAAGGCCTCGATCGCCTTGAAGCCACGCCGCAGCAAATCCTTGGCGACCGTTTGGACCATCACCCGGCCCAGTCCCTGGCCCTGGTAGCCCGGCATGATGAACGCGGTCATCAGCTGCACCGCATCCGGCGACACGGGGCTCGTGGGGAACGCTGTGGCGCGGGGGACGTAAGCCGGAGGTGCGTAGAGCACGAAGCCCACCGGTACGTCGTCAACGTAGACGACCCGACCGCAGGAGCCCCAGTCCAGCAGGACCGCGGAGATCCAGGCTTCCTTCTCCAGGGCGGCGGTGCCTGCTTTTACCGCGGCTTCACCACTGACCGGGTCCAACTCCCAGAAGACACACGTGCGGCAGCGCTTGGGAAGGTCCGGAAGGTTGTCCAGCGTGAGCGGTACGAGCCGACGCCCCATGAAGGCTGTTCCTCGCTTCCTTCGCCCGCGGCATCGCGAGCGGCTGTCAGGGCGCTTCGTTCCCTGAGCAGGCTGCCGACGAACCCGCCGACCGCTCCCAGCCCAAGACCCGCGCTCACCAGTCCGGTGCGGCTCACCATTCGCATGGACCCCGCCTCCCCTAAGAGGTCTGCCAGGTGGATGCGCCATATCCGAACGCATCGTATCCACGAAGCGATTCCATCGATACCGTCAGAAAGCAAAGTGCGGGCCGTGTTCCGGTACACACCGGACACGGCCCGCAGGGGTTGGCCGACAGGGAACTCCGGCCGGCCGAGCCTCAGAGCTCGGTGTCGTCCGCATCACCGTCCAGAAGACTCTTCTGGAGAGCCAGCTTCTCGCCCGGAGCGAGGGTGCTGAGGATCCGCTCAAGGTCGTCCGGCGAGGCGAACTCGACGGTGATCTTGCCCTTCTTCTGGCCCAGTTCGACCTTCACCCGCGTCTCGAAGCGGTCCGAGAGCCGGGTCGCGAGGTCGGACAACGCCGGGGAGGGAACGGAACCGGCCCGCGGCCCTCTGGAGCGCTGGGTCTTCTGCGGGCGGGAGCCCATCAGGGTCACGATCTCTTCGACGGACCGGACCGAGAGCCCTTCGGCCACCACCCGGTAGGCCAGCCGCTCCTGCTCCTCGGGGTCCTCCACGGAGAGAAGCGCCCGTGCATGCCCGGCGGAGAGCACACCGGCGGCCACCCGGTTTTGGACCTTGGGCGAGAGCTTCAGCAGGCGCAGGGTGTTGGAGACCTGTGGACGAGAGCGCCCGATGCGATCCGCCAGCTGGTCGTGCGTGCAGTTGAAGTCCTTCAGCAGCTGATCGTAGGCAGCCGCCTCTTCGATCGGGTTCAGCTGAGCACGGTGCAGGTTCTCCAGGAGGGCATCCAGGAGAAGCTTCTCGTCGTCCGTGGCCCGCACGATCGCCGGGATCGCGTCGAGGCCGGCCTCACGGCAGGCCCGCCAGCGCCGCTCGCCCATGATGAGCTCGTAGCGTGCGGGGCCGATCTGCCGTACAACGATCGGCTGGAGGAGACCGACCTCCTGGATGGAGGTGACGAGTTCCAGCAGCGCATCCTCGTCGAAGACCTCACGCGGCTGCCGCGGGTTCGGCGTGATCGCCTCAAGGGGAATCTCCGCAAAGTGGGCGCCCATGGGAGGTGCGGGCGTCTCCACACCACCGTTGAGGACCGGCTCCTCGGTTTCATGTGAAACAGGCGGCAGTGTGGCCACCTTGGCTGCGGCCACCCCGCGGTCGCTCAGCACCGGAACAGCGGCCGGGGAGGTGGAAGCAGCGCCTCCCATCGCAGCCGGGGGCACCATCTTCTCCGTCGGTGCAGCAGGGATCAGTGCGCCGAGACCACGGCCCAACCCCCTCCGTCGCTCGCTCACTGGATCCCCTCCGCCATGCTCGGGCTGTTCTGGGCGCCGAAGTGGGCGTGCGTCGGGTCGTAACTGACACCCACACCCTTCAGCGCGATTTCTCGTGCCGCCTCAAGATACGACAGAGCACCGCTAGATCCAGGATCGTAAGTCAGCACCGTCTGCCCATAGCTCGGCGCCTCGGAGATACGGACCGAGCGGGGAATGCTCGTCCGCAGCACCTCGTCGCCGAAGTGGGTGCGTACCTCGTCCGCGACCTGGGACGCGAGCCGCGTCCGGCCGTCGTACATGGTGAGCAGGATCGTCGAGACGTGCAGCGTGGGGTTGAGGTGCCCTCGCACCAGGTCGACGTTGCGTAGCAGCTGACCCAGGCCCTCCAGCGCGTAGTACTCGCACTGGATAGGGATGAGGACCTCCTGTCCGGCCACCAGCGCGTTGACCGTCAGCAGGCCGAGCGAGGGCGGGCAGTCGATGAGGATGTAGTCCAGCGGCTGCTCGTACGCCTGGATCGCCCGCTGCAGTCGACTCTCGCGTGCCACCAGGGACACCAGCTCGATCTCCGCACCGGCGAGATCGATCGTGGCAGGAGCACAGAAGAGGCCCTCGACATCGGGGACCGGCTGAACGACTTCCGCAAGCGGCTTGCTCTCGACCAACACGTCGTAGATGGAAGGAACTTCGGCGTGATGGTCGATCCCCAGGGCAGTGGACGCGTTGCCCTGCGGGTCGAGGTCGATGACCAGCACACGGCCGCCGTGAAGGGCCAGCGACGCGGCAAGATTGACGGTCGTCGTCGTCTTGCCCACGCCCCCCTTCTGGTTGGCGACCACGATGACGCGGGTCTGCTCGGGCCGTGGCAGGCCCTCGCCGGCGCGGCCTAGAGCCTCCACCGCCAGTTGGGCAGCACGACCGATGGGAGTGTCGTCCATCGGGGGCGGTGTTTCACGTGAAACATCCTCCCCCATCGACTCGGTACGGGGACCGGGGACCGGATCGGTCATCGGTCCCGCGATGTTGGCGTCGGACCGCAAGGATTCACTCTCCTCGACTTCAGGCTCGCAATGAACAGAGCCTCCCATGTCTTCGGGGTCGTGAACCAGTGAGGCCTGGTGTTCTGTGGAGAAATCCACCTCTGTGGACAACTCCGTGCCCCTCAAGGGGGACGGAGAGTCGTCAGGCGCACCCTCTCCGAGAGCACCGAGGGGCTTCCGGTCTCGAGGTTCGGCCGCGGCGCGGCCGCGACTGATGATGCCGTGCAACAGTGAGCGACGTTTCACGTGAAACACGATGCACAGCAGCCGTGGCCGATCTGCCGCGACACTCCGACATGGATAGGTTTGCCAGCTTGTGTGGAGTAAGTCTCGTCGTCAGGACGGATCAGCGGCGACGGCGAGTACGCCCCGTCCGGGCCGCCTTGGCTCGCTTCGCCGCGAACCGCACACCGCCCGGGCTCTCCCCGACCTCGACCCGGACGACCGTCGACAAGGGATCCACGAATCCCTCACCCACATGCAGGATCGACGTCTCCACAGCACCGAGCTTGCTCAGGGCGGTCGACGCGCTCTTCAGCTCCTCCTCGGCGGTGTCGCCCTTGAGGGCGAGCATCTCGCCGTACGGCCGCAGCAGCGGGATCCCCCAGGTAGCCAGCCGGTCCAGCGGTGCCACCGCGCGCGCGGTCACCACATGCACCGGCGGCAGCTTCCCCATGACTTCTTCGGCACGCCCACGAACGACCGTCACATGATCCAGCCCCAGCAGCTCCACGACCTCCGTCAGGAAGTTCGTACGCCGCAGCAGGGGCTCCAGCAGGGTGATCTTCAGATCCTCCCGGACCAGCGCCAGGGGGATGCCTGGCAGACCCGCGCCTGAGCCGACATCGCACACGGTCACGCCCTCGGGCACGACCTCGGAGAGCACCGCACAGTTCAGCAGATGCCGCTCCCACAGGCGGGGCACTTCGCGTGGGCCGATCAGACCACGCTGCACACCGGCCTCGGCGAGCAGTTCGGCGTAGCGGACCGCATCAGCGTAGCGATCACCGAACACCGCACGTGCCTGCTCGGGCGCAGGGGGAAGCTCCGCTGCCTCCGTCACGGGGACCGTCCTTCCGATATGCGCCGGCGCACCGAGCGCCGACACCAGAACCACCAGAACTATCAGGCTGACAAAGTTCGGCCCCGCCTGCAGGCAGACGGGGCCGGGGGAACGAAGAGGCCGATCAGGCGGGGAGCACGACGACGAACCGCTGCGGTTCCTCGCCCTCGGACTCGCTCCGCAGGCCCGCCGACTTGACCGCGTCGTGCACGACCTTGCGCTCGAACGGAGTCATCGGCTTCAGCTTCACGGGCTCGCCCGTGCTCTTGACCTCAGCGGCGGCCTTGGCGCCCAGCTCGGAGAGCTCGGCGCGCTTCTGGGCCCGGTAGCCCGCGATGTCCAGCATCAGCCGGCTGCGGTCCCCGGTCTCCCGGTGTACGGCCAGGCGCGTCAGCTCCTGCAGTGCCTCCAGCACCTCGCCGTCACGCCCGACCAGCTTCTGCAGGTCTCGGCTGCCCGCGTCGCTGATGATCGAGACAGCGGCGCGGTCGGCCTCGACGTCCATGTCGATGTCGCCGTCGAGATCGGCGATGTCGAGCAGACCCTCGAGGTAGTCCGCCGCGATCTCACCCTCCTGCTCCAGGCGGGTCAGGGTGTCTGCACCCTCGGCAGCGGCGGAGGTGGTGCCTTCCGTCACGGGATGGACTCCTTCTTACTTCTTGGAGGGGGACTTGGGGCGCTGCGGGCCGCCCTTGCGCTGCCCGGACTGGGCCTTGCTGCGGGTACCGCCGCCACCGGGCTTCTGCGCGGCCTTCTTGGCGGCGCCGGGCTGGTCGTCCTCGGGCTCGTCGGACTTCTGGAGCGAGGTGGTCGGCTCACCGGCCTGCTTCGCACTGCCGGACTGACGCTGGGACTTGCTCTGCCGCTTCGGCTGCTGACGCTTGGGAACACCAGCCGTGGTCGGCGTACCGTCCTCGGCCACGGTGGCGACAGAACTTTCGCCCTTCACCACGCTGCCGTCGGCCTGCGCCACGAGACCCGCCTTGGTCAGGCCGTTGATGAACTTGCGCTCGTACTCGTTGCGGTCACGGCCCTTGGCGACGATCGCCTTGACGATGACGCGCTCGCTGCGCTTGCGGGCCTTGCCGTGCTGCGTGACGTGCTTGGTGAGACGCTCCAGGTACGCGGCCTGGGCCTTGGAACCCGGAGTCGGGTTGTTGCGGATGACGTACATCTGCTGGCCCATGGTCCACACGTTGGTGGTCAGCCAGTAGACCAGGACACCCACCGGGAAGTTGATGCCGAAGACGGCGAACATGACCGGGAAGATGTACATCAGCATCTTCTGCTGCTGCATGAACGGCGTCTTCACCGTGGTGTCGACGTTCTTCGTCATCAGCTGACGCTGCGTGTAGAACTGCGACGCCGACATCAGGACGATCATGACCGCGGTGACGATCCGGACCGTGGTCAGCGAGGCATCGAGCGCCGCGACATCCGAGGAGCTGTCCGTGAACTTCGCGGCCAGCGGAGCACCGAAGATGTGCGCCTGCTGCGCGCTCTTCAGCAGACTCTCGTTGATGACACCGATGGTCTCGTTGTTCGCGATGCTGTTGAGCACGTGGTACAGGGCGAAGAAGAACGGAGACTGCGCCAGGATGGGAAGGCACGAGGAGAGCGGGTTGGTGCCCGTCTCCTTGTACAGCTTCATCATCTCTTCGGACTGACGCTGTTTGTCGTTCTTGTAGCGCTCCTGGATCTTCTTCATCTCGGGCTGGAGCGTCTGCATGGCCCGGGTCGCCTTGATCTGCTTCACGAAGAGCGGGATCAGGCAGATACGGATCAGGATCACCAAGGACACGATGGACAGGCCCCAGGCCCACCCGGTGTCATCGCCGAAGAGGGCGCCGTACACCTTGTGGAACTGGACGATGACCCATGAGACGGGTGTCGTGATGAAGCTGAAGAGGCTGGCAATCGTGTCCACTAATCATGCTCCTTGGGCATGGGGCGAGGTCTCTGCGGCCGGGCTCGAAGGAACATTCTCTTCGGTGGCCGTTTCGGCGGCGGAGGGCCCGCCCTTGCGTGCGCGCCAAGCGTTGCGCAGCAACTCGTGCCACCGCGGACGCTTGCGTGGCGGGACATGGTCCACACCACCCAGCGACCACGGATTGCACCGCAGAATGCGCCAGGCGGTGAGCGCCGTGCCCTTGATCGCACCGTGCCGGTCGATCGCCGTGTAGCCGTAATGGGAACACGACGGGTAGTACTTGCACACCGGCCCGAGCAGCGGACTGATCGTCCACTGGTACAGCTTGATGAGAGCCAGCAGTGGGTACTTCATCGCGCGCCCCCTCCCAGGAGCCGCTGCAGAGCGGCATCCAGGTCTCGGGCCAGCTGTGCATGATCGGCGTCACCCGCACCGGGCAGCGCTCGTACGACTACCAGGCTACCGGGGGGCAGCTGGTCGACTCGGTCGCGCATCAGATGGCGAAGCCGGCGCTTCACCTTGTTCCGTACGACCGCGCCGCCCACAGCCTTGCTCACGACGAAACCCGCACGCGTCGGGGGAGCGCTCTCCCCAGGCGCGTGCGGGTCCGTGGCACCGCTACGAAGGTGGACAACGAGGTGCTGGCGTCCTGCCCTGCGTCCTCGTCGTACCGCGGTCGCGAAGTCCTCGCGCCGCCTCAGCCGATGCTCGGTAGGCAGCACGACGTCATGACCTGACCGGGATCAGGCGGACAGGCTGGCGCGACCCTTGCTGCGGCGGTTCGCCAGAATCGCGCGGCCGGCACGGGTGCGCATCCGCAGACGGAAGCCGTGGGTCTTGGCGCGACGACGGTTGTTCGGCTGGAAGGTGCGCTTGCTCACTCGGGGGCTCCAGAAAGAAATCGGTGTTGGCGGGTGCCGTCCTGGCTGTCACCGTGCGCCCACGAGTAGCTCGCGTTACGCCCGAGTGCACCGCTTCCCGATCACCCGAGGCGATCTGTGCCCATCGGAGGCAGGCGGCAGCAGCCATCGACAACTCGACCTGGTTACGGTACGCGCGGCTACGCCATCCGGTCAAACCAGACGTCACGGGGAGACACTATCCACAGCCTGGGGACAACAACTTGAACCGCACCCGCCGCCCTGACTACCGTGGCTGAACTCCGATTCGTTCCCTTGTCCCCTTGAATCTGGCTCCACCCCTTTTGAATCCCGACCCGTCCCACCATCACACGTTCGTGGGACCCGTGAGAGAGCGTGCCCTGTGGCTGACGTACCTGCCGATCTTGCCGCAGTGTGGCCACGAGTACTGGAGCAGCTTCTCGGTGAGGGCCGCGGGCAGGGCGTCGAGGTCAAGGACGAGCACTGGATCCGGCGCTGCCAGCCCCTCGCGCTGGTCGCCGACACCGCCCTGCTCGCCGTACCGAACGAATTTGCGAAGGGCGTACTGGAGGGCCGTCTGGCCCCAATCGTCAGCGAGACCCTGAGCCGCGAGTGCGGCCGCCCGATCCGCATCGCGATCACCGTCGACGACTCCGCCAACGAGCCCCCGGCCCCGCCGGCACCGCCCGCCCCACCCCAGCCACGCTACGAGGAGCCCGAGCTCCCCTCGTACGAGGGCTACGGCCGCCACCGCGCCGACGACCGCGGCACCGGCGTCCCCAACGACCCGCTGCCCACCGCCCGCCCGGCCTACCCCGGCGAGTACCAGCGCCCCGAGCCCGGCCCCGGCAGCTGGCCCCGCCCGACCCAGGACGACTACGGCTGGCAGCAGCAGCGACTCGGCTTCCCGGAGCGGGGCCCCTACGCATCACCGTCGCAGGACTCCTACGCACAGGACTCCTACGGTGCGCCCTCCCAGGACTACCGCCCGCAGCCGATGGAGCGGCCCTCGTACGACGGACACCGCCCCGAGTACGAGCAGCACCGCCCTGACTACGACCAGCACCGGCCCGACTACGACCAGCCCCGCCCCGAGTACGAGCAGCAGCGGCCGGACTACGACCAGCCACGCTCCGACTACGACCGCGACGCCCGCCGCGACCGGCCCGAGCCGCCGTCCGGCTCCGGCCATGTGCACCGCGGCGGCCCCGTCGGCTCGAACCTGCCGACCACCGGCGCCCCCGGCCCGCTGGCGGCACAGCCCGCACCGGCGCCCGGGCCCGGTGAGCCCACCGCGCGCCTGAACCCGAAGTACCTCTTCGACACCTTCGTCATCGGCGCCTCCAACCGCTTCGCGCACGCGGCCGCGGTCGCCGTCGCCGAAGCGCCCGCGAAGGCGTACAACCCCCTCTTCATCTACGGAGAGTCCGGGCTCGGCAAGACCCACCTGCTGCACGCGATCGGGCACTACGCGCGCAGCCTCTACCCGGGCACCCGCGTGCGATATGTGAGCTCCGAGGAGTTCACCAACGAGTTCATCAACTCCATCCGCGACGGCAAGGGCGACAGCTTCCGCAAGCGCTACCGCGAGATGGACATCCTGCTCGTCGACGACATCCAGTTCCTCGCGGACAAGGAATCGACGCAGGAGGAGTTCTTCCACACCTTCAACACGCTCCACAACGCGAACAAGCAGATCGTGCTCTCCAGCGACCGGCCGCCGAAGCAGCTGGTCACGCTGGAGGACCGGCTGAGGAACCGTTTCGAGTGGGGCCTGATCACCGACGTCCAGCCACCCGAGCTGGAGACTCGGATCGCGATCCTCCGCAAGAAGGCGGTACAGGAGCAGCTCAACGCCCCGCCGGAGGTGCTGGAGTTCATCGCCTCCCGCATCTCACGCAACATCCGCGAACTGGAGGGCGCGCTGATCCGGGTGACGGCCTTCGCGTCGCTCAACCGGCAGCCGGTGGATCTGGGCCTCACGGAGATCGTCCTCAAGGACCTGATCCCCGGCGGCGACGACGCGACGCCGGAGATCACCTCGACGGCCATCATGAGCGCGACCGCCGACTACTTCGGCCTCACGGTCGAGGACCTGTGCGGCAGCTCGCGCGGCCGCCAGCTCGTCACGGCCCGCCAGATCGCCATGTACCTGTGCCGCGAGCTGACGGACCTGTCGCTGCCGAAGATCGGCGCGCTGTTCGGCGGCCGCGACCACACCACGGTGATGCACGCCGACCGCAAGATCCGCAATCTGATGGCCGAGCGACGCTCCATCTACAACCAGGTCACCGAGCTGACGAACCGCATCAAGAACGGCTGACAGAGCCGGCCGACGAGCGGCCGGAGAGCGGCCGCAAGAACCGTCGTACGACGCCAAGGGCGCCCCCGGAGGAGGTTCCGGGGGCGCCCTTCGTCATGCCGCTCGTCATGCCGCTCGTCATGGCGTGACCGAACGTCCGGACACCGACTGTTCGATTACCTGCCGCGTTACGGCCACTCTCCACAGATTCGGTGACTTTCTCGCGTCCACACCCTGGGGACTGGGAAGTTGTCCAGACTGTGTCCACAGAGGCCCCTGTTGAGGGACCATCAGGCCAGGTCAACTGCATGTGGATTCGTGGACGAACGATCTCCACAGCCTGTGGACAGCGAAAGGATCCACAGGCTGTGCATCGAGTTGTCCACCGGCAACCCACAGGATGCGGCCGGTTGTCCCCAGCAATCCCCAGCTTCTCCACATCGCTGTCCACTGTTCGGCAACGCGACGCGCCTCCTCACCGGCCCGAGTGAAAGGCGTCACACGAAGGTGCCGGGTTGGCCTGTGGGAAAGGTGGGTAAAGCTGGGGACGGCGCTGGGGAGAAGTCGCCTCAGGCTGTGCACGGGGTGTGCAGAACTTTCTGTTCTCCACAGATACGTCGAGTTGTCCACCGCCGTCGCCCACAGGGCCCGTGGACAAAATTTCCGCTCTGAGCTGGGAAAACGTGGTTATCCACGGTATCCACAGGCCCTACTACTACTCCCAACTAGAGAGAGCTGGGAATCCGTTTCGAAGTGGGTCCTGTGCACAACTCGCTGTCCGGCTCCCGGCTGCCCCTCGTCACGACTTGACCCCGAGAGGCACCTACTGTCAGTGGGGTGCGTCAGACTGTTCCCGGTGTCCTTCCCCTCACTGGGGCCGACGACACCGAGACAGACGACGAAGCCAGGCAGGCCGAGAAGCGCCGGCAACAGCAGGAGGCGGCAACAGTGAAGATCCGGGTGGAACGCGACGTACTCGCGGAGGCCGTGGCCTGGGCGGCGCGCAGCCTCCCGGCCCGTCCGCCGGCGCCTGTCCTCGCCGGCCTCCTCCTCAAGGCCGAGGACGGCCAGCTGAGCCTGTCCAGCTTCGACTACGAGGTCTCCGCGCGTGTGTCCGTGGAGACCGAGGTCGACGAGGAGGGCACGGTCCTGGTCTCCGGCCGCCTGCTGGCGGACATCTGCCGCGCTCTGCCCAACCGGCCGGTGGAGATTTCCACAGACGGTGTACGGGCGACCGTGGTCTGCGGCTCCTCGCGGTTCACACTCCACACCCTGCCTGTGGAGGAGTACCCGGCACTGCCGCAGATGCCGAACGCCACGGGTACCGTCCCCGGTGAGGTCTTCGCGTCCGCGGCCGCCCAGGTCGCCATCGCGGCCGGCCGTGACGACACACTGCCCGTCCTGACCGGTGTGCGCATCGAGATCGAGGGCGACACGGTGACGCTGGCGTCCACCGACCGCTACCGCTTCGCGGTCCGCGAGTTCCTGTGGAAGCCGGAGAACCCGGAGGCCTCGGCGGTCGCCCTGGTCCCCGCCAAGACGCTTCTGGACACCGCCAAGGCGCTCACCAGCGGTGACAGCGTGACGCTGGCGCTGTCCGGTTCGGGTTCGGGCGAGGGCCTGATCGGTTTCGAGGGCGCCGGTCGTCGTACGACGACTCGTCTGCTGGAGGGTGACCTCCCGAAGTACCGCACGCTGTTCCCGACGGAGTTCAACAGCGTCGCCGTGATCGAGACCGCCCCCTTCGTGGAGGCCGTCAAGCGTGTGGCCCTGGTCGCCGAGCGCAACACCCCGGTGCGGCTCAGCTTCGAGCAGGGTGTGCTGATCCTGGAGGCCGGTTCCAGCGATGACGCACAGGCTGTGGAAAGGGTGGACGCCCAGCTCGAGGGCGACGACATCTCGATCGCCTTCAACCCGACCTTCCTGCTGGACGGCCTGAGCGCCATCGACTCCCCGGTCGCCCAGCTGTCCTTCACGACGTCCACGAAGCCCGCGCTGCTCAGCGGCAAGCCGGCGCTGGACGCCGAGGCGGACGAGGCCTACAAGTACCTGATCATGCCGGTGCGGTTGAGCGGCTGACCTGCTGCTCTCGTCGCCGCAGTTGTCCACAGCGTCCCCAGTACCGGTGGATCACCGGTACTGGGGACGATCTGTCGGGCGAAGCCGCAGGTGAGGGCGTACGTATGAGCGCGTATGCCCACGGATGTGCGCGTGCGTCCGGGTTTAGGCTCGTACGTGGGTACGCAGGTGCCCCATACGCCACAGCAACCTAAGGAACAACTGATGGAGCTCGGTCTCGTCGGCCTCGGCAAGATGGGCGGCAACATGCGCGAGCGGATACGCCGCGCGGGCCACACCGTCGTCGGATACGACCGCAACGCGGACCTCGCGGATGTCCACAGCCTGGAAGAGCTTGTGGGCAAGCTTCCCGGGCCGCGCGTGGTCTGGGTGATGGTCCCGGCCGGTGCCCCGACCCAGTCGACCATCGACCAGCTCGCCGAGCTGCTGGAGCCCGGTGATGTCGTGGTGGACGGCGGGAACTCCCGCTGGACGGACGACGAGCGGCACGCCGAGGAGCTGGCGGCCAAGGGCATCGGCTTCGTCGACTGCGGCGTCTCCGGCGGCGTCTGGGGCCTGGAGAACGGCTACGCGCTGATGTACGGCGGTGACGCGGAGAACGTCTCCAAGGTGCAGCCGATCTTCGACGCCCTGAAGCCGGAGGGTGACTTCGGCGCGGTGCACGCCGGCAAGGTCGGTGCGGGGCACTTCGCGAAGATGGTCCACAACGGCATCGAGTACGCGATGATGCAGGCCTACGCCGAGGGCTGGGAGCTGCTGGAGAAGGTCGACTCCGTGACCGATGTCCGGGAGGTCTTCCGTTCCTGGCAGGAGGGCACGGTCATCCGTTCCTGGCTGCTGGACCTCGCGGTCAACGCCCTCGACGAGGACGAGCACCTGGACAAGCTCAGGGGTTATGCACAGGACTCCGGCGAGGGACGCTGGACTGTGGAGGCCGCCATCGACCACGCGGTGCCGCTCCCGGCGATCACGGCGTCGCTGTTCGCGCGGTTCGCGTCCCGCCAGGACGACTCCCCGCAGATGAAGATGATCGCGGCGCTGCGGAACCAGTTCGGCGGCCACGCGGTCGAGACGAAGTAGTCGAGCGAAGTAACCGTCGGGCAGGACCGTCGCGAACGGCGGCGGGAGCGCTCGGCGGAAACGAGAACAAGTAATCCACACCCTGGGGGTGGCACCCTGGCACCCTCGGGAGTGACCCGGTTGTCCACAACTGGGGAAAGCTGAACCACACGTTGGGGGAGGTCGGCGAACGACCATGCACGTCACGCATCTGTCGCTGGCCGACTTCCGCTCGTACGCCCGGGTCGAAGTCCCGCTCGACCCGGGCGTCACCGCTTTCGTCGGCCCCAACGGCCAGGGCAAGACCAACCTCGTCGAGGCCGTCGGCTATCTCGCCACCCTCGGCAGCCATCGCGTCTCCTCCGACGCGCCCCTGGTCCGCATGGGCGCCGACCGGGCGATCATCCGGGCTCAGGTCAAGCAGGGCGAGCGGCAGCAGCTGGTCGAGCTGGAGCTGAACCCCGGCAAGTCCAACCGGGCCCGCATCAACAGGTCCTCGCAGGTCAGGCCCCGTGACGTACTCGGCGTCGTGCGGACCGTCCTGTTCGCGCCCGAGGACCTCGCCCTGGTCAAGGGCGACCCCGGAGAGCGGCGCCGCTTCCTCGACGAGCTGATCACCGCCCGTTCCCCGCGCATGGCCGGCGTCCGCTCCGACTACGAGCGGGTCCTCAAGCAGCGCAACACCCTCCTGAAGTCGGCCGCGCTGGCCCGTCGGCACGGCGGCCGTGCCATGGACCTGTCCACCCTCGATGTCTGGGACCAGCATCTGGCGGGTGCGGGCGCCGAGTTGCTCGCCCAGCGCCTCGATCTGATCGCCGCGATCCAGCCGCTCGCCGACAAGGCGTACGAGCAGCTGGCGCCCGGTGGAGGCCCTGTGTCCCTGGACTACAAGCCGTCGGCTCCCGGCGAGGCGCACACGCGAGAGGATCTCTTCGAGCAGTTGATGGCGGCGCTCGCCGAGGCCCGCAAGCAGGAGATCGAGCGCGGCGTCACCCTCGTGGGGCCGCACCGGGACGATCTGCTGCTCAAACTCGGTCAGCTGCCCGCCAAGGGGTACGCCTCGCACGGTGAGTCCTGGTCCTACGCGCTGGCGCTGCGCCTGGCCTCCTACGACCTGCTGCGGGCCGAGGGCAACGAACCGGTGCTGGTCCTCGACGATGTCTTCGCCGAGCTGGACACCCGGCGCCGCGAGCGTCTGGCGGAGCTGGTCGCGCCCGGCGAGCAGGTTCTGGTGACCGCCGCGGTCGACGACGACGTACCGCATGTGTTGACGGGGGCGCGGTACGCGGTGGCCGACGGGACGGTGGAGCGCGTATGAGCGAGAACTCGTCCAGTGGCCCGTCCCGTATCCCGTCCGAGGACACCCCCAAGAAGGCTCCCGAGCCTTCCGGAGTCGATCTCGCGCGCGTGGCGCTGAGGGCGGCCAAGGAGCAGGCACGCGCGCGTGGGGACGCCGCGCAGCAGAAGAAGCAGGCGCGGCGCGGGGGGCTGCGTTCCGGCGCGCGCGCGGATGGCCGTGACCCGATGGCGCTCGGCTCCGCCATTAACCGCTTGATCACCGAGCGGGGTTGGGAGACCCCGGCCGCGGTGGGCGGTGTGATGGGCCGCTGGCCGCAGATCGTCGGCGAGGACGTCGCCAAGCACTGTGTGCCGGAGAAGTACGACGAGGACGAGCGGGTCCTCGTCGTGCGCTGTGACTCGACGGCCTGGGCGACGAACCTGCGGCTGCTCGCCCCGACTCTGGTCGCCCGTCTCAACGAGGACCTCGGCCATGGGGCGGTGCGGCAGATCAAGGTGCAGGGTCCTGGTGGCCCTGCTCGCCGTTACGGCCCTCTGCGTGCGCCTGGCAGCACGGGGCCCGGCGACACCTACGGGTGACGGATGGCAGGTGTCCCGGTGAGGGGTGATCGGCCTGTCCGTGCAGGGTGGGCCGTGCGGGCGGGCCGCCGTGACAGCGGTCACAGGGCCGCCGTCACAGCAGTCCCCAAGACCCCGTAAGTCACAGGTGACCGACATCACATCAACAGTTGTCGGCGGTCCCGGAGGTGCCGTCGGTGAGCTCTTCGTCGTACCACCGCACGCGGTGGCGAATCGAGACCTGACTCCTAAGTAGCCAAGGGTTGACGGCCGGAAGCGCTGAGTGGCTCCGTGAGCCTCTTGGAGCCCCCATCCGTATATCGGGAGTCGGGCGAGCCGGGTTCAGGGCGGCACATGCGGACTCAGGTACCGGCAAACCCCCATCACTGTCGGCGCTACCGGTAGACTGGAGGCCAATCCCGCCCCAATCGTGGGGACCGTCCGGGACACGCTGAGCAACGCTGATCAAGGCTTACCAACGCAACATGCCGCAGCCGCTCCGGCAACCCGCCGACGAGCTTGGCTCGTGCTGTGCCAGAAAGGGCGCTTCGTGGCCGATTCCGGCAACCCCAACGAGAACATCCCGTCCACCGACGCCGGCGCCAACGGCGCGGTGACCTCGTCGAACGGCGAGGTCACCGCCTCGTACGACGCCAGCGCCATCACCGTCCTCGAGGGTCTGGACGCGGTCCGCAAGCGACCCGGTATGTACATCGGCTCGACCGGTGAGCGCGGACTCCACCACCTGGTGCAGGAGGTCGTCGACAACTCCGTCGACGAGGCGCTGGCCGGGCACGCGGACAGGATCGACGTGACGATCCTCGCCGACGGCGGTGTTCGGGTCGTGGACAACGGCCGTGGCATCCCGGTGGGCATCGTGCCGTCCGAGGGCAAGCCGGCCGTCGAGGTCGTGCTGACCGTGCTGCACGCGGGCGGCAAGTTCGGCGGCGGCGGCTACGCGGTCTCCGGCGGTCTGCACGGCGTCGGCGTGTCCGTGGTGAACGCCCTGTCGACGAAGGTCGCCGTCGAGGTCAAGACCGACGGCTACCGCTGGACGCAGGACTACAAGCTCGGCGTCCCGACCGCCCCGCTCGCCAAGCACGAGGCCACCGAGGAGCACGGCACCTCGGTCACCTTCTGGGCCGACCCGGACATCTTCGAGACCACCGACTACTCCTTCGAGACGCTCTCGCGGCGCTTCCAGGAGATGGCGTTCCTCAACAAGGGTTTGAGGATCAAACTCACCGACGAGCGCGAGTCGGCCAAGGCGACGTCGGGGGCGGACGAGGCGGGCGCCGACGAGAAGGCCGAGGTCAGGTCGGTCGACTACCACTACGAGGGCGGCATCGTCGACTTCGTGAAGTACCTCAACTCCCGTAAGGGAGACGTGGTGCACCCCACCGTGATCGACCTGGAGGCGGAGGACAAGGAGAAGCTCCTGTCCCTCGAGGTCGCGATGCAGTGGAACAGCAGCTACACCGAGGGTGTGTACTCCTTCGCCAACATCATCCACACCCACGAGGGCGGTACGCACGAAGAGGGCTTCCGCGCGGCGCTCACCTCGCTGATCAACAAGTACGCGCGCGACAAGAAGCTGCTGCGCGAGAAGGACGACAACCTCACGGGTGACGACATCCGCGAGGGTCTGACCGCGATCATCTCGGTGAAGCTGAGCGAGCCGCAGTTCGAGGGCCAGACCAAGACCAAGCTGGGCAACACCGAGGTGAAGACCTTCGTCCAGAAGGTCGTCTACGAGCACCTGGCCGACTGGCTGGACCGCAACCCGAACGAGGCGGCGGACATCATCCGCAAGGGTATCCAGGCGGCCACCGCGCGCGTGGCGGCCCGCAAGGCCCGTGACCTGACGCGTCGTAAGGGCCTGCTGGAGACCGCGTCCCTGCCGGGCAAGCTCTCCGACTGCCAGTCGAACGACCCCATCAAGTGCGAGATCTTCATCGTCGAGGGTGACTCCGCCGGCGGCTCGGCCAAGTCCGGCCGCAACCCCGAGTACCAGGCGATCCTCCCGATCCGAGGCAAGATCCTCAACGTCGAGAAGGCGCGCATCGACAAGATCCTGCAGAACCAGGAGATCCAGGCGCTGATCTCGGCCTTCGGTACCGGAGTCCACGAGGACTTCGACATCGAGAAGCTGCGCTATCACAAGATCATCCTGATGGCGGACGCCGACGTCGACGGCCAGCACATCAACACCTTGCTGCTGACCTTCCTGTTCCGCTTCATGCGGCCGCTGGTCGAGGCCGGGCACGTGTTCCTGTCCCGCCCCCCGCTCTACAAGATCAAGTGGGGCCGGGACGAGGTCGAGTACGCGTACTCCGACCGCGAGCGCGACGCGCTGCTCGAGATGGGCCGCCAGCGCGGCAAGCGTGTGCGCGAGGACTCGATCCAGCGCTTCAAGGGTCTCGGTGAGATGAACGCCGAGGAGCTGCGCATCACGACCATGGACCAGGAGCACCGCGTCCTGGGCCAGGTCACCCTCGACGACGCCGCCCAGGCCGACGACCTGTTCTCGGTCCTCATGGGCGAGGACGTCGAGGCCCGCCGCCAGTTCATCCAGCGCAACGCCAAGGACGTCCGCTTCCTCGACATCTGAGTCGGTCTCAGCTGACCGCATCAGGAAGGATCTTCACCAGCAATGACCGACGAGAACACTCCCGTCACGCCTGACGAGGGCGGCGACATCGCCCAGCGTGTCGAGCCCGTCGGGCTCGAGACGGAGATGCAGCGCTCGTACCTCGACTACGCGATGTCCGTCATCGTCTCGCGTGCGCTGCCGGACGTCCGCGACGGCCTCAAGCCCGTCCACCGCCGTGTCCTGTACGCCATGTACGACGGCGGTTACCGCCCCGAGCGCGGCTTCTACAAGTGCGCGCGCGTGGTCGGCGACGTCATGGGTAACTACCACCCCCACGGCGACTCCTCGATCTACGACGCCCTGGTCCGCCTCGCGCAGCCGTGGTCGATGCGGATGCCGCTGGTGGACTCCAACGGCAACTTCGGCTCTCCGGGCAACGACCCGGCGGCGGCCATGCGGTACACCGAGTGCAAGATGGCGCCGCTGTCGATGGAGATGGTCCGTGACATCGACGAGGAGACCGTCGACTTCACGGACAACTACGACGGCCGCTCCCAGGAGCCGACCGTCCTGCCGGCCCGCTTCCCGAACCTGCTGATCAACGGTTCGGCCGGTATCGCGGTCGGCATGGCGACCAACATCCCGCCGCACAACCTGCGCGAGGTCGCGGCCGGTGCCCAGTGGTACCTGGAGAACCCGGAGGCCTCGCACGAGGAGCTGCTCGACGCCCTCATCGAGCGCATCAAGGGCCCCGACTTCCCGACCGGAGCGCTCGTCGTCGGCCGTAAGGGCATCGAAGAGGCCTACCGGACCGGCCGCGGCTCCATCACCATGCGCGCGGTCGTCGAGGTCGAGGAGATCCAGAACCGCCAGTGCCTGGTGGTCACGGAGCTGCCCTACCAGGTCAACCCCGACAACCTCGCGCAGAAAATCGCCGACCTGGTGAAGGACGGCAAGATCGGCGGCATCGCGGACGTCCGGGACGAGACCAGCTCCCGTACCGGTCAGCGTCTCGTCATCGTGCTCAAGAGGGACGCGGTCGCCAAGGTCGTACTCAACAACCTCTACAAGCACACGGACCTGCAGACGAACTTCGGCGCCAACATGCTGGCGCTCGTCGACGGCGTCCCGCGCACCCTCTCCCTGGACGCGTTCATCCGGCACTGGGTGACGCACCAGATCGAGGTCATCGTCCGCCGTACGAAGTTCCGTCTGCGCAAGGCCGAGGAGCGGGCGCACATCCTGCGCGGCCTGCTGAAGGCCCTGGACGCCATCGACGAGGTCATCGCGCTGATCCGGCGCAGTGACACCGTCGAGATCGCGCGCGGGGGCCTGATGGAGCTCCTGGAGATCGACGAGATCCAGGCCAACGCCATCCTCGAGATGCAGCTGCGCCGGCTGGCCGCCCTGGAGCGCCAGAAGATCATCCAGGAGCACGACGAACTCCAGGCGAAGATCACCGAGTACAACGAGATCCTCGCCTCGCCGGTCCGCCAGCGCGGCATCGTCAGCGCGGAACTCGCCGCGATCGTCGAGAAGTACGGCGACGACCGCAAGACCATGCTGGTGCCCTACGACGGTGACATGTCCATCGAGGACCTGATCGCCGAGGAGGACATCGTCGTCACGGTCTCGCGCAGCGGCTACGTCAAGCGCACCAAGACCGTCGACTACCGCGCGCAGAAGCGCGGCGGCAAGGGCGTACGCGGCACGAAGCTGAAGGAAGACGACATCGTCGACCACTTCTTCGTCTCGACGACGCACCACTGGCTGCTGTTCTTCACCAACAAGGGCCGCGTGTACCGGGCCAAGGCGTACGAGCTGCCGGATGCCGGCCGTGACGCGCGCGGCCAGCACGTGGCGAACCTGCTCGCCTTCCAGCCGGACGAGGCGATCGCCGAGATCCTCGCGATCCGCGACTACGAGGCGGTGCCGTACCTGGTGCTCGCCACGAAGGGCGGACTTGTGAAGAAGACGCCGCTGAAGGATTACGATTCGCCCCGCTCCGGCGGCGTGATCGCGATCAACTTGCGTGAGCGCGAGGACGGTTCCGACGACGAACTGATCGGCGCTGAACTCGTCTCGGCCGACGATGATCTGCTTCTGATCAGCAAGAAGGCACAGTCGATCAGGTTCACGGCCACGGACGAGTCACTGCGTCCCATGGGCCGCGCCACCTCCGGTGTCAAGGGCATGAGCTTCCGCGAGGGAGACGAGCTGCTCTCGATGAATGTTGTTCGAACCGGTACGTTCGTGTTCACTGCCACCGACGGTGGGTACGCGAAGCGGACCCCCGTCGACGAGTACCGCGTCCAGGGTCGCGGTGGCCTCGGCATCAAGGCCGCCAAGATCGTCGAGGACCGCGGCTCGCTCGTCGGTGCGCTGGTGGTCGAGGAGACCGACGAGATCCTCGCCATCACGCTGGGCGGCGGTGTGATTCGCACGCGAGTCAACGAGGTCAGGGAGACGGGCCGTGACACCATGGGCGTCCAACTGATCAACCTGGGCAAGCGCGATGCCGTCGTCGGTATCGCACGTAACGCCGAGGCGGGACGTGAGGCGGAGGAGGTCGACGGCGACGTGGCCGTCGACGAGACCGCCGAAGGTGCCGTCGAGACCATCGGCACGGACGAGGGTGAGGCACCCTCGGCCGAGTAGCACGAGGAGTGAGTCATCGTGAGCGGAGCCACGGGCGCCGGATCGTCCGGGACCTCGACCGGTTCTACGGCCGGTAAGGAGACGGACGGCGGCGGCCGTGGCTCCGCCGCGCGTGCGACGGACACGCACACCACCCAGCTGAAGGCGATCAAGTCGCCCGCGAAGGACTCGCCCTCGTCGGGCGCACCTGGATCCCAGGGGGGAACCGTGACGGACACCCGAGGCGCCCAGCCCCAGCCGCAGCCGGCGCCCGCAGGGGCGCAGCCGGCGGTCTCCGCGCCGTCCGCGTCGCCGCTGCCCGGGGAACGGCAGGCGCAGCAGCCCGCCGGGCCCTACCACCCGCCGCAGGCCTACCAGACGCCCGCTCCGGCGAGCGCGGTACGTCGGACGCGCACAGGCGCGAGCACGACGCCCCGCACCCGTAAGGCGCGCCTGCGCGTGGCCAAGGCTGACCCGTGGTCGGTGATGAAGGTCAGCTTCCTGCTCTCCATCGCGCTGGGCATCTGCACGATCGTCGCGGCCGCGGTGCTCTGGATGGTCATGGACGCGATGGGCGTCTTCTCGACGGTCGGCGGAACGATCTCCGAAGCGACCGGTTCGAACGAGTCGAACGGCTTCGACCTGCAGTCCTTCCTGTCGCTGCCGCACGTGCTGATGTTCACGTCGATCATCGCGGTCATCGACGTCGTCCTCGCGACGGCGCTGGCGACCCTCGGCGCGTTCATCTACAACCTCTCCGCCGGCTTCGTGGGCGGGGTCGAGCTGACGCTGGCCGAGGACGAGTGATCTGCCGCTGACCGCGGCTGACTGTCCCCCGACAACCGATTTTGGGACTGCCCCGGTCGTGCGCTAATCTTCAGGAGTCAGCGCGCGGGACACACCGCACAGCGCGGCGGGGCTATAGCTCAGTTGGTTAGAGCGCATCCCTGATAAGGATGAGGCCACAGGTTCAAATCCTGTTAGCCCCACCAGCGAAAAGACCCCCAGGCCATCCGGGCCGGGGGTCTTTTGCATGCCCGATTGTCAGTGCCGGATGAGAGCCTGGCGCAATGATCGTCGAACGGGCATACGCGCATGTCGCCGAGGCCGAGCGGGAGGATGGCGGCCAGTGGCCGTGGTCCGTGCCGTGCGTGCGGCAGCTGCTGGACGACGGCCTGACGTTCACGGCGCCGGTGACGTTCCTGGTGGGGGAGAACGGCTCGGGGAAGTCGACCCTCGTCGAGGCGCTGGCGGAGGGGTTCGGCCTGGACCCCTGGGGCGGATCCGCGGGCTACAAGTACGCGAGCCGGCGTGAGCCGTCGGCGCTGGGCGGGCGGATACGGTTCGAGGCGACGGCGGCCGGGCGTCGTATGCTGCGCGGGCCTCGGACGCGCCGCAGAGGCTTCTTTCTGCGGGCGGAGACGGCGCTGGACGCGCTGGGCCGGGAACAGGAGACGGGAAGGCTGTCCGGGGCCGCGGACGAGATGAGCCACGGCGAGGGCTTTCTGATGGCCTTCCGCGAGCGGTTTCAGGAGCCTGGGCTGTACGTCTTGGACGAGCCCGAGGCCGCGCTGTCCTTCGCTTCCTGTCTTCAACTCGTCGGGCATCTGCATGAACTGGGGCGTTCCGGTGCGCAGATCATCTGCGCCACGCACTCACCCGTGCTGACGGCGCTGCCCGGCGCCGAGATCATCGAGGTGGGCGACCACGGAATGCGTCCCGCCGGCTGGCGGGAACTGGAAATCGTCGACCACTGGCGGCGTTACCTCAACGATCCGTGGGCCTATCTCCGGCACATCGTCGAAGCGGAATGAAGCACGCCATGGGGGCCGTCGTCAGGAGCGGTGCTGCAAGAGCGGAGCGGTCTGCAAGGGAACAGGCGTTGCGCGTTGGGATAAGGGGTGACGGCTCAGGGACGAGCCGTCGGTTCAACGCTGGTGCGGGACGAGTGGCTGTCCCGAGGAGCCGGCGTGGGCGCACTCCCGGGTCGTCGGGCCGGAGGTGGCTGCGTCCGCTTCCGTGTCCGTGAGGGGGCGGTGTCGGCAGCTGGGGGTCTTGCCGTGGGCCTCGGCCCGGATGCGCTGCTTCATCGTGGGAGGCAGGGCCCTCGCATAGGACCAGGCCCATTGGGGCATCGCCGGCACCGTCAGCTCCGCACCGCGGTCCTTGTCGCCGCTGGCGCTCTTGCGGGACGTCTCGGTGTGCGGCACGGGCGCGGCGGAAGAGGTCGAGACGAAGCCGAGCGCCGTGAACAGCGCGAGAAAAGCGGTGACGATGGTGGTCCACAGCTTCATGACCGTGTTTCGGGTCATGGCCCCTCACTTTCGGGTTGGGCGATTTGCGTACTTTCCTCATGATGTGTATGGGGACTGAGAAGTCATGGACCGACGCCCATGACGCGGCGATCTTCAGATGAACACCACTCGAATGGGTGCAAGAAACTCGAAGAGTGCGGAAAGGTGGAGGAAGGGGAGCGAAGTCACCGTCCGTCGGGGTGTGATCACCCTCCGATCGGAGCGATGCCATCCGCTTCTACTGCGGTGTTCCGGACGGAAGTTGAGCGCCCACGCAGGTCACCGATCGGTATCGGTCGGTGTGTATAGTCGGGCGCCAGAGGTCCCCTACGTCAAGGAAAGACGAGGTCGCGCGGTGAAGAAGCTTCTCCTGGTCGCACTGGCCGCCATCGGCGGGCTCCTCGTGTACCGCCAGATCCAGGCGGATCGCGCCGAGCAGGATCTGTGGACGGAGGCGACTGACTCCGTGCCCACGGGTTCGTGAAGTCACCACATCGGATTCTGAAGCAGACCCCGGCCGCCCAGCGGTCGGGGTTTTGTGTGCCCGGGGCGCGCCTGCGCCCGGCACCCATGCGTGATCGGGGCCGCGGAGCGTCGTGGCTTCGAGTTGCGGGAGCGGCTCGCAGGCCGTAGAGCCGGGCGTATCGGGCGGTCGTGCGGATTGCGTGGGTGGCGAGCGGCCGGGCTGGGCAGGATGGGCGACGGTCCATTGGTCCGGCGGCGACGAGGGGTGGCGCGTGATGAGGCGGCGTACGGCGCGGTGGCGTCGGGCGAGGGTCCGGCGCGGTCATCTCCCGGCACGCGCGTGCGTGGCCGTCGTAGGGGCGCTGTTGCTGTGCACGACGGCTGCCCTGCCGGGCGGGCCGGCGCTCGCGGCCGGAACGCCCAGCCCTTACGCCTTCGCGCCGGAAGCCCGGTCCGTCCCCGGGGCGGCGGGCACCGCGGACGCCGCACGCCTCACGCCCGGCGCCACATACCGCAGCTCCCTGCCGAGCGACGGTAAGACGTACTACAGCCTCGAACTCGACGCCGCCTCCGACGCGTACGTCTCCGTGACCGCCGTCCCCGCCGTCGGCAGCACCATCCGCCCGGGCGACGGCATCAGGGTCTCCGTGGAGGACTCCGATGGCCGCTCCTGCTCCTCCAGCAGCAAGACCTTCGGCATCGTCCACACTCCACGCCCGATCGCGGCCTGGGGCGCGCGCGAGATCTCCGTCAAGCGGTCGCGCTGCCAGGCCGCGGGCACCTACTACGTGATCGTCGAGCGGGTCGGTACGGCAACCTCCGCACCCGACGCCTGGGACCTGGAGCTCTTCGCCGCCTCGGAGCCGCCCCGGCGACAGACCGGCGCGACGGCGGCGCCCGAGGCCTGGGATTCCGCCTCACCGGCACCCCTCACCGGTGACGCCACCCACCGCGAGGGCGGCTCCGGCTTCGCCTCGGCGGAAACCATCGGGAACGGCGTCTGGAGCACCGACGTCGAGCCCGGCCGGACGCTCTTCTACAAGGTGCCGCTCGACTGGGGGCGCCAGCTGTACGCCACCGCCGAACTGGGCAGCTCGAACAGCGGTCAGGGCAACGCGGGCGGCGCCCTGAACCTCTCCCTCTTCAACCCCGTGCGCGGCTTCGTCGACGACGACGGCGTCACCTACGACGGCCGCCAGAAGGCAGCCGAACTCGATCCCCTGCCGCCGGTGACATACGAGAACCGGTACGCCGGACCCGCCCCGCTCAGCGCGATGCGGTTCGCCGGCTCCTACTACCTCGTCGTGCACCTCGCGGCCGAGGTGGCCGAGAAGTACGGCGACGGGCCCTTCCCGTTGACACTGCGCGTGCGAGTGAAGGGTGCGGCGCAGCCCGGTCCCGGTTACGCGGGGGAGCCTCAGCCGCAGGGCGTCATCGAGGCCGGGGCAGGTGATTGGGGGGCGCCTGCGGCAGCCGGCGCCGGCCGCGGCGGTGACGCCGCGATGACCGTGCTCGCGGTGAGCGGGATCGGCGCGGGGACGCTGGTGCTGGCGGTGCTGGGGATGTGGACGCTGATGGCTCGCAGGAGGGCCGGAGCCCTCTAGGGAAGGTGCACGGCCGCCAGCGAGTTCAGATGCGGGTCAGCGCCCAGAAACCCACGGCGTAGCAGGCCAGCGCCAGCAGCAGGAGCGGCACCGCCACCTTGGCGGGCGGACCGGGCCGACGACGTGCCAGGCCGTGGGCTGCCCTCCGGGCGGCGCGGTGGCCGCCGCGGCGGTGCGGCTGCGGAATCGAGGGCGCCGAAGGTGGAACCTGCGGGCTCTGAGCGGTGTACGAAGCAGTAGAGGCATCGACGCGTTGGTGTTGCACCGGCGTCGGGGGCTGAGTCGGGTACTGCGGTGTACGTGGTTGAGGGGAGGACAGGACGTGCGTGGTGTCGTAGGGGGAGGTGTGGGGCGAGCGATACAGCGCGTCCTGGTGCACCTGGTGCGCCTGGTGTGCCTGGCCGGGCTGCCCCGGGCCCTGTGCCTGGTCCTGAGCCTGGCTCGGTGCATGCGCCTGTGCCTCGGGCCGTACCTGTGCCGGGTGCGGCGGTGGCGGCGGCGTTTGAGTCTGAGGGGAGGAGCCGGTGGCCTGCGGGGGCGGCAGATGGAAGCTGCCGGTGTCCGACATGCTGGGGAGCTCGTGCCTGTCCCCGGACCGCGCGGAGGCCGACGAATCCTCGGCACCCGGAACCGGGCCGGCCACGCCCTGACGCGGGTCGCTCGACGCAGCGCCCCTCGGTGCCGAGCCGGTGCCGGTGGCCACGGATCCGGTGCCGTTCGCCATCGGCCCGTTGCCAGTGGACCAAGAGTTGCCAGTGGACCAAGAACCGGAGTTGACCGAGCCCGCCGAGCCGGAGCCCGCGCCGAACTGCCGCGAGCCACCCGTGTCCCCTTCGACCCCGGGCGCCCGCTTGAGCGGCCCGCCCGACTCGAACCCCGCCGGCAGAGGCCCGATTTGGTCGAAGATCTCGATCAGCTCGTCGTCGGGACCTGGCTCCGGCAGAAGCTCGGCGGCCGAGGCGAGGGCCTTGCGCGCCCCCGTGGCCGTGCGGAACCGCGCGTGCGGATCCGGCTGCAGCAGCGAGGCCACGACCTGCCACAGCGGCTCGGGAATGCCCGTGGGCGCACCCGGAGTTCCGTGGTCGGCGAAGTACTGGACGAGTGCCTTGACGTCTGGCTTGGCGCCCTCCAGGAGATAAAGGGCGACGAGCCCGACGGCGAACAGGTCGGCGGGGAAGTCCGGTTCCGCGCCCATGAGTTGCTCGGGCGCGAGATAGCCCGGCGTCCCCACCACGAGGTTGGTCTCGGTCAGGCGGGGCTCACCCAGCCGCATGGCGATGCCGAAGTCGGACAGGCGCAGCCGCGGGCGCCCCATGCCGGTGGCTTCGAGGAGCAGATTGGCGGGCTTGATGTCGCGGTGGACGACGCCCTCCGCGTGCACCGCGGCCAGCCCGGCGAGGAGCTGATCGAGAAGCGTGCACACGAAGGAGGGCGGCAAGGGGCCGTAGTCCCCCACGAGATGGACCAGCGAACCGCCGGCCACCAGATCCATGGTGAACAGGACCTTGTCGTCGTCGGCGGCCCAACTGGCGGGCGCGAGCACATGGGGGTGATCGATCCGGAGAGCCTGCTCGCGCACGAACCGCAGCAGCGAGTGCGCGTCGCTCTGCTGGAGCACCTTGGCCGCCACATACCGGCGCCTGCGGTGGTCCCAGGCACGCCAGACGGCACCCACACCGCCGCGCCCGATCGGGTCGACCAGTTCGTACCGGCCGGCGAAGACCTCACCCATGGCTGTGCGTCGCTCCTCCCCCTTCGGCTACCCCCCTTGCTTCCCCCTCGACGAGCGATACGACTCCCCCTCGCTGAACCGCGTTCGCGTCGTCCACGGTGACGGACACGCCCCCGTCGTGCCCGTCGTGATCGCCCGCGCGCGGCCAGACCCCACGTGCCCCTCGCCGACGAGCCGCACGACCCCTCGTGCCGCTCAGGACGCAGGCCGTCGGCCCGGTTGCCGAACCCCCTTCGGCTACCGGGCCTCGGGGTCAGCTCTGGTGGGACTGGTAATGCGTGACCGCGTCGGAAGTGCGGCCGGCGCCGTACACCCGGAGGAACTCTGCCAGTTCCGGATGGCTCGGGGCGAGGGTGTCCGCCGCCTCGATGATGTCCCCCGCGGCCGCGACCGAGCGCAGCAGCGACTGAATCTCACGGACCACCCGCTTCACCGTGGGTGCGCCCGAACTGGTCGTCGTCTGTGTCGTGTTGCTCAGCACCGAGCCCCCCTGCGACTTCTTGATCTCTTCCATGCGCTCGGTGGCCTCGGCCGCGCTCACGCTGCCGTCCGCGACCTGCCCCGCCAGGTCCTGCAGCAGCTGCACCCGCTGGACCACGGCGGGATTGCCGATCTTCGCCCGCTGACCGCTCATCAGCTGCGACAGCATCGGTGCGGACAGTCCCAGCACCCCCGCGAGACGAGCCTGGTTGAGACCAAGATCGTCGATGAGCTTACGGAAGAGTGTCCCCAGCGGCTCCCCGTACCAGTTCCGCTGCAGATCCCGCGCTCTTGCGGTGGCTTCCTGCTGTGCGGCGTCCATTGCGTCTCCCCATCGCTTCCCCTAAAACTGTGGTTCGCTGTAGCGAACCACGCCGAGCATCTTACGGAGAGTGGTCGTTCATCGGGACCCCCAATCTTTTTGCGAGATACGGGGGGCGACCCGGTACTCTGGTCTGCGGCGCCCGCCGGTACGTGGTTCTTCCGGTCGGACGTCCCTCTTCCGGGGCCTTAGCTCAGTTGGTAGAGCGCTGTCTTTGCATGGCAGATGTCAGGGGTTCGACTCCCCTAGGCTCCACACCTCGGACCGGTCAGACGCCTCGCGGCCTCTGGCCGGTCTTTGCATGCCCGGACGCCGACGGACGCCACCCATCGAGTGACGTGCGTCACGCGATGGGTGCGGGTGGCGTTGCGGATATTTGCGCAAATGAGCATGGTGGGCGGACCTGGAGGGTGGTCGCGCAGGGGGCGGACGTGGCGCTGACGTGGCCCGCACGCCAGGGAGGCCCGGCGTGAGCTGGCTTGACCGTGATCGAGTAATCAGAAAGATGCGGTCCGTTAAGGAAACCCGTGCGGGACTTGTACATCCAGGGCGTTGCAAACGTCATCGAGGGGAGAGTGCGTAAACACGCGTGGCGCAGCACCCAGGCAGACCGTCCGGTCACCGGCGTCCCACGAGAAACGCGGCCCGTGTTCCACGTGAAACATCGCTGTGGGGCGGGAGACCCTCAAGTCTCCCGCCCCACAGCGCAGTTCGATGCGCAGGCCCGTCACTGGCCCTCACATCACCGGCCCTCACATCACCGGCCCTCGTCGCGCCGGGCGGCCTCCTCCTCGGCTTCCTTCGCCTGAACCTCAGGGTCGAGAGCGGACTGACCGCTACCGTCCACCGACGTGAGATGGCCCGACTCGGGGACCTCTGTCGCGGCGGGAGGCTCGACCAGCCAGTCAGGATTGGCCTGCTTGTCCCACCACCTCCAAGCGGCGAACGCACCGCCCGCAAGGGCACCGAGCACCGCCAGCACCTTCACCGCACGGCCGGCCTTGGCGCGCCGCTGATGCTTACGGACCAGTTTCTGGATCTCCTTGGGCGAGACCTGACCGCGCAGCGCAGCCATAGCGGCAACACCACGCGCGGTGGCCTCGTCCCTGACGGGCCCGGCCACGGCCACCGCCTGCTCCAGCCTCGGCCGGGAGTAGTCGGCGGCCTGTCGGGCAGCGTTGCGTGTGCGGACGGCAGCCTCATGAGCGGCGCTGTCGACCTTCGGCGGCACATGTGCACGGGCCTGCTCCAGGCGCGGCGCGACATACGTGCCGTACTGCATAAGAGCCTGCGCGCGGGCCTGCTCGGTGGCCTGCGTCACCTTCGGCGCGAGCCGTACGCGTGCCTCGTGTGCGTAGTGCGTGGCCCTGTCCTTGGCGGTGTCGGCGTAGGGCGCCACCACTTCCGCGGCGTGCAGCACGCTGTCCTTCGCCGAGCCGGTCGCGGCGCGCACGCTGTCGATGCGGGTCACGGGTTCCTCCTCCTCGGTGGCGTACGGTAATTCGACTTTCCACCCTTTTACGGATCATGCCTGTCGGAACGCTATGCGGCATGTGAGGGCGGGCATATGGGTGCCGATCTGCTTGATCAAGTGCAATAACGGACCAATGCGGGGCAACGGTGGCTTGTCGTCGACAATGCCACGGTTCTCCCCGTCGCGCCCCCGCCACGGACCGACTCGATGGTTTTTCTGCAAGCAATCGGCCCGGTTGCGTGCGGGTGAACGAGCGCCGGGCGACGGACGCCGCCGCCCGTGCGAGGATCGGGGAGTCACAGGAAGACAACGGAAGGCAGATCGTGGCCGAGCAGCTCTACGCCACCCTGAAGACCAACCACGGCGACATCGAGGTCCGGCTCTTCCCGAACCACACGCCGATCACGGTCAAGAACTTCGTCGAACTCGCCCAGGGCGAGCGTGAGTGGACCAACCCCACCACCGGCGAGAAGTCCACGGCCAAGCTCTACGACGGCACGGTCTTCCACCGCGTCATCAGCGGCTTCATGATCCAGGGCGGCGACCCCCTCGGCAACGGCACCGGCGGCCCCGGCTACCAGTTCCAGGACGAGTTCCACCCCGACCTCCGCTTCGACAAGCCCTACCTGCTCGCCATGGCCAACGCCGGCCCGGGCACCAACGGCTCACAGTTCTTCATCACCGTCTCCCCGACCACCTGGCTGAACCGCAAGCACACTATCTTCGGCGAGGTCACCGACCCGGCCAGCCAGAAGGTCGTGGACGCCATCGCGACCGCCCAGACCAACCCCCGCACCGACCGCCCGCTCAGCGACATCGTCATCGAATCGGTCGTCGTCGAGACCCGCGAGGGCTGAGACCCACACGCACCAGAGTCCGACACCTCCCGCAGGGAACCAAACGCCCCGCTCGTCCGTAAGGATGAGCGGGGCGATGTGCTGTACCGCGCATCGCGTACGACGACCTAGGGGACCTCATGGACCAGCAGGCAGACAGCCCGCAGGACGCCCAGAGCCTGCCCGTCTGCTACCGCCACCCGGACCGCGAAACCGGCATCCGCTGCACCCGCTGCGAGCGCCCGATCTGCCCCGAATGCATGGTCAGCGCCTCCGTCGGCTTCCAATGCCCCGACTGCGTCCGTAACGGCTCCGGCACCGGACACGCCCCCGACGCCTCCCGCCCCCGCACCATCGCCGGCGGCACCATCACCGCCGACCCCCGCCTCCTCACCAAGATCCTCATCGGGATCAACCTCGCCGTCTTCATCGCCGTCCGGACCAGCGACGCGCTCCTGAGCGACCTCGTCCTCATCGGCACCTGGCCAACCGCCCCGTTCACCCCCACCCAGGGCGTCGCAGAAGGCGAGTGGTGGCGCCTGGTGACCTCGATGTTCACGCACGAGCAGCCGTGGCACCTCGGCTTCAACATGCTCAGCTTGTGGTGGCTCGGCGGCCCCCTGGAAGCAGCCCTCGGCCGCGCCCGCTACCTCACGGTCTACTTCGTCTCAGGTCTGGCAGGCAGCGCCCTCGCCTATCTGCTGGCCTCCCCGACCACAGCGACGCTCGGCGCCTCCGGAGCCATCTTCGGCCTGTTCGGCGCCACCGCCGTCCTGATGCGGCGGCTCAACTACGACATGCGGCCGATCATCGCTCTGCTGGTGATCAACCTGATCTTCACCTTCAGCCCAGGCTTCAACATCTCCTGGCAGGCCCACATCGGCGGCCTCGTCGCCGGCGTCATCATCGGCTACGCCATGGTCCACGCCCCGCGTGAGCGCCGAGCACTGGTCCAGTACGGCGCATGTGCGCTGGTCCTGGCCGTGGTGGTCCTGATGACCGTGCTGAGGACGCTGCAGCTCACCTGAGCCGAGCGGTTATCCACGTGAGCGGCACTGTTGTCCACAGTGTGTGGTGGATCTTGTGCGCACTGTGTGGGAACGGGCATGCCCCCGCCGATGGCCCGCGTTTCAGCAGGTCAGACAGGGGGCGTACGTGCGTTCGGGAACTCTGCGGGTGACCGGCATGACAGTCGTACCGGTGTCAACGCTCGATGGGTTATCCACAGATCGTCGTCTTTTCCCCAGTCAGCTTGTGGAAATTGCTGCAAGGCTGTGGATAACTCATCGGATAGCCCTGGGCAGAGCTGCGTTCACCGCGAAGTGACCGCCCGTTCGACGGCTACTTCCACTGGGTGGAGACGCCGAATCCCGCGGCGATGAAGCCGAAGCCCACCACGATGTTCCAGTTGCCCAGAACGTCGATGGGCAGCGAACCGTCGGTCACGTAGAAGACGACGATCCAGGCCAGGCCGATGAGGAACATGGCCAGCATCACGGGCGCGACCCAGGCGCGGCTGTTCAGCTTGATGGCGGTCGCCTGCTTGGACGGCGGCGGTGTGTAGTCGGCCTTCTTGCGGATACGTGACTTCGGCACGAGGGTCTCTCCTGTCGATGCGCTGCGTGGCCGCGCAGGGAAGTGTGGCTGGCTCGGGGCAGCGTACAAGGGGACTCTGATGGCTCCCCCGGGCGTCCGTTAGCGTAGTGCTTCCGTGGCGCTGAAGGAGATAAGGGTACGTTGAGCAATTCTGCCGACTCCCCCGGGACGGGATCCAGTCCTGTTCGCGGCCGGTTCCGGCCGGTGCGGGTGCTCACCGCGGCCGTCTTCGCTCTCGCCGGGCTCATTTTCTTCACCAGTTTCAACACGGCCAAGGGCACCAACATCCGCACGGATGCCTCGCTGCTGAAGCTTTCGGATCTGATCCAGGAGCGCAGTCACAAGAACGGTCAGCTGAACGAGTCGAACGCGGTTCTGCGTGATGACGTGGAGGCGTTGGCCGAGCGTGATGACGGCAGTACCAAGGCCGAGGACGAGAAGCTGGCGGCGCTGGAGCGGAACGCGGGGACGCAGAAGCTGTCGGGTGAGGCGATCTCGGTCACGCTCAATGACGCCCCGCCGGACGCCACTGCCAAACTCCCCGGTTATCCGGAGCCGCAGCCCGACTACCTGGTCATCCACCAGCAGGACCTGCAGGCCGTGGTGAACGCGTTGTGGCTGAGCGGCGCCAAGGGCATCAAGGTGATGGATCAGCGGCTGATCTCCACCAGTGCGGTGCGTTGTGTGGGGAACAGCTTGATTCTCCAGGGCCGGGTGTACTCGCCGCCGTACAAGATCACGGCGGTCGGGGATCCGGAGAAGATGCAGAAGGCGCTGGCTGCGTCGCCGGCGATTCAGAACTACATGGTGTACGTCAATGTCTACGGGCTCGGCTGGAAAGTCACCGAGGACGGGACGGTGACTCTGCCGGGTTACTCGGGCACAGTGGATCTGCAGTACGCCAAGCCCGTGGAGTGAGCCCTTTCTGGAGCTGCCGGTGCGTGTCGTCGTCAGGACCGTCAGCGAGCTGTGCATCACCGTCGGCACCATGATCGTCCTGTTCGTCGTCTATGTGCTGTTCTGGACGGGAGTGAAGGCCGACCATGTCATGGACGACCAGATCGATCGGTTACAGGACCAGTGGGCGCAGGGGGCGGTGCGTCCGACGGCCGCGGCTCCCGGTGGCGAGGCCGGGCTGGGTGGGGGTTCGCAGGCGAGTCCGCCGAGGCCGGCCCCGTACAGCGCGGACGAGCCTTTTGCGATCATGTACATCCCGCGTCTTGGTTTCACGTGGAACAAGCCGGTGCTCGAAGGCACCGCCACCCAGACCCTGAAGAAGGGCCTCGGCCACTACGCGAACACCGCCCAGCTGGGTCAGAAGGGCAACTTCTCTGTGGCCGGCCACCGGCGTACGTACGGCGATCCCTTCAAGGACTTTCCGAAGCTGCGCTCCGGTGATGCCGTGGTGCTGACGGACGGGACCACCTGGTTCACGTATCGGATCGACAAAGGCCCTTACAAAACACTGCCCTCGGACATTGAGGTGATCGACGCTGTGCCCCGTAAGTCGGGGTACACGCGTGAGGGCCGCTATCTGACCCTGACCACGTGTGATCCGGAGTGGGGGCACAGTCACCGGCTGATCGTGTGGGCGCATCTGGACTCCACCCAGCCTGTGGAGGCCGGGAAACCGGAGGCGTTGCGCCGTTAGTCTGTTGGCTGTACGGCGTGAGTCTGGTGCCGTGGTGCGACGGAAGGGACGGCATGTACGGCTGGATCTGGCGGCATCTGCCGGGGAATGCGTGGGCGAGGGCGCTGATCTCGCTCGCTCTGGTCGTGACCGTGGTCTACGTCCTGTTCAACTATGTCTTTCCGTGGGCCGAACCGCTGCTGCCCTTCAACGATGTGACGGTGGACAACCAGTGAGCGCGCGCATTCTCGTCGTGGACAACTACGACAGCTTCGTCTTCAACCTGGTCCAGTACCTGTATCAGCTGGGTGCCGAGTGTGAGGTGCTGCGCAACGACGAGGTGTCGACGGCGCACGCCCAGGACGGCTTCGACGGCGTGCTGCTGTCGCCGGGCCCGGGGACGCCTGAGGAGGCCGGGGTCTGTATCGAGATGGTGCGGCACTGCGCCTCGACGGGGGTGCCCGTCTTCGGTGTCTGTCTCGGTATGCAGTCGATGCAGGTGGCGTACGGCGGTGTGGTGGATCGTGCGCCGGAGCTGCTGCACGGCAAGACCTCGCTGGTCGAGCACGAGGGCAGGGGCGTCTTCGCGGGTCTGCCGACGCCGTTCACGGCGACCCGCTATCACTCGCTTGCCGCCGAGCCGCAGACCGTGCCGGCCGAGCTTGAGGTGACCGCGCGGACGCACGACGGGATCATCATGGGCCTGCGGCACCGTGAACTTCCCGTCGAGGGTGTGCAGTTCCACCCGGAGTCGGTGTTGACCGAGCACGGGCACCAGATGCTGGCCAATTGGCTGGTGGAGTGCGGCGACCAGGGCGCGGTGGCGAGGTCGGCGGGGCTCGCCCCGGTGGTGGGCAGGGCCACGGCGTGACCGCGCTGCGCCCCGAGCGCGAGTCCGGCGGCGCCTACGGGGAGTCCTTCACGGACTCCTACGGGGGCGCCGGCGACCAGGGCACCTCGTACGGGCAGCAGCCGTACGAGGGGTCTGGTGTGCTTGGGGAGTGGTCCGGCGGGGAGGGCTACGTCGCGCGGGCGCAGGGAGCTGGGGAGTACGCGGCTGACGGGTATGCCGGCGGCAGCGGCGACAGCTATGGCAGTGAGGGCTACGGCGGCGAGGGGTACGGCAGCGAGGGTTACGGCGGCGACACCTACGGTAGTGAGGCGTACGGGGTCGAGGGCTTCGGCGTCGAGGGGCACCGCGCTGAGGAGCCTGTCGTGTCCGAAGAGCCGTACGCGGAGCTGTACATACCTCCCGCGGACGACGAGACCGTGGCGCTGCGGATACCTGATCCGCCGCCCTCCGATGACTCCATATCGGCTTCTCCTGCCTCTTCTGTCGCTTCCGCCTCAGGAACCCCTACGGGTGGCCGTGCGGCCCGCAGAAAGGCCGCCAAGCGGCGTCACGGGCGCCATGGGGGCACCAGCCAGGCGTCGGAGGCCGCGGAGACGGGTTCGGAGGGCTCCGATGCTCCCCTTTCGCGTGTGGAGGCCCGCAGACAGGCCAGGGCGCGCAAGCCCAGCCCGGGGGTCCTCGCGAGCCGGGCGATCGGTGAGGTGTTCATCACCACCGGTGTGCTGATGCTGCTGTTCGTGAGTTACCAGCTGTGGTGGACGAATGTCCGGGCGCACGCGCAGGCGGACAAGGAGGCCAGCAGCCTCCAGGACGACTGGGCGAGCGGCAAGCGCAACCCGGGGACGTTCGAGCCGGGGCAGGGGTTCGCCATTCTGCACATTCCGAAGCTGGACGTCGTCGTTCCGATCGCCGAGGGCGTGAGTAACAAGAAGGTGCTCGACCGGGGCATGGTCGGTCATTACGGCGAGGGCAAGCTGAAGACGCCGATGCCGGATGCCAAGACCGGGAACTTCGGGCTGGCCGGTCATCGCAACACCCATGGCGAACCGTTCCGGTACATCAACCGGCTCACCCAGGGTGACGCGATCGTCGTGGAGACGCAGGACAAGTACTTCGTGTACAAGATGGCGTCGATCCTGCCGGTGACGTCGCCGAGCAATGTGAGCGTGCTGGAGCCGGTTCCGCCGGGGTCGGGTTTCACCGGGCCGGGCCGCTACATCACACTCACCACGTGTACGCCGGAGTTCACCAGCAAGTACCGGATGATCGTCTGGGGCAAGATGGTCGAGGAACGGCCGCGCAGCAAGGGCAAGCCGGATGCGCTCGTCAGTTAAGGGCAGTTGGCTTCCTTCCCCTCCTTCGGGAGGGGAATTCCTGCGGCTCGCGCCGTAGGGCTTCCTGCTTCGTCGCCGACTGCCCGCCCGGAGTGCTCCGTTGAGGTCTTACACCGGCTCCACAGGCCGACACCGCCAGCCCGGCGGCCAAGAGGTTCTTCGCTGCGTTCACGTCCCGGTCATGGGGCGTGCCACAGCTGTCGCATGTCCAGGTACGGACGTTGAGCGGCATCTTGTCCTGCAAGCTGCCACAGGTGGAGCAGAGCTTGGACGAAGGGAACCAGCGGTCGACCGCGATCACTTCGCGGCCGTACCAGTGGGCTTTGTACTCCAGCAGGCTCCTGAACTCGCTCCACGCCGCATCGGAGATGGCGCGGGCGAGGTGGCCGTTCTTCAGCAGGTTCCGAACGGTGAGGTCCTCGATCACGATCGTTTGGTTCTCACGAACGAGCCGAGTGGTGATCTGATGCAAGTGGTCACGCCTGCGATCGGCGATCCGGGCGTGGACCCTGGCGACCTTCCGGCGCGCCTTCTCCCGGTTGTTGCTGCCCTTGGCCTTGCGGCCATGCAGCCGCTGGGCCTTGGCCAGGCGGTTGCGGTCACGCCGTTCATGCCGGGGATTGGTGATCTTCTCTCCGGTCGACAGGGTCAGCAGGTGGTCGAGCCCAGCGTCCACGCCGATCGCCGCGCCGGTGGGCGGGAGCGGCTTGAGCGACGGATCCTCGCACAGCAGGGACACGTACCAGCGGCCCGCGCTGTCCTGGGACACGGTCGCCATGGACGGCGATGCGCCTTCTGGGAGGGGGCGGGACCACACGATGTCCAGTGGTTCCGTCATCTTGGCCAGGGTCAGCATTCCGTTCCGGAACCGGAACGCGCTGGAGGTGTACTCCGCGGATTTGCGGGACCTCTTCTTCGACTTGAACCGCGGGTATTTGGCCCGTTTGGCGAAGAAGTTGGTGAATGCGGCTTGCAAGTGCCTCAGACACTGCTGGAGCGGGACGGAGGAGACGTCGTTGAGGAATGCCAGTTCCTCAGTCTGCTTCCACGCCGTCAGCATCGCCGACGTTGCGTTGTAGTTGACCCGTTCCTGCCGCAGCGCCCACGCCGCAGTACGTGCCGAGAGCGCCAGGTTGTAGACCTTCCGCACGCATCCGAACGTGCGCGACAGCTCGGCTGCCTGCGCATCGGTCGGATAGAAGCGGTACTTGAACGCCCGCTTCACATGAGTGGGCATGGCTCACAAACTATCGTGTCGACTTGTGAACACCTGACTAATTATCAGTGGTGGACGCCGAATCGTCCCGGCGACGACTTGGCTCTCCCCGCCCTGTTCTGCAGGAGAACGTTTCCTTCCCGGCCTGAAGGCCAGGGCATCCACGGAGGACCCCGATGAACGTGGCAGCGACTACCGAAGGCGCACCAGAGGAAACCAACGCGCCCCCGCCACGCCGCCGCGGCATGGGCCGGATCGCGATGGCGGTCAGCGTGTTCGGGGAACTTCTCATCACGGCGGGGCTGGTGCTGGGCCTGTTCGTCGTCTACTCGCTGTGGTGGACGAACGTCGTCGCCGACCGCGCGGCGGCGAAGCAGGCCGACAAGGTCCGTGACAACTGGGCCCACCAGGACGACGGGGACTCCGGCCGTCCCGCCGAGTTCGACTCGAAGAACGGCATCGGCTTCCTGCACGTGCCCACGATGAGCGGGGAAGACATCCTGGTCGAGAAGGGCACGTCGTCGAAGATCCTCAACGACGGTGTCGCCGGCTACTACACCGACCCGGTCAAGGCGACCCTGCCGACCTCGGGCAAGAAGGGCAACTTCTCCCTCGCCGCCCACCGCGACGGCCATGGCGCGGAGTTCCACAACATCCACAAGATCGAGAAGGGCGACCCGATCGTCTTCGAGACGAAGGACAAGTGGTACGTCTACAAGGTCTACGGCATCCTCCCCGAGACCTCGAAGTACAACGTCAAGGTCCTGTCCGCCATCCCGAAGGAGTCGGGGAAGACGAAGGCGGGCCGCTACATCACGCTGACGACGTGCACGCCGGTGTACACGAGCCGGTACCGGTACATCGTGTGGGGGGAGCTGGAGCGGGTGGAGAAGGTGGACGCGGAGCGGACCTTGCCGGAGGAGCTGCGTTAGCTGGCGTGGTGTCACGCTTGATATGAGCCGGCCCGAAGCCGCAACCAACCTTTGCGGCTTCGGGCCTTTTTGCGTCAGGACGCGATCACTCCAGGATCTTCAGGGGTTCTCCGGCGCTCCACTGCTCAAGTACCCCACGGCGTACGGCGGTGATGTCGGCCTCGGCTGCGATGTTCAGGGCCTCGGGAGTGAAGGGGCATGTAGCCACATGAGCGCTACGTCCGCGCCGTACAGAACCTTCGCTGAGCCGACGAACTTCGGCACATGGCGTCCATGGCGGCCATGACCCCGACGGTGGGCCGGTCGTCTGGTGCCCCTTCGAGCCTCTGCAGCCGGGCGTGGTGCTGGTGAAGCCGTCGCTCGATGCGCTGGACGCCTGCGCGGAGCGCGACGAGCTCCCTGCGGTGCTCGCCCGACGTTTCGATCAGGGCGTTGAACATGGGGACGACGGTCTTGCCGAGGATGTGGGTGATGCGCTGGTCGATGCGGTCTTCGAGGGAGACGACGTCAGCGGGAATCGGGTTTTCCACAGGCTGTGTGCGGGCCACGTACTCCATGTCGAGGAGGTACACACGCACCTGACGTGCGACTTCGCTGTCGCGGAGGAACATGGCGACGTTGGGGACGGCACGACGGGAGAAGGGAGCGGGGGACTGAGTTGCTTGAAGTCACTCAGTTCTGCGCCTGCCAGAACCCGAGCCCCGGTCACGGCAGCGGTTACGCAGCGGACATGGCTGAGCCCCGGCTCCCTGAACAGGGCGCCGGGGCTCAGCCGCGTGCGTGCGGGTCAGTCCTCCGTGCGGGCGGACGTGCCCGTCACGCCGCCGAAGATCTGGCCGCCGTTGTTGCCGCCGCCGTTGTTGCCGCCGTTGTTGCCGTTTCCGGCGCCGAAGGTGGTCAGCGTGATCTGGGTGCCGGCCGCGTCGTCGACTTCCTGGTCGGCGGCCGGGTCCTGCTGGGTGACGAAGGCGGTGTCGCTCTGGTCGCTGCCGTCGGCGAACTGGATGTTGGTGAAGCCGCTGGCCGCGAGGATCTGCTTGGCCTGGCCGACCGTGCGTCCGACCACGTTCGGCACCTTGGCCTTCTGTTCGGCCTGCTTGCCGATCTGGATGGTCACCGTGGAGTTCTTGTCGGCCGTGCTGCCCGCCTCCGGCGAGGTGCTGATGACCTTGCCGACCTGGTTCGGGTCCTGGGTCTCCACCTCGGTGCAGGTGCCGACCAGGTCGTTGGCCGTCATCTGGGCCTTCGCCTCGTCGCACGTCTTGCCGACGACGGCCGGGACCGTGGACTTCTCCTCTTCCTTGGCGACGGTGAGGGTGATCGTCGAGCCCTTCTCGACCTCCTCGCCACGCCGCGGGTCCTGGTCGAGGACGGTTCCGGGATCGTCGGAGGACACCTCACGGGTCTCCGTCTTGATCTCGAAGTCGTAGTCGTCGCCCTGGAGCTGCGTCTTGGCCTCGTCCAGGCTCAGCCCGATCACGCTCGGCACCGTCACCTTCGGGGCGCCGGTCGAGACGACCAAATTGACGGTGGACTGCTTCTTCACCTTCTCGCCGGCCTGCTTGTCCTGAGAGCAGACCTTGCCCTTGACCTGGTCCTCACAGGGTTTCTCCGTGAAGGCCAGTTTCAGTTCGGCGTTTGTGGCCAGGCCCTCAGCCTCCTGCTTGGTTTGGCTCACGAAGTCCGGGACGGACGTGGTGTCGTTGGCCACCCCGTCCCCCGCGAAGATCCACCTGCCGATCAGGACCGCGCCCACCAGGACCAGCACAGCCGCGACGACCAGCAGGACCGTCGAGGTGCTGGACTTCTTCTGGCGGCGCCGGTCGACGCGGTCGTCGTAGCCGTAGCCGCCGTCGTCCGGGTTCATGGGCGGCAGCATCGACGTGGCGCCCGCGTCCGTGGCGCGCAGGGCCGTGGTCGGCTGGTCGTCGGGGTAGCCGCCGTAGCCCACCGAGCCCATCGCGGCCGTGGCGGCGACGGGCTGGCCGTCGAGGCAGGCCTCGATGTCGGCGCGCATCTCGTCGGCCGACTGGTAGCGGTAGTCAGGGTCCTTGGTGAGGGCCTTCAACACGATCGCGTCCATCTCGGGCGTGATCTCGGGGTCGAAGACGGACGGGGCCTGGGCCTCCTCGCGGACGTGCTGGTAGGCCACGGCCACCGGGGAGTCGCCCACGAAGGGCGGCCGCACCGTCAGGAGCTCGTAGAGCAGGCAGCCCGTCGAGTACAGGTCCGAGCGGGCGTCGACCTGCTCGCCCTTTGCCTGCTCCGGCGAGAGGTACTGGGCGGTGCCGATGACGGCCGCCGTCTGCGTCATCGTCATGCCGGAGTCGCCCATGGCGCGGGCGATGCCGAAGTCCATGACCTTGACCTGGCCGTTGCGCGTCAGCATGACGTTGGCCGGCTTGATGTCACGGTGGACGATGCCGCTGCGGTGGGCGTACTCGAGGCCCTGGAGGATGCCGATCGTCATCTCCATGGAGCGCTCCGGCAGCAGCTTGCGGCCGGAGTGGAGCAGCTCACGCAGGGTGGAGCCGTCTACGTACTCCATGACGATGTACGGAATCGACACATTGTCGATGTAGTCCTCGCCCGTGTCGTAGACCGCGACGATCGCGGGATGGTTGAGCGAGGCGGCCGACTGGGCCTCCCGGCGGAACCGGGCCTGGAAGGACGGGTCGCGCGCGAGGTCCGCTCGCAGCGTCTTCACCGCCACGGTGCGGCCGAGACGGGTGTCATGCGCGAGGTAGACCTCCGCCATGCCACCACGACCGAGCACCTGGCCCAGTTCGTACCGGCCGCCGAGGCGACGCGGCTCTTCCATAGCTACCTACCAGCCCTCTCCGTCGGTCCCGCCGTCACCCTTGTGGGTGTGGCGGTGGTCCGTCCGGGCATACCGTACCCGGCTCATCTTGTGTGACCTGGCCAAGCCCGTAACCCGATACAGGACCGGTATCGCAACGTGCACCGATGTGAAGGGGACGTGAGCGGGGTCACTTCTTGCTGTCGATGACCGCCTCCATGACGCTCTTGGCGATGGGCGCCGCCAGGCCGCCGCCGGAGATGTCGTCGCGGACCGCCTTCTCGTCCTCGACCACCACGGCCACGGCCACCGGCGAGCTGCCGTCGCTGAGCTTGGCGTAGGAGATGAACCACGCGTACGGGTTCTCGCTGTTCTCGACGCCGTGCTGGGCCGTACCGGTCTTGCCGCCCACCGTGACGTCCGGGATCTGGGCGTTCTTGCCGGTGCCGTCCTTGACGACCGTCTCCATCATCGACTGCAGGATCTGGGCGTTCTCCGCCGACAGCGGCTTGCTCAGCTCCTCGGGGTCGGTCTTCTCGAGGGCGTCGAGGTTGTGCGTCTGGAGCTCGTCGACCATGTACGGCTTCATCAGGGTGCCGTTGTTGGCGACGGCCGAGGCGACCATCGCCATCTGCAGCGGGGTGGCGGCGGTGTTGAACTGGCCGATGGAGGACAGCGCGGTCTCCGAGGGGTTCATGTCGTCGGAGAAGACCGAGGCGCTGGTGCGGGTGGGCGTGAACTGCTCCTCGGTGAAGCCGAACTTCTTGGCTTCCTCCAGCATCTTGTCGTTGCCGAGGTCGGAGCCGATCTTGCCGAAGACGGTGTTGCAGGAGTACTGGAGGGCGACCCGCAGCGTCGCGTTCTCGCAGGGGATGTCGCCCTCGTTGGGGAGCTTGGTGGTGGTGCCCTCCATGACCCACGGGTCGGGCGACTTCGTCTTCTCGTCCGCGGTCGTGTAGAGGCCGTTCTCCAGTGCCGCGGCGGCGGTGACGACCTTGAAGGTGGAGCCGGGCGGGTAGACCTCGCGCAGCGCCCGGTTGAGCATCGGGTCGTCGGGGTTGTTCTTCTTGTCGAGCTTCTTCCAGGCCTCCGCGTCGGACTCACCGCCGCCGGCGATCGTGGAGGGGTCGTACGACGGGAAGGAGGCCAGTGCCAGGATCTTGCCGGTGGACGGCTCGATGGCGGCGACGGCGCCCTTGCCGCCCTGGTTCTTCAGGCCGTTGTACGCGGCCTTCTGCGCGGCGGCGTTGAGGGTCGTGACGACATTGCCGCCCTCCTTCTCCTTACCCGTGATCATGTCGAGGGTGTTGCGGAAGAAGAGCCGGTCGTCGGTGCCGCTGAGGATGCCGTCCTGGATGGACTCCAGCTGGTTGGCGCCGTAGGCCTGCGAGACGAAGCCGGTGACGGGTGCCCACATGGCGCCGTTCTTGTACGTCCGCTTGAACTTGAAGTCGCCCGACGTGGTCTCGGTGTGCCCGGTGATCGGGTTGCCGCCGACGATTATGTCGCCGCGGGGGGTGGCGTAGCGGGCGATGAGGACCCGGCGGTTGTCGGGGTCCTCCCGCAAGGCGTCGGCCTTGACGTACTGGAGCCAGTTGTCGCGGATGAGCAGGGCGAGGACGAGAAGGCCGCAGAAGATCGCGATCCGGCGCAGGGGCTTGTTCATGACGGGCGGACCACCTGGGTCATCTCGGCGTCGGGGTTGGGGGCGGGGGCGGGCGCCGGGCGGCGGGCGGTGTCGCTGATGCGGATGAGTACGCCGATGAGCGCCCAGTTGGCGATGACGGAGGAACCGCCGTATGCCAGGAACGGCATCGTCATACCGGTCAGCGGGATGAGGCCCATGACGCCGCCGGCGACGACGAAGACCTGGAGGGCGAAGGCGCCGGAGAGGCCGACGGCGAGCAGCTTGCCGAAGGGGTCGCGGGCGGCGAGGGCGGTGCGCACGCCGCGCTCCACGATCAGGCCGTAGATCAGCAGGATCGCCATGATGCCGGCCAGGCCCAGTTCCTCGCCGAAGGTGGCGAGGATGAAGTCGGAGTTGGCGGCGAAGCGGATGAGTTCGGAGTGGCCCTGGCCCCAGCCGGTGCCGAGGGTGCCGCCGGAGCCGAAGGCCCACAGGGCCTGCATGGCCTGCTCGGAGTGGACCATGCCGTCGCCGTTGGGGGTGCGGCTGAGGGTGTACTCGCGCATCGGGTCGAGCCAGGCCTGGACACGCGTCTGGACGTGCGGTTCGAAGCTGGCGACGCCGACGGCGCCGGCCGCGGACATCAGCAGGCCGAAGACGATCCAGCTGGTCCGCTCGGTGGCGACGTACAGCATGATGACGAACATTCCGAAGAACAGCAGCGACGTACCGAGGTCGGTCTCGAAGACCAGGATGAGGATCGAGATCATCCAGACGACGACGATCGGGCCGAGGTCGCGGCCGCGCGGCAGGTACAGGCCCATGAAGCGGCGGCTGGCCAGGGCGAGGGCGTCGCGCTTGACCATGAGGTAGCCGGCGAAGAAGATCGCCAGCACGATCTTGGCGAACTCGCCGGGCTGGATGGTGAAGCTGCCGACCTGGATCCAGATCTTGGCGCCGTAGGTGATGTCGGCGCCGAGGCCGGGGACGAGCGGGAGCAGCAGCAGGAACAGCGCGCCTGCCATGGAGATGTAGGTGTAGCGCTGCAGCGTGCGGTGGTCCTTGAGGAAGATCAGCACGGCGATGAAGAGGGCGATGCCCATGGCCGTGTAGATCAGCTGGTTGGTCGCCTTGCCGCCGGCCTGCCCGATCTGCTGCAGCAGCTTCGACTGGTCCAGCCGCCAGATGGCCACCAGCCCCAGTCCGTTCAGCAGTGTCGCCAGGGGCAGCAGCAGCGGGTCCGCGTAGGGCGCGAACTTCCGTACGGCGAGATGGCCCACGCCGGCCAGCAGGCCGAGGCCCAGGCCGTAGCCGAGCAGCCCGGTGGGCACCTCGTCATGGATCGCCAACCCCACGTTGGCGTAGGCGAATACCGGAATGACGACCGCGAACAACAGCAGCGCGAGCTCGGTATTGCGCCTGCTCGGCGCGCCGATGGCGCCGATCGTGGACGTGTGGTGCGTCGACGGGTTCGTAGTACTGCTCATCGTGTGACGGGGCCTCTCACGGCTTGCCTACTGCGTACCGCAGTTCGAGACGACCTTCTGCTCTTCCTCCGAGAGAGTGGGGCCGGGGCTTGGCGTCGCAGTCGGTGTCGGGGAGGTGGTGTTGGGCGGGGTCGAGGGCTTGGAGGCCGAGGGATTCGGCGTCGGTGTCGCCTTGGACGTAAGGGAGGTACGGGTGGTTCCCGTGGTGCCTCCGGCCTCGCCCTCGCCGGTCCGGGAGTTGTTGTCGCTCTCGGCGGCCTGCTGCTCGGACCGCTTCTTGCACGCGGAGGCCTGCAGGGCGAGCTCGTCGATCTTCGTCTGGGCGTCCTTCAGGCCGCCCTCGGTGATGGTCGCCTCGACGAGCTTCTGCTGGTAGGGCGGCAGGTACTTGAGTTCGATCTCGGGGTGGTCCTTCTCGACCTTCGACAACGAAACCCAGGCCAGGTCCTGGCTGATGCCGCGGTAGAGGGCGACGTGTTCGTTGTTGGCGCCCACGTAGTACTGCGTCTGGGTCCAGCGCCAGCCGCCGTACAGGCCGCCGCCGATGACGGCGAGCGTGAGGGCCGAGTAGAAAGATCTCTTCAGCCACTTGCGGCCGCGGCCGGGCTTGACGAAGTCGTCGTCGGTGTAGTCGCCGAAGCTGCCTGCCGGGACGTAGCCGGTGGTGTCGCCGGAGCCGGGCGGGCCGAACTCGCCGCCGCCGCCCTGTCCGGGCACCTGGCGGCCGAGCCCGGAGGCGCGGCCGGCGGGGGTCTGCATGATGCCGTTGTCGTGCAGGTGGTGCTGCTGGTTCTCGGCGACCGCGCCGACCACGACCGGGGTGTCGGACAGCTGCCCGGCGAGCGTGTCGCCGGTGTCCAGGTCGAGGACGTCGGCGATGATCACGGTGATGTTGTCGGGGCCGCCGCCGCGCAGCGCGAGCTGGATGAGCTCCTGGACGGTCTCCTGGGGGCCCTGGTAGCTGGCGAGGGTGTCCTCAAGGGTCTGGTGGGACACGACGCCGGAGAGGCCGTCGGAGCAGATCAGGTAGCGGTCGCCGGCGCGGACCTCGCGGATGGACAGGTCGGGCTCGACGTGGTCGCCGCTGCCCAACGCCCGCATCAGCAGGGAGCGTTGGGGGTGGGTGGTGGCTTCCTCTTCGGTGATGCGGCCCTCGTCGACGAGGCGCTGCACCCAGGTGTGGTCCTGGGTGATCTGCGTGAGGACGCCGTCTCGGAGCAGGTACGCGCGTGAGTCGCCGACGTGGACGAGGCCGAGGCGCTGTCCGGTCCACAGGAGGGCGGTGAGCGTGGTGCCCATGCCTTCCAGCTGCGGGTCTTCCTCGACCATGGCGCGCAGCTGGTCGTTGGCGCGCTGTACGGCGGTGCCGAGCGAGGTGAGGATGTCGGAGCCGGGGACGTCGTCGTCGAGCGCGACGATGGTGGAGATGGCCTCGGAGGAGGCGACCTCGCCGGCCGCCGCGCCGCCCATGCCGTCGGCGATGGCGAGCAGGCGGGGTCCGGCGTATCCGGAGTCCTCGTTGCCCTCCCGGATCATGCCTTTGTGCGATCCGGCGGCGAAGCGCAGTGACAGACTCATGCGCACCTCGCCCGTCGGCTCCGGGTACATCCGCACGGTGCCCACCCTCCGGTCGGGAGCGCGCCGGAGCCCCTGGTGGGGGCCGCCGCTGCGTGCTCGCTCCGCTCGCTCATTGTCGTACTACTTCCGCAGCTCGATGACGGTCTTGCCGATGCGGATCGGCGCGCCCAGCGGAACAGGTGTGGGGGTCGTGAGCCGCGTTCGGTCGAGGTACGTGCCGTTGGTGGAGCCCAGGTCCTCGACGATCCACTGGCCGTCGCGGTCCGGGTAGATCCTGGCATGCCGGCTGGAGGCGTAGTCGTCGTCCAGCACGATCGTGCTGTCGTGCGCCCGGCCCAGGGTGATGGTCTGGCCCTGGAGCGCGACGGTGGTGCCGGTGAGGGTGCCCTCGGACACGACCAGCTTGGTGGGGGCGTTACGGCGCTGGCGGCCGCCGCCCTGCTGGCCGCGCTGCTGCGGAGGCGCCGCCTGTCGTGCGGCCTGCTGCGGCCGGGCGGCCTCGCGGCGCGCTCCGCGCTGCGTGACACGCGTACCGAACAGGTCGCTGCGGATGACCTGCACGGCCACGATCACGAACAGCCACAGGACGGCCAGGAAACCCAGCCGCATGACCGTGAGGGTCAGCTCTGACATTGCCCCCGCTTCACCCTTCGGCTTGCCTATAGATAACGGTGGTGCTGCCCACGACGATCCGCGAGCCGTCGCGGAGCGTAGCGCGGGTGGTGTGCTGCCCGTCCACCACGATGCCGTTGGTGGACCCGAGATCCTGGATCGTCGAGGGCGTTCCGGTCCGGATCTCGCAGTGCCGGCGGGAGACGCCGGGGTCGTCGATCCGCACGTCGGCGTCGGTGCTGCGGCCCAGCACGAGCGTGGCGCGGGAGATCTGATGGCGGGTGCCGTTGATCTCGATCCAGTAGCGGGTGCGGCCGCCGGCCGCGGGTGCGGCGGGGGGTCGCTGGCCGCCCGCGGGCTGCGGGTAGCCGTAACCGCCGGGGCGGCCGCCGGGTGGCGGCGCGGCCGGCATGGGCGGGGCGCCCGTGGGTGCGGCGGACGGCGGATAGCCGTAGCCGCCCTGGCCCTGGGCGCCACCGGGCCGCCCGGCCGGGGCGGCGGGTGCGGGGGCCTGGCGGCCGCCGCCCTGCTGGTCGGCGGAGCCGGCGAGCGTACGGCTGCGCACGCGGTACAGGCCGGTGTCGAGGTCGTCGGCCTTCTCCAGGTTGACCTTGATCGGTCCCATGAAGGTGTAGCGCTGCTGCTTGGCGTAGTCGCGGACCATGCCGGCGAGCTCGTCGCCGAGCTGGCCGGAGTAGGGGCTCAGGCGCTCGTGGTCCGGCGCGCTGAGCTCCACGATGAAGTCGTTGGGGACGACCGTGCGGTCGCGGTTCCAGATGGTCGCGTTGTTGTCGCACTCGCGCTGGAGCGCTCCCGCGATCTCCACGGGCTGGACCTCGGACTTGAACACCTTGGCGAAGGTGCCGTTGACCAGACCTTCGAGACGCTGCTCGAACTTCTTCAGGACTCCCATGGGGCACCTCCTCCGTCGTTGCCTTCGTCCTGCATCCCGCCGGGCGGGCACTGCCTTACCTGGTACTGCTTACTGATCGTATCCACGCGCCGGTCAATCGGCTGGTTCCCCCTGTCGGCCCGGTCGACGGGTGTCGACGCCCTCGAAGTTCCCTGTGGAGCTCCCCTTCGAACTCCTCAGGGGCACAGTCTTGCCATGGATCGTAGAGGCGGCCGAAGACCAGTGTCCCGCACCTGACTGTGGAGCCTGACCGGCTCCTGGGGTGATGAGTGGTACCGGTACGAGGTTGATACGTGAACAGGTACGCCCTGATACGGAGCGGAGGGCGCCGTGGGTCGGTCGCCGTCGGGCGGGGTGTGCCGAGTGCGCTGGTGGGCGGCTGCACGGCGGCTGCCTGGGGATAAGGGATGTGAATCCACCCTGGACGGCATGCTAATGTTCTGCGTGTCGGAAGGCGCCGGACCGCAAGGGAAGAGCCCGAGGACACACCCAATGCGCGGGTGGCGGAATAGGCAGACGCGCTGGATTCAGGTTCCAGTGCCCGCAAGGGCGTGGGGGTTCAACTCCCCCCTCGCGCACACTGCGAAACGGGCTCATCGTGATCACGATGGGCCCGTTTCGGCGTTCCCGGGCCGTTTCGGCCCGGTGTGATGATGCTTACACGCGGTCGGAGTCGTGCTCGCTGATCCTCGGCGGGGTGCCGGAGTGTGGGCTCTCTCACTCCCTCCGCGCCGCTCGCCCCGTCCGCGCCTTCATGGACGTTGATCGTCGGTCGTCTCCGCCGTGAGCAGTTCGGCAAGCGTCTCCTCCAGCCATGCGCGTTCCGCCAGCTGGGCCGCTCTGGCCATGACGAGCATGCCCCGGCGGTAGCGGTCCTCCTCGTCCTTGATCCGCACCGGGGCGCCGGACCGGGTGAAGAAGCCGGCGGGGCGGGTCAGGAAGTCCAGTCGCCGTCGCAGTACGGCCGCCTGCCGTCCGGGGTCGGGCAGCCGGCTGAGGAAGGCGAGCAGGGTGAAGAAGGACCCGCCGTCGGTGATCTCGGTCTCCTTCGGCTCGCTCAGCCGGCGCAGCAAGCACGAAGTCCCCGGACGCCGGAAGTCCGACGCCGGAGAAACGGCGGCCCGGGCCGCGCTGCCACAGGAACATCTCCAGGACCAGGATGTAGGCGTGCAGCAGCGCCATCAGGGCGACGAGGACGACAGAGATCGTATGCATGCGGTGATTGTGCCGGTGGGCCGTCCGGCCCGGTCGGGGCGGTCGGACTTTCGGCTGAGCGGCTCGCTTCCCGGTCTGTGAACGGTGACCGTTCGGCCGAGGTGGCCGACGGCGCCTCGGCGCGAGATTGGAGCTCCCCTTCACCAGGAGCCCAGCGATGCCACCCGAGTCACCCTCCTTCGTCGCCGGGGTCAGGCCCGGCGGACCTGTCCTCGCCCCCGCACGCCGGATGCCCGTCCAGGACGGCCGCCGCACGCCGTCCCGCCCGGCTCCCCGTATACCCCGCGACGTGCTGTTCTGGCTCGGATGCGCGGTCTTCGCCATGTCGCTGGCCCTGTTCACGACGCTCGCGCCGCACCGGATCTGGGGCGCGAGCGCCGCCATCGGGTACACCGTCGCGGCGGAGCTCGCCCGTCGGGCGCCGCGCGCCTGGAGCGGACGCGCCGCGGGCGCCGCGCTGCTCGGATCCGTCGTGGTCCCGCTGGCGCTGATGATCGCGGTGGGGGCCGCGCAGTCGGAGGTGCACGTCGTCGAGCACTCGGGCGGCCTGCTGCTGGACTCCGGAAGCCCGTACGTACCGCACCCGCCCGGCGTCGACGACTACAACCCGTACCTGCCCGGCATGGCGCTCTTCGGGATAGCCCACGCGCTGTTCGGCGGCACGCCGCTCGCGGACGCCCGGGTGTGGTTCTGCGCCGCGTTCCTGGTGAGCATGCTGGTCGCCGCGCGGCGCTCGGGGAAGTCGGGAGCGGGGGCCGTGCTCGTCCTCGCGGCCTTCCCCGCGGTGGCGTTGCCGCTGGCCGTCGGCGGGGTCGACCTGCCGGTGATCGGGTTGATGTGCCTGGGGCTGGCGCTGGCGGGCTGGGGCGGGTCCGGTACGGCGGCGGGGCTGGCGATGGGGGCCGCGGCCGCGCTGAAGTGGACGGCCTGGCCGTTGCTGCCGGTGGGGCTGGTGCTGCTCGCGATGACGGCGGGGCGGCGGGCGGCCGTACGGGCCGGTGCCGTCGCCGTACTGGTGGCCGCGCTGGCCGTGGTGCCGGTGGCCCTGGCCGACCCGCACGCCTTCGTCGAGCACGTGGTGCTCTTCCCGCTCGGTCAGGGCGGGGTGCGCTCACCGGCGGCCAGCCCGCTGCCCGGGTACCTGCTGGCCACCTACGTCCCCGGCGGCTCCGTCCTCGCCATGGCCGCCCTCGCGGCCGCCGCCGTCGGCGTGGCGGTGTCGTTGGCGGTACGTCCGCCCAGGACCGTCGTCGCGGCCGCGGACCGGCTGGCGCTCGGGTTGGGGCTGGCGATGTGCCTGATCCCGGCGACGCGGTTCGGGTACCTGGTCTACCCGCTCGTCCTGGCCACCTGGTTCCGGCGTACGGAGCTGGTGTCGGCCGCTCGTCGGGTCGGCCGCCTGGTGGGGGTCGGTCATGGGTGAGGGGCGGGGCGCGCGTCTTGGGGAAGTGACCGTGGGAGGGACCGGAGGCCGGGGCGCGCATCTGGTGCGGGTCACCGTGCTGGCGGTGGTGGGGCTGGTCGTGGCGCTGTGTCTGCCGTCGATCGGGCATGGTTCGGCGGGATCGGGTGCGATGGGACCGGGAGCGATGGGACCGGGTTCGACGGGACCGGGAGCGATGGGGCAGCACACGGCGGGGGATCCGCCGGGTCACTCAACGGGTGTGGCGGTGCGGGGAGTCGGCGACTCCGGGTGAGGCTCGGCGCCCGGAGCCGTCGCCCGGCTCCCCGCCACGCGCGTGTGCCCGCCGACGGGGTTACGCCGCGTGCCGCTGGGCCAGCTCCTTCGCCTTCGCGGCGGCCTCGTCGAGGGCACGCGCGCGGGAGGCCTCGAAGAGCGGGACCAGGTCGGCCATGCCCGGGTCGGCGGCGGCCATCGTGAGCTCCGGGACGATGAAGTCGAGGTCGGCGCCGAGGAAGTCGGCCAGCACCGCCGACAGGTAGTTCTGCACGTACTCGTAGCCCGCGCGCGGAGTGCCCGGCCCGTAGGCGCCGCCACGGCTGGCCACGACGGTGATCGGGGTCCCCTTGACCGACTGCACCTCGCCCGCCGTGCGGCCGAACAGGACCACGTTGTCCAGCCAGGCCTTCAGCGTCGACGGGATCGTCAGGTTGTACATCGGGGCGCCGATCAGCACCGCGTCCGCACGCTCCAGCTCCTCGATCAGCCGCACGCGCTCGGCGAAGGCGGCGGCCTGCTCGGGGGTGTGAGTCGCCGGATCGGAGAAGCCGGCGGTGTGCGCGTGGGCGGTGATGTGCGGCACGGGGTTGGTGGCGAGGTCGCGGTGGATCACCGTGCCCTCCGGGTGCTGTTCCTGCCACGTGCGGCGGAAGGCGTCGGTGACGGCCCGGGAGGAGGAGGCGTCGGCCGGAAAGACCGAGGAGTCGATGTGCAGGAGCGTGGCCATGAGGTCTCCAGATGGGACGGGAGCGGGCCGGGACAGCTGTCGCCCCGCAGGGACTGAAAATTCGTACTCGACTATGGATAACACAGCCACTTACTTTTTTTCATCCCCATACGAGAAGGCAGTACCCTGACAGGCATGGCGGGTGAGCAGAGCCACGACGTAGGGGCGTGCAAGCGGGTCGACGACGGGATCACGCAGGTCTTCCAGCTGCTCGGCAAGCGCTGGACCGGCCCGATCGTCTCCGTCCTGATCACAGGACCGGCGTACTTCGTCGCCCTGCGCCGGGCGATCCCCGGCATCAGCGAGCGCATGCTCTCCGACCGGCTCACCGAACTCGCCGCCGCGGGACTGGTGGTGCGCGAGGTCTACGAGGGGCCGCCGCTGCGGGTGGTGTACCGGCTGACGGAGGCGGGCGCCGCGCTGGAGCCGGCGCTGACCGAGCTGGGCGGGTGGGCGAAGACGTATCTGGGGGATGGGGAGCGGTCGGGGGGCTGCTGAGGTCGGGTCTCCGTAGCGGCCGGGGGCTGCTGAGGGCGGGGCTGCGTGCGGCTCTCCATGACCGGGCTTGCCGACGCACCGATTCAGGGCGATACAGGGCGATGCGGGGTTTTCCACAGCCATGTCGTCGGCCCCGCGGAGTTGTCCACAGGGTCTGACGCGTTTCGGCCACCGGTTGTAACGTCGGCACGAGTTGATGTTCGTGTTGGTGGTCGTGCGTGAGCGGGGGAGGCGGTCGATATGACCGAGGTCGGTGCGGGAGCTGCGGCGGAGGCGGCCGCGGTGGCAGCGGAGTCGCCGTCGGGATCCGTGGCGCGTCGGCTGCCCCGCGTGCGCGGCTTTGCGGAGTGGCCCGGTGGCGGGTCGCCCAAGGAGGAGGGCAAGGCGCTGCGTGGCCGGGTCCCGCGTGGGGAGCACGCCCTTCTCGATCTGGACGCCGGCCGCCCCGACGCCGTGGCCGCCGTCGAGGAATCCAACCTCGGCCGGCTTGCCGAGCTCACACCGATCAGGGTCGGCCGGATGGCGGCGACACCCTTCGCGTTTCTGCGCGGCTCGGCGGGGCTCATGGCGTACGACCTCGCCCGCACCCCCATGACCCGGATCCGCGCCCAGATCTGCGGCGACGCGCACGCGGCCAATTTCGGCCTGTACGGCGATCCGCGCGGCGGCCTGATCATCGATCTGAACGACTTCGACGAGACGCTGTACGGCCCCTGGGAGTGGGACCTCAAGCGGCTCGCCACCTCGCTCGTACTCGCGGGCCGCGAGGCCGGCGCGGACGAGGACCGGTGCCGCAAGGCGGCGCACGACACGGTCGGTGCCTACCGGCGCACCATGCGGCTGCTGGCCAAGCTCCCGGTGCTGGACGCGTGGAACGCGATCGCGGACGAGGAGCTCGTCTCCCACACCGACGCCCATGATCTGCTCGGCACCCTGGAGCGGGTCGCGGAGAAGGCGCGGGCCAACACCAGCGGACGCTTCGCGGCCAAGTCGACGGAGCCGACCGAGGACGGTGGCCGTCGGTTCGTGGACGCCCCGCCCGTACTGCGCCGGGTGCCGGACGCCGAGGCCGCGGCGGTCGCGGCATCGCTGGAGAGCTACGTGACCACGCTCTCCGAGGACCGTCACCCCCTCCTCTCCCGTCACGCGGTGCACGACGTGGCCTTCCGCGTGGTGGGGACGGGCAGTGTGGGCACCCGCTCGTACGTCGTCCTGCTCCTGGACCACCGGGGCGAGTCACTGGTCCTCCAGGTGAAGGAGGCCCGCCCCTCGGCCCTCGTCCCGCACCTGGTGACGGCCGGCTTCGAGGCGCCGGAGGCGGAGCACGAGGGGAGGCGCGTGGTCCTCGGCCAGAAGCGCATGCAGGTGGTCAGCGATGTCCTGCTGGGCTGGACGACGGTCGACGGACTCCCCTTCCAGGTGCGCCAGTTCCGCAACCGCAAGGGCAGTGTCGACCCGGCGGCACTGGCCGCCGACCAGATAGACGACTACGCCCGCATGACCGGCGCCCTCCTGGCCCGCGCCCACTCCCACAGCGTCGACCCCCGGCTGGTCTCCGGCTACTGCGGCAAGAACGAAGAACTGGACGAGGCGATCGCCACCTTCGCCGTCACCTACGCCGACCGCACCGAGGCGGACCACACCGCGCTGGTGGCGGCGGTCCGGGCGGGCCGGATCGCGGCGGAGGCGGGGGTGTGAGGGGCACGGGGGCACTCGTGGTGAGGGCTCGGTGAAGTACGTCGACCTCGGTGGCGGGTCTGGCGGGTCTGGCGGGTCTGGCGGGTCTGGCGGGTCTGGCAGGTCTGTTGGGTCTGGTGACTCCGATGGGTCCGATAGGTCCGATGGGGTGATCGATCCGGCCGCCTATCTGGCCCGACTGTCCGAGCTGGCGGAGCAACTGCCGCCCGGGGCACGCGCGTTCGCCACCGACCCCGGGCACTACGACTTCTCGGGCAGACGCTGTGTGAAGGACCTGACACCACACGAGGTCCGTCGCGCCTACGACGTGATCGAGCTACGTCTCCGGCACAACTGCTGGAAGCACGACGAGGACCTGGTCGTCCGCTACAGGGGCGTCTCCCACTTCCAGGCGGGCGCCGTGGACGTCATGGCCGCCGGGGACGGCGGCGTGAGCGCTCTGGGAGAGGTGATTCTCGATGAGGTGCTGCCGCATGCCCACGGCTGCACGCATGAGATCGCCTGCCGGCCCGGGACGCTCGTCGTGGTGTGCCGGGATTTCGTGGCGAGCTGGGTGGCCGCCGACTGCCCGGAGGCTTGAGGTCCGGGCAGGGGTGTGGCCTACGCTGGGCGGGTGACGACGCCGGAAGCTGAGCAGTCCCAGGCAGAGCCCGCTGACGCGGGGACGCCGGGCGGTGCCGACGTGCCCGCCGGTGGAGCTGAGCAGGGTGGTGAGGCGCAGGTGACGGCCGAGGACGGGGCCGAGCGGCCCGAGGAGCGGCTGGAGCGGGCCGTGCGGGCCGCCGAGCAGGCCTTGATCGAGTACGAGATCGCCGTGGAGACCTTCCGCGTCGAGGTGGAGAACTTCTCCCGGCTGCACCACCAGAAGCTCGGCCCGATGTACGCCCGCCTCGACGAGCTGGACGCCCGGATCGCCGAGGCCACCGCCGCCCGCACCGGTGACCCCGAGGACATCCGCAAGGCCGACGAGGCCCGCGCCCGGGTGCTGCCGATGCCCGGCGTCGAGGAGCTGTTCCACGGCTGGATGGACGGCGATGGGCTGTCCCCGGAGGCCGCGGCGATGCTCACGGAGCAGCCGGTACGCCCGCCGCAGCGGGTGCGCCCCAGCGACGAGGCCCGCAAGCTCTACCGCGAGCTGGCCCGCAAGGCCCACCCCGATCTCGCCCAGGAAACGGCCGAGCGCTCCCGGCGTGAGGAGTTCATCACCCGGGTCAACGCGGCGTACGCCCGAGGCGACGAGGCGCTGCTGCGGGAGCTGGCCGAGGAGTGGGCGGCAGGACCGGTGCCCAAGGAGCAGGGCCCCACCCCCGCCGAGGAGCTCTACGCCCGCCTCGAATGGCTCGCCCAGCGCAAGGAGATGCTCACGCTGGTCGCGAGGGACCTGGAGGAGGGCGCGATCGGCGCGATGCTCCGCCTCGCGCCGGACGACCCCGACCGCCTTCTCGATGAGATCGCCGACCAGCTCCTGGCTCAGGTCGCGGCACGCGAAGCGGAACTCGCCGCGCTGCTCGGCTAGCGGCACGGGAATCGCCCCGATGGTGCGGGGCTGTACCGGGTGTGCGGCCGGCGCCGCGTGGGCGCGGACGACCGCGACCCGGCACCGACCCTCCAGGCGGGCGGGCGTTCGCCCGTCTCCTCGGCCCTCCCCCTGGGGAACCTCCAACGCACCCCCACCGGTCAGGTAGCGTCGGAGGCATGAACTTCGGATCTGCCGTGCCCACGGTCGAGGTCACCGACCTCAAGGACGACGACTTCCTCCTGGACGTCCGCGAGGACGACGAGTGGCAGGCAGGCCACGCCGAAGGCGCCCTGCACATCCCGATCAGCGAGTTCGTCGCCCGGTACGGCGAGCTGACGGAGGCCGCGCCGCAGGACGGCCGCGTGCATGTGATCTGCCGTTCCGGCGGGCGTTCGGCGCAGGTCGCGATGTACCTCGTCCAGCAGGGCATCGACGCCGTGAACGTCGACGGCGGCATGCAGGTGTGGGCGGCGGCCGGCCGTCCCGTGCTGAACGACGAGGGACAGCCCGGGTTCGTGCTGTAGGGCACCACGTGTCCGCTGGTCAGCCGAGCGGATGTGCCGCCAGCAGATCCCCCAGGGCTTCCTCGTGGGCCGCCGCCGGGCCGAGCGCCAGTTCCAGGTGCTTGGCCCAGGCGTGGTACCGGTGCAGCGGATAGTCGACGTCGGCGCCGAAGCCGCCGTGCAGATGCTGGGCCGTCTGCACGACCCGTCGTACGCCCTCCGAGGCCCAGATCTTGGCCACGGCCACGTCTCCCGAGGCGGGCAGGGCCCCCGGCGCCCCCGAGGCGATCCGCCACGCGGCCTGCCAGAGCGTGGCCTCCATCGCGCGCAGGTCGATGTAGCGGTCGGCGGACTGCACGGCGACCGCCTGGAAGGTGGCGATGGGGTGCCCGAACTGCTCCCGCTTGCTCGCGTAGTCCGAGGTCATACGCAGTACCCGCTCACCCAGCCCGAGCGCCAGGGCACACGTCCCGGTGGCCAGTAGCTCCCGCAGCCACTGCCAGGCGCCCTCGGCGTCGAGGACGTCCCGCGCCGCGAGCCCCACCGAGTCCAGCCGCAGCTCCCCCAGCCGCTCCCCGCTGGTCGAGAACTGCTCGGCGAGCGAGACCCCCTCCGCATCGCACGGCACCAGCGCGAGGACGGTCCGGTCGGCGGCCGTACGGGCCGGCACGACGACGAGATCGGCGTCGTACGCCCAGGGCACCGCGGTCTGCACCCCGTCCAGCACCCACCGGGAGCCGTCCTGCCGGGCGGTCACGGCGAGCTCGGCCGGGTCGTGGCCGGTGCGGCCGTGGGCGGCGACCGTCAGCACGATCTCACCGCGCCCCGCCCGCGCCAGCAGCTCCGCCTTCAGCTCGGGCCCGCCGTACGCCTGGACGGCGGCCGTCGCCGCGCTGCTCTCCAGCAGCGGCACCCGGGCCAGCACCTTCGCCGACTCGCGCAGCACCAGGCACAGCGCGATGGCGTCGAGGCCGGCCCCGCCGTGCTCCTCCGCGAGCAGCAGGCTCAGCAGGTCGGCGTCCGCGAGCCGGCCCCACAGCGGGCGGTCGAAGTCGTCGGCGACGGCGCCCGGCGTGAGCGCCGGAGAGGGCACCGCGTCCGGCGCGACCCCGGCGAACACCCCGCGCGCCGCCTCGGCCGCCGCCTGCTGCTCCTCGGTGAAGGTGAAGTCCACGGTCCCTGCCCTTCCACACGCACGGCGATCTGACGGAGCGTCAAGATAGAACAGGTTCTAGAAGAAGGGAATGGTCCTCGTCGGACCCCCGTAAGGTGTGGGCAACGGCGGCCCGGCAGGGGCTGTGCCCGGCGGGTGGGCCTGAGTACCGTTCCCGTGCGAGCGCTGAGGGAAGACGAACCGGAATCAGGGAGCGGGGCAGCATGGACGCCTATGACGCAGGCACGGCCGCCCGCCACGGGCCGGAAGAGGAGCAGCGGGACGCCCCGTTCGCCGTCGTGGTCCCGCCCGCTCCCGGTGCCCTGGCCTCCCCCGAGCCCCGCACCGGTGTGGCCGCCCTCTCCCTGCGGTACCAGATCGGCGCCGCGCTCGCCCTCGCGGTCGTGGCCATAGCCGTCTGCGTCCACATAGGCATGGTCTTCCTGCACGTCGCCCCGCCGAACACGGTCACCAAGCAGCACGGCAAGGCGATCGACGACTGGATATACCCGGAGTTCGAACAGAACTGGAAGCTGTTCGCCCCCAACCCGCTGCAGCAGAACATCGCGGTTCAGGTCCGCGCCCAGGTCGGCACGGCCGACGGCGGCACCCGCACCACCGGCTGGTACGACCTGTCGGCCCAGGACGGCCGGGACATCGACGGCAATCTGCTGCCGAGCCACACGCAGCAGAACGAGCTGCGCCGGGCCTGGGACTTCTTCACCGCCACGCACGACGCCCAGAACCGGCCCGTGGGCCTGCGCGGCGCCCTGTCCGAGACGTATCTGCGGCACATAGTGGAGCTGCGCCTCGAGCGGGCGGCCGCGGCCGGCGAGGGCGGCGTCCTCGAACGCGTCCAGGTCCGCTCCCGCACCACCAATGTGGGCCCGCCGAAGTGGAGCGACGAGCAGGTCTCGGACAGGCCCACCTACCGGATGCTGCCCTGGTGGTCGGTACCGGCGGACGAGGCGGACAAAACCGACAGGGCGGGCAGGGTCGAAGCCGTCGCCGGGACCGAGGAGGACGTCGCCGGGACCGAGGGGGGAGCCCGGTGAACCGCTTCGCCCTCGCGATCTCCGCGGCCATCGCCCGCGTCACCGAGTCCGCCCACGGCCCCTACCAGACGGCCGTCATCCGCATCGGCTTCACCGCGACCTGGCTGCTGTTCCTGCTGCGCGAGTTCCCCCACCGCCAGGAGCTGTACGGCCCCGACGGCCCCTGGGACTTCGAGCTGGCCCAGCAGCTGATCGGGACGAACGGGTCCTTCACCGCCCTGATCTGGTCGAGCAGCCAGTTCTGGTTCGAGAGCGTCTACGTCCTCGCCGTCCTGAGCAGCGTTCTGCTGCTGCTCGGCTGGCGCACCCGCACGATGTCCGTGCTGTTCATGGTGGGCGTGCTCTCGCTGCAGAACCGCTCCATCTTCATGGGCGACGGCGGCGACAACGTGCTGCACCTGATGTGCGTCTACCTCGTGTTCACGCGTTGCGGCCAGGTCTGGTCGCTGGACGAGCGACGGGCCAGGCTCGCGCGCGAGGCACGCGCGCGTGGCGAGCGGATCCGGCCCGACCGGGTCGGCCCGGCCCTCTGGGGCGTGCTCGGGGTCGCGCTGGTCGCGGTGACCGCGGCGGGCCGCCTCGACGGCGACCTGACGGTGCCGGTGATCCTGTGGGGCGTCTGGCTGGCGCAGGCCGTGTGGTGGATCGTGGGCCGCCGCGCGGCGACTCCCGAGCCCCGCGTCCTGCTCGATGTCGTCGGCAACATCGTGCACAACGGCGCCCTGCTGGTGATCATGGCCGAGGCGTGTCTGATCTACGCGACCGCCGGCTGGTACAAGATCCAGGGCTCCCGCTGGCAGGACGGCACCGCCGTTCACTACCCACTGCACCTCGACTACTTCTCGCCCTGGCCCGCCCTCGCCGAACTGCTGTCGTCGAGCGGCACGATGGTGATGCTCATCACCTACGGCACGGTCATCGTGCAGGTCGCCTTCCCGTTCACGCTGTTCAACCGGCGGGTGAAGAACGTCCTGCTCGCGGCGATGATCACCGAGCACGCCGTGATCGCGGTCGTCCTCGGACTGCCGTTCTTCTCCCTGGCGATGATCGCGGCGGACGCGGTCTTCCTGCCGACGTCGTTCCTGCGCCGCCTGGGCGGCTGGGCGGCACGCGTGCGTGGAGGTCTGTCGCGTCTGATGCGGCGCGGTGACGACCCTGCGGCGCTCCCCGCACCGCGCACCCCGGAGAACCCCGAGCAGGCGCACGTAGGCTTCACGGCATGACCGTGACCTCCTGGAACCGGCTCGCCGACACCTCGGTGCTGCTGGACGGCTTCCACGCCCTCAAGCACGCCGTGCGCTTCGGAGCGGAGATCCCGGTGGCGGTCGCCGTCGACCGGGACGCCGCGCTCGCCCTCGCCGAGGAACTGGCGCCGGACGTACGGGACGCCCTGGACGCGCTCCTGACCGAGGTCCCGGAGTCGACGTACACCTCGCTCGTGCCGCGCCCGCACCCGACGGCCGTGGCCGCCTTGGCGGTACGTCCGCCCCGCGCCGCCAACCTCGACAGGCTGGCGCACACCCCGCGCACCGCCCCCGTCGTGGTCCTGGACCACCCCCGCAACCTCGGCAACGCGGGCGCGGTGATCCGCCTGGCCGCCGGCTTCGGGGCGACCGGCGTGGTCACCACCGGCACCCTCGACCCCTGGCACCCCACGGTCGTACGCGGCGGGGCGGGCCTGCACTTCGCGACGGCGGTGGAGCGGCTGGGGGTGGACGAGCTGCCGCCCGGGCCGGTCTTCGCGCTGGACCCGGAGGGCGACGACATCCGGGGGACCAAGCTCCCGGACGACGCCGTCCTCGCCTTCGGGTCGGAGCGAAGTGGCCTCTCGGCCGAACTACGCGCCCGTGCCGACCATTTGGTGTCCCTGCCGATGCGCCCTCAGGTCTCCAGCTACAACCTCGCGACCAGCGTGGCGATGACGCTGTACCACTGGAGTCTCACCGGGGGCGCTTTGCGGGCCTAGGCCTCCCGACGCACCTCGACCACCCTGAACCGGTTCGCCACGAACGCCCCGTCGCACAGCGCCGAGTTGGCCGCCGGGTTACCGCCCGACCCGTGGAAGTCGGAGAACGCGGCCGTCTGGTTCACGTACACCCCGCCCGTGAGGTTCAGCGACAGCTGGGCCGCCTCCTCCAGGCAGACGTCCTGGATCGCGCCCTCGACCTCGTCGTCGGTGGTGTACGCCCCGACGGTCATCGCCCCCTTCTCCCGCACGGTCCGCCGCAGCAGCTCCACCGCGTCCGTCGCCGAGTCGACCGCGACGGCGAAGGAGACCGGCCCGAAGCACTCGCTCATGTAGGCGGCCTCGTCGTCCGGCTTGGCGCCGTCCAGCTTCACGATCACCGGCGTACGGACCACCGCGTCCGGGAACTCCGGGTTGGCGATCTCCCGGGAGGCGAGGGCGACTTCGCCCAGCCCCGCCGCGGCCTCCAGGCGGGCCTTGACGTCGGGGTTGACGATCGCGCCGAGCAGGGCGTTCGCGCGGGCGTCGTCACCGAGGAGGCCGTCGACCGAGCGGGCGAGGTCGGCGACGACCTCGTCGTAGGTCTTGGGGCCCTCGTCGGTGCGGATGCCGTCGCGGGGGACGAGCAGGTTCTGCGGGGTGGTGCACATCTGGCCGCTGTACAGGGACAGGGAGAAGGCCAGGTTGGACAGCATGCCCTTGTAGTTGTCCGTCGAGTCGACGATCACCGTGTTGACGCCGGCCTTCTCCGTGTAGACCTGCGCCTGGCGGGCGTTGGACTCCAGCCAGTCGCCGAACACGGTCGAGCCGGTGTAGTCGATGACGCGGATCTCGGGGCGGGTCGCCAGGGTCTTGGCGATGCCCTCGCCGGGCCGCTCGGCGGCCAGCGCGACCAGGTTCGGGTCGAAGCCCGCCTCGGTGAGCACCTGCCGCGAGACCTGCACGGTCAGCGCGAGCGGCAGCACCGCGCGCGGATGCGGCTTCACCAGGACCGCGTTGCCGGTGGCCAGGGACGCGAACAGACCCGGGTAACCGTTCCAGGTCGGGAAGGTGTTGCAGCCGATGACCATGGCGATGCCGCGCGGGACCGGCGTGAACTGCTTGTTGAGCGCCAGCGGGTCGCGCTTGCCCTGCGGCTTGGTCCACTCCGCCGTGTCGGGGGTGCGGACCTGCTCGACGTACGCGTACGCCACCGCCTCCAGGCCGCGGTCCTGCGCGTGCGGGCCGCCCGCCTGGAAGGCCATCATGAAGGCCTGGCCGGAGGTGTGCATGACTGCGTGCGCGAACTCGTGCGTCCGGTCGCTGATCCGCTTGAGGATCTCCACGCAGACCACCGCGCGGATCTCCGCGCCCGCGTCCCGCCACGCGCGCATGCCCGAGCGCATGGCCGGCAGCAGCTCGTCGATGTTCGCGTGCGGGTATTCGACGCCCAGTTCGATGCCGTACGGGGAGACCTCGCCGCCCACCCAGTCGTCCGTGCCGGCCTGGCCGAGGTCGAGGCGGTTGCCCAGCAGTGCGTCGAAGGCGGCCTTGCCCGCCGCCGCGTCCAGGCTGCCGTTCTCGCCGTAGGCCTTGGGGTGCTCGGGGTGCGGGGACCAGTAGGCGCGGGTGCGGATCGCCTCCAGCGCCTGGTCGAGGGTGGGCCGGTGCTTGGCGATCAGCTCGTGGGCGGTCAGTTCGGCGGCCATGCGGGACCAACTCCTCGTTTCCAGAGCTCTCCGTTGAGCTCATGACCTGGGCAGAAACATGGGCAGGAACAGGCAGTCAGAGTTAGAGTAACCGAACGATCGGTCGGTTCAAGGGGGTCCGCCGCATCTGTGGAAAACCCCGTGCGGGAGGATCGCGCACATGACAGCACTCGACCTCAGCAGCCCCGTGGCCGTTGTCGGCACCGGCACCATGGGCCAGGGCATCGCCCAGGTCGCGTTGATCGCGGGCCATCCCGTACGGCTGTACGACGCCGCTCCAGGGCGCGCCCAGACCGCGGCCGACGCGATCGGCGCCCGCCTCGACCGGCTCGTCGAGAAGGACCGTCTCACCGGCGCCGACCGCGACGCCGCCCGCGCCCGGCTGCTGCCCGCCGAGTCCCTCGCCGACCTGGCGGACTGCGCCCTGGTCGTCGAGGCCGTCCTGGAGCGCCTGGACGCCAAACAGGAGCTGTTCCGGGAGCTGGAGGGCATCGTCGGCGAGGACTGTCTGCTCGCCACCAACACCTCGTCGCTGTCCGTCACGGCCATCGGCGGCGCCCTCGCCAACCCGGGCCGCTTCGTCGGCCTGCACTTCTTCAACCCGGCCCCGCTGCTGCCGCTCGTCGAGGTCGTCTCCGGGTTCGCCAGCGACGTCACGTCGGCCACGCGCGCGTACGAGACGGCACGGGCCTGGGGCAAGACGCCGGTCGCCTGCGCCGACACCCCCGGCTTCATCGTCAACCGCATCGCCCGGCCCTTCTACGCCGAGGCCTTCGCCGTCCACGAGGCGCAGGGAGCCGACCCGGCCACCATCGACGCCGTCCTGCGCGAGTGCGGCGGTTTCAAGATGGGCGCGTTCGAGCTCACCGACCTCATCGGGCAGGACGTCAACGAGTCCGTCACGCACTCGGTGTGGCAGTCCTTCTTCCAGGACGTGCGCTTCACGCCCTCGCTCGCCCAGCGGCGCCTGGTCGAGTCGGGCCGGCTCGGCCGCAAGAGCGGGCACGGCTGGTACGACTACGCAGAGGACGCCGAGCGCGACGAGCCGCACACCGCGGAGCCGGGCCGGCCGCCCGCCTACGTCGTCGCCGAGGGTGACCTGGGCCCGGCCTCCGAGCTGCTCGCGCTGATCCGCGAGGCGGGCATTCCGGTGCGCGAGGAGGACGAGGACCACGGCTCCCGGCTGGTGCTGCCGAGCGGCGGCCAGCTCGCGCTCGCGGACGGCCAGACCTCGGTGGAGTTCCGGGACGTCGTGTACTTCGACCTCGCCCTCGACTACCGGCGGGCCACCCGGATCGCCCTGTCCGCCTCCCAGGACACCTCGCAGCAGACCCTCGCCGAGGCCACCGGCCTCTTCCAGGCCCTCGGCAAGGACGTCAGCGTCATCGGCGACGTCCCCGGCATGATCGTCGCTCGCACGGTCGCCCGGATCGTCGACCTGGCGCATGACGCCGTCGCCAAGGGCGTGGCCACCGAGGAGGACATCGACACCGCGATGCGCCTGGGCGTGAACTACCCGCTCGGCCCCTTCGAGTGGAGCCGCAGGCTCGGCCGTAACTGGGCGTACGCCCTCCTCGACGACCTGCACCTGCGCGACCCCTCCGGGCGCTACGCGCCGTCCCTCGCGCTGTACCGCCACGCGTACGCCTCCGACAAGCGGGAGGGCAACACCTCATGACCACCGCCAAGCGCGACACCTACACACCGGAGACGCTGCTCTCCGTCGCGGTGCAGGTCTTCAACGAGCGCGGCTACGACGGCACCTCCATGGAGCACCTCTCCAAAGCGGCCGGCATCTCCAAGTCGTCGATCTACCACCACGTCCCCGGCAAGGAGGAGCTGCTGCGCCGCGCCGTCAGCCGTGCCCTCGACGGGCTCTTCGGGATCCTCGACGAGGAGCACGCGCGCGTGGGGCACGCCGCCGACCGGCTGGAATACGTCGTCCGGCGCATGGTCGAGGTGCTCATAGGCGACCTGCCCTATGTGACGCTGCTGCTGCGCGTGCGCGGCAACACCGACACCGAGCGGTGGGCCCTGGACCGGCGCCGCGACTTCGACCACCAGGTCGCCGAACTGCTCAAGGCGGCCGCCGCGGACGGGGAGGTCCGCGCAGACGTGGAGGTGCGTCTGGCGACCCGGCTCGTCTTCGGGATGATCAACTCGATCGTGGAGTGGTACCGCCCGGACGGTCGCGGCATGAACGAGCGGGAGGTCGCGGACACGGTGGTGCGGCTGGTCTTCGGGGGACTGCGCCAGGCTGACTGACCGCCCCTCGCGTTCGGCGTCTGCTGAGTACGCGCGCGTGGACGGATGAGTACGCCGCGCGATGTCCGCGGGCGTTCCCGGCTGGTGAGCTGGACGCATGATCGACAACGACGCGGAGCTCGCACCCGACCCGACGTGGTGGACGGCGCCTTTCGCGACCACGCTCTTCGGGCTGCCGCTCCTCGTGTGGGAGTGCGTCATTTTCGGCTTCGACAGCTACGTCAGCAGCCTCGACGCGATGGTCTACGGGGGACTCGTCCTGCTCGTGATCGCCTGGACGCTGCCGCGTCACCGGTCGGCGCGGATGCTGCGGGTCACCGCCGCCGTCGCCGGTCTCGCCTGCGCCGTCCTTCCCCTTGCGTCCCTGGTGCTCATGGGCATGGCGATGGCCTCCGGCTGACCCCCGGGACGCACCGGTCAGCCCTGCGGCTCCAGGTCCTCCTCCTCGAACACCAGCAGGGTGCGGGTGCTGAGTACCTCCGGGATCGCCTGGAGCCGGGTGAGGACCAGCTCGCGCAGGGCGCGGTTGTCGGGTGTGTGCACCAGGAGCAGTACGTCGAAGTCGCCGCCCACCAGGGCGATGTGCGCGGCGCCGGGCAGCAGGCGGAGCTGCTCGCGGACCGTGCGCCAGGTGTTCTGGACGATCTTGAGGGTGATGTACGCCGACGTTCCGTGGCCCGCGCGCTCGTGGTTGACGCGGGCGCCGAACCCGCGGATGACGCCGTCCTCGACGAGACGGTTGATGCGCGCGTAGGCGTTGGCACGGGAGACATGGACCCGCTCGGCGACCGACCGTATCGACGCGCGGCCGTCGGACTGGAGCATCTGCAGGATGTCCTGATCAATGGCGTCGAGCGGGCGCGGCGGCGGCAGGGGGGAGCCGCCGTCCGGGCTTTCGGCCATTTGTTCAGGCGCCATGTCCCCCCACCTTCCTCCCGTGGACGTAGTGCGTTCATTGGAGGCTGTGGAGAACCGTTTGTCCACAGCCTGAGGCCGCCTGTAGCCAAAATGTGCCGGCGACCGAACAATCGGTAGGTGAGGCGCGTCACTGAAGCTGCGCCTCTCGTAGCCACTCCCACGAGGAGGTGCCGTCATGACGGTCATGGAGCAGCGGGGCGCGTACCGGCCATCGCCGCCGCCCGCCTGGCAGCCCCGTATGGACCCCGCGCCGCTGCTGCCCGACGCCGAGCCCTATCGCGTCCTCGGCACCGAGGCGGCCACGAAGGCCGACCCGGATCTGCTGCGCCGGCTGTACGCCGAGCTGGTGCGGGGCCGTCGGTACAACACGCAGGCGACCGCGCTCACGAAGCAGGGCCGCCTCGCCGTGTACCCGTCCAGCACCGGTCAGGAGGCCTGCGAGGTCGCCGCCGCGCTGGCGCTCCAGGAGCGCGACTGGCTCTTCCCCAGCTACCGCGACACGCTCGCCGCCGTGGCGCGCGGTCTGGACCCCGTGCAGGCCCTGACCCTGCTGCGCGGCGACTGGCACACCGGCTACGACCCGTACGAGCACCGCGTGGCCCCCCTGTGCACGCCGCTCGCCACCCAGCTCCCGCACGCCGTGGGCCTCGCGCACGCCGCCCGCCTCAAGGGCGACGACGTGGTCGCGCTCGCCATGGTCGGCGACGGCGGCTCCAGCGAGGGCGACTTCCACGAGGCGCTGAACTTCGCCGCCGTATGGCAGGCGCCGGTCGTCTTCCTCGTCCAGAACAACGGCTTCGCGATCTCCGTCCCGCTCGCCAAGCAGACCGCGGCCCCGTCGCTGGCCCACAAGGCCGTCGGGTACGGCATGCCCGGCCGCCTGGTCGACGGCAACGACGCGGCCGCCGTGCACGAGGTCGTCGCCGACGCCGTACGGCACGCGCGCGCGGGCGGCGGACCGACGCTGATCGAGGCGATCACCTACCGCATCGACGCCCACACCAACGCCGACGACGCGACCCGCTACCGCGGGGACTCCGAGGTCGAGACCTGGCGCGGACACGACCCGATCGCCCTCCTGGAGCACGAGCTGACCGAGCGCGGCCTCCTCGACGAGGCCGGCATCCAGGCCGCCCGCGACGCCGCCGAGACCATGGCCGCCGACCTGCGCGAGCGCATGAACCAGGACCCGGTGCTCGACCCGATGGACCTCTTCGCCCACGTGTACACCGAGCCCACCCCGCAACTGCGCGAACAGCAGGCCCAGTTGCGGGCCGAGCTCGACGCCGAGTCGGAAGGGTCGCACCGATGACCACCGTCGCCGTCAAGCCGGCCACCATGGCGCAGGCCCTCACGCGCGGATTGCGCGACGCCATGGCGGCCGACCCCACCGTGCACGTCATGGGCGAGGATGTCGGCACCCTCGGCGGTGTCTTCCGGGTCACCGACGGGCTCGCAAAGGAGTTCGGCGAGGAACGCTGCACGGACACGCCGCTGGCCGAGGCGGGGATTCTGGGCACGGCGGTGGGCATGGCCATGTACGGCCTGCGCCCGGTCGTGGAGATGCAGTTCGACGCGTTCGCCTACCCGGCGTTCGAGCAGCTGATCTCGCACGTCTCCCGCACGCGCAACCGCACCCGCGGCAAGATGCCGCTCCCCATCACGATCCGCGTTCCCTACGGCGGCGGCATCGGCGGCGTGGAGCACCACAGTGACTCGTCCGAGGCGTACTACATGGCGACTCCGGGGCTCCATGTCGTCACGCCCGCGACCGTCGCCGACGCCTACGGGCTGCTGCGCGCCGCCATCGCCTCCGACGACCCGGTGGTCTTCCTGGAGCCCAAGCGTCTGTACTGGTCGAAGGACGCCTGGAACCCGGAGGACCCGCCGAGCGTTGAACCGATTGGCCGCGCGGTGGTGCGGCGCTCGGGGAGGAGCGCCACGCTCATCACGTACGGACCGTCCGTGCCCGTCTGCCTCGAAGCCGCCGAGGCGGCCCGGGAGGAGGGGTGGGACCTGGAAGTCGTCGACCTGCGCTCGCTGGTGCCGTTCGACGACGAGACGGTCAGCGCCTCGGTACGGCGGACCGGGCGAGCGGTCGTCGTACACGAGTCGGGCGGGTTCGGCGGACCGGGAGGGGAGATCGCGGCCCGGGTCACGGAGCGCTGCTTCCACCATCTGGAGGCGCCGGTGCTGCGCGTGGCCGGGTTCGACATCCCTTATCCGCCGCCGATGCTGGAGCGTCACCACCTGCCCGGCGTGGACCGGATCCTGGACGCCGTGGGGCGTCTGCAGTGGGAGGCGGAGAGCTGATGGCCCAGGTGCTGGAGTTCAGGCTGCCGGATCTCGGCGAGGGCCTGACCGAGGCGGAGATCGTGCGCTGGCTGGTCGAGGTCGGTGACGTCGTCGCGGTCGACCAGCCGGTCGTCGAGGTCGAGACGGCCAAGGCGATGGTCGACATCCCCTGCCCCTACGCGGGCGTGGTCACGGCCCGTTTCGGCGAGGAGGGCAGGGAGCTTCCCGTGGGCGCGCCGCTGCTGACGGTGGCCGTCGGGGCGCCCGCCTCCGGCGCCGAGACCGAGGGCTCCGGGAACGTGCTGGTGGGGTACGGCACCTCCGAGGCACCGGCACGGCGCCGGAGGGTGCGGCCGGGGGAGCCGGTGCCCGCCGCACCTGCCCCAGCGGCCCCACCCGCCCCACCTGCGGAACCCGCGGAACCCGCGTCCGCCAACGGCAGTGCCGCCACCCGGGAGCCGGCCGAGGGACCCGTGCCGGTCATCTCCCCCCTCGTACGCCGCCTCGCCCGTGAGAACGGCCTGGATCTGCGGGAGCTGCACGGTTCGGGGCCCGACGGGCTCATCCTGCGGGCCGACGTCGAGTACGCGCTGCGCGCCGCCGAGGCGCACGGGCGGACGGCACAGCCGCCGGCCGCGCCGCACGCGCCCGTGACGCCGGTGCCGGCCGCCGCCGTCCCGCCCGCGCAGCCCCCCGCCCGCTCCTCCGCGGCCCCCGCCGGACTCCGCGTCCCCCTCAAGGGCATCCGCGGCGCCGTCGCCGACAAGCTCTCCCGCAGCCGGCGGGAGATCCCGGACGCCACCTGCTGGGTGGACGCCGACGCCACGGAACTCATGCGGGCGCGGACGGCGATGAACGCCGCCGGTGGGCCGAAGATCTCCCTCCTCGCCCTGCTGGCCCGTATCTGCACCGCCGCCCTGGCCCGGTTCCCCGAGCTCAACTCCACGGTCGACATGGAGGCCAGGGAGGTCATCCAGCTCGACCATGTGCACCTGGGATTCGCCGCGCAGACCGACCGGGGACTCGTCGTCCCGGTCGTCAGGGACGCGCACGCGCGGGACGCGGAGTCGCTGACCGCGGAGTTCGCCCGGCTCACCGAGGCGGCCCGCACGGGCACCCTCACACCCGCGGAACTCACCGGCGGGACCTTCACGTTGAACAACTACGGCGTGTTCGGCGTCGACGGCTCCACGCCGATCATCAACCACCCCGAGGCCGCGATGCTCGGCGTCGGCCGCATCATCCCCAAGCCCTGGGTGCACGAGGGCGAGCTGGCGGTGCGGCAGGTCGTCGAGCTGTCGCTCACCTTCGACCACCGGGTCTGCGACGGCGGCACGGCGGGCGGCTTCCTGCGCTATGTGGCGGACTGCGTGGAACACCCGGCGGTGCTGCTGCGCACGCTGTGACGGATCCCCCGAGTCCCGCTGCTTCCCCTGCGTTCCCTGTGATCGCGGAGGCACGCATACTCGGGGGGTGACCGCGTACGAACCGACGGGCGCGCAAGACGCCGCCGATGCCGGGCACGACGTCGTGTACGACGCCGTCGTGCTCGCCGGGGGCGGCGCGCGGCGGCTCGGTGGTGTGGACAAACCCGGGGTACGCGTCGGCGGGCGCCCGCTGCTCGACCGGGTGCTCGCCGCCTGCGCCGACGCGCGGACCACCGTCGTCGTCGCCGAGCCCCGGCCGACCGCGCGGCCGGTGACCTGGGCGCGCGAGGAACCGCCCGGCGGCGGCCCGCTCGCCGCCCTGGACGCCGGGCTGCGGCACATCACGGCGGACCACGTCGTCGTCCTCTCGGCCGACCTGCCGTTCCTCGACGAGGGCACGGTACGGCGCCTGCTGACCGCCCTGCGCTCCGGCGGCGCCGACGGCGCGCTGCTCACCGACGCCGACGGCCGCGACCAGCCCCTCGTCGCCGCGTACCGCGCGCCCGTGCTGCGCCGTGAACTGGCCGCACTCTCCCGAGGGGACGACGGCCTCACCGGCCTCCCCCTGCGCCGACTGACCGGTGCGCTCGGTCTCACCCGCGTCCCCGACCCCGTCGCGTCCTTCGACTGCGACACCTGGGACGACATCGCCACCGCCAGGGCACGCATCAGGGAGCATGGGCACGTGTTGGATGAATGGATTTCCGCAGTCAAGGACGAACTGGGCCTCGACCTCGACGTCGACACCAAATTGCTGCTGGACCTCGCCCGCGACGCCGCCCACGGCGTGGCGCGGCCCGCGGCCCCGCTGACCACCTTCCTCGTCGGGTACGCGGCAGCGCAGGCCAAGGGGGGCCAGGGCGGCCCCGAGGCCGTCGCCGAGGCCTCCCGCAAGGCCGCCGCCCTCGCCCTGCGCTGGGCGGAAGAGGCCGCGGCCGCCCAGCCCGACGCGGCTCCCGACGCCACCCCCGACAGCCGTCCGGACGCCGGATGACCCCCCGCGGTATCCGGGCGGACGAGGACGCCGAGGACTTCGACGTCGAGGAGGTGCTCGCCCTCGTGAACGAAGACAACGGCCACCACACCCCGGCCGACCACGTGCCCCCACCCCCCGGCCCAGACCAGCCGGAGCGGCACACGCCGGACCGGCACAAGCCCGACCGGTCCACGTCGGACCAGCACAAGTCCGACCGGCACCACAGAGCCACCCCCTGGCCCGAGGCCCGCGAGATCGCCGCCCGTGCCGCCCTGACCGGCACCCGGGCCGCCGGCCGCGCTCCCGTCTCCGTCCCCCTCGACGCCGCCCTCGGCCTCGCCCTGGCAGCCCCTCTCACCGCCTCCACCGACCTGCCCTCCTTCGACACCTCGGCCATGGACGGCTGGGCCATCGCGGGCCCCGGCCCCTGGGCCGTACGGGAGGAAGGCGTTCTGGCCGGGCAAGCCGAGCCCGAGCCGCTCACCGACGGCGAGGCCGTCCGTATCGCGACCGGCGCCCGCATCCCCCCGGACACCACCGCCGTCCTGCGCAGCGAGCACGGCCGCACCGACACCAAGGGCCAGTTGCACGCCACCCGGGAGATCCAGCCCGGCCAGGACATCCGCCCACGCGGCCAGGAGTGCCGTAGCGGGGACCATCTGCTCGCCGTCGGCACCCTCGTGACCCCGGCCGTGCTCGGCCTGGCGGCCGCCGCCGGATACGACGCCCTCACCGCCGTGCCCCGCCCGCGCGTCCAAGTTCTCGTCCTCGGTGACGAGTTGCTCACCTCAGGGCTGCCGCACGACGGACTGATCCGTGACGCCCTCGGCCCGATGCTGCCGCCCTGGCTGCGCGCACTCGGCGCCGAGGTCACGGCCGTACGCCGACTCGGCGACGACGCCAAGGCCCTGCACAAGGCCCTCACCACCTCCGCCGCCGACCTCATCGTCACCACCGGCGGCACCGCGGCCGGCCCCGTCGACCATGTCCACCCCACCCTGCGCCGCATCGGCGCCGAACTCCTGGTGGACAGCGTCAAGGTGCGGCCCGGCCACCCCATGCTGCTGGCCCGCCTCAAGGAGAACCAGCACCTCGTCGGCCTGCCCGGCAATCCCCTGGCCGCCGTCTCCGGCCTGCTCACGCTCGCCGAACCCCTGCTGCGCACGCTGGCGGCGCGCCCCGCCCCGGAGCCCTACACGCTGCCGCTGAGGGACGCGGCGCACGGTCATCCGTACGACACCCGGCTCATCCCCGTCGTGCTGCGCGGTGACCATGCCGTGCCGTTGCACTACCACGGTCCGGCCATGCTGCGGGGCATGGCGGCGGCCGATGCCGTCGCCGTCGTACCGCCGGGCGGCATCCGCGCGGGTCAGGAGGCCGAACTGCTCGACCTGCCCTGGGCGATGGCCGGCATCGAGGTGTGTTTCACGTGAAACTTCCGGGCCAGGACGCGATCGCCCGTCAGGCGGACGAGAGGGTCGCGACCTATCGGGTGAAGCTCCCGAAGAAGATCGTGGAGCATCCGTTCCGTCAGGTGGCCAGGCGGGTTCTGCTGGCCCTGACCCTGCTCGTGGTGACGGCCTTGATCGTCTACGCCGACCACGAGGGCTACAACGACAACTCCGACGGTTCCGTCGACCTCCTCGACGCGTTCTACTACGCGACCGTCAGCCTCTCCACCACCGGATACGGCGACATCACCCCGGTCAGTGACGCCGCCCGGCTCACCAACATCTTCGTCATCACGCCCATGCGAGTGCTGTTCCTGATCATCCTGGTCGGCACCACGCTCGAGGTCCTCACCGAACGGACCCGCGAGGAATGGCGTCTGAACCGCTGGAGGTCCACCTTGCGCGACCACACCGTCGTCGTCGGCTTCGGTACGAAGGGGCGATCGGCGATTCAGACCGTCTGTGCGACGGGCCTGAGGAAGGACCAGGTCATCGTGGTCGACCCGAGTTCCAAGGTGATCGAGGCGGCCGTCGCGGACGGGTACGCCGGGGTCACGGGGGACGCGACGCGCAGCGAGGTCCTGAAGCGGGCCGAGGTGCACAAGGCACGGAAGATCATCATCGCGACCCAGCGGGACGACACCGCCGTCCTGGTGACGCTGACGGCCCGGCAGCTCAACCGCGGCGCGAAGATCGTGGCCGCGGTGCGCGAGGAGGAGAACGCCCCGCTGCTGAAGCAGTCCGGCGCCGACGCGGTCATCACCAGCGCCAGCGCGGCCGGACGGCTGCTCGGCCTCTCCGTGCTCAGCCCCGCCGCCGGCATGGTCCTGGAGGACCTGATCCAGCAGGGCAGCGGGCTCGACATCGTCGAACGGCCGGTCATAAAGGCCGAGGTGGGCAGGAAGCCGCGGGAGATGGACGACCTGGTGGTGAGCGTCCTGCGCGGGCACCGTGTGCTCGGATACGACGATCCGGCCGTCGGGACACTGGAGTTGACGGACCGGCTCATCACCATCGTGCGGGCGACGCCGGGCAGTCAGGTCGCACCTGATGAACGGCGGCTGCCCCCGGGGGTGAAGCCCATGACGCCCCCGGGGGGATGAGGCGCCCGCTGACGCCCGGCCCGGCTACTTGCGGTTGTACAGCCGCATCGTGATCGGCCCGAAGACCGCCACGAACAACCCCGCCCAGCCCAGCGACCAGGCGATCTCGTCCGCCGGCCAGTCACCCGCCATCACCCCGCGGACGGCCGAGGACAGATGGGTGATCGGGCTGTTGTTGACGAAGGCCTGGAGCCAGCCCGGCATGGTCTTCGGGTCGACGAACACGTTGGACAGGAAGGTGAGCGGGAAGATCACCATCATGCTGACGCCCATGACCGACTTCTCGGAGCGCAGCATCAGCCCGAACATCGTCCAGATCCACGAGAACGCGAACGAAAAGGCGACCAGCAGCGCGATCCCGGCGAGCACTCCGCCGACCCCGCCGTCCGGGCGGTAGCCCAGGATGATGCCGACGGTGAGCATCACGACGGACGCGATGGTGTAGCGCAGGGCGTCGCCCAGCAGATAGCCGACCATGGTCGACGGCCGCCAGATCGGCAGCGAACGGAAGCGGTCGAAGACGCCCTTCTCGATGTCGGTGTTCACCGAGACACCGGTGTACATCGTGATCATCACGACCGACATCACCAGGATGCCCGGCAGCAGGAACTGGATGTACTCCTTCGGGGACCCGGCGAGCGCACCCCCGAACAGGTACGTGTACATCAGCACCATCATGATCGGGAACGCGGTGACGTCGAAGAGCTGCTCCGGTACATGCTTGATCTTCAGGATCGCCCGCCAGCCGAAGGTCATGGAGGCCGACCAGGCGCTGGGCCGCGGCGGTCGTTCCCCGGAGACCAGCAGCGCGGCGAGCGACTCGGCGCTGACGGGGGCGAGTTCCTTGCTCTCGGTCTGCGTCGCGGTGCTCATGCCGCCACCTCGTCCTTGTCGTCCTTGCTGCCGTGGTCGGCGCTGCCGTTGGTGTCGTCGTGGTCGTGGGCGTCATGCGTGTCGTGGCCGGTGAGGGCGAGGAACACCTCGTCCAGGCTGGGCTGGCCCAGCGAGAAGTTGTCTACGGTGATGCCGGTGCGGGCCAGCTCGGCGAGCGCACGGGCGGCCTGTTCCGCCGCGTCCCGGCCATGGGCCGCCCCGGAGCTGACGCGCGCGGTGAGCGCCACGGGATCGGGCTCCAACTGCACATCCGCGTCCAGGGTCAGCCGCAGCACCCGCTCGGCCTCCGGCCGCTGCGCCGCGTCACGCAGCCGCAGATGGACGGACCCGGCGCCGACGGACGCCTTGAGCTCGCCCTTGGTCCCCTCGGCGATCACCTTCCCGCGGTCGATGACGGCGATCCGGGACGCCAACTGGTCGGCCTCGTCCAGGTACTGCGTGGTCAGCAGCACGGTGGTGCCCTGGGCGACGACCGCCCGCACGATGTCCCACACCTGGTTGCGGCTGCGCGGGTCCAGGCCGGTCGTCGGCTCGTCGAGGAACAGCAGGTCGGGGGTGTTGAGGATGGACGCGGCGATGTCGATACGGCGCCGCATGCCGCCGGAGTAGTTCTTGACCTGCTTGCCGGCCGCGTCCGACAGTCCGAAGGCCTCCAGGAGCTGCCCGGCCCGCTCGCGGGCGGCGTGCTTGCCGTGTCCGAGGAGCCGGCCCAGCAGGACCAGGTTCTCGGTGCCGGTCAGGTCCTCGTCGACGGAGGCGTACTGGCCGGTCAGGCTCACCCGGCCGCGCACCTCGTCGGCCTCGCGGACGACGTCGTGGCCGAAGACATGGGCCTCGCCGCCGTCGGGTCGCAGGAGGGTGGCGAGCATCTTCACTGTGGTGGTCTTGCCGGCGCCGTTCGGCCCGAGGACGCCGTAGACCGTGCCGGCCGGAACCGCGAGGTCCACGCCGTCGACGGCCCGTGTCTCACCGAACGTCTTCACCAGGCCCGCGGTCTCGATCGCGAGACCGGACGTAGTCTGCGTGCTCATGCTTCGGGGTCCTTCCGATGGCCTTCCGCGTTCTTGGGCTACGCATGGGGAGACCTTTACGGCCGCGCAAACTCATCGGCGCCGCACAGGAAATTTCGCACGGATCCACTCAGGGACCGAGGGGCCGAGGCGGGCGGGCCGGGGAGTAGCGTCCGTCCCATGCATGCGATCACGATTCCCGAACCTGGTGGGCCCGAGGCGCTGGTGTGGGACGAGGTCCCCGATCCCGTGCCCGGTGAGGGCGAGGTACTGGTCGAGGTGGTGGCCGGAGCCGTCAACCGCGCCGACATCCTGCAGCGGCAGGGCTTCTACAACCCGCCCCCGGGCGCCTCCCCCTACCCCGGCCTGGAGTGCTCCGGCCGTATCGCCGAACTCGGCCCCGGCGTCTCCGGCTGGGCCGTCGGCGACGAGGTGTGCGCGCTGCTCTCGGGCGGCGGCTACGCCGAGAAGGTCGCCGTACCGGCCGGCCAACTGCTGCCCGTGCCCAAGGGCGTGAGCCTCATCCGGGCCGCCGCCCTGCCCGAAGTGGTGTGCACGGTCTGGTCGAACGTCTTCATGGTGGCCCATCTGCGCCCCGGCGAGACCCTGCTCGTGCACGGCGGTTCCAGCGGCATCGGCACCATGGCCATCCAGCTCGCCAAGGCCGTCGGCGCCAAGGTCGCCGTCACGGCGGGCAGCAAGGAGAAGCTCGACCGGTGCGCCGAGCTGGGCGCCGACATCCTGGTCAACTACCGGGAACAGGACTTCGTCGCCGAGATCAAGAAGGCCACCGACGGGGCCGGGGCCGACGTCATCCTCGACAACATGGGCGCCAAGTACCTCGACCGCAACGTCCAGACCCTCGCCGTCAACGGCCGCCTCGCCATCATCGGCATGCAGGGCGGCGTCAAGGGCGAGCTCAACATCGGCGCGCTCCTGGCCAAGCGCGGCGCCGTCAGCGCGACCTCCCTGCGCGCCCGCCCCCTCGACGAGAAGGCGGCGATCGTCGCGGCCGTACGCGAGCATGTGTGGCCGCTGCTGGACGCCGGCCATGTCCGCCCGGTCGTCGACTGCGAGATCCCGATGAACGACGCGGCCGAGGCACACCGGGTGCTGGAGGAGAGCGGTCACATCGGGAAGGTGCTCCTGGTGGCGCCGTAGGACCGATCACCGGACGCGGCCCTAGCCGCGCCGCAGCCGGAGACCGACGAAGGCGAGGCCCAGACCGAGCCCGATGAGGACCAGGCCGGTCCCGAGCGGCAGGACCTGCAGTACGGGCTCGGTGGGGTCCTCGGCATGCGCGACGGGCTCTCGTGCGGGCGGGTCCGCCGGGGCGGAGGGGGCCGTGGAGGCCTCCCCGGCGGCATCGGCGGCATCGTCGGTGTCCTCCGAACGCTCGGGCGGGGCACTGCCTCCGTCGTCCTCGCCCTCCCTTTCGCCCTCGCCCCGGTCCCGCCTCTCCGCCGGCACCGCTTCCTCGTCCTCCAGCGGCCCCTTCTCCCGCCCCGGCCGCTCCCGTCCCTCACCCGCCCGGCTCCCGGCCCGGGAGGGCTCGTCGGAGGGGGTGGGGCGGGCAGCGGCGGGCCCGTGGGCGCTGGAGGTGGGCGACGCCTTGGAGTGCTTCGCCTGTCTCGACTGCCGGAGCTCCTCGGCCCTGCTGGACTTCCCCGGCTTCCCCGGCTCCCCGGGCCTTTCAGGCCTGGCGGACTCCACAGTCCCGGCAGCGGAGGCGGCAGGGGACCGGGACTCCGCGGCAGCCGTGGAGGAAGGCCGGGGCTCGGCTGAGGGGCTGGGGCTGAGGCTGGGCCTGGAGCTGGAGGAACCATCAGCGGCAGCCGAGCCATCAGAGGCAGTCGTAGGGAGAGTCGTAGCCGCGGAAGGAGTCCGGGACACAGCCGGTGAGCCGGAGGGAGCCCCGGATACACCGGATGCACCGGGCCCGCGCGTCCCCTGGAAGCCGTACGTCGCCCCGACCGTCCCGACCGCCCCGGCCCCGACCGCCCCGTACGGCCCCATGACCAGCCCCGCCACCAGCACACCCAGCGTCCCCGCCGTCCGCAGCGCCCCCGTCGACAGGCCGCGCGGGCCACCGCGAGCAGCGCGCGGCCGCTCCCGCCACCCCTGTACGACCCCCAGCCATGCAGTCATGGGACAAGCCTCACAGCACCTGGCACACCTGGCATTCCGGACTCCGCCACCCGATCGAACCCGACGTGCATGAGCACCCCGACGGAACAGCCCACCCGCCGCGGCCGACCCGGGCACAGGGCGACTGACGGAATCTCCCGCGGCGTAAACGGTGGATCACCCCACACAGGGGGCACCACGATGATGAGCTGTACGGGTGCGAGAGAATGGCGGCATGGAGATGCCGAGGAACGAAAGGTCGTCCGAGAACCCCCAGATCCTGGTCGTGGGCCAGGACGGGATGGCGCTCAGCGGCGGCAACGGAGACGAGGACTCCCGCGAGATCCCGGTGACGGAGCAGGTCGAGCAGCCGGCGAAGGTCATGCGGATCGGCAGCATGATCAAGCAGCTGCTCGAAGAGGTGCGCGTGGCTCCCCTGGACGAGGCGAGCCGGGTCCGGCTGAAGGAGATCCACGCCAGCTCCGTGAAGGAACTGGAGGACGGCCTGGCCCCGGAACTCGTCGAGGAGCTGGAGCGGCTCTCCCTGCCGTTCACGGACGAGGCGACGCCGAGCGACGCGGAACTGCGGATCGCGCAGGCCCAGTTGGTCGGCTGGCTGGAGGGTCTCTTCCACGGCATCCAGACCACGCTCTTCGCCCAGCAGATGGCCGCGCGCGCCCAGCTGGAGCAGATGCGCCGCGCCCTTCCGCCGGGCATCGGCGGCCACGAGGAGGGTGGCGAACACCGCCAGGGCGGGCCGTACCTGTAAGACACCCGTAAGACAGAAGACGTCCGACGTGTACGCGAAGGGCCCGGCAGCCGCTGCTGCCGGGCCCTGTCAGTTCGCTGCGATCACTGTCGCCGGGCTCACTCCGGGTTGCCCGTGGAGACCTGGAACTCCAGCTCGGGCGGGTTGTCCGGGTCCATGTCCGTACGCGCCGAGGGCGACTGCCGCATGACGGTGCCCTCGCCGAACGTGTTCTCGTCGACGTCGACCTTCTTGTACTTCCACCCCGCGGCGTCGAGGCACTTGACGACCGACGGCCAGTACTTGAACGACATGTCCGGCATCTGCACCTGGTCGGGATCGAGGAGCGACTCCCGCGGCTCGGTGCACTCGGTCGTCTCGACCGTCTTCGCTGTGTCCCCCGCCCGGTATCCGGGCGCCTTCGACGTCGTCTCGGAAGCCGTGGCGGTCGAGCCGCCGCTTCCGCCTCCGCTGTCGTCGTCGGTGCCGCCGCCGTTCAGCGTCAGGGCCGCGATCAGGCCGCCCACCGCGACGACGGACACGATGATCGAGCCGATGACCACCGGCCGGTTGCTCTTGCCGCCGCCCGAACCGGGCCGCTGCTGGGGCGACATGCTGTACGGCGGCGGCGTCGCGTGGCCCGGCTGCGGGGAATACGAGGCGGGCGGCGGCGTCTGGTAGCCGGGCTGCCGCTGCGGATAGCCGTACGCGGGCGACGGCATCGACGGCGGTGGGGTGCCGTACGGGTTCGGGGCCGGGGTCTGCGGGGTCTGCGGGTACGGCGTCTGGACGAGGCCCGCGGGCGGGGGCGTCTGGCCGACCGGCGGGAACACCGAGGCGCCGACCCCCTGGCCGTGCTGCGTCTGCGCGCCCGGCACGATGCTGGGCGGGGCCGCCTGGAAGGACGCGGCCACGCGCAGGCACTCGTCGCGCATGGACTCGGCGCTCGGGAAGCGCTCGTTGGGGTTCTTCTTCAGGGCACGGGCGACCAGCGCGTCCACGGCCGGGGGCAGGGCGCGATTGACCGAGGACGGAGCCACCGGCTCCTCCTGCACATGCGCGTACGCGATCGCCAGCGGGGAGTCCGCGTCGAACGGCAGCCGCCCGGTGACGAGTTGGAACAGCATGATGCCGACCGAGTAGAGGTCGGAACGGGCGTCCACGCCGCGGCCGAGGGCCTGCTCCGGCGAGAGGTACTGCGGGGTGCCGACCACCATGCCGGTCTGTGTCATGGACGTCACACCGGACTGCATGGCGCGGGCGATGCCGAAGTCCATCACCTTGACGACGCCGCGCTTGTTCATCATCACGTTGCCCGGCTTGATGTCCCGGTGGACCAAGCCCATCTCGTGGCTGATCTCCAGCGCCGCCAGCACATCCGCGGTGATCTTCAGCGCCTTGTCGGCGGGCATCGCGCCGAACTGCCGTACATCCGCGTCGAAGACCGAGCTGAGCGGGCGGCCCTCGATGTACTCCATGACGATGTACGGCGTCGTCATGCCGTCGACATCGTCCTCGCCGGTGTCGAAGACCGAGACGATATTGGTGTGCGTGAGCTTCGCCACGGCCTGGGCCTCGCGGCGGAAGCGCTCGCGGAACGCCTGCTCGCGGCCGAGCTCGGTGTGCAGGGTCTTGACCGCCACCTGCCGGTCGAGGACGGAGTCGTACGCGAGATGCACCGAGGCCATGCCGCCCTCGCCGAGCAAGTCGCGCAGCTGATAGCGGCCGCCGGCCAGCGCCCGCCCCGCGTACCGGCCCTGTGCGCCGTCCTGGCTCATGTTCTGCGTCCCCCGTAGCCTCTCGGGCGCTGCGACTGCCGTGGACCGGCGATCCCGAGTGATCCAATGTGCTATTCCCGGCCAAGTCTGCCCCACGGCACTGACAGGTCAAGCGCGGTGCCCGTTCCGTGACCGTACGCGAAGGGAGCGTCGCGGAAGCGTTACAAGGGTCGTACGGCCGGTGCACAGAATTTGCACGAGTGGAGGGGGTGCCGGTTTGATGGCCGGTCCGCCTCCTTCCGGTTGGGGCGGCCGTCTCGGTCCGGCGGCTTGCGCGGAGGCTGTAGCGTGGCCGACGGAGACCGTAACAACACCGCGCGCACCGCGGGCAGAAACGACGGCGAGGACCGATGGCACAGCAGCAGCGCGCTCAGGGCCCGTCCGACCCCGAGGCGGCTGGCGGCGGTATGTCAGACGCGCCGGAAATGTGGGGTAATGGCGGGCTTGTCGGGGACGGCCGTTATCGGCTGACCCGCAGACTCGGCCGGGGCGGCATGGCCGAGGTGTTCGCGGCCGAGGACGTGCGCCTCGGACGCACCGTGGCGGTCAAACTGCTGCGCTCCGACCTCGCCGAGGACCCGGTGTCCAAGGCCCGCTTCACGCGCGAGGCCCAGTCGGTGGCCGGCCTCAACCACCACGCCATCGTCGCCGTGTACGACTCCGGCGAGGACGTCGTGGGCGCGCACAGCGTGCCGTACATCGTGATGGAGATCGTCGAGGGCCGCACCATCCGCGACCTCCTGCTCAACGCCGAGGCACCCGGCCCCGAGCAGGCCCTGATCATCGTCTCCGGGGTCCTGGAGGCGCTCGCCTACTCGCACCAGCACGGCATCGTGCACCGCGACATCAAGCCCGCCAACGTCATCATCACGCACAACGGCGCCGTGAAGGTGATGGACTTCGGTATCGCCCGCGCCCTGCACGGCGCGCAGTCGACGATGACGCAGACCGGCATGGTCATGGGCACCCCGCAGTACCTCTCGCCCGAGCAGGCGCTCGGCAAGGCGGTCGACCACCGGTCCGACCTCTACGCGACGGGCTGCCTGCTCTACGAACTCCTCGCGCTGCGCCCGCCGTTCACCGGCGAGACCCCGCTGTCGGTGGTCTACCAGCACGTCCAGGACATCCCGACCCCGCCGTCCGAGGTCTCCGACGCCGTGCCGCCGGAGCTCGACGGCCTGGTCATGCGCTCGCTCGCCAAGGAGCCGGACGACCGGTTCCAGACGGCCGAGGAGATGCGCGGCCTCGTCCAGTACGGCCTGCAGATGCTGTACGACCAGGGCGGCCACACCGGCACCTGGAACACCGGCCCGGTGGCCGTGCACGAGGGCCGGCACACCCCCGCGTCCGGCTTCGCGCACACGACGGTCATGGGCCACCCCGGCGACTCGGGCGCCGGCACGAGCCAGATCCCGCAGCCGATCCTGCCCTCCGGATACGGCGGCGGGGACGACGGCGGCTTCGAGGGCCACGGCAACAAGGGCAGCGGCCGCGGCAAGCTGTGGATCCTGGCCGTTTTCGCGGTGATCGCGATCGCGGCCGGTGTCGCGCTGGCACTGCAGAACGGCGGCGGCCGCGGCGGCGGTGATACGGACACCACGCCAACTCCGACCACGTCGCAGACCACCGACGAGGGCAACGCGACTGACGAGGCGACCGAGGATCCGACCGAGGAAGCCACGGACGACGGCACCGGCACGGGCACCGACCCGACCTACGAGCCGACGGAGGATCCCACGTACGAGCCGACGGAGGATCCCACATACGAGCCGACCGAGGACCCGACCACGGCTGATCCGACCGAGGACCCGACCGAGGATCCGACGGAGGGTCCGACGGAGGACCCGACGGAGGATCCGTCCACCCCGCCGACCCTGCCGACGGCAACGGCGGGCGACTCCGGAGGCGTCTGACCGGCCTGCCGGCCCGGCTCCGCTGAGAACCCATCCCACGCGCGCGTGCGGCCCGGAAACGGGCTCCACGCGCGCGTGCCGTTTACGGCAGACGGCTGGATCGTTCTGCAGCCATAACCTGATTTATCCGCTTTCGCGGACGAGATCAGCCTCACACCGGTTCCGTGACCTCGACCTCTGTCACTCTTCCCGTGACCTGGGTCACCGATATAACGTGCCGTTGTTCCGGCCCCCTGCAAGGCTGTGACCAGGACTTGTTCCGGACTTTCGCGATTTACTTGGAAATCCAAGCAAAAACGCAGGTCAGGAGGGGTTTCACAGAAATGTGGAGCACTGGGTAACGTGCCTATTGCAGGGCGCTCGCCGGGGCACCTGTCACGCCTGTCCCCCCACGAGCCGCACCCACCCTGTGCGTCCGTAGGGCTTCAGGTGAGCCGCACTGGCACCCGGCGAACCCGGGTAGCCGGACCGACGGAGGAGCACACGTGACCGTGGAGAGCACTGCCGCGCGAAAGCCGCGACGCAGCGCCGGTACCAAGAGCACGGCCGGCAAGACAACCGCAAGGAAATCGCCGAGCACGGACCCCGAGCTCGTGCAGCTGCTGACGCCCGAGGGCAAGCGCGTCAAGAACGCCGAGTACGACAAGTACGTCGCCGGCATCACCCCCGAGGAGCTCCGCGGTCTCTACCGCGACATGGTGCTCACCCGCCGCTTCGACGCCGAGGCCACCTCCCTGCAGCGCCAGGGCGAGCTGGGCCTGTGGGCGTCGCTGCTCGGCCAGGAGGCCGCCCAGATCGGCTCCGGCCGGGCCACCCGCGAGGACGACTACGTCTTCCCGACCTACCGCGAGCACGGCGTCGCCTGGTGCCGCGGGGTCGACCCGGCCAACCTGCTCGGCATGTTCCGCGGCGTGAACAACGGCGGCTGGGACCCCAACAGCAACAACTTCCAGCTCTACACGATCGTCATCGGCTCCCAGACGCTGCACGCCACCGGCTACGCCATGGGCATCGCCAAGGACGGCGCCGACAGCGCGGTGATCGCCTACTTCGGCGACGGCGCCTCCAGCCAGGGCGACGTGGCCGAGTCCTTCACCTTCTCCGCGGTCTACAACGCCCCCGTGGTGTTCTTCTGCCAGAACAACCAGTGGGCGATCTCCGAGCCGACCGAGAAGCAGACCCGGGTGCCGCTGTACCAGCGCGCGCAGGGCTACGGCTTCCCCGGCGTCCGGGTCGACGGCAACGACGTCCTGGCCTGCCTCGCGGTGACGAAGTGGGCGCTGGAGCGTGCCCGCAGCGGCGAGGGCCCGACACTGGTCGAGGCGTACACGTACCGCATGGGTGCGCACACCACCTCCGACGACCCCACCCGCTACCGCGGTGACGACGAGCGTCTGGCCTGGGAGGCGAAGGACCCGATCCTGCGCCTTCGCGCCTATCTCGAGGCTTCAAACCACGCGGACGAGGGATTTTTCGCGGAACTGGAGCGCGAGAGCGAGGCGTTGGGCAAACGAGTGCGCGAGGCGGTCCGCGCCATGCCGGACCCGGACCACTTCGCCATCTTCGAGAACGTGTACGCGGACGGGCATGCGCTCGTCGACGAGGAGCGCGCCCAGTTCGCCGCCTACCAGGCGTCGTTCACGGACGTAGAGGGGGCCTGACATGGCAGCGGAGACAGTAAAGAACCTGGCTCTGGCCAAGGCGATCAACGAGTCGCTGCGCCGTGCCCTGGACACGGACCCCAAGGTCCTCATCATGGGCGAGGACGTCGGCAAGCTCGGCGGCGTCTTCCGCGTCACGGACGGCCTGCAGAAGGACTTCGGAGAGAGCCGCGTCATCGACACCCCGCTCGCGGAGTCCGGCATCGTCGGCACGGCGATCGGTCTCGCCCTGCGCGGCTACCGGCCCGTCGTGGAGATCCAGTTCGACGGCTTCGTCTTCCCGGCGTACGACCAGATCGTCACGCAGCTGGCGAAGATGCACGCCCGCTCGCTGGGCAAGGTCAAGCTCCCGGTCGTCGTCCGGATCCCCTACGGCGGCGGCATCGGCGCGGTGGAGCACCACTCGGAGTCCCCCGAGTCGCTCTTCGCGCACGTGGCCGGTCTGAAGGTCGTCAGCCCGTCCAACCCGTCGGACGCGTACTGGATGATGCAGCAGGCCATCCAGAGCGACGATCCGGTGATCTTCTTCGAGCCGAAGCGGCGCTACTGGGACAAGGCCGAGGTCAACACCGAGGCGATCCCGGGCCCGCTGCACAAGGCGAAGGTCGTCCGCGAGGGCTCGGACCTCACCCTGGCCGCCTACGGCCCGATGGTGAAGCTCTGCCAGGAGGTCGCCGACGCGGCCGCCGAGGAGGGCAGGAACCTGGAGGTCCTGGACCTGCGCTCGGTCTCCCCGATCGACTTCGACTCCATCCAGGCCTCCGTCGAGAAGACCCGCCGTCTGGTCGTGGTCCACGAGGCACCGGTGTTCTTCGGCTCGGGCGCGGAGATCGCCGCCCGGATCACGGAGCGCTGCTTCTACCACCTGGAGGCCCCGGTGCTGCGGGTGGGCGGCTATCACGCCCCGTATCCGCCGGCGCGTCTGGAGGAGGAGTACCTGCCGGGCCTGGACCGGGTACTCGACGCCGTCGACCGTGCCCTGGCGTACTGAGGAGAGGGTCGTGACGACGATGACGGAAGCGTCCGTGCGCGAGTTCAAGATGCCCGACGTGGGCGAGGGACTCACCGAGGCCGAGATCCTCAAGTGGTACGTCCAGCCGGGCGACACGGTCACCGACGGCCAGGTGGTGTGCGAGGTCGAGACGGCCAAGGCGGCCGTCGAGCTGCCCATCCCGTACGACGGGGTGGTCCGCGAGCTGCGCTTCCCCGAGGGCACGACGGTGGACGTCGGTACGGCGATCATCGCGGTGGACCTGGCGGGCGGGGCGGCCCCGGTCGCCGAGGCGCCGGCTCAGGTCCAGGTTCCGGCTCCGGCCGAGACGGAGCCGGAGGAGGCCAAGCCCCAGGGCCGCCAGCCGGTGCTGGTCGGCTACGGCGTGGCCGCGTCCTCGACGAAGCGCCGCCCGCGCAAGGGGGCCGAGGTCCCGCGCCAGGAGCCCTCCGCGTCGGCGCAGGCACTGCAGTCCGAGCTGAACGGCCACGGCCAGGGCCCCGCCGCGGTGGTGGCGTCTCCCCGGCCGCTGGCGAAGCCTCCGGTGCGCAAGCTGGCGAAGGACCTGGGCGTCGACCTGACGACGGTCACCCCGACCGGCCCCGACGGCATCATCACGCGCGAGGACGTCCACGCGGCGGTGGCCCCGCAGGCCCCGGCCGCCGAGCCGGTGCCGCAGGCCGCCCCGGTCGCCGTGCCCGCCGCCGCTCCGGCGCCGGTGGCCGCGTACGACACGGCCCGCGAGACCCGTATCCCGGTGAAGGGCGTCCGCAAGGCGACGGCGGCGGCGATGGTCGGCTCGGCGTTCACGGCGCCGCATGTCACGGAGTTCGTGACGGTGGACGTGACGCGCACGATGAAGCTGGTCGAGGAGCTCAAGGAGGACAAGGAGTTCGCGGGCCTGCGCGTGAACCCCCTGTTGCTGATCTCCAAGGCCCTGCTGGTGGCGATCAAGCGGAACCCGGACGTCAACGCGTCCTGGGACGAGGCCAACCAGGAGATCGTGCAGAAGCACTACGTCAACCTGGGCATCGCGGCGGCGACGCCGCGCGGCCTGATCGTCCCGAACATCAAGGACGCCCACGCCAAGACGCTTCCGCAGCTGGCCGAGGCGCTCGGCGAGCTGGTGTCGACGGCGCGGGACGGCAGGACCACGCCCGCCGCGATGCAGGGCGGCACGGTCACCATCACCAACGTCGGCGTCTTCGGCGTCGACACCGGCACCCCGATCCTCAACCCCGGCGAGTCCGCGATCCTCGCGGTCGGCGCCATCAGGCTCCAGCCGTGGGTCCACAAGGGCAAGGTGAAGCCGCGTCAGGTCACGACGCTGGCGCTCAGCTTCGACCACCGGCTGGTGGACGGGGAACTGGGCTCCAAGGTCCTCGCCGACGTGGCGGCGATCCTGGAACAGCCGAAGCGGCTGATCACCTGGGCGTGAGCCCGAAGGAGGAGCGAAAGGGGCGGCCACTGTCGAGTGGCCGCCCCGTTTCGTCGAGCGCGGGCCTTGGAGGGCCTCAGCGCTCAGTGAGCCTCAGCGGGCGTCAGATCTTGGCGTAGCCGTAGTTGATGAGCTTCTTCACGTCCGCCGTGCGGCTGGCCTCATCGGGGGCGGTGAGGACGGTGCCCATCACCGACTCCCCGTTGAGCGTGGCCGCGAAGACCAGGCAGTACTTGGCCTCGCTTCCGGAGCCCGTCTTCACACCGAGCGTGCCGTTCCAGCCGAGCAGGGTGTTGGTGTTGTTCCACGTCGCCATCGTGCGAGTGGAGCCGGAGCTCGTGATCGTCTTCGCCGTGTACGCCTTGGTCTTCACGACGGTCTTGAACGTGGTGCTCTTCATCGCGCTGCGGGCGAGCTTGGTCAGGTCGCGCGGCGTCGAGTAGTTGGAGCCGTTGCTGATGCCGTCGAACGAGTCGAAGTGCGTGTTCGTCATGCCCAGGCTCTTGGCCATGGTGTTCATCTTGCCGATGAACGACTTCACGCGCGCGTTGACCGTCGAGCCGGTACCGAACTTGTCGGCGAGGGACATCGCGGCGTCACAGCCCGACTTGAGCATCATCCCGTACAGCAGCTGACGGACGGTGACCTTGTCACCGACGATCAGGTTGGCCGACGAGGCGCCCTTGGAGACGATGTAGTTGCTGACCTCCTTCCTTATCGTGACCTTGGTGTCCAGGTTCAGGTTCGACTGCGAGAGCACGACCTTGGCGGTCATGATCTTGGTGGTGGAGGCGGTGAGCCTCTTGGTGTCCGCGGACTTGGTGAACAGCGTCTTACCGGTCGCGCTGTTCATCAGGAACCCGCCCTTGGCGGTGATCGAGGGCGTGGTCACGGCCTGCGCGGGGGCCGCGGTGACGGCACCGGAGGCGAGGACCGCGCCGGTCGTGAGCACGACGGCTGCGGCTCTGCGGACACGCATGCCCTTGATGGCAGTTATCAACTGAAATACCCCGATTACGTCGAATGCCCCGAAAGTGCGGCCGAATTGGAGGGGAAAGAAAGTGGGGCCGCACGTGTGTGACACGTAATTAGCACAGAAGGTTGTGCAGCGGCTGGGGTGGATGTTGCTTCTTTGCCGGAAGATTCCGCTGTGAGGTCCGCATGGTGGAATGACCACCGCCATGCGTACGTGTTGTATCTATGCTGTGGGCATGCCTTCCGCCCCGCCCGCACCCCTCAAGCAGCCACCCGCCGCCGACCGCGTCTACACCCATGTCAAGCAGGGTGTCCTGGACCGCCGTTACGAGGGCGGGACGCTCCTCACCGAGGGCGAGCTCGCCGAGGCCGTCGGCGTCTCGCGCACGCCCGTGCGGGAAGCGCTGCTGCGGCTGGAGGTCGAGGGGCTGATCAAGCTCTACCCGAAGAAGGGCGCACTGGTCCTGCCGGTCTCCGCGCAGGAGATCAAGGACGTGGTCGAGACGCGGATGCTCGTCGAGGAGCACGCGGCGCGCAAGGCCGTCCCCGCGCCCCCCGGCCTCATCGAGCGCCTGGAACAACTGCTCGCCCAGCAGAAGGCCCAGGCCGCCGCCGGTGATCTCGCCGGAGCGGCCGTCACCGACCGGTGCTTCCACGCGGAGATCGTCCGCAGCGGCGGCAACGAGATCCTGTCGAGGCTGTACGACCAACTGCGCGACCGGCAACTGCGCATGGGCGTCGCCGTCCTGCACTCCCACCCCGACCGGATCGCCAAGACCCTGGTCGAGCACGACGAGATCCTTCAGGCCCTGCGCTCCGGGGACGCCGAGGCGGCCGTGGGGCTGGTCCACCGGCACATCGGCTGGTTCTCGCACCTCGCCCGGGGTGAGGAGCGATGAGGACCTCCGCATTGCCGGGTGACCCTCTGGGCGGCCGCCGCGCCGTCGCCGTCTGGGGCATTGGCGTCTCGGTCTACTTCGTCGCCGTCATCTTCCGTACGTCCCTCGGGGTCGCCGGCCTCGACGCCGCGGACCGCTTCGACGTGAACGCCTCGGCCCTGTCGACGTTCTCGATCCTGCAACTGCTCGTCTACGCGGGCATGCAGATACCCGTCGGCCTCCTCGTCGACCGCCTCGGCACCAAGAAGGTGCTGGGCCTGGGCGTGGTGCTGTTCACGGCGGGCCAACTGGGCTTCGCCTTCTCACCGTCGTACGGCATGGCCCTCGCCTCACGCGCCCTGCTGGGCTGCGGCGACGCGATGACGTTCATCAGCGTGCTGCGGCTGGGCAGCCGCTGGTTCCCGGCCCGGCGCGGTCCACTGATCGCGCAGCTCGCCGGACTCGCGGGCATGGCGGGCAACCTCGTCTCCACGCTGGTGCTGGCACGGCTGCTGCACGGGGTGGGCTGGACGGCGGCGTTCGCGGGCAGCGCGGGTGCGGGTGCCGTGGTGTTCGTCCTGTTGCTGCTGTTCCTGAAGGACCACCCCGAGGGGCACGAGCCGGACCCGCTTCCGCACCAGGGCGCGGCGTACGTACGACGCCAGATCGCCGCCTCCTGGCGGGAACCGGGCACGCGGCTCGGGCTGTGGGTGCATTTCACGACCCAGTTCCCGGCGATGGTGTTCCTGCTGCTGTGGGGCATGCCGTTCCTGGTCGAGGCGCAGGGGCTGTCCCGGGCCACGGCCGGTGAACTGCTCACCCTCGTCGTCCTGTCGAACATGGTCGTCGGCCTGGTCTACGGCCAGGTCGTCGCCCGGCACCACGAGGCGCGGCTCCCGCTGGCGCTGGGCACGGTGGGCGCGACGGCGCTCCTGTGGGCGACGACGCTGGTCTGGCCCGGCGACACGGCGCCGATGTGGCTGCTGATCGTGCTGTGCGCGGTGCTCGGCGCGTGCGGTCCGGCCTCCATGCTCGGCTTCGACTTCGCACGGCCGGCGAATCCGCCGGAGCGGCAGGGCACGGCGTCCGGGATCACCAACATGGGCGGCTTCGTGGCCTCGATGACGACGCTGTTCGCGATCGGGGTGCTGCTCGACGCGACCGGGGACGACTACGCCGTCGCCTTCTCGGTGGTCTTCGTCCTCCAGGCGCTGGGTGTGAGCCAGATCCTGCGGCTGCGGAAGCGGGCGGCGCGCAGGGAGCGGGAACGGCTGGTGGCCAGCAGGGTGGAGACCGTGCACGTTCCCGCGTGAGCCTGCGGCGGCCGGGGAACTACAGGGCCGGGACGAGTGTGAGGTACGCGAGTCCAAGTACGCCCCGATAGCTCATCCACTGGGCGCGGTGGCGGTCCAGGCGCTCACGGGTCTCGGCGGCCAGCGGGTGACCGGGGTGCTGGGCCAGCCACACCTCGACGTCCGCCTGGTACGCGGATTCGAACTCCTCCCACTCGTCGAGGTTGGCCGTCTCGGTCCACTCCGGGCGGAAACCGGCGGCTACCGCGAGGTCGAGCAGGGTGGCCAGGTCGTGGTGGTCGGTGACGGCGGCTTCCGGCCACATGCCCTTGAGTTCGGCGGGGGTCGGGGTGCGCTGCCAGAAGCCCTCACCCAGCAGTACGCGGCCGTTGTCGGTGACGAGGCCGCGTAGTGCGCGGAGGGCCTCGGTGGTGTGCTCGGGCGGCTCGGTGGTGCTCAGGGCCTGGCTCGATCCGACGCACAGGACCAGGTCGGCGGGGCCGCGGGTGGCTGCGAGGGCGGACTCCTCGACGAATTCGGCCCGGTGCGTCAGGCCTCTGGCTTCGGCGTTGCGGCGGCCGCGGGCGAGGTCGTCGGCGTTGAGGTCGATGCCTGTGCCGCTCGCGTCGGGGGCCGCGGTCAGGATGCGCAGCATCAACTCGCCCCAGCCGCAGCCGATGTCGAGGACGGTGGTGGGGTTCGTCCGGGTGAGTCGCCGGACGAGGCTTTGGGCCCGCGCCTCGGAGAGGGGACCGTGGAAGGTCAGGTGGGTCAGGCGGGGCGGGTGGCTGGCTGGGGTGTTCATGTGGGAGTCGGTCACGGCGGGACGTTAGCTGTGGGTGTGGAGTGGGCGACAGCGGTTTTCGCCCCCGCCGCCCCTACCCGTCTCTTTCTGGAAGGGGCTCGCCCCTTCGACCCCGCTGGGGCTGCCGCCCCAGACCCCGCTTCGGCCCGAAGGGCCTCGTCCTCAAACGCCTGACGGGCTGAGGATGCCTGGTGTTACGACGTCACCGTGAAGTTCCGCAGGATCGCCGCCGTCAGATCCGTGTCGCCCTCCGCCTTTACGCGGTCTGCGGCCGCCTCCGGGGTGACGCGGCCGCAGGCGAGGCGGACGTAGGTTTCCCAGTCGAGGGTGAGGGTGGCGGCGGGGCCCAGCGCGGGGGCCGTTTCGAGGGTGCCGCGGCCCTGGATGTCGATGCGGATCGTGCGGAGGAACTCGATCGGGCCGTGGACGTCGAGGACGATCGCCGAGCTGCGGGGGGCATCGGCCCTGGTGGCGACGATCTCGGGCAGCTTGCCGAGCAGGACGTCGCGGGCCACGTGCGCGCCGGGGGAGTCGAGGTTGCCGGGGCGGCCGAGGGCGGTGCGCAGGTCCTGTTCGTGGACCCAGACGTCGAACGCGTGGGTGCGCATCGACTCTTCGAGGGTGAGCTCCGCGCCGAGCGGGCCGCGGACCTTCGTGCCGGGGTCGCGGGACTCGTTCCGCAGCTGGCGGTTGCGGCGGATGACCGTGTACTCCAGCTCGGACGTCATCTCCGGCGCCGTGTGGTGGCGGCGGACGTCGACCTGCATCTCCATGTAGCGCTGGTGGTCGTTGGTGACGTGGAAGAGGTCGCGCGGGAGGGTGTGGATGGGGCGCGGGTCGCCGAGCATCTCGCAGTCCAGGCCGATGACATGCGACACGACGTCGCGGACCGACCAGCCGGGGCAGGGTGTGCGCCGATTCCACTCGCCCTCCACAAGCGGCGTCACCAGCTCGGATATCGCTTCGATCGAGTGGGTCCAGGCGTCGGCGTAGGGCTGGAGGGTGGGATGCAGACTCACGGAACGGGACCCCTCGGCGGTCGGTACACGGGCGGTTTGTGGCGGCGTTGCCAGTGGGAGGCGGCTCTGTCGGCGGGTGTCTTGAAACGCTAAGTTACGCTGCTGTGAGGCACCCCGGCAGTGCTTTCGTGTGACGATCGTAGGCCCCGTGCGGAAGCCCGTGTGGACCGCTCGAATGCCAGGACGGTGGTAGTGTGCGCGCCTCTTTGCTCCAGATCGACGTCAATGAGGGCGAATCGGTCGAATCGCGTCGGGTGAGGGTTTCCTCGCTGGTACGGGAACAGGCCGGGTCGGCCGACCTCGTCGTCCTGCCCGAGCTGTGGACCACCGGCGCCTTCGCCTACGAGGAGTTCGGCAGCGAGGCCGAGCCGCTCGAAGGCCCGACGTACGAGGCGATGGCGAAGGCCGCGAGCGACGCGGGCGTGTGGCTGCACGCGGGATCGATCCCCGAGCGCGACCCCGAGGGTCCCCTCTACAACACGTCCCTCGTCTTCTCCCCCTCCGGTGATCTGGCCGCCGCGTACCGAAAGATCCATCGGTTCGGCTTCGACAAAGGCGAGGCCGTGCTGATGGGGGCCGGCGCGGAGCTGGTGACGGCGCGTCTGCCCGAGACCACGATCGGTGTGGCCACCTGTTACGACCTCCGTTTCCCCGAGTTGTTCCGCGGCCTCGTCGACGCCGGCGCCGAGACCCTGGTCGTCCCGGCGGGCTGGCCCGAACGCCGACGGGCGCACTGGACGCTGCTGGCTCAGGCGCGGGCGGTGGAGAACCAGGCGTTCGTGCTCGCCTGTGGAACGGCCGGGACGCACGCGGGAGTTCCACAGGCCGGTCACTCGATCGTGGTGGATCCCTGGGGCGAGGTGCTGGCCGAGGCCGGTGCGGGGGAGCAGGTCCTGACGGTGGAGTTCGACCCGGCGAAGGTCGCGGTGACACGGGATCAGTTCCCGGCGCTCAAGGACCGGGTGCTCGGGCTGGCGGCGCCGCGCCGCTGAAACCGGACGTCAGTCGTCCTTCCGCTCCTTCTCCGCCAGGTGGATCACACACACCGCCACCGCGATCAGCAGCGCGGGATCCGCGTCGTCCCGGACGACGTCCACGCCGTACGTCTCCCGCACGTGCAGCCACCGGCGGGAGACCACGGCCAGCAGTTCGCCGTCGTACTCGACGGCGAACTCCCGGTCGAGGATCCTGCCGCTGACGTCGAGTTCCGTGCTGCCGTCCCCCAGGGACACCCGGTAGTGGTTGCGCAGCAGGGACAGCCGTTTGCGGCGGATCGTGGCGAGCGGTTGGCTGTCCCGCTCGATCACCATCGTGTCGCGCAGGGCGAGCATCTTCTGGTGGATGTCGACGAGGACGCGCCCCTCGGTGTCCTTCAGCTCGAAGGTGTCGCGCAGCCGCATCGCCTTGCCGTCGACGAGGAACACCTTGTTGCCCCGGTCGTCCTCGATCCAGTAGTCGTCACCGAAGCCGAGGAGCCGGTCGCGTACGAGGAATCTCATGACACGAGGCGTTCCCCGCCGCCCGCTCCGAAACGCCGCCTGTAGGCCGACGGACTGAGACCCGTCTCGCGGCGCACGCGCGCGCGGAGGTTCGCCGCGGTGCCGAGTCCGCTCCTGGCCGCCACCACGTCCAGCCGCTCCTCGCCGCGCTCGATCAGCCGGCACGCGAGGGCCACCCGCTCCCCCGTCAGCCAGGCCAGCGGCGTCGTCCCCAGCTGCGCCCGGAAGCGGCGGTGCAAGGTGGCCGGTGACACCGCCGCCCGCGCCGCCAGGGCCGCCACCGTCAGCGGCTCCCCCAGCCGCTCCTGCGCCCACGCCAGCAGCGGGGCCAGCGACTCGTCCGGCACGTCCGGTACGGGCCGCTCCACGAACTGCCGCTGCCCGCCGTCCCGGTGGGCTGCGAAGACGAGCCGCCGGGAGACGTGGTTGGCGATCTCGGCACCATGGTCGCGTCGTACGACGTGCAGCCCCAGGTCGAGCGCCGAGGCGCTGCCGGACGCGGTGAGGATGTCCCCGTCGTCGACGAAGAGGACGTCCGGCTCCAGCAGGACGCGCGGGAAGCGGGCCCGGAAGGAGTCGGCCCACATCCAGTGGCAGGCCGCCCGCCGCCCGTCCAGGAGCCCGGCCTCCGCCATGGTGAACGCGCCCGAGCAGAAGCCGAGGAGCCGGGCGCCACGCGCGTGTGCCCGTCGTACGGCGTCCAGCACGCGCGGCGAGCGTGGGGTGTCGGTGTCGGGCCGGTTCGGCACGATCAGCGTGTCCGCCTCGTCCGCCGCCTCCAGCCCGGCGACGCCGGTGAGCGTGAAGAACCCGTCCCGCATCCGGGTGCGCGGCCCGGCGGCGCACAGGGCGAAGTCGTAGAGCTCCCGGCCCAGCTCAGGTCGGCGCAGCCCGAAGACCTCGATGGCACAGCTCATCTCGAAGGGGTTCGAGTTCTCGTCCACGATCAGCACGACTCGGTGCGAGGATCCTTGCGGCATATGCGATTCCTACCAGTTCCACGACGGCCCGGAGACCCCGCACGATGACGGACATGACAGAACCCATCTCCCTGGACCGGGCCCTCGCCTCCTTTACCGAGCAGTGGAGTCCCCGCATCGTCACCACCGTCAACGACTACGACGTCCGCGTGGCCAAGGTCGACGGCGACCACGTCTGGCACGTCCACGACCACACCGACGAGTTCTTCCTGGTCCTCGACGGCGAACTGCACATCTCCCTGCGGGAACCGGCGGGCGAGCGCACGGTCGTCCTCCCCAAGGGCTCCGTCTTCACGGTCCCCCGCGGCACCGAACACAAGCCCCACGCCCCCGCCCCCGCCGCCATCCTCGTCCTCGAACCCACCGGCACCCTGACCGTCGGCGACCGCCACGACGAGGTGCCGGACCATGTGGACGCGACCACCGGGCACGCACTGACCTGACTGTCAGTGCCCGGTGGCACCCTTGGGGCATGAACGGCTCCGCCTCTCGTCGCGTCCGCGTCCGTGCCCCCGAGCTGATCGGCAAGGGCGGCTGGCTGAACACGGGCGGCCGCCCGTACAGCCTCGCCGACCTGCGGGGACGCGTCGTGATCCTGGACTTCTGGACGTTCTGCTGCATCAACTGCCTGCATGTCCTCGACGAGCTCAGAGAGCTGGAGGAGAAGCACCGGGACACCGTGGTCGTCATCGGGGTGCACTCGCCGAAGTTCGTGCACGAGGCCGAGCATCAGGCGGTCGTCGACGCGGTGGAGCGGTACGGCGTGGAGCATCCCGTCCTCGACGACCCCGAGCTCGCCACCTGGAAGCAGTACGCGGTACGGGCCTGGCCGACGCTCGTCGTGGTCGACCCGGAGGGCTACGTCGTCGCGCAGCACGCCGGTGAGGGGCATGTGCACGCCATCGAGCGGCTGGTGACCGAGCTGGAGGCCGAGCACGAAACCAAGGGCACCCTGCGGCGCGGCGACGGGCCGTACGTGGCGCCGGAGCCGAAGCCGACGGTGCTGCGCTTCCCGGGCAAGGCGCTGCGTCTGCCCTCGGGGAACTTCCTGGTCAGCGACACGACCCGGCATCAACTGGTGGAGCTGGAAGAGGATGGCGAGACGGTCGTCCGGCGGATCGGCCAGGGCAGCCGCGGCATGACCAGCAGCACCTGGGGCCGCTCGCGGTTCAACGAGCCGCAGGGCCTGGCCCTGCTGCCGGACGGCTCCGTGGTCGTCGCCGACACGGTGAGCCACGCCCTTCGGCGCTTCGACCCGGAGAGCGGCCGGACCACCACCCTGGCGGGCACCGGCCACCAGTGGATGCAGGGCGACCCCACGTCGGGTCCCGCGCGCGAGGTCAACCTGTCCTCACCGTGGGACGTGGCGTGGTGGCAGGGCAAGGTCTGGATCGCCATGGCCGGCATCCACCAGCTGTGGACGTACGACCCGGCCGAGGGCACCGTCTCCGTCGCCGCGGGCACCTCCAACGAGGGCCTGGTCGACGGCCCGGCCGCCGAGGCATGGTTCGCGCAGCCGTCCGGGCTCGCGGTGTCGGCCGACGGGGAGCGGCTGTGGCTGGCCGACTCCGAGACGTCCGCCCTGCGCCGGGTGGAGCGCGACGGCACCGTCCACACCGCCGTCGGCACCGGCCTCTTCGACTTCGGTCACCGTGACGGTGCCGCCGAACAGGCCCTGTTGCAGCACCCGTTGGGGGTGACGGCCCTGCCCGACGGCTCGGTCGCGGTCTGCGACACGTACATCCACGCGCTGCGTCGCTACGACCCCGCGACCGGTGAGGTCACCACCTTGGCCACGGATCTGCGGGAGCCGTCGGACGCGGTGCTGGTCGGGGACGACATCGTGGTGGTCGAATCGGCGCGCCACCGGCTGACCCGGCTGCGCCTGCCCGAGGAGGCCGTGCGGGTGGACGCGGTCGCCCATCGCACCCAGCGCGCCGCCACCGAAGTCGCCCCGGGAAAGCTCCGGTTGGACGTGATCTTCCAGGCCCCGGCGGGGCAGAAGCTGGACACGCGGTACGGCCCCTCGACCCGTCTCCTGGTCTCCTGCGCCCCGCCCGAGCTGCTGCTCGCCGGGGAGGGCGCGGACACGGACCTCTCCCGCACCCTGGAACTCGATCCGGCTGTCTCCGAGGGCGTTCTGCATGTGTCCGCGATGGCGGCGTCCTGCGACGACGACCCGGACAACGAATACCCCGCCTGCCATGTCCACCAGCAGGACTGGGGCGTGCCGGTCCGGCTGACCCGGACCGGCACGGACCGACTGCCGCTGGTGCTCGCCGGGATGGACGGCGGCGCAGGAGGCGGGGCGGACAGCGAGGCGGAGACTCAGACGCCGTAACCGTCGCTGTACCCGTCCCGCCGGTGGTGGGTCTCCTCGCCGACGACCGGCGTCGCCGGCGGCACCACCACGCGCCTGCGCCTGGCGATGCTGCTGAACGTGGTGACGCCGATCAGTCCGACGATCATCAGAATGATGCCGACCAGGTCGAGATTGACTCCCTCCATGTCCCAGTCGGTCGCGAACGTGAGGATGGCTCCCGCGGCGATGAGGATGATGCATCCGCCGAGGCCCATATGTGTCGCCTCCCTGGTCCGGTGGTTCCGGTCGGAGGCGAGTACCCCACCCGGCCCGAACTACCCCTCCAGGAACGCCACCAGCGAGTTCGCCAGCAGATGCGGGTCGTCCGCGCCGCACAACTCCCGCGCGCTGTGCATCGACAGGATCGCCACACCGATGTCGACGGTCTTGATGCCGTGCCGGGCCGCGGTGATCGGGCCGATCGTGGTGCCGCAGGGCATCGAGTTGTTGGAGACGAAGGACTGGAAGGGGACGTCGGCCTTCTCGCAGGCCGCCGCCCAGACCGCCCGGCCCGAACCGTCGGTGGCGTAGCGGTTGTTGACGTTGACCTTCAGGATCGGCCCGCCGTTGACGCGCGGGTGGTGCGTCGGGTCGTGGCGCTCGGCGTAGTTGGGGTGGACCGCGTGGCCCGTGTCGGAGGAGAGACAGACGGTGCCCGCGAAGGCACGCGCTCTGTCCTCGTACGACCCGCCGCGCGCGAACACCGAACGCTCCAGGACGCCGCCCAGCAGCGGCCCGTCGGCGCCGGTGTCGCTCTGCGAGCCGTTCTCCTCGTGGTCGAAGGCGGCCAGCACCGGGATGGACGGCAGTCCGGCGCCCGAGCCCGCCACCGCGGTGAGCGCCGCCGCGCCGGCGTGGACCGACAGCAGGTTGTCCATGCGCGGGCCCGCGACCAGTTCCTTGTCCCGGCCGAGGTAGGCCGGGGGTTCCACGGAGTGCGTCATCAGGTCCCAGCCCGTGACCTCGCCGGCCGCGAGACCCGCCGTCTCCTCCAGGAAGGCGATCAGGTCGCCGTCCCGCACATCGTTGCCCAGGCCCCAGATGGGCTGCAGATGCCGCTGCTTGTCGAGCTTGAGCCCCTCCGCCGACACGGAACGGTCCAGGTGGATGGCGAGTTGGGGGACGCGCAGCAGCGGACGGTCCACGTTCACCAGCCGGGTCGTACCGTCCCGCAGGGTCAGCCGGCCCGCCAGGCCCAGGTCGCGGTCGAGCCAGGAGTTGAGCAGCGGTCCGCCGTAGATCTCCACGGCCACCTGCCGCCAGCCGTGCGCCCCGGTGTCCGGCAGCGGCTTCACCCGCAGGTTGGGGGAGTCCGTGTGCGCGCCGACGATCCGGAACGGCGTGTGGGGCGCCGCGCCCTCGGGGACGTACCAGGCCACGATCGCGCCACCGCGCAGCACGTACTTGCCGCCGCTCGACCCGTCCCAGGCGTCCGTCTCCGCGACCTGCCGGAAGCCGGCCTTTTCCAGCCGCTCGGCGGTGTTCGCCACGGCGTGGTACGGCGACGGGCTCGCCGCGAGGAAGGACATGAGGTCGTCGGTGTGGCCGCGGTCGAAGCGGGGGGGTTCGCTCATGGGGTTCACCTTAACGACGTACGAGGGCCCGCTCCCGGTGAAGAGGAGCGGGCCCTCGTAAGGACGATGCGGATTGTCCGTGAGTGACTGGAACGGACTGGAAGGAGCGGCCGGAACCGGAGGCTAGAACGCCGCCTCGTCCAGCTCCATCAGCTCCAGGTCGATGCCCTCGGCGATCTTGCGGGCGCCGGTGACGCCCGGCAGGACGTTGGCCGCGAAGAACTTCGCCGCCGCGATCTTGCCCGCGTAGAACGCCTTGTCCTTCGCGGACGCGGTCTGAAGCTTCTCGGCGGCGACCGCGGCGCCCTTGAGCAGCAGGTAGCCGACGACGACGTCACCGGAGGCCAGCAGCAGGCGGGTGGTGTTCAGACCGACCTTGTAGATGTTCTTGACGTCCTGCTCGGTGGCCGCGAGGTCGGTCAGCATCAGGCCGACGATCGCCTCCAGCTCCACGGCCGCCTTCGCGAGGTGCTCGCGGGCCGCGCCCAGCTCCTCGCCGCCCTCGCCGAGCGCCAGGAACTTCTTGATGTCCTCGGCGAGCGAGTTCAGCGCGGCGCCCTGGTTGCGGACGATCTTCCGGAAGAAGTAGTCCTGGCCCTGGATCGCGGTCGTGCCCTCGTACAGGGTGTCGATCTTGGCGTCGCGGATGTACTGCTCGATCGGGTACTCCTGCAGGAAGCCGGAGCCGCCGAAGGTCTGCAGCGACTGGGCGAGCTGCTCGTAGCCCTTCTCGGAGCCGTAGCCCTTGACGATCGGCAGGAGCAGGTCGTTGAGCGCGTGCTCGCTCTTCGCGTCCTCGCCGGCCGCCTCCTTCACCGCGATCGCGTCCTGCACCGACGCCGTGTACAGCACCAGCGCGCGCATGCCCTCCGCGTACGCCTTCTGCGTCATGAGCGAGCGGCGCACGTCCGGGTGGTGGGTGATGGTGACCTTGGGCGCGGTCTTGTCCATGAAGTTGGCCAGGTCGGGTCCCTGGACGCGCTCCTTGGCGTACTCCAGCGCGTTCAGGTAGCCCGTCGACAGCGTGGAGATCGCCTTCGTGCCGACCATCATGCGGGCGAACTCGATGATGCGGAACATCTGGCGGATGCCGTCGTGCCTGTCGCCGATCAGCCAGCCCTTGGCGGGGTGCTGGTCGCCGAAGGTCATCTCGCAGGTGTTGGAGGCCTTCAGGCCCATCTTGTGCTCGACGTTCGTGGCGTAGACGCCGTTGCGCTCGCCCAGCTCGCCGGTCTCGAAGTCGAAGAGGTACTTCGGGACGAGGAAGAGGGACAGGCCCTTGGTGCCCGGACCGGCACCTTCGGGGCGGGCCAGCACGTAGTGAAGGATGTTCTCCTCCATGTCGTGCTCACCGGACGTGATGAAGCGCTTGACGCCCTCGATGTGCCAGGAGCCGTCCTCCTGCTGGACCGCCTTGGTGCGGCTGGCGCCCACGTCCGAACCGGCGTCCGGCTCGGTCAGCACCATGGTGGAGCCCCAGGTCCGCTCGACCGCTATCTGGGCGATCTTCTTCTGGACCTCGGTGCCCTCGTCGTAGAGGATCCCGGCGAACGCCGGGCCGGAGGAGTACATCCACACGGCCGGGTTCGAGCCGAGGATCAGCTCCGCGTACGCCCAGATCAGGGACGGCGGAGCCGTCGTGCCGCCGATGGCCTCGGGCAGGCCGAGCCGCCAGTACTCGGAGTTCATGAAGGCCTTGTAGCTCTTCTTGAAGGACGCCGGGACCGGCGCGGTGTTCGTCTCGGGGTCGAAGACCGGCGGGTTGCGGTCGGCGTCCGTGAAGGACTCCGCCAGCTCGTTCTCGGCGAGGCGGGTCAGCTCCTCGAGGATGCTTTTCGCGGTCTCGGTGTCCATCTCCTCGAACGGACCGGTGCCATACAGCTTGTCGCGTCCCAGTACTTCGAAGAGGTTGAACTCGATGTCGCGGAGATTTGACTTGTAGTGCCCCATGGCGATGACTCCGTAGAGGGATCGGCGAGGCACTTGATCCTCGCGCTAGTTCACGTACCAACAAGTAGCTACGATGATGCTACCCGTCAGTAATAAGACGCAACCCCGATACGGTCATCTGTGACAGGTCACACCGGAGAGGGCAGACCGGAGCGTCAGACCGGAACCGTCAGGTCCGCGGTGTAGCCGCCGGCCACGCTGCCCTTCATCACCGCCATCTGCTGGTCGTAGCCGTCGCTGAAGATGCCGCCCGTCTCCAGGGACAGCCGGCTCAGGTTCGTCACGCTCCGGCCGTAGCCGTCCGAGGCGTACACCGTGTCGCAGACGTCCTTCGGGAACGCGAGCTGCGAGGTGTTCGTGAGGGAAGTGGCGGCCGTGGCATCGGCGAGGCTGCCGTAGACCTCGAAGTGGATGTGCGGCCAGCGGCCCTCGTAGCAGCCGGGGAAGACGCTCCTGAAGGTGACCTGGCCCTTCTCGTCGGTCTCCTGGACGCCGCGGAGGTAGTTCTCGTCAGTGACGCCCTCGGAGTACAGGGAGTAGGCGCCCTCCCGGTCGCAGTGCCAGAGGTAGACGGCGGCGCCCTTCTTCGGCGTCCCGCAGCCGGAGGCGGCGTCGACGACCGTGAGGGTGACCGTCAGGGGCACGCCCTCGGCGGTACCGCCCGCCGAGTCGCCGAAGCTCCGGGTGATGTCGCTGCGGACGACCCCGCTCTCCTTCAGGACGTTCACGCCGTTCGAGCCGTCGCCGGGGAAGGGGCCGGCGGTCTCCTCCGGGATGGTCGCGCACTCCGCGGAGGAAGAGCTTCCGGAGGTGGAGCCCTTGGAGGAGGACGCGGCCGAAGAGGACGTGGCCGACGAGGACACCGAGGTGTCCTCGTCCGCACTGCATCCCACCAGCGGCACCAGTCCGGCCCCCGCCATCAGCCGGATCATCCGGCGGCGGGCGAGTACGGGAAGGTCGTACGAGAGCCCTCTGTCGTGTTCGTGGACGTCGTCGTCGTGGTCACGGTGCATGGCTGTCCCCTCGCTGGAGCGGTGCCGGCTGCGGTGCTCCCTCGGTGGGACAGACGCTATGAGCGGCGGCTGCGGGAAACCAGCACGGCGGCTGTCAAGTCACTGTCGAGTCGCTGTCGGTTTGCCGGGGCACCCGTACCGCCACGCCGTACCGGCCGCTCTCGGTACTCTTGCGCCCATGTACGGCTACGACCAGAACGTCGGTGCACAGCAGCAGTACGCCCCGCCGCAGCAGCCCATGGCCGGCGGTGGAGGCGGGTACGGCCAGCAGCCGCCGCTCTACCCCGAGCCGTCCCCGCCCTCGCTCGCGGACGCGGTGCGGGCCTTCACCACCGGGCAGATGGCCGCGGAGGACTTCCAGCAGGTCTTCGCGACGTCGAAGGTCTACTGCCCGCGCGGTGACAACCCGGGCTTCCTCGCCCTGCACAACACCCAGCAGCCGGTGATCCCGATGTTCACCTCGCTGAAGGAGCTGCGCCGGTACGCGGGCAAGGAGTCCAAGTACTTCGTCATCACCGGCGCCGAGGTGATCGACCTGCTCCCGACCGGCTACGGCTTCGTCCTCGACATGGAGGGCGAGCACCGCATGGTCTTCGACGCGAAGGCCGTGGAGCAGATGGTCGAGTTCGCGATGCGGCGGATGTACGGCGGCTAGGACCGTCACGCCGGTCCTTCACGCCGGTCCTTCACGCCTCGGCTCCCGCGCCGGTCCCCTACGCCTTGAGCCGCAGCGCCAGCCCGTCGAGGACCACGTCGAGGCCGTAGGCGAACTTCTCGTCGCGCAGGGCCACGGGGGCCACGCTCGCCGAGACGGCGTCCGCATAGCCCTCGACCAGGTGCTCGTGGCCCGCGGCGGCCTGCTGGGCGGCCGGCCGCTGGCCGCGACCTGGTGCACCAGCCCCGGCGAGGTGATCGCCGTACGGGTCGCGATGGGGGTCGGCGGGGCGCTGATCATGCCGTCCACCCTGTCGATCCTCATCACCGTCTTCGACGAGGAGGAGCGCGGCAAGGCGATGGCGGCCTGGAGCTCGGTGTCCATGCTCGGCCTGGTCGGCAGCCCGGTGCTGGGCGGTGTCCTGATCGAGCACTTCTCCTGGCAGTCGATCTTCTTCATCAACGTGCCGATCGTGGCGCTCGCCGTCGTCGCCGGTCTCACGCTGATGCCGGAGTCCAGGGCGCCCTGGCAGAAGGCGGACCCGCTGGGCGCGGTGCTGTCGGCGGTCGGGATGACGGCCCTGGTCTGGTGGATCATCGAGCTTCCGCAGCACGGTGCGCTGGGCGGCCGCTCCACGGTCACCCCGGTGGTGGCGCTCGCCTCCCTGGCCGGCTTCGTGATCTGGGAGAACGTCACCAAGTCCCCCATGGTCCCGCTGGGCCTGTTCAGGCACCGCAACTTCAGCGGCGGCTCGCTCTCCCTGGCGCTCGTCCAGATCGGCAACGGCGGTCTGCTGCTGGTCCTCACTCAGTACCTGCAGTTCGTGCTCGGCTACTCGCCCCTGGAGGCGGGCCTCGCCTTCCGGCCGCTGGCGATCACCGCCCTGCTCGGCAACGGCGTGGGCGTCGAGCTCGCCGCGCGGTACGGCAACCGGTGGGTGATCCTCGCGGGGATGCTGGTGATGGTGGCCTGCTTCGCCCTCATGGCCACGGTCTCGGCGGACTCCGGCTTCACGGTCCCGGCGGTGGCGCTCGGTCTCCTCGGCCTCGGCGCGGGTCTGGCGATGCCGGCCGCGGTGGGCGCGCTGATGGGCACCATCCCCGAGGACAAGGCGGGCGTCGGCTCGGCCCTGAACGACACCATCCAGCAGGCCGGCACCGCGCTGGGCATCGCGATCCTGGGCTCGCTGCTGTCGAGCGGCTACGCGGACCGGATGCCCGAGGGGGCGCCGGAGGAGGCGAAGCACTCGATCGCCGGGGCGGTGGCCGAGGGCGACGCCGGTCTGGTCGCGGCGGCCCGCGAGGCCTTCGCCGCCTCGATGTCCACCACCTTCACGGTCAGCGCGATCGGCGTCCTGGCGGCGGCGCTGCTGGCGACACTGGTGCTGCGGGACGACCGGCGCAAGCCCCCGGTCGCGGAGCACCTGCCCGCAGCGGACCGCACCGCCGGGAAGCGGCCCGAACCGGCCGTCTGACCACGCCGCCCCGGCTCTTCCTGGCACACTGAGCCGCCTCCTGAACACCGGGTCCTTGTGACGAAGGCCGACACCCGCCCCGGGTGTCGGCCTTCGGCTGTGCCCGGCGGGAATGGCCTCCGGGCTTTCCGCGTTAGGAGTGGCAGAAAGTTCAATGCTCAACTAAACTGGCCGCACAAGGAGGTACCGACATGCCTGCAGTGACCGTCGAGAACCCGCTGACGCTGCCCCGTGTCGCCGCGCCCGCGGAGGCGGTGGCCCGTCCCGTGCTCGCCGTCACGACCGCGCCGAGCGGTTTCGAGGGCGAGGGCTTCCCGGTGCGCCGTGCGTTCGCCGGGATCAACTACCGCTATCTGGACCCGTTCATCATGATGGACCAGATGGGCGAGGTGGACTACGCGCCGGGCGAGCCCAAGGGCACTCCCTGGCACCCGCACCGCGGCTTCGAGACCGTCACCTACATCATCGACGGGATCTTCGACCACCAGGACTCCAACGGCGGCGGTGGCACCATCACCAACGGCGACACCCAGTGGATGACGGCCGGCAGCGGCCTCCTCCACATCGAGGCCCCGCCGGAGTCCCTCGTCATGTCCGGCGGTCTCTTCCACGGCCTGCAGCTGTGGGTGAACCTCCCGGCCAGGGACAAGATGATGGCGCCGCGCTACCAGGACATCCGGGGCGGCAGCGTCCAGTTGCTCACCACCCCCGACGGCGGCGCGCTCCTGCGTGTCATCGCGGGCGAGCTGGACGGCCACCAGGGCCCCGGCATCACCCACACCCCGATCACGATGATCCACGCGACCCTCGCCCCGGGCGCGGAGATCACCCTGCCGTGGCGCGAGGACTTCAACGGCCTCGCGTACGTCCTCGCGGGCCGCGGCACGGTCGGTGCGGAACGCCGCCCGGTCGAGCTGGGCCAGACGGCCGTCTTCGGCGACGGCGGCTCCCTGACCGTCCGCGCCGACGAGAAGCAGGACTCCCACACGCCGGACCTGGAGGTCGTCCTCCTGGGCGGGCAGCCGATCCGTGAGCCGATGGCCCACTACGGCCCCTTCGTCATGAACACGCGTGACGAACTCCAGCAGGCCTTCGACGACTTCCAGAAGGGCCGGCTGGGGACGATCCCGGCCGTCCACGGGATGAGCGAGAGCGGGCCGACCGAGGGCTGATGCCGCTCAGGGCGGGGCCGGTGAGCAGTGGAGCAGCTCACCGGCCCCGCCTCTGCGCTGCCACCCCCGCTGGATTCCGGCGGAGTACGGCCGTCACCCGCCCGGTCCGCCCGCACACGACAGCCCTGCCCCGCGCATGATCCGCTGGAACCGTGCAGGCCCCCACCCCGCTGCTCCCCGACCCCGTCCGGCGGCTCGCCGCCTGGTGTGCCGTCGTGTTGCTCGTCGCCGGGGTCGTCTATGTCGGGATCCGGCTGGCCGTGGAGTTCAGTACGGCGGTCGTGCCCGTGCTGCTCGCGCTGCTCGGGACGGCGCTGCTCGGGCCGTTGCACCGGCGGCTGGTGCAGGCCAAGGTGAACCGGTCCGTCGCCGCCGGGCTGACCTGTGTCGCCGTGGTGGCCGTCGTCGGTGGGGCGGTGTACATCGTCGCAGCCGCGGTCGTCGAGTCCGGCGACCAGATCGTCACCGCGCTCAAGCAGGCGGCCGAGGACCTCGCCGAACACTTCGGGGCCGCCGGGACCTCGCTGGACGATGTCGCCTCCAACGCCCGGGAGTTGCTCACCAAGTTCGGCGGGACGGCCGCCTCCGGGGTCCTCAGCGGGGTCAGTGTCGTGGGCGAGAGCATCGCCATGGCCGTACTCGCGCTGCTGCTCGTCTTCTTCTTCCTGCGGGACTCCGACCAGGCCGCCGACGCCCTGCGGTCCGCCGTTCCGGGCGGGGCGGGGGAGGTGGTGGAGGCCATGGCCCGGCGGGCGTTCCGGGCCGTGGAGGGGTTTATGCGGGGGACGACCTTCGTCGCCCTCATCGACGCCCTCTGCATCACCGTCGGGCTGCTGGTCCTCGACGTTCCGGGCGCGGTCGGGCTCGGCGCGCTCGTCTTCGTCGGGGCCTACATCCCCTACCTCGGCGCCTTCCTCTCGGGAGCGGTGGCCGTGCTGGTCGCGCTCGCCGACCGGGGGTTCGTGATCGCGCTGTGGGTGCTGGCCGTCGTGCTCGCCGTGCAGGTCCTGGAAGGGCATGTGCTGACGCCCATGATCCAGAGCCGGACCGTGCAGATGCATCCGGCCCTCGTCATGGTGGCGATCACCGCGGGGGCGTCCGTGGCCGGAGTCCTCGGCATGCTCCTCGCCGTACCGCTCACCGCCGCCGCCTTCGGCGTCGTCCACGAACTGAGGGAGCGTTACGCCGGCCCCGAGCCCTCAGAACCCTCCGAGTCCCCCGAACCACCGGAGCCACCCGAGCCCACGGCACCGTCCGCCTCGTAGAGCTCGAACCAGATGCTCTTGCCCTCGCCCCGCGGGTCCACGCCCCACGCCTGGGCCAGCAGCTCGATCAGCATCAGGCCCCGCCCGGAGGACGCCAGTTCCCCGGGCCGACGCTTGTGCGGCAGGTCGTCGCTGGTGTCCGTCACCTCGACGCGTATCCGGCGGTCCCCCGAGGCACCCCGCACCTCGGCGAGGAGCAGGGCGTCGGCGTCGGTGTGGACGAGGACGTTGGTGAGCGTCTCGGACAGGAGCAGGACCGCCGAGTCCACCTGGTCCTCGGAGGCCCAGTCGTGCAGCAGCTCCCGCAGCTGCTGACGGGCCACCGCGACCCGCTCCGGCTCGTCCTGCGCGACCGTGAGCATGGTCCGCCGGATCGTCGGCCGCACGGTGATCGGGTCGCCGCAGCCGCAGCCCTCACCCTCCCGGTGCAGCAGCAGTACCGCTATGTCGTCCTCGCGCCGGTCGGCGAGCGGGCCGGTGGTGTGGTGGGAGGACGGGCCGTGGACGGCCTGGACGAGGGCGTCGGCGAGTGCCTCCAGGTCGCCGTCGTGGTCCTCCAGGATCGCGCGGATGCGCTTCCAGCCGGTCTCCAGGTCGTGGCCGCCGGTCTCGATCAGCCCGTCCGTGCAGATCAGCATGGTCTCGCCGGGTTCCAGGGTGATCCGGGTCGTCGGGTAGTCGGCGTCCGGGTCGATGCCCAGCGGAAGCCCGCCGGCCGTCGGGCGGGACAGCACCGTGCCGTCGGTCATCCGGATCGCCGGGTCGGGGTGCCCGGCACGGGCGATGTCCAGCAGGCCGGTCGCGGGGTCGACCTCGACGTAGAGGCAGGTCGCGAAGCGCAGGTCGGACGGGTCCTCGTCGACGGAGCCGAACGTCATCCCGTGCAGGAAACGGGAGGCGCGGGAGAGCACGGCGTCGGGGCGGTGCCCCTCGGAGGCGTAGGCGCGCAGTGCGATCCGGAGCTGGCCCATCAGACCGGCCGCGCGCACGTCATGGCCCTGGACGTCACCGATGACGAGGGCGAAACGGCCTTGCCCGGACTTCGTCCGGGAGGTGCCCCCGGGCAGCGGGATCATGTCGTACCAGTCGCCGCCGACCTGGAGCCCGCCGCCGGTCGGGACATAGCGTGCGGCGACCCTCATGCCCGGTATCTCGGGGCCCAGCCGGGGCAGCATCGAGCGCTGGAGGCCGTCCGTGAGTTCCCGCGCTGACTCCGCGGCCTCGGCGCGCGACAGGGCCTGGGCGAGCATGCGGGCCACCGTCGTCAGCACGGACCGCTCGTCGGGCGTGAACGCGACCGGATAGGTGAACGCCGCCATCCAGGCGCCCATCGTGCGGCCGGCCACGGTCAGCGGCAGGAACGCCCAGGACTGCCGGTTGAAGTGCGCGGCGAGGGGCCAGGTGAGGGGGTAGCGGTCCTTGTACTGCTCGGGCGTGGAGAGGTAGACGGCACGGCCGGTGCGGACCACCTCGGCGGCCGGGTAGTCGGTGTCCAGGGCCATGTGCGAGAAGGGGCTCTCGTCGCCGGGCTGATGGCCGTGGTGGCCGATGATCGTCAGGCGGTCCCCCGTGACGCCGAACACCGCGAGGCCGTCCGGTGAGAAGCCCGGCATCGACAGGCCCGCCGCGACCCGCAGCACCTCCTCCGTGGACCGCGCCTCGGCCAGCGCCCGGCCCGCGTCCAGCAGGAACGCCTCCCGTGAGCGCCGCCAGTCGCCGGTGACCGCCGTACGCCCGGCAGGGGTCCCCGGCGTCGGTTCGGTGACCTCCTGGAGGGAGCCGGTCACCTCGTACGACCGTTTCTCGCGGTCGAAGGAGGCGTGGAAGCGGCTGCGGCCGACCCGGATGACCCGGCCCCGCTCGTCCATGATCCGCACCCGCGCCTCGCCGAGCGTGCCCTCGGCCACCGCGAGCTGGATCACCCCGCTGATCTCGTTCCAGTCGACCGGGTGCAGGCGTGAGCGCACCTGGGCCTGGCTGAGGGTGGCCTGTTCGGGGGGCAGCCCGAGCAGCCGTGCCGCCTCCGCGTCGACTGTGACCAGTCCCGTGGCGGTGTTCCAGTGCCACAGTCCGGTCGCGAGGGCGGCGAGAACCTCCCCCACGGTGGGCAGGGGCTCACCAGTGCGCATTGCCCTACTTTAAGAACAGGTGATCGCAGACTGCCACCGAAGCTGTATGGGGCACCCGGTCGGGACGTGCCCGGGGTGGGGCCGTGGGCGCGGCCAAATGGTGGGGAGCCGATCTTGGGGTCCCCGGTAGGCTTGGGGGAAGTTTCACGTGAAACACGCCCCCCCGATCCGCGAAGACTGGATGAACGACGATGCATCGGTACAGGTCCCACACCTGCGGCGAGCTCCGCTCCTCTGACGTCGGCACCGACGTCCGACTGAGTGGCTGGCTGCACAATCGGCGCGACCTGGGCGGCATCCTCTTCATCGATCTGCGCGATCACTACGGCATCACGCAGCTCGTCGCCCGTCCCGGCACGCCCGCGTACGAGGCCCTCGACAAGCTGACCAAGGAGTCCACGGTCCGCGTCGACGGCAAGGTCGTCTCCCGTGGCACCGAGAACATCAACCCGGAGCTGCCGACCGGTGAGGTCGAGGTCGAGGTCGGCGAGGTCGAGCTGCTCGGCGCCGCCGCCCCGCTCCCCTTCACGATCAACACCGAGGACGGGGTCAACGAGGAGCGGCGCCTGGAGTACCGCTTCCTGGACCTGCGCCGCGAGCGTATGCACCGCAACATCCTGCTGCGTACGTCGGTGATCAGCGCCATTCGTCACAAGATGACGGCGCTGGGCTTCAACGAGATGGCGACGCCGATCCTGTCGGCGACCTCCCCCGAGGGCGCCCGCGACTTCGTCGTCCCCTCCCGTCTGAACCCGGGCAAGTTCTACGCCCTGCCGCAGGCGCCGCAGCAGTTCAAGCAGCTGCTGATGATCTCCGGCTTCGACCGCTACTTCCAGATCGCGCCCTGCTTCCGCGACGAGGACGCGCGCGCCGACCGCTCGCCGGGCGAGTTCTACCAGCTCGACGTCGAGATGAGCTTCGTCGAGCAGGAGGACGTCTTCCAGCCGATCGAGCAGCTCATGACCGAGCTGTTCGAGGAGTTCGGCGGCGGCCGCCACGTCACCTCCCCGTTCCCGCGGATCCCGTTCCGTGAGGCGATGCTGAAGTACGGCTCCGACAAGCCGGACCTGCGCGCCCAGCTGGAGCTCGTCGACATCACCGACATCTTCGAGGGCTCGGAGTTCAAGGCGTTCGCCGGCAAGCACGTGCGTGCGCTGGCGGTGCCGGACGTCTCCGCGCAGCCCCGGAAGTTCTTCGACCAGCTCGGTGACTTCGCGGTCTCGCAGGGCGCCAAGGGCCTGGCCTGGGTCCGCGTGGCCGAGGACGGCTCGCTCTCCGGCCCGATCGCTAAGTTCCTCACCGAGGAGAACGTCGCCGAGCTGACCAAGCGCCTCTCGCTGGCCGCCGGTCACGCCGTGTTCTTCGGCGCGGGCGAGTTCGACGAGGTCTCGAAGATCATGGGCGCGGTGCGGGTCGAGGCCGCCAAGCGGGCCGGGCACTTCGAGGAGGGTGTCTTCCGGTTCTGCTGGATCGTCGACTTCCCGATGTACGAGAAGGACGAGGACACCGGCGCGATCGACTTCTCGCACAACCCGTTCTCCATGCCGCAGGGCGGTCTGGAGGCCCTGGAGACCCAGGACCCGCTGGACATCCTGGGCTGGCAGTACGACATCGTCTGCAACGGCGTCGAGCTGTCCTCCGGCGCGATCCGGAACCACGAGCCGGAGATCATGCTCAAGGCCTTCGAGATCGCGGGCTACGACCGCGAGACCGTCGAGGAGAAGTTCGCCGGCATGCTGCGCGCGTTCCGCTTCGGCGCCCCGCCGCACGGCGGCATCGCCCCCGGCGTCGACCGCATCGTCATGCTGCTGGCCGACGAGCCGAACATCCGCGAGACGATCGCCTTCCCGCTCAACGGCAACGCCCAGGACCTGATGATGGGCGCGCCGACGGAGCTGGAGGAGGCGCGGCTGAAGGAGCTGCACCTGTCGGTGCGCAAGCCGCAGCCGAAGTAGGTCTTCGAGGTCTTTGCAGCCGTAGGTGGCTCGGAACCGGCGTCGGTTCCGAGCCACTTTCGTTTACGGCGCTCATGCAGGGCTCTGACCCAGCTCTTACCCAACCTCCTGACAGGCGCGGTCCCTAGCTTCCCTGCACATGACGGGAAACCACACGGCCGAAGGGCCGAAACACAAGCGGGACCTCACGCGTCGCAAGATCGTCGTCGCCGGTGCGGGAGCCGCCGCCGCGGTGGGTGTGGGCGGCACGTTGGCGGCGGGCGCGTTCGCAGGTGAGACGAAGGGCTCCGCGTCCGCGGCCGCCACCGCGTCGAGCAGCTCGTCGAGCGGTGAGGTCTGTTACCAGCTGACCTCCGAGACGACCGAGGGCCCCTACTACATCGACGCGGACAAGCTCCGCAAGGACGTGACCGAGGACGAGGAGGGCATCCCGCTCACCCTCCGCCTCAAGGTGATCGACTCCGAGACGTGCAAGCCCATCAGGAACGCCGCGGTCGACATCTGGCACTGCAACGCGCTGGGCGTCTACTCGGGATACGAGGCCATGGGCAGCGGCGGGGGCGGCACCCCGCCGTCCGGTGAGCCGACGGGCGAGCCCCCGTCCGGGGAGCCCTCGGGCGCGCCGGGTGGCGGCGGTGGCGGCCACGAGGAGCCGACGGACGACGAGCGCTATCTGCGCGGCACCTGGAAGACGGACCGCAACGGCGTGGTGGAGTTCAAGACGATCTTCCCCGGCTGGTACCAGGGCCGTTGCGTCCACATCCACACCAAGGTGCATGTGAGCGGCACCTGGACGGACGCGGGGTACGAGGGCGGCAACACCTGTCACACCGGTCAGTTCTTCTTCGACGAGGAGTCCGTGCTGGCGTCCGCGGAGGTGGAGCCGTACTCCGCCAACACCACCACCCGCACCACGCTCGACGAGGACACCATCTACCCGGACAACGGGACCGAGGGCGGCCTGCTGAAGCTGAAGTACAAGAAGAACGACATCGCCAAGGGCGTCGTCGCCACGATCACGATGGGCGTCGACCCCGAGGCCACCAACACCGGAACCTGACCGGCGGACGTACGAGGTGCGGGGCGGATGTGTGCAAACACGTCCGCCCCGCATTCACATGTATGGACATCCGTTCAGGCCGTTGACCCTGAAGAGATGCCTCCGTAACGTTCCCCGGGCCCGCCTATGTGATCCACGTTCATGTATGTGTACGATCTAGGGGAGACAACGATGTCGGAAGCCACCCAGGCGTCTGGGATACCCGACGCCGAACGCCGCGCGGTCGGCAAGTTCCTGCGCAGGATGCTGCCGATCCTCGTCCTGATGCTGCTGGTCAACCAGATGGACCGGACGAACGTCGGCTTCGTCCAGGACGAGCTCAGGGCCGACGTCGGGGTGAGCGCCACCGCGTACGGCCTCGGCGCGGGGCTGTTCTTCATCGGGTACGCACTGTTCGAGGTGCCCAGCAACATGCTCCTGGAGCGGTTCGGCGCCCGCGTCTGGCTGACCCGCATCATGATCACCTGGGGCGCGGTGATCGTGGCGATGTGCTTCATCCACAACGTGTGGATGTTCTACGGCCTGCGCTTCCTGCTCGGCGTCGCCGAGGCCGGCTTCTTCCCCGGGGTGCTCCTCTACTTCACCCAGTGGCTGCCCGACTCCAGCCGGGGCCGGGCGAGCGCCATCTTCCTGGGCGGCTCGGCCACGGCGTACATCGTGACCGGGCCCATCACGGGCGCGCTCCTGGAACTGCACGGCGCGGGCGGGATCGCCGGCTGGCGCTGGATGTTCGCGCTGGAGGGGGCCTTCTCGATCCTGGTCGGATTCATCGCCGGCTTCTTCCTCGTCTCCCGTATCCAGGACGCCCGTTGGCTCACCCTGGAGGAGAAGGACGCGCTCAGCGAGGCGGTCGCCCGGGACAAGGAGGCGCGCGACCGCGCCCCCAGGACGTCCCGCCTGAAGCTGATCCTGCACCCCCAGGTCGCCCTGCTGACCGCGGTGTTCTTCGCGATGGCCCTCACCGGGTACGCGATCACCTTCTGGCTGCCGAGCCTGGTCGACGACATCGGCGGGCTGTCGCCCTTCCAGGTGGGCCTGCTCACGGCCGTGCCATGGATCTGCGCGGTGATCGCGATGTACACGATGGCCCACTTCACCGACCGCGCCCCGGACCGCCGCCCGTACCTGGCGATCGCCCTCGTCCTGTCCGCGGTCGGCACCTTCCTGGCCACCCTCGGCTCCCCCTGGTTCGGCCTCGCCGCGCTCACGCTGGCCGCGGTCGGGGGGAAGTGCGCGGCCACGCTGTTCTGGCCGATGGCCCAGTCGGGGCTCGACCTGAGGATCGCGGCGCCGGGGCTCGCCCTGGTCAACTCCATAGGGAACCTCGGCGGTTTCGTCTCGCCGACCCTCTTCGGCTATCTCCAGGACACCACCGGCAGCACCAACGGGGGCCTGTACACCCTCTCCGCGGCCTCCGTCCTCGCGGTGTGCGGGGTGGCGTTCATCCACCGGACGCGGACGGCCGCGCCGTCGCTCCCGGAGACGGCGACGACACGAGCGTGAACGCGGAAGGGGGCGGCCCCGAAGGACCGCCCCCCTCCACCAACGACCTGTCAGGTCAGGGACTTATAGCCGCTCCACCCGCTCGCGATCTGGGTTCGCGAGCCGAACGACCCCTTCCCGTCACCGCTGTTGCGCCACACGTTGCCGCTGGTGTCGCGGGAGACGAGGTCCGGGTGGCCGTCGTCGGTGATGTCCCCGACGCCGACGACGACGTTGTAGCTGCCGCCCCAGTTCGCGAACAGCTTCACCCGGGCGGCGAAGGTGCCGTCGCCCTTGCCGTTGTAGCGCCACAGGGTGTTCGCGGTGTCCTGGGCGAGGAGGTCGGGCTTGCCGTCGCCGGTGATGTCACCGACGCCGACGATCTTCTTGTAGCCCTTCCAGTTGTCGTAGAGCTTCACACGGGCGGCCAGCTTGCCGTCGCTCGTGCCCTTGTAGAGATAGACCGCTCCGGTGGACGAGTTCCGCGCGATCAGGTCCGGACGGCCGTCACCGCTCACGTCACCCGGCGAGGTCAGCACGTTGTACTGCGTCCAGCCGCTGGTCGCGAGGGTCGTGTACGACGTCGACGGCTTGACCGCGGCACCGCAGCCCGGCTTGTACAGGCGCAGCGCGCCGCTGCCGTACCGCACGAGGACGTCGTTGCAGCGGTCGCCGCTCAGGTCGCCGAAGGGGACGGCCAGGACGGTGGTGGCCCAGCCGGTGCCGGTGTACTTGTCGCCGAACTTGCCGGTGCCGGTGCCGCTCTGGAAGGTCAGGCCACCGGAGGAGTTCAGGGTGAGCAGATCGCCGCGGCCGTCCGGGCCGTCGGGGCTGACGAAGTCGCGGCGGACCGGCGCTCCGCGCTGGAGGAAGGCCTCGCCGGTGGTGACCGTGTTCTCCGTGGCGGCGGCGAGGCCGGTCGCCTTCAGCGTCCACTTGAACCAGCCGTTGGGGAAGTAACTCCCGTCGGCTGTCTTGCCGTTCCAGGACACCGACACCCGGTCCGGGGTCGCGCCGCCGGTGAGCGTGCGGGTGGCCTTGCCGGTCGCGCCGCTCTGCACGGAGGTGAGGGTGAGCGACCAGGAGGTGACCGGGCGGGACAGCACCCAGTCGGCCTCGAAGGGCACGTTCGGGGCCGCGTAGCTGCCGGCCGACGTCTCGAAGGCCGTCACGGCGGACGGGGCGATGCCGGTGGTCGTGACGTGGGTGCGCTCGTAGTCGTCGAACCAGGCGACCAGTCCGGTGTACTCGTCGACCGTCCAGCGATAACGGCGGTCCGCCGTCAGGCCGTTGGCAGCCAGGTCGGAGGCGATCACCCGGGTGCTCCCGGTGGCCGCCTCGGTGAGGACCAGGGTGTGGGCGGTGTGGTCGTGGCGGACGGTGAAGCCGTCGCCGAGCAGCACGTCACCGGGGGCGACCGCCTTCGACGTACCGGCCTTGGTGTCGTACACGCCGGCCGAGTCCGTCCCGCAGGCCCAGTACACCCAGCGGCCCGCCGCCTGCAGTTCGCTCGGCACACAGGCCAGGCCCGGCACGGTCACCGTGGAGAGCGTCTTCGCCAGCGGGATGCTGTACGAGGTGAGCTTGCCGACGGTGGTGGTGGCGCTCCAGAGGGTCGAGCCGTTCAGAGCGGCGGCACGGACGGTCCGCTTCAGCTTCTGGCCCTGGCCGAACTCGCCCACGTACTGCGCCGGCGTGGTGCCGCCGGAGTTGTAGACGGCGTAGTCGTCGGAGACGTCCACGATCGCGCCGCCCTGGCCGCCGAAGTCCAGGTAGTGGCCGCCGATGGCCTTGAGCCGGTCGTCGCCGAGGCTCTCGCCCTCGTCGGTGCCGCCGTTCGTGTCCAGGTAGACGTCCTCGGCGGAGAGGTTCCCCCACAGCGCCGCGCAGGTGGTGCCCGCGTACGGGCAGACCGGCCCGTACATCGAGCCGCTCTCGGTGGCGGCGGACGCCGTCAGCGCGGTGGAGCCGTCGGTGGTGAGGGTGCGTACCGAAGTGGTGTCCGTGGTGGTACTGGCCGGGTCGTCCTCGGCGACGCGCAGGCTGCCGCGGCTGAGCGCGATGCCCGTCTTGGCGTTCTCCACCGCCGGGGCCTGCCGGACCTTCTCCAGCTTCAGCGTGCCGTCCTCGGCCTGGCTGACCCGCTGCACCCACCAGTCGGTGGCGTCGGCGCCGCCCGTGACGAGGGCGCCGCCGTCGGCGGTCTCCAGCGCGTACTCGCCGGCGCTCGTCAGCAGGGTCTGCTGCACCGAGGGGTCGGTGACGCTGACCGCGAGCAGCTTGGAGCCGAGGTCACGGGAGGACAGCGGCAGCAGCAGCCAGTCGCCGACCAGGACCGGGTCACCGTCGAGCGCGCCGGGGTGCGCGGGCAGCTTGACGAGCTGCTCGGCGGCGGTGAGGTCGGCGCGGGACTTCAGGTGCAGCTCGGCGGTGCCCTCCTGGTACCAGCCGACGCGGTCCTCGCTCATCACGTAGTGCGAGGCGTAGGTGGCGTCGGAGAACACATTGGTGTTCACGGCCGAGGCGACGTCGATGTAGCCGATCCTGCTGGTGTCGACCGACCAGAGCACGCCCGAGGAGTCCGCGGCGAGGACGTCGTCGCTCCCCACGGCCGTCGGATCACCGGTCACCTCGCGGGCGTGCCACTCGCCGTCGACCTTGTCGATCAGGGAGTAGGTGGTGACGACCGTGTCCCCGGCCAGGGCCCGGTAGTAGCCGTGCGTGGTGGAGCCGGGCCAGCTCAGGTTCCTGGCCGTGGCCGTGGCCGGGTCCCAGAGGGTGACGGTCGAGGACGTCACCGACGACGACGGCAGGGCGACCAGGTCGCCGTCCGACCCGTACCAGGCCGGACGGCACTCGGAGTCGATGTAGTAGCACGTCGAGGACGGGGCGTAGACGCTGCCGTCGGCCTTCTTGACGGTGACGGTCCGACCCGTCGCGTAGTCGGTCCATTGCATTCCGGTCCTGCCGGTCTGCCGGTGCAGGAAGCCGCTGTCGCCGGCCACGTACGGGCGGTCGGTCCGCGGTGTGGTGGTGCTGGGGTCGACCAGCGTGATCGCGGTGGTGTCGGCTTCGGCCGCTTCCGCGGAGCCGCCGCCCTCCGACAGGACGACGACGGACGCGGCCGCTACGGCGACCGCGAGTGAGGAGACGGCGGCGGCCAGCCCGCCCCGTCTCAGGGCGTGTCTGCCCACGTGAGGTTCCCTCCCCTACGAGGGCCCGTGCCCTCGCACAAGTGGCCGGATCTTATCAGGGGCGGGGAGTGGGGAGGAGTGGTGTTCGCGCAGGTGAACTGGGGGGCTCAGGACGGAAGACGGCCGAATATCCACCGTCACCGCCACCGGCCTCGCCGCCCTCCTCCAGGGCGCCGTCACTCATCCCCGTCCGTCGGCGGCCTGAGCGCCTCCTCCTCCAACAGCCGCTCCGCGATGTCGTCCGCCCACGCCCGGGCCCACCGGCGGATCGTGGGAACCGACTCCGCGTCCAGGCCGCCCACGACGAACTCCCCGTCGTGCAACAACTCCGTGGCCTCCAGGCGGGACTGGAGGTCCGCCAGGTCGAACTCGTCCCAGGCGTGGCGGCGGCCCAGTTCCTCAAGGTCGGGGTAGCTCCAGTGGGCCGCGGCCAGATAGACGTCGGCGAGGTCGCGCGCGGCACCCCGGTCGGTCACGGCGCGGACCTTCGTGCCGATGAGGTCCTCCAGGGAGAGGGCCGGGCCGGGGCCGGTCGTCACCGGGGGCCGCCAGAAGGTCTCCTTCAGCAGGTCGACGGCACGTTCCTCACCCGTGTCGGGGTCCGTGACGAGCAGCCGGGCGGAGAGCGGGTCGGTCTCCAGGGGACGTACCCGCCAGCCGCGTTCCGTCAGGCCGTGCCGGACCATGGCCGCGATCTGGTCCATGGGCTCGGGGTGTTCGGTCGCCACCTCCACCGACCGCACCTGCCGGGCGGTCAGGCCGTGCGCCCGGACCGCGCAGTCGCCGGCCAGGACGAGCGGGTAGCGGGCGCCGACGGCGAGGACGTCGGGCAGGAGGTCGCGGTGCGGGGGCAGCATGGTGGCCCCGATTATCGCGGTCGGGCCGGGTTCGGCCCGGTCCGGCGTGCCGTCGGCGTGCGGATCCGTGCACCCGAAAGACGGGCGGCCCGCGTTGTCACACTCTCCCGCTGCCCGGCGTCAGCCCTTTGACGGACGACGGAGACACCGTTCCGCCGCCGCACCAGCCTTCACTCGCCGAGGAGCCCGCCATGTACGCAGCCCACGTCGTCCTCACCGTCCTTGCCGCCCTGCTGGCCGGCTTCTCCGCCGCCGTACTGCTCATGCGCGCCGAGTGGATCGTGCGGGCGCTCACCGACTACCGGGTGCCCCGCTCGTGGTGGACCTGGCTCGGGCTGGCCAAGGGCGCGGGTGCCGTGGGACTGCTGGTCGGTCTGTTCGTGCCGGTGATCGGGGTGCTGGCCGGTATCGGGCTGGTCGTCTACTTCACCGGCGCCGCCGTGACCGTGGCCAGGGCCCGTTGGTACGGGCACATCCCGTACCCGCTCGTCTACGCCGCCCCCGTCGTCGGCGCCCTGGCGCTCGGCATTGTCGCCTGACGCCGGGGAGAAGCGATCCGGGCCGGTCGGGGACCTCCCCGTCCGGCCCGGATCACGCTCTGCTGCCCTGCTGCCCTGCTGCCCTGCTGCCCTACTTCGCCACGAACTGCGTCAGGATCGCCTGCACCTCGTAGATGTCGACGCCCTTGGTGAACGTCTTCTCGATCGGCGTCGGCGTCCCCGCGACCCAGATCTTCAGCTCGGCGTCCAGATCGAAGGTGCCGGCGGTCTCGACCGCGAAGTGCGTGATGCTGCGGTAAGGGATGGAGTGGTACTCCACCTTCTTGCCGGTGATGCCCTGCTTGTCGACCAGGATGAGACGACGGTCGGTGAACAGGATGGTGTCCCGTATCAGCAGGTACGCCGCGTGCACCTGCTCACCGTGCCCCAGCAGACGCGCGTAGTCCTGCTGCGCCTGCCCCTGGTCGATGGTGTGCGCGTTCCCGAAAAGTGCCATGAATGGATCCCCCCACTTGATGGCCTTGCGTGATCTTCGCAATGTATAGCGCCTCGGGGGTGTCCAGGCATAGAGGCGTAAACGATCAGGTGTCGTACGAACCGTCCCAGGGTGCACCGAAACCCAGGTTGTCCGGATGGAGCTCGGCCCACGCCTCGTCCTCGTCCTCCCCCGTCACCAGGCCGAACAGCACGCCGTCGACGGTGAGTTGGAAGGGACGGATCGCGATGTCCGTGTACGTACGGCGCGGGAGGCTGCGCAGCCGGGTCGCGAGGTGGGCCCGGGCGCGGGCGAGCACCGAGTCGGGTCCGTGCGGGGCGCGCTGCTGCTCGGCCCAGGTGCCCGCGCACCAGATCTCCGAGTCGCGGTACCTGCCCTCGGAGTCGAAGGTGTGCAGGACCGAATAGAGGCGTTTGTGCTCTTCCCAGCCGGTGTCGAGGTCGAACCCCTTGGAGAAGGCGTAGATGACCGACCCCATGAACTGCCCGTCCGCGTAACAGCCGATCGCCTCGGTCCGGCCGTGCGGCTCGTAGGCGATCGGGATGACCTCAGGGACTGCCATGGCGGAAACCATACGGTCGTGAAGGGGGACATGGTGGCGGTGGGGGGCGATCGATGCCAACCCAATGGGCAACATCCGCGTGATGTCCGCGACTTGACCACCGTTCAGCCAAAAAATTCACGGCAACCTTTCCGATCTCCGCGACCACGAAGGAATCGGAAGCCCGCTCACGCGGGCCCGCTCGCCGGTGCGCGAGCCTCACCGAAGCACGTAAGGACTCATTTCGTGGCAGCCCCTTCCCACCGCCCCACCCACCGCCGTTCCCTCCGCAAGCGCCGCACCGTCGTCGTCACCGCCGCCGTTGCCGCGGCCGGCATCGGTGCCGGTGTCCTCGTGCTGAACGCGAACGCGGGCGCGGTCGACCTGTACCACCGGTCCCTGCCCGCGAAGGACGGCTGGGCGGCCTCGGGCTCCGGTACGACGGGCGGCGCGAAGGCCGACTCCGCACACACCTTCACCGTCAGCACCCGCGCGCAGCTCGTGAAGGCGCTGGGCTCGGTCTCCGACACCACGCCCCGGATCATCAAGGTCAAGGGCACCATCGACGCCAACACCTCCGACGCCGGCAAGAAGCTGACCTGCGCCGACTACTCCTCCGGCACCGGCTACTCGCTCTCCGCCTACCTCAAGGCCTACGACCCGGCGACCTACGGCAAGAAGGCGCCGTCCGGCACCCAGGAGAACGCCCGCAAGGCCGCCGCCGACAAGCAGAAGAAGAACATCGTCTTCCGGGTGCCCGCCAACACCACGATCGTGGGCGTCCCGGGCACCAACGCCGGAATCAAGGGCGGCAGCCTCCAGGTGCAGAACGTCAAGAACGTCATCGTCCGCAACCTCACCTTCGCCGACACCCAGGACTGCTTCCCGCAGTGGGACCCGACCGACGGCTCGGCGGGCGAGTGGAACTCCAACTACGACTCCGTCACCCTGCGCGGAGCGACCAACGTCTGGGCCGACCACAACACCTTCACCGACGCCCCGGCCTTCGACAGCGCCGAGAAGTCCTACTTCGGCCGCAAGTACCAGGTCCACGACGGCGCCCTCGACATCACCAAGGGCTCCGACCTGGTGACCGTCGAGCGCAACCTGTTCAGCAACCACGACAAGACGATGCTGATCGGCAGCAGCGACACCGACAGCACCGGCAAGCTGCGGGTCACCATCCACCACAACGTGTGGAAGGGGATCGTGCAGCGGGCGCCGCTGGCCCGCATCGGCCAGATCCACCTCTACAACAACGTCTACGACACGACCACGCTCAACGGCTACGCCCCGAAGTACAGCATCGACTCCCGCGCAAAGGCCCAGGTCGTCGCCGAGCACAACGCCTGGAAGCTCCCGTCCGGCGCCAAGCCCGCCAAGCTCCTCAGCGGCGACGGCACCGGCTCCCTCGCCGGCACCGGCAACCTCGTCAACGGCACGGCGACCGACCTCGTGGCCGCCTACAACGCCGCGAGCTCGAAGAAGATCAAGACGACGGTGAACTGGAAGCCGGCGCTCACGGCGGGTCTGCAGACCTCCGCGAAGAACCTGGTGACGGAGCTGGCGACGACGGCGGGGGCCGGGGTCCTCAAGTAGGCAGCGACCGACCGCACGGACAGGGCCCGGGAAGACTGCCTTCCCGGGCCCCTGTCTGCTGGTTGCCGCCGTGTGCGTTACGCCGTCGGCTTCTCCTCCAGGCGCGGGAAGAGGACCGCGCCCTTCGTGACCGTGCTACCGGCCGGGAGCGTGCCCCATTCGCCGGCCTCCTGGACCTTCTGGTCCGCGAGGGCGCCGAGGGAGGCCTCCGCGCCCAGGGAGTCCCAGAGCTTCCGGGAGGTCTCCGGCATGACCGGGTTGAGGAGGACCGCGACGGCACGGAGGGACTCCGCCGCCGTGTAGAGGATGGTGGCGAGGCGCGCCTTGCCCTCGTCGGAAGTGTCCTTGGCGACCTTCCAGGGCTCCTGCTCGGTGATGTAGCCGTTGACCTGCTTGACGAAGTCGAAGACCGCCAGGACGCCGCCCTGGAAGTCCAGCTCCTCGCCGATCTTCCGGTCGGCCTCCGCGACCGCCTTGGCCAGACCGTCGTGGATCGCCTTCTCGGCGTCGCCGTCGGCCGTCGCCGCGGGCAGCTCGCCGCCGAAGTACTTGCCGACCATGGCCGCCACGCGGGAGGCGAGGTTGCCGTAGTCGTTCGCCAGCTCGCTGGTGTAGCGGGCGGAGAAGTCCTCCCAGGAGAACGAGCCGTCCTGGCCGAAGGCGATCGCACGCAGGAAGTACCAGCGGTACGCGTCCACGCCGAAGTGCGAGGTCAGGTCCTGCGGCTTGATGCCGGTCAGGTTCGACTTGCTCATCTTCTCGCCGCCGACCATCAGCCAGCCGTTGGCCGCGATCTTGCCCGGCAGCGGGAGGCCGTTCGCCATCAGCATGGCCGGCCAGATGATCGCGTGGAAGCGGAGGATGTCCTTGCCGACGAGGTGGACGTCGGCCGGGAACGTCGACTCGAACTTCTCCGGGTTCTCGTTGTAGCCGACCGCCGAGGCGTAGTTCAGCAGCGCGTCGATCCAGACGTAGATGACGTGCTTGTCGTCCCACGGGATCGGGATGCCCCAGTCGAACGTCGAGCGCGACATGGACAGATCCTGCAGCCCCTGCCGCACGAAGTTCACGACCTCGTTGCGCGCGGACTCGGGCTGGATGAAGTCCGGGTTGGCCTCGTAGTGGGCGAGCAGCTTCTCGGTGTACTCGCTCAGCTTGAAGAAGTAGTTCTCCTCCTGGAGGAGCTCCACCGGCCTCTTGTGGACCGCGCACAGCTTCTGACCCGCGTACTCGCCCTCGCCGGCGAGCAGCTCACCGGGGAGCTTGTACTCCTCGCAGCCGACGCAGTACGGGCCCTCGTAGCTGCTCTTGTAGATCTCGTTCTTGTCGTACAGGTCCTGGACGAACTCCTGCACACGGTCGGTGTGCCGCTTCTGCGTGGTGCGGATGAAGTCGTCGTTCGCGATCTCCAGGTGCTCCCAGAGGGGCTTCCAGGCCTCCTCCACGAGCTTGTCGCACCACTCCTGCGGAGACACTCCGTTGGCGTTCGCGGTGCGCATGATCTTCTGACCGTGCTCGTCCGTGCCGGTGAGGTACCACACCTTCTCGCCGCGCTGACGGTGCCAGCGGGAGAGCACGTCGCCTGCGACGGTCGTATAGGCGTGGCCCAGGTGAGGAGCGTCGTTGACGTAATAAATGGGAGTCGAGACGTAGAACGCCTTCGCATCTCCGGACTCGGGTCCCCTGGTCTGCATGCTCAGCAAGCGTAATGGCGGGCTTCACAGACGGTCGGGTGTGAGTGACGTGCAGGCTACCGCGCGTTCTTCGGCTCTCTCGGGTGGGAACAGGAGTGCGCGGGACGAACGCGTGACCTTTCCGGGCGGTGCTCGTTGGCCGTGGTGACGCGGATCTTTGAGCCGGGAGGGGCGGGGCGGCGATCCGCGCTCGGCTGCGGGCCACGGAGGCGGATGCCACCGTGCTGCGAGAGGTCGGGGCGTTCCTCGGTTCACTGGCCGCCGGTGATCTGGCAGTGCGTGTCAGGCATGGGACGGCTCATGACACAGGCGTATGGGCGAGCCGCAAGCGGGACCTGACCGGTGCCTCGTCGGCACGCTGGGCGGGCAGCATCACCAAGGCTGTGAATGATCAGTGGGCACTGGCGCGGCGCGGCCAGATGGCCGGGATGGCGTCGCTGCGGGGACAGATCGCCTTGATCGAGGCGAGGCCGGCCCGGCCGCTTGGGGCAAAGGCCAGTAAGCGGGACGCAGTTCCGCGCGGGTACGGCTCGCGGACGGTGTGGCATGCCAAGTCCCGCCGCCTGTACGCGCTCAAGGACCGGCTGGCGGTGCTGGAGGCGGACTGGGCGGCGGGCCGAGTGCACGTGGTGCGTGGCGGCAAGCGGCTTGCCCACCTGCGCCATCACCTGGACCAGGCTGGACTGAGCCAGGACGCGTGGCGGGAGAGGTGGCAGGCGGCGCGGATGTTTCTGGCGGCGGACGGGGACTCCAGTAAGCGCCTGGGCAACGAGACCATCCGCATCACTGATGCCGGCCAGGTCTCGATCAGGCTTCCGGCTGCTCTGGTTCACCTGGCCAATGCCCCGCACAGCCGGTACGTGCTGGACGCGAGCGTGAACTTCAGACACCGGGGCGAGGAATGGCGGGACCGAATCATCGCGAAGCGGGCGGTGGCCTACCGTATCCACTTCGATGTCCTCCGGGGCCGCTGGAGCGAAAGCGGGTGACCTGGGGGGTGCCCCCACGCCCTTAAGGCAGTGGGGGAGTGCTCAACACCGTTCGGGGTACGCGGCTGAGCAGCAGTCCTGGCAGCAGGACTCACTTCCGCTCAGTCTTCAGCAACGGTGACTGACGTAGAACGCCCGTTACGCCGCTTCGCCGCCGAATCGTGCCGTGTATACCTCCAGGTCCTCCTCCGTGATCTTCGCGAAGAGGACCGGTGGGACGGTGAAGGGCGTGCCCGCCGGGACGGAGGCCAGTGCTTTGGCCTCCTCGGCGGTCACCCATGTTGCCGTGTCGTGCTTCAGGTCGAACGCGCCGCGCATGGCCGCCGAGGACGTCGGGATGAACGGCTCAGAGATCACCGCGTACAAGTGGATGAGGTTCATCGCCGTACGAAGAGTGAGGGCCGCGCCCTCGGGGTTGGTCTTGATCTCCAGCCAGGGGGCCTTCTCCTCGAGGTAGGAGTTGCCGGCCGACCACAGGGCGCGCAGGGCTGCCGCCGCCTTGCGGAACTGGATGGCCTCCATGTGCTCCTCGTACTCGGCCAGCAGACGGGCGATCTCCTCGCCCAGCCTCGCCTCCGCCTCGCCGGGCTCGGCGCCCGCCGGGACCTCGTCGCCGAACCGCTTGCGGGAGAAGGACAGGACGCGGTTGACGAAGTTGCCGAGGGTGTCCGCCAGGTCCTTGTTCACCGTGGCCGTGAAGTGCTCCCACGTGAAGGACGAGTCGTCCGACTCGGGGGCGTTGGCCATCATGAAGTAACGCCAGTAGTCGGCGGGCAGGATTTCCAGCGCGTCGTGCGTGAAGACGCCGCGCTTCTGCGAGGTGGAGAACTTGCCGCCGTAGTAGTTGAGCCAGTTGAAGGCCTTGATGACGTCGACCTTTTTCCACGGCGCGCGGGTGCCCAGCAGGGTCGCCGGGAACATCACGCTGTGGAACGGGACGTTGTCCTTGCCCATGAACTGTGTGTAGTGGACGTCCGAGGCCGACTCCCACCACCACGAACGCCAGTCGCGGTTCTCCGGGTCCTGGTCCGCCCACTCCTTCGTGGAGCCGATGTACTCGATCGGGGCGTCGAACCAGACGTAGAAGACCTTGCCCTCGGCGGCCAGGTCCGGCCAGGTGTCGGCCGGGACCGGGACGCCCCAGTCCAGGTCACGGGTGATCGCGCGGTCGTGCAGGCCCTCGGTGAGCCACTTGCGGGCGATGGAGGAGGCGAGCACGGGCCAGTTGTCGGCGCGCTCGTCGACCCACGCCTCGACCTCGTCGGCCAGCACTGACTGGAGGAGGAACAGGTGCTTGGTCTCGCGGACCTCGAGATCGCTGCTGCCGCTGATCGCCGAGCGGGCGTCGATCAGGTCCGTCGGGTCCAGGACGCGCGTGCAGTTCTCGCACTGGTCGCCGCGGGCCTTGTCGTAGCCGCAGTGCGGGCAGGTGCCGATGATGTAGCGGTCGGGGAGGAAGCGGCCGTCCGTGATCGAGTACACCTGGCGGATCGCGCGCTCCTCGATGAAGCCGTTCGCCTTCAGTTCCCGCGCGATCTCCTGCGTGATCTCGTGGTTCTGCGGGGACGAGCTGCGGCCGAAGTAGTCGAAGGCCAGGTTGAAGCCGTCGTAGATCGCCTTCTGCTGGTCGTGCGCCTGCGCGCAGAACTCGTCGACCGGGAGGCCCTGTTCCTTGGCGGCCAGCTCGGCGGGGGTGCCGTGCTCGTCCGTGGCGCAGATGTACAGGACGTCGTGCCCGCGCTGGCGCAGGTACCGGGAGTACACGTCCGCCGGGAGCATGGACCCCACCATGTTGCCCAGGTGCTTGATCCCGTTGATGTACGGAAGGGCGCTGGTGATGAGGTGTCGAGCCATCGGGGGCTGCTCCCATGTCGGTCGTTTTGTGAACCTTGAAATCGTAGCCGACATGGGTGGGCCGCCCGCTTCCTGTTTTAAGGGGTGGGAAGGGGCGGCCGTGGGCGGGGGCGGTGGTTGGGCTGCTCCCGTCGGCTATGGGCGCCAGTTCGCCAGGATGCCCTCGAAGACCTGCTTGTCGGTCAGCTCCAGCGGGGTCTCGCCGGCCAGGAAGTGAGCGGTGTTGTCCGTTTTGAGCTTGCGGAGGTAGTCGAAGGCCTTGTTCTCGGGGTCGCCGAAGGCGACGAAGGAGAAGAACACGGAGGGGTGGTTCTTCGCGGCGTCCGTGAGGGCCTGGGTGGCGGGGGTCTTGGCGTCGGGGGCGCCGTCCGTCTGGAAGATCACCAGGGCGGGGGTGTCGGGGGCGGTTTTCTGGTGGTGGGAGACGACCTCGTCGACGGCCACGTGGTAGCTCGTACGACCCATGCGACCGAGGCTCGCGTGCAGCTCGTCGATCTTGTTCTCGTGCTCGGTGAGGGTGAGCTCGCCGGTGCCGTCGAGCTCCGTGGAGAAGAAGACGACGTGGACCGTGGCCTCGGGGTCGAGGTGGGCGGCGAGGGCGAGGGTCTGGTCGCCGAGGGCCTGGGCGGAGCCGTCCTTGTAGTACGGGCGCATGGAGGCGGAGCGGTCGAGGACGAGGTAGACCTTGGCCTGGGTGCCGGTGTGGCCGAGCTGGTCGAGCGTGGTGCCGGCGGACTTGTAGGCGGTGAGCAGGCCCGGGGGGAGGGTGGGGGCCGTGTCGGTGGGGGTGGGGGTGGGTGCGGCTGTGGGTGCGGTTGTGGCCTCGGCTTCGCCTTCGGCGTCCGTGTTCCCACCCGCACCACCCGTGCTGCTTTCGTCGTCGGCTGCGAGTGGCCCCTGTGGGGCCTTCCCGCCGTCGGCGTCCGCGGGCTCGTCGGTCGCCTGGGCGGTCGCGGGCTCCGTGACCGTTTCAGCGGCGGCCTCGGCGGCGACCGGCTCGGGGATGGGCTCCGCGGCGACCGGCTCGGGGTCGGGGTCGAGGGTGACCTCGGCCTCAGGCGCCTCGGTCTCAGGGGCCTCGGTCTCAGAGGCCGGCTCCGGCGTGACCTCGGCGCTCGCCTCCGACTCCGGTGCCGACTCGTCCCCCGCCGCGACCGACGCGGACCCCTCAGCCACCGGCTCCTGCTCGGGCGCCGACTCGTCCAGCACGGGCGCCTCGGCCGGCGTCTCCGTCGCGGGCTCTTCCGCGACGGCCTCTTCGGCTGCTGGCGTCTCGGCGACGGGCTCTGCCGCGACGGGCTCCTCGGCGTCAGGCGTCTCCGCGAGGGCGTCTTCGGCTGCTGGCGTCTCGGCGACGGGCTCTGCCGCGACGGGCTCCTCCTCGGCCGGCGCCGGGGCCTCCGCCGCGACGGGCTCCTCAGTCGCGGGCGTCTCCGCGACCGGCTCCTCGTCGGCCGCCGGCTCCGTCACCGGCTCCTCGGCCGCCACCGGCTCCTCGGCCGCCACCGGCTCCGCCGGCTTCGGCACCGTGACCTTGTCGAAGGCGGCCGAGACCAGCTCGTGCTCTCCGTCCTCCGCCTGTTCGGTCCGGTCGGTCCTGTCGGACTTGTCGGTGTTGTCGGCCTTCGGGGCCGCCTCCGGCCTCGTCGCCTCTTCCGGTACCCGCGGTTCCGGCACCTGCGCCGCAGCCGTCGGCTGCGGTTCCGGAGACGGAGACGGGACTGTGGCCTGCGGTTCCGGCGCGGGAGTCGCACCCTCTGCTTCGGCGGTACGCCCCTTACGTGACCGGCCGAACGCGTTCCGCAGGAGAGTGAGAATGCCCATGTGCGCAACCCTTCGAGTGAGTTGATGCCCGTAGATCCCTGGCCAGGACGGACACGTAAGGTTAGCGGCCCCAGATGGTGATCTTGGGGAGGGGCGGACACCGAAGGGCCTCGTACGTCAAGGGCGGCATCGCGCCGAGTCCGGACGGAGGGCCAACTCCGGTACGGCTACCTCTGGTTCACCTGTAGTTCATTCGATCGCCCCGCTCCCGCACAGACGTGCCCCTAGCGTCCCCCACGCTGCATTCAAGGGGAAGCAAAGGGGAGAACAAGACACCATGCGCATTCCGTTGCCGATCATCAGAACGAACAGCGACTCGCACCCGGGCGGGCGGGCCGCCCTGACCTGCCGGTTCCGGTGTGGTGACGCCTGTTTCCACGAGGTGCCCAACACCACCACGAACCCGTACGTCGGTGACGTCATCGCCGAGGCCGTCAGCCGCCGTACGACGCTGCGCGCCGCCGCCGTCGTCACCGCGGCCGCCGCCGTGAGCGGCACCGTCACCGTGGCCGCGCCGAAGGCGGACGCCGCCGAGGCGGCCGCGGTGTCCGAAAAGACCGGGTCCTCCCGGGGTGCGCGCGGTCTGCGCTTCAACCCCGTCGCGCCGAACACCGCCGACACCGTGACCGTCCCGGCCGGCTACGCGCAGAACATCGTGATCCGCTGGGGCGAGCCCATCCTGCGTGGCGCCCCCGCCTTCGACCCGGAGAACCAGACCGGCGAGGCCCAGGCCAAGCAGTTCGGGTACAACAACGACTTCCTTGCTCTTCTTCCGCTGCCGGGTGAGCGGAATCGGCAGGTCCTCGTCGCCAACCATGAGTACACCGATGAGGTGCTCATGTTCCGGGGGTACGACGCCGCCAACCCGACCAAGCAGCAGGTCGAGGTCGCCTGGGCCGCGCACGGGCTCTCGGCCGTCGTGGTCGAGGGGGACCGCAGGAGCGGGAAGCTCACCGTCGTCCCCCGCCATCCGCTCAACCGGCGGGTCACCGCCACCAGCGAGTTCAAGATCACCGGGCCCGCCGCCGGCTCCGACCTGCTGAAGACCTCCGCCGACCCGACCGGCACCAAGGTCCTCGGCACGCTCAACAACTGCTCCGGTGGCGTCACCCCGTGGGGCACCACCCTGCACGGCGAGGAGAACTTCAACCAGTACTTCGCCAACGCCACCCGCGCGACCGACAAGCGGTACGGGCTCGGGACCGGCGCCACCGAGCGCAAGTGGGAGCGGTTCGACAAGCGCTTCGACGTCGCGCAGGAGCCCAACGAGTCGCACCGGTTCGGGTTCGTCGTCGAGCTCGACCCCTACGACCCCACCTCCAAGCCGCGCAAGCGCACCGCGCTCGGCCGCTTCAAGCACGAGGGGGCCACGGTTCGGCTGACCGAGGACGGGCGTCCGGTCGTCTACTCCGGTGACGACGAGCGCTTCGACTACTTCTACAAGTTCATCGGCAGCAAGCGGATGAAGAGGGGATCGAGCCGGGCCGTGCGGGAGCACAACCTCTCGCTGCTCGACGAGGGGACGCTGTACGTCGCCAAGCTCACCGGTGACTCGCCCGCCATCGAGATCGACGGCACCGGCAAGCTTCCCGCCGACGGTGAGTTCGACGGCAGCGGTGAGTGGATCCCGCTGGCCACCGCCACCGCCGACGGTGCCGTCTCGCACGTCGAGGGGATGACCGCGGACGAGGTGTTCGTGTTCACGCGGCTCGCCGGGGACAAGGTCGGCGCCACCAAGATGGACCGGCCCGAGGACATCGAGCCCAACCCGCACACCGGCAAGGTGTACGTCGCCCTCACCAACAACACCAACCGCGGTGTCGGGTCGAACGCCAAGGCCGACGAGGCCAACCCGCGCAACGCCAACAAGCACGGCCAGGTCCTGGAGCTGACCGAGCGCTGGAACCGCGCCGACAGCAAGAAGTTCGCCTGGACGCTGTTCCTGGTGGCGGGTGACCCGGAGGACCCGGCCACCTACTTCGCCGGGTTCCCGAAGGACGACGTCTCGCCGATCTCCTGCCCGGACAACGTCGCCTTCGACTCGTACGGCAACCTGTGGATCTCCACCGACGGCAACCAGCTCGGCTCGCACGACGGCCTCTTCGGCGTCGCTACGCGCGGTGAACGGCGCGGTGAGCTCAAGCAGTTCCTGACGATGCCGAACGGCGCCGAGACCTGCGGCCCGGTCATCCAGGACCGCCGTGTCCTCGTCTCCGTGCAGCACCCGGGCGAGATCGACGGCGCGACGGCCGAGAAGCCGCTGAGCGCCTGGCCGGACGGAGCAGGGAAGATCAACCGGCCGGCGGTCGTGGCGGTGTGGCGCAAGGACGGCTGCGACATCGGCGTCTGACCCCCACGGGCACCGGTCACGGGAGTGCTGGGACCGGCGGCTGCCGCTCGCCGTCGTGTTCCAGCCATTCCCGGTACGCCGGTGCCTGCCGCGCCGCCTCCCAGTACGCCTCCTCCAGCGCGGGATAGACGCCGTCCAGGTCCGTCTCCGTACGGGCCGCGAGGAGCAGCCGTACGCCGAGCGGGTCGCCGCGCAGGCGCCGTACCGCCATGGTGGGGCTGTCGGCGTGGGTCGGCTGGCAGACGGCGACCACCTCGCCGGTGGCGACCAGGGCGTCGGCCGTGTAGTAGTCGCCGTGCAGGACATGGGGGTTGACCCCGGCGGCGCGGAACATCCGCTGCACCGCGTCCCACTCGCCGTCCACCGTCGGGTCGACCATCCAGCGGTCGTCGGCCAGGTCAGGCAGGGTGACCTCCGCCTTCGCCGCGGCCGGATGGTCGGTCGGCAGGGACACGAACTGCGGCTCGCGCTCCATCAGCACGCGCAGGCGCAGTTCGGGCGGGATGCGCAGGGGAGAGCCCTCCACCTCGTGCACGAAGGCGACGTCCAGCTGGCCGTCGGCGACCATGCGCAGCAGGGCGTTGGGGGAGACGTTCATATGGAGGGTCGGGTCCTGGCCGTGGCCGCGCAGCCGGCGCAGCCAGCCCGCCAGGGCCTTGCTCGCCGTCGAGCCGACCCGCAGCTCCGCACCGCCCACCGCGGCCGCCCTCGCCTCGGCGACCAGGGCACGCATATCGGCCACCAGCGGCCGGGCGCGGCTGAGGACGAGACGGCCCAGCGGGGTGGGACGGCAGCCGGTTCTCGCCCGCAGGAACAGCGCGCCGCCCAGCTCCTGCTCGATCCGCCGCAGTTGCGTGCTCAGCGATGGCTGGGCGACGCCCAGCTGGCGGGCCGCCCGGTGCAGACTGCCGGTGTCGGCTATGGCGCACAGCGCGCGGAGGTGTCTCACCTCGAGGTCCATGCCCTCGCACACTAAAGCGGAACAACAGCTTTCACCAGCCGCACAAACCCCCTCGGATCCCTTGCAATTGGGGCCCTGATAGGGCGGTGCTATCACCGGTTGCCATCATCACAGCGGCCTCACAGGCGCCGACACTCGCCTTGACGACTCACCCCCCACCCAGGAGTCATCAATGCGCATTTCCACGTCCACGTCCCTGTCCAAGTCCCTGTCCGCCCGTACGGCGGTGGCAGTCGGTCTCAGTGTCGCGGCCCTCGGTCTGGGTACGGCCACTCCGGCGACGGCGGCTCCGGTCCACGCCGGCTATATCGCCAAGTCCGCGGAGTCCGACGCCAGTCGGGCGTTCTTCGAGGCGGTCCTGAAGTCCGTCGCCGAGAAGCGCGCCGCGAACCCGAGCGCCGCCGCGGCCGTCACCGTCACCTACGACGCCTCCGCGGCCCCCACGTTCAGCGCGCAGATAGCCCGCAGCACCGAGATTTGGAACGGCGCTGTGTCCAACGTCAAGCTCCAGCAGGGCTCGAACGCCGACTTCACCTACCGCGAGGGCAATGACTCGCGCGGCTCGTACGCCTCGACCGACGGTCACGGCAACGGCTACATCTTCCTCGACTACCAGCAGAACCAGGAGTACGACTCGACTCGCGTCACCGCGCACGAGACGGGGCATGTGCTGGGGCTGCCGGACCACTACGAGGGGCCGTGCAGTGAGCTGATGTCGGGGGGCGGGCCTGGTCCGTCCTGCACGAATTCCGTCCCGGATGCCAACGAGAGGGCCCGCGTGGACCAGCTGTGGGCCAACGGGTTCGCTGCCGCGATGGACAAGGCGCTGGAGAAGGTCGGCCGATAGGGCTGCCTGTACGGTCCCACCCCCCACATGGCGCGGTCGCCCCCCTGCACGGGGCGGCCGCGCCGGCTTTCTGGGCGCCTGACAGCTCGGGTGGTCTCTCTTGGCGGGCGGCTGCGGGTGGTCGGGGGCTGGTCGCGCAGTTCCCCGCGCCCCTGGGGCGTTGCCGTCCAGGCACCCTTAATGAGGTGAGGCGATGGCTCTTGCCGCCGCCACCTCCTGGCGTAGGGGTTCCAGGACGCTGCCTGCCGGGCCCGTCAGGTCGGTGCGGACCTCGTAGAGGGTCTCGGCCTCCCTTACGCCCTGCGCCAACTCCCGCAGCTGGAGGGCGACCTGGGTCACCTCGGCCGCCGACGGGGGAGCCGAGCCGTGTTTCACCCGTACCCGGGCCGCTGTCGTCGCGTCGACGATGCGTTCCACGGCGACGACCAGGGGCCACCACGCCGCCGCCCGGCGTCCGGTGGGCGGGGGTTCGGTCAGGGCGCGCTGGAACTCGGTGCGGATGGCGGAGAGGTTGCGGTAGAGGCGGCGGCGCATGCGGGCGCGGGCCGGTGGGTCGACGGCGTTCGGGCCGAAGGCGCCCTCCAGATAGCGGGCCGTGTCCTCCACCGCGTCCGCGAGCCGGTCGCCGACCCGGGTGTGCCAGCTCTCCGGCCACAGCAGATACCCGGCGACGAGGGCGATCGCGCAGCCCATGAGGGAGTCGACCAGGCGGGGCAGCAGCAGCGCGGTGCCCTGGCGGTTCAGGACGTCGGACAGGAGCAGGATCACCGGGGTGATGGCGGCCGTCTGGTAGCCGTACCCGCGTGGGGTGAGCGCGGGGATCAGGGGTGCGAGCAGGAACAGCACCGGTACGTCCCACCAGCCGCGGGGCACCTCCGAGAGCACCGCCGCCGCGATCACGAGCCCGGCGACCGTGCCGAGGGCGCGCAGCAGGGCGCGGGAGAAGACGGAGCCGAAGTCGGGCTTGAGGACGAAGGTGATGGTGAGGGCGACCCAGTAGGAGCGGGGGACCGGGATGATCGAGACGAGTACCTGGGCCAGGCCGATGCACAGGGCGAGGCGCAGGCCGTAGCGCCAGGAGGCGGCGGAGAGCGTCACGTTGCGCAGGGCGCGGGCGGCCCGGATGCTCAGCGCGGCCGGGCGGCCGAGGCGGTCGTCGATGCCGCGCGGGTCGACGTCCGGGCTGGTCACGACCTCGGCGGCGTGGCGCAGGGCGTGGTCGACCGCGCGGGCCGTCTCGGTGGTCGGGGTGGGGAGCCTGAGGCCTATCGGGCCGGTGTAGCCGGTCTCCACCGCGGCGGCGAGGTGCCGTACGGCCTCCGGGACCTCGGGCGGGAGGGGGTGGCCGCTGAGGCGTGCGGCGGGGGCGGCCTCCACGACCGGGGTGATGGCGTTCAACTGGGCGAGCAGCCGGGTGAGTTCGGGGCTGCGGCCGTGGTGGTGGGCGCGGTGGGCGAGGATGATGTCGTACGACTGGTTCAGGGACTGGGTGACGGCGTGCCGGGTGTCGTCGTACGCCAGGGTGTCGCCGCTGCCGCTGCCCCCGGCCGCCAGCAGATCGGCGACCCTCCGGTAGGTGTCCGCGACCGCGGCCCGCTCGGGGACCCCCGACCGCAGGGGCCAGGCGAGCAGGGCGAGGAGCAGGACGAGCAGGCCGCCGCCGGACATCAGCAGCGGTGCCAGCCACCACGCGCCCGGCATCGGAAGGCCCGCTCCGATCACGGAGGTCAGCAGCAGCACCAGGCCCGCCGCGGAGGCGACCGCGCCGATCGTCGAGATCATCCCGGAGACCAGCGCGACACCGGTGACCGCCGCGACGGCGACCCAGCCGTGGCCGTGGACCGCGGCACCGAGGGTGATGCCGACCGCGCCGAAGAGCTGGGGGATCGCGATGGTGGGGATGCGGACGCGGTAGGCGGCGGCGGTGTCGCTGATGACGCCGTTGAGGGCGCCCATCGAGGCGAGGGCGCCGTAGAAGGGGCGGTCGACGGCCAGCCCGATGGCCAGCGGGAGGGCCATCGCGATCGCGGCGCGGACCACGGCCGGCCAGTTCACGGGGGCCTTCTGGGCCCGGAGGTTCCGCACCAGCCAGTCGGGAGGTGTGAGGCCGATGGGGAACTCGCGGGACATGCGCCCATTATGGGCACCCGCGTTCAGCCTCAGCGGGGCGCCGTCGCCCTCATCCGCGCTGGTGAAGGGTGACGTCGACGAGCAGGGCGCGGTGGTCGGTGTCCGCCAGGTCGAGGAAGCGGGCGGTGCGGGCGGAGAAGTCGGTGGACAGGAGCACGTGGTCGATCTGCGTCCCGAAGGCCGGGGTGGTGCGGGCCGGCCAGCTGGGCGTGCGGTCGTGGCCGGTGAGCCGGGCGGCGTCGCGCAGGCCGGTGTCGAGGATGCGGCGGAAGGCGGCGTGGTCCTGGGAGGCGTTGAAGTCGCCGGCGACGACGAGGGGCGTCCTGCGGTCCGCGGCGTCCTCGGCGGCGAAGTCCCGCAGCTCACCGAGTTCCCGGCGCCACAGGTCGACGTGTCCGGGCAGCGGCGGCATGGGGTGCGCGAGCTGGAGCCGTACGGCGTGCCCGCGTATGTCGGCGACGGCGCCGGGCATGGCCATGGTGCCGTCGACCCCGTCGGCGGGTCCGGCCGGGTCGAGCGGGAAGCGGCTCAGGATGACCGACCCCGCCGAGCCCGCGGCCACCTGTGCCGCGCGGTGCGGGTAGTCGGTGCCGAGGGTCTCCTTGAGCCGGGCGTCGCAGGTGTGCTCGCACTCCTGGACGAACACGAGGTCCGGCCGTTCGCGGCGGACGGCGGCGACGAGGGCGTCGGTCGCCTGTCCGAACTCGACGTTCGAGGTCAGCACCCGGAAGGAGGCGAGCGGGCGGCCGCCCGGCTGATCCGTCTTGCCGTACGGCTCGATGAACCACGCCAGCAGCCCGAGCAGGACGACGGCCCACACGACGCCGAACCACCAGCGCGCGAACAGGGCGAGCAGCAGCCCGAAGCCGGTGGGCACGAGCAGCCACGGCAGGAAGGCGAGGAACTGCGGGACGGGGGTGATGCCGTCGGTGTCGGCGACCCGGCAGCCGACGACCAGGCTGATGCCCAGGAACAGCAGACCGGCCGACCAGGCGCCGAACCGCCGCCCGGCCCGTCGCCCGGTCCTGCCGTCCGGGGACGCCGTCCACTCGGCAGTTGCAGTGTCCAAGTCCCGGCCTTCCGCTCGTGGGTGGGATGCCCGAATCCTCCCTCAAAGACGGGGGCTGTGGGGGGAAGGTTGCGTGGCGGGAGGGGTCCCGGGGGCCGGCGCCGATGATGGGGCGCCGGTCACCGAGTGGAACGTCGAGCAAGGAGATCCCGAGATGACGCCCGTGCAGATCAACTGGCTGACGCTGGTGCTCGCGCCCCTCGCCGTCGTCGGGCTGGTGGTGGCCTTCGTCGCCGCGCGGTCGGCGGCCCGGAGGGGCGAGCCGATGCCTGGCTGGGGGAAGGCCGTTCAGGGGGTGGCGATCGCCTTCGTGCTGCTCGTGGCGGTCATGAATATGACTTCGACTGGTGCGTAGGGCCGGGGGGCCGGGGCCGGGGCCGTGTGCGGTGAGCGGCGTACGGCTCACGCGTCGACACGGGCCAGGAACGCCCCCAGCGCCTCGTTGAACTCGTCCGGCCGCTCCAGGTTCGGCATGTGTGCCGCTCCCTCGATCACCCGGAGGGTCGAGGGCCCCGGAGAGATATTCGGGGCCCTTCGCTTTGTCACTTGTCAGGGGTGGTTCAGTCGGCGGCCTCTGCTTTCGGCAATACGGAGAGAGTCTCGCAGTGCCTCGGTCGGCATCACAGCCCGCCCCGACTGTGGCCGTTCTTGATGGCCAGGCGTGCGCTGAGTTCCTCTCGCGCACTCGGCGGCTTCACGTTGCGCGGCAGGGCCTCCCACTCCCTACCGCCACCGATCGGCCTTATTTGCGCCCACCATTGCCTTGGGTCCTGTGCCGCCATCAAAGACGACGTAACACCTGACACCGAACCCGCTCAGGATGGCGTGGGCGAGGACGAGATTTCCCTTGCCTTCAACATTTATGACGCTGATGCCATTCGCGCCAAGGCTCAGGCCCTGTTGCTCAGCAAAACCGAGGATGACAGCCTCATCCGCCTCCCCTGCAACGAGCACAGCTGCCTCGACGAATAGCCCTTCTGCCAGATCCTTCACGTAGCAGCGAGGGTGAGGTTGTGGAGCAACAGCACCGGGCCGTGGGTGAGGTCGACTCGGGGCGCCCTGCTGGTGTTTCCACCAGTGGGTTTCTCCGAGCCGCCTCCCGAACCCGGCGTGCCCGTCTCCGGGCACCGGGCTCTCCGCAAATCCCGTTTCGGGGTGTTCAGTTCCTCATGCCGTAATGGGCCACGGGGTCGGGATGAGTGTTCCCCGGTATCGGTATCTGGTCGTGCTTACCTTTGCCGGGTTGAACAGTTCCCCTTCCTCCGTGGCAGGCCACCAGCCACCGCCGTAATAGCGTCGGCGGAGCTGCTTCCAAGTGATCCCGGGATGCTTGCGCCGGATCCATCGTGTCACCCTCATCCACGTGTAGTGGCTGAGGTAACAGAAAGCGACGTTTGACACTCCGGGACGGAAGTACGCGCACCATCCTCGCAACACCGGGTTCAGCCGGTGGAGTAAGGACTCCAGCGACAAGCCGACGTTCTGCCGTCCAGTCAGTTCCTTCACCTTGGCCGTTGCGGAACGCACTGATTTCCGTGCCGGATAGGTGTAGATGTACTGCCGGTCAGTGCCCAGTTTCCGGTGCCGCTGGATGCGCCATCCGAGAAAATCGAGGCCCTCGTCAATGTGCGTGATCTTTGTCTTCTCCACCGACAGGCGAAGGCCCACCGGCTTCAACGCCTCCGCGACCTCATCGCGTAATTCCTCGGCGTGCTCACGGCGCCCGAAGACAAGCACGAGGAAGTCATCCGCATACCGGACCAGCCGGTAGTTGGGCAATCCCCGGCGCCGTCTCCTGCGCCGATCCTCGGAGGTGCTGTCTGGTCCTCCGGGGGTCTGGGCGATGTGCTCGTCCAGGACCGAGAGAGCGATGTTGGCCAGCAGCGGCGACAGGATCCCGCCCTGCGGGGTCCCAGTGCGTGTGTCCGTGAAGGCCCCGTCCCGGGACAGGATCCCGGACTTCAAAAACGCCCTCACCAAGGACAACACCCGCTTGTCCCCGATTCGATTCCGCACCCGCTCCATGAGGGCCGGGTGCGAGATCTCGTCGAAGCACGCCGTGATGTCGCCCTCCACCACCCACTCATATCCGTGGCTGGCGAGATAGCGAGTCTCGGCGATCGCGTCATGAGCCCGGCGGTTCGGGCGGAACCCATAGGAACACGGGAGGAAATCCGCTTCGAACACCGGCTCCAGCACCAGTTTCAAGGACGCCTGGACCACTCGGTCCGCCACGGTCGGAATCCCAAGACGACGAAGCTTGCCATTCGCCTTGGGAATCATCCGCTCGCGCACGGGAACCGGTCGGAAGCTGCGGTCTCTAATCTGAGTCCGCAGCCTGCCGAGAAACATCTCGACTCCCTGCCCGGCCTCGATGGAGCGTGCGGTCTTCCCATCCACTCCGGCCGTGCGGGCACCCTTGTTTCCCCGGACACGGTCCCACGCCACCAACAGGAAGGCGGGATCGGCCACGAGGTTGAACAGATCGTCGAACCTGCGATGAGGATCATCAGCAGCCCAACGGTGCAGCTTGGTCTGGATCTCCAGTACCCGGCGTTCGGCCTTCATCAAGGCCCATTCCAGCTCGTCGGTATTCACCGGCGACAGCCTCCCGGCATTCCAGTTTCCTTACTGCTGACTTGCTGGCCCCCTTCCCCATGTGGCCGGCTCTCCCGGCCTCGGAGTACTACGGGGCCTCCGTCCTGCCCGACGACCATCAGCCGGCGATGGGCCTGCCCTTGACCGAACTGGACGTCCGGTCCTTGGGCGACCGCGGGCAGTTCCCACGTTCACCACGGAATCGATCGACGGGTGAGGTGCCCAGCTCTACCCCGGCAGCATCGCCACGCTTACGCCGCAGGCTTTCGGCGTGGCCTCCCCACCGATACGTGGAATCGGCTTCGGAGTCGACCACCGGCCAGCGGTGGTCGTGCACTGCGTCCGGCCCATATCCGCCAGGTTGGAGCCGGTGTCGTAATTACGGGGCGTCAAGCACTGATTCCTCGCGTGCACCTTCCCGTCTCGCTAGCCGGACCCGGACCGTCTGGCAGTGCCAATCCGTCCCGACGTTGTCGGGGCTGCTTACCGCTCGACTCGGCATCCCCCGAATCGAACTGCCCCCAGCTTCAGCCAGATTGCTGCGACAACCCGGCGGTGAAGGTCTCTCACCTCACTCGATTCCATGGCGCCTCGTGGCGCACCCACCCGTTACGACAAGCGTCGTTACGTCTACCCCGGCACCGCAACCGCCGCAACCCTCGTCATCTGGCTCCGAACGTGATCGCCCGGACAAGTTCGAGGTCAGTTCAGGCAGCGCCGCTGGCGTCCGGGGCGATGAAGCGCCGGTAGAGGGGGGGCGAACGTCACCTGGGGCTCGGTCGTGATGCCCAGTTCCCCCTTGACCACGGGTGCGACCCTGTCGGCGATGAACCGTGTGAAGTGATCCTCCGTCTCCCAGACGTCGGCCGCGTGGAAGCCGTCGTCGGCGAACCAGCCCATGTGCATCACGAACCCGTCCGGAGCGTCGTCTTCCCAGCCCACCCGGTCACGCGCCGCGTCGTACGCCTCTGGCGTGAGCTCGGGCCACACAAAGGTCATCACGACTGCCATGGGAGTTCCTCTCCATCGCCTCGGTGCGCCGCAGCCTGTGCGGCACGGCAGTACGACGCTAAGCAGGTCAGGTCGACCGGGCACATCGAAGCAGCCATTCGGAGCAGGTCGCCTCGCGGCGGACCGATCTCGACCTCAAGATCGATTACGGGACAGCCCTTATCAGGTCATCAGCCCGACGAGCGGCTGGGCGTGCTGTTCGGCGGACCTTGGCTGATGGTCGCCAGCAGGCGTGTGACCAGGGGACTACGGTCGTTCTTGCGCCAAGCGACGGCCACTCGCGTGCGGGCGGTGCCGGGTTCGATCCTGCGGAAGGCGACGCCTTTGAGGCGGATGCGTCGGATGCTCGCCGGGGCCAAGGAGACGCCCAGACCGGTTTCCACGAGGGCGCACACGGTCTGCCACTCCACCGCGTGCTGGACTATCTGCGGTGCGAACCCTGCTGCAGTGCACAGGCCGATGATCTGGTCATGCAGTATCGGGCCGACCGTGCGGGGCAGCAGCACGAAGGGCGAGTCCGCCAACTGTGCAAGCAGTACGGTCCGTTGGGCGGCCAGAGGATGCGTGGACGGCAGCACGGCCACGAAAGGCTCGCTGAGTACCGTACTGAAGCCGAGCTCTGTCTCGTCGGTGGGGGGTTCACGCAGTAGACCGATGTCGATGGTCTTGTCGTGCAGGGCGGCGATCTGTGGAGCGGTGGTCATCTCGTGGATGTCCAGGTGCACGCCAGGAAACTGGTGACGGAAGGTGCGCAGCAGGCCGGGCAGGATCGTCAAGGCGAGGGAGGCGGCGAAGCCGATCCGTAGGCGGCCGGCCTGGCCACTGCCGACAGCCCGGGCTGCGGCCAGGCCGTCCGCGAGGCCGGTGAGTGCCCGCCGGGCGGCGGGCAGCAGTTCGCTGCCGGCCGGGGTCAGGGTGACATGCCCTGGGGCGCGGGTGAACAGCTCGTGGCCGACCTTGCCCTCCAGGCGGCGGATCTGCTGGCTCAGCGGCGGCTGGGCGATGCCCAGGCGGGCGGCCGCGTGGCCGAAGTGGAGTTCCTCTGCGAGCACGACGAAGGCGTGCAGCTGCGGTAGGGGGAGTTCGGGGCGCTCCATACGCCCAGAGATATCAGACCATGCATGCGGTCGTATTAGACGTATCAGTGCTGGCCATTTAGCGTTCGGCGCATGACAGAGCGACGCGCGATCCTCAGCGGCTCGGCCTTTGAGGAGCAGATCGGCTATGCCCGTGCTGTGGTCGACGGCGACTGGGTACATGTGTCCGGGACGACCGGGTTCGACTACGCCACCATGACGATCTCCGACGACGTGGTGGAGCAGGCCGAGCAGTGCCTGCGCAACATCGAGGCGGCACTGGCCGAGGCGAAGTGCACCTTCGCCGACGTGGTGCGCGTGCGCTACCTACTGCCCGACCGCGAAGATTTCGAACCCTGCTGGCCGGTCCTGCGCCGCTACTTCGGCGACGTTCAGCCCGCCGCCACGATGCTCATGTGCGGTCTCGCCGACCCGCGGATGAAGATCGAAATAGAGGTGTACGCGCGGCGGCGTATCCCGCCTCGCAGTGGCGCCATGAGCAATCACTCGGAAGCGTCTGTCGTGCCCGTCGAGGCCTATGAACCCCCCTACTACGCGGCCGTCTTCACTACGGTGCGGACTCAGGACCAGAGCGACTACAGCGAGACCAGCGCATACTTGGAAGACCTGGTGAAGGACGTCCCCGGGTACCTGGGGATGGACCACGCGCAGACTCCTGGCGGGCTGGGCATCACCGTCAGCTACTTCCGCGACGCCGACGCCCTCACGGAGTGGCGGACCAACGCCGAGCACCGCGCGGCGCACAATCGCGGGCGAGCCCAGTGGTACCAGAACTACACGCTGCATGTGGCGAGAGTGGAGCGGAGCCACGGGTTCACGCGAGCGCAGGTCCCGCAGAGCCCGACAGCAGGCTGACCAACCGAGACCACCTCAGCGACCATCCCGCCACAAGCTCGCATCGAACGGGTCGGCCTGCCCTTCGCGAGCCCGATCTAACTAGAGCTGGTGAGTAACCGCTTTTCTGTATCGGCTGTCGTCCACGCGGGCCAGAAACTCCCCCAGCGCCTCGTTGAACTCCTCCGGCCGCTCCAGGTTCGGCATGTGTGCCGCTCCCTCGATCACCCGGAGGGTCGAGTCCGGGAGCGCCGCGTGCATCGCCTCCGCGTCGGAGACGGGGGTGTAGGCGTCGTCGGCGCCCACGACGACCAGGGCGGGGACCGTGACCCGGGTCAGCAGGGCGCGGTAGTCGGGGCGTTCGGCGCGGCCGCGCAGGGCCGCCGCGGCGCCCTCGGGCGGCGTCGCCGTCATCATGCGGTGGACGTGGGCCTTGACCTGGGCGTCGGCATAGGGCGCGACCATCTTCTCCAGTACCTCGTCGGCGTATCCGCGCATGCCCTCGCGCAGCAGCCGGTCCGCCATGGCGCCCCGCGCCCGCTTGCCCTCCGCCGTCTCCGCCGCGGGGAAGGTGTCCGCGAGGACCAGGCCGCGCACGCGGTCGGGGAAGCGGGCGTAGCACTCCATGGCGATCTGGCCGCCCATCGAGAGGCCGCCGAGGACGAAAGTATCCACCTTCAGGTCGTCCAGCAGGGCCTCGATGTCCCGGGCGAAGACGGAGAGCGGGGTGACGCCCGGGACGACCGGGGAGGCGCCGTAGCCGCGCAGGTCGGGGGCGACGACCCGGCGGGTGGCGGAGAACGCCTCGGTCTGCGGGGCCCACATCGTGCGGTCGAAGGGGTGGCCGTGGACGAGGACAACGGGGGTCGCTGAGGTATCGACGCCTTTGTCCTCGTATGCGAGGAAGGGGCTCATGTGGACGACCCTAGATCGGCCCAACTCCTCGGTGCAATAAGATCTTTGCTCTCGGTGCAATCCGAGGAGTCCGCACTTGGGGGAGCTCGTGAACCGGATGGACGACTACCGGCGTCTCGCCGACCGCATAGCCGACGACATCGCCGCCGGACGGCTCAGGCCCGGTGAACGGCTGCCCCCGCAGCGGGCGTTCGCGCGGCGGCGCGGGATCGCCGGGTCCACGGCGGGGCGGGTGTACGCCGAACTCGTACGGCGGGGTCTGGTGGTCGGCGAGGTCGGCCGCGGGACGTTCGTGCGGGCCGCGCCGGCGGGGCCGGGTGAGCGGGCGCTGGTCGAGGCCGCGACGGCGGCTCCGGTCAACCTGGAGCTCAACTACCCTTCCGCGCCGGGCCAGTCGGAACTCCTCGCCCCTGCCCTGGCCCCACTGCTGCGCCCCGACGTCCTGACCGAGGCCCTGAGCCCGGCCGCCGCCACCGGCACACCCGAGGCCCGTCAGGCGGCGGCCGCCCTCCTCGCCACCCCGGGCTGGCGCCCCGCCCCCGACCGCGTCCTCTTCACCGGCAACGCCCGCCAGGCCGTCGCCGCCACCCTCGCCTCCCTGGTCCGCCCGGGCGGCCGGGTCGGCGTCGAGGCGCTGACGTACCCCGTGGTCAAGGAGATCGCCGCCCGGCTGGGCATCACCCTGGTGCCGCTGGCCACCGACGAGGAGGGCCCCCGCCCGGAGTCGGTCGCCGCCGCCCACCGCACGGCTCCCCTGGCCGCGCTGTACCTCCAGCCCACCCTGCACAACCCGACCTCCGTGACGACGAGCCCCGAACGCAGACGCCGACTGGCCGCCATGGCGATCGACTTGAACATCCCGGTCGTCGAGGACCGCATCTGGTCCTTCCTCACCGACGACGACCCCCTCGCCGCCCACGCCCCCGGCCTCACCCATGTCGTCGACGGCCTCTCCAAGCGCGTCGCGCCCGGCCTCACCGTCGGCTTCGTCGTCGTACCGGAGGAACGCGTCGAGGCGGTGGCGGCGGCCGTCCGCTCCGGCGGGTGGAGCGCGGGGCGGTTCGCGGTCGCGGCGGCCGTGCGGTGGATCGGGGACGGGACGGTACGGCGACTGGTCACGGCGAAGCGGGCGGACGCGGCACGCCGGCAGCGGATCGCGGAGGAGGAACTGCGTGGCTTCACCGTACGGTCCGACCCACGCGCCTACTACGCCTGGTGGGAACTCCCCGCCCCCTGGCGCGCGGACACCTTCACGGCCGCCGCGGCCGCGCAGGGCGTCGCGGTGACGCCGGGTCCGGCGTTCGCGGTTGATTCGAACCGCACTCCGGATGCGGTCAGGCTCGGGCTCGGGTCGGTTTCTGAGGTGGATCTGCGGTGGGCGTTGCGGGGGCTTGTCGGTGTGGTGCGAGGAGTTGGGTCAGGCGGCAGGTGAGGGCGGCGGCCAGGCCGAGGGCGATGAGGAGCCAGGAGACGTTGCGCAGGGTCGCCGTCAGGGCGTCGTAGACCGCGCCCGCGGCCGGGCGGTGGGCCGGGTCGGACAGGTCGGCCAGGGTGAGCCGGCGGCCGATCGCCACCGCGAGGAGCAGGAACGCGCCGCCGAGGGCCGTGCCCAGTGCGGTCGCCGTGACCGCGCGGCGGCGGCAGGCGGCGATCGCGATGCCGGCCGAGGCGAGCACCGCCGCCGAGACGGGCAGCCAGAAGCCGGCGACTTCGAGCACCTCGTACCCCTTCCTCAGGCGTGCCACCTCGTGGGCCGGGAGCAGCGCGACCTCGGTGTGCTCGACCGGGATGTGGTGCGCCAACGGCACGTGATCCTGGGTGAGCCGGTGTTTGATCTGGGCGGTGACCGGCGCGAGGTCGACGGTGACCGCGCGCTCGCGTCCGTCCTGAAGGGCGCTCAGCACGGCGTCGTGGACCACCCGGTTGCCCGCTTCCCACGCCGTACGGAAGGCCTCGGTCCGGGTGAAGGAGCGCACCGCGTCCTCGGCGAAGGGCCGCACGGAGACGGGCTCGGGCGCCGCGGGGTCCGCCGGGGACGTCTCCATCCGGTGGTCGATCTCCCGCATGATCCCGGCCCCGACGGTGTCCGCGACCACGCCCTGCACGGCCGGATCGGCGGCGAGCGGCGCCATCGCGGTGAGGTACCGCCCGGTGTCCGCCAGCCCGTACGCCACCCACGCCGCCGACGCGCCGAACGGCATGAGGAGGCACGCCAGCGCGATCAGCGCTGCCGACAGGGCGTTCCGTAGCCGGGTGAGCACCCTTTCAGGCAAGGGTCACGGAGGCGTGGGCGCCAGCCCTGTGCCTGCATACGGCCGCACGGTACCGCTCTCCGGTGGAGCGTTCACCCGAACGGGTGTCTCATGGATCAGGGGAGCAAGGAGGCCCATCATGCGCACCACTCCGTCCCTGCGGATCATGGCCGCGGCCCTGCTCACCGGTGGCGCCCTCGCCGTCGCGACGACCGGTACCACGGCGGCGGCCAGCGACCGTGACAACAGTCCGATCGGTATCGAGTGCCAGGTCCTCGATCACCACGCCAACGGCGACCCGTTCTGGTACTGGCTCTCCGGCGATCAGTGCCGGGAGGGGAACGTGTCCGTGTCCGTGATCGTGATCGTGGCTGTATGAACGTGATCGTGGGTGGATGAAGGGGAACGGGTCGGCCTCGGCCCCATCGGTGGCAGTCCGCCATCGGTAGGCCGGGGCCGATCCGTGTGTCCGTGGCCTGCGTCCGCCGTACGACCCCTGTACCGCCGCCGTACGACCGCCTACGCCCGTCAGGCGATACGGCGGCCCTGGGCGTCCTCGTGCGTGTAGTAGCGGTAGAACAGCACGACGAAGCAGGCCGCGCCGATCACGAGCCCCATGAGCGAGGACCTGAGGACCGACGCGTCGGTCTGGCTGTACAGGAACCCGAACGTGCCGCCCGCGAAGGCGGCCCACAGGATCGCGTGGACCTCGCGGATCATGCGCGCGGCGACGTACCGCACGGCGACGTGGAGCACCATGAACGCAATCGCGGTGACGAAGCCGAAGAGCAGGTTCCAGCCCGTGATCTCGCCGCCGGAGCGCCGGTTCGCCGCGGCCCAGTAGCCGTAGACGAGGCCGAGACCGACCGGTACGGCCACGCTCATCACGCGGTGTGTCCGCGCGCTGAACACATCGGGCAGGCCCCTCGTGCCGGCCGTGCCCGTCCTCGCCGTCACCGTCCGTCCGCCGGGCGCGGGTGCCGCATGAGCCATGAGAGCACTCCTCTCTCCTCGCCCCGCCATCCAGGGCACACCTGAAGCGGGCCGCAGGCAAGTCGGCACCCGGATGCGGCGCGCTGATCGGCGTGTTTGGCTGATGCCCATGAGGGCCGTCAGCGGCGGGGAGGCCGGCCCGCGGGGCGAGGGCGCCCGCCGGCCGGAGCTGCTGCGCGTACGCGGCCGCAGTGTCGCCTGGGTACCGCCGCTGCTGCTGCTTGTCGGCATCGTGCTGGTCGACTTCAGGACCAGCAGCGACTTCCGGATCCTGTCCTGGATCGTGCTGGTGCCCGGTATCGCCGCCGCGATCTGCGGGGTGTGGGGCACGGCCGCGTTCGCGGTGCTCGCACCCGCCACCTACGTCGTCGCGGACGCCGCCCTGCCGGCCGAGTACCAGGCAGGCATCCCCGACCTCGTCCTCGCCGGCATCGGCGGTGTCCTCGCCACGCTGGCCTGTGTGGTCCGGGTCCGCGGTGAGCAGCGCATGCTGCACATCCAGGACGTCGCCGAGACCATCCGCCGCACGGTGCTGCGCCCGCTGCCGCCGGGCTGGGGCGGCCTCGAACACGCGGCCGTGTATCTCGCCGCCGACAGCGAGGCCAGGGTCGGCGGCGACTTCTACGACATCCAGACCGGCCTGCACGGCACCCGCGTCATCCTCGGTGACGTCCAGGGCAAGGGACTGGCGGCGGTGGAGGCGGCGGCCGCGCTGCTCGGCACGTTCCGGGAGGCCGGCTACCACGAGCCCGACCTGACGACGGTCGCCCAGCGCCTGGAGGTGCGCATGCAACGGCAGATCCGCATGCGCAGGGCCCTCGGCACCCAGGACGGCGACCGGTTCGCCACCGCCGTACTGCTCGGCTTCCCCGACGACGAGCCGGACGCGCTGGACGCCCTCGTCCTCGGTCACGACTGCCCGCTCGTCGTCGGCCCCGACGGCGTACGGTCCCTGTCGCCCGGCCACGGTCTCCCCCTCGGCCTCGCCGAACTCGACCCCGCCGACGGCCCGCCGCCCGTGCGCCGGGTTCCCCTCCGTCCCGGCGAGACCCTGCTGCTCACCACGGACGGGGTGACCGAGGCCCGGGACGGCGACGACGTCTTCTTTCCGCTCGCCACCGAGGTCGCCGCCGCCGTCGCCGCCGACCCGGACCTCGCGCGGCCCCGGCGGCTGGTCGCCTTCGTGCGGGACGGCACGTTGCGGCACTGCGGCGGTCATCTCGCCGACGACACGACGGTGTTCGCGGTGCGACGGAGGAGAACTGGTGTGGGGAATACGGACGGAATCGGGCGTAAAGAGTCCTGAGATCCCGCTTTGCAGCCGCAGCGGTTACGGTGCTGCCTACGTGATCGACGGGGGATGGGGAGGGACCGATGCCCGGAACCGTGCTGCTGCTGGCCGCCGCCCCGGCGGGCAAGGGCTGTCTGGTGGACGCCGCCTCCGTGCTCCCCGTACTCGCCGCCGTCCCGCCCACGGTGCTGTCCGGCACGGACACGGCGAACGTCGTGGAACTCGCCGACCCCCTCGAACCGCAGGCCGTCCTCACCCGCCTGCGCGCCGCCGCGGCCTCCCCGGCCCCCCTCACCGTCTTCGTCACCGGCCAGCTCCACCTGGACCGCCGCCAGCATCTGCCCCACCTCGCGCTGGCCCGGACGACACCGTCGACCGTCCGCTACACCGGCTTTCCCTGGCACTGGTTCCGCGAGGAACTGCGCCTGCGCGCACCGGGTTCGACGTCCCTCCTCCTCGACCTGCACACCGACGCCGAGACCTGGCAGTGGCTGGGCGCGCACCCCCTCGACTCGGGGCGCAACAGCGCGGTCTACGGCCGTATCGCGCCGCCGCCGAGTCGCCGTACGGTGGCGGGCCCGGCGTATATGAAGGCCGTGGCGACCCTCCTCCGCAGCGGCCACCGGCCCCCTCTCGACCAGCTCCACCAGCAGGCCCTGACACGCATCTCCCGCGAGGGCGGTCTCGGCACCGACATAGTGCTGACGGCATACGCCCCGCCCCAGCTCCCCCCGAACCTCCTGCCCCCGACCCCGGCCCGACTCACCGCCCCCACTCCCGCCCAGGGCCCCGCCCCGCTCCTCGTGCCGAGTTCCGTACGCGGCTTCGAGCCCAACCCCACCCAGGGCCCGACCCCCGTCCCCCCACCGCTCCCGGGCGAACTCCCGGCTCTCGACTCACCGCTGCCCGGGGAGACCCCGGCTTACGGCTCTCCGCCCCTGCCCGGGGAGGCCCCGGCTTACGGCTCTCCGCCACTTTCGGCACAGAGCCCGGCTCCGGGGTCCCCGCGACTTCCGGCGCAGGACGGGGCGCCGGGTTCTGGGCCGCTCCCGGCACAGGATCTGCCGCCGGGTCCGGCGCCGAGCCCGGCTCCGGTTGCTGCGTCGGGTTCTGTGCCGAGCCCGGCTCCGGTTGCTGCGTCGGGTTCTGTGCCGAGCCCGGCTCCGGTTGCTGCGTCGGGTTCTGTGCCGAGCCCGGCTCCGGTCATGGCGGCGGGTTCCGTGCCGAGCCCGGCTCCGGTCGTTCCGTCGGGTTCCACGCCGAGTGCCGAGCCGAATCCCGCGTCGGGTTCACTGCCGCTTCCGGCGGAGAGCCCTGGTGCGGGTTCCTCGCCGATTCCGCCGCAGCAGTCGCCGTCGGGTTCGGTTCCGAATTCGGCTCCCGCCTCTGTTGTGCCGGGTTCCGTGCAGAGCCGTGAACCGGTCCCGGTGTCGATTTCCGCGCCCAGCACCGAGCCGAGTCCCGCGCCGGGTTCCCCGCCGCCCCCTGCGGAGGGTCTGGCTCAGGGTTCCCCGTCGCTTCCGCCCGAGTACTCGCCGTCGAGTTCGGCGCCGACCCCGGCTCCGGTCTCTGCGCCCAGCTCCGAGCCCAACTCCGAGCCGAGTTCCGAGTCGAGCCTCACCCTGGTCCTGCCGCTCCCTGTGCAGAGCCCCGCGCCGAGCTTCCCGCAGGCCCCTGTGCAGAGCCCCGCGCCGAGCTCCCCGCAGGCCCCTGTGCAGAGCCCCGAATCGAGCGCCCCGCCGCTCCCCGCGCACAGTCCCGTCCCGAGCCCCGCGCCGACCCCCGCCCAGCTCCCCGCGCCCCATGACCCCCACGCCACCATCGCCGCCGCCGTGGAGTCCGGTCGGCATGGGGAGGCCGAGGTGTTGGCGGCTCACTATGAGCAGACGGCTCTGCGGGCCCATGGGCCGGCTTCCGAGGCGGCGTTGCACTGGATCGAGGTGCGGGCCGATCTGGCGATGATGGCGGGGGATCCGGTGCGCAGTTGCCGGGCCTGGCTGATGGTGGCCTCGGCGCGGCTGTCCGCCGGGCAGGCGGCGGACGCGCCCGCGGTGGAGGCCGCGGTGGACCGGGCCCACCATCAGTGGGGCCAGATCAAGGACGCCGTCCCCGCACGTGAACTCGGCCCCGCGCTCGCGGAGCTGCGGGGCCGAGTGCCGGGACGGCGGCGGGGTGCGCTGGAGAACGTCCTCCGGCAGCTGCAGCAGTTGCAGACGCAGGCCTGAGCCGCCGGACACGGACGTCACTTGGTGAAGACGAAGTACTTCCAGGCGCCGTAGGTCGTCGCGTTGACGTTGTCGCCCGACGTCGTGTCGATGTACGACGAGCGGATCCGGAAGCGGGGGCCGACGGGCGGGGTGCCGTCGAGGGTGACGGAGTCCTTGCCGTAGGTGTCGAGCGCGAGGTACTCGGAGTGCGTGGTGTGCCAGGCGCCGTCGTAGAACCGCTGGACCTGGAGCTGGTACTTGCGGCCCGGGTACTTCGTCATCGTCGTGTTGTGGACGGGGTCCTTGGACTGGTGGAAGTAGTAGTACTTCTGGTTCCAGGCCGTGGCCGTCTTGTACGAGCCGGTCAGCGAGGTCGACACCGCCACCTTCGTGTAGACGGTGTTGGTGATCGTCTTCGCCGCGTACCGCGTGTCACCCGTGAACTTCGCGCTGACCTTGGTGTCCCGGGTCAGACGGACGGTCGCCGTCAGGTTCCCGCTGGAGTCGACCGTGCCCTTCCTGACCAGCGCGTTGGGCTTGTCGGAGCCGTAGGGGTCGGCCCAGATCTCCACCGTGCGGTTCTTGTAGGTGGTGCCGAGGTGCGCGGTGAAGGTGACGGCGCTGTTGTAGCCGTACACCTTGAGGTTGTTGTTCAGCGTCAGGGTGGTCGCGGATTTGGCGACGGTCACCGCGTCGGAGGCCGTGGCCCCCGCGTGGTCGGCGTCGCCCGCGTAGGTGGCGGTGTACGTCACCTTGCCGCCGGCCGGCGGGGTGTCCGTGAAGGTGTATGTGCCGTCCGCCGCGACGGTCGCCGTGCCGAGCGCCTTGCCGGCGGGGGACTCGTCGTCGGTGCGGGTGACGGAGACCTCGGTGCCGGCCGGCACCGCGGCGGTCGAGGTCAGCTTGCCCGTGAGCGTCAGCGCCTTCGCGCGGGGCGCCGTGGCGGGGGCGTCGACCGTGAGGGTGGTGGCCACCTTGGTCGGGTCGTCGTAGACGTGCAGCGCGTAGGCGTCGCTGCCGCCGCGGGACACCGCGAACAGCTTGCTGCTGTCCGGCGCCCAGGCGAGCCCGCGCGGGGTGAGTTCGTCGGAGCCGAAGGTGTAGTCCTTCAGCGAGATCGACGTGCCCGGCTCGAAGACGTGGACGTCGGGCTCGTCCGTGGAGCTGGTGCCCGCCGCGACATCGCCGTTGGGGGCGATGTCGACCGCGTTCGGGTACGGGTTGGTGACGTACTTGCCGTCCTTGGACAGGTCCGTGAGCTTGTAGACCGCCTGGTAGTACGGGGCACCGCTGGCCGTGACGACGTCCTTGCCGTCGGGCGTGACGGCCATGTCCATGAGGTTGCCGCCGCCCGTCGAACCCGGGTCGAAGGCGTACGCCGTCTGGCTCGGCGTGCCCGAGGAGACGTCGTAGACCGCGAGGACGACCGGGCTCTGGCCGGGGGCGCCCGCGACCAGCGTGCCGGGCGCGCCGGCGGAGGCGTCCAGGATGGGGGCGGAGTACCAGGCGTTGGTGGGGGCCTGGTTCAGGGCGACGACCGGGTCGGTGCCGCTGACGTCCAGCGAGCCGATGTTGCCCTGGGCGGCGCCGCCGTAGCCGAACCAGATCTTGCCGCCGGTCTCGGCGAGGTACTGCGGGTCGGCGGTGCCGGTGGAGTACCGGTGGGCCTCGGTCGCGGTCGCCGTGTCGATGGCCACGATCGCGTCGGCGTCGCCCACGGCCGCGTACACGGTCCCGGAGTCGGGCGACAGTTCCAGGCCGAGGACGCCGGGCAGCGAGCCGACGGTGCCGACGACCGCGCCGGCGTAGTCCGTGACGACGACCTGTCCGGCGGTCGGGTCGCTGATGAAGACCCGCTGGTGGACCCCGTCGACGACGATGTCGCCGGTCGACTTCAGGGGCAGGGACGTGCTGGAGTCGGCGGCGGCCGACCCGGCGCCGGTCGCGACCAGGGCGACCGAGCTGAAGAGGACCGCGAGTGCCGTCGCGGTCGGAAGAGTGCGTCTGCGCACGGTTTTTCGAACCCCCCGGAACGAAAAGAAGCGAAAGAAGCGATGAGAGCGGACGCGGCAGCAGGGGCGCGCGTGTACCGCAGCTAGTAAGCGATCGCAGGCTAGGTCATCGCACTGACAGCAGGGTTAAGCCGTGTGTAAGAGCCGGGTGTGAACGAGCCGGTGTGAATGAGCCGGTGGGCATGGGGAAGCCCCCGGCGGGACAGGGGGGAGTGTCCCCGCCGGGGGCGGCTGTGGGCGCCGGGTGTCAGCTCCAGGCATTGAAGCTGATGCCGGACGGCTTGGCCCTGTTCAGGGTGGTGCGGAAGTGGTCGTCCTTGTCCTGCAGGGGGAAGTTGGCCTTGTCCCAGCTGGAGCCCGCCAGCGCGTTCCAGGCCGTCCGGTTCTTGCTCCACAGGGTGTCGTAGGGGACCAGGGCCGGGCGGTCCCAGCTCCCGTTGCCCCACGCCTCCGCCCGCTCTCCCGCCTTGGCGAAGCGGAAGGCGTGTGTTCCGAAGGGGCCGGCCAGGGTGCTGTCGTCCTTGTGGTAGACGACCTTGAAGCGCTTGCCCTCCCGCTCCACGTCGTTGAACCGCTGGGTGGTGTAGTTGCCGTGGGCGGAGACGGACACGTAGCTGGGCCACTGGTCATTGCCGTGGTACCAGACCACGGCGGCCTCGAAGTCGTGCCGGTGCCCGAACTTGTCGCCGGGGCCGGCGACGCCCTGGTCCTTCTCGAAGTACAGGGTGTAGACGATGCCGCACCAGCCGGAGCCCTTGTCGCACTTGGACCGCGAGTAGGTGTTGGCCTGGCCGAGGTGGTTGCTCTTGCATCCGCCGCCGAGTGACCCGGTGTGGTCGAGGCCGCCGTTGAGTCTGCCGCTCGCGTCGACGGCGGCCGCGGGGTAGCAGCCGTCCTCGTCGTAGTCGAAGAACGGCTGGAACATCTCCTGCTTCACGGCGCCGTCGCCCATGTAGCTGAAGGGCTTCAGCAGGGCGGCGTTGGCGCTGCCGGTCACGCCGACGGTCAGCGCGGCGACGCTGCCCAGGACGAGGGCGGCCTTGCCCAGACGGGACGTCCTGTTGGTCTTGCCCTTGGTCTTGACTGCCTGCGACACGAGGGTCTCCTCCATGCTCGGTCTGCCGGGAACCCGGCGGTGCGAGATCGAGACTGGAGAGCGGAAAGTTGTTCGGCAGCCCTTCTGACCAGGGCAATCAATTCCTCTCGGCGTTTTGGAGGGCTGTTCGCCCGGGCGTCATGACCGCCGCTGACTCGTTTCTGTGCCGTTCACCTCGCGTTTTACGGCCGCCGCGCGACAGCCGACCTCCGCGACCGACTCCTGGAACCGGAGAATTGATTGATGCGTCCCCTTTGTCAGGACAATCAAATTCCATGATCAGTGGTGAGTTGTCCGGTGATGCGCGTCCTGTTGCCTTTCGTTTGCCCGCACGTCGCCGAGGGCGTGCTCGGGCGAAAGGTTCCGCGACGTAGTGTCACCGCTCTGACGTCGGTTTCGTCGGCTGTGTGGAGGTACGTGCGCATGGGCCGCCCTGAAAGACCCCTGGACCCGGAAGCCGGTCCCATAGCCCGGCTCGCCCACGATCTCCGCGAGGTGCGCAAGGCCGCGGGCACCCCCTCGTACCGGCGCATGGCCGAGGCGGCCGGGTTCTCCGCGACAACGCTGTCGCAGGCCGCGGCCGGCGAACGGCTGCCGTCCCTCGCCGTCGTCCAGGGCTACGTCAAGGCCTGCGGCGGCGACCCCGCGGAGTGGGAGCCCCGCTGGAAGGAGGCGGACGCGGAGGTCGCCGAGGCGGTGCGCCAGGAGTCGGCGGACACCGCACCGCCGTACCGGGGCCTGGCCCGCTTCGAGCCCGGCGACCGGCACCTCTTCTTCGGCCGGGACCGGATGGTCGAGGAACTGCACCGTCTGGTGTGCGACCACCGGTTCGCGGTGCTGTTCGGGGCGTCCGGCAGCGGCAAGTCCTCGCTGCTGCGGGCCGGGCTGATCCCCGCCCTGCGCGAGGAGATCGCCCGCGGGATCCGGCCGGCGGTGCTGCGGGTGCTCACCCCGGGAGCGCGGCCGGCCGAGACGTACGGACACCTGCTGACCCCCGCCGAGGACGAGCCGGAGAGCTGGGTCGTGGTCGACCAGTTCGAGGAGGCCTTCACCCTGTGCCGGGACCGCGAGGAACGGGCCCGCTTCATCGACCTGCTGCTCGCCGCCCGGTACCCGGGCAGCCGGCTGCGCGTCCTGATCACCGTACGGGCCGACTTCTACGCCCGCTGCTCCGAGCACCGGGGCCTGGCCGACGCGGTCTCCGGCGCCGGGCTGCTGCTCGGGCCGATGACGGCGGACGAGCTGCGCGAGGCGGTGACCAAGCCGGCGCAGGCCGCCGGGCTGCTGGTGGAGCGGGAGCTGGCGGCGCGGATCGTCGGCGAGGTCGTCGACCAGCCCGGCGGACTGCCCATGCTCTCGCACGCGCTGTTGGAGACCTGGCGGCGACGCAAGGGCCGGGTGCTCACCCTGGCCGCGTACCAGGCGGCCGGCGGGGTGCGCGGCGCGATCGCGGCGACGGCGGAGGAGGTGTACGAGCAGCTGACCGAGGACCAGGCGCGCACGGCCCGCCATCTGCTGCTGCGGCTGGTCGAGCCGGGCCAGGGCACCCCCGACACCCGGCGTCCGCTGACCCGCGCCGACCTGGCGGAGTGGACCGGTCCCGACGTGCCGGAGGTGGTCGAGCGGCTGGCCCGCGCCCGCCTGCTCACCGCCGACGAGGACGGCGTCCAGCTCGCCCACGAGGCCCTGATCACCTGCTGGCCGCGCCTGTCCGGCTGGCTGGACGAGGACCGCGAACGGCTGCGCCACCACCGGCGCCTGACCGAGGCCGCCCGCGCCTGGCTGGAGCACGATCGCGACCCGGGCGGGCTGTACCGGGGCAGCACGCTGGCGCGGGCCGAGGAGCTGTTCGGGGACGACGACGGCACGCTCACCGTGTCGGAGCGGGGGTTCCTCGTCGCCGCGCTGGAGGCCTGGGAGGCCGAGCAGCGGGCCGCCGCGCGGACAGCCCGAAGATCCCGGGCACTGGTCACCGCCCTGTCCGCCGTCCTGGCGGTGGCGCTCGTGGTGAGCCTGGCCGCGTGGAGCCAGCACCGCGACAACGAGCGGCAGCGCACCGACACCGCCGCCCGCCGCATCGCCGCCGTCGCCGACTCGCTGCGCACCACCGACCCGCGCGCCGCGATGCTGCTGGGCGTCGCCGCCTGGCGCGTCTCCCCGCTCCCCGAGTCCCGCCGGGCCCTGCTCGGCGCCCTCGCCCAGCCCGAGCAGGACATCTTCTCCGACCCCGCCCCCGGCGAGACCCCTTTCCGCTACCTCACCGCCTCCGGCCGCACGCTGCTGAACATCGAGGACCGCACCTGGCGGACCTACGACGTGGCCACGCACCGCCGCACCGGCTCGGGCCGGCTGCCGGTCGACGACCACGAGGTGGTGGCGGTCTCTCCGGACGCCAAGGTCGTGGCGGTGAGCGGAGCGGACGGCATCCGGCTGTGGGACACGGCCACAGGACGCTGGACCGGCGGTGGACCGTGGCCGCCGCTCTCCGACGTCGTCATCGGGGACCACGCCTATCTGGTGACCGGCCCCGAAGACGAACGGGCTCGCGTGCGCTCCGTCACCGACGGCAAGTCGATGTTCGGGAGCCCGGCGGCCGACCGCACGGACATGGCCCCCGACGCCCGCACGGTCGCCATCTGCCCCACGGGCGGCCAGGGCGCAAAGCCACCACAGGTGTGGGACACCGCCCGCCACCGGCCGCTGCCCGGCGAGTGGACGCAGGACCGGAACGTCTGCGCCGACAACGACTCGTCGCTGATCATGGGCGCCGGGCAGCGGATGGCCGCCGTCTCCGCGTCCGGCATCCGCGTCTGGGACACCGGCTCCGGGCGGCTGCTGGCCGATCTCACGGCCCCGGGCGTCGAGTACACCTCCTTCAGCAAGGACGGCAAGTTCCTGGCGGCGGCCGACGGTACGGAGATCAAGGTGTGGCGGCTGTCGTACCCCGACGCCCCGGTCTACCGGCATTCCCTCAACAACCAGTACGCGTACGGCGGCCTCGCCTGGGACCCCGAACACCCCCTCCTGCGCTACCTGGAGGCCGGTACGGTCCACTCGCTCGACGTGGCGACGGCGGTGACGCCGGCCTGGCACGACGGCGACAGTGCCCTGTCCGGCGTCCGCCTCGCCCCGGACGGCCGCGCCCTCGCCACCGCCGAAGTCACCGACAACGGCTACCGCTTCCAGCTGCGCGACACCCGCGACGGCCATGTCGTACGGAGGCTGCCGTCGCCGCCGGTGCCCGCCTCCCTGACGGGTACAGACCGGGCCGCCGCTCAGGCAGGCACAGACCAGGCCGCCGCTCAGGCAGGCACAGACCAGGTCATACTCGGCGACACCCTGGCCCTGACGGCGTTCAGCCCGGACGGCGGGTTGCTCGCCTACGGCGTCTCGGCGCCGGGCCGAGAGGCGGCCCCACAGCGGATCACGATCTGGGACCTGCGCCACAACAGGGTCCGGGACACCCTGGACCTGGCCACCGCCGACTCGGCCGGGGCGGTCATCGACCTCGCCCTGGGCTCCGGCGGCCGCACGCTGTACGCCGCGCGCACGCCCACTATCGGAGAATCGCGTGACGAGGTGTGGGACACGGAGAGCCACCGCCGCCGTTCCGTGGTGACCGGCCTGGACAGCGGCAACCTGGCCGTCCGCCCCGACGATGGACTGCTGGTCGGCGACAACCGCGTCGCCCGCCTCCCGGACGGGTCGGTGACCGGAAAGGACCTCGTCCAGGGCGACCAGATCGGCGCCATCACCTTCAGCGCGGACGGCTCACGGCTGGCGGTGGGCGACGGGACCGGACGGGTCGCGCTGTGGGACGGGGACGTGCGGCACAAGGCCGGGGTCCTGCGCAACGTCTTCCCGGCCCGGCTCGGCGACATCCCCGAGGGTGTCAGCGCGCTGGCGTTGAGCCCCGACGGCCGCACCCTCGCCGTGGGCGGCAGCTCGGGCACGCTCCAGCTGTGGGACGTCGCCACGCAGCAGCCGCTCGGCGACCCCCTGCCGACGCCGGGCGAGGAGATCGTCTCGGTGGCGTTCAGCGAGGACAGCGGCACGGTGTACGCGGCCGGGACGCATGTGCCGCTGCAGCGGTACGTCGTCGATCCGGACCGGGTGGTCGAGCGGGTCTGCGCCCGGGTGGGCGGCGGCCGTCAGCTGACCCGGACCCAGTGGGGGACGTACGTGCCGGACGCGCCGTACCGGAAGGTGTGCGCGGACTGACGGGCTTTGTGGAACCTTTGCCCGAGGGTGGGCGTTGATCGAGTGAGCGTGCATGACCCGACGAATACCGAGGTGACGTCAATGGCACTGTTCGACCGGCTCAAGGACCAGGCCAAGCAACTGCAGCAGCAGGTCCAGGGCGGCGGCCACGGCACGGCCGGCGGCCATGGCGGCCATGGCGGTCACGGCGCCCCGGCGGCCGGTGGCTCGCACGGCAACTCGCGGGGCGGTTCGAAGGCCCAGCTGGTGGGCCTGGTGAAGACACAGCTCGGCTCCCTGAAGACGGAGCTGAAGAGCGGCGCGTACCGGGACGCCAGCATGGCGATGTGCGCCCTGGTCGCGGCGGCGGACGGGCATGTGGACCCGGCCGAGCGCCAGCAGATGGAGTCGATGATCCTCAGCAACGACGTGCTGCAGAACTTCCCGCCGGACCAGCTGCGCCAGCGTTTCAACCGGCATGTGGACCAGCTCACCCGCAACTTCCCGCAAGGCAAGACCGAGGCCCTGCAGGAGATCGCCAAGGCCGCGAAGAAGCCCACCGAGGCCCGCGCGGTCATCCAGACCGGCATCGTCATCGCCGGCGCCGACGGCTACTTCTCCCAGGCGGAGCAGGCGATCCTCAGGGAGGCCTGCGCGGCCCTGGGCGTTTCTCCGGCGGAGTTCCAGCTCTGACGACGACGACCTGACGGCCGGACCCCCTGGCCCACAGGTCTACAGGTCCAAGGCCCGAGGCCCCGGCGGGAACACGGTGAGTGTCCCGCCGGGGCCGGCTTGTGCGGCTTTGCGTCTCTCAGCCGCTCAGCTGCTGCGGGATGACATGCTGAGCCGGTCGCTGGGCAGGTGCCGGATCCGCCGCTCGCGCCGGGCCCGCGTTCGCCGCCAGGACCAACGTCGCCACGGCGACCACCGCCGCGGCGAACCCTCGGGTGTAGCGCTCGGTGGTGCTGGTGCGTTCCTGCACGGCGACCTCGCAACAGCGTTGTGTTAACCACGTTTAATACGCGGTTTAACCTAGGCGCTGTCGGACGCGAACGGCAAGAGGCGCAGGGGGAGTTGGGCGATGTCGGACCGTGACGACCCGGGGACCATCGGGCGAAGAGTGCAGCAGTTGCGGGCCGACCGGGGGCTGACGCAGAGGCAGTTGGCGGAGCCGGCGTACACCCCCGCCTACATCTCCACACTGGAGGCGGGCCGCGTCCGCGCCTCCGACGACGCGCTCCGGCACATCGCCGGCCGGCTCGGCGTCGCCTTCGAGGAACTCGCCACCGGGCGCCCCGCGCACCTCGTCACGGGCCTGCGGCTGCGGCTGACCGAGGCCCACCGCGCCCTCGCCACCGGCGATGCCGAGGCGGCGGCCGAGCAGTACACCGTGCTGCTCGCGGAGGCGGAGGCGCACGGGTTCACCGAGGAGCGGGCGGCGGCCCTGCTCGGGCTCGGCGAGTGCGGCATCGACATAGGCGAACTCGCCTCCGCCCGACGCCACTTCGAGCAGGCCGAGCAGGTACTCACCGAAGCCGACGCCCCGCTGCCCGCCCGCGTCCCCGCCCTGCGCGGAAGGGCGGTGTCCCACTACCTCGCCGGTGAACTCCGCTACGCCGTCTACCTGTTGGAATCCACCCTCGACGAGCTCAACCGAGGCGGACTGCACGACCCCGACGCCCTCCTCCTGCTCTACGCCAGCGTCATCGGCCCCTACATGGACATGGGCGCCCACGCCCGCGCCGCCCAGGCCGCCGAATACGCCCTCGCCCTGGCCCCGCAGGCGGCGGACCCCGCCCTGGTCGCCCGGATGCACCGGTCCGTCGCCCGCACCCTCCTCGCCGAGGGCCGGGTCGCCGAGGCCGACGCCTCCCTCGCCAAGGCCGCCGAGCTGTACCGGCAGCTCCAGATCCGTACCGAACTCGCCAACTGCCACTGGATGCGCGGCTACGTCCACGCCCAGAACGGCGACCTGGAGAGCGCCGAGGCGGCGCTGCGCGAGGCACGAGCCATGCTCACCGCCAAGCGCGCCGCCCTCTACACCAGCCAGGTCGCCGTCGAACTCGCCGACGTCCTGCACCGGCGCGGCAAGTCCGCCGAGGCCGCCGCCCTCCTGCACGAGGTGCTCAGCGACCTCAGCCCCGAACGCGGCGCCCTCCACTCCGCCGCCGCCCACCGCCTCCTCGGAATCATCGCCGAGGACGCCCGTGACACCGAGACCGCCGAGGAGCACTACGTCCGCGCCCTGAGCCTGCTGGAACGCGCGGGCGCCGCCGGCGACCTGGCCGACCTGTGCCGCCTGCTGGGTGACCTGCTGCGCCGTACGGGACGGGTGGAGGCGGCCCTGGACGCCTACCGCACGGGGCTGGGCCACCGCACGGCCCCCGGCACCACCACCCTGGGCCCCGCCCCCGCACAGCCCCCTCTGTGAGGAACCCAAGGCTGCGCACAGGCCGGAACGGTTAGCCTGCCCGAGGCAATTCGCGGAACATTCCGGCAGCGGGGCGAGGACAGGCGCGTGCAGAACCAGCGGACCATGGGCGACGGGCTGCGCATCGTCGTACGCGCGCTCGTGTACGCCGTGCTCGGCGGGGCCGCGCTGCTCGCCATCGCCACGGTCGTCTCGGTCCTCGGGCCGATGCTCGCCCTCGACCTCTACACCCCGCCCGTCGCCGCCTGGTGGACCGTCTTCACGGCGATCGCGGTGCAGGGCGTGCCGTTCCTGCTGCTCGGCACGGTCGTCTCGGCGGCGATCGGGGCCTTCGTACCGGAGAAGGTCTTCAGCCGGCTGCTGCCGCGCAACCAGGCCCTCGCCGTGCCCGTCGCCGGGGCGGCCGGTGTCGTCCTGCCGGGCTGCGAGTGCGCGTCCGTGCCCGTGGCCGGGAGCCTGATGCGACGCGGCGTCGCCCCCGCGGCCGCCCTCGCCTTCCTCCTCTCCGCCCCCGCCATCAACCCGGTCGTGCTCGTGGCCACGTCCGTCGCCTTCCCCGGTCAGCCGGAGATGGTCCTCGCCCGGCTCGTCGCCTCGCTGGCCACGGCCGTGGTGATGGGCTGGCTGTGGGCCCGGTTCGGCCGCGAGGAGTGGCTGCGGCCACCCGAACGGCACACCGACCCCACCGCCACCGGCCTGCGCGCCTTCACCGCCGGGCTCCAGCACGACTTCCTGCACGCGGGCGGCTTCCTGGTGCTGGGCGCGGCGGCCGCGGCGACCTTCAACATCGTCGTGCCCCGCTCGGTACTGGACCTCTTCACCGGCTCGCCCTGGCTGTCGGTGCTGCTCCTGGCGCTCCTCGCGGTCGTCCTGTGCGTGTGCAGCGAGGCGGACGCGTTCGTCGCCGCCTCCCTGAGCGGATTCTCGCCGACCGCGCGGCTGGCGTTCATGGTGGTCGGCCCGATGGTCGACCTGAAGCTGATCGCCCTGCAGGCGGGGACGTTCGGCCGGTCCTTCGCCGTGCGCTTCTCGTCCGTGACCTGGGTGGTCGCCGTGCTGAGCAGCGTGCTCGTGGGGTGGTGGCTGCTGTGAGGCGGTACGGGCCGGCGGTACTGCTGCTCCTGACGGGCGCGGCGATCCTGCGGATCTCGCTCTTCAGCGAGCTGTATCTGCGGTACGTGCAGGCGGGACTACGGCCATACCTGGTCGCGTCCGGGTGCCTGCTGGTGCTGCTGGCGGTGGCCGCGGCGGTCGTCGGGCGACCGGAACAGGAACCGCACGCCGAGCAGCGCCAGCACGCAGAGCACGGCGAACACGCCGGCCGCGATCAGCAACGCGAGCACGGCGAGCACGACGAATCCGGCGACGATTCCCACGCCCACGATCAGCACGGCGGCCACCATAGCCCCCGCGTCGCCTGGCTGCTCGCCCTCCCCGCCCTCGCCCTCCTCCTCTTCCCACCGCCCGCCCTCGGCTCCTACAGCGCCGAGCGCGAGGCGGCGCAGCGCGCGGCGCAGGGGATCGGGCACTTCCCCGCGCTGCCGGCCGGGAACCCGGTGGAGCTGACGCTGGCGGAGTTCGGTTCCCGGGCGATCTACGACAGCGGACGGTCGCTGGCGGGCCGCACGGTCCGGCTGACCGGCTTCGTCACCCGCGACGACGACGGCACCTGGTACGTCACCCGCCTCCTCGTCGCCTGCTGCGCCGCCGACGCCACCACCAGCAAGGTCGAGATCCGGGACGCGGACGCGCCGCCCGTCGACGCCTGGGTCACCGTCACCGGCACCTGGCGTCCCAAGGGCAGGATCGGTACGGACGAGGCCTGGCCCCCGGTGCTGGACGCCGCCGCGGTGCGGCGGACCGCGCAGCCGGCGAACCCCTACGAGAAGCGGTGACGCTCCGCCGGGCCCGCCGGGATACGCCGGGGCGAGGTGTCGGCCGGGGTTTTGTGGTGCGGGCTTCGGGTAGTCGGGCCTCGTCCCGGGGGAGCGGTCAGGTGGCCCGGAGGCCCCGGAAGCAGCAGGCCGCGCTCGGGACGAGGAGGCAGCCGTGCGGCCCAGAGAGGATCGACCTGGTGAGCGCGGCCGGGAGCGAGCCGCGGACGCCATCGCCGAAGGCGTACGTGGTGTCGGGCCCGGCGAGATCCCGGCGCGGCTGTGCGATGTCGCGGTGGAGCTGCTGCCGGTGACCGGCGCGAGTGTGTCGCTGCACAGTGACGGCATGCCCGTACAGCTGGGCGCGAGCAGCGCGCAGGCCGCGTATGTGACCGAGATCCAGGCCACCTTGGGCGACGGTCCCTGTCAGTCCGCCGCGGAGAGCGGGTCCCCCGTGCTCGCCTGTGACCTGACGGAGGGGCAGGACGTCCTGCGCTGGCCGGTCTTCGCCCAGCAGGCCACGGCCGCCGGGGTACGCGCGGTGTACTCGATGCCGCTCGGCAACGACACGGTGTGCGTGGGCACCCTCGACCTCTACCGCGACACCCCCGGCGATCTCACCGACCGGGACCTGCGGACGGCGCGGGTCGTGGCCGGGATGATGACCGTGGCGCTGATGGCGCTGCCGCGGGTGGAGGAGGCGGGCGACCTGGGCGACGAACGGTGGCTGAGCGGCCTCGCCACCGACCAGGACCAGGTCTACCAGGCCACCGGCATGATCATGGCCCAGTTGGGCGTCGGCACGGACGAGGCGCTGGCACGGCTGCGGGCCCACGCGTTCGCGCAGGCGCGGACGGCGGTGGAGGTGGCCCGGGACGTGGTGGGGCTCCGGCTTCGGTTCGACGGGGAGTAGCGGCACCTAAGATCGTTGACCATGGACATAGCGCTGGTTCTCTTCTTCGTGTTCGCCGCCTTCTGGGGCGTCATGACCATCCAGAGCAGGATTTCCCAGGCGGACCGGCGGGTGGCCCGTGTCGAGCGCAAACTCGACCTGGTGATCGACCACTTGGGGCTGAACGCCCAGGACCCCCGGATGGGCGAGGTCGAGGCGCTCGTGCGGAACGACAAGAAGATCCAGGCCATCAAGGTCTACCGGGAGATCACCGGGGTGGGCCTGAAGGAGGCCAAGGACGCGGTGGACCGCCTGGGTTAGGGGGTGTTGTTCAGATTTCCGCCCTGCCCTGCTTCCTGACCTCGGTCAGCCGGTGGGCGCCCAGTTCGACGGCCGCCCAGGTGGCGTCGGCCGGTACGTCGCCGAGACCGCCGTTGGTGAGGACGATCGCGTCGTCGCCCACGCGGACGGCGGCGACGTGGAGGGTGAGGACGGGCGCGTCCTCGTACTCGGAGATGGCGCTGAGGACGATCCGCAGCCCCTGCCGGGCGTCCCCGACCTCCGGCATCTCGGCCTCGGTGACCTCGACGGTCATCTCCCCGTCGCCCGCCGTCGCCGTGAACTCGCCGCACTCGCCCGGCATGCCGCCGAGCCACGCCAGCGTGCGGTCCACGGCGTCGGGTCGATGGGCCACGACCTGGTAGCGCAGCTGGGCCTCGTCCCACGGGTCGTCCAGGCCGACCGACGCGCGCGTGGTGGCGTCGGGTCCGAGGAGTTCCTCCGCGTACAGCGCGTCGAGCAGCTTTCCGCACTCCGCCTCGGCCGACTCGGTACGCGCCTTGAGCATGGACTCCCGCCAGGTGGCGAAGCCCTCGGTGGGCACCCAGGGTTCGCCCAGATCGGCCTCGCTGATGAGCGCGGCCCGGGCCTGGGACTCGGTGAGGGTGGGGGCGGCCGCGGGGGTCGCCGCCGTGGTGGGGCTCGCGGTGGAGGCCTGGCCGCGGGGGGCCGAGACGGGCCTGCCCAGGCCGGCGATGGAGGAGCACGCGGGCGCCGTCAGCAGGGTGGCCGCGGAGAGCGTCGCGGCGATGACGGCGCGGGCCGGGGGACGGGGCATCGCGGGCCTCCTGGGCTGGGGTCGGGCGTGCGCCCAAGATCGGGTGCGTGTTCTTAAGGCACCACCCCGGCAGTACGACCACCAGCGCGCCGGTCCGTCCGGGTGACGCGGGCCGCCGTGAGCGTTCCTCGACCACGGCGGGGGCTGGGCGCTCAGCTGGGGTCCGGGCCCAGCATCATGTCCTTGCGCGTTTGAAGTGCTCTCCTCCCTTGCAAGCTCAGGAAGGAGATTCCCGTCTACCTTGCGGTGGCGGGCTTGACGCCACGAGTGCGCCTGACGACTGCCCTCCCGGCAGCCGGGATCAGCGCGGGGCCGATCCGGTACAGGTGCAAGATATTCCGGCCCGCGTTCCAGTCGGCGTTGCCGGACCATCCGCAGTCGGGGTTCTTGCACACGAACGTGGCCTGGTCCTCCCGGCTGCCGGGCGTGACGAAGCCACACGCGGAACAGCGCCGGGAGGTGTTCGGGGCCGGGACCTTCATCAGAGTTCCGCCACAGCGGGCGGTCTTGTACGTCAGCATCGCCACGGTCCGGCCCCATGCCTCCTGGGCGATGGAGCGGTTGAGGCCGGACTTCTGCTTGACGTTGGTCCCCGGCTCCTCGACGGTGCCCCGGGCGGACTTGGTCATGTTCGTGATGTGCAGGTCTTCCACCACGATCACGCCGTACTGGCGGGCGAGGTTCGTGGTGGTCTTGTGCTGCCAGTCGGTGGCTCGGCGCGTGGCTCTTGCGCGGAGCTGCCGGATCTGGTCGTAGGTGTGCCGCAAGCGCCGGGAGGTCTTCTCCTTCGGCTTGCGGAAGGACTTGCGGTGCGCGGCACGCCGCTCCAGACGGAGCAGCTTGCCCTTCTCGTCGGGGTTCAGCCACTTGTCGCGGTCAGCGGTGCCGTCCGCCAGACGCGGGGACCGTCCGTGGTCCTGGTGGTTGCCGTCCGACAGGGCAAGCGGCAGGTTGACTCTGGCATCAATACCGACTTCCGGCCCCCGGTGCGTGTCAGGCTTGGACTCCAAGGTCTGGACACGGAAGGCGATATGCCAGCCGAGACCGTCCTTGACGAGCCGGGCGCCGGTGATCCTGTTCTCCTTGTCCGCGTGCCTGCCGACAGGAAGGTCCTTGGTCAGCGGAACCGGACACGTCCGACCTTGGGAATGCTGACCATGCCCCACCGGCGGTGGACCCGCTTGATGTGCAAGTCCCGGCCCTGGGGAATGTCCACGGACATCACCGACCGGAAACGGGCCTTGAAGTTCGGCTCCTCGGCCCGGTCCTCCCAGCAGTTGACCCAGGCCCGGTGGTACGTCTTGAGCACCGCCTGAGACGCCTGCGCGGGAAGGAGGCCGAGCCAGTCGATGTCCTTACGGGCCTGCCGCAGCGTGGCATCCAGGCGGGACAAGGATCGCGTGCACGTCGGCGTCATCGTCCAAAGGTCGTGCAGCAGATTCCACATCGCACGGGCGGCATGCGCCCGGAGGCCCCACACCTCAACCGGCCCCCACAGCCGTCCCGCAGGACATCGAGTGGCGCCTGCCCCGCCACGCCCGAAGCGTCGGCCGGGCCCGAACCCTCTTCCGCGAACAGGCCACGTCGTGGAAACTCCCTGACGACGTGACGGAGACGGCGGTACTGCTCCTCAGTGAGCTGATGACAAACGCGTACCGTCACGCGAAGGTCTCCCCGGGCCGGGAGATCGGGGCCCGCTGCAGCTTGGACGCGAACCGCCTCCGCATCTCGGTCATGGACGCGAACGACTCTCTCCCTGAACCCCGTACCGCCGCTTCGGACGAAGAGTCGGGGCGGGGTCTGACTCTGGTGGCCGCGCTGGCGGACGCGTGGGGAGCGGAACCCCGCGAGGGCGGCATCGGTAAGACGGTTTGGTACGAGCTCGAATGCGAACCCTGCGATGCCCTTCGGACTTGACCGGTCCAAGTCCTACCGGCTGCCGGTTAACGGCTGGGCTGTCGGGTGGTGGAACGAACCGTCTCCTGGCTGTCCGGTTGCCGACGCCTCCACCGCCGCTACGAGCGCAAGCCGCAATACTTCCTCGCCTTCACCGCCATCGCGCCGGGCGTCCGGGTGACGGGAACCGAAAAAAGGGCGGGCGGCCAGGGTTCCTTCGCCGTGGGGCGAGCGGAGCCTGGCCGCCCCTGTGGGTGGCTCTACTACTGCTTCAGAAAGTCTCTGGTGCGCGAGAAGGAATAGGAGCGCGGGTCAGCCCTATTCGACGGGGTTCAGGTAGGAGTACTTGACCCAGCCCGTCTTCCCCTTGTTGGCCCCGCTGGTGACCTTGCCGTAGCTCCACTGGTAATCCTTGGTGCAATACTCGGTGAAGTCGGTGCCCGTGGACAGGATTCCCAGGGACGTGTAGCCGGTCCCGGGGCCGCTGCGCAGGTTCACGGCCGCCGCGGCTTCCTTGGTCTGCGTGACGATCAGGTTGCACGCACTGGGCAGGGACGCTGCCGACGCGGTCGGGGCGGTGAGCACGGCGCCGCCGAGGATCACGGCAGTGGACGCGGCAGCCGCTGCAATTCGCCGGGCGATTCGCACTTCTCGTCTCCTTGGGTTCGTCAAATAAATGCGCGTTCGGTTTTCGCACACGCGAAGCAGACACTACCCGATCATGTGGACGGCGTTTCGCTCAACTGCCTTTCCATAGAGGGGCATTGGTAGGCAGGGGACCGGCTTCGCCGTGCACAAAATCTCTGCGGCCTCCCACCCGCTCCTGTTACCGTCCCCCCATGCAGCGCGCCCATCCGTCTCTCACGACGACGCCGGACCCCGTCCCGGCGCGCTGACACCTGAGCGAAGAAACCAAGCCCCGGGCGAGTGCCCCGGGGCTTCGGCGTGTGGGTGCTCGTCCCTTCATCCGGAGGAGCACCCATGCACGATCACCATCACGACCACCGCCGCCTCGGCCGCGAACTGGACCTCTTCGACACCGACCCCCTGATGGGCGCGGGCCTGCCGTACTGGCTGCCCGACGGCGCCACCGTCCGGCACGTACTGGAGGAGTACATCCGCGAGGCGGAACGCGAGGCCGGCTACCGGCACGTGTACTCACCCGTCCTCGGCAAGCGGGAGCTGTACGAGATCTCCGGGCACTGGGACCACTACAGCGACGACATGTTCCCGCCGATGGACCTCGGCGGTGCGGAGAACTCCGCCGAGCAGCTCGTCCTGCGCCCCAGCCTCTGCCCCCACCACGCCCTGATCTACCGCTCCCGCGCCCACAGCTACCGCGAACTGCCCATCCGTATGGCCGAGTTGGGTGGGATGTACCGCTCCGAGCTGTCGGGGGTCCTGGGCGGCCTCACCCGCGTCCGGGCGATCCAGCTCAACGACGCCCATGTCTTCTGCACACTGGACCAGGTGGTGGACGAGGCCCGCGCCGCCCTGGAACTCATCACCCGCGCTTACGCCGATCTGGGGATCCGGGCCGTACGCCACCGTCTCTCGCTCCCCGGCGCGGGCGCCGGCAGCGGCAAGTACGTCGCCGACCCCGAGCTGTGGCGGCGGGCCACCGCCCTGCTCCGCGAGGCCCTCGACGCCTCCGGCATCCCGTACGAGGATGCCGAGGGCGAGGCGGCGTTCTACGGTCCCAAGATCGACGTCCAGATCGCCGACCCGGCGGGCCGTGAGGCGACCCTCTCCACCGTCCAGATCGACTTCCACCAGCCCGAACGCTTCGACCTGCACTACATCGGCCCCGACGGCGCCAGGCACCGCCCGGTCATGGTCCACCGCAGCGTCATCGGCAGCGTCGAACGAGCCGTCGCCCACCTCATCGAGCAGCACGGCGGCGCCTTCCCGCCCTGGCTGGCCCCCGTGCAGCTGGTGATCCTGCCCGTGTCCGAGGCCCAGACCGGACAGGCGGAGAAACTGCTGCGCCGGGCCCGCCGTCAGGGGCTGCGCGCGGAACTCGCCGGCCCCGGGCACGGCACCCTGGGCGCCCGCGTCCGCGCGGCCCGTCTCGTGCCGTACCAGGCGGTCATCGGGGAGCGGGAGGCCGCGGCGGGGCAGGAAGGGGACCTCGTGGCGGCCGTACGGCTGAGGGACGGGCGCAGGCCGGGGGCCGTACCCGGCGCCGGGCTGGTCGACCGGATCGCCGCGCGGGTCGCTGCCCGCGGTCCCGAGCTGTGGGGCGGTGACGCCGCATGACGCCCCGTGCGCGAAGCCGCACGGCGACGCCATACGGCGACGCACTCCACCTGTACGACACCGTAAGGTCGGCTTCGTAGACCCGCCACCGCACCCGAGTGAGGAGCCTCGCCGTGACGTACGCCGAAGGGCCGCCCATCCCGGTGATCATCGACTGTGACACCGGTGTCGACGACGCTCTGGCGCTGCTGTTCGCGGTACGCCACCCGGGGCTCGACGTGCGCGCCATCACCTGTGTGGCGGGCAACACCGACGTGGACGGCGTCGTACGCAACACCCTGACCGTGCTGGAGCAGGCCGGGGCCGGCGACATCCCCGTCGCGCGGGGCGCCGAGCGGCCGTTGATCGAGCCTGTCCGGTCGGCACGGCATGTGCACGGGGAGGACGGGATGGGCGACCTGGGGCTGCCCGCGCCGACCCGGGTGCCGGTCGACGTGGACGCGGTGACGCTGCTGAAGCGGGAGATCCTGGCGTCGCCGCGCCCGGTGACGCTGATCCCGATGGCGCCGCTGACGAACATCGCGCTGCTGCTGCGTACGCACCCGGAGGTGGTGCGGAACATCGAGCGGATCGTGTTCATGGGCGGTGCGGTGGCCACCGGGAACGCCACGCCGGTCGCCGAGTTCAACGTGTGGCACGACCCGGAGGCGGCGGCGGTGCTGCTCACGGCTGGGGTGCCGATGACCATGTACGGGCTGGACGTCTTCAAGCGGGTGCTCGTCCCCGCGGCCGATGTCCAGCGGCTGCGTGAGAGTTCGCAGCCCCGCCTGCGGATGGCCGGCGAACTGCTCGCCCACCGTGACCCCGCCACCTCCGGCGACCCCACCCCGACGGGCGGTCTCGGCGACGCGGGCGCGGTCTGCGCGGTCGTCGACCCCGAAGGCCTGACCACCGAGCTTCTCCCGGTCGAGGTGAGCCTGGCCCCGGGGGCCACGCGCGGTCAGACCGTCGTCGACCGCCGTCCGCGTCCCGGCGAGTCGGAGATCCACGAGGGGGAGCGCGAACTGGCCCTCGTCGACGTCGGGTTGGAGGTCGACGTGGAGCGGTACGTGAAGCTGTGGCTCACAGCAGTGGAGGGCGACTGAAACCTGGCCCCTCAGGCATGTGAACGCCCCGGCGCCAACCGGGGCGTTCACGTTCGCCGTCGGTTCAGGAGCGAGCCGTACGCCGCCGCTTCGACGCCACGACGAACGCCGCGCCGCCCGCCACCAGCACGGCCGCGCCGATGGCGATCGGGCCGGTCGCGCTGCTGCCGCCGGTCTCCGCGAGGTTGTCGCCATCGCCGTTGGGCTGGGGTGCCGCGGGAGTCGTCGACTCGGAGGCCTCCGGGGTCGGGGTCTCGGTGGACGGCGTCTCCGAGGCCGGCGGCGTCGTCTCCTCCGCCGGGGTCGACGGCTCCTCGGACGCGGGCTCCGACGGCTCCGCCGGCGGCGTGGCCGGGGGCTCCTCGGTGGCCGGGGGCTCGGTCGTGCAGTCCTTCGTGCCGCCGTTCCAGGCCGCGATCAGCTTGTCCTTGATGACCGGGCGGTCCGGGCCCTTGGGCACGTCACCGTGGACGAAGCCGTCGTTCGCGTCGAGCTTCCCGTCGAACTTCACCGCGCCCCGGTACAGGTCGATCTGCGCGAAGCAGCCCGCGTCCGGGACGGCGATGTCGAGGGAGTCGGTCTGGCCGGGCTTGACCGTGACCGTGTCGAAGTCGACGAAGACCTGCTCGCCGGAGGTCGCGAAGGTCGCGCCGTGGGCGAGGTAGGAGGCGAGCGAGGCGGTGCAGGTCGTGGCGTCGGCGGCGGCGCGGACCTTGACGTGGACCTTGCCGTCGTCGGTGACCTTCAGGTTCTGGTCGTCGACCTTGACGGAGTCGTAGAAGTTCGCACCGTCAAGCGAGAACTGGCAGCGATCGGTGGCCGTCTCCGTACCGGCACCGGTGCCGGGCTGGTAGGTGCCGCCGGTCTTCCAGCCGTCACCGCCGGGCGCGCCGTGGGCCCAGGCGCCGGAGGCGGAGGCGACGGTGGCCGCGCACAGGGCGAGCGACGCGGCGCCCGTCCCCAACAGGCGTCGCGCGATGACACGTCTCGCTATGGACATGCGTATCCCATCGTGGGGTGAGTGATCGAAGAAGAAACACTGGGCTCATTGGTCACATGCGCCAGAGTGTCTGCACATCGTCGGGTGACGGGAGAACGCTGTCAACCTGCGATAACGCAAGGCAAGTTCAAATCGAAATTACAATTCCGTCACAGGAGGAATGATCTTCTCCGCTCCTCACGGTGTTCGCTTTTCCGGCCAAGTGGACAGAGTTCTCACTGTCGCCCGTAACACCGACGCACCGATGAGGAGTCCGCGTGACCGTCCGCACCACCACGCCCGACCTCTCCGAAAGCCCCGACAGCCCCGACCTCTCGTCCCGCGACCCCGACTGGTGGCGCCAGGCCGTCATCTACCAGGTCTACCCCCGCAGCTTCGCCGACGGCGACGGCGACGGGCTCGGTGACCTCAAGGGCGTCGCACAGCGTCTGCACCACCTGGCCGCCCTCGGCGTGGACGCCCTGTGGCTCAGCCCCTTCTACCCCTCCGAACTCGCCGACGGCGGCTACGACGTCGGCGACTACCGCGATGTCGACCCGCGCCTGGGCACCCTCGACGACTTCGACGTCCTGGTCGCCGAGGCCCACCGCATCGGCCTGAAGGTGATCGTCGACCTGGTCCCCAACCACACCTCGCACCAGCACGTCTGGTTCCAGGAGGCGCTGCGGTCCGGCCCCGGCTCCGCCGCCCGGGACCGCTACGTCTTCCGCCCCGGCCGCGGCCCGCACGGCGAACTCCCGCCCACCGACTGGCAGTCCGTCTTCGGCGGCAGCGCCTGGCGCCGGGTCCCCGACGGCGAGTGGTACCTGCACCTGTTCACCCCCCAGCAGCCCGACCTGAACTGGGAGAACGAGGAGGTCCGCGCCGACTTCCGCACCACCCTGCGCTTCTGGTCCGACCGCGGTGTCGACGGCTTCCGCGTCGACGTGGCCCACGCGCTCGCCAAGGACCTCAGCGAGCCGCTGCGCGACCTGGGCGCCCCGGAGCTGAGCGGCGAGGACGCGCTCCCGCAGTTCCCGCCCGGCACCCACCCCTTCTACGACCGCGACGAGGTCCACGAGATCTACCGCGACTGGCGCAAGATCCTCGACGCCTACCGCCCGCCCCGCATGGCGGTCGCCGAGGCCTGGGTGACCCCGGCCGCCCGCCGCGCCCTGTACGCCCGCCCGGACGAACTGGGCCAGGCCTTCAACTTCGAGTACCTGCAAGCGGGTTGGGACGCCGAGGAGCTGAGGCAGGTCATCACCGACTCGCTCGCCACGGCCCGCGCGGCGGGCGCCTCCGCCACCTGGGTCCTGTCCAACCACGACGTCGTACGCCACCCCTCCCGCCTCATGCTCCCGCCCGGCACCGACGACAACGCCTGGCTCCTGTCCGGCGGCCACGCACCGGCCGTCGACGAGTCCGCCGGCCTGCGCCGCGCCCGCGCCGCGACCCTCCTCATGCTGGCGCTGCCCGGTTCGTCGTACGTCTACCAGGGCGAGGAACTCGGCCTGCCCGAGGTCGCCGACCTGCCCGTCGAGGTCCTCCAGGACCCGATCTGGGAACAGACGGGGCGCGTCCGCAAGGGCCGCGACGGATGCCGGGTGCCGCTGCCGTGGACGACGACGGGGCCCTCGTACGGCTTCGGCGCGGGCGGCTCCTGGCTGCCCCAGCCGTCGGGTTTCGCGGCGTACGCCGTCGAGGCCCAGGACGGTGTCGAGGGCTCCACCCTGGAGCTCTACCGCAGGGCCCTGCGGCTGCGCCGCAAGCTGCTGGAGGGGGAGGAGCTGGAGTGGGCGCCGGACACCCCGCGCGGCGTCCTGCACTTCGCCCGCTCGGAGGGCTGGCGCTGCGTGGCCAACCTCTCCGGGACGGCGGTCGAGTTGCCGCCGGGTGAGGTGCTGCTCACCAGCGCGCCCTTGCGGGAGGGCGGCCTGCTGGGGCCGGACACGACGGCCTGGCTGACCTAGGGCCGGTCACGGCTTCAGGGTCACCTGGGGTTCGCCCGTCGCCGGAGGGGGCGGGGTCGTGTCGTCGGAACGCGCAGGATGTTCGCCCTGTCGCCGTCGAACTGCTTGCCGCTGTCCGCGCTGAGCGTCGCGACGAAACCCTGCTGCCGGGGGCTGGGCCGGTTGGGCAGGGTGATGTTCAGCCGCGGGGCGATCCTGCGGCAGGCGGCGTCCAGCGCGGCGTGCCCGGAGACCGGATGCCGCCCGGCCGTGCGCACCGCGTCGGTCGTGCCCTTCCGGAGCGCCATCCGCCCCACCGGGTACTCCCACAGCCCGGCCGCCCGCACCTTGACGACGAAGTCACGATCTCCGTCAGCGGGCCGGCCGGCGTCTCGGCGTCCCACGAGGAGAGTTCCCGTCGCCTTCCGGACGATGCGCACCGTGGTGACCTCCTGTCGGGTGGGGTCGTGCGAGGTCGTCATCAGGGGTCGTACGTGAAGCCGTAGGGAGGTACGCGTTCCGGGGCGCGGGAAACCTTTCGGCTTGGCATCGGCTCCGTAAAGCAACGCCCAGAGCCGTCCGGGTGAGAGGCGCGCTCCGCTCGCGTGGCGCCCCGGGCAGGGTGGTCCCCCCGGCCCAGGATCCGGACGCGTGGCACGTACCTTCGACGAACTGGTCGCGATGCAGCGGGCGGCGGACCAGGCGCACCAGCGGGTGGAGCGGCTGCGGGACGACTACGGACCGCCCGCCCACACACCGTGGACCGAGCTCCAGAACGACACGTACGACACCGCCTGGCGCGCCTGGCGCGACCTCGCCCGCGCCGTCCAGTCCGCGGTGACCGAGTACGCGCGGGAACAGGGCACCGCGCGCAACGAGGTCGAGGCGGACGTGAAGACGACGGCACGACACAGCGGCCTTCGGCCCTAGGCCCTGTCGTTTGGATCATCCCGGCGTCGCGGGGCCTGGCACGCACTCCCCCACTGCCTTAAGGGCGTGGGGGGACCCCCAGCGGCGTTGTCGTCGGTCGCCGACGCTCCGCGTCGACTCCCTCCTCCGCCTTGCAGCTGCACGCACCAGGCCCCGCTCGGGTCGGCTGAAAGGCACTGCTCCTCACGGCCGGCCTGATCCAAACGACAGGGCCCAGCCGGGGGCCGGCGACGCCCGGACGGGTGGTGCGCACGACCCGCCCGGCCCGGACGGCCGAACAGAGCGCGTGCGGCGCGGTGCGGTCCGCGAGAATCGCGGGCAGGGGGTGCCGCCGACGTTGTGAGGAGCTCCGCCGACGATGAGCAGGTCCTGGAAGACAACGATCCTCGGGTCGCTCGCCGCCGCGGGCGTGCTGGTCATGCCGGGTACGGCCTACGGCGACGGTGACCTGTGGGCGGCCGCGACCATCGAGCCCGGCCGGGAAGGCATCGTCGAGGTCGGCGGTTACGAGGGGACGCCGCTGGGCGCGGGCTCGGTACTGACGCTGACGGCGCCTTCGACGACGAAGGTGACGGCGGCCCCGTTCGCCGAGCCGGGGTACCGGGGGTCGGTCACTCTGGGCGGGGCCAGTGGGACGTACACCTTCGAGGGAGCGCCTGCCGCGGCCGAGGAGTCGGCACTGGCGGCCTGGAAGGACCGTAAGTACCCCTTCGTCCTGTCGGTCCCGGCGAACGCCGAGCCCGGCACCCGTCTCCCCGACTGCACCCTGGTCCTGCGGGACGCGAAGGGCGCCGTCCAGGAGAAGGGCACCTGCGCGGTGACGGTCGGGCTGCCCGCGCCGACGCTGTCCCACCCGCACTCGGGCGTGCCGCTGAGCGCGCGGCCGAGGCTGCTGGGGTCGGCCTATCCGGGCGCCCAGGTCACGGTCCGCGACGCGCTGGAGGAGGAGGTCTGCGCGGCGACGGCCGCGCCCAACGGCATGTGGTGGTGCGTGCCGAGCCGCGCCCTTGCGCCGGGCACGGGCCGCCTCCAGGCGACGGCGACGTACAACGGGGTCAGCGCGACGAGCGAGCAGATCGACATCGTCGTCCGGCCGACTGTCAGTGCCCGGTGGAAGACTGCCCGGCATGGTGAAAACGGACCCGAAAGCTGACCTTCTCCGGTATCTGCAGGACGCGCGTGACGCCCTCGTGTGGAAGCTGGACGGGCTCTCGGAATACGACGTCCGCCGCCCCCTGACCCCCACCGGGACGAACCTGTTGGGACTGGTCAAACATGTCGCCGGGGTGGAGCTGGGCTACTTCGGCGACACCTTCGGGCGGCCGTTCTTCGACCAGGAGCCGCCACCGCCCTGGTGGTACACGCGGGACGCCGAACCCAACGCGGACATGTGGGCCACCGCGGACGAGTCACGGGAAGAGATCGTCGGGCTGTACCGCCGGGCCTGGGAACACTCCGACCACACGATCGAGACGCTGCCACTGGACGCGACCGGCCAGGTCCCCTGGTGGCCGGAGGAACGCCGCGAGACGACGCTGCACCACCTCCTGGTGCGCGTGATCGCCGACAGCCAGCGTCACGCCGGCCACGCCGACATCGTGCGCGAACTCATCGACGGGAGCGTCGGGTACGGGGAGAGCAGGACGAGCATGCCGCCCGGCGACCAGGCATGGTGGGAGAACCACCGGCGCCGGCTGGAGCACGTGGCACGGGAGGCCGGCAACGGCTGATCAGTAGCGCAGCGCCCTGGCCACCTCCGCCTTCACGGTCCCGCTCAGGTCATGCGTGCTGCGCGCCGTCCCCTTCCCCGTCCGGCCCGCCGCCACGTCCGACACGGTCACCACGGCCGCGTCCAGCAGATCGCCGTTCTCGTTGCGGAAGTTGACCTGTACGGCGAAGGACTTCGTCGAGTCGGTCGTGTTCTCCACCGTGACCTCCGCGGTCGTACGTCCGTCGGAGTCGGTCGTCGGAGAGCCCAGCCGCACCGCGTCCTTGGCGTCCACCCCGCCCTTGATGTCGTCCAGTTTTCGGCCCGCCTCCGCGGTGGCCGAGGCGAAGGCCGATGCCGCACGGCTGGCCACCGAGGAGGGCGTGTCCTCGTCGGAGCAGGAGGTCAGCGTGAGGGCGGCGGCCACGGTGGCGGTCGTCGTGAGGATCGCGGCGGTCGACCACCGCGTTCGGTGACCGGGCATGGCGCCTCCAGCGGATTCGGCGAGTTCAGGGGGTTCAGCCGGTTCTTTCCGGTCCGGGTTCCTTCCAGTGAAGAGCCGTGGGCCGCTGCCCGTACTCCGGGCCTCACCCGATCGGCCCGTCCCCCGTGGTGGCCGTCCCTGGGCCCACCGATCGTCGTACCGACCGCAGAACCCGAGCGCGCGACGCGCGAGAAGTGGGGTACGGCAGCCATGAGCCAGCAGCAGCCGCAGTCGCATCCCCGGGCGACCGACGCCGCGCACAGCGCCCCGGCGTCCCGGACCACCTGGGGTTCGGCCGAGACCCGCCCCGGATCCGCCTCCGCACCCGGTACCGGTGGATCGCGGCCATAACCCTCCGGCTACAACTGGACGACCGGCGGGCTCGTCTTCGCCGGTGTGCTGATGCTGGTGAACGGTCTGCTGGCCATCCTCCGGGGCATCTCCGCGATCGCCGAGGACGACGTGTACGGCCGGATCGGCGACTACGTCTTCGAGATCAACCTCACGGCCTGGGGCTGGATCCTGCTCGGCCTCGGCGTCGTGGCCGTGTGCGTCGGCTACGGCATCCTCAAGGGCGCCTGGTGGGCCCGGATCACCGGCATCTTCCTGGCGTCCCTCAGCATGGTCGCCCACTTCCTGTTCCTGCCGTACACCCCGGTCTGGTCCGTGATCATGGTGGGCATCGACTTCTTCGTCATCCTGGCGCTCGCCACGGCTCCGGACGTCTCCCGAGCCGACGCCGCTAGCGCTTCAACGCGCGGTAACGCCTCAGCAGGTCGGTGATCCTGGCCGGGTCCTTGCGACCGTTCAGCTCGGTCAGCAGGTCGTCGGGGCACAGCTCGTAGAGGTCGCCCCAGAACCGGCGGCCGTGGTTGTCCCAGATGCGGTAGCCGCCGGGAACCCCCCTGGCCACATAGCGTCGTCCGCCCAATTCGCCCCTGCCCGGACCCGCGCGTATCCGCGCGGGTCCGGGCAGGATGACATCGGGCCGTCGCTCCCGTCGCCCGGATTTCCGGGCGGCTCAGCCGTGCCCCAGTCCGCCCCCGCCGAAGGCACCGCTCTTTCCGGGCAGCCAGCGCTTGCGGTGCTGGTCGTCGCTGCGCCTGCTGCTCGCGTGGTGCAGCTCGTGCGGCAGGAGCCGTTCCCTGCCCTCGGAGTGCGGCACTTCGTCCGGTTCCCTGATCTCGCGCATCTCATGGACCGGACCGGTGTCGGGAAGATGCGGCTGCTCCTCGGGCGTGGGCCGGGGCAGTTCTCGATCACGGACCCGCATGCCGAGCGACACCGCCCAGATCAGTGCGCCGGCGATGAACAGGCCACCCGCGAAGGCGGCGATCACGTTGAGTACTTCACTCGACGTGGCCGCTACTACAAACGTCGCTGTACTCATGCCCCAATTATCACCGAAACGGACGAATAAGCTCCCGGTGCGACCTCAGTACCGTTTGCGCCCCTTGTTCTCGCGGGTCTACGCGCGTTCCGCCGCATCGTCCGGCGCGTCCGGCGCGGTGACCTCGCCGTCGCCCAGCTCGGTGAACAGGGTCAGCTGGAGGGCGCCGGGCGCTTCGAGCCGGGAGTTGAGGGAGTTCCAGGGCGTAGCGTGCGGGTGGGCTCCGCGAGGACCTCGGCTCCGGCCGCCGCCAGCCGGGCCGTGGCGACCGTGGAGTCGTCCACCTGGAAGGCGACCCGGACATGACCGGCCACCCGTCGGCCGACCTCGACCTCGTCGATGAACTCGGCGTGGTTCGGGTCGGTCAGCTCCAGCGTCGCCCGGCCGGCTTCGAGGATCGTGACCCGGCCGTCGGGGGAGGAGAACGCGGCACGCTCGGGGAGGCCGAGCACATCCCGGTAGAAGCGCAGCGCCTCGTCGTAGTCGGCCGCTGTGACGACGAGGCTGGTACCTCCAGCACCTGTTCCCGCGCCTGACACCCGGTATCCCGGTCTGCGTCCACGACGTCTTCCACGGCAGCCGGGCGTTGCCGTTCACCGAGGGGGCGGTGGTGCTGCGCAGGCTGAACGAGCGCGGGACGCCGTACTTCACGGCGTCCCGCGCTCGTGCCCCGGAGATCTACGACCGCCTGAGGGACGTCAAGCGGTCCATGGCGCTCGGCCTGCCCCTGCGGGACAGCCACGACAACCCCATGATCTTCTTCAACCTGCCCTGACCGTACTTACCGGCTCAACCGGCTCAACCGGCTCAACCGGCCTTGGCCACCGTCCGCTCGGACTCGCCCTCGGGAGCCGGCCGGTCGGAGACCGCGGTCCGCTGCTTCGGGATGAACGTGGCGACCGCGAAGGCCAGCAGGGCCGCTCCGGCGCCGATGGCCATGACGACCTTGAAGCCGTTCTCCGAGGGCAGGGCGTAACCGCCGAAGTCGGTGGTCATCTGGGCCAGGATGACGCCCGCGATGGCGCTGGCGAACGAGGTGCCGAGCGATCGCATCAGGGTGTTGAGGCTGTTGGCGGCACCCGTCTGGGCCGGGTCCACGGCGCCCATGATCAGCGCGGGCAGCGCGCCGTAGGTGAAGCCGATGCCCGCGCCGATGACGCAGGACACCAGGACCAGGTGCCAGACCTCGCTCATCAGCACGATGTTCAGCCCGTACCCGGCGGCCACGATCAGCGCGCCGATCATCAGGGTGACCTTGAGGCCCCTGGCCCTGGTGACGGCCGCGGACACGGCGGACATGGCCATCATCACCAGACCCTGCGGGGCCAGCACCAGGCCGACGGTGAGCATCGACTTGCCGAGCCCGTAACCGGTCTGCTCCGGCAACTGGAGCAGCTGCGGCAGCACGAGCGACATCGCGAACATCGAGAAACCGAGCGCGACCGACGCCAGGTTGGTGAACAGCACCTGCGGCCGGGCGGTCGTCCGCAGATCGACCAGCGGCTGCTTCGCCTTCAGCTCCCACCAGCCCCAGGCCAGCAGGATCACGACCGCGGCCGCGCCCAGAGCGAGGGTGGTAACGCTGGTCCAGCCCCAGTCGGCGCCCTTCGAGACGGCCAGCAGCAGGGAGACCAGACCGGCCGACAGACCCAGCGAGCCGACCAGGTCGAAGCGACCGCCGGACCGTGCCTTGGACACCGGTACGACGACCAGGACCAGCAGGAAGGAGAGCACCCCGAGGGCGGCGGAGACCCAGAACAGGATGTGCCAGTCCCAGTTGTCCGCGATGAACGCGGCGGCGGGCAGCCCCAGCGCGCCACCGACTCCGAGCGAGGCACTCATCAGGGCGGTGGAGCCGGCGAGGCGGTCGGCGGGCAGTTCGTCGCGCAGGATGCTGATGCCGAGCGGGACGACCGCGGCCGCCAGCCCCTGGAGGGTGCGTCCGACGATCATCGGGACCAGGGAGTCGGCCAGCGCACAGACCACCGACCCGGACACCAGCAGGGCGATGCTCGTCAGCAGCATCCGCCGCTTGCCGATCATGTCGCCGAGCCGCCCGACGACCGGCGTGGCCACGGCGGCGGCGAGCAGCGTCGCGGTGACCGCCCAGGCCGTGTCGGACGCCGACGCGTCCAGGAGTCTCGGCAGCTCCGGGACGATCGGGATGACCAGGGTCTGCATCAGCGAGACGACGATCCCGGCGAGGGCCAGCACTGCGACGATCGCGTTCGGCGCGGCGGACTTCCTCCCGGAGTCGGCGGCGGGGCGGGTGAGGGCGTGGGGCATGGCGGGGCCTCCGTCGAGGGGTCGGTTCACAGGGGAGTGGGCTCGGGGCTGGGGTGGGTGTCCACACAGGTCCGGCCGCCGACCGGGCCCGGCGGCGGACGGGGGAAGATTCCGCCGCCGGGCCGGTGACCGCGCCGTTCCCCCCCGTCCCCACGGAGGCGGCGCGTCGGGGCCGTCCTCCGCTCAAGGCGGCCCCGAGCTGCGTCAGCCCTTTGTTACTTAACTTAGGCAAGCATGTCTGGGTTACTTAAGTCAAGCAATCATTTGAGGTACGGTGAAGCCATGCCCGCATCGCCATCCGCGCCATCCGCCTCAGGTGTGTCAGCTGTGTCAGCCGCGGCAGCGTCGCCCGTCCCGACGGACATCGCGGAGATCGAGAAGTGCCTGACCCGCGTCAGCTACCTCGCGGGCCGGGCGAGACAGCACGAGTACCTGATGGCCATGGCGGGCCTGACCCTCGACCGGGCCGCCGTGGCGATCCTGCGCCGCCTCGCCGAGAGCGAACCGATGCGGCCCGGCGTGCTGGCGGGGCTGCTGGCGGTGGAGGCGTCCCATGTCACGCGCCAGGTGCAGCAGTTGGAGCGGGCCGGCTATGTGATCAGGGCCGCCGACCCGCACGACCGGCGGGCCCGGCGCATCGAACTCACCGACGTCGGCAGGGCAGCCGTGGACCGCTTCCGCGAGGCGAGCCGTGCCGGCATGCACATGGCCCTGGCCGACTGGTCCGACGACGACCTTCGGCGGCTGGCCGAACTCTTCCACCGCCTTGTCGACGACTTCGTCACCCACGCCGAGGTGCCCGCCGACCTCGGCCCCACCGCCTGACGGCCCTGTACCTCGCCCCGTCGGGCAGCGCATACCCCCCCCACGGCCCCACACGAAGGGTGTCGCCATGAACGCGGACCTCTCGAACCTCCTGGAGAAACCCTCGCCGCCGCGCGGGGACGGACAGCGGGTCCTGGTCGTCGCCGACGATCCGGGAGACACCGAACTGCTCAGCACCACCTTGGAGTTGGCCGGCTACCGGGTCGGCACGGCGGGTACCGGCGCGGAGGGACTGACCCGGCTGACGGAGCACCCCTTCGACCTGGCGGTGTGGGACGCGGTCCTCCTCTCCCACCTCACGCATCCGCCCCACCCACCCCGCACCGCCGCCTCCCGCCCGCCCCACCCCCCGCTGCTCTTCCTCACCACCTGCGACTCCCTCCACCGCCTGGTCCCCGAACTGGGCCCGGGCGAGAAGGACTACGTCACCAAGCCGCTCCGGATCGCCGAGGTCCTGGCCCGGGTCGACGTCCTGCTGCGCCGCCGACGCCCCGAACGGCAGGCGTCCCTACCCCGCTACGGCGACCTCGTCCTGGACGACGCCGCCTGCCGCGCGAGCCGCGGCCCCCGCCCCCTCGACCTCACGCCCGCCGAGTACCGCCTGCTGCGCCATCTGCTCGTGCACGCCGAGTGCGTGCTGTCGAAGGAGCAGATCAGCCGTCATGTCTGGGGGGACTTCCGGGCCAACGAGGCGATCGAGAAGCTCGTCTCGCGGCTGCGCCGCAAGGTGGACGGCGACCCCGGGGAACCGGCCCTGATCCATACGCGCAGGGGGTTCGGGTACTGGTTCGGCGGCGCCGGCTGACGTCACGTTCAGGGCCGGACTCCCGGACCGCCCAGACCCGTGCCGTGAGCGGGACGGAACCGTCCGGCGCGGTGGGGACCCACCTCGATCGGGGTCGTCGACACGGAGGTGAGTCCCGCGCCCGTCCACAGGCTGTGGAGCGGTTCGGGACGGCAGTCCCGGGAACGGCCGCCCTCGTCCAGGGCGGCGCCGGCCGGGTCGGCCTCGGCGGCAGCGGCGCGCGACGATCCGGCTCCACCGGCCCATGTACCGCTCGTAGACGGCGCCCGAGGCCCACACGTCGCATCGCTGCTCTGCCATGTCCGTAGCGATCCTCCGTGGCGCCTGTGTCCGAAGCCTCCGTATGCCGGACAGCGACTCAAGACGCGTCACGAGCGACGATCGGCCGACGCGCGCCCCGCCCGGCGAACGCCGGCCGGTGCGTCAGCTTCCGCTCTTGCTCTCGCTCTTGTCGAGCAGCTTGTTCATCTCCTCGATCTCGGCGGTCTGGGCGGTGATGACGTCGTCGGCCAGTTCGGTGGCGGGGCGGTACTTGCCCTTCGTCTTCTCGTCCTCGGCCATTTCCACCGCACCTTCGTGGTGCTCGACCATCAGGCTGAGGAACAGGGCGTCGAAGGCCTTCCCGGAGGCCTTCGACAGCTCGGCCATGTCGTCCTCGCCCATCATGCCGGGCATGCCGGAGGCATCGGAGCCGCCGGAGCCGCCCGAGTGGCCGGAGTGGTCCATGCCGGGCGCGGTGGCCGACGGCACGTCCTCGCCCCAGGCCTTCAGCCACCCCGACATCGTCTTGATCTCCGGGTCCTGGGCCTTCTCGATGCGTGCGGCGAGGTCCTTGACCTGAGCCGAGGAGGCACGGTCGGCGGCCATCTCCGCCATCTCCAGGGCCTGCTGGTGGTGCGGGATCATGCCCTGCGCGAAGGAGACGTCCTGGGAGTTGTGGGCGTCGTGCGTGCCGGAGGCGGTGTCCGGGTGGTCGTCACCGCCGCAGGCGGCGAGGACGAGGGCGGCGGTGACGGTGGTCGCGGCCAGGGCGGCGCGACGGGCCAGGGTACGGGTGCCGGCCACGCGGGTGCTGGTCATACGGTTGCTGGTCATGCTGAGAACTCCTGCGAGTACGTGAGGTGCTGCGCCCTCGGGCGCGGCATTGGGCATGGCTGAGTGCCGTACGCCCGTAGGTGACGGGGACGGACGGCTCGGCCTTGTCCTAGGTCCGCAGGATCTGCAGTTCGGCCAGTGAGGGAGGGGCGCGCCCGCCCTCGGTCGCGGCGGCGACGGAACGGCCGCCGAGATCGCCGGCGACCGCCGCGCCGCCCGGATCGGGCGCCAGGGCGGGCAGTGCGGGGCCCGCACCGATGGCACCGGAGGCACAGGTCGGGTCGGCGTGCTGGGCGTGTCCGCCGCCGGAATCGGAGCCGTGGCAGGCGGTTTCGTCGGTCATGGCCGTCGTATGGCCGCCGCTCATGGCGTGTGCGTGATGTGGCGAGGTAGGGGAGAAAGCGGTGGTGATCGCGTCGCCGGGTCCGAGCGCGTGCATCCCGAACAGCCCGGCGAGCAGCCCGAGCAGCAGAAGCATGCGCCACGGCCCCGTCATCGGGAGCCGCAGCGCACGGTGGTGCTGTGCACGGGCTGTCACGCCCTCATCGTACGTATGCCGCGCGGGGCCGGTTCACCGGAAGGGGGAGTGCCATCCCGGCCGGCGGCCGGCACCGTCGGCACCTCCGGCACCCGTCGGCTCCCCTCCGAGCGACTTTGCCATCTCTTTACAACCCGTCCCGCCGCCGCGTCGTCTCTCCGCTCGACCTGTCACCCACCACCAGCCCGCCGGATACGCCAGTACCGTGCGGACCGCCGAAAGAGAGCGAACCGATGCGCCGAACCGTCCTCAGCGCCCTCACCCTCACCTGCACAGCCCTGCTCGCGACCGCCGCGCCCGCGTTCGCCCACAGCAGCGCGTCTCCGACGCCGGTGCCCAGCGTGACGGCCACCGCCCCCGCGGAGACGGCCGTCCCGACGCCCAGCGCCGAACCGACCCGTCCCCCGTCCTCCGCCCCCTCGGAGTCGTCGGAGCCCACGGCCGCGCCGACCCGGCCGTCGGAAGGCGGCCAGGTCTCCGTCGTACCGTCGGGTGCGCCCGACACCGGCGAGACGGCGACGACTTCGGACACCGGGAGCGAACGCGCCGGGCTGATCGGCGGCGGCGCGGCAGCACTGCTCGTCGCCGGGGGCGCGACGGCCTACGTCGTACGGCGTCGGCGGGCGACCGGGGCATGATGCCGCTCTCCAGGCGGGCGTTCGCCACGGCGGCGGTGGCCTCGGTGCTGGTGGGCTGCGGTGGCCCGGGGGCGGAGCAGGACGCGACCGCGAGTTCCCGGCGGAGGAGGGACGCGGACGGGGCCGGTGCGGACCGTCCGCCCTCGGCGTCGGCGAACTCGGGGCGGGTGCTGGGCCATTCGCCCCCGGTCCGGCTGCGGATCCCGGCGATCGAGGTCGACACCCCGGTCATCCGGCTGGGCCTGGCGGCGGACGGCACCGTCGAGGTGCCGCCGATCACGGCCGACGACCGGGCGGGCTGGTACCGGCACTCGCCGACGCCGGGTCAGGTCGGCCCCTCGGTCCTCCTCGGCCATGTGACGGTGGGCGCCTACGGGGACGGCGTGTTCCGCGACCTGGCCCGGCTGCGCCGGGGTGACCGGATCGTGGCGCGCAGGAAGGACGGCACCACGGCGGGGTTCGCCGTCAGCGCCGTACGGACGGTGGCCAAGGCGGACTTCCCGGCGGACGACGTCTACGGGGACGTGGACCGACCGGAGCTGCGGCTGATCACGTGCGGGGGCCCGCGGGAGGGCGAGGAGTACCGCGACAACGTGATCGTGTTCGCGCGGCTGACCGCCACGTCCTCCTGACCACCCGAACCGACCACCCGAACCCCCGCGCAGTACCGGCACGGACCGGAGCCGGAACCGGGCCCGACGGAACGTACGCCGACGGCCCGGCATCCCCACCAGTACCGTGCAGGTTTCCTCACGACCATGGAGAGCGTTGAAACGGTCCCGGGACAAGGCGGCGTCCGAGCTGTTCGCCGCCCTCTATCCGCGCCTCGCCGGCTGGTGCCGCCGTCTGGTCGACGACGACGAGACGGCCCACGAGATCGCCTCCGAGGCCTTCACCCGGCTCTGGGCGCGCTGGAGCCGAGTGGAGGAGCCGCGCGGTTTCCTCTACGTCACGGCGGCGAACCTGGTCCGGGACCACTGGCGCAAGCTGGAGCGCGAGCGCAAGGCGATGCGCCGGGCGACGACGGAGGCGGCGGTCAACGCCCACACGGAACAGGCGGACCCGTCGGTCCGGCTGCTGGTCCAGTCCCTCCCCGAACGCCTGCGCACCCCGATCCTCCTCCACTACTACGCTGACATGCCGATCCGGGAGGTGTCCGTGCTGACCGGACGTAAGGAAGGAACCGTCAAGGCCGACCTCCACGCGGCCCGCGAACTGCTCCGCGTCCACCTGAGGAGAAGCCTTGACCACACGCTTTGACGACGACGCGGACGACCCGGAGCTCTCCCCCGACGACCCCCTCGCGGTGATCCTCCGCCCGCCCTCGGACCACCTCGCCCCGCCCCCCGGCAGCTACGACGCGATCCGCCGCAGGGCGACCCGTCGACGCGTCATCCGAGCCGCCATCGGCACGGCCGTGACCTGCGCCGCGGCCCTCCTGGTCGCGCTGCCCCTCGACCCGGGGACATCCAACGGCCCGCCCTCCCCCGCCCCCCCCTCTCGCCCCACCCCCCACGACCGACCGCACGACACCCCCCACCCCGTCAGCGATGCCGAGCCCCTCGGCCTCCACACCTCGAACGGCCTCCCCCACCCCGACGGTGCCCCCACATACCCCGACCTCCGAGCCCACGGAAACCTCCCGCACCGAAGGGCCCCGGCCCCCGAGCAGCCCGGCGGAGCCGACCGCGGCACCGTCGGTGACGCCGACGACGGCGGCGGCGGATCCGACGCGGGGGGTCACCGCGAGCGGGACGGGAACGCCGCGGCCGTGAGCGGGCTGTGGGGCATGGTTGTCTCTGTGCGGAGGCCACCCGCCCGGCCACGGTCCACCCGGCTACAGTCCGCGAAGAGCCTCGTAGAGGTCGTCGTAGGCGCTCCAGCAGTCGACGCTGCCATCGTCGTTCAGGCTGCCCATGTACCAGTCCTCATCGTTGACCGGCTTCACCAGACACAGTCCGTGAAAGCCCAAGACGATCTCGGGGTGGAGCAGCTCGTCCTCTCCCGGCCGGCCCAGCCACGTCACGACGCGATCGGTGCCGAGAGCCACAGCCCCCCGATCGCCGGAGACGTCGCGAATCTCCTCCAGAGCCCACCCCGCCGGTAGCTGCCCGTCTGCCATCCGACGATGATGCCGGCCACCGCCCCAGCCGAGTCGAGGCCCGCGTGTTCGTCGGTCGCCGACTCCGACGCGCTGATGACCGGTTCCCGCGTCCGTGCTCATGCCCTGCGCCAGGCGGCCAGGAGCTGCTCCGGGCCATAAGTCGCCTGGAGACCGGAGCAGTTGACGCCGTTGCGGGAGACTGCCACGAGGGGGACCGGGACGTCGGTGATCGCCGCTCGGTGCTTTTGCAGGGCGGCGAGGTCGTGGGTGTCGAAGGTGGCCTTGTCCCGCCACTTGATCGAGCCGAGGAAGAGCAACTGCCGTGCCACCGGCTGTCGGTCGGCGCCCACCAGGTCGATTTCGACGTCGTTGCCGCGGGTCCAGTAGCCGCCGAGCGCCGGAGCGGCGGGCAGGCGGTCGTCCGGGAGGAGGCGGGCCAGGGATTCGCGGATCAGGGGCTCGATCGCGCGGCCCCGCCAGCTTGTCCACCGTTCCCTGATCCGGCTCAGGGTGAGGTCTCCCCGCATGCGTTCGATCTCCGCCATGTGGGGATCCAGGAACGCGAGCCAGAAGCGGAGGTAAGGGTCGGCCACTCGGTAGCGGCGTTCTTTTGAGGGCCGTAGGGAGAGGGGCAGTTCGGCCGCCACCACCCGTTTCTCCGTCAGGACCTCGGTGGCTCGGGTGAGCGTGGTGTGGGCGATGCCGCCTGCGGCGCGCGCGATGTTGGTGAAGGTTCGTTCGCCGCTTCCGATCGCCCGCAGGACCTCCCGGCTCATCGCCTGCGGGGGGAACTCCGCGGCCAGGGAGCGTTCGGCGGAGACCAGCAGGGCCGAGATCGGGTTGTCGAGTGAGTCGCGCAGGAAGTGCCAGATGTCCGCCCCTGTCTGCCATTCCGCGCAGATCAGGGGGAGGCCGCCGGTGATGAGCGCGGCGTCGAAGGCCGCTGCCGGCGGGAGGTCGAGCATCTCGGCGAGGTCGGCCGGATTCAGCGGGCCCACGACCATCTCCCGGCCCCGCTGGTGGAAGGGGCGGTCGTAGCTGTTGAGCGCCTCCATCATCGACAGGTCGGAGCCGACCAGGAGGAGAAGTACCGGCTTACGGCTGAGCAGGCGGTCCCATGCCCGCTGGAGCATGCCCTCGAAGGCGTCGACCCGGTCCATGAGGTACGGGACCTCGTCGATGACCACCACGCTCGGGCGGTCGTCGGGCAGGATCTCCGCGAGGAGCCTGAACGCCGCGTTCCATTGGGACGGGGTCTCCTCGGCGAACATCCCGCGGTCCGGCAGGGTGGATCTGGATACGGCGTCGAGCAGCTCCGTGAGCTCGTCCTCGACCGTGCCGCCCGCCGCGGTGAAGAAGAGGCTCGGCGTCTCGGTGCGCCGGAGGAACTCCTCCACGAGGCTCGATTTGCCGACCCGCCGTCTTCCCCGGATGAGGATGCACTGACCTGGGGCGGCGGTGCCCGCCCTGGAGGCCTCGCGAACCGACTGGAGAGCGGTGTGGAGCACCTTCAGCTCACGGTCCCGCCCGATGAAACGGCGCATGGATACTCCCGTAGTCGATAGTATCGATGGAGATACTATCGCAAGGGCTAGTATCCTTGCCGGTTTCCGGTTTCCGGTCTCCTCCGTCCCCACGCGAGTCAGTGTGCTGCGAACTGGACCCTCGTCGGCTGTAGGGCGTCCGGACGTATCGCGAGGGCGTCGATCGTCAGCGCCTCCCCGTAGATGTCCGTGATCCTGATCGCGCCCCCGCATCCGCTGCCCTGCTCGGAGAGGAAGTAGTTGTATTCCGTGCGGGGCAGCTGTCGCCAGCCGGTGTCGTCGCGGACCTCCAGGCGGGCCAGGGGGTTGCGGTGGCCGGTTGCCTGGATGCCGCACCAGTGGATGCTGGAGCCGGTCTTGTAGCGGATCGAGATCTTGTCGGAGGTCTCGGGGCTCAGCAGGCTCCAGGTGATCGGGATGCGGCCGGCGGAGGGGGCGGCGAGCTTGGCGAACGCCTGGGCGCTGAGGTCGAGTTGGCCGGGGGCGCAGGGGAGAGGGCATTCGTTGGTGACGCGAACGGTCACGGAGGCGCCGTTCGCCGCGCGGACCAGGATGTGGGCCCCGCAGGCCTTGGCGGTCTCGTAGTCCGTGTGGTTCATCGCCGCCGTCATGACGTCGTCCGTGGGGCCGTACAGGCAGGCGCCGTCGCCGTTTCCGGTGTCGTAGAGGGTGGCGACCCCGTCGTAGGTGGTGCCGGGGCGGACACGTCCCGCCAGTGGTGCCGGGCCCGACGCCCGTTGCGGGGTGGTGGCCTTGGCCGAGGAGCGTGCCGGTGGGGTGGTCGTGCGGGGTGGTGGGCTGGTTCTCATGGTGGTGGTGGGGGTCGGGGACGCCTTTGAGGGGCTTGGCTTGGGAGTCGGGTTCGGGCTCGGCGTTGTCGGTGGGGGTGTCGACCGGTCGGCGGTGGGCGTGGTCGTGGTGTGACCGGCCGTGGGTGCGGCGTCGGGGCGTAGGGCCATGAGCAGGGACGCGGCGAGGGCTACGGCTGCCACGACCATGGCGGGGACGAGGGCGTCGCGCCACTTGCTGGGGGAACGGCGGTGGGAAGGGGATGCCACGGGGGAGTCCTTACGTCCTTGCGTCGCTTCGGTGCGGAGAGTCGTCCGTGTGTCAGTGGGCGCCGGGGGCGAAAAGGTTGCCGAGGCGGGGCCACCAGCCGCCACCAGTCCCCCCGGTGCGGAAAATCCCTGGCGGCTCGGCGCGGGCAGCGTTACGCTCGCCCGCGATGACGACTCACTCTGTTGCCAGATTGGGGGTCCCGTCCGCGCAAGGTGAGTGCTGATGGGCACTCGGATCGCGAACGGGGATTCCCGGCCCGCCGAACCCCTCGGGCCCTCCGGACTTTCCTTCTGGCCGCGCGTGCGCGAGTTCGCCGTGCCGGCCTCAATGATCGAGACCGCGACCGCCCGCAGGCTGGCGGGGGACTGGGCGGGGGCGTGCTCTGCCGCCGGTGTCGAGGTCGATCTCAACCTGCGTTCCCTGGCGCGTGACCACGGCCGGGAACTCGCCGCCCGCGTGCGGGACGACCTCCGGCATCTCGCTCCCGACCTGCTGCGCTGGCACATGCCGAGGGTCGCTCCCGACGGGCTGTTGCGGCCGGGGCTGACCCTCGCTCTCGCCAAGTACGGCCGTGAGGGGCGGGAGGGCGGACGCCCGGTGTACCTCGTGGTGCGGACCGCGCCGGCGTGGGCCGCCGCCAATCCGCGGTCGTCGGCGGCGGACGGGTGGGAGTTGAGCGCGCCGCTGGCCAACCGGTTCGTGCATCTGCAGTGGACCCACGACCACGAGGTCGTCGTACGGGGGCTCGGTGGGACCTGGCCCCGGGCGACCCTTCCGCGGCTCGACCCGGAGAAGCTGCCGGAGGCCGTGGAGTTCGCTCGGCGGGCGGTGGGCGGGCTGCTCTCCGGGCGGCCGGCGCTGGTGCACCGGCTGCCCAACAGTGAGACCCGGCGGGGTGGTCCGTGGCCCTCGCCCCGGAGTTGGGAGATGACGCAGTGTCTGGTCGCCTTCGCCACCGCGGCCGGGGTCTCGCGGGAGGTGCTCTCCCTGCTGGTGCGGGGCACGGTGGGCGACGGGCCGGGGCTGGAGCTGCTGGCCGCCGTGGACCGGATGGATCTGCCGGACCCCGAGGTGCTGCTCGCCGACCCGGCGGGGGCCGAGCTGCCCGAGCGGGGGGATCTGCGGCAGGCCGCGTTGGACGGGGTGGTGGAGGCGGTTCGGGTACGTCCGGACAAGTCGCGCTGGGATGCGGCGTGGGCGCTGCTGGTGCGGGCGGTGGAGACCGGGGCGCCGGACCTGGTCGTCGTCCCCGCCGGCACGCTCGCCTCACTGCGTCAGGAGGACTGGGACGTACCGGCGGCGATCGAGCGGCTCGCCGGTGTGGTCTCCCTGTCCCGGCGGGCGGATCACGTGGCGGCCCGGACGGCGACGGCAGCGGCGGAGGCGGGGCGGCGATGACACATCGAGCCCCAGCGCCAGACCCACAAGCCCACCCTCAGGCCAAGCCCCAGCGCCAGTCTCAGCCCCGGCCTCAGGCCAAGCTCCAGCGCCAGTCTCAGCCCCGGCCTCAGGCCAAGCTCCAGCGCCAGTCTCAGCCCCGGCCTCAGGCCAAGCTCCAGCCTCACGCCAAGCTCCTGCCCCAGCCCCGGCCTCACGCCAAGCTCCAGCCCAAGCCCCACGCGAAGCCCGACCCCACCCCCTCAACCGCCAAAAACTCTTCTCCGCCCGCCTGCACGCCACCCGAGTCCGCCCTTACCTCGCGACCGCCCTGTTCGCCCTGCACGTCGTCGAGTCGAGGCGGGTGCCGACGATGGCCGTCGACCGGCACTGGCGGTGCTATGTGTCGCCGGCGTTCGTGGAACGGACGCCGGTGGAGGAGTTGGCCGGGGTGTGGGTGCACGAGGTGTCGCATCTGCTGCGGGACCATCACGGGCGCGGCGACCGGGTGGCGCGTGAGCGGGGGTTGAGCGGACCGGGGGAGCGGCTGCGGATGAACATCGCCGCGGACTGCGAGATCAACGACGACGTGTACGGGGACGGGCTGGCCCGGCCCGAGGGGGCCGTCGAGCCGGCGACCCTGCTGCTGCCCGAGGGCGAGCTCATGGAGGACTATCTGCGCCAGTTCCGGCTGGGGCCGCGTACCCAGGACCTGGCCTGGCTGGACTGCGGCAGCGGCGCAGACGGGCTGGAGCGGGAGTGGGATCTGGGGGCGGACGGCGCGCACGGGCTGAGCACTCAGGAACGGGACGCCGTCCGGTTCCGGGTCGCGCAGGGCATCACCGGGCGTCCGGGCAGCGCCTCGCAGGGGTGGCAGCGGTGGGCGGAGGAGGCGTTCCATCCGCCGCAGCCCTGGCGGGAGTTGCTGGGGGCGGCCTTGCGGTCGGCCGCCGGAGGCCCTGGCGCGGGCGAGGACTACACGTACGGCCGCCCGTCGCGCCGCTCCGCCTCGGTGCCCGGCGCCGTCCTGCCGAGCCTGCGGCGCACGCCGCCCCGCGTCAGCGTCGTCATCGACACCTCCGGGTCGGTGAGCGACGCCGAACTGGGCAGCGCGCTCCTGGAGGTCGCCGCGATCTCCCGTGCCGTGGGCGGGCGCCGCGATCTGGTCAGCGTGGTGCCGTGCGACGCGGCGGCCGGGGGTGTGCACCGGCTGTGCCGGGCTGAGGGAATTCCGCTGGTGGGGGGCGGGGGTACGGATCTGCGCGCGGGCTTCGCCAGGGCGCTGCGCACGCGGCCCCGGCCCGATGTCGTCGTGGTCCTGACGGATGGTCAGACACCGTGGCCGAGCGAGCGACCGCCGTGCCGGACGGTCGTGGGGCTCTTCCCGCGACAGCGCGGGTACCGGCCGTACGACGAGGACGATCCCGAGTACGTGCCGGACACACCGCCCGCGTGGGCGCGGGTGGTTGACATCGGGTAGCCCCAGCCCGGTAGCCCCAGCCCGCCCGTACACCTCCGCACAGCAGCTCCGCACAGCACCTCCGCACAGCACCTCCGCACAGCAGCTCCGCGCACCTCTTCAGAAAGGGCTTGCGTAACCTGGGTGATGTCTCTGGCGGCAGCCATGGACGGGGGGAACACCAGTTACCCGAGCGAATCCGAAGGATCAGCGAACGTGTCGTTGAAGATCAGCCGCCCCAGGGTCGCCGCCCTGGCCCTCATGGCCGCGCTCGTGGGCGTCGTCACGGCAGGACCGGCCGTGGCGGCCACGCCGCAGACCACCACCGCGACGTCCACGGCCCTGCCCGGCCGGACGCCCGCCATACCCACCGAGTTCGTGGACCTCTCCACGAGCGCCCTCGTCGCCGACCAGGCGCGCCACGAGGTCACCGTCACCTACCGCAACGAATCGTCGGCGGACCGGACGGTCGCCCCGCAGCTCCTCGTGGAGTCGCCGGACGCCGGGCCGTTCCTGACGCCGGCCGACATCCAGGTCGAGCGGCGCACCGCGACCGGCTGCTGGGAGGCCGTGGAACTCGGCAGCCAGACCGGCACCTTGTTCACCGACCTCACCGCCGCGCAGCGCACGCTGCACGCGGGGGACACCTTGACGGAGGTCTACCGGATCACCGTCCTCAACCCCGAGGCCGAGGGCACCGTGCACCCGAGGGTGGCGCTCTACGGCTGAGCCGTCACCAGTAGGTCGTGACACCGCCGTCACCAGTACGTCGTGACACCGCCGGCTCCATGGCACTCGCCGTGGGGCCGGCGGTGTCACGAGGGGCGCCGCACGGCACCGCGGGCCGGCGCCGGCGCGAGATGCGCCCCCCCCGCGCTGTCGATGGCGGGCGACGGCCCCGCGGCATGCCCCCTTGGCCTGGTCCTCTGGGTGGACCCGTCGCCCGGCCCGTACTGCGTACTGAGTACCGGCGATTGTCGGCAGGCGCACGACGACACGGCACCCCCGCTCCGGAGAGCCTGGGCAGACGTTCGAGTCCCAGATGTGGAGACCCCCTGCCGTGGCTACTTTCCTGTATCGAGTGGGCCGTCTGGCCTTCCGGCGGCGCTGGTACGTCGCCCTGGTCTGGGCGGCCGTCCTGGCCGCCGTCGGACTGGGCGCGCTCAAGGCCCCGGGCGCGGTCGACGAGGAGTTCTCGATGCCGGGCATCGAGTCGCAGAAGGCGTTCGACCTGATGGAGGAGCGCTTCCCGGGCGCGACGGCCGACGGCGCCACCGCGCGGGTCGTGTTCGTCGCGCCGGGTGGTGAGAAGGTGACCGCCACCGAGCACAAGAAGGCCGTCGAGGCGGCCGTGGCCGAGCTGGGCGACGGGGCGCAGGTGGCGAGCGCCGTCGACCCGTTCCAGGCGCGGGCGGTCAGCGAGGACGGTACGACGGCGTACTCGACCGTCACCTACAAGGTCGGGGCCGGCGAGCTCAGCGACGCGAGCAAGACGCACCTGGGGGAGGCCCTGGCGCAGACCCGGGACTCCGGGCTGACCGTCGAGGCCGGCGGAAGCGCCATGGACGAGGGTGGTGGTCCGGGCGGGATGGCCGAGGTCATCGGCGTCGCGATAGCCGCCGTCGTACTCCTCGTCACCTTCGGGTCCCTCGCCGCCGCCGGGCTGCCGCTGCTGACCGCCGTCATCGGCGTCGGCGTCAGCATGGCGGCCATCCTGGCGCTGTCCGCCGCCCTCGGGCTGTCCACCACCACCGGCACCCTCGCCATGATGCTGGGCCTCGCGGTCGGCATCGACTACGCCCTGTTCGTCGTCTCGCGGTACCGGGAGGAGCGCGCCAAGGGCCGTACGCCGCAGGAGGCGACCGGTCTCGCGGTCGGTACGGCCGGCTCCGCGGTCGTCTTCGCCGGGCTCACCGTCGTCATCGCGCTGGCCGGGCTCTCGGTCGTCGGCATCCCGATGCTCACCAAGATGGGGCTGGCCGCGGCGGGCGCGGTCGTCGTGGCCGTGCTGATCGCGCTGACGCTCGTCCCGGCGTTCCTCGGCTTCTGGCCGAACGCCGTACTTTCGAGGCGGGCCCGCAAGAGCGGCCGTGTGGAAGGGACCGGCCACGACAACGGCGGGACCCGCTGGGCGCGGTTCGTGCTGCGGCGTCCCCTGCCCGTGCTGCTGCTCGGTGTCGTCGGACTCGGAGCGCTCGCCCTGCCGATGACCGACCTTCAGCTGGGCATGCCCGGTGACGAGGCCAAGTCGACGTCCACCACCGAGCGGCGGGCCTACGACGCGCTCGCCGAGGCCTTCGGGCCGGGCTTCAACGGGCCGTTGACCGTCGTCGTGGACGCCAAGGGCGACGAGGACGCCAAGGGCGCCGTCAGCAGTATCTCCGAGGAGATCGGTGGCACCAAGGGTGTCGTGTCCGTCTCTCCGGCCCGCTTCAACGACGCCGATGACACCGCCGTCTTCTCCGTCGTGCCGTCCACCGCGCCGACCGACGAGAAGACCAAGGACCTGGTGACCACCATCCGGGGCGAGCGGGCCGGGGTCGAGGCCGAGACCGGGGCGACCTTCGAGGTCACCGGCACCACCGCGATGAACATCGACATCGCAGGCAAGGTGCAGGGCGCGCTGGTGCCGTATCTGATCGTGGTGGTCGGGCTGGCGATCGTGCTGCTGCTGGTCGTCTTCCGGTCGCTGCTCGTCCCGCTGAAGGCGGCCCTCGGCTTCCTGCTGTCGGTACTGGCGTCCCTCGGCGCCGTGGTCGTGGTGTTCCAGCAGGGGCACGGCGCCGAACTCCTGGGCGTGGAGCAGACCGGGCCGATCATGAGCCTGATGCCGATCTTCCTGGTGGGCATCGTCTTCGGACTCGCCATGGACTACGAGGTCTTCCTCGTCTCGCGGATGCGGGAGGCGTACGTCCACGGCGAGTCGGCCCAGCAGGCGGTCACGTCCGGCTTCCGGCACAGCGCCCGCGTGGTCGTGGCCGCCGCGCTGATCATGATCGCGGTCTTCGCCGGGTTCATCGGGGAGAGCGACTCCATGATCAAGATGATCGGCTTCGGCCTCGCCACCGCCGTCCTGCTCGACGCCTTCGTCGTACGGATGGCGATCGTGCCGGCCGTGCTCGCCCTGCTCGGCGACAAGGCCTGGTGGCTGCCGAAGTGGCTGGACCGGGTCCTTCCCCGCGTGGACGTGGAGGGGGAGGCGCTCAGCCGACGGGCGGAGACGGAGGTGGAGGCGGAGAGGGACCCGGCCGCGGCGGCCGACCTGGAAGTCGCGCGTACCTGATCCGACCGGCCGCCTGATCCGACTGGCCTGATTGATCCGACCGGTCTGATTGATCCCACCGCTCCACCGCTCCACCGTCCCACCGCCCACCCCCACCGGGACCGCCCGTGACGCAGGACACGGGCGGTCCCGTCCGCCGTTCGTCCCCGCAGGCCGTCCACCATGGACCGAGCCCACCCACCGGAGAGCACGATGATCACCAGCCCGGAGCGGCGCTACGCGGACCGCATCGAGGGGTTCTCGGAGCGCCACCCCCTCGCCGTCGACGTGGTGCTGGTCATGGCGCTGATGGGCTGCGCCACCCTCGGCGGCATGCTCACCCTGCCCGGCGCCGACCCGCCGGACCAGGACGGGACCGCCGTCGCCCTCCTGGGCCTGTCCTGCCTCGTCCTGCTGAAGCACCGCACGCACCCGCGCACCGCCCTCGTCGTGTCCGGGGCCTGCGGCGTGATCGTGGTCGCGCTCGGGTACCTGCTCACTCCCCTGCTGCTGGCACCCGTCATGGCGGCGCTCTACTGGCTGGCCACTCTCGCCGACCGCAGGACCACCCGCGTCTACGGCATCACCACGGTGGTGGCGGTGATCGTCGCGGCGGCGATCTCCGACTCCATGGAACACGTCTCGCTGCTGCTCAGAACGATCGGCCCGTTGTTCTGGCTGATGCTGCCCCTGGCCGCCGGGACCATGACCCGGCTGCGCCGCGCCTACCTGGCGGCGGTGCAGGCCCGTGCCGAACACGCCGAGCGCACCCGGGAGGAGGAGGCCCGGCTGCGTGTCACCGAGGAGCGCATGCGGATCGCCCGTGAGCTGCACGACGTCGTCGCCCACCACATGGCCCTCGCCAACGCCCAGGCCGGTACGGCCGCGCACCTGGCGCTGACCAGTCCGGAGCAGACGAAGGCGATCCTCACCGACCTGACCGGCACCACGTCGTCCGCGCTGCGCGAGCTGAAGGCCACGCTGGGGCTGCTGCGGCAGAACGACGACCCGGACTCCGCCCCGCTGGAGCCGTCGCCGGGGCTCGCCCGACTGCCCGAGCTGGTCTCGGCGTGCGCGTCGGCCGGACTCGAGGTCACGGTCACCACGGAGGGCGAGCCGCAGCGCCTGTCCCCGGGTGTCGACCTGACCGCCTACCGCATCGTCCAGGAAGCTCTCACCAACGTCACCAAGCACGCCTCCACCCAGGCCGCGCAGGTCCGGTTCGAGTACGCGGGTACGCGGCTGATGATCACGGTCAGCAACGACGGGCCGGTCGCTCGCAGGGCCTCCGAGTCCGCGGCCGAGGACGCGCAGAGCCGGGGCTTCGGTCTCATGGGCATGCGCGAACGCGCCCGCTCCATCGGTGGCGAGCTGTGCGCCGGTCACCGCCCCGAGGGCGGTTTCGAGGTCACCACCGCGCTGCCGCTCCAGCCGTACGGCGCCGAAGAGGGCGCGGCGCCCGCGTAGGCGGCGCCCCCAGGGGGGCCCCGCATGCGAGAAAGCGGGTGGGTCGCCCGCTCCTCCACCTCGACCGGCATCTCGCCCACCACGTTGACCCGCACGGCATCACCGACGTACAGGTCGACCTCACGGGGGCTCACCTCGACGGAGTACCGTGCGGCGCGACCGCCCGCGCCGCCCGGCGGCGCGTCCGCCACCGCGCCGAGAAGGACCGATCCTGAACACCCCGCTCGCGGAGACCCTGTCCGTGGCCATGCTGGCGCTCGTGCTGGTCTGTGCCGTCGTCCGTCCCTTCAACTGGCCGGAGGCGGTGGTCGCCGTCCCGGCCGCGGCGCTGGTGGTGGCCACCGGGGCGATCTCCCCGGGCCCCGCGCTGGACGAGGCCGAACGGCTCGGGCCGGTGATCGGCTTCCTCGCGGCCGTACTGGTCCTCGCCCGGCTCTGCGACGACGAGGGGTTGTTCCAGGCCTGCGGGGCCTGGATGGCGCGTACGGCGGCGGGCCGGCCGCGCCGGCTGCTGGCGCAGGTGTTCCTGGCCGCGTCGGCGATCACGGCCGTACTGAGCCTGGACGCCACGGTGGTGCTGCTCACCCCGGTGGTGTTCGCCACCGCCGCCCGGCTCGGCGCCCGCCCCAAACCGCACGTCTACGCCTGCACCCACCTCTCGAACACGGCCTCCCTGCTCCTGCCGGTGTCCAACCTGACCAACTTGCTGGCGTTCGCGGCCAGCGGGCTCGGCTTCACCCGGTTCGCCGCGCTGATGGCGCTGCCGTGGGTGGCCGCGATCGCCGTGGAGTACGTGGTCTTCCGGCGCTTCTTCGCCACCGACCTGGACGCCGGGGCCCAGGCCCCGCCCACCGGCGACGCCCCCGAACTGCCCCTGTTCGCCCTGGTGACCGTGGCGTGCACGCTGGCCGGATTCGTGCTGACCTCGGCCCTGGGCATCGATCCCGCGTGGGCGGCCCTCGCGGGCGCGGCGGTCCTCGCCGTACGGGCCCTGCTGCGGCGCCGTACGACGCCGAAGGCGCTGCTGCGGTCGGCCTCGGTGCCGTTCCTGGCCTTCGTCCTGGCCCTGGGGATCGTGGTCCGCGCGGTCGTCGACAACGGACTCGACACGGCGCTGGGCCACCTGATCCCCGACGGCACCGGGCTGCCGGCGCTGCTCGGCATCGCCGCGCTGGCCGCCGTACTGGCCAACGTCATCAACAATCTGCCCGCGGTCCTGGTCCTGCTGCCCCTGGCCTCCGCGTCGGGCCCCGGCGCCGTCCTCGCCGTACTGCTCGGGGTGAACATCGGCCCCAACCTCACCTACGCCGGCTCCCTGGCCACCCTCCTGTGGCGGCGTATCGTCCACGCCCACGACGCGGAGGTGGAGCTGGGCGAGTTCACCCGGCTCGGCCTGTACGCCGTACCGGCGAGCCTGGGCGCCTCGGTGCTGGCGCTGTGGGCGTCACTGGCCCTGGTGGGAGCCTGACCGGGGGGAGGCGGCCGCACGGGCGGTCCGCGGCGGGGCGGTGCTCTCGCGCGGTACGAGCCGGGTCGGGACCAGCGTGGTGCCGTGGGCGGTGTCGCCGTGCCGCATCTTGCCGATGACGCCCTCGACGCAGAGGCGGCCCACCTCTGCGAAGTCCTGGTGGATGGTGGTGAGCGGGGGGAGGAAGGACGCGGACTCGGGGAGGTCGTCGAAGCCGATGACGCTGACGTCGTGGGGGACCTCGCGGCCGCGTTCGTGCAGGGCGCGCAGCAGGCCCAGCGCCATCTGGTCGTTGGCCGCGAACACCGCCGTGCAGTCCCGCTGCTCGGCCAGTCGCAGACCGGCCCGGTAACCCGACTCCGCCGACCAGTCGCCGCGCACCAGGGGCGGTGGGGCCACGCCCGCCTCCGTGAGGGCGCCCCGCCACGCGTTGGCCCGGCGCTGGGCGGCGAAGGAGTCCTCCGGCCCGGCCAGGTGCCACACCGTGGCATGGCCGAGGTCCAGCAGATGCCGTACGGCGTCGCGGGCGCCGCCCGCCTGGTCGGTGTCGACGACGGTGTAGCGGTCACCGGCGTCCGAGTCGGCCACCACGACCTGGACGCCGGGCGGCAGGGAGACCGTGGCCGCGTCGAGGAGATGGATCTCCATGATGACGATGACCGCGTCCACGGCGAGCTCCCCGAGGCGGGAGAAGGCGCCGTTCACCTCGTCCTGGGTGGGGACGGCCACGGGCAGCAGCGTGACGGCGTAACCGTGCTGGGCGGCGGAGGTCGCGATCGCCTCCAGGGTGCGGATGTTGCCGTGGGTGGAGAGGGAGAAGGTGATCACGCCGAGGGTGCGGAACTCACCCCGTTTGAGGGCCCGTGCGGCGCTGTTGGGCCGGTAGCCCAGCTCCCGCATCGCGGCCATGACCTGCTGCCGGGTCTCCTCGGTCACGCCCGGGAAGCCGTTGGAGACACGGGAGACCGTCTGGGAGGAGACGCCTGCGATCCGCGCGACGTCGGCCATGGAGGCGCCCTGGCGGGGGCGGGCGCCACGCCTTCTCGTGCCCACCGCCGGGCTGTCACCGTCCGCTGTGCCCACTTCGTCCCCTCGCTCCCCGGACCGCGCAACTTTCGGCCCGGAACGACTCCTTGACCCCTGAGATTCGGACAGTGTAGACATCCCGCCAGCAGATGTTTACGTAAACATTACGAGCCCAAACCATACGAGAAACACCGAATCGCACCGAACCGCACCCCTGCGGTCCCGAAGAGCTGGAGTACTCGAGATGGCACACCGCACCCGTAAGAGAAGTCTCCTGGGGATCGGCGTCACGGCCCTCGCGACCGGGACCGTGCTGGCCGCCACCGCCCTGCCGGCCGCGCCCGCCGACCCGGCCGCCGCTTCGGTCACCGTCCGGCCCGACCCCTCCTACCAGCAGGAGAAGTTCGAGGGCTGGGGCACCAGCCTGGTCTGGTTCGCCAACGCCACCGGCGACTACCCGCCCGCGATACGCGAGAGGCTCGCCAAGCTCCTCTTCGGTGACGACGGCCTCGCGCTGAACATCGCCCGCTACAACATCGGCGGCGGCAACGCCCCGGACGTCAAGGACTGCCTGCGGGCCGGCGGCGCGGTCGAGGGCTGGTGGAAGGCCCCGGCGGGCACCACCCGCGAGGACGTCGACTGGTGGGACGCGGACGACCCCGCCGACTGGAACAACAAGGCCGACAAGACGCAGCGCTGGTGGGTCGACCGGATCAAGAAGGACATCACCCACTGGGAGACCTTCAGCAACTCCCCGCCGTGGTTCATGACCGAGAGCGGCTACGTCTCCGGCAACTTCGACGCGGGCAAGGACCAGCTCAAGACGGAGTCCGTCGACGACTTCGCCGAGTACCTGGTGGGCGCCACCGAACGCCTGGAGAAGGCGCACGGCATCAAGGTCGACACCCTCGACCCGTTCAACGAGCCGAACACCAACTACTGGGGCACCAAGCTCGGCGCGGACGGCGAGCCCGTCGGCGGCCGTCAGGAGGGCGCCCACATCGGCCCCGAGCTCCAGCAGAAGGTGATCAGCGCACTGGGCCCGACCCTGGAGAAGTCGAGGACCGGCGCGGAGATCTCCGCGATGGACGAGACGAACCCCGGCACGTTCGCCACGAACTGGAACTCCTACCCCCAGGAAGTGCGTGACCTCGTCGGCCAGATGAACGTCCACACCTACGGCACCAGCCAGCGCACCACCGTGCGCGACCTGGCCAAGGCGGCCGACAAGCCGCTGTGGATGAGCGAGGTCGAGGGCGACTGGGGCGACGGGCAGAGCTTCACGGACATGCGGCCCGGCCTGGGCCTGGCCCAGCGCATCGTCGACGACCTGCGTGAACTGGAGCCCAGGGCCTGGGTGTTCTGGCAGCCCGTCGAGGACTACGACAACATGAAGCCGGGCGGCGAGTCCGCGAAGGGCGGCAACTGGGGCGAGATCCAGCTCTCGTTCAGCTGCACCTCGAAGGACACGCTCGAAAGCTGCCCGATCTACACCAACACCAAGTTCGACACGGCCCGTAACTTCACCCACTACATCAAGCCCGGCGACCGGCTGATCAAGACGGACGACACCTCCAGCACCGCGGCGGTCTCCCGCAAGGGCGACGCGGCGACCGTCGTCCACGTCAACAGCACCACCGAGGCGCGCGAGGTCACCCTCGACCTGTCGAAGTTCGGCCGGATCTCCTCCCGCGCCACCGTCACCCCGGTGGTGACGAGCGCCGACGGCAAGCTGGAGCGGCAGAAGGCCGTCCGGGTCACCGGCAAGCAGGCCACGCTCACCGTGCCCGCCCAGTCCGTGACGTCGTTCCTCGTCAAGGGCGTGTCCGGGGTCGCGAAGGACGCGGCCGAACTGCGCAAGGGCCACACCTACCGGCTGACCGGCGTGCAGAGCGGCAAGGACCTCACCATCGCCGACAACGGCACCGGCCTCGTCATCAGGAGCGCCGACGCCTCCGACCCCAGCGGCCGGCAGTGGCGGGTGGAGCAGATCAGCGCCGGCGGCAGCGACAACCGCAAGCGGTACGTCCTCGCCGAGGCGACCGAGGGCAAGCGCCTCGCCGTCCGTGACGGTGCCCTGGTGGCCGAGCCCGACGAGGGCCGCCGCGACAGCGCCGCCCAGTGGATCATGTCGACGACCGGCGACGGCACCTGGACCCTCGTCAACGCCGCCACCGGGCAGCTCCCGGACGTCGGCGGACAGTCCACGAACGAGGGTGCTGCGGTCGGCGTGTGGCAGCCGAACTCCGGCGCCAACCAGCGGTGGAAGGTCACCGACGTGACGAGCGCCTCCGGCGCACAGGCCGGGTAGCCCGTCCGCCCACCGGCCCTCGCCACGTACTCACCGACGGCGCCCCCGTCCACGGCCACCGCGTTCCGGTGGCCGTGGCGGGGGCGTCACTGGTCCGAGTAGCCGATGTCCCCGATGGTCCAGGCGCTCACGTCCTTCAGCGCGACGCGGTACATGCCGCCCGTGTCGGGGATGCCGAAGCTGCCTTGGAGGATCCGGGCGACGTGGAAGTGGAGGTGGGTGGGCCCGTCACTGGGTCCCGGCGGCCGGTCGCCGTCGTCCTGGGGCGGGGCGAACACGGCGGCGAACGGCCGCAGGTGCTCGGAGTCCCGCAGGACTTCGGCCACGCGTTCCTTCCACAGGGCCTCCGGGGCCAGCCGTCCCGTGATGACGGCTCCGGGGATGACCACGGTGAGGGACATCTGGCTGCTGTGCCGCGACTCCACCATCGCAGCGATCGCGACGAGCAGGTCGTCAGGGTGCGTCATGCCTCAGGAGCCTAGCCGGACCGCAGGGGTCACGGTGTGGTCGGCCCCCGATACGTCACCAGCCCAGCGCACTCTCGTCGGCCCGCGTGTCCCGGGCCGGCGCGGCCGGAGGGGCGTCGTGGCAGGTGAAGCCCAGCCGGGTCAGCGCCCGGCGCATCTCACCCGAGGTGAAGTCGCGGCGGTTCTGCCGGGTGATCACTTCCCCGACCTGCATCACGGGGTAGACGCGACGGCCGATGGTCACGGCCAGGCCCACGACGGGTTCGGGCGTGACGCCGCTCATCGACTGCTCGACCTCGCTCTTGGTGAGGTCGAAGGGGAATCGGGCGATGACACAACGCATGGGTGCCTCCATGGAGTTGCCTGGGCTACGGGGTGTTCCTCGGGGTGGAGCGACGGCTGCGGCCGGAGCCGCGTCCGCTTTCGCCACGGCCGGTGGACCGACCGCCGCCGACGTGACCGGCGGCCCGCCCGTTGCCGCCACGGCCGGCGCCGCCGCGTCCCCTGCGGCTGCGGCCGGGGGATCCCGTGCGTTCGCTCTGCTCGGCGGCCGGCGGGGTGAGGGTGACGGGCACGCCGGAGGGGGTGCGGGCGCCCGTGATGCGCTGCAGCTCGGCCTCGCCGGGGCGGACGCGGGCGGAGCGCGGAGTGATACCGGCGTCGGCCATCAGACGGTCCATCGCGCGCCGCTGGTGCGGCAGGACGAGGGTGACGACGGTGCCGGACTCGCCGGCCCGGGCCGTGCGGCCGCCGCGGTGCAGATAGTCCTTGTGGTCGCCGGGCGGGTCGACGTTCACGACGAGGTCGAGGTCGTCGACGTGGATCCCGCGGGCGGCGACGTTGGTGGCCACCAGGACCGTGACCTCGCCGTCCTTGAACCGGGCGAGGGTCTTGTTGCGCTGCGGCTGGGACTTGCCGCCGTGCAGCGCCGAGGCCCGCACACCGACGGACAGCAGGTGCTTGGCCAGCCGGTCCGCCGCGTGCTTGGTGTCCAGGAACATGATCACCCGCCCGTCGCGGGCGGCGATCTCCGTCGCGGTGGTGTGCTTGTCGGCGTCCTGCACGTGCAGCAGATGGTGCTCCATGGTGCTGACGGCGCCCTGGGACGGGTCGACCGAGTGGACCACGGGGTCGTGCAGGTAGCGGCGCACCAGGAGGTCGATGTTGCGGTCCAGGGTGGCCGAGAACAGCAGTCGCTGGCCGCCGGGGGCGACCTGGTCGAGCAGGGCGGTCACCTGCGGCATGAAGCCCATGTCGGCCATCTGGTCGGCCTCGTCCAGGACGGTGACGGCGACCTGGTCCAGCCGGCAGTCGCCCCGTTCGATGAGGTCCTTCAGTCGGCCGGGCGTCGCCACGACGACCTCGGCGCCGCCGCGCAGCGCCGTCGCCTGCCGGCCGATCGCCATGCCGCCGACCACGGTGGCCAGCCGCACCCGCAGGGCGCGGGCGTAGGGGGTGAGCGCGTCGGTGACCTGCTGGGCCAGTTCCCGGGTGGGCACGAGGACGAGGGCGAGCGGCTGCCGGGGCTGGGCGCGCTGTCCGTCCAGCCGGGCCAGCACGGGCAGGCCGAAGGCGAGTGTCTTGCCCGAGCCCGTGCGCCCGCGGCCCAGTACGTCCCGTCCGGCCAGCGCGTTCGGCAGTGTGGCCGCCTGGATCGGGAAGGGCACGGTGACGCCCTGGGCGCCGAGCGCGCTCAGCAGCCGTGCGGGCAGTTCCAGCTCGGCGAACGTCGCGACCGCCGGCAGCGGCTCGGTGAGGGTGACCGGCAGGGTGAACTCCTGCGGACGGGTGGTGGTGGAGCGTGCTCGGGGGTTCTGCCGGCCTGTCTTGTGGGCACGGACGCGACCTGAGCTGCCGCCGGTACGGCGGGTGCGGTTCATGGGGGAACCTTCCTCGATCCGGCGTATCGAGGAATTCTGCCCAGCGGTGGTCACCGCACGCGGATTCACAAGAATGAGCCGAGGGAAATACGAAATGCCGCTCGGCGCTGAAGCCGCGGCCGTCAATAACCCGGGAACGCCGGGGGATCCCGAGGGCGCCGGGGGCTCCGGGGGCTCGGGGACAACAATGAGCTGGGACCCGCACCCCAAGAGCGCGGGCCCCAGCTACATCGTGCGCGTCAGCGTCAGGCGGGAACGATGTTCTCGGCCTGCGGGCCCTTCTGGCCCTGCGTGACGTCGAAGGTAACCTTCTGGCCTTCCTGAAGCTCGCGGAAGCCGGAGGTGGCGATGTTCGAGTAGTGCGCGAACACGTCAGCGCCGCCGCCGTCCTGCTCGATGAAGCCGAAGCCCTTTTCCGCGTTGAACCACTTCACGGTGCCAGATGCCATATTGAATCTCCCTTGGGGGGCAGTGCCGGAATCCGCACTTTACGGATCCGAGTCGCCGCGATGATCACCCCTCCGGAAAGATCCGGAAAGCTCTGCAAAGAAACAAGTCTCTGGCAACCAAAACTGCAACTGGTATCACGCTAGCACAGTCGGGGCCGAAGCCTCTGTGTATTTTCGGAACCATGCAGGAATTCTCACCCCGTCGCCGGCCATATTTCTGTACTGGCGGGACTAGGTATTCGTGCCGCACTCGTCCAGTCCCCGGCGCATCTCCCGGCTCATGCGGAGGGCGTCCTCCAGCTGGTCCTCCAGGGAGACGATGCGGCAGGCGGCCTCGATGGGGGCGCCCTGGTCGACCAGCTCACGGGCGCGGGCGACGACGCGCAACTGGCGGCGGGAGTACCGGCGGTGACCGCCTTCCGAACGCAGCGGGGTGATCAGCCCGGTCTCGCCGACGGCACGCAGGAACGCGGGGGTGATGCCGAGCACGTCGGCGGCGCGTCCCATGGTGTAGGCGGGATAGTCGTCGTCGTCGAGGTTCCCGGCGGCAGGGGCGTTCTCAGCGGGCATGGCACCTTCGTTCCCGGGACAGGGCGAGGCGCGCCCGGGCGTGCGCGGCACCCGTGCTCACGAAGGTTCAGCACCATCTGCCTCGTCCGACAACCGTAACGCCGCCGGGTGCGAATATGTGGTTCCACGGCGACAGACTTGTGCCACATGTGCCGCGCCGTCTTCCCGGGGTGGAACGGTCCCCGGTGTCACCCGGTTGTCCCGTCGGACCGCCGGACCGGCGCCTGAGGTTGCGGCGCACCTGCCCCGGTCCAAGCATGGGCTCAGGTGCACCCCGACAGAGCCCTCGGGAGGGGCATGACCGACGCCGACCGGCCCCTGCGCTGCCTGGTCACCGGAGCCACCGGGTACCTGGGCGGCAGGCTGGTGCCGGAGTTGCTGGCCGCCGGGCATTCCGTGCGCTGTCTGGCCCGCTCGCCCGGCAAGCTGCGGGACCATCCCTGGGCCGGGCAGGCGGAGGCCGTGCGCGGTGACGTGACGGACGAGGCGTCCGTGCGGGCGGCGATGGAGGGGATGGACGTCGCGTACTACCTGGTGCACGCCCTGGGCACCGGGCGGGGGTTCGAGGAGACCGACCGGCGCGCGGCCGGGATCTTCGGGGAGCGGGCCCGCGCCGCCGGGGTCGGGAGGATCGTCTACCTGGGCGGTCTGACCCCGTCCGGCGTACCCGAGCACGAGCTCTCGCCCCATCTGCGCTCCCGCGCCGAGGTCGGCCGCATCCTCCTGGCCTCGGGCGTCCCGACCGCCGTACTGCGGGCGGCGGTGATCATCGGCTCGGGCTCGGCCTCGTTCGAGATGCTGCGGTATCTGACCGAGCGGCTGCCCGCGATGGTGACCCCGAGCTGGGTGCGCACCCGCATCCAGCCGATCGCCGTCCGTGATGTGCTGCGCCTGCTCGTGGGGTGTGCACGGCTGCCGTACGACGTGAACCGGACCTTCGACATCGGCGGGCCGGAGATCCTGACGTACGAGGAGATGATGCGGCGGTACGCCGCCGTCGCCGGACTGCCCCGGCGCGTCATCGTCCCCGTGCCGCTGCTCACCCCCCGGCTGTCCAGCCTCTGGGTCGGTCTGATCACCCCCGTGCCGGGCGCTCTCGCCCGCCCGCTGGTCGAGTCGCTGAAGCACGAGGTGGTCTGCGCGGAACGGGACATCGAACGGTATGTGGCGGAGCCGCCGGAAGGGTCCGTCGGCCTCGACCGGGCGATCCGGCTGGCCCTGCGGCGCGTACAGGACGCGGACGTGGCCACCAGGTGGTCCTCGGCCTCGACACCCCGCGCGCCCAGCGATCCGCTGCCGACCGACCCCGACTGGGCGGGCGGCAGTCTCTACACGGACCACCGCGAACGCACGGTCGCGGCGTCACCGCAGGCCCTGTGGCGGGTGGTCGAGGCGATCGGCGGGGAGAACGGCTGGTACTCCTCACCGCTGGCCTGGTCCCTGCGCGGATGGCTGGACACGCTGGTGGGCGGGGTCGGCCTGCGCCGGGGCCGTCGGGACGCGACCCGGCTCAGGGTCGGCGACGGCCTGGACTTCTGGCGGGTGGAGGAGATCGAGCCGGGCCGGCTGCTGCGGCTACGGGCGGAGATGCGGCTGCCGGGCCTGGCCTGGCTGGAGATGACCGTGGGCCGGGATCAGCGGGGACGCACGGTGTACCGGCAGCGGGCGGTGTTCCATCCGCACGGACTGGCCGGGCACGCCTACTGGTGGGGCGTGGCACCCTTCCACGCCGCGGTCTTCGGCGGCATGATCCGCAACATCGCCGCCGCCGCCGAGTCGGCCGGCGCCGACGAACCGGCCCGTACGCACTGAGGGAGCTCGAAGAACCGTGCGCGTCTCGGTCGCCCTGTTCACCGCGGACCTGCGGGTGCACGACAACCCCGTCCTGACGGCCGCCCTGAAGGACGCGGACCACGTCGTCCCGCTCTTCGTCGTGGACACCGGCATCCGGCGCGCCGGCTTCGCCGTGCCCAACCGGGCGGCCTTCCTCGCCGACAGCCTGGCCGACCTCGACGCGGCCCTGCGCGCCCGGGGCGGCCGACTGGTGGTGCGCGCCGGCGACGTGGTGGAGGAGACCTGCCGGGTGGCGGCGGAGGCCGGGGCCACGGTGGTGCACCTCGCGGCCGGGGTCAGCCGGTACGCGGTACGGCGCGAGGAGCGGCTGCGCGCGGCGGAGCCGGCCGACGGGCGACGTGAACTGCACGTCCACGACGCCTCGTTGACGGTGGTACCGCCGGGGGAACTGACGCCCGCGGGCAGGGACAAGGACCACTTCGCGGTCTTCAGCCCGTACTTCCGCCGCTGGGAGGCCTTCTCCGTGCGGGACGTCCTGCCCGCTCCGGACGCCGTACGGGTGCCGGACGTACGCTCGGCCGACCTGCCCGGCGCACAGTCCCTGGCGTCGGGCGCCGGGTCACCGGGCCTGGCCGCCGGCGGAGAATCCGAGGCCCGGCGCAGGCTGCGCTCCTGGCTCTCCGGCCCGCTGTCCGCGTACGACGACGACCACGACGACCTGGCCGCCGACGCCACCTCGCGCCTCTCCCCGTACCTCCACTTCGGCTGCCTGTCGGCGACCGAACTGCTGCACAGGGCGCGCGAACAGGAGAGTCCCGGGGCGGAGGCCTTCGTCCGGCAGCTCGCCTGGCGGGACTTCCACCACCAGGTCCTGGCGGCCCGCCCCGACGCGGCGCACCACGACTACCGCCCCCGGCACGACCGCTGGCGCCGGACCGCGAAGGAGGTGGAAGCCTGGCAGCGGGGCCGCACGGGGTACCCGGTCGTCGACGCCGCCATGCGGCAGCTGAGCCACGAGGGCTGGATGCCGGGCCGCGCACGGCTGCTCGCGGCGAGCTTCCTCACCAAGACGCTGTACGTGGACTGGCGGGTGGGAGCCCGCCACTTCCTGGACCTTCTCGTCGACGGCGACCTCGCCAACAACCAGCTCAAGTGGCAGTGGGTGGCCGGCACCGGCACGGACACCCGGCCCAACCGTGTCCTCAACCCCTCGTCCAGGCCCGCCGTTTCGACCCCGACGCGGCGTACGTACGCCGCTGGCTCCCCGAGCTCCGCGACCTCGACGCCCGGACGATCCACCGCCTCCCGCACCTGGACGACGCCTCCCGCGCGGACCTCGGCTACCCCGCCCCGATCGTGGACCTCGCGGCGGGCGCCGCCCGGTTCAGGGAGAGGCGGAACCAGGGCGGTTGACGGGGCCTCAGAAGCCGCTGTCAGCCGGTGAGTCCGGCCCTCTCGCAGGCGGGCGCGAGCTGCGGGGTGCAGATCTGGTCGATCGTGTACAGGCCGTCCTTGACCACGGTGTCCCTGATGTCGTCGACGGTCACCGGGACGGGGTCGAGCAGGACGGCGGGGACGTCCTCGGTGGTGGCCGTGTCGACCGTCGTGTCGGCGATGTCGTCGAGCTTCTCGCCGCGGCCCAGGGCGACGGCCATCTCCGCGGCCGTGTCGGCCTCGGCCTTGAAGGGCTTGTAGACGCTCATGTACTGCTCGCCCCGGATGATGCGCCGCACGGCCGCGAGTTCGGCGTCCTGGCCGGTGACGGGGGGCAGCGGCTGGAGGCCGGCGGCCTTGAGGGCGGAGATCACGCCGGAGGCCAGCCCGTCGTTGGCGGCGTAGACGCCGTCGATGCCGTCGGTGCCCAGGGCGGCGATGGCGCTCTCCATGTTGGTGTGGGCCGTTTCCTGGCTCCAGCCCGGGGTGTCGTACGCCTTGCCGATCTCGACCTCGCCCCGCAGAACGGCCAGTGCGCCCTTCTTGAAGGCCACGTTCGTCGGGGAGGTCTGGGGACCGTTCATCATGACGATCCGGCCGCCGTCCGCCCGCTCTCCCAGGGCCCTGAGGAGTGCCTCGCCCTGGTGCCTGCCGACCCGCTCGTTGTCGAAGGAGACGTGGGCCGAGATCGGGCCCTCGACGAGGCCGTCGTAGGCGATCACCGGGATGCCCGCGTCGTGTGCCCGCTCGACCGAGGAGCGCAGGGACCGGAAGTTCACGGGGGAGAGGAGAAGGACCTCGACATCCCTGTTGATCATGGTCTCCACCTGCTGCTGCTGGGTGGCGAGGTCCCCCTTGGCGTTGGCGTACTGCAGCGTGCAGTCCGCGCACAGCTCCTTGATCTTCTTCTCGATCAGGGGCTTGTCGAAGCTCTCCCAGCGCGGCTGGATGTTCTGGCTGAACAGCAGGCCGACCTCGAAGCCGCCCTCGCCGGACGCGGTGCCACCCGAGTCGCCGGCCCCGCTGTCGCCGCACGCGGCCAGGGACACGGTCGTGACCAGCGACAATGCGGCCGCGGCGATGGTCGTACGACCCCGATGCGCACTCACGGGGGCCTCCCTGGCTCGTCCGGGACGTCCGAGAAACCCCCTGACCGCCTGCGCGGCCACTCCCTCCCAGGATAGGCCTTCGACCGCACAGTGCCCCGGCCTCGCCGGTAGCCCGATAGCCGCGCGCCGGTCGCTGGGTGCACCGCTGGGTGGCCCAGCACCTGACTGCTCCTCATATTCCTTGATTCACAAGGGCGTTGGAACGACGCTGTGATCCGTCTGTGAACTCCCGATTCATGGAGGAACATCCGTGCCGTCCAACCCCCCACCGCTCCCACGTGCGAAGACGCGCGGGAGACTGACCGTCGGAGCCCTGGTCACCGCGCTGTTCGGCCAGTTACTCGCCGGGACGGCCGTGGCCGCCCCCGAGGCTGCGGCTCCCTCGGCCAAGCCCCCGGCGTCCGGGCGAATAGCCTGGGCGCCCTGTGCATCGCCGTCCGGCCAGGGCGCTTCGGGCACGTTCGAGTGCGCCACCATCAAGGTGCCCGTCAACTGGAAGCGTCCGCACGGCGCCACCATCGACCTGGCCCTGGCCCGTCACCTGGCCACCGACCCCGCGCGCCGGATCGGCTCGCTGCTGATCAACCCGGGTGGTCCGGGCGGCTCCGGCGTGGACTTCGCGCTCGACGCGCCCGACGCCTTCTCGCCCGAGCTGCTGGCGCGTTTCGACATCGTGGGCTTCGACCCGCGTGGCGTCGGCCGCAGCAACCCGGTGAAGTGCGACCTGGACCGGGTGAACGCCCAGGGCGCGCTGCTCTACCCCGACAGCCCCTCCTCCTTCGCCGCCCTCCGCGAGGCGAACCGCGCGCTCGGCGAGAGCTGCCGCGAACTCACCGGGCCGCTGGCCGACCACATGGACACCGGCAGCGTCGTCCGGGACCTGGACGCGATCCGCGCGGGCCTCGGCGAGAAGCGGATCAGCTACTACGGCGTCTCCTACGGCACCGCGATCGGCCAGCAGTACGCCGAGCGCTACCCGCACCGGATCCGCGCGATGACCCTCGACTCGAACATGGACCACAGCCTGGGCAACCGGGACTTCCAGAGGACCGAGACCGACGCGGTCGAGTCGTCGTACGGCCAGTTCGCCGACTGGTGCGCCCGTACGGTGTCCTGCGCGCTCCACGGCCAGGACGCCCGCGCCCTGTTCGACTCGCTCTACAAGCGCGCGGACGCCGGTGAACTGGTCCTGCCGGGCGACCCGCCGCAGCGCGTGGCCCCCGAGGACCTCCAGACCCTCGCCCTGAGCCATATGTACGACCCGGCCAACTGGTTCGGCTTCGCTCAAACCCTCGCCGACCTGGACGCCGCCGACCCCGCGGCGGCACGGTCCCTCCGGAGGTACGGCGAGCCGGTGGACTACCCGTTCTACTCGGTCATGTGCCAGGACTACGACTTCGCCGTCCCCTCGTACCGCACCCTCGCCCGCTTCGAACGCGAGCTCAACCGCCGGGCCCCCGTCACCCGCTTCAGCCCCCTCGGCTGGACGGTACAGACCGGCTGCCAGAACTGGCCGAGCAAGGTGTCCAACCCGCAGCGCAAGCTCCGCGTCGACGGCACCCCGCCGATCCTGATGACCAATAGCCGCTTCGACCCGGCCACCCCGCACTCCTGGGGCTCCAACGCGGCCCGGCAGATCGGCCGCGAGGCGGTGCTCCTCACGTACGACGGTGTCGGCCACGGCGACTACTGGCTGAGCCCGTGCGCACGGGACGCCATTGACACCTACCTCACCACCCTGAAGACGCCCCGCAAGGGCACCCACTGCCCCGCGGTCTGGCCGGCCGCGCCCTCCGACCGGGGCCAGTCGCCGAGCGGCGGTCTCGTGAACCCGCTGCCCGACCTGGTGGGCACGGGGACGTACCGCTGACCGCGTGACGTCTCTCCTCGGCCGCGCTCCGGAGTGACGGGGCGCGGCCGGGGAGTGCTGGAGGCCCTCCTCGGCGCGTCACATTTCTGAGGCCGCCTGGACAATGCCGAGCGCGAGGGAGTCGTAGTTCTCGCGGTAGAAGTTCATCTCCCGGTAGAACTCCTCCTCCGAGAACATGCCGCGTTCCAGGAACGCGATCGCCGTGGCGGTCAGTGCGCTGTGCAGGACGTGCAGTTCGCCGAGGGTGAGCCGGATCTCGAAGGACTCCTGGTGCGCGCCCGCCATGCGTGCGGCCAAGGCGTCGACGGTCTCCGGACTCGTTCCGAGTTGGACGGCGAGAGCGGTGGCGCCGAGGGCGCGGCCGCGCAGGAAGGTCAGGGCCCGGTGGTGGGCCGCGGCCTGTGCCGGTGTGATCCGGGCGAGGAACGCCCCCTCGTCTCGTTCGAGTCTGATGCGGTGCCTCATCCGGCCACCTCGGAAGCCGCGTCGACGATACTCACGGCGAGGGCGTCCAGATTCTCCCGGAAGAAGCCCACCCGGATGTGGAAGGGCTCCTGCAAGAGCCTGCCTCGCGACATGAACATGGTCGCCACCGACGTCAGCGCGCAGTGCACGACATGCAGCTCCTCCCACCGGAACCGCACGTCGAGCGCGTCCGCCCGCCCGACGGCCAACCGCTCGATGAGGCTGTCGACCGCTTCGCCCCCGGCCCCGAGTCGCAGGGCCAGGACGTCCTCACCGCCGTCCCGGTGCCGCAGATGGGTCAGGGCCTCGTACATGGCCAGGGCCTGGTCCCGGGTGAGACGGGCGACGAAATCCTCACCGTCCCGGGTCAGTTCCACATCGGTTCTCATGAAATGCGTTTCCCCCTCTGCCTCATCGTAGGCAGCCGCCCTGCCGGGTCACGCAGTTGATCAATGGCGGCGCGCGCCATGGCGGGCCGCCGAGCGCAGGAGTCGGAGCAGGCGGGTGCGGCGTGGAACGCGGTGCCGGACGGTGTGCTCGACCGCCTCGCAGTCCGCCCACGCGGCGTCGGCGGCAGCGGCGTCCGGGCTGCGGTCCGCGTACTCGACCTCGTTGACCAGCGTGGCCAGGGCGGGCAGGCGACCGCCCACGGCGCCGCCCACGTGTGCCGTGCCGAAGTCGGCGATCTCCTGTGCGGTGTGCGCTCCCGTGGCGGGAAGGCCGAGCTCCGTGAGGCGTTCGACGATCTGCTGCCAGGCCCCGAGGACCCTGCGCCGCACGTCCGGGTCGTTGCGCCGTCTGCTGCGCCGGTCGTACGGCAGCCACAGCGCGTACAGCACATACGCCGTGGCGAGCAGGAGCAGGGCGAGCGGAACGGTGAGCCACAGGGGCGGCAGCCCGGAGCCGGACGTACCCCCGGCGGCGGGGGCTGCCTTGTCCGGCGTGCCCGGGGGCGTCGACGGCCGCGTCGGTGCGGTGCTCCCCCGGTCCGCCCCCTGACGTTCCCCGGGCTCGTCCACGGCCACGGCGGAGGAGCCGCCCTGCGCGGCCTCGCCGGGCGTCGGGTGGAAGGGCACCCAGCCGACGCCGGTGAACCTGACCTCCGGCCAGGCCAGCACGTCCCGTCCCCGTACCTGCCAGGTGCCGGAGCCGGTCCGCGTGCCCGGGCGGAACCCGACGGCCACCCGGGTGGGCAGGCCCAGGGTGCGCGCCAGCACGGCGAACGAGGTCGCGAACTGCTCGGACGTGCCGCGTCCGCCGTCCGCCAGGAAGAACTCCAGGCTCCGGTAGGTGTGGCCGGGCAGCGCCCCGGCATCGAGCCGGTAGGTCGCGCGCAGCCAGTCGGCCAGGAGCACGGCCCGCTGGTACGGGTGGGTGGCGCCCCGGGTCACCCGTTCGGCGATCTTCCTGAAAGACCGTACCGAGGGGATCGGCCGCCCCGCCGCGTCGACGCGGGGGAGGGCCACCCGAGCCGGATCGCGGGCGGCAGCCGCGTTCCGGAGCCGCTCGGCGTCGTACACGGGGAGGCGGGAGGTCGCGGTGTAGGTGAACCCGCGCGGTACCGCCTCCCCCGTGGAGAGCACTCCGCTGTCCGGGTCCACGGAGAGGGAGGTGCCCTCGGGCGTGCTCACGGACGAGGGCCGGTCGGCGGCGGGGAGCCAGATGCCGGGCAACGACTGCACGGTGAAACGCTGTTCGAGCGTCCTGGTGCCGTCCGGGCCGGCGCCCTTCTCCGCCGGGACGCGGCCACCGGTACGGGTCAGCGCGGCGCCGCTGGTCCAGGTCGTCCCGTCGTAGCGGTCGAGGACCGCCAGCCGGTAGTTCCCGGGGGCCGCGCCCGAGGTCCGTACGGTGAAGACCAGTTCGTCGCCGTTGCGCATCCAGGCCGCGACCTGGTCCAGCGGGCTGGTGGACTGCGGCCGTACGGTCGGCGGGGTGACCGTCGCCCGCAGGTCGCGGGGGGCGCCGAGCCCGGGAAGGTGCGGGCCCAGCAGCGCCGCGACGAGGCCGAGCGCGGCCACGGCCGGCAGCCGCAGCGCCAGGGCGCGCAGCGGAAGCCGGACCCGGGAACGGACCAGCACCAGCAGCGCGGTCGCGCCGGCCAGCGCGCCCGCGGCCGGGTACGCGGATCCGGGGCCGTCCACGCCGAGCACCAGCGGGAAGCCGAAGGCGAGGACCGCGGGGAGAGCCGGGAGCAGCGGGGCGCGGGTGCGCAGGGCGAGTTCGGCGGAGACGGCGGCGGCCGTCCAGACGACGGCGTGCGGCAGCACCAGCAGCTCGGGCTCGCCCGGCGCGGGCGGGATCGTGGAGAGCAGCGCGTGCGGGGCGTCGAGCAACGCGGACCACGCGGCGCGCAGCGCGGGCCCGCCGGGCAGACCGTCGCTCACCTCGTGGAACAGCGTCGCGCTGACGACGACGGCCCATACGACGACGGTCAGCAGCGCGGACGGCCACAGCGGCATGGCGGGGCGGCCCTCGCGGGCGGGACGGCGGCCGAGCAGTCCCGACAGCACCGCCGACAGGACGATCGGCGCGCACACGGCCACCGCCAGCACCGGAAGCAGCGCGGACGGCGGGAAGACGCGGGCGAAGCCGTACCCCGCGGCGCCGGACAGAGCGGCCACCGGCACCAGCGACCACAGCCGCCGGGCCCGGTCCGCGTCCGGCACGCCGTCCTGACCTGGGGGAGTGGCCGCGAGAGCGACGGTGCTCATGGTGGTCACCGCACGGCCTCCCGGCGCCATGCGGCGAGCAGTTCGTCCAGGGACGTGATGGGCGTCCGCGGTACGTCCGAACCGCGGCCAGGCATCTCGGGCGTGGCCGTAACCGTGGCTGTGGCCGTGGCTTCGGCGCCGACGCGCAGCATGGTCACGCGGTCGAAGCGGGGCCGTACCCGGTCCACGGCGCTCAGTCCCCGGGTGTCGCCGGTGCCGGTGACGACGACCAGCGTCCCGCCCCCGCGGTGGTTCGCCGGACCGTCGAAGGCGGCGGCCACGGACGTCAGGTCCGAGCGGCGCACGACGGCCAGCGCGTCCAGCAGCGCCTCGCCGTCGCCGCCCGAGCCGTCGGTGTGCAGCAGCGGCCCCGCCTCGCCGATCAGGTGCACGGGGAAGTGGGAGCGGGCGGCGGCGTACGCGACGGAGGCCGCGCAGTCGACGGCCAGTTCGAAGTCGTCCTCCGAGGCGTAGGCACGCCGCCGGGTGTCGAGCACGAGCGTGGTGTGCGGGAGCGAGACATCGACCATCTGACGGACCATCAGCATGCCGGTGCGGGCCGTCGACCGCCAGTGGACCCGTCGCAGGTCGTCGCCGAGGACGTACTCGCGCAGCGCGTGGAACGTCAGCGAGCCGTCGTCGGCGGCGTCGGAGGCCGGCCCCTCCACATGGTGCGCCTGACCGGACGGCAGCACGGGCAGCGGGCAGATCCGGGGCCGTACGAGCAGCGTGTCCGCGGTGCCGTAAGGGCGCATGCGGCGGGCGAGCCCGAGCGGGTCGATGCGTTCCAGCCGCAGCGGGCCCACCGGCACGCGGCCGCGGCGCGCGGTGGGCAGCGCGTACCGCAGTTCGTGGGCCGCGCCCGGCCGCAGCGGCGGTACGTCCACGGGGATGTCCCGGTCACCGCACCGGTCGACGGCACGCAGGCCCCGCCGGGTGCGGCCCCCGGTGTTGGTGAGGGTGACCACGCCCTCGGCGGGATCACCCCGGCTCACCCTGCTCGGCGCGATCCGCCGCTCGGCGCCCAGCACGGGGGCGGGCAGCGCCCACAGGACGGCGACCGCGACCGAGAGCAGACAGGTCGCGCCGAGCGCCGCGGCCTCGCCGTACCCGAGCGCGTAACCGGTGGTGGTCAGTACGACGCCTCCGGCCAGCGTGCCCCACCCGGTGGCCGACAACATCAGTGGCGTGCCCCGCTGTTCAGCTCCACGGTCGCCAGCACCTCGTCGATCACGTCCGTACCGGTACGGCCGCTCAGCTCGGCCTCCGGGGTGAGGATCAGCCGGTGCGCGAGGACCGGCCCGGCCAGCGCCTTGACGTCCTCGGGGAACGCGTACGGCCGGGACTGCGAGGCCGCCCGCACCCGGACCGCGCGCAGCAGGGCGACGGAGCCGCGCGGCGAGGCACCGAGGTGTACGTCGGGAAGGTCCCGGGTCGCCGCCACCACCCGCACCAGGTAGTCGTACAGCGCATCGGCGACCTGCACCTCGGCGGCGGCCGCTATGAGCTCCGCGATCTCCCGGGCGGTGACGACGGGGGTGAGCGACTCGGGGGTTGTGTCGGTGCCCGCCCCGGTTCCGGTGAGGACCGCGATCTCGGAGGCGTGGTCGGGGTAGCCGACGGTGATCCGCATCAGGAAGCGGTCGAGTTGGGCTTCCGGCAGCGGGTAAGTACCCCCCATGTCCACCGAGTTCTGGGTGGCGAGCACCATGAACGGGCGGGGCACCGGGTGTGTGGTGCCGTCGGCGGTGACCCGGCGTTCCTCCATCACCTCCAGCAGCGCCGACTGGGTCTTGGGGGAGGCACGGTTGATCTCGTCGCCGAGCACGATGTTGGCGAAGACCGGGCCGGGGAGGAACTCGAAGGTGCCGGTGTTCTGCCGGTAGACGGTGACGCCGGTGATGTCGGAGGGCAGCAGGTCCGGGGTGAACTGCACGCGCGCGAAGTCGGCCTCGATGGAGGCGGCGAGGCAGCGGGCGAGGGTGGTCTTGCCGGTGCCGGGCACGTCCTCGATGAGCAGATGGCCTTCGGCGAACAGGCAGGTGAGAGCGAGCTCGATGGTGTCGCGCTTGCCCTTGACGACGCGTTCGATGTTGTCCGCGAGGGTGTGGAAGCACTGGGCGAGGCGGGGGGTGCCGGTGGTGGGGGGAGAGGTCATTCGCATTCCCAGACGTCGGGGTTGGAGCGGGAGTTCACCCAGTGGTCCGAGGTGTACCCGGTGATGTTCCTGCCGAGGGCGGGGTCGTAGTAGGTGTGGAGGGCCCAGACGTCCGTCGTCTTCGAATCGTGCGTGATCTCTTGGCCCTTGGTGTTGCAGTGGACCGTGACCTCGGGCGCCTGCCCGCCGGGGATCTTGCCCAGCCGGGCACCCTCCGTGCTGTGGGGCAAACTACGGATCCCGACGCTGACCCCGTCGTCGTTGTTGTTCACGATCTTCATCTTCTGAGTGGGCGGGGTCAGGTCGATCCACCCGGACGCTGCCGTGCCCGACCCGGCGGCGTTGCTCGCGAGCACCGCCACTCCGTGGATGCTGCGGTTCCGCAGATTCTCGTACGCATACCGGGACTTGGTGGTCTCCGCTGTCCCGCCGGGTCCGTTGATCGTGTATGTCACCGAGCCGTCGGCCCCTTGCGGAGGCAGCCAGGTCACCGTGCCGCCGTGTCCGCCCTGGGCGGGAGTGAAGGTGAGCTCCCGCGGCGCCCCCGGCGCGACGCACGGCCGCGCGGACGCCGAGGGCGCCGACACCTTGTCCGGCCTGCCCCCGCCGTACTCCGCGACCACGGTGAAGCTGTACTGCTCCTCGCACGAGCCGCCCCTGACCTCGAACGCGAACGGGCCGTCGGGCCCGATCTCGTCCGGGGTGACGGTCTGGTCCGGCGCCGCCCCCTTGAGGACATAGCGCTGCGGAGTCGCCCCCAACGCCTCGGCGAAGGTGATGCGGATGGCGCCCGACCGCGACTCCGCCTGCGGCGCTCCCGGGGCCCCGGGCTCGGGTCCCGGCTGCGTCGGCGCGGGCCCGGACGGACCACCGGAAGCACCGTCGGACGGGCCGCCGGAAGCACCGCCGGACGGGCCGCCGGAGGCACTGGCGGAGGGGCCGCCAGAGGCGGCGACACCCGGCACCGGAACCGTCCCGCCCGTCGGCACGCCGTCCTCGACCGGCTCGTCCCCCGGCTTCCGCGCGGACGGCGCATCCGTCCCGTACTTGCCGATGTGTCTGACCTCGCCGTCGGCGTCGATCACCACGGCGGCCGAGCCGTCCGGGTCGTTCGCCCACAACAGGCCGTCGCGGACGAAGAGTTCGAGCTCACCCGCCCCGCCCGTGACCCGCACCGGGGCGGCGAGCGCGGAGAGGGCGGTGTCGTACGCCAGCAGCCTGCCGGTGGACTCGTCGGGCAGGTAGACCCGCTTGCCGAGCAGCCGGGGCGCTCCCAGCCTGTGCCCTTCCGTCGGTACGCGGGCGCGCAGGGTGTGCCCGCTGCGCACGTCCACCACGACCAGCTCCCCGCTGCCGGCGGCCAGCACCGGCACCGCGGAGCCGTCGGTGCCCGTCGGCACCAGGACGTCGGCCGGGTCCGCCCCGGCGAACGCGTCGCCGAGGTCGAAGGTGCCCCGCACACCCGTGGCGGTCAGCACCTTCATCGCGGCGGCGGTCCCGTCGGTCACCACGGGCCGGCCGCCGGCCAGGGTCAGCGTCAGAGCGTGGCCCGCTTCGGCCACCTTGATCGCCGTACCCATCCGGCCCTCGACGAACGGCACCACCGTGCCACGGCCCGGCAGCGGCACCCACAGCGTGCCCTCCCCGTCGACCACGGCGGCTCCCGGCCGCCCGTCCAGCTCCACGGGCGGGCTCGCGGGGGTCGTCCGCGCCGGGTCGATCCGCTGGACGGTGCCCTGCGCGGGGTCGACGACATACGCGTACGCGCCGCCGGAGACCAGTTGCAGCCCGGCCGCACCGTAGTCCGCCGACTGCGCGGCGGTCAGCTGGGCGGCGTCGAGCCGTACGACCCGGCCGGTCCGCTCGTCCAGCACCAGCGTGGTGTCGCCGTCCTGCGCGACCGACACCGGGTGGCCCGCCATCCCGGCCGGCAGGACGACCCTGCCGTCCACATCGCCGGTCAGGCCGTGCGCGTGGGCGACCTCGCCCTTCTCGCTGCTCGCCAGCCAGGCGCCGATGTCGGCGAGCCGCGGCCGGGCACCGGAGGCTCCGGCCCCGACGGCGATCGAGGTACCGACGAGCGCGCCGACCGCGCAGACGGCCACGTAACCGGTGACGCGGTTGCCGGTCGGCCGCAGTCTTGCGCGGGCAGCGGTGAGCAGGGCCGTGCAACGCTGTCGGACCGCCGGCATCACTCGTCCCCCTTGAGGCGCACAACTGCTCCCACGTTCAGGGTAGTTGGGATCCATGAGGCTGTCAGCGAGGAGACGAGACGTGCCAGGCGGCTCGCCGGAGCGCCTGCTGCCTGACCCGCCACACTCCCTCCAGCCGCGACAGCGTCGCCTCGGGCTGCTGTCGCAGGAAGGCCGCACGCCTGGCCGCGAGCGCGGCGCGCAGACCGCTCTTGGCATCGCAGCGCCGGTCCGCCGTGGCGGCCGCGCGCTGTTCGCGGTCGAGCGTGGCGGGGCTCGCTCCCTTGTCGGCCTTGCCCCGGAGCGACTGGATCAAGGCCTCGGGGGTCTGTGCCGGGTGTCCGTTTCCGGCCATGCAGCGCTGCCATCGGTCCAGTGCCGCCCGGTGGTGCCGGTCGTGGGCCAGGTGGTCGGCGAAGAGTGCGTTCACGTCCTGTGGCACGAGGATGTCTTCGAACGCGGCGCGGACACTGCCGTACAGCCGGGCCCGGGTCTGGGCGGTGCAGCCGCCGGTGGCGTAGGACCCCTTCGTGCCGCTGGGCAGTGTCAGGGGGGCCACTCGGTCGGCCGGTCCGCTGAGGGCGGTGACATAGCGGTCCCGCTCGGCGGCGGTGAGGGACCGCACGTACCGGTCCTGCGCCGGGGTGTCCGGGCTCGCGTCGCCCGTCTCCGGGGGCACCACCCCGTAACCGGCCGGTGAGCCGGTTCCGAGTACGTCGGCCGTGGTGATGCCGGCCAGTGGCTCGGGGCCGGCGCTCATGATCAGGTAACGCAGGCCCAGCTTTCGCATGCACCGCCGGTCCAGCACCTGTTGGGCTGTGAAGAGCCGCCAGCGCTGGCGCAGTGTGGTGGCGTCACTGGTGAGGACGGCCGCCGCGCGCTGCAGTGTCCGCGCCGAGGGCGCCGCGGGGTCCGGCCGGGAAGCCGGTCCCGCGGCGCATCCGGCGACGCAGATCAGGACTGCGGCCAACGCGGTGACGCAGAGAACGGTTGCCGTTCTACGGGCGGTCATCCGTCGTGGTCGGGGATTCATGATCAGCCTGTCGGTCGTCCGATCGCCGGGGTGAAGGGCTCAGCAGTCCCAGGTCCACTTGTTGCTGCTGATCTTGTCGTTGATGCTCGTCGAGGTGCCGGGCCAGTACACCTTGGTGAACTCGGGGTGGTGCCAGCCCTTGGGGAGGCAGAGGTTGCGGCCCCCGTAGTTGGCGCTTTCGTACACACGGACGCCCATGCCGCTCGCCCCGTGGTTGTAGCCCGACGAGGCGCAGTCGTTCCAGGTGCCGGTCGGACACGCGGGCTGGCGGAAGGCCGTCCATGTGGGGTTGTCCCCGGCGACCTTGCCCATGGCGCCGCCGTAGTTGATGTCGGACCAGAAGCAGAAGTACGTGGACGGGCAGTCACCCACCGCCATGGGCGACACAGCGGACGACCCGCTCCGGGCGGCCGGCGACGCGTACCACTCGGGGTTCGCCTGCGCGGTGCCGGGCAGAGCGGCCAACGTCAGGGCGGCGAGCCCCCCGGTCGCCAGCGCGGTGGCGATTTTGCTCCTCATGACTGTTTCTCCTTGGTCGTGTCGGCGGCCCACGGCGGTCTGACCGGAGCCCCTGGCCCGTTCCCGAGCCACGCCGACGCTGGCAGCGCTCGTCGGCGCCTGGCAACGAATCGCCGCCCGGTGGGATGCTGGGACGCCGCGACACGTGGTGACCTCGCACTTCGGTCGGCCCGCTGGGACACCGGGGGGACAGAGGGGCGGCGCGGTACGACGGTGGGCACCGAGGGGAAGACCAAATGGCATCGCAGCCCGTGGAGTTCGAGGAGTTCGCGGCCTGTTTACGGGCGCTCAGGGAACGGGCGGGCCTCAGCTACGGAGCGCTGGCCCGCAAAACCCACATCAGCAGTTCCAGCCTGCACCGGTACTGCTCCGGCTCGTACGTCCCCCAGGACTACGGGTCGGCCCACCGGTTCGCCACGGCCTGCGGGGCGTCACCGGAGGAACTGCGCCGATTACACCGGCTCTGGGCGCTGGCGGACGCGGCGCGGGAGCCCGACCGGAGCGGCGACACCGGCACGGCCCCGGCCCCGAACCCGGACTTGGCCCCGAACTCGGACCTGGCCCCGGCCCCGAACCCGGCCCCGGACTCGGAGGCCGTGCCCACCCCACACCCGCCATGGCACCGCAGGAAGAGGTCACCGGCTCTCGTCGTGATCGCCCTGGTCCTGGCGCTGGGCGCCACGGCCTGGGGGATCGCGGCCGTGTCCGGAATCGGATCCCCGGCGGGTGGCGACGGCGCGGGCGGCGACGGGGAAGGCCTCCTGTTCTCGGCGGAGTGCGCCAAGCCGGTGAGCCTGGGGCAGCGCGGAGTCTGCGTACGGGAGGTGCAGCGGCTTCTGGCCCGAGCCGGGGCCGAGTTGGACGTCGACGGCGATTTCGGCCCGCAGACCCTGCGTCGGGTGACCGCCTTCCAGGCGTTGTCGCGCATCGACGCCGACGGGGTGGTCGGCGAGAAGACGAAGAAGGCGCTCTACGCGGCGAGAACCCGGATGGACAGCTGGTCGCCCGGGAAGGTGCGGCAGCGCGTCCGCAAGGTGTTCCCCGAAGTGCCCGACCGCGCGGTCGCCGTCGCCGACTGCCAGTCGTTCCTCGACCCGTTCCACATCGTGCCGAACCCCGACGGCACCCGGAACTGGGGCGTTTTCCAGATCTCCGACGCCACGCTACGGAAACTCGGTGGTACACCGCGCGACGCCATGGACCCGGAGTGGAACATCCAGGCCGCCCATCGCCTGTGGAGCCGTATGAAGAACTTCGGTGCCTGGCCGCACTGCGACCGTGCGTCCTCGCCGGAAGCCGTCGACCCGGCCCTGGTGCAGGCGGTCGACGACCGGCCGACGAAGCCGGCACAGAACGCCCCCTCGTCCTCGCCGTCCGCCACCACCGTCTGCCCGGCGCCGGGACAGCGGTTCAAGACGCCCTACGGCGACCGGGTGTACCTGGTAGGCCCCGGCCGCCGTCTCTACTACGTCCCCGACGCGACCATCTACTTCAACCTCTGGGACGACTGGAACGGCGTCGCCGTCGTCAACGGCGGTGTCTTCGCGGACTGCTCCTGGGGCGAAGCCCACGAGCTGGCGAACGCCTTCCTGGCCAGGACGAGCGGCAGCTCGCGGGCCTACCTCTGGGACGCCTGGTACGGCTACCGCCCGATCACCGACCGGACCGTCTTCGACAAGTACGGCTTCTCGGAGACGAAGATCCAGACACGGCCCTCCCTGTCCCCCATCAGCGGCGGCACCAGGTGGCAGTGAGCGGGGGTCTCAGCGCAGCGCGCTCTTCCGCTGCCACTCGGTCCACGAGAGGTTCCACGCGCCGAAGCCGTTCCCGGGCGCGACCACGCCCTTGGTGTCCTTGCCGGTGATCTCGAACGGGTCGCCCGCCCGCACCTGCGCGTAGAACCAGTCCGCGTTCGCGTCGCTCATTCCTATGCAGCCGGAACTGTGGTTGGAGTTGCCGAAGTAGCGGGCGTTCCAGGGGGCGGCGTGCGCGTACATGCCCGACCAGGTCAGCCGCATCGAGTAGTCGACCATCTTGTTGTAGGCGTCGGCGAGGCCCACCGTCTCGGAGTTCATGTTGATCGTGCCCTCCTTGGCCATGAGCACGGCCGTTCCGCGCCAGGAGCGCTTGTCGCCGCCGGGCGTGCCGCCGGAGACCGGTATGCGCCGGACCGTCTCGCCGTCGCGTACGAGGGTGAGTTGATGGCGGTCGAGGTCGACCTTGACGATCTGCTGGGCGCCGATGGTGAAGGTGGTCGTGTAGTCGCGTACGAACCAGCCGCCGGCCGCGCCCGAGTCGGTGCCGTTCAGCTCGGCCTTCAGCGTGACCTCGGTACCGGGCTTCCAGTACGCCCTGGGCCGCCAGTCCACCCGGTCGCGGCCCGACCAGTCGCGTATCCAGCCCCAGGAGCCCTCGGTGTTGTTCGAGGTGGTGATCCTGAGCTGCTTCTCGACCTCGGCCCGGTTGTCGACCGGGTTGTCGAAGACCAGGGAGATCGGCTGGGCGACCCCGACGGTGGTGCCGGTGCCCGGTCGCCAGTCGACCTTGTTGACCTTGTCCGCCGGTGCCGTGGTGAAGGAGGCCCTGGTGCTCTTGGCGGTTCCGCCCTCGGACCGGGTCGCCGCCGTCACCTCGTACGCCGCGCCGGGTACGGCCTTGCGGTCGGAGACCCACGACCGGCCGTCGACGGCGGCCTTGCCGGCGAGCCGGTGGCCCTTGGCGTCGGTGACGGTCACCGAGGTGAGGCTGCCGCCCGAGGCCGTGACCTTCACGGGCTCGCCCGCCGGGACGTTCTCTCCCTTGGGCGTGACGGTGACCGTGACCGGGCGGTCGTCGGCGGCCGCCTTCTCCTTGGCGTCCGAGGAGCCGGAGGAACCGGAGGAGCCGCTCGACGAGCAGGCGGCGAGCGGCGTCAGCAAGGCGGCCAGGGCGGTGGCCACGACGGTGGCCCGGACGCGGGCTTGGGCAAGTGCACGGGTGCGCGACAACGAGACCTCCGAGAGGGAAGCGAACGAGTGGAAGAGTCGGCGATGTCGTGACTGTAGAGCCGGAAAACCCGAGGTCAGCGGCTATGGAGCTATGTGACGGCGACTGGTGAGGAACCGTCATGGTCCGGTCACATTCGCCGGACGGAGCGGTCATGGACCGCTGTGAGCCTCCTATGTGTCCCCGCCACAGGTCCGGGGAGAAGGAGAGGCTCAGACTGTGTCAGCGCTGCTCGTGCCGCCCAGCCGCGTGCCCCAGGCACGGAACCGGGGCTTTGCCCTGCGCACCATCTCCGCGGAGACCTACCGCGCCTTCCTCGCGTCTCCCGAGGGCGCGGCGCTCGGCGCCGGATTCCTCCAACTCCCGTCCTGGGCCGACGTCAAGGAGGGCTGGCGGGCCCAACTCCTCGGCTGGGGACCGGATCCGGAGGCGGGCGAACTGACCGGCGTGGCCCTGGTGCTGCTGCGGCAGTTCCCCGGCACCCGCAAGTACTTCGCCTACCTCCCCGAAGGGCCCGTCGCCGACTGGAACGACCCCGGCGTCGACGGCTGGCTCGGTCCGCTCCTCGAACACCTGCGCCGCGCGGGCGCCTTCGCCGTACGCATCGGCCCGTCGCCCGCCTACCGGCGCTGGGACGCCGCCCTGCTCAAGCCGCTCACCGGACCGGGCCGGCGCCTGGGCGACGTCCTCGCCAGCGAGGTCGACCCGCTCGGCACCGCCGTGGCCGAACGGCTGCGGGCCCGGGGCTGGCGCCGCTGCGGCGGTGACGGGGCCGGAGGGAGTGGGACCGGCGGGGGCGGAACCGGCGGGGACGGGGACGCCCAGCCCCGGCACGTCTTCCACGTGCCGCTCGCCGGACGCACCACCGAGGACCTGTGGTCCGGGCTCAACCAGGAGTGGCGACGCAACGTCCGCCGAGCCCAGAAGGAGGGCGTGGAGGTGGTGGTGGGCAGTGCAGCCGAACTCCCCGAGTTCTACCGGCTGCTGGGCATCACCGAGCGACGCGACGGCTTCCGGCTCGGCCGCTCGCTCGCCTACTACGAGCGTCAGTACGCGGCGCTCAACGCCGAGGAACCGGGCCGGATGAAGCTGTACCTCGCCCGGTACCAGGGAGAGATCCTCGCCGCCCACACGATGATCACGGTGGGCCGGCGTGTCTGGTACCAGACCGGCGCCTCGGCCGACCACCGCCGCGAGGTCCGGCCCTCCAACGCCCTGCAGTGGCGGATGCTGCAGGACGCCCACGCCCTGGGCGCCCACGTCTACGACATGCGCGGGGTACCCTCCACTCTCGATCCGGGGGAACGTGCGTACGGACTGCTGCGGTGGAAGCTCGGCACCGGAGGACAGGTCGTCGAGACGTTGGGGGAATGGGAGAAACCCTTGGCAGGCAGCGCCAACCACACGCTCTACCGCGCCTTCCAGGCGTACCTGAACCGCCGATGAGCCAGACGGCAACCAAACCCGCGGCGGCCACCCCGGCGCGCGGCAGCGCCGTCATGGCCGCCGGATCCGTCGTCTCCCGGGCCACCGGTTTCGCCCGGTCCGCCGTGGTCGCGGCAGCGCTCGGCACCATCGGGCCGGTGGCCGACGGCTACGCGGTCGGCAACGCCCTGCCCACCATCGTCTACGTCCTGCTCCTCGGCGGCGCGCTCAACGCCGTCTTCGTGCCCGAGCTGGTCAAGGCCGCCAAGGAGCACGACGACGGCGGTGCCGCGTACACCGACCGACTCGTCACCGTCTGCGTCGTCGCCCTGCTGGCGATCACCGCGACCGCGGTCTGGGCCGCACCCGCGATCATCGACGTGTACACCGACTACACCGGCGAACAGGCCGCCATGACCACCGCGTTCGCCCGCTACTGCCTGCCCCAGATCTTCTTCCTCGGCCTGTTCACGCTGCTCGGGCAGGTACTCAACGCGCGCGGCCGGTTCGGCGCGATGATGTGGGCGCCGGTCCTGAACAACATCGTCGTCATGACCGTCTTCGGTCTGTACCTGGCCCTGGCCATGGGACGCGGCGACACCCTCACCGCGACCGAGACCGCCGTCCTCGGCTGGGGCACGACCGCCGGTATCGCGGTCCAGGCACTCGCCCTCGTCCCCGCCCTGCGCGCGGCCCGCTTCCGCTGGCGGCCCCGCTTCGACTGGCGCGGCAGCGGACTGACCCGCCCCCTGCGCTCGGCCGGCTGGCTGGTGCTGCTGGTCCTGGCCAACCAGGCCGCCTACTGGGTCACCACCCGGCTGGCGACGACCGCGGGCCTCGACGGCGGCCCCGGATACGGCGCGTACAACAACGCCTATGCCCTGTGGGTCGTACCGCACGGCATCATCACGGTCTCCGTGGTGACCGCCCTGATGCCCAGGATGAGCGCGGCCGCGGCCGACGGGGACACCGCCGCCGTGCGCCGGGACGTCTCCCACGCCCTGCGCGTCAGCGCCTCGGCCGTCGTACCCGCCGCCTGCGCGCTGCTCGCCCTCGCCCAGCCGGTGATGGCCCTCGTCTTCGGATACGGCAGGACCAGCGCCGCCGACACGGCCGCCATGGCCGGGATCCTGATGGCCTTCGCCCCGGGACTCGTCGCCCTGTCCGGCCAGTACGTCCTGTCCCGCGCCTTCTACGCGCTCTCCGACACCCGTACGCCGTTCCTGCTCAACCTCGTGATCGTCGCCCTCAACGCGGGACTGTCCCTGGCCGCCGCCCACCTGCTGCCCGCCCGCTGGGCCGTGACGGGCATGGCGGCGGCGTACTCACTGGCGCTGTGCGCGGGCTGGGCGCTGACCGGCCGGGTGCTGAGCCGCCGGCTCGCCGTCGTACGGCCCCTGCGCTCGTCGGCCGTCGGCGCTCACGCGCGGCTGCTGCTCGCCGCCGTTCCCGCCACCGCGCTGGGCCACTTCGCGGCGCTGGGAACCGGACCGGCGGGGGTGGTGGTCTCCATGCTTGCCGGCGCGGCCGTCATCGTCCTCACCTTCGCCCTGCTCGCCCGTCCGCTGCGGCTCGCCGAACTCGACGCGCTGATCGCCGGTCTGCGCCGGCGCCTGGCCCGGACCTGACCACCACCGAGGGAGAACCGCCGATGTCCCGCGTGCTCCTCATCGAGGACGACCCTTCCGTACGCGAGGGGGTCGAACTCGGTCTGCGCCGCCGCGGCCACGAGGTACGGGCGGCCGCGACCGGCGAGGCCGGCCTCGCCGCGATGGCCGAGTTCCGCCCCGATCTGCTGCTGCTGGACCTGATGCTGCCCGGAATGAACGGCGTACAGGTCTGCCGGCAGGTCCGTGAGCACAGCCAGCTGCCGATCATCATGCTCACCGCGCGCGGCGACGACTTCGACGTGGTCATCGGCCTGGAAGCCGGTGCCGACGACTACATCGTCAAGCCCGCCCGTACCGAGGTGATCGAGGCCCGCATCCGTGCCGTACTGCGCCGCCTGGACGACGGCGGCTCGGGCCGCCCGGCCATCGAGGTCTACGGCGAACTCACCATCGACCGGGCCGGACTGACCGTCACCAAGGCCGGCCGGCCGCTCGCGCTCGCCCCCTCGGAGCTCAAGCTCCTGCTGCACCTCGCCGCCGCCCCCGAGCAGGTGTTCAGCAGACAGCAACTCCTCGAGCACGTCTGGGATCACAGCTACCACGCCGACGCCCGACTGGTCGACGCCTGCGTCGCGCGGCTGCGCGGCAAGATCGAGGACGAGGTCGGCAGCCCCCGCTACGTCCAGACACTGCGGGGCTTCGGCTACCGCTTCGGGCCACTGTGAGCACCGGCCCTCAACGGTCGCGGTTCAGGGCGTTCGGGCTGCGTACCCGGCTGCTGCTCGCCTTCCTGCTGGTCGCCGCCGTCAGCGCCGGCACCACGGCCGCGCTGACCTACCGTGAGGCCCGCAACGCGGTGCTGCAGACCGCCCAGGACACGGCGGTCACGTCGTTCCGCGACCAGGTCCAGCAGACGGGCTTCGGGCTGCCCCTGCGGAATGAGGGCGGCGGCCTGGAGGAAGTCCTGCGTGACATCGCCCGCAAGGGCAAGCCGCACCCCTGGGTGGTGTTCGCCGAGTACGGTTCGGTCCGCGCCTCCTCGGGCGAGAACCGCGTCTCCACCGTCATCACACCCGAACTGCGCCGCGCCGCGCGGGCCAACCCCCACGGCAGCTTCGAGCGGGTCGTCAAGGACGGCGTCCCCTATCTGACCATCGCCATGCCCATGGTCTTCAAGGCGAGTCCGGACAGCGTGCTGCCCAGCGGGCTCGTCCTCTACGCCGTCATGCGGATGACCGACGAGCAGGTCAACGTCGACGCCCTCCTCATGGCTGCCCGCGACGGCGCCCTGCCCGGCCTCGCCGTCGCGCTGATACCCGGCCTGATCGCCGCCCGCAGCGTGCTGCGCCCGGTGCGGGAACTGCGCCAGGCGGCCCGGAGCATGGGCAGCGGCCGACTCGACACCCGGATTCCGGTGCGCGGCAGCGACGAACTGGCGGATCTGGCCCGCACCTTCAACGAGTCGGCCGCCCAACTGGAGAGGTCCGTGCGCGAGCTGCGCGAGGCCGAGGCCCGCGCCCGCCGCTTCGCCTCCGACGTCTCGCACGAACTGCGCACCCCCCTCGCCGGAATGCTCGCCGTCACCGAGGTCCTCGACGAGGACGCGGACCACCTGGACGCCGACACCGCCCGGGCGGTCCGGCTGGTCAGCGCGGAGACCGGAAAGCTCGCCGTGCTCGTCGAGGACCTGATGGAGATCTCCCGCTTCGACGCCCGCGCGGCCGAGCTGAACGCCGACGAGGTCGACGTGGCCGAGGCGATCCGCAAGACCCTCCACAACCGGCACTGGACCGACGACCGGGTCCGCAGCGAACTCCCCGACGGCATCCGCGCCCGCCTCGACCCACGCCGCTTCGACCTCGTGATCGCCAACCTCGTCGGCAACGCCCTGCGACACGGCAGCGCGCCCGTCACGGTGAGCCTGCGCACCGAGACCCGCTCCCCGTCCCCGCCCGTACTGATCACCGAGGTCACGGACAGCGGCCCCGGCATCCGTCCCGAAGCCCTCCCGCACATCTTCGACCGCTTCTACAAGGCCGACGCGGCCCGCACCCGCTCGGCGGGCAGCGGCCTGGGACTGGCGATCACACAGGAGAACGTGAAGCTGCACGGCGGATCGATCCGCGCGGGGAACCCGCCCGGGGGCGGTGCCGTCTTCACCGTCGAGATACCGCTTCACGCGGAGGAGGCCTGCGGATGAGGCGTGCGCGGACGCGCCGACGTGCGGCGGGCGTCACTGTCGCCGTCGCCGTCGCGGCGGCCGTACCGCTGCTCGGTGGCTGCGGTATCCAGGAGACCGACGTCATCGAGGCGGGCGGTCCCGCCAGCTTCCAGGCCTTCTTCAACCGCGACAGCGACATGCTGCTCTTCTTCCGTTCCCCCGACGGAGGGCTGAGCCCCGTGATCCGGACGCCCGAGCCTTCCTACGTGGAGCCGGGCGCCGGAGACCAGAACCCTGGCGACCAGAACCCCGGTGATACGGCGGGCCCGGTGCCGACGGAGAAGGTGGTCACGGCACTGCTCGGTGGTCCACGGGACGAAGACCGAGCCGCCGGCCTGAGCACCGCCCTCCCCGCCGCCCGCCCGGGCGGGACCGTCGAGGTCGAGCGCTCCTCGGACGGCGGGGTCACGACCCGCCTGCCCCTTGCCCTGGAGGGCCTGGACAGCACCGCTCTCGATCAGCTGACCTGCACGATCGCCTACAGCCAGGACGCCGACGGCCAGATCGTCGTGGAGCTGAGGGGACAGGACGGGGCCTCGGAATCCGGCACTTGTGGACTCGCCCCCGGCAACACCGGGAAGGTCCCCACGGGGACCGAGACCCGGGCACGGACCACGTCACCGCCCGGCACGAGCGGCTGAGAAGGCGTGACAAGGGGCAGCCGATCGGGGCCGGGCGGAGTCACACCCGCGGGACCCGGCCGGTCGGGCGGCCCGTCCGGGCTCGGGAGAAGGCCGTGTCGCCGGCGGTCGACACGATGGCGTCCTTGACGAGCAGCACGCGGTGGGGTGTCCCTGCGCCTTGTCCCCGGGGTCGTCCAGTGCGGAGGTGCGCCACCGCCTGCCGCACCGGAAGCGGAGCCGCGCCTATCACAACGGTTCGTCAAGGCGGGGCGTGCCGTGGTCAGTTCGCCGGCGGGCCCGCCAGGTCGTCCAGTTCTGCGGCGAAGAGCTGCGCCGGGTCGAATCCCATGCCGCTGAACTGGCCGGCGAGTTCCAGGGACAGGACGCCGTGCAGCCGGGTCCAGAAGGTCAGGGCCCGGTGGAGGACCGCGGGCGGGGCGGGATGGCCGGCCGCCCAGTCCCGGTGGTCCTCGATGTGCGCGTCGAACGGTGTCACCGGGCCGTCGGAGGGCAGCGCGGCACAGGCGTCCAACAGGGTCGCCATGATCTCGGACGAGATCGCGGTGGTGTCGTCGGGCGCGTGGTAGCCGGGGACGGGCGTGCCGTAGATGAGGAAGTAGCGCTAGGTGGCGTACACGTCCACACCGAGGAAACCTGGACCGGCCCCCAGGTCGAAGCGGACGTCCCCACCGCCACCGAGGCCCTCGGCACGGGCCTCGAAGCATGGCTGCGGGACCTGAAAGCGACCGCCGAATCCAAGGCATGGCGATGAGTTCCGGAAGCGGGTCGGGTCTATGGGTGCGACGGTCGCCGTAGCGCACCAAGAGAAGACCGCCGGTCTGAGGATTGCCGGTCCGGCCCGCCCCCACACCGATCATCCGCAGTCGAGGAGAACGCCATGACCGCTACCTACACCTTCGACGTGTTTTCCAGCCTCGACGGTTACGGTGCCGCCGGCGGCGACTGGACCGGTTACTGGGGTAAGCAGGGCCCCGAGCTGCTCGACCACCGGCTGGCTTTGTACGGCGCGGAGCAGCGGATGGTCTTCGGGGCCAACACTTACCGGGCGTTCGCGCGGATGCTGGCCGAGAGCACCGAGGAGTCCGATGTGCGTGACCCGTGGGTCACCCGGATGCGGAGCCTGCCGGCGACGGTGGTGTCGACGACGCTGGAAGGCTCCCTCGACTGGCCGAACGCGACCGTCGTGAGTGGTGACGCCGTTGACGTCGTCGCCCGGCTCAAGGAGGAGTCCGAGGTGCCGTTGCGCTCGCACGGCAGCCTGTCGATGAACCGGGCGCTGATGGCCGCCGGCCTGGTCGACCGCTTGCAGGTGACGCTCTTCCCTGTCGTCACCGGTCGGACCGGGCTGGATCCGATCTTCCAGGGGGCGGCCGACTTCGACCTGGAACTGATCGAGAGCCGGACACTCGACGGCCGCGTCCAGGAGCTCGTCTACCGTCCCACCCTCCACTGACCCGTACTTCGGAGGGCGGGGCGACGTCCCTCAGCCGGGAATGTTGGGTTCGTACTCGTTCCGTCCCCACTCGGAGGAACCGAGCGGATGGTTGTACGCGGGCCGGCCCACGTTCCCGCTCGTGCGGAACGGCTTGCCGTTGTCGTCGATGCGCACGGTGCCCTTCTGGTCACCGCTGGACCAGTCCAGCTCCAGGTACCAACTCACGTTGTGCGCCCGCGCGTCCGCGAAGATGTAGAAGACTTCCGGATCGGACTCACTGACCGTGTACGGGAAGTCGCGTTGACCGGCCTTGGAGGAGAGCGCGGGCCGCCCGGCATCGAGGTTCACCCCGAACGCCCTCGTCTCCACGCCGCCACCGCACCCGACGCCCATCTCGAAGTCGTTCCAGGCGAGCGGCGCGCTCTTCTCCACCACCCGCACATGCAGGTCATCCAGCACGACGGTGGCCTTCCCGGTGCCCTGCACGTTCAGCGCGAGCATCTGCTGCCCGGCGGCGACCCCGCCGAGTGCGGTGACCCACCCGCGCGCGTCCGGCTCGCCCGGCGGCGGAGGCATCCGCTCGGGCTTCTCGTCGACCAGGTAGTGCTGGCTGCAGGGGTCTTCCCACTTGTACGGGTTGACGGCGACGGCGGGCGCGGTGGCCCGGGCCCCGTCCTCGGAACCGCCGCCCCGGGCCGCCCCGGCCCCACCGCTCCGTGAGGCGGAGGCGGAGGCGGGAGCCGTGGGACTGCCGCTGCGCGAGGCGGACGGCGAGGCCGACCTGCCCTTCGCGTCGGCCGACCCGGAGGCGGCGGGGCCTTTCTCGACGGAGTCGGCGGACTGGGACGCAGCCCCCACGGACCGCTTCCCGCCCTGGCCGTCATCGCCCTCGCCGGGCACAAGGCTCACCACGAGCGCGGCCGACACGAGGGCGGCGGTCACGGCGGCCCCGGCCAGGGCAGCGGTACGCCGCCGCGCCACGGGAGCCCGGTCCTCCGTCAGGGGCCGCGGCTCGACCACGGGAACGGCCTCGTCGGCCTGGTCGGCCGCGTCCGCCGCGTCGGCTGCTTCGGCCGCCTCGGGCCCTGCCGTGCCGAGCCCCGCCCTACCGGACTCGGGCCCTTCCGCCTTCTGCCTCCGCCGGGCATCCGCGAGCACCCACCACCGATGCAGTTCCACCAGTTCTTCGGGCGACGCCTTGCATGCCCGCGCGAACCGCTCCACGGGCGCGTAGTCCATCGGTACGGCGTCCCCGTTGACGTACCGGTGAAGCGTGGACGCACTCGTGTGCAGCCGCTTCCCGAGCACTCCGTAACTGAGCCCGGACCGCTCCTTCAACCGGCCCAACAGCTCCGAGAACTCGTCCCCCGCCACCGTTCCTCCCTCTCCCCACGTTCCGGACCCCCGTTCCAGGGGGAGGTCGTTCCCCCAGGTCAGAGCTGTCGCAGGCGTTCCAGCGTCCCGGATACCCCGGCGGTCGTGGCGGTCGGGACGGAGCACCGCACAAGCTTGGGCCATCCAAGCACGCCGCTCCCGGCACGCCGCTTCCGGCACCCGGTCGAGCGGCCCATGCCAACACCCGTACCGCACAAGGGGGATCACATGTCCACTAGCACCCACCGCACCCGCATGCTCGTCGCCGCCGCACTCACGGCCGCCACGCTGACGTTGACGGCATGCAACAGCGGAGAGGGCGTAAAGGACGAGGGGGCGTCGGCGGGATCGGCGTCGACGGCGGCGCCCACGGCCTCCAGCACGTCCTCCGGCAAGGCGAGCGGGGGAACCTCCACCGGGGCGGGACAGACCGACACGGTGGGCTCGACTTCCGGAGGCTCGACCGGCGGCGCGGCAGGTTCGAGCGGCACGACGGGTTCCACGGGCTCGTCCGGGTCCACGGGCTCCACCGGCTCCTCGGGTTCCAACGACCCGGGGCCCACGAGGACCGCCTGCTCCCCCGCCACCACCCGGACGGCCGCCACGGAGGTCACCCGCCCCCTGAACCACCTTCTCCTCACCGTCACCAACACCGGCTCGAAGAACTGCAACCTCACCGGCTATCCGGCGGTCCGGTTCGGCGAGGCCCAGTCCGTCCCGCCGGCCTTCGAGGACTCCAAGCCGCAGGCGGTGGTCACGCTGGCCCCTGGCGAGTCGGGCTATGCGAGCGTCCTTCTCTCGGCCGCCGACGGCAGCGGCTCCAACGGCTACACGGCCAAGTCCCTCGCGGTCTACTTCAACACGAGCGCGAACACCGCCGCCCACCCCTCCCTCCCCGCGAAGGGCGTCCACGTCGACGACTCGATCGGAGTCTCGTACTGGCAGTCGACCATGGCCGACGCCCTGGCCTGGTGACACAGGGCTGACGCGGCGCTACAGGGAGGCCCCCTGCCCGCCATGTCGCGGGCAGGGGATGGTCACTTCACCGGTCGGGGCTCACTTCACATCGACGAAGTCGGCCCGGCCGGCCCTGGCCTGGGTGAGGGACGTGCCCGCGAAGTCGTAGCGGTACTCGCCGTCCACCGTCGCCTGCACGGTGGTCGTGGCCCAGCCGTTGCGGTCGGTCTTCACCTTCTTCAGCGTGGTGAAGGCACCGCTAGTGCCCTTGCGGAACTGGAGCAGCACCTGATGCCCGATGAGGGGCACGTCCTTGTGCTTCTCCCAACTGGCGACGATCATCCGGACCTTGACCGTGAGGTCCTTGCCCTTCTTCACCGGCTCCGGCGTGGCGTCGGCCTGGGACAGGTGGGTCTGGCGCTTGATGCGTGCCAGCCATGGCTCGTCGTCCTCGCGGGTCACGTTGCCCGCGCCGTCGACGGCCACGGCGCTCACGCCCCAGACACCGGCGAGGGCGTTGCTGCGGAGGTTGCCGTAGGGGTCGGCGATCACGACGGCCTGGCACTTGGACGTGGTCTCGGACATCTTCACGCAGCGGTCGAACCCGGCCTGCGTCATCCGCCCGTCGGCTTCCGCCCGGCTCTCTCCGTGCCACAGCTCGTACGACACGCCCTGGACGCCGGACGGGTCGCTGACTGTCGCCGAGACCAGGAACGCGGTCTTCCGTGCGGCCCCGACGACGACGGTGTAGTCGCGGCTCTGGTTGACCTGGATGTCTCTGAACGTCGTGGGCGTGTCGTCCTGTTCGGCCCCGCCGGCCGGGACGGCGAGAGCGGTGACGGCCAGGGCGGCGCTGAGGGCGGCGGCGGTGGCGGTGGCGACAGTGGCGCGTAGGCGCATGGTGTGGTTTCCCCCACAACTGACGAAATGGGTGGTGACTTCACCCGCATCAGACAGAGGGGGCGAGTGGGGGGTTGTGCGCGATCGCCGACCCCGTCCATGAGTTAACCCCGGCTTCTCCTCGGGTTGGCGGAATCATCGGCTGCCGTCCAGGCGGGAGGACGCCCTCGGCGAGTGTGACGTACCCGTGGAAAGTATCGGTAAATGTTGCGACCCCACCGGCGGACGCAGCGGATCTCCGTGTAATGATCCCCGCCTTGTTGCTCCAGGAGAATCGGGCTTCCATGCCTTCGCACAGATTCCGCTTCCTGGCTGCTCCGGCGGCCCTCACAGCCCTCACGGCTCTCACCCTCGTCCAGGCAGTCATCCCGGTCACCGCAGCTGACGCGGCTGCCGCGGCGGTGACCGACGTGTCCGCCACGCTGGCCGCGCGCCCGACCTCCGTGCCGGGCGCAGACGAGATAGCCGGTTCCGGTCAGGTGGTCGTCTGGCGTCAGAAGACCGCCGCCGACGCTCTGGCGCACGGCTGGCTCGCCGTCTCGGGAGGCACACCCCAGGACCTCGGCCGGCTTGCCGAGACCACCGAAGCGGTGAACGTCGACGCGGTGTCCGTGCAGGACGGAGTGGTGGCCGTCGCCACCTCCGCCAATCCGAACGGCGATCTCGCCGACCACGTCACCTTGCACCACCTCGACTCCGGTGGACACCCCGGCGCACAGGACGTCCTTCCTGTCGCGTACGACAGCTCAGGAGCCGCGGGGGACGAGCGCTACCGCGCCCAGGCCGGCGACGGCATCCTCGTCCAGCAGAGCTACTACGACGACAGCGCCGCGTACCGGGTGCGCCTGCTGCTGCGCACACCCGGCAACGAGGACCGGACGCTGTTGTCCGACGACGAGCAGTACGAGGTCCTCGCCTCGGACGCCCGTGGGGCCCTGGTGCTCCGGCGGACCGCGCCCGGCTGGGACCACAGGATCGTGTACGTCGACTTCGCCACCGGCGCGACGGTCACCGTGGCGGAGCCCGCGACCGACGAGCTGCCGCAGGGCCTGGAGTTCACCCCCGCCCACGTCGGCGTCATCGACGGGGCGACCCTGACCGAGTGGCAGCGGTCGGCACCCGGGGACGGCCCGTCGTCCACCACCCTGCCGGTCAGCGGGGCGCACTCGATCAGCGATGACACGCTCGCCTGGTACCAGTGGAGCGCGGCGGACGGGGCGTCCGAGCTGTACGCGATGGCCAGGGACGGATCCACGGCGGCCAAGGACCTCGGCGGGACCTTCACCGACCTCGCGGTCGGCGACGACGGCAAGATGCGCGTGACGCTCTACCGGCCCGATGTGGACGCCGCGATCCAGACCCTCACCGACGGAAGGGTGTCCACCGCCGCCGGCGACGCCACCACGATCCCCGCCGGACCCGCCAGGCTGGACGCCCTGGCCCTGTCCGACGGCGCGCTCTACACGGCCGACGACTCCTCCCGCCGGCAGGGCGTCCTGCTCCGCTCGGACCTCTCGGCCGGCCCGGCCGGGGCCTCGGCGAGCACGCCGTCCCGGGTACTCGCCTACACCGGCGGCCTGGTGCACCAGACGCTGGCCGCCGCCGGGGGCCGGGTCCTGGTCGAGCAGGGCAGCGCCTCCGAGCCGGGCCACTTCCAGGTGTACGAGGACGGCAAGCTGGTCGGGACACCGCTGAACTACTCCGACGTGTCGATGGTGGACGTCGTGGACTTCGACGGTGAGCGCGTCCTGGTGTCGGACAAGACGACCGCGGCCGACGGCACGCTTCTCCTCTACACCTTCGCGGACGGCCACAGCGAGCGGGTGCCTTCCGGCTCCGCGCTGGACGGCGGCGCCGTGTACTCCTCGGTGCGGAACGGTACGACGGCCGCCTGGTCGATCCGGCGGACCGACCTGACCACCGGCACCGTCACCACCGTCGCAACCGTGAGCTGTCTGCCTGGCGCTCTCCAAGTGCGCGGCTCCCGGATCCTGTTGACCACCTGCGGGGGCGCGTCCACCAGCGGCCTGCTGCTCAAGGCGGGGAGCTCGACCGGCACCACCGTGGACGCCTCCGTACACACGCCGATCCTCGGCACGGACGTGCTCTACACCTTCACCAGGTCCGCGGAGTCCTCGGGGGCCGTCACGCTGAACGCCCAGACGCTGAGCGGCCCGGCAACCACGGCACAGCCTCTGTTCGCCCTCCCCGGGAAGGCCGACTCCGCCGCCGCCGAGCGGTGGGCGGTCGACCGCGACGCGCCCTGGGCGGCCTGGATGGACGACGCCGGCGTCACCCACGTGACCTGGGCAGGCGTCCCCACGGCTGCCTCGGCCGCCGCCCCGACCGGCTTCAGCCCCAACGGCGACGGATCCGTCGACACCTGGATCCCCGCCTGGACCTACAACCGGCCGGTGAGCTGGACGCTCACCCTCAAGTCCGGTACCACACAGGTCCGTTCCCTCTCCGGTACGGCCTCCGACGGCACCGTCAAGCCGGTGTGGAACGGAACGACGGGGGCGGGGACGGCAGCCGCTGACGGCGCGTACACCTGGACCCTGACCGTGCGCGACACGGTGACCGGCCGGGCGGCAGCCGACCTCAGCGGCAAGGTGACCCTGCGCCGGACGGTCCCCGCCGCCTCCGTCACCGCGCCGACCGTCGCGAGCAGCGCGGCGACGAGCGCCGCGGTGCCGGTCGCCTGGTCGGCCAGGACCGCGGGTGTGAAGTCGTACGACGTCGGCTGGCGGGTCGCCACCCGTGACAGCGCCGGCGTCTGGAAGCTGGGCCCGCTGCAGACCTGGCGCACCGGCACCACGGCCACCTCCGCGGTCTTCGGCAAGGCGGGCAGCCCCGTGAAGCCGGTTCCCGGACTGACCTACCGCTTCTACGTCCGCGCCCACGACGACGCCGGCCAGACCGGCCCCTGGAGCAAGGCGGCGACCACCGGCATCCCGCTCGACGACCGCGCGACGTCCCTGCACTACACCGGCACCTGGAAGTCGGCGGCGGCAACCTCCGCCTGGTCCGGCACCGAGCGCACCTCCACCACCAAGGGCGCGTACGTGTCCTTCTCGGCGGACGGCACCCAACTGCGCATAGTGGCGACGCGGAAGTCGAACGGCGGACGCTTCGCCGTCCTGGTGGACGGAAAAACGGTCGGCACGATCAACACCTACGCCGCCCGGACCGCGTACCGCCAAGTGGTGTTCACCCACACACTCGGCACCACGATCACCACCCACAAGGTGCAGTTGCGGGTCCTCACCGGCAGCACCTCCGCCCGCTCGACCGTCCACCTCGACGCGGTCGTGATCACCCGCTGATCCGGCCCGCCGACCCGGCCGTGGGGCTGCCACGACAACGACAGCCTCACGGCCGCAGGCCCTGGCCGGACGCTCACGGGCCCAGGTGCACCACGCCGGCAGCGGCGAGCGGGTGGACGGGCGAAGCCCAAGTGGCAAGGGCTTCCTGAAGGGCCGTATGCAGGGCGCGCGCCGAGTGCTCCGGACGGAGCCGTCCGTCGGGGTCCACGAGCAACTCGTACACGTGAACCGCGATCCGCATGGCGGCGTCGTCCGTGACCCTGCCCAGTGTCCCGATCACATGGCGGTAACCGGCGGCCTGGAAGGACGCGGCGATCGTCCATCCCCCGTTCGCGAAAGCCCGGTCGTCGCCCGCCGTATCGCAGGCGGAGAGATAGGCCAGCGCCCCGTCGGCCACAAGGTTCTGTGGAAGATGCCGCCAGTTGAGCCCCTCCTCCGCATCGAACGCGAACTGCAGCTGGGGCACGCCCTCATGCAGGCGCGCCATGCCGATGAAGTGGAAGAAGGGGTGATCGGCGAGGCGCGCGGCGACATTCGCGGCCGTGGCCTCCGGCCCACGAAGGACCTGGCCACCGGCAACGAGTCGCTGGATCCGTTGGGCTTCCCTGACCCCGTCCGGCAGCGCGTCGTCCGCGAGTACCAGCAGCATCCGCTGCTCCGGTCCTTCGCCCCGGTGCCTCTCGCGGGACCGCGCGGTCATGAGCGCCTGGACACTCGGGGTGTAGGAGTGGACCGCGTAGTCCAGAGCCGTGCGCTGGGGCTGTCCGGCCATGTGGAGGGGAAGCATCGTGAACGGACCGGTGGGACACCACCAGATCCGGGGAAGCGTGTCGGACGGGACCGAGCTGAGCGGCCGGGGGCCTTCGACGCCGGACTTGGCCCTGGTGGGGCCGTACGGGGCGGGGCTGAACGTGGTGCGGCTGGTGAGCCCGAGAGCGGACAGGACCGGCCACACCGTGCTTTCCCACAGCCAGTCGAGTACGCCCCAGGCCTCGCGGCTGTCGGGCCTGGCACTCGTCACCTGGTACGTCCTCGCCCGGTTCGTCAGCTCGGTCAGACTCAGGTCCGGCAGGGGGAGCGCCGACACCCCCTGGCGTGTCACCAGCAGTGCGTCGCAGCGGCGGGCGATCGTGCTGAGCACGACGACGGGACCTTCGCTCGCGGCGGCGACCATCCGCTCGGCGCGCACGGGGACGAGGAAGTCCTCGAAGCCGGGAACGGCACGGACCGCTTCCACCAGGTGGTTCATCCGGTCCTGTACCAGGTCGCCTTGCCGGAAGACCGGTGCGCCGGCCGGTCCGGCGTCCAGGTGGAGAAACGTCCACAGCCAGCGGAGTTCCGCGGCGAGATCCGGTGCGACCCTGTCCAGCTGGTCCACCTCGGCATGGGAGTCCTTGCTCCATGCCGACAGAAGGACGCTCCGCTGCTCGAGGAACTCCAGCGCGCGCTCCGGGGCTCCCGCCTCGATCGCATAGGCCGCGGCTTCCCGGCTCCGCTCCTCCCAGGCCCTGATGATGGCTCCGCGTTCGTCACCGGGCAGCAGCACGACCGGCGGGAGTTCCCTGGTGACGGTCTCGTAGCTCCGGATGACCTCGTCGTGACGGTTCATCCGCATGGCCAGGCTTCCCCAGAGCAGTGCGGCCTGCAGCCGTTGCAGGGGCTGTGCGGACTGTTCATGGGCGATCAGCCGTGCGTCGTCCGCCGCGCGGTGGACCGCCTCGTCGGACGCGTTCGTCAGACGTGACACCAGGCCGGCTCTGGCCAGCAGAGCGGACGCCAGCACGGCGTGCACGGACTGAGAAGTGGCGATGTCCTCCGTTACGGCATCCAGCTCGGCGAGTGCGCTGTCGAGATCTGCCTGCGTACCGTAGATCGCGTGCAGTTCGGCGAGGGCGGACGCGTATCCGGTGGCCTGGGCCACCCGTTGGGAGGGGCTGAGGGGGGACCGGATCCCCCTCGCCCTACGGAAGGCGTCGACGGCCCTGAGCAGGGACTCGGTGTCCCCGGCCGCCCGGTACTGCAGGAGCATGCACTCGCCCTGCTGCACGAGCGCCGTGTGCCGGTAGGGGAGTTCGGCGCCGGCCCGGTCGTCGGAGGCGACCGGCAGGGAGACCTCGACGGCACGGCTGAGATCCATCGGATCACCGGTCTGCCGGAACCTGTCGATCAGACACTGGGTCAGACCGATGCGCGCCGCTTTCTGCCAGGCCGATGCCGCGGGCAGGGATTTGCTCGCTCCTTCCGCGTGAGCCAGGGCCTCGTCGAGTTCCGCCAGGTCGTGCGACAGGGTGAAGGACACGCGCAGCACTTCAGCGTGTGCGAGCCGCAGCCTGGCCCGCCGGAGTCGGTCGCCCGGAGGGCTGAGCGTGACGGCCGACCGTGCGTGGGCCCGGGCGTCGTCGAGTGCCCCCCGTGAGCCGTCCGCCCAGAAGCGGGCCAGGCTCACCGCGGCGATGGCGGCCGCTCGCTCGGACTGGTCGGCCCTGGACTCCTCGGGCGTGGAGCCGAGACGGACCAGATCCTCCGCACGGGCGAGGTCGTCGGGATTCCCCGTCGCCCTGAACCGGGCAACGAGGATCCGCGCCAGCGGCAGGGCGGAGGCCTCCAGCCCGTCAGCCGTCCTAAGCATCTCGTCGGCGAGTGCCACGGCATGCTGAAGGATCTCCTCGTCCTGGCCGACTTCGTGGAAAACCGCGCATGTACGCAGCAGTTCGGACAGGAGTGGCACGATGTCGGCTCCGCTCGCCGACAGCCGGTCCAACGACATTTCGAGGATGTCCAGGGAGTTTTCCAGCTGAGCGGGATCCCCTGTGTGGGAGAAGAGCTCGCGGAGGGAGGCACCGAGCACGGCCCTGACGCGGCCGGCTACGTCGGGGATCAAGGCGTTGGTCATGTCCTCGCTGACGTGGGCAGCCAGTTCGAGTGGGCCCCGGGTGCCGTGGCGGAAGCCCTGGAGGTATGCCGCTTCCGCGACCTCGCAACCCAGTTCGGGGAACAGGGCCAGGTCGTAGTCGGCCGCCACGACACGCTTCGCCAGATCGAACGCCTCGCGCAGGGCCACGAGGTCGTCCTCCCGGCGGAACCGGCCGAGAAGGTCTCGTATCGCGTTGGTCAGCCGCGGAACCAACTCGGCCTGCGACCCGGGTCCGAGCAGGTCCCTCAGCACCTCGTACTCGGAGACCCCGGTCCGTGGCGACGGCGGGGCCGGCCGGTCGAGCTCGTAGACGTGACCCGCACCGGTGCGCAGGCTGATCTGCCCGGACCCCACCTCGACGCGGACGACAGCGGTCGCGTCGATCTGTAGCGTCCGGGTGGCGGAGTCGGTGACGACCTCGACCACGCGCGGGTGGGTGTCGGGGACGAGGATCGCCGCCGCGGAGGTCCCCCGTACGTCCCCCAACAGCAGTGCCCGTCCTTCGCGCTGGACACCGAGCCGGGCATTACCGACGGCCGTGGCGATGGACGAGACGGTGGCCAGGGTGAGTTCCGGCGCCGTACCCGGGTCGAGGGACGGCACGTGAGAGCGGGCCGCGTTGGCGAGACTCCACGCGGTGGTGGTCGAGCGGGCCTCGACGGGCAGCCTCTGCCACGCCTCGGCGAACCAGCCCGCCAGGCCGGAGCGGTTCTGCCGCACGAGGGCGTGCAGGGCCCGGTTGAGGTGTTGGGCGGCGGCGTCGGTATCGCCGGTCAGGGTGTCCCAGGTGACCCGCTCCTCCAGGAGCAGCGCCGGCGACAGACCGCTGTGCACCTCGGTGACGATCTCGATGATCTCCCGGAGACGGGGGTCGGTCTCCAGTCTCTGTACCAGGCCCGCGCGCAGGTAGGGCAGGCATTCCGGGAGCAGCGCGATGGCCTCGGGCGTACGGGCGCCCACCCAGCCGCAGAACCACAGATCGGCTTCGGCGCCGACGTCCAGGTGCGGCAGGAGCCGGAGCCGGACCGCACGGATCAGTTCGGGTTCGATACGGGTGGCGATGCTCAGGACCGTGGCCAGCTCCAGCGCACCGGCCGTGGGCGGAGGCGGCAGCTCCTGCGGTGGTGCGATCACGGCACCCTCACCCTGGCCCGGCTCGCGGTGGTGGTGCTGTCCCAGCTGACCAGCGGCAGCAGCCTCGTCATCCATCCGGGCCAGCGGGCGGGCGGGTACGGAGAGAGCGCGACGACGCTGCATCCGGCACGGGTGACGAGGCCTGCGAACTCCGCCCACTCGGCCGGGGCGGCCCGGTGCGGGTCGTCAGGAGGGCCACCGAGCCCGAGATCCGACAGCAGCAGGATGCGCCTGCCGCACTCGGGAGGTGTGTACTCGGTGCGCGTCCAGCGTGCGCCCGGCCCGGTTCCGCGCTGAGGGGCATGAGAGAAATAGCCCACTTCGACCAGGTCGGCTCCGACCACCGTACGGATCAGGCCGACCAGTTGGTCCTGGTCGCGGCGGAACGGCTGCATACCGGTGCCCCGGTCGACCAGCACCTGGACGCCGTACCGCAGAGTGGGCACACGTCGGCGCGGCAGCCGAGTCACCGGGCGGCCGTGGGCGAGTGTGTCGATCAGCGCCGGAATGTCCACGGGGCCTTCGCTCACCTGCCGGGAGAGCATGGCGCGGAGGATGGCACTGGTCCAGCGCGGAACGAGTAGGGGCAGATGCGGGAGCGGAACACGCTCGGACGTCGGCCTGGCGAGAGGCTCCACCGGTTCACGCGGTGCGCTCGTACCCTCGACGCGTGCCGGCCGGAGCAACGGCAACTCGGCGGTCGGGTCAGTGACTTCGCCCCGGTCCTCGGCATCGGGTCGGGGCAGCGGTTCGGAGCGGGGCTCCGCGTCCGGCGGCTCGGGGGGAGCCTCGGCCCAGTGTTCCGGCACGGGAGGGCGTGTCGGGGGTGGGACGAAGTCGGTGCGGGGCATGCTGCCGACCAGTCCCAACATCTCCTGGACCTGCGCCCGCTCGCTCTCGGTCCGTGCCACGTCCAGGGCGCGCACGACATCGGCGATCCAGATCTGCGGACGCATCGCGTCACGGCTCCCGCTGCGGGGACTTGGTCAGTGTCAGGCTGCGAATGAGGGGCCATTGCGGATGGACCGGACTGAGGTTCAGTGTGCGGCAGGCGCGCAGCGCGTCCAGGTACTCGGCGGTGCTCGGCAGCCGCTCGCGCCGGACCCCTTTGTCCGTCCGTACCTTCATGAGCTCGTCGGCGAGCGCACCGGCGAGGTTCAGTGTCGGCGGGTCCAGGGCCGCCCCCTCTTCCCGCAGATGCAGCTCCGCGATCCTCATCAGGCTCTCGCGGGTCGGGTGGGGCAGGGTGAAGGTGACACAGCGCCGCAGGAACGCCTGCGGGAGTTCGCGCTCCCCGTTGGTGGTGATGATGATCAGCGGCGTGCCGACGGCGGCCTCGCGGCGGACGGGAGTCCCGGTCTCGGCGACGGTGAACTCCTGTGAACCCAGCGGTACCAGCAGGCTGTTGGGCACGTCCGGGTCGGCCTTGTCGATCTCGTCGATGAGGACGACGGCGCCCTTCGTCAGATGCTGCCGGTAGAACCGGTCGAGCGGGTCGTGCCGGTGGCGCGGCTTGAGGAGGCCACCCCGGGTGTGGGCCGACTCGGGGGCGAGCGACCACCACAGGACACCGGGCTCGATGTAGTCGCCGTCGTTCAGCATGCCGCGGTGCGCCTGTGCGTCCGCCAGCCTGCGCACGCTGTCGAACGTCCACAGCAGGTCGGTTGCCTGGGTGCGGGACGTGACCACGTGCTCGTAGTACCGCATGCCGGTGTCACGAGCGTAGAACGGGGCCAGGGACGACTTGCCGGATCCAGGGTCCCCGCTCAGCAGCAGGGGCCGGTCGGTGGCCAGCGCCACGTCGATGGCCAGCTGGAGGCCCTCCGGCATGTCGTAGACCCGGCCGTCCCTGGAGTCGGGACCGTACGAGACGAGATCGGTCACGGGGACTCCTATGAGTACGTACCTGCCAGTTGTTCATGCAGTTTGCAGAGGCGCTTGTTGCGGAGCTTCGCCGTCTGCTCGTCCTGCTGGGTGAGCAGGGGCCGCAGCAGCACCGCGTTCTCGAAGGCGGCCCGGACCTGGAGGTCCGGCTCCGGCGTGCCGGTCGTCACCAGGACGATCAGCCAGGAGAAGGATCCGTGCAGCAACCTGACGGCCTGCGCGAACTCCTCGTCGGGCGGGCAGAGTTCGTTGATGACGAGGTAGTGGGTCCGCGTATCGACATCATGGGGCAGCACCCGGTCGTCCTCGTCGTCGGCTTCGAAGAACTCCCGCCACACCGCGTTCTCCCACATACGGAACCGTTCCCCGACCCGGTCCTCGCCCATGGGCAGACTCCCGACCGACCTCACCTCGAAGCCCTGGGTGGCCGCGCAGGTCGCCCGGCGTATGTACTGTTCGGCCGTGCCGGTCGCCCGGGCGTTGAGCAGGACTGTCATCCGGCGGGGGCGTCTGTCCGGTCCGGGGAGCACACCGCGGGCGGCCTCCTCGTCGACCCAGGTGGGCGTCAGCGCCGCGGCCAGCCGGCGGAGGGTGTCGTCCGGCAGTGACGGGGCGAGGGCGTCGAGAGCCGCCTCCATCCGCTCGGGAGGCGCCACCAGGAACTGCTGGGCCAGGAACAGACAGCCGCCGTGCTGAGCGGTGACATCGGCCAGGTACTCGTTCTCGGACTCGAGCGCTCTCGCGGCGTCGACCAGCAGACCGGACCGCCGCTGGACCTCGGAGAGATAGAGGCCGAGCCGTCTGAGCCAGGTACTCATCGGGTCGTCGCCCGTGGCCGCCTCGGGAAGCTCGGCGAACCGCTCCAGCACCTGGTCGGAGAGGCTCTTGACATCCGGCTGTTCGCCGCGCTCGGTCCGCGCGAACTGGATCGGCCTGAGCTCCTCCAGCCCGGCGATCTTGACGGCCGCGGTGGTGAGCCCGTCCAGCAGGACGGGCACCACCAGCAGAGGTGCGCCGAGCGCCCTGCGCCACAAGAGGATGTTGACCTCGCGCCGTACCCAGGTGGACTCCAGCGCCTTCTCGTTGAGCAGAACGACCGCCGCGTCGCAGCGCGCGAGCCAGTGGACGATCTTGGGGCGCCACTCGTCGCCGGGCGGGATGTCCGACTGGTCCACCAGCGGGTGGTGGTTCCGCCGCTTGAGGCGCTTCTCGATCCTCTGCAGGACAGCCATGGCGAACGCGTCGCCCCGAGCGCTGTGACTGATGAACACGTCCCCCACGACGCCGATTGTGATCCATCATCAGCCGCCATGGAGGAAAGTCTCACAAACCCGCGTCGAACTCGGGCTTGGCGACGATGATCCGCCATCTGCGGACCTCCTCCGTGAGCGTCGACTCGACCCGGACGGCCAAGGCGCGGAAGGAGACGGCGACTTCCGGGCCGACGGGCCCGACGAGCAGCTTGCGGAGCGTGTTCTCGTGCCCCAGCAGTTCCTGGCGGGTCTCCCGGTAGGAGGCGGCCAACCGCTGTGCGGCGAGCAGGTTCTGCACGGCCAGCACGGTGTTGCACACGGGCGGGAGGCCCGCGGCGAGCAGGGCGATGACCGAGGCGGCCACCGTGGGCTCGTCCCCCTCCGGGCCGGACACGAGGAGCGCGGCGTACGAGAGAGCGATGGCGACGGCTGCCAGGACCGCGCCCTTGGCGACTCTGCCGAGGACGCTCTCCGTACGCCCGCACTTCTCGGCGGCCAGCTCGAAGAACAGTCCCTGGCGCCTGATCCGGTGGTCGAGGTAGGTGCTCATCCGGTCGGCGGTGTCGGTGCCGGCCTCACCCGGCCGCCGCCAGACCTCGTCCTGCCAGTGGCTCTCCGAGCCGTCCGTGTCCCGGTCGGCCAGGCGGGCGAATCCGTCGAGCTCGGCCGGGCCGGCACCGGCGAGCAGGCTCAGCCGCGCGTCGCGGATCCGCCCTGCCTCCTCGTCGGTCCGGCCCAGATAGGGCCCGACGCCCGCGAGGACGAGGAACATCTCACGGCGGAAGAGCTCGGCCCTGACCCGGCTGGTCACCCAGGGACGGGAAGGTTCCTGCTCGGTCCAGACCGTCCAGACCATGGAGACGAGAAGAAGGCACTCGGCGAGGACGAATCCCAGTCCCAGGTGGCTGTTGTGGTCGAGGAACACGGTCTGGACGGTCAGGAACACCACGGCCAGCGCGGGCAGGACGGCGAGCCGGATGCCGGTCGCCCGGAACCGCCCCTGGTGGTCCACCGCGCTGTCACCCGCCGGGCGCGGCACGACGTTCGGGTAGTCGATCGGCCTGCGTACGGCGGGTGCGGGGGCCCATGCCGTGCGCTGCGGCCGGCTGGCCCGACGGCGCCGCCGGTGCGCCCACTCCCGGACGAGCAGGTATCCGCTGTCCAGGAGAACCAGGAGCCAGAGCGCTCCGACCACCGGCAGCGCGACGACCAGCACCGGCACCCGGGTCAGCAGCGCTGCCGCCGTCCAGGCCGCCAGAACGGCGGAGCCACCGACAACAACCTGAATCCGTCTGGCAGTCCGCATGCTCCCCCTACCTGCACGGCGCGAAGGGCGAGGCTACCGAAGACCGCCGAGTCCGGACCCCGGAACCCCCAAAGACCCGGTCTGATCACGGGGCAGCGCGTGGGGCGAGGAACAGCATGTGGGTCGCCGCTCATCCTGCGTCCCGCGCCGCCAAACTCTCCCTCACCGTCACCAGCGCCTCGTCAGCGAAAAACGCGCTGAGCGCGGACGACGGGGCCCCGGACCGTTCCTGGACGAGGTCCCAGAGCCTCGACCAGCGACCGCGGACGACCGAGGCGAGGGCGGGATCGGCCCCCGAGGCGGCCGCTGTCACGGCTTGCAACCGCATCAGCAGGACACCGTTCTCACCGAGGAGGACGTCGCGGGAGCGGGTCATGGCCTCCAGGGCGGCGGCCCCCCGGAGGTCACGCGCCGCGTGGGCGTAGACGGCCGCCGAGCACTCGAACGACCGGATCGTCGCGGCCGTGAAGAGCGCGCGCTTGCCGGGGAAGAGCCGGAACAGATAGGGCTGGGACACCCCGACCCGCAGGGCGATCGCCGCGGTGGGCGTGCCGTGCAGACCGCCCTTGACGAACTCGGTCACCGCGGCGCGGACGACACTGTCCCGCCGTTCCTGCGCACTCGCCCTCATGCGGGGACCTCCTGGTTCGCTCGGTACGTCGGACGCGGGCGGACGGCAGGCATGCGCGGCCCCGGAGGTTCAGTCGGACGTCCGCCCGCGCGACACCGCCAGCGGATCCCAGGCCCCGTCGCGGGCCGGCAGCAGTGCCGCGTCTGCCAGGACCGCACCCGAGTGCACCTCGTGCATCAGCCGGCGGCCGAGTATCTGGCCGGCGCACGCGATGCCGCTGACCGCGGAGCCGGTGATGCCGTTGCCGTAGCGGGTGCTGGCTCCGGCGATGTACAGGCCGTCGATGAGGGTCGTGGTGTCGGGGCGGGCGCCGTTGGTCCCCCACTTGGACATGCCGAAGGGGGTGCCGCCGCTGGACAGCGTGTAGCGCTCATGGGTGAGCGGTGTCGCGGTCTCCACGTGGGTGATGCGGCCGCGGAACGGGCCGAGGACGTCTTCGGCGGTGTCCAGCACGCTTTCGGTCAGAGCGGCCTTCATCTTCTGGTAGGCCGGGTCATGGCGGTAACGGCCGCCGTCCGCCGGTCCGGTCTCGACTCCCCATCTCTCGAAGCCCGGCGGGCAGAGCGTCATCAACTGGAAGTTGGAGTGGCCGGGCGGGCAGATCCGCCGGGTCGCGGGGTCCTTGCCGGAGGCGAAGGAGGCGAAGAGGAAGTCGGTGCTGTCCATGCCACCGTCCTGGAGGCCGTCGTAGTACCGCTCGATGTCCTCACCGCGGTACCACCACAGGTTCGCCTGCTGCTCGATGTCCTTGTCCAGCGCCACGTACACGGTCGTCCAGGGCAGTGCCATCCGGGCGTCCCGGGTCTTCGCGGCGAGGCGACGGGGGAGGTGCTCCTCGCCCACCAGGTCGAGCATGGTGCGCCGGTAGTCGGCGTTGGAGACCACGGTCCGGGCGGTCTCGCTGGTGCCGTCCGCGAACCGCACGCCCCGGATGTCACCGCCTTCGACCACAGCAGCGCTGTTCCCCCGAACGCGACACGCTCTCTTCCCCCCAGTCGTCACCAAGGTCGCGCCCCCTGCGCCACATCCGCCACCCACAGGCAGGATGGATGTACTTCGGTGATCAATGGCCAGGATGCATGGCAGTCGACACAGCGTGAAGCAACATTCACTCAGTGAGACTCCCGTGACGTGCCCCAGCTGTGAACCGCCTGTGCAACACAACCCCGTGAATAGGGGGAAAAGCGGTTGCTTTCCCGACTGTCGTTTCCGAGTTCACGGCCGGTCGGCGATCGAGTCCAAGGTGTGTTCATGGAGGAGATGCCGCAGGGCGGACGTGACGACATCGCCCAGAACAGTCCAGACGACCAGCTCCGATACCGCACTGTCCGAATCCTCGTGCCGGCAGATATGCCCCACCTCCGTCCGGACGGCCGACTCCAACGCCTCCGCATAGGCCTCCAGGAGCCGCTGAGGCGCCTGCTGACCCAGCCAGTTGTAGACCACCAGGGCTTGGGTGAGGGGCTGCCATCCCGGATTGGTACTGCTCACCTTCCAGTGGCGGGCTTCGACCAGGGCAGGGGCCTGTTCCCGGGCGCGTGACCACTCCTGATCGTCCTGGGGCGCGGATCCTGCGACCGGTAACGCCCGTTGGATCGCGCCGAACAGCTCGTTCACCGGGGGATGCGCCCCGTCCATGTGCCGCACCAGATTGCGGGCAGCCGCGTACGACAGGCCGCCGACGTCGATGAGCGTCCTGACCAGGACCGCCCTGCGTACATGGCGCTCGCTGTATTCCGGTACGGCGGGCAGCAGGTCGAGGCTCTGACACAGGAGCAGTGTCTTCAGCGGAATGTCTGCAAGGCGGCTCAGATCGGTGAGTCGCGCGTCGTGTCCTCCATCGGCCGGCTCCATTGCCCGGTGTGGTGTGCCAGCGACTGCGCTCGGCCCTGACGGGACTGTAGACACTGGGCGAATCCGTCCACAAGGTGTCTCCGATGTATCAAAGGAGGTAATGCGCCCACGGTTTCGCGAAGTGGTGGGCGAAGGAAGATGAGAGAAAGAGGGAGGGTGCCGGGATTTCTTCTGTCCCGATGAGTTGATGGGTCAGGGTGAATCGGAGGGACCCGCGGCCCGCTGCGCCGCCCGGCGGACGGTGACCGGATCGGCCGGCGGCACCGGTTCCGGCTCGTCGCCCAGGGCCACGGAGTCCAGCAGGTCCACGGTGACGAAGTCCGCGAACCCGGTCACGGCCACGTCGGCGAGTTCCTCGACGGTCCGGGTGGCATCCAGGGTGCTGCCGATGCGGAGGCCGGCCTCGCTGAGGACCGTCAGACGGCGGCGGGTCCAGTACTGCTCCGTGGTGTCGAAGACAGTCGCGGACAGCCCCTGAACCGTGCCCGTCCCGTCCTTCGGCGGCGACAGGAACATCGACCGGGAATGCTCCCGGATCTCACCGGGAGCCCGGCCGTGCTCCTCGTGAACACCGTCTCCCCGGTGCGCAGGAGCTGCCGCTGCAGACGGTCGTACTCGTCGAAGGGCCACCGGGGCTCGATCTCCCACAGGGGCAGGCCCCGCATCTCCTCCACGGGCCTGCCCATCACCTGCGTCATGACCTCGTTCGCGGCCACCAGCCGGGCCTCGCGGTCGTAGACCGCCACACGGGAAGCTGCGCGAGCGTGAGGTCCCACAAGGCCGCCGCCCCCGGCACGGCGCGTCCGGCCGCGCTCGTCGGCGCGGCCCCGGTCAGAAGCCAGATCGGCTTGCCGTCCCCGTCCGCCAACGGCATGCCCCGCAGCCGCACCACGACACGGTTCCCGTCCCGGCGCCGAAGCGCCACCTCACCGGACCATCCGCGCCCGTCCGCCATGTGCCGCCGCGCGGACCCGAGAGGGGCTTGACCGCGCGGACGATGGCGGAGTGCATGGAGTCGGCGACCGCATGGGTCGGGGTGATCTCGACGTCCTCGAAACCGGCGGATTCCAGGCCCTCCCGGTACTCGGCGAAGGACAGCGCGCCGGCGATACAGCCGACGTGGTCGCCACGCTCGGCCCGCTGCTCGGGCGCGAGAGCGTCCTCGGCGACCACGTCCGAGATGCCGATACGGCCGCCGGGCCGCAGCACACGGAAGGTCTCGGCGAAGACGGCGGGCTTGTCGACGGACAGGTTGACCACGCAGTTGGAGATGACGACGTCGATGCCGCCGCCGGAGCCGAGGTCGAGTACGCGCTCGCCCTCCCGCAGCTCCGCCACGGCGGTCGGGTTGCCGCAGCCGAGGGACGCGGCGACGGCCGCGGCGGGCAGGGTGTCACGCTCATCGGCGGCGTAGAGGGTGGAGCCGAAGTTGTCGTCGACCTCGACGGGCTCGGCCTCCTGCTCGCCCCGCGTCGGGCTCCCGCGCGCCCGGCCGTTCGCCGGAGGGAGGCATGCCGTGCGCGTCCGGGGTCGACTGGGGCGGCGGTGGCGTACTCGAGTCGTTCTCGGAGTGCCGCGCACCTGGCAGTGGAATCACCCGGCCGCCCTGCGTGACCGCGGCTGCGGGATGCTTCCGTCCGTGAAGCTCACCTCACGGCGGTCGACGATGAGAGCATCGCGCGAACAACATCAGGCTCCGCGAGGTCGCCCTCGCGGTGTGTGAGGAGGGCATCCTCGCGTTGCCTGATGAGCGGCTCCCCCGGCACGTTGGCTGAACCGGGGAAGCCTGGGCTGGGTCAGTCCCCAGGGGAAATGTTGCTGAACCGGTCTTGCACACCAGGTCCCCTGCCTGGCCGAGCGCACACGTCTGGGGCGCGGTTCTCTCAGAACTTTCTGCTGCTGGACGCACCGGTGGTGTCGATCAGGATCTGCACGGCCTGCTTGGGGTTGTCGGCACGGACCGCTTCGGCCATCGCGGCCCGCGCCGCCTCGGGAGGCGTGTCCGGCGGTACCACGAGCAGGGAGAAGTAGTCCTGGTCTCCTCGGGTCACGAGCGCGGTGTCGTCGCCCGTGGAGAAGGCGTCGATGTGCACGACACGGTCGTCGACGGTCATCCGCGTCGGCATCTCGTCCCAGGCCCCGGAGTCCAGGCCGATCCGGGTCACCGGCCCGAGGCGCTGGGTCAGTGCGCTGATCAGGCCGGGCAGCTCGGTGGCGAGGTGTCTCGAACGGGGCCACCACGCACCGTCGAGTATGCCCTGGCGGTCGTGGGTGGTGGTGAGCCGCAGGAGAGCCGTTCCGGGGCGCACCGACTCGTGGACGCCGTCCGCCAGGAGCCCTTCGGGATGTGGAGTAGGGGAGTCCGAGTCCGGCATCGCCCTCACCTGCCTTTCCGGGTGGGCGGGCCGGCGGCTTGCCGGTGCCCGGCGGTGGCCGAGCGGCTGCCCCGAGGAGAGCGTCCTGTGTCCTCGCTCTCCTCGTGTCCAAGCTACTCCTGCCGGTCGCGGGCGCGGTCGTCCACCGCCGCGGTCATGACCGGCCCGGCCTCCTCCGCGGTGGTGTCGGGCGGCACGACCAGCAGGTCCCGGCGGCCGTGGCCGGGGGCGAGCAGGACGACGGTGTTCGGCGCGTGCGGTGCGACGGCTCTGCGCAGCCGCACGACCTGGTTGCAGACGAGTATCCGGCCGGGTGCCGCGGACCAGGCCGCTGAGTTCACCGTGGCACTGGCGATGTGCCCCCAGGTGCGCGGCAGCGCGGCGAGCAACGAGGGGAGCTCCGCCAGGAGATCGTAGGAGCGGGGCCACCACGCACCGTCGAGGCGGCGGGGCAGGGTGCTGTGGGGCGCGAGGCGCAGCCGGACGAGGGAATGGGCGGGCGGCACGGGCGGGACAGTGGTGATCATGGAACTCCTTGGGCGGGCTTGTTGCGCGGGCGGTCCCGGGCCGGTCGCGGCCGGCGGTGCGGCGGTCCGAGGTGGGCCGTGGTCCACGGCCTGCACCCGGCTGAGGTGTTCGAGGAGGTGGATCGCGGTGGCCGACCTGTGGCAGGCGTCAGATGAGGCCGCGTCCGGCTCGAGGGCGTCGAGGGCGGGCAGCGGAGGCTGTCATGATGCGGCACCTGTCCCGGCGTCGAGCTGCCCGGTGTCGTCGTGCGCCGGGAGCGAAACCGGTTCGGTCACCGGTATGCGGTGGGCCCTCGGCCCTTTCACCCTACGGGGCGCCGAGCGATACAGGGGTCATGGACCGAAACCGTTGCGGAAGAAGGAAAGGCCGGCTGAGGGGCGTTGCGGTGCACCGCCCTCGCCTTCCCACTGCTCCACCTGCTCCTGCTCCCACCGGGCGCCGTCCTGGTCGTGCCGACGCTCTTCGGCCGCGACGAGCGTGCTCGCGGTGAGGTGGAGCGCGGGGTCGGCCGCTGCCGTCATCAGCCGTGCGGCCGACGCCGCCTCGGTCCCGGGCGGGACAACCAGCAAATCCCAGCGGCCGACGCCGTAGGAGTAGAGCCGGATCGTGTACGGGTCGTACCCGGACGCGAACCACGCGGCCTTCACCGTGTGACCGGCGGCAGGCAGGTCGCACGGCGCCTCCGGCCAGGTGCCGCGGCGCACGGCGAAACTGGGCAACTTCCCCCGCCACGCGTCGAACGCGTCGGTGAGTATGGGCAGTTCGGTCATCATGTCGCGGGAACGGGGCCACCAGGCACCGCACACGGGGCCGGGCGGAAAGGTCGGCGGGCGCAGGGCGAGCCGGGCGGGCAAGGGCGGGGAGGAGTGCTCGTGCTCGGGGGCCGCAGGTTCACCGGCGCGCGATGCCATGTCGCGGTCCTGTCCCCGGGCCGCCGTGCGACGGACCGGTGCCGTGGTGCGCCAGGAACGACGCCAACGGGTCGCGGGCGTACGGGGAACTCCCGGTGTCCGCCACGCTACCCCGCCCTGCCGTTCCCGGACCGGTCCACGGACGCGCGTCCGTGGCATGGCGGAAAGCGGACCTTCCTCCGGGGGTTCCCACCCCCGGGGAAGCGGGCCTGGGCTGACGCCGTCCGGCCGTGCGCAGGAGTCCGCCGGGACGTACACCGTTCGGCAGCCCATGGGCCGCCTGCTCCCCGGCATACCGGGCAAGGACCGATTCGCCGCCCCCGCAAGGCAGTTGGCCCTGGCTCTCCTCGCCCTCCGGCACCCAGCCGGCTTCGGTCACCTTCACCTCCCCTCGTCACGAGACCCGCGCGGTGACATCCCGCACCCGGCTCCCGCCTGCCGGGGGCCCGTTGGGTTCGATGCCTCGGCCGAACGGCGATGGCAGTCGTACGACGTACCGCGTAGGCCGCCGGGTCAGCCCGGCTCGTCCGTGTGGGCTCGTTGCGCCTGGGAACGACTGCTGGTCAGCCAGGACGATGCCGGTGCCGATGACGGCGCGACGGAGGGGTGCGCGGTGTCGACCGTCAGGTGGAGCAGGGTGCCGTGTCCGTCAGCGCCCGCGGGATAGCTGCGCGGTTCGTCGCAGCGGAAGCCCTGGCGAAGGAGTTGTGCCACCCGCTGGGCGGTGTCGGGGTTCGCCGCGATGATGCGGACCTCGGCGAACTCGCCCGCGGGTGGGTCTTCGTCCGCGTACGCGGAGGCCGACGGTACTTCGGGTGTGTCCCGGGCGCTCTCGGCGTCGTGGATGCGGGGATGCATGGAGCGCATGGAGCCACCTCCGTGGTCTCGGCGAGGCCGCGCCGTAGCGGTGGTCGCGAGGAAGGCGGCGGGAGCCGCCCACGGTTCTCCGTCCGAAGGGCGGACCGACGGGAGGAAACCTGCGAGCCCGGCGTGACCTGCTCCGGGTACGTCCACCGTACGCCGGTGCCCTGCGGAGCGGACGGTGCCTGCCCGCCCGGGCGTAGGCCGGAGGCACCGAGGGTTCCTCGCCCGTCGGCTCTCACAGCAGTGATTGCGGACGTGCCGGACCGGGCCTCGCCGGGGCGGGCTGCAGGAAGGCCAGAAGGTGTCGTTCGACGTCATACAGGGCTAGAAGGGCCAGAAGGGTCGGCAGGCCGACAACATCGTTCCCGCCTGACACCCGCGACCGCCCGTCATCCGTTCGGGCCGCGAGTGAATGCGCTCGGTCACCGGGCCGGCAGACGCACGGCGAGCAGAGCCACGTCGTCGGTGCTGCCGGGCGGCATACGGGCGAGCAGTTGGTCGCACAGCGTGTCCAGCGGTGCGTGGGCGAGCGCGAGGGCGTGGCGGCGCAGCCGGTCCAGGCCGGTGTCGAGGTCGCTGCCCGGGATCTCGATCAGGCCGTCGGTGTAGAGCAGCAGGGTGGAACCCGGCGGCAGGGGGTGTGTGGCGTTCGGCCGGCGTGCGCCGGTGCCCTGGGGGGCGCCGAGGACCAGTCCCTGTCCGGCTTCGAGATAGCGCGCGTGTCCGCCGGGGGTCAGGAGGAGGGGCGGCGGATGTCCGGCGCTGGTCCACCGCAGGGTCCACGGTCCGGTGTGCGGGTGGCCCTCGACCCGGGCGAGGACGAGGGTGGCCATGGGCACGGTGGTGATGGCGGGCATGGCGTCGTCGAGGCGGTCGACGACGGCGCCGGGCGGTCCGGTGTGGTCCCAGGCCAGTGCGCGCAGGATGCCGTGCAATTGGGCCATGCCGGCCGCCGCGGTCAGGTCGTGGCCCACGACGTCACCGATGACCAGGGCGAGCGTGCCGTCCTTCAGTGCGAACGCGTCGTACCAGTCACCGCCCACCTGGGAGCCGGCCGGGGCGGGCTGGTAGCGGGCGGCCAGCCGCATGCGGCCGGGCTGGGGCAGGGGGGCCAGCAGGTTGCGCTGCATGGCCTCGGCGACGGCGCGCTGGCGGCCGAATCGCCGTGCGTTGTCGATGACCAGACCGACCCTGCGGCCGATGTCGCTCACCACCTCCAGGTCGGCGGCGTCGAAGGGGTGTGTCGGGTCGGTGCGCACCAGAGTCAGGGCGCCGGTGATCTGCCGCTTGGCGCCCAGCGGCACCGTGATGGCGGACGTTGCGTGCACCGTCCGCAGGAAGTCGCTGTGGACGGCGGCCACGGGAGAGCCGGGTGGGGCGGCCGTCTCCGCCTCGGTTCTCCCGTTCTGCAGTACGGGATCGCCTCCGTGCAGCACACGGACAAGAGGTGAGCGGTCTGCCTCCCCGGTCTCGGGAAGGCGCTCGCGCCCGCCTTCCAGCCCGGCGTCCCGGCCCGCGGGGCCGGTCACCGCCACCCGGTGGACCTGCCCGGAACCGGTCCTGAGGTCCACCGCCGCCCAGTCGGCGAGACGAGGAACCAGCAGGTGACCCAGCCGGGCGAGGGCATCGTCGGTCTCCAGGGTCTGGCCCAGGACGTCGGTGATCTCCGCGACCAGCGTCAGCCGCTCGTTGAGGTCCTCCAGAGCACTCGTGTAGGCCGCACGCTCCCGGCGGGTACTGCGGTCGCCCGTGATCTCGGTGAACAGCACGGCCATGCCCTTGAAGGAGTCGCCGTCCGTCAGGGGAGAAGCGGACCACGAGATCGTGACCAGGCGACCGTCACCGCGCACGTAGCTGTCGCCCTCCCCGCGCGTGGCGGCCCCCTCGGCCAGCGCCCGGAGCAGCGGGCACTGCTCCCGCAGGAGCGCGCCGCCGTTCCTGTCCCGGTGCAGCAGTTCGTGCGCGTCCTTCCCGCGTATCGCACGGGTGGCTCGGCCCAGCAGCCGTTCGGCGGCCTGATTGACGGCGAGGATCCGTCCGGCCGGATCCACCACCATCACGGCCGTACTCAACTGCTCGACGACCTGCCGCCAGAAACCCGACGCGGCCGCCGGCCACGACTGCCCCTCACCTCCCGCACCGGGCACCGCATCCTCCACCATGCCGCCCTCCAGTCATGCACGCCGCCTTCCGGTCATGGTGGCCTCCCACCGAAGACCGCGGGCGCTCCAGCATCACATGAACGACATATCCGTAACCCGATGGTCCCCTGAGAGGAACCCAGACGCACGGCCGGCAGAAGGAAGAGCGCCATCACACCGCGCCATCACACCGGATCGCCCCTCCTGTGCCGCGTGCGTACGGTCAGCGGCGGGCGACCTGACGTTCGTCGTCCGCCGCCGGCCGGTACGTCATGCCGTAGTGCTGGAAGATCTCTTCCTCCCGCTCGGCCGGGCGGCATGGCGTCCGTGCCGATCGACGGGGGCGGTCCGTAGCTGGTGGCCATGGCCGGTTCGTCGGTGGCCCTGTCCACGTAGGCCGCTTCGAGCACGTAGGCCGCTTCGAGCATGCCGATCCTGCGCTGTTTCGGGTCGACCACGTCATGGTCGCGCCACTCGCGGATGTCGGCTGAAACGGATCACGCCGTGCTCCTGCCCGCGCGTTCCCCGGTGGTGCAACGGCCCTGGCGTACACACCGGTCAGCCGCGGCCCTCTTCCTCGGTCTCCATGAGCCGTATTCCCTGATGCGTCAGCATGACCGTCGCGGGTGTGTCTCCGTGGGCCCAGCGGACCGTGACGAGCCCTTCCTCCACCAGATAGGTGCAGGCAGCGGCCAGATCCTGCTCGGGGATCGCCAGATCGTCACGCAGCCTGGCTCCGGAGACGTCAGGGAGGCCGCTGCCTTCCATACCCTCGTACAGGGTCTTCATGATCGCTTCGCGGTAGGTCTTCCGCTCGTGCAGTGTCGCCATGGTCGCCGCCACTCGTGCCGGGCTCCGAACCCGTCGCCCCAGGCAAGGAGCAGGTCACAGGTCACCGACTGACTCCCGGATTTCACTCTACTCCGGGCCGGGCCACGAGGACCTGCCCGCGAGCAGCTCACCACCCTTGCCTCCGACCAGGACTCTGGCACACCGGTCCGCACTCGCGGCGGCCAGAAGCCTGGCGGCCGAGGGGGCGTCGGTCTCCGGGGGTATCACCGGAAGGTCCCAGCGGCCCGCGGTGCGGGACAGCAGAACGACCCCTGCGGATCAGGCTCAGAGGCCGACCAACCGGACTTCACCGTATGGCCGTTGGCGAAAATCCTGGGCGGGAGGATCGGCCAGTGGCGGGGGTTGACCGCGAAACGGGTGATCCGTCCCCACGGCGGATCCGGGGGCACCGCTGGTGACCGTGATCATCCGCTCTCAAGGGCACGCCATGGGCAGGACGTTCGAGAGGTGGACGAGTGCCGGGCGCTCATGGCCGATCGGGCGTCGTGCGTGTTCGAGCCGACCGGCCCGCGCCACATGCTCAGCTGGAACGGGGAACGGAACTGTCGGGCGCTTCGTGTTCCGCACGGCGGCGGTACTCGGCGTTGATGCGCTGAGCTTCCTCGAGCTGGTCCTCGAGGATGACGATGCGGCAAGCAGCCTCGATCGGGGTGCCCCTGTCGACGAGCTCGCGGGCGCGTGCCGCGATCCGCAGTTGGTAGCGCGAGTACCGGCGGTGTCCGCCCTCCGAGCGCAGTGGAGTGATCAGACGAGCCTCACCGATGGCTCGGAGGAAAGCCGGGGTGGTGCCGAGCATCTCGGCGGCCCGCCCCATCGTGTATGCGGGGTAGTCGTCGTCATCCAGACGACCACTGAGAGGGGTATCTGCTGTCATGTCACCTCGTTGTGCAACGCGTCGAGGGGCCCTGGTGCCGTACGGCACCAGGGCCCCGAAGGAAATTCAACACCATCTGTCGGCCCTAATGCGTTGCCGACCTTCTGTTTCCGCTACCGGCCCTGCAATAGGGGGGTGCGGGGATCGCGGCTGCGTGACCGGGGACCACCTTCCAATCCGGGGTCTAGCGGTACCCGGGCCGAGTGCTTCTCGGGCCGGGCGATCCTGATGGCGTCTGCTCCTCCGTCCTTCCTCTGAACCAACCTCTGTGAGCTGGCACTGCGGTACTGCTCGGTGGTGCTGTTGGCGGCCCCTCGACCTGCGAGCCGCCCAGTGCCGCCCTCAGCCCCGTCACCGTTCTGCGAACACCTTGGCTTCGGGACTCCAGAGCGGCACTGACCTGCGAACTTCATGTACTGCAACCCGCCAGTTCGTGTCTGCCGGGTTTCGCTTGACCGGTGTCAACGAGAAAAAGGCTAACCGTCCCAGAGCCCAATGTCTACTCCAGCAAGAGTAGATTTCAGCTCTCTAGGGGAGCAGATAGCCTGTGACCTGCAACAACGGGTGACGCAGGCCGTCGTGGCCGGCGGTCCGGTCGCGGAGAACGGACGGCGAGACGGCCGTGAGGGCCCTGCCGACACATGTCGGCAGGGCCCTCACGGGGATCCTGATGGCGGTTTGCCGCCCGGCCTCATACGTCCATGGAGGCGGCGCCGAGCAGTGCCGACGCGGTCTGGAGCGGAGTCGGGACACGCACGGGCGCGGCGTCGGGGCGGGCATGGCAGGTGAAGCCGAGGCGGGTCATGGCCCGGATGACTTCGCCGCCGGTGAAGTCGCGGCGGTCCTGACGGGTGATGACCTGGCCCACCTGCTTGACGGGGTAGCGGCGGCGGCCGATCGTCACGGAGTCACCCGTGACGATCTCGGGCGTGACGCCCTTCATCGAGGCCAGCACTCCGCTCTTGGTCAGGTCGAACGGGTACCGGGCGATGACACAGCGCATGAGCCCTCACAGAGAGAAGGAGAACGAACTGATCGGGGCGGGGCGGATCAGCGGGAGAGGACGAGGAGGGCCGGAGCCCGGCCGTGCTCCCCGATGGCGCCGGGGCGAGCGGCGCGCGAGACGAACGGTCCGTTGAGGACCTCCCGCAGCCGGATCCGGTCCGTGTACGCGGAACTGCCGCGGTGAACGGCGAGTTCTGCCCGGGTGATCGAGCCCGTGCACTCGTCGTCCCCGTCGCACAGGAGGAGGTACTCGACACCGGCACTGGCCATGACGGCCAGGGCGACCTCGACGGTCATGTCGTCCCGGACCCGGGGTCCGGCCGCGTCCATGTCATTGACCGTGCTCATGGGAACCGCCTGTCGCTGCGTCTGAACCGGTGTCAAAGCTGCCTCCTCGGACATGGGTGAGTTTCTGATCGATGTCTCTAGGCAGCCGGGTCGAAGGCGGGCCGCTGTGCCCTGCGCCGCCCCGCTCGTCCGGTGGCGCGCCCCTGGGCGGGGCGGTCGCGGCGGCCTCGGGATGAGGGAACCGCGGAAGACACGGCACGGCGGGGGCGTTCCGCGACGGGCGCGGTGATGACGACGGGAACACCGGAAGGGGCCTGGGCCCCGGTGATGCGGCTCAGTTCCGCCTCACCCGAATGTACCGGGGTGATCCGGGGGGTGACGCCGGCTGCCGCCATCAGTCGGTTCATGCTGCGGCGCTGGTCGGGGGTCACCAGGGTGACGACGCTGCCGGACTCTCCTGCGCGGGCGGTACGGCCGCCGCGGTGCAGGTAATCCTTGTGGTCGGTGGGCGGATCGACGTTGACGACCAGGTCGAGGTTGTCGACGTGGATCCCGCGCGCCGCGACGTTGGTCGCCACCAGTACCGTCAGATGTCCGGTCTTGAACTGGGCGAGGGTCCGCGTGCGCTGCGGCTGGGACTTGCCGCCGTGCAGGGCCGCGGCGCGGACGCCGCTGTTCAGCAGGTGCTTCGTCAGCCGGTCCACGGCGTGCTTGGTGTCCAGGAACATGATCACCCGGCCGTCTCGCGCCGCGATCTCGGTGGTCGTCCGGTGCTTGTCCGCTTCGTGCACGTGGAGCACATGGTGCTCCATCGTGGTGACCGCACCCGCCGACGGGTCGACGGAGTGGACCACCGGGTCCGCCAGATAGCGCCGGACGAGCAGGTCGACGTTGCGGTCCAGGGTGGCCGAGAAGAGCATCCGCTGCCCTGCGGCGCGCACCTGGTCGAGCAGCGCGGTGACCTGCGGCATGAAGCCCATGTCGGCCATCTGGTCGGCCTCGTCGAGGACGGTGATGGCGACGTCGTCCAGCCGGCAGTCGCCACGGCCGATGAGGTCCTTGAGCCGCCCCGGCGTCGCGACGACGACCTCCGCGCCGGCGCGCAGTGCACCGGCCTGTTTGCCGATCGACATTCCGCCGACCACGGTGGCCACCCGCAGCCGCACGGAGCGGGCGTACGGAGTGAGCGCGTCGGTGACCTGCTGGGCCAGTTCGCGGGTGGGTACGAGGACCAGGGCCAGCGGCTGCCGCGGCTCGGCGCGCCGACCCGCTGTCCGAGCCAGCACCGCCAGGCCGAAGGCGAGGGTCTTGCCCGAGCCGGTACGGCCGCGGCCGAGCACGTCACGTCCGGCGAGGGAGTTCGGCAGGGTCGCTCCCTGGATGGGGAACGGTACGCTCACGCCTTGCTGTTTGAGCGCAGCCAGCAACGGCGCCGGCAGGGCGAGGTCGGCGAACGACTCGACGGCGGGCAGTGCGGGCGTGATCGTCTTCGGTAGCGCGAACTCGCCCTGGCGTGCGGCCGGTCGACGTTCGTAGCCGTTGGAACGCCGCGGCGCTCCCGAGCGCTGGGCGGCAGACCCCGGGGAGCGGTCGAAGGTGCGGGTTGTGCGGGTCGTGCGTGCGCGGTTCAAGCGGAACCTTTCCTCGATGTGAGCACGTGGGCACGTAGCAAGGAATTTCCGCAGCAAAATGAACGGCGCAGAGAATCGCGAGAACGGGCCGGAGGTAATGGGCGCCGATTCGGATCGACGGGGAATGTCACCGTTCGGTGATGCGGTGAGGTCTTCCCGTCATACGCCCTGAAATGCAGCGAGCTGGGGCCCGCACCCCAAGGTGCGGGCCCCAGCTGCGAAGTATGCGTTGCTGCCGGTGTCAGGCAGGAACGATGTTCTCGGCCGTCGGGCCCTTCTGGCCCTGCGCGATGTCGAACGACACCTTCTGGCCTTCCTGCAGCTCACGGAAGCCCTGGGCGGCGATGTTCGAGTAGTGGGCGAAGACGTCGGCGCCGCCGCCGTCCTGCTCGATGAAGCCGAAGCCCTTTTCCGCGTTGAACCACTTCACGGTGCCAGTAGTCATTTCATTTCTCCTTCGGAGACGATGTTCGGAATTCGCCCTGTGCGGATTCCGCGTCGCCGTGCTGATTTACCCGTCGGAAAATGAACCTTCTGGCAACCACACCTGCAACTGGGATCGACATTAGCATGACGCGACCGGCCCTGCATGGGAAACAATTCCGCTCGGCTCGGCGATCGAGGAATACTCGCTGTGTGCCGCACCTATTTCTCACTTCACGGATACAGATATTGATCCGCGCGGGTGCAGTGTTCCTGCCGAACGCTTCCGGCCGCAGCGCCATGACCTCCCTCGATGAGCCGTGCGCCGCAGCCATCGTCCTTGGCGGATGGGACGACGGGCACTCCGCCGAGACCCCCCTACCGCGATGAAGGTCACATCGGCCGGAAGGGCACGACACCGCGAGAATGCCAGGCCGGCGAGGGACGGTCTGCAAGCGCTCCTAGCCGACAGGTGCGGCGGTCCAGGTGATGTGCGGGGGCTCGACGCGTGCGCACAGGGGCCCGCCCTGCGCGTCGGTCAGGCCCAGGCGTCCGACCAGCAGCCCGTCGCGTGCGGCGGCGGCGAGTAGGTCGGCGGGGATGACGTCGAGCATGAGCTTGGCGCGGCGGAACATCGTGAAGGTGCCCGACTCGTCGACCGTGCCCCACGACAGGTAGATGAACCGTCGGCCCAGACGGTCCTGCACATAGGGCCCTTTGACCTCGGTGCCGGCCGGCGAGGAGCTCGTGGTGCACTCCAGGGTCCAGGTCGCCGACGGTGCGTCGCCGGGCTGTGGCTCGAGGAGTTCGGCCGGACGGTCGCGGCGTTGGACGGCGACGTGGATGTTGCCGTAGGCGGGCACTTTGCCGTCAGCGGGGGCGGGGTGGGTGAGGCCGGGCAGGTCGACGGCGTCGATGCGTATGCGCATAGGGCCATCATCCCGCCGTCGTCCCGCCGTCGTTCGCGCGGAGGTCAGCCGACCTCGACCCGGGTGGGCTCTGGCAGCGGTGAACCTCGATGCGTCGGCCGGCGTGCTGCCGGACATCCGGATGCCGGACGTCGACGGGCTCACCAGTACGGCCGACGCCGAAGGTGGCACTGCCAGTGACAGTCTCCGCAGGAGTGGCGTCAAGAGGGATCTGGCTGGCCGGAGTTGTGCACCGGAGTCTGGGGGCATGACCACCGCTGATACCACCACGAGTTCCGCAGGCGTGCAGTCGGCCGCCGTCCGGATGACCGGACGCCAGGTCGCCGCCCTGGTGGTGCTCCTGGCTTCGCAGTTCATGATGGCCGCCGACTTCTCCGTCCTGAACGTCGCGCTGCCCGAGGTCGGCACCGCCCTCGGGTTCTCCACCGGCAACCTCCAGTGGATCACCACGACGTTCGCCCTGTGCGCCGCCGGATGCACCCTGGTCTTCGGGCGCGTGGGCGACTACGTGGGGCGTCGGCGCATCTTCACCGTCGGTATGGCCGTCCTCGCCGTCTCGTCCCTCGTCGGCGGCGTCGCGGACTCCCCGACGATGCTGCTGATCGCCCGTACCCTCCAGGGCCTGGCCACCGCCGCCGTCACGCCTGCCGCGCTCGCCCTGCTCACCACCGCCTTCACCGAGCCCACCCTGCGCACCCGCGCGCTCGGCCTGAACAGCGTGATGATGAGCTCCGGCTTCAGCGTCGGCGCCATCCTCGGCGGCGTTCTCACGGATGTGTTCTCCTGGCGCTGGGCGTTCTTCATCAACATCCCCGTGGCCATCGCGGCGATCCTGGTCGTGCCGCTGGTCGTCGACGAGAGCAAGGCCGAGCAGCGCACCCGGATCGACCTGCCCGGTGCCGTGCTCATCACCCTCGGCCTGTTCGCCGGGATCTACGGCGTCACCCGCGTCGGCGAGGAGGGCTTCGACCTGGTCGCGGGCGTCTCCCTGGTCGCCGCGGCCGTTCTGCTGGCCGTCTTCTGGGCCGTGGAGAGCCGTACCACCGACGCCCTGGTGCCGGTGCGGGTCCTGAAGAAGCCCGACATCGCGTTCGGCAACGTGGCCGCCCTGTTCATCTTCGGCGGCGAGACCGCGCTGATCTTCTTCACCGGCCTGTACGTCCAGGACGTGCTCGGGCTGTCGTCCCTCGTCGCCGGTCTGGTGCTGCTCGGCATCGGCGTGGGCCAGATCATCGCCGGCACGCTCGGCCCGCGCATCCTCCAGCGCGTCCAGCCGCGCACCCTGCTCGGGGTCTCCCTGTTCCTCCAGGGCGCGTTCATGCTGCCCGCGCTGTGGGCGACCGCGGACTCGCGCTGGCTGATCCCGCTGATCGCCACCCAGTTCGTGAACGCCTTCTTCTCCATGACGGCGGCGCTGTCCTTCATGGTCATCGCCACGTCCTCCGTCGACTCCGACATGCAGGGCATGGCGACCGGCATGGCCACCCAGAGCCAGCAGGTCGGCATCGCCATCGGGATCCCGCTGATCAGCGCGGTGTTCGCGGCCGTCATCGGACAGGGCACGGTGACCGCAGCCGAGGAACTGAGCGGCATCCACGCGGCGATCGGCGTCGCGGGCGGCTGCCAGGTCGTGGCCGGCCTGCTGCTGTGGGCAGCGCTGCGCCGCAGGACGGCGGCCCTGTCCGGCTGAGACCCGGACAGCGGCCCCACACGGCCGGGAAGGCGGATCCCCCGTCGCCTTCCCGGCACCACGCGGCCGGGAAGGCGGATCCCCCGTACCGCCCTCCCGGCCGCCGTGGCATCGGTCACCTCGTTCCGGGGCGGCATTGCCGATGCCGAACAGGACTTCATAATCGGAAGGATGGAGCACATCGTGAACACGGACCTGGGCAGCTATCTGCGGCAGATGCGCGAGCGGGTGCGGCCGGAGCAGATGGGTCTTCAGTCCCTCGGCTCCCGGCGGGTTCCGGGGCTGCGGCGCGAGGAGGTGGCCGCGCTCGCCGGTGTGAGCCAGACCTACTACACGCGCCTGGAGCAGTCGCAGACCGCGCACGCCTCGCCGCAGGTCCTGCTCTCCATCGCCCGCGCCCTGCAACTGAGTCCCGACGAACGCGACTACCTGCTCAAGATCGGTACGCCGGTCCAGAACCCGCAGGAGCCGGCGCCGCGCGGCGACCAGGTCAGCCCGTACACGAGGATGCTGGTCGAGTCGCTCGGGAACGTGGCGGCCGCCGTGCTGAACTACCGCTGCGACATCCTCAGCTGGAACGCCCCCTACCACCGGCTGTTCGCGCCGCACCTCGACTTCGACGCCCCGGAATGTCCCGAACAGCGCCCGAACATCATCAAGATGAACTTCCTCGACGACAACGTCCGCTCGCTGTACGCCGACTGGGCCGCGGAGTCGGAGTCGAACGTGACGTACCTGCGGTTCATCTCCGGAAGCCACCGGCACGATCCACAGCTGGCCGAGCTGATCGGTGAACTGACCATCCAGAGCGAGGAGTTCGCCGCGCTGTGGTGCCGTCAGCGGGTGTCCAACTGCATCGAGGGCACCAAGCTCTTCGACCATCCGGTCGTCGGCGAACTGGAGTTGATGTACCAGTCGGCGGATCTTCAGGACGGCAACATCCTGAAGTTCTACCACGCGGAGCCGGACTCCCCGCATGAGGCGGCGCTGCAGCTGCTGATGGTGGACCTGGACTCGGTACACCAACGCTGACCTGCGAAAAAGACGGCACCCCGGCCCTCATGGACCGGGGTGCCGTCAGCTGTCGGGGTGCGTCACGTCCGTCGGATCGCCGTGACTCCCCAGGTGAAGCCCGACCCGGCCGTCGCTACGATCACCAGGTCGCCGGAGCCGATCCGGTCCTCCCGCTCCAGCTCTTCCAGGGCCTGCAGCGGGTCGGCGCCGCCCAGGTGGCCGTCGCGTTCGTACTGGAAGACGCTGCGGGAGGCGTCCACGCCCAGCGCGGCCAGATACTTGCGGTGGGTGTCCTGGTTGCCGTGCGTGACGAGGAAGTACGCCACGTCGGCCACCTCCTTGCCGATGTCCGTGAGGACCTTGTGCGTCAGGGTGGTGAAGTTGTCCAGGAAGGCCTCGCCGAGGCCGTCCAGCTTGTCGCCGCGCTCGACCTTGATCTCGCCGTTCTTGATCTCGCCGTAGTAGGAGTCCACCCACTGCGGGTCGGTGTGGTGGGCCCCGCCCAGCACCTCGTACCGGATGTCCGGGGTGTCCGGGGTGTCCGCGGTGAGCAGTACGGCGGCCGCGCCGTCCGCGAAGTTGAACAGCTCGATGTAGCCGGTGCCGTACTCGACGAGTTCGCTGAGCCGGTCCGCGATGACCACCAGGGCGTACCGGTGCGTGCCCGCCCGCACCTGGTCGTCGGCCAGCTTGACGGCCACCATGCCGGCGTTGCAGAAATTGGAGACCTCGTAGCAGTGCGCCTGCGTGATCCCCAGCTCACCGGCGATCTTGGCCGCCGGCGACCAGAACGGCGTACCCCATTCACTGGAACCCGCATAGAGAACGAGACCGATCTCGTCCAGCGGCACAGGGCTGCGGTCCAGCAGCCGGGCCGCGGCGTCCCGGCCCAGGCCCCAGGCGGTCTCGCCCTCGGCCAGCACCGAGAACTTGCCCGACGGCAGGACCTGCCCCAGCTTCTCCGGGCCGTATCCCGACTCCCGGCCGACCTCGTCGACGCTGCGTTTGCCACTGGGCATCGCCAGGGCGTAGTCGGCTATTCCCATGGTTTCTCCACCTGCCTGTCAGACGTATTCCACGACGGCGTGCGGCACATAGGGCGCCTCCAGCCGGGCCACTTCGGTGTCGTCCAGCTCCAGTTCCAGGGCGGCCACCGCGTCCTGGAGGTGATGCGGCCGTGTCGCGCCGACGACGGGCGCGGTGACCGCCGGCCGGCGCAGCAGCCAGGCCAGGGCCACCTGTGCCATGGGGACGCCCCGCTCGGCGGCGATCTGCGCGACGACCCGGGCGACCGCGCGGTCCGCCTGCTCGGTCGGGCCGTAGAACCGGTCCTGGATCGGGTCGCCCGCCGTGCGCGCCGACTCCGTCTCCCAGTCCCGGGTGAGCCGGCCGCGGGCCAGCGGGCTCCACGGGGTGACGCCGACGCCCTCGGCCAGGCAGTACGGCAGCATCTCCCGTTCTTCCTCGCGATTGATGAGGTTGTAGTGGTTCTGCATGCTCACGAACCGCGTCCATCCGTGCAGATCGGCGACGTACTGCGCCTTCACGAACTGCCAGGTGTGCATCGACGAGGCGCCGATGTAGCGGACCTTGCCGGCGCGCACCACGTCGTGCAGCGCCTCCATCGTCTCCTCGACGGGCGTCTCGTGGTCCCAGCGGTGGACGATGTAGAGGTCGAGGTAGTCGGTGTCCAACCGGCGCAGGCTGGCATCGAGTTCGCGCATGATCGCCGAGCGGGACAGGCCACCCGACAGGGGGCCCGTGTCGAGCTTCTCGTACACCTTCGTCGCGACGACGACGTCCTCGCGCCGGGTCAGCTTCCGCAGTGCGCGGCCGAGGAACTCCTCGCTGGTGCCGAGGGAGTAGATGTTCGCGGTGTCGAAGAAGTTGATGCCGAGGTCGAGGGCCTGGGCGATGAAGGGCAGGCTCTCCTCCTCGGGCAGCGACCACGGGTGGGTGCCGAGGCCGGGCTCGCCGTAGCTCATGCAGCCCAGCGCGAGGCGGGACACCTTCAGGCCGGACGAGCCCAGTCGCACGTACTGCAACGCACTCAGCCCTTCACCTGGTCCTGCACCTCGGTCAGCCGGCCCCAGGAGGCGATGCCCTCGTCGAGCGGGATGTCCAGGCTGGCGAGGTACATGGCGGTCATGGCGCTGTGGCCGGCGAGGTGGGTGACCTCGGCGATCTCGTTCTCGGAGTAGTGCTTGCGCAGGCCCCAGTACGCCTCCTCGCTCGCCTTGTGATCGACCATGCAGTCGGTGACGTAGCGGACCAGCGCGGCGCGGTCGGCCGGCAGTTCGTCGTACAGGGCGTCCTCGATCGCCTTGATCTCGGTGTCGTCGAGGCCGGCCTTCCTGGCGAGCGGGTAGTGCAGCAGACGCTCGAACTCACTGTCACGCAGCTTGGCCACGCGCAGCACGATCACCTCGCGGTCCAGCAGGCTCAGCAGCCCGACCGTGAAGGTGCCGCCGAGCGCGAGGTGGGCTGCGGCCGAGTTCTTGGTCAGCAGCAGCGCGCGGGTCAGGTTGGACTCGAACTTCTCGTACACCGCGCGCTGCTCGGGCGTCATGTCGGCGACTTCGGTGAGAGTGACGCGAGGGGACATGCCAGGCTCCTTGTGTCTGGGAGGGGGTGTGGGGGTGAGGGGATCGGGTGGGTCGAGGGCTTATGCGGGTACGGCGGTGAGGGGCGCCGGTGTCGTGTCGCGCACATGGCGGGCGAGGGCCCGGGCGACCGTGTGCACACAGGTCGCGGGAGCGTGGGTGTCCAGCGGGACCAGGGTGTCCAGGTGGCCGTCGGGCCGGACGACCAACGCATGGGCCTCGCGCGGGAGTTTGCCGAGCAGCGGGCCGGGCGGCCGGCCGCCCAGGTCGGCGAGCGCCGCCCCGGAGGTCTTGGCGCGCAGCGCGTCCACGACCTGCGTCCAGTGCTCGTGGCGGTACTCCAGCCCCGGCCACAGCAGGACCGTGAAGCGGTCCACGGCGAGCACGGGCCCGGTGCTCGACTGACGCCAGCCCAGTGGCAGCCGCTCGCCCGGCACCAGGGTGCGCCGCCTCGGCCGGGCCCCGTAGTGGGTGTCGATCTGGGCGAGCCGGGGTGCGAGGGCCTTTTCCAGGGTCTGGGTCGCGGTGCCCAGCCGGTAGACGGCGTCGCGGGCCAGGGTCTGGTGCCGGGTGGAGTACAGCCCGATCCGGGCGAGCCGGGTGGACAGCGCGGCCACCTGGTCGACGGCCGGCCGGCGCTCGGTGTCGTAGCTGTCCAGCAGTTCGGGGCGGTAGTCGCCGCGCACCACACCGGCCAGCTTCCAGCCCAGGTTGACCGCGTCCTGGATGCCGGTGTTCAGGCCCTGCGCGCCGGACGGGCTCATGGCGTGCGCCGAGTCGCCGACGAGGAAGACGCGGTCGCCGCCGTACGTGGCCGCCGAGCGGACGTGCGCGGTGAAGACGCCGCTGAACCGCATCTCACCGAGCCGCCGGGCCCCGGGGACGCGCTCGCCGAGCAGTGTCTCGAAGAAGGCGCGGTCGGGGGTGTCGCCGGTGTAGTCGTCGGGCACGCTCGCGCCGACCCGGAAGACGCCGTCACCGAGCGGCGCCAGCACCATGTTGCCGGTGCGGGTCAGGTAGTACGCCGCCTCGCTGCTGGTCGTCTCGCCCAGGATCTCGGCGTCGGTGATGGCCAGCCGGGTCCTGAGGGTGCGGCCGGTGAACCGGAAGCCGAACACCTCGCGCACGACGCTGCCGTAGCCGTCGGCGCCCACCACGTAGTCGTAGGTACGGGTCTCCTCGGTGCCGTCGGGCAGGCGGAGCCGGCAGTCCACGCCGTGCGCGTGCCGGGTGCCGTCGAGGAACGTGGTGTCGTAGTCGATACCGCCGCCGAGTCCGGTCAGGTGCTCCTCGAGGATCGCCTCGGTGCGCCACTGCGGGATGGTGATGGCGAACGGGTAGCCGACGCCGCGCAACCGGTCGAAGCGGACCAGGCCGATCATTTTCTTGTTCGAGTAGTAGTTCATCTGGTCGAAGTAGTGACCGCCTTCGACCAGCTTCCGGCCGACCCCCACCCGGTCCAGCAGTTCCAGGATGCGAGGCCACAGGATGGTGGCCCGGGAGTGCGGGCTCTGCCTGCGGAGCTTGGAGATGACGTCGGCCCGGACCCCGTGCGCGAGGAGTTCGGCGGCGAGCACCATCCCCACGGGACCGGCCCCGACGATGAGGACGCGCGGTCGCTGCATGTCGCTCACCACGCGTCAGACGTCGAGCGCGCGCAGGCGGTGGACGTACGGCGGGCGGACGAACGCGCCCTCGGTGCGGGCGAGGAACTCGGCGACGTACGGCTCCTTCATGTGCAGGTCGATGGCTTCCTGGTCGGCCCAGTCCTCCACCAGCACGACGACGTCCGGGTGCTCCTCGGACCGGAAGGCGTCGAAGCGCAGCGCGCCCTCCTCCTCCCGGGTCGCGTCGCACAGGTCCTGGAACGCGGCCGCGACCGAGTCCATACGGTCCGGTACGACGTCGAAGAGAACGGTGATCTCGATGCTCATGTGTGGGTCACTTCCTTGGCGGTGAGGTCGTCGAGGCCGACGAAGGTCACAGGTGCGGAGGGCCGGTCGGGCCCGGCGCACTCCTGAGGGGCGGCGTTCCACTGGCGCAGGGCGATCCGGGCGTGGCCCTGCGCGGTCCACTCGGTGTCCAGGCAGAGCGCGCGGCAGGTGCCGACCATGACCGGGGGCACGTCGTCTCGGGCGGCGACGAGCGCCTTGGCCAGCAGGTTCAGCACCCCGCCGTGCGCCACCACCAGGACCCGCTCGGCGGTGCGCTCCGCGGTGAGCACGTGGTGGAGTGCCGCGCAGAAGCGGGCCCGCGCCGCATGGCCGCTCTCGCCGCCCGGCGGGGCGTACCCGGGGTCGGTCAGCAGCCGTCGCATGGTCTGCGGATCGGTCCGGGCGAACTCGGCGCGGTGCAGCCCGTCGAGGCTGCCGAGGTGGCGTTCGCGCAGGTCGCCGATGCGGTGGTGGGGCACGTCGAGCCGGCCCGCGGCGTACGCGGCGGTCTGGGCCGCGCGTGCCATCGGTGAGGAGTAGACGGCTGCCCAGCCGCCCGTCGGCAGCGAGCGCGCGGCCCGCTGGGCCTGCCGTACCCCCTCGTCGTTGAGCGCGATGTCGGCCTGGGCCTGGAAACGGTCGGCGGCGTTGCGGTCGGTCTCTCCGTGCCGGAGCAGGACGACGCGCACGGCTCAGACGGTGGTACCGGCGGTCGCCGGTGCGCCGAGGGCCTCGACCGCGCGGGCGGCCTCGTCGACGGACTGCTGGGCGTTCAGCACGCCTTCCGCGATGGAGACGCCGAGCCGCTTCTCCAGCAGCAGAGACACCTCCAGCAGGGCCAGGGAGTCCACCGCCAGGTCCTCGAAGACGGTGCTCTGGGCCACCTCCTCCTGCGGTATGTCGAACTTGCCGGTGAGAATCTCGACGATCATCGTGGACACGGAGCCGGTCATGGGTCACCTCGAAGTGTGGTGGGTGGTACGGGAGTTGAGCAGGCCGCTCCGTTGCGGCCGGCCGGGGTTCAGCCGATCGGCAGGTCGGGCCAGACGAGGGTGGCCGAGCCCCAGGTGGCACCGCCGCCGAAGGCGGTCAGCAGCACCCGGTCGCCCTTCGTGAGGGTGCCGTCGGCCAGTCCGTCGGCGAGGGCGAGCGGGATGGAGGCGGCGGAGGTGTTGCCGACGCGCTCGATGTTGAGCACGGCGCGCTCCGGCGGCAGCCCGAGCTGTTCGGCGACGGCGTGGATGATGCGGGTGTTGGCCTGATGGCCCACGAGCCGGTCGACATCGGCGACCTCCCAGCCGGTACGGGCCAGCACCGTGCGCGAGGACTCCGCCATACGGCGGACCGCGGCGAAGAACACGGACTTGCCGTCCATCCGGAAGTACCGGTCCTGCGCACGGGGCGTCCCACCCCGGGACCGCTCCTCGGAACCGCCGCCACGCACCGTGATCAGGTCCGCCATCGAGCCGTCGCTGCCCAGGTGGACGTCGAGCACGGCGCCCGGCTCGGTGCGCTCCCCGGCCCGCAGCAGCACCGCGCCCGCCCCGTCGCCGAAGATCACGGACGTGGTGCGGTCCTCGGGGTCCAGGATGGTGCTGTACGACTCGGCGCCGATGACCAGCACCCGTTCGGCGAATCCCGCGGTCACGGCGGACGCGCCGGCCTGGAGGGCGTAGACGAAGCCGGAGCACACGGCCGCCACGTCGTACGCCGGTACGTCGGTCAGACCCAGGCGGGCGGCCACGGCCGGCGCCGTCGCCGGGCACGGGCGGTCCGGGGTGGTGGTGGCGACGATCACCAGGTCGGCGCCGTCCGCACCGGCGTTCTTCAGCGCCCGCTCGCCGGCCTCGACGGCCAGGTCGCCGGTGCTGGTGCCCGGGTCGACGACATGGCGCTGGGCGATGCCGGTACGGGTGCGGATCCAGGTGTCGGACGTGTCCAGCCGCCGGGACAGCTCGTCGTTCGTCACCACGCGCGGGGGCACGAAGCCTCCCACGCCGGCGAGCACAGCCGCCCGGGTCATGCCGCCACGATCCCTTCCGGGAGCTGGTGGGCGACCGCCGAGCGCACCCGCAGGCCGGCGAGTTCGGCCACGACGTCGAGCGTGCGCCAGGTGCCGCCGCCCATGTGCAGCAGTCCGGGCTCGTCCAGCCGGGTCGTCACCGGTATCGCCTCCGTGGGGCGGTCCGGGCGGGACGCGGTCAGGGTGGTCTGCCGCATCCACAGGGTGTTGCTGTCCTGGCGGCGCATGCCGTCGAGGTCGTAGAGCATGATCTGGGCGAGCTGGAGGGCCGTGACAAAGGCGTCGATCATCGACACGGACGGCTGGTGTGCGCCCTCCAGGCCCGCGGTGGGCACCGCGGCGCCGCCCTCGTGGGCGACGGTCAGCACGGCGTCGGCGCGCAGCGCCCGATGGTCCACCGCCACGTCGCGGATCGACTGGCGCCGGGTGGTGAACCCGGTACCGAAGTAGCGGTCCGTCGCGGGGCCGAGGAGGGCGGCGGGCGACGCGTACGTGCTGGTGTCCTCCGGCGCGCCCGTCGGAAGGGCGTGGACCACCTCGCACCGCACCCGCATGGTGCCCACCGCGCAGTCGACCGACGACACCGCACGCCCGGGTTCCCCGGCGAGCGGGTCGGTGCGGCGCAGGGTCGCCTCGGCCGGCAGCCGTTCCAGGTCCTCCTGCGGGCTGCTGCCGGCCGTCATCCGCACCCGGCGCAGCCAGGCGTCGCGCAGCTGCGCGACGGAGCCGGCGAGGCAGGCTTCGGCCAGCTGAGCGGCGACGACCAGACCGTCGACGGTGCTGAAGTGGGGGCGCAGATCGGTGCCGGCCGCCTTCTTCGACCAGTCGGCCGGGTAGCTGACGCCCACCGAGGAGGCGGCCCGCACGGTTCCGTCCGCGCCGCGGGTGAGGCGCAGCTCACCGATGTCGTAGCCGACCCGGCGGAAGCCGCGGCCGAAGAAGCGCTGCTCGGCCGGGCCGAGATGATCGTCGACGGACGCTGTCACGGTCCGTGCTGAAGTCGGGGTCATCGGTGCTCCGTTCGTCGGAATTCGTCCCGCGGGGACGGCGGTGCGGATGCCGTGCGCGCGCCGGGCCTGCGGCCACCGCCGCGCCGGACGGCACAGGTGAGCCGTGCCGTGCAGGTCCGGTTGCCGGAGTCATCGGTGATGACGATCTCGTACGAGGCCATGGCCTGCCGTTCGCCCAGGGGGCGGCACACTCCGGTGACGGTCCCCGAGGAAACCCAGCGGTGGTGGGTACAGGACAGGTCGACGCCCACCGCGTTGCCACCGGGGCCGGCATGCAGGAACGCGGCGAGCGAACCCAGGGTCTCGGCGAGCACGGCGTTGGCGCCGCCGTGCAGAATTCCCACCGGCTGGCGATTGCCGGAGACGGGCATGGTGCCCACCACAAGTCCCGGTTCGCAGGTGATGATTTCAATACCCATGCGTCGGGTGAGTTGTTCGCCTTCGTATGCGCCGTCGACCCGCATCGGGCCGAGCATCATGTTCGGCATCACGGTCTCCGTATGTTTCCGGGGCCCGCACCGGCGGGCCAATCCGAGTCAAACACCGGGGTTGAGACCGGCAACAGCCTCGTGGCCTTTTGCTGCCATGGGCTTGGCGCTTTTACCGAATCCAGGAAGACTCGTTCTCGAGAGGTAACCCGACGGAAATCTGGGAATGCTTCGGTGCACACGCCCAACTAAGATTGGGTGGATATGTGTTGAGGATCAGGAAGGGAGTGCGGTCTCGGTGCAGCGTGTTTCGCTCGGCGGGCTCGATGTATCACGCATCGGCCTGGGCGCCATGTCGATGTCCGACTACTACACGGGAGCGGGCAGCGACGAGGAGGAAGCCGTCCGCACCCTGCGGCGGGCATGGGACCTCGGCGTCGACTTCGTCGACACCGCCGAGATCTACGGCCCGTTCGTCAACGAGGAACTGGTCGGACGGGCGGTCGCCGGACGGCGCGACGAGGTGGTGATCGCCACCAAGTTCGGGCTGGTCTCGCACGACGGCGCCGGCCCCAATGTGCTCGACAGCTCACCGGCCAATGTGCGCAAGGCGGTCGAGGGTTCGCTGAGGCGTCTGGGGACCGACCGTATCGACCTGTACTACCAGCACCGCGTCGACCCGGGCACTCCGATCGAGGACACCATGGGCGCACTCGCCGAGCTGGTGCGGGAGGGCAAGGTCCGGCACGTCGGACTGTCGGAGGCCGGTCCGGAGACCATCCGGCGCGCCCATGCCGTGCACCCCGTGACGGCGGTGCAGACCGAGTACTCGCTGTGGTCCCGCGAGCCTGCCGAGACGCTGCTGCCGCTCTTCCGCGAGCTGGGGATCGGGCTCGTCGCCTACTCGCCGCTCGGCCGGGGATTCCTCACCGGAGCCATCCGTTCCACCCGGCAGTTCGCCCCGGACGACTTCCGGCTGACCACGCCACGGTTCGCCGAGGGCAACTTCGAGGCGAACCTGCGGATCGTCGACGAGGTGGAGGCCGTGGCCCAGGACGTCGGGGCCACTTCCGCGCAGATCGCGCTGGCCTGGCTGCTGGCGCAGGGCGACGACATCGTCCCCATCCCGGGCACCCGGCGCGTGGCCCGCGTCGAGGAGAACGCCGCCGCGGACGCGGTCGTCCTCACGGCCGAGCAGCTGGCCCGGCTCGATGCCCTCACCCCGCCGGCCGGCGAGCGCTACGCCGAGGGGGACCTGGCCCGCACGGGGCTGTAGGGCTGCTGCCGGGTCCGCTGCCGCCGTGTCAGATCCACTGCCGTCGAGCCGCTTCCACCCCCGCCTGGAAGCGGCTCTGGGCACCCATCCGGGACATCACGCCCGCTATGGTCCGGCGGACCGTGCGGACCGACAGACCGGTCCGCCGGGAGATGCCCTCGTCGGTCAGCCCCGCGGCGAGGAGCACCAGCGCCTCCCGCTCCCGCTCGTCCAGCCCGTCCGGCCCCGCCGTGCCGGCACGGAGGTCCGGCGGCGCACAAGCAGCCCACACCTGGTCGAAGAGAGTCTGGTGGGCCGTCACCAGAAGCCGCCCGCGCAGCAGCGTCGCCGAGGAGTCGCCCGCCCCGGGATCCGACGGCACGATCGCCAGGTCCCGGTCGGCCACGGCCATCCAGACCGGCAGGTGCGGCAGTGCCCGCAGCTGCGCGCCGGACGCGGCGATCCGCCGCAGGTCCTCGGCCTGGGCCGGATCGCGGGCCAGGTCCTCCAGGTGCAGGACGCGCACCCGCGCCCCACGACGCACCAGCTCGGCGCTGAGCAGTGCCGCCCGCTCCCGCACCCGGCGGTCGTAAGGGCGACGGGGCAGCGCGAGCCGTAACTCCCGCACCGTACGAAGGCGCAGGGCGTCCAGCTGGGCCACCACGGAGTCGGAGTCGGTGAGTGGATGAAGTGCCGTTCGGGCAGACGAGTATCTGGCTTTCCATGTCACCATTCCGCAGCAAAGAATTTACGGATCTGGCACGGACCCCCCGTGCGCCACAGGCGCGATCCCCATAAGAGGTAAAGACCCCGACTGCGTAGAGGGCTGAAACCAAACGGATCTCAGGTTGCGCCTTAAACGAGGTTGCAAGGGGCGTTCAGGGCTTGTCAAGCGGCAAAAACTTGCCGGTTGGCAGTCCTCTTTTTCTGTGTAGAGTTGGCCGCGGGGCGGGCGCCGCTACGCCGGCATCAGAGTCACGAAGCGGGCGCCTGGACGGTAAGCGGGGAGGAGGACCTGGGCGGTGACAACCAACTCGGTCTGTGAAACATGGGGGAGTTTCAGGCGGAATCGTCCGCCCTGCCGGAACGCGATGATGCGTGGCCCGGCGTTCCAGAGTTCTCGGCACACCGGCTCGCGTCGGACACTCGCCAGTAAATCCTTGAGTATCGGATCGTCCGGATTCCGGAAGAGCGCGAATCTCAACTGGGCAAGATACAGCGAAGCCTGTTTCTGCCAGTCCGCTATCTGTACACGTGAATCCGGGTTCTGCAGGACCCAGCGCATCAGATTGGCTTCCGGCTCACGGACCCAGGGAAACCACCAGGCCATGAGCGCGTTGTAGGCGATGACGTTCCACGCGTGGTCTATGAGATAGGCGGGAAACGTTGTCTGCGCGTCGACGAACTCCTTCAGTCGACCGAACCTGCGGCCGTCGTCCGTCGGCTGCCTCTCGTCCGACACCTCGGTCAGCCGGTACCAGTACAGAGCCGTACGTTCGTCCGGACCGAGGGCCAGCGCGTCCGCGAGCTGGGTCAGCGTGTCCGAGGTGAGCGGGACCTGAGCCCCGCTCTCCAGGGCGCGGTACCAGCGCTCGCTGACGCCCATCCGCTGGGCGACCTCTTTTTGCGGCAGCGCCTTGCTGCGCCCAAGCTTCACGCCCGCCTCGGCGCGCCAGGCGCGCAGCAGGTGCGGAAGGTCGGCGAATTCCAGCTGGAATTCAGCTGGTTCGGATATGTCTGAATCGCGAGGCTCCGTCACGTCTCCCCCGTTCGTGCCATGTGATCGAACGATCAAACACTAGCCGGAGGCGCCATCGACCCCTGTAGGCGTGAGCATGCCGGATACGCCGTCCGCTCCGCAGTCGATTAACCGGGCGGTCGGAAGAACTTGCAGCAGTCGCGGCAGAGTGAAGGGAAAACGTTTGCCATGAGTTATGTCAGGGACATGTCCAAGGTGGTCGTCACCGGACTGGGCACGATCACACCGCTCGGCGTGGGCAGCGCCACCCTGTGGGAAGGGCTGCTCGCCGGCCGCTCGGGCATCCGGCCGCTCACGGGGCCCGAGTACGCCGACCATCCGGTCCGCATCGCCGGCACCGTCCCCGAGGACCCCGCCGAGCTGTTGCCCAAGCCGCAGGCGCGACGTATGAACCGAGCCGCCCAGTTAGCGGTGGCGGCGGCTCGCGAGGCATGGCAGGACGCGGGGTTCGCCGTGGGCGGCACCCGGCACAACGGCCTGGACCCGGAGCGGGTCGGCGTCTGCGTCGGCACCATCATCGGCGGCGCCGGCGTCCTCGTGGAGGGTGGCCGCCGACTGCGGGACAGAGGCGTCCGGGCGGTTCCGCCGCTCACCGCGCCCATGACCGTGCCCTCCCAGGCGGCGTCCCAGATCTCGCTCGACCTGCGTATCACCGGGGAGGCCCGCACCGTGGTCAGCGCCTGCGCCTCCGGTACCGAGGCCATCGGACAGGCCATCGACCGCATCCGGTACGGCCATGTCGACATCGTGCTCGCCGGCGGGGCGGAGGCCGCCGTGACGCCCGAGGTCATGGCCGCGTTCACCGCGATGCGTGCGCTGTCCGCCCGCAACGACACCCCCGAGGCCGCGTCCCGGCCCTTCGCCAAGGACCGAGAGGGCTTCGTGAACAGCGAGGGGGCGGGCCTGTTGGTGCTGGAGTCGGAGGAACACGCGCTGGCTCGCGGCGCTCGGATCTACTGCGAGGCCGCCGGCTGGGGGCTGTCGGCCGACGCGCACCACATGGCCGCGCCGGACCCCACGGGCAGCGGAGTGGCGGCCGCCCTGCGGCGCGCGGTCGAGAATGCGGACGCCGGTACCGCCGACGTGATGCACATCAACGCGCACGCCACCGCGACCGTCGAGGGCGATCTCGCGGAGGCGGCCGCCCTCAGCGCCGTCTTCGGCGACGGGGACGGCGCCGTCCCCGTGCCGGTCACCGCACTCAAGGGGAGCCTCGGGCACCTTCAGGGCGCCGCGGGCGGTGTCGAGGCGGTGGCCACGGCACTCACCCTGCACCACGGGATCATCCCGCCGACCATCGGCTGCGACGACCTCGACGACGCGATCCGGCTGGACGTGGTCACGCGCCTCGCCCGCCCGCTGCCCGCCCATGGCGACCTGGCGCTCAGCAACTCGTTCGGCTTCGGCGGCCACAACGCCGTACTGGCACTGCGGCGCGGATGAGGCGCGCGGTGGCCGACGTGCTCAGCGCACGGCGGTGGGCCACGGTCGGCCGGTGAGTCGTGGGGTGGTGGCCCGTGGCGGGGCGGCGTCGGGGCGCTCCGGCGGGAGGGTGTCGGGGCGCTCCGGCGGGAGGGTGTCGGGGCGCTCCGGCGGGGTGGTGCTCGTGTGGGCTCGGCGGGGTGGTGCTCGTGTGGGCTCGGCGGGGTGGTGCTCATGTGGGCTCGGCGGGGTGGGGTGGTGCTCGTGCAGGCTCGGCGGGGCGGCGCTTCGACCGGGCTGTGCGTCGGGCCGGTTCGGCTGCTCATGGCGAGGTGTCGCCCCAAGGGGTGGTCCGGTCGAGGACCGCCCCGGTGCGCAGAGGGAGCGACGCCGGGCCGCGGAGTACGACATGCGGGCGGTAGCGGGGTGGTCCGTCGGCGAGTTCCGGCCCGACGACCCGCTGGGCGAAACGGATGAAGGCCAGTTCGGCCTCCAGCCGGCCCAGCGGCGCGCCGAGGCAGTAGTGCGTGCCCAGGCCGAAGGACAGGTGCCGGGAGGCATCGGTGCGCACCGCGTCGAACCGGTGCGGGCAGCCGAACGCGGCGGAGTCGCGGTTCGCGCCGGCCAGCAGCAACACCATGGTGGTGCCGCGTGGAACGCGGGTGCCGCGTACGTCCATGTCCTCGCGGGCGTGCCGGTGAACGAGCTGGAGCGGTGGCTGCAGCCGCAGCAGCTCCTCGACCACGGCGGGTGCCGTCGCCACGGGGTCGTCGCGCAGCGCGGCCAGGGTGCCGGGGTGGTCGAGCAGGGTCAGCAATCCGTTGGCGATCAGGCTGACCGTCGTCTCGTGCCCGGCGTTCAGCAGCAGTCGGCAGGTGGTGACGATCTCCTCGTCCGTGAGCGGTGCGCCGTCGATCTCCGCCGCCAGCAGCCGGGAGACCATGTCGTCGCGTGGCGCGACCCGCCGCTCGGCCGCCAACCGCCCGAAGAACTCCGTGAGTTCGGCCTCGGCCCGCCGGCGCTCCGCCAGGCCCGGCGCGGGTGCCCCGAGGAACGCCAGGTAGGGGTCGACCGCCCGGCCGAGCAGGGAGGAGCGGGTGCGGTACCACTCCCGCTCACCGGTGTCGATGCCCAGCACCCGGCAGATGACGGTCACCGGCAGCGGCGACGCGAGGTCCGCGACGCCGTCCAGATGCCCCCGGGCCGCCGCCTCGTCCAGCAGGTCGTCGATCAGCTCCCTGATCATCGGCGCCAGCCGCCGCACGGCCCGGGGAGTGAAGCCAGGGGCGGCGAGACGGCGCAGGGCGCCGTGCCGGGGCGGGTCCATGAACAGGAAGGACGGGAGTTCCGCGGGGGCGGGCGCCGCACCGCCCGCGGCACCGGGCGACCCGTGCAGCAGGGCGTGGCCGCGGTCGTTACTGGCCCGCGGGTCGCGCAACACCGCCTCGCACGCCTCGTGGGAGGCGAAGACCACCACGGGGCGGCCCGGCACCCACACGGGCTCCGCGGCCAGGATCTCCTCGTACAGGGGATAAGGGTCCGGCCTCGACCGGGGATCGAGGACGTGCGACAACAAGGCCACCGCCTGCTGCCGGGCCCCGTCCGCCGATTCCGCCGATTCCGCTGATTCCCGGGGACCACGGCCGCCCGCGCCGGCCGACGAGAACCCGGCGCCCCTCACACTCCTTTCCCCGACCGGCGTATCCGGTGTTCCCCGAGAGGCGGACCCGGGAGACGCGTGGAGCCTCCCGCCGAACACAGGCTCCCCCGCCACAGGCGCGTCGCTCACCGTGCCCCCTCGAACCGGCGGACGGCCCAGTCCTCGGGAACCAGTCCACGGTGGGCGGCCAGGGCGGCGAAGTGGCGGACGGCGCGCTCACCGTCTCGCGTCAGCTCGTAGCGCAGGGTCTCGTAGTACGACAGCAGTTGTGCCGAGGTGAAGTCCGACGTCAGGGCCGCCTGGGCGGCGACCTGCGGCAGCTGCGCCAACCCGCAGTCGCGGGCGGCCAGCAGCGCCCGGTGCACCGCGGCGGCCGCGTGCGGCTCCCGCTCGGCGTACTCCCGTCGGACCGCCCACACGGCGAACACCATGGGCAGCCCGGTCCACTCGGTCCACAGCTCCGCGGTGTCGTGGACGATCGTGCGGCCGTCCTGCGGCACGCCGTCGAAGTGGACGCGCAGTGCGGGGTCGCCGATGACGACCGCCGCGTCGCCCCGGCGCAGCAGGGCGGCCGGCTCGGGCGGTCCGGTGAAGTAACGCGGCGTCAGCCCCAGCCGCTCCTCCAGCAGCAACCGGGCCAGCAGCACCGTCGTACGGCTGGTGGACGTCAGCCCCACGCGCAGGGCCGCGGGTACCTCGTGCAGCGGGGCCCGGGTAACGATGTGGCACGACATGACGGGCCCGTCGGCCGCGATGGCGAGCTCCGGAAGCAGCAGCAGGTCGTCGGTGTGCCGCAGGTACTCGGCGAGGCTGATCGGCCCCAGGTCGAGTTGACCCGCGATCAGCCGGTCACCGGACGCCTCGGGGGAGAGCGACAACAGGTCGAGGCCGGGCAGGAGCCCGAGCTGCCGCAGTCCCCACAGGATCGGACGGCAGTTGAGGAAGGAGAGGAGACCGACGCGGGGCGACGGTTCGGCGACGGCACCCGGACGGGCGGCGGCGGTGCTGGTGGACGACATGGACACGCCCCTACTTGTGGCCCCAGGACTGCACCAGAGCGGGTGCCAGATCCCAGAAGCCGTCGTCGCGCAACAGGCCGTGGAACTCGTCCAGTTCGTACGGCGTCACATAGCCGCCCGCGATCAGCTGCTCGCGCGACATGTCCACGGTCAGCCGCCAGAAGTCGGCGAGCCGGGTCCCACCGCGCAAATTCTGCGTGACGGTATTCGCACCGACGTCGCGGTAGCCGTGGTCGAGGAACGACCCGGGCTGGCTGCGAGCCCACCAGCTGTCCGTGCCGAGCGTCCCGCAGATGAGGCTGCTCCAGCGCTGCATCACCTTGCGGTACGTCGGATGCGGCGCGCTGTCGATGGGGAACCAGCAGAACGACTCGATCAGCACGAACCCGCCGGGACGCAGCCAGCGCAGCATCCGCCGCATGACGTCGTCGCGCTGCGGGAGATGGCTGAGCACCAGCCGGGCGTGGATGACGTCGAAGGAGCCGTCCGGGAACGGGTCGGTGGTGACATCGTGCACCAGCCGGCGCAGCCGGGGCTCCTGCACGCGCTCCAGCAGGCGCAGATCCAGGTCCGTGGCGATCACCTCGCCGTCCGGAGCCTGCCCGCACAGCCACTGCGCGACGGATCCGGAACCAGCCCCCACCTCCAGACAACGGGCATCACGGCTCACGCCGAGCGCGTCGAGGGTGCGCGTGCACAGCGGGTCGAAGACCTCGGCGAGCAGACGGAGACGTACCTCCTCGTCCTGGTCGAGAGCGAAGAGCGTCTCGCCGTATTTCTCCATCTCGGGCCCTCCGGAAAACGTCGGATTCCTTGCAACTCCGGGCAGCCAAACAGGTGACCGGCAGCCGCATTCAGCCCTCCGGGCGTACTGGCCGGATGCTGCCAGGCCCCGGGCCTCCAGGGGACCTCCGGCCGCTCCCACGTCCCCTCTCCAGGCGGGTGACGAGAATCGAACTCGGGCTCTCGGCTTGGGAAGCTGCGATCATTCACCGCAGGTTTGGGCGCTGACCTGAGCGAACGGCCGGGCTGGCTACAGCTGGCGGGCCCGTTGTCGGTGCCTGTGGCTATGGTCTGAATCGCGCGGTCGGCTTCCGGGGGTTCCAGCTCTGCAGGGAATGGTTGCATCCCCGGCCTGTCCGGGGGCGGCCCGGAAACACGTCCGGGACCCAACCGACGGTCGGGCTTCGTCGATGGCCAGCGGATGACCTGCCAGCGCCGGCCGCGCGCCACTTCTCGCAAAGTGCGCTGGGTGGTCGAGCGCGCCTTCGCCTGGCTGCACCAGTTCCAGCGGCTCCGCACCGCTATGAACGACGCGCGGATCTCCATCAGGGCCTGCTCGGACTGGCCTGCAGCCTCATATGCCTTCGCCGTCTACGAACCTCATCCTGAGACGATCAGTGGCTACGCTGAACCACCCCGGCCGCACCTCGTTCAGAAGCGGTTGCAGCGACTGCGCTGCGGACCGCATGTCCTGATCCGTGACGTCAAGTGGACCATCGACACCGCCCCCGGCGGCGCGTACACACTGACCTACGTCAGCAGCGGCAAGGCGCTCGATGTCGACGGCTACAAGTCGACCGTCGGGCTCCAGCTGCAGCAGTGGAAGCCCACCGGCGGCACCAACCAGCGGTGGTACCTGCGGCCCAACGACGACGGGTACTTCTCCATCGTCAGGTGACGCGGTGGAATCACATGGGCTCCGGCCGGCCTCGCCCGCTCCGCATGCCCCCGGGGGCGCAATGCCGGACACTCCTGTATAGGGCCGGCGTATTCGCGCGGGCCATAGTGAGGGTGTTCGCCGTGCTTGAGGTCCCGCTCTGGCTGTGGGGGGCGTTCGCCGCGACGGTGGTCGTGTCGCTGACGGTGGACCTGCTGTCCCACCGCACCGCGCACGTCATCGGCTTCAAGGAGGCCGCCGCCTGGAGCGGCCTGTGGGTGAGCCTCGCCCTGATCTTCGGCGCGGTCGTCTTCCTCGTCCTCGGCACGACTGCGGGCACCGAGTACACGACGGCGTGGCTGCTGGAGAAGAGCCTCTCGGTCGACAACTTGTTCGTCTTCGCCGTGATCTTCGCGTACTTCAAGGTACCCCGCGCCTACCAGCACCGCGTGCTGTTCTTCGGCGTCATCGGCGCACTGGTCTTCCGCGGGATCTTCCTCTCCCTCGGCGTGGCCGTGGTCAGCCGCTTCACCGCGGTGCTGTTCGCCTTCGCGGCGGTGCTCTTCTACAGCACCTACAAGCTCCTCAAGGACGAGGAGGAAAGCTTCGACCCGGGGAAGAGCTTCGCCGTGCGGATGCTCCGCAAGATCATCCCGGTCCGGGACGAGTATTCCGGGGCGAAGTTCTTCGTCAGGGAGGCCGGCAAGCGGATAGCGACCCCGTTGCTCGCGGTGGTCGCGGCGATCGAGGCCGCCGACCTGATCTTCGCCGTCGACAGCGTGCCCGCCGTCCTCGCGGTCAGCGACGACGCCTTCATCGTCTACACCAGCAATGCGTTCGCCATCCTCGGCCTGCGGGCGCTGTACTTCATGCTCGCCGGCCTGCTGGACCGCTTCCACTACCTGAACAAGGGCCTGGCGATCATCCTCGCCTTCATCGGCGTCAAGCTCATCCTCCAGGCATCCCACAAGCTGATTAGCCCCAGTATCCCGGAGATCCCCTCACCGATCAGCCTCGCGGTCATCGTCGTCGTCCTGACGGGTTCCGTGGTGCTCAGCCTCAAGAGGCCGGCCCCCATAGACCGTCTGCAACACACCGACGAACAGGACGCCTCCGCGGCCACCGAGCAGCCCGAGACGCCCAGCGCACTGCCCGTGACGGATGCCCCTGAGCCTCCAGCCGGGTCACCGGGCGGGGAGGGTGGAGCCCGCCCGCGCTCGGGTGCTCGCAGAAGCAGGACACTAGCCGACACGCCAATGCAGGCATATCGTAAAAAAATGGTCAAAACGAAGCGCAAGCCTGAAGCGTACGTATGCCCGACGTGCAAGAAGTCCGTGCCGGCCGCAGTCCATCGACACAAGAGCCTCGGCGTATTCGTTCCCGTGTGGGGCCCGGGCGCATGTCAAAACCGCGACTGTCCCGACTATCGGCTGGACCCCAACCGAAAGCACTCTTCGTCCCGGTAACGAAACCGGCAGCGTGGCGATGGACTGACGGCCTGGACCTGCGGGGGTCGCCCCTGCCCGTCACAGCGGGCGGGCCGCCGGATCCCCGCCGGGATCATCGGCCAGGACGATCGCGGCCTGAGGCGCTTGACCATCGGCTCGCGCCGCACCTCGAAGCTGCGGCACCGCCATCGTGATCTCCAAGCCGTGCCGCCCGACCCGGCCCGGATCGGCAGGACAGGCCGGCGGCGGCGTCGGATCGGTGTCCCGCACGCTGATCTCCACGGCGCCGTCGCTGTCCTCCAGGTCCAGCAGGCAAGGGCCGGGTGCGTGGTGGTATGCGTTGGTCACCAGCTCGCTGACCACCAGCTCGATCGGGCGGCTGACGAGTGGCTCCTACCCATATCAGCCACCCCCCCACGCACGGGCAGGAACAGACCGATGAAGGGAGGAGGGTGTGAGAGTCGCGTGGCCGCAACACGCGAACCCGGGCCGTTCGATTCCGGCGAAAGCTGCCTCAGGAGGCATAAACGTTGCCCCTTCTTTGCGGCAGTGACAGCTTCGCGCCAAGTCCACTTCTGTTTTCAGGCTCTCTTGGCGCGCAAACGCTCAGTTAACCCCGCGAACGTCCTTGTCCAGTTAACGTATTCTTGACCAGCCTTTGACCGGCCATTGGCACACACAAAAGGCAATGGGCTGCCTTGAGGGGGGTTCATGTTCCGAGGTGCGAAGTTCCGGACCGTGGTTTCGCTCTCACTGCCGTTCTGTTCGCTCTCCAGTGCTTCGAATCCGCAGCGCCTTTCCTATCCGCGCGCACAGTCCGTCATGTCAAGGCCAAAGCGCGCTTCCCTGCGCACCAGCGACCGGCACCGCGCCGTCGGTTGTGTCCTCGAAGCGCCGGACCGCCCGCTGATGAAGGCGTGCACGTCGACCGCGTCCAAACCGAACACGCCCCGCCTCGCCACGGCACGTCGAGATGGACGGCAGCCCACCCGCCGGCCGGCCGTTCTGCAGGTCTTCCGCTGCTGAGCCGTAGAGCACCCACACCCCCCGTGCCCGGTAAGTCCGACGCGTACCCCACGGCGCGCCAGGAGGTCACACCACACCATGCAGCCTCTCATCGACAACACTCGCTTATTCGAACAGCGCCCTGAGGGGTGCGCTCGCCTCGCCGAGGGCCAGTCCCCCCAGGTCCTGTTCATCACCTGCTCCGACTCCCGGGTCGTACCAGCTCTGATCACCGGTGCTCGGCCCGGCGAGCTTTTCGAACTGCGTACGGCGGGCCACATCGTCCCGCCGTACGCCGCCACCACCCCCACTGGCGAGAAGGCCACGATCGAGTACGCCGTGCAGGTGCTCGGCGTCAAACACGTCGCGGTGTGCGGTCACTCCCACTGCGGCGCCGTCGCCGCGGTGGTGCGGCGAGACGACCTGGCCGCGGTACCGGCCGTGCGCGACCGGCTCGTGCACGCCGCGGACGAGCCCAAGTGCTCCGGCATCACCGATCCGGCGGTCGCCGAGGCCGTGCAGAACCACGTGCTCACGCAGCTGGAGCGGCTGCGTGCCTACCCGTGCGTCGAGAAGCGCCTGGAAGCGGGTGAAGTCCAGTTGCACGGCTGGTACTACGAGGTCCACACCGGCATCGTCCGGGAGCAGGACGCAGAATCCGGCACCTTCGAGATGCTGTGGGGGAGTTGGTGACCGTGCTGTCCAAATACCCTTACCGGAGGCAGGACTTCCTTGCCTCCGTCGTCGTCTTCCTCGTCGCCGTACCCCTGTGTGTCGGTATCGCGGTCGCCTCCGGTGTCCCGGCCGAACTCGGCCTGATCACCGGCATCGTGGGCGGTCTCGTCACCGGTCTAATGCCCGGCAGCAGCCTCCAGGTGTCCGGGCCCGCCGCGGGCATGACTGTGATCGTCTTCGAGGCCGTCAGCGAGTTCGGCGCGGGCACGCTCGGCGTGATCGTGCTGTTCGCCGGTCTCCTCCAGCTCGCCATGGGCATTTTGAAGATCGGCCGCTGGTTCCGGGCGATTTCCGTCTCCGTCGTCGAGGGCATGCTCTGCGGCATCGGTCTGGTGATCATCGCTGGGCAGATCTACGCGGCGGCGGGTCTGAAGGCCCCGGAGAGCGGTATCGGCAAGATCGTGGGCCTGCCGGGGGTGTTCGCCCACGCCGTGGGCAGCACCGAGGCTCTGATCTCTCTCGCGATCGGCGCGGGCACCATCGCCGTCATCGTTCTGTGGAAGAAGCTGCCGAAGGCCATGCAGTCCGTGCCCGGCGCCCTCGCGGCGGTGGTCCTGGCCACGCTCGCCACACTCGCCCTCAGCCTGCCGGTCGCGACCGTCCAGGTGGATGGTCTGCTCGGCGTCATCCAGCCGCCCGGAGCCGAAGCCTTCGGCGAGCTGGCCGGCCCGGCCATCTGGGGCACGATCATCGCGTTCGCGCTGATCGCCTCGGCGGAGAGCCTGTTCAGCGCGGCGGCCGTGGACCGGCTGCACGACGGTCCGCGCACCGAGTACAACAAGGAGATGATCGCCCAGGGCGCGGGCAACACCGTGTGCGGTGTGCTCGGCGCGCTGCCGATGACCGCGGTGATCGTGCGCAGCTCCGCCAATGTGGCCGCGGGTGCGAAGACCAAGGCGTCGCGTGTGCTGCACGGCGTGTGGCTGCTGCTGTTCGCCGCCGCGATGCCGTGGGCCCTGGGCCTGATTCCGCTTCCCGCCCTCGCCGGCATCCTGGTGCACGCGGGCTGGAAGCTGATTCCGTTCCGTCAGATCGCGGCGCTGTGGCGTAGCCACAAGGGCGAGGCACTCATCCTCGTGGTCACGGCTGTCTCGATCGTCGCCGTGAACATGTTCGAAGGCGTACTCATCGGTTTGGCACTGGCGGTCGTCAAGACCGCTTGGGAGGCTTCGCACGTCAAGCTGGAGGTCATAGACAAGGGCGCCGGTCCGATCCAGGTCTACCTGTCGGGTAACGCCACCTTCCTGCGGCTGCCGAAGATTCTTGACAGCCTGGAGGCGCTGCCGCAGGACCGCCCGGTCGAGCTGGACCTGTCCGGCCTGCACCACCTCGACCACGCCTGCCGTACGGCCCTGGAGTCCTGGGCGGAGCGGCACAGCGCGGTCGGCACGGAACCGGTGAAGATCACCGAGCCTGTGAAGGCCACATCCGCCGAGAATGCCACGGCGGACACCTGGCACCGCTGAGCAGCCGGGCGGTGCACACGGCGGCCCGCGCGTCCACGAACTCCTCGTGGATGGCGTCGGCGCTGACCGCGGGCACCTTCGGCAGCAGACGGTGCTCGACGAGCACTCGGACGAGGAGCGACAGGAGGAGGTCGCAGCCGACCTCGACGTCACGGTCCGGAAGGCTCGCGAGGAGGCTGCCCGGAAGGCTGGGGAGAAGCCTTCTGGCCCGGATCTGGCACGCGGCGAGTGATCACAGCGGACAGCAAACGGGCCCAGGTCTCCGACCTGGGCCTTCTTCGTGGAGCGGGTGACGAGAATCGAACTCGCGCTCGCAGCTTGGGAAGCGACGGCGCTCGGGTGGTGGGCTCTATGGCTCTGACCTGCGCAGATGCCTTCTCTCTGGGATGAAAGTGGTGTCGGATCCCACCGCCGTTGACCGTGGTTATCCGCTCGCTTGGGCACGCTATGGGCACGACACCGTGCACAGGGACTCAGCCTTGGGCCTGAACAGGCGAGCGTGACGGCGTTATGCCGGACCCCCCGGACGGCCCGCCAAGGCGCGACAGGAGCCGGGGGCGGGATTTCCATGGAGGACATGCCCCGACTCGACAGTGCATGCCCCCGCCCCCTTCGCTCCGCCGCGGCACTGGGCCTGGTAGCGGTGCTGGCCGTCGGCTGTACCGGGTCCGATGCCGACACCACCACCGCCGCCGTCGGCCGTGCGGCCGTCGCGACGTCGCCGCTGCCCACCGTCCCACCCGCCCAGCCACCGCCACAGCTCACCCGGGCCGAGGTCGAGACCGCGGTGAGCAAGCTGGACGACGTCGTACGGGATGCCATGCGCCGCACCGGTGTGCCCGGTGTCGCCGTGGGCGTGGTGCACGACGACGAGGTGCTGTATGCGAAGGGGTTCGGCGTGCGGAAGGCAGGCACGAAGGACGAGGTCGGAGCGGACACCGTCTTCCAGCTCGCCTCGGTCTCCAAGCCCCTTGCGTCCACCGTGGTCGCCGCGGCCGTGGGCGAGAAGACCGTCGGCTGGGACGACCCGGTCGTCGACCACAGCTCCGGCTTCGCCCTGAAGGACCCGTGGGTCACCCGCCATGTCACGCTGGCCGACCTGTTCTCGCATCGCAGCGGACTGCCCGACCACGCCGGAGACCTCCTGGAGGACCTCGGCTACGACCGCTCGTACATCCTTGACCACCTCCGCTACGAACCGTCGGCCCCCTTCCGTGCCCACTACGCGTACACCAACTTCGGTCTGACCGAAGCCGGCGTCGCTGCCGCGCGAGCAGCGGGGACCAGCTGGGAGAAGCTGTACCGGCCGCTCGGCATGGACTCCACCAGCTCTTCCTTCGCCGACTACGAGAAGGCGGACAACAAGGCCGCCTTGCATGTGAAGACCGGGGACACCTGGCGTGCCGAGCATGTGCGCGACGCGGACGCCCAGAGCCCGGCGGGCGGGGCCAGCTCCACGGCCCAGGACATGACGAAGTGGCTGCGCCTGCAACTGGGCAACGGCAAATTCGAGGGGCGGCAAGTCGTCGACGCCGACGCGCTGGAGCAGACCCACCTGCCGCGCATGGTCTCCGAGCCGCCGCACGCGCCCGCAGGCAGGTCCGGGTTCTACGGGCTCGGCTGGAACGTGAGCTACGACGACCAGGGCAGGCTGAAGCTCGGCCACTCCGGCGGCTTCGCGCTGGGGGCGGCCACCAACGTCGCGCTGTTGCCCTCGGAGAAGCTCGGCATCGTCGTCCTGACCAACGGCGAGCCCATCGGCGTGCCCGAGGCGATCGCCTCCACGTTCCTCGACACCGCGCAGACGGGCGGGCCGACCGTCGACTGGCTGGCGTTCCTCGGGCCGATCTTCAAGCAGTCCCTGCAGGGGGAACAGTCGCCGGTCGACTACAGCAAGCCTCCGGCCTCGCCCGCACCCGCCAAGGCGAACAGCGCCTACACCGGAACGTACGCCAATGATTACTACGGCCCGATGACCGTCAGTGCCCAGGGGGACGAACTCATCACGCAACTTGGGCCCAAGAAGCAACGGTTCTCCTTGAGCCACTACGACGGTGACACCTTCAGCTACCGCACCACCGGCGAAATGGCCGTCGGCCTGTCCGGCGTGACCTTCACCGTCGGGCCCGGCGGACGCGCCGACAAGGTCCGGGTCGAGAACCTCGACACGACCGGTCTCGGCACCTTTACGAGGAACGACTAGCCGAGTGGCTGAGTGGCCGGCCTCGCGGTACGCGCCCTTGACGGGTGCGACTGCGGGAGGCCGCCTCGGCGCTGTTCGCCGAGCGTGGTTCGAGGTGGCCTCCACTTGTGTTCAGTCCGCGGGCTGCGGTGTGGTGTTCCCTGGTGTTCCCGTTCTGCCCGGACCGCTCAGGCAGCCGCCAACTTCCGGATGCGCGGATGGTTCTCCAACGCCCAGCGCACGGTCTTCGGCGGGCGTCCGAGCAGGGTTTCCAGCTCGTCGGTGATGTCGCCGTATCCTCCGCGGCCGATGATCCGGGTCAGGGTCTTCAGGTGCTCCGCGATGTGCGGGTAGGCAAACATGTTGGTGTCCACGTAGGTCTCGTTCCAGGTTTCGATGTCTTCGGGGACATACGTGACCGGGCGTCCCAGCACGGCCGCGAAGTCCTCGGCGATCCCGCGCATGTCCCCGGCGGTGTAGCGCGGCTTCGGCTTCGTGTCGGTCGCTGCCGCGACGATCGCCTGGGCGACGACGTCGGTGGCGTCGCCGCCTCTGACCGCCTCCGCCATCACGCGGTCGACGGTCTGCCGCTGCTTCGCGTACGCGTGCAGGAGGGTGTCGGGCTTCGCGCTGTTGGCCTCGAACCCGGTCCTGGTGTAGGCGGGTTGGACGATGAGCGCCCGAGCGCCGTGGTCGCGGACCTCGTGGTCCAGGGACTCGGTGTAGCCCTCGATCGCGTGCTTGGCGGCGGCGTAGGCGGCCATGTAGGGCTGGGGCAGGAACCCGAGCACGGACGAGATGTTGATGACGCGCCCGCGTCGCTGAGCGCGCATGTGCGGCAGAACCTCGTTCACCATGCGCATGACCCCGAAGACGTTGGTGTCGAAGACGGCCTGGGCCTGCGCGACGGAGGTTTACTCGGCCGCACCCATCGAGCCGACGCCGGCGTTGTTGACCAGGACGTCGATCCGCCCGATCCGCTCGCTCACCTCCTGGACCGCTGTGGCGACCGAGGCGTCACTGGCGACGTCGAAGCCGAGGATGGTCACGCCGTCGAGTGGGGTGACGCGTGAGGTGTCACGGCTTGTGCCGACCACGTTGAATCCGGCTGCGACCAGGGCGAGCGCGGGTTCCTTCCTGATGCCGGATGACGCACCCGTCACGAGTGCCACTGGCCGATCTGTCGTCATCATGGACTCCCGCACTCACTCGAAACCGATCGGTTTCCACTACAGTAAACCGATCGGTTTCCATGTGCAAGTTCAAGCAGGGGATGGCGTCATGGGCAGGATCAGTGCGCAGGAGAGGCGTGAGAGCGTCATCCGCGCGGCGGTGGCCGAGTTCGCACTCGGGGGCTACTACGGCACCTCTGTCGCGGTGATTGCCAGGCGGGTCGGCGTCACGCAGCCGTATCTCTTCCGGCTTTTCCCGGACAAGAAGGCGATCTTCGTCGCCGCTCTGGTGCGGAGCATGGAAGACACCCGCCTGGCTTTCGAGAGGGCGGCCGACGGGGTGGAGGATGACGAGCAGGCCCTCCAGGCAATGACGAGCGCTTACGCGCAGCTGATCTCGACGCGCCCCGAAACGCTCCTGATGCAGATGCAGGGATACGCCGTCGTGGCGGCCGACGAGGCGCAGGGCGATGACCTGATCGGTGAGGTCGTCCGGGCCGGCTGGATGAGGATCTGGGAAACCGTGCGCCGGCGGCTGGGCGCTGATGCCGACAAGACCGCAGGCTTCTTCGCCTGCGGCATGCTCGGCAACACGCTTGCGGCCATCGGGCTTCCCTCGGGTGCCGGGCGGTGAGGGGGTGTTCTGAACGGGTGATGCGTCAGCGCACGCCTACCGTGTCGAGCAGGGTGGTCACGGTGGGCGCGATGAGCCCGGTCAGGTTGTCGGCCTGAATTCCCGCGCGGGCGCTTGCGCCGTCGAAGACCAGGCTGAGCTGCCGGGCCAGCAGATCGGGATCGCCCGCCCCGCCCCGCCCCGCCCCGCCCCGCCCTGCTCGGCCTCGGCGCGGAAGAAGGCGGTCAGGTTGGCCTTGACCTAACCCGGGGAGGAGGACTGACCGTGCGCGACACCCTCCTCATCGCCTTGTACGCCTTCGCCGGTGCCGCCGTTACCGGCCTGGCCGGGGCCGGTGCGCTGCGCCTGCTGCGCCGCCGTTCGCTCACCGCGTCGCTCACCGTGATCGCAGCGGTCGGAGTGGTCGCCACGCTCGCCGTCGCCTGGGCGATGTTCCTGTCGCCGCACGACCTCACCGTGGTGACGACCGTGGTCGCGATGGCGGCCGTGGTCTCTCTCGCGACCGCGCTGCTGCTGGGCCGCTGGGTCGTCGCCCGCAGCCGCGAACTCGCCGACGCAGCCCGCTCGTTCGGCGACGGCGGCGACTTCGCCGCGCCCGACGGCCCGGCCACCGCCGAACTGGAGTCACTCAGCCGGGAGTTGGCGGCAACCAGCGCCAAGCTCGCCGAGTCCCGCGACCGGGAACGCGCGCTGGAGACCTCCCGGCGTGAACTGGTCGCCTGGATCTCCCATGACCTGCGCACCCCGCTGGCCGGCCTGCGTGCCATGTCCGAGGCGCTGGAGGACGGGGTCGCCGCCGACCCCGACCGCTACCTGAGGCAGATCCGCACCGAGGTCGAACGCCTCAACGGCATGGTCGGCGACCTCTTCGAACTCTCCCGCATCCACGCGGGCACGCTGCCGCTGTCGTACGCCCGCGTCTCGCTCTACGACCTGATCGGCGACGCCCTCGCGGGCGCTGACCCGCTCGCCCGCGAGCACGGCGTACGGCTGGTCGGCGACGACGTGGACGCCGTTCCGGTCGAGGTCGACGGCAAGGAGATGAGCCGCGTCCTGGGCAACCTGCTGGTCAACGCCATCCGCCGCACCCCGGCCGACGGTACGGTCGCGGTGGCCGCCGAGCGCTCGCCCGAAGGCGTGGTCGTGTCCGTGACGGACGGCTGCGGCGGCATCCCCGAGGAGGATCTGCCGCGGGTCTTCGACACCGGCTGGCGAGGCACGCACGCCCGGACGCCCCCGGCGGGCGCGGGACTGGGCCTCGCCATCGTGCGGGGCATCGTGGAGGCCCACCACGGGCGGGCCACCGTACGCAACATCCCGGGCGGATGCCGCTTCGAGGTGGTGCTGCCCGCCGCCGCTTCCTGAACACGGGCAGCACCACGGGTCCTACGCCCACCGCATCCCGGCATGCGCGAACTCCGCCATGCCCTCCTCGAAACCGACCTGGGGCTTCCAGTCGAACTCGGCTCGCAGCCGTGCGGAGTCCGCGGTGATGTGCCGGACGTCCCCGAGCCGGTATTCGCCGGTGACGACGGGCTCGGGTCCCCCGCATGCGTCCGCGAGCGCCCGCGCCATCTCGCCCACGGTGTGCGGCTCACCGCTGCCCGTGTTGTACGCCGTCAGTGCCCCGCTCGGCGCCTCGGCCGCCTCCAGCGCGGCCACGTTGGCGGCGGCGACGTCCCGCACATGCACGAAGTCCCGCCGCTGACGGCCGTCCTCGAAGACACGCGGCGCCTCGCCCCGGGCGAGTGCGGACCGGAAGAAGGAGGCGACCCCGGCGTACGGGGTGTCGCGGGGCATCCGGGGCCCGTACACGTTGTGGTAGCGCAGCGACACCGCCGAGCAGCCCGTCGACCGGGCCCAGGCGGCGGCCAGGTGCTCCTGCGCGAGCTTGGTCGTGGCGTACACGTTCCGCGGATCGACCGGCGCGTCCTCCCCGACCAGCCGGGAGCCAGTGCCTCCCCGCACACCGGGCACGGCGGCTCGAACCGCCCCGCGTCCAGATCGGCGACCGTCCGCGGCCCCGGCCGCACCACCCCGTGCCGCCCACACTCGTACCGCCCCTCCCCGTACACGACCATCGACCCGGCCAGCACGAGACGCCGTACCCCGGCGTCGGCCATCGCGGCGAGCAGCACGGCGGTGCCGAGGTCGTTGCGCGAGACGTACTCCGCCGCGTCGGTGACCCCGTTGCCGAGCCCGACCATCGCCGCCTGGTGGCAGACGACGTCGACGCCGGCCAGCGCGCGGGCGACCGCCGCCTGGTCGCGCACATCGGCGCCGGGATCCGCCCGGACGTCGTACACGACGGGCTCGTGCCCGTGGGCCGCGAGCGCCTCGACGACATGGGACCCGATGAACCCGGCACCGCCGGTGACCAGTACACGCATACGGCCACGCTAGATCCGCGACGCTGCCGCGCCCCCGTGACCGGCCCGGCACGTCATCACTCCGTAAGACGTCGAAGGCGCGTCGGAAGAGGACAAAACGGTACCTTCGCGAGACGCTGCCGTACGCGCCCCGCCCCCGCCGCCCAGGGAGACCGTCATGGCAACGTCGCCTGCCCCCTCCTCGCACGACTCCTACCGCTTCGACGACCTCACCGCCCTGTTCATCAACTGCACGCTCAAGCCGTCCCCGCAGCTCAGCCACACCCAGGGACTGATCGACAAGAGCGCGGCGGTCATGATGGAGCGCGGGGTCACCACATCCGAGATCCGGGCCGTCGACCACGACATCGCCCCCGGCGTGTATCCGGACATGACCGAGCACGGCTTCGCGGCCGACGAGTGGCCCGCGCTGTACGAGCAGGTGATGGCGGCGGACATCCTGATCCTGGCCGGCCCGATCTGGCTGGGCGACAACAGCTCCGTCACCAAGAAGGTCATCGAGCGGCTCTACGCCTGCTCCTCGCTGCTCAACTCCCAGGGCCAGTACGCCTACTACGGCCGCGTCGGAGGCTGTCTGATCACCGGAAACGAGGACGGTGTGAAGCACTGCGCGATGAACGTCCTCTACAGCCTCCAGCACCTCGGCTACACGATCCCGCCCCAGGCCGACGCCGGCTGGATCGGCGCGGCCGGCCCCGGACCCTCGTACCTCGACCCCGAATCGGGCGGCCCGGCCAACGACTTCACCAACCGCAACACCGCCTTCATGACCTGGAACCTGATGCACTTGGCGGCCCTGCTCAAGCGCTCGGGCGGCGTCCCCGCCCACGGCAACCAGCGCTCCGAATGGGACGCGGGTTGCCGTGCCGACGCGGCCAACCCCGAACACCGCTGAGACGCTCAAGGAGGCCGGCCTGCTCACCTCCCGTAGGCGGTGGAGGCGCGACCGAGGTTCTCGTTGCGCTGCGTAACGGCGCCTGACGTTGCGCTGACTGACGTACCACGCACAGGGCCGACTGGGCGGCACGGTCCGGCCACGGATAGGGTGTAAAGAACGCGTCAAGATGGCGCGGGGTGTGCCGGGAAGTCTGGTCGGCGTCCGCAGGGCCGTGTGCCCTTTGCCGACACCCCGGAGGTTCGCCGCCTTGGCCGCCAACCCGCCCCGTACCCCGTTCCTCGGTCTTCTTTCCTGGCCCGAACGGCAGGCTGTGGCCAGGGCCCTGCGTACCGAGACGGTGGGCGGCCTGGTCCTACTGGTCGCCGCCATAGCGGCGCTCGTATGGGCGAACACCCCTTTCAGCAGTACCTACTTCACCATCCGCCCGGCAGCGAGAACTGGCTGGAGGGACGCCATTGCAGGAGCACACGGAGGAGGTTCAAGCGGCGGCCGAACAACGTCCGTCGCGTCAGTCCGGGTGTCGGGGCGGGCATCGAGTCGAGGTCCTGCTGACGCATCAGGCCGACAGGACCGAACCATCGACGCCGACGGCGCAGCCTGCGGCGGGATTGTCGGAGAGGGCGGTGTTCACCGCCTCGCAGACCGTGTCCTCGTCGTTGCCCCTGAGGCCGTCGGTGAGCCTGCGCCATCGCCGCCGAGCTGCCCGGCCTGGCCGTCGTCGGCGACACCTGCGGCGGCTCCCGACACTCACGCTCCGTCAGCCGCGCCCGTAGCCTGCCGCCCCATGGTGCTCGCCCGCGGGATGAGCCGGTGCGGGGCACGGATCTCCATGCCGGGGACGGGGGTTGAGCTGCCGATCCGCTTGAGCAGTCGCTCCACCGCCGTCTCGGCGATCATCTTCTTGTCCGGCGAGACCGTCGTGACGGGCGGGTTCGAATAGCGGGCGTCCTCGATGTCGTCGTAGCCGACGACGGCGACGTCTTCGGGGACGCGCAGTCCGCGGGAGGCCAGCGTGTGCAGGGCGCCCAGGGCCACCAGGTCGCTGTAGCAGAAGACCGCGTCGGGCGGTTCGTCCAGGTCGAGCAGGTGGGCCATGGCGGTGGCGCCGTCGGAGCGGTTGAAGCGCGGGGTGGAGATGACGAGTTCTTCGCGGACGGGTATGCCGGCCCGCTCGTGGGCCAACCGGTAGCCCTGGGTGTGCAGTTGGGCCGCCTCACCGGTGCGGTAGGGCTGGTCGCCGATCGCGGCGACGCGGCGCCGGCCGAGGCCGAGCAGATGCTCGGTGGCCTCCCGGGAGGCGGTGACGTCGTCGATGCCGATGTGGTCGAAACCGCCGTCGCTCACCCGCTCTCCGAGCACGACCAGCGGGAGGTTCGCGTCGCGCTCGCCCAGGTCGGACTGGGCCAGCCCCAGCGGGCTGAAGATGACGCCGTCGAACAGCAGTTGCCGCCACTACACCCGCAAGCACGGCCCCGACGCCTACTACGGGCCGGGCGGCCTCGGCTTCGGGTGTGTCGATCAGTACGGCGTATACGCGGCTTCTGTGCATCGCCGTCACCGCATCACCGGGGCGGCCGGATTGCACCGGCACCGCAGTTCACCACCCTCCACCAGGCCCTGCCAGGCTTGATCACCGCAGTCCAGGCGGTCGACGACGCACCCCGTATCCACCTCGACATCGAGACCGACGACGTCGAATCGGAGACCGCGCGCTTGATCGCCCTGGGCGCCGAGCAAGTTTCGCAGTGGCAGGAGTGCCGCGTGCTACGAGTACCTGGCGGTCATTTGCTGTGCGTACTACCTGTGGAGAGCGATCCCGACACTTTCCGGGCACAGGCCAACGTCTGGCCATGACGAGTACTCGAGCGGTCCCGGGCGGCCGGCCCGTTACCCCCCCAGGTCGTCCGAGATCGTCGAGGGGATCGTGGTTCAGGGGGCGGGGACGAGGGATGGCTCTCCCCAGGCGGCCGCAAGGGCCTGCTTGAGCGCGTCGACGGCCGGCTCAGCCGCTGAGGCGGCCTTGCCCGAGCTACAGGAAGGCTGCCTGATGGGCCAACGGCAAGGGCAGGCGCCGCCCTTTCGGCGCGATCAGACGGCTCCTGTCCGGCCGCTACCAGGCGCGCCGTCCGGGGCCGGACGGCGTCATGCGCCCTACCCCGGAGACCTTCGCCACCACGGCAGACACTGACGACTGACTCGCCGAGAAGCAGACAGAGATCAGGCGGGGCGCGTGGCGAGACCCCGAGGCAGGATCGGTCAACTTCAAGGTGTGCGCGGAGAAGTGGGTGGAAGAGCGAGCTCCCCGTCCTGAGTGAGGACCTGCACCACCACCACCTCCTCGACGACCACATCCTTTCGGCCTTCGGCCAGTCAGACCTCAACGAGATCACCGCACCCCGGGTGCGTGAATGGCGTGCCGAACGTCTCCGCACGACCGGCGCCAAGACCACGACCGCCACGGCGTACCGACTCCTGAAAGGCATCATGGAGACGGCCGTGGACGACGACTTGATCAAACGCAACCCGTGCCGGATCAAGGGCGCCGGAAAGGAGAAGGCGGCCGAACGCCGCAACGCCACCGTGGCCCAGGTCGACGCCCTCGCCGACCAGCTCGGCCCCCGCTGGCGCCTCATGGTCCACCTCGGCGCCTACGGTCCTCTCTGCCCTGAGGAACTTGCGGGCCTCCGCCGCCGGGACATCAACGTCGACCGACTGAAGATCACGGTTCGCCTCGCCGAGCCGGAGCGTACGAACGGTCGCCGCGCCCCCGGCGACACCAAGACTGAAGCCGGTACTCGGACCAATCACCTTCCCGAGTTCTTGCGCCCGGAGCTGCGCATCCGCATGGAGCCATTTGCGGGCAAGGGACCTGACGGGCTGGTCTTCCCCGGCGAGAAGGGCCCCCTTCCGGCCACACGCTGTCGACGCGCTCGGGTGCCACGCCCAAGGACACGATGGTCCGCGCCGGCCAGTCCTCCGAGAAGGCCGCGCTGATCTTTCAGCACTCCGACGACGACCGACAGCAGGAAGTTGCAGCCAGTCTCGACGCGACCGTACGCAAGGCGCGGGAGCAAGCGCAGGAAGCTGCTGCCGTGACAGAACCGAAGACACCCGCCCCCGACGATCAACCATCTGGCATGAATCTGGCACACGACAACTGATCACCACGGACAACAAAAGGGCCCAGGTCGCTGACCTGGGCCTTAGTCATGGAGCGGGTGACGAGAATCGAACTCGCGCTCTCAGCTTGGGAAGCGACGGCGCTTAGGCGCACCCACATGGCTGCTGATCTGCACGGATTCGTTGTACCGCCGCAGGCGTGAGCGCTTGGTGGCACCGCTGTTGACCGTGGTGCTCCGCTCTGAAGGGCACGTTATGGGCACGATCCCGCAGGGTGAATGAGTGAAGCGCCTGTCTCGCCTTCTCTGCCCTCCCGGGCTGGTCGACGCGCGGGGCGAGTGAGCGGAGCCGGTGCGACTGCACACGAGTGTCATCTGCGGAGTGGCTGAGACCGGAAGGCTTCGCGCGGACAGCACATCACGAGCCCACGCCTCGGCCTCGGTGAGCTCGCGGACGCTGTGGTCAAGGGCTTGTCACTCCCTCGGCCGCGACCTGTCAGCGGCTCAGTACAGGGCCTTGTAGCCCTGCCACCCAATGGCTATCCCGCCGCGAGGACCGAAGGAGCCCTTGCTGTCGCCGTTGTTGCGCCACAGCTTGCCGGAGGTGTCGCGGGAGACGAGGCCCGCCCTCCCGTCCCCGGTGATGTCGCCGACGCCCACCACGACGTTGTAGGAGGCACCCCAGTTGTCGGCCACTTTGACCCGCGCCCTGAACCCGCCGGTCGCCGTGCCCACATACCGCCACAGCCTGTTCGACGTGTCCTGCGCCAGCAGGTCTCCGTACCCGTCACCGTTGAGGTCGCCGACCCCGATGATCTTCTTGTAACCGGACCACTTGGAGAAGATCTTCACTCGCGCCGAGAGCTTTCCGCTGCTTGTGGCCTTGTACAGGTAGAGGTCACCGGTGGACGCCTGGCGGGCGATCAGGTCCGCCCGGCCATCACCGGTGATGTCGCCCGGTGAGGTCAGCACGTTGTACTGGTTCCAGCCCGAAGTGCCCAGTGTGGTGTACGGCGTGGATGTCGTCAGGGCTTTGCCGCACCCCGGGCGGTACGCCCGCAGTGCACCGCTGCTGAACCGCACGAGCACGTCATTGCAGCGGTCACCGTTCAGGTCTCCGAACGGCACCACCGTGATCGAGGCTGGCCATCCCGAAGCCGAGGTCTTGGTCGAGAACTTCCCGGCGCCGTCGCCGCGATGGAAGGAGAGTGCGCCCTGGGACGTGAGCGTGAGCAGGTCACCGATGCCGTCGGACCCGCCATGGTCGCGTCTCACCGCGGCACCACCGGTCAGCTTCAGCGTGCCGGACGCCGTCGCCGACGCACCGTGCCGACCGCGTGATGCGCCGACCCGTGCCTGACACCTGGACCCAGCCCCGCCAGGGCGGACGCCCGCCGAAACACGGCAAGGAGTTCCGCTTCGCCCGCCCGGATACCTGGGGCGAACCGGACGTGGCGACCACGACCGTGACCGACCGCTACGGCACCGTGCAGACCCTGGCGTTCGACCGTCTCCACCCGAAGCTGACCACCCGCTCCGCGTGGATTGACCACCGACGAGCTTCCCGTCATCGAGGGCACGGTGATCCGCCTCCAGGTCGACCACCTGCCCGGCGGCCAGGACCCCCTGCCCGTCTGGCTCTGGTCCTCCCGCACGGGCATGACCAGCAAGGACGTCGACCTACGCTGGCAGGCATTCCTCCGCCGCTTCGACCTGGCGCACCTTCCGCTTCGCCAAGCAGACGCTCGGCTGGACTCGCCCCAAAATCCGCACGCCCCAGGCCGCCGACCGGTGGACCTGGATCGTGATCGCTGCCCACACCCAGCTCCGCCTCACCCGCGAAGCCGCCGCAGACCTGCGCCGTCCCTGGGAGAAACCGGCCGAGCCCGCACGGCTCACCCCGGCCCGCGTCCGCCGCGGGTTCAGGAACATCCGCCCGCACCTGCACAATCCCGCCCGCGCACCGAAACCATCAACACCTGGACCAGGCAGGCCAGTTGGTTCGAAGAACCGACGTCCCGCCACCCGCTACGACGTCGGCAAGACCACCAAACGCCCCGAGAGCATCACCGAACGCAACCGGATCAAAGCTCGCAAAGGTTAAATTTCAAGCTGAGCCGCTTCAGCTAGCAAAAAGGCGGTGTCTTGGAGGTGAGCGAGCCCGTTACAGGACCGGCTCAGCGAATTGATACGCCGGCGACAATGTAGACGGTGCCCTTGCGTGTCCGGAGGGCCGGCGAGATGGCCACCAGCGGTGCCAGATGATCGAGGATGCGGTCGGCCGCGGACTTCGAGATCCCGCCAGCGGTGCCACCTGTCGCAACGTGATATCGGTTCGCCAGTACGTCGCTACCGACAACACACGGTCGGCCAGGAGCCGTCGCCAGGGGTGGCCGCTGGATCTCGCCGCCGCGGCGCCGCGCCGACGCCACCAGCCTGGCGAACTGTACCTCGGTCAGCCAGGAGAAGAGTTCGATCCACTCCGGATCATCCGCTGAGATGCCAGCCAACGCACCCACCGCCCCACCGGTAACGGGACACCTCTATCCGTGTTCCGGAATTCGGAGCCGAGTGTGCGGATGCGTGGGCGAGCCGCCATCCGGGGGAATTGCGCTGCCATCTGTTTCAATTTCATGGAAAGTGCCTCCCAGGCGAGGAAGACTGCTGCTTCCTGTGAGGGCAAGTGCCATCTTCCGGAGTGACGGGAGGCGAAATCGAATCCGGAGTGGCTCGCTGCAAAGGAAGCCATTCGGCCCAATATTTGCATACCTTCCTTAACTCGCATTGAGCAACTCCGGCAACATCACCCGATGAATCATCGCTTGCGGTGGACGCCTGCGTAAGATCCGCCCACAGAAGAGGCGATTCCGTTGACGAGGAACGCCGGATGTCACCACCCCACGGGAGTTGACCCCTCGATGAGACTGAGTATTTCCGATGCGTCGCATCGGAGCACAATGACGGCCTGGATCGCGGGGGTACTAACCCTGCTGGTTGCGTTGGTCGTTGTGGCCGTCACACCTACACGGGCAGCTGCCGTTGCAACGGCAGTGGAACTGGGAACGGCGGAAAGCTTTGCTGTACTGGGTGGCTCCGCGGTCACCAACACCGGCCCCACGGTGATCAACGGAGATCTCGGAGTGAGTCCGGGGTCGGCCGTCACCGGATTCCCTCCCGGAATTGTCAACGGGGCTACGCATGTCACGGATGCTGTGGCTGCTCAAGCGCAGAGTGACCTGACCACTGCGTACAACGATGCGGCCGGGCAAGCACCGGATGTAACGTTCCCCGACGATCCTCCCGTGGAACTCGGTGGTCGGACGCTGACTCCAGGCGTATACAACGCCCCTGTCAGTGCCGCTATTACTGGCACGCTCACCCTGGATGCTGAGGGCGACCCCGACGCCGTCTGGGTGTTCCAGGTCGGTTCGACGCTGACGACGGCATCCGCCAGCCAGGTTTCCCTCATCAATGGTGCCTCGCCGTGCAATGTGTTCTGGCAGATCGGGAGCTCGGCCACCCTCGGAACCAACTCCGACTTCGTGGGCACCATCATGGCCTTGACCTCTATCAGTGTCACTACGGGGACGAGCATCGAGGGCCGTGCGTTGGCCCGCAACGGCGCCGTGACGCTGGACAGCAACGTGATCACCCGACCGCTATGTGAGGGCGGCACGACCACGACGGGTGATGACGCCGCCGCTGTGACGACGGGTGATGACGCCGCCGCTGTGACGACGGGTGATGACGCCGCCGCTGTGACGACGGGTGATGACGCCGCCGCTGTGACGACGGGTGATGACGCCGCCGCTGTGACGACGGGTGATGACGCCGCCGCTGTGACCACGACGGGTGATGACGCCGCCGCTGTGACGACGGGTGATGACGCCGCCGCTGTGACGACGGGTGATGACGCCGCCGCTGTGACCACGACGGGTGATGACGCCGCCGCTGTGACGACGGGTGATGACGCCGCCGCTGTGACGACGGGTGATGACGCCGCCGCTGTGACCACGACGGGTGATGACGCCGCCGCTGTGACCACTGGCGATGACGCCGCCGCGACGACAGGCCACGACACAGGGCATGACACAGGTGGTCCTGGTGACCACCACCCTGGCAAGCCTGGCAAGCCCCACTACTACGGGTTCAAACCCCCGTGGCACAAGATGCACACTCACCACTAAGTGAGTTCCCTGTAATTCGGCGGGAGTGACAAGTCGCGCTGGATCCCCTTGGCGGAGTGCACGCAACTTGGTCGCCCTCAACGTGAGTAAGGGGGTGGCGTGCAGCGGATCGTCGTCGATGCCGTCGTGCGCCACCCGCGGAATCAGTAGAAGCAGGTGCAAGCAGTCGCAATGGGAAGGACCGGGTGGGTGGGGTCGTGCTGATCGGTGTTGAGTCGACAAATACGATGGATTCACAGCAGGTTGGCGCTGAGCCTGCAGCGCAGAACGGTGGACTGCGTAGCACTCGTGAAAATACAGGGCCACACCGCCTACTGATCGCTGGAACGGGAGTCGTGGTTGCCTTTTGCCTCGCAGTGACCCTGGTCCATCTTGTCCTGGTGTTTCTGTACGTGGCGCCCTCGAACGCCATTTCCAAAGCCTACGACCAGCAGATCAACGCGTGGGTCCGGCCTTTGTTTTCGCAGAACTGGCGGCTATTCGCCCCGGATCCGCAATCCGTCAACCGGCAGATCTCGGCGAAGGTCGGGTACACAGCGCCGAACGGTTCCAGGCGAGTGAGCGGCTGGATCGATCTGAGCTCCATGGATGATTCCGCCGTCAAGCACCACGTCTTTCCCAGCCATACGGCACAGAACATGCTGCGCCAGGCGTGGAATTCCTACCTCAAAACGCACGGCAGCGACGACCAGCCATACTCGGATCGGGCTCTTCTGATTCAGAAGTATCTCCGCAACATCGCAGTGGACCGCGTCACGGCTCAACGGGGCGGCACCTTCGACTTCATCCAGCTACGGGTGACCACGCTGCCCATCGTCGCTCCGCGCTCGGCGGATGGCTCCCGTCCGGCCGCCGCGGCACCTGCGCCGGCCGTGATCCGGTACCTGCCCTGGTGGAAGGTGGATTCCCATGAAGCGGAGTGAGAAGGCACCGACCATGGCGGCAACAGCGCCCCGAGTAACCACGAAGCAGGCGGCCGGGCACCTGCTCCAGCGCGGGTTGGATCGGATCCACGCTTTCCTCGTCCTCCTGACTGAGCGGCCTGTCTCCCTGTACGCGGCAGCGATGCTACGCATCGGGTACGGGCTGCTTTACCTCGTCTTCCTGCTCCGCGAGTTTCCCCACCGCGACGACATGTGGGGCCCCGGTTCGCCATGGACACCCGAACTAGCCCGGCTTATGTACGACCAGACCGGATGGGCCAGCGTCCTTCTCCTGTCCGACAGCCAGACATACTTCGAGGTTTGCTACGCCGTTGCTCTTATCACGTGTGCGCTGTTCGTGCTGGGCTGGCGCACGCGTGCGGTGTCCGTGCTGTTCACGGTCGTGGTTGTGTCGTTCCATGGCAGGGCGATTTATATGGCGGACGGCGGGGACAACCTCATGGTCCTCATGGCCGTCTATCTAGTCTTCACCGCGTGTGGTCGTCGCTGGTCCCTCGACGCGCGCAGGGCCCGGTGCAAGGCTGCGACCGGCAGGATGGCAGATCCCCGCGGGAGCGGTCTCCGGCACCAACTCGGCGATGCGCGCTCCATCTTGACCACCGTGCTGCACAACTGCGGCATGTTCGTCATCGCCGTCCAGGTCTGCTTCCTCTACGGATGCGCGGGCATGTACAAGGTGCAGGGTTACAAGTGGGCCGACGGCACCGCCCTCCACTACGTCCTGAACATCGACTTGTTCCGCCCCTGGCCCGAGTTGTCCCAAATGCTCGACGGTCACCACGTACTGCTCACCGTCGTCGGCTATACGACGGTGCTGGTGCAGGTCGCCTTTCCCTTCGTCCTCTTCAGCAGACTCAAATACCCTGTCTTGATCCTTTTGCTGGGCATGCACGTGAACATCGCGGTGCTCATGGGACTGCCGCTGTTCTCCGGCGCAATGATCGTCGCCGACGCCGTATTCCTGCCGGACCGCTTCTACCGCGCCGTGGAACGGCTATTGCGGCGTACCGTCCGACGAGCAGGCGTCACCGGAGCGGAAGCCCATCCCGGGACGACCTCTGCCGCGCTGCCGCTGCAACCCGTACCAGTCGGCGACACTCACTCCCCAGGCCGATCCTGTACCCCTCTTGGCCCGCCATGAGCGAAAGGTTCTTTGTTCCGGCTTGGTCCGCACCCTCGGAGAGGGGCCCGCCCCGTAGTTTCACTCGTAAGGGCTTCTCGGGGATCTCCCCAGGGATTTGATGCTCTTCCAGCCCGGGGATCAAGGTGCCAAGGCGGACGACGGTGGCGTCGATCTGGACCAGCCAGTCGATGTCGCCGACCGCGTCCGCATGGGCCTGGATCTGCTGCGGCGCCCGAGTGAAGACGCCGTCGAGCGCGTAGCGGCGGAAGCGGGTGTACGCGGTCTTCCACGGCCCGTAGCGTTCCGGCAGGTCACGCCAGGAGATTCCGGTACGGATCTTGTAGACCATCCCGTTGATGACCTTCCGGTCCTCCATGCGAGGTCGGCTCGTTGCGGCCCGGGGTATCAGCGGAGCGAGTAACTCCCGCTCCTGGTCGGTGAGTTCATGACGACGTACCACAACACCATGATCTACCAACCGGATGATCTTTGAAGACGGACACTAATACTGCAACGGTGCTTGTTCTGATTGCTGGGCAGTTTTCAGGGGCTGTGTCCGCGTCGTTTGTAGTGGCTGATGCGGGCTTGGTGCTGGCGTCGTCGGCGCCAGGTTGACCAGTGCAGGATGTGGTCGGCCGGGGTGGGGCGGCGGTTGGTGAGGCGGGTGATCAGGCGTCGGATCTCGGCGAGGCTGAGGTGGATGAGCTGGGAGGATCCGTTTCTGCTTTGTCCGTGTCGAGCTGGCGGGCCCGCAGGACAGTCAGACAGGCGTGGGCGGCCATGGCCAGGGTCATGTGGCGGTGCCAGCCCGGGTAGCGGCGGACCTGGTAGTCGTCCAGGCCGCACTCCTGCTTCGCGGTCTGGAAGCATTCCTCGACTGCCCATCGGCTGCCCGCGATGCGGATCAGCTCGTCCAGCGTCGTGTCGGCGGGACAGTAGGCGATGTAGTAGGAGATCTCCTCGGGCCTGCTCACGCTGCGGCGGGCGAGGACCCAGTGCCGGCGGTCCTCGCGGTGCCAGGGCCGCACCTCGACGCGGGCCCAGTCGAAGATCCGCCGGCCGTGGGCTCCTTCACCGCAGGAACGGCGTTTCCATTTCTGCCGCGGCAGGCCGGGAAACAGGTCGTGGACGGGGTGGTCGATGGACCAGCGGGTGACGACGGTGTCGTGCCGGGTGGTGGCCATGACGTGGAAGACATCCGCCTGTTCCAGCTCGAACCGCCAGCCCTTGCTGAAGCCGTAGGCGGCGTCCGCCGTCACCCAGCCGAACGGGATACGGTCGGCGATGGCCCGGCGGACCATCGCCTTGGCCATGGCCACCTTCGTCTCGAAGGCGACACTGTCGTCGATGCCCGCCCGCCGGCACCGTTCCCGGTCATCCGTCCAGGAGGTGGGCAGATACAGACGGCGGTCGATCAGAGTGCGTCCACGGCCGGTGGCGTAGGCGAGGAACACACCGATCTGGCAGTTCTCGGTGCGGCCGGCCGTTCCGGAGTACTGCCTTTGCACCCCGGCCGAACGGACGCCCTTCTTCAGAAAGCCGGTGTCATCGACGATCAGGACGGCCTCGCGGTCTGCGAGGTGTTCCACGACGTAGTCGCGTACGTCGTCCAGGACCTCGTCGGCGTCCCACTCGATCCGGTTCAGCAGCCGGTGGATGCGATCGGGACCCGTATGCCCGGCCTCCTCCGCCAGCGTCCAGCCGTTCTTCCGCTCCAGCGGCGCAACCAGCCCACGCATGTAAGCCAGCGCCGACTGACGCGGCTCCTCCCGGTTGAACCGGTGCACGAACCGCTCATGCAGAGCACCCAGTTCCCCCGCCCACAACCTGACACCAGCAAGGTCCCCACCCATAACAACACCAACGACTGAACTGGCCAGCAGTCACGGCAAAGACCGTTGCAGTACTAACTTGACTCTGTCGGGGATCTTGGAGTTGGCGAGGTCATCTGCCAAGGGTTCGCCAGGACTTCGGCCGGGGTATCTCGCGCTGGTCGAGGTAGTTCTGGAAGGCAGTCGGCCGGCGGGGCGTGGGTGCTTCTTCGGTCGGCGGCAGTCCGCTGAGGCGCTCGATGTTGACTGCGATGGCCGTCAGGACGTGCTGGATGTGGGCCTTTCCCTGTCCTCGGTAGCGGCAGTGGCGCATGCCGTGTCCGTGGGCGAACTCGTTGACCGTGCCCTCCACTCCGGAGCGGACCGCGTAGCGGGTCTTCCACTCGGGCGTCTGCTGCTCGGTGCGGACGCGGAGTTGCAGGTCGCGGAGTTCTCGTGGGGGAAATCCCACGGTGCGGGCGTTGTCGGCGGTGCTGGTGCACTGGGTGCGGGCAGGGCAGGGGCGGCATTGGCTCTTGGTGAACCTGGCCACGATCAGCGGGGCCGCGGTGGGTGAGGAGGTCGGGTAGGGGCCGTGCCAGCCCTGGCTGACCTGGCCCTGGGGGCAGGTGACCTGTTGGCGGTCGTAGTCGATGTGGAAGTCGTCCCTGGCGAAGCCCTCGTTTTGGCGGTGTTGGCGGGTGGGGTTGCTCCGGAGCGGTCCGGAGACGGTGACCTGGTGTTCACGGGTGGCTTGTTCGAGGTGGGGCAGGGAGGTGTAGCCGGCGTCGACCAGGTGCTCGGCGGGCAGCAGTCCGCGGCGGGCGAGGCGGGGGTGGATGCCGGGCAGGACCTGGCTGTCGTGGGTGGTGGCCGCGGTGGTGGCCACGTCCGTGATCACGTTGGGGCCGTCGGGAGCAGAGGTCTCGGTCAGGTGAGCGGTGAACCTCTTCCAGCTGATGATGTGACCGTGCCGTGCATAGCGGGCCGAGGTGTCGTAGGGAGAGACGATCGCCCGGGACGAGGGCGGCAGCCCGGGCTCGCCTTCCGTCTCGGCGGTGCGCCAGCGCAGGTGTCCTGCGGCGTCATGGTGGTAGTTCTGCACCATGATCTGGCGCAGGGCCTGGATGCGGGGACCGGATGTCCGGTCTGTTCCGTGCTGGTGGAGGTGTTCCAGGAGCCGGACGGCGTCGTTTCCGGTGGCGAGGATTCTGGTTTTGGGCTTGGTGGGGTTCTTGCCCAGGCGGACCGGTCGGCCGTAGCGGCGCCCCCAGTCCTCATCGACCAAGTCGTCGAGCAGGTGAGGGAAGGTGCTGGCGACTTCTTCGAGTGCGGCGCGGACGGCCTCGGTGATCAGTTCCAGGCGGGTCAGGTCGCGCACCGCGGCCAGAACGTGGGTGGAGTCGGTGCGCTGTGTGGTGCGCTCGCGCACCAGGCCGGCCTCTTTGAGGCGGGCCAGCGCGAGGTCGAGGAGGCGGTCAGCACGATCCCCCTCGGCGAGACGGTCGCGGAAGTCGGCCAGCACGCTGTGGTGGAAGCCGGGATCGTCCAGCTCCATGGCCATGGCGTACTTGAAGTCGATGCGGCAGCGAACCGCCTCGGCGGCCTGCCGGTCCGAGAGGCCGAGCAGAAACTGCAGCACACAGACGGTGGCCAGTTGAGCAGGCGAGAGACCCGGCCGCCCGTCTCGTGGGTACCAGTCGGCGAAGTCCTCGTCGCACCACAGCCCGTCCAGCCGGTCGCGCACCCATATCGCCGTCGTACCACCCGGGTTGCTCGCCCGCGCGACCTGTGCAGTCAGAGGCGGAACCTGCTCACCGGAACGCGGGCGGAGGGACAACGGGCACCTCGACAACTACTGCATCGGTCAACGGAACTACCCGAGCATGCCCGTTGGCCATGCTGCCGCACCGGCAAACTCCAAGATCCCCGACAGAGTCAAGCTAAAGCGTGTTGCAGAAGGCTGTGATTAGGGCATTTCTCTTGTATGGGTGGGGTGTTGAGGGCTGAGCCGGTGTGTGGGGGAGGAGACGTTCACGGGGCTGCGGATGCGGCAGTTCGAACGGCTGTTGAGGGTGGTGCGGGAACGGGGCGGGAACGGTCCCGGTGGCGGTCGTGGTGCCTGCCACTGGCGGACCGGGTTCTGCTGGTGGCCGTCTACTACCGCACGAACCTCACCATGCGGCAGCTCGCGCCGCTGTTCGGCTGCTCGCCGGCAACGGTGTGCCGGGTCATCCAGCGGCTGCGGCCGCTTCTGGCCATCGAACCCGCATGTCGGCCCGCCGACGCGGTGGATCGGCTGTGGATCGTGGACGGCACCCTGATCCCGGTCCGCGCCGTAAGGTCGGTGCCTCAAGCCGCAACTCCCGGATCTCGGCAAACGTGCAGGTCATCATCGATGCTGACACGAAACTCGTGATCGCCGCCGCCCGGCCGGTCCCCGGCACCACCGCGGATGCGAAGGCCTGGCGGGACTCCGGCCTGCCCGAGCAGTGCGAGGGCGCCACGGTGCTGGGAGACGGCGCGTACATCAACACGCGCCTTGCCGTCCCGCACCGCAAACGCCCCGGCCGGGCCCTGCTGGCTGGGGAGGAAGAAGACAACGCCGAGCACCGCCGAGTTCGGGTGAACCGCTCCGGGATCGGTGGAGGCTCTATGCGTTGACTCCAGCCGCCGGTTGGGGCTGGTGTTGAGCGTAGTAGTTGGTCTCGTGCTCGTAGGGCGGGATGTCTCCGATCGCTGTGTGGAGGCGCTGGTTGTTGAACCAGTCGACCCATTCCGCGGTGGCGAGTTCGACGTCGGCAAGGCCGCGTCAGGGCTTGCGGGGTTTGATCAGCTCCGTCTTGTAGAGGCCGATCTGAGATTCCATGAGCGCGTTGTCCAGGGCGTCGCCGACGGTGCCGATCGAGGCAGGACACGGCAGATCGGCTCGACTCCGAACACCTGGCGATGTGTGCCGATGAACGCTACGAGCGTTTCGACGGCCGGTCGAGCTCGGCCGCGAAGAAGGCCGAGGCCGCTTTCAAGATCTCGTTGGCCCGCCGCAGCTCGGCGTTCTCGGCCCGCAGCCGCCTGATCTCCGCGGCCTCCTCCGACGTGACGCCGGGCCGCTGACCGCCGTCGACTTCGACCTTGCGGGCCCAGGTCCGCACCGTCTCAGCCGCACCGATCCCAGCTTGGAAGCGACTCCCTTCATCGCGGCCCACTCGGTCGGGTAGTTGGGACGGATCTCCGCGACCATGCGAACCGCGCGCTCACGAAGCTCGGGCGGATAGGGGGACGGACGTGCCATGACTCGATCCTCTCAGGGAATCGAGCCTCCATCAGACCCGGAGCGGTTCACGCTCCGGTGCCACGCTCAAAGACACCATGGTGCGTGCCGGGCAGTCCTCGGAGAAGGCGGCGCTGATCTACCAGCACTCCGACGACGAGCGGCAGAAGGAGGTTGCCGCCGGGCTGGATGCGACCGTGCGGAAGGCTCGGGCTGCGGCCAGGGAGAAGGAGCCCGATCAGCCTTCTGGCACGAATCTGGCACGCGGCGAGTGATCGCCGAGTACAGCAGAAAGGCCCGGGTCGATGACCTGGGCCTTCTCCATGGAGCGGGTGACGAGAATCGAACTCGCGCTCTCAGCTTGGGAAGCTGATGTTCTACCATTAAACTACACCCGCGTAAGACGCCCGTTCCGTGATCATCCGGAGCCGGTGTCCGATCGCCTGGTCACTGTACCTCATCACCGGCCCCCGGCGCTGACGCCGTGGGGCCTGAGGGCGTTTCAGGGGGCGGATGTGACTGCGGTGCACCGGAGTTGGGGCGTACGGTGGAGGGGTGGGAGAGGGTCAGGGCGGGGTCGGAGTGCCGCCTGGAGGGCCGTCCCTTTGATCCCGTAATGTGGCCTCTCGTCGTCAGGCAGGCAGTAGCCAGACGCGGCTCTTGGGGAAGGGACTCTAGGACTTGATGGAGCGCACCGTCGTCCGCTGTGCCGATGGGCACGTGTTCAGCACCGCTTCGTTCCCGATGCAGCAGGCCGAGCGACTCGGCCCCGGCCGGCTCCTCCGGTGTCCCCGGTGTGCCCGGCTCCGCAGTGTGGTTCCCGTGGCGTTGCAGAAGCGGTAGTAGCAGTAGCGGTAGCGGTAGCGGTAGCGGTACCAGTACCAGTAGTAGCAAGCGGCAGCAGTAGTAACAGCCGTCACAGCAAGTGCAGCGCCGGGCGCGCGGAAGGCCGTGATTGTGGTCGTTCCGCGCGCCTTGCGTATCCTCGGGGCGTGCTTCTCTCAGACAAGGACATCCGGGCCGAGATCGACGCCGGGCGGGTACGGATCGATCCCTACGACGAATCCATGGTGCAGCCCTCGAGCATCGATGTGCGGCTGGACCGTTACTTCCGGGTGTTCGAGAACCACCGGTACCCGCACATCGACCCCTCCGTCGAGCAGGCGGATCTCACGCGGCTCGTGGAGCCCGAGGGGGATGAGCCGTTCATCCTGCACCCCGGGGAGTTCGTGCTGGCCTCCACGTACGAGGTCATCACGCTTCCCGATGATCTTGCCTCGCGGCTTGAGGGGAAGTCCTCGCTCGGGCGGCTCGGGCTCGTCACCCACTCCACCGCCGGGTTCATCGACCCCGGGTTCAGCGGGCACGTGACCCTTGAGCTGTCCAACCTCGCCACGCTCCCGATCAAGCTCTGGCCCGGCATGAAGATCGGCCAGCTGTGCATGTTCCGGCTCAGCTCGCCCGCCGAGTTCCCGTACGGGAGCGAGCGGTACGGGTCCCGGTACCAGGGGCAGCGCGGCCCCACCGCCTCGCGGTCCTTCAAGAACTTCCATCGGACTCAGGTGTGAGCCGAGGCATGAGCGGCGGCGAGAGCGACGAGTGGAGCGGCGAGGTGAGCGGTGATATGGGCGAGTACACGGGCGTACGGGAGAATCTGACCTACGAGCGGTTCGGCGTCGCCGTCCGTGAGCTCGCGCAGACTATCGCCGACGACGGGTTCCAGCCGGACATCGTGCTCAGCATCGCCCGCGGCGGCGTGTTCGTCGCCGGGGGGCTCGCCTACGCCCTTGACTGCAAGAACCTGCATCTCGTCAACGTCGAGTTCTATACGGGCGTGGGGACCACCCTCGACATGCCCGTCATGCTGGCTCCCGTTCCCAACGCGATCGACTTCACCGACAAGAAGGTGCTGATCGCCGACGACGTCGCCGACACCGGCAAGACGCTGAAGCTCGTCCACGACTTCTGCGTCGAGCATGTCGCCGAGGTGCGGTCTGCCGTCGTCTATGAGAAGTCCCACTCCCTCGTGAAGTGCGAGTACGTGTGGAAGCGCACCGACGAGTGGATCAACTTCCCGTGGAGTGTGCTGCCTCCGGTCCACAGGGCCGGAGACGCGGCCAAGCCGAACAAGGAAGCCGTCTGACCTGCGGGCGATGCGGCCGCTGACCTCCGGATCAGTCATCCCGTACTGACCGGGCGGTACCGCTGTACGGGGGAGCCGTCGGGGAGAAGATCTCGAGGTTCTTGCCGGCGGCGGCCTCCCGGCGGTCACGCCCGCGGCGGGCTGCGCGTCGGCGGGGTGGTGGGTGAGGACGAACAGGGCCCCCTGCCACGCGCCGCTGTAGATGGCGTCGGCGTCCGGGTAGGTCCCGCCGTCCCGGCCGTGCCCACGCGCCGGAGCGCCCCCGTGGTTCGACCACGAGGGCGCTCCTAGGAGCGTCCCGCCGTTTACTGCCGCCAGGCCCAGTGCAGGCGGTCCAGCCCGCTCTGGTTGTTCAGCTGGAGGCTGAGGTCGGTGCCCGTGCCCTGGAGGGTGGTGAGGGAGTAGGTGTCCCCGCTGCGCAGGCCGGGCCAGTAGACCGAGCCGAGGCCCAGTTCACGGATGGTGTCGGTCGCCGCCTGGATGTAGGCGATCTCGCTGGAGCCGTTGACCGGCCCGGTGTAGTTCAGGCCGGAGGTCATGGTGGCGCCGAACTCGTCCAGGATGGTGCGCGAGGCGCAGTCGCCGATACGCGCCTTGAAGTCCTGCTTCCACTGGTCGGCGCTGGTCCAGTCGGTGTGCCAGAAGCCGTAGTTGTGCAGGGCCAGCCGGGTGCCGTTCAGCCGGCTGTCGGCGCACACGGGCTTGACGTCCTCGCTGTACTTGACGCCGCCGATGAGGATCCGGTCGCGCGGCACGAAGCGGTGGACCGTCACCCAGCGGGCGGCGATGTCGCGCCACTCCTGGGAGGTGTAGCCGAACGGCTCGTTCATCGGCTCGAAGTACACCTTGGAGTTGCGGGCGTAGGCGGAGGTGATCCGCGCCCACATCTGGTCGTAGGCGGCCTGGTCGTCGATCTTGCCGTCCTTGGCGTTGTCGGCCTCCCAGTAGCCCAGGATGACCTTGAACCCCTTGGCGGTGGCGGCGTCGATCGCTCCCCGGTACGACTTCCAGAAGGGGCCGTTGACGGAGGTGGGGTTGACGGGCAGCCGTACGGTGTTGGCGCCCAGCTTGGCGAACCCGCCGATGATCGCCGTGGACTTGGCATAGGTGGTGGCGTAACTGTCCGTGGCGGACAGGCCCGACGGTACGACCGCGTCATCGGCGTAGTTGTCGCGCGGGTCGGCCCAGTTGACGCCGTGGAAATCGCTTACGGGGGGCACGGCTGCCTTGCCGGAGGCGGGGGACGCGGATGCGGGGGAGGCGAGTGCGCCCCCGAATGCCGTGGCGCAGGCCAGCAACGCGGCGAAGCAAGCTGTCCGGCGATGGTTCTTTCGTGGCATGGCGTGCCCTTCTGAGCAGTTGCGTGCGAAAACCTCGCAGACGCAGACCGGCGGCTGATGGCTCCCGCAAACTAGAAGAAGATCCGAACAGGGGTCAACACATCTGCACACAAAGTTTCAACGCCGGAAGCGCAAAGGGAAGCGGGCAGCGGAAGGGCCGGAAGCGGGCAGCGGAAGGGCCCCCGGCGTGACGCCGGGGGCCCTTCTCATGCCGTTCCAGGCCGTTCTAGAACGTGCCGAGCTTCACGATCGACAGCAGGGCGATCAGCTGGATCGCGCTCGCGCCCAGCGCCTTCGGCCACGGCAGGTCGTGGGACTTGGACACCATCAGGGTGAGGAGCGCGCCCGCCGCCACCCAGGTCGCCCAGCCGAGCGCCTGCACGAACGTCGCGTCACCGCCGGCGAACATCGCGAAGACCAGGCGGGGGGCGTCCGTGAGGGACATGATCAGCATGGAGAGGCCGACCGTGGGCTGCCAGGCGCCGTCGCCGCCCAGCTGGCGGGCCAGGGTGTGGGTGACCACGCCCAGGACGAAGGACGACAGGACCATCGCCACGGCCGTCGTCAGGACGATCGGGACCGCGTTGGAGAGGGTCGCGTTGATCGCGTCGTTCCGGGCGCCGTCGAAGCCGAAGACCGCGAGCAGGCCGTAGAGGAAGGTCACGACGAGGGCGGTGCCCCACATCGTGTAGTCCCGCATCTGCAGGAATGTCTGGCCGGGTGAGAGGACGATGCCCCGCAGCAGGGCCTTCCAGTGCAGGCGGGGGCCGACCGGGGCGGCCGGGGCCGCGCCCGCGTGGTAGGTCTCGCCCTGGGTGTACGGGTCGTCGCCGACCGAGAACGCCTGGGTGTGGCCCGGGTTGTTCGCCGCGTACGGGTCCGGGGTGCCGCCCGGGCCGTGAGGGTAGCCGCCGTCGCCGAAGTACTCCGGCTCGCCGTGACCACCCTGACCGCCGTGCGCACGGTGACCGCCGGGGCCGTAACCGCCTTGGCCGCCGCCGTTCGCCTGCGGCCAGCCGCCTCCACCGCCGCCCGAGCCGCCGTACGGCTGCTGCGGCGGCGGAGGATAGCCGTACGACGGCCCCTGGGGCGCCTGCTGCCCGTACGGAGGTTGTTGGGGGCGCGTTTGCGGGGTGCCGTTGTTCCGGCTGCCCCGTCCGATCCTGAATCCAGCCACGTCTTCGAACGTACCTGGTCCCGGAGATTCGCGTGTCGGGCCCTGCGCTTACGGCCCGGCTTTGCGGCCGAGCTGTGACATCCCCTAAGGGGAGCCGCGGCTCGGCTCAGGGAGCCGCTCAGGGGAATCCCCGGGGGGCGGATTCCGGGGGCGGCTCCCCATCCCAGGAGAGCCGACGCTGCGCCCCGCAGGTGAGCGCGGCGGCTGTGATGGCCGCGGCGAGGGCGAGGGAAGGAAAGAAGGCCGGGCCCGCGAGGGCGGGCCCGGCCGTTCAGGAGTTGCGGCGGCCTGGCGGTGCCGTACGGCGACTTGCGGCCGTACGCCTACGACCTCAGTCCGCGAAGACGGCACCGAACGCCGGGGATCCGCTCGTCGACAGGCCCGAGGTGCTCGGGGCGACAGCGCGCGAACCGGACGTGGTGATCTTCGTGCCGTTGGAGGGCAGGTAGGTCAGACCGCCGTTACCGGCGTTCTCGTACGAGCCGATCACCAGGTCCGCCTTGCCGTCGCCGGTGACGTCGTCGAGCTTGACGTCGGCGCCGAAGAGGTCGTTCTTCTCGTCGTTGCCGGGGACGCCCGCGGTGCTCTGGGCGAGGCCCTGGACGCCGGCCATGGTGTCGATGCCGTTCGCGGAGCCGTACAGGACGGTGACCTGGCCGGTGTTGGCCGCGCCGTTGATGTCCTCGTTCGGGGAGGCGACGACGAGGTCCTGGTAACCGTCGCCGTTGATGTCACCGAGGTCGAGCTCCCAGCCGAAGCCGTCGCCCTTCTCCGAGGTGCCGGGGACGTTCCCGCTGTTCTGGGTGATGCCGGCGGTGCCGGCGGGACCGGAGGCGGAGCCGTACGTGATGTTCACCTTGCCGCCGTCGGCGGCGTCCGGGACGGGGGTGCCGTCCTCGATGGTGCTGTCCCAGCCGGCGCCGCTGACGATGTCGCCGTAGCCGTCGCCGTTGATGTCGCCGATCGCGGTGATGATGCCGGGCTTGAGGGCCTTGGCGGAGCCGGCGCTGAGGCCGCTCGCGGTACCCGGCACGTAGTAGTTGGTGTTCCAGCCGTAGTCGGTCTGGGTCTCGTACCCGTCGACGATGAGGTCGGTCCGCTTGTCGCCGTTGACGTCACCGGCGGTGAGGCTCATCGGGCCGTACGGGTAGTCGTTGGAGCCGTTCTGGATGGGCGGCTTGATGGTGTAGCGGCCGCCGGGAGTACCGGTGGAGCTGAAGCCGCCCTTGAAGACATGGATGGTGTTGGACGAGTTGCCGACGGCGAGGTCGGCCTTGCCGTCACCGTCGAAGTCGCCGGCCGCCAGGTCCTTGCCCCAGTAGTCGTGCGAGGACGGGGCCGGGTCCGCGACGGAGACGCCCTTGCCGGTGAGGCCGCTCGCCGAGCCCCACAGGACGGCGACACCACCGCCGTTGGTGTCGGTGCCGACCTTCTCCCACGGGGCGGAGACGGCGAGGTCGTCGTATCCGTCGCCGTTGAAGTCGGCGTACGCGGACTCGGCGCCGAAGCCGTCGCCCGCCTCGGCGGTGCCGGGGCTGCCGGTGGTGTTCTGGCTGATGGTGGTGCGCTTCGCGGACGATACGCCGGTGGCGGTGCCGTAGAGCACGACGATCTGACCGGCGCCCTGGTGTCCGCTCACATAGGCGCCGTGCGCGGAGGCGACGACGTCCCCGATCCCGTCGCCGTTGAAGTCGGCGTACGGGACCTGGGCGGAGTCGGCGGCGGTGGCCGACGTGGCCGTGGCCAGCGTGAGCAGCCCGCCCGTCAGCGCGGCCGCGGTGGCCGTCGCGAGGGCGAGTCGTGCCGGGCGGCGGAGGTGGTGCTTGTGCATGCGGTTCTCCTGCTGCATGCGGGGGATGCCTGGCCGGCATCCGCAGTCGGTGGGGTGCGACCTCGGGTGTTCTCCGGGAGTTGTCCTCGGGTTCACCCGTGGGGTCGGCGATCAGGAGACCCACGGTGGGGCGGAAGGGTTGTACGTGAGTTCGGGAAATTTTCGGGGCTGCGGAGGCTTCTGTTGAGGATGTGCGGGCGCTCAGTCGAGACAGAACTCGTTGCCCTCGACGTCCTGCATCACGATGCACGACTCGTTGTCCTCATCGGCAGGCAGTAGTCGCACGCGTACCGCGCCGAGCGCGACCAGTCGCGTGCATTCGGCCTCGAGCGTGGCCAGGCGCTCTTCCCCCACGAGTCCGGTGCCGGCCCGCACATCGAGGTGCACCCGGTTCTTGACGACCTTGCCTTCGGGAACGCGCTGGAAGAACAGCCGCGGGCCGACACCTGAGGGATCGGAGCAGGCGAACCACGCGCCCTGATCCTCAGGCGGCAGCGACCGATCGAAGTCGCCCCAAGTGGCGAACCCCTGGGGTGGCGGCGGCACGACGTACCCCAACACCTCGCACCAGAAGCGAGCGACGCGCTCGGGTTCCGCGCAGTCGAAGGTGACTTGGAACTGCTTGATCGATGACATCGGCGCACCATAGCAGGGGGCTGTGGCGCTCATCTCCCGTCAGAGACGGGCATGTTGACGGGCGAAGAAGGCCCTTCGGACAGGCCTTGGCGCACGCGCCCCGTGGCGGACGCGAAGCCCAGCCACGTGTGGCGGTTGCCCCACCAGCACCAGCCCACCTTCGGGGCGTCGCGCCGCTCGCGGCCGTCGCGTCCCGTGCCGTTGCTGATCCAGATCGCCGGGGTGCGGGCGTCCGGCGTGCCGTTCGCTTTCCGCAAGCGGGAGCCGATCGTCATGAAGCAGCGGTTGCGTTCGAGGGCCGCCGGCTGCTGGAGCACCCAGTGGATGCCCTCGGTGAGCAGCAGGGGTGTGCGGTCCTCCTTGGTCAGGGCCGGCAGGGCCTCTTCCGGGCTCCAGTTGGCCATACGGTCGCCGCGGTCGACGCCGGTGACGATGTAGAGGGGCGCGTCGGGCAACTCGACGGTGTCGGGGGCGAAGTCGTCGACGTCGGGCATGTCGACGACGACGAAGCCGGGCTTGTCGTCGCGACGGAGCAGCGGCGCGAGGGCGGACGCGGGGACGCGGTCCGGGTGGACGGCGAGCAGGGCGTTGCTGTTCCCGCTCTCACCGTCCCCACTCTCGGCGGCCTGCGCGAAAGCGCGCAGTTCGTCGGCGGGGAGCCCCGCGAGCTCGTGCACCCCGAGTGAGATCAGGTGCTCGGCCTGGGTGGCAAGCGGCGGGAGCGGGGGCAGGGTGGTGGCGTTGGACGACGTATCGGGCAAGGCACTCCTCGGCTCGCGGGGTGGTCGGCCTGAGGTCAACGAGGCGTCCGATCGGAATGTTCCCGCGCCGCGGTGGTGGTCGGGTCGGTTCAGGTCAGATAGAAGCCCGCGTCCTTTTCGGACGGTTCCAGGGGCGCGAACTGCCTCAGCTCGCCGCCTCGGATCATCCACAGCCGGAAGAACGACTCCTCCTGGTCCATGACGAGGAGCTGCACGATATTGGGCTCCCGCCACGGCGACTCGGCGACCCGCTGCCGGAGCGCATCAAGATCGCAATGGTTCAGAGCGCCTGCCCACACCCTGCATTCGACGCCGGAATGGTCCGGCTGTCCGCGCAGCGGGGCCTCGTCGCGCAGCCAGTCACTCAGGGCTTCGACGTGGGGCTGGTCGGCGCCATCGGCCGAGATCATCACATTGGCAACCCAGCTCATGACGTTCGTTGTACTTCCTCGTGAACCACCGCGCGAGCGCGTTTCGACCGGCCGCAAGTCGAGGGACGTCGGGTTCGTGTGGATTCTGTGACCCCCGAGCGGTCTTTTTACCCTTCCATGGCATGATCGGGCCCACTCGGCTGTCGGCCGCCGACGGGTCTTTTGCCGATGCGGCCGCGAAGTGCGAACGGGGAGGATCCATGGGGGGCCACTTCAAAACCGATATTGATCAGCTTGCCGCGTTCACGAAGGACCTCAACAGCGCCCACGACTCCCTTGAGCAGGTGCGGACCGCTCTCCAGCACGTGCGGTCCGACCAGATCGGGACACCGGAGCTGGACGAGGCGTGCGACGCGTTCCAGGAGCGCTGGAAGTACGGCAACGAGCAGATCAAGGAGCGCATCGGCAAGCTCACCGAGGGGCTCCAGAAGAACGCGGACAACTACCGCGAAGTGGAGACCTCCCTGGAGGAGAGCTTCAGGCGCGCCGCTGCCGCGGGGAAGTGATCACGGTGGCACAGAATCCGTATGTGCACCTCGGGTGGAACCCGGTGCCGGGCCAGCCGGCGAGGTCGACAAGCTCCGCACCCAGCTCGTCAATTCGGCGAGCGCACTGCAGACGGCGTACCAGAAGATCGACAAGCTGCTCGGCGAGTCCAGCTTCTGGGAGGGCGACGCGGCCGTGGGCTTCCGCGAGGCCCTCGACGGCGATCTGCCGAAGTACATGAAGGACGCCCACAAGTCCCTGACCCAGGCCGCCGGTCACCTCGGCGCGTGGCACGGCGGCCTGACCAGCCGCATGGAGCTGGCGCACAAGTACGACATCGAGGCGGGCGACCACAAGGGCGACCTCAAGACGGCCAACTCGCGGCACGAGACGGCCAAGCAGGACCCGGACCTCAAGCTCGCGGGGCAGACCTTCGAAGAGGGCCCCGAGCTCCAGTCCGGCAGGCCCGCCTGAACGCGGCCCAGACCCGGCTCAACGACGCCGTCACCGCCGTCAACAACGCGCAGGGCGCCCTGGACGGGGTGATGCGCAAGGCGCGCGAGCTGGAGGGGACGCACGAGGACGAGGCGCGGGAGATCGCGAAGAAGCTCAAGGACGCCACGAAGGATCTGGCGCCCGAGGAGCCGGGGTGGCTGAGCAAGGCGCTCAGCTGGATCGGTGACAACCTCACGAACATCCTGAGTGTGCTGGCGGCGGTGGCGGGATTGCTGGCGCTGCTGTGCACCGGGCCGTTCGGGATCGCGATGCTGCTCGCCGCCGGTGCGCTGAGCCTGGCGACGATGGGCTCCCGGCTCGCCGACCCCAAGGTGCGGGCCTCGCTCGCGGACGGGTTCACCAAGGGCGAGTTCGACGCCGACTTCTGGGAGAACTCCGTGGGGCTCGTCGGTGACGCCCTCGGCGCGGTGCCGGGAGTGGGAGCCGTGACGCGCGGCCTCAACGGTGCGATCCAGTCGACGCGGTTCGCGTCCGAAGCGGTGAGCGCCGGGCAGTTCCTGGGCCGTTTCGCCGACGACACCGTCAAGGCCGCCGGGCGGATCGCGACCGCGGGTTCCTACAACCCCGTCGGAGACCTGGTGGCGCACGCGGCGGGCGGCAGCCAGGCAGTCCGGGTGGGCATGGACTACGTCTCGCCGGTCGCGGGTGTCGTCACGGCCGGCTACGGGCTGGCCGCCGAGAACATCGACGCCCTGAAGAGCGACGCAGGCAAGAACACCGCCACCGGGGTCGACGCGGCCCGCGCGGGTCTGTTCGACGGCCCCGGTGCCGCCGCGGTCATCGGCAACGTCGCGAGGGTGTTGCGATGACACAGGAAGCCGCCGAGCGGCCGCCACTGCGCCTGGTCATCGACGACTCGGCCCGGGACCCCAGCTCGAAGATCTGGTACGCGCTGCCGGCCGGGTACCTCAACGTCCCCATCGACGCCCTCGACCCCGAACCGGGCTCGGAGCAGGAGGCGTACCTCGATCAGGCACTGGAACTGGTCCTCGGACTGGCCCCCGAGGACCAGCGCGACCGGTACACGGGTGCCCTGCGCGACGTCCGGTTCATGGCAGCCCGCATGCGGGCCGAGGGCGTCATCGCCTGCTCCCTCGGCATGCACATCGCGGACAACGGCACTTCCGCCATGTCCGTCTTCACGGTGGCGCTCAGGGACATCGACTGGGCGCCCACCAAGATCACGGCGGTGCGCGCGGTCTCACTGCGCGAAAGCGCCGAGAACGTCGAGCTGTTGACGCTCCCGGGCGGGCGCCCGGCGTCGATCTCCGACACCCTGATCACCACGCCCGACCTGGAAGGCCTGCCCGGCCAGGACCTCTACCAGTGCACCCTCTACGTCCCGGCCCCCTCGGGTACGCAGTTGGGCGTGCTGACGCTGAGCAGCACGGCCGTGGGTTCCCGCAAGCACTACCGCGACATGATGGCGGGCATCGCGCACACGGTGTCCTTCCACGATCCGATGCCGGAGATCGAACGCGCCGCACGAGGTGGCGGGCCCGAGGGCCCGGGTGGCATCGCGCGCGACATCGCCTCCGACTTCGGCTGACCCGGGACGGACACATGACCATGAACCTCGACGAGCAGGCTTTCGACGGGCCGGTTGCGTGGGACACACCGGGCACGCGCACCGCACTACGCCGCCGGACCGCGTGGAACCTGGCCAAGACCCTTGGCTGGATGGCCCTTTGGTGGGCCGCGCTGTACGTCACGGTCGTGCAGTTGCCGGTGGCGGCCGTAGTGCCCATGGTGCTCGTGCTGCTCGTCCTCACGGTCCTGGAGGTGCGGGCCCTCGGCAGCCTCGCCCAGGGCATGCGGATGCGGCGCGTCCTCGCCGTCTACCCCTGGCGTCAGCAGCCTGGTGCGGTCCGTATCGACAGGGGCAAGGCGGTCTTCGTGCTGCCCGACCCCGACCACCCGGAAAAGACGGTGTCACTGAAGCTGGCTGCCGGGCTGTTCCGGACCTGGAGCCGCGAGGCGTTGAAGGACTACGACGACGAACTCTGGTACGCGGGCGACCCCCGCTTCGCCTGCGTGGTGGCCAAGCCCGGCCTCCGCGGCCTCGGCTACCTCGCCCAGCCCACCGCGTACAACCACCGCACCTCCCCCCGCCGCAAGGGCCTCAGCCCCGAAGCCCGCCGCCGCGCCCGGGCGATCGGGGCGCGCGTCGCCGACTGACCGGCGCCTCCACGGGGGCTACCGCGCCAGGAACTCCGAGCTGGAGAACCGCACCGACGGCTCCGCCGCCACCAGCCCCTTCTTCACGCCCGGGTACACGGCCACGGTGTCCTTCGTCTCACCGGCATACGTCCGCACCACCAGGTCCGCCCGCCCGTCCCCGTCGAAGTCGCCGACCGTCACGACACGTGTGGTGCCCTGGGCGGGTGGCCGTACGGTCACCATGCCCGCCGTCGCCAGTCCTGCCGTACGGCCGCGGAGGACGCGCAACTGCGAGCCGCTGGTCACGAGTTCGCTCAGCCCGTCGCCGTCGAAGTCGGCGGCGTCGAGTACCGAGCCGGGGGTGGCGAGGGTGCCACGTGCGGTGGCGGCGGGGAGGTCGTAGCGCAGTGACGTTCCGCCCATGGTGCCGATCGCCGCGTCGAGGGCCGCCTTGCCCTTGCCGAAGGTGCCGAGGGCCACGTCGATGCCGGAGGGGAGGGTGACTCCCGTGCGGGTGGGGCCGGTCGGGCCGCCGAGGACGACTGCCGACTGGCCGGTGCCTTCCGCCGTACGGACCACCAGGTCGTCGTATCCGTCGTCGTTGACGTCGGCCGCCGGGCCCGTGGGGGCGTTGCCGGGGCCCTGGATGGCGGCGGGGGCGGTGCGCGGGGTGCCCTTGCGGGTGAACGGGCCCCGCAGGAAGCTCAGTCGGCCGCCCGACGCGTGGACGACCAGGTCCTGCGCGTCGTCGCCGTCGAAGTCGCCGCACACCGGCTGGTCGGGCCAGTCGTTGCCGAAGCGGGCGCGGGCCGGGATCGTGAGCTTGACCGCCTTGCCGGTGAGGCCGCTGGGGGAGCCGTAGAGGATCTGCAACGGCACCGGCGGCCGGCCCTGGCCGTCGAAGGGCGGGTCGGTGGAGACGACCAGGTCGGTGAAGCCGTCGCCGTCCAGGTCGCAGGTCGCCTCCGCGTCGAAGACGGCCGGGAGCCGGCCCTTGGTCGGGGCCGCCTGGCGCTGCGGGCTGAGCAACTGCCGTGCGCCCGGGGTCAGTCCGCGCTCGCCGCCGTAGACGATGCCGATGCCCGCGTCGTCGGCGTGGGCCTGGGCCTTGACCAGGTCGTTGAGGACCAGGTCGCGGTGCCCGTCACCGTTGAAGTCGGAGGGGGTCCTGCTGCCCTCGCCGTGCGGGACGGGGAGCTGGGCGGGGGCGTCGGCCACCCGGACGGGGGTGTGCCGGTCCGACTCGGCGTCGTCGTGCGGGGTGGGGCCACAGGCGGCGACCGCGAGGGCGATGACTCCGAGGGTGCCGGTCATGGCCGCCGTACACTTCCCGCTTCTTCGCGCGCGCACCGCTCACCTCGTCAGCATCAAGGGCAAACAACTGGGCAATGATGCACGTGTTCGAGACGGGGTGACAGGCCTGTGCGGGGACAAGGCGGAGACAGGGGGGACATCGGCCGGGACGCGTCGACCCCGAACCGTACATTTGGTTTCAATCGATACCGTATCGAATGACTGGATGGCGGTAATCTGGCCGCATGACCGCCGACCCTCCGCACGCACCCACCGCCTCGCGGGCGACCGACGGCCCCGGTGACGTGTCGCCCTTCGCGCTCGGGCTGCTGCTGCGCCGGGCGCACTGGCGGGCGCAGACGGTGATGACGGAGGCGCTGCGGCCGCTCGGCATCGAGCTGCGCCACTTCTCCGTGCTGATCGTGCTGGTCAACCACGGGCCCACGGTGCAGCGCGACCTCGCGGCGGCGACGGGCACGGACAAGGCCGGGATCATGCGGGTCGTGGACGACCTGGAGCGCAAGGGGCTGGCCGTACGCAAGGCCGTGCCGGGGGACCGGCGGGTGCGGGCGGTGGAGATCACGCCCCAGGGGCTGGAGCTCTTCGACGCGGCCCATGTGGCGGCGGAGCCGTCGGCCGGGAACCTGGTCGCGGAACTGGGGCCCGGTGAGCCCGAGCAACTGAGGGATCTGCTGACCCGGTTCGCCCATCCTCGGGAGGGATGACCCTGAGGGGTGGCCGGTGGGATGACCGGCGGGATGACCGGAGTGATGAGAACGCCGTGTGACGTCCGGGGGTGAGGCGTCACACGGCGTCCGGTCCAGGGGTCATGCGGTATCCGGTCCCGGGGTCACGCCGCGAGGCGCTCCGCGAGTTCCTTGGCCTTCACCGCCGCCTCCTCGAAGGCGCGCTTGCGCGAGGCCTCGTACAGGGGGATCAGCTCCGACATGGCCGGGTTGCGGGGGGCCAGGGTGAGCTCCGGGACGATGAAGTCGAGGTCCAGGCCGAGGGTGCGCTCCAGCACCGCCTCCAGGTAGTTCCGCACGTACTCGAAGCCCTCGCGCGGGGTGCCCGGCGCGTAGGAGCCGCCGCGGCTGGCGACGACGATGACCGGCGTGCCCTGCGCGGAGGGGTTCTCGCCGGCGGTGCGGCCGAGCAGGAGCACGTTGTCGAGCCACGCCTTGAGGGTCGAGGGGATCGAGAAGTTGTGCATGGGAGCGCCGATCAGGACGGCGTCCGCCCGCTCCAGTTCCTCGATGAGCATCTCGCGCACGGCGAAGGCGGCGGACTGCTCCGGGCTGCGCTCGGACGGGGCGACGTAACCGGCGGACCACCCGACGGCGGTGATGTGCGGGACGGGCTCGGCGGCGAGGTCGCGGTGGATCACCGTGCCCTCCGGGTGCTGCTCCTCCCAGGTCCGACGGAAGGCGGCCGCGACCGAACGGGACGCGGACGCCTCGCCGGGGAGCACGGACGAGTCGATGTGCAGCAGCGTGGCCATGGCTTTCTCCAAGAGGTGATGACTTGTACTCGCCCATAGTTAAACACGAGATGGTATTGAATGATACCGTCGCGAATGCAACGGCAATGGATGCGCCGAGCGAACGGCAAGCGGTCATACGGGAGGCAGACGACCTTGGACGTCTTCGAAGCGGTCACGAGCCGGCGGGCAGTACGTGGATTCACCGACCGGCCCGTCCCGAAGGAGGTGCTGGAGCGCGTCCTGGCCACCGCGGCCTGGGCACCCTCGGCATCGAACCTCCAGCCGTGGCGCGCCTACGTGCTGACCGGCGAGCCGCTCGCCGCGCTGAAGGAGTGCGCCGGTGAGCGGCTGGCCGCGGGCGACCCCTGGGACGAGCCGGAGTACGAGCAGTACCCACCCGACCTGAAGTCCCCGTACCGCGAACGCCGGTCCGCCTTCGGCGAGCAGCGCTACGGCGCTCTCGGCATCCCGCGTGAGGACGTCGAGGCACGCCAGCGGGCCGCCTCCGCGAACTGGGACTGCTTCGGTGCGCCGGCCGCCCTGTTCTGCTACATCGACCGCGACCTGGGGCCGGCCCAGTGGTCCGACCTCGGCATGTATCTGCAGACCGTCATGCTGCTGCTCCGGGCCGAGGGGGTGCACAGTTGCACACAGATGGCGTGGGCCAAGTACCACCGGTCCGTCGCGGAGATCCTGTCGCCTCCGAACGAGCTCATCCTCTTCTGCGGCATGTCGATCGGGTTCCAGGACCCGACGGTGGATCACCCCCGCACGGGCCGCGCACCGCTGGGCGAGACGGTCACGTTCGTCGACGGCGACTGACCCCGTGCGGCGCCGCTCCCGGCGCGCGAACACCGTGGCTCATATGCCACATTGCAGACATACAACCGTCATCACAGACATGGCACGGCCTGGCAATGGCATGGCATGGCATGGCATGGACGAAAGGCACCTCATGAAGTTCGCGGTCATCGGCGGCACCGGTCTGATCGGCTCGCAGGTCGTCGGGAATCTGAACGCCGCCGGGCACGAGGCGGTACCGCACTCGCAGTCCACCGGGGTCGACGTCGTCACCGGCCGGGGAGTGGACGAGGCGGTGGCCGGGGCGGACGTCGTCGTCAACCTGACGAACTCCCCGACCTTCGACGACGCCTCCCCGGCCTTCTTCCGGACCTCGATGGAGAACCTGCTGGCCGCGGCCCACAAGGGCGGCGTCGGCCACTTCGTCGTCCTCTCGATCGTCGGCGTGGACCGGGTGCCGGAGCTGGACTACTACCGGGCCAAGGCGCTCCAGGAGGAGATCCTCGCGGCCGGGCCGGTCCCCTACTCGATCGTCCGGGCGACGCAGTTCATGGAGTTCATGGACGCCGTCATGTCCTGGACCGCCGACGGTGACACGGTCCGGCTGCCCGCCACGCCGATCCAGCCGATCGCCGCCGCGGACGTGGCCCGGGCGGTGACGGACGTCGCCGTGGGTGCCCCGCTGAACGGCATTCGCGACGTCGCCGGCCCCGAGATCTTCGCCCTGGACGAGCTGGGCCGGATCACCCTGTCCCACAAGGGCGACAACCGTACGGTCGTCACCGATCCCACCGCCGGCATGTTCGCCGTCGTCAAGGGCGACGTCCTCACCGACAAGGAGGCCCACCTCGCCCCCACCCGCTACACCGACTGGCTCTCCTGACGCGGCCGGCGGGCCAGGGTGCCGCCGCGCACCATGAACACGTCCACCGGGTCCTCCGTCTCGACCGTGAACCCGTGCCGCTCGTACAGCCGGCGGGCCGGACTGCCCCGCAGCACGTTCAGGCGGACGAGGACGCCATTGCGGTCGCACCGCTCCAGCAGTTCGCGCAGTACGCCCGACCCGATGCCCCGGCCCTGGAGGTGCGCGGCGAGATAGAAGTGCTCCAGCCACCGGGTGTCCCCGTCCGGGCGCAGGGCCACGCAGCCGGCGAACGCGCCGCCCACCTCGATCACCCAGGTGTGGGCCGGGTCGAAGGCGTCCCGCAGCCGCTGCCGCACCCGGTGCTCGTCGTACCGCCCGAGCCGTTCCAGATCCGCCCGCAGCACCACGGCACGCACCTCGGCGATCGCCTCGACGTCCGACGCCGATGCCGCCCGAAGACTCCAGTCCACCATGATCGCCACGTTACCGGGCGGGGTTCCGCCGCCGCCCTCGCTCTGCGCGTGCTCCTGAGACACGGCTCCCGAGACGCGGACTCCTGACGACGTAACAGGTAATACATTCCCAGATGTGAGTGTGCGCTGGACCGTCCTCGTCGTCAGAATCCCCGCCGAGCCCTCCCGGCACCGTGTCGCGGTCTGGCGTGAGCTGCGGAAGACCGCGGCCCTGTGCCAGGCGCCGGATGACCACGGCACGGTCGCGGCGGGGACGGACCGATGACCGCGACTCCGGCCGCCCCCGACCCGCATGCGGCCCCCGACCCGCAAGCGGCGCCCACCCGCCAGATGTGGCCCCTCTACGCCGCCGGCTTCACCACCGCCTTCGGGGCGCACGGCATCGCCGCCAACCTCGGCGGGCACTCCGACGACGCGGTGACCTCGCTGCTCGTCCTGGGGGGCCTGCTCGCCCTGTACGACGGCGCCGAGGTCGTCCTCAAGCCGTTGTTCGGGACGCTCGCCGACCGGATCGGCGCACGTCCGGTGCTGCTCGGCGGCCTCGTCGCGTTCGCCCTCGCCTCCGCCGCCTACGTCGTCGCCGACAGCCCCGGCTGGCTCTGGGCCGCCCGGCTCGGTCAGGGCGCCGCGGCCTCCGCGTTCTCGCCGTCGGCCTCGGCGCTGGTCGCCCGGCTCAATCCGGCGGCCAAGCACGGGCGGGCGTTCGGCGGTTACGGCTTCTACAAGTCCATCGGCTACACGCTCGGCCCGCTCCTCGGCGGCGTCCTGGTGTGGGCCGGCGGGCTGCGGCTGCTGTTCACCGTGCTGGCGGTGCTCGGCGTCGCGGTCGCGTTCTGGGCCGCGCTCGCCGTCCCGCACGTACCGCCCCTGCCCAGGCAGCGGCAGACGGTGCTGGACCTGGCCCGGCGCCTGGCCGACCCGGCGTTTCTGCGCCCCACGGCAGCCCTGGCCGCCGCGACCGCCGCCCTCTCCGTCGGCGTCGGCTTCCTGCCGGTCTCCGGCGCCGCCGCCGGGCTCGGCACGGTCGCGACCGGCGCGGCGGTCTCGGTGCTGGCGGCCTGCGCCGCCGTCGTGCAGCCCAGGGCCGGGCGGGCGTTGGACGAGGGCCGCCTCACGGCCCGCACCGGCCTCACCGCCGGGCTGCTCGTCACGGCGGCGGGGCTGGCCTGCGCGACGCTGCCCGGCCTGGCCGGCGTCCTCGCCGCCGCCGCCCTGATCGGCATCGGCACCGGCCTGATCACCCCGCTCGGCTTCGCCGCGCTGGCCGCCTCCACCCCCGCCGAACGGCTCGGTCAGACCATGGGCTCCGCCGAGCTCGGCCGGGAACTCGGCGACGCGGGCGGGCCCCTGCTGGTCGCCGCCGTCGCCTCCCTGGCCACCCTCGCCTACGGCTACGCGGCCCTCGCCCTGATCCTCGCCGCCGGTCCCGCGCTCGCCCTCGCTCTGGCCCTCGCCGCCCGGCGCCCCGGGGCGGAAAGCGGTGCGCGATAACACCGCGTCACACATATTCTTAATTTCATTTCCGGGCCCCGGTCATTGGATATTCCCGATAATCACCGTTGACGCATATTCCCCCGAATGCCAGATGTCCTGCCCCGTGTGGCGCTCGTTAGGTGGGCGTGACTTGGCAGGAAAAACATGCAGCTGAGGCTCCGCTCCGCGCGCGTCTAGCAGCTGATCAGACCACTGCGGAAAGCATCACGCACTGCTCTGATCTGCTCGAAGACTTTCTGAAAACCATCAGTCGGATGGAGCGAGAATATCTCCGGGCGGCGCTGGAAGGGGAAAATTTCTAGCAATGAGGGCTGACTATGACGCGGTAGACGAACAGGCTCACTACACCCAGCAGCTCGATATGCAGAACCTCTGGCAGGTCCAGGATCAGGCGATGTCGCCGGAGGGCTGGGACCTGGACCAGGAGCTGGCACAGATGCTGGGTGCCACGCACACCCCGGATCCCGTTCCGCCCCGGCAGAACTCCCGGCAGGACAAGGACAGGCAGCCACTGCCCCGGCCGGTCCACCGAAAGCGCCCGCAGCCCGGCGCGCACACGCTCACCCGAAACCCGAGGTTCCTCACCGTCTCGGTCTTGGTCACACTCATCACCCTGTGTGCGGTGACGATGCTCACCTGGTCCATCTCGTATTCGTACGATCAGCTGCGCTCCATCGCGCTGCTCGTGGTGTCGCCGAAGCTGGCCCACTGGTGGCCCCTGACGGTCTACGGGCCCTGGCTGCTGGCCGGTCTGTCCATTCTTCGGGCATCCGTTCAGCGCCGAACCGCTCGCCGGTCCTGGGCCGTCATGCTGATCTCCTCGGGCACCGCGGTGGCGCTGTGCATCGGCCAGTCGGCGCATTCCCTGCTGGCGATGGTCGTCGTCGGAATTCCGCCGATCACCGCCCTGGTCTGCTTCCGCGAACTCGTCGGCCAGTTCTCGTCGCGGCCCGGCCCCCGCCATGCCGCAGACGCGATGAACGGACCCAAGCAGCCGAAGTCGTAGGCCGCGGATTCGGACTTCAGGACTTCAGGACTGGTACGGCTGCTGCGGCTGCCCGTACGGCTGCTGACCGCTCTGCCCGCCGGAGAGGGCCTGTGCCTGCAGCTGCTCCGCCTGCTCCCCGGTCACCTTCTGTTCCGCGCCGCAGAAGGTGCACTGCGTCGCGTACTTGGTCGAGATGGGGAACAGCGGCACGAAGAACAGCGTGAACTTCGTGACGCGCTTGCGCAGGGTGTGCGCCGAGGGGTTGCCGCAGTGGCCGCACACCAGCGTCAGTATCGCGAGCTGGTAGAGGTAGCCCTTGGTGCCGAAGATGATCACGTCGTGGGTCCTTTCTGATCGGTTCTTGCCGTATGGCGCCCGCGGTGGGCGGGGGAACGGCCCCTTGGGGGGAGGGCCCATGCGTTCTGCGCTCGTGTGGATCGTACGGCTGTGCGTGCTGGTGGGGTGATCGTGAGGGCCGTCGCGTGCCGGTGGCTACTCGTGCCATTCTCCTCCGGCGCGTTGACGAGGGCGCCGTGACGGGGGTCCGCGCACTCCTGACGTACGCCCGACGAACGAGCCCGTCGTACGCCCCCGACACACGACGACGCCCCCTGCCCGAGGAGGGCAGGGGGCGTCGGACGGCCGTAGCGGCTACTTCACGGGCTCGGGCTCCGGCTCGCTCTCCGTCGCCGCGGTGTCCTCGGGGTCTACCGGGGTCTTGACCGAGTCCAGCAGCAGCTGGGCGACGTCGACGACCTGGATGGACTCCTTGGCCTTGCCCTCGTTCTTCTTGCCGTTGACCGAGTCGGTCAGCATGACGAGGCAGAACGGGCAGGCAGTCGAGACGATGTCCGGGTTGACCGAGAGGGCCTCGTCCACGCGCTCGTTGTTGATGCGCTTGCCGATCCGCTCCTCCATCCACATCCGCGCGCCACCGGCGCCACAGCAGAAGCCGCGCTCCTTGTGGCGGTGCATCTCCTCGTTGCGGACGCCGGGGACGGCGGCGATGATCTCGCGCGGGGGCGTGTAGATCTTGTTGTGGCGGCCCAGGTAGCAGGGGTCGTGGTAGGTGATGATGCCCTCGACCGGGGTCACCGGGACCAGCTTGCCCTCGTCGACGAGGTGCTGGAGCAGCTGGGTGTGGTGGATGACCTCGTAGTCGCCGCCGATCTGCGGGTACTCGTTGCCGATCGTGTTGAGGCAGTGCGGGCAGGTGGCGACGATCTTCTTCGCCGACTTCGGCTTGCGCGACTCCTCCGTCACCTTGCCGTCGTCGTCCATCTCCTCGCCGAACGCCATGTTCAGAGCCATGACGTTCTCCATGCCGAGCTCCTGGAAGAGGGGCTCGTTGCCGAGGCGGCGGGCGGAGTCACCGGTGCACTTCTCGTCGCCGCCCATGATCGCGAACTTGACGCCCGCGATGTGCAGCAGCTCGGCGAAGGCCTTGGTGGTCTTCTTGGCCCGGTCCTCCAGGGCGCCGGCGCAGCCGACCCAGTACAGGTACTCGACCTCGGTGAGGTCCTCGATGTCCTTGCCGACGACCGGGATCTCGAAGTCGACCTCCTTGAGCCACTCCAGGCGCTGCTTCTTCGCCAGGCCCCAGGGGTTGCCCTTCTTCTCCAGGTTCTTGAGCATCGTGCCCGCCTCGGACGGGAACGCGGACTCGATCATCACCTGGTAGCGGCGCATGTCGACGATGTGGTCGATGTGCTCGATGTCGACCGGGCACTGCTCGACACAGGCGCCGCAGGTGGTGCAGGACCACAGGACGTCCGGGTCGATGACGCCGTTCTCCTCGGCGGTGCCGATGAGGGGACGCTCGGCCTCCGCGAGAGCCGCCGCGGGCACGCCCGCCAGCTGCTCCTCGGACGCCTTCTCCTCGCCCTCCATGCTCTTGCCGCCGCCGGCCAGCAGGTACGGCGCCTTGGCGTGCGCGTGGTCGCGCAGCGACATGATGAGGAGTTTGGGGGAGAGCGGCTTGCCCGTGTTCCAGGCGGGGCACTGCGACTGGCAGCGGCCGCACTCGGTGCAGGTGGAGAAGTCCAGCAGGCCCTTCCAGGAGAACTGCTCGACCTGGGAGACACCGAAGACGTCGTCGTCACCGGGGTCGGTGAAGTCGATCGGCTTGCCGCCGGAGGTCATCGGCAGCAGCGCGCCGAGCGAGGTCTCACCCTTGGCGTTGCGCTTGAACCAGATGTTCGGGAACGCCAGGAAGCGGTGCCAGGCCACACCCATGTCGGTCTTCAGGGCGACCGTGATCATCCAGATGAAGGAGGTCGCGATCTTCAGGCCGGCGAAGAAGTAGGTGAGGTTCTGGAGGGTGGAGAGGTCGAGGCCCTCCAGCGCCGACACGACCGGGTACGAGATGAAGAACGAGGCCTCGTAGCCGTCCACGTGGTGCTGGGCGCCCTCCAGCGCGTGCAGCATGAAGATGCAGACGCCGACGATGAGGATGACGCTCTCGACGAAGTACGCCTGGCCGGTGTTGGACCCCGCGAAACGGGACTTGCGGCCCGCCTTGCCCGGGCGGCTCAGCTGGCGGATCACGATCAGGGTGACGATACCCAGGACCGTCATCGTGCCGAGGAACTCGACGAAGACGTTGTACGGCGCCCACTCGCCGATGATGGGCAGCAGCCAGTCGGCCTGGAACAGCTGGCCGATGGCGTTGACGATCGTCAGCAGCAGCGAGAAGAAGCCCACCGCCACGAACCAGTGCGCGACACCGACGATGCCCCAGCGGTTCATCCGGGTGTGGCCGAGGAACTCCCTGGCCACGGTGACGGTGCGCTGGACGGGCTCGTCGGTACGGGTACCGGCGGGCACGTTCTGGCCGAGCCGCATGAAGGTGTAGATCTGCAGGAGGGCGCGGGCGAACAGGGCCACGCCGACCACGATCAGAACCAGCGACACGATGATCGCGGCGAGTTGCATTTCGGGGCTCCTCGGGCCTGCGAGGGGTGGTTCGAGGGGGTCCTCGACATTACTGACGTCGATACGGGGATCGACATTACTAAGCGGTAACTTATGCAGTCCGTCTGAGACTACCCCCATCCTCCGTCGCACTGTAGCCAGGGGCGGAGTGATGTGAGTCGCTGAGGGTTGCCTTAAGAAGCGATCGAGAAGCGATCGTGTTATTCATCCCAAAATGGTATATACGGCACTAACCTATCCCCGTGCTTTACGGGATCGCCGCCGCCACGACCGCCCTCCTCCTCGCCGCCTTCCTCGCGGCGCTGCTCCGCCTGCCCGCTCTGCGCTTCGGAATCCTCGACCGCCGGCGGCAGCGGCCGCTGCCCCTGCTCGGCGGGGTGGCCGTGGCCCTCGTGACCTGTCTGGTGGCTGCCGCCGGGGAGTGGACGCGGTTCGCGCCGCTGGGCTCGGAGATCGGGCGGCTGCTGATCGCCGCGGGCGCCGTCGCCGTACTCGGGCTGGTCGCCGACGTACGGCGGGTGAAGGCGCGGTTCCTGGCCGGTGGTACGACCGTGGCGGCGGCCTGCGTGGTGCCGTACGGCGATACGGGCTTCCTGCTGGGGCTGCCGGCCATCGGCTGGATCGTCCTCGTCACCATCGGCTTCAAGGCGCTCGACCACGCCGACGCGCTGGTCGGCACCGTCGGGGTCGTCACCGCCTTCGGTGTCGGCCTCTGTGCGGCGGCCGAGGTGATGGATGAACTCGCCGTGCTGCTGAGCGTGCTGGCCGCCGCCCTGACCGGCTTCCTCATGCAGAACTGGCACCCCGCGCGGATCGGGCTCGGGGCGTGCGGGTCGCTGTTCGTCGGGTTCGTGCTGGCGTCGTCGGCCGTGATGACCCGTGCCGGGCACGACCCGGTGTCGAGCGCGGGGGTGCTCTACGCGCTCACCGCCCTCGCCACCGCCGACGTACTCCTCGTGGTGCTCTCCCGTCGGCTGGCCGGACGGCCGCTACTGCGGCGCGGGCCCGACCATCTCGCCCACCGACTGCGCAGGGTCGGCCTCACCCCGCAGGGCGTGACCGTCCTGCTGGGGGTCGCCGCCTTCGTCGCGGTGCTCGTCGGTGTCCTGGTGCACATGGGATGGATGGCGCGGTCCGGCGCGTCGTGGGTGGGGGTGGGTGCCCTCGTCACCGTGTTCGCCATGCTGCACATCAAGCCCTACGGGCCGCGGCGTCAACCCCAATTTCCCGTGGGGGGTGCTGTTCGACCGCCCGCCCAGGTTGCGTCGTCGCAGGTCAGTGGCCGGTTGCGTGTAAGGAACGGATAAGAGTTGAGTGGGGTCGACTCAGCTCTGTTGACCGAGTGGGAGCCGTCGTGCACACTTGAGTCCGTTCCACTCAAGTCAGCTGGAGGAATTCACCATGGCACGTGCGGTCGGCATCGACCTGGGCACGACTAACTCTGTCGTCAGCGTTCTTGAAGGCGGCGAGCCCACCGTCATCACCAACGCCGAGGGCGCCAGGACCACGCCTTCCGTCGTCGCCTTCGCCAAGAACGGTGAGGTGCTCGTCGGCGAGGTGGCCAAGCGTCAGGCGGTCACGAACGTCGACCGGACCATCCGGTCCGTGAAGCGTCACATGGGCACCGACTGGAAGATGGAGCTCGACGGGAAGCCCTTCAACCCGCAGCAGATCTCCGCCTTCATCCTGCAGAAGCTGAAGCGGGACGCCGAGTCGTACCTGGGCGAGAAGGTCACGGACGCGGTCATCACCGTTCCCGCCTACTTCAACGACTCCGAGCGCCAGGCGACGAAGGAAGCCGGCGAGATCGCCGGTCTGAACGTCCTTCGTATCGTCAACGAGCCCACCGCGGCCGCGCTCGCGTACGGCCTCGACAAGGACGACCAGACGATCCTCGTCTTCGACCTCGGTGGCGGCACCTTCGACGTGTCCCTCCTGGAGATCGGCGACGGCGTCGTCGAGGTGAAGGCCACCAACGGTGACAACCACCTCGGTGGTGACGACTGGGACCAGCGCGTCGTCGACTACCTGGTGCAGCAGTTCAAGTCCGGTCACGGCGTGGACCTCGCCAAGGACAAGATGGCCCTGCAGCGTCTGCGTGAGGCTGCCGAGAAGGCCAAGATCGAGCTGTCCTCGTCCACGGAGACCTCGATCAACCTGCCCTACATCACGGCCTCCGCCGAGGGCCCGCTGCACCTGGACGAGAAGCTCACCCGGGCGCAGTTCCAGCAGCTGACCGCGGACCTCCTCGAGCGCTGCAAGACCCCGTTCTTCAACGTCATGAAGGACGCCGGCGTCTCCATCAACGAGATCGACCACGTCGTCCTCGTCGGTGGCTCCACCCGTATGCCCGCCGTGGCCGAGCTCGTCCGCGAGCTGACCGGCGGCAAGGACGCCAACAAGGGCGTCAACCCGGACGAGGTCGTCGCCATCGGTGCCGCCCTGCAGGCCGGTGTCCTCAAGGGTGAGGTCAAGGACGTCCTGCTCCTCGACGTGACCCCGCTGTCCCTCGGTATCGAGACCAAGGGCGGCATCATGACCAAGCTCATCGAGCGCAACACCACGATCCCGACCAAGCGGTCCGAGATCTTCACCACGGCCGAGGACAACCAGCCGTCGGTTCAGATCCAGGTCTACCAGGGCGAGCGCGAGATCGCGGCGTACAACAAGAAGCTCGGGATGTTCGAGCTGACCGGTCTGCCGCCGGCCCCGCGCGGTGTCCCGCAGATCGAGGTTGCCTTCGACATCGACGCCAACGGCATCATGCACGTGACCGCGAAGGACCTCGGCACGGGCAAGGAGCAGAAGATGACCGTCACCGGCGGCTCCTCGCTGCCGAAGGACGAGGTCAACCGGATGCGCGAAGAGGCCGAGAAGTACGCGGAGGAGGACCACGCCCGCCGCGAGGCCGCCGAGTCCCGCAACCAGGGCGAGCAGCTCGTCTACCAGACGGAGAAGTTCCTCAAGGACAACGAGGACAAGGTCCCCGCCGAGGTCAAGACCGAGGTCGAGGCCGCCGTCGAGGAGCTGAAGACCGCGCTCAAGGGCGAGGACACCGCCGAGATCCGCACCGCCACCGAGAAGGTCGCCGCGGTCTCCCAGAAGGTCGGCCAGGCCATGTACGCCGACGCTCAGGGCGCGCAGGCCGCGGGCGGCCCGGAGGGCGCTGCCCCGGGCGGCAAGGCCGCTGACGACGACGTCGTGGACGCCGAGATCGTGGACGACGAGCGCAAGGACGGTGTCGCGTAATGACGGAGGAGACCCCGGGCTTCGAGGAGAAGCCCGACGTCCCCTCCGGCGCGACCCCTGACGACGCCGAGTCGAAGGCCGCCCCTCAGGAGGGGGCGGCCCCGGCCGGGGACGGAGCAGCAGACGCGGGCCTGGTGGCCCAGCTGGACCAGGTGCGGACGGCGCTCGGTGAGCGCACGGCGGACCTCCAGCGGCTCCAGGCCGAGTACCAGAACTACCGCCGCCGCGTCGAGCGTGACCGGATCGCGGTCAAGGAGATCGCCATCGCGAACCTCCTGACCGAGCTCCTGCCCGTGCTCGACGACGTCGGCCGCGCGAGGGAACACGGCGAACTCGTCGGCGGATTCAAGTCCGTCGCGGAGTCCGTCGAGACCGTCGCGGCGAAGATGGGTCTGCAGCAGTTCGGCAAGGAGGGCGAGCCCTTCGACCCGACGATCCACGAAGCGCTCATGCATTCGTACGCGCCGGACGTCACCGAGACGACCTGCGTCGCGATCCTCCAGCCGGGGTATCGCATCGGCGAGCGCACCATCCGCCCCGCGCGGGTGGCCGTCGCCGAGCCCCAGCCGGGCGCGCAGACCGTCAAGGGCGACGAGGCGACCGAGGCGGCCGACGACAAGGAGAGCGGTGGCCCGGACGAGGGCTGACGTTGAATTGACGAGGGACTACGGGAAGGGGGTACGTCGAGGATGAGCACCAAGGACTTCATCGAGAAGGACTTCTACAAGGTCCTCGGCGTCCCCAAGGACGCCACCGAGGCCGAGATCAAGAAGGCGTACCGGAAGCTCGCCCGCGAGTACCACCCGGACGCCAACAAGGGCAACGCCAAGGCGGAGGAGCGCTTCAAGGAGATCTCCGAGGCGAACGACGTCCTCGGCGACCCCAAGAAGCGCAAGGAGTACGACGAGGCGCGGGCGCTCTTCGGCAACGGTGGCTTCCGCCCGGGGCCGGGCGGCGCGGGCGGCGGTTCCTTCAACTTCGACCTGGGCGACCTCTTCGGAGGCGGCGCCCAGGGCGGGCAAGGAGGAGCCGGCGGCTTCGGCGGCGGACTCGGTGACGTCTTCGGGGGCCTGTTCAACCGCGGCGGCACGGGCACGACCCGTACCCAGCCCCGGCGCGGCCAGGACATCGACACCGAGGTCAACCTCAGCTTCACCGAGGCGATCGAGGGTGCGACGGTCCCGCTGCGCATGTCCTCCCAGTCACCCTGCAAGGCCTGTGCCGGCACCGGCGACAAGAACGGCACACCGCGTGTGTGCCCGACCTGCGTCGGCACCGGCCAGGTGGCGCGGGGTTCGGGCGGCGGCTTCTCGCTGACCGACCCCTGCCCGGACTGCAAGGGGCGCGGCCTGATGGCCGAGCACCCCTGCCTGGAGTGCAAGGGCAGCGGCCGCGCGAAGTCGTCCAGGACCATGCAGGTCCGCATCCCCGCCGGGGTGTCGGACGGCCAGCGCATCCGCCTGCGCGGCAAGGGAGCGCCCGGTGAGCGCGGCGGCCCCGCCGGTGACCTGTACGTCACCGTGCATGTCGACGCGCACCCGGTGTTCGGCCGCAAGGAGGACAACCTCACGGTGACCGTCCCCGTGACCTTCACGGAGGCGGCCCTCGGCGGCGAGGTCAGGGTCCCCACCCTGGGCGGCCCGCCGGTCACCCTGAAACTGCCGCCCGGCACGCCCAACGGCCGCACCATGCGGGCGCGGGGCAAGGGCGCGGTCCGCAAGGACGGCACCCGCGGCGACCTTCTGGTCACCGTCGAGGTGAGTGTTCCGAAGGACCTGACGGGGAAGGCTCGTGACGCACTGGAGGCGTATCGCGAGGCGACCGCGGGCGAGGACCCGCGGGCGGAGCTGTTCCAGGCCGCGAAGGGAGCATGAGTCAGATGGACGGTCGTCGACGCAACCCGTATGAACTGACCGAGGAGACCCCGGTCTACGTCATCTCGGTGGCGGCCCAGCTGTCCGGCCTGCACCCGCAGACACTGCGCCAGTACGACCGCCTGGGCCTGGTCTCCCCGGACCGCACCGCCGGCCGGGGCCGGCGCTACTCGGCCCGCGACATCGAACTGCTGCGCACCGTCCAGCAGTTGTCGCAGGACGAGGGCATCAACCTGGCCGGCATCAAGCGCATCATCGAACTGGAGAACCAGGTCGCCGCGCTCCAGTCCCGGGTGGCCGAGCTGACGGCCGCCGTGGAAGGGGCCGCGGCGGCGATGCAGCAGCGCGAGGCGGCGGTACACGCGTCGTACCGCCGGGATCTGGTGCCGTATCAGGAAGTGCAGCAGACCAGCGCGTTGGTGGTGTGGCGGCCCAAGCGGCAGCAGGCGTCCGACTGAAGCACGTCAATCGAGGCCCTGGGCCCGCAGGTCAACCGACTTCGTCGGAACCCGCGGGCCCAGGGCCTTTCTCATGACCCGCTCGGCGGGACGACGACCGGCGCGAGGCCCGAGTACGCCTCCGAACCGTCCGCGGCGACCACCGAGATCACATAGTGGCTGGTCGTGGCGGTCGGCGTGGCCGGGTCGGTGTATCCGCGGGCGTCGGCGGCCAGAGGTACGTCGGTCAGGCGGACGTACTGCTCCGTCGCGCGGTCCCAGCGGTACACGTGGAAGCCGCTCGCCGCGCAGCCGGTACCGCAGGTCCACGTCAGCGCCGCCCGGCCCGCCTCGTCCGCCTCGGCGGACAGGGTCCAGGCGGCGGTGTTCGGGGGCGCGTAACCCGGCGTCAGATAGAACTCGTTGACGCTCACGTTGGCGACCACGTCCGCCGGGTAACCGGCCGTCGTGTACAGCGAGTTGTGCACCTCGTCCATCGCGTCGACGAAGTAGACCCAGTTCTGGTCGTCCGGAACCTGGACGTCGACGTACCGGGTGGTGCCGGGTTCGACGGTGGCGATCAGCTCGTGGGTGAAGGTGTCACGGGCGTCGGTGCCCCGCCAGATCCGGTACGAGGCGACGTCCGAGGCGGTGCTCTCGTCCCACTCGAGGACCGTGCCGTACTCCGTGCTGGTGTGGGTGAGGCCGGTGACGGCGGGCGGCGGGGTGTTGTCGTGGAGGCCGCCGGCGCTCGGCTGGGAGAGTTCCGACTCCTGGCCGTCGGCGCCGACGGAGGCGACCTGGTACCAGTACTCCGTCTCCGGCTCGGCCGAGTGGTCGGTGCAGGCATAGCGCGCGTACGGGTCGCCCGCCGGGGACACGTCGGACGGCTCGCAGACGACCCGCACCGCCTCGGCGTTCTCGGTGAAACGTTCCTTGCGGTAGACGCGGTACTGCGTCGGCGCGTGCTTCGCCACCGTCCAGCGGAGCTCGACGCCGGTCTCGTCGGCGTTCGTGGCCGCGCCGTCCAGGTAGGGCCGCGGCAGCGGGCGCGCGAAGGCCAGGACCTCCGACCGGGCGCTGTTGCCGGCGGTGTCCGTCGCGGTGACCCGGTAGTACGAGGTCGCGCCGAAGGGCGCCTTCTCGTCCGTGACGCCACTGCCGCCGAGGCCCGAGCCGATCTTCACCCACTCGCCGGTGGGGGAGTCGGCGCGGAAGGTCTCGTAGCGCAGCCCGCCCTCCGAGGTGTCGCCCTCCCACCGGACGCTGACGCCGAACAGGTGGTCGTTGGTGGCCGACAGGACCGGCGTTCTGGGCGGCGTCCGGTCGACGGTGGTGACGAGCTGGTCGGTGCTGCCGGCGGACTCGTTGCCCGCCTTGTCCACGGCCCGCACCTCGTAGTAGTACGCGGCACCGGTCGGGGCGAGGGAGTGCGTGAACGAGTTCACGGTCAGTAGCTCACCGCTGACCGGGCGATAGTCGGAGGTGCCCTTGGCCCGCTGATGGACGCGGTAGCCGGCGAGGTCCATCTCCTGGTTCTTCGCCCAGGTCAGCTTCGCCTTTCCGGTGGCCTGGTCGTACGAGACGGAAGCGCCGGTCGGGGCGAGGGGCTTGACCTTGTCGACGGTCGCGGAGGTGCGGGGCGTGTAGCCGAACTTGACCTTGGCGCTGCCGGTCCAGTTGGCGTAGTCGACGCGGAGGGTGTGTTTGCCGGCGGGGATGGTGAGGTTGACGGTCTTGGACACCGTGGTGGAGGTGTTCTTCCACAGGTCGATCTTGCGGCTGCCGTCGACGTAGACGCGGATGCCGTCCAGTCCGGAGGCGGCCAGAGTGAAGGGGCCGCCGGAGCCGAAGTCGCGGGTGACGGTCCAGCGGACGCCGAAGTTGTCCTTCGGCAGGCCCGAGGCCGGGGCGCCGGTGCTCCAGTTCTGGTCGATGGCGCTGTCGCAGTCGGTCTTCTTCGGCGTGCCGGAGAAGGCCGTGTTCGCGAAGAACTGCCGTTTGAAGACCGGCGATGCGCAGGTCACGGCGGCGGAAGCGGGGGCGGCGACGACGGTGAGCAGGCCGCCCGCGGTGGCGAGCACGACGGCGGTCGCGGTGGCCGCGGTCGTGCGTCTGGCTGGGTTCATGCGGTCCTTCAGTCCTGTTCGGCGACGGCGGCGATCAACCGTCGCCGAACAGGACCTACCGGAACGCCGATTGGTTGTACGGCCGTTCCCTCCTCGGGTCAGGGAATCAGCTCACCGATCGCGTCGGTCAGCAGCATCCACATCGACTGCGCCCCCGTGCCGAACGCGGTGGCGAGCGCGTACCCGAGGGCCGCGTCGGTCGCGTCCGGCTTGCCGTCCTCCCGCCACTCGGCCAGGACCCGGCCGTCGCCCTCCGAGGTGAGGTCCCCGAGCCGTCGGCGGTCCCGCACCAGCAGGCTGCCGGACACGGAGTCGGGCACCAGCCGCCACACATGGCCCCCGTGCCGGACGTCGACCCGGAACGAACGCCGGGTCAGCCGCCCCTTGCCCGGGGCCAGGGCGGCCGCCTCGCCGCCGACGGTGAGGGTGAGCAGTCCGGCGTTCCGGGTGCCGACGGGGGTGTGCTCGTCGGCCTTGGTGCCGGCGGCCCGGCCCAGCACGATCCGCGGGACCGCCTCGCCCTCGACGGTGACCTCGCCCCGCTCGCTGTCCAGACGGACGGCGAGCGGGCCGAACAGGCTGTCCTCGACGAGGGTTTCGGCGACGGTCATGCGGGAGCTCCCAGCGGGGTGGATCAGTTGGCCGGTGCGGTGACCGCCCAGTCTCCGGCAGGGAGCGACTCGGTGCCGTCCGCCGCCACGGCGGTCACCCAGTAATAGGACGTGGTGCCACGCTCGGTTCCCGTGTCGAAGTATTCGGGGGTCCCGGTGCCGACGTCCGCGATCTTCTCGTAGGCGGAGCTGTCCTGGTCCCAGCGGTAGAGGCGGTAGCCGCCCGCGGCCTCGGCGGCGTCCTCGCCGAGCCCGTACCAGGTCAGCCGGTTGCCCTCGGCGCCCTCGGCCGGTGTCGCCTCAAGCGTCAGCGGCGAGCCCTCGGGCGTCGCGACGCCCGGCGTCATGTCGAGCTCGGTCGCGACCACCACCTGGGCCTCGCCGGTCCACTGGAAGGAGGAGTTCCCGGCCTCGTCGATGGCGTCGACGATGAAGCAGCTCTCCTCGCCGTCGGGGAGGACGGCGTAGTCGTACGAGGTGGTGTCGGCCGACACGTAGTAGCCGGGGTACAGGGAGCAGACCTTCTCCTCCTCGTCCCCGAGGAGTTCGCCCCGGCGGATCGCGTAGCTCCTCAGGTCGGTGGCCGGGTTGGCGTCCCAGCGCACCCGGAAGCCGTACTCGGTCGGCGTGACGGTCACCCCGGTGACGGCGGGCGGCGGCGTGACGTCCCGGCGCTTGCCGCTGACGGCGGCGGAGCGGGCGGACTCGTTGCCGGCGGAGTCGAGCGAGCTCACCCGGTAGTAGTAGGTGGTGCCCTCCACGGCCGAGGTGTCCACGGAGGAGACCTGAGTGGTGCTGCCCACCCGGGAATAGGTGCCGCTCGCGCTGGACGCCCGGTACACCCGGTACGACGCCGCCCCTTCGACCGCGCTCCACGCGACCCGCAGCCCCTCCTCCTCGGAGTCGGTGCTCAGCCCGGTCGGCACGGCGGGCGCGGTGCGGTCGACGGTGGTGACGAGCTGGTCCGCCGTACCGGCCGACTCGTTGCCCGCCTTGTCGTAGGCGCGGACCTCGTAGTAGTAGGCCGCGCCGGTCACCGGAAGGGTGGTGTCGGTGTGGGTGGTGGAGGCGGTCGTCACCAGCGGGGCGCTGCCGTACGCAGCCCCCTTGAGGCGGCGGTAGACGCGGTAGCCGGAGAGATCCATCTCCTGGTTCTTCGCCCAGGTCAGCTTCGCCCGGCCGGTGGCCTGGTCGTACGAGACCGAGGTCCCGGTCGGCGTGAGCGGCCTGACCTGGTCGACGGTCGCCGAAGTACGCGGCGCGTAGGCGAACTTGACGTTCGCCGTCCCGGTCCACTTGGCGAAGTCGACGCGGAGGGTGTGCTTGCCGGCGGGGACGGTGACGTTGACGGTCTTGGACACCGTGGCGGACACGTTCTTCCACAGGTCGACCTTGCGGCTGCCGTCGAGGTAGACCCGGATGCCGTCCTGGGCGGAGGCTGCGAAGGAGAAGGGTCCCCCGGAGCCGAAGTCGCGGGTCACCGTCCAGCGGACGGAGAAGTTGTCCTTCGGCAGGCCGGACGCCGGGGCGCTCGTGCCCCAGCTCTGATCGATGGCGCTGTCGCAGTCGGTCTTCTGCGCGGTGCCGGAAAAGGACGTGTTCGCGAAGAACTGCCGCTTGAAGACGGGCGAGGCGCAGGTCACGGCGGCGGACGCGGAGGGGGCCGTAGTGAGCAGGGTGCCCGCGGTGGCGAGCACGACCGTGGTGGCGGCTGCGGCGGTCGTGCGTCTGGCTGGGTTCATTCGATCCTCTGGTCGAGTACGGGACAGCCTGACGGAGCTGTCGTGATCACGACTCGCGAGGAATGACGTTGGTTGTGCAGATCTCAACCAGTTCCTTGATCGATTTTTAGTGGAGGGGGTGTAACGGGTGTTTGGAGGCGTTCCGTCATGTCTTCACATGCACAGCGGAGCGTGGCGTTGCGCACTCGTTAAGTGGTACGGCTTGACGCTGGGGGTTGTTGGCGCGTTGTCTTTTCAGACATCTGGGCGCAATGGCGCGCCCGTGTCCCGAAGGCACCAGAAGTGAGCTCCTGTATGCGTCCCTTGCGCCCCCTGCGCCGTACCGCCACAGTCGTGGCCGCCGCGTCCACGATGACCCTCGCGCTGAGCGCGTGCGGGGCGCTGGGCGTGACGGGAGGCAGCAGCGAGGCGAGTCCGACCAAGGGCGACGACATCACCGTGGGCCTGCTGCTGCCGGAGACGGCGAACACGCGCTACGACAAGTTCGACTACCCCATCATCAGGAGCAAGGTCCAGGAGCTCACCGACAAGCAGGGCCAGGTCGTCTACCTGAACGCCGAAGCGGACGCCGCCAAGCAGGCGAAGCAGCTGCAGAAGATGATCGACGACCAGGTCGACGTGATCCTGCTGGACGCCGTCGACGCGCACGCCATCGCCGACGGTGTGCAGAAGGCCAAGGATGCCGGGATCCCGGTCATCGCCTACGACCGCCTGGCCGAGGGGCCGATCGACGCGTACGTCTCCTTCGACAACGAACTGGTCGGCGAGGTCCAGGCCCGCACGCTGCTGGATGCCATGGGCGGCTCCGACGTCGACTCGTCCGACAAGATCGTGATGATGAACGGCTCGCCCACCGACCCGAACGCCGGCCAGTTCAAGGCGGGCGCCCTCTCCGAGCTCAAGGGCACGGTGGGCATCGCCAAGTCCTACGACACCAAGGACTGGAAGCCGGAGAACGCCCAGGCCAACATGGCCCAGGCGATCAAGGACGTCGGCGTGAACAACATCAAGGGCGTCTACGCCGCCAACGACGGCATGGCCGGCGGCATCATCAAGGCCCTGGAGGCCGCGGGCGTCACCACCCTGCCCCCGATCACCGGGCAGGACGCCGAACTGGACGCGGTCCAGCGGATCGTGGCCGGCGACCAGTTCATGAGCGTGTACAAGTCGTACCCGCAGGAGGCCGAGAGCGCCGCGGAGATGGCCGTGGCCAAGGTCCAGGGCCACGACATCCAGTTCGACTCCCTCACCCAGGACCAGGTCGACAGCCCGACCGACAAGGGCATCCCGGCCCTGCTGGTCCCCGTGGTCGCGCTGACGCAGAAGAACATCAAGGAGACCGTCGTCGCCGACGGGATCTACGAGCTGTCGGAGATCTGCACGGGGCAGTACAAGGCGGAGTGCGCGGCCATCGGTCTGAAGTCATAAAGCCAAGATCAAGAACTGGTCTAGGATCACGCCCGATCATCTTCGCGGCGACAAGACGTACGCCCCCGCCGTCCTGGCCGGCTACTACCCGGGCTTCGAGGCGGCCGGCAGCTACGACTACGACCCCTCGAACGTCACCCTCAACGACCTGGCCACCGGCAAGCGGATCTGGTCCTCCGCCGACGCCGAGATCCCGAGGGGCGACGGAGGAGAGAGGGCCGGGGGCAATCCCCGGCCCTCTCTCCTTTCGGCCCTCACGCCACCCGCGTGAACTCCACCGTCACCTCAGGCGGCCCGCCGGGCACGCCACGGTAGATGCCCTTGTGCGGGGTGACGTCGTCGTAGTCGCGGCCGCGGCCGACGACGACATGGGACTCGTCTGCCCGGGTGCGGTTGGTGGGGTCGTAGCCGCACCAGTCGCCGGCCCAGTACTCGATCCAGGCATGGCTCTGCCCGGCCACCGGACGGTGCAGCTCCGCCTCCCGCTCGGGGTGGAGGTAACCGGAGACGTACCTGGTCGGCAGGCCCAGTGCCCGCAGCAGCGCGATCGTCAGATGGGCGATGTCCTGGCAGACGCCCGCGCCCTGCTCCCAGGCCTCGACGGCGGAGGTGTTCACCCCCGTGGCGCCGGGGATGAACGACACCCGGTCGGCGACCAGCGTCGACACCGCGATCGCCGTCTCGTGCGGATCGAGGCCGGCGGCCGCTTCCCGCGCCTGCTCGACGAGCCGGTCGGGGACGGTCGTACGGGAGGTCGGGCCCGCGAACTCCAGCAGACGGGAGGACGCCACCTCCTCGGCCAGTTCCCGCCACGTCGGCGCCTCGGGGAACGGGCCCGGCGGGTAGGTCTCCACCAGGCTGGAGGCCGTGATGGTGAGGTCGGCGTGCGGGTCCATCAGGTCGAAGCCGGTGACCTGGGTGCCCCAGTAGTCCCAATACGCCCAAGTGGTGGCCGCCGGGCTGATGGTGACCCGGGCGTCCAGCGTGGTCTGGGCGGGCAGTGTCAGCGGGGTCATGCGGACCTCGTTGTGGGAGGACGCGGCGGGCTGGGCGTACGAGACGCGGGTGACGTGCTTGATGCGGAGTCGGCGAGTCATCTCACGCTCCTTCCTGGGCCCACTCGACGGGCCCCTGGTACGGGAAGAACCGGTCGGCCACGGCGTCCATCGAGGCCATGCAGGACTGCTGCAAGTCCCGCAGCAGCACTGGCAGTTGCTCTTCCAAGGCGTGCGTGTCCAGGTATTCGAGCCGGGTGCGCATCCGGCCGATCGGGCGGCGCGCCGGGTCCTGGCGTGGGCGGCCGAGCGCGGTGAGGCACTCCTCCGCCGTGGTCAGCGCGTGCAGCGCCGAGCGCGGGAAGTCGCGGTCCAGGAGCAGGAACTCGGCCACGCGCGGGGTGTCGCCGAAGCCGCCGTACACGCGCGCGTACGCCTCGTCGGCACCGGACGCGCTCAGCAGGGTCGGCCAGTCGGGCGCGTGGGCGGCGTCCAGCACGCGGACCGACAGCAGCCGTACGGTCATGTCCACCCGCTCGAGGCTGCGGCCCAGGACGACGAAGCGCCAGCTGTCGTCGCGGCTCATCGTGGAGTCGGCGAGTCCGAAGAACAGCGCCGCTCGTCTGCGGACCAGTTCCAGATACGCGTACGGGCCCGTCCGCCGGGCCGCGAGCCGCTGGTCCGCGAGCGCGTGCCAGGTGGAGTTGAGGCACTCCCACATCTCCGACGACACCGCTTCCCGGGCACTGCGGGCATTCAGCCGGGCGGCGCCCAGCGCGCCCTCGATCGACCCGGTCGAGCGGGCGTCGAAGGCCAACTGGTCGAGGACCTGCTGCATGTCGACGGGCGCACCGCCGGCGTCCATCCCGAGGATCGCGTACAGCGACCGGCAGGCCACATCCGCGTCGCGCCAGGGGTCCTCCAGCATGCGGTGCAGGTAGGCGTCGAGAATGCGGCCCGTGGCGTCGGCCCGCTCGACGTACCGTCCGGTCCAGGTCAGGGCCTCGGCTATCCGGGAGAGGATCACATCGTTCACTGCTGCTGCGCCCCTTCCTGTACGACGGCGGGGGTGCCGTCGGGTCCCAGCTGACGGGGAGCGACGTCCAGGGGATCACCGGCGCCCAGCGGCGCGGGGGAGTCCGTCGGCCCTTCGGCCAGTACCCAGGTGTCCTTGGAGCCGCCGCCCTGGCTGGAGTTGACGATCAGGTTGCCCTCCTGGAGGGCGACCCGGGTGAGGCCGCCGGGCAGCACCCAGACATCGTTGCCGTCGTTGACGGCGAACGGCCGCAGATCGATGTGGCGCGGCGCCATGCGCTCGCCCGCGAGGGTCGGGGAGGTGGACAGGGCGACGGGCCGCTGGGCGATGAAGCCGCGCGGATCGGCGACGACTGCTTTGCGAGTGCGTTCGAGCGTGTCACGGTCGGCCTTCGGCCCGATGACGATGCCCTGGCCGCCGGCGCCGTCGACGGGCTTGATGACGAGCTGCTCGATCTGGTCGAGGACGGCGTCCAACTGGCCGGGCTCGTCGGGTCGGTAGGACTCGACGTTGGGCAGGATCGGTTCCTCGCCGAGGTAGTACCGGATGAGGTCGGGGACGTACGTGTAGAGAAGCTTGTCGTCGGCTATGCCGTTCCCCACGGCGTTCGCGAGTGTGACGGTGCCCGCCATGGCCGCGCTCATGATGCCCGGACAGCCGATCACCGAGTCGGGGCGGAAGTGGAGGGGGTCGAGGAAGTCGTCGTCCAGCCGCCGGTATACGACGTGGACGGGCACCTCGCCGCGCGTCGTGCGCATCCACACCCGGTTGTTGCGGCAGACGAGGTCGTACCCCTCGACGAGCTGGACACCCATCAGCCGGGCCAGCAGGGCGTGTTCGAAGTAGGCGGCGTTGCTGGGCCCGGGGGTGAGCACGACGACGCGCGGATCGTCGGTCCCGTCGGGCGCGGCCGCGCGCAGGGCGGCGAGCAGCTTCTGCGCGTACCCGTCGACCGGCACGACGTGCTGCTCGGCGAAGAGGGAGGGAAAGATCCGCGTCATGGCCCGGCGGTTCTCGATGACGTACGAGACGCCACTGGGGACGCGCACATTGTCCTCCAGCACCCGGAAGTCCCCGGCCTCGTCCCGCACGAGGTCGATGCCGGCGACGTGGATCCGCACCCCGCCCGGCGGCTCGGCCCCATGGGCCGCTCTGTGGAAGTGCGGAGAGTTGAGCAGCAGCCGCCAGGGCACGACGCCGTCCTCGAAGGCGCGGGCGTGCCCGTAGGCGTCGGCGAGGTAGGCCTCCAGGGCTCTGACCCGCTGGCTCACCCCGCGTTGTATGAGATCCCACTCCAGGGCGTCCAGGATCCTCGGCACCAGATCCAGCGGCCACGGCCGCTCCTCGCCCGCGAAGGCGTAGGTCACACCCCTGTCGGTGAACGCCCGGGCCATCTGGTCGGCCCGGAAGCGCAGTTCACTCGGCTCGATCGGCTGAAGCGCCGCCAGCACCGGCTCATAGGCGGTTCTGACCTCACCCGGCCGCTCAAACATCTCGTCCCACGCGTCGGCCAACGCGTACGCGTCAAATATGTCCGCCATGGCCTGACGTTAAGGGCGGTCTGTAACGCGGTGATCTCTGGGGGATTTCCGGGATGTGCACGCGGAAGGGCGGCGTCCGGGTAGCGGGGCGGGCTTTGCTGCGCACATGGCAAAGACCGGTACGACACCATCAGCTTGTTGCAACTCGACGGACGGAGGCCCGGAAATAGCGGGAGGTACCGGTGGTTTGCGGCGTCCGTCCCGGCGCGAGCCGTGTTGCGGAGCACGGCCCGTCCGCGCATAGTTGCGCTGCGGAAGCGCGAGCGAACCGTAGGCCCGAAGAGCTGAGCATCGTGGGCCCCTCGACCAGGGCCACTCCTGTCCGGGTGTCCCGGCCGGGGTGCCGACACCGGGCTCCGGAGGTGAGCGGGGCCGGCGAGAGAGGCAAGAACCGGGGGTGGAGGGCGATGGCCGGGCACGGGGCGGAGGAGCATCCCCACGGTGCCGACCGACTGTGCGAGGCCGGGGATCGCGTGTATTCCCGGGCCGTACGACGCGGTCGGGTGCCGCGCCGGGACGCGGAGCCGGTGCCCTGCCTGCTGGAGCTGGCGCTGCTGCACCCCGACCCCGACGACATGGACTGGCTGGTGCCGACCTCCCCGCAGGAGGTCATGACGCGGCTGCTGCGCGGTGTGTACGACGAGGTCAGCGCGAGCCAGCGGCGGATGGGCTCGGCGGTGGCGGCGTTCGAGTGGTACGCCGGGCTGGGTCCCGTGCCGGCCCAGACGTCCGGCCCGGAGGGCACGGCGATCCGGGTCCTGGACGGTGACTCACGCATCCAGGGCGCGCTCGACGAGGCGACCCAGGCGTGCACCACGGAGGTGCTGACCGTGCAGCCCGGCGGCATCCGTCCCGAGCACGAGCTGACGGAGGGGCTGCACCGGGCGCTGGCGCTGCGCGGCCGGGGCGTGCGGATGCGCGACCTGTACACCCATGTGGCCCGACATGGGCAGGGCCTGCTCAACTACCTTGAGCTGATGGGCGATTCGGTCGAGGCCCGCACGCTGGACGAGGTGATCGACCGGCTGATCCTCTTCGACCGCAAGGTGGCGTTCATCCCGGCGAACGCGGACCGCACGATGGCGTTGGAGCTGCGGCATCCGGGCCTGGTGCACTACTTGGTGACGGTGTTCGAACGGCTGTGGCGCCTGGCGATCCCCCTGACGGCACCGCTGCCGGACACGGGAATCGAGGGCATCTCTCACCGCGAACAGTCCATCGCCGCGCTGCTCGCCGAGGGGCACCAGGACGCGGTGATCGCGGAGCGGCTGGGGATAAGCGTCCGTACCTGCCGGGCGCACATCGCGCGGCTGTCGGAGACGCTGGGGGCGGCGAGCCGTACGCAGCTGGGGGTGCGGATCGCTCAGGTGGGGCTGGAGGGCCCGCGTTCCCCGTCGTCGTCACCGCCTCCGGCCGAGGCCACCGGGTCGGCCGTGATCAGGATTCCCGGTGCGGCCGGTCAAGAATCCCGGACTGCCCGATGAGGTAGCCGAGTTGCGCGCGGCTCTCGCTGCCCGGCGTCGCAGCGAGCTTGGCGATGTGGACCCGCACGGTGCGGACGTTCATGCCGAGGCGGTCGGCCATGGACGCGTCGGTGTGGCCCTCGATGAGGAGGCCGGCGATGGCGCGTCGGCGCGGCGTGACGCCGTTCAGGGTGGGCTGCTGGACGGCCTGGGGGTACATGCCGGGACGCTCCGACCATGGCCTCGGTGATGGCCCGGTTGATCCGCTCGGTGCCGCTGAGCACCGTGATCGCCGGGCTGTCCGAGGGCGCCGTGCGCCGTCCGTCGATCCGCATGAGTGGCTCGAACGCGTCGGCCGGCAGTTGTTCACGTCGCCGTTCCTTCCGGTGCGGTCCCCGGAGGCCCGGAGCAGCCGGTGGAGTACGACAGTGGGGGCGCCGGGTTCCAGCCAGTGGAGGTCCTCGATCGAGGACTGGAGGAGGCCGAGGTCGACCAGGCAGGGGGCGGGCGCGGCGTCCTCGGCGCGCAGGCGCCCGTCCATCAAGGGCTGTCGGTACAGCTTCAGGCCCGGCTCGCACAGTTCCACGTCCTCGTGGGGGTGCGCCTCGGTCATGAGTGGCCGTCTCCCCCCAACATCGCGGGGTCCTCGTCCAGCAGCCCGGACTGCGCTATGAGGAAGCCGAGCTGCGCGCGGCTGCCGCTGCCCAGGGCGGTCGCGAGCTTGGCTATATGGGCGCGGCACGTGCGGACGTTCATGCCGAGGCGGCGCGCGATCGCCTCGTCGACGTGCCCCTCGATGAGCAGCCGGGCGATCGAGCGCTGGACCCCGGTGATGCCGTCGCGGGTGGGCTCGTACGGGGTCTCCTCGCGCAGGGGGGTCGCCCGGCTCCACAGGTTCTCGAACACCTTGATCAGGTACTTGACCAGCCCCGGATGCCGCAGTTCGAGGGCGACCTGCTGATCGTCGTGGGCCGGTACGAAGGCCACCGTCTCGTCGCAGATGATGAGGCGCCCTATGAGCTCCTCCAGCGTGCGGATCTCGACCTTGCCGCGCGACATGACGTCCACGTAGGCCATGGTCCCCAGGCTGTGCCGCACGGTGTGCTGGTAGAGCGTGCGCATGCGCACGCCCCGCTCCATCAGCGGACGGTCCCGTTCCAGGGCCTGCTTGAGGATGTGCTCGCTGCGCCCGCCCCCCGGCTGCACGGTCAGGACCTCGTGGCGGCACTCGGCCGTCGCGAGGTTGAGCGCCGCGTTGATCCGGGCGGAGCCTTCGAGCACCGTGATGGCGTGGGTGGGCGCGGGTGCCAGTGCGCTGAGCGCCATGAATGGCTCGAAGGATTCGGTCAGTTCGATGGACATCCGCCGGCGGTCCAGAATCTCGCGTTCCAGCGGATGGAGCCGCTGGGCGAGCACGACGGAGGGCGGAACCGGCCGCAGCCAGTTCTCGTCGTCAGGGTCCGGGTGCAGCAGCGCGAAGTCGAGCAGACAGGGGGCTGCGGCGATCTCCGCCCGCGCGATGCGGCCAGTACTCAACGCGGTCGCATAAAGCTGCGTCCCTTCCTCACAGAGATCTGTGATCGCGTGGGGATGTGTCGCTTTTGGATGATTATTAGGCAAATCTCCACCCCCCAGGGTCCTGAACATGCAGGAACATGATGCATCGCCCCTGTGGCATTGACGTGTCTGAATGAGCCATCGTCGTCGTGGCACGGGGGAAGGGAACTCGTTGAGTGAGGACGAAGCCGACTATGTTCAAGAGAATGCTTCGATCGGCGCTTGCCGTTGCCTTCTCTGCGGCCGTGGTCTTCGGTGCCGGGGTGGGAACGGTGGAAGCGGCCACCAGTACCCAGCAGGACACCGGCTGGGGGGCCGCTGAGCCGAAGGGAGTCGTTCAGTCGGACGACACCGGCTGGGGCTCCGCGCCTGCAGGATCGACTGGTACGACCTCATGACCACCCCACCCGACGACCGTTCCTTCCGCAGGGAAATGGCCACCGCGTACCGCTCCGGCTGGCACTTCATCGACCTGGTCACCGCGATCCCCCACTCCGGTGACTCACTGATGGTGACCGTCTTCGGCGAGCCGGTCGTCGTCACCCGGGACGAGGACGAGGACGTGCGGGCATACCGGTGTCTGCGGCGGCCTCGGGGGGCGCCGCAGCCCGTGCGGTGTGCCATCCGGTACGGAATGATCTTCGTCAACCTCGATCAGCGCGACCACCGGCTGGTGGAACCAGAGGCTCCGGCCCCAAGGACTATCTCAGCCACCCCCCGCAGTGCCTGACGCGATTCCCCCGTCGTAACAGATCGCTCAGGTGCTTCCCCCCGCAGCGGCGTCACCGTGACCTGAACACGGTGACGCCGCTGCAGTTTTCCGGGACATTTCCCCGTATCGACCCGTTACGGCAGTGGCCGAAACCGGTCGCCCGGTATTCGGCCGTTCCGGTGACCGGCTGCCTGGTGTCCGACTGCCGGGTTGCCCGGGTGCCAGATGTTCGGTGACCGGGGGTCGGCTGTTCGGGTTTCGGTGGCTGGTGGCTGGTGGCTGGTGGCTGGTGGCTGGTGGCTGGTGGCTGGTGGCTGGTGGCTGGTGGCCGGCTGTCTGGGTTCCGGCCGCCCCGGATTCCGGCTGTCCGGGTTCCGGCCGCCCCGGATTCCGGCTGTCCGGGTTCCGGCTGTCCGGGTTCCGACTGCCCGAATCTCGCCGCTGCCCGGCATTCAGCCGCCATGCCTCCGGCTCCTGCCTCCCGCCTCCGGCTCCTGGTCCTGGCCCCGAGTGCCTGGCCCCGGCCCCGCTGCCGGGCTCCGGGCTCCTGGTCCTGGCCCCGAGTCCCTGGCCCCGGCCCCGCTGCCGGGCTCCGGGCTCCTGCCTGGCTCCGGACCCTGTCCCTGCCCCGGCTCCTGCCTCTGGGCCCTGTTCTTGCCCGGGCCCGAGTCCCGGCCTCTGCCCCGGGCCCCGGCTCCTGCCCCGGGCCCCGGCTCCTGACTCTGCCCCGGACCCCGGCTCTACCCCCAGAGTCACCCCCGCCCCATAGCCCGAGTGAGCGCGATCTCGATCACCACCCGTTCCGGATTCGGCCTCGGTGTCCGCCCGTACCGCTGCGCGTACCGGCGCTCCGCGTCGGCGACCTGTTCCGGTTCGGTGCGGATGGAGGCGCGGCCCTCCAGGGTGGCCCATCGCCGCCCCTCCATCTGGCAGACGGCGACCCGTGCCCCGTCGGGGCCGGCGGCCAGTACGTGGCGTACCTTCGCGCTCGACTTGCTCGTGATCACTCGAGCAAGCCGCGCCTCGGGGTCGTATGTGACTCCGACGGGTACTACATGCGGGGTGCCGTCCGGGCGCAGGGTGGTCAGGGTGCAGATGTGCTTCTCCTGCCAGAAGGTGAGGTACGGCGCGTCCGGCGCGCCCGGGTCCTGGGGGTGTGCGGCCATGACCCGGAACCTAGCCGCCGTACGTTTCCCGCGATTACCTTGAGCGGAATAGACTCAACTTTGTGTACGCTGACTCAGTCAGTACTGGGAGAGGCTGACGCCAGGAGGAGAACGCCAACGTGGACGCCGAGCTGACCAACAGGAGCCGGGACGCGATCAACGCGGCCAGCAACCGGGCCCTGACCGAGGGACACGCGGACCTCACCCCCGCCCATCTGCTCCTCGCTCTGCTCCAGGGGCAGGACAACGAGAACGTCATCGATCTGCTGGCGGCCGTCGAGGCCGACCAGGCCTCCATCCGCGCCGGCGCGGACAAGGCCCTCGCCGCGCTGCCCAGCGTGACCGGGTCCACGGTCGCGCCCCCGCAGCCCAACCGTGAGCTGCTCGCCGTGATCGCGGACGCCCAGGCACGGGCCAAGGACCTCGGGGACGAGTACCTCTCCACCGAGCACCTGCTCATCGGTATCGCCGCCAAGGGCGGCCAGGCCGGTGAGGTGCTCACCCGGCAGGGAGCAAGTGCGAAGAAGCTGCTGGACGCCTTCCAGAAGGCCCGTGGCGGGCGGCGCGTGACCACCGCCGATCCCGAGGGGCAGTACAAGGCGCTGGAGAAGTTCGGCACCGACTTCACCGCCGCCGCCCGGGAGGGCAAGCTCGATCCCGTCATCGGGCGGGACCAGGAGATCCGGCGGGTCGTGCAGGTGCTCTCCCGCCGTACCAAGAACAATCCCGTCCTCATCGGTGAGCCCGGCGTCGGCAAGACCGCCGTCGTGGAAGGGCTCGCCCAGCGGATCGTCAAGGGGGACGTGCCCGAGTCCCTCAAGGACAAGCGGCTCGTCGCGCTCGATCTCGGGGCCATGGTCGCGGGGGCGAAGTACCGCGGTGAGTTCGAGGAGCGGCTGAAGACCGTGCTCGCGGAGATCAAGGACTCCGACGGGCAGATCATCACCTTCATCGACGAGCTGCACACCGTGGTGGGGGCGGGTGCCGGCGGCGACTCCGCCATGGACGCCGGCAACATGCTCAAGCCGATGCTGGCGCGCGGCGAACTGCGCATGGTCGGCGCCACCACCCTCGACGAGTACCGCGAGCGGATCGAGAAGGACCCCGCCCTGGAGCGGCGGTTCCAGCAGGTGCTGGTCGCCGAGCCGACCGTCGAGGACACCATCGCGATCCTGCGCGGCCTGAAGGGGCGCTACGAGGCCCACCACAAGGTGCAGATCGCGGACAGCGCGCTGGTGGCGGCCGCGACACTCTCCGACCGGTACATCACCTCCCGCTTCCTCCCTGACAAGGCCATCGACCTCGTCGACGAGGCCGCCTCCCGGCTCCGGATGGAGATCGACTCCTCCCCCGTCGAGATCGACGAACTCCAGCGGTCGGTCGACCGGCTGAAGATGGAGGAGCTGGCCATCGGCAAGGAGACCGACCCGGCCTCCCGTGAGCGTCTGGAGAAGCTGCGCCGCGACCTCGCCGACAAGGAGGAGGAGCTACGCGGCCTGACCGCCCGCTGGGAGAAGGAGAAGGAGTCCCTCAACCGCGTCGGTGAGCTGAAGGAACGCCTCGACGAGGTGCGCGGACAGGCCGAACGCGCCCAGCGCGACGGCGACTTCGACACCGCCAGCAAGCTGCTCTACGGCGAGATCCCCACCCTGGAACGGGACCTGGAGGCCGCCTCGCAGGCCGAGGAGGAGGCCGCCAAGGACACCATGGTCAAGGAGGAGGTCGGCGCCGACGACATCGCCGACACCGTCGCCGCCTGGACCGGCATTCCGGCGGGGCGCCTGCTGGAGGGCGAGACCCAGAAACTCCTGCGCATGGAGGAGGAGTTGGGCAAGCGGCTCATCGGCCAGGCGGAGGCGGTGCAGACCGTGTCCGACGCCGTACGGCGCACCCGCGCCGGCATCGCCGACCCGGACCGCCCGACCGGCTCCTTCCTCTTCCTCGGGCCGACCGGCGTCGGCAAGACCGAACTCGCCAAGGCCCTCGCCGACTTCCTCTTCGACGACGAGCGGGCGATGGTCCGCATCGACATGTCGGAGTACGGCGAGAAGCACAGCGTGGCCCGGCTGGTCGGCGCGCCCCCCGGCTACGTCGGCTACGAGGAGGGCGGCCAGCTGACCGAGGCGGTGCGGCGCAGGCCGTACAGCGTGGTGCTCCTCGACGAGGTCGAGAAGGCGCACCCCGAGGTCTTCGACATCCTCCTCCAGGTGCTGGACGACGGACGGCTGACGGACGGTCAGGGCCGTACGGTCGACTTCCGCAACGCCATCCTGGTGCTGACGTCGAACCTGGGCAGCCAGTTCCTCGTCGACCCGGTCACGAGCGAGGCGGAGAAGAAGGAACAGGTGCTGGAGGTGGTCCGTGCCTCCTTCAAGCCGGAGTTCCTCAACCGGCTCGACGACCTGGTGGTCTTCTCGGCCCTGTCGAAGGACGAGCTGGGCCGGATCGCCCGGCTGCAGATCGGCCGGCTCGCCAAGCGGCTGGCCGAGCGGCGCCTCACCCTGGAGATCACCGACGAGGCCCTGGCCTGGCTCGCCGACGAGGGCAACGACCCGGCCTACGGAGCCCGCCCCCTGCGCCGCCTGGTCCAGACCGCCATCGGCGACCGCCTGGCCAAGGAGATCCTCTCCGGCGAGGTCAAGGACGGCGACACGGTCCGGGTGGACTCGTTCGGTGACGGGCTCATCGTGGGTCCGGTGAGCGGGAAGACTCTGTGATCCGGGGTATCCGGCGAGCGGGAAGACTCTGTGATCCGGGTATGCGGTAGCGGGAAGACGCTGTGATCCCGGGTATCCGGTGAGCGGTGTGATCCGGGGTACCCGGTGGTGCGGCGGGCCTGTGTCAGTTCTGCAGCTGGTCGAACGGCATGTCGTCCGTCCATAGCATGATCACGACTACGACGAACCAGATGGCGACCCCCAGGCACACCAGCCACAGGCCCCACAGCAGCCACCGCAGTTCTCTGCTCATCCGCATGTCGCGATCATGCCGCCCGCCGGTCATGGCACCGTCACCCGCAGGTGACCGGATCGTGTCAGCCCATGGCTGACAGGGCCGTCGGGGGTTGCCACCCCCCACCCCGCATGGGGGAGGATGACCGAATCCGTACGAAGGGAAATTCACGGTGACCATCGACCCGTCCTCGATTCCGAACTTCGGGGGCCAGCAGCCGCAGCCGCAACAGCCGGCCGGCCCCGTCGTCCCGGATCAGGACCTCGTGAAGCAGCTCCTGGACCAGATGGAGCTGAAGTACGTCGTCGACGACGAGGGTGACCTCGCGGCGCCGTGGGAGCAGTTCCGTACGTACTTCATGTTCCGCGGCGAGGGTGACCAGCAGGTCTTCTCGGTGCGGACGTTCTACGACCGGCCCCACAAGATCGACGAGAAGCCCCAGCTTCTGGAGTCGATCGACGACTGGAACCGCCGGACCCTGTGGCCCAAGGTCTACAGCCACACCCACGACGACGGCACCGTCCGCCTGATCGGCGAGGCGCAGATGCTGATCGGCACCGGCGTGAGCCTGGAGCACTTCGTCTCGTCGACGGTCAGCTGGGTGCGGGCCGCCATCGAGTTCGACAAGTGGCTCGTGGAGCAGCTCGGCCTGGAGCAGGAGATCAACGAGGCGGACAAGCCCGAGGAAGACGACGAGTAAGGACGAGTAAGGACGCGTAAGGACGCGTAAGGCGGCGAACCGGCCGCGAGGGAGAGCCCGGCCAGGGCACCGGCCACCACGGCCGGGTGCCGGGGCCGGGCTCTCGCTGTCGGGGCGAGTGTTCGTCCACAGGCTGTGGACAACTTTCCCGGCAGGGAGAGGTCAGCCCGCCAGCGACTTGAGCCGCTTCACGGCCTCCTCCAGGACCTCCGTCCGCTTGCAGAACGCGAACCGTACGAACGGCGCCCCCGCCTCCCGATGGTCGTAGAAGACCGCGTTGGGGATGGCGACCACCCCGGCCCGCTCCGGCAGGGCGCGGCAGAAGGCGAAGCCGTCGCTCTCGCCCAGGGGCCGGATGTCGGTGGTGATGAAGTAGGTGCCCGCGGGCCGGAAGACCTCGAAACCCGCCTCCGTCAGACCCGTCGCCAGCAGGTCACGCTTGGCCAGCATGTCCTCCCGGAAGTCCGCGAAATAGCTGTCCGGCAGGGCGAGCGCCTCGGCGACCGCGTACTGGAACGGCCCCGACGAGACGTACGTCAGGTACTGCTTCGCCGAGCGCACCGCCGTGACCAGGCCGGGCGCCGCGGTCACCCAGCCGACCTTCCAGCCGGTGAAGGAGAAGGTCTTGCCCGCCGACCCGATGGTCACCGTCCGCTCCCGCATCCCCGGGAAGGTGGCGAGCGGCAGGTGCTCGGCGTCGCCGAAGACCAGGTGCTCGTACACCTCGTCGGTCACGACCAGCAGGTCCCGCTCGACGGCCAGCTCGGCGATCGCGGCCAGCTCCGCACGGGTGAGGACCGTGCCGGTGGGGTTGTGCGGGGTGTTGATGAGCAGCAGCCGGGTGCGGTCGGTGACGGCGGCGCGCAGCTCGTCGAGGTCCAGGCGGAAGCTGCCCTCGTGCGGCCGCAGGGTGACCGGCACGCGGGTGCCGCCGGCCACGGCGATGCAGGCCGCGTAGGAGTCGTAGTACGGCTCGAAGGCGATGACCTCGTCCCCCGGCTCCAGCAACGCGAGCAGGGTGGCCGCGATCGCCTCGGTGGCGCCCGCGGTGACCAGGACCTCGGTGTCGGGGTCGTACGACAGCCCGTAGCGCCGCTCCTGGTGCGCGGCGATCGCGGTGCGCAACTCGGGGACGCCGGGGCCCGGCGGGTACTGGTTCCCCCGTCCGTCCCGCAGCGCCCGTACGGCCGCCTCACGGACCTCCTCGGGCCCGTCGGTGTCGGGGAAGCCCTGCCCCAGGTTGATGGACCCGGTGCTCAGGGCCAGCGCGGACATCTCGGCGAAGATCGTCGTCCCGAACTCGGCGAGACGGCGGTTGAGCAGGGGGCGGGTGGTGGAGGTCATGCCGGTCATCCTGCGCCCAAGCTCTGGAGTTCCTCAACTCACGTTCGCGGATGAGCATCTGCGCCGGCGCCCAAGGCACCCTCTCTGAGCAGGGAGAGGGCTGTCGTCGACTGTCGTCATCTGTCGTCGTTGGCCGCCCTCGGACGGCCCACAGACGGCCCAGCGGGCGAGACAGTCCGAGGGCCTGTGGCTTGTCGTGCGGCGTATGTGCCTCATTGCCCCCCTGGTCCATGACGCACGCGGCTTGGGAGGATGCTTCGGCCCCAGACGCAGGTCACCGCCCCCTGGCTGATCGATTGGCGGTTGCGCGGCACAGATAGTCCACTAGGTGTTGTTGCTGGCGTCTCTGGATGCGATGGGCGGGGTTTGGACTGCTTGGCCAATCAGCGGGGCGTTTAAGTAAAACTGGTGAGCACGTACCTCAGAGAGCCAACTGGACAGATTCGAGTGCACGCCACTACCTGGCAGCTATCCACGGGGAATCGAGATCATCGATTCCTCGCGCTCCCTGGTGAATACGCTACCGAGTCCGATAACTAGTGTAGTCGCTAGTGCCCAGCCGGACACAATGAATGCCATCGAGCACCATTCCGCCGCCCGGTGCGGAATCCAAATTTCACTTTGCCTTAGGTCAACGACTGGGAGAAGGAGGTCGAGTGTATAAAGCCAAGGCTGATACGCGGGATAACCGTGTTCCGTTACGTGACCCGATCCCGTGATGGTCCCGAGTGGGTGTCCCGGCGAAGACGCATCTGAATCGATGTAGATTGGTGCGAGCAGTAGATCATTCCGCAGGGTGCTGAACAAGCATCCGCCTGTGATTTCAAGCGCCGATAGCCACACCAGAACAAGGGACGGATAGTATCCATATCCAACTGATTTCTTAAAAAGCCAAGCAAGTGCTTGGATAGCCTTGTTTTTGGTGCTGAAATGCGCTCCTCTTCCCGCAACAAGCACCATTTTCGCGCTCTTATCGTCACCTAGTGTGCGATAGAACGAGGCGAGCTGTCGGTAAACTTGCGGTTCGAAAGGCCTTTGTGCGCTCCTAAGCCATTCAAGTCGCTGCCGCAACGGCATCTCGTCCTCAAATGAACCATATGTCAAGCCCTTCAACTGTACCTGCGACGCCTGCACAGCCGCGCCAGCTTTCAGCACGCCGATTACTCTCGCTCTATGCAGGTCAAGAGTTCCGCTAGCCCGAAATTCCTTGCCGAAAACGAGGCTGCCAGCAGTAATTCCAGAAATATTTAGAGCCACTCTCTGCGGGTTATTGAAGGTACCTCCCGAGCAATCCATTTTTCCGCTAATGCGCGCGCCCGAGAAGTCTGTTAGCCCGTCTGCTGCGAAACCACGAACATCTTCTCTAGCCTGATCAGTCGATGGCTTCGTGAGGTTGACGTCTCTCTCGACAGTGACCCCAGCGGCGCTGATGGCTGTGTCGTTCGGATTTTCAAACAAGCCGCCTTCGCATCTGAGGCTTCCTTTAATCTGCGCATCCAGAAGGCAGACCGTTCCGGAAGCATGGAACCCTCCGTTGAAGTAGGCGTTTTGGCCAATAAATGCTCGGGTCAGATCAATTACGCGCTCTTCGGGGCCAGCCGCACCATTCCTGATAAAGCGCCCACCCGCCAGGTTTGCATCCCCCTTAATGTCACTGCCTGTAAGATCGACTCCGCCTTCTGCTACAAAGCCGCCACTCATCTTTACGGCGCCTGCCACGGTGATTCTGCGAGCATTGAGAGCGCGGCCGTCTGGGGACTTGGTTAGCTGCGCCCGTTGCATATCAAGAACCCTGCCGAACGTAGCTCCCGTCAATGCAACTTTGCCTTCTGCGACGAAATCTTTAAAGAAAGCTCCTTGGAGAGCAGTCATTCCTAGCGCACTGAGGCAAACCTCACTCTCGTGACGCACACGGGATGAGTTCATGATGAACTGACCGCGAATTCGCGCCGCTCGCAGGCGGATTCCCCCATTTACCTTACAGTTCTCGATTTCAAAGTTATTCTGCGTGTGGATCTGATCAGCCTCCACACCATTTGGAATAGTGCAACCTTTGAAAAAAATGGCGGGAGCGCGCGTCTGCTCCAGGTTGATAATTTCATCGAAGTAACAGCCAGTTAGGTCCAGTGGGCAAACAAGGTTGGCATGCTCAAGACGCAGTGAGCCAACAATTCGAGCACCCTCAATCCGAACAATACACGGTTTGGTGTTAGGGCCGTACCCCAGCAAAATTTGGCGAATTAGGTGGCCTCGGATTAGGCGGCCTACGCCCCAGCTTGAAGCAGATTCGGAGTCCGGAGAACCGATACGCAACGGCTCCATCGAAGCGACTTTGTCTCGTTGCCAGTCCCAAAGCTGACGCTCTGCATCGTCATTGAGGTCTTCCCGCCTAAGCCAGACATCCGACATGGTTACCTCCGCGAAATCGGACCCTGTGCCTGTTTCGGCGACAGTAAGCTACACAGGCGCGGAGACCTCTGAGCTGATTGACACCGCGCATCGCGAATGGTCTGTTAAGCGGAGTTGATGCCATGTGGCGTAGTGCCGCAGGTGTGACGTTTTTGCTAGCGCTGGTTGTGTACCGTCAGCCTTGCCCCATACGGGAGGCCGTGAAAAGGCGCCTCTGAAGAACCGAAGCTCAGAGCGGGCTGCTGCCCGCCCTAGCATCACGTGCCGGGGCGGGCAGCAACGTCAGCTGGCATGAGTCGGCTGGTGAAGCCTTCGACGCACAGCCGTTCAAAGGCGGCTACAACTGCGTCTGGTACGTCCTGCTCGATGGCCAGACCCAACCTAGGGAAGACGAGCACTCGTTGCAGGGCGCCCGCGATCATGTCGATCACCATCCGAGCGTCTCCGATGGAGTCGGCGTACTCCTCCAGACTCATTGGTGTGGACGCGCACAACACTTCGACCTCGGGCCAGAGCTTCCGCATCATGGCGTACGAGCGTCGCTCTTCGTACGGCTTGCTCACGAGCAGGACGGACGAGGCCTTGACGCCGGCCTCTGCCAGCACAGCTTTCGTGAACTCGATGTTCTCGCCGGTGTTCGTGGCACGCGGTTCCAGGAGTACCGCGGACTCCGGCACCCCAAGCTGCAACGCCCGCTCGCGGTAGTGGACAGCTTCACCGCGCGGCATGCGCGCCCGGGTCGTGGGGCTGGTGGACCCCGTGAAGACGATGACCGGCGCCATGCCCTGGTGGTACAGCCCCGCTGTCACGTCAGCCACACCAAGGTCGTGACTGCCCAGCCCCACAGCCACCGAACACGGCCGTGGGTCATGGTGCATGAAGTGGTAGTCCCACAGGAGTCGAGCATCCGCCCATGCCTGTGCCGAGATCATTCCTGCCCCTTTCCGTCCTGTGCCGAGTCGGGAACCTTGAAGTCGTACTCCCACGCGAAGCGAGAAGCCGAGTGAATGCCCACCGCGAACTCAACCACCGTGCCATCTGCGGTGTACGTGGTCCGGTGCAGCTCGACTACGGGCTCACCGGCGGGGAGCTGTAGGAGCTGCACTTCGTCCGTTGTCGGGACGCGGGCGAACAGGGCCTCTCTCATGTGGTCGATCTCGTATCCGGCGTCGTAGAGGACCCGGTATCCGCCGCCACGGCCGGCAGGCCCCGGGGTGGGGTCGACGATGCGAGTCCCCTCGACGTGCTCCGGCCTGTAGTAGCTGGTCAGGGTGTGAGTCGGCTGCACCCCTTCCTTCACGAGTCGGGCGCGTGCGTACACCTCGGAGCCGACCGGGACGCCGAGCCCCTCCGCTACGAGGCTGTCCGCCTGGACGCGGCTCACGGTCTGCGTCTGCTCGTTGCGCTTGTACGCACGTCCCGATGCGACGCGGTCAGCGATGAACGCGACTTCGTCACCGTCGCGCCACTTCGCCTTGTCGTACCGGGCGATACCCAGCCGCTTGAGCGCAGCGCGCGGACGCACAACGGTGCCATGTCCGCGCGTCGACGTCACAAGGCCTTCAGCCTCCAAGGCCTTGTAGGCCTTGTGGACGGTCTCCTTTGAGCCTTCCCCCGCCTCCACTAGCTCTCTGATCTGGGGCAACTGGGCGCCCGGCGGCAACTGACCGCTCTTGATCTGCTCCGCGAACCTGTCCGCCAGCTCGCGCCACTTCGGTGCCACGCAGAACTCCTCTCGACGCAAACCAGTGAACCACAGTCCTAGGACTGTTGACAGTCCTAGGACAGCGTGCCATCGTCATTCCAGGCCGCTCGCAGTCCTAGGACAGCGAGCCGGAAGGAGCCTTCTTTGGGCTGCCTTCGGGCCTCACGAATGCAGAGGGCGGGGACGCTGCAATCCCGCTAAAGGCCAGGTGGAACAGGGTTTCGGCCCGTACTGGCGAGGTGGCCCGGTGACCGCGAGCAACGGCCGGAGTGTGGGGGCGTGGCCCCCCTTGCAGTGATCACCCCCGTTAGACCTCGACTGAGAGGAATTCCAGTGCACCGAAGACATTCCGAGGCGCCGCCGCGACGGACCGGCCGGCGGCGCCCGCATAACAAATCCGGTCCCTTTTCCCACGTCGCGGCACTGATGCTGCGGCCGGCTGCCTCTCCCGCCCGTCCGTTCCGCGCACTACGCGAGGACGTACGGACGGGGGTGCGGGGAGCCGGAACCGACTCCAACGGCAAGCGGTCCCCGGGTTGCCCCCCGGGGACCGCGTTCGGGCCGTTCCATCCTGTGAGAGGAACACGACCCAATGAAGCACATCGTGACTGTTCAGGACGCTGTTACCGCGTTCGCCGACTTCATGGAGCCGACGGATGCGGAGCTGGATGCGATCGAGCAGGAGATGCCCGTCATCCTGGCGGACGTCGATCTGCTCGACGCGCAGATCATCACGCTGGACCACATCCCGACCGAGCTGGACACCCGCCGCATCCGCCGGGCCCGCCGCCGGGCGCTCGCCGCCCGCGTCGCGTTCCTCAACCGCACGGCCGGCATGAGCGTTCCCGGAGGCGCCGCGTGAGTGCCACCGACCGGAACCTGACCGCCGCGCACGCTGAGGTGAAGGCGGAGATCGCGCGGACGGACACGAAGACGGCGCTGTTGCTGGCGTTCGTCGGTGCGGCGCTCGCCGGTAGCTGGTCGGTCGCCCGCGGCCTGCCGATGAACGTACCCGCCTACGCGGCGGGCGGGACCGGTCTGGCGCTGCTGGTCGCGGCGGCGGGCCTGCTGCTGCGGTCGGTGCGCCCGAACCTGGGCGGCCGACACGGCTTCCCCCTGTGGGCCACGCTCACCGCCGAGGAGATCGACGCCGCCGTCGCCCGGCATCTGGCCGCCGACATCGCCGGACTGTCCCGGCTCGCGGTCGCCAAGTTCACGTGCCTGCGCCGCGCGGTCGACCTCACCTTGACCGGCGGCGCGCTGCTCGTCCTCGCCGCCCTGCTCACGGCGGGAGGCGCGCTGTGAACACACTGACCGCGCAGATGGCGAGCGACGGCGGGCCGTGGCGCCTGTACGTCGTCCTGTACGGCGAGACCGAGTGGCCCACCGTCCGGTGGGAGTCCGGCCCGGTGCCCACCGGAGCGCAGCGCCGTGAGGCACTGGCCTACCTCGGTTACGAGGTCGCGCCCGGTGCCGAGTGGTCCTGGATCGAAGACAGCCAGAAGCACGGCGACGACAGCACTCCGGTCCTCTTGATCGCGGCCGTGGACGTGCGCGAGCAGGAAGGGGCCACCGCGTGAGCGCCAAGACCGTTATGCCGGCCGTCGCTATGACGGGCGTGTCCATGGTCCTCACCCTGGCCGTGGTCATGATGTGGCTGGGCACGGCCGTGCCGTGGCCGGTCGCCCTGGTCGTCGGGCTCGGCATCGACGGCGGATGGCTGGCCACCCTCGCCTACGAACGGCGCCTCGCCGCGCAGGGCGACCACAACCGCACCGTGACCGCCGTCGGCTGGTCGTTCGGCCTGGTCGCCGCCGGCGTCCTCGTCGCGCACGCCGTGACCGCCGAGCACTCCGCCGGTGCATGGCTGGCCGTCTCCTGGCTCCCCATCGCCGCAAAGGCCCTGTGGCTGGTCCACGGCATGTGGGAGCGCACCGCCCTCACCCCACTCGCCCTGGACGCCATCCGGGGCATCCAGCAAGAGGCACGGGACGAAGCGGCCGTGGCCCGCGCCCGGCTGCGGGCCGAAGCGGCCACCGAGGAGACCCGGCTGACGGCCGTGACGGAGGCCGGCGCCCGCGTCGCACGCGTCCAAGCCCGGACCGCACAGACCCTCTCTTCGGCGTGGTCGACGCTGGAGACGGCCCGCAAGGGCGAGGAGACCGGCAGGGCGCTGACCAGCGTGACGGCCCGCGTCACGCCCGGCGTCACGCCCCGCTGGGAACTGCCCGTCTGGGGCCCCACCGACCCCCTCCCGGCACTGGACACAGCGCCCGCCCTCACGGATGAGGCACTGGACACGCTGGTGCACGAGATTCGGCACAGCGAGACCCCGGCGCTCTCGTACCGCGAGATGGCCGCCCGCTTCCGCACCGCCGGGCACTCCGCCTCCGAGGTGCGACTGCGGTCCGCGTGGAAGCGCGTCGTCTGATGGCCCCGCTTCCGGTCTACCGGTGGCGCCTCGCGCCGGACGGCTACGCCGCCCGCCGCCAACTCCGTGCGCGCGATCTGCGGCCCGGCGGTCAGGACGTCGCCGCTCAACTCGAACGGCCGCGCCGCCGCCGGGAACCGCTGGTCGCCTACCTCTACCGCGTCGACCTGGCCAAGCCGGTACGGCCGATGACCCCGGCCCGGTGGGCGGCTCTCGCCGCCGCGAACCGGGCCCGCCGCATCTGCCCCACCTGCCGGCGCAATGCCGGATACGTCATCCCCACGTCGCTCGGCACCTGCGTGCCCTGCGCCTACCCCGACCCGCACGGGTCCGAAGGGAACACCTGACATGGGCAACTCCGACCTGCGCCGTCTGGACCGCGAGATCAGGGTGACCACGAAGAAGCTTGAAGCGGTCCGCCGGGGCGAGTGGTGGCCGCTGAACGGCAGCGAGCGGCGGGCGATGGCCCGCGCCCTGGCCGGCGGCTCCTACCGCGTCGCCCGGGGCCGCAGTGCGGGCCGTGCCGAGGAGCAGATGGATTCCACCGGCTCCGCCGCTGAGATGCGGCTGAACGCGGAGCTGACCGCCCTGCACGGGGAGCGTCAGCGGCTCATCACCGAGGCCGCCCGCGCCAAGGCCGCCAAGAAGTCGTCCGGCTGGTTCTGACCAGCCCGCCCCCTTACGCCGGGGTGGCCGCTCTTTCCACGGACCCGGCCACCCCGGCACTTCCTCACTCCCGCCCCCGAAGGGGCAGTCAGGAGCAGTTCCAGCATGTCTGAGAACGTCGTTCACCTCCACAAGCCCACCGATCCCCCGACCGGCGACACCGCCCCCACCATGCTCACCGTGGTCCCGGACGCGCCGCCGGCGGCGCCCGTGCCGCTGTGGGTGCGCTCCGGCCGCGCGGTGAGGACCGCTGTCACGCACGAGTCGACCAGGGCGACGGTCCGCGCGGTGGCCCGGCACAGCCTCTACACCTTCAACGGCGGCCGGATCGTGGCCCGTCGCACCTGGGACGGCCGTACCGGGTCCCGCTACGAGCGGATGATCCGGGCGGCGGAAGCCGCGGGGAACCTGGAAGCGGCCGAAGAGTGGGAGGAGCGGTTGCAGCGCTTCCGCGCCGCCCGCCACCACCGCCGCATGGACCTGCTCCACTCACCCGTGGAAGCCGCCAAGGGTGTCGCCGTCGGCGCCGGCATGAGCGTTGGTGTCCTGGTCGCCCTCGGAGTCGTCATGGCGATCAACACTGGGCACGTCGGCGACGTGGTCACCCCGCTGACCGCGACTATCGACTTCATCGCCCTCCTGATCCGGATCGTGCAAATCGTGTGGGGCCCAGCGCTCACGATCGGCCCGTTCCTCGCCCTGCTCGCCCTGTGGTCGGTCGGCCGCAAGCAGCAAGCCGCCCCCACCTGGGCACTCCCGGCGAACGTCCGCAACGGCGAGGGTGAGCCGATCACGCCGTCCATCGTGGTCAAGGCCCTGCGCGACCTGGGAGTGCCCGCCCTGGCCCGCGCTATCAAGGAGATGGGCGACGCCGGCGCCTCCATGCTCCGGACCGATCCGGATTGCCGGATGCGGCGTGGAAGTCGACGTGACCCTTCCTTCCGGGGTGGCCACGAACGAGGTTCAGGGCAAGCGCCGCAAGCTCGCTGAGAACCTGACCCGGCATGAGCACGAAGTGTTCATCACGATCCCGGAAGCCGCGCGGACAGTGCGGCTATGGATCGCCGACTCGGGGGCGCTGGACGAGCCGATCGGCCCGTCTCCGCTGGTCACCGATGAGACGCTGACCGCGAACTACAAGACCGGTCGGGCCCCGTGGGGGCAGGATCTGCGCGGTGACGCCGCTGAACTGAGCGTGTATCAGCGCCACCTGCTGGTCACTGGCCTGTCCAACCAGGGCAAGACGGCCGCCCTGCGGGCCCTGGCGCTGTGGCTGGCGCTGGACCGGACGGTGCAGTTCTGGATCGCCGACCTGAAGGGCATCGGCGACTGGGCACCGTTCGACGGCGTTGCAGAGATCCTGATCGAGGGCCCCTCCGACAACCACTGCATTCAGGCAACCGAGATGGTTGAGGACGCGGTGGAGGAGATGAACCGGCGGATCGAAGCGCGCCGCAAGGACCCGAGCATCGTGTTCCCGCCGCTGATCGTGCTGGTGGATGAGGCACAGAAAGCGTTCATGTGCCCGGCCAAGGGCGAGGACGGACGCCCCTACGGCGGATCCAAGGCCACGTCCCGGTACTTCATGGCCGTGCGCGAGATCCACAACCAGGGCCGTGCGGTCGACGTGCTGATGTGGCAGGGCACGCAGGACCCCACCGACCAGAACCTTCCCAAGCTGGTCCGCGAGGGCGCCCACACCCGCGCCTCCCTCGTGGTCGGCACCGAATCGCAGGCTGAGATGGCGCTCGGGGCCAAGGCCGTCAACGCCGGCGCCGCCCCGCACCTGCTGCGCCAGGGCCTGGACAAGGGCACCCTCGTGGTCGCCTCCGACGGCATCGCCATCCCCGCCGGGCAGGCGTCCATCACCGTGCGGACCCACTTCATCGACGACGAGCCGGCCGCCGAGATCGCCGCCCGGGCCAAGGCCCTGCGCGACGGAGTGGCCACCCTTCGCGCCATCGACCGCGACGAGGAGCGTGATGCGCTCGCCGACGTCGCGGCCGTCATCGGCGACACTCCGCGGCTGCGCACCGATGAGGTGCTGAAGCGGCTGCACGCGCTGGATACGGCCGTCTACCGCGAGTGGAACAACGGCCGGTTGAAGCGGCTGCTGGAGGAGCAGGGCGAGGAGCCGAAGAAGTCGCACGGGGTCATGGTCGTGCGCCGCGACGACGTGGCCCGCGCGCTCGCCAACCGCGACGCGGACGGTTCCGCTTCCGCCTCTCAGTAGCGGGGAGGAACTGCCCTCCGGCCCGGGGAGGCGGGGAGAACTCCCCAACTCCCTCCCCGGGCCCGCCTCCCCGCGTTGATCAGCGCAAACATCGTTTCGGGGAGGCGGGGAGGCTGCCTGCTCAGACCCCCGAAAACCCCCTCCACACGACACCCCGAAGGGGTGCCGCTGCCTCCCCCACCGAGCACCGGAAGGGATTCCGCATGTACCCCGACAACCCTCATAGCGTGCCCGTACAGCGGGCCGTGGAAGTCCACCAGCCCACCCCGCTCCCGCCCGCCGTCACCGTCCCGGCGCCGGTCGTGCCGGTACAGCCGAACAGCGTTCCGGCGGTGGCGAGCATCGTCCTGCCCGACGGCCGTGTCGTCACCGGCTACGCCATCAGCCCCGCTCAGCCCGAACCGGTGGCGGTCAAGCCGGCCGTGTCCCGCACTGCCGTGAACGTCGCCCTTGGGGGCGTCGGGTTTCTCGCGGTGTGCGGCGGGCTGCTGCTGCTCACCTCGTTCATCGCCGCCCTGACCGCGTTCATCACCCAGCTCATCACCCTGGCCGCCGTGGTCTTCGGCGGCTGGATCGCCGTGCAGATCTTCAGCGCGAGCGGCCACCAGGGCGGAACCACCGTCAACATCCGCAAAGCCGTGATCAAGCGCAATCACTTCCACGGCTAGCTACGCCAAGGGCGGCCCCCCCGATTCCGCCAAGAACACGGGGCCGCCCTTGCCAACCAGTCCGCAACAGACCTGTTGGAGGCCACCCAGCATGACGCACCCCACCGACATCCGGCGAGTACGCGGCGCCCGGCCGCGCCTGCTGGACCTGTACTGCAAGCAGGGCGGCGCGGCCAAGGGCTACGCCGACGCCGGGTTCGACGTGACCGGCGTCGACAAGGACCCGCAGCCCCGCTACCCGTACCGGTTCGTGCAGGTGGATGCCATCGCGTTCGTCCTTGAGCACGGCGCCGCGTTCGACTTCATCCACGCCTCGCCGCCGTGCCAGCACGACACCGAATGCCAGCGCCTTCAGGGCAACACCCATCCCGACCTGATCGCCCCCACCCGCGCCGCCCTGGAGACGACCGGGCGGCCGTGGGTGATGGAGAACGTCGGCGGCGCCGCGCCCAAGCTGCACGCTCCGGTGATGCTGTGCGGGCCCATGTTCGCCCTGGACACCTACCGGCACCGCTACTTCGAGACCGGCGGCGGCTTCACCCTTGACCAGCCGGTCCACCCGCCGCACCGGGTGCCGCAGGCCAAGATGGGCCGCCCCATCCCGCCCGGCCACTACGGCCAGTTCGTCGGCAACTTCTCCGGAGTCGCCCTCGCCCGCCGCGTGATGGGAGTGCCGTGGATGAACCGCGACGGCATCCGCGAGTGCATCCCGCCCGCCTACGCCGAACACATCGGCCGCGCCGCCCTCACCCAGCTCGCCCCCGCGCTGGAGGTGGCCGCATGAGCACGCTGCCCGAATCCCTGCGAACCGCGCTTACGCTGGCCGCTACCGGGGTGCCGGCGCTGCCCCTGCGCGCGGGGAAGGCGCCGTTCGGCAACTGCCGTGCCTGCGCGGGCAACGCGTGCGGCGGCCGGCCGAACATGAAGAGCGCGGGCCCGTGCCGGTGCCCCGGCGTCTGCCACGCCTGGGCCGCCGCCACCACCGACCCGGCCGTCCTGACCTCCCCGGCGTGGAAGGCCGCATGGCGGCGGGCCGTCTGCGTCGCCTACCACCCCGGCGCCGCCGGGCTGACCGTGGTGGACCTGGACAACGCGGCGGCCGTCGACTGGGCCCGCGCCACCCTGCCCGCCACACGGACCGTGGAGACGACGCGCGGCGAACACTGGCTCTACCAGGGCGCCATGACGTCACACAACAACGTGCGTCCCGGCGTCGACCTCAAGTCGACCATGGCCTACGCCCGGTGGCTGGGCACCGGCACCGGCACCATGACCGACCTCCCCGACGTCGTCCGCGCGCTGGCCATCAAGGAACCGCCCACCGTCCGGCCGGCGCCCCGTTCCGTCTCCGTGCCCGCACGGTCCGGCGGCGGGCAGTGCCCCCACCGCACGCCCGCCTATCTGGAACGTGGCATCGCCATGGCGGAGCAGCGCATCACGGAAGCCCGCAGCGCGATCCACGCGGCCGTGTACCGGACGTTCCTGGCGGTGCTGTCGACGCACGGCCGGTGCGGCTGCCTCACCGACACCCACATCACGCGCCTGTTCACCGCCGCGCAGGCCAAGGGCGAATCCCCGCGGCACTGCACCGACGCGTGGACCAACGCCCGCACCACGTTGGGACTGTGACCATGTCCGACGACGAGAAGAACCCCGCACGCCAGGTCATCACCGACTACGCACAGAGCCACTTCCGGTACTTCCGCACCGCAGACGGCACCGTATACGCGCAGAAGAACGGCCACCCCGTGGCCCGCCCGATCCGCTCCCAGGGCACGACAGGCAGCCACCGGCAGGAACTCATGGTCGGCCTCTTCCGCGACGGCGTGGGCGTCTTCAACGGCACCGCCATGAAAGAGGCCCTGGACCTGATCGAAGCCCTCGCATTGACCGAGGACGTTCAGCCCGTGCACATCCGCGTCGCCCCCGGATTCGACGGCGCGACGTGGCTGGACCTGGGCCGCAACGACGGACAGTCCGTCCGCATCCACCCCACCGGCTGGGACATCCTCACCCCAGACCCCCGCGAAGTCTGCTGGCGCCGTACCCAGCTCACCGGGGAACTGCCCCTGCCGACCAAGGACACCAACGGCAAGGGCATCGACCTGCTCATGCGGCTGTGCAACTTCGCCAACGCCGAGACTGAGTGCCTGGCCATCGCCTGGCTGATCGGCTGCCTGGCTCCGTCCGTGCCCGTACCCGCGCCGTTCCTCACCGGACCGCAGGGCGCGGGCAAGTCCACCGGCGGCCGGATGCTCGTACGGATCATCGAGGGCATGACCGGAGACCTGCGCCGGGCACCGAAGGACGAAGAGAACCTGATCGCGGCGGTGGCGGCCGGCTGGGTCACCGCCCTGGACAACCTCTCCCACATGACCCCGGACCTGTCCGATGCCATGTGCTGCATCGTCACCGGGGCCGAGAACGTCAAACGCGCCCTGTTCACCGACGGGGACGTCTTCCGCGTCGGCTACCGCCGCCCGCTGCTCCTGACCGGCATCGACGTGGGAGTCATCCGGCCCGACCTCGCCGAACGCCTCCTGCCCCTGCGCCTGGAACGCCCCCGCGTCCGGCGCACCGAGGCCGAACTGTGGTCGGACTTCGCCGAGGTCCTGCCCGTCATCCTCGGCTCACTCCTGGACCTCACCGTGCAGGTGCGCGCCGCGCACGCGGACATCCCCACCGACCTGCGCATGGCCGACTTCGCCCACCTGTGCGCACAGCTCGACGCGGCAACCGGCCTCGGAGCGCTCGCCGCCTACCGTGCCAGCCTGGACGACCTCAACGACGACGTCATCGAGGGCGACCTGTTGGCACAGACCGTGCTCAAGCACGCCGTCGGCATCGACCCGGGGACCGAGCAGCGGATGACGTCGGCTGAGTGGCTGCACTGCCTCACCGGCCTCTACAGCGGCGAGGACTTCCGTCCCCTGCCTAAAGGGTGGCCGACCACCGGCAAGGTGCTCTCAGACCGTCTCAAGCGCCTTCAGCCCACCCTCGCCGCCCGGGGCGTCCTCATCGACTGGGGACGCAACAACACGGCCCGCTACATCGAAATGGCCCGCCCGTCCGCCGCACCACTCCCGCCCGAGCAGAAAGCGGCATTCTGACCGGCTACGCCCCCGGCGACCGCCCGCACAAGCAAGAGGAGCACCCGGGCGCGCGTGCTCCTCTTGCTGTTCGGCGGCGGCGCCGCCCTGCCAGGGTCGCGCCGCGAAGCGGCTCCTTCTTCACGCCCTGAGCCGCGCACCACAACAGACACCACCCCCTCTTTGTCCGAAGTAGAGAGACGCTGCGTCACCTGCGTCACCCACGCACCTCAAACGGCCCGCGACCTGCCGAAAGAGCGGTGACGCAGACGGCCCGCCGCTGCGTCACCCCGCGTCACCTGCGTCACCCCCGTGACGAAGGTCTGCGTCACACGTGACGCACCCTCGGACCCCTGCGTCACCCAAAAGTCGCAGGTCAGCGCCATAGGTGACGCACATGACGCAGGTGACGCAGAAATCCGCACCTCGGACACACGCATGCCCCCGGCACCGCCGGCCCTCGAACCCACCGCAGGACACCTCACCCAACCCCGAGACGGACATGAGGAGTCACCAGCCATGGCCACCGAAGAGCCGACCGACCCGCGCGCCCTCCTTCGCGGCGGCCTCCCGGACCGCTACCTCACCCCGGAAGACCTGGTCACCATGTTCAGCCTCCCCAGCGTCGAAACCGTGTACCAGTGGCGCCGCAAGCGCATCGGCCCGGTCGGCTTCCGCGTCGGACGCTACCTCCGCTTCAACCCCGCCGCCGTACAGGCGTGGGAGGCCGAACGCACCGCCCTCGACGACGCGGCCTGAGGCTGCCGCACCCCGCACAACTCAACCCCCGGGGAGGGCCACACCGTGGCCCTCCCCGTCCCGTGCCTGGAAGGGACTACGCCTCATATGGCAGGCCACATCCAAGACCGCTGGTTCAAGACCGAGACCAACTCTGTTGGGAAGACCGTCCGCGTTAAATCCGACCGCCACGGCACCGGCCTGCGTTACCGGGCCCGTTACGTCGGCCCCGACGGCACCGAGAAGTCCAAGAGCTTCCCCGACCGTCAGAAGCGGCTCGCTGAGAAGTGGCTCAGCGCCATCGAGACAGACATGACGCGCGGTCAGTACACCGACCCCAAGTCCATGCAGATCACGTTCCGGCAGTACGCAGAGAAGTGGTTGGACAGCAAGACTTCCAGCCCGATGACCCGGAAGGAACTCGGCCGGCGCCTACGGCTGCACGTCTACCCGGTGCTCGGATCCCGGCCGATCGGGACCTTCCGGCCGGAGCAGATCAGGGAGCTTGTCGCAGCCCTGGAAGCCAAGCCCGGCGTCAGCGCTTCCTACGCTCGGAACATCTTTGCGGACGTTCAGGCAGTCCTGTCCGCCGCTGTCGACGACACGCTGCTGTCGCGCAACCCGTGCGGTGCCCGGACCGTCCGGCGGCCCAAGCCTGCCTCACATCCCGTCATCCCGTGGGTGCCCGACCAGGTGTTCGCCGTTCGTGCGGCCCTTCCGGACCGGTACCAAGCGATGGTCAACGTCGGAGCCGGATGCGGTCTGCGCCAGGGGGAGGTGTTCGGACTGGCTGAGGACGCTATCGACGCCGACGGGCGCACGCTCCACGTAGTCCGGCAGATCAAGCACGTGGAAGGGCATCCGGTGTTCGCCCTCCCCAAGGGCGGCAAGAGGCGGGACGTGCCTCTGCCCGACTCCGTGGCGGAAGCCCTCCGGGCGCACATGGACGCCTTCAAGCCCGTAGAGATCACGTTGCCGTGGGACGTGCCGGAGGGACCGAAGGTGTCCGCCCGGCTGATCTTCACGGCGGAGCAAGGGGGCATGGTGTGGCGGAGCAACTTCAACGGCAAGGAGTGGAAGCCCGCTCTCGCGGCCGCGGGGTTCATCTCGCCGGAAGCGGATGAGAACGGGAAGTACGAGTCGGCGCGCGAGCACGGGATGCACGCCCTGCGGCACTTCTACGCTTCCGCGTTGCTGGACGCAGGAGAGAACATCAAGGCCGTCAGCGAGTACATGGGACACGCCGATCCGGGGTTGACGCTGCGCGTGTACGCCCACCTGATGCCTGATAGCCGCCAGCGTGCTCGCCGCGCCATCGACATGGTGTTTCAGCGCGTCCTCCAGGAAGATCACGGCCCACAGACGGCCCAGTGAGGCACGGGCGGCCCCTGACCTGCCCTTCTACGCAGGTCAGGGGCCGTTGCCCAGAGAGAACCCTCTGAGGTTCCTCAACTCTGCTTTGGGCCGTGAGACGGCCGGGCATCTCCCTCCCACGCACCGAGCGGGAGGCGCCCACGGGGGGACGCCTCGGTCCGCTTCGGGGGAACGGAAGGAGGCTGACGCCATGACCACAGTCATCGTGGGGGCGCTGGTCGCAGTGTTGTTCGTCGTGATCGTCGTGTCCGTCGCCCGCCGCAGCGGAGGTCCCAGCCACCGCTCGCACCGCAGCCGGTCGCACTCGTACGACAGCGGGGGAGTGGCCGGCGGCAGCTGGTGGGCCGGTGGGGGAGACAGCGGCTCGGGGGGCTCGTCCTGCGGGGGCGGCTCGTCCTGCGGAGGCGGGTCGTCCTGCGGCGGCGGCGGGGGCGGATGCGGTGGCGGAGGCAGCTGACACGGGGCAGCTGAGCTCCCCGAGAAGGGGGAACCGCATCCGGACGGAGCGGGGCCGGTTTCTGGTACCGGCCCCGCTTTGCCGCTTTCTGTACGGCTTTGTTGTACGGCTTTCCCTACGGCTCTTGCAGGGGTCGGATACGCCCCGGCGTACGCCGGAGTTGAACAGTTGAGCTGATAAGCCCTCTGAGGGATGGAAACCCTACGAACTTGGGTAAAAACGCTGTTGCGGCGCCACAGTTCATGATTCAGTGAAATTCACCAACGCAGCCCCTCGGAGTCCCGCAGACACCCCTTCTGACCGGCCGATCGGACTGACCGGGCCGTCCCTCCCGGTGTCGGCCGGGGTGTGCCGCCGGAGACCGACACCTCCCTCTCCCTCCCTTTCTTTGCGTGCTTGCGGAGTCGACCCATGCTCACGACCCTGAACACCGCCTACACCGACACGCGCGCGGCCGACCTCGCCTGGGCCCTGGGGCGGGAACCGCTGCCCGCGCTGGCCACGCTCGACCTCGAACTGGCTGGCACAAAGCTTCAGTTGAGACTGCTCGGCGCGTCCCACCAGGTGCTTCTGGAGGAGGAGCGCGGCATCTGTTCGGAGACGGTGGCCTGTATGCCCGGCAGCAGCACGCCCCTGCCGCTCGGGGTGGCCAAGCGGGCGGGTGACTGGGAGTACGAGTTCGCGGCCCGCGTGGAGGTGCTGTCGCCGGGTCAGTTCTCGGGCCGGGCGCAGGAGTTGCTGGCCCTGGTCTCCGATCACCCGCACGGCCTCGCCGGAGTCTTCCCCGGCAGTCCGCACGCCTTCACCGCGCTGCTGGCCCAGCACCACGAGGGGCAGGTGCACTGGCGGACCTGGCACGCGTACCCGCAGGACGGGCAGTTGGTGGCCACGCGGACGAGGGTGGGGGTGAGAGGGGGCGCGGGTATGCCTCGGCGCCGGTCAGGATCTCTGAGCCGCTGACCAAACGTCCCCCGCGTCAACACCACACGTGTGGGTGACCCAGCGTGCCGCAGGCGTAACGTACCGTCGGCAACGTGATCGAACCGCACGCGCCCGCCCCGCCCGGTGCCCCGCCACCCTGGGCCGGCCCCGCGCGGCTCCCGGTCCGGCCGGGCACGGGACGGTTCCTGGTCCTCGCGGGCGTCTTCGTCTGCGCCGCCTGCGGACTCGTGTACGAGCTCGAACTCGTCGCCCTCGCCTCGTATCTGATCGGTGACTCGGTCACCCAGGCCTCCGTCGTCCTGTCCGTCATGGTCTTCGCGATGGGCATCGGCTCCCTCGTCGCCAAGCGTCTGCGCCCGCTCGCGGCGGCCGGCTTCGGCGCCATCGAGGCCGTACTCGCCCTGGTCGGCGGCTGCAGCGCGCTGGCCCTGTACGCCGTCTTCGCCTGGACCGGCGACTGGGGCGGCCTGTGGGTCAATGGCCCCCGCTGTCTCCTCGTCGCCTTCTCCCTCGCCATCGGCCTGCTGATCGGCGCCGAGATCCCGCTGCTGATGGAGCTGATCCAGCGCGTCCGGCGCCAGGACCCGGGCGGTGCGGTGGCCGACCTGTTCGCCGCGGACTACGTCGGGGCCCTCGTCGGCGGCCTCGCCTTCCCCTTCCTCCTCCTGCCCCTGCTGGGCCAGTTGACCTCGGCCCTGATCACCGGCGCCGTCAACGCCGTCGTGGGCGGCGCGCTCGTCCTCGGCCTGTTCCGGCGGGACCTCACCCGCCGCGCCCGCTGGCTGCTGGTGATCGCCAACATCACCGTGCTCGGCATGCTCGCCTCGGCCGCCGTACTCGTCGACGACTTCGAACGGGCGGCACGGCACGCGGTGTACGGGCGGGACGTACGCGTGGCGCTCCAGACCGACGTCCAGGAGGTCGTCATCACCGGCGGCACGCACGGCCGCCCCCTCGAGCTCTTCCTCGACGGCCGCCTGCGGGTCAGCGGTCGCGACGAACGCCGCTACCACGAGGCGCTGGTTCACCCCGCGATGAGCGGTGAGCCCACGCGCGTGCTGATCCTGGGCGGCGGCGACGGGCTGGCGGCGCGTGAGGTGCTGCGCCACCCCGGGGTGCACCGGGTCGACGTCGTCGAAATCGACCCCGGGGTGGTGCGGCTGGCACGCCAGGACCCTCCGCTGTCCCGGCTCAACGGGCATGCGTACGACGACGACCGGGTCCACGTCATGACGGACGACGCCTTCCACTGGCTGCGGGCGGCGCCCCCGGCGACGTACGACGTCGTCATCTCGGACCTGCCCGATCCCGGCATCACCGCCAGCACCAAGCTGTACTCACAGGAGTTCTACGGCCTCGCCCGCCGCGCCCTGACCCCGCACGGCCGCCTGGCCGTCCACGCCGGCCCGGTCTCCTCCCGCCCCCGCGTCTTCTGGGCGGTCGACACCACACTGCGCGCCGCGGGGCTGCGCACCGCCGCGTACCGCGTCCGAGGCCCCGGCGCCGGGGCCGGGGGCCGCGACTCCGGGTTCACGGCGGGGCCCGACCGCTCGGCGGGCCCGACGCGAGCGCCGTACGACTGGGGGTTCCTGCTGGCGGGCCGGGGAGAGCGGCCGGCGCTGCGGCTCGGTGTGGGGGAGGGGGCGCCGCGGGTGGGGACGCTGACGCGGGCCGGGCTGGTGGCGGGGGCGCGGGCGGCGGAGGGGACGCGGGTCGGGGGGTTGTCGGCGTCGACGTTGGTGCATCCGCGGTATTCGCAGTATTCGCGGTACTGAGGGGGCGGGTGGTGGCGGGCGGGGAGCATACGCCCGGCGGGAGGGCGGGCGGGGAGAATCCCCGGATGTGTGGGTGCGCTTCGCGCCATGCTGGGTAGGCTCGGGCCTTATGGAGCATGAGGTGTTCGTTCCGGTTGCGGCCGAGCGGCTCAGGGAGGTGCTGGCCGATCCCGTACGGGTTGCCCGGGCGGTCCCCGGGCTCCAGCAGGACGCCGGGGCCGAGCCCGTTGCCGGGCGGCTGAAGGTGCGGGTCGGTGGTCACACCATCACGTATCGGGGGGCCGCGCGGGTGTCTGCGCGCGAGGACGGGTCGTACGCCGTCGAAGGGGACGCGACGGAGGCGCGGGGTACCGGGTCGGTGAAACTCGCGCTCACGGTGTGGGTTCGGGAGGCCGAGGAGGGCTCGGGGGCCACGGTGCGGTTCGAGGGGTCGGCTTCTGCGGACGGGCGCGTCGCGGAGTTTCCGGTGGAAGCGGTCGGGGCGGCTGTGGGGCGGCTGCTGAACCGTTTCGGGGAGCAGTTGGGGGTTGTGGCGGGGCAGGAGAGGGACGCTGAGGAGGGGCTGGAGGGGGGCGTGGACGCGGGCCTGGACGCGGGCCCGGAGGCGTTGGCTCCTGGGGAGTTCGAGACTCGGGTGACGAGTGACTTCGAGACGACGCCGGATGCGGATGATGCTGCGGCGCCTGGGCCTGACGTGAATGGGGCTGCGGGTGCGGGTGCTGGTGCGGGTGGCGGTGCCAACGCCAACGCCGATGCCGGTGACGGTGCCGGCGCCGATGCCGCTGAGCCTCCCGTTGCTGAGGCGGCTCATGCTCGGCGGACGATGATCGGGCGTAGTGCGGAGGAAGTGGATCACGCGCCGCCGCGGGGGCGGTATGCGCCGGTTCCTGCGCCGCAGACGGTGGTGCCGGGGTCTACGTTGCGGTGGGCTGCTCCCGCGGCGGCGGTGGTGGTGGCTTCGGCGATCGTGGTGAGTCGGGTGCTTCGGCGGCGGCGCTGAGTCTTTCGCCCCCGCCGCCCCTACCCGTCCCATTCCTCGAAGGGGCTCCGCCCCTTCGACCCCGCCAGGGGGCTCCGCCCCCTGGAGCCCCATCGGCCTGAACGGCCTCGTCCTCAAACGCCGGACGGGCTGGAGATGCACGGACCGGCGCCGAGAGGTGGCCGGCTCTGCCCGTGAGGCTGAGCCTCCTGTGGGTGGGCGGGGGTTCGGGATGGCAATGGCTCGTCCTCAAACGCCGGACGGGCTGGAAGTGCCTGCACCGCGGTCTTGATCGCCCCAGTAGGGTCGTCCCGTGAGTAACGAACACATCACGCTGACCGCGGGTGACGCGGAGGTGGACGTGCTGCCGGGGAACGGTGGGCGGGTCGGGGGGCTTCGGGTCGGGGGGACGGAGTTGTTGCGGCAGGGGGAGCGGTTCGGGTGTTTTCCGATGGTTCCCTGGTGCGGGCGGATCCGGGACGGGTGGTTCCTGGACGGGGCCGTCGTGCGGCAGATGCCGCTCAACGCGCCGCCGCACGCCATCCACGGCACGGTCCGCGACGGTGCCTGGAAGGTCGCCCGGGTGGTCGGTGACGAGGCCGTGATCACGTATGACCTGGTCGAGCCGTGGCCCTATGCCGGGCGCGTCACCCAGATCGTGCGGCTCGCGGAGGACAGCCTCACGCTGAGCATGTCCGTCGAGACGTACGAGACGTCCTTCCCGGCGCAGATCGGCTGGCATCCCTGGTTCAACCGGAATCTCGGCGGGGAGGGCGCGCAGGATGTCCGTCTCGACTTCAGTCCGGCCTGGCAGGAGGAGCGCGGGGACGACCACCTTCCCACCGGGGAGCGGATCGCCCCTCTGCCAGGGCCCTGGGACGACTGCTTCGGGATGCCGGACGGTGTCGACGTCACGCTCACCTGGCCGGGGCAGTTGGAGCTGAAGGTGAGCAGTCGGGAGGAGTGGGTCGTCGTGTACGACGAGCAGGAGGCCGCCGTCTGTGTCGAGCCGCAGACCGGGCCGCCCAACGGGCTCAACAGCCAGCCTCGCCTGGTCACACCCCTGGAGCCGCTGGAGGCCACGACCGTCTGGAGCTGGCGGCGCCTCTAAGCTGGGCGGCATGACTGACGTACGCGGCGAGCTGCTGCAGCAGATCAAGGACAAGGCCGTGGTGCACGGCAAGGTGACCCTGTCTTCGGGTCTGGAAGCCGACTACTACGTCGATCTTCGGCGCATCACCCTCGACGGGGAGGCCGCCCCGCTGGTCGGGCAGGTGCTGCTCGACCTGACCGCGGAGCTGGAGTTCGACGCGGTGGGCGGGCTCACCATGGGCGCCGACCCCGTCGCCGCCGCCATGCTGCACGCCGCCGCCGCGCGCGGGAAGCGGCTGGACGCCTTCGTCGTGAGGAAGGCGGCCAAGGCGCACGGGCTCCAGCGGCGGGTCGAGGGGCCCGACATCGCGGGGCGGCGGGTGCTCGTCGTCGAGGACACCTCCACCACCGGGGGCTCTCCGCTCACCGCCGTCGAGGCCGTGCGGGAGGCGGGCGCCGAGGTCGTCGGCGTCGCGACGATCGTCGACCGGGCCACCGGCGCCGCGGAGAAGATCCAGGAGGGGGCCGGGGTGCCGTACCTCTTCGCCTACTCCAAGGACGAACTCGGGCTCGACTGACCGAGGTCCCGCCGGGCGTCCGTCCCGGCTGATGACAGACGCTCGGACCATCCCGGTTCGTCTGGAAAGATGGGGCCGACGACGACGTCGCAACCCCCCAAGGTCTAGGTCAGGGCCGTAAGAAGAACGCCGTACGCAGTTACGTACGTAGTACGTCAACCCGCACACTCCAAGGAGCGGACAGATGCCCATCGCAACCCCCGAGGTCTACAACGAGATGCTCGACCGGGCGAAGGCAGGCAAGTTCGCCTACCCGGCCATCAACGTGACCTCCTCCCAGACCCTGCACGCGGCCCTGCGCGGCTTCGCGGAGGCGGAGAGCGACGGCATCATCCAGATCTCCACGGGTGGTGCGGAGTTCCTCGGCGGCCAGCACAGCAAGGACATGGTCACCGGCGCCGTCGCCCTGGCCGAGTTCGCGCACATCGTCGCCAAGAAGTACGACATCACCGTCGCCCTGCACACGGACCACTGCCCGAAGGACAAGCTCGACGGGTACGTACGCCCGCTGATCGCCGTGTCCGAGGAGCGCGTCGCGCGCGGCGAGAACCCGCTCTTCCAGTCGCACATGTGGGACGGCTCGGCCGAGACCCTCGCCGACAACCTCTCCATCGCGCAGGAGCTGCTGGAGCGCGCCCGCGCCGCGAAGATCATCCTCGAGGTCGAGATCACCCCGACCGGTGGCGAGGAGGACGGCGTCTCGCACGAGATCAACGACTCGCTGTACACGACCGTCGATGACGCGATCCGGACCGTCGAGGCCCTCGGGCTCGGTGAGAAGGGGCGCTACCTGCTCGCCGCCTCCTTCGGCAACGTCCACGGTGTGTACAAGCCGGGCAACGTCGTGCTCCGCCCCGAGCTGCTCAAGGAGCTGAACGACGGCGTCGCCGCCAAGTACGGCAAGGCGTCCCCGTTCGACTTCGTCTTCCACGGCGGCTCCGGCTCCTCCGCCGAGGAGATCGCGACCGCGCTGGAGAACGGCGTCGTCAAGATGAACATCGACACCGACACGCAGTACGCCTTCACGCGTCCGGTGGCGGCCCACATGTTCCAGAACTACGACGGTGTCCTGAAGGTCGACGGCGAGGTCGGCAACAAGAAGACCTACGACCCGCGGACCTGGGGCAAGCTCGCCGAGGCGAGCATGGCCGCGCGCGTGACGGAGGCCTGCTCGAACCTGCGCTCGACGGGTACGAAGATCAAGTAGTTCTCCGGGTCTCTTCGGGACCTCTCGTGAAGTTCCGAGCCCGGCGCCTGTCTACGGCGCCGGGCTCGCTGTATACCTGGGGTCATGCCCGACGTCCGGCTGGCCTCACCGCAGGGCAAGTGGATCCTGCTCACCACCGTTCTCGGCTCCAGCATGGCGATGCTGGACTCGACCGTCGTCAACGTCGCCCTCCCGCGCATCGGCGAGGACCTCGACGCCGACCTCGCGGCGCTCCAGTGGACGGTCAACGCGTACATGCTCACGCTGGCCGGGCTGATCCTGCTGGGCGGTTCGCTGGGGGACCGGTACGGGCGGCGCCGGATCTTCGTGGTGGGCGTGGTGTGGTTCGCCGTGGCCTCACTGCTCTGCGGAATCGCCCCGAACGCCGGGGTGCTCATCGCCGCGCGTGCCTTGCAGGGCATCGGCGGGGCGCTCCTCACGCCGGGCTCGCTGGCGCTCATCCAGGCGTCCTTCCATGCCGACGACCGGGGGCGGGCGGTCGGCCTGTGGTCGGGTTTCGGGGGCATCGGCGCCGCGGTGGGCCCGTTCGTGGGCGGCTGGCTGGTGGACGGGCCCGGCTGGCGCTGGGTGTTCCTGCTCAACGTGCCGGTGGCGCTGGTGTGCGTGCCGGTCGCCGTACGGCATGTGCCCGAGTCGGGGGACGGCCGGGCTCACGCCGCCCGCTTCGACGTACTGGGCGCGGTGCTGGGCGCGCTGTCCCTCGCCCTGGTGACCTACGCGCTGATCGAGGCGCAGGAGGGCTCGCTGATCGTGGCCCTCACCGCGGTCGCGGGTGTGGCGGCCGGGGTCGCCTTCGTCCACGTCGAGCGGCGTCGCCCCGATCCGATGATGCCGCTCGACATCTTCGGATCCCGCCAGTTCACGGCGGTCAACCTCGTCACCCTCTGTGTCTACACGGCCTTCGGCGGGTTCTTCTTCCTCGGTGCCCTCCAGTTCCAGGTCGTCGTCGGCTACTCGGCCCTCGGCGCCGGTACGGCCCTGCTGCCGACGACCGCTCTCATGCTGCTGTTCTCGGCCCGCTCGGGTGCCCTCGCCGACCGGATCGGGCCGCGCATCCCGCTGACGGTGGGGCCGCTGCTGTGTGCGGCCGGGATGCTGCTCATGCTGCGGGTGGGTCCGGACGCCTCGTACCTCGTCGACGTCCTCCCCGCCCTGCTCGTCCTCGGCCTCGGCATGGTCACCCTGGTGGCGCCTCTGACCGCCACGGTCCTGGCCTCCGTCGGCACCGCCCGCGCCGGGCTGGCCAGCGGCATCAACAACGCGGCGGCCCGGGCGGCGGGTCTGGTCGCGGTGGCCGCGCTGCCGTTGCTCGCCGGGATGGGGGAGGAGGCGTACCGGTCGCCGGCCGCCTTCGACGACTCGTTCAGGCAGGCGATGGTGTGGTGCGCGGGGGCGCTGCTCGTCGGGGCCGTGGTGGCCTTCGCGACGGTCCGGCCCCTGCCGCCGGACTGCCGCAGGCCGGAATGTCTCCACCATGGCTCGATCACGGCGCCGCCGCTGGAGGGGGTGCGGAGTAGGGGACGGTTGTCGGTGGACGGGGGTGGAGATGGGGGTGGGGGCGGATAGGCGGTTTTTCGCCCCCGCCGCCCCTACCCGTCCCATCCCTGGGGGCCGCCGCCCCCAGACCCCCGCTTCGGCCCTGAACGGGCCTCGTCCTCAAACGCCGGACGGGCTGAACATCCAGCCCCTCCGGCGTTTGAGGAGCGGGGTCTGGGGCGGAGCCCCAGAAGGATGGGACGGGTAGGGGCGGCGGGGGCGAAGACACGGGGTACGTCGGCCCCGGGGATGGCCCACACTTGAACCCATGGCCATTCACGAAAACCTTCTCGGGGGCCCGCCCCCGACCCACCTCCCCGACGACCCCGAGCCGCGAGAGCTCCTCGCCGGCGGCACCGCCCCCGCGGACGTCGCCGCGAAGTACCCCACCTCCTCGCTGGCCTGGGCCCAGCTGGCCGACGATGCGTTCGAGCGGGGCAGCGGCGTGGAGTCGTACGCCTACGCCCGTACGGGCTACCACCGCGGCCTGGACTCCCTGCGCCGCAGCGGCTGGAAGGGCCACGGCCCGGTCCCCTGGGAGCACGAGCCGAACCGCGGCTTCCTGCGCGCCCTGCACGCCCTCGCCCGCGCCGCCGGATCGATCGGCGAGCAGGAGGAGTACGAGCGCTGCACGCAGTTCCTGAAGGACTCCTCGCCGACCGCGGCCCAGACCCTGGGCTAGCCGGCGGCCGGCCCCGTGAGGCCCGCCGGTGTGACACAGGCGGGCCTTGCGCCGTCCCGGGGGATACCTGAGGATTGCCGGGTGGGGACCGGGGCCCCTTTGCCGATAACGGCAGGGCGGACCGCTACCCGGAGTTACACAGGAGACAGCAATGTCCCAGCAGGCTCACAAGCCCGTGGAGACGTCCGTGGAGACGTCGACGGAGACTCAGGAGCCCGAGACCCCGAATCTCGACTTCGCGGGTACGACGCCGTACGAGGACTACGTCAAGGCGGACGTGCTCACCCACCTCCAGCACACCCTCTCCGACGACCCCGGAGAGATGGTCTTCCTGGTCACGACCCAGGTCATGGAGCTGTGGTTCACGGTCATCGTCCACGAGTGGGAGACCGCGGCCCGCGCCCTGCGCGAGGACCGGCCGGGCGTGGCGATCGACGCCCTGAAGCGTTCCGTACGAGAACTGGACGCCCTGAACGCCTCCTGGAAGCCGCTCGGCCAGCTCACGCCGGCCCAGTTCAACGCGTACCGCAGCGCCCTCGGTGAGGGCTCCGGCTTCCAGTCGGCGATGTACCGCCGGATGGAGTTCCTGCTCGCCGAGAAGTCCGCGTCCATGCTGGTCCCGCACCGCGGCGCCCCGCGCGTCCACGCGGAACTGGAGAAGGCCCTGCACGAGCCGAGCCTCTACGACGAGGTACTGCGCTTCCTCGCGCGCCGCGGCCGCCCGATCCCGGAGAGTGTGCTGAAGCGCGACGTGTCGCAGCGCTACGAGCCGTCGGACGCGGTGGAGGCCGTCTGGACCGACATCTACTCCGGTGACCAGAACGCCGAACTCGCCCGCCTGGGCGAGGCGTTGACCGACGTCGCCGAACTGGTGTGGCGCTGGCGCAACGACCACCTGGTCGCCACCCGGCGCGCGATGGGCGCCAAGGCCGGCACGGGCGGCTCGGCCGGAGTGGCCTGGCTGGAGAAGCGCGCGCGGAAGAACGTGTTCCCGGAGCTGTGGACGGCGAGGTCTCATGTCTGAGCTCGTGTCCAAGGCGGACGCGCTGGACGCGGCCGACGAACTGGCCGGGGCCCGCAAGCAGTTCGTGCTCGACGACGAGGTGGTCTACCTCGACGGAAACTCCCTGGGCGCCCTCCCCGTGAACGTCCCCGGCCGTGTCGACGACGTCGTACGCAGGCAGTGGGGCGAGCTGCGCATCCGCTCCTGGGACGAGAGCGGCTGGTGGACCGCGCCCGAGCGGATCGGCGACCGGATCGCTCCGATGGTCGGGGCGGCGCCGGGCCGGATCGTGGTGGGCGACTCGACAAGTGTCAATGTTTTCAAGGCACTTGTGGCAGCCGTGCGCATCGCCGGAGAGGACCGCGACGAGATCCTCGTCGACGCGACCACCTTCCCCACTGACGGGTACATCGCCGAGTCGGCGGCGCGGATGACCGGCCGTACGCTACGGCCCGTGACGCCCGCGGAGGTACCGGGCGCGCTGAGCGACCGTACGGCCGCCGTCCTGCTGAACCACGTCGACTACCGCACCGGCCGACTGCACGACCTGCCGTCCCTCACCGCCGCCGTGCACGCGGCGGGGGCGTACGCCGTCTGGGACCTCTGCCACAGCGCGGGCGCCCTGCCGGTGGGGCTGGACGAGCACGGGGTCGACCTGGCGGTCGGCTGCACGTACAAGTACCTGAACGGCGGGCCGGGTTCACCGGCGTACCTGTACGTACGCGAGGACCTTCAGGACCGCTTCGACTCCCCGCTCCCCGGCTGGAACTCGCACGCCGACCCCTTCGGCATGCGCGGCGACTTCACGCCGGCGGCGGGCGCGCTGCGCGGTCGCGTCGGCACGCCGGACATCCTCTCCATGCTCGCCCTCGAGGCCGCGCTGGAGGTCTGGGAGGGCGTGTCGATCGAGGCGGTGCGGGCCAAGTCGCTCGCGCTGACGGACTTCTTCCTGGAGTGCGTCGCGGCATATGTGCCCGAGGGGCGCGTGGAGTCGGTGACTCCGGTGGCGCACGGGGAGCGCGGCAGCCAGGTGGCGCTGCGGTGCGAGGGCGCCGGGGATGTCATGAAGGCGCTCATCGAACGGGGTGTGGTGGGCGACTTCCGCCATCCTGACGTGCTGCGTTTCGGTTTCACGCCGTTGTACGTCGGGTTCGCGGACGTGGAGCGGGCGGCGCGGGTGCTGGCGCAGGTGCTGTAGCCCGCATTCAGGGGGCGGCGTCCGGTGGGCGCATCCGATGGGGGCATCCAGTGGGCGCGTTCGGTGGGCGCCGGCGGCACGACCCGGCGCTCCTAACCGAGGTACACCCCCGCCACGGCTGCCGCATGCGCGGCCCGCGCGGCGCGCTCCGCGGCGGGGGCGTCGGGGGTCGCCCCGGTCGTCAGCAACTGGTAGTAGAGGGGCGCCGACACCGCCCGTACGACGGCGTCGGCGTCCGTCCCTTCGGGCAACTCCCCTCTCGTCACGCCCTGTTCCACGCAGGGCGCCCACTCCGCCACCCGCACCTCGTAGAACCGGCGCAGCGCCTGCGCCGTACGTTCGTCGCACGTCGCCGCGGCGATGACGGCGCGGAACAGCGCGCCCTGCCGGGGGTCGGCCAACGTCCGTTGCACCAGTGCGGCGTTGGCCCGCAGGTCCCCCAGCACGGACCCGGTCTCCTCGCGTGGCAGGGACTGCTCGGCCATGTCGGCGAGCAGGTCGGCCACCAGTGCGGTCACCGAGCCCCAGCGCCGGTAGACGGTCGTCTTGCCGACCTCGGCGCGGCGGGCGACGTCCGCGAGGTCGAGGCCGTCGAAACCCTGCTCCACCAGGACGTCACCGGCCGCCCGCAGCACGGCCGCACGGACACGCGCGGTACGCCCTCCGGGACGTACGGTGCCGGGTTCGGCGGACATATCGGCCTCCTTGGCGCATGTGGGGGCGGGTGCGATGTGCCCCTGATGTGCAGCTTCCAGCGTAACGGAACAGTGGAACCGTTTATCCCTCACCCAGCGTGACATCCGCGTGTCCACGCACGTCACCCGCCTGATACCGTCCCCGCCAACGGCCGAATTCCCACCTGGTCCGCCACCCCCGCTTTCGTCCAAAACCGTTTCTTCGCTGAGAGGTTGGAGCATGCCGGACGACGTCGCAGCAGCCCGGGCCGCCGCCGAAGAGGAGTCCGCCTTCTCGCACCCGCCCGTCGACCCCGACGCCATCGCCTCCTACGGCGACCACCCCGACCAGGTGATCGACTTCTACGCACCGCGCGGCGAGGCCGGTCCGGGCGAGCAGGTCCCGCTGGTCGTCGTCCTGCACGGCGGGGCGTGGCGGGCGCCGTACGACCGGCGGCATGTCACGCCGTTCGCGGACTTCCTGGCGCGGCGGGGGTTCGCCGTGGCCAATGTGGAGTATCGGCGGGGCGCAGAGGTCACAGGGGCAGAGGGCACAGGGATCGTGGAGCGCGCGGTGGAGGCGGGCGGCACGGACGGTGGGGCGGCTTCGAGTGCGGGCGGCGGTCCGGTCGCCGGGCGCTGGCCGGACACCTTCGACGACATCGCTGCCGCGCTGGACGCGCTGCCCGCGCTCGTACGGGAGACGCTCCCGCAGGCCGACCCGCGCCGGACCGTACTCACCGGCCACTCGGCCGGCGGCCACCTGGCCCTCTGGGCGGCGGCCCGCCATGTCCTCCCCGTCGGCGCCGTCTGGCGCACCGACCGCCCGGCGCCGCTGCGCGGGGTGGTCGCCCTGGCCCCGATCGCCGACTTCACGGTCGCCGACAAGCTGGACGTCTGCGGGGGAGCGGCACGCCAACTCCTGGGCGGTGGAGTGGAGTTCGCGGAGCGCCGACCGTACGCCGACCCGGCGCTCCTGCTCCCGACGGGCATTGCGACGACGCTCGTCCAGGGCCGCGCGGACAACGTCGTCCCGCAGGCGGTCGCCGAGTCGTACGCGGACGCGGCGGCGAAGGCGGGGGAGGTGGTCGGTCTGACGCTGCTGGAGGACGTCGGTCACTTTCCGCTGATCGACCCGGCGGCGGACGCGTGCGCGGTGGTGGTGGAGGAGATCGCGCAGTTGGCGTGGTGAGGTGAGGGGAGGGGACGTGAGGCGAGGCGGTAGGCGCGGGGCGCCCCCTGCATACCCGTAATACCTGAGAGCTACGTCGCAGGTGAGCTCCCTGGCGTGACGCGGACGACGACGCCGGATCCGTAATTTCCCATCCAGACAAGCCCGATGGCCGGGCGGGGTGGAAGGGAAGACGACCATGGGGCGTTGTACGGGGGCAGTCGAAGCGGGTGTGCCGGGCCAGGCGAATGTGCTGGGCCAGGCGAATGCGCCGGGTAACGCGCACGAGCCGAGCCGGCCGAGGAAGGCCCGCCGCGCCCACAGACTGCGCCGAGCCCTTCTCGCCACCCTGATCACCGGTGCCGTCGTCGTCCCGCTGTCCGGCGCGGCCCGCCCGGAGATACCCGCCCCGGCCCCGGCCGCCCTCGCCACCCCGGTGACGGCGGCGACGCTGGATGCGACCTACGCGGCCAACCGCGCCAACGCCGCCGAGGCGTCCCGTATGGCCGCGGCCCACGGCGATCGGGAACGTGCCGCCGCGGACCGCGAGATGGCCGACCCGTCCCGTCATTTCCTCTCCTTCGACGGCCGTGGGCCGGGCCTTGCGACGGAGGTCTTCGGCGACCTGGCGCACGCCGACCACATCGCGGTTCTGGTGCCGGGCTCCGACACCTCCATCGACACGTACGACCGTTTCCGCGACGCCGCCCGCGCCCTGTACGAGCGGCTCGCCCGGCAGGCGCCGCAGGGCACCCGCACCGCGGTGCTGGCCTGGCTCGGCTACGAAACACCGGCCACGGTGAGTACCACGGTCACGACCACGGCCCGAGCGGACGAGGCGGCCCCGAAGCTGCGGGAGTTCATACGGCAGCTGCGCGCCACCACGGCCGCCACCACGGCCGACGAGCAGAGCGGGTCGGCCAACCAGCGGCCGCACCTCTCCCTCCTCTGCCATTCCTACGGCTCAGTGGTCTGCGGCCGTGCCGCTTCGCACCTCGACGTGGACGACATCGCCCTGGTCGGGAGCCCCGGCACCGGCGCGGACACCGCCGTGGCCCTGCACACCCGGGCCCGCGTCTGGGCCGCCCGTGGCGGCGACGACTGGGTGGGGGAGGTCCCGCACGTCAGGCTCGACCTGCTCGGCACGACCGTCGGCTTCGGCACCGACCCGATATCGCCGGCCTTCGGCGCCCGGGTCTTCGCGGCGGGCGACGGCGGCCACAGCGACTACTTCAGGCCGGGCTCGACATCCCTGGCCAACCTGACCCGCATCGTGCTGGGCGAGACTCCGGAGGTGTCCCATGGCTGAGTCGACGGTGGCAGCGCGCCTCCGGGGCACATGGCAGGGCGTACGCCGGGGCGCCGAGCAGGTCGATGCCGCCACCCCGGCCAACCGGGACCGGGCCGTCGACGCCCTGCGCGCCTTCGCCATCCTCGGCGTCGTCCTGGGCCACTGGCTGGTCACGGCCTTGGTGGCGGACGGCGGCGGAGCGGTCCTGCACACCGCGAGCCCTCTCCGGCACATGCCCTGGCTGGCCCCGATCTCCTGGGTCTTCCAGACCCTCGCCGTGTTCTTCCTGGTCGGCGGTCATGTGGCGACCCGTGGCTATGCCTCGGCGCGGGCGCGCGGCACGACGTACGGACAGTGGCTGAGGTCGCGGCTGCTCCGTCTGTTCAAGCCGGTGGCGGCCGTCCTCACCCTGTGGACAGTGGTGTCGACTCTGCTGCTCCTGTCGGGCACGGACGTCGACACGATCCACACCCTGGCCAAACTGGCCCTGTCCCCCCTGTGGTTCCTCCTGGTCTTCGCGGCGCTGACGGCGGCCACGCCCCTCCTCCTCCGCCTCAACCCCTTGTGGCCCCTGGCCGTCGTCCTCCATGTGGACCTCCTTCGATTCGGCCTGGGTGCCCCCGCCTGGCTCGGCTGGGTGAACGTGGCGGCCGGCTGGCTGGTGCCGTACACCCTGGGCGCCGCTTGGACCCGGGGTGAGCTGGAGCGTCGTCGCGCGGGCTGGATCCTGCTGACGGGCGGCGCGGCGGCGACGGCCGCGCTGGTCGCCTGGGCGGGCTACCCGGCGTCGATGGTCGGCGTCCCCGGCGCGGGCATCTCCAACCTCGACCCGCCGACGCTGGCCGCCGTCACCTTCGGCCTGGCCCAGTGCGGCCTCGCACTGCTCCTGCGCGAGCCCCTGCGCCGCGCGATGCGCCGCCCCCTGGCCTGGGCGGCGGTGGCCCTGCTCAATCTCTCCGCGATGACGGTCTTCCTCTGGCACCAGACGGCCCTGATGGCGACCACCGCCACGCTCCTGCCGGCGGGGCGTCTCCCCGGTCTGCACACCGTTCCCGACCACCTGGGCTGGGCGGCGGCCCGTCTGGCTTGGCTTCCTCTGTTCGCCCTGGTGCTGGCCCTTTGCTGGACGACGTTCCGCTCGTACGAACAGGGCCCTCGCCGCCCGACCGGCCGTCCGTCCAAGGTCGTCCGATCCCGCCCGGCCGCTCAAGGGAGTGGAACGGAGGCACGACACCATGCCTAGGGTTGGCCATGTGACGGAGACAGGGACCCAGCACGTGGTCGCGAGCCGAGTACGGCGCTGGTCGCGGGTGCTGCGCGACGACCTGTGGACCCTCAGGGCGGACCCGCTGCCCCCCTCCGTGTGGCTGCGTTGGCTGCCGCACGGCGTGCTGTGCCTGGTCGCGTTCGGCGTCACCCTCGGCGCCGTGGCACAACTGGGAGACAACGGCGGGGCGGGTGCCCAGATCGCCTTCCTCATCGGGCTCGTGCAGGGGGGCGCGGTGGTCCTCGCACTGTGGCGGCCCGTCCCCGGGTGGTGGCTGTCGACGGCGGCCATGGTGGCGGGTGCCGTCGAGGTGCGTCGCCACCTGCTGGCCGGTGGCGCGCACGACTTCGTCTGGCCCTGGACCGCGGCCGGGATCATCGGTCAGATGGCCGTGCTGCTGCTGCTCGCCCTGCGGGTACGCACCCGGGTGTCCCTTGAGGTGCTGGCCCTGACCGGGCTCGTCACCTACGTCATCCAGGGGCTGTGGGGGGCACGCGACTACCAGCCCACCGGAGTTCTCGCGATCACCCTGTTCACGGTCGTCGTGGTGCTCGGCATGGCACTGCGCGGTCGCCGGGAGGCCCGTGCGGAACTCGGCCGGCAGACCACGATCACCGCCGAGGAGCGGGCCCGGCGCACCCTGCTGGAGGAGCGCAGCCGCATCGCGCGCGAACTGCACGACGTGGTCGCCCACCACATGTCCGTGATCTCCATCCAGGCGCAGGTGGCCCCCCACCTGGTCGAGAATCCGCCCGAGGAACTCAAGGAGAACCTCGAGGGCATCCGCCAGAACGCGCTGGAGGCGCTGACGGAGCTGCGCCGGGTGCTCGGCGTCCTGCGCTCCGAGCACCCTGACGGCCCCGACTCGCTCGACGAGACCGGCACGGGTACGGCCCCGCACACCCCGCAGCCCACCCTCGACCGGCTCGACGCCCTCATCGAGAACACCCGTGGCGCCGGACTGGACGTCGTCACCGACATCAGGGGTGAGGTTCACCAGTACCCCACGGGAGTGGAGTTGTCCGCGTACCGGATCATCCAGGAGGCGCTCAGCAACGCCCTGCGGCACGCACCGGGCTCGGAGGTGCGCGTCGAGATATCCCACGACTTCCACGGACTGCACCTGGGCGTCGTCAACTCCCGCCCGCAGCAGACCGTGTCCCCCTCCCCGGGCGCGGGTCACGGCCTGCTCGGCATGCGCGAGCGGGCGACGATGCTCGGTGGCCACCTCACCGCGGCCCCCACCCAGCAGGGCGGTTTCGCGGTCTCGGCCTTCCTCCCGCGGGGCGAGACCCCGCCGACCGCCCATCCCTGACAGGAGAACCGACCCCATGACGAGCAGCCCCATCCGCGTACTCATCGCCGACGACCAGCAGATGGTCCGGCAGGGATTCTCCGTGCTGCTCAACACCAAGCCCGACATCGACGTGATCGGCCAGGCGGTCGACGGCCTGGACGCGATCGCGAAGGTCGCCGAACTCTCCCCCGACGTCGTCCTGATGGACATCCGCATGCCCGAACTCGGCGGCATCGAGGCCACCCGCCGCATCACCGCGGAGACACCGCAGATCAAGGTGCTGGTGCTGACCACGTTCGACCTCGACGAGTACGTGTACGAGGCGCTGCACGCGGGCGCCTCGGGCTTCCTGCTGAAGGACGCCTCAGCCGACCAGCTGGCCGAGGCGGTACGGGTCGTCGCGGCCGGCGACGCGCTGCTCGCGCCGGGCATCACCCGGCGGCTGATCGCCGAGTTCTCCCGCCTGGTCAAGCGGCCCCGGGCCCCGCTCAAGCAACGCGTCCGCGACCTGACCGAACGCGAGACGGAGGTCCTCGCCCTGATCGCGCAGGGCCTGTCGAACGCGGAGATCGCCGAGCGGCTCGTCGTGGCCGAGCAGACCGTGAAGACCCATGTGGGCCGGATCCTGGTGAAGCTGGGGCTGCGGGACCGGACGCAGGCGGCGGTGTTCGCGTACGAGTCGGGTCTGGTGCGGCCGTCGGGACACTGATCGCGGGCAGGGCCGTCATGTCCGGCGTCACCAGCGGCGATACCCGTAGTACCTGAGATGGACCTGCGGGAACCCCTCTCACTGGGGACGACCGCGACACCGCCTTGCGCCTACCGTTCTGTACGTGACCGAGACGACTCACATCCAGACCCAGCCGCCGGGGGGCGGGGCCAAGCCGCCGCGCAGCCCGGAGTTCCGGGTGGCCGCCGAGGCCCTGCGTGGGCTGCGGCAGGACCTGTTCCACGACGCCTTCGCCTACCGTCCGATGCCCCGCATGCGGGTCGACGGTCCGCTGACCCGCCGGCTGCCCGGCCGTCTGCGGGAGTACGCGGCCTGGACACCGCACGCCGTGATCGCAACGGCCGCACTGTTCGCCCTGTTCATAGGCAGTGTCGACACCAGTGGGCCGGCCCTGCTGGTAGGTCCGCTCTGTGCGATCCCGATTCTGCTGACCATGGCGCGGCCCGTCGGAGCGTTCTGGCTGTCCATGGCCGCCACCCCGGTCGTCGCGGTGATCGGCGGCGCGGGCGAATGGCCGTGGATGCCGGGTAGCCTCGCCTGCCATCTGACCGTGCTGACAGTCGTGGCCGTTCGCACCAGGCCCCGCACGGCGGCATGGATGTGGGGGGTGACGGGGGCGTACGGCCTCCTGGCGGACGCCGGTGTCGGCGGTGGCTACTACGGCACGAACACCGGCCCCATGATGGTCGTCTCCGCGATGGTCCTGCTCGTCGTAGCCCTGTGGCACATACGCCGGGAGGCGAAGCAGGAGGTCACCGCCCAGCAGACCGTGACCGCGCAGGAGCGCTCCAAGCGCACCCTGCTGGAGGAGCGCACCACGATCGCGCGCGAGCTGCACGACGTGGTCGCCCACCACATGTCGGTCGTCGCCATCCAGGCTGAGGCCGCCCCCTACCGGGTGGAGAACCCGCCGCCGGAGCTGGAGCGGGCCTTCGCCACCATCCGGGAGAACGCGGTGGCGGCGCTCACCGAACTGCGCCGCATCCTGGGCGTCGTCCGCGCCGAGGACTACGAGGCCCCGGACGCCCCGCAGCCCACCCTCGCCGACCTGGACGCGCTGCTGGCGAACGTGCGGGACGCGGGACTGAGCGTCGAGAAGGCGACGATCGGCGCGGTGCGCGAACTGCCGCCCGGCGTGGAGCTGTCGGCGTACCGGATCGTGCAGGAGGCACTCAGCAACAGCCTGCGCCACGCGCCCGGCGCGAGCGCTCGCGTGGAGATCGGGTACGTCCTCGGCGGCCTCGGCCTGCGCATAGTCAACGGCCCGCCGCCCGTGTCGGCCCTGCTGAAGCCCTCACCGGGTGCCGGGCACGGCATCACCGGGATGCGGGAGCGGGTCAGCATGCTGGGCGGCGAGATGACGGCGGGCCGGACGGAGGACGGCGGCTACGAGGTGGCCGTGTTCCTGCCGGTCGCCATGACGACAGAGGACGGATCATGACCATCCGTGTGCTCATCGCGGACGACCAGATGATGGTGCGCGAGGGCTTCTCGGTCCTGCTGAACGCGATGCCGGACATCGAGGTCGTCGGCGAGGCGGTCAACGGACGGCAGGCGGTGGACCGGGTCCGTGAACTCGCCCCCGACGTCGTGCTGATGGACATCCGCATGCCGGAGCTGAACGGCATCGAGGCGACCCGGGAGATCGTCGCGGCCGACACCACGTCCAAGGTGCTGGTGCTGACCACCTTCGACCTCGACGAGTACGTCTACCAGGCGCTGCGCGCGGGCGCCTCGGGCTTCCTGCTGAAGGACGCCTCGGCACGCCAGCTCGCCGACGGGGTCAGGGTGGTGGCGGCCGGCGAGGCCCTCCTCGCGCCCTCCGTCACCCGGCGGCTGATCACGGAGTTCTCGAAGCTGTCCGACTCCCCGCGCCTGATGTCCTCCGCGCACGCCGCGTACGGGGATCTGACCGAGCGGGAGACGGAGGTGCTGGTGCTGATCGCGCAGGGCCTGTCGAACGCGGAGATGGCCGAGCGGCTGGTGGTCGCCGAGTCGACGATCAAGACCCACGTCAGCCGGATCCTGGTGAAGCTGGGGCTGCGGGACCGGACGCAGGCGGCGGTGTTCGCCTACGAGGCGCGGTTGGTCACGCCGGGCTGAGCGGACACCCCTGGTCAGGGAGGGGGCGGCCGGGCTAACGTCCGGACATGGCAGCTCCCTCCGCCCTCGCTTTCGACCCGTGGGACCCGGCGTTCCTGGCCGACCCGTACCCCGCCTACGCCGAACTGCGGGCCCGGGGCCGTGTGCACTACTTCGAGCCCACGAACCAGTGGCTGGTCCCGCACCACGCCGACGTCTCGGCGCTGCTGCGCGACCGTCGGCTGGGCCGGACGTACCAGCACCGTTTCTCGCACGAGGACTTCGGGCGGACGGCGCCCCCGGCGGAGCACGAGCCGTTCCATGTCCTCAACGACCACGGGATGCTCGACCTGGAGCCGCCGGACCACACCAGGATCCGGAGGCTGGTGTCGAAGGCGTTCACGCCGCGCACGGTGGAGCGGCTGAAGCCGTATGTGCGGGAACTGGCGGGCGAGCTGGTGTCCGGCCTGGTCGAGGCGGGCGGCGGTGACCTGCTGACGGACGTCGCGGAGCCGTTGCCGGTCGCGGTGATCGCCGAGATGCTGGGCATCCCCGAGTCGGACCGGGCGCAGCTGCGACCCTGGTCGGCGGACATCTGCGGGATGTACGAGCTGAACCCGTCGGAGGACACGGCGACGAAGGCGGTCCGCGCGTCGGTGGAGTTCTCGGAGTACCTGCTGGAGCTGATCGCGGCCCGCCGAAAGGAACCGGGCGACGACCTGATCTCCGGCCTGATCGCGGCGTACGACGAGGGTGACCGCCTGACCGAGCAGGAGATGATCTCGACGGCCGTCCTCCTGCTGAACGCCGGCCACGAGGCCACGGTGAACGCCACGGTCAACGGCTGGTGGGCCCTGTTCCGCAACCCCGGCCAGCTGGCCGCCCTGCGCGCCGAGCACTCCCTGATCCCGGCGGCGATCGAGGAGCTGATGCGCTACGACACCCCGCTCCAGCTCTTCGAACGCTGGGTCCTCGACGACATCGAGATCGACGGCACGACGATCCCGCGCGGCGCGGAGATCGCCATGCTCTTCGGCTCCGCCAACCATGACCCGGAGGTGTTCCAGAACCCCGGCCACCTGGACCTGACCCGCAAGGACAACCCCCACATCTCCTTCAGCGCCGGCATCCACTACTGCATCGGCGCCCCACTGGCCCGCATCGAACTGGCGGCCTCCATGACGGCCCTGCTGCAACAGGCCCCGACCCTGCGGTTGGCGGCGGAGCCGGAGCGCAAGCCGAACTTCGTGATCCGGGGGCTGGAGGGCCTGAGGGTAGAGCTGGGGTAGGCACCATCAGGGGCGGAGCCCTTCAAGGGATGGGACGGGTAGGGGGCGGGGCGAGTCACCCGCTCAGCCACCCCCACCGACCCGTCACGTCGTCACATCCCGCCGCCGCAAGCCCACCAGCCCCCCGACCGTCAGCACAGCCGCCACCCCCAGCAGCACCAGCACCGGGCCCCACTCCATCCCCCCACCCGGCAACTTCGGCAGATGCCCGAACGGGGACAGGTCCAGCACCACCCGCGGAGCATCGAGGGCGGGCCCGACCCAGCCGATCAGCAACACCGCCCCCGCCACCCCCCACGCCCCCATCGCCGCCCGCGGCGCCACCCCGTGGAGCAGGACCGCCAGCCCGCCCACGACCCACACGGCCGGCAGCTGGACCAGGCAGGCGCCCAGGATCGGGCCCACCTCCTGGCCGTAACCGACGGCGAAGCCCAGCCCGGCCAGCAGCATGATCAGGGCGGCACCGGCGAAGGCGATCACCAGGTGGCCCGCGGCCCAGCGCAGCCGCCCCACCGCGTTCGCGAGGATCGGTTCCGCGCGCATGGAGGTCTCCTCGCCGTGCAGCCGCAGGACCGACGCCACCACGTACAAGGCGGCGATCAGGCCCAGCATCCCCACCATCGACGCCAGGAACGCGTCCGTGATCCCGGACTGTCCGCCCATCCGCTCGAAGATCTCCCGGGCGTCGTCGTTGTCCCCGACCAGGTCGGCCACCCCGTCGGTCAGCCCGCCGTAGACGACCCCGGTGAGGAAGAAGCCGATGCTCCAGCCGAGTACGCTGCCGCGCTGGAGCCGCCAGGCCAGCGCGCCCGCCGTGCCGAGGCGGCCGAGCGCCGGGCCCGGACGGGCGGGCAGGAAGCTCATGCCGACGTCCCGGCGCCCGGCGAGTTCGTACGCCACCACGCCCTGCACCAAGGCGGCCGCCACGAACAGCAGCAGCACCCACCACCGTTCGCCCGCGAAGGCCCGCAGGTTCTCCAGCCACCCGAGCGGCGACACCCAGGTCAGCGCCGAGGAACCGTCATCGCTCGCCGAATCGCCCGCCGCGCGCAGCACGAACGCGGCGCCCACCAGCCCCGCCGTCAGCCCCCGCGCCAGCCGGGCGCTCTCCGTGAACTGGGCGACGATCGCCGCCAGCGTGGCGAAGACCATGCCGACGCCGGCGATGCCGAGCCCGAGGGCCAGTGCCCCGGAGGTGCCTTGGCCCGCGAGGCCGACGGTGACCAGCAGCGCCAGTACGGCATTCGCGACCGCCGCCGTCAGCAGTGCCGCCGTCAGGGAGGCCCTGCGGCCGACCATCCCGGACGCCACCAGCTCCTGGCGCCCGCTCTCCTCCTCGTCCCGGGTGTGCCGTACGACGAGGAGCATGCTCAGCACGGCCGCGAGCGCGCCCGCGTACACGCCGACCCGCCAGGCCGTCAGGGCGCCGATCGAGTCGTCGAAGACCGGGCCGATCAGGGCGCGGAAGGAGGCGTTGGCCGCCGTGTTCCGGACCAGGTCGGCGCGTTCGGCGGGGGTGGCGTAGAGGTTCTCCAGGGTGTTCGGCATGGAGAGGATCATCAGCGCGTTCACCGCCACCCAGACCGGGATCATCACCCGGTCGCGGCGCAGGGCGAAGCGCAACAGGGTCGCGGTGCCCGCCAGTTGGCGTGAGCCTTTCGGGCGTACCTCGAAGGCCGTGGCAGTCATCGGGCAGCCACCTCGCTCACGTCGGCCTGGTAGTGCCGCAGGAACAGCTCCTCCAGGGTCGGCGGCGTCGAGGTCAGTGACCGTACGCCGGACTCGCTGAGCGAGCGCAGTACGGCGTCGAGTCTGTCGGTGTCGACCTGGAGACGGACGCGGCGGCCCTGACCCCCCTCGATTGACTGAATGACGAGGTCGTGGACCCCAGGAAGGTGCGACAACCCGTCGGGCGGGCCCGCGAGTTCGGCCGTGACGCTCGTCCGGGTGAGGTGGCGCAGGTCGGCGAGCGAACCGCTCTCGACCGTGCGGCCCCTGCGGATGATGCTGACCCGGTCGCAGAGCTCCTCGACCTCGCTGAGGATGTGGGAGGAAAGGAGGATCGTGCGGCCCCGGTCGCGCTCCTCCTCGACGCAGCGCTGGAAGACCTCCTCCATCAGCGGGTCCAGGCCGGAGGTCGGTTCGTCGAGGATCAGCAGGTCGACGTCGGAGGCGAACGCGGCGACGAGGGCGACCTTCTGGCGGTTGCCCTTGGAGTACGTGCGGCCCTTCTTGGTGGGGTCCAGTTCGAAGCGCTCGATCAGCTCGGCGCGGCGCTGTGTGTCGAGGCCCCCGCGCAGGCGGCCGTACAGGTCGATGACCTCGCCACCGGACAGGTTCCGCCACAGCGTCACGTCCCCCGGCACATAGGCGATACGGCGGTGCACGTCCACCGCGTCCGTCCAGGGGTCGCGTCCGAGGACCTGCGCGCCGCCCGAGTCGGCGCGCAGCAGGCCGAGCAGGACGCGGATGGTGGTGGACTTTCCGGCGCCGTTGGGGCCGAGGAAACCGTGGACCTCGCCGGTCTCGACGTCCAGGTCGAGGCCGTCGAGCGCGTGTGTCCTGCCGAACGACTTGTGCAGTCCGGAGACCGTGATTGCCTTCGTCATGTTTCAGAACGTACGCTTCTTTCAGAAATTTGTGAAGTTAAGGAAGCGTATGAAGTCCGCATAGAGTGAGGGCATGACGGAATCAGCCGGAGCCGGCCGGGACGCGGAGTCCGTGTCGAAATTCGTGGAGGCCTTCGCGGCGCAGCTCGTCGAGGCCGGGATGCAGCGCATGGCCGCCCGCGTCTTCGCCGCGCTGCTCGCCTCCGACGAAGGTGTGCTGACCTCCGCCGAACTGAGCGAACAGCTCCGGATCAGCCCCGCGGCGGTCTCCGGAGCGGTGCGCTACCTGGCCCAGACGCACATGGTGTCGCGCGAGCGGGAGCCCGGTTCGCGCCGGGAGCGCTACCGGGTGCACGGCGAGCAGTGGTACGAGGCCCTGACCAACCGCGAAGCCGTCCTCAAGCGGTGGGAGGCGGCTCTGCGCGAGGGCGTCAACAGCCTCGGCGGGGACACCCCGGCAGGGCGCCGCCTGGCCGAGACCCTCGCCTTCTTCGAGTTCGTCGAGGGTGAGGTCGCGGCCATGATGGAGCGGTGGCGGGCGCACCGGGAGCAGACGTTCGGGCAGGGCTGACCGTCGAGTCCACGCGGCACCACGACGAGCGTTCAGCACGACCGGCAACCGAAGTGCGGTCCACGTGTTCTGGACGCCCGCCGGCCCCTGAAGAGGACGACGGGGCCTGACCGCTCACCCCGCCGCCGGCACCGTGAGCCCCCAAGCCCCCTCCCGGACCACCCACGTCCGCGTCCGCACCGGCCCCGACACCTCCGTGTCCGCCCGGTACCGGAAATGCGCCCCCGACACGGTCACGGTCCGCCCCGCGGCCAGCAGTGGCGTGGCCTCGGCGCCCACCGAGAGCGGGCGTACCTCCACCTCGGCCGCCCCGTCGGCGCCCGGCGCGACCGACACCGCCTCCACCGGCTGGTCGAGGTCCACCAGGGTCGTCCCGTCGACCTCGACGCGCAGCCGGGACGGGCCGGACGCGGCCGGGGAGGAGCCCCGGGCCGGCACCAGCGTCCGTACGAGCGACTGGCAGGTCCGCAACCAGGGCCGCCCCGCACCCGCCCCCACCGCGGTGGCCCCGTCCGGCGCGGCGGGGTCCCGTATCGGCGGGATCCGCAGCCCGCCCAGCACCACGCCGTCGCTGTCGTCCACGAGCAGGTCCAGGCGCCGCTCCACGCCGTCCAGTACGGCCCGGGCCGCCGCCACCGCCCCCGTCGGCACCCCGAGGGATCCGGCCAGCGACAGCGCACCGCCGACGGGCACCACCGACAGCACGCATTCGGCCAGCTCCCGCTGCCGGTGCAGCAGGGTCACCGCACGGATCAGCGCCCGGTCGTCACCGATGACCACGGGCCGCCGCGACCCCCTGCGGGTCAGCGCGCGGGCGAACTCGTCCGGATCGTCCGGCAGACACACCTTCGTCGCCGCACCCGCGCTGAGCACGTCTTTCGCGATCCTGACGGACTCCCCGTCCGTCCGCCGGGCAGCCGGATCGATCACCACCAGCAGCTGATCGGACATCGCGAAAGTCGCCACCTCGGCCATGCCTCGCTTCCTCGGGTAGCATCTTTGTGCAAGAGCCCCTTGCGCTATTGCGCCAGGGGCTTCGTCTATTCCGGGGCCATCCGGTCCGACGGTTCACGGCCAACGACGGTCGCGACCTGTCGTGGTGTACACGGCCAAGACCCTCCGTGTACACCCCTGACCTTGGACATGCCCCGCCCGGAAGGGGTGTACGCGCGTGCCCGCACTTGTGCTGCTCGGTGCTCAGTGGGGTGACGAAGGCAAGGGAAAGGCGACGGACCTGCTAGGCGGATCCGTCGACTATGTGGTGCGCTACCAAGGCGGCAACAACGCCGGCCACACGGTAGTCGTGGGTGATCAGAAGTACGCCCTCCACCTGCTCCCTTCCGGAATCCTGTCCCCGGGGTGCACCCCGGTCATCGGCAACGGTGTCGTCGTCGACCCGTCGGTCCTGTTCTCCGAGCTGAACGGGCTGAACGAGCGCGGCGTCGACACGTCCAAGCTCCTGATCAGCGGTAACGCTCACATCATCACGCCGTACAACGTGACGGTGGACAAGGTGACGGAACGCTTCCTCGGGAAGCGGAAGATCGGGACGACCGGCCGCGGCATCGGGCCGACCTACGCGGACAAGATCAACCGTGTCGGCATCCGGGTCCAGGACCTCTACGACGAGTCAATCCTGACCCAGAAGGTCGAGGCGGCCCTCGACGCCAAGAACCAGATCCTCACCAAGCTCTACAACCGGCGCGCGATCGCCGTCGACCAGGTGGTCGAGGAGCTGCTGGGCTACGCCGACAAGCTCCAGCCGTACGTCGCCGACACGGTCCTGGTCCTCAACCAGGCCCTGGAGGCCGACAAGGTCGTCCTCTTCGAGGGCGGCCAGGGCACGCTCCTCGACATCGATCACGGCACGTACCCCTTCGTCACCTCCTCCAACCCGACCGCGGGCGGTGCCTGCACCGGCGCCGGAGTCGGCCCGACGAAGATCAGCCGCGTCATCGGCATCCTCAAGGCGTACACCACCCGCGTCGGCTCGGGTCCCTTCCCGACCGAGCTCTTCGACGAGGACGGCGAGGCGCTGCGCCGCATCGGCGGCGAGCGGGGTGTGACGACCGGCCGTGACCGCCGCTGCGGCTGGTTCGACGCGGTGATCGCCCGGTACGCGACCCGCGTGAACGGCCTGACCGACTTCTTCCTCACCAAGCTGGACGTCCTGACCGGCTGGGAGCAGATCCCGGTCTGCGTGGCGTACGAGATCGACGGCAAGCGCGTCGAGGAGCTCCCGTACTCCCAGAGCGACTTCCACCACGCGAAGCCGGTCTACGAGATGCTGCCGGGCTGGAGCGAGGACATCAGCAAGGCCAAGTCCTTCTCCGACCTCCCGAAGAACGCCCAGGCGTACGTCAAGGCGCTGGAGGAGATGTCCGGCGCGCCGATCTCCGCGATCGGCGTGGGTCCGGGCCGGGACGAGACGATCGAGATCAACTCGTTCCTGTAGGACATTCCCGCAGGGCATTCCCGCAGGGCATTCCCGCAGGACATTCCTGCGGGGCGGGTGAGAGGTGATGTGCCGCGAGCCGGGGGACCGGTCTCGCGGCACATGTCCTTCGTTCGCCGTTCCCGGTCGCCGGGCCCTTACCGGCGGCACCGCGCCTTCGACGCCAGGGTCTGCGGGTGGTTCTCGCCCAGCACCCGTCGGCGGCGCTGCCAGACGTCCTCGTCCAGGGCCTTCGCGGCCTGGGTCTCGCCCAGTTCGTCGAGGGTGAAGGCGAGGTTCGCGGTCTCTTGCAGGGTCTCGGGATGGTCCTCGCCCAGGGTGCGCCGGTAGCGCGCGACCGAGTCCTCCTGGAGTGCCCGCGCCTCCTCGAACTCCCGGGCCCGGAAATGGCTGATGGCGAGGTTGCCGGCCGCGCGCAGGGTGACGGGGTGGTCGTCGCCGAGCGACTGCCTGTTCAACCCCAGGGTGTCCCGCATCAGCTCCCGTGCCCGTTCGTACTCGCCGAGCGACTGGAGGCTCGCGGCCAGGTTGCCGGCGACGTTCCGGGTGTCGGCGTGCGATTCGCCCAGCGTCCTGCCGAGCCGGGGGAGGGTGTCCTCCCACAGGGCGCGGGCCTCCTGGTGCTTCCCTGAGCCGAAGACGCATCCGGCGAGCCTGTTGGCCATGGCCAGGGTGTCGCGGTGGTCCTCGCCCAGGTCGGCGGCCCACCGGCGGTGGGCCGGGCGCGCGACGGTCGCCCCGACCTGATGCTGGCCCGACAGATAGAAGTAGCGCACGACCCGTACGAGAAGGTCACGGATCCGCTCGGACTCGTGGCCGGTGAAGTCCGGTCGGCCGAGAAGCATCCGCACCTGGGTGGCGAGCGCGCGGTAGTCGTCCCAGGAGGCCGGGTCGTCCGGATCGGTCACCCGCATGCCGGCGTCCAGGTCCAGCACCGCACGGTAGAGGTCGTCGGAAGGGGCCGGCTGCGCAGGCGGCTCGATCGCCGGGACCGGTTGCGCTTCGAAGCGGAGTGCCGGGCAGTCGGGTTCATGGCCCGCCCAGCCGCAGCCCGAGTTGAGCGGGGACGGAGTGCGGTCCTCGGAGTAGAGCGCGGCCACGGGATACGCCTCGAACGGCTTGCCGTTGTCGTCGATGACGACGGTTCCCTCGTATTCCGCGCACTCCCAGTCGAGTTCGATCCGCCAGCGGACCTCGTCGTTGCGCACGACGGCCTCGAAGTGGAACTCCTCCACGTCCGTGGCGCTGATGGAGAACGGGAAGTCCGCCCCCTGCGCGTGCAGTCGTGGCGGGTCGGCGTCCAGCTCGGTCTTGAAGTACCGGGGCACGATCGCGCGGCCGATCCGGGGCTGGAGACAGGCCGGCCGGGGAGGCCGGCGGGACTCCACGACGACCCTGGCGGCGCGCAGGATCACCGCCCGTGTCGTGGGCCGGGCCTGGAGCGTGACGATGTAGAGCGTGCCGCTGGGTGCCATGGGCCGTGGCGGGTCGGCGTCCACCACCAGGTCCGCCAAGGTCGAACCGGGCCCCCGCCGCACCCGCACGATGACCGGGTTCCGGAGATCGCTCGAGTCGTCGCGCGTGCCCTGGTGGAAGTGCACGTCACCGCGGATGCTGCCCGCCATGACGACATCGCCGTAGTACCCGTCACAGATCTGGTTGCGTACTTGCATGGGCTGGACGTCGTCGTCCATGGCATCCCCCGTCCCTCATGAACCGCTGAGTGCTCCTCGGCCCAGCGTATGCAGTAACTTCCCTGGGAAACCAGGGACTTGAGAAGTGCGGTGGGGCGAGGAGCACGCGTTCCTGTTGTGGGTGCGGGTCACGGTGCCCGACGATGACGCGGAACTGGCACAGAAGGGCGTGAACGACGTCCACGCCCAGAGTGCCCGCTACGAGACCACACCGAAGTGAAGTGATGGGAGAGCCCCTCGTGGACCAGATCGCACCTGAACTGCTCATGGCCCTCGCCGGGGGCACCGCGGGCGCCGCCGGCCAGCAGGTCTGGGCCTCGCTGCGGGACCTTGTCAGGCGCCGGCCGGCCGGGCAGGGCCCGAGTGGCGAGGACGAGTTGGCCGGCCTCGACACGGCGGCGGACGACGCGGAACGGGCCAGGGAACTCGCCGGGGTGCTGGCGGAACGGGCCCGGCAGGACCCCGCCTTCGCCCAGGCCCTCGAATCCTGGCGCCGCCGGGCCGAGGAGTGGCACGACGCCCGGACCGGCGCGGGCGATGTGCGCAACGAGATCAGCGGAGGCACGTTCCAGGGCCCGGTCGTCATGGCGCGGGACATCAACGGGCCCCTCACCTTCGGCGGCTAGCGGTCCCCTGGCGGCCGGCGGTCCTCCTGATGGAGCTGTGAACGGGCGAAGTGCGCGCGGCGCCCCTAGCGTGAGGGCGCAGGGGGCGATCGAAAGGGTGACTGCCATGCGCGTGCTGCTCAAGGCCAATCTCGACACGGAGAAGGGGAACGACGCCATCCGTGATGGCAAGCTGCCTCAGGTGATCCAGGAGCTCATGGAGAAGATCAAGCCTGAGGCGGCCTACTTCACCACCGAGAGCGGGCTTCGCACGATGTTCCTCTTCTTCGACCTGAAGGAGCCCTCCCAGATGCCGGCGATCGCCGAACCGCTGTTCTTCGAGCTGGGAGCCAAGGTCGACTACACGCCGGTGATGAACGCCGAGGACGTGCAGAAGGGCCTGGCCCAGCTGAAGATCAGCTGAACACGATCATCGAGCCCTGCGCCAGGCTCCGCGTCGCCGCCGCGTGCAGTCCCAGCCACACATGCCGTTCACGGGCGAAGGGGCTCGGGTCGTAGGGGGCGGGGACGGCCGGCTCCTCCAGGGCGGTGGGGGCGAGCGGAGCCTGGGGGGCCGCCGGGGGGGTTGGCCGGGTCGATGCCGATGACCGGGGCCACGAGTTCCAGCTCGCGCAGGAGCGCCTGGGAGGAGCCCAACGGGCCGCCGCCCGCCAGGAGCTCGTCGCTGGAGAGCGGGCTCGGGAAGTCGACGGGGACGTAGGCGCCCGCGTGGTCGTAGTGCCAGACCAGGTGCGACTGCTTGGCCGTGGTCTCGAACATCTCCAGGAGCTGTTCGTAGTCGCCGCCCAGATCGTCGACCGGGGTCACCGGCAGACCGCAGACCTGGAGCAGATACGCGCGGCGCAGGAAGTGCAGCGCGTCGTAGTCGAAGCCCGCGACCGGGGCGACGTCGCCGGACAGGCCCGGCATGTACTGGTACACCGGAACCGGCGGCAGCCCGGCCTCGGCGAGCACCTTGTTGTATTGCGCGAGTTCCTCGGCGAAGGGGTTGTCGGGGGTGTGGCACAACACGTCGACAAGCGGTACCAGCCACAGGTCACAGGCCAAAAGAGGGCTCCTCGCATAGCACGTCGGTCAGGGCAGGGTAATCGGTGCGGCTCGGGGGCGTACCCCCTCGGTACGGACCTCAGCCAAGTCCCCGCTCGTGCAGGTCCCATACCCACACTCCGTCCACCCACCTCCCCGGGCCGCCCACCAGCTTCCGCACGGTCTCCCGCAGGGCGCCGTCGTTCGGCTGCGGAGCCAGCACCAGGACGCCCGCCTTCCAGTACGCCAGGTCCACCCGGGCCTGCTCCCGCCAGGACTCGTTGACCGGCGGGACCTCGCCCGAGTCGCGTACGTCCCGCAGCAGGTTGGAGGTGAAGCGGGGCTCGGCGCCGTAGATGCCGACCCGTTCGTCGCCGTAGGGCCCGTTGAAGTAGCCGCCGGGGAGCTTGAAGCCGAGGTCGGCCTCGATCTGCCAGTGCAGCGCCTCCGCGTCGCCCGGATCCGGCAGCGGCACCGGCACGAGCGACTCGCCCTCGCGGACGTACGACGCCCAGGTCCCGTCCGCGATGAAGGCGGGCACCTCGACGCGGTCGACGGCCTTGAGCGGGGCGGGTACGAGGGGGAGCAGGGCGAGGCCGACGCCCAGCAGGCCGGCGTGGCGCGTCCGCGGCGACTGGGCCGTCAGCAGCCCGCGCACAGGCGCAGGGCGCGGTCGATGATCAGCGGGATCATGAAGAGGACGACGAAGTTCGGGTGCGCGTGCGCGTGGCTGACCATGGGCGGTGCGAAGGCGGCCAGGGACGCGCCGAGGAACGCCGCGATCCGGCCCCGTACGACGTGCTTGACGATCAGCTGGTACCAGGCGGCCGCGGTGGCGGCGAGGCCCAGCGTCATGACCAGGCTGAGGCTGACCGCGGGCCCGGCGAGCAGGGTGAGGGGGGTGAGGGGGACGGGACCTCAAGGGTCTCCGCCGGCTCCCGCTCGTGGCTCACCCGCCCGCCAGGCGCTCGATCAGGGCGAGCGAGTCCGCGTCGTGTTCGGCGATGATCGCGCGGGCCGCGAGCAGGTCGCGGCGCATCAGGGCGTCGACCAGGTCGGTGTGCCGGCACCACAGATGGCCGCGCAGATCGTCGAGGTGGCGCAGATGCTGGACCGCGCAGACCCAGGACTGCACCCGCAGCCGGTGCAGGAAGTCGGAGAGGTAGGCGTTGCCGAAGAGGGCGCCGAGCTCACGCCAGAAGCGCAGGTCGTAGCCGATGAGCACGGTGAGGTCGCCCGCCGTGGCGGCGCGCTGGGCCTCCTCGGCGCGGCGGCGCACCCCGACGACGGCGTCGTGGACTCGGGGGTCGTCCGGGTCCCGGTGGCGGGCCGTGTCGTCGGCCAGGACCTGGAACATGCCGGTGGTGACCAGGCCGCGGGCCTCGATGATGCCGCGGTAGTCCGCCACGGAGTACTCGTGCACGCGGAAGCCGCGGTGCTGGTCGGCTTCGAGGAGTCCCTGTGCGGAGAGGTCGACGAGCGCTTCGCGGACGGGGGTCGCGGACACCCCGTACTGCTCGGCGATCTCCTTGACGGTGAACTCCCGGCCTGCCTGGAGCCGCCCGGCCAGCACCTCGTCGCGCAGCGCGTCCGCGATCTGCTGCCGCAGGGTGCTCCGCGTCACGGAGCCGTTGCCGCCGGTGCCGGGCATGGTCGGGGCGTCTCCCGTCGTCGCGATGAGGTGGCGTGCCTGTGTCTGTGCGTACACGTATATGTCTACGAGCACGCCACCTTACGCGTTCGGGTTCCGGGGGATGTTTCCGCGACGGCCAAGATCTTTTCGCCCCCGCCGCCCCTGCCCGTCCCAGCCCTGGGGGCCCCGCCCCCAGACCCCCGCTTCGGCCCTGAAGGGGCCTCGTCCTCAAACGCCGGACGGGCTGAGAACCAGCCTCTACGGTGCCGTGTACTCGTCCGCCACGGCCAGCGCGGCGTCCAGCACGGCCAGGCCCTCCTTCAGCTCGGCCTCGGTCGCGTTGCACGGCGGTACTACATGGGTGCGGTTCATGTTGATGAACGGCCAGACGCCCCCCGCCTTCGCGGCGGAGCCGAACGCCGCCATGGGAGCGTTCGCATCGCCCGCCGCGTTGTACGGCACCAGCGGCTCACGGGTCTCCCGGTTCCTCACCAGCTCGACCGCCCAGAACATGCCGACGCCCCGCACCTCACCGACGCAAGGGTGCCGCTCGGCCAGCTCACGCAGCCCCGGCCCGACCACGTCCGCGCCCAGTCGTGCGGCGTTCTCGACGACGCCCTCCTCGGCCATGACGTTGATCGTCGCGACGGCGGCCGCGCAGGCCAGCGGATGGCCCGAGTACGTCAGACCGCCCGGGTAGGGCCGCTTCGCGAACGATTCCGCGACGGCGCCCGAGATGGCCACACCGCCCAGCGGCACATACCCGGAGTTCACGCCCTTCGCGAAGGTCAGCAGGTCGGGGGTGACGTCGTACAGATCCGCCGCGAACCACTCACCGGCCCGCCCGAACCCCGCCATGACCTCGTCCAGGATGAAGACGATCCCGTACTTGTCGCAGATCTCGCGCACGCCGGCCAGATAGCCGGGCGGCGGCAGCATGATCCCCGCCGTCCCCGGAATCGTCTCGAGGATGATCGCGGCGACGGTCGAGGGCCCTTCGAAGGCGATCGTCGTCTCCAGATGCTCCAGGGCCCGCGCGCACTCCTGCTCCTCGGTCTCGGCGTAGAAGCGGGAGCGGTAGAGGAAGGGCGCCCAGAAGTGCACGACACCGGCCGCGGCGCTGTCTGAGGCCCAGCGGCGCGGGTCCCCGGTGATGTTCACGGCCTGCTGGGTGCCGCCGTGATACGACCGGTACGCCGCCAGCACCTTCGGGCGGCCCGTGTGCAGCCGGGCCATCCGCACCGCGTGCTCCACGGCGTCCGCGCCGCCGTTGGTGAAGAAGATCTTGTCCAGGTCACCCGGCGTCCGCTCGGCGATCAGCCGCGCCGCCTCCGACCGGGCCTCGATGGCGAAGGCGGGCGCGAAGGTGGTCAGGTGTGCGGCCTGCTCCTGTATCGCGGCGACGACCTTCGGGTGCTGGTAGCCGATGTTGGTGTAGACGAGTCCGCTGGTGAAGTCGAGGTAGCGCCTGCCGTCGTAGTCCCAGAAGTACGACCCCTCCGCGCCGGCGACGGCGAGCGGGTCGATGAGCTCCTGTGCGGACCAGGAGTGAAACACGTGCGCACGGTCCGCGGCCTTCACGGCGGCGCCGGCCTCGGGATCTGGCTGAGGGGTCATGTGGCCGAGCGTAGGAGCGCGCGGTGTGGGCGAGGTATCGGCGTCATGTCTGTGGTCGGGAGGTTTCCGCGACAGGTTGTCGACAGAGGCGGCGTGGGGAGGGAGGGGCACACATGAAAGCCATTGACAGCAAGCTGTCTTGATGACAGTATATTGTCATCTTCGAGGTCCCAGGAGGAGCCATGAGCGGCACCACTGCCACTGCCACCGGCACCGTTGGCACCACCGCAAGCATCCGCAAGCCCGTCTACCTCGCCGTCTACGACACCCTCGCCGACTGGGAGCCCGGCCACGCCACCGCACAGCTGGCCCGGGCCGGGTACGAGATCCGCACCGTCGGCCCGACCCGCGAGCCCGTCACCACCGTCGGCGGCCTGCGCATCCAGCCCGACCTGGCCCTGGACGACGTACGACCGTCCGACGCCTCCCTGCTGATCCTCCCGGGGGCCGACCTCTGGGACGCCGGCGACGACCTCGCCCCCTTCGCCCGCAAGGCGCGGGAGTTCCTCGACGCCGGCGTGCCCGTCGCCGCGATCTGCGGGGCCACGGCCGGACTGGCCCGCGAAGGGCTGCTCGACGACCGCACCCACACCAGCGCGGTCTCCTTCTACCTGGCCGCGACCGGCTACGGCGGCGGCGAGCGGTATGCCGAGGCCGACGCCGTCACCGACGGCGGGCTCGTCACCGCCGGTCCCACCGAACCCGTCGCCTTCGCCCGGGAGATCCTGCGGCTCCTGCACGTGTACGACGACGAGGCCGTCGACGCCTGGTACCGCCTGTTCCACGACTCCGACGCCGAGGCGTACGCCGTACTCGAGAAGGCCGGTGCGCTGTGAGCCAGGAGCGACAGGCTCTGCTCAGCCGCAGCGCGCTCGGTGTCTTCCGGCTCAACGGCCAGTTCCTCGCGGTCGCCGAGGAGTTGGCCAAGCCCGCCGGGCTCACGGCGGCCTGGTGGCAGATGCTCGGGGCAGTCCTCGGCGAACCCCTCCCCGTCTCCGGCATCGCCCGCGCCATGGGCATCACCCGGCAGAGCGTGCAGCGCATCGCCGACCTGCTGGTGGACAAGGGCCTCGCCGAGTACCGGCCCAACCCGGCCCACCGCCGCGCCAAGCTCCTCGCCCCCACGCGGGAGGGCCTGGCGGCGATCTCCCGCATCGACCCCGGCCACGCGGCCTTCGCGGACCGGCTGGCGGAGGCCTACGGGGAGGCGGAACTCGCCGAGGCCGTACGCGTCCTGGAACGGATGTCGAAGGTGCTCGACGGGATCGCCGCACCTGTTACGGAACCGTAGACGCCGACCCGCTCACCTCCCCATATGCCGCACTATCGTGGGGCCGTGGCGCAGGCGGGGGCCTGCGTGAGCGGGGTTGGGGGCGTGCGATGGAGAAGCTGGGATCGGGTGATCCGCAGCAGATCGGGGCGTATCGGCTGCTGGCGCGGCTGGGGGCGGGCGGCATGGGGGACGTCTATCTCGCCCGCTCCGAGCGCGGCCGTACCGTCGCCGTGAAACTCGTACGGCGGGAGCTGGCCGCGCAGGAGGAGTTCCGCGCCCGGTTCCGGCAGGAGGTGCAGGCGGCGCGGCAGGTCGGCGGGTTCTGGACCGCGCCGGTGCTCGACGCGGACACCGAGGCCGAGGTGCCCTGGGTCGCCACCGGGTATGTCGCCGGGCCCAGCCTGCAGCAGGTCGTCGGGCGTGACCACGGGGCGTTGCCCGAGCGGTCGGTACGGATCCTGGCGGCGGGCCTCGCGCACGCGCTCAAGGACATCCATGCCGCGGGGATCGTGCACCGGGATCTGAAACCGTCCAATGTGCTGGTCACCATCGACGGCCCGCGCGTCATCGACTTCGGGATCGCCCGTGCGCTGGAGACCGTGGGCGAGAGCGGGCTCACGCGCACCGGCGCGCTGGTCGGATCGCCGGGGTTCATGGCGCCCGAGCAGGTGCGCGGGGACCGGATCACGCCCGCGTGCGACGTGTTCTGCCTGGGCTCGGTGCTCGCGTACGCCGCGACCGGCAAGCTGCCCTTCGGCTCCGTCGACAGCGGCGCGCACGCCTTGATGTTCCGGATCGCCCAGGAGGAGCCCGATCTGGAGGGCGTGCCCGAGGGGATCGCCGACCTCGTGCGGGACTGCCTTCGGAAGGACCCCGGCGCCCGGCCGACGATGGACCGGATCCTGGAGCGCACGGGCGCCGAGGACACCGTCTCCGGCGGCCGGTCCCGGGACCCGTGGCTGCCGAGCGCGCTGGTGGCGCAGTTGGGGCGGCATGCGGTGCGGTTGCTGGACACGGAGGATCCGGTGGGTCCGGTGGGGCCGAACGGTTCGGTGGGTCCGGCCGGTTCGATGGGGCCGGCCGGTCCGGCAGAGGCCGGGGGTGCGGCGACCCCAGTGCGCGACGGCGGCCCGGGGGCGGCGGGCTCCGGTGCCCACGGTTCACCTGGTTCATCCGGCCCCGGGCATCCGGGTTCGCCCGGTTCCGGCGGTGCACCTGGTTCCGCCGAGCCGACCCCCGCGGCCTCTCCCGAGCACGCTCCGGCCGCCGCGGCGACGCCGCCGGACCAACTCCCCACCGTGGCCGCGGCCCAGAGCGGTCCGACCCCACCGCCGCCGGGCCCGGGCACCCCTCCGGGCGGCCCCTTCGGAGAGGCCGCCGCCCCCGGCGGAACCCCGGCCCACCCGGCGTACGGCTCCCCGCAACAGCACCCGCAGCCTTCGCAGCACCCGCAGCAGCCGGGGTACGGCTATCCCCCCGCCGACCCGAACCCGCCCTACGGCCCCGCCCCCGCGTACGGCCCGAATCCGCCGTACGGCCCCACCCCGCCCTACGGCCCACCCGGGCCGTATCTCCCCGCGCCCCCGCCCGAAGCCCCCCACCGCAGCGGACGTTCGACGGTGGTGCTCGTCCTCGTCGCGCTGGTCGTCGCGCTCGCCGCCGGTGGTTCGGTGTACGCCCTCATGAACGGCGGCGGGGACGACAGCGCGGGCGGCGGTCCGACGGGCGGTCCCAACACCGCGACCCACTCCCCGACCGAGCCCACGACCTCCGGTCCGACCGACCCGGCCACCTCCCCGAGCCCGACGGACACCGCACCCGCGGACGGCGCGGTCCCGACCCGGTACCTGGGCACCTGGACGGCCTCGATCGACAACGCCACCGGCGAGAACTCACGCCGGCTGACCATCCGGCAGGGCGAGGTGGGCGACAAGGTGCTCTCCCTCGTCGCCGACGGTCCCGCCGGCAGCGGCACCTACCACTGCGAGTTCGAGGCGACGCTCACCGAAGCACCCGACGGGGACGGGCCGTTGGCGATCGGCCCCTCCACGGTCACGTCCGGCGAGCCCGCCACCTCCTGCTCCCCCGGCGAGGCCACCGAGATCACGCTGCTGCCGGACGGCAGGCTGGAGCGGGTGAACACGAGCAGCGGGGAGAAGCTGACGTACACCAGACAGTAACCCCAAGTATCCGTACACGTACGGCTGTTGAGGTCGCGCAAGCCTACTGTGACCCCGGTGGAGTGGCTGAGCACAGAGAACATCGTGGCCATCGGTACGGCGGTGCTCGGTGTCGTCGCGTCGGGCGTCATGGTCTGGTACGAGCGGCGCGTGCCGCGCAGGAAGCGCATCGGCTATCGCGTCCAGATGGACAACCCGATAGGTGACGACGTGCGTTCGGGCCGGGCCAACGTCCGGCTCGGTCTCTTCGACGCGGACATGGACGACGCGACCCTCGTGCTGCTGCGCGTCGAGAACGACGGCTCGCAGAGCATCGACCGCGACGACTACACCGGCCCCGAACCCCATGGCCTCACCGCGGTGTTCACCGACCGCACCATCCGGGGTGTCTCGGTCACCCAGCCGACCGACATCGACCATCTGATGGACCACTTCACCGCGCAACGCGGCTTCGGCTACGAGGGCAACCGGCTGCGCATCCCGCGCGTCCCGCTCAACCCCGGCGACCACTACAAACTGCTGGTGATGCTCTCCGGCGGCGACGTGGGCGCGGAGATCCGGCTGCGCGGCGGCCTCCGGGACGGCGAGGTGCACCCCAACCGCAGTGCGACACCGGACGACATGCCGCCGGTGTTCAGCCTCCCCGCCAGGATCTTCACCGGACTGCTCACCCTCTCCGTCCTCGCGCTCGCGGGCATCGTCGTCTTCCGGGACGGCAATCCGATCGAGTGTGAGACGGGCGAGGTGACGGCGATCGGCTCGACCGCCTTCGAGCCGGTGATCGAGACGCTGGCGAAGAGTTACGAGCGCAAGTGCGCGGGCGCCGAGATCCACGTCGAGACGCGCGGCAGCGAGGCCGGCGTCGCCGAGCTCGCCGCCCTGGCCGACCGGTCGAAGCCGAGCGCGCGGAACGTGATCGCGTTCTCCGACGGCCCGCTGGGCGACCGCCTCGGACTGAAGGGGAAGAAGGTCGCGCTGTCCGTCTTCACGCTGGTCGTCAACGACGGGCTCGACCTCGGGCCGGACGGCCTGTCGGTGCGGCAGGTGCGGGACATCTACCAGGGCCGGTACAAGCGCTGGGGCGAGGTGCTCCCCACTGGCACCACCGACAAGGCGACCGCCGACCTGCCCATCGTCCTCGTCAGCCGCAGCGACAGTTCGGGGACGCGGCAGGTCTTCCAGGACCGCGTGCTGGGGGAGTGGGAGCAGGCCCAGAGCACCTCCCTGGACTGCCGGCCGCCCCGGGGCACCGTCACCGCCGTGACCCGGTGCGAACTCGCCGGCACGAACGACGTCCTGGACAAGGTCGCCGAGCAGCCCGGCGCCCTCGGCTACAGCGAGCTGAGCGTCGCCGCCGGGCACAAGGGCCTACGCACGGTCCCCCTCGACGGCGACCGCGCCGACGTCGACGAGATCGAACGCGGCGCCGGCACCTACCCGTACCGCGACATCGAGTACGCCTACACCTACGGCACCCCCTCCGACGACTCCCTCACCGCCGGCTTCCTCGCCTACCTGGACAAGGAGAGCAGCCGCCAGGTGATCCGCACCCGGGGCCAGCTGCCGTGCGGTACGCCGGTGGGCCTGAGGCTGTGCGTGGACCTCAGCCCCTCCGGCGTTTGAGGAGCGGGGGTCCCATCCCCCTGGCGGGGGCGGAAGAAGCCCTCACCGAGGCTCCGGCGGCCGCTGCCGAGGCATGTTGGGCCGCGTCCCGTTCGCCGGTGGCACGCCGAACCGCCCCTGCCCCGCCCCCACGTCCTGCCGAGTCCCCCCGGCCATCGCCGACTGGATCCCCAGCGGCGCGGACCCCGTCCGGAACTCCACCATCCAGTCCGCCGTCTCCGCCCGCACCAGCTCGCTCACATCCTCCGAGAACCGCCGCAGCACCCCCAGACACCGCTCGGCCGCCTCGCTCGCCGTCCCCTCGGCCGGCCCCAGCACCTCCCGCACACTCTCCGTCGCCCAGTCGAACTGCAGCATCTGCAGCCGCCGCTGCACCGCCTGAGCCGTGGCGACGTCCCTTATCCACCCCGACGTCACCCCGAAGAACCGGTCGACCGCCATACACGCCACCGCCAGCAGCAGCGCCAGATACCCCCACGGCGCCACCCCGCTCGCGACCCCCGTCAGATCCAGCAGCGGCAGCGCGGCCCCGACGACCGCCCCCGCCGCCGCACCGCCCCGCAGCGCCCGTGCCCCCCGCCGCTTCCACACCCGGTCCGCGAGATACCACGCCGCCGTGTCCAGCGCCCCGCGCTCCACCCACCGGTACAGCTCGTGCAGCCGTACCGCGGGCTCTCCCCAGTCCCCGAGCGGAAACGCCCGCCCCGTCAGATCGCCCGGCCGTGGTCCGGCCGTCCCCTCACCACCCCGCCTGTCCCGCGGCGACCTGTCGGGCTGCATCTCCGGCTGAACCACCCGGCACTCCCTACTGATCACGGTGCGTGACCTCGCGTACGAGGCGGGTACGACCCCCGCGGCGCACGGAACGTCATGCAACACCTGAGGCTGACGCGCCGGACCCTTCCTACCGCCCAATGGGTGTCGAAGAGATGCCTTTCGCCTCTTTTCCGCCCAGAAGAGGGTCTTGATCAGGTATAGGACTCCAGTTCTTCTCACTCGAAAGAGTGCTGGGGCGACGGCTGCCCGGACCACGTAGGCTCGTGCTGAACGGGAAACCCAGCGGAAACCCCGTACAGACCCCGTAATAAGCAAGGAGCTGATCGTGATCCCCGGTGGTGGCCAGCCCAACATGCAGCAGCTGCTCCAGCAGGCCCAGAAGATGCAGCAGGACCTGGCGAGGGCGCAGGAGGAACTGGCTCAGACGGAGGTCGAAGGCCAGGCGGGCGGCGGCCTGGTGAAGGCCACCGTGACGGGCTCCGGCGAACTCAGGGCGCTCAAGATCGACCCGAAGGCGGTGGACCCCGAGGACACCGAGACCCTCGCCGACCTGGTCATCGCGGCCGTACAGGCGGCCAACGAGAACGCGCAGACGCTCCAGCAGCAGAAGCTGGGCCCGCTGGCCCAGGGCCTGGGCGGCGGCAGCGGCATCCCGGGCCTGCCCTTCTGACGTCACGGACGTTTCAGGTGTTCCCCGGCGTGCCTTTCTAAGACGGGCCGCCGCCAACTACCGTACGTACCGTAAGGAACCCCCAGGAAGGACGGCAGTCCGTTGTACGAAGGCGTGGTCCAGGACCTCATCGACGAGCTGGGACGGCTGCCCGGCGTCGGTCCCAAGAGCGCGCAGCGGATCGCTTTCCACATCCTGCAGGCGGAACCCACGGACGTACGGCGTCTCGCCCAGGCCCTGATGGAGGTCAAGGCGAAGGTCCGCTTCTGCGCGACGTGCGGCAATGTGGCGCAGGAGGACCTGTGCAGCATCTGCCGGGACACGCGCCGCGACCCGGCGGTCATCTGCGTGGTCGAGGAGCCGAAGGACGTCGTGGCGATCGAGCGGACCCGCGAGTTCCGCGGCCGTTACCACGTCCTCGGCGGCGCGATCAGCCCGATCGAGGGTGTCGGACCGGACGACCTGCGGATACGAGAACTTCTCGCGCGGTTGGCCGACGGGACGGTCACGGAGCTGATCCTGGCCACCGACCCGAATCTCGAGGGCGAGGCCACGGCCACGTACCTCGCACGCATGATCAAGCCCATGGGCCTGAAGGTCACCCGCCTGGCCAGCGGCCTCCCGGTGGGTGGGGACCTGGAATACGCGGACGAGGTCACCCTCGGCCGCGCCTTCGAGGGGAGACGACTCCTAGATGTCTGACGCCACGCTGCACGCGACCGAGCCGGACCCGGACGACTTCGCGGTCCAGATCTCGGACCAGATCGAGAGCTTCCTGGTCGCCGTCACGGAGGTCGCGAAGGGCGACGAGCCGGGCTCGACCGTGCCCTTCCTCCTCCTGGAGGTCTCCCAACTCCTCCTGGCCGGCGGCCGCTTGGGCGCCCACGAGGACATCCTCCCCGACGAGCGCTACGAGCCCGACCTGGGCCCGGAGCCCGACGTCGACGAACTCCGCGAGAACCTCGCCCGCCTGCTGGACCCGGTGGACGTCTACTCCGAGGTCTTCGACCCCTACGAGCCCCGCAAGGCCCCCGTCCCGGCCCGGATCTCCGACGACCTGGCCGACGTCATCACCGACCTCCGCCACGGCATGGCCCACTACCGCGCGGGCCGCACCACGGAGGCCCTGTGGTGGTGGCAGTTCTCCTACTTCTCCAACTGGGGCACGACCGCCTCGGCGACCCTGCGCGCCCTGCACTCGATCCTGGCCCACATCCGTCTGAACCAGCCCCTGGAGGAGCTGGACGGTCTGGACACGGACCAGGGCGTGATGGGCGACGAGACCCTCGAGTTCGAGGCCGGGAGGGTCATGGAGCAGGAGATCGGGGGGCCGCTGGGGATGCGGCCCGCCCAGCGGCAGTAGCCCGGGTCCGTCAGTCCGTTCCGTCAGTCCGTTACGCCGGCCCGGTTACGCCGGCCCGGTTACGCCGGCCCGGTTACGCCGGCCCGGTTACGCCGGCTCAGATCCGTACGGCCGTGCCGGTCACCCCGATGCCCGTGCCCGCCTCAGCCGGCACCGTCACCGTGATCGTGCTCGGCCTGCCCATCTCCGCGCCCTGATGGATCGTCAGGGTGGCTGGCGGGGCGACGAGTTCGAGCTCGCGCAGATAGCCGCCGAACGCGGCCGCCGCCGCACCCGTGGCCGGGTCCTCGACCACGCCGCCGGGCGGGAACGGGTTGCGGGCGTGGAAGACCGTGGCGGACTCCCGCCGGACCAGGTCGACGGTGGTCCAGTCCTCGCGGGCCATGAGGTCGGCGAGCGCGGCCATGTCGTAGTCCAGTTCGGCCAGCCGCTCCCGGCTCGCGGTGGCGATGACCGGGTGCCAGGCCCCGGCGAACGCCACACGCGGCGGCAGCTGCGGGTCGAGGTCCTCGGCGGACCAGCCCAGGATCGCCAGCAGTTCGGCCAGTTGGGCCTCGCCGATCGGCGTCGTACGCGGCGCCACGCTCACCAGGGTCGCCACCACGGCGCCGTCCGCCGTCCGGTCGGTCGTCACGGTGACCGGACCCGCCTGGGTACGCAGCGACAGGCGGCCGGTGCCGTGCCGTTCCGCGTAGGCGACGGCCGTGGCGATCGTCGCGTGGCCGCAGAACGGCACCTCGGCCAGCGGGCTGAAGTACCGCACGTCCAGCGTGCCGTCGGCGGACGGCACCACGAACGCCGACTCCGAGTAGCCGACGTCGGCGGCCGTCGCCAGCATCGCCTTGTCGTCGACCCCGGTGGCGTCGAGCACCACACCCGCCGGGTTGCCTCCCGCGGGATCGCTGCTGAAAGCCACGTATCGCAGAATCTCCATCCGGGGACCGTAGCCGTGCGGGGGGACGCGGGGCCAGGGATTACCCGGGGAGGCGCCGGGGGCGGGAGGGGAACGTGACGCGCGTTACAGGAAAAGGCTGCTGAAGTGGCGTAATACAGCGGCCCCTCGGGCGGTCTCACAGGAGCATCCCGCACAACGGCCCCACCCGGCCGGTGCCCCCGCCACCCCCCGAATCGGAGTCCGACCATGCACGTCACCCTGGAGCAGCCGACCGGCGCCTGCCTGATCACCGCCGCGGACAAGGACATCGCGATACCCGCCACCCTCCGCTACACCTCGGCCGACCCGCTGGCCGTGCACCTCGACTTCCCGCCCCATGTCACGCTCGACGGCGAGGCCGCGACCTGGACGTTCGCCCGGGTACTGCTGAGCGAGGGCCTGCACACCCCCGCCGGGCTCGGCACCATACGGGTCCGGCCGTGCGGGTCGTCCCACACGTACGTGGAGTTCCACTCACCGGCGGGCACGGCGATGCTCCGGTTCGCCACCACCGACCTGTACCGCTTCCTGGCCCGCACCTACGCCGCGATCGCACCGGGCGAGGAGACGGTGGGGGCGGAGCTGGACCAGGGGCTGGTGGCGTTGTTCGGGGGCCGGGTGTGACGTCTCACAGCCCCCACACCCCCTTCCCCACCGCCGTCACCCCGCCCAGCAACGCCAACGCCAACACCGTCAGCCGGGCCCGCTCCTCGGAGGTCCGCGCGGCGAGCCACCTGCCGGTCAGCCCGCCGAGCGCCATCGCCGCGACCACGGCCGTCCACCGGGGCGGGCTCAGCTCCGGCACCCCGTTCGCCGCCACCGAGAACGCGTTGACGACGACCCCGTACAACTGCGCGTTCGGCACGAACTCCCGTACCGTCCAGCCCGCGTTGACGGCGTACAGGGACACCGGCGGGCCGCCCACCCCCGCCGCGGAGTTCATGAACCCGCCCACCGCGCCGGCCGCGACCGCACCCCGCCTGCCGCGCAGCGCCGGTACCCGGGCGCCGCGCAGGACCAGCAGTACGGAGGCCGTCACGAGGCCGCCCATGACCAACAGCAGGACGGGCTCGGGCAGTTGGCGGGTCATCCAGGCCCCCGCCGGGACCGTGCAGGCGGCCGCGGCGCACAACGGCACCATCGCGCCGGGCCGCACCTGCCGCAGGCCGCCCGCCAGGCCCACGACACTGATCGCTCCGGCCGCGCAGTTGGCGAGGACGACCCCCTGCGCCGGTCCCGGCAGCAGCACCAGGGCGGGTACGGCGACCAGGGCGAAGCCCATCCCCGTGAGCCACTGGACACAAGAGCCGAGCAGCACGGTGCCGGCCAGCAGCGCGTCGCCCGTCCACCCGCTCGCCATGCCCACCCCTCGACGTCCGCGCCCGCAGGCAGGAGTCCGCCGGTGGTGCAGCCCGCTACACCACGCCTTCGGGAGCGCACTCCCTCGTGGCTGACCTCGGCAAACGGGATCGTTGATCTCGTCAGGTCAACGGCCGCCGCGGCGGCCCCGCCCCGAAGGAAACCGCCATGAAGGCCCTGCTCTCCTCCCGCCCCGTCCTGTGGTTCCTGTTCCTCTTCAACGCCGTCGTCGCCGCGGCCGCCCCCTTCGTCGTCGACGGCACGCAGGGCATCATGTCCGCCGTCGGCATGGGCGTCGTATCCCTCGGCGCCGGGGCCGGGTTGGTGCGCGGACGCGGCCACAGGAAGGCTGCCGCTGTGTGATCGGACACTCACGCGGCGTGAATTGGTGACGCCCTGTCCCGGGGCTGTACGTCCGCTGCACGGCCCCTAACCGGCGCCAGGCGAATCTGGAGTCACTTCCACCGCAGAGGCAAGCGCCCGACAGGACGCGGAGGGAGGCGAACCCACCAGATCCGTCCGGGAGATGCGATGACTCGTCGTTCCATAACCAAGCGCGCAGCCATGGTCACCGCCACCGCCGTGGTCGCCGTCGGCACGGTCGCCGTCGGTGCCGCCGTCGCCGGGCCCTCGTGGGGTGAGAGCAAGCAGCCCACCAGGAAGCAGGTGCTCGGCCTGTTCGACCAGTGGAACGCGGCCCTGCAGACCGGCGACCCGAAGAAGGTGGCCACCCTGTACGCGAAGGACGCGGTCCTGCTGCCGACCGTCTCCAACAACGTCCGCTCGGACAAGGCCGAGATCGTCGACTACTTCGAGCACTTCCTGCAGAACAAGCCGGTCGGCACGAAGATCGAGTCGCACGTCGACGTCCTCGACTCCAACTCCGTGATCGACGCCGGCACCTACGAGTTCGCGCTCACCGACCCCAAGACGGGCGAGAAGAGCACCGTCAAGGCCCGCTACACCTACGCGTACGAGAAGCGGAACGGCGAGTGGCTCATCGTCAACCACCACTCCTCGAAGATGCCCGAAGGCTGATCCGCACGGACAGCCCGCCCCCGGGAGCGTCGCTCAGGGCCACCGTCCCGCCGTCGTCGGTCACCAGCTGCTTGACGACGGCGAGACCGAGGCCGGAGCCGGCCTTCCCGGTCAGGCCCTGGCCGCGCCAGAAGCGGTCGAAGGCGCGGGACTTCTCCGCGTCCGACATACCGGGGCCCTCGTCGTCCACCGACAGGATCACCTCGTCGCCCCTCGGCTCCACCCGGACCGTGATCGTGCCGCCGTCCGGTGACACCTCCAGGGCGTTCGAAAGCACGTTGTCCAGCACCTGGTCCAGATGACCGGGGCTGGTCAGCACAAGCGGCCGGCCGTCGGCACTCCCCCCGAGCGTGATGGTGACTCCACGCTCGTCGGCGGCCGGCCTCCACACCGCCAGCCTCTCCCGCACGATGTCCCACAGGGGGAGCGGTTCCGCCGCGGTGACCTTCGCCTCCGCCCGCGCCAGCACCAGCAGGCCGTTCACCAGCCGGTTCATCCGCACGACCTCCGCGGTCGCCTGCTCGACGTCCTCCCTGACGAAGTCGTCGTCCACCCCGTCCGCGATGTTGTCCAGCGACAGCCGCAACGCGGTGAGCGGGGTACGGAGTTGGTGCGAGGCGTCGGCCACGAAGATGCGCTGGGCCGCGACCAGCGTGTCCAGGCGTTCCGCGCCCTGGTTGAGGGTGCGCGCCAGCGTCTGGGTCTCCGGGGGGCCCGTCACGGGGGAGCGGGCGGTCAGATCACCGTCGCTGAACTTGCTCGCCATGTCGTTGAGCTGGCGCAGCGGCCGGGTGATACGCCGGGCCGCCGCGGCGCCGATCACGGCGGCCACGCCGAGGACGACCACCGCGAGTCCGGCGCGGAAGCCCCAGATCTGCCACAGCCTGCCGGTCATGTCGTGGGTCGAGTACACGATGCGTACGGCGCCCACGACCCGGCCGGTATTGCGGCCGTCGAGGGCCACCTCGCTCTGGCGGGCGGCAACCGTGATCTTCAGCTCCGGTCCCCAGATGAAGGAGGAGCCCCAGTCGGTCGTGGGCTCGCCCGTCTCGAGGGCCTTGGTGAGGGCCGCGTCCTGTTTCGGGCTCGGCAGGCTCGTGTCGCAGCGCTCGGTCAGCTCGACGTCGCCGGGTGTCCGACTGCCGAACGCGTCGGCCATCTCCACCAACGCCGCGCACGACGGTGCGTTCCCGTTGCCGAGCAGCAGGGCCATGGTCCTGGCCTCGCGCATGACGGAGTCCGCGGTGTCGTCCCGCAGCTGGTCGGTGAGCGTGAAGGCGACCGGCACGGTGAACAGCGCGATCGCGACGGCGACGAGTCCGACGTAACTGCGGATGAGCTGACGGATCATGACGCGCCGCTACCGCCGTCGCCCTGGCCGCCCTTGACGATCTCCAGCCGGAACCCGACCCCCCGCACCGCCTCGATCGTGATCGCCCCCGCCAGCTTCCGCCGCAGCGCCGCCACATGCACGTCCAGCGTCTTCGTCGGGCCGAACCAGTTGGCGTCCCAGACCGCCTCCATGATCTGCTCGCGCGACATCAGCGCCCCGGGCTCCTCGGTGAGGAAGGCCAGCAGGTCGTACTCCTTGGGCGCGAGGGTGACCTCCTCGCCGTCCAGGCGCACGCGGGCCGCCTTGCGGTCGATGGTGAGGCGGTCGCCGTATCGGTCCGGGCCGGCCTCGGCGGCGGCCGCGCGGGGCTGCATCCGGCGCATCACCGCGCGTATCCGCGCGATGACCTCGCGGACCCCGAACGGCTTGGACACGTAGTCGTCGGCGCCGAGCTCCAGCCCGACCACCCGGTCCGTCTCGTCGCTGCGCGCGCTGATCACGATGATCGGTACGTCGCCGCGTTCGCGCAGCGCCTTGCAGACGTCGAGACCGTCGGTGTCGGGCAGGCCGAGATCGAGGAGTACGACGTCGTAGGGGTCGGCGTGGCTCAGCGCCGCGGCACCCGTGGTGACCCAGGCCACCTCGAAGCCGTAGCGCAGCAGGCCGCGCCGGAGCGACTCGGCGACCGGTTCGTCGTCTTCCACCAGAAGTACGCGCACAGGCGAACCATAGTGGTTGAACTTTAAAGACGACCGGACGCCGAGCCTGTGAACAGGCGATAAGCGGGTAAATCGGCTGCCACTCGACTGCTACCCGGTCGCTACCACATGATCGGCAACCGCTCCGGGATCCGCTTCATGAACCCGGTCCGCCACACCAGCTGCTCGATCGGCACCGCGAGCCGCAGCCCGGGCATCCGCTCCAGCAGGGTCTCCAGGGCGATCTCGGCGTGCTTACGGCCGAGGGCGGTGGCGGGGCAGTAGTGGCGGCCGCCGCCGAAGGAGAGGTGGGCCGTGGCGTTCTCGCGGGCCAGGTCGACCGTCTGCGGGTCGGGGAAGGCGGACGGGTCGAAGTTCGCGCCCTCGACCAGGACCAGGACCAGCTCGCCCGCCTTCACCTCCACCTCCCCCAGCCGTACGTCCTCGGTCGCCAGCCTCGGCAGACCGTCGCCGATGGACAGGTTGACGCGCAGGAGCTCGTCCACGGCGGCGGGGACCAGGGTGCGGTCGGCGAGGAGACGGGCGTGCAGGTCGGGGTGCTGGATGAGCGACACCAGCGCCATGGTCAGGAAGCCCGCGGTGGAGATGACCCCCGCGCCGAACATGGTCACCCCGACCGTCGCGAGCATCTCGTCGGTGAGGTGGCCGTAGTCCGGGTCCGCGCGCAGGGCGGCGAGCTCGGCCATCAGGCCCGTCGTCGCCGGGTCGTCGAGCCGCTTGGTCATGTATGCGATGTCGCGGTCCCAGTTGAGCCGGGCACCCGTGACCGGGCAGGCCGAGTTCATGAACGCGATGTCCAGGCTCCGCATCAGCCGGGGCGCGTCCTGCGGCGGGATGCCGAGGATCCGGCAGTGCATGCCCGCCGAGTACGGGTCGGCGAAGCCGCCGCGCAGGTCCGCCGGAGCGCCCTCGCGGATCAGTCCGTCGACGAGTTCGGCGGCGTAGGACCGCATCCACTCCGCCAGGCCGGGGCTCTTCGGGTTCAGCGCCTTCAGCACGGCCTTGCGCAGCCCGGCGCCGGTGATGTTCCCCATGTTGTTGACGACCTCGGGCGGGATCGTCAGTGCGTACTGGCGGGGCACGCCCGGGGCCGAGGTCTCCTTCAGGCTGAAGCGCGGGTCTTCCAGGACCTGCTTGCACAGGTCGTACGACGACACCAGCCAGGCCTCGTCGCCGGCGATGGTGCGGACCCGGCGTACCGGGGTCGTGGTGCGCAACTCCTCCACCTCTGACGGGAGTTGGTCGCCGCGCCAGGAGAACGGGAAGTCGATGAGGGTTTCAGTGGGCATCGGTGGCTCCCTCTGCGGGCGTCACGATGGCGTGCCCCTGGTTGCGGGAGGCGCGCAGGCCGGCGCCCCGGGAGTAGAGCAGCTCGGCCATCGGCAGGAGCTGGTGGTAGCAGTTGAGCGAGGAGGGGACGCCCAGGATGGCGGGGGTGTCCAGGAAAAGGGGTGCCTCGGCGCAGACGTAGGCCAGGCAGACCTCGCGCTGCGCGTCGCTCGCGCGCCCCGCCTTCTCGGCCAGGAAGGAGTCGACGAGCTTCTCGCAGGTCGTGCGGAACTCGTCGTCGGTGGCCAGGCGGGCCTGCAGGTGGTCGTGGATCTCGCGGTACGCCGGGTTGCCGCGGAAGTCCGACATGGCGTGCGCGTACAGGCGGGTGCCGCCGGGGTCGACGGCCTGGACCGCGCCCAGGACCTTGGCCCGCACCCCGCGCAGGTTCTTCACCGCCTTGCGGCGCGCGTCGTCGGGCGGATAGCCCGACGCCGCGTACATCTCGGCCACGTACAGGTCCGTGTAGACGAAGTCCACCCGCTCGAAGAGGGCGAGGCCCCAGCGGGCCAGGTCGTGGACGCGGCGGGCGGAGAAGTAGCTGTTGCCGGGGGAGACGCCGATGACGGCGTGGTCGCCTGCGGTGCGGATGACCTCGCAGTGGGGCGTGAAGGGCCGGCTCTCGAAAAGGCCGGCCGGGAAATCCGGATCGGCTTGCGTGACGTGCTGGATCTCTGAAGCGGTCACAGTCGTCAAAGGAGGAGGATCCTTCGCGTCGCTAGTCCCGATGGAGCCTTGTGCCCCTGGTGTGGCGACGACGACGCGAAGTTAGCGGTCGACTACGGAGAGCGTCAATGGCCGATTTCGCGCCCCGCGTCCTTCCGGCGGGCGCCGGGGGCGCGTGTGCCCCCTCAGCCCCCGAGTGAACTGCACCACTAAACCGGTTGCCCCACCCCTGGCCGGGCAGACACCACTCCGAGCGCCGGATCTCACCATCTGGGAACCCCAAGGTCGAATTCGGACGCTCGTTAGACTGAGCCGACACACACGGACTGAGCGAGGAGCGCACGTGGGCCTTGTCGTGCAGAAGTACGGAGGCTCCTCCGTAGCCGATGCCGAGGGCATCAAGCGCGTCGCCAAGCGGATCGTGGAAGCCAAGAAGAACGGCCACCAGGTGGTCGCCGTGGTTTCCGCGATGGGCGACACGACGGACGAGCTGATCGATCTCGCCGAGCAGGTATCCCCGATGCCTGCCGGGCGCGAGCTCGACATGCTGCTGACCGCGGGAGAGCGGATCTCGATGGCCCTGCTGGCCATGGCGATCAAAAACCTGGGCCACTCGGCCCAGTCGTTCACCGGCAGCCAGGCAGGTGTCATCACCGACTCGGTCCACAACAAAGCCCGGATCATCGATGTGACGCCGGGCCGGATCCGTGACTCGCTGGACGAGGGCAACATCGCCATCGTCGCCGGCTTTCAGGGCGTCAGCCAGGACTCGAAGGACATCACCACGCTGGGGCGTGGCGGGTCCGACACCACCGCTGTCGCGCTGGCCGCCGCCCTCGACGCCGAGGTCTGCGAGATCTACACCGACGTCGACGGCGTGTTCACCGCCGACCCGCGCGTGGTCAAGAAGGCGAAGAAGATCGACTGGATCGCCTTCGAGGACATGCTGGAGCTGGCCGCGTCCGGCTCGAAGGTGCTGCTCCACCGCTGTGTGGAGTACGCCCGCCGCTACAACATCCCGATCCACGTCCGGTCCAGCTTCAGCGGACTTCAGGGCACGTGGGTCAGCAGCGAGCCGATCGATCAAGGGGACAAGCACGTGGAGCAGGCCATCATCTCCGGTGTCGCGCACGACACCTCCGAGGCCAAGGTCACGGTCGTCGGTGTGCCGGACAAGCCGGGCGAGGCCGCCGCGATCTTCCGGACGATCTCCGACGCCGAGATCAACATCGACATGATCGTGCAGAACGTGTCCGCCGCCTCCACCGGCCTGACGGACATCTCCTTCACGCTGCCGAAGTCCGAGGGCCGCAAGGCCATCGACGCCCTGGAGAAGAACAAGAGCGGCATCGGCTTCGACTCCCTGCGCTACGACGACCAGATCGGCAAGATCTCCCTGGTCGGCGCCGGTATGAAGACCAACCCGGGTGTCACGGCCGACTTCTTCAAGGCGCTGTCCGACGCGGGCGTGAACATCGAGCTGATCTCGACCTCCGAGATCCGCATCTCGGTCGTCACCCGCGCCGACGACGTCAACGAGGCCGTCCGCGCCGTGCACTCCGCTTTCGGACTCGACTCCGACAGCGACGAGGCTGTCGTGTACGGGGGCACCGGGCGCTGATGGCGGGAATGGCGTCCCGTCGACCGACGCTCGCGGTCGTGGGTGCAACCGGAGCCGTCGGCTCGGTCATGCTCCAGATCCTGTCCCAGCGGGCGGACATCTGGGGCGAGATCCGTCTGATCGCCTCGCCGCGCTCGGCCGGCCGCAAGCTGGCCGTGCGCGGTGAACAGGTCGAGGTGGTGGCGCTCACCGAGGAGGCCTTCGCCGGGGTCGACGTCGCGATGTTCGACGTACCCGACGAGGTGTCCGCCCGGTGGGCGCCGATCGCCGCCGCCAAGGGCGCGGTGGTGGTGGACAACTCGGGCGCCTTCCGCATGGACCGGGAGGTGCCCCTCGTCGTCCCCGAGGTCAATCCGCACGCGGTCCGGATGCGGCCGCGCGGGATCGTCGCCAACCCCAACTGCACCACCCTCTCCATGATCGTGGCGCTGGGCGCGCTGCACGCCGAGTTCGGGCTGCGCTCCCTGGTGGTGTCCTCGTACCAGGCGGTGAGCGGGGCCGGGCGGGCCGGCGTGGAGACCCTGCGCCGGCAGCTGTCCATGGTCGCCGGCACGGAGCTGGGGACCAGCCCCGGTGACGTACGGCGGGCCGTCGGCGACGACACCGGGCCGTTCCCGGAGCCGGTCGCGCTGAACGTCGTGCCGTGGGCCGGGTCGCTGCGCGAGGACGGCTGGTCGTCGGAGGAGATGAAGGTGCGGAACGAGTCCCGCAAGATCCTCGGACTGCCGCAGCTGCCGGTCGCGGTGACCTGTGTGCGGGTGCCGGTGCTGACCGGGCACTCGCTGACCGTGCACGCCCGCTTCGAGGGCGAGGTCACGGTCGCCAAGGCGCGCGAGATCCTGGCCACCGCGCCGGGGGTCGTGCTGTACGACGACCCGGAGGCCGGGGAGTTCCCGACGCCGTCCGACGTGGTGGGCACGGACCCGACCTGGGTCGGCCGGGTGCGGCGCGCGCTCGACGATCCGACGGCGCTCGAACTCTTCGTCTGCGGGGACAACCTGCGCAAGGGCGCGGCCCTCAACACCGCGCAGATCGCGGAGCTGGTGGCGGCGGAGTTGCGGTGAGAGCCCGTGAACAAACCCCCGTCGTCCGCCCGTAGGGCGGGTGCTGCGGCGTTCGGTAACGCGGCGAGCGTGCGTGCCGGGCGTCGCAGCACAGGCGGGGGTTTGTTCACGGGCTCTCAGGTGCCGGTGGCGCCGGAAAACTCCTGGGCTCCGAACGGATCGTTTGTAGGATCTGTGTGAAAAGTGTGAGCCGATCGATGGTCCGGACCACTTGAACCGGACACTATCGGCAGTTGAAGATTTTCCTCCCCGCTCTGCAACCGCTTGCAGGGCGGGGTGCGTCTTTGCGGTCGCCCTTATGGGGCGCGGAGACGCGTTTTCCGGCGTGGGGACGCCGGATGGGCAGGGCGTGGGGACGCCCGCCCATATGGGATATAAGGGAAGAGCGGGTAGGCATGTGGGCGTTTGACGCACGGTCAGCTGTGCTGCCTGGCGCGAGACGGTCGGTTGCGGAAGCTGTCGCAAAAGTGACGTCCGGCACGTACAACCCTCGCGGGGGGATGCGTGTCCAACTGGCGTGGCAGAGGTACTCGACTTCACTGCGGCGACCCGCGGCACGGCCCTACGGCCGCCCCGCCGGCCCGTCCGATCCCGCATGCCCGGTGCGCCCGGCGGCATGCCGGTGATCGCGCCCATGCCCGCAGCGCGGCCCGCCCGCATACCCAGTCAGCGCGACGGCGCCGAGGCCGAGAACGACGCGGCGGCCGGCACGACCGTCGACCATCTCACCGAGACCTACCGGGCCCACTACCGCTCGCTGCTGGGTCTCGCGGCCCTCCTCCTCGACGACACCGCCTCCTGCGAGGACGTCGTCCAGGAGGCGTTCATCCGCGTCCACTCCGCGCGCAAGCGCGTCCGTGACCCGGAGAAGACGCTGGCGTACCTCCGTCAGACGGTCGTCAACCTCTCCCGCTCCGCCCTGCGCCGCCGGATACTCGGTCTGAAGCTGCTGTCGAAGCCGATGCCCGACATGGCGAGCGCGGAGGAGGGGGCGTACGACCAGCTGGAGCGGGACTCCCTCATCAAGGCGATGAAGGGTCTGCAGCGCCGGCAGCGCGAAGTGCTGGTCCTGCGGTACTTCGCGGACATGACCGAGGCGCAGGTCGCCGAGACGCTCGGCATCTCGCTGGGCTCGGTGAAGGCGTACGGCTCGCGTGGCATCGCGGCGCTGCGGGTCGCCATGGAGGCGCCGGCATGAGCGAGGACCATGACGAGCGGCGCGGTCCGCACGTCCCTGACCAGCCCTCCGGGGATCCCCCCACGCCCTTCGGGCCGGGGGGGAGGACCGAGCCGGCCGGGCGGCCGGACAAGCAACAGCCGAAGCAATCGCACGCTGGGAACGGAACTGTGAACCACGGCCCCGACGAACAGGGCCCCGAGGGGTTCGACTCGGATGAGCTGGCACTGCGCCGCCTGCTCCATCACGCGGTCGAGGAGATCGAGCCGCGCGACGGCACGCTGGACCATCTGCGCCGGGCGGTGCCGGCCCGGCGGGCGCGCAAGCGGCAGGCGCTCGTCGGCGCGGCGGCCGCGGTGCTCTTCGTCGGCACCGCCGTCCCGGCCCTGGTGCACGTCTCCAACTCCACCGGCTCCAACGTCAACTCGTCCAACGCCGGCCATGGCGAACAGGCGCAGGGGGGCGCCGGTCAGGGCAAGGAGACGGAGGGCGGCGAGAGCACGTCCGGCGGCTCCTCGGGGAAGACCGAGGACAAGGACAAGGGGAGCGAGAAGGACGAGGACAAGGGCACCGGCACCGGTACCGGTCCGGGTACCGGCTCGGGGAGCCCCACCGACCCCTTGGCGACCAGCCCGGCCGGCGTCGCCGCGTGCACCGCCGAGCAGCTCGGCACGTCCGGCGGGACCACCGACCTCCCCGAATCGTCGGGCACGGTGTACGGCACCTTCACCTTCAGCAACGTCTCCACCGCCGACTGCACGGTGAGCGGCCCGGGCGGGGTCAGCCTGGTCACGGCGGGCGCGGCGGACAGCACGAAGATCTCCGACCTGCGGCATGTCGCCGGTGACGCGGCGGCCGGCCTGCCCGACCCGTCCCTGGAACTCACCGCCCTCGTCCTCAAGCCGGGCGACTCCTACCAGGTCAAGTTCGGCTGGGTCCCCTCGGCGACCTGCCCCACGACGGGGGAGAGCGACGGCGGCACGGGCGACCCCTCGCCCGACCCGACCCCGACCGAGAACACCACCGGCGCGACGGAGGGCACCTCCACGGGCGGTGAGACCGGCACCTCCACCCAGCTGCTGAGGGAGGACACCACGGCCGACGGAAGCGTCACGATCTCCCTCACCGCGGAGGCGGGAGCGCCGACGGCTTCGGTGACGGTGTCCAACGCGTGCGCGGGGGTCGTGTACTGGACGGGCGTGCTGCAGGGGGTGTGAGGGCGCAGGGGGTCTGAGGGCGGGACGCCCGGCGGTCAGGCGCCGGTCTTCTCCGGGGCCGGAACGCCGCTGGGCTCCCCCTCGGGCAGCAGGCCCAGTTCCGCGTCCCGGATGGACTCCACCTCGCGGCGGAGGAGGCGGAACCACATGAAGACCACGAAGCCCGCGAAGACGAACCACTCGCCGGTGTAGCCGAGGTTCTGGAACGCCTTCAGATCGAGGCCGGTGTCGCTGGGGGCGGCCGCCGGGACCGGCTTCATACCGGAGTCGGCCTTGCCGAGGGTGATCCAGGCGTCGTAGACGTCGTACGGCACCAGGTTCACCAGCGTCGCCGCGCTGATCGCCGCCGTCTGGCCGGCGGGCAGGCCCCCTTGCGCCGGCACGCCGTTCTCACCGGGCACCTCGGACGCCTGGAGCGCGCCGGTGACCGTGACCTCGCCGGTGGGCGCGGCGGGGGCCTCGGCCCGGCCGGCGTCGCCCGGCAGCCAGCCGCGTACCACCGGCAGGGCCTTGCCGTCGTCGGTGTGCAGCAGCGTCAGGACGTAGTAGCCCTGCCGGTCGTCCAGCTCCCGGCCCGGCACGAGCAACTGCTTGCCGTACCGTCCGCTCGCGGTGACCTGCCGGCCCGACGTCGCCTTGTCCACCGGCAGCAGCTCGGTGAGCGGACGGGGCGCCTCGTGCTCGGCCTTCTCGGCCAGCTCACCGGCGGTGCGATGGTCCTGCACCCGCGCCTCGAACCGGCCCAGCTGCCACGACCCCATGAACACGCAGAAGGGGATGGCGAGCAGCACGAAGACGTTGATCCCCCACCAACGGGGCGTCAGCAGAAACCGGTACACGCACTCAACGGTACGGGGCTCCTGGGGAGGGTCCGGCCGCGGGGTCGGTGCCGCTCGGGCAGGGCGTGAAAGTTATCCACAGGCTGGGGGCCTCGCCAGCGGATTGTCGGCGGGGCCAGGCACTATGGGATCCATGACTGACAGCCACGGGTCCGATTCGCGGGATCACCACATGCGGGACAAGGGCATTGCGGACAAGGGCGTGCCGGACTGGGAGAAGCGCTTCCGGGCGCCGCGGGTGTCGCTGCCCGACTGGGCCGAGGACGCACCGGACCGCTCCTTGTTCGTGTCGAACGCCACAGGGACGTACGAGCTGTACGCCTGGGACCGTTCGACAGGTGAGCAGCGTCAGGTGACCGACCGGCCGAACGGCACGACGGACGGGGTGCTCTCCCCGGACGGCGCGTGGATCTGGTGGTTCGACGACAAGGACGGCGACGAGTTCGGCGTGTGGCGCCGCCAGCCGTTCACCGGCGGTGAGGACGAGCTCGCCGCGCCGGGCCTGGACCCGTCGTACCCGGCGGGCCTCGCCCTCGGCCGGGACGGACGTACGGCGATCGTGGGCCGCTCGACGGACGAGGACGGCACGACGATCCATGTGGCCCGGATCGGCGAGCCCCCGGTGGAGATCTACCGGCACCGCGAGTCCGCGGGCGTCGGCGACCTCTCGCACGACGGCTCGCTGATCGCCGTCGAGCACACCGAGCACGGCGACGCGATGCACTCGGCGCTGCGCGTCCTGCGCCCCGACGGCTCTGCGGTCGCCGAGCTCGACGACACCAAGGGCGGCACCGAGGAACTGGGCCTGGAGGTCCTGGGCTTCGCCCCGGTGACCGGCGACGCGCGCCTGCTCATCGGGCACCAGCGGCGCGGCCGCTGGGAGCCGCTGGTGTGGAACGTGGCGACGGGGGAGGAGACGGACCTCGCCCTGGAGCTGCCGGGTGACGTCAGCGCGGAGTGGTATCCGGACGGGGCCGCGCTGTTGATCGCGCACAGCTTCGAGGCCCGCAGCGAGCTGTTCCGGTACGAACTGGCCGGGCGTGAGCTGGTGCGGGTCCCGACTCCCGCGGGGTCCGTGTCGGGGGCGACGGCCCGCCCGGACGGCAGCGTGGAGTACCTGTGGTCGTCGGCGGCGGAGCCGTCGGCGGTGCGGTCGACGACGGGGCGCGTGGTCCTGGATCCGCCCGGCCTGAAGTCCCCCGGCTCGGTCGCGGTGGAGGACGTGTGGGTGGAGGGCCCCGGCGGCCGCATCCACGCCCTGGTGCAGCGGCCGGAGGGCACCGAGGGCCCGCTGCCGACGGTCTTCGACATCCACGGAGGCCCGACCTGGCACGACAGCGACGCGTTCGCGGCGGGCCCGGCGGCCTGGGTGGACCACGGTTACGCGGTGGTCCGGGTCAACTACCGCGGCTCGACGGGCTACGGGCGCGCGTGGACGGACGCGCTCAAGCACCGGGTCGGGCTGATCGAGCTGGAGGACATCGCGGCGGTCCGCGAGTGGGCGGTGACGTCCGGCCTGGCCGACCCGGCCCGCCTCATCCTCACCGGCGGTTCGTGGGGCGGCTACCTCACCCTCCTCGGCCTCGGCACCCAGCCGGACGCGTGGACGGTGGGAATCGCTGCGGTCCCCGTCGCCGACTACGTCACCGCGTACCACGACGAGATGGAGGCCCTGAAGGCCCTGGACCGCACCCTCCTGGGCGGCACCCCTGAGGAGGTCCCCGAGCGCTTCGAGGCATCGTCACCGCTGACCTACGTCGACCAGGTGAAGGCACCGGTCTACATCTCGGCCGGCGTGAACGACCCGCGCTGCCCGATCCGGCAGGTCGACAACTATGTGAAGCGGCTGGAGGCCCGCGGGGCGGTGCACGAGGTGTACCGGTACGACGCGGGGCACGGGTCGCTGGTGGTGGACGAGCGGATCAAGCAGGTGCGGCTGGAACTGGACTTCGCGGAGCGGCACTTGAAGGCTCGTTGAGCCCGTCCGGCGTTTGAGGACGAGGCATTTTCAGCCCGTCCGGCGTTTGAGGACGAGGCCGTAGGCCGACAGCGGGGGTCCAGGGGGCGGCAGCCCCCTGGCGGGGTGGAAGGGGCGGAGCCCCTTCAAGGGATGGGACGGGTAGGGGCGGCGGGGGCGAGAAACGGCGTACACCGCCCGCCCGGCGACGGCCTACGCCCCCGCCCGCTCCCGCGACCGCCTCCCCAGCAGCTCCGCCAGCCCCCGCCGGGTGGCGGCCAGGACGACCCGGTCCTCCTTGTGGAGGACGTACGTGTCGGGCAGGTCCCACACCCACCCCGACGTGCCGCCCCCGCGGGGCTCCTCGTACGCCTCCTCCACCGCCGGTTCCTCCCGGCCACCGTCGCGGCGTTCGTCCCGTCCGGAGCGGTCCAGGGCCAGCACCCGCCAGGCGCCCGCCCGGAAGGCCTCGCCGACGGTCTTGTCCTCAAGCTGTGGATGACCGGCCACGTCGACCGCCGCGAACAGGAGTACCCGCCGCTCGACGGGAATCGCCCCCAGGATCTGGCGCCCCATCATCGCCCCGGCGAACGCGGGCGCGGCCAGATGGGTCACGCTGCGGCTGCGGGTGGAGGCGTAGGGGTGCGCGGCACGCAGGGTGCGGTAGACGGCGGTGGCGAAGTCGTCGTCGTACAGACGCAGGACCACACGGAGGTCGGGGCGGACGGAGCGGGCGTACAGCGCGGCTTCGAGGTTCGTCGTGTCGGCGCTGGTCACCGCGAGGAGGGCGTGCGAGCGGTGGATCTTCGCGGCCTCCAGGACGCCTTCCTGGGTGACGTCCCCGAGCACCACCGGCACCCGCAGCCGCCGTGCCGTCGCCATCCCGCGGGCCTCGGGGTCGGACTCGACGCACACCACGGGGATGTGCAGTTCCCGCAGCCGGGTCAGGACCCGGGTGCCGATCTTGCCGAGGCCGAGCAGGACCACATGGCCGCCCAGCCCGCGCGGCGGTTTGCGCAGGGCGGACGCGGTGCGGAAGGTGCCGAGGGCCTCCAGCACCGCGGCGAGCAGCACCGGGAGCAGCAGCAGACCGGTCAGCCCGGACAGGAGCTGGAGGATCTGGCGGGCCATGGACTGGTGGAGGGCGGGCTCGTTGATGGCGAAGAGATCGAGGAGGGTCATGTAGGTCGCGTACAGCGGGTGTTCCCCGGTCACCACCGTCAGCGCCACGGCCAGCGCCGCGACACACCCCACCAGCCCGGCCAGCGACCACCGCAACCGGCGCGAGAACAGGGAGGCGAACGACGGTACGACGCTCCGGCCCGACGGCAGGGACGGGCCCGCGTACGACACCTGTTCCAGGACGACGGTGCCCCGTCCCCGGGCGCCCTGCACGGCTGCCTCGTCCGGCAGCAGCAGCGGGCCCTGGTCCCCGCTGCCCTCCGAACCGTCCGTTCCGGCCGGGTCGTTGCTGGTCGTGGACAGCAGGGCCAGCGTCGCCAGTCCGGCCGGGGGCGTCTGACCGGGGCGCGGGGGCGGGCGCTCCACCGCGCGCAGCAGCAGGCCGTCCGTCTGGACGACCTTGGTGGTGCCGGCGACAGCCGTGGCGGCCAGCGCGGGGGCGGCCGTGTCGGCGTCGGACAGGACGGTCGTGGAGGCGTCCAGGCCGGCGTCCCCCACGCCGGTCGCCAACGCGGCGGCCTGGTCCAGGAGTTCCTCGATGTGCTGGCCCAACCGGCGGTTGTACAGGCGCAGGACGAGCCGGAGGCGGGGGTTGAGACGGCGGGCGGTGAGGGCGGCGCGGATGTTGGTCTCGTCGTCGTCGTAGACGAGGGCGAGCGCGGCGGCCCGTTCCACGCCCGCGTCGGCGAACGCGGCCTCGGTGGCCTCGGCGGCCTCCACCACCCGGATGTTCCCGGCCGGTTCGCTGCCGCCGCCGACCCCGCCGCCCGTGCGGCCCACGGCCGCGGTCACCGCGCCGAGCAGCGCCGCCGACGCGGCCCGGGCACGGCCCACGACGGGTGGTCGTACCGTGCGTTCGGAGGGTGGCACGACGAGCGTGACCTGTTCTCCGTACACCCCGCGCAACTCGGCGGCAAGCCGGTGCGCGAGCCCGTCGTCGCCGCACACCACCATGTGCGCGGCCGTGTCACTCCCCAGGCCCTGATTCGGAACGCTCCCCACGAGGGAAAAGACTGCCTCATAGTGACGGGTGGTTCCAGAAGCGCCCCTCCGCGACCGAACCTTCGCAACTGAACCTCCGCGACCGGACCTTCACGACCGGACCTTCACGACCGAACCTCCGCCGAACTCCCCGACTGAACGTCCCCGCCCCGCCGGCCGTACTGGAGGGGAGGGAAACCAGCGCCCTTACGCACCACCGGAGGTACCTCGCCCGTGGCGATTACCAAAGCGGCCCCGCAGGAAACCGGCGGGGCCGGGCAAGAGGGCCGGCACCTCGACTCCCCGCTCCTCCTCACCATGCTCATGGTCGTGCTGGTGCTCCTGCAGAGCCCGATCCGCCGCGCGCTCTCCGCGCCGGTCATGCAGAGCTGGACGACGGTGTTCGTCGCGGTGATGGTCCAGGCGCTGCCCTTCCTCGTGCTGGGCGTGCTGCTCTCGGCGGCGATCGCGGTGTTCGTGCCGCCGTCCTTCTTCGCCCGTGCCCTGCCCGGCCGACCCGCCCTCGCCGTCCCGGTCGCCGGAGCGGCGGGCGCGGTGCTGCCCGGTTGCGAGTGCGCCTCCGTGCCGGTGGCCGGGGCGCTGGTCCGCCGCGGCGTCACCCCCGCCGCGGCGCTGACGTTCCTGTTGTCCGCCCCCGCGATCAACCCGATCGTGCTGACGGCGACGGCGGTCGCCTTTCCCGGCAACCCGGAGATGGTCCTGGCCCGGCTGGTCGCCAGCCTGCTGGTGGCGTGCGCGATGGGCTGGCTGTGGCTGCGTCTGGGCCGTACGGACTGGCTGAAGCCGCCCTCCCACCCGTCCCACGACGGCCAGAGCAGGGGCGAGGCCTTCTGGGGCTCCGTCCGGCACGACGTGATGCACGCCGGCGGCTTCCTGGTGGTTGGCGCGATGGCGGCGGCGACACTCAAGGCGGTGGCCCCGGAGAGCTGGCTGCGCGCGGCGGCCGACAACCCGGTGCTGTCGGTCCTCGCCCTCGCGGTCCTCGCGGTGGTGCTGTCGATCTGCTCGGAGGCGGACGCGTTCGTTGCGGCGTCGCTGTCGCAGTTCTCGCTCACGGCCCGGCTCACCTTCCTCGTCGTGGGCCCGATGATCGACCTGAAGCTGTTCGCGATGCAGACGGGCACCTTCGGCCGCGCCTTCGCCCTGCGCTTCGCACCGGCCACCTTCGCGCTGGCCGTGGTCGTGTCGGTGCTGGTCGGGGCGGTGATCCTGTGAACCGCCAGGCCCAGTCGGCAGTCCTGTTCCTGCTGGGCGCGTCCCTGCTGCACGCGGGCACCACCGACCTCTATCTCCGGTACGTCAAGCAGGGCCTGCGCCCGCTCGTGCTGGTGTCCGGCGCGGTGCTGATCGCGGCGGCGGTGGCGACCGTCTGGTACGAGCGGAAGCGGGTCCAGCGGCACAAGGGCCGCGCGGACGAGGCGACCCACGCTCACCCCGAACCCCACCCCCACCGCGAACCCCGAGTCGCCTGGCTCCTCGTCCTCCCCCTCTTCGCCCTGATCCTGGTCGCCCCGCCCGCCCTCGGCTCCTACAGCGCGACCCGCACCGGTACGGCCCTCCAGGAACCCCTCGCCTACCCCGCCCTCCCCGCCGCCGACCCCCTGCGCCTGAGCGTCGTCGACTACGCGGGCCGCGCCGTCTACGACCACGGCCGCACCCTCCGCGACCGCCGGGTCCAGCTCACCGGCTTCCTGGCGCTGGACCGCGACGGCGCCCCCTACCTGGTCCGCATGGCCCTCAACTGCTGCGCCGCCGACGCCCAGCCGGTCAAGGTCGCCCTCACCGGCCAGGTCCCCCCGGTCCTCCAGCCGGACACCTGGCTGCGGATCACCGGCACCTACACCCCGCGCCGCACCGAGGACCCGGTCAACGGCGGCCCCATCCCGTTCATCGAGGTCACTGAGGCGAAGCCGGTGGCGGCGCCCACGGATCCGTATGACGAGAGCTGGAACAACTGAGCTCCTAAGGGGCCGCCGTGCCACAGCTCCCGACCGGCGTGACCCTCACGACCGTCGCCTGCGGCACGGACACCGCACCGCCGCGCTCCGTACGGACCACCACCCCCTTGCGGTCGGCCTCCACCAACTCCCCGCACACCACGTCCGAGCCCGTGCTCACCTCGACCAGGTGGGTGGCGGCGGCCCCGGTGGTCGCCCACGCGAGGACCACGGCCCCGACCACCAGCACCACCCCCACCACACAGCAGACCGACGCCCGGCCCAGCGCCCGCGTCACCCGGGACACCTCGCGCTCGGTCCAGCGCCTGAGGGACTGGCCGCCGAGCAGGATCTCGGCGCCGGGGACACCGTGGGCCGCCCGAACGGCCAGCAGGGAGCCCGCCGTCACCAGCACGAAGGCGGTCAGGAGGAGGCCGGTCGCCGTGGAGCGGGCCCACTGGGGCAGTTCGGCCAGGTTGTCCCGGCCCTTCAGCAGCACGAGCACCGCCAGCAGGGTGGTCAGCCCGGTGAGGCCGGTACGCCAGCCCTCGGCCTGTCTGCGCAGCTCCGACAGCTGGGTGAACTCCAGCTCACGCGCGAGTTCGGCCCACCGCCGGTCGGACCAGGCGCTCACCGGCGGATCCGCCAACTCGCCCCGCAGCCGCGGTAGGAGGTGTCCGGCGGGCACTGCGGGTGGGGGTGACCGCATTCGCAGAAGTGCACCTCGTGGGAGAGCGGGTCCTCTGGGCCGGGGGCCGGGTCCCTGCCCAGTATGAGGTTCAGCACGCCCTTCGATCCCGTTCCGGGCATGCCCCAGGGGAACAGGGTCTCCGTACGGCCGTGGCAGCGCGGGCAGGTTCCGGCGACGACGACTCCGGTCCCGTCCGGGGTGGGGCGCTGGGCGAAGGGGGTGGCGTCGACCTCGCCGAGGTCCTGTTCGGCGTACGGCTTGGCGTGGTCGTGGCGTCTGCGGTGCGTGGTCATGCCTTGTCCTCGTCGGGGGGTGGGTGCTCGTCGGCGGGCGCTAGGTCGAGCCCGAACAGTCCCGCGTACGACTCCAGCCGCTCCCGGACCCGTCCGGGGGTCTCGCCGGCCGCCTGAGCGGAGCGGAGCAGGCGTTCCCGGCTCACCGGGCCGGTGAGGGCGGGCAGTCTTCCGTCGAGGTGCGCGGACAGGATCACCAGGTCCTGCCAGTGGGGTACGGCGTCGGGGATGTCCTCGGGGATCGACGGTGGTGTCTCTTCGAGGGGGAGGTACGGGGTGAGGCGGCGCTCCCAGGTGTGCCGTACGGACTCGCCGAGGCGGCCGGCGATGCTGAGCAGGTCCAGGGGGACCAGGGCGGTTCCCTGCGCGGTGACCCGGTATGCCGGGTCCACCGCTATGGCGTCGCGGCTGTCGGGAACGTCGTCGGGCAGTGCGGCCACGGCCTCGGCGTTCAGCTCCGGGACGAGGGCGCCGATGGCGCGCAGCGGAAGCAGTGCCAGGTACGCCGTACGCGCGCCCTTGTGCTTCGCACGGGCGTAGGTGACGAGGCGCTGCGGAGTGAGCGGTATCCAGCGTGGGCTCTCGAACCACTCGAAGTCCTCGTCCTCCTGCATCCCGTGCTGGGTCGTGCCGTGCTCGACGAGTGCGGCCGCCTCGTCCCTTCCCGGCCGCATCTTCCGCAGTCCTTTGGGGAGTTCGGCCGTGACGAGGTCCGGATCGAGGTCGCGCTGCCGTACTTCGCGGTACGCGGTCTTCCACATGAACGACAGCTTTTCCTGGTACTGCTGGCTCGCGGTGAACAGCACGGCGGGTGTGGCCGGCACGGGGTAGTCGGCCCCGTCCCACGAGGGATCGGTGCCGGAGAACGCGTACTTGGCGGGCGTCGTCATGTCGTCGTCCCAGGCCCGCAGCAGTCCCCCCGCGTTCGGGAGCCGCACCCCGCATGCGCGCAGTTCGTCGACGTACCAGGAGAGTTCCTCGCAGGACCACTCGTGCGGCCGGACGAACGCGAGGTCCCGCAGCGCGACGCCGTCCTCCAGGCGTACGCCGATGTTGTGCAGCCAGGCCACCAGGGAGCCCGTCCCGGGCGACGGGACGACGCCCCGTCCGGTGCCGCCCTTCCTGTATCGCCGCCGGTAGGCCAGCCCGAGGGTTTTCGCCTGCTCGGCGAGGATCCGCTCAGCCTTGCGCAGGGGGATCCCCCACTCGGCCGCCAGGTCCACGGCGGCGGCCCACGGCAGGGTGGGAGGGCCCTCGCCGTCCTCCGTGACATAGCGCCGTAGTACGGGGAAGAGGCCCTCCGGTACGGCCGCCCACCGGTCGACGGACTCACGGTCGGGAACCGGCCGGCCGAGCCAGCCGAACTCGGCCATGCGTTCCCGCACCTCCTCGGGAGCGTGGCCCGTCGCCCCGGCCACCGTGCGGACGTCCCAGGGGGTGGTGGCGGGCCGCCAGATGTTCACGTCCTCGCGGAGGTAGAGAAGCAGCAGATCCTCCTCGGTGCAGACGCGGTCGTCATGACCTTCGGGTACGGCGGGCAGCGGCTGGGGCAGGAAGGGCGCGTACTTGGCGCACGCCTCGGCCAGCTCGCTGAGGGGGAGGCCATGGTCGGCGGACGTACGGACGATGCCGCTGAGGTCGTAAGGCGGGTGTCGGTAGTAGATCTCGGCGCTGGACTTCCGTCGGGAGCCGCCGCGGGACTCGGCCGCGAAGTCGGCCAGGGGGTCGGGCTCCGCGCCCAGGAGCCCGGTCATGAGGTACCGGTCGATGTGGTCCGGCTCCCAGCCCAGGTCACCGTCGTGGAAGACCGCGGGTCCGGCCAGCCGGGGGTGGACGATGCGCAGACCCCGTGTCGCGCGCAACACGTCGGTCATGGTCGCGTCCTGCTCGTAGGCCACGACCACGGCGTCGCGCCAGTCGCCGTTGGCCCTGGCCGCGATGTCGGCCCACCCGGGCTCCGGCACGGGATGACCGGTGAGCGAGAGCGGGGCGGCCTCGCCGCGGGCACGATGGCTCCGGCCGAGCGCGGCGGATCGCCAGGGGCGCACGGCGCGCTGGAGCCACCCGTCGTCGGCCCGGCCCGCCTTGCCGTCGAGGGACGGGTCCAGCCTGAACCAGCCCACCTCGTCGAGGTCCACCGTCCGGCCTTCGCCGGTCGTGACCCGGATGCCGTGTCCCTGCCATTCCCGCCACAGGAGCTTGGCCAGCGAGACCTTCAGCATCTCGATGGACCGAAGCCACGAGAGGCTCAACCCGGACCACCCGGCGAGTGCGTGGGCGTGTGCGCGCATCTGCTCACGGGCCCACCTGGTGTCGTAGCTCTCCAGTTTGTTGCGGTTCACGCTGAGTTCGCCGGCGTGCATACCGGTCAGATTGAGGACGTAGCCGAAGGGGGTCCGGTCGGTGACGATGCCGTCGCACACGATGGCGCCGGCGCCGTCGACCCACCACAGGGTGCCGGGAGCCGCCTCGACGGCCGAGTCCGCGGCGCCCCCGATCACGCTGTCGCCGCCCTGGAGGTGCCCCGGCAGCCAGTTCTGTTCCTGGCCGTCCGCGGCCCGCACCCGCAGGTCGAACTCGCTGACCAGGACCAGGGCCCGCAGTGTCGCGAGACACGAATCCCCGGTGAGCGTGTACGGGTCGCGCAGATACAGCCGGACCCGCGTCCCTCCCTCCGGCAGCACCGCCCCACCCGACTCGTCCTCCTCCCGCACCCGGAACAGACTTCCGCTCACTGGGATCTCCACCCGCAGCGCCCTCTCGGCCGGGCGTCCGTCCGTGCCCACCGGGCGGGTCACGATGGTCATGGCGTCGGCCAGCATGAAATAGCTGAACACGCCGATCCCGAACCGGCTGTTGGGGTACAGCCGCAACGACGGGTCGTGACGCAGCCAGGCGGCCTGCTCGCGGCGGAAGGAGTGGGACTGGTCGAAACGCCGCCCGGCCCGGGTGAAGGTGCCCTTCAGCTGGTCGACGCTCATGCCGACGCCGTTGTCCGCGCACTCGACGTACCGGCCCCGGCTGTCCTCGCCCATCTCGATACGGATGCCGCCCGCCCAGTCCCGGGGCCCCCTTCCCGCAGCCGCGCAGGTAGCGGACCCGCATCTCCCGGTACCGGCAGGCGTCCATCGCGTTCTGGTACAGCTCGCGCAGGGCCAGGGAGGGTTTGCCGTCGTAGAGCCGCTTGCCCATCAGCAGCCGGCGGATCTCCGTCTGGGCGAGGGAGAAACGGGCGGGCGGCACGTCGTAGGCGGCCAGCCCCCGTTCCTCGTCCGGTCGCAGCCGGTGATCGGTCAGCCGTGCGGGCAGGTTGCGCAGTAGGCCGCCCTCGTCGTCGGGGAGCCGCTGCGCCGTCTCGCGCAGCGCGTAACCGAGTTCGTCGGCGCCCTCGACGAGTTCCGTGAGTGCGGCATGGAGCGCGGGGTGCCGGCACACCGCGTCCAGATGCAGGTACGAGGGCGCGCCGCCGTCCTGGTCGAGCCGGTCGAGGTCCCAGACGGCGTCTCGCAGCACGGTGATGACGTCACGCGGCACCACCGGATCGGACACGACGAGGTGCTCGGCGAGCACCTCCGGCAGGCGCCGGGTGTCGAAGGCGAGCAGTCCGGCGAGGCGCAGTAACGCGGCGAGGGGGCGTACACGCAGACGCTGCGGCGTCTTCCGTACGACATGACGGGCGGGCAAGGGCGGCCGCTGTCCGTCGGGCGGGGCGCCGAGGACGATGCCCGCGGCGACTGCCCGCAGTGCCGTGGACAGCTGAGCCGCCCGCCCGGTCGGCTCCGCCGGCGCGGCCCCGAGCAGCCGGGCCACGAAACCGTTGGCCGGCCCGGGCGGCACCGCCTCCTCGTCGGTGGCGAACCGTTCCGCGATCCAGTTGTGGACCAGCCACAGGGTGACGGCGTTGCGGTCGTCCGAGGGGTCGCTCTCCCACCAGTGCCAGTGGGCCAGCTTCTCGGCCACCTGGGGATGGTGCTCGGCGATCTGCTCGTAGTGCCGCCGCTGGTCGTCGGCGCCGGGGTCGCGGCGTACGTGCTGCGGGTGGAGTTCGGCGGCCTGGCTCAGCCGGTCGGCCCAGGCGGCCTCGTGCAGCAGCACACCGGCGATGAGCGCGGTGACCTCCAGGGCGGACAGTTCGGCGTCCTTGGGCAGGAGGAGGGGGAGCCGGTCGGTCAGCAGGCGTACCGGGAACTCGTCGTCGGCCCAGGGGTCGGGCAGGCGCTGCTGGGCGTGGTGCACCAGGCGGGCGGCATCCTCGGCGAGCGAGGTCAGACAGTCCTGGAGACGAGCGACGACCTCCGCGTCACCGTCCCGTACGTGATCCCAGAGGACGGGAGTGCGCACGACGTCCAGCCAGGCCTCCAGCAACCGTCTGCCCCGGGCGACCTCCCGGCCCCTGGTCTCGGCCTCCAGGTCGCTGCCGTAGCGGATGAGCACCTGCTGCGGCTCCGTCCGTGCCCGCCGGGCGAGCTCCCGGGTCCGCTGCCGCGCCCACTGATACACCTGCTCGACCGTCGTGGCCTCGGTGAGCGGGTCGAAGGCGTGCGCGAGCGCCAGCGAGAAGAAGCTGCCGCTCTCCGCGAAGCCGCTGCGCTCTCCGGGCGCGCAGCCCGTCATCATCGCGAAGCCTCCGTGCCGAGGGCCCCGGGTGACATGGCTGCCGAAGGCGGCTTCCCCTCCGTCCTCGGCCGAACGGCAGGCGTCGATCAGCCACAGCACGGTGCCGGCGCCGCAGTCGGTCACATATCTGCTGATGTCGGCGTCCAGCAGGGACTCGCGGATGTGGGGGCGGTCCCAGTCCGGATCGCCGTCCGCGGGAGCCAGCCCGTCGGCCGGTACCAGGTAGTCGGTGTCGCCGATGCGTACCCCGTGACCCGTGAAGTAGAGGAGCAGCGTGCTGTCGGCGCGGGCGGCCCTGGACAGGGTGGTGACGCGCTCGGTGATCTCGTTGCGCTGGGGGTCGCGCAGCGTGTGGACGGTGTAGCCGCTGCCGTGCAGCGCCGCCTTCATGGCGCGCAGATCCGCGTCGACCGTCGCCCGCAGCGAGGGGAGCCGGTGCTCCGCGCCAGGGTTGTCACCGACACCGACGAGGAGAGCCGTACGACGTGCTTCTTCCACCTGCGCCCCCTGTTGCCCCCAGTGGCGCACATGATTTCACCGAACTCGCCCGGGGGAGCGGGCATCTTACGCCACCCCCGGTGGGCCCTTGGCGGGACTCACGCCGGAGGACTACCCTGAGCTAAATCTGATGGATCGTCAGATTCAGCGCTTCAGGGCACCGGCAGGCAGCAGCGCAGCAGCCAGGAGGTAGGCGTGGCCAGTACCGAGAGCGGCACGAAGGAACTGCCCAAAGTCATCAGCGTGGACGATCACGTGATCGAACCCGCGCACCTCTTCGAGACCTGGCTCCCGGCCAAGTACCGGGACCGGGGCCCCAAGCCCCTCACCGCCGGGATCGGCGAACTCGCGTACGTCGGCGGGAAGTACCGGTTCACCACGGACCCGGACGGCCAGATCACCGACTGGTGGGAGTACGAGGGGGACCTGTTCCCGTACAAGCGCATCATCGCGGCCGTCGGCTTCTCCCGGGACGAGATGACGCTCGACGGGATCACCCGCGAGCAGATGCGGCGCGGCTGCTGGGACCCCAAGGCCCGGCTGGCGGACATGGACATCAACCATGTCGAGGCCTCGCTCTGCTTCCCCACCTTCCCGCGCTTCTGCGGCCAGACCTTCGCCGAGGCCAAGGACAAGGAGGTCGGGCTGGCCTGTGTGCGCGCCTACAACGACTGGATGGTCGAGGAGTGGTGCGGCGACAGCGGCGGCCGCCTCATCCCGCTGTGTCTGATCCCGCTGTGGGACATCGACCTCGCGGTCGCGGAGATCCACCGGAACGCGGCGCGTGGGGTGCGGGCGGTGACGTTCAGCGAGATCCCGACGTATCTGGGGCTGCCGTCCATCCACTCCGGCTACTGGGACCCGTTCTTCGCGGCCTGCGAGGCGACCGGCACGGTCGTCAACATGCACATCGGCAGCAGCTCCCAGATGCCGGCCGCCTCCCCGGACGCCCCGCCCGCGGTCCAGGCGTCCCTGTCCTTCAACAACGCCATGGCGTCGATGATGGACTTCCTCTTCTCGGGGGTCCTGGTGAAGTTCCCCCGGCTGAAACTCGCGTACAGCGAGGGCCAGATGGGCTGGATCCCGTACGCCCTGGAACGCGCGGACGACGTCTGGGAGGAGCACCGGGCCTGGGGCGGTGTGAAGGACCTGATCCCGGAGCCGCCGTCGACGTACTACTACCGCCAGATCTTCTGCTGCTTCTTCCGCGACAAGCACGGCATCGAGGCCATCGAGACGGTCGGCGTGGACAACGCGACCTTCGAGACGGACTATCCGCACGTCGACTCGACCTGGCCGGAGACGAAGCGGGTGGCCGAGGAGCATGTCGGCGGGCTCTCCGACGAGGTGGCCTACAAGCTGCTGCGCGGGAACGCGATCCGGATGCTCGACCTCGCCTTCGATCAAGGGGATTGAGGAGGGCAGGGGAGGACAGCGAGGGCCGGGGAGGATCAGGAGGGCCGGGGGGTCAGGGAGGGCCGGGGAGATTTAGCGGGCTCGTCGGCTGGGCAGTCCAGTCATGAACGTCCTTGTCGGGAGTGCGTATGTCGGGAGTGCGTATGTCGGGAGTGCGTATGACGGGAGCACGGATGAACGTCTCCATCGACCCGAACCTCTGTTACGGCTCCGGGGAGTGCGCGCACAGGGCTCCGTCGGTCTTCGAGTTCGTGGACGACTACGGGGTGGTGCGCCCGGGCCGGGAGGACAGCGGCGGCGACCCGCGAGTGCGGGAGGCGGCCGAGAAGTGTCCCTCCCAGGCCATCGCCCTCACCGAGTAGCGGGCGGATACCGCCACTCGAACGAGGTCAGCGCCCGGGCCCTCGCCTCCACCACCGCCATCCGCGCCGCCCGCTCGGCCGGGTCGACATGTGAGGCCTGTCCCGTCGCCTGGCCCTCCCACTTCCGGTAGAGGAGCCCGACCTCGGCCGAGAACCAGCCCCGGCTCACGGAGTTGAGCGCCAGCAGCAGGCCCGTGTCCTCCGAGGCCGGGAGGGCCATCCAGCCGCCGAGTGCGAGCAGGAGGTCCCGGCGTACGCACAGCGTCGCCGGGTGGACCTGGGCGCGGAAGTCGTTCCCCGCCCAGAAGTCGAGTACGGCGCCCCGCTCGATCGGCCCTTCGTCGGGGTCGCCGGGGAAACCGGCCGTCGAGCCGTCCGGCAGGAGGTCCAGGACCCGGGAGGTCGTCCAGCCGATGGCGCGGTCGGCCTCCAGGGCGGCCAGATCGCGGGCGAGCGCGCCCGGCGTGAGCTGGTCGTCGGCATCCAGGATCTTCGCGTACTCGCCCTCGGTGTGCGCGAGCGCGATGGTGCGGGCCACACCCGGGCCCCCGGAGCGGCCCTGACGGAAGGTCACCCGCGCGTCGTCGGGGACGTACGGGCCGACCTCGCCGGTCTGCCCGTCCTCCTGGATCACCCAGTGCCACTCCCAGCCGGCGGGCAACTCCTGCGCGCACAGCGACTTGTGGGCCTCGGGCAGGAACATCGCCGACGGGCCGTGGACAGCGGTGACGACGATGAGGCGCCGGGGCACGGCCGGGCTCACCACCTTTCCAGGGATGTGGTGAAGAGCAGCTCGGCACGGTCGCCGGGCAGCGTGACCTCGGAGAGGTCCACGACACGGTCGGTGACGTCGTACGACGTCTTGCGCAGCAGGAGCACCGACGTCCCCGGCGGCAGACCCAGCTCCCGGGCCTCGCGCCGCGTCGGCGGCCGTGCGGTGACCCGTTCCTCGACCCGGCCGACCTCGATGCCGACCGTGTAGAGCTGGTTCTGGGTGCCGCCCGGCCAGGGCTCGTTGGCGTCGTCCAGCAGGTCGGGGTTGGCGGCGATCATGTCGCGGACCAGATAGGACGTCACCAGGCTGAACGGGGCGCTCTCGGCGGCGCACCGCGTTCGGTAGGTGCGCTCCAGCAGGAGGATCCCGGCCGGTACGCCGAAGACGTCCGCGAGTTCACGGGGAGCGGCGACCTCCCGATAGCGCGCGTGGAAGACGAGGTCCCGCACCTGAAGGCCGGTCTCGTGCTCCGTGGCACCGGTCGCGGCCCGCGTGGTGAGCGGACGGCGGGCCCGGTCCTTCTCCCACTGGTGCCGGTGGTTGTCGCGGAGGAGCGCACCGCGCGTGCGGCGCGGTGCGTCCGTGATCACTTCGTACGCCTTCGGCACTGGCGGTCACCGGCCCGTTGTCCGGGGTCAGACACGATCAGCGTACGACTCCTCACGAGGGCGCGCCGGTCGGGGAGGGGCCCGCCCCCGGCGTCGCAGACATGCGAAGGCCCGATCGCTGGCGACGGGGGATGCACCAGCGATCGGGCTGCACCCAGAGTAACAAGGCTGCCTGCCTCACGGGAGCCGCCTGATCCGCTGCGAGGAGGGGTTGTGATCGGGATCACGGAAACCGCTGTCCATCGAACCCCTGTCGTGCCACAACGTCCTGGCCCCGTCACGGGCCGTGTGGGCCTACTTCGCGCACGGCGGCTCGTACGACAGCCGGGGCAGGTACTCCTGCCACTTCTCCCGGGTCAGCACGCCCTGCGTCGTCGCGCAGACGCGGCGGATGGCCTGGTCGACGTCCAGGTTCCACAGCCGGATGGTGTCCGTGCCGCTGGAGACGCCGAGCATATGGCTCGCCGGGCTGAACGACAGGAAGTTGCCCGTCTTGGCGTTGGGGCTCATCGCCTGGCCGACGGCGGAGGCGTCGGACGGGTCGGAGACGTTCCACAGCCGTACGGTGTTGTCGTTGCCGCCGCTTGCCAGATAGCGCCCGCCCGTGTTGAACGTCAGCGACACGACGGCCTCGGTGTGACCGGTGAGAGGCGAGCCCAGCGGGGCCGCGTGGCGGGGCTCGGTCACGTCCCACAGCCGTACGGTGTCGTCGTCGCTGCCGCTGGCCAGCGTATGGCCGTCCGGGCTGTAGGCGAGCGCGTTGACCGGCCCGGTGTGACCGGTGAGCGTGGCGCCGAGCGGGGTGGGACGGCGGGGGTCGGTCACCTTCCACAGCCGGATGGTGGCGTCCGCGCTGCCGCTGGCGAGGGTGCGGCCGTCCGGGCTGAAGGCGAGGGAGTTGATGTAGCCGGTGTGCCCGGTGACGGGCGGTCCGAGCGGCACGACATGGGCGGGGTCGCTGACGTTCCACAGCCGGATGGTGCGGTCGTCCCAGGCGGTGGCCAGCGTGCGCCCGTCCGGGCTGTACGCCAGCGCGTCGGGGCCCATGAACCGGGTGTTCAGCAGGATGGGGGAGTCGTAGGACACCGGGTGCGCCGGGTCGCTGACGTTCCACAGGCGCACGCTCTGCTCGCCCGTCGTCACCGCGAGCGTGTTGCCGTCGGGGGAGAACACCTGGGAGCGCTGGCCGGTGTCCCCGGGTAGGAACGGCTTGCTCAGCGCCACCGGCCGGGCGGGATGCCGTACGTCCCACAGCCGGATCCGTCCGTCGCGCGCGGCCGTGGCGAGCACCTTGCCGTCCGGGCGGAACGCCCCGTTGCCGCCGATCATGTCCGCCGTCGGTATCGACCACAGCCGCACCCTGCTGTCGCCGCTGCCCGTGGCGAGCGTCCGGCCGTCGGGGCTGAACCCGAGCGCGTACATCTCCCCGCTGGCGCCCGCGAGGGGCTCGCCGACCTGTGAGGGATACGCCGGATCCCTGACGTTCCACAGACTCGCGGTGCTGTCCGCGCTGGCGGCGGCGAGCATGGTGCCGTCGGGGTTGAAGGCCACCGACCAGATGGGGCCGGTGTGCCCGGTGAGCGGGGCGCCGAGCTGGGTGCCGTGGCGCGGGTCGGAGACGTCCCACAGCCGGATCGTGTCGTCCGCGCCGCCGCTGGCGAGGGTGCGGCCGTCCGGGCCGAAGGCGACGGAGTGGACCAGGCCGGTGTGCCCGGTCAGCGTGGACAGCGCCTTCGGCCGGTCCGGTTCGGAGACGTCCCACAGCCGGATCGTCTTGTCGTCGCCCCCGGCCGCCAGCCTGTCGCCGTCCGGACTGAACGCCACGGACCGCACGGCGGCCCCGGCCCCGGTCAGCGTGGCCAGTGCCGCGGGCCGCTCCGGATCCGCCACGTTCCAGAGCCGCACGGTCCGGTCCTCGCTGACCGAGGCGAGCGTACGGCCGTCCGGGCTGAAGGCGATCAGATAGATCGTGCCCTCGTGGCCGGTGAGGGGCGCGCCCAGCGGACGCGGCCGGCTCGGATCCCGTACGTCCCACAGCCGGACCGTGCCGTCGTCGCCGGCACTGGCGAGGGTGTGGCCGTCCGGGCTGAAGACAGCGCTGCTCACCCAACTGGTGTGCCCGGTCAGGGGCTTGCCCAGCGGCCGGGGCCGCTCCTGGTCGGACACGTCCCACAGCCGGACGGTCCGGTCGTAGCTGGCGGTGGCCAGGAGCTTTCCGTCCGGGCTGAACGTGGTGAGGTAGACGGCGCCGGTGTGGCCGCGCAGGGGCGTGGCCAGCGGGGCGTTCACGATCGAGATCAGCCGGCTGGTGGTGTCCTCGTCGTCCGGACGCAGCCGGTGAGCCACCAGGTCGAGCTGGGCGGACAGCGAGGGGTCGGTGTACTGGAACCGGTCGGCCTCGGCGAGCACCTGCGCGAACACGGCGTCGTCCCGCTGCTGCCAGGCGACCACCGCCGCGCCGACGGCCAGCATCGCCAGCGCGACCAGCGCCGCGACCGCGCTCCGCATGATCCAGACCGTACGCCGGCGCAGCCTGACCGAGGCGGCCAGGAACTCCACCGCGCTCCGGGTCAGGAAGGTGTCACCGGCGGACCGCGCCCAGCCGTGGGCCTGCTCCAGCCGCGAACCCCGGTACAGCAGCGACGAGTCACGGTTGGAGCCCTCCCAGGCCCGGCCGTCCTCCTCCAGCCGCTGGCGCAGCAGATGGTCCTGCCGGTCCTCGTCGATCCAGTCCCGCAGCCGCGGCCAGGCATGGAGCAGCGCCTCGTGCGTGATCTCCACGGTCTCCGCGTCCAGCGTGACCAGCCGGGCCCGCACCAGCGCCTCGAGCGACTCCTCCGTCTTGCCGGGATCCGTCGACTCCGCCGCCAGCTGCCGCCGCGTCCCGCGTCGCCGGGTCGCCTGGGTGTCCTCGCCGAGACGGACCAGCCTGAGCAGCAGCAGGCGGGCGGCCGTGCGTGCCGCCGGGTCGAGCCCGGACCAGGCACGCTCGGCGGTGGCGGCGACGGCGCCCTGGATCCCCCCGGCCGCGCGGTACCCGGCCAGCGTCAGCCGTCCCGCCTTGCGCCGCTGCCAGGTGGCGAGCAGCGCGTGCGACAGCAGCGGCAGCACCCCCGCGTCATGTGTCCCGCGCGGCCCGTCGGCACTCACCTCCCGCACGATCAGCTCCGCCAGCCCCGGCTCCAGCTCCAGCCCCACGGCCTTGGCCGGCCCGGTCACCGCCTCCCGCAACTCCGGGGTCGTCAGCGGCCCGAGCACCATGTGCCGGTGCTGCAGCGCGTCGGCCAGCTCGGGGTGGGCCAGGCACTGCTCGTAGAAGTCGGCCCGGATGCCGAGGACGACGAGGACGGGCGGGAGGTCGCCGGGGGCGCCGGGGGTGCAGGCGGCGTGCAGGAGTTGGACGAAGGTACGGCGGTCGGCCTCGTCGGGGCAGAGGGTGAAGGTCTCCTCGAACTGGTCGACGATGAGGACGGCAGGCGAGGCGGGGGCGGCGGGCGAGGTGGGGGAGGCGGGGGTTCCGGAAGTGCGGCCGGGGCCGGCGGAGGAGGCTTCGCGCCGGGCCCAGGCGAGGACGGCGGCGCGGGTGGCGTCCGCGAAGTCCGAGGACCGCTGGTCGGCACCGGGCTCGTACGCCCCTTCCAGGCCGGCCGAGCCCTCCGGGCCGCCCGCGTCCGGCGACTCGTCCGAGGAGGAGACGACGTCCGCGAGTTCCGGGATACGACGGGTCAGCTCGCCGAGCGGATCGGCCCCCGGCACGAGCTGCACCACCGCGCCGGCCGGACCGCCCTTCTCGCCGCCCAGCACGCCGTTCTGCAGCGCGGGCACGAGGCCGGCGTTCAACAGGGAGGACTTCCCGGCCCCCGAGGCGCCGACGAGCATGACCAGCCCGCCGGTCTTCTCCACGGCACGCAGCTGGGCGACCAGGGCCTCGGTACTCCGCTCCCGGCCGAAGAACCACCGGGCGTCCTGCTGCCGGTACGAGGCCAGCCCCCGGTACGGACACACCCCGCCGGCCACGGCAGGGGCCTCGACCGCCGGAGTCTGCTCCTCCTCTTCCCCGGACGTGGCCCGCTCCCACAGGCGCTGCCACTGGCCCAGGTCGTACAGTCCGGCGGAGACGGGCGCGGGCCGCGCGCGCCGCGCCTGCGGAATCAGGACGTGCAGGACGGCCGACAGCGCGGCGAACTGGGCGGGCACGTTCCTCGCCCGACGCCAGTCACTGATCCGCTGGGCGGACACCCGTACGGGCCGCCCCCGCTCGTCGACCCGCTGGAGCCGTACGACCGCCTCGGACACGCTCTTGAGGGGCGGGTTGCCGGCCTCCTTGTAGAGCAGCGCGAGTCGTTCCGCGAAGGCTGTGCGTGCCGCCGAGTCGGAACTCAAGGCCTCCACTCCTTACTCCGCCGCACCTGGACATCCGGACCGGAAAACTCACTTTATACGGCTGACCTGCGGTGAAGGCGGCGTTCGGAGACCGGACGCTCCTCGCGAGCACCCTTCGACTGGCAGGATCACGACGCAAGTGCGCATCCCTAGCGCGTCACCCAGGCAGGCCACCAGCCCAGAGCCCGAAGAGACCACTCATGGCGCCGCATGTTCTCGGACACCTTCCGCAGGACCTCCGTCCCAAACAGCCAACCGGACTCTGCGCCGCCCCGGTCCAGCTCGATCCGCACTGACCCGCCGACGCGGGACGGCACGGATCGACTCCTCCCCGCCGTTCGGCACCGGTCCCCACGAGGGGAGGGACCGGTGCCGGACGACGCGGTCAGCGAGGCCGCCATGCGGAACGACACGAACGACACGAACGACACGACCCAGGCATCGGACAGCAACGCCGCGAGGTGCTCCCACGCCGCGTGGACGTCCTCCCCGACGACCCCGAACCGGGTGAGGACGGCGACGCGGCGTCCGTCCGCGTCGTCGAGTTCGATCGCCGAGGTCGGGCCGCACGCCTGCATGGCAAAGCGCGACAAGGTGTGAACGAACGAGCGGGCACAGAGGCGTGAACGGCTGAGCTTGTGCGCATCATCAGCGCGGTCGTACCGAACTCGAAGCTGTCGGTGCCGAGCAGCGCCGACGTGACGACGTCACCACCGGTCTGGTGGGCCCGCCCAGAAACCGAACCGGGTGTGGTGCTCGCCGCCCTTCACCGCTGTTTCGACAGCCTGGCCTCGCCCTGGCGGCCCCTTGTACGCACCCTTTCCTCCTCTGTCAAGTCCCGAGTCTTCGGAGCGTGACCGGCGCCCGGAATTCCGGCTTCATTGAAGTGCGGGCCTCACCGGGAACACCGCAAAGAGACCGAGGCTCCGGGGCGTGAAAAGCGCCTTTCAATTCACGAGGAGAAAACCATGAACCGCATCACCCGCAAGCGAGACGGCGTCGGCAGCACGCGAGCGCTGGTCCTGGCCACCCTGACCGCGTCGGCCGTGGCCGTCGGCGGCGCCCTTGTCCTCCCGGCCGGCACGGCATCGGCGTCCACGATGCCCGACTCCGGAGTGACCAAGACCTTCGACCAAAAGGGGAAGGGCAAGAAGGACAAGAAGGACAAGAAGAAGGACAAGGGGAAGCACTACTGCTGGGACAAGGAGTACTACAAGGACCACTTCAAGGCGGACAAGGACGAGAAGTACTCGTGCTGGTGGAAGGAAATCAAGTTCCACTGGGACTACGACTACGAGTGCTTCTACGCGATGAAGCATGGCAAGCCGCGCTACTTCGTCGATAGCTACAGCAAGGCCAACTTCTTCGTCCAGAACAACATCAACATCAACATCATCAACATCAACATCAACAACAGCGACCAATTCAAGGACGAGGACAAGGTCGAGGAGATGGACAAGAAGAAGGACGAGGAGGAGAAGAAGAAGGACGAGGAGGAGAAGAAGAAGGAGGAAGAGGAGAAGAAGAAGGACGAGGAAGAGAAGAAGAAGGAGGAAGAGGAGAAGAAGGACGACACGACCACGGAGGACGACACGACCACGGAGGACGACACGACCACGGAGGACGACACGACCACCGAGGACGACACGACCACGGAGGATGACACCACCACCGAGGACGACACGACCACGGAGGATGACACGACCACGGAGGATGACACCACCACGGAGGACGACACGACCACGGAGGACGACACGACCACCGAGGACGGAACGACCACCGAGGATGACACCACCACGGAGGACGACACCACCACGGAGGACGACACGACCACCGAGGACGGAACGGTCGATGAGGTTCCGGCTGACGACGCCCCGGTAGATGACGTCCCGGCCGACGACGCCCCGGTCGCCGAGACCGTCGAGTGATCCATCCCTTCCCAGTCGATGGGGTGAAGGTCCACCCGGACCTTCACCCCATCGCTCCGCTTGCGCCGCCCTACCACGCCCAGCCGTGGTGGGGCGCCCGTACGCCCCCTCCGCTCATTAAATCTCGGTGAACCTTTCTACAACCTTCCGTCGCACACGCCTGTCTGGCTAACGCAGTGATGTGTAGGGGTTCGTGAAGAGGAGCTCAGAACGTGACCGTGCGTTCCTTTGCCCGGCGGATGCGTCCGCGAGTGGAGCGGAAGGCCTCCGAGAAGGTGTGGCAGCTGCGCACCCTGCGGCGCCGTCGCAGGGCAGCGGTCACCGACCCGGTGCTCCGCCCGGTGGCGGTCCGTGGCCAGCAGCTCTACGGCCGGGTGGTGACCCGGTTCAGCGCCGCCGAGGCGGCCGCGGCCAACCTCGGCCTGGTCGTCGCCGCGCTGGAGAGCGAAGGCATCCCCTACTTCGTGGTCCCGGCCGCGCGCACCCGCCACACGGTCGGTGTGAACGCCGTCGACCGGGAGCGTCTCCTCGCCGCCCTGGAGGCGCGGTACGCGGGGACGGCGGTGTTCATCGGCAGACCGCTGCCCGGCGGACAGCTCAAGTACCCGGCGACGTTCCTGGACGGCGTACTGCCCGCCCGGCTGCGTACGGTGCCGGTCCTGCGGATCGGGGAGAACCACCTCGGGCCCGCGGGCCAGCTGCTCGCCGGCCCGGAACTCGCCTGTGACGTGGAGTTCTGGGAGGACGGGGCACAGCTCCTCGCCTCGGCGGACGGGCCCCGGCGCCTGGCCAAGGTGCAGCCGCAGGCCTCCGAGGACATCTTCGCCGAGTCCCTCGTCGCGCCCCGGAACAACGGCATCACCGACGTACTGCCGGCGCCCGAGCAGACGCCGGCCACGGTGCGCGTGGGCGACCGCGAGCTGCCGACGTTCGCCCCGCTCACCCTGCCCACCGTGCACGACGTGACCTTCCCCGTCGACGTCGTCTACACCTGGGTGGACGGCGAGGAACCGGCGATGCGGGCCAAGCGGGCCCGGTACCAGGAGCGGGGGATCACCGAGATCCTCGACAAGGAGACCAACGCCTCCCGCTACACCAGCCATGACGAGCTGAAGTACTCACTGCGCTCGCTCGTGATGTACGCCGACTTCGTCCGGCACATCTACATCGTCACCGACGGCCAGAAGCCGCACTGGCTCGACGACCGGGCTGAGGGGATCACGGTCGTCGACCACCACGACATCTTCCCGCCGGACGTCCTGCCGGTGTTCAACTCCCACGCGATCGAGACCCGGCTGCACCACATCCCGGGCCTCTCCGAGCACTACCTCTACTTCAACGACGACGTGTTCGTCGGCCGCCGGGTCACCGCCGAGCACTTCTTCCACGGCAGCGGCCTGATGAAGATCCCGGTCTCCCCGCTCAAGATAGGCGTCGGCAAACCGCACGCCGAGGAGACCGCCACCAACTCCGCGAGCAAGAACGTCCGCCGGCTGCTGCTGGAGAAGTTCGGGCGGATGACGACGAACAACTTCATGCACACCCCGCTGCCGCAGCGGGCCGAGACCCTGCGCGCCCTGGAAGAACTCTTCCCGGAGGACATCGCCCGCACCACGGCGTCCCGCTTCCGCTCGCCGCAGGACATCGCCATGACGGCCCCGCTGCTCTACCAGTACGCGCTGATGACCGGCCGCGGCGTGCCCGGGAAGTACAGCTTCCGGTACGTGAACATCAGCCGCCTGGACGCCGAGTCGCGCCTGGCCGATCTGCGCCGCAACCGCCGTTTCGACTTCTTCTGCCTGAACGACGTCGATATGCAGCCGGACGAACGGGAGCGGGTCGGCGTCCGCATGAACGAGTTCCTGGAGGACTACTTCCCCTTCGCGAGCCCCTTCGAGAAGCAGGACTGACGGGGGCCGGGGGGCATGGACATCCGTGGGGGCACGAACATCCGTCACCGCTTCGCGGGGCGCACGGGCACGAGAGTGGCCCGCGACCTTCTGGTACGCCTGCGGCTCTGGCTGTCGGCCGCACTCTGGGCGCTGCGCGCCACCCGGTCCCGACGGCGTCTGCGGGCCGCCGTCCCCGGGCTGCGCCGGATCACCTTCGGACCGACGCGGCTGTACGGCCGTACGGTCGCCTGTTACACCGCGGTGGACGCCGTCGAGGCCGATCTGGAGCGCGTTTGCACCCTGCTGGAGGGGCTCGGTGTGCCGTACTTCCTGGTCCCCGACGACCACGGGCCCGGTGCGCCGCGGCGGATCGTCGGCGTCGAGGAGGCGTACCGCGACACGGTCCTGTCCCGGGCCGCCCAGCGCTTCGCCGGCACCGCCGGATACGTCGCCGCCGTCGGCCGGGACGGCGCCGTGACCAGCGCGGTCCTGTGGGCCGACGGGAAGCTGCCGCGGGCGCTGAAGCGGGCCGCGGTCCTGCGCACCGGAGTGGTGCGCCTCGGCCCCGTGGGGCAGGTGCTCACCGGGCTCGACACCGGGTGCGACATCGAGTTCTGGCGGTACGGCCGGGACCTGGGCACCGCCCCCGGCGCGGACCCGTCCTGGCTCACGGTGCCCGGCAGCCGGCTCCCGGACGTCTTCGGCCCGGCGCTCGTCGCCCCGCGCCGCAACCCCGTGTCCGAGGTGCTCCCCGTCGCGGCACGGCAGCCGGTCACGCTGGCCCGCCGCCACCGCGCGGTGCCCACGTTCGCCCCGTTCGCCGAGCCGGGCCTCGACGAGGTCCGCTTCCCCGTCGACGCCGTGTACACCTGGGTCGACGGCGACGACCGGGCGATGGCCGTCAAGCGCCGGGCCCATCAGGAGCTCTCCGGAGACGTCATCGCCGCGCGCGAGACCGGCGCCTCCCGCTACACCAGCCACGACGAACTGCGGTACGCGCTGCGCTCACTGGAGATGTACGCCGGTTTCGTCCGGCACGTCTACCTGGTGACCGACTCCCAGCTCCCCGCCTGGCTGGACCCCGCCGCCGAGGGCCTGACGGTGATCGACCACCGGGACATCCTCCCGGCCGACGCGCTCCCCGTCTTCAACTCGCACGCGATAGAGAGCCGCCTGCACCACATCCCGGGCCTGTCGGAGCACTACCTCTACTTCAACGACGACGTCTTCATCAACCGCCCGGTCCGCGCCGAGCACTTCTTCCACGGCAACGGCATAGCCCGCATCCCGCTCTCCCCGCTGAAACTCGGAGTCGGCGCCCCGCACCCCCTCGAACCGGCCCCGAACTCCGCCGGCAAGAACGCCCGCGAGGTGATCATGCGCTTCCACGGCAGACACGTCACGCACAAGTCCCTGCACACCCCGCACCCCCAACTCCTGTCGGTCATGCGGGAGATGGAGAGCCTGGGCATAGCGGAACTGGAGCGGACCTCCTACTCCCGCTTCCGCGCCACCTCCGACGTCGCTCCGACCTCCACGCTCCACCACCACTGGGCGATCGCCACCGGCCGGGCGGTCCCCGCCGACTACCGCTTCCGCTACGTCCAGCTGGGCACCCCGGACATGCCCCGGCGCCTGGCCCGCCTCGCGGCCGGCGAGGACGTCGACTTCTTCTGCCTCAACGACGTGGACACGGCCCCCGCGGCCAGGCACGCGGCCCAGGCCGCCATCCGCGCCTTCCTGGACCGCAAGTACCCCTTCCCCAGCCGCTTCGAAGGCACGTCCCGCACCACCCCGCCCACCGTCGCACCGCTCACGGCGACGGTCCCCGCACAGCCGACGCGCAAGCAGGCACGGAGCCTCGACTGACACCCGACTGACACGGGATCGTCCCGTGGGCAACGGAACGGCCACAGGTGGTTGCGGCGACCGTTGTGACCGGTGATGCTCTCGGTGTCGCACCGGCCGAGCGGACCGACCATCCGCCGGCGCCGGGAGCCGCGACACCCAGCCACGCACGCCGGGCCGGCGGCCACCGGAACCGCTCGTCATCCTGGCGACCACATCGGGGGAACAGCCGGCATGGAAACGATCATCGTTCAGTCGTCGGGTCCGTCCGGTCCTTCGGGTCCGTCCGGTCCTTCGGGTCCGTCCGGTCCTTCGGGCCCGTCCGGTACTTCGGGGCCGGGCGCCGTCGGGGCGGGCAGGCCCGAGCTGCTGCACATGGGACCGGGTGACGTGGCCGAGTTCGGGCGCGGGATGCCCGGCGGCAGGGGCGTCGCCATCGTGCTGTCCGACCCCGGGATCTCCCGGCGGGCGGGGCGGCTGGAGGCGGCCGAGGACTACTGGCGGCTGTCGAACTTCAGCCGCGACACCGCGTATGTCGTCGAGAACCTGGAGGGGGCCGGCGAGTACATCACCGTCGCGCCCCGGCGGCTCGGAGCACCGGTGCCCTTCGAGTTCTCCCGGGTCGTGCTGCCCGCGCTGAGCGGCACCGCCGAGTTCAAGGTGTTCGCCCCGCAGCACGCCTATCTGGACGAGCGGTCCGTGCCCGGTGCAGGTGAGCAGACCGTGCACCCCTACGCGCTCGACGTGACCGCCAAGTACTTCCTGGTTCTGGTCGCGTTGTGCGAGCCGCGGCTGCGCGAGCTGTCGGACAGCGCGCTGCCGGGCGCCGGGGACATCGCGGAGCGGCTGCGCCCGCTGGAGAGCTGCCGCGGTCTGACCCGCTCCGCCGTGAACTACCACATCGACTACCTGGCGTCGGCGAAACTGCGCCTGGACATCGGCGACGAGTCCGGCCCGGACGGCAACGGCCGCACCGGCGCCAAACGCGCCCGGCTGGCCTCCCTCGCCCTGCGCTTCGGCCTGGTGCGGGAGGAACATCTCGCCCTGCTGCCGTCCCGCCGGCGGCCCGCAACGCAGGAGACCTGCGCGTGAGCGCGCCCGGCGCTGGGGAGGGCGGGGAGATGGGCGCCGAGGAGAACGCGGAGGTGGGTGCGGAGGAGAGTGCGGAGATGGACGCGGAGATGGGCACGGAGATGGGCACGGAGATGGGCACGGAGGTGGGCGCCCTCGAAGCGCCGCGCCTGCCCGCCGGCTTCCGTATCGACGGCTGGGAGTTGGGCGCGGTCATCGGCTCGGGCGGCTGGGGCACGGTGTACGAGGCCCGCGCCGTCGCCGACGGTACGACGGCGGCGGTGAAGGTGCTGCCGACCGGCGGCCTGGGCCCCGGTCAGCGTGCCGCGCTCGGCGAACTGGTCGCGCGCGAGGTGCGGTTCAGCGCCGAGGCCGACCACCCCCACCTCGTACGGACCCGTGCCGTGTGCACCGTGGACGCTCCGCGACTGCCGGCCCTGGACGGCGCGATCGCGCTCGTCATGGACCGCGCCGAGGCCAGTCTGCGCCAGGTGCTGGACTCCGCCGGGACCGGCCGCCCCGTCCCGGACGCCGTGGGTGTCCTGCGCGGCGTCGCCGCCGGACTCGCCCATATGCACGACGCCGGCTGGGTGCACGGCGACCTCAAACCCGCCAACGTACTGCTGGGCGCCGAAGGCGAGGTCTGGCTCGCCGACTTCGGCCTCGCCACCGAACTCGACGGCACCCACGCCCACTTGCCGCCGCTCGGCACGCTCGACCATCTGCCGCCCGAGTGGTGGTCCCAGCGCACCGGAGCGGACGGCGCGGTGGTGCGGCCGACCGCCGACATCTGGGCCTTCGGCATCCTCGCCCACCAGGTGCTCACCGGCGGCCTCCACCCCTTCCCCGGCGCCACCGCCCGCGCCCGCTCGCTCGCCGCCCAGGCCTACGCCCGCGGCACCGCCCCCCTGCGTCTCGACGCCGGACTCGACGACGACTGGCGCCGTCTCGTCGCGGACTGTCTGGCCCCGGACCACGCGGCCCGCCTGCGCCACACCGCCGCGAGCCTCGCGAACCGGGTCGAGGAACTCTCCGGCACGCGCCGCCGACGCCGGCTGTGGCCGCTCGCCGCGGTGGCGCTCGCCGGGGTCACGGCCGCCGCCGTCGCCGGGACCGCGCTGCTCGGAGGCGGCGACAGCCGTAACGACGACCAGGAGCGTGGCACGCCCGCGGTCGTCACCGGCGCCCACAGTCCGGCCGCCGCCGGGGAGATCCCGGAGAACTCCGACGTGCCGAAGGCGCTGCGCCCGGTCATCGTGGCCGCCGCCCGGCGCTGCACCGACGCCGAGGTCACGCCCGCGCTGCTCGCCGCCCTGATCAAGGCGGAGAGCGGCTTCGACGCGAGCGCGTCCCGCCCGGCGGCCGAGGAGTACGGCATCGCCATGTGGACGCCGTCGGTCTTCCGGGCCTGGGCGGTGGACGGCGACGGCGACGGCGACAAGGACTACCGGTCGCCACCGGACGCGATCCACACGATGAGCCTGTACGTGTGCTGGCTCGACCAGCGTTTCAAGCAGGCCAAGCTGCCCGCCGCCGACCTCCCCGCGCTGATCGCGGCCGGCTGGCGCACGAGCGACCGCACCGTCATCGAGGAGCGAGGCGTCCCCGAACGCGTACGGCCGCACGTCGACGAGGTGCTCCGCCACCTCGCCGCGTACGAGCGGTGAGGCAGCGGTCCCCCGTGGCAGCCCCCCGGGTTCAGCAGTCCTTGACGTCCGGCAGCCGGTTGTCGGGCGAGCTGATGTAGATGTTGGAGATCCAGCCGCCGTACTGGGGCAGATAGGCCCACCAGTCGTTGGTGTACGGCGGCACCGACACCTCCTCACCCCGCTTCTGGCAGCCCACCAGAACCTCGACGCCGGCGGGCAGTTGGGTCATCGGACCGTTGGAGGTGGACGGATCCCGGCGGACGTTCACATGGTCGCTCCACGTGCCGTACCACCACCCCGCCGGCCGCGCCGCCCCCGGCACGTTCAGCGAACGGGTCAGCCGCCCGATGTCCGTGTACGCCTTCCCGTACGACGTCCCCACCGGGTGCAGCGTGAACACGGCCACGATGAACCGGTCCCCGGCGCCCACCGTGCCCGTGCTGTGCAGGGCGGGCCGGGTCAGGTCGACGTCCGCGGCGGCGACCGAAGCCTGGGCCTGGGGCGCTGTACGCGATGCGGTCGCCGAGCCCCCCGCGCCCGACGTCCGCACCGTCCGCGATGTCCGCGACGCCGTGCCGCAGGTGCCCTCCTCGTACGACGACCCCGCCCAGCCCTGCTTGACCGCCCACGGCTTCTCGAACGCCCCGGCGATGCCGAAGTGCTGGTCGAAGTGGTCCGAGGCGCATCGCGTGGACTGGCGCAGGTTGCCCATCACGAAGTCGCGCACGGGGCCGGGCGCCGAGTCCAGGAGGTAGCGGTAGATCGTCACGGTGTCCCGGGCCGAGAGCGAGGTGTAACCCCAGTAGCCCTCGTAGCCGGTGGGCGGCGGTGCCGTGTCCTTCAGACCGAGACGCCCGGCCATGCGGGTGATGATCGCCGCCTCGCCGTTCTTCACCCAGTAGTGGTCGGCCGCGTCGTCGTAGCTGCTGCGCAGCATCGGCTCCAGCAGGGCCCGGTCGGCGGCGGGCACCGTGTAGTCGGGGCCCCGGTTCCACAGGAAGTCCAGCGCCAGCAGCAGTTTGACGACGGAGGCGGACCGGAAGCGGGTGCTCGTGTCGAGTTGCTCGGTGAAGGTGCCGCTCTGCCGGTCGAACACGGCGGCCCCGGCGGTGACGCCGGTCGGCACCTGGACGGCCGCGGGCGCGGCCTGCGGCGGCCGCAGCGCCGGGGCGTCGGCGGCGGCGGACCCCGCCACGCCGCCGACGAGCAGCAGCGCGGCGGCGGTCGCGAGAAGCCGGCGTCTCACTGGTAGTGCTCCCTGAGGTGGAGCGAGTTGATCGGCGTGAGGTCGACGTACCAGCCCTCCTGCGGGGGGATGGACTCGTGGCAGTCCGTGTTGATGGACTTGCACAGCTCGACGAGGGCGCCGTCGTACTGGTTGTTGAGGATCCAGTGGTTGCCGTACTGGTTGTAGATGGGGTGGAACCCGTAGGAGTAGAAGATGTGGCTCGGGTACGGGCTCTGAGAGGGCGTCACGTTCTGGGGGTAGATGCAGACGGCGCCGTACGGGCAGCCGTCCCACGTGCCGCCTTCGGCCTGGGCCTGGCTGGCGCCGGTCAGCACGGCGGCGGTGGTGAGGGCGAGCGCGGCGGCGCCGCGGAGGAGCCTGCGCATGGTCATGCCTTTCGCGTAGAGCGGTGAGGATTGCCGGACGTACGGGTTCGGGGGAGCGGGGGCGGGCTCTACCACCAGTCGGAGCAACGGACCACTCCGTCCACCGCCCGCGAGCCGCAGACCCGGAAGTTGTACTGCGGGTCGGTGCTGGTGCGCCGGAACGGCGTGGTCAGGCTCTGCCCGGCGGACCGGACGGTGAAGGGCCCGCACTGCAGCCAGGGCGACACGGCGTTGTCGTGGTCCCAGCCGTTCGCCCGCCAGTCCATCCAGACGTTGTCACCGGGCCGGGTCTGCCCGCTGATCTTCCCGAAGGCGATCTGCTGGCCGACGTACACGCCCTTCTCCAGCGTGAAACGGACATCGCCGAGGTTGAAGCTCCGCGGTTTGTCGGTATCACCCTCGGCGTTGTCCGGATGATCCCGGAACCCCCGCACACCCCCCTCACAGTCAGCAGCCGCGGCCACCGCCGGCTGCGCGGGCTGAACGAACACGACTCCACCGGCAACCGCACCCAGAACGGCAGCCGTGGCGAGCGAGGAACGAAGCAGACGCATAAAGCCGTCTCTCCCTGACAGCGAAGGACACCCCGCGATGCGGGCGGGGCCTGGAAGACGCCTCGAACACTAGGCAGGGAACGGCACCGACGGTCCCTGACGAATGTCAGGGTGGCGTGAGAGCGGGCTTCGTCGGCGCGGCTGGAGGCGTCCTGACCCATGCCCATCGACACGATCCCCCAGAAACCACTCAGGGGCCTGATCCATTCACTGGATCAGGCCCCTGATCTGGTACGTCACTGTCGGGGTGGCGGAATTTGAAACCCACGACCTCCGAGCGGTCAGAGCGGTACACAAGACGGAGGCACGCGGCCTGAAGAGGGCGAAAGGCGAGGCCGACAGCGTTCGTCCGCACTGATGGCGGCAGGGTGACGGCGCATCTCGGCGCCCGCATCGAAGGACCGGTCGCGTGCCTGAGCGGGGTGGGTCAGAAGATCGGCGTCTGCGCTTCGATGTCGGTGAGTCCTTCCTCCATGGTCAGCGACGGCAGCACGCGGACGCGGTTCCAGTGGGGGAGGCGAGACTCCATCAGCAAGCGGTCGACGTTCTCGACCTTGTCGGACTGTACGACCATGACAATCGTGTGTTCACGGTTGACGAAGGGGCCGGCCACGATCTCGACGCCTGCCTTCTGAGCCAGGTTCGGGATGTCAGGGGCGGTCTGCAGCATCAGGTCGCGCGTTGTCGCGTTGGAGGTCGGACAGACTTCCGGAGTGTGGGTCGCGATCAGGACGAAATGCATCTCAAGGTTCCCTTCACTCGAGGGCCCCTTGATCTCAGCCTAGGCCGCCCGGAGGTGCTCCGCGACCGGTGATCCCGGCTCCGACCAGCGGAGGACAATGGGGTGGCTGACTGCTGTTCCGGGCAAAGGAACAGGCCGGGGTCAAAGCCCCGGCCTGATACTTGTCCGGCCTGAACCCACCGGGGCATGAATCCGGGCTTCTCCTGCGCCAACGAGTGGAGCCGGCTGAGTGGAGCCGGCGGAGGTAGTCCTGCGCCGCAGGTTCTACGGCGTAGCGGCGCCGCATCTCGGCGGCAAGCTCCCGGCTGGTCATGATGAGCGACGGCACCGATTGGCGATCGCGGACGTGATCTTCGCCGCCCAGGACGACGAACACGAGGGGCTTGGCGCCTGAGCCCGGGGCTACTCGGTTGGGGGGATCAGACGGATGCGAGTGGTCCCCCATTCCCGCCCACGACGAGGTCAGGAAGCCGGGCGTCTGGGGTCGATCGGATCGTCCGAGACCACGGTGTCGGGGTCCCGGACACCGAGCTGGCGACGCGCGGCCACGAACAATCTGTGCATCGCGTCTCTCAGCCTCTCCTCCGCCGAACGGCCACCGTAATGGTCGCTGAGTTCGTCCGGACGACCCTCGTGCACGGTGCGCACCCACCAGGCATGGTGCTCGACCTCCCTGGCCGCCTGCTGGAGCTCCGCCGTTCCCAGGATGCGCAGCTGCTGCACCACGGACCGGAGCCGGACGTGTTCACTGTCGATCTTGTTGCGCTGCTCTTCCCGGTCCGGGACCCGGTCAAGGCGGCGGACCAGATGAACGAACTGTCGCGCCGAGGCGGCACATTCCTTGCACAGGTCGTAGAGCGGGGCGTCCCAACGCACTGCCAGGGCGTGCCGCTCCTTTCTCCTCTCCATCAGGTACGTGGGGATGAGACCTACGGCGGCACCAACTATCACCAGCAAAACGCTCGTTGTTGTCGCGGAAGCATTCGTGCCGGACATCCAACCGAGTGCGGGGCCCACAGACACCACCCCGGCGAACCTGTCTGGTCACAGCCCTGGCGGATCACGGGCTCACTCGGTTAATGATCTTTCCTGCCTGGATTGTGTTTGCGCAGGTCAGGGGGGTGGTCCCGGTTGGTCTCGGGTGGCGTGGAAGGGGCTTCGGGAGCAGGGCGGCTCCCAGATGGCTCCCAAGGGTGCTGCGGCCTGGATGGTGCTGGAGAGTCAGCCCTGTGACCCGAAGAGAATCCACCGGCCCATCAGTGCCAGGAAGTCGAGACGGCCACTCTATTCGCCGTCCGCTGCCTGGCGTCGGAGACTGCCGATGTGGTCCGGGCAAAGTACGCGATGGCTCGCGGGTGCTCACCAGCGTGGATGCGGGCGCTGGAGGGGGGCGGGTCGGGTCACACCTTCTTGACGACGATCGTGTCCGAAACCAGTTTCTCCAGGTCGTCGACGTCCGAGGTGAAGACGGTGACCTGTCCCTTCTGCTGTCGCGCGATGACGGCGAGCACGGCGTCGATCGCGTACTTGTGGCCGTGCAACTTGGCGTCGGCCAGGAGTCGGCGTGCCTGGCGGGCCTCGTCCTTCCCGATGTCGACGACCTGGAGCCGGGACAGTACCCAGTCCCAGCGCTGCTCGGTCGTTCTGCCGTCGTACGCCTCGACCAGTGTCATCGGGGACGTCACCACTTCGGCTTCCCCGCGTGCCGCCAGGTCGAGCCAGGCGATCATCTTCCGGTCGCCGCGTACCGCAAGGGACAGGGCTTCACAGTCCAATACGAAGACACGGAGTGGCCGCTGTCCGTGCTCACCGGCTCGCTTCTTCACGCAGCCTCTCCGGCGTTGTGCTCTCCGGTGGTTCGACGCCGCTCGTGTTCGGCGTCGAGTTCCTCCAGCTCGTCGAGCGCTGCCGCATGCTCGTCCTCGGTGACGGGGCCGTGTTCTTCCTGCAGCCAGTCGACCAGTTCCGCGAGCCGGTCCCGGTCGCGTTTGAAGCGCAGCGCTTCGGCGACGTACGCCGACAGGCCCCGCTCGGCCGCGTCCGCGCGGATCTCGTCCAGGAGATCCTCGGGAATCGTCACCGTTACCTTCTTCGTCGCCATACAAGAGACCATACTCTTGGTATCGCACTCCTTACCAGTGGGTCACGTGATCGACGCTCGGCGATCAGACGGTCGTGGCGGGGCGTGGGCTGCCGTGGAAGACCTGGCAGGCGTGCCAGGAGCGGTGGACCGCCGCGACGGGACGGGCACCCGGTTGAGGTCCGATGAGCGGGCGGCCGGCGAGCGCTATGACGTGCTTGCTGATCGCGGTGGCGAGCGCGTCCTGAGCGTCGAGGACGGCGTGGTGGAAGCACAGTGCCAGGTGCAGCTTGGGCGCGGCGTAGGAAATGCCGGAGACGCCGATTTCGGCGAGCAGTACGGCTGCCCGGTCGGGCAGGTCGGCGGCGAACCCGGCATCGCGCACGAGCGCGGCAGTGCGAGTGGTCATCTCGCTGGAGCGCAGGCTGAGGTGGGACAGCAGCCGCTCCGCCAGGTCGAGTTCGTCAGCGGCCCGAAGTGGGTCGGCGAAGGAGACAGCAAAGGCGAGATGCGCCTGCACCATGGCGGTCTCGCCGACCACGCCGTGCTCCTCGGCTTCGCTCCGCGCTGCCAGGTACGCGGCTACCGACCGCTCCATGTCACCTTGCACCGACCACACGTCTCCCAGTACCCGATGCTGCCGCCCCTCCCAGCCCAGCCTTCCTGCGGCTTCGACCGCCGTCGGGAAGTCTCCAGACAATCGGCTCAGGTGTGCCAAGCCGCGCCGAGCGGCGGAGGCGAGCCGACCGCCGGCGGAAGCAACGCGCTGCATGCCACGGCGTGAATCCTCGGTCAGCCCGAGGTCTCGCTGGGCCTTCGCCAGGTAATACGTGCCCAGTTCGACCAGCTCGTCGGGGAGCAGCCCCGACGCCAGGACGGCCGAGAGCCGCCTGGCCGTACGCTCACGGTGCTCGTGCTGGCGGCGGGCGATGGCGCTGAGCGTCTCCACCAGGGCATCCGCGGCAGTCTGCAGGCCGCCCGACGACGTGTCGTCGGCGGCAGGAAGTGCCAGCGGTTCCCAGATGGAATCTCCCACGTACTGGAATGCGGCATCAGCGAGCCAGCCGAGATCGAGACGGAAGTCCCGTGCGATGAGTAGCCCTTGCTGCAGACAGCCGACCAGGACCGTGCGGTCGCGTCGGAGGTCCTGGCGCCACTGTGATTCCAGGGCACGCAAGGCACGCTGGGCCGTGCGCTTCCAGTCCTGCTCCGACCACCGGTCGTCACTGCTGTCGTCCGCGTTGCGAATGGCGGCGCGGATCAGGTCGTGGACATGGAAGGGCCACACGCTGAGGGTGCGGGCGATCAGGGCGGGAGGGCGTTGAGGCGTGAGCGTCCGTGCCGGGTACCTCAGATGATCCTCAGTTGTCTTGAGCTGTGCCGTCCGACTCCGTGATGATCACAACGCTCCCGGTGCCAACTCGCCCCTGACCAGGGCGATCGGTTGTACGCGCCCGGAGTGTGCCAACAGTTTCACTTAGAGGGGGAACCTCAGCATGTCTGCTTTCATCAGCTCCCGGACCGGCGCTCCGCTCCGTCGCCGAGCCATGGTGATGGCCGGACTCGCCGCCGCCGTCTTCACCACCACCGCCACTGCTCACGCAGCCGAGGCACAGCCGCGCTCCCGGGCCGCCGCGTCCTCCGCCCCTCACCTCTGATGCCGACTCGATGGACGGCATCGGCACAGAGGACCAGGTCCTGACCGGCATCGAGGAAGCACTGAACCTCGTCACCGAGATACCCGACGAGGTGTTGGCCCAGGGCGACGAGGCCACCAAGCAGTGGCTCAACGAGCGCATAGCCGAGTCCAACAGCAAGCGGTCGTTCAACGCGGGCGGCTGCGCACGCGGCATCCTGCTCGCCATCGGTTCCAGCATCTTCGCCATCGCCAAGATCTACAAGATGAAGAAGGCGATCGACAAGCTCGGCGGCATCAAGAAGGTCGTCGACAAGATCCGATCCAAGAAGAAGGCGGGCAAGACCTTCAAGAAGGGGATCATGGAGGTCTTCGAAGAGGCCGGTTCCGGTCTCGGTGGCATCGCTGCGGAGATCCTCGGCATCGACGGCGTCATCAAGAACTGCTGGTAGCGAAACCGCAGACGAAAGGCTGGTGCATCAACCATGGACATCCTGGCAACTGTCCTGCGCTGGGCATTCTTCGGCGCCGGAACCGCCTTGCTGGTCGCCTTCGCTGTCGCTGCCACGCGCCGTCGCCGTGACGGGGCTCGTTTCGGTGAGCTGGCCGAGCTCATGGAGCGTGAGTGGTTCAGCGCGGGAAAGGTGTTCTTCACCGTGCTGGTCGGGCTCGCGGGTTCGTGGGCGGCGGCGTATGTGGGCGGGACCCGCAGTGGGCTGCCGGAATCCGTCCCGATCCTGTTCCCGCTGGGCATAGTCGCAGCCTTTGTGGTCTGCCGCCTGACCGCGAGAAGTGACCGCGAACCGCAGGGCGTGAAGGCGCTCGTGCTGTTGGCCGCGCCGCTGCCGCTCGGCGCCGTGATGACAGGCTGGTAACCCTGGCTCACAACTCGCGCGGGATCTGCCCCCACAGTCCTACGTTGTTGGTGATTCGGGGCCTCGCGTGAGGTCGGCCTTCCGGACCCGGTTGTGGTCTGGAAGGCCGACTTTGTCATACCGCCCGGGTCATGAGGACGGTTCCGTTCAGTCGGGCTGTGACCACATCACGGCAGGGATGCGGCAGGCGCTCACTGGGATGTGGGAGGAGGCGTTGGCAGCGCGTCGGGCAATGAGTTCTGGCCCGCCCGTGCCCGCTCTGGATGCGTTCCTCAAGGCTCGTCGCTAGGGCGCTGGTCTGGGGACGAATTCCAAGATCTTCTCCAGGATTTCTCCAGAGCGCCTCCGAGGAACACGTCAGGCCCGGTACTGATTTCTCAGCACCGGGCCTGACCTGGTGTTCCAGCTGTCGGGGTGGCGGGATTTGAACCCACGACCTCTTCGTCCCGAACGAAGCGCGCTGCCAAGCTGCGCTACACCCCGATGTCACTGCTTCTCGCGGCGACGACGTTTACTTTAGCCCACCGGTGGCTTGAGACGAAATCCGGTTTTCGCGCGGTGGTGGACGCGGCGGCGGGTCGCGTTGGGGCGGGCGTGGTCGAGGGCCACGAGGAGGATGGCCAGGGCGTAGGTGGCGAGGCCGATGAGGAGGGCGTTGGCCAGGATGCTCCGGTAGCCGTGCTGGGCCACGTCGAGGAAGGGGTAGAGGTAGCGGGCCGGCGTGCCGGGGAGGAGCAGTTCGCCTCGGATGAGGGTGAAGGCCAGGTAGGTGAGGGGGTAGAGCATCCAGGTCGCTGTCGGGCGGAGGCGCAGTTGGCCCGGGGCCGTCAGGAGCAGCCAGTCCAGCAGGGCCGCGATGGGCGTCGCCGTGTGCAGGACCTGGGTGGTGATCGCGTGCCAGCCTGTGGGGCCGGTGGCCTCGCCCGTGAGGACGCCGGGCAGCATGTACGGGCTCGTCTCGTTGGCCAGGAGTACGTGGTAGGTGAGGCCCGTGACGATCACGTAGAGCAGGGTGGCGCCCGTCAGTGACGAGGGGAGGGGGTGGCGGGCGGTCCAGGCGCGGCGGGCCGAGAGGGTGAAGACCACGGCCAGCAGGATGTTGCTCTGGATCGCGAAGTGGCTCAGGGTGCGCGGGGGGCTGCCGAGGATCAGTTCGATGGTCACCGCCGCGGCCGCGGCCAGGGCGATCAGCATGCGGCACGTGGCGGCCAGGGGGCGGCGTGCCGGGGCCACCACCGCCGTGGCGGGGACGTGGGAGGGCAGCAGCGCGGGGATGCCCGGTATCGCGGGGAGGTCCGGGATGTCCCTGGGTATCGGGGCGGTCATGCCCTCACGCTAAGCAGGGTGGGCAAAACGGGCGATATGGGTGGGCTGTGTGGGTGAGGCGCCGGCAATCCGCCCGCATGCCCCGGATCGGCCCCGCCGTCTCCCCCCGCCGCCCCGCCCCACCGGCGTCTGCGACTACTCCTGCCCCACCGATGTCTGCCGACTACTCCCGCCCCACCAGCGTCAGCAACGTCGCCTCCGGCGGACACGCGAACCGGAACGGCGTGTAGCGGTTCGTGCCGCAGCCCGCCGAGACGTGCAAGTACGACGTACGGCCCTCCGCCGTGTGCGTCGACAGGCCCTTCACGCGGTCCGTGTCCAGGTCGCAGTTGGTGACCAGGGCGCCGTAGAAGGGGATGCAGAGCTGGCCGCCGTGGGTGTGGCCGGCCAGGACCAAGGGGTAGTCGTCGGCCGTGTACGCGTCCAGGACGCGCAGGTACGGCGCGTGGACCACGCCCATCGCGAAGTCGGCCGCGCCGGACGGGCCGCCCGCCACCTGCTCGTAGCGGTCCCTCTTGATGTGCGGGTCGTCCAGGCCGGTGAGCTCCACCGACACGCCCTCGACCTTCAGCGTCCCGCGTGTGTTCGTCAGGTTGAGCCAGCCCGCGGCGTCGAAGCCGTCGCGCAGGTCCTCCCAGGGGTTGTGGATCGCGCCGACGGCGGGCGGGTTGCCGTTCAGGCCGTGGCGGCCCTGCGTCTTCTCCAGCAGGTAGCGGGCCGGGTTGCGCAGCTTCGGGCCGTAGTAGTCGTTCGAGCCGAAGACGTACGCGCCCGGGAACTCCATCAACGGGCCCAGCGCGTCCAGTACCTCCGGGACGCCCTCCGGGTCGGAGAGGTTGTCGCCGGTGTTGATCACGAAGTCGGGGCGCAGGCCGGCCAGCGAGCGCAGCCAGCGCTGCTTCTTGCGCTGACCGCCGACCATGTGGATGTCGGAGACCTGGAGCACGCGCAGCGGGTGCATGCCTGCGGGAAGGACGGGGATCGTCACCCGTCGCAGGCGGAAGGAACGGGCCTCGAATCCCGCCGAGTACAGCAGACCGGCGGCGCCAACCGCCGTGATTCCCAGGGGTACTCCATATCGCGCGCGCATACGACCATCGTGTCAGACCGGGGGAGTGCCCCGTGTCGGCAGTTCCCTGCCCCTCCACGCACGCCCCTTGAAATCAACGGGCGTTCCGCACCCCGCACCTGCGACAATCAACCTCATGACCACGCTCAAGTCGAAGCTGCAGGAAGACCTCAACGGCGCGATCAAGGAGCGCGACGAGCTGCGCTCCTCGACGCTCCGGCTGACGCTCGCCGCGATCACCAAGGAGGAGGTCGCGGGCAAGGAGAAGCGCGAGCTCTCCGACGACGAGGTGCAGAAGGTGATCACCCGCGAGGCGAAGAAGCGCCGTGAGGCGGCCGATGCCTTCGCGCAGGGTGGTCGCGCCGAGCAGGCCGAGCGGGAGAAGGCGGAGGGCGAGATCCTCGCCACGTACCTGCCGAAGCAGCTGAGCGACGACGAGCTGAACCAGATCGTCGCCCAGGCCGTCGAGGAGGCCAAGGCGGCCGGCGCCGAGGGCCCGCGGGCCATGGGTGCCGTCATGAAGATCGTGAACCCGAAGGTCGCGGGTCTGGCCGAGGGCGGCCGGGTCGCCGCGGCGGTCAAGAAGCTGCTGGCGGGCTGACGCTCACGTAGCGGTCCCGGGCAAGGCGGACCCGTGGGCGACGCAGCCCCATAGGCAACGGCCCCTGCCCCTCGTACGAAAGGTACGGAGGGACAGGGGCCGTCGCCCTGTCATGGGCCCTCGGGCCGACGGGCCGTCGCCTCAGCCGCGCCCGCCGTTGCCGTTCCCGTTCGACTGGCCCTGCCACCAGCCCTCGGGGATCGAGAACGTCGGCGCCGGGACCGTACCGCCGTCCGTGCCGCCGTTGTTCCCACCGGTGTCCCCGCCGCCGATCAGGCCGCCGATGAGGCCCCCGTCGTCGCCGTTGTTCCCGTCGTCGCCGCCGTTGTCGTCGCCGTCGTCGTCACCCCGGCCCCGGTCCTCGTCGTCCGGGATGTGGACGCGGGTGAAGTTCTCGACGGGCTTGCCATCGAGGGCGCCGATCATGGCGTCGCGCCAGATCGGGCCGGGGACGCGGCCGCCGTAGACCAGGTCGTTGTACACGCCGCCGATGTAGATGTTGCGCATCTTGACCTTCTGGGTGGCGCTGCCGACCCAGACGGCGCCCGAGAGGTTCGGCGTGTAGCCGACGAACCAGGCGTTGCGGCGCTCGTCCGTCGTACCCGTCTTACCGGCGCTGTCGCGGTCGGTGAGACCGGCCTCCTTGCCCGTACCGGAGTCGACCACGCCCTGCAGCAGGTTGTTGATGGTGTCCGCGGTCTGCTCGGACATCGCGCGCGAGCAGGTCGACTTCGGCACCTCCAGGGACTTCTGCCGGCCGCCGACCTTCTGCGAGATCGACTCGATGGCGACCGGCGTGCAGTACATGCCGCGGGAGGCGAAGGCGGCGTAGGCGCTCGCCATCGTCAGCGGGGAGAGGCCGACGGAGCCGAGGGCGATGGCCGGGCGCTCGGGGAGCTTGTCGCCGTTGCCCTGGCGGACCTGGAGCTTGTCGGTGATGTTGACCACGGGGCACAGGCCGATGTCGGCGATCATCTGCACGAAGTAGGTGTTGACCGACAGCTCCATCGCCTTCTTCAGACGGTAGGGGCCGTGCTCCGACTCGCTCTCGTTCTCCAGCTTCTCGTTGTTCCGGTTGGTCCACGGCGTGCTGTCACACGTCTGCACCGGGCTCGGGTACGCCATCTCGTACGGCGACGAGTACTCCTGCGTCGGCGGCCGGCCCTCCTCCAGCGCGGCCGCCGCGACGAACGGCTTGAACGTCGAACCGGTCGGGAAGCCGAAGTTGGAGCCGCCGTACGCCGAGTCGACCGAGTAGTTGAGCTCGGTCTCGTTCTTGCCGTAGCCGTACGGCTTCGACTGGCCCATGCCGAGGATCTTGCCGGTGCCGGGCTCGACGAGGGTGGTCGCGGCGGCGACCTTGTCGTCCTGGTAGACGTGGTCCTTGAGCGAGGCCTGGACCGACTCCTGGGCCTGCGGGTCGAGGGTCGTCGTGATGGTCAGGCCGCCCTGGTTCCAGATCTTGGCGCGGGCCTCGCGGTTCTTGCCGAAGACCGGGTCGCTGAGGAAGACCTTCTCGACGTACTTGCAGAAGAAACTGGCGCCCTTGACCGCGGTGATGCAGCCGTTCTTGGGCTTGCTCACCTTCAGGCCCAGCGGCGCCTCCTTGGCCTTGTCGGCCTCCGCCTGGGAGACGTCGCCGAGGTCGGCCATACGCTGCAGGACGATGTTGCGCCGCTTGGTGGCCTCGGCCTCGTCGTTGACCGGGTCGTAGCGGCTGGGCGACTGGACGATGCCGGCGAGCAGCGCGGCGTCCTGCAGCTTGAGGTCCTTGGCGGACTTGGAGAAGTAGCGCTGGGCGGCGGCCTCGACGCCGTACGCCTGCTGGCCGAAGAACGTGATGTTCAGGTAGTTCTCGAGGATCTTCTTCTTGCCGAGCTCCTCCTCGACCTGGATCGCGTACTTCAGCTCCTTGATCTTGCGGCCGAGGGTCTGCTGGGTGGCCTGCGCGACCTTCGTGGCGTCGTTGCCGGCTTCCTCGACGAAGACGTTCTTCACGTACTGCTGGGTCAGCGTGGACGCGCCCTCGCTGACTCCGCCGCTCTGGGCGTTGCGGTTGAGGGCGCGCAGGACACCCTTCAGGTCGACCGCGCCGTGCTGGTAGAAGCGCGCGTCCTCGATCGCGACGATCGCCTTCTGCATGTACGGCGAGACGTCCTTGAGGTCGACCACCGTACGGTCACGGGAGTAGACCGTGGCGATCGTGCCGCCCTTGGCGTCGAGGATCGTGGTGCGCTGGCTCAGCGGTGGCGTCTTGAGGTTGGCCGGGAGTTCGTCGAAACTCTCGACCGAACCCTTGGCGGCGAGCCCCAGCGCGCCGACGGCGGGCAGTGCGATACCGGCCAGCACGGCTCCCGCGAGCACACTGACACCGAGGAACTTGGCGGCCTGCTGCGTTGGCGACAGACCACCGCCCGAGCGCTTCTTTGGCATGGGGGCAGCCTAAACCGTAGAGATGAGCGAACCGAGGGCCGACCGTGTGGGGCACGCGAAGGGCAGGTCGAGCCGACGTAGGCCACGGCACGGCAAAGTCAGCCGTCCACCTTCGCATTTCCCGGACAGGCGTGCAGGCCTTGGCCTAAGCTGCTCTCAACTGTCACAGCAGTGCGGCCACGTATCAATACGTCCGGCGACCCCGAATCGTTGCGGAGGTTCCCCACTTTTCTGGTGGGCGCGTGTCCGAATCCGCCTTGTGTGTCATCCGGCGTCCGTTGTGACTCAACAGAACTGTCCCGGTTTGCTGGGAAGGTCACGTATGTCGCCAGCTCACTCCCCCGGGTGATCTGCCGCTTACGCATAGTCCGTTCGGGCCATTCAAGATTGGGCCCGAAGGGGGTGTTGCGCTGTGCCCACCTTCCGTAACGTCCTCAACTGGCGGCGGTGAATATGCCGCTGCCGCCGTGGGGGAGCCTCGATTCGGGAGAGGACGGCGCCGGTATGGGCTGGGTAGTCGACTGGAGTGCGCAGGCGGCCTGCCGCACTACCGATCCGGATGAACTGTTCGTTCAGGGAGCAGCGCAGAACAGGGCCAAGGCGGTGTGCACCGGATGCCCGGTGCGCACGGAGTGCCTGGCGGACGCGCTGGACAACCGCGTCGAGTTCGGCGTGTGGGGAGGAATGACGGAGCGGGAGCGCCGCGCACTGCTGCGCAGGCGGCCCACCGTGACTTCCTGGCGCCGGCTGCTGGAGACGGCGCGTACGGAGTACGAGCGGGGGGCCGGCATCCTGCCGCTCGACGACGACCAGGTGTACGAGGACTTCGCGGCGGTGAGCTGAGGGGGCCGAGAGGTCTTCTCCTGAGCCGATCCGGACGGGCAGATCCACGGGCCTCCCTCGGGCGGTCCCATGGGACTCCCCCAGGTCCGCACGCTCAGGCCCTCACGCATCGACCGCGGGGTCAGGCAGCTCCGGCCGATGGGCCGCGAGCCGGTTTCCGATGTCCCGCAGCCCCGCGAGGTCATGCACATCGCCGGGCAGCGCGGCCACTTCGGCGACCGCCACCTCGGGGTGCAGCGCGGTGAAGCGGTCACGCGTGCGCTGCTCGCGGGAGAGCAGCCGCATACGGTCGGCGTGCAGCCTCAACAGGCCTGCGGTGAGTTGGTCGACGGACCGCTCCACATGCGGGGTGACGGACTGCGGGTCGACGGACGACGACTCGTCCGTGGCCGCGGTGCGCTCCATGTCCGTGGCGGCGGGGGAGCCTGCGTCAGGAGCCGGTGCTTCGGAAGCGGCCGATTCTGAACTGTCGTACGTGTCGGGGGAGTTACGAAGTCCAGCTTTCCCGCCCTCCTGATCCACAATGCGGGGCTCTTCAAGATTTTCCGCGGCGGCGAGCGCGCGCTCGGCGGACAGCCGGTCGGCGCCGCTGCCGTGGACCCGGTTGAGCACCAGACCGGCCAGCGGCATGTCCTCGGCGGCCAGTCGCTCCACAAAGTACGCGGCCTCCCGCAGCGCGTCCCGCTCCGGCGCCGCCACCACCAGGAACGCCGTCCCGGGCGCCTGAAGCAGCTTGTACGTCGCGTCCGCGCGCGTGCGGAACCCGCCGAACATCGAGTCCATCGCGGCCACGAAGGTCTGCACGTCCTTCAGCAGCTGACCGCCGAGCAGCTTGCCCAGTGCGCCCGTCATCATCGACATGCCGACGTTCAGGAACTTCATCCCCGCGCGCCCGCCGACCTTCGCCGGGGCCAGCAGGACGCGGATCAGCTTGCCGTCCAGGAACGAGCCGAGCCGCTTGGGCGCGTCCAGGAAGTCCAGCGCCGAGCGGGACGGCGGTGTGTCGACGACGATGAGGTCCCACTCGTCCCTGGCCCGCAGCTGGCCCAGTTTCTCCATCGCCATGTACTCCTGCGTGCCCGCGAAGCCCGCCGAGAGCGACTGGTAGAAGGGGTTGCCCAGAATCGCGGACGCCCGCTCGGGGTCCGCGTGCGCCTCGACGATCTCGTCGAAGGTGCGCTTCATGTCGAGCATCATCGCGTGCAGCTCGCCGTCGCCGTCGACGCCCTTCACCCGGCGCGGGGTGTTGTCCAGCGAGTCGATGCCCATCGACTGGGCGAGGCGGCGGGCCGGGTCGATGGTCAGCACGACCACCTTGCGCCCCCGCTCGGCGGCCCGCAGCCCCAGCGCCGCCGCGGTCGTGGTCTTGCCGACACCGCCCGAGCCGCAGCACACCACGATGCGGGTCTTCGGGTCGTCGAGCACCGGGTCGAGGTCGAGCACGCGCACGGGGGAGAGGTGAGGGGGGGTGTAGCGGGCGGCGTCGTGCGCGTGGGCCGCTTCCGGACGACTCATGACATCCCCTGCTTCCGACGTACCGCGTACGGCTCCCGACCTGTCAACGGACTCATGACAGGCCCTGTTCCCGCAGCCGGCCCGCGAGTTCGTACAGGCCCGCCAAATCCATGCCCTCGGCGAACAGCGGCAGTTCGTGCACCGTTAGCCCCAACTCGTCCAGGACCCCGCGCTGCTCGTGCTCCAGCGCGTATCGCTCGGCGTACTCGTCGGCCTGCGTCAGCAGCGGGTCCACCAGCCGCTCGGCGTTCCCGCCGCGCCGCGCCCCGCCGAGCCCGGCCGAGGACAGCGACTTGGCCACGGCCGCGCGCGGCACACTGCGGACGAGTTCCAGATCCGCCGCGTCCAACACCTCGGGCCGCACCATGTTCACGATGACCCGACCCACCGGCAGCCGCGCCGACCGCAGCTCGGCGATCCCGTCCGCGGTCTCCTGGACGGGCATCTCCTCCAGCAGCGTCACCAGGTGCACGGCCGTCTCGGACGACTTCAGCACCCGCATCACGGCCTGCGCCTGATTGTGTATCGGGCCGATCCTGGCGAGCCCGGCGACCTCGTCGTTGACGTTGAGGAAGCGGGTGATGCGCCCGGTGGGCGGCGCGTCCATGACGACACAGTCGTAGACGAACCGCCCGGCCTTGTCCTTCCGCCGCACGGCCTCGCAGGCCTTGCCGGTGAGAAGTACGTCTCTCAGCCCCGGTGCGATGGTGGTGGCGAAGTCGATGGCGCCGAGCTTTTTCAGGGCCCGGCCCGCGCCGCCCATCTTGTAGAACATCTGGAGATAGTCCAGAAGGGCCAGTTCGGGGTCGATGGCGAGGGCATACACCTCCCCGCCCCCAGGAGCGACGGCGATCTTCCGCTCCTCATAAGGCAGCGCCTCTGTCTCGAAGAGCTGCGCGATGCCCTGCCTGCCCTCGACCTCGACGAGAAGCGTCCGCTTCCCCTCCGTGGCGAGGGCGAGCGCGAGCGCGGCGGCGACCGTGGTCTTTCCGGTCCCGCCCTTGCCGCTGACGACCTGGAGCCTGCTCACGTCTTCGAGCCTAACCAGTCGCCGCGCGAGTCACGCGGCGGCCTGTGGATAACTTGGGCGTGGTCGGCCGCATGGCCCCCTCCGGGCAACGGATAAAGTCGGCCACATGACCAAGTGGGAATACGCAACCGTGCCGCTGCTCGTCCACGCCACGAAGCAGATTCTGGACACCTGGGGCGAGGACGGCTGGGAGCTCGTCCAGGTCGTGCCCGGGCCGAACAACCCCGAGCAGCTCGTGGCCTACCTGAAGCGGGAGAAGCAGGCGTGAGCGCCGTCGAGGCGAAGCTCGCCGAGCTGGGCCTGACGCTTCCGGAGGTCGTGCCTCCGCTGGCCGCGTACCAGCCGGCCGTGCAGTCGGGCGTGTACGTCTACACCGCCGGCCAGCTCCCCATGGTGGAGGGCAAGCTTCCGGTCATCGGCAAGGTGGGCGCGGAGGTCACCCCCGAGGAGGCCAAGGAACTCGCCCGTATCTGCGCGCTGAACGCCCTCGCAGCCGTGAAGTCGGTGGCGGGCGACCTGGACCGCATCGCGCGCGTGGTGAAGGTCGTGGGCTTCGTGGCCTCGGCGTCCGACTTCACGGGCCAGCCCGGAGTCATCAACGGCGCGAGCGAGCTCCTCGCGGAGGTCCTCGGCGACAAGGGCGTCCACGCGCGCAGCGCGGTGGGCGTGGCCGTGCTTCCGCTGGACGCGCCGGTGGAGGTCGAGGTTCAGGTGGAGCTGACGGGGGCGTAGGCCTTCGGTGGTCGCGCCGTTGGGTGCCGGTCGCGTCAGAGGCCGGCTGTCGTGTCGCAGCAGCCTGTCCGGCGAGGACCGGGCAGGCTGAACATCGGCTAGATGAGCCCGTGCTCCTCCAGGTAGTCCAGCTGCGCCCGTACCGACAGTTCGGCCGCCGGCCACAGGGAGCGGTCCACGTCCGCGTACACATGGGCGACCACCTCGGCCGGTGTGCCGTAGCCGTCCTCGACGGCCGTCTCGACCTGGGCGAGGCGGTGGGCGCGGTGGGCGAGGTAGAACTCGACGGCGCCCTGGGCGTCCTCCAGGACGGGGCCGTGGCCCGGGAGGACGGTGTGGACGCCGTCGTCGACCGTGAGGGACCTGAGCCGCCGCAGCGAGTCCAGGTAGTCGCCCAGGCGGCCGTCGGGGTGCGCCACGACCGTCGTACCGCGGCCCAGGATCGTGTCGCCGGTCAGGACGGCCTGGTCGGCCGGGAGGTGGAAGCAGAGGGAGTCGGCGGTGTGGCCGGGCGTCGGTACGACGCGCAGTTCCAGCCCGCCGACGCGCACCACGTCCCCGGCGGCGAGCCCTTCGTCGCCGAGCCGCAGCGCCGGGTCGAGGGCACGCACGCGCGTGCCGGTCAGTTCGGCGAAGCGTGCGGCGCCCCCGGCGTGGTCCGGGTGGCCGTGGGTGAGCAGGGTCAGGGCGACTCGCTTTCCGGACTTCTCGGCCATCGCGACGATGTTGCGCAGGTGTCCCTCGTCCAGCGGGCCGGGGTCGACCACGACGGCCAGGTCGGAGTCCGGTTCCGAGAGGAGCCAGGAGTTGGTGCCGTCCAGGGTCATCGCGGAAGGGTTGGGCGCGAGGACGTTGACGGCGCGGGGGGTGGCGGGGCCGGAGTGGACCAACCCGCCTCGCGGCTGTCCGGGGAGGGCTGCTGCGTCCGTCATACGAGGGGGCCTTCCAGAGCTGGGGGCGGTGCGGGTGCTGCGGGCAGCGCGGGCAGTGCGGGTGCTGCCTGTGCTGCGGGCGCTGCGGGCGCGGTCATGCGGGGGCTCCGCCGGTCGGGATGTGCTTGGTGAACTCGTCGTGTCCTGGCCAGGAGAGCACGATCTCGCCGTCTTCGAGGCGGGCCTGCGCCAGGACGGGCGTGAGGTCGCGGTCGGGGGCTGCCGCCAGGGCGCGGGCGGCGCTGTCGTACGGGGTCAGCTGGCGCAGTGTCGCGATGGTGGGCGGCATCATCAGGAGCTCGCCCTTGTCGTACGAGGCGGCGGCGTCCGCGGGGCGGATCCACACCGTACGGTCGGCCTCGGTGGAGGCGTTGCGGGTGCGCTGGCCCTCAGGGAGGGCGGCGACGAAGAACCACGTGTCGTAGCGGCGGGGTTCGAACTCCGGGGTGATCCAGCGGGTCCAGGCGCCGAGGAGGTCGGAGCGGAGGGCCAGGCCCCGGCGGTCCAGGAACTCGGCGAACGACACGTCCCGGGCGACCAGGGCGGCGCGGTCCGCCTCCCAGTCCTCGCCGGTGGTGTCGCCTACGACGGAGGCGTGGGTGGGGCCGGCGAGCAGGACGCCCGCCTCCTCGTACGTCTCGCGCACGGCCGCGCAGACGATCGCCTGGGCCGCCGCCTCGTCGACGCCCAGCCGCTGCGCCCACCACGCGCGCGTGGGGCCCGCCCAGCGGATCGGCTGCTCGTCGCGCGGATCGACGCCGCCGCCGGGGTAGGCGTACGCCCCGCCCGCGAAGGCCATGGAGGCACGGCGGCGCAGCATGTGCACGGCGGGGCCGGTGTCGGGTCCGGCGTCTCTGAGCAGCATGACGGTGGCCGCGCGTTTCGGGACGACAGGGGTGAGCGTCCCGTCCGCGAGCGCGCGGATGCGGTCCGGCCACTCCGCTGGGTACCACTGCCCGTTTGCCATGGGCGGAGGCTATCTCCTGGTGCGCGGATGTTCGAGGGGGGCCAATTGCCTCCGGCGGTTGGGTGGGGGGTGCCTGCGGCGGCCTGTTGCGGTGGGTGGGGGCTCTGGTCGCGCCCACGCGGCGGTAGCCGCACATTCGACACAGCCCCGCGCTCCTGAGGGGTCTGCGGCGGCCTGTTGGTGTCCGGTGGGGGTGCGTGTAGCGGGTGTGGGTGGGTGGGGGGTCGGGGACGCGTCGGGGGGTGTCCGTCCTCGGTCCGGTGGCTGGCGTACTGCCGGGAGGTGCCGTTTCTTGACACCGGACTCTGCGGGCGGACACCCCCCCGACGCGTCCCCTTGCCGCCGTACGCGGCTGTCGGGCCGTGGAGGCCGCGGCCTCTGGGCACATACGACGGGGCCCCTCCTCGTGGTGAGGTGGGGCCCCGTCGCTTGTGGCTGGGCTAGCGCGAGCGCTTGGCGAGGCGCTCCACGTCCAGCAGGATGACCGCGCGGGCCTCCAGGCGAAGCCATCCGCGCTGCGCGAAGTCGGCCAGCGCCTTGTTGACCGTCTCGCGCGACGCGCCGACCAGCTGTGCCAGCTCCTCCTGCGTCAGGTCGTGCACGACGTGGATGCCCTCTTCGGACTGCACGCCGAAGCGGCGGGAGAGGTCCAGGAGCGCGCGGGCCACGCGGCCGGGGACGTCCGAGAAGACGAGGTCGGACATGGCGTCGTTGGTGCGGCGCAGTCGGCGGGCGACGGCGCGCAGCAGTGCCGTGGCGACCTCGGGGCGCGCGTTCAGCCAGGGCTGGAGGTCGCCGTGGCCCAGGCCCAGCAGCTTGACCTCGGTCAGCGCGGTGGCCGTCGCCGTGCGCGGGCCCGGGTCGAAGAGGGACAGTTCGCCGATGAGCTCGCCGGGGCCGACCACGGCGAGCATGTTCTCGCGGCCGTCGGGGGACGTGCGGTGGAGCTTGACCTTGCCCTCGGTGACGACGTAAAGCCGGTCGCCCGGGTCGCCCTCGTGGAACAGGGAGTCGCCACGTGCGAGGGTCACCTCACTCATCGAGGCGCGCAGTTCCGCGGACTGCTCGTCGTCGAGAGCCGCGAAGAGCGGATTGCGCCGCAGAGGGTCGTCCACGAGTTCTCTCCTTGTCGACCTGCTCAGGGGATCTTTCCCCTGCGTACCAGGGGTCCGTGTTCCCCATTTTGCCGGACGGTCCAAACAGTGTGATCTGTCACAAGGATGCCGCACAGGTGTCCCGAGGTAAGCGGCAGGGGTCCAATTGGGGGCTGATCTTCAGGGGCCGGGGCGGATGTCGGTGCCGGGCTTTAGGCTGGCCGGGTGTCCAAATCGCCGGTGAGAGCACAGGCCAAGGGGGCTGGGCGGGTGGTTGTACGTCGCGATTCCGCTGTGGGCGAACAGGACCCCGGCGGCGGAAGGAAAACGGCAAAAGGGGCTAGTAAGGCTCCGGGTGGTGTGGTGGCAGGTGGCGAGAAAGCGGCGGTGAAGAAGTCGGCTGCGGTGAAGAAATCGGCGACCACTACGACGTCGGCGGCTGCCAAGAAGGCGACGGCCAAGAAGGCCGCCCCTGCGAAGCGCGCGGCGACCGCGAAGAAGGTGACCGCCAAGAAGGGGATCGCCAAGAAGGGGATCGCCAAGAAGGGGATCGGCAAGAAACCCGCCATCGCTCCCGAGGATGGCAGTGTCGCGGTCAAGGGCGCCTCTTCCGTCAGGACGGTCGCCGCGAAGCCCCCTGCGGCCGAGTCCCGTACCGCTCTCGTTCGTCGTGCGCGGCGTATTAACCGTGAGCTCGCCGAGGTCTACCCGTACGCCCACCCCGAACTGGACTTCGCCAACTCGTTCCAGCTCCTGGTCGCCACGGTTCTGTCCGCCCAGACCACCGACCTGCGCGTCAACCAGACGACGCCCGCGCTCTTCGCCAAGTACCCCACTCCCGAGGATCTGGCCGTCGCCAATCCGGAGGAGGTCGAGGAGATCCTCCGTCCGTGCGGGTTTTTCCGGGCCAAGACCAAGTCCGTCATGGGCCTGTCGAAAGCGCTGGTGGAGAACCATGGCGGGGAGGTCCCGGGGCGGCTCGAAGACCTGGTGAAGCTGCCCGGCGTCGGTCGCAAGACGGCCTTCGTGGTGCTCGGCAACGCCTTCGGGCGTCCAGGCATCACCGTGGACACGCACTTCCAGCGGCTCGTGCGGCGCTGGCAGTGGACCGAGCAGACGGACCCCGACAAGATCGAGGCGGAGATCGGCGCGCTGTTCCCCAAGAGCGAGTGGACGGACCTCTCGCACCATGTGATCTGGCACGGCCGCCGCATCTGCCACGCCCGCAAGCCCGCGTGCGGTGCCTGCCCCATAGCGCCGCTCTGTCCGGCCTACGGCGAGGGCGAGACGGACCCGGAGAAGGCGAAGAACCTTCTGAAGTACGAGAAGGGCGGCTTTCCGGGGCAGCGCCTCAATCCTCCGCAGTCCTATCTCGACGCCGGAGGCAAGCCGGCGCCGCCGTTGAGGGCGGCCGGGTGACTGGGCGAGGCGGAGGGTGCTGTGCGGGGTGTCGCCGTGTGGCTGTGGGGCCATGCCGGCTTGGGTCGTGCGTCGGTCTGCGTGCGGTCGTACGGGTCGGTCGGAACGATCTAGGTGCCGTCGGGCGTTGGACTCGGCAGGACGACGGGGGTGGCGATGACGCGGGCGAGTGACACGCAGGACGGGCCGGTGATGCTGAGCAAGGACGGGCTGCCGGACTGGCTGGACCCGGTGGTGCGGGTGGTCGAGACGGTCGAGCCGGTGCAGCTGAGCCGGTTCCTGCCGCCGGAGAACGGCGCGGGGCGGCAGTCCGCCGTACTGATTCTCTTCGGTGAGGGTGAGTGCGGGCCCGAGCTGCTGCTGATGGAGCGGGCCAGCTCGCTGCGTTCCCATGCCGGGCAGCCCTCGTTCCCGGGCGGTGCCCTCGACCCCGAGGACGGCGACCCGCAGGCCGACGGGCCGCTGCGGGCCGCACTCCGTGAAGCCGAGGAAGAGACCGGGCTCGACCCGAGCGGCGTTCAGCTCTTCGGCGTCCTGCCCCGGCTGTACATCCCGGTCAGCGGCTTCGTCGTCACGCCCGTGCTGGGCTGGTGGCGCGAGCCGAGCCCGGTCGACGTCGTCGATCCCAACGAGACGGCCCGCGTCTTCACCGTCCCCGTGGCGGATCTCACGAATCCGGACAACCGCGCCACGACCGTCCACCCCAGCGGCCACCGAGGCCCGGCATTTCTGGTCGAATCGGCCCTGGTGTGGGGCTTTACGGCGGGAATCATCGACCGCCTCCTCCATTTCTCGGGTTGGGAGCGGCCTTGGGACCGCCAGAAGCAGGTCCCGCTCGACTGGCGGTCATGACAGGGTGTCTGCCGTGCTGTGTTTTCCCGGGGGTCAACCCCCGGACGCCCGGCCGAGCTGGTGGGACCGGAGAGTGAAGAGGCGAGGCCTGAAGCGGTGAACGTGCTGGACATCCTGTTGCTGGTCGCCGCCGTGTGGTTCGCGATCGTGGGCTACCGCCAGGGCTTCGTCGTCGGCATCCTGTCGGTGATCGGCTTCCTCGGTGGCGGTCTCGTGGCCGTGTACCTCCTCCCGGTCATCTGGGACGCGCTGACCGACAACGCCGAGGTGAGCACGACCGCCGCCGTCGTCGCGGTCGTTGTCGTCATCGTCTGCGCCTCCGTCGGCCAGGCCCTGACCACCCACCTCGGCAACAAGCTGCGCCGGTACATCACCTGGTCCCCGGCCCGCGCCCTGGACGCCACCGGCGGCGCCCTCGTCAACGTCGTCGCGATGCTCCTCGTGGCCTGGCTGATCGGCTCCGCCCTCGCCGGGACGACGCTGCCGACGCTCGGCAAGGAGGTCCGTAACTCCAAGGTGTTGCTCGGCGTCTCGCGGGCGTTGCCCGACCAGGCCGACACCTGGTTCGCGGACTTCTCCTCCGTGCTGGCGCAGAACGGCTTCCCGCAGGTCTTCAGCCCGTTCTCGAACGAGCCGATCAACGAGGTCCAGCCGCCCGACCCCGCCCTGGCCAACAGCCCGGTCGCCACCCGAGCCCAGCGATCCATCGTCAAGGTGATGGGTACGGCGCCGAGTTGCGGCAAGGTCCTGGAGGGCACCGGCTTCGTCTTCGCCGAACGCCGCGTCATGACCAACGCGCATGTCGTCGGCGGCGTCGACGAACCCACCGTCCAGATCGGCGGCGAGGGCAAGAGGTACGACGCGACGGTCGTCCTCTATGACTGGGAGCGCGACATCGCCGTACTCGACGTGCCCGACCTGGACGCGCCCGCACTGCAGTTCACCGCCACCGACGCCGAGAGCGGCGACAGCGCGATCATCGCCGGCTTCCCGGAGAACGGGGCGTACGACGTGCGTGCCGCGCGCGTGCGCGGGCGCCTGCCGGCCAACGGCCCCGACATCTACCACCGGGGCACGGTGCGCCGTGATGTCTACTCGCTGTACGCGACCGTCCGCCAGGGCAACTCCGGCGGTCCGCTGCTCACGCCCCAGGGCAAGGTGTACGGCGTGGTCTTCGCCAAGTCCCTCGATGACGCCGAGACCGGTTACGCGCTCACCGCGGACGAGATCCAGGAGGACATCGTCAAGGGGCGTACCGCCAACCAGCAGGTGGACAGCGACAGCTGCGCGCTCTGACGGTCGGTCGAGGTCAGCCGCGCGGGTGGCGCAGGCGCACCGAGACCCAGCGGGCCCGGCGGCGCAGAATGCGCGGAATGCCCACCTTTAGGTCCGAGCCCGTTAGGTCCGAGCCCGGCATCTGCGAGGCGCTGCCTCGCTGGTGGGAGCTCAGCCCGCCGGCCGAGCGTCGATTGCGTGCTGCGTCACTGTAGTCGTGCGTCCAGCCCATACCCCGACGTCTGCCCCTGCCCCAAGGTCGATAACCGCCCCCACGGCCCCCAATTGGCCTATGCGCCGGGCAATTGGCTGTTCGTAGGACACCTGTTCAGTTCCGGATACCGGGCGCATCGGCGCGGTCACCGATCGGGTTCGGGATCTTTCAGCCAGTTGATCAGTTCGGTGGAGAAAGCGACCGGGTCTTCCTCGTGGGGGAAGTGGCCGAGTCCGTCGAACAGCCGCCAGCGGTACGGCGCTTCGACGTACTCGCCGGATCCGGCCGCGCTGCGGGTGCGCATCACGGGGTCGAGTGAGCCGTGCAGGTGGAGGGTTGGCACGCGCACCGGACGCTTCATGCGGCGGTTGAACTGGATGCCGTCGGGGCGGGCCAGCGAGCGCACCATCCAGCGGTACGGCTCGATGGAGCAGTGCGCCGTCGACGGGATGCAGATCGCACGGCGGTACATCTCCACCGCCTCGTCGTCGGGCAGGCGCGGACCCGACCAGTCCCGGACCAGCCGGGCGACCAGTGCCCCGTCGTCGGCGGTCAGCTGCCGCTCGGGGACCCAGGGCCGCTGAAACCCCCAGATGTAGGAACCCGCACTGGTCTGCTTGACGTCCGAGAGCATCGCCGAGCGCCAGCGCCGCGGGTGCGGCATGGACGCGACCGCGAGCCGGCGGACCAGCTTGGGGCGCATCACGGCCGCCGTCCACGCCAGGTATCCGCCCAGGTCGTGGCCGACCAGCGCGGCGTCGGGCTCGCCGAGTGAGCGGATCACGCCGGTGATGTCGAGGGCGAGGTTGGCCGGGTCGTAACCACGCGGGGTGCGGTCGCTGCCGCCGACGCCCCTGAGGTCCATCGCCACGGCCCGGAAGCCCGCGTCGGAGAGGGCGACGAGCTGGTGCCGCCAGGCCCACCAGAACTGGGGGAAGCCATGCAGGAGCAGCACCAGTGGGCCGTCGCCCATCTCCGCGATGTGGAAGCGCGCACCATTGGCGGCCACGTCCCTGTGTGTCCAGGGACCATCCAGTCGTACGATCGAGGCAGGTTGCGCCGAGGGGGTGGCGGGATCCGTCATGACGACGAGCGTGCCACAGCCTCGATGGCCGCGGGCGCCCGGTCCTCCAGCTCCGGTGTCGTCGCCGGGGCCGGACGCGGATGCGGCTTGGCCTTCTGCAGGACGCCCGCCGTCTCCTTCACCGAGGCGGCGACCTTCTGCGGGCCCTTGCTCTTCTTGGCCTTCTTGGCGAACGCGACCCCGATCAGCGCGAGGACGACGGCGACGAGGACATTCGCCGCGAACGACAGCAGGAAGCAGATCGCGAGGTTCCAGTCGCTCCAGGTCCGAATCCCGTACGCGAGGGCGAAGTTCAGCATCGGCAGGGAGAACACCAGCACCGCGCCGGCCACCGTGAACGCGCCGCCGCTCGTCGCGCCGCGCTTGACGTCCTGCTTGAGCTGAGCTTTCGCCAGCGCGATCTCGTCGTGCACCAGCGCCGACATCTCGGTCGTCGCCGTGGCGAACAGCTGGCCGATGCTGCGTTCGGCGCCGACCGGGCTGCCGTCGGGTGCGCTCATCGCGGTCTCCCTCGTAGATACGGTTCCGTCTTCTGCCTGACTGCGTACGGTTCCGTCTTTTGTACCGTCCCGTCAGATCATGCCCGACGATGCTCCTCCTCGCCTGCCCCGCCCGCCACTTCGGCAAGCGTGTGGCGTGCTGCGGCCTTCTCCTCGGCGATACGGCGGTGCTCGGCGGCCTTGCGGTCGTGGATGGCGGCCATCCGCAGGTGGTACTCCGGCTCGTCCTCTTCGTAGATGTCCGGAATGCCGTCGGCGTCCTCGTCGCGCTCCTCGTCCTCCCACAAGCGGCGGTACTTGGCGTTCCGTATCTTCAGCAGCACCGTCGCCAGGATCGCCGCGGTGAGCGAGCCCATGAGTACGGCCGCCTTGACCTCGTCGGTCAGCGCCGCGTCACCCACGAAGGCGAGCTCGCCGATGAGCAGCGAGACGGTGAAGCCGATGCCGGCGAGGGTCGCGACGGCGAACACGTCGGCCCACTCCAGGTCGTCGCTGAGCGAAGCCCTGGTGAAACGTGCCGTCAGCCAGGTGCCCCCGAAGATGCCGATCGTCTTGCCGACGACCAGCCCGAGGACGACACCGAGCGTCTCAGGCTGGGTGAAGACATCGCCGAGCGCGTCGCCGGAGACGGCCACGCCGGCGCTGAACAGCGCGAACAGCGGCACGGCCAGCCCTGCCGACAGGGGACGTACGAGATGCTCGATGCGCTCGCCGGGCGAGTGCTCCTCGCCCTCGCGCCGGGTGCAGCGCAGCATCAGACCCATCGCCACGCCCGCGATGGTGGCGTGGACGCCGCTGTTGTACATCAGCCCCCAGATGACGAGGGCGAGCGGGACGTAGACGTACCACCCGCGTACGCCCTTCCTGAGCAGCAGCCAGAAGACGGCCAGCCCGGCCACGGCACCGCCGAGCGCGGCGAAGTTGATCTGCTCGGTGAAGAAGATCGCGATGATCAGGATCGCGAAGAGGTCGTCGACGACGGCGAGGGTGAGCAGGAAGGCGCGCAGCGCGCTCGGCAGGGAGGTGCCGATGACGGCGAGCACGGCGAGCGCGAAGGCGATGTCCGTGGCGGTCGGGACCGCCCAGCCCGCCGACGAGCCGTGCCCGGTGACATTGGTCAGCGTGTAGACGAGCGCGGGCACCGCCATCCCGCACAGCGCGGCGACGACCGGCAGTACGGCCGCCTTGGGATCCTTGAGATCGCCGGCCACCAGCTCACGCTTGAGCTCGATGCCGGCGACGAAGAAGAAGATCGCGAGGAGCCCGTCGGCGGCCCAGTGCTCGACGGACAGACTCAGCCCGAGGGCCTCGGGGCCGAGGTGGTATTGGCCGACGCTTTCGTAGCTGTCGTGCAGCGCGGGGACGTTCGCCCAGACCAGCGCGGTGATCGCGGCCACGAGCAGCAGCACCCCGCCGACGGTCTCGGTACGCAGCGCCTCCGCGACGAAGTTCCGCTCAGGGAGGGACAGCCGTCCGAAGACCTTGCGGACGGGGGCGGGGGTGCGAGGCGCGGCCACGGGGAGACCTCCGGTCGGTGGGCAGGACGGAACACATGCCGACCAGACTTCCCGGCGCACCTGAGGTTGAGACTGTTTTGGTTAGTTTACCTAAGGGTGCGCTGGAGTGCATCCGTCGATCTCCACGGTACGTACCGTACGGACGCGAAGGGCACCCGGCGCGCTTGTCGCCGGGTGCCCTCGGTGGACGTACTCAGTCGTCGGCCGTGCTCAGGTGTCAGCCGCGCTCAGCCGGCCGTACTCAGTCCTCGCTCGGCGCCGCCGGGAGCTTGGCCTGGATGAGGTCCATGACGGTCGAGTCGGTCAGCGTCGTCACATCACCGAGCTGGCGGTTCTCGGCGACGTCGCGCAGCAGCCGGCGCATGATCTTGCCGGAGCGGGTCTTGGGCAGCTCGGCCACCGGCAGGATCCGCTTCGGCTTGGCGATCGGGCCGAGGGTCGCGCCGACGTGGTTGCGCAGGTCGTTGACCAGGCCCTCGTCCTCGGCGTTCGCCGTACCGCGCAGGATCACGAAGGCGACGATGGCCTGTCCGGTCGTCTCGTCGGCGGCACCGACGACGGCCGCCTCGGCGACGGAGGGGTGGGAGACGAGGGCGGACTCGACCTCGGTGGTGGAGATGTTGTGGCCCGACACGAGCATGACGTCGTCGACGCGCCCGAGGAGCCAGATGTCGCCGTCGTCGTCCTTCTTCGCCCCGTCACCGGCGAAGTACTTGCCCTCGAAGCGCGACCAGTACGTGTCGAGGAACCGCTGGTCGTCGCCCCAGATCGTGCGCAGCATCGACGGCCACGGCTCGGTCAGGACCAGGTAGCCGCCACCGCCGTTGGGCACCTCGTTCGCCTCGTCGTCGACGACGGTCGCGGCGATGCCGGGCAGCGGCGTCTGCGCGGAACCGGGCTTGGTCGCGGTGACCCCCGGCAGCGGCGAGATCATCATCGCGCCGGTCTCGGTCTGCCACCAGGTGTCCACGATCGGCGTGATGTCCGCGCCGATGTGCTTGCGGTACCAGATCCACGCCTCGGGGTTGATCGGCTCACCCACGGAACCCAGCACGCGCAGGCTGCTGAGGTCGAACTTCGCGGGGATGTCGTCGCCCCACTTCATGAACGTACGGATGGCGGTCGGCGCCGTGTACAGGATGGTCACCCCGTACTTCTGCACGATCTCCCAGAAGCGGCCCTGGTGCGGCGTGTCCGGCGTCCCCTCGTACATGACCTGCGTCGCGCCGTTCGCCAGCGGCCCGTACACGATGTACGAGTGTCCGGTGACCCAGCCGACGTCGGCGGTGCACCAGTAGACATCCGTCTCCGGCTTGAGGTCGAAGACGGCGTGGTGGGTGTACGCGGTCTGGGTGAGGTAGCCGCCGGAGGTGTGCAGGATGCCCTTCGGCTTACCCGTCGTGCCGGACGTGTAGAGGATGAAGAGCGGCTGCTCGGCGTTGAAGGCCTCGGGGGTGTGCTCGGTGGACTGCCGCTCGACGATCTCGTGCCACCAGACGTCACGGCTGTCGTCCCAGGCGACGTCCTGGCCGGTGCGCCGTACGACGAGGACGTGCTCGACGTTGTCCACCTTGCCGATCGCCTCGTCGACGGCCGGCTTGAGCGCGGACGGCTTGCCGCGCCGGTAGCCGCCGTCGGAGGTGATGACGACCTTGGCGTCCGCGTCCTGGATCCGGGTGGCGAGGGCGTCCGCCGAGAAGCCGCCGAAGACGACGGAGTGCGCGGCGCCGATACGGGCGCAGGCCAGCATCGCGACCGCCGTCTCGGGGATCATCGGCATATAGACGGCGACCCGGTCGCCCTTCTGAACCCCCAGCTCCAGCAGGGCGTTGGCGGCCTTGGAGACCTCGTCCTTGAGCTCGGCGTAAGTGAGGGCGCGGCTGTCGCCGGGCTCGCCCTCGAAGTGGATGGCGACCCGGTCGCCGTGCCCGGCCTCCACATGCCGGTCCACGCAGTTGTACGCGACGTTGAGTTCGCCGTCCTTGAACCACTTCGCGAACGGCGGGTTCGACCAGTCCAGCGTCTCCGTCGGCTCCTTGGCCCAGGTCAGCCGACGGGCCTGCTCGGCCCAGAAGCCGAGCCTGTCAGCCTTGGCCTGCTCATACGCCTCCGCCGTGACGTTGGCGTCGGAGGCCAGGTCGGCGGGGGGTGCGAACCTGCGCTCTTCCTTCAGCAGGTTGGCCAGGCTTTCGTTGCTCACGACATCTCCCTTTCCCAGGGTGTCCGTTGTGTCCCAGGCCACAGCTCATCAGACCCGGGGGCCCGATGACAAGGGTCGACGAAAATTGGTTTAGACCTGTCGGCGAGGGGTGGGCTCGGTGGTGTTCTCGGCGCCGGGGTCATCCGTTCCCACGGACGCCGCACGGACGCGGTTCAGGTCTGTAATCCCTTTCACACTCCGGCCCGTGCCAGGTGAGACGCGGCCCCCCGGAAATGCGGTCCACATGGGAACGCGGCTCCGGTGGGGCGCGGCTCCCATGTGAAGCGCGGCCCCGCGCCGAACGGGGCCGCGTTCATCCTCCCCGCATCATGCCGACAGGTCCGCCACTCCCACGTGATCGAACACGTCGTCGTCCCCACTCTCCTCGGTGAGCAGATACGCCTGCGCCTCGCCCACGTGGAAGTACATCCCGTGCAGCTCCAGCGCCCCCTCCCGCAGGGCCCGGCCCACGGACTCGTGGGCGCGCAGATGTTCCAGCTGCTGGACCACATTGGTCAGGCAGAGCTGCTCGACCGTGTCGGCCGGTGCGCGCCCGGCGAGCCTGGCCCACGGCCGGCTCTCGTCGGACATCCGCTCCAGGCTCGGCTGCCCGTGACGCAGCCACCTCCTGAGCGGGGTCTGCGTGTCGTCCGGCTCGGAGCTGAGCAGTGCCTGCATGGCCCCGCATCCGGAGTGCCCGCACACCGTGATGGACCGCACCTCCAGGACGTCCACCGCGTACTCGATCGCGGCCGCCACCGAGTCGTCCCCGCTCTCCTGGCCGGGCAGCGGAACGAGGTTGCCCACGTTGCGCACCACGAACAGGTCGCCGGGACCACTGGAGGTGATCATCGACGTGACCAGGCGGGAGTCCGCGCAGGTGAGGAACAGCTGGGCAGGCTGCTGCCCCTCACGCGCCAGCCGCGCCAGCTCACCCCGCACCAGGGGTGCGGTGTTGCGCTGGAACGCGCTGATGCCCCGGGCCAGTTGATGGGCGCTCGGCCGGCTCCCGTCAGTGCCGGCGGTCCCGTCGGCAGAGTTCTCGCCGAGCCGGCCGGGCCCGGTGGGACCTTCGGTACCGCTGGTTCCGCCAGAGCCGCCGGCCGTGTCGAGCTCACCGGTGCCGTCGGAAGCGTCGGCGGCGCAAGGGGCGTCGGCCCTGTGAGCCCTGTCGGCCGTGTCGGTGGCGTCGGAGCTGGTCGCGTGCGTTGCCCCGGGGCGACCGTCGCCGGATGCGACGGACTCCGGGATCTCGCACTGGTGATTGCGCCAAGCCGTCCAGGGGTGGCAACGGCAGTCGGCCGCATCGGCCGTGACCGTCCCCCCGTCGAGATGGAGGCCGACCGGCCCTGTCGGCTCGCCGATCCGGACCCCGGACCTGCGGCCGATCAGCTCGACGGTGCCGCCGTGGGCGGTCTGCGTGTTCTGCCAGTCCTGCAGTGACTCGTACGCCGCGTGGTCCATGAACGACCCGTCCAACTCCACGACGGCGTGGGCGCCTTGGGGTACGAGATGCAGGGCCCGGCTGAGCCGCGGCACTGCGAGGAACGTCAACTGGCCTCGTACACGTACGTGATGGACTCCCTCCTTCTCGTCATGCGTGATCCGGGTGCGGGTGAGGCGGTGCAGGGCGACGGCGACGGCCATGGCGATCCCCAGCGTCACGCCCTCCAGGACGCCGAAGAACACCACGCCGAGGGTGGTGATGGCGTACACCAGCACTTCTCGGTGGCGGGTCACCGTGCGGATGTGGTGCAGGGACACCATCTGGATGCCGACGGCCATCACCAGGGCGGCGAGCGAGGCGAGCGGGATGAGCTCCAGGATCGGGACCATCAGCAGCGCGGCGACTACTACGAGAACGCCGTGCAGCATCGTGGAGTTCCGGCTCACGGCACCGGCTTGCACATTCGCGGAACTGCGTACGGCCACCCCGGCGACGGGCAGCCCGCCGAGCATGCCGGAGACGACATTGGCGGCGCCCTGTCCGAGCAGCTCACGGTCCAGGTCGGAGCGTCCGACGCGGGCGGAGAGCTCTGGTCGGGTGGCGACGAGCTTGTCCACGGCGACCGCGCCGAGCAGCGACTGCACGCTGCACACCAGCGTGATGGTCAGCACGGCGGCGACGAGGCCGAGCGCCGGGCCTTCGGGAAACGCGACCAGTGCGTGGCTGCTCCACGACGGCAGGTCGACCTTGGGCAGGCTGAGTCCGGTGAGCGACGCGGTCGTAGTGGCTCCGGCGACGGCGACGAGTGGGGCCGGCGCCTTGCGCAGGAGTCGGCCGGTGCGGCCGGGCAGCCGGGGCCAGAGCAGCAGCAGGGTCAGGGTCAGCGCGCTCACCGACAGCGCGGCCGAGTGGACACCGGCCAACTGGGCGGGCAGTCCGCGCATGTTGTCGAGGACCGAGCTGTGCGGGGTGCCGCCGAGGACGATGTGCAGCTGGGCCACGGCGATGGTGACGCCGATGCCGGCGAGCATGCCGTGCACGATGGCGGGGCTGACGGCGAGCGCGCCGCGTGCCACGCGCACGAGGCCGAGGCCGAGCTGGGCGAGGCCCGCGAGGACGGTGATGGCGCAGGTCGTACGCCATCCGTATTGCTGGATGAGTTCGGCGGTGACGACCGTGAGGCCGGCGGCGGGGCCGCTGACCTGGAGCGGGGTGCCGCCGAGGTAGCCGACGACGAGTCCTCCGACGGCGGCCGCGACGAGGCCGGCCTGGAGGGGTGCGCCGGTGGCGAGGGCGATGCCCAGGGACAGGGGGAGTGCGATCAGGAAGACCGCGATCGAGGCCGACAGGTCGGCGCCCTCGATGCGGGGTCGGCGGGGCCGGGTCGGCGGTGGGCTGTGGGGTTCGTGGATGCGCTTCTCTCGACTCGGTTCGTCGGCTCGGGTGGGAACGAAGGCTGACATGGTTTCCCGTCTCCTCCGGGGCAGCGCGGTCGCGGATCTGGTGGTCCCCCGCTTCTCGGGCGAGGGGTCGGGTCGCGGCCGTGTGGGCACGGCATGCAGCGGCGGGATGCATCAACAGTCGGTAAACAGACCGTAATGCAGAGTAAAGGGACGGAATAGTTTTTCCGAGCAAATGGACTAATAAATCCCCCCGAAGAGTGAAGTAGCCGATTAGTCGGCTTGTCGTACTAATTCCTTCTGGGTCCCATGCGACCTTGGCGGCGCTGTCGGCACCCGAGAGAAGGAAGAAGGTGGACGGAACATGGCCGCCACCCGCAGGAACGCCGCCCCCCGCAGGATCGCCGCGACGCACAGGGCCGCCGCGACGCGGCGGATCGCACCGGCGCACAGGATCGCTGCGGGCACCGCGGTCGCCGTGGTCTGTGCCGCACCGCTCGCCGGTTGCTCGACCGGCACCGATGCCCGGGAGGGGGTGCCCGGACCACAGAAGGCGAAGCCGGCGGCACCCGCGCCGCAGAGCGTGGTGCGTCTGATCGGCGACGGGTCCACCGCGTACACCGGAGCACAGCCGCATCTGCCCAGACCCGAGCGGTTGCAGCCCGGTCAGAAGCCGCCGCAGTTCGTGGTGTTCTCCTGGGACGGTGCCGGCGAGGACAGCCAGAAGCTGTTCTCCCACTTCCGCGCGGTCGCCAAGGCGAACAACGCGACGATGACGTACTTCCTCAGCGGCGTGTACATGCTGCCGAGCCACAAACGCGATCTGTACCGGCCGCCCCAGCACTCACCGGGCCGCTCCGACATCGGCTTCAACGACGAGGAGGGCATCGCCGACACCGTGAAGCAGCTACGCCTCGCGTGGCTCGAAGGCAACGAGATCGGCACCCACTTCAACGGTCACTTCTGCGGCAGCGGCGGCGGAGTCGGCGAATGGTCGGTGGAGGAATGGAAGGACGAGATCACCCAGGCGAAGAAGTTCGTGAAGTCCTGGAAGACCACCACCGGCATGACGAGGGCGGCCCCCCTGCCCTTCGACTACGACAAGGAGCTCATCGGCGCCCGAACGCCCTGTCTGGAAGGCCGGAAGAACTTCCTCAAGGCCGCGGGTGAGCTGGGCTTCCGCTATGACTCCAGCGGCGTCAACAATCAGGTCTGGCCCACGAAGAAGGCGGGCCTCTGGGACCTGTCGATGCAGCTCGTGCCCTTCCCCGGGCACTCCTACGAGCAGCTCACCATGGACTACAACTTCATGGTCAACCAGTCGGGCACCACGACGCAGGGCGATCCCGCCAAGCATGACTTCTGGGGCGACCAGATGCGGGACGGCCTGCTCAAGGGCTTCTACCGGGCCTACGACGGCAACCGTGCGCCCCTGATCATCGGCAACCACTTCGAGTCCTGGAACGGCGGCACCTATATGCGTGCTGTCGAGGACGTCGTCGAGGCCGTGTGCAACAAGCCGGACGTGCGCTGCGTCTCCTTCCGCCAGCTCGCCGACTGGCTGGACGCCCAGGACCCGGCGACCTTGAAGAAGCTGCGCACTCTGGAGGTTGGCGAGGCCCCGAAGCAGGGCTGGGCGTCCTTCCTGTCGGCTCCCCCCGCCCCGGCCCCGAAGGGAGTGCCCGGGGCGCCGGCGGTCAAGCCGTAGGAGTCAGACGGCAGTTGTCCTCAGGCAGGGCCAGGGCGCTCTCACCGAGTACGAACCCGGGGTCGATCTGCGCCGCCAGGTCGGCCCCGGTGCGCTCGTTTCCCCAGGACTGGGCGTTCTTCAGATGGAAGTGCACCATCTGGCGGGTGTAACGCTCCCAGTCCCGCAGCTCGTAGGTCGCGTCCACGGCCGTGCGCAGCCGGCGCAGGGCGAGCTGGTTCGCCTCCTCCAGGAACTCGAACCGGGGCGGTCGGCCCTTTTCCATGGAGCGCACCCAGTCCGAGTGCCCGACGGTGACCAGCAGGTCGTCCCCGACCTCGGCGCGGAGGAAGTCGAGGTCGTCCTGGCCCTGCACCTTGTTGCCGACGACCTTCAGGATGACGCCGAAGTCCCGGGCGTACTCCTTGTACTGGCGATAGACGGAGACCCCCTTCCGGGTCGGCTCGGCGACGAGGAACGTGATGTCGAAGCGGGTGAACATGCCGGAGGCGAAGGAGTCGGACCCCGCCGTCATGTCGACGACGATGTACTCCTCGGAGCCGTCCACCAGGTGGTTCAGGAACAGCTCCACCGCCCCCGTCTTGGAGTGGTAGCAGGCGACCCCCAGATCGGAGTCCGTGAAGGGGCCGGTGACCATCAAACGGACGGCGCCGCCGTCGAGTTCCACCGGCCGGGCGCAGGCGTCGTACACCGGATTGTTCTCCCGGACCCGCAGCAGCCGCGACCCCTCCCCGGGCGGCGTCGTCTTGATCATCGTCCGAGTGGAGTCGATGCGCGGATTGGAGCCACGCAGGTAGTCCTTGATGAGCGACAGCCGCTCGCCCATCGCGGGCAGCGCGGCGGCCTCCGCGTCGTCGAGGCCGAGTGCGGCTCCCAGGTGCTGGTTGATGTCGGCGTCGACGGCGACGACGGGCACCCCGGCGGCGGCCAGGTGGCGGATGAACAGGGAGGACAGGGTCGTCTTGCCGCTGCCGCCCTTCCCGACGAAAGCAATTTTCATGTTCACCAAGGGTAGTCTCGCGATAGCTGTATGTGGCAGGCGTGCGTGAAGAAGGCCACTCGATCGTGGGGTGGGGGCCCGGGGTGCGTAGTGTCGTACTCATGAGTACGACAGGCGCGGCCGCCGATCCGCTCGCGGCCCTCGGTTCACTGCCCGGAGTGCCGGAGTCCGTGGAGTCCGTGCGCAAGGCTGTGGACCGCGTGTACGGGCACCGGATCATGCGGCGCCGCAGCAACGAGATCACCTCCGAGGCGGCCCTGCGCGGCGCCCGCGGCTCCGCGGCGCTGTCCGGGGCCGACTGGGCGCTCGAAGAGGTGCGTCGGCGTACCGACTTCAGCGGTGACGACGAGGCACGCGTCATGGGCGCGACCCTGAGGCTGACGGCCGAGGCGGGTCAACTGCTGTCCATCTGGCGGCAGTCGCCGCTTCGGGTGCTGGCGCGGCTGCACCTGGTGGCGGCGGCGAGCAACGACGACCAGGTCGGACGGCCGCGTAAGGGGGCCGAGCCGGTCGACGAGCCGCTGGTCGAGCTGCCGTTGCCGAGCGCGGAGGAGGTGCACGGCCGGCTGGAGGGGCTGTCCGAGCTGATCATCGCCGGCGGTTCGGCGCCCGCGCTGGTGACGGCCGCCGTCGTGCATGGCGAGCTCGTCGCGCTGCGCCCCTTCACCTCCCACAACGGCCTGATCGCGCGCACGGCCGAGCGCATCGTCCTGGTCGGCAGCGGCCTCGACCCGAAGTCCGTCTGCCCGGCCGAGGTCGGCCACGCCGAACTGGGCCGCGCGGCCTATCTGGCGGCGCTCGACGGCTACGTCTCCGGCACCCCCGAAGGCATGGCTGCCTGGATCGCCCACTGCGGCAAGGCGATCGAGCTCGGGGCGCGCGAGTCGACGGCCGTTTGTGAGGCGCTGCAGCGCGGCGCGGCGTAAGCACGCGCGTGGGGTGTCGGTAAGGCGGCCCATAGCCGTGGGGCGCGAAAAAGGCCCCACGCGGGGGCCCATAAGAGTTGCGGCGGTACGAGGATTCGTACCGCCGCTGGCATGTTCACCGGGTTACCAAGCGTCCTCGATATGTTGCCCATCAGGCCGGGGAGCTTTGCCCGTCACCTGGTGCGGCTGGCCCGTAATCGACGGGTCGACGTCGCGTGGGTGCCCAGTGTTCATGCTCGGTCCGTGGGCCAAATGCGTATTAAAGGTGATCCTCGCGGATGTCCTTGGTCTCGCGGGCCGTTGAGTCCTTTGTACTCCAGGACTTAACCAAGCGGAAGGCCTGGCTGCAGTTCTTTACTTTTGCTCGCAAAACGGTGACAAACGGACAGCGGTGTGTCGAACGAGTGTCGAACGAGGTGCGCGTTACCCGGGAAACGCGGTTCAGGCGAGCGCGGAGCGGCGTCGGCTCGCGTACCAGACGAGGCCCGCGGTGGCCGCGGCGGCTCCTATGGCCGCGGCCGCGACAAGGGCGGGGCGCGGCGGTACGGAGAGGGATGGAAGCCGCTGCTTGAGCCGAACGGGGCGATGGAAGTCGAGAATCGGCCACCCGCGCGCGAGTGCCTCGCGGCGCAGTGCGCGGTCGGGGTTCACGGCGTGCGGGTTGCCGACGGACTGAAGCATCGGAAGGTCGGTGGCCGAATCGCTGTACGCGTAGCAGCGGGAGAGGTCGTAGCCCTCGGACTCGGCCAGCTCCTTGATCGCCTCGGCCTTCGTCGGACCGTACGCGTAGTACTCCACCTCCCCGGTGAAGCAGCCGTCGTCGCCCACCACCATGCGGGTGGCGACCACGCGGTCGGCGCCGAGCAACTCGCCGATCGGCTCGACCACCTCGGCGCCCGACGTGGACACGATCACCACGTCGCGGCCCGCGGTGTGGTGCTCCTCGATGAGGGAGGCGGCCTCGTCGTAGATGATCGGGTCGATCAGGTCGTGCAGCGTCTCGGCGACGATCTCCTTGACCTGCTGGACGTTCCAGCCACGGACGAGCGCGGAGAGGTACTCGCGTGTGCGCTCCATCTGGTCATGGTCCATACCGCCCAGGCGGAAGACGAACTGGGCATATGCGGTCCGCAAGGCGGCCCGCCGGTTGATCAGGCCGCCTTGGTAGAACGACTTGCTGAACGTGAGCGTGCTCGACTTCGCAATGACCGTCTTGTCCAGGTCAAAGAAGGCGGCTGTGCGGGGCAAGGAGTGGTTTTCCACGACCCTGAGCATAGGCGCAGCCCATTCGGCGTAAGGTGGGCGCGTGGGTTTGCCTGAGAGGGCTCTCGGGTACACCATGGAAGTCACGGATCGTTCGCGACCGTGCTAACCCGGTCCGACTCCTCCCCCCCCGAGTCGGCCGTGGAGACGACCCCCGCTCTCCCCCCCGGCGGGGGTCGTCGCATGTCCGGGTGGGTTTTCCTTTTTTCAGCGCGGCCGCAGGGCCGAAGCGCGGCGCCCGCGGGCGCCCGTTCCGCCTGCCCATGATCCGTCACTGTGCGTAGCTGTCGCGCTGCTCTGCGGATGTCGTGCCGGGGCCGGTTCGAGGGTCACCGGTATGGGTGACGGCGATATTCACAACCACCGAGTTGTCCACAGTTATCAACCAAGATCCACACGATTTCCGGGATCGCTGCACCGTGATTCCAGCGCGCACCGCTCAGGCCGACTTCATGGCCGGTTCTGGTTAGTCGGGCGTGTTCGGCCGGTTCGTATCGGCCGTTCATATGAAGGCCGCTCGCCGGTTCTTCACACGTATGGGAATCGCGGGGCCGCAGGGCTGCGCGAGTGATGCAGCGAAGGGGGACGGAAACCGTGACCGCAGTCGTCACACACGATCCGCCGTCCGCCGCCTCCGGGCGGCCGGGCAAGCCGTTGATCGTCACGGAAGACGCCGAACTGCTCGACGATCTGCTGCGCCTGTGCGCGGCGGCCGGCGCCACACCCGAGGTCCACCACGGAGTGCCCGAGCCCAGGGGCAGCTGGGAGGCCGCGCCGCTCGTCCTGGTCGGCGACGACGCCGCTCGCCGCGTGCGCGGGGTCGCCCGCAGACGTGGTGTGGTGCTCGTGGGCCGGGATCAGGACGACTCCGGGGTCTGGCGCCGGGCCGTCGAGATCGGCGCCGATCACGTCCTGATGCTGCCCGACGGGGAACAGTGGCTGGTCGACCGCATCGCCGACGTCGCCGAAGGCGTCGGCCGCCCCGCCCTCACCGTCGGCGTCATCGGTGGACGCGGCGGCGCCGGAGCCTCCACGCTCGCGTGCGCCCTCGCCGTCACCGCCGCGCGTGAGGGGCTGCGCACGCTCCTCGTGGACGGCGATCCACTGGGCGGCGGACTCGACGTGGTCCTCGGCGGCGAGGCGGCCGACGGCCTGCGCTGGCCCGCCTTCGCCGGCTCGCGCGGGCGGCTCGGCAGCGGCGCCCTGGAGGAGTCGCTGCCGAAACTGCACTCCCTGCGGGTCCTGAGCTGGGATCGCGGCGACTGCGTCGCCGTCCCTCCACAGGCGATGCGCGCGGTACTCGCCGCGGCCCGGCGCCGGGGCGGCACGGTCGTCGTCGACCTGCCCCGCCGCATCGACGACGGAGTGGCGGAGGCCCTCGCCCAACTCGACGTCGGCATCCTCGTGGCCCCCGCCGAACTGCGCGCCGTCGCGGCGGCTCGGCAGGTGGCCTCCGCGGTCCAGCTGGTCCTTCGGGATCTGCGTGTGGCGGTACGCGGGCCATACGCGCCCGGGCTCGACGACCACGAGGTGGCGCGGCTGCTGGAGCTGCCGCTGCTGGGTGAGGTGCCGCTGGAGCCGGGACTGCTGCGGCCGTACGAGAGCAAGGAACCGCCGGGGGCGGTGGGGCGGGGGCCGCTGGCGCGGTTCTGCCGGGAGTTCTGGGAGCGCGCGTTGCTTGAGGCGAGGGCGGCATGAGGGACGACGTGGGTGGTGGTGTGGCTGGTGGCTTGAGGGACGGCGTGCGGGGTGGTGACGGCGTGCGGGGTGGTGTGGCTGGTGGCTTGAGGGACGGCGCGAGTGGTGGCTTGAGGGGCGGCGCGAGGGGCGGCATGAGTACGGCATCGGGGCTCGATCGGGTGAGTGGTAGCCCGGGTGGTCCGGGGCGGGTGGCCACCGAGCGGTGGCGGCCGGGCGGGGCGGGGGTCGGCAGGGTGCGCAGGGCCACCCCGCGGTGGGCGTTGCAAGGGTCGGCGAGCGATGCTGTCGCGCTGCGGGTGGCGGATGGTTCGGGGCGTGCCGGTGTGGTGCCGCGGGTGGCGGACGGTTCGGTGAGTGCCGGGGTGCTGCGGCGGGCGGCCGACGGTTCGGTGAGCGCGGGTGTAGTGCGCCGGGTGCCCGAGGCCGCGGGGAGTACGGCCGTCGAGGGGCGGAAGTCGGTCGATCGGGCCGGTCACTCGGCCGGGCAGTGGACGTCGGACGGAACGGCGGCCGGGGCGGGTATGCCGTCGGGGCTGCTCGACGGGGTGCGGCAGTGGCTGGCCGAGAGCGGTGGCGAGCCGACGCCCGCGCGAGTGGCGCAGGCCCTGCGGGAGCAGGGCAGGGTGCTGGGGGACGCCGAAGTCCTCGGGGCAGCGGCACAGTTGCGGTCCGAGCTCGTCGGGAGCGGCCCGCTGGAGCCGCTGCTCGCCGATCCGTCGGTGACGGATGTGCTGGTGTCGGCGCCGGACCGGGTCTGGGTGGACCGGGGCGGTGGCCTGGAGCTGACCTCCGTGTCCTTCCCGGACGCGGCGGCCGTACGACGTCTCGCGCAACGCCTCGCCACGGTGGCCGGGCGGCGACTGGACGATGCGCGGCCCTGGGTGGACGCCCGACTGCCCGACGGGACCCGTCTGCACGCGGTGCTGCCGCCGGTCTCCGTCGGCTGTGCCTGTCTGTCGCTGCGAGTCGTGCGGCCGAGGGCGTTCACGCTCGACGAGCTGGTCGCGGCGGGCACGGTGCCGCCGGGTGGGGACCGGGTGCTGCGGGCGCTGGTCGACGCGCGGCTTTCGTTCCTCATCAGCGGCGGGACCGGCAGCGGCAAGACGACGCTGTTGAGCGCGTTGCTCGGGCTGGTCGGGACGGGCGAGCGAATCGTGCTCGCGGAGGACTCGGCGGAACTCAGGCCGGAACACCCGCATGTCGTACGGCTGGAGAGCAGACCCGCCAACCAGGAGGGCGCCGGGCTCGTCACCCTCGAGGACCTGGTGCGGCAAGCGCTGCGGATGCGGCCGGACCGGCTGGTCGTGGGCGAGGTTCGCGGGGCCGAAGTGGTCCATCTGCTGGCCGCGTTGAACACCGGCCACGAAGGAGGCTGCGGGACCGTCCACGCCAACGCGGCGGCCGACGTCCCGACCCGGCTGGAGGCGCTGGGCACGGCGGCAGGGCTCGACCGGGCCGCGCTGCACAGCCAGTTGGCGGCCGCACTGTCGGTCGTGCTCCATCTCGTACGCGACCGGTCCGGGCGTCGGCGGATCGCCGAGGTGCATGTGCTGGAGCGGGATCCGTCGGGGTTGGTGCGGACGGTGCCGGCGCTGCGGTGGCGCGCGGAGGGGTTCGCCCGCGAGCGGGGGTGGGAGCGGCTGCGGGGGCTGCTGCGGGGTGAGAGCGACGAGGGGCGCCGTGACTGTGAGAGTGCAGGCGCGCCGCGAGGGCGTGGTGATCGTGACGGGCTCGGTGACATGACGGATTCCGGTGACATGAGGGAGTCGGTGAGCTGAGTGGGTGAGATGTCGTGGGGCGCGGCCCTTGTGTGTCTCGGGGCGGCGGTCTGCCTGCTGGGCGGCCCGGACTCCGGTGCGCGACGGGCACAGTTGCTGCTCGCGGGCGGTGGGGCGGTGGGTGCCGGGCCGCCCGACTGGCGGCGGGTGGCCGGAGAACTGCGGCGGCTGCGGGGGCGACTGCGGGCCGAGTGGTGGGCACCGGCCGTCGGAATGGTGCTGGCCGTGCTGGGGTCGTCGGTGCTGCCGGTCGTCGCGGGGGCGGCCGGGGTGCCGTTGCTGCGGCGGGTGCGGCTGGCCAGGGAGGCGAGGCGGGAGCGGGAAGGTCGCGGGGACGCGGTGATCGCGCTGTGCGGGGCGCTCGCCGGGGAGGTGCGGGCCGGACGGCAGCCGGGTGAGGCGTTGCTGTGGGCGGCGCGGGACTCGGGTGGGCTCGGTGAGGCGCAGGCCGGGGTGCTGGCGGCGGCGCGGTTCGGCGGAGATGTGCCGGGCGCGCTCGCCGTCGCGGGACGGCAGCCGGGCGCCGAGGGCCTGTTGGGCCTGGCGGCGTGCTGGCGGGTGGCCGTGGACCAGGGCGCGGGGCTCGCGGCCGGACTCGACCGGCTGGCAGGGGCGTTGCGGGCCGAGCGGGACCAGCGTGCCGACCTGAGAGCCCAGCTGGCGGGAGCCAGGTCGACGGTCGTGATGCTCGCCGGCCTGCCGGTCCTCGGGTTGCTGCTCGGTGCCGCGATGGGGGCTGAGCCACTGCATGTGCTGCTGCACACCGGGGCGGGGGTCGGGTGCCTGGTGGTCGGCGGGGCCCTGGAGGGGCTGGGGATGTGGTGGGCGATGCGGATCGTGCGGGGAGCGGAGGCGGCGTGAGGACTCGGAGCGGTCGGGACATGAGGGGGTGACGGCGTGAGTGCGGAGGTTGTCCACAGGCTGGGGACGGCTCTGGGGGCGGCGCTGGTCGTCGGGTGGCTGGTGCGTTGGTCGGCCTTGGCCCGGCACGAGCGGAGAGCACGGCGACGGCTCGCCGAGTTGATGACACCGGCGGACGTGGTGTCGACCCGGCGACGGTTCGACGTCCGGCACGGCGTGCGGCGCGTGCTGCCCATGGCCGCTGTCGCGGGCGCCGGTTGGGCGCTGGTCGGTGGTGTCGCCGGTCTGGCGGTGGGGCTGGCCGTCGCGGGTGGGCTGTGGCGGCGTCGGCAGGATGCTGTCGGCGCCGTGGAGGAGCACGACGCCGGTGAGGTGGCTCGGCAACTTCCGCTCGCGGCGGATCTGCTGGCGGCCTGCATCGCTGCGGGAGCCGGTCCGGTGATCGCGGCACAGGCCGTCGGTGAGGCCCTGGGTGGCCCCGTCGGCGACGGGCTGGCGCGAGGCGCCGCGGAGGTGCGGCTCGGTGGCGAGCCGGGTGAGGCATGGCAGCGGCTGGCGTCCTTGCCGCGGGCCGGGGCGCTGGCGCGGTTGCTGGAACGGGCCGACGTGTCGGGACTCCCGGCGGCCGGACCGGTCGCGAGGCTCGCCACGGAGGCCCGCGCCGACTGGGCCCGCACCGCGACGGAACGGGCCAGACGGGCGGCCGTCATGGTCTCCGCGCCGGTGGGGCTGTGCTTCCTGCCCGCCTTCATCGCGGTCGGTGTGGCGCCGGTCGTGATCGGGCTGGCCGGTGGGGTGCTGGGAGGGGGTGGTGGATGACGGGGGAGGACGGAATGGCGGGGTGACGGGCGGGTGTCGCCGCCGGTCAGTAGGTGGAATGCCGGGTGCGGAGTCCCGGCAGCAGACGTTCAACGGTCGGCTCCCACAGCCGACTTCAGCAGCAGCTGCTTCGACAGCTGGTTCCAACAGAACTGAGTCTTACGGGGGTTGAGATGTTCAAGGCGGTACGGGCACGGATGTGTGCCCTGGTGTGCAGGGCGCGGGCGGCACGGAGCGACGCGGGGATGGTCACCTCCGAGTACGCGATGGGCATCGTCGCGGCGGTGGCGTTCGCCGTGGTGCTCTACAAGGTCGTGACGAGCGGGCAGGTCAGCGCGGAGTTGCAGGACATCGTGAAGCAGGCCCTCGATGCGCGGATGTGAGCGGAGGGGCGAGCGGGAGGCGGACCTGCGGCCGGACCCGCGATCGCTCCTGCGGTCGCACCGGCGGCCGGACTTGCGGTCGGACCGGGGATTCGTGACGGCCGAGTCGGCTGTCGTGCTCCCCGTGCTGGTGATGTTCGCGATGGCGCTGGTGTGGGGGCTGCTCGTGGTGGCCGCGCAAATCCAGTGCGTGGACGCGGCTCGGACCGGCGCCCGTGCGGCAGCCCGGCAGGATCCGGCTGAGGCGGTCATCGAGGTGGCCCGTGAGGCGGCACCGCGCGGTGCGACGGTCACGGTGGGCCGGAAGGGCGACGAGGTCCGCGTGGTCGTCGTGGCCAAACCACCGGTGCTGCGCGGCCTCCCCTTCGAGGTGCGGGAGGAGGCCGTGGCGGTGGCGGAGGAGACGGTGGGGGAGGGGACATGAGGAGGGCTCTCTCACTGGGCCGCGTGCCAGTCATCGACCGGCATGCGGACTGCGGGCTCCTCCCCGGCATCGGCCGACGTGTAGCCCGGTGGCGTGCCCTCGGCCGGCATAGGGCCCGGGGCGCTGTGGCCGGCCTGCGCTCCGATCGAGGCTCCGCCACCGTGTGGAGTGTCGGCGCCATCGCCGTCCTCTGCGTCGTCTTCGGCGTCGTACTCGCCCTGGGGCACGCCGTCGTGACCCGGCACCGTGCGGCCGGCGGTGCGGATCTCGCGGCGCTCGCGGCGGCCGACCACTGGGCGGAGGGCGGTACGGCGGCATGTGACCGCGCGGAACGGGTGGCTCGGGCGCAGGGCGTGCGGCTTGTGCGGTGCGTGCTGGCGGGGGAGGTGTCGGACGTGACGGCGGCGTCGGGCCGGGGACCGTTCGCGGCGCAGGTCAGGGCGCGGGCGGGGCCTGCGGGGCCACCGGGGACGACCCTGCCGATGCGCCCTCCACCGTTCGGCTCTACGGAGACGGATGACCTGCGGACGGGGCCTCCGTCGTTCGGCCCTGCGGCGACGAACCGTTCGACGCCGGATCCTTGACCGGTTGCGCGGCCACCGCCGGCTCCTCCTGCCGCGCGGGATCCGGGACGGGACCCCCCTCCCCGCCCGGGGCGGGTTCCCCCTTCTCGTCCGGCGCCCCCCGCAGCAGCACCGTGAGCAACCGCACCGCCCCTCGCTTGTGCAGCGGATCGTTCCCGTTGCCGCACTTGGGGGACTGGATGCAGGACGGGCAGCCGGCATCGCACTCGCAGCAGGCGATGGCCTGGCGGGTGGCGGTGAGCCAGGTGCGGGCGGTGTGGAAGGCGCGCTCCGCGAAGCCCGCGCCGCCGGGGTGGCCGTCGTAGACGAAGACCGTGGGGAGGAGCGTGTCGGGGTGCAGGGGGATCGAGACGCCGCCGATGTCCCAGCGGTCGCAGGTCGCGAAGAGGGGCAGCAGGCCGATCGAGGCGTGCTCGGCGGCATGCAGGGCGCCGCCGAGGATCTCCGGGTTGATCCGGGCCTCGTCCAGCTGGTCCTCGGTGACGGTCCACCACACCGCGCGCGTGCGCAGCGTACGAGGGGGGAGGTCGAGTTTCGTCTCGCCCAGCACTTCGCCGGTGATCAGCCGGCGGCGCAGGAAGGAGACCACCTGGTTGGTGACCTCGACGGAGCCGTAGCACAGGCGGCCGTCGCCCCATGGGACCTCGATGTCCGTCTCCAGGACGGAGATCGCCGTCGTGTCGCGGGCGACCGTCGAGTACGGCGGGGCGGCCTCCTCGACCAGGGCGACCGAGTCCTCCAGGTCGAGGGAGCGGACGAGGTAGGTGCGGCCCTGGTGCAGATGGACCGCGCCCTCGTGCACCGTGCCGTGCGCGGCGCCCGCGTCGACCGTGCCGAGCAGCCGGCCCGTGCCGGACTCGACCACCTGGACCGGACGGCCGCCCCCGCCGCGGATGTCGGTCAGGTCGGCGGCCCGCTCCCGGCGCGTCCAGTGCCAGGCCCTGGTGCGCCGGCGCAGCAGCTTCGCGGCCTCCAACTGGGGCAGCAGCCCTTCGGTCTCCGGGCCGAACAGCGCCAGGTCCTCGTCCGTCAGCGGGATTTCCGCGGCCGCGGCGCACAGGTGCGGGGCCAGGACGTACGGGTTGTCGGGGTCGAGGACCGTCGACTCCACCGGACGGTCGAACAGGGCCTCGGGGTGGTGGACGAGGTAGGTGTCCAGTGGGTCGTCGCGGGCGACCAGTACGGCCAGCGCGCCCTGGCCGGAGCGGCCGGCCCGGCCCGCCTGCTGCCACAGGGACGCGCGCGTGCCCGGGTAGCCGGCGATCAGTACGGCGTCCAGGCCGGAGACGTCGATGCCGAGTTCCAGGGCGGTGGTGGCGGAGAGGCCGAGGAGTTCGCCGGAGTGGAGGGCCTGTTCCAGGGCGCGGCGTTCCTCGGGGAGGTAGCCGCCGCGGTACGCCGCGACACGCCGGGCGAGGGAGCGGTCGACCTCGGCGAGGCGTTCCTGGGCGATGACCGAGATCAGCTCGGCGCCACGCCGGGAGCGGACGAAGGCGACCGACCGGATGCCCTGGATGGCGAGGTCGGTCAGCAGATCGGCCGTCTCGGCGGTGGCGGTACGCCGGACGGGGGCGCCCTTCTCGCCCTGGAGCTCGGTGAGCGGGGGCTCCCAGAGGGCGAAGACCAGTTCGCCGCGCGGGGAGGCGTCGTCGGCGACCTCCACCACCGGGAGGCCGGTGAGACGGCCTGCGGCCACCGCGGGCTCGGCCGAGGTCGCGGAGGCCAGCAGGAAGACGGGAGAGGACCCGTAGCGGGCGCAGAGGCGGCGCAGGCGGCGCAGGACCTGGGCGACGTGGGAGCCGAAGACGCCGCGATAGGTGTGGCACTCGTCGATGACGACGTACTTCAGCGCCTTGAGGAAGGAGGACCAGCGGGGATGGGACGGGAGTATGCCGCGGTGCAGCATGTCGGGGTTGGTGAGGACGTAGTTGGCGTACTGGCGGATCCACTCGCGTTCCTCGAACGGAGTATCGCCGTCGTACACAGCTGGGCGCACAGAATTGCCCAGCGGATGTGAAAGTTCCTTCACCGAACGGCACTGGTCCGCCGCAAGGGCCTTGGTCGGGGCCAGGTAGAGAGCGGTGGCGCCGCGCCCGTTCGGCGCCTCGGAGCCGTCCAGGAGCGCCGAGAGGACCGGCACGAGGTAGGCCAGCGACTTGCCGGACGCCGTGCCCGTGGCGACGACCACCGAGTCGCCGTCCAGGGCGTGCTCGGCGGCGCGTGCCTGGTGGGCCCAGGGATGTTCGATTCCCGCGGTCTGCACCGCGGCGATGACCTCCGCACGGATCCGGTCGGGCCAGACGGCATGGCGACCCTCCCGCGGGGGCACATGCTCCGTATGAGTGATGCGCGAAGCCCGGCTCGGCCCCGAGGCGAGCCGGCCCAGCACCGCGCCCGGGTCCACCCGGGAACCGGGGCCCGTCGGGGATCGATCGGATCGGTGATTCTTGGCCATCGGCACCGAGTGTGTCACTGGCGTGACGGACAATGGGACCAAGGCGTCGTGCACGCCTGCCGGTAAGTGATTGAATGCCATCGCGGCTGGCGAACCGTCCTTGAGGTTGCAAGCCGAGGTGTCCCGAGGGGCGACCGCTCGATTAGCAAGGTGCTGGAGGATCCGTGGACCTGTCCCTGTCGACCCGTACCGTCGGCGATCGTACGGTCGTCGAGGTCGGTGGCGAAATCGACGTATATACCGCGCCCAAGCTGCGCGAGCAGCTGGTCGAGCTGGTGAACGACGGGAGTTTCCACCTCGTCGTCGACATGGAGGGCGTGGACTTCCTCGACTCCACCGGGCTCGGCGTGCTGGTCGGCGGCCTGAAGCGTGTGCGTGCCCATGAGGGCTCCCTGCGCCTGGTCTGCAACCAGGAGCGCATTCTCAAGATCTTCCGTATCACCGGCCTCACCAAGGTGTTCCCGATCCACACCTCGGTCGAGGAAGCGGTGGCGGCGACCGACTGACCACCGGACCCGGGCCCGCCGCAGGGCGTGCCCGGGGCGGCAGAAGTTGAAAGAGAAGGGGGACCGGGCTTTCGGCCGCCCGGCCCTCCGGACAGCACGCCCGTAGTTCCGAGGGGGATGCATGGCCACCGTTGAACTCCGCTTCAGCGCGCTGCCCGAGCACGTCAGGACCGCCCGGTTGGTGGCGGCAGCGGTGGCGCGCAGGGCCGGAGTGGACGAGGCCGTCCTGGACGAGGTCAGGCTCGCCGTCGGCGAGGCCTGCAGCCGAGCCGTCGGACTGCACCAGAGCGTCGGCATCACGGCGCCGGTCAAGGTGTCGCTGATCGAGGAGGAGAAACAGTTCTCCATCGAGGTCGGCGACGAGGCGCCGCGCTCCGTTCCCGGTGAGGGGGCAAACGGCGCGGCGGGTGGCGACGGCGAAGTGGACGCCGAGGAGGACGAGATGGGCCTCGCGGTCATCAGCGGCCTCGTCGACGACGTGGAGGTCTCCGCGGGAGAGCATGGCGGGTTGATTCGTATGACCTGGCCGACCACACCGTCGGCCGCGGTGCTCACCTGACGACCTGCCGAACCCTCATCACGCTCAACGCGAAGGGGCCCTGCTCAGCAGGGCCCCTTCGCGTTTGTCTCATCGGCGCTGGGGAATTCGTGAAGGAATTCACGATCAATCTGCCGATAATTTGATCAAGTAAATGTGAGCGTCAATGGTTTTGAGGCATTAGCACTTTCGGGTTCACTGGCTGGATGTCGATCATTTGCTGAACGGCATGTGAAGGCTAATTCCGTTTACCGCGCTCTGTTTTGATCAGGTTCCGGTACCTAGAATCCGTCCACATCTTGAGCTCAGCCCAAGCGTCAAGGAGGACGAATGGCGGGGCTTTCTACCCCTCATCAGCTTGACCACCCCACAACCCTCGCAGCCGCGGTGCTCACCGACGACAACCGGATCATCATCACGGCCATCGGCGTTGTCGCGCTGGCAGCGCTCGTGGTCGCCGGCGTTCTCGTGCGCCAGGTGCTCGCGGCGGGCGAGGGCACCGACAGCATGAAGAAGATCGCGGCTGCGGTCCAGGAAGGCGCCAACGCCTATCTGGCCCGGCAGTTGCGCACACTCAGCGTATTCGCCGTCGTCGTGTTCTTCCTGCTCATGCTGCTGCCCGCGGACGACTGGAATCAGCGCATCGGCCGATCGGTGTTCTTCTTGATCGGCGCCGCGTTCTCGGCGGCCACCGGTTATATCGGCATGTGGCTCGCCGTGCGCAGCAATGTGCGCGTCGCCGCGGCCGCCCGGGAAGCGACCCCGGCGGAGGGTGAACCGGAAAAGGATCTCACCGCCGTCTCGCACAAAGCCATGAAGATCGCTTTCCGTACGGGCGGCGTCGTCGGCATGTTCACGGTGGGGCTCGGTCTGCTGGGCGCCTCCTGTGTGGTGCTCGTCTACGCCGCCGACGCGCCGAAGGTGCTCGAAGGATTCGGTCTCGGTGCCGCGCTGATCGCGATGTTCATGCGTGTCGGCGGCGGCATCTTCACCAAGGCCGCCGACGTCGGCGCCGACCTGGTCGGAAAGGTCGAGCAGGGCATTCCGGAGGACGACCCGCGCAATGCCGCGACCATCGCCGACAACGTGGGCGACAACGTCGGCGACTGCGCGGGCATGGCGGCCGACCTCTTCGAGTCGTACGCCGTGACTCTGGTCGCCGCGCTGATCCTCGGATCGGCGGCGTTCGGCAACTCCGGGCTCGCCTTCCCGCTGATCGTGCCCGCGATCGGCGTGATCACCGCGATGATCGGCATCTTCGCGGTGGCACCGCGCCGGACCGACCGCAGTGGCATGACCGCGATCAACCGTGGGTTCTTCATCTCCGCGGTGATCTCGATCGTGCTCGTCGCGATCGCCGTGTACGCCTACCTGCCGTCGTCGTACGCCGACCTCGAGGGCGTCACCGACGCGGCCATCGCGGCCAAGGGCGGCGACCCGCGGATCTTCGCGCTCGTCGCCGTGGCGATCGGCATCCTGCTGGCCGCCGTCATCCAGCAACTGACCGGCTACTTCACCGAGACCAACCGGCGCCCGGTCCGGGACATCGGCAAGACCTCGCTCACCGGTCCCGCCACCGTCGTCCTCGCCGGCATCTCCGTGGGTCTCGAATCGGCCGTCTACACCGCCCTGTTGATCGGCCTCGGCGTGTACGGGGCGTTCCTGCTGGGCGGCACGTCGATCATGCTGGCGCTGTTCGCGGTGGCGCTGGCCGGCACCGGCCTGCTCACCACGGTCGGCGTGATCGTCGCCATGGACACCTTCGGGCCGGTCTCCGACAACGCGCAGGGCATCGCCGAGATGTCCGGCGACGTCGAGGGCGCGGGCGCCCAGGTGCTCACCAACCTGGACGCGGTCGGCAACACCACCAAGGCCATCACCAAGGGCATCGCCATCGCCACCGCCGTCCTGGCGGCAGCGGCGCTCTTCGGGTCGTACCGCGACGCCATCACCACCGGCGCGCGGGACGTGGGCGAGAAGCTCAGCGGCGAAGGCGCGCCGATGAACCTGATGATGGACATCTCCCAGCCCAACAACCTCGTCGGCCTCATCGCGGGCGCGGCGGTCGTCTTCCTCTTCTCGGGCCTCGCCATCAACGCCGTGTCGCGGTCGGCGGGTGCCGTGGTCTACGAGGTGCGGCGGCAGTTCCGTGAGCGGCCCGGGATCATGGACTACACGGAGAAGCCGGAGTACGGCAAGGTCGTCGACATCTGCACCCGGGATGCCCTGCGCGAGCTCGCCACGCCCGGTCTGCTCGCCGTGATGGCGCCCATCTTCATCGGGTTCACGCTCGGCGTCGGCGCGCTGGGCGCGTTCCTGGCGGGCGCGATCGGCGCCGGCACGCTGATGGCGGTGTTCCTGGCCAACTCCGGCGGCGCCTGGGACAACGCCAAGAAGCTCGTCGAGGACGGTCATCACGGCGGCAAGGGCAGTGAGGCCCACGCCGCCACGGTGATCGGCGACACGGTCGGCGACCCCTTCAAGGACACCGCCGGTCCCGCGATCAACCCGCTGCTGAAAGTGATGAACCTGGTGTCGCTGCTCATCGCGCCAGCGGTCATCCAGTTCAGCTACGGCGAGGACAAGAACGTCGGCGTACGGGTCGTGATCGCCGTGGTGTCGCTCCTCGTGATCGTCGGCTCGGTCTACGTCTCCAAGCGGCGAGGCATCGCCATGGGTGACGAAGGCAACGCAGAAAGGGCCGCAAAACCGGTCGATCCCGCGGTGGTTTCGTAGGCGGTCTTACGACGGCCCAGCTCAAGAGGCGGGCGGGTGGCGCGCGTTGACGTGCCGCCCGCCCGCCTTGTGCGTGTTCACGCCCTAGCCGTGACCCTTCTCTCACATGGTGTAAAGAGTCTTATAACGTCACTAATACTGCATTCGGTGCATCGGTGGCTCCCGCCCGCCGTGTAAGGTCCGTTGGCCGAGAGCCACGGAAGGGACCGAACCGGTGAACAAGAAGCTCGCGGCCGCACTGTCCGGCGGTGCGGTACTGGGACTGGCGCTGACGGGATGCTCGAGCGACGAGGGCAACCCGGAGCTGGACGCCTGGGCCAAGCAGATCTGCGACACGGCGCCCACGCAGAACGCCAAGATCGCGGCGGCCGACGCCGCGATCACGAAGGCGGCCAAGGACAGCCCGCCCGCGGAGCTCCAGAAGGTCGACGCCCAGGCTTTCCAGGACCTCTCCGACGGCTTCAAGGCACGCGCGACCCTCCTCGCGGACGCCGGAGCGCCTCCTGGCGTCGAGGACGGCGCGACGAAGCAGCAGGACGCCATCAAGAAACTCACCGCGCTCTCCGCGAGCTACGCCGACCTGAAGAAGCAGATGGACGGGCTCAACACGAAGGACCAGGGGAAGTTCGCGGCCGGGTTGAGCAAGGTCGGCAAGGACATGAAGGACGTGGTGAGCCAGCGCAAGAGTGCGCTCGACGCCCTGAAGAAGCTGGAATCGAGCGGCGACACCAAGCAGGCGCTGCTGAAGCAGGAGGGCTGCAAGCAGGCAGCCGCCTCGGCGTCCGCGTCGGCCACCGACAGCTGAGCCACCTTCGGGGCGGGCGGGCACAATGAGGGCGTGAGTGACTCCAGCCTGTCTGCCCTGCCCGCCTCCGACCGTCCCGATGTCGCCGCCCTGCTGCGGGAGGCCCTCCTAGTGGCCTCATTCACCGCGGACGGGCTGCTCGAACTGCTCGGTGCGCCCGCGTACACGGCGCTCGCACGGAGCGAGACCGTGCCCGCGCTCCGTGCGACCCGGGGAGACACCCCGCTGGAGGCGCTCGTACGGCTGTTCCTGTTGCAGCAACCCGTGCCGCACGCGCGCGTGGCGGACGTTCTGCCCGTCGACGCGTGCCTGGAGAGCGGGTGGCTGGTCCGGGCCGGCCAGGACTCCGACGACGTCGCCGCGACCGTGGACGTACGACCGTACGGCGGGCCCGGGGGCGAGGACTGGTTCATCGTCTCCGACCTGGGCTGCGCGGTCGGCGGGGCCGGCGGCAGCGGCAGCAACGGCCGCCAGGCGGACACAGCCGTCGTCCTCGGCGTCGGCGGCGCCTCGACGACCCTCGCCGGCATCACCGTCCGTACGCCCGTCGCCTCCGCCCTGGACCTCGGTACGGGTTCCGGCATCCAGGCGCTGCACGCCGCGCAGCACGCCACGCGCGTGACGGCGACCGACCTCAACCCGCGGGCCCTGCACGCCACCGCGCTCACCCTCGCCCTGTCCGGCGCCCCGGCCGCGGATCTGCGGGAGGGCTCGCTGTTCGAGCCGCTCAGGAACGGCGAGACGTACGACCTGATCGTGTCGAACCCGCCCTTCGTCATCTCGCCGGGCGCCCGGCTGACGTACCGCGACGGCGGGATGGGCGGGGACGATCTGTGCCGCTCGATCGTTCAGGGGGCGGGGGAGCGGCTGAACGAGGGCGGGTTCGCGCAGTTCCTCGCCAACTGGCAGCACGTGGAAGGGGAGGACTGGCAGGACAGGCTGCGGTCGTGGGTGCCGCGCGGGTGCGACGCGTGGATCGTGCAGCGCGAGGTCCAGGACGTCACGCAGTACGCCGAGTTGTGGCTCAGGGACGCCGGTGACCACCGGGGTGACGTGGCCGAGTACCAGGCGCGGTACGACGCATGGCTGGACGAGTTCGAGGCGCGCAAGGTGAAGGCCGTCGGGTTCGGGTGGATCACCCTGCGCAAGGCGTCGGCCGCCGTGCCCTCGATCACCGCGGAGGAATGGCCGCATCCGGTCGAGCAGCCGCTCGGGGAGGCGGTCCGGGAGCACTTCGACCGGCTCGACTACCTGCGCGCCCGCGATGACGCGGCCCTGCTGGAGGACCACTTCAGGCTCGTCGGCGAGATCGTGCAGGAGCAGATCGGGCTGCCCGGCGCCGAGGACCCGGAGCACGTGGTGCTGCGCCAGCATCGCGACATGCGCCGGGCGACCCAGGTGGACACGGTCGGCGCGGGCTTCGCGGGCGTGTGCGACGGCTCGCTGAGCGCGGGCCGGATCCTGGACGCGATCGCCCAACTGATGGGCGAGGACCCGGTGATGCTGCGCGACCGTACGCCCGCGCAGATCCGGCTGCTGGTGGAGCAGGGGTTCCTCGAACCGGCGCGGTGACCCCGCCGGGGCTCTGCCGAGGGCTCCGCCGCTGAGTGCGTCCGTGGAAAAGTGACCGACCAGGTGCTCGGCACCGTTGGCAAGAGGACGCGCTCATCCCGCTGATCGACTGCGTAGCCGAACCGCGCACCGGCCCCGCACGGACACGATCAAGCGTCCGGCGAAATGAGCCACAGGAAGAGCTCCGAGTCCGTCACCGTGCTGTGGGCGACAAATTCAGACGATCTCCAGCACCGGGTCCGGGGTGTGATCCGTCTACGGAGGTCGGTGAGGGCGCCGGGTTCTGTGGGGCTGCTGTGGCCGCTGGGTCCCCAGTTCCTCAGGGCCCGGCGAGTCCACAGCCGTGTCGGTCCCGCGTTCACCCGAGGTTCGCCTGTGCGCCGCCCGCGCGTGACAGCCTCGCCGGGCTGGGCGCTCTCGGACGGGAGAAAAGGGGCAAGCGGAACCATGGAAAGTGGACCGGCGATCTTCGCTGGGGTCGTGTTCGCCCTGTTCGGCGGTGGGCTGATGGCGTGGACCGCGGTCCGGGTCCGGCAGCGCCGGCCCGTCGCCGACGGTGTGAGTCCCGTCGCATCCGCGACGCTCGCGGGCCTTGTCTCGGTGATCGCGCTGTTCCTCGGAACATGGTGCTTCACCCGACTCTGAGAACGGCCTGCGAGCTGCGCGGCCGATAATTGGGAGGGCCTCTTCCGGAAAGCTCGAAAAGGCCGGTGGGTACTCCGGGCGGCAGGAATGGCGGAAGTCGGGTTACCGTTCGAGTGGCCGTTGCGGGCTTTTCCCGTTTGACAACGGGGCGGGATGTACCGTCACACTCCGCAGCGTCACCACCACCCGACCCCGGGCGCATCCGACCCTGGGGAGGCCCCAGCGTCGACCGGAGAGAAGAGCGAAGTTGTCCCCGACCAGCGAGACCGCACAGGGCGGCCGCCGACTCGTCATCGTCGAGTCGCCTGCCAAGGCGAAGACGATCAAGGGCTACCTGGGCCCCGGCTACGTAGTCGAAGCGAGCGTCGGGCACATCCGCGACCTCCCCAACGGCGCCGCGGAGGTGCCGGAGAAGTACACCGGTGAGGTCCGCCGCCTCGGTGTGGACGTCGAGCACGACTTCGAGCCCATCTATGTCGTCAATGCCGACAAGAAGGCCCAGGTCAAGAAGCTCAAGGACCTCCTGAAGGAGTCCGACGAGCTCTTCCTCGCCACCGATGAGGACCGCGAGGGCGAGGCCATCGCGTGGCACCTCCAGGAAGTGCTCAAGCCCAAGGTCCCGGTCAAGCGGATGGTCTTCCACGAGATCACCAAGGCCGCGATCCAGGCCGCCGTCGCCAATCCCCGCGAGCTGAACCAGAAGCTGGTCGACGCCCAGGAGACCCGCCGCATCCTCGACCGTCTCTACGGCTACGAGGTCTCGCCGGTCCTGTGGAAGAAGGTCATGCCGCGCCTGTCGGCCGGCCGCGTCCAGTCCGTCGCCACCCGACTCGTCGTGGAGCGGGAACGCGAGCGCATCGCGTTTCGTTCTGCTGAGTACTGGGACCTGACGGGCACCTTCGCGACCGGCCGCGCGGGAGACTCGTCGGACCCGTCGTCGCTGGTCGCCCGCCTGCAGACCGTCGACGGCAGGCGGGTCGCGCAGGGTCGCGACTTCGACTCCCTGGGACAACTCAAGAGCGCGAACACCCTCCACCTCGACGAGGCGAACGCCCGCGCCCTCGCCGCCGCCCTGGAGCAGACGCAGTTCGCCGTCCGGTCCGTCGAGTCCAAGCCCTACCGCCGCTCGCCGTACGCCCCGTTCCGTACGACGACGATGCAGCAGGAGGCCAGCCGCAAGCTCGGCTTCGGCGCGAAGGCCACCATGCAGGTCGCGCAGAAGCTGTACGAGAACGGCTACATCACGTACATGCGTACGGACTCCACGACGCTGAGCGACACCGCCGTCGCGGCCGCCCGCGCCCAGGTCACGCAGCTCTACGGCGCCGACTACCTGCCGTCGGCCCCGCGGACGTACGCCGGGAAGGTCAAGAACGCGCAGGAGGCGCACGAGGCGATCCGCCCCTCCGGCGACCGCTTCCGCACGCCTGCCGAGACCGGACTGACCGGCGACCAGTTCAAGCTCTACGAGCTGATCTGGAAGCGGACCGTCGCCTCCCAGATGAAGGACGCGACCGGTAACTCCGTCACGGTCAAGATCGGCGGCACGGCGGCCGACGGCCGGGATGTCGAGTTCAGCGCGTCCGGCAAGACGATCACCTTCCACGGCTTCCTGAAGGCCTACGTCGAGGGCGCCGACGACCCGAACGCCGAGCTGGACGACCGCGAGCGCCGGCTGCCGCAGGTCAACGAGGGCGACGCGCTCAGCGCCGAGGAGATCACGGTCGACGGGCACGCCACCAAGCCCCCGGCCCGCTACACCGAGGCGTCGTTGGTCAAGGAGCTGGAAGAGCGGGAGATCGGCCGCCCGTCGACGTACGCGTCGATCATCGGCACGATCCTCGACCGCGGCTATGTCTTCAAGAAGGGCACGGCACTCGTCCCGTCCTTCCTGTCCTTCGCCGTGGTCAACCTCCTGGAGAAGCACTTCGGGCGGCTCGTCGACTACGACTTCACCGCCAAGATGGAGGACGACCTCGACCGCATCGCCCGCGGCGAGGCCCAGTCCGTGCCGTGGCTGAAGCGGTTCTACTTCGGCGAGACCGTGCCCGACAGCGGCTTCGCCGCGGGGGGCGGGGGCGGCGCCGCCGACGCCGGCAACGGCGACGGGGACCACCTCGGTGGCCTCAAGGAGCTGGTGACCGACCTGGGCGCGATCGACGCGCGCGAGGTGTCGTCGTTCCCGGTGGGCAACGGCATCGTGCTCCGGGTCGGGCGTTACGGCCCGTACATCGAGCGTGGCGAGAAGGACACGGAAGGCCACCAGCGGGCCGACATCGCCGACGATCTGGCGCCCGACGAACTGACCCTCCAGATGGCCGAGGAACTGCTCGCCGCGCCGAGCGGCGACTTCGAGCTGGGCACCGACCCGGCCTCGGGTCACGAGATCGTCGCGAGGAAGGGCCGCTACGGCCCGTACGTCACCGAGGTGCTCCCCGAGGGCACCCCGAAGACCGGCAAGAACGCCGTGAAGCCGCGTACGGCCTCGCTGTTCAAGTCGATGTCCCTGGACACGGTGACGCTGGAGGAAGCCCTCAAGCTGATGTCCCTGCCGCGGGTCGTCGGCGCCGACGCCGAGGGCCAGGAGATCACCGCGCAGAACGGGCGCTACGGGCCGTACCTGAAGAAGGGCACGGACTCGCGCTCGCTGCAGACCGAGGACCAGCTCTTCACGATCACCCTCGAAGAGGCGCTGGAGATCTACTCCCAGCCCAAGCAGCGTGGCCGGGCCGCCGCCAAGCCGCCGCTGAAGGAACTGGGCACGGACCCGGTCAGCCAGAAGCCGGTCGTGGTCAAGGACGGTCGCTTCGGGGCGTACGTCACCGACGGGGAGACCAACGCGACGCTGCGCTCCGGCGACAGCGTCGAGGAGATCACCCCGGAGCGCGGCTACGAGCTGCTCGCCGAGAAGCGGGCCAAGGCTCCCGCCAAGAAGACGGCGAAGAAGACCACCGCGAAGAAGACGACCGCCAAGAAGGCCGCCCCGGCCAAGAAGACGGCCGCCAAGAAGACCGCGGCGAAGACGACGACGGCCGCGAAGAAGACGACGGCGAAGAAGACCACCGCGAAGAAGACGGCGGCTTCGAAGTCGGCGAGCGAGGACTGAGCAGCCCTCTCTCCGAGGGCCGATCGGTCACCATGAGGGCCAACCGGGCTCTTTCGGAGCCCGGTTGAGGGTCCGGTTCTTCACTTTCGGTTCGCAAAACGAACGCCTCGGCATCAGTTTGGTGTCGAGGCGCGCGTACGTTCGGGCGCGCGCGCCGGGCTGTCGGTGGCTCCCGATAGGCTGAAAGCATGACGCGAGCCGAGCAGCCAACGGCCCCCAGCACCACCTCCGACGACGCCTTCGCAGCGGACTCCCGCGAGCGCGCTGTCCGCGCCCTGCTGCGCCGACCGCAGCTGAAGCGGCTGTGGAGCGCGCAGTTGGTGGGCGGTATCGGCGACATCCTGGCGCTCCTGGTGCTGGTCCTGCTGGCACTTCAGGCGGCGATCACCGAGGGGGCGTTCGGCGGCGGGTATCGAGGCGTGGCGTTCGCAGTGGCGACCGTCTTCGGGGTGCGCATCCTCGCGACGCTTCTCTTCGGCGCCGTACTCCTCGGCCCGCTGACGTCGCTCACCTCCCAGGAGGGTCCGCTCGACCGGCGCTGGACCATGGTCGGCGCGGACGGTCTGCGGGCCGCCCTGCTGATCGTCGCGCCCCTGTGGATCGACTGGACGCCGGACAACGCGCTGGCCGTCCTGCTGGTCACGGTCTTCGTGTCCGGCGTGGCCGAGCGTTTCTGGACGGTGTGCCGGGAGAGCGCGGCGCCCGCGCTGCTGCCGCCCCCGCCGCCGGAGGGCGCGACGGTACGACCGCTGCCGGACCACATGGACGCCCTGCGCCGCCTGTCGCTGCGTACGGGTTTCGTGGCGATCCCCGTGGCCGCCGCCGCACTCGTCGCCGCCGCCCTGCTCAACAACCTGCTCGGCACCGGACTCGACTGGTTCGACCAGCACCAGGCGGCCCTCGCCTCGTATGTCGCGGCCGGACTCTTCGCCGCCTCCCTGTCCGTGCTGACCTTCCTGGAGCTGCCCGACACGCGCACCCCGCGCGCGCGGTCGCCGCTGGAGGGCCTGCGCCGCCCCAAGACGGGCTCGGGCGTCGACAAGGGCCGTACCGGCGCGATCCCGCTGCTGGTGACGGCGTGCGCGGCCGTCGCCGGAGCGGTGTCCGCCGGGGTCGCCGTGGCCGTGCTGCACGCCAAGGACCTGGGCGGCGGCCCGGTGCTGTACGGCCTGCTGGTGCTCGCGCTGACCGGCGGAGTCGTCGTCGGCATCCGTACGGCGCCCGCCGTGCTGCCGTCCCTGTCGCGGCGTCGGCTGCTGGCCCTGGCGATCGCCTTCACCGGCATCGCGCTGCTGGCCGCGGGACTCGTCCCGGACGTCACCACCGTGCTGCTGATCATCGCGCTCGCCGGGATCGGCGCGGGCACGGCCGCCAACACCGGGCACACCCTGCTCGACCAGGAGGCCGAGGAATTCCGGCGCCCGCGCACGACGGAGCACCTCCACGCGGTCGTACGCGTGTGCGTGGCGCTCGGCGCGGTGATCGCGCCGCTGGTGGCCGCGCTCATCGGGCCGCACCGGCTGGAGAGCGGCAAGTTCGTCTTCGCGCACGGCGGTGCAGCGTTCACGCTGATGCTGGCCGGGGCGCTGCTGCTGCCGGTGGCCGCGCTCGTGCTGGCCAAGGTCGACGACCGTTCCGGCGTGCCGCTGAGGCAGGACCTGCGCGACGCGCTGCTCGGCGGGGACGACCCGGAGCAGGTGCCCGTGACGACCGGCTTCTTCATCGCCTTGGAGGGCGGCGACGGCGCCGGGAAGTCCACCCAGGCCGAGGCGCTCGCCGAGTGGATCCGGGGCAAGGGACATGAGGTCGTCGTCACGCGCGAGCCTGGAGCGACGCCGGTCGGCAAGCGGCTGCGGTCGATCCTGCTGGACGTGTCCAGCGCGGGCCTGTCGCACCGGGCCGAGGCGCTGCTGTACGCGGCGGACCGCGCGGAGCACGTCGACACGGTGGTCCGGCCCGCGCTGGAGCGCGGCGCGGTCGTCATCTCGGACCGGTACGTCGACTCCTCGGTCGCCTACCAGGGGGCGGGCCGTGACCTGTCCCCCACAGAGATCGCCCGCATCAACCGCTGGGCCACGAACGGACTGGCGCCCCACCTGACCGTGCTGCTGGACGTCTCGCCGGAGATCGCCCGCGAGCGGTTCACCGAGGCGCCCGACCGGCTGGAGTCGGAGCCGGCGGAGTTCCACGCGCGCGTGCGCTCCGGGTTCCTCACGCTGGCCGCGGCCGACCCCGGGCGCTACCTGGTGGTGGACGCGGGCCAGGAGCCCGAGGCGGTGACGACGGTCGTCCGGCACCGGCTCGACCAGATGCTGCCGCTGTCCGAGGCCGAGATCCAGGCCCAGGAGGAGGCTAGGCGCAAGGCCGAGGAGGAAGCCCGCCGCAAGGCCGAGGAAGAGGCCGCACGCAAGGCCGAGGAGGAGCGCCTGGAGCGCGAGCGCCAGGAGCAGCTCGCCCGGCTGCGCGCCGAGGAGGAGGAGCGCAAGCGGCGCGAGCTGGAGGAGGCGCAGCGGCGCGAGGCCGAACGACAGGCGGAGGAGGCCCGGCTGCGGGCCGAGGAAGCACGTCGACGGGCCGAGGAGGAGCGGCAGCGGCTCCTCGCGGAGGAGAAGGCGCGCGCCGAGGAGGAAGCGCGCCGCAAGGCCGAGGAGGAACGCCGCCGCAAGCAGGCCGAGGAAGAGGCCCGGCTGCGGGCCGAGGCGGAGGCACTCCGCCTGGAGAAGCAGCGCAAGGCCGAGGAGGCCCTGCTGCGGGCCGAGGAGGCACGACGGCTCGCGGAGCAGGCGGCCGCGCAGGCCCAGGCGGGACCGAGGCCGACGGTGTCCGGGACCGGGGCTGCCCCGGGGGACGCGATGACGGTTCCCACGCCGGTGGTGACGCCGGGGAAGGCGCCGGGCGGGGCGTCGGACGAGACGACCGTGTTGCGGCCGGTGCGTGGTGAGGAGCCGCGGGAGACGGGTGACGAGCGCTCCTCCGGTGACGGTCGTTCCCGTGACCGTGCCTCTGGTGGCAGTGCTTCCGGTGGCCGTGTTTCCGGGGAGTCCGAATCCGAGGTGACGACGAAGCTGCCGCAGCCGCCGACGCCTTCGGGTGTGGCGGACGAGACGGCGGTGCTGCCGCCGGTGGTGCCCGGTGCCGCCGATGAGACCGCTGTGCTGCCGCCGGTTCCTCCGGGGGCTGCCGATGAGACGGCGGTTTTGCCCGCCGTGTCGGGGGAGGAGCGCGCGGATCGGGTTCCGCCGGGGTACTTCCGCGACGAGGCCCGGGACGAAGAACGTACGCGCGAGATGCCGCAGGTCGACGAGGCGGGGATGCCTCGGCGCAGGGCTCGGTCCGACTGGGCCGAGGAGACGCCGCTGGACGACCTGCCCACGCTGGCGGACGAGCTGCTGGGGCCGCGCGAGGACGAGTACGACGAGGACGGGGGCCGGGGGCGGGGTCGGCGGCGCTGAGGTCGGACGCCGAGGTTGGGTGGCGCTGAGCTCGGGTGGCACCGAGGTCGGGGCGGCGTTGAGGCCGGCTGCGCTGAGGCCGACTGGTCAGCCGGGCCGGGCCGGGCCGGTTCGGTGCGCGGCGGGGGACGGGCGCTGGTCGGCGTCGGGCGGGTGCCGGCTCCGCCCGCTTCGGCACCCGTTGTCAGTGCCGCCCCGCACAATGGATCCCGCACCGCGAAATGTGAACGAAGGGCGGGGTGACCCATGAGCGTGTGGGACGACCTGGTGGGGCAGGCGAGGGTGAGCGAGCAGCTGGACGCTGCCGCTCGGGACGCTGACGCTCTTGTCACCGCCGCTGCCACCGACGCGCCGCCCCCCGAGGCGTCCAAGATGACGCACGCCTGGTTGTTCACGGGCCCGCCCGGGGCGGGGCGGAACCAAACGGCGCGGGCCTTCGCCGCCGCGCTGCAGTGCGTCAGCCCCGATCGGGCGCTGGGCGGCGCCCCCGGATGCGGGTTCTGCGACGGGTGCCATACGGCGCTCGTCGGCACGCACGCCGACGTCACGACCGTCGCCGCCGTAGGCACCCAGATCCTCGCCGACGACATGCGGGACACGGTCCGCAAGTCGTTCACCTCACCGGCGAACGGCCGCTGGCAGATCATCCTCGTCGAGGACGCGGAGCGGCTGAACGAGAAGTCGGCCAACGCCGTCCTGAAAGCGGTCGAGGAGCCCGCCCCCCGCACGGTCTGGCTGCTCTGCGCGCCCTCCCTGGAGGACGTCCTGCCCACCATCCGCTCCCGCTGCCGCCACCTGAACCTGAGCACGCCCTCGGTCGACGCCGTCGCCGACATGCTCGTACGGCGGGAAGGCATCGAGCCCGAGGTCGCCGCCGCCACGGCCCGCGCCACCCAGGGCCACGTCGACCGGGCCCGCCGCCTGGCCACCGACCCGGCCGCCCGCGACCGCCGGGCCGCCGTCCTCAAGCTGCCCCTCCGGCTCGGTGACATCGGCGGCTGTCTGAAGGCCGCGCAGGAGCTCGTGGACGCCGCCGCCGAGGACGCCAAGCAGCTCGCCGAGGAGATCGACGGCAAGGAGACCGAGGAGCTGAAGGCAGCGCTGGGCGCGGCCCAGGGCGGTCGGATGCCGCGCGGCACGGCGGGCGTGATGAAGGATCTGGAGGACAAGCAGAAGCGGCGCCGTACGCGGACACAGCGCGACAGCCTCGACCTCGCCCTGACCGACCTCACCGCCTTCTACCGCGACGTCCTCGCCCTGCAGCTGGGCTCCCGCGTCGCCCTCGCCAACACCGACGCCGAGGACGCCCTGGAGCGTCTCGCCCGCGACAGCGTCCCGGAGTCCACACTCCGCCGTATCGAGGCGATTGCCGCCTGCCGCGACGCCCTCGACCGCAATGTGGCGCCGCTGCTGGCGGTGGAGGCGATGACCATGGCGCTGAGAGCGGGCTGACCAGGCCGGGCAGGGCTCGCCGGGGGCAGGGCGGCCCGGCCATCAACCGAAGGTTGACCGTGTAACACGTACGAGCCGCGGTGTGCACGCACGGCATCCAAACCACTGCGCAGAGTTACGCTCGCCTGATGTACACCAGGCGCAGCTCTCCAGCCGGCTCAGTCGCTATTTCCAGCGGGCAGGGCCCACGCAGCCCACGCAACCGTCGCTCGAACCCCCGGCGAGCCGGCACGGTCGGCACTTTCCTCGCCGCCGCCGCGCTGCTCGTCTCCGCCTGCACCTCGGGCAGCGTGACCAGCGAGGTCACGAAGTCGGGGAGCCCGGCGGCGGGGGGCGGCGCTGGCCGCGCTGCCGCGGTCGACGCCGACCGCGCTCGCGCCGTACTACGCGCAGAAGCTGACCTGGCGCAGCTGCGGGGTGCCCGGTTTCCAGTGCGCCACGATGAAGGCGCCGCTCGACTACGCGAAGCCGGACGCCGGGGAAACCCGGCTCGCCGTGGCCCGCAAGAAGGCGACGGGACCGGGCGAGCGGCTCGGGTCGCTGCTCGTGAACCCGGGCGGCCCCGGAGGCTCGGCAATCGGTTACCTCCAGCAGTACGCGGGGATCGGCTACCCCGCCGGGGTGCGGGCCCAGTACGACATGGTCGCGGTCGACCCGCGCGGAGTCGCGCGCAGCGAGCCGGTCGAATGCCTCGGCGGCCGGGCGATGGACGCGTACACGCAGACGGACTTCACGCCCGACGACGCCAAGGAGGCCGGCCGGCTCGTCGCCGCGTACAAGAAGTTCGCGGAAGGCTGCGGCGCGGACGCGGCCGGCCTGCTCCGGCATGTCTCCACCGCCGAGGCGGCCCGGGACATGGACGTCCTGCGGGCGGTGCTGGGGGACGAGAAGCTGACGTATGTGGGGGCGTCGTACGGCACCTTCCTCGGGGCGACGTATGCCGGGCTCTTCCCTGACCGGGTGGGCCGGCTGGTCCTGGACGGGGGCATGGACCCCTCCCTGCCCGCCCGCCGGTTGAACCTCGACCAGACGGCGGGCTTCGAGACGGCGTTCCAGGCATTCGCGCGCGACTGCGTGCGCCAGCGGGACTGTCCGCTGGGCAAGAAAGTGAGCGACGTCGGCAAGAACCTCAAGGCCTTCTTCGAGAAGCTGGACGCCCGGCCCATCCCGACGGGCGACGCGGACGGCCGTGAGCTCGGCGAGTCCCTCGCCACCACCGGCGTGATCGCGGCGATGTACGACGAGGGCGCGTGGCCGCAGCTGCGCGACGCGCTGTCCGCGGCGATGCGGGAGAACGACGGAGCGGGCCTCCTCGTCCTCTCCGACAGCTACTACGAGCGCGACGCGGAGGGCCGCTACACGAACCTGATGTTCGCCAACGCGGCCGTGAACTGCGTGGACCTCCCGCCGGCCTTCTCCACCCCCGACGAGGTCCGCAGGTCCCTCCCCACCTTCGAAAAGGCGTCCCCCGTCTTCGGCGAGGGCCTCGCCTGGGCCACCCTGAACTGCGCGTACTGGCCGGTGGCGCCCACCGGTGAGCCGCACCGCATCGAGGCGAGGGGCGCGGCGCCGATCGTCGTGGTCGGCACCACCCGCGACCCGGCGACCCCCTACCGCTGGGCCCAGTCCCTCTCCCGCCAGCTCTCCTCCGCCCGCCTCCTCACCTACGAGGGCGACGGCCACACCGCGTACGGGCGGGGCAGCACCTGCATCGACCGGACGATCAACGCGTATCTCCTGCGGGGGACGCCGCCGAGCCGGGACAAGCGATGCTGATGACCTGACCTGACCTGACCTGACCTGACCTGACCTGACCGGTACCGGCAGACGGTACTGACAGTGGGCGCCGACCGCCGCCGAGAACCGCCCCGGAGCGCCGCGCTCCGGGGCCGGGCGGGGGCTGGGAGGGCCCTGGAGGGGCTGGTACGGAGCACCTCGGAAACTGTGTAGACTTACCGACGTTGCTGATCGCACCATGGTGCGGACGGCGTGCCGCCTTAGCTCAGATGGCCAGAGCAACGCACTCGTAATGCGTAGGTCTCGGGTTCGAATCCCGAAGGCGGCTCTTCCGGAACCCCGGGTCAGACGCACCTGACCTGGGGTTTGTCTTGTTTCGAGGCGCTGTCGGGCCGACGCTGTCCCGTCGGTCCGTGCCGCCGGGTCCAAGGGGTGCGCGAGGGGAGCGCATCAGCGCAGAGCGTGTGCGCGGGGGGTGCGCGAGAGGAGCGGCGGCTGTGCCGTCGGAGGCCCGACGAGACTTCCTGGCGAGCAAGCAGGTTTTGTAGAAACGCTCCAACCCGCGCTTCTAGGCTGGTGGCCGTGGCGGATCCATTGGACACTCTCCCGTTCAAGACCCTGGTGGCGCAGGTGGGCGCTGTACTGCTGACCCACGGAGTCGAGGTCGAGGCGACGTCGGTGCGCGGCGTGGCGGCGCACCTCGTCGAAGTCATGGCTCAGCGGATCGGCATGGACCAGGAAGAAGCCGTCCATCTGGTGACTCCAGAAGCCGTCGCGGAGATCATCGTGAAAGCGGCGAGAGAAGAGGACCAAGGCGTCTCCAGCCCGCATGCCATGTGGCCGGTCCGGATCGAGGACCGCACCGTCAGTGCCCCCGTCGTGTCAATCGGCCACTTGGTCATGGCCGCCTCGCAGGCCGGCAAGTACGCGGGCCTCAACGACGACGGGGCGGCTGCGGCTCACCTCCTGGATCTCGCTACCGAGATTGGCGCGGCCCTCGTGGAGAACCACGCCGACGGGGCGCAGAGATCTCCATGGGCGTGCTGGACGAACGGGCTGAGCTGGTCGACACCGTGGCTGACCAAGTCGAGACGAGCGGATGGAGCATCTGTCCCTGTGGCGATGACCATGGTCAGCACGCGGTGGATGCCGGGACGGTCCCGGTTATGCGCCATCACGCTGCACTGGCCCGCGATCTCCGTGAACAGGTTGACGGATAGAGAGTTTGCGTAGACGCGTATACATTCAGCTGACGCGGTGCAGCTTGGTGCCACCCCAGAACCGGCCACCCCCGTAACGGCTGTCACTGTCGGGTATCACTGCTTCGAACCATGTGGCCGGCAGCCGGAAGCGACTGGGAGGCCAGCCGTTAGAACGGGCGATGGTCACGATGCTCGCGTCAATGAGCTGTAGGAAGACCGCGGTGATGCCTCCCTCTGTCACCGCCCGCACCTCCCCGCCGCCTGGCGGGGATGCCGCCCGCATGACCAGCCAAGATCAGCAATGCCTCGCCGCGGCAGCCCTCATGATCTGGCTTCGTTCGTGATCGCCAGGACGCTCCCTAATCGGCCTCGCTGAACGTACGCGAGGCCCCCGCAGCAGAGCCCCTTCTATTGATCATCGTCATCGATGGGTTCGGGCTTGCGGGTGTAGGCGAGGTCGAGGACGTAGCGTTCGGTGACGGGGCAGTTGTTCCAGGCTTCGGTGAGCTGGTCTTCGGGGGGCGTCGGTGAGTTGGTCGAGGGTGGTGTTGTAGTAGTCGGCTGCTGCTTGGCGGTTCTGCCACCAGGCGTGGCCTTCGTAGACGCCGGGGCGGGGCAGGGTGATCTCGCCGGCGGGTCCTCGGCCGAGTTGACCGATGACCAGGATGCCTGTTTCGGATTCCAGGCTGACGTCGGTGTGGCCTTCGGCCTCGGCGGGCGGGGCGGGTGGTGTGTCCCAGATGCGGATCGTCATCTGGACTTTCATGTCCGGTTGCAGGCTGAGGAGGTACAGGTGGTAGCCGTTGCCGGCCACCACCTGTGTCTCCGCGGCGTCCATGGCTGCTTCGTCGCCGAGGTAGGCGTCCGCGTCGTAGACCTCCAGCACGCGGCGGCCGGGGGTGGCGGTGACGTTGTGTTCGGCGAGAAGCGCCATGGTCAGTGGTGTCTTCCTGCTAGTTGGTGATCTTCACGTAGAAGGGGTCGCCGTCCAGGACGCGGTTGAGGGTGTACATCTCGTTGAGGCGCTCTTCGCCCTTGCGGTTGTCCTTACCGTCGATCAGCCGGACGGAGAAGCGGTTGTCGCCCTTGGTGGACCTCTCCTTGGTCGAGGCGAAGGGGTACTCGTCGCACTCCAGGCCGCTGCCGGCGTAGTCGCCCCAGACCTTCTTGCATTCCTTGATGGACTTCTTGCGATTGTCTTCGATCTTCTTCGGATCGACGACTCGGCGCAGGGGTTCCTTCGATCCCGGAACGCTCTTACCGGGCCAGGAGGGTGAGTGGTCACAGGGGAACCTGCAGTCACACCCTTCCCAACCTGTCCGTTAATAAGATGAGTTGACTAAATCTCGACGCGTGACCCGCGTCACGCCAATCACAGCGAACGCACAGGTAGCTTTAGCCCGCGACGCGTCAGCAGCCCACTCACGGCAACCCGTTTCCAGATTCCGTGATGAGACGTCAGGTTGCAGGTGTGCCCGGGCGGTCGCACCCGGCTCACGGTCCACGAAGCCGTTCGTCCCGATGGGGCGCAGGTGGCTTACCCGTACGTCGCGAGGGCAAATTGCCCTCCTGGGTCGACAGAGGTCACAGCGCCTGTGACGGGATGCTCGTCCAGCGGGCGCGAAGTGATTCCTCCAACTCGGCGTTCGGGGCGAAGGATTGGTCATCGATGGCAGTGATCGATGGATCGTACGGATGTGCCCTGACCTGCTGTTTTCGTGGATTGACTGATGCCTGGTCAGTTCCGGCTGCTCGTGGGTGCGCGAGGGGAGCGCGTCAGTGCCTCAGGGGTGCGGCAGGCGGGGTATACGGCGGTCAGGCGATTCCGGTGCCGCGCAGCAGCAGTAACGTCACGTCCACCGCCGCCACGGCGACCGCCGCCGCGAACGCCAACCGCTCCCAGCGGCGTCCCAGCACCGTCCCCACCGTCGCGATCAGAGCGGTCACCACGAGCACTGCCCATCCCCACCTGCCGGGTGGCCCGGCAGGACCCAGCACCAGGACCGCGGACGCGGCCACCAGCGGCACCGGCAGCAGCAGCCGTGCGCCGTCCGGGCCCAGCCGGTGCGGCCATCCCCGTATGCCCGTCGCCAGATCCCCGCGGATGTCCGGCAGTACGTCACCCAGATGGGCGCCGACCCCCAGCAGCGCCCCGGCGGTGACGACCCACCAGGCCGGCCAGGGGTGCCTCGGCAGCCCCAGCGCCACGAATGCCGGGAGCGCGGCGAAACCCACCGCGTACGGCGCCCAGGACCATGCTGTCGCCTTGAGCCGCAGGTCGTACGCCCACGCCGCCGCCACCCCGGCCAGGTGAACGGCGCCCGCCCACAGGCCACAGGCGAGCGAGAGCGGCACGCACAGCGCCAGCGCGGCATACGCGGCCACCCACACCTCCGCCACGCCGACCGTGCCGTCGACAACGGGTTTGCCCCGACGGCCGACCGCGATGTCCCGGCGCGCGTCGAACGCATCGTTGCACCAGCCGACGGACAGCTGCCCGGTCAGCACAGCGGCGCCGGTCAGCACACAACGCGCGGCGCCCTGGCCGGCGGTCACGGCCAGCCCGGCCATCAAGGTGGTGACCGCCACCACGGGCCCGGGGTGGCACGACCCGGCCAGACCAGCCACCCGGGCGGCCCAACTCGCCTCGGGGCCGCCGGTCGTCGACTGCTCGGGAGTGCCCACCCGGCCGATCGTAGGCGCCCGGGCCCACCCGGCCGGCAAACGCGCCCCGAGGGCGAACGGCCGGACGGGCGATTCATGGTGTCGAAACTCCGGACAGGGGAACACGTGGGAAGCAACTCACCCGAGTCGGTAACCGGACGGGAACCATATGACGCGGATCGCCGCCGTTCACGGTGCCCTCGCACCGCACCGCCGCACCCAGTCCGAGATCACCGACATGGTGGCCCGCACCTGTCTTCCCGAGGGCACCGGCCGCCAGGTCCTGGACCGGCTGCACCGCAGCGCGCAGGTCGGCTCGCGTCACATGACGCTGCCGCTCGAACAGTACGGGGAACTGGACGGATTCGGTGCCGCCAACGACGCCTTCATCGCCGCCGCCACCGGCCTGGGCGCCAAGGCCGTCCGGGGCGCTCTGCGCACGGCCGGCCTGACCGCCGCCGACGTGGACCTGCTGATCTTCACCTCCGTCACCGGCATCGCCACCCCCTCGATCGACGCACGGCTGGTCGGCCGGCTCGGACTGCGGCCGGACGTCAAACGACTGCCCCTGTTCGGCCTGGGCTGTGCCGGCGGCGCCGCCGGCCTGGCCCGTATGCACGACTACCTGCTGGGCCGGCCCGACCACGTGGCGGTGCTGCTGTCGGTCGAACTGTGCTCGCTCACCTTCCAGCGCAACGACGCCTCCATGGCCAACCTGGTCGCCACCGCACTGTTCGGCGACGGCGCCGCCGCGGTCGTCGCCTGCGGTGGGAACCGCCCGGGCCGCCCGGACGAGACCGTCGGCCCGACGATCGTGGACACCCGCAGCCACCTGTACCCGGACACCGGACGCGTCATGGGCTGGGACATCAAGGACACCGGCTTCCAGGTCGTCCTCGACCCGCAGGTCCCCGAGGTCGTACGCCGTTACCTCGCCGATGACGTCGAGGGGTTCCTCGGCGACCACGGGATCAAGCCGAAGGACGTGACCGCCTGGGTGTGCCACCCCGGCGGCCCCAAGGTCCTGGAAGCCGTCACCGAGGCCCTCGACCTGCCCGACGACGCACTCGATGTGACCTGGCGTCACCTGGCCGACGTGGGCAACCTGTCCTCGTCATCGGTGCTCCACGTACTGCGCGACACCCTGGCCCAACGCCGCCCGCCGCCGGGCACCCCGGGTCTGCTGCTGGCGATGGGGCCCGGCTTCGCCTGCGAACTCGTCCTGCTGCGCTGGTAGTTCGGACCGTCGAAGGACACGAAGGACATAGGGACACATGATCTGGTACGGACTGCTGGTGGCCGCCGTCGCCGCCGAGCGCCTCGCCGAACTCGGCGTCGCCCGCCGCAACGAGCGGTGGAGCACCGCCCGCGGCGCGACCGTGACCGGGCAGGGCCACTACCCGGCCATGGTCGCCCTCCACACCGGTCTGCTCATCGCCTGCCCGGCCGAGGTGTGGCTGGCCGACAGCCCCTTCGTACCCGCCCTGGCCTGGCCGATGCTGGCCGTGCTGGCTGGCGCCCAGGCGCTGCGGTGGTGGTGCATCCACACCCTGGGACCCCGGTGGAACACCCGGGTGATCGTCGTACCCGGCCTGCCGCTGGTGACGGGCGGCCCCTACCGGTGGCGGTGGCTGCGGCATCCGAACTACGTGGCCGTCGTCGCCGAGGGCGTGGCCCTGCCACTCGTCCACACCGCCTGGGTCACCGCGGCCGTGTTCACGGTGCTCAACGCCGCTCTGCTCACCGTGCGCATCCGCTGCGAGAACCGGGCGCTGGCCGCCGCGACCACCTCGACCACGACCGTTCCGGCGTGATCGACGTACTGGTGGCCGGCGGTGGGCCGGCCGGTCTGGCCGCCGCGATCCACGCCGCGCTCGCCGGCCTGGAGGCCGTCGTCGTCGAACCCCGGACCTCGCCCGTGGACAAGGCATGCGGAGAAGGAGTCATGCCCGGCGGTGTCGCCGCGCTGCGAGCACTGGGCGTCGAGGTCACCGGCCGCGAACTGCGCGGCATCCGCTACATGGACGGCACCACCCGCGCCGAAGCGTCCTTCCGTGGCAGCAACGGGCTGGGAATCCGCCGTACGACGCTGCACTCCGCACTGCACCAGCGCGCTCTCGACCTCGGCGTGCGCATGCTGCCGGGCAAGGTCGGCGAGGTGCGCCAGAACGCGGACACGGTCACCGCCGCCGGGACCACGGCCCGTTGGCTGATCGCCGCCGACGGCCTGCACTCCCCGGTGCGCCGCGGCCTGGGGCTGGAACTGCCGGGTCGCCCCCACGGCCGCTACGGACTGCGCCGGCACTACCGCGTCGAACCGTGGACGGACTTCGTGGAGGTCCACTGGTCCCGGCACGGCGAGGCCTATGTGACACCGGTCGGCGACGACCTGGTGGGCGTCGCGATCCTCAGCCGCAGCCGCCGCGGGTACGACGAGCACCTGGCCGCCTTCCCGGCCCTCACCGCGTCGCTGCGCGGCCCGGCCGCGACGGAGGTACGCGGCGCCGGACCACTGCGGCAGCGGGTGCGGCGCAGAACCGCCGGCCGGGTCCTGCTCGTCGGCGACGCCGCGGGCTACCTGGACGCCCTCACCGGCGAGGGCATCGCCCTCGCACTGGCGACCTCCGGGGCCGCCGTCCACTGCCTGGCCGCCGGGCGGCCGGACGAGTACGAGCGCACCTGGGCCCGGCTGACCCGCCGCCACCGACTGCTGACCGGAGCCCTGCTGGCCGCCGGCCGCCGTCCCGGCACCGCCCGCCTCATCGTCCCCGCAGCATCCCGCATGCCCCCGGTGTTCTCAGCCGCCGTCCACGCGCTGCAGTAGCGGCCGATTCCCCACCGCGACCGGACGCCTCCCGACGGCCGCCAGCACTCTTCGCGCGACCTGACAGGGCTAGGTTGCCGAGGCGGAGACAGGGGAACTGCGGCTGCACTGTGAGGTCGTTGCCGACGCCTCGCACTCCCTCACCGGAGCGCGAGGCGTCTGCGGTTCTACCGCCTCGTCGTCGAACCACTCCCACAAGGTCGAGCCGCGGATCCACCCGCCCTCCGCAAATCAACCAGGATCGGCTACTGGTCCCGCGACAGTGCGGCTCCACCGGGGACCGCAGGTGCGGGAGCGGCCCGTTTGGGGCGGGGCAGGTTCCGGCACTGATGCACGAGGTGCGCCCTCGAAGGAGCGCGAGAGGTGATCGACGCTGCCGGGGGCTCGGGCCGTAGCGCGCACGCTAGCCCTCGCCGCGCTCCCTGGACAGACGGCAAGTGGCCATCTGGTCCCGGGGGGCGCTGACGTGGGTCGCTATCCGCAACCTCGGGGGAGGGCTACGCTGTTCGTACTGGCCCCGGCCCCCGGCAGTGATGCTTTGTTCCGCTCCGGGGAGGCCCGCCGTGTTCGTTCTGCTTCTCATCCTGATCGTGGTCTTGTTCGGCCTCGGCTTCATCAACCCCATCTGGTGGGTGGCCGCGGCCGTGTTGGTCTTCGGCGCCACCCGGCACGGCCGTGATCGCGGGGGAGGGTGGATCCGTGACGACGGTTCCGATCTCGGGGGCTACCGGGACTACGAGAACCGCCGGGATCGTCAGGACCGCTGGAACCGTCGCTACAGCCGTCGGCACCGGGCGCGCTGGAGGCGCGAGGACCGTCGGGACCATGAACGCCGCGGGTGACCGATGAAGTTGCCCGGCATCCAGAGATTCCGGGGCGGCTTCAGCCACGCCGGACGCACGGACATCGTGGAGAGGCAGATGCCATGCATCGCACAACCTTGCTCCCAGAGAATTGGTGGGATGTGGCGGCTGAGGCCGGGGCGGAGAATGCGGCCGGTCAGGATGTCGTCGCACTGCGCGCCGAGAATGATCAGCTGCGGCGGGCACTGGCCGGCCGCTGGGTCATCGATCAGGCGTGCGGCATGGTGATGATCCTTGCCCCCTGCGGCCGTGGGCCGGCCAGGAACCTGCTGGTGGGCATCTCGCGGCAGTGCAACACCAGTCTTCCGGACGTGGCTGCGGCCGTGGTCGCTGCCTGGGAGGGGGAGCCGCTCTCGCCGCTGATGCAGCGGGCGCTGCGGCGTGCGCTGCGGCGGCTTTACGCGGAAGGCCGGGGGTGCGACTCGCCACCGGCGGACGAGCCGTCCGGAAGGAGAAGGTCATGATTCACGCAGCCGACGTCCGAGAATGGCGCAACCGCGATGTCGTCGACACCGAGTCGCGCAAGATCGGGGTTCTCGAGGCGGTCTATGTGGACACCACCACCGATGAGCCGGCCATGGCCACGGTACGGACCGGACTGCCCACCCGGCACCGTCTGGTCTTCGTCCCCCTCGAGGACGCGATCGCGGGGCCGGACTACCTCAGGGTCGGCTATGTCAAGGCGCTGGTGAAGCAGGCCCCTTCGATCGGTACCGACGACGTGCTGCCCGCCGAGCAGGAGGAAGCAATCTTCAAGCACTACGGACTGGCCTACAAGCCCGGTGCGGCCGGAGAACGGCAACTGGCGCGCCGCTGACCCCCTATGGATGGGATGACTGCCTGTGAGGTACGCACCGTGCGCCAGCTGACCACGCCCCGCGAAGAACAGCGGTTGTTGACGGCCGTGGCGTCGGCGGAGGAAACGGCTCTACTGACCGAAGTCGTCGAACTGCGCGCCAGGAACGAGCAGTTGGGACGCGCGCTGGCGAGCCGCGCAGTGATCGACCAGGCACGCGGCATGGTGATGGCCCTGGCCCCATGTCCCAGCGACAGGGCCTGGGACCTGTTGGTGGACGTGTCGCAGCACTGCAACATCAAGCTCCGGGACGTGGCCGCGGCCCTGGTCGCCACGACCAAGGACGAGGCGCTCCCGGAACCGATACAGCGGGAGCTGCGCCGGGGGCTGCGGTGCCTCCATCTGGCAGACCGGCGGTGACGGCATGCGTGCCCGGCAGACGGCACCGGGAGCTGTGAGCTCAACTCTCCGGTGCCTTCGTCAGCCGGGTGACCGTGGTGGCCTGGTAGGCGCGGGAGCGGGCGAGGGTTCCGGTGAGGAAGGCGGCGACGAGCCGGGTGCGGGCGAACCCGGCTTCGACCTGATCGTCAAGCGTGAGGCGCTCCGCCCGCTGCTGCGGGCGCTGCCCGAACGCGAACGGCAGACCCTCTGCATGCGGTTCCTCTGCGGGATGACACAGCACCGCATCGCCCTGCAACTCGGCATCTCCCAGATGTACTGGCCGTCCGGATCGCCCTCGGCAGCCCCGGCGGGACGGCGGACCGCCAGGGCGCGCGGCCCCAGGTCGCGGCACAGTCCAGGCTCTGGTCGACACAACAGCGGCGAACCGTCCCGCCCCCGCCACCGACCGCCCAGGGGGCATGTGGAGCGGCGGTCCGCTGCTGCTCGTGATCGGCATCAACTGGGTCGGCGCCCTGCGAGGGTGCCTGCGCGCGGTGTGGGAGAAGGAGCAGGACCCGGGAAATCCCATCCTGCTCAGGGTCAAGGACGCCATGGTGCTGGTCGGTCTCGGCGCGGTCGGGCTGGTCGCGCTCGGCAGTTCCGTATGCGCCAACATCGCCGTCGGCTGGGCCGCCGACAAGGCCGGTAGCGAGGGCGGGGCGGGCTCTGCTGTTCTTCGCCGGCCTGGTCATCGCCCTGGTTGTCGACTTCCTACTGCTGGTCTACGTGCTCACCCGGCTGGCGCGGGTGCATCCCGGCCGGCGTGCGGTCGTGGTCGCCGGGCTGATCGGTGCGGTGGGCTTCGAACTGCTCAAGTGGCTGCTGACCGGCTACCTGCAGGGCGTTGCGGGGAAGAGCATGTACGGCGCCTTCGCCGTGCCGGTCGCCGTCGTGTTGTGGATCAACCTCATGGCCAGGCTGCTGCTGTACTGCGCCGCCTGGACAGCGACAGAGACGGGGACGGCGGTGCGGTCCGGCGAGACAGCCGAGGGCGAGGGCTCGGAGCCCGACATCAGCCCCGCAGCCGCCGCCGCACCACAGTCGGCGTCAGCCGGCAGCGGCGCACCAGCAGCACCGCGCCTCCAGAAGTGCCAGGACATGATGCTGCCCGGGCATGTCCGGCGCTCTGCGCGGCACTTGGGCGGACAGCACGAAACGCGGCGACCGACAGCCGCCGGGTACGGCAGTCCATGCACCGCCCCAGGAGGTGGCTTCGCTTGACGGAGCCGAACAGTCCGAACTGCCGGTATACCCGTGTTGTGCCGTCCATAGGCGTCCGCGCTCCCCTTGCGCTCCCCGCCTCTTGGCGATGCGATGAACCGGCCTGCACAGCTCCTTGGCGACACCGTGGTGGCGCGGCTTGTCGAGATCACACATACGAGACGATGGCCCTCTGTCATCCGTCGTCTGGGTTCCGTCACGCCCCAGGCTCGGTGATCGCCAAAAGGCCCACGGCCACGACCATGTAGTTGCCGCTCGCGACCGTGAGGTCGGCGATGCCGATCTGGGTGAGGGGCTGCGAGCCGGAGGTGAGGCCGGCTTGGCAGAGGCGGGCGCCTCGTTCGGCGTGCTCGATCATGGTTTGCCACTCGTCGGAGAGCTTGGCCACCGGTGGCCGGTAGTCGGCGGCGATCACGCCTCCGTCCAGGCCCCAGTCGTCGCAGATCGGTTGGTACACGGACTTCGGGTACTGGCCGGTCGTCTTTGTACCGGCGAGGGCTTTGGCGAGCGCCTTGTAGTCCCTCGCGAGGTAGTTCATGACCTGTCCGCCGCCGCCGTTCAGCCAGGTGGTGACGGCCTCCCGCTGTTCCGCCTTGGCCCGGGCGGCGGCGGCCCGTTGGCCCGGGCCGGTGTTCGGGTCGGTGGTGGCGACGAGGTGCTGCTGGCCGGTGAGGAGCAGCAGCGGGGCCGTGCAGGCCACCAGGACGTAGGCCCGGCGGGTGAGCCGGTGGACCTTGCGGGTGCCCGGCCGGGCGGGGGCGAGCCGGGCTGTCCGGCGGCGTACGGCGAGCACGCAGAGGGCCGCCACCGCGAGGACGGGCAGGCCGATGCCGGCCAGCCGGGGCAGGAGGATGCCCTGGGCCAGATCCCAGGTCGGGCCGGGACGTACCGCGCAGGTGCCGGCCAGCACGGCCAGCCCCGGGACGCAGCCGTCGAACACGCTCAGCGCGAGCGTGCCGGCCAGCCCGCCGAGGAACACCGATCCTCCGGCGACGAGGACGAGAGGGAACCGGAACCTGGTGAGCACGGTGGCCAGCGCCGTGCAGGTGATCAGGGACAGTGACGTCCACAGCGCCGTCTTCTGCGCCCAGTCGGCGAACAGGGCGGTATCCGGTTCGGGGCGAACGGCCGCCAGGGCGGCCCTCGTTGCGGCGGCCGTGAGCAGACCGGTCGCCGTACCCAGGGCGGCCCACACGAGCATCCGACGCCGGGCCCGGCCCCGGCCTGCGGCCTTCCGGCCGCGTGGCCGTTCGTCGCCGGCCTGGGGCCGGCGCGGTGCGCGCGGTCGTCGGCGGGTGCGCAGGGCCGTGACGGGGCGGTTCAGGGTGAGGCCGACGAGGGCCGCCAGGACCACGGCGTAGAAACCGAGGCCGAGCATGTACGGGGCGACCAGGACGTGGATCATGAACCAGCCCGGCGCCCCGTACCAGAAGCAGCCGGAGCCGGAGACCTCGGTTCCGGGTACGCAGCCCTGGGTGGCGGTCAGTAGCAGGGTTCCGGCCAGGCCCAGAAGGAGAGCCGAGCCTCCCGCCGTCAGGGCGAGCGGCAGGCGGTGCCGGGACGTGGTCGCGTACACCACGCACACCGTCAGTGCCACGGCCGCGAACACGGCCAGGACGGTGATCACCGACACGTGCATCTGCCAGGCCCCGCCCCGCAGACCGGCGGGCGGCCGGTCTGCGTGCAGCCACAACCGGGTGGCCAGGACGACGAGCACGCAGAACGCCCCGCCCGCGGCCGCCCTCGCGAGCAGCCAGCGCAGCGGCGGCAGCGAGCCGTTCAGATCGGGCCACGGTCCGCTCGGGCGTGCGCGGCGCAGCCAGCGGGCCGCGTCGGTGCCCTGCCCCCGGCTCCACACGGCCAGCGGGAAGAGCCACAGCACCGTCCCGCCGACCAGGATCAACGGCTCGGACGTGACCGGCGGGACGAAGGCGAGCCACTTCAGTACGTCGAGGTAGTGGAGCTGGTCGGCCGGCGTGTTCGGGTACATCCCGGGGAGGAGGGAGTCCCAGTCGATCGCGGCCAGGAAGTTGCCCTCCTGGAACAGATGGCCGCGGCCGAGCCACCAGGCGAACCATCCGCCGAACACGAGGAACAGCGCGGTCAGTCCGAGGAGATGACTGGGCATCAGCGAGCGGCCGCGGCAGGTGGTGACCCACAGTTCGGCGGACTGGGCGGCCCACCACAGCAGTACGGCCGTGCCCGCCACCAGGGCGAGCAACGCCTGCGGTGCCGGGGGCAGCCAGCCCGCCCCCGCGTGGCGGAAGGTCAGCAACTCCCCGCACGCGAGGCCGAGTCCGAGCCACAGGCCCGCCCGCAGTCCCGAGGGCGCCGGCAGCCGGGTGACGACCGCGTACGTGACGGCCCGCCACACCGCCACACCGGCGATCGCGGTGACCAGTCCGGCCGTGGTCCAGTCGGTGACGTCCGCGTACCACTGCCCCGCCGCCGACGGGCGCTGCACGACGAGGTCCACGTCCACGAACGCCACGATGGCGACGACGCCGGTCAGGAACATCGTCGAGGCCCGGACACCGAACATCGGTCCCGGTTCGAGCAGTGAGGCCGTGCGTTCCGTCCAGGCCGGGTGGGTGCGCCAGGCGGCGGCCAGGCCCCGCAGCGCCCGGCGCATCCTGCCGAGCCCGGTCTCCGGCGCGAGCACGGGCAGCCCTCGCCGGCCGCCGCTCCAGCGGGCGGCGTCCAGATCCGCGTACAGCTCGCGCGTGCGCAGCACATCGGCCCGGGCGAGGAGGATGAGGGCGAGGAGACACGCCACGCGGAAGAGCCCGCGCAGCGCCAGGGACCAATGGTCCTGCCAGAGGCCGGCCAGCTCGGTGAGCGACCGGTCCCAGGGCTGCGGGTAGAGGGCGAGTACGGCGCAGGGGAGGAGGACGAGGACGGCGACCGCGCGCCACAACGCCTCGGCGGCGTAGGCGACGCCGACGTCGCGGTTGCGGATGTGGGCCAGTTCGTGGAGGACGACGAACCGGAACCCTTCGGGGTCGCGGGCACGTTGTACGAGGAGACCGCCGTGCAGCAGGACGGTGTGCGATCCCCAGCGGCCGAAGGCGGCGGCGCTGGGCGTGGCGGCGAGGTTCAGCCGGAAGTCGGGTCGTTTGACGAGCCCGGCCCGGTCCACCAACGCGTCCAGCTCCGCGCGGAGTTCCGGGTCGGTGACCGGCAGGACGTGCGAACGCCGCTTCTTCCAGGCCGGCGTCAGTACGTGGATCAGACACGCGGCACCGAAGACCACGGCCGTACCGGCGCCGACCAGCAGCCTGCGCGGAGTTCCGCCGTCGACCAGGTCGGCCGTGTAGATCGACAGCAGGCTCACACAGGCACCGGCGATGAGCATCACGAGGAGGGCGAAGCGTAAGTGGGTGCCGGCGGCCAGCACTCTGCGGTCCAGGTCGGCGCCTGCGCCCACGCCCACGCCTGAGTCGGCGCCCACGCCCCAGTCCGTGCCAACGCCCGGGCCGGTTCCCACGTCCGAGTCGGTGCCCGGCTCCGGGCCGGTGCCGGTCGCCGTCGCTGGTATGTCCGTCATCTCGTCCGTCGGTCGTCGGTCGTCAGTCGTCAGTCGTCAGTAGTCGGTCGTCAGTAGTCGGTCGGCCGCCGGTCAGCCGTCAGTCCTGGCGGGCCCGGAAGGCCCGGCGGACCCGGCGTCCGTGCCCTCCCCGGCCCCGTCGTCCGCGGCGGAGCCGGATGTGTCCGACGCGTCCGGTGCTTCCGGCGCGTCCAGTGCGTCCGCCCCGCCCGACGCGTCCGGCGCGTAGACGGCCAACTCATGGAAAACAGCGTTCGCGATCGCCGTAGCCCGGCCCGGTTCGATGCCCGCCTCGGCGCACTGGTCGAGGACCTTCCCTCGAACCAGGCTGATCTGCTCCCTCGACAGCGGAGGGACGATGGTGGGCTCCTCCGTGCCGCCCCGGCGGTTCCGGCGCCCCCGCCACCAGCCGCGCACGCCCTCCGTCGTCGACTCGGCGACGGTCTGGGCGGTCTGCCGGGCCAGCTCGGTGAGCACCAGCCACAGGATGGGGACGACGAGTGCCGTCGCCACCTCCAGGCCGAAACCCAACGCCTCGCGTGTGCTGTTGCCGGGGGCCAGTCGCTTGTTCCTGGCCGCCGGGGGCACCTGCTCGGCGGCGTCCAGCAGGACCAGCTCTTCGGGAGCGTGCTCGGCGATGACGTTGCGGACGACGTGTCTGACTTCGGTCGCCATGGGATTCCAGACGGGGGAGGGGACCTCTATGGGCTGTGGGCGCAGCAGCGTACAGAGCATGCTCCGCGGACGGAAATCGGAGCCGGTCCCGGGTTCCCGCGTCAACTGCTGTGCGCCGCCCGGACGTTGACCCGCCCCACCCGGCCCAGCAGAATGACCCCGCACTTGTGAGAGCGCTCTCAAGGCCGCAAGGGAGAACCATGAACGGCATGACCGGCGTGACCCGCATGACCGACGGACAGGGACGAGGACAAGGCCCGGCGCTCAGCCGCCGCACCCTCCTGGGAGCCGGTCTCGGCGCCGCGGTGCTCACCGCGGCCGGGGCGGGATCGGCCCAGGCCTACGCGGCCGGGGTCGCTGCCGGGGCCGGGGCGGACCGTGCCCGAGGCGCCTCCGCCCAGCGCCGCGGCCACGCCTTCCTCGCCGCCGCCATGGACGCCTACCCGGACCACGGGAGCATCCGCCTCGCCCAGAGCTACGCCGACCAGGCCGGTCTGTTCAGTACGGCCTTCACCTACGACAACGCCCTCGCCGTCCTCGCCCACCTCGCCGCCCGCACCGCCGACGGGCGGGCCCGGGCCGTGGCGCTCGGCGACGCGCTGCTGTACGCCCAGGAGCACGACCCGGCGCACGACGACGGCCGGCTGCGGCAGGCGTACAACGTCGGGCCGTACACCTTCTACGACGGCTCGCCGCAGCCGGACGGGTTCGTGCGGGCGGACGGCAGCGTCAATGTCGGGACGCAGTTCGGGTTCACGGGGACGGCCGTGGGGGACATGGCCTGGGCCGGGATCGCGCTCAGTGCGCTCGCCGGCCGGACCGGGGAGCGGCGGTTCCTCGCCGGTGCCGTGCGGATCGGGGAGTGGATCGAGCGCAACGGTCGTACCGACGAGCCCCTCGGGGGATACAAGTTCGGGGTCGACGGGACCAACCAGAAGCTGCCCTTCACCTCCACCGAGCACAACACCGACCTCGTCTGCCTCTTCGGGCGGCTGGCCAGGCTCACGGGGGACGGGGTCTGGCGGGAGCGGAGTGCTCGTGCCCGGGCGTTCCTGGAGAACGTGTGGGAGGCGGACGGTGGCTTCTTCTACACCGGCAGCAACGACGGGGTGACCGTCAACAAGTCGCCGATTCCCGAGGACACCCAGACCTGGACCTACCTCGCCCTCGACTCCCGCTCCCACGCCCGGTCGCTGGACTGGGCCGCGCGCGAGCTGGCCGTCCTCGACCACGCCGAGCGGCGCAACAGCACGGTGCCGGCGGGGCAGTCGTACGACGGTGTCACCTTCAGCTCGGCCAGTCTCCTCGCGAACGAGGACGCCCCGAACGCCGACTCCCAGCCCAGGCCCGACCGCAACGGTGTGTGGTTCGAGGGGACCGCTCATCTCGCGCTCGCCCTGCGGGAAAGGGACGGGCGCGGCGACGAGGCACGGGCGCGGCGGCTGATCGACTCCGTCGAGCGGGCCCAGGACCTGCTCGGGGTTGGTCAGACCGTCGGTGGGCGGACGCTTCCCGAGCGGTCCGGGGTGGTGTCGGCCAGCAGCCCGCTCGACACCGGGTTCGGGTTCGGCTACTACCCGTACCGGCATCTCGGGGCGACCGCCTGGTATCTGATGGCGGCCGCGCGCGCCAACCCGCTGCGGGTCTGAAGCGCCGGTCACGCGGCACCTCACTCCCGCTGCGGGTCTGAAGCGCCGGTCACGCGGCACCTCACTCCCGCTGCGGGTCTGAAGCGCCGGTCACGCGGCACCTCACTCCCGCTGCGGGTCTGAAGCGCCGGTCACGCGGCACCTCACTCCCGCTGCGGGTCTGAAGCCCCGGTCACGCGGCACCTCACTCCCGCTGCGGGTCTGAAGCGCCGGTCACGCGGCACCTCACTCCCGCTGCGGGTCTGAAGCGCCGGTCACGCGGCACCTCACTCCCGCTGCGGGTCTGAAGCCCCGGTCACCCGGCACCTCACTCCCGCTCTGGGCCTGAGGTGCCGGTCACCCTGCGCCTCGCCCCCGCCCGCCGCCCGCCGTCAGCCCGCCCACGATGAAGCGCTGGAAGAGGGCGAACACGCAGACCACCGGGACGCTGATGAGGGTGGCGGTAGCCATCAGGGCGCCCCACGCGGTGCCGTGCTGCCCGACGAAGGCGTTCAGCAGGACGGTGACGGGCTGGACGTCCGGGCCCTCGGCCAGCGTGAGGCCGAAGAGGAACTCGCCCCAGCCGATCAGGAAGCACAGCCCGGCCGTGGCGACCAGGCTCGGCGCCATGACCGGCAGGACGACCCGCCGCAGCACGCCGGGCAGCCCGCAGCCGTCGACCAGTGCGGCCTCCTCCAGCTCCGGCGGGAAGGACCGCAGGACAGGGCGCAGCACGATCACTGCGAAGGGCAGGGTGAGGGTGGTGTCGGCGGCGATCAGGCCGAGGTAGCTGTCGTCGAGACCGGCCCGGCGTTCCAGGATGAACAGGGGTGCCGCCAGCACGATGGCGGGCGGCAGTTGGGCGACCAGCAGGGCGAGCACCATCGCGCCCGAGCCGCGCATCCGGACGCGGGCGAGCGCGTAGGCGAGCGGGACGCCGAGGAGGAGCGTGAGGGCCACGACCCCGCTGGAGATCACCAGGCTGTTGAGAAGGGCTCGGGGCAGCCCTTCGTAGTCCAGTGCCGTCCGGTAGTTCTCGGAGGTGAGCGGGGCGGGCAGCCACTGCGGGGTCGGGGTGAGAATCCGGTCCGGGCGGGTGAGGCTGGTCTTGGCCATCCAGTACACCGGCAGCAGGAAGGCCGCGGTGATCAGCGTGGCGACCGCGGTGAGCAGCCAGGGGTGGCGGGGAGGTTTCACGTGGAACCACCCACCGCGTCCTCGCGCCGCAGTCGTCGTACGTAGAAGACGCCCGTGAGCAGAGGTACGACGAGCAGCAGCAGCCCGGCTGCGGCGCCCTCACCGAACCGGAAGAACCGGAAGAAGACCTCGTAGACGTAGAGGGACAGCACGCGCGTGGCGTCGACCGGGCCGCCTCCCGTCATGACGAAGATCAGGTCGAAGACCTTGAAGGTGTAGAGGAGGCCGAGCAGGAGGACGGTCACGGAGACCGGGCGCATCAGGGGAAGGGTGATGCGGCAGAAGCGCTGCCAGGCGTTGGCTCCGTCGAGGGCGGCGGCCTCGTGGAGCTCGGGGTCGATGGTGTGCAGGCCGACCAGGAGCAGGAGCATGTTGAAGGGCACGCCGACCCAGATGTTGGCGAGGATCACGCCGGACAGCGCGGTGGACGGGTCGGTGAGCCAGTCGTGCGCGAGGGCGTCCAGGCCGACCGCCCTAAGCAGGGCGTTGTAGGCGCCGGACTCCGCGTCCAGCAGCCAGCGGAAGAGGGTGCCGCTGATGATGGGCGGCAGCAGCCAGGCCACCAGGAGCAGGGAGCGCAGGAGTCCGTTCAGCGGGAACGGGCGGGCGAAGAGCAGGGCCAGGGCGAATCCGAGCGAGAACTGGCAGGCCAGTGAGCCCAGGGTGAAGAGCAGCGACAGGCGTACGGAGTGCCAGAACGCCGGGTCGTCGAGGACCGCCCGGTAGTTGTCGAGGCCGTTGAAGCGTGCGGCCCCGCCGAGGAGGCCGCTCAGCCGGACGTCGTGGACGGAGGTCCAGACGTTGTAGAAGAGCGGGTAGACCAGGAACAGGGCGAGGAAGGCGAGGCCCGGGAGGCAGAACAGGTAACCCGTGCGGCGGCGGCGCGCGGAGGGCCCTCGGCCGGGGCCGGTGACTGGCCCGGGGCCGGGTCCGGGCCCGGCCGGCGAGAGGCCGGCCCTTCTGCGGCGGATCTCCTGCGCGAGGGCCTGGCGCCCTCTCACCGCTCGCCCAACGCCTTGTTGATCTTCCCGGCCGCCGTTTTCGCAGCAGCCGAAGGCGCCGCCGAGCCGGTCAGTACAGCCTGCTCCGCCTCCGCGATCGCCTGCGAGGCGTCGGCGTAGTGCGCGCCGTACTGGCGTGGGCGCGCCACGGGCAGCTGGCTCAGGAAGAGCCGCAGGGCCGGGTCGGAGGCCCATGCGCCCCGGTCGGCGAGGTCCTTGCGGGCGGGCAGGTTGCCGAAGGAGACGAGGTACGGCGTCAGCACCGACGGGCGCTGCGTGTACTCCAGCACCTCCCATGCCTTGTCCAGATGGTCGCTGCTCGCCATCAGCACCCAGTTCTCCCCGCCCAGGCAGGTGGCCGCCTCCTTGTCGCGGGGCAGGGCGACAACGGCCCAGTCGAAGTCGGCCTCCTTCAGCGTCGGGATCTGCCAGGGACCGTTGATCTGCAGGGCGGCCCGCTGGTTGAGGAACCTGGTGTTGACGTCCTGCTGCGTCCAGCCCACGCACTGCTCGGACAGGGAGCCCTTGGCGACCAGGTCGTCGAGGAAGGACAGGGCGGTGGCGCCGTCCGTGGCGAAGGTGTCCAGGTCGCCGCCCGCCTGCCACAGGAACGGCAGGAACTGGAAGACGCCTTCCTCGGTCCTGATCGCGCTCAGCGCGAGACCGTACCGGTCCCCGCTGGTCAGCCGCTCCGCGGCGGAGGCCAGCTCCTGCCAGGTGGTGGGCGGTTCCACGGCGGCGTCCTGGAGCATCCGGGTGTTGTAGTAGAGGGCCAGGCAGTTGCTCTGGTTGGGGATGCCGAGCGCCCTGCCGTCGACCTGGCAGCCGTCCCAGGGGCCTTTGTAGTACTGGTCGGCCTGGCCCCACTCCTCGACCCGGTCGGTGAGGTCGGCGAGCAGATCGCTGCCGCCGAGCGTGTTCATGGAGACGTTGTCGACGATCGCGATGTCGGGCAGGTCACCGGAGATCGCGCCCAGGGTGATCTGCCGCTCCAGCTCCGCGAACGGGAAGGTCCGCCGTTCGATCCGTACGCCCGGCACCCCGGCCTCGATGTCCTTGATCAGACGGGTCATGCCGGGCTGGAAGTTGTCCAGGGTGAAGTAGTCCCACCAGGTGAGGGTGGTCGTGCTCGGCGCGTCGGAACCGCCGCAGGAGGCCAGCGCCCCGCCGAGGCCGAGAGCGGCGGCTCCCGCACCGGCGGTCCGCAGGAAGCCGCGGCGGTCGACCGGGTACGACATGGTCCCCTCCAGGGGTGTTCGGAGTGGCTGGGCAGCTCGATGGTTCGGCAGGCCGGTGGGTCGGCAGGCCGGTGGGTCGGCAGGCCGGTGGGTCGGCAGGCCGGTGGTTCGGCATACTCCGACGTATCAGAAATCCAGGTCGAAATCGGGGAATTCGGGCTCGGGTTCCGAACCGGGTACGGGATGGCACCGGCCCGTGCTGGCCCGCAGCGTGATCAGCGGCTTCAGCAGGACGTGCCGGGGTGTCGAGCCGGGGGAGCGCAGGCGTTCCACCATCAGCTCGACGGCGACCCGGCTCATCTCCTTGGCGGGGATCTCGGCGGCGGTGAGCTGCGGGGCCACCTGCTCGGCCCAGGGGCTCGCCGCCACCCCGACGACCGAGAAGTCACGCGGCACGCTGCGGCCGTGCCGGTTCAGCCCGCGGTAGACGCCCTCCAGGGCCGCCTCGTTCATGGTGACCAGCGAGGTGGTGGCCGGGTCGTCCGCGAGGATCCGCGCCACGACCTCCTCGCCCGAGGCGAGGTCGTCGCCGCACAGGTAGGCGCGCGGCTCGTGGCCCAGGTCCGTCATCGCGGTGGTGTAGCCCTCGTGGCCGAGCCGGGCGAAGCCGTAGCCGACGTTGAACAGCTGCTCGGACCGGTTGACGAAGGCGATCCGGTGGTGGCCCAGGTCGGCGAGGTGCCGTACACAGCCGCTCGCCAGCCCGGCGAAGTCCAGATCGACCCAGCCCGCCCCGTCGCAACGGTGGTTGCGGCCGATGGCCACGAACGGGAAGCCCGCCTCGGCCAGATGCTCGACCCGGCCGTCCTCGCGGCGGATCTCCATCACGATCACGCCGTCCACGCGGGGCTCGCCGGCCTCCTGCCGTTCGCCGTCCCGGTGCCGTTCACCGTCCCTGTGCCGCTGCCGCTCACTGCCCTCCGGCCGCTGCCCGACCCCGTGCCACTCACCGTCCCCGTGCCACTCACCGTCCCCGTGCGGCTCACTGCCCTCCGGCCGCTGCCCGACCATCCGCCGGAACGAGGCGTCGTCGTCGGTGTCGGCGGGGGAGAGCAGCATGTCGTAGCCGTACGCCGCGGCCGCCTCGGCGACACCGCCGATGAAGGCGAGCTGCATGGTGGTGTAGTCCCGCTTGCGGCCGGACGGGGGGTAGAGCAGCCCGAGGGTGTGCGTGGCGTGGCCTTCCCCGGCCGGTGGCGTCGTGGGGTCGCGCATGCGCTCGGTCATCTCGTGTGCTCGGTCATGGTCAGCCGACCGGGAGGGGCTGTTCGGCCCAGATCGTCTTGCCGGTGGGGGTCTGGCGGGTGCCCCAGCCCTGGGTGAGCTGGGCGACCATGTGCAGCCCGCGGCCGCCCTCGTCGAAGGTGCGGGCGCGACGCAGATGCGGGGCGGTGCTGCTGGCGTCGGACACCTCGCAGATCAGGGTGCGGTCCCGGATCAGGCGCAGCCCGATCGGTACGTCGCCGTAGCGGATGGCGTTGGTGACCAGCTCGCTCACCACCAGCTCGGTCACGAACGCCGCCTCCTCCAGGCCCCACGCCGCGAGCTGCCGGCTGGCCTGCGCGCGGGCGTCGGCCACGATCGCCGGGTCGGACGGCAGGGCCCAGGCGGCGACCTGGTCGGCGTGCAGGGCTCGGGTGCGGGCGATCAGGAGGGCCACGTCGTCGGCGGGGCTCTCGGGGAGCATGGCCCGCAGGACGGCGTCGCAGGTGATCTCCAGCGAGGGCACGGGAGAGGACATGGCCTCGCAGAGCCGTTCGAGGCCGAGGCCCATGTCGCGGTCGCGGGCGATGAGGCCGTCCGTGTAGAAGGCGAGCAGACTGCCCTCGGGCAGCTCCAGCTCGGTCGCCTCGAAGGGCAGCCCGCCGACGCCGAGCAGCGGACCGGGCGTGAGACGCACGACGCTGACCGTGCCGTCGGGCAACAGCAGGACGGGCGGGACGTGGCCGGCGCTGGCGAGGGTGCAGACCCGGGAGACCGGGTCGTAGACGGCGTACAGACAGGTCGCGCCGATCCCGCCCGTGTACGGCAGGTCGCGCACGGCACTGTCGTCGTCCGACGTGAGATGCGTGACCAGGTCGTCGAGATGGGTGAGCAGCTCGTCCGGGGGCAGATCCACATCCGCGAGGGTCCGTACGGCGGTGCGCAGCCGCCCCATGGTGGCGGAGGCGTGGATGCCGTGCCCGACGACATCGCCGACGACCAGAGCGACCCGGGTACCGGACAGCGGCACGACATCGAACCAGTCGCCGCCGACGCCCGCGCCCGTACCGGCGGGCAGATAGCGGTACGCCACCTCCGCGGCCGCCTGTTTCGGCAGGTCGCGGGGGAGCAGGCTGCGCTGCAGGGTGAGCGCGTTGGTGCGCTCGCGGGTGTAGCGGCGGGCGTTGTCCACGCCGACGGCGGCCCGGCCCGCGAGTTCCTCGGCGAGGATCAGGTCGTCCTGCTGGAAGGGCGGGGAGCCCTTGCCGCGGGCGAAGACCGCGACGCCGAGGGTGATGCCCCGGGCCCGCAGCGGGGCGGCCATGACCGAGTGGAAGCCGTGCTCCCGGACGACGGCGGCCCGAGCCTCGTGCTCGCCGACCCAGCGGGCGAAGTCGGGGTCGTCCGCGCCGCTGAGCACCGGCCGCCCGCTGGTCAGGGAGCGGGCCGGCGGCGAGAACGGGGGATAGGTGTCGATCCCGCCCAGCGCGATGGCGGCCTCGGGCACGCCCTCGCCCTCGGTGGCCGACTGGTGGGCGACCCGGCGCAGCACCACGGCGGCGTCGACCTGCCCCGGCACCGGCTCCTCGCCGCGCATCACGGAGTCGAGCAGGTCGACGCTGGCGAAGTCGGCCAGCCGCGGGACGGCCAGATCGGCGAGTTCCTGCGCGGTGCGGCCGACGTCCAGCGTGGTGCCGATGCGGGAGCCCGCCTCGTTCAGCAGGGCCAGCCGCTGCCGGGCGGCGTACTGCTCGCTGCTGTCGAAGGCGGCGGTGCCGACCCCCGCCACCTCGCCGGAGACTGGGTCCCGGACGGGCCACAGCTCGACGATCCAGGAGCGCTGCCGGGTGGCGGCGGGCGGTGCCGGGGCGAAACCCTCGTACCGCATCGGCATGGACTCCTCGGCGACCCGCCGGACACACCGGAGGAACCCCTCGTCGGAACGGGCCTCACCCAGCGGGTCGGTCTCCGCGCCCGCGTTCAGCCGCCACGCGCCCGACGAGGCGCTGTAGGTGGACAGGGCGATCGAGGACTGGGCGAAGGCCCACTCCACCATCCACCGGTCGCGGTCGGAGGCGGCGGTTCCGGTGGTGGCGGTGACGACGAAGGCCTGGGTCGCGCCGTCGCCGTCCAGGGAGGGGTGGGCGTGCAGTGTCAGTTCGACGCGGTGCCCGTCGCGGTGCCGGAGGGCCGCCGTGCCGCTCCATTCCTGGGAGTCGACCGGCGAGAAGCCGGTCGCCTCCCGCTCCACGAGCAGGTCGGCCGCGGCCCGCCCCACGACCTCGGCGGCCGGATACCCCAGCAGGCGCCGAGCACCCTCGCTCCACCCCGTGACGATGCCCTGAACGCTGATGGTGACTGTCGCGGCATCTGGTGACCACACGACTCCAGCGTGCGCGTCGCGGGAGAATCGGACAAGTCGGATTCCTGTGCATGAATATGGGCGCGATGATGGGTGAAGACGGTCGGGCGAAGTGGGGCGGGTGAAGAGGGTCGGATGAGGACGGTCGGGTGAAGAGATGGGGAGTGGCCGGCGTGGGAGGAGGGGTTCGCTGTGGCTGAGTCCGGTACGGCTGACCACGGCAGGGGTGCGGCTGACCACGGCACGGGTGCGGCTGACCACGGCAAGGGTGCTTCCGGTACGGGTGCCTCCGGTACCGCTGCCTCCCGTGCGGCCGCCTCTGGCACGCCCCTCGCCCGGAAGATCGGCATCAAGCCGGGCCACCGGGTCCGGCTCCGTCACGCGCCCGCCCGCTGGGAGATCCCCGGGCTGCCGGACGGCTGCGACCTGGCCGAGGGTGGCCCGCGGGGCGCGGACGTGGCCGTCGCGTTCTATCGGTCGTACGTCGAACTCGTCGCCGAAGGTCCCGGGCTGGTCGGCGAGCTCGCCGATGACGCCATGCTCTGGATCGCCTGGCCCCGACGGGCGGCCGGCCATGTCAGCGACATCACCGAGAACGGACTGCGGGACCTCTTCCTCCCGCTCGGCGTGGTCGATGTGAAGGTCGCGGCTCTCGGGGCGGACTGGTCGGGACTGAAGTTCGTGCGGCGCAGGGAGCACCGCCGTGAACAACCCCGTACGTAGCCCCGTACACCACCCCGTACGTATCCCCGGCCGCCCCGCGCGCCACGGCGAACTTGGGAAGTCCTTACCGTGAACCACTAGCATCGCGCCGGTAATCGCAGCCGGCACGAGGTGAGGGCAGGTATGACGGAACCGAGGATCGCTGTCGCCGTGGTGACCATGGGGAACCGCCCCGCCGAGGTCGACGCGCTGCTCGAGTCCGTGGCCAAGCAGGATCTCGCCCCCGCCCGGATCGTCGTCGTCGGCAACGGCTGCCCGCTCCCGGAGTTCGCCGAGCGGCTGGGGCTGCCCGGCGAGGTCACGCCGATCGAGCTCGACGAGAACCTGGGCTGTCCGGGTGGCCGGAACGTGGCCCTCGCGAGCCTGCGCGCCTTCGGGGACGTCGACGTCGTGGTCGAGTTGGACGACGACGGACTCCTGGTCGACGCCGACGTACTGCGCCGCGTACGCGACCTGTACGCCGCCGACGACCGGCTCGGCATCGTCGGCTTCCGCATCGCCGACGAGCAGGGTGAGACCCAGCAGCGGCACGTGCCCCGTGTCGGCAGGTCGGACCCCCTCCGGGGCGGGTACGTCACCGGCTTCCTCGGCGGCGGACACGCGCTGCGCATGGCGATGCTGGCCGAGACCGGGGACTGGCCCGCCGAGTTCTTCTTCGCCCACGAGGAGACCGACCTGGCCTGGCGGGCCGCCGACGCGGGCTGGCGCATCCTCTACGCGCCCGAACTGCTCCTCCAGCACCCGAAGACCTCGCCGGCCCGGCACGCCATCTACTTCCGGGTGAACGCCCGCAACCGGGTCTGGCTGACCCGCCGCCGACTGCCGCTCGCGCTGATCCCCGTGCACCTCGGGGTGTGGGTGCTCCTCACCCTCGTACGCAACCGGTCGTCGCCGGCGGGCCTGCGCGCCTGGTTCGGCGGCTTCCTGGAGGGCTTGCGGGAACCGGCCGGTGAGCGGCGGCCCATGCGGTGGCGCACGGTGTGGGGGCTGTGCCGCCTGGGACGACCTCCGGTCATCTGACCTGGCTCGGTGGAGGGGGAGGGGACGCGCGGCGGGAAGGGATGCGCGGCGAGAAGGGACGCGGGCCCCGGTCGTTCACCTCCGCCGACCGGGACCCACATGCGTCCCCGGATCCGGCCGCGGCGGCGACACTCCCCCGAGTTACGCGTCGTACGCGCGCGCCGTCGGGCCAGATCCGATGAAGTGATCACATCAGGTCGCACCAACGGATCGCTAACATATGGCCAACGGTGTTCCGTTTCGATGCCGTTCAGATGGCGCGAAATCGACGCACGACAGCAGGGTGGACTCCGTCGTGGAGCGCGGGCACGGGCGCGGGCCCGCCGCGCGGGAAGGCAGTGGCGGCGTGAAGCGGTACGAGCTGCGGTTCGGACTGCTGGGGCCGCCGGTGGTTTTCGAGGGGTCTGCAGAGGGGGCGGATCGGTCGGATTCCTCCGAGGATTCTTCTTACGACGCCCAGGGCCCCGGCCAGGTCGCGGCGGACGCGTCCGACCGCGCCGTCCGGATCATCGGCAGCCCCAAGGTACGGGCCCTGTTCGCCGCGCTGCTGCTCGAAGGCGGTCGGGTCGTCTCCGTGGAGTCGCTGACGGACGCGCTGTGGGGCGGCGCGCCGCCCGCGTCCGCGCGGGCCTCGCTGCACAACCACGTGGCCCGGCTGCGGCGGCTGCTCGACGACCCCGAACGGCTGCGCGCGGTGCCGCCCGGCTACGTCCTGCGCGTCGACGAGGGCGAGCTGGACGTCGACCTCTTCGTGAGCCGCGTCGCCACGGCCCGCGCCGCCCACGCCGCACGGGACTGGGAACGCACGGTGCGCGCGTGCACGGAGGCGCTCGCGTTGTGGCGCGGCACGCCCCTGGCGGGCCTCCCCGCCGAGGTCGGCGGTTACGCCCTCGTCCAGCGGCTGAAGGAGGCGCGGCTCCTGCTCCTGGAGTGGCGCTACGACGCCGAGCTGACCACCGCCGGCCCACGCCTCGACGCCCTGGTCCCGGAACTCGCCGCCCTGGCCGCCGAACACCCCCTGCGCGAGTCCTTCCACCGCCACCTCATGCTCGCCCTCCACCACACCGGCCGCCGCGCCGAGGCCCTCGCCATCCACCGCGACCTGCGCAGCCGCCTGATCGAGGAACTCGGTGTGGAGCCGGGTGCGGGAGTGCGCGAGGCGCATGTGGAGGTGTTGCGTGGGGGAGGGGACGGCGGGAGCGGGGGCGGGCGTGGGGTGTGGGGTGCTGTGGCGGGTGGCGCCGGTCGTGAGGTGCGGGGTGCTGCGGGGGGTGGGGTCGGCCGTGCTCTGCGGGTGACGTCGGAGGGGTCGGTCGACCGTGAGGTGCGGGGCGGCGCAGAGGGTGGGGTCGGCCCTGCTCTGCGGGTGACGCGGGGTGCTGCGGAGGGTGAGGTCGGCCGTGCTCTGCCGATGACGTCGGAGGAGGCGGCAGACCGCGAGGTCCCTGGTGCCGCGCAGGGTGGAGTCGACCGTGAGCTGCGGGCAGTCGCCGAGGCTTCGGTCGGCCGGGCAGGTGACGTGGTGCACGGTCGAGTCGGTACGGCCGCCCGCCACGAAGACGACCTGCCCGACGGCGCCGCGCACCCCGACGCTACGCGCGATGACGACGTCCTCCGGCGGCCTGCGCCAGCCGATGCTGTCCGCGAGGCGGGCCCGTCGCCCGCCCCGCCCCTGCGGGAATCGGACCTGCGCTCCGACTCCGCTCCTGCTCGCCGGGAGGGGGGTGCGGTGACCGTTCCGGTCCCTTCGGAATCGGCCGCGCATCCCGTTCCGGCCCCTTCGGAATCGGCCGCGCATCCCGATCCGGCCCCTTCGGAATCGGCCGCGCATCCCGCCTCCACGCCCCGTGCGGCGGATGCGGAAGCGTCAGTTTCCTCTGCCCCCTCGGAATCGGCCCCGGACCCCGCCCCCGTCCTCGCCCCCGCTTCGGCTGCTCCAGCCCTCCGTGCCCCGGACACGTCGGCTGCCCCAGCCCCCCAGGAATCGACCACGTCCGCCACCCCTCCCCTCCGGGAATCGGCCCCGCCGACCACCCCACCAGCTCCAGCCACTTCCCTCCAGGACGCAGCCTCCCGACCACCACGCCCCGCCCAACTCCCCCCACCCCCGGCCCACTTCACCGGCCGTACCGCCGTACTCCACGACTTGCGCCACACCCTCGCCCCTGACCCCGCCCCCGAGCGGCAGCGCCCCCGCCCTGCCGTCGTCGTGATCAGCGGCATGGCCGGCGTCGGCAAGAGCGCGCTCGCGCTGGAGGTCTCGCATGGGCTGGCGAATCGTTTCCCTGACGGCCAGCTCTACGTCAACCTGCACGGCGCCACCCCCGGCATGCCCCCACTCACCCCCGGCCAGGCCCTCACCGCACTGCTCCGCGACCTCGGCGCCGACCCCCGCTCCATCCCCGAACACTCCGACGCGGCCGCCGCGTTGCTGCGCTCCCTGCTCGCACCGACCCGCACGCTCATGGTCCTGGACGACGCCGCGAACGCCGCCCAGGTGCGCCCGCTGCTCCCGGCCGCCCCCGGCTGCGCGGTGATCGTCACCAGCCGCTCCCCGCTGACGGCCCTGGACGGCGTCCGCCGCTTCCCGCTCAAGCCCCTGCCCGCCGAGGACAGCGCGGCGCTACTGCGCGCGGCCTCGGGGCGGGGCACCCGCGACGGCCACGCCGCCACCGACCGAACCGCCGACATCGAGGGCCCCTCGACCCGCGTCGGCAGCGAGGGCCCCTCGACCCGTGCCGGCGGCCAAGCCCCCGCAACCTGCGCCACCCGCGAAGCCCCCGCAACCGCCGCCGCCGACCACGGCATAGACGCCGTCCACCCCCTCATCGCACTCACCGGCGGCCTCCCCCTCGCCCTCCGTGTCGTCGCCGCCCGGCTGGCCGCCCGCAGCGCCCTCACCCCCGACGTCCTGGCCCGCCAACTGGCGGCCACCGAGGGCCGGTTGCACCACCTGGAGTACGACGACCTGAGCGTCCGCCGCTCCCTCGCCGTCGCCCACGACGCCCTCGCCGCCTCCGACCGCGAGGCCGACCGGGACGCGGCACTCGCCCTGCGCCGCATCGGCGCCCTCGACCTGCCCACGTACGGCGCACCCCTGCTGGCCCGCCTCACCGACACGGACGAGCGCCGCGCCGAGGCCGCCCTCGACCGTCTCGTCGACGTGGCCCTCCTGGAGGAGACGGCATACGGCCGCTACGCCCCCCACGACCTGGTGCGCGACTTCGCCCGCGAACTCGCCGAGGGCGACGGCGACTTCACCGAGACCGCCCTGCGCTGGTACGCCGCCGTGGCCGAACGCACCCTCACCGCCATCGTCGAACCTGGCCTGGACCGGGACGACCGCCGCCGCCCGACCCCGACCCAAGCACCGGACCACGCGCAGGCCGTCGACGCCGTTGCGGCCTTCGACACTCCCGAAGCCGCCTACGCCTGGGGCAACTTGGAGCTGGAGAACATCGTCACCCTGGCGGAGCGACACACCGGTGACGACAGTGACCAGAACGACCCCGACCGCGCCAAGCACCCGACCACCACCACCGCCACCGGCGCCAAGCACTCGACGATCGCCCCCGCCACCACCACCGCCAGCACCACCACCGCGACCACCACCGCCACCACCATCCCCTCCCTCCTCTGCACCCTCATCCGCCTCCTCTTCCCCTACCTCCAGCGCAGCGGCCACGTCGCCGAGATGGAGCTGCTGGGCGGGGCCGCGCTCCGGGTCGCGCGGCGGCTCGGGGACGAGGCGGCCGAGGCGTACGCGCTGGGCGACCTCGCGGGCCTGCACTTCCTGACCGGCCGCCAGTCCGAGGCGCTCCACCTCAATGACCGTGCCCTGACGATCTGGCGGCGGCTCGCAGTGGTCTCCTGGATGCGCCGCTGCCTCAACAACCGGGGCCTGCTGCTGGAAGGGCTCGGCCGTTACCCCGAGTCCGGGCAGGCGCTGCGCCAGAGCCTGGAGTACTCAAGGCAGTTGAACGACCCGCACGGCGAGGCCGTGACCTACAGCCACCTCGGCAACCTGTACGAGCACACCGACCCGCGCGCCGCCATCGAACAGCACCGCCGCTCACTCGCCATCGGCGACGAGATCGGCAACATCATCGTGCAGCACTCCGCCCACTGCAACATCGGCTACGCCCACCTCACCCTCGGCGAACCGGCGGCAGCCGCCACGCACTTCGAGGAGAGCCTGCGCATCCTCGGCGGCCACGGCGACTGCCACGGCGAGTCCCAGACCCGCCTCGGCCTGGTCCGCGCCCTGCGCCTCCTCGGCCACACCGATCGCGCCACCCACGCCTGCGCCGAACTCCTGACCCGAGCCGACGCCCGGGCCGACCGCTACACGGCCGGTCTGGCCCGCCATCAGAAGGGGCTTCTGCTGGCGGCGCGCGGGCGTGTCCAGGACGCGCACACCGAATGGCGCACGGCTCTCGATCTGCTGGACGGCACCGACGCGACGGCGGTCGTCCAGGAACTCAGGCACCTGCGGCACGACCCGGCCGCCGACCTCCCCTGATCACTTCGCGTCGGCATAGCACTCCACCACCGCCGTCGTGAACGGAAACCGCACCGGCGTCTCCCCGAACGTCAGCCGCCCGGCCAGCTCCGCCGCCTGCCGGATGGCCGTCACGACCGCCTCCGCCTCCTCCTCGGGACAGTGCACGATCACCTCATCGTGCTGGAAGAAGACCAGTTCCGCCGCCATGCCCGCGCAGCTGCGCCGCAGCGCGGCGAGCAGCAGCAGGGTCCAGTCGGCTGCGCTGCCCTGGACGACGAAGTTACGGGCGAAGCGGCCCCGGGCGCGGGCGTTGGAGGAGGCGTACCCCGGCACCCACTCCTGCGCCCCGCGCGCTCCCGCGCCGCCGGTCGACTCGTCCTCCGCGTCCAGGATCGGAATCCCCGCCTCCTCGGCGGCGTCGTCCGTCGCCCCGGCCGCCGGCGGACACGTCCGCCCCAGCCACGTCCGCACGAGCCGCCCCTCCTCACCGGCCCGCGCCGCCTCGTCGACGTACGCCACCGCCTTGGGGAACCGGCGTCTGAGTGCGGCGAGGTTCTTGAGCCCGTCGCCGGACGTCTGCCCGTACACGGCGCCCAGCACGGCGAGCTTGGCCTGCGCGCGGTCGCCGGAGAAGGCGCGGTCGGAGACGGACTGGTAGAGGTCGCTCTCCCGGCCGGCCACCTCCATCAGCCCGGGGTCACGGGAGATGGCGGCCAGCACCCGGGGCTCCATCTGGTCGGCGTCGGCCACGACCAGCCGCCAGCCGGGGTCGGCGACCACGGCCCGCCGGATGACCTTGGGGATCTGCAGCCCGCCCCCGCCGTTGGTCACCCACCGCCCGGTGACCGTCCCGCCCGCGAGGAACTCCGGTCGGAACCGCCCGTCCCGCACCCAGTCCTGCAGCCAGGACCAGCCGTGGGCCACCCAGATCCGGTACAGCTTCTTGTACTCGACCAGCGGCTTCACGGCCGGATGATCGAGGGACTCGATCTCCCAGCGACGGGTCGATCTGACCTTGATCCCGGCCTGCGCGAAGGCCTTGATCACATCGGCCGGCAGATCCGGCCGCACCCGGCGCCCGAAGGCGGCCGACACCTCGTCCGCCAGCTCGGCCAGCCGCCGCGGCTCCCCGCCCCCGGCATACCGCTCCCCGAGCAGTTCGTGCAGCACCCGGCGGTGCACCTCGGCGCTCCACGGCAGCCCGGACCGGTTCATCTCGGCGGCGACGAGCATCCCCGCCGACTCGGCCGCGGTCAGCAGCCGCATCCGCTCCGGGTACGCGGCGGTGTCGTGCCGGCGCTGCTGGTCGGCGTAGACCTCGACGAGGTCGGCCAGCGGCACGTGGACCGCCTGCGGCTCGAAGAGAGAGGACTGCGAGCCTGGTTCGGCCGGGCGCTGGGGCGGATCGGGCGGCACGGGACGGCCCCGCAGCCGGGCCAGAGCGGCGGCGGCCGACCTCGGCTCGCCGTACCGCCCCTCGTGGCCGAGCAACAGCGTCTCGGCGTCCTCGATGTCGTAGCACCGCTCCACTCGCACCCCCGTGGCGAGCAGGCGCGGATAGACCTCGGCGGTGGACCGCCACACCCACCGCGCGACCTCCGGCCGCCCCCGCACGGCCTCGGCCAGGTCCGCCTCCCTGCGCACCGGCCCCGCGGGCAGCCCGTCCGGACCGAGGGGGGCGACCTCCACGCCACCGTCCTCGGCCGGAGCGAGCGCCCACCGGTCGGTCATGCTGCGAGTGTGGCACCCGGGTCTGACAACGCCCTCAGTCCTGCGCCCCGCCCTCCTCGCGGGCCCCCTCGCGGGCCTCCTCGACCGTCTGCACACCGCTCTGCAGGAACTGGGAGAGCGCCTTGACGAGGTACTCCTCCACCGCCTGCTTGGTGAGCCCGAGTCCGTGCAGGACGCCGGTGCCGTTCTCGAACTCCAGCAGGGCGAGCAGGATGTGCTCGGTGCCGATGTAGTTGTGGCCGAGGCGCAGGGCCTCGCGGAAGGTCAGCTCCAGGACCTTCTTGGCGTCGGAGCCGTAGGGGACGAGGTCGGGGACCTTGTCGGCGGCGGGCGGCAGGGCGGCGGTGGCGGCCTGCCGCACGGAGTCCAGCAGGACGCCGTGCGCGGTGATCGCCTTCGCGGCCAAGCCGTCCGGCTCGGCCAGCAGGCCGAGGACCAGGTGCGCGGGGCGGCCCTCGGCGTTGCGGGCCGCGATGGCCTCGTTGTGGGCGGCCATCACCGTGTTGCGGGCGCGCGTCGTGTAGCGGCCGAAGCCCTGCTGCGGGTCGAGGTCCGCCGACTCCTTGGGCACGAACCGCTTCTGCGCGGCCTGCCGGGTCACGCCCATGCTCTTGCCGATGTCGGTCCAGGAGGCGCCGGACCGCCGGGCCTGGTCCACGAAGTGGCCGATCAGGTGGTCGGCCACCTCGCCGAGGTGATCGGCGGCGATCACCGCGTCCTGGAGCTGGTCGAGGGGCTCGTCGTGGACCTTCTTGATGGCCGCGATGAGCTCGTCGAGACGTACGGATGACGTGATGCTCGGGTTCGTCGACATGTGTCAACCGTAAGTTGACACCCCGAGACTGTCAACCGACAGTTGACACCCATCGTCAGAGCGACTTGGCGAAGCAGCGACTGTCGGAATACCCCCTGTAGGGGCCGAAGTTGGCCGTCGGCGCATACCCACAGGCGACGTACAGCCCCATGGCCTCAGGCAGCGGCGTCCCCGTCTCCAGCACCATGCGCACCCGCCCGGCCGCCCGCGCACTGTCCTCCAGCGCCCGCAGAATGCCGCGTGCGAGCCCCCGCCCCCGCGCCTCCGGCACCACGAACATCCTCTTGATTTCCGCGTCCCCGACCGCATACCCCTCGTCCCCCGCCTCCTGGACACGCCAGCCCCCGCAGGCCACGGGCTTGTCCGCGAGATACGCGATCAGAAACAGCCCGTCCGGCGGGTCGAAGTGGGTCGGATGCAGCGGGGTCATGTCGTCGTAGCCGTAACGCCGCAGGTACTCGGCCTGCACCAGGGCGGAGAGCTTCACGGCGTCGGGATGGTCGAAACGTACGGGGCGAATCTCGTCCATGCCCCGGAAGCTAGGCGCGCCCCACCCCACCCGACAACGGGATTTCCCCGACGCCCCGCCCGATACGCGCTTGCTTGGGCTGGCGCGCCGGCCAAGGCCCGGATGCCCGCCCTGGCTGTGGCCGCCCGCCGCGGCCCCGGCCACCCACCTGGGACCGTGTGCCCGCCGGCACCCGAAAGCCCGCCCCGGTTGGGCGGCCCCCCAAACACCCACCCCCACCGCCCCCCCCCGCCCGCCAACGCCGCCCCCCTCCACCCCATGGCACCATCGCCACGTGAGCAGTACGAACAGCACGAACAGCACGAACAGTTCGAGCGATACGCCCGGCCCCGTCGACCAGGCCTTCCAGCACGCCCTGTACGCCGACACAGACACCGCCCTCGACACCGGCGCCTCCCTCCTCGCCGCCTCCGAGACGGACGCGGAACTCGCCCGGCGCGGTCAGGAGTTCGTGGCGGGGGCTTGGCGGCGCGGCTGGCAGCCCTCCGATGTCGTACGGCTGGTGCGGCGCGAGCTGGACGACGTGCACGTACGACTGCTCGCGGCGCTGATCCGCGCACAGCAGCCGGACGACCGCCCCCGTGGCCCCCGCTGGAACGCACAGCTCGACGACCTGCCCACCGACCCCCCGCCCCGCACCGACCGCTTCTCGCACGCGACCGCCGTCCTGGAGCTGTACCGCCTCCTGCTGCGCCTGCCCGCGCTGGAGCCGTTGGACGAGCCGGCCAGGTCCGCCACCGGGCAGCCTCGCCCCGAGTCCCGCATGCTCACCCGCATCCGCGCGCTGCTGGCGAAGGCGGAGGCGACCGGGTTCCCGGAGGAGGCGGAGGCGCTCAGCGCCAAGGCACAGGAACTCATGGCAAGGCACAGCATCGACGAGGCGCTGCTCGCGAGTCGTCCGCACGCCACGAAGGACGCGCCCGGCGCCTGCCGTATCGGCGTCGAACCGCCCTACGAACAGGCGAAGGCGGTCCTGCTGGACGCGGCGGCGACCGCCAACCACTGCCGTGCCGTGTGGAACGAACCCTTCGGCTTCTCCACGGTCGTCGGCTTCGAGGCCGACCTGGAGGTGGTCGAGCTCCTCTACACCTCGCTCCTGGTGCAGGCCCAGACCGCGATGACCAAGGCGGAGGCGGCCCAGCGGGCGGGCGGCCGCAAGCGTACGAAGACCTTCCGCCAGTCGTTCCTGGCGGCCTACGCCCACCGCGTCGGCACCCGCCTGGCCGAGGCGGCGCAGACCCAGGTCACCCAGGACCTGCTCCCGGTCCTGGCCTCCCGCGAGGTGGCCGTCACCGACCGCCTGGACCGCATGTTCCCGGAGACGACCACGACCCGCCTGCGCGGCGTCAGCGACGAGGCGGGCTGGGTGGAGGGCTCGGAGGCGGCCGACGCGGCGCAAGTGGCCCCCCGCCGCCCCCTCCGCTGAAACCGCCGCCCCCTCCGCTGAACCGCTGAACCGCTGAGGAACCGTGTCAGTCGCCGGACTGCTGGAACCCGCTCACCGAGGCGTCCGGCGTCTGCCCGTCGCCCTTCAGCGCGACATCGCCGTACGACCACTTGAAGTCGCGCGTCTCGTCGGTCCCGGGCAGAGAGATCTTCACCTGCTTCACGGGGAGGCTCTTGGTGTCGCCGTCCTCACCCCGGACGTAGGTGAGGGTGAAGGATGTGGAGGCCCCCTTCGCGAGGGTCGTCTTCTTCACCCCGGCGGCCTCGTCGGCGCCGATCGTGGTCACGGTGCCGCCCGCGTCGAACTCGATGGCGGGCAGCCCGTCCAGCGTGCACTCGGCGCCGCCGCTGTTGGTGACCGTGACGGGCACGTTGCCCGTGTCCCCGGCGGCGGGAGCGGCGTTGGCGGGCCCGAACCGCACGCCCAACTCCTCGGCGCAGGCGGAACCGGCCTTGTTGTCCTTGCCGCTGCCCCCGTCCCCGCCGTCGTCGCAGCCGGTCAGGAGGAGGGCCGCGGCGAGGGCGGCGACGGTGAGGGAAGTGACGCGCATGGGTCCTCTAAGGGGTGACGTCGGCGATCGGGCGGCGATCACCGCACTGATGGGGGCGGACAGTCACCGATCAAACATCACGAACCCAGGCCGGCCGTAGGCAGCCCCGTCGGAAGCTTGCCACCCTCCGCCCTGGTGTACGTCTCCGCACCGAGGCCGCCCTCCCAGGTCACCTTCAGCCGGGCCTTGCCGACGGAGCCGACCATCCCGACCGCCCGGTCCTTGCTGCCGTCGGGGCACTTGAGCCGGATCATCCGCATCCCGTCCTGCTCACCGGCGGTCCCGCTGCACACGGTCCCGCCGGTCGCGAAGAGCCCGGCCTTGGTGCCGGTGACGACCAGCACGACCGCCTTGCCGTCGGTGGTGGCCAGCCAGCTGCCCTCCAGCTCACCGGACGCCGACCCCGACCCTCCCGTACCGCCACCCGTGTCGGCGGTGGCGGTCGCGGAGGGGCCGGCGGAGGAGCCGTCAGTGGATTGGGCGTCGGAGTCACCGTCGCCACTGCACGCGGTCAGCGCGAGCGCACCCGCCAGCGACGCGGCCACGGCCGCGACCCGCATCCGCCGGCCCGACGTCGTGCGCGTACGGGAGAAAGTCGCCGAGATCACTGGAAGCTCCCAAGCTGTAGCGGTCGGCATACGACCGAGTCGGCCAGGTGGCCGAAACGACGCCAGCAAGTTACCAGGGAGTCCAATCCGCAGCAGGGGTCACCAGCCCGACCGGCTCCACCAGTCCAACCCGCCCCCCACCACGACCGGCCCCCCACCACGACCGGCCCAGCACCACGACCGGCCCGGCACCCCGCTCGGCCCACCACCTCGCCCGGCCCCACGACCGCAACCGCCCCCACCACCCGGCCCCGCCCCGCCCCCTACCAGGACGACTTACGCACCCCCGGCAGATACCCGGCATGCGCCTGCTCCCGCAGCGACACCCGGGACAGCCCAAAGGCACGGAAGTAGCCACGCGGCCGCCCGTCCACCTGGTCGCGGTTGCGCACGCGCGTGGCGCTGGCGTCCCGCGGCTGCCTGCTCAGCTCCCGCCGCGCGGCCAGCCGTTCGGCATCGGTGGACGACGGCCGCCGGATGATCTCCTTCAGCTCGGCCCGCCGGGCGGCGTACCGCGCGACGACCTCCTGCCGCTGCTCGTTCTTCGCGATCTTGCTCTTCTTGGCCATCAGACCTTCACTCCCCGGGCGCGGATACGGGCGACGGCGGCCTCGACGCCGATCGCGTCAACGGTCTTGATCCCCTTGGTGCTCAGCCGCAGCCGCACATGACGGCCCTCGCTCGGCAGCCAGTAGCGCTTGCTCTGGATGTTGGGGTCGAAGCGGCGGGAGGTCCGCCGATGTGAGTGGGAAATGGAGTTGCCGAACCCGGGCTGGGCGCCGGTCAGCATGCAGTGGGCGGACACAGGTGACGAACCTCTCCTCGCTAGCTTCTGTTAATGGAATTCATTTTCAGTAAGATAGCAGCATGGCACGCAACGAACTCCGCCCGGTCATCAAGCTCCGGTCCACCGCCGGCACCGGCTTCACCTACGTGACCCGCAAGAACCGCCGCAACGACCCGGACCGTATGACCCTGCGCAAGTACGACCCGGTCGCCGGCCGCCACGTCGACTTCCGAGAGGAGCGCTGAACCGGCATGCGCAACGGAATCCACCCGCCCTACGGCCCCGTCGTCTTCCGTGACCGGGCAGCGAACCACGCGTTCCTGACCCGCTCGACGCTCGCCGCCGTACCCACGGACAAGACGATCGAGTGGGAGGACGGCCACACCTACCCGGTCGTCGACGTCGAGATCTCGAACGTCAGCCACCCCTTCTACACGGGCACGGCCCGCGTCCTGGACACGGCGGGCCGCGTCGAGCGCTTCGAGCGCCGCTACGGGAAGCAGGCCTGACGAGGTGCCCGAACTCTCCGTCGTGATCGTCGCCGGCCTGCACACAAACGCACGCCAGGCGACGGTCGCCCAACTGCTCACCGACGTCCCGGACAGCGTCGTACTCCACCACGACCTGGGGACGGCCACCGCCGGCACCGTCGTACGCACGATCCGCGACGCCACCGGAACCGTGACCACCGACAGGACGCCCCTGGTCAACGACTGCGCCTGCTGTGCCCTGCGCGAGGACCTGGTCCCGGAACTGCTCCGCATCAGGGACACCGGCACCACCCGCATGGCGATCGTCGAACTCTGGGACTCGGTCGAGCCCAAGGCCATGGCCGAGGTGATCACGGCCGGCGGGCTCACCCTCACCGGCGTGATCACCGCGGTCGACCCGGCGCTGGTCCTGCCGTACCTGGGCAACGGCGACGACCTCGCCGAGCGGGGCCTGGCGGCCGCGGCGACCGACCAGCGCACGGTCGCCGACACCTTCGCCCGCCAACTCGAATACGCCCCCGTCCTCGCCGTGGCCGACTCCCCGGAGGCCGACGACGAGGACCGTGAACTGCTCGCCCAACTCCACCCGACGGCCCGCCAGATCCCCCTCCCCGCACCGCCCGCGGACGCCCTGACGGTGCCGCCCCCACGCCGACGCCCCTCCTCCCCCCTCGCCCAGGCGGCCCTGTCCGGCTTCGACGTCGAGTCGGCCGGCGCCGCCCAGCACCCCGCCTGCGCCCTGCTCCCCGCGGAGGCCGACGCGCACGGCGTCTCCACCCTCGTCTGGCACCGCCGCCGCCCCTTCCACCCGGAACGCCTCTACGCGGCCCTGGAGGACCTGACCTGCGCGGCTGCCCGCAGCAGGGGCCGCTTCTGGCTGGCCGACAAACCGGACGTCCTCCTCCACTGGGACGCCGCGGGCGGCGCCCTGTGCGTGGAAAGCGCGGGCCCCTGGCTGGCCTCGCTCCCCGACGCGGCCTGGGACATGGTCCCGCCGGTACGCCGGGCCGCCGCCGCCCTGGACTGGCACCCCGAGCACGGCGACTGCTGCCAGCACCTGGTCTTCACGTCCCCCGCCCTCGACCGCGACGGCCTGGAGCACCTCCTCGAATCCTGCCTCCTGACCGACGCCGAGTACGCCGCCGGCCGCGACGCCTGGAAACAACTCCCGCCCGCCTTCGACACGCTCCTGGAGGTCTGACCCCCATGCCCCGCAAGCTGGACCGCAAGCCCACCAAGCCCCGCCCCAACCCCCTGGACCAGGCCGGCATCACCTACATCGACTACAAGGACACCGACCTCCTACGAAGGTTCCTCTCCGACCGAGGCAAGATCCGCAGCCGCCGAGTCACCCGAGTAACGGCCCAACAACAGCGCCAACTGGCCCAGGCCATCAAGAACGCCAGGGAAATGGCCCTCCTCCCGTACGCCACCCGCTGAGGCAGACCACGCTCAAGGTGGGGGCCCGCCACCCCCACGGCGCGTCAGCGGCGTACGGCGGTGAGGGGACGCGTCGGGGGTGTCCGCCCGCAGAGTCCGGTGGCAAGAAACGGCACCTCTCGCGCAAGGCCCACCACCGGACCGAGGACGGACACGCCCCCGACGCGGCCCCGACCCCCCACCCACCCGCACGCGCTACGCGAACCCCCACCGGACACCAGCGGGCCGCCGCAGGCATCTCAGGGGCGCGGGGCTGTGTTGAATGTGCGGCTACCGCCGCGTGGGCGCGACCAGCCCCACCCACCGAGACGGGCCGCCGCAGGCACCCCCACCCAACTACCGGTCGTGTGGAACACATAGGGCCCCGGAACGCGTCTGTTCCAGTGCACGACGGCCCGCTCCCGCATGTGATGCGACCCCGGGGCATGCGCTGGAACGCATACAGCCCCTCATACGTCACAGGAGTAACCGCAGGAACACCGCGCGTGCACGTGCATCTGCTCATGCAGCTGCACGTGAACGAGCTATGATCCGGAAGCGATTGCTACCGCACCACTCATGCCTCATTTGGCCTCGAGCCACCGCACCACCGGGGAGCGACCTGTGGACCACGACGTGTACAACGGCATGGCAGCCACGGAGCTGAACGGGGTGGCCTGGCAGAAGAGCCGGCACAGCAACTCGCAGGGCTCCTGCGTGGAGTTCGCCCGCCTCCCCGGTGGCGACGTGGCCGTACGCAACTCCCGCTTCCCGGACGGCCCGGCCCTCGTCTACACCCGCGCCGAGATCGAGGCGATGCTCCTCGGCATCAAGGACGGCGAGTTCGACCACCTGGTCGTCGGCTGAAGCTGCCCCGCCCACTCCGCCCCGCCCGCTCCGCCCGCGAAGCCCCGAATCAGGGCAACCAGCACCTTCCGGCACCGCAACGCGCGTAGAACCCCGACGTCAGCAAGCCCCGCACGTCCTCACTCCGCCGAAGTCACCCCGCCGACCCCCGGCCCACCGGCCCCCGGCCCGCCCGCCGCCTCCGCCTGAAGCCGAAACAGCGCCCAGACGACCTTCCCGCTCAACGCCCCCGCCAACGGCTGCCACCCCCAGCTGTCACTGAAGGAGTCGACAAGAAACAGCCCCCGCCCGGACTCCGCCGAGAAGTCGTCGGAATCACGCGCGACCGGACTGTCATGACTGGGATCACGCACCGCGCACACCAGCCGCTCCGTCCACCGCATCAAATGCAGTCGCACAGGCGGCGGTGCCTGCTCGCACCCCCGCTGCGTCCCCACCGGCAGCGCGTGCCGCAGCGCATTGGTCACCAACTCGGAGACGACCAGACACACATCATCGAACCGATCGCCCAGCTCCCACTGGTCCATGGTCCGGCGCGTGAACTTCCGTGCCTCACGCACCGCTTCGTAGCGGGCGGGCAATGCGCAGGAGGCGGCGTTGGAGACGGCTGCGGGATCCAGCGGCGGAAGGCCCTGCCGTAACGGCTCGAGCATGGTCGATCCATTCGTCCCCATGCGAGGCACTCCCGAGAGTTCGCGGTCGTTGCGATGCAGCGGTTGCGCGGGACCATGGTTTCCGATGCGCAGGGCAGATGCAAGGGCAGATGCACGTGCACGTGACCGAATTGGACGTTCCCGTACCGCTTGTTGGCCATTTTTTCCGCCAACTTCAGTCCCTCTCCTTGTCTTCCGCTCACCACTTCCTGAGAGGAATCCTTGTCTTCTTTCCATATCTGTAATCGGACGAGTACAGCTCGAAGTGATTTAGTGGCAGACTGCGGGCCCTGAAGACGGTTGGGGAGGCTGGCGAAGGTGAGCGCGGGAGAGCCCGGATCGGTGGTGCGGCGCATGCTGCTCGGCTCGCAACTGAGGCGACTGCGGGAAGCGCGCGGGATCACGCGCGAGGCGGCGGGTTACTCGATCCGAGCCTCCGAGTCGAAGATCAGCCGGATGGAGCTGGGCCGGGTGAGCTTCAAGACGCGAGACGTCGAAGACCTGCTCACGCTCTACGGCATCACGGACGAGCAGGAGCGCGCCTCACTCCTCTCCCTCGCCCGCGAGGCCAACGTCGCCGGCTGGTGGCACAGCTACTCCGACGTCCTGCCCAGCTGGTTCCCCACCTACGTCGGCCTGGAAGGCGCGGCCAGCCTCATCCGCGCCTACGAAGTGCAGTTCGTGCACGGCCTGTTGCAGACCGAGGCGTATGCCCGGGCGGTCGTCAGGCGCGGCATGAAGGGCGCGAGCGCGTCCGACGTCGAAAAGCGTGTGGCGCTGCGCCTGGAACGGCAGAAGTACCTCCTCGACGACGGCGCCCCCGAGTTCCACATCGTCCTGGACGAGGCCGCCCTGCGCCGCCCGTACGGCGACCGCGAGGTGATGCGCGGCCAGCTCCAGCACCTCATCGAGATCTCCCAGCGGCCCAACGTACGGCTGCAGATCATGCCGTTCAGTTTCGGCGGCCACTCCGGCGAGTCCGGCGCCTTCACGATCCTCAGCTTCCCCGAGTCCGACCTCTCGGACGTCGTCTATCTGGAGCAGCTCACCAGCGCGCTCTATCTCGACAAGCACGAGGACGTCACCCAGTACGAGAAGGCGCTGAAGGAGCTCCAGCAGGACAGCCCGGGCCCGGACGAGAGCCGGGATCTTCTCAGGGGCCTCCTCCAACTCTCTTGAAACGCAAGTACGATGACGCGTGATCAGACCGTGAAGACGATCAAGGCCGATCAAGCCCGATCAAGGCGATCAAGGCGTCCGTGATCAGTCGAGCGGGTGTCCGCTAGGGATTGAGGGATCACATGTCGTCCTACTTCACCGACCTGGCTCAGCAGTACATCGACGGCGAGTGGCGCCCGGGCTCAGGTTCCTGGGACATCATCGACTTCAATCCGTACGACGGCGAGAAGCTGGCGTCGATCACGATAGCCACGGTCGACGAGGTGGACGACGCCTACAAGGCGGCCGCCCGCGCCCAGAAGCAGTGGGCCGCGACCAACCCGTACGCCCGCCGCGGCGTCTTCGAGAAGGCGCTGCGCCTGATAGAGGACCGCGAGCAGGAGATCACCGAGGCGATCATCGCCGAGCTCGGCGGCACCCGGCTGAAGGCGGCCTTCGAACTCCACCTCGCCAAGGAGTTCCTGCGCGAGGCGATCCACCTGGCGCTGCGCCCCGAGGGCAGGATCATCCCGTCGCCGACGGACGGCAAGGAGAACCGCGTCTACCGCGTCCCGGTCGGCGTCGTGGGCGTGATCAGCCCCTTCAACTTCCCCTTCCTCCTCTCCGTCAAGTCGGTCGCCCCGGCGCTGGCACTTGGCAACGCCGTGGTCCTCAAGCCGCACCAGAGCACCCCGATCTGCGGCGGCACCCTGGTCGCGAAGATCTTCGAGGACGCGGGCCTGCCCGCCGGTCTCCTCAACGTCGTCGTCACGGACATCGCCGAGATCGGCGACGCCTTCATCGAGCACCCGGTCCCGAAGGTCATCTCCTTCACCGGCTCCGACAAGGTCGGCCGCCACGTCGCCACCGTCTGCGCCTCGCTCTTCAAGCGCTCGGTCCTCGAACTCGGCGGCAACAGCGCGATCGTGGTCCTCGACGACGCCGACATCGACTACGCGGTCGACGCGGCGGTCTTCAGCCGGTACGTCCACCAGGGCCAGGTCTGCATGGCCGCGAACCGGGTCCTCGTGGACCGCTCGGTCGCGGACGAGTTCACCGAGAAGTTCGTCGCCAAGGTGAAGACCCTCAAGGCCGGCGACCCTCGCGACCCGCAGACCGTCATCGGGCCGGTGATCAACTCGTCCCAGGCGGACGCGATCTCGGCAGCCGTCGAGCAGGCCATCGCCGAGGGTGCGACGGCCCTGGTGCACGGCACGACGACCGACAACCTGGTCGAGCCCTCCGTCCTCACGGACGTCCCCGCCGACTCCGCCCTGCTCCGGCAGGAGGTCTTCGGGCCGGTCGCCTTCCTCGTCCCGTTCGACGGAGAGGAGGAGGCCGTACGCCTCGTCAACGACACCCCGTACGGCCTGAGCGGTGCCGTCCACACCGGGAACATCGAGCGCGGGGTCTCCTTCGCCAAGCAGATCGACACCGGCATGTTCCATGTGAACGACGGCACGGTCCACGACGAGCCGATCGTCCCCTTCGGCGGCGAGAAGCACTCCGGCCTCGGCCGCCTGAACGGCGAGACGATGCTGGACGCGTTCACGACGATCAAGTGGATCTCGGTGCAGCACGGCAGGAGCGGGTTCCCGTTCTGAGGCTTCCTGGCTGCTCCTGCCGGAAACCGAGGTCATAACCTGGACCGCATGTCAGCGATCCGTCTCCTCGTGCTCGGCGCGGTCCGTATGCACGGCCGCGCCCACGGCTACCAGGTGCGCAACGACCTGGAGTACTGGGGCGCGCACGAGTGGTCCAACGCCAAGCCCGGCTCGATCTACCACGCGCTCAAGCAGATGGCGAAGCAGGGCCTGCTGCACGCCCACGAGATCGCGCCGTCCACGGCCGGGGGGCCGCCGCGCACGGAGTACGAACTCACGGACGCGGGCACCGAGCAGTACTTCACGCTGCTGCGTGACGCGCTGGTCACGTACGACCAGCGGGGAGACGTGAAGACGGCGGCCCTCGGCTTCATGGTCGATCTGCCGAGGGCCGAGGCCGTGACACTGCTGAAGGAGCGGACCCGGCGGATCGAGGAGTGGCGGGCCTCCGTCGTGGCCCACTACGTGCCCGAGGAGGGGCCCGAGCAGCTCGGCCACATCGGCGAGATCATGAACATGTGGGTCCATACGGCGGACTCCGAGCGGGGCTGGACCAGCGAGCTGATCGAGCGGCTCGAACGGGGCGCCTACACGTTCGTCGACGAGGGAGATCCGTTCGTCGGCGTGCTGGCCCAGGGCGAGGAGAACCCGTACGCGACGGGGGAGTCCCATCCCGGGGACGCCCTCTAATCAAGTTTGACTAACTCCCAGTGCTGGTCTACTTTGAGCGGGTAGTCAAGTTTGACTAGCGAGGGGGTCTCAGTGGCCGACGCGGCGATCACCGTCGAAAAGGCATGCAAGAGGTACGGCGGCAAAGCGGGCAGACACGCACTGGACGGGCTCGACCTCACGGTCGCGCGCGGCACCGTGCACGGGGTGCTCGGCCCGAACGGCGCGGGCAAGACGACCCTGGTCCGGATCCTGTCCACCCTGCTGCGGCCGGACAGCGGCCATGTCGAGGTGGCCGGACACGACGTGGTGCGCCAGGCGTACGACGTACGGCTGCGCATCGGACTCCTCGGCCAGCACGCCGCCCTGGACGAGGAGTTGGGCGGCCATCAGAACCTGGAGATGTTCGGCCGTCTCCACCACCTCGGCACCCGCCCCGCGCGCGTGCGCGCCGACGAGCTGCTGGAGCGCTTCGGCCTCGCCGACACCGGCCGCAAACCCGTGAAGCAGTACAGCGGCGGCATGCGCCGGCGACTGGATCTGGCGGCGTCCCTCATCACCGACCCGGAGGTGCTCTTCCTGGACGAACCCACCACCGGCCTCGACCCGCGCGGCCGCACCGAGGTCTGGTCCGCGGTCCGCTCCCTGGTCGGCGGCGGCACGACGGTCCTGCTCACCACCCAGTACCTCGAAGAGGCCGACCAGCTCGCCGACCGCATCTCGGTCGTCGACGCCGGCCGCGTCATCGCCGACGGCACCGCCGACCAGCTCAAGGCACTGACCGGCGGCGACCGCATCGACGTGGTGCTGCGCCACGCGGGACAGCTGGGCGCGGCCGTCGCCCTGCTGCCCGTACCGAAGGACGACGTCTCCGTCGACCCCGACCGCCGCCTGCTCAGCGCCCCGGTCACCGACCGGATGGCGGCGCTCTCCGGCGTCGTACGAGCCCTTGAGGAGGGCGGAATCGAGGCGGAGGACGTCGCACTGCGCCGGCCGACGCTCGACGAGGTGTTCCTGCACCTCACGGGTGGCCAGCAGCGAGTGAAGGAGCCCGCATGAGCATGAGCGCCCACGCCCTGACCGACTCCTGGACCATGACCCGCCGTGAACTCGCCCACTGGGCCCGACAGCCCGTGCAGGTCGTGGTCAACCTGGTCTTCCCCGTGATGCTGCTGCTGATGTTCGGGTACCTCATCGGCGGCGGCCGGGGCGTCCAGGGCTCCTACATCGACTATGTCCTCCCCGGCATGCTCGCGCTCACCATGGCCTTCGGCCTGGAGGGCACGATGATCGCGGTCACCCAGGACCTCAACAAGGGCGTCGTCGACCGTTTCCGGTCCATGCCGATGGCCAACGGGGCGGTCCTGGTGGGCCGTTCGGCGGCCGACATGCTCCAGTCGGTGCTCGCCCTGTCCGTCCTCATGGGCGTCGGGTACGCGCTGGGCTGGCGCGCGGACGGCGGCCCAGGGGCCTTCCTGGGCGCCGTAGGACTGCTCCTGCTCTTCCGCTTCGCCATGCTGTGGATCGGCATCCACCTGGCGCTGGTGGCCGGGAAGCCGGAGATGGTGCAGGCGGTGCAGATCCTGGTCTGGCCGATCGGCTTCCTGTCCAACGCCCTCGCCCTTCCCGAGACCATGCCCGGCTGGCTGGGCACGGTCGTCGAGTGGAATCCGATGTCCCAGACGGCGACCGCCGCACGGGACCTGTTCGGCGGCACGGCCGCGGAGACCGCCGGGGCGGCGATCGTCTGGCCACTGGTGCTGCTCGCCGTGTTCTTCCCGCTGGCGGTACGGCGGTTCTCACGCCTGAGCCGCTAGGGCCCCTCGTTTGGATCAGGCCGGCTGTGACGTACGGCGCCTTTCAGCAGACCCCGCTCGGGTCGGCATGATCCAAACGACAGCCCCTAGGTGTGCTGTCCGGAGAGGTTGGTGACGCGGCTGGCTGGTGTTTGGCCGCTGATGCCGGTGTGGGGTCGGTGGTAGTTGTACCAGTCCAGCCAGTCGGGAAACGCTGCCTGGCGTTCGGCGTCTGAGGTGTAGGGCCGGTGGTAGGTCCATTCGTCGAGCAGGGTGCGGTGGAAGCGTTCGACCTTGCCGTTGGTCTGTGGCCGCCAGGGACGCGTCCAGCGGGGGCTGATGCCCAGGTCGTGGCAGGTCTGGCGCCAGGTGTTCTTGGTGTAGGCCCAGGCATTGTCGGTCAGGACCCGCTCGACGGTGACGCCGCGTGCCGCGAACCAGGCGACCGCTCGCTGGAGGAAACCGGCGCAGGTGGCGGCCTTCTCGTCGGGCAGGTCTTCGGTGTAGGCCAGGCGGGAGTGGTCGTCCAGGGCGGTGTGGAGGTAGGCGTATCCGGTGCCGGTCTTGTTGCGGCGGCCGTCGGCGCGGCCGAGGACCTTGTGGCCGCCGCCGTCGGGGATGCGGCCGAGCTTCTTGACGTCGATGTGGACCAGTTCGCCGAGCCGGCTGCGTTCGTAGCGGCGGACGGGTTCGCCGGTGGCCCGGTCGGTGGCGGCCAGGACGGGCAGGCCGTGCCGGACGAGGATGCGGTGGGCGGTGGAGGCGGCGATGCCGCATCGGGCGGCCAGCCGGACGGGGCCGATGTGGTGCTCGCGCCTGAGCCGGACGACCTGTCGTTCCACCGCGGCCGGCGCCTTGCATGGGCTGTGATGAGGGCGGCTGGAGCGGTCGTGCAGGCCCGCTGCTCCGTGCCGGCGGTAGCGGCCTGCCCAGCGGGCGGCGGTGGTGTGGCTGACCTGGAAGCATTCCGCGGCCCGTCGCAGCGGCCAGCCGTCCTCGACGACACACCGGGCCAGACGCAGCCTGCCGGTCGGCGTCAGCGGGGCGTTACGGTGGGACAACGAGGGCCTCCTGGCAGTCGGTTGTAGATCTCGCAATCCACACCGAACCCAGAGGCCCTCGCCCCGTTCAAGGACCAGCCAAGGCGTGTCGCCTGTCACCAACGTCCCCGGACAGCACACCTAGGCCGCGTCCGCGAAGTCCGGCCTAGTGGTGGAAGCCGGTGGCCGCCCCCTTGTCCTGGGTGAAGGGGCGCGGCTGCCGACGCAGCTCCGGCAGCACTCGGCTCAGGTCCTCCACGAACAGCTCGCCGAGATCGGCGGAGAAGCCGTTGCGGCAGACGACCCGCAGGACGGACAGGTCCTCGCGGTTCGCCGGGAAGGTGTACGCCGGGACCAGCCAGCCGTTCTCACGCAGCCGCCGGGAGACGTCGAAGACGTCGTAGGCCGTCACCTCCGGCAAGGTCGTGAAGGCGAACACCGGGAGCTCGTCGCCCCGGGTCAGCAGCCGGAAGTCGCCGAGGGCCGCCACGCGTTCGGAGATGCCCAGGGCGACCTCCCGGGTGGTCTGCTGCACGGCCCGGTAGCCCTCGCGGCCGAGGCGCAGGAAGGTGTAGTACTGCGCGACCACCTGGGCGCCCGGCCGGGAGAAGTTGAGCGCGAAGGTCGGCATGTCGCCGCCCAGGTAGTTGACGCGGAAGACGAGTTCCTCGGGCAGGGACGCCCGGTCGCGCCACAGCGCCCAGCCGACACCCGGGTAGACGAGCCCGTACTTGTGACCCGAGGTGTTGATGGAGACCACCCTCGGCAGCCGGAAGTCCCAGACCAGGTCCTCGTCGAGGAAGGGCGCGACCATGGCGCCCGACGCGCCGTCGACGTGCACCGGGACGTCGAGGCCGGTGCGCTCCTGCAGTTCGTCGAGGGCGGCGCACAGCTCGGCGATCGGCTCGTAGGAGCCGTCGAAGGTGGAGCCGAGGACGCCGACGACCCCGATGGTGTTCTCGTCGCACAGTGCGGCCGCCGCCTGCGGATCGAGATGGAAGCGGTCGCCCTCCATGGGGACCTGCCGGGCCTCCACCTCCCAGAAGTTGCAGAACTTGTCCCAGCAGACCTGGACGTTGACGCCCATGACCAGATTGGGGCGGACGTCGTGTGCGGGATAGCGGTCGGCGTTGCGCTGCGCCCACCGCCGCTTGAGCGCCATCCCGGCGAGCATGCACGCCTCGCTCGACCCGGTCGTCGAACACCCCACCGCCGCCGACGGGTCGGGGGCGTTCCACAGATCGGCGAGCATCGCCACACAGCGCCGCTCCAACTCGGCGGTGCGCGGGTACTCGTCCTTGTCGATCATGTTCTTGTCCCGGCACTCGCCCATCAGGATCCCGGCCTGCGGCTCCATCCAGGTGGTGACGAAGGTGGCCAGGTTGAGCCGGGAGTTGCCGTCCAGCATCAGCTCGTCGTGCACGAGCTGGTACGCCGTCGAGGGAGACAGGGGAGTGTCCGGCAGCCGGTGCTTGGGCGGGGCCTCCGTCATGCCGCCGACCGGGTTCGCCTCCCCGTAGAAGGGATTGACGGACAGCGGGCGCTCGTCGGGTTCCTCGGGGCCTTTGTGCAGCGGCATGGGCTTTCTCCTGAGTTTCCTGAAAGGGGGGCGGTGGGGGTCAGCGCACGGGGGTTCCGTCGTCGCGCAGCTGCATCTGGGGGCGTCCGGTCACCAGCAGCCAGGCCGGCAGCGAGGCCATGCACAGCAGGGCGATGACCGACGGCGAGGACACCAGCACGGCGGCCGTGAACAGGCTCACCCAGCCCTGCCGGGTGATGGCGAGGAGCACGCCCAGCACGCCCGCCGCGACACCGACCGCGGGATGGACGGCGGGCACGAGGGCATGGGCGCACAGCCCGAGGGCGGCGCCCACGAACACGGCCGGGAAGATCCGCCCGCCGCGGAAGCCGCAGGACGCGGCGACCAGCAGCGCGGCCAGCTTCACCACCGTCATCGTCGCGAACTCCCCGGCCGACCAGCCGTCGGGATCGGCCGCGATCTCCCCGACCTCGTCCAGCCCCTTGAAGAGCGTGAGATGGCCGCCCAGCGCGCCGAGCAGGCCCAGCACCAGCCCGCCGACCGGAAGCGCCACCATGGGATGCCTCAGCCGGGCGAACGCGCCGTGGACGTACGGGAAGGCACGGACGGCACACATGCCGAGCAGCGCGGCGACGGACGCGACCACCAGCGCCGCCAGCAGATCGCCCCAGCCGGGCTGCCCGAAAGCGGGCAGATGCAGATCGAAACTCGGATGGGCCACCAGAGTGGTCGTCAGCGAGCCCGCGGCGGCGGCGACGAGCGGCGCGAAGACGTTGTCCCACAACGCCCCCTTCAGCTGCCGTCCGGCCAGGGCCTCGGAGAGGATCAGCGCCGCCGCCACCGGAGTACCGAACAGGGCGCCGATCGTCGCCGCCTCCGCCAGCGCCGCCCACAGGCTGCCCGGCGCCCGGGGAACCAGCCGCCGGCCCAGCCAGAAGGTGAGAGCCACGTTCACGGCGATGATCGGGTTCTCGGGCCCGAGACTCGGCCCGCCCGCGAGCATCAGCGCGGTCGCCAGCAGCAGCCCCGGCAGCACGGCGAGCGGCAGCACGGGAGCGTCAAGGCCGGTGGTGGCCGGGTCGGGACCGGCATGCCCCGGCACCTTCCACACCACCAGGCCGACGGCCACGCCGGTGGCGGTGAGCATGACGATCATCCACAGCACGGAATACCGGCCCACCCCCAGCGCGTCGGGCAGGTTCCGCCAGAGCACGTCCTGGAGCTCCTCGGCCGCCGACTCCACCCCGAGAAGGAGCAGACTCGCCGCCACCCCCACCACGAGAGCGGGGAGGATCAACGGCAGCAGTGCCCGGGCCGGGGTCGCCGGGGCGGGTAGCGGCTGCACGGTGTCCTGGGCCACGGGCCCACGATAAACGGGCAAAACGGTCGTTACATCCGGAGAGGAAACGGGCTTGCACCTCACGCCACGTGAGGACTCACCGTGGAGTGCGTACGACGAAGGGAGCGGAAGTGAGCTACTCCGTGGGACAGGTCGCCGGCTTCGCCGCAGTGACGGTGCGCACCCTGCACCACTACGACGACATCGGCCTGCTCGTACCCGGCGAGCGCAGCCACGCGGGCCACCGGCGCTACAGCGAGGCCGACCTCGACCGGCTGCAGCAGATCCTGTTCTACCGCGAGCTCGGCTTCCCGCTCGAAGAGGTCGCCGCCCTGCTCGACGACCCGGCAGCGGACCCGCGCGCACACCTGCGCCGGCAGCACGAGCTGTTGACCGCCCGGATCGAGAAGCTGCAGAAGATGGCGGCGGCCGTGGAGCAGGCCATGGAGGCACGCAAGATGGGCATCAATCTGACGCCGGAGGAGCGGTTCGAGGTGTTCGGGGACAAGGACCCCGAGCAGTACGCCGAGGAGGCGGAGCAGCGCTGGGGCGGCACCGAGGCGTACGCCGAGTCACAGCGCCGCGCCGCCACCTACACCAAGGAGGACTGGAAGCGCATTCAGGCCGAGGTCGACGACTGGGGCCGGCGGTACGCGGCCCTCGTGGTGGCCGGCGATCCGCCGTCCGGCGAGGCGGCCATGGACCTCGCCGAGGAACACCGGCAGCACATCAGCAGGTACTACTTCGAGGTCCCCTACGAGATGCACCGGTGCTTCGGCGAGATGTACGTCTCCGACGAGCGCTTCAAGGCGTTCTACGACTCCATGCACCCGGGTCTCGCCGAGCACTTGAAGGACGCGATCCTCGCGAACGCCGACCGCCGCACCGCATGAGGGTCCTGGCCCGGGAGCCCGTACGGCTCACTCCCGGGCCAGGACCACCGCCGTCCCGTAGGCGCACACCTCGGTGCCGACGTCGGCCGCCTCGGTCACGTCGAAGCGGAAGGCCAGCACACCGTTCGCGCCACGCGCACGTGCCTGCTCGACGAGCCGCTCCATGGCCTGGTTACGGGTCTCCACAAGGGTCTTGGTCAACCCCTTGAGCTCACCGCCGACCAGTGACTTCAGGCCGGCGCCGATCTGGCTGCCCACGTGCCGGGAGCGCACGGTCAGTCCGAACACCTCGCCGATGACTTCTGTGACGCGGTGGCCGGGGACGTCGTTCGTGGTGACCACCAGAACGTCGGGTCGGGGTCCCTGTCCGCCGCCGAACTCTTCGATGCCCATGAATCACAGCTTTGACCCAGCACAGGCACAGTGCATCCTGAGGGGGTCCATGGAACCTGGGCGGCCGGTGCAGCGTTGATAAATTTGAGCAGCCAGCTTCAGCCCGCCGCCCCCTCCCCGCAGGAGCCACAATCCCGTGACCACGCTTGCGCTCGGCCCCGAGTGGCTCAGCCCGGACTATCTGATCGAGACCTTCAGCCTCCCTGGCATCCTGCTGATCGTCTTCGCCGAGTCCGGCCTCTTCGCGTTCCTGCCCGGGGACTCCCTGCTGTTCACGGCGGGTCTGTTCGTGGCCGAGGGGAACTACATCACCCAGCCGCTGTGGCTGGTGTGCACCCTGATCGTGCTGGCCGCCGTCATCGGCGACCAGGTCGGCTACATGATCGGCAAGTTCTTCGGCCCGAAGCTCTTCAACCGTCCCAACTCCAAGCTCTTCAAACAGGAGAACCTGGAGAAGGCCCACGAGTTCATGGAGAAGTACGGCCCCAAGGCGATCGTCCTCGCCCGCTTCGTGCCGATCGTGCGCACCTTCGCCCCCATCGTGGCGGGCGCCGGCCGCATGAGGTACGCCACGTTCCTCACGTACAACGTCATCGGCGGCATCGCCTGGGGCACCGGCGTCACCCTTGCGGGCTACTGGCTCGGCCAGATCAAGTTCATCAAGACGAACGTCGAAGCGATCCTCATCCTGATCGTGTTCGTCTCCGTGGTCCCGATCATCATCGAGTTCCTGCGCGAGCGTGCCAAGAAGAAGCGCGCGGCGGCCCAGTCTCCGGCCCAGGCCCCCGCCCAGCAGCAGCACATGATGATGGACGACGCGACGACCCAGCTCCGCCGCATCCCGTCCGACGACCAGCCCCAGCAGCAGTACGGCAACCAGGGCGGGCCGCAGCAGTACGGCTACGACCAGCAGGACGGCTACGACCAGCAGTACTACGACCAACAGCAGCCGCAGCAGCAGCCGTACGCCCAGCAGTACCCCCAGGGCTACGGCAACCAGCAGCAGTACGGCAACCAGCAGTACCCCCCGAACCAGGGCTACTGAGACGCCCCTGAGGGGCGCGGGGCTGTATCGATTGCGGCTCCGCCGCGTGGGCGCGATCAACCACAACGAACCCGCAGCCGCCGTGAGTGAGAAGGCACCGAGTCAGTAGGCACCCGGCGTTATAGGACATCGCACCCGGCGTCAGAATCCCCGCGTCCGCTTGGCGGCCCGCCGCTTCTCCGGCGACCCGATCCGCAAGAACATCCGCGAGATCTCCGCCCCGAGGTTCACCCCGATGGCAATGGCCATGGCCAACGACGCGGCCGTGGCCAACGACACCAGCCCCTTGTTCACATCGTTCTGAGCGATCGCCAACAGCCCGAAATACGTGGCGGAACCCGGCAACAGGGGCCCGATCGCCGCAGTCGTGTACGGCAACGCCGACGCGAACCGGTACCGCGCCATCAACTGCCCGAACAGCCCCACCAACCCGGCCGCGACGGCCGTAGAGGCAACCGGCGAGAACTCACCGGCGTAGTGCATCGCGCCGTACACCACCCACGCGACACCCCCGTTGAGGGTCACCGCGAGCACAGTCGTCCGTTCCTGCTGCAGCAGCACCGCGAAGGTCAGCGACAGCAGCATCGACGCGGCGATCTGCCAGTACGGCCGCTCGGAGGCGTGCAGCGCCTCGTCCGGGGTGAGCTTGGCGCCCAGGTTCACGCCGAAGTACAGGATCACCAGCACGCCGACGACGATGCCGACGAAGAAGTACATGACCTCCAGCAGCCGCGCCGACGCGGTGATGTAGAACCCGGTCAGCCCGTCCTGGACGCCCGCCACCAGCGCCCGCCCGGGCAGCAGCGCGAACAGCCCACCGGTGATGACCGCGGACGCCTTCACGTCGACGTGCGCCAGCGTCAGCGCGACCCCTATCGCGGCGGGCGGCATCGCGGCCACCGTGAACTGGTAGAACTCCGGCAGCCCGCGCCCCGCGCACAGCCACGCCAGCCGGTCGCCGAGCATCGCGCCCAGCGCCGCCGCGACGAACACGATCAGGTCACCGCCGACCAGCACGGAGGCCGCTCCCGCGAGCAGCCCGCTCGCCGAGGTCAGCACCCAGGTCGGGTACGGGTGCCGGTTGCGGCGCATCTCCGCGAGCCGCCCGTAGGCCTCCTCCAGGGAGATGTGGCTCTCCGGGTCGCTGAGGTCGTCGACGAGCTGGTACACGGCGGCCAGGCGCGTGTAGTCGGTGCCGCGCCGCCGCACCGTACGCGACGCCGACACCGGATCGTCCACCAGCGACGGCTGGTACGAGATCGACAGCAGGGTGAAGGTGACGTTCGGCTCGCAGCGGTCCAGACCGTAGGACCGGCAGACCGCGAACATGGCCGCCTCGACGTCCTCCGCGCCCTCGCCGCCCGCCAGCAGCAGTTCGCCGATACGCAGGGTCAGGTCGAGCACGCGCGGGACGGCCGGGCCCTCCTCCTCCGCCCTCGGCATCCGCTCCGGCGCGGGCCGCTCGGCGACCGGCATGCGCAGCATCGTCCGCATCCGGTCCTGCCAGGGCAGGTCCTTGGTCAGGCTGATCCGCGGTATGCCGCCGGCGGGTGTGAACGCGGGCGCGGCGTCCTCGACGCTGTAGCCGCGCGGCGTGCTGAACGCCGATCCCTCGGGTTCCTGGACCGGCGGCTGCGGCACGTCCAGCCCCTGGGGGAGGGCGAACTCGGACGTCGTCTCCGACTCGCTGTCCCCCACCTCGACGCCGGCGGGCGGCGTGAACGCCATCCTCGCCTCGTCCGACTGCGGCTTGCGGTCATCCGCGTCCGTCACGTGCGTAGCACTCCTCGTACGACACCTCCTGCCGCACTCAGTATGCGCACAAACACGCGAACGGGCTGCACGCGCATGCGTGCAGCCCGTTCACATGGCTGAGAGCCGACCGTGGCTCAGCCGGTGGCTCAGTGGCCGCCCTGCTCCTTGAAGCGCTTGTACGACCGCTCGATCTCGATCTCGGCGTCCTGGCGGCCCACCCAGTTGGCGCCCTCGACGGACTTGCCGGGCTCCAGGTCCTTGTACACCTCGAAGAAGTGCTGGATCTCCAGGCGGTCGAACTCCGAGACGTGGTGGATGTCACGCAGGTGCTCCACCCGCGGGTCCGTCGCCGGGACGCACAGCAGCTTGTCGTCGCCGCCGGCCTCGTCCGTCATCCGGAACATGCCGATCGCGCGGCACTTGATGAGGCAGCCCGGGAAGGTCGGCTCATCCAGGATGACCAGCGCGTCCAGCGGGTCGCCGTCCTCGCCGAGGGTGTTCTCGACGAAGCCGTAGTCGGTCGGGTAGGCGGTCGAGGTGAAGAGTCGACGGTCCAGGCGGATCCGACCGGTCTCGTGGTCCACCTCGTACTTGTTCCGCGAACCCTTCGGGATCTCGATCGTGACGTCGAACTCCACCGGTGGCTCCTCCATGATCAGCACATAGTTCTGGTGGTTAAGTGTCCCTCACGCAGGTGTGTGATCGCGAAAGGGGCTGGTGGTCGTGCCAGAGCTGAGGCCGTGGCGAGCCGCGAAACCGCATGTGACGCGGGTCGCGGGCGCCGTACGACCCCGACTGGCACGGGCCGCGGACGCTGTACGGCCACGTCTCGCACGCGCCGCGACGGCCGCGAAACCGCAGGTCGTACGGCTCGCGCGAGCCGTCTCCCCACAGGCCGCGCGGACACCCAGGTCGAAGACCTGGCAGTACACCGCGGGCGCCGCCACCGCCGGACTGGCGCTGGCCGCCGGAGTGGTGACCGCCGCCGGCCCCTGGGACTCCACCGGTCAGCGTACGGCCGAGCGGGTGCGGGCGGTCGCCCAGGAGCGCACGGGTGGCGCAGATCACGGCCGTAATGCCGATACGTCCGATACGGCCGCCGAGGCGCCCCGTCCCGCCCCCAGCGCGGCCTCCGTGCTCCCGGGCCTGGGCGGCGGCGTCGGCACCGTGCAGGCCGCTCCGAACGCCAAGGCCGTCGCCGGCCTCCTGGGCCCGCTCCTGGACGCCCCGGAGCTCGGCGCCAGCAGGACGGCGGCGATCGTCGACGTGGCCACCGGCAAGCGCCTCTACGGCGAGGGCGCCTCCCAGCCCCTCACCCCCGCCTCGACGACGAAGATCGCCACCGCTGTGGCCGTCCTCGCCGCGCTGGGCCCCGACCACCGCCTCACCACCCGCACGGCCCTGGAAGCCGACACCGGGGAACTCGTCCTGGTCGGCGGCGGCGACCCCACCCTGACGGCCCGCAAGGACGCCGACGGCTGGGCGAGCCTGCGCGAGCTGGCCGACCGGACGGCCCAGGCACTGAAGAAGCGGGACGTACGCGAGGTCACCCTCTCGTATGACAAAACGCTCTACGCCGGACCCGAACTGCACCCCATCGGCAAGAACCCCAACCTCGCCCCGATCAGTGCCCTCACGGTCGACGAGGCCCGCACGGACGACTCCACCAGCGGCCCGGTGAAGCGGGTGGACGACCCGGCGAAGGACGCGGCGACGCAGTTCGCGGCCCTTCTCGCGGACCGCGGCATCAAGACCACCGCGCCAGGCCCGTCCAAGGCGACGAACCGGGCCGAGTCGCTCGCCGAGGTCACCTCACCGCCGCTGTCCTCCGTGGTCGAGCGCATGCTCACCAACAGCGACAACGACATCGCCGAGCACCTCGCCCGCCAGATCGCCGTGGCCGGCGGCACCCGGGCCGACTTCGACGGCGCGGGCGAGGCGATCGGGGCTCAGCTGAAGAAGCTCGGTCTGCCGGTGACGGGCGCCGACTTCAAGGACGGCAGCGGCCTCGACCGCGACGACAAACTCACGGCGGACCTGCTCACGGCCCTCCTGGCCAAGGCGGCCGACCCGGCCCACCCCGAACTCCGCCCGGTCCTGACCGGCCTCCCCGTCGCCGGCTTCACCGGCACCCTGACCAGCCGTTACACCGATGGCGCGACCGGCGTCGTCCGCGCGAAGACGGGCACCCTGAACGGCGTGAACTCCCTGGCCGGCACGCTCGTGGACCAGGACGGCCGCCTGCTCGCCTTCGCCTTCCTGTCGACCGGCGAGGACACGGAGGCGGCCCGCGCGGCACTGGACCGGACGGCAACGGCGCTGGCGTCCTGCGGCTGCGGCTAGCCACCCCTCGCCGCGCCCGGTACGCCACCCATAACGCCGAGCACCCTCCAAACCCACCGTCGCCCCACCAACCCCCACGCCCTGCCCCAAGTGGGAACGCTCACGTACGGTTGACACATGACGAGCATCGGTGGTGCCGAGATGGTCGACTGGAATCTCGCGGTGGCGACCGCGACCCGGCTCGTACGGCCGGGCCCCGAGGTGAGCCGCGACGAGGCCAGGGCCGTCGTCGCCGAGCTGCGCCGACATGCCAAGGCCTCGGAGGAACACGTCCGGGGCTTCACCCGTATGGGCACGGAGGACACCCACGACACCCCCGTCCTCGTCGTCGACCGCCCCGGCTGGGTGCGGGCGAACGTCGCGGGGTTCCGCCAGATCCTCAAGCCACTGCTCGAGAAGATGCAGGAGCGCCGCAGCACCAGCACCGGCGGCGCAGTCCTCGGCGCCGTCGGCGGCAAGGTCACCGGCGTCGAACTCGGCATGCTGCTGTCCTTCCTGGCCTCCCGTGTCCTCGGCCAGTACGAGACCTTCGCCCCGGCCACCCGCGAACTCCCGGCGGGGGAGAACGGCGGCGGCCGACTCCTGCTCGTCGCCCCGAACATCGTGCACGTGGAGCGCGAACTCGACGTACAACCACACGACTTCCGCCTGTGGGTGTGCCTGCACGAGGAGACGCACCGCACGCAGTTCAGCGCCGTGCCCTGGCTGCGGGACCACCTGGAGGGCGAAATCCAGTCGTTCTTGGGGGAGACGGACGTCGACCCCATGACCGTCCTCGAACGCGTCCGCGAGGCCGCGCAGTCCCTCGCCGGCGGCCGGCCCGAGGCCGAGGAGGACGACGGCGGACGCTCCTTCGTCGAACTGGTGCAGACCCCGGCCCAGCGGGAGATCCTCGGCCGCCTCACCGCCGTGATGTCCCTCCTGGAGGGCCACGCCGACTTCGTGATGGACGGAGTGGGCCCCCAGGTCGTGCCGACCGTCGCCGAGATCCGCGAGAAATTCCAGCAGCGACGCGCCAAGGGTGCCTCCCGACTGGACATGGCCCTGCGCAAGTTGCTCGGACTCGACGCCAAACTCAGGCAGTACCGCGACGGCGAACGCTTCGTACGAGCCGTCCACGACCAGGTCGGCATGGACGGTTTCAACCGCGTGTGGACGTCCCCCAACACCCTCCCGACCAAGGCGGAGATCGCCAAACCCGCGGACTGGATCGCGCGGGTGCACCGCAAGGCGGAGTCGTGAATCACGCGCCGAGGCGTGCATCTCATACGAACGTCGTGAACCGAATCCGGCCGACGGCAGGCGAACGCCCCTCCAATCACCCGTCCGAGGGACCGTGAGCCATGGGTAGGCGTGCAATGCTCGGGGAACGGCCCGGTTCTGTCACCATCTACACACTCTGAGTGACCGAACTCGGGCTCACCCCCCGACAATTTCATGAAGGGAACCGGACATGGGTCCCCATCCTGCGGTCGCGGCGATACGCCTGGCGGTCCGCCGCGTCCTCCACGACATCCTCACCGAACACAGCCCCGCCGACGCTCCCGCGCCCGGCCGCTCACGCGCGACCTCGTACGCGATGTCGCATGCGGTGCCGCCCATGGCGCTGCCCGTGACCTCGACCGGCGCCACCCCCGCCGCGTACGACACGGCGCCCGAACCGTCGTACGAGCCCCCCGGCCAGGCCTCGCAGGAACCCCCGCGCACCACCTCGCACGAGCGACCCCCCTCTCCGCTCGTGCTTGTGGCATGCTCCGGTGGCGCCGACTCCATGGCCCTCGCCTCCGCCCTCGCCTTCGAGGCCCCCAAACTCGGCATCCGCGCCGGTGGCATCACCGTCGACCACGGTCTGCAGCCCGGTTCCGACCTGCGCGCCGAGGAAGTCGTCCTGCGCATGCGGGAACTCGGCCTCGAACCGGTCGAGTCCATCGCCGTGACCGTCGGCCGCGCGGGCGGACCCGAGGCGGCCGCCCGCGACGCCCGTTACGCCGCCCTCGACGACGCGGCCGCCCGGCACGGCGCCGTCGCCGTCCTGCTCGGCCACACCCGGGACGACCAGGCCGAAACCGTCCTGCTCGGCCTCGCCCGCGGCTCCGGCATCCGCTCCCTGTCCGGAATGGCCGCGGTCTCGGGGGCCGGCGGCCGTTACCGCCGCCCCTTCCTCGGGCTCGACCGGCAGACCGCCCGCAAGGCCTGCATGGTCCAGTCGCTCCCCGTCTGGGACGACCCCCACAACGCCGACCCCGCGTACACGCGCTCGCGGCTGCGCCAGGAGGGCCTGCCCGCCCTGGAGAAGGCACTCGGCAAGGGCGTCGTCGAGGCCCTCGCCCGTACGGCCCAGCTCTCCCGCGACGATGCCGACGCCCTCGACGCCTGGGCCCGCCAGGCCGAGGCCGCCGTGCGCGACGCGGCCGGTCTTCTGGAGTGCGCCAAGCTGTACGCGCTGCCGCCCGCCGTACGCCGCCGGATCCTGCGCCGCGCGGCCATCGAGGCCGGTGCGCCCGCCGGTGCGCTCTTCGCCCGGCACATCGAGGAAGTCGACCGCCTCATCACCGGCTGGCGCGGTCAGGGAGCCATCAATCTCCCCGGCAAAGTCGTCGCCCAGCGTCAGGGTGGCAGACTGGTGATTCGGCAAGGCTGAAACCGGACCTCCCACCGGCCCCCCGAGCGGGGTCGCGGGAGCGGCCGGTCCGGCCGGTGGGACGACCGAAAGTGATGCGGGTGGACGCGAAAGACATGGGTGCCGACCTTCAGCAGGTGCTCATCACCAAGGAAGAGATCGACGCGAAGCTGGCTGAGCTGGCCGCGAAGATCGACGCGGAGTACGCGGGCAAGGACCTGCTCATCGTCGGTGTCCTCAAGGGCGCGGTGATGGTGATGGCGGACCTCGCCCGGGCGCTGTCGACCCCCGTCACCATGGACTGGATGGCCGTGTCGTCGTACGGCGCGGGCACGCAGTCCTCCGGTGTGGTGCGGATCCTCAAGGACCTCGACACCGACATCAAGGGCAGGCACGTCCTGATCGTCGAGGACATCATCGACTCGGGCCTGACCCTGTCGTGGCTGATCTCCAACCTCGGCTCGCGCGAGCCCGCCTCCCTCAAGGTGTGCACCCTGCTGCGCAAGCCCGAGGCCGCGAAGGTCGCCATCGACGTGGAGTGGGTCGGCTTCGACATCCCCAACGAGTTCGTCGTCGGCTACGGCCTCGACTACGCCGAGAAGTACCGCAACCTCCCGTTCGTCGGTACGCTCGCGCCCCACGTCTACGGGGGCTGAGTCCGCCGGTCCGGGGAACCGGACCCGAAGGGCCCAAGCGCCGTACGAAGATCGGGAACCCCGGCGGGCCTCGCGCCGTTGGAGCATGCAGACGGGCTTGCCAGCCGTCCCGTGCGGCTACGGTCGTCGAAGCTGGGGTACCGTCAGAAGAACTGTCTTATCAAACTCACTATGGCAGGAGGGACGGGGCGACACCGCTCCGTATGGATGGACGTGAAGCGATACTTCCGTGGGCCGGTCATGTGGATCGTGCTGGCCGTCCTTGCCGTGGTCGTGTTGATGCAGGTCGTCGGCTCGTCCGGCGGCTACAAGACGGTTGACACCGGCCAGGTCGTTCAGGCGATCAATGAGAACAAGGTCGAGTCGGTCAAGCTGACCACTGGCGACGAACAGATCGTCAAGGCGCAGCTCAAGGACGGCCAAAAGGTCGAGGGCGCCACCAAGATCCAGGCGAGCTACATCGGCGACCAAGGCGTGGACATCGCCAACACGCTGCAGAACAAGTACCAGCAGAAGCAGATCCCCGACGGCTACACGGTCTCGCCGTCCAAGCAGAACCCGTTCGTCGGCATCCTGCTCTCCCTGCTGCCCTTCGTCCTCATCGTGGTCGTCTTCCTGTTCCTGATGAATCAGATGCAGGGCGGCGGCTCCCGAGTCATGAACTTCGGGAAGTCCAAGGCGAAGCTCATCACCAAGGACACCCCGAAGACGACGTTCTCGGACGTCGCAGGCTCGGACGAGGCCGTCGAGGAACTCCACGAGATCAAGGAGTTCCTCCAGGAACCGGCGAAGTTCCAGGCCGTCGGCGCCAAGATCCCCAAGGGCGTACTGCTCTACGGGCCTCCTGGCACCGGTAAGACGCTCCTCGCGCGCGCTGTCGCCGGCGAGGCGGGCGTCCCCTTCTACTCGATCTCCGGTTCCGACTTCGTCGAGATGTTCGTCGGTGTCGGTGCCTCCCGAGTCCGTGACCTGTTCGAGCAGGCCAAGGCGAACGCCCCGGCGATCGTCTTCGTCGACGAGATCGACGCGGTCGGCCGCCACCGCGGCGCCGGCCTCGGCGGCGGTCACGACGAGCGCGAGCAGACCCTGAACCAGCTGCTCGTCGAGATGGACGGCTTCGACGTCAAGGGCGGCGTGATCCTCATCGCCGCGACGAACCGGCCCGACATCCTCGACCCGGCCCTCCTGCGCCCCGGCCGCTTCGACCGCCAGATCGCGGTCGACCGCCCGGACATGCAGGGCCGTCTGGAGATCCTCAAGGTCCACCAGAAGGGCAAGCCGGTCGCCCCGGACGTCGACCTGTCGGCGGTCGCCCGCCGCACGCCGGGCTTCACCGGCGCGGACCTGAGCAACGTCCTCAACGAGGCCGCGCTGCTCACGGCCCGCTCGGACAGGAAGCTCATCGACAACCAGATGCTGGACGAGGCCATCGACCGCGTCGTGGCGGGCCCGCAGAAGCGGACCCGGATCATGTCGGACAAGGAAAAGAAGATCACCGCGTACCACGAGGGCGGACACGCCCTGGTCGCGGCGGCCTCCCCGAACTCCGACCCGGTCCACAAGATCACGATCCTGTCGAGAGGCCGAGCCCTCGGCTACACGATGGTCCTGCCGGACGAGGACAAGTACTCCACGACCCGCAACGAGATGCTGGACCAGCTGGCCTACATGCTGGGCGGCCGCGCGGCCGAGGAGCTCGTCTTCCACGACCCGACCACGGGCGCGGCGAACGACATCGAGAAGGCCACGGCCACGGCCCGCGCGATGGTCACCCAGTACGGCATGACCGAGCGTCTGGGCGCGATCAAGTTCGGCGGCGACAACACCGAGCCGTTCCTCGGACGTGAGATGGCTCACCAGCGCGACTACTCGGAAGAGGTCGCCGCGCTGGTGGACGAAGAGGTCAAGAAGCTCATCGAGAACGCGCACAACGAAGCCTGGGAAATCCTGGTCGAGAACCGCGACGTCCTCGACAACCTGGTGCTTCAGCTGCTGGAGAGGGAGACGCTGGGCAAGGAGGAGATCGCCGAGATCTTCGCCCCCATCGTCAAGCGCCCGCCGCGTCCCGCCTGGACCGGCTCCTCCCGCCGCACGCCGTCCACCCGTCCGCCGGTGCTCTCCCCGAAGGAGCTCGCACTGACGAACGGCGCCAACGGCGCGACGCCGGCGATCAGCACCGCCAAGTCGACGCTCACCGAGCCCGCCCCGGCGGCCGAGCCGGCCCCCGAGGACCGTCCGGAGAGCTGACACCCAGGCCCTGGTGGCTCCCACCAGGCCCGGAATGGATGCCGCGCCCCCCAGGTTTTAGCCTGGGGGGCGCGGCATTTTCGGATGTCCGCAGTTCAGACGCGCACGTGGCCCACACGCGCGCGACCCGCAGAGGAACGAGGCACCACATGACCGACCCCGTGACGCTGGACGGCGAGGGCCGCATCGGCGAGTTCGACGAGAAGCGTGCCGAGAACGCCGTACGCGAACTGCTGATCGCGGTCGGCGAGGACCCTGATCGGGAGGGATTGAGGGAGACTCCGGCGCGGGTGGCGCGGGCTTACCGGGAGCTGCTGGCGGGGCTGTGGCAGGAGCCTGAGGAAGTTCTGACGACGACGTTCGATATCGGGCATGACGAGATGGTCTTGGTCAAGGACATCGAAATCGTGAGCCAATGTGAACATCATCTTCTACCATTCCATGGCGTAGCTCACATTGGTTATATTCCGGCTGAAAGTGGCAAAATTACGGGCCTCTCGAAGCTCGCCCGACTGGTCGACGTGTTTGCCCGTCGTCTGCAGGTGCAGGAACGACTCACCACCCAGATCGCGGACTCTCTCATGAAGATCCTTGAGGCCCGGGGGGTGATCGTCGTCATCGAGGCTGAGCACATGTGCATGTCGATGCGCGGGATCCGCAAGCCGGGCGCGAAGACCACGACATCCGCGGTGCGTGGACAGCTTCGGGATGCTACGACCCGGGCCGAGGCGATGAGCCTGATACTGGCGCGCTGACCCGATTGTCGGTGGCGCCCGATACCGTCGGCGCGCGCCCTGGTGACTCTCACGTCGTCGGCGCGGTCCCCGCCCCGTTCTGCTCGTCATCCTCCGGCAGCTTGCACACGCGCTCCAGGAAGATCGCTGCCGCTATCACGCCGATGCCCGCCAGGACGGAGAAGCCGGCGTAGATGGCCTGGTCGCGGCGGGCGGGGATGTCGAGGGACTCGAGGAGGAAGACGCCCGTGCCGCCGTACATGCCGGCGACGAGGGCGGCGACCAGGGCGCTGGCGTGGCCGAAGACGACCGCGCGGGCGGCCATCAGGGGGTCGACGCCCTTGGCCTCGGGGCGGCGTTCGCGCTGGGCCTTGAGGCGGGCGCGGATCGACAGTGCCGTGGCCAGCAGGACCACGGCGATGACCGCCAGGACGATGGGGGCGGCCAGGGGGACACTGGGCAGGGTCCCGACGGAGTTCCACAGGCGGGCGCCCGCCCAGGACAGGACGCCGGCGACGACGAACAAGCCTGCCAGCATCCTGATGCGCAGCTCTCTCACGGTGTTCCTTCAGCTCCCCCGGGTCCCCGCGGATGGTGGTCGTCTTGACCTTAACGACTATTCGGGCAGCTGGAGTTCCAGGTCCTTGCGTGGTGCGACGCCCTCCCGGGTGACGGTGCCGAGAAGGTCGGCGACCGCTCCGCGGCCGGGCAGCTGGGCCTCGGGCTCCAGGTCGTGCCAGGGGGCGAGGACGAAGGCCCGTTCGTGGGCGCGCGGGTGGGGGAGCGTGAGGGTCGGGTCGTCGGAGACGAGGTCGGCGTACGCGACGATGTCGACGTCGAGGGTGCGCGCGCCCCAACGCTCGTCCCGGACGCGGTGGAAGGCCTCCTCGACCGCGTGCGCCCGCTCCAGCAGGGAGGACGGGGGGAGGGTGGTCTTGAGGACCACGATCGCGTTGAAGTAGGAGGGCTGGCTGCCCGGCTCCACGCCCCACGGCTCCGTCTCGTACACCGGGGAGACGCCTTTGACCCGCACGCCCGGGGTGTCCTCCAGGGCGTCGATGGCGCCCTGCAGGGTCTCCAGGCGGTTGCCGAGGTTGGAGCCGAGGGAGATGACGGCCCGTTTCGGGTTGCTGAGGGTGGTGTCGGCGGCGTCGACCTTCTCGACGACGGAGGCGGGTACCGGCTGTACGGTCGGGTCGCTGTGACCCTCTGTGAAGGACGCGGTCATACTCGGCTCCGGGTGATGGTGACGGTCACGTCGTCGAAGGGGACCGTGATCGGCGCGTTCGGCTTGTGGACGCGGACCTCGACCTCCTGGACCCCTTGGTGCTTCAGACAGGCCTGGGCGATGCGCTCGGCGAGCGTCTCGATGAGGTTGACCGGCTCGCCCTCGACGACGGCCACGACCTCCTCCGCCACGATGCCGTAGTGCACGGTCTTCGCCAGGTCGTCGTCGGCGGCGGCCGGTCGGGTGTCCAGGCCCAGGACGAGGTCCACGACGAAGGTCTGGCCCTCCTTGCGCTCCTCGGGGAACACACCGTGGTACCCGCGGGCCTTCAGGCCGCGCAGCGCGACACGATCCACGCGAATCACTCCTGCAATCGTCGGTGAGGGCCGGTCGATGCCGTGTGCGGGCGGCACACCGGCCTCGACCGAATCTACCTGCGGGCACTGACAGGGCCGGGCCACGGGGGCGTGGTCCGGGCCGGGGCCAGGAGGATTCATCGCGTGTTTCCCCTGGGGAACCCGGCGGCTCATGGGTTGGTAGCCGCGCCTACCCGGGGAGGCGTGATTCCAACCACTCCTTGGTCCCGGCGGGGTCCCGCAGGCCCTCTTGCGGGTGGCTCCCGCGCGTCGTCCCTGGCGTCGTCCCGGTGAGTCGCCTACCCACTCAGGCGGGGGTGTCGTCCCCTTCGGCCTCGTCGTTTTCGGCCAGAACCGGCGAGGCGTGGTGCGACCAGAGCTTCCAGCCGTCGGGTGTGCGCCGGAACACGTTCGTGGCGATCACGAGCTGGCCCACGAGCGGGCCGAGCTCGTCGGCGCCGTCCGGGGAGGGGCCGCCGCTGAGGATGTTCTCGGTGCAGTTCACCAGGGCGGTGTCGCCGGTGACGGAGACATGCACGTCGGTGAGGAAGAACTGGATGTAGTCGGTGTTCGCCATGATCAGCGCGTACGACCGCAGGACCTCGCCGCGTCCGGTGAGCACCGGCCAGCCGGGGTGCACGCAGGAGATCACGCCGGCGTCGGCCGGGTCGTGGTACGTCTCGTCGATGCCCAGGTCGGACGGGGTGAGCCAGAGCGAGGACAGCTCCTCGAAGTCGCCGCGCTCCATCGCCTCGTAGAAGGCGGTGTTGGCGGCCTCCACGTGCTCGACGTCGGTGTGGGGGGCGCTCACCGGGCGCCTTCCGCGGCATCCGCGCCGGGCGTGTTCTGGGGAGCGCGCGCCTCCTCGATGGCGCGTGCGACGCGCACCGCGTCCGCCGTGGCGCGCACCTCGTGGACGCGCACCGCCCACGCGCCGGCGTGCGCGGCGAGCGCCGAGACGGCGGCGGTGGCGGCGTCGCGCTCGCGGGCGGGCGGCGGTGCGGCCTGCGGGCCGGCGAGGACACGGCCGAGGAACCGCTTGCGGGAGGCGGCGACGAGAAGGGGGTGGCCGAGGGCGAGAAGGCGGTCGAGGTGGGCGAGGAGGACGAGGTCGTGCTCGGCGTCCTTGGAGAAGCCCAGGCCGGGGTCGACGACGATGCGGTCGGGGGCGATGCCGCCGGCCAGTACGGCGTCCACGCGCGCGTGCAGTTCGTCGACGACTTCGGCGACCACGTCGTCGTAGGCGCCCTTGACGTTCCCGCCTTCGAGGAAGCCGCGCCAGTGCATGACGACGAAGGGGGCCCCGGCGTCCGCGACGACCGGGATCATCGCGGGGTCGGCGAGGCCGCCGCTGACGTCGTTGACGAGGGCGGCGCCGGCGGCGAGGGCCTGCTCGGCGACGGAGGCGCGCATGGTGTCGACGGAGATCGTGACGCCCTCGGCGGCGAGGCCGCGGACGACGGGGACGACACGGCGGAGTTCCTCGTCCTCGTCGACCCGGGTGGCGCCGGGGCGGGTGGACTCGCCGCCGACGTCGACGAGGTCGGCGCCCTCCTCGACCAGGGCGAGCCCGTGCTTGACGGCGGACGTCGTGTCGAACCAGCGGCCGCCGTCGGAGAAGGAGTCGGGAGTGACGTTCACGACTCCCATGACCGCGCAGCGGTCCCACTGCGGAAGGCCGGTGACGCGCCCGCGTCCGCTCTGCTTGCTCATATGTTCAGCGTAGGCCCATGGGGGTGGCGCGACGTGCGGTGGCCCGAGCGGGAGCCTCCGGGACGGGGGCGGAGGGTAGGGCTCCCGCTCGGGCCGGTCCAGGGCCGCCGCGTCACGCCGCGCGGACGTCCCGCTCCGCCACCGCGTGGGGGCACGGGCGCGGGGCGGTCGTACGGCGGCGCAGGAAGCGCGGCAGGGGCAGGGCGAGGTTGACGAAGCCCTCGGCCTGCATGGCGGCGAAGCCGAGCCGGGGCAGGTCGGCGGAGGCGCGGTAGACGACGAAGCGGGGCTCCCAGCGGGGCCGGAACTTGGCGTTGAACTTGTACAGGGACTCGATCTGGAACCAGCGGGAGAGGAAGACCAGCAGTCCGCGCCAGGCGCGCAGGACCGGGCCGGCGCCGATCTTCTCGCCGCGGGCCAGGGCCGAGCGGAACATGGCGAAGTTGAGGGACACGCGCGCGATGCCGAACTTCGGGGCGGCCTGGAGGGCGGCCACGATGAGCAGTTCGTTCATGCCGGGGTCGGCGGAGCGGTCGCGGCGCATCAGGTCCAGGGAGGCCCCGTCGGTGCCCCAAGGCACGAAGTGGAGGATCGCCTTGAGGTCGCCGTACGGCCCCGGCTCCTCGTCCGGCTTGTGGGCGGTGGCGATGAGACAGTCGCCGTCTCCGGAGTCGCCGATGCGGCCCAGCGCCATGGAGAAGCCGCGCTCGGTGTCGGTGCCGCGCCAGTCGTCGGCGGCGCGGCGAATGCGCTCCAGCTCGGTCTCGCCGAGGTCACGGACGCGCCGTACCCGGGTCTCGTAACCGGCGCGCTCGATGCGCTTGACCATCTGACGCACGTTGCGCATCGCGCGGCCGGTGAGGGAGAAATCCGGGACGTCCACCACCGCCTCGTCGCCCAGTTCGAGGGCGTCGAGGCCGGTCTCGCGGGTCCACACCTCGGCGCCGGTCTCGGAGCAGCCCATGACGGCGGGGGTCCAGGAGTGGGCGCGGGCCTCGTCCATGAAGCGCTCGATGGCGCCGGGCCAGGCCTCGACGTCGCCGATCGGGTCGCCGCTGGCGAGCATCACGCCGGAGACAACGCGGTAGGTCACCGCCGCCTTGCCGCTGGGGGAGAAGACGACGGCCTTGTCGCGGCGGAGCGCGAAGTGGCCGAGCGAGTCGCGGGCGCCGTGCTTCTCCAGCAGGGCGCGCAGGCGCACCTCGTCGTCCTCGGTGAGGCGGGCGGCGGGGTGTTCGGGGCGGAAGGCCAGGTAGATCGTGGTGACCGCCGTGATCCACCCGAGGGCGCCGAGGGAGAAGGCGACCGTCCAGGAGGTGTTGCCCTGGTAGTCGACCGGGCCCTCGAAGCCGAACAGGCCGTACAGGACGTGGGTGATGCGGTCGGCCAGGCTCGGGTCGCCGACCAGGGTGTTCGGGTGGGCGCTGACGATGATCAGGCCGAGGGCGAGGGAACCGGCGCCCATGAGGACGAAGTTGGCCAGCGCCCGCCACCTGCTGCGCGGGTCGGGCAGGGCCGCGAACTGGTCGCGGTGGCGCAGCAGGGGGGCCAGCAGCGCCAGCGAGATGAGGACGCCCACCACGGAGTGGCGGTACGTGAACTGCGCCACCGCGCCGGCCGGCAGCAGGACGACGGCGGCCCGCCAGGCCCGCCGCTTGCCGCGCTTGAGGCCGTGGGCGAGCAGGAGCAGCAGCACACCGGCGCTCAGCGACAGCGCGGCCGCGAAGGGGCCCGTCGAGCCCGGCAGCACCTCGGCGATGGCATGCATACGGCTGTGCCGGAAGCGCGGGAAGACGCCCGCCGCGATGTCCAGCAGGCCGACCAGGGCGCAGGCCCTGCCGACGAGAACGGGAACGGCCTCCGGGCGCGGGCCTCGGAGCAGATGCCGAACTCGGCCCGGCAGCTGCCGTGCCTGACTTGATCGTTGGGGAACCCCACCCGACATTTCCACATCTGTCCTGACAGACATCGCATCCCATTAGTTCTGCGAGAGACCTTGGATCCGGTGCCGATTCGGGCATCCGGCGACATTGCGCCCTCTAGGACGGTGTCTCGAGGGGAGAGGTTCACTCAGCTCCTCAAAACCGTTTCAAAGGCCAAGGAAAGTCCGGGGCAAGCCCTTGCGAAGGAGCGGGGGAGGCAGCGCGGGGGAAGCGCGGACCGGGCGGAAAGCGCGGACAGGTAACCATCGATGGGTCTCACGAGCGACAAGACGCTGACGCTGGCGGTGCTGGCGGCCGTAGGGCTGTTCGTCGGCACGGTGTGGCTGTGGCCACGGCTGGCGCGGCGCGGCTGGCGGGCCGTCGGCGGGCGCGTCGGCCTGCTGCTCTCCACGCAGTTGACGCTCTTCCTGGCGGTCGGTCTCGCCGCCAACCAGGCCTTCGGGTTCTACGCGAGCTGGGCCGACCTGTTCGGGCAGGAGAAGGACCAGGGTGTGGTCGTGGACCACACGCCCGGTGGCGGTCCGCTGAAGGTCGTCGACACGCGGCGGGTGCCGGGGGCGGCGAGCGCCGTGCCGCAGCTGGGCGGGCAGATCCAGAAGGTCGGCATCGTGGGCCGTACGACGCATATCGCCACGCCCGCGTACGCCTATCTGCCGCCCGAGTATTTTCAGCCGGAGTACCGCACGCGCACGTTCCCGGCAGCGGTCGTTCTGACCGGGTATCCCGGTACGGCCCAGGCGCTCGTGGACAAACTCGACTATCCGCGTACGGCCGCGAAACTCGCGAGGGACGGTCGCATGCGGCCGATGATCCTGGTGATGATGCGGCCCACTGTGGCGCCGCCGCGGGACACGGAGTGCGTGGACATTCCCGGCGGCCCGCAGACCGAGACGTTCTTCGCCGAAGATCTGCCCGATGCCGTGAGCGGCCACTACAGAGTGGGCCGTGAACGCGGCAGTTGGGGCATCATCGGGGACTCCACGGGCGGCTACTGCGCGCTGAAGCTCGCCATGCACCATCCGCGGGTGTACGCCGCCGGGGCCGGGCTTTCCGCGTACTACAACGCGCCGATCGACCCCACGACGGGCGACCTCTTCCAGGGGGACGAGGAACTGCGCAATCGCGCCAACCTGTGGTGGTACCTCAAGCACATGCCGGCTCCGGACACTTCACTTCTCGTCAGCAGCAGCAAAGTTGGAGAATCCAACTACAAGGCGACCTTGAAGTTCATAGAGCGCGTGAAGGCCACGAAGCTGACACGGATCTCGTCGATCATCCTTGAAAGCGGCGGGCACAACTTCAACACCTGGCGGCGGGAGATTCCGGGGACGCTGGAGTGGATGAGCGAGCGGTTGGGCAGCAGGTGACCCGGGCCGCACCGGCTTTGTGATCTTGCTTCTTGCCTATTCCGGTGCGGATCCGATTCCTGATGCCGCGTGAACGACTCGGGATGGCTGTGTTTTTACGGGGCGGGGCGCCAAGATTCGCCTACGCGCGGTAAGTTTCTGGCCATGCCACGTGGACGTCACCGTCATTCCCCGCCCTTGCACAGGCTGCTGCCCCCGTCGGCGATCGCAGGCGTCTCCGTCGTCTGTGCCCTGGCGCCGTGGGTGTTCACCGAGCCCGTGGTGCTGCGCGGCCTTGCCGCGGCCGCCGCGGCGACGGCGGTCGCCGGCGCGGTCGTCATGCGCCGCTGGGACACGCAGGCGGGCAAGCGGGTCGCCGACCTCACGCGCGCGCGTGCGAGCGACGAGTGGCGGTACGAGGAGCGGGTCGCGGAGCTGGAGACCGACCTCGACGAGTCGCGCGAGCTGCGCCTGAAGCTGGAGCAGCGGCTGCGGGCCAAGCGGGCGGAGCTCGCCGGGCTGCGCAACGAGCATGCGGCGCTGCTGCGGCGGTACGCCACCGCGGAGACCGAGCGGGCGAGCGTCCTGGAGGAGCGCCGGGTTCTGGAGATAGAGGCGGCCATGCCCGCGCGCGCGTTGCCGCCGGTTCCGGTCGACGCTGCGGCTTCCGCTTCTGGTTCCGCTTCGGCTTCGGCTTCGGTGGTGGAGGCGGCGGCCGGGACGGCCGATGCGACCGAGGTCGCCGATGCCGCCGAGGAGACGTCCGTGGCTCCCGCGGTCTTCTCCCCGGAGGGGTCCCGGCTGTTCCTGCGGGCCAAGGAGGCGCTGGCACGCTTCGACGACGAGGCCCCGGTGGCGCCGGAGGGGGGCAGCGCTGCGGAGGACAGCGAGACCTCGAAGGCAACGAAGGAGCCGGAGGACTCGAAGGACTCGAAGGGCGCGAAGGACGAGTTCCCGAAGGACGAGCCGCCGAAGAACGACCCCCCGAATCACGATCCCCCGAAGGGCGACGGTCCCTCCGACGACGAGTCGGTGAAGGCCGATTCAGGCGTCACGGAGGTCCACGCCTCCGAGATCCACGCCTCCGGGGTCCACGCCTCCGAGGCTCACTCCACTGACGTCCGCGCCCCCGAGACGGTCGGCACCGGCGGCTCCGAGAAGGAACCCGCGCTGGAGGACGACGCCCAGGGGAAGCCCGAGGCGGTCGACGGGCACGAGCGCGCGGCCGCCATCACCCCGGCAGGCACGGTCGCCGCAGGCACGGCCGCCCCGTCCCCCGCCCAGCCCGCCCTGCCTCCGGCCCAGCAGCCGGCGGGCCACTTCATCGCGCCGACCACCGTGGCCGTCGTACCGGCGACGCCCGCACGCCGTCCGGCGATCCAGGGCGGCTTCGACTTCTTCGGCACGAAGCAGGGGGCCGCGCCCGCCGCGCTGGAGGCCGTCCAGAACGAGGACCTCGCCGACGTCGTGGGCCAGGAGGCCCTCGCCCTGCACAAGGCCGAGTCCGAGGCGGAGTTCAAGTCGGCGGACGAGGAGTCCCGGGGCATCGGCCAGGTCATCGATCTGACGGCTCACGACGAGACGGAACAGATCGATGTTCAGGGGTTGCGCAGCGCGGTTTCCTGACGGCAGACGACCAGCCGACGGTCACGGCTCACGCCATCCACCGGTCCGGCCGTGCGTCCCTGCGGCCCGTGCGTGACCTCTCCGCCTGCTCGTGAAGCAGCTGCGCCGCCTCCTGGGCGTCCCTCAGGCGGGCGGTCACCGTCTTGTTGGCCCCGGTGTCCAGGTGGACGTCGGCGACGCCCCACAGCCGCTTCCACGGCCCCTGAGCCAGCCGTACGCTCTGGACCTTCGCGTGCGGTACCAGCGCCAGGCTTCTGCGGAAGAGGCCGGTCCGGGCGGCGAAGACCGCGTCCGTGACGGAAAGGCCGTAGCCGCGCCACCACACCGGCATGCACCGGCCCGCCCGCCGCGGCGGACGCGACAGGGAGGCGCGCGGGGGGACGGTCGCGCCGGGCAGCACGCGCGCGACGACCGATTCGGCGATCTCGCGCGGGGCGACCGGCAGCAGGACCGAGTTGGCCGAGCCCGCCACATCCAGTTCCACCCGCACCCAGCCGCGCCGCCGCCACAGCAGCGGCTCGACGATGCGTACGGTCTGGACCCGGCCGGGCGGCACCGTCTCGTGCGCGCGGTCGAGCAGGCCGTGGTCGAGGCGCAGCCCGTCGGGGGAGTCGCCCACCGTCCAGTCGTACTCCGCGACGAACCGCCCCACACTGCTCGCCCCCGCCGCGCCGACCAGGGGCACCGCGGTGGCGAGGACCGTCCACGGGCTGTGCGTGGCCAGCCAGAGGATGGTCGGTACGACGACCGCGGCGGCCAGCGTTCCCCAGGTGGCACCGGTCAGGACGAGGGAGACGGCCAGGACGCCGGGCGGCACGCGCAGCAGCTGCTGGGCCGGCGCCTCGCCCACCTCGTGCGCCGTCTCGGGCGCGAAACCGGCGGCGCGCGCGAGGAGTTCCGCGCGGAGCGTCCGCGCCTCGTCCGCGCCCAGGAAGGCGAGTTCGTCCTTCTTGTCCGCGCCTATGACGTCGAGTTTGAGCTTCGAGACACCCGCCACGCGCGCGAGCAGCGGCTGGGTGATGTCGATGGCCTGGATGCGTTCCAGCCGGATGTGCGCGGTGCGCCGGAACACCAGTCCGGTGCGGATGCGCAGTTCGCTGTCGGTCACCGCGAAGTGCGTGAACCACCAGGTGAGGAAGCCGTACAGGGCGGCCGCGGGGACGAGCACGGCGAGTGCGAGCAGGAGCGTCGTGCTCGTCAGTCTCGTCAGCTGGCGTTGCGCCTGGTCGGGGTCGTGCACCGCCCACCCGATGAGCACGGCGACCGGCGCCCACGCCCGCCTCAGCGGCGTCACGGGGTGCAGCCGCCGTTCCGTCACGGGTCGCTTCTCGCGTACGGCGTCGTCGACGCCCGGTGTCGTCACAGCCCCGCCGACCGGGCCTCGCCCAGCTCGGTGAGCCGGTCGCGCAGCCGTTCCGCCTCCGCCGGGTCGAGGCCGGGGATCGTGGCGTCGGTCGCGGCGGCGGCCGTGTGCAGCTGCACGCTGGCCAGCCCGAAGTGCCGCTCGACGGGCCCCGACGTGACCTCGACCAGCTGCATCCGGCCGTACGGCACGACCGTCTCCTCGCGCCACAGCACGCCCCGGCTGATCAGCAGGTCGTCGGCGCGCTCGGCGTACCGCCACGACCGCCAGTTGCGGCCGAGCATCACCCAGCCCCAGGCCGTCAGTGCCAGCGGCAGCAGCGCGAAGGCGGCCCAGCCGGGGCCGGCGAGCAGGCCGAGCAGCAGGCCCAGCCCGACTGCCAGCAGTCCCAGCCACACCACGAGCAGCAGTCGGCGCATGCGGAGCAGACCGGGCGGCAGCCCGGTCCACCCCGGCTCGGCCGCCGCCTGATCGTCCCCCGCCGTCCTCGTGTTCTGTGGGCTCCCCGTCTCCATGAGGCCAGCGTACGTAGGAGAGACTGTGTCCATGACTCCTACGACGGAGACCATGGTCGGTATCGGCGGCGCCGCGGAGAGCACCGACATGGTGCTCAACATCGGGCCCCAGCACCCGTCCACGCACGGCGTGCTGCGCCTCAAGCTCGTCCTGGACGGCGAGCGCATCCAGCACGCGGAGCCGGTGATCGGCTATATGCACCGCGGCGCCGAGAAGCTCTTCGAGGCCCGTGACTACCGCCAGATCATCATGCTCGCCAACCGCCACGACTGGCTGTCGGCCTTCTCCAACGAGCTGGGTGTCGTCCTCGCCGTCGAGCGCATGCTCGGCATGGAGGTGCCCGAGCGGGCGGTGTGGACCCGGACGCTGCTCGCGGAGCTCAACCGGGTGCTCAACCACCTGATGTTCCTGGGGTCGTACCCGCTGGAGCTGGGCGGGATCACGCCGATCTTCTACGCCTTCACCGAGCGCGAGGAACTCCAGCACGTCATGGAGGAGGTCTCCGGCGGGCGTATGCACTACATGTTCAACCGGGTCGGCGGCCTGAAGGAGGACCTGCCGGCCGGGTGGGCCACGCGCGCGCGTGCCGCCGTCGCCGACGTGCGCTCCCGCATGGACCGGTTCGACGACCTGGTCCTCGGCAACGAGATCTTCCGCGGGCGCACCCGGGGCGTGGGCGCCCTCACGCCGGAGACCGTGCACGCGTACGGCGTGAGCGGGCCGATCGCGCGCGCCTCCGGCGTCGACTTCGACCTGCGCCGGGACGAGCCCTATCTCGCGTACGGCGAGCTCCGGGACGTCCTGAAGGTGGTGACCCGCGAGGAGGGCGACTGCCTCGCCCGGTTCGAGTGCCTGCTGGAGCAGACCCACAACGCCCTCGACCTCGCCGACGCCTGCCTGGACCGGCTCGCCGAGCTGCCGCCCGGGCCGATCAACCAGCGGCTCCCCAAGGTGCTGAAGGCGCCCGAGGGTCACACGTACGCGTGGACCGAGAACCCGCTCGGCATCAACGGTTACTACCTCGTCAGCAAGGGCGAGAAGACGCCGTACCGCCTGAAGCTGCGCTCGGCCTCGTACAACAACATCCAGGTGCTGGTCGAGCTGCTGCCGGGGACGCTGGTCGCGGACATGGTGGCGATCCTGGGGTCGATGTTCTTCGTGGTGGGGGACATCGACAAGTAGGGCGGGCCGGGCGATGGCGGGGGAACCTGGGCCCTACTCCGCCAGTACGTCGTCCGCCAGTACGTCCGGAATTCCAACCGGCTGCACCAGCCACCCGAAGTCTCCCAGCCCGCCCGTCGCGGTGAGCTCGGCGGCCTCGCCCGCGGTCGCGAGGGCTCGTACGTACTCGGCAGGGCGGGTCGAGGCCAGTTCGAGCGGGGGGCGTGCGCCCGTGATGCCCAGGGCGCCCAGGGCGGCGCGCTGGGACAGCAGGCGCGCCCCGGGCAGCGCGCACGCGTCCAGCGCCACATGCGCCGTGATGTCGCACGAGCCGTCCGGGACGGGAGCCGTCTCGCGGCCCTCGCGGAAGCCGGCGAGGGTGCCGAAGGGCGGCCGCGTCGGCGCCGTGTGCGCGTAGTCCACAGCGACCGCCAGGCCCAGATCGAGGGCCGCCACAGCGGTGGCCCAGGCCTCGGCCCGCGGCAGCCCGATCTCGGCCCGAGTGCCTTCCGTGGCACTGGACAGCGGCCACCACCGCGCGAGCCACTCCGCCTCCGCACCGCCGACCGGCTCCCCGAGGCGCTCGGTCCCGTCCCGCCGTACGAGCACCACGCGCGGTACGCCCGCGGCGTCCACCTCCGCGACCTCCACGGGGACGTTGTCCAGCCACTCATTGGCGAACAGCAGGCCCGTGATCCGGCGCGGTGGCTCGGGCAGCCACTCGATCCGGTGATCGAGGGTGTGCGGGCGGTCGGCGATCTCGACGGCGTACGCACGCGTGCGTGCCGCCACGTCGGCGGGCAGGGCGGCCAGTACGCCGGTGACCAGCTCGCCCCGCCCCGCAGCCATGTCGACGAAGTCGAGCGAGGCGGGCCGGCCCAACGCCTCGTCGACCCGGCACAGCAGCCGGGCCACGGCACCGGCGAAGAGAGGCGACGCGTGGACGGACGTACGGAAGTGGCCGCCCGGCCCCTCAGCTCGGCGATAGAAGCCGTCCGGGCCGTAGAGAGCGCCCTCCGCCGCCGCCCGCCACCCGCGCCACTCACCCGTCGCCTCTGCTGTCACCGGGCCAGGCTAAGCGCACAGTGGAAGGCGGCCTCCACCTTGGGGAGTACGTGCGGGGAGTGCGGATCGGCCCTCCGGTTGACCCCTGCACGCATCTCGCTTCCCTACGCTGGGTTACGTGCAGCGCCTCTATGACTTCCTCCGCAGGCACCCGACCGGGGTCGACAGCTTCTGGGCCGTCTTCCTGTTCGGGATCTCTGTGCTGACCGTGGCCGTTCAGGAGGAGGGCGGGCAGGACCTTCCGGGCATCCGCTCCGAGGCGGTCATCGTCCCGGTCGTCCTCCTGTTGTGCCTGGTGATCGCGTTGCGCCGGCGCATGCCGGAGAAGATGCTGCTGCTGGCCATCGGGGTGGGGCTGGCACAGCTGGTACTGGACGTGGCGACGACGGCCGCCAACTTCGCCTTCCTGGTGATCGTCTACACCGTGGCCGCGACCGGCGCCCGCTGGGCCTCCCGGCTCGCCCTGGCCGTCGGCCTGTGCGCGGCGCCCGTGGCGCAGTTGCGCTGGCCGGAGCAGGATTCCAGCGTCCTGGGCACAGTGGCCCTGATGATCTTCACGTCGGTGCCCTTCGCGCTCGCCTGGGTGCTCGGCGACTCGATCCGCACCCGCCGCGCCTACTACGAGCAGTTGGAGGAGCGCGCGACCCGGCTCGAAAAGGAGCGCGAGGCGCAGTCCAAGGTCGCGGTCGCCGCCGAACGCGCCCGGATCGCACGCGAACTGCACGATGTCGTCGCGCACAACGTCTCCGTGATGGTGGTGCAGGCCGACGGCGCCGCCTACGTCCTCGACACCGCCCCCGACCAGGCCAAGAAGGCTCTGGAGACCATCTCCTCCACCGGCCGCCAGGCTCTCGCCGAGATGCGCCGCCTGCTCGGGGTGCTGCGCACCGGCGAGCACCAGGAGGGCGGCGAGTACGTCCCGCAGCCCGACGTCGAGCAGATCGACGACCTCGTCCAGCAGTGCCGCACCTCCGGTCTGCCGGTCGACTTCAAGGTCGAGGGCACGCCGCGCCCGCTGCCCAGCGGCGTCGAGCTGACGGCGTACCGCATCGTGCAGGAGGCGCTCACCAACACCCGCAAGCACGGCGGGCCGAACGCGGGCGCCAGCGTGCGCCTGGTCTACTTCGACGACGGTCTCGGTCTGCTCGTCGAGGACGACGGCAAGGGCGCCCCGCACGAGCTGTACGAGGACGGCGGCGCCGACGGCGAGGGGCACGGCCTGATCGGGATGCGCGAGCGGGTCGGCATGGTCGGCGGCACCCTGGACGCGGGGCCGCGCCCGGGCGGAGGATTCCGCATCAGTGCGCTGCTGCCGCTCAAACCAGCACACTGACGCTTGCGCATGCCCTTGGTTGACACCTGTAACGGCGTGACAACCGGCATGACAGCCCGGCGTGGCAACCGGCATGACAACCGGCATGACAAACGGCGTGACAACGGCCTGTAGACGGATACCGAAGACACGGAAGAGGACCCGATGACGATCCGCGTGATGCTCGTCGACGACCAGGTGCTGCTGCGCACAGGGTTCCGGATGGTGCTCGCCGCCCAGCCGGACATGGAGGTCGTCGCGGAGGCGGGCGACGGCGTCGAGGCCCTCCAGGTGCTGCGCGAGACCCCCGTCGACGTCGTGCTGATGGACGTGCGCATGCCGAAGCTGGACGGTGTGGAGACCACCCGCCGCATCTGCTCGGAGCCCGACCCGCCCAAGGTGCTGATCCTGACCACCTTCGACCTCGACGAGTACGCCTTCTCCGGGTTGAAGGCGGGCGCCTCCGGCTTCATGCTCAAGGACGTGCCGCCCGGCGAACTCCTCGCGGCCATCCGCGCGGTGCACAGCGGCGACGCGGTGGTGGCCCCGTCGACGACCCGGCGCCTGCTGGACCGGTTCGCGCCCATGCTGCCCTCCACCGGCAAGGAGCCCCGGCACAAGGAGCTGGAGCGGCTCACCGACCGCGAGCGCGAGGTCATGGTGCTGGTCGCCCAGGGCCTGTCCAACGGGGAGATCGCGGCCCGGCTGGTCCTGTCCGAGGCGACGGTGAAGACCCACGTCGGCCGCATCCTGACCAAGCTGGGGCTGCGCGACCGGGTACAGGTGGTGGTCCTGGCGTACGAGACGGGTCTGGTGCGGGCCGGCGGGCACGGCTGAACCCGGGGTCGGCACGCGCGCGTGACCGGCGGCCACTAGGGTCTGCGCATGCTCCTGTGGATCAACGGCCCCTTCGGGGGCGGCAAGACACAGACCGCACACGAGATCCAGCGGCGCCTGCCGGGCAGCGTCATCTGCGATCCCGAACACCCCGGCTTCGGCCTGCGGCGCATGCTTCCGGCGGAGCTGCGTGCGGACTTCCAGGACCTGACGTCCTGGCGGCAGGGCGTCGTCGAGGTCCTCGACCTGGCCCTCGCCAAGCACGACGGTGTGGTGATCGCGCCCATGACGGTCACGAACTCCGACTACTACGCCGAGACGGTCGGGCGGCTGCGCGAACTCGGCCATGACGTACGGCACTTCACCCTCCTCGCCGAGCGCGAGACGGTCCTGAAACGGCTGCGGGAGCGCGGCTTCGGACATCTCGCACAGTTCGTCGCCGGAAAGAACGCCGGGCTGCGCCGGGAGAGCTGGGCCGTCCAGCAGCTCGACCACTGTCTGGAGCGGTTGAGCGAGCCGGAGTTCGCCGAGCATCTGTGGACCGACCACTCGACCGTGCCGAAGACCGCGGACCGGATCGCCGTCCTGGCCGGGCTGAAACTCCGGCCCAACAACGAGGGCACGCTGCGGACGCGGCTGCGGCAGGCGGGCGTCGGGATCAGGCACATCCGGTTCGACTGACGGTCACCTCAGGAGCGCTTCGAGGAAGTCGCTGCCGAGCCGCGCCACCGCGGTGACGTCCAGCTGGTACAGGACGTACCGCCCGCGGCGGCGGGTGGTGATCAGGCCCGCCTTCTTGAGGACGCTCAGGTGCCGGGATATCTCCGGGGCGGTCATGCCGTGGATCTGTACGAGCTCGCTCGTGGTGTACGTGCTGCGGGCGAGGTTGCGGCAGAGCTGCATCCGCACCGGGTGGGACAGGGCGGTCATCCTCAGGGTCAGCTGGTCGACCGACGGCGGCGCGACGAGCTCGGGGGAGCCGACCGGGTAGTGCAGCACCGGCTGCCAGCCGTGCCGATGCAGCACCATCAGATGCGGCCAGCCCAGGCTCGTCGGCACGAGCAGCAGGCTTCGGTCCTTGATCACGGTGTGGCCCTGGCGCAGCTTGTCGATGGTGATCCGGCCGGCGGCCTCGTCGACGCTCACCGCGGGGGACACCGCGGTCAGCGCCTCGGACAGCCCCTTGTGCCGCAGCAGGTCGGTCTTGTGGCGGGCGTCCGCCGTGAGCTGGTGACGCAGGCGGGACCAGGCGTCCGCGAAGAACATCTCGTCGCAGTCCTCCAGGAACCGCCGCAGCCAGGCCCGGATGCGCGGCGGATCCTCGAGCAGCCGCCGGCTGAACCGCAACTGCTGCGGCCCGCGCGCGGCGGCCAGCTCCAGAGCGCGTCGGCGCAGCTCCGGGTCGGCCAGCACGGCAGGTCCCTGCGTGGTGTACGGCAGCGCGCAGGTGAACTCCAGTGCCGCGTCCACGAACTGCTCGTCCGTCAGCTTGTCCAGCAGGTCCAGGTCCTCGGCGAGGGTGGCACCCGGGAGAGTGCTCCCGCCCGGTATGCCGGCGAAGGGCAGGAACAGGTCCGAGAACGTCGTCCGCCACAGGAAGTCGGCCTCGCACATCCGGTCGGCCAGGTGTGAGTCCAGCCGGGCCGTCACGCCCGTCACCCAGCCCTGCAGGCCCGGGTGGTGGCCCGGTTCCGACAGCGCGTGCAGCGCGGTGCCGAGCTCGGCCAGGGGAGAGGGCACGACGGCGAGCCTCTCCGGCCGCAGCCCCGCGATGTCGATGGTCACGCTCATGCCCTCATCGTGCACCTCGCCACTGACAACGCGGCCGTCGATTGACGGTCGCCGTCAATCGACGCGACGTGACGACCGCCCCCGGCACAGCCTGGGGCCACCGGGGCAGCCGCGGAGCCCTTTCCCCACGTCCTGTCTCCTACGTCCCGAGAAGGCGACCCGCCATGAGCAGCACGCAGCACCACCTCCTCGACCTCTACCGCGCCCAGCGGCTCGGCGAGCCCGCGCCGCCCGCGCCCGGCATCCACGACTGGCAGGTCGTGCGCGAGTGGCGTGACCACCGGCAGTTCCGCGCCGCCCTGGCGGAGCGTCCGGCGCATGGGCCGCTACGGCAGGCCCTGGCCCGGTGGCTGCGTCCGCGACCGCGTTCCACCTGCTGACCTACTTGCGGACCTCCCCGCTGACCTCCTCGGTCAGCCGGGCCACGAACTCCGCGACCGCCGTCCTCACGTCGTCGGCCGTCCACTCCAGGCCGGGGGCGCGCACAGAGACCTCGGTGCACGCCAGGCCCGGGCCCTTGGCGTCCCAGGGATAACCGAACAGGACGGTCTTCGTCTCCTCCGCGTGGCGGAGCGAGGCCTCCGTGAGCACGTCGGTGTCGTACGGCAGCCAGACCTGGAACTCGTTGGTGTGCGGCGGCTCGGGGTGGACCCGCGCCCAGGGCACCCCGGCCGCCGCGAAGCCGTCGCGCAGCGCGGCGGCCACCACGCGCGCGTGGGCCACGTACTCGGGCAGCCGAGGCAGCTCCCGCTCCAGTCCGGCGAGCGCCGACAGCGCGGTGGGGAACTGCTGGAAGAGCGTGCCGCCGTAGCGGTGCCGCCAGGTTCTCGCCTCGTCCACCAGCGTCCGGGGCCCGGCGAGTACCGCGCCGCCGAAGCCGTCGAGGGACTTGTAGAACGACACGTACACGCTGTCCGCCAGAGCCGCGATCTCCGCAGGCGGGCGGCCGAAGTGGACGGTGGACTCCCACAGGCGCGCGCCGTCGAAGTGCACCACCGCGTCGCGCTCCCGCGCCGCTTCGACGACCTCGGTGAGTTCCTCCCAGGAGGGCAGCACGAAACCGGCGTCCCTGAGGGGCAGTTCGAGCATCAGCGCCCCGAACGGCTCGTCGAAGTCACGTATCTCGTCGGCGGTCGGCAGCCGGGGCTCGCTCGTCACCTGGACCGGGCGCAGACCGCTGACCTGGCTGAAGGCGTCGCGTTCGTACATCTCGGGGTGGGCCAGTGCGTGCAGGGCGACGGTCGGGTTGCCGGTGCGGCCCGCCCAGCAGCGCAGGGCGACCTGCTGGGCCATGGTGCCCGTCGGGAAGAACGCGGCTGCCTCCTTGCCGAGCAGCCCTGCGACCTTCTCCTCCAGGGCGCCGACGATCCCGTCGCCGTAGAGGTCCGCCGGCTCGTCCAGGTCGTACAGATCCAGCGCACGCGCCTCGTCCAGCAGCGCGAGGCGCTCGCGGAGGGTGCCGAGGAAACCGGGGCGTGCGAGAACCCGTCGTGCGCCGCGATAGGCGGCGATGCGCCGCTCCCGGCGTCGCTTGCCTTGCTCGGCGTCCGACAAGGACTCGGACTCCTCCTCCTCGGACCGCTCGTGGTGTCGCCCGGTCTCTTCCGCCGTATCGCTCATGCGCGGGATCATGCCGTGCGCCCACGCGCGCGAGCATCTGCGTTTCCGGCCACCGCGTTTCCGGCCGCTGCCCGTCCGCTGCTTTTCCGGTCCGGCAGACAGTGGGAAGGCCGCGCCCGCCCTTCGTGCGCGCGGAGTGCGATGACCCACAGCCTGTGGACAACCGGACCCCCGTCGAACCGATCGCGTTAACATGACGAGAAATCGTCCGGTACCCAGAGCGGACTGGAACGGGAAGGCCGCCGTCGAGTGAGTACAAGCCAACAGCCAGATCCCAGGGACCGCCCCGCGCGGCTCACCGTCGGTGTCGTCGGCGCCGGCCGCGTGGGCCCGGCGCTCGCCGCGTCCCTCCAGCTCGCCGGACACCGCCCGGTGGCCGTCTCCGGGGTCTCCGACACCTCCCGGCGGCGGGCCGCGCAGATGCTCCCCGACGTGCCGCTCGTACCGCCCGCCGAGGTCCTCGCGCGTGCGGAACTGGTCCTGCTGACCGTCCCCGACGACACCTTGCCCGGGCTGGTCGAGGGCCTCGCCGACACCGGGGCCGTACGGCCGGGGCAGCTGCTGGTGCACACTTCCGGGCGATACGGCGCGAAGGTCCTGGACCCCGCGCTGCGCGCGGGCGCGCTGCCGCTGGCCCTGCACCCGGCGATGACCTTCACCGGCACGCCCGTGGACGTCCAGCGCCTGGCCGGCTGCTCCTTCGGCGTCACCGCGCCCGAGGAACTGCGGCTGGCCGCCGAGGCTCTTGTCATCGAGATGGGCGGCGAACCGGAGTGGGTCGCCGAGGACATGCGCCCGCTCTACCACGCGGCCCTCGCGCTGGGCGCCAACCACCTGGTCACGCTCGTCGCCCAGTCCATGGAGCTGCTGCGCGAGGCGGGTGTGGCGGCCCCCGACCGGATGCTCGGCCCGCTGCTCGGCGCCGCCCTCGACAACGCCCTGCGCTCCGGCGACGCCGCCCTGACCGGCCCCGTCGCGCGCGGGGACGCCGGCACCGTCGCCGCACACGTGACCGAGCTGCGGCGGCACGCCCCGCAGACCGTCGCCGGGTATCTCGCGATGGCGCGCGCGACCGCCGACCGGGCGCTCGCGCACGGGCTGCTGAAGCCGGAGCTCGCCGAGGACCTTCTCGGGGTACTCGCCCACGGGACCGACGGCGCCGAGGGAGAGGCCCGATGACCACCGTGCTGCGCACCGCCGACGAACTGCACGCACGCACGCGTGCCGGCCGCCGCGCCGTCGTGATGACCATGGGCGCCCTGCACGAGGGCCACGCCACCCTGATCCGCACCGCGCGCACCATCGCCGGACCGGACGGCGAGGTCGTCGTCACCGTCTTCGTGAACCCCTTGCAGTTCGGCAAGGGCGAGGACCTCGACCGCTACCCGCGCACCCTGGAGGCCGACCTCAAGATCGCCGAACAGGCGGGCGCGGACGCCGTGTTCGCCCCCTCGGTCGACGAGGTCTACCCGGGTGGCGAGCCCCAGGTCCGCATCAGCGCCGGACCCATGGGCGAGCGCCTGGAAGGCGGGTCCCGGCCCGGCCACTTCGACGGCATGCTCACCGTCGTCGCCAAGCTGCTCCACCTCACCCGCCCCGACGTCGCTCTGTACGGCCAGAAGGACGCCCAGCAGCTCGCCCTGATCCGCCGCATGGCGCGCGACCTGAACTTCGGCGTCGAGATCGTCGGCGTCCCGACCGTGCGCGAGGAGGACGGCCTCGCGCTGTCCAGCCGCAACCGCTACCTCGCGCCCAAGGAGCGCCGCACGGCACTCGCCCTGTCCCAGGCGCTCTTCGCCGGCCGTGACCGGCACGCGGCGCAGGAAGCGCTGCGCGCGCGGGCCCGCGAAGTGCCCGCCACGCGCGCGCGTGCGGAAGCGCTCAGCGCCATCGGGGAGTCCCGCGCGGCCGCCGACGCGCACGCCGTCGCCAAGGCGGTCCCCGGCGCACCGGCGGCCGTCCGCGCCGCCGCCCGCCTGGTCCTCGACGAGGCCGTCCGCCTGGACCCGCCGCTCGAACTGGACTACCTCGCGCTCGTCGACCCCTCCGACTTCACCGAGATCGGGGACGACTTCACCGGCGAGGCCGTCCTCGCCGTCGCCGCCCGGGTCGGGACGACCCGGCTGATCGACAACATCCCCCTCACCTTCGGAGCCGCCTCGTGACCAGCACAGGCATACGACTGCATGCGCCCGCGCCCGGGTGGTCCATCTCCGCGGACGTCGTGGTCGTCGGCTCCGGTGTCGCGGGTCTCACCGCGGCCCTGCGCTGCGAGGCCGCGGGCCTCAGGACGGTCGTCGTCACCAAGGCCCGCCTCGACGACGGCTCCACCCGCTGGGCCCAGGGCGGCATCGCCGCGGCCCTCGGCGAGGGCGACAGCCCCGAACAGCACCTCGACGACACCCTCGTCGCGGGTGTGGGCCTGTGCGACGAGGACGCGGTCCGCATCCTCGTCACCGAGGGCCCCGACGCCGTACGCCGCCTCATCGAGACCGGCGCCCACTTCGACGAGTCCGAGGAAGGCGGCCTGGAACTCACCCGCGAGGGCGGCCACCACCGCCGCCGCATCGCCCACGCGGGCGGCGACGCCACCGGCGCGGAGATCTCCCGCGCCCTCGTGGAGGCGGTACGCGCGCGTGGCCTGCGCACGATCGAGAACGCGCTCGTCCTCGACCTCCTGACGGACGCCGAGGGCCGTACGGCCGGCGTCACCCTGCACGTCATGGGCGAGGGCCAGCACGACGGCGTAGGGGCGGTCCATGCGCCCGCGGTGGTCCTCGCGACCGGCGGCATGGGCCAGGTCTTCTCCGCGACGACGAACCCGTCCGTGTCGACCGGCGACGGAGTCGCCCTCGCCCTGCGCTCGGGCGCCGAGGTGAGCGACCTGGAATTCGTCCAGTTCCACCCCACCGTCCTGTTCCTCGGCGCGGACGCGGAAGGCCAGCAGCCCCTGGTCTCCGAGGCCGTACGCGGCGAAGGCGCCCACCTGGTCGACGCCGACGGCGTCCGCTTCATGCTGGGCCAACACGAACTGGCCGAGCTCGCCCCCCGGGACATCGTCGCCAAGGGCATCATGCGCCGCATGCAGGAGCAGGACGCGGAGCACATGTTCCTCGACGCCCGCCACTTCGGCGCCGACATGTGGGAGCACCGCTTCCCGACGATCCTGGCCGCCTGCCGCGCCCACGGCATCGACCCGGTCACCGCCCCCATCCCGATCGCCCCCGCGGCCCACTACGCCTCCGGCGGCGTACGCACCGACTCCCACGGCCGTACGACCGTCCCCGGCCTGTACGCGTGCGGCGAGGTCGCCTGCACCGGCGTGCACGGCGCCAACCGCCTGGCCTCCAACTCACTCCTCGAAGGCCTGGTCTACGCCGAGCGCATCGTGGCGGACATCGCGGCCGCCCGGGCCGCCAACGGCCTCCACGCACGCGTGCCGCACCCGGTGCCGTACCCCGAGACCCCCGAGCACCCCCTGCTCGCACCCGAGGCCCGTTTCACCATCCAGCGGATCATGACCAACGGCGCCGGAGTCCTGCGCTCCGCGAATTCCCTCGCCACGGCCGCCGAACAGATCCAGAAGCTGCACACCGAGGCCCGGGACGCCCTCACCGAGAACGGCAAGACGGCCGAGCCGGGCGTCGACACCTGGGAGGCCACCAACCTCCTGTGCGTGGCCCGAGTCCTGGTGGCCGCCGCCCGGCAGCGCGAGGAGACCCGGGGCTGCCACTGGCGCGAGGACCGCCCCGACCGCGACGACACGACCTGGCGCCGCCACATCGTCGTACGCCTGAACCCCGACCGCACACTGGCCGTGCACACCACAGACACCGCGGACTTCCCCCCGACCCGGCCTCAGGAGCAGTGACAGAAGTGACCACCCCCGACCTTCCCCTCGCCTCGAGCGGCGGCTGCGGCGACGACTGCGCCTGCGGTGCCGGCGAGGAGTACCTGGAGTGCGGCCTCGACCCCGCGCTCGCCCAGCTCCTGGCCGACGCGGGCCTCGACCCGGTCGAGGTCGAGGACATCGCCAACGTGGCCATCCAGGAAGATCTCGCCCACGGCGTGGACGTGACGACGGTCGCGACGATCCCCGAGGACGCGACCGCCACCGCCGACTTCGTCGCACGCGAGGCGGGCGTCGTGGCGGGCCTCAGGGTCGCCGAAGCGGTGCTCTCGATCGTCTGCGAGGACGAGTTCGAGGTGGAGCGTCACGTGGAGGACGGCGACAAGGTGCGGGAGGGCCAGAAGCTCCTCTCCATCACCACCCGCACCCGCGACCTCCTCACCGCCGAGCGCAGCGCGCTGAACATCCTCTGCCGCCTCTCCGGCATCGCGACGGCCACGCGCGCGTGGGCTGACGTACTGGACGGCACGAAGGCGAGGGTCCGCGACACCCGCAAGACGACCCCGGGCCTGCGCGCGCTGGAGAAGTACGCGGTGCGCTGCGGAGGCGGAGTGAACCACCGCATGTCCCTCTCGGACGCCGCCCTGGTGAAGGACAACCACGTAGTGGCCGCGGGCGGCGTGGCCCAGGCCTTCAAGGCGGTCCGCGAAGCCTTCCCCGACCTCCCCATCGAGGTCGAGGTGGACACCCTCCACCAGCTCCGCGAGGTGGTGGACGCGGGCGCGGACCTGATCCTCCTGGACAACTTCACGCCGGGCGAGTGCGAGGAGGCGGTGGCGATCGTGCACGGCCGGGCAGCCCTCGAAGCCTCCGGTCGCCTGACCCTCGCCAACGCCAAGGCGTACGCGGACACCGGCGTCGACTACCTGGCCGTAGGGGCCCTCACCCACTCCTCGCCGATCCTGGACATCGGCCTGGACCTGCGAGCGGCGGAGTAGGAACGGGCATGCTCCTCACGATCGACGTAGGCAACACGCACACCGTCCTCGGCCTGTTCGACGGCGAGGACATCGTCGAGCACTGGCGCATCTCGACGGACGCCCGCCGCACCGCCGACGAACTGGCGGTCCTCCTCCAGGGCCTGATGGGCATGCACCCGCTCCTGGGCGACGAGCTGGGCGACGGCATCGACGGGATCGCCATCTGCGCGACGGTCCCCTCGGTCCTCCACGAACTCCGCGAGGTCACCCGCCGCTACTACGGCGACGTCCCCGCCGTCCTCGTCGAACCGGGCGTGAAGACGGGCGTCCCGATCCTCACGGACAACCCCAAGGAGGTCGGCGCCGACCGCATCATCAACGCGGTGGCGGCCGTCGACCTCTACGGCGGCCCGGCGATCGTCGTCGACTTCGGTACGGCGACCACGTTCGACGCGGTGAGCGCGCGCGGCGAGTACATCGGCGGTGTCATCGCCCCCGGCATCGAGATCTCCGTCGAGGCTCTCGGCGTCCGCGGCGCCCAGCTCCGCAAGATCGAGGTGGCCCGCCCGCGCAGCGTCATCGGCAAGAACACGGTCGAGGCCATGCAGTCCGGCATCATCTACGGCTTCGCGGGCCAGGTCGACGGCGTCGTCAACCGCATGGCCCGCGAACTCGCCGACGACCCCGACGAGGTCACGGTCATCGCCACGGGCGGCTTGGCGCCCATGGTCCTCGGCGAATCCTCGGTCATCGACGAACACGAGCCCTGGCTGACCCTGATCGGCCTCCGCCTGGTCTACGAACGCAACGTCTCCCGCATGTGACCCCCCCCCGGCCGACCCCGGACTTTCCTCGCCCCCGCCCGTCCCATCCCCAGGGGCTCCGCCCCTTCGACCCCGCCAGGGGGCTCCGCCCCCTGGACCCCTATCGGCCTGGACGGCCTCGTCCTCAAAAGCCGGACGGGCTGGAGGTGCCCGGACCGGCGTCGAAAAGTGGCCGCTGCCACCCGCGAGGCGAAGTCCCTGCCGGTGGGCGGGGGTGGGGACGGAGTCCCCCTCGGCCGAGGAGCTGGGGCGACGGCCTCACGAGCCCGCAGTCGCCCACGGCGGTGAGGGGCCGCGTCGGGGGTGCCCGCCGGCAGAGTCCGGTGTCAAGGGACGGCACTTCCTGGCAATAGGCGGCCCACCACCGGACCGAGGACGGACACCGCCCGACGCGGCCCCGACCCACAACGCACCCGCACGCGCTACGCGCACCCCCACCTCACCGCCACAGGCCGCCGCAGGCAACGGACCCCCACCCGAGTGGCTCCCCACGCCACACCCACCCCTTATGCCGTGTTTGTCTGATTAGCGCGTATCGTCGCCGCATGCCCACGCCATACGGATCCCGCGGCGCCATGGCGTTCGGCGCGGAGGAGCTGCGTGTGCTCCGCCGCGCTCTCGCCCTCGCCCTTCACCCCGCCCCCGCCTCACCCGAGGAGGTCCAGGCCTGTCTCCGTCTCGCCGAGTCCCTCGACGAGGCGATGCGCGAGGGAGCCCGGCTGCGTGCCTTCCTGGTGGCCGACCTGGCCCGCTACCGCGCCGCCCTCCCCGGCGCCGCAACCGGCTACCTCGCCCTCCTCGAGGAGGCCCTGGACTCCGGGTACCACCCCGCCCCCGAAGACCTCACCGCCCTCCGGGCCCTGCGGGGCACCCCCGCCGCAGCCGCCCTCCTCCAGGACGTACGGGCCCGCCTCGCGCCCGCTCCCGCCGACCCGGCCGTCCAGCCCAGGCCTGTCATCCCCGCGTCCCGTACGCATCTCCTGGCCCTCCCCGGAGGCCTCTCCGACGGCTCGCCCCGCACCCCGGTCGACCTCCCCGCCCAGGCCGCCGCCCGGGCCGCCGGCCAGGACCCCGCCAAGCAGCCCCGCAAAAAGCCCGCCGAAAGGCCGGCCGCCCCCAAACCCACCCCAGGCCCAGGGACCGACCCCGGCGCCGAGCCCGCCCCCGCCACCCCCAAGCCGCCGCGCCCCATCCCCACCCCGGGCGAGGTCTTCCCGCGCCGCAAACCGACACCGCCCTCCGGGGCCCCGCCCCAGCAACTCGCCGCAGGCTGAGACCCGGGCGGTCCCGCACCCCACCCGCTGGCTACCCTGGACGCATGGACTACGTCTCCGCACTCCTCCCCCCGGTCGTCATGGCCGTGTTCTTCATCGGTGTGATCAGGGTGATCGTGAAGACCCAGGGCGGGGCCAACAAGGCCAAGGAGGACGCGGCTGTGGACGCCGCCCTCGCGCGCGTGGAGGCCCCCCGCCAGGCCTCCCCGAACCCGGACGCCTAGGCCGGGACGCCCAGACCGGGGCGCCCAGGCCAGGACGCCCGAACCCGGCGTACGACTCCAAGCTGCAACGCTTTCCGAGTCGTACGCCCTTTTTGTTCCTGTTTTCCGGAGAAAGTGCCCGTCCGGCACGCCAACACCCAGATCTCCCACTATTGTGCTGAGTTGTGCCTCGCCCATTGGGAGAACTCGAAGACGCGGTCATGACGCGGGTGTGGAAGTGGAACCGCCCGGTGACCGTTCGAGAAGTCCTGGAAGATCTCCAGCAGGAACGGTCCATCGCGTACACCACGGTCATGACCGTTTTGGACAATCTCCATCAGAAGGGCTGGGTACGCCGCGAAGCGGAAGGCCGGGCCTATCGATATGAGGCGGTCTCGACGCGAGCCGCCTACGCCGCGGCCCTGATGAACGACGCCTGGTCCCAGAGTGACAACCCCGCCGCCGCACTCGTCGCCTTCTTCGGCATGATGAGCGACGAACAGCGCCACGCCCTGCGAGACGCCGTGCGCATCGTCCAGGGCCCTGAAACACCCGAACCCCCGGAACCGCCCGATACCCGCGGCGTTACGGGCGCCGTTACCGCCGACACCGATACCAGCAGCGCCGATACCAGTGGCGTCGATACCGACCGCACCGATACCGACACCGATACGGCCCCTCATACAGGCGCCCATACCAGCGCCGATACCGGCCCGGATACCCGCCCCGATACCGCCCGTGAGAACCCCGGCGCGGCACGGGAGCCCGGCGGGCGATAGCGTCCGCACATGTCAGCAGAGAGCCACTCGGCCGAGAGCCCCGCGGCGGAGAGCCCAGAAGTCACCGCTAAAGCCATCACCGTCCGGCGGGCCCGTACCGGCGATGTCCCGGCGGTGCGTCGTCTCCTTGACGAGTACGTCCGGCGTCGCATCCTGCTCGACAAAGCCACGGTGACGCTTTACGAGGACATCCAGGAGTTCTGGGTCGCGGAACGGGACGACAACGGCGAGGTCGTCGGCTGCGGCGCCCTGCACGTGATGTGGGAAGACCTGGCGGAAGTCCGCACTCTCGCGGTGAAGCCCGGCCTGAAGGGGGCCGGCGTCGGTCATCAGTTGCTGGAGAAGTTGCTGCACACCGCGCGCTGGCTCGGCGTTCGACGGGTTTTCTGTCTGACCTTCGAAGAGGACTTCTTCGGCAAGCACGGCTTCGTCGAGATCGGCGAGACACCGGTGGACACCGATGTCTACGCGGAGCTGCTGCGTTCCTATGACGAGGGCGTGGCGGAGTTCCTCGGTCTCGAACGAGTGAAACCGAACACCTTGGGCAACAGCCGGATGCTTCTGCATCTGTGATCGCCGCGGATCGACAACGTTCGTCAGGCTTCCTCCGGCTTCCTCAAGCTTCCTCAAGCTTCGTCAAGCTTCTGGAAGGCGTATTCCGCCCGGACCGGCCATGCCCAGGTGCTCTATGTCCGAAACGCGCATGTTTCCGGACCGCAGGCCGCCAGTGGGTCTCTCCCGGGGGTTTGTGTTTTTCCGGCAAAAGCGGTTTGCTTTCCGACGTACTGCAGTACTGCATATAACAGGGGACGGCGAAACGGCGGACGCCGCAGACCCCCGGCCCTCAAGTTATCGATGAAAGGAAATCCGGTGGCACAGAAGGTTCAGGTCCTTCTTGTCGATGACCTCGACGGCGGCGAGGCGGACGAGACGGTCACGTTCGCGCTGGACGGCAAGACGTACGAGATCGATCTCACGACTGCCAATGCGGACAAGCTCCGTGGCCTTCTCGACCCTTACGTGAAGGGCGGCCGTCGTACCGGAGGTCGCGCTTCGGGTGGCCGCGGAAAGGCGCGCGCCGCTTCCGGTGGCAGCCAGGACACCGCGCAGATCCGCGCGTGGGCCAAGGAGAACGGTTACGAGGTCAACGACCGCGGCCGCGTCCCGGCGACCATTCGCGAGGCGTACGAGAAGGCCAACGCCTGATCTACGGACAGGCCGACGACTGGGCGCACGCGCGTCGCAGCCACAGTCGGTGGCACCGCGTTGCCACCGTGTCCAGAACCCGCACGAGATCGGGGGCGCCCCCACCGCCCCCCAAGGCCGACAGCGTCGGCAGCGAGGCCTCGACCTCGCCCCCAGGCTCGGGGGGCCGCAGCCACACGGCGGCCCCCGGTACTGAAGCGGAGCGGTCCAGGGGGAGCGGCCGCGTTCCGCAGGGCCCCGGCGGGCCGGGACGCCGTACGGCCCCCCCTCGGCACAGGACCGACAGGGCGCCGTACGGCCATGACCGACCCCGGCTCGGGTGGCAGGGGGGCCTCCATGAGGTCGCCCTCGCCGAGCGCCGTCAGGTCCAGGGCCAGTGCGCCCCACTCCAGCCAGTCCAGCACCCCCGGCACCTCCTCCGCGCTGCCCGTGGCCATGAGCAGCCGCATCCGGTCGCCCTGGACGGCCACCGGTGAGGCCGGCGTCAGATGACGCAGTGCCGCGCGACCCGCCTCGGCCGGTACGTCCAGGACGTCGAAGCGCGGACCGACCCGAAGGCGCAGCGGGGATCCCGGGATCCCGGGCACCACCGGCCAGCCCAGTTCGTTCTCGTACCACCGGCGGACCTGATCCCTCGGATCGAGCGGCCGACGGGGGAGGGGGATCGTGGCGGAGTCCGTGATGATCGCGGGGCGTGTGCCAGCCATGCCAGGTGAACCACCGAAAAGGCGTACTGGTTACGCTCGGTGTTCACGTGGATGCGCAGAGTGGCGAAAGACGGGGCGCTCGGGAGTGTGGGGTGGCGCAAGGTTGTTCGCCCGTAGCGGAGGGAACCGGGGGGCGCGGCATGGAGTGTCAGTCCCAGCGGGTAAGACATCCCTAGTGGGAGGGGGCGACACGCAGGACAGTGGGTCTCACGTTCGCCATCGGCGTACTGATGGTGAGGGTAACCACCTGGCCTGCGGGAACATCGTCTCGCACCATCGGGTTGGAGCAGATGTCGGCGTCAGGGGTCAGGAGGCCATCGACGGTGTCGGCAGTTGGAATGAGCGGTCCCCGCTTGCGGGACTAAGCTGCGGAAGGACAGGGAGGGGAAGTTCCCCCCACTGCCTGACCGCTCTGAGGAGCGATTAACGATGTTCGAGAGGTTCACCGACCGCGCGCGGCGGGTTGTCGTCCTGGCTCAGGAAGAAGCCCGGATGCTCAACCACAACTACATCGGCACCGAGCACATCCTCCTGGGCCTGATCCACGAGGGTGAGGGTGTCGCCGCCAAGGCCCTTGAGAGCCTCGGGATTTCGCTCGAGGCGGTCCGCCAGCAGGTGGAGGAGATCATCGGCCAGGGCCAGCAGGCCCCGTCCGGGCACATCCCCTTCACCCCCCGTGCCAAGAAGGTCCTGGAGCTGTCGCTCCGCGAGGCCCTTCAGCTGGGCCACAACTACATCGGCACGGAGCACATCCTGCTCGGCCTGATCCGTGAGGGCGAGGGCGTCGCCGCCCAGGTCCTGGTCAAGCTGGGCGCAGATCTGAACCGGGTGCGGCAGCAGGTGATCCAGCTGCTCTCCGGTTACCAGGGCAAGGAGACCGCCGCCGCCGGCGGGCCTGCCGAGGGCACGCCCTCGACGTCCCTGGTCCTCGACCAGTTCGGCCGGAACCTCACCCAGGCCGCTCGTGAGTCCAAGCTCGACCCGGTCATCGGGCGCGAGAAGGAGATCGAGCGGGTCATGCAGGTGCTGTCCCGCCGTACCAAGAACAACCCGGTCCTGATCGGTGAGCCCGGCGTCGGCAAGACCGCCGTCGTCGAGGGCCTCGCCCAGGCCATCGTCAAGGGCGAGGTGCCCGAGACCCTCAAGGACAAGCACCTCTACACCCTGGACCTCGGCGCGCTGGTCGCCGGCTCCCGCTACCGCGGTGACTTCGAGGAGCGCCTGAAGAAGGTGCTCAAGGAGATCCGCACCCGCGGCGACATCATCCTGTTCATCGACGAGCTCCACACGCTGGTCGGTGCGGGTGCCGCCGAGGGCGCCATCGACGCGGCCTCGATCCTGAAGCCGATGCTGGCCCGTGGTGAGCTGCAGACCATCGGTGCGACCACGCTGGACGAGTACCGCAAGCACCTGGAGAAGGACGCGGCCCTCGAGCGCCGCTTCCAGCCCATCCAGGTCGCCGAGCCGTCCCTGCCGCACACGATCGAGATCCTCAAGGGTCTGCGTGACCGGTACGAGGCGCACCACCGCGTCTCCATCACCGACGAGGCGCTGGTCCAGGCCGCCACCCTGGCCGACCGGTACATCTCGGACCGCTTCCTGCCGGACAAGGCGATCGACCTGATCGACGAGGCCGGTTCCCGGATGCGCATCCGCCGGATGACCGCGCCGCCGGACCTCCGCGAGTTCGACGAGAAGATCGCCGGTGTCCGCCGGGACAAGGAGTCCGCGATCGACTCGCAGGACTTCGAGAAGGCCGCCTCCCTCCGCGACAAGGAGAAGCAGCTCCTGGCCGCGAAGGCCAAGCGGGAGAAGGAGTGGAAGGCCGGCGACATGGACGTCGTCGCCGAGGTCGACGGCGAGCTGATCGCCGAGGTCCTCGCCACGGCCACCGGTATCCCGGTCTTCAAGCTGACCGAGGAGGAGTCCAGCCGCCTGCTCCGTATGGAGGAGGAGCTGCACAAGCGGGTCATCGGCCAGAACGACGCCGTCAAGGCGCTGTCGAAGGCGATCCGCCGTACGCGCGCCGGTCTGAAGGACCCGAAGCGTCCGGGTGGTTCGTTCATCTTCGCCGGCCCGTCCGGTGTCGGTAAGACCGAGCTGTCCAAGGCGCTCGCCGAGTTCCTCTTCGGTGACGAGGACGCGCTGATCTCCCTCGACATGTCGGAGTTCAGCGAGAAGCACACGGTGTCGCGTCTCTTCGGTTCGCCCCCCGGCTACGTGGGCTACGAAGAGGGCGGCCAGCTGACCGAGAAGGTCCGCCGCAAGCCGTTCTCCGTCGTCCTCTTCGACGAGGTCGAGAAGGCCCACCCGGACATCTTCAACTCGCTGCTGCAGATCCTGGAGGACGGTCGCCTGACCGACTCCCAGGGCCGGGTCGTGGACTTCAAGAACACGGTCATCATCATGACGACCAACCTCGGCACCCGGGACATCTCCAAGGGCTTCAACCTGGGCTTCGCGGCCTCGGGTGACACGAAGACCAACTACGAGCGCATGAAGAACAAGGTGTCGGACGAGCTCAAGCAGCACTTCCGTCCCGAGTTCCTCAACCGCGTCGACGACGTGGTCGTCTTCCCGCAGCTGACCCAGGGCGACATCCTCCGGATCGTCGACCTGATGATCGGCAAGGTGGACGAGCGCCTGAAGGACCGGGACATGGGCATCGAGCTCTCCCAGTCCGCCAAGGAGCTGCTGTCCAAGAAGGGTTACGACCCCGTGCTGGGCGCCCGGCCGCTGCGCCGGACCATCCAGCGCGAGATCGAGGACTCGCTGTCGGAGAAGATCCTCTTCGGCGAGCTGCGTCCCGGTCACATCGTGGTCGTGGACACCGAGGGCGAGGGCGACGCCAAGACCTTCACCTTCCGCGGTGAGGAGAAGTCGGCGCTGCCGGACGTCCCGCCGATCGAGCAGGCGGCCGGCGGAACCGGGCCGAACCTGAGCAAGGACGCCTAGCCGCTGCGCTGGGCTTGAACCAAAGGGGCTGCCCCGGGACTTGGTCCCGGGGCAGCCCCTTTGTGGGTGCCTCCGTGTGCCTCGTCAGGAAAGCTGGCCGTCGTAGTCCGGCAGCTTGTACGTCTTCTCGGCGTGGCCGCCCGACAGGTCGGTGGCGCTGTTGCCGATGTTCGCGATGATCGTGTAGCCCTTGTTCTCGATGGCGACGCGCTGGGCCGTCTTGTACGCGGCGACGTCCTTGAAGAGGTCGCCGAAGTTGCGGACGTAGAGGCCGGAGACCTGGTAGCCGACGTGCTTGAGGTTGTAGTCGGTCACCGAGGCGATGATGCCCGGGCGGGCGGTCACGAAGAAGAGGGAGACGCCGTGCTGCTGGGCGTACTCGGCGACCTCCAGCACCGGCTCGTTGGCCGGCTGCGGGTAGCTGAAGCCGAAGTCCGTCTCCAGGGTGGTGTTGTCGATGTCGAAGACGATCGCCTGCTTCTCACCCGGCTTGGTGCTCGCGATCCGCTGCTTCAGCTCGGGCAGCGCCTGGCCCATCACGGCCTGGCAGTCCTTCTGCCAGGTGTCGTAGTCGACGTCCTCGGCGGCGGCCGTGGTCGTGGCCGTGGAGGCGCTCGTAGCGGTGGCCGCCGTCGCGGCTTCGGCGGGGACCGCGAGGGTCACGAGGGCGGCCGCGGAGACGGTTCCGGCCGCGATACGGCGCGCCCAGGGGCGGCGAAGCGTCATGTGGGGGGTCCTCTCACGTCACGTGCGCTGTGTTGTTGTCGCGTGCATGTTCGTGGGTGGGGATGGCGTGAGGGGAAAGATAAAGTTACTGAGGGGTAAGTCGTCAGAGGCGTGCGTCACTTAATGCCGAGTGGGTCAGTCCTCGGCGCCGTTGAGCCGGATGTGGGCGGGGAGCCGGTCCGCGTTCAGCAGCCGCTCCAGCTGGTGGACGGCGTCCGCGCGGTCCATTTCCGCCCGGCCGTTGCGGATCAGCCAGTAGGCGAGTCGCTGCAGCAACTCGACCTGGGACTCCTCGTCCAGCTCTACCGTCAGTTCGCGTTCGCGGTCCCGGCGTTCCAGGAGCATGGCCAGGGCGGCGTCGTACAACGCCTTGCGGCCGCGCGGCAGGAAGCCCCGGCGTTCGCGGTGCAGGGCGCAGATCAGGGCGCACATCAACGGGCTGGTCGCGAGACGGCCCAGGTCCTGCTTGGTGGGGACCGAGTCCAGCAGGGCCTCGCCCAGGGCCGGGTCCGCGCCGGCCGCCTCGTGCCAGCGGCGTACGAACACCGCTATGTCGTCGCGGCTCATGGGGGAGAGGGTGAGCTCGGTGAAGTCCTCGCCGCCCAGCCATTCGTCCCGTACGGCGGACGGGCGCGAGGTCACCAGCCACAGGTTGCCGGGGAACGCGGCGAGGAGGTCGGCGAGCCAGCGCCGGGTGCGGGCACGTTCCTGCTCCGGGAGCTCGTCGACACCGTCGATCAGCAGCACGCCCCGTCCGGCGGCGAGCACGCGGTCCGCCCAGTCGGGCGGCTGGGAGCCGGTGACCGGGCAGCTGACCGCGCTCAGAAAGTCGCCGGGCACGGGGAGGCGGGCGCCTTGGCGAGTGAGGGTGCGCAGCGGCAGGACGAAGGCCACGCGGCCCATGAGATGGGCGAGTCGACCGGTCAGCTCCTCCTGGCGGGCGGTGGTGACGGCCAGCCACTGCACCAGGGTGGTCTTCCGGAGCCGGCCACTCCGCGCAGCAACACGCGCTCGTGCCCGGCCAGGGCCTGTTCGGCGGGCTGGGGTGCGGCCGCGGTCCGGCCGAGCGTCACCTGATCCTCGGGCAGTGCGCGGATCTCCAGGTCCCGCGTGGCCTCCAGGCTCAGGTAGGCCGTGTCGAGCGGCCAGTCGGGGCACTCGTTCAGGTCGATGCCGTAGATGGTGAGACGGCTGTGCCTGGTCGCAAGGTACCGCGCGTACTGCTGCTCGAAGGCCGCGTCCTGCGCGGTGCGCGAGGTCAGGCGCTCGACGAGGACGTCGGTGAGCCGGATCATCCGGTCCAGCTGCCGGCTCTGCTCGACGAGGGTGTGGGCGACAAAGGTGGACCGCTGGGTGAAGAAGTGCAGGATGTGCAGGCAGGCGCTGTGGAGGAGACGGAAGGAGAGGCGCGTGGAGTCGGCGCTGAGATGCCGCAGCGCCCGGTCGCCGCCCGCCTGCCGGTGCAGTTCGCCGGCCAGCGCCTCGTACCCCAGCCGTACGGTCTCCAGTCGTCGAGATCCAGATCCCCGAGCGCGTGCAGGGTTCGCTCCAGCGCCGTCGCGACCGCCGCGAGCTCGCCCTCGTCGATCGGTGCCCCGCGGGTCTCGCGCGCCGCCCGTTCCACCAGCTCACGGACGAGCTTGCGTAACTCCTTCTCGCCCAGCGTCCGCTTCTCGCCGCGGAACGAGACCAGCGCCGAGAGCCGTACGGGCTTGTCGACCAGGCCCGCCCCGGCGCCCTCCTGCACGAACAGCCTCTTGACCAGCGGGCCGACCAGTCCGGACGCCAGCTTGGTGCCGATGACCGTCGGGTCCACGCGGCCTCCCCCTCAGTGACCTCGGCGGCGGAGCGGCAGCGTAGCGCCCGTCACATTCCGGGGTCTCGCGATTGCGCTCAGCGGTGACATGCCGCACAGGCGATTTGTCCGTTACTAGTGGGAATAGTGGAAACGGACTGACGGACAAAAGGGACGTTCTTCGCCGAAATCATCCGTAGGTTTCGGTATCCGTACTGGTTCGTCCGGAATGGCTGCTCTGTCAAGATGCGGTGATTTTTATGGGGGAGTACTAGCTTCCGTCGTAGATAGCGGGTTTTGGCCAGCGGCGGGGGCGGGGTTACCAAGGGATGGCCATCCGGCGAATGCACGAATGCCTGTGCGTCGGGTGGTTCTCTCTGTCGTCGTCCCCATGAGGTTTCGCATGTCCCCGCGCTTCTCCTTCCGTTCGTCCCGTACGTCCACGTTCCGCACCCGTGCCGCTGTGCTGGCCGCCGGCCTGGGGGCCTCGGTCGTGCTGGGCGCCGGAGGCGCGGTCGCCGCCGAGATGACCTCCGCCACCGGTGCCTCCACCGCCGTACAGGCGCAGAGCGCCGCCGCGAAGAAGGCCGAGTCCTGGGTCAGCCCGGTGAAGAAGTACACGAAGTCCGCCAGCTTCGCGCAGGCCGGCGGCATGTGGCAGTCCACCCACAGCGGGCAGGACTTCGCCGTCCCGAGCGGCACCGACGTCATGGCCGCGCACGGCGGTACGGTCGTCAAGGCCGGCGGCAACGGCGCCGGTGACGGTCCCGCGTACGGCAACGCCGTCGTCATCAAGCACGGCAACGGGACGTACTCCCAGTACGCCCACCTGTCGCGCGTCGACGTGAAGGTCGGCCAGGTCGTCAAGACCGGTCAGCACATAGCCCGGTCCGGCAACACCGGTAACTCCAGCGGTCCGCACCTGCACTTCGAGATCCGTAAGACCGCCAACTACGGCTCCGCCATCGACCCGGTGGCCTTCCTGCGGGCCCAGGGTCTGAAGATCTGAGACGCCGAGCCGTTCAGGCGCCCTTGTGCGCCTGGGTGATCAGGTCGGTGGCGACCTCGAGGATGGCCTTGCGCTTTTCCTCGGGGTCGCCTTCGACGTCCTTCATCACGAACATCCCCGCGTGCATCGTGAACAGGGCGCTGATGCAGCGGACCTGGTCGACCAGGTCGGCGTCCGGGTCGATGACGATGTCGCGCATGCCGAGCATGCGGTTCTTGAACATCTCGCCGATGCTCAGTTCGCGGACCGTCGCCTGGTTCTCCTGCATGAAGCGGAACAGCGGTTCCGCGTCGATCAGGGCCTGGCTGTAGCGGCGGACGATCTCCTGCTTGGTCCCGAGTGAGTGCGGCTGCCGTTTCCCCCACTCGATCAGGTCCTCGATCGGCTTCGTCAGGTCCTCGAAGAGGCTGACGATGATCTCTTCCTTGGTCTTGAAGTGGTAGTACAGGGCCGCCTTCGTGACCTCCAGGCGCTCGGCGATCTCGCGCAGGGAGGTCTTCTCGTAGCCCTGTTCGGCGAAGAGTTCGAGGGCCACGTCCTGGATGCGCTGGCGGGTGTTCCCGCGGCGCCGCTGCTTGGTGCCGTCCATGGTGCCACCCATCCTCGTACTCCTCGGCTTTCCATAAAACTTACTTGACGCCCGGCTAGTTACGCCTCTACCTTCCCTGAGTGTAGACAACTAGCCGGGCGGCAAGTAAGTGCAAAAGAGTGGCCGGGGAGAGGCCGGGGGAGTGGGAACCATGGCGGACACAAAGGCAGTTGACCCCGGGGCGGCGGAGCCGGACGGGAAGCAACCGCAACCGAAGAGCGTACGGGTCGTGCTGCTCGCGCTGATGATCACGATGATGCTCGCGATGCTCGACAACATGATCGTGGGCACCGCGATGCCGACGATCGTGGGTGAACTGGGCGGGCTGGAGCATCTGTCGTGGGTCGTGACGGCCTACACCCTGGCGACCGCGGCCTCCACTCCGCTGTGGGGCAAGATCGGTGACATGTACGGGCGCAAGGGCGTCTTCATGGCGTCCATCGTGCTGTTCCTGATCGGGTCCGCGCTGAGCGGTATGGCCCAGGACATGGGGCAGCTGATCGCGTTCCGGGCCGTGCAGGGGCTGGGCGCCGGTGGTCTGATGGTCGGCGTCATGGCGATCATCGGTGATCTGATCCCGCCCCGGGAGCGGGGCAAGTACCAGGGCATGATGGCCGGCGTGATGGCGCTCGCGATGATCGCCGGGCCGCTGGTCGGCGGCACCATCACCGACCACTGGGGCTGGCGCTGGGCGTTCTACATCAACCTGCCGCTCGGTGTCGTGGCGCTCGCCGCGATCAGTGTCGTCCTGCATCTGCCGAAGAAGCGGGCGCAGGCGCGGATCGACTATCTGGGTGCGGCGCTGCTGACGGTGGGCATCACCGCGATCGTGCTGGTCACCACCTGGGGCGGTACGGAGTACGCCTGGACCTCCGCGATGATCATGGAGCTCATCGGGATCGGGGTCGCGGCGCTCGTCGGGTTCGTGTTCTGGCAGACCAAGGCGGCGGAGCCGGTGCTTCCGTTGCACATCTTCCGTAGCCGGAACTTCACGCTGATGTCCGTGATCGGGTTCATCACCGGGTTCGTGATGTTCGGCGCGACGCTGTTCCTGCCGCTGTACCAGCAGTCCGTGCAGGGCGCGTCCGCCACGAACTCGGGGCTTCTGCTGCTGCCGATGCTCGGGGCGATGCTCGTCACCTCGATGGTCGCGGGGCGGGTGACCACGAACACCGGGCGGTACAAGGTGTTCCCGGTCGTCGGCAGTGTGCTGATGGTCGTCGGGCTGTACCTGCTGTCGCTGATGGACACCGACACGAGCCGGCTCACGTCCGGGGTGTACATGGCCGTGGTCGGGTTCGGTATGGGCTGTCTGATGCAGATCACCATGCTGGTCGCGCAGAACAGCGTCGAGATGAAGGACATGGGGGTCGCGTCCTCGTCCACCACGCTCTTCCGTACGCTCGGGTCCTCGTTCGGCGTGGCGATCATGGGCGCGTTGTTCAACAGCCGGGTGCAGGACGTCATGGCCGAGCGGGGCGGGGAGCTGGGGGCGAAGGTGACCGAGCAGTCGGCGCAGGTGGATGCGGCGGGCTTGGCGCGGTTGCCGGAGGCTGTGCGGGATGCGTATCAGCACGCGGTGTCGGCGGGGACGCATTCGGCGTTTCTGCTGGGGGCCGTGGTTGCTGTGGTGGCGTTGGCCGCGGCGGTGTTCGTCAAGGAGGTGCCGCTCAGGGGGGCGGGGCCGAAGGGGGACGCCGAGGCCGCGGATGGAGCGTCGGCCCGGGTTGCGGTGGTGGAGGCCGTCTGAGCGGGCGGTGTCTGTGGGCCCCCGGGTGTTCCTGCCCGGGGGCCTTCGCCTTTTGTCTCGCCCCCGCCGCCCCTACCCGTCCCGTCCTCTGAAGGGGCTCCGCCCCTTCGCCCCCGCCAGGGGGCTGCCGCCCCCGCAGACAGAGCCGGAGCACGGGAGAGCAGTCATGATCAAGGGCCTTGGCATTACCACCGTATGGACGTTCGACCAGCAGCGCACCAAGACGTTCTTCACGGAGAAGATCGGCTTCGAGGTGCGGAACGATCTTTCGATGGGCGATATGCGGTGGGTCACCGTGGGCGCCAAGGACCAGCCGGACGTCGAGCTCGCGCTGATGAGCCTCGACGGTCCCGGGCTCGACCCCGAGTCCTCCGAAGCGCTGAAGACGCTCGTCGGGAAGGGGGTCATCGGGGCCGGGGCGTTCCGGACCGACGAACGCCGGGGGGACTACGAGACGTTCAGGGCACGCGGGGTGGAGTTCATCCAGGAGCCGCAGGAGCGGCCGTACGGCATCGAGGCGATCTTCCGCGACGACAACAGCAACTGGTACTCGCTGACCGAGCGGAGTGAGGAACTCGACTTCTCCAAGTCGTTCGGCTGAGCCCGCCCCGGTGCCGCCCGCCCCTGAGCGGCCCCGATGCCGCTACGGCAGCATCGGGTAGCTTCCCGTGTTCGTCGGCGCGTGCTCCGGGAGCCAGAGGACGGCTACCGCGCCCTCCGCCTGGACATGGTCCGGGGCACCCGCCGGGCGTACGTTGCGGAAGGTCAGACGGGCGCCGAGGACCCGGGCCTGACCTGCCGCGATCGTCAGGCCGAGGCCGTGTCCGCGGCCCGAGCGGTCGCTGCTGCCCGTACGGAAGCGGCTGGGCCCGTCCGCGAGCAGGTCCTCGGGGAAGCCGGGGCCGTGGTCGCGGACCCGGATGACCCGGCCCTCGACCGTGACCTCGATCGGCGGCCTGCCGTGCCGCGCGGCGTTCGCCAGCAGGTTGAACAGCACCCGCTCCAGGCGCCGCGGGTCGGTGGTGACCTCCGACTCGTGGACGATCCGCACCTCGATGGCGGGATCCTTCGCCGCGACCCGCCGGCTGACGAACTCGCCGAGCAGGATGTCCTGCAACTCGGCCCGCTCCGAGGCGCTGTCCAGGCGGGCCACCTCCAGGACGTCCTCGACGAGCGTGCGCATGGCCTTGGCCCGGTCCAGGACCAGTTCGGTGGGCCGGCCGGGGGGCAGGAGTTCCGCCGCCGTCAGCAGACCCGTCACCGGCGTACGCAGTTCGTGCGCGATGTCCGCCGTCACCCGCCGCTCCGCCTCCAGCCGCTGCTGCAGCGCGTCCGCCATGGCGTCCACCGCGCTCGCCAGATCGTCGGTCTCGTCCCGTACGACACCCCCGATGGCGTCCCGCACCCGGACGTCCGGTTCCCCGCTCGCGACCTGGTGCGCCGCGGCCGCCGCCTTGCGCAGTCGGCGCGACAGCTGCCCGCCGACGAGCACGCCGAGCGCGCTGCCGCCGAAGACCACCGCGATGGAGCCGATGACCAGGGCCTGGTCGAGGTCGTCGAGGATGTCCTCGCTGCGGTCGGTGAACCCGGTGCGCAGTGACATGACGCGGCCGTTGTTGAGCGGCACGGCCGCCCAGATGTCGGGCGTGCCACTCGCCGTGTCGGTCACATAGGTGGCCCGCCGGCCCTCCTCGACCTTCTCCCGCAGCGCCGCCGGCAGCTCCGGGTCGTCGATCGTGGCGTTCGGGAAGTTCAGCCGCTTCGACTGCTCGTAGTTGCGCTGCGCGATCTGGATCCGCTCGTCGGCGAGGTCGCGCGCGTTGTCCAGCATCGAGACCCGGGCCGCGTTGTGCACCACCAGGCTCAGCACGATCGCCACCAGGGCGCCGACCAGCGCGATCGCCGCGCTCAGCTTCCACCGCAGGCCCGTACGGATGGCCACGCGGCCGCTCATGCGCCCGCGCACGCGCGTGTCACAGCCCGTACCCTGACCCGTACGGATGCCTGCCCCTCGGCTCGTCACCGGTGAGGCGTCCGTGAGGCCCGCCGAGTGCGCCATGCCGGACGGAGCCGGGCGTCTGAACATCCCCCGCATGCCCGCCCCGCTCAGGCCTTCAACTTGTAGCCGAAGCCACGGACCGTCTCGATGCGGTCCTGGCCGATCTTCTGCCGCAGCCGCTGCACATGGACGTCGACGACGCGGGTGTCACCGCCCCAGCCGTAGTCCCACACCCGCTCCAGTAGCTTGTCCCGCGACAGCACGGTGCCCGGCGCCGAGGAGAACTCCAGCAGCAGCCGCATCTCGGTCGGCGTGAGCGCGACCGGCTGCCCGGCCCTGCGCACCTCCATGCCGTCGGTGTCGACCGCCAGGTCCCCGAAGGCCAGCACCCCGCCGGTGGCGGCCGTATCGGCCTCGTCCACGCCGCGCTCGCCGCCGCTCGCGTGTCCGAACCGGCGCAGCACCGCACGGATCCGCGCGACCAGCACGGCACCGTCGAACGGTTTGGTCACGTAGTCGTCCGCGCCCGCCTCCAGGCCCAGCACCACGTCGATCGAGTCGGCGCGCGCCGACAGCATGATCACCGGAACGGTCGACTCGTCGCGGATACGGCGGCACAGACTGACGCCGTCCATGCCGGGGACCATGACGTCGAGCAACGCGATGTCCGGCCGGTTCGTCCGGAACGCCTCCAGGCCCGACACCCCGTCGGGCATGGCGGTGACCGCGAAGCCGTCCCGCTCCAGGGCGAGTTGGGTGGCCTCGCGGATGACGTCGTCGTCCTCGACGAACAGGACGTGGGTCTGGTCTGCCATCCCGGTGCTCTCAGTCCTCGTGTTCTGCTGGGGGTGCGTCGTGTGCCTGGGGTGTGCCGGAGGTGGTGTCCCCTTGGGGGACGCGTGGATCGGGCGAATCGTTCACCGCCGCCGTAGCCGGCCCTCAGCCGTCGGGTGAGGGTGACTCGGTGTCGCCACCCAGGTTGCCGTAGTCGGTGCGTGTGTCGAACCGCTGGACGAAGCGGCCGGAGATCCACTGGTACGACAGCACGTTCTCGCTGGACGGGTTCGACAGCGCGTCATCCTTGGCGTACACCTGCTTCGTCACCACCAGGTAGCCGCGGTCGATCTCCGCGTAGACCGGAGGCTCCTCGGTCTTGAACACATTGTGGTACGCGCCACCCTGCTCCCGGTACACGTACGAGGCGATGCTGACCGCGTCGCCGCAGGACAGGACGTTGACCACGATGTCGTCCACGGGCCCGCCGGTCAGATCGCCGTACGACACGTCGACGGGATACTCGTCCGACACACACGGCTTCAGGTCGCGCTTGACCTCCGCCGAGACCGCGGGGTCCGCCTTGACCAGCCGGACGGCCTCCGTGCGGTCCGGGACCTTCGAGGCCGAGGCGGCGGGCGTGGGAGTGACCGACGACGAGGCGTCCGCGCCGCTCACCGAGTCGGCGTGGGCCGGGCCCTCGTCGCGGGCGCCGGTGCCGCCGGTCGCGCACGCGGAGGCGAAAAGGGCGAGGGCGACGACCACGGCCACCGCCGTGAACGCCGCCTGGAAGGTGCCCCGGACGTGCGCGCGCCCGGATGGGGCGGAGGCCGTGTCCGCGGACTCGGAGTCCCCGTCCGTGTCCCTGTCACCCCTGTCCGTGTGCCCGGTGCCGCCCGTCGTCGTGCCTAGGCCGCGCAACGCTCCCGCTCCTCACGCTCCAGCGCGCGTGCGTCCAGATCGCGGCTCTCCAGCTCCTCGCGGAGCCGGGCGAGCGCCCGGTGCAGCGTGCTCTTGACCGTTCCGGCCGACATGCCGAGGGCGGCGGCCGTCTCCTCCGTGGACATCTGCTCCCAGTGTCGCAGCACCACGACGCTGCGCTGCTTCGGCGCCAGAACCTTCATGATGTCCATCAGCAGGGCGCGGTCCGCGTGCTGCTCGGTGGAGTCGTCGACGGAGGCGTCCGGGAGCTGCTCGGTCGGCACCTCCTCCAGCTTCCGCGCCCGCCACCACTCGGTCCGTGTGTTGATCATCACGCGGCGCAGGTAGGCGTCGGCGAGCCGCTTGTCCGCTATGCCGTCCCAGCGGTGGTACGTCCGCACCAGCGCCGTCTGCAGCAGGTCCTGGGCGTCCACCGGGTCCGGGACCAGTCGGCGGGCACTGCGCAGCAGCGCGTCCTGCCGGGTGCGAACGTACTCCTCGAACTCGAGCACCTCTCCGTGCGCCATGCTGACCGCCTCCCGATTCCCCGTTCCCGACCGGCTTGTCCGCCGTCGGTGTCACTGCCTGTGGTTCGTAGTCGTCCCCGTCTGCCGGGTACGGAAATGAAGCTACGGAGGCGTTGTCACGGGGCTGTCCGAAGCAGCCTGCGGCCAGCGCTCGGCTGTCCGTCGGTTGTGTAACGGAAGAAGGAAAAGGGCAAAACGCTAAAGGAGTTGAGGCCGATATAGGGTGATTTGTCCGAGTTGCTGCTCTGTGGCGGCTGTGCGTCGTGTGTTGCAGAGGCCCTACGGCTGTGATGTGTCCGAGCGTCAGCTCACGGGCTCAGCTCAGCGGCAGCCGGTACATCCCGCCCGGCAGCGGCTCCACCAGACCGTCCGCGACCAGTCCGTCCAGCGCGCGGGCGCGCTGCACCGGCTCGTGCCACACCCGGTCGAGGGCCGCCTGCGGGACGGGGACATGGGCATCGCGCAGTACGGCGAGCAGCTTGCCGCGCACCTGACGGTCGGTTCCGGCGTACGTCTGACCGCGGCGCGGCGGGCCGTCGTGCTCCGGCTTGCCCGCGAGCCGCCAGGCGCACTGCGCGGTGATCGGGCAGCGGTGGCACGACTCGTTCTTCGCGGTGCACACCAGCGCGCCGAGTTCCATGGAGGCCGCGGCCCAGCGGGCGGCGGTGCGCTCGTCGTCGGGGAGCAGGGCACGGGCGAGCTTGCGTTCGGCGGCCGTGGTGGCGTTCGGCGGGTACTGCACGCCGGAGACGGCACGGGCGAGGACCCGGCGGACGTTGGTGTCCAGGACGGGGTGCCGCTGACCGTAGGCGAAGGAGGCGACCGCCGCGGCCGTGTACTCGCCGATGCCGGGCAGCGCGAGGAGCTGGGCGTGGTCGGTCGGTACGTCCCCGCCGTGCCGTTCCGCTATGGCGACGGCGGCGCCGTGCAGCCGCAGCGCGCGGCGCGGGTAGCCGAGCCGGCCCCAGGCGCGGACGGCCTCGCCGGGGGCCTCCTTGGCGAGGTCGGCGGGGCGGGGCCAGCGGGCGAGCCACTGCTCGTAGACGGGCAGGACGCGGTTCACGGGCGTCTGCTGCAGCATGAACTCACTGACCATCACGCCCCAGGGCCCCGCCTCGGGGCGCCGCCAGGGGAGGTCGCGGGCGTTTTCGTCGAACCAGCCGATCACGGGGCTGTGCAGGTCCCCTCCGAGAGGGGAGCCGGAGGCGGCGGCGTCGGCGGGACTGTTCGGTGAGGGCTTTGTGGGCGCAGTCATGGCCCTTCCGATCCTGCCATGCCGGTGGCGGCCGGGTGGGTAGGCGGCGGTGGCGGGGGCGGTGCGTTTTGTGGCCGCGGTGTGTGGCGGGGCACGGCCTCCGACGTCGAAAGGATCGCGCCGCACCTGACGATCGGCAGCAGTCGGGCCCCGGCACCCGCTTGTAGCGTCGGGCGGATGGAACGTCCTCGTCCTCGCATATGGCGGGCCTGTCTGCTGTGGGCCGCCCTCGCGCTGCCCGCGCTCACGGCCGACCGGCTCGGGATGAACGAGCCCCGTCCCGGGTGGCAGCAGGTGGCCGGGCTCGCCGCGCTCGCCGCCGCGGTCGCCGTGGCCCGACGGCACCCGGTGGCGGCGTTCGCGCTGACGGCCGTACTGGGTCTGGCCGCCGCCCCCGCCCTGTTCACCGTCTCCTACGGCCCCGCGCTCGGCGTCTTCGCGCTGCTGCTCGGCCTGCGCGCGGACGGGGTGCGAGCGGACGGCCTGCGCGCGGACGGGGTGCGAGCGGCGGCGGTCGTCTTCGGCGGCGTCGCCGCTCTCGGGACGGCGCGGATCGCGCTCTTCGGCATCGATCCGGCGCCGGAGTGGGTGGTCCTGACAGGCACGTTGCTCTTCGGCTGTGTCTTCCCCTGGCTCGCCGGCCGCTACTGGCGGCAGAGCCGTCGGCTGACCGAGGCCGGCTGGAGCCGGGCCGCGCGTCTGGAGGGCGAGCAGCGCATCGCCGAGGAGCGGGCCCGGCTGCGCGAGCGGGCCCGGATCGCCCAGGACATGCACGACTCCCTGGGACACGAGCTGAGCCTCATCGCGCTGCGTGCGGGCACCCTCCAGGTCGCCCCCGACCTCCCGGACCACCACCGCACCGCCGCCGCCGACCTCCGCGCGGCCGCCTCCGACGCCACCGACCGGCTGCACCGCATCATCGGCGTCCTGCGGGAGGAGGACGAGCCGGTGTCCCTGAGCCCGCCGGGGGAGACCGTCGAGCAACTGGTCACCCGCGCCGCCGAGTCGGGGCTGCCGGTGCGGTGGGAGGAGGAGGTCCGCGCCACGCCGGAGCCGGGCGGGGTCGCCGAGCGGGTCCTGTACCGGGTGGCCCGCGAGGCGCTGACCAACGCGGCCCGGCACGCGCCGGGTGCCGCGGTCACCGTGGCGGCGCGCAGGGAGGCCGGGGGAGCGACGGTCACGGTGACCAGCGGGCGGAGTCCGGCGGTCGACGGGGTGGCGGCGGTCACGCCGATCGGACGGCAGGCCGATGCTGCCAGGGCCGCCAAGGCTGCCTTGGCCGCCGAGAGCCACGCCGGTGGTGTGGCCGCTGCCAGCGGGTCGGCCAGGGTACCGGTTTCCGAGGCGCCTCCCGCCTCGACACACCAGCCACTCTCGCTCCCGGCCCCGGCCATCCCCCCGTCCCTGTCCTCGTTCCCGTCCCCGTCCTCCGGCGGCACCGGCCTCCAGGCCCTCCGCGCCGCCGTCACCGCAGTCGGCGGTGACTTCGAGGCCGGCCCGCACGGCGACGGCTTCCGCGTGCGGGCGTACGTCCCCGAGCAGCCCCTCGCCGCGGCGGTACGCCCGTCCCCGGCCCCGTACGCCCCCTTCACCCACGCCCGTCGGCGCATCGCCCTCGCGGCCGCGGCCGCCGTCGGCGCGGGCGTCGTACTCGTCGGCGGAGCCTTCGCCTGGTACGCGTACACCGAGACCCACTCGGTGCTGCCGCCGGCCGCGTACGCCGAGCTGCGGCTCGGGACGTCGGACCGTGACATCGCCGGCCTCCTGCCGGACCGCACCGTGCGGGACGCGCCCGTGGAGCGCGCGGCCGTGCCGCCCCCGGAGGACAGCGACTGCCGCTACTACCGGGCGAGCGGTGAACTCCTCGTCTCCGTCGACCACTTCAGGCTCTGCTTCGACGACAAGGGACGGCTCGTCGCCAAGGATGTGATCCCTAGGGCCGGCCTGTCCCAACCCGCCTCCACGGACGAGGAGTTCGTACGGTGATCCGCGTACTGCTGGCCGACGACGAGGCGATGGTGCGGGCCGGTGTGCGCGCCATCCTGACGAGCGGCGGGGAGACCGAGGTCGTCGCGGAGGCGGGTGACGGGCGTGAGGCGGTCGAGCTGGCCCGGGCCCACCGCCCGGACGTGGCCCTGCTGGACATCCGCATGCCCCGCCTGGACGGACTCGCCGCCGCGGAGGAGATCGTACGGACCGTCCCCGGCACGGCCGTCGCCATGCTCACCACCTTCTCCGAACAGGCCTACGTGGCCCGGGCGCTCGGCGGCGGCGCCACCGGCTTTCTGCTGAAGTCCGGCGACCCGTACGAACTGATCGCGGGCGTACGGGCGGTGGCGGGCGGCGCCGCCTTCCTGTCGCCGAAGGTGGCCCGGTACGTCATCGACGGACTGGGCGGAAGCGACGGGCGACTCGGCCGCGAGGCCTCCGCACGCGCACGCGTGGCCGGCCTCAGCCCGCGCGAACGCGAGGTGCTAGGGCTGGTCGGCGCCGGCCTGTCCAACCCGGAGATCGCCGCCCGGCTGCACCTCGTCGAGGGCACGGTGAAGGCGTATGTGAGCGCGGTGCTCGACCGGTTGGCCGTGCGCAACCGGGTGCAGGCGGCGATCGTGGCGTACGAGGCGGGGCTCGTGGAGTCGTGAGGCGGCGCGCGGCGTCCTGAGGTTCAGCGGTGGCGCCGGGCCCCGGTCGGGCCCGGCCGCACGGTCAACCACCGCACGAACGCCGGTGCCGACGCCGTCCGCATCGCCTCCGCCAACCGGGTCGCCGGGCGTGTGGTCAGTCGTACGGCAGCCACCGCGACCAGCGCGCCGAAGGCGAGGCCCGCGGCGACGTCGTGCGGGTAGTGGACGCCGACGAAGATGCGGGAGAAGGCCATCAGGAGGGCCAAGGGCGCCGTCAGCCACAGGAGTACTGGTCTGGTCAGGGCCAGGGCTACGGCCGCCGCGCCCGCGATCGTGGCGTGGTTGCTGGGGAAGGACCAGTCGCCGGGTGGCGGGCAGGCGGCGAGTGAGACGGCACCTCCCGGCACCTCCCGGCACGGACGTTCCTGCCTGAGCACCGACTTGAGGAGCTCACTGCCCACGTACGCCACAGCCGTGGCCAGAGGTGCAAGTGTCGCGATCGCGAACGCCCGGCTGGTGTCACCTCTGGCTCGCCACCACGTGGTGACGAACAGCGCGGCGAACAGCAGCAGTCCGGCCTCCGTCCATATCTCGGCGGTGTGTTGTACCCACGTTGGGGTGTCGCGGGCGAAGCCGGTGATGTCCCGGTAGAGCTCGGCGTCCTCGAAGTCCATGGTCACGGACCGTAGGCGGCGGGCTGATACCGTCACATCCTGCGATCGGCAGGCGTCGCACCTGACGGAAGACAGGGGTGGCACGGCAGCCGCGGGGCGGTTTCCGGGATGATGATCCGGAAAAGTTGCGGCCCAGGGCGGCGGGTGGAGCTAGCCAGGGCACCGATCTCTCGTACAGTTTGCGCCGTGGGATCTCTGCGCAATCCGGTCGGGCCGCTTCCCTCCACCATCTACTGGCGACGGAGGGCCGTACTGCTGTCTGTGGTCGCCCTGTTGGCGCTGCTGCTCACCTGGGTACTCACCTCGGGCGGCGGAGGAGGCAAGAACAACGCGGGCGGGTCCGACGGCAAGAATCCCGCGCCCTCGACGATCACACCGGGCCCGACGGGCTCGGGTCCGGCGATCAGCCAGGCGCCGGGCGGGCGCGACGAGTCGCCCGGCGGGGACTCCGGCGGGTCGGGGTCCGGCGACGGCTCCGGTTCGGACACGGGGTCCGGCGACGGCAGCGGGTCCGGGGACGATTCCGAGGGCTCCGGCGGGTCGGAAGGCTCGGGCAGCGGATCCGCGGGTGGCGGTTCGGGCAGTGGCGTCGGTGTGGATGACACCGTCGGCTCGGGCTCCACGCTGCCCGACTGTGTCGCGGGCGCGGTGAAGGTGGCGGTGAAGAGCCTCCACAACGCGTACGAGCCCGGCGAGACGCCCGCCCTGCTGCTGACCGCGACGAACTCCTCCAGCTACGACTGCAAGGTCGATCTCGGCCCGAAGAACACGGTGGTGACGATCACTCAGGCGGGAGCCGAGGACGACTTCTGGTCGTCCGCCGACTGCCCCAAGGTCTCCGGCAGCCTGCAGTTCCGGGTGCCCGCCGGCGAGAGCATCACCTACACCGTGAAGTGGGACCGCAAGGCGAGCGCCGCGCAGTGCGCGACACCGCCCGCGACGGCCGCCGCGGCGGGCACGTATCTAGTGGAGGCGAAGGCGCCGGGGTTCGGGACGGCGCAGACGTCCTTCGTGCTGGAGAACGACTGAGCGCTCCGCTGGGAGGAGCCGCCACGGGCCGTCGGTCGTCCGCGGTGCCGTCGCGGCTGCTCGCGCTCGCGCGACGATGGCCGCAGGTCGACGACCGCCGTGACGGTAGCCGCAGGTCGACGACGGCCCCGTGCCCCCTTCAGGCCCGCTGGACGCCCTAGACGTACCGCTCCAGGATCGAGCTCTCCGCCAGCCGCGACAGCCCCTCGCGCACGCTGCGCGCCCGGGCCTCGCCGACGCCGTCCACCGTCTGCAGGTCGTCCACGCTGGCGGCGAGCAGCTTCTGCAGGCCGCCGAAGTGCTCCACCAGGCGGTCGATGATCGCGCCCGGCAGCCTCGGCACCTTGGCCAGCAGGCGGAAGCCGCGCGGGGAGACCCCCGAGTCCAGCGCCTCGGGGGAGCCGGTGTAGCCCAACGCCCGTGCGACCGTGGGGAGTTCCAGAAGCTCGGCGTGGGTGAGGGCGTCCAGCTCGTACAGGGCCTCGTCGACCGTGCGGGAACGCTTGGCCGTCGGCTCGGGGACGTAGTCGCGCACCACGAGCTCGCGCTCGGGCTCCACGCCCGCGATCAACTCGTCCAGCTGGAGCGCCAGGAGCCGGCCGTCCGTGCCCAGCTCCACCACGTACTCGGCGATCTCGGTCGCGATACGCCGGACCATCTCCAGCCGCTGGGCCACCGCCGAGACGTCGCGGACCGTCACCAGGTCCTCGATCTCCAGCGCTGACAACGTTCCCGCCACCTCGTCGAGACGGAGCTTGTAGCGCTCCAGGGTCGCCAGGGCCTGGTTGGCGCGGGAGAGGATCGCCGCCGAGTCCTCCAGGACGCGGCGCTGACCGTCGACGTAGAGCGCGATGAGGCGCATCGACTGTGAGACGGACACCACGGGGAAGCCGACCTGCTTGCTGACCCGGTCCGCCGTACGGTGCCGGGTGCCCGTCTCCTCCGTGGGGATCGTCGGGTCCGGGACCAGCTGGACGCCGGCGCGCAGGATCTTGGAGAGGTCGGACGACAGCACGATGCCACCGTCGAGCTTGCACAGCTCGCGCAGACGTGTAGCCGTGAACTCGACATCCAGGACGAATCCGCCCGTACACATCGCTTCGACGGTCTTGTCGGAGCCGAGCACGATGAGTCCGCCGGTGTTGCCGCGGAGGATCCGCTCCAAGCCGTCGCGCAGGGCCGTGCCTGGTGCCACAGCGCTCAGTGAGGCGCGCATCAGGCCATCGGCACCGGAGCTCCCACCGGACTTTCCGGGAGCTGCTGCCCGGTCGTTGGCTGCCACTGCACTCCTCCGGTCGCAGGTTCTGAGGCGCTCCCGTTTCGCACACTTGGTTCGTACGGACGCGCGAGACCAGGGCAAAGTCTACCGGCGGTCCTCCTCGTCCCGTGGGGCCTCTCGCCGACGCGACCGCGGAAGGACCCGGAGCGCGTCCCCTATGTCGGCCACTTCCAGCACCTTCATGCCCGCGGGGATCTTGCCCGGGTCGCCCGGAACGAGGGCGTGCGTGAAGCCCAGCCGGTGGGCTTCGGCCAGCCTGCGCTGCACGCCGGTGACCCGTCTGACCTCGCCCGCGAGGCCGACCTCGCCGATCGCGACGAGGTTCTTGGGGAGAGGTGTGTCACTGGCGGCGGAGGCCAGGGCGAGGGCGACGGCGAGGTCCGCCGCGGGCTCCGAGAGCTTCACTCCGCCGACCGTCGCGGAGTAGATGTCCCGCTTGCCGAGCGCGCTGATCCGCCCGCGCTGTTCGAGCACGGCCAGCATCATCGAGACACGTGAGGTCTCCAGGCCGGATGTCGTACGGCGGGGTGAGGGGATCTGCGAGTCGACGGTGAGCGCCTGGACTTCGGCCACCAGGGGGCGGCGGCCCTCCAGGGTGACCGTCAGACAGGTACCGGGGACCGGTTCGGCGCGACGGGTCAGGAAAAGTCCGCTTGGGTCGGCAAGGCCCGTGATGCCCTCGTCGTGCAGTTCGAAGCAGCCGACCTCGTCCGTCGTGCCGTAGCGGTTCTTGACGCCTCGTACGAGACGCAGACGCGCGTGCCGGTCGCCCTCGAAGCTGAGCACCACGTCCACGAGGTGCTCCAGGAGGCGGGGGCCGGCGATGGCCCCGTCCTTGGTGACGTGTCCCACAAGGAGCGTGGACATCCCGCGCTCCTTGGAGGCCCGGATCAGGGCGCCGGCCACCTCGCGGACCTGGGCCATACCGCCCGGTGCGCCGTCGATCTCCGGGGAGGCCACGGTCTGCACGGAGTCCATGATGAGCAGCGACGGCTTCACCGCGTCCAAGTGGCCCAGCACGGCGGCCAGATCGGTCTCGGCCGCGAGATACAGGTGGTCGTCGATGGCGCCGATGCGGTCGGCGCGCAGCCGCACCTGGCTCGCCGACTCCTCGCCGGTGACATAGAGCGTGCGGTGCTCGTCGCTCGCCGACTTGGCCGCCACGTCCAGCAGCAGCGTGGACTTGCCGACGCCGGGTTCGCCCGCGACGAGGACGACGGCGCCGGGCACCAGTCCACCGCCGAGCACCCGGTCCAGCTCGGGCACGCCGGTGGGCCGCGCGGTGGCCTGCCGTCCGTCGACCTGCCCGATCGGCAGCGCGGACGTCGTCACCCGCCCCGGCGTCGTCGTACGGACCGCGGGCGCGCCGTACTCCTCGACCGTCCCCCACGCCTGGCACTCGGGGCAGCGGCCGAGCCACTTGGCCGTCTGCCAGCCGCACTCCGTGCAGCGGTAGGACGGGCGGTCCTTCGTGGTCTTGGTACGGGCAGCCATGCGAAGAACCGTAACCGAGCCCACTGACAACGCCGTACGGTCGCGCACGCGGCGCCTCGTCGGACCGCCGGGGGGAGCGCTTCGTCATGCACAAGCCACGGAATTACGCGTTCCTGTACCCCATTGAGGGATCGTTTCACCCGTACGGAGTAAAACTGCTCAAGCGGGAAGAAGGCACCACCGCGGGCCGCCTACGGTCCACCAATGATGAGCAGCAGTCCGGAGACCTCGACCCGCACCGCCGGCGCGCATCGGGCGCATCGGGAGGCGCGTGATCGTGCGGCGTCGCGCACGTTGGCGCAGCGACCGCCCGCGCGCTACGAGCCGTATCTGGACGGGCTGTTCACCTACTGCCTGTCCGTGCTGTGCGACCACGACGCCGCGACCGCCGCCCTCGGCGACGTCCTCGCGCTCGCCGAGCGCCGCGGGCAGCGGGTGCCGGAGACCGCCGCGGACCGGCGGCCCTGGCTGTACGCGCTGGCCCGCTGGGCGTGTCTGCGCAAGCTGGCCGAGGCCAAGCAGAAACGTCAGGGCACCCATGCGGCGGGCCGCCACGGCACCCATCGGCAGACGGGGGCGCAGTCCGCCGGACCGGCCGTCGCCGAGGAGGTCCAGGAGGAGCGGCGCCGCGAACTCGCCCTGCTGGCCTGGCCGGAGGCCGCCGGCACCACCCCGGAGCAGCGCGAGGCCCTGGAACTCGCCGTACGCCACCACCTCGCCGCCCACGAGGTCGCCGCCGTCCTCGGCCTGGACCTGGCCGCCGCCCGCGACCTGCTCGCCTCCGCCGCCTGCGAGGTCGAGCGCACGCGCGCGGCCCTCGCCGTCGTCGAGACCGGCGCCTGTCCGAGCGTCGCCCGCCTCACCGGCGACAACCAGGTCGTGCTCGGCACCGCCCTGCGCCGCGAACTCGTCCGGCACGTCGACGACTGCCCGCGCTGTCGTCGCACCGCCGAGCGGGCGGTCCCCGGACGCTGGCCCGGCGCGGCCGTCACCCCCGCCGAACTTCCCGTCCTGGAGGCACCCCGCGCGGCCCTGCACATGGCCCTCGCGCACCCCTCACGCGTGCGGGGAGCCGCCGTGCCGCGCTTCGACCGGCGTGGCTTTCCGATGGACCCGAAGGATCGTGCCGCCCGCAGGGACCGGCTCCGCGCGCGTGCCGTCACGACGACCGTCGTCGCCACCGTCGTCGCCGCCCCGGTCCTCGCCCTGTGGGCCGCCTACCGGGGCACCGCGACCGGCGAGGGCGTCGACGGCCACTCGGCCAGCGCGAGCGAGGCGCACGATGCCGGCGCCCTCGACGGCGAGGCCGCGGGCGACGACTACGAGAACGCGGGGAACGCCAGCGCCAGGCGGGGTGACCGTTTCGGCAAGCGCGGCAAACCGGACGTCTCCGTGGAGGTCATCAGCGTCAGCGGCGCGCACGGGACGGGTGCCGGGCAGCTGGAGGTGTCGGCCGGCCACAACGGTGACACCACGCTCGTCACCCTCACGGCGAGCGGGCGTGCGCCGGTGCGCTGGTCCGCTAGCACCGGGGCGCACTGGCTGTATCTGAGCCAGTCGGCGGGAACGCTGGCGCCCGGTGAGTCGTTGACGATCAAGGTGTACGTCGACCATCTGCGGGAGCCGTCCGGGTACTGGAGCGCGCGCGTGGCGATCTCACCCGCCGGCGCCCTCGTCTCCATCGAGGGCTACGGCACCGCCCCGAGCCCCTCCGACCCGGGACACGGCCCGGACCCGTACCCCACCGACCCGCACCCCACCGATCCGACCCACCCCGGGACGCCCAGCGACCCGCCGCCCCCGTCCTCCGGACCGGATCCGACGCCGACTCCCCCCGACCCGACCGACCCCGACCCCAGCGACCCGCCGCCCTCGTCTCCCGATCCCGACCCGTCGCCCACGGCCGGCGATCCGTCGCCCTCCGGCCCGTCCGATCCCGCGGGCTCGACGCCGCCGCCCGGTGGGAGCGGCGAGCCGAGCTCGTCGGGGTACTAGACGCCGGGTCCTGCCCGGTCGCTAGGCGACGGGATCCGCCGGATGCGGTGCCACCATCGGCAGCTGCGAGGCCAGCCGCTGCTCGCACAGCTCGACCAGACGGTCGTAGCCCGCCTTGCCCATCAGCTCCGTCAGCTCCGGCCGATAGGACACGTACACCGGGTCGCCCGCGCCGTGCGCCGAGGTCGCCGACGTGCACCACCAGTGCAGGTCGTGGCCGCCCGGGCCCCAGCCACGGCGGTCGTACTCACCGATCGACACCTGCAGCACGCGGGTGTCGTCGGGCCGGTCGATCCAGTCGTACGTCCGCCGGACCGGCAGCTGCCAGCAGACGTCGGGCTTGGTCTCCAGCGGCTCGCGGCCCTCCTTCAGGGCGAGGATGTGCAGCGAGCAGCCCGCACCGCCGGCGAAGCCGGGGCGGTTCTGGAAGATGCACGAGCCCTGGAAGGGCCGGGTCTGGCGGTCGCCGTCCTCGTCCTCCGAGATCCAGCCGTGCTCCACGCCCTCGTCGTGGTGCTGCCAGATTTCCGGCGTGAGCCTCGCCACATGTTCGGCGACCCGCTTCTCGTCGTCCTCGTCGGAGAAGTGCGCGCCCAGCGTGCAGCAGCCGTCGTCCGCGCGGCCCGCCTGGATGCCCTGGCAGCCGCTGCCGAAGATGCAGTTCCAACGGGAGGTCAGCCATGTCAGATCGCACCGGAAGACCTGCTCGTCGTCCGCCGGATCAGGGAACTCCACCCATGCGCGCGCGAAGTCGAGCCCCTTCTCGTCCGCTTCCGGGGAGTCCTTCTTGGGCTTCTTCGACTTCGTGGCCGCCTTCGCCTGCGAAGAACCCTTGGCTGATTTGGCCGTCTTGTCGTCCTTCGCCTTTTTCGTCTTTGGCACGGGTCCAGGGTACGGCGTCCGGACCAGCGGCTTCGAGGACCTTGAGGGCCGGAGGATCACGCGGTGGCAGTAGCGTGCCGTACATGAGACTCGGTGTCCTCGACGTGGGATCGAACACGGTGCATCTGCTGGTGGTGGATGCGCACCCGGGCGCGCGCCCGTTGCCCGCGCACTCGCACAAGGCGGAGCTGCGCCTTGCCCAACTGCTCGACGACAGCGGGGCCATCGGTCCCGAGGGGGTCGACAGGCTGATCGGCGTCGTCCACGAGGCGCTGCAGGCGGCCGAGGACAAGGGTGTCGAGGAAGTGCTGCCGTTCGCGACGTCCGCGGTGCGAGAGGCCACCAACGCCGATGACGTGCTCGCGCGCGTGAAGACCGAAACCGGTGTTGAGCTGCAGGTTCTCACCGGCGCCGAGGAGGCTCGGCTGACCTTCCTCGCCGCGCGGCGCTGGTTCGGGTGGTCGGCCGGGAAGCTGCTCGTGCTGGACATCGGGGGCGGGTCCCTGGAGATCGCGTACGGCATGGACGAGGAGCCGGACGCGGCGGTGTCGCTTCCGCTGGGGGCGGGGCGGCTCACGGCGGGGTGGCTGCCGGGGGATCCGCCGGAGCCGGAGGACATACGGGGGCTGCGCCGGCATGTGCGCGCGCAGATCGCTCGCACGGTCGGCGAATTCAGCCGGTTCGGGGCGCCGGACCACGTCGTCGCCACGTCCAAGACCTTCAAACAACTGGCCCGCATCGCCGGCGCCGCCCGCTCCGCGGAGGGCCTGTACACCCAGCGCGAGCTGAAGCGGGAGTCCCTGGAGGCGTGGGTCCCGCGGCTGGCGGGGATGACGGTGGCCCAGCGGGCCGATCTGCCGGGGGTCTCGGAGGGGCGCGCGGGGCAGCTGCTTGCGGGGGCGCTGGTGGCTGAAGGGGCGATGGATCTGTTCGGGGTGGAGACGCTGGAGGTTTGTCCTTGGGCGTTGCGGGAGGGTGTGATCTTGCGGAAGTTGGATCACTTGTCGGTGGGGTGACGGGGGATGCTCCGCCAGGGCCCCTCCCTGGGGCCGGTCCGGGCATCTCCAGCCCGTCCGGTGTTTGAGGACGAGGCCGCAGGCCGATGGGGTCCAGGGGGCGGAGCCCTCTGGCGGGCTCGAAGGGGCGGAGCCCCTGGGGATGGGGCGGGTGGGGACGGCGGGGGCGAGGTGAACCCCGCCACACGACCGCACGCGGTGTCCACACCGACCCCCGGCATATCCCCAGTTCGCACCCCTGGCCGATTGCAGACCCTCACGGCGGGCACGTAGCCATCGGTTCCCCGACGTCCGGCGCCGCCCCGTACGCTGTCCCCGTGGCAGAACCAGTGGTGCGCATCCCGGATGCGAAGGTCGCCCTGTCGACGGCCTCGGTCTATCCGGAGTCGACGGCGACGGCCTTCGAGATCGCGGCGCGCCTCGGGTACGACGGCGTCGAGGTCATGGTGTGGACCGACCCGGTCAGCCAGGACATGGAGGCCCTGCGCAGACTGAGCGACTACCACCGCATCCCGATCCTCGCCGTCCACGCCCCGTGTCTGCTGATCACGCAGCGCGTATGGTCCACCGACCCGTGGACCAAGCTCCAGCGCGCCCAGGCGGCCGCCGAGAAGCTGGGGGCGACCACGGTCGTCGTACACCCGCCGTTCCGCTGGCAGCGCCAGTACGCCCGCGACTTCGTCGAGGGAATCTGGCGGATGGCGAACGAGACGGATGTGCGGTTCGCCGTCGAGAACATGTACCCCTGGCGCTACCGCGACCGCGAGATGCTCGCGTACGCCCCCGACTGGGACGTGACGAAGGACGACTACCGGCACTTCACGATCGATCTCAGTCATACGGCGACCGCCCGCAGCGACGCCCTCCAGATGATCGACCGCATGGGGGACCGGCTCGGCCACGTCCATCTCGCCGACGGGCGCGGGTCGGCCAAGGACGAGCACCTCGTCCCCGGCCGCGGCAACCAGCCCTGCGCCGAGGTGCTGGAGCGGCTCGCCCTCACCGGGTTCGACGGGCATGTCGTCATCGAGGTCAACACCCGACGCGCGATGTCCAGCGCCGAACGCGAAGCCGACCTCGCCGAGGCCCTCGCCTTCACGCGGCTGCATCTGGCCTCCACGGTGAAGGTGCCCCGGCCGTGACCGACACCACCCCGGGACCGGGCGGGGTGAGCTCCCGACGCCGGGGCCGGCCCCCTCGTACGGAATCCGCCGACACCCGCGACCGGATCCTGGACGCGGCCCGCGAGGAGTTCTCGGAGCGGGGCTACGAGAAGACGTCCGTGCGCGGGATCGCCAAGGCGGCCGGCGTGGACTCGGCGCTCGTGCACCACTACTTCGGCACCAAGGAGCAGGTCTTCGAGGCGTCGGTGGAGGTCGCCTTCGCGCCCGCCCTGAAGGTGCGGGACGTGGTGCTGGAAGGGCCCCTCGACGATGCCGGGGAGCGGATGACCCGCGTGATCTTCGGGCTCTGGGAGAACCCCGTGACCCGTAAGCCGCTGCTCGCGATCGTCCGGTCCGCGGTGAACAACGACGCCGCGGCCGCCGTGTTCCGGCGGCTCGTCTCCGCTCAGCTGCTCCGCCGTATCGCCGGTGAGATCGACGCTCCGGACGCGGAGCTGCGGGCCGAGCTGGCGGCCGCGCAGCTGGTGGGGGTCGCGATGATGCGGTACGTCATCAAGATCGAGCCGATCGCCTCGGTGGACGTGGAGCAGATCATCGGGCGGGTGGCGCCCGTGGTGCAGGGGCATCTCACCGGTCGGTGACGACCAGTGCCCCGCCGGACGGGTGTCTCTCGGCGGTCGGTGACGTCCCGGGTCTCTCGGCGGTCGGTGACGTCCCGGGTCTCTCGGCGGTCGGTGACCTGCGGGTAGCTGTTCCGCGAGACATTCGTCCCGTATTACGGACACCTCGTCCCGACCTCTGGATGACCGGCGTACGCTCGTTAGCAGTCAGAAGTCTCTGATCGCAGTCTCTGCAGTCCCTGAAGGAGCGAGCGACGATGCCCGAGCTGAGGTCCCGCACAGTCACCCACGGTCGCAACATGGCGGGCGCCCGCGCCCTTATGCGCGCCTCCGGTGTACCCGGTGCGGACATCGGCCGGAAGCCGATCATTGCGGTGGCGAACTCCTTCACCGAGTTCGTGCCCGGCCACACCCACCTCCAGCCCGTCGGCCGGATCGTCAGCGAGGCGATCAGGGAGGCCGGCGGCATCCCGCGTGAGTTCAACACCATCGCCGTCGACGACGGCATCGCGATGGGGCACGGCGGGATGCTCTACTCCCTGCCGTCGCGCGATCTCATCGCGGACAGCGTGGAGTACATGGTCGAGGCCCACTGTGCCGACGCCCTGATCTGCATCTCCAACTGCGACAAGATCACCCCGGGCATGCTGAACGCCGCCCTGCGGCTCAACATCCCCGCCGTCTTCGTCTCCGGCGGCCCGATGGAGTCCGGCCGCGCCACGCTGGTCGACGGCACCGTTCGTACGCTCGACCTGGTCGACGCGATCTCCGACGCGGTGAACGACAAGATCTCGGACGAGGACATCCTCCGTATCGAGGAGAACGCCTGTCCGACCTGCGGCTCCTGTTCCGGCATGTTCACCGCCAACTCGATGAACTGCCTGACCGAGGCCATCGGCCTGTCCCTGCCCGGCAACGGCTCGGTCCTCGCCACTCACACGGCCCGCAAGGCCCTGTACGAGGACGCGGCCCGCACGGTGATGGACATCACCCGCCGCTACTACGAGCAGGACGACGAGACGGTCCTGCCGCGCAACGTCGCCACCTTCGCGGCCTTCGAGAACGCCATGGCCCTCGACATCGCGATGGGCGGCTCCACCAACACGATCCTGCACCTGCTGGCCGCCGCCCAGGAGGCGGGCGTCCCGTTCGGCCTGAACGAGATCGACGCGGTCTCCCGCCGGGTCCCCTGCCTGGCGAAGGTCGCTCCGAACGTCGCCAAGAACCGCACGTACTACATGGAGGACGTGCACCGCGCCGGCGGCATCCCGGCCCTGCTGGGCGAGCTGCACCGCGCCGGGCTGCTGAACGAGGACGTGCACGCCGTCCACAGCCCCTCCCTGGGGGACTGGCTGAAGACCTGGGACGTGCGGGGCGGCTCGCCCTCGCCGGAGGCGGTCGAGCTGTGGCACGCGGCCCCGGGCTGTGTCCGGTCGGCCGAGGCCTTCTCGCAGTCCGAGCGCTGGGAGGCCCTCGACGAGGACGCCGAGGGCGGCTGCATCCGCAGCGCCGAGCACGCGTACTCCAAGGACGGCGGCCTCGCGGTCCTCAAGGGCAACCTCGCCGTCGACGGGTGCGTCGTGAAGACGGCCGGTGTCGACGAGTCCATCTGGACCTTCGAGGGGCCCGCTGTCGTCTGCGAGTCGCAGGAACAGGCCGTCGAGAAGATCCTCAACAAGCAGGTGACGGATGGTGATGTCGTCGTCATCCGGTACGAGGGTCCCAAGGGCGGCCCCGGCATGCAGGAGATGCTCTACCCGACGTCCTTCCTCAAGGGCCGCGGCCTCGGCAAGACCTGCGCCCTGATCACCGACGGCCGTTTCTCCGGCGGCACGTCCGGTCTGTCGATCGGCCACGCCTCCCCGGAGGCCGCGTCCGGGGGCACGATCGCCCTCGTCGAGGACGGCGACCGTATCCGCATCGACATCCCGAATCGCTCGATCGAGTTGCTGGTCGACGACGCGGAACTCGCCCGCCGTGAGCAGGCGTTGAACGGGGCGTACGCCCCGAAGGGCCGCGAGCGGAAGGTGTCGGCGGCGCTGCGGGCCTACGCGGCGATGGCGACCAGCGCGGACAAGGGCGCGGTCCGGGACGTGTCCAAGCTGGGCTGACGCGTGTATCGCGGACGTACGGCTCGTGCACGTATGCATCGCTGACGCACGTAACGCTGACGTACAGCTCGAAGGGGCCGCCTCCTCAGGAGGCGGCCCCTTCGTCTGTCACCAGGCCGACGGATCGCGGGCGTCGACAGCGAAGACGCTGCCGTCGGGAGCGGCGGCGTAGACGCGACCGTCGGCGAGCACGGGCTCGGGCAGATCGGACGCCACCTGGTCCGAACTCGCGCCGAGCCGTGGCGGCGTCTGACCGAGGAGCCGCCCGTCGCCGGCGTCCACGGCGAGCAGCCGGCCGTCGGGAGCGGTGACGTACACATGCCGGCCGTCCGTGACGGGCGACGACGTGCGCAATACGGACGTCTCCAGGCTCCAGAGCTGCTTGCGCGCCTCCATGTCGACGGCGATCAGCGTTCCGTCGCCGCCCACGAGGTAAGCGACGTTCCCGCGTACGGCGCCGTGCGCACGCGAGAGCGGGAGCGGCAGCGGCACCCGCCGCGAGGTCCGTTCGGCGGGGGAGTAGCGGACCACGGCTTGCGCGTCGCTGTAGACCCCCTCGATGGAGACGAAGAAGACCGACCCGTCCGCCGTGCCGACAGGCTTCAGCGTCCCCTTCAGCCGGGCGTCCCAGCGCGCATCACCCGTGGCCGGGTCCAGCGCGGTGACCCGTGTGCTCGACCCGTCGACGGACGTGCTCGTCGTGTACGCCAGCGGATCCCCGGCGAACGAGACCACGTCCGGCGCCTGGTGGCCCGGTACGCGGCGGCTCCATTTCGTGTCGCCCGAAGCGCCGTCCACGCCGGTGACCGTGCCGTCGGCGCCGGTGAGCAGCAGCATGCCTCCCGCGGCCACCGAATCGGTGTACGCGGGCACGCTCTGCTGCCAACGCGCCTTGCCCGTAGCCGGATCGAGCGCCTCCAGTCGCCGGCCCTGCCCGGACCACGGGTGCACGAGGCCGCCCGCCACCGCAGGCGGTCCACTCGCCTCCGACGTGTCGACGGGGTGCCGCCACAACAGCCGGCCGTCCGGCGGGTCGAGCGCGAAGACGAGCCCGCTCTGGGCGCACACCACCTTCCCCGCCCCGTGGGAACACTGTGGGGTGCCCTCCTTGGGCGCCGGTGTCGCCCATCCGCTGAACCCGGCCGCCGTGGTCCGCGGGCTCGCGGGGTCCGGCGTGGGGTCCGCACCGGCGAGAAGCTGAACGGAGACCAGTGCGGCGACCGAGGCGAGAGCGACGGCCCCGGCCCCGAGGGCCAGCCTTCTCCGGCGTCTGCCGCGCGGCTGTTCGGCCTTCTCCCCGGCACCCGGATCCGGCTCGGCTCCCCGCTCGGCTTTCCGCTCGACCTTCTGCTCGGCCTTCGCTTCGGCCGTTGACTCGGCGTCCGGCGCGGGCGGCTCCTGGGTGGTCCGCTGCGCCGGTATGAACGCCTGAGTGTCGTACGACGCCGCCACCGACCGCAGTTCCCGCATCAACTCGTCGGGCGTGGGCCGGTCCTCGGGCTCCTTGGCGAGACAGCGCACGATGAGCGGGGCGAGGTTCTCCGGTACGCCGGTCAGGTCCGGCTCGTCATGGACGACCTGGTAGGCGACGACGTACGGGCTGTCCGAGTCGAACGGCCCCCGCCCCGTCGCCGCATGCACCATGACCGACCCGAGCGCGAAGATGTCGGCGGCGGGCCCGACCTCCCGGGGCCGCCGGAACTGCTCGGGTGCCATGAACGGCGGTGTGCCGATCAACTTCCCCGTCTCGGTCCGCAGTTCGCTGTCCTTTGGCCGAGAGATGCCGAAGTCGATGACCTTCGGCCCGTCGTCGGCGAGCAGCACATTGCTCGGCTTCAGGTCCCGGTGCACGACGCCGACCCGGTGGATGTCGCGCAGCGCCTCCGCCAGCCCGGCCATCAGCCGCCGCAACTGCGCGGGCTCCATCGGGCCGTTCCGCTTCACCTGGTCGGAGAGGGTCGGCCCGGGGATGAACAGCGTGGCCATCCAGGGCCGTTCGGCCTCCGGATCGGCGTCCACGACCGGCGCGGTGAAGGCCCCGCTCACCCTGCGCGCCGCCCCCACCTCCTGCCGGAAACGCCCCCTGAACTCGGGATCCCTGGCGAACTCGGCGTGCACGACCTTCACCGCGAGCTGCATGCCCGAGGTGCTCCGGGCCAGATGGACGACGCCCATGCCGCCGGCCCCCAGATGCGACTCCAGGAGGTAGTGACCGGCGTACTCGGGAAGTTCCGCTTCCGCGCCCGCTCCGGCGTCCTGCTGTGGCGCCATGGGACCACCCCCGTGCTGTTCGTCCGCGCGCGCGACGCACGGAGCCTAGTCGATGACTCGTGCGAGACAGAGGCGGCTTGCTAGCCTCCGTGTTCCAAACACGCACATGTGTACGTGGCGTGATTTAGGGGAATCAACGGGGCCCCATGGCTGTCATGGGGATCAACGGGGGAGGGTTTGCCATGTCTGCAGATCGCGTCGAAGAGGTCGAAAGAGCCGCAGCAGTCGGGGGCGTCGGCGAGGACGAGGCCGTCGCGACGATGACGGCGACGACCACGGCGACTACGACCGCCGAGGCCACGACCATGGCCGCCACCACCTCGGCGGTGCGCTACTACTCGGTCGCACCGGGCGTCCGCCTGAACGTCCGCAGGGGCCCCGGCACCGGCTACGCCGTCGTCCGCGTCCTGCCCGAGGGCGCCATGATCCCGATCTTCTGCCAGACGCCCGGCACGAACGTGGCCGGTCCGTACGGCACGTCGAACATCTGGGACAACATCGACGACGGTGAGTTCGTCTCGGACGCCTATGTGAACACGGGCAGCGACGGCTACGTCCGCCCGCGCTGCTCCTTCTGATCCGACTGATCCGATCCGGGTCACGGTTCGCCGGAACCCGTACGGAGCCCGCGGCCACACCGGAGCCATAATCGACGCGTGAGCGAGACGAACGGCCCCCCGGACACCCCCGCGGGCTCCACGGGCCCCCGCCCCGAGCCCCTCCGCTTCTTCGGCACGACCTGGGTCGACCACGACAACGGCTACACCACCCGCCGCATCGCGGTGGCCGTCGGCTCCCTCACCACCGCGGCCGCCTCCTGCCTGGTGCTGCGCTTCGCCTACGAGGGGCTCCAACTCGCCGACACCGGCAGCTTCGTCACCCTCCTCATGGTCGTGATGTTCGCGGTCTGCAGCGCGCTCGCCTACCGCCACACCTGGGACGGCTTCAGCAAACGCCCCGACCCCGACCGTCAGGCCTCCCTCCGTGGCCTCCTGGCCATCGGCTTCGTCGGCTCACTCCTCGCCTACTTCTTCCGCTCCCTCACCGAGGCCCCCGGCGAGAACCTCCACCGCGAGGAATACGAGACGGCCCGCAAACAACACGAGAGCCGCACGACCCGCCGCACAGGCAACCCAGCGAAGAAGCGCCGCCGCGCATAGCCGGAGGCGCCGCCGCGCAGAGCCAGAGGCGCCCGCGCCGAGGCCCTCCACGGCCTGACCGGGCACGTTACTGCCCGTCCTCCGCGGCACCCGGCCCGTGTTGGCCCGGCCCCCGCCGACACTCGGCCCGTGTTGGCCCGGCCCACGCCGACACTCGGGCCGGTTGGCCCGGCCCACGCCGACACCCGGCCCGGGGTGGCCCGGCCCACGCCGACACTCGGGCCGGTTGGCCCGGCCCACGCCGACACTCGGGCCGGTTGGCCCGGCCCACGCCGACACCCGGCCCGGGGTGGCCCGGCCCACGCCGACACTCGGGCCGGTTGGCCCGGCCCACGCCGACACTCGGGCCGGTTGGCCCGGCCCACGCCGACACCCGGCCCGGGGTGGCCCGGCCTATGCACGGCTCGGCGCCCACCCCACTATCCGCGCCGGGAGTCGCGCCCGCCCGACTCCCCACCGACAGCGCCCCACCGGGAGCCGCGAAACTCGGTGCACACCGCACCAACCAAGGCCACCATGGCCGTATGACGGCCCCTTCCCCCGCCGACCGCGCCCGCTCCTTCAACGCTGCCGCAGCCCAATACGCCGCGAATCGCCCCTCCTACCCACCCGCTCTCTTCGACGCGATCGAGGAACTCGCCGACCGCCCCCTCACCGGCGCGCGCGTCATCGACGTCGGCGCGGGCACCGGCATCGCCACCGCCCTCCTACGCCGACGCGGCGCCGACGTCCTGGCCGTGGAGCCGGGCGACGGCATGGCAGCCCAGTTCCGCCTCAGCCACCCCGACATACCGATCGTCCGCGGCAACGGCAACGCCCTCCCCCTGGCCACCGCCTCCGCCGACTTCGTCACCTACGCCCAGGCCTGGCACTGGACCGACCCCGCCCACTCGGCGCCGGAGGTCCTCCGCGTACTGCGCCCCGGCGGCGCGCTGGCCCTCTGGTGGAACACCACCCCGCTCGACATCCCCTGGCACACCGAGCAGGCACGCCGCATCGAACGCCGCTTCGGCAACCATCCCGTCGTCGAACAGAACGGCAGTGGCGCCCGAGCCGCCCTGACCGACCCCACCGGCCGCCTCGACTTCACCCGCCGCAAAGTCCGCTGGAGCCGCCGCGTCCCCGTCGACGCCCACCTGGCCAACCTCGGCAGCCACTCGATCTTCCTCGTCCACGGCACCGAGGCGAGCACCGCCTTCCTCGCCGAGGAGAAGCAGATCCTCCTCAACTCCTTCCCGGACGGACTGATCGAAGAGACCTACGACGTGGACCTCCTGGTCGCCACCACCTCCTGACCTCCCTTCCCCCTCCAGAACGCCCCTCGCTCCTCCAGACCACAGACCGCCGGCCACCGAGCGCCGCCGCTCCCTCCACACACCCGCCCTCCGCCCCGAGCCGGTGAGGGCGGGCGAACCATGTCGCCACGGCGAACCAGTCGCCCTAGCCGCTTGACGCTGCCCTCCCGCCGGAGGATTATTCATCGCATGATGAATTATTCGTCCACCCGATCCGATCCCCCCGATGAGACCGCCATCCGAGCCGAGACCCTGAACGTCCGACGCGGCACCCGCCAGGTACTCCGCGCACTCGACTTCACCGTCCCGCGCGGCCAGATCACCGGCCTGCTCGGCCCGTCCGGCTGCGGCAAGACGACCCTCATGCGGGCCATCGTCGGCACCCAGGCCAAGGTCACCGGCACCCTCGATGTCCTCGGCCGCCCCGCCGGCCACCCCACCCTGCGCACCCGCATCGGCTACGTCACCCAAGCTCCCTCCGTCTACGACGACCTGACCATCCGCCAGAACCTCACCTACTTCGCCGCGATCCTCGCCCCGGGCCACACGGCCGCCGACCGGCGTCACGATGTCGACCGCGTCCTCGCCGACGTCGACCTCACCAGCCACGCCGACGCCCTGGCAGGCAACCTCTCCGGCGGCCAGCGCAGCCGCGTCTCCCTTGCGGTCGCCCTCCTCGGCACCCCCGAACTCCTCGTCCTGGACGAACCGACGGTCGGCCTCGACCCGGTCCTGCGCCGCGACCTCTGGAACCTCTTCCACGACATCGCCGCCTCCCGCGGCGCCACCCTCCTCATCTCCTCCCACGTCATGGACGAGGCCGAGCGCTGCCACCGCCTCCTCCTCATGCGCGAGGGCCGGATCCTCGCCGACGACACCCCGGACGCCCTCCGCACCCGTACGCACTCCGAGACGGTCGAAGCGGCCTTCCTGCACCTGGTCGACGAGGCGACCGCGGCCGCCCGCGCGAAGGAGACCACGCGATGACCACCGCGACGAGCCCGACCACGACGCTCCTGCCCGCCCCCACCGGCGCCCTGAACCTGGCCCGCACGACCGCCACCGCCGCCCGGGTCCTGCGCCAGCTCGGCCACGACCCGCGCACCATCGCGCTGATGCTCCTCGTCCCCTGCGTGATGCTGTTCCTGCTGCGCTACGTCTTCGACGGCAGCCCGCGCACCTTCGACAACATCGGAGCCTCCCTCCTAGGGATCTTCCCGCTGATCACGATGTTCCTGGTCACTTCCATCGCCACCCTGCGCGAACGCACCTCCGGCACCCTCGAACGCCTCCTCGCCATGCCCCTCGGCAAGGGCGACCTGATCGCCGGCTACGCCCTCGCCTTCGGCACCCTCGCGATCATCCAGTCCGCCCTGGCGACCGGACTCGCCCTCTGGGTCCTCGGCCTGGACGTCACCGGCAGCCCCTGGCTGCTCCTGCTCGTGGCCCTCCTCGATGCCCTGCTCGGCACCGCGCTCGGTCTCTTCGTCTCGGCCTTCGCGGCCTCCGAATTCCAGGCCGTCCAGTTCATGCCGGCCGTGATCTTCCCCCAGCTCCTCCTCTGCGGCCTCTTCACACCCCGCGACAACATGCACCCCGCCCTCGAAGCCATCTCCAATGTCCTCCCCATGTCCTATGCGGTCGACGGCATGAACGAGGTCCTCAAGCACACCGACATGACCGCCAACTTCGTCCGCGACGCCCTGATCGTGGCGGGCTGTGCCCTGCTGGTCCTGGGTCTGGGAGCGGCGACCCTGCGACGCAGGACGGCATGACCGCCGCGGGGCCGGCCCGGCGGACAGCACGACCGCCCGTCCGCCCACCGGACACGCCCCTCGAAGGGGCGCGCCCGGTGCGAGGATGAACCCGGACGACGCAACCCCCGGAGGGCACCCCAGCCATGACCCAGAAAGTCGCAGTCCTCGGCACCGGCAAGATCGGCGAAGCCCTGCTCAGCGGAATGATCCGTGGCGGCTGGGCACCGGCCGACCTCCTGGTGACGGCCCGCCGCGCGGAACGAGCCGAAGAACTCCGCACCCGCTACGGAGTCACCCCGGTCACCAACGCGGAAGCCGCCAAGTCCGCCGACACCCTGATCCTCACGGTCAAGCCGCAGGACATGGGCACCCTCCTCGACGAACTCGCCCCGCACGTCCCCGCCGACCGCCTGGTCATCAGCGGAGCCGCAGGCATCCCCACCTCCTTCTTCGAGTCCCGCCTCGCCGCCGGCACCCCGGTCGTCCGCGTCATGACGAACACGCCCGCCCTCGTCGACGAGGCCATGTCCGTCATCTCCGCCGGCAGCCACGCCAGCGAAGCCGACCTCGCCCACGCCGAAGAGATCTTCGGCGCCGTAGGCAAGACGCTCCGCGTCCCCGAGGGCCAGCAGGACGCCTGCACCGCTCTCTCCGGCTCAGGCCCGGCGTACTTCTTCTACCTGGTCGAAGCCATGACCGACGCCGGCATCCTCCTCGGCCTGCCCCGCGACAAGGCCCACGACCTGATCGTCCAGTCCGCGATCGGCGCCGCGACGATGCTCCGCGACAGCGGCGAACACCCCGTCAAGCTGCGCGAGAACGTGACATCCCCCGCCGGCACCACCATCAACGCCATCCGCGAACTCGAGAACCACGGCGTACGAGCCGCCCTCATCGCCGCCCTAGAAGCCGCCCGCGACCGCAGCCGCGCACTGGCCTCCGGCAACAACGCCTGACGCCCCGCCCGCCCCCTGCCTCAGGGGGCGGGCCGGCGCACCCCGCTAAGCAGTCACCGCGATATCCGCAGGCGCAGCCGCCGGCAGCAACCCGATCGCCCGATACGCGGCATCCACGGTCGGCCGGGCCATCGCCCGAGCCCTCTCCGCACCATCCCGCAGCACCCCCTCCACATAGCCAGGATCCGCGCACAGCTCCCTGTGCCTCTCCTGCACGGGCCTGAGAACCTCGACCACGGCCTCCGCGGTGGCTGATTTCAAAGCGCCGTACGATTCATATACACCGCTCAGCTCCGATGGGTTCCCACCCGTACAGGCAGCCAGGATCTCCAGCAGATTCGCCACCCCCGGCTGCGCGGCCCGGTCGTACACGACCTCCCGCCCGCTGTCGGTCACGGCCCGCATGACCTTCTTCCGCACCACATCCGGCTCGTCGAGCAGATAGACGATCCCCGGTCCGGAGTCGTCGCTCTTGCCCATCTTCGAGGCAGGATCCTGCAAGTTCATGACCCGGGCCGCGACCTGCGGAGGCGTGGCCCGAGGCACCACGAACGTGTGCCCGTACCGCTGGTTGAACCGCACCGCGAGATCCCGCGCGAGTTCCACATGCTGCGTCTGGTCGTCCCCGACCGGCACCTCATCGGTCCCGTACGCAAGGATGTCCGCCGCCATCAGCACGGGGTACGTCAGCAGCGACAGCCGCACACTCCCGCCCCGCTCCCGCTCCCGCGCGGCCTTCTCCTTGTACTGGATCATCCGCCGCATCTCGCCGTCCGTGGCCACGCACTCCAGCACATACGACAGCCGCGCGTGCTCATCCACATGACTCTGTACGAACACGGTGCACAGCTCCGGATCAAGCCCCGCCGCCAGCAGCAACGTCGCCGCCTGCCGACTGAGCCGACGCACCCGCGCCGGATCATGATCCACGGTCAGCGCGTGCAGATCGACGATGCAGAACAGCGCGTCGGCCTGGTGCTGATCGACGGCAGCCCACCGCCGCATGGCTCCCAGGTAGTTCCCCAGCGTCAGATGCCCCGTCGGCTTGACCCCACTGAAGACCCGCGTCATCTCTCTACCTCCTGGTCGAGACCGCCGTCCCGGACGGCCGACCCTCAGGAGCTCTGGAGGGAGATACGAGAACGGCCGCCGAGGCGGCGGCCGTTGAGTGCATACGTGACTACGGCCGCCGTCAGGCGGCCCACCACAGCTGGGTGCACGTACGCGTCGTCATGCGACCCAGACTACGCCCCGAGCGTGCCGCCCGGAGTGAAGTTGACACGCCCCGGCCCGGTCCGTACTGTTCTCCGAGTTGTCCGACGTGAGCGCCGACCTCGGTCGGTCCCCGGACAGCCACTCCGCAAGTACCAACCACCATTCGACGACAGTCGATCTGTCTGCCGTCGTTTCATTGGCATGCGTATTTACGGAATGAGGAATCCGCGTTCGAGAGAACGCAGCCCCCGATTAGCTCGGGAGCAGGGAATCCGCTAAAGTCTCACTCGTCGGAACGGCCCAACAGCCGCGAAGACAAGCCCCGCTGACTGGGGGTCAGGCCCGAAAGGATCTGATAGAGTCGGGACCGCCGGAAAGGGAAACGCGAAAGCGGAAACCTGGAAAGCGCCGAGGAAATCGGATCGGAAAAAGATCTGATAGAGTCGGAAACGCAAGACCGAAGGGAAGCGCCCGGAGGAAAGCCCGAGAGGGTGAGTACAAAGGAAGCGTCCGTTCCTTGAGAACTCAACAGCGTGCCAAAAATCAACGCCAGATATGTTGATACCCCGTCTCCAGCATCTGCTGGGGCGAGGTTCCTTTGAAAAAACACAGCGAGGACGCTGTGAACGGCCGGGCTTATTCCGCCTGGCTGTTCCGCTCTCGTGGTGTTCATCCCGATTACGGGAAAACATTCACGGAGAGTTTGATCCTGGCTCAGGACGAACGCTGGCGGCGTGCTTAACACATGCAAGTCGAACGATGAACCACTTCGGTGGGGATTAGTGGCGAACGGGTGAGTAACACGTGGGCAATCTGCCCTTCACTCTGGGACAAGCCCTGGAAACGGGGTCTAATACCGGATATCACTCTCGCAGGCATCTGTGAGGGTCGAAAGCTCCGGCGGTGAAGGATGAGCCCGCGGCCTATCAGCTTGTTGGTGAGGTAATGGCTTACCAAGGCGACGACGGGTAGCCGGCCTGAGAGGGCGACCGGCCACACTGGGACTGAGACACGGCCCAGACTCCTACGGGAGGCAGCAGTGGGGAATATTGCACAATGGGCGAAAGCCTGATGCAGCGACGCCGCGTGAGGGATGACGGCCTTCGGGTTGTAAACCTCTTTCAGCAGGGAAGAAGCGAAAGTGACGGTACCTGCAGAAGAAGCGCCGGCTAACTACGTGCCAGCAGCCGCGGTAATACGTAGGGCGCAAGCGTTGTCCGGAATTATTGGGCGTAAAGAGCTCGTAGGCGGCTTGTCACGTCGGGTGTGAAAGCCCGGGGCTTAACCCCGGGTCTGCATTCGATACGGGCTAGCTAGAGTGTGGTAGGGGAGATCGGAATTCCTGGTGTAGCGGTGAAATGCGCAGATATCAGGAGGAACACCGGTGGCGAAGGCGGATCTCTGGGCCATTACTGACGCTGAGGAGCGAAAGCGTGGGGAGCGAACAGGATTAGATACCCTGGTAGTCCACGCCGTAAACGGTGGGAACTAGGTGTTGGCGACATTCCACGTCGTCGGTGCCGCAGCTAACGCATTAAGTTCCCCGCCTGGGGAGTACGGCCGCAAGGCTAAAACTCAAAGGAATTGACGGGGGCCCGCACAAGCAGCGGAGCATGTGGCTTAATTCGACGCAACGCGAAGAACCTTACCAAGGCTTGACATACACCGGAAACGTCTGGAGACAGGCGCCCCCTTGTGGTCGGTGTACAGGTGGTGCATGGCTGTCGTCAGCTCGTGTCGTGAGATGTTGGGTTAAGTCCCGCAACGAGCGCAACCCTTGTCCTGTGTTGCCAGCATGCCCTTCGGGGTGATGGGGACTCACAGGAGACCGCCGGGGTCAACTCGGAGGAAGGTGGGGACGACGTCAAGTCATCATGCCCCTTATGTCTTGGGCTGCACACGTGCTACAATGGCCGGTACAATGAGCTGCGATACCGCGAGGTGGAGCGAATCTCAAAAAGCCGGTCTCAGTTCGGATTGGGGTCTGCAACTCGACCCCATGAAGTCGGAGTTGCTAGTAATCGCAGATCAGCATTGCTGCGGTGAATACGTTCCCGGGCCTTGTACACACCGCCCGTCACGTCACGAAAGTCGGTAACACCCGAAGCCGGTGGCCCAACCCCTTGTGGGAGGGAGCTGTCGAAGGTGGGACTGGCGATTGGGACGAAGTCGTAACAAGGTAGCCGTACCGGAAGGTGCGGCTGGATCACCTCCTTTCTAAGGAGCACTTCTAGGCTGCCTCGGCAGTCCAGAGGCCAGTACATCGGCGAATGTCTGATGCTGGTTGCTCATGGGTGGAACGTTGATTATTCGGCACGGTTCAGTATGGATGAGAGCGTTAGTACTGCTTCGGCGTGGAACGCGAAGCTCATCAACTGATCGTGTCGGGCACGCTGTTGGGTGTCTGAAGTAACGGCCGTGAGGTTGTGCTTCGGAAGCCGGCCCCAGTGAACTCCGGTTTGTACCGGGGGTGATGGGTGGCTGGTCGTTGTTTGAGAACTGCACAGTGGACGCGAGCATCTGTGGCCAAGTTTTTAAGGGCGCACGGTGGATGCCTTGGCACCAGGAACCGATGAAGGACGTGGGAGGCCACGATAGTCCCCGGGGAGTCGTCAACCAGGCTTTGATCCGGGGGTTTCCGAATGGGGAAACCCGGCAGTCGTCATGGGCTGTCACCCATACCTGAACACATAGGGTATGTGGAGGGAACGCGGGGAAGTGAAACATCTCAGTACCCGCAGGAAGAGAAAACAACCGTGATTCCGGGAGTAGTGGCGAGCGAAACCGGATGAGGCTAAACCGTATACGTGTGAGACCCGGCAGGGGTTGCGTGTACGGGGTTGTGGGATCTCTCTTTCACAGTCTGCCGGCTGTGAGGCGAGTCAGAAACCGTTGATGTAGACGAAGGACATGCGAAAGGTCCGGCGTAGAGGGTAAGACCCCCGTAGTCGAAACGTCAGCGGCTCGTTTGAGAGACACCCAAGTAGCACGGGGCCCGAGAAATCCCGTGTGAATCTGGCGGGACCACCCGCTAAGCCTAAATATTCCCTGGTGACCGATAGCGGATAGTACCGTGAGGGAATGGTGAAAAGTACCCCGGGAGGGGAGTGAAATAGTACCTGAAACCGTGTGCCTACAAGCCGTGGGAGCGTCGGACATCAGCTTGCTGGTGTCTCGTGACTGCGTGCCTTTTGAAGAATGAGCCTGCGAGTTTGCGGTGTGTTGCGAGGTTAACCCGTGTGGGGAAGCCGTAGCGAAAGCGAGTCCGAATAGGGCGGTATAGTAGCGCGCTCAAGACCCGAAGCGGAGTGATCTAGCCATGGGCAGGTTGAAGCGGAGGTAAGACTTCGTGGAGGACCGAACCCACCAGGGTTGAAAACCTGGGGGATGACCTGTGGTTAGGGGTGAAAGGCCAATCAAACTCCGTGATAGCTGGTTCTCCCCGAAATGCATTTAGGTGCAGCGTCGTGTGTTTCTTGCCGGAGGTAGAGCACTGGATAGGCGATGGGCCCTACCGGGTTACTGACCTTAGCCAAACTCCGAATGCCGGTAAGTGAGAGCGCGGCAGTGAGACTGTGGGGGATAAGCTCCATGGTCGAGAGGGAAACAGCCCAGAGCATCGACTAAGGCCCCTAAGCGTACGCTAAGTGGGAAAGGATGTGGAGTCGCAGAGACAACCAGGAGGTTGGCTTAGAAGCAGCCACCCTTGAAAGAGTGCGTAATAGCTCACTGGTCTAGTGATTCCGCGCCGACAATGTAGCGGGGCTCAAGCGTACCGCCGAAGTCGTGTCATTGCAGCATATAGGGCCAACGCCTGCTGTGATGGGTAGGGGAGCGTCGTGTGCCGGGTGAAGCCGCGCCGGAAGGCAGTGGTGGACGGTTCACGAGTGAGAATGCAGGCATGAGTAGCGATTCACACGTGAGAAACGTGTGCGCCGATTGACTAAGGGTTCCTGGGTCAAGCTGATCTGCCCAGGGTAAGTCGGGACCTAAGGCGAGGCCGACAGGCGTAGTCGATGGATAACCGGTTGATATTCCGGTACCCGCTGTGAAGCGTCAAACATTGAACCAGGCGATGCTAAGTCCGTGAAGCCGCCCTGGAGCCTTCGGGCAAAGGGGAGTGGTGGAGCCGACGAACCAGACTTGCAGTAGGTGAGTGATGGGGTGACGCAGGAAGGTAGTCCATCCCGGGCGGTGGTTGTCCCGGGGTAAGGGTGTAGGACGTCAGGTAGGTAAATCCGCCTGGCACATAGTCTGAGACCTGATGCCGAGCCGATTGTGGTGAAGTGGATGATCCTATGCTGTCGAGAAAAGCCTCTAGCGAGTTTCATGGCGGCCCGTACCCTAAACCGACTCAGGTGGTCAGGTAGAGAATACCGAGGCGTTCGGGTGAACTATGGTTAAGGAACTCGGCAAAATGCCCCCGTAACTTCGGGAGAAGGGGGGCCACGTCTGGTGAGAGGACTTGCTCCTCGAGCTGGGGGTGGCCGCAGAGACCAGCGAGAAGCGACTGTTTACTAAAAACACAGGTCCGTGCGAAGCCGTAAGGCGATGTATACGGACTGACGCCTGCCCGGTGCTGGAACGTTAAGGGGACCGGTTAGTCACTCTTCGGGGTGGCGAAGCTGAGAACTTAAGCGCCAGTAAACGGCGGTGGTAACTATAACCATCCTAAGGTAGCGAAATTCCTTGTCGGGTAAGTTCCGACCTGCACGAATGGCGTAACGACTTCTCGACTGTCTCAACCATAGGCCCGGTGAAATTGCACTACGAGTAAAGATGCTCGTTTCGCGCAGCAGGACGGAAAGACCCCGGGACCTTTACTACAGTTTGATATTGGTGTTCGGTTCGGCTTGTGTAGGATAGGTGGGAGACTTTGAAGCGGGCACGCCAGTGTTCGTGGAGTCGTCGTTGAAATACCACTCTGGTCGTGCTGGATGTCTAACCTGGGTCCGTGATCCGGATCAGGGACAGTGTCTGATGGGTAGTTTAACTGGGGCGGTTGCCTCCTAAAGAGTAACGGAGGCGCCCAAAGGTTCCCTCAGCCTGGTTGGCAATCAGGTGTTGAGTGTAAGTGCACAAGGGAGCTTGACTGTGAGACCGACGGGTCGAGCAGGGACGAAAGTCGGGACTAGTGATCCGGCGGTGGCTTGTGGAAGCGCCGTCGCTCAACGGATAAAAGGTACCCCGGGGATAACAGGCTGATCTTCCCCAAGAGTCCATATCGACGGGATGGTTTGGCACCTCGATGTCGGCTCGTCGCATCCTGGGGCTGGAGTCGGTCCCAAGGGTTGGGCTGTTCGCCCATTAAAGCGGTACGCGAGCTGGGTTTAGAACGTCGTGAGACAGTTCGGTCCCTATCCGCTGTGCGCGTAGGAGTCTTGAGAAGGGCTGTCCCTAGTACGAGAGGACCGGGACGGACGAACCTCTGGTGTGCCAGTTGTTCTGCCAAGGGCATGGCTGGTTGGCTACGTTCGGGAGGGATAACCGCTGAAAGCATCTAAGCGGGAAGCCTGCTTCGAGATGAGGACTCCCACCCACTTGATGGGGTAAGGCTCCCAGTAGACGACTGGGTTGATAGGCCGGATCTGGAAGCACGGTAACGTGTGGAGGTGACCGGTACTAATAGGCCGAGGGCTTGTCCTCAGTTGCTCGCGTCCACTGTGTTGGTTCTGAAACCACGAACAGCCCCATGCCTGGTCACGGCGTGGTGCGGCTGACAGTTTCATAGTGTTTCGGTGGTTATAGCGTGAGGGAAACGCCCGGTTACATTCCGAACCCGGAAGCTAAGCCTTACAGCGCCGATGGTACTGCAGGGGGGACCCTGTGGGAGAGTAGGACGCCGCCGAACAAATTTTGAAGAAAGCCCCCGGCCGGGGATACCGGTCCGGGGGCTTTCTGCGTTTCCGCGCCATTAGAACTCGTAACACGATTTTGTGCCGTGCCCTGGTCCGGCGTGACCGAAGTGACGATTCGGCCGTTCAAGAAGGTGTGAGTACTCGGCCGTGGGTCGTGGACGACGAGTTGTGAGCGCTGATCGGGCCGCTGCTGCCGCCATGGCCGGAGAAGGCGCCGGGCCCGCAGCCGGTAGCGGACCGGCTGTGTCTGCAAGGCATCTTGTACGTGCTCCACAACGACCTAGCCTGGCAACTCTTGCCCCCGGAGCTGGGGTTCGGCTCCGGACAGACCTGCTGGCGACGCCTGACCGCTGGCAGAAGGCTGGAGTCTTCGAGCAGCTGCACCGCATCCTGCTCGCCGCACTCAACGCGGCCGGCGAACTCGACTGGACCCGCGCGTGCGTGGACGGCATTCCGCCTGTGGCCGGACGGATGGGCCGTCCGCGGCGCCGCCCCGACGCACTTCTCGGTGACAAAGGCTACGACGCCAACCTCAACCGGCGTGAGCTGCGTAAGCGGCGGATCCTGCCGGTCATCTCCCGCAAGGGCGCCCCGAACATCACGGGACTGGGCAAACTCCGCTACGTCGTCGAGCAGACCTTCGCTCTACTCCACCAGTTCAAGCGCCTCGCCGTCCGCTGGGAACGCCGAACCGAACTCCACGACGCCTTCGTCCCGTTGGCTTCCAGCCTCATCTGCTGGAGACGACTCAAGAAGGCCCACGCGTGATCCTTTTACGCGCTCCTGGACTGCTATGCCTGGAAGGCTGCGACCTGGTCCTGCACCGAGAAGTCTGAAGCACAGTCGGGGCACGTCGTGGATCCAAACAGGTGGGGCAGATGCTCTGCGGTTGCCGGCTGCCCGGCTCTGACGGCCACACCGTGCAGCCGAGACGCCAGAGGCGGCAGGTCCGTGGGGGCTGCCGGGCGGATCCCGGTGAGTATGGGTCCCTCGCGGCCGACAACCCGAAAGCGCGCGTTCGGGTCCCGCCGGCGAGTGCCTGGGGGCTTGTGGGAGAGGTCGATCTCCAAGCTCGATGTGCAAGAGGGGCACACCACGGGGTGTTCCTCGCGGCGCAGGCTGTGCCTCCATACGGGTACGCCCTCAAATGCCAGGAGGTGCTCCAGCCAGTACAGAAAGTCGTCTACATCGCCCTCGAAAGGCCTTGTCATCACGACGTTCTGGGTCAACTGGTGCAGCTCGTTGATCGCAGCCGGGTAGCGCGTCTGGACGTAACCGGGCTCGTGAAGCTGTTGCTCGTGGACGACGATGCGGCCAGCCAGCCCAAGGGCCGGCCAGCGACCGCCCGGTTTGCGACCGGTAGCGATGTCTGTAAGAACGGGCAGGGCGGCAAAGCTGGCTGGATACACCGACCCCTGGTGGTAGAGAGAAGCCCACAGCTCCTCCCACGCCTCGTCAGCCAGCTCGGGATTACCGATCTCGTCAAAGAGCCGTGGCAGGTCGGACGCGGATCCATAGGCGTGCTTCAGACGGGACCAGTCCAATGTCATGCCCGCAATCATCCCAGCCGCATCCGACCGGCACTCCGTACCTCACCAATGCCACCAACAAGATCGTGTTACAAGCTCTTAGGGCTTGCCGGGAATCAACACGTCGGTTTGATCTTGGATTTGTCGGGGTCGAGGAACCTGGCGACGTCTTCCCGTGTGCGGAAACGGGCTGTTGATGCGGGGAGATGAACACCATGAGCTTCCAGGAGCGGGCGGACGTCTTTCACTGCGCGGCTGATGGTCATGGCGGTGGTGTCGAAGAGCTGGCCCAAGAGGTCCATGGTCGCGAGTTTTCGCAGGTGGAGCACGGTGACCAGGACCCGGTCGGCTGAGGTGAGCTTGGCTTTGGCACCTGCACCAGGGGCCACCAGGCGCTCGTGGCCTCGACGTGTGCGAAGCACTTGCTCGCGTTGAACCTCCATCGCTGGGATCAACGAGTCGATGAGCTCGCTGAGCTGCCGGCGGGTCATCCCGGTCAGTTCCGGGTCCTGGAGCGAACGCCGCGTGAGGCGAGTCGGTCTGTCCGCCAGCCCCTCGTCCGGTGTGCTGCCGGTGGTCGCCGCGTCCACCGGACGCTGGGGGTGCAGGGTGTAGTTCCAGTCGCCGTGGAAGCGATGGCGAGTGATGGGCAGGGCAGCGATCTCGTCGTCGCTGACGCGGATGCCGGTGGGGTACTCACCGATGTCTAGTTCGGCATGGACGGTGAGGCCAGTGCGGCTGGTGGTCGCGGCGATGGTCTGGAGCATGACTTCATGGCTGGTCAGAGGTCTGCCGCGCCAGTTCATGGTGATGTGGGAGAACAGCCGGTGTTCGATCTTGTTCCACTTCGAGGTGCCGGGCCAATGCCGTTGTTTGAATGGTGGAGTTGGCGGGGGTGTCCGGTGAGACCGTGGGGTGGTGCTCGTGGCCGGGCATGGGTCAGGCATGGGTCATCCGTGGGTGGGGCTGTCTGATCGGGTACGGCTGGGGCTGCTGACGCGGTGGGTGACGCCAGCGCTGGTGGACGAGGTGCTGGGCGGGTGCCGCAAGCGGGACCGGCGGCCGGGTGCTCTGCCGGCTGGCTTCACGGTGTACTTCACGCTGGCCCTGGCCCTGTTCCATCAGGACTCCTATGACGATGTCGCGGAGAACCTGACGGGCGCGATCGCCGGGATGGGCGAACACATCCCGAACAGGGCGTCGTTCACCCGTGCCCGGGAGCGTCTGGGGCCTGAGGTGCTGGAGATGCTGTTCCGGAGACTGGCCGGGCCGCTGGCCCCGCCCGGGCTGGCGGGATCCTTCTGGCGGGGGATGCGTCTTGCCGCGGTGGACGGGTTCCTGCTGGACGTGCCGGACAACGAGGCCAACCGGCACGCCTTCGGCGGCCCGAAGGACTCGCGCGGAAAACCAGGAGGATTTCCGCAGGTCCGGGTCGTGACACTGACCGAGACCGGCACCCACGCCGCCATCGACGCACGGGTGGGCGGCTTCAACGGCGGCGAACGCGACCTGGCCGTCGCCATGGCTGCTTCGGCCGACGGAATGCTCGTGATCATGGACCGGGGCTTTCCCGGAGTGGAACTGTGGAAGGCATACACCACCGCCGGTGCACACCTTCTGCTGCGGGCGCGCTCCTGCGTCGCGCGTCGTCCGGTGCAGCGCCTGCCCGACGGCACTTACCTGGCGCGGATGAACCTCGGCGGGCAGAAAGGCGCGCACCCGGGCGGCGTACTGGTCCGTGTGATCGAGTACCGCGTCGACGGCGGCGAGGTGATCCGGCTCCTGACCGATCTCTTCGACACAGACACCTACCCCGCGGACGAACTCGCGGCCCTGTATCACGAGAGGTGGGAGGCGGAATCTTCATACCGCCAGCTCAAGACCTTCCAGCGCGGCCGGCAGGAAGTACTGCGGTCGGCCGACCCGGCACTGGTGCGCCAGGAAGTATGGGCACACCTGATCGTCCACTACTGCCTGACCGGCATCATCATGCGGCTCGCCGACGGTCACGGCATCGACCCGGACCGCATCTCGTTCGTCAAGGTCCTCAAGCACGCGCGACGCAGCGTGATCCGCCAGTGCGCCGATACTCCCGCAAAGATCGGGAAGTGCCTGGCCCTGCTGTCCGCGAAGGTGTGCCGGAAACTCGACAATGGCACCCGGCGTCTACGCGAGGCCGACAGGTTTCTCAAACGCCCCAACTCGCTGTACTCCTACCGGCCCAAGGACCAGCAACGTGCACCAGCACGCCGGGTACCTGCCAAGGCCATCACGCTGCAGCCCACGATGATTCAGTAGTCAAACAACGGCATTGGGTGCCGGGCGGAAGATGACACACCGTGATCTCAAGGCCGGTCTCGGCAGCGAGGCCGGCGAGCTGGGTCTTCCAGCCGCGGGTGCGGTAGCCGTTGGAGCCCCCGCCGTCGGCGGTGATCAGCAGTCGGCGGGCGCGGGGGTAGTCGTGCCGGCCGCGGGCCTGCCACCAGCGCCGGATCGAGGCGACGGCGAACGCCGCGGTGTCGTGATCAGTGCCGATGCTGACCCAGCCGGTGTTCGCCGCCATGTCATAGATCCCGTACGGAATCGCCTTCTCGGCCTGGCCGGGAAAGTCGTGCGTCTTGACCCTCACGGGATGCCCTGCAGGCCGCCATTCGTGCCCGGCGTTCTTGTAGTCGCCGATCAGCTCCTTCTTCTTGCTGTCCACGCTGATCACCGGGTCACCAGCGTCCCCGTGGTCTCGTGCCTGCTCATTGAGGTAGCGGAACTGCGCGTCCCTGTCAGGGTGCTGAGCACCCTCGATGGTCTTGGCGTTGGCCTGCAGACTGAAGCCTTCCTCCCGCAGCAGACCGGCGACCGTGTCGGCGGAGACCCGGTGGCCCCGCCGGGTCAGCTCCGCTGCCAGCTTCCGGGTCGACTTCGTCGTCCACCGCAGCGGCGACATCGGGTCGCCCCGCTCGTCGGGCTCGACCAGCCCAAGCAGCGCCGGCCGCAGCCCCGGATCAAGGTCCACAGCCTTCTTCCGGCCCCCACCCGGACGACGGATCCGTCCCAACAGAGCCTGACCAGACTCCAGTTCAGCCGCTCCGCGCGAGACCGTGCCCTCCCGAACCCCAGCCGCGGCAGCGACGAGCCTGATCCCACCATGCCCCAGCGACAGAGCTTCCGCCCCTATGGCCAGCCGACGCTGGCGCTCGTCCAAATGCGGCAACAACACCTGGAACTTCGCAGCCAGGACTGCCTCGATCCCCTCCGGTCTCCCCATACCAGAACAACGCGTCCCACAGCCGGAAGCCACGACTTGTTTCCCGGCAAGCCCTTAGGGTCGTAGGCATGCGCTATGACCTCGTCATCTTCGACAACGACGGTGTGCTCGTCGACAGCGAGCCCATTTCCAACCGGCTGCTCGCCGCGTATCTCACCGAGCTCGGGCATCCGACCTCGTACGAGGAGTCCATACGGGACTACATGGGCTCGGCGATGCATCGGGTGCATGAGGTGGTGTCGGAGCGGACGGGGCGGCGGCTTCCCGAGGACTTTGACGACGTCTTCCATGCGCGTGTGTTCGCCGCGTTCGAGCGGGAGTTGAAGGCGGTGACCGGCGTCGCCGACGTACTCGAGGAGCTTGCCGGGGATCAGGTGCCGTACTGCGTGGCGTCGTCCGGGAGTCATGAGCGGATTCGGGTCGGGCATCGGGCGACAGGGCTTGAGCGGTTCTTCGATGACGGGCGGGTTTTCAGTTCGGAGGATGTGGGGCGGGGGAAGCCGGCGCCGGATCTGTTTCTGTACGCGGCCGAGCGCATGGGGGTCGTACCGGAGCGGTGTGTCGTTGTCGAGGACAGCCCGCTGGGGGTGCAGGCGGCCGTGGCGGCGGGGATGGACGTGTACGGGTTCACGGCGATGACTCCTGCCGGGAAGTTGGCGGGAGCGAGTCGACTCTTCGCCGGCATGGGGGAGTTGGTCGACCTGCTTGGGTCTGCTGCCGAGCGTGGCGTCCACTGAACTTGAGGGAAATTCATCTTTGGCTGGATCTACCCACGGGTATCCCGGGGCCTTACGCTCGCCGCCATGACGGATGTGCTGCGGCGCGGTAGGGCCTCGTTGGCCTTCAGCTTCTTTGCTCAGGGTGTCGCCTTTGCCCTGCTTGTGACCCGGATTCCGGCCATTCAGGACCGGTACGGGGTTTCCGACGCGCTGCTGCCCGCGTTCCTCGCCGCCGTGCCGATCCTGGCCGGCGTCGGGAGCGTGACGACCGAGCGGCTGGTGAAGCGGATACCGCCGAGCCGGTTGCTGCGGTGGTCCCAGCCTGTCGTGCTCCTGGCGCTGCTCGGGGTCGGGGCGGGCGAGCGGATGATCGGGCTCGGGCTCGCGCTTGCCGTGTTCGGGCTGGCCGTGGGGGTGCTTGATGCCTCGATGAACATGCTCGGGGTGAGCCTGCAGCGGTCGTACGGGCGGAGCATCATGCTCAGCTTTCATGCGGTGTACAGCCTGGGCGGGATCGTGGGGGCCTCGCTTGCCTGGGTGGGGGCGCACTGGGATCTGGCGCTGGTCGTGTCGTATCTGCCGGTTGTGGTGGTGTTGCTGCCGGCTGTGCTGGTGGGGAGTCGGTGGTACGTCGACGGTGGCGTCCGAAGTGGCGTCGGTGCCGAGGTGGGGGCCCAGGAGGGGGGCGAGACGGGGGCTGTCGCCTTCAAGGTCTTGCTGCCGCTGTGTCTGGTGATGACCTTCGCGTACATCGGGGACTCGACCGTCTCCAACTGGAGTGCGAAGTATCTGCAGGACGTGCTGGGGAGTTCGGAGCAGCTGGCGACCGTGCCGTACAACGTCTACATGGTGACCACGCTGCTGGGGCGGGCCATCGGGGACTTCGGGGTGCGGAAGTTCGGGGCTGTGGCGGTCGTGCGGATGGGGGCGTTGGTGGCGGCCGGCGGGTTCGCGGTGGTCGCGGGTGCGCCGGGGGCGTGGGTCGGGATGTTGGGGTTCACGCTGCTCGGGCTGGGGCTGTGTGTGCTGGTGCCGCAGACGTTCGCGGCGGCAGGGCGGCTTGCTTCCGAGAAGTACGGGCCGGGGGCTTCGGATGCGGCCATTGCGCGGCTCAATGTGTTCAATTACGTGGGGTTTTTGATCGGTTCGCCCCTGGTGGGTGCGCTGGGCGATGCGTGGAGCTACCGCGGGGCGATGCTTGTGCCGATGGTGTTGGTGCTGGTGACGCTTGTGTACGCCCGTTCGTTCGCCGCTCAACCGGACCGATACGGTGACGGGCATGAGCGGCCGCGCACAGCTGATGTGGGACGAGGCAGTAACGGGCTATGACTTCGGTCGGGACCATCCGATGGACCCGGTCCGGCTCGCCCTGACCAGGAGACTCGTCGATGCCTTCGGGCTGGACAAGGACGTGGACGTCGTCGCGGCGCAGCCGGCCGGCGAGTCGACCCTGCGGCTGGTTCATCGGCAGGACTACATCGAGGCCGTGAAGGCCGCTTCTGCGGATCCGGCGGCGGCGGACCAGTCGTATGGGATCGGGACGATGGACGATCCGGCCTTCGCGGGGATGCATGAGGTGTCCGCGCTGATCGCGGGGCAGTCGGTGGGGGCCGCGGAGGCCGTGTGGCGGGGGGAGGCGCTGCATGCGGTGAACTTCGCGGGTGGGCTGCACCATGCGATGCCGGGGAGTGCCTCGGGGTTCTGTATCTACAACGATGCCTCGCTGGCCATTGCTCGGCTGTTGGAGCTGGGGGCCGAGCGGGTCGCCTATATCGATGTGGACGTGCATCACGGGGATGGGGTGCAGGCGGCGTTCTGGGAGGACCCGCGGGTGCTGACGATCTCGTTGCACGAGCATCCTCGTACGTTGTTCCCGCAGACCGGGTGGCCGGAGGAGACCGGGGCGGAGGCCGCGGAGGGTACGGCCGTGAATGTGGCGTTGCCGGCCGGGACCGGGGATGCGGGGTGGTTGCGGGCGTTTCATGCCGTGGTGCCGGAGCTGATCGCTGACTTTCGGCCGCAGGTGTTGGTGACGCAGCATGGGGCCGATACGCACTTTGAGGATCCGCTGGCGCATCTTGCCGTCTCGTTGGATGCGCAGCGGGCTGTGCAGATGGCCTGTCATGACCTGGCGCACGAGTACTCCGACGGGAAGTGGGTGGCGTTGGGTGGGGGTGGATATGCCGTGGTGGAGGTGGTGCCGCGGTCGTGGACGCATCTGGTGGGGATTGCTGCGGGGCGGGCGGTTGAGCCTGAGGCGATGATTCCGGAGGGGTGGCGGCAGGAAGTCTTTGCGCGGACTCGGCAGTTGGGGCCGGCGCGGATGACTGATGGGCGGTGGCCGATTTCGTGGGCCGGGTGGGATGCGGGGTATGACCCTGCGGATCGGTTGGATCAGGCAGTGTTGGCTACGCGGAGGGCGGTGTTTCCGTTGCGGGGGTTGTTGGCGTAGGTGGGCCGCCGAGGGGTTCTCGCCCCCGCCGCCCCTACCCGTCCCATCCCTTGAAGGGGCTCCGCCCCTTCGACCCCGCCAGGGGGCTGCCGCCCCCTGGACCCCCGCTTCGGCCCGAAAGGCCTCGTCCTCAAACGCCGGACGGGCTGGAGATGCCTGGCCGGCGCCGAGGGGGGGCGCCTCCGCCCGTGAGGGCGAGCTCCCCGCGGGTGGGTGGGGGCTAGGGGATGGCGATGGCCTGGCCCTCAGGTGTCGGACGGGCTGGAAGTGCCTGGGGCGGCGCTGAGGGGTGGGCGCCTCCGCCCGTGAGGGCGAGCTCCCCGCGGGTGGGTGGGGGCTAGGTATGGCGATGGCCTCGTCCTCACTCGCCGGATGGGCTGGAGATGGCCAGGGCCGGTGCCGACGAGTGAGCGCACGCGCAACCCCCGTTAGCCCAACGGTGCGGTGTTTCCCCGTTCCCGCGCCCCCCTGCGGGCCTGTCCGTCACCATCGGTCTCGTGTTGAGTAGCGGAGCTCTCCGTGCGCATCTCCTGGCCGCTCGGCTTGCCGGGGTTGTGGCTACTTCGCGGGAGGCGAGTCTCAGGAGTTATCGGCTCTTTGCGGCTCGGGACCCTCGGGTGCTCATCGGGCTCGATCCTGAGTGGGCTTGGGGGCGGCGGGATCTGATCGAGTTGATGGCCGACAGGTGTGGGGTTTCGGCCGATCCGGCGTGTGTGTCTGGGCTGGATGTGATCGATCCGGCGCGGACTTTGAGCGGGCTGGACGCCTTCGCCGATCGCGTCGGTGAGGTCGCGCAGCGCAGGGCGCCCGTGTTGCTCGGGACCGGGCATCCGCATCGACTGCTCGGCTTCTACGCCGCCTTGGCGGACGCGTTGTCGGCGGCGGGATGTGCCGTTCTCACCCCCGCGCATGGTCGCTGTGTCGACATAACGACCCGGTTCGGCCTACGCACGTACAACCTTGACTACGTACGAGGAGTCGCGTTGGTGCGGGAAGCCGGCGTTCCGTGCACCGGGCGTGAGACCGGCGCACACACGCATTCACCGCTCCCGGTTCGTATCGCGCTGGCCGGCGCGGCGGAGGCCGGGGGGCCGTTGCCGGAGCTGGTGATCGGGGATCACGGTTGGGTCTGCGGGGCAGGTCAGCTGGGGTTTGAGGCCATTGGGCTGGCCGATACGAATGACCCCGCGCTCTTTGTGGGGGAGGCCGAGGGGACCGTGTCCGCCGTCGTTCCACTTGATGACGCTGTGCGGTCTGATTACTACCGGCCGCTTACCCGCTACGTACTCAATCGAGCGTGTCTGTCACAGTAGGTCGCCGATGGCTGCACCTCTTCCCCACTCGCATCACCCGCCCCTAGTCTGGGGAGTGAGCACGCAGCGACGAAGAGTCACCGGAAGGGGAAGCCGGTGGCCGTCGAGTGCGGAAGGTTCAGGTGTGTCATGGCTGCAGCTGGCGAGAGGCCTCTGAACGAGGTTCAGTTCCTTACCGTGGCGGAAGTCGCCTCGGTGATGCGAGTGTCGAAGATGACCGTGTACCGGCTGGTGCACAGCGGTCATCTGCCCGCGATCCGGGTGGGGCGGTCGTTCCGCGTCCCGGAGCAAGCGGTTCACGAATACCTCCGCGAGAGCTACGTGGGGGTGGAAACCGCCTGACGGCAGTGGGTGAGGGGGGATCCTCAGGGCTGTTCAGGATTCCCCCTTCTCTCCTCGATTACGACCTCAGCGCTCGGGCGGGTAGGCTAGCCCCTCGTAGGTCGTGTGGGCCCATGGCGCCCAAACACCGAGTGATGAGAAGTGAGCGAGGGTAGTCGTGGGCTCTGTTATCAAGAAGCGGCGCAAGCGGATGGCGAAGAAGAAGCACCGCAAGCTGCTCAAGCGCACGCGCGTTCAGCGTCGCAACAAGAAGTAAGCGCGGCGCGCCGCGAAAGTGGCGTGCTTTGTGGCCCCCCACCAGATCCGAGATCCGGTGGGGGGCCACACGTGTATCGAGGTCATGTGCGAAGGGCCGAACTCCGTGCGTACGCCTGGACCGATGTCTGAGCCGTCTGGTGGTACGCGGGGAAATCTCGTCACTTCATGCATTGGGCGGTCATCACAGCGCAACGCCGAACCGCTAAGTTGGCCGCACACGGGGAACTCGGCAGGGGTACGAGTGCTGGAAGGAAGGCGCTGATCTTGGGCAAGGTCGTGCTCGTGACCGGAGTGGCCCGTCAACTGGGGGGCCGGTTCGTACGACGGATCCAGCGTGACCCACAGGTGGACCGGGTGGTCGCCGTGGACGCGGTTCCGCCCGAGCATCATCTGGGCGGTGCCGACTTCATCCAGGCCGACATCCGGCAGCCCACCATCGCGCGGGTGCTGGCCGAGACCGGCGCCGACACCGTCGTACACATGGACGTGACCGGAACCGCGCTCGGCAGTGGCAGCCGGACCACGGTCAAGGAAACCAACGTCATCGGGACCATGCAGCTGCTCGGCGCCTGCCAGAAGTCCCCCAACGTCAAGCGGCTGGTGGTCAAGTCCAGCACGAACGTCTACGGGTCCGCGCCCCGCGACCCGGCCGTCTTCACGGAGACCACGCCGCCCAAGTCGCTGCCCAGCGGCGGCTTCGCCAAGGACGCGGTCGAGGTCGAGGGGTATGTGCGCGGGTTCGCGCGGCGCCGGCCGGACGTCGCCGTGTGTGTGCTGCGGTTCGCCAACATCCTCGGGCCGACCGCGGACACTCCGCTCGCCTCGTACTTCTCGTTGCCCGTCCTGCCGACCGTCTTCGGCTACGACCCTCGGCTGCAGTTCGTGCACGAGGACGACGTGATCGAGGTGCTGCGGATCGGCTCGCACGAGCCGGAGCGGGGCACGCTCAACAGCGGCACCTTCAACATCGCCGGCGACGGCGTCCTGCTGCTCTCGCAGTGCTCCCGGCGCCTCGGCCGCCCCACCGTGCCGCTTCTGCTTCCCGCGGTGACCTGGGCGGGCTCTCTGGTGCGTACGCTGGGCATGTCGGACTTCTCACCCGAGCAGATCCGGCTGCTCACGCACGGCCGGGTGGTGTCGACGGACCAGATGCGAGAGACGCTCGGATTCAAGCCGAAGTACACGACGGCGGAGACGTTCGCGGACTTCGCGAAGAGCCGCGGTCCCGGACTCCTGCCGCCGGAGGCCCTCGCGGGGGCCGTCGACCGGATCGCCGCGCTGCCCGCCGTGGGTGGCGGCCACCTTCCGACGCAGAGCGCCAACTGAGGAGCGCATCAACGATGGCGGACGCCAAGGTCATTCCGTTCGACGACGACCGGTCCCGTGGGAGCGCCGTGCAGCGGCCGCAGCGGCGCCGGAGTGCGGGGAACCGGCGTAAGAGCGGTGAATCCGCGCTGGTAGGTGAGGTCCAGCCCCTCCCCGGACGGTCCTTCGCGCAGGATGATGTTCCTGTGACACGTGAGGAACAGCCGCCCCGGAAGCCCCAGGACGACAGCGGCCTGGAGCGGCGCATCGCGAGCGGCCTGGCCTTCCTGCGCCGCCGCCTCACCGGGGACTACGAGGTCGACGACTTCGGGTACGACGAGGAGCTCACCGACCAGGTCCTGATGTCCCTGCTGCGCCCGGTGTACGAGAACTACTTCCGGGTCGAGGTGAAGGGCGTCGAGAACATCCCGTCCGAGGGCGGCGCGCTGATCGTCGCCAACCACTCCGGGACGCTGCCGCTGGACGGCCTGATGATGCAGGTCGCCGTGCACGACCACCATCCCGCGGGCCGGCACCTGCGCCTCCTCGCGGCCGACCTGGTCTTCATGCTGCCCGTGGTCAACGAACTCGCCCGCAAGCTGGGCCACACCCTGGCATGCGCGGAGGACGCCGAACGCCTGCTGGGGCAGGGCGAGCTGGTCGGCGTGATGCCGGAGGGCTTCAAGGGCATCGGCAAGCCCTTCAGCGAGCGCTACAAGCTCCAGCGCTTCGGCCGCGGCGGCTTCGTCTCCACGGCCCTGCGCCAGGGCACCCCGATCATCCCGTGCTCGATCGTCGGCGCGGAGGAGATCTATCCGATGATCGGCAACGCCAAGACTCTGGCCCGTCTGCTGGGCTTCCCGTACTTCCCGCTGACGCCGACGTTCCCGTGGCTGGGCCCGCTGGGCGCGATCCCTCTGCCGACCAAGTGGACGATCCAGTTCGGGGAGCCGATTCTCACGGATGGTTATCCGGCGGAGGCGGCTGAGGATCCGATGCTGATGTTCAACCTGACGGATCAGGTGAGGGAGCAGATTCAGCACACGCTGTACAAGTTGCTGGTGCAGCGGCGGTCGGTCTTCTTCTGACGCGGAGGCCGGCCAAGCCCCCGGCGCCGGTCGCTCGGAGCCGACGGACGGAGTCCGGCGCAGCTGTCCGCAGCCTGCGAAGCAGTGCAAGGGCAGCAGGTAGGAGGGGCCAAGTTGCTGGTGCAGCGGCGGTCGGTCTTCTTCTGACGCGGAGGCCGGCCAAGCCCCCGGCGCCGGTCGCTCGGAGCCGACGGACGGAGTCCGGCGCAGCTGTCCGCAGCCTGCGAAGCAGTGCAAGGGCAGCAGGCAGGAGGGGCCAAGTTGCTGGTGCAGCGGCGGTCGGTCTTCTTCTGACGGTACGGCCATCTGACAGTGCGGCCTTCTGACGGTATGGCGATGGGGGCGCCCCTCCTGAGAGGGGCGCCCCCATCGCCGTACGGCCGACTCCGCGGACGCTAGTTCGCGTCCTGGCCCTCGATGCCCAGGCCGGGCAGGAGGCCGGGGAGCAGCGGGGGGAGGGTGACGGCGGGCTCGGTGCTCGGGGTCGATGTGGACGGTGAGGCGCCGGTGCTGCTGGTGTCCTTCGGTGGGTCGAGCAGGCCGCCGGTGTTTCCGCCGAGCAGGCCTGTGCCCTCGCTCGCGGAGCCCTCCGCCGACTTGCTGGGGCTGCTGGACCGGTTGCCGTCGGAGGAACCGCTGCCGCCGGCGCTGGGGCGGGCCGACCGGTCGGAGCCGGACGTACCGGTGGACGCCGACCCGGAACCGCCACGTCCCTTGCCGTCGCCGCCCTTCGACGGGGACGGTGGCAGGAGTGACTCCAGCGGGGCGACCTCGTCGTCTATGGCGTCGAGCACCGACGACACCTGTTCACCGACGTCCCCCAGCTGGACGGGGAGCCGCTGGCGGAGGCTGCCCCACGCCTCGCGGTGCGAGCGGGAGAAGGCGGAGAGGGCCTGGATGGGCCCCAGGGAGTTCGGGTCGCGCTGGTACGCCTCGCGGAGCAGGCGGTGCCCCTCCGAGGCGTCGTGTCGCATGCCGGACAGGGCGCGGCGGATCTCGCCGAGCGACTCGTGGTCGAGCTGTCCGCCCCGCCCACGCTCCATCAGCCGCCGGGCCTCGTTGAGCCGGGTGGAGGCCTGGTCGAGATATGTTCGCCCGCGCTCGTCGTCGCCGTCGGCCAGGACGTTGAGCTTGAAGTCCTCTATGCCGCGCTTCAGGCCGTAGAGATTGTCACCGGGAAGGGCCTCCGAACTCGCGGCGGCGACTCCGCCGAAGGCGCCCGCGGCGACACCGACGCTGAGCCCGCCCGCGGTGAGGCCCTTGGCGAGCCGTGAATGCGGTCGCAGCTTCCCGAGCGGTGAGGCCCGATGCGCGCCCCGTCCCCGTTGTGAACGTTGCTCGGGCAGGATGGGTTCCGCCTCGCCCCCGGCGGTGCCCTCCTGCAGCATGGCCTCCATGGCGGCCACGAGCTGGGCTCGCTGGACGACCTTGACCTCGGGGTCGAGTACGGGCTTGGGCAGCTCGCCGAGACTCGTGGTGAGGGCCAACAGGCGCCCCTGCTCGGTGTGTTCCGCAGCAGTGGGTGCCGGTGCCGATCCATCGGGCTGCTCGGCCTGCTCGGCGGCCGAGTCCCGGTCGGACAGCTCCTCCAGGGCCTGGGCGAAGGCGTTCGCCCGCCGGTGCGCCGATACGTTCGCGATCACTGGCGGCACCTCCTCTCGTCATGACGGTCGACTCCCCAGGGGGTCCTGAGGGTTGCACGCCCTGACCGAATCCACACGATCGAGTGATCGAAGTCGGCCAGGGAGTGACCACAGGGAGCCTGCATCCCGCACAACGAGCGGCTTGGCACTTGGGTTACGGACGGAGGATGAACGGACCGCGAAGTCAACGGACTTTCACCGAGGGTGAGTTGATGGTTGCGGAGTGTGTCGGTTCGGTGGAGGTGTGCTCAGCGTGCGTCGTCCGGGAGGAGCCGGGCCAGGGTGCGGACGGCGCGGTACTGGAGGGTCTTGATGGCGCCCTCGTTCTTGCCCATGACGCGGGCGGTCTCGGCGACGGAGAGGCCCTGGAGGAAGCGGAGGGTTACGCACTCCTGCTGTTGCGGGTTGAGTCGCCGTACGGCGTCGAGGAGTGCGGCGTTGGAGAGGGACTCCAGGACGGAGTCCTCGGGGGAGCGCTCGACCTCGTTGGCGTCGAGCATCTCGCCGGTGGTCACCTCCAGCCGGAAGCGGCTGGACTTGAAGTGGTCGGCGACGAGGTTGCGGGCGATGGTGACGAGCCAGGCGCCGAAGTCGCGGCCCTGCCAGGTGAAGGTGCCGATGCGCCGGAGCGCCCGCAGAAAGGTCTCGCTCGTGAGGTCCTCGGCGGTGGCCTTTCCTCCGACCCGGTAGTAGATGTAGCGGTACACGGTGTCGCTGTACTGGTCGTAGAGCCTTCCGAACGCGTCGGCCTCGCCGGCCTGTGCGCGTTCCACGAGATCCATCATTCGAGCGCTGTCGCTGTCCGCGGCAGGTCGACGGGCGGTTGCCGCACCGGCCGAGCGTCCCCGTCTGCCGACGGCGGCGCTGCCGTCGGCAAGCGCGTAGCACGGGCCTACGGGCGCGGTGGTTACGGCGAGGGCGAGGGCAGGGACGGCGTACGCGGTGGGGACGAAGCCGCGCAACAGGTCTTGGACCGTTGCGCGCAGCGTAGCCAGGCCCGAGGCGTCAACCCCGACGTGTGGGTACACGGGACTCCCAGAGGCAGAGCTTCCATCACGTGCAGTGCGGGACCTTTCACCCGTCGTAGCGACGGAGGGGCACCGGTTTGCGTCTGAGGAGAATAACGCTTCGTGCAGGCACTGCTACGCCCAGTTGCTCAAATCATCGATTGCGTCTCTTCTATAACCGTTTGGCGGCCGGTCAAGTGCCGGAGAGTGATCGCTTGTTGATCGAATTCGTCCGTGTTCGGGCTGTCTCCGGGGCGTGTTGTGGTCGTGTGCAGCCAAGGGGACTGGACAGGGGGTTGTGGGGGTAGGGGGTGCGGATTGGCTTGTGCGGCCGGGCGTGGTCAACTCGGCGCCTATGTGAGCTTTTCTCGCCCCCGCCGCCCCTACCCGTCCCATCCCTTGAAGGGGCTCTGCCCCTTCGACCCCGCCAGGGGGCTGCCGCCCCCTGGACCCCCGCCATCGGCCCGAAGGGCCTCGTCCTCAAACGCCGGACGGGCTGGAAGTGCCTGGACCGGCGTCGAGAGTGGTCGTCGGCGGTCGTGAGGTGAAGTCCTCTGCCGGGGGGCGCTCCGCAGGTCTACCGGCGGCGGCGGTGCAGGGCGATTGCCGCTGCTGTGCCGCCGGCCACCGCCCCGACCCCCGCGGCCGCGGGGATGCCGACCTTGGCTGCCTTTCGGCCCGTGCGGTAGTCGCGTAGGCGCCAGTCCAGCTTGCGGGCGTGTTTGCGGAGCTTGGTGTCGGGGTTGATGGCGTAGGGGTGGCCGACGAGGGAGAGCATGGGGATGTCGTTGTGCGAGTCGCTGTACGCCGCGCAGCGGGAGAGGTCCAGGCCCTCCGCGGCGGCCAGTGCGCGGACCGCCTCCGCCTTGGCCGGGCCGTGCAGGGGCTCGCCGACCAGTTGGCCCGTGTAGACGCCGTCCACGGATTCCGCCACCGTGCCCAGCGCGCCTGTCAGGCCGAGGCGGCGGGCGATCACCGTGGCGATCTCCACCGGGGCGGCTGTGACCAGCCATACCTTCTGGCCCGCGTCCAGGTGGGCCTGGGCGAGAGCTCGTGTGCCGGGCCAGATGCGCTCGGCCATGTACTCGTCGTAGATCTCCTCGCCGATCGACTGGAGCTCGGCGACGCGGTGGCCCTTCACGATGGAGAGGGCCGAGTCGCGGGCCTCCTGCATGTGCTCGGGGTCCTCGACGCCGGCCAGCCTGAACCACGCCTGCTGCCAGGCGAACTTGGCGAGGTCGCGTGTCTCGAAGAACTTCCGCTTGTACAGGCCCCGCCCGAAGTGGAAGAGGGCGGCGCCTTGCATCACGGTGTTGTCCAGGTCGAAGAAGGCGGCGGCCTGCTCGTCGCCGAGTACCGGGAACTCCGGCTCGGCGTCGGAGACCTCCGTCGCTTCCTGCGACGACTTGCGCGCTGCCTCCGCCGAAGCCTCGCCAGCCAACACGCTCCGCGCCGTGGCGGAACGCCTACGGGGAGTGAGCCATCCAAGAGCGGCCATGACCGTGAGCATAGCCAGTTTGTTCGGTGCTTCCGGAGTCGAGAGGTTTGAAGGTTGTGAACTCTCCGCGACTGCGCAGTTAAACAGCGTGCTTGAACAGCGGCCGGGCGTCCGCGTGGCGGCGCGCGAGAATGGCTGACATGAGCCCCCTCTTTCGTCGTGGCGCAGCCAAGTCCCCCCAGGACCGGCTGGTCACTCTCATCGGAAAGCCCGACTGTCATCTGTGTGATGACGCACAGATCGTCGTCGAGAAGGTCTGTGCCGAACTAGGGGTTCCGTGGGAGGTGAAGGACATCAACCAGGATCCCCAACTCCACGACCAGTACTGGGAACAGATCCCCGTCGTCCTGGTCGACGGCGCCCAGCACACGTTCTGGCGAGTGAGCGAAGATCGCCTCCGCAAAGCACTCACCGGGCGGTGAATGGTGACTGACCGGGTAGTCCAACTGCGGCGGAAACGGCTTAGGATCGACGGCGACTTGGTCTCGGGGGCGGGGATCGTTGAGGAGAGTGTGCGGTTTTGCCCCCAGGAGATGAGGAACGGTGGTGCGTATGCGCCGGTTCCACACCAGTGCGCCGGGCGTGCGTGAGCCCGGTCACGTTGGGCGGGCAAATCGGACACCATCTTTGTGCACGCGTTCACAAAGACATAGCCTGCATTCGACGGGGCGGTCGGGGGACGACTGACCGCCGGCAGTCCCGCTCTACCCGCAGGAGCACCGTGGCAACTGGCCGAACTCACCGACCGGCGACCCGTAGCCGAGGGATTCCCGAGGCCACCGTCGCCCGGCTTCCGCTGTATCTCCGAGCCCTGACCGCACTGTCGGAGCGCTCGGTACCCACGGTCTCCTCCGAGGAGCTCGCGGCCGCGGCGGGAGTCAATTCCGCGAAGCTGCGCAAGGACTTCTCGTACCTCGGGTCGTACGGCACCAGGGGTGTCGGCTACGACGTCGAGTATCTCGTCTACCAGATCTCCCGTGAGCTGGGGCTCACCCAGGACTGGCCGGTTGTGATCGTCGGTATCGGTAACCTCGGCGCCGCGCTCGCCAACTACGGCGGGTTCGCCTCCCGTGGGTTCCGGGTCGCCGCGCTCATCGATGCCGACCCCGCGATGGCCGGAAAGCCCGTCGCCGGGATCCCCGTGCAGCACTCCGACGACCTGGAGAAGATCATCCAGGACAACGGCGTGTCGATCGGCGTCATCGCCACCCCCGCCGGTGCCGCCCAGGCGGTCTGTGACCGCCTCGTGGCCGCCGGGGTCACCTCCATCCTGAACTTCGCGCCGACCGTCCTGACCGTTCCGGACGGCGTCGACGTGCGCAAGGTCGACCTCTCCATCGAGCTGCAGATCCTCGCCTTCCACGAGCAGCGCAAGGCCGGCGAGGACGCCGCCCACTCCGACGGCACCGGACCGGCCGCCGTCACCCGCGAGGAGTCCGACGTACCCGCCGACCAGGGACCCGACGGGGACGTACCCGCCGTGATGCCGGCATGAGTCTCCTCGTCGTGGGGCTGAGCCACCGCAGCGCCCCGGTCAGCGTCCTGGAGCGCGCGGCGCTCGGCGCGGACGCCCAGGTCAAGCTGCTGCAGGACACCGTGGCCGCGGAACCGGCCGCCGAGGCCGCGGTGCTCGCCACCTGCAACCGCATCGAGCTGTACGCCGACGTGGACAAGTTCCACGCCGGTGTCGCCGAGCTGTCCACACTGCTCGCTCAGCACAGCGGGGTGGGGCTCGACGAGCTCACGCCCTATCTGTACGTCCATTACGAGGACCGGGCCGTCCACCATCTGTTCTCCGTGGCCTGTGGGCTCGACTCCATGGTCGTCGGGGAAGGGCAGATCCTCGGGCAGATCAAGGACTCCCTCGCCAAGGCGCAGGAGCTGCACAGCGCCGGGCGGCTGCTGAACGACCTGTTCCAGCAGGCCCTGCGCGTCGGCAAGCGCGCCCACTCCGAGACCGGCATCGACCGCGCCGGGCAGTCCCTGGTCACCTTCGGCCTGGAGCAGCTGTCCGCCGGTACGACCGTCGAGGACTGGGCCCGCGGCAAGAAGGCCCTGGTCATCGGCGCCGGCTCGATGTCCTCCCTGGCCGCGGCCACCCTCGCGCGGGTCGGGGTCACCGAGATCGTGGTCGCCAACCGCACCTACGACCGCGCCGAGCGCCTCGCCACCCTGCTCGTAGAGCAATATGGGCAGGGCCTGACCGACGGCACGGACGTGCCGGCCCGCGCGGTACCGATGGACGCGGTGCCGGTCGAGCTGACACGTGCCGATGTCGTCGTCTCCTGCACCGGCGCGACCGGGACCGTCCTCACGGCCGAGGACGTCGCCGCGGCGGTGGAAGGCCGTACCGGTCAGCCGGTCGCCTTCGACGAGGCCGGTGACAGCGCTCGTACGACGGCCAAGTCGCCCGCCGCCAGGACGAACGCCGACACCACCGACGTACGCCAGACCCCGCTGCCGCCCACCAGCGTCGGCACCGACGAGGACTGCCCGCTTGACCTCGGCTCCGTGCAGGGAGGTTTCTCTGTCATGGGGGAGGCCGCCGTCGCCGGTATGGACGCGGCCACGCTGGAGCAGCACGCGAGCTGGGCCGCGGGCAGTGCCGTCGACCGGCGTGAGGCCGCCCGGCGCAGCCCCGAGGCCGACGCCGAGCTGATCACCGCGCTCGCCGCGACCGTGGCCACCGTCGGCCGGATCCCCGAGCGCCGCAAGCCCGAGCCGGTCGTCGAGGTGCCGCGTCCCGCGCCGGTGCTCTGTCTGCTCGACCTGGCCATGCCGCGCGACATCGACGCGGCCGTGCACCGGCTCGCCGGGGTGCGGCTGGTGGACATCGAGTCGCTGGCGGAAGCCTCCGCCGACGCTCCGATGGCGGCCGACGTCGACCAGGTCCGCCGTATCGTCTCCGACGAGGTCGCGGCCTTCGGGGCGGCGCAGCGGGCCGCGCACATCACGCCCACCGTCGTCGCCCTGCGCACGATGGCCGCCGATGTCGTGGCGAACGAGATCGCCCGGCTGGAGGGCCGTCTGCCGGGCCTCGACGACAAGCACCGCAGCGAGATCACGCAGACCGTGCGGCGCGTCGTCGACAAGCTGCTGCACGCGCCGACCGTACGGGTCAAGCAGCTCGCGGCAGAGCCGGGCGGCGCGGGGTACGCGGACGCCCTGAGGACCCTGTTCGACCTCGATCAGGAGACGGTGGCCTCCGTCTCCCGGGCCGAGGACAGCACCGAGAAGAACCGAGGCCCACGATGACTCAGCAGCCACTACGGCTCGGCACCAGACGGAGCAGGCTCGCCATGGCCCAGTCCGGGCAGGTCGCCGACGCGGTGAGCCAAGTGACCGGACGGCCCGTCGAGCTGGTCGAGATCACCACGTACGGCGATGTCTCGCGCGAGGCCCTCGCGCAGATCGGCGGCACGGGTGTGTTCGTCACCGCCCTGCGCGACGCGCTGCTCAAGGGCGAGGTCGACTTCGCGGTGCACTCCCTCAAGGACCTGCCGACCACGCAGCCCGAGGAACTGACCCTCGCGGCCGTTCCCGAGCGGGAGGATCCGCGCGATGTGATCGTCGCGCGGGACGCCCTGAAGTTCACCGACCTGCCGCGCGGGGCGCGCATCGGTACGGGTTCGCCGCGCCGGATGGCGCAGCTGAACGCGTACGCGCGCAGCCACGGGCTGGACATCGAGACGGTCGCGATCCGCGGGAACGTGGACACGCGCATCGGGTATGTGCGTGACGGCGAGCTGGACGCCGTGGTGCTGGCCGCGGCCGGCCTGCGTCGCATCGGCCGCATCGACGAAGTGACCGACTTCCTGTCGGTCGACACGGTTTTGCCCGCCCCCGGCCAGGGGGCACTGGCGATCGAGTGCACCACGGACAACGCGGACCTCATCGCCGCGCTCGGCGAGCTCGACGACCCGTTCACGCGGGTCGCCGTGACCGCCGAGCGATCACTGCTCGCCGCCCTGGAGGCCGGCTGCTCCGCCCCTGTGGGCGCGCTGGCCGACCTGCTGGCCGACGGGCAGATTGTCAAGGAAATGCGCCTGCGCGGCGTCGTCGGCACGACCGACGGCACCCGCATGGTGCAGCTGTCCACCACCGGTCCCGTGCCCGAGACGCACGACCAAGCGCTGGCGCTCGGTCGCGAACTCGCTACCGAGATGCTTGCGCAGGGCGCGGCCGGTCTGATGGGGGAGCGAGCACAGTGAGCCCCACCACCCTTCCCGCCGGCCTTGAACACGGGCACGTCACCTTCCTCGGTGCCGGACCCGGGGATCCGGGGCTGTTGACTCTGCGCGCCGTGGAGGCGCTGGCGAACGCGGACGTACTCGTCGCCGAGCACGAGGTGCTCGACGTGGTACGCGTGCACGCCAGGCACGGCGTCGCCGAAGTGCACACGGACACGGGGCCCTCAGGGGACTCCGCGGGTTCATCTTCGAACCCGGGTCCGGGCACAGGCACGCCTCAGCTAGCAGTAGTTGACGGCGCGTCAACGACCGCTGCGCTACCCGCGGTGCGGGATGCCGCACATCTTGTCATGGAGGCCGCGCGGGGCGGCAGGCGGGTCGTGCGTGCGGTGTCCGGGGATCCCGGGCTCGACACGTACGCCGCCGAGGAGATGCTGGCGTGCGCCGCGGCGGGCGTGCCGTTCGAGGTCGTGCCCGGTGTGGCCGCCGCCGTGGGTGTGCCGGCGTATGCCGGGGTGCCGTTGCGGGACGCGCAGGGCGCGGATGTGCGGTTCGTGGACGCGCGGACGGCGTCCGACCGGTGCTGGACCGAGGTCGGGGCGTCGGACGGGACGGTTGTCGTGTCGACGACGCTGGACTCCGTGGGCGCTGCCGCGGGCGAGCTGGTGTCGGCGGGGCGTAAGCCCGATACGCCGATGACGGTCACGGTCGCCGGTACGACGACGCGGCAGCGGACGTGGACCGCGACGCTCGGGACCATCGCGCAGACGTTGAAGCAGGCCAAGGTGCTGCCCTCGCCCGAGGGCGGGCGGCCGGTGATAGCCGTGGTCGGTGAGCGTTCCGCCGCTGCTCAGCGTGATCAGCTGTCGTGGTTCGAGTCCAAGCCGCTCTTCGGGTGGCGGGTACTCGTTCCGCGCACGAAGGAGCAGGCTGCTTCGCTCTCCGACCAGCTTCGGTCGTACGGGGCCGTGCCGCACGAGGTGCCGACCATCGCCGTCGAGCCGCCGCGGACGCCTCAGCAGATGGAGCGGGCGGTCAAGGGGCTCGTCACCGGGCGGTACGAGTGGATCGCTTTCACCTCCGTGAACGCGGTCAAGGCCGTGCGGGAGAAGTTCGAGGAGTACGGGCTCGATGCCCGGGCGTTCGCCGGGATCAAGGTCGCGGCGGTGGGGGAGCAGACCGCGAAGGCGTTGATCGCCTTTGGCGTGAAGCCGGATCTGGTGCCCAGTGGGGAGCAGTCGGCTGCGGGGCTGCTTGAGGACTGGCCGCCGTACGACCCCGTTTTCGATCCGATCGACCGGGTGTTCCTGCCTCGGGCGGACATCGCGACGGAGACCCTGGTGGCCGGGCTCATCGAGCTGGGCTGGGAGGTCGATGACGTCACGGCCTATCGGACCGTACGGGCTTCGCCGCCGCCGGCCGAGACGCGGGAGGCGATCAAGGGGGGTGGCTTCGATGCCGTTCTCTTCACGTCGTCGTCGACCGTGCGGAATCTGGTGGGGATCGCCGGCAAGCCGCACAACGTGACGGTGATCGCCTGTATTGGGCCCGCTACCGCGAAGACCGCCGAGGAGCATGGGCTTCGGGTGGATGTGATGGCTCCGGAGCCGTCCGTGCACAAGTTGGCTGAGGCGTTGGCGGAGTTCGGGATGCGGCGGCGGGCTGCCGCGGTGGAGGCTGGGGATCCGGTTACTCGGCCGAGTGAGCGGCGGCCGGGGGCTCGGCGGCGGCGGTCCACCACGTAGGTGGGGGCGGGGCTCGCGGATTTCGCCCCCGCCGCCCCTACCCGTCCCATCCCTTGAAGGGGCGCTGCCCCTTCGACCCCACCAGGGGGCTGCCGTCCCCTGGACCCCCGCTGTCGGCCTGCGGCCTCGTCCTCGAACGCCGGACGGGCTGAAAGGCCTGCGGCCTCGTCCTCAACGCCGGACGGGCTAAACAGATCCTGCCGTGATCGTGTGGCCGAAGCGGAGCAGGTTGGATGGGTCGTAGGTTGACTTGTCCTGGCGCAGGCGGGTGTAGACCTCTGGGGTCCAGGCTCGGGCTCGGTCGGACTCGTCGCCGGGCGTGCCGTGGATGTTGACCATGGTGTGGCCTGTGCCGTAGGGGGCCATGGCCGTGTGCAGGGCTCTGGTTGCCTGTTCTATGGCCTCGGCTGCGGGTGGGGCGGCGAGGACGCCGACCGTTTCCAGGAGGTAGTTGGCGTCCCGGGAGCAGATGGCGTCCTCCAGGCGGGCGGGGCGGGAGAGGGCGCCGCCCATGTGGCGGATCTCCGCCACCAGGAGGGGGCAGTCCGGGACCTCCGGGCCGACCTGGGACAGGAACGTGTCGATGGCCTCGGGGGTGAGGTCGCGCAGCAGGGCGCACGACTCGCGGGCCGGGAGCGGGTCCTGCGGTTCCATGTGGATGCGGTCCAGGGCCGCGTACGGCATCACCTCCACCGTGTCGACCGCCACCGGTGCCGCCGCGCGGATCGGGGCCAGCAGGCGTTCGCCCTCCGCCGGGTCTCCGGGCCAGGCGATCGCGACGCGGGCCCAGAAGCCGCCGCGCAGCGGTTCGGGGATCTCCGGGATCGGGGGCAGGCGCAGGAGCGTGAAGGCGCTGCACATGTCGTCCGGGAGGGTGCCGGTCCAGTCGGCCCACGTGCGGAGCAGGGCCTCGGTGTGCTCGCCGGGGCAGTAGACGCCGCCGCCGAGGACCGTGGGCAGGGGCAGCAACTCGCAGACCATGGAGGTCACCACGCCTACGTTGCCCTTGCCGCCGCGCAGCGCCCAGAACAGCTCCGGCTCGTGGTCGGGGTCGCTCTCGTGGAGCGTGCCGTCGGGTGTGGCGACCTGGAAGGAGCGGACCAGGTCGGTCGCGTAGCCGTAGGCCCGGCCCATGACCGGAAGCCCGCCGCCCAGTGTGTAGCCGATCGCGCCCGCGTCTGTGGACGTACCGCAGAGTGCGGCCAGGCCGTGCGGGGCGGTCGCCTCCAGGACGTGCCGCCACTTCGCGCCCGCCGCGACCGTCGCCAGGCGACGGTCCGGGTCTGTGCGTACGTCGGTCATGCGGGCCGTGCTGATCAGCAGGCCGTGGTCGATCGGGAAGTTCGCGCCGTGGCCCGTCGCCTGGACCGCCACCGGCGTGCCGGTGGCCGACGCCCAGCGCAGCGCCGTCACGATGTCGTCGGCGCCCGTCGCGCCCACGACCACGTCGGGGGTGTGCAACGCGGCCAGGTTGAAGCCGGTGACCTCGTCGGCGTAGCCGTCGTCGCCGGGGCGCAGGACCGGGCCGTGGATCTCGGAGAGGGCGAAGAGGTCGGGGGTGTTGTGGTGGGTGGCGGTCATCGCGTCCTCCGTGGTGCGCGCGTACGTACGGAGGGACGGCGGCGGCGAGGCGGTGGGGGTGGGGCGGGCCGTCGGGGTCCTTGCGTTCGGGGGGAGGGGGAGCGGGACGGGGAGCGGGCTGCTGCTGAGGGCTGGGGGCTGGGGGCTGGGGCCCAATTGGGCTTCGGGGATTTCCGGGTCTCCCGGCTTCCGGGTCTCCCCGGCTTCCGGGTCTCCGGGCCCATTTTCAGGATGACCTGTCGGGCGCGGGCCCGCATGCCGGGCCCGGGTTGGTCCTCAGGGCGTCCCGACGGCACGTCGGCAAAGGTGTTGCCGGGGCGGGCGTAGCGTAGGTGGCATGACGACGTACGGATCTTTCCCCGGCACGCGGCCGCGGCGTCTGCGGACCACTCCCGCCATGCGGCGCATGGTCGCCGAGACCAGGCTGCACCCCGCCGACTTCATCCTTCCGGCCTTCGTGCGCGAGGGCGTCAGTGAGCCGGTGCCGATCGCCGCCATGCCGGGGGTCGTCCAGCACACGCGGGACAGCCTGAAGAAGGCCGCCGCGGAGGCGGTGGCGGCCGGTGTCTCCGGGATCATGCTCTTCGGGGTGCCGGAGGAGGAGAAAAAGGACGCCCTCGGGACGCCGGGGACCGATCCGGACGGGATTCTGCAGGTCGCCATCCGGGACGTGCGGGCCGAGGTCGGGGACGAGTTGCTCGTGATGTCCGACCTGTGCCTCGACGAGACCACGGATCACGGGCATTGCGGGGTGCTGGACGCCGAAGGGCGCGTCGACAACGACGTCACCCTGGAGCGGTACGCCGAGATGGCGCAGGTGCAGGCCGACGCGGGTGCGCATGTCGTCGGGCCCAGCGGGATGATGGACGGGCAGATCGGGGTCGTCCGGGACGCCCTTGATCAGATCGGGCGGGAGGATGTCGCCATCCTCGCCTACACCGCCAAGTACGCCTCCGCCTTCTACGGGCCCTTCCGGGAGGCCGTCGCCTCGTCGTTGCAGGGGGACCGGAAGACGTACCAGCAGGATCCGGCGAATGTGCGGGAGTCCCTGCGCGAGCTGGCCCTCGACCTGGAGGAGGGGGCCGACATGGTGATGGTCAAGCCGGCCGGGCCCTACCTCGACATCCTGGCGCGGGTCGCCGACGCGGTGGACGTGCCGGTCGCCGCCTACCAGATCTCCGGCGAGTACTCGATGATCGAGGCCGCCGCCGAGAAGGGCTGGATCGACCGGGACCGGGCGATCTTCGAGGCGCTGACCGGGATCAAGCGTGCGGGTGCGCGCAACATCCTCACGTACTGGGCGACGGAGGCCGCGCAGAAGCTGGGTCGCGGCTGACGCTGCGGTGTCGGGCAAACGGCGTCCCGGTCACGGCCGGTCGGACGCCGGGGGCGGTGTGGGTGACGTGGCTGTGGGGCTGGTCGGGGTCGACGGGCCCTCGTCGCGCAGGCCCTGGCCGTCCTTGCACGCGGTGAGCGTCAGCGCGGCGATCGCCACCAGCGTGGCGGCGAGCAGCCGGACGTGGGTGCGCGGGGGGTGTGCGGACGCGGACATGGTGCGGCCCTCTCCATCGGTGGGGGGTTGGGGTCGGGCTCAGCCTGCGTGATCATCCGGCCCGGCCGCCACCGGCGGAGCGGAATTCGGGACGCCCGGGTGGCGCGGGCGGCTCTGGCCTGCGGTGATACCCCGTCCCAGCGGCTCGGTACGGGACGCGGGAAGCCTGCGCATACGTGCGGCGGCGGGTGTCGTCGAGGCCTCGGGGCGGCTCAAGTCCTGTCGCGAGGCCGGTTGTCGACCTCGGGTGGCGTCGTAGTGCGGAGTGGGCGCGTCCGTATGCCGAAAAGCTGCATGTAGGCGGCACGTAGTTCTCTAGGCTGCCCGGCACGAGCCGTCACCCCCTCGTCGCCGTGCCGAAGGAGCCGTGTCATGACCGTCATCGAGCCCGCGCCCCACCACGCCCCAGCCGCCGTGCCGCCGCTCGCGGCGCGGACCACGTCGGTCGGGGGCTCGCCCGTGCGGGACATTCTCGCCGTCACCGCCCGCCCCGAGGTCATCAACTTCGCGGGCGGACTGCCGGCGCCGGAGCTCTTCGACCGGGAGGGCATCGCGGCCGCCTTCCGGGACGTGCTCGCCGAGACGCCGGCGCAGGCGCTGCAGTACTCCACGACGGAGGGCGAGCCGAGCCTGCGCATCGGGCTCGCCGCACGCATGGCGGCGCGCGGGCTCCCTACCGACGCCGACGACCTACTCGTCACCACCGGCTCCCAGCAGGGCCTGTCGCTGCTGGCCACCGCACTGCTGGAGCCCGGCGACACGGTCCTCGTCGAAGACCCCTGCTATCTGGCGGCACTTCAGGCCTTCGGCCTCGCGGGAGCCCGGATCCTCGCTGTGCCGGGCGATGCGGACGGGGTCGATGCGCGGGCCCTGGAGGAGCTGGTGGTGCGCGAGCGGCCCAAGCTCTTCTACACCGTGCCCACCTTCCAGAACCCGACCGGCAGAACCCTGCCCGCCGAGCGCAGGGCGGCCGTCGCCGAGGTCGCCGCACGGAGCGGGGTGTGGATCGTCGAGGACGACCCGTACGGCGAGCTCCGGTACGACGGCGAGCGCGTGCCGTGGATCGCGACGTACCCGGGGGCGGAGGACCGTACGGTGCTGCTCGGCTCCTTCTCCAAGGTGATGGCGCCGGGGCTGCGGCTGGGCTGGCTGCGCGCACCCGCTGCCCTGCGGCGGGCCTGCGCGGTCGCCAAGCAGGCCGCCGACCTGCACACCCCGACCCTCAACCAGCTCGCCGCCGCCCGCTGTCTGACCGGCCTCGACACCCATGTGGCCCGCGTCAGGGACGTCTACCGCGCGCGCCGCGACGCCATGCTGGCGGGGCTGGCGGAGGCGCTGCCGGAGGGCTCGTCGTGGAACCGGCCCGAGGGCGGCATGTTCCTCTGGGCCCGCCTGCCGGAGTCGTACGACACGGTGGCCCTGCTGCCCGAGGTGGTGCGGCACGACGTCGCCTATGTGCCCGGGGTCCCCTTCTACGCCGGTGAGCCCGACCGGTCGACGCTGCGGCTGTGCTTCGTGACGCAGACGCCGGAGGAGATCGGGGAGGGGCTGAAGAGGCTGGGGGAGGGGCTGCGGTCCTAGGGGGTGTGTCGAAAGTCCCGCACAGCACTCACGGCGTGACGGGGCCGACAGTCGGTCAGTCCCACCAGAAGTGCCACGCCGGCTGGTTGAGGAGTTGGTGTTCGGCGTAGGCGCGGAGGGTGCTGTCGCTGCCCTGCCAGATGTTGTCCGGGCAGAACGCGAAGTGCTCGGCGGCCAGCGCCTCCGCCTCGGCGAGGGTGGTGGGCGGGGCGGCGACGGACACGAGCAGGGTGTCGAAGCCGAGGGCCACGGTCCGTATGCCGAACCGGTCCTCCCAGGAGCGGAGCACCGCGGACAGGCGGCCGGTGTCGTTCTCGTGGTTCGCCGGACCCATCCAGCCGATCGCCGTGGGGATGTCGGCGCTGCGGCGGGCCGGGACGAGGGCGAGACGGGGGTCCTTGAGGGGGCCACGGCCGTCGAGGAGGGAGTCCACGACGTCGGAGGCGACGGATTCGGGGTCCGGGGCGGTACCGGCACTCCCGGTACCGGCACCCTCCGTGCCGGCGGTACCGGCGCCCTCCGTGTCGGCGCCCTTGGTTTCGGCCAGGCCCGGCCAGTCCTCGTCCTCCTCCGCGCACTCCTCCCAGAACTCCTCCAGCACCTCCTCGGCGTCGTGATCCCCCGGGTACGACATCTCGCCCGGTATCAACTCCCACAGCTCCGGGCCACCATGACCGGCGCCGACGTCGAGGACGACCGGGAGCAGGCCCACGGCCGGTGCCGTCCGCCGGAGCGCGGCCCATTCGCCGGGAGCCGCCGGTGCGTCCGCCAGCCACAGCAGCGGCTCATGCCACGGCCCCTCGTCGGTCGCGTCGACCAGGCCGCCGGGCGGGAGGTGCAGGCCGAGGGAAGCGAGCCTCGGCAGAGGGTTCGGAAGAGTCGCCATGTCCGTGACTGTAGAGGTCGGCACTGACAACGCGGCACCGACGGCTCATCCGGCCACGCGGCTGTCGAAACACTCCCTCTCGCCCCCCGTCGCAGGCCGGAAACAGGCCCGGACGACGGCTCCGGGACGAGCCGCCGTCATGGGCGTGTAGACGTAGGCGTCCGCGTCGATGCCGTCGTGGACCTCGGCGCTGCGGACACGGTCGTCACCGCCGTCACCGTCGGCGCGATCGTCACGACGGTCGCGGCTTCGCGCCGTCATCTCGATCCGGTCGCCGACCCGCGTCCCCCACATCCGGGCCCAACTCGCCCCGCACTCCTCGCTGTAGCGCAGTTCCATCCAGGCGCCGGTGGCGGTGCGGTACGCGGCGAGGGTCGCCGGCGCGGCGGCGCACTTCATGTGCATCGGGCTCTGGCCCTCGCAGACCGTTCCCTGGCAGCGCGGCCCCGCCGCGGACGAGGGCGGGGGCAGGGTCGCTCGCTGTTCGCCGTCCCGGTGCGGCAGCAGAAGGGCCACGGCCCCGACGCCCCCGACGACCAAGGCACACACCGACGCGAGCACTGCGACGACCGTCGCACTGCGGTGGACGGAGCCGGTGTCGGGTGCGCCGGTCACCGGTGTGCCGGTGTCGGGTGTGCCGGTGTCAGGGGTGCTCGTGTGACCGACCGGCAGGGCCGGTGGCAGGGATCGCGGGTCCTCCGTCGCCGCCCGCCCGCTCCCCTCCGACTCCGCGATCTCCCACAGGGCCAGACAGCGCCCCTCCGGCTCACCGGCGAGACGGCACAGCTCCTGCACGGCGTCGCGCGGAGGGAGCGACCGGGCGTTGAGGTAGCGGTCCCAGGACGACTTGCTGAACGCGGTCTTCGCCGCGAGGGCGACCAGGCTCAGGCCGGTCCGCGCCTTCAACTCCCTCAGCGCGGTGGCCAGTCGGTCCCGTTCCGGGGACGGTGTCGTCATCGTCGTAGGGCCTTCCAGGTGTGCGGGCCGATGATGCCGTCCACGACCAGACCGGCCCGCTCCTGTGCCTGCTTGACCGCGCGTTCCGTCAGCGGACCGAAGATCCCGTCGACGTCGCCCGGCGAGATGCCCGACCGGCGCAGCAGACACTGCGCCTCGGCCACCTCCGGCCCCGCGTGGCCGTTCACCAGGATGGCGCCCTCGGTGCGGCTGATGCCCGCGGTCCAGCGGCCGTCGATCCGCTCGAAAGCGCAGGTGTACGTGGGCGCCGAAGGTGACGCCGACGCGGCCGCCGACCTGCCCGGCGTGGCGGTGGCGGCGAGGGGAGCCGTCGGGTGCTCCTCCTCGCCGCTGTTCAGCCGTACGACGAGAAGGACGGCCGCGGAGACGGCCAGGACCAGCGCCACGGCTCCCGCCACCAGGGCGACACGCAGCGAACGGCCGGGCGACCGCGTACCGGTGACTTCTGCGACCTCTGTGCCTTCGGTGACCTCAGCGGCCTCGCTGGTCTCGGCGTGCCTGTTCCCCCACACCGCCGTGGCGACCTCGTGCAACGCCAGTAAGCGCGTCGGGTCCTCACCCACCGCGCGGGCCAGTGCCTCGACGGCCTCCGGAGGCGGTAGCGACCTGCCGCCCAGGTACCGTTCCCAGGACTTCGGGCTGTACCCCGTTCTCGCCGCCAGCTGCCGCAGGCTCAGCCCGCTGTGGTCCTTGAGCCGGCGTAATCGCACCACCAACTGCCGCACGCGCGGATCCAGTTCCGCGGGCAGCACTGCCCAACGCGACATGTTTCCCCCACTCGCGTTCACGGTCCGGGCGCGCGGTCCGTCGGTCAGCGGGCCCCGCCCCCGCGCATTCTGCATCAGCATCCACGGCCCGCGACGGATGCGGGTTCCCGCACCGGTCCGGAATCGGCCACCGCCCCGTCACAGACCTCCCGCCAAAGATGTCCCGCGGCGGCGTCCCGGCGGTCGGCGTCCATGCAGGTCAGGGGGTGGGACGTCCCGCCGTGACGTCAGTTGCGCGGCGGCTGTGGCAGCCCTCGTCGCCGGCCCCGCACTCTCGTATCGCCAGCCAGGCGGCACGGACCGCCACCCACCCGGATCGAGAGGGAAACGAATGCGACCGAATGTCTGGACCAGGACCCTCGTCGCCGTCAGCGCCGTCGTCGGCCTCGCCGCCGGAGGCCTCGCGACCGCGGGCACCAGCTTCGCGGCGCAGGACGTGAAGCCGGCCGCGCACTCCGAGGTCTCCATCCTCGCGGTGAACAACCTCGGCCTGAACACGGAGCGGGCCAAGAACTGGCAGTGCTGGCTGCGCGACCGGGGCTACAACCCCGGCACGATCGACGGACAGCTGGGCAGCAACAGCTGGATGGCGGCGCAGCGTCTCCTCAACGCAAGGGGGCACAACGCCGGTGACGTCGACGGAGTCGTCGGCCCGAACACGATCAGGGCGCTGCAGCGCTACCTGAACACCTTCGGCCACATCTTCGGCTACCACCTCGAAGTGGACGGGGTAGCCGGACCGGAGACCAGGTCCGCTTTCTGGAAGTTCAACGCCACCGGCTGCTGACCTGACCTGACGACCGCACACACGCCGCGGCCCGTCCTCCCGCGGGGGAGAGGACGGGCCGCGGTGCTCGTTCTTCGGGGCGGGTCAGAGCCGTTCGGGCGTCCGGATGCCCAGCAGGGCCATGCCCTGGTGGAGGGTCCGGGCCGTCAGCTCGACCAGGAACAGGCGGTTCTCCTTCTGCTCCGGCGTCTCGGCCTTGAGGACCGGGCACTGGTCGTAGAAGGTCGTCAGGTGCGACGCCAGCTGGTACAGGTACGCGGCCAGCTTGTGCGGGGCGTACTCCGCGGCCGCCTCGAACACCGTGTCGCCGAACGCGTCCAGGTGCAGGCCCAACGCCCGCTCCGCCGGGGCGAGTCCGAGCTCCGGGTGCGCGACCGGGGCAGCTCCCTCCGCCTTGCGCAGGATCGACTTGATACGGGCGTACGCGTACTGGAGGTAGACCGACGTGTCGCCGTTCAGCGACACCATCTGGTCCAGGTCGAACTTGTAGTCACGGTTCGGCGACGTCGACAGGTCCGCGTACTTCACGGCGCCGATCCCGACGTACCGCCCGTTCTCGACGATCTCCTCCTCGGTCAGGCCCACCTTCTCGGCCTTCTCCCGTACGACCGCCGTCGCCCGCTCGACCGCCTCGTCCAGCAGGTCCTCAAGCCGTACGGTCTCGCCCTCACGCGTCTTGAACGGCTTGCCGTCGGCGCCGAGCACCGTGCCGTAGCCCATGTTGTGCGCGGTGACGTGCTCGCCCAGCCAGCCGGCCCGGCGGGCCGTCTCGAAGACCATCTTGAAGTGGAGCGACTGGCGTACGTCCACGACGTACAGCAGCGTCGTCGCGTCCAGGTCGAGGACGCGGTTGCGGATCGCGGTCAGGTCGGAGGCCGCGTAGCCGAAGCCGCCGTCGGCCTTCTGCACGATCAGCGGGACCGGCTGGTCGTCCTTGCCGCGGATCTCGTCGAAGAACACCACGAGCGCGCCCTCGGAGCGCACCGCGACGCCCATCTCCTCCAGGAGGCGGGCGGTCTCGGGCATGCCCTCGTTGTACGCGGACTCGCCGACGATCTCCTCGTCGCGGATCTCCATGTCCAGCTTCTCGAAGACCGAGTAGAAGTAGACCTTCGACTCGTCCACGAACTGCTGCCACAGTTCGAGCGTCTCCTTGTCGCCGGACTGCAGGGCGACGACCCGCTTGCGGGCCCGCTCCTTGAACTCCTCGTCCGAGTCGAAGACCGCGCGCGACGCCTTGTACACCCGGTTCAGGTTGCTCATCGCCTGCTCGCCGTCGACATCGGCCGCGGGGGCCAGCTCGCCGGGGTTCTCGAACAGGTACTGGATGAGCATGCCGAACTGGGTGCCCCAGTCGCCGATGTGGTGGCGGCCGATCGTCTTCTCGCCGGTGAAGTCGAGCATGGAGCGCAGGGCGTCGCCGATGACCGCGGAGCGGAGGTGGCCGACGTGCATCTCCTTCGCCACGTTGGGCTGGGCGTAGTCGACGACCGTGACGCCCGCGTTGTCCTTCAGCGGTACGCCGAGGCGCTCGCCGTCCGCCGCGCGCGCCGCGAGGGTCTCGGTGATCGCCTTGTCGGTGACGGTGATGTTGAGGAAGCCGGGGCCGGAGACCTCGACGTCCTTGAACAGGTCGGGGGCGGTGATCTTCTCGACGACCTGGGTGGCCAGCTCCCGGGGGTTGGCCTTGGCCTTCTTGGCGAGGGCGAGGATGCCGTTCGCCTGGTAGTCGGCCCTGTCGCTACGTCGCAGCAGGGGGTCGCCGACGGTCTCCGGAAGGGCTTCCGTGAGGGCGTCGGAGAGGTGCTGGTTGACGTTGGCGGTGATGGACGTGACCGGGGCCATGGGTATGGGTGCCGTTCTGGTCGGGGCTGGTGTGAGAGTCCCGGTCAGTATCCCACGGGGCCGCAAAGGGGTTTTCCGGCTTCGCGCCCGGCCGCGGGCCGGTGGGGGCTTGTCGCGCCCACGCGGCGGAGCCGCAGATCGATACAGCCCGACCGCCCCGGACAGGGCGGCTGCGCCGCCTGTCGGGGCGGTCGTGATAAGTGGTTTTCGCGGAACGGAGGTCGCCTGGGACAATGAGGGCGCCAGCCGTTGACCGTACGGCTGCCCTGGAGAAAGAAGGACGTGCCGATCGTGGCTCAGAGCACCGAGACCACCGACTGGGTCTCCCGTTTCGCGGATGAGGTCATCGAGGAGTCGGAGCGTCGGGCCCCGGGCAAACCGGTCGTCGTCGCGTCCGGACTCTCCCCCTCCGGGCCCATCCACCTGGGCAATCTGCGCGAGGTCATGACCCCACACCTCGTCGCCGACGAGATCCGGCGGCGCGGGCACCAGGTCCGGCACCTGATCTCCTGGGACGACTACGACCGCTACCGCAAGGTGCCGGCCGGGATCGCCGGGGTCGACGAGTCGTGGGCCCAGCACATCGGCAAGCCGCTGACCTCCGTGCCGGCGCCGGAGGGCTCGGCGTACCCGAACTGGGCCGAGCACTTCAAGGCGGCGATGGTCGAGGCGCTCGCCGAGATGGGCGTGGAGTTCGACGGGATCAGCCAGACCGCGCAGTACACCTCCGGTGTGTACCGCGAGCAGATCCTGCACGCCATGAAGCACCGGGCCGACATCGACGCCGTCCTCGCCCAGTACCGCACCAAGCCCAAGGGCGGCGCCAAGAAGTCGCAGAAGCCGGTCGACGAGGCCGAGCTGGAGGCCGCCGAGGGGTCGGGGGCTGCCGCCGAGGACGACGGCAGCTCCGGCTCCGCCGGGTACTTCCCGTACAAGCCCTACTGCGGCAACTGCGAGAAGGACCTCACCACCGTCACCTCGTACGTCGACGACACGACCGAGCTGTCGTACACCTGCAACGAGTGCGGCTTCTCCGAGACCGTCCGGCTCAACGAGTTCAACCGCGGCAAGCTGGTCTGGAAGGTCGACTGGCCCATGCGGTGGGCGTACGAGGGTGTCGTCTTCGAGCCGAGCGGTGTCGACCACTCGTCTCCGGGGTCGAGCTTCCAGGTCGGCGGCCAGATCGTCGGGATCTTCGGCGGCAAGCAGCCCATCGGGCCCATGTACGCCTTCGTGGGGATCTCCGGGATGGCGAAGATGTCGTCCTCGCGGGGCGGGGTACCCACGCCGGGCGACGCGCTGAAGATTATGGAGCCGCAGCTCCTGCGCTGGCTCTACGCCCGGCGCAGGCCCAACCAGTCGTTCAAGATCGCCTTCGACCAGGAGATCCAGCGGCTCTACGACGAGTGGGACAAGCTGGACGGGAAGGTGGCGGACGGGTCCGCCCTGCCCGCCGACGCCGCCGCGCACTCCCGTGCGGTGCGCACGGCGGGCGGTGAGCTGCCGCGCACGGCGCGACCGCTGCCGTACCGGACGCTCGCCTCCGTCGCCGACATCACCGCCGGGCACCAGGACCAGGCGCTGCGGATCCTCTCCGAGCTGGACCCGGAGAACCCGCTGGGCGCACTGGACGAGGCGCGTCCCCGGTTCGACAAGGCCGAGGCGTGGATCAACACGCAGGTGCCCGCCGACCAGCGGACCATCGTCCGCGACGAACCCGACGCCGAGCTGCTGAAGTCCCTCGACGAGGCCTCCCAGCAGTCGCTGCGGCTGCTCCTCGACGGGCTGGAGTCGCACTGGTCGCTCGACGGGCTGACCCACCTCGTGTACGGCGTGCCCAAGGTGCAGGCCGGGTTCTCCGCGGACGCCACGCCCAAGGAGCTGCCGCCGGAGATCAAGACCGCGCAGCGGTCGTTCTTCGCGCTGCTGTACCACCTGCTGGTCGGGCGGGACACGGGGCCGCGACTGCCCACGCTGCTGCTGGCGGTGGGGCAGGAGCGGGTGCGGGCCCTGCTCGGCGAGTGAGCGAGTAGGCGGTACGCGAAAGGGGCCCTCCGGCGAGGGCCCCTTTCTGCTGCGCTGCCGCACGTCAGGCGATGTGGTCCGCTTCCAGTTCCGCGTTGTAGAGGTTCGTGAACCGGGTGACCATGCGCTTGGCCGCGTCCGGCAGGAGCGCGGTGCCGAACTCCGCCTCGACGTTCTCGCTGAACTCGCGCGGGGTCGGGTAGCCGGTGCCGCCTATCGACTTCTTGAACACCTGGTAGTAGTCCTCCTCGGTCGGATCCGAGGGCTCCGGGGGGCCACCGCCGTCACCGAGCTGGCGGGTGCGATTGCCGGTCACGGGGATCGGGAAGGTGCCGGTGTCCTCCGGGGAGGGCTCCTGGACGGGCGGCTCCTCCTGGAACTGCTCCTGGTACTGCTCGGCCTGGAGCTGCTCCTGGTACCACTGGTCGTACTGTTCCTGAGTGTTGTACGCGGGGTCGTAGCCGCCCTGGTACTCCACGTTGCGGGGGGTGTTGAACCAGTCCTGCACGTACTCCGGCTGCTCCGGCTGCTCCAGGTCGGGCGTGGCGACCAGCTCCGGGCGCTGCTCGCCGGGAGGCGTCGCCTGCTGGGCTTGGGGTTGGGGTTGGGGTTGGGGCACGGGCGCCGGAGCCGGAGCCACGTCCAGCGCCTGCTTCGGAGCCGGAGGCAGCAGCGCCGGCTCGATGCCCGCCGCCGCCAGACCCGCCGGAGCCGTCTCCGCCAGCGGGACCCCGTACCGGGCCAGCCTCAGCGGCATCAGCGACTCCACCGGAGCCTTGCGCCGCCATGCCCGGCCGAAGCGGGAGCGCAGCCGGGCCTGGTACACCAGCCGCTCCTGCTCCAGCTTGATGACCTGCTCGTAGGAGCGCAGCTCCCACAGCTTCATCCGGCGCCACAGCAGGAACGTCGGGAGCGGGGAGAGCAGCCAGCGGGTGAGGCGGACGCCCTCCATGTGCTTGTCGGCCGTGATGTCCGCTATGCGGCCGATCGCGTGCCGGGCGGCCTCCACGGCCACCACGAACAGGACCGGGATCACGGCGTGCATGCCCACACCCAGCGGGTCCGGCCAGGCCGCCGCGCCGTTGAAGGCGATCGTCGCCGCCGTCAGCAGCCACGCCGTCTGGCGCAGCAGCGGGAACGGGATGCGGATCCATGTCAGGAGAAGGTCGAGGGCGAGCAGGACACAGATGCCCGCGTCGATGCCGATCGGGAAGACATAACTGAAGTTCCCGAAGCCCTTCTGGATGGCCAGCTCGCGGACGGCCGCGTAAGAACCGGCGAAGCCGATGCCGGCGATGATCACGGCGCCGAACACGACCACGCCGATGAGAACGCGGTGCATCCGAGTCAGCTGCGGTGGCCCGGCCACTCGTACTCCCCTCCCAGTGCGTGTTGTTGCGCGCAACAGGGTGGCACATCTGTGCGGCGTACGGATTCACCAACGCCACGAGCCCGGTCCCTGACGGGGGCCGGGCTCGTGCAACAGGCATGGCTGAGCTGCGCGTTGTGACGCAGGGGTGGGGCAGGTGTGACGGTCAGCTCTTCTTCGGCGCTGACTTGGAGGGAGAGCTCGACGCCGCCTTCGAGGAGCCCGCGGACGGGGACTTCGAGGGAGACTTCGACGCCGACTTCGAGGGGGCGCTGCTCGGCGTGCCCGCAGTGCCGCCACCGCTGCCGTTCGCCTTCGCCACCGCGGCCACCGCCTCCTTGGCCGCCTTCTGCGCGAGCTTGTTCAGGGTGTCCGAGCTCGGGGTCTTGTCGCCGGCGAAACCGGCGCCGTTGTAGTCGACCGTCACGACGACGTTCTCGACCCGGGCCACGACCGTCACCTGCTTGAAGGAACCCTCCTTCTTCTTCAGGTCGTAGCGCACCGCCGTCGCCTCATCGCCCACTCCGGCGACCGGCTCCGACTTCGTGTTCTTCGCACCGCTCACCGAACGGGCGTCCTGGACCTGCGTCTCGAAGTAGTCCCGCGCCAGCTTCTCGCCCGACCCGCGCGTGACGTTCGAATCGAAGCGCAGCAGGGAGGCGTTGAGCCAGCGGAACTGCGAGCCCTTCACACCGTTGTTGTCCAGGCTGCTCCAGGAGCAGGCGCCACGCGTCGCCGGGTCGTCCGACGTGCCCGCTTTGCCGGACTTGGCCTCCGGGACCAGGTCCTCCAGCGTCTTCTTCGAGAGCGCCTTGCACGGCTGAGGAAGGGACTTGTACACGGCCGCCTGCACCGTCGGCGACGGACTCGCGGACGCCGACGCGGACGCCGACGAGGACTTCGCGCTGTCGCCGGCCCCGTCGTTCGAACCGGAGTTCGAGGAACAGGCCGCCGCGACCAGCATCACGGGGACGACAGCCGCGCCGACAAGGACACGGTGCAGACCGCCCTTCGCCCGCTGCTCGCGCTGGTCACGCCGGTCATGCTGGTCTCGCTCTGCTGCTCGCTGCATGGTTCCTTCACTCATGACTGACACCCGTGGTTCCTGCGGTCGGATCGGGTCCGAGGGGCCACGGTACGCGGTGAAGAAGCTGTGTGGTCTCGTTTCGGTTACGTCGCAATCGGGCGTACGGGGGTGACCCAGGGGCGCTACTCCGCCAGCGCGTCGGCCAGTTGCGCCGCCAGTTTCCGGGCCCTGTCCTGCATTTCCTCGCTGTCCGGGACCGCGCCGACCGTCGCCGGCTGCTCCTCGTACTCGATCGTCACGATCACGTTGGACGTGCGGAACGCCACAGTCACCGTGCGCTGCTGAGCCGTCGAGCCGGAGCTGCTCAGCTCGTCGTCGAGGAAGGCCTCGTCGCCGAGATCGTCGAGGAGGCGCGGCTGGAGCTCGGCCGGGGTCACGCCGTCGGTCGGAGTGGAGGAGCCGGACGAAGAAGACGAAGAGGGCGAAGAGGAGGAAGGGGGCGAGGATGCCGACGGCGAGGCGGAGGAGGGGGCCGCCGAGGAAGGCGAACCGCTCGGATCGGCGGCGGAAGTGCCGTCGGCGGAACCGGAACTCGTCGGCTGCGGAAGGTCGGCCGCCTCCAGCCGGGTCGCGAAGAGCTGCTCCGCCTCGCTGTCGTCGCTGACCGACGTGTCGTACGACACCACACGCGCGAAGTCGACGAACAGGCGATCCGTGGCCTCGGTCGACTCGGCCTTCCAGCGGCAGCCGGCCTTGCGGTCGGTGTCATAGGCGATCGTCGGCGTGCCCTCGTACGCCTTCTCCCGCTGGTCCTCGTCCGTGACCTGCTTGATGCCGGGCAGCAGCAGGTCGAGCGTCTCCTGGCCGACCGCGCCACAGGGTTCGGGCAGTGTGGCGTACCGGCCGGGCTCGGCCGCCGCGGTCGCCGTACCCGAGTCGCCGGGGTTGGAGTCGTCGGTCGTGCCGCCGTCGTCGGAACTGCCGGTGCAGCCGGCCAGCAGCGCCGCGAGGAGCGCGGCGACGCCGGATACGTATGCCTTCCGCTGCACGGTCAGGCTCCTCTCGACGGGGCTGTGTGCTCGGTCCGTTGCCGGTCTCTCAGTGTCCCCGCTGGTTAATCGCTTGCCGCGTGCGGGCGCCACCTGGAGACAATGTGTATCGCACGCACTGCCGTGGACGCCGGTCCGTTGTCCTTTTTCGTTGACCCTGGCGCCGGTTTTGCGATTTCAGACTTGTATGTGTTTTCAGGGGGATTGAGGGCGATATGTCGTACGTGGAAATGCCGGGCGCGAAGGTTCCGATCCGTATGTGGACCGACCCGGCGACGGTCGAGGACGTGGCACTCCAGCAGCTGCGGAACGTGGCGACCCTGCCGTGGATCAAGGGCCTGGCGGTCATGCCGGACGTCCACTACGGCAAGGGCGCGACGGTCGGCTCCGTCATCGCCATGCGGGGGGCCGTGTGCCCCGCGGCGGTGGGAGTGGACATCGGGTGCGGGATGTCGGCGGTGAAGACGTCGCTCACGGCGAACGACCTGCCGGGGGACCTGTCGCGGCTGCGGTCGAAGATCGAGCAGGCGATTCCGGTCGGGCGGGGCATGCATGACAGTCCCGTGGACCCGGGGCGGCTGCACGGGTTCGGTACGGCCGGGTGGGACGACTTCTGGGGGCGGTTCGACGGGGTCGCGGAAGCGGTCAGGTTCCGTCAGGAACGCGCCGGGAAGCAGATGGGAACACTCGGCGGCGGCAACCACTTCGTCGAGGTCTGCACGGACACGACCGGTGCTGTCTGGCTGATGCTGCACTCCGGTTCCCGGAACATCGGCAAGGAACTGGCCGAGCACCACATCGGCGTGGCCCAGAAGCTCCCGCACAACCAGGGCCTGGTCGACCGCGACCTCGCCGTCTTCGTGGCGGACACCCCGCAGATGGCGGCGTACCGCAATGACCTGTTCTGGGCGCAGGAGTACGCCAGGTACAACCGCACGATCATGATGGCGCTCCTGAAGGACGTGGTCCGCAAGGAGTTCAAGAAGGCGAAGCCGGTCTTCGAGGCCGAGATCAGCGCACACCACAACTACGTGGCCGAGGAACGCTACGACGGCATGGACCTGCTCGTGACCCGTAAGGGCGCGATCCGGGCCGGCTCCGGCGAGTACGGCATCATCCCGGGCTCCATGGGCACGGGTTCGTACATCGTGAAGGGCCTCGGGAACCCGAAGTCCTTCAACTCGGCCTCGCACGGCGCGGGTCGGCGGATGAGCCGCAACGCGGCGAAGCGGCGGTTCTCGACGAAGGACCTGGAGGAGCAGACGCGGGGCGTGGAGTGCCGTAAGGACTCCGGCGTCGTCGACGAGATCCCGGGCGCCTACAAGCCGATCGAGCAGGTCATCGATCAGCAGCGGGACCTCGTGGAGGTCGTGGCGAAGCTGAAGCAGGTGGTCTGCGTGAAGGGCTGACGGCCTCTCGACGGGCCGTCAGCCGTCACCAGCCGTCCCTACGGCTCCCGGTGGACCTTCGTGTTGGACGCCTGGGCGCGCGGGCGGACGACCAGGAGGTCGATGTTGACGTGGCTGGGGCGGGTGACCGTCCAGGTGATGGTGTCGGCCACGTCGTCGGCCGTGAGGGGCTCGGCGACGCCCTGGTAGACCTTCTCCGCCTTGTCCGTGTCGCCGGCGAAGCGGGTCAGGGCGAACTCGTCCGTCTTGACCATGCCGGGCGCGATCTCGATGACGCGCACCGGCCGGCCGACGATCTCCAGGCGGAGAGTCTCGGCGAGGACATGGGTGCCGTGCTTGGCGGCGACATAGCCGGCACCGCCCTCGTAGGTGCCGTGGCCGGCGGTGGAGGAGACCACGACCACCGTGCCGTCGCCGCTCGCCTCCAGCTTCGGCAGCAGTGCCTGGGTGAGGTTCAGGGTGCCGATGACGTTCGTCTCGTACATCGTGCGCCAGTCGGCCGGGTCGCCGGTGGCCACGGGGTCGGCGCCCAGTGCGCCGCCCGCGTTGTTGACGAGGACACCGATCGTCCTGAAGGCCGTCGCGAACTCGTCGACCGCCGCGCGGTCCGTCACGTCCAGCTGGTAGGCCGCCGCCGAGTGGCCGGCCGCGTTGATCTCCTCCGCCAGCGCCTCGATGCGGTCCTTGCGGCGCGCGGTCAGCACGACCCGGTAGCCGGCCTCGGCGAGCCGGCGTGCCGTGGCGGCGCCGATTCCACTGCTCGCACCGGTGATGACGGCGATGCGGGAGGCGGCGGACGTGGCGGCGGTGGGCATGGCTGCTCCTCGTGCGGGTCGGGTGCGAAGAGTCCGGACGGTCCATGGGGTCCGGAGACTGTCCGGCCAGGATAGGCGGGCGGCCGATCCGGGGCGGCGGTGGGAGAATGAGGTGGGTGATCCTCCACCACGGGAGGTGGATCATGGGACAGGCGCGTGAGGTCATGGACCGGCTCACCGCGGCGATCACCACGGCGGACCCCAAGGCCATCGCCGAGCTCTACCCACCGGACGCGGTCGCCGTCACCCCCGACGGCGGGGAGCTGCACGGGCGGGAGAACATCGCCGGGTACTGGCGCCAGATGACGGAAGCGGTTCCCGACGGTTCGTACGAGTCGGTGCACTCCTACGAGGTCGGCAACACGGCCATCGACGAGGGGATCTTCCACGGCCGGAACACCGGGCCGATCCAGCTGCCGACCGGCGAGACGCTGCCGGCGACGCAGAAGGAGATCAGTATCCGCGGGGTGGACTTCGCCACCGTCGACGACAGCGGGCACATCGTCGACTACCGGCTCTACTTCGACGAGATGGAGTTCCTGGACCAGTTGGGGCTGCTGCCGCCGACCTGAACCGTCCCCCGGACTCCGCTCAGTTCCCTCGCGGCGCGTACATGATCACCGCCATGCCCGCGAGGCAGATCAGTGCGCCCGTGACGTCCCAGCGGTCCGGGCGGTAGCCGTCCGCGACCATGCCCCAGGCCAGCGAACCGGCGACGAAGACACCGCCGTAGGCGGCGAGGATGCGGCCGAACTCGGCGTCGGGCTGGAGTGTGGCGACGAAGCCGTAGGCGCCGAGGGCCATCACGCCCGCGCCGATCCACAGCCACCCGCGGTGTTCGCGTACGCCCTGCCAGACCAGCCAGGCGCCGCCGATCTCGAAGAGGGCGGCGACGACGAAGAGGGCGGCCGAGCGGAGGATGAGCATGGCGGTCAGCTTCGCACGCCCCCGCGCCGGCCCCGCCGTCCTTGGGTCCGGGCCCCTGTCACCTGTTGGACGGCGCCTGCGGCTCGCTCCGCGTGGGATACATCCGTACGACCACGGCCGAGAGGAGTGGCCGGTATGCGGCGGATGCGGGTGGCTGCGGTGTGCGGTGCGGCCGTGGCGGCGGTGGTCGGCGGGGCGCCTCCGGCCGCCGGGGCGGTGGGCGGTCGCGGTGCCGAGGCGGATCTCACCTATCACGGGTCCGCGGCCATGTCCGGCGGCCGGGTCCACCTGCGGTTCACTCCGCACCATCACGGGCTGGGCGCCGGGCCGGCCCCGACGGCCGCGGCGACGGTAGGGCTGCGCTGGTCGGAGCCGCTGGCGGACCGGCAGGAGTTGCCTCAGGGGTGTGCGCGGGCGGGGGAGCGGGTCGTGTGGTGCCGGGCCGGGGTGCCGGCCGCGGGCGGGGCGGGGGAGACGCTCGGTCTGCGGGTACGGCTGCGGGGCGCGCCCTCGGAGGTGCTGCTGGAGTTCGACACCCTGTGGAGCGGCGGGGTGGCGGACGGCACCCGGCGCAGCGGTCGGCAGCGGGTGCTGGTGCTGGACACGGGGGACTCGTACCACTTCTGACGCCCGCGCCGCCGGCTACCTGCGACGCCTGCCCCTGCCGGCCGCGCTCAGTTGTCGGGGCCCTCGGTGTCGTAGCGCTCGCGGGCCTCTCGGACCTCGTCGAAGTGGGTCTCCGCCCAGTCCTTCACCGCGGTCAGCAGCCGGGCCAGGTTCTGGCCGAGCGGGGTGAGCTCGTAGTCGACGCGGACCGGGACGGACGGGGTGACGGTGCGGGTGAGGAGGCCGTCGCGTTCCAGCGAGCGCAGGGTCTGGGTCAGCATCTTGGGGCTGACGCCGGCGATCTTGCGCCCGAGGTCGCTGTAGCGCAGAGGGCCGGGGGCGAGGGCGGAGACGACGAGGCTGACCCACTTGTCGCTGATGCGGTCCAGGAGCTGGTTGGTGGGGCAGCTCTTGAGGAACGCGTCGTACTCGACGCGGGCCTGTTCGCGTCGCTGGACGGCGGTCGTGGTCGCCATGGCTCACCTCCGGGGTACGTACGCACTCTCAGGTAACTACTTACCACGAGATAGTAACTCTTCCTAGGGTTGTCCGCAGTGAACGGGAGAACATCCCAGATGCTGACAAACCAAGGAGACACGCCATGCGTGCTGTTGTGGTGAACTCGTTCGGCGGGCCGGAGAACGTGGAGGTCGTGGACGCCGCGATACCGGAGCCCGGTGCGCGTCAGGTGCGGATCAAGGTCGCGGCGGCGGCGCTGAACCCCGTGGACGCGGGGGTGCGGGCCGGGGTCTTCGGGGGTGCGGGCAAGCGGATCGGGCTCGGCTGGGATGTGGCCGGGACGGTCGACGCGGTGGGGGTGGCCACATCCTGGAGTGTCGGGGACGAGGTCATCGCCCTGGACTACGGCATGGTCAAGCCGCTCGGCACCCACGCCGACTACGTGGTCGTCCCGACGGACGCCGTCGCCACGGCGCCGGCCACGGTGGACGCCGTCCACGCGGCGACGCTGCCGCTGAACGCGCTCACCGCCGAACAGGCTCTGGACCTGCTGGAGGTGACGTCGGGCCAGTCGCTGCTGGTGACGGGGGCGGCGGGGGCGGTCGGGGCGTACGCCGTCCAACTCGCCGCGCGCCGGGGGATATCGGTGACCGGGCTGGCGCGGGAGGGGGACGAGGAGTTCGTACGGTCGCTGGGGGCCGAGGGGTTCAGCGGCGGTCCCGTCGCCGACCGGAGCTTCGCCGCCGTGCTGGACGCCGCCGTCCTCGGCGAGCGGGCCCTGGAGTGGGTGCGGGACGGGGGCCGGTACATCGGCGTCATCCCGCAGGCGGAGCCCGCGTCGGTGCGCGGGGTGCGGACCGGGGCGGTCGAGGTGAGCGCCGACGGGGCGCGGCTGGCGGAGCTGGTACGGCTGGTGGACGAGGGCGTGCTGACGACCCGCGTGGCCGAGACGTTCCCCCTGGACGAGGCCGTCAAGGCGCATGCGCGGCTGGACCAGGGCGGGGTGCGGGGGCGGCTCGTGCTGGTCCCCTAACCCTCGACCTGGGCCTCCGCCGCGTACGCCGTCGGCGGTACCCCCACCGTCGCCGTGAAGTCCCTCACCAGGTGGGCCTGGTCCGCGTAGCCGAGGTCCGCGGCGAGGGTGGCCCAGTCGATGTCGGTGTGGGTGTCGGCGTGGTTGAGGGCCTCGTGGATGCGGTAGCGGAGGATGACCCACTTGGGGCTGACGCCGACGTAGGTCGAGAAGAGCCGTTGCAGCGCCCGCACCGACAGGCCCTCCGCCCGGGCGAAGTCGCCGACGCGGCGGACCGTGCGGTCGGCGCGGACGCGCTGGACGAGGTCCATGGCGAGGTCCGCCTGCGGGTCGGGGGTGCGGGGCAGGGCATGAAGGAAGGCGTCGAGCGCGGCCACCCTCGCCCGGTCGTCGGCGGGGGTGACGATCGCGTGGGCCGTGTCTCCCGTGGCCTGCGGGAACACCTCCTCGGCGGGCAGCGCGCGGCCCGTCCACCGGGACACCGGCGCCTCGGGGGCGTAGGGCCGGAAGCCGCCCGGGCGGAACTTCACCCCGCAGACCCGGCCCCGGCCGGTCAGCTTCCGGGTGTACAGGCCGAGGGCGACGCCGGTGACCTCGGCGTACGGCGGACCCTCGTCCTCCTCCCACTGGAAGGTGAGGTTGACGGCGGGGTGCGGGACGATGTGGGAGGCGTAGGGGGCGGGCAGGTCCCAGTCGATCAGCCAGTACCACTCGACGTACCGGCGCAGCGGCCCGGCGGGCTCGTGGCGGCGGAAGCGCACGCGGTTCAGCAGCGCGGCCGGGTCGACGATCCCGCGGGTGTCGTGGCGGGGTGCCTCCATGGCCGGATCGTACGTCGCGTTTCTTCAAGAAGGGCAGTGGTGCGTGTCCCTACGGTCGAGGCATGGACACGAACCCTGTGAACACGAAATCTGGGCACACGAACCCTGTGCACACGAACCCGGTGAAGACGTACGGCGTCGGTGAGCTGCTGGGTATGGCGCGCGAGCGGGCGGTCCCGGTGGTCCGGGGCATCTCGGATGCCACCCTCTCCGCTCCCACGCCCTGCGCCGAGTACGACGTGAAGGCCCTGGTCAACCATGTCTTCCAGGTGATCGTGCAGTTCCAGCGGCTGGCCGTGAAGGAGGCGTCGGACTTCGGCGAGACCCCCGACCGGGTCGCCGGGAGCGCCGAGTGGCGTGAGCGGCTCGCGGACGAGACGGACCGGCTGGTGGCGGCCTGGTCGGCGCCCGGTGCCGAGGAGGGGACGACCGGCGGGATGAACATGCCCGCGCGGCTGGTCGGCTCGATGGCGCTGCTCGATCTGACCGTGCACGCGTGGGACCTGGCGCGGGCGACGGGCCAGGAGTACCCGGGCGCCGACGAGGCGGTCGTGGCGGAGCTGGCCGGCGCGGTGGACGAGCTGGCGCCGACGGCGAGGAAGATGGGGGTGTTCGGGGAGCCGGTGCCGGTGGCGGAGGGCGCGTCGGCGTTCGAGCGGCTGCTCGCCCGGACCGGGCGGAATCCGCACTGGCGGTGAGGGCGCCGCACGGGGAATAGTCCCCGGGCGGTCACCGTTCTCCGGGTGTAGTTGAACGCTAAACAACCTGGAGGGTGAGCGTCCATGCAGTTCGGGATCTTCAGCGTCGGCGACGTCACGCCGGACCCGACGACGGGCCGTACGCCGACCGAACGCGACCGCATCAAGGCCATGGTCGCCATCGCGCTCAAGGCGGAGGAGGTCGGACTCGACGTCTTCGCGACCGGCGAGCACCACAACCCGCCGTTCGTGCCGTCGTCACCGACGACCATGCTCGGCTACATCGCGGCGCGGACGGAGAGGCTGATCCTCTCCACCTCCACCACCCTCATCACCACCAACGACCCGGTGAAGATCGCCGAGGACTTCGCGATGCTCCAGCACCTGGCCGACGGCCGGGTCGACCTCATGATTGGCCGCGGGAACACCGGGCCGGTCTACCCCTGGTTCGGGCAGGACATCCGGGAGGGCATCAACCTCGCCATCGAGAACTACGCCCTGCTGCGCCGGCTGTGGCACGAGGACGCCGTGAACTGGGAGGGCAAGTTCCGTACGCCGCTGCAGGGCTTCACGTCCACGCCGCGGCCGCTCGACGGGGTCGCGCCGTTCGTCTGGCACGGCTCCATCCGCTCCCCGGAGATCGCCGAGCAGGCCGCCTACTACGGCGACGGCTTCTTCCACAACAACATCTTCTGGCCGGCCGACCACACCAAGCGGATGGTCGAGCTGTACCGGAACCGGTACGCCCACTACGGGCACGGCACGCCCGAGCAGGCGATCGTCGGGCTGGGCGGGCAGGTCTTCATGCGGAAGAACTCCCAGGACGCCGTGCGGGAGTTCCGGCCGTACTTCGACGTCGCGCCCGTGTACGGGCACGGGCCGTCGCTGGAGGACTTCACGGACCAGACCCCGCTGACGGTCGGCTCTCCGCAGCAGGTGATCGAGAAGACGTTGTCCTTCCGCGAGTACGCCGGTGACTACCAGCGCCAGCTGTTCCTGATGGACCACGCCGGGCTGCCGCTCAAGACGGTGCTGGAGCAGCTCGACCTGCTCGGCGAGGAGGTCGTGCCGGTGCTGCGCAAGGAGTTCGCGGCGGGGCGTCCCGCCGAGGTGCCGGACGCGCCCACACACGCTTCGCTGCTGGCCGAGAAGGGTTCGGAAGAGGTGACCACCGCATGAAGCTCGTCGTCGTGTCCGCGGGGCTGAGTGTCCCGTCCTCCACGCGGCTTCTGGGCGACCGGCTGGCCGCGGCGGTCGGCAGGAGGGCCGACGTGGACGTCGAGGCCGTTGAGGTCGTCGAGCTGCGCGACCTCGCGGTGGAGATCGCGCACAACCTCACCAACGGCTTCCCGGGCCGCAAGCTGGCCGCCGCGATCGACGCGGTGACCTCGGCGGACGGTCTGATCGTCGTCACGCCGGTGTTCTCGGCGTCGTACAGCGGCCTGTTCAAGTCGTTCTTCGACGTGATCGAGAAGGACGCGCTGGCGGGCCTGCCCGTGCTGATCGCCGCGACCGGCGGCACGGCCCGGCACTCCCTGGTCCTGGAGCACGCCCTGCGTCCGCTCTTCGCCCACCTGAAGGCCGTCGCCGCCCCGACCGGTGTGTACGCCGCGTCGGAGGACTGGGGCGCCGAAGGGCTGGACGGGCGGATCGAGCGGGCGGCGGGGGAGCTGGCCGGGCTGATGCGGGGGATGTCGGGAGTCAGGGCGGCCGCGAGGGACGACCTCGTGGTGGTGCCGTTCGCCGAACAGCTGGCGGCACTCTCCAGCCCGTCCGGCGCTTGAGCGACGAGGCCGTGTGACGGTGAGATCCCAGTAAGAAGGGTGATCGTAAGCTGCCTCACACGGCCGAACCGCCGGAGGCCTTGGCAGTATGAACCCGTGCCCCAGACTGTTCTCCTCGCCGAAGACGACCGCGCCATCCGCCACGCCCTGGAGCGCGCGCTGACCCTGGAGGGCTACCAGGTCACCGCGGTCGCCGACGGTGTCGAGGCGCTGGCGCAGGCCCACCGCACACCGCCGGACGTGCTCGTGCTGGACGTGATGATGCCCGGCATAGACGGGCTCCAGGTCTGCCGGGTGCTGCGCGCCGAGGGCGACCGCACCCCGATCCTGATGCTGACCGCGCTCGTGGAGACCCAGGACCGCATCGCCGGCCTGGACGCGGGCGCTGATGACTACGTCGTCAAGCCCTTCGACGTGGAGGAGGTCTTCGCCCGGCTGCGCGCCCTGCTGCGCCGCACCAGCGAGGCGAACGGCCCCGCGCCCGTCGACGTACCGAAGCAGGCCCCGGCCGAGTCGTCCGGCCGGCTGATCGAGGCGGCAGGGCTGCGGATGGACCCGCAGGCGCGGCGGGTGTGGCGGGGCACGCGGGAGCTGGAGATGACGCGGACCGAGTTCGAGCTGCTGGAGCTGCTGGTCCGCAACGCCGGCATCGTCCTCGACCACTCCACCATCTACGACCGTATCTGGGGCTACGACTTCGGCCCCGGCTCCAAGAACCTCGCCGTCTACGTCGGCTATCTGCGCCGCAAGCTCGACGAGCCGAGCGCCCCGCAGCTGATCCACACGGTGCGCGGCGTGGGTTACGTGCTGCGGGAGGACTGAGTGGGCGCGGCCCGGCGCCGGCTCGGGAGACTGCTGACGGGGCGCCGCAGATCGGGGCTGGGCACCACCTTCGCCGTGTCCTTCGCGACGGTGACCGCCGTGGTCACGGTCCTGGTCGGGCTGCTGTCGTACACCGCCGCCGCCCGGCTGGTGCGGGTGGACCAGGAGTCGGTGTTCGACGAGGTCGTGCAGGATCTGCGGGGCGAGGTACGGCAGCGGCCGATGACGACGGAGGACTTCTCGTCGTCCGCGCCGGGGCACGATCTCGTACGGCCCGCCCGTACCGATGTGCAGGTGCTGGGCCCGGACGGCGCCGTCGTCGACCCGGGCCGGCCGGGGCTGCCGGTCACTTCCGTAGACCGGCGGATCGCGGCCGACGGCACGGCCGGGCGGATGGTCCAGCACAAGGACGTCGGCGTCGACAGCGACGTCTACCGCATCGCGACCGTCGCGCTCGGCGGCGGACGGGGCGCGGTGCAGGTGGCCCAGGAGTTCAGCGACACCGAGGATCTGCTGCGGGCGCTCCAGCAGCGGACGCTGCTGCTGATGGCCGCGGTGGTCACCCTCGCGGGACTCTTCGGCTGGTGGCTGGCCCGGCGCATCACGCGCCGCCTGGTCGCCCTCACCTCAGCCGCCGAGGACGTCGCCCGCACCCGCCGGCTCGGCATCCAGGTGCCGGTCACCGGATACGACGAGGTCGGCCGCCTGGGCCGCGCCTTCGACCGCATGCTGGGCCGGCTGGCCCAGTCGGAGGAGGACCAGCGGCGGCTGGTGCAGGACGCGGGCCACGAGCTCCGTACGCCGCTCACGTCCCTCCGTACGAACATCTCCCTCCTGCGCCGCATCGACGAACTGCCGCCCGCCACCCGCGAGGAACTGGTGGCGGACCTCGGCCAGGAGGCTCGCGAACTCACCGACCTGGTCAACGAGTTGGTCGACCTGGCGGCCGGGCAGTCCGACACCGAGCCGGCCCAGCGGGTGGACCTCGCCGACATCGCCGAGGACGTCGCGGGGCTCACCCGGCGGCGGACGGGACGGCGGATCGTGGTCCGCGCGAGCGGCGACACGACGACGGAGGGGCGGCCCGGGATGCTCCAGCGCGCGGTGACCAACCTCGTCGAGAACGCCGCGAAGTTCGACCGCGACGGCATCGCACCGATCGAGATCAACGTCGCCGGACCCGCCCGCCCCGGGACGGTTCGCGTGGAGGTCCTCGACCGGGGGCCGGGCATCGCCGAGGACGATCTGATCCGGGTCTTCGACCGCTTCTACCGCGCCGCCGACGCGCGGTCGCTGCCCGGGTCGGGGCTGGGGCTGTCGATCGTGCGGGAGGTGGCCCTGTCGCACGGGGGAGCGCCCTTCGCCTTCCGGCGGGACGGGGGCGGGACGGCGATCGGGTTCACGGTGGGGGGCTCTGCCTGAACGGCTCTGCCTGAAGGGCTCCGGCTGAGCGGTGCTGGCTGAGCGGTGCTGACTGAGCGGTGCTGGCTGAGCGGTTCCGCCTGCGCGGCTTCCCCTTCGGTTCTCCCCGGGTATGGGTGAGTATCTGGTCCGGGCTGTCCGGGGCTGTTCGGGGTGCCGCGCGCGGCGGCTCGGTCGAGGGGAGGAACGTCATCGTGCTGAGTGACGTGGAGGGCGCCGTCCTGGCGGAGATGGACGAGGCCGGGATCGGGCGGACGTTGCTGGAGCTGATCTCGGTGCCGAGTGTGACCGGGAGCGCCGCCGAGTCGGAGCTTCAGCACCTGCTGGCGGGACGGCTGGAGCGGCTCGGGCTGGACGTCGACCTGTGGTCCATGGACCTGGACGCCCTGCGTGCCGACCCCGGCTTCCCGGGGACGGAGGCCGAGCGCGAGGAGGCCTGGGGCCTGGTCGGTGTGACGGAGGACGGCGGCGACGGGTCCGCCTTCGTCCTGCAGGGGCATGTCGATGTCGTACCGCCCGGGGATCTCGACGCGTGGGCCGGCGATCCGTTCGTGCCCAGGGTGACCGGGGACGTCGTCCACGGCCGGGGCGCCTGTGACATGAAGGCCGGTCTGGTGGCCCACCTGGCCGCCCTCGCGGCGATACGGGCCGCCGGCGTGCGCCTGCGCGGACGCGTCGGCGTGCACTTCGTCGTGGGGGAGGAGGACGGCGGTCTCGGCGCCTTCGGCACGCTGCGGCGCGGTCACCGGGGAGACGTCTGCGTCATCTCCGAACCGACGGCCGGCGCGCTCGTCACCGCGAACGCCGGGGCGTTGACCTTCCGTCTCGCGGTACCCGGCAAGGCGGCGCACGGCAGCGCGCGGGACCAGGGCGTCAGCGCGATCGACGCGTATCTGCCGCTGCACCGGGCGCTGGCCCGGCTGGAGGCCGAGCGGAACCGGGACCCGCATCCCTTGATGGCCGGGCACCCGATCCCGTACGCCCTGTCGGTGGGGACCGTGCGGGCCGGGGACTGGGCGAGCAGCGTGCCCGATCTGCTGGTCGCGGAAGGGCGGTTGGGGGTGCGGCTCGGGGAGGATCCGGGCGAGGCGCGGGCCGCCTTCGAGTTGTGCGTCGCCGAGGCGTGCGCCGCCGACCCCTGGCTGCGGGCGCATCCGGCGACGGTGACCTGGCCGGGCGGGCGGTTCGCCAGCGGGCGGCTGCCGGAGGGGCATCCCTTGCCGGAGGTGATCCGGGGTGCTCATGCCGACGCCGGGGGAGCGGCGGGGCTGCGGGAGTGCGGGGCGCCGTACGGGAGTGATCTGCGGTTGTACGCGGGGGCCGGGATTCCGACGTTGCAGTTCGGGCCGGGGGACATCCGGGTGGCGCACAGTGAGCGGGAGCACGTGACGGTCGCCGAAGTGGTGGAGGCGGCGCGGACGTTGGCGGTGACGGTGTTGCGGACGGTCGGCACGAAGTGAGGCGGGGCGGTCGGGCCGGGGCCTGAGCTGCCTCCGCACCGGGGACGCGGTGCGCCCTGGCCGCACCGGGGACGCGTGCGCCCTGGCCGAGGAGCTGTCGGCCACCACGCCGAAGAACATCGCCGGGCGGCTGCCGGAGGGGGCACGATCGCGGGCCACCGACCCCATCGGGCCCGTCGATCACGTCCCCGACAGGGGCGCAACCGGCCCGAGAGTCGTCTTCAGCCCGTCGTGGCCTGGGTGTGGCGGGGCACCCCGAGGACTTCCAGCATCGCCCGCGTCGCCGGGCTGGGGTTGAAGCGGCTCCACACCAGATATTCCAGGCGGTGCGGTCCGTCGAGCACCGGGACGAGCGCCAGTCCGGGGTCGTCGGCGGCCAGCGGCCGGATGTACGCCGAGGGCAGCAGCGCGATGCCGAGTCCGCGGGTGACCAGGCGGATGATCAGCTCGACGACACCGGCCTCGTACGCGACGTCCCGGACCAGGCCCGCCGCGGCGAACGCCTGATCCGACTGAGCGCGGGCGGGCGTACCGGACGCGAAGTCCACGAACGTCTCCTCGGCGATCTCCCGCAGCGTGACCTGCGAAGAGCCCGCGAGCCGGTGCCCCGTCGGCACGACGAGCGCGTGCTCGTCGTGATCGAGGACGACCGATTCCACGCCGGACGGCGCCTCGCCCTCCGGCAGGCCCAGGAAGGCGATGTCCAGGTCGCCGTCCCGGACCGCCGCGGCCAGTTCGTCGCTGCGCCCGGACCGGAGGACGACGTGGACGTCCGGGTACCGGGCGCGGTACCGCTGCAACAACTCGGGTACGTCCACGGCGGCCGTGGTCACGATCACACCGACGGCGAGCCGGCCCCGTACGACTCCCGTCGCGGCGGCGGCGTCCGCGACCGCGCGGTCGGCGGCGGCCAGGCACTCCCGCGCGGCGGCGACGAACGCCTCCCCCGCGCTGGTCAGTTCGACGCGACGGCTGGAGCGGGCGAACAGCCTGACTCCGAGCTCGCGTTCCAGGCCGGCGATCCGGTGGCTGAGGGACGACTGCACCACGGAGCAGAGGTCTGCCGCGCGGGTGAAATTGCGGGTTTCGGCGACGGCGACGACGTAGCGCATCTGCTGGAGATCCACCCACCCATCGTGCTTGTTCATGGCTGTGATGACAACCATGCTTTGGAGTCATGGGAGGTGGCTGCGGAGACTGCGACACATGCCTTCCTTGACCGAGCGCTCACCGGCCCCGACACGGACCGCGTACGCGCAGCCGATGGCAACGGCCGCGACCGTCGTGACCGTCGCGCTGACCGCACTCGCCCCGGCGACCTGGGGCACCACCTACGCCGTGACCACGGAACTCCTGCCGCCCGGGCACCCGATGTTCGCCGGGCTGATGCGTGCCCTGCCCGCCGGGCTGCTCGGGCTGGCGCTCGCCCGTGTGCTGCCGCGCGGGGACTGGTGGTGGCGGGCCGGGGTCCTCGGGGCGCTCAACGTCGGTGCCTTGTTCCCCCTGTTGTTCCTCGCGGCCGAACGACTCCCCGGCGGAGTCGCCGCCACCCTCAGCGCCACGCAGCCGCTGCTGGTCGCCGGCTTGGCCATCGCGGTGCTCCACGACCGGCCGACGGTCTGGCGCTGGAGTTGGGGCGTGATCGGCGTGCTCGGCGTCGGACTCGTGGTGCTCGGGCCGGCGGCCCGGCTGGACGCCGTCGGGGTGCTCGCCGGGCTCGGCGGTACGGCCGCCATGGCCGGCGGGGTCGTCCTCACCAAACGGTGGGGCCGCCCCGCCGGTGCCGGTCCCCTGGCCCTGGCCGGCTGGCAACTGACGGCCGGCGGGCTGCTGTTGCTCCCGCTCACCCTCGCGATCGAGGGCGTGCCGCAGCGGATCGACGCCGGAGCGGTCGGCGGCTACCTGTGGCTCGGCAGCATGGGCGGGCTGATCGCGTACACGCTGTGGTTCCGCGGCATCGGAAAGCTGCCCGTCGGCGCGTCCGCCCCGCTGGTCCTGCTGTCCCCGCTGGTCGCGACGGTCGTCGGCATCGCGCTGGGCGAGTCGCTGAGCCTGCCGCAGAGCGTCGGCTTCGTCCTCGCGTTGGCGGCGTTGCTCGCGGCGCAGCTTGATTCGCCGGGGGTGCTGGTGCGGGGAGGGCGGGTTCGATGAAGAGAGCGTCGATGAAGAGAACGTTGATGAAGAGAACGTCGATGAAGAGAGCTTCGATGAAGGCAGGTTCGATGAAGACGGGCATGACGATCGCCGTTCTCGGGGCCACCGGCATGGTCGGGACCCGGGTGATCGCCGAGGCCGGAGCGCGCGGACACCATGTGCTCGCCCTGTCCCGGAAGCCTGCGAGCGAGGACCCGAACGTGACGCCGGTCGCGGTCGACGCGAACGACTCGCACGCCGTGCGCGGGGCACTCGCCGGTTCCCACGGGGGCGGCGGCGCGGATGCCGTCGTACTGACCGTGCGGACGTTTCCGGTCGACGAGGAGTTCCTGGTCGGGGCGACCCGTACGGCGCTGGACGTCGCCGCGGAACTCGGGATCCGCGTCCTCGTGATCGGCGGCGCGGGGGCGTTGCGCAGCCCCGGCGACCAGGATCTGCGGGTCGCGGACAACCCCGCCTACGTGCCCGCCGAGTGGCAGGCCGTCGCGGCCGCCGGGGTGGCTCAACTGCGGGCCTGCCAGGCCCATGCCGACGCCGACTGGGTCTATCTGAGCCCGCCGGCCCTGCTGGAGCCCGGCGATCGGACCGGCCGCTATCGGCGGGGTACGGACACCTTGCTCATCGGGGCGGAGGGCCGTTCGTGGATCAGCGCGGAGGACCTCGCTGTCGCGGTCGTCGATGAACTGGAGACGCCTGGCCCTGAGCGCCACATCACGGTCGTTCACGACCATGGCCACGACCAAGGCGACGACCGTGGCCACGACCAAGGCGACGAACGCCCGGCGGCATGAGCCGGTCGGTATGACAGCGCGACATGATGGCCATCGGCGGGCGGCTGCTGGTGGATGCCGGGCCGGAGCTGGACGTGATGGTGATCGACCTGGCGGTCATGGACGTCGCCTGGCAGCCGGACGTCCGGGCCGAGGTCATCGAGAGGGTGCCGGCCGCGCTGGCGGCGGCCTGTGGCACGGAGCGGCCGTCGCCCGCGTGGTGGGTCAACTTCCGTGTGATCGACGAGGGAGGCTGGGGCGCCTCCGGTGGCGTGCTGTCCGTCCTGCCCCTGCTCGACAGCGGCGTGTTCACCGAGAAGCGGGCCGAGGCGGTGCGCGCCGCGCTGCGCGCTTGAAGGGGAGGGCCGCCCCGATCAGTCCTTGATCGTGGCGAGGATGAGCGCCCGCAACTGTTCGGCGGTCCGGTCGAGGGGCTCGATGCTGCGCTTGGCGCGGCACATCGCCACCGTCCCCTTCCTCTACGTCGACCCCGAGCCCGAATACCGCGCCCTCGCCCGCGCCTTCGGGGCCGCCACCGCCGCGTCCCTGGAGCCGCTCCCGCAGGGCTACGACATCGCCGTGGAGGCCACCGGCCGCGTCGGTCAACTCGCCCTCGCCGTCAAGTGCCTGACCCCGGAAGGCATGTGCGAGAGCGCGGGCAACCACTTCGGGCCCGGCGAGCTGCCCCTGCTGGACATGTAGCTCAACGGCGTCACCCTGCGCGTCGCCCGCGACAACGTCCGCGCCCACCTCCCGGACGCCCTCGACCTCGCCGCCTCCGGCGAGCTCGCCCCCGAGAAGGTGGTCTCCCACGTCATCGACTGGGACGACCTGCCGACCGCGCTGCCGCAGAAGCACCTCAAGCCGGTGTTCGTCCGTGCCGACGTCTGACTCCACCCCCGTCCTCCCGCACCGGGCCTCTGGGTGAGGAGGAGGGCGAGCGCGGTCAGAACCAGTGCAGGCAGTGCGGGGAGCGCTCGGCGCGGAAGAGGGCGTCAGCGAGGGTGGCCGCGCCTGGGTGGTGGGCCCGGATGTGTCCGGCGCGCACGAGCGTGCTCGGGGCGGTGCCGCCGAGATAGACGGAGCCCAGGTCGCTGATGTCCAGGGACAGGTCGGGATTCCGGTCCGTCGGGACGCAGTCGGCCTTGCCGTCCCGGATGGTCAGCAGGTAGCGGTCGTGTTCGCCGAGGAACGGGTCGTCGATGTCGAGGACGAGCTCGCCGTCCGTGAACCAGCCGCGCGCGGTCAGCGCACGCGGGACGTCCAGCAGCCGCACCCAGAGCCAGTCGGTGTCGCCGCTCACCTGGCCGGCGCGGAGGTCCGCGAGCTGCCAGCGCAGTGGGTGTTCGGGCGGGAGGTGCTTGAACACGACCTGAGAGACCAGGTCGTGTCCGAGTGCGAACCGGGCCAGGGCCGTGAAGACGGCGTCGTCGGTGGCGATGGTCTCGTCGACCGTCAGGGTGCCGGACTCGATCGAGTAGCTGGCGTACCCGTCCGGGACGCCGTCGGCGTCCCGGTGGACAGCGACGTAACGCGGCGCCGGCGAGATCGGGGGCTGCCCCGCGCGCAGAGCCCACCAGCGGTGCGGCCGGGACAACGCGCCGGGCTGGGCGCGGCGGTACCGGTCGTAGACCTCTTCCAGAATCTCGCCGCACTCGGCCCGACGCAGCACCTCGACCGAGCCGTTGTCCGAGCCGGTCGTCGGTGCGTGGGCCACTCCGCGCGCCCGGGGAACGGCGAGGGCGGCCTCGTTGCGCGCCACCTTAAGCTGCGCCGTGTAGGTCGCCGGTCCGTAGCCGAACCTGCCGTAGATCGTGGCCTGAGAGGCCAGCAGCACGGAAAGGAACTCCCCGCGGGCCCGCAGCTCGGTGAGCTGATGCCGCATCATCGCGCTGAGCACGCCCTGGCGCCGGTGCGGGGGCAGGACGCCGACGGCCGTCACCCCGGGGGCCGGGACGAGGGTCTCACCGGGCAGGGTGAGCTCGAAGGAGTGCGTGGCGGCGGTGCCGACGGGACGCCCGTCCGCCGCCAGGGCGAGTACGCAGCGGTCCGTTTCGAGCGCCGACCACCAGAGCCCGCCGCCCTCGATCGGTGTTTCCGGGAAGCTCCCGAACGCGGCATGGACTGTGTCGACGAAGACGTCGAGATCCTCGTCGGTCGTGGGACGGATCTCCACCGCTGCTGCCTCCTCGGGACACCGGCACCACGACTCGTGGTCTCTGGCCACAGTGCAGCGTCGACCCGTGGCCAGGGCAAGCGAATTACGGCCGGGTTCGCGGCCGCCGCCTTGTCGTGGACGCCGACAAGTGAGGAATGATCCCCTCCCGGCACATGCCAAAGGCGGGGCCCGAAAACCCCGCCCGAATCCAGCGAAACCCCAGTTCAGGGCCATACAAGGCAATAAGGCTGATGCCCCGCCTCATGCAACCGATGGCTGAAGTCCTGCCACTCGTGCAGCAACTGGTACACGTTGAACGCGTCCCGCGGCCCCCCGCGATCCGGCACCGTCGACCAGATGAAAGCGGCCGCGCCCACCGCTTCCTCTCCTATGCCCCGCAACGGATCGACCACCGTCATCGGCAGCTTGACCACCGCGTAGTCGGGGTGGAGGACGACCAGCTCCAGGGGCGGGACCTTGTGCAGGGGGACGCCTTCGATGCCCGTCAGGACCATCGCGGCCATGGTCTCCGGCTTGATCTTGGTGAACATGCCGTTCATGCCGAGTTCGTCGCCGCCGAGTTCTTCGGGGCGCATCGAGATCGGGACGCGGGCCGCGGTCGCACCGTCGGGCGCGCCGAAGTACTTGTACGTCACCCCCACCCGACCACCATTCCTGCTCACCCTCAGCCGATCGCGATCGCCGCGCTCGCTACGTTCGCTGCGCTCGCCGCGTCGGTCGGCCCGCTCTGATTCGTTCGGTACACCCGGCATATCCGGTACTACGTGTCCCTGACGTGCTTCGTTCGAATCCTCCGCGTCGCGCCGGTGCCTTCCCCGCCGGGCACGTCGAGGACCCAGGTCATCAGTCCCCTCGCCCAGTCCGCCACCGCGATGCATATCTCCACCCGACTGCTTTTCTAGGACGCGTGGCGCCCGCCGCGCAACCCGATCATCGTGTCAGTGACCTCCCCCACGGCCGCCCGCCGAAACGTGCGTCGAAACACCTGTCCGCAGGATCTTTTCAGTCCTCGACCACCACGCCCCGCATGAGCTGTGTGTATCACGCCCAGTCTCGCAGATCGCGAGGGGAGGGCCGCCGGGAAGTGGTGACCAGCGGAGACCGGGCGCGACCGGGGGAGACCGGAAGTGCCCCCTCGCGGCCGGTCCAGACCAGTCGCCGAGTCAGGCAGCGGTCCCGCTGCCGTCACTGACCGCTGGCCTACCCTGAGGAGGTCACTGACAATCGGAGCCCGAGAAGGTCGGAGAAGTCGCAGGCCATGAGCGAATCGCCCTATCCGTACGCAGCACCGGCCTCGCAGGCCCTGTTCGACCGTGCGGCCGCCGTCACGCCCGGCGGCGTGAACTCCCCGGTACGCGCCTTCCGCGCCGTGGGCGGTACGCCCCGGTTCATGGTGTCCGGCACCGGTCCGTACCTGACCGACGCCGACGGACGCGAGTACGTCGACCTCGTCTGCTCCTGGGGGCCCATGATCCTCGGGCACTCCCACCCGGACGTGATCGCCGCCGTCCAGGACGCCGTATCCCGCGGTACCTCCTTCGGTACGCCCGGCGAGGGCGAGGTCGCGCTCGCCGAGGAGATGGTCGAGCGGATCGAGCCGCTGGAGCAGGTGCGGCTCGTCTCCAGCGGGACCGAGGCCACCATGTCGGCCATCCGGCTCGCCCGCGGGTTCACCCAGCGGACCAAGGTGATCAAGTTCGCCGGGTGCTATCACGGGCACGTCGACTCGCTGCTCGCCGCGGCCGGGTCGGGGGTCGCCACCTTCGCTCTTCCCGACACCCCCGGCGTCACCGGCGCCCAGGCCGGCGACACCATCGTCCTGCCGTACAACGACCTCGAGTCCGTCCACGAGGCCTTCCACCGCTTCCCCGGTGAGATCGCCTGCGTGATCACCGAGGCCTCACCCGGCAACATGGGCGTCGTCCCGCCGCTCCCCGGCTTCAACGGGGGACTGAAGGACGCCTGCCGCAAGAACGGCGCCCTCTACATCTCCGACGAGGTCATGACCGGGTTCCGGACGAGCCGCGCCGGGTGGTACGGCATCGACGGGGTCAAGCCCGACCTCATGACCTTCGGCAAGGTGATGGGAGGCGGCTTCCCGGCCGCCGCCTTCGGTGGTCGCGCCGACGTGATGGCCCACCTCGCCCCCGCCGGGCCCGTCTACCAGGCCGGCACCCTGTCCGGGAACCCGGTCGCCACCGCCGCTGGCCTCGCCCAGCTGCGGTTGCTCGACGAGGCCGCCTACGACACCGTCAACGCCGTCTCCGCGCAGATCCAGGCCCTCGTCACCGAGGCCCTCACGAAGGAAGGCGTCGCGCACCGGCTGCAGAACGCCTCCAACATGTTCTCCGTCTTCTTCACGGACCGGGAAGTGCGCAACTACGAGGACGCCAAGCGACAGGAGTCCTTCCGCTTCACCGCGTTCTTCCACTCGATGCTGGCGCAGGGCGTCTATCTGCCGCCCTCGTCCTTCGAGTCCTGGTTCGTGTCCACGACCCACGACGGGCAGGCCGTCCAGCGGATCGCCGACGCCCTCCCGGCGGCGGCCCGAGCGGCGGCGGAGGCCACGGCGGCATGAGCGACGGCAGCAACGAGACCGGTATGAAGAACAGCGACAGCGACGTCACCGTCGTCCACGTCATGCGGCACGGCGAGGTCGCCAACCCGGACGGGATCCTCTACGGCCGGCTGTCCGGGTACCACCTGTCCGAGCTCGGGCGGCAGATGGCCGACCGGGTCGCCGAGCATCTCGCCTCCCGTGATGTGACGTACGTCTGCGCCTCCCCGCTGGAACGGGCGCAGGAGACCGCGACGCCGATCGCCAAGGCGCACGGCCTTGACCTCACGACCGACGCGCGGCTCATCGAGGCCGACAACGTCTTCCAGGGCAAGACCTTCGGGGTCGGGGACGGGGCCCTCAAGAAGCCCGAGAACTGGAAGCACCTCGTCAACCCCTTCAAGCCGTCCTGGGGCGAGCCGTACGTCGACCAGGTCATCCGCATGATGGGCGCGCTCGACTCGGCCAAGGACGCCGCGCGGGGGCACGAGGCCGTGCTGGTCAGCCATCAGCTGCCGATCTGGATCGTGCGGAGCCACATCGAGAAGCGGCGGCTGTGGCACGACCCGCGCAAGCGGCAGTGCACGCTCGCGTCGCTGACGACCTTCACGTACCAGGGCGACAGGATCGTGTCCGTCGGCTACAGCGAGCCGGCCATCGACCTCGTCCCCGCCCATCTCCGCGCCGGAGCCAAGCCGGTGAAGGGGAAGGACAAGGCCTTCGGCGCGTAGACGCTCCGCTGGGAGCGCCGTGATGCATCTGCGGGTCCGGTGGGGCTGGTCGTGCCCACGCGGCGAAGCCGCACATCGATACAGCCCCGCGCCCTTCGGGGCGCTCAGTACGCGTTTGTGACATTTGTTGCGAATCCTCCGCGATGCGGAGGAACCTCCCCGTTCGTCGTGCCCTCTGACTGGGTGACCACCAGCGAAGCACGACGGACGGGGCAGCAATGCGCAACTTCAGCCGAAGGGGAGTCATCGGACTCGGTGCCGGAGCGGCCGCCGCCCTCGGGCTCGCGGGATGCGGCACCCTCACCTCGTCAGACGGGTCGAACGACGCCGGGGGTTCCACGGACGGTGGAGACAACGAGCCCGGCCCCCAGACCAACCGTGCCCGCCCCATAGGCGACGGCTCCACCTCCTACACCGGCAAGCAGCCGAACCAGCCGGGCAAGCCCGAGCCGCTGGAGCCGGGCCAGGAGCCGCCGCAGTTCGTCATCTTCTCCTGGGACGGCGCCGGCGAGGTCGGCAACGGTCTCTTCCCGCGCTTCCTCGAACTCGCCAAGGAGCACGAGGCGCACATGACCTTCTTCCTCTCGGGGCTGTATCTGCTGCCCGAGAGCAAGAAGCGCCTCTACGAGCCCCCGAACAACCCGCGCGGCGCCTCCGACATCGGCTACCTCACCGACGAGCACATCAGGGCGACCCTGAAGAACGTCCGCCAGGCCTGGCTCGACGGCCACGAGATCGGCACCCACTTCAACGGCCACTTCTGCGCCGGCACCGGCACCGTCGGCAACTGGACCGCACAGCAGTGGCGCAGCGAGATCGACCAGGCCAAGGCCTTCGTCAAGGAGTGGCGGACGAACTCCGGGTGGACCGATCTGCCCTCCCTGCCCTTCGACTACGACAAGGAACTCGTCGGCGGCCGCACGCCCTGTCTCCTCGGCCAGGACAACCTGCTGCCCACCGCCCGCGAGCTGGGCTGGCGTTATGACGCCTCCTCGCCCGGCGGTCGTCAGGTGTGGCCGCAGAAGAAGCAGGGGCTGTGGGATCTGCCGTTGCAGCAGATACCTTTCCCCGGACATTCGTTCGAGGTCCTGTCCATGGACTACAACATGCTCGCCAACCAGTCGGTGAACTCCACGAAGGCGCCCAGCTACAACTACCCGGGCTGGCGTGAGCAGTCGGCGCAGGCGTACATCCAGGGCTTCAAGCGGGCCTACGAGACAAACCGTGCACCCTTCTTCATAGGCAACCACTTCGAGCAGTGGAACGGCGGCATCTACATGGACGCCGTCGAGGAGGCCCTCAAGCACATCGCCCGGGAGAAGGAGAAGGGCGCCGACATCCGGCTCGTCTCCTTCCGGCAGTTCGTGGACTGGATGGACGTACAGAAGCCCGACGTGCTCGCCAAGCTGCGCACGCTGGAGGTCGGGCAGGAGCCCGCCGGTGGCTGGAACGCGTTCATGAAGAGCGGCTCCCCGAGTACCTCCACGAGCACCTCCCCGAGCACTTCCACCGGTTCCGCCACCGGCTCCTCGACGGGGGCTCAGAACGCGGCCTGAAATGCGGGTCCACGTCCGGGAGGGGGGTGGGCAAGATCCCCAGAACGGGCATGCGAAACTTTTCACATGAGTGCCGCCAGCCGCGCCCCCCTGCGCCCTACCGCCTGGAACCGCTCGCGCCGCGCAGCCCTGACGACCGCCGGTGCCGCCGTCGCGGCCCTGCTCGTCTCCGCCTGCGGCTCCGGAGGCGTCTCCGGGGGAAGCGGTGACACCAAGTTCATCATGGGCAAGGACGGCATCTCCACCGTCGAGAAGAGCAAGCGCGACGCGGCCCCCGACCTCTCCGGCCGGACCCTCGACGACAAGCAGCTCGCGCTCTCCTCCTTCAAGGGCAAGGTCGTGGTCCTGAACGTGTGGGGATCCTGGTGCTCGCCCTGCCGGGCGGAGGCCCCCAACTTCCAGAAGGTCTCCACGGACCTCAAGGCGAAGGGCGTGCAGTTCGTCGGCATCAACGTCGCCGACCCGCAGATCAAGAGCGCGGTCGCCTTCGAGAAGCAGTTCGGCGTCACCTACCCCAGCCTGTACGACCCGAGCAGCAAGCTGATGCTCCGCTTCAAGAAGGGCACGCTCAATCCGCAGGCGATTCCCTCCACCCTCGTCCTCGACCGGGAGGGGAAGATCGCGGCGCGCTCCCTGGCCGCGCTCAGCGAGGAGAAGCTGCGCTCCATGATCGACCCGGTCCTCGCGGAGAAGTGACGTGAGCGCGATGTTCACCCTCGCCGCGGGCACCGACCCCAACGGCACGGTGATGCACGGTGCCCTGCTGCTGGCCCTGCCGATCGCCGTGCTGGGCGGCCTCGTCTCCTTCTTCTCGCCGTGCGTCCTGCCGCTCGTTCCCGGCTATCTGTCCTACGTCACCGGAGTCAGCGGCACCGATCTGGCCGACGCCCGACGGGGGCGGATGGCCGCCGGGGCCTCGCTGTTCGTGCTCGGCTTCACCCTGGTCTTCGTCTCCGGTGGCGCGCTGTTCGGCTACTTCGGCCAGACGCTCCAGGACAACAAGGGCGTCCTGTCCAAGGTGCTGGGCGTCCTCATGATCGTCATGGGCGTCTTCTTCATGGGGCTGATGCCCTGGCTCACCCAGCGCGAGTTCCGCTTCCACAAGCGGCCGGTGGCCGGGCTGGTCGGAGCGCCCCTGCTCGGCGCGCTGTTCGGCATCGGCTGGACGCCCTGCATCGGACCGACCCTCGCCTCCGTGCAGGCGCTCTCCTTCGAGCAGGCCAGCGCGGGACGCGGCGCCATACTGACCGTCGCCTACTGCCTCGGCCTCGGCATCCCCTTCGTGCTCGCGGCCGTCGCCTTCCGTAAGGCGCTCGGCGCGTTCGCCTGGGTCAAGCGCCACTATGTCTGGGTGATGCGCATCGGCGGCACGATGATGATCGTCACCGGTCTGCTGCTGCTGACCGGCGTCTGGGCCGGCCTCGTCCAGGACATGCAGTCCTGGTCCGCCGGATTCACTGTGGGGATCTGATCCATGAGCAAGAGCACAGTCGGCGCGGTACCCGATGAGACCCCGGCCGCCGCTCCCGACGACCAGGACCTCGGTGCCGCCGGCTCCCAGCTGTCCACGGCACCCGTGGAGACTCCGCCCAACATGCCCATGCTGGGCGTCATCGGCTGGGCCCGCTGGTTCTGGCGGCAGCTGACCTCCATGCGAGTGGCCCTGCTGCTCCTGCTGCTGCTGGCGCTCGGAGCCATCCCCGGCTCGCTGATCCCGCAGAGCGGCCAGGACATCACCAAGGTCGCCGACTTCGAGAAGAACCACCCCACCCTCGCGCCGATCTACGACAAGCTCGGCCTCTTCAACGTCTACGGCTCGGTGTGGTTCTCCGCGATCTACATCCTGCTGTTCATCTCCCTCATCGGCTGCATCGTGCCCCGCACCTGGCAGTTCGTGGGCCAGCTGCGCGGCCGTCCGCCGGGTGCGCCCAAGCGACTGACCCGGCTGCCCGCCTACACGACATGGCGCACCGAGGCCGAGCCCGGGCAGGTGCGCGAGGCCGCGCTCGCCCTGCTGAAGAAGCGTCGCTTCCGCGCTCACCTCGCCGGTGACGCCGTCGCCGCCGAGAAGGGCTATCTGCGCGAGATCGGCAACCTCGCCTTCCACATCGCTCTCATCGTGATGCTGGTCGCCTTCGCGTGGGGGCAGCTCTTCAAGTCCGAGGGCAACAAGCTCCTCGTCGAGGGCAACGGCTTCTCCAACACGCTGATCGCCTACGACGACTTCAAGTCCGGCAACCTCTTCACCGCCGATGACCTGACGCCGTTCAGCTTCAGCCTGAACGACTTCACCGGTACCTACGAGATCTCCGGCCCCAACAAGGGCACCCCGCGCACCTACCAGGCCGCCCTCACCTACTCCGAGGGCGCCTACGGCAAGGACAGGAAGACCCTCGTCAAGGTCAACCACCCCCTGGAGATCGGCGACTCGAAGGTCTACCTCACCGCCCACGGCTACGCCCCCGTCATCACCGTCAAGGACGGCAAGGGCGACGTCGTGTTCAGCGACGCCGTCCCGCTGCTGCCGCTCGACGGCAACGTCACGTCCACCGGTGTCGTCAAGGTCCTCGACGGCTACAAGAACGCCGAGGGCGTCAGGGAGCAACTGGGCATCTCGGCCTTCCTGCTGCCGACCTACACCCAGGGCAGCGAGACGGCCTCGACCTTCCCGGCGCTGCTGAACCCGGTGCTGAACCTGACGCCGTACTACGGCGACCTCGGCGTCGACTCGGGCATCCCGCAGAGCGTGTACCAGCTCGACAAGTCGCACATGAAGGGATTCAAGGACTCCAAGGGCCAGCAGCTCCGGGAGAACCTGAAGCCCGGCGAGACCATGAAGCTCCCGAACGGTGCCGGCTCGGTCACCTACGAGGGCACCAAGGAGTGGGCGAACTTCCAGGTCACGCAGCAGCCCGGCAGTGGCTGGGCGCTCGCCGGTTCCGTCACCGCGATCTTCGGCCTCGCCGCCTCCCTCTTCATCCAGCGCCGCCGCGTATGGGTGCGGGCGGTCAAGGGCGACGACGGCGTGACGGTCGTCGAGATGGCCGGCCTCGGCCGCAGCGAGTCCGCCAAGGTGCCCGAGGAGCTCGGCGACCTCGCCGGGATTCTGTACGAGCAGGCACCGGGAGCGCCCGACCCCGACGACGACCCCGTAGATTCCGAAGCTGTCCCCGACCCCCAAGTCGTCCCTGCCGAAGGGCCTGAGAAGTGACTCTCGCCGCCGCAACCGATCTGGCCGCCGCCACCAACGAAAACCTCGCGAACATCAGCAACACGCTGATCTACTCGTCGATGGCCGTCTACACCCTGGCCTTCTTCGCGTACATCGCCGAATGGCTCCTCGGCAGCCGCAGCAAGGTCGGCCGTACGGCCGCCGCGCTCACCCCGGCGAAGGCCGGCAAGGCCGACGCGCCCGCCGTCACCGTGAAGAAGGGCGGCTCCACCGCCGTACTGGAGCGGCCGAAGGTCGTCGTGCGGGCCGCTGCCGGGCAGCGGGATGTGCCGGACGGGCCCGGGGCGCACGGTGGGGACGCGCAGGGCGACCTCTACGGGCGTATCGCCATCTCCCTCACCGTCCTCGCCTTCCTGATCGAGTTCGGCGGTGTGCTCACGCGGGCTCTGTCGGTGCAGCGGGCGCCGTGGGGCAACATGTACGAGTTCAACATCACCTTCTCCACGGTCGCCGTCGGGGTGTACCTCTCCCTGCTCGCGCTGAAGAAGAACGTGCGCTGGCTCGGGCTGTTCCTGATCACCACGGTCCTCCTCGATCTCGGCCTCGCCGTCACTGTCTTGTACACCGCGAGTGACCAGTTGGTTCCCGCCCTCCACTCGTACTGGCTGTACATCCACGTCTCCACCGCGATCTTCTGCGGCGCGGTGTTCTACGTCGGCGCCGTCTCCACGCTGCTCTACCTGTTCAAGGACTCGTACGAGAACAAGCTGGCGGGCGGCGGCACCCCGGGCCGTTTCGCGAACTCCGTCCTCGACCGGCTGCCCGCCTCCGCGTCCCTGGACAAGTTCTCCTACCGGGTCAACGCCGCCGTCTTCCCGCTGTGGACGTTCACGATCATCGCGGGCGCGATCTGGGCGGGCGACGCCTGGGGCCGCTACTGGGGCTGGGACCCCAAGGAGACCTGGTCCTTCATCACCTGGGTCGCCTACGCCTGCTACCTGCACGCCCGCGCCACGGCCGGCTGGAAGGGCCGCAAGGCCGCCTACCTGGCCCTGATCGCCTTCGGCTGCTGGCTGTTCAACTACTACGGCGTGAACATCTTCGTCTCCGGCAAGCACTCCTACGCCGGGGTGTAAGCCCCGCAGCGGGGTGCGTTTCGTGCCCGGTGGGGTCAGGCTGGTGTCATGACCGGTTCGGTGGAACAGGGCATCAGCCAGACCCACGGAAACACGCACATCCTGCACTTCCTGGTACGGCTTCCGCAGGCCATGGAGACGGTCTGGCCCGCGCTGACCACCCCCGAGGGGCTCACGTCCTGGTTCACGACCGCCGACGTCCTGGAACCCCGGCTCGGGGGCGCGGTCACACTGCGTGACGTCGGGGCCGGGCGGATCACCGCGTGGGACGTGGAGCGGGTCGCCGAGTACACGGTGGAGGACGGCGGCCGGATCAGGTTCCACCTGGAGCGGGAGGGCAGCGAGGGCAGCGTCCTGCGCTTCACCCACGAGTTCCAGGGCGGGGACGAGTCGGAACCGCGGTGGCGGGCGCGCTTCGAGAAGCTGATCGACGTACTCGAAGCGGGCCCCTGACCGCTACGACACCGTCGGAGCCCTCACGAGACCGTCGAGACCATGAGGTCCCGCAGCCGCTCCACGTAGAGCCGCATGTTCTTGTACGCGATGTCGGTGTCCGGGTAGCGGCACGTGAACCACAGGCCCTCATGGAGCCGGTTGAACCACACGTACACCTTGTCCCCGTACGTCACCCTGCCCAGTCCGTACACCTTCCGGTCGGTCCACTGCGCGGAGCCGGGGATGCCCCGGGCGTCGAGGAACGAGACGACCGAGTACAGGTCGGGCGACGTCGGGCGGAAGTCCGAGCCGAGCAGGTCCAGGACCCGGGCGAGCGGGATGCGGGCCAGCGGCCTGTTGGCGCGCAGCTCGGCGCGCACGGTCCTCAGGGCGCTGCCGAGATCGGACGCGGCGGCCACGGGAACCTCGATCGGCGCGGCGCCGACGAACCAGCCCACCGAGTCCGACCACCGCGTCGTGTCCCGGGTGTGGAACGGCACAACCGTGCGGTAGACGGGCTGACCGCCCAGCTCGTGCACCACCAGGCTCGTCGCGGCCAGTACCCCGACCAGGCTTCCGCCGTAGGGGCGGCAGTACGTCTCGAACGCCGCGGCGGTGTCGGCGTCCACGATCATCTCGCGCATGAGCTTCTGGGGGTGCAGGCCGACGGGATCGACGCCGAGCTCGACGGGGAAGTTCGGCAGCTGTCCGTCGCAGCGTTTGATGAACTCCCGCCAGCGGGCGACGATCACGTGGTCGTCGTCGATCCGGTCCGCCTCCTCCCGCTCGATCTCGCAGAAGTCGACGTAACTGCCGACCGGCGACGGAGCCACGGGGCGGCCCGCGACGGCCGCCGCGTAGAGATCGTGGATCTCGGCCGGGACGCGCATGATCGAGTAGCCGTCGACGTTGCTGTGGTCGAACGCCATGTACACGCTGGTGCAGTCGTCCCGGACGACCGCCGCGTAGATGAAGTTCGGCCAGCGCAGCGCGTACGCCGCGGTGTCGAAGCGGTCCTGGAGATGCTGGACCAGTTCCGTCGCGTCGGGGAAGTCGCCGACGACTTCGCGCCGGAGTGACACGGCCCCGGTGTCGACCGTGAACCGCCGCATCTCGCCGTCGGTCCAGCGGAAGCCGCTGCGCAGCGTCTCGTGCCGCAGCGTCCAGCCGTACAGCGCGTCCTGCAGTGCGTCGAGATCGACCCGGCCCGGGATGTCGAACGCCGTGCCGAGCCAGGTCGGCAGGAACAGGCCGTCCTCGCGTACGGAGTGGACCGTCTTGAGATGTGACTCCTGCACGTACGCCGGCGGTCTGGAGTCCTCCGGCAGGCCTGTCGCCGCCGCCACCGTCGCCGGGCTGAGCGTCCACTCGACGAGCCGGCCGGGCCGGACTTCGCAGCGCTGGATGTCAGTCATTCGCACGGGCGGCTCCATTCGCGGCGGGGGGCACACCCGAACGGGTGGTATCCCGCCCAACGAGGCAACCCTTACTCAGAAACGGTTCGCAGGGGTCGGCCGGCCGTGCTCAGTCGACGGTGATCGAGTCCAGCTTCTCCCGCAGATACACATGGGAGTCGACCGGCTCGTACGCCACCCGCCCCACCGGAGCCGGCACGGACTCCACGAGCGTGCCGGGCGTGCACTCCCCGAAGTAGACGAGGGACATCAGCTCCTCGGCCGGCGCGTCCGCGGGCGGCGGCAGCACCCGGTGCCGCCCCGACCGCCATCGGTCGCCGGTCCAACGGGCCATCAGGTCCCCGATGTTGATGGTGAACGCCTCCGGGTCGAAGGGCGCGTCCTCCCATCCGCCCTCGTCCGTGTAGACCTGCAGCCCGCCCTTGCCGGCCTGCCGGTCGAGGATCGTCACGGTGCCGAAGTCGGTGTGCGGACCGATGCGGAACTGCCCGGGCTCCGGCTCCCCGATCACCTCCGCACCCGGATACCAGTTGATGTTGAAGCCGTACGTCGGATGGTCCATGTGCCGTGAGAAGAAGTCGGGTTCGAGGCCGAGGGCCTCGCCGAGCAGGGAGAGGAGCTGGTTCTCCAGCTCACCCATGCGCGCGAGGTACTCCTCGCACAGCGACCGGAGTTCGGGCGTCTCCGCCGGCCAGACGTTCGGTGCGTACCACTCGGCGTTGATCACCGGGTCGTCGAACGGCTCGTGCGTCGCGAAGGTGAGCGACTCCTTCAGGTCCGGCGGGGTCTCGGTGCCCTCCGCGTACCCGTTGGCCTCGGCACCGGGGCCGAGCCAGCCGCGGCCGCCGACCTTCACTTCGTACGCCTGCTTGACCTCGACCGGGAGCGTGAAGAAGGCGCGGGCCGCCGTGCGGATGCGGGCGCGCAGGGAAGGGTCCACGCCATGCCCGGTGACCAGGAGGAACCCGGCGGTCTGGAGGGCCTCGTCGACGGTGCGGGCGATGGCCCGGCGGGCCTCGGTATCGCCTCCGAGCCAGGGCCGCAGGTCGATCGTGGGAATGCGGGGGGTGCGGGGCGCGCGGGAAGTGCGGGGGCCGTGGGGGGTGCGGGGGTGCTCACTCACCGATGTCCTCGTTCCACAGTGCCGGATTGGTCTCGATGAAGTCGCGCATCATCCCGACGCACTCGGGATCGTCCAGAAGCACGACCTCGACGCCGTGCTCCGCCAGCCAGTCGTGCCCGCCGTGGAAGGTGACCGCCTCGCCGACCACCACCCGGGAGATGCCGAACTGCCGGACCAGACCGGAGCAGTACCAGCAGGGGGAGAGAGTGGTCACCATGGTCGTGCCGCGATACGACCGCTGCCGTCCCGCCGCCCGGAAGGCGGCCGTCTCCGCGTGTGTGGACGGATCGCCGTCCTGGACGCGCCGGTTGTGCCCGCGGCCGAGGAGGGACCCGTCGGGGCCGTAGAGGGCGGCACCGATCGGGATGCCGCCTTCGCGGAGCCCGGCGCGGGCCTCCTCGACGGCGGTGGCCAGCCAGGTACCGGCCGTCGCCTGATCCAAGAGCTCCATGCCTACGACTCTCCTGCGCTCTGTCCGTCCGCCCGGCGCCGAACTGCCCCGCCGGAACGGCCCGTCAGGGCTCGTCGCGCTTCGGACCGTCGTCCTTCTTCTGGTCGTCGTTCTCGTCGTCGTCCTCGTTCAGGGACTTCAGGAACTCGGGGTTGTCGTCGGGGGCGACCCACTGCTGCCGCCGACGCTGCTCCCGTACGCCGGACCAGCCCTCGGCCGCCGGGCTGCGCTTCTTGCCCGCGATGAGCCAGGAGATCGAGCCGACGAGCGGGAACACCAGGACGAGGATCGCCCAGAGCGGCTTGGGCATGTGGCGGATGTCGTCCTCCTTCGTGCTGATGCAGTCGATGAACGCGTACACGCTCAGTGCCAGTGGCACGAGGAACATCAGCACCCGGAGCATGGGTCCTCTCCAGCGAAACGGTCGTCGGGGCCGGGGGAGCGGCCCCCGGGTTCAGGGCCAGGGTAGCGGCTCGGGGATACTTGACCCCATGGCTTACGACGATCTTCGTTCCCTGCTCAGGGCGCTGGAGCGCGAAGGCGACCTCAAGCGCGTCAAGGCTGAGGTCGATCCGTATCTGGAGGTCGGGGAGATCGTCGACCGCGTCCAGAAGTCCGGCGGTCCCGCGCTGCTCTTCGAGAACGTGAAGGGGTCGTCGATGCCCCTCGCGATGAACGTCTTCGGGACGGACCGGCGGCTGCTGAAAGCCCTGGGGCTCAAGTCCTACGGCGACATCTCCGACAAGATCGGCGGGCTGCTCAAGCCCGAACTGCCGCACGGGTTCGTGGGCGTCCGCGAGGCCTTCGGGAAGCTCGGCGCGATGACGCACGTACCGCCGAAGAAGGTGAAGTCGGACAGCGCGCCGGTGCAGGAGGTCGTGCTGCACGGGGACGAGGTGGATCTGGACCGGCTCCCGGCCCTGTTCACCTGGCCCAAGGACGGCGGCTCCTTCTTCAACCTGGGGCTCACCCACACCAAGGACCCGGAGTCCGGCGTACGGAATCTGGGGCTGTACCGCCTCCAGCGCCACGACAAGCGCACCATCGGCATGCACTGGCAGATCCACAAGGACAGCCGGAACCACTACCAGGTCGCGGCGAGGAGGGGAGAGCGGCTGCCGGTCGCGATCGCCTTCGGCTGCCCGCCCGCCGTGACCTACGCGTCCACCGCGCCCCTCCCCGGTGACATCGACGAGTACCTGTTCGCCGGGTTCGTCGCGGGCAAGCGGATCGAGATGGTGGACTGCAAAACGGTGCCGCTGCAGGTGCCGGCGCAGGCGGAGGTCGTGCTGGAGGGGTGGCTGGAGCCCGGCGAGATGCTGCCGGAAGGGCCGTTCGGCGACCACACCGGCTTCTACACGCCGCAGGAGCCGTTCCCGGCGCTGAAGATCGACTGCGTGACGATGCGCCGCCGGCCCCTGCTCCAGTCGATCGTCGTGGGCCGGCCCCCGACGGAGGACGGACCGCTGGGCCGTGCGACGGAACGCTTCTTCCTCCCCCTGCTGAAGATCATCGTCCCGGACATCGTGGACTACCACCTGCCGGAATCCGGCGGCTTCCACAACTGCGCGATCGTCTCGATCGACAAGAAGTACCCCAAGCACGCGCAGAAGACGATGCACGCGATCTGGGGCGCCCACATGATGTCCCTGACCAAGCTGATCGTGGTCGTCGACTCCGACTGCGACGTCCACGATCTGCACGAGGTCTCCTGGCGGGCGCTCGGCAACACCGACTACGCCCGTGACCTCACGGTCGTCGAAGGCCCCGTCGACCATCTCGACCACGCCTCCTACCAGCAGTTCTGGGGCGGCAAGGCGGGAATCGACGCGACGAAGAAGTGGCCCGAGGAGGGCTACACGCGCGACGGCGGCTGGCCCGACATGGTCGAGTCCGACCCGGAGACGGCGGCGAAGGTCGACCGCCGCTGGAAGGAGTACGGACTGTGAGCAGCGCCTCCGCCGCGATTCCGCAGCCAGGACGCACGAAGGCGTTCCTCCGCCTCGTGATGATCGAGCACTCGGTGTTCGCGCTGCCCTTCGCGTACATCGCCGCGCTCACCGCGATGTTCCAGCTGGACCGGAACATCCACTGGGGCCGGCTGCTCCTGGTGACGGTCTGCATGGTCGGCCTGCGCACCTTCGCGATGGCCGTGAACCGGATCATCGACCGCGAGATCGACGCGCGGAACCCCCGGACCGCCCACCGCGAGCTGGTGACCGGCGCGATGTCGGTCCGCCACGCCTGGACGGGCGCCCTGATCGCCCTGGTGATCTTCCTGGGCTCAGCGGCCCTGCTGAACCCCCTGTGCCTCGCCCTGGCCCCCATCGCGGTGATCCCGATGGTGGTCTACCCCTACGGCAAACGCTTCACGAACTTCCCCCAGGCCATCCTGGGCCTCGCCCAGGCGATGGGCCCGGTCGGCGGCTGGCTGGCGGTCACCGGGTCCTGGTCCTGGGACGCGGTGATCCTGGGCCTGGCGGTGGGCATCTGGATCGGTGGCTTCGACCTGATCTACGCCTGCCAGGACGTCGACACCGACCGCGAGACCGGCGTCATGTCGGTCCCGGCCCGCTTCGGCATCCCGGCGGCGATCTGGGGCGCGCGCGTCTGCCACGCGGTGACGACGGGATTGTTCGTCTGGTACGGGGTGGTCACGGACGCGGGCGCGTTCTTCTGGCTGGGCCTGCTGGTCGTGGCCGGCGCGTTCGGGTACGAGCACTCGATCGTGCGGCCGCATGACCTGTCGCGCCTGAACAGGGCGTTCTTCAGCGTCAACGGGTTCATCGGTATTGCCCTGTTCGTGTGTGCGCTGATGGATCTTGTGGTTCGGGGGCTGACCGTGTAGCTACGGTGCGGCCTACCATCGGGTGCAGGACCAAGGGAGGCCGCCATGACCGTCTCGGACATCGACCGCCTGCACTCGCAGCTCAGCCGGTTCGAGGACATGTGCCCCGGCTATCGGGTGGAGATTGTCGAGGGCAACATCATGATGAGTCCGGTCAAGCCGCACCACGCGCAGACCATCCGTTTGGTCTGGAACACGCTTGAGGACCAGGTCGGTGTGGAGTGGGGCTTCGCCAGCGACGTTGCCTTCCCGTTCGATGAGGACAATGAGTTCTGTCCTGACCTGGCTGTCATCCCGGCCTCGGAAGTGGCGAAGAACGAAGGTGCGTACCCGCCCGATCTGATCGAGCTGGTCGTCGAGGTGGTGTCTCAGGGCAGCATCCGCCGTGACTACGAGGTGAAACCCCGTTGGTACGCCTCCCAGGGCATCGCCAACTACCTCGTCCTCGACCCCCTCAAGGGCCACGCCGTCACGATGTGGAACCCCGGCCCCGACGGCTACCGAGGCCGCGACACCATCCCCTACGGCCCCGAGCTCACCGTCGACTCCCCGCTCGGCAAGCTGACCGTCCCCACCGCCGGCCTCCCTGTCGACCCTAAAGCGCGCCCCCTGCCCTGAGCGCCGGTCCGTCCGACCGGCGCCGCAGGACGAACGCCGCCGCAACCCCTGCCACCAGCCCCACCAGATGCCCCTGCCAGCTCACGCCGGACTGGGTCGGGGCGATCCCCGCCAGGATGGAGCCGCCCCAGATCGCGGCCACCAGCAGACCGGCCAGGACGCCGAGCGGACGGCGCTCCACGAAGCCGGTGACCAGCAGGAAGCCGAAGAGGCCGAAGATCAGGCCGGAGGCGCCCGCGGTGTTGGTGCCGGACGGCGATATCAGCCACACCCCGAGGCCGTCGGCGACGATGATCAGGGCGCAGACGGCGGCGAACCGGCGTATCCCACCGAGGGCCGCGAGGAACCCGAGGACCAGCAACGGCACGCTGTTCGCGGCGACATGGGCGAAGCCGAAGTGGATGAAGGACGCCGGGACGACGTCCACCAGCTCGGACGAAATACGCGGGACGATGCCGAAGCCGTCCAGCGCGTGCCCGCTGATCACGTCGACCACTTCCAGCAGCCACAGCAGCGCCACCCAGCCCAGCATCAGCTTGGCCGCGGCCCTCGCGCGGTCACCCCGAGACCACTCGCGCTGCGCACCCCACGCGACCGGCTTACCCGACCCACCCGACGTACCAGCCATCGTCACCCCACCGCCCGACTCGTCCCCTCCGGGGAACGCCCGGCCACCCTTGGTCGGTTCCCACCCCGCGACGCCGGATAGGCTCGGTGTCGTGAACCCAGTCAAGCCAGGAGAGACGCCGCGTACGCCTTGGATCGTAGGGGTGTCCGGCGCTTCCGGCACCCCATACGCGGCCGCGGTGCTGCGCGCGCTCCTCGCCGCCGGGGAGAGCGTCGACCTGGTCGTCAGCCGGGCGTCACGGCTCACCCTGCTCGATGAGACGGGGATCTCGTTCCGGGACGCCCACTGGGAGGCCGACCTGCGGGAGTGGCTGTCCCGCGGGGCCGACGGCAAGCCCGGGACCTTCCAGGCCGACATCGCCGGCGTACGGCACTGGAGCGCGGGGGACCTCGCGGCCGGGCCGTCGTCCGGGTCGTACCCCGTCAAGGGCATGCTGATCGTGCCCGCCTCGACGGCCTGCGTGGCGGGCGTCGCGCTCGGGCTGTCCAAGGATCTCTTGCAGCGGGCGGCGAGCGTCACCCTCAAGGAGCGCCGCAAGCTGGTCGTGGCCGTACGGGAAACCCCGCTGAACGGCCAGACCCTGCGGCATCTCGTCGCACTGGACGACGCCGGCGCGAGTGTCGTACCGGCGTCTCCGGGGTTCTACGCGGGCGCGACCCACATTCAGGACCTCGTGGACTTCGTCGCCGGACGGGTGCTGGACGCGGCGGGCGTCGAGCACGGCCTGTACCGGCGGTGGAAGGGCGAGCTGGGGAACGGCACATAGAGCAAGTCGCGCACGTGGCAGTACCTCTCATCACTTCTGGAACTCTTCAGCGGAAGGCTTCGAATCGCATGGACGCGGTGGACAGGCAGCTCATCCAGGCCCTGAGGGAGAACGGCCGGGCCTCCTACGCGGAGCTGGGACGCCTCGTCGGCCTGTCGGGACCCAGCGTCACCGACCGCATCAACCGGCTGGAGGCGGCCGGCGTCATCACCGGCTACCGCGCCACCGTCGACGCCGCCTCGCTCGGCCTCGGCGTCACCGCGCTGATCGGCATCTCGCTCTCCGACGCCACCGACCACGAGGACGTGGCGAACCGCCTGCGGGACCTGGGCGAGATCGAGGACTGCTGGTTCATCGCGGGCGACGACTCGTACATGCTCAAGGTGCGCGCGGCCGACGTGGACGGCCTGGAGAAGATCATCCGACGGCTCAGTGGCACCACGGGCGTCAGCAGGACCCGTACGACGATCGTGCTCTCCACCAAGTGGGATAACCGGGTCGGAGAGCTGCCCGAGGAGGAGTAGGCGCGGAGCGCCGTATGGGGGGTCCCGTCGCCCGAGGGGTGGGGGAGTACGTTTGACGAAGTCTGTCTGAGAGAGGTGCACGCATGGACGTCGGGCTCAAGCGCGAGCTGGAGGAGAAGGTCCGCTCCGGTGAGCGGCTGTCCCGCGAGGACGGCATCGCGCTGTACGAGTCGGACGACCTGGCATGGCTCGGCGGCCTCGCGCACGAGGTGCGCACGCGCAAGAACGGTGACGTGGTTCATTTCAACGTCAACCGGCACCTCAACATGACCAACGTCTGTACGGCCTCCTGCGCGTACTGCTCCTTCCAGCGCAAGCCGGGGGAGAAGGACGCGTACACGATGCGCATCGAGGAGGCCGTCAAGCTGGCCAAGGCGATGGAGTCGGACAACCTCACCGAGCTGCACATCGTCAACGGCCTGCACCCGAACCTCCCCTGGCGCTACTACCCGCGTTCGCTGCGGGAGCTCAAGGCCGCCCTCCCGGACGTCTCGCTGAAGGCCTTCACGGCGACCGAGATCCACCACTTCGAGACGATCAGCGGGCTGTCGGCGTCCGAGATCCTCGACGAGCTGATCGACGCGGGCCTGGAGTCGCTGACCGGCGGCGGCGCCGAGATCTTCGACTGGGAGGTCCGACAGCACATCGTGGACCACCGCACCCACTGGGAGGACTGGTCCCGGATCCACCGCCTGGCGCACGAGAAGGGTCTGAAGACCCCGAGCACCATGCTGTACGGCCACATCGAGGAGCCGCGGCACCGGGTGGACCACGTCCTGCGCCTGCGTGAGCTCCAGGACGAGACCGGCGGTTTCCAGGTGTTCATCCCCCTGCGCTACCAGCACGACTTCGTCGACATGAAGGACGGCAAGGTACGCAACCGCCTCCAGGCCAGGACCCAGATGGCGACCGGCGCGGAGGCCCTGAAGACCTTCGCGGTGTCCCGTCTGCTGTTCGACAACGTCCCGCACGTCAAGGTCTTCTGGGTCATGCACGGCGTCCAGACCGCCCAGCTGGCCCTCCAGCACGGTGCGGACGACATGGACGGCTCGGTCGTCGAGTACAAGATCACGCACGACGCGGACAACTACGGCACGCCGAACAAGCTGACCCGCGAGGACCTGCTGGACCTGATCCGGGATGCCGGGTTCCGTCCGGTGGAGCGCAACACGCGCTACGAGATCATCCGGGAGTACGACGGCCCGGACCCGCTGCGTCGCGAGTCCCCCCAGCCGATGCGGGTGTGATTCCAGGAGGCGGGGCCGTGGTACTCGTCCGCCATGGTGAGCACCAAGGCGCCCGAGGACGCCTACACCGCTGAGCCCTTCCTCCCCGATCGAGGCGGGCTCCCCGCCCTCCGCCGTGCTGCCGCCGAGTGCCGGGGCTGCCCCCTGCACCGGGACGCCACGCAGACCGTGTTCGGCGCCGGGACGGGGAACGCCCGCGTCATGCTGGTGGGTGAACAGCCCGGTGACCAGGAGGACCGGCAGGGCAAGCCCTTCGTGGGCCCTGCCGGGAAGCTGCTGGACCGGGCCCTCGCGGAGGCCGGCATCGACCCCGCCGACGCCTACGTCACGAACGCCGTCAAGCACTTCAAGTTCACTCGGGCCGAGCCCCGCAAGCGCCGTATCCACAAGGCGCCCACCCTCCGCGAGATGACGGCCTGCGGCCCCTGGCTGGCCGCCGAGCTGGCCGTGGTCGAGCCCGAGCTGATCGTGCTCCTGGGCGCGAGCGCGGGCAAGGCGTTGCTGGGGTCGTCGTTCCGGGTCGGGGAGGTGCGCGGGGCGCTGCTGGAGCGGGAGATCCACGGTCGGCAGGAGAAGCTGGTGGCGACGGTGCATCCGTCGTCGGTGCTGCGGGCTCAGGACGACGCGGACCGCAAGGCGGCGTACGAGGGTCTCGTCTCCGATCTGAAAGTGGCGGCGCGAGCACTGTCGTAATGGCTACGATGGCTCGGTGTCCCTTACCTTCACACTCGACCCGGCCGTCACTCCCGCCCTGCGTGACGGCATCCTCGACCTGTGGACCGACGTCTCCAACGCGGGCGGAGCCGTCGGCTTCGTACCGCCGGTGACACGGGAGGCGGTCCGGTCGGCGCTGGTGCAGCACTTCGCGGCGATGACCGAGGGGCGTACCCGGCTGCTGGTCGGGCACGACGCGGCGGGCGCTGTGGCGGCGACGTCCTTCTTCACCTTCAACACGCACCGGCTGATGACGCACTGGGCGTGGCTGTACACGGTGATGGTGCACCCCCGGCACCAGGGCAAGGGCTACGGCCGTGACCTGCTCACGGCCGCCGAGCAGGCCGCCCGCACCTTCGACGGCATCGAGGCGGTACGGCTCACCTGCCGGGGCGGCCTCGGTCTGGAGCGCTTCTACGGCTCCTGCGGCTACAAGGAGGTCGGCCGGATCCCGGCCGCCATCAGGGTCGCGCCCGGTGACGACCGGGACGACGTGATCATGCTGCTGCCGCTCGGCTGACCGCCCCCTGCCGGCGGTCGCGACCCCCCTGCAAGATCGGGGGCCGCGCGTGCTTCACTGGGCAGTGGCCCTTTTTGGAATCGGAAGAGTGGATTGAGATGCTCCGCTACACACTGATGCGCCTCGGAATCTTCGCGGGCTGCCTCGTGGTCGTCTGGGGCCTCGTCTACTCCGGAGTCGCCCCGCGCGGCCTCGGCGACTCCAACGGCATGTGGATCATCCTGCTCGCCCTGGTGATCTCGGCCCCCATCAGCTTCGTCGTCCTGCGCAAGGAGCGCGACCGCGCCTCCGTGCAGATCGTGCAGAGGGTCGACCGGGTGAAGGCCAACCTGGAGGCCAGCCGCAGCCAGGAGGACGACGTGGTCGACGAGGCGGCCAAGTCGCAGGGCCAGGCTTCTTCCCGGGCCTCGTAGGACCGCCGTACGGCATCGCCCGACCCGGCAGTGATACCGATAGGTAACTGTGCGGGTCGCCCCCTTACCTTTGTCCGGATCATGATGTGGGATGACTGGAACCACATCGGGAACCTCAACGGGCTGACCGGTGTACCACCAGTAGGACCCGCATTCGACGGGCAACGCAACACAAGGGGGAAACCGTGGCACGAGCGCGCGCCAAGCAGGGCGCACGACGCGTGGCCGAGGCCGTCGCATCCGGCACCGATCCGCGTACGGCCGCGCAGGAGGAACTGCAGCGGCAGATCGGCGGACGCGGGACACGGGCGGACGGCGGCGAGGGGTACGACGCGCAGGGCCAGGGCATCGACCCGGCCGACTTCCCGGCCGCCCGGGAACAGGGCGGCTCCACCGCCACCGTCATGCGGCAGAAGACGGTGCCGCTGGACGAGGCGGGAGAGGCGCTCGGCCGCAGCGAGCAGGTGCGCGAGGGCACCGAGATGGTGCACGCCATCTGCCCGATGGTCATCCCCAAGGGCCGCTCGATCTTCTCCATGCTGCCGGTGCTGATGCTGCTCGTGCTGAGCGTGGTGGGCGCGGCCATCGTGGGTGCGTCCGGGGCCGACGTGGTGACCAACCCGCTGTTCGGCGTGCACTCCTGGGTCATCTCCCTGCTCGCCGTCGCCTTCGTCTGGTGGCGCCAGGGCATGGTCATGGTGCCGGACGGCTGCCAGGCGATGATCACCCGCTTCGGCAAGCTGGAGAAGGTCGTCGGCCCGGGCCGGATCGTGCTGCTGAGCCCGTGGAAGCGGGTGTCGTACATCGTCAACACCACGATCGAGTACCCGTTCAACGCGCCGGTGCGCGAGGCACCGACCAAGGGCGGCGTGAAGGCGTCGATCGACCTGTTCATCCAGTTCCGGATCAGCGACCCGACCGAGTTCGTCTACACGCTGGGCGCGGTGCGCGGCTTCGAGGAGAAGCTGAGCAACGCGGTGAGCGAGACGATCCGCACCCTCGTCTACGAACAGGAAGCCGCCGGGATCTACGACATGGTCGGCGAGGACACCGGCCGGCTGCTGGACCTGCTCAACCAGCAGTTCCGCCCGGCCGTCGAGCTGACCAACGCCAACATCACCCACGCCGAACCCTCCGACCAGCGCTACCGCATGGACCTGGCGGCGCCCGAGATGGTCCGGGTGGCGAAGGAGGCGTACACCCACGAGTACGCGCTCCAGCTCCGCAAGGAGCAGGACGAGGGCGACCTCACCCGCGAACTCGCCTCCAGCCTGGAGACGCTCTCCGCGATCCAGGCCGACATCGCCCAGTACCAGGCGCAGATGGACACGGCCGTGGAGCGCGAGACCAACCGCGCCGAGGCCCTCGCCCGCCAGCGCTACGTCCAGGCCGAGTCGGAGGCGAAGGCCAATGCGGCCCTGCTGGAGGCCCAGGCCCTGGACATCCGCGCGGTGACCGCAGCGGAGGCACCGGAGATCCTGGAGTACCGCTACCAGCAGCAGGTGCTGGACACCTTGGAGCAGGTCGCCGACCACCTGCCGCGCCTGGTCCGCATCGGCGGCACCACGGACGGCGTCGCCGGCATCGACTTCCTGGAGCTGGCCCGCGAGTTGGTCGGCGAGCGCGGCACGGAACTGTTCACCGACGAGGACATGGCCGCCGTACGGGGCCGTCTCGCCGAGGTGTCCGAGCGGATCGCCGCGCGCGAGACGGAGATCGGTGCGCTGCTGGCCGCCGAGCGGCCGACGGTGCCACAGGTGCCCGGCCGGCCCGAATCGACCGACAGCGCCGACAGTGCCGACAGCTCCGCCGGCGTCGACAGCTCCATCCGCTCTGACGTCTCCGAGGAGGCCGACCAGTGAGCACCGCCCGTTCCTCCCACCGCAGGTCGGTCATCTCCGAGAAGGTCGCCCCCTGGAGCGACATCGCGCGGCTGCTGCGCGGCGGCGAGGCCGACACCCTGATCCCGGTGATCATCCCCCGCCACCGGCGCCGCCTGTGGTGGATGCTGCCGCTGTGGCTCGGCGTCTACGCCCTGTTCATGGGCGTGATGCTGACACTGGGCGCGGCGGACTCCGAGTCGGTCGCCGGGGACCTCGCCTACGGCACCCTCGCCACCCTGTCCTACGTCGGCGGCGCTGTGCTGCTGCTGATCGGTGCGCTGTGGTGGTGGCGTTCCTCGATCGTCGAGATCGAGCAGGGCACCAACGGTGTGCTGACCCGCTACGGCGCGGTCGTCCGCACCCTGGACGCCGGCCGCCACTACCTGTGGCACCCGTGGTCCAGGGTCGACTTCGTCGTCGACACGGCCACCGAGATCCCGTACTCCGCACCGGTGATGGCCTGCCCCACGCAGGAGAACGTGCCGCTGCGCTCGATCGAGTTCTTCCTGAAGTTCCGTATCACCGACGCCGTGCTGTTCGTCCGCACGATCGGCGCGGGCAACTTCGACCTGGTGCTCTCCAGCGCCGTGCAGGACGCGATCCGGCAGCGGGCGCGGAAGATGCGCACCGAGCGGGCGTACGACCTGCGCGGGTCGGACGTGGCCGACATGCAGGAGCTGCTCAACCGTCAGCTGTCCGGCTACGGCGTGCGCATCACCGGCTCCAACATCCCGGACGTGCAGCTGCCGACGCAGTACCAGCAGCACCTGGCCACCCGGGAGCGGGTCGCCAAGGAGCGCACGGCGTACGACCAGGAGTGGGGGCTCATCCGCAAGCGCCGCATCGACCAGCTGGGCATGGACATCGAGCGGGCCAAGAAGGTGCGGGACGCCCGGATCGTCGAGGTCAAGGCCGCGCTGAACCGGGCCCGTGAGGAGGTCGCGCAGCTGCTGGAGCAGCAGGAGACCAACGCCCAGCGGGTGCGGTTCGAGATCGAGACGCGGGGCCGCAGCGGCCTGATCGCCGCCGAGAACGAGGCCCGCGCCCAGCGCGCCCTCGCCAAGGCCTACCGCGACAACCGCGCCGTCCTGCAGTACGAACTCGCCCGGCGTCGCCTGGAAGTGGGCGCCAAGCTGGCAGGGAAGGCGCCGCAGCCGGTGGTCGTACGGACCGACGGCTCCAGCGCCGACAACTCTGCCCTGTCGACGCTGCTCACGGCGCAGCTGCTGCCGCGGCTGACGGCCCTGCCGTCCGGCGACGAGCGGCAGTGGATCGACCGGGTGGCGCGGTTCGCGGACGACGCGAGCGGCGAGGAGTAGCCGTTCGCGAAGGCACCGATGTGCAGCGGCCGGGTGGGATCGCCCCTCCCGGCCCGTACGCTAATCGGCATGGGTGCCGTGAAGATCAAGCGGATGCCGCGCGCCGTCCGTGAGCAGCAGATGCTGGACGCCGCCGTGCGGACCTTCGGCCGGCGGGGGTACATGGCCGCGTCGATGGACGAGATAGCCGAACTCGCGGGCGTCTCCAAGCCGTTGGTGTACCTGTACCTGAATTCGAAGGAAGACCTCTTCACGGCCTGCATCCGGCGTGAGGCGGCCGCGCTCACCGAGGCCGTCCGTGCGGGCGTCCGGCGTGACGCGCCCGCCGACCGCCAACTCTGGGAAGGGCTGGGGGCGTTCTTCACACACACCGCGCAGAACCCGGACGGCTGGTCCGTCCTGCATCTTCAGGCCCGCACCCATGGCGAGCCGTTCGCCTCCGAGGTCGCGGCGATGCGCGCGGAGATCGTCGCGTTCGTGACGCAGCTGATCCTCGCGGCGGCACGGGAGGCCCATCGTGACCCCGACCTCCCGGAGAGCGAGGTCGCCGGGCTCGCCGAGGCCCTGGTCGGTGCCGCCGAGTCCCTTGCCGACTGGGCCAACGCCACGCCGGGTGTGACGGCGAGAGAGGCGGCGGCGACCTTGATGAACTTCTCCTGGGCGGGCCTCGGCAACCTCATGGGCGGCCGGCCGTGGTCCCCGGAGGCCGTGTCAGCTCAGGCCCCGTCTCACGAGACGAGCGGATAGACCTCTCCGGCCAGGTGGACGCGGTCCGCGCCGCCCCGCAGCTCGAACCGTCCGCCCCGCGCCGCGTACGTCACCGTCCCCGGCAGCAGCACCGGCGCCCTGAACTCGGCCTCCACCAGGGCCCTTTCCGGAGTGCCGTGCGCGGCGAGACAGCGGGCCACCGTCCACATGCCGTGGGCGATGGCGCGCGGGAAGCCGAACAGCCGGGCGGTGAGAGGGTGGAGGTGGATGGGGTTGCGGTCACCGGAGGCGGCGCCGTAGCGGCGGCCGATGTCCCCGGCGAGGCGCCAGTCGGCGACCGCGGGGAGCGGCTTCGGCGCCTCCGATGCCTTGGACGCATCGGACGACTTGGATGCGTCGGACGCTTTCGGCGACTTGGGTGGCTCGGCCCCGCGCGCGTCCGTCCGGTGCCGGGCGAGGTACCTGCTCCGCGACTCCCAGACGACGTCCTCCCCGTTCCGGACTTCGGTGACCACGACGGCCTCCGTCCCTCTCCGGTGCGGGACCAGACCGTCGACGTGCACGGACAGTTCGTACGCGCCCGTCGCCGTCAGCTGCTGGTGCCGGGTGATCCCGATGTGCGTGTGGACGAGCCCGAGCAGCGGCAGCGGGAACTCCCGTGCGCTCATCAGCCGCATGGCCAGCGGGAAGCCGAGGACGTGCGGATAGGTGATCGGCAGCGCGTCGTCGCCGGTCGCGAAGCCGCACACTCGCTCGTATGCCGCGAGCCGCGCGAGGTCGACGCGCAGGCCGGGCAGGACGAGCCGGGTCTGGGGGAACTCCGCGTCGGGGCGGGGCCGTTTGAAGGGGGAGAGCACAGCGCCCCGGGCGAGCAGCCCCGGCAGGGAGGGGGAGTCGGTCAGGACGGTCGTCATCACGCCCCCAGCAGGCTCTGGCCGCACACCCGGACGACCTGCCCGTTGACCGCGCCCGACCCCGGATGCGCCAGCCATGCCGTCGTCTCGGCGACATCGACCGGGAGCCCGCCCTGCGCGAGGGAGTTCATCCGCCGGCCCGCCTCACGGATGAAGAGAGGGACCGCGGCGGTCATCCTGGTCTCGATGAAGCCGGGGGCGACCGCGTTGACCGTCACCCCGTGCTCGGCGAGCGCACGCGGCGCGAGGGCGCGGACCAGTCCCACGATGCCGGCCTTGCTCGCGCCGTAGTTCGTCTGCCCGGCGTTCCCCGCCAGCCCCGCGATCGACGCCGTCGCCACGATCCGCCCGCCCCGCCGCAGCGTCCCGCTCTCCAACAGGGCGTCCGTCGTGCGCAGCACGCTCGCGAGATTGACGTCGAGCACCGAACTCCAGCGCTCGGCGGGCATGTTGACCAGGCGCCGGTCCCGGGTGATCCCGGCGTTGTGGACGAGGACGTCCAGCCCGTCGGGCAGCGCGGCGACGATGCGCTCGCCCGCGTCGGGGGCGGTGATGTCGAGGGCGAGGGCGGTGCCCCCGAGCCGGTCGGCCACGCGTCGGGCGTCCTGTTCGGCCTGGGGGACGTCGAGTACGACGACCCGGGCGCCGTCCCTGGCCAGCGTCTTGGCGACCGCCTCACCGATGCCGCGCGCGGCGCCGGTGACGAGGGCGGTGCGGCCGGTGAGGGGACGGTCGGGGTCCTTGAGGGAGCGGTCGAGATCGGCGGGCGCCCCGCCTTCGTCGTCGACACCACCGTCGTCGACACCATCGTCGTAGGCACCGACCTCGATCACCTGGCCGCTGACGTACGCCGACTTGGGGGAGAGGAGGAAGCTCAGGGTCGACCCGGCGGCGCGGGCGTTCGTCAGGCGTACGAGGTTGACGGTCCTGCCGCGCCCGATCTCCTTGCCGAGCGAGCGTGTGAAGCCCTCCAGGGCCTGCTGGACGGCGGCCTGGTGATGGTCGGCGGGGTCGAGGGGCGCGCCGAGGACGACGATCCGGCCGCTCGCGGCGACCGACCGCACGACGGGGTGGAGGGCCGCGTGCACCTCGGCGAGTGTCTCGACGTCCCGGACGCCCGTGGCGTCCAGGAGCACGGCGGTGGGCCTGTCGGAGGAGGCCGTCAGGTCGAGGCCCGCGTCCGCCGGCTCCAGCTCCGACTTGCCCGCCGTGAGGAGCAGCCGGTCTCCCTCCAGGGCGGGCCGCTCCGGTGACCAGCGTTTCAGCGCGGCGGGTTGCGGCAACCCCAGACGGCGGGTGAGGAAGCGGCCGGGTGCCGTGCCGGTGAAGGTCAGATAGCGGTCGGCCATGTACCACTCCCAGTGCGCTCCGGTGCTGACTCCGGAGTAAGGTTACCCGAGGTAAGTCCATGGTGACGTGAGGAGTGGGTGGAGATGAGCCCCGTGAAACCACCGGCGGTACGGCGCGTCGCGATCCTCGGCGGCAACCGCATCCCGTTCGCCCGCTCCGACGGCCCGTACGCCACCGCCTCCAACCAGGACATGCTCACGGCCGTGGTCGACGGCCTGGTCGAGCGGTACGAGCTGGGCGGTCCGGGCGCGGTCGGTGAACTCGTCGCCGGGGCCGTCCTCAAGCACAGCCGTGACTTCAACCTCGCCCGCGAGACCGTCCTCGGCTCGAAGCTGGACGCGCGCACGCCCGCCTACGACATCCAGCAGGCCTGCGGCACCGGCCTCCAGGCCGTCATCGCCGCCGCCAACAAGATCGCGCTCGGCCAGACCGAGTCGGCGATCGCCGGCGGCGCGGACACGGCCAGCGACGCGCCCCTCGGCGTCAACGACGAGCTGCGCCGCATCCTGCTGGAGGCGCGCCGGGCCAAGTCGCCGGTCGGGCGGCTCAAGGCGCTTGCTCGCGTACGGCCGACCCACCTCGTCCCCGACATCCCGCGCAACGCCGAGCCCCGCACGAAGCTCTCCATGGGCGAGCACGCCGCCGTCACCGCCCGCGCCTGGGGAATCTCGCGTGAGGCCCAGGACGAGCTGGCGGCGACGAGTCACCAGCGGCTGGCGGCGGCGTACGAACGCGGCTTCTTCCAGGACCTGGTCGTGCCCTTCCGAGGTCTGGCCCGCGACCAGAACCTGCGCCCGGGGTCGACACCGGAGAAACTGGCCGCGTTGAAGCCGGTGTTCGGACTGGACCGGCCCGACCCGACCATGACGGCCGGCAATTCGACGCCGCTGACGGACGGGGCGGCGGTCGTGCTGCTGGCGAGCGAGGAGTGGGCCGAGCGGCGGGGGCTGGAACCGCTGGCGTATCTCACCGCTCACGAGACGGCCGCCGTGGACTTCGTACGGGGTGATGTCGCGGGCGGCGAGGACGGGCTGCTGATGGCTCCGGCGTACGCGGTCCCGCGCATGCTGAAGCGCGCCGAACTGGGTCTGGCCGACTTCGACTTCGTCGAGATCCACGAGGCCTTCGCGTCCCAGGTGCTGGCCACGCTGGCGGCGTGGGAGAAGCGGGGACTGGCTCCCGTGGACCGCGCCCGCCTGAATGTGAACGGATCCTCCCTGGCCACCGGTCATCCGTTCGCGGCGACCGGCGCGCGGATCGTGGCGACGCTGGCGAAGTCGCTGGCGGAGCGGGGCGGTTCGGGGCGTGGGCTGATCTCCGTCTGCGCGGCCGGCGGGCAGGGCGTGACGGCGGTACTGGAGCGAGGGTGACGGCGGGTCCGGGGTGCAGGTGACGGTTGCCCTGGAGCAGAGGTAAGGAGAAGGTGAGACGAAGCTGAGGGGCCCTCACATAACCCCCGACGTTGCACATACCCGGCTCCGGACCGTCGCCGAACCCGCACAACCCCCACACGCGGGCGCCGTACGATCTCCTGCCTAACCAGCGGTAACCCTTTCCGCAGGCCTCCGCATGCCTCCGCAGGTGAACGCCACGGTGCGCGAGGCACGTACGTCATGCAGCAAGCAGTCTCGTCGCTGCACGCCCGCCGCAGGAGCCGCCCGTGTCCACCCCGCTTCCCTCCTTCGCCCCCTCGGCCGCGTTCGACGACGCCCCCGGGCCGAACCTGGTGCAGCCCGAAACGCGGCGGCTGGACGGGGCCGTACGGGAGGCGTACGTACCGCCGTTCGCGCCGCCGGTGACCCATGGGTCGCTCGCGGACCTGCCCTTCGACAACGCGGCCGCGGCCCCGGACGCCGTGGTCCTCAGCCGCAGGGACGCGGACGGGCGGTGGTCGGACGTGACGGCGGCGCAGTTCGCCGACCAGGTGCAGGCGGTGGCCAAGGGGCTGATCGCCGAGGGGCTGGTGCCGGGCGACCGGATCGCGATCATGGCGCGCACGACGTACGAGTGGACGCTCCTCGACTTCGGCGCGTGGGCGGCCGGTCTCGTCACGGTCCCGGTCTACCCCACCTCCTCCGTCTTCCAGACCCGCTGGATCCTCCAGGACTCGGGTGCGGTGGCCCTGGTCACGGAGACGGCGGCCCAGGCGGCCGCGCTCGGCCCCGAACTGGACCGCGTGCCCGACCTGCGCCACATGTGGGTGATGGAGAAGAGGCATGTGGAGCGGCTGGCGGAGCACGGTGCGCAGCAGCCGGACGGGGAGGTGGGCGTACGGCGCGGCATGCTGGTGCCGGACACGCTGGCGACGCTCATCTACACCTCGGGCACGACGGGCCGCCCCAAGGGCTGCGCGCTGACGCACGGCAATTTCTTCGCCGAGGTCGACAACGCGATCGAGCTGCTCTACCCGATCTTCAAGGCGAGGACGAGCGAAGAGGCGTCGGTGCTGCTCTTCCTGCCGATGTCGCATGTCTTCGGCCGCATGGTGGCGGTGGCGTGTATCCGGGCGCGGGTCCGCCTGGGCCACGCGCCGAGCCTGAAGGCGGACGACCTGCTGCCGGACCTGGCGGCCTTCCGGCCCACCTGTCTCCTCACCATCCCCTACATGCTGGAGAAGGTCTTCAACTCCGCCCGCGCCAAGGCCGAGACGGGCGGCCGGGTGTCGTCCTTCGACCGGGCGGCGTCCGTGGCCGAGCGCTACGGCGAGGCGCTGGAGGCCCGGGCGGCGGGCACGGGAGGCGGCCCGAGCACGGCGCTCAAGACGGCCCGCGCCTTCTACGACCCCCTGGTCTACCGCCGTATCCGCAACGCGATGGGCGGCCGCGTGCGGTACGCGATCTGCGGCGGCTCCCCGCTCGGCCGCCGACTGGCCGCCTTCTACACCGGCGCCGGCATCGAGATCTACGAGGGCTACGGCCTGACCGAGACGACCGGCGCCGCGACGGTCACCCCGCCCCTGAAGCCCCGCCTGGGAACGGTGGGCTGGCCCCTGCCCGGCACCCGCATCCGTATCGCGGCCGACGGCGAGATCCTCATCGCCGGCGACCAGGTGCTGCGCGGCTACTGGGACCCGTCCGCGGGCGGCGTGGTCCCCGCGGCGGCGGACGGCTGGCTGCCGACGGGCGACATCGGCGCCCTGGACGACGAGGGCTACCTGACGATCACCGGCCGCAAGAAGGAACTCCTCATCACCGCGGGCGGCAAGAGCGTGGCCCCGGCCCCCCTGGAGAACTGGCTCCGCTCCCACCCCCTGATCTCCCAGTGCATGGTCCTGGGCGACCGCCGCCCCTACGTCTCCGCCCTGATCACCCTGGACATGGACGGCGTGAGCCACTGGCGCCGGATGAACGGCAAGCACCCCGTACCCGCCGAACTCCTCGTGAACGACGACGAGCTGAGGGCCGTCCTTCAGCGCGCGATCGACGAGGCCAACAAGCTGGTCTCGCGCCCCGAGTCCATCCGCCGCTTCGCGATCCTGCCGACGGACTTCACGGAGATGAACGGCCATCTGACGCCGTCGATGAAGCTGCGACGGGAGGCGGTCATGCGGGACTTCGCGGGGGAAGTCGAGGGGCTGTACGAGAAGTAGTGGCCAGTACTGGCGAGTACGGGAAACGGTTGTCGTCTCGTTACGACAACTGCTTGACGTGACATGCCGTGGCCGCGTTGGCTACCGCCACCCGGGTTTGCCGCCGCCCAGGTCAGCACAGCCGCTCCCCCCGCTCGGAAGGCACCAGTAGTGAACGCTCGTACCCCCCACGCCCCCGCTGTACGCCGTATCGCGATAGCCCTCGCCGCCTCCGCCTCGGCGCTGTCGCTCACGGCATGCGGTGTCGTCGACGGTCTCGGGGGCGGTGACAGCTCCGCGTCGCCGAAGAAGGGCGACGACATCACGGTGGGTCTCCTGCTGCCCGACAAGGAGACGGCGCGCTTCGAGAAGTTCGACTACCCGCTCATCAAGAAGGAAGTCGGCGCCCTCACCGACGGCAAGGGCAAGCTCGCCTACGCCAACGCCGAAGCGAGCCCCGACAGACAGAGCCAGCAGTTCCAGCAGATGATCGACGACCGGGTGGACGTGATCCTGGTGGACGCGCTGGACGCCAAGGGCATCGCGTCGGACGTGCAGAAGGCGAAGGACGCCGGTATTCCCGTTATCGCCTACGACCGGCTCGCGGAGGGCCCGATCGACGCGTACGTCTCCCACGACAACGAACTCGTCGGTGAGGTGCAGGGCCGCGCCCTGGTGGAGGAGCTCGGCTCGAAGGCCGCGTCCAGCAAGATCGTCATGATGAACGGCGACCCCGCCGACCCGAACACGGACCGGTTCAAGAGGGGCGCGCTCGAGGAGCTCGAGGGCGAGGTGAAGATCGTCAAGAAGTACGACACCGACAAGTGGTCGCCCGAGGTCGCCAAGGCGAACATGGAGAAGGCGATCGCCGCCATCGGGCTGAACAACATCGCCGCCGTCTACTCGGCGAACGACGGCATGGCGGGCGCCGTCATCGACGCCTTCAAGGAGGCGGGCGCGAGCAAGATCCCGCCGGTGACCGGGCAGGACGCGAACCTGGACGCGGTGCAGCGGATCGTCGCGGGCGAGCAGTTCATGACGGTGTACAAGTCCTTCCTGCTGGAGGCCACCAACGCCGCCAAGATGGCCGTGTACAAGGTCCAGGGGCGTGACATCGAGTTCGACGCGCTGACCCAGGACTCGGTCGACAGCCCGACCAACAAGGACATCCCGGCGCAGCTGGTCGCCGTGGTCGCCCTCACGCGGAACAACATCGAGGAGACGGTGATCCAGGACCACGTCTACACCGTCAAGCAGATCTGCACCCCCGAGTACGCGGCGGACTGCGCGGCGATCGGGCTGAAGTAGCCGCGAGGGTCCCTGGAGCCGGCCGGAGTCCCTGGAGCCTGCCGGAGTCCCCGGAGTCTGGCGGAGCCTGCCGGAGTCCTCGGAGCCGGCCGGAGTCCCTGGAGCCGGCCGGAGTCCCTGGAGCCTGCCGGAGTCCCTGGAGCCTGCCGGAGTCCCCGGAGTCCCCGGAGTCTGGCGGAGCCGGCCGGAGTCCCTGGAGCCGGCCGGAGTCCCCGGAGTCTGGCGGAGCCGGTGCCGGAGACCTCGGAGACCCCGGAGGCCGGCGGAGTCTCCGAAGTCCCCGGAGCCGCCCTCAGCCCCGCCCGGCCCGGCGGTGGCTCTCCACCAGGTCCGCGAAGGCCCGGGCCGGTGGGCTGAGCGCGTCCCAGCGGCGGACCGCCCAGCCCACGGGCAACGGGCGCAGGTCGGGCAGGGGGATCAGACGCAGGGCGCCTTCCCCCGGGACGGGCAGCCCCGGCAGCGCGGGCAGAACCGCCCGCCCGACCCCCAGCTCGGCCAGCAGCAGCGCCGTGTCCCAGTCGGCGACGCTCGTGTCGTGCGCGAGACGGACGCCCAGCTCCGCGCAGGCGGCGTCCAGATGGGCCGCCGAGGCGGAGTTCGGCGGCAGCCGGATCAGCCGTACGTCACGCAGGTCGGCGCCGGCGTCGACGTACGGCCGCCGCGCCAGCGGATCGTCGGCCCGCACCGCCAGCACCCACGGCAGCTCCACCACCGGCCGCTGCTCGATGCCGCGCACCGGCGGGCCGAGGGTGATCCAGGCCAGGTCGAGCGTGCCGTCGGTCAGCGCGTCGAAACTGCCCCGGCCCGAACTGACCGTGCGGAACTCCAGGTTGACCTGGGGATGCCGCCGCCGGTACGCGACGACCGCCTCCGACATGAAGTGCCGTACGGTCGTCGCCCCGGTCGCCACCCGCACGTACCCGCTCTCGCCGGCGACGAGATCCCGCAGCTGCCGTATCGCCAGATCCAGCCCGGAGATCCCCTCGGCGGCGGCCGCCTCCAGCACCCGGCCGGCCTGCGTCGGCACGACCCCGCGGGGCTGCCGCTCCAGCAACGCGACCCCGGTCTCCCGCTCCAGCCGCTTCACGTGCTGGCTCACCGCCGACTGCGTGCACCCCAGCTCCCGGGCCACCGAACTCAGGCTCCCTGCCCGGCACACGGCCACGAACACACGCAGGTCATCAAGGGTCATGACCTCTAAGTTAACGCTTGGGGACAGCGACAAATCCCAAGGATTGACTGGGCTTTGACCGATGTACGACGATTCTCGACGGGCCCGGGCGGCAACCCGCTCCCCACCCTCGCCGGAGTCCGGACCAAGGCGGGGGAGGGAGCGGGTGCCGACCCAAAGCGTCGACCAGGGCCGTTCAACTGCCCTGCGGCGCACTTGACTTCACAACGGCACCGCGTCACATTCGCATTTCTGACACCTCCTCAGAAATGTGGCGTCGTCCAGGCGGGAGCAGCCTCCATGAGCACCTCCATGACCTCCAGCGTGCCCCCTTCCCGAAGACACGTTCTCGCCGCGGGCGCCGCGGGCACGGCGTCGGCTCTCGGGCTCACCGCCCTGTCCCCGTCAGCCGCTCACGCGGCCGACCTGCCCGTCCTCGGCACCTACGACGTCGTCGTCATCGGCTCCGGAGCCGCCGGCATGAGCGCTACCAGCGCCAGCCCATCGGCACGGACTGGACGGTCGGCGCCAAGGAGAACACCGGCGACGGCATCCGGGCGGGACAGCGGCTCGGCGCCGCGCTCGGCCTCATGGACGACGCCTGGTGGGGCCCGGCGATCCCGCTCCCCGGCCAGCCGTACTTCTGCCTCGCCGAACGCACCCTCCCCGGCGGTCTGTTGATCAACGCGGCCGGATCCCGGTTCGTCAACGAGGCCGCCCCCTACAGCGATGTCGTCCACACGATGTACGACGTCCACGACACGAGCCCGGCCATCCCGTCCTGGCTGATCGTCGACCAGAACTACCGCAACCGGTTTCTCTTCAAGGACGTCCTGCCGACCCTGCCCCTGCCCGCCGACTGGTACGGCTCGGGTGCCGCGCACAAGGCCTGGACCCTGGATGCGCTCGCCGGCTCGATCGGCGTCCCGGCGACGGCCCTGCGCACCACCGTGGACCGCTTCAACTCCCAGGCGCGGCGCGGCAAGGACCCCGACTTCCACCGGGGCGACAGCGCCTACGACCACTACTACACGGACCCGTCCGTCCTCCCGAACTCCTGCCTGGCCCCGCTCTGGCTTCCCCCGTACTACGCCTTCCGTATCGTCCCCGGCGACCTCGGCACCAAGGGCGGCCTCGTCACGGACGCCCGCGCCCGCGTGCTGCGGGAGGACGGCTCGGTGATCCGGGGGTTGTACGCCGCCGGCAACGCGAGCGCGGCGGTCATGGGGCGCAGCTACGCGGGCGCGGGCTCGACGATCGGTCCGGCGATGACGTTCGGGTACATCGCGGCGAGGGACGTCGCCGGGAGTCTCCAGGCGGGGGCAGACCGGGCCCGGGCGGGCGTCACGCGGGCTTTCGGGTGATCAGGAACGCCTGCGGTGACGTCTCGTCGAGCGCCGGGTCCGGTTCGCGGACCGTCCGGGAGACGAGGGCGAAGCCGGCCGCCGTCAGCAGGTCGGCGATGTCCTCGGGCCGGCGACGCTGGAAGGTAAGCGAGACCGGGTGCCCCCAGGGCCGGTCGTGATGCCGGTGTTCGTCGCCGGCCTGGAAGGCGACGAGCAGGGGTGCGCCGGGCGCCAGGACGCGGTGGAACTCGGCGAAGAGGGCCGGGAGCCGCTCCACGGGGGTGTGGATGGAGGAGTAGAAGGACAGGGCACCGGCCAGCGTGCCGTCCGGGAGATCCAGCTCCAGCATCGAACCCTGCTCGAAACGGATTTCCGGGTTCTCGCGACGGGCGATCGCGAGCATCGACTCCGACAGGTCGAGCCCGAACACGTTCAGCCCCAGCGCGGCGAGGCGCCCGGTCGTCCGGCCGGGACCGCACCCCAGGTCGGCCACCAGCCCGTTCCCGCCGACTCCGTTCCCGCCGGCTCCGCCCCCGTCGACTCCGTTCCCTTTGACGAGTTCGGCGAACACATTCAGCAGCGCCCGCTCCAGCGGCCTGTTCGCGAGCTCGTCCTGGAAGAGCGTCGCGTAGTCCTCGGCGATGGCGTCGTAGAAGGTGCGGGTGGTGGTCAGGAAGTCGGAGTCGGTCATGGCCGGGGACCCTAGCGAAGGCGTCGGCTACTCGGTTCCGTCCCGCTCCTCGCCCGTCTGTATCCGGCCACCGCCGATCGCGGTGCCGACGGCGATACCCAAGCCCATGCCCAGGGCCAGCCCGAGCCCCAGGTTGTCGAAGACGAACATGCCGAACACGATGCCGATGCTCGTACCGAGGGCGAGACCGACCGAAAGGCCCCTCGCCAGTTTGCTGTCGGCGGGAGTCCCGCCGTCTTCCCCGTGGTGGTGCTCATCACTGCTGGTCATCCGGTCATGCTCCCATGGGGGCCCGTCACGCCACCCCCATCGCCCGCAGCACCGCGGTGGCCACGGCCGCCCCCAGCACGATCACCGGGAACGGCGCCCGCCGCCACGCCAGTACGCCGCCCACCAGCACCCCGGCCGGCCGCGCCCAGCCCGCGAAGCCGTCGCCCTCGGTCAGCGCCCCCGTCGCCAGCAGCGCGACGAGCAGCACCACCGCACCCGCCGCCAGCAGTTCCTGGACCCGCGCGGGCAGCTCCACCCGCCCGTGCAGCGCCGGGCCGACGAGCCGGAAGGCGTACGTCCCCACCGCCAGCGCCAGGATCACGGCGACCGTCCCCGCCGTACCGGTCATGAGGCACCGTCCTTCCTGCCGTGAGAGTGGTGTGAGCCGCGAGCACCGGACGAGCCGTACGCGACGAGTCCCGCGAGCGCGAGCAGCACCGGCACGCCCGCCGGGACGGCCGGTGTCACGGCCAGGGCGAGGGCGGCGCCCAGGAGGGCCGCTCGGCGTACGGCGGAGTCCTTGCGCAGGGTGGGCAGGACCAGCGCCACCAGGACCGCGGGGAAGGCGGCGTCCAGGCCGTAGGTCGCCGTGTCGCCCAGCGCGGTTCCGGCGAGCGCCCCGGCGAGGACGCCGGTGTTCCAGGCGACGAACAGACCGAGTCCGTTCACCCAGAACGCGGCCCGGCGTCGTGCCGGATCCGGCTGGGCGAGGGCGAAGGCCACCGTCTCGTCGGTCACCAGGTGCGCGCCGAGGAGACGGGCGAGGCGGCCCCGGCCGAGGATGTCCGCCACGGCCAGGCTGAAGGCCGCCGTGCGCGTGTTGAGGAGCAGCCCGGTGGCCGCCGCGGCGAGGGGCCCGCCCCCGGCCAGCAGCAAGCCGACCGCGCTGAACTGGGCCGAGCCCGCGTACACGACCAGCGACATCACCACCGGCACCCATACGGGCAGCCCGCCGGCCACCGAGATCGCGCCGAAGGAGACGCCGACGACGCCGCTGGCCAGCCAGACGAGTGAGCTGTCGCGGATCAGGGCTGTGTCGAGGGAGTCGAGGGACGTGCCCAAGGGTGTTCGGAGTAGCGAACGCATGTTTTCTACAATGGACAGCAAGAGAAGTGTTCGTCAAGGCGAACGAGCGTACCGATGGAGCGAACGCCATGTCCGACACAGCGCCCCCGCCCTCCCGCCTGCCCCTCGACTGGATCGCGGCGTCCCTGCGGCGCGAGCGCAACCGGGCCGGGCTGTCCCTCTCCGAGCTGGCCAAACGGGCCGGGATCGCCAAGTCCACGCTCTCCCAGCTGGAGGCGGGCAGCGGGAATCCCAGCGTGGAGACCCTGTGGGCGCTGGGGGTCGCGCTCGGCGTGCCCTTCAGCGCGCTCGTGGAACCGCCCGCGCCGGCGGTCCAGGTCATCCGGGCGGGGGAGGGGCCCACGGTCGCTTCCGAGCGGGCGGACTACGTGGCCACCCTGCTCTCGGCCAGCCCGCCCGGCGCCCGCCGGGACATCTACCACCTGCGCGCGGAACCCGGGGCCGCCCGGGAATCGGAGCCGCATATTCCGGGGTCCGTGGAGCATCTGATCGTCTCCACGGGGCGGCTGAGGGCGGGGCCGCGGGAGGAGGCGGTGGAGCTGGGGCCCGGGGACTACATGACGTATCGCGGGGATGTGCCGCACGCGTACGAGGCGCTGCTGCCCGGGACGACGTTCGTGCTGGTCATGCAGCACGTGTGAGCTGGTCGCGCGGGGCGTGAGGAAAGGCAGGTGAGAAAGGCAGGAGCCCCATTGCCTTGCGGCACGGGGCTCCTTGGGTACTGCTATCTGTTCCGGATCAAAGCACCAGGCTCCGAGACCGAAGACTCAGACCGGGGTGACGTTCTCCGCCTGAGGACCCTTCGGGCCCTGCGTCACGTCGAAGGAGACCTGCTGGTTCTCCTCCAGCGAACGGAAACCGCTCGCGTTGATCGCGGAGTAGTGAACGAAGACGTCGGGGCCGCCGCCTTCCTGGGCGATGAAGCCAAAGCCCTTTTCGGCGTTGAACCACTTCACGGTTCCGGTAGCCATAAGCCCTCCTTGGGCCCAAAGGGTTGCCCTGCTCCAGAACCCTGCAAGTGTGAAAACAAGATGCCGCACAACTGCATACGTCTGAAAACGACGAGAGCCCGCGGTCACATGCTCCGCAGGCTCTGTACTGCAAGGGAAACCAAACTGCAACTTGCGGCGAGCCTAGCACGCGGGCAGCCGAAAGCAATAGAGGTCAAGATCACGTCACTCGGATGTTTGAAGATCGAGTGTCGGCTTGACGGAAAGATCCCGTGTCGGCTCGACGAGGCGGGGGTTAAGGGCGGTTGTGACGCAGGTGTCACGACCCTGAAGGCTGCACGCTACCCCATGGGGTCTAGTGTCGCGATGTGGACAATTCTCGCACCCGGCCACGCGTAGGCCACATCCAGTTCCTCAACTGCCTGCCCCTGTACTGGGGGCTCGCGAGAACGGGCACGCTCCTCGACTTCGAGCTGACCAAGGACACCCCGGAGAAGCTCAGCGAGCAGCTCGTGCGGGGCGACCTCGACATCGGGCCGATCACCCTCGTCGAGTTCCTGCGCAACGCCGACGACCTGGTCGCCTTCCCCGACATCGCGGTCGGCTGCGACGGCCCCGTGATGTCCTGCGTGATCGTCTCGCAGGTCCCGCTGGACGAACTGGACGGCGCCCGGGTGGCCCTCGGCTCCACCTCGCGCACCTCGGTGCGCCTGGCCCAGCTGCTGCTCGCCGAGCGCTACGGCGTCCGCCCCGACTACTACACCTGCCCGCCCGACCTCAGCCTGATGATGCAGGAGGCGGAGGCGGCCGTACTCATCGGAGACGCGGCGCTGCGGGCCAACCTCCTCGACGGCCCGCGCTACGGCCTCGAAGTGCACGACCTCGGCTCGCTCTGGAAGGAGTGGACCGGTCTGCCCTTCGTCTTCGCGGTCTGGGCGGCGCGCCGGGACTACCTGGAGCGCGAGCCCGTCATCACCCGCAAGGTCCACGAGGCCTTCCTCGACTCCCGCAACCTCTCCCTGGAGGAGGTCGGCAAGGTCGCCGAGCAGGCGGCCCGCTGGGAGTCCTTCGACGAGCGGATCCTGGAGCGGTACTTCACGACCCTCGACTTCCGCTTCGGCGGCCCGCAGCTGGCGGCGGTCGCGGAGTTCGCGCGGCGGGTGGGGCCGACCACGGGATTCCCGGCGGATGTGAAGGTGGATCTGCTGCAGCCCTGAGGGCCGGGGCGGATCCGCACTAACCTGCTGGAGAGTTTTACCTGCGGATGAGCCGTACGGGGGAAGGCACGGGGGAAGGGTGGACGCCGATGCAGCCGCTCGGAGTTGACGAGCCCACCGTCATCGGGCCGTACCGGCTGCTCGGCCGGCTCGGCTCCGGCGGCATGGGGCGGGTGTACCTGGGGCGCAGCGCGGGCGGTCGTACGGTCGCCGTCAAGATCGTGCACCCGCACTTCGCACTGGACGAGGAGTTCCGCGCCCGCTTCCGCCGGGAGGTGGAGTCGGCGCGGCGGGTGGGCGGCGCGTGGACGGCGCCCGTGCTGGACGCGGATCCGGAGGCGGCGGTGCCGTGGGTGGCCACGGGCTATGCGGCGGGTCCTTCGCTGTCCGCCGCGATCGCCGACTCGGGCGCGCTGCCTCCCCATTCCGTACGGGCGCTGGCGGCCGGGCTGGCCGAGGCGCTGGCGGCCGTGCACGAACTGGGGCTGGTGCACCGGGACGTGAAGCCGTCGAACGTCCTGCTCACGCTGGACGGCCCCCTGCTGATCGACTTCGGCATCGCCCGGGCCACGGACGGGACGGCCTCCCTGACGTCGACCGGCGTCTCCATCGGCTCCCCCGGTTACATGTCGCCCGAACAGATCCTGGGCAAGGGCATCACGGGAGCGGCGGACGTCTTCTCGCTGGGCGCGGTGCTGGCGTACGCGGGGACCGGGGCGCCGCCGTTCTCCGGGGACTCGTCGGCGGCGCTGCTGTACAAGGTCGTGCACGAGGAGCCCGAACTCGGTCCGCTGGACGGCGAGATGCGGGAGCTGGTGGAGGCCTGCCTGGCCAAGGAGCCGGGGGCGCGGCCCGCCCCGGGTGAGGTGGCGCGGCGGCTCGCTCCGGACGGGGCGGCCCGGCTGGTGGCGGGCGGGTGGCTGCCGGGTGGGCTGGTCGAGCAGGTCAGCCGCAGTGCGGTGCAGCTGCTGAATCTGGATGCCGTCGACACCGGGGCGGGGGCCGCTTCGGGGCCGGTGGCCTTCAGTCGGCCGGCGGCTGTGGGGGAGTTCGGGCCGCCGCCCGTGATGCCGGTGGGTGGCGCGGCCGCAAGTGGTACGCCCGTGAGCGGTGCGCCGGTGAGTGGTGCGCCCGTGAGCGGTGCGTCTGTGTCTGTGCCGCCCGCCGTCGTACCCGAACCTCGCGATGCCGTGCCCGGGCCGCGCGATGCCGTGCCCGGGCCGCGCGATGCCGTATCGCGGGACACGCCGCCCGCGTCCGGTGACCGCGCCGGGAAGCTCTCGCTCTCGGTCGCGGCGGCCTCGGCGCCGGGGGAGGGCGGCCGGGGGCGCAGGCTGAGCTGCACCGTGGCGCTCGCGGTGGCGGGGGCGTTGGCCGCGGTGACGGTGGGGTCCGTGTTCGTGTTCGAGCTGTTGCCGGGCGGAGGTCAGGACACCAGCGCGGGTTCCGATGTCCCCCCGCCCGCAGCGCCGGGCGACGGCGTCTCCGGCGCACCGCTTGAACACGACGTGCCCGACCGCTATCTCGGAACCTGGGAGGGCAAGGCCACCGCCCTGAACGGCGGCCTGCCCGCCGGCACCTTCCGGCTCACCGTGCACAAGGCCGACGTGGGCGGGGAGTTGGGCACCCTCCGGGCTACGGACCTGCTCGGTCTGGCCTGCAACGACGTACTCACCCTGAAGAAGGTGACGGCGAAGGAACTCGTCGTGACGTCCGTGGGCCGGAAGACCAACCACGCCGGCTGCAACCCGAAACCGCACACCGTCCGGATCACGCCGACGGGTGACGACCTGCTCTACCGCTCGGAGAGCGACGCGGAGGGGAATCCCGAGGCGCGGTTGTCGAAGGTCGAGTAGGGGGTCGTCCCGAGGCCGAGGCGCGGTGCCAACTCCCCTGGCTGCGCTTACTACTGTGTCTCCTCACGCGAGCACGCCGACGGGGGAGGCCCACCATGGAGACACTGCAACCGGACGATCCTCGGGAGTTGGGCAGATACCGGCTGCTGCGCAGGCTCGGTGCCGGTGGCATGGGGCGCGTCTATCTGGCCCGGTCTCCCGGTGGCCGCACCGTCGCGGTGAAGGTGGTCCGCCCGGATCTGGCGGCGGACGCCGACTTCCGGGAACGCTTCCGGCACGAGGTCGACATAGCCAAGGCGGTCTCCGGACGCTACACGGCCCCCGTCGTGGACGCCGACCCGGACGCCGCGCTGCCCTGGCTGGCGACGTCGTACGTCCTCGGTCCCGACCTCACCGACGTGGTCGCCGCGCACGGCGCGCTGCCGGAGCGCACGGTCCGCGCGCTCGGCGCGGGGCTCGCGGCCGCCCTCCAGGAGGTCCACGCGGCGGGCCTGATCCACCGCGATCTCAAGCCGTCGAACGTCCTGCTGGCCGCCGACGCCCCGCGGGTCATCGACTTCGGCATCGCGCGTGCGGTGGACGGAAGCCGTATGACACAGACGGGAGTTGTGGTCGGCTCCCCCGGTTACATGCCGCCGGAGCAGGCCCTGGGGCAGGACGTGGGCCCGGCCGGTGACGTCTTCTCGATGGGCGCGGTGCTGGCCTTCGCCGCGACCGGGCGCAGCGCCTTCGGTGACGGGGCCGCCTCGCACGCGGCACTGCTCTACCAGGTCGTACACGGGGAGCCGGACCTGGCGGACGTACCGCCGTCGCTCCTCGGCCTCGTCCGTGCCTGTCTGCTGAAGGACCCGGCACAGCGGCCGGCGCCCGCAGAGATCGTCGCGGCCCTGGCGCCGCAGGGCCTCGAAGGGGTCCTGAGCGACTGGCTGCCGTCGGCCGTCGCGTCGACCATCGCCACGCACGCGGCGGGAATCCTGGACCTGGAGGCACCGGAGCAGCCGCCGGCGGGGGCCTCCTTCGGGCCGGCCCCGGCGGTCGGGGTGGCGGCGGGCGCTTCGGGATCGGGGTACGGGTACCCGTCGGCGCCGGGGGCCGGGGATTCCGGGTCCGGGGCGCCCGCGCCGGGCTATGGCACCCCTGCTCCTGGACACGGCACCCCTGCTCCGGGATACGGGGCCCCTACTCCTGGCTATGGCACCCCTACTCCTGGCTACGGCGCCCCCACCCCGGGATACGGCTATCCGCCCGCCCCCGGCCACGACACCCCGCAGCCCGGCACGGTCCAACTGGGCTCTCCCCAGGCCGGTTCCCCCGCCACCGCCTCCCGCCGCCGCGCCCTCGGCCTCGCGCTCGGCGGTGCGGCGGCGGTCGCGGTGGTGGGCGGGGGCGCGGCGGTGTGGCTCGGGCGGGAGACCGAGGCGTCCGGCGGAGCGACGGGGGAGAGCGGCGCGGGTGGTCAGGGCGGTTCGGCCGAGCCCGCCGCGGAGAACTTCACGACCCCGCCGGCCGGAGTCGCGCCCCAGCCGCTGTGGCGCAGGACGGTCGCGGAGGACAGCACCAACCCCGACGTTCCGCTCCTCGTCCACGACGGCCTGCTCCTGGTCAGCGGCGACCCGCTGGTGGCGTACGACGTGAAGACGGGCAAGCCCCGCTGGTCCAAGCCGGAGATCTGCCGCCCCGGTGCCCCGCTGCTCTTCCACGGCGGCAAGGTCTTCCTGGCCGACGGCGACTACGACGGCGTACTCGTCGCCTACGACGTGACGACCGGCAAGGAAGCCTGGCGCAGCCGGCTCGGCAAGCAGTTGAACGTCGAGGACCCGCTCGCCATCGACGACCAGCACGTGTACGTCACGGCGACCGACTACAGCGACTCCAAGAGCGCCACCGACTACCGCACCGCGGTCGCCGCGATCAGCCACGCCACCGGGAAGACGGCATGGGTGCAGAAGCGCGACTGGGGCACCGACGACTACGACGTGCAGGGCACGGCCTCCGGCAAGTACCTCGTCTACACCGACTCCAAGTTCAACCTCACCGTCCGCGACACCGCCACCGGCAGGCAGCTGTGGACCAAGAAGATCGGTGACGACTGGAGTTGGCGGCCCACGGTCGCGAACGGGCTGGTCTTCCTGCCGGGCGACAAGCTCAGGGCCGTGGACGTGGACACGGGCACCACCGTCTGGACCCTGGCCCCCAACGGCCGCCGCGGCTTCAAGAACCCGACCGTCGTCGACGGCGTCCTCTACGCGAGCGACTACGACGACGGCGTCTGGGCGGTGAACGTGAAGACCGGCAAGCGGATCTGGCTCTGCGACGAACTCGGCGTCGAGGGCCCGGAGACGTTCCGGAAGGCCGGCACGACCCTCTACGGTGCCACCGGCTCCCTGGACGGCGGCGTGGTCGCCCTCCAGACCAGGACCGGCAAGCTGCGCTGGACCTTCACCACCAGCGAGTACCACGGCGACACCTGGCAGATCGCCCTGGCCGGCAACCGTCTGATGGTGACGAACGGTCCGGCGATCTACGGGCTGCCGGCCGTCTGATGAGCACGAGCACGGGTCTGCTGGTCCTGGTCGCCGCGCTGTGGGGTGCGGGTGCGGGGGTGCTTCTGCCTCGGGCCGCCTATCGCTTCTCCGTGCCGGACGAGGAGGAGGGGTGGCGGGACCGTTGTCCGGCCGGGCACCCGATCGGTGGCTGGCTCGGGCGGGCCCGGTGCGGGGAGTGTGCGGGCGGGCAGGCGTACGGGCCCGGCGCGGCCCTCCTGGCCACCGTCACCGCCCTCGTCTGCGCCGCCCTCGCCGCCGCCACCGACACCCGTCCCGAGCTGGGCGTCTGGCTGCTGCTGGCGCCCGTCGGCGTACTGCTCACGGTCGTCGACTTCCGGGTACGGCGGCTGCCCAACCCGCTGACCCTCACGTCGGCGGTCGCCGTGCCGGCGCTGCTCGGCCTGGTCGCCCTCGTCCCCGAGCACGCCGGTGACTGGCCCACCGCCCTGTGGGCCACGCTCGCGCTCGGCGCCGGCTACTACGTGCTGTACCGGATCAACCCCGGCGGCATGGGCTTCGGCGATGTGAAGCTGGCGCTGGGCGCGGGGGCGGTGCTGGGGTGGTACGGCTGGTCGACGGTGATGCTCGGCACCTTCGCCGGGTTCCTGTTCGGGGCGCTGTACGGCTGGGCGCTGGTCATCCTGCGGCGGGCCGGACGCAAGACGGCGATCCCGTTCGGGCCGTTCCTGATCGGCGGGGCGTTCGTGGGGTTGCTGATCGGGGCGTACGCGGCGTGACCGGGGGCGAGCACGGGGCGGGGCGAGCACGGGGCGGGGGCGCGGCCGACGTCCGTGACCCGAAACGCCTGGCGTAGGCTGGTTCGGTCCGTCCAACTCCTTGACGAAAGGCACGCCCCGGTGACCGAGAAGGCCGACCTTCAGTCCGTCCTCGACCGTGCCGCAACGGGCGGACGCATCACCCCCGAGGAAGCGCTCGACCTCTACCGCGACGCCCCGCTGCACGCGCTGGGCGCCGCCGCCGACGCCGTACGCCGCCGCAGGTACGCGGGGACCGAGCACATCGCGACGTACATCATCGAGCGCAACATCAACTACACGAACGTGTGCGTCACGGCGTGCAAGTTCTGCGCCTTCTACGCGGCCCCCAAGGACAAGGCCAAGGGCTGGACGCGCGACCTGGACGACATCCTGCGGCGCTGCGCCGAGACGGTGGAGCTGGGCGGCACCCAGATCATGTTCCAGGGCGGTCACCACCCGGACTACGGCGTCGAGTACTACGAGAAGCACTTCAGCGCCATCAAGCAGGCCTTCCCGCAGCTCGTCATCCACAGCCTGGGGGCGAGCGAGGTCGAGCACATGGCCCGCATCTCCAAGGTGAGCGTGGAAGAGGCCATCACCCGGATCCACGAGGCCGGTCTCGACTCCTTCGCGGGCGCCGGTGCCGAGCTGCTGCCCGAGCGGCCGCGCAAGGCCATCGCCCCGCTGAAGGAGAGCGGTGAGCGCTGGCTGGAGATCATGGAGACCGCGCACGGGCTGGGTGTCGAATCCACGTCCACCATGCTCATGGGCACCGGCGAGACCAACGCCGAGCGCATCGAGCACCTGCGGATGATCCGTGACGTCCAGGACCGGACCGGTGGCTTCCGGGCCTTCATCCCGTACACCTACCAGCCCGAGAACAACCACCTGAAGGGCCGCACGCAGGCCACGATCTTCGAGTACCTGCGGATGATCGCGATCGCGCGGCTGTTCATGGACAACATCCAGCACATCCAGGGCTCCTGGCTGACCACCGGCAAGGAGATCGGCCAGCTGTCGCTGCACTACGGTGCCGACGACCTCGGCTCGATCATGCTGGAGGAGAACGTCGTCTCCAGCGCCGGGGCCAAGCACCGCTCCAACCGGCTGGAGATCATCGACCTGATCCGCAAGGCGGGTCGGGTGCCGGCCCAGCGGACCACGACCTACGAGCACATCGTGGTGCACGACGACCCGGCGAACGACCCCGTCGACGAGCGGGTCGCGTCCCACATCTCGTCGACGGCGATCGAGGGCGGCACCGCCCACCCCGAGCTGAAGCTCCTGGCCTCCAACTGACCTGCCAGTGCTGACGATTCACGCGGACTCCAGGGGCCATGCGCTCGTCGTGAAGGGCGCGTGGATCGCCGACGCCGGACCACTGGAGGCGCTCGTGGCCGCCCATCCGCGGGCGCGGGTGCGGGAGTGGCCGGGCATTCTGACGCCCGGGCTGATCAACATCCACGGCAACGAGCTGCTGGAGGAGGCCTATCACCCCGATCCCCGCGAGGCCGACGAACTGGGCACCGAGCCGCTGACCGGGGACGCGTTGGCGGCGCTGGACATGGACGACGCGCGGTGGGGGGCGAGTGCCCGGCGTGGGGTACAGCGCATGCTGGCCTACGGCACGGTCCGCGCGGCCTGCGAGGAACTGCGCAACCGCGCGGTACGGGACGCCGTACGGCGGACCGGTCTGGCGGTCATGGGCCGCATCGGCCGCCCCGACGGCGTTCCCTCCCTCGACCCGTACGCCTCCGGCCGGCCGGTGGACTTCCCGCCCCCGCGCGAGCGCGGATCCGCAGCCCGGTTCGCGGTGTTCGACGTGCGGGACGAGGCGGAACTCGCGGAACGGGGTGCGGGGACGTGCGTGGCGACAGTGGTGGACGGCCGGTTGGTCTACCGCCAGCGGTGAGTGGTGCGCCCCTTCCCCGAGCTCACCCCGAAAACGCCTCCGCAAACGCGCCGTCCTCCTGATCCACCCCACTGCAATTGGTCAACGCGTCATCCGCGGACGAACCGTCCGCACACTGCTGATCCCGAAACGTCGCCCACACAGAAACCCACCCGATCCCCTTCTCCGCGGCGAACTCCCGCACCTGCGCCGCGTCGTCAAGCGTGAAGATCTCGTTGTCCACGTCATTCACGCCGAGCATCGACGTCAACGCCATGGCCTTCCAAGCGGTAGCGTCCGACGTGCCGAAAAGCTCCTTCAGCTGGGTGTGCGCGGCCTTGGCCGAGGTGAGGGCGTAGTCACCCATGTCGCCGGTGTACGACTCGCCGTAGTTCATCGTCATGATGTTGACCGTGGCGACCTGCACGTCGTGCTCGTTGGCGGACTCCAGCAGCGCCACGCTGTCGTCGTCCAGCCCGGAGGGCATCACCGGCAGCGTGAAGGAGACTTCGAGGTCGCTGCGCTCCTTCTGCAGCAGGGCGATCGCCTCGGACCGCAGGTCCACCGAGTCGGAGTCGGTGAGCTCGTCGCCCTCGATGTCGAAGTCGGCCTGGGTGGAACCCGCCGCGTCCAGCGCCTTCCCGTAGGCCGCCGCCAGCTCGGACGCGCTGTCACAACTCACCGCCAGCTCCTTGCCGGAGGCACCGCCGAAGGACACGCGGACGGTGGCGCCGTCCTGGGTGAGCTTCGAGATACGGGACTTCGTGGCCGAGTCGGCGATGGCGGTCGTGCCGTTCCACTGGGGGGTGCAGTCGCTGCCGTCCGAGATCACGAAGGCCAGGTTGTACGTCGCCGGGGAGCCGGCGGAGTCGTTGTCGGAGGCCTCGTCGGAGCTGACGTAGGGGGCGTACGCCGTGCTCGACGAGGCCGCTTCGGAGGGGGACGCGGAGGGAGAGCCGGAGGTCGGAGCGCTGGGCTGCCGCGGGGTCGGGGGCGTCGCGTCCGTCGTGTCGTCGGAGCCCGCGGAGCACCCCGTGATGGCCAGTGCGAACATGCAGGTGAGCCCGGCCGTCGCCGTATGGAAACTCCGCATTGCGTAAGTACCCGCTTTCGTGATTTCTGTCTCGGGCCGGAAACCCAGTACGTATCCCGGGCGGAAATGTCTCACACTCATCCGGCCGCTGGGCCTTCAACTCCTTTCACCGGGCTGTGAAGTGCGCAGGCGTTCGCGGAAACCCTCAGGGAACGGACAGGTTAAGGCGTTTCTCATCGGCTTCTCACATGAAGAACAGAGCCGTGGGCACATAAAGGCTCCCTAATATCCGGGGAATGCATTCTGAGCCTGCCATCGAAAACCGCGCCGCCGCACCCGCTGTGCGCGGTCGCCGTCGCAAACGCGGCAACGGGTCCGTCGAGGGGCCCGTGTTCGTTGACAACTCCGGACGCCGCTCCAAGCTGCTGCGTCGCCTCGGCCTCCTGGTCGGCGTCGCCTGTCTCGGGTACGCGGTCGTGCTGGGCATGGCCTTCATGGGCATCGGCACCTCGCTGACTCCGTCCGAGCTGCTGCCGTTCGCAAACGGCCGGCGCGGTCCCGGCGGCGGGGGCCCCGGCAACCAGCCCCAGGGCGGCATCGGCTACCCGGTCGCCCCGCCCAGCGGCACCCCGTCGGCCCTGCCCTCGGGCACCCCCGCCCCGTCCACCTCCGCATCGCCCGCCGCGGCCGCCAACTGACCGGAGCGCAGCCCCACTCATGACCACGACGACGCCCTCACGTCGCCGCCGCCGCGCCCCCTCCCGCATCGAGCGGGTGGCGGGCAAGGCCGCGGCCCTGCAGAAACCCCGGGTCATCCTGGCCCTGCTGCTCCTCCTCGCGCTGACCAGCGTCATGCTGCTCGACGGCTATCTGCGCGCCGAGGTCGGCGGCGACCAGCGGGTGCGGACCGGCGCCAGCTCCAGCGCGGTGCCCGACAAGATCCTCGACGGGGGGCCGATCCTCACTTTCCGGGGCGGCCAGGCCACCACCGTCTCCGTCCCGGACAAGACGATCGCGCTCACCTTCGACGACGGTCCGAACCCCACCTGGACGCCTCAAGTCCTGGAGATTCTCAAGAAGTACGACATCCCCGCCACGTTCTTCGTGGTCGGCTCGATGGTCTCGCGCTATCCGGGGATCGTCGGGGACATGGTCGAGCAGGGCAACGAGGTGGGCATCCACACGTTCACCCACGTCGACCTCTCCTACCAGAGCGACGCCCGCGTCAACCGCGAGATGCAGCAGACCCAACTGGCGCTCGCGGGCGCGGCCGGCATCACCACCACGCTGTTCCGCGCGCCCTACTCCTCGGAGACGGACGCCATCGACAACTACAGCTGGCCGGTCTACGAGAAGCTCGGCGAGGACGGCTACACCAGCGTCTTCGTCGACACCGACAGCGACGACTGGAAGCGGCCCGGCGTCTCGAAGATCATCAAGTGGGCGACGCCGGAGGACGGCGAGGGCGCGTCCGTCCTCTTCCACGACGCGGGCGGCGAGCGGTCGCAGACGATCAAGGCGCTGCCGACGTACATCGAGAAGATGAAGGCGAAGGGCTACACCTTCACCACGATCAGCGGCGCGATTCAGAAGGTGGAGGGGGCGAACGGCCAGCAGGCGGGCACCGGTACGGCGGCCACCGGTACGGCGGGCAGCGGCACGGCGGTCTCCGGCCGGCAGTCGGGCAACGCACAGGCCGGCGGGCAGCAGCCCGGGAGCACTCAGGCGGGCGGCCAGCAGCTGGGCGGCCAGCCGCAGCAGGGCGCTGACGGGCGGGCAGGCGCGGGGACCTCGGACCTCCAGGCCGCCCACCGCGACGCCACCGGCGCGACCCTCTACGAGGGCAAGGCCCTGATCGGCGCCGTGGCCGTCGCCGAATGGGCGGTCCCGGTGCTGTCGGTCGGCCTCATGGTCGTCGGCGTCGCCGTCATGGGCCGCTTCGGCATGATGCTGATCCTCGCCCGCCGCCACTACCGGCAGCGCAACAAACGCCGGTTCAGCTGGGGACCACCCGTCTACCAGCCGGTGAGCGTGATCGTCCCGGCGTACAACGAGAAGGAGTGCATCGCCAACACCCTCGCCTCGCTGGCGAAGAGCACGCATCCGATCGAGATCATCGTCGTGGACGACGGTTCGTCGGACGGCACGTCCGAGATCGCGCGCGACGCGGCCCATGAACTCGGCATGACCAACGTCCGCGTCATCCGCCAGGAGAACGCGGGCAAGCCGGCCGCGCTCAACAACGGTGTGCGCAGCGCCAGTTACGACATCGTCGTGATGATGGACGGCGACACGGTCTTCGAGCCGGACACCGTACGCCAGCTCGTGCAGCCCTTCGGCGACCCCGAGGTCGGCGCGGTCGCCGGCAACGCCAAGGTCGGCAACCGCAACACCGTCATCGGCGCCTGGCAGCACATCGAGTACGTGATGGGCTTCAATCTCGACCGCCGGATGTACGACCTGCTGCGCTGCATGCCCACCATCCCCGGCGCGATCGGCGCGTTCCGCCGCGAGGCGGTCCTCGAGGTCGGCGGCATGAGCGAGGACACCCTCGCCGAGGACACCGACATCACCATCGCCATGCACCGCGCGGGCCGGCGGGTCGTCTACCAGGAGCACGCGCGTGCGTGGACCGAGGCGCCGGGCTCCCTGAAGCAGCTGTGGTCCCAGCGCTACCGCTGGTCCTACGGCACCATGCAGGCGCTGTGGAAGCACCGCAAGTCCCTCACGGACAAGGGCCCTTCGGGCCGCTTCGGCCGGGTCGGTATGCCGCTGGTCGTCATCTTCCAGATCGTCACGCCCGTCTTCGCCCCGCTCATCGACGTCTTCACCGTCTACTCGATGATCTTCGTCGACTTCACGGCGGCCCTGCTGGCGTGGCTGGCGGTGCTCGGGGTGCAACTCGTGTGCGCGGCGTACGCCTTCCGCCTGGACCGCGAGAAGTACCGCTACCTGCTGATGATGCCGCTCCAGCAGCTCGCCTACCGCCAGATGATGTACCTCGTCCTCATCCACTCCTGCATCACGGCGATGACGGGCGGCCGCCTGCGCTGGCAGAAGTTGAAGCGGACGGGTGAGGTCGGGACGCCGGCGGGGGTGAGCTGAGATGGGTTCGCACCGGAGAGGGGGGCCCACCGCTGTGGCCGCTGCCGCTGTGGGCAGTCGTTCCACAGCGCGGAACGGGTGGACGCAGCCCGCGGCGCCGGGTGCCGCTGCGACGGACGCCCAGCAGACCACCCCGTCACCCGCACCCAGACCGACCGGACGCGACCGCTACTTCGACACTCTCCGCGCCGTAGCCCTCATCCGCGTCGTCACTTACCACACCTTCGGCTGGGCCTGGGCGGGCATGGTCTTCCCTTCGATGGGGGTCATGTTCGCCCTGGCCGGCACGCTGATGGCGAAGTCCCTGGAACGCCCCGCGGTCAACGTGATCCGCGGCCGACTGCGCCGCCTCCTGCCCCCCTTCTGGTTCTGGGGCCTCTTCGTGGTCGTGGCGATGCTGATCCACGACTGGATGCCGGGCTGGCAGATCGTCTACTGGATCGTGCCGCTCGGCGACCCGCCGGGCAACGCGTGGGGCGAGCAGGCCTGGGAGATCCTCTGGTACCTGCGGACCTACTTGTGGTTCGTCCTGCTCTCCCCGCTCCTGCTGAGGGTGTTCCGCCTGGCGCCGGTACCGGTGCTGCTGCTGTCGCTGGGACCGATCCTCGTCCTCCACTTCCTCTGGGAGCCCCCGGACAACCGCTTCGGCAGCGCGCTGACCGACCTGGCCACGTTCCTCTTCTGCTGGCTCCTCGGCTTCGCGCACCGCGACGGCGTCCTGCGCCGCCTCAAGCCCTTCGCCGTGGCCTTCCTCTCCCTCGCTGCGATCGCGTACGGCGGCTGGTACGCCTTCACCCACCAGGCCGAGACCGGCTCCTACGACCTGGACGACATCCCGCTCGCACAGGCCTTCTGGTCGGCTGGCTATGTGACGCTGCTGATGTACGCGAAGGAGTTCTTCCGCATCGACTTCGCCTGGCTGACCCGCTTCCGCCGCGCCGACCGGCTCGTCACGATCTTCAACGCCCGGGCCGTGACGATCTACCTCTGGCACGAGGTCGCCCTGATCCTCGCCGTCCCGCTGATCGACCAGTTCTGGAACGTGCCCGCGTTCGAGAAGTACCTGCCGCTGGAGAGCCAGTGGTTCATGTTCGGCATCGGCTGGATCCTGATCGCGGTGTTCGTCCTGCTGTGCGGCTGGGTGGAGGACGTGGCCGGGAAGAAGAAGCCGAAGCTCGTCCCGTGAGTCCGTACTGCCACAATGGGCCCGTGACCCGCGCATCCCTGGACAAGCAGCCGCACGAAGTCGCCTCGATGTTCGACAACGTGGCGGAACGGTACGACCTGACCAACGACGTGCTGTCGCTCGGCCAGGACCGCAGATGGCGCAAGGAGGTCGCCAAGGCCGTCGACGCCCGGCCGGCCCAGAAGGTCCTCGACCTCGCCGCCGGCACGGCCACCTCCTCGCTGCCCTTCGCACAGACCGGCGCGTACGTCGTCCCCTGCGACTTCTCCCTGGGCATGCTCCAGGTGGGCAAGCGCAAGCACACCTGGCTGCCGTTCACGGCGGGCGACGCGACGAGGCTGCCGTTCAAGGACGACACCTTCGACGCCGTGACGATCTCCTTCGGGCTGCGCAACGTGCAGGACTTCGACGCGGCCCTGCGCGAGATGTACCGGGTGACGCGGCCCGGCGGCCGGGTCGTGATCTGCGAGTTCTCGCACCCGACCTGGGCGCCCTTCCGCACCGTCTACACCGAGTACCTGATGCGCGCCCTGCCTCCGGTCGCGCGAACGGTGTCCTCGAACCCCGACGCCTACGTCTACCTCGCCGAGTCCATCCGCGCCTGGCCGGACCAGCCGGCCCTCGCTGAACGCCTGCGCAAGGCCGGCTGGTCCAAGGTCGCCTGGCGGAACCTGACGGGCGGGGTCGTGGCCCTGCACCGGGGCTTCAAGGAGAGCTGAGCGCCGGGCTTCGGGCGGAGCCGAGCGCCGGGCCTCAAGCGGAGCTGACGACGGGGTACGGGTCGCCGGGCTCGTCGAGTTCGCGCTGCAGCCCGCCCGAGGGCGGCCGTGGGATGCGTGGCTCGCGTACGCCTCCGCCGCCCTCACCCTCGCCGAAGTCGAACCAGACGTAGACCGACGAGTCCCGCGGCACCTCCGCGCCGGGCTGGGGGTCCTGGCGTACGACGTATTCGACGACGGTGAGATGGAAGTCCGGCCGGTCCGGTGCGCTGAGGAGCAGGCCGTGCGACTTCGCTGCCTCGCGCGCGTCCATGGCCATCAGTCCGACGAGTTTCGGTACTCGCACCTCGGGCGTTTTGGGTGTTATGCGCACAGATGTCACCCCCAGCGGTACTGGCAGGGTAACCGCCCCGGGGTGTCGTCCGGAAGCGCCAAGTACCTTTCTGTAACAGTTGGTTACGTAGGGTGACAGAACTGGAAGTGGCGCGTTCCTGATTCACAGGTCGAGCCGGTAGCAGTGCCCCTTCTGCCGCTCATTCGGTGTGGCGAACACTTCCGCGAGCCGCATCCCAAGCCGCCGAGTCACCGCGATCGACCGCTCGTTGCGGGCGTCGACCATCGCCACCAGGCTCGGCACCCCGGCCGCCCGCACCCGCTGCAGCGTGAGGTGCGCGGCCGCCGTGACGTACCCCTGGCCCCAGTACTCCCGCCCGAGCCGCCAGCCGATCTCGATCTCGCCGGTGGGACCCCAGTCGCGCTCCCACGGCTGGGCTCCGGTGAAGCCGATGACCTGCTCGTTCTCGTCGAGCATGGTCCACAGGCAGTACCCGCGCTCGGCGTCGTGCCGGCGCTGGCGGGCGGTGAGCTCCTCGTAGACGGACAGCTCCGCGGGCCTGCCGCCGTGGAACTCCATGACATCCGGGTGGGCGAAGATCCGGTGCCAGGCGACGGCGTCCTCGTCGGTGGGGACGCGGAGCCGTACGACAGGGAGAACTCGGTTCACGGAGGCAGCCCTTCAGCCGGGTGATCAATGCTGCTGCATAGACTGCCCATGTCCAGTGCCGGTCGGCACACAGATTTCGAACTTGGGGAGATCCCGCCGTGACCGCCGTGACCGAGTCCCTCTCCTCGCCCCTCTCCGAGAACACCGCCGATGTGATCGTCGTGGGCGCGGGGCCGGCCGGCTCCACGACGGCGTACCACCTGGCCAAGTCCGGCCTCGACGTACTCCTGCTGGAGAAGACCCAGTTCCCGAGGGAGAAGGTCTGCGGTGACGGCCTGACCCCGCGCGCGACCAAACAACTCGTGGCGATGGGCATCGACATCTCCGAGGAAGCCGGCTGGCTGCGGAACAAGGGCCTGAGGATCATCGGCGGTGGAGTGCGCCTCCAGCTGGACTGGCCGGATCTCGCCTCCTTCCCCGACTACGGCCTCGTCCGCAAGCGCGACGACTTCGACGAGCAACTCGCCCGCCAGGCCCAGAAGGCCGGCGCCCGCCTCTACGAGCGCTGCAACGTCGGCGCCCCGATCATCGACGACCGCACCGGCCGTATCACCGGCGTCCACGCCAAGCTCGGCGAGGAGAAGCGCGAGGTCACCTTCCACGCCCCGCTGGTCGTCGCCGCCGACGGCAACTCCACCCGCCTCTCCCTGGCGATGGGCCTGCACCGCCGCGAGGACCGCCCGATGGGCGTGGCCGTGCGGACGTACTTCGAAAGTCCCCGCCACGAGGACGACTACCTGGAGTCCTGGCTGGAGCTGTGGGACCGCCGCGGCCCCGGCGAGGACCGCCTCCTCCCCGGCTACGGCTGGATCTTCGGCATGGGCGACGGCACGTCCAACGTCGGCCTCGGCGTCCTGAACACCTCCGAATCCTTCAAGGAGCTGGACTGGCGCGAGGTCCTGAAGGCCTGGTGCGCCTCCATGCCGGAGGACTGGGGCTACACCCCCGACAACATGACCGGCCCGATCCGCGGCGCCGCCCTGCCCATGGCCTTCAACCGCCAACCGCACTACACCAAGGGCCTGCTGCTGGTCGGCGATGCCGGCGGCCTGGTGAACCCCTTCAACGGCGAGGGCATCGCCTACGCCATGGAGTCCGGCCAGATCGCCGCCGACGTCATCGTCCAGGCCCACGCCCGCTCGACTCCCGCGGGGCGTGAACTCGCCCTCCAGCGCTACCCGCGCGTCCTGAAGGACACCTACGGCGGCTACTACACGCTGGGCCGCGCCTTCGTGAAGCTCATCGGCAACCCGAAGGTCATGAAGATCGCGGCCCAGCGCGGCCTGACCCACCCGCTCCTGATGAAGTTCACCCTGAAGCTCCTGGCCAACCTCACCGACCCGACGGGCGGCGACGCGATGGACCGGATCATCAACGGGCTGAGCAAGGTGGCACCGAAGGCCTGACCCGGCGGCGACTACCCGTTGAGGGCCTCGATGTTGGCGGCCCGGCGCGCGAACACCTCGTCCCGCCGGTCCGCCACCTGCCGCAGCGCTTCCTTGCGTTCGCGCTTGGAGAGCCGGTCCAGGTAGACGTGCCCGCCCACGTGGTCGGTCTCATGGGCGAGGCAGCGGGCGAAGTACCCCGTGCCCTCGATCAGGAGCGGCTCGCCGTCCTTGTCGTACCCGCGCACCACGGCCCGGTCCGGACGCGGTACGTCCATCACGGCGCCCGGCACCGAGAGGCAGCCCTCGCTGTCGTCGAGCAGCCTGCGCCCTGCCGGGTCGAGCGGCTCCAGCACCGGGTTCACGATGTGCCCGACATGTCGGACTCCTTCGTCGTCCGGGCAGTCGTACACGAACAGTCGCAGATCGACGCCGACCTGGTTCGCCGCCAGACCCGCCCCGTCGGCGATGTACATGGTCAGGAACATGTCGTCGATCAGCGCGGCGAGATCGGGACCGAACTCGGTCACGTCCCGGCACGGCTTGTGCAGGACCTCCTCACCCGTCTCGGTGATCCTGCGCACCGATCCACGCCGGGCCTCGGGCGCGATTGGCGGATACGAGTCGACGGGCCTGCCCTGGACGAAAACGCTCGGCATCTGTCTCTCCCTGCGGTTGTGAGGATGCTGTGGGTGACCGGGAAACGGGCTTCCGACCTTCGAAGCCCCTCCCTACCCTCCGGGAATCATGACAACAGAACACGCGCAGGAGCCCCAGGAGAAGACAGGTCCCACGCGATCCGGCCAGACCCGCAGACGCTTCCTGGCCGGTGCCGGGGGAGTGGCCGGCGCCCTCGCCTTATGGCCCGCGGGCAGCGCGCGGGCCGCGGTCGGCAAACGCGTCGCCGTCCTGGGAGGCGGAGTCTCCGGCCTGAGCGCCGCCCACGAACTCGCCGAACGCGGCTACGCCGTCACCGTCTACGAGTACTACGACGCCCTCGGCGGCAAGGCGCGCTCGATGCCCGTCCCGGGCACGGCGACCGGCGGCCGCGCCGACCTCCCCGCCGAGCACGGCTTCCGCTTCTTCCCCGGCTTCTACCGGAACCTGCCGGACACCATGCGCCGCATCCCGGTCCCCGGCAACGCGAACGGCGTCCACGACAACCTCGTCAGCGGCACCGAGGCCCTGTTCGCCCGCGCCGGCGGCCGCCCCGACCTGCACTTCCCGCTCCGCCGCGTCACCACCCCGCCCCGCCCCGGCGACCTCACCCTCAGCTGGATCCGCGACCAGCTCCTCTCGGTGCTGGACCTCGGCACCCGCCTCCCCGCCCACGAGGCCGCCTACTTCGCCGACCGCCTCCTCGTCCACCTGACCAGCTGCGACGCCCGCCGCGAGCAGGTCTGGGAGAAGGTCGCGTGGTGGGACTTCATCCGCGCCGAGGAGATGAGCGAGGAGTACCGGACCCTCCTCGGCGTCGGCCAGACCCGCAACCTCGTCGCCACCCGCGCGGAGGTGGCGTCGACCCGGACCGTCGGCCGCGTCATCATCGAGGCCCTGCTCCTGTGGGGCCTGCTCGGTCGCGGCATGGACGGCGACGCCGATGTCGACCGCGTCCTCAACGCCCCCCACCAGCGAGGCCTGGATCGACCCCTGGGCGGCCCACCTGCGCTCCCTCGGGGTGGAGTTCGCCCTCGGCACCCAGGTCCGCGAGGTCCGCTACGACGGCGGCCAGGTGACCGGCGTCCGCGTCTCGGCCCGCGACGGCGGCGACGAACGCACCGTCACCGCCGACCACTACGTCTCCGCACTGCCGGTCGAGCACGCGCGCGTGACGTGGGGCCCCGCCCTGCGCGCGGCCGACCCGCAGCTCGCACGCTGCGACGCCCTCCAGGCCGACTGGATGACTGGCGTGATGTTCTACCTGCGCACGCCCACCCCTGTGGTGCACGGCCACATCAACTGCCTGGACTCACCGTGGTCGGTGACCGCCGTCGGCCAGGCCCAGTTCTGGGACGGACGGGACTTCTCCCGTGACTACGGCGACGGACGCGCCCACGACTGTCTCTCCGCCATCATCTCTGAGTGGGACAAGCCGGGCATCCTGTACGGCAAGACGGCCAAGGAGTGCACCAAGGAAGAGGTCGTCGCGGAACTCTGGGCCCAGTTGAAGGACGGCCTGAACGACGCCGGCAAGACCACACTGCGGGACGAGGACCGCCTCGGCTGGTTCATGGACCCGGCGGTGACGGGCCTGGGCGGCCCCGACCCACAGAACCGCGAACAGCTCCTCATCCACCCCACGGGCACCCTCTACAACCGCCCCACGGCCCGCACAAAGGTCCCGAACTTCTTCCTCGCGGGCGACTACGTCCGCACCGACGTGGACCTGGCGACGATGGAGGGCGCCAACGAGTCGGCACGCCTGGCGGTCAACGCGCTCCTGGACGCGGACAATTCGGGCGCCGAGCGCTGTCGGATCTGGGAGCTGTACCGGCCCCCGGAGCTGGAGCCGCTGAAGCGGGTCGACGAGGTGCGCTACAAGCTGGGTCTGCCCAACACCTTCGACCTGGGCTGAGCAGTAAGGGCTCTCGGTCAAGGCGTAAGGGCCGCTGCCCCCGAGCGGCTGCGGCCCTTACGGTGATCCCTACGACTCAGAGGACGCGCACCGCGCCCGACGCCGGGTAGCCGGACAGGTCCTGGATGACGACGCCCTTGGAGGGGTTGGCCGCGTCCAGGTACTGGCCGTTACCGATGTAGACGCCCACGTGGTACGCCGAGCCCTTGCCGCCCCAGTACAGGATGTCGCCGACCTGGATCTGCGAGAGCGGGATGTCCGTGCCGGCCATCGACTGGTCCTGTGAGACCCGCGGCAGGTCGACGCCGACCTGCTTGAACGCGGCCTGGACCAGGCTGGAGCAGTCCCACGCGTTGGGGCCGGTGGCGCCCATGACGTACGCGTCGCCCACCTGTGCCTGGAGGAACGCGATGACCGTGCCCACGCTGCCGCTGGCGGGAGCGGCCACGCTGGTGCTCGCGGAAGCGGACAGGGTGGTGCGCTCGGCGCTGCGGGAGGCGGCCTCCTCGGCGGCGGCCCTGCGGGCCTCCTCGGCCTTCTTCTTCGCCTCGGCCTTCTTCTTGGCCTCCGCGAGGTCCTTCTTGGCTTCCTTGGCGGCCGCGGCGGCGGCCGCGTCACGCTGGGCGTCGAGCTCGTAGTTCGCGGCGGCCAACTGGGTGGCGTCCGCGGACTGGGCGAGCTGGTCCGCCAGGTCACCCGTGAGGGTGGGCAGTTCGATGGTCTGCGTCACCGGCTCGGCGGCGTTCGCCGTGGCCGACGCACCAGCCGCTGCCATGCTGAGGACGCCACCGGCAACTCCGGCGCGCATCGCGATGGACGTCGACGCGCTGCGGCGGGGCTTCCGGTGGCTACGTATGTGAGCGGTGTGGGACATGAGAACAACCGGTATCAGGGGCTCCTCCATACCTACAAGAAACGTGGGCTGCGCCACAGTTGCTCAATCCGCGCCCCAAATTCTTGGCGGCCCGCCCTTTATTGACGCCGTAACGGACATTGCGGACCCTCGTCACCCCGCCCGTGATCACGTCCTTTCATCATTAAGTCCGAATTGCCCACCGCTTACCACTTGTTGGGACCGGTGGCCAAGCCCGGTTCTCATGGCCCTCTCATCATGTGGCAGAGGTCACGCAACGGTTACGGCCTCGTGCGCGTCCTGTGCCTGAATTCCGCCCGCCACTCGCTCGTGAATGCGTGCACGCGTCCACATCCCCTCGGTGGCTCCCTCTGAAGTGTGAATGAGCTCCACTATCAAGAGGTCTGGTCCAGCACCAATTTGCATGCAAGGGAAGTCTCTTGATATGGAGACGCCCCTTCCGAGCTGCGCCGACGAGCGAAAATGTCACCTCTGGTGATCACTCGGACGCTTCTCGTGTGAAGATCACCGCTCCTCCAGCTTCATGATCCTTCGTCAGGTGGTGGAGATCACAAAGCTTGTGCAATACCCCGTGTCGCAGATCACAGAGCGGCGGGCATAGGATGCGAGGCAGTTGGGCTTGTGACCTGCTTCACATGTTCTCGATCTTTCGCCGGGACGAGCGGGGCTCGTGGAACCGGTGAGGCGGTTGTGAGCCCAGTGCAACCGCCAGCAGTCAGTGCCGACTGAGAGGAGCGAGGAGCGGTGAACGCGTATGCGCCCATCCTCGTACTGGGAGCCCTCGGGGCAGGCTTTGCGATCTTCTCCGTGGTCATGGCCACGCTGATCGGTCCGAAGCGGTACAACCGGGCCAAGCTCGAGGCCTATGAGTGCGGTATCGAGCCGACCCCCACGCCGGCCGGCGGCGGGCGCTTCCCGATCAAGTACTACCTGACGGCGATGCTCTTCATCATCTTCGATATCGAGATCGTCTTCCTCTACCCCTGGGCCGTCACCTTCGACGCCCTGGGGATTTTCGGGCTCGTGGAGATGCTGCTCTTCGTGCTCACCGTCTTCGTCGCGTACGCGTACGTATGGCGGCGCGGCGGCCTGGAATGGGACTGAGGGGCCTTTAACGACATGGGACTCGAAGAAAAGCTGCCGAGCGGATTCCTGCTGACCACCGTCGAGCAGGCCGCGGGCTGGGTGCGCAAAGCGTCCGTTTTCCCGGCCACCTTCGGCCTCGCGTGCTGTGCCATCGAGATGATGACCACCGGCGCGGGCCGCTACGACCTGGCGCGCTTCGGCATGGAGGTCTTCCGCGGCTCGCCGCGCCAGGCCGACCTGATGATCGTCGCCGGCCGGGTCAGCCAGAAGATGGCGCCGGTGCTCCGGCAGGTCTACGACCAGATGCCGAACCCCAAGTGGGTGATCTCCATGGGGGTCTGCGCCTCCTCGGGAGGCATGTTCAACAACTACGCGATCGTGCAGGGCGTCGACCACATCGTCCCGGTCGACATCTATCTCCCCGGCTGCCCGCCACGGCCCGAGATGCTGATGGACGCCATTCTCAAGCTCCACCAGAAGATCCAGTCCTCCAAGCTCGGTGTGAACGCCGAAGAGGCGGCCCGCGAGGCGGAGGAAGCGGCGCTCAAGGCCCTGCCCACGATCGAGATGAAGGGGCTGCTGCGGTGAGCGACGCGAACGGCACCAACGGGGCGAACGGGTCCAACGGGGTCAACCCCGAGAAGGACCTCTCCGCCTCCAACCTCCCCGGCCAGCGCGGCCAGGGCGGCGAGGAGATCCGCGTCCAGCGCGGCATGTTCGGCGCCAACAACGGCGGCGACACCTCCGGCTACGGCGGCCTCGTCCGCTCGGTCCGGCTCCCGGGACCGGCGAGCCGCCCCTACGGGGGTTGGTTCGACGAGGTCGCCGACGAGCTCGAGGGCGCACTGGAGGAACAGGGCCTCCTCCCCGGCAACGCCATCGAGAAGACGGTCGTCGACCGCGGCGAACTCACCTTCCACATCGAACGCGAGCACCTGGTCCGCGTCGCCCGCACCCTGCGCGACGACCCGGCCCTGCGCTTCGAACTGTGCACCGGCGTCAGCGGCGTCCACTACCTCAGCGACAAGGGCCGCGAACTGCACGCCGTCTACCACCTGCGCTCGATCACCCACAACCGGCTGATCCGCCTCGAAGTCAGCGCCCCCGACAGCGACCCGCACATCCCGTCGCTCGTCTCCGTGTACCCGACGAACGACTGGCACGAGCGCGAGACGTACGACTTCTTCGGCATCGTCTTCGACGGTCACCCCGCCCTGACGCGGATCATGATGCCGGACGACTGGCAGGGCCACCCGCAGCGCAAGGACTACCCCCTCGGCGGCATCCCCGTCGAGTACAAGGGCGCCCAGATCCCGGCTCCGGACCAGCGGAGGTCGTACTCGTGAGCACGCAGTCAGCATCCGCCCGTGAGACCACCGAAGGCACCGTTTACACGGTCACCGGTGGCGACTGGGACGAGGTCGTCCAGGCCGCGGCCCGCGCCGACGACGAGCGCATCGTCCTCAACATGGGCCCCCAGCACCCCTCCACCCACGGAGTGCTCCGCCTGATCCTGGAGATCGACGGCGAGACGGTCACCGAGGCCCGCTGCGGCATCGGCTATCTCCACACCGGCATCGAGAAGAACCTCGAGTACCGGACCTGGACGCAGGGCACCACGTTCGTGACGCGCATGGATTACCTGACGTCCTTCTTCAACGAGACCGCCTACTGTCTCGCCGTCGAGAAACTCCTCGGCATCGAGGACCAGATCACCGAGCGTGCCAAGATCATCCGGGTGCTCCTGATGGAGCTGAACCGGCTCTCCTCCCACCTGGTGTGCATCGCCACCGGGGGCATGGAGCTCGGCGCCACCACGATCATGATCTACGGATTCCGTGATCGTGAAATGATTCTCGACATCTACGAGCTCATCACGGGCCTGCGGATGAACCACGCGTACATTCGCCCCGGCGGACTCGCCCAGGACCTGCCGCCCGGCGCGGTGGACCAGATCCGCGAGTTCGTGAAGAAGATGAAGAAGAACCTCCCCGAGTACGACAAGCTCGCCACCGGGAACCCCATCTTCAAGGCCCGCATGCAGGACATCGGCTATCTCGACCTGGCCGGCTGCATGGCCCTCGGCGCCACCGGCCCGATCCTGCGCTCCACCGGCCTGCCGCACGACCTGCGCAAGGCACAGCCGTACTGCGACTACGAGACCTACGACTTCGAGATCCCGACCGCCGACACCTGCGACTCCTACGGGCGCTTCCTGATCCGTCTGGAAGAGATGCGCCAGTCGCTCGGGATCGTCGAGCAGTGCCTGGACCGGCTCCAGCCCGGACCGGTCATGGTCGCCGACAAGAAGATCGCCTGGCCCGCCCAGCTCGCCCTGGGACCCGACGGGCTCGGCAACTCCCTCGACCACATCAAGAAGATCATGGGCACCTCCATGGAGGCCCTGATCCACCACTTCAAGCTGGTCACCGAGGGCTTCCGCGTCCCGCCGGGACAGGCGTACGCGGCCGTCGAGTCACCCAAGGGCGAGCTCGGTGTGCATGCCGTGTCCGACGGCGGCACCCGCCCCTTCCGGGTCCACTTCCGCGACCCGTCCTTCACCAACCTGCAGGCCATGGCGGCGATGTGCGAGGGCGGCCAGGTCGCCGACGTCATCGTCGCCGTCGCGTCCATCGACCCCGTGATGGGAGGCGTCGACCGGTGACCACCTCTTCTTCGGAGCGGGGCGTCAGCCTGGGCATGCCCGAACTGCCCGCGCCCGCTTACCCGGACGACGTTCGGGAACGGCTCGAGCGGGACGCGCGCGAGGTCATCGCCCGCTACCCGGACTCCCGGTCCGCCCTCCTACCGTTGCTGCACCTCGTGCAGTCGGAGGAAGGGCATGTCACGCGCACCGGGATGCGGTTCTGCGCGGACGTGCTCGGCCTGACCACGGCCGAGGTCACCGCGGTGGCCACCTTCTACACGATGTACCGCCGCAAGCCCTCCGGCGACTACCAGGTGGGCGTCTGCACCAACACCCTCTGTGCGGTGATGGGCGGTGACGCGATCTTCGAGGAGCTCCAGGAGCACCTGGGCGTCGGCAACGGTGAGACCACCGGCGACGGCAAGGTCACCCTGGAGCACATCGAGTGCAACGCGGCCTGCGACTTCGCGCCGGTCGTGATGGTCAACTGGGAGTTCTTCGACAACCAGACCCCGGCGAGCGCCAAGCGCCTCGTCGACGACCTGCGCGCCGGGCGGGACGTCGAACCGACGCGCGGTGCTCGGCTGTGCACCTTCAAGGAGACCGCGCGGATCCTGGCCGGCTTCCCCGACGAGCGGCCCGGGGCCGTCGAGGAGAGCGGCGGTGCGGGACCGGCGTCGCTGGTGGGCCTCCGCCTGGCCAGGGGAGAGGCCGCACCCGCGCGCGTGGTCCATCCGCGGGACGGCGGCCCGCACGATGAGCCGCAGGGCAAGGCAGCGCACCAACCGTCGCCGGCTGAACACCTCAGCTCGCACGACGCGCCGCAGGAATCGTCCGCGTCCGACCCAGCCCACCCGGCAGGGCCTGTCGCCGAGGAGGGGGAGTGATGACGTTGGCACCAGAGCTGAAGGAAAACAGCCCCGAGAAGCTGCTCGCACCCGTGCTGTCGGCCTTCTGGGACGAGGACAGGTCCTGGACGCTGGACGTCTACCGAAGGCACGAGGGGTACGAGGGGCTCCGCAAGGCGCTCGCCATGTCGCCGGACGACCTGATCGCGTACGTCAAGGACTCCGGTCTGCGCGGGCGCGGTGGCGCGGGATTCCCGACGGGAATGAAATGGCAGTTCATTCCCCAGGGTGATGGAAAACCGCACTATCTAGTTGTCAACGCCGACGAATCGGAGCCCGGAACCTGCAAGGACATTCCGCTCCTCTTCGCGAACCCGCATAGCCTCATCGAGGGCATTGTCATCGCGTGTTATGCCATCAGGTCTTCGCATGCCTTCATCTATCTGCGTGGTGAAGTCGTCCCCGTATTGCGGCGGTTGCACGAGGCCGTGCGCGAGGCCTACGCGGCCGGCTACCTCGGCGAGAACATCCTGGGCAGCGGACTCGACCTCGAACTCACCGTGCACGCCGGCGCCGGCGCGTACATCTGCGGTGAGGAGACCGCACTGCTCGACTCGCTCGAAGGCCGCCGTGGTCAACCGCGGCTCCGTCCCCCCTTCCCTGCGGTGGCAGGTCTCTACGCCTGCCCGACTGTTGTGAACAACGTCGAGTCGATCGCGTCGGTTCCCGCGATCCTGCATCGGGGCAAGGACTGGTTCCGCTCGATGGGCAGCGACAAGTCCCCGGGCTTCACGCTCTACTCCCTCAGCGGCCACGTCGCCAGTCCCGGCCAGTACGAGGCCCCGCTCGGCATCACACTCCGCCAGCTCCTGGAGATGAGCGGCGGGATGCGCCCCGGCCATCGCCTCAAGTTCTGGACGCCGGGCGGCTCCTCGACGCCGATGTTCACCGACGAGCACCTCGACGTCCCTCTTGATTACGAAGGAGTGGGTGCCGCGGGTTCCATGCTCGGCACGAAAGCGCTCCAGTGCTTCGACGAGACGACCTGCGTCGTCCGCGCCGTCACCCGCTGGACCGAGTTCTACGCCCACGAGTCCTGCGGCAAGTGCACGCCCTGCCGCGAAGGCACGTACTGGCTCGTGCAGTTGCTGCGCGACATCGAGGCCGGCAAGGGCGTGATGAGCGACCTCGACAAGCTCAACGACATCGCCGACAACATCAACGGCAAGTCCTTCTGCGCCCTCGGCGACGGTGCCGCCTCGCCGATCTTCTCCTCGCTGAAGTACTTCCGCGAGGAGTACGAGCAGCACATCACGGGCCGCGGCTGCCCCTTCGACCCGGCCAAGTCGACGGCCTGGGCCGACCACCGCACGGAGGTGAACGCATGACTGTGACCACCAGCGCTCCCTCCGGAGGAGGCGAGGCGGCGGTCCCGCCGGAAGATCTCGTGACGCTGACGATCGACGGCATCGAGATCAGCGTGCCGAAGGGCACCCTGGTCATCCGGGCCGCCGAGCAACTGGGCATCGAGATCCCCCGCTTCTGCGACCACCCCCTCCTCGACCCGGCCGGCGCCTGTCGCCAGTGCATCGTCGAGGTCGAGGGCCAGCGCAAGCCGATGGCGTCCTGCACCATCACGTGCACGGACGGCATGGTCGTGAAGTCGCACCTCACCTCGCCGGTCGCCGAGAAGGCCCAGCAGGGTGTGATGGAGCTCCTGCTCATCAACCACCCGCTGGACTGCCCGGTCTGCGACAAGGGCGGCGAGTGCCCGCTGCAGAACCAGGCCATGTCGCACGGCCACGCCGAGTCCCGCTTCGAGGGACGGAAGCGGACGTACGAGAAGCCCGTGCCGATCTCCACACAGGTGCTGCTCGACCGCGAGCGGTGCGTGCTGTGCGCCCGCTGCACCCGGTTCTCCAACCAGGTCGCGGGCGACCCGATGATCGAGCTGGTCGAGCGCGGCGCGCTGCAGCAGGTCGGCACCGGTGAGGGCGACCCCTTCGAGTCGTACTTCTCCGGGAACACCATCCAGATCTGCCCGGTCGGCGCGCTGACCTCGGCGGCGTACCGGTTCCGCTCCCGCCCCTTCGACCTCGTCTCCTCGCCGTCGGTCTGCGAGCACTGCTCCGGCGGCTGCGCCACGCGTACCGACCACCGGCGCGGCAAGGTCATGCGGCGCCTGGCGGCCAACGACCCCGAGGTCAACGAGGAGTGGATCTGCGACAAGGGGCGGTTCGGCTTCCGGTACGCGCAGCAGCGCGACCGGCTTCAGACGCCTCTGGTGCGCAACGCCGAGGGTGACCTCGAACCGGCCTCCTGGCCGGAGGCGCTGCAGATCGCGGCACAGGGGCTGCTCGCCTCGCGCGGCCGGACCGGTGTGCTGACCGGCGGCCGGCTCACCATCGAGGACGCCTACGCGTACAGCAAGTTCGCGCGCGTGGCGCTCGACACCAACGACATCGACTTCCGCGCGCGCGTGCACAGCGGCGAGGAGGCCGACTTCCTCGCCGCGCGGGTCGCCGGTCACGGCCGTGATCTCGACGGTACGGGCGTCACGTACAGCCTCCTGGAGAAGGCGCCGGCCGTCCTGCTGGCCGGGTTCGAGGCCGAGGAGGAGGCGCCCGGGATCTTCCTGCGGCTGCGCAAGGCCTGGCGCAAGCACGGCCAGAAGGTCTTCTCGCTGGCCACGCACTCCACGCGCGGTCTGGAGAAGGCCGGCGGCTCGCTGCTGCCCGCCGCTCCCGGCACCGAGTCCGAGTGGCTGGACGCGCTCGCGAGCGGCGTCGGCCTGGACGAGGCCGGATCGAAGGCGTCGGAGGCGCTGCGCACCGAGGGCTCGGTGATCGTCGTCGGCGAGCGGCTGGCCGCTGTGGCGGGCGGGCTCACGGCCGCCGTACGGGCCGCGTCCGCGACCGGCGCCCAGCTGGTGTGGATCCCGCGCCGGGCGGGGGAGCGCGGTGCCGTCGAGGCCGGTGCGCTGCCTACGCTGCTGCCGGGCGGACGTCCCGCGACCGACCCACGCGCGCGTGAGGAGGTCGCCGCCGTCTGGGGTCTGGCCGAACTCCCGCACCGCTACGGTCGCGACACCGGCCAGATCGTGGAGGCCGCCGCGACCGGCGAACTCCAGGCCCTGCTGGTCGCGGGCGTCGAGGTCGCCGACCTGCCCGACCCGGCACGCGCGCGTGAGGCGCTCGCCGAGGTCGGCTTCGTGGTGTCGCTGGAGCTTCGGCCCGGCGAGGTGACCGAGCTCGCCGATGTCGTCCTGCCGGTCGCCGCGGTCGCCGAGAAGGCCGGCACCTTCCTCAACTGGGAGGGCAGGGTGCGCTTCTTCGAGGCCGCGCTCAAGCCCGACCAGATGATCCGCCGCCTGGCTCCGACCGACGCGCGCGTGCTGCAGATGCTGGCCGACGCCATGGACGTACACCTGGGCCTGCCGGATCTGCGCACCACGCGCGCGGAGATCGACCGGCTCGGATCCTGGGACGGATCGCGCGCCACCGAACCGCTGGAGATCGCGGCCCAGTTGCCGCGACCGGCCGCCGGTGAGGCTGTCCTCGCCGGGCACCGGCTGCTGCTCGACCAGGGTCTCCTCCAGCAGGGCGACGAGGCGCTCGCCGGCACCCGGCACGCCGCCCACGCGCGCGTGTCGGCCGCCACGGCCGCCGAGGCAGGCGTGAAGGAAGGTGACGTCCTCGCCGTGAGCGGGCCCGCCGGAGTCGTCGGATTCCCGCTGCAGATCACGGAGATGCCCGACCGGGTGGTGTGGCTCCCGCTGAACTCCGTGGGCCGCGGCGTCGCCTCCGACACCGGGGCGCTGCCCGGTTCACTCGTCCGCATCGGCCCGGCGACCCTCGCGTCCGAGGCCCCCGAGGAGGTGGAGGCATGAGCCCTTTCCTCGCCGCTGAAGACCTCTCGATGTTCGGCCGCGACCCCTGGTGGCTGGTCGTCATCAAGGCGGTGTTCTGCTTCGCCTTCCTGATGGTGACCGTGCTGTTCTCCATCGTGTGGGAGCGCAAGGTCGTCGCGTGGATGCAGCTGCGCATCGGCCCCAACCGGCACGGCCCCTGGGGCATGCTCCAGTCGCTCGCCGACGGCATCAAGCTGATGCTCAAGGAAGACGTCATCGTCAAACGCGCGGACAAGGTGGTCTACGTCCTCGCGCCGATCGTCGCGGCCATCCCGGCCTTCATGGCGATCGCGGTGATCCCCTTCGGCCCGGCCGGCAACGAGATCTCGATCTTCGGCCAGCGCACCACGATGCAGCTCACCGACCTGCCGATCGCGATGCTCTACATCCTCGCGGTCGCCTCGGTCGGCATCTACGGCATCGTGCTCGCGGGTTGGAGTTCCGGCTCCACCTATCCGCTCCTCGGCGGCCTCCGCTCCTGCGCGCAGATGATCTCCTACGAGATCGCGATGGGCGCGGCCTTCGCCTCGGTGTTCCTCTACTCCGGGTCGATGTCCACGTCGGCGATCGTCGAGGCGCAGCAGGACCGCTGGTACGTCGTCCTGCTGCCGGTCTCCTTCCTGATCTACATCGTGACGATGGTCGGCGAGACCAACCGCGCCCCCTTCGACATGCCGGAGTCCGAGGGCGACCTGGTCGGCGGCTTCAACACCGAGTACTCGTCGATCAAGTTCGCGATGTTCATGCTCGCCGAGTACGTGAACATGGTGACGGTCTCGGCCGTGTCCGTGACGCTCTTCCTGGGCGGCTGGCGGGCCCCGTATCCGGTCAGCGCCTTCTGGGAGGGCGCGAACCACGGCTGGTGGCCGCTGCTCTGGTTCGTGATCAAGGTCCAGCTGCTGCTGTTCTTCTTCATCTGGCTGCGCGGCACGCTCCCACGCGTCCGCTACGACCAGCTGATGAAGCTCGGCTGGAAGGTCCTCATCCCGGTCTCCGTCGTCTGGCTGATGCTCGTCGCGACCGTGCGGACCCTCCGGAACGAGAACTACGACTTCGCCGACATCGCCCTCTACGTCGGCGGCGGCGTCCTCGCGCTGCTCCTCCTCTCCTTCGTCGCGGACCTGTTCCGCGAGCGGACGAAGGCGGGCACGCAACCCGCCGAGGAAGCCGCCGGCTTCGACGCGATGGCGGGCGGATTCCCCGTACCGCCCCTGCCCGGACAGGAGCTTCCGCCGGTGCCGCGGCGCCGCCCGCATCGCGAGCGAGAGCTGATTGTCAGTGGTGGGTCCGATACTCAGAGTGACGGATCTCTGGATGGAAAGGAGGCGTCCGATGGCTGAGGAGCCCAAGGAGACCAAGCCCGGTTTCCAGAACCCCGTGGCCGGCTTCGGCGTGACCTTCAAGGCCATGTTCAAGAAGCGGCTGACCGAGCAGTACCCGGAGCAGCAGAAGACCACCGCTCCGCGCTTCCACGGACGGCACCAGCTCAACCGCCATCCGGACGGCCTGGAGAAGTGCGTCGGCTGCGAGCTGTGCGCCTGGGCCTGCCCCGCCGACGCCATCTATGTGGAGGGCGCCGACAACACCGACGAGGAGCGCTACTCGCCGGGCGAGCGGTACGGCCGCGTCTACCAGATCAACTACGCCCGCTGCATCCTGTGCGGTCTGTGCATCGAGGCGTGCCCCACGCGCGCGTTGACGATGACCAACGAGTTCGAGCTCGCGGACTCCAGCCGCGCCAACCTCATCTACACCAAGGAGCAGCTGCTCGCCGGTCTGGAAGACGGCATGGTCGACAGCCCCCACGCCATCTACCCCGGGACGGACGAACAGGACTACTACCGGGGCCTGGTGACGGAGGCCGCGCCGGGCACGACCCAGCAGGTCGCGCTCTCCAAGGGCGAGGTCCCGCAGGAGGCGGACTCGACCTTCGGTGAGGACGAACCGGCGTCCGGGAAGGTGATCGGCCGATGACCGGGCAGCTCGCCGCCTACTCAACCTCCACCGGAGAGGCCTTCCAGTTCTGGATCCTCGGCACCGTCGCCGTGATCGGCGCCCTGTGCACCGTCTTCATGAAGAAGGCCGTGCACAGCGCGCTCTGTCTCGCCGGGACCATGATCGTCCTGGCGGTCTTCTACCTCGCCAACGGCGCCTACTTCCTGGGCATCGTGCAGATCGTCGTCTACACCGGCGCGATCATGATGCTGTTCCTCTTCGTCGTGATGCTGGTCGGTGTCACGGCCGCGGACTCCCTGAAGGAGACCATCAAGGGCCAGCGCTGGCTGGCCCTTCTCTGCGGGCTCGGCTTCGGCATCCTGCTGGTCGCCGGCATCGGCAACGCGTCCCTGACGGAGTTCAACGGCCTCGCCCAGGCGAACGCGAACGGCAATGTGGAGGGCCTCGCGGCCCTCATCTTCACCAAGTACGTCTTCGCCTTCGAGATCACCGGCGCCCTGCTGATCACCGCCGCCATCGGCGCCATGGTGCTCACGCACCGCGAGCGCACCGAGCGCGCCAAGACCCAGCGCGAGCTGTCCGAACAGCGCGTCCGCGAAGGCAAGCACGTCCCGCCGCTGCCGGCCCCCGGCGTGTACGCCCGGCACAACGCCGTGGACATCGCGGGTCTGCTGCCCGACGGCACCCCGTCCGATCTCACGGTCAGCAAGACGCTGCGCGAACGCGGTCAGATCCGGGACGTGTCCACCGAGGCGCTCAACGACCTGCGGGCCCTGGAACAGCGCGCGGAGGAACGGCTGGAGCGGACCGCGATCGAGCCGTCGACCTTCAAGCGGCCCGAGGAGGCGTCGAAGTGAACCCGGTCAACTACCTCTACCTCGCCGCCCTGTTGTTCACGATCGGCGCCACCGGCGTGCTGATCAGGCGCAACGCGATCGTCGTCTTCATGTGCATCGAGCTCATGCTCAACGCGTGCAACCTCACGCTCGTGGCCTTCTCGCGGATGCACGGCAATCTCGACGGCCAGATCATCGCCTTCTTCACGATGGTCGTCGCCGCCGCGGAGGTCGTCGTCGGGCTCGCGATCATCGTGTCGCTGTTCCGTTCCCGCCACTCGGCCTCGGTCGACGACGCCAGCCTGATGAAGCTCTGAGGGGTCGGAAGAATCGTGGAGAACCTGATTGCGCTGCTGATCGCGGCGCCATTGCTCGGAGCGGCCGTACTGCTGTGCGGCGGCCGGCGGCTCGACGCCGTCGGCCACTGGATCGGCACGCTCCTGTCGTTCGTCTCCTTCGCCTTCGGTGTGGTCCTCTTCGCCGACCTGCTCGGCAAGAGTGCCGAGGACCGGACCCTGACGAGCCACCTGTTCAGCTGGATCCCGGTCGAGGGCTTCCAGGCGGACATCGCCTTCCGCCTGGACCAGCTGTCGATGACGTTCGTGCTGCTGATCACCGGCGTCGGCTCGCTGATCCACCTGTACTCGGTCGGGTACATGGAGCACGACGAGCGGCGCCGCCGCTTCTTCGGCTATCTGAACCTGTTCCTCGCGGCGATGCTGCTGCTCGTCCTCGCCGACAACTACCTGCTCCTCTACGTCGGCTGGGAGGGCGTGGGTCTCGCCTCCTACCTGCTGATCGGCTTCTGGCAGCACAAGCCCAGCGCCGCCACCGCCGCGAAGAAGGCCTTCTTGGTCAACCGCGTCGGCGACATGGGCCTGTCGATCGCGATCATGATGATGTTCCTGTGGTTCGGCACATTCGCCTTCGGGCCGGTGCTCGGCGGCGAGGGGGAGCCCGGCCTGGTCGGTGACGCGAGCGAGGGCAAGCTCACCGCCATCGGCCTGATGCTGCTGCTCGCCGCCTGCGGCAAGTCCGCCCAGGTGCCGCTGCAGTCCTGGCTCGGGGACGCGATGGAGGGCCCGACCCCGGTCTCGGCCCTCATCCACGCCGCGACGATGGTGACCGCGGGCGTCTACCTGATCGTCCGCTCCGGAGCCATCTTCAACGCCGCGCCGGACGCGCAGCTGGTGGTCACCATCGTCGGAGCCGTCACGCTCCTCTTCGGTGCGATCGTCGGTTGCGCGAAGGACGACATCAAGAAGGCGCTGGCCGGCTCGACCATGTCGCAGATCGGCTACATGGTCCTCGCCGCGGGCCTCGGCCCCATCGGCTACGTCTTCGCGATCATGCACCTGGTGACGCACGGCTTCTTCAAGGCCGGGCTGTTCCTCGGCGCCGGTTCGGTCATGCACGGCATGAACGACGAGGTCGACATGCGCAAGTACGGCGGTCTGCGCAAGTACATGCCGGTCACCTTCGTCACGTTCGGCCTCGGCTACCTCGCCATCATCGGCTTCCCGGGGCTGTCCGGCTTCTTCTCCAAGGACAAGATCATCGAGGCGGCGTTCGCCAAGGGCGGCACCGAGGGCTGGATCCTCGGCGGCTGTGCGCTGCTGGGCGCCGCCATCACGGCGTACTACATGACGCGCGTGATGCTGATGACGTTCTTCGGAGAGGAGCGCTGGCGTCACGCGAAGACCGCGTCGCCGGCCGAGCCCGGCGTGGAGCCCGCCGCCGAGACACACGGCGAGCATGCGGAGCCGCACCCGCACGAGTCGCCCAGGGTCATGACGATCCCCATGATCGTGCTGGCCGTCGGGTCGGTGGCCGGTGGTGCGTTCTTCAGCATCGGCGACCGCTTCGTGCACTGGCTGGAGCCCATCACCGGGCACGCCCACGGCCATCCGCCGATCGGCGCGGCAGCGGTCACCAGCGCGACCGTGGCGTGCATGATCATCGGCGTCGCCATCGCCTATGGCCAGTACGGCCGTCGTCCGGTTCCCGCGGTCGCCCCGCGCGGGTCGCTGCTCACCCGGGCCGCCCGGCGCGACCTGCTCCAGGACGACTTCAACCACGTCGTCCTCGTACGCGGCGGCGAACACCTCACGCGCTCCCTGGTGTACGTCGACCACACCCTGGTCGACGGCGTCGTCAACGGCACGGCGGCGTCGATGGGCGGCCTGTCCGGACGGATGCGCAGGCTGCAGAACGGCTTCGCGCGGTCGTACGCGGTCTCGATGTTCGGCGGTGCGGCGATCCTCATCGCCGCGACCCTGCTGATGAGGGCGGTCTGATACCGATGTCCTTTCCTCTGCTGACAGCTACGGCGGTGCTCCCGGCGATCGGGGCGATCGCCACGGCCGCCGTACCGGCCGCGCAGCGCACCGCCGCCAAATGGCTGGCGCTGCTCGTCTCGCTCGGCACGCTCGCCCTCGCGATCACCGTCCTGGTCCGCTTCGACCCGGACGGCGACCGCTACCAGCTCACTGAATCCCACGCCTGGATCGCGGACTTCGGGGTGCGCTACGAACTCGGCGTGGACGGCATCGCGGTGGCGCTGGTCGCGCTGACGGCGCTGCTGATCCCGTTCATCATCCTCGCGGGCTGGCACGACGCCGACCCGCTGGAGACCGGCAGCAGCCGTTGGCGGCCGACGCAGGGCTTCTTCGCCCTGATCCTGGCCGTCGAGGCGATGGTGATCATCTCCTTCGAGGCCACCGACGTCTTCCTCTTCTACATCTTCTTCGAAGCCATGCTCATCCCGATGTACTTCCTCATCGGAGGCTTCGGGGACCGTGCCCACGAGCACGGCGAGAAGGTGGCGTCGACGCAACGGTCGTACGCGGCAGTGAAGTTCCTGCTCTACAACCTGGTCGGCGGTCTGATCATGCTGGCCGCGGTGATCGGCCTCTATGTGGTCGCCGGGAACTTCAGCCTCCAGGAGATCGCCGAGGCCCGCGCCAACGGCACGCTCGACATGGCGACCAACACCGAACGCTGGCTGTTCCTCGGCTTCTTCTTCGCCTTCGCCGTGAAGGCACCCCTGTGGCCGCTGCACACCTGGCTGCCCAACGCGATGGGGGAGGCCACCACACCGGTCGCCGTCCTCATCACGGCGGTCGTCGACAAGGTGGGCACGTTCGCGATGCTCCGCTTCTGCCTCCAGCTGTTCCCGGAGGCCAGCAAGTGGGCGACGCCCGCGATCCTCGTGCTGGCGCTGATCAGCATCATCTACGGGGCGCTGCTCGCGGTCGGCCAGCGCGACATGAAGCGTCTGATCGCGTACGCGTCGATCTCGCACTTCGGCTTCATCATCATGGGCATCTTCGCGATGACCAGCCAGGGCCAGTCCGGCGCGACGCTGTACATGGTCAACCACGGGATCTCGACGGCCGCGTTGATGCTGGTGGCCGGGTTCCTGATCTCCCGGCGCGGCTCGCGGCTCATCGCCGACTACGGCGGTGTGCAGAAGGTCGCCCCGGTGCTCGCCGGCACCTTCCTGATCGGTGGTCTGGCGACCCTGTCGCTGCCGGGACTGGCACCCTTCGTCAGTGAGTTCCTGGTCCTGGTCGGCACGTTCACGCGCTACCCGGTGATCGGCATCATCGCCACCTTCGGCATCGTGCTCGCCGCGCTCTACACCCTCGTCCTCTACCAGAGGACGATGACGGGCCCGGTGAAGCCGGAGGTCTCCGCCATGCCCGACCTCAGGGTGCGTGAGCTCGTGGTCGTCGCCCCGCTGGTCGTACTGCTGATCTTCCTGGGCGTCTACCCGAAGCCCGTCACGGACATCGTCAACCCGGCGGTCAAGCAGACCATGTCCGACGTACAGAAGAAGGACCCCCAGCCTGAGGTGGAGGCGGCCAAGTGAGCGCAACAGCTGTCCACAGCCTGTGGACAACCGCGGCCGATCCGATCTCGAAGATCGACTCGCCGAAGATCGAGTACGGCCAACTGTCTCCCACCCTGATCATCATCGGCGCGGCGATCGTCGGGGTGCTGATCGAGGCGGTCGTCCCGCGCAAGGCTCGTTACTACGCGCAGGTGTTCGTCTCCACCGTGGCGCTCGTCGCGGCCTTCGCCGCGGTCGTGGCGCTCGCGGCCGACGGATACGCCACGACCAAGGCGGGCATCGCCGCGATGGGCGCGATCGCGGTCGACGGGCCGGCCCTCTTCCTGCAGGGCACGATCCTGCTGGCGGGCCTGGTCGGCCTGTTCACCTTCGCCGAACGGCGACTCGACCCCGCGGCACACGGCAACCGGGTCGACTCCTTCGCCGCGCAGGCCGCGTCCGTGCCGGGCAGTGACAGCGAGAAGGCCGCGGTGAAGGCCGGGTTCACCACCACCGAGGTGTTCCCGCTGCTGATGTTCGCGGTCGCCGGCATGCTGATCTTCCCGGCGGCCAACGACCTGCTGACCCTGTTCATCGCCCTGGAAGTCTTCTCGCTCCCGCTGTACCTGATGTGCGCGCTGGCCCGCCGCAAGCGGCTCATGTCGCAGGAGGCCGCGGTCAAGTACTTCCTGTTGGGTGCCTTCGCGTCCGCGTTCACCCTGTTCGGTATCGCACTGCTGTACGGCTACGCGGGCTCCGTGTCCTACGCGGCGATCGCGCAGGTCGTCGACGGTACGGTCCCGGAGGTCACCCCGGCCCTCGCGGACACCATGGGCAACGACGCGCTGCTGCTCGTCGGCGCCGCGATGATCGTCATGGGTCTGCTGTTCAAGGTGGGCGCGGTGCCGTTCCACATGTGGACGCCCGACGTCTACCAGGGTGCCCCGACCCCGGTGACCGGGTTCATGGCGGCGGCGACGAAGGTGGCCGCCTTCGGTGCGCTGCTGCGGATCCTGTACGTCGTGCTGCCCGGCCTGCGCTGGGACTGGCGGCCGGTCATGTGGGGCGTCGCGATCGTCACCATGCTGGGCGGTGCCATCGTCGCGATCACGCAGACCGACATCAAGCGGCTGCTGGCGTACTCGTCCATCGCGCACGCCGGGTTCATCCTCGCGGGTGTCATCGCGACCACGCCGGACGGGGTGTCCTCCGTTCTCTTCTACCTGGCCGCGTACTCGTTCGTGACGATCGGGGCGTTCGCCGTGGTGACGCTGGTGCGGGACGCCGGCGGTGAGGCGACACATCTGTCCAACTGGGCTGGTCTGGGCCGACGTTCGCCGCTGGTCGCGGCCGTGTTCGCGGTGTTCCTGCTGGCCTTCGCCGGCATTCCGCTGACCTCCGGTTTCGCCGGGAAGTTCGCCGTGTTCAAGGCGGCGGCGGAGGGCGGGGCGGCCCCTCTGGTCGTGGTCGGTGTGATCTCGTCGGCGATCGCGGCGTTCTTCTACATCCGCGTCATCGTGCTGATGTTCTTCAGCGAGCCGAGGCCCGAGGGCCCGACGGTCGCCGTTCCGTCGCCGCTGACGATGACGGCGATCGGGGTCGGTGTGGCGGTCACGCTGGTGCTGGGTGTGGCGCCGCAGTACTTCCTGGATCTGGCGAGTACGGCGGGGGTGTTCGTGCGCTGACTCGGCGCCCGCGCGTACGGCCCGCTTGTACGGCAGCGGCCCGGCTTCCCTCGGGGGGACGCCGGGCCGCTGTGATGTGGAGAGGCCCGCCCGCTCGCCGGTCACGCAAGGCTGCCGGCCGATCACGAACGGGTGAGGCGTGAGCCTGTGGATAACTCCGGTGCTGTCGGTGGCGACCCCTATCGTGGAGGCAGTGGTCGAGGGACGACGTACGGGGGGCACGACGATGGGTGCGACGGGCGGGATCAGCGAGATGCCAACGGTGACCGAGGCGGCACGGGCGGGCGACAGCGAGGCGCTGGCCGCGCTGCACCGGGTCTTCGGATACGAGGCCTTCCGCGGTGAGCAGGAAGCCGTCATCGAGCATGTGGTGGCCGGTGGTGACGCCGTCGTGCTCATGCCGACCGGCGGCGGCAAGTCGCTCTGCTACCAGATTCCGTCCCTGGTCAGACCGGGTACGGGCATCGTCGTCTCGCCCCTCATCGCGCTGATGCAGGACCAGGTGGACGCGCTGCGGGCGCTCGGTGTGCGTGCCGGGTTCGTCAACTCCACGCAGGACTTCGACGAGCGGCGCGTGGTGGAGGCGGAGTTCCTGGCGGGTGAGCTGGACCTGCTCTACCTCGCGCCGGAGCGACTGCGGCTCGACTCGACACTGGACCTGCTGTCGCGCGGCAAGATCGCGGTGTTCGCGATCGACGAGGCGCACTGCGTGTCCCAGTGGGGCCACGACTTCCGCCCCGACTATCTGGCCCTCTCGCTGCTAGGCGAGCGCTGGCCGGAGGTCCCCCGGATCGCGCTCACGGCCACGGCCACGCATGCGACGCACCAGGAGATCACCCAGCGGCTGCACATGCCGACCGCCCGGCACTTCGTGGCGAGCTTCGACCGGCCCAACATCCAGTACCGGATCGTGCCGAAGGCGGACCCGAAGAAGCAGCTCCTGAGCTTCCTGCGCGAGGAGCACGCGGGCGACGCGGGCATCGTGTACTGCCTGTCCCGCAAGTCCGTGGAGGCGACGGCCGAGTTCCTGAGCCGCAACGGCATCGAGGCGGTGCCGTACCACGCGGGCCTGGACGCGGGCACGCGCGCGGCGCACCAGTCCCGGTTCCTTCGGGAGGAGGGGCTGGTCGTGGTCGCCACCATCGCCTTCGGGATGGGCATCGACAAGCCGGACGTGCGGTTCGTCGCCCACCTCGACCTGCCGAAGTCGGTCGAGGGCTACTACCAGGAGACGGGCCGCGCCGGCCGCGACGGCCTGCCCTCCACGGCCTGGATGGCCTACGGCCTCAACGACGTCATACAGCAGCGCAAGCTGATCCAGTCGGGCGAGGGCGACGAGGCGTTCCGGCGCCGGGCCGCCTCGCACCTGGACGCGATGCTGGCGCTCTGCGAGACGGCTCAGTGCAGACGCGGACAGCTGCTCGCCTACTTCGGTCAGGACCCCGATGCGGCGGGCTGCGGCAACTGCGACACCTGCCTGACACCGCCGGAGACCTGGGACGGCACGATCGCGGCGCAGAAGGTGCTGTCGACGGTGGTGCGGCTGCAGCGCGAGCGGGGGCAGAAGTTCGGCGCGCTGCAGATCGTCGACATCCTGCTGGGCAAGCGCACCGGCAAGGTGATCCAGTTCGACCACGACCAGCTGTCCGTGTTCGGTATCGGCGAGGAGCTGAGCGAGGGCGAATGGCGGGGGGTCATCCGGCAGTTGCTCGCGCAGGGGCTGCTGGCGGTCGAGGGGGAGTACGGGACGCTCGTGCTGACCGAGGCCAGCGGCACCGTGCTGCGGCGGGAGCGGGAGGTGCCGCTGCGGAAGGAGCCGAAGAAGCCGGTGACCTCGCGGTCGGCGTCGGGGTCGGGTGCCGCGGGTTCCGGGCGCGGAGAGCGCAAGGCCAAGGCGGCGGTGGCCGAGTTGCCGGAGGAGCTGGTACCGGCCTTCGAGGCGCTGCGGGCCTGGCGGGCCGAGCAGGCTCGCGAGCAGGGGGTTCCGGCCTATGTGATCTTCCATGACGCGACGCTGCGGGAGATCGTGACGGTGTGGCCCGCGTCCGTGCGGGAGCTCGGTGGCGTCGGCGGGGTGGGGGAGAAGAAGCTGGCGACGTACGGGGAGGGCGTGCTGGAGGTGCTGGGCTCCGTGCGCGGGGAGTCCGGCGCGGGGGCGGCGGCTGAGGCGAACCCGGGGGCGGATCACGACGCGGCGGACGACTGGCCCGAGATGGACGCGGAGCCGGAGGACTGGGCCTAGGGGCGGGAGGCGCGCCCGGCGATCAGCCGGACGAGTCGCCCAGTCGGCCGCCATGGCGGTCCGTAGGCCTCAGCCCAGTGCCGTCAGCCCCGGGGCGAACGTGATCAGGAGCGGGAGCAGCGGTACCAGTGCTGCCAGCGTCGTGGTGAGGGCGCGGTCACGGCGGCCCAGGCGTGGGGGTGGCTGGAGGAGGCGGTTGACGCGTTCGCCCAGGAGGCGGTGGGTGGAGGCGCAGGAGAGGACGCCTCGGTGCTGATTGAGCTCGATCAGGGCCAGAGCCGTCGTCAGGTGACCGCAGCGGCGGGACGCCGTGTCGTCGGCGGCCAGTTCGACCAGGCGGTGGGTCTGGTCGCAGAAGTGGGCGAACAGCGGGATGCGGGGGAAGCCGGTGGCGAGGGCGGTCGAGAGGTGGAGGAGCCAGTCGTGGCGGGCGCGGGCGTGGCCGCGTTCATGGGTGAGGACGGCGTCGAGCTGGTGGTCGGTGAGGCGGTGCAGGGCGCCGGTGGTGACGATCAGCTGGGCCGGGTTGCCGGGCATCCACCAGGCGTCCGGGTACTCGTCCTCCAGGACCAGGAGGGGGCCACGCGCTGCGGGCAGCCCGGCCGGCAGGTCGGGGGCACGTTCGAGCAGGTGGGCCCGGGCCTGGCTGCGGCGGCGGCGGGCCTCGGCGAGTTCGCGTCCCAGCATCGCGGTGGTCCAGGCGGCACCGCAGGCCAGGAGCAGGGTCAGGACGACGGCCCAGGCCGGTGCGGACGAGAGGTCGTACGCCGCGGTCACCGCGGGCGGCGCGGGGGCGAAGAGCTGCGCGCGTACGGTGCCGAAGACGGCGGCGGCGCCCAAGGCCAGCGCCGTCAGGCAGCACAGCAGGACGGTGGCGACCAGGCACTGCCACACCCAGAGCGCGACCACGGGTTCCCGTTCGGGCCACGAGGCCCGGGTCAGCGCACGCGGAACGGGCACGGCTGCTGTCAGAGCGACGGTGCTCAACAGGAGCAGGCAGAAGGTCATGCCGGAGGCTCCGGATCCTGGTCAGGGGAGGTGCGCGGGCGGCCATGCGGGGCGGTGGGCGAGGAACACACCACCGCCAGCCAGTATGACGGTGACGGTCGCCGGAGTCAGCGGTGAAGAGTCGCCGAACTCGCCGCAGGGCACCGTGCGTACGCCGACACGGCCCGTGCCCCTCTTCCCGTGGCAGGCCCCAGGCCCGCAGTCAACTGACCTACCGCCAGCAGGCGTTCATCCGCCGAATCGTGAACGCGAGCCTCACACGGCCACGGTCGGCCGGCGACGCCGGCGGGGCTGCCGCCGGCGTCTCCCCGGTCTCGTGTCAGTTGCCGGCTACAACCTGCCCGGTGACCTCGCCCAGCCCCACCCGAATCCCGCCCGGTCCAGGAGCCCAGGCGGACAGGGTCACCACGTCGCCGTCCTCCAGGAACGTGCGCTTGCCGTCGGGGAGTTCGAGAGGGTCCCGGCCGTTCCAGGTCAGCTCCAGCAGGGAGCCGCGCTCGCGTTCGGTGGGGCCGCTCACCGTGCCGGAGCCGTAGAGGTCGCCGGTGCGGAGGGAGGCGCCGTTCACGGTCATGTGGGCGAGCTGCTGGGCGGCCGTCCAGTACATGGTGGAGAAGGGGGGCTCGGAGACGACGTGGCCGTTGATGGCCACCGAGATGCGCAGGTCGTAGCCGCCGGGTTCCGCTGCGGAGCCGGAGTCGTCCAGGTACGGCAGCAGGGGGTGCGTCCGCTCCGGCGCTGCCACCCGTGCCTCCTCCAGCGCGTCCAGCGGGGTGATCCACGCCGACACCGACGTGGCGAAGGACTTGCCGAGGAACGGGCCGAGGGGGACGTACTCCCAGGCCTGGAGGTCGCGTGCCGACCAGTCGTTGAGGAGGCACAGGCCGAAGACGTGCTCCCGGAAGTCGCCGAGCGCCACCGGCTTGCCCATGTCCGACGGCGTCCCGACCACGAAGCCGACCTCGGCCTCGATGTCCAGGCGGACCGAGGGGCCGAACACCGGGGCCGGATCAGTGGGGGCCTTGCGCTGGCCGGACGGGCGTACGACATCCGTGCCGGACACGACCACCGTGCCGGAGCGGCCGTGGTAACCGATCGGCAGGTGCTTCCAGTTGGGGGTGAGGGAGTCCGCGGCGTCGGGGCGGAAGATCTGGCCGACGTTCCGGGCATGGTTCTCGGAGGCGTAGAAGTCGACGTAGTCCGCGACCTCGAAGGGGAGGTGCAGGGTCACCGAGGACAGGGGGTGGAACAGGTCCGCGACGGCCTCCTGGTGCGCCGGGACCGTCACCCACGCCGTCAGCGCGCGGCGCACGTCCGACCAGGTGGTGTGGCCCGCGGCGAGCAGCGGGTTCAGGGAGTCCTGGGCGAGCAGCGGGGCGTACGGCGAGCCGAGCGCGTAGGCCGCCTTGCCCGCGTCGAGGACGTGGTCGCCGAGCCGGACGCCTACCCGGCGTGCGGAGTCCGAGCCGGGGAGGGAGAAGACGCCGTACGGAAGGTTGTGCGTGCCGAAGGGATCGCCCTCGGGGAGATCAAAGGGGGGCATGGGGTGCTGCCTCACTCTCGTACGCTCCGTGCCATGTGGTCGGGCCACACGTTACGGGTGAGGCGGCGGTCTTGGGCAGTGCGGAGCTCGCGTCGCCGAGGCCGGCGAATCACCAGGTCGCGGCACCCGGTCGACGCTCGAGCGCCCCCGCGGCAAGACGATGACGCGGCCGACGGACCACGTGGGAGTGAAATCGCAACAAGCGGAAGGAAGTTGCGCACACGGAAACACAATCCGAACCGGAACAGGTGTCAACACATGTGAACACAGCAGCCGTCCGGTTCACATCGAGTCGATGGGGCTTCCTGTCCGTATTCTCTGATCATGGCCCCACCCATCGCATATTCACTCATCGCCACTGACCTGGACGGGACGCTGCTCCGAGGCGACGACACGCTCTCCGACCGCTCCCTCGACGCGCTCGCGCAGGTCGCGGCGGCCGGTGCCCAGCACCTCGTCGTGACGGGGCGGCCGGCGCCCAGAGTGCGGCCGCTCCTCGACGTCCTGGGCAGCCGGGGGCTCGCGGTGTGCGGACAGGGCGCGCAGTTGTACGTCGCCGGCGCGGACCGTCTGTTGTGGTCCATCACCCTGGACCGGGAGTTGGCGGAGACCGCGCTCGGCAAGATCGAGGCCGAGGTCGGGGAGGTGTACGCGGCCGTCGACCAGGACGGCGTCGACGGGCTCACGCTCATCGAACCCGGGTACCTGATGCCCCATCCCACCCTGCCCGCCGTACGCGTCCAGCACCGCGACGACCTGTGGTGCGAGCCGATCAGCAAGGTGCTGCTGCGCCATCCCACCCTGTCCGACGACGAGTTGGCGGCGACGGCACGCTCGGTCGTCGGTTCCCTCGCCACGGTCACCATGTCCGGGCCCGGGACCGTCGAACTCCAGCCATGCGGCATCACCAAGGCGACCGGTCTCGCGCTCGCCGCCGAGCATCTCGGTCTGGGCGCGCACGAGACCATCGCCTTCGGGGACATGCCCAACGACATCCCCATGTTCGACTGGGCCGCACGTGGGGTGGCGATGGCCAACGCCCACCCCGAACTCAAGGCGGTCGCCGACGAGATCACCCTGTCGAACGAGGACGACGGCATCGCCGTCGTCCTCGAGAGACTGTTCGCGGGCAGGCTGGTCGATTTCGTCCAGTAGGGACGAATTGGCCGAGCGTGTCCCGTGTTGGGCTTAGTAGGGCCCGTTCACGTTGTCGATCGAGCCGTAACGCGCGGCCGCGTAGTTGCACGCGGCCGCGATGTTCGCGACCGGGTCGAAGGGGTCGTACACCGTCCCCGGCACGTGGTACGCCGCGAAGGTGGGGTCGATGACCTGCAGGAGGCCCTTGGACGGGGTGCCCGCGGCGGCGTTGGAGTCCCAGTTGTTGATGGCCTGGGGGTTGCCGGACGACTCGCGCATGATGTTGCGGTGAATGCCCTCGTACGACCCCGGGATTCCGTTCTGTCCCATGATGTCCAGGGCGTTGCGGATCCAGCCGTCGAGGTTGTTCGGGAACGTCTTCACCGAGGACTGGGTGGCCTGGGCGACGGCGGACTTCTTGGCGGGAGCGGACGCCTTGTCGGCCGTCCGGGTCGACGTGTCGGCCTTCTTGGTCGCCCGGACCTGCAGGTCGACGCCCGGGTGGATCAGCCGGGGGTTGTCGCCGACGGTCTTGCGGTTGTCCTTGTACAGCTGCTTCCAGCCGCCCTGCGCGTCGTACCGCTCCGCGATGCCATAGAGCGAATCACCCTTTTTCGTGGTGTACGTGATGGTCTTGGCCTTCGCCGCGGAGGGAGCGGACTGGGGTGCCGCCTGGGCGGCGGTGGGGGCCTGAGCCGGCTGGGCGGCGCTCGCGGCGGTGGCGCTCAGCAGCGGGAGCGCGAGAGCGGCGGTGCCGGTGCCGGCCATGGCGACGCGGCGGGTGAGCGGGTTGGTGCGGGGGCGGCGGTGCTTGCCTCGGGACATGGCGCTGTTCCTCTCCGGCGCCTGCGAGGTGAGCTGTCGGGTTCGGGCGGGAGATGCCCGGCCGCGCCGCCGTACGGCAGCGCGACTTCACCCCTAGCCGGTCCGGTGCGCCATCAAGGCGTCCGTCCCGGCGGCTTACCTGGGTCCCCCGCTCCTGCCGTACGTGTGTGAGTTCCGTGGGTGGATGACTCGGGCGGCGGCAGGATTCGGCGTCCGCCCGACTGAGCGGGAACGTATGCGAGAGCACATGTCCGGAACAAGTGCCGTAGTCACCTGTCGTGCCGGTTGACCATGGTCTGGCGTGTATGGGGTGCTTGATCCTTTGCGGTTGCCAAGTCTCAACTTGCTTGTGAAGCAAGGGGAGGCGAGGGCGCTCCGGGTGGGGTGGGCGGCCGGGTGGGCGTGACCCAACTCACTGCCATCCATAAGAGCGGCAAATCGGGCAATGGATCCAACTCGCCTTTAACCGGCTGTCCGTGGAGTCCGTTTCTCCCATGTACGGTGGAAAAGTACCTCTTCGCCCTCCGGGTAGATCATCTCGTTGGAGGTGACGAAGTAGTGCCGGACGAAGTCGTGCCGGTCGCAGCTGATCTCCGAGCGGGTCCGCACCGTCGCGTCCCATGCGAGCTCCGGGCGGTGCAGACGGATCGACCAGTCCGAGCGGGTGCGGGCCGACAGCGGGTCCGCCTCGTTGATCGTGTACGTCTCCAGCGCGTCCTCGGTGAACTCCAGACCGTCGGGGTACACGCGCGTGCCGCCGTAACCCGAGTCGACCTCCAGGCGCCACTCGCCCATGGCCACGTCCCGCACGACCAGCCGCTCGGGGCGCGGCTCGTCCGGCGTGACGGGCGGGTTCACGCCGAGCGGCTCCGCCTGCTCCGGTTCCTCGAAGGTGATCGCCGAGCCGTCCGCCGTGCCGTCTGCCGCCTCGTCCCCCGATTCACCCAACGCACGTGCGCGTACCGAAAGTTCCAGTGCGCTGCCCGCCGGTTCCAGGCCGAAGCCCGCCGCCGAGTCCGGCTGGGGCCAGATCCACGGCCAGTACGCGGAGGAGACGGCGAGGCGGATGCGGTGACCGGGCGGGGAGGCGTGTCCGATGCCGTTGAGTTCGAACGTCACGTCCTCGGTGGCGCCCGGCTCCCACGGCACCACGCGGTCGCGGCCATGACGCGCCGACAGGTTCAGCAGGCCCCGGGTGACCAGGGTCGAGGAACCGCTCGGCGCCATGTCGCAGAGCCGGGCGACGACCTGCCCGCGCGGCACCTCCGACCTCAGCCGCACCCCGGGCCGCCCCAACACCCAGGTCTCCTCGCCCACTTCGAACTCGAAGCACGCCGAGCGCGCGTCCTCCTCCCACTGGTCGGGCGGCAGGTCGGCGTCGTTGCCGAAGGGGAAGAAACGACCGGCGTCGATGCCGGTGTGCAGGGGGGAGCGCACCAGGACGGGGGCGCCCTGGAAGGCGTACGTCACCGTGCGCACGTGGGGAGAGGGCCAGGCCGGCTCGCCGACCCGGCGGCCGGGCAGCGTGGGGTACACCGTGGCCGGGCGGTGCGAGTCGCTGACGTAGGAACGCAGGAGGGGCTCGGACATGACGCCTGTGTCCTCGTCCTTGAGCCAGTGGTCCCACCAGCGCAGGGTCTTCTTGAGGAAGCCGATCGCCGGGCCCGGCGGCAGGCCGCGGTCGGGGTACTGGTGCGATTAGGGGCCGATCAGGCCCCGGACGCGGTCGGCGGGCAGGTGCTCGACCAGGCGCAGGACGGTGTCGCGGTACGGGTCGTGCCAGCCGCCCACCGCCAGGACGGCGGCGTCGATCGCGCCGTAGTCCTCGCAGACGCTGCCGTGGCGCCAGTAGTCGTCGTGGGTCTGGTGGCCGAGCCAGGTGTGCAGGAACGGTTCGACGGCCTCCAGCCGCTTGAGCCACATGTCCCGCCAGGCATCGCCGGCATACAGCGGGTCCGGCGGCCGGGCGACGAAGGCGAGCATGGTCGACGCCCACGCGTGCATATCGACGGCGAGGACGGAACCTCCCATGCAGTGCACGTCGTTGTCATAGCGATCGCCCGTCGAGCAGACCGTGACGATCGCCTTGAGCGGCTCGGGCGCGAGGGCCGCGATCTGGAGGGAGTTGAAGCCGCCCCAGGAGATGCCGAACATGCCGACCTTGCCGTTGCACCAGGGCTGCGCCGCCAGCCAGTCGACCACCTCGATCCCGTCGGCCAGCTCCGTCGCCGAGTACTCGTCCGTCGGCATGCCCTCGCTGTTGCCGTGGCCCGGATGTCCACGCGCACGGAGGCGTAGCCGCGGCCGGCGTACCAGGGGTGGCGCTGCTGGTCGCGGGGCGCGGTCCAGTCGGTGAGGCGGTACGGCAGGTATTCGAGGAGCGCCGGTACGGGCTCGTCCGTCAGGAGGCGCCACACGCGCGCGTACAGCAGGGTCCCGTCCGGGAGCGGGATACGGAGGTCGTGGTGGGTCGTCTCGTAGGGGAAGGACGTACGGATGTGCATGAGCGGGATCCCCGTCGGGTCAGTGGTGGACCGGGTGCGACGTGTCGGGACAGCGCACCGGGCGCCGCGTGTCCGGTCAGTGCACCGGGTGCTACGTGTCCGGTCAGTGCACCGGGCGCATCGTGCGGCGCAGCCAGCGTGTCGCGGCCATCACGGCGAGCCCCGCGGCCACCGCGATCGCGCCGTTGACGCCGAAGTAGGCGGGCTGGGAGACGTCGTCGTAGAGCTTGACCGTCTGGGCCTGGAGGCCGTTGGCCAGGGCGAGGGAGAGGAACCAGAGGGACATGGTCTGGCCGGCGAAGGCGGCCGGGGCGAGCTTGGTCGTGGCCGACATGCCGGAGGTCTCCAGCAGGATGTCGCCGAGGCCGAGCAGCAGGTACGAACTTATGGCGGCCGGGGCCGGCGCGAACTCGGCGGCCTGCTTCCGTCCGCCCAGGTGCCGGCGGCCGACGACGTACTGGATCAGACCGAACGTCATGCCGATCGCGGCCGCCGAGAAGCCCCAGTGTCAGCCCTTGTGGTCGCCGAGCCGGCCGGTGACGAGCGGGCCGGCGAAGGCGCCGATGTTGATCGCCATGTAGTAGCGCGCGAAGCCGGCGTCCCGACGGTCGTCGTCGGTGCGGTAGAGCTTGCCGACCATGGTGGCCACGTTGGGCTTGAGGAGTCCCGTGCCCGCGCTGATCAGACCGAGGCCCACCCACGTCATGCCGCCGGCCGGCACCGCCATGGCGTAGTCGCCGCAGGCGATCAGGATGCCGCCCCACAGCACCGCGCGGTACGAGCCGAGGATGCGGTCGGCGAGCCGGCCGCCGGCGACGGAGACCAGATGGACGAGGGTGCCGTAGGCGGCGGAGACGGAGGCGGCGGTCCCGGCCGACATGCCCATACCGCCGTGGGCGACCGTGTCGGCGAAGTACAGGACGAGGATGGCCTGCATGCCGAGGAACGAAAAGCGTTCTCAGACCTCCAGGCCGGAGAGCGTGAGAAGGCCTCGGGGCCGGCCGAAGAAGGCGCGGTCGTCGTGCGACGGCGGCTCGCATTCGGGCTGGATATCGACTTCGGTTCGGAACACGGCCCGCTACTTCCCTATAAGTCGATGGATATCCGGCCTTATCACGTGATCAAAAACATACCCGCCGTGATCCGATACCGCCCGTGGTGGACGGGTGGGCGGCATCGGTGATCGAAACTTGACCGGATACGCTGACTTGAGTGATGGCAGCGACCTATCGACAAACCGTGTAACCGCCAGTAGACACCAGCAGACAGGAGACCCCTCGTGACCGTCGTCGGGCCGTTCGGGCTGAGCGTGCGGGACCAGGCTCTGGAAGCCGATGTCCAGGCCGGATTGGCGGCTGTCGAGGAGGGATTGCTCGAAGCCACCAAGAGTGAGGTCCCCTTCATCACCGAGGCCGCCCAGCATCTGGTGCGGGCGGGTGGAAAGCGGTTCCGGCCGCTGCTCGTGATGCTCGCTGCCCGGTTCGGGGACCGGTATGCGCCGGGAGTCGTGCCGTCGGCGGTGGTGGTGGAGCTGACCCATCTGGCGACGCTGTACCACGACGACGTCATGGACGAGGCGGAGGTGCGGCGGGGCGTCGACAGCGCGAACACCCGCTGGGGCAACTCGGTCGCCGTCCTGACCGGGGACTTCCTGTTCGCGCGTGCCTCGCACATCCTCGCCGACCTCGGGCCCGAGGCGGTGCGGGTGCAGGCCGAGGCGTTCGAGCGACTGGTCACCGGGCAGATCCTGGAGACGGCGGGACCGCAGGACGGCCGGGATCCGGTCGAGCACTACCTCGATGTGCTCAGCGGGAAGACCGGGTCGCTGGTGGCGGTCTCGTGCCGGTTCGGCGCGATGATGTCGGGCGCCGACGAGACGGTGGTCGATGTACTGACCCAGTACGGGGAGCGGCTGGGGGTCGCCTTCCAGCTGGCGGATGACGTACTGGACATCGCGAGCGACTCCCATGAGTCCGGGAAGACGCCGGGTACGGATCTCCGGGAGGGGATTCCGACGCTGCCGGTGCTGCGGTTGCGGGAGCGGGCCGAGCGGTTGGGGCTGGCGGAGGACATCGCGTTGTGCGAGTTGCTGGACTCCGATCTGAGTGATGACGCGCGGCTCGCGGAGGCGTTGGCTCAGCTTCGGGTGCATCCGGCGCTGGAGCAGGCTCGGCGGGACACGGTGCGGTATGCGGAGGATGCGCGGGCCGCGCTGGCGCCGTTGCCGGACATTGATGCCAAGGCCGCGTTGATGGAGTTGTGCGACGCCGTTGTGCATCGGGCCGGGTAGTTTCGCCCCCGCCGCCCCTACCCGTCCCATCCCTTGAAGGGGCTCCGCCCCATCCACCCCTTCCACCCCCCGCCAGGGGGCTGCCGCCCCCTGGACCCCCGCTGTCGGCCTTCGGCCTCGTCCTCAAACGCCGGACGGGCTGAGAGGGTGTCGTACGTCACAGAGTTGGACTGAGTCCAAAGTGAGATCACCCCCGTATGGCTACCCAGAAGCTGACGCAGGGGGTGTCAGCTGTCATACGGGGAGAAAACAGCATCATGGGCATGAGCGCGACGTTCTCGAAGGGCCGTAAGAGCCTGATCGTCACCGCTGTCGCGGTGGCTGCCGCCGGTGGGGTCGCCGCCGCGGTGATTCCCGCCTTCGCCGCCGGAGGCGACGCACCAGGGAGCGCGGGTACGGTCCTCGCCGCCAGTCTTCGCGGGGCGAACGAGGTGCCCGTCGAGGGTGGCCCGGCCGTCGGGGACAAGGACGGGGCCGCCCTGCAGTTCGTGAAGGTCAGGGGCGACAAGGTGTCCGTGGCCGTCACCTGGCGCGGCACCGGCAAGCCGACCGCCCTCCACATCCACCAGGGCGCCAAGGGCACCAACGGCGGCATCAAGGTCGACTTCGGCGGCCTCCTCGAAAAGGGCAAGGGCAAAGGCAAGGGCGCGGGCCACAGCCTCACCGGCACCGTCACAGTGAAGGAACCCGTCCTGCTCAACGCCCTGAAGACCGACCCGAGTTCCTTCTACGTCAACCTCCACACCGCCGAGTTCCCGGGCGGGGCCGTCCGAGGTCAGCTCCACAAGGTCACCGTCGCCGAGTTCGACTTCCGGGACGCGCTGCACAACTTCCAGGCGTCCGTCATCAAGGGCAAGCAGATCTACGAGTGCAAGCCGGCCGAGGGCGGCGGGTACGCCTTCACCCAGCGGGACGTCAGCGCCGTACTCGGCGGCCGTATCGCGCACTCCTTCGTCGCGCCCAACTCCGGTACGCCGCAGTGGATCGCGCGGGACGGCAGTGCGGTGACGGGGGCCGTCATCTCCAGGACGCCGAACGGTGACGGGAACATCCCCGAGCTCGATCTGAAGGCCGGCCAGTCCGGAAAGCACCGCGGACTGCTCGCCGACACGGCCGAGATCCTGCGGCTGAACACCGTCGGCGGCGTCGCCCCGGCCGGCTCCTGCACGCCCGGCGCCATCGTCGGGGTGCCCTACCAGGCCGACTACGTGTTCATCGACGGCTGATCGGCTTCACCGACGGCTGATCGGCGCGAGCGCCTCGCGCGCACAGCGGCGCCTTCCCCGGTCGACCCCTACGGGTCGGGGGAGGCGCCGCCTGTGTGTGTCATACCGCAGGTGTACGTGGAGTTGGCTCCGAAGGCTGACGAATCTCCCTGGCGGATTTGGTCAGATGGACACCACGGACATCACCACTCCTCACCGATTCGGGTGAGAATGGCGGCTCAGGGGTGGACGAGTGCGGGGTCGTAAGACTCGCGGGGAACGAGAAGGGCAGCCGCCGCCGACGACGGAGGTAGGGCACACATGGCACCGTACGAATCCGACGACAGTACGACCACCGGGGAGGTCGACGACCTGTCCTCGGGGCGGCGCAAGGCCGCGCGGTACGTCGTCCCGGTCGCGGTGGTGGGAGTCGCGGCGGCGACCATCGGGCTCGTCCCGGCGCTCGCCGACTCCGGCGACCCGGACCTGCCGGAGATCACCGCGGCGCAACTCATCGAGAAGATCGGCCAGTCGGACGTACAGCAGTTGTCCGGCACCGTGAAGATCAGCACCGATCTGGGACTGCCGGACCTCGGCGGGCTGGGGGCCGGCTTCGCCTCCGGCGCCATGGGGTCGGGGTCGGGTGACGGATCGTCCGCAGATCCGTCGGCCAAGCTCACCGAGCTGGCCTCCGGCACGCACACCCTGCGTGTCGCCCTCGACGGCGAGAACAAGCAGAAGCTCTCCCTGCTGGAGAACGCGTCCGAGTACAGCCTCATCCACAACGGCAAGGACGTCTGGGGCTACGACAGCAAGTCGAACGAGGTCTTCCACGGCACCGCCGAGGAGGCGAAGGACGGGCAGGCCAAGGGCGGGCAGAAGAAGGAAGACGTTCCCGCCACGCCGAAGGACTTCGCCGAGGAGGCCCTCAAGGCGGTCGACGACACCACGTCCGTCACCGTCGACGGCACGGCGCAGATCGCGGGCCGGGACGCGTACCGGCTGCTCATCAAGCCGAAGAAGTCCGGGACCACGGTCGGCGCGATCACCGTCGCCGTGGACGCCAGGACCGGCATGCCGCTGAAGTTCACGCTGACCCCGTCGAGCGGCGGCGCGGCAGTGATCGACGCGGGCTTCACCCAGGTCAGCTTCGCCAAGCCGGCCGCCTCCACGTTCGACTTCACCCCGCCCAAGGGTGCGAACGTCACCGAGGAGGACGAGCTGGAGGGGAGGGCCCGGGAACACGGCTCCACGAAGTCCGAGGACGAGCTGCGCAAGGAGTTCGACAAGGAACTCGGCGGCCTGAAGTCCGAGGACAAGCTCGGCAAGGCGCCCGAGGGCCGTCCCGAGGTCATCGGCGAGGGCTGGAACTCCGTGGCCGTCTTCGACACCGGCGGCGAGGGCGTCCCCTCCGGCGCCGAGGTCGGCGGCGACATGGGTGGCTTCCTCGACTCCCTGGGCGACAAGGTCACCGGCAAGTTCGGCTCGGGCACGGTCTTCAAGACCCGCCTGATCAACGCCCTGGTCACGGACGACGGCAAGGTCTATGTGGGCGCGGTCGACAAGAACGCGCTCGTTGAGGCGGCCGACTCCGGGAAGTGAACGCGGAATCGGGAACCGGATCCGGTTACCGGTGGGTTGATCCGGTAACCGGCCGGCCGGTGTAGACGTACCACGATCGACGTACCCCTAGGAGCCCGAGGAGTCCGAGGAACCCATGGAGGAACCGCCCGCCGCGGAGGCCGACGAGGTCGATCAGTCCGACGAGGTCGATCAGTCCGGTGAGATCGATCAGGCAGGCCCGGTCGATGAGGTCGGCCGGGCCGATCAGACCGACCCGGTCGACCACGTCGCCGACACGGTGATCGCCACCCGCGCCCTCACCAAGCGCTACCGCGGCGGGCAGCTCGCCGTGGACGGTCTCGATCTGACCGTCCCGGCGGGCAGCGTCTTCGGGTTCCTCGGCCCGAACGGCTCGGGCAAGACCACCACCATCCGCATGCTGATGGGCCTGATCGAACCCACCTCCGGTACCGCGCGCGTGCTCGGGCAGCCCATGCCCCGGTCCGCGCGCGCCGTACTGCCGCACGTCGGCGCGCTCATCGAGGGGCCCGCCCTGTACGGCTTCCTCTCCGGCCGCGACAACCTCATCCGGTACGACGCCGCCGACCCGACCGCCGATCCGCGCACCCGGCGCGCCCGCGTGGCGACCGCGCTGGACCGGGTGGGCCTGACGGCCGCCGGCAGCAAGAAGGCCAAGGCGTACTCGCTCGGCATGAAACAACGGCTGGGACTCGCGGCCGCGCTCCTCCAGCCACGCCGGCTCCTCGTCCTCGACGAGCCGACCAACGGGCTGGACCCGCAGGGCATGCGCGAGATCCGTGCTCTGATCAGGGAGTTGGCGTCCGACGGCACGACCGTCTTCCTCTCCTCCCACCTCCTCGACGAGATCGAACAGGTCTGCACGCACGCGGCCGTGATGGCACAGGGCCGGCTGATCACCCAGGGCGCGGTCGCGGACCTGGCGGCGGGAACACGCGGCCGGCTCGTCGTGACCACGCCCGACACCGGGGACGCGGCCCGGGTGCTGAAGGAGCAGGGCGCCGGTGACGTCGTCATCACCGACGACCGGGTGACCGCCGAGCAGCCTCCGGACCGTGATCTCGCCGACGTCAACGCGGCGTTGGTGACCGCCGGAGTCCGCGTCCGGGGCTTCGGCGTCGAACGGGCCTCCCTGGAAGACGCGTTCGTGGCACTCACGGGGGAGGGGTTCGATGTCGCAGGCTGAAGCCGCCCGGCAGGGCGGCGCGATCGAAGGGGCCCGGAAGGACAGGGAGGGCAGGAAGGACAGGGAAGGCGGGAAGGACAGAGAAGGCGGGAAGGACAGGGAGGGTAGGGAGGTCAGGAAGGACAGGGAGTTCAGAAAGGTCAGCCCCTTGTGGACCTTCGGCCTCCTCCGCAGCGAACTGCTCACCACCTTCCGGCGCTGGCGCACCCTCGCGCTGCTCGCCGTCCTGGCCGCCGTGCCGATCCTGGTCGGGATCGCCGTGAAGATCGAGACCGGCGACGGCGGGTCGATGGGAGGCGGTGGACCGCAGGGCGGCGGCCCGGCGTTCATCTCGCAGATCACCAACAACGGCCTGTTCCTGGTGTTCACCGCACTCGCCGCGACGCTCCCGTTCTTCCTGCCCATGGCGATCGGCGTCATCGCGGGCGACGCGATAGCGGGCGAGGCGAACGCGGGCACCCTGCGCTATCTCCTGGTCGCCCCCGCCGGCCGCACCCGTCTGCTCCTCACCAAGTACGCGACCACGATGGCCTTCTGCCTGGTGGCCACCCTCGTGGTCGCGGTCTCGGCGCTCACGGTCGGGGCGCTGCTCTTCCCGCTGGGCGAGCTGACGACCATCTCCGGCACCCGGATCAGCTTCGCGGAGGGGCTGGGCAGAGCGCTGCTGATCGCCCTGGTCGTCGCCGCGTCACTCATAGGGGTGGCGGCCCTCGGCCTGTTCGTCTCGACGCTGACCAACAGCGGCATCGCGGCGATGGCGACGACCGTCGGTCTGCTGATCACCATCCAGATCCTCGACCAGATCCCCCAGCTCCACGCGATCCAGCCGTACTTCTTCTCCCACTACTGGCTGTCCTTCGCCGACCTGATGCGCGAACCCGTCTACTGGGACGACCTCGTCAAGAACCTGGGGATTCAGGCCCTCTATGCGGCCGTGTTCGGGTCGGCGGCATGGGCGAGGTTCACGACGAAGGACATCACGGCGTAGCGCTCCGCTCGGACACCTGGGTGTCGCGGCTCGGGCGGCTTCAGTCCGGGTATCGGCTCGGGCGGCCTCAGTGCGGGTATCGGCTCAGCGGCCTCGGGCGGCCTCAGGCGGCCTGGTAAGGGAAGCGGGCGATCGGCGGCTCCTGGGCGAAGAAGGTCTTGGCGCGCGTGAGCGCCGCGGTGTCGTCCAGTACGTCATCGATGCGGCCGCCGTTGCCCAGCAGGACCCCGCCGAAGCGCATGCCGAAGTAGGCGGCCGAGTTGTTGAGGGTGCCGATCAGCGGCTCGGCGACCTCGTGTTCCTTGTGGTAGAGCGCGGTGACGCCCCACAGGGTCCGTTCGGCCATCTTCGCCTTGAAGTCGAGGCCGGGGGTGCGCAGCCAGTTCTCCCACTCGTCCAGGTAGCGCTTGGTGGCGGCGGACACCGAGTACCAGTACAGCGGCGAGGCGATCACCACGTCCGTGGCCGCGAGCGTGGCGTCGAGCAGCAGCGCGGCGTTCCCGGTGGGGGACGGTGGGAGTGCGTCGTCCTGGCGTACGTCCGTGAAGTCCGGCAGTGGGTGGTCGGCGAGGCTGATCCACTCCTGCTCGACGTCCTCGGCCAACTGCTCGGCGGCCTTGCGGGCCAGCACCTCGGTGTTGCCCTCGCTGCGGCTGCTGCCCAGCAGGAACAGGAAGCGGCGGGTCATGGGATCCCCCAGATGGTCGGCGTACGACAATAACTTGCCTGTGCATTATATGCGTACGCAAGGAACTGTCCAGGGTCCGACGACGCTCTCGGCCGCCCGCGCCACGTCGAGCAACAGAGCCTCCCGCCCGTGCGCCGCCACCAACTGGAGCCCGATCGGACACCCGTCCGGCCCGAACCCCGCCGGGATGCTGATCGCCGGATGCCCGCTCAGATTGAACGCCCAGGTCAGCGCGGTGGAGTACCGCTCACCAGGGCCGTCGTGGCCGTGCGGCGAGGTCGGGGCGGTCGGCGTCACCAGCAGCCGGACCTCGGTGAAGAGGGCGGCCAGGCGGCTGTCGTTCGCGGCGCGGATCCGGTGGGCGTCGAGGGCGGCGGCCGGGCCGGTGTCGGCGTCCGGGGTCCGCAGGGCGAGCCATGCCGGGGCCGGGTCGTCGAGGCGGAGCGGATCCCGCGGCCGTACGAGCCGTATGGCACCGGCCTCGGCAAGCCGTACGGCCGTGGCGTGGGCGACGGCCACGACGTCCGGGTCGGGGGAGTCGAAGCCGAGGTCCGGGGACCAGATGGCGGTCGGGGCGTCGTATAGGCCGGCCAACGCGTCGTCCGCGTCGGCACCGGACGACCTCGGGTACGACGGCCTGAGGTGCGCCCCGGCACCGGACGACGTGGAGTTCGACGGCCTGAGGTGCGCCCCGGCACCGGACGGCCTGGCGTACGCCCCGGAACCGGAGCGTCCATCGCCGCCCAGCGCCCCGCCCCCCGCCGACACCACCTCCCAGTACGCCGCCACATCCGCCACGCACCGGGCGAGCACCCCCGGCGCCATCAGCCCCGTGCGGTCGGCCGACGGCAACCGTCCGTTGCCGGCCTTCAGCCCGAGGACCCCGCACCACGCCGCCGGAATCCGCACCGACCCGGCCCCGTCGCTCCCGGTCGCGAGCGGCACCAGCCCCGCCGCCACCGCCGCCGCGGACCCGGCCGAGGAGCCGCCCGGCGTCCGGTCGTGCCGCCAGGGGTTGGCCGTACGGCCGTACCGGCCAAGTCCCCAGGTCTGCCAGGGAGTTCCGGGCCCCGGAACGGACGTCGCCCCGACCGGCACGCACCCCGCCGCGAGCAGCGGGCCCGCTGTCCGCAGCCCATGCCGCCCCTTGACCCCGATCGGCACCCCGGCCAACGGCAGCCGCTCACCCGCGTCGACCCGCGCGTCCACCTCCCCGGCCCGCCGCAGCGCCTCCTCGCCCCACACCTCGATGAAGGCGGACAGGACGGGATCGGCCCGTTCGATCCGTTCGACCGCCGCCGCGACGACATCGACGGCGCGGAGGGCCCGCGAGCGTACGGCCGAGGCGATCTCGGTGGCCGAGGTGGCCGCCGAACTCACCGGGAGTGCCCCGTCAGCCGGGCCAACGCCCCGGCCTCCCGCGGCGGCCGCCCACCCGGTTCGCCGAGCCGCCAGGCGGGCACCCACGGCACCCGGTACACGTCGATGACCGACTCGATCACCTTGACGCGCTCGGCGAGCGGCCGCGGCAGCCGACCCGGCGCGTCCGCGACCAGGACGACGGCATCGAGATCGAGCCCGTGCGGAGCCTCCCCGCGCCGAAAGGCCTCGAGTGCACCGAGGGCGGCGGCCAACCCGGCCGCGTGCGTACGGGCCACGAGCAGCACCGACCGTGGATCGGCGGGACCGGGCCAGGCGCGACCGCAGTCGTGGCCGCCGTAGACGGTGGCGAGCGTGGAGACACCCGCCCCGCCGTGCACGCCGACCCAGGAGAAGCGCCGGGGCGTGGCGGCGGCAGGGGAGAGCGGGGGTTCGTCGGGCAGGGCGACGGGCCCGCGGACCCAGATCTCCGGCCCCGGTTCGGGCCGTCCCCGCTCCACGTGCATGTCACTCCCCATGCCCGCCCTCCTCCCTCGTCACGCCAACGATCTTCGCGTCAGGCATGAGAACGCTGTGACGTGGCACAAGCTCCTGGAACGAGTCTGTGACGTCCCGGTGACGCCCGCGCCGCGCGCGGCCGGAGAGACTCGACAGTACGTGTACGACGTGTCCGATCTGTACTACCGGATGTTGACGCCGGGGAAGCGGAACGCGACGCCGGGAGGGGGCACCATGGGACCCGAACGCGTCGGCCGCGAATCTCGTCGGCGCATGCGAGTGAGGGAAGCGATGTCTCGACTGAGCCGCGCGATGAAGCGGGAACAGAAACATGCCGCGGCCTCTGTGGCCCCCGTGGCCGCGCCGATCGAGGTGCACGTCCCTGCCGTCGGTCCGGGCGCGGGCGGCGCGTCGATCGGCGGCGTACCCGTCATCGCCGCTCCCGGTGAGGAGATCCAGCGCGCTGTCCTGACCCATCTCCAGCGCATCGCCGTCGCCAGCGGGCACCCCGTGCACGCCACGATTCACGACGAGCGCATCGGCTACGTCGTCCCGCTGCGGGTGGCGGAGGACGGGTCCAGTGAGTTCACCGCCGATCCGGTACGGACGGCTCCGCCGGGGGAGCCGTCGGTGCCGGGTGCGTCGGGTGCGTCGGGTGCGTCGAGTGTGCCGGTAGCGCCGGATGCGTCGGGAGCCCTGGGAGTGCCGAGCGTGCCCGGAGCCTCGGGAGACGCCGTACGGCCACCCGCGGACCCGCCCGCGCCACCATCCCCGCCCACGCCGCTTCCGACGGACCCGGCGCCCCATCGGGACAGGCCCACGCATGTCCTACGACCGCTGCCGGGCCCTGCGCCGGACGCCTCGCCCACGTTCCGGCTGCGCGCGGTGCCCGGGTCGGTGCCCGAGCCGGTGCAGGACGCGGTGCCCGGCACGGTCGCGCCGCCGCAGGGGGAGTTCGGCCCGCCGCCAACCATGGACGCGAGGCCGGACCCGAGGGACGTTTCGCAAGGTGCGGTACCGCAAGGTGCCGTACCGCAGGCGGTCACACCGCGATCAGACGTACCGCGATCAGACGTACCGCGAGCCGACGTACCGCGAGCCGACGTACCGCCAGCCGACGTACCGCGAGCCGACCCGGCCTCCGAACCCATCCTCGTCACCCCCTTCCCCTCCGCCCGCGATCTCGACCCGGACCCCGGGCCCACCCCGCCCCGAGGCTTCGACGCCGTGGCCGAAGCCGTCCTCGGCGACGCGCCGCCGGCCACGACCGCCGACGCCTCGCCCTTCGCCGGGCAGATGGCGCAGATCAACGAGGCCGTGAAGGAGGGGCGGACGACGGAGGCGACGGAACTCGCGGAGCGGACGGTGGCGCAGGCTTCGGCCGTGCTGGGGCTGGAGCACTCCGAGGTACTCCGGATGCGTGAACTCGCCGCGTACATCGCTTACCTGGCCGGCGACCCGGAGCGCGCCTGTGGCCTCTCCCTCGACGTGGCCCGGACCCACCACCGCACCCGGGACACGGAGGCGGCGTACGGCAGTCTCCATGGCGCGGCCACGGCGTGGCGGGCGGTGCGGGACCCGGCGCTGGGTCTGACGCTGGGCCGGGATCTGCTCGGCCTGTGGACCGAGCTCATGGCGGAGGGCGGTCCGGCCGCCGAGGACGTCGAGGAGCTGGAGTCGGCCCGCGCCCGCATGGACCGTCTCGCCGCCCGCGCCGCCAGGTCGGCCGAACCGCCCACCGGCTGAACGCCGGTGTGATGGACCGGAGTCCTTGGCCTCGGACTCCTCGGACTTCTTGGCCCCGGAGTCCAGTCCTACTCCGACAGCTCCCACACCGCGTAGGCGACGGCGTCGCTGTTGCGGTTCAGGGCGGTGTCGTTGATGTTGGACGTCGTGTCGCAGGACGAGTGGTAGCAGCGGTCGAAGGACTGCCCCGACGTACCGCCCCACTTGGCCGCCTGCGCCGCTGTCTTCGTACGGCTCGCCCCCGTGAACAGGCCGCCCACCGGCACGCCCGCGCTCTTGAACGGCGCGTGGTCGGAGCGGCCGTCGCCCTCGGTCTCGATCTCGGTCGCGACGCCGAGGCCGGCGTAGTAGTCCTTGAAGGTCTTCTCGATCGCGGGGTCGTCGTCGTAGACGAAGTAACCGGGGTTGGGTGAGCCGATCATGTCGAAGTTCAGATAGCCGCTGATCCTCGCGCGGTTGGCGGTGGAGAGGCTGTTGACGTAGTAGCGGGAGCCGACGAGGCCCAGCTCCTCCGCGCCCCACCAGGCGAAGCGCAGATGCTTGGTGGGGTGGTAGCCGGCCCGCGACACGGCGAGTGCGGTCTCCAGGACCGCCGCCGAGCCGGAGCCGTTGTCGTTGATGCCGGGGCCGGAGGAGACGCTGTCGAGGTGCGAGCCGGCCATGACGACCTGGTTGGTGTCGCCGCCGGGCCAGTCGGCGATCAGGTTGTAGCCGGTGCGGCCGGAGGACGTGAACTGCTGGATCGTCGTCGTGTATCCGGCGGCGTCCAGCTTGGCCTTCACGTAGTCGAGGGAGGCCTTGTAGCCGGGGCGGCCGTGGGCGCGGTTGCCGCCGTTGGCGGTGGCGATGGACTGGAGCTGGGTGAGGTGGGCCTTGACGTTGGCCACGGGGATGTCGGGGGCGGCGGCCAGGGCCTCGGCTCTGGGTGCCGCGCCGGCTATGAACCCGCTGGTCAGAAGCGTGGCGGTCGCCACTGCGGCGGCCGCCGACGCGCGCCAGGAGACGGAGAGCTTCATGTGGGGGGCTCCGAATTCCTTGGGAATCACAGGGATTCCTCAGTGAATGGGGTGCCTGGATGGTCGAGGTGAGCCTGACTCTCCGTCAAGAGTGCTATCCGGCCTTGGAGTTCGGATAGGGAAAACCCTGCATGGCTTCACTGCGCGCACGCCGCATGGCGCACTGTGCGAACGCTGCATACCTCACTTCACGAACCCCGCATGCCTCACTGCACGCAGAACTCGTTCCCCTCCGGATCCGCCATCACCGCCCACTCCCCGCCCGGTTCCTTCATGTGCCGCAGCACACTCGCCCCGAGCCCCCGCAGCCGCTCGACCTCGGCCTCGCGCTCCCCGGCCACCGCGTGCAGATCGAGATGGAGCCGGTTCTTGACGGTCTTCGCCTCCGGCACCCGCTGAAACAGCAGTCGCCGCCCTCGCCCGGTGCCGCTGTCCTTGTCATACGGGTCGTCCGGGTGCCGTACGGCCACCAGGTCCCGGAAGGCGAGACGTGCGTGGAACTCGACGACTTCCTCGTGCGGCAGCACGCCGAGTTCCAGGAGCCGCTCGATGAGGGCGTTGTTGTCCTCGACCTCGTAGCGCAGCGCGGCGGCCCAGAAGTCGGCCTGGGACTGCGGGTCGGCGCAGTCGATGACGAGCTTCCAGTGGAGGGGGGCGGGCGTGGGTACGGGTGCCTGTGTCATACGACCACTCATATGCGGTGCGTGGCCGGGCCGCCAAGGAGAATCGCCGGTCGATGCACTCAAGCGGCAGCCCGAGTGCAGGGGGTCCGAGTGTCAGTCGGCTCGGGTGTCAGTGCCCGGGTATCAGCCGGCGATGAACAGGATGCCGAAGTCCGCGTCCGGGCCGGGGTGTCAGCGGGCCGGGTGTCAGCGGGGCCAGGTGTCAGCGGGTCCGAGTGTCAGCGGGGCCAGGTGTCAGGCGTCCACCACGGCGGACGCAGGCTTCTCCACCCTCGGCACGCTGAACTCGGCCACCCTGCTCCGCCGCGCGGAGCGCCACGCGTCGGCCGTGAGCAGCGTCAACGCCAGCCACACCAGCGCGAACCCGGCCCACCGCTCGGCCGGCATCGCCTCGCGGAAGTACAGGACGCCGAGCAGGAACTGGAAGACGGGCGCCAGGTACTGCAGCAGCCCGAGCGTCGACAGCGGCACCCGTATCGCGGCCGCGCCGAAGCAGACGAGTGGCAGGGCGGTGACGACACCGGTGGCCGCGAGGAGCGCCATACGGCCGGGCCCCTCCGAGGCGAACGTCGACTCCCCGTGCGCCGTCAGCCACACCAGATATCCCAGGGCGGGCAGGAACTGGATCGCGGTCTCCGCGGCCAGCGACTCGACGCCTCCGAGGTTGACCTTCTTCTTGACCAACCCGTACGTGGCGAAGGAGAAGGCGAGGGTGAGGGAGATCCACGGGGGTTGGCCGTACCCGACGGTCAGCACGATCACGGCCGCGAAGCCGACACCGACCGCCGCCCACTGCACCGGCCGCAGCCGCTCCTTCAGCAGCAGCACGCCCATCGCGATGGTGACGAGCGGATTGATGAAGTACCCGAGCGACGCCTCCACCACATGGCCCGTGTTCACGGACCAGATGTAGAGCCCCCAGTTGACGGTGATCACGGCCGCGGCGACGGCGACGAGCGCCAGCCGCCGCGGCTGCCGTATCAGCTCACCCGCCCAGGCCCAGCGTCGTACGAAGACCAGCGCCACCGCCACGAAGACCAGGGACCAGGCCATCCGGTGGGCGAGGATCTCGACCGCCCCGGCGGGCTTCAGCAGGGGCCAGAAGAGGGGAACGAGCCCCCACATCCCATACGCCGCAAAGCCGTTCAGCAGTCCTATCCGCCGCTCACCCTGCGACTTTCCGCTCACGGCCCCTCCTTCGCGCTCACCCGGCCGCGCCCGCGTGGCGGCCTTCACGAAGGTAACGCCGAACACCCCCGCGTGTCATGCCCGTATCGCCATACGGTCATGACACGCGGGGGTTGGACCGCCCGAGACGACGTTTCGGGGCGGGCGCGCCCGCCGTCCGGACAGGCGCCGGCCGCGGTCAGCTCTTGAGCGCGGCGGCGATCGCCTCGGCGAGCGGAGTGGTCGGGCGGCCGGTCAGGCGGGACAGGTCCCCGCTGTCGACGACCAGTTCGCCCTTCTCGATGGAGGTGTCCACCCCGGCGAAGATCGCGGCGAGCGGCTCGGGCAGCCCGGCACCGGTCAGGATGCCGGCGAGGGCCTCGGCGGAGACGGCGTTGTTGGCTATCTCCTTGCCGGTCTGCCGGCTCAGCTCGGCGGCGTACTCGGCGAAGCTCCAGGCGACGTCGCCACCCAGCTCGTACGTCTTGTTCTCGTGCCCCTCGCCGGTCAGTACGGCGACGGCCGCGGCCGCGTAGTCGGCGCGGGAGGCGGAGGAGACGCGGCCCTCGCCGGCGGCGTGGGTGACCGCGTCGTACTGCAGGACCGGCGCCAGGTTCTCGGTGTAGTTCTCGTGGTACCAGCCGTTGCGCAGCAGCGCGTACGGCAGCCCGGACTCCAGGAGGACCTTCTCGGTGTCCCGGTGGTCGTCGGCAAGGGCGGCCGTGAGGCTGCCGGGGGCGCTGGTGTAGGCGAGCAGCGCGGCGTCGGCGGCCTTGGCGGCGTTGATGACGACCTGGTGCTGGCTGACGCGGCCCTTGTCGAACTCGCTGCCGGATATGAGCAGCACCTTGTCGCCGGCCGCGAACAGTCCGTCGAAGGTCTCGGGGGCGTTGTAGTCGGCGGTGGCGATCTTCACGCCGCGCTCGGCGAGGTCGGCGGCCTTCTCGGGGGTGCGGACGACGGCGGTGATCTGGTCAGCCGGAACCTTCTCCAGCAGCTGCTCCACGACATGGCGGCCCAGATGTCCGGTGGCTCCGGTGACGACGATGCTCATGATCAGAACTCCTTGTGGGGTGCGTTGACTCTGCAGCTAACCCTAGGGAGTGCGCTAACTCTGCGAAAGTACCCACTTTGAAGTAAGGTACTGGCATGGCTGTAAGTACTACGGCGGGCATGCCGACGGACAAGTGCGACATCGGCGAGCAGATGTGCCCCTACCGCCTGGTCCTGGAGCACGTCACCAGCCGCTGGGGCGTCCTCGTCCTGATCGAGCTCCTGGACCGCCCCTACCGCTTCAGCGAACTGCGCCGCGCGATCGGCCGCGTCAGCGAGAAGATGCTCACGCAGACCCTCCAGACCCTGGAGCGCGACGGCCTGGTCCACCGCGACGCGAAGCCGGTGATCCCGCCGAGGGTCGACTACTCCCTGACCGACCTGGGCCGCGAGGCGGCCGAGCAGGTGCGCGGGCTGGCGCTGTGGACCAGCGAGCGGATGGGGGAAGTGCAGAAGGCCCGCGAGGTGTACGACGCGCGGAAGACCGACTCGCGTAGCTGAGGGTCTGGCGCCACTGAAGGCCTGGCGCCGCCGAAGGTCACCGCCTGCCGAAGGTCTGGCGCCGCCGAAGGTCACCGCCTGCCGAAGGTCTGGCGCCGCCGAAGGTCACCGCCTGCCGAAGGTCTGGCGCCGCCGAAGGTCTAGCGCAGCTGAAGGCCTCGCGTAACTGAAGCTGAGGGCCCGGTGCCGTACGCCGCCGGGCCCTCAACCTCGTTCGAACGTGCTGGTCAGCCCACCACAGTCCAGGTGTCCCCACCCGCCAGCAGCGCGGCAAGATCCCCCTTGCCGTTCTGCTCGATCGCCGTGTCCAGCTGGTCGGCCATCTGGGTGTCGTACACCGGACGTTCCACCGAGCGGAACACACCGATCGGGGTGTGGTGCAGGGTGTCCGGGTCGGCCAGACGGGACAGCGCGAACGCCGTGGTCGGGGACGCGGAGTGGGCGTCGTGGACCAGGATCTGCGACTCGTTCTCCGGGGTGACGGTGACGACCTTCAGGTCACCGGTCTGCGCATCCCGTACGACGCCGCGCGCACCGTCCGTGCCGAAGCGGATCGGCTGCCCGTGCTCCAGCCGGATCACCGCCTCCTCGGCCTGCTGCTTGTCCTTGAGGACCTCGAAGGCGCCGTCGTTGAAGATGTTGCAGTTCTGGTAGATCTCGATCAGCGCCGTACCCCGGTGGGCCGCCGCCTCGCGCAGCACCTGGGTGAGGTGCTTGCGGTCGGAGTCCACCGTCCGCGCCACGAAGGACGCCTCCGCGCCGATGGCGAGGGACACCGGGTTGAAGGGCGCGTCCAGCGAACCCATCGGCGTCGACTTGGTGATCTTGCCGACCTCGGAGGTGGGCGAGTACTGGCCCTTCGTCAGGCCGTAGATCCGGTTGTTGAACAGCAGGATCTTGAGGTTGACGTTCCGGCGCAGGGCGTGGATCAGGTGGTTGCCGCCGATCGACAGCGCGTCACCGTCACCGGTCACCACCCACACGCTCAGGTCCCGCCGCGAGCTGGCCAAGCCCGTCGCGATGGCGGGGGCGCGGCCGTGGATGGAGTGCATGCCGTACGTGTTCATGTAGTACGGGAAGCGGGACGAGCAGCCGATGCCCGAGACGAAGACGATGTTCTCCTTGGCCAGGCCCAGCTCCGGCATGAAGCCCTGGACCGCGGCGAGGATCGCGTAGTCACCGCAGCCGGGGCACCAGCGCACTTCCTGATCGGACTTGAAGTCCTTCATGGACTGGCGGGCCTCGGCCTTGGGGACGAGTGAGAGCGCCTCGATCGTGCCCGTGCCTTCCGTGGACGTCTCAGCCATCGATGGCCTCCTTGAGCGCCTTGGCGAGCTGTTCCGCCTTGAACGGCATGCCGTTGACCTGGTTGTACGAGTGGGCGTCCACCAGGTACTTCGCCCGGATCAGGGTGGCGAGCTGGCCGAGGTTCATCTCGGGGATCACCACCTTCTCGTAGCGTCCGAGTACCACGCCCAGGTTGCGTGGGAACGGGTTCAGATGGCGCAGATGCGCCTGCGCGATCGACTCGCCGGCGTTGCGCAGCCGGCGGACCGCGGCCGTGATCGGGCCGTACGTCGATCCCCAGCCCAGCACCAGTGTCGTCGCCTTGTGCGGGTCGTCGACCTCCAGGTCCGGCACCTCGATGCCGTCGATCTTGGCCTGGCGGGTGCGGACCATGAAGTCGTGGTTGGCCGGGGCGTAGGAGATGTTGCCCGTCCCGTCCTCCTTCTCGATGCCGCCGATCCGGTGCTCCAGGCCCGGCGTACCCGGGATCGCCCAGGGCCGGGCGAGGGTCTGCGGGTCGCGCTTGTACGGCCAGAAGACCTCGCTTCCGTCCTCCAGGGTGTGGTTCGGTCCCTGGGCGAACTGCACGGTCAGGTCCGGCAGCTCGTCCAGCTCCGGGATCCGCCAGGGCTCCGAGCCGTTGGCCAGATAGCCGTCCGACAGCAGCATCACCGGCGTCCGGTACGTGAGCGCGATCCGTGCCGCCTCCAGGGCCGCGTCGAAGCAGTCCGCCGGAGTACACGGGGCGACGATCGGCACCGGCGCCTCGCCGTTGCGGCCGAACATGGCCTGCAACAGGTCCGCCTGCTCGGTCTTGGTCGGCAGGCCCGTCGAAGGTCCGCCCCGCTGGATGTCGATCACCAGCAGCGGCAGCTCCAGCGACACGGCCAGCCCGATGGTCTCCGACTTCAGCGCCACGCCGGGGCCGGAGGTCGTGGTCACCGCCAGCGAGCCGCCGAAGGCCGCCCCCAGCGCCGCCCCGATGCCGGCGATCTCGTCCTCGGCCTGGAACGTCCGTACGCCGAAGTTCTTGTGCTTGCTCAGCTCATGCAGGATGTCCGAGGCCGGGGTGATCGGATACGAGCCCAGATACAGCGGCAGGTCCGCCTGGCGGGACGCGGCGACCAGTCCGTAGGACAGGGCGAGGTTCCCGGAGATGTTCCGGTACGTGCCGACCGGGAAGGCCGTCGTCGCCGGGGCGATCTCGTACGAGACGGCGAAGTCCTCGGTCGTCTCGCCGAAGTTCCAGCCCGCCCGGAAGGCGGCGATGTTGGCAGCCGCGATGTCCGGTTTCTTGGCGAACTTCGAGGTCAGAAACTTCTCGGTGCCCGCGGTCGGGCGGTGGTACATCCAGCTCAGCAGGCCCAGGGCGAACATGTTCTTGCTGCGCTCGGCCTCCTTGCGGCTGAGGTCGAACTCCTTCAGCGCCTCGACCGTCAGGGTCGTCAGCGGCACCGGATGGAGGCTGTACCCGTCGAGCGAGCCGTCCTCCAGCGGCGAGGAGTCATAGCCCACCTTCTGCATCGCCCGTTTGGTGAACTCGTCCGTGTTGACGATGATCTCCGCGCCGCGCGGCAGATCACCGATGTTGGCCTTCAGGGCCGCCGGGTTCATCGCGACCAGCACGTTCGGCGCGTCGCCCGGAGTGAGGATGTCGTGGTCGGCGAAGTGCAGCTGAAAGGACGACACGCCCGGCAGGGTGCCGGCGGGGGCACGGATCTCGGCCGGGAAGTTCGGCAACGTCGACAGGTCGTTGCCGAAGGACGCCGTTTCCGAGGTGAAACGGTCGCCGGTGAGCTGCATACCGTCGCCCGAGTCCCCCGCGAAACGAATGATCACCCGGTCCAGCCGGCGGACGTCCTTCGTCCCTGCCGGTTTGCGCTGCTCTCCCACGACGGCTTCGTCGGCCTGCTCCGCTGGGCTACTGACCTGGCTGGTCACTGAACTGGACCTCCCTCGAGGCGGCTGTCTGGGCATGGCCTTCCCGCAAGCCTTCCCAGGATCAACCCTACGTCCGCAAAGGTCGCCCTCCCCGGGCCATTCGCATGACGGACATGGATTTGAGATGGTTCGCCACCCGGACTTGTCATGATTTACACGCCCCCCGGCGCTTCTTTGAAGACGCTCCCCGCTCGTTCCTTGGTTCTAGGTCCCCGTCTCGCCCGGAACCCACGTGTCTGACACAGTGTCAGATGGTCAGGAGTTCAGATAGGTGAGGACCGCCAGAACCCGACGGTGATCCCCGTCGCTCTGCGACAGTCCGAGCTTCAGGAAGATGTTGCTGACGTGCTTCTCGACCGCTCCGTCGCTCACCACCAGCTGCCGGGCGATCGCCGAGTTGGTCCGCCCCTCGGCCATGAGTCCTAGGACCTCCCGCTCACGCGGCGTGAGCCCCGCGAGCACGTCCTGCTTACGGCTGCGGCCCAGCAACTGGGCGACGACCTCCGGGTCGAGGGCCGTACCTCCTTGCGCCACCCGCACGACCGCGTCCACGAACTCCCGAACCTCCGCCACACGGTCCTTGAGCAGATAGCCGACGCCGCGGCTGGAGCTGGCCAGCAGTTCCGTGGCGTACCGCTCCTCCACGTACTGCGACAGGACGAGTACCCCCAGTCCGGGGTGCGACTTGCGCAGCTGTACGGCCGCCCGTACTCCTTCGTCGGTGTGGGTCGGCGGCATTCTCACGTCCGCCACCACCACATCCGGCAGCTCGCCCTGTCCGTCCAGCCCCGTGATGGTCTTGATCAGCGCCTCGCCGTCTCCGACCCCCGCCACGACCTCGTGCCCACGGTCGGTCAACAGCCGGGTCAGCCCCTCCCTGAGCAGCACCGAGTCCTCGGCGATGACTACCCGCACCCTGTCCTCCACGATCCCCGGCCCCCCGTGCCTTGGCATTCGGCCGAGCGTGTCCCGGCCCTGTCGTCCCTCGCGCACTCAGTATCCCGCGATCGGCTCTTCCGCACCGGGCCTGTGGATAACCTGCCCGCGGCAGTTCGGATCGCATGGGCGCGAAGGGGGCGACCGCGGGGCGCGTGCTCGTGCAATGCTCAGGGAGTGCTTGCCAACAAACGGAAGACCGGCCCCGGGATAAACCGGAGCCGGATCCCCACCTCAGCGGGCGCTCGAACGGCACACCCGGACTAGACGGTCCGCCAGGGAAGCTCCGCCGTCACCCGGGTGGGCCCGCCGACCGGCGAGTCGACCACCAGAATCCCGTCCACCGCGTCCAACCGCTCGGCCAGCCCCGCCAGCCCCGAACCACCGGAGGTGCCCGCGCCGCCGATCCCGTTGTCCACGACCTGCAGCATCAGCCGGTTCTCCACCCGCCACACATCGACGGCCGCCCAGGTGGCCCGCGCGTGCTTGCTGATGTTCTGCAGCAGCTCCGACACGGTGAAGTAGGCGATCCCCTCGATCGCCGGCACCGGCCGCTCGTCCAGATCCACCTGGACCTCCACCGGCACCGCGCACCGCGAGGCCACCGCCGACAGGGCCGCGTCCAGCCCACGGTCGGTCAGCACCGCCGGATGGATCCCGCGCGCCAGATCCCGCAGCTCCTGCAGCGCCGTCTTCACCTCGCCGTGCGCCTCGTCGACCATCCGCGCCGCCGCCTGCGGGTCCTCCGCCAGCTTCTCCTTCGCGAGGCCGAGGTCCATGGCCAGGGCCACCAGACGGGCCTGGGCGCCGTCGTGCAGATCGCGCTCGATGCGCCGCAGGTCGGCAGCGGCCGTATCGACGACGACACCGCGGTCCGACTCCAGCTCCACCACGCGCGTGGCCAGCCGCGACGGCCCGAGCAAGCCGTGCACCAGCAGCCGGTCCACCATCGTCAGCGCCCGCACGATCCAGGGCGTGGCCAGCGTGAACAGCAGGCCCACCAGCGCGGTGACCGTGATCTCGAAGGGGTTGTCGAGGTAGATGCGGTGGGTCTCGTCGCCGTACAGCTGAAGGCCGTCCTGACCGGCCCACACCGGGAAGACCCAGAACCACAGCGGATACGTCAGCAGCGCCCAGCCGTACGCCCAGACGTTCACGGCGACGACGAAGGAGAACACCGCCCACGGGAAGTGCAGCACCGCGTACAGCGCACTCCGCCACGACGTCCCGCTCTTCAGTACGGCGCCCATCCACGCCATGAAGCCGCGCCGGCGCATCCGCAGCGGCTCCGGGTCGGCCACCTCCAGGTCCAGCAGCGCACGCGCGCGTGCCCGCTCCAGCGCCCCGAAGCCCCGGCAGCCGGCCAGGCCCGCCGCCAGCACCGGGATGCCCAGGAACGTCACCAGCAGGCCCGCGCCCAGCGACACCATCGTGATGGCGTACACGAACAGCAGGATGCTGATCGGCAGGCTCAGCAGCACGTACCCGAACTCCCGCCAGCTGCGTGCCTCGAACGGCGCCCGCAGCCCGGCCGGCAGCCGGTGCCGTCGCTCGCCGCCGTGCTCGGGAAGGCCGCGCTCGGGGTAACCGAGCCCGTGCCCGTAGCCCTGTCCGTACTCCGTGGCCATCGGCGTCGTCCGTTCTCCTCGTCCCGTCAGCCCCGCCGCCGGGGCTGTGCCGTCGTACCTCCACCCTGCTCGACCGCAGGTCCGCGGACCATGGAGGCCGTCGGCGTCTCGAACGGGGGGTTTTCCCTACCCCTGACCGGGCCCTGCCCCCGCTCCGGCTACCCCTGCCCGGGGACGCGGTCCCGCCACGGCAGTTCCGCCGTCACGGTCGTCGGACCGCCCTGCGGTGACTCGATGACGAACAGGCCGTCCACGGCGTCCAGCCGGTCGGCGAGCCCACGCATGCCCGTACCGCCGTCGAGGCGCGCACCGCCCCGCCCGTCGTCCCACACCCGGATGAGCAGCCGTTCGTCCGATCGCCACACATCCACCGACGCCGACTTCGCACCGCTGTGCTTGCTGATGTTCTGCAGCAGCTCGGAGACGGTGAAGTAGGCGATGCCCTCGATGGCCGCCGCGGGTCTGGACAGCAGGTCGACGGTCACCTTCACCGGCACCGTGCACCGCGAGGCCACCGCCGACAGGGCGGCGTCCAGGCCGCGGTCGGTCAGGACGGCCGGATGGATGCCCCGCGCCAGGTCCCGTAGCTCCTGCAGCGCGAGCTTCACCTCGCCATGGGCCTCCGCGACCATCGTCGCCGCCGCGTCCGGATCCTCCAGCAGCTTCTCCTTGGCCAGGCCCAGCCCCATGGCCAGGTTGACCAGCCGGGCCTGCGCGCCGTCGTGCAGATCGCGTTCGATGCGCCGCAGGTCGGCGGCGGCCGTATCCACGACGACCCCTCGGTCCGACTCCAGTTCGGCGATACGGCGCTCCAGCTCGTCGGAGGGCGACAGCAGGCCGCGCACCATCGCCCGGTCCGCGTTCGACAGGCCCCGCGCGATGAACGGCAGCACCGGCCACAGCACGAACAGCGAGGTCAGCGTGATGGTGAAGGTGAGGATGCCCCAGGGCAGGCGGATGAAGTCGTACAGGATCGTGCGCCAGCCGACGGGGTCCTTCAGCGCCAGCCACAGCTGCGGGAAGAAGCCGTCCTTGCCGCCGCGCAACGGCATCGGACTCGGCTCGTCCACCCGCACCCCGAGCAACGCACGCGCGCGTGCCCGCTCCAGCTTGCCCAACTGCCGCGCGCCCATCAGCCCGGCCGCCAGCAGCGGGAATCCGATCACCGTCAGGGTCAGGAAGGCGCCCGTGGACAGCACCACCACGACGTAGGTGAAGCCGAGCAACGACAACGGCAGGTTCGCCAGGAGATGCGCGATCTCCTTCCAGGTGTGCCGGTCGTAGGCGAAACGGGCGGGCGGCAGCGGCGGCTGGTCGCCGTCGGACCGCCCGGAGGCGTCCCGCGAAGGGGTGGGGCGTTCGGTCATATGGGCTAGCGTGCCGCGCGCTGCGCCGCAGCGCCATGAGGCGGACCGCCGCTGTCCTCCGGGGGAAATCCCCACCCCCGGGAGGACGAGGCATCGGCGGCCGTATCCCGAAGACGGTCTTGGCTGCGGCTGGGCGAGAGTCTCGACAAGATCTCAACGTGTGACTGGCTGCTTACGGTGTCTTTAGCAGGGCCTAGACTCCCGTGCGTACAGATCGTCGAACAGCGGTGTTCACGAGATCACAATCGCAGGACACTGGTGTTGTCGCAGGGCACCGGTCACGAGGTAACGAGGTCAGGGAGCGAGGGGCGGACGTGTCGGAACAGACCGTCGTCGTCGCGGCGGATGTGCATTACGTCGTCGTCTCGGCGGACTACTTCCAGTCCTACTCGGTCGTCGGACTGCTGGCCGTCATCGGCGTGCTGTTCGTCGCCGTCGCCTTCGGGGCGGGCCGCCTGCTGCGCCCCGTGGTCCCCACGCCCGAGAAGCTCCTGACGTACGAGTGCGGCGTCGACCCCGTCGGTGAGGGCTGGGCCCACACCCAGGTCCGCTACTACGTGTACGCCTTCCTCTACGTGATCTTCGCCATCGATTCGATCTTCCTGTTCCCCTGGGCCACGGTCTTCGCCGACCCGGGCTACGGCGCGACCACCCTCGTCGAGATGTTCATCTTCCTCGGCTTCCTGGCCGTGGGCCTGCTCTACGCATACAAGAAGGGCGTCCTGGCATGGACGTGACGCCAGACACCGAAGGGCAGCCCGTTCTGCTGCCGGAGCCGAAGCGGCTGGGCGCGCTGGCCCGCCTGGCCCCGGAGCCGATGAAGGTGATCCTCAACTGGGGCCGCCGCTACTCGCTCTGGGTCTTCAACTTCGGCCTCGCCTGCTGCGCGATCGAGTTCATCGCCGCGTCGATGGCCCGCCACGACTTCATCCGCCTCGGCGTGATCCCGTTCGCGCCGGGCCCGCGCCAGGCCGACCTGATGGTCGTCTCCGGCACGGTCACGGACAAGATGGCCCCGGCCGTGAAACGCCTGTACGAGCAGATGCCCGAGCCGAAGTACGTCATCTCCTTCGGGGCCTGCTCCAACTGCGGCGGCCCCTACTGGGACTCCTACTCCGTCACCAAGGGCGTCGACCAGATCATCCCGGTGGACGTGTACGTCCCCGGCTGCCCGCCCCGCCCCGAGGCGCTGCTCCAGGGAATCCTGAAGCTCCAGGAGAAGATCGCCCGGGAGTCGCTGGGCGAGCGGTACGGCAGCGGGACGGCGCGCCCCTCCGCGGCGGCGCTCCAGAGCGGTCTGGTCAGCGCTCCGGAGGCGCCGGGCCCCGGTGGCGTGAGGGGCACGGGCGCGGGGGAGGGCGACCGATGACGACGACCGGTTGGCTGCCCGCCCCCGTCGAGGACCTCTTCGGCCCGGAGGCCACCGCCGAGGAGTCGTACGAGGTCCTCACGGTCGACGTGCCTTCCACGTCCTGGCTCACGGCCCTGGAGGCCGCCCGCGACGAACTGGGCTGCACCTACTTCGACTGGCTGAGCGCGGTCGATGAACCCGGCACGGGCTTCCGCGTCGCCGCCCACGTCGCCGCCCTGTCTCCGGTACGACGCCTGCTGGTCCGTACGACCGTCCCGCACGAGGCGCCCACGCTGCCCTCGGCGGTCGGCGTGTACGCGGGCGCCGCCTGGCACGAACGCGAGACGCACGAGATGTTCGGCGTCCTGTTCGCCGACCACCCCGCCCTGGACCACCTCCTCCTCCCGGACAACTTCGAGGGCCACCCCCTCCGCAAGGACTTCGTCCTGGCAGCCCGCGTCGCCAAGGCCTGGCCCGGCGCCAAGGAACCCGGCGAGTCCGAACACGGCGGCCCCAAGCGCCGCCAGATGCTGCCCCCCGGCGTCCCCGACCCGAACGAATGGGGCCCCCTGAAGGGCCAGCTCCCCCCCGCCCCGGCCCGCCCGGCCAGAGGCGCGGGGCGCGCGGCGGGAGAACGCCCGGCCAGGGCAGCGGGAGAACGCCCAGTACGGCGTGCCCGTACGGCAGCGGAGGGCTCGGCCAGCCAGGCGGAGGCCCCGGCTGCGGGCACTGCTCCGGCGTCCGGCGCGGGTGCGACGCGGCGGGCGCGTACGGCGTCGGAAGGGTCGGTCAGCCAGCAAGGGGCGGTCAGCGGGCAGGGAGCGGCTTCGGCCGCAGACGGTTCAGCGGGCCGGACGGCCGCCGCAGGAGCGGCCGAGCCCCCGACGGAGGCGGGCGCGTCTCCGGCGGGCACCGGCACGCCGCCGACCACACCTCGGCGTTCGAGGAGCGCCGGCCAGGGCTCGGCGAGCCAGCGGGCCGAGGCGCCGACGGACACGACGAGCGAGGGAGCGGGGGACGGGCCGCAGACGGCAGCGACCTCCACCCCGCCCGCTCGGCGGACACGCAGCGCGAGCGAAGGCTCGGCATCGCAGCGCCCGGGAACGGGCACCGCCCCGGCCGGCCCCCGCCGCTCACGCAGCGCCTCGGACGGCTCCGCAAGCCAGAGGCCGACTTCCGAGGCGCCGCCGACACCGGACACGACTCCGTCCGGCACACCTGCGTCAGATGCTGCTGCGTCAGAGGCGGCCGCGTCAGAGGCAGCTCCGACACCCCCCACAGCCCCCCGAAGCCCGGACGCCCCCTGGCACCACGCCCGCCCCGCCTTCGACGAGCCCGAGCCGCAGCCCGCGTCGGCCCCCGACCAGCCCGGCCGTCCCGAGCCCGGTGAGGCCACCACTGACGAGGCCACCACCGACGAGCGCGGTGACACCGCAGACTCCACCGACGACCCCACAGAGCCAACCGACCCCACCGATCACAGCGATCGCACAGACCCCGCAGGAGGCCCGCAGTGAACGACGCGCTGGACGTCACCCTGCGACTCCTGATCGTCTTCGTCGTCTTCCTCACCTTCCCCCTGCTCATCGGCCAGACCGAGCACAAGGTCATGGCCCATATGCAGGGCCGCCTCGGCCCGATGTACGCGGGCGGCTTCCACGGCTGGGCCCAGCTCGTCGCCGACGGCGTGAAGTTCGCGCAGAAGGAGGACATCGTCCCGACGGGCGCGGACCGCCGTATCTTCCAGCTCGCCCCCGCGGTGGCCCTCCTCCCCTATCTGCTCGTCCTCCTCGCCATCCCCATCGGCCCGGGCGAGGGCGCGGTCGGGGAGGTCATCGACGCGGGCATCTTCTTCGTCCTGGCGGTCATGGGCGTGGGCGTCCTCGGCTCGCTCATGGCCGGCTGGGCCTCCGCCAACAAGTTCTCCCTCCTCGGAGGCCTCCGCACCGCCGCCCAGCTCCTGGCCTACGAACTCCCGATGCTGCTCACCGCCGCCTCCGTGGCCATGGCGGCCGGCACCGTCTCCCTCCCCGGCATCCTCGATGCCTTCGAGTGGTGGTGGCTGCCCTGGCAGATCGTCGGCGCGATCGTCTTCTTCGTCGCCGGACTCGCCGAGCTCCAACGCCCGCCCTTCGACATGCCCGTCGCCGACTCGGAGATCATCTTCGGTGCCTACACCGAGTACACCGGCCTCCGTTTCGCTCTCTTCCTCCTCGCCGAGTACGCCGGAATCGTCGTCCTGTGCGGCCTGACCACCGTCCTCTTCCTGGGCGGCTGGCACGGCCCCTGGGGCGCCGACGGCCTGGGCTGGGTCTGGACCCTGCTCAAGACGGCCGTCCTCGCCTTCATCGTGATCTGGCTCCGCGTGACCTATCCCCGTCTGCGTGAGGACCAGCTCCAGAAGCTCTCCTGGACCCTCCTCGTCCCCCTCTCCCTCGCCCAGATCGCCCTCACCGGCGTCGTCAAGGTGGTGATCCAGTAACCATGGCCCCCATCCCCGGCTCCGGCCTCGCCAAGGGCCTGGCCGTCACCCTCCGCACGATGACGAGGAAGTCCGTCACCGCGCAGTACCCGGACACCCAGCCCGACCTCGCGCCCCGCACCCGCGGCGTGATCGGCCTGTTCGAGGAGAACTGCACGGTCTGCATGCTGTGCGCCCGTGAGTGCCCCGACTGGTGCATCTACATCGACTCCCACAAGGAGACGGTCCCGGCAGCGACCCCAGGCGGCCGCGAACGCAGCCGCAACGTCCTCGACCGCTTCGCCATCGACTTCTCCCTGTGCATGTACTGCGGTATCTGCATCGAGGTGTGTCCTTTCGACGCCCTGTTCTGGTCCCCGGAGTTCGAGTACGCCGAGACCGACATCCGCGACCTCACCCACGAGCGCGACAAGCTCCGCGAGTGGATGTGGACCGTCCCGGCCCCGCCCGCCCTCGACCCCGGCGCGGAGGAGCCCAAGGAGATCGCCGCCGCCCGCAAGACCGCCGAGAAGCTGGCGGCCGCCCAGGCCGAGCCGAAAGAGCCGACCGAGCCGCAGGAGGGCGAGTCGTGAGTCCCACCCACGCCGCGCTGACCACGGCCGCCGACACACACGGCTTTCTCTCCCCGACCGGCGTCGAGATCGTCTTCCTCCTCGTCGGCCTGGTCACCTTCGGCGCCGCCCTGGTCACCGTCACCACCCGGCAGCTGGTGCACGCCGCCCTGTGGCTGGTGGTCACGCTCGGCGGCCTCGCCGTCGAGTACCTCCTGCTCACCGCCGAGTTCATCGCCTGGGTGCAGGTCCTCATCTACGTCGGTTCCGTCGTCGTCCTCCTTCTGTTCGGTCTGATGCTCACCAGGGCCCCCATCGGCCGCTCCCCGGACGCCGACTCCGGCAACCGCTGGGCCGCCCTCACCGTGGCCCTGGCCTCCGCGGCCACCCTGGTCTGGGTGGTCGTCGACGCCTTCCGCACGACCTGGATCGACCTCGACGGGCCCGCCGCCGGCTCCACCAGGGCCACCGGCGAAAGCCTCTTCCAGAACTGGGTCCTCCCCTTCGAGGCCCTCTCCGTCCTCCTCCTTGCCGCCCTGGTCGGCGCGATCGTCCTGTCCCGCAAGGCGAAGGCGGAGTCGAGCTCTCCCCCTATGAACTCCCGGGCCAAGACCGGGAGTTCCCCATCCGCCCCGGATTCCCGCAATCACCCGATCCGGCGAAATGGGTCGTCCGAGGGAACTGAGCCGACCGAGCAGGAAGGCGCCCGCTGATGCACCTCGCCTACCCCGCCGTACTCTCCGCCCTCCTCTTCTGCACCGGCCTGTACGGCGTCCTCGCCCGCCGCAACGCGATCCTGGTCCTGATGTCGGTCGAGCTGATGCTCAACGCCGTCAACCTCAACCTGGTCGCCTTCGACGTCTGGCTCAGCAAGGCCGCCGAGGAGACCCTGCACTCCGGCCAGGCCCTGACCCTGTTTACGATCACCATCGCCGCCGCCGAGATCGGCATCGGCCTGGCGATCGTCCTCGCCGTCCACCGCAACCGCGGTACCTCGGACATCGACAAGCTCCGCGACACCGCCGAGGGTCACGAAACCGACGGCCCCGACCGCGACGCCTCCACGGCCGCGCAGGCCGAGAAGGCTGAGGCCACCGCGTGACCACGACCACCCTCGCCGTCCTCGTCCCCCTCCTGCCGTTCCTGGGCGCCGCGGCCGGCCTGCTCCTGGGCCGTACGGCCCCCGGCTTCGTCCGCCCGTTCGCCGTACTGCCGGCGCTCGCGTCCCTCGTGCTCGCCGCGGTGGTCGCCGTGCGCCAGGGCGGCGACCAGGCGATCAACGCCGCCACCGAGCTCACGCCCACCGGTTCGGTCCCGATCGAACTCGCCCTGCACATCGACGGCTTCGCCGCCCTCGTCGCCGTACTCGTCGGCGTCGTCGCCACCTGCGTGCAGATCTACTCCACGGGTTACCTGCGCGAGGACCCGCGCTACCCCTCGTACGCCGCGCTCGTCTCCCTTTTCACCTCCGCGATGCTGCTCGTCGTCTACTCCGGCGACCTGATGGTGCTGCTGGTCGGCTGGGAGATCATGGGCATCTGCTCGTACTTCCTGGTCGGCCACTACTGGGAGACCCCGGAGGCCCGCGCCGCCTCCATCAAGGCCTTCCTGGTGACCAAGCTCGGTGACGTCCCCTTCCTCATCGGACTGTTCGCGCTGGCCACCGACGCCGGTTCCTTCCGCATCACGAAGATCCTCGGCACCGTCGCGAGCGGCGGACTCGACCATCCGACGCTGATCGCCCTGCTGCTCCTGGCCGGCGTGGCGGGCAAGTCGGCGCAGTTCCCGCTGCACACCTGGCTCCCCGACGCGATGGCGGGCCCGACGCCCGTCTCCGCGCTGATCCATGCCGCGACCATGGTCGCCGCCGGTGTCTACTTCATCGCCCGTCTCCTCCCGGTCTTCGAGGCCTCCCAGGCCGCGATGATCGTCCTCGCCGTGATGGCCGCCGTCACGATGATCGGCTCGGGCCTGGCCGCGCTCGCCCAGGACGACATCAAGCGCGTCCTCGCCTACTCGACGATCGGCCAGCTCGGCTACATGACCGGTGCGCTCGCTGTCGCCGACCGCGGTGCCGCCGTCTTCCACCTCCTCTCGCACGGCGCCTTCAAGGCGCTGCTGTTCCTCGCGGCCGGCGTGATCATCCACGCCGCCGGCACCAACTCGCTGGCCGCCATGTCCCGCATGACCCATCTGCGCGACCGCGTCCCCGACGCCTACTGGACGATGACCGTGGCGCTCCTCGCGCTCGCCGCGATCCCGCCGTTCAGCGGCTTCTTCTCCAAGGAGTCCGTCCTCGGCGCCGCCGAGCACGCAGCCGCCGGCCACGCCGAGCGCGTCCCGGGCGCCTCCGGCTGGGTCGTCCTCGTCGCCGGCCTGCTCACGGCCCTGCTCACCGCCGCCTACGCGATGCGGTTGTGGCTCCTGGCCTTCCACGGCCGGGGCGCCGAGGCCCCCGACCACGGCAGGCAGCCGCTGACGATGACCGTGGTGCTGTGGGTGCTCGCTGTCCCGTCCCTCGCCGTCGGCGCCCTCGCCTACCGCGTGCTCCCCGACTGGTTCGACGGCCGCGACCTCGCCCCGACCCTCACCACCTCCGTCCTCGGCACGGGCGTGGCCCTGGTCGGCGGCATCATCACCTACGCGGCCTGGCGCCACACCACGGCCCTGGCGGCGCGCGTCCCGCTGGGTGCGGTCGCGGCCCACCCCGAGGGGGACGCCGCCCAGGTCGAGGCCGAGGCCATCGCCAGCCACGCGCCCGTGTACGGGGGAGTGGCCTACGCACCCGACCCGGCGGACCCGGGCCGGCTGCTGCTCGGCCCGCTGCACCGCCATGCCGCCGTCGGCTTCCACCTCGACGCCGTCTACCGGGCGCTGTTCGTCCGCCCGGTCCAGGCCGGGGCGAGTCTCGTCCGGTTCCTCGACCGCGAGGTCGTCGACACCTACGTCCGTGGGGCGGGTGCGCTACCCCGCTGGCTCGGCGTCGCCGTACGGCGCGCCCAGACCGGCAATGTGCAGACCTATGTGAGCGCGCTGCTCGCCGGCACCGTCGTCCTCGCGGTCGCCGCCGTCCTCGTCGCCACGGGAGCGTGAGCAGGCGTGATCGATATCAGCGAGTCCGTGATGCAGTTTCTTCTGGCGTTCGTCGTCGTCGGCCCTCTCCTCGGTGCCGCCGCCGCTCTCCTGCCCGCCCCGCCCGGGCTGAAGGGGAAGTCGCCCGACCAGGCCGTGCTCCGGCACGGTGTCACCGTCACCGGTGCGGTCCTGATCGCCGCGATCGTCCTGGCGCTCGGCTTCGACCACGACCAGCCGTCGAAGATGCAGGCCAGCACGGACATCAGCTGGATCCCCGCACTCGACGTGCGTATCCACCTCGGCATCGACGGCATCTCCCTACCCCTTCTCGTCCTGACCGCGCTGCTGACCTTCCTCTGCGCGCTCTACTCGTACTTCAAGATGCCTTCGGGCCCGACCCCGAAGGCGTTCGTCGCACTGCTGCTAGTCCTGGAGTCCGGCACCCTCGCCAGCTTCGCCGTGCTGGACCTGCTCCTCTTCTTCCTCGCCTTCGAGATGGTCCTCATCCCGATGTACTTCCTCATCGCCCGCTGGGGCGGCGAGGGCCGGGCCGAGGCCGCCTGGAAGTTCATCCTCTTCACGCTGCTCGGTTCCGTCGTCATGCTGCTCGGCCTGCTCCTGATCGGAATCAAGGCGGGCACATTCGACATGGTGGCACTCGCCACTGACAACGGCCGGTCGCTGTCCGCATCCGTGCAGGTCATCGCCGTTTTGGCAATCGGGATCGGGCTCGCGGTCAAGACGCCGATGTGGCCGCTGCACAGCTGGCTGCCCGACGCCCACACCGCCGCGCCGACCGTCGGTTCGGTCCTGCTGGCCGGTGTGCTGCTGAAGATGGGCACGTACGGTTTCGTCCGAATCCTCCTGCCGATCGCTCCCGACGGCTTCGCCGACTTCGCGCCGTACCTCGCCGCCTTCGCCGTCGTCGGGATCATCTACGGATCCCTGGCCTGCCTCGCCCTCGCCAAGCAGGGCGCGAAAGGCGACCTCAAGCGCCTCATCGCCTACTCCTCCGTAGGCCACATGGGCTTCGTCCTCCTCGGCATCGCGACGATGACCCCGACCGGCGTGAACGGCGCCCTGTTCGCCAACATCGCCCACGGCCTCATCACCGGCCTCCTCTTCTTCCTGGTCGGCGCGCTGAAGGACCGCACTGGCACCACCGACCTCGACGCCCTCGCCGAGCAGACCGGCGCCGCGCTCTACGGCAAGGCACCGCGCCTCGGCGGCCTGCTCGCGTTCGCCGCGGTCGCCTCCCTCGGGCTGCCGGGCCTCGCAGGGTTCTGGGGCGAGATGCTCGCGCTGTTCGGCGCGTTCGAGCCCGCCGCCGGCCTCAGCCGCCCGGCCTTCCTCACCTTCATGGCGATCGGCGCCTTCGGCACCCTGCTCACCGCCGCTTACCTGCTCGTCGTGGTCCGCCGAGTCTGCATGGGCGCCACACCGCAGGACGCCCCGAAGATCGCCGACGTCCAGACATACGAGTTCGCGGCCTGGACCCCGCTCGTCGCCCTCACCGTCGTCGCCGGACTGTGGCCCAAGACCCTCCTCGGCCTCACCGACCCGGCCGTGCAGCAGCTCCTCGCAGGAGGCACCCGATGAGCTCCCTGGCCCAGCCCCTGGCCGAGTCGGTGGTCCAGTCCGTCGACTGGCTCGCCGTCGCGCCGCCCACCGTCGCGGCGCTCGTCGGACTCGTGGTCCTCGTCGCCGACCTGTTCGTCGGAGAGAAGAAGAAAGCCCTGCTCGGCTGGACGTCCGTGACCGGCCTGGCCGCCTCGTTGCTCCTGCTCATCCCCCTCCTCGACGGCGACCGCTCCACCTTCTGCCTGACAGGCGATGCCGGCGTCTGCAGCTATACGGCAGACCGGTTCACCCTCGTCATCCAGTTCCTGGTCCTCGGCGGCGCACTCCTCGCGGCCCTCCTGTCGGTCACCGCCCTCAAGGACGCCAACAAGGAACTCCCCGAAGGGGAGTTCTGGTTCCTGCTGCTCTCCTCCGCCGCCGGAGCCGCCCTGCTGCCGGCCTCCCGAGACCTGGCGACCCTCATCGTCGCCCTCGAAGTCGCCTCCCTCCCGGCCTTCGCGCTCGTCGGTCTCCGCCATGGCGATCGCAAGTCCTCCGAAGCGGCCCTGAAGTTCTTCCTGTCCTCGGTCACCGCGACCGCCGTCAGCCTCATGGGCATCAGCTTCGTGTACGCCTCCACGGGCACCCTCTACCTCACCCAGATCGCCGACCGGATCCAGAACGTCGACGGACAGCTCCAGACCCTGGCCCAGACCGGAGTCGTCCTCACCCTGGTCGGCTTCGCCTTCAAGACGGCCGCCGTCCCCTTCCACTTCTGGGTGCCGGACACCTACGTGGGCGCGCCCCTCCCGGTCGCCGCCTATCTGTCGGTCGTCGGCAAGGCGGTCGGCTTCACCGGCCTGATCCTCGTCACGGTCATCGCCCTACCGTCGTACGCCGACGTCTGGGGCCCGGCCCTCGCGGCGCTGGCCGCCCTCACCATGACCGTCGGCAACGTCGGCGCACTGCGACAGCAGGCCACGCGCGCGTACAGCGCGGTTCGCCTGCTCGCCTGGTCCTCCGTGGGCCAGGCCGGCTACCTCCTGGTGCCGATCGCCGCCGCCGCGTACTCCGACGACGCCGAGCGGTCCATCGGCTCCACCGTCGCCTACGCCCTCATGTACGCCGCCGTGAACCTCGGAGCCTTCGCGGTGGCCGCACTTGTCAGCCGTACGAAGCCCCTCAACCGGATCAGCGACTACCGCGGCCTGTACGCGCGGAACCCCTTGTCCGCCCTGATCATGGCCTTCTTTCTGCTCTGCCTCGCCGGACTCCCGCCGGGCATCATCGGCCTCTTCGCCAAGGTCACCGTCTTCTCCGCCGCCGTCGACGCGGGCCTGGGCTGGCTGGCCGTGGTCATGGCCGTCAACGTCGTGATCGCGCTGTTCTACTACCTCCAGTGGACGGCCCTGCTGTTCCGCGCCCCCGAGGGCGAGGCCGTCAGGCACCTCGTCCCCGCGCCGCTGACGGCCTCGCTGGCCCTCACCGGAGTCGTCGCCATCGCGCTGTCCGGAGCCCCCCAGCTGATCCTGCGGTTCGCCGATACCGGCCTCTTCTGACCCGGCCTCTTCTGGGCCCCGGCGCACTCCGCACGCGCGCGTGAGGCACTCCGCCTCCACGCGTGCCCAGCCGCACGCCGGCGCCTTCACCCGGTCGGCCCACGCCCGCCGCCGGACGCACCAGGGAACCCGTGGCCCTCGCCTGGCGTTGACCAGTACAGAAGGGTCCACTGGACGTGACATCACGGCACCAGTGGCATCGGAGATCGACCAGCAAAGGGTTCCCCTGCCGCACCACTTGGAGGGCGTACCGTGCACCGCCGGCACAACGGGCTCAGGACCGCAGTCCTCCTCGGGGGACTGTCCGCAGTCATCATCGTCATCGGCAGCTTCTTCGGCCGGATGGGGCTCGTCGTCGCGGTCCTGATCGCGCTGGGCACGAACGCGTACGCGTATTGGAACAGCGACAAGCTGGCGCTGCGTGCGATGCGCGCCCGCCCGGTCAGCGAGTTCGAGGCCCCGGCCCTGTACCGCATGGTCCGCGAACTCTCCACCCAGGCCCGACAGCCCATGCCCCGCCTCTACATCTCACCGACGGAGGCGCCGAACGCGTTCGCGACGGGCCGCAACCCGCGCAACGCCGCCGTGTGCTGCACGGAAGGCATCCTGCGCATCCTCGACGAACGCGAGCTGCGGGGTGTCATCGGCCACGAGTTGAGCCACGTCTACAACCGCGACATCCTGATCTCGTCGGTCGCCGGCGCACTCGCCTCCGTGATCATGTTCCTCGTCAACTTCGCCTGGCTGATCCCGATCGGCCGCTCAGATGACGACGACGGTCCCGGCATCCTCGGCATGCTGCTGATCATGATCCTCGGCCCGCTCGCCGCCACGCTCATCCAGCTGGCCATCAGCCGGTCCCGGGAGTACGAGGCCGACGCGTCCGGCGCCCAGCTCACCGGCGATCCGCTCGCCCTCGCCAGTGCCCTGCGCAAGCTCGAACTCGGCACCAAGCAGCTCCCGCTGCCCCCCGAGCCCCGCATCGAGACCGCCAGCCACATGATGATCGCGAACCCCTTCCGCCCGGGGCAGGGGTTCTCCAAAATGTTCTCCACCCACCCGCCGATGGCGGACCGTATCGCCCGGCTCGAAAAGATGGCAGGCCCCCCACAGTGAAGACCATCCTCAACGTCATCTGGCTCGTCCTGAGCGGCTTCTGGCTGTTCCTCGGCTACATGCTCGCGGGCCTCCTCCTCTGCATCACCATCATCGGCATCCCGTTCGGCATCGCGGCCTTCCGCATCGGTGTCTACGCCCTGTGGCCCTTCGGGTACACCACGGTCGAGCGTCGCGACGCCGGAGCGCCCTCCTGCATAGGCAACGTCCTGTGGCTGGTCCTCGCCGGCTGGTGGCTGACGATCGGCCACATCGTCACCGGCCTCGCCCTGTGCGTCACGATCATCGGCATCCCGTTCGGCATCGCCAACTTCAAGCTGATCCCGGTGTCGTTGTTCCCGCTGGGCCGCGAGATCGTGTCGACGAACCAGCCTTTCGCGTCGAGCTGGTAGGAGCTTTCGGCGCGCAGGAGGCCCAGGGGGAGGGGGCCATAAGCCGCACGCTTTTCCACAGCCACACGGTTATCCACAGGCCGGACCGATTGTCAGTGGCGGCTTGCATCATGAACGCATGACCGAGAACGAGCAGTTGCTGACGAGGGTGGCGGACAAGGCCCGCACCATCCGCCCGTGGGGCTGGACTTCTCTCCCCGAGCCCGTGGACGCGGCCACCCTGGCCCGTGCCGAGGCCGCGCTCGGTTTCCGCCTGCCCTTGCTGCTCGCCGACCTCTACCTGCGCATAGGTGACGGCGGATTCGGTCCGGAGTACGGCTTGTTGCCCCTGCTCGACAGTCCTCCGGCCGGCGAGCCCGCCGCCGTCACGCAGTACCTCGCCAACCGCGAGAACGCCCAGAGGGACCCCGACTGGCCCTGGCCCGAGGGCGTCCTGCCGATATCCCACTGGGGCTGCGCGATGTACGCGTGCGTGGACTGCCACAGCCCTCAGGCCACGGTCCTGCTCTTCGAACCGAACGCCGACGACGCCGACCAGGCGTGGTACGTGGACGCCCCGAGCCTCACGGACTGGCTGCGCGCCTGGCTCGACGGCACGGGCTGGTACGAGGAGATGAACGAGGAGCTGGAGCCGGTCCCTTGGGCCGACTTCCGTATACGCACTGCCGCGGCACGAGTGTCCTGAGCGGGCGTGAATCGGCGGTCGGTGCATGGACCGACGGTCCGGTGGAGTGGATCAACGGCCGTTGAGCGCACACGATGGCCGCCCGACTGCGCCCCGACGGTCGCTGAGCGGACAGGCCATGCCACTCGGATCGCCAGCCGCTTCGGCCCCCACCACCTCCCCCCGCCGCCGCAAGCCCCGTGGCCAGCGGCACATGCGCGTGCGTCGGCCTACAGCCCCCGGTCACCCGACCGCTTCGCCCTCCACTCCCGCACGCCGTACGCGACCACACCCACCGCCAGCACACCCGCCCCCACCACAACCGAGATCTCCGGAAGGGAGAACGCGAGGACCACGCACCCGAGAAGTCCCACCGCCGGCACAACTCGCGAAATCGCCGCCGAGTCGAGAGTCCAGGCCGCGGCATTGGCCACCGCGTAATACGCCAGCACGCCGAAGGAGGAGAACCCGATCGCGCCCCGCACGTCCACCGTGGCGGCCAGGACCGCGACCACCACCCCCACGGCCAATTCGGCCCGGTGCGGCACCTGGAAGCGCGGATGCACGGCGGCCAGGGCGCTGGGCAGATGCCGGTCGCGGGCCATGGCCAGCGTCGTCCGTGACACGCCCAGGATCAGGGCGAGCAGAGAGCCCAACGCCGCGACGGCCGCGCCCACCCGAACCACCGGCGCCAGCCCTGGCACCCCGGCCGCCCGCACCGCGTCGGCCAGCGGCGCGTCCGCCTGCCCGAGCCCCTCCGACCCCAGCACGGAAAGGACAGCCACCGCCACACACACGTACACCGTCAGCGCGATGCCCAGGGCCAGCGGAATCGCCCGGGGAATGGTGCGCGCCGGGTCCCGCACCTCCTCACCGAGGGTCGCGATGCGCGCGTAACCCGCGAACGCGAAGAACAGCAGCCCCGCCGCCTGCAGCACACCGTCCACGCCGCCCGAGGCCCCGACGTCCAGGCGCCCGGCATCGGACTGCCCGGATCCCAGACACACGACCACCACAGAAGCGAGGACAGCCAGGACCACTGCCACGATCGCCCGCGTCAGCCAGGCGGACTTCTGGATACCGCCGTAATTCACCGCAGTCAGCGCCACCACGGCCGCCACCGCCACCGCGTGCGCCTGTCCCGGCCAGACGTACGCGCCCACGGTGAGCGCCATCGCCGCACAGGAGGCCGTCTTACCGACCACGAACGACCAGCCCGCGAGATATCCCCAGAACACGCCGAGCCGCTCGCGCCCATACACATACGTGCCGCCCGAGGCCGGATACAGGGCAGCCAGTCGCGCCGACGACGTGGCGTTGCAGTAGGCGACCAGGGCCGCGACCGCGAGTCCGAGCAGCAGCCCGGATCCGGCCGCGCGGGCGGCGGGGCCCAGGGCGGCGAAGATTCCGGCCCCGACCATCGAGCCGAGCCCGATGACCACGGCGTCGCCGACACCGAGGGTGCGCCGCAGCTCGGAGGGAGCGGGGCTGGACCGTTTCATGGCCGGAACCCTACTGACTGCTGCAACCGAGGGGTGCCGCCGTGACGTCCTGTTCATCAACAGAGCACGAACAAGCGCGCCCGAAATCACAGTGCCGGGAAAGTGCAGGCACAGCGCGGAAGGGCAGGTTCACGGCATGACGATCATCAGCTGGATCATTCTGGGGCTGCTGGCCGGAGCCATCGCCAAGTTCTTGCTGCCGGGCCGCGACCCGGGCGGCTTCATCGGCACCACGGTCATCGGCATCGCCGGTGCGTTCATCGGTGGCTGGATATCGGCCCGCTGGCTGGACCACCCGATCACCAAGGACTTCTACGACGGCACCACCTGGGCCGCAGCGATCGGCGGCTCCCTGGTGCTCCTGATCGCCTACCGCCTGCTGTTCGGCCACTCACGCAACTGAGCGAGGCGAGCACATCCCCGGACCGCAGCCAGCAGGCGAGAAGGGTGGGCACCCTGGGGTGCCCACCCTTTCTCGTCAGGCATCGAGCTGAAGCTGAAGCCGAACCGAAGCACAGCCGGTGCCGGCGTCGGATCAGTGGCTCACCGGTAGTTCACGAACTGCAGCGCGAAGTCGAAGTCCCTGCCCTTCAGCAGGGCGATCACGGCCTGGAGGTCGTCCCGGCTCTTGGAGCTGACCCGCAGCTCGTCGCCCTGCACCTGGGCCTTCACGCCCTTCGGGCCCTCGTCGCGAATGATCTTCGCCACCTTCTTCGCGTTCTCCTGGGAGATGCCCTCCTCGATCGACGCGAAGATCTTGTATTCCTTGCCCGAGAGCTGGGGCTCGCCCGCGTCCAAGGCCTTCAGCGAGATCCCGCGCTTGATCAGCTTGGATTGGAAGACGTCGAGGACAGCGTTCACCCGGTCCTCGGAGTTCGCCTCCATCAGGATCTTCTCACCGGACCACGAGATCGAGGCACCCACGCCCTTGAAGTCGTAGCGCTGTGAGATCTCCTTGGCGGCCTGGTTGAGGGCGTTGTCGACCTCCTGCCGCTCGACCTTCGAGACGATGTCGAAACTGGAGTCGGCCATGTCCTGTGGCTCCTTGTATCGGGGTGCGTGTGGGGTGCGTATCGGCGGGCGTGGGGGTGGCCGCCGAGCCCGGGGCGGAACCCGGACCGCATCCGGACAAGCCTAGCCACCCCTCGTCCCCCGGGCGGCGATCAATCGGGTGGCGAAGCACCCCTCCACATCGGGTATTGTTTACGTCGTTGCCACGGAGCACCGCCGAAAAGCGGTTCGAACGGCAGCAAACCCCGGCGGTGTGCCCGAGCGGCCAAAGGGAGCAGACTGTAAATCTGCCGGCTCAGCCTTCCCAGGTTCGAATCCTGGCGCCGCCACACTGGGGATACCCCTCCGATCTGCGGAAACGTAGAGCGGAGGGGTTTTCGCGTTCCGAAGCCAGGCCCGGGGCACACTGATCCCATGTCCATGCGCCGCAGAAACTGCCCCGAGTGCCGTCGTGAGATCGCAGTCGCCGCCGGTCGGTTCGCCCGGCACGATCCGCCCGGCGCGCGGGAGAACGGTGAACTCGTGTCCTGTCCCGGATCGCGGCGGCAGGCACAACTCGGGGCCGCGCAGCCCGCGTTGGACGGGTACGTCGTGCCCGAGTTCCCCGGCCAGCTGCCGCTGTTCTGAGCACCCATCGAGCCGGACCGCCAGCCTCACCCACCGAGCCGGACGGCGAGCCCCACGCGCCCAGCCGGACCGCGCACCCCACCCACCGAGTCACCGCAACCTTCCCGCGTCGAGTCCCGTCCGCGTCGAGTCCCGTCCTCCCGCGCCGAATCTCGCCTTCACCCCGAAGCGGCCGCACCGCCCAAGGACCGGGTCCGCACATCCATCCGCGTCACCAGCCCGTCCCCGTCGAACCGGTACACGTGCTCGACCGTGTCCTCCGCCCACCGGTCACCGGACGCGTCGCACATCCCGGGTCGTACCGTCGCCACCACAGCCTCGCCGTCCGCGTCCGGCCGGAGTCCCTCCAGCCGGACGAGGGGATGCCCGGCGGCGAACTGCCGCGCCCAGTACGCGCGTACTGCCGCGCGCCCGTGCAGCTGGACCCCGTCCAGGACGTTCGGCCAGTCCACGTCGGGTGCCAGGCACCGCTCCATGAAGGGCTCTCGCTCGTCCGTCGAGAAGACCTCGTACATGCGGCGCAACAGCGCCTCCTGCGCGGCGGGAACCCCCTCCGAGCCCATCTTCAGTTCCCCGCCACCGACTTCACCGCCACCGACACCGGGGCCGAGCCGCTGATGAGTTCGAGCGTCAGACCGGCCGTGGCCGGGGTGTCGAGCAACTCCGCGAGTGCGGCGGCCACATCGTCGCGCGGGATGGGACCGCGGCCGGTGTGAGCCTCCAGGCGCACCAGACCGGTTCCGGCGTCGTTCGTCAGCATGCCGGGGCGCAGGATCGTCCAGTCCAGGCCGTCGAGGCCGCGCACATACTCGTCGGCTCCGCCCTTGGCGCGCAGGTAGACGTCGAAGACCTCGCTACCCTCGTGCGCCGGATCCGCGCCCATGGACGACACGACCAGGAAGCGCCGTACGCCCGCCCGGACCGCCGCGTCCGCGAACAGGACCGCCGCGCCCTTGTCCACCGTGTCCTTGCGGTCCGTTCCGCTGCCCGGACCGGCGCCGGCCGCGAAGACCGCCGCGTCCGCGCCCCGCAGCTGTTCCGCGACCTCCTCGACGGAGGCCGACTCCAGGTCCAGCACGATCGGTTCGGCGCCGGCCTCCCGCAGATCGTCGCTCTGTTCGGCCTTCCGGATGATCCCCGCGACCTCGTCTCCGCGCGCGGCGAGCAGCGTCTCCAGCCGCAGCGCGATCTGACCATGACCACCAGCGATGACAATGCGCATGTCTCCGACCGTACGCCCGGACGGCCGCATCCGCCGCACGACTTCAGCCACGCCTCACATCGCCACAGGCGCGGGCATCACGCCTCCACGGGCGCACCTCTCACGCCGGACGCCGGGCGCGCGGACTGCCCACGCACCACTTGCGCGCCCCAACCCGCTCCCCGCCCCACCCTCAAGCACCTGCCCCGCGTCCCTCAGGACCTCAGGACCACAGGACAGCCCGCTCACGCACCTACCCCCGCATCCCTCAGGACAACTCCCCCCGCCCCTGCCGCGGCAACCCCAACTCCGCCGCCACGGCCGAGTTGCAGTACTCCCGCACCGCGCTGGTCCGCGCCACCACGCGCCCCCGGTGCACCACGATGCGGCTGTACGCCAGCGACAGCGCCCCCGCCAGCCGGTCCCCGCGCACCGCCAGCAACTCGGCCGGGAAGCCCGCCTCCACCCGCACCTCGGGCAGGCCCAGCACCGCACGTGCCGACGCGCTCACGGCGTCGTACGCGCCCTCGGGGCGCAGCCCGTGGCGTGAGGCCAGCAGGTAGGCGGCCTCCAGCGGATCTCCGCGTCCCACCGGATTCGATACGTCCCTCAGGGCGCCGCTTCCGGCAGCGACCCGTACGCCGGCGGCGCGCAGCAGCCGTACGGGCGCTGTGCTGCGCCGTTCCGCGCCCCCGCAACCGCCCTGCGGCAGGCACACCACCGTCACCCCGGCCGCGGCGAGCTGGTCCGCGGTACGGGAGGCCGTCTGGGCGGGCAGGCGTCCCAGGCCGCCGCAGGGCCCGAGGGCCACGCCGGGGCGCAGTCCGCCGGCCATTGCGGCGAGGCGGGCCAGGCGCGCCGGATCCGTGGCGTCGGTATGCAGATCGACAGGGCAGCCGTGCTCGGAGGCGACCTCCAGGACCGCCTCCACGTAACCCGTGGGATCCGGGTCCAGATCCGGGCACCCGCCGACCACCGACGCGCCCATCTTCAGCGCGTCCCGCAGCATCGCCAGCCCGTCGGCGCCGGCCACGCCGGTCAGCAGCCGGGGCATCGCCACCGTCGTCAACTCGGTGAGCCCGCGCAGGGAACGCCGTGCCTGCAGTACGGCGGTCAGGGCGCCCAGCCCCTGGACGTCGCCCACGCGCACGTGTGCCCGCAGCGCGGTCGCCCCGTGCCCGAGCTGGAGCAGGGCGGCCTCGGTGGCCCGGCGCTGGACGTCCTGGGGGTCGTAGGAGACCGGTCCGCCCTCGTCGGCGGAGAGCGCGGTGTCGGCGTGGGCGTGCGGTTCGGCCGGGGCCGGCACGAGCAGATAGCCGCCGAGGTCCACACGCGTGCCGCACGCGCGCGTGCCGTCCCCCGCCAGACTCCCGGCGGTGCCGACCGCCTCGATGCGCCCGCCGCCCAGCCGTACGTCCACGGTCCGGCCGTCGGTGAGCCGCGCCCCGCAGAGCAGCAGTGCACCCGGGTCGGCCGGTCCGGACGAGCCCGACGAGGACGACGAGTGGGGCGGCTGGGGGTGGCTGTCGGGCATCGCGCTCCAGAGGCAAGATCACGCAGAGTGAGTCGAGCCTAGGGTGGCGATACGGCACTGGCGCGCAGGAGCGCAATAGTCGTACCGGTGTGGTCCGCCGAACGGAGCCGCGCCCCCGCGCTGCCGCAGTGGCCTGCGAGGCGTCTGTGGGGTGCTCCGTTCGGCTCTCGGGGGGTGCCGCGAAACGGATTTGGGTGAACGGCGGCCGAGCGTGTAATGTCTTCATCGCTCGCCCCAATAGCTCAGTCGGTAGAGCGTCTCCATGGTAAGGAGAAGGTCTACGGTTCGATTCCGTATTGGGGCTCTGGTGTGGGAGGTTCCCGCCGCAAGGCGGGTTCCGATCGCATCACAGCGGTGTAGCTCAGTCGGTAGAGCAAGCGGCTCATAATCGCTGTGTCACCGGTTCAAGTCCGGTCACCGCTACTGACAGTAGCCGATTGTGGGGTCGGTCCTTCGATCGGCTACTCTTTTATGCGTTGAATCAGTCCTATCCGTTCGTCAAGGAGCACTCACGTGGCTGCCACCGACGTCCGCCCGAAGATCACGCTGGCCTGCGTGGAGTGCAAGGAGCGGAACTACATCACCAAGAAGAACCGGCGTAACAACCCGGACCGACTTGAGATGAAGAAGCACTGCCCGCGTTGCAACGCGCACACCGCGCACCGCGAGACGCGATAAATCAGGCTCGTACGCGAGGCCGCCCCCTCAGTAGGGGGGCGGCCTCGCGTCGTTTCCGCCCCGGTTACCGGTCGGTTGGGCCGACCCAGGTGAACCAGCAGGTCAACGGCAGCAGACAGCAGGAGGTGCCGAGCCATGGCGCTCGACCAGTCCTTCGTGGGGCGGAGCTACCCGCCCACCGACCCCTATGAGGTGGGCCGGGAGAAGATCCGTGAGTTCGCGGAGGCGGTGGGGGACACCAACCCGGCGTACACGGACCCGGAGGCCGCCAAGGCACTCGGCCACCCCGATGTGATCGCCCCGCCGACCTTTGTCTTCTCGATCACTTTCAAGGCCGCGGGCCAGGTCGTCCAGGACCCGCAGCTCGGCCTGGACTACAGCCGTGTCGTGCACGGCGACCAGAAGTTCGCGTACACCCGCCCGGTGCGCGCCGGCGACCGGCTGACCGTCACCTCGACCATCGAGGCGGTCAAGACCATGGCGGGCAACGACATTCTGGACGTCCGTGGCGAGGTCCACGACGAGGCGGGGGAGCACGTCGTGACCGCCTGGACGAAGCTCGTGGCCCGTGGGCTGGACGCCGAAGAAGGGAAGGCCTGAGAGCGATGGCGGCGAAGATTGCGTACGGTGACGTCGAGGTCGGCACCGAACTGCCCGCCCAGAACTTTCCCGTGACTCGCGCCACACTCGTGCAGTACGCGGGCGCCTCCGGTGACTTCAACCCGATCCACTGGAACGAGAAGTTCGCCAAGGAGGTCGGGCTGCCGGACGTCATCGCACACGGCATGTTCACCATGGCCGAGGCGATCCGCGTGGTCACCGACTGGGCCGGCGATCCGGCCGCGGTCGTCGAGTACGGCGTCCGCTTCACCAAGCCCGTCGTCGTACCGAACGACGACCAGGGCGCCACGATCGAGGTCAGCGGCAAGGTCGCGGCCAAGCTCGACGACAACAAGGTCCGCGTGGACCTGCTCGTGAAGAGCGCCGGGCAGAAGGTGCTCGGGATGTCGCGGGCGGTCGTACAGCTGACGTGAGCGGCACGCGCGTGCCGTGAGGTAAGGGGCGTTCTCCATGGCGGAGCGCCCCTTACACATTTTCAGCCTCTTGACTTAGTTAGTGATTGAGTACTAACTTGCTTCCATGGCCAGGATGAGCGCAGAAGAGAGGCGCGAGAGCGTCGTTCGAGCGGCGATGACCGAGTTCGCTCGCGGCGGCTACTACGGCACATCGACCGAGGTCATCGCCAAGCGGGTCGGCGTGTCGCAGCCGTATCTCTTCCGGCTCTTCCCGGGCAAGAAGGCGATCTTCCTGGCGGCGGCCGAGCGCTGCGTGGAGGACACCATCCGGATGTTCGCGGAAGCCTCCGAGGGGCTGGAGGGCGAGGAAGCCCTGTATGCCATGGGTGACGCGTACCGGAAGGTCGTCTCGGAGCAGCCCGAGCGGCTGATGATGCAGATGCAGATGTACCTGGCCGTGGCGGCCGCCGAACAGGAGGGCGACCACGAGTTCGGCGAGGCGGTACGCGCCGGGTGGATGCGGCTGTGGGACACCGTTCATCTGCCGCTGGGGGCGGACGTCAACGAGACGACGACTTTCATGGCGTACGGCATGCTCATCAACTGCCTGGTGGCCATGGGATTTCCTCCCGGGCACCGCATCTGGGCGGGGCTGGAGCCGCCGGAGCGGGGTGAGGAGCGGCCGTAAGGGGTGGGGGAGCTGGGCTCGCCCCGCCCTTTCATGCCCTCAAAAGTTAGTGATCAATAACTACCTAGTGCAAACGTCCACAGGAACCGGAACGCATCACCCCTGGGGGAGCGATGTCACACCAGACCGAACTGAACGGGCGGGCCACCGGCCTCGGCGGGGCCGTCTGGGCCCTCGTCATCACCAGCGTCGCCGGGTTCATGGCGGCACTCGACAACCTCGTCGTCACCACCGCACTGCCCTCCATCCGTGAGGACCTGGGCGGAGGGCTGCACGACCTGGAGTGGACGGTCAGCGCCTATACGCTCACCTTCGCCGTCCTGCTGATGTTCGGCGCCGCGCTCGGGGACCGCTTCGGCCGCCGCCGGCTCTTCCTCGTCGGCATCGCGATCTTCACCGGCGCGTCCGCCGCCGCGGCTCTCGCGCCCGGCATCGACTCCCTCATCGCCGCCCGAGCGGTACAGGGCGTCGGCGCAGCGATCATGATGCCGTTGACGCTGACCCTGCTGACGGCGGCCGTGCCCGCGGCCAAGCGCGGGATGGCGTACGGCATCTGGGGTGCTGTCAACGGGCTCGCGGTCGCGTCCGGGCCGCTCATCGGCGGCAGCCTCACCGAGCACATCTCCTGGCAGTGGATCTTCTGGCTGAACGTTCCGCTGGGTCTCGCCCTGCTGCCGCTGGCCCGCCTGCGCCTGACCGAGTCGTACGGCACCGGCTCCCCGCTCGACATCCCCGGCACCCTGCTCGCCAGTGGGGGCCTGTTCGGGATCGTGTACGGCCTGGTGCGCGGGCCAGCCGACGGCTGGACCGGGCGGCTGGTCCTGACCGGCCTGTTCGCCGGAGGTGCCCTGCTCGTCGGCTTCGTCCTCTACAGCACCCGGGCCAGGAACCCGATGCTGCCGATGCGACTGTTCCGCTCCCGGGCGTTCTCCGGGATCAACGCCGCGAGCATGCTGATGTTCCTCGGTATGTTCGGGTCGATCTTCCTGCTCAGCCAGTACATGCAGGGTGTGCTCGGTTACTCGCCGACCGAGGCGGGGCTGCGGATGCTGCCCTGGACCGGTATGCCGATGCTCGTCGCGCCGATCGCCGGCATCCTCGCCGACCGCATCGGCGGCCGACCCGTCGTCGCCACAGGACTCTTCCTCCAGGCCGCCGGCCTCGCCTACATGGCGTCCGTGGTCACCGTCGACGTCTCTTACGCCGCCCAGCTGCCCGGCCTGATCATCAGCGGCGTCGGCATGGCCCTGTTCTTCGCCCCGGCCTCCCACCTGGTCATGTCCAGCGTCCGTGCCTCCGAACAGGGCATCGCTTCCGGCGCCAACAATGCCCTGCGCGAGGTCGGCGGTGCGCTCGGCATCGCGGTCATGGGGTCGATCTTCTCCGCGCAGGGTGGCTACGAGACCGGCCAGACCTTCGTCGACGGCCTGCGGCCCGCCCTGGTCACCGGCGCGGCGGTGGTAGCCCTCGCAGGCGTCGCCGCCCTGCTGATCCCGGGCCGGCGGCGTGGCGGCAGCGCCGTGAGCCCGACCGAGCAGGCGCCGGAGCACGTGCTGGAGACGGCCTCCCGCTGACCTTCCCGCTGACACCCCGGACCAAGAGGAGCAGTCATGCCCACCCTTCCCTGGACCGTGCCGAACCCCGCGCCACGCCACACCGAGGTGCACGTCTTCGCCTCACGTTTCGAGACCCGCACCCTCTGGGGAGCGCTCCGCTTCCTCGCCAGTACGCCGGGTGTCTGGCGGCAGGTGAGCCGGGCGCCCGGAGCGTACGGGGCGTCCTTGAAGGCCGAGCCGTTCAAGCGGACCTTCTGGACGCTGTCCGCATGGGAGTCGCCCGCGGCGCTCAAGGCCTTCGCCCGCGCGGGCGTCCATGCCCCGACGTCGCAGGGCCTGTCCGCGCAGATGCGGGACGCGAAGTTCGCCACCTGGCAGGCATCGAGCGATGAACTTCCGCTCGACTGGACAGAGGCGTTCCGGCGTCTGACGTGAACGGCACGCGCGCGTGGTGCGCGCATGAGCCCCGGCGTTCCCCATGGGTGCCGGGGCTGTCGGTGCCGTCTCGTACTCTTGAGCCCGTGCAGGAACTCCACGACGCCCCCCTCGCCCCCCTGACCAGCTTCCGCCTGGGCGGCCCCGCCGCCCGCCTGGTCACCGCCACCACCGACGCCGAGATCATCGACGTCGTACGCGAGGCGGACGCCAACGGGACCCCGTTGCTGCTCATCGGCGGCGGATCGAACCTGGTCATCGGCGACAAGGGCTTCGCGGGCACCGCGCTCGTCATCGCCACGAAGGGCTTCGAGCTGGACGGCACCACCCTCGAACTCGCCGCCGGCGAGGTGTGGACCGACGCCGTCGCCCGGACCGTGGAGGCCGGCCTCGCCGGGGTCGAGTGCCTAGCCGGAATCCCTGGCTCCGCAGGCGCCACGCCGATCCAGAACGTCGGCGCCTACGGCCAGGAGGTCTCCTCGACGATCACCGAGGTGATCGCGTACGACCGCCGCGCGGGCGAGACCGTCGTCATCCCGAACGCCGACTGCGCGTTCTCCTACCGCCACAGCCGCTTCAAGGCCGACCCCGAGCGCTACGTCGTCCTGCGCGTCCGCTTCCGGCTGGAGGACGCCGACGGACTCTCCGCCCCCATCAAGTACGCCGAGACGGCCCGCGCCCTCGGCGTCGAACCCGGCGACCGCGTCCCCCTGGCCGCTGCTCGCGAGACCGTGCTGAAGCTGCGTACGGGGAAGGGCATGGTCCTGGACCCCGAGGACCACGACACCTGGTCGGCCGGCTCCTTCTTCACCAACCCGATCCTCACCGACGAGCAGTTCGCGGCGTTCCACGCGCGCGCGCGTGAGCACCTCGGCGACGGCGTGGAGCCGCCCGCCTACCCCGCAGGGGAAGGCCACACCAAGACCTCCGCGGCCTGGCTCATCGACAAGGCGGGCTTCACCAAGGGGTACGGCACCGGCCCCGCCCGCATCTCCACCAAGCACACCCTCGCCCTCACCAACCGCGGCGCGGCAACCACCGAGGACCTCCTCGGCCTCGCCCGCGAGGTCGTCGCAGGCGTCCGTGAGACCTTCGGCATCACGCTGGTCAACGAGCCGGTGACGGTCGGAGTCAGCCTGTAGGCACGGCTCAGTAGGCCACTCCCACCCCCTGATTCACCGTCGCCGCGTCCCCGACCATCCCCAGCATCGCGTGCGCCACATCCGCCCGCCCGATGAAGCGCCCCTTGGGCGGAAACCCGCCCACGACGGCGCGGTACCCGCCGGTGAGCGGCTTGTCCTGCAGACGTGGAGGCCGGACGAGGGTCCAGTCGGTGGCGCTACGGGCGACCATCGCCTCCATCTCCCTCAGGTCGCCGTAGATGTCCTTCAGGACCGCCGACACGACGCCACGCACGGCCCGGTCCAGGAACCCGTCTCCCTCCGGCTCGGGCCCCGACCGGCGCGGCGCTCACCACGAGCAGCCGCCGCACCTCCTCGGCCTCCAGGGCCGCAAGCACCACACCCGTCACCCGTGCCGCGACCCCCGCGTCCCCGCGGTTACGGGCACCGAGGCCGGAGAGCACGGCGTCCCGTCCGGCGACGGCCGCCCGTAGAGCGCCGGGGTCGGTGAGATCCGCTCGGAACACCTCCAGCCGGCCGTGGCCGTCGGCGAGGGAGAGGCGCGCGGGATCCCGTACGACGGCCGTGACCTCGTGGCCGGCGTCCAGGGCCTGACGGACGATCTCCTGTCCTATGCCTCCGGTGGCGCCAAAAACGGTGATTCTCATGGGAGGGCTCCCGTCGTGCATGAGGTGGTGAGTGGGCAGGGGAGTGAGGGGTGGGTGAGTATTCACTCACCCCTCACTCCCACTAGAGTGAGTAAGTACTCACCCACCCGTCAAGGGAGATTGGACATCCCATGGAAAACAAGCCGACCCGGGTCCGACTCCTCGACGCCGCACACGAGTTGATGCGCACGGTCGGGCTGGCGCGGGCCACGACGAAGGAGATCGCACGGGCGGCCGGATGTTCCGAGGCGGCGCTGTACAAGCACTTCGACAGCAAGGAGGAACTGTTCATCAGCGTGCTCACCGAGCGGCTGCCCCCGCTCCGCCCCCTGCTCGGCAGCCTCGCCGCCGAGCCAGGGCGGCACTCGCTCGTGGACAACCTCACTGAGATCGCCCGCCAGGCGGCGCTGTTCTACGAGCAGAGCTTCCCGATCGCCGCGTCCCTCTACGCCCAGACCGAACTCAAGCGGCGGCACGACGACGCCGTACGGCAGATGGGGGTGGGCCCGCACGTGCCGATCCAGGAACTCGACACCTATCTGCGGGCCGAGCAGGAGCTGGGGCGGGTCAGCACCGACGCGGACACGTTCGCGGCGGCATCGCTGCTGATGGGCGCCTGCGCGCAGCGGGCGTTCGCCTACGACGCGACGAAGGAGGCCGTACGGCCGCCGGTGGACGAGTTCGCCGCCCGCCTGGCCCGCACGCTGCTGGCCGGTATCGCCGAGTGAGCCCGCCGACCGCGCGCATTGCTACGCGAGCCAGTCGTCCACCGCCGCCAGCAGCTTCGCCTTCATCTCTTCCGGCGCCGCGGACCCCCGCACCGACTGCCGGGCCAGTTCCGCCAGCTCCGCGTCCGTGAAGCCATGGTGGTGGCGGGCGATGTCGTACTGGGCGGCCAGCCGCGAGCCGAAGAGCAGGGGGTCGTCGGCGCCGAGGGCCATCGGGACGCCCGCCTCGTACAGCGTCCGCAGCGGGACGTCCTCGGGCTTCTCGTAGACGCCGAGGGCGACGTTCGACGCGGGGCACACCTCGCAGGTCACGCCCCGCTCGGCGAGGCGCTTGAGCAGCCACGGGTCCTCGGCGGCCCGCACCCCGTGGCCGATCCGGTTCGCGTCCAGGTCGTCCAGGCAGTCGCGGACCGAGGACGGGCCCGTCAGCTCGCCGCCGTGCGGGGCCGACAGCAGGCCGCCCTCACTGGCGATGTGGAAGGCGCGGTCGAAGTCCCTTGCCATGCCCCGGCGTTCGTCGTTCGACAACCCGAAGCCGACCACGCCCCGGTCGGCGTACCGCACCGCCAGGCGCGCCAGCGTGCGGGCGTCCAGAGGGTGCTTCATACGGTTCGCGGCGACCAGGACGCGCATCCCGAGACCGGTGTCCCGCGACGCCGTCTCCACCGCGTCCAGGATGATCTCCAGCGCCGGGATCAGACCGCCCAGCCGGGGCGCGTACGACGTCGGGTCGACCTGGATCTCCAGCCAGCCGGAGCCGTCGTTCAGATCCTCCTCCGCGGCCTCTCTGACCAGGCGCTGGATGTCCTCCGGCTGCCGCAGGCACGACCGGGCCGCGTCGTACAGGCGCTGGAAGCGGAACCAGCCCCGCTCGTCCGTGGCCCGCAGCTTCGGCGGCTCCCCGCTGGTCAGCGCGTCCGTCAGCGCCTCGGGCAGGCGCACGCCGTATTTGTCGGCCAGTTCCAGCAGGGTCGCCGGCCGCATCGAGCCGGTGAAGTGCAGGTGCAGATGGGCTTTCGGCAGTTCAGAGACATCACGTACACGCTCCATTCCAGGATCCTGCCGCACGCCCCGCCCGTCCCGGTAGCGCTTTCCCCGAACGTGGTCTTGCTCGCACGCGGAAACGACAAAGCGGGCCGCTCCCCGAGGGGAACGGCCCGCCACCACCTCCTCACATGAGGGGGTGGTCAGTCCCTGGCCTCCGCGAGCAGCTTCTGGATCCGGCTCACGCCCTCGACGAGGTCCTCGTCACCGAGCGCGTACGACAGCCGCAGATAGCCCGGCGTGCCGAACGCTTCGCCCGGGACGACCGCGACCTCGGCCTCCTCCAGGATCAGCTCGGCCAGCTCGACGCTGCTCTGCGGGCGCTTGCCGCGGATCTCCTTGCCGAGCACGGCCTTCACCGACGGGTACGCGTAGAACGCGCCCTCGGGCTCCGGGCAGAGCACGCCGTTGATCTCGTTGAGCATCCGCACGATCGTCCGGCGGCGGCGGTCGAAGGCCTCGCCCATCTTCGCGACCGCGTCCAGGTCACCGGAGACGGCGGCGAGCGCGGCCACCTGCGCCACGTTCGAGACGTTGGACGTCGCGTGCGACTGGAGGTTGGTCGCGGCCTTCACCACGTCCTTCGGGCCGATGACCCAGCCGACCCGCCAGCCCGTCATGGCGTACGTCTTGGCGACACCGTTGACCACGATGCACTTGTCGCGCAGCTCGGGGAACAGCCCCGGCAGGGAGACCGCGGCGGCCTCGCCGTAGACCAGGTGCTCGTAGATCTCGTCCGTCAGTACCCACAGGCCGTTGTCGACGGCCCAGCGGCCGATCGCCTCGGTCTCGGCCTCGCTGTAGACGGCGCCGGTCGGGTTGGACGGCGACACGAAGAGGACGACCTTCGTCTTCTCCGTACGGGCCGCCTCCAGCTGCTCCACGGAGACGCGGTAGCCGGTCGTCTCGTCGGCGACGACCTCGACCGGGACACCGCCCGCGAGACGGATCGACTCCGGGTACGTCGTCCAGTACGGGGCCGGGACGATGACCTCGTCGCCCGGGTCGAGGATCGCGGCGAAGGCCTCGTAGATGGCCTGCTTGCCGCCGTTGGTGACCAGGATCTGCGAGACGTCGGGCTCGTAGCCGGAGTCGCGCAGCGTCTTCGCGGCGATCGCGGCCTTCAGCTCGGGCAGACCGCCGGCCGGGGTGTAGCGGTGGTACTTCGGGTTCTTGCACGCCTCGATGGCGGCCTCGACGATGTAGTCCGGGGTCGGGAAGTCGGGCTCACCGGCGCCGAAGCCGATCACCGGACGCCCGGCGGCCTTGAGGGCCTTGGCCTTGGCGTCCACGGCGAGGGTGGCGGACTCGGAGATCGCGCCGACTCGGGCGGAGACCCGGCGCTCGGTGGGAGGGGTTGCAGCGCTCATGGGACCCATCGTTTCAGACAGGAAACGCGCCCGGCACGGGGGTTTCACAGACTGAACATCAGCTGAACAACCGTGCGGATCCGGGCCACGGCCAGCGGATCTTGCGTCCGGCGACCGGTGATCTTCGGCCGATCTTTCGTCGGCCAACCCTCCCACGGGCGCTTTCTGTTCGACGACGCGCCCAGGACCACGTACACTCTCACCTCGTTGGCCTTCAGCGGCCCGCAGTCACAGGGTGCACACCGTGCACTCGGTCGGATGCGGTACGTTGGGGGACACACAAAGGGTCGTAGCTCAATTGGTAGAGCACTGGTCTCCAAAACCAGCGGTTGGGGGTTCAAGTCCCTCCGGCCCTGCTACACACACCTTCGCCAGGATGTGTGCGCATGTACGTACAGCAATGCACCGCCGTGCGGCTCAAACCGGGCGCGGCACGGCCACGACCCGGAATCAGGTGAGGACGAGTGACGGACGCCGTGGGCTCCATCGACATGCCTGATGCCCAGGACGAGGCGCCGGAGTCCAAGAAGGCCCGCAAGGGCGGCAAGCGCGCCAAGAAGGGCCCGCTGAAGCGACTCGCGCTCTTCTACCGCCAGATCATCGCGGAGCTCCGCAAGGTCGTCTGGCCGACGCGCAACCAGCTGACGACGTACACCACCGTGGTGATCATCTTCGTCGTCATCATGATCGGCCTGGTGACCGTGATTGACTATGGGCTCGACCACGCGGCCAAGTACGTCTTTGGCTGAGCCAAGAGCGAAGGGCGCCGAGGTTACCGGCGCCCCTTTCGCATGTTCCACCCCTATGTATCCAGGAAGAAGCAGCCACCGTGTCTGACCAGAACGTGAACGACGCCATCGAGCCACACGGGCAGGGCGTCGAGTCCGTGGAAGACGAGCTCGACATCGTCGAAGGCGCGGACGAGGACCTGGACGAGGTCGAGGCTGCCGACGCCGAGGCGGGTGAGCCCGCCGAGGAATCCGCCCTCCACGTCGAGGACGAGTCCGGCGGTGACGTCGAGTCCGGCGGTGACGTCGAGTCCGGCGGTGACGTCGAGTCCGGCGGTGACGTCGAGTCCGGCGGTGACGTCGAGTCCGGCGGTGACGTCGAGTCCGGCGGTGACGTCGAGTCCGTCGAGGACGAGGAAGAGGACGCCGAGGAGGAGCCGGCCGAGCCGGTCGACCCCGTCGCCGCCCTGCGCGACGAGCTCCGCACGCTGCCCGGCGAGTGGTACGTCATCCACACCTACGCCGGTTACGAGAACCGCGTGAAGACCAACCTGGAGCAGCGCGCCGTCTCGCTGAACGTCGAGGACTACATCTTCCAGGCCGAGGTGCCGCAGGAAGAGGTCGTCCAGATCAAGAACGGCGACCGCAAGACGATCAAGCAGAACAAGCTGCCGGGTTACGTCCTGGTCCGCATGGATCTGACCAACGAGTCCTGGGGCGTCGTCCGCAACACCCCCGGTGTCACCGGTTTCGTGGGCAACGCCTACGACCCGTACCCGCTGACCCTGGACGAGATCGTCAAGATGCTCGCCCCGGAGGCCGAGGAGAAGGCCGCCCGCGAGGCCGCCGAGGCCGAGGGCAAGCCGGCTCCGCAGCGCAAGGTCGAGGTCCAGGTGCTGGACTTCGAGGTCGGCGACTCGGTCACCGTCACCGACGGCCCGTTCGCCACGCTCCAGGCCACCATCAACGAGATCAACGCCGACTCGAAGAAGGTCAAGGGCCTGGTGGAGATCTTCGGTCGCGAGACGCCGGTCGAGCTGTCCTTCGACCAGATCCAGAAGAACTGAGCCAGTTGGCCGACATACGCAGCGAGGGCGCCCCGCCGGAGGAATCCGGTCCGGGGCGCCTTCGCCGTTTCCGCTGGCCCGTCGTGTTTCTGCTGCTGGCGGCGCTCTGCGCGATCGCCCCGGCCTCTGTGGGCGCGAGCCAGTGGCAGCGGGTGGCGCAGGTCCAGGACGGCGTCCGCGCGGTCGGCACCTTCCACGCGGAGGGGTCCAACTGCTGGGGGCAGCGCTGCTGGGTCGACTTCGAGGTCGACGGCAGGCGGGTCGAGGCCGATCTGCCCGCCCTCACCCGCGCCGGCAAGCAGAAGATCGAGCGGGACGGCAAGCCGATCACCATCCGGTACCTGGCCGCGGACCCCACGGTGGCGGCCGAGGAGGACGGGTTCGGCTATGTCGTCCTCATCACCGCCGCGCTCTCCCTGCCTGCCGTGATCCTGCTGATCTTCGGTCTCGGCACCCTCGGTGCCGTGCTGCGCGGACGGCGACCCTTCTCGCCGTGGTCCTCCTGAGCTGCCGATTTCATGTCTTGCGACCACAGCGGCTATCGTTGTGCGGTATGCCATCTGCCCGATGATTCATCCGAATGACGCAGGTGGTACTCAACCTCTCAGTAAGGACCCGGAGAGAGCATGCCTCCCAAGAAGAAGAAGGTCACGGGGCTCATCAAGCTCCAGATCCAGGCCGGCGCAGCCAACCCGGCCCCGCCGGTCGGCCCCGCGCTGGGCCAGCACGGCGTCAACATCATGGAGTTCTGCAAGGCCTACAACGCCGCGACCGAGTCGCAGCGCGGTTGGGTCATCCCGGTGGAGATCACGGTCTACGAGGACCGTTCCTTCACCTTCATCACCAAGACGCCGCCGGCCGCCAAGATGATCCTCAAGGCCGCGGGCGTGGAGAAGGGCTCTGGCGAGCCGCACAAGACCAAGGTCGCCAAGATCACCGAGGCGCAGGTCCGCGAGATCGCCACCACGAAGATGCCCGACCTCAACGCCAACGACCTGGACGCCGCCGCGAAGATCATCGCCGGCACCGCCCGTTCCATGGGCATCACGGTCGAGGGCTGACCTCCAACCCCCAAGCAGAAGTAAGTGGCAGGGCCTGCTCGGCCCGGACCACAACTCCTAGAAATCACAGGAGCAGTAGTGAGCAAGCGCAGCAAGACTCTCCGCGCTGCGGACGCCAAGATCGACCGGGAGAAGCTCTACGCCCCGCTCGAGGCCGTCCGTCTCGCCAAGGAGACGTCCACGACCAAGTTCGACGGCACCGTCGAGGTCGCCTTCCGTCTGGGTGTCGACCCGCGTAAGGCCGACCAGATGGTCCGTGGCACCGTGAACCTTCCGCACGGCACCGGTAAGACCGCCCGGGTCCTGGTCTTCGCGACCGGCGACCGTGCCGAGGCCGCGCGTGCCGCGGGCGCCGACATCGTCGGTGCCGACGAGCTGATCGACGAGGTCTCGAAGGGCCGCCTGGACTTCGACGCCGTCGTCGCCACTCCGGACCTCATGGGCAAGGTCGGCCGCCTCGGCCGCGTGCTCGGTCCGCGTGGTCTGATGCCGAACCCGAAGACCGGCACCGTCACCCCCGACGTGGCCAAGGCCGTCACCGACATCAAGGGCGGCAAGATCGAGTTCCGCGTCGACAAGCACTCGAACCTGCACTTCATCATCGGCAAGGCGTCGTTCGACGACAGCAAGCTGGTGGAGAACTACGGCGCCGCGCTGGAGGAGATCCTCCGTCTGAAGCCGTCCGCCGCCAAGGGTCGCTACATCAAGAAGGCCGCGATCAGCACCACGATCGGCCCCGGCATCCCCGTCGACCCGAACCGCACCCGCAACCTCCTCGTCGAGGAGGACCCGGCCGCGGTCTGAGCCACCGGCTCACCAGGCTCGAAAGCGGGCCCCACACCCTTCCCGGGTGTGGGGCCCGTTCCCTTCTCTCCCCCTGCTTTGTCAGTGCCCTGGGTTAACGTGCATTCACGGGATTCGCACAGGGGGGACGAATGACGAGTACGAGGGTGCGCCGGTCGGCGTTCTGGATCGCGCTGCTGACCGCGCTGACCGCCTTGGCCGCCTGCACCTCCTCCGACCGCCCTGACGAGGCGGACCGCACCGCGCCCGCCCGCGCCGTGACGGCCGCCCTGCGCACCGTCGAGCGGTCCACCGACCGGGCCGAGTCCGCCCGCGTCAGATCCACGACCACCATGGGCTCCACGCTGTCCATGAAGGCCGACGGCACCCTCGGCTGGAGCGACGGCCTCACCGGCACCCTGACGATCACGTACACCGGCGGCACGACGGCGGAGACGATGCGCCGCCTGGGCACGACGTCGATGGAGGCCCGCTACCTCCCCGACGCCTACTACGCGCGCATAGGCGACACCTTCACCGAGAAGACCGGCGGCAAGCACTGGATCAAGTACGCCTACGACGACCTGGACGACCTCGCCGGCAGCTCGGGAGCCGATCTCGCGGACCAGATGCGCGGCACGGCGCCGCACACGTCGGTGAAGCGGCTGCTGTCCTCCACGGACGTACGGAAGGTCGGCGAGGAGACGGTGAGAGGCGAGCGCACCACGCACTACTCCGGGACGGTGCAGGGGGACGGCGCCAGCGAACAGACCGTGGACATATGGGTCGACGGCCGGGACCTGCTGGTCAAGAAGGTGGAGAAGGGCCGGACGGGCACGGGGCGGCTCACCCAGACCGCGTACTACAGCGACTACGGCGTGAAGGCCACGGTCGAGAAGCCTCCGGCGGGGGACACCGCGGATCTGAAGGAGCTGCTGAAGGACTCGGCGGACCGCTGAATTCGCAAGCCTGTCCAGGCCGCCTGGGATACGCTCCCGATCTTGCTGTGCGCCGACCACGCATCAGCCATGTGCTCCTCGGGGGGAATCGATGAGGCTTGCCGTACGTGCCGTCCTGCCTGCCGTCGTGTTGTTGCTCGCCGGCTGCGGAGCGGGAACCGGCACGGAGCAGTCCGCGGGGGCGTCCGCCGCCGACGCCGTCGCGCGGGCCGCGCAGAAGACCGAAGACGTCACATCCCTGCACTACCGGGTGACCGGAAGGTTTCCGGAGCGGGGGCGGATAACGGACGAGGGGACCGTCCGTACGAAGCCGATGGCGGCGCGTCTCAGGACGGCCAACCTGAGCGGGGACCAGAAGGGCAAGACCGAGCTGCGCCTGGTCGACGGGGTGCTGTACGGCAGCGCGACCGACGACATGGTCGAGGAGATGGGGGGCCGGCACTGGATCAGCTACGGCCCGAACGCCGAGTTCACCACCCACGGCGGCCTGCGCATGGACGTCGGCGGTCTGCGCGACCAGGTCAGCCGCAACCCGGCGCGGGAAGCCGCCTTCCTGACCACCGCCGAGGACGTGCGGCGGATCGGCTCCGAGAAGGTCGACGGTGCCGACACGACGCACTACGCGGGGACGGCCACGGTCGACGAGCTGCGGGCCTCCCTCAAGGAGGTCAAGGACAAGGCCACCCGGGACGGGCGTGAGAACAGCCTCGACCAGTACGAGAAGGCGGGCGTGGACGAGCTCACGCTGGACGTGTGGGTCGATGGCGACGGCCGCGTCAAGCAGCTCCGCACCCAGGGCTTCGGCCGCCACGGCGCACTCGACCTGACCTTCACCTTCCTCGATCAGGGCAGACCGGTGACCGTCCCCGCCCCTCGCGCCGACGACACGGCGGACCTGCGCAAGCCGCTGAAGAAGAACGGGAGCTGAGGGCCGTAGGGGCCGATTTGCTTGACGGCGACCGAGTCCCGTATTCTCCTACAGAAGCCAAAGACCGCTGGTCGTTGCCGTGCGCTCGTGAGAGGGCGCGGTGGCCGAAGGATCCGCTGAAAATGCGGGCGACCCGCGCAGGTGACAGTGGAAGACTCCCGGAGCGCGTACGTCAACGTGTGTGCAACCGGTCGAGTCCGCCCCGTGCGCCTGCGCCGGGGCGTTTCGTTTTCCCCAGTCCTCCTTCGGGTCCGCGCGGTCAGAATCACCCGGAAGGAGGCCGAGGCTCATGGCGAGGCCCGACAAGGCTGCCGCAGTGGCCGAGTTGACGGAGCAGTTCCGCAACTCCAACGCTGCCGTGCTGACCGAGTACCGCGGTCTCACCGTGGCGCAGCTCAAGACGCTGCGTCGTTCGCTCGGTGAGAACGCCCAGTACGCCGTGGTGAAGAACACGCTGACCAAGATTGCGGCCAACGAGGCCGGGATCACGACGCTGGACGACCTGTTCAACGGTCCGACGGCTGTCGCCTTCGTCACCGGTGACCCGGTGGAGTCGGCGAAGGGTCTCCGTGACTTCGCCAAGGACAACCCGAATCTCGTCATCAAGGGCGGTGTCCTTGAGGGTAAGGCGCTGAGCGCCGACGAGATCAAGAAGCTTGCGGACCTCGAGTCCCGCGAGGTTCTGCTCAGCAAGCTGGCCGGTGCCTTCAAGGCGAAGCAGTCCCAGGCTGCCTCCGTCTTCCAGGCGCTGCCGTCGAAGCTCGTCCGCACGGTGGACGCGCTCCGCGCCAAGCAGGCCGAGCAGGGCGGTGCCGAGTAATTCGGCTCGCACACTGGCCGCCGCAGCCTGACCGCGGAGGCCACAGCGGGCCGACGTACGCCCGCCTCACCCAGTACACCCGGCACCTGCCGATTTAGTGGAAGGACCGCCATCATGGCGAAGCTCAGCCAGGAAGACCTGCTCGCGCAGTTCGAGGAGATGACCCTCATCGAGCTCTCCGAGTTCGTGAAGGCCTTCGAGGACAAGTTCGACGTCACCGCCGCCGCTGCCGCCCCGGTCGTCGTCGCCGGCGCCGCTGGTGCCGGTGCGGGCGCCGAGGCCGTCGAGGAGAAGGACGAGTTCGACGTCGTCCTCACCGGCGCCGGCGACAAGAAGATCCAGGTCATCAAGGTCGTGCGTGAGCTGACGTCCCTCGGCCTGAAGGAGGCCAAGGACCTGGTCGACGGTGCGCCGAAGCCGGTTCTGGAGAAGGTCAACAAGGAGGCCGCGGACAAGGCCAAGGAGTCCCTCGAGGGCGCCGGCGCCTCCGTCGAGGTCAAGTAAGACCTTTCGGTCGAACACGACCGTCGCGCTTGCTGAAACCAGCCTCCTGAGGCTGTAACGCAGTCGCACCGAAGAGCGATCATCCATTCGGGTGGTCGCTCTTCGGCGTTCCTGGGGGCGCGGCCACGGTTACCTTGCGCCCGCTTCGGCGGGGGGTATGGTGATCTTCGTCGTGTCTCCGGGAGCCCCTGGGTTCGGGCATGGGGGCCTTGACGAACCGCACGCAGCGCGCAATTCTCAGGACGCGTCGTCACAAGGATCCGAATCCGAGGCATGGATCGGCGACGAAGAGGGCAGTATCAACGTGCATTGAGGGCGAGCATGCCGAGGGCGTTGAGAACAACGAGGGTCGCGAAAAACCCGCACTGGACATCAGTGTGCCAAGTGGCTACACTGACCCTTTGCGCTGCCTGTTAGCTGTCCCCTGCCCGTCACCAGGGGCATGCCCTCGCTTGAGCACCGATGACCGGACGATCCCTGACCTGGCCATTCTTTGGTCGGAGAAGGAAACCCCTGTCTCTGTGCCCCGGTGAGGGGCCGGTACGCGCGTAGTGAGTCCGAGCCCTCGGAAGGACCCCCTCTTGGCCGCCTCGCGCACTGCCTCGACCGCGAATACGAACAACGGCGCCAGCACCGCCCCGCTGCGCATCTCTTTTGCAAAGATCAAGGAGCCCCTCGAGGTTCCGAACCTGCTCGCGCTGCAGACCGAGAGCTTCGACTGGCTGCTCGGCAACACCGCCTGGCAGAGTCGGGTCGAGGCGGCTCTGGAGTCGGGTCAGGACGTCCCCACCAAGTCCGGTCTGGAGGAGATCTTCGAGGAGATCTCTCCGATCGAGGACTTCTCCGGGTCGATGTCGCTGACGTTCCGCGACCACCGTTTCGAGCCGCCGAAGAACAGCATCGACGAGTGCAAGGAGCGCGACTTCACGTACGCCGCCCCGCTCTTCGTGACGGCTGAGTTCACCAACAACGAGACCGGCGAGATCAAGTCCCAGACGGTCTTCATGGGTGACTTCCCGCTCATGACCCACAAGGGCACCTTCGTCATCAACGGCACCGAGCGTGTCGTGGTGTCGCAGCTGGTCCGTTCGCCCGGTGTCTACTTCGACAGCTCCATCGACAAGACGTCCGACAAGGACATCTTCTCCGCCAAGATCATCCCGTCCCGGGGTGCCTGGCTGGAGATGGAGATCGACAAGCGCGACATGGTCGGTGTCCGCATCGACCGCAAGCGCAAGCAGTCCGTGACCGTTCTGCTCAAGGCTCTCGGCTGGACGACCGAGCAGATCCTGGAGGAGTTCGGCGAGTACGAGTCCATGCGCGCCACCCTGGAGAAGGACCACACCCAGGGCCAGGACGACGCGCTGCTCGACATCTACCGCAAGCTGCGTCCGGGCGAGCCCCCCACGCGTGAGGCCGCGCAGACGCTTCTGGAGAACCTGTACTTCAACCCGAAGCGCTACGACCTCGCCAAGGTCGGCCGCTACAAGGTCAACAAGAAGCTGGGTGCGGAGGCTCCGCTCGACGCGGGCATCCTGACCGTCGAGGACGTCATCTCGACGATCAAGTACCTGGTGAAGCTGCACGCCGGCGAGACCGAGACGGCCGCGGACAACGGTCAGACGATCGTTGTCGAGACGGACGACATCGACCACTTCGGCAACCGTCGTCTGCGCAGCGTCGGCGAGCTCATCCAGAACCAGGTCCGCACGGGTCTGGCTCGTATGGAGCGCGTCGTCCGTGAGCGCATGACGACCCAGGACGTCGAGGCGATCACGCCGCAGACCCTGATCAACATCCGGCCGGTCGTCGCCTCCATCAAGGAGTTCTTCGGCACCAGCCAGCTGTCGCAGTTCATGGACCAGAACAACCCGCTGTCGGGTCTCACCCACAAGCGCCGTCTGTCGGCTCTTGGCCCGGGTGGTCTCTCCCGTGAGCGGGCCGGCTTCGAGGTCCGTGACGTGCACCCGTCTCACTACGGCCGTATGTGCCCCATTGAGACCCCTGAAGGCCCGAACATCGGTCTGATCGGTTCGCTCGCCTCCTACGGCCGCGTCAACGCGTTCGGTTTCGTGGAGACGCCGTACCGCAAGGTCGTCGACGGTCAGGTCACCGACGAGGTGGACTACCTGACGGCCGACGAAGAGGACCGCTTCGTCATCGCGCAGGCCAACGCCACGCTCAACGACGACCTGCGCTTCACCGAGAACCGCGTCCTGGTCCGCCGCCGTGGCGGCGAGGTCGACTACGTCGCCGGTGACGACGTGGACTACATGGACGTCTCGCCGCGCCAGATGGTGTCGGTCGCGACCGCCATGATCCCGTTCCTCGAGCACGACGACGCCAACCGTGCCCTCATGGGCGCGAACATGATGCGTCAGGCCGTCCCGCTCATCAAGAGCGAGTCCCCGCTCGTCGGCACCGGCATGGAGTACCGCTCCGCCGTCGACGCCGGTGACGTGGTCAAGGCCGAGAAGGCGGGTGTGGTCCAGGAGGTCTCCGCGGACTACATCACCACCGCCAACGACGACGGCACGTACATCACGTACCGCCTGGCCAAGTTCGCCCGCTCCAACCAGGGCACCTCGGTCAACCAGAAGGTCATCGTCAACGAGGGCGACCGGATCATCGAGGGCCAGGTCCTGGCCGACGGTCCGGCCACCGAGAACGGCGAGATGGCGCTGGGCAAGAACCTGCTCGTGGCGTTCATGCCGTGGGAGGGTCACAACTACGAGGACGCGATCATCCTGTCGCAGCGCCTCGTGCAGGACGACGTCCTCTCCTCGATCCACATCGAGGAGCACGAGGTCGACGCCCGTGACACCAAGCTCGGCCCCGAGGAGATCACCCGGGACATCCCGAACGTCTCCGAGGAGGTCCTCGCCGACCTCGACGAGCGCGGCATCATCCGTATCGGTGCCGAGGTCGTCGCCGGCGACATCCTCGTCGGCAAGGTCACGCCCAAGGGTGAGACCGAGCTGACGCCGGAGGAGCGCCTGCTGCGCGCGATCTTCGGTGAGAAGGCACGTGAGGTCCGTGACACCTCGCTGAAGGTCCCGCACGGCGAGATCGGCAAGGTCATCGGCGTCCGCGTCTTCGACCGCGAGGAGGGCGACGAGCTTCCCCCCGGTGTGAACCAGCTGGTGCGCGTGTACGTGGCGCAGAAGCGCAAGATCACCGACGGTGACAAGCTCGCCGGCCGTCACGGCAACAAGGGCGTCATCTCCAAGATCCTGCCCATCGAGGACATGCCGTTCCTCGAGGACGGGACCCCCGTCGACATCATCCTCAACCCGCTGGGTGTGCCGTCCCGAATGAACCCGGGACAGGTTCTGGAGATCCACCTCGGCTGGCTCGCCAGCCGCGGCTGGGACGTCTCCGGCCTCGCGGACGAGTGGGCGCAGCGCCTCCAGGCGATCGGCGCCGACTCGGTCCAGCCGGGCACCAACGTCGCGACCCCGGTCTTCGACGGTGCCCGTGAGGACGAGCTCGCGGGTCTGCTGCAGCACACCATCCCGAACCGCGACGGCGAGCGCATGGTGCTCCCGACCGGTAAGGCGCGGCTGTTCGACGGCCGTAGCGGTGAGCCGTTCCCGGACCCGATCTCAGTCGGCTACATGTACATCCTGAAGCTGCACCACCTGGTCGACGACAAGCTGCACGCCCGCTCGACCGGCCCGTACAGCATGATCACCCAGCAGCCGCTGGGTGGTAAGGCCCAGTTCGGTGGCCAGCGCTTCGGTGAGATGGAGGTGTGGGCGCTGGAGGCTTACGGCGCCGCGTACGCCCTCCAGGAGCTGCTGACCATCAAGTCCGACGACGTCACCGGCCGCGTGAAGGTCTACGAGGCCATCGTCAAGGGCGAGAACATCCCCGAGCCCGGCATCCCCGAGTCCTTCAAGGTGCTCATCAAGGAGATGCAGTCGCTCTGCCTGAACGTGGAGGTGCTGTCCAGCGACGGTATGTCCATCGAGATGCGTGACACCGACGAGGACGTCTTCCGCGCAGCGGAGGAGCTCGGCATCGACCTGTCCCGGCGCGAGCCGAGCAGCGTCGAAGAGGTCTGACGGGAGTCCGGCGGGGCCCTCACCCACAGGGCCCCGCCGACCCCCAGGCCCCCGTTTCAGACCCCAAGACTTACAACCCTGAGAGGGATTGACGCATAGTGCTCGACGTCAACTTCTTCGATGAGCTCCGGATCGGTCTGGCCACCGCTGACGACATCCGTCAGTGGAGCCACGGCGAGGTCAAGAAGCCCGAGACCATCAACTACCGCACCCTCAAGCCCGAAAAGGACGGACTCTTCTGCGAGAAGATCTTCGGTCCGACCCGGGACTGGGAGTGCTACTGCGGCAAGTACAAGCGTGTCCGCTTCAAGGGCATCATCTGTGAGCGCTGCGGCGTCGAGGTGACTCGCGCCAAGGTGCGTCGTGAGCGGATGGGCCACATCGAGCTGGCCGCGCCTGTCACGCACATCTGGTACTTCAAGGGTGTCCCCTCGCGCCTCGGCTACCTGCTGGACCTGGCGCCGAAGGACCTCGAGAAGGTCATCTACTTCGCGGCGTACATGATCACGTTCGTCGACGAGGAGCGCCGTACCCGCGACCTGCCCTCCCTGGAGGCGCACGTCTCGGTCGAGCGGCAGCAGATCGAGAACCGCCGGGACGCCGACCTTGAGGCCCGCGCCAAGAAGCTCGAGACCGACCTGGCCGAGCTGGAGGCCGAGGGCGCCAAGGCCGACGTGCGCCGCAAGGTGCGCGAGGGTGCCGAGCGTGAGATGAAGCAGCTGCGTGACCGTGCGCAGCGCGAGATCGACCGTCTCGACGAGGTGTGGACCCGGTTCAAGAACCTCAAGGTCCAGGACCTCGAGGGCGACGAGCTCCTCTACCGCGAGCTGCGTGACCGCTTCGGCACGTACTTCGACGGTTCGATGGGTGCCGCGGCGCTGCAGAAGCGCCTGGAGTCCTTCGACCTCGACGAGGAGGCCGAGAAGCTCCGCGAGATCATCCGTACCGGCAAGGGCCAGAAGAAGACCCGTGCGCTGAAGCGGCTGAAGGTCGTGTCTGCGTTCCTGCAGACCTCCAACAGCCCCAAGGGCATGGTGCTCGACTGCGTCCCGGTCATCCCGCCGGACCTTCGCCCGATGGTGCAGCTGGACGGTGGCCGCTTCGCGACCTCCGACCTGAACGACCTGTACCGCCGTGTGATCAACCGCAACAACCGTCTGAAGAGGCTCCTCGACCTCGGCGCCCCCGAGATCATCGTCAACAACGAGAAGCGCATGCTTCAGGAGGCTGTTGACGCCCTCTTCGACAACGGTCGTCGTGGCCGCCCGGTCACCGGTCCGGGTAACCGCCCGCTGAAGTCCCTCAGCGACATGCTGAAGGGTAAGCAGGGTCGATTCCGTCAGAACCTGCTCGGTAAGCGTGTGGACTACTCCGCGCGTTCCGTGATCGTCGTCGGTCCGCAGCTGAAGCTGCACCAGTGCGGTCTGCCCAAGGCGATGGCGCTGGAGCTCTTCAAGCCGTTCGTGATGAAGCGGCTCGTGGACCTCAACCACGCGCAGAACATCAAGAGCGCCAAGCGCATGGTGGAGCGCGGCCGTACGGTCGTGTACGACGTCCTCGAAGAGGTCATCGCAGAGCACCCGGTTCTGCTGAACCGTGCTCCCACCCTGCACCGCCTCGGCATCCAGGCCTTCGAGCCGCAGCTGGTCGAGGGCAAGGCCATCCAGATCCACCCGCTCGTCTGCACCGCGTTCAACGCGGACTTCGACGGTGACCAGATGGCCGTGCACCTTCCGCTGTCCGCGGAGGCGCAGGCCGAGGCCCGCATCCTGATGCTGTCCTCGAACAACATCCTCAAGCCCGCCGACGGTCGTCCGGTGACGATGCCGACCCAGGACATGGTCCTCGGTCTGTTCTTCCTCACCACCGACGGCGAGCTGCGCGACACCAAGGGCGAGGGCCGGTCCTTCGGCTCCACGGCCGAGGCGATCATGGCGTTCGACGCCGGTGAGCTCGCGCTCCAGTCGCCGATCGACATCCGCTTCCCGGTGGGCACCATCCCGCCGCGCGGCTGGACCCCGCCGGCGCAGGAGGAGGGCGAGCCCGAGTGGCAGCAGGGGGACACCTTCCGCCTGCGTACCACCCTGGGCCGTGCGCTCTTCAACGAGCTGCTGCCCGAGGACTACCCGTTCGTCGACTACTCGGTGGGCAAGAAGCAGCTCTCCGAGATCGTCAACGACCTGGCCGAGCGCTACCCCAAGGTCATCGTGGCGGCGACGCTCGACAACCTGAAGGCGGCCGGCTTCTACTGGGCGACCCGTTCCGGTGTCACCGTGGCCATCTCCGACGTCGTCGTTCCCGAGGCGAAGAAGGAGATCGTCCGCGGGTACGAGGCGCAGGACGAGAAGGTCCAGAAGCAGTACGAGCGCGGTCTGATCACCAAGGAAGAGCGCACTCAGGAGCTCATCGCGATCTGGACCAAGGCGACCAACGAGGTCGCCGAGGCGATGAACGAGAACTTCCCCAAGACGAACCCCATCTTCATGATGGTTGACTCGGGTGCCCGAGGAAACATGATGCAGATGCGGCAGATCGCCGGTATGCGTGGTCTGGTGTCGAACGCCAAGAACGAGACGATCCCGCGTCCGATCAAGGCGTCCTTCCGTGAGGGCCTGTCCGTGCTGGAGTACTTCATCTCCACGCACGGTGCCCGTAAGGGTCTGGCGGACACCGCCCTGCGTACCGCCGACTCGGGCTACCTCACCCGTCGTCTGGTGGACGTCTCGCAGGACGTCATCATCCGCGAGGAGGACTGCGGCACCGAGCGCGGTCTCAAGCTGGCCATCGCCGAGCGCGGCGCCGACGGCGTCCTGCGCAAGGCGGACAACGCCGAGACCAGCGTGTACGCGCGCTGCCTCGCGGAGGACATCGTCGTCGACGGCAAGGTGCTCGCCCCGGCGGGCGTCGACCTCGGTGACGTCCTCATCGACGTCCTGGTCGGCGCCGGCGTCGAGGAGGTCAAGACCCGCTCGGTCCTGACCTGTGAGTCCGCCGTCGGTACCTGCGCCATGTGCTACGGCCGTTCGCTCGCCACCGGCAAGCTGGTCGACATCGGTGAGGCGGTCGGCATCATCGCCGCCCAGTCCATCGGTGAGCCCGGTACCCAGCTGACGATGCGTACCTTCCACACCGGTGGTGTGGCCGGTGACGACATCACCCAGGGTCTGCCGCGTGTCGTCGAGCTCTTCGAGGCCCGTACCCCGAAGGGCGTCGCCCCGATCTCCGAGGCCACCGGCCGCGTGCGGATCGAGGAGACCGAGAAGACCAAGAAGATCGTCGTCACCCCGGACGACGGCAGCGACGAGACGGCGTTCCCGATCTCGAAGCGTGCCCGACTCCTGGTCAGCGAGGGCGAGCACGTCGAGGTGGGCCAGAAGCTCACCGTGGGTGCCACCAACCCGCACGACGTGCTGCGCATCCTGGGCCAGCGTGCCGTCCAGGTCCACCTGGTCGGCGAGGTCCAGAAGGTCTACAACTCGCAGGGTGTGTCGATCCACGACAAGCACATCGAGATCATCATCCGGCAGATGCTCCGCCGTGTGACGATCATCGAGTCCGGCGACGCCGAGCTGCTGCCCGGCGAGCTGGTCGAGCGCTCGAAGTTCGAGACCGAGAACCGTCGTGTGGTCCAGGAGGGCGGTCACCCGGCCTCCGGTCGTCCGCAGCTCATGGGTATCACCAAGGCCTCGCTGGCCACGGAGTCCTGGCTGTCGGCGGCGTCCTTCCAGGAGACGACCAGGGTCCTCACGGACGCGGCGATCAACGCCAAGTCCGACTCCCTGATCGGCCTCAAGGAGAACGTCATCATCGGTAAGCTCATCCCGGCCGGTACGGGTCTGTCCCGCTACCGCAACATCCGGGTCGAGCCGACCGAGGAGGCCAAGGCCGCGATGTACTCGGCCGTCGGCTACGACGACATCGACTACTCGCCGTTCGGCACGGGCTCCGGCCAGGCCGTTCCGCTGGAGGACTACGACTACGGTCCGTACAACCAGTAAGCGAGCTGCTGCCTGACTCAGGCGCGGTGGAGGGCGGTCACCTTTGGGGTGGCCGCCCTTCGGCGTGTCAGCGCCTGCTTTCCAGGCGGGCCTGCAGGTGATGCAGGCGGGTGTGCACGTCCGGATGTGACTCCAGCAGCCGCGCGATCAGGTGCTCTCTTCCGAACGGGACACCCCTGGCCGCCCGCTCGGACTGCTCCCGCTGCTGTTCCTCGCGCAGGACGGTGATCAGCTGCTGCGCGAAGCCGAGCCCCGCCGCGTGCTCGTCCGCCCTGAGCTCGGCACGCCTGGACACGGCTGCCGCCACGTAGGGGGTGGCCAGCGGCAGGAACACCAGGCCGTACGTGGCCGTTGCGAGGGCGACCAGGGTGGCGCCCAGCACACCGATCAGTACGGCGGCGGCGCCCACGGGAAGGCGGCCGATGCGCGAGGCCAGCCGCAGCAGCATCCGCCAGGTGAGTCGCCCCGGCAGGGCGTACCAGTAGGTGAGCAGCGATGCCCATGCGTGTCCCCGGGTGTGATGGCCCAGTTCATGCGCGAGCACGCCGGCGAGCTGGGCGGACGGCAGGGTCCTCAGCGAGTGGCTGGTGACACCGACGATGTGACCGGCCGCGGCCATGGCGTTGATCCCGGCGCCGTCCTCGACCCACAGCTGGTAGGTGTTGCCGTCCACGCCCGCACGGGCGGTGACCTCTCGCCAAGTGGACCGCAGCTTCCGGCCCTCCTCCGGGGTCGGGTGGCGCAGGCCGAACAGCCATCGGGCCATGAGCCGTTCGCAGGGCTGGTGGAAGGCCAGGGCACCGCTCAGTACCCAGCATCCGAACGGCGCCCACCAGGGCAGACCGCTGATGGTGTCCACGGCGTACGCCACCCCGAAGACAACGGCCAGGCCAGCGATCAGATGCGGAAGGTGGAGCACCAGCGAGCCGAGGGCGGTGACGTCCACGCCGCGCTGACGGGCGCTGATGTGGATGCGACCGGGACGCGGGGGGGAGGTCGTCGTCGTGTTCCGACGGGGAGGGGGCCGGTTCCTCCGGTATCCCGGACTCGTACGACAGGGGCATGGTTGTTCCTTCCAGTGCCGACGGCACAGAGCGGCGGGGTTCAGGCGAAGAGCATCGACCCGGGCAGCAGGACTGCGGCGCTGCCGAAGGCGATCAGCCCGGTCCGGATCCAGAAGTGCTTGCGGTAGGCGATGCCGCTCGTCTCGGCCAAGGCGAGGAGCAGGCCACTGACGGGGTCGCGCCCCGTCTCCGTGAGTGCGGCGGTGAGCCCGCCGATCCGTGCGGCTCGCCGTACGTCGCCGAAGTACGTGAGCGGGCGACCGGGCGTCCAGCGGCTTCGCCCATAGCGGGGCATCACCGCCAGCAGCGAGGCGAAGAGAGCGATGACCAGGGAGACCGCTCCGGCCCACCACAGCAGGGCGGCGGGGCCCGGGAGCCGGGCCGGGAGCCAGCGGTGGTTGGCCAGCAACGCCGCCAGCACGCCCGCCGAGATGCCGAGCGCTCCGACCAGGACGGTGGCCTTGGTGTCGGCGCGGGTGATCTCGCCGCGGAGCTCGGCGAGCAGCCGGACGCCCGCCTGCGCTGCGGGGTCGTCCGGCGGTGTGACGGCCGGGTTCATGTGCGGGATTTCCCGTCGCCGTCGGCCGGGGCGGACTCGGTCGCCGGCGGTCGCGGCTCCAGCACGGGGGGCTGAGGCGGATCCTCCACCTTGGAGAGGGCCCCGGTCCGCAGGATGGTCTTCATTCGCTCGGCGATGAGCTCATGCGGCTCATGGAGCTGGTGGTCCTCCAGGCGTTTGCCGTCCAAAGCCTGGTTGATCAGGCCCATCTGGGTGTCCAGCAGCTTGTTCTGGCCGGCCTGGAGATGGTCCAGGACGCGCTGGGTCTCCTCCGGGTGCGCCGCCAGGTGCAGCGCGAGTGCCGCGGTGCCTCCCCTGGCCAGAGTGGATTCGTAAAACCTGATCTGCTCGGCCCTGAGCTCGGCCTCGTATGCCTCGCGGAGCCGGTTCGCCTCGTGCTCCGGCTTCGCGGCCTCCACGTCGTGCCGGGCGGAGCGCAGTCGGGCTTGGTGGGAGCGCTCGGCGGCGTCACGGCGCAGGCGTATGGAGCAGGTGACCCGCAGGCCCTGAGACCGGCCGAGCGAAGTCGCGCTGTCCACCTGCTGCTGAACGGCCCGCTCCGCCTCGGCGCTGGCCTCGATCGGATGACAGCGGCCGGCGTTCCGCATCAGGGGCAGCAACTCCCGCGTGAGCAGGCCGGGCACGTCCCGCTCCTGGCTGCGGACGAACAATTCCGGATGGACGACCCGCCAGCCGACGTCGGCCGTGGCCTCGAACTCGAAGCTGTCGACCAGGCTGGGCAGGGGCACGTTCAGTTGGAAGGCGTGCGGGTCCGTGTTCACCTCGTACAGGGCGACGTAGCGCCGCACGCTCGTGGGACGGTCGGGTGGCAGGAAGGCCTCGTACTCGCCCCGCCGTGTCAGACAGACCAGGGCATGGTCGATGCGCCCGGTGAAACGACGGTTCCCGATGCTGAATCGCGGGAGCTGCCAGACAGTGTGGACCGGGTCGGCGTCGGTGCGCGGGGCGGCGGGCTGCTGAGGCTGCTGCCGGAACCAGTCCAGTTGCTCTTGCTCGGGGTGTTCCATGGTGGGCCTCCGAAAGCGGGTCAGTCGAGGGCGAGGTGCTTGCTCAGCCGAACGGCGGCCGGCGAGCGAGAACCCTTGGAGTCGCGGACCGTGTCCAGCAGATGGCCGACGCGTCGGCGATTGGTGGGCGTGGTGACAAGGGCGGTGAGCAGCGAGGAGAGGGCGGACTCGGCCTCCGGGTCGTCGTCGGCCCTGCGGATCCAGCCCCGCAAGATGCCGAGGGCGTGCGTGTTGTGCGCTTGGTCGGCCAGCAGCGCGTTCCAGAGGAATGCCAGGTGCTCAGCGGCCGTCGTGTCCTCGGCAGCCGCGGCCTGCGCGTACCAGTGGAGGACGGGCGGGCGGTCGGTGTCGTCATCCTTCGTCTGCTTGCAGGCCTGGCGGAAGGCGAGCAGGACGTGCGGGCGGACCGCGCGATCAACGGGAAGGAGTTCGACCAGGGCGGCCAGTACGGGCTCCCGCACGGCGAGGAGCAGGAGTTCGAGTGCGTCGGCGAACTGCCGTGCCTCCTCCGGTACCTCGGAGCCCCCGTCCTCATGACTGCTCTCGGCCTCGGCGGGCGGTGGCCGGTGCATGGCGTCCACGAGGGCGGCCAGAGTCTCCTGATGGTGCACCGGGCCGAGGAGGCCGTAGGCGCGGATGGCCGTCCAGCGGCGGCTCTGGATGTCGCCGGTGCACCAGTCGTGCAGGATCCGGGAGACGGTGGGGACCCCCAGCAGCTGGCTCAGGGTGAGGGCGTTGGCCGCGGTGAGCCATGAATGGGGGTTACGGCCGTCAGCCCACGGCTCGACCAGGTGGGCCAGAGTGGACGACAGATCGGCGCGGGCCAGTAGCGCAGCGGCCGAGGCTGCGCGGGTACGCACCAGGGGCCGGCGGTCGTCGGCGAGCTTGCGGATCCACTCCGCGACGGCGGGGCGTGCCGACGGGTGGAGGTTCCACACCTCCTCCAACAGCATCGGGGCCGTACGTTCGTCACGGAAGCGGGCGCAGAACTTGCCGTCGAGGGGACCCCACTCGGTGATCTCCGCGGTCAGGTATCCGTCCGCGTGAGCGAGTCGGAGCCGTTCCTCGCGGGAGCTGCCGAAGACCGGGACGGAAGGCTGGACGTGGGGATTCTGGATCTTGTGCAGACGTACGAAGAGGCCGTCGGCGAGCTCCGCTGCCACCGCGTACGGCGCCTTGTCGAAGACGGCGAGGGAGACGAGGAACGCCTTGTCGTGCAGGTCGGGCTTCGTCCCCGTGAGCCAGCGGGTGACCTGGGCCGCCACGGCCGTCTCACCCCAGGCGGCGAGCTTCGACTCGTCGATCTCGCCGCGGTGGTGTGCGAGGAGCCGCAGCGCGAACTCCCTGATCTCGTCGGGCCGGTGGTACCGGGTGAGGAACTCCTTCACCGGCGTCAGGCCCGCCAGGTCGGGCCAGGCGGACTCACCGGTCCTCGGCGTGATGTGGGCCCGCAGCATGTCCTCGGCCGACGGGGGCTCCCACCGTACGGACGCGATGTCGCCCAGTGCCGCCGAGGGCTCGACGGTGATCACCAGATGTGCACGGGTGTGCTCCAACCGCTCTCGCAGCGCCAGTAGCTGTGCCTCGCGCAGAGGGGCCTTCCGGCTCACGGCCAGATCGCACAGGACATATCCCACCGAGGCGTCCATCTGGTCGGCCAGTGCGGAGAACGACGCGGGGGGATCGAGGGAGCGCATGCGGTCTACGCCCACACCGTGCAGCAGCATCAGCGCGGCGGTCCGGCGGCCTGTCTCGCGTCCGCCGGACAGGATGACGAGCCTGTCGTCGCGCAGCCCCTTGAGAGCCTCGTCGAAACTGTGGCAGCCCCGGAAGACCTCCGTGAGCTCTTCGATCTCCGACTGAGGGACCGGTCCGGACAGCGGGCGGGGTGCTTCGCCCCGGCCTCCGAAGTAGAAGTGCTGATCTCCGTTGTGCGTGCCTCCGGTCTGGCCGAACTGGTCACGGCTGACCAAGGTGGAGACGAAGTCCGGGCCGTGCGCGATCAGGTCCCGGCGGGCGGCCCAGGCCTCCTGTCTCGGCTGTTCCTGTTCCTTGTCCGCCTCGTCCTGCTTCTTCTGCTCGTCGTCCGGCGCGGGCTCCTCGGCCGGTTTCGCCGTACCGGCCGCTGCCTCTTCGCCGCTCATCGGCGCTCGTCGTCCCGCGCAGTGCGGGTGAAGTTGAAGGTCTGGTCGCCGTGGTGCGTTCCGCCCGCCTGGCCGTACTGGTCGCCGTTGATGTGGGTGCCGTAACCCTGGGGGCCGGGCGAGTCGGGGACGGATGCGGCTTCGGCGGAGGCTGCGGGGGAGTCCGCGGATTCCGGCTGGCCGTGCAGCCAGGCGACCGTCGGCCCTTCCTTTGTGTCCACCGTGATGCGGTGGAAGTCCTCGGGGCGTACACCGAGCGGACCGTGGCGTACGACGCCCTCGTAGATCCCGTCGGACACGCACAGGACGCTGTCGCCCTCGCGCCGCTTCAGGGCGTCACGCAAGGGGTCCGCGTTGAGGAGACGTACCGCGTGGTTGAGGTCGGAGCCGACCCAGCCGTCCAGTTCGTCGATGGCGACGTAGCCGGACGAGAGCACGATGCGCAGGCGCATCTGGGCGCTGCTCGCGATCAGGCGGTTCTTGTTGTGCAGGTGGGCGGGGGTCTCGGTCAGGAGAGCCTTCACCAGCGTCGGTACGGAGACCTGGGTGTCGATCAACGCCATCACGGAGTCGCCGCGGTCCGCGCGCAGGCGGGTGGCCTCGTCGACGGAGGCGGCGGCCAGCGTCGCGTCCACGACGTCGTACAGGACCCGGCGCAGGAACGCCTGTTCCACGTCGTCGCGAGAGCCGAACTGCTCGATGTCGAAGAGGAGGATCGTGCGGTACACGGGGTCGGTCATGTCTGCCTCTCGGGCCTCGGTTTGCGTTGCCCAGCACGATGGCTGGCCGGAGGCGCGCGTCAGAGGACCAATGACATGGACGAACTGTGACCGTGTGCACAGAAGGGGGACGAGGTGCGGTCACACAGAGCTCTCGCCGATGATGCGGCGCAGCACCTCAGGACGGAGGACGACGATGCGCCGGCGTCGGGTCGCGACGACCTCACGTGCGCGCAGGTCCTTGAGCAGGCGGGCCACCGCCTCGCGGGAGGAGCCGACCGAGCCGGCGAACTCCTGCTGGCTGAGCCCGATGGTGAGCTCGATGCCCTCGTCGGTCCTGTTGCCGTGCGTGCGGACGAGTTCGAGCAGCAGGACAGCCAATCGCTCGCGCACGGTGAGTGCTGCCCATTCCAGTCGGCGGCGGTCGGTGGATCGCTGCCGGTCGGTTGTCAGGCTCAGCAGCTGCAAGGCCACCTGGGGATTCCTGGAGAGGAAGGAGGTGAAACGGCTCTGCTCGACGACGACCGCCTCGACCGGCTCCAGCGCCGTGACGGTCGCCGAGCGCTGGCGTCTGCTCAGGGCCGCGCCCTCGCCGATGATGTCCCCGGGGCCGCGCAGGGCGAGAAGCGCCTCGTACCCGTTGGCCGCAAGGGCCGTCACCTTGGTCCACCCGTGCAGGAGGAGCAGCACATGGGCGGACGGCTCGTCCTGCCGCATGATGACCTCCCGCGTCCGGTAGCGCAGGGGGCGGCCGGTGGCCAGCAGGCCGGCCCGGTCGTCCTTCTCCAGGCGGGCGAGGAACGGCACCCGGTCGTCGAAGCCGTCGTCGTCCCAGGCGTGCGTCTGCCTCCCGGCCATGCCTGTCGCCCCCCGTTTTCACCTGCGCCGATGCTCATGTCCCGCAACCAGTGAACGTACCTGGAGCGGGTACGCGGGAAGCCGGCGACAACCGGCCGCCGTGGCCGATGTGCCTCGGCGCAGCGCCTTCCGGGGCGGCCACCCTTTCCGTGCAGGAGGGATACTCGGCGCCGCCTCCGGGTTTTCTCCGGGTCGGACCCCGATGCCGGGAATGCCGGTTCGGCGCATCATGGAAGGACTCCGACCAGTACGGGGGAGGTGCTCCATGACGCAGCCGTCGTGGCAGGGGAGCGGTGCTCCGCGGCCGTGGCAAGGGAGCCATGCCCCGCTGAGATGGCAGGGCGGCCATGGCCCGCAGGCCTGGCCTGCCCTGGGCAGCCCGGCAATGCTCGCCTCGCACGCCGACCGTGAGCGGGCCGTGGATGTGCTCAGGGCGGGGTTCGGTGAGGGCCGACTGGACAAAAGCGAGTTCGACCAGCGGATCGAGCGGGCCTACACCGCCCGTACCGTCGGCGACCTGGCCCTCCTCGTAGCCGACCTGCCCCAGGGCCCCATGCCGCAGCCGGCGCCCTTCACGCCCGTGCCGCGGGCCTTTCTGGCGGTGCCGCGGCCGCAGACGAACGCGAAGGCGGTCGGCTCGGCCGTCTGTGGTGTGCTGTGTCTGGTGAGCTTCGGGCTGACCGGGATTCCGGCGGTGGTGCTGGGGCATGCGGCGCGTTCGGAGATACGGCGCACCGGGGAGGGCGGCGACGCGCTGGCGCTGACCGGGCTGGTGCTCGGGTGGTTGTCGAACGCCGCCTGGGCGGTCCTGGTGACGCTGATGCTCGTGGCCGCGGCCCTGTCCGCATAGGTTCGTGGGCGGGTGGTCCGAGGCGTGTGCGGTTCGCTTTCCGACGTGGTCGAATCGCCGATCCGAAGATCGAACACGTCGGGTGGTCTTGACATCGGCCGTATGGCGATGCGGGCGGGGCCCATTTGTTTTGACCGCAGCGAATGAGGTAGGTACGCTCAGACCTTGTGCCTGGGGTGTGCCCTGGCTCTCGTGCGTGCCTTCAAACCGCATAGCGAGCTGTGAGCGGCCACCGTAATCTGTGCTCTTTTCGCCTCGCGGCGGAAGTCCGCCGGATTCGACACACCCGACCGCGTGGGTCGGCGACGTTCCAGGTTAGCTTCACCATTCGGCACACAGAAACCGGAGAAGTAGTGCCTACGATCCAGCAGCTGGTCCGTAAGGGCCGGCAGGACAAGGTCGAGAAGAACAAGACGCCCGCACTCGAGGGTTCCCCTCAGCGTCGTGGCGTCTGCACGCGTGTGTTCACGACCACCCCGAAGAAGCCGAACTCGGCCCTGCGTAAGGTCGCGCGTGTGCGTCTGACCAGCGGGATCGAGGTCACCGCTTACATTCCGGGTGAGGGACACAACCTGCAGGAGCACTCCATCGTGCTCGTGCGCGGCGGCCGTGTGAAGGACCTGCCGGGTGTTCGCTACAAGATCATCCGTGGTTCGCTTGACACCCAGGGTGTCAAGAACCGCAAGCAGGCCCGCAGCCGCTACGGCGCCAAGAAGGAGAAGTAAGAATGCCTCGTAAGGGCCCCGCCCCGAAGCGCCCGGTCATCATCGACCCGGTCTACGGTTCTCCTCTTGTCACGTCGCTCATCAACAAGGTGCTGCTGAACGGCAAGCGCTCCACCGCCGAGCGCATCGTCTACGGCGCCATGGAGGGTCTGCGTGAGAAGACGGGCAACGACCCGATCATCACGCTGAAGCGCGCGCTTGAGAACATCAAGCCGACCCTCGAGGTCAAGTCCCGCCGTGTCGGTGGTGCGACGTACCAGGTTCCGATCGAGGTCAAGCCCGGTCGTGCCAACACGCTTGCGCTGCGCTGGCTGGTCGGTTACTCCCGCGCCCGTCGCGAGAAGACCATGACCGAGCGTCTCCTCAACGAGCTTCTCGACGCCTCGAACGGCCTCGGTGCGGCCGTGAAGAAGCGCGAGGACACCCACAAGATGGCCGAGTCCAACAAGGCCTTCGCGCACTACCGCTGGTAGTCGCAGACCCCATCGAGACCGAGAGAAGACTGAAGCCTTATGGCTACCACTTCACTTGACCTGGCCAAGGTCCGCAACATCGGGATCATGGCCCACATCGACGCGGGCAAGACGACCACCACCGAGCGGATCCTCTTCTACACCGGCGTCAGCTACAAGATCGGTGAGGTCCACGACGGCGCTGCCACCATGGACTGGATGGAGCAGGAGCAGGAGCGTGGCATCACGATCACCTCTGCTGCCACCACCTGTCACTGGCCGCTCGAGGACAACGACTACACGATCAACATCATCGACACCCCCGGGCACGTCGACTTCACGGTCGAGGTGGAGCGCTCGCTGCGCGTCCTCGACGGTGCCGTCACGGTGTTCGACGGTGTCGCCGGTGTCGAGCCGCAGTCCGAGACGGTGTGGCGTCAGGCCGACCGTTACGGCGTGCCGCGCATCTGCTTCGTGAACAAGCTGGACCGCACCGGTGCCGAGTTCCACCGCTGCGTCGACATGATCTCGGACCGCCTTGGTGCGCAGCCGCTGGTCATGCAGCTTCCGATCGGTGCCGAGGCCGACTTCAAGGGCGTCGTGGACCTGGTCCGCATGAAGGCGCTCGTGTGGTCCGCCGAGGCCGCCAAGGGCGAGATGTACGACGTCGTCGACATCCCGGCCACGCACACCGAGGCTGCCGAGGAGTACCGCGGCAAGCTGATCGAGGGCGTCGCCGAGAACGACGAAGAGATCATGGAGCTGTACCTGGAGGGCCAGGAGCCCACCGAGGAGCAGCTGTACGCCGCGATCCGTCGCATCACCATCGCGTCCGGCAAGTCCAGCGACACCACGGTCACCCCGGTGTTCTGTGGCACCGCGTTCAAGAACAAGGGCGTCCAGCCCCTGCTCGACGCGGTGGTGCGCTACCTGCCGACCCCGCTTGACGTCGAGGCCATCGAGGGCCACGACGTGAAGGACCCCGAGGTCGTCGTCAAGCGCAAGCCGTCCGACGACGAGCCGCTGTCGGCGCTGGCGTTCAAGATCATGAGCGACCCGCACCTCGGCAAGCTCACCTTCGTCCGGATCTACTCCGGTCGCCTGGAGTCCGGCACCGCGGTGCTGAACTCCGTCAAGGGCAAGAAGGAGCGCATCGGCAAGATCTACCGCATGCACGCGAACAAGCGTGAGGAGATCGAGTCGGTGGGCGCCGGCGACATCGTCGCCGTCATGGGCCTGAAGCAGACCACCACCGGTGAGACGCTGTCCGACGACAAGCAGCCGGTGATCCTGGAGTCCATGGACTTCCCGGCGCCGGTCATCCAGGTCGCCATCGAGCCCAAGTCCAAGGGTGACCAGGAGAAGCTGGGTGTCGCCATCCAGCGTCTCGCGGAGGAGGACCCCTCCTTCCAGGTCCACTCGGACGAGGAGACCGGCCAGACCATCATCGGTGGTATGGGCGAGCTGCACCTCGAGGTGCTGGTCGACCGTATGCGCCGTGAGTTCAAGGTCGAGGCCAACGTCGGCAAGCCGCAGGTCGCCTACCGTGAGACGATCCGCAAGGCCGTCGAGCGCGTCGACTACACGCACAAGAAGCAGACTGGTGGTACCGGCCAGTTCGCCAAGGTGCAGATCGCGATCGAGCCGATCGAGGGCGGCGACGCCTCGTACGAGTTCGTGAACAAGGTCACCGGTGGTCGTATCCCGAAGGAGTACATCCCTTCGGTCGACGCCGGTGCGCAGGAGGCCATGCAGTTCGGCATCCTCGCGGGCTACGAGATGACCGGTGTGCGCGTCACGCTGATCGACGGTGGCTACCACGAGGTCGACTCCTCCGAGCTCGCGTTCAAGATCGCCGGTTCGCAGGCCTTCAAGGAGGCCGCGCGCAAGGCCAGCCCTGTGCTCCTTGAGCCGATGATGGCCGTCGAGGTCACCACGCCCGAGGACTACATGGGTGAGGTCATCGGCGACATCAACTCCCGCCGTGGCCAGATCCAGGCCATGGAGGAGCGGGCGGGTGCCCGCGTCGTGAAGGGCCTCGTGCCTCTCTCGGAGATGTTCGGTTACGTCGGCGACCTGCGCAGCAAGACGTCCGGCCGTGCCAGCTACTCCATGCAGTTCGACTCCTACGCCGAGGTTCCGCGGAACGTCGCCGAGGAGATCATCGCGAAGGCCAAGGGCGAGTAACGCTCCGCGTTCACACGCTTTAGGCTTGACTCCGGAGCCGCCAGGGGTATTCACCCGCATTCGTGGGGAAATGCCCCCGGCCCCGGGCTTTCCAGCAAAGATCACCTGGCGCCGATGAAGCAAGGCGTTCAGAACCACTCCACAGGAGGACCCCGTGGCGAAGGCGAAGTTCGAGCGGACTAAGCCCCACGTCAACATCGGCACCATCGGTCACATCGACCACGGTAAGACGACCCTCACGGCCGCCATTACCAAGGTGCTGCACGACGCGTACCCGGACCTGAACGAGGCCTCGGCCTTCGACCAGATCGACAAGGCTCCCGAGGAGCGTCAGCGCGGTATCACCATCTCCATCGCGCACGTCGAGTACCAGACCGAGACGCGTCACTACGCCCACGTCGACTGCCCCGGTCACGCGGACTACATCAAGAACATGATCACCGGTGCTGCCCAGATGGACGGCGCCATCCTCGTGGTCGCCGCCACCGACGGCCCGATGCCGCAGACCAAGGAGCACGTGCTCCTGGCCCGCCAGGTCGGCGTTCCGTACATCGTCGTCGCCCTGAACAAGGCCGACATGGTGGACGACGAGGAGATCCTGGAGCTCGTCGAGCTCGAGGTTCGTGAGCTGCTCTCCGAGTACGAGTTCCCGGGCGACGACCTGCCGGTCGTCAAGGTCTCGGCGCTCAAGGCCCTTGAGGGCGACAAGGAGTGGGGCAACACCGTCCTCGAGCTCATGAAGGCCGTGGACGAGAACATCCCGCAGCCCGAGCGTGACGTCGACAAGCCGTTCCTCATGCCGATCGAGGACGTCTTCACGATCACCGGTCGCGGTACGGTCGTCACCGGCCGTATCGAGCGTGGTGTCCTGAAGGTCAACGAGACCGTCGACATCGTGGGCATCAAGCAGGAGAAGACCACCACCACGGTCACCGGCATCGAGATGTTCCGCAAGCTGCTCGACGAGGGCCAGGCCGGTGAGAACGTCGGTCTGCTGCTCCGCGGCATCAAGCGCGAGGACGTCGAGCGCGGCCAGGTCATCATCAAGCCGGGCTCGGTCACCCCGCACACCGAGTTCGAGGCGCAGGCCTACATCCTGTCCAAGGACGAGGGTGGCCGCCACACGCCGTTCTTCAACAACTACCGTCCGCAGTTCTACTTCCGTACGACGGACGTGACCGGCGTCGTGACCCTCCCCGAGGGCACCGAGATGGTCATGCCGGGTGACAACACCGAGATGAAGGTGGAGCTCATCCAGCCCGTCGCCATGGAAGAGGGCCTGAAGTTCGCCATCCGTGAGGGTGGCCGGACCGTGGGCGCCGGTCAGGTCACCAAGATCAACAAGTAAGCTTGTTGGTTTGACCTGGTAGCTCCAGCGCGAGCTCCTGAAGGGGCCCGTACGACTTCGGTCGTACGGGCCCCTTTGCTTTTCCGGCGAGTGGGACGCGTCAGGTGTTGGCGCCGTCCTCGACGAGGCAGAAGTCGATGTGGCTGAGGCCGTAGAAGTCGTCCGGGGGCGCACTGCTCGTGTTGAGCGGCGCGTGGAGGTCCTGGTCCGCCTGGATGCCCGTGGGCCGGTAGTCATAGAGGTTGGCGTTCGGGCCGCCCTTGACGATGACGCCGATGGCGGCGAAGTCGTCGGAGATCTCGAAGTCGAAGGTGTTGTCGGTGCCGATGTTCGAGATGGTGACCTCGTCGTCGTCCCCGAACGACCCCGCCGTCACCGGCTCGACCTTGACCGTCCGGTCGCAGTCGAAGGGGGTGATGGTGGTGGGCAGCGTAGTGAAGGTCGGGTTGCCCGCCACCTCCACCGGCTGCTCGCCGGAGTCGCTGGGGGGCCCCGGCTGAGCCGACGCGGGGCCGGCTGCGAAGGTGACCGCCAGTGCCGTGGTCAGGCCGAGGCCGACCACCTTCGCTCCCAGCGCCGCTCGTCTCTTTCCGGTGGTCGCGCGACTGGCTCGAGTGGTTACTCGCATAACGCGTACTCCTCCTCTTCGGGATGTACCTGAGTGCGCCCTGGCGGACTCTCGCCATTTCCGCTGGCAATTCGGGTGGTGGCGGCCATCCATCGCCGGGCGCAGCATCATTTCCATGGTCAGAGCGGAGTCACGCGTCACTGCTCTTCATTCGTGCGCCATCCGGTACCCAAATGAGCACCGGTAGGGTGAAAAACCGTCAGATCATGTGAAAGTGCGATGAAGTGTGCAGGGGCCCCATGGGGGGGCGAGGGTGCTGGGCGTCGCCGCGTGTCGGTGCGGCGTGCGGGGCAGGGTCCGGACCATGGGCGGTCGGGCTCACCTGATGGGTGTACGCGGGGGTCGCATGAAGCGTCCGACAGGGCGACAGCGGCTCCGCCGTGCGGTCAAGCCCGTTGGCGACACGCGTGATGTGCTGGTTCATCCAATGCGTTCATAGTAAGTAGATGTAAATGCATATATCTCCCATTTCGGGAAGGGCTACCGCCATGGCTGAGACCGCAGCCCCGCCTGGCGCGGGCATCCGCACCGGCCAGTCCGAGCACAGGGCTGCCTTCGAGCGTTCCCTGCGGGGCTTCACGAAGGCGGGGTACGACAAAGGGCGTCCCCTGCCCGTCCAGGCCGCCTGGTTCGCCGTACTCCACCTCGTGTTCGCCAAGTGGTGGTTCCCGGCTCGTTGGCGACCCGCTGTGCTGCGGCTCTTCGGCGCGCGGATCGGGCGGCGGGTGTTGATCCGGCACGGCGTTCGTGTGCACTGGCCCTGGCGGCTGTGCGTCGGCGACGACGTGTGGATCGGTGAGGGGGCCTGGCTGTTGAACCTTGAGCAGATCACGATCGGCAGCGACGTGTGTGTCTCGCAGGGCGCGTTGCTCTGCACGGGGAGCCACCAACGCCACAGCCGTACCTTCGAGTTCGACAACGGTCCCATCCGCCTGGAGCCCGGGTCCTGGGTCGCCGCGCGGGCCGTCGTACTGCGCGGTGTGACCGTCGGCCGTGGCGCGGTGGTGGGTGCCTCGGCGGTCGCCCACCGCGACATCGCTCCTGGTGAGGTGGTCACCAGTGAGGTCGCCGGTAGTGCGGTCGTCGGTGGTGCGGTCGTCGGTGGTGCGGTTGCCAGTGGTGGGGCCGCGGCATGAAGGTCGTCCATGTCGTGACACTCGTCAGCGAGGACGGGGCGTACGGCGGTCCGACGAGCGTGGCCGCCGGGCAGCTCGAGGAGTGCGCTGCCCGAGGCCATGAGGTCACGTTGCTGTCCCTGTGGCGAGGCGCGTCCCCCGCGCCGGGCCGCATCGGCTCGGTGCCGCTGCGCACCCGCCCGGCCCGATCCCTGCTCCCTGGACGCTTCACCGGGCTGATGCATCCGCTGCTGGTCAGGGACATGTGGAACGCCATGGGCAGGGCCGATGTGGTCCATGTCCACGCGGGGCGCGACCTTGTCTCCATCGCGGCGCTCACTGTCGCCGCGCTGCGCCGCAAGAAGTTCGTCACACAGACGCATGGCATGGTGCAGCCGCGGCGTGCGGTTGCTGTCAGGCTCTTCGACCGGGTGTACGTGCCTCTTCTGCGTCGGGCGCGTGGCTGCCTGGTTCTCACCGAGCACGAGCGTCGGGCCGTCGCCGAGGTCATCGGGGCGGGCGGTCCGCCGCTGGTGGCCCTTCCCAACGGGGTGCGCCCCGAACGCGCAGGGGAGACGGTGGAGCGGCCCCGCCGGGAGGTGCTCTTCCTCGCCAGGCTGCACCCGCGCAAGCGTCCGGAGGCGTTCGTCGAGATGGCCGCCCTGGTGCACCGGAGGATGCCGGACGCCCGCTTCACTCTGTACGGCGCCGATGAGGGCGTGCTGCCGGCAGTGCGTCAACTCATCGCCGCTCATGGACTGCAGGGTGTCGTCTCCTACCGTGGGGCGCTCGGGCACGCGGAGGCGGTACGGGCTTACGCGAGGGCGGCGGTGTACGTGCTGCCCAGCGTTGACGAACCGTTTCCGATGACCGTGATGGAGGCCCTCTCGGCGGGCACCCCCGTGGTGTGCACCGACAGTTGCGGCATCGCGGACGAGTTGGCCCGCCGTAAGGCCGCGGTCGTCACCGACGGCAGTCCCCGGGAGATGGCGGACGCTGTGTGCGCTCTGCTGACCGACGACGCCAGGCGGCGTGCCCTTGTGGAGGCGGGGCATCGTGCCGTCGCGGAGGCGTTCTCCATCCACTCGGTGACGGACCGGCTGGAGACGATCTATCGGGGTGTGTGCCAGGCCCCGCTGCCGCACTAGCTGTGGATGCTCCCCAGGGCGGATTGCGCTCGCCGAAGAGCCGACGACTCCCGCATGAATCCTGCGGCCGATCGGATGGATACCGTGCACATTCCGCTGGTCGGATCAGATGAGGCGGTGCCGGACACCTACGTTCGGAGCATGGGTTCCATTCTCAGCCAGCCGTCCGTGGCCGATCATCGGCCGACAGAACAGTACTGGCCGTATTTCGTCATCCTCGCGCGCGTATGTCTCTGAGGATTCGGTCAGTGGTTGTTTCTCCCGTCCCTTCACGCACGAGGTCAGGGAATGGACTTCTCCAGTACGCTGCGGCAGCTTTCGAAGGCGCAGAAACCCCCTCGTGGGGTTTCGGTCTACACGCGGTTCGTGAACCGGCCGGCCGGCAGACTGCTCGCTGCCGCCGCGTACCGTGTCGGGCTTTCGCCCAACCACGTGACGGGCGTGAGTGCCCTGATCACCTTCGCGGCTCTTTTCGCCACAGCTCTGCACCCGCCTTCGCGCGCGCTGGGACAGTGGGTCTCACTCGCTCTGCTGCTCGGTTTCGCACTCGATTCGGCAGACGGTCAGCTGGCCCGGTTGTACCGGTCGACCAGTCTTTCCGGAGAGTGGCTGGACCATGTGGTGGACTGCGCGAAACTCCTGGGCATCCATGCGGCGGTGCTGATTTCCTTCTACCGCTTCTTCGACCTGCCGCTGCCCGCTCTGCTGCTCCCGGTCGTCTTCCAGTTCGCCGCGGTGCTGCTGTTCTTCGGGGGGATTCTTACGGAACAGATGAGAAGGCGAGGAGAGGAAACGCCGCCCGGACCGGTGCCCCGGCCGTCCACTGCACGTGCCGTGGCGCTGCTGCCCGTCGACTACGGCCTGCTGTGCCTGAGCTTTCTGTTCCTGGGCAGCCGGCAGCTCTTCCTCGCGCTGTACACCCTCCTGCTCGCGGCCCATGTGCTGCTGCTGCCGGCGTTCCTCACCAAATGGCTCCGGGAGCTTTCCTGACGCGAACTCGGACGGAGGCATCAGGCGCTTTGTCATGCAGAAACGCGCGGCATATCGCATGAAAGGTCGCAAACGGTGATTAACCTTCCATCCGGATTCCGGTTTTTCAGAAGGAGCTGCCATGAGCAGGCAGGTGGATGTCGTTGTCGCGGGGGGCGGAGGATTCATCGGTGGGCATCTCGCGGCCGATCTCCTGTCCCAGGGGCTGACAGTGCGGTGTGTCGATATCAAGCCCCAGCATGAATGGCATCAGGTGCACGGCGCCGCCGAGAACGTCGTCGCCGACCTGTCGCTCCTCGACAACGCCCGCGCGGCCGTCCGGGACGTCGGCCAGGTGTACATGCTGGCCGCCGACATGGGTGGCATGGGATTCATCGAGAACCACAAGGCCGCCTGCATGATGTCGGTGCTGATCAGCACCCATATGCTCAAGGCCGCGCAGGAGGCCGGTGTCGAGCGCTACTTCTACTCCTCGTCCGCCTGCGTGTACGCCGCCGACAAGCAGACCACCTCGAACGTCACCGCGCTGAAGGAGGAGGACGCGTACCCGGCACAGCCCGAGGACGGCTATGGCTGGGAGAAGCTCTTCTCCGAGCGCATGTGCCGCCACTTCGAGGAGGACTACGGGTTCACCTGCCGCGTCGCGCGCTACCACAACGTGTACGGCCCCGCGGGCACCTGGACCGGAGGCCGCGAGAAGGCCCCTGCCGCCGTGTGCCGCAAGATCGCCGAGGCGGTTCTCTCCGGTGAGCACCGGATCGACATCTGGGGCGACGGCCGGCAGACCCGTTCCTTCATGTACATCGACGACTGCCTCCACGGCACGCAGATGCTCATGCGCGGGAACAGCAGTGTCCCCGTCAACATCGGCTCCTCCGAGCTGGTCACCATCAACCAACTGGTCGACATCGTCGAGGAGATCGCGGGCATCCGCTGCGAGCGCAAGTACCAGCTGGACGCGCCCCAGGGCGTCCGCGGCCGTAACTCCGACAACACCCTGATCCGCGAACTGCACGGCTGGACGCCGTCGATCCCCTTGGCCGAGGGTCTGGAGAAGACCTATGCCTGGGTCTACGACCAGGTCAAGCTCGCCCGTTCCTGATCCCTCGAACCGGCCGGGAGAGCAGCCAATGAGGATCCTCGTCCACGACTACAGCGGGCACCCGTTCCAGGCGCAGCTCAGCCGTGAGCTGGCGCAGCGCGGTCATGACGTCCTGCACTCGACCTGCGCGGCATACGTCTCCGGGAAGGGCAACCTGGCCGAGGACGCGGTCACCGGCCTGCGCTTCGTCACCATCGGCGACCACGTCGTGCTGGACAAGGGCGCCTACGTCCAACGGCTCTTCCAGGAGACGCGGCTGGGTCTGGAGCTGGCCCGACAGGTACGGCGCGAGAAGCCGGACGTGGCGATGCTGGCGAACCTGCCGATCCCGGCCCTGGTCGTGGCGGCCGCGGCGCTGGAGACGCAGCGCATCCCGTGGGTGCTGTGGCACCAGGACATCACCGCAGTCGCCCTCAAGAGCTTTGCCGCCGCCGGTGTGTCGAGGCTGATGGGTGTCGCCGCCACAGTGATCGAGCGGGGCGAGAAGTGGTCGGCGCGACGGGCTTCGGCGATCGTGGTGATCGCCGATTCGTTCGTGCGGGTCCACCGCGAGTGGGGCACTGCCCACAAGGTCACCGTGATTCCCAACTGGGCGCCGCTGGGCGAGATCCTCCCCGTGGCCCGCGCCAACGCGTGGTCGCAGGAGCAGGGCCTCACCGGCGTCCGGACGGTGCTGTACTCGGGCACGATCGGCCTCAAGCACAACCCCGTCCTGCTGGTCCGCCTGGTCGAGACGCTGCGCGAGCAGGGCGAACGGGTTCGTCTCGTCGTCGTCAACGACGGCCCCGCCGTGCCGGTCATCAAGGAGGCCGCCGCCGCCCGTGGTGTCGAGCTGACCCTGTTGCCCTTCCAGCCCTACGACCGGTTGCCCGAAGTGCTGGGCACGGGCGATGTACTGGTCGTCCTTCTGACGGCGGACGCCGGAGAGTTCTCGGTCCCCTCCAAGACGCTGTCCTATCTGTGCGCCGGGCGCCCGGTGCTGGGCCTGATGCCCGAGGACAACCTCGCGGCGAAGCTGCTCCGGCAGGCCGGCTCGGCGGTGTTCGCCCCTGAGGAGTCCTCGCTGGCCGACGCGGCCAGGTGGGTCCGCGAGGTCCTGAACGACTCGGTGCGCGCGGAGTCGCTGGGCAAGGAGAGCCGGGCCCTGGCAGAGCGGGAGTTCGCCCTGGAAGGGTGTGCTTCGAAATTCGAGGAAATCCTGCGGGCAGTGGTCCGCACCGGCGAGTGATGATTGTGAACTCATAGCAATTTACGTCAATTGAAACACCCCTCTGAAATACAGGCGATCGGGCAAGCCTTCAGGCTATAAATCTGTCGACGGCCGATTTATTCCGTTTTGCCCGCTCGTTGGGGGTGCAGGTGCGAGGCAGTCGAAATCGTTGCGTGGCAGCGGTGTGCTGTTGTGCCCTCTTTTTCGTGGCCTTCCTGCCGGCGCTGATCCTGCAGGACATCGATACGCGTTTCGGGCCCGCGCTCGCCGTGCAGTGCGTCGTCGTGACGCATGCCGGAGTGGGGCTCGCCAGGGTGCTCACGGACACGTCGGTGCGCCTGGTCGCCTTCGGTTTCTGGCTCTTCGCCTATGTGTGGCTCGGACTGGCACCGCTCGCCATGCTCGCCACCGACACCTATCCGCTCGAGTACCGCACGGGTGAGACGACTGCTTTTGCGGCCGCCACGCTGACCGAACTCGGGCTCCTCGCCTACAGCGCGGGGGCGGCGCTCGCCGCCGGGCGCAAGGGCGGCAGGTCGGTCGTGCTCGAACCGCTACTCTCCCGCAGGCTCGCTCCGCTGCCCGTGCTCCTGCTGTGCGGCCTGGCACTCCTGCTCGCGGTCGTGTTGATCCCCGGGCAGGAAGGAGGGCTGCGAGCCTTCTTCACCAGCAGACAGGCGCTGTGGCAGAAGGGTGCCGAGTCCGACACCGCGCATGCGCTGCGCGCCTGGGGCCTCGCCGTCCCCGCCTTCTGGGCCATGGTCGCCATGGTCCACCTGCCCCGCCTGGCCGGGGGTGACCGGGTGGTGCGCGCGATCCGCTGGATGGTGCTCCCGGCCCTGCTCGTCCTCAACGTGATCGTCAACAATCCGATCAGCAGGCCGCGTTTCTGGGCCGGCACCGTCCTTCTGGTCCTGCTTTTCTCGTGGCGTCGCTTCAGCACGCCGCGAGCCTTTCGCTTCATCGCCGCGGCGATCACGACCGTGGTGCTCTTCGCTTTTCCGTACAGCGACTACTTCCGTTACGACGAACGTGAAGCGGTGCAAGTCGTGGCGCTTGCGGAGCAGTTCAGTGTAAATATGGATTACGACGCTTTTCAGCAAATGCAGACTGGTATCGACTATGTCCAGGAAAACGGATTCTCGCCGTCGGCCCTGCTCGGCGTGATCCTGGTCGTGATCCCCCGCTCGATGTGGCCCGGAAAACCGCAGGCCACGGGCATCGAATTCGCGCAGTACGCGGGCTACGACTTCCACAACCTTTCCGCGCCGCTGTGGATCGAGAGCTATCTGTGGGGCGGCCCGTTGTGTGTCGCCGCGGTCTTCTGTCTGCTGGGCGCGGCCGGACGGCGGATGGACGACATCAGGGCACGACTGCGGGACAGACAGAGCACGCTGGCGGTTCTGCTCGTGCCCGCCTTCGCCTTCTATCAGTTGATCTTCCTGCGCGGCAGTCTCATGGCGATCGTCGCACCTCTGCTGCTGCTCCTGATCGTGCCGTTCTTCATCACCACCCGCGCCACCGGGCCGGCCAGGTTCCCGTCACCGGTGCGGCCGACCGTGACCACGGGCCGTGCACCCATCCCCGGACACAGGAGGCATCCGTGACCAGCCCCGCCGGCTTCGACGGCCGGTACGACGACCCTGACCAGCTGCGCGACCAGGTGCGCCTGATCCTGAGGTACCGCGCGACCATCGTGCTGGGCGTCGTCCTCGGGCTGCTCGGTGGAGTGCTCCTGGTCCTGCTGGGCGGTGACCGTTACACCTCCACCAGCGAGGTGCTCGTCCGCTCCAGAACGGACCCCTTCAGCACCTTCGGGGTGGCCGTCGACAACCAGGTGAGCATGGGCACGGAACGGCAGATCGCGCTCAGCGCGACCGTGGCGGCCCGGGCGGCGACGGCACTGCGGAACCCCTCCCGCGCCGATGCCCTGCTGACGGACCTGCGTGTGACACATCCCTCGGACACCCAGGTGCTCCGGTTCGAGTACACCGCCGACACCGCGAAGGGTGCGGCCCGGGCGGCCAACGCGTTCGCGGCGGCGTACCTCGCCGATCGGCAGGACCGGTCCAGTGCCATGGTCCTGCGGATGACCGGTGGACTGGAGCGGCAGATCACCGTGCTGACCGACCGGATCAACGAGAAGAAGGCCGACGGGCCCCCCGCCCGCAACGCGGGCCTGAGGGAACAGATCGCCGCACTGCAGAAGCGGGTCTCGGACATCAGGGCCTATGACACCTCCGGCGGCGACATCGTCCGCAGGGCGGAGCCGGCTGCGCGGCCCTCGGGACCGGGCCCCGCCTGGCTCATCGCACTCGGCCTGATCGGTGGCCTCGTGCTGGGCTGCGTGCTCGCTTCGCTGCGATCGGCCCTGGAGCCGCGGGCACGCTCGGTCGGCGAGGTGCAACGGGCGCTGCGGGCCCCGGTGCTGGGAATCCTCCCGGCCCCCGGCACCGACGGCGCGGTGCTGGAGGTCGGCCGGGCCGACGGCAGTAGGGCCGACGGCAGTCGCGCGGAGGCGTACCGCACCCTTGCCTTCCGCCTGCGGGGCGGCGACGGCCGTACCGGCGTGGGCACGCTCATGATCGTGGCGCCGAAGCGGGGACGCGGTGCCGAGGCCGTCTCCGTGAATCTCGCCGCCGCCCTCGCCGAGTCCGGTGACGACGTACTGCTCGTCGACGCCACCGCGCACACATCCGGCCTGTCGGCGCGACTGCCGCTGGTGGCCGACGACTCCGTGCCCGCCGACCCCGAGGGCGCACTGGTCGTCGACGCGGGCACAGCCGGGCGGTTCACGCTCTGCCCCGGCGACGACGGACTCGGGGTCCCGACGGCCGCGCGTGCCCGGACGTCCGCGGAATCAGGAGGGCCGACGCTCTTCCTCAGCCCGCCTCTGCTGGAACACGGCGACGGACTGGCGCTCGCCCAATGCGTGGACGGCGTCCTCGTGGTGGGCGGTCTGGACGACATCAGGCGCGACGATCTCAAGCGGGTGCACGAGCTGGTCAGCTGCCTGGGCGGTCACATCGTGGGCGCGGTGCTCCACGACGGCGCCCGGCGCGGCCTGCGGCACCGTCTCATGGGCAGCGACCGGGTGCCTCGTACGAGGGGGTGGGTCTCGCCCACGCCGCCCACTCCTGCCGAGGACGCCGTGGACAAGCCGACTGTGCCTGTGCAGGACGACACGCTCTCCGCCTCCCGGTGAGCGCCTCCGGTACGGCCACCCCCGCCACCGGCGGGTCGACCGTGCGATGCGGGGTCGCGGCCACCGCACGTGGCGGGTGGTGGGGCTTTCTCGGCTCGGCGGTCAACGCGGTCTTCGGCTATGTCCTGGTCACGCTGGTCACCCGCGGGCTCGGGGCGTACGGGGCGGGAGCGGTGTTCACCGGCGTCGCGGCCTTCACCATCCTCTGCAACACCTGCAAGCTCGGCGCCGACACCGGGCTGGTGCGCTTCGTCTCGGGTGACCTGGCCACCACCGGTGGCCGCGAGGTGGGCGCACTGCTGCGCAGCGCGATCCTGCCGGGAGCCGTGGCGAGCACGGCGGCCGCCGCGCTGCTGTTCCTGTCGCCCTGGACGGCGACCTCGCTGCTGCCGAATCTCGACCCGGAGGACGCCGTGACCCTGGTCCGGCTGTTCGCCCTGTTCCTCCCCCTGGCCACGGTCACCCTGCTTCTCCTGGGCGCCACCCAGGGCTACGGCACCGTCGTTCCGTTCGTCGGCGTCGAGCAGATCGGCAAACCGGTGCTGCGTGTGCTGATCGCCGTACCGGTCGTGCTGCTGGCTCCAGGAGTACTGAGTCTGGCCGCCGCCTGGCTCGTGCCCTCGCTGGCCGGCTTCGTCATCGCCTGTCTCGCCCTGCGCAGATGCCGCCGGACGGGTCCGAGACCTGCCTCCGGACAGGAAACGGCCGCCGCCCGGTGGGGGTTCTGGGCGTTCGCCGCGCCCCGGGCGGTCTCCTCCGTCTTCGACATCAGCGCCGTCTGGGTGGGCGTCATCCTGCTGTCCGGCCTGGCGACGAGCGAAGAGGCGGGCATCTACACCGCGGTGGGCCGTGTCGTCATCGCGGCGACGCTCCTCCAACTCGCCGTCAGGCTGGCCGTCGCTCCGGAGATCAGCCGTCTGCTCGCCCTGAACGACATCCCGCAGGCCCGCCATCTGTACCAGGTCTCGACGCGCTGGATCGTGCTGTTCTCCTGGCCGCTGCTGGTCCTGCTCACGAGCTTCCCGGGCACCGTACTCTCCTTGTTCGGCCCGGAGTTCGAGCAGGGGACGGCTGCGCTCGTGGTGCTCTGCATCGCCTCGGCGGTCAACGTGGGGGTGGGAAACGCCCAGACGGTGCTGCTCATGGCGGGCAAGAGCTCCTGGCACCTGGGGGTCACCGGTGTCGCGTTCGCGGTGCAGCTGACGGTCGGCCTCCTCGCGGTCCCCCGTCTGGGCGTCCTCGGAGCCGCCCTGTCCTGGGGGGCGGCGACGGTTGTTGAGAACCTCGTCGCGGCCGCGTTGGTGCGGCGGCATCCGGGCTTCACGGTCGTCGACAACGGATACCTCCTGGCCACGGCCACCGGCCTGTGTCTCACGGTGCCGCTGGTCCTTCCCGCCAGGCTGCTGGCAGGTGACACGGCCGTCGGACTTGCCGTCGCCATCACCATGGGATTTTCCGTATTCGGTATAGGTTTGTGGCGATTTCGCACACCACTGGGAGTGCGTGAACTCGTCGGTGTGCTGCGCGAACGCGGCACGTGAGGCCGTCTTGGCATTGAGACCGCCGCATCTCCTCCCTCCACCACCCGTACTTGCTGCAACCAGGGATGTTCCATGCGCCTGAAAAGAAGCACGAAGAGAGGGGCCACCACGGCTTCGGCTGTGGCCCTCCTCGCGGCCGCCTCGCTCATCACCGCGTCCGCCTCGGCAGCCGACGGCGACGAAAAGACCCTGACCGCCGACACGTTGGCGACCTGGCAGACCGACGGCATCGTCTGGTCGATCGAGTACGCGGACGGTGTCGTGTACGTCGGAGGGACCTTCGACAAGGTCCGCCCTCCGGGCGTGAAGCCCGGCCAGAGGGAGGTCACACGCAAGAACTTCGCCGCGTTCGACGCCAGAACCGGCCGACTGCTGCCGTGCGCCCAGTTCTTCTCCGGCGGCGGTGACACCGTGCGGGCGCTGAAGGCGTCACCGGACGGCGAGGTGCTGTACGTCGGCGGCTCGTTCGGCAAGGTCGGCAAGGCGGGGGCGGCCAGCGCGGCCGCGCTCAACACGTCCAACTGCACGCTGCGCAAGGAGTTCCGCCCGACCGTGTCGTCATTCGTCCGGGCCATCGAGGTCACCAACGGCGCGGTCTACCTCGGGGGCGACTTCACGAAGGTCAACGGCAAGAAGAGGCAGCGCATCGCGGCGCTCACCCCCGACGGTTCGCTGCTGCCGTTCAAGGCGGCGATCGACGGGCCCGTACGGGCGATCGTGGCCGCGCCCGAATTCGGCAAGCTCATCGTCGGCGGCGACTTCCTCGAGGTCAACGACGAGTTCGAGTTCAAGCTCGTCGCCCTGCGCCCCGCCACCGGCACGACCGTCACCTCGTACCCGGACTGGCTGCCGACGCGATCGAGGGTGAAGGCGCTGGTACGCGACGCGACCAACTTCTATGTCGCGGCCGAGGGCAGGGGCACCGGCATCTTCGACGGCCGCATCGCCGGACGACTCGGCAACGGCGAGATGGTGTGGAAGGACACCTGCCTGGGCGCCACCCAGGCCGTCGCCGTGCACAACGGCGTGCTCTACAGCGGATCCCACGCCCACAACTGCATGGACACACCGGGCGGCTTCACCGAAGGCAACTTCCGCCAGCACCTCCTCGCCCAGTCGATCCGTGACCGGCACATCCTGCACTGGTTCCCCGACACGGACGGCGGGACCGGCGAGGGCAACGGCCCCCGCGCGCTGAAGATGGCGGGTGGGATCCTCTGGGCGGGCGGTGAGTTCACCACGGTCAACGACAGGCCGCAGCAGAGCCTGACCCGCTTCGCGGCCGGGCCCGACCGGGGCGCCCCGCAGGAGCCGCCGCAGCTCCAGGCCTCGGCCTCGCGCGCCGGCCGGATCACGCTCACCTGGCGTGCCGCCTGGGACCGGGACGACGCGGAGCTGAAGTACCTGATCTACCGGGACGGCAAGCTCGTGGCCTCGCCGACGGGGCGGTCCGCGGAGTGGAACCGGCCCACGATGAAGTACACGGACACCGTCACACCCGGCTCCCGCCATCGCTACCGGATCGCCGTCACCGACGGGAAGAACGCCTCGGCCAGGTCGAAGGCGCTCGTCGTCACCGCGATCGCCGCCGAGCGTACGAAGGCACAGCGTTGACGGGCGAACGTCTCGGCTACGCACCAGGGGTCTTCGACCTCTTCCACGTGGGCCATCTGAACATCCTGCGCCGGGCGCGCGGGCACTGCGACCGGCTGGTGGCCGGGGTCTGCTCCGACGAACTCGTGGTGCGCCTGAAAGGCAGGCCGCCCGTCGTGCCGCTCGCCGAGCGGCTCCAGATCGTCCGCAGTGTGCGCTATGTGGACGAGACCTTCGTCGCGACCGTGGACGACAAGATCGGGATCTGGAAGGAGGTCGGTTTCGACGTCATCTTCAAGGGTGACGACTGGCTCGGCACGGACGTCTGGACGACGCTCGAAACCGAATTCGCGAGGGTGGGGGTGAAGGTCGTCTACTTCCCCTACACCGTGCACACCTCCAGCACCCTGCTCCGTGAGGCGCTCCGCCTCCTCGGCGAGCAGAGCCTGTCCGCGCCGGCCCCGGGCCGGCTCGCGGGACCACGTCCGAGCGCGACGGGGAGCTGACCCAGGACCGTCGCCCGGTACGGGTACGGGTACGGGTACGGGTACGGGGGAGGGGTACGGGTGCGGCCGACGGGTCTGCTGAGGCGGATCCGTCGGCCCGGGAACCTCACCCGCATGGCGCACCGCCGGGGACGCGGGGCGCCCGGGTTTGACCTACGTCACCCTCGGGGTATTCTCTCCGGCTCGATTGGCCAGCCCCCTGCCCCATATGGCAGACTGTCCGAGTTGCTCGGTCGAGTGTTGATGCTGCGCGCCTCCCGCCGGGAGGACCGGAAGCGAGTCCCACAGTACTCGTCGCCCTAACTGCCGTAAGGCAGCGCTGGGGCGGACGTACGGGAATCTTTCGGGAAGTGTCAGTGCGGCACCGGCCAGGCACCCGGTGGGCCTTCCGCCCCCGGCTTGCGGTTCCGGAAGGGCCGTGTTCCCACGCAGGGATGTTCGAACAAGGGGCATCTGTGTCAGCGGGAGCGCGACACGCCCGACCGCGTGGGTCGGAGGAGCGGGTAGAGGAACACCAGGTTCCAGAGCGTAAGAGAGACAGGACTACTGAGTAGCCATGGCGGGACAGAAGATCCGCATCCGGCTCAAGGCCTACGACCACGAGGTCATCGACTCCTCGGCGAAGAAGATCGTCGAGACGGTGACCCGCACTGGTGCGTCGGTCGCGGGCCCGGTGCCGCTGCCCACTGAGAAGAACGTGTACTGCGTCATCAAGTCGCCGCACAAGTACAAGGACTCGCGCGAGCACTTCGAGATGCGCACGCACAAGCGCCTGATCGACATCCTCGACCCGACGCCCAAGACCGTTGACTCTCTGATGCGACTCGACCTCCCGGCCGGTGTCGACATCGAGATCAAGCTCTGAGGGCTGGTGATCTGAGAATGGCTAAGCAGATCAAGGGCATCCTGGGCGAGAAGCTCGGCATGACGCAGGTGTGGGACGAGAGCAACCGTGTTGTTCCGGTCACCGTCGTCAAGGCCGGCCCCAACGTCGTCACCCAGGTCCGTACCAACGACGTCGACGGCTACGAGTCGGTCCAGATCGCCTTCGGCGAGATCGACCCGCGCAAGGTGAACAAGCCCCTCAAGGGCCACTTCGCCAAGGCCGACGTCACCCCTCGTCGCCACCTCGTCGAGATCCGCACCGCTGACGCCTCCGAGTACACGCTCGGCCAGGAAGTCACGGCCGAGGTCTTCGAGGCCGGCGTGAAGGTCGACGTCACCGGCAAGAGCAAGGGCAAGGGCTTCGCCGGTGTCATGAAGCGTCACAACTTCAAGGGCCTCGGCGCCGGTCACGGCACCCAGCGCAAGCACCGCTCTCCCGGTTCCATCGGTGGCTGCGCCACCCCGGGCCGTGTGTTCAAGGGCCTCCGCATGGCGGGTCGCATGGGCAACGAGCGGGTCACCACCCAGAACCTGACCGTCCACGCCGTTGACGCGGAGAAGGGTCTGCTGCTCATCAAGGGCGCGGTTCCCGGTCCGAACGGCGGCCTCGTCCTGGTCCGCACCGCGGCCAAGGGGGCCTGAGGTAACCGATGAGCACTGTTGACATCCTTTCGCCGGCGGGCGACAAGGCCGGTTCCGTCGAGCTCCCCGCGGAGATCTTCGACGTAGAGAAGATCAGCGTTCCGCTGCTCCACCAGGTCGTCGTCGCACAGCTGGCCGCTGCCCGCCAGGGCACGCACAAGACCAAGACGCGTGGCGAGGTCCGTGGTGGTGGCAAGAAGCCTTACCGCCAGAAGGGCACCGGTCGCGCCCGTCAGGGTTCGACCCGCGCGCCGCAGTTCGCCGGTGGTGGCGTCGTGCACGGTCCCGTGCCGCGTGACTACTCGCAGCGGACCCCGAAGAAGATGAAGGCCGCGGCCCTGCGCCACGCCCTCACCGACCGGGCCCGCAACAACCGCATCCACGTCGTCTCCGGCGTCATCGAGGGCGAGAACCCGTCCACGAAGGCCGCCAAGACGCTGTTCGGCAAGATCTCGGAGCGCAAGAACCTGCTCCTGGTCGTCGAGCGCGCCGACGAGGCCGCGTGGCTGTCCGCCCGCAACCTGCCCCAGGTCCACATCCTGGAGCCGGGCCAGCTGAACACGTACGACGTTCTCGTCTCGGACGACGTGGTCTTCACCCAGGCCGCCCTGGAGTCCTTCGTGTCCGGCCCGAAGGCCAATGACACCGAAGGGAGCGAGGCCTGATGGCTATCCGTCACCCCGCCATTGCCTCGAAGGCCGCGAAGAAGGCCAAGGCCGCTCGCGTCGCCAAGGCGCGTCGCCACGCCGCCGAGGGCAAGAACACCGTCGTCACGCCGGTGAGCAAGTCGTTCACGGACCTCCGTGACGTCCTGATCAAGCCGGTCGTGTCCGAGAAGAGCTACGCGCTCCTCGACGACAACAAGTACACGTTCATCGTCGCCCCGGGCTCCAACAAGACCCAGATCAAGCAGGCCGTCGAGACGGTCTTCGAGGTCAAGGTCACCGGGGTCAACACGATCAACCGCCAGGGCAAGCGCAAGCGGACCCGCACCGGCTTCGGCCAGCGTGCCGGGACCAAGCGCGCGATCGTGACCCTCGCTGAGGGCGACCGTATCGACATCTTCGGCGGTCCGACCGCCTAACGGCGGTCCGGATCGTCCGATATCGGACGAGGACTGAGAAATGGGAATCCGCAAGTACAAGCCGACTACGCCGGGCCGTCGTGGCTCCAGCGTCGCCGACTTCGTCGAGGTCACGCGGTCCACGCCGGAGAAGTCGTTGGTCCGCCCCCTGCACAGCAAGGGTGGCCGTAACAACTCCGGTCGTGTGACCGTCCGCCACCAGGGTGGTGGCCACAAGCGCGCCTACCGCGTGATCGACTTCCGTCGTCACGACAAGGACGGCGTGCCGGCGAAGGTCGCGCACATCGAGTACGACCCCAACCGCACCGCGCGCATCGCGCTGCTGCACTACGCGGACGGCGAGAAGCGCTACATCCTCGCCCCCCGCAACCTGTCGCAGGGTGACCGCGTCGAGAACGGTCCCGGGGCCGACATCAAGCCGGGCAACAACCTGGCGCTGCGCAACATCCCGGTCGGTACCACGATCCACGCGATCGAGCTCCGTCCCGGTGGCGGCGCCAAGTTCGCCCGCTCCGCCGGTGCCTCCGTGCAGCTGCTCGCGAAGGAGGGCCAGATGGCCCACCTCCGCATGCCCTCCGGTGAGATCCGCCTGGTCGACGTGCGCTGCCGCGCCACCGTCGGCGAGGTCGGCAACGCCGAGCAGAGCAACATCAACTGGGGTAAGGCCGGCCGTAAGCGCTGGCTGGGCGTTCGCCCGACCGTTCGCGGTGTGGCGATGAACCCGGTTGACCACCCGCACGGTGGTGGTGAGGGCAAGACCTCCGGTGGTCGCCACCCGGTCTCCCCGTGGGGTCAGAAGGAGGGTCGTACTCGTGCTCCCAAGAAGGCGAGCAACAAGTACATCGTCCGCCGCCGCAAGACGAACAAGAAGCGCTAGGAGCGGGTTTAGATGCCGCGCAGTCTCAAGAAGGGGCCCTTCGTCGACGACCACCTGATCAAGAAGGTGGAAACGCAGAACGAAGCAGGCACCAAGAACGTCATCAAGACCTGGTCCCGTCGCTCCATGATCGTGCCGGCCATGCTCGGCCACACGCTCGCGGTGCACAACGGCAAGACCCACATCCCGGTGTTCGTCACCGAGTCGATGGTCGGCCACAAGCTCGGCGAGTTCTCGCCGACGCGCACCTTCCGGGGTCACGTCAAGGACGACCGGAAGTCGAAGCGCCGCTAGTAGCGGATCGCATTCAGACACGTAAGTAACTGAGAGGGACAACCATGGAAGCCAGGGCCCAGGCGCGGTACATCCGCGTTACGCCCATGAAGGCCCGCCGCGTGGTGGACCTTATCCGTGGCATGGACGCCACGGAGGCTCAGGCTGTTCTGCGATTCGCTCCGCAGGCAGCCTCCGTGCCGGTCGGCAAGGTGCTCGACAGCGCCATTGCCAACGCCGCGCACAACTACGACCACCCGGACGCCTCCTCGCTGGTCATCAGCGAGGCGTACGTCGACGAGGGCCCGACCCTGAAGCGGTTCCGGCCGCGCGCCCAGGGCCGTGCCTACCGGATCCGCAAGCGGACCAGCCACATCACCGTGGTCGTCAGCAGCAAGGAAGGAACCCGGTAATGGGCCAGAAGGTTAACCCGCATGGGTTCCGGCTCGGTGTCACCACGGACTTCAAGTCCCGGTGGTACGCCGACAAGCTGTACAAGGACTACGTCAAGGAAGACGTCGCCATCCGTCGGATGATGACGTCCGGCATGGAGCGCGCCGGTATCTCGAAGGTTGAGATCGAGCGCACCCGTGACCGCGTGCGGGTGGACATCCACACCGCTCGTCCGGGCATCGTCATCGGCCGCCGTGGCGCCGAGGCCGACCGCATCCGCGGTGACCTCGAGAAGCTCACGGGCAAGCAGGTCCAGCTGAACATCCTCGAGGTCAAGAGCCCCGAGACCGACGCTCAGCTGGTTGCCCAGGCCGTTGCCGAGCAGCTCTCCTCCCGCGTCTCCTTCCGTCGCGCCATGCGTAAGAGCATGCAGGGCACGATGAAGGCCGGCGCCAAGGGCATCAAGATCCAGTGCGGTGGCCGTCTCGGCGGCGCCGAGATGTCCCGCTCGGAGTTCTACCGCGAGGGCCGTGTGCCCCTGCACACGCTCCGTGCGAACGTGGACTACGGCTTCTTCGAGGCCAAGACGACCTTCGGCCGCATCGGTGTGAAGGTCTGGATCTACAAGGGCGACGTCAAGAACATCGCCGAGGTCCGCGCCGAGAACGCTGCGGCCCGTGCGGGTAACCGCCCGGCCCGTGGCGGTGCCGACCGCCCGGCCCGTGGTGGCCGCGGTGGCGAGCGGCGCGGTCGTAAGCCGCAGCAGGCTGCCGGCGCCGAGGCCCCCAAGGCCGAGGCTCCCGCGTCCGCTCCGGCTGAGAGCACCGGAACGGAGGCCTGACCGACATGCTGATCCCCCGTAGGGTCAAGCACCGCAAGCAGCACCACCCGAAGCGCCGTGGTCAGGCCAAGGGCGGTACGACGGTCGCGTTCGGCGAGTACGGCATCCAGGCCCTCACGCCGGCGTACGTGACCAACCGCCAGATCGAGGCGGCCCGTATCGCTATGACCCGCCACATCAAGCGTGGCGGCAAGGTCTGGATCAACATCTACCCGGACCGCCCGCTCACGAAGAAGCCTGCCGAGACCCGCATGGGTTCCGGTAAGGGTTCGCCGGAGTGGTGGATCGCGAACGTGCACCCGGGCCGGGTCATGTTCGAGCTGTCCTACCCCAACGAGAAGATCGCCCGTGAGGCCCTGACTCGCGCAGCCCACAAGCTGCCGATGAAGTGCCGGATCGTCAAGCGCGAGGCAGGTGAAGCGTGATGTCGGCCGGTACCAAGGCGTCCGAGCTGCGCGAGCTGGGTGACGAGGAGCTTCTGGCGAAGCTCCGCGAAGCCAAGGAAGAGCTGTTCAACCTCCGCTTCCAGGCGGCGACCGGTCAGCTCGAGAACCACGGTCGGCTCAAGGCCGTCCGTAAGGACATCGCGCGGATCTACACCCTGATGCGTGAGCGCGAGCTGGGCATCGAGACGGTGGAGAGCGCCTGATGAGTGAGAGCAACGTGACTGAGCAGACTGCAGAGGCCCGCGGCTTCCGCAAGACCCGTGAGGGTCTCGTCGTCAGCGACAAGATGGACAAGACCGTCGTCGTCGCCGTCGAGGACCGCGTCAAGCACGCGCTGTACGGCAAGGTCATCCGCCGTACCAACAAGCTCAAGGCGCACGACGAGCAGAACGCCGCGGGCGTCGGCGACCGTGTCCTCCTCATGGAGACCCGGCCGCTGTCCGCGACGAAGCGCTGGCGCGTCGTCGAGATCCTCGAGAAGGCGAAGTAATCAAGCGGGGGTTCGCCCCCGCTGCCCCCGCCGGGGGCTCCGCCCCCGGGCCCCGGCCCGACCGGGTGCTCCCGGCGAGGTTTCGCCAGACCGAAGAAAGACCGCCGCCCGGCGAGTTCCGTGAAACGACTTACGGAGCCGCAGCCGGGAACCCCGGCCGAGGTGTGTGAGGCACTCGCGCTCGTCGCGAGAGCAGCCCCGCGGCCCGGCCGGGTCGGCCAGTAATTCCTGCGGATATCCCCGCAGGACGGTTCCGCCAGGCTCTCCGGTTCAACCCCCGGAGGGAACCGGCAGACAAACAGGAGATAGACGTGATCCAGCAGGAGTCGCGACTGCGCGTCGCCGACAACACTGGTGCGAAGGAAATCCTTTGCATCCGTGTGCTCGGTGGCTCCGGTCGCCGCTACGCGGGCATCGGTGACGTCATCGTCGCCACCGTCAAGGACGCGATCCCCGGTGGCAACGTGAAGAAGGGTGACGTCGTCAAGGCGGTCATCGTTCGCACCGTCAAGGAGCGCCGCCGTCCGGACGGCTCGTACATCCGCTTCGACGAGAACGCCGCCGTCATTCTGAAGAACGACGGCGACCCTCGCGGCACCCGCATCTTCGGCCCGGTCGGCCGTGAGCTGCGCGAGAAGAAGTTCATGAAGATCATCTCGCTCGCGCCGGAGGTGCTGTAAGCATGAAGATCAAGAAGGGCGACCTGGTCCAGGTCATCACCGGTAAGGACAAGGGCAAGCAGGGCAAGGTCATTGCCGCTTACCCGCGCGACGAGCGCGTCCTGGTCGAGGGTGTCAACCGGGTCAAGAAGCACACCAAGGCCGGCCCGACCGCTCGCGGTTCGCAGGCCGGTGGCATCGTCACGACCGAGGCGCCGATCCACGTCTCCAACGTCCAGCTGGTCGTTGAGAAGGACGGCAACAAGGTCGTCACGCGTGTCGGTTACCGCTTCGACGACGAAGGCAACAAGATCCGCGTTGCCAAGCGGACGGGTGAGGACATCTGATGACGACCACCACCAGCCCGCGTCTGAAGCAGAAGTACCGCGAGGAGATCGCGGGCAAGCTGCGTGACGAGTTCAAGTACGAGAACGTCATGCAGATCCCCGGCCTCGTCAAGATCGTGGTCAACATGGGTGTGGGCGACGCCGCCCGCGACTCCAAGCTGATCGAGGGCGCCATCCGCGACCTCACCACGATCACCGGTCAGAAGCCGGCCGTCACCAAGGCCCGCAAGTCCATCGCGCAGTTCAAGCTGCGTGAGGGTCAGCCGATCGGTGCCCACGTCACGCTTCGTGGCGACCGCATGTGGGAGTTCCTGGACCGCACCCTGTCGCTCGCGCTGCCGCGCATCCGCGACTTCCGTGGTCTGTCCCCCAAGCAGTTCGACGGCCGTGGCAACTACACCTTCGGTCTCACGGAGCAGGTCATGTTCCACGAGATCGACCAGGACAAGATCGACCGTACCCGGGGTATGGACATCACCGTGGTCACCACGGCGACCAACGACGCTGAGGGCCGCGCGCTCCTTCGTCACCTCGGCTTCCCGTTCAAGGAGGCGTGAGCGAGATGGCGAAGAAGGCTCTGATTGCCAAGGCTGCTCGCAAGCCCAAGTTCGGTGTGCGTGGCTACACGCGCTGCCAGCGCTGCGGCCGTCCGCACTCCGTGTACCGCAAGTTCGGCCTGTGCCGCGTGTGCCTTCGTGAGATGGCTCACCGTGGCGAGCTGCCGGGCGTGACCAAGAGCTCCTGGTAATCCCTGTTTTTAGGGATTCCTGAAGCTCTCGGTAAGCATCTGGGTGGACAGGGGCCCACCCCCGCATGGCTTAGGCTTGTGGGGTTGGGCGCCTGTCGCGCCCGTACGACTTACTACGCCGTAGGTCCACCGCGCCGCACCCGTCCCGTCTCGGATCGGGGAGAGGGATGGCGCACCAGGAAACCCCGGCGAGAGAGGCCGAAGGCCAATTCATGACCATGACTGATCCGATCGCAGACATGCTTACGCGTCTGCGGAACGCGAACTCGGCATACCACGACTCCGTGACGATGCCGGCATCGAAGATCAAGTCGCACATCGCGGAGATCCTCCAGCAGGAGGGCTTCATCACGGGCTGGAAGGTCGAGGACGCCGAGGTCGGCAAGAACCTCGTCCTGGAGCTGAAGTTCGGCCCCAACCGTGAGCGCTCCATCGCGGGCATCAAGCGGATCTCCAAGCCCGGTCTCCGGGTTTACGCGAAGTCCACCAACCTGCCCAAGGTCCTCGGTGGCCTCGGCGTGGCGATCATCTCCACGTCGCACGGTCTCCTGACCGACAAGCAGGCCGGCAAGAAGGGCGTGGGTGGGGAAGTCCTCGCCTACGTCTGGTAGCGGAAGGGAACGGAGGAAACAGCTATGTCGCGTATTGGCAAGCTCCCCATCACGGTTCCCGCCGGCGTGGACGTCACCATCGACGGCCGTACGGTTTCGGTCAAGGGCCCCAAGGGCACGCTGACCCACACCGTTGCCGCGCCGATCGACATCGCCAAGGGTGAGGACGGCGTTCTCAACGTCACCCGCCCCAACGACGAGCGTCAGAACAAGGCCCTGCACGGCCTGTCCCGCACGCTGGTGGCGAACATGATCACCGGCGTGACCCAGGGTTACGTGAAGAAGCTCGAGATCAGCGGTGTCGGTTACCGCGTGACGGCCAAGGGTTCGAACCTCGAGTTCGCGCTCGGCTACAGCCACCCGATCACCGTCGAGGCCCCCGAGGGCATCACCTTCAAGGTGGAGGCCCCGACCCGGTTCTCGGTCGAGGGCATCGACAAGCAGAAGGTCGGCGAGGTTGCGGCCAACATCCGCAAGCTGCGCAAGCCCGACCCGTACAAGGCCAAGGGCGTCAAGTACGAGGGCGAAGTCATCCGCCGCAAGGTCGGAAAGGCGGGTAAGTAAGCCATGGCATACGGACAGAAGATCCTCAAGGGCGACGCCTACAAGCGCGCCGCGATCAAGCGCCGCCACATCCGGATCCGCAAGCGGATCAACGGTACGGCGGAGCGTCCTCGTCTGGTCGTGACCCGCTCGAACCGCCACATCGTGGCCCAGGTGATCGACGACCTCAAGGGTCACACCCTTGCGTCGGCGTCCACCCTGGACACCTCGATCCGCGGTGGCGAGAGCGACAAGTCCACGCAGGCCAAGCAGGTCGGCGCCCTGGTCGCCGAGCGCGCCAAGGCCGCCGGTGTCGAGGCTGTCGTATTCGACCGTGGTGGCAACCAGTACGCCGGGCGCATCGCCGCCCTGGCGGACGCCGCCCGCGAAGCCGGGCTCAAGTTCTGAGCCGCTTCCGTAGCTAGCGGAAAGAGAGAGGTAATCCAATGGCTGGACCCCAGCGCCGTGGAAGCGGTGCCGGTGGCGGCGAGCGGCGGGACCGGAAGGGCCGTGACGGCGGCGCTGCTGCCGCCGAGAAGACCGCGTACGTTGAGCGCGTTGTCGCGATCAACCGCGTCGCCAAGGTTGTGAAGGGTGGTCGTCGCTTCAGCTTCACCGCGCTGGTCGTGGTGGGCGACGGTGACGGCACCGTGGGTGTCGGATACGGCAAGGCCAAGGAGGTGCCGGCCGCCATCGCCAAGGGTGTTGAGGAGGCCAAGAAGCACTTCTTCAAGGTCCCCCGCATCCAGGGCACCATCCCGCACCCGATCCAGGGTGAGAAGGCTGCCGGCGTCGTGCTGCTCAAGCCCGCGTCCCCCGGTACCGGTGTTATCGCCGGTGGCCCGGTGCGTGCCGTGCTCGAGTGCGCCGGTATCCACGACATCCTGTCGAAGTCGCTCGGCTCCGACAACGCGATCAACATCGTGCACGCGACCGTGGAGGCCCTCAAGGGCCTGCAGCGTCCCGAGGAGGTCGCGGCCCGCCGCGGTCTGCCGCTCGAGGACGTCGCTCCCGCGGCTCTGCTGCGTGCGCGTGCCGGGGCTGGTGCGTAATGGCGCAGCTCAAGATCACGCAGACGAAGTCGTACATCGGCAGCAAGCAGAACCACCGTGACACCCTGCGCTCCCTTGGTCTCAAGGGCATCAACACGCAGGTCGTCAAGGAGGACCGCCCCGAGTTCCGCGGCATGGTGCACACCGTCCGCCACCTCGTGACGGTCGAGGAGGTCGACTGATCATGGCGGAGAACAACCCGCTCAAGATCCACAACCTCCGTCCCGCCCCGGGCGCCAAGACCGCCAAGACCCGTGTGGGTCGTGGTGAGGCGTCGAAGGGTAAGACGGCCGGTCGTGGTACCAAGGGTACGAAGGCCCGTTACCAGGTTCCGGAGCGCTTCGAGGGTGGCCAGATGCCCCTCCACATGCGTCTTCCGAAGCTGAAGGGCTTCAAGAACCCGTTCAAGACCGAGTTCCAGGTCGTGAACCTCGACAAGCTGGCGGCGCTGTACCCCGAGGGTGGCGAGGTCACCGTCGAGGGCCTGGTCGCCAAGGGTGCCGTTCGCAAGAACAGCCTCGTCAAGGTCCTCGGCCAGGGCGAGATCTCCGTGGCGCTGCAGGTGACGGTCGATGCCGTCTCCGGCTCCGCCAAGGAGAAGATCACCGCCGCCGGCGGCACCGTCACCGAGCTCGTCTGAGTTCGGACGGCGTCTCGCTGACGTAGAAGTACGACGGCCGGGAACGGCCCTCTTCGGAGGGGCGTTCCCGGCCGTTTCTTTTTCGGCCCGTCAGGCGCTGGTGATGCGCTGGGCGTTCTCCCGCCACTTGTCGCGCAGGTCGAGGAACTGCTTCGTCTGCTCGGCGTGTTGGCTGGTGTACCGCTGTTCGTAGGCGGACTCGACGGCGATGACCACGTCCAGATAGCGAACGCGCTTCTTGCACGCCATGCCCGCGACGGCCGTGGCGGTTTCGGCCTTGGCCGGTCCCTTGGCGCCGTTCGGACTTCATGCAGGAGGACCAGCGGGAGATCACCCGCTCGATTCGGCTGTCCTTTTGGAGCTGCGGGGAAAGGGTCTGACCTGTAGGGAAGGGTCTGTTCCTCGAATTTAGTGGGCGGACTGGCTCCTCGGTCAATTCGCGTCCGACTTCCCCGTAGCATCCGTCCTTGGGGACCTGGTGACCTTGATAGGTCGCCATTTTCCGGAGAGCAGCTTTTTCTCGGTCCGGGTCGCCGTGGCGTCGGGCTGGAGGAAATAGCCGCTCTGCTTCGCTTCGGGGAACCAGAGGAATTCGTAGATATTTGCTTCGGGCTCCGCCACCGCCCGCTCGTCGAGCGGAGTCGAGCGGATGCTCAGGTGGCCGAGGTCGCGCAGGCAGCGGTTCACCACTACTGCCTCGGCCTGCTTCAGCACGGTGTCGTCGCCCGTGTCAGGGGCGTGTTTGTCCAGCGGCCTGGTGACCTGGAGCCGGTCGGTCGGCACTTCGGGAATGCTTCGGACGGACGGCTCCGGCTGAGGGCTTGCTGTGCCGTCGGGCTGTGCGTGGGAGTCGAGACTCGAGCAGCCGGTCACGAGCACCGTGCCGGCGGCGAGGAAGAGTGCGAATTTTCTTGGGTGCCACTGGTCCTCCGTAAAGCAACAGGAAAAGCCGCGTGGCCCCCTGCACTTGGAGTACGAGGAAATGATGTCGTTGTAGCGCCCGGTGAAGGGGCTGCTGAATTAGCCCTTCGTGCCCTTGGCGATCTGGATGCCGGCGCCCTTGAAGTACACGTTTACGAAGAACTTGAACACGCTGCGGGAGGTACCCGAACCGGCGGTCCAGCCGGAGAGGGAGTCCCCGATGTAGGCGCCGTCGTTGAAGCAGTGCCGGCCGTGGTCGTTGAACACGCAGATGTCGGTGCTGGAGCAGGTACCGTCACCGCTGCCGGCCGAGGCCGACGGTGCCGGCATGATCCCCGCCGTCACGGTGGCGGCGACGGCGGACGTCAGGGCTGGTCATGCGGTTGGTCGGCCGCGGCCCTGACGCTGTGCGACGTGACGATCGCGCCGTTCGGTCAAGGACCTTACGAGCCGCCTTCAACGCGGTAGGGCGTTTTGCGTGTGTATGTTCGAATCATTCGGGGAGCGGGGCGCGCCGTGAGGCCGCCGCGCCGGACATCGGGGCGCGGAGAACCGGAACGGGGGCGGATCGGCGCCCCGTTGGGGCTCTGTTGTAGGTAGGCTGTGGCGCTAGCGCCCAGCGCTGTCCTGGCGTGCCGTAATCTCGTTCCGCAGGCCGTTAACCCAATTCAGTCGTTACCTCACGCGCGCACACGCGGGGGTCGCAGGAGGCACCGTGCTCACCGCGTTCGCCCGGGCGTTCAAGACGCCCGACCTGCGCAAGAAGCTGCTCTTCACGTTCGGCATCATCGTGATCTACCGGGTCGGTACGCATATCCCGATCCCCGGCGTCGACTACAAGGCCGTCCAGGTCTGTATCGATCAGGCGAGCACCAACACGGGCCTTTTCGGTCTGGTCAACATGTTCAGCGGTGGCGCCCTGCTTCAGATCACGATCTTCGCGCTCGGCATCATGCCGTACATCACGGCGAGCATCATCCTTCAGCTGCTGACCGTCGTGATCCCGCGCCTGGAAGCCCTCAAGAAGGAGGGTCAGGCGGGTACGGCCAAGATCACGCAGTACACGCGCTATCTGACCGTGGCGCTCGCCATCCTGCAGGGCACCGGCCTGGTGGCCACCGCCCGCAGTGGCGCGCTCTTCCAGCGCTGCCAGGTCGCCAACCAGATCGTGCCGGACCAGTCGATCTTCACCACCGTCGTGATGGTCATCACCATGACCGCCGGTACGGCCACCGTCATGTGGCTCGGTGAGCTCATCACCGACCGCGGCATCGGCAACGGCATGTCGATCCTGATGTTCATCTCGATCGCCGCGACCTTCCCGTCCGCGCTGTGGGCCATCAAGCAGGAGGGCTCGCTGGCCGACGGCTGGATCGAGTTCGGCACCGTGGTCGCCGTCGGTCTCGTGATGATCGGCCTGGTGGTCTTCGTCGAGCAGGCTCAGCGCCGTATTCCGGTCCAGTACGCGAAGCGGATGATCGGCCGCCGGTCCTACGGCGGCACATCGACCTACATTCCGCTGAAGGTCAACCAGGCGGGCATCATCCCTGTGATCTTTGCCTCGTCACTGCTCTACATCCCGGCACTGATCGCGCAGTTCTCCGGTGGAACTTCCGGCTGGAAGACCTGGATCGAGCGGAACCTTGCGCAGACGGACGCTCCGATGCACATCGTCCTCTACTTCTTCCTGATCATTTTCTTCGCGTTCTTCTACGTGGCCATCTCGTTCAACCCCGAGGAAGTCGCGGACAACATGAAGAAGTATGGTGGCTTCATCCCGGGCATCCGGGCTGGCCGACCGACCGCTGAGTACCTTTCGTACGTGCTCAACCGGATCACCTGGCCGGGCTCGCTGTACTTGGGTCTGATCGCTCTCGTGCCGACGATGGCGTTGGCTGGTTTCGGGGCAAACCAGAACTTCCCGTTCGGCGGGACCAGCATCCTGATCATCGTGGGTGTCGGTCTCGAGACGGTGAAGCAGATCGAGAGCCAGCTCCAGCAGCGCAATTACGAAGGGTTCCTCCGCTAATGCGTATCGTCCTCGTCGGGCCGCCGGGTGCCGGTAAGGGAACGCAGGCCGCGTTCCTCGCCAAGAACCTGTCGATCCCGCACATCTCCACGGGCGACCTGTTCCGGGCCAACATCAGCCAGCAGACGGAGCTCGGGAAACTCGCGAAGTCCTACATGGACGCGGGCAACCTGGTGCCTGACGAGGTCACCATCGGGATGGCCAAGGACCGCATGGAGCAGCCGGACGCCGAGGGTGGCTTCCTGCTGGACGGCTTCCCGCGCAACGTGTCCCAGGCCGAGGCGCTCGACGAGATGCTCCAGTCCGAGAGCATGAAGCTGGACGCGGTGCTGGACCTCGAGGTCCCCGAGGAAGAGGTCGTCAAGCGGATCGCCGGGCGGCGGATCTGCCGCAAGGACTCCAGCCACGTCTTCCACGTCACCTACAGCCAGCCGAAGCAGCAGGGTGTCTGCGACGCCTGCGGCGGCGAGCTGTACCAGCGGGACGACGACTCCGAGGAAACCGTCCGCACGCGGCTGGAGGTCTACCACACGCAGACCGAGCCGATCATCGACTACTACAAGTCCCAGGGGCTGGTCGTCACCATCTCCGCGCTGGGCAAGGTCGAAGAGGTCACGGCACGCGCCATGGAGGCGCTTCAGCGTGACGAGGACGGCAAGTAGCAGCGTTACAGGCCGTACGTAGCTCAGGCCGCGGTTCCCTGTCAGGGGGCCGCGGCTGCTGCGTGGGGCGGGGCGCGCCGGCTCCGCCCTTATGGTTGAAGCAGTCCCCTGTGTCCAGTCCGAGAAAGGCGCCCGTCCCCATGGTGCAGATCAAGTCCCCCGAGCAGATCGCCAAGATGCGTGAGGCGGGCCTGGTCGTCGCCGCCATTCACGCGGCCACGCGTGAGGCCGCGGTGCCCGGGGCCAGCACCAAGGATCTGGACGAGGTCGCGCGCAAGGTGCTCGCGGAGCACGGCGCCAAGTCGAACTTCCTCGGCTACGGCGGTTTCCCCGCGACGATCTGCACCTCCGTGAACGAGGTCGTCGTCCACGGCATCCCGTCCGAGGACGTCGTCCTCAACGACGGCGACATCATCTCCATCGACTGCGGCGCCATCATCGACGGCTGGCACGGCGATGCCGCCTACACCGCCTTCGTGGGTTCCGGTCACGCCCCGGAGCTGATCGAGCTCTCCCGGGTGACCGAGGAGTCGATGTGGGCCGGGATCGCGGCCATGAAGCAGGGCAACCGGCTGGTCGACGTCTCCCGTGCCATCGAGACGTACATCCGCCGGCAGCCGAAGCCCGGCGGCGGCAAGTACGGGATCGTCGAGGACTACGGCGGCCACGGCATCGGTACCGAGATGCACATGGACCCGCATCTGCTGAACTACGTCGACCGGCGGCGGGGGAAGGGGCCGAAGCTGGTCCCCGGGTTCTGCCTCGCGATCGAGCCGATGGTTTCGCTCGGCACGCCGAAGACCGAGGTCCTCTCGGACGACTGGACGGTCATCACCACGGACGGCACGTGGTCGTCGCACTGGGAGCACTCGGTGGCGTTGACCGAGGAGGGGCCGCTGGTGCTCACGTCTCCCGACGGGGGTAAGGCGAAGTTGGCGGAGCTGGGGATCGTTGCCGCGCCGGATCCTCTGGGCTGAGTTCGCCTACGGGGGAGAGTGGCCCTGTTGCAGCGCGGCTGCCGCTGCGTCGTGGCTTGTCGCGCCCGCGTGGCGGAGCCGCATATCGACACAGCCCCGCGCCCCTTTGGGGCGCTTAACGATCTGTCCTCTGGGGCAGGATCTCTCGATTCGTCTTTCCGGGTGCGCTGACGTAGACTGACTCGTCGGCTCTCGTGCACCCGCATGTCCGCATGCACCCGTAAGGGAAACGCGTGGGAGTCGATCAAGGTAGTCGATTCGAAGGGCGAAGCGTGGCCAAGAAGCAAGGTGCCATCGAGATCGAGGGCACTGTCGTCGAGTCTCTTCCGAACGCCATGTTCAAGGTCGAGCTCCAGAACGGCCACCAGGTCCTGGCACACATCAGCGGCAAGATGCGTATGCACTACATCCGCATCCTCCCTGACGACCGGGTCGTGGTGGAGCTGTCTCCGTACGACCTGACGCGTGGCCGGATCGTCTACCGGTACAAGTAGATCTTGCCCGCGCCCCGGGCCTCCCGAGGCGATGGCACTGACCCGGAGAACCTCACCCAATGAAGGTCAAGCCGAGCGTCAAGAAGATCTGCGACAAGTGCAGGGTGATCCGCCGTCACGGTCGGGTCATGGTCATCTGCGAGAACCCGCGCCACAAGCAGCGCCAGGGCTGACGCACGACCAACTCCCTCTGCACCGCTATCGCAGAGATTCGCGCGACGCGAGCTGAATATGTTCATACGCAGGATCCAGGCGAGCATTCGCCTGACACCCCCGGTTCGGAGGCTGGGGACCCAGGTCGTACCTAATCTTCGGCTGCATCTTTCGAGCAGCGTGAAGAGGCCGGCGGCTGGGAGTCGGTTCTGCGGAAGACCTCCGAAGATCACCAGGAGCCATTGAATGGCACGCGTTTCCGGTGTTGACATCCCGCGCGACAAGCGCGTGGAGGTCGCCCTCACCTACGTGTTCGGCATCGGCCGGACCCTCTCGCAGGCGACGCTGGCAGCGACCGGCGTCGACCCGAACACCCGCGTTCGCGACCTCTCCGAGGAGCAGCTCGTCGCGATCCGCGAGTACGTGGACAACAACATCAGGACCGAGGGTGACCTCCGTCGTGAGATCCAGGCCGACATCCGCCGCAAGGTCGAGATCGGTTGCTACCAGGGTCTGCGTCACCGTCGCGGTCTGCCCGTCCGCGGTCAGCGCACCAGTACCAACGCTCGTACCCGCAAGGGCCCGCGTCGCGCCATCGCCGGCAAGAAGAAGCCGGGCAAGAAGTAGTCCTCAGCGGACAACGCTTCATCAGCGGTCTTCGCTGTAGGACCGACCACCTCCCCGTAGGAGTTAGTAGATGCCCCCCAAGGGTCGTCAGGGCGCTGCCAAGAAGGTGCGCCGCAAGGAAAAGAAGAACGTCGCTCACGGCCACGCGCACATCAAGAGCACGTTCAACAACACGATCGTCTCCATCACGGACCCGTCCGGCAACGTGATCTCCTGGGCCTCCGCCGGCCACGTCGGCTTCAAGGGCTCCCGGAAGTCCACGCCGTTCGCCGCGCAGATGGCCGCCGAGTCGGCTGCCCGCCGCGCCCAGGAGCACGGCATGCGCAAGGTCGACGTGTTCGTGAAGGGCCCGGGTTCCGGTCGTGAGACCGCGATCCGTTCGCTCCAGGCCACGGGCCTCGAGGTCGGCTCCATCCAGGACGTCACCCCGACCCCGCACAACGGCTGCCGTCCGCCGAAGCGTCGTCGCGTCTGACGTACGGCTGCTTCGCAGCAGGCTTGGTTTCGGGCGGTACGGCTCTGTAAGGGGCGTATCGCCCGTACCCTTGCAGTACCCGCGCTTGTCATGGGTGCGGTTTCCGTCGGGCGTCAAATAGCGGGCGTCCACGAAAGAAGGATCTGATCCACACATGCTGATCGCTCAGCGTCCCTCGTTGACCGAAGAGGTCGTCGACGAGTTCCGCTCCCGGTTCGTGATCGAGCCGCTGGAGCCGGGCTTCGGCTACACCCTCGGCAACTCCCTGCGCCGGACCCTCCTGTCCTCGATCCCGGGTGCGGCGGTCACGTCCATCCGTATCGACGGTGTCCTGCACGAGTTCACCACCGTGCCGGGCGTCAAGGAGGACGTCACCGACCTGATCCTCAACATCAAGCAGCTGGTCGTCTCCTCGGAGCACGACGAGCCCGTCGTGATGTACCTGCGCAAGCAGGGCCCGGGTCTGGTCACCGCCGCCGACATCGCGCCCCCGGCCGGTGTCGAGGTGCACAACCCCGACCTCGTCCTCGCCACGCTCAACGGCAAGGGCAAGCTGGAGATGGAGCTGACGGTCGAGCGCGGCCGCGGTTACGTCTCCGCCGTGCAGAACAAGCAGGTCGGTCAGGAGATCGGGCGCATCCCGGTCGACTCGATCTACTCGCCGGTTCTCAAGGTCACGTACAAGGTCGAGGCCACGCGTGTCGAGCAGCGCACCGACTTCGACAAGCTGATCGTCGACGTCGAGACCAAGCAGGCCATGCGTCCGCGTGACGCCATGGCGTCGGCCGGTAAGACCCTGGTCGAACTGTTCGGTCTGGCCCGCGAGCTCAACATCGACGCCGAGGGCATCGACATGGGCCCGTCCCCCACGGACGCCGCCCTTGCCGCTGATCTGGCGCTGCCGATCGAGGAGCTGGAGCTCACCGTTCGGTCGTACAACTGCCTCAAGCGTGAGGGCATCCACTCCGTGGGTGAGCTCGTGGCGCGTTCCGAGGCCGACCTCCTCGACATTCGTAACTTCGGTGCGAAGTCCATCGACGAGGTCAAGGCGAAGCTGGCCGGCATGGGCCTGGCCCTGAAGGACAGCCCGCCCGGATTCGACCCGACCGCTGCCGCCGATGCCTTTGGTGCCGACGACGACGCGGACGCGGGCTTCGTGGAGACCGAGCAGTACTAAGAGCTCGGGCCTCACGGTTCGTACTTGGGTGCGGGTGCCCTGTGCTTGATCGCGCAGTTCCCCGCGCCCCTTCCGGACGACGACCCTTCGGGGTTGTCGTCCGGATCTCCGACAGGCGACCGCCTGCTCGGATACTGACCCCGGTACCTGATACGGCCGGGGCAGACACCTGGGAGAAACACCATGCCGAAGCCCACCAAGGGTGCCCGTCTGGGCGGCAGTGCCGCGCACGAGAAGCTGCTCCTCGCGAACCTCGCGAAGGCGCTCTTCGAGCACGGCCGCATCACCACCACCGAGGCGAAGGCCCGTCGTCTGCGGCCGTACGCCGAGCGTCTGGTCACCAAGGCGAAGAAGGGCGACCTTCACAACCGCCGTCAGGTGCTCCAGGTCATCACGGACAAGAGCGTCGTCCACACGCTCTTCACCGAGATCGGCCCGCGGTACGAGAACCGTCCGGGTGGTTACACCCGTATCACCAAGATCGGTAACCGCCGTGGCGACAACGCGCCCATGGCTGTCATCGAGCTGGTCGAGGCGCTGACGGTCGCGCAGGAGGCCACGGGTGAGGCCGAGGCGGCCACGAAGCGCGCCGCCAAGGACGCCGAGGTCGCTGAGGTTGCCGAGGCCAAGGTCGACACGGCCAAGGCTGAGGACGCCGCTGAGGCTCCGGCCGAGGAGTCGAAGGACGCGTAAGCGTCTGCCGGGGGCTGTTGTCGTGCGGCTGCGGCGCCGTCGTGGTTGTTCGCGCACGCGCGGCGGAGCCGCATATCGACACAGTCCCGCGCCCCTGAAGGGCGATGGCGGGTCCGTTCCTTTCTCAGGAGCGGGCCCGCTTTTGTGTTCCTGAGAGGATCTCTGTGTGAGTGATGAAGTAGCGCCTGGGTACGTCCGTGTACGCCTCGACCTGTCCTATGACGGGAGCGAGTTCTCCGGGTGGGCCAAGCAGGCCGGTGGGCGGCGGACCGTGCAGGGGGAGATCGAGGATGCGCTGCGGACCGTCACGCGGTCGGGGAGCACGACGTACGAACTGACCGTGGCGGGGCGTACGGATGCCGGTGTGCATGCGCGGGGGCAGGTCGCGCATGTCGATCTGCCGGAGGCGGTGTGGCGCGAGCATCACGAGAAGCTGCTCAAGCGGCTCGCCGGGCGGCTGCCCAAGGATGTGCGGGTGTGGGCGCTCAGGGAGGCGCCCAGTGGGTTCAACGCGCGGTTCTCGGCCGTCTGGCGGCGGTACGCGTATCGCGTCACCGACAATCCCGGGGGCGTCGACCCGCTGCTGCGCAGTCATGTTCTGTGGCACGACTGGCCCCTCGACGTCGACGCCATGAACGAGGCCGCCGGGCGGCTCCTCGGTGAGCACGACTTCGCTGCCTACTGCAAGAAGCGCGAGGGGGCCACGACCATCCGTACGTTGCAGGAGCTGAGCCTGGTGCGGGGGGACGACGGGATCATCACCGCCACCGTTCGCGCCGACGCCTTCTGCCACAACATGGTGCGCTCGCTCATCGGGGCGTTGTTGTTCGTCGGGGACGGACATCGGCCCGCGGACTGGCCCGGCAAGGTGCTCGCCGCCGGGGTCAGGGACTCGGCCGTGCATGTCGTACGGCCCCATGGGCTGACCCTCGAAGAAGTCGGTTATCCGGCCGACGAGTTGCTGGCCGCGCGGAGCAAGGAGGCGCGGAACAAGCGGTCGTTGCCGGGCGCCGCCGGGTGCTGCTAGACGAAACGGGCCGGGCCTCTTGGTGAGGTCCGGCCCGGTGTTCGTCGGGAGCCGGCTGTCGTGTCCGGCTTCTTCCTACTCGCCGGCCGCCGCCGACGCCTGGACTTCGCCGCGCTGGTGGATCCGACGGAAGGTGAAGTCCTCCAGGTTTTCGCCGACCTGGAAGGCCTCCGTGTCCTTGTCCGTCATGTCCTTCCCGTTGGTGAAGCCGGTGATGGTGAAGTAGGCGTAGCGGCCGTAGGAGTTGGAGGTCGTGAGGCAGACGGAGGACGTGCAGAAGTCCTTGATGCCCTTGCCGGAGAGGGACCTGATGATGTCCGTCTTCGTGTTGACCTTGCCCTTGACCTTGGTGGCCTGCGTCGCGTTGTCGAAGACCGCCACGCCCACCGTCACCGCCACGCCGTCCTTCACATACGAGGCGCGCATGAACCGCGTGCAGTCGTTGTCGGTGAGGATCTTCGGCAGACCGCCCTTGGTGGCCGCGGAGCAGTTCTTCGTGTCGTCCGTCGCGCCCTTCTTGTAGACCGTCTCGCCCACGGGCTGCTGGGTGCCCGGGAAGAGGATCTCCGCGCTGAGCGGGGCGGTGTCCTTGCTCTTGCTGGAGATGAAGTCCTTCGGATCCAGCGGCGGCGGGGCGCTCGTCGACGCGAACGACGGGGCGGTGGGCTGGTTCGGCAGGCCCGAGCTTCCCTGGACGTCGGAAGCCGGCTTGTTGGAGGCCGAGTTGCTGTCGTTGGCCGACACCACGGCCACGGCGACGGCGGCGCCGATCGCGACGGTGGCCAGCGCGCCGCCGCCGATGAAGAGCAGCCGGCGCCGTTTGTTGCGCGTCTCGGACGCCTCGGCGAGTGCGGCCCAGTCCGGCGTCTCGTCGGTGCCGCTGTTCCACGGCTGCTGGGAATGCGGTTTCCAGGGATCCCACTGGGACTGGGGTCCCCCCTGCTGCCCGTAGCTCATGGGCCGCATCTTAGACGGAGCGAGGGTGTGCCGGTCCGCCCCAAGAGGCGCACCCGCACCTAGCGTTCACACGGTGAGCGAGCGCAAAAGCGACATCTCCGGGTGGTTGGTACGACGGGCGACGTGGCATCTGTGGGTGGCGCTGGGGGCTGTTCTGGGTGCCCTTGTGGCGCATACGGCCCGGGTGACCTCGGACGGAGGGATGGACAACGCCATCGTCGTGCGGGCGGCACGGGTGTGGTGGGCCGGGGGTTCGCCGTATGACGACCCCCACTTCCTCTATTTGCCGAGCGCGGTGCTGGCGGCGGCTCCTCAGGTGCTGATTCCGCGGGGGGCGCTGGGCGTGCTGGTGCCCGCGGTGGTCACCGGGTGTCTGGTCGGGGGCTGGGTGTGTGCTCTTCGTCTCTACGGTGTCCCGCTGCGCAGCCGTTTCGCCGCGCTGGGGCTGCTCGGGCTCGCCGCCGGGTTCGCGCCGTTCGCTCACCTTGTTCTGTTGGGGAACTGGACGGCGACGGCGGTGCTCGCGCTGCCGTTGGGGTTGCTGCTGGCCGGGCGGGGGCGGTGGGTGGCGGCGGGGGTGGTGATCGGGGCGGCGGTCGCGCTGAAGCCGTTGCTGGCGCCGGTGGGGTTGTTGTTCGTGTTCGCGGGGCGGTGGCGGGGGCTGGTGGTGCTGGTCCTGGTGCCGGTGGTGGCGTCTGTGGGGGCGGCGTTGCTGATGCCGGATCCGGTGGGGTTCTTCACGCGGACCCTGCCGTTTCTGTTGCGCGGGGGCGACAGCTTTGTGCGGCTGTACGAGGCGTCGCCGGGTGCGGTGCTGTCTCGGGTGGGGGTGCCGGGGGTGGTGGCCGGGGGGATCGGGGTGGTGGGGGCGGGGGTGGGGGTGGGGTGTGCGTGGTGGCGTTGGCGTCGGGGGGACGGTGGGGTGCTGCGGCTCGCGGAGACCGCCGTGATGGTGATGGTCTCGGCGTTTCTGGTCGCCAGGCCTTCGTACGACCACTATCTGCTGGTTGTCGTGCCGCTGGTGGTGGCGGGGGTGCCGTGTGCGGGGGCGGTGGGGCGGGGGGCTTGGTTCTGGTTGGTGCTGGTGCCGCAGCTGCCCGGGGTGAGCTGGCCTTATCTGGAGGTGGTGCAGCGGCGGGCCTTCAGGGATGCGGTGACGTTGTGTGGTGTGGCGGTGACGTTGGCTGTGCACTGTGGTCGGGGCGGTGGGGTTTCCTCGCCCCCGCCGCCCCTACCCGTCCCGTCCTCCAGGGGCTCTGCCCCTTCGGCCCCGCCCGGGGCTCCGCCCCAGGACCCCGCCGGGGGCTCCGCCCCCAGACCCCCGGCCTCGCCCACCCGTCACCCGACTCGGTCGGCCGAAAGGTGGGCCTCGGGGGGATCGGAGGCGCCCGGGGTGGGGGAGTAGCGCCGACGTCACCTCAAGCACGCCGAACGTCATGCGGAGCGCCGGGGGTCGCCTCCGGCGCCGGTTCAGGGCACTCCAGTGCCGACGGGCATCTCACGGTGCTGGTTCGTGGTCTGCCAGTGCTGAGGGTTGTCGTCCGGCGGTGGTTCGTGGTCTGCCAGTGCTGAGGGTCGCCGTCCGGCGGTGGTTCAGGGCGCTCCCGTGTCGTCGGGTATCTCCCTGGGGCCGGCTGACGGCCGGGGCGTTTATCCTGGTGAGTGGACAGCAGGGCAGTCGTCGTCACGCCATTTTGACCCGGCCGAGGCGGCGCAGGTATCCTGCATGTTCGTTGTGTATTGGCTTGCTCATTCTCACGGGACGGGCCCTTACACCGGTCCACCGGGCCGATGACCAGCGACCCCACGTACGCGGTATGCGTCGCCGCAGTGCGGTCCAGGCTGTCGTGATCGTTTCGGTGACCTGTTCAGGACCATTCACTCGAAGCGAAGGCTACGAACCGTGCGTACGTACAGCCCCAAGCCCGGCGATGTGACGCGCCAGTGGCACGTCATTGACGCTCAGGACGTCGTCCTGGGTCGTCTCGCCAGCACCGCCGCCTCCATCCTGCGGGGCAAGCACAAGCCGATCTACGCGCCCCACGTCGACACCGGTGACTTCGTCATCATCATCAACGCCGACAAGGTGCACCTCTCCGGCAACAAGCGGACCCAGAAGATGGCGTACCGCCACTCCGGCTACCCGGGTGGTCTGCGCTCCGTCCGTTACGACGAGCTCCTCGACAAGAACCCCGAGAAGGCCATCGAGAAGGCCGTCAAGGGCATGCTCCCCAAGAACACGCTGGGCCGTCAGATGCTCTCGAAGCTGAAGGTCTACAAGGGTGACCAGCACCCGCACGGCGCGCAGCAGCCGCAGCCGTACGAGATCACCCAGGTCGCGCAGTAAGTCCGGCCACCCCCTAAGCCTGAAGAGAATCTGAGGAGAATCGTGGCCGAGACCACTGCCGAGCAGCCGCTCGAAGAGCTTGACATCGACAGCTACACCACCGAGTCCGAGGTTCCGGTGGAGGGTGAGTACACCTCCGAGTCCCTCGCCTCGCGTTTCGGTGAGCCCCAGCCCGCCGCCGGCCTGGGTCGTCGTAAGAACGCCATTGCCCGGGTTCGGATTGTTCCGGGTTCCGGCAAGTGGAAGATCAACGGGCGTACGCTCGAGGACTACTTCCCGAACAAGGTGCACCAGCAGGAGGTCAACGAGCCGTTCAAGGTTCTTGAGCTCGAGGGTCGCTACGACGTCGTCGCCCGCATCGCCGGTGGCGGTGTCTCCGGACAGGCCGGTGCGCTCCGTCTCGGTGTCGCCCGTGCGCTGAACGAGGCCGACGTCGACAACAACCGCGGCCCGCTGAAGAAGGCCGGCTTCCTCAAGCGCGACGACCGTGCGGTCGAGCGCAAGAAGGCCGGTCTGAAGAAGGCCCGCAAGGCTCCGCAGTACAGCAAGCGCTAAGCCTCGCTGCCTGTACGTCCGAACGCCCCGGCGGCACGCCACAGTGCCGCCGGGGCGTTCGTTTTCTCACAGGCTTGGGCGTATAACGGCACAAGGTGCTCAAAGGCTGGTGTGCTCGTGTGCCCCTGTGTCCATCGGCTCGTGTGATCGGGCTGTGGGCTATCGGATGATCTCCGGAAACTGATGCTTCCCCAGGAGGACAAGTGGGACGACTCTTCGGCACGGACGGCGTGCGCGGCGTCGCCAACGCGGATCTGACGGCCGAGATGGCGCTCGGTCTGTCCGTGGCGGCGGCGCACGTACTGGCCGAGGCGGGCACCTTCGAGGGCCACCGGCCGACAGCGGTGGTCGGACGGGACCCGCGTGCGTCCGGGGAGTTCCTGGAGGCCGCCGTGGTGGCCGGTCTGGCGAGTGCGGGTGTCGACGTGCTGCGGGTCGGTGTGCTGCCCACGCCGGCGGTGGCCTTCCTGACGGGCTCGCTCGGCGCCGACCTCGGTGTCATGCTCTCCGCCAGCCACAACGCCATGCCCGACAACGGCGTCAAGTTCTTCGCCCGCGGCGGCCACAAGCTCGCCGACGAGCTGGAGGACCGTATCGAGACCGTCTACGACGAGCACCGGCACGGTGAGCCGTGGGAGCGGCCGACGGGTGCGGCGGTCGGGCGCGTGCGGTCGTACGACGAGGGGTTCGAGGAGTACGTCGCCCACCTGCTCGGCGCTCTGCCCAACCGGCTGGACGGGCTGAAGATCGTCCTCGACGAGGCGCACGGCGCCGCGGCGGGCGTCTCGCCGGAGGCGTTCACGCGGGCCGGGGCCGAGGTCGTCACCATCGGCGCCGAGCCGGACGGGCTCAACATCAACGACGGCTGCGGCTCCACGCATCTGGAGAAGCTGAAGGCCGCCGTCATCGAGCACGGTGCCGCCCTCGGGATCGCGCACGACGGTGACGCCGACCGCTGCCTCGCCGTGGACCACACCGGCGAGGAGGTGGACGGCGACCAGATCCTGGCCGTGCTCGCGCTGGCCATGCGGGAACGCTCCGCGCTGCGCGCCGACACCGTGGTGGCGACCGTCATGTCCAACCTCGGCTTCAAGCTGGCGCTGGAGCGCGAGGGGCTGAAGCTGGTGCAGACCGCCGTCGGGGACCGGTATGTGCTGGAGGAGATGAAGCAGCACGACTACGCCCTCGGTGGTGAGCAGTCCGGGCATGTCATCATCCTCGATCACGCCACGACCGGTGACGGGACGCTGACCGGGCTGCTGCTGGCCGCTCGGGTCGCGGAGAGCGGGCGTACGCTGCGGGATCTCGCCGCTGTGATGGAGCGGCTGCCGCAGGTGCTGATCAATGTGCCGGACGTCGACCGGTCGCGGGTCGGGGAGTCGGGGGAGCTGGCTGCCGCCGTTGCTGAGGCGGAGCGGGAACTTGGTTCCACGGGGCGGGTGTTGTTGCGGCCGTCCGGGACCGAGCCGTTGGTGCGGGTGATGGTCGAGGCCGCGGATATCGAGCAGGCCCGGTCTGTGGCCGGGCGGTTGGCTGACGCCGTGAAGTCCGCGCTGGGGTAGTTCTTCCGGTCGGTAGGGGTGGGGGGTTGCTGTTTCGTTGCGGGCTGACCGTTGTGGCGGGTTGCTCGCGCCCGCGCGGCGGAGCCGCATAGCAAACACAGCCCCGCGTCCCTGGGGGGCGTCTTGTCACGTCGGGATGAAAAGCCGGTGCTGAGGACTCAACCTCCCCACACGTCACGCTGATTCGCCCAGTACCCCGCTCTCGCGCTGCCATATTCGACAACCACTTCGGAGGTGGTTGTGACGAACGAGGTTGCGCACGTGGCCGGAGGTACCGCTGGGCGCATTGCCGATCTGGGCCGTCGGGCGGAGCAGGCGGTGGTGGGGGGTGGGGCGCGCAGGCGTGGGGAGTTCGGCGCTCGGGAGCGGATCGAGCGGCTGGTGGACAAGGGGTCCTTCAGCGAGACCGGACTGTTCGTGCGGGCCCGGCCCACCGGGGACGGCGGTCGGCGGCCCTACGGTGACGGTGTCGTCACCGGGTACGGCACCGTCGACGGTCGTCGGGTGTGCGTGTTCGCCCAGGACTCCGCCGTGTTCGGCGGGAGCATGGGCGAGGCGTTCGGTGAGAAGACCGTCGCCCTGATGGACCTCGCCCTGAAGACCGGCTGCCCGGTCGTCGGGCTCAACGACTCCGGCGGTGCCCGCATCCAGGAGGGCGTCGCCTCGCTCGCCCTCTACGCCGAGCTGGTGCGCCGCAATGTGCAGGCGTCCGGCGTCATCCCGCAGATCTCGGTGGTGCTGGGGCCCTGTGCCGGCGGGGCCGCCTACTCGCCCGCGATCACCGACTTCACGGTGATGGTCGACGGGGCCTCGCACATGTTCGTCACCGGTCCGGACGTCATCGAGGCGGTCACGGGGGAGCGCGCCACCGCCGAGGAGCTGGGCGGCGCCCGCACCAGCAACGCCGTCAACGGCAACGCGCACTTCCTCGCCGCCGACGAGGAGGACGCCCTGGACGTCGTACGCGATCTGCTGTCGTATCTGCCGGCCAACAATCTGGAGCGGCCTCCGGAGTACGCGCCCGGGGAGGCTCAGGGCGGGGACCGGCTCGACTGCCTCGTGCCGGATCGGCTCGGGCAGGCCTACGACATGCGGGAGATCCTGCGGGCGGTCGTCGACGACGGTGAACTGCTCGAGGTGCAGGAGCTGTTCGCGCCGAACATCATCTGTGCCCTGGCCCGCGTCGAGGGGCAGTCGGTGGGTGTCGTCGCGAACCAGCCGCTGCATGCCGCCGGGGTCCTCGACATCGACGCCTCCGAGAAGGCCGCGCGCTTCGTGCGGTTCTGCGATGCGTTCGGGATCCCCCTGCTGACGTTCGCCGATGTGCCGGGCTATCTGTCCGGCGTACGGCAGGAGCAGGGCGGCATCATCCGGCGCGGCGCCAAACTGCTGTACGCCTACGCCGAGGCGACCGTCCCCAAGGTCACGGTCGTGGTGCGCAAGGCATACGGCGGGGGGTACGCCGTGATGGGCTCCAAGCATCTGGGGGCCGACATCAACCTCGCCTGGCCCACCGCGCGGATCGCCGTGATGGGCGCCGAGGGCGCGGTGGGCGTGCTGCACCGGCGTGAACTCGCCGCCGCCGACGATCCGGAGGCGTTGCGCGCCCGCCTGGTCGACACGTACGAACGCACCCACGGCACGCCCTATCTCGCCGCCGAACGCGGCTACGTCGACGCCGTCATCGCCCCCCGCGATACCCGCGACCACATCTGCCGTGCCCTGCGCGCCCTGCGCGGCAAACGCGCACCCCTGCCGCAGCGCCGGCACGGCAACATCCCGCTCTGACCAGCCTCCACTGCCCCACTGCCCCCACCGCCCCGCATCTGACCCGCCGGGACCGGCAGTCGCTCGCCGGCCGGTCCCGGACGTGAGGAGCCACGCCAGATGGACAGTCGCCGTCCCCCGCTCACGCCCGCCCGCCGGTCCCTGCCCCAGTACGTGCGGCACTGGGCCGAGGCCACCCCGGACCGCCGGGCGTTCACCTTCGTCGATCACCCCGCGCCGCACTCGCGCGGCGTCCACCGCACGCTGACCTGGCGGCGACTGGACCTGCGGGTGCGTGCCCTCGCCGCCCGGCTCGCCGAGGAGGCGGAGCCGGGGGCGCGGGTGGCGTTGCTGTGCCCGCAGGGGGTCGAGTACGTCACCGGGTTTCTCGGGGTGCTCGCCGCCGGGATGGTGGCCGTACCGCTGTATCCGCCGGGCCTGCCGGGGCACGCGGACCGGCTCGCGGGCGTTCTGGCCGACGCGCGCCCGGCGGTCGTGGTGACCACGAGCCGGGCACGGGAAGAGGTGCGGGACTTCTGCGGACGGACGTCGGTCGTCTGCGTCGACGAGGTGGCCGACGACGAGGCCGGAGGGTGGCGGCCGGTCGACCCGGACGCCGGGGCCGTCGCGTATCTGCAGTACACCTCCGGTTCGACGCGCGCTCCGGCCGGTGTGGAGATCACCCATGCCAATGTCGTCGCCAACGCCCGCCAGGCGCTGACCGCCTACGGCGTCGACGTCCGTCCCGTGACGTGCGTGGGGTGGCTGCCGCTCTACCACGACATGGGGCTGGTGCTCAGCGTGGCCGCGCCCGTGGTGCGGGGGCTGCTGTCGGTGCTGATGGATCCGGCCGCGTTTCTGCACGAGCCCGTGCGCTGGCTGAGGCTGCTCGCCGCGCATCCGCGTGCCCTGAGCGCGGCGCCCAACTTCGCCTACGACTACTGCGCCTCCGCCGTCACCGACGCCCAGAAGGCGGACCTGCGGCTCGACTCGGTCGCCGCGCTGATCAACGGCAGCGAGCCGGTCCGCCCCAGCACGGCCGACCGCTTCCACGCCGCCTTCGCCTGCCAGGGGCTGGCGCCCACGACGCACTGCCCCTCGTACGGGCTCGCCGAGGCGACCGTCTTCGTCAGTGCCGCCCGGCCCGGTCAGCCGCTCAGCCGGTTCGCCCTGGACCGTGACGCCCTCGCCGCCGGGAAGGCGCTGCCCGCGCGGTCCGACGACCCCAGGGCCGTGCTGCTGGCCGGCTGCGGGACGCCGGCGGGGCAGCGCGTCCGTATCGCCGACCCCGCCGGGCGGGTCGCCCTGTCCGAGGGGGAGGTCGGCGAGATATGGGTGCAGGGGCCCAACGTCGGCCGGGGTTACTGGAGGCGGGAGGAGGAGAGCGAGCGGGTCTTCGGGGCCGGGTTCGCGGACGCCGTGGACGCCAAGGACACCGCGGACGCAGAGCACACCGCGGACGCCGAGCACACCGCGGACGCGCCGGGCGGCCGTTGGCTGCGCACCGGTGACCTGGGCGCGGTGGTGGACGGGCAGCTGATCGTCACTGGGCGGCTGAAGGACCTCGTCATCGTCGACGGCCGCAATCACTACCCGCAGGACATCGAGGCCACGGCTCAGGAGGCACATCAGGCCGTACGGCGGGACCGGCTCGCCGCGTTCGCCGTGCCCGGCGCGTCGGGGGAGCGGGTCGTGGTGGTGGCCGAGCACGCGCGGACCGCCGTCCTGGCCGACCTCGACGTACCGGGCGTGGTGCGGGCCGTGCGCGGCGCCGTCTCCTCCCGGCACGGGCTGAGGCTGGACGACGTCGTGCTCGTCGCGCCGGGGGCGGTCGCGCGTACCTCCAGCGGCAAGGTGTCGCGGGCGCTGACTCGGGCGCGGTATCTGGAGGGGGTGTACGGGGAGTCCCTCGGTGGGGAAGCGGGCGGCACGTCACCCGTCACCCCGGCCGTCGGCGACGCCGTGAGGGCCGCCGGATGAGGGCCGCCGACGCGGAGGCGCTGCGGCGGGTGATCGCCGAGCGGGTGGCCTCGTGGCACGGTACGGCGCCCGAGGAGGTGCCGATGGACCGGCAGTTGGCCGATCTCGGTATGTCGTCGCGGGACGCCGTCGCCCTGGCCGGGGAGCTGTCCCGGGTCACGGGCTGCGAGCTGCCGCCGACGCTGCTGTGGGAGGCGCCGACCGGGGAGGCGCTGGTGGCGCGGCTGTGCGGTACGGCACCCGGGCCGGCGCCGCTCGTGATGGCGCCCGGCACGCCCGGTGAGCCGATCGCGGTCATCGGCGTCGGCTGCCGGCTGCCCGGCGGGGTGCACGGGCCGGGCGACTACTGGCGGCTGCTGTGCGAGGGCGGTGACGCGATCCGGCGCGTGCCGGAGGACCGGTGGCGTGACTTCACGGCCTTCCCGCCCGCGGACGCGCACCCGTACGGCGGCTATCTCGACGACATCGCCGGGTTCGACGCGGACTTCTTCCGCATCACGCCGCGTGAGGCCGCGGTGATGGACCCCCAGCAGCGGATCCTGCTGGAGGTCGTCCACGAGGCGCTCGACCATGCCGCCGTCCCGGCCGCGTCCCTGGCGGGCACCGCCACGGGGGTCTTCGTCGGCGTCTCCGCCCCGGAGTACGGCCAGCTCACCGGCGCCGACCCGGCCGCCGTCGACCCCTGGGCACCGGCCGGCGCGGCCCTCAGCGTCACCGCGGGCCGACTGGCGTACGTCCTGGACACGCGCGGGCCCTGTCTGGCCGTGGACACCGCCTGCTCCTCCTCGCTGGTCGCCGTGCACCACGCCTGCGTCAGTCTGCGAGCCGGCGAGAGCGAGACGGCGATCGCGGCCGGGGTCAACCTGCTGCTGTCGCCGGCCGTGACCGTCGCCTTCGAGCGGGCGGGCGTCCTCGCGCCGGACGGGCGCTGCAAACCGTTCTCGGCGGCGGCCGACGGCATCGGGCGCGGCGAGGGCTGCGCGGCCGTGGTGCTGAAGCGGCTGTCGCACGCCGAGCGGGACGGCGACCGAGTGCTGGCGGTGATCCGTACGACGGCCGTCAACTCCGACGGGCGCTCGAACGGCCTGATGGCCCCCAACCCCGCCGCCCAGCGGGCCCTGCTGGAGACGGCGTACGCGCGGGCCGGGCTCACCCCCGGCGAGGTCGACTTCGTCGAGGCGCACGGCACCGGCACCCCGCTCGGCGACCCGATCGAGGCGGGCGCGCTCGCCGCGGTGCTCGGCGCCGGCCGCGACCCCGACCAGCCGTTGCTGCTCGGCTCCGTCAAGGGCAACCTCGGCCACCTGGAGTCGGCCGCGGGCGTCGCGGGCCTGGTCAAGACGGTGCTCGCCCTGCACCACGACGTCATCCCGCCCGCCCCGCACCGCGCGGCCGGCAGCGCGCTCGGCGACGACCGGCTGCGCGTGGTGACCGAGCCCGAGCCATGGCCCCGCTACGGCGGCACGGCCGTCGCCGGGGTCTCCGGGTTCGGCTTCGGCGGCACCAACGCCCATGCCGTACTGGAGGAATGGCGGCCCCTCGGCCCACCGGCGACACCGGCCGACGAGCCCGCCGTCCGGCTGCACATCCTCTCCGACGCCGACATCGGGCGGGTGCGCGACACCGCGGCCCGGGTCGCCGACTGGCTGGACAGCAGTGCCGCGCACCCGGCCGACATCGCCCGTACGCTCGCCGGACGCACCCGGCGGGGACCCGTACGCGCCGCCGTGGCCGCCCATGACCGGGCCGAACTGGCCGACGGGTTGCGCGCGTTGGCGGCGGGCCGTCCGGACGCACGGGTCGTCACCGGCGACCGCGACCTGGTCGGCGGCGGCCCGGTGTGGGTCTTCTCCGGCTACGGCTGCCAGTGGCCCGGCATGGGCCTTCGGCTGCTGGAGGAGGAGCCCGCGTTCGCGGCGGCCGTGGAGAAGCTCGACCCGCAGCTCGCCGCGGAGTGCGGCGGCCTGTCCCTGTACGACCACCTGGCCTCCGGCACCGGCCTGGACCGCCTGGAGACGGCCCAACCCCTGCTGTTCGGCGTTCAGTTGGCGCTCGCCGAGCTGTGGCGTTCGTACGGCGTCGAGCCCGCGGCCGTGATCGGCCACTCCATGGGCGAGGTGGCCGCCGCGGTGTGTGCGGGCGCCCTGGACGTGTCGGACGGCGCGCGCGTCATCGCCGTACGCGCCCGGCTGCTGAGCGGACTGCGGGGCGGGGCGATGGCCGTCGTCGACCTCGACGACTGCGAACTCGCCCGCTTGGCGGAGGACTTTCCCGGCGTCCATGTCGCCGTGCACTCCTCGCCCCGGCAGAAGGTCGTCACCGGTGAGGAGGCGGCGGTGGGACGGCTGGTGCGGCTGCTGGAGCTGGAGGGCCGGGCCGCCCGGTCGATGCGGGTCGTCGGCGCCGGGCACTCCCCGCAGGTCGACGGGCTGCTGCCGGAGCTGGCCGACGGGCTCGCCGGTGTGACGGGACGCCGGCCGCGCCTGCCCGTGTACTCCACCGTCCTGGACGACCCGCGTGGCGCGAGCGCGTTCGACGCCGGCCACTGGGCCGCCAACCTGCGGCGGCCGGTTCGCCTGGACCGGGCCGTCGCGGCGGCAGCGGCCGACGGACACACTGCGTTCCTGGAGATCTCCCCCCACCCGGTCCTCACGGGTGCCGTCACCGACTCCGCGCCCGGCGCGCTCGCCCTGGCCACGCTGCGCCGTGACGCCGACGGAGCGGCCGGGTTCGCCGCACAACTGGGCGCCCTGTACGCGGCCGGGCAGCGGCTGCCGCTCCCGCCCGGCCGGGTGGTCGACGTACCCGGGCCACGCTGGCGTCATGTGCGGCACTGGTGGACGGACGGGAGGACGGGGGCGGGCCCGTCGGGGGGCTCGGGGGTTTCGGGTGCGTCGGAGGTGGCGGGGGTGTCGGGGCCCACGGGTGTACCGGTGGGCGTGCGGGTGGCCGTCGCGCCCCGGACCGGTCCCGCCGAGGCCACCGCCGCGCACACGGCGGACCCCTCCTCGGCCCTGACCCGCCTCAGCCACCACATCGCCGCCGTCAGCGGCCATCCGCCGCCCCGGGTCACCGCGGCCACCGCCCTCGCCGACCTCGGCCTCGACTCGCTGATGGCCGTCCGCGTCCGTACGGCCCTGGAGCGAGAGTTCGGCATCGAGCTGCCCCTGCGTGACCTGCTCGGCGCCGCGACCGTCGGCGAGGCCGCCGCCCGCCCGCGTCGAGCGGGCCCTTCCCCGGCCGGCCGGTGGCGTGCGGCCGCGTCCCCTGCGCGCCACCGGCTCCCGTCCGCCCCTCTTCCTCGTGCACGCCGCCGGGGGACCGACCACCGTGTACGGGCCGCTCGCCGAACGGCTCGGCGCCGAGCAGCCGGTGTTCGGGCTCGACCGGATCGAGCGGGCCCGCACGGTCGCGGACAAGGCACGCCGGTACGCCGAGGCGATCACCACCGCGCACCCCGACGGGCCCGTGCTGCTGGGCGGTTGGTCCTTCGGCGGGTTCGTCGCCCAGGAGACGGCGCGGCAACTGGCCGACGCGGGACGGGACGTACGGCTGCTGGTGCTCATCGACTCCGTACGCCCCCTCGTCCACCCCGGGCCGGCGCCGGCGGACCGGGTCCGGGCGCACTTCGAGGGCTTCGCCGCCCACGTCGCCGACGCCTACGGGGTCCGGCTGGAGCTGCCGTACGACGACCTCCTGGCGATGGACGACGAGGAGCAGCGCATCGACGCCGTGCTGAAGGCCCTGCGCGCGGTCGCCGACGTGCCGGACGCCGCGCTGGAGCACCAGCGGGCCTCCTACCTCGACCTGAGGACCGGTGAGGCGCACCGTCCGGGCCCGTACGGCGGCCGGGTGGTCCTCTACCGGGCGAGCGAGCCCGCCCCGCACACCGTGCGCGACCCCGCCTACGAACGGGACGACGAGGCGCTGGGCTGGGACGAGGTGTGCCCGGACCTGGAGGTCGTGCGCGTGGCCGGACATCATCTGGCGCTGCTCGATCCGCCGTACGTCGACGAGATCGCCGCCCATCTCGGCCGGGCGCTCGACCGGCGCATCCCATCCCGCTGAACGCAACCGAGGAGCAGCCATGTCCCACCGCACGACCGGATTCACCGGAGTCACCGGAGTGTCCCGGCGTACCGCAGCCAGGGCCGCGGCCGCCGCCGGTCTGGCCGTTCTGTTCGGCGCCGCGACGGGCACCGGTCGCGCGAGGGCGACGAGCGCCCCGGGACCGCGCACCCTGGACCTCACCGTGTCCTCCGCCGCACTGGGCCGCGGCGCGCCGGTGCGGCTGATCCTGCCGTCGGGCTTCGCCACGGACACCGGGAAGACGTACCCCGTGCTGTATCTGCTGCACGGCGCCCACGACGACTACACGTCCTGGACCCGGGAGACGGACATCGAGGCCTTCACCGAGGGCCGCGACCTGATCGTGGCCATGCCGGACGCGGGCCCCACGGGCATCCCCAGCGTCTGGCGCGACGGCCAGGACTACGAGACCTTCCAGGTCGAGGAGGTTCCGGCACTGCTCGCGCGGGAGTACCGGGCCTCCGGCGTACGGGCCGTCGCCGGCGTGTCCACCGGTGGGTACGGGGCGATGGCGCACGCGGCCCGCCACCCGGGCACCTTCACCGCGGCCGCCTCCTACAGCGGGGTCCTCGACACCACGGCACCCGGCGTGCCGGCCATCGTGGACGCGATCGTCGCCCGCGAGGGCCTGTCACCGGCCTCCCTGTGGGGCAATCCCCTGCTCAACCTCCTCACCTGGCGGGACTTCAACCCGCGCGCCCGCGCCGCGGCACTGCGCGGCACGGCCCTGTACGTCTCGCAGGGCAGCGGCCTGGCCGGAGGCAGCGGCGATCCGCTGCCCGAGGCCCTGGAGAGCGCCCTGTGGCCCTCGGCCCGCGGCTTCACCGCCGAGCTCGCCCGGCAGGGCGTCCCCGTGACCGCTCACCTCTACGCGGGAGGGGGACACAGCTGGGCGTACTGGAAAAGGGAGTTCACAACGTCGTGGCCTATGCTCGCCGGTGCTCTGGGCGTGCCGGAGTGATGTCTGTGCCGTGGGGGCACGGAACGGAGCGGAAGGGACGTCCGTCCAACACAGGACGTCCCACTCGTCCCACGGGCAACGGCCCGTCGGCGAATCGTTTCCGGGTGAAAGGAGTGTCCCCCATGGCTGTCCCCACCCCGCACGAGGCGTCGGACGCTCGTCGGCCCGCGTCCATGCCGCCCGAGCTGGTGGAGCTCCTGCGGGCCCGGCTCGAGGGCGTGGCCGACGAGGTGGAGGAGGAGGTCCGCAGCCGGGTTCCCGAGTACGCGCGGCCCGGGGACGGCATCTACCGCAAGCAGTTGCGCGACGGGGTGGTGCAGGCGCTCACCCTGTTCGTCGACCACATCGCCGACCCGTGCGGCCAGGGGGAGTCGATCGCCGCCACGTACTACGCACTGGGGCGCGGTGAGGCCATGGAAGGGCGCGGTCTGGACGCGTTGCAGTCCGCGCTGCGCATCGGCGGGATGCACGCCTGGCGGGCGTTGTGCCGCACGGCGGAGGAACTGGGCCTGGACTCCACGGTGGTGGCCGCGCTCGGCGAGCTCGCCTTCCGGACGGTGCACGAGGTCGCGGAGGCGGCCGCCGCCGGCTACGCGGAGGCACAGCTGCGCAGCACCGACGAGCTGGAGCGCCGCCGCAGACGCCTGCTCGACCTGCTCCTGGGCGAGGGCCCCGTGGCCCCGGAGGCCGTACAGGGCCTGGCGCACCAGGCCCGGTGGCCGGTGCCGCGGCAGGCAGCCGTCGTCGCGCTCGCGGCCGCCCCCGACCAGCGCGAGGACGACCGGCCGTTGGCCATGGCGGGCGCGCTCGTGGACATGGAGTCCCGCCCGCCCCGCATGCTGGTGCCCGACCCCGACGGCTCCGGGCGGTGGGCCGGCCGCGCTTTCGCGCTCGCGCTGCGCGGCCGGCCCGCGGCGATCGGCCCGACCGTGCCGCTCGTCGAAGCCGCGCAGTCGCTGCGCTGGGCCACCCGGGCCCTGGGGCTGATGGGGCGCGGGATCCTGCCCCGGCAGGGCGTGGTGCGGTGCGCCGACCATCTGTCGGCCCTCCTGCTGCACGCCGACGAGCCCCTCCTCGACGCCCTCCGGGCCACCGCCCTCGCCCCGCTCGACGAGGTCTCGGCGGGGCAGCGCGCCCGGCTCGCCGAGACGCTGCTGGCCTGGCTGCTCAGCGGCAGCAACGTGCCCGACGTCGCCGCCCGGCTGCACATCCACCCGCAGACGGTCCGCTACCGCCTGCGCCAGCTGGAGAAGCTGTTCGGCGACTCCCTGCACGATCCGGGAACCCGCCTCGACCTCGTGCTCGCCCTGCGCGCCGAATCGCTGCGGGCACAGCAGGACCAGGGGGTGTTGTGAAACCCGCACAACACCCCTTGGCCCGACTACTCATTCGGCGAAGAAAAAGCCGCCGCTTTTCTTGATTCCGGCAATAACACCCGGCACAGCCGGGTGAATACGTTCGGGTCCTCCTTTCTCGCAGGCGCGTTCACGCGCTCCCCACATGGAGGACGCTCATGCGTATTCGTTTGTGTCTGGCCTCGCTCTCGCTGCTGGGCGGGGCCTCGGTCACCACCCTCGCCGCGCCCTCGGCAGCGGCCGCGGCCTGCTCGGACATCGACGTCGTCGCGGCTCGCGGCACCTTCGAGCCGGGCACGCTCGGCTTCATCGTCGGCGACCCGGTGTACTCCGCACTGCAGAAGAAGCTGACCGGCAAAAGCCTTTCCAGCTACAAGGTGAATTACCCGGCCGACCTTTCTCTCACGTCGGCCGCACAGGGAAACGCGGACCTGGTGAACCACGTCAGGCAGCAGGCGTCCGCGTGTCCGAACCAGCGGTTCGTCCTCGTGGGCTATTCACAGGGTGCGAACGTGGTCGACAACTCGATCGGCATCAGCAGCGAGGGCGCCGTGGTCGGCAGCCCCATCGTGGCCACCCTGCCGGCCGCGGTCGAGCCGAAGGTCGCCGCGGTGCTGCTGTTCGGCAACCCGATCCGGGCCCTCGGAAAGAGCGTCACCGGCACCTACCAGAGCCGGACGATCGACTTCTGCGCCCAGGGCGACCCCGTCTGTGAGAACGGCGGGAACGACGTCGGGGCGCACCTCGGCTACACCGCCGACGCGGACGCGGCGGCCACGTTCGCGGCGGGCAAGGTCTGAGCCGTACCCAAGAAGGGCCCGGGAAGCCTGACTTCCCGGGCCCTTCCTCGTGTAGGGCTATCGCGGGTCCCCGGCGAACCCCGCGAGGTGGGTGGAGACCGGCTCGGGCCGGCCGTCGTTCTGCGCCGGTGCCGCGGTCAGCACATCGAGGTGCTGGTAGCCGTCGGCCACGACGGGGTTCAGGTCGGACGGGACGCGGCCCGCCAGCAGCCCGTCCCCCGCGAGCACCGTCAGGGTCGGGTTGGCGGTGAGCCCGTCGGGGTGCGCGACGAGCTTCTTCACCTGTGGCGAAGTGGCCAGCTCCAGATCGGTGACCAACTTGGTCGGGAAGTACTGCTCGGTGAAGTCCAGCGGCTGCTCGGCCAGACTCCGGGCCAGCTCCTGGATGTCGGTGACCTCCTTGCCGGCCTCGGTGAACGGCGTGCCGTCGGCCGACCGGTACCCGGGATCGTCGGCGTCACCGACCCGGTCGTAGTCGCGCCAGGTGTACAGCGGCCCCTGGGGCCGGGCCGGGATGGCCTTGTACTCGGTGCCGAACAGCCCCGGCTGCTCCTGACCGCCGTTGGCGACGGGGAAGTCCTTGTCGGCGATCGGCCCGCCGTCGAAGAACCCGACGCTGCTCTGGAGGAACGCCAGCGGTACGGAGTTGTCGTCCATCAGGGCGCCCAGCACGGCCTCGTTGGTGAGCCGGAAGTCCTTCACGCCGGGGGAGCCGGTGAGGAAGGCGGCGGTGTCCTTGGAGAAGAGGAACCTGTTGGTGGCCTCGATGTTGAGGCCGGAGGGCAGATAGCGGGGCAGATCGGCCTCGGCTCCGGGATCCTGTAGGGCGCCGATGCCGGCGATGGCCAGCAGCGTCATGGTCTCGGGGTTGAGCAGCACCGGCGCGGACAGCGAGCGCGGCAGCACTCCGCTGTCGAGGCCGGCCTGTACGACGCCGTAACCGAGGCCGGTGTCGGGCAGGTTGGTGTCGTCCGGGATGCTGCCGCTGAGGTCGGCCAGTGAGGTGGAGACGGTGGTGTCGAGGGCGAAGTAGCCGGCGCACTGGTTGTATCCGGCGTCGGCCGTGGTCGCCGGGTTCCCGTCGAAGTCGGCGGCGGCGAAGTACCCGGTGACGACGCCGCCCAGCGAATGGCCGCCGCACAGCACCTTGTTCTTGCGCAGCTTCTGGTCGGGCAGCTCGGCGGCGAGCAGGTCGTACTGGTCGCGGACGGTCTGCTCGATGCCGAGTCGTGCCATCCACCCCAACTGGCCGTTGTCCGCGAACCCCTCGAAGGTCCGGCCCTCGACCTGCTTGCCGCGGTAGTAGTAGTCGACGGCCGTGTGCTGGTCGCCGGAGGCGATGCCGGTGCGGTCCTCCAGGCAGTTGGAGCGCCGGTCCAGCGCCCAGAACTCGATGTGCCGGCCCTGCGCGGCGGCCGCCGCGACCGTGTTGCGGGCGACGCTGTCGAACGCCCCGGCACCTTCCAGGATGCCCGGCTGGGCGACCAGGATCCGGTCCGCCTCGGCGGCGGCGGCCGGTCCGTCGGCGGCGCGGTAGCGCAGATACGACAGCCAGTCGCACGCGGCCGGGCGGGGCCCCGCCGACTCGGGCAACGGCACCTTCACCCGCACCATGGACTCCAGCACACCGGACTCCAGCACACCGGACTCCAGCACACCGGACTCCCGCTCACCGGACTCCCGCACTCCTGCGGCCGGCGACGACACCGTCACCGGCGTCTCGGTCCGCGCCGTGTCCGCCCGGGCACCCGGGGCCGCCACCGTGAGCGTCCCCGCGGTCATCAGCACCGCCAGCGCGGCACCGCACCACGTTCTTTCCCTGCTGCGAATCGTGTCCATGCCACGGACGCTAGGTTCCGGTGACCGCCCGGCTCAGGAGGTGCTGACAGGAACTCAGTTTTCCGCGGCGGCCTTGTCACCGGTGGACAGCGACCACAGCCACTTCTGGGCCAGGAGCGTCAGGGTCCCGGCCAGGATGATGCCCAGCAGGTTCAGCAGGAGCTGTTCGGTGGAGCCCCAGGCCTGGTTGTACTCGTCGTAGCTGAAGGCCACCGCGGCGTTCGCGGCGGCCGGGACGGTGGTCACCGAGATGGCGACGCCCACCAGTGCGCCCGACTTGGCCGAGGTCAGGGACAGGGTGCCCGCGCAGCCCGCGAGGACGGCCACGACGAACGAGAACCAGTCGGGCCGGTAGATGAAGTGCGTGTTGGGCCGCTCGGCGTCCAGTTGCGCCGCGCTGAACAGGTGCACGGAGTCCATGAAGTAGCTGAAACCCACCGTGACCACCATGGCCACCGCGAAGCCCACCAGCAGCGCGATCAGCGAGCGCAGCGCCAGGCGTGGTGCCCGCTGGACGATCGCCGTGCTGACGCCGGCCAGCGGGCCGAACTCCGGGCCGACCGCCATCGCTCCCACGATCAGGATCGCGTTGTCGAGCACGACACCGCAGGCGGCGATCATCGTGGCGAGCGTGAGGAAGGCGAGGTAGGTGACGGAGAGCGTCGACTCCTCGTGCGTGGCGTCGGCCAGGTGCTCCCACAGCACCGCGTCGGCTCCCTCTCCGGGGGCCTCCGCCTCGGCTTTGTCGGCGCGCCTGGACAGCGACAGGTCGATGTTCTCCACGGCGATGGAGCCGGACTCCTCGATGCCCAACTGCTGGAGGCCGGTGAGAAGTTCGTCGCCCGCCTCACGTGCCACGTCACACAGCACCAGGTCCCCGACGGGGTTGCGGGCGGCACCGGGCAGGACGGCGACGTGCGTCGTTCCCACCGTCTTCTCGATCAGACGGACCGCGTCGTCGGTCTTGTCGGACGGCGTGATCAGGCGGAGATGGAGCATGGAGGCAGCGTAGCCGTCACAGCTTGCGCAGGCTCAGGCGCTGCACCTTGTGGTCCGGGCCCTTGCGGACGACCAGGGTGGCCCGGCCGCGGGTGGGCGCGATGTTCTCGACCAGGTTGGGCTTGTTGATGGTGCGCCACATCGTGCGGGCGTAGTCGAGGGCCTCCTCCTCGGAGACCTGGGTGTAGCGGCGGAAGTACGAGGAGGGGTTCTGGAAGGCGGTCTCGCGCAGCCGCTTGAAGCGGTTGAGGTACCAGTGCTCGATGTCCTCGGTGCGGGCGTCGACGTACACGCTGAAGTCGAAGTAGTCGGCGAGGCCGACCCGGGTGCGGCCGTCCTTGCCGGGCAGGGCGGGCTGGAGGACGTTCAGCCCCTCGACGATCAGGATGTCGGGCCGGCGGACCGTGAGCTTCTGGTCCGGGACGATGTCGTAGATCAGATGGGAGTAGACGGGGGCCGTGACCTCGTCCTTGCCCGCCTTGATGTCGGCGACGAAGCGGGTCAGGGCGCGGCGGTCGAAGGACTCGGGGAAGCCCTTGCGCGACATCAGGCCGCGGGCCTGCAGCTCCCTGGTCGGGAGCAGGAAGCCGTCCGTCGTCACCAGCTCGACGCGCGGGTGCTCGGGCCAGCGGGAGAGCAGGGCCTGGAGGAGCCGGGCCACCGTGGACTTTCCTACGGCGACCGAGCCGGCGACCCCTATGACGAACGGGGTGCCGGACTGGGAGCCCTGTTCGCCGAGGAAGGTGTTCAGGGCGCCGCGCAGGCCGTCGGTGGCGCCCACGTAGAGGTTGAGGAGGCGGGAGAGCGGGAGGTAGATGTCACGGACCTCGTCGAGGTCGATGACGTCGCCCAGGCCGCGCAGCTTCTCGACCTCCTCCGCCGTGAGCGGCAGCGGGGTCTTGTCGCGCAGCGCGCTCCACTCCGAGCGGGTGAGGTCGACGTAGGGAGTCGCCTCCGGCCTGGGCCGGTGGGCGCTCCGGGGCATCGAGGAGACCTGAGAGATCACAGTCCATTGTTACGGCAGCACGAACGGACGGTGAGGTGGGATCCGTCACGCCGCGACCTTTTGGAGAAAACGACAGCTTCTACTGGAAATCCGGGCAAGGTGGGGAATGTCAGTGGCGTGCGTCACAGTTGTGGGAGAGGTGGGCCCGGGCCGGGTCCACGACCTCGAGGGGTGACGAGGGGTGACCATGACGACGTATGCGATCGAGGCGCAAGGCCTGGTCAAGCGGTTCAAGGACACCGAGGCGCTGGCCGGGGTCGACCTCGGAGCCCGGAGAGGCACCGTGCTCGGACTGCTGGGTCCCAACGGCGCCGGGAAGACGACCGCGGTGCGGATCTTCGCGACGCTGCTCCGGCCCGACGGGGGCCGGGCCCACGTGGCCGGGCACGACGTGGTCCGGGAGGCCGGGGTCGTACGCGCCATGGTCGGGCTGACCGGGCAGTACGCGGCGGTGGACGAGAACCTGACCGGCACGGAGAACCTGCTGCTCATCGGCCGGCTGCTCGGACTGTCACGGCGGGACGCCCGGGCGCGGGCCCGGGAGCTGCTGGAGCGCTTTCAGCTCACGGACGCGGCCGGGCGGGCCGTGAAGACCTTCTCCGGCGGCATGCGCAGGCGTCTGGACCTCGCGGCCAGCCTCGTGGGCCGCCCCAGCATCCTCTTCCTCGACGAGCCGACCACCGGCCTGGACCCGCACAGCCGCGGTGAGCTGTGGGACCTGCTGCGGGGCCTGGTCGCGGACGGTGCGACGGCCCTGCTGACCACGCAGTATCTGAACGAGGCCGATGTGCTCGCCGACGACATCGTGGTGATCGACAAGGGCCGGGTGATCGCCGAGGGCACCCCTGACCAGCTGAAGTCGCAGGTCGGAGGGCAGGTGCTGGAGCTGCGGCCGGTGGCGGAGCAGGACCTCGCGAGGGCGCATGTGCTGGTGGCCGGGGCCGCCGGACCGGAGGCCCGCATCGAGGGCGAGACGATCACCGCCCCGGTGAAGGACCCCGAGCTGATGCCGGCCGTCGTGCGCACCCTCGACCGTGAGGGGATCGCGGTCGGCGAGCTCGCGCTGCGCCGCTCCTCGCTCGACGAGGTCTTCCTCGCCCTGACCGGCCACCGCGCCGAACCCGGCGACCCCGAGGGCAACGGCGGCGCGGCCGTCCGGGACGAGGACGCGGACGCCGACACCGAGCTGCGGAAGGCGGTGATGCGGCCGTGACCGCCACCGCCACCACCATCACGGCACCGGTCACCAAGTCGGGCCGGGTGCGACCGCTCGACGGGCTCCGCCAGACCTTCACGATGGCCTGGCGGAGCCTGGTCGCGGTCAAGCACAACCCGCTGGAGCTGGTCGACTACAGCATCACGCCCATCATGTTCGTGTTCCTCTTCACCTATGTGCTGGGCGGGCAGATGGCCGGATCGCCCGAGGCGTACCTGAAGTACGCGCTGCCCGGCATCATCGTCCAGAACACCCTGTTCATGACCATGTACACGGCCATGGCGCTCAACACCGACCTCACCAAGGGAGTCTTCGACCGCCTGCGCAGCCTGCCGATAGCCCGCTCCGCCCCGCTCATCGGCCGCATCACCGCGGACCTCGCCAAGCACGTCTGGGCGATGCTCCTCATGATCGGCCTCGGCCTGCTGCTCGGCTTCCGGATCACCGGGGGACTGGACGGACTGGTGCTCGGGATGCTGCTGGTGGTCGTCTTCGCCGCGGCGGTGTCGTGGAGCGCGGTGCTGATCGGGATGCTCGCGGGGGACGCGGAGAAGGTGCAGGCCTTCGCCTTCACGATCATCTTCCCCATCACCTTCACCAGCAGCGCCTTCGTCATGGTCGACACCATGCCGGGGTGGCTGCAGGCATGGAGCGACGTCAATCCGGTGACGCATCTGTCGGACGCGTTCCGGGGGTTGCTGCTGGGCGGGGCGGTGGCGGAACCGGTGCTGTGGTCGTTGGTGTGGGCCGCGGGGATCGCGGTGGTGTTCTATCCGGTGGCCATGCGGGCTTATCGGGCCAAGACCTGAGGGGCCAGGGGTCTGGGGTCTGGGGGCTCGCCTGAGCCTGGGACTTGGGCCTCGGGGCCTCGTACCGGGGTGGGAATTTCCGAAATCGGGCACGCTGCGGCCGATTCCGAGCGGAGTTCGGTCGTAGGCTGCCGCGCATGTGCGGAATCGTGGGATACGTGGGGTCGCAGTCGGCGCTGGAGATTGTCACGGCCGGACTGAAGCGGCTGGAGTACCGGGGGTACGACTCGGCGGGGGTCGCCGTCCTGGCGGACGGGGGGCTGGCGGCCGCGAAGAAGGCGGGCAAGCTCGTCAATCTCGAGAAGGAGCTGACCGAGCGGCCGTTGCCGACCGGGACCACCGGGATCGGGCACACGCGCTGGGCCACGCACGGAGGGCCCACGGACGCGAACGCGCACCCGCACCTCGACAACGCCGGACGCGTCGCCGTCGTGCACAACGGCATCATCGAGAACTTCGCCGCACTTCGGGCCGAGTTGGAGGAGCGGGGCCACGAGCTGGGGTCGGAGACCGACACCGAGGTGGTCGCCCACCTGCTCGCCGAGGAGTTCTCGGTGACCGCCGACCTCGCCGAGGCCATGCGGCTCGTGTGCCGGCGGCTGGAGGGGGCCTTCACGCTGGTCGCGGTGCACGCGGACGAGCCCGAGGTGGTCGTGGGTGCGCGACGGAACTCGCCGCTGGTGGTGGGCGTTGGGGAGGGCGAGGCCTTTCTCGCATCGGACGTCGCCGCGTTCATCGCCCATACGCGGTCGGCGATCGAGCTGGGGCAGGACCAGGTCGTGGAGCTGCGGCGGGACGGGGTGACCGTCACCGGGTTCGACGGCCGGCCGGCGGATGTGCGTTCCTATCACGTCGACTGGGACGCGTCGGCCGCGGAAAAGGGCGGCTATGACTACTTCATGCTCAAGGAGATCGCCGAGCAGCCCAAGGCTGTCGCCGACACCTTGCTGGGGCGCATCGACGCCGCCGGCTCCCTGACGCTGGACGAGGTCCGCATCAGCGCGTCCGCCCTGCGGGAGGTCGACAAGGTCGTCATCGTCGCCTGCGGTACGGCCTTCCACGCCGGGCTGATCGCCAAGTACGCCATCGAGCACTGGACGCGGATTCCGTGCGAGGTCGAGCTGGCCAGTGAATTCCGCTACCGGGACCCGATCCTCGATCAGCAGACGCTGGTCATCGCCATCTCCCAGTCCGGCGAGACCATGGACACGCTCATGGCGCTACGGCACGCCCGTGAGCAGGGGGCGCGGGTACTGGCGATCTGCAACACCAACGGGTCGACCATTCCGCGGGAGTCGGATGCGGTGCTGTACACGCATGCCGGGCCCGAGGTCGCGGTTGCGTCCACCAAGGCGTTCCTGACGCAGTTGGTGGCCTGCTACTTGGTGGCGCTGTATCTGGGGCAGGTCCGCGGCACCAAGTGGGGGGACGAGATCCACGCGGTGGTGCGGGACCTGGCGAAGATCGGTGGTGAGGTCGAGCGGGTGTTGGAGACCATGGAGCCGGTGCGGGAGCTGGCGCGGTCGCTTGCCCACAAGAACACCGTGCTGTTCCTGGGTCGGCATGTCGGGTATCCGGTTGCCCTTGAGGGTGCGCTCAAGCTCAAGGAACTCGCCTATATGCACGCGGAGGGGTTCGCGGCGGGGGAGTTGAAGCACGGGCCCATCGCCCTCATCGAGGACGATCTGCCGGTGGTCGTGGTCGTGCCCTCGCCCCGGGGGCGGTCCGTCCTGCACGACAAGATCGTGTCCAACATCCAGGAGATCCGGGCCCGGGGCGCGCGGACGATCGTGATCGCGGAGGAGGGGGACGAGGCGGTGGTGCCGTACGCGGATCACCTGATCCGGATCCCGGCCACGCCGACGCTGCTTCAGCCGTTGGTGGCCACGGTGCCGTTGCAGGTGTTCGCGTGTGAGCTGGCCACCGCCCGGGGGAACGAGGTGGATCAGCCTCGGAACCTGGCGAAGTCGGTGACGGTGGAGTGAGCCGACGTCAGGTGGTTGAGGAAGGCGGTGAAGGCTCCGGTCGGGAAGGTGAGGGTTGCCCTGGCCGGGGTCTTTGAGTCGCGGATGGCGGTGTGGGTGGGGGACGTTGCGACCTCCACGCAGTCGTTGCCGTCGCCCTCTCCGGAGTACGAGGACTTCCGCCAGTTGTCGAGAGTGGTCATGGGGTGCCTCACAGCTCTTTCGCCAGCTTGTGGATGAAGTCACGGGACCGCTCGGGAGCGAGTGCTACTGACTCCACTTTACGGAAGCGCGTTCGATAGGCGTTGAGCTGGGCTTCGGAGTCGATGAAGATTGAGCCGTAGGGCGCGTCACGCACCACTGTGTCCAGCTTGGGCAGAGGGCCACCCACGTAGGTCATGGTGTTCGAAGCCCTGGAGAAGCCGTCCAAGTCGAAGGGGATGACGCGGAGGGTGATGTGTTCCGCTTCGGAAAGCTCGATGAGTCGTGCGAGTTGAGCCCGTGAGGCGACGCGGTCGCTGACCCTGATGCGCAGTGCCGCCTCGTGGATCACCACCTGGTACGGAATGTCGATCTCCTGGCGTGCCATGCGATGGCGGACCCGCAACTCGAGTTCGTCGGGCGTGAGTTCTGGCACGCGCGAAGAGAAGACAGCACGGGCGTAGTGCTCAGTTTGCAGCAGGCCCGGCACGAACAGGATGGCTACCTCTCGGCGGAACGAGGCGTGGTGATCGAGTTCCGCCAGGTCCAGGAATGGCGTGGGCAGCAGGCCTCGGTACTCCTCCCACCACCCGTTTGTCCGGTCGGTGGCAATCGCCACCAGGGCGTCGATGAACTCATCGTCCGTGCAGGCGTAGTGAGAAGCGAGACGGCGCAGCCGTTCCTCGCTCACACCGGTGAGGCCGGACTCGATGTGGCTGATCTGCACGGAACTCACGCCGAGCAGCGCTGCCGCCTCGCGGGCCTTGAGGCCTGCCGCGTCGCGGAGTCTGCGCAGTTCGACCGCTAGGCGCATCTGACGTGCCGTGGGTTCGCGCCTCAGAACCATCGACTGCTCCTCGTTCAACGCGCTTGTAGACGCGACTCGTTCGGGGGTCAGATTACGCGATCGGCTTGCTCTGGATGAAATCTTAGGTCTACCGTCGGTGACGCAACGCACACGCAGCGGAAGCGCACCGCGCCGTCCTGCCATGGCGGCCGCGGCAATGACACCGCACAACTCCCACCCCACCCCACCCCGAACGGAGTTCACCCATGCCCGAAACAGAGCCCTGGGAGTACACCCTCTACATCCCGAACGATGTCCGAGCCGTCACCGTCTCCCGCCGCACCCTCCGGCTGATCCTCACCATGCACGGCCTCATCAGCCTCGCCGACACCGCCGAACTCCTCGCCACCGAGCTGGTCGCCAACGCCGTACTCCATACCAAGGGCCCCGCCGCCCTGCGCGTGCGCTGGTCGGCCGGTGTGCTGCGGATCGGGGCGTGGGACGCGAACCCCGAACCGCCGGAGCCACCGCGGGAGTTGGCGGCGCTCGGGGAGGCCGAGGAGGGGCGGGGGCTTGCCCTTGTCCGCGCGTGCGCCGATCTGTGGGGGTGGCAGCCGCTGACAAGGAACGGCAACCGGGGCAAGTATGTGTGGTGCGAGCTGACCGCGGTGGCGTGAACGTTTTCTCGCCGCTCGAAAGAGTGAACGTATCCCGGTCATCCGGATCTTCCGTCCATCACGCCATCAAGGTTGCGCACATGGTCACATCAGCTCACGAGGGCATGCACCGCATCTTTCAGGAGCGGCCCGAAATCCTGGCGCCCGTCTTCGGGGTGCTGGGCGTCCCGTGATCCGCGAAGGCGACCGTGGACGCCGTCACCACGGACGTGACGGAGACGCGGCCGCTGGAACGTCGGGTCGACACCGTGCTGCGCGTCGGGCCGTCCGACGGCGAGGACTTTCTGCTTGCCATCGAGTCCCAGTCGGGCAAGGTGGCGGGCAAGGAGTGGAGTTGGGCGTATTACATCGCCTACCTTCAGGCGAAGTTCGGACTGCCCGTGTTGCTTCTCGTGGTCTGCCAGGACAGAGCTACAGCCAAGTGGGCGTCCGGTCCCTTCGATTGCAGCACGCGCGGCTGGACGGCTCTGCGGACGTACCCACTGGTCGCCGGGCCGGACAACATGCCGGTGATCACCGATGCCCGGACCGCGGCGAAGAACCTCGCACTGGCCGCGTTCTCTGCCTTGGCACACGCCCGAAGTCCCGAGTGCGGCGCCATACTGGAAGCCATCAGCAGCGCCCTTCTGGAGATCCAGCAGACCGATCCTGACAGCGCCGAGTACGTCTTCGACTTCCTGGAAGTCACCCTGGGTAAGACTCCGGCCGGAGAGAAATGGATGGAAATCATGTCGACGTTCGTCAGCTACTTCCCCGGCCGGGGGACAGTCCGTGAGACGGCGTACCTGAAAGGCATGGCCGACGGCGAGGTCAAAGGCGTGGCCAAAGGTGTGGCCCAAGGCGAGGCCAAGGGGATCCTGTCCGTGCTGGAGGTGCGCGGCATCCCCGTACCGGACAGCGTGCGTGAGCGCATCACCACCTGCACCGACCTCGATCGCATGGACGCCTGGCTGGAGCGCTCCCGTACGGTCGAGCGGGCCGAGGATCTGTTCGCCGAGGACCCGGAGGTTCCGGGGACCAGTCCTGAACAGGCGTGAGCGTTGACTGCCCTGCACCGCATGAACCCGGAGCTGCGAGAGGAAATCGCAGGTATTTCCACTTCGCTCATGGCAGGCATGGCCTTGGGGCTTCCGCCCGAGAAGGCCAGGGCTGAACTCCACGGAAGGTACAAGGAGATCCTCAAGCGGGAGAACCTGTCTCCCTGGGACATCGCGTATCTGCGGGGAAAGATCGAGAAGTGGCCGCCGGGATACGTCGAGGAGTGGGCCTCCGGGTACGCCGAAGGCCTGGCCGAAGCCCGCGTCTCGCGGATCTTGCGCATCCTGGAGAAGCGCGGCATCCCTGTTCCCGAGGGCGAGCGGGAGCGCATCACCTCGTCCACCGACCTCGATACGCTCGCCCTCTGGTTCGACCGCTCTCTGACAGCTGCCACAGCCGAGGACCTGTTCAGCGAGGACCAGGGCCTTCCGAGTGCCGATCCAATGCGTCCGCCCTCCACGCCGTCGCCTGCGGCATGAACCTGTGCTCGGCCGCGTACCCCGCCATACGCGCGTTCCGCGCCTGGGCCTCCGCCCCGTCCGGCAAGTGGAAGTCCCTGCCCGCCCGGGCCGAAGCGGCCTGCATGCCCGTCGCCCCCGCCAGCCGTCGCCGCACGTAGCGCTCCAGGGCACCCGGCACCTCGGCCGGCATCACGCCCACCAGTACGTCGCCCAGCACCGCCGCGTCCAGGATCGCCTGGGCCGCACCCTGCGCCTGGAACGGGACCATCGCGTGGGCGCTGTCGCCGAGGAGGGTCACCCGGCCGACGTTCCAGCGGGCGAGGGGGGTGCGGGTGTGGATGCCGTAGCGGAAGACGTGGCCCGCGCGTTCGAGGACGCTCAGCACGCGGGCGTCCCAGCCGGCGAACTCGCGTAGCTGCTCTCCGGGTTCCGCCCGGGCGGTCCACGACTCCTGGGCCAGCTCCTCCGTGCTGAACACGGCCACGACGTTGAGCAGTTCGCCCCGCCGCACCCAGTAGTGGACGAAGTGGCGGTCCGGGCCGAGCCAGACGGCGAGCGGCGGCAGGCCCAAGTCCTTCACCTCGTCCGACGGCAGCAGGGCCCGGTACGCGGCCGTTCCCGAGAAAACCGCCTCATCCTCGCCGAAGAGCCACTGGCGGGCCGAGGAGCGGATCCCGTCCGCGGCCACCACCAGGTCCGCGGTCAGGCGTTCGCCCGTCGCCGTCATCACCTGGGCGTAGTCGTCGTCCTGGCCGATGGCGACGACCGTCGTGTTCAGGCGTACCGACTCCCGTGGCACCGCGGCGGCCAATGCGCCGTGCAGGTCCGCCCGGTGCACCACCAGATACGGCGCCCCGAACTCCTCCTCCGCCTCGCGGCCCAGCGCGTAGCGGCAGATCTCCGAGCCGTCCGACCAGGTGTGGAAGCTGACGTGGGCGGGGCGGGCGGCCTGTGCGGCGACCGCGTCCAGCACGTCCAGCCGGCGCAGCTCCCGCGTGGCGTTCGGGGCGAGCTGGATTCCGGCGCCCACCTCCGTGAAGCGCGCCGTCTGTTCGACCAGGGTCACATCGACGCCGGCGCGGCGCAGGCTCAGGGTCGCGGCCAGTCCTCCGATGCCGGCTCCGACCACGATCGCCCTCATGCGACGCCCCCGACGGGACACCGGCCCCGTGGAACAGAACGCCGCCGTATCTCCCTCTCCTCAGCCCCGTACATCCCGCCAAGCCCCCGGAATCCCTTCGGCCACGTCATGCGCCCCCACCGGCGCCCCGTCCGCCGCGAATCTCGCCGAGAGACCATGGAGATACGCCGCCACGCTCGCAGCGTCCACCGCCGTGAGCCCCGCCGCCAGCAGCGATCCCGCCAATCCGGACAGCACGTCACCGCTGCCTGCCGTGGCCAGCCAGCCGGTTCCGGTCGGGTTGACGCGTACGGCCCCCGTACCGCCGGCTTCCGCCACCAGCGTCGTCGACCCCTTCAACAGCACCGTCGCCGCATACCGCCCCGCCAACTCCCGTACCGAAGCCAGCCGAGCCCCTTCGACCTCCTCCCGGGAGACACCGAGCAGCGCCGCCGCCTCCCCGGCGTGCGGGGTCATCAGGGTCGGTGCCGCACGGCCCCGTACCGCCTCCGCGTCCGCCAGCCGCAGCCCGTCCGCGTCGAGCAGCACCGGTACGTCCGTCGCCAGCACCTCCGCCACCGTCGCCGCGTCGTCCCCGGCGCCCGGGCCGACGACCCATGCCTGTACGCGCCCGGCCTTCTTCGGTCCCCGTTCCGACACCAGCGTCTCGGGGAACCGGGCGATCACCGCGTCCCCGGCCGGACCGACGTACCGTACGGCGCCCGCCCCGCCCCGCAGCGCCCCCGCGACGGCGAGTACGGCCGCGCCCGGGTATCGCGCGGATCCCGCCGCGATGCCCACGACACCGCGCCGGTACTTGTCCGTCTCCGCGGCCGGGAGCGGCAACAGCGCCGCCACGTCGTCGTGTTGCAGCGCCTCCAGCTCCACCGCGTCGTTCGGCAGCGCCAGACCGATGTCCACCAGCCGCACCACACCGGCGTACTCCCGCGCCGGATCGATCAGCAGGCCCGGCTTGTGGGTGCCGAAGGTGACCGTGAGGTCGGCCCGCAGTGCCGTGCCGCGTACCTCGCCCGTCTCGACGTCCACGCCGCTCGGCAGGTCGACGGCGACCACGGCCGCCCTCGACCGGGCCACCGCGTCGGCCAGCGGTGCCGCCTCCGGTCGTAGCCCGCCCTTGCCGCCGATCCCGACGATGCCGTCGACGACCAGATCCGCCCGCTCGATCAGGTCCTCGGCCTCCGCGGTCCCCACCGCCCGGCCGCCCGCCCGCCGCAGTGCCGCGAGGCCTCCGGGGTGGGCCCGCTCGGGCGTCAGCAGGATCGCCGTGACTCCCGCCCCGCGCCTGGCCAGTCGGGCCCCGGCGTAGAGGGCGTCGCCGCCGTTGTCGCCGCTGCCGATCAGCAGGGCGACCCGGCTGCCGTACACCCGGCCCAGCAGATCCGCGCAGGCGGCGGCGAGTCCGCCCGCCGCCCGCTGCATCAGCGTCCCGTCCGGAAGCCGTGCCATCAGCTCCCGTTCGGCCGCCCTTACCGTCTCCACGCTGTACGCAGTCCGCATGCGTTCGAGTCTCCCGCACCGACCCGAACACGTCGCATCCATTGACGCTTTGCCATGCCTTTGCCAAACTCACCCGCCCCCACATGGTGAATCGATTCAGTCGAACGGGATTCGACGAGATCCCGTTCGGTGAGATCGGTTCGACGAGAGGACCCCCCATGTCACGCAGAGCCTCCCTCCTCGCCGCCGTCGGTGCCACCGCTCTCCTCACCGCCGTCGGCACCCTGACCGTCCCCGTGCCGCAGGCCGCGGCCGCCGCTTGCGGTGAAGGCTCCTACCAGGCCGAGGCCGTGCTCAACGGCAGCACCTGGACCGCGCGGCGCGGCGGCAGCACCGTCTACACGGGTGGTGACATGCGGGCCGCCGTCCAGGCGGCCGTGAACAGCCTGACCTCCGGGCGCACCGCCAAGGAGCGGGTGGTGGTGCGGGGTTCGGGCGCCATGTCCGCCGGGTCGCGCATCTCCCTGCCGAGCTACACCGCGCTCGACGTCTGCGGCACCATCAACGTCACCGGCAGCGGTTCCGGCGACCAGGCACCCGTCTACTCGCGCGGCACCCGGGACGTCGAGGTGCAGCATCTGAACCTCACGGGCAGCCCGTTGTACGGGATCTTCCTGCGCAACGTGCAGAACGTCGTCCTCGGGCAGATCGACATGAGGCTGTCCGCCGGTCTGGGCGTGCGGATCGACAACCGCGGGGACACCAGCCAGTGGACGCGGAACGTCCGGATCGACAACGTCTACGTCTCCGGGGCCTCCAGCCACGCCGTGGAGACGTACGGCGTCGACGGCCTCACCATCGGGACGGTGACCGCGCGCAACGTCGGTGAGTCGGGGCTGCTGCTCAACCAGACCATCAACGCCACCGTCACCAAGGTCGACGCCGAGAACGCGGGCACCGGCACCGGGTACGCCGCCTTCCGCATGGCCAACCGGAACGGGCGCGTGGGGAGTTCCTATCCGACCAACATCCGGGTGGGCGAGGTCATCGCGCGCGGGGGCGGACGCGGGGTGTTCTGCGTGTCCGAGAGCGGTGGGGCCGTCATCGACCGCATCTCCCTGTCCAACACCGGGAACAACTCGGTCCTGATCGAGAACTGCTACAACGTCAGCCTCGCCGCCCAGAGCGGCACCATCACGGGCGGCGGCGAGCTGCGACTGGCGGCGCGGTCCGAGTTCCCGAACAACCGGGACATCACCGTCCAGAACCTGACCGTGACCAACTCGGCCATCAGGGAGAGCCCCTGCGGTGAGAACACGACCTTCCGGAACATCACCCGGGTGAACAGCAGTCAGTCCATCTGCTGAGAGTCGGCCGGACGTGCGGTGGCGGAGCCTCGGGTGGGCCGGCCCGTGGATCAGCCCTCCGCCACCACCACCGCCGACGCCACCCCGGCGTCATGGCTCAGCGACACATGCCAGGACCGCACGCCCAGTTCGGCCGCCCGGGCCGCCACCGTCCCCACCACCCGCAGTCGTGGCCGGCCGCTGTCCTCGACGAAGACCTCGGCGTCCGTCCAGAGGAGGCCCGCCGGGGCGCCCAGCGCCTTCGCCAGGGCCTCCTTCGCGGCGAAACGGGCGGCGAGTGAGGCGCTGCCCCGGCGTTCGCCGCTGGGCAGCAGCAACTCGCTCTCCAGGAAGAGCCGTTCGGCCAGCCCCGGTGTGCGTTCCAGCGCCGCCTCGAACCTGTCGATCTCGGCCACGTCGATACCGACCCCGATGATGCTCATGCCGAGCACCTTATGGCCCGCTCGAAAACGCTCCGCAGCGCTCCTCAAAAGAGTGACCCCCGCCGCGCGGCGCCTCCCGCGGGGAAGGTCCTCACGCTTCTCTGTCCGCATGATCAGCGGACGTATCGCAAGCCGGAGCATCGCCTTGCTGCTCGCCGGCGCCGCCGTGCTGCCCGTGGGCAGTGCCTCGGCCGACCCCGAACCCCCGGCTTCCGGACCGCAGGCCGAACTCGTCCCCGGCGTCCCCCTGAACACGCTCCCGCTCTGGGCCACCGACACACCCGACCAGGCGCTGCCGCCGGAGGTGTACGAACCCAGCGCCGAGGAGGACGCCGTCGAGCCGCCGGACGCGGAGGACGACGCGAACGAGCTCGTGGAGTACGTCGACCCCTGGGACGTCCTCGACGAACCGAAGTGCAGCGAGCAGACGGGCCCCCACCAGCGGCAGGTCGAACAGTGGCTGAAGAGGGAGGCGGACGGGAAGCAGTCGGCCGCCGACTGCCGGGCCATCCGCGCCTTCCAGACCAAGCACAAGATCAAACCCGCCATCGGGTTCGCCGGACCTGTGACGTGGGCCACCATGCAGCTCGTCGCCGCCGGGAAGAACCCCAACGCCGCCGGGAAGTGCCCGGTGCGGGCGTACCGGATCGCCTGTGTCGATCTCGACCGGCAGCTGGCCTGGGTGCAGCAGGGGAAGAAGGTCGTGTACGGGCCCGTGCACATCCGCAGCGGCCGGAAGGGATACGGGACGCGCACCGGTTGGCACCGCGTCTACTGGCGGCACAAGAACCACGTGTCGTCGCTCTACGACAGCCCCATGCCGTACTCCCAGTTCTTCAGCGGCGGCCAGGCCTTCCACGGCGTCTACGCCGGCCTCTTCACCCCCGTCGGCTCCAGGGGCTGCGTCAACATGCGCCTGGACGACGCCCGGAAGCTGTGGGGCGTGCTGAGGAACAACGACCGGGTGTACGTGTGGGGGCACCGCTCGGAGCCGTAAGGCCCAGGGGCTGTGTCGAAAGTCCCGTGCGGGGCACGGGGGTCCCGGCTCGGCGGCGTTGTCGGTGCCCTCTGAGACACTGGGGGCGCCATGACAGAAACAGCAGCCCTGCGGACCGCGCCCCTGCGAGCCCGCGCCGAGATCGATCTGGCCGCCCTGCGGGCCAACGTACGGACCCTGCGCGCCCACGCGCCGGGCGCGGCCCTGATGGCCGTCGTGAAGTCGGACGCGTACGGCCACGGGGCGGTGCCGTGTGCCCGCGCGGCGATCGAAGGGGGCGCCGGCTGGCTGGGTACGGCCACGCCCGAGGAGGCCCTCGTGCTGCGGGCCGCCGGGCTGCACGGCGTACGCATCATGTGCTGGCTGTGGACGCCGGGCGGGCCCTGGCGGGAGGCCATCGAGGCCGACCTGGACGTCTCCCTGAGCGGGATGTGGGCCCTGCGGGAGGTCACCGAGGCCGCCCGGCAGGCGGGCGCCCCCGCGCGCGTGCAGCTCAAGGCCGACACCGGGCTCGGGCGCAACGGCTGCCAGCCGGGTGAGGACTGGGCCGAACTGGTCCGCGAGGCCCTGCGGGCCGAGGCCGACGGGCTGGTCCGGATCACCGGGCTCTGGTCGCACTTCGCCTGCGCCGACGAGCCCGGGCACCCGTCCATCGCCGCCCAGCTCTCCCTCTTCCGCGAGATGGTCACGTACGCCGAAGCGAGGGGCGTGCGGCCCGAGGTGCGGCACATCGCCAACTCGCCCGCCACGCTCACCGTCCCGGACAGCCACTTCGACCTCGTGCGCACCGGGATCGCGACCTACGGCATCTCGCCCAGCCCCGAGCTGGGCAGCTCCGCCGACTTCGGGCTGCGGCCCGTGATGACCCTCTCGGCCTCCCTCGCCCTGGTGAAACACGTCCCGGGCGGCCACGGCGTCAGCTACGGCCATCACTACGTCACCCCGGGCGACACCACCCTCGGCCTCGTCCCCCTCGGCTACGCGGACGGCATCCCGCGGCACGCCTCCGGCGCCGGGCCCGTCCTGGTCGGCGGCAAGTGGCGGACGGTCGCGGGGCGGATCGCGATGGACCAGTTCGTCGTCGACCTGGGCGGCGACGAGCCCGGGACGGGGGCGGAAGCGGTGCTGTTCGGGCCCGGTGACCGGGGTGAGCCCACCGCCGAGGACTGGGCGCAGGCCGCGGGGACCATCGCGTACGAAATCGTCACCCGGATCGGAACGCGCGTTCCACGCGTCTATAGAAACGCGTCCCGGTGATGCGGCCATGCGACGCGGCCATGCGACGCGGCTATGTGATGACCATGTGATGCGTTCACGTGATGGTGGTCCTAGGAAAGCTTTCATGGGCATGCGTTCATGTGAATGAGGAACGAGACCGGTAACCAGAGGAGCGGTACGTGAGCGAGAGCAGCGCGGAGGCCGTCGCGGCCGTCGCCTCCGCCACGGGGGCGGCCGCCGCGAACTGGCGCAGGGCGACCGGCTTCGCCGGTGCGGCGATAGGCGTGATCGCGGCCGGCGCGGCCGCGGGTGTCGCCATAGAGCGGATGACCGTGGGCCGGGGCATGCGGCAGAAGGCCCGACTCGCCCTCGACTCGGCGGGACCGTACGGCTCGCTGCGCGGCATGCCCGGCAAGGCGTACGCCGACGACGGCACCGAGCTGTACTACGAGGTCGACGACATCGACCCCGAGGCCGCTCCCGCCCTCACCCCGCGCCGGCGCCGGCTCTTCGGGCGCAAGGCACCCGCCCCCGTCACCGTCGTCTTCAGCCACGGCTACTGCCTCAGCCAGGACTCCTGGCACTTCCAGCGCGCCGCGCTCAGGGGCGTCGTCCGCACCGTGCACTGGGACCAGCGCAGCCACGGCCGGTCCGGGCGGGGCGTCGCCCAGACGGAGCAGGGCACGCACGTGGACATCGAGCAGCTCGGGCGCGACCTGAAGGCCGTCATCGACGCGGCCGCGCCCGAAGGGCCGCTCGTGCTGGTCGGGCACTCCATGGGCGGGATGACCGTCATGGCACTGGCCGACCAGTACCCGGAGCTGATCCTCGACCGGGTCGTCGCCACCGCCTTCGTCGGTACGTCGTCCGGGAAGCTGGGCGAGGTCAACTTCGGGCTGCCCGTCGCGGGAGTGAACGCGGTGCGGCGGGTGCTGCCGGGCGTGCTCAGGGCGCTGGGGCAGCGGGCCGAGCTGGTGGAGAAGGGACGGCGGGCCACCGCGGACCTGTTCGCCGGGATCATCAAGCGGTACTCGTTCTCGTCCCGGGACGTCGACCCGGCCGTCGCCCGGTTCGCCGAGCGGATGATCGAGGGGACCCCGATCGACGTGGTCGCGGAGTTCTACCCGGCCTTCGCCGACCACGACAAGACCGAGGCGCTCGCCCACTTCACGGACATGCCGGTGCTCGTCCTGGCCGGCGTCGGCGACCTCGTCACCCCCAGCGAGCACAGCGAGGCGATCGCCGATCTGCTGCCGGAGGCCGAGCTGGTGCTCGTGCCGGACGCCGGGCACCTGGTGATGCTGGAGCACCCGGAAGTCGTCACCGACCGTCTGGCCGACCTGCTCACCCGCGCGGGTGCCGTGCCCGCAGGGGCTACCGTAAGTGGCTATGGAAGCACCAGCAGCACCGCACAACGCGGGTGATCTTCAGCTGACCGTCACGTCTCCCGACCAGATGCGGGAGCTGGGCCGCCGACTCGCCAAGCTGCTGCGCGCCGGCGACCTCGTGATGCTCAGCGGGGAGCTCGGCGCGGGCAAGACGACGCTGACCCGCGGGCTCGGCGAGGGGCTGGGGGTCCGCGGAGCGGTCACGTCGCCGACCTTCGTGATCGCCCGTGTGCACCCCTCCCTCGGCGACGGGCCGCCGCTCGTCCACGTCGATGCCTACCGGCTGTCCGGCGGGCTCGACGAGATGGAGGACCTCGACCTCGACGTCTCGCTGCCCGAGTCGGTGATCGTCGTGGAGTGGGGCGAGGGCAAGGTCGAGGAGCTCACCGAGGAACGGCTGCAGCTCGTGATCCACCGTGCGGTGGGCGACACCACCGACGAGGTGCGGCATGTGACGGTGACCGGGCTGGGGGAGCGCTGGGCGCCGGTGGACCTGAGCGTGCTCTCCGCCTGAGTCGCATGAACATTCCGACAACACGTCGGCAAGATATTGCGTTCGCGGTCTTGTGCGTGGTCACATGGTATCCAGTTCGTAGTTAGGTGTACCTAACTACGTCCGCCCCCGGCCCCCAGGAGGCGTCCATGTCGGCTTCGGAGAACAAGGTCCAGCAGCGGCCCCAGGCGGTCGCCGGGGTGTCGATGCGGGATCTGTTGGCGGCGGGGGCGGCGGCGCGCGTGATTTCCACGCCGCCGCGGGTGCCTGAGCTGGAGGCGACTCGGCCTGCGGCCGATCAAGGGCATCCCAAAGCGGCTTAGCTCCGCCGGGGGTGCCGCGAGGCCGTCGGTGTCCGCGGGTTCGGTGTGGCTGGTCGCGCCCGCGCGGCGGAGCCGTAGATCGACACGGCCCCGTGCCCCTTCCGGGGGCGTTGCTTCAGTGGATCACCACTACCGTGCGGCCGATCGTCGCGAAGTCCCACATGGCGTTGCCGTCCTCCCGGGATTCGCGGATGCCGCCCGTCTTCACCGTCGGGTTGAAGGGCTGGGGGGCGGAGCCGTCGGCGGGGGCGCTGAAGCCGATGGTGGTGTCCTCGATGGTGGCGAAGCGTACGACGTGTTCGACGGGGAGGCCGTCGGTGCCGGTGACCGCGTTGGAGCGGGACGTGACGGTGTAGGAGCCCAGCGGCGGGTCGACCGTTCCGGGGGTGACGCGGAACGTGCGCTTGACCTTCTCGCCGGGGTCGACCAGCCACACCCGGTCGTCGTCCACCGAGTACACGACCCGTTGCCCCGCACCGGACTGGGCGGGCAGTGCGCCGGGGGCCTTCTTGTCGCGGGGCGCCTTGGAGGTACTCACCTCGGGTGAGCGGGCGGCGTGCGGCTTGCGCAGGTCGGCCGGGACGTTCGCCGAGGCCTGGTAGGCGAGGAAGCCGACACTCGCGAGGGCCGCCACGGTGAGCCCCGCCACGATTCCGGAGCTGCTGCTTGCCACCGTCGCCACCTCAGCGTTCGTGTCGTACGTCGTGATCGAGCCGACCGTAGCAGCCGTCAAGCGGCCGACCGGGGCGGCGCTTCTGGGGGCGCGGGCGCCGTAGGCTGTTTGCGTGCTCTTGCTCGCTCTGGATACCGCCACCCCCGCCGTCACCGTCGCGCTGCACGACGGTACGGACGTCATCGCCTCGTCGAGCCAGGTGGACGCGCGCCGGCACGGCGAGCTGCTGCTGCCGGCCGTCGACCGCGTCCTCACCGAGGCCGGTGTGAAGCTCGACGCCGTCACCGGCATCGTCGTGGGCATCGGCCCCGGCCCGTACACCGGGCTGCGCGTCGGTCTGATGACCGCCGACACCTTCGGGCTCGCCGTCGGCGTCCCCGTGCACGGTGTGTGCACGCTGGACGGCCTCGCGTACGCCGCCGACATCGAGAAGGGCCCCTTCGTCGTGGCGACCGACGCCCGGCGCAAGGAGGTCTACTGGGCGCGCTACGCCGACTCGCGTACGCGGCTGACCGACCCGGCCGTCGACCGGCCCGCCGACATCGCCGACCAGGTCGCAGGTCTGCCCGCGGTCGGCGCGGGCGCGCTGCTGTACCCCGACACCTTCCCCAGCGCCCACGAGCCCGAGCACGTGTCGGCGGCGGCTCTCGCGGCGCTGGCCGCCGAGCGGCTCGCGGCGGGCGAGGAACTGCCCGCGCCCAGACCGCTGTACCTGCGCCGGCCCGACGCCCAGGTCCCCAAGAACTACAAGGTGGTCACCCCCAAGTGACAGGACAGCCGACCGGACCGGAGACCGGGCCGCCCGGGACTCCTGCGCTGCGCGAGATGCGCTGGTGGGACATCGACGCCGTGCTGGGCCTCGAGAAGAACCTGTTCCCCGAGGACGCCTGGTCCCGGGGGATGTTCTGGTCCGAGCTGGCCCACTCCCGGGGGCCCGGGGCGACCCGGCACTACGTCGTCGCCGAGGACGGCGAACGGCTCGTCGGATACGCCGGCCTCGCGTCCTCCGGCGATCTGGCCGACGTCCAGACCATCGCGGTCGCCCGCGACCAGTGGGGGACCGGCCTCGGCGGCCGTCTCCTCACCGAACTGCTGCGGGCCGCCACCGCCTTCGAGTGCGCCGAAGTGATGCTGGAGTGCCGCGTGGACAACGTCCGCGCGCAGAAGCTCTACGAGCGCTTCGGCTTCGAGGCCATCGGCTTCCGGCGCGGCTACTACCAGCCGGGGAACGTGGATGCCCTGGTGATGCGACTGGACACGAAATCCAACAGCGGCTCCGCCGCGGGTTCACCTTCCGTACAAGGAACCGAGATCAATGACTGACGCACGCGACGAGCCGCTCGTACTCGGCATCGAGACCTCCTGCGACGAGACCGGTGTCGGTATCGTCCGCGGCACCACCCTGCTCGCCGACGCCATCGCCTCCAGCGTCGACGAACACGCCCGCTTCGGCGGTGTCGTGCCGGAGGTCGCCTCCCGGGCCCACCTGGAGGCGATGGTCCCGACGATCGACCGCGCGCTGAAGGAGGCCGGGGTGAGCGCCCGCGACCTGGACGGCATCGCGGTGACCGCCGGTCCGGGTCTGGCGGGCGCGCTGCTGGTCGGCGTATCGGCGGCGAAGGCGTACGCCTACGCACTGGGCAAGCCCCTCTACGGGGTCAACCACCTGGCCTCCCACATCTGCGTGGACCAGCTGGAGCACGGGGCGCTGCCGGAGCCGACGATGGCGCTGCTGGTGTCCGGCGGGCACAGCTCTCTGCTGCTGTCGTCCGACATCACCTCCGACGTCCGCCCGATGGGCGCGACCATCGACGACGCGGCCGGCGAGGCCTTCGACAAGATCGCCCGGGTGCTGAACCTGGGCTTCCCGGGCGGTCCGGTCATCGACCGGTACGCGCGCGAGGGCGACCCGGAGGCGATCGCGTTCCCGCGCGGTCTGACCGGCCCGCGAGACCCGGCGTACGACTTCTCCTTCTCCGGCCTGAAGACGGCGGTGGCCCGCTGGATCGAGGCCAAGCGGGCGGCGGGCGAGGAGGTGCCGGTGCGGGACGTGTCCGCCTCCTTCCAGGAGGCGGTCGTGGACGTGCTGACCCGTAAGGCCGTCCGTGCCTGCAAGGACGAGGGCGTCGACCACCTGATGATCGGCGGCGGCGTGGCGGCCAACTCCCGGCTGCGCGCGCTGGCCCAGGAGCGGTGCGAGGCGGCGGGGATCCGGCTGCGGGTGCCCCGGCCGAAGCTGTGCACGGACAACGGGGCGATGGTGGCGGCGCTGGGCGCGGAGATGGTCGCGCGCAACCGGCCGGCGTCGAGCTGGGACCTGTCGGCGGACTCCTCGCTGCCGGTGACGGACCCCCATGTGCCGGGGCACGACCACGACCACGACCACGTGCACGAGGTCAGCAAGGAGAACCTGTACTCGTGACGGTCGCGTCGATGTGGGAGGCGCGGGCGGTTCCGGGGCGGGGGGAGGAACTGCTGGCCTGGGCCCGGGCGCAGGAGTTGGCCGTACGGCCCCTGCGCCGGGAGACCTTCCGGGCGCCGCAGGACCGGGTGCTCGTCATCACCTGGTGGGACGCGGAGTTCGACGCCGAGGTGCCGGAACTGCCGGAGCCGGACGGGGAGTTGGTGACTCGGGCGGTGCATCGGTGGCGGTTCGAATCGGTGGGGCTGGAGTTGCCTCAAGAGGCGTGAGTCAGTTCAACGTTCAGGCATTTGGAATTCACCCTTCCTTCCCAGGATCCCCCTACTTTGACGTGTCCATAGCGGGATCTTGAGCCGGCTTCTGCCGGACGGGGGAGGGGCCGTGACGGTTCGACGTGCGCGTGGCCGCAGGGGGTCTGGTAGATCCGTCGCGTCCGTCGCCATAGGTGTGGGGATCGCCGTGACGGTCGGCCTCCTGCCGGCGTCCTGGGGCGGGCCGGAGGCCGCCGCGGCGGCGCGGGCCGTGAGCGGACAGTCGTCCGACGCCGGGGAAGCGGCCGTCGCCGACACCGAGGAAGAGGCGTTCGCACGGGCCGCGCGCCTGGGCAGGAACGTCGAGATCCTCGCGCTGCGCGGCGAGAGCACCGAGGTGTTCGCCACCCCCGACGGCGACCTGGAGTCCCGCGAGCACCTGCGTCCCGTGCGCACCCGGATCGACGGCGAGTGGCGGCCGATCGACACCGCGCTCGCCGTGCTCGGCGAAGGAGCCGACAGGGGCATGGTCGCGCCGAAGGCGGCCTCGGTCGGGCTCGCTTTCTCCGGCGGTGGTCAGGGGCCGCTCGTGCGGCTGGAACGCGCCGGCCGGACCCTGGAGCTGTCCTGGCCGGGCACCGTACCGGCGCCGCGCCTGGACGGTGACACGGCCACGTACCCCGACATCCTGCCGGACGTCGACCTCCGGCTGGCCGCCCGGCCCGAGGGATTCACCCAGCTTCTCGTCGTCAAGTCGGCGGAGGCGGCCGGGAGCGAGGAACTCGCCGAGCTGCGGCTCAAGTTGGGCACCGAAGGGCTCGTCACGCGGGAGACCGCGAACGGTGGCCTGACCGCGGTCGACGAGGGTTCGGGCGGGGTCGTGTTCGAGGCGCCCCGGCCCGTGATGTGGGACTCCAGCACCCAGGAACCGCAGCCGTTGTCGGACACACGGACGGGGACGGGCGTACAGCCGGCGTCGTTCTCGGCTGCCCGGGCCGGTGACATCACCGAGGCCGCCGACAGCGCGGACGCCTCCGAGGCCGAGCCCACCGCCGCCGACTCCGGCCGTGTCGAGCCCATCGGTGTCGTCATTCCCGCAGGCGGTGACGAGCTCGTCCTCACCCCGGACAAGGAACTGCTCACCGGGTCGGACACCATCTACCCCGTCTTCATCGACCCGCAGTGGTACTCGCCGAAGGCCGCCTCGTGGACGATGGCCTCGCGGTACTGGGCGAGTTCGCCGCAGTGGAAGTTCAACGGCGACGCGGACGCCGGGCTCGGCTTCTGCGGCTGGAGCTACTGCCAGCCACAGGACGTGAAGCGGCTCTTCTACCAGATCCCGACCACCAAGTTCGCGGGCCGCAGCATCCTGTCCGCCGAGTTCGTCGTGCGCAACACCTGGTCGTCCTCCTGTGAGGCGCGCGAGGTGCAGCTCTGGCGCACCAAGGCGATCAACTCCTCCACCACCTGGAACACCCAGGACGACTCCGGTTTCTGGATCGACCACCTCCGTAGCCGCAGCTTCGCCTACGGCTACGACGGCTGCGCCGCCGCCGACGCGGAGTTCGACGTGAAGGACGCCGTGGCGATGGCCGCGGCGAAGAAGTGGTCTCAGGTCACCTTCGGCATGCGGGCCAGCGCGACCGGCGAGGGCGACCGCTACAGCTGGAAGCGGTTCTCCGACGACGCGTTCCTGCGGGTCCGCTACAACCGGCCGCCGCCGCGGATCGCCACCTCGCAGCTCACCATGGACCCGGGCGGCACCTGCGAGCCCAACGACACCCGGGTGCGCGTCCGCTCCCGGGCCACCGTCCGCGCCAACAACGTCACCGACCCCGACAAGGACCGGATCCAGGTGCAGTTCCGGGCGCTGTGGGACAACGGCGACGGCTGGAAGCAGCACTGGGTCTCGGCGAAGAGCACGGACAAGGCGTCCGGTTCGGACTTCTCCATCCAGCTGCCCACCACCGTCCCGCAGAACAAGATCGTCGGCTGGCAGGCCCGTGCCTGGGACGGCGGCCAGTGGTCCGCCTGGAGCTCCCAGAACGCCCACAGCTGTCACTTCGTCTACGACACGACCGTGCCCGTCGGCCCGTCGATCGCCTCGTCCCAGTACCCGGCCTCCGACCCCGCCGACCCGAACGACCCCTGGTGGGACGGTGTCGGCCGGTACGGCACCTTCACCATCGACACCTCCTCCGGTGATGTCACCAAGTACTGGTTCGGCGTCAACGGCTCGCCCACCAGCGCCCACACGCTGACCACCTCGGGCGGCGGCGCCAAGACGATGAAGTTCATGCCGACCAAGCCCGGCGTCAACTTCATCACCGCCAAGGCCTTCGACGCCGCCGGCAACGGCTCCGAGACGCGCACCTACTACTTCCGCGTCCGCTCCGGCCAGCCCGACCGGCTGTCCTGGCAGATGGACGAGGGCGCCGGCGCGACCCAGGTCACCGGCTCCGGCGGCGAGTGGCCCGCCCAGCTGTACGCGGGAGCCAAGCCCGGCGCCGAGGGCGTGACAGGCAACGGCCTGGAGCTCGACGGCACCGACGACTACGCGGCCAGCGACTCCCCGGTCCTCAACACCGCCAAGAGCTTCGCGGTGTCGGTGTGGGCGAAGCTGCCGGCCGACCCGACCGGCGCCCCCGTCGCCGTCGCGCAGGCGGGCTCCAGCACCAGCGGCTACGAGATCTACTACTCGACCGCGCTCGGCGGCTGGGTCTTCCTGCGGCACACCACCGACGCCTCCGGCACCGGTGTGGCGAGGGCCGTGCAGCCCGCCTGCGCGAGCGGGGACACCGCCTGCCAGTCGGCCCGGGTCAACACCTGGACCCATCTGGTCGCCGCCTTCAACTACCCCAGCCAGCAGCTGAAGCTGTACGTGAACGGCACGCTCGTCGCCACCGCCCCCTACACCACCACCCCCTGGGACGCCCGCGGCCGCACGATCCTCGGCGCCGCCTCCCACTACGGGACCGTGGAGGGCTTCTTCAAGGGCTCCCTCGACGAGGCGCAGTTCTTCGACTACCAGATCACCGACGCCCAGGTGGGCCAGCTGTACAACCGGGTGCCGGTGAGCAGCGCCCGTCCGGCGAAGCTGGTCTTCCCGCTGGACGAGACCGCGGAGGCCGTCGCGCTGACCGGCCGCGGCCAGCAGGCCCCCGCCCAGCTCGTGGGCGGTGCCACCAGCGGGGTCGGCGGAGTCAACGGCCGTGCGGTGCAGTTCGACGGTGTCGACGACTACGCCACCACGGGCCGCCCGATCATGGACACGGCCCAGAGCTTCGCGGTCTCCGCCTGGGTGAAGCTGCCCAAGGACAAGGAGGCCAAGGCGATGACGGCCGTCGCCCAGGCCGGCACCGTCAACCCGGGCTTCGAGCTGTACCACTCCACCGCGCTCGGCGGCTGGGTCTTCATCCGGGAGCAGAGCGACACGGCCGACTCCACGGTCGTCCGCGTCACCGAGTCGGCGTGCCCGGCGAACACCAACTGCGCGGCGGCGCGGCTGGGCGAGTGGAACCACGTCGTCGCAGTCCAGGACGTCGACGCGGGCAAGATCCTGCTGTACGTCAACGGCGTCCTGGAGGGCACGGCCGCCTTCACCACCCCGTGGCTCGCCGTCGGCCGGGTCACCCTGGGCGGCACCTACCGGGCGGACGGCACCCTGGGCAGCCCGCTCAAGGGCGCCATGGACGACGTACGCCTCTACGACCGGGCGGTCTCCGACGACGAGGTGAAGCAGCTGTTCAAGCAGCGGCCGCTGGTCAAGAGCCGCTGGAAGTTCGAGACCGCGTCCGCCGCCACGCCGCCGGTCACCCCGGACGCCGGTCCCGGCGCCGCGGGCCTGAGCCTCTACAACGGCGCCGCGCTCGGCTACGGCTGGGTCGACGGCGGACTCGCCCTCGACGGCGTCAACGACTACGCCGCCACCGCGAGCGGCACGGTGCCCCTGGACACCACCGCCAGCTTCACCGTCAGCGCCTTCGCTCAGGCGGCGGCCAGGCCCACCGGCCAGGTCGCGCTGCTCAGCGCGCCGGGCGCGAACAAGGACGCCTTCTCGGTGCGGTACATCCCGAGCAGCAACCCGGAGACCGACGGCGGCCGCTGGCGGATCACCACCGCCGACGCCGACAAGACCGACGCCACCACCGCCGCGGTGGAGAACGGGCAGTTCTTCGGCCCCGAGGAATGGACCCATCTGGCCCTGGTCTACGACGGGTTCGCCCGCGAGATGCGGCTGTACGTCAACGGCGAGCTGGAAGAGGTCGCCTGCCAGGACGCCGACGACGACGGTGAGCCCGACGTCAGCGGCTGCGCCGAGCAGGTGTCGTACTCCGAGAACGTGCTGACCTTCAAGGCCGTCCAGTCGCTGCAACTCGGCCGCGACCGGGCCGGCGCCCACTTCCCCGGCTCCCTCTCGGACGTCTGGACCTTCCAGGGCGCCCTCGACGACACCCAGATCGAGCACCTGGCGCTCGGCCAGCCGGGCACGGCCACCACCGTCCCGGGCAACAGCTGACCGGCCCTGCCCTGCCCCGCCCAACACCCATACGACACCGGCTTCACGCCCCCTCAGGGATTGAAGGACGAGGATGAACGGTAGATCCCGTACGCCCCTGCGTGCCCTGCGCCGCCGCGTGGCCCTGGCCTCGGCCGCGGTCATGATCGGCACGCTGCTGCAGGCGGTGGCCCAGCCCGCGAGTGTCGCCGCCGACCGCGGCACCGGCCGCCCCGGCCTGCCCGAGTCGGAGAAGCCGGTCGCGGTCGCGCCGGTCAAGGTCCTCCCGCGCCCGGCGATGAAGGGGCCGCGTACTCCGAAGGAGAAGCCGAAGACCAACTGGCCCAAGGCTGGGGCGGCGACGGTGGAGTTGCCCGAGGGCTCCGCCGGTGTCGTACGGGCGAAGGGGCTGCCCCTCGCGGTGGGCCGGGGCAAAGGGGTACGGGGTGCCCAAGGGTCGGTCAAGACCCGTCTGTTCGACCGCAGGACGGCCCAACGGGCCGGTGCGGAGGGCCTGTTGTTCAGCCTGGCGTCCGCCAGGAAGCAGACGGTTCGCACCCGCCTCGACTACTCCTCCACTGCCGGCGCCTTCGGCGGCGGATACGCCGACCGGCTGCGCCTCGTCGAGCTGCCCGCGTGCGCGCTGACCACGCCGGACAAGGCCGAGTGCCGTACCACCGAGCCGGTCGAGACAGTCAACGACACCGAGAAGCAGACCCTGACGGCACCGAAGGTCGCCCTGCGCTCCTCCGGTGCCACCGTCCTCGCGGCCGTCGCCGACGAGTCGGGCATGGGCAGCGACTACAAGGCGACCCCGCTGTCGCCGTCCGCGCAGTGGAGCACGAGCCTGAACACGGGTGACTTCTCCTGGTCGTACCCGATGGGCGTGCCGGACGTGCCGGGCGGACTGACGCCCAGCGTCGGCCTCTCCTACTCCTCCGGCTCGATCGACGGCCGGACCGGCAACACCAACAACCAGGGCTCCTGGCTCGGCGACGGCTTCGACCTGTGGCCCGGGTTCATCGAGCGCCGCTACAAGTCCTGCGGCTCCGACGACGGTGTGGAGAACGCGGACGGCGGCAAGCCCGGCGACCTGTGCTGGGCGTACGACAACGCGTTCATCTCCTTCAACGGCAAGGGCGGCGAGCTGGTGCCCGACGGCACCGACGCCTTCCGGCTGAAGGACGACGACGGCACGAAGATCCAGCGGATCCACGGCTCCACCTCGGACGTACGCTCCAACGGCGCCCGCGACGACGAGTACTGGAAGGTCACCACCCCGGACGGCGTCCAGTACTACTTCGGCTACAACCGGCTGCCCGGCTGGGCGAGCGGCAACGAGACCACCGACTCCACCTGGACCGTCCCCGTCTACGGCGACGACGCGAACGAGCCCTGCCACGCCTCGACGTTCGCGAGCTCCTCCTGCACCCAGGGCTGGCGCTGGAACCTCGACTACGTCGTCGACCCGCACGACAACGCGATCGCGTACTACTACGACAAGGAATGGAACTCCTACGGCCGCAACCTCAAGGACACCGACAACACCCGCTATGTGCGCGGCGGTTTCCTCGACCGGATCGAGTACGGCCTGCGGAAGTCCTCGATGTACTCGGCGCAGGCGCTGGGCAAGGTCGACTTCACCAGCGGCGAGCGTTGCATCCCGGACGCGAACACCACCTGCGCCGACATCGGCAAGGACTCCTTCTACTGGTACGACACCCCCTGGGACCTGAACTGCGACGAGGGCGCCACCTGTGACAAGGGCCGGCTCTCCCCGGTGTTCTTCACCCGCAAGCGGCTCACCTCGGTCAAGACGCAGGTGCTGAAGTCCGGCGCCTACACGGACGTCGACTCCTGGAAGCTCACCCACCACTGGGGCATGGCCGACACCGACTACCAGCTGCTCCTCGACTCCGTGCAGCGCACTGGCCACACCGCCAGCCCGGCGATCACCCTGCCCAAGACGTCCTTCACCTACGTCCAGCTGGCCAACCGGCTGGACAGGACCGGCGACGGCTTCGCCCCGTTCATCAAGGAGCGCCTGGCCACCGTCGCCGACGAGGCGGGCGGCCAGATCGACGTCGGCTACTCGGCGCCGGTGTGCGACTTCGACGCCCTGCCGACCCCGCAGACCAATACCACGCGCTGCTTCCCGCAGTACATCGGCGGCAGTGACACCGACGCCCCGGACCTGCACTGGTTCAACAAGTACGTCACCTCCACGGTCACCCGGACCGACCGCACCGGCGGCGCTCCGGACCAGGTCACCGCGTACGAGTACCTGGACGGCGCGGCTTGGCACTACGACGACGACGACGGCCTGACGAAGGAGAAGGAGAAGACCTGGTCGCAGTGGCGCGGCTACGGCCACGTCCGGGTGAAATCCGGTGGCCAGGGCGGCGCGGCCGCGATGCGTTCGCAGGCCGACACCTACTTCCTGCGCGGCATGCACGGCGACCGTGAGACGCCCAGCGGCGGCACGAAGAGCGTGAGCGTCTCGCTCGGCACGGGAGAGGGCGACGCGATCACCGACCACGAGTCGGTGGCGGGCTTCGAATACAAGACCGTCAACTACTCGGGTCCCGGTGGCTCGGTGCTGTCCAAGACGGTGAGCCGGCCGTGGCACCACGAGACCGCCAAGCGGGTCCGCGACTGGGGCACGATCACCGCCAACTTCACCGGCGCGGGCGAGAGCAGGACCTGGACGTCGCTGGACAACGGGGCGGGCGACCAGTGGCGTACGACCACGACCGTGAACTCCTTCGACACGACGGCAGGCCGGATCACCCGGACCGACGACCGCGGTGACGACGCCACCGCCGCCGACGACAAGTGCACCCGCACGTCGTACCCGGCGTCCGGCGCGATCCTCGCCCTGCCGTCCCGGGCCGAGACGGTCGCCAAGGCCTGCGACGCCACCACCGACCGCTCCAAGGACGTCATCTCGGACGTCCGCACGGCCTACGACGGCCTCGGCTACGACGCCGCCCCCACGAAGGGCGACGCCACGCGGACCGCGATGCTGAAGTCCCACGACGGCACCACGGCCACCTACACGGAGACCAGCGCCACGTACGACACCTACGGCCGCAAGCTCACGACCAACGACCTGAGCGGCACGGTGACGGTGAAGTCCGGCGCGCTGACCCGCACCGCCCGCACGGACGGCCGTACCACCACGACCGCCTACACGCCGACCAGCGGCTTCCCGACCTCCGCGAAGGTCACCACGCCACCGGTCACCCCCGGGGACAGCACCACCGCGCAGTCCACGACCACGACCAACGATCCGGCGCGCGGTGTACCGCTGACGGTCACCGACGCCAACAGCAAGGTCGTCAACTTCGCCTATGACGCGCTGGGCCGCAAGACCAAGGTGTGGCTCGCCGACCGGCTCACGGGCGACGTCCCGACGTACGAGTACAGCTACACGATCACTGAGGGCCAGCCCATCGCCGTCGGCACCAAGACCCTCGGCAACGACGGCGCACAGATCACCTCGTACCTGCTCTACGACGGCTTCCTGCGCCCACGCCAGTCCCAGGCCCCCGGCCCCGGCGGCGGACGGCTGCTCACCGACACCTTCTACGACGAACGCGGCCTGACGGCGAAGGAGTTCCTGTCCTACTACGACGCGGCCGGGCCCTCCACGACTCTCGTCAAGCCGCAGGACGCGCTGGACGTGGAGACGCAGAACCGGTACGCGTACGACGGCCTCGGCCGGCAGACCGAGTTCAAGCAGATCTTCGGCAACGGCGACGGCGGCCAGGTCCTCAACACCACCAGGACCATCTACGGCGGTGACCGCACGACGGTCATCCCGCCGGCCGGCGGCACCGCCGCCACCACCCTGACCGACGCCCGCGGCCAGACCACCGAGCTGCGCCAGCACCACCAGCGCGCCGCCGAGTCGTCGTACGACACCACGAAGTACGGTTTCTCGCCGAGCGGGAACCTGTCGAAGGTCACCGACCCGGCCGGCAACGAGTGGAGTTACGAGTACGACCTGCTCGGCCTGATGAGCCTGTCCAAGGACCCGGACAAGCGCTCCGTCAAGTACTTCTACGACGACCGAGGCCTGCTCACCTCCACGCTGGACGCCCGCAACAACACGCTCGCCTACGTCTACGACGGCATCGGCCGCAAGACCGAGATGCGCACCGGGTCCGCGACGGGCACCCTGCGCGCCAAGTGGACGTACGACACGATCAGCGGTGCCAAGGGCCACATCGCCGAGTCGACCCGCTACGTCGACGGGCAGGCGTACACCTCGAAGGTCGTCGCCTACGACCGGCTCTACCGGCCGCTGCGTACCTCGGTGACCATTCCCGCCACCGAGGCGAACAACGGCCTGAGCGGCACCCACCTGTCGACCACCTCGTACAAGGTGTCCGGCCTGGTCGCCGCTGTCGGCATGCCGAAGGCCGGTGCTCTGCCCGCCTCCTCCATGGCCTACACCTATGAGGACGACACGCTGCGGCTCATCGGCGTGGACGGCAGCGAGGGCATCAAGTCGACGGCCAGGTACAGCCTCACCGGCAAGCCGCTGCAGTACGAACTGTCCAACGCGGGCGGCAAGAAGGCCTGGGTCACCAACGAGTACGAGCCCGGCACCCAGCGCCTGTCCTACACCCGCGTCGACCGCCAGGACATCGCCGGCGTCGACCAGGCGTCCACGTTCCGCTACGACGAGGTCGGCAACGTCCTGTCCGTCTCGGACACCTCGCGTTCCGGCACGGACACCCAGTGCTTCGGCTACGACCACCTGCGCCGCCTGACGGAGGCGTGGACCCAGCCGACCACCGCGTGTGCCGCCACGCCCAGCGCCTCGGTGCTCGGCGGACCGGCGTCGTACTGGCAGTCGTACACCTACGACAAGATCGGCAACCGGCGCACCGAGGTCCGGCACGACGTCACGGGTGACGCGGCGAAGGACGTCAAGAGCACGTACGACTACCCGGTGCCCGGCGCGGGAGTGGTCCGCCCGCACGCCCTCAAGGCGGTCACCCGCACCGGCCCCGGCGTCACGGCGGGCGACAGCTTCACCTACGACGCGACCGGCAACGCCGACACCCGCACGCTGGGCAGCGGCACGACCCAGGACCTCGACTACGACGCCGAGGGCCGGCTGGCCAAGGTGACGGAGCCCGTCGAGGGCGGATCGCCGAAGGTCACGGAGTACGTCTACGACGCCGACGGCAACCGGCTCATCGGCCGCACCCCGACCGAGACCACGCTCTACCTGGGTGCCACCGAGATCACGGTCGCCAAGGGCACGACGACGCCGAAGGCCACCCGCTACATCGAACTCGGCGGCGGCCACACGGCTGTCCAGTCCGACGACGGCAAGGTCTCCTTCACCACCGCCGACCACCACGGCACGGCACTGCTGGCCATCGACGCCGCGACGCAGCAGTTGAGCCAGCGCCGCGTCCTGCCGTTCGGCGGCACGCGGGGAGCGCAGCCCACCACCTGGCCCGGCACCAAGGGCTTCGTCGGTGGCACGAACGACCCCTCGACGGGCTTCACCCACCTGGGCGCCCGCGAGTACGACCCGGCGACAGGACGCTTCCTCTCGGTCGACCCGGTGATGGATCTGACCGATCCGCAGCAGATCAACGGCTACAACTACGCCAACAACAACCCGGTCACCCTGTCCGACCCGACCGGCACCGAGCCGCACGGCGACCCCTGCTGGTACTCCCTCGCCGACTGCCCGAAGTCGGTCCAGGAGTCGGTCGGTTACGACCCGAAGACGGGGACCGCGGACCCCGCGCGGGCCAAGCGCAAGAAGACCGTGGTCACCCCCACGACGACCGTCCACATCAAGCAGGAGAAGGGCGAGATCTGGATCGAGGACATCCGGGTCCCCACCGCCCGCGAACTGGAGGCGCGCTTTCCCCAGTACGACGAGGAAAAGCGGATCAAGGTCTGGGCGCAGGGCATGTGCTACCGCCCCGACGACCAGGACAGCTCCTTCTGCGGCGCCGCCGAGGCGCTCGGCCTGGTCTCCTACGAGCAGAGCAAGTTCGACAAGATGGTCACCGCCCTGATCGTCCCCGACGTCGACGCCTGGAAGAAATGCCTGAGCGGCGACAGCCTGAAGGCCTGCGGCTCGGCGGCGCTGGACCTGCCGTGGGCGCGGGTGTTCAAGGGCGCCAAGCTCCTCAAGGTCTGCAAGGCGCCGAACAGTTTCGTCCCCGGCACCCGGGTGCTCATGGCCGACGGCACGACCAAGCCCGTCGAGGACGTCCGGATCGGTGACGAGGTCCTGGCGACGGACCCGAAGACCGGCGAGACCGTGGCCAAGAAGGTCACCGCACAGATCACGGGCACCGGCGCTAAGCACCTCGTCACCATCACCCTGACCGTCGACGGTGAGAAGCAGACCGTCACCGCCACCGACGGGCACCCCTTCTGGGTCCCCGCCCTCGGCACCTGGGTCGACGCCGCGGACCTGGCCGCCGGTCAGTGGCTGCGCACGTCCGCCGGAACGCATGTCCAGATCACGGCCGTGCACCACTCGGCCCGGCCCGCGACCGTCTACAACCTCACTGTCGCCGACCTCCACTCGTACTACGTGCTGGCAGGTTCCACGACCCTCCTGGCCCACAACGACGAGGGCGGATTCGACTGGAACAAGGGCTGGGAGGAGCTCTCGGGGGAGTGGGACTCGGGCGACCTGGACGACGACGGCTACCACGCGCCGCGCGGCAACCAGGCGGAGAACCGGGAGTTCAAGGACGCCCTGCGGGAGATCGAACGCAACCTCGGCCGAGACATCACGCCCGCGGAGCGCCGTGCCCTGCACGACCGGATCACCGGGCAGGGGTACGGCTACCATCGCATCGTCGAAGAGGGTAAGGGGCTGTTCGGTGGTGCCGACTGCTGAGGAAGCGATGCCGGAGGTCGGCCGCCTCCTGACGGGGGCGGAGGTGGTCTCCGTCGGGCGGGCGGTGGACATGGGCGTGATCGAGTTCGCCGGCCCGCACGGCGAGGTCGCCATGGTCCACCTGCAGTGCCCGTTCCGGATCGTGTGGTCGGGGCGGTTGGTGCTGGGCTCCCGTGACATGAGGTACGACCAGCCCGGTGCCGGTCCCGACGCGTTCGACCGGTTCGCCACGGTCTACGACGGACGCGCCGCCACCCTGAACGACGCCCTGGCCCAGGCCCACCCCACGGTCACGGCCGTGACGGTGGGCCCGGCGGGATCCCTCACGGTGACCTGGGACCCCGAGTTCCGCCTGGAGGCCTTCCCGGACTGTTCGGGCAAGGTGGAGGCCTGGCGAGCGTTCGTCCGCGGTGGTGAGCACCATGGATTTCCGCCGGGGACGGTGTGAGCTCTCGGGAGCTCTCAGGAGGGAGACCGCGCGTCACTCCGGTGCTGCCGACACCTCCGTCTCGCACCGTAGCCGCCGGTCCGGCCCCAACTCCCGTACCGAACCAGTGAGTTTCAGTCGCGCAGTGTGCCTTAGGTCCGTGCTGGAGGTCGCCAGTCGTAGTTCCAGTATGCCCGGTTCGACCACCCTCCGCCCCGAACGGTCGGTGAACGACGACAGATCCGCGTGGAAGCGGAAGGTCACCCGGCTCGCCTCGCCCGGCGCCAACTCCACACGCCGGTAGCCGATCAGCCGCACATCCGGCCGGGTCACCGACGCCACCGGGTCGTGCAGGTACAGCTGGACCACCTCCGCGCCCGCGCGGTCGCCCGTGTTGCGGACGGTCAGCGACACCTCGTACGACCCGTCCGTGCCGATCTCCGTCGGGCCCTCGGCGCCCGTGCAGTCCTCCCACGCGAACGACGTGTACGACCGCCCGTGCCCGAACGCGTACAACGGCGTCGGATCCAGGTTGCTGACCCCGCCCGCCAGCCCCAGCGGCGGCTGGAGGTACGTCCACGGCTGGCCCCCGGGCAGCCGGGGCACGCTCACCGGCAGCCGCCCCGACGGGTTGACGCGGCCCGACAGCACCCCCGCCACCGCCGGGCCGCCTTCCTCGCCCGGGAAGAAGGCCTGGACGACGGCGGCGAGGCGCCCGTGCCAGCGGCCCAGCGCGTACGGGCGGCCGGTGAGCAGGACCAGCACCACCGGGACGCCCGTGGCCACGAGAGCGTCCAGCAGGTCTCCCTGCACACCCGGCAGCCGCAGATCCGTCACATCACAGCCCTCGCCCGACGTGCCCCGCCCGAACAGCCCCGCCCGGTCGCCCAGCACCGCCAGGCACACGTCCGCCTCCGCGGCCCGGGCCACCGCCTCCTCGAAGCCCGCCCGGTCCGGGTCGGAGACGCCGCAGCCCTCCGCGAACGACACCTTGGCGTCGGGGAGTTCGGCGCGCAGGGCCTCCAGGACCGTCGGGATCTCGATGCCCATCGGCACCTCGGGGTGGTGCGTGAGGACGTGGGACGGGAAGGAGTAGCAGCCCAGCATGGCCAGGGCGTCCGCCGCACGCGGGCCGACGACCGCGACACGGGCGTCCGGGGGGAGCGGCAGCACACCGTCCGGGTTGTCCAGCAGGACCACCGACTCCTCGGCCACCCGGCGGGCCAGCGCCCGGTTCGCGGGGGAGTCCAGGTCGATGCGTGCCGTCGTCGCCGGCTCCGGGGTCCAGTCCTCGTCCAGGAGGCCCAGTTCGCACTTCTGGAGCAGGACCCGGCGGGCCGCACGGTCGACCAGTTCCTCCGGGACCTCACCCGCCCGCACCGCCTCCACCAGCGGCTTCCCGTAGCACTTCAGGGTGGGGAGTTCCACGTCGATGCCCGCCGCCAGCGCCACGTGCGCCGCCTCCGCCGGGCTGCCCGCCACGCGGTGCAGGTTCTCCAGGAAGCCGACGCCGAAGTAGTCGGAGACCACCGTGCCCGTGAAACCCCATCGCTCACGGAGGAGTTCGGTCAGCAGGTCCGCGTCCGCGGAGGCCGGTACGCCGTCCGTCTCGTTGTACGCCGCCATCACCGAGCGCGCCCCGCCCTCGCGCAGGGCCATCTCGAACGGCGGAAGGGTGACGTCCGCGAACTCGCGGATGCCCGCGCGCACGGGGGCGAGGTTGCGGGCGCCCGCCGAGGACGCGTACCCGGCGAAGTGCTTGAGCGTCGCGATGACGCCGGCCGACTCCAGGCCCCGGACGTACGCCGCGCCGATCGTGCCGACCAGATACGGGTCCTCGCCGACGGTCTCCTCGACCCGGCCCCAGCGCGGATCGCGTACGACGTCCAGGACGGGGGCCAGGCCCTGGTGGACGCCCACCGAGCGCAGGTCCGCGCCGATGCGGTGGGCCATCTCCTCGACCAGCGGAGGGTCGAAGGTGGCCCCCCACGCCAGTGGGACCGGATAGGCCGTGGCCTGCCAGGCCGTGAAGCCCGCCAGGCACTCCTCGTGGGCCACCGCCGGGATGCCGAAGCGGCCCGCCCCGGCGATACGGCGCTGGGCGCGGGCCAGTGCCTGCGCGCCCAGCGCCGGGTCCACGGGGGCGGTGCCGAAGGAGCGGGTGAGCTGGCCGAGGCCGTGGGTGATCAGCTCGTCCCATTCGTCCTCGGAGCGTTCGGCGGTCATGTCGTGCTGGTGCGGGGCGACTCCGTCGCCGTCCGTGGCGGCGCCGACCCACACGCCGTACAGCTGGGCGGTCTTCTCCTGAAGGGTCATCCGGGAGAGGAGGTCGTCGACGCGGGCGGCGGCGGGCAGGGCGGGGTCGCGCCAAGGGGCGGTGGTCATGAATCTCCTGTCCGGGCGATGGCTGGAAGCTCCTGTCGGGGCGGTGACGGGACGGCCCACTCGCGAATGTTTCGTTGTTAACTTCGAATGTTCCGGGAACCTAGGCGTGGTAAGAAGGGTTCGTCAAGAGGTCGCGCAGGGATACGATCGCCGCCATGACTGCCCGTGAGCCCGCTGAAACCCGGACGCCACCGGGTGAAACCCGGAAGACACCGAGTGAAACCCGGACGACCTCCCCGTCGCCCGGTCGGTCCACGCAGACCGCGACGCTCGCCGAGATCGCCCGCGAGGCCGGTGTGTCCGCGCCGACTGTTTCGAAGGTCCTCAACGGCCGGGCCGACGTCGCCCCGGCCACCCGCAGCCGGGTCGAGGAGCTCCTGCGCGCCCACGGCTACCGGCGCCGGCGCGCCGAGGCCGGCCGGTCGCCCCTGATCGACCTGGTCTTCCACGAGCTGGAGAGCGCGTGGGCGATGGAGGTCATCCGGGGGGTGGAGAACGTCGCCCGGGACGCCGGCCTGAGCGTCGTGCTGAGCGAGAGCGCCGGTCGGCTCACCCCCGGCCGGACCTGGGCCGACCAGGTCGCCGCCCGGCGCCCGCACGGCGTGATCCTCGTGCTGTCCGGCCTCGACGAGTCCCAGCGCGCCCTGCTGACCAGCCGGTCGATCCCGTTCGTGGTGATGGACCCGGCGGGCGACCCGGGCGCCGACGTGCCGTCGATCGGGGCGACCAACTGGCAGGGCGGACTGGCCGCCACCCGGCATCTGGTCGAGCTGGGGCACCGCAGGATCGGCGCGATCACCGGGCCGTCCCGGATGATGTGCAGCCGCGCCCGCATCGACGGCTACCGGGCCGCCCTGGAGACGGCCGGGCTCCCGGTCGACCAGGACCTGATCCGCCCGGGCGACTTCCACCACGAGACCGGTTACCGGCAGGGACTGGAGCTGCTGCGCCGCCCGGACCGGCCGACCGCCGTCTTCGCCGGCAACGACCTCCAGGCGCTCGGGCTGTACGAGGCCGCGCGCGAGCTGGGGCTGCGGATTCCGGAGGACCTGAGCGTGGTCGGCTTCGACGATCTGCCGATCGCGCGCTGGGTCGGGCCGCCGCTGACGACCGTACGGCAGCCGCTGACGGAGATGGCGGAGGCGGCGGCGAAGCTGGTCCTCGACCTCGCGCGGGAGGAGGGGGCACCGGCGGCGACGCGGGTGGAGCTGGCGACCAGCCTGGTGGTGCGCAGCAGTACGGCGGCGCCCAGCGGGACCTGAGTGGCCCCACGTGGCCGGAAGTTGACGTATTGACGGGTGGGGCGGGCGCCTCCACACTCCTCCGAAGTCAATCGGTTGCACGACCGAAACTTTCGGAGGCCCCCGCCATGAGACCCTCCAGATCGTCCCGTGCACGTCTTGCCGCGCTCGTCACCGGAGCCGCCGCCCTCCTGCTGACGCTGGGCGCCACCCCCGCCCAGGCGGCCGACCCGCCGCTGCGCGACCTCGCCGCCGCCAAGGGCAAGGTCATGGGCACGGCCGTCACCGGCTCCAAGCTCACCGGCACCTACGGCGAGATCGCGGGCCGGGAGTTCAACGCGCTGACCCCCGGCAACGCCATGAAGTGGGGATCGGTCGAGCCGACCCGCGGCAACTTCAACTGGGCCGAGGCCGACCAGATCGTCGACTTCGCCGAGGCCTACGGCCAGCAGGTGCGCGGCCACACCCTGGTCTGGCACAGCCAGAACCCGGGCTGGCTGACGAACGGCAGCTGGACGCCGGCCGAGCTGAGCGGACTGATGACCGACCACATCGCCACCGAAGTCGGCCGCTACAAGGGCCGGCTGGCGACCTGGGACGTGGTCAACGAGCCGTTCAACGAGGACGGCACCTACCGGCAGACCCTCTGGTACAACGGCCTCGGCGCCGACTACATCGCCCAGGCCCTGACCGCGGCCCGCGCCGCCGACCCGAGCGCCAAGCTGTACATCAACGACTACAACGTCGAGGGCGTCAACGCGAAGAGCACGGCGTTGTACAACCTGGTGCGGTCCCTGAAGGAGCGCGGCGTCCCGATCGACGGCGTCGGCCTCCAGGCCCATCTGATCCTCGGCCAGGTGCCGTCCACCATGCAGCAGAACATCCAGCGGTTCGCCGATCTCGGCGTCGACGTGGCGATCACCGAGCTGGACATCCGTATGCAACTGCCGTCGGACAGCGCCAAGCTGACGCAGCAGGCCGCCGACTACAGGGCGGTCATGAACGCCTGCCTCGCCGTGTCCCGGTGTGTCGGCGTCACCGTCTGGGGCTTCACCGACTCCGACTCCTGGATCCCGTCCACCTTCCCCGGGCAGGGCGCGGCGACGCCTTACGACGAGAACTACGCGCCGAAGCCGGCCTACAACGCGATCGCCGAGTCGCTGGGCGGCGGCACGACGACACCGCCCCCCACGGGCGCCTGCGCGGCGACCTACAGCGTCACCAGCGAGTGGAACACCGGCTTCACCGGGCAGGTCCGGATCGCCTGCTCGGGGGCGGCGCTGTCGTCCTGGAAGGTGGGCTGGACGTACGGAGCGGGGCAGCGGCTCACGCAGGCCTGGAACGCGAGCTGCACTCAGTCGGGGGCGGCGGTCACCTGTTCCAACGCCTCGTACAACGCGGCGGTTCCCGACGGCGGTTCGGTGACCTTCGGGTTCAACGGGTCGTGGAGCGGGAGCAATCCGGTGCCGGTGGTGACCCTGGGATGAGACCGGGGCAGGGAAGTCTGAGAATTTCCGAAGAAAAGCCACTCTGGCATCCCTGCCCGTAATAATTCGGACGTACGTTCCTGCCCGTGACGGGACATGGCGCGAACGGGCGGGACGCGAACGGGGACGACGGCAGACGCGTGGGCCGGCGGTCGAGGGTGCTGAGGACCGCCGGCCTCGTCCTCGCGGGCACCCTGGTGCTGGGCGTGGGCACGGCAGGCTGGGCCTACTGGCACCTGAACGACAACATCAAGAGCGTCGACATCGACAGCGCGCTCGGCGACAACCGCCCGCCGAGGGGCGTGACGTCACCGTCGCCCTCGGCCTCCGCGTCCGCCCTGCCCACGGGCGCTCTGAACATCCTGGTCCTGGGCTCGGACTCGCGCAGCGGCGAGGAGAACCAGGAACTCGGCGGCGGCAGCAGCACCGGAGCCCGCTCGGACACGGCGATGGTGGTCCACATCGACGCCGGCCGCACCGAGGCGACGGTCGTCAGCATCCCGCGCGACACCCTGGTCACCCGTCCGTCCTGCCCGCTGGCGTCGGGCGGCTCGACGGAAGTGGCGTACCGGACGATGTTCAACAGCGCGTACGCGATCGGCGGCCCCGTGTGCGCGGTCAAGACGGTCGAGTCGCTCACTCAGGTCCGCATGGACCACTACATCGAGATCGACTTCTCCGGCTTCGCGAAGCTGGTGGACGCGCTGGGCGGCGTCACGGTCACGACGGACGAGGACATCGACGACGAGGACAGCCACCTGACCCTGGAGGCCGGCACCCACCACCTGGACGGCACCACGGCCCTGGCGCTCGCCCGCACCCGCCACGGCATCGGCGACGGCAGCGACCTCGGCCGCATAGGTCTCCAGCAGAAGCTGGTGAAGGCCCTCCTGGACCAGATCGCCGCCACCGACCTCCTCACCGACCCGACCCGGCTCTACCGCGTCGCCGAGGCGGTGACGGGCAGCCTGACCACGGACACGGGACTGGACTCCCTGAGCGAGCTGATGAGCCTGGGGCAGAGCCTGCGGGGCCTGTCGTCGGACACGGTGCGGACGGTGACGATGCCGGTGGTTCCGGCACCGTCGGACCGCAACCGGGTGGTGGCGCGGGAGCCGGAGGCGGGGGAGTTGTGGGAGTCGTTGCGGTGAGAGAAAAAGATCTTCGAAGAAAATCCGGGAAGCGTGTCGATCCGGGAGCCTCCCGTTCGACGCAGGGGTGAGAGGCCGGGAAGGACCCGGTCACCGCCCCTGAGCACCTGAGGAGTCACCATGCCGCGCTACCTCTCCCTCGTCCGGATCGACGAGTCCACCGCGCCCGCCGAGGGCCCGAGCCCCGAACTGATGCAGCGCATGGGGGAGCTGCTGGAGGAGATCACCAAGGCCGGCGTGATGCTCGACACCGCCGGGCTCACCCCCTCGGCGCAGGGCACCCGCGTGCACTGGGACGGGGCCAAGACCTCCGTCACCGACGGGCCCTTCACCGAGTCCAAGGAAGTCATCGGCGGCTACGCCCTCATGCAGTGCAAGGACAAGGCCGAGGCACTGGAGTGGGCCTCGCGCTTCGTGAAGGTCCACGGCCCGGAATGGCAGGTCACCTGCGAGGTCCGGGAAATCGCCGAGGGCTGATCGGTCCTCCTTGGATCCACGGCCGTACGGGTGTTGCATGGTGGGCTGTGACCCCGCAGCCCACCGCAGACCCGCACGGCACCATCGAGACCGTCTTCCGTATCGAGTCCCCGCGCGTGATCGCCGCCGTCGCCCGCATAGTGCGCGACGTCGGCATCGCCGAGGAACTCGCGCAGGACGCGCTGGTCGCCGCGCTGGAGCAGTGGCCCCGGGACGGAGTCCCCGACAACCCCGGGGCCTGGCTCATGGCCGCGGCCAAGCACCGCGCCGTGGACCTGATCCGCCGCCGTGAGAACTACGCCCGCAAGCTGGCCGAGATCGGCCGGGACCTGGAGACGACGGCACCGCCCGAGGAGCCGTCCGCCGCGTACGACCCGGACGACATCGACGACGACCTGCTGAGGCTGGTCTTCACCACCTGTCATCCCGTCCTGTCCGCCGAGGCCCGCATCGCCCTCACCCTGCGCCTCCTCGGCGGCCTGACGACGCCCGAGATCGCCCGGGCGTTCCTGGTGCCGGAGGCCACGGTCGCCCAGCGCATCGTGCGGGCCAAGCGCACCCTCGCCACCAGGAACGTCGCCTTCGAGGTGCCCTACGGCCCCGACCGCGAGGCCCGCCTCGGCTCGGTCCTCGACGTCATCTACCTGATCTTCAACGAGGGCTACGCCGCCACGGCCGGTGACGACTGGCTGCGCCCGGCGCTCTGCGAGGACGCCCTGCGCCTGGCCCGCGTGCTGGCGGCGCTGATGCCGAAGGAGCCGGAGGTGCACGGACTGACCGCCCTCCTCGAATTCCAGTCGTCCCGCGCGGCATCCCGCACCGGCCCGTCCGGCGAACCGATCCTCCTCAGGGACCAGAACCGCCGCCGCTGGAACCGCATGCTCATCGCCCGTGGCATCACGGCCCTGGACCGCGCGGGCGCCACCGCCACGGGCGCCCCCGGCCCGTACGCCCTGCAGGCCGCGATCGCCGCCTGCCACGCGCACGCGTACACCTATGAGGAGACCGACTGGCAGACCATCGCCACCCTGTACGGCCTGCTGTCCGCGCGGTCCCCTTCCCCCGTCGTCGAGCTGAACCGCGCGGTCGCCGTGTCGATGGCGCAGGGACCGGAGCCCGCGCTGGAGATCGTCGACGCGCTCGCCTCCGAACCGGCCCTGCGTGAGTACCACCTGCTGCCGAGCGTGCGGGGCGACCTGCTCCTGCGTCTGGGCCGTACGGCGCAGGCGCGGGCGGAGTTCGAGCGGGCGGCGGCGCTGACGCGGAACGAGCCGGAGCGGGAGATGCTGTTGCGGCGGGCAGCGGCTGCCGACGCCGAGTGAAGCCGTGCCGCTGGGGGGTGCTAGGCCGGCCGCCCCACCAGCATCGTCGGAGCCCCCGCCACCCGGGTCAGAAACACGGTCGCCGCGTTGGGCCCCTGAGGCTTGACCTTCTTGCGCAGTTCCTCCGGCTCGACGGCCGACCCCCGCTTCTTCACGGTCAGGATGCCGACCTCGCGCTCCCGCAGCAGCGCCTTCAACTTCTTGACGTTGAAGGGGAGTTGGTCGGTGATCTCATAGGCGGTGGCATACGGCGTGTTGTGCAGTTCGGCGGCGGTGACGTAGGCGATGGTCGGGTCGATCAGCCCGCCGTCCAGGTCCTCGGCCACCTCGGCGACCAGGTGGGCGCGGATGACGGCGCCGTCCGGCTCGTACAAGTACCTCCCGACCGGCCGGACTTCGGGGTCCGGGAGCATGGTGTCGGGTGCCACGTAGATGCCGGCTCCGGCGGGCAGCAGCGTGGCGCGCCGCGCCCCCGGCGTCACGTCCGCGCCGAACCACAGCATGGCCTCCTTCACGTCCCCGCCGTCCGAGACCCATTCGGCCGTCGCGTCCGCGGGGATCGCCTCGTGCGGGATGCCGGGCGCGATCTTCAGCACACCCAGTGACGCCTTGAGCGCGGCGGACACCGCCCAGGACAGGGGCGGGGAGTAGGCCTCCGGGTCGAAGATCCGGCCGCGCTTGGAGGAACGCCGGGCCGGGTCGACGAACACGGCGTCGTACCCGGCCGTGTCGACCTCCGTCACGTCCGCCTCGCGCACCTCGATCAGGTCGGCGAGACCGAGCGCGTCGGCGTTGGCGCGGGCCACCTCACAGGTCAGCGGATCCCGGTCGACGGCCAGCACTCGGATCCCGGCGCGGGCGAACGCGATCGCGTCGCCGCCGATCCCGCAGCAGAGGTCGGCGACGGACCGCACTCCGCCCGCTTGGAAGCACTCGGCCCGGTACGTCGCCACGCTCGCCCGCGTCGACTGCTCGACCCCGTTCGGGGTGAAGAACATCCGCCCCGCGCCCTCGGCCCCGAACTTCGCCACCGCCCGCTGCCGCAGCCGCGCCTGCCCGAGCGCCGCCGACACCAGCTCGGCGGGGTGCTCGCGGCGCAGGCGGGTGGCGACCGCGAGTTCGTCGGCGGGGTCGGTGTCGCGGACGGCGTCGAGGAGGGCGCGGCCCTCCGGGGTGCGGAGCGAGGCGAAGGAGGCGAGGTCGTTCACCGGGCCATTGTCGGCCAGTCGGTGGATGGTCCGCGGCCGGCGGCGGTGTCGGCCGGGCTCAGGGACGCGTGCCTGCAAAGATCCGGCTCCATGCGACTAGTAGTACAAAATGACAAAAGTCACCGCAATGGGGCACCCGCGAGGCGCCGTCGTGGAACACCTGTACGTTCCCGGGTCCGTGGCGGAATCGCCGCGCTCACCCTCGCGGCCATCGCCTCGGGCTGTGCACCGGTCGGCGACCCTGGAGGCCAAGGCGGCCCGGGAAGCCCGGACGGCACCGGGACCGCGCGCCCCACCCCGGGCCGGCAGCCCCTCAAGGCCCCGCCCCCGGCCGCCACCCCGGACCCCCAGGCCAAGAAGTTCCGGTCGGGCAAGTCCGCCCTAGCCGCCCGGGCCGCCGCGGCGAGACGCTGGGGCCTGGCGAGAATCCCGCTCACACCCCCACCGCCCCCCGCCACCAAACCGAAGATCACCACCCGCGAGGGCTTCGAGGTGGACGGGCACGAGGAACTCGGTTTCCCACCGGTCTTCACCACCGTCCCCACCAGGCAGCGGGTCGTCTTCCTGACGATCGACGACGGCGCCGAGAAGGACCCGGCCTTCCTGCGGATGATGAGCGACCTGCAGGTGCCGTACACCGCCTTCCTCAGCAACTACCTGATCAAGGACGACTACGGCTACTTCAGGCGGATGCAGCGCGATGGCGTGGCCCTGAACAACCACACCCTGCACCACCCCTACCTCCCCGGGCTCTCCTACCGCCGCCAGCAGTACGAGATCTGCGCCATGCAGGACGTGATCGAGGAGCGCTACGGCAAGCGCCCGCTGCTCTTCCGCCCGCCCTTCGGGAACTACAACAGGGACACCCTGCGCGCCGCGAAGTCGTGCGGCGTCAAGTACGTCCCGCTGTGGAACGAGGAGGTCTTCGTCGACCACTGGGACTACCGCGAGTGGGACCGGAGCATCCGGCCGGGTGACATCGTCCTCACTCACTTCCGGGGCAGGAACGACTGGAAGGGCACCATGCCCGACATGATCCGCCGGTTCCTGAACGAGGTCACGGCCGAGGGGTACGCGGTGGCCCGGCTGGAGGACTACCTGTGAGGCCGGTGCCGGGACCAGGGCGGGGGCCGCGCGCCCTGGCGGCCGTGGTCGCGGCCGTGGTCCTGGCGTCCGCCCTGCTCACCGGGTGCGGCCGGCCGGCCGGTCCGGTCGCTCCCGGCGCGGGGCCGGGCGAGGAGGCGGCCCACGGCGTCCGCTCGGCCAAGGGCCCGACGCACACGGCGCAGCTGTACCGCCACTGGGGCCTGAGCGCCCCACTGCCCGCGCCTCCGTCCCCGCCCGCCCGACGGCTGCGGCTGCCCGGCGGTACCCCGCTGCCCGTCGTGCACCGCGTCCCGACCCGCGACAGGGTCGTCTTCCTCACCTACGACGACGGCGCCGAGAAGGACCCCCGCTTCGTCGACATGGTCCGTGAACTGCGGCTGCCCGTCAGCATGTTCCTCACGGACAGCGTGGCCGGCCCGGGCTACGGCCACTTCGCGCGCCTGCGCTCGGTGGGCGCGTCCATCCAGAACCACACCCTCGACCACGCCGCCCTGCGCGGTCTGCCGTACACCGGCCAGCGCGCCGAGATCTGCGGCCAGCAGAACAAACTCCGCGCCCGCTTCGGCATCCGCCCCCGCCTCTTCCGGCCGCCCTACGGCACGTACGACTCCACCACCCTCCGCGCCGCGGCGGACTGCGGCATCACGGCGGTGGTGCTGTGGCGCGCGGCGATGGAGGGCGACGGCGGGCTGACGTACGCGCACGGCCCCGGACGGCTGCGCGCCGGCGACATCGTCTCCGTCCCCTCGGGTGAACCGACCGGCCTGTCCTTGAGAGAGCGGACGACGAGGCTGCTGCGGGAGATCCAGGGGCGGGGGCTGACGGTGGGCCGGTTGGAGGACTACGTCTGACGGGACTTTTCGGTGCAGGTCCAGGCATTCCAGCCCGTCCGGCGTTCGAGGGCGAGGCCGTTCAGGGCCGAAGCGGGGGTCTGGGGGGCGGCAGCCCCAGGGACGCGACTGGCACTCCGCTTGACCGAGTGCTAACCGCGGTCATAGTCTCGGCTCTGGCACTCCCCACTGGAGAGTGCCAACTACGCGACGGGCAGGTCCGGCACCCGCGACGACGGATCCACCTGGTCGCCACCTCAGACAGTTAACCCCGTGAGATCTCCGAAGGGGGAGGTCGGATCGTGACGACCACCAGCTCCAAGGTTGCCATCAAGCCGCTCGAGGACCGCATTGTGGTCCAGCCGCTCGACGCCGAGCAGACCACCGCCTCTGGCCTGGTCATCCCGGACACCGCCAAGGAGAAGCCCCAGGAGGGCGTCGTCCTGGCCGTGGGCCCGGGCCGCTTCGAGAACGGCGAGCGCCTGCCGCTCGACGTCAAGACCGGCGACATCGTGCTGTACAGCAAGTACGGCGGCACCGAGGTGAAGTACAACGGCGAGGAGTACCTCGTCCTCTCCGCTCGCGACGTGCTCGCGATCATCGAGAAGTAGGGGGGTCTGGGGGGCCACCCCCAGATAACCCGTCACCTCAAGCACTTTTGCTTGTGAGCTGCGCCCCGGGCCCCCGCGACCTTATGAAGCCGGGCGTCTGGGGCGCAGTTCGTTTCACCCACGTTTTCCGAGAGGGCTGAACCGCTCCCATGGCGAAGATCCTGAAGTTCGACGAGGACGCCCGTCGCGCCCTCGAGCGCGGCGTCAACAAGCTTGCCGACACGGTCAAGGTGACGATCGGCCCCAAGGGCCGCAACGTCGTCATCGACAAGAAGTTCGGCGCGCCCACCATCACCAACGACGGTGTCACCATCGCCCGTGAGGTCGAGGTCGAGGACCCGTACGAGAACCTCGGCGCCCAGCTGGTGAAGGAGGTGGCGACCAAGACCAACGACATCGCGGGTGACGGTACGACCACCGCCACCGTGCTGGCCCAGGCGCTCGTCCGCGAGGGCCTGAAGAACGTCGCCGCCGGGGCCTCCCCGGCCGCCCTGAAGAAGGGCATCGACGCGGCCGTCGCCGCGGTCTCCGAGGAGCTCCTCGCGACCGCCCGGCCGATCGACGAGAAGTCCGACATCGCCGCCGTGGCCGGTCTCTCCGCCCAGGACACGCAGGTCGGCGAGCTCATCGCCGAGGCGATGGACAAGGTCGGCAAGGACGGTGTCATCACCGTCGAGGAGTCCAACACCTTCGGTCTGGAGCTGGACTTCACCGAGGGCATGGCCTTCGACAAGGGCTACCTGTCGCCGTACTTCGTGACGGACCAGGAGCGCATGGAGGCCGTCCTGGAGGACCCCTACATCCTCATCAACCAGGGCAAGATCTCCTCCATCCAGGACCTGCTGCCGCTGCTGGAGAAGGTCATCCAGGCCGGTGCCTCCAAGCCGCTGCTGATCATCGCCGAGGACGTCGAGGGCGAGGCCCTGTCGACCCTGGTCGTCAACAAGATCCGCGGCACCTTCAACGCGGTCGCCGTCAAGGCCCCCGGCTTCGGTGACCGTCGCAAGGCGATGCTGCAGGACATGGCGACGCTGACCGGCGCCGAGGTCATCTCCGAGGAGGTCGGCCTCAAGCTCGACCAGGTCGGCCTGGAGGTGCTGGGCTCCGCCCGCCGCATCACCGTCACCAAGGACGACACCACGATCGTCGACGGCGCCGGCAAGTCCGAGGCCGTCCAGGGCCGTGTCGCCCAGATCAAGGCCGAGATCGAGAACACCGACTCCGACTGGGACCGCGAGAAGCTCCAGGAGCGCCTCGCGAAGCTGGCCGGCGGCGTGTGCGTGATCAAGGTCGGCGCCGCCACCGAGGTGGAGCTGAAGGAGAAGAAGCACCGTCTGGAGGACGCCATCTCCGCGACCCGCGCCGCGGTCGAGGAGGGCATCGTCTCCGGTGGTGGCTCCGCGCTCGTCCACGCCGTCAAGGTCCTGGAGGGCAACCTCGGCAAGACCGGCGACGAGGCCACCGGTGTCGCGGTCGTCCGCAAGGCCGCCGTCGAGCCGCTGCGCTGGATCGCCGAGAACGCCGGCCTGGAGGGCTACGTCATCACCTCCAAGGTCGCCGAGCTCGACAAGGGCCAGGGCTTCAACGCCGCAACCGGCGAGTACGGCGACCTGGTCAAGGCCGGCGTCATCGACCCGGTCAAGGTCACCCGCTCCGCCCTGGAGAACGCCGCCTCCATCGCCTCCCTCCTCCTGACGACCGAGACCCTGGTCGTCGAGAAGAAGGAAGAGGAAGAGCCGGCCGCCGCGGGCCACGGCCACGGCCACGCCCACTGAGCCCAGCCGCTCACAGCGTGCAGTGAGAAGGCCCCGCCTCCGCACTCAGGTGCGGGAGCGGGGCCTTCCCCTTCGCGGGCGTCACTGACCGAGTACCCCCAGCTGCTCCAGCAGTCCCGCCCGGTCGTAGAGCCAGTGGCTCTCGCAGATCGCGCCGTCCCGGAACCGCTGCCAGGTCATGCCCTGCATGCTCACGTCCTGTCCGGTCGCCGGAATCCCCAGGAACTCGCCCTTGTGGCGCGCGACCCAGGTCCACCGGGTGCACACCTGGTCTCCCTGGGCCATCTGGTCGTCGATCCGGAAGGTGAAGTCGAAGGCGGCCCGCCACCCCTCGTACTGCTCGCGGATCCCGTCGATGCCCCGCACGGGCTGCGGGTAGGACGGGTCGTGATCCACGTAGTCGCGGGTGAGGTGGTCACCGATCCGCCCCGGCTCCATCTTGCCCATGGCCTCGAAGAAGGCCCGCGCGGCCAGGACGTTCAGCTGCTCGTCACGCACCACGTCCAGATCGGTGAACGTGGGTTCCTCGTCACAGAGCGCCACCATCTCCTGGAAGATCCGGTCGGTCTCGGGCAGGTTGGAGTTGCGCATCGCCTCCTCGTACGAGGCGAACTCCACGATCTCGATGAAGTGCGCCGGGTCGGACCGGTCCTTCCCGATGACGTCGTGCGTCGCGGTCCGCTTTCCCTTGGTCTGCTCGACCCACCTGTCCATCAGCCGGTTCATCTCGTCGAAACGGCTGGTCCTGCAGTCGATGAGCTGTACGAAGGTCATGGGCGTCGTCGCCTCCCGGCCCCCCTGGGTGCGGCTGGACAGCACCATTTTCCCCACTGCGACGGCCGTGCGCCTGTTCACCCGTGCCGTGCCCGCCGACTGCCTGCTGCGGCCCGTACTTCTACTGCGGCCCGTACTTCCGCCCCGTCTTCGAGCTGATCCCCCCGAGCATCCCCCGCGGGACCAGCTTCGCCGCCCCCATCAGCACCTTGTACCTGGGGTCCGGAATGGACAACGACCTGCCCCGGGCCAGGTCCTCCAGCGCCGTGGCCGCCACCTTGTCCGCGTCCAGCCACATCCACCCCGGGATGTTGTCCGTCCCCATCCCGGCCCGCTCATGGAACTCGGTCCGCACGAACCCCGGGCACAGCGCCATCAACCGCACCCCGCTCCCGGCCAGATCCCGCGCCGCCCCCTGGGTGAACTGCACGACCCACGCCTTGGACGCGCCGTACGTGCCGCGCGGTACGAAGGCCGCGACCGACGCGACGTTGACGACACCCCCGCGCCCCCGCTCCCGCATCGCCTCCGCCGCCGCCGAGGTCAGACGCAGTACGGCTTCGCAGTGCACCTTGAGCATCTTCAGCTCGTCGGCCATGGAGACGTCGAGATAACGGCCCTTGTTGCCGAAGCCGGCGTTGTTGATCAGCAGGTCGACGGGGTTCCGGCGGTCGCCGAGGCGGGCGGCGACCGTCTCGATGCCGGCGTCCTCCGCCAGGTCGGCCGTCAGCACCTTCGCCTCGATGCCGTGCCGGTCGTGCAGTTCGGTCGCCTGCTCCCGCAGCCGCTTGGTGTCCCGGGCCACCAGGACGAGGTCGTGCCCGTCAGCCGCCAGCCTCCGCGCGAACGCGGCGCCGATGCCCGCGGTCGATCCCGTAATCAATGCCGTTGTCATGGAGCAAGATTAGTGACCCGGACCCCGTGCATCCGTTTGCTGCACAGGCCCTCCCGATCAGTGAAGCCCGGGCGAAGGACCCTGCGATGAGCGCGCGTCAGACCCCGTGCTTCGCCACGTACTTCCGCGCCGCGTCCAGCGACTCCGGATGCAGCGCCGCCCCCGCCGCCAGCAGCCGCGGCAACAGCTTCCGCTCCGTCGTGACCGCCCGGAACTGCAGCGCCACCGTCACCTCGTGATCCGGACGGTGGATGATCTCCATCGGGTCGCCCGCCCGTATCTCACCCGGCTCGATCACCCGCAGATACGCGCCCGGCGCACCCTTCGCCGTGAACCGCTTCACCCACTGCCTCTCACCCAGATGGCCCTGGAACGTGGCACAGGGAATCCGCCCGCACGTCACCTCCAGCACCACCTCGGGCCCGATCCGCCAGCGCTCGCCGATCAGGGCGCCGGACACGTCCAGGCCGGACGTCGTGAGGTTCTCGCCGAACCCGCCGTTCCTCAGCGACCGCCCCAGCTCGCGCTCCCACGCGTCGAGGTCCTCGCGCGCCACCGCGTACACGGCCTGGTCGTCGCCGCCGTGGTGCTCCCTCTTGCACACCGCGTCCCCGGCCAGCCCACTTCCCCCGATGCCCTTGGGCCCGGGCGCCGCCACCCGCACCGGCCCCGCCACCGGCCGCTTGTCGATGCCGGTCACGGCATCGGGGTCATCCGTGTCCGGCACGGGCTTCGCCTGGCCCAGGTTCACTGAGAGAAGCTTCATGACGGGCACGGTAAGGGACGGCCCGCCAAAGTGTCGACGCATTATTCGGCGAGTGCCCCAAGGTTCGCTTATGCTCGGTTCCGTGCTCGAAGCCCGTCACCTCCGCGTCCTGCGCGCCGTCGCCGCCACCGGTTCCTTCTCCGCCGCCGGCCGCGAACTGGGCTGCACCCAGCCCGCCGTCAGCCAGCAGATGAAGGCCCTGGAAACCTCCGTCGGCACCCCTCTGCTGATCCGCAGCGGGCGCGAGATGCGGCTGACCCAGGCCGGTGAAGCCCTCGTGCGGCACGCCGCCGGGATCCTGTCGGGGCTGACGGCCGCCGAGGAGGAGGTCGCGGCCATCGCGGGGCTGCGCGCCGGGCGCGTCCGGCTCGTCTCCTTCCCCAGCGGCAGCTCCACCCTCGTGCCGACCGCCCTCGCCGCCCTGCGCGCCGCACACCCCGGCACCCGTGTCTCCCTGGAGGAGGCCGAGCCGCCGAACTCCGTCGAGCTGCTGCGCGAGGGTGACTGCGACGTGGCCCTCGCCTTCCGGTACGAGGGCGCCGCGGGCGCCGAGGAGTGGGACGACCTGGTCGTACGCCCCCTGCTGACGGACCGTCTCGTAGGCCTGGTCCCCGAACGGCACCGCCTCGCGCGCACCGCGTCCGCCGGGCCCGTCGCCATCGGGGAGCTCGCCGCCGAGCCGTGGATCGCCGGATGCCCGCGCTGCCGGGGACAGTTGATCGAGGTGTGCGAGAGCGCCGGCTTCACGCCCCGCATCGACTTCGCCACCGACGACTATCCGGCCGTCGTGGGCCTGGTGGGCGCCGGCCTGGGCGTGGCCGTCCTGCCCCAGCTCGCCGTCGAGTCCGTACGGCCGCGAGGGACGCGCATGGTGACGCTGGAACCGGCGGTCCGGCGGGAGATCGTGGCGCTCACGCTGCCCGACCTGGCGCAGGTGCCCGCCGTGGCGGCGACCCTCGACCAGCTGGCCCGAGCAGCCGCCCGCTAGCGAAGAATCCCCCGCGAAGAAGTCCCCCTGCGAAGAAGAAGGGCACGCGTACGCGTGCCCTTCCTTGCAGAAACGTTCCTTCAGGTGTGCGGTCCGGCTTCCCCGCTGGTCGTCGACGCCGACACCAGCCGGTTGCGCGCCCGCCCCATGAGCTCCTCGCGCTCGTCCTCGGTCAAGCCGCCCCAGACGCCGTACGGTTCGCGCACCGCCAGCGCGTGCGCCGCGCACTGCGCGCGGACCGGGCACCTCATGCAGACCTCCTTGGCCGAGTTCTCTCGAGCGCTCCGAGCCGCACCGCGCTCGCCCTCCGGATGAAAGAAGAGCGAGCTGTCCACCCCACGACAAGCAGCCAGCAGCTGCCAGTCCCACAGGTCCGCGTTCGGTCCGGGAAGGCGGGAGAAATCTGCCATTGCGTGACCCCTTGTAGCCGTTCTGGGCGGATACGGTGTCTACGACCGTACATCTACGATCTAAGAAGATGAAAATATGACTCATTGCGAATCTAGCCCCAAACGCCAGCAAACAGGAAGAAAAAGGGCTGAATGGGGCATGGGTTGTGATGAAAGGTTGAGGGTCCGTCGTACATGTCTGCCCCGTGTCCGCCCCCTCACGTAGAGTGCCGAAGGCGGCACATGCCCCCGTAACTCTTTCGAGTGACCGTCGTTGAGAGGGCGGAGGCGGTTGAAGGAACAAGGGCTCGGGCAGGCGTCCGAGACGGTCGACCGCACAGGTGACGATTTCGTACCAGCCTGGAGGCTCAAGGTGACGTGCATCAGCTGCGGAGGGCGGCCATGACATCCGTCCTCGTCTGCGACGACTCCCCGCTTGCCCGAGAGGCGCTTCGCCGCGCGGTCGCGACCGTGCCCGGCGTCGAGCGCGTGACGACGGCGGCCAACGGCGAGGAAGTCCTCCGCCGCTGGGGCGCCGACCGCTCGGACCTGATTCTGATGGACGTACGCATGCCCGGTCTGGGCGGCGTCGAGACCGTGCGGCGGCTGCTGTCCGCCGACCCAGGTGCGCGCATCATCATGCTCACCGTCGCCGAGGACCTGGACGGCGTGGCCCTCGCGGTCGCCGCCGGTGCCCGCGGCTATCTGCACAAGGACGCCTCGCGCGCGGAGTTGCGCGCGACGGTGACGCAGGCGCTGGCCGACCCGACCTGGCGTCTTGCCCCGCGGCGGCTGCGCTCCGCGGAGATGGGTGCCGCGCCGACGCTCACCGCGCGTGAGATCCAGGTGCTGGAGGGCATGAGCCACGGTCGCTCCAACGCCGAGATCGGTCGCGAGCTGTTCCTCTCCGAGGACACCGTGAAGACGCACGCTCGGCGGTTGTTCAAGAAGCTGGGTGCTTCGGACCGGGCCCACGCGGTGGCACTCGGGTTCCGCTGGGGTCTGGTTCGCTGAGAGCTCGGTCCTGCAGACCATTGCTGTGTGCGGGCCGTTTGTGGCTGGTCGCGCCCCCGCGGCGGAGCCGCACAATGTCTCGTCCCGCGCCCCTGACGGGGCGCGGTTGCGAGGCTGGTCAAGCGGCCCACTCGGCGCCCGCTGCTCGTTTCGGCGCGGATGCCGCATCCTTGAGGTGTGGAGTCTCTCGGGGACGAGTCGGTCGAGCGGAAGGGGAGGGCGCAGGGGATGAGTGCCGGCGCACCTGCTCATAACGCTTCGGTGCACAACAACGGGCGCGGTGCCACGGATGAATCGGCCGCAAGGCACCATGGACCGATGCGCGAGGACAAGACGACGGTGATCGGTGGGCTCGTTCACCGCGCCGTCGACGGGGATGAGCAGGCCACGCACGACCTGCTCGCCCATGTCCACCCCTTGGCGCTGCGCTACTGCCGCACCAGGCTGTCGCGCCTGCCGGGCGACGCCCGGCACTTCGTCGAGGACCTCGCCCAGGAGGTCTGCGTCGCCGTGCTCCTCGCGCTGCCGCGCTACAAGGACACCGGCCGCCCCTTCGAGGCGTTCGTCTTCGCCATCGCCGCGCACAAGGTGGCGGACCTCCAGCGGGCGGCGATGCGGCACCCCGGTTCCACGGCGGTTCCCTCGGACGAGATGCCCGAGCGCCCCGACGATTCGCTGGGCCCCGAGGAGCGGGCGCTGCTGAGCAGCGACGCCGAGTGGGCCAAGAAACTGCTGGCCAACCTGCCCGAGAACCAGCGGGAGCTGTTGCTGCTGAGGATCGCGGTGGGCCTGACCGCGGAGGAGACGGGTCAGATGTTGGGAATGTCACCCGGCGCGGTTCGGGTGGCCCAGCACCGGGCGCTGAGCAGGCTGCGGGCGCTGGCCGAGCAGTAGGCCGCCTTACTGAACGGGCGCGGCGCCGATTCCGTACGAACATACGAAGCCCGGAGCGGGTCCGCACCATGGAATTTGACAGCTCCGCTTCCCGTTAGCATGGACATCCGCACCGATCAAGGCCATTTGGGGAAGGTGTCATGACTGCAAACGTCGACGGAGTGCCCGGTAAATTCGCGACACTCGGGCTGACCTACGACGACGTGCTGCTGCTGCCGGGCGCATCCGAGGTGCTCCCCAACGCGGTCGACACCTCGTCCCGCATCTCCCGCAACGTCCGGGTGAACATCCCGCTGCTCTCTGCGGCCATGGACAAGGTGACCGAGTCCCGCATGGCCATCGCGATGGCCCGCCTCGGCGGCGTCGGCGTGCTGCACCGCAACCTCTCCGTCGAGGACCAGGTCAACCAGGTCGACCTGGTGAAGCGGTCCGAGTCCGGCATGGTCACCGACCCGATCACGGTGCACCCGGAGGCGACCCTCGCCGAGGCCGACGCCCTGTGCGCCAAGTTCCGCATCAGCGGTGTCCCGGTCACCGACCCGGCCGGCAAGCTCCTCGGCATCGTGACCAACCGCGACATGGCCTTCGAGTCGGACCGCACCCGTCAGGTGCGCGAGGTCATGACGCCGATGCCGCTGGTCACCGGCCAGGTCGGCATCTCCGGCACCGACGCGATGGACCTGCTGCGCAAGCACAAGATCGAGAAGCTGCCGCTCGTCGACGACTCGGGTGTCCTCAAGGGCCTGATCACCGTCAAGGACTTCGTGAAGGCGGAGAAGTACCCCAACGCCGCCAAGGACTCCGAGGGCCGTCTCCTCGTCGGTGCCGCCGTCGGTGCCAGCCCCGAGGCCCTGGAGCGCGCCCAGGCGCTCGCCGAGGCCGGTGTGGACTTCCTGGTCGTCGACACCTCGCACGGCCACAACAGCAACGCCCTCAGCTGGATGTCGAAGATCAAGTCCAGCGTCGGCGTCGACGTGATCGGCGGCAACGTCGCCACGCGCGACGGCGCCCAGGCGCTGATCGACGCCGGTGTCGACGGCATCAAGGTGGGCGTGGGCCCCGGCTCCATCTGTACGACCCGCGTGGTCGCCGGCATCGGCGTCCCGCAGGTCACCGCCATCTACGAGGCCTCCCTCGCCGCCCGCCCCGCGGGCATCCCGCTGATCGGTGACGGCGGCCTGCAGTACTCCGGCGACATCGGCAAGGCGCTCGCCGCCGGCGCCGACACCGTGATGCTGGGCTCGCTGCTCGCGGGCTGCGAGGAGTCGCCGGGCGAGCTGCAGTTCATCAACGGCAAGCAGTTCAAGTCGTACCGCGGCATGGGCTCGCTCGGTGCCATGCAGTCCCGTGGCCAGGGCAAGTCGTACTCGAAGGACCGCTACTTCCAGGCCGAGGTCGCCGCCGACGACAAGCTCGTGCCCGAGGGTATCGAGGGCCAGGTGCCCTACCGCGGCCCGCTGTCCAGCGTCCTGCACCAGCTCGTCGGCGGGCTGCGTCAGACCATGGGCTACGTTGGCGCGGCCACCATCGACGAGATGGAGTCCAAGGGCCGCTTCGTGCGGATCACCTCCGCGGGCCTCAAGGAGAGCCACCCGCACGACATCCAGATGACGGTCGAGGCGCCGAACTACAGCCGCAAGTAGGCATCGGTCTTCAGGCACGGTCCTTCAGGGGCGGTCCCGGAACCATCCGGGGCCGCCCCTGTCGTGCCCGTCGGCGATACTGGAAGACGCTGAAACGCATCAGGGAAAGGCCACAGACGTGACTGAGATCGAGATCGGGCGCGGCAAGCGCGGCCGCAGGGCGTACGCCTTCGACGACATCGCCGTCGTCCCGAGCCGCCGTACGCGGGACCCGAAGGAGGTCTCGATCGCCTGGCAGATCGACGCCTACCGCTTCGAGCTGCCCTTCCTGGCCGCCCCCATGGACTCGGTCGTCTCCCCGGCCACCGCGATCCGCATCGGCGAACTCGGCGGCCTCGGCGTGCTGAACCTCGAGGGCCTGTGGACGCGGTACGAGGACCCGCAGCCGCTGCTCGACGAGATCGCCGAGCTGCCCACCGAGGCCGCCACCCGCCGCCTCCAGGAGATCTACGCCGCTCCCATCAAGGAGGAGCTGATCGGGCAGCGCATCGAGGAGGTGCGCGACTCGGGCGTGGTCACGGCCGCCGCGCTCTCCCCGCAGCGCACGGCCCAGTTCTCCAAGGCGGTCGTCGACGCCGGCGTGGACATCTTCGTCATCCGGGGTACGACCGTCTCGGCGGAGCACGTCTCCGGTGCGGCCGAGCCGCTGAACCTGAAGCAGTTCATCTACGAGCTCGACGTCCCGGTGATCGTCGGCGGCTGCGCCACGTACACCGCGGCCCTGCACCTGATGCGCACCGGCGCGGCCGGCGTCCTGGTCGGCTTCGGCGGCGGCGCCGCGCACACCACGCGCAACGTCCTCGGCATCCGCGTCCCGATGGCCACGGCGGTCGCGGACGTGGCGGCGGCCCGCCGCGACTACATGGACGAGTCCGGCGGCCGGTACGTGCACGTGATCGCGGACGGTGGCGTGGGCTGGTCCGGTGACCTGCCGAAGGCGATCGCCTGCGGCGCCGACTCGGTGATGATGGGCTCCCCGCTCGCCCGCGCCACGGACGCGCCGGGCAAGGGCCACCACTGGGGCATGGAGGCCGTGAACGAGGAGCTGCCGCGAGGCAAGAAGGTGCACCTCGGGACGGTCGGCACGATCGAGGAGGTGCTGACGGGGCCGTCGCACACGCCGGACGGTTCGATGAACTTCTTCGGGGCGCTGCGGCGGGCCATGGCCACGACCGGGTACAGCGAGCTGAAGGAGTTCCAGCGGGTCGAGGTCGCGGTGGCGGATTCGCAGCACCAGCGGTAGCCGGTACGGCTACGGCCGATACGTCAGGGAAAGGCCGGTCACCCCGGGTGGGGTGACCGGCCCTTTTGCGTGCCCTGGCGTGCCCAAGTGGGGCTGGGTGGGGGCGTGTTGTGGGGGAGGGGGCGCGTAGTTGCGTTTGGGGCGGATGTGGGCTGAACGGGCGAGGAGAGTCGGTAGTGTCCGTGATCGGCGACCCGGTTCTCTGGGGCGCCCTCTTCCAAGGACACGGTCCGGACCCCGCCCTCGGGGCCCGGCCCGAACTCCAATGAACCGTCCACCGGGTTACTGGGCGGATTCATGGAAGGGGGCGCACCCATGGGTCGTCACCGCAAGCCCACTCGCTGGGACCGCACTTGGCTTCGGCTGGTGAAGTTCCGGAGGAGGTGTCTTGTGGATTCACAGCTGGTGAGCGGCCGCCCCCACGAAGCCTAGGGGCGGACACCCGTGAATCAGCTAGGAGCCCGCTGCAGCACCCACTGCGGTGGGCTCCACCTTTTGGTGGGCTGGTTGAGCGGCCGCCCCTATAGAGACTAGGGGCGGAAACCCGTGAATCAGCTCGGAGCCTAAGCAGTACTGCATGACCCTCTGCATCGGACTCCACCTGCTCCACACGGTACCGGCGCAGCATGCCCCACGCCACCAACCCCGGTGGCTCACGCACCCCACGCGCCCCCCGTCACAACCGATGCGCCGCCCCCGTAGGCGTAGCCCCCCGCGTGTCCAGCAACAGCTGCGCCTTCACCGACAGCCCCTGAAGGTCGTACCTCCGGTGCTGCTGGAGCAGGATCGTCAGGTCGGCGTCGGCGGCGGACTCGTACAGGGAGTCCGCGCGCGGGACGGGGCGGTCGAGGATGTTCCAGGACGGGATGTGCGGGTCGTGGTAGCTGAGGGAGGCGCCCAGCCGCATCAGGCGGACCGCGACCTCCTCGGCGGGCGTGGACTGCTGGTCGGCGAGGTCGGGCTTGTAGGTGACGCCGAGGAGGAGGATGCGGGCGCCGCGCGCGGACTTGCCGTGCTCGTTGAGGAGGGCGGCGGCGCGCTGGACGACGTACTGGGGCATCTGGCTGTTGACCTGCTGGGCCAGTTCGACCATGCGCAGGGTGCGGCCCGCGTGGGCGGTGAGGTCCTGGGGGACGGCGTGGCCGCCGACGCCGGGGCCGGGACGGAAGGCATGGAAGCCGAAGGGCTTGGTCTCCGCGCAGCGGATGACGTCCCACAGGTCGACGCCCATGTCGTGGCAGAGGACGGCCATTTCGTTGACCAGGGCGATGTTGACGTGCCGGAAGTTGGTCTCCAGGACCTGCACGGTCTCCGCCTCGCGCGGGCCACGCGCGCGTACCACCTTGTCGGTGAGGCGGCCGTAGAAGGCGGCGGCCGACTCGGTGCAGGCGGGTGTGAGGCCGCCGATCACCTTGGGGGTGTTGGTGGGGGTGAAGTCGCGGTTGCCGGGGTCGATGCGACTGGGGGAGTAGGCCAGGTGGAAGTCGCGGCCGGCGACCATCCCCGAGCCCTCTTCGAGGAGGGGTCGCAGGACGTTCTCGGTGGTGCCCGGGGGGACGGGCGACTCCAGGATGACGGTGGTGTGCGGGCGCAGCCGGGCGGCCAGGGTGCGGGCGGCCGCCTCCACCTGGCTCAGGTCGAGCCCGCCGTCCGCGCCGCGCGGGGTGGGTGCGCAGATGACGGCGGTGCGTACGCGGCCGAGCTCGGCGGGGCTGGTGGCGTGCCGGAAGCCCCCCGAGAGCATCCGGCGCAGTTCCGCGGGGCTGAGGGAGGCGGCCTCGGGCCCGGTCCGGTAACCGAGCGTGGGGATGCCGGCCGCGACGGCGGCCTTGGCCAGCGGCAGGCCGTACGGGCCGAGTCCGATGACGGCGAGATCTGCGGGCATGGCGTGGGCCGTCCTTCCCAGTAACCGAAGTGGGGCAGGTGCGCAAGCCCTGTGGACAGATCGAGGGAGCGCAATGTCAGACTAGGAGTAAATATGACCGATTTGCGGCATTGAATGATCGCGTTTCCGTGAGTGTTGTCCACAGGCTGAGGGCGCGTGGTGGCTGAAGTCGGGCAACCCGGTCAGAATTTTGGGCAGGGGAGGTACGAAGCGGGCTTCGCCCGACGGGTGCGGCCTACGCGACCGATGAGCGGGAGGCAGCGGTGAGGACAGCGACACTGGGGCCGGCGGAGCGCGCCGAGTCACTGGCAGCAATGGCCGAGCGTGAGCTGGACCTACTGGTCGTGGGCGCCGGCGTCGTGGGCGCGGGCACCGCCCTCGACGCGGCGACCCGCGGACTGTCCACCGGCCTGGTCGAGGCCCGTGACTGGGCGTCGGGCACCTCCAGCAGGTCGAGCAAGCTGATCCACGGCGGCCTGCGCTATCTGGAGATGCTCGACTTCGCACTCGTACGCGAGGCACTGAAGGAACGCGGACTGCTGGTGTCCCGGCTGGCCCCGCACCTCGTGAAACCGGTGCCCTTCCTGTATCCGCTGCAGTACAAGGGCTGGGAGCGCCTGTACGCCGGTTCGGGTGTCCTGCTCTACGACATCATGTCGATGGCCCGCAGCCACGGGCGGGGCATGCCCCTGCACCGCCATCTGAGCCGCCGTCACGCCCTGCGCATCGCCCCCGCCCTGAAGAAGGACGCACTGGTCGGCGCGCTGCAGTACTACGACGCCCAGATGGACGACGCCCGCTATGTGGCCACCCTCGTGCGCACAGCCGCGGCGTACGGCGCGAAAGTGGCCAACCGCGCGCGGGTGACCGGGTTCCTGCGCGAGGGTGAACGCGTCGTCGGGGCCCGGGTGCAGGACGTCGAGGCGGGCGGGGAGTACGAGATCCGCGCCAAGCAGATCGTCAACGCGACCGGTGTGTGGACCGACGACACCCAGTCGATGGTGGGGGAGCGCGGCCAGTTCCACGTGCGCGCCTCCAAGGGCATTCACCTGGTCGTGCCCAAGGACCGCATCCACTCCACGACGGGGCTGATCCTGCGCACCGAGAAGTCGGTGCTGTTCGTCATCCCCTGGGGCCGGCACTGGATCGTCGGCACCACCGACACCGACTGGGACCTCGACAAGGCACACCCGGCCGCGTCCAGCGCCGACATCGACTACCTGCTGGACCACGTGAACTCGGTGCTCGCGGTGCCGCTGACACGGGACGACGTGGAGGGCGTGTACGCGGGCCTGCGGCCACTGCTCGCCGGTGAGTCGGACGCCACCAGCAAGCTGTCGCGCGAGCACACCGTGGCCCATCCCGTGCCCGGACTCGTCGTCGTGGCGGGCGGCAAGTACACGACGTACCGGGTGATGGCCAAGGACGCGGTGGACGCGGCGGTGCACGGGCTCGACATGCGGGTCGCCGAGTGCGTCACGGAGGACATTCCGCTGCTGGGCGCGGAGGGGTACCGGGCGCTGTGGAACGCGCGTGCGCGGATCGCGGCGCGTACGGGCATTCATGTGGTGCGGGTGGAGCACCTGCTGAACCGGTACGGATCGATGGCGGAGGAGGTGCTCGAACTCATCGCCGCCGATCCCACGCTGGGCGAGCCCCTGCAGTCCGCCGACGACTATCTGCGCGCCGAGATCGTCTACGCCGCCTCGCACGAGGGGGCGCGCCACCTGGACGACGTGCTGACGCGGCGTACGCGCATCTCGATCGAGACGTTCGACCGGGGGACGCGGTGCGCGCGCGAGGCGGCCGACCTGATGGCACCGGTGCTGGGCTGGGACAAGGACCACATCGACCGCGAGATCCAGCACTACGAGAAGCGGGTGGAGGCCGAGCGGGAGTCGCAGCGGCAGCCGGACGATCTGACGGCGGACGCGGCGCGGTTGGGGGCGCCGGACATCGTGCCCTTGTAGTGCGCCCGTGGTGCGTCCGCGGCCGGAGCTGGTGATCGCCGATCGCGCCGAAGGGCGGAGCGCCACTCGAACGGGTGATGGAAGACGGGATCTCCGCTCGAATGCCGGCCGTTCTACTTGGTGCGAGGGCAGAACTCGGCGGCGAGCAGCCGGGGTTCGAGACCGGGATCCGCTATCGCCGTCGTGTTCACCCGGAAGGTCAGGACACGACGACCGCCGACGGTGGCTGCGGAGCGCACGTAGCTGCCGGAAATGCGCCCGTTGTGCCCCCAGACGACGGTGCCGCACGGCAGTTTCAAGGGGAAGAGTCCCATGCCGTACGAGCCATGCGCGGCACGGGTGTCGAGCATCTCGCGCAGCCAGCGCGGGGGCATCAGACGGCCGCCGAGCAGCGCGGCGTAGAAGCGGTCGAGGTCGGCGAGCGTGGTCACCAGCTCGCCCGAGGCGCCGGCCACCCGCGGGTCGAGTTCGGTGACATCGGTTCCGTCGGTGGCGTAGGCGCGGCCGTGCGGAGAGGGCAGAGAGGTGCGGGATCCAGGGAAGGAGGTGCCGGTCAGACCCAGCGGAGCGATGACGCGGCGCTCGGCCTCGGCGGCGTAGGAGCGGCCGGTGACGTGCTCGATGACCAGGCCGAGCAGGACGTAGTTGGTGTTCGAGTAGGAGAAGCTGCCGGGGTCGGCAGGGGGGTGGGTGAGTGCGATGCGCACGGCCTGAAGGGGCGTGAGGGGGACGGCACCTCCGGTCGCGGCGGCGAAGTCGTACAGGCCGCTGGTGTGGGTCAGCAGGGAACGAAGGGTCAGCGCGCGCCCGTCGTTGCCCGCCCCGCGCACCAGGCCCGGCAGATACCGCTCGACCGGGTCGGAGAGGGACAGCCGTCGCTCGGCGGCCAGTTGCAGGACGACCGTCGCGATGAAGGTCTTGGTGATGCTGCCGGCGCGGAAGTGGTCGGTGCGGGCGATGCCCTGGCCGGCCCGGGCGTAGTGGGTGCCGGTCCTCCCGCGGGCCAGCAGGGCCGCGGCGGGGGCCTTGCCCCGGGTGACCAGCCGGGGCAGGAGGGAGTCCGTCGCCTGTGCGGTGGAGGACGACGAGGCGGTGCGTGCCGACGAGGAGGTGGAGGACGGGCCGAGGAGTGCCGGGGCCAGCAGACCGAGGAGCGTCAGGGCCACCGGAAGGGCCACCAGGGCCCGGAGCAGGGGCATCGCCGGTCGTGCCATGCGGGTTCCTTCCCTTGTCGCGGCTCATCATGCCGGGCAAGCGGAACACGTGATTCACCGGGCCTCGGGTGCGCCGGGGCCGCAGAGCCCGGTCCGTGCGGTCGGCTGGCGGGGCCTGGGGCACCCTGGGCGTCGGGCACTTGTCGGGTGAGAGACAATGGAGGCTCTGTCAGGGCGGGTTGTATGAGGGGACGCATGTCGGAGGCGGAGCGGGCGGGGACATCTCGTCAGGACACTCGGCAGGACGACCGCGAGCGTCTCCTCGCGGGGCGGTACCGGCTGGGCGGAGTGCTCGGCCGGGGCGGCATGGGCACGGTGTGGCGTGCCGTGGACGAGACGCTCGGGCGGACCGTCGCCGTCAAGGAGCTGCGGTTCCCCTCGAACATCGACGAGGAGGAGAAGCGGCGGCTGATCACGCGCACGTTGCGTGAGGCCAAGGCGATCGCGCGGATCCGCAACAACAGTGCGGTGACGGTGTTCGACGTGGTCGAAGAGGACGACCGGCCGTGGATCGTGATGGAGCTCGTCGAGGGCAAGTCGCTCGCCGAGGTCATCCGGGAGGACGGTCTCCTGGAGCCCAAGCGGGCGGCCGAGGTCGGCCTGGCCGTGCTCGACGTGCTGCGGTCCGCGCACCGCGAGGGCATCCTGCACCGTGACGTGAAGCCGTCGAACGTTCTCTTGGAGTCCGACACCGACCGCGTCGTCCTCACCGACTTCGGTATCGCCCAGGTCGAGGGCGACCCCTCCATCACCTCGACCGGCATGCTCGTCGGTGCGCCCTCCTACATCTCCCCGGAGCGGGCCCGCGGCCACAAGCCGGGCCCCGCGGCCGACCTCTGGTCGCTGGGCGGGCTGTTGTACGCGTCGGTCGAGGGGGTGCCGCCGTACGACAAGGGCTCCGCGATCGCCACGCTCACGGCGGTGATGACCGAGCCGATGGAGGAGCCGAAGAACGCGGGACCGCTGAGGGACGTCATCTACGGCCTGCTCACCAAGGACCCCGAGAAGCGGCTCGACGACGCCGGTGCGCGGGCGATGCTCAACGCCGTCATCCACGCACCCGAGCGCAAGGCCGAGCCGGAGCCGGTGGACGCGACGAAGGTCGTGCCGCTGCCGCCGCAGCCCGATGGGCCCGAGGGCAAGGGCCGTTCGGGGGCCGGGGCCGGGAGCAAGCGGGGCGAAGAAGCCGGGGAGCGGTTGCGCGGGGCGCTGCGGTCCGTGCGGAAGGCCGCGGCGAGCGCGGGAGCGGCCGGGGCGGCTGCCGCTCGTACCAAGTCCGGGGGCGAGACGGTTGTTTCGGAGTCCGGTGGGGCAGCGGCGGCCGGTGGGGCGTCCACGGGAGTGGGCCGGGCCGGGACGTCGTCGAAGGCCGGGAGTTCCGGGCGGGCTTCTGGTGCCGGGGCGGCGGGAGCGGCTGCCGGTGCTGGAGCCGGTGCCGGTGCCGGTGCCGATGACCGTGCCGGTGAGCGGGACGCGGAGTCGGCGAACGGGCAGAGTGGGGGCCGGAGTTCCGGGTGGCCCGTGATGACGCCGCCGGATCTGCCGCCGCGGCCCGTGCCGAGGGCGCCGCTCACCGATGTGGTGCCGAAGCGGACGTTGGTGATCATCGCGGTGGCCGTGGCGCTCGTCGTGCTCGGTGTGGTGCTGGCCCTCACGCTCGGCGACGACGGCGACTCGAAGGCTTCGGCTAGCGGCGGGGGCAAGGCTTCCGCCAAGGCCAGTGCCAGTGCCGACACCAAGACGGACGAGGACGACGGTACGCGGGCGGACGGCGAGAAGTCCGCGTCCGCGACGACCGGGTCGGGGTCCGGCGCGGGGGACGAGAGCGGGAAGACGCCGAGTGCCGGGGCGAGCGCGACCGGCGGAAGCGGTGCCGGGGCGGGGTCCGGGGGCGACAGCAAGGTCGTGTCGACCCACAAGGGGAGCCAGGGGTACTCGATCGGGCTGCCCGAGGGGTGGAAGCTCCAGTCCACGGATTCCGCGGGTGACCGGTTCACCGGGCCCGACGGGCAGAAGCTGCTCGTCGCCTGGACGTCCACGCCGAAGGGCGACCCGGTGACGGACTGGAAGAACCAGGAGCGCGGCATGGTGCGCTCGCAGTACAAGAGGATCCGTATAGAGGAGGTGGACTACCGCGGCTGGAACACCGCTGACTGGGAGTTCACCTATGTCGAGGGCGGTACGAAGTACCGGACGATCGACCGCGGCTTCGTGGTGAACGACCATCTCGGACATGCGCTGATGTACACCGCGAAAGCTTCGAATTGGGACAGTGACCTGCGTAAGGACACATGGAAGACGCTGACGGATTCGTTCAAGCCGAAGTCATGACGTGAGCGGAATTCGGTTTGGGCTCGCGGCGGCCGGGATTGAGGCGTGAGATCCGGCAACCCCTCTTGGTGAGTTGCCTCCGGCACGTATCGTGAGTGCTTGCGGACCGAACGCATTTGGTCGTGCGTCCGGAACGGGACGCAAGGCGAACGGAATTGACCAACCGGGCGGCCGGGGGAGGCAACGTGGACGACTATGCGGGTCGGGTGCTCGCCGACCGCTACCGCCTGCCGCTGCCGCCCTCCGACGAGTACGAACTCACCGAGACCCGCGCCTTCGACACCTACAGCGGGCAGGAAGTCCTCGTCCGGCAGGTGCCGTTGCCGGAGGTCGTCGAGGCGGAGGTGCTGGACGCCGAGGGACTGCCCGACGGTTTCACGGCACGCGACGCGCGGGAGCGTGGGGCTGGGCGGCGTTCCTCGTCCCGTGCGAGTACGCGCCGGCCCAGTGACCCCGCCGTACGGCGCGCGGTCGAGGCTGCGCAGGCCGCGGCGCGGATCCCCGACCATCCACGGCTGGACCAGGTCTTCGACGTGTTCGCCGAGGGCGGTTCGCTGTGGATAGTGAGCGAGTTCGTGGCCGCGCGCCCCTTGGCGGCGCTGCTGGCCGAGAAGCCGCTGACGCCGTATCGGGCGGCCGAGGTCGCCTCCGACGTCCTCATGGCGCTGCGGGTGCTGCACGCGCACGGCTGGGTCCACCGGAACATCACCGCCCGCACGGTGCTCGTCTGCGACGACGGCCGGGTGATGCTCACCGGGCTCGCGGTCGGGGCCGCGGAGGAGGCGCTGTGCGGGTATGACCCGGTGCCGGTCGAGGACGCCGACGGGGGCGGAGGGGGAGGCGCTGGGACCGGGACGTTCGGGGGCGGGCCGGCGGCGGGTGGCGGAATCGGCGGCGGGATCGGTGGCGCGGGTGGCTTCGGGACTTCCAGCCCACGCGCAGGCGGGGCCGGGATCGGCGGGTCCGGCACTGGTGGGCCCGGCGTAGGCGCCGCGGATCCCGAGGCTGCTCGGCGTGCCGCCATCGAGGCGCGTGCGGCCGGAGGGCTGCCGGTCCCCGGGATCGACGCGGGCATCGGGACGGAGGCGTCGGGTTCCGCCCCGCGCGGTGCCCTCGAAACCGGCGGGGACGTCAGGGCCGCGCGGGCCGGAGCGATCGCCGCGTACCGGGCGGGTGCCCGTGCCGCGGCCCGGGTGCAGGAGACCCAGCAGAGCGGGCGCGCCGCACTGCCCGGCGCACGACCGGGGCCCCAGGACGGCCTGGCCGCCCGTGCCGACGGCGCGGCGCAGCAGCCGTACGGCTCAGGCAACGGCACCTCGACGCCGCCGGGCCGGATCGCGGACCCGTACGGCGTGCAGGCCCCGTCCTGGCACGGTGCCGCTCCCCGCGGCGGCGCCCCGACGGCCGAGGGCCGAGGCCGCACGGCACTCCCCCCGGCGGGCCCCGGCGCCCACCCGGGCGGCGCCGGCACCCCTCCCGACAGGGGCGTGTCCGCACCGGGCGCCGGAGGGACCACGGCGGGCGGCCTTCCCGCCGCAGGCCGCGAGGCGTTCCCAGCAGGGGCCCCTGCTTCTGGCGCGGGCGGCTTCCCCGCGCGGGGGGTAGCGGTTCCCGGTGCCGGTGGCCTTCCCGCGCAGGGTGTGCCTGGGCAGGGTGGGTTCGGGTCCGCCGCGCAAGGCGGTCCCGGGCACGGCGGCATCGGCTCTGCCGCGCAGGACGTGCCCGCCCCGGGCGCCCCCGGCTCTCCCGCGCGAGGCGGGTCCGCCCCTGGTGGATCCTCCGCGCAGCCCCCAGCCCGCTGGGACGACCTCGTGGCCGGTACCCCCGTGCACCGCGGACCGACCACCGCGCTCGCCGCGGAGCGGGCACGGCAGGCGCGGATGGCTGTCGTCGGGCCCGTGACCGAGCGGTGGGCGCCGGAGCAGGCCGGGCCGGTGCACGAGAACTGGCAGCTTGCCGCGCCGATCGGCGCGGCGACCGACCTGTGGGCACTGGGAGCGCTGCTTTTCCGGGCCGTACAGGGGCATGCGCCGTATCCGGAGGAGTCCACGGCGGAGCTCGTGCAGATGGTGTGCGCGGAGCCGCCCGCCTTCGCCGAGGAGTGCGGGCCGCTCCGGCCGGTCGTGGAGTCGCTGCTGCGGCAGGATCCCACCGAGCGCCTCGACTTCGAGGAGCTGCGGGGCTGGCTGCGCTCGCTCGTGCGGTCCGCGCCCGAGCCGGAGGCCGGCACGTATGTCGTCGCCGCCCCGCCCGTCGACCCCAGCCGGCTGCCGATCGTGCGGCGCCGGGGCGAACTGGTGCGCAGGCGGCGGGCCGGGCTGCCCGCGCATCACGGGCGGCACAAGCGGGCCAAGCAGGAGGCGGAGCATTCGCCCCGCAGGCTCGGGCGGACGTTGCTGGTGCTCGTGCTGCTCGGCATGGCCGCGGCGATCGCGTACGCGATGCTGTTCATGCCCAAGGCCGACCAGGGTGACGGCGCCACGGCCGACGCCGGTCGCACCGGCGCCGCCGGCCAGGCCACGGAGCCGGCGCCCGAGCAGTCCGCCGAGGCGAGCAGCGAGCCGCGGCCCGAACAGACCTCACCGGGATCCGGCAACGACCCCTCGGAGTCGGCCGGTTCGACCGAGACGCAGACCGACGGACCCGAGGTCCCCGACGGATTCACCCTCCGCAAGGACGCGGCCGGCTTCCGGATCGCCGTCGCCAACGGTTGGAACCGCACGCCGGAGAACGGGCGCGGGCAGGTCGTGTACTCGCACGGCGACTTCGACCTCATCGTCGTACGCGGCCGCGACACCGCGGACCAGTACGGCAGCGACCCCATGGTCTACCAGCGGGAGCACGAGCGGGAGTTGCAGCCGTACCGCGACTCCAGCTGGGCCTCCTCCGGCGGGCTGAAGACCATTCAGGTCGGCGAGCGGACGATGGCCGAGGGGCAGTTCACCTGGACCGACGACCAGGGACGTGAGCTGTTCGTGCGCAACGTCGCGATCCTCATCGACGGGCGGTACCACGTGGTGCAGGTGCGCGGCCCGGAGGCCGAGCGGGACGAGGTGACGCGGCTGTTCGAGCAGGCGTCGGCGACGTACCAGGTCACCGGCTGATTCCGCCCGCAAACCCTCGGTGATGGTTGCTTCCGGAAGTCGAAAGCGACAACCATCACAGTGCGGTCTCCTTGGTACCCCCGTGGTTCCGGTCGCCCCGACAGGTCCCTAACCTGACTCTGTCAAGAACATTGCGGGGCAACGTGAATCAGATGCAGGGCCAGCTCGTTTCGGGCCGCTACCGGCTCGCCGACGCGATCGGCAGCGGCGGTATGGGGCGGGTGTGGCGTGCTCATGACGAGGTGCTGCATCGGGCCGTCGCGATCAAGGAGCTGACCGCCGCGCTCTATGTCTCCGAGAGCGACCAGGAGCGGCTGCTCGCGCGCACCCGCGCCGAGGCGCGCGCCGCCGCGCGCATCAACCACTCGGCCGTGGTCACCGTGCATGACGTGCTGGAGCACGACGGCCGGCCGTGGATCGTGATGGAGCTGGTCGAGGGGTACTCCCTGGCCGACGCGGTCAAGGAGCGCGGACGCGTCGAGCCCACCGAGGCCGCCCGCATCGGACTGTGGGTGCTGCGGGCACTGCGCGCCGCCCACACCGCCGGCGTCCTGCACCGCGACATCAAGCCCGGCAACGTCCTGCTCTCCGAGGACGGCCGCGTCCTCCTCACCGACTTCGGCATCGCCCAGATCGAGGGCGACTCCACCATCACCCGCACCGGCGAGGTCGTCGGCTCGGTCGACTACCTCGCCCCCGAGCGCGTCCGCGGCCACGACCCCGGGCCCGCCTCCGACCTGTGGGCGCTCGGCGCGACGCTCTACACCGCGGTGGAGGGCCGCTCGCCCTTCCGCCGCACCTCCCCGCTGGGCACCATGCAGGCGGTCGTCGAGGAGGAGGCGGCCCAGCCGCAGCACGCCGGCCCCCTCACGCCCGTGATCAGCGCCCTGCTGCGCAAGGATCCGGCCACCCGGCCCGGTGCCGCCGAGGCCGAGCAGATGCTGGCCGAGGCGGCGGAGGGAAGGCGGCCGAGCGCGGCGCAGGCGTACGTGCCGACACAGCACACGCGGTACGAGCCGGAGGCGCGCACAGGGGCCGCGCACACCGGGGGAGCCGCGCCCACCGGGGCCGTGACGGCGGCGACCGGCACGCCGTACCCGCCGATGAACGGTCCGACATCGGCCGGGTCGCCGTACGACACCGCGGGCACCGGCACAGGTACCGGCCCCGCGCCCGCCCGGCCGCCCAGGCGCCGCCGTCGGCTGCGCACGCTCGCCCTAGTCGTCGCGTTCGCCGCGATCGTCGGCGGGGGCACCGCGGTGGTGCTGCAGAAATGGGGGACGGAGACGGACGGCACGTCCGTCTCGAGCACGCCCGGCCCCACGGCGAGCGAGTCGCCGCGCCCGGACGCCGGTGTGCCCTCGTCCTGGGTCCGCTACAAGGACCCCCTGGGCTTCAGCCTCTACCTGCCCAAGGGCTGGAAGCGGGAGGTGGTCGGCAAGGAGATCGAAGGGCTCCAGCAGGTCGACTACACGCCCGACGGCGGTGAGCACTTCGTCCGTATCGCCGTCGACACCTCGCCCGACTTCGCGAACGCCTACGACCACCAGCGGGACCTGGAGGATTACCTGAGGCGGCACCTGGCCGACTACGCGACCGTGTCCCTGAAGAAGGACCTCTACCGCGACCGCGAGGGCTCCCTGTGGGAGTACACGTGGACCGCGCTGGCCAAGGACACGCCCTTCCCCGGACCGCGCCGGGCCATCGACCAGGCGTACATCGACCGGGACGGCACGGAGTACGCGATCTACATGTCCTCGCCCGTGACCGACTGGGCGGCCACCCGCAAGAAGTTCACGGCGGTGCTGCAGGGCTGGCAGACGAGCGGATCCTGAAAGCCGGCGGGTGGTCGCGGGGCTTTTGAAACCCTTTGCTCCTTTGCAGAGTTGGCCGATCGGCGCCCCGGAGTCGATCCGTCCGTTGCTGCATGATGGGGCCCATGGGGACCGAGGGAGCCAACTTCCGTGTGATCGCGGGGCGTTACCGCCTTGAGGAGCAGCTCGGTCGCGGCGGCATGGGCGTCGTATGGCGGGCGACCGACCAGTTGCTCGTACGGCAGGTGGCCGTCAAGGAGCTCCCTTTCGACGAGACGCTCTCCGCGGCCGAGGCCCGGCGCCGGCGCGAGCGCACGCTGCGCGAGGCCCGGGCGGTGGCACAGCTGAGCCACCCGCACGTCATCGTCGTCCACGACATCCTGAAGGACGACGAACGCCCGTACATCGTGATGGAGCTGGTCGACGGGGACTCCCTCGCCGACCGGATCGCGGCGCACGGGCCCGTCGACGCGCACGAGGCCGCCCGGATCGGCGTCGACCTGCTGAGCGCCCTGCGGACGGCCCATGAGGCCGGGGTCCTGCACCGGGACATCACACCGGCCAACGTGCTCATCGAGAACGGCACCGACCGTGTCGTCCTCACCGACTTCGGCATCGCCCAGGTGCCGGGCACCTCCACGCTCACCGAGTCCGGGGCCTTCGTCGGCTCGCCGGAGTACACCGCGCCCGAGCGGATGTCCGGGGCCAGGACCGGCCCCGCCGCCGACCTGTGGTCGGTGGGCGCGCTGCTGTGCGCGGCCCTGAGCGGTGAATCACCGTTCCGGCGCGACTCGTTGAGCGGCATCGTGCTCGCCGTGGTGTCCGACGACATACGTCCGCCCGCGCAGGCGGCGCCGATCCTGCCCGTCGTCCAGGGGCTGCTGGAGCGGGATCCCGGGCGGCGGCTGGACGCGGCGGGGGCGGAGCGGATGCTGCGGGACTTCCTGGAGACAGGGCACACGGTCGTGCCGAAACGGTTCGGCAGGGTCGCCGTGGCGGTTTCGGCGGAGCGCCCGTACTCGACCCGCAGCATGCTGGCCACCGTCGTGCTGGTCGCCGCGATGGGGGTGGCGGGGGTGTCGGCGGCGGCGCTGCTGATGAACGGGGACGGCGACGGGGGTGTCGTGCCGACCAGTTCGGCGCCGGGGGCCTCGGGCGGGCCTACCGCCACGTCGCCGTCGCCGGGTACGTCGGCGTCACCAAGTGGGTCGCCGTCACCAGGCAGGTCGCCGTCACCCAGCAGGCCCTCTTCGCCGAGTACGGCCCCTTCGCCGAGTACGTCCTCCTCGCCCAGCGCGTCCTCCTCACCCGGCACTTCGGCACTCGTGCCCACCAACTCTGAATAAAGGGGAGATAAGGAGCGATCTGAGTCACGGCTCTGTGACCGGAAAGCGTTCACGCTGGATGCCGAACCGCTTGCCGCGATATGGATGGAGCCATGAGCAGCAACGGGGGAGCCCCTTACCGGTCCGACGAGCCGACGAGTTTTGAACTGCAACCGCCGCAGCCGAACCCGCCCGGGCCGGTTCCCCACCCGAACAACCCGTACGCCGCGCCCGTTCAGCCCGCCACCCCGCCCACCCCGGACCCCGGCACCGGGCGGTTGATCGCAGGCCGTTACCGCCTGCTCGCCAAGCTCGGGCACGGTGGCATGGGCACCGTGTGGCGGGCCAAGGACGAGACCGTGGACCGCGAGGTCGCCGTCAAGGAGCCTCGCGTACCGGATCACCTTCCCGAACGCGAACGCGCCAACGCCTTCGAGCGCATGCGTCGCGAGGCGCGCGCCGCGGCCCGGCTCGATCACCCCGCGGTCGTGAACGTGCATGACGTCGCGGTCGTGGACGGTCAGCCGTGGATCGTGATGGAGCTGGTGCAGGGCCGCTCGCTGGGCGACGCGCTCCAGGAGGGCACGCTCGGTGCCCGGGACGCGGCGAGAATCGGCCTCGAAGTGCTCGGCGCGCTGGAGGCCGCCCACGCGGCGGGCATCCTGCACCGCGACGTGAAGCCGGACAACGTCATGCTCGGCCGCCACGACCGCGTCGTCCTCACCGACTTCGGCATCGCCCAGATCGAGGGCGAGACCAACCTGACCGACACCGGCGGCTTCGTCGGCTCGCCCGAGTACATCGCGCCGGAGCGGGTGCTGGGCCAGCGCCCGGGACCGGCGAGCGACCTGTGGTCCCTCGGCGTCGTCCTGTACGCGGCGACCGAGGGCGTCTCGCCGTTCCGCCGCAGCAACACCCCGGCCACCCTCCAGTCGGTCCTCAATGCCACGCCCGCGCCGCCCGCCGCGGCCCAGGGACCGCTCGCGGAGGCCATCAACGGCCTGCTCCAGAAGGACCCGGCACGCCGCCCCAACGCCGCGCAGACCCGTGCGCTGCTGGAACAGACGGCCAACCCGCCGGCGCCGGCCCCGACCACGCAGGTCGTGCGGATCACGGAGGGCGCCAAGGGCGGCGTCCGGCTCGGGCGCAAGACGCTCCTCGGGCTCGGCGCGACGGTCGTCGCGGCGGGGGTGGCGACGTACCTGGTGATCGCCGACCCGTTCGCGGGGCCGTTGCCGGACGGTTGGGAGACCCACCAGGAGAAGGCCCTCGGCGCGAGCCTCGCGGCGCCCGACGGCTACAAGCGGACCGTGCCCGAGGACGCCGACGAAGGCCACTGGGTCACATACACCGACGCGAGCGGAGCCATCTCGATCGGCTTGCGGCTCGACAAGAAGGCCGAGGACGACAGCAACTCCATCGCCGGTTCCGCGGCCGCCGAGATGTACGAGGACGACGGCGACTACAAGGAGAACGGCAAATACGAGGTCGGCATGCCGGCGAACCCGAAGACGGCTCCCGAGCAGACCACCTACCAGGGCAGGAAGTCCGCCGAGAACACAATCAGCTACACCACCGACGACACCCAGGATCCCCGCCCGCGCGAGCTGCGGATCTTCTACTACAAGACCTCCGCCGGCGACATGTACAAGCTCACCGTCAGCTACCCGGGCAACGGCGACTTCACGGACCGGGGACATGAGGTGGCGCAGACGGCCATCGACAACCTGAAGATCGACAAGCTCTGAACTGGCCAAGGGTCGGCCCCGCAAGGTGGTCATGGGGCATGAGTGAAGACGGCGGCCGCACCGGACCCAACGAGCGTGTGATCGGCGGGCGTTACCGCCTGATCGAGCGCATCGGCTCCGGCGGCATGGGCACCGTCTGGCGGGCTCTCGACGAACTCGTGGACCGCGAAGTCGCCGTCAAACAGCCGAGGTTGCCCGGCGACCCGGAGGACGCGGCCCATCAGCGGGCCGCCCACCGGCTCTACCGTGAGGCCCGCGCCGCCGCCCGCGTCGAGCATCCGGCCGCCGTCGCCATCCATGACGTCGTCGTCGAGGACACGCTGCCCTGGATCGTCATGGAGCTGGTGCGCGGCGAGTCCCTGCACGAGGTCCTCCGGCGCGGCCCGGTGCAGGCGACCGAGGCCGCCCGCATCGGCCTCGCCGTCCTCGGCGCCCTGCGCGCCGCGCACGCCGTCGGCATCGTCCACCGCGACGTCAAGCCCGCCAACGTGCTGCTCGGAGCGCACCACCGCGTCGTCCTCACCGACTTCGGCATCGCCCACATCCAGGGCGAGGAGTCCCTCACCGTCAGCGGCGAGTTCGTCGGCTCCCTGGAGTTCATCGCCCCCGAGCGGATGTCCGGCCGCGGCGCCGGCCCCGCCTCCGACCTGTGGTCCCTGGGCGTGCTCCTGTACGCGGCCGTGGAGGGCTGGTCCCCCTTCCGCCGTACGACCCTGGAGTCCACGCTCGCCGCGATCCTCGCCGCGGACCCGCCCGAGCCCAAGCAGGCGGGTCCGCTGGGGTCGCTGATCGTGCGGCTGCTGGTGAAGGACCCCGAGCGGCGGCCCGGCGCGGACGAGGTCGGGGCGGTGCTGGAGGCGGTGGCGGAGGGGTGGCCGGTGCCGGTTCCCTCCGGGGGTTCGGCAGGGGCGGGGCCACAGGATGCTTCGGGGCTGCTGGAGTTCGCGGAGGATTCGGGGACGGTACGGCTGAAGGGCGGGGCGGCATCCGGAGAGACGGATGGGCCGGGGCCCGAGCCGATATCCGAGTCGAGCTCGGAAGCCGCGCCCGAGCGGAAAGCAGAGTCGAGTTCGGAAGCCGCGCCCGAGCCGAAACCCGAGCCGGTATCCGAAGCCACCAAGGGAACCTCTGACGAAGAGGCGGCCACCCCCTCCGCTCCCTCCGCCCTCTCCACTCCCTCCGCAGCCTCCAAGTCCCAGCTCCGCTCCCGGCTGCTGCGCCCCGTCCCGGTCGCCCTCCTCGGCGTCCTCCTGGTCGGCGGCACCTGGTTCACCACCTCCTCCTTCCTCGTCGACAAGGACGACGACGGCAAGGTGATGAACCCCGTCCACACCGCTCCCCTCGCCCCGGCGGCCACTCCCACCCCGAGCCCCACCGCCCTCACCTGGACCAGCCACCGGGAGGGGAAGCTGAACGCTGTCCTCTCCGTGCCGAGCCGGTACGAACTGTTCCACCGCCAGGGCAGCCCGACCGACCAGCCCCGGCTCGTGATCTACGAGGGCGACCGCGTCAGCGTCCGGCTCACCCGGTGGGACAAGGTCTCCGCGCCGCTCAAGAGCCAGGCGGCCATGCAGTCCGGTTACTGGAAACTGACGGACGCCAAGGCCTCCACCCAGTACACCGACACCAGCTTCCAGGGCTACGACGCCGTCCTGGCCGACACCACCTACGAGGACGGCGACGTCCCGACCCGGGTGATGGAGCTGTTCGTCATGACCGACGACGCGCGCCTGTACGCACTCCGCGTCAGGATGCCCAAGGGAACGGCGAGGGAGAAGGAAGGCACCGCGGTCTTCAAGGGCGCCCGTGACCGACTCGAGATCGAGTGACTCGCCACCGACTCGGCAACCTCCTGATCAGCGCGTTTGTTGCCAGTGGACACTGGCGTCATGTGAGCACTCGGTGAATCCCCGTTACCGACGGGTACACAAAGCCCGGCCCTCCGGCATACCCTGCGCCTCATGACGGACGCGCAGGCCCCGGCCAAGACCGGCACGAACCCCCTCGCCCCCGCCCCGGAGGGCGCCCGTACCGCAGCCGACGTGGTCACCCCCGAGCTGGTGGCCCAGCTCACCAAGGGCGTGGTCGGCTCCGGTCGTACCGCCAACCACACGCCGTTCACCGGCGAGAAGCTGGCCGACCTGCCCGAATCCACGCCCGAGGACGTGCAGAAGGCCTTCGAGGCGGCCCGCACGGCCCAGGCCGTCTGGGCGCAGGTGCCCGTACGGCAGCGCGCCGCCGTCCTGCTCCGCTTCCACGACCTGATGCTCGAACGCCAGGCCGAGGTTCTGGACCTCATCCAGCTGGAGACCGGCAAGGCCCGTCTGCATGCCCACGAGGAGGTGCAGGCCGTAGCCGTCGCGGCCCGCCATTACGGCCGTAAGGCACCCGCCTACCTCAAGCCGAAGCGGCACGCGGGCGCCATGCCCACGCTCACCCGCGTCACCGAACTGCGCCACCCGCGCGGCGTCGTCGGTCAGATAGCCCCCTGGAACTACCCCCTGGAGCTGTCCGTCGGCGACGCGCTCCCGGCGTTCGTCACGGGCAACGCGGTCGTCATGAAGCCGGACACGGAGACCTGCCTGACCGCCCTGTGGGCCCGTGACCTGCTCATCGAGGCCGGTCTGCCCGCCGACGTCTTCCAGGTCGTCCTCGGCGAGGGCCCGGTCGTCGGCCCCGAGGTCGTCAAGCACGCCGACTACGTCTCCTTCACCGGTTCCACCCGCACCGGCCGCGAGGTCGCCCAGGGTGCCGCCGCTCGCCTGATCGGCGTCTCCCTCGAACTCGGCGGCAAGAACGCGATGCTGGTCCTGGAGGACGCCGACGTGGAGAAGGCCGCCGCGGGCGCCGTCCGCGCCTGCTTCTCCTCCGCGGGCCAGCTGTGCATCTCCATCGAGCGGCTGTACGTCCACGAGTCCGTCGCGGACGCCTTCGTCGAGCGCTTCGCCGCCCGCACCAAGGCGATGCGGCTGGGCAAGTCCCTCGCGTACGGCGCCGACATGGGCTCCCTGGTCGGCGAGCGCCAGCTGGAGACGGTCACCCGGCACGTCGAGGAGGCCGTGGCGAAGGGCGCGAAGGTCGTCGCCGGCGGCACGGCCCGTCCCGACATCGGCCCGTACTTCTTCGAGCCGACCATCCTCGACGGCGTCGAGCCGGAGATGAGCGTCTGCGCCGAGGAGACCTTCGGCCCGGTCGTCTCCATCTACCGTTTCAAGACCGAGGACGAGGCGATCGAACACGCCAACTCCACGCCGTACGGCCTCAACTCCTCCGTCTGGACGAAGGACGGCAGCCGCGGCCGCGCGGTCGCCGCCCGCCTGCGCACCGGCACGGTCAACGTCAACGAGGGCTACGCCCCCGCCTACGGCAGCGTCCAGTCGCCCATGGGCGGTATGAAGGACTCCGGCCTCGGCCGCCGCCACGGCTCCGAGGGCATCCTCAAGTACACGGAGGCCCAGACGGTCGCCCAGCAGCGGCTGCTGCCGATGGCGCCGTCGCTGGGGATGGACGACGAGAAGTACGCGCAGTTCATGAGCAGGAGCCTGCGGCTGATGAAGGCGTTCCGCTTCCGCTAGGGCCCGGCTTCCGAGCCCGCCGCACCACCGCTTTCAACGAGGAGAGCACGTGTCACAGGAGAACTCTGCCCAGAAGCAGGACGACGGCTCCGGCCACGACGGATACGACGGATACGACTATGACGTCATCGTCGTCGGTTCGGGCTTCGGCGGTTCCGTCACCGCCCTGCGCCTGACCGAGAAGGGCTACCGCGTAGGCGTCCTGGAGGCCGGCCGCCGCTGGACTCGCGAGACCCTCCCGAGGAACTCCTGGGACCTCAAGAACTACCTCTGGGCCCCCAAGCTCGGCATGTACGGCATCCAGCGCATCCACCTGCTGGGCAACGTCATGGTCCTCGCGGGGGCGGGCGTGGGCGGCGGCTCCCTCAACTACGCCAACACCCTCTACGTACCGCCGAAGGCCTTCTTCGACGACCCCCAGTGGCGTGACATCACCGACTGGCAGGAGGAGCTGAAGCCGTACTACGACCAGGCGCAGCGCATGCTCGGCGTACGGCTCAACCCGACGATGACCCCGTCCGACGTCCACCTCAAGGCGGCCGCCGAGCGGATGGGCGTCGGCGACAGCTTCCACATGGCGCCGGTCGGCGTCTTCTTCGGCGACGGCAAGGACGCCGAGGGGGAGTCGCGGGCCACGCCCGGCCAGGAGGTGTCCGACCCGTACTTCGGCGGGGCGGGCCCGGCGCGCAAGGCGTGCACGGAGTGCGGCGAGTGCATGACCGGCTGCCGCCACGGCGCGAAGAACACCCTCAACGAGAACTACCTCTACCTGGCCGAGAAGGCCGGCGCGGTCGTCCACCCCCTGACGACGGTCGTCTCCGTCACGGACGACTCGCAGGGCGGCTACGCGGTGGCGACCCTGCCGACCGACCGCGGGAAGAAGGGCGGGGGCAGGCTGTTCAAGGCCCGCCGGGTGGTGATCGCGGCGGGTACGTACGGCACCCAGACCCTGCTGCACCGCATGAAGGCGGGCGGCCAACTGCCGTACGTGTCGGCGAAGCTGGGCGAGCTGACCCGCACCAACTCGGAGGCCCTGGTCGGCGCGCAGACCGACAACCGGCGCTACCGCAAGGTGACGGGCGAGACGAAGGTCGACTTCACGCGCGGAGTCGCCATCACGTCGTCCATCCACCCCGACGCCAACACCCACATCGAGCCGGTCCGCTACGGCAAGGGCTCCAACTCGATGGGCGGCCTGTCGATCCTCCAGGTCCCCTACGCGGAGGGTCGCTCGCGGGTCGGCGCCTGGCTGGCGAACGCGGCCCGCCACCCCCTGCTGGTCCTGCGCTCCCTCTCCAACCGCCGCTGGTCGGAGCGGACCATCATCGGCCTGGTGATGCAGTCGCTGGACAACTCCCTGACGACGTACCTGAAACCGGACGGCGTCGGAAAGGGCCTGCTGACGGCCCGCCAGGGCCACGGCGCCCCCAACCCCAAGCAGATCAAGGCGGCTTCGGAGGCCGCCTCGTCGATCGCCGCCGACATCAACGGCTTCGCCGGCTCCAACGTCGGCGAACTGATGGGCACCCCCCTCACCGCCCACTTCCTCGGCGGCTGCCCGATCGGCGACTCACCCGAGACCGGCGTCATCGACCCGTACCACCGCCTCTACGGCCACCCCGGCATCTCGGTCGTCGACGGAGCGGCGGTCTCGGCCAACCTCGGCGTCAACCCGTCCCTGACGATCACGGCACAGGCCGAGCGGGCGATGTCGTACTGGCCCAACAAGGGCGAGGCCGATCCGCGCCCGGCGCAGGGGGCGGCGTACGAACGCCTGAAGCCGGTCGAGCCGCAGTCCCCGGCGGTCCCGGCGGAGGCGTTCGGGGCGTTGCGGCTGCCGTTCCTGGGGATGCCGGCGGTGCCGCCGAAGAAGTAGCCGACGCGGCCGAACGACGAACGTCGGACGCACAACGGAGAAGGACCTGCGCCCCCCTCCGAGCGCAGGTCCTTCTCCGTTGTGCGTAGAGCCTTGCTGAGACTTACGCCGCGGCACCGGTCCGACGACGCTTCATCGCGAACATGACGCCGGCACCGGCGACAATGGCGACGCCACCGACGGTGGCGATGATCGGCAGGCCGGAGCTGGAGCCGGTCTCGGCGAGCGAGCCGTCGACGTCGACCTCGTTGACGTCGGAGATCGGGGTCTGGCCACCGGTCTGCGGCTTGGCGTCGTCCGGCTTGCCCGGGTCGGAGCCCGCGGCGAGGATGTCGAAGAAGTAGATCCAGCCGTTCGGGTCGTCGGCGAGCCAGCAGCCGTCCGCGTCCGAGTACTGCGCGAAGCCGCCGGTGATACCAATGGCGTCCGGCACCTTGCCGCTGACGCTCAGCCGCAGCTTGAACGAGGTCGACTGGCCGGCGTCGAGCGCGAACGCGGTGAAGGTCGCGCCCTCACCGGCGGCGTCCGCGAGCGTCTGCCAGCTGCCGGTCTCCTTGTTGAAGACCTGGACCTTGATCTGGCCGGAGTAGTCGACCTCGTCCCAGCCGACCGCGGCGACGCCGATCAGCGGCTTGATGTTCTTGATGTCCTGGTCACCGGAGTTGGAGACGTCGAACGAGAAGTTGGTCCAGCCGCTGCCGGCGACGATCGTCTCGGGCAGGCCCGACAGACCGCTGTGCAGGTCCTCGCTGAGGCCGACCGACTCCTCGTCGGCGTCCTCGCAGAAGTCGACCTCCTCCTCGGGGGCGCTCTCGCTGGCGCTCGGCGACGGCGAGGTGGAGGACGTGGGCTCCTCGGTGGGCGTCGGCTCCTCGGTCGCCGGCGCGGTCGGGTCCTCGGTGGGCGTCGGCTCTTCGGTGGCCGGCGTGGTGTCGTCCTGCGTGGGCGTCGGCTCTTCGGTGGCCGGCGTGGTTTCCTCGTTCGTCGGGTCCGGCGTCTCGACAGCCGGGGTGCTCTCCGACACCGTCGGCGCCGGGGTCTCGTCCGTGGCGAACGCGGCCGGCGCGGACAGCAGCGTGATCGGCGCTATGACGGCCGTCGTGGCCGCGGCGGCCAGGGCACGGCGAAGCTTCATGAAGACCTCGAAAGTCCGGAGCGCTGCGACAACGCAGCACGCGTGTTAGGGAGGCCTCCGCGTGTGGGGCGCGGGTGTGGCCCTTGATTCGCAGGGTTTGATCAGTGACGGCTGTGAATGGTTGTGCCTTCACTAACAGGTTTCTTATGTGTCCTGCGTCACACACCTGGGGAGCTGTGATCAACGGGCCCGACCTGACGTACGCTCAGCCGGCCGACAGCCCCTGAGAGAAAGCGCACGCCGCCGTGACCGACAAGCCGTCCGACGGCTCGTCCATATCGGACGAGGCCTGGGAGAAGTTCGTCAAGGACGCCGAGCAGGCCTCCGCCTCCGCCCCGAAGGAGCCGTCCGCCCGAGCCCGGATGGTCACCGAGCGGCTGCGGCAGCAGGAGGCGCGCGGAGAGGTGCCCGAAGGCTGGCGCACCGGACCCGCCTGGCAGGAGATGAACGGGCGGGCCACCCGGCGCCGCCGGCTGTGGGCGCTCCTCGGGGTGTCCCTCGCCATCGCCGTGGCCGTCGTGGCGGTGCGGCCGTCACTGATCCCCGGCGACCCGTTCGGTACGGCGGGGGAGGCCGAGGCCGTCGGTGCCTCGCCGCTCCCCGCGGAGACCGCCGCCCCGACCGCCCCGCCCTCCGCCGCCGCGGACACCGCCACCCGAGCCCGCCCCTTCGCCGGCTCGCCGGCCCAGCGCTGGGCCTCCGGGGCCGACGCCATCGAGCTGCCGAAGGCCAAGGCGATGGGCGGAGTGTCCGCCGCACGGATCGAGACGGCCCTGCGGCTGACGAAGGAGTTCCTCGTCGCCTCCAACCTCGACCGCGAGGTGCTGTACGGCGCCGAGCCGAAGACGGCGCTGGCGGTCGTCGACCCGCTGGAGACGGAGTACCTCGCCGAGCTGCGGGCGGGCCTGCGCAAGCCCACCGCCGAGAACGACCCCAAGTGGACCTTCACCCGCTTCGATCCCGACGAGGTCGAGCTCGTGGGCGACGAGGTGAAGGTACGGGGCCGTACGACGGTCGAACAGGACGAAGACGAGGGCGGACGGGTGCTGATCCGAGCCGACTACACCTTCGTGTACCCGTTGGCCAAGACCGACGGCGGTGGGGAGGTCGCGCGCACGATCGTCCGGCGGGCCGTCCAGGTGCACGTCGTGGATCCCGCCAGGTTCCAGGCCACCGAGGGACGCATCTGGCTGCAGGACGTCGGCAGTGAGATCGGCAACGACTCCTGCCGGACGGGTGACGGGTTCATCCATCCGATGTTCCAGGCCGACCTGAACGCCACCTCCGAGCCCTCCGGCGCGGTGGTCGACCCCTACGACCGCAGCAGGGGTCTGGACGGGGCCGACGAGGAGTGCGGCACTGTCTCGCGCACCTGACGGTGCCTTAGCCCGACAAGCATGGGGCGGCATGAGAAGGGCCCCGCGGGACGGAGCCGCGGGGCCCTTCTTTCGTCAGCACCGACGTCAGGGCAGCGTCGGTGCCTGGGAAGCGGCGCCGGGGGGTTGCGCCGCTGGTTGTGGTCCATCGGGGGTCTCGACCTCTGGCGGTGCGTCAGTGCACGGCTGCGACAGGGCACTTCGCGGGTACCAGCAGGGCTGAGACGATGCAGTTGTGTTCGGCGGGGTTCTGGGGCGCGCCCGGCGGCGCGGTGGGACGAGGAGCTTTTTACGCATCGTGCTGGACGGCCGCGGTCGCCGCAACCGCTCGACCCCGCCTTGTACTCCTTCTCGGGCGTCGTACTCCTTCTTGCCCTTCCCGCCGGTCGGCCCCGGGCGTCCCCGGAGCCGACCTTCTCTTGGGTGACCGGGCTGCTGTCCCCTGCCGTCCGGTCACTTTCCCGGAGCGAGGTCCCACGGTGTACGGCACGATCCGTACACCTCATCGCTCCAGCGAGCCACGCGTGGTTCGTTCGGGCCCGCCCCTGGCTGGCGCGGACACCGGTACCAACGAAGGGGTCCGGGAGGCGTCACGCTCCGTCCGGGTGAGAGGGGATGCGTACGTCTGTCCCCGGAACGTGGATTCAGATCCTGCCGCGGCACAGTTCCAGCAGCGTCATCGCCAGCGAGGTGCCGGGCTTGCCGAGCGCCTCGCTGTAGTGGTTGAGGATCTCCATCTCACGGGAGAGGTTCACGCGCCGGCCGCCCGAGGTGATCCGCGCCTCCTGGATCACCGCCGAGACGGCCATCCGTTCCTGGATCAGGCCGATGATCCGGTCGTCGAGGGCGTCGATGCGTTCACGGGCGCCGGTGATCACGCCGACGGCCTCGGTGGTGTGCGCGCCACTCTTCTCTGCTGCGGTGGCGGTCATCTCGGGGGCTCCTCGCTGGATGGGGCTGGATGGTGCTGGACGGGTGCGGTGCCCCGGAGCGACAGGATCCGGAAAACGCCAGGCGCCCCGGACCTTGTCGGCCCGGGGCGCCTGGGAAGTCGCTTGTCAGTTGCTCAAGCAGCACGACCATGGCAGCCGGTGGGCCGGTTGCCATAGGTAAAGAGGAAGGTCGGGTGCGTGAGCATGGGGTCAGTATGCCGTGCCTTCCGGGGGTGTCCAAGACGGTTCGGATCGTGAGACGGGCTTCGGCCCCGGGGGGCCTCCGCCGAGCCCGGTAGACTCGGCCTCACACACACCTCGCTCACCGCCGGAAGGCAACCCGTGTCATCAGCGAACCCCGCCGCCGCCACCGACACCGTCCTGGTCGTCGACTTCGGTGCGCAGTACGCCCAGCTCATCGCCCGTCGCGTCCGCGAGGCCCGGGTCTACAGCGAGATCGTGCCGAGCACCATGCCGGTCGCCGACATGCTCGCCAAGAACCCGGCGGCGATCATCCTCTCCGGCGGCCCCTCGTCCGTGTACGAGGAGGGCGCCCCCCGTATCGACCGCGCACTCTTCGAGGCCGGCGTCCCCGTCTTCGGCATGTGCTACGGCTTCCAGCTCATGGCGCAGAGCCTGGGCGGGACCGTCGACAACACCGGTGCGCGCGAGTACGGCCGTACGGATCTGCACGTGTCGAAGTCGTCCTCCACCCTCTTCGAGGGCACCCCGGCCGAGCAGCATGTGTGGATGTCGCACGGCGACGCCTGCTCCGCCGCCCCCGAGGGTTTCTCCGTGACGGCTTCCACCGACGTCGTCCCGGTCGCCGCCTTCGAGAACGACGAGGCGAAGCTGTACGGCGTCCAGTACCACCCCGAGGTCATGCACTCCACGCACGGCCAGCAGGTGCTGGAGCACTTCCTGTACCGCGGCGCGGGCCTCAAGCCGGACTGGACGACCGGCAACGTCATCGACGAGCAGGTCGCCGCCATCCGCGAGCAGGTCGGCGACAAGCGCGCCATCTGCGGCCTGTCCGGCGGCGTCGACTCCGCCGTGGCCGCCGCGCTCGTCCAGAAGGCCATCGGCTCCCAGCTGACCTGCGTCTATGTCGACCACGGCCTGATGCGCAAGGGCGAGACCGAGCAGGTCGAGAAGGACTTCGTGGCCGCGACCGGCGTCCAGCTGAAGGTCGTGGACGCAGAGGAGCGGTTCCTCAAGGCGCTCGCCGGGGTCAGCGACCCCGAGGAGAAGCGGAAGATCATCGGCCGCGAGTTCATCCGGGTCTTCGAGCAGGCGCAGGCCGAGATCATCGCGGACGAGGGTCCGGCGGTGGAGTTCCTCGTCCAGGGGACCCTCTACCCCGACGTGGTCGAGTCCGGTGGCGGCACCGGCACGGCGAACATCAAGTCCCACCACAACGTCGGCGGGCTGCCGGAAGACCTCGAATTCAAGCTCATCGAGCCGCTCCGCAAGCTGTTCAAGGACGAGGTCCGGATGGTCGGCCAGGAGCTCGGCCTGCCCGAGGAGATCGTCCAGCGTCAGCCGTTCCCGGGTCCCGGCCTGGGCATCCGGATCGTCGGCGACGTCACGAAGGAGCGTCTCGACCTCCTCCGCGAGGCCGACGCCATCGCCCGCGAGGAGCTGACGGCGGCCGGCCTCGACCGCGAGATCTGGCAGTGCCCCGTCGTCCTGCTCGCGGACGTCCGCAGCGTGGGTGTGCAGGGTGACGGACGGACCTACGGCCACCCGATCGTCCTGCGGCCCGTGTCCAGCGAGGACGCCATGACCGCCGACTGGTCGCGGCTGCCGTACGACGTCCTGGCGAAGATCTCGACCCGGATCACCAACGAGGTGAAGGACGTCAACCGCGTCGTCCTCGACGTGACCTCGAAGCCGCCGGGGACGATCGAGTGGGAGTAGGACGCACGGAAGAGTGAGGCGCCCCCTAGGTGCGCTTGATCGTGCGCACGGGCTCGCCGGGCTGCCAGACCTGGACGACGAGGTACTTGTCGTCCTCCACGTAGGTCCTCACGACCTCCGTGAGCTCGGCACGGAAGAGGTGGAACGGCTCCGGCGGTTCCACCTCTTCGCCGTACGCTGCCTTCAGCTCCGGGTCCTCGACCTCGATCGCCCGCCCGGAGATCCGTACATCACCACCACCCATGGACTGCCCCTCCCCGGGGTTCGCCTGGAGCGCGAAGCGCGGGTCGCGGCGCAGGTCGAGGGCCTTGAGCGAGTTCGGCATCATGCCGAGCCACAGCTCGCCGTTCAGGAAACGGACCTCCAGGCCGGTGGTGCGCGGGGAGCCGTCCTTGCGGAGGGTGGCGAGAACGTGGTGGGTGAAGGCGCCGAAGCGCTCCTCGGCGGTGCGGGCGAGGTCCGGTTCGGCCTCGGTGAAGCCTGCCCAGTTCACTGTCATACGGCGAGTGTGGCGCCGATACCGGACATCCGCTGTCCGGTATCCACGGCCCCGGGGGACGTGAGGAGGCCGTGACGAGGGCGGGATCTTTACAGAACATCTCTGTTCTCCTGCGCTGACCGGCGGTAACTTCCGCCCCGTAAGCACCCCAGTGCGGGAGGACACATGCACGGGACGCCCCTCGGGCCCATACCGCCCTCGCCGCTGCCGACCGACCGGTTGCAGTTCGCGATGCCGCCGATGCACGACTCGGTCGAGGACGAGCGCCGGCATCGCAAGGAACGGCTCGCGGGCGCGCTGCGGATCTTCGGGCGGCTCGGGTTCGAGGACGGGGTCTCCGGGCACATCACCGCGCGCGATCCCGAGTTCAGCGACTGCTTCTGGGTGAACCCATTCGGGATGCCGTTCAAGCACGTCACCGTCGGCGACCTGGTCCTCGCCAACTCCGAGGGGCAGGTGATCGAGGGCCGGTACCACGTCAACCAGGCCGCCTTCACCGTGCACTCCCAGGTGCATGCCGCCCGCCCGGACGTCGTCGCCGTCGCCCACTGCCACTCCGTGCACGGCCGGGCGCTCGCGGCGCTGGGTGAGCTGCTCGACCCGATCACACAGGAGAGCTGCGCCTTCTACGAGGACCACGCGCTCTACGACAGCTACTCGGGCGTGGCCGTCGACGCCCAGGAGGGCCGCCGGATCGCGACCGCGCTCGGCTCCCACAAGGCCCTCGTCCTGCGCAACCACGGGCTGCTCACCGTCGGCGACTCCGTGGACGCGGCGGCCTGGTGGTTCCTGTCCATGGAACGGTCCTGCCAGGTGCAGCTGACCGCCAAGGCGGCGGGGCGACCGGTTCTCATCGACCATCGGCAGGCGGTGGCCACGCGGGAGCAGCTGGGCGGGGATCTGGTGGCGTGGATCAACTATCAGCCGTTGTGGCAGGACGTCAGTCGGAGTGAGCCGGATCTGCTCAGCTGACGGGTCTGGGGGCGGTGACGGGTTTGGAGGCGGTGGGGCCGAGGGGGCTGGGTGGGGGAGCGGGTTCAGAGGGGCGGGGGCTGCGGGTCAGAAGCCTTGGAGGACTACCGCCTTCGTCATCGCGAACTCCTCGTCCGTGAGTACCCCGTCCCGGTGCAGCTCGCCCAACTCCGCGCAGCCTGCGCAGGAGTACGTCGTGGTGATCGGCGGCCTGGGAGGGGACGGACGCCGTCAGCCGGGCGCGGTCGGTGGCGTCTACGCCGGGACGGGTGGACGGGTGCGGCAGGCGGGCGGTGACCGCGGTGGCGACCAGGGCGGTCAGCAGGTCGCGGCGCGCGCTGCCCCACAGGTCCAGGGCGTAAGGGTCCTTCTCCGGCGGTAGTTCCGAGAACACCGTCCCGCGGGTCATGAAGCGCAGGAAGCCGTCCTCGTGACCGGAATTGGGCAGCCACTCGACCTGGACGAGGTCGCCGACGTCGATGATGCGCGGGCCGGTCGCCCGTTTGACCCGGTCGGAGGTGTCGGACCAGTCGATCCGCACCTGGCTGCCGTCGAAGGAGACCGTGCCGTCGGAGGAACGGACGGAGACGGGGACCGGTGGGCCGGGGAGGAGATAGGCCTTGGTCGGTTCCTTGGGGATCTGGTCCAGGAGCAGTGCCCGGCGGATCTCCTCGGCGATGTACTCGGCGACCCCGGAACGATCGACGTCCACCGTCAGCCGGTACGGATCCGCCGTGTCGGGCAGTCGGCCGCCGGTCGCCTGGAGCAGCGGGTCCGCGCCCTCGCGCAGCCGCATCCGCAGCCGTCCGCGCTTGCGCTCGGGCTCGAAGACGATGCTCGCGACGGCTTCGAGGGGGACGGCGATCTCTCCGTACGTCTGCCGGAACAGTGGCACGGAGCGGTGGAGTCCCGGCGTGATCCGGACCGTTGTGCCGTCGAAGGCCCAGGTCCCGTCGCGCTGGATGATCTCGGCCATAGGGAAATTCTCGCAGCCGGGTCAATACGGGGCGGCCCTCTCATCACCCGCGGCGACCGGGATGGCGGGGTGGGGAGCGGATGGTGGAGCGGATGGCATGCGGCACAATTCGCTGTCGTCATAAGGGAGTTGCACGCGGGTTGTCGGTGGTGTGGCCGGCGCTCGCAATCTGCGATGGCCGGTATGTGAGATCCGGGTGCCGGTCGTGGGGTCGTGCGGCTATAAGGCCATGAGGCCATGAGGTCATCTGGTCGCTGGGGCACCAGGTCGTGAGGGTTTACGGAAGGCGGGCGTCGGGCGTGGCGGTGCAGGAGGCTGGGCAGGGCAGCGCGGCATGGGGCGCGCATGGGGGTGGCTGTACCTGCGGGGACTGTCCGCACGGGGCGCGTGCGGGGCATCGGCGCGCGGTCGCCGAGTTCCTGCTGAAGCGGGACGAGTTCGCGGCCGGACAAGGGCTGCCGGCTGCGGTGGCCCACTCGGCCTCGGCCTCCCGGCAGTGGGTCTCCGAGGAGTTGACGCAGTCGGCGGAACTCGTCGCCGAGCGGGGGCGCGCCGAGGGGGAGGCGTGGCTGACGCGGCTGTGGTGGCGTACGACCTGTGTCGTCTGGGGTCTGGTCGTGGCGCTGCTGCTGGTGCAGGCGCTCACGGCGATCGGCGCGGGGTGGACGTCGGCGCGTACGGCCGGGCTGCTGGCGGCGCTGGTGACGGCCGGGGCGCTCACGGCGGCGTCGTGGTTCCACCGGGCGCGGGGCGGGGCGCTGGCGCCGGTCATCGGTGAGGACAATCGGCTCTCCACGTCGCGTGCGGTGGCCGGGGCGTGGGTGCTGTTCGTGGCATACGCCGTGCTCGTGCTGGTGGGGCGGCTGGCGGCGGCGTCCGGGCACCGCGACCGCGATGCGTTGATCGCCGGTCTCGAACTCGGGCGGGGTGCCGGTGTGGTGACCGTGCTCGCCGTGGTCTGTGCGATCGCGGTGCTGGTGCGGCGGGTCGTGGGGGTGCGGGTGCTCGGGCAGCGCCTGCAGAAGGTGCGGGCTCATCGGCCCCGGGCGGCGGATCTGCTGACGGATGACGCGGGGCGGGGGACGTTCGCGGACATCCAGTACGTCGTGATCGGTGGGGTGGCGCTGCTGTTCGCGGCGGTGCGGCTGGCTCGGCGGCCGGATCAGTTGCCCGATCTGCCGTGGGGGCTGGCGGTGGTGGTGCTGATCTCGGCGGCTACCTATCTGGCCGGAAAGTATGCGGAGGGGGGTCGGCCGGTGATCCTCTCGGTGGTGCGGGCTCGGGAGGCCGGCGACCTGGACGGGCCGATCCGGACCGGGGACGACATCGAGATCCGGGGGGCCGGGTTCGTGCCGCCCGGGGCGCAGGGGGCGGACCGGTTGTCGCGGATGGTGGTGCGGATCGGGGCGGTGCATGTGCATGTGCCGTTGGTGCCGGTGAACGGGGGGTTCAGCAATCCGACGGATGCCGTGCTGAGGGTGCCGGTTCCTGCGGATGTGGAGCCGGGGCGGGTGGAGGTGCAGGTGGTTACCGCGGCGGGGGTGGAGACGGGGCGGTACTCGATTGATGTGACCGAGTGACGGGTGCCTCCGGCGGTTGGTCGGGGGGTGCCTGTGGGTGCCTGCGGCGGTTGGGCGCGGGTGCCTGCGGGTGCCTGCGGGTGCCTCTGGGGGTTGAGCGGGGATGCCTGCGGCGGCCTGTCTCGGCGGTTGGGCGGGGGTGCCTGCGGCGGCCTGTTTCGGTGGGTGGGGGGTGGTCGCGCCCACGCGGCGGTAGCCGCACATTCGACACAGCCCCGCGCCCCTGAGGTGCCTGCGGCGGCCCGTTGCTGTCCGGTGGGGGTTCGCGTAGCGCGTGCGGGTTCGTTGTGGGTCGGGGACGCGTCGGGGGGTGTCCGTCCTCGGTCCGGTGGTGGGCCTTGCGCGGGAGGTGCTGTTTCTTGACACCGGACTCTGCGGGCGGACACCCCCCGACGCGTCCCCTTGCCGCCGTACGCGGCTGCGGGCTTGTGGGGTGCGCCGGTCGTCTGACCGGTGTGACGGGGGGTTCCCTCGGGGCGGGGCTGGTCGGAGAATACGGGCGGCGAGAGGTGAGCGGCGCAGTCACTGCTTACGTATCGTCTTTTGAGGGGTCACGGCACGGCGGGCGAGAGGCGGCTACGGGCGATGACTCACGGTATGCATTCGGACACGCGCAGCCCTTACCTTGATGGCGAGCGGAACTGGCGGGATACCGCTTCCCGGTATGCACTGCTTCCGCTTCGCGTCTTTCTCGGCGTCACCTTTATTTACGCCGGACTGGACAAGCTCACCGACAGTGCCTTCATGAAGGACGCCGGGGCGGGCTCGGTAGGCGACATGATGCGTGCTGTGCGGGACTCGTCGGCCATTCCGGCCATGGTCGACATGGCGCTGGAGAGTCCCGTGGGATTTGGCTACGCCATCGCCTTGGGTGAGCTGGCGGTTGGTATCGGCACCTTGATCGGGCTGCTCGCTCGTCTGGCGGCGCTGGGTGGGGCGCTTATCTCGCTGAGTCTGTGGCTGACGGTGAGCTGGGCCTCCGATCCGTACTACTACGGCAATGACCTCGCCTATCTGATGGCCTGGCTGCCCCTCGTGCTCGCGGGTGCCCCCATGTTGTCCGTGGACGCGGCGCTGCGCGCGCGGCGACGGCAGCGGTTGGGGGGCTATCGGTAGTCAGTGAGGGGCGAGGGCTCGGCTGCGCGGCGTCTGCGTATGCCTCGGGTCAGCACTCCCACCGCGCCTGCCAGGCACAGGCCGCCCACGACTATGGGGATCACCACGAACCATGGCGTCTCCCAGGCGCCGCCCGCGTCCCCGGCGTAGATGATGCCCGCGAGGGTCAGGAAAGTGCCGGCGACCAGCCTGCCGGGCTGGAACTCATGATGAAGCACGGCTCACCTCCGCCTGTCCCACGCCGACGCTCAGGTCGAGGTCCAGCGTGCCTGCCTCCTTGGTGCCCGCGGGCGGGGTCAGGGTCAGCTCCTTGTGTTTGCCCGGGGCCACGTCCACGTCCTGCTTGTCGTCGCCCGGTAGCTGGATGTCCCCCACCCCTACGTCGATGCTCAGCTGCACGGTCACGTCCTTGGGGACGATCACCTTCAGCCGGCCCACGCCGACGTCGGCTCTGGTGGTCAGGGTTTGGTCCTCGGTGATGGTCAGGCGGGTCAGGTCCAGGGTGCCGACGCCGGCGCCGACGTCGTACTGCGGTTGGACGTCTGCCGTGGCTGTGGGTCGCCAGTTCCGCTCGACCCAGTGGGTGCTGATGTCCTTGGGCAGCGCGGCCGAGGCGGCCAGGAGGCCCGCGGTGATGATCGCCAGGAATATGGAGCCCGCTCCCGTGCGGCCCAGGAACGCGCTGACCGCTATGCCCAGGCCGAGGACGAGCAGCGCGCAGGCCAGGCCGGTCTGCAGGCTGGTGCCGAGCGCGTGGTCCTCCCAGGTCGCGTTCGTACCGAGGGCGCCCGCGAGGAGGGCCAGCAGGAACACCCAGCCGCCGATCGAGCGTGGGCCGCGTGGCTTGGGCTGTGGGGGGCGGCGTGGGCGTATGTCGCCGCGGCTGCTCCAGGTGCCGAGGCCGATGTTGACGGCCGCCGCGATGTCGCGGTCGCGGGAGTCGCGGGGGCCCCAGAGGTAGCCGGTGCCGCCCTCGTGGGTGCCGTCCTTGACGATGGGGTCGCGCCACCAGGAGGGGTAGGCGGCGGGGACCGGTGGGGCCTGGGCCTCCGGCGGGGCGTCGGCGACGGTCTGGGCGGCGAGGGGGTCGGGGTCGGGGGTGCTGCGGTGCCGGGACCAGTAGCCGGCGCCTGCGAGGAGGAGGGAGAGGACTACGGCGAAGGTCAGCACCCCGCCGTTCTTCAGCAGCGTCAGGAACACACCGCAGCCGACCAGCGCGAACAGCACGGCCGTCAGCGCCTGGCCGTCGACGCGGCCCGTCAGCAGCTTGCGCACCTCGTTCTCGTCCTCGTCGTCGTACGGGACGAAGAGCCAGGCGAAGCCGTAGAAGAGGAGGCCGATGCCGCCGGTCGCGGAGAGGACGGCGAGGGTGATCCGGAAGATCACCGGGTCCATGTCGCACTGCCGTCCGAGCCCGGCGCACACCCCGGCCAGCATCTTGTGCCGCCGGTCGCGCCGGAACCTCTGCGGCGGGGCGAGCGCGTCCGCTTCCTCACCCGCGGCGCTCGCGGGTGCCGGGCCGGTGGCGGTGCCCGCGGTGGGCACGGCGTCCGGCTCGGGCACGGAGTCCGCGGCGGGCTGGTGATCTGTCATGTGTCCATGGTGACGGGCGGATCGGCTCGGCGGGAGTCGGAATGACCCTGGTCGGACCCTGATATCGGTCCCTGAGGGGGGTCTGGGGAAGCGTTCGACGCGGCGGACTTCGAAGATCAGGGGAGTATCGGGGGTCGACCCTGATGCCCTGGTGCTCCGGCCGTGTGAACATCGATGGCATGCCGGAAGCCGCAGCAGCGCCCCTCGCCGAACCGCGGCCGCCGCGCAAGCTCTACCGCAGCAGCGACGGACGCTGGCTCGGGGGCGTGGCGCGGGGGCTCGCCGGGCATCTCGGGCTGCCCGTCATCTGGGTGCGGCTCGTCTTCGTCGGCCTGTTCATGGCGGACGGCCTCGGGGCGCTGCTGTATGCCGCGTTCTGGTTCTTCGTGCCGCTCGGCGTCGGCGGCGTCGACGCGCAGCGGCCGTCCCCTTTCACCACCGAGACCGCGGCCGACGGCCGGCGCAGACTCGTCGCCCGCAAGCCGGACAAGGGGCAGATCGTCGCGCTGCTCCTCATGGTCGTGGTGGCGATGGTCTTCGTCGGCAGCGTGGACCTGGGCAGCGGTGCCAAGGCCTACCTCCTGCCCGCCGTACTCGTCGGCGCGGGCGTCGCCCTGGTCTGGCGTCAGGCGGACAACTCCCGCCGGGCCCGCTGGATGGAGGTCGGGCGGCGTAGGCGCACGCTCACTCTGCTGCGCGCCGCGGGCGGCGTCGTCCTGGTCACGGCCGGCGTCTCCGGCATCTTCGTCCTGCAGGGCTCAGCCGCCCACCTCGGTTCCGTCCTGCAGGCGGCCCTGGCGGTCCTCGTCGGCATAACGCTCCTCGCGGGCCCGTATCTGGTCCGGATGACACAGGACCTCTCCGAGGAGCGCCTGATGCGCATCCGCGCCCAGGAGCGCGCCGAAGTCGCCGCGCACGTCCACGACTCGGTGCTGCACACCCTGACCCTGATTCAGCGCAACGCGGAGAACGCGAACGAGGTCCGCCGCCTCGCCCGCGCCCAGGAGCGCGACCTGCGCACCTGGCTCTACAAACCCGAGGGCACCGGCAAGGACGAGGCCGACGAACCCGCCAACCTCGCCGACGCGGTCCGGCGCAACGCCGCCGAGATCGAGGACAAGCACGGCGTCCCCATAGAGGTCGTGGTCGTCGGCGACTGCCCGCTCGACGAGAGAATCGGTGCGCAGATGCAGGCCGCGCGCGAGGCGATGGTGAACGCCGCGAAGTACGGTGGCGAGGGCGGCGCCGTGCAGGTCTACGCCGAGGTGGAGGGAAAGACCGTTTTCGTGTCCGTCCGGGACCGCGGTCCGGGCTTCGACCTCGACTCGATACCCGCCGACCGCATGGGCGTCAGAGAATCGATCATCGGCCGTATGGAGCGCAACGGCGGTACGGCCCGGCTCCGGGCGGTACCCGGCGGCGGTACGGAGGTCGAGCTGGAGATGGAGAGGGCGGAGAGGACGTCATGAGCGACCCGACCGAGGCGAACGAGCCTGTGGAGTCGACCGGCGGGAGCGCGGGCGAGCGGCACGTGCGCGTGGTCCTCGTCGACGACCACCGCATGTTCCGTACGGGAGTCCAGGCCGAGATCGGCCGGACCGAGGAGACCGGCGTCGAGGTCGTCGGGGAGGCCGATGACGTCGACCAGGCGGTCACGGTCATCACCGCGACGCGGCCCGAGGTCGTGCTCCTCGACGTCCACCTCCCGGGTGGCGGCGGGGTCGAAGTCCTGCGCCGCTGCGCCCCGTTGATGGCGGACGCCGAGCAGCCCGTCCGCTTCCTCGCGCTGTCCGTCTCGGACGCGGCGGAGGATGTCATCGGCGTGATCCGGGGTGGTGCGCGCGGCTATGTGACGAAGACGATCACCGGCACGGATCTCGTCGACTCCATCTTCCGGGTCCAGGACGGCGACGCGGTGTTCTCGCCGCGCCTCGCCGGGTTCGTGCTGGACGCCTTCGCGTCCACGGACGCGCCGCCGGTGGACGAGGACCTGGACCGGCTGACCCAGCGCGAGCGGGAGGTACTGCGGCTGATCGCGCGGGGGTACGCGTACAAGGAGATCGCCAAGCAGCTCTTCATCTCCGTCAAGACGGTCGAGTCCCATGTCTCGGCAGTGCTGAGGAAGCTCCAGTTGTCCAACCGGCATGAGCTGACGCGGTGGGCCACGGCGCGGCGTCTGGTGTGAGACCGGGCCCGGTGCGCCGGGCTCAGCCGGGGCGACGTGGCGTCGGTTCGGTCATGCCACCCGCGTGGCTCCCGTGAACGGCATCTCGTCGAGCGGGGCCACGCGGACCGGGGCCGAGGGGTTCGGGGCGTGGATCATCTGGCCGTTGCCGATGTAGAGGCCCACGTGGCTGATGCTGGAGTAGAAGAACACCAGGTCGCCCGGGAGCAGTTCGGAGCGGGAGACGCGGCGGCCGGTGTCGATCTGGGCGTAGGTCGTGCGGGGCAGGGACAGTCCGGCCGAGCGGTACGCGGCCTGGGTGAGGCCGGAGCAGTCGAAGGCGTCCGGGCCGGTCGCGCCCCAGACATAGGGGCTGCCCAGCTTGGAGTAGGCGTACGAAACGGCGGCCGCCGCACGGGCGTTGGGCGCCTGGGCCGTGGTCGAACCGGGGGCTGCCAAGGTGTCGCGGGTGCCTGTCGAGGAGCGGGCGGCGCGGTCCGAGCCGTTCGCCTGAAGCCGGGCGCGCTCCTCGGCGGTCAGCCGGGTGAGCAGGCTGCGGGCGTCGTCCAGCTTGCCGGTGATCGTCTCGCTGTGCCGTCGCAGCTCCGACTGGCGGGACTTCAGTGAGGTCAGTTCGATGCGCGCCGCCCCGCGCAGCTGCTCGATCTCGCGCAGTTGCCTGCGGACACTCGCGACGGATGCCGCCTGGCGGTTGCCGGTGCGTTCGGCGAACTCCGCTCCGTCGAGGTAGCGGTCGGGGTCGGCGGAGAGCGCCAGTTGGAGGGCCGGGTCGAGGCCGCCGTCGCGGTACTGCGCCGCGGCCATCGAACCGAGGGCCTCGCGCGCCGAGTTGAGCTTCTCCGTTCTGCGGGCGGCCTCGTCCTGCAGGGACCTGACCCGCTGCTCGGCCGCGTCCGCCTGCTCCTTCGCGCCGTTGTACTTCTCGGTCGCGACCTCCGCCTCCTGGTACAGCTTGTCCACCTTCGCCTTGACCTGCGCCGGCGTCAGCTGCGGCTCCGCGTGTCCGGTCCCGTCGAAGCCCGTCGCCGTCGCCGCGCCCGCCAGGGCGATCGTCCATGCCGTGCGGGCCTTAGTGCCGCCGGCCGAGCGCTGACGGGGCTTTCGGTGCGCTGCCACGTGGACTGCACGTCCTTTCGTACGACCGCCTCGTCCCGTACGTCCGCCAGGCGGTGGCCCGTACGACCGTCCCCGGAGGGAGCGGACCGCCCCGGGGGGAGCGGCGGGCGTACGAGCGCCTGGGGGTGCGGACGTACGGCCGCCCGGGGGCGGGTTACGCGTCCGGCGGCGGCCTGCACAGGGGGAGCGGGCCGCCGCCGGACTTTTCTCGGCGGTGGTGTCCGACTGCCGCCCCTGGCCCGGGCGGCGGTGGGGAGCCGGTCACCTGGTGGAGGACGCTAAACCTCGTTGTGTCGGGGCGGTAACGCGTTGTGCGGAAGTGCCGGGAGTGGACCGGGGGATGACCGTAAGTGACCATGATCCCGGGGGCGGGGTGTTGTGTTCACGCTGTGTGCTGACCGATGTGGGGGAATGGGGGGTGCGTGGGGGTGGCGGGGTGCTATGGCGCATATATGCAGGGGGCGGGGAGGGGGGTGGCTGTGGGGGCGGAGGCGGGGCTGGGTGGTGGGTGGGCGGGTGGCGGTGATTAGGCTCCGGCTTCATGGACGTACTCATCCATCTCTTCGTCGGCCTGCACATCATCGGTATCGCCGCGCTGCTCGGTGGTTTCCTCACCCAGATGAAGGCGATGGGCCAGGGCACCGCCCGGTTCGTCCCCGCGATGCTGCACGGCGCGCTGACCATGCTGGTCACCGGGGTGATCCTCGTCGGCCTCAATCAGGCGGACGACCAGTCCGTCAACAACATCAAGATCGGTGTGAAGCTGGCTCTGCTGGTCGTCATCCTCGGGCTCGTGTATGTGAAGCGGGACGAGGAGACGGTGGACAAGCGGCTGTTCGGGTTGGTGGGGCTGCTGACCATGGCGAACATCTTCATCGCCGTGTTGTGGACGTGACGTCCGTCCCGGGGGTGGCTCCTGGTGTGGCGTCGGCTCCGGATACGGAGCTGTGGCCGGGGTGGGTGTAGGCCCAGAGCGCGCCTGCGCTGACCGCCAGCCATGCCGCCACCGTGATCCACAGCAGGACCTCGCCGGGGGTCTCGAGCCACGGGACGTCCAGGGCGGTGGCGACGGAGAGTGTCGCCGCCGCCGTCATGCCCATCGGGAACACGGTGGCCCAGCGGCGTACGTCGTAGCGCAGCCGTGGCCGGGCGATCTCGGCGAGGGCCAGGGCGGCGTACCAGGCCAGGTCGAGGATCAGCAGGGCGACGGTCACCTTGCGCAGGGCGCTGGTGTCGTCGTCGTTCCACAGGTACAGGCGGGTGCTGTCGGCGGCGATGAGCTTCGAGCCGGCGAGCGCGGAGATGGCGAGGGCGCCGCCCGCCACCCAGTGGTCGCCGGCGCCGTGGACCACTTGCCGTAGGTCGAAGCGGGTCAGGGCGATGACGTAGAGGACGAGGCCGAGCCAGAACAGTACGAGTGCCGCGTGGGCGAGCCATGCCGATGACTCGTTCGCGGCGAGTGTCGCGCCCAGGACGGCCAGGCCCTGTGTGGCCACGCAGCCCAGGAACACCGCGCCGGACATGCGGGGGTGCCAGTGGCGTACGACGGCGATGAGGAAGCCCGGCCAGAGCAGGGCCGCCAATGCCAGGAGGGTCTTGGCGAGGGGCTCCCAGCCGAGGGTCGTGAAGCGGGTGCCGAGGACGGTCGTCGCGGCGATGGCGGTCAGGGCGGCCGGGGTGGCTGCCTCATTCACCCACCTGGCGCGGTCCCACAGGAGACGTGCGGTGAAGTCGCCGGCCAGGGCGAGCCAGGACGCGCAGGCGAGGGCCAGAGCGATCCGGGACAGGGTTTCGTGGTCCGTCTGGTTCAGGGCTACCGACAGGATGCCGGTGGCCATGACGGCGGCGCCGGCTGCGGGGGGACGTTGCGACCACCAGGTGAGGAGGGGGGAGGTGGGGGTGGGGGTGGTGGTGGCGGGTGGCATGGGGTTGATGCTAGGGAGCGGGGTGGGGGTTGGGGGCGGGCCACGCCGGGTGCCTCCGGCGGTTGGGTGGGGGGTGCCTGCGGGTGCCTCCGGCGGTTGGGCGGGGGTGCCTGCGGCGGCCTGTTTCGGTGGGTGGGGGCTGGTCGCGCCCACGCGGCGGTAGCCGCACATTCGACACAGCCCCGCGCCCCTGAGGTGCCTGCGGCGGCCCGTTGCGGTGTGTGGGGGTTCGCGTAGCGCGTGCGGGTTCGTTGGGGGGCGGGGCCGCGTCGGGGGGTGTCCGTTCTCGGTCCGGTGGTGGGCCTTGCGCGAGAGGTGCCGTTTCTTGACACCGGACTCTGCGGGCGGACACCCCCCGACGCGTCCCCTTGCCGCCGTACGCGGGTGCGGGTGCGTTCGCCTCAGGCCGGGCGTACCACGCTGTGGATCGATGACTCTCCGTCGTAGTAGATCGACTCCTCGCGGACGTACGCGCCGGGCTTGGGGGCGTGGATCATCATGCCGTTGCCGATGTAGATGCCCACGTGGGTGATGTCGTCGTAGAAGAAGATCAGGTCGCCGGGTTGGGCGTTGGCGAGGGAGACCGTGGTGCCCGCGTTGACCTGGTCGTAGGTGACGCGGGGGATGTCCACGCCTGCGGCCTTCCAGGCGGCCTGGGTGAGGCCGGAGCAGTCGTAGGAGTCGGGGCCGGTGGCGCCCCAGACGTACGGCTTGCCTATCTGGGAGCGGGAGAAGGCCAGGGCCTTCTCGGCATTGGTGGCGTACGAGGAGTCCGTGGAGGACGAGTCCGAGGTGCCTGACTCGGACGGTGTCTCGGCGCTCTCCTGTTGCTGTGCCTCTTCTTGGCGCTGGCGCTCGGCCTCTGCCTGCTGGCGGGCCAGTTCCGCCGCCTTGCGGGCCGCCTCCTCCTGCTTGCGCTTCTCGATCGCGGCCAGGCGGGCCTTTTCCTCGGCCGTGAGTTTCGAGAGGAGTTCGCGGGCGTCGGAGAGTTTCGTCTGGACCGTGGTTTTGGCGGTTTGCAGGTGGTTCTGCGACTCGGTGAGCGTTTCGAGGTTTTGGGTGGCCTCCTGGCGCTTCTTCATCGTCGCGGACTGCTGGGTGAAGTACTCGTCGACCGCTTCCTTCTGACGGCCCGTCATACGGTCCATCAGCTGGGACTGGTCGAAGTAGTCCTGCGGGGTGTCCGCCAGGAGGAAGGTCGCCGTGTCGGGGGCGGCCGCTCCGGTGCGGTACTGGGCGGCGGCGTTGCGGCCCAGTTCCTCGCGTGCGTCGTTCAGCTTCTGGGTGCGCTGGGCCACGTCGTCGAGGAGGGTGTCGACGCGCTTGCGCTGCTTCGCGGTCTTCTCTTTGGCCGCGTTGTACTTCTCGGTCGCCGACTCCGCCTGGCGGTAGAGGTCGTCGACCTTCTTCTCGACCTCTTCGAGGCTCGGCTTGTCGTCCGAAGAGGGGCTCGCGTTGGCCGTCTGGGACAGCAGGGCCACGGAGGTGAGGGCCGCGGTGGCGAGGGCGGGGGTCCGTATGCCTGCTACGCGCGTACCCGCGGGACGCGACTTGCGGTGCGACGCCAAGGGAGGCGACTCCTTCCACGTTCCGCCTACCGAGTTAGCTGTCGGGTTCGGGCGGGTGGTTCGGAAGGGTTGCCCTACGGCCCGGGTGGGAAGTCCGGCCGATTCACCCCATGTTCGGTGGGTCCCCGGCTCCGGGCGCCGTGGGGCGTGCCGGACTCGGCGGAGGCCGTGCGGCCCGGCGACGTTCGCCGGTGGGGGTCGTACGGCCTGTCCGGCACGGTAGCCAACTCGTGTGGCCCCTGTGAAGGTTGATGTTCGATATGCCCGATACATTTTCGTGACCTTGGGGCGGTGCGTGGAGAGTGGCGATCTGTTTGGGGGCTTTTGCTGTGGGGTGAGTGGGTTCTGGGGGTGGTTGCTGATCGTGGTGGGGTGGTTCTGGACGGTGAGGGGGTGGCGGGGTGGGTGATCGTCGGGGGCTGAAACGGGCGATGTTCTCGGGGTGGCCGCGGGCTGTCAGTGGGGCGCCCTAGACTCGGAGAGCGATGAGCAGCCTCTTTGACGACAGCTTCCTGGCGGACCTCCAGGCCCCGCGGGCCCACGAGGAGCACCCGCCGCCGCCCGAGGACGATCACGCTCCGGAACCGGTTCCGGACGATCTGTTCGGCGGGAAGTTCGACGTGCCGCCGGACCGGGACGCCTACTACCGCGACGGCGCCCCGCGCCCGGCCCTCGACGCGGCCGCGCTGCTGGAGGGGCTGAACGAGAACCAGCGTGCGGCCGTCGTCCACTCCGGCAGCCCGCTGCTCATCGTGGCCGGCGCCGGTTCCGGCAAGACACGTGTGCTCACCCATCGCATCGCCCACCTGCTGGCCGAGCGGAATGTGCATCCGGGGCAGATCCTCGCGATCACCTTCACCAACAAGGCCGCGGGCGAGATGAAGGAGCGCGTGGAGCAGCTCGTCGGTCCGCGGGCGAACGCGATGTGGGTGATGACCTTCCACAGCTCGTGCGTGCGCATCCTGCGGAGGGAGAGCAAGAAGCTCGGCTTCACGTCGTCGTTCTCGATCTACGACGCCGCCGACAGCAAGCGGCTGATGGCGCTGGTGTGCCGTGATCTGGACCTCGATCCCAAGCGGTTTCCGCCCAAGTCCTTCAGTGCCAAGATCAGCAACCTGAAGAACGAGTTGATCGACGAGGAGGACTTCGCCGCTCAGGCGACGGACGGCTTCGAGAAGACCCTCGCTCAGGCGTATGCCCTGTACCAGTCGCGGTTGCGGGAGGCCAACGCTCTCGACTTCGACGACCTGATCATGACCACGGTCAATCTGCTGCGCGCCTTCCCGGACGTCGCCGAGCACTACCGCCGACGTTTTCGCCATGTGCTGGTGGATGAGTACCAGGACACCAACCACGCGCAGTACGCGCTGGTGCGTGAGCTCGTCGGGACCAGCGAGCACCCCGTGGACGTGCCGCCCAGCGAGCACGACCTGCCGCCCGCCGAGCTGTGTGTGGTGGGTGACGCCGACCAGTCGATCTACGCCTTCCGGGGCGCCACCATCCGCAACATCCTCCAGTTCGAGGAGGACTACCCGGACGCGACGACGATCCTGCTCGAGCAGAACTACCGGTCGACGCAGACGATCCTGACCGCCGCGAACGCCGTCATCGAGCGCAATGAGTCCCGTCGCCCCAAGAACCTGTGGACCAATGCGGGCGCCGGCGCCCGTATCACTGGTTATGTCGCGGACACCGAGCACGACGAGGCGCAGTTCGTCGCCGACGAGATAGACCGACTGACGGACGCGGGGGACGCCAAGGCCGGCGATGTCGCCGTCTTCTACCGGACGAACGCCCAGTCCCGTGTCTTCGAGGAAGTCTTCATCCGCGTCGGGCTGCCCTACAAGGTCGTCGGCGGGGTTCGGTTCTACGAGCGCAAGGAGGTCCGGGATGTGCTGGCTTACCTGCGGGTGCTGGCCAATCCCGAGGACTCCGTGCCGCTGCGGCGGATTCTGAATGTGCCCAAGCGGGGCATCGGTGACCGTGCCGAGGCCATGATCGACGCCCTTTCGCAGAGGGAGAAGATCAGTTTCCCGCAGGCGCTGCGGCGCGTGGACGAGGCCTACGGCATGGCCGCGCGGTCGTCCAATGCCGTCAAGCGGTTCAACACGCTGATGGAGGAGCTCCGTACGATCGTCGAGTCCGGGGCGGGGCCGGCCACCGTTCTGGAGGCGGTGCTGGAACGGACCGGCTATCTCGCCGAGTTGCAGGCTTCCACGGACCCGCAGGACGAGACCCGTATCGAGAACCTTCAGGAGCTCGCGGCCGTCGCCCTGGAGTTCGAGCAGGAGTCGGGTGAGGGCGAGGCGGCCGGCGGGCTCGCTGAGTTCCTGGAGCGGGTCGCGCTCGTCGCCGACTCCGACCAGATCCCCGACGAGGACGAGGACGGCTCCGGCGTCATCACCCTGATGACCCTGCACACCGCCAAGGGCCTGGAGTTCCCGGTCGTCTTCCTCACCGGCATGGAGGACGGCGTCTTCCCGCACATGCGCGCCCTCGGCCAGAACAAGGAGCTGGAGGAGGAGCGGCGGCTGGCCTACGTCGGCATCACGCGTGCGCGCGAGCGGCTGTATCTGACGCGCTCGTCGATGCGCAGCGCGTGGGGGCAGCCGTCGTACAACCCGCCGTCCCGCTTCCTGGAGGAGATCCCGGCGCAGCATGTGGACTGGAAGCGGACGGGGGCGACCTCGCCGGTGTCCTCCGGTCCCGCGTCCGGGGTGGCCGCCTCGCTGTCCTCGTCCCGCTCGCGCTCCTCGGCCTCGGGTGCGTCCGGTTTCGCCACGCGCCGCACCTCGGAGAAGCCGGTCGTCCAGCTGGCCGTCGGGGACCGGGTCACCCACGACCAGTTCGGGCTCGGCACCGTGATGGCCGTGAAGGGCACGGGTGCGAACACCGAGGCGACGATCGACTTCGGGGACAAGCCGAAGCGGTTGCTGTTGCGGTACGCGCCGGTGGAGAAGCTTTAGCGCAGACGAGGGTGTGCCCCCGCTGAAGGGCGGGGGCGGGCAAGGTAGTTGTCCCGTCGTCCAGTGGTCGGTGACGCCTGCCGACGGGTGGTCAGGACAGCTCGGCTACGACGGGTCGAGGCCGTGGCTGCGCAGCCACGGCAGCGGGTCTATGGCCGAGCCGTCGCCCGGTCGGACCTCGAAATGCAGGTGCGGGCCGGTCGAGTTGCCGGAGTTGCCGGAGTACGCGATCGGGTCGCCGGCCTTCACCGTTGTACCGGAGGCGACGCGGTAGCTGGAGAGGTGGCAGTACCACGTCTCCGTGCCGTCCTTCGCGGTCACGATCATCATGTTGCCGTAGGCGCTGTTCCACTGCGTCCGGACCGTGCCGTCGGTCGCGGCCATCACCGTCGTGCCGTATGACACGGGGAAGTCGATGCCGGTGTGCACGGACATCCAGTTGATGCCGGACTGGCCGAAGTAGGCGCTGAGGCCGTGCTGTGCGACCGGGATCGCGAACTTCGGGCGCAGCCGCTCCTTGCGGGCAGCCTCCTCGGCGGCCTTCCGCTTCTCGGCCGCCTGCTGGGCCTTGAGGTCGATGCGCTCCTGCGTACGGCTGGCCCGGTCGGCGAAGTCGTCGGCGCCGGCGGAGAGGCTCTCCAGCTGGGTGTCCAGCTTGTTGTTCGCCGTGGACGGCTTCACGGCCTCGCTCTCCGAGGCCAGCGTGGACGCGTCCTTGTCGTCGGTCAGGGTGCCGACGGAGGCGGCGGCGATGCCCGCGACGCCCATCACGCACGCGGAAGGTACGGCGACCGTCAGCAGCGCGGAGCGCTTGGGGGGCGTACGACGGCGGGAGCGCGACCCGCTGCGGGACGCGGCGCGTGGGGAGGGGGCCGGAGCGGTCTCCTCCTGGTCGTCGAGGAGCGGGGCCGCGGCGGGGAGTCCGCCGGTGGCGGTCAACTCGGCGTCGGGCTGGGCGGGATCGTCGTAGCCCGTGGGGTCGTCGTAGCCCGTGGGGTCGGCGTGCTCGATCTGCTCGAAGTGCGCGGTCGCCTGCTGATCGAAGGATTCTGCTGACTGCTGGTACTCGTCGGCCGCCTGCGCGGTGGTGCCGTCGATTCCGCCGTCGGAGTTCCACTGCGTGGCGTCGTAGGCCCCGGTGTCGAAGGACTGCGTGCCCCATTCCCACTGCTGGGTCTGGTCGGCCGGGGCGCCGGACTGGTCGGGCTGGGCCCAGGCGGTCGTGTCCCACTGACCGGAGACGTCATGGCCGTTGGCCTGCTGCGGGACGAAGGCCAGTCGCTCGTGCTCGGCCGTCCACGCGGTGGTGTCGTACGCGCCCGTGTCGTACGCGGCGTGGTGCTGGGCCGCATAGGCGTCGTAGTTCACGGTCTGGTGGCTGCCCGTGGCCCACTGCGTGGAGTCGTACGCGCCCGTGTTCTCACCGGGGAGGCTACCGAACAGGGGGTCCGCGTCGAAGGTGGTGGTGGCGTGACCGGCGGCGCCGAATCCGGTGGCGTCGTAGGTGCCGTACGTGGTCGAGTCACCGTACTGGGCTTCCTGGGCGCCGTGCGACGCGTAGTGCGCCGAGGCGGCATCGGAAGCCGTGGTCGGGGAGGTCGTGGTCCCCGACGGGTGACGATCGTTCACCAACTTCTCTCTCGCCTCGACAACAGGGGCTGCCAGAGCAGTGCGGCGACTGTACCCGGCGGTACGCGGGCACGACAATCTTCGGCAGGTTTCGCTCGCGAAGGAAACGGGCATTCGGCCGTGTTTTGGCGGACTGCGGGCGCGAGTTTGGCCTTGTGTTCGAAGATTGTTCGATGTCGGTGGCTGTTCCGTGGCTGTGTGCCGAGTGTGATCCGGGTGTGGTGCCGGTGCGGTCCGGGTGCCGTCCGCTGGTTGGGCGGCTTGTTGAGAGGGGCGGCGGAGGGGGCCGACGGGGGTGGCCGGAGGGGGTGGCGGCGGGAGTTTCGGCGGGGTGGCCGGAGTGGGTGTCGGCGAGGGGTTCGGCGGGGTGGCTATGCCACGGTCAGGCCGCCGGCCTGCGGGGTGGCTTCGGCTCCTGTCCGTGCGGTGTCGAGGGCCTGCCTTATTCCGGTCGCCACGGCGGGGTGCACCGGCAGGGCGAGGTGGCCGATTCCGCTCACGCGGACGTTCTGCGCCAGCAGGTCCGGGTGGTCGACGCAGGCCGTCTCCAGCGGGTCCATCAGATGGTCGAGGTCGCTCCAGAAGCTCACGAAGTGAGTACGGCAGCCGGGGGCGGGCCGGGACAACTCCTCGAGGACCGGTGAGCCGGGGCGCATCTGACGCACGATCGGGTGCGCGTTCGCCAGCGGGACGACGCGGGTGCCGGAGTGCGGCGTGCCGAGCGTGACCAGGGTGCGGACCCTGAGGTCGCCGCCGAGGCACTGCACGTAGTAACGCGCTACCAGCCCGCCGAGGCTGTGCCCGACGATGTCCACGTGGCTGCTGCCGGTGCGCTCGCAGATCCCCTCTATGTGCCGGCCTAGCAGTTCGGCGGCGGCGCGGATGTCGCAGGTCAGCGGGGAGTAGTTGAGCGACTCGATCTGGTGCCTGCCGTGCTGGGCGAGGCTGCGGCGCAGCAGGACGAAGACCGAGCGGTTGTCGATGAAGCCGTGCAGCAGGACGACGGGCGGTTGGGTCTCCGTCGGCAGCGCGGCGGTGTCCCGGGCGGGAAGCATGGGGGTGGCCCGGCGCTCCTGGACGATGCCGGAGGGGTACAGCAGTACGTGTCCGGCGAGGATCGCGATCTCCAGGGCGGTCGCCTTCAGCAGGGCCAGGGAGAGGCCGGCGAGTCTGCTCGGGAGCAGGCGTCGGCAGAGCGGAAGAAAGGGGAGTGCTGCCCCGGTGACCTTCATGGCCGACCTCCTTGTGGCACGCGGGAGGACGACTCCGGCCCCCGTGTGCCCTCGTGGGAAGTCGCGGCGGAGGTGGCCGACGGGGCATGAAGCGGGCGCGTGGGGTGTGCGAGGCGCGTGATGTGCGTCGGTCGGGTCGGCCGTGGCGCGCCGATGACCTGACGGGGCTCCCTGCCGGTGTGGCGACGAGGCTCCCCGCTGTCGTGCCTTACCTGCCCTACGTGCCCTTCGTGCCACCGTCGATGCGCCGTACCGCCACGGCGCACGGCCTGCGGCGCGGTGGTGCGACGACCTCGTTGCGGCTCCCCTTGCGCGTGGTTCCGCTGCGACGCGCGCACCGCAGACTGCTGCGGCCCGTGTGCCGCAGAGATATGGAACGGTGCGCGGCGAACGTGTCCCACCGTGTGATTTCCCCCTCGGTCTGCACCGCGAAACTGCCGGTTGCGGGATGCTGGAGATAACGTTCGTTCACTTCCCCGGGCGATGTGGCCCGGGGGCGTCCGTGCCGTGCGGGGCATATCCGGCGCGATGGGCGACGGAGAAGTGCGATACACGCACCATGTATGACATGTGCGGCGAGTGCGGCATAACTCAGATATGAGCTGTGCCTGTCGGTACGGATGGATGTAGTCGCTTCATGGAGGCAGTGATGGGTGTGGCAGCCGGTCCGATCCGCGTGGTGGTGGCCAAGCCTGGGCTCGACGGCCACGATCGGGGGGCCAAGGTGATCGCGCGGGCGCTGCGCGACGCCGGTATGGAGGTCATCTACACCGGGCTTCACCAGACGCCCGAGCAGATCGTCGACACCGCGATCCAGGAGGACGCCGACGCGATCGGTCTGTCCATCCTCTCCGGCGCCCACAACACCCTCTTCGCCGCTGTGATCGAGCTGCTCAAGGAGCGGGACGCGGAGGACATCCTCGTCTTCGGCGGCGGGATCATCCCCGAGGCGGACATCGCTCCGCTCAAGGAGAAGGGTGTCGCGGAGATCTTCACGCCGGGGGCGACGACTCAGGCGATCGTGGACTGGGTGCGGGCGAACGTGCATCAGCCGGCGGGAGCTTAGGTCGCTGCTCGCTGCTCGGTGTCGGTGTCGGTGCCGGTGCTGTGCGGGTGCGGGTGCCGGTGCTGTGCCAGTGCGGGTGCCGGTGCGTCGGAGTGGCCGTCCCTGAGGGCTGCCGCCCCCCGGACCCCGCTTCGGCTCTGAACGGGCGTTGTCCTCAAACGCCGGACGGGCTGGGTATCTCGAGTTCATCGAGCATGGCCGCCCGCAAGCGCAACGTCGTGACGAGTCGCTGGAACGCCTCCGCCCAATAGCCCCCGGCTCCCGGCGACGCGTCCTCCGGCTCGTCCGGTACCGCCAGCAGGCCATCGAGGCGGCTTGCCTCGGCCGGGTCGAGGCAGCGCTCGGCCAGGCCCATCACCCCGCTGAAACTCCAGGGATAACTCCCCGCGTCCCGCGCGATGTTGAGCGCGTCCACCACCGCTCGCCCGAGCGGCCCGCTCCATGGCACCGCACACACCCCGAGCAGCTGAAACGCCTCTGACAGGCCGTGCGTCGCGATGAACCCGGCGACCCACTCGGCCCGTTCGGCTGGGCCCAGCGTGCCGAGAAGCTTCGCACGCTCGGCCAGGGACACCGCCCCCGGACCGCCGGCTTCCGGAGCGGCGGGCGACCCGAGCAGCGCCCTCGCCCACTCGCCGTCCCGCTGCCGTACCGCCGCCCGGCACCAGGCCGCGTGCAGCTCGCCCTGCCAGTCGTCCCCCACCGGCAGCGCCACGATCTCCCCAGGCGTACGCCCCCCGAGCCGCCCCGGCCAGGTGCCGAGCGGTGCCGCCTCCACCAACTGGCCGAACCACCAGGACCGTTCACCGCGCCCCGCCGGGGCCTTGGCCACGACCCCGTCGCGTTCCATGCCCGCGTCGCACTCGTGCGGCGCCTCGACGGTGATCGTCGGCACGTCCCGCGTGTGATCCAGCGCCACGCATGCCGCTGCCCGCACCGCCATCCGCGCCGCGAGCGCCGAGCCCGGCAGCGCCGACAGCAGCTCCGCGGCCGTCGCCCGGACATTGCGGCTCCGGTCGGCCAGCGCCTGCTCCAGAAACGCCTCGTCGTCCGGGCCCAGCCCGGTCCGCAGCGAGTCGAGGAACATCAATCGGTCCTCGGCGCGCTCCGTCGCCCACGTCGTGGTCAGCAGCTCACGCGCGGCCGCGGGCCCACGTGAGCGGATCGCGGAGAGCAGGGCGACCCGCTCGGCGAACAGCCCCTCCTGCCACAGCTGTTGGACTTCGGCGGGGTCATCTAGGTGCGGCAGCGACGCGCCCCCGCCCGGGGTCGCACGCAGGGCGAACCGCCAGTCCGGGTTCAGCCGGGCCAGCCACACCGCCCGCGGGCCGGCGAACGTCAGCGCCGCCGGTCGCAGATCCGTACGGCCCCGCGCCGCGTCCAGCAGCGCGGGCAGTGTCTCCGGGGGCGGCGCGAAACCCCGGTCGTTCGCCGTCGCGAGCCACTGGGGGAGCAGCTCCATGAGGTCCGGCGCCGTGCCTCTGCGACCGCCGCCCCCGCCGGGACGGTCGGCCAGCAGCATCGCCAGCCTGCGGGCCGCCGCCGGAGGCAGCGCCGGGCGCGGGTCCTCGGGCGCCGGTCGCGGCCGCTGAGCCGCCCGCGCCGGCTTCAGCCCGGCCCGCCGTCGTACGGTCTCCACGGCCGCCGTGTCCAGCAGCGCCACCGGGGCCTCCCGGCCGGGCGCGGACCCCGGCGGCGTACGCCGGTCCGTACCGAGCAGCGCCGCCGTGACGAGCTCCTCCCAGGCGGCCGGGGCGGGCGAATCCGCGGGAACGGAGGGACTGTTCATGATGCTCATTCCCCTCTGTCTTCCTCTCTGCCTTCGTGTCTGCCTTCGTGTCCGCCTTCGTCGCTGCAAGGGGCGGGACGGGTGGGAGGTCCGGGCCTCGGCGGTGGGCGCGGGCCGGCGGCTGTCGCGCGGGTGGGAGAGGCAGCGCTCAGCACAACCGCACCGCCTTGCCCTCGCCCTCCGGCCAGGCCGTCAGCGGGGTGAAGCCGCGGTGGCCGCACTCGCCGAACACCTTGACCGGCTCGCCCCCCGACAGCGCGACCAGGTGCCACAGGCCCGGGCGGGCGCGGGCGGCCGGGGTGAGGGGCAGGGCCGTGTCCGAGTCGGCGTCCGCGAGCTGCCACGAGTCGCCGTCCGGGGTCGGTACGACCCGGTCCAGGGTGACCGGCACGGAGTCCAGCCACGGGTCGTCGCGGAGCGCCTCTCCGTAACGAGCGGTCGCCTCGGCCGTCGTCACGCCAGGCGGCCGTATCGCCGTGGGCTCGGGCGGTGCGAACTGTTCGCCCAGCGCCGCCCGCAGCTGCCCGGCACCCGGGTACGCCACCACCTCCGCCTCCAGGGCCAGCCCGACCGGCAGCGCCAGCTCCGGCGCGCGGCCGGCGGCGCCGTAGGAGAGGAGCAGGGCGGTGCGGCCCGAGTCGGCGCCGTACAGCCATATCCGGCGCGTCGTCAGCTTCACGTCCGCCGTGTCGTACTGGGCGAGGACCAGCCAGCGGTCCCGCACCGGCGGGCCGTCCGCCGAGGCGGGCAGGCCGATGCGGGAGCGGACGGTGTCCGACAGGGCGTCGGGCAGCCGCTCGCGGCGCAGCCAGCCCTGGTCGAGGAGATGGATGAGCGCGCACTCCTCCAGCAGGCGCACCGGCCAGCCGGGGCCGGACGCCGGGATCGCCCCCAGCTCCCGGACCCGAGCGGCCAGTCCGGGGGCCTGGGCGTCGACCATGCGGGCCGCCGTCTCCTCCCACAAGCCGTACCCGGCCTGTTCCGCGCCGGCCAGGCCGCCGCGCAGCAGGTCCGCCAGACGCTGCTCCAGCTCCGTCGCCCCCGCGGTGACCCGCACGGCGCGGCGCTCCGCCCGACGCCGCGCCGCCTCCGGATCACCGGACGCCGTCGAGGAACCGGACGCCCCCGCCGTCCGCTTGTCCTCCGCGCGCTGCCTTCTCCCCTTTATCCACTGCTCCGCCCAGTCCGGCGGCGGCGCCGGCGGCACCGAGCCTTCCCCGCCCGCCCAGAGCAGCAGCAGCCCGAGGGCGTGCTTGCACGGGAACTTCCGGCTCGGGCAACTGCACTTGTACGCGGGACCTGCGGCGTCCGCGATGTCGATGACCGTCTGATACGGCTTGCTGCCACTGCCTTTGCACAGCCCCCACACCGTCCCCTCGTCCGTACTTCCCGCCTCGGACCACGGACCTGCCGCGCCGAGTTTGCTTCCCGCTTTGCGTGACGCGGCGTCAGGCGCCATTGCCAGCACCTGGTCCGCGGTCCAGCGCACCCCCTGCTGAGTCATGCCATCGAAGGTAGATCCCACCACTGACAATCGGCCGGGGCAGAAGCTCCGCGAGCGGCCTCGCAGATGCGTTTGCGCAGGTCGGAACGCATTGTCAGTGGCGTGGTGCAACGTTGGTGCCAGATCCGAACCGGCCGAGCTGGAGGGGGACTTTGCCATGACTGTGTCCGTTGAGCCGACGTCCGTCGAAGCGGGGGAGACGGAATCGACCCAGGCGTTGCGACCGCACGCCGAGGACGCCTTCGCCCATGAACTCGCCGCGCTGGCCGCGCAGGACGACCGTCCGCGCCCGGAACGCTGGAAGCTGTCGCCCTGGGCGGTGGCCACCTATCTGCTCGGCGGCACGCTGCCGGACGGCACGGTGATCACACCGAAATACGTGGGCCCGCGCCGCCTCGTCGAGGTGGCCGTCACCACGCTCGCCACCGATCGCGCCCTGCTCCTGCTCGGTGTGCCCGGCACCGCGAAGACCTGGGTCTCCGAGCACCTGGCCGCGGCGGTCAGCGGTGACTCGACGTTGCTGGTGCAGGGCACGGCGGGCACCCCGGAGGAGGCGATCCGATACGGCTGGAACTACGCCCGGCTGCTCGCGCACGGGCCGAGCCGTGACGCCCTCGTGCCCAGCCCCGTCATGCGGGCCATGGCGGAGGGGATGACCGCACGCGTCGAGGAACTGACCCGCATTCCGGCCGACGTGCAGGACACGCTGATCACGATCCTGTCGGAGAAGACGCTGCCGATACCGGAGTTGGGGCAGGAGGTGCAGGCGGTCCGCGGCTTCAACCTCATCGCCACGGCCAATGACCGCGACCGAGGCGTCAACGATCTCTCCAGCGCCCTGCGCCGCCGCTTCAACACGGTCGTGCTGCCGCTGCCCGAGAGCGTCGAGGCCGAGGTGGACATCGTCTCCCGCCGCGTCGACCAGATCGGCCGCTCCCTCGACCTTCCGGCCGCACCCGACGGCGTCGACGAGATCCGCCGCGTCGTCACCGTCTTCCGTGAGCTGCGCGACGGGATCACCGCCGACGGCCGCACCAAGCTGAAGTCGCCCAGCGGCACGCTCTCGACGGCCGAGGCGATCTCCGTCGTCACCAACGGCCTCGCCCTGGCCGCCCACTTCGGCGACGGGATGCTGCGCTCCGGCGATGTCGCCGCGGGCATCCTCGGCGCCGTCGTCCGCGATCCGGCGGCCGACCGGGTCATCTGGCAGGAGTACCTGGAGGCGGTCGTGCGCGAGCGGGACGGCTGGACGGACTTCTACCGCGCGTGCCGGGAGGTGAGCGCGTGAACGACCTTGGGTGGGGCCGCCCGAGCGGCGGGTCGACGAAGGGGGGATCCGTGGCGGGGAGGGCGCGTGCGGAGATGTCGGCCGGTGGCTGGTGGCTGGTGGCTGCGGAGGAGGGTGTCGTGAGGGGTGACGGGGAGCGCCGTCGGCCGGGGTCGGGAGCGCGACGGTGGGAGGGGCGGGGACGGCGCCGAGGGGCCGTCGGGGAGCGAGGCCGGGCAGTCGGGGACCGAGGTCGGGCCATCGGGGATCGAGGGGGGACGGAGTGACAGGGGTGGACAGGTTCGGGAGCGGGGGCCAGGGTGGTGGGCCGCTGCTGCTCGGCGTACGGCACCACGGGCCCGGGTCGGCACGGGCCGTTCGGGCGGCGTTGGATGCGGCCCGGCCGCGCACCGTGCTGATCGAAGGGCCGCCGGAGGCGGATGCCCTGGTCACGCTGGCCGCCGACGAGGCCATGCGGCCGCCGGTCGCCCTTCTCGCGCACGCCGTGGACGAGCCCGGCCGCTCGGCCTTCTGGCCGCTGGCCGAGTTCTCCCCGGAGTGGGTCGCGATCCGCTGGGCCCTGGAGCACCGGGTCCCGGCCCGCTTCATCGACCTGCCGGCCACGCACACGCTGGCGTGGGGCGGGGACGCGGAGACGGTGCCCGCCGACACGGAAACGGGCGAGCCCGAGGGCGAGCGGACCGACGGGAACAGCTTTGGCCCCGCCGGCAACCCCGCCCCCGGCTCGGGCGCCGACGACCCGGACGTCACCGCAGCCGCCGATGTCCGGGTCGACCCCCTCGCCGTTCTCGCCGAGGCCGCTGGTTACGACGATCCCGAGCGGTGGTGGGAGGACGTCGTCGAGCACCGGGGAGCGGGGGACGGGGACGCGTTCGCGCCGTTTCTCGGGCTTGAGGAGGCCATGGGGGCGTTGCGGGAGGCGTACGGGTGCGGAGGGCATGAGCGGGATCTCATGCGGGAGGCGTATATGCGACTCCAAGTGCGCACGGCGCAACGGGAGTTCGGGGACGACGTGGCTGTCGTGTGCGGGGCGTGGCATGTGCCCGCGCTGCGGCAGAAGACCACCGTCGCCGCCGACAAGGCACTGCTGAAGGGGCTGCCCAAGGTCAAGGCCGACATGACCTGGGTGCCGTGGACCTACCGTCGGCTGGCCCGGGCCAGCGGGTATGGGGCGGGGATCGACTCGCCGGGCTGGTACGGGCACCTCTTCGGCGCGCCGGACCGGCCGGTCGAGCGGTGGATGACCAAGGTGGCCGGGTTGCTGCGGGACGAGGACCGGATCGTGTCCTCGGCGCATGTCATCGAGGCGGTGCGGCTGGCGGAGACACTCGCGGCGATGCGCGGGCGCCCGTTGCCGGGGCTGAGTGAGACGACCGACGCCGTGCGGGCCGTGATGTGCGAGGGCTCGGACGTGCCGTTGGCGCTGGTGCGGGACCGGCTGGTCGTGGGGGACGTGCTGGGGGAGGTGCCTCGCTCGGCGCCGGCGGTGCCGTTGCAGCGTGACCTCGACCGGATCCAGCGTCGCCTGCGGCTCAAACCGGAGGCGCTGGAGCGGGAGTTGGAGCTCGACCTGCGCAAGGAGAACGACGCCGAGCGCAGCAGACTGCTGCACCGGCTGCGGCTGCTCGGCGTCGAGTGGGGTGAGCCGGTCGCGTCGCGGGGCAGTACGGGGACGTTCCGGGAGACATGGCGGCTGCGGTGGGAGCCGGAGCTGTCCGTGCGGGTCGCGGAAGCCGGGGTGTGGGGGACCACCGTGTTCGGCGCGGCGACCGCAAAGGCGGAGGCGGACGCCCTCGCCGCGCAGAACCTCGCCGACGTCACCGCGCTCGCCGAGCGCTGCCTGCTGGCCGAACTGCCGGACGCGCTGCCCACGGTGATGCGCATCCTCGCCGACCGGGCCGCCCTCGACGCCGACGTCGGTCATCTGGCCCAGGCCCTGCCCGCGTTGGTCCGCTCGCTGCGGTACGGCGATGTGCGGGGCACGGACACCGGAGCGCTCACGGAGGTCGCCGCGGGGCTCGCCGAGCGCGTCTTCGTCGGCCTGCCCCCGGCCTGCGCCGCGCTGGACGCCGACGCGGCCGAGGAGATGCGGCGCCATGTGGACGCGGTGCATGGAGCGGTGGGGCTGCTGGGCGATGCGGTGGCCTCGGTGCAGGGCGCGCGGGGCGAGGTGCCCTCGGCGGCGCAGGGCACGCCGGGCCAGGTATCCGCATCAGTGCAGGGCACGCCGGGCCAGGTGCCCGCTTCGGGGCAGGGCGCCGAGGACTCCGGTTCGGTGCAGGGGCAGGGCGTCGAGGGTTCCGCTCCGGGCCAGGGCACCAAGGGTTCCGCCCCGGGGCAGGGTGCTCACGGCCAGGCCACCGCCGCGGGACACGGCACCCAGGGCGAGGGCACCCAGCACGCCAGCACTCAGGGCACTCAGGGCGAGAGCACCCCGGACGGGCGAGGTGCCCCGGGCGAGCCGCCCGCCCTCGGGCACGGTGGCCTCCGCGCGCGCTGGCACGCGGTGCTTCGGGTGTTGTCCGTGCGGGACAGCGTGCCCGGCGTCATCAGAGGGCGGGCTGTGCGTCTGCTGCTGGACGACGGGGAGTTGGCGCAGGACGGGGCGGCCCGGCTGATGGGCCTCGCTCTGTCTCCGGGGACGCCGCCGGCGGACGCGGCCGCGTGGATCGAGGGGTTCGTCGGCGGGGGGTCGGGCGGCGGGATGCTGCTCGTGCACGACGAGCGGCTGCTCGGGTTGGTCGACGCGTGGCTGACGGGGGTGTCGGCGGAGGCGTTCACCGATGTGTTGCCGCTGCTGCGGCGGACCTTCTCGGCGTATGAAGCCGGGGTGCGGCGGACCCTGGGCGAGTTGGTCCGGCGCGGGCCGGGGGAGCGGGGGAGCAGGGAGGCCGCAGGATCCGGCATACCCGGATTCGCCGCAGAATTCGACGTCGAGCGGGCGGATGCGGTGCTGCCGGTGGTGCGGTTGCTACTGGGGCTGGACCAGGTGGACGAGGACGCAGAGAGCGGCCGGAGAGGCATCGGTGAGAACGACCTTGTGGGGGCTACGGGATGACGACTGACCGAGTGATGGAGCCGGGGGAGCGGGCCGGAGTGGTGGGCGCGGGCGGGCAGCCGCACGGGTTCACGGCGCAGGGCCGGCCCACGACGACGACCGTGCTGGTGATTCCGCTGTGGGAGCGGCCTCGCGAGGGAGTGTGCCGATGACGACCGTCGACCAGCGCGCGGGGGCGGCCGTCGACCGCCGCGCGCAGACGCTGGATCCGGCCCAGGAGCGGCTGCGGCGGTGGCGGATGGTGCTGGGCGGGGACAGCGCGGACGGCACCGGGTGCGCGCTCTCCGGGCGGGACGCCGCGATGGACGGGGCGCTGTCCGCTCTCTACGGCAAGGGGGACAAGGGGCAGTCGGGGAAGGACCGTTCGGCGGGGCTCGGGGCGTCGGCGCCGTCCGTGGCGCGGTGGCTCGGGGACATCCGGACGTACTTCCCGTCCTCCGTCGTGCAGGTGATGCAGCGGGACGCCATCGACCGGCTCGGGCTGTCCACGCTGCTGCTGGAGCCGGAGATGCTGGAGGCGGTGGAGGCGGACGTGCACCTCGTCGGCACGCTGCTCTCGCTCAACAGGGCGATGCCGGAGACCACGAAGGAGACGGCACGGGCCGTGGTGCGCAAGGTCGTCGAGGACCTGGAGAAGCGGCTCGCCACCCGCACCCGCGCCACCCTCACCGGCGCCCTCGACCGCAGTGCCCGTATCAACCGGCCACGCCACCACGACATCGACTGGAACCGCACGATCGCGGCCAACCTCAAGCACTACCTCCCGGAGTACCGGACGATCGTGCCGGAGCGGCTCGTCGGGTACGGGCGGGCGTCGCAGTCCGTGAAGAAGGAGGTCGTCCTCTGCATCGACCAGTCGGGGTCGATGGCGGCGTCCGTGGTGTACGCGTCGGTGTTCGGGGCGGTGCTCGCGTCCATGCGGTCCATCAGTACGCGGCTCGTCGTCTTCGACACCTCCGTCGTCGACCTCACCGACCAGCTCGACGATCCGGTCGACGTCCTGTTCGGCACTCAGCTGGGCGGCGGCACGGACATCAACCGGGCGCTCGCGTACTGCCAGTCGCAGATCAGCCGCCCCGCGGAGACGGTGGTCGTGCTGATCAGCGACCTGTACGAGGGAGGCATACGGGACGAGATGCTCAAGCGGGTCGCCGCGATGAAGGCGTCGGGGGTGCAGTTCGTGGCGTTGCTGGCGCTGTCGGACGAGGGGGCGCCCGCATACGACCGGGACCATGCGGCCGCGCTCGCCGCGCTGGGGGCACCGGCCTTCGCCTGCACGCCCGACCTGTTCCCGGAGGTGATGGCGGCGGCCATCGAGAAGCGGCCCATTCCGGTTCCGGACGCGGGATGAGGAGGGAAATGGCGAGGAATACCGGTGATTTGTCGACCTGGTGACCGCTCACTTCGGCCAGCAAAACGGACATGAGTGCCCATCGGTAGTGGGGGGGCTTGCGCGACCTCGGGAGGGGCGTGCGAGGATCGACGCCGCGTCAGCGGCCCGCCGCGCGCCGCTCGTCCGTACCGCGTCCAGCTGACTCGTCGCTCGTCACGTGTACCTCTTACTTCGTTCCGCCGCACGGGAGGACCTTCCCCGCCTTGACCTGGCCAGCCGCCTCGCCCGGTGCCGCTCCGCGCGTTCTGCGCAGAGCGGCCGGACGGCGTGTGCTGCAGCTGGTGCTGCTGCTGGGGGGTCTGTGCGCGATCGGGTTCCTCTGTGGCGGGCAGGCTTCTGCGGCGGACGGGGTGTCGGCAGCCGGGGTGTCAGCACCCGAAGTTTCGGTGAACACTCTTCCGGCGCCCGCCAAGCCGACGGCTCCGCAGGACGGCGAGGGCCAGGTCCTCAGCCCCGTGACCGAGCACATCACCCAGGCCGTCGACACGCACGTGGTCCAGCCGGTCGGTGAGGTGGTCGAGTCGGTGACGGAGGAACCTTCCGAGGTTCCGTCGCCGACGCGGCCGAGCCGGCCGGGGATGGAACTCCCCGAGTTCCCAGGCCTGCCCGGCGCCGACCTGCCCGCCTTTCCCGGTATGCCCACCGTGCCTGCCGTGCCCACTGTGCCCGCCGTGCCTGCCGTGCCCGCTGTGCCCGCGCAGACGTTGCCGGCGCCCGTCACCCCGGCTCCGCAGCCGGAGTTCGAGGCGCCCGAATCCAGTGACGGACGGGACGACGAAGGGCGTATCGGCAAGGATGCGGCCGTCGCGTACGGCCCACGGTTCGTCGCCGGCGAGGGCGTCGGCATCGACGGCACCGCGTCCCACGCCCCGGCATCCAGCGGCACGCACAACAGCGCGCCCTCCGGCTACGCCCCCGTCCAGCAGGTGCCGGTTCAGCATCCGGGGGGTGTGCAGGGCAACCGTTCGGCGGGCGACAGCAGCACGCCGAGGCACGGGGACGCGCACGCCGTCTCGCTGAACCCGCGGCCGCCGCTGCGGCTGGTGCCCGGCGCCGCCGCCCGCGTCGAGGCGGACGGGATCCAGGACAGGCACCGGGACATTCCGGTTTCCCCCGCCTAGGCCGGCAGGCCGACCCTCCCCGCCGTAGACCTGCCGCGCGGGGGCGGAAACAGGTCTGCTGTCTGCCCGCCCGTCCGGGCGTTCCCCATTTCCCGGATGTCCTTTGACATCCCCCCGGACGGAAGCCTCCCCAAACCGTCCGAAGTCCCGGAGTTCTTCGCCTCCGCGATCCTCCGGGGACCTTCGGAGCTCAAGATCTAGGGATCCGACGCACGCATGAACAAGAACATCCGCCGTTCGATCGTTATAGCCGCCGGTGTCACCGGCGCGTGGGCGCTCGGTTCGGCCGCCGCCAGCGCGGACGAGCTGCCCGCCTCCACCCTCTCCGTTCCCGACACGACCACCGACGCGGCCGACGCTGCCGACAGCGCCGACGCCCCCGGCCTGCTCGGCGGGGTCACCGGCACCGTCAACGGCGTCGTCTCCGATGTGACCGACACCGTCTCCGGCATCACCGACGGCGCCGGCAACACCGCCGCCGACACCGCCGACCAGACCCGCCGATACGTCGACGCCAAGGTCACGGTCCCGTCCGCCACCAAGACCACCACCTCCACCACCTCCACCGCCCCAGCTACCCCCACCACCTCCGCGAAGGCAAAGGGCGCCGCCCATGCCATCCACGGCGCCAGGGCCGCCCGCGCGGACAAGGCGGCGGCGCAGGCAGAGGCCGACGTCCCCGCAGGCATCGCCACGGCCCTCACCGACGTCAGGAACGCGCCCCAGGACGACGCCCCGCACCTCCCCGGCACCGTCGACTACCTGTTCGGCCCCCTCGCCGCCTTCGCCCCCGAGCTGGAGCAGGCGCTCGCCGCCGCCCAGACGAGGTTGCAGGGCACGCAGGCGGCGGCGCGTTCGCAGGCGCAGGGTATCGAGGGTGTCGTACGGACGAAGGCGCAGTACGCCGTCGCGGGCGCGGGCCGTACCGCGGCGGGTGTGCGGGACGCCGGGCAGGCCACCGTCGCCTACGCCGACGCCAGGACCGCGGGCGCGGCGACGTCCGCCGGGTCCACCGCCACCGGCGAGGCCACCGCCGTCAGGACGGCTGCCGAGGCCTCCGTCTCCGCCGTCCCGGGCCACGTCACCGGCATGGCCATCGGCGTCGAGCAGCACGTCGTCGGGGCGGTCAACACGGTTCCCGGCACGGTCACCCCGGTCGTCGGACAGACCGCCGAAGCGGTCGTCCCGCCGATCGCCACCCAGGCCGTGAACGGCGTCGTGCCGGTCGCGGGCCATGCCGTCGAGGGTGTCGTCCCGGCCGCCGGGCACGCCGTCGCCGGGGTCGTTCCCACCGCTGGGCACGCCGTGGCCGGGGTGACCCCGGTCGCCGTGGGCGCGGTCGGCAGTGTCCAGTCGGTGGCCGCCGGCGCCGTGAGCGGCGTGCGGCCGGTCGTGGGCCAGGCGGTGGACGGCGTCGTGCCGGTCGCCGGGGGCGCGGTGGCCGGGGTCGCCGGGACCGCCGGGCACACGGTCGATGCCGCGGCGGCGCTGGCGTACGGCGTGGTCGCCGACGTCCAGCCCGTGGCCGCGCAGGCCGTCGCGGGCGTCCAGCCGGTCGTCGGCGGGGTCGTCCAGGGCGTGCGGCCGGTGGCCCACGGGGCGGTCGGCGACGCCCAGCACCTCGCCCACGGCACCGTCTCCGACGTGCGGTCCATCGCCTGGGGCACCGTCTCCGACGTGCGGCCCATCGCCGACGGCGCCGTCTCCGACGTGCAGCCGGTCGCGCACGGCGTCGCCACGGACGTACCGCCATACGCCACCGGTCTGGCCGGCCACGTCACCGGAGATGTCACCGGCACCGTCCTGCCGCCCGTCGCCGACACCGCCGTGCACGGCGTCGTGCCGGTCGCGGGGCAGGCCGGCACGGACGCGGGCGCTTTGGGGTACGGCGTGGTCGGCGACGTCCAGCCGTTCGCGGGCGGGGTCGTCGGTGAGGCCGACCCCTTCGTGCACGGGGTGGCCGGGCAGGCCGGGCCCTTCGCCGAGGGCGTCACCGGCGCCGTGCGGCCCGTCGTCGGCACCGTCGTGCACACGGTCGGACCGGTCGTGCAGGGCGTCGGCGGCAGCGCCACGACACTGGCGTACGGCGTGGTCGGCGAGGTCGACCCCTTCGTGCACGGGGTGGCCGGGCAGGCCGGGCCCTTCGCCGAGGACCTGACCTGGACCGTCGAGGGCTCGGCCGACCCGCTGGCCGGCAACGCCGTCAGCGGTGTGCGGCAGGTGGGCCGGTCCGTCACGCCGGGTTACGCGCAGGACCTCCAGCACGACCTCCCGCAGGCCCCCTACCACCACGGCGACGCGTACGGCATCTGACGCACCGCCCCCCCAGACGTCGTACGACGGCCCCAGCGGGAGCCCCCCGTGCCCCGTGCCCCGTGCCCCGTACGACGACCCGCCGCCCGGCGAGCGTGACCACCGCGCTCGTCGGAGCGACCGACCGACTCCGCGGGGCAGACGGACCCGGACGGCCGAAACCCGTCGGCCGATCCGACCGGAGCCTCGCGGACGGGCCGGGGTGATCCCCATTGGGGTGGGGATCACCTCGGCCGGAGCCCACAGGGGCGGCCCATTCGTGCCCCTTCGGGCTGCTCAAGGGACCTCACCGGGTCGACCCCAACCCGGTGGGGTCCTGCCCCTCTGTGTGCCCGGCAGGTTCCCGTTCGCTCACAGTCGGCACGCCGTGCCAGAGATCTTTGCTGATCGCGGCATCATGTGACAGGTATCACCGCTCAGGTGTGACCCTCGATTTAGGGGCCCTCCGCAACCAGCGATAACCTGCGAGACGGACATGCCGCGCGCTCGGACACCGTGTGCGCCTCCCTTGTGACAGCGGACGTCACGTTGCCCTTCGCGGCACGCCCACGCATCCAACGAACCGCGAGATCACTGATAGGGACGGAAGCGCGTGGACCTGTTCGAGTACCAGGCGAGGGACCTCTTCGCCAAGCACGATGTACCGGTGCTGGCCGGTGAAGTCATCGACACGCCTGAGGCGGCCCGCGCAGCCACTGAGCGTCTCGGTGGCAAGTCCGTCGTCAAGGCCCAGGTGAAGGTCGGCGGCCGTGGCAAGGCCGGTGGCGTCAAGCTCGCCGCGAACGCGGACGAGGCCGTCGCCCGCGCGACGGACATCCTCGGCATGGACATCAAGGGCCACACGGTCCACAAGGTGATGATCGCCGAGACGGCCCCGGAGATCCTGGAGGAGTACTACGTCTCCTTCCTCCTCGACCGTGCCAACCGCACCTTCCTCTCCATCGCCTCCGTCGAGGGCGGCATGGAGATCGAGGAGGTGGCGGCCACCCGCCCCGAGGCCGTCGCCAAGATCGCGATCGACGCCATCGACGGCGTGGACGAGGCCAAGGCCCGCGAGATCGTCGAGGCCGCCAAGTTCCCGGCCGAGGTCGCGGACAAGGTCGTGAACGTCCTCGTCACGCTGTGGGACACCTTCATCAAGTCGGACGCCCTCCTCGTCGAGGTCAACCCGCTCGCGAAGGTCGCCTCCGGTGACGTCATCGCCCTGGACGGCAAGGTGTCGCTCGACGACAACGCCGAGTTCCGTCACGACTGGGACGAGCTGCACGACAAGGCCGCGGCCAACCCGCTCGAGGCCGCCGCCAAGGAGAAGAACCTCAACTACGTCAAGCTCGACGGTGAGGTCGGCATCATCGGCAACGGCGCGGGTCTCGTCATGAGCACCCTGGACGTCGTCGCGTACGCCGGTGAGAACCACGGAAACGTCAAGCCGGCCAACTTCCTGGACATCGGCGGTGGCGCCTCCGCCCAGGTCATGGCCAACGGTCTGGAGATCATCCTCGGCGACCCGGACGTCAAGTCCGTCTTCGTCAACGTCTTCGGTGGCATCACCGCCTGTGACGAGGTCGCCAACGGCATCGTCCAGGCCCTGAAGCTCCTCGAGGACCGCGGCGAGAACGTCTCGAAGCCGCTCGTCGTCCGTCTCGACGGCAACAACGCCGAGCTCGGCCGGCAGATCCTCACCGACGCCAACCACCCGCTGGTCCAGCGCGTCGACACCATGGACGGCGCGGCCGACAAGGCCGCCGAACTGGCTCACGCCGCCAAGTAAGCACTCAGGACGAGGACACAACACACCATGGCTATCTGGCTCAACAAGGACAGCAAGGTCATCGTCCAGGGCATGACGGGCGCCACCGGCATGAAGCACACCAAGCTCATGCTCGGTGACGGCACGAACGTCGTGGGCGGCGTGAACCCGCGCAAGGCGGGTCAGACCGTGGACTTCGACGGCACCGAGGTACCCGTCTTCGGGACGGTCGCCGAGGCCATCGAGAAGACCGGCGCCAACGTCTCCGTGATCTTCGTGCCGGAGAAGTTCACCAAGGACGCGGTCGTCGAGGCCATCGACGCCGAGATCGCGCTGGCCGTCGTGATCACCGAGGGCATCGCCGTGCACGACTCGGCGTCGTTCTGGGCGTACGCCGGCAAGAAGGGCAACAAGACCCGGATCATCGGCCCGAACTGCCCCGGCATCATCACCCCGGGGCAGTCGAACGTCGGCATCATCCCGGGCGACATCACCAAGCCGGGCCGTATCGGCCTGGTCTCGAAGTCCGGCACGCTGACGTATCAGATGATGTACGAGCTGCGTGACATCGGCTTCTCGACCGCCGTCGGCATCGGTGGCGACCCGATCATCGGCACCACGCACATCGACGCGCTCGCCGCGTTCGAGGCCGACCCCGACACCGACCTGATCGTCATGATCGGCGAGATCGGTGGCGACGCCGAGGAGCGGGCCGCGGACTTCATCGCGAAGAACGTGACCAAGCCGGTCGTCGGCTACGTCGCGGGCTTCACCGCGCCCGAGGGCAAGACCATGGGCCACGCCGGCGCCATCGTCTCCGGTTCGTCCGGCACCGCCCAGGCGAAGAAGGAGGCCCTGGAGGCCGCGGGCGTCAAGGTCGGCAAGACGCCGACGGAGACCGCGAAGCTCGCGCGCGAGATCCTGGGCGGCTGAGCCGTAGTAACGGCAGCCACCTGAACGCCGGTGGGCCCGTTCCCCATGATGGGGGGCGGGCCCACCGGCGTTTCGCTCCCCGCGCTGGTGAGGTGCCGCCCTCTTGGGGTCGGGAGCCGCCCCAGCGGCACGACTGCCCGCAGGCTGCGCGGGTGCCGCCCGGGCGGCACGACTCCCGCAGATCATTTAGGCGCCGGTGACCACGACCCCCAGGGGCGCGGGGCTGCATCGATGTACGGCTCCGCCGCGTGGGCGCGACCGGCCACGACGTGCCCGCAGCAGCCGGGGGACGGCCGTAGCCGCGACGGCGAGTCGCTCACCGTGCCTGCGGCAGCACCCGTTCCGGGCCGTTCTGCATCTCGGAGCGCAGCTTCGCCCGCAGCTCCCGCTCCTGCTCCGACAACGGCCCCGGCGCCACCTTCGGTGGTACGCCGAGCACCGTCTCGCCCGGCGGCACCGGTGGCTCGTACCGCGTCGGAGCCGTCCGCAGCGTGAGCGCCGTCGTGCCGATGAGGGCCACCGTGAAGGCGATCGCCGCCCGCGTCCAGAAGCGGGCCCGACGTTCGCTGCCGTCGCGCACCGTCGCCGGCCTGGGCGCGCGCAGACGCTCCGTGGAGGCCAGTTCGGCCAGGCGGTGGTGGAGTTCGGTGGGGTCGGACAGGCCCGGAAGCCGGGCGGCAACCGCGGCGCGGGCGTGCAGGAGGCGGTTCGCGGCCGCCGGTGTGGTCGCCTCCGTCTCCGCCGCCGTCTCGGGCAGGTCGAGGCCCACCCCGTCGTAGAGGAGCAGCGTGCGGCGCTGGGGCGGCGGGAGGGTGAGGAGTACGTCCAGCAGGGCGCGGTCGGACGCGTCGGAGGGCGGGGGTTCGGGGTGCCGGTAGCGGGGGCGGAACCGGTGCCAGGGGGAGAGCGCGAAGTCGTACGCCGTCGCCCGCACCCAGCCCGCCGGGTCTCGGTCACGGGCCACCTCGGGCCAACGCTGCCAGGCGACTTGGAAGGCCCGCTCGACCGACTCGCGGGCGAGTTCGCGGCGCCCGGTGAGCAGAAAGGTCTGCCGTACGAGGGCGGGCGCGCAGAAGGCGTAGAGCGCGTCGAAGGCCTGGGCGGGGGTGAGGGGGCGTTCGGGCCGGGGCTCGGGGACGGGGGTCGGATCCTCGGTGCGGACGGCTACCGGATCCCCGAGGGCGACCGCTGCCGGATCTTCCGCGGCGGTCGCCGGTACGGCGGTCCGGGCGTCGCCCCCGGCGGCAGCGCCCTGACATGCCGTCACCTCCACCACTTCCGGGGCTTCCTGATCCCCCGTCTTCTCCTGTTCCCTTTCCGCGAGCAGCTTGAGCAGTCGCGCGTACGCCTCCCTCCGCCCGCCGCGCGGATTCGAACGGCCGCTCTCCCACGCGCGTACCGTCTCGCAGCTGACGCCCATCCGTGCCGCGACCTGAACCTGCGTCAATGAACAGGCCTCGCGCAGGCGTCGGCGTTCCTTGGGCGGAGGAAGCGGGGTTGCAGGGCTCTGCGTCACAGTACGCCCCTTCGGTGGAAAAGGTACATAAACATATATTGTGCGACACATCGGAGGTTCGCCTGTTACGACGGGAAAGCGCGTGTCGTTGGGAGCATGGCGGGCGTGATCGAGATGACCGCCCGCCGAACGCCCCTGTCGTCCCTGCTCACTCGGATCCGCTATCGAACGCCGGGGCTGGGCGCCAGCCTGCTGAACGGCGCGGTGGCGGCGGGGTTGGGGCTCGGTGCGCTCGCCGTGCTGGTGATCGTGCTGTGGATCAGCTCGCCGTACCCGGACAGCGGGCCGGGCGGCGCGCTCAAGGTCGCCGCCGTGCTGTGGCTGTTGGCGCACGGCGCCGAACTGGTCCGCGCCGACACCCTCTCCGGCCTCCCCGCGCCGGTCGGGGTCACGCCGTTGCTGCTGCTCATGCTGCCGGTGTGGCTGGTGCACCGGGCGGCGCGGGACGCGGCGGCGGACGGCGGTGACGGGGAGCCCCTGGTGTCGGGGCCGACGGCGTGGGCGGGAGTCGTCCTCGGGTACCTCGGCGTCGGGGCGGGCGCCGCGGTGTACGCGGCCGGGGGTGAGCTGCGGCCCGAGTGGTTCTGGACCGCCCTGTGTGTGCCCCTGGTCGTCATGGGTGTGGCGGGGGTGGGGGTGTGGACGGCGTGCGAGCGGCGGCCGGAGGCGGCCGACGGTCTACTGGGCGCGCTGCCGAAGCAAGGGCGGCGACGGGGGCCCGGGGCCGAGGCGCCCGCCCGTCTCGCGGCGGCCGCTCGGGCGGCGGGGGCCGGAGCGGCGGCGCTCGTCGGCGGCGGCGCGGTACTGGTGGGCGGGTCGCTGGTGTGGCACGGCGAGGAGGCGCGGGCGTCCTTTCTGGAGCTGACGAACGGGTGGTCGGGACGGCTTGCCGTGCTGCTCCTGTGCGCGGCGCTCGTGCCGAACGCGGCGGTGTGGGCGGCGTCGTACGCCCTCGGGCCGGGGTTCGTGCTCGGGGCGGGGCATGTGGTGGGGCCGCTGTCCTCGACACCGGCGCCGTTGTTGCCGCCGCTTCCGTTGCTGGAGGCGGTGCCGGGGGCCGGGGTCGGCGGGCCGTTGCAGTGGGCGGTCGGGGCGGTGCCGGTGGTGGCCGGTGTGGTGGTGGGGTGGTCCGCGGCGGGGTGGGGTTGGGGGGCCGAGGGCCGGTCTCCGGGTGGGTGGGCCACTGAGGGCGGCGGATCCCGGGACGGGCGGACATCCGCGACCGCGACCGCGGCGAGGGCGCAGGCCGGGCAGGCGTCCGCTGTGGTCTGGGCACCCGGGCGGACCGTCGGGGTCGCCCTGCTGGCGTCCGTGCTCTGTGCGGTCACGCTCGCTGTGCTGGCCGCGCTGTCGGGCGGGCCGCTGGGCCGTGGGGTGCTGGCGCAGTTCGGGCCGGTGTGGTGGCAGGTGGGGGCGGCGACGCTGGCCTGGGTCGCGGTGCTGGCGGTTCCCGTGGCGGTGGCGGTGCGGGGGTGGCGGTGCCGGACGGGTTGGGTGTCGCGGGCAGCCCGGGTGAGCGAGACGCAGGAGGCTCGGATCGGCAAGCCCCGGGTCGAGGCGGCGGAGCCGGGGGAGCCGGGGGAGAGCGAGCGTGCGTCGACGGACTCGAAGACCCGGCGCTCGGCCTACGGCGAGGAAGGGCCGTTCACGGCGCTGGCACAGGACCAGGCCGCTCCGCAGCAGGGCAGGGACCAGGATGCCGGGCCCGGGGCGTACGACGAGGACGGGCCCTACGAGGGCGGCGACCAGGACGTCCCGTACGGGGCGTACGACCACGACACGACCTTCGAGCCGGACGACTTCCCGCCCGCCGGGCCGACCGATCCGGACGACCCCCGGCCCACCGAGCCGTCACCGGAACCGCCGTCCTCGTCCTCGCCCTCGTCCTGGCCCTGGCACGACGAGGCCTCGCGGGCGGCACGCTGGGCGGCGATGAAGGAGGCGTCGGGACCGGCGGAGGCTCCTGAGACGGCAGAGACGGCAGAGACGGCAGAGACCGCAGAGGCCGTTGAGGTCGCTGAGGCCCCTGAGAACGGCGAGTCCCCGAAGCCCGCCGAGTCCCCTCAGCTCCCCGGACTCCCTAGGACCGCCGAGCCCCTTGAGCTCTCTGGTCCCCCGGAGGCGCCGTCATCGCAGTGAACCCTCGGGTGTCGCGGAAACGGAAACCTGCGGCCCCCTCAGCCCTCCGCTCAGCCGGCCCTTCAGCTCTCCGCCCCCAGAACCCCCCGCAACTCCTCCGGCAAAAGCTCGTTGCACGACTGCTTCGCCTCGTTCGTCAGCGCGTCGTTCGTGCAGGTGTAGAAGTCGCTGTAGACCACCTGCGCCGTGAACCCGGCGGCGACCACCGCGATGGCGAGGGACGCCGTGACCAGGCCGCTCACCGCGGCTGTCGTCTGGGGGCGGCCGGTGGGGCGAGGGGCGGCCGGGGTGTCCGGGTCCGGGGTGCGGGGCTTGGTGCGCAGGCTGCCGATGCCCCAGTACAGGGCCAGCGCGCCCAGCAGCAGGGCCACGTACGGCCAGCTGAACAGGGCGAAGAAGAAGGCCCACATGCCGGAGAGCAGGGCGTAGCGAGCGCGGCGCTGGGCGGGGTCGGTGGGGTCCCAGCGCATGCCGGTGCCGGGGGCGCCGTTCCCCGGGCCGTCCTGGCCGCCTCGGGGGTGGTCGCCGAAGCCGCCGGGTGAGCGGCCCGGCTGGCGGTCGCTCCACTGGTTGCCCCACGGAGAGTGGCCGTCGCCCTGGTCGGACCCCTGTGAGCCGTCCTCGCCGGCCGGGCGCCGCGGCCGCCACGGGCGGTCCGGTGTGCCCTCCGGCGGCGGGGCGAAGGGGTTGTCGTCCTGGGCGCCACCGCTCTGTTCGTCACCGGACTTCTTGTCCGAGGGCGCGTCGGGAGGCGAGGCGGGCCGCTCTCGCAGCAGGACGGCGCCACGCTTCCCTCCCTGCGCGGACTGCGGAGGGAGTGTGAGGAGTCGCAGGCTGCGGTCCGACATCAAGTGAGCGTCTTCCCCTTGGTGAACGACTGATCTTGGTGAACGACTGATCCGCCATGAACTGAACCGCCGTGAAACGACGGATCCGCCATGAGCTGTCACTGCGAGAACGCACCGCACCGCAGCCGCGTTCCCGGGCCAGCTCCCCCAGACGCTACCTTCCGGCCATGCACCCGTCCCGTGGGGGCTGTCCGTAGTGCCGGTATCGTTGCTGACGGTCGGCCGCTTCGTAGACTTCCCCGTATCCCGGGGCGCGATGCATTCGTACGAATATACAAAGCGTCGGCCGCTCGTAGAACGCACCCCCGAGAAAGGGCCCCCACCGTGGCCGCCAAGCCCGTGGCCGAGCGTGCCAAGCGCCTCGTCGTGCTGGTCTCCGGATCCGGCACCAACCTGCAGGCGCTGCTCGACGAGATCGCCGCCGTCGGCCCCGAGGCGTACGGCGCGGAGATCGTGGCCGTCGGCGCGGACCGCGAGAACATCGAGGGGCTCGCGCGGGCCGAGCGCGCCGGGCTGCCCACCTTCGTGCGGAAGGTCAAGGACCACGGCAGCCGCGAGGAGTGGGACGTGGCGCTCGCCGAGGCGGTGTCCGCCCATGAGCCCGACCTCGTGATCTCCGCCGGGTTCATGAAGATCGTGGGGAAGGAGTTCCTCGCGCGCTTCGGCGGCCGGTTCGTCAACACCCACCCGGCCCTTCTTCCCAGTTTTCCCGGCGCCCACGGCGTCCGCGACGCCCTCGCGTACGGCGCCAGGGTCACCGGCTGCACCGTCCACTTCGTCGACGACGGCGTCGACACCGGACCGATCATCGCCCAGGGCGTGGTGGAGATCCGGGACGAGGACGACGAGAGCGCTCTGCACGAGCGCATCAAGGAAGTCGAGCGAAGGCTGCTCGTCGAGGTCGTGGGGCGGCTCGCCCGCAACGGCTATCGCATTGAGGGACGAAAGGTAGTTATCCAGTGACCGCCGACAGCACTGTCACGGCCGAGAGCACCAAGCGGGCCATCCGTCGCGCGCTCGTCAGCGTCTACGACAAGACGGGCCTCGAAGAGCTCGCGCGCGGGCTGCACGAGGCGGGCGTCGAACTCGTCTCCACCGGCTCCACGGCCGCGAAGATCGCCGCGGCCGGTGTCCCGGTCACCAAGGTCGAGGAGCTCACCGGCTTCCCCGAGTGCCTGGACGGCCGCGTCAAGACGCTGCACCCGCGCGTGCACGCCGGCATCCTCGCCGACCTGCGCCTGGACAGCCACCGCGAGCAGCTCGCCGAGCTGGGCGTCGAGCCCTTCGACCTGGTCGTCGTCAACCTCTACCCGTTCCGCGAGACCGTCGCGTCCGGGGCCTCGCCCGACGAGTGCGTCGAGCAGATCGACATCGGCGGCCCGTCGATGGTGCGCGCCGCCGCCAAGAACCACCCGTCCGTCGCGGTCGTGACCAGCCCGGCCCGTTACGCCGATGTGCTGTCGGCCGTACAGAACGGCGGCTTCGACCTCGCCACCCGCAAGCGGCTCGCGGCGGAGGCCTTCCAGCACACGGCGGCGTACGACGTGGCGGTGGCTTCGTGGTTCGCCTCCTCCTACGCTCCCGCCGACGACTCCCAGTTCCCCGACTTCCTCGGCGCCACCTGGGAGCGCGAGAACACACTCCGGTACGGCGAGAACCCGCACCAGCCGGCCGCCCTCTACGTCGACGGCGATGCCGGCGGCCTGGCCAAGGCCGAGCAACTGCACGGCAAGGAGATGTCGTACAACAACTACACGGACACGGACGCCGCCCGCCGTGCCGCGTACGACCACGCCGAGCCCTGTGTCGCGATCATCAAGCACGCCAACCCCTGCGGTATCGCGGTCGGCGCGGACGTCGCCGAGGCGCACCGCAAGGCGCACGCCTGTGACCCGCTGTCGGCGTTCGGCGGTGTGATCGCCGTCAACCGGCCGGTGTCCAAGGAGATGGCCGAGCAGGTCGCCGAGATCTTCACCGAGGTCATCGTCGCGCCCGACTACGAGGACGGCGCGCTGGAGGCCCTCACCAAGAAGAAGAACATCCGCGTCCTGCGCTGCCCCGAGGGCCCTGGCAACCCCGTCGAGGTCAAGCCCGTCGACGGCGGTGTCCTCCTCCAGGTCACCGACCGCCTCCAGGCCGACGGTGACGACCCGGCCAACTGGACCCTCGCCACGGGGGACGCGCTCAGCGCCGAGGAGCTCTCCGAGCTCGCCTTCGCCTGGAAGGCCTGTCGGGCCGTCAAGTCCAACGCCATCCTGCTCGCCAAGGACGGCGCGTCGGTGGGCGTGGGCATGGGGCAGGTCAACCGGGTCGACTCCTGCAAGCTGGCGGTCGAGCGCGCCGGGGCCGAGCGCGCCCGGGGCTCGTACGTCGCCTCGGACGCGTTCTTCCCGTTCCCGGACAACATCGACGTCCTGAGCGAGGCCGGCGTCAAGGCCATCGTCCAGCCCGGCGGTTCGGTCCGTGACGAGCTGGTCGTCGAGGCGGCGCAGAAGGCCGGCATCACGATGTACTTCACGGGGACGCGGCACTTCTTCCACTGAGCCGACCTGCATGAGGGGCGCACCGTACGCACGGCGCGCCCCTCATCGCTCGTCTCAGCAGTTCCTGCTCTTGACGTCCTTCCAGGTCTCGCCCGCGCCCGTGTACTTCTTGCCGTTGAAGTGCACGGCCTTGCGGTCGCTCTGGCCCGGGATGCCGTTCGCCTTGTAGCGCTGCTCGTAGTGCAGGTGCGCCCAGTCGCCGCTGTTGCCGCCGGTGGCGCCGATGTGGCCGATCAGCGTCTTGGGGTTCCAGGGGAGCGGCCGAGGCGGCGTCGAGGCGGCGTTCGCCTCGGGATCCCGTTACGTCGAACTACGCAGGCCAGCCCAGGTGTTGGGCCCGACCTCGCCATCGACAGCCAGCCCCTTGTCGCTCTGGAACAGCCTGACCGCCGACTCCGTGTCCGCACCGAACTTGCCGTCCACGCCTGACCCGCCGACGCTGTAGCCGCGCTTGGTGAGCATGCACTGCACCTGGACGACGCGCTGTCCTTTGTCGCCACGGACGGTGAGTCCCGTGCCGGAGTAGTAGGTGCAGTCGGAGAGCCAGGGCGGGGTGGCGGGTGTGGTGGCGGTCTTGGTGGGGGTGGCGGTCGGGGCGTTGCCGCCACTGCCGCTGCCGCCGCTTCCGTCGCCGTCGGACGGGGCGGAGGTCTCGTCGTCGGTGGGAGTGGCCTGCGTCCCGCCGCCCGCAGCGTCGGCGGATGCGTCCGGCTTCGCTGACTCCTCGGCCTCCGAGCCGGCGCCCTTCTCGTCCCCCTTCCCCTCCTCTTTCCCCTTCTCCTCTTTCCCCTTCTCCTTGTCGCCGGAGGGCGAGGCGGAGGAGGTGGGGGGAGGGGAGACCGGTGTGTCGTCGGGGGCGGTGCTTTCCGCTGCCGTCGCCGCGGCCGCTTCGTGGAGAGACGGGCGGGTCAGGAAGAAGGCGCCCGCGACGACGGCGCACACGGCGAAGCCGGCGGCGACGGCGAGGTAGGCCTTCCGCTTCCCGCGCCTGCCGCCGTCCTCAGGGGTCAGGGCCTGCGCGGAGGTGGTGGGCTCGGTGGGGGTGGCGTACGGCCCGGGTGGCGTGGGCGTTCCGAAAACGGGGCCGGCGGCAGGCAAGGCCACGCCCTCCGACGGCGTACGCAACTGGACGGTCTCGTGACCGGATCCCTGAGATCCCTGACCGGCTTCCTGGACGGCGACATGTTCCAGCGCGTCGCAGGCCTGCCCGCGGGCCAGCAGCCGGGCGTTCAACGTCTCGTTCCAGGAGGCTGTGCGGTGGTGACCGTGACCGGCGGCCGTGGCGGCGTCGATGAGTTGCCGCGGGGTGGGGCGGCCGGCAGGGTCCTTGGTGAGGCAGGCGGCCAGCAGATCGGCCAACGCCGGGTCTACGGCGGTGAGTTCGCCCATGACCTCCGACTTGGGTTCCTCGAACGCCACCCGGTGCATCACGTCCACGCCCGTTCCGTCCCCGAACGGGGCGTGCCCGGTGGCGGCGTAGATCAGGCTCCCCGCGAGCGAGAAGACGTCGGAGGCGGCGTCGCACCGGCCCTCGCGCAGATACTCGGGCGCCATGAAGGCGGGCGTGCCGACCCTGCTCCCGGTCGAGGTGATCGCGCTGCTGTCGGCGGCCTGGGCGATGCCGAAGTCGATGACGTGCGCGCCCTGCGGGGACAGGATCACGTTCGACGGCTTGAGATCCCGGTGTACGACATCGGCGGCGGCCATCGCCGACAGCGCCTGCCCGAGGTCCGCCACCAGTCGCCACATGCCGGCCTGCGCCAGCGTTCCGCAGTCGCGGACGGCGTCGGCGAGGTTCAGGCCGGGCACGTACTGCGTGGCCATCCACAGCAGCGTGTCGTCGAACCCGGTGCCGAGCAGCTGGGGCGCACGCGGGCTGTGGACCCGGGAGTGCACGGCGGCCTCCCGCTCGAAACGGCGGCGGAAGCGGGGGTCTTCGGCGTACTCGGGACGGATCACCTTGACGGCGGCGAGGCCGGGGGTGTTGTCGGCGGGGCGGGCGAGGTAGACGCGGCCCATGCCGCCGGTGCCGAGGAGACCGAGGGGGACGTAGGGGCCGATGCGGCCGGGGTCGGTGGGGCGCAGCGAGGTGGCGCCCGCCTGCCGCAGGTCGGCGGCACCGGCCGCCGGTTCGTACGACGACCCGGGTCGCTGGTCTGTCATGGGGCCCCCGATTTGCTTCGTGCTCTTTCTTGCGCAACGCACGGTCGTATTACGTCAGTTGACGAGAGACTACCGTCCCGTCGCGGGGGCGGGAGGGCAGGGAACAGCCGCGGTGAGCGTGGGAACGTGACGCTCACCGCGGCCGCGCACACGGGATCGACCGCGCACCCCTGTCGGCGGTCTCCTCCGTCAGCTGTGCAGCCTCCCCCCGGGGCGGCACGGGACCATGGTGGCCGGACCGGAGTGGAGGGCGGTACCTGGAACTTTCCAGGGTGACGGGGGATTGCCCTCAGTACCAGGAGATGGTCTTGTCGCGGTGGTGAATGCGCGTGCCCTCTTCGGGGATGCGGTACCCGTCGCCCTGCTTGACCTGCGCGAGGTGGTAGGCCCCGCCGTCCTGCGACTTGGAGCTGTCGCCTCGGTGGAACGTCACATAGCCGTACGGTCCACTGCCGTCGTACAGCACGACGGAGCCGCTCCACTTGAGCTGGTCGTCGGCCTTGCTCCAGGTGTTGTCGCCGACCTTGCCGTCCGCAGTGAGGCCGTAGCGCTTCTGCCAGGCGATGGTGGCGTCTCTGGTCTTGGAGCCGAACTGCCCGTCGATTTCGAAGAGATCCAACAGGTGCTCGGAGGCCAGGATGCTCTGCCAAAGGAAGACGATGTCGGTGTTCGAGGACTCTCCGCAGCCGTAGCAGAGGGAGTTGCCGAGTTCGTCGAAGTGGTCGCCGAAGTCGTCGGTGACCTTGTCGTCGCCGTCCACGAACGTGGTGCCGTACGCCCCGGAATTCCCCGCGTAGGCGGCCTGTGCCGGGGTGGTGGTCAGCATCAGTGACAGTCCCGCGGCCAGTGTGCCCAGGCCCAGCTTCCAACGAGTGATGCGCATGAGAGTGTCCGTCCTCAGAGGGTGGTCAGCTGGTTGAAGTGGACGCGATAGCCGCGCATCGACTTGACGCCGTCGTACTGGTAGACCTCGTGGACTCTGTAGGCGCCGCTGTCCTGGGTCTTCGACGTGCTGCCGCGGTTGAAGACCACCGCACCGGAGTTGTACTTCCCGGTGTAGGTGATGTCGACGTTGGAGAGCCACACGAGCTTGTCGTCGGCCCTGCTCCAGGTGTTGTCCCCGACCTTGCCGTCCGCGCTGAGGCCGTAGCGCTTCTGCCAGGCGATGGTGGCGTCTCTGGTCCCGGGGCCGAACTGCCCGTCGATGTCTCCGAAGTCGAGCAGATCCTCGGCCACCAGGATGCTCTGCCAGAGGACGACGATGTCGGTGTTCCTGGATTCTCCGCAGCCGTAGCAGAGGGAGTTGCCGAGTTCGTCGAAGTGGTCGCCGAAGTCGTCGGTGAGGGCGCCGGCGCCGTCCACGAACGTGGTGCTGTACGCACCGGAGTTCTGCGAGTACGCGGCTTGGGCGGGGCTGGTGGCGAGTACCGCGGCCAGCCCTGAGGCGAGGGCGGCGAGGCCGATCTTCCAACGTTTCTTGGGCACGGTCTTCCTTTCGGGCGAGTGCCGAGGTGACTACGTGCTCAATGTGGCCGGGAGGCGCGGGCAGGGGTACCTGCAAAGTTTGAGGATGCGTCCGTGTGGAGCTCGCACCACACCGTCTTGCCGGCGGGCGTCAGCCACACGCCCCAGCGCCGGGCGACCGCGTCGAGCAGGAGGAGGCCGCGCCCGGTCTCGTCGTGCTCGCCGGAGTGGCGTGCGATGAGCCAGGCGTGCGGGTCGGGGTCGGTGACCTCCAGGCGCGTACGGCCGTCCGGGGTGCGGAACAGGCGGACGGTCACCGGGGTGCCTTCGCCGACATGGGTGATCACGTTGGTGAGCAACTCGCTGACGCAGAGCTGGGCTTCGGGGCAGGGGGCGCCCAGGTGCTCGCGTACGGCGTGGCGTACCTCGGGTACGGCCTTGGGGCACGCGAGCAGTTCGAGGACGAGCGGTCTGGTCACTGGTCGGCCGCCTTGCGGAGAGCGGCGGCCAGGGCCTCGGCGGTGGCGAGATTGCAGTTCCCGAGCGCGATGAGGGGGCGTGCGGGCAGCGCGGTGAAGGAGGGCAGGTCGACACCTAGGGAGGGGAGCGTGATGCCGTTCGCTTCCAGGGCGGTGCGGAGTTCTTCGAGGTGGGTGTCGGGCATGGGGGTACGCCTCCGTGTGCGGTCTGTGATGAATCACTCACAGGCTGGCGTCGAGTTGCGTACCGTGAAAGGGGTTTCGGCTGTGCATGAGCAAGTGAGAAACGGTGGTGGTGAGTTGTGCCCGCGAAGAAGGATCCGGACGCGTCGGTGAGTGTTCCCTGCTTTTTCGGCGCCGAGTTGCGCTACAGGAGGGAGCAGGCGGGGCTGACGCTGGAGCAGTTGGTGGAGGGGAGTTTCCGGGGGGTCTCGTTCCTCAGCCAGATCGAGCGGGGTGAGCGGGGGATGCCGCTGGACTTCGCCGTGCATGTGGATCAGCGGCTGGGGACGGACGGGTTCTTCGAGCGGCGGTGTGAAGCCGCGGCCAAGGCGAGGCGGGTGGGGCACGACTGGTACTCCGCGGACATCCCGGACCTGGAGAAGCAGGCGCTGACGCTGGAGGAGTGGGCGCCCGTGAACGTCCCGGGGCTGCTGCAGACCGGAGCGTACTTCCAGGGGCAGATTCAGTACGGGGATCCGGAGACGCCGCCGGAGGAGGTCGAGAAGCGAGTCCGTGCCCGGTTGGCGCGGGCGGAGTTGTGGAAACGCGAGGACCGGCCCACCTACTGGGGAATCCTGAGCGAGTCGGTCATCCGCAGAACGCCGCTTCCCCCGGAGGTGATGGCCGAGCAGGTGGAGCACATCCTCGACGTGATCCGGTCCACACGGAGCGTTCTTCAGATCGTTCCGGAAACGACCCTCTGGCACCCGCTCAGGAATGGCATGGCCAAGATCATGACCTTCGCCGACGCCCCACCGCTGGTGTACACCGAGGGCGATTTCACCGGAGAGATCGTCGACTATCCGGCCCGCGTGAAGCAGTACCGTCGTAGATACGATCTGCTCAGGGCCGTCGCACTGTCACCCGAGGCGTCCCTGGCCTTGATGGACGAGCTGGCAAGGACCTACAGAAATGAAGCGCAGCAAGGGGATTGACCTGGACTCCGCCGCTTGGCGAAAGAGCAGCTACAGCAACTCCCAAGCTGGCGAATGCCTCGAAGTAGCCCACAACCTCCCCGGCACCGTCCCCGTCCGCGACTCCAAGAACCCCGAAGGCCCCGTCCTCCTCGTCGGCGACGGGGCCTGGGCCCAGTTCGTCGGTGCCCTCAAGGCGTAGGCATCGCTCCCAGTCGCCCGGACCACTCCTGGAACTTCGGGGCGACGCGCATCAGCTCTCCGCTGTCCGGCCCGGCCGTCAGGTAGTAGAGGGACTCGTCCACGAGGTCGTCGTCGCCGCCCCAGCGGACCGTTCCCGCGCAGTCCGCGACGATGTCCCGGATCCGCTCGACCTGTTGCGGGAAGTAGCTGCCCCGGGATCTGGCGCCGGGAACGAGCCGCAGGGCCGTGCCCGACGAGAGGTTGGAGGCGGGGCTCGTTCTCGGTGTGCGGCCGATTCTGCTCCAGCCCTGCACGTTGCCGGCGCGGAGTTCCTGGACCTCGTGGTGGAAGCGGCGCGCTATGTGGAGGAGAAGGAGTTCCGGCAGCCCGATCCGCACGTCGACGCGGAGCCCGGTTCCGGAGACGGAGCGGGTCCAGACCGTCGAGACGTGGTTGGCCTGGGTCTGGATCTCCCAGCCGTTCTGGGACAGCGGGATCTTCGCCGGCCGGAAGCCGGACGTCGGCGCGGTGCGGTCGGCTGCCGTGGCCGTGCCGGTCGGAAGGAGATACGCGGCCGTGGCCGCGGTGCCGACGGCCAGGACGGAACGTCGGTTGGGGTGTGCGCTCATGTCGAAGCCCTTCAGCTCGTCCGAATGGTGCGGTTGTACTGCTCCAGGACCCGGTACAGGCCGATCAGTTCGCCCCCGTACTTCTCGGCCCCTTCGCCCGTGCCGTTGTAGCGGGCGAGGATGGCCTGTGTGTCGCCGTCGCTCGTGTCGAGGCCGGGGCGCGGAACGCTGATCTGATGCGCGTTGTAGATGGTGAGATAGGCCGCGGTGCTGATGTTGTACGTCGGGTCCTCGTTCAGGCTCTGCCACACGGACGCCTTGTCGTCGTCGGTGAGGCGGTCGCCGTTGATGATGTCCTTGTCGATGCAGTAGTTGCGGGCCTCGATGGCTACCCAGGCGAAGATCTGCCCCCAGCCGGTGCTGGAGTCGTCCCTGTCGCCGTCTTTGACCTCGTCGTCGGCGAACTTGTCCAGAGGGTTCCACTTGCGCAGCTCCCACAAGACGGGAGCCTGGACCAGGGCCTTGCGCAGGCGGAGAATCCTGGCGAGGTCGGTGAACAGCCAGTCCATGCTGATGACGGCGTCGAAGGCCTCGGTGGTGGAGATACCGCCGATGGTGGCCCAGTCGTTGTCGTTCCAGTTGTCGCCGCCGGTCTCGGGAACCCCGATCGACTCCAGATAGCTCTGGACGTCCCGAAGCGCGGCGTCGTGGTAAGAGGAGTCGAAGTCGGTGTCGAGACCTGAGGGATACAGGCCCGAGTCGAAGGAGTTCTGGCCCCGGTCGCGACCGGAGACGATGTCGACGTCGATCTCGATCTGTCCGTCGCCGGAGCCGATGGTCTTGGTGACGATCTGGTCGAAGGCCCAGTTGCGGGGGAGGGGATAACCGATGTTCCCGGAGAACCCGGCCGACATGTCGGACACGAAACTCGTGATGGCGTACCCCTGGTCGGAAACGCGCTGACACACGTTACGGGCGCCGTAAATGCCCACCTTGTACGAGGAGTTCTCGGCGATCATCCCGTGTACACCCCTGAAGTGCGGGATGATGTATTTGGTGACTTCCCAGTCGACGGCGTCGTAGTCGACGGCGAAGTAGATGGTGGTGCCGTCCTTGAAGCCGTGGAACTTCGCCCAGTCGATGGCCGCGAGCGCGGCGTGCACGCCCGCGTCGTAGGAGAAGTCGTCCGCGGCGCGGTTCCACGTCTGGTAGATCGGGAAGCAGCTCAGGCCGTTGGTGGCGATGAAATGAAGCTCGTCGGGCTGGATCTGCTTCTCCGGCAGCTCGCTTCCCCCCGGGTTGAGGTAGCGGCCGACGATCTCGACACCCTCGGACTTGAGGGTCCTGGCGCGGGCGCTGGTGATCCTCGTGACGCCGTCGCAGGCGGCTCCCTTGCGGGTCTGGTCGCCGTAGGAGACCAGCAGTGATGCCCAGGTCGAGGCGCCTGCCGTGCCGGTCACGGGGAGTGCCACGAACCGCTGGAAGGCGCGGACGGCGTCGGCCATGCTGGGGTCGTAGGTCGCGGTGAACGTGGTGGATCGCTTGGTGAAGCAGAGCGCTGCGGAGAAGAGGCGCACCCAGTCTCCCGTGGAGCCGACGACCAGCTCGTGTCCCTTCAGCCCGGCCAGTGTCCCCGGACCGAACCAGCCGGTGGCGACGCCGTCGGCCATGCCCAGCTCGTACTGGACGGCGTAGATCATGGCAGTGGCGACGTTGCGGGAGTAGTGGCCGTCACAGGGCATGATGAAGAAGTCGCGGCGCTTGGCGTAGCGGCCGTTGAGCCACTGCTGGATGTCGCGGACCGTGTCCGATCCGTTGTTCACCACCACATAGGCGTCCATCGTCAGCAAGGCCTTGAAGACCTTGGGAGCGAGGTCCGACCCGGGGAAGGCGTCGGCGACGCCCATCCGCTCCATCAGGAGGGTGACCGCGTCGGCGGTACGGTCGTCGTAGATCCCGTTGATGCCGCTGCCGTCGTAGCCCTTGGCGTAGAGCGCGGACTGGATGATCATGGTGACGTTGGCCGGCGTGTCGCGGAAACCGATGCTCGGCCACTTCGTCTGCAGTCTGGACAGGGTCGTCGGACCGAAGTTGTTCGACAGCTCGGTGATACCGAGCTCGTACTGGAGGGCGCGGGTCAGGGCGTACATCAGCGGCCAGCCGGTGAGGCCGTTCTCCTCGACCTTCATGCCGATCTTGGCTTCGCCGTAGACGCTGTTCACGAATCTCTGGGCGCTGCGGACCATCTCGTCTGCCACGTGACGTCCCTTTCCGGAGGGGTGGGAGTCCACCGTGGCCGTGGACCGAGTACAGGGGTACCTCGAACGTTGCAGGTACACCGGGTGGCGAAACACCCGGAGTCTGGCCGTGCATGTCGCAGCAACCCGACTACAGAAGGAGACTGTTGTGCGCGCACGGACCAAGGCGGCTTTCGTCGTCGTCTCGGCGGTGACCGCCGGACTGCTGACCGCCGTTCCCTCCAGCGCGAGCGTCGCGCAGGGGTACGTCGTCGGTGCCGGTGACATCAATGACGACTGGGGCGACGAGGGGCCGCTGTCCCGGGTGGTCAACAACCACAGCAATGTGGTCGGCCTGTGGCAGGGCGTGCTCTACGCCGATGGCTACCTGACCAACGGTGACCGCGACTGCCGGTTCGGTTCTGTCACGGAGGCGGCGACCAAGAAGTGGCAGAAGGACCACGGGCTGGTCGGCGACGGCATCGTCGGTCCGCTCACGTTCGGCAAAGCCGACAACTACCTCTACTGGGACGGCGACCAGATCAAGTACGACGGCGGTGTGCGCGATATCGGCACGATGCGCCGGGACTCCCAGGGCCGCTACTACGAGCCGTCGTCGGGCGGGGCCGGCACCTATGCCACGTACACATCGGCCGACGCCGCCGTCTGTTCGTGAGCGCAGAGCCCCTGACGAGGGTCAGCCGGAGGCGACGGCCATGCAGCCTCCGTAGAGGAGGAAGAACGAGGCCCAGATGGGGAGCCAGACGATGTCGCCGTGGCCCCACACCCGGGACTCGCGGATCACGTCCAGGCTCTCCGCGTGGAGGGGGTCCTCAGGGTCGTAGACGACGGTGAACTGCTCGCCCACCTGGGGTATGCGGTCGTGTGTCCGGACGACGACCCAGATCTCGCCCTTCTGCTCCGGGTGGGTCCGGATGCCGCAGCGGACCCGCATCGGCTCGCCTTCCGCCTTGGGGTTGAGGTGCCCGCGGCAGATCCCGGTCGCGGTCCGGCCGTGCTTTCTCAGCCGGCGCTCGCGCTGTGCCTTGGGGAACGCCACCAGCATCGAGATGACGGCGCCGGCAGCGCAGAACAACGCCCAGTAGCGCAGCACGGCATCCCCCCGCTCGGCACGCGCTCTCTCATTTCATCCTTAGCAGGACCCGACGGCTCCGGCAACGGCTCAGCCTCAGCCGCCCACCTCGTACTGGCCGACCTCCAGGAAGTGCCGCAGTGCCTCGGGCGTGCCCTCCTCAAGGGCCGCCTCCGCCGCCGCGCGCAGCGCGTCGCTGATGTCCGGGTCGGCCAGGACGCGGAAGACACGGACGCGGTCGTCCTCGAACTGGGCGGCGGCGTAGCCGGTTTGCAGGTAGGCGCGCAAAGCCTCCGGGGTACCGATCTCCAGGGCCTTGTGGGCTTCCCTGATGACCGCCACGTCGCTCTTCTCGTCGGCGTTGGCGAGGATGCGGAAGATGGCGACGCTGTCGTCCTCGGCCTGGGAGAGGCGGTAGCCGGTTTCGAGGAAGGCGCGCATAGCATCCACGGTGCCGGTGTCGAGGGCCTTGTTGGCCTCCCTGACGACCGCTACTCCACTGTCCTCGTCCGCCAGGATGCGGAGGATCGCTATGCGGAGGTCGTCCTCGTTCATCTCGTCCACCGGCGTGGTGGTGCCGGCCGTGCCGCCGGACGTCGTCGCAACTGTGGTGGACGGGGCGGTCCCGGTGACGGCGACGGCCGGGGTGGCCAGCAGGAGTGCCGGGGTCAGGGTGATGGCTGCGACGGTCAGGGCAGCGCGGAACGGACTCATGCGTCAACCTTCCTGGGGGACCTCGAGGTCAGAGACCTCACGTGGAACCGGCGGATGACGCACAGCGCTTGGGTCGCACACGCCGGGTCGGGAAACGACGGCTTGTGGCCCTCCCCGCTGGCTGTGCCCCATCTGCCGGTGTGGACATCTTCGCTCTGACCGTGCTGGAGAGCACTGCCGCAACCTGGCAGTCCTTACGGTTCGTCGTTGCCGTTCGGGGACGGCCCGAGAGGCACCCGCGGCCGCGATGGTCAACGGCCGTGGGTGCCCCGGCGTCATGGGTTCACCAGGTCAGCTGCCGCACGACCCCTTGATCCACTGGTGGGAGCGCAGCGTGTACGTGCCCGCGAGGTTTCCGCCCTTGCCCTGTTTGGTGCAGCCCTTCCGGTTCCCGTAGTCCTTCTCGTGGTAATAGGCGACACCGCTGAAGGTGCTACCCGTGCCCCTGTTCTTGATCGACTTCACCTTCGTGTCGTCGGACCAGGAACACTTGATGCTGCCGTTCTGCCAGTCCGGGTCGGCCTGGCTCCACATGCACATCTCTCCGGTGTAGTCCGCGCCCGTGTAGAAGCAGACGTACTTCTCCGGGCAGGGCGGCGGCGCGGCCGCGGCCGCCGCGGTGGCGCTGCCCGGCAGCACGAGAGTGGCGGCGGCCGCCGCACTGGCGGCGAGGACAGCGAGCGTGGAGCGCGTCTTGCGCATTGTTCCCCCTGTGGCTGGTAGAGCTTCGTCGTGGTCGGTGCCATGTTCGGGGGCGGGGTGGGGTGTACGGAACCTCTAACGTTCCAGGGTGGCCGGGACCGGGCCGAGAACCTGAAATGTTCGAGGCTCTCCTGTGTCCCGGCCTTCGGCACGATGAACGTTGTGCTCAGAACTCCCCGGACTTGCGCAGCGCTTTCCACGTCTTCGTTCCCACGATCCCGTCCGCGTCCAGACCCGCCCGCTTCTGGAAGGTCACCACCGCCGCGTGCGTCAGGGGGCCGAAGTCGCTGTCGACCTCGCCGACTTCGGCGATGCCGTGCAGGTAGCGAAGCAGGCATTGGGCCTCGCGGACCTGGCTGCCGCCGTCGCCCTGTTTGATCGTGAAGTCCCAGGAATCACTCTGGCCGGCGGTGTAGCCGCGGCCATACTTCTCGTCCACGTACACCACGGGCTTCTGGCACCCGGCCGGTGCCGCCGTGGCGGCGGGATGCTCGTCGCGGAGTGCGTACGTCACCGCCGTCGCGCCCAGTACGGCCGTCGCCACGAGTGCCGCGATCAGTACCGGACGCCGCCACCGCCGGGGTCGTAGCCTCGGAAGGCGGGCCGAGGGAGAGGCGCCCGCTGCCTCTTCCACCCGGCGCAGGAGGGCCCCGGCGTCAGGCACCCGGGCGACGCGGTCCGGGTGCGTGGGCGCCAGGCAGTCCCGGACGATCTCCCGCCAGGCATCCGGCAGTTGGGGCGACAGGCGCAACTCCTCGGTACCGCGTGCGTACCGCGTCGCCGCGTCCGTGCGTGCCTCCGTGCTGCCGCCCGGCAACGGGAAGGTGCCGGTGAGGACGACATGGGCGAGGACGCCGAAGGCCCAGATGTCGGCAGTGGGCCGGATGCGGGTGCCGCGCTCGTCGACCTCGGGCCACAGCAGCTCGGGTGGGGTGTAGTCGGGCGTGGCGAAGGCGGGGGCGTAGGCGTGGGTGCCCTGCAGTTCGGCGGCCATGTTGAAGTCGGCGAGCCGTACCGAACCGTCCTTCATCAGCAGTACGTTGGCCGGTTTCAGGTCGCCGTGGACCCAGCCCGCGTGGTGCAGCTGGTGCAGGCCCTCGCAGATCTGGGCCAGCAGGGCCGGGCCCGCCTCCGGCTTCGGGTCGTGTTCCAGTACGGCGTCCAGGGAGCCCTCGGCCAGCTCCAGTACGAGCACGGTGGCGCCGTCCAACTCCGGGTGCGCCGGGTCGTCGACCGTCAGGGTGTCGTACATGCGGATCAGGCGGGGTGCGCGGAGCCGCTCCAGCAACTCCACCTCACGCTCTGCCAGTTCACGGAGGTGCCGTAACTGACGCGGGGTGCGGGTGCCGGTGGGGAGGAACTTCAGGGCGCCCCGGCGGGGCAGCTCCGGGTCCCGCTCCTCCGCGAGCCGCGCCGCGTACACCGTGGCGAACGCCCCGGATGCCCGGGCCTCGCGTACCTCCCACGGGCCGACCCGGTAGCCCTTCGGGACGTTGACGGCGCAGGGCGACTGCCCGGTCATCGCAGTACCTCGCCGACGGGGACCGCCAGCACCGTCAGATCGTCCTCGCGGACCAGGTCGAAACGGAGCGCGAGGGAGACCAGCGACTCCTTCTTGCCGTTGACGCGCTGACCGGGCCCGGCGGCGTCGGGGCCGGGGCGCAGCCGGAGTTTGAGGGCCAGGTAGTCGATGTTCCAGTACACGGCGGACCGGGTGACCGTCGGCCATACGCCCCGCAACCGCTCCACCAGCTGCTCCACCGCCGGCAGCGACGCGTGTGGCTCACCGCGCAACCGGGGCTCGCACAGGGCGGCCAGCACCGCGAAGTACCTGCTGGTGCGGTCCAGGGCGAACGCGGGGGCCGTGACGGGGCCCGGGAGTCCCTGGCGGTCGGCGCTGCGGAAGGCGTGGCGCGGTGCCCAGACGTCGAAGGTGAGCAGGTCCCCGGCGGCGGGCAGGACCACCCGCGCGAACTCGAACGGCACGGGGGCTTCGAGGCGGCCCGGCGGGATCTTGAGGTGTTCTCCCGCGCCCTCCGGGTTCTCCACCACATAGGTCTGGTGCTCGCTGAGGTTGCTCAGCAGCCAGAAGGACCGGTGGGCCGTGATCTCCCCGGCGATCCGGGGCACCCCTTCGTGCGCGATGGTCAGGCCGCCGTCCGGTGCGGCCCTGCCGAACGAGAGCCGCTCACCGGCGGCGATCCGCACCTGGTCGTCCACACTGCCGCAGGCCGGCGGCACGACGATGACGCTGTACATGGACCCGTCCCCCTCAAGATCCCCAGTTCAACGTTCAACATGGGAAAGGGTAAGGGAGACCTAATTACGGAAGCGAAGCTTTGGGACAGCATGGCGCGTCGCGACCTCCGGCCCTCCCCCGAGGGAGCCGGAAGCCGCGACGCGGGCCCTCAGCGGGCCCTCAGCAAGGCCATCCGCAGGCGGTCAGCAGTTCCGCAGGCCCGGGATCGCCCCGTAGTTCACGCCCCCGGACACCTTGTTGGCCGGGAACCAGCCCCAGCCGCCGTTGCTGACGTTGGTGTCGGCCTGGGTCCACAGCCACCAGTCGTTGCGGGCGCTACCGACGGGCGGGTTCTCCTGGCCCGGGAACTTCTTCTGGCAGACGAACCAGTTGTCGCCCGCGTTCAGCCAGCCCGCGACGGCGCCGTTGAACATCACGTTGCCGCCCTGGTAGTTGTGGCAGTAGCGGGAGTCGTTCGGTCCGCTTCCCCAGCACCCGTTCGGTGCGGCGGACGCGCCCGTCGGCGTCAGGGCGACGGCGCCCGTGGCGAGTACGGCCGCCGCACCCAGCGAGGCGAGCATGCGCTTCATGGTCGAGGTCCCTCCGGTCTTGCCACCCCCGTTGGTGGACATGACCACGATGGCGCCGCCCGCCCGCGCGCGGTACCTGAGAACTCTCAGGGTCACGCCTTCCGCGGTGGCGTGTACTCCTCCAGGTAGTGAGCGACACGGGCGGTGTAGTCGCGGTCCCGCGGCGTGTACTCCTTGAGGAAGTGGGCGACACGGCCGGCGTAGGTGGTGGTGTTCGGGGGAACACCGCCCGCGTCGTTCACCTTCTTGTACGACGTGCGGTACGCGGTGGCGAGCAGCACCCGGCGATCGCCCGACAGGTCGTCCCGCAGCCGGGGCTCGATGAAGCACAGATAGCGGCCCACGGCCGGAATGGACTCGGAGGGGGTGATGGGCGGACTGGGCGTCTCCTTCGCGGGGACACCGTCGTCCCGGATCCACCAGCGCAGAACGGCCGGAGTCCAGCGGGCGATGCCGTACTCGTCCTTGGCCGGATCGGAGAGATCGGGGTCGAAGTCGCTCTCGGCCTTCAGCAGCGCGGCGATCAGCGCCGGGGTGACCTCCGGCTGGACACAGTCGTGGGCGGAGTCGACGATCAGCCGGCGATACGCCGCCGGGATGCCCTTGTCGGTACGGAGCTCGTCGGCGCCGTAGCTCGCGGGCGTCACCTTCTCGCTGTCGCCGCCCGGGCCGCCCGAACCGCCGACGTCCGCCCAGTCGCTGACGCCGTAGCCGAGGGCCGAGGCGGCGACGACGGCGACCGCCGTGGCCAGGACCCTCGTACGGCGGAGACGGCGGCGCGGGAGCAGCCTTCGGGGCAGCCGCGGGGAGCGGCCGGTGCCCGCCGCCGCCTCCACCCGCCGCAGCAGGTCGTCGGTGCGGATCCGGCCGGCATGGGTGCGGGCCAGGCAGTCCCGCACGATCTCCCGCCAGGAGTCCGGGAGTTCGGGCGACAGACGCAGCTCGTCGGTGCCCCGGGCGTAGGCGGCGCCGGCGTCGCGGCGGGCCGTCGGGGTGGCGCCGGGCAGCGGGAAGGCGTCGGTGAGGACCAGATGGGCCAGCACGCCGAACGCCCACACGTCGGCCGACGGGCGGATCCGTCGGCCGCGTTCGCCGATCTCCGACCACAGCAGCTCCGGCGGCGTGTAGTCGGGCGTCGAGAAGGCCGGCGTGTACGCGTGTGTGCCCTCCAGCTCCGCCGCCATGTTGAAGTCGGCGAGCCGGGCCGAACCGTCCCCCATCAGCAGCACGTTGGCCGGCTTCAGATCCCCGTGCACCCAGCCCGCGTGGTGCAGCTGCGCCAGTCCCTCACAGATCTGCGCGAGCAGGGCGGGCCCGGCGGCGGGGCGGGGCTCTGCCGCGACCAGGGCCGACAGGGATCCCTCCGCCTTCTCCAGTACAAGGATGGTGGCGCCGTCGAGGGCGGGCCTGGCCGGGTCGTCGACGACGAGGGTGTCGTACATCCGGATCAGCCGCGGCTGCTTCAGCCGGCGGTACAACTCGACCTCGCGCTCGACGATTTCGCGCAGGTGGGTGAGTTGGCGCGGGGTGCCGGTGCCGGTGGGCAGGAACTTCAGGGCCGCCGTCTTCGGGAGGCCGGGCAGCTCCTCGTCGGACGCGACGCGCCTACCCTCGTACACGCTCCCGAACGCCCCCGTGGCGATCGGCTCCCGCACCTCCCAGGCGCCCACCCGGTACCCCTTCGGCACCGGCACGGCGTACGGCTCGGTCACCGGGCCGCCCGGCCGGACGCCGCGGCGGACGAGGGCTCTCGCAGCGACTCTCTCAGCACGACGAGGTCGTCCTCCCGCACCAGGTCGAACCGGAGCGCCAGGGACACCAGCGACTCCTTCTTGCCGTTGAGCCGCGGACCCGTGTCCGCCGTCTCCGGGCCGGGCTTGAGGCGCAGCTTCACGGCGAGGTAGTCGATGTTCCACTGCACGGACGTGCGGGAGGCGGCCGGCCAGTGGGGGCGCAGCCGGTCCACCACCTGGTCGACCGTGGGCAGCGGGGCGTGTGGTTCGCCGCGCAGGCGGGGTTCGCACAGCGCGGCCAGGACCGCGAAGTAGCGCTTGGTGCGGTCGACCGAGAAGGCGGGCGCGGTGGTCGCGCCGTCCAGGCCGCCCTCGGAGCTGAGGTAGTCATGGCGCGGCGCCCACACCTCGATCGGCAGCAGATCGCCGGCCGCCGGCAGCACGATCCGCGAGAACTCGAAGGGGACCGGCGCGTCCAGCCGCCCCGGCCCTACCTTGATGTGCTCGCCCGCCCCCTCCGGGTTCTCGACGACGTACGTCTGCTCCCGGCTGAGGTTGCTCAGTATCCAGAAGGCGCCCTGCGCGGTGATCTCACCCGCTCTGCGGGACACCCCGTCGTGCGCGATCGTCAGGTCGTTGACGGCGGCGGAACGGCCGAAGCCGAGACGCTCGCCGGGTGCCAGCCGGAGCTGGCTGCGGTCCGTATCGTCCTCCGTGGTCGGCGGAGGTACCACGATGATGCTGTACAAGGTGCGTCTCCCCGTGCCTGACGGCTACCCACGTCAGAGTAGGGGGACGCAGCGGGGCCGTGTCCCCCTCGTACGGGTGAGACACGGCCTTTAGGGCGTGAATGGCGTGAAGTCTTCGGCGGAGCCTCGCGAGGAACCCCGGCTTCAGCCCCGGGAGGATCCGTGGCGGGCGACGCGGGGCGTCGGGGCATCTGGGGGTTCAGGCGTGGAGTGCCCGCGGAGCAACCTGGCGGAGTCAAGCGATTCCGAACACCCGGACGACTCATCGCTGGAAAGTGGGCAGGTGTGCGGAAGGCGTCTGTTTGTGCGGCCGTGCTCGTAGGGTCGGGTGTCATGAAGCTGGTGGTGCAGGTCAAGCTGTTGCCGACGGCCCTGCAGGCGGCGGCACTTGAGGCGACCCTGCATGCCTGCAACGAGGCGGCTTCCTGGGTGTCCCGGGCGGCGTTCGAGAAGGATGTGAAGCGGAACTTCGCGCTGCGCGAGCACACCTACGCCGAGGTCAAGCAGCGGTGGGGGCTGGGCGCGCAGGCCGCTCAGCACGTCATCAAGAAGACCTGTGACGCGTACACCACGCTGAAGGCGAACCTGAAGGCCGGGAACCTGGGCAAGCCGTGGTCCAAACGCTACCGGCGGGCAACCGAGAAGCCGATCGCCTTCCGGCCCGAGGGTGCGCAGCCGTATGACGACCGGATGCTGTCCTGGCAGATCCCGGAGCGGACCATCTCCATCTGGACCCTGGACGGGCGGGTGAAGGGCATGGCGTTCACCACGTCCCCCGAGCAACTGGCCCGCCTGGCCCTTTACCGCAAGGGCGAGTCCGACCTGCTGTACCGCGACGGCATGTGGTTCCTGAACGCCACCTGCGAGGTCCCCGAAGCCGAGCCGAACACCACGCCGGGCGGCTTCCTCGGCATCGATCTGGGCATCGTGAACATCGCCACCACCTCGGACGGTCAGATCATGGCCGGGCGTGCCCTGAACCGGGGACGGCTGCGCGAAGGCACGCTGCGTACCAAGCTGCAACGCAAGAACACCCCGTCTGCCAAGCGCCGGTTGAAGAAGCGCAGGTGCAAGGAGGCGCGGCGGGCGAAGGACATCAACCACAAGATCGCGAAACGTGTGGTGGCCGAGGCAGAACGCACCGGTCGCGGTATCGCCCTGGAGGATCTGACGGGCATCCGCGAGCGGGTACGGCTTCGCAAGCCCCAACGGGCCACCCACTCCAGCTGGAGCTTCGCCCAGCTGGGGCAGTTCATTGCATACAAGGCCCGCAATGCGGGAGTGCCGGTGGTGTACGTCAATCCGGCGTACACCTCGCGCACCTGCGCCGAATGCGGTCACATAGACAAGGCGAACCGGGTCTCACAGGCGTGGTTCGCGTGCCGGTCCTGCGGATTCGTTGATCACGCAGACCGCAACGGCTCCCGCAACATCCGTGCTCGCGCGGAAGAGTTGTGGCGACGCGGGGCGCAGTCAACCGCCCCAGACCCCCCACACCCGAGGGCGGGACCGGACGCAAACGCAGCACCACAACCAGTGGCGCCCGCTCTGCAAGCCCGTCGCTTTAGCAACGGGTAGTTGACTAGCGCGGGCGGTTGAACCAGGCCGAAGCCGCGCTGTTGACCATCGAGGCGAGGACGATGCCCGCGATGCGAGGGAGATGAGCCGCCGAAGGTGGCGGAGCCGTTCGCCCCGTTCCCCGGGATTCCTGTAAGAGGCTCCAATCCGTTGCTAAGGACGTCCCCAAGGGGAAGTTGCCCCTTGGGTATGTTCAGTGCCAGGCCATGACATCTAGATGAATGAGTCCAAGGGATGGCCTGCGGACATAATAGGACGAGGGCGTCCAATGTCAGTGTGTGAAGACAGACCTGGACACCCTCGCAACGGCACTCTATGCCCGGATCGACGACGAGTTGAAGGCTTCGCCGTGGTTGGCCCCGTGGCGGCCTGCTGTCGGGATCGCGCCCACGCTCAGTGACGCGGAACTGGTCACGCTCGCGGTCATGTCAGCGCTGCTCGGCTACACCTCCGAGCGGCGCTGGCTTGGCCGTGTCGGGCGGGACTTCGGCCGCCTGTTTCCTCGCGTGCCTCAGCAGTCCGGTTACAACAAGCGGCTGCGTGCAACGTCCTCGCTGCTCACCAGCATGATCCGGATCCTGGCCCGGGATACCTCGCTGTGGAGCGACGATGTGTGGCTGGTCGACTCGACCCCAGTGGGCTGCGGCTGCTCGCGGGAGACGGCCAAGCGCTCGGATCTGGCGGGCTGGGCCCAGTACGGCTACTGCGCGTCGCACTCACGGTATTTCTGGGGGCTGAGGCTGCACCTGGTGTGCACCCCTGGAGGGCCGCCGGTCCTGTTCGCGCTCACCGGCGCGAAGGCCGACGAGCGCGAGACGCTGCGCGACATGCTCGACACCGCACCCGACGTCGAAGCTGCCCGTCCCGGCCAGACGATCATCGGGGACAAGAACTACTACGGCCGGGAGTTCGAGCGCGACCTTGCGGAGCGTCACCTGCAGTTGCTGCGGCCGGCCCGCAGGGGAGAGACCGAGCGGGCCGGGGCGCACGAGCGGCGTCGTCCTTGAGTGTCACCAGGGTGCGTGCACCGCCGTCTGCGGTCGGCTGAACCGCGAGGTCGGTCGACCGGACCGCGTCGGCGTAGACGACGGTACCCGCCCCGGCCTTGACCCCGGCGACCTTGGCGGTCTCGGGCAGGTCGAGACGGAGCTTGGTGCCGTCGCCCGCGGTGGCCTCCACGCGGCCGAGGGAGTCAGTGGGCGCGGTGACCGTCACAGAGCTTGACTCGGTGCTGGTGATGGCGCGGGCTGCGCTGTCCGGCGTAGCGGTCGACGGGGCCAGGTCCCTTGTGCCGGTGGCCCGTTCCACCACGGACGCGGCAGTCGTCGTGCCCGCCGTGTTGGCGAGGGCGGGGGATGCCGTGGAGAGTATGGCGACCGCGGTGAGGATGGACGTGCCGGCCAGGATGCCTGTGCGGACCTTGCGCTGTGAGAACGTATTCAAGTGTGTGGTCTCCCGTTTGGCAGGGAGGGGCATACGAATGGTGCCCCCTCCTGAACTCTGTCGACAGCCGTTGGTCATTCGGCCGTCGACCGCGTACCGGGCAAGGCGGCGGCAAACGCGAGCCAATCACTGGCCAAAGAAATACGTCAAGTTACCTCAAGTGTGTGCTGAGTTACCTTCCATGGCCGGGATGTCATGAAATGCCGATTGGGCTGTGCTCCCTCTCGAACAGAGAGGGAGCACAGCCCAATCGGGTGCCTGAGTGAGCTCAGTAACGGGGGCGGTTGAACCAGGCCGTGCCGCTGGGCACCACAGGAGCGGCGGTGATGACGGCACCGAACGCGACCCACAGCAGCGGGAAGATGGTTGCCGAGGCCAGGCCCGAGTCGAGGCCGATGAAGAGGAGTAGCAGACCGACGATGGTGCCGAGCGCGCCGTAGATGACCGTGGTGATTCGCACACCCTGGCCGCCCCGGCCGAACTTGACGCCCAGCGTGATGGACAGAGCGGCCAGCGCGAGCAGGAAGATCGCGAGGCCGCCAATGAGCCCTGCTGCCGCGCCGCCGATGTCGCCGATGTCGCTGAACGGGTCGTTGGAGGAGGAGCTCAGTGAGTCCGCTGAGTCCGACACGTCGTTCACGAAGGCGGCGACGTACAGGTAGACCAGGCCGCCGATGATCTGCACGGCCGAGATGATGTACAGAAACACCCGCGCTGTCACCAGCAGACCCGGCATCGACTGCGGCACCATCTGGTTGCCGCCCGGGTAGCCGGGGTACGCCGGCTGCTGCGGGTAGCCATAGCCCTGCTGGGGCGGGACTCCAGGTGTCTGTTGCGGGTAGCCGTAGCCGGGAGCGGCCGGCGGTTGCTGGGGCGGGGGCCCATAGGGGTTGTTCGGGTCGCCGAAACTCATGGCGGTCTTTCCTCCGTCTGTTCCTGTGCGGGGACGATGCGCGGCACGGATCGGAGGAGAGAGCTACGGTTGCGGTTTGTCCCCCCGGTACTGCCCCGCGGCACTGCCGTCACATCGTTCTTTAATCGCCTCTTACTTGTCCAGCCGCATTCCCTATGTGTTGTGCAAGTGCAACATCACTGATCATGAGCGGATACGGGCGGAGATGCCGCGGCACGGGTGGTGGGAGACCCGGATTGGAACCGGGAGGGCGTCATCCGCGAGGATGGGGGCCATGACCGCCCAGATTCTCGATGGCAAGGCCACCGCAGCCGCGATCAAGTCCGATCTGACCGCCCGCGTGGCGGCGCTGAAGGAGAAGGGCGTCACGCCCGGCCTCGGCACGATCCTCGTCGGGAACGACCCCGGAAGCCAGAAGTACGTGGCCGGCAAGCACCGCGACTGCGCCCAGGTGGGCATCGCCTCCATCCAGCGTGAACTGCCGGAGACGGCGACCCAGGAGGAGATCGAGGCGGTCGTCCGCGAACTGAACGAGGATCCGGCCTGCACCGGCTACATCGTCCAGCTGCCGCTGCCCAAGGGCATCGACGAGAACCGCATCCTGGAGTTGATGGACCCGGACAAGGACGCCGACGGCCTGCACCCGATGAACCTCGGGCGCCTGGTCCTGGGCGAGCCGGCCCCGCTGCCCTGCACCCCCAACGGCGTGCTGACCCTGCTCCGCCGGTACGGCGTGGAGATCAAGGGCGCCGAGGTCGTGGTCGTCGGCCGCGGAGTCACCATCGGCCGTCCGATGCCGCTGCTGCTGACCCGGCGCAGCGAGAACGCGACGGTGACCCAGTGCCACACCGGGACGCGTGATCTGGCCGCGCACCTGAAGCGCGCGGACATCATCGTCGCCGCCGCCGGCTCCGCGCATCTGATCCGCCCCGAGGACGTCAAGCCGGGCGCGGCCGTCCTCGACGTCGGTGTCTCGCGCAGCGCCGAGGGCAAGATCGTGGGCGACGTCCATCCCGGTGTCGCCGAGGTGGCCGGCTGGATCTCCCCGAACCCCGGTGGCGTGGGCCCGATGACCCGGGCGCAGCTGCTGGTCAACGTGGTCGAGGCGGCGGAGCGCAGTGTCGGCTGAGGGCCGCGCCGACAGCGCGGCGGAGACGGCGGAGGAGATCGAGGTCCGGGACCCGGTGAGCGCCCCGGACGCGGACGGTGTGCCCCGGCGGACCACCCGCCGCTTCCCGCTGTTCACCAGGGACACGGCACGCCCGGAGGGCGGCGGCCGCGCCGCGCCCCGTGACGCCCCGGCGCCCGCCCGGCAGTGGCCGGTGCTCCTGGTCCTCGGCCTGGTCGGGGTGGGCCTGCTGATCACCGCCCTCGACGTGTTCCGGGTCGGCACGCTGGTGATCGGCAGCGCCCTGCTGGCCGGCGCGCTGCTGCGCTGGCTCCTGCCGAGCGTCGGCATGCTCGCCGTACGCTCCCGCTTCACCGACATCGTGACGTACGGCGCGCTGGGCCTCGTGATCGTGCTGCTGGCGTTGATGGCGCAGCCGGACCCGTTGCTGAAGGTCCCGTTCCTGAAGGACGCGCTGCACTTCACGGTGGACAGCTGAACCTCGACCGCTCGACCGCTCTCCCACCCTTGGGCACGACGGCGGCCCGTCCTCTCCCCCGAGGAAGGACGGGCCGCCGTCTGCGTCCACCCTCGGGCACGGTGAAGAGCCTGTTCAACGCCTGTCAGTGCGCTGTGGCACGGAAGTGACCGTTCCGCTACGTCGGGGGCGTCCGGGAACCAATGCGACGTCTCGCGTCGTCACCCGATCGGATCTGGTTCGGAGGTGAGCGATGGGTGCCTGGCAGGCGCTGCCCGACGATCTGCCACCGGAGGTGCGGCACTTCGTGGAGCAGTTGCGGCAGCTCAAGGACCGCACGGGCCTGAGTCTGGTCGCGCTGGGCGCGCGCACCGCGTACAGCAAGTCCTCCTGGCAGCGCTACCTGAACGCGACCCAGCCCCCGCCGCGGCAGGCGGTCGTCGCGCTGTGCCGGGTGGCGGGCGTCGGGAAGGACGAGGCGGAGCGCTTCGGGGTGCGGTGGGAACTGGCGGTGCAGGCCTGGCCCAAGCCCGCGACGGTGCCGGCCAAGCCGGACGGTACGGGGGGCGCCGCGGGCCGCGAGGAGCACGAGAGCGACGACTGCGAGGCGTACGAGGACGATCCCACCCTTCCGTGGTGGGACGCGCCGCCGAAGAGGCCGGAGCCGCCGTCGCGGCGGCTGCTGGTCGTGGCGGGGGTGCTGGTGGCGGCTCTGATGCTGCTGATGGTGGTCGGGATGCTCGCGCTGGGATGACGCTCAAGGGTCTGACTTGTCCGGATGTGGCGCATGTGACGTGAGTGATCGTTTATGTGCGTTCTGTGTGTCGATGTGTTGACAAGTTCGCGGATTTGCAAGGAAGTCGTTCATCAAGCGGGCTAGCGTGGTCGATCGGGACGGTCCGGGGTGTCCCACGTGTTGGCAAGGGCTTACTGCCAGGGTTGCGTCGGCGGGGGAGGGCGGCCGGTGGAACACTGGACGCGGTCCGATGGGCGTGCAACGGTGCACGCCCACGGTCCCAACGCTCCCGTGCGCCCCCTCCCCGGGAACTGAGATCCTTACTGGGCGCATCCCTGTGGGTAGCCAGAACGGGGACTCGGCAGAGGGCACCACGCGCGGGGGAACGCGAGAAACACCAGCACGAACCGGGGGGAAGAGGGGGGAAGCAATGCCTCGTTGGAGGGCCTTGCCGGATGAACTCGATCCGCAGGTCAGGGAGTTCGCGAGCCAGCTGCGGCGGCTTGTGGACCGCAGCGGTCTGAGCATCGCGGCGTTGGCCGACCGCACGGGATACAGCAAGACGTCCTGGGAGCGGTATCTGAACGGGCGGCTGCTCGCGCCCAAGGGCGCGATCGTGGCGCTCGCCGAGGTCACGGGGACCAATCCCGTTCACCTGACGACGATGTGGGAGCTGGCCGAACGGGCGTGGAGCCGTTCGGAGATGCGCCACGACATGACCATGGAGGCGATCCGGATCTCCCAGGCCCGCGCGGCCCTGAGCGAGTTCGGGGCGCCGCCGGCGAACGCCAAGGGGAGCGCGAAGGCGGCCAAGACCGCCCGCAAGGGCGGGAGCGCGACGGCGACTCCCGGGGTGGCGGGGCCGGCGGGCGTGGCACCGGCCATGCCCCCGGTGCCGGCGCAGCCCACCGCACCGGAGGTGCGTGACTCGGCCGTGCGTGACTCGGCGGTGCACGACCCGGTGGTGCGGGATGCTCCGGTACGGGGATCCACTGGGAGCGACGTCCGGGACAGCGGCTCCGGGCCCAACTCGTGGGGGCTCGCGGGGTATCGAGGGCCCGCGCCCACGGGTGGTGGTCGCCCGTCGGTGGCGGCGCCGTCCGGGGTGCCCGGGACGTCCGGAGTGTCCGGTGCGGCCGGTTCGGTGCCGGGTTCGCCGGGGACGCCCAGTCCCTACGGTGAGCCTCCGCAGGGGCCTCGTCCGGGACACGGCTCCTCCGGCGGAGGCGGCGGCAAGCGGCGGCTGACGATGTTCCTCGCGGGGGTCGTCGGTGTGCTGGTCGTGATCGCCGCGGTGTTCTTCCTCACCGACGGTGGTGGGAAGAAGAACGAGGACGCGGTGGAGTCACCCTCGCCGTCCGTGACGACCGACCCCGATCTGCCGCCGGGCGTGCAGTGCAGCGGCGACTCCTGCACCGGCAAGGACGCGGAGACCATGGGGTGCAGCGGTGACCTCGTGACGACCGCCAAGACCGCGACCGTCGGCACCGCCGTGGTCGAGGTCCGCTACAGCGAGGCCTGCGGCGCGGCATGGGGACGTGTCACGCAGGCCGCCCAGGGCGACGAGGTGGTGGTGACGGTCGGCAAGACGAAGGAGACCGGCACGATCACCGCCATCGGCGACACCATCGCGTACACCCCGATGGTGGCCGTGAAGGACGCGGGCGAGGCAACGGCCTGCGTGACGCTGGCCGCTGGGCAGAAGGGGTGCACGCAGTAAGGGGGCGCGGGCGGCGCCGGTCCGCTGTACCAGGGGGCTCCGCCCCCTGGTACAGCGGACCTTTGCCCACGCGCCCACCCGTCTCGGTCGGTCGGCCCGCACCCTCAGCCCGTCCGGCGTTTGAGGACGAGGCCCGTTCAGGGCCGAATGGGGGTCTGGGGGCGTAGCCCCCAGGGATGGGACGGGTAGGGGCGGCGGGGGCGAGAAAAAGAATCCGCCCGGACAGGAATGGCCGTCGGCAAAGTGGGCACGCGCACCGTACCCCCACGGGAGTCCGGCAACCGGTACCCCCACCCGGCGGCCGCCCACGTCCCTCCTCTCCCGGACAGGGCGGCCGCCCCCTTTTGCCGCAGTGAGTAGCCCCTTTTGCCGCAGTCATGGTCATTCTGTGGGGCGGGCCACACGGACCCGGCCGTGCGAGATCCCGGATGCGCGATAGCCTGACCGGTGGATCTCTCGACGCCAAGAGATCGATCATCTCTACGTCCCGTACCCCGGGGCAGGGATGCCTCACCGCCAGCTGTCATACGGAGAACGCCATGACCCGCACTCCCGTGAACGTCACCGTCACCGGCGCGGCCGGCCAGATCGGTTACGCCCTGCTCTTCCGCATCGCCTCCGGCCAGCTGCTCGGCGCGGACGTGCCGGTCAAGCTGCGCCTCCTGGAGATCACGCCCGCGCTCAAGGCCGCCGAGGGCACCGCCATGGAGCTCGACGACTGCGCGTTCCCGCTCCTCCAGGGCATCGACATCTCGGACGACCCGAACGTCGCCTTCGACGGCGCCAACGTCGCGCTGCTCGTGGGTGCCCGCCCCCGCACCAAGGGCATGGAGCGCGGTGACCTCCTGGAGGCCAACGGCGGCATCTTCAAGCCGCAGGGCCAGGCCATCAACGCGCACGCCGCGGACGACATCAAGGTCCTGGTAGTCGGCAACCCGGCCAACACCAACGCGCTCATCGCGCAGGCCGCCGCGCCCGACGTACCGGCCGAGCGCTTCACCGCGATGACCCGCCTCGACCACAACCGCGCGCTGACACAGCTCGCGAAGAAGACGGGCTCGACGGTCGCCGACATCAAGCGGCTCACCATCTGGGGCAACCACTCCGCCACCCAGTACCCGGACATCTTCCACGCCACCATCGCCGGCAAGAACGCCGCCGAGGTCGTGAGCGACGAGAAGTGGCTGGCCGAGGACTTCATCCCGACCGTCGCCAAGCGCGGTGCGGCGATCATCGAGGCCCGTGGCGCCTCCTCCGCGGCCTCCGCCGCCAACGCCGCCATCGACCACGTCCACACGTGGGTCAACGGCACCGCGGACGGCGACTGGGTCTCCATGGGTATCCCGTCCGACGGCTCGTACGGCGTCCCGGAGGGCCTCATCTCCTCCTTCCCGGTCACCACCAAGGACGGCAAGTACGAGATCGTCCAGGGCCTGGACATCAACGAGTTCTCCCGTGCCCGTATCGACGCCTCCGTCCAGGAGCTCGCCGAGGAGCGCGAGGCGGTCCGCTCCCTCGGCCTCATCTGAGCCCGGCTCAGCGTCAGTTCTGTCACGAACCTGCGCGGGCCCCGTTCCGGTTTCTTCCGGAACGGGGCCCGCGGCCGTTTTCGCCGCTAACGTCGGAGGCAGTACGCATGGGGTGATTCGGGGGACGTGCCATGAGCGGATGGGACGGCAACGGCAGCGGCAACGGCCACAGTTCCGGTTCCTGGTCGGAGCACGAGCCGAGCGAGGAGAGAGGCCAGGCGGCCTGGGCCGCACAGGAGCCGGTCGTTCCGCCGGCGTGGGCATCGGCCCAGACACAGACCTTCTCGGCGACGCCTCCGCAGATCCCGGTCCGGCCGCCCGCCCCCACGCCGGTCCCCGCCCCCGCACCGCCGCCTGCCCCACCGTCACCTCCCCGCGCCCGCCGCCTCCTTCTCGTCCTCGTCGCGGCGGCCGTGCTCGGCGCGGGCGTCGGCGCCGGCGTCTGGTTCCTCATCCGCGACGACTCCGCCCACACCGGAGCCGGGGCGACCCCGCTGCCCAGCGTCGTCGCCTCCACCCCCACCTCCACCCCGACCGCGCCCACCCCCAACTCCCCGTCGCCCTCGTCGGTCCCCGGCTACCGCCGTGCCCAGGACCCCGTCGGTTACACCCTGCACATCCCCGAGGGCTGGGTCCGCAGTCAGAAGCAGGGCGAGAAGGCCCCGGTCGTCTACTACGACGCCCCGGACGACGGGCGCAGCCTGCAGATCTTCGCGCTCGCGGAGGACACCCCGGCCGAGTCCCTAGACCTCGCCGAGAACGACCCCGGCTACGGCTACGCGAACCAGCCCGGCTACCGGGCCCTGGACCGCGCCTCGGCCGCCGGCTGGTCCGAGCTCACCTACCGCTACGACGACGAGAACACCGGCCCGCGCCAGGTCGTCGACCACCGCTTCGAGGCCACCGACGGCACGCTCTACGCGATCCGCGCCGCCGGCCCGGCCGAGCTGGCCCCCGATCTGGTCCGCGAACCGCTCACCGCCGCGCTGGAGTCGTTCTGCCCGGCGGGCGGGCAGTGCGACTGAGAGTCAGCCGTCCAGGCGCTTCTCGAACCAGTGACTGGCGTAGACGTTGTCGTCGTACGCGGGGATGTCCGTGTATCCGCAGGCCCGGTACATCGCCTGTGCCTCGGTGAGCGCGGTGTGAGTGTCGAGGCGTACGACGCTGAAGTGCCGTGCGGAGGCCTCCTGTTCGAGGGCATCGAGCAGACGGCGGGCGAGGCCGAGGCGGCGGGCCCCGGGGTGCACCCAGACATGGCGGATCTCGCCGACGCCGGGTTCCAGGCGCCGTAGCGCGCCACAGCCCACGGGGCGGCGCTCCTCGTAGGCGACGAAGAACGCGCCGGCGTCGCCCGACACCTCCTCGGGCCGTACCAGGTCGTCCTTGTCGAACCCCTCGGGGAACCGCTCGTCGATGTCGGCGGCGTAGGCGTCCAGGCAGGCCCGGGCGTCCGGTGCGGCGCCGTCGACGTGGTCGACCGTGATGCCCGCGAGGCGCAGCAGCCGCTGGGTGGTGGCCATCGCCCGGGTCAGTTCGGTGCGTTGTGTTTCGCTGAGGCCGGCGAGGAGCCCGGCCGCGACCGCGCCCGACCGCCGGTCCTGCTCCTTCACCTCCACCCGCCCGGCCGGGGTCAGCTCGATCATGCGCAGCCGGTTGTCCTGCGGGTGGGCGCTCAGCCGGACCATGCTCTGCGCCTCCAGCGCCTTGGCCATCCGGCTGAGATACCCGGCGTCCAGACCGAGCCGGCTCCTGAGTTCGCGCAGGGTCGCGCCGTCCCCGATCTCGAAGAGCAGCCGGGCCTCGCCCAGCGGGCGGTCCTGTCCGAGGTAGTGGTCGTCCAGGACACCGATGCGGCGGGTGAAGTAACGGTTGAAGCGGTGGAAGGCCGTCACCTGGTCCGTCGATACTGGCTCCATATTCTTTGACTTTAGTCAAAGGCTGTGTCCGGGTCGACCCCTTCCGCCGCCTGCGTGAGGCGTCGGCCGAGCGCCAGTGCCGCCTCCCGCAGTTCGCGCGGCCTGACGATCCGGAACGGTGGCCGGATCGCCGTGAGCTGCTTGGCGTACCAGTCCGGTTCGTCGGTGGTGGCGAGGAGGCGCGTGGTGCGGTCGTCGATCGGTTCGGGGCGGCCGAGGCTGCGGGGGAGCCATTCGGCGACGCGCGAGGCGGGCGCTTCGACCACGATCTCCACCTCGTGCGTCCACCCCTCGGAGAGGTGCTCCTCGACGGTCTCGACGGGGTTCAGGCCGGCGGGCGGCTCGAAGGTGCCTGGGAGGACGGTCAGGGTCGTCACCCGGTCCACGCGCAGGACGCGTCGCGCGTCGCGGGTGTGCGACCAGCACAGCAGATACCAGCGGCCGTGGTGGACGACGACCGCCCACGGGTCGACCTCCATGGTGCGCTCACCGTGCGACCCCGGCCGGTAGCCGAGGCGTAGTCGACGGTGTGCGGCGGCGGCCTGGACGAGGGCGGCGGTGAGGTCGGCGTCGGGGCGCGCGGGCGTGCCGGGGGCGCCCTGGGTGCTGACCCGGCGGACCGCCTCGGCCGGGTGTGCGACCGGTTCGGGCAGGGCCCGCAGCAGCTTGCCGAGCGCGCCGCCCACCGGGCCGGACGGGTCCGCCGCGTCGTGATGACCTTCCAGGACGGCCATGACCAGGCCGAGCGCCTCGGTCGGGGTGAACATCAGCGGCGGCAGCCGCAGCCCCCGGCCGAGGCGGTAGCCACCGTACGGGCCCCGGGCGGACTCGACGGGGATACCGGCCTCGCGCAGGATGCCGACATAGCGGCGGGCGGCGCGCTCGGAGACGCCGAGGCGGCCGGCCAGGCGGTCCGCGGTGATCCCGGGGTTGTTCTGGAGGAGTTCGAGGAGCAGGAGGACGCGGGCGGTGGGGCTTTCGTCGTGGCTCATTCTCGGCCCATGTGGCTTTGGATCCGGACGCATCCCGGACCGTATTCCGGAAGCAGATCGACCGGAACCGACCCTAGCCTGCCCGTCATGACTTACGACACCGAACAGCCGGTCCTCGCCGAGCCGCCCGTCGCCGGCTCCGAGGTCGACACCCTGATCGGCTCCCTGGAGCGGCAGCGCCGTACTCTCGCCTGGAAGTGCGAGGGGCTGGACGAGGCCGGCCTGCGTGCGCGGCTCGCGCCCTCCGCCCTCACCCTGGGCGGGCTGCTCAAGCATCTGGCCCTCGTCGAGGACGAGTACTTCACCCGGCGCCTGCTCGGGGTCGAGCTCCCCCGGCCGTGGGACGCGGTGGACTGGGACGCCGCCCCCGACTGGGAGTGGCGGTCGGCGGCGCAGGACAAGCCCGAGGAGCTGTACGCGCTGTGGGAGCGGGCGGTGGCCCGTTCGCGGGCGAACCTGGGGCAGGTGCTGTCCGAGGGAGGCGTGGACCAGTTGGCCCGGCACACCTGGCCCGACGGCCGGGCGCCCAGCGTGCGGCGCATCCTGATCGACCTCGTCGAGGAGTACGCCCGCCACGTCGGCCAGGCCGACCTGATCCGCGAGTCGATCGACGGCCGGGTGGGGGAGGACCCGCCGGCCAACTTCTGAACCCCCCTTCGACACCTCCTTCCGTTGCCCCTTTTTGTTCCTGTTTGTCCGGAAGTTCAGTGATGCACCGCACTTTCACTCGCCGATTGCGCATGCAATGCGAGGGCCGGGGCAGGCGATGGCGGTCCTCGTGAGTGACACCTGTGTGACTCAGGGGCACTGAACAGGAACGGAAGGCAACACCGATCATGACCGGACAGCAGGCGCAGCAGACGATTCACGCGGGCGGCGAGTGGCGCGAGGCCGTCAACGGCGCGACGCGCGAAATCATCGACCCCGCGGACGCGACGCCGTTCGCCGTGGTCGCCGAGGGTGACGAGAAGGACACCGACCTGGCGGTGGCGGCCGCCCACCGCGCCTTCGACGGCGGTCAGGGGGAGTGGCCACGCACGCCCGTCGCCGAGCGTGCCGCCCTGCTGCGCCGCGTCGCCGACCTCCTGGTGCGCGACCGCGAGAAGCTCGGTCTGCTGGAGAGCCGCGACGCCGGCAAGACCGTCGAAGAGGGCCGGGTCGACATCGACTGCGTCGCCGACGCCTTCCGCTACTTCGCCGACCTCGTCGCCGCCGAGGCCCCGGGCCGGGTCGTCGACGCGGGCTCGCCCGACCTCCACAGCGTCGTCGTCCATGAGCCGGTCGGTGTCTGTGCGCTGATCACACCCTGGAACTACCCCCTCCTCCAGGCCAGTTGGAAGATCGCGCCCGCGCTCGCCGCCGGGAACACCTTCGTCGTCAAGCCCAGCGAGATCACCCCGCTGACGACCGTCGCCCTGATCGAGCTGCTGGTCGAGGCGGGCCTCCCGGCCGGCGTCGCCAACGTCGTCACCGGGCCCGGCCATTCGGTCGGCGCCCGCCTCGCCGAGCACCCCGACGTCGACCTCGTCTCCTTCACCGGCGGCCTGGTCAGCGGCACGAAGGTGGCCCAGGCCGCGGCGCCGAGCGTCAAGAAGGTCGCCCTCGAACTCGGCGGCAAGAACCCCAACGTCGTCTTCGCCGACGCCTGCGCCACCGACGAGGCCTTCGACACCGCCGTCGACCAGGCCCTCAACGCCGCCTTCATCCACAGTGGCCAGGTCTGCTCGGCGGGCGGCCGCCTCATCATCGAGGAGTCCGTCCGGGACCGCTTCGTCACCGAACTCGCCCGCAGGGCAGGCAGGATCCGCCTCGGCCGCGGCACCGCCGACGGCGTCGAGTGCGGACCGCTCGTCTCCGAGCAGCAGCGCGCGAAGGTCGAGGCGTACGTCGACTCCGCGCTCAAGGAGGGCGCGGTGCTGCGCTCCGGCGGCAGGCGGCCCGAGCCGTCCCCGGAGCGGCCGGAGAACGGCTACTTCTACGAGCCGACCGTCCTCGACCACTGCCACCGCGAGATGCGGGTCGTACGCGAGGAGGTCTTCGGCCCGGTCCTCACCGTCGAGACCTTCCGCACCGAGGACGAGGCGATCGCCCTCGCCAACGACACCGAGTACGGCCTCGCGGGCGCCGTCTGGACCGCCGACGCGGGGCGGGCGCGACGGGTCGCGGGCCGGTTGCGGCACGGCACCGTCTGGATCAACGACTTCCACCCCTACCTTCCCCAGGCGGAGTGGGGCGGCTTCGGCAAGAGCGGCGTGGGTCGCGAACTCGGCCCCGCCGGGCTTGCCGAGTACCGCGAGAGCAAGCACGTGTACCAGAACCTCGCGCCGAAGCCGGTCCGCTGGTTCGCCGGCTGACCTTCCGGTCCCCTGACCGCGGCGGACCCGGTCTCCCTGACCCGTAAGACTTCGCAAGTCCCCTGGAGCTACCCCCACATGTCCGAGAACACCCCTGTCTACGACTACGTCGTGATCGGCGGCGGCACGGCCGGATCGGTCATCGCCTCCCGGCTCACCGAGAACCCCGACGTCACCGTCGCCGTCATCGAGGGCGGCCCCAGCGACGTCAACCGGGACGACGTCCTCACCCTGCGCCGCTGGATGGGCCTGCTCGGCGGCGACCTCGACTACGACTACCCCACCACCGAGCAGCCACGCGGCAACTCGCACATCCGGCACAGCCGGGCCCGTGTCCTGGGCGGCTGTTCCTCGCACAACACGCTCATCGCCTTCAAGCCGCTGCCGTCCGACTGGGACGAGTGGGAGGAGGCCGGCGCCACGGGCTGGGGCGCGGTGCCGATGGAGGCGTACTACGCCCGTCTGAAGAACAACATCGTCCCGGTCGACGAGAAGGACCGGAACGCCATCGCCCGCGACTTCGTCGACGCGGCGCAGGGCGCGCTCGGCGTCCCGCGCGTCGAGGGCTTCAACAAGCAGCCCTTCACCGACGGCGTCGGCTTCTTCGACCTCGCCTACCACCCCGAGAACAACAAGCGCTCGTCGGCGTCGGTGGCGTATCTGCACCCGGTGATGGACGAGCGCGAGAACCTGACGATCCTGCTGGAGACCTGGGCGTACAAGCTGGAGCTCGACGGCACGCGCGCCGAGGGTGTCCACGTCCGCACCAAGGACGGCGAGGAACTCCTGGTCCGCGCCCGGCGCGAGGTCGTCCTGTGCGCGGGCGCCGTCGACTCGCCCCGGCTGCTGATGCACTCCGGCATCGGCCCCAAGGAGGACCTCACCCGGCTCGGCATACCGGTGGTCCACGACCTGCCGGGCGTCGGCGAGAACCTGCTCGACCACCCCGAGTCGGTGATCGTCTGGGAGACCGACGGGCCGATCCCGGACAACTCCGCGATGGACTCCGACGCGGGCCTTTTCGTCCGCCGGGACCCCGAACACCCGGGCCCCGACCTGATGTTCCACTTCTACCAGATCCCCTTCACGGACAACCCGGAGCGACTGGGCTACGAGCGCCCGGAGTTCGGTGTCTCGATGACCCCGAACATCCCCAAGCCGAGGAGCCGCGGCCGGCTGTACCTGACCAGCGCCGACCCGGCCGTGAAGCCCGCGCTCGACTTCCGCTACTTCACCGACGAGGACGACTACGACGGCCGCACCCTCGTCGACGGCATCCGCATCGCCCGCGAGATCGCCAAGACCGAACCGCTGGCGAACTGGCTCAAGCGGGAGGTGTGCCCCGGCCCCGACGTCACCGGCGACGAGGAGCTGAGCGAGTACGCCCGCAAGGTCGCACACACCGTGTACCACCCGGCGGGCACCTGCCGTATGGGCGCCGCCGACGACGAACAGGCCGTGGTGGATCCACAGTTGCGGATCCGCGGCCTGGAAGGAATTCGTATAGCCGACGCTTCCGTCTTCCCGACGATGACCGCCGTGAACCCGATGATCGGGGTGCTCATGGTCGGGGAGAAGGCCGTCGACCTGCTCGGAGGTGAGGCGTGATGAGTACTGCCCCTGCTACTTCTGGTACCCCTGCTACTTCTGGTACCTCTGCCACTTCTGGTACCTCTGGTACCCCTGTTTTCTCGGTCGAAGGTCTCTGGAAGGTCTTCGGCCCGAAGGCCGACCGTGTCCCCGCCGACCCGGAGCTGGCCGGGCTCACGCCCGCCGAGCTGCGCGCCCGCACCGGCTGCACGGCGGCCGTCCAGGACGTCTCCTTCGACGTCCGCAAGGGCGAGGTCTTCGTCGTCATGGGCCTGTCCGGCTCCGGCAAGTCCACGCTGGTGCGCTGTCTGACCCGGCTGATCGAGCCGACGGCCGGCACGATCGCCATCGACGGCGAGGACGTGCGCGCCATGGACAAGACCCGCCTGCGCGAACTGCGCCGGCACCGCGCCGCGATGGTCTTCCAGCACTTCGGCCTGCTGCCGCACCGCACGGTCCTGGACAACGTGGCGTACGGCCTGGAGATCCAGGGCGTCGGCAAGGCCGAGCGCCGTGAGCGGGCCGCCCAGGTCGTCGCCAAGGTCGGCCTGGAGGGCATGGAGCACCGCAGGCCGGGCCAGCTGTCCGGCGGTCAGCGCCAGCGCGTCGGACTGGCCCGCGCGTTGGCGGTGGACCCGGAGGTGCTGCTCTTCGACGAGCCGTTCAGCGCGCTCGACCCGCTGATCCGGCGGGACATGCAGGAGGAGGTCGTCCGCCTGCACCGCGAGGAGGGCCGCACGATGGTCTTCATCACCCATGACCTCAGCGAGGCCCTCAAGCTCGGCGACCGCATCGCCCTCATGCGCGACGGCCGCGTCGTCCAGCTGGGCACCCCCGAGGAGATCGTGGGCTCCCCGGCCGACGACTACGTCCGCGAGTTCGTCCGCGACGTTCCGCGCGAGCAGGTCATGACCGTGCGTACGGCCATGCGCGCCGCGTCGGCGGGCGAGAGCGGCAACGGCCCGGCGGTCGCGCCGGACGCGACGGTGTCCGAGGCGATCGAGGCCGTGGCGCGTACCGGTGCCCCGGCCCGGGTCATGGACGGGGCCCGCTGTCTGGGCGTGGTCGACCACGAACGGCTGCTCGGCGTAGTGGCGGGGACGGAGCAGAGCGCGCCGGCCGGGGCGGGGCGCAGTGCCCCAGCGGGGGCAGGGCAAGGTGCCGTAGCGGGGGCGGGGAAGAGCAAGGAGGTGGCTTGATGGCCACCGTCACCACTGCCGCTCCCCGCATCGCCGTTCCGGGCGTCCTCAAACACCCGGTCCTGCGCAAGCTCCTGCTGCTCGCCCTCGCCGCCGCGGTCCTCGTGCCGCTGGCGAACGCCCGCTGGGCGAGCGGCAGCTGGCCGGCCGCGCTGACCGTCGACTTCTCCGACCAGCTCACCAAGGCCAGCGTCTGGATCATCGACAACCGCGACAGCCACCCGCTGTTCGTCTACTTCTTCGGGCACATCAGCAACGCGGTCGTGATCTGCGTACGCGCCGTGTACCTGGTGCTGCTCGCGGCCGGCTGGGCCGGCGTCACCGCCGCCGCGTCCCTGATCGCCTGGCGGGTCGCGGGCCGGCGACTCGCCGCCGGTACCGGTGCCGCGTTCCTGGCCTGCGGGTTCCTCGGTATGTGGATCCCGACCATGCAGACCCTCGCGCTGATGGTCGTGGCGGTCCTCGCCTCGGTCGTCGTGGGCGCGCTGCTGGGCCTCGCCGCCGGGCTTTCCGACCGTATGGACAGGATCCTGCGCCCCGTCCTGGACACCATGCAGGTGCTCCCCGCGTACGCCTACCTGCTCCCCGTCGTCCTGGTCTTCGGCATGGGCGTCCCCGCGGCCGTCCTGGCCACCGTCGTCTATGCCGCCCCGCCGATGGCCCGCCTCACCGCCCTCGGACTGCGCGGCGCCGACAAGGAGGTGCTGGAGGCTGTCGAGTCGCTCGGCGCCACCGCACGGCAGCGTCTGCTCACCGCCCGCATCCCGCTGGCCAGCAAGGAACTGCTGCTCGGCCTCAACCAGACGATCATGATGGCGCTGTCGATGGCCGTCATCGCGTCGGTCATCGGCGCGGGCGGCCTCGGTGACCGCGTCTACCAGGCGCTGGGCTCGGTCGACGTCGGTGCCGCGCTCGCGGCCGGCATCCCGATCGTGCTGCTCGCCGTCGTCCTGGACCGGGTGACGGGCGCGGCGGGGGAGGGACTCGGCGAGGAGCCGCAGCCGAACGGCCGGGCACGCTGGGGCTACGCCCTGGCCGCCGCCGTCGTCGTAGCCGTCGCCGGACGTCTCGCGGGCCGCCTCGACTGGCCCGACACCTGGACCCTGAACATCGCCGAGCCGGTCAACCGCGCCGTCGACTGGATGACCGACCACCTCTACTCGGGCGTCCCCGTCATCGGCGGCACCGCCGACTGGGCGGCCCACTTCACCACCTGGGTCCTCGACCCCGTCCGCGACACCCTGCAGTGGCTGCCCTGGTGGTCGGTCCTGCTGATCGTCGCCGCCCTCGCCTGGCTGATCGGCACCTGGCGCACCGCGCTCACCGCCGTGCTCGCCATGACCGCGATCGGCGTCCTGGGCGTGTGGACCCCCTCGCTCGACACCCTCTCCCAGGTCCTGGCGGCCGTCGCCGTCACCCTGCTCCTGGGCTTCGCGACCGGCATCGCGGCCGCCCGCAGCGACCGCGTCGAGCGGCTGCTGAGGCCCGTCCTCGACGTCTTCCAGACGATGCCGCAGTTCGTGTACCTGATCCCGGTGGTCGCGCTGTTCGGCGTCGGCCGCGCCCCCGCCGTCGCCGCGGCCGTCGTCTACGCCCTGCCCGCCGTCGTCCGCATCACCACCCAGGGCCTGCGCCAGGTCGACCAGGCCGCCCTGGAGTCGGCCCGCTCGCTCGGCGCGACCCCCGCCCAGCAGCTTCGCCAGGTCCAACTGCCGCTCGCCCGCCCGGCGTTGCTGCTCGCCGTCAACCAGGGCGTGGTCCTGGTCCTCGCCGTCGTCATCATCGGCGGCCTGGTCGGCGGCGGTGCGCTCGGCTACGAGGTCGTCGCCGGTCTCGCGCAGGGCGACCTCGCGACCGGACTGGTGGCCGGCGCGGCGATCGTCTGCCTGGGCCTGATGCTCGACCGGGTGACCCAGCCGACCGAACGCCGCGCGAAGAAGGGAGCGTGACATGCGACTTCGTACGCGTAGGACCCGTGCGTCTCGTACGACTGCCGTAGTGGCCGGCGTGTCCTCGCTGGCGCTGCTGACCGGCTGCGGCGCCGCGGACATGACCAAGCAGGCCTCGCCGTTCGCCAACGCCCAGGGCGCCAAGACCGTGACCCTGTCCGTCCAGTCCTGGGTAGGCGCGCAGGCCAACGTGGCCGTCGCCCAGTACCTCCTGGAGCACGAGCTCGGCTACCGCGTCGACACCGTCCAGATCGACGAAGTTCCCGCCTGGGACGCGCTCAGCCAGGGCCGCGTCGACGCGCTCATGGAGGACTGGGGGCACCCGGAGGAGGAGCAGCGGTACGTCAAGGACAAGAAGACGATCGTGCCCGGCGGCGACCTCGGGGTCACCGGGCACATCGGCTGGTACGTCCCGACGTACTTCGCCAAGCAGCACCCGGACGTCACCGACTGGAAGAACCTCGACAAGTACGCCGACCGGATGCGTACCGCCGAGAGCGGTGGCAAGGGCCAGCTGATGGACGGCTCGCCCTCCTACGTCACCAACGACAAGGCGCTGGTGGACAACCTGGACCTGGACTACCAGGTGGTGTTCGCCGGTTCGGAGGCCGCGCAGATCACGCAGATCAAGCAGTTCGCCAAGGAGAAGAAGCCCTTCCTGACGTACTGGTACTCCCCGCAGTGGCTGTTCAAGAAGGTCCCGATGACCGAGGTGAAGCTGCCGGAGTACAAGGAGGGCTGCGACGCCGACCCGGAGAAGGTCGCCTGCGCCTATCCGCACACCCCGCTGCAGAAGTACCTCAACGCGGACTTCGCCAAGACCGGCGGCGAGGCGGCGGCCCTGCTGAAGAAGTTCAAGTGGACGACCGAGGACCAGAACGAGGTCTCCCTGATGATCGCCGAGCAGAAGCTGTCGCCGGAGGAGGCGGCGAAGAAGTGGGCGGACAGCCACGAGTCCACGTGGAAGGCGTGGCTGTCCTGAGCCTCTCCATGCTCTGAGCCTCTTTACGTCCTGAGGCCGTCGGCGATGTCACGCAGCGCCTGTGCCGCACTGTGCAGCAGCCCCGGCCCGAACGTGACGCGAGTGGCCCCGAGTTCACCGAGTTCGGTGGGCGAGGGGCCCTCGCCGTCCGGGCGGCCGTGCGCGTTGACCGGCCCCTGGATCCCGGACCGCAGAAGCGGCAGTACGTTCGCCGGGGCGCCGATCGGATAGACGCAGTCGGCGCCCGCGGCGACGTACAGCGCGGCTCGCTCGATGGCGCGTTCGGGATCGGCGTCGCCGTACGCGAAGGTATCGACGCGCGCGTTGACGAAGAGCTGGTCACCGGCCGCGTACCGCACCTCGGCGAGCCATTCGGCGTGCTCGCGCGGGTCCTTGAGGACACCCCCGTTGGAGTCCTCAAGGTTGCAGCCCACGGCCCCGGTCTCCAGCAGCCGCTCCACCAGCTCGTGCGGCGCCAGCCCGTACCCGCCCTCCACGTCCGCCGACACCGGTACGTCCACGGCCCGTACGATGCGCGCCACCGCGGCGAACATCTCGTCGGCCGGAACCTCCCCGTCCTTGTACCCGAGCGAGAGCGCCACCCCCGCGCTGGGCGTGGCGAGCGCGGGGAACCCGGCCTTCTCGAACACCCGGGCGCTCATCGCGTCCCAGGGGCCGGGCAGCACCAGCGGGTCGTCGGGCAGCCGCCCCCTGTGCAGGGTGCGGAAGACATCCACCTTCCTCATGGCGTGTAACCCCCCGGCGGGATCCGGCGGCCGACCATCACCCGGTTCCAGTTGTTGATGGCGACGATCAGCCCGATGAGATGGGCGAGTCGGACGTCGTCGAAGTGGGCGGCGGCCCTCTCGTACACCTCGTCGGGCACGAAGCCGTCCGTCAGGACGGTCACCGCCTCCGTCAGCGCGAGCGCGGCCCGCTCCCGCTCGTCGAAGACGTCCTCGGCCTCCTCCCAGCCGGCCAGCAGATCGAGCTGTTTCTCGCTCACCCCGTGCTTGCGGGCGATGGTGAGGTGCATGTCCAGGCAGAACGCGCAGTGGTTGAGCTGCGAGGCCCGGATCACCACGAGTTCGGCGAGCGCGGCATCGCCCAGCCCCCGCTTCGCGACGGCGCTGAGCGAGGACATGGCCTGGCCGACGGCCGGGTCGAGGAGGGCGGTCCGGACCGTCACGCGTGCTGTCCCGGCTGGTAGTGCCCCGGCACCCGACGGCAGGCCACACCGAACCGGTTCCAGGCGTTGATCACCGTGATCGCGGCGATCAGCTGGGCCAGTTCGGCCTCCTCGAAGTGCTTGGCGGCCTTCTCGTACACCTCGTCGGGCACGAAGCCGTCCGTCAGGACGGTCACCGCCTCCGTCAGCTCCAGCGCCGCGAGCTCCTTCTCGGTGTAGAAGTGCTCGGACTCCTCCCACGCGCTGAGCTGGATGATCCGCTCGACGCTCTCCCCGGCGGCGAGCGCGTCCTTGCTGTGCATGTCGAGGCAGAGCGCGCAGTGGTTGATCTGTGAGGCGCGGATCTTCACCAGCTCCAGCAGCTTCGGCTCGACGCCCTTACGGGCCGCCGCGTCCAGCCGGACCATGGCCTTGAAGACATCCGGGGCGAGCGTGGCCCAGTCCAGGCGCTGGGTGTGTTCGGGGGCGTACTGGACGGTCTGGTCAGTGGTCATGCCACCGACACTACGAACGATGCAGCCCACGGGTATGGTCCATTTCCATGGCGAAATCATGGGCCACTCTGGGCGTCGACCTGCACCTGGAACCGGCGGGTCCGGGCCTGCGCCGGGGGCTGACCGACGCCCTGCGCGACGCGGTCCGCACCGGCCGCCTCGCGCCCGGCACCCGGCTGCCCTCCTCCCGCTCCCTCGCCGCCGACCTCGGTATCGCCCGCAACACCGTCGCCGACGCCTACGCCGACCTCGTCGCCGAGGGCTGGCTCACCGCACGGCAGGGTTCGGGCACCCGGGTCGCCGAACGGAGGGTCGTCCCCTCGGCCGGCACGGTCCGCCGACCCCGCGAGCGCGGCCGACCCGAGTACGACCTGCGCCCCGGCTTCCCCGACCTCGCCGCCTTCCCGCGCACGGAGTGGCTCCGGGCGGCCCGCCGTGCCCTGACCTCCGCCCCGTACGAAGCCCTCGGCTACGGCGACCCGCACGGCCGCCCCGAACTGCGCACCGCCCTCGCCGGCTACCTCTCCCGGGTACGGGGCGTACACGCCGACCCGGAACGCATCCTGGTGTGCGGCGGGATATCCCACGGCCTGAGGATCCTCGGCGCGGTGCTGCGGGCGCGGGGCGTAGGCACGGTCGCGGTCGAGTCGTACGGGCTGCGGGCCCACTGGAAGATCCTGCACGGGGCGGGTCTGCGCACGGCGCCTCTGCCTTTCGACGAACTCGGCACGGATCCTGGGCAGTTGGTCGAGGGGTGGGGTGGCGTGAGCAGGTCCGGCGAAGGCAACTGCGGTTCGGCAACGCCCCCAGCGGAGCGCCCCCGCGCAGTCCTGCTCACTCCCGCGCACCAGTTCCCGATGGGTTCCCCCCTGCACCGTGACCGGCGGGCGGCCGTCGTGGACTGGGCGCGGCGCACCGGCGGTCTGGTCCTGGAGGACGACTACGACGGCGAGTTCCGCTACGACCGCCAGCCCGTCGGCGCGCTCCAGGGCCTCGACCCCGACCGGGTCGTCTACCTCGGCACCGCGAGCAAGTCCCTCGCCCCCGGCCTGCGGCTGGGCTGGATGGTGCTGCCGCCCACGCTGGTGGAGGAGGCCGCGGCGGCGAAGGGCGGCATCGACACGTGCGGGGCGCTGGACCAGCTGACGCTGGCGGAGTTCCTCACGTCCGGCGCCTACGACCGCCACGTACGCGCCGCCCGGCTGCGCTACCGGCGCCGGCGCGACGCCCTGGTCGCGGCCCTCGCCGAGCGCGCCCCGCAGGTCCGCGCCACCGGCATCGCCGCCGGACTGCATGCCGTGCTCCGACTCCCGCCGGGCACCGAGAGGTCGGTCGTGCAGGCGGCCCACTGGCAGGGCCTGGCGCTGGACGGCCTCACCCGGTACCGCCACCCCGACGCGCTCGCCGATCCGTTGGACGCGCTGGTCGTCGGGTACGGGACACCGCCGGACCACGGGTGGTCGGGGGCGCTGGACGCGCTGTGCGCGACGCTGCCCTGATCATCAGGTCGTCCGGCCGAATGCGGTGGAATTCGGTACGGGAATCCAATTCCGTGGATAGAGTCGGTCCATGAGTGAAAGCGACTCCATATCCCGCGTCGCCCTCAAGAAAATCACCCCGGACGTCTCCGTGGCGATGGGTTCCCTGCACGCCGTCGCCGTTTCCGCCGCGCAGGACGCCAAGGTAGAACCCGAAATTCTGGAACTGATCCGGATTCGCGCCTCCCAGCTCAACGGCTGCGCGTTCTGCCTCGACATGCACACGAAGGACGCGCGTGCGGCGGGCGAGACCGAGCAGCGGATCTACGCCCTGAACGCCTGGCGCGAGACCCCCTTCTTCACCGGACGCGAGCGCGCCGCACTGGCGTTGACCGAGGCGGCGACCCTGGTGCACGATGGCCAGGTCCCGGACGCGGTCTACGCCGCGGCCGCGGAGGTCTTCGACGAGAACCAGGTCGCGGCGCTGATCTGGGCGGCGACCGTCATCAACGCGTACAACCGGATCGCCATTGCGACCCGGATGGTTCCCGGGGCTTATCAGCCGGCCAAGAAATAGCGCGAAACAAGGGCATAGAGAATGCGGGCATCGGTAATGGGTAATGGTCGCTGATGCCCGCCTTTCTTCAGCAGCTCTATTTGTCCGGCAGCGGCTCCATGAGGGCGTCCAGCCAGGTACGCCACTCCGCGGCGTGCACCGCCGGTCCCGCATTCATCGGCAGGCCCGTCCAGCCCGTCACCGGCCGGATTCCGTGCAGCGCGTTGACCAGCCACACCTCACGGCCGTCCAGCTCGGTCACGGTCCGCTCGCGGTGGGCGACACGGATGCCGGTGCGCCGGGCCCGGTCCCGGATGAGAGCAACGGTCACTCCGGGCAGGACGGGCAGCCGCGGGGAGGGCAGGCACAGGGTGTCGTCCTCCCACCAGAGCACACTGGCGGTGGCCGCTTCCAGGACCACACCGCCGGGCGAGACCAGCACCGCCTCCTCGGCGCCCGCCCCGGCGGCCCGTCGGCGCACCCGGGCAAGAGCGCCCAGGTCGGGCCCCTTGCGGCGGGGGAGGGCCCGCGGATCGGGTTGCCCCGCCGCCCAGAGGCGGATCTCCGTGCCCAGCGTCGGGGCGGGCCGCAGCAGCAGCCTCAACTCGAAGGAATCAGCGGCGAGTTCCACTCGGGGGAACCACTCGCCCGTGCGCGGCAGCTCGGCCGTCATGTCCTGCCAGAACTCGACGAGCCTGCGCAGTGGCGGTGCGGCGCCGCACTCGCCGCAGGCCCGCAGGAACGTAGGCGGGGCGGCCTGGGCGCCGGGGACGGGGGATGGCCGGCGCGGGGGCGGGCATCGCCGCGGCGTCCGGTGTGACGGCGGTGTTCTTCGTCCGTGGACTACGGGCCCGCCGCGCCGTCAGATTCCGGAAGTTCACCAGCATCCGGTGGCCGTACTCGGTCAGCACGGACTCCGGATGGAACTGCACCCCCCCACAACGGCCGCTCGCGGTGCCGCAGCCCCATCACCACGCCGTCCTCGGCCCAGGCGGTGGCCTGCAGGGTCTCGGGCAGCGGCTCGGGCACGCACAGCGAGTGGTAGCGGACCGCGGTGAAGTCCTGCGGCAGCCCTTCGAACAGGTCCCGCCCGTCGTGCCGGACCGCGGACAGATGCCCGTGCCGCGGCTGCGGGGCGGGCACGACCCGGCCGCCCGCTCCGAGAGCGATGCCCTGGTGGCCCAGGCGGACGCCGAGCACCGGAACCGTTGATTCGGCCAGGACCCGGCCGCAGATGCCGAAGTCGCGCGCCCCGCCCGGATGTTGCCCGGGCCCCGGCGACACCACCACATTGGCGAACTCGGCGAGATCGGGAACCCCGTCGGCGGGGGCGTCGTTGCGGATCACCACCGGCTCCTCGCCGTTTACCTCGGCGATGAGCTGGAACAGGTTGTACGTGTACGAGTCGTAATTGTCGATGAGCAGGGTCTTCACCCGCCCGCCTCCCTCGGGCCGTTCGCGGGCCCACGCGGTCCGGCGGCCTACGTGGTCCGTCGTTTGTGCCGGCCGCGGAGCGCCTGGAGCTGCGGATACAGCCAGTTGTGGAAGAATCGCTGAAGGCGCGGCATGAGAATCCAGGTGACAATGGCCGTCACGCACAGGCACAACAGCAGCGTACGGAAAAGCGGATTCAGGCCGCTGAGATAAGGAAGAACGGTCATGTTGAACAGGAGCACGGGCGGAAAAACCGCGCTCATATTGACGAACCAGAGTTTCCACTTCTTCGGCGGGGCGGGCGTTGCGGTCTGGGAGTCGAACCACGCCTTCGAGCTCCGCACGCTCCTGCGCCCCGTCCGTCGGGCGAACCCCTCCGCCCGGGTGTCCCACTCCGCCCGGAGTGCCGAGTCCTCCCAGGCCCGAGCCGTGCCCTCGCTGGCGAAGCGATGGACCACATGCCACTCCGCCTCTCGGTCGACAAGGACACCACCCCCCAGAAAGCCCGGCTGGCGTGAACTCGCGGCCAGCATGGCCCACCCTCAGGAGTGGAAGTCGGCCGCACGACCCGACACCACGCGATAGGCCACTGTGACGGTGACGGGATTACTGGTCACGCCGTCGAATACGAAGATCTCGTGCATGGCGTTCAAAGATTCAACGAAGATTTTTGCGCTGCCGGGAACGTCGCTTTTTGGGGCTGCGTATTTCTCTCCGTCCTGTTTTCGGTCCATCTGAAGAGGTCCGGGACGTCGGCGAAAAGCGCAGTGTCGCGCGGTCGCGCGGTCACGGGGTCGCGCGGTCACGGGGTCGCGCGGTCACGCCGTCTCCTCGACCCGCGTCTCCTCGACCGGCGCCTCCCCGAACCGCGCCAACGCCAACGCCCCCGCGACGGCGACCACGAACCCCAGTACCGCCAGCCATGCCAGCCCCTCCCGCGTGCGATCCCCCAGCCACACCACTCCCACCAGGGCGGGCCCGATCGTCTCCCCGATCACCATCGCCGCGGTCGCCACGGTCACCGACCCCCGCTGCAACGCCGACGTCAGCGCCAGAAACGCCGCCCCACCCCCCAACAGCAGCGCATACGTCGCCGGATTCGCCACCAGCTCCGGCACCCCGACCGAGTCGATCAGCCGCACCGCCACCTCCACCACCCCGAACCCGAACCCCGCGGCCAGCCCGAGCACCAACCCCCGCCCCCGCTCCGGCAACCGCCCGCCCGCGAGCCCCACCCCCAGTACGCCGAGGGCCACCCCGAGCATCGCGAACCTGAGCGCGTCGGACCCGTCCCGGTCCCCCTCCGCCCCCGAGGCGAGCCCGAGCATCGCCAGCCCGGCACACACCACCCCCACCGCGGCCCACTCGCTCCGACGCAACCGCACCCGCAGCAACCGGGCGGCGACGACCGCGGTCACCGCGAGACTGGACGCCAGCGCCGCCGAGACGGCGTAGATGGGAAGCGACCGCAGGGCGACGACCTGGAGGACGAACCCCAGCCCGTCCAGTGCCAGCCCCGCCAGATACCGCCACTGCCGAAGCGCCCGCAGCAGGACCCCGGCCTCGCCACCCCGGCCCCCCTGCGCACTCGCCGCCCGCGCGGCCACCGCCTGCAACACGGTGGCCGCACCGAAACAGACCGCCGCACCCAGCGCACACACCATCCCAAACAGCACAAAGCGACTGTAGGGGACCGGGAGAACGGCAACCCCCCGGACGGCCGGACTCTTAACGATCTCTAGGCTGTCCGTCTGAAGCACGACCAACAACCGGATCCGGATCATGAGCAACCGGATCATCGCCGGATCATCGGGGGAGACACACATGGCGGAAACGCGACGCCGACTGCGCTCGAGCACGGTCGTCCTCGGCGGCATGGGAGTCATAGCCGCGGCCCTGACCTCGTGCGGCTCCGACCCCGACCGCCGCTGCGTCGACCGCGACAGCTACACCTACGAGGGCTACAAGGTCATCGCGGACAAGAACTGCAACTCCGGCAGCGGCTCCAGCTCCTCGTACGGCAAGAGCGGCAAGAGGAAGACCGGCAGCTCCGACGCCGCCTGGTACTACGACGCCGACATCGACGACGGCCGCGCCGACTACGGCACCTTCAGCCGCAGCGAGGCCGTCGACCGAGGGGGCTTCGGCTGCTCGGGCTCGGGCAGCAGCGGCGGCTGAGCGGGCCGGGCAGAACGCCGTACGCGATGGAACGCCGCATGACAGACCCCCGCCCCGACTGGCAGCAGATCGTCGAGGAGCAGGGGCTCGTCTATCCCCTCACCCGCCACCCCGACGGCTCCCTGCGCCCGTACTGGGACGAGAGCGCGTACTACGTCTTCTCGCTCCCGGAGGTCGAGGCGCTGGAGGAGGTCGTCGAGGAACTCCACCGCATGTGCCTCGCCGCGGCGGACCACATCGTCTCCGCCGGCCGCTTCGCCGACCTCGGCATCACCGACCCGCGCGTCGCGAAGGCGGTCGCCGAGGCCTGGCGCCGCCGCGCCGAACTCCCCTCCCTCTACGGCCGCTTCGACCTCCACTACGACGGCACCGGCCCGGCGAAGCTCCTGGAGTACAACGCCGACACCCCGACGTCCCTCGTCGAGGCCGCCTCGCCCCAGTGGTTCTGGATGGAGGAACGCTTCCCCGGCGCCGACCAGTGGAACTCCCTCCACGAACGCCTCGTCGCCGCCTGGAAGAAACAGTCCGCCCTGCTCCCGCCCGGCAGCCCCCTCTACTTCGCGTACTCCTCGGTCGATGAACTCGGCGAAGACCTGATGACCGTCGCCTACCTCAAGGAGACCGCGGAACAGGCGGGCCTGGACACCGGCTGGATCTCCATGGAGGAGATCGGCTGGGACCGCCTCTCCGGCCGCTTCGTCGACACGCAACTCCGCTTCATCCGCAGCTGCTTCAAGCTCTACCCCTGGGAATGGCTCACCACCGACCGCTTCGCCGACCACGTCCTCGACACCCTCGACAACGGCGGCGGCACGGGCACGACCCTCTGGATCGAACCCGCCTGGAAGATGCTCCTCAGCAACAAGGCCCTCCTGGCCATCCTCTGGGAGCTCTACCCGGACCACCCGAACCTCCTCCCCGCGTACCTCGACGGGCCACGGGAGCTGGCGAGCACGACCGGCTACGTCGCCAAGCCCCTGCTCGGCCGCGAGGGCGCCGGCGTGACGATCCACGACCCCGGAGCCGAGACGGCCACCGTCCGCGAAGAACCCTGCTGCTACCAGCAGTTGGCCCCGCTCCCCGCCTTCGACGGCAACCATGTCGTCCTCGGCGCATGGGTCGTCGAGGACGAGTCGGCGGGCCTCGGCATCCGCGAGTCGTCCGGCCTGATCACGGACGAGTACGCCCGCTTCCTGCCGCACGTCATCCTCTGACGCCGTACGGCATACGGCATACGCCGATCGCCGGTCGCGCCCCGAAGGGCACTGCTCTTCCGTCGCGTCGTGGCCAGACGCACCCACCCGGTCCAGGAACCCCCGCCCGGTGGCCGGCGCTGCAATAATTCGATACGGTACGTCTCGTCTCGCCTTCTCGTCGCCTTCTCGTCTCACCTTCCATCTTGGTCGCATCGCACCCCCAGGGAGCCCTCGCCATGGACCACCTCATCGACCTCGGCACGCCACCCGGAATCCGCCTCTGGGCGCAGGACCACGGCGCCGCCGACGCACCCCCACTCCTCCTGATCATGGGCGCGCAGGCCTCCGGTCTCGGCTGGCCCGACGAACTCGTCGCCCTCCTCGCCGCCCAGCACCGCGTCATCCGCTACGACCACCGCGACACCGGCCGCTCCACCTGGGCCTACGACGAGCAGCCCTACCCCCTCACCACCCTCGCCGACGACGCCCTCGCGGTCCTGGACGGACTCGACGTCCCCCGCGCCCATGTCGTCGGCATGTCGCTGGGCGGCATGCTCACCCAGCTCCTGATCGCCGACCACCCCGACCGCCTGCTGAGCGCGACCCTGATCGGCACCAGCGCCCTGAGCGACACCCCCTACCTCCACCCGGACGGCACCCGCACCCCAGCGGAGGAACTCCCCGGCATAGACCCCCGCATCATGGAACTGTGGTCCCAGCCGTGGACCGACGAGGGCCGGGAGGCGGAGCTGGAGCGACGGGTCACCCACTGGCGGCTCCTCTCCGGCGGCCACAGCCCCTTCGACGCCGACTACTTCCGCACCCTCGACCGCAAGGTCATCGCCCACACCGGCCATCACCGGCCCGGCGACGCCCATGGCCGCGCCGACTACTCGGGCATGCTCCGTACCGGACCACTGGCCCGGACCACGGTCCCCACCCTCGTCATCTCAGCCCCCGCCGAACCGGTCTTCCCCCTCCCGCACGCCCACCACCTCGCCCAGACGATCAATGGCGCCCACGTCGTCGAGATCCCCGGCATGGGACACGCGCTCCCGCCCGAGATCCACAAGCCCCTCGCCACCGCGATCCTCGACCACACCGCACACCACTGAAGCCGGACGGCGGACTCACATCCCGAGCACGCCCCGCAACTGGGCGAGCCCCCAGTCCAGATCCTCCTTCCCGATCACCAGAGGCGGCGCGATACGGATCGTCGGCCCCTGGGTGTCCTTCACCAGCACACCCCGGTCCATCAGCTTCTCGGACACCTCCCGTCCGGTCCCGAACGCCCGGGCGATGTCGACCCCCGCCCACAGTCCACGCCCCCGCACCGCCGTCACCCGCCCCGTCCCGGCCAACAGGCCCAGCTCCCGGTGCAGATGCGCGCCCAGCTCGGCCGACCGCTCCTGGAACTCGCCCGTCCGCAGCATCGCGATCACCTCCAGCGCCACCGCGCACGCCAGCGGATTCCCGCCGAACGTCGACCCGTGCTCCCCCGGCCGGAACACCCCGAGCACCTCGGCCGACGACACCACCGCCGACACCGGCACGACCCCGCCCCCGAGCGCCTTCCCGAGCACATACGCATCCGGCACCACACCCTCGTGCTCGCACGCGAACGTACGACCCGTGCGCCCCAGCCCCGACTGGATCTCGTCCGCGATGAACAACACGTTCCGCTCCCGCGTCAGCTCCCGCACCGCCGGCAGATAACCGGCCGGGGGAACGAGCACCCCCGCCTCGCCCTGGATCGGCTCCAGCAGCACGGCCACCGTGTTCTCCGTCAACGCCTCCCGCATCGCCGTCAGATCCCCGTACTGCACGATCTCGAAGCCCGGCGTGTACGGCCCGTAGTCCGCCCGCGCCTCCGGGTCGGTGGAGAAGCTGATGATCGTCGTCGTACGGCCGTGGAAGTTGTTGCCCGCGACGACGATCTTCGCCATCTCCGCCGGCACCCCCTTGACCCGGTAACCCCACTTCCGGGCCGTCTTCACAGCCGTCTCCACCGCCTCCGACCCCGTGTTCATCGGCAGCACCATCTCCATCCCGCACAGCTCGGCGAGCTGCTCGCAGAACGCCGCGAACCGGTCGTGGTGAAACGCCCGCGACGTCAGCGTCACCCGCTCCAGCTGCGCCTTCGCCGCGTCCACGATCCGCCGGTTGCCGTGCCCGAAGTTGAGCGCCGAATACCCGGCCAGCAGATCCAGATACCGCCGCCCTTCCACATCCGTCATCCACGCGCCGTCCGCCGTCGCCACCACGACCGGCAACGGGTGGTAGTTGTGGGCGCTGTGCGCGTCGACCGCGGCGATCAGGGATTCGGTGGTGCTCGACGTGCTCACGGGGCTCTCCGTTTCCGCCACCACGAGGGCTCGTGTCCCGGCCGTCACGAGGCTCGCGGCCACTGTCCATTTCCGGCCTTACGAGTGCTTTGCGGCCCCTTCCTATCGTTGCTCGGATGGTGGACGCGGGACCATGCCCCGTCGGCGCGCCCGGTAGGCTGATCGCGGGCCGTGACTGGCGCGCTGGGATGGACCAACCATCGGGGAGCGGCCCCTGGACCGACGTCCAGACCGAGTGCCGTGCGCCTGGGCCGTACCGTGAACGCTGCACACGACGTCCGGAGGTCCCCATGCCCGCCGAGCCCCTCTCCACCGAGTCCACCGCCTTCCGTGCCGCCCTCGACGTGATCCGCGCCGTCGAGCCGCGCGTGGCCGACGCCATCGGCCAGGAGGTCGCCGACCAGCGCGAGATGCTCAAACTGATCGCCTCCGAGAACTACGCCTCCCCGGCCACCCTCCTGGCGATGGGCAACTGGTTCAGCGACAAGTACGCCGAGGGCACCATCGGCCGCCGCTTCTACGCGGGCTGTCGCAACGTCGACACCGTCGAGTCCCTGGCCGCCGAGCACGCCAAGGAGCTCTTCGGAGCCCGGCACGCCTACGTCCAGCCCCACTCCGGCATCGACGCCAACCTCGTCGCCTTCTGGTCCGTCCTCGCCGCCCGCGTCGAGGCCCCCGCCCTGGAGAAGGCCGGCGTCCGCCAGGTCAACGACCTCACCGAGGCCGACTGGGCCGAACTCCGCCGGGCCTTCGGCAACCAGCGCATGCTCGGCATGTCCCTGGACGCCGGCGGCCACCTCACCCACGGCTTCCGCCCGAACATCTCCGGCAAGATGTTCGACCAGCGCTCCTACGGCACCGACCCCGCCACCGGCCTCATCGACTACGAGGCCCTGCGCACCTCCGCCCGTGAGTTCAAGCCGCTCATCATCGTCGCCGGCTACTCCGCCTACCCCCGTCTCGTGAACTTCCGGATCATGCGCGAGATCGCCGACGAGGTCGGCGCCACGCTCATGGTCGACATGGCCCACTTCGCGGGTCTCGTCGCCGGCAAGGTCCTCACCGGCGACTTCGACCCGGTCCCGCACGCCCAGATCGTCACCACCACCACCCACAAGTCGCTGCGTGGCCCGCGCGGCGGCATGGTCCTGTGCGACGACTCCCTCAAGGACCAGGTCGACCGCGGCTGCCCGATGGTCCTCGGCGGCCCGCTCCCGCACGTCATGGCCGCCAAGGCCGTCGCCCTGGCCGAGGCCCGCCAGGAGTCCTTCCGTGGGTACGCCCAGCGCATCGTGGACAACTCCCGGGCACTGGCCGAAGGCCTGATGCGCCGGGGCGCGACCCTCGTGACCGGCGGCACCGACAACCACCTCAACCTGATCGACGTCGCCTCCTCCTACGGCCTCACCGGCCGCCAGGCCGAGGCCGCACTCCTCGAGTCCGGCATCGTCACCAACCGCAACTCCATCCCGGCCGACCCCAACGGCGCCTGGTACACCTCCGGCATTCGCATCGGCACCCCCGCCCTGACCACCCGCGGCCTGGGCACCGCCGAGATGGACGAGGTCGCCGCCCTGATCGACCGCGTCCTCACCACCACCGAGCCCGGCACCACCAGCAAGGGCGCCCCCTCCAAGGCGCAGCATGTGCTCGACCCGAAGATCGCCGACGAGATCTCCCGCCGCGCCACCGACCTCGTGGCAGGCTTCCCGCTGTACCCGGAGATCGACCTGGGCTGACGCCCGCGCCGATCCACCGAGGACCTCACGGGTCCAGGTCGATCAACCCTGACGTGGTTCCTCCCGCGGCGGTCCGGCTCCGGCCGGGCCGCCGCGCGGCGTATCAGCAGCGTGCCACCGACGCCCGGCCGGCCCTCATATGTCCCGCAGCTCCTGCCTCGGCCCCGGCTCACCCCGCAGGCGGTCCAGGGGCAGCCGCCCGGCGAAGGGGCGGAGTACCAGCGCCAGCACTGCCCCAGCTGCCGCGCCCGGCAGTGCCCACCACCAGCCGGTGCCGTCACCTGACCCCGACCCCGACCCCGACCCCGATCCAGACCGGGCCGGGGACGCCTCGGTCGCCCTGTCCCCAGCATCCGCCGCAGCGCCGGCCGCGGGGTCGGAGGCGTCCTTCGCGGTGTCACCCGTCCCGTCCTCCTCCCACCCCGGCGGGAAGATCGCCGCCCGTCCGTCGTCCGAGACCTTGCCCATAAGGCCCAGCTCTTTGAGCAGGACTCGCAGCTGGGCCGGGTGATCGGCGCGGTGCCAGGTGCCGTTCGTCGTGCTGTCCAGGTTCGCCGCCGTGTGTATCCAGACGTCCTGTCCCTTGTGGGCCGGGTAGACCCGGTCGAGGCGCCAGGGCGTCACGTCATGGACCATCCACGTGACGTTGATCTGCCGGGCAGCCGTCAGACCGGCCTCGGGCGGCTTGTCGCGCGTGCCCTTGGCCGCTGTGCCGAGCAGCCGCTCCAGCTCTCCGTACTCCTCGTCGGAGTAGTACAGCGCCGTTGTCTCCGTGCTCTCCGGCGAGACCAGGAGCACGCTGGTCGGTCCTCCGGCCGACGCCGGACCCGCGGCGCCCCACAGCAGCAGTGCGAGCGCGGCTGCCAACATCCCGGTCAGCGCCGCCAGTTCACGGCCCCGGCCCCTCCGGCCGGCCCTCTTTCCCCGCATCCGGCCTCCGAAGCGGCCGACCCCGTCTCCGCGCATCCGAACCCCCAACCCGAGCGATCCCCGTCCGGCCCGTCCCCGAGCCGCGTGTCACTTCTGGTACACCGCCCGACCCGCCTGGGTTCCCACTCCGAACCACCTATTTCGAAGGCTCCTCGGACGGCAGGCCCAGCGACCGCGCGATCTCCACCGCCCGCTCCTTCGACGCCACGCCTTCCAGCCGCAGCGTCACGCTCCCGCTCTCGGCCCTGTGAGCCTTGTCGGCCGTGTGAGCCTCTTCGGCCCTGTGGGTCCACAGCAACGTCGGCCCGGCCGTCCGCTCCTCGCGGTCGTAGCGCACCCCGTTCGCGTCCACCAGCCAGAAGGTCAGCAGGTGCGGCAGGGGGAACCACAGCGCAGGGTCGGTCGTGCCGCTGTCCGACGGGTCGGCGTCCAGGGAGATCCATTGCGGCGGTTCGCGCACCGTCTTGGCGAAGCCGATGTCCAGGCTCGCCCGCCGCTCCTCCAGCCGTATCGTGCGCCCGTCCTCGCGCCAGCACAGGCTCACCACGAACCGTCCCCCTGGCTCACCCGTCACGGCGACTGTGTCCGGCATGCCGAGCTCCTCCGGTACCAGCGGCTCGAACCCGGCCCGGCGCTCCGCCTGGGCGAGTGACACCGAGCGGCCGCAGCCCGGGACCTGGGCACCGGGAGAGGGGACCGCCGACGGGTCGTACCGCACCTCGACTCCGGCGAAGTCGAACCAGTCGAAGACCGCTGCCCGCACCGGGGGCGTGAGCACAAGGACCGCCAGCAGGCCGCACAGCGCCGCGGTCAGCGAACGCCACCGCATCCGCGTCCAGCGCCGCACCGCCCGCAGCCGCTCGGTGGCGCCCGGCGGCTCGGCCACCGGAACCGGCACCTGTTCGGCGAGTATCTGCCCGAGCACCCGCTCGACCATCGTCTCGGCGCCGTCCGCCGCACCCCGCGCGTCCAGCGACCGCCCGAGTGCCCGCAGCTCCTCGGGCAGCCGTGCGGGGTCGGTGCGCCGGCCGCGATCACGAGGAACTGTGCCGCCGGCGTCCCGACCGCTCCGATCGGCGCCTTCGGGGCCCTGGGCGCCGACACGCCCGAACCCACGCCGATCTTCGCCCTCGTACGCCCCCTGCTCGTCGCCGTCGTCGTACGGCTTCCGTCCGTCACTCATGCTCATCACCCCCTTCCCGAGGCTGAAAATCCGGCAGCAACCGGCCCAGCTTCCGCAGCGCGCGGTTCAGCCGGGATTTCACCGTGCCCCGGGGCCAGCCCAGGGCCTGGGCCGTCTCGGATTCGTCCATCTCCAGGAGATAGCGGTAGGTGACGACCAGGCGATGCTCCTCGCTCAGCTTCTCCAGGGCGGCTTGCAGCGCCGCGCGGCGCTCTATCTCCAGCGCGGCCATCGCCGGATCCGTCGATTCCGGTATCAGCGGCTCCGCCTCCACGAAGGCCGCCTCACGCCCGGCGAGCGTGCGCTGACGGGCCGCCGTACGCACTGTGTTCCTCGTCTCATTGGCGACGATCGCCAGCAGCCAGGGCTTGAACGCCGAGCCGTCCTTGAAGCGGCCCAGCGAGCAGTACGCCTTGACAAAGGCCTGCTGCACCACGTCCTCCGCGTCCGCACCCGCCCCGAGCGCGGCGGCCGCCCTGAGTGCGATGCCCGTATGGGCCCGCACCAGCTGCGCGTACGCCTCCGGCTCTCCGGCGCGTACGCGTGCGATCACCGCGGCCTCATCGACGATGCGGCCCCCCTCCCGCGTCCTCACACCTTTGTTACACCGCGGAAGACGGATCGGTTCCCATCTGTTTCCGACCAGTTCCGGACCGGCCCCCGAGACCTGAGAGAATGGTGAGCATGGCCTCTGATCGACCCCGCGTGCTCTCCGGAATCCAGCCCACCGCAGGCTCGTTCCACCTCGGCAACTACCTCGGCGCCGTCCGCCAGTGGGTTGCCCTGCAGGAGTCCCACGACGCGTTCTACATGGTCGTCGACCTGCACGCGATCACGCTCCCGCAGGACCCCGCCGACCTGCGCGCCAACACCCGCCTGGCCGCCGCCCAACTCCTCGCGGCCGGACTCGACCCCGAGCGCTGCACGCTCTTCGTCCAGAGCCATGTCCCCGAGCACGCCCAGCTCGCCTGGATCATGAACTGCCTCACCGGCTTCGGCGAGGCGTCCCGCATGACCCAGTTCAAGGACAAGTCCGCCAAGCAGGGCGCGGACCGGGCCTCCGTCGGCCTGTTCACGTACCCGATCCTGCAGGTCGCGGACATCCTGCTGTACCAGGCCAACGAGGTTCCGGTCGGCGAGGACCAGCGCCAGCACATCGAGCTCACCCGTGACCTCGCCACGCGCTTCAACGGTCGCTTCGGCGAGACCTTCACACTGCCGAAGCCGTACATCCTCAAGGAGACGGCGAAGATCTACGACCTTCAGGACCCGTCGATCAAGATGAGCAAGTCGGCGTCCACGCCGAAGGGCCTCATCAACCTGCTCGACGAGCCCAAGACCACCGCCAAGAAGGTCAAGAGCGCGGTCACCGACACCGACACCGTCATCCGCTACGACGCCGAGAACAAGCCGGGCGTCAGCAACCTGCTCACCATCTACTCGACCCTCACGGGGGCGGGAATCGCGGAACTGGAGCAGAAGTACGACGGCAAGGGCTACGGTGCGCTCAAGACGGACCTCGCGGAGGTCATGGTCGAGTTCGTGACGCCCTTCCGGGAGCGCACCCAGCAGTATCTGGACGACCCGGAGACGCTGGACTCGATCCTGGCCAAGGGCGCGGAGAAGGCGCGTGCCGTCGCCGCGGAGACGCTCTCCCAGGCGTACGACAAGGTGGGCTTCCTGCCCGCCAAGCACTGAGCCCGCACCACGGCACAGCGCTGCATATCACTATGGTTGCGCCTGCCCGCAGCACGGCCGTGGCCGTACAGTCGATAGCCGAGTGGGCGTATCAGTGGCTACTCACGCTCACCAAAAGGGCATGAGCACACAACAGGACGAGCTTCTCGCGACGGGCGAGCTCACCGACAGACGACAGGAGACGACGTGGGGACCGTAACGATCGGCGTGTCGATCGCGGTCCCGGAGCCTCACGGCAGCCTGCTCCAGGAGCGGCGCGCGGGCTTCGGCGACGCCGCGGCTCACGGCATCCCCACGCACGTCACGTTGCTACCGCCGACAGAGGTCGACGCCGCGCTGCTGCCCGCGATCGAGGCACACCTCGCCGAGGTCGCGGCCGCCGGCCGCCCCTTTCCGATGCGGCTGTCCGGCACCGGCACCTTCCGGCCCCTCTCGCCGGTCGTCTTCGTCCAGGTCGTCGAGGGCGCCGAAGCCTGCACCTGGCTGCAGAAGCAGGTCCGCGACGCCTCCGGGCCCGTCTCGCGCGAACTGCTGTTCCCGTACCACCCGCATGTCACCGTCGCGCACGGCATCGACGACGAGTCGATGGACCGCGCGTTCGAGGAGCTGGCCGACTACCGGGCCGAGTGGCCCTGCACCGGCTTCGCCCTCTACGAGCAGGGCGCCGACGGTGTGTGGCGCAAGCTGCGGGACTTCGTCTTCGGGGGGCCGGTTGTGCCGCCGCAGCCGGGGTCTGTGGAGCGCGGGTCGATCCCAGCGGGGTAGCTCCGCCGGTTGGGCCGGGGGGTCGTGCCGCGCTGTGTTGGGTTTCGTCTGCGGGTGCTTCGTGGCTGGTCGCGCAGTTCCTCGCGCCCCTGGGTGCGTTGCCGAACCGCGGCATGGATACCACGCTCTAGAGCGGCAGGCGGCGGAACAGCGCCCGCGGCGCGTGCCGCAGGGCTGACATCACCAGGCGGAGGGCGCCCGGTACCCACACCGTTTCCGAGCGGCGTCGCAGGCCCGCTTCGATCGCTGTCGCGACTGCCTCCGGGGTGGTCGCGAGGGGGGTTTCCTCCAGGCCGGCGGTCATCTTCGAGCGTACGAAGCCTGGGCGTACGACCATGACGTGGACGCCGGTGCCGTGCAGGGCGTCGCCCAGGCCCTGGGTGAAGGCGTCGAGGCCGGCCTTGCTGGAGCCGTAGATGAAGTTGGCGCGGCGGGCCCGCTCGCCGGCGACGGAGGAGAGCACGACGAGCGAGCCGTGGCCCTGGTTCTGGAGCGCGCCGGCGCTGACCAGGGTCGCCGACACGGCGCCCGTGTAGTTGGTCTGGGCGACGCGCACCGCGCTCAGCGGCTCACGCTCGTCGTGTGCCTGGTCGCCGAGGATTCCGAAGGCGAGCAGCACCATGTCGATGTCGCCCTCCGCGAAGACCTTGCCGAGCACCGTCTCGTGGGACTCCGGAGCGAGCGCGTCGAAGGCCACGGTGTGCACGGCGGCGCCCAGGGCGCGCAGTTCGGCCGCGGACTGCTCCAGGGCGGGGGACGGGCGGCCCGCCAGCCACACCGTGCGGGTGCGGCGCGCGATCATGCGGCGTGCGGTGGCCAGCGCGATCTCGGACGTACCGCCGAGGACGAGCAGGGACTGGGGGAGGCCGAAGGCGTCCTTCACGACAGCTCCTAGGGATCTGATGGGGGTTCTACAGGGCGAGGCGGCGGGCCAGGTCCGACACGAACACTCCGCGCGGGTCCAGTTCCGCGCGCAGCGAGCGGAAGGCGTCCAGGCGCGGGTACATCGCGGTGAGCAACTCGGGCCGCAGCCGGGAGTCCTTGGCGAGGTAGACGCGCCCGCCCGCCGTGGCGACCTCCTCGTCCAGCGTGTCGAGGAGTGCGCCGAGGCCGGGCAGGGCGGCCGGGATGTCCAGGGCCAGCGTCCAGCCGGGCACGGGGAAGGAGAGCCAGCCGGGGTCGGCGTCCCCGAAGCGCTTGAGGACGGCCAGGAAGGACGGGCAGCGGTGCTCGCAGATACGCCGCACGATGCGGTGCAGCGTCTCCTCCCGGCCGTGTCCGACGACGAACTGGTACTGCACGAAGCCGCCTCGGCCGTAGATCCGGTTCCAGTGCGGCACGCCGTCGAGGGGGTGGAAGAAGGTGGTGAGCTGCTGCAGTTCGCCGGTACGCGCGCGTGGAGCCCTGCGGTACCAGAGCTCGTTGAAGCAGGCCACGGTACGGCGGCCCAGGAGCCCTTCCGGGAGGAAAGCGGGCGCGGCCGGCAGACGGGAGGGGCGGAAGGCGAGCGGGTCCCTACGCGCGCGCGTGCCTTCCCTCAGGGCCTCCAGGGGCGCGTGCTCGCCGCGGGTGAGCACCGCGCGCCCCATCGAGGCACCGCGCGCCAGCAGGTCGATCCAGGCCACCGAGTAGCGGTAGTGGTCGTCGGTGGCGTCCAGGCGGGCCATCAGGTCGTCGAGGTCACGCGCGCGTTCGGTGTCGACCGACATCAGCGCGGTCTGCACCGGCTGGAGTTGGACCGTGGCGGTGAGGATCACGCCGGTCAGGCCCATGCCGCCGGTGGTCGCGTCGAACAGGGGCGTGCCGCGGCGGACGGTGCGGATCTCGCCGTCGGCGGTGAGGAGTTCCAGCGACAGCACATGGCGGGAGAAGGCGCCGGAGACATGGTGGTTCTTGCCGTGGATGTCGGCGCCGATCGCGCCGCCGACCGTCACATAGCGGGTGCCGGGCGTCACCGGCACGAACCAGCCGAGCGGGAGCAGCACCCGCATCAGCCGGTGCAGCGAGACACCCGCGTCGCACGCGACGGTGCCGCCGTCGGCGTCGATCGCGTGGATGCGGTCCAGGCCCGTCATGTCGAACACCGCGCCCCCGGCGTTCTGCGCCGCGTCCCCGTACGCCCGCCCCAGGCCCCTCGCGATGCCCCCGCGGGCCCCGCAGTCCCGGACGGCGGCCGCGGCCTCCTCGTACGTCCTGGGACGGATCAGACGGGCGACGGTGGGGGCGGTGCGGCCCCATCCCGTGACGGAGACGGTGTCGGCAGGCATGTCGGCGACCGTAGCGCCCGCACGTAAGCGATCAGTTATGAAACATCCATGCTCTCCCCGAAATGGGTGATTAATGGGATGTCGCCCAATATTGCCGTAATTCTGGCTGTGTGGACGTGAACAGTGAGTCCACATGGACCACCTCGACGACATCGACCGCCGGAGTCTCCTCGGCGTGGACCGCAGAATCCTTTCGGCGCTGCATGCCCACGGCCACGACCCACGTGTCGCCACCGCCGCGCGCGCCCTCTCCCGGGTGGGCGAGCACGGCACGCTGTGGCTGGCGGCGGGGCTCGCGGGGGCCGCCGTGGACGGTGGGCGACGTAGCGCATGGTTGCGGGGTACGGCGCTCACCGCGGGAGCGCACCTCGTCAGCATGGGGGTGAAGAGGATGGTGCGCCGCCCGCGCCCGGCGCACGTCCAGCCCCTGGTGCGCACCCTCGGCCGGCACTCCTTCCCCAGCTCCCACGCGACCTCCGCCGCGGCCGCCACCGTCGCCTTCGGCACGCTCGGCGCGTACGCGATCGCACCGCTCGCCGCTGCCGTGTGTGTGTCGCGCCTGGTCGTCGGTGTGCACTACCCCTCCGACGTGGCGGCGGGCGTGGCGCTCGGGGCGCTCACGGCGCGCGTCGGGTCGCGCTGGATGAGGAAGGGGGGCGCCCATGGCTGAGACCGCGCCCCTGACGAGCGCCGCGCGCATCAGGGAAGCGGCGCTGCACGCCCAGCGCACGCCCCCGCGACGAGCCGTACCGCCACCCCGAAAGGGCGGACCGGGCGCGCTGCTGAAAGGCCTCCTCAAGACCGCGCGGCCCAAGCAGTGGGTCAAGAACATCCTGGTCATCGCCGCTCCGGCCGCCGCCGGCCGGCTCTTCTCGGCCCACGCGCTGACCCAACTCGCGCTCGTCTTCGCCCTCTTCACCGCCTGTGCCGCCGCCGTCTATCTGATCAACGACGCCCGTGACGCGGAAGCGGACCGCGCGCACCCCACCAAACGCCGCCGCCCGGTCGCCGCCGGCCAGGTCCCCGTGCCGGTCGCGTACGTGGTCGGAGGCGCACTCGGCGTCCTCGCACCGGCCGCCGCGGCGTGGCTGACCTCACCCGCCGTCGCGGCCCTGCTCACGGCGTACATCGGCATGCAACTCGCGTACTGCATCACCCTCAAGCACGTTCTGGTCGTCGACCTCGCCGTCGTCACGACCGGGTTCCTCATGCGGGCGATGGTCGGTGGGCTCGCGCTCGGCATCCCGCTGTCGCGCTGGTTCCTGATCACGACCGGGTTCGGAGCGCTGTTCATGGTGTCGGCCAAGCGCTACTCCGAGGCCGTGCAGATGGTGGGAAAAGCGGGCGCCACGCGCGCGTTGCTCACCGAGTACACCACCGGCTATCTGCGCTTCGTCTGGCAGTTGGCTGCCGGGGTCGCCGTCCTCGGGTACTGCCTGTGGGCCCTGGAGGAGGGCGGCGACCCGCACACCGGCGTGCTGCCCTGGCGTCAGCTGTCCATGGTCGCCTTCATCCTCGCGATCCTGCGGTACGCCGTCTTCGCCGACCGCGGCACCGCGGGCGAACCCGAGGACGTCGTCCTGCACGACCGCCCGCTCGCCGTCATCGGGGTGGTGTGGCTGGCGATGTACGGACTGGCGGTGGCCAATTGGTAGGCACGCGCGCGTGGCGGCGCCGACGGGAAGCCGCCGGCACGCGCGCGTGGGGCGACCGTCGCGAACTCCTCGGCTTCGCCACCGTCGGCCTCCTCGCCTACGCCGTCGACCTCGCCCTCTTCACCTGGCTCCGTGGCCCGGCCGCCCTCGACCCTCTCACGGCCAAGGCCCTCTCCTTCGTTGCCGGCTGCACGGTCGCCTACGCCGGGAACGCCCTCGGCACCTACCGTCACACCCATCCGAGCGGCCTGCGCCCCTACGCCGTCTTCTTCGCGGTGAACGTCGCCGGAGCCGTCGTACAACTCCTGTGTCTCACCGTGAGCCACTACGGCCTCGGCCTCACCTCCCAGCGCGCGGACACCGTCTCCGGAGCCGGAATCGGCATGGCGCTGGCGACTGTCCTGCGGTTTTGGGGCACTCGGACATTGGTCTTCCCTGCGAAGGGCAGAGTCGGATCATGGACTGGCTGAGAAAACTCCCCGTCGTCGGGTCCACGGTGACCCGGCTGATGACCACGCACGCGTGGCGGTCGTACGAGCGCATGGACCGGGTGAAGTGGACACGGCTGGCCGCCGCGATGACGTTCACCAGTTTTGTGGCACTGTTCCCGCTGCTCACCGTGGCCGCCGCGGGCGCCGCCGCGACGCTCAGCAAGGGGCAGCAGGACAAGCTGGAGGACAAGCTCGCCGACCAGGTGCCCGGCATCGCCGACCAGCTCGACATCGACACGCTGGTCCAGAACGCCGGCACCGTCGGCCTCATCGCCGGCGCCGTCCTTCTGTTCACCGGCATCGGCTGGGTCGGCTCCATGCGCGAGTGCCTGCGCGCGGTGTGGGAGCTGCCCGACGACGAGGAGAACCCCGTCCTGCGCAAGGCCAAGGACGCGGGCGTCCTGGTCGGCCTGGGCGGCGCCGTGCTCGTGACGCTCGCCGCCTCCACCGTCGCCTCCGCCATGGTCGGCTGGATCACCCGGCAGATGGGCATCGACGAGGACGGCTGGGGCGGGTTCCTGCTCCAGATCGCCGCCTTCCTGGTCGCCGTACTCGCCAACTTCCTGCTCCTGCTGTACGTCCTGACCCTGTTCCCCGGTGTCGAACCGCCGCGCCGCCGGCTGATGGTGGCCGCACTGATCGGCGCGGTCGGGTTCGAACTGCTGAAGCTGCTGCTCAGCGGCTATATGCAGGGCGTCGCCACGAAGAGCATGTACGGCGCGTTCGGCGTGCCGGTCGCGCTGCTGCTGTGGATCAACTTCACCTCGAAGCTGGTGGTGTTCTGCGCCGCTTGGACGGCGACGAGGGGTAAGGAGTCGGAACTGGCCGACGAGCCGGAGGAGTCCGAGGAGCCCGACGGGTCCGCCGCGCCCGAAGACCCGGGCAGGCCCGGGAAACCCCGGCTCAGGAACGGCCCCGACGGCGCACCAGGTCGGGCAGCGGCCACCGGCGGTTGATCAGGAACGCGCCCGCCGCGAGCAGCACCACCAGCCCGCCGGCGATCCCGAGTGCGGTCCCGATGCCGCTCGAACCGTTCGCGGCCGAGGCACCCACCGCCGGCTTCGCGGACTTGTCGGCGTCCCCGGTGCCACCGGCCTCCCCGGCGTCGTTCGCACCCGGCTGGGCGCCGGCCTGCGTCGCGCTCCTCGGTGCCACCAGCTCGCCCACCGGCTGCACCTTGCCGGCCGCCTGGAAGCCCCAGTCGAAGAGCCGCGCGGTCTCCTTGTAGACCTCGTTGTGCTCGCTCTTCTCCGGGTTCATGACCGTGACGAGCAGCACCTTGCCGCCCCGCTCGGCGACGCCCGTGAAGGTGGCGCCGGCGTTGGTGGTGTTGCCGTTCTTGACACCCGCGATGCCCTGGTAGACCGGGACGTCGCTGTCGCCCGCCAGCAGCCGGTTGGTGTTCTGGATCTCGAAGGACTCGCGGACCGACTTGCCCTTCTTGTTCTTCGTCGTCTGGCCCGGGAACTTGGCCGTGACGGTCGAGCAGTACTCGCGGAAGTCCTTCTTCTGGAGCCCGGAACGGGCGATCAGTGTCAGGTCGTACGCCGACGACACCTGGCGGGGAGCGTCGTAGCCGTCGGGCGACACCGCGTTCGTGTCGAGCGCCTGGAGCTCCTCGGCGTGCGCGTTCATCTCCTTGACGGTGTTGTCGATCCCGCCGTTCATCTTCGACAGCACGTGCACGGCGTCGTTGCCGGAGCGCAGGAAGACCCCGAGCCACAGGTCGTGGACCGTGTAGGTCTCGCCCTCCTTTATCCCGACGAGGCTGGAGCCGGCCCCGATGTCCGCCAGATCGGACGGGACGACCTCGTGCTTCGTCGTCTTGGGAAACTTCGGCAGCACCGTGTCGGCGAACAGCATCTTCATGGTGCTCGCGGGCGGCAGCCGCCAGTGCGCGTTGTGCGCGGCGAGCACATCGCCGGACTCGGCGTCGGCGACAACCCAGGAGCGGGCCGTCAGGTCCTTGGGCAGCACGGGCACGCCGCTCGCGAGATTCACCTGGGTGCCGGGCCGGCCCAGGCGCTCGCCGCCCACGGTCGACATGTTCGCCGGGGGAGTGGCCGAGGGGGTCGTACTCGGTGACGGCTTGGGGGCCGCGTAGGAGACGGGCGCGGTCAGCGCGAGGGACGACACGACGGCGGAAGTGACCAGCAGGGCGCGCCTGGCGGTTTTCTTGGGTGCGGGCACGACCGAGAACGTACATGCCGTTCCCACGGAAGTCCCGCTTCTGGCCCCACCCCGACCGGAGGACCGGACACGTGACGGCGATACTGGACTCATGAAGCTCAGCCGCCCCGTCTCCTGGTTCCTGCTCGCCTTCGGGGTGTGGAGCTGGGTCATCTGGGTCACTTTCGTCAAAAACCTGATCAAGGACAGCAGCGGGCTCGCGTTCGACGACGGCGACCCGACGGCGTACTTCTGGGTGCACCTGCTGCTCGCCGTCGTCTCCTTCGTATTGGGGACGATCGTCGGGGTCATCGGGTTGCGTGGAGTGCGCGCACTGCGCCGGACGTCATAGGAACTCGGCCAGGGGGCGGGACGTTCACTTGTCACGCAAGGGAAAGGGAACGTCGGCGTGATCATCGTCTTCGCGCTTGTCGCACTGCTCGTGGTGTCCGTCATGGTGGCGAGCAACTGGTGGATGTGGCGCCGTCTGTTCCGCGACACGACCCGTGGCCCCGGGTTCGTGCGCCGCACGGGCGTGGTGGTGATCGCCGGTGGCTGGGCCCTGACGGTGGGCGCCCTCGTCGCCGAGCGCTCGGGCGCGCCCTTCTGGCTCCAGCAGGTCCTGGCCTGGCCGGGCTTCATGTGGCTGGCCCTGTCGATATACCTGATGCTGGGCGTGCTGGCGGGTGAGGTCGCACGCCCCCTGCTGAGACGGTGGCTGGAGCGGCGGGCGCGCGCCCGGGAGGCCGCGTCCGAGCCGGCGTCGGCGCCTGCGCACGTGTCGGCGCCCACGCCTGTCCCGGCTTCGGCGCCTACGGCGGGTTCGATCTCGACGTCCACGACCGGCCCAGCGTCGGCATCCACGACCGGCTCGACATCGGCATCCTCGACCGGCTCGACCGCGGCGCTCACCGCCGACCCGCGCCCGGCCGCCGGGGCCGCACCGTCCCCCGCGTCCGGGTCCGTGACGGCGACCGATCCCGCCCCGGCACCTGCCCCGGACCGCGCAGACCCTTCCCGGCCCCTCGCCGCCCCCACCCGTCGCCTCTTCGTCTCCCGGGTCGTCGCCGGTGCCGCCGCCGCGGCCGCCGTGGGGACCGTCGGCTACGGCACCTACGGCGTCGTCAGAGGCCCCAAGGTCAAGCGGGTCACCGTCCCGCTGGCCAAGCTCCCGCGCGCGGCGCATGGTTACCGGATCGCGGTCGTCAGCGACATCCATCTGGGCCCCGTCCTGGGCCGCGGCTTCGCGCAGAAGGTCGTCGACACCATCAACGGCACCCAGCCCGACCTCATCGCGGTCGTCGGCGACCTGGTGGACGGCAGCGTGAAGGACCTCGGCCCGGCGGCGGCCCCGCTCGCCGGGCTCCGGGCGAGACACGGCGCGTTCTTCGTCACCGGCAACCACGAGTACTTCTCGGGCGCCGAGCAGTGGGTCGACGAGGTACGCCGCCTGGGCCTGCGCCCACTGGAGAACGCCCGCACCGAACTGCCCCACTTCGACCTGGCCGGTGTCAACGACATCGCGGGCGAGAGCGAGGGCCAGGGCCCCGACTTCGCCAAGGCGCTCGGCGACCGGGACAAGGCACGCGCGTGCGTGCTCCTCGCCCACCAGCCGGTGCAGATCCACGACGCCGTCGACCACGGAGTCGACCTCCAGCTCTCCGGCCACACCCACGGCGGCCAGCTCTGGCCGGGCAATCTCATCGCGGCCATGGCGAACCCGACCCTGGCCGGCCTGGACCGCTACGGCGACACCCAGCTGTACGTCAGCCGGGGCGCGGGCGCCTGGGGGCCGCCCACGCGCGTGGGTGCCCCGTCGGACATCACGGTGATCGAGCTGGCGTCCCGTCAGGCCTGAGGCCGTGAGGCTGTGAACAGCCTGTGAAACCTTCCGGAAACACCCGTAGGTAAGTTCTTCCCCATGTCGCCAGAAAGCCCTTCCCCCTGGTGAAACACGTGTGATTAGGTGTGCGCGCCACTTAGGGGAGTGGCGCAAGTTCACTGCTCATGTGGGGCCCGCGAAGGGCCGGGGAGAGGGCACACCCATGCGTTCGGTTCGCATGCGGATTCTCGCGACGCTGCTCGTGCTGGCGGGCGTGGGAGTAGGCGGCTGGCAGTTGTTGCCGTCGCAGCAGGACGAGAACAGGACCATCACGGTCGGTACGACGGACGCCGTCACGTCGCTCGATCCGGCCGGCGCCTATGACGCCGGCTCCTGGGCGCTGTTCAACAACGTCTTCCAGTCACTGCTGACCTTCGAGCCGGGCGGCGTCGCACCCGTGCCGGACGCGGCCCGGAGCTGCGCCTTCGCCGGCACCGATCTGAAGACCTATCGCTGCGAACTCCGCGAGGGCCTCACCTTCCCGAGCGGGCGCGCCATGACCGCGCAGGACGTCAAGTACTCCTTCGACCGCGTCAAGCGGATCAAGTCGGACGTCGGCCCGTTCTCCCTGCTGGACACCCTGGCCTCGGTGAGCGCGAGCGGGCGCACGGTCACGTTCCGGCTGTCGTCGCCCGACGCCACGTTCCCGCTCAAGGTGGCCACCGGGGCGGGTGCCATCGTCGACCGCGAGATGTATCCGGCGGACGCGCTGCGCAAGGACAACGCTGTCGACGGCACCGGCCCGTACACGCTGACGTCGTACACAAAGGAGAAGGACGCCGTCCTCGCCCCCAACGCGCAGTACAAGGGCGCCGTCAAGGGCACCGGCCGTCCCGTCGAACTGCGCTATTACGGCGACGCGGACGCCCTCGAGAGCGCCTGGAAGGCGAAGCGGATCGACGTCGCCACCCGCACGCTGCCGCCCGAGGTGCTCGCCGGACTGAACGCCGCCGACCCGGGCCAGCGCGTCTCCGAGGCCGACAGCTCCGAGATCCGCAACCTCTACCTCAACACCCGCAAGGGCTCGCCGCTGCACGACGTCCGGGTCCGGCAGGCCATGGCCTGGCTGATCGACCGCGAGCGGCTGGCGGCGACGGTGTACAAGGGGACCGTCGATCCGCTGTTCTCGCTGATCCCGACGGGTATCACCGGCCACACGACATCGTTCTTCGACACCTATCCCGAGCTGAGCACCGCCAAGGCGCGCGCCCTGCTCACCGAGGCCGGTGTGAGCCTGCCCGTCCGCTTCACCTACGGCTATGGCGCGGGCCGCGGTGCCGGTGCCGGGGAAGCCACGGAGATCAAGCGGCAGCTGGAGGCGACCGGCCTGTTCAAGGTGACGGTCAAGGACTACGAGTGGACGGACTTCCAGAAGCGCTGGGCGAGCGGCAAGCTCGACGCGTACGCCGTCGGCTGGGTCGCCGACTTCCCCGATCCGGACACCTACGGCGGCCCGCTCGTCGGCACCAAGGGCACCATGAACACCGGGTACAGCGACAAGACCGTGGACCAGCTGATCACGGCCAGCCAGCAGTACGCCGACCGCAGCGAGGCCACGAAGGACTTCCGCCTGCTCCAGGAGGCCGTCGCCCGGGACGTCCCGGTGATCCCGCTGTGGCAGGCCAAGGAGTACGTCGTCGCCGACGAGGCGGTGGGTGGCGGCCAGTACCTCTCGGACGGCACCGGTGTCTTCCGGCTCTGGCGCCTCACCTGGATCTGACGCGATCTCGCCGTCCCGGCCATTCTCCTGGTGAGGCAAGGGGGTCACCGTGACGGCAGCGTCACCGTCACCGCCAGCCCCTCACCCGGTGCCGTCCGCACCGCGACCTCCCCGCCGTGCGCCTCCACCACCCCCTGCACGATCGCCATCCCCAGCCCGCTTCCGGCGCCCCCGCCGGCCCGGAAGAACCGGTCGAAGACGCGCGCCGCGTCCTCCTCGCACAGCCCCGGCCCCTTGTCCTCGACACACAGCCGTACGACCCCGTCCGCCCGCTCCACCCTCAGCCGCACCGGCACATCGGCGGGCGTGTGCGTGCGGACGTTGCTCAGCAGATTGCCCAGCACCTGGCGCAGCCCCGACTCGTCGGCGTGCACCAGCAGCGCGCCCTCGGCGCCGACCGTGATGGGCCGCTCCGGCTGCTGCACCCGCAGATCCTCGGCGGCCTCGCGCACCAGGCGGGTCAGGTCGACGTTGCGGAAGCGCAGTTCGGGCCGCTGGTCGAGTCGGGCGAGGGTGAGCAGCTCGTCGACGAGGCGGCCCATGCGGTCGACCTCGCCGTTCATCCGGTCCCAGGCCCGTCTGCGCTCGGCTGGGTCGGTGAGCATCCCTTTGTCGTACAGCTGGAGGTAGCCGCGTATCGCGGACAGCGGGGTGCGCAGCTCGTGCGAGGCGTCGCCGACGAACTGGCGCAGCTGTGCCGTGCTGCGCTCGCGCGTGCGGTACGCCGACTCCACCTGGTGGAGCATGGAGTTGAGGGCGACCCGCAGCTGTTCGACCTCCAGGGTCGGGTCGCGGCTGGAGGGGATGCGCCGGGTCAGATCGCCCTCGGCGATCGCCGACGAGGTCTCCACCATGTCCTCCAGCGGCCGCATCCGGCGGCGCACGCTGAACATCGTCAGACAGCCGAGCAGGGCCAACAGAAGGGTCCCGACGGCCAGGTCCATCCTGAGCGCCTTGCCCATGCCCTCGTGCAGGCCCTCGGTCGGCATGGCGATCAGCACGATGGTGCCGTCCGACAACCGCGCGCCGACCATGCGGTGGCGGTCCCCCTCGACCCGTACGTCCCGCGGCTCCTCGTCGGCGGCGAACGCGACCGGGTCCTTCGCGGCGGCGGCGAGCGCGTGCTGGCGGGGTGTCGGCTTCAGCGGGCCCAGGGCCACCGGCTTGCCGGCGGAGTCGACCGCGGCGTACACCATCGTCGGGCTCGGCAGCGGGTCCGTGTCCGTGGCCCCGTCGCCGGTGAACTTGTCCAGCGCGATGCCCAGTTCGCTCAGTGACTCGATCTGCCGCAGGGTGAACCCGGCGTTCTTCAGCGTGGTGCGGGCACTCCTCAGCTCGGTGTCGACCTTGTCGAGCAGATAGAACCGGGCGGTCATCAGGCTGACCGCCGTCGCGACGGCGATGCCGACGGCCAGCAGCGCCACGTTCGCCAGCGTCAGCTTGCCGCGCAGCGAGTGGACGCCGCGCCGAGGGCGCGCGCCGAAGATCCTGGGAACCCTCATGCCAGCCCGTATCCGACGCCCCGCCGCGTGGTGATCACCGGCGGTCCCAGGGCGTCCAGCTTGCGCCGCAGATAGCTGATGTAGGTCTCCACGACGGTCGACTCCGGCGGGGTGTGCTCGTACTGCCACACATGGCGCAGGAGTTGCTCCTTGGGCACGATCCGGCCGCCGTTGCGCACCAGGAAGCGCAGCAGGGCGTACTCGGTGGGGGTGAGTTCGACGGTGCGGCCCGCGCGGCGCACCGAGTACGTCGTCTCGTCCAGCTCCAGGTCGCCGTACCGCAGGGGCGGCCGTTGCGGCAGGACGTCGGCCGGGAGGGTGCGGCGCAGTACCGCAGTGATGCGGGCGATGACCTCGTCGATGTTGAACGGCTTGGTGATGTAGTCGTCGCCGAAGCCGAGGGCGCCGACGATCTCGGCGGGCGCGTCGCGTGCGGTGAGGAAGACGAGCGCCAGGCCGGGGCGGCGCTCGCGCAGTTCACGCCCCAGTGCCCGGCCGTCCCCGTCCGGGAGCATGACGTCGAGCAGCGCCACGTCAGGCCGGGTGCGCTCGGCGAGGGAGAGCGCCTCGCGGACCGTGCCCGCGATCATGACCTCGAACCGGTGGTAGCGCAGGGCGATGGCGAGGACGTCGGCGATGCTCTCCTCGTCCTCCACGACCAGCACGGTGCCAGATCCCGTCGTCATGCCCCCAGTATCGGCGGGGCCACTGACAGTCGGGCGGGTTCGCCCTTTGGAGTTCCTTGAGAGTCATGGCCGTCGCCTGCCACGCACGCGTGCCGCCGCCAATCCTGTTGCCCAGGACCTGGGGGACCGACCGAACCGAATAAGGAGCGTTGAGCGTGGCGACATTGGCACGGTGGTGCTATCGGCACCGGCTGGTGGTCCTGTTGCTGTGGTTGGGGGCGCTGTTCGGCCTGGGCGCGGCGAGTTCGGCCGCGGGCACGAACTACGCGAACGTCTTCTCCCTGCCGGACACGGACTCCGCGACCGCGTACGACCTGATGGAGAAGGCCTTCCCGGAGCGCGCGGGCGACACCGACACGGTGGTGTGGAAGGTGGACGGGGACGAAGGGGCATCCGTACGGGACGGCTCCGTACGGTCCCGGATCGAGCCCGCGCTGGAGGAGATCGGGCGCATGAAGGGGGTCGGTGAGGTCACCGACCCGTACGCGGACGGGGGAGCCGCGCAGATCAGCCGGGACGGGCGGATCGCGTACGCCCAGATCACCTTCACCGAGCAGGCGAACGGCGTCCCCATGGAGCTGATCGAGGACGTCGTCGACACGGCGCAGGCCGCCGAACGCGACGGTCTCCAGGTCGAGCTGGGCGGCCAGGCGATCGCCCGCACCCAGGAGCCCCCGCAGGGCACGGCGGAGGCCGTCGGCATCCTTGCGGCCGCGATCGTGCTGTTCCTCGCCTTCGGCTCGCTCTTCGCGATGCTGCTGCCGATCGTCGTGGCGATCGCGGGTGTCGGCACCGGCATGATCGCCACGATGCTGATGAGCCATGTCACGGACGTGCCCGAAGTGGCCCCGCTGCTCGGCTCGTTGATCGGCCTCGGCGTGGGCATCGACTACGCCCTGTTCATCGTGACCCGGCACCGGCGCGGCATCCTGCGCGGGATGAAGCCCGAGGAGGCGGCCGTGACCGCCCTCAACACCTCGGGCCGCGCTGTGCTGTTCGCGGGCGGCACGGTGTGCATCGCGCTGGCCGGCATGCTGGTGATGAACATGCGGTTCCTGGACGGCGTGGTCGTCGCGACCTCGCTCACGGTCGTCCTGAGCGTGCTGGCCGCGATCACCCTGCTGCCCGCCCTCCTCGGCCTGCTGGGCATGCGGGTGCTCAGCCGCCGGCAGCGGCGCAGGCTCGCGGCGGCGGGACCGGAGCCGGCGGAGGCGAGCGGACTCGCCGCGCGCTGGTCGTCGTACGTCCAAAGGCGCCCGCGTCCGATCGCGGCGATGGCGGTCGTCGTCATGGCGGTCCTCGCGATCCCCGTGCTGTCGCTCCGTCTCGGCGCCACCGACCAGGGCAACCACCAGGCGTCGACCACCACCCGGCAGGCCTACGACCTGCTCGCCGAGGGCTTCGGGCCCGGCGTCAACGGCCCGCTCCAGGTGGTCGTCGAGGGCGACGCCCCCGCCGGCCTGGTCGACGGCATCCGCTCGACCGAGGGCGTCGCCCTGGTGGCCGCCGCGCCGGCCACGAACGGCGTCACGGTCATCCAGGTCGTCCCGGACACCTCGCCCCAGTCGGAGCAGACGGACGACCTGATCGACCGCCTGCGCGACGACGTGATCCCGCGGTCGGGCACCGAGGCCCATGTCGGCGGGGTGACGGCGGTCTTCAAGGACTTCGCGTCGGTGACCGGCGACCGACTGCCCTACTTCGTCGCGACGATCATCGCGCTCGGCTTCCTGCTCCTGCTGGTGGCCTTCCGCTCGCTGGTGGTGCCGCTGACGGCGGCCCTGATGAACCTCATCGCGGCGGCCGCGTCCTTCGGCGTCCTGGTGGCGATCTTCCAGTGGGGCTGGGGCACCGAACTCCTCGGCATCGGCAAGGAGGGGCCGATCACGTCGTTCCTGCCGGTCATCATGCTGTCCCTGCTGTTCGGCCTCTCCATGGACTACCAGGTGTTCCTGGTGAGCCGGATGCACGAGGAGTGGGTGCACACGAAGGACAACGCGCGCGCCGTGCGCGTCGGACTCGCGGAGACCAGCCGGGTCATCAACTCCGCCGCCCTGATCATGATCTGTGTGTTCAGCGCGTTCGTGCTGAGCGGCGACATGGAGGGCGCGATGGCGGGCATCGGCCTCGCGGCCGCCGTCGCCCTGGACGCCTTCATCCTGCGTACGGCACTGGTGCCGGCCGCGATGCACATGCTCGGCAGGTCGAACTGGTGGCTGCCGGACTGGCTGGAGAAGCGGCTGCCGCATCTCGCGGTCGAGCCCAGGGAGGAGGCGGCGGTGGCCGAGGGGTCGCCGGTCGTGGCGGGCCGGGCGTCGGCCGTCCACGGGTTCGTCCGCACGGCCGACGGCGAGCCGGTCGACGGCGCGGCGGTGACGCTGCTGACCAGCGGCGGGCGCCAGATCGACCGGGTGACCTCACTGGCCGACGGCTCGTACATCGTCTCGGTGCCGGCACCGGGGACGTATCTGCTGGCGACGACCGCTTCGTCGTACGGGTCCCGGGCGGGGCAGGTGGTCGTGACGGACGGGCCGCTCGTCTACGACGTCGAGCTGGCCGAGGGGGAGGTGGACGCCGTCAACTGACGGTCGCCGGAGGCAGTTTGTCTCACTCAGGGGCGCTCGTCCTCGACGGGCGCCCCTTTCCCGCCCCCCTGCGCTTCCCCTTGCGCGCCCGGCTTCCCCTCCGCCTTCCCGCCCGCCTTCTTGCTCGCCTTCGCCTTCGCCCTGGCCGGATCCGGGATCGCGTTCGTCATCCCCGGCAGGAAGTCCGTGAACAGCTCGTGCACCTCGCGCACCAGCGGCCGCAGCACCCGGAACCGGGCCAGCGCGACGCCCCGCGCGGTCAGCCGGGCGCCCCGCTCGGCGAGCCGGTAGCTGCGCTCGCGCCCCTCGGTCCGGTCGAAGATCCAGTACAGGACGAGCCCCATCTGGGAGAGCCACATCAGCTCGGGCAGGAGGTCCCGGAGCTCCTCGGGCACCTTGGTCTTCGTCGCGCCCGCCAGTACCTGCCGGTGGATGCTGATGGCCTCCACGCGTGCGTGCTCCGACTCGGCGGAGAACGGGCTGAGCGGGCTGTCGGGATCGGCGGCGTTCTTGAAGAACTGCACGGCGAACTCGTGGTACGGCGTGGCGATGTCCAGCCACACCTTCAGTACACCCGCGAGACGCGCCTCCAGGTCGGTCTCCCGGGCCAGGACCTCCCGGATCGCCACCTTGTGTTCGGTGGCGATCCGGTCGTAGAAGCCCTGGATCAGGTGTTCCTTGCCCTCGAAGTAGTAGTACGCGTTTCCGACGGAGACTCCGGCCTCCTGGGCGATCGCCCGCATCGTCGTCTTGTCGTAGCCGCGCTCCTGGAACAGCCGCATGGCGGTCTCCAGGATCAGCGCGCGGGTCTGCTCGGACTTGCTGGGCGCATCGCCCTGTTCAGGGCTGTCGTTCTTCGAGGGCACGGAACGAGAGCCTAACGAGTGGTGTTTCTTCAGACCGTCAGGAGGCCTGTGCCGTCTGGTACAGGTTCTGGGCGGCGGCGCCGAAGTACGGGCCGTACATCCGGTTCGGCAGGAAGTTGTACTTGAAGCTGTTCACCGAGGACAGCAGGCCGGTGCCCTTGGACTCGTCGAACTGCGTGAACCAGGGGCCGCCGCTGGAACCGCCGGTCATGTTGCAGTTCATGCCGTGGTCATCGGAGAGCAGGAAGTCCCGGTTGGTGGTGCCGCTGCAGTAGATGAACTTCTCGCCGTCGTACGGGGCGGCGGCCGGGAAGCCGAAGGAGTACATGCGCAGGTTGTAGCCGGTGTTGAAGGCCAGCCCCTGCCCGCCGACGACGTCCGTGAGGAGCTTGCCGTCCAACGGGGCGACGACCGCCGCGCCGACGTCGTAGTTAATGTCCTCGCTCGCCGTCCACTGCGGGGTGGACAGGGTCTTCGACGCGGTCCAGCGGCCGTAGGGGGCCTGTCCGTCGTGGTAGCCGGGCACGAAGACCCAGTCGGTGTGCCAGGCGCCCTCCAGCTTCACGCAGTGCCCCGCCGTGATGACGGTGCTCTTGTTGGCGCTGGTGACGGCGTTGCCGGAGCAGGACGCCGTACGCCCCTGGTAGCTGAAGAACACGCGGCCTGCCGTGGACACGACCGCACCGCCGCCGGTCCACTGACCTCCGCCGTTGGGGAAGGCCAGCAGGCCGATGTCGGAGGCGGCCTTGCCGACCGCCGCGGCCGGGGCGCTGGGCGCGATCGTGGTCGCCGTGCCCTTGAGGGGTGCCGAGCCGCCGTCGAAGTGGCCGTCGACGGTCACCAGGTCGAGCGGGGTCGCCGCGCGCATCCGTTCCGGTGTCCAGAACTCACGGGCCTGCTGCTGCGCGCCGGCCGAGACCGAGCTGACGCCGGTCGAGGTGCCGGGCCTCGGCGCGGCGCCCGCGGGGGTGGCGAGGGCGCCCGCGGTGAGCAGCGCGGTGACGCCGACCAGGGCGCCGAGGAGGGGGCGGGGTATGCGGGTGACGCCGGGTATGCGGGTGACGCCGGGTATGCCTCTCACGCGTACTCCTTCTGCGATGGGGGGACCGGGCGACATGTGGCGCCGCCCGGCTGACGACAGACAGTCGATGCGAGTGCGGAGTGGAGAACCGGGGGCAGCGTGCCAACCCGAGCACCGTTTTGGAAGAGCGCATGCCAAACCAAGTTCGAAGGCGAGCCGTTCAGGGGACGAATTGGGCGCCCTGAACGAGCCTCGCTCGGCGTCGACCTCACCGCGTGGGGCAGGAACCGCTCTCGCAGCCCGGCGGGTTGTAGGCCCAGCCCCAACTCGGGTCGTACGACCACCCGTCCCCGCGCCGGTAGGTCCGCCCGCCCCACTGCGCTCCGCCACCCTGCGGCCCGCCACGCTGTGCGCCGCCCTGTCGCGCCCCGCCCCACTGCGCCCCGCGCCACTTGGCGGCGGCGAGCACGGCCCCCTTGGCGAGCCGTGCCCCGGCCGGGGTGCTGAGGCGATGCGCGAGTCCCCTGTGCTCGCGCAGCGCCCACAGCGTGACGATCCAGGCGGCGCCGCCCCGGTAGACCTGCCCCGCGTCACCGACGACGGTGATCTCGTCGAGGGTGGCCGCGTGGTCGAGGCCGGGGTGGCGCCGCTGGGCCTCGTCCGACCCGGCCGGCACCATCTCCAGAGGCACCAGCTGCGGCTGCTTCACGAGCCAGTCGCGCAGGAAGGTGCACAGCGAGCACTGGGCGTCATAGAGAACGGTGAGCCCGCGGACCGGGACGCCACGCCCCACCCCGGCCGCTGCGCCGACCGTCGCGTCGGCCTGCACGCCGCCGGCCACCTCGGCCGCCCTGCCGGGCACGCTCACGCCCCGGCCGACGGAGTGACCCACCCCTGCGGGGCGACCGGCGGCACCTGCTCGCGCTCCAGCAGGCCGCGCCGCCGGATCTTGTTGAGCACGTAGACGTTGCCCAGGTGCATCACGCCGAGCACGAGCAGCACCACGCCGAGCTTGGTCGACAGGGCCTCGAAGATGCCGCGCGTGTCGAGGACGGTCCCTTCGTCGCTCAGATACAGCGCGACGAAGCCGAGGTTGACGAGGTAGAAGCCGACCACGAGCAGGTGGTTCACGGCGTCGGCGAGCTTCTCGTTCCCGCGCAGTACGTCGGCGAGGAAGATCCGTCCGTTGCGGCTGAGTGTGCGGGCCACCCAGACGGTCAGGGCGATGCTGACGACCAGGTAGATGACGTAGGCGATGACCGTGCGGTCCATGACGCCGCCTCCTTCTTGAACGCGTTCAAAACGCTGACAGGGACGACTGTAGGCCCTGTCTTTGAACATGTTCAACTCAATAGGAGTGAGGGCTCCGTCACGTCCCCGCCGAAGACTCCGTCAGGTCCCCGCCGAAGGCTCCGTCACGCCTCCGCCCGACGCTCCGTCACGTCCCTGCCGAGGGTGGCGTCACGGTCTGCGCCCGAGCTCCGGCCGCTTGGAGTAGTCCGTGAACCCGGTGACGTTCCCCCAGGGGTCGGCGATCTCGACGGTCCAGCCGGTCGCGCCGGAGAAGGGCTCGTCGAGCGGCTCGATGCCCGCGTCGCGCAGCGTCCCCGCCGCCGCCCGCGCGTCCGGCACCTCCAGCCAGACGCGGGAGGAGGGCCAGGAAGGCGGCCGGTGTCCCATCGCGTCCTCGGCGCGCAGCAGGATCCCGGGCGTCTCGCCGCCGACCTTGAGCAGGGCGATCCCGGCCTCGTCGAGCCGGAACCCGACCGTGAACCCGGCGCGCTCGTAGAAGCGGACGGCCTCGCCGAGGTCGCCGACCGGCAGCAGCACGTTGTCGAACCCGAGCAGTTCGTACGACTCGTCATCTGACATACCGTCAGGGTAAGGCGATGATCGGCCGGAACCGGTGATTGTCAGTGGTGGCTCGTACTGTCGTCGTCATGGGAATCGTGACGTTCGTCGACGAGACGACAAGCGGGAGCCGCAGCGACGGCTGGGGGCTGGAGATCGCCGAGGAGCGGCTCACCGTGCGCGAACTGATCCGGTGCCGGGTGTTCCAGGAGGTCGCCGAGTACAACGCGCGTACACCGGAGGTGTTCCAGGGCCTCGTGCAGCCGCAGGACGCCGAGCGCGTGGTGAACGGGTACGCGATGCGCACGGCCCGCCGGATAGACCCCGAGGCACAGACCGAGCTCGCGCTCCAGGCCTTCGCGGGCAACGGCTTCCTGGTCCTCGTGGGGGACCGTCAGGTCACCGACCCCGACGAGGAGATCGAGCTCGCGCTCGGCACAGAGATCACGTTCCTGAAGCTCGTGGCACTGGTGGGTGGCTGATGACCTACTCGAGGTCCGAGTACGCCGAGTTGGTCGGTGGGGTCGTCGACCTCGTCGCGGCCGAGGACATCGAATCCCTCGTCCCGGAACTGCTCGGGCTCGCCGAGACGAACGGCGGCCACTGGAGCGGGGACGGCCAGAAGGTCTTCCACGCGATCCTCGCCGCGGGCGACCCGTTCCAGAAGGAGCTCGTGCACCGGCTGGCCGTCCGCTACCACGAACTGGAACCCGGCTCCCCGCCACGCCGCCACATCGTGAGCGTGTTCGCCTGCCTCCGGACGATGCGCTACGCCGTCGAGGGGCAGCCGCTCGACACCAGGGCCGCGCTGATCGGCCTGGCCGCGGAGCAGGACGTGCACTACGACACCGGCCAGCTGATCCGGCTCGCCGAACTGGAGCAGGCCGACGGGCGGGAGCTGCCCGGCGAGTTCGTCGCCGTCGTCCGCCGTTCGTATCTGACGCTGTGGAACGGCAAGAAGACCCTGGGAGCACTGGTGGCGCAGCTCGACGGCCCGGCGGTGAACCCGGGCGAGGCATGGTCCGACCGGGCCCTCGCCGAGGCGGACGAACTCGGCGACGGCTGGCGGCACCTGCTCGCGCACGCGGCCACCGCCACCGCCGCCCGCCCCTCCGCCAAGTGGGACAAGACCGGCCGCGCGCTGATCGAGCCCCTCGGCGCCGACGAGGTGCGCGAGCGGCTGCTGCCCTGGCTCGGGCTGGTGGGCAGGCCGCGTACCCGCCCCCTGCTCGAACCGCGCTATGGACCCGACCCCAACACCACCTTCGACCCGTACAATGCCGACGCGCTGCGCGGCCTCGCCTGGCTGCTCTCCCTCCTCCCCGCGCACCCCGAGACCGCCCGCACCCTGGGCGCCCTCGCCGAGACCTGTCTGCGCAAGGTCTCGGGCCTCGGCCCGGTGAACCCCAAGGTCGCCAACGCCGCGGTCAACGCCCTGGCCCGCATCGACGGCGAGGCGGCCCTCGCCGAACTGGCCCGCCTGGCCACCCGCGTCACCTTCAAGGGCACGCTCAAGCTCCTCAACACCGCGCTGGACACCCGCGCGAAGGCGATGGGGCTGAGCCGTGAGGAGATCGAGGAACTGGCCGTACCGGCCTACGGCCTGACGGGAGGTGGGCCAGGCGGAGCACCGGTTCGGCGAGGTCACGGCGCTGCTCGAAGTCCGGGGCCCCAAGGCCGTACTGAGCTGGCGCAACGCGAGCGGCAAGACGGTGAAGAGCGTCCCCGCCGCCGTACGGCGCGACCACGCCGACGAGCTCAAGGAGCTGAAGGCGGCGGTCAAGGACATCGACAAGATGCTCTCCGCGCAGAGCGAGCGCCTGGACCGCCAGTTCCTGGCCCGCCGCCGCTGGCCGTATGCCGCCTGGCGCGAGCGCTACCTCGACCACCCCCTGGTCGGCACCCTGGCCCGCCGTCTGCTCTGGACGGTCGACGGGACGACGGTCGGATACGCGGACGGCGAGCTGCGCACGCCGGCCGACACACCGGTGACCGGGGGCACCCACGTCGAACTCTGGCACCCGGCCGGCCACGAACCCGCCGAGATCGTCGCCTGGCGCGACTGGCTGGAGCGGCACGGCATCACCCAGCCCTTCAAGCAGGCCCACCGCGAGGTGTACCTGCTGACGGACGCCGAGCGGGCTACGGGGACCTACTCGAACCGGTTCGCGGCGCACTTCCTGCGCCAGCACCAGTTCCACTCCCTGGCCGCGATCCGGGGCTGGCGCAACAAGCTCCGCCTGGCCGTCGACGACGAGGCACCGCCCGCCGTCCGGGAGCTGCCCCAGTGGGGTCTGCGCGCCGAGTACTGGATCGCGGGCGACGACGGCGAGCACTACGAGGACATCACCGACTCCGGCAGCTTCCTGCGCCTGCGCACCGACCAGGTCCGCTTCTACCCGGTCGACGCCCCGCAGAACTCGGCGCACTGCTGCGGCGGCGAGTACCGCATGTGGCTGCGCGACGGCGCCGACCCGGTCGAACCGCTGCCCCTGACGGACATCCCGCCCCTGGTCCTGTCCGAAGTCCTGCGCGACGTGGACCTGTTCGTCGGCGTGGCGAGCGTCGGCAACGACCCGACCTGGCAGGACGGCGGCCCCGACGGCCGCTTCCGGGAGTACTGGACGTCGTACGGCTTCGGCGAACTGGGCGCGAGCGCGGAGACCCGCCGGGGCCTCCTCGAACGCCTGATACCGAGGCTGGCGATCGCCGACCGCTGCACCATCGAGGGCCGCTTCCTGCATGTGAAGGGCGAACGCCACACGTACAAGATCCACCTCGGCTCGGGCAACATCCTCATGACCCCGAACGACCAGTACCTGTGCATCGTGCCCAAGTCCGGCCCGGCCGCCCCGCAGGCGGGTTACCTGCCCTACGAGGGCGACCGGATGCTGGCGGTGATCCTCAGCAAGGCGATGATGCTGGCCGACGACACGAGGATCACGGACCCGACGATCCTGAGCCAGCTGTGACGGGACCCGTGCGGAGGGGGGTCTCGTTGTCCGACGACGAGATCTTCGTGGTGGACGGCGCGCTGCGCGACGTGTGGGTCCTGTCCGTCGAGGTCGAGGAGTGGGACCGCGTGATCTCCGCGCTGACGGAGTCGGAGTGGGAGGTCGTCTTCTCGACCACGCATCCCCTCGGGGACACGCTGCTCCGCTCCGGCGCGGCGGCGCTGTTCGCCGCGCTGGAGGAGAGCGGCCGGGACTCGGCGGCGTTGTCCGTGCGGATCGACGGCATCTGGTTCACCAGCTACTTCTTCGACCCTTCGGAGATCGAGTTCACCTTCGATCCCGCGGATGTCGTGGGAGCGTCGGAGGTCCTCGTCGTGGAGGCGTTCATGAGGCGGGTGGGTGACGCGTGCGGTCGGCGGGTCGTCATGTCGATGGAGTCGTCGACCGATCGCGAGGGCCTGCCCGCCCTGTTCGAGTACAGGCCGGATCGGTCCTGACCGTCAGCCCTCGCAACCCCCCACCCGCCGCGTACTCACCGCGATGTCGTCCATCCGGATGTCGTACGACGACGGCGTCGGGGCGGCCTGGTAGAGCTGCCAGCCCAGCTTCAGCTTGTCGAGGGCGGGGAAGGTGAAGGGATCCGATGTGCCGCCGTGCTGGTTCGTGGAGACGGTGAGGTCGGGCTGCTCGACGCCGTCGAAGTAGACCGTGACGCGGTTGTCGCGGGCATCCAGGTGGAACTCCACGCACTGCCACTGGGCGGCCGTGGCCGGTGCCGAGGTCTTCCAGGATGTCCAGTCGCCCGTGGGACCGAGGTCGGAGCCCACGCCCCAGAAGTTGCCGTGGGCGGTGGGGGCGTACTGGCCGCCGAGGGGGCGCACGAGGGTGGGGGAGTCCGAACCGGACGCCTCGGCGAGGGTCCAGTGCGCCCAGTCGGGGGCCGTCGGGAAGGCGTCCACCCGCAGGCGCAGACGGGCCCAGTAGCTGTTGCCGGGGGCGGTGAGGTCGGGGAAGACCAGGAAGGCCCGGCCGTTGCCCTCGGTGTGGAGGCGGAGTTCGCGGCCGGGGCGGCCCGTGGTGCTCGGGGTGACGGTCAGGGTGCCGTCGGAGGCGTCGGTCGTCCAGCCGCGCCCCGCCGACACCGGCCCCAGAGGGAGGCGGTCGAAGTTCTCGTGGGCGAGCGTCGGCCGGGAGACGGGGGCTGCGGAGGCAGTGGGGGGTATCGCGAGCAGGAGGGCGGCCGTGGCCGACAGGGCGGCGGCCGCCTTTCTCAGGAGTGCCATGAGCGCAGTCTGTCTTGAAGTCTCAACTACCTCAACCGCCCTTCCAGCCACAGCCGTTGGGAACCTCGGGAAAGGCGAGGGCCCCGCCCCCGGTACCGAACCGGGAAACGGGGCCCGCACAGCCGTAGTACGGAAACCCATACCTGAGACGACCTCAGAAGCGGCGCGTGATCAGTGCCTTCTTGACCTCGGCGATCGCCTTCGTGACCTCGATACCGCGCGGGCAGGCGTCCGTGCAGTTGAAGGTCGTGCGGCAGCGCCAGACGCCGTCCTTCTCGTTGAGGATCTCCAGACGCTGCTCGCCGGCCTCGTCACGCGAGTCGAAGATGAAGCGGTGCGCGTTGACGATGGCCGCCGGGCCGAAGTACTGGCCGTCGTTCCAGAAGACCGGGCAGGACGAGGTGCAGGCGGCGCAGAGGATGCACTTCGTCGTGTCGTCGAAGCGCTCGCGGTCCTCGGCCGTCTGGAAACGCTCACGCGTGGGCTCGTTCGTGTCCTTCGTGATGAGGAAGGGCATGACGTCCCGGTACGCCTGGAAGAACGGCTCCATGTCGACCACGAGGTCCTTCAGGACCGTCAGGCCCTTGATGGGCTCGACCGTGATCGGCTTCTCGGGGTTGATGTCCTTGATGAGGGTCTTGCAGGCAAGGCGGTTCTTGCCGTTGATCCTCATCGCGTCCGAGCCGCAGATGCCGTGGGCGCAGGAACGGCGGAAGGTCAGCGTGCCGTCGATGTCCCACTTGATCTTGTGGAGACCGTCGAGGACGCGCTCCTTCGGGTCGATCTCCAGCTGGAAGTCTTCCCAGGTCGCCTCGGCCGAGATCTCCGGGTTGAAGCGGCGGACCCGGAAGGTGACCGTGATGTAGGGGGACGCGGCGGACTCTGCCTCCACCTTGTCCATAACGGGGGTAGCCATCAGTACTTACGCTCCATCGGCTGGTAGCGGGTCTGGACGACCGGCTTGTAGTCGAGACGGATGGACTCGGCGCCGTCGTCGCCCACCTCGCGGTACGCCATGGTGTGGCGCATGAAGTTGACGTCGTCCCGGTTCGGGTAGTCCTCGCGGTAGTGACCGCCGCGGGACTCCTTGCGGGCCAGCGCGGACACGGCCATGACCTCGGCCAGGTCGAGCAGGTTGCCCAGCTCGATGGCCTCCAGCAGGTCCGTGTTGAACCGCTTGCCCTTGTCCTGGATCGAGACGTTCCGGTAGCGCTCGCGCAGCTCCGCGATCTTCTCGACCGCCGTCTTGATGGTCTGCTCCGTGCGGAACACCATGACGTTGGCGTCCATGGTCTCCTGGAGCTCCTTGCGGAGCGTCGCCACGCGCTCGGTGCCGGTGGAGGTGCGCAGGCGCTCCACCTGGTCGATCACCAGCTCCGCCGGGTTCTCCGGCAGCTCCACGTAGTCCGCCTTCTGGCTGTACTCCGCGGCCGCGATGCCGGCCCGACGGCCGAAGACGTTGATGTCGAGGAGGCTGTTGGTGCCCAGACGGTTGGCGCCGTGGACGGACACACAGGCGACCTCGCCGGCCGCGTACAGACCCGGGACGACCGTCGTGTTGTCGCTGAGGACCTCACCCTCGACGTTCGTCGGGATGCCGCCCATCGCGTAGTGCGCGGTGGGCTGGATCGGGATCGGGTCCGTGTACGGCTCGATACCGAGGTACGTCCGCGCGAACTCCGTGATGTCGGGCAGCTTGGCGTCCAGCTGCTCCGGCGGGAGGTGCGTGAGATCCAGGTAGACGTGGTCGCCCTCGGGACCGCAGCCGCGGCCCTCGCGGATCTCCGTGTAGATGGAGCGGGAGACGACGTCACGGGACGCGAGGTCCTTCATGACCGGCGCGTACTTCTCCATGAAGCGCTCGCCGTCCTTGTTGCGGAGGATGCCGCCCTCACCGCGGGCACCTTCCGTCAGCAGGATGCCCATGCGCCAGATGCCGGTCGGGTGGAACTGGAAGAACTCCATGTCCTCCAGCGGGATGCCCCGGCGGTAGACCGCCGCCTGGCCGTCACCCGTCAGCGTGTGCGCGTTCGACGTCACCTTGAAGAACTTGCCGCAGCCGCCGGACGCGTAGATCACGGCCTTCGCCTGGAAGACGTGGATCTCACCGGTGGCCAGCTCGTAGGCGACCACACCGGCGGACTTCTTGACGCCGTCGACCTCGGTGATCAGCTGGTCCAGGACGTAGAACTCGTTGAAGAACTCCACGCCCTCCTTCACGCAGTTCTGGTACAGCGTCTGGAGGATCATGTGGCCGGTGCGGTCGGCCGCGTAGCAGGACCGGCGGACCGGGGCCTCACCGTGGTTACGGCTGTGACCGCCGAAGCGGCGCTGGTCGATGGTGCCGTTCGGGGTGCGGTTGAACGGCAGGCCCATCTTCTCCAGGTCGAGGACCGAGTCGATGGCCTCCTTCGCCAGGATCTCGGCGGCGTCCTGGTCGACCAGGTAGTCACCGCCCTTGACCGTGTCGAAGGTGTGCCACTCCCAGTTGTCCTCCTCCACGTTGGCGAGCGCTGCGGCCATGCCGCCCTGCGCGGCGCCCGTGTGGGAGCGGGTGGGGTAGAGCTTCGTCAGTACGGCGGTACGGCTGCGCTTCGTGGACTCGATGGCCGCGCGCATACCGGCGCCACCGGCGCCGACGATGACGGTGTCGTACTTGTGGATCTTCATGAGTGGTTGCCTCAGCCCCGTGCCTAGCGGATGTTCGGGTCGAAGGTGAAGATCACCAGCGTGCCCAGCAGGATGGTGAACACCGTGGCGGTGTAGAGCAGGCCCTTCAGCCACAGCCGGGTGTTCGCGCGCTCCGCGTAGTCGTTGATGACCGTGCGCAGGCCGTTGGCGCCGTGCAGCATCGCGAGCCACAGCATCAGCAGGTCCCAGACCTGCCAGAACGGCGAGGCCCAGCGGCCGGCCACGAAGGCGAAGCCGATCTTGGAGACGCCGCCGTCCAGCACGAGCTGGATCAGCAGGTGGCCGAGGACGAGGACGACCAGCACGATGCCGGACAGGCGCATGAACAGCCAGGCGGCCATCTCGAAGTTGCCCCGGGTGGACCTCGGGGTCTTCTTGGTGCGCTTGCGCGGGGCCTCGATGTACGGGGCCGGGTTGTCGACGTTGTAGAGGGAATCGCCCTCCACCGGGCCGATACCCGCGGTCTTCTCAGTGGTGACGGTGTTGTTTGACATGCTTACGCGTCAGCTCCCGAACAGTTCACGAGCGGCGTGGCCGAGAACGGGGTAGATCGCCCCGAGCATCAGCACCAGCCACAGGCCGACGACGGACCAGAGCATCTGCTTCTGGTAGCGCGGGCCCTTCGACCAGAAGTCGACGGCGATGACGCGCAGGCCGTTGAGCGCGTGAAAGAGGATGGCGGCGACGAGGCCGTACTCCAGCAGCGCGACGATCGGCGTCTTGTACGTGGCTACGACCTTGTCGTAGTCCTCGGGGGAGACACGGACGAGAGCGGTGTCCAGCACGTGAACGAACAGGAAGAAGAAAATGAGGACGCCGGTGACTCGATGAGCCACCCAGGACCACATTCCTTCCCGGCCGCGGTACAGCGTTCCAGCCGGCACGGAAGTTCCTCCGGGAGCGGGGATTGGGGCCGCGCCGGCTTGTGCTGTCGGTCGGGCCCGGCCGGGTACGGTCCACCGGCCCTCAGCATCGTATCCACGTGGCGCTGCGCGGCTTAGCGGGGGGCTGGGTATGTGATCAAAGTGGCACGCGGATGGGGTATTGGCGGCTAAGGGGCCGAGGTGTCCTGTTATTTGCCGAGTGCGGGCGCGTTGTGGCTGGTCGCGCAGTTCCCCGCGCCCCTGAGGACATCGATCAACCGTCCTCTTGCCAGGCGCCGGAGTTCCTCTGCCGCAACGACCCGCTCCTCTTCCGGATCGTTTGTCAATCGTGACCGGATGCCTGCCAGTGCGTGGTCCAGGGCCTCGTTCGGCGTCAGGCCGTCCACGCAGATGACGAACGCGTGTCCGAACCTGGCCTCGTAGGCGGCGCTCGCGGCGCTGAGTGCCGTGTGGGCCGCGCCGTACGCGCCCTTCGGGAGGACCGGCAACGTTTCTCCTGCCAGTGCCTGCGTCAGGTCGCCCGGGGTCAGGTCGTACGCCGCCTCGTCGGAGGCGGCCAGCAGGGAGTCGACGTCGGGGTAGGGGCGGTGGTCGGCGATGCGGTCGGCCCAGCGGGGGCTGCGCAGGCAGGTGAGGAGGGCCTGTCGGAGCTCGTCGGCGGGGGCCGTGTTGAAAGACTCCAGCGCGGTCGGGGACGGTGGAGTACGGGTCTGCTCGGGCAGCGACGGTATGGCGACTCGGCCAGGAAGGTGTGTGGGCGTCACGTGGGTTTCGACAGGGGATTCTGGGGCAGGAGTGGCGCCACGTTACCGAGTGTGGACGTGACGTGTCCGACGGATGCCCGAATTTCAGTCGAACGGGAGAGTTTCGGAGCGTTCCCTGGACGGCGAGCTGAGCTCGCAGGCCCTAGGTTGGCGATGTGAGCCAGCACAAGCACAGGCGCCGGGCACCGGCCAAGAGCGTGCTGAAGCAGACGTGGGTGCTGATCGTCGCGGTGGTCGTGGTGACGGTCGCGGCCGGAGTGAGCCTTGGGCTCCTGGTCGGCGGCGGCGACGGCGGGTCGGCCGGATCCGAGCAGCGACGGTCCGCCCCGGGCGTGTCCGAGGCCGCCTCTCCCCCCGCCCCGGAGAAGGCTCCGACTCCGTCACCCACCCGGTCGTATCCACTCTCGAAGGCCCCGCGCACCATCCCGGCCGTCACCTCCCACACCGCCGCCCGGGGCCCCGGCTGGCGCCCCGCGAAGGGGGAGCGGGTCGTCGTGAACGACGCGGAGCTCGCCGACGAGGGGCGGCTCATCGCCGGTGAGCTGGGACTGACGTACGCCGGAGAGAAGGACGACGTGCGGGCCGGGGACGTGCGGCTGGCCCTGAACGACGACGAGGGCGCGGATCCGGAGTCGTACTCCATGACCGTGCGCGGTGGGCGCGTGACCATCAGCGGGCCCGGTGAGGCGGGGGTCTTCTACGGGACCCGGACGCTGAAGCAGGAGGTCCATGACGGGGGTACGGCGCCGGAGGGCGTCGTGCGCGACGAGCCGGCCAAGCCGGTGCGCGGGTTCATGCTCGACATCGCCCGCAAGCACTTCACCGCGGACTGGATCGAGGACCGGGTGCGGGAGCTGGGGGACCTGAAGTTCAACCAGCTGGGTCTGCACTTCTCCGACGACCAGGGCTTCCGTATCGAGTCCGCCTCGCATCCCGAGATCGTGTCCCAGCAGCACCTCACCAAGGCGCAGGTCCGGAAGATCGTCCAGCTGGCCGAGAGCCGGCACATCACCGTCGTGCCCGAGATCGACTCGCCCGGGCATCTGGGGGCCGTCATCGCCGCGCACCCCGATCTCCAGCTGCGCAACGTGAACGGTGTCGCGACGCGGGGCGCCGTCGACATCTCCAAGCCCGAGTCCGCCGAGATCGTCGACGACCTGCTGAACGAGTTCGCCGGGCTCTTCCCGGGGAGCCAGTGGCACCTCGGCGGCGACGAGTACCAGGCGCTCGTCGTCTCGAATCCCGAGGCGTCCTACCCGCAGCTCGCCACCGCCGCCCGGGAGGCCTACGGCTCCGGCGGCACCGTCGCCGACCTCGCCACCGGATGGCTCAACGACCGCGCCGACACCGTCCGCGCCCATGACCGCACCCCGCGCGCGTGGAACGACGGGTTCTTCCGGGGCACCTCCGTCCAGCCGGACAAGGACATCCAGGCGGCGTACTGGACGGGCAAGGAGATCGGCGCGCGGGTGCCGGTGGAGTACCTGAGGGAGGGGCGGAAGGTCATCAACTACAACGACGAGTTCCTCTACTACGTGCTCGGCGAGCCGCAGACCTTCGTCTATCCGACGGGTGAGCGCATCTACGAGCAGTGGACGCCGCGGGTCCTGCGCGGGACGACGGCCGTGCCGGCGACGTACGACGACCAGATCCTGGGCGGTTCCTTCGCGGTGTGGTGCGATCTGGCGAACTCGCAGACGCAGGAGCAGGTCGCGGCCGGGATCCGGATGCCGCTGCGGGCGACGGTGCAGAAGCTGTGGGACGCGGGTGAGCCGGAGTTGTCCTGGACCGAGTTCAAGGCGCTCGCGGACCAGCTGAACTGAGCTGTGGATTGGCCGATACGGCTGCGAACCCCCGTGCGAATGTGGTGTATTCGGCCCTGGCCATACGGAACAGCCAGGGGGAACCGGAATGGGCTACTGGGGGTACTTCGTCGTGGGCCGCGGGGAGCGGCCGCTGGCGGAGCTGGACGCGCTGGCCGGCGCCGAGGGGATGACCCTGCGCGAGGAGGCGCCCGGCGGCTGGCAGGTCTGGGAGTACCCGAGCGGGGACGGCGACATCGGGAGCATGAACGCCCTGTCCGGCGAGACCGGGGCGCCCGCGCTCTTCGGATACGTCATGGACAGCGCCTCCGTGGTGGTGGAGGCGGCGGCGCCGGAGAGCGGGGCCTGGACGACCTGTCTGGCGCGGGCCGCGATGGCCGGGTACCTCGACGCCGGGAACGAGGGGCTCACGCTGGAGGACTACTTCCTCGAACCCGGTGACGCCGCCGAGCGCGCCGTCGGCTGGGCCGCCGAGGCGGGGCACGAGGTGAACGCCGAGTCGCTGATCGACGTACTCACCGCTGAAGCGGATCCATTGGCCGAAAACCTCTTCTTTCGGCTGCTCGACCGGCTCGGTGTCGTACCCCTGTGACACTCGCGGGCCGTCGCACGCAGTAAGGGGAGGTGTGGGCTCCGTTAAGGAAGGGGCCTTCCAGGGGCCTGTGCGGGGACCCCGACCCTCGTGACTGACCCGCTTAGGGAGGCGTGGATGAGCCTGGTGGAACTGATCGCTCAGGCCGACGAACGCGGACTGGCCGCCAGCGGGTTGGCTTGTTTGGATCGGTGTGTGCCGTTGCTCGGCGGTGACGACGAGGTCCTGCGGCCGCTGTGGGCGAACCTCGCCGCGGGCGGGGAACCGACCGCGTGGGGCGAACTGCTGGAGCAGGTGCGCGGGAAACTGGGCGTCGCCGAGATCGTGGACGACGAGGACGTCGAGGACGAGGCCGCCCTGCTCGCCCGGCGGATGCTGGCCGCCGCCCCGGCCGTACGGTCCGCCGCCGAGGCGCGGATCTGGGCCGACGCCTGCTCCGTCGCCTCGCTCCAGATACACCGGCTCCTGGACCCCGCGGAGGACGACGCGACCTCGGCCGGCGCCCTCCCCGAGGCCCTCAGCGCGGCGCGCGCGGAAGGGGCCGCCCCCGTCGAGGGCCGTACGGCGGGCATGTCACCGCTCGTGGCCGCCGAACTGCGCCGTCAGGTCAGCGTCCTGGAGATCCTCGCCGGGCATGGCGCGGGCGGACTGCGCCGGGCCCTCGAGGTGTCGACGGAGGGGCGGCGGGTGCTGCGGGCGGTGGTGTCGCGGCGGGCTCGGGGGAGAAGCTGACCGACCTTCCGCCCCGGCCTCCGGGCCGTCAGATCACCAGCCACTTCACCACCGCGTCGCCGTACTCGGCCGTCTGCGCGTAGAAGGCGGTCAGGTCGCGGTGGGTCGCCGAGAAGAGGCCGCGCACCTCGGGTTCCGCGTCCCTCGCGGCGTACGGCCGCAGCAGTTTCGGGCGTGCGCGGCGCCACAGGTCGTCGAAGTCGGCCGCCTTGAGATACCCGGCCACCCCGGTCACCTGGGCCGCGGTGAGCAGCAGGAACGGTGGCAGGGACGGGTCGGGGTGGAAGACCGGGCGGCCGCCGAGGACCACGTCCGTGCGGGGGCCGTCCGGTGCGTGGTGCGGGGGGATGCCGGAGTAGAGGAGCTCGACGTCGCCGTACCGCCGGTCGAGCACCTCCTCGCGATGCCGGCCGATCCGCTCCCGCACGGTGTTCCAGTCGTCCTCGAACTGACGCTGGAACCAGGTCGTGCTGTTGCGCAGTGCCGAGGGCGGCACCGCTCGCAGATGGAAGTACATGCTCATCAGTGAGTGGAGCGCACGGGAGCGGCGAAGCGTCACTCCCGCGTAAACCTGCTGTCTGAGGGAGTCCTGTGACTGTCATGGGGTGGACGTGGGGCGGTCCTGCACCGGTCCCGGGCAACCCCCGGATCCGGGTGACGAAACGCAGTGGGACCACGCTCTCCAGGATGTGACGACTCAGCAGGAAACCAGGCCCTCAGCCGCGACCAAGCCGGTGCGGTGGGCGGCGGACGCGGTGGCGACGATGCGCGAGGGAGCGCGACTGCGACTCGACTACTCGGCGCAGAGCCTGTGGCGGGTCGACCGGATGATCGAGGAACTGCGTCGTGAGCGGACGCCGTACGCCGCCGTGGAGAACACCCTGCGCGGTCTCGGCGCGTACGCCGGTGAGGTGATCGCCCGTCAGGCCGGGGCCGAGTGGTGGGCGTCGGGCGGCGACCACTGGATCCGCACGCCCGACGGGCGGCTGTGGGACCCGATCGACGAGGCGCGGCGGTGCTTCGCGGGCGACGGGTCGCTGCGGTTGCTGTGCCGGGACGCGACGAGCGGCTGGTCCGGGCGATGAGTCTGCGGCCGTTGAGGACATGACTCGGCCGGGACCCCGTGAATGGGCGGGGTCCCGGCCGGGTCAGCCGGTCTCGGCGGTCACGGCTGCGTCACCTGTCCCACAGGTGGCATCCACCGGGCGGAAACCGTGACCCTCGAACGAGGAAGCGACGCCGGGTAACCCGGCGAGGCGTCAGCTCGCCCAGACCTCGGCGTCGTCGGCCGGGACGGTGGTGGCCAGGCCCAGCTCCTTGCGGGCGGCGACCGCCTTGTTCGGGTCGATGCCGGTGAAGGCCGGGTCGTAGGCGATGTAGAACGCGTCGGCGTCGGCGGCGTTCGCGGCCGTCTTCCAGTGCGCGGCCGTCTTCGTCAGCTGCTCGCGGAGCTTGCCGACCTCCGTGCCCTCGATGCCCTTCAGGCCCTTGAGATGCGCGTCGAGGGCGGCCGCGACGGCCTTGGCCTGTGCCTTGTAGCCGGCCAGGTCCTTCTCGACGCTCTCCGCCTCGGACTGGTTCGCCCAGAACGCGTCGTAGACGGCGTTGGAACCCGTCAGGTACGTGAGCTGCGCGGGCTTCAGGCTCTTCGTGTCGCCCTTCAGCGAGCCCGTGAAGTTCCCCGACTCCTTGTTGTAGGTGCAGGTCACGGCGCGGTCACCGGTGGCCCAGCTCTCCTTGGTCGGGGTGTAGTAGAAGACGGCGACGCCCTTGGGCAGCGCCCAGGTGTCGGGGGCGAACTTGCCCGCCTCGACCGGGCATCGCTCGTCGGCGATTGTCGTGATCGCGTCGTCGCCGGGGTACGAGTCGCCTTCGTCGATCTTGAAGTCGGCGACGACCTGACCGGTGTGCGCCTCGGCGCAGGGCACGATCTCGACGAGGATCTCCTCGCCCTCACCCTTGTTGTTGGGGTTGTAGCAGTCCCCGACGGCCAGCGAGAACACCGACCGCTGGCGGGCCACCTTCTTCGCGCCGTCCTTGGCGCTGTCGACGGCGTCCGAGACATCCGAGCACCCGGCCGCGCCGATCGCGAGCAGGGCGACGGCGGCGGTTATGCCACGAAGGGGACGGGAAGGTCGAACGATCGACATGGCGTGTACATCCTCTTATTTGATCTTTATGAGGCCGCGCGCATCGTATGCCATTTCTGGGAGTCGGCTGTGCGGAGGCCCTGCCTCGTCACGGCGTCTCTGTGACTCGCGACGAGCCGCGAGGGTTGTATCCCGGCCGTGTTCCGGCCGCCCTGTGACACTTCTGTGAGGCCGGGCGCTGTTGACCGTGGAGGGGCGTGGGCAAGGGTGGCCGCACCGCGAGGTGCGGATTCGCCGCGAACCGGTACGGACGAGGACAGTTTTTGGGCCAGGGAGGGGAACCCCGCCGCGTGCACGCGCACGACGGGGAGTTGAGCGCGGCCGTCGCGCGGGCTCAGGAAGGTGACGAGGCCGCCTTCGCGGTGGCGTACCGGCTGGTGCAGCCGGGACTGCTCGGGTACCTGCGGGGGCTGGTCGGGGACGACGCGGAGGACGTGGCGTCCGACGCCTGGCTGGAGATCGCCCGCGACCTGGGCCGGTTCAAGGGCGACGGCGCCGGGTTCCGGGGCTGGACCGCGACCATCGCCCGGCACCGGGCGCTGGACCATCTGCGCCGGCAGAAGGTACGGCCCCGGCCGTCGGCCCTGGAGAACGACGTACTGGACCTGCCCGGCCCGCACAGCACGCACGACCAGGCACTGGAGTCGATGTCCACGGAACGCGCCCTGGAGCTGGTCGGCGGGCTGCCCCGGGACCAGGCCGAGGCCGTGCTGCTGCGGGTCGTCGTCGGCCTCGACGGCCCCGCCGCCGCACGCGTCCTCGGCAAGCGCCCGGGCGCGGTGCGGACCGCCGCGTACCGGGGACTGAAGCGCCTCGCCCAGCAGCTGGGCGGCGCAGGTGTGACGGAAGACGGCCCCCGGACGCTGGGGGAATCGAAATGAACAGTGCGCGTGACGGCGGCGACAAGGGCGGCACCCGCACGCCACGGTGAGGCGAAACGGGCGTGCCCGGTGAGTCGTACGGGGCGTGAGGGACGTACAGGCTCTACGAGCTCATAGGTCACAGCTGTCATGTAGGTCGCGTAGATCACGTACGACACGTGCATCACGGAGGCCGCGTACAGGCCAGGTCGGACAGGAACAGGAAACGAACATGGGTGAGCAGCAGAACGGCGGTGGGACCCCCGGCCGTCGGCGTGTGCACCCTGACGGCATCGTCACCGGCCCCGCGCCCGGCCCCGCGACCGGTCAAGCGAACGGCCACCCCTCCGGCCCGAAGGCGGTCCTCGACGACGCCGCGCTGGAGGCGCTCCTCGCCGCCGCCGTACTGCGGGGACACCGTGCGGACCTCGACGGCGAGCAGCGTGCCGTGGCCGCCTTCCGGGCCGCGCGTGCCGCGGGGGCGCACCGGGCGCGCACCAGGCGCCGGGACGACTGGCGGCCCCGTGAGCCGCGGCGCCTGGCGCTGTCCGTGAAGACCACGCTCTCCCTCTTCGTCGCGAGCCTCGCGCTGGGCGGCGTGGCAGTCGCCGCGATCGGCTCGTCCGGCACCTCCGACACCCCCGGCAGCGACAAGGCCGGGCCCACCCCGACGGCAGGCACTGCCGACCGGCCGTCCGCCCACCCGTCCGCCGCGTCGTCCGGCGCCGCCGCCGGGAAGCCCGGCCACCCCTCCACCGCCCAGGACACCGAGGCCAAGTGCCGTGCCTACGACCACGTCGAGGACAGCGGCAAGGCCCTGGACTCGACGGCCTGGCAGCGGCTCGTGACGGCGGCGGGCGGCGCGGACAAGGTGGCCGCGTACTGCGCCGAGCAGCTGGCGCGGGCGGCGAAGAGCGATCCGACGAAGACCGGTCCGACGGAGACCGGTCCGACGAAATCCGGTCCGGCGAAATCCGGGCCGACGACATCCGGGCCGACGACATCCGGGCCGACGAAGAAGGCCGACGGGGGCGGTGCCACCGGCAACGGCCAGGATCCGAGCGGGAAGAACGCGTCCGGCGAGAGCGCCGAGAAGCCTGACAGGGCTGAGAAGCAGGACTGAGGTCCTCGGCCGAGGCAACGGCCGGGGCCGCCACCCCCCACAGGAGAGGCCCCGGCCGTCGCGCGGCACGGGCCGCGCGGCGGCCCGTACCTTCTACAGCGCCATGACTGCGTTTTCTGTCACACCTGGGGTGACACATTCGCGGATTCCCGGGTAGTTGCATGTTGTACGGACATGGACGAGCGGCGCTTTCAGGCCGTAACGTGCCTTTCGCGCCGGACGCGGAGGGTGTATGACCACCGCAACGACCTGCGGTCTCGGAACCGCAACCACCAATTGAGGTAGCAGTGCTGGGGGACGACGCGGAGTTGACCGCCGCGGTGCTTGCCGCACAGGACGGGGACGAGAGTGCGTTCCGGACTGTGTACCGCTCCGTGCACCCGCGGCTGCTCGGGTACGTACGGACGCTGGTCGGCGACCCGGACGCCGAGGACGTCGCCTCGGAGGCGTGGCTCCAGATAGCGCGTGACCTGGAGCGCTTCACCGGGGACGCGGACCGCTTCCGCGGCTGGGCCGCCCGCATAGCCCGCAACCGCGCGCTGGACCACATACGCATGCGCGGCCGTCGCCCCGCGATCGGCGGCGACGAGACGGAGCTGACCGGGAGGGCCGCCGAGTCCGACACGGCGGGCGAGGCCATGGAGGCCCTGGCCACCGACGGCACCCTGTCCCTCATCGCGCGGCTCCCGCAGGACCAGGCCGAGGCCGTCGTCCTGCGCGTGGTCGTGGGGCTCGACGCCAAGACCGCCGCGGAGACGCTGGGCAAGCGTCCGGGTGCCGTACGGACCGCCGCGCACCGAGGTCTGAAACGGCTGGCCGAGCTGCTCGGCGACGATCCGGAATCGGCCGGGGTGCTCGACGCCCTGCCTCCCCAGCGAGGAACCCGCGACCGTGCGGTGACGTCTGCGAGTGTGACGCAAAGCGTCACGCGGACGCAGAAGGATGTGTGATGGCCGACGAGCAGTACAGGTGGCTGGACCGCGAAACGGCGGAGCGATTGCTCCGCGGAGAGTCACTCGAAGCTGTCGACGCGGCCGACCGCGACCAGGCCGAACGCCTCGCCAAGACACTTGAGGCCTTGACCGTCGAACCCTCGCTGAGCAGCGCGGAACTCCCTGGAGAGGCCGCCGCGTTGGCGGCGTTCCGCGCGGCGCGCGCGGACCGGGACGGCGCCGCCGCGACCGTCGGCCCCGACGCCGGACCGCACGCCACCCACGTCGCCGACGTGGGGCTCGTCCGCATCGGCGGCCCCGCCCGCGCGGCCCGTCGCCCCCGCTGGGGCCGTCCCGTACGACTCGGTCTCGCCGCCGCGCTGGCCGTCGGCATGGTCGGCGGTGTCGCGGTCGCGGCCGGAACCGGAGTCCTGCGGGCGCCGTTCGTCGAGGACGAAGGGGGCCGCCCGGCGGCCTCGGTCTCGGCGCCCGCCTCGCCGGAACGCCCGTTCCTCTCGCCGTCCCCGGAGAGCGGTGTGCGGGGCGGACCCACGCCCGACGACGACACGAGGGCCCCCGCCGCTCCGGGCGTCACCGACGACGTGCCACCCGGTGGCCCCGCCACGGACCGCGGATCCGCTCCCGACGACCGGGCCGAGCCCTCCGGCGGCCGGTGGCAGGCCGCCACCTCGTACTGCCGCGACCTGCGCGACGGCAAGCAGCTGTCCAACGACCGCCGCCGCACCCTGGAGAACGCGGCGGGCGGCTCCGGGCGCGTGCGGGAGTACTGCCAGAACGTCCTCAAGACGTCCGGCGGCGGCAGCTGGGACACGCCTGGCAAGGACAAGAGCAAGGACGGGAGCAAGGACAGGGTCCGGGGTCGGGAGAAGGACGACGACGAGGGCGACGGGGCCGGTGCGGGCCGCGACGGCCGAGGCGGCCGGTACGCCGGCGGCGACCGCGACGGCCACCGCGACAGCGACCGCGACGGCCACCGTGTGGACGGCACCGCCCTCGCCCCGTCGGCCGTGACCGGCCTTCTGCCCGACCGTGTCATCACTCCGCTCGCACATCGCTGACCTGCGGTTTTGTGATTCGTAGAAATTTCTTCGCGGCAGGAGTGACGTTTTCGGCCGCCCCGGCGCTGATCTGAGTGAGCCGACTGGTCATCGGCCGTCGCACAGAGCCGGGGTTCCCCCCGTACCTGCGGCTCGTGCATCGGCGCGGGCGGGACACGTTCCCCCGGTCCCGCCCGCGCCCCACTTCATCCGCGTCCCGCGCCTCACCAGTGGACGACGACCTTGTCGCCGGTCCTCACCTGGTCGAACATCTCCGCGATCGCCCGCTCGTCCCGTATGTTGACGCAGCCGTGCGAGGCACCGGCGTAGCCCGTGGCCGCGAAGTCGGACGAGTAGTGCACCGCCTGGCCGCCGCTGAAGAACATGGCGTAGGGCATGGGCGAGTCATAGAGCGTCGACACATGGTGCCGGGACTTCCAGTAGACGCTGAACACACCTTCCCGGGTCGGTGTGTACTGCGAGCCGAACCGCACCGGCACCGTCAGGACCGTCCGCCCGTCGATCATCCAGCGCAGGGTCCGGCTCGACTTGCTGATGCACAGCACCCGGCCGGTCCGGCACCGCGCGTCCGGCGCGTCGGCCGGCTGGCCGCCCATCAGGTACAGGTCCCACTTGCCGGGTTCGCGGGTCATCTTCAGCAGCCGCTCCCAGGTGACCTCGTCGGTCTTCCCCGTCTTCGGCAGCCCGCGCTTGCCCTGGAAGCCCCGCACCGCCTGCTCGGTCAGATCGTCGTAGGTCCCGGTCGGACCGTCGAAGAGCCAGGCGATCTGCCGCAGCCGGGCCTGGAGCTCACGTATGTCACGGCCCTCGTCGCCCCGCGACCACAGCACGGCGGGCGCCGCGGGTGCGGACGTCGCGCCCGGCTTGTCGTCGGTCGGGCCGGACGGGTCGGCCCGGTCGGCGGGGTCGGTCGGGCCGGACTTCCCGGACGGCGTACCGCTCGGGAGCTCTATGCGCACCGGCGAGTGCCTGTCGTCCCCCGACGCCTGCACCGTACAGCCGCACAGCACAGCGAGCGCGGCGCCCGTGGCGAATGCGACAGTCGATCTCCCCATGCCCCTGGTACACATCCCGACCCCCGGCGTCTCATCGCGGCCGCCCCCGACCGCCCTGATGTCACCTGAGATGTTCCCCGCGCGTGACCGGTTGCGAACTACGCGGCATGGTTGGACACAGAAGTGAACTGCGACACGGAGGCACCCCATGGCGCGTGAGTCGGAGTCCGGACTGCCCATCGAGCCGGTCTACGGGCCGGACGCGCAGCACGGCTGGGACCCGGCCGAGAAGCTGGGCGAGCCGGGGGCGTACCCCTTCACCCGCGGCGTGTACCCCTCCATGTACACGGGCCGCCCCTGGACGATGCGCCAGTACGCCGGCTTCGGCACGGCGACGGAGTCCAACGCCCGCTACCGGCAGCTGATCGCCCACGGCACGGCGGGCCTGTCGGTCGCCTTCGACCTGCCCACCCAGATGGGCCACGACTCCGACGCGCCGATCGCGCACGGCGAGGTCGGCAAGGTGGGCGTGGCCATCGACTCGATCGACGACATGCGGGTGCTGTTCGGCGGGATCCCGCTGGACAAGGTGTCGACGTCCATGACGATCAACGCGCCGGCCGCGCTGCTGCTCCTGCTCTACCAACTGGTCGCGGAGGAACAGGGGGTCTCGCCGGACCGGCTCACCGGCACGATCCAGAACGACGTGCTGAAGGAGTACATCGCGCGCGGCACGTACATCTTCCCGCCGAAGCCGTCCCTCCGGCTGATCGCCGACATCTTCAAGTACTGCAAGGCCGAGATCCCGAAGTGGAACACGATCTCGATCTCCGGCTACCACATGGCCGAGGCGGGCGCGTCCCCCGCGCAGGAGATCGCCTTCACCCTCGCCGACGGCATCGAGTACGTCCGCACGGCGGTCGCGGCCGGCATGGACGTCGACGACTTCGCGCCCCGCCTCTCCTTCTTCTTCGTCGCCCGTACGACGATCCTGGAGGAGGTCGCCAAGTTCCGCGCCGCCCGCCGCATCTGGGCCCGAGTGATGCGGGACGAGTTCGGTGCGCGGAACCCCAAGTCGCTGATGCTCCGCTTCCACACCCAGACGGCCGGCGTGCAGCTGACGGCCCAGCAGCCGGAGGTGAACCTGGTCCGGGTCGCGGTGCAGGGCCTCGCGGCGGTGCTCGGCGGCACCCAGTCCCTGCACACCAACTCCTTCGACGAGGCGATCGCGCTGCCGACGGACAAGTCGGCCCGGCTGGCCCTGCGGACCCAGCAGGTCCTCGCCTATGAGACGGACGTGACGGCGACCGTGGACCCCTTCGCCGGCTCCTACGCCGTCGAGAAGATGACCGACGACGTCGAGGCGGCGGCGGTCGAGCTGATGCGCAAGGTCGAGGACCTCGGCGGCGCGGTGTCGGCCATCGAACACGGCTTCCAGAAGAACGAGATCGAGCACAGCGCGTACCGGATCGCCCAGGAGACCGACTCCGGCGAACGGGTCGTCGTCGGCGTCAACCGCTTCCGACTGGACGAGGAGGAGCCCTACGAGCCGCTCCGCGTCGACCCCGCCATCGAGGCTCAACAGGCGGAACGGCTCGCGAAGCTGCGGGCGGAGCGGGACCAGGCAGCCGTGGACGTGGCGCTGGACGCGCTGCGGAAGGCGGCCGAGGGGGAGGACAACGTCCTGTACCCGATGAAGGACGCGTTGCGGGCTCGGGCGACTGTGGGTGAGGTGTGCAATGCGCTTCGGGGGGTTTGGGGGACTTATGTGCCGAGCGATGCGTTCTGAGCGACTGATCTGGATACGCTCAGCAAATCCGTCGGCGTCACCCTCGAACTCTCCGTCGACGCCCTCCTCGACGGTGAGACGGGCGGCGGCCGTGGTGGCCCTGGCGGCGACGACTAGCGAAGCCCGACCCGGCCCAGGTAGTCCATGAGTCCGGTCACCTGGTCCCCGGCCCAGCCCACATAGCCGTCCGGGCGTACCAGGAACAGGCCCGTTCCGTACGACTCCTGCGCCGCTCCCCGGACCACGCTGACCGACGCCGACAGCTCCGGAGCCTCCACCCCGACCGCCACCAGCGTCCAGTGCGGCCCCCGGAACGCGTCGAAGAGGCGTACGCCTGCCAGGGTCCCGTCGGGGGCGCGGTCGCCCGCTCGCAGAGGGCCCGGGGTCGCCCGTGACTCCCGCGTGAGCGTCGACTCGCGGTAGCCCAGGGCGAGCTGGCGGGTCGCCTCGCCCCGCCGTACCTCCCCGCGATGCACACTGGTCGACAGCCCCAGCATGTCAGCCGCGACGGCCCGCCGCTCCTCCTCGTACGTGTCCAGCAGCGCGGCGTCCGCACCGTCCCGCAGCACCGCCCCCAGCTTCCAGCCCAGGTTGTAGGCGTCCTGCACGCTGGTGTTGAGCCCCTGGCCGCCGGCCGGTGAGTGGATGTGCGCGGCGTCCCCCGCGAGGAACACCCGCCCCTGCCCGAACCGGTCCGCGAGCGCCGCCCGCGCCCGGAAGTCCGATGCCCACCGCACCTCGGTCACGTCCTCCGGCCTGAGATGCGAGCGCGCGGCGACGACCTCGCGTACGCCTGCCGGGGAGACGTCCACCGGGGCCCCCTCCGCGAACTGGGCCACCACCTGGAAGTCCTCCGTCCCCGCGAGCGGGCAGACGGCCAGGAAGCCCTCGCCGTCTCCGCGCGGCGGGAAGATGTGCCAGTTGTCGCGGTCCAGCCCCGTGATCCTGACGTCCGCCACCAGGATCGGGTTCGGATCGACGGTCTCCCCGGTCATGCCGATGCCGAGGGCCCGCCGTACGGCCGAGCGGCCGCCGTCGGCGGCGACGACGTATTGCGCGCGGACGGTCTCACCGGCCGCGAAGGCGACCGTGACGGCGGCCTCGTCCTGGGTGAGGCCGACGACCTCCCGGCCGAAGGCGACCTTCCCGCCGAGCTCCTCCAGCCGTGCGAAGAGGATCTCCTGTGTCCGCCACTGCGGCACCATCCACGGTCCGTTGTACGGGGAGTCCTCCGTCACCTCGGCGGGGTCGAACATCTGGTGTTCGCCCGCCCGCTCGCCGCCCTGCCAGATCATTCCGACCGGATAGCCGCCGCCCGCCGCGCGGATCGCGTCGAGCACGCCCAGGTCGTCGAAGACCTCCATGGTGCGCGGCTGGATTCCCTTGCCGCGTGACCCGGGGAACAGCCCCTCGGCCCGCTCCACGACCAGTGCGTCCACCCCGCGCCGGGCCAGGTCGACAGCGAGGGCGAGGCCCGTCGGCCCCGCACCCACGATCAGGACGTCGGTTCGTTCGCTCATGATCACGCCTCTCCTTAACGGTGTTAAGTTGCCTTGACCGCAAGCGTGGCCTTAACGCCGTTAAGCTGTCAAGCGTGACTACGGAACGCCGAGCGCCCCTCGACCGCACACGCGTCGCGGACACCGCCCTGAAACTCCTGAACGAGGTCGGCCTGGACGGCCTGACCCTGCGCGCCATCGCCAAGGAACTGGACGTCAAGGCGCCCGCCCTCTACTGGCACTTCAAGGACAAACAGGCCCTGCTCGACGAGATGGCGACCGAGATGTACCGCCGGATGGTCGCCGGGACGCCCCTCGACCCCGCGGACACCTGGCAGGAGCGGCTGCTCAAGTCCAACCGGGGCCTGCGCGCGGCCCTTCTCGGCTACCGCGACGGCGCGAAGGTCTTCAGCGGCTCACGCTTCACCGGCATCGAGCACGCCGAGCAGATGGAGGCCGACCTGCGCCTGTTCACGGCCGCCGGCTTCGCCCTCGCCGACGCGGTCCGCGCGACCTCGACGACGTACTTCTACACCCTGGGCTTCGTCACCGAGGAGCAGGGCGTCGAGCCCATGGCCGGGGAACGCCGGGAGGGCTACGACGTGGACGAACGCGCCCGCCTGATGGCCGACTATCCCTTGTCGGCTCAGGCGGGCGCGGAGATCTTCGCTGACTACGACCGGCACTTCGAGGAGGGGCTGGCCCTCGTGATCGCGGGGATCGGGGCGCGGTACGGGGTCAGGTGAGGGCGTGGATCAGGTGTGGGTGCCGGTCCACCGGTAGTAGGAGGCGGCGACCTGGCCCGCGTCCGTGGAGTAGACGGCATCCTTGACGTCACTCGTCCGCAGGATCGACTCGCTCCCGCCGCCCAGCAGGCCCTGGAGCCTCTTGAGGTCGGCCGTGTAGTAGAACAGCTGGCCCTGCGCGTCGCTGTTGCAGCTGCTCGTCCAGGCGGCGTTGACGTCCGTCTTGTTGTCGGTCATCAGGCAGAGCCCGGTCTCCCGGTTCCTGAGCTGCTTCCAGGCGTTGCCGCCGACCCAGTCCCAGTCCTGGCGGTCGCTTCCGTTGCAGATCGTCGCGAACGCGGACCCGGCGCCGCCGGTCAGACAGGTGCCGAACCGCTCGTTCTGGAACTGCCAGTACGTGGGCGCGGCCTGCGCGGACGACGGGAGAATCATGCCGGCGCCCACAGCCAGTGTGCTGAGCGCGGTGACGGTGGCAAGTCGCAGCTTCTTCATCACGAACCTCTCTTCAAGAGCGGGAAGTGAACCGAGCAACAGCATTGCTGGCTGCGCCAGTTGAGACGTTGGCGCACAGAACACACTCATGTGGCAATCCGTCCACTCACGGTCCCGGCCAGGCGTCGGAAGTCCGACGGCGGAATCCCGTACGCCGCCCGGAAGGCTGGCCGGCGGCGAGGTCGCTGAGGAAGCGGGTGAGCAGCGCGCCCACGCCCTCCCGGCCCGGTAACCGGGTCCCGAGCAGCCGGTCGGTGTGGTGGGCGGACAGGGGCAGCAGGGCGCGGGGCATCTGCCCGCGCACCAGCGTGACCGTCCCCCGGCCGGCCGTGCGTACGCCGAACGGCCGCGAGCTGTCGTAGAGCGTGAGGTCCCGCTCGCCCAGCAGGGCCTCGCGCCCGGCCTGGGTCACCACCAGCGCCCCGCGCCGGGGGAAGACGACCGAGCACAGCTCCGGGTCCGCCTGCCGGATCAGCGCCGGGGCGCGCCGGACGAGGGACGGCGAGCAGGTCAGCTCCACGATGTTCACCGGGCCGAGGTCGAGTGCCCGGGCCGTGGGCTGCGAGAGTCCCGCTCTCGCTCCCGCTCCCGATTCCGATCCCGAGCCCGCTCCCGACCCCGACCCCGAGTCTGGGTCCGGTCCGTCGAAGCGGTCCGGTCGCTCGGTCCGTGGCAGGTCAGCGCTGTGGAAAACGGTCGTGTGCACACATTCCCCCCGGGTTCTGTCGAGTCGTGTCGAACACCCGAGCGGGGGTGATAAGCGCTTACTGTGGCGGTCGGATGGACGGGAAAACAGGGGGCGCCGTCCGGTTACCTTTCGTTCACCTGGTAGTTGGCAGGGAGTTGATGTCCGGCGTCGAACATCTCCTACGGTCGCAGGGATCCGCCCCGGAGAGAGCCCAGGTGTACGCGTGACCAACCGCCCCCCGACACTGTCCGTGATCGTCCCGTGCTACAACATCGAGTCGTACGTACCGGAGACGGTGACCAGTCTGGTCAACAACGAACGGGACGACTTCGAGTTCATCTTCGTCGAGGACCGGTCCACCAAGGACAAGACGTACGAAGCGCTGCTGACGCTGACGAAGAGACTCAGGAACAGCCGGGTCATACGGCACGAGCAGAACGGCGGACTGGCCACCGCGCGCAACACCGGGATCGACGCCTCGGAAGGCCGCTACCTCACCTTCCTCGACGGCGACGACTGGCTGGCGCCGGGCTATCTCACGGATCTCGTCGACGCCATCGAGCGGTTCGACGTCGACTTCGTACGGACCGACCATGTGCAGGTCACCGGCATCGAGCGGACCGTCCACCGGGCACCCGAGGGCCGCCGCCACACCCCGCTGGACCCGCGCACCTCGATCCTCCCGGTCGACGACACCACCATGGTCGACTACCCGTACGCGTGGGCCGGCGTCTACCACCGCCGCCTCCTCGACCGCGGCATGCTCCGCTTCCACGACGGCCTCAAGACCGCCGAGGACCGCCCCTGGATCTGGGACCTGCACCGCAGGGCCGAGTCCTACGCCGTCGCCAGCCTGCGCGGGGTCTTCTACCGCCGGGGCGTGGCCAGCTCGCTCACCCAGATCGGTGACGTCCGCCAGCTGGACTTCTTCCGCTCCTTCGACCTCGTCCTCGCCGAACTCGCCGACGACCCCGAGGTGGGCAGGCTGCGCAAGAAGGCGTTGCGCAACTACTGCGTCGTCATCGCCCACCAGCTGCTCAGCCGGGGCCGGTTCGAACGCAGCATCGCCGCCAGGCTGAAGCAGATGGCGGCCGAGGCGCTGGGCAGGATGTCGGAGGACGAGCTGGAAGAGGCTCTCGTCGGGATGGGCGAGGAGCGCGTGTACATGCTGCGCCGCATACGGGGTGGCATGAAGGGAGTGGCGGCATGATCCAGATCTTCTTCTCGGCCACGCAGTACGCGGCCGCGACCGTCACCGCCGCCCTACGGGCTGGCCGGTTCGGCCCGCGCGAGGGCGTCCGCCGCATCCTCGTCGTCAGCAACACGGCCGCGATCCCCGAGATCGGCACCCCGCTGGACCGGATGGCCGGCTTCGAGAAGCTGCGCCCCGAGTTCGACGAGGTGCGCTCCTGGAACGACTTCATCTCCCCGCACCACCCGGCCGGCTGGTCGCCGCGCGGGCAGGACACCCTGCTGTGGGAGAAGGCCGTACGCCTCGCCTGGAACCTGGGCGACGAACCCGTCGAGATCGCCTGCGAGTCCATCCAGGCCAACCCCTCCCGCGCGGTCGCGGACATCTTCGCGGACAGCCCGATCCATGTGTACGCGGACGGCCTGATGAGCTACGGCCCCACCCGCAACCGCATCCCGCACGGCATGAGCAGCCGCATCAAGCGCGTCCTCCACCTCGACCTGGTGCCGGGCCTCGAGCCCATGCTCCTGGCCGAGTACGGCGTGCCGCCCGAGGCCGTCCCGAACGACGCGATCGTCGACGTCCTCGCCCAGATCGGCGAGTCCGGCGCCGGCATCCTCGCCGAGCGCCTCCCGTCCGACAACCCGCCCACCGCCGTCCTCCTCGGCCAGTACCTCTCGGCGATCGACCTGATCACCCAGGACGAGGAGGAGCAGCTCCACATCCGCTTCCTGCGCGCCGCCGCGCGCGCCGGACACCAGGACATCCTGTTCAAGCCGCACCCGAGCGCACCGGCCGTCTTCAACGAGTCCCTGGAAGCGGTCGCCGACGAACTCGGCGTCAGGCTCACGGTCCTGAACGAGCCCGTCCTCGCCGAGACCGTCTTCGCCTTCCTGAAGCCGAAGCTGGTCATCGGCTGCTTCTCCACGGCTCTGATGACCGCCGCGGCCTTCTACGGCATCCCCGTCGCCCGCGTCGGCACGGACCTGCTCCTCGAGCGCATCACCCCGTACGAGAACAGCAACCGCATCCCGCTGACCATCATCGACGCGGCCCTGCCCGACGCCGAACACGCCGAACTGGGCTCGCAGCTCGAACTCACCGGGATGGCCGAGGGGTTGGCCCCGCTGGTCCGCAGCGTCGGCTACTGCATGCAGTCCCGCAAGCACCACGCCCTGCGCGACGAGGTGACCGCCTGGCTCAGCGGCAACCTGGACCGGTACCAGCACTACTTCAAGCGCCGCCGCCTCACCAGCCTGCGGCTGCCGGGCGGCAGCCCGGTCCGCGCCGAGGCGCTGCGCCGGCATCCGGCGGTCCGCAAGGCGGTGCGGCAGCTGCGGTCGACGGCCCGCAAGTAACACGAGGTCGGTAAAAGGCAGTTGGGGCGCCCCGAGTCACGGGGCGCCCCAACTGCCTTTCGGTCATCAGAAGCGAACGGCCGGCAGCCCGCGCTTCAACTTCGGCCCGAACGGCTTCTCCACGAACCGGTGCATCAGCCAGGCCAGCCCCAGCAGGCTCAGCACGGACAGGGCCAGCGTCGGATAGGAGCCGAGGCCCAGGCCCCGGTGCAGGACCCGGATGAAGAACCAGCCCAGGTGCTCGTGGATCAGATAGAAGGGGTACGTCAGCGCCCCCGCCACCGTCAGCCAGCGCCAGTTGGCCCAGCGCGTCCAGCCCAGCGCCACCACCGCCACGGAGGCGAAGGAGAGGAAGACGATGGCCTGGATGACGTACGGACTGCGGTGGAACTCGCCCTGCGCCCCGGGGTGCCACAGCGCCATGACCGAGTAGCGCTGGCCCAGCAGGAAGGACATGCCGACGATCCCCCACAGCAGCAGGTCGCTGCCGAAGCGGTGGATCAGGTACAGCGCGAGGCCTCCGATGAAGAACGGGGCGTGGTCGCGCATCACCAGCTCGTCGGTCAGCGGGTTGTCGGCGACCCGGGCGAAGGCACTGGCCAGCGTCCACAGGATGCAGAAGGTGACCACGCGCTTGTAGGTCACGCCCTTCCAGATCACGAACAGCGCGAAGAGGACATAGAACTTCAGCTCCACCCAGAGCGTCCAGCACACGCCCAGGACCCGCGGCACGCCCAGCGGCTGCTGCATCATCGTGAGGTTGACCAGGAACTCGTCCGGCCGCACCGGGTGGACGACGACCGGCAGGAGGACGGCCGCGGCGGTGACCATGACGATGGCCGCCCAGTACGCCGGGTAGAGGCGCGAGATCCGGGAGCGGAAGAAGTCCCCGAGGCTGCGGCCCCAGCTGCTCATGCAGATCACGAAGCCGCTGATGACGAAGAAGAACTGCACGCCCAGGCTGCCGTAGGTGGACAGCTGCGACAGCGTCGGGAACATCGCCCCGGGGGACTGGTGCCAGGAGGCGGCGACCTCGCCGTTCTTGCCGGTGAAGTGGTACATGCACACCATCAGCGCGGCCAGCAGCCGCAGCCCGTCCAGGGCGCGCAGCCGACTCGCCGCCCGCGGCCGAACGGGAGGCCGGTCGGACAGGGGCAGCCGTATGTGCGGTGCCGTGGCCTGGTCAGCCGCGCTCATCCTGGGGCCCTTCTCGTGGAGTCGTAGGACAACCGAACCTACGTACCTCCGACGGGTGAAAGGTGAGTGACGGTTGACGCATGGGGAGCTCACAGATGTCACTCGGATGAACAGCCACCGCTACCTCTTCACCGCCGCGTGTTTCAGTGCCCGCGCCCGGCGTGCCAGCCGGCGCACGGTCGCGTTGCGCGGGATGAAGGAGAGCTGGGCCGGCACGGCGCCGGGCAGGGCCAGCGCGGTCAGGCGCTTGCGCTTGAAGTAGCGCCAGGTGTGCGGGTTCAGCTGCTTGGAGAGGTAGGCCTCGGCCGCGCCGCGCAGCCCCGGGTAGATCTTCGGCTGCATCGCGAAGCCGACCGCCTTGAGCAGCGCGGACAGTTCGTCCACCCGCTCTCTCGGTGGCATCGTCCACTCGTGCACCGTCGCGGCGTCCGTGATGTCCGGCAGCAGTGCGTCGACGAGGGTCAGGGGCACGCGGTTGCTGTTCTGGTAGGGCGCGAGCCGGGCCAGCACGGTGTCGGTGCCGACCCGCGCGACCGGGACGCCGTACAGATGGGCGGCGGTGAGCAGCGCGGTGGAGAAGCAGCCGACGACCAGGGCGGGCTTCAGCCGCTGGAAGGCCACCTCGGCGAGGACGGGCCGGTCGAGGAGGGTGAGTTCGGCGCCCAGCTTCGTCGCCTCGTCCTCCAGCAGCCTCGACCAGCGGGCCGGTGCGACGGGGTGCGGCTTGAACACGAGTTCGCGGTGGCCGAGTGCGACGGCGCCGCGCACCATCTGCCGGTGCAGGTCCTCCTCCTCGGCGTCGGTGAGGATGCCGAGCGCGGAGAGGTACTGGCCGAGCAGCAGGGCGGGTTTGCGGTCCGCGGCGGAAAAGGCGTCAGCCAGGTCGCCCTGGTCCTCGGCGAGTTCGCCGAGCACCTTCAGGAACGCCTCGGACGGCACCAGTTCGGCCGGCACGCCGAACTCGGTGAGCAGCAGCGGGGTGAGGCCCGGGACGAGATCGAGGTGCAGCAGCCGGCCGATGCGGGTGCCGACCAGCGGGTCGATCTTGTCGCGCGTGGGGCCGTAGCTTGTGAGGCCGTCGGCGTAGACGTCGACGGGAGCGCCGGTGAACAGCTGGCACAGCGCGAGGGCCGGATTGACCTGGACCGACTCGACGGCCAGCCGCACCTCGTCGTCGCCGAGGTTCCACAGCAGCCGTACGTACCGCTCCCACATGGGGATGTCGTCGGCGCGCGGTGACCAACCGCTCGGATGGAACGGGGAGATGGTCGCGTTCCAGGACCGGACCTCGTCGAAGCGCCCGCTGATCGGGGTGAAGCCCGGCATCGCGTCGACGGACGGGGTGATCTCGGGGTTGGTCGCGTTGTTGGTGACCAGCAGCAGTCGCCGGTCGGCCGGTTCGAAGAGCCCGGCGTCCAGGGCGGCCGCCAGGGTCGCGGCGCCGTACAGCGTCGAGGCGCAGAAGATCTGGGTGGTGCGCGGCATCAGGCGGCCACCGTCCGGGCCCCGAGCGACCGGCGGCGCACCCGCCGCAACCGGGCGGCGCGCTGCGCGTCCATCGAGTCCACGACCTCCGCGAGCACGTCCTGCGGCATTCTTTTCAGGGCGGCGGCGCTCATCGAACGCAGTTTTCGAGCCACGGCGGGTTCGAACCTCTCGATTTGTCCGAGATGATGAGCCATGATCGCGCAGTAAGTGCGCACGGCTTTCGGAAGCAGTTTATCGGCGTCGGGGTCGGCCGCGGTTTCGTCGATCACCTGGTCGAACGCACGAATGAAATCCAGTTGCCGGACATCACCGATCTGGGTGAGCGAGGACGCCACTCCGCGCCGGTAGTAGACGCCGAGCAGCCCCACCGCGGCGAAGGACTCTGCCTCCCGGTGCAGCTTCCAGATCCACGGCCGGTCCTCGGCGGTGCGCAGTCCGTGGGTGAAGTGCAGCGCCCCGCGGTCGACCAGCCGGCGGTGGTAGATGCCCGCCCACGCGTAGGCGTAGTCCACGGACGTCGACCGGTCGGCGGGCAGGATCGCCTCGCGCGGGTTCATCACCGTCCAGCGCCGGCCGTGCGGCACCCGGTGGACGCTGCGCGCCCGCCCGGTGCACTGCACATGGTCGGTGCGTACGAAGTCGCAGCCCAACTTCTCGATGGCCGCGAGCAGTTGCGGGAAGTAGCCGGGGGCGAGCCAGTCGTCGCCGTCGAGGAACGTCAGATACTCGCCGCGCGCCTTGTCGATGCCCGTGTTCCGCGCGGTGGCCAGTCCTCCGTTCTGCTCGTGTCGGACGACCACCGCGCCCGGCAGCTCACGCTCGGCGCGCGCGAGAAGGTCCGGTGTCCCGTCGGTCGAGCAGTCGTCGACGAGGATGAACTCGAAGTCCTCGCGTGTGTTCGCACGCAGGCTCTTCAGGGTGTCTGGCGCGTATTGCTGCACGTTGTAGAACGGCACGATGACGGAGAGCTTGACCACGCGAAGGACGTTAGGGGGCGGTCCGTCACCCGTCTTTACCCGGAGCTTGATGCAAGGTGAACGACGCGTGGCGATGCCATGAACCAGGATTTTTTTGCACCGCTCCGGAGGCCGATTCGCCGTTCGTCGATGTGCTGTTAACCGTTTGTTGCATTCGGGTTGGGCGGAACCTCGGAATCTCTTCCTAGCGTCTTCGACGTGCCAGTAAGTGCGACGAAGACCAGGCGAGTGGCCGTACTCGCGGATTCCGATACCCGGTGGAAATGGGGCGCGCTCACCGCGAACCGTATCGCGCCGGAGAATTCGGACATCCGTCTGGACGGATATCTCCTGCGCGGCCGGGCCACGCCCACGCCCCGCCAGCTCCAGGAAGTCGGCGTTCACGCCGACTCCCTGCGTGAGGTGACCGCGGTCGAGTTCCTGCGCGCCATGGCGCAGGAGTCGTACGACGTCCTGGTCCTCGCCCTCGTGGGCGGCGGTGTGCAGGCCGTGCTGCACGGCCTCAAGCGGGTCTGGGAGGGGCAGGCGCAGCGCCCCGTGGTCGTCACCGGCTATGTCGGCGTCGTCTACGAGAAGCTCGCCGACGGCCTGCTGCTGCGGCACGGCGCGGACCTCGTCCTCGCCAACTCCCGCCAGGACGCCGAGCGGTTCCGCGCGGTGTACGAGGGGGTCGGCGCCGACGCCTCGGCGGTGACCGAGGTGGCGCTGCCGTTCCTCGGCGGAGAGCCCTACGCCGGCGAACACGACCCGTACACGGTCGTCTTCGCGGCGCAGCCCTCCGTGCCGGACAGCCGCAACGACCGTACGTACCTGCTGAACCGCCTGATCCAGCACGCCCGCAAGCACCCCGAGCGCGAGGTACTGCTCAAGCTGCGCTCCAAGCCGGGCGAACACACTACTCACATCGAGGAGTTGCCGTACCAGAAGCTGGTGCAGGGGCTCGAACCGCCGGCCAACTTCCGTCTCGTGTACGGGAACATGGGCGAGGTCCTCGACCGCACCGACCTGCTGGTCACGATCAGCTCCACGGCGGCGCTGGAGTCGCTGCACCGCCGTATCCCCACCGTCGTCCTCACCGACCTCGGTGTGCGCGAGGCGCTCGGCAACCACCACTTCATCGGCTCGGGCTGCCTGGCCTCCTGGGACCAGCTGGACGACGGACACCGGCCGGCGCCCGACGAGGAGTGGGTGTCCCGGCAGGGCGTCTGCGCCGACGGCTCGTACGCCACCGCCTTCGACGCGGCCCGCGAGCGCATCGCCAAGCTGCTCGACCGGCCGGGCGGACTGCCCGCCCTCACCCCGTACTACACGCCGGCCACCGCGCCCGGCTATCTGCCCGGCATCCTCGCCCGCCACCACCTCGGCCCCGACGGCAGCCCGCTGCCCGGCGCCCCCGCCCACGACAAGGAGCCCGGCCCGGTCCGCCAGATAGTGCGCCGGGCGGCGCGCGGTGCCTACCGGCACGGCGTGCAGCGAGTGGCGCCGGTCATCCGGCGGATGGGCGAGCTGTGAGCCGCCAGACCTCACGTCAAGGAGCAGAACCCATGTCCCACCCGGAAGCAGGTCAAGGCACTTCGGTGCCGCGCGTGCTCGCCGTGATCCCCGCGCGCGGCGGCTCCAAGGGCGTGCCCGCCAAGAACCTCATGCCCGTCGGCGGCGTGCCGCTGGTGGCGCGCGCCGTGCGTGAGTGCCGGGCTTCGAGACTCGTCACGGACGTCGTCGTCTCCACCGACGACCAGGGCATCGCGGCCGCCGCCCGCCAGGCCGGCGCCGAGGTCGTGCTGCGCCCCGCCGCCATCGCCGGTGACACCGCGACCTCCGAGGCGGCCGTGCTGCACGCCATGGACGCGCACGAGGCGCTGCACGGCTCCCCGGTGGACGTGGTCCTGCTCGTGCAGTGCACCAGCCCCTTCATCGTCCGCGAGGACATCGACGGCGTGGTCAAGGCGATCCTCGCCAACGGCGCCGACACCTCCCTGACCGTCGCGCCCTTCCACGGCTTCGTGTGGCGCCACGGCGACGACGAGCCGGCCGCCCTGCGCGCCGAACGCGAGGCCGTCGAGGGCGGCACCGACACCGTCGCCACCCGCACCACCACCTCCGGCGGCGGCTACGGCGTCAACCACGACAAGTCCTTCCGCCCGCGCCGCCAGGACCGCCCCCAGGACTTCCTGGAGACCGGCGCCGCCTACGCGATGGACGCGCGCGGCTTCCGCGAGCACAAGCACCGCTTCTTCGGCCGCACCGAGCTCGTGCGCACCGACCCCGCCCGGGTCCTGGAGATCGACGATCCCCACGACCTGTCCCGCGCCCGCGCGCTGGCTCCGCTGTTCGACGCGGACCGGCCCGGCGCCCTCCCGACCGCCGACGAGATCGACGCGGTCGTACTGGACTTCGACGGCACCCAGACCGACGACCGGGTGCTGATCGATGCCGATGGAAAGGAGTTCGTCTCCGTGCACCGCGGAGACGGCCTCGGCATCGCCGCCCTGCGCAACAGCGGGCTGAAGATGCTGATCCTGTCCACGGAGCAGAACCCGGTCGTCGCCGCCCGCGCACGGAAGCTGCAGATTCCCGTGCTGCACGGCATCGACCGGAAGGACCTCGCGCTGAAGCAGTGGTGCGAGGAGCAGGGCATCGCGCCTGAGCGCGTGCTCTACGTCGGCAACGACGTCAACGACCTCCCGTGCTTCGCCCTCGTGGGCTGGCCCGTGGCGGTCGGCAGCGCCCACGACGTCGTGCGCGGCGCCGCACGCGCGGTCACCGCCCTCCCCGGTGGCGACGGCGCAATCCGAGAGATCGCCAGCTGGATCCTCGGCCCCTCTCTCGACTCCCTCACCAAGTAAGGACATCTCTGCCATGAGCACCAACTCCCGCCTCCGCTCCTTCGGTTCGCGCGAAGTCGGCCCGGGCAAGCCCGTCTACATCTGCGGCGAGATCGGCATCAACCACAACGGTGAGCTGGAGAACGCCTTCAAGCTCATCGATGTGGCCGCCGAGGCCGGCTGTGACGCCGTGAAGTTCCAGAAGCGCACCCCGGAGATCTGCACCCCGCGCGACCAGTGGGACATCGAGCGCGACACCCCCTGGGGCCGGATGACCTACATCGACTACCGCCACCGCGTGGAGTTCGGTGAGGACGAGTACGGCCAGATCGACGAGTACTGCAAGAGCAAGAACATCGACTGGTTCGCCTCCCCGTGGGACACCGAGGCCGTCGCCTTCCTGGAGAAGTTCGACGTCCCGGCCCACAAGGTCGCCTCTGCCTCCCTGACCGACGACGAGCTGCTGCAGGCCCTGCGCGGCACCGGCCGCGCGGTCATCCTCTCCACCGGCATGTCGACGCCGAAGCAGATCCGCCACGCCGTCGAGGTCCTCGGCTCCGACAACATCGTCATGTGCCACGCCACCTCCACCTACCCGGCCAAGGCCGAGGAGCTCAACCTCCGCGCGATCAACACCCTGGAGAAGGAGTTCCCGAACGTCCCGATCGGATACTCCGGCCACGAGACGGGCCTGCAGACCACGCTGGCCGCGGTCGCCCTCGGCGCCGTCTTCGTCGAGCGTCACATCACCCTGGACCGCGCGATGTGGGGCTCCGACCAGGCCGCCTCGGTCGAGCCGCAGGGCCTCACCCGCCTGGTCCGCGACATCCGCACCATCGAGGCCTCCCTCGGTGACGGCGTCAAGAAGGTCTACGACTCCGAGCTCGGCCCGATGAAGAAGCTGCGCCGCGTCGCCGGTGTGGTCGCCGAGGCGGAGATCGCCGCCGCGGCGGGCGAGCCGGTCCAGGTCTGAGCCTGAAGACACCGAGTCCGAGTGCGCCGATCCCGAGTGCCCCGAGCAGGAGCGCTCGGGCTCGGCGCCCTTCGGGCTCGTGGCAGCACCAGGGCCTGTCCGGAACACGAGCTGAATACGAGCGCCGCATGAGCGCCTTACGACGGGACGGTCGTACGCCGATGAGCCACCGCGCCGGGAACACCGGCCCTCACACTCTCGCCTTCGTCGAGAGCCCGGTACAGCTCCTGAACGTGCTGGAGTGGGCGCACGCCCGCGAGGATGCCCTCGGCGCGGGGCTCACCCTCGTCGTCCTGTCCCCGATCGACCCCATGACCCGCGGCCAGCTGCGGCGGATGGCCGAGCTTGCGCGGGACGACGGCCACGAGGTCCGCTGGGAGGAGGCGCGGGGCGGCGCGGCCGCTCCCTTCCAGACGATCGGCGGCCTCGCGGGCCGGCTCCGCCGCGCCGACCGCATAGTCCTGGGCGACCCGTTCTCCCGTTACGTCCAACTCCTGCTGACGATCACCAAGGCCCGCGACATCGTCGTCGTCGACGACGGCACGGCGACCATGGAGTTCGTCGCCCAACTCGCCCGTGGCGAGCGCCTGGTCCGCTGGCACCGCAAGGGCGGCCGCCCCGGCCCCCGTGACCTGGTCTTCGCCCCGGTGTCCTCCGCCGCGCGCAGGCGCCTCACGCCGAGCGAGCACCGCAGGGTCGAGATCTTCTCCTCCATGCCGATGGAGGAGACCCCGGACGGCGTGACGGTCACCGCCAACACCTTCGCCTGGACCCGTGACCGCTTCGGCCCGCCCCGCATCACCAAGGGCGCGGACATGGTCGGTACGTCCCTCGTCGAGACCGGCGTCGTGGACAACGACCGCTACCTGGAGGCCGTCCTCTCCCTGGCCAGGGCGCACGGCGCCACCCGCTACTTCGCCCACCGCCGCGAGAGCGCGGAGAAGCTGCACCGGCTGGCGGTGGAGACCGGTCTGGAGATCGTCCGCCCGGACCTCCCCCTGGAGCTGATCGCCCGCCGCGGCCCCATCGGCCGCACGATCCTGAGCTTCCCCTCGACCGTCGTCCACACCCTGCCGCTGGCCCTCTCCGGCACGGAGGTCCGCGTCGCGGTCTGCGACATCGACCCGGCATGGCTGACGGAGAACGCCTCGCCACGGGCGCAGGGGTTCCTGTCGGGGGTCACCGGGACCGCCCGGGACGTGCACCGGCTGTCGGCCGTGAGCGCTGTCTGAGCAGGTCGAGTCAAGTCCACCGCGGTTCGGCAGCCTCCCTGGGCACCGCGGCGCTGTAGCGATGTGCGGCTCCGCCGCGGGGCGCGACCAGCCACGAGGGCGCCGCAGACGAACGGCGGCACGTCGCGGCACCACCAGCGGTGCGCTCAGCGCCGTCTAGCCCCGGACTTCGCGGGTCACCGTTTCAGGTCTGTGGCCAGCGGGTTTGTCCGATGTCGGTGTCGAGTAGGTCGAGGAGGTGGAGTTGGACGCCGCGGGTGATCTGGACGGTGGGCGGGTCGGTGATGTTGCCGATGCGCAGGGTGAGTTCGCCGAGGTGGTAGAAGACCATGCGGCCGGTGGGGCGGACCCGGCGGTTGTCGGGGTAGAGGCCGCTCATGGTCTGCTCGGGGCCGAGCGCGCGTCTGACCTGCCGTTCGATCAGGCAGAAGACGAGCAGGGCCAGGCAGATGACCTGGATCAGGGCGGCAACGCGCCGGTTGTGCTGCACGAAGACCGGCGCGACCGCGAGCGGGCCCTTGAAGTCGTGGTATCTGCGCTCGACCGCGCCCTGGCCCTTGTAGTGGATCAGAGTCTGCCCAGCGTCCGCCTGGTCGGCGGGGACAGACGTCAGCAGTGCGTACCAGCCGTCGACCACGGCTTCCGCCTTCAGCACGCCGGTGTCGAAGTGCCAGGCCAGGACCGGGGTGCCGTCCTCGTTATCGGTGACGGTCCAGCGCAGACAAGAGGTGACACGGCGCTTGGCGGCGATGACACCGATTCGGGCGACGATCTTCTCCCGGGTCTTGTAGTGGCGTCCGCCGGCCGCAGCGGTGAGCTTGTTCAGGTCCTGGGCGGCCTTGGCCAGGCGTTTGTCCCGGGCTGCTTGCTGGCCGGCGGCGTTCGCGGTGGAGTGGACCAGGATCCGTCGCACGGTGAGCACAGGATCGCTCTTGCGGGGCCCGGTCAGGGTGTGGGTGTCCTCCAGCACGCGGTAGGTCTCGCGCCGCTCGGCGGGCTTGCCCGCCTCCCGGTTGGGCGTCCAGTCCACGATGGTGGCCTGCGCGGGATCGAGAGCGGCATAGACCTCGTCCTTGACCTGCGCGGCCGGGGCCGGGGCGATGAACTGGACCCCGGCCGCCAGCAGGGCACGGACGTTGGAGTAGGACACCAGCTTGGAGTCGGCGACCATCAGGAAGTCGCGTTCACCGGCCATGGCCCGCAGGTCCTTCATCGCGCCGACGACCTGGCTGACCTCGGCCGCACCACCGCCGAAGACCCGGGCATGGAGCGGGATGCCGCCGTCGGCCGACACCGCGAGCCCGGCCTGGACCTGCTTCAGATCGAAGCGCCGGTCCTTGGGATGCCCGTAGCCAATGACGGGGAAGTCCTCCTCCTGACCCTCGACCGGGAAGGCCCCGTGCACGGACATGCTGGTCATGTCCCAGTGCATCCGGGCCACATCGATCCCGAACTCACCGATCGCCCGCGCCCCGACCGTGCCCGCGATGTGCTCCAGCTGCGGAGCGATCGCATCCAGTGCCCGGGCCAGACGATCATCGTTGAGCAGAGCGGGCTCGATCCCGAAGACCTCTTCCACTGCCCAGCACCTGGCCCAGTCCTCCACCCGCACCAACGGCGCGGGCGACGTCAGCCGGTTGGCCACCAACGCCTCGATCACCTGCCCGTGCGTCACCAGCGCACTCGCGCCACCAGGACACACCTCGTCGACGATCCCGGCGACATCCAGCCGACGCAGAAACTCGGCAGCGACAGGCAGAGCGCCCAGACGCTTCTCCACCACGGACGTCACCGCCACTTCAAGACGCTGACGCTGAGACCGTGGCCGCGGGGACCGGGAAGTCATCGACACACCCCACCCAACGCCACACCCCCGGCCCAGGACACCCCGGACCGGTCACACCATACGAATCAACGACCCGCGAAGTACGGGTCTAGCCGCCCTTGCGCGCGACGAGAAAGGCGCGGGCCCGCTTCTCCTCGCCCTGGGGCTCCCGCAGCACCCGGGTGACCGGCTGGAGGCCCGCCTCGGCGAGACGCTCGGCGACCGTGTCCGGTGCGCGCCAGTGGTAGTCGAGGTCGATCACCCGCCCGAAGCGCTCGGCGAGGTGCAGGTGCTCGGCCCCGTCGCCGGCCTGGAAGGCCAGCAGGACATGGCCCCCCGGTACCAGGACACGGTGGAACTCGGCGAACACCGTCGGCAGGTGATCGTCCGGGACGTGGATGACCGAGTAGAGGGCGACGATCCCGCCCAGCGTCTCGTTCGGCAGGCCCAGGGACGTCATCGACCCCACATGGAACCGCAGGCCGGGATGGGACCGCCGGGCCAGCTCCACCATGCGGGGCGAGAGATCCACCCCGAACACGGGAACCCCCAGCGCGTCCAGCGCGGCGCTGACATGCCCCGGCCCGCAGCCGATGTCGGCCACCGGCTCGCCGCCGCGTGCCGTCACCAGCTCCGCGAACCCGCCGACCAGGGCTCTGTCCAGCGGATGGACGCCGAGCCAGTCCGAGAACTGCTCCGCGTAGACGTCGGCGATCGTGTCGTACGAGGTTCGGGTGGCCCGTATGAAACGAGGGTTCTCGGCACTCACGGGGTGCAGCCTAACCGCGCTGCGTGACCGAGATCTGCCCGAGTGCGATTCCGTCCGGTGGACAGAACCGCCGGGGATGCGCGGGACGTGGTATGCGTAGAGAAAAGAACTACCTACCCATCTCAACTCACAGCCATGCGTCGAGCGGCCAGGTTTTCTTCCCCTAACGGGTTGAACTTTTGTTGTTCAAGGGCGAGTTGGCCACCCCGGCGTCCTACCCTGTAGAGGGTGAACCAACTGATGTCCAAAGAGTCCGAGGCCGATCACCCCGGGGAAGCCGTCCTTCCCGGCACTTTGCCGGAGGCGCTCCGTGCGGAACTCGTCGCGTTCCGGCGCGACTTGCACATGCACCCGGAGCTCGGCAACCAGGAGTTCCGTACCACCGCCGCGATCAAGGGCCGCCTGGAGAAGGCAGGCCTCCACCCCCGCGTGCTCGACTCCGGAACCGGGCTCATCTGTGACATCGGGGAGGGGCACGGCGAGCGGCCCGTGCTCGCCCTGCGCGCCGACATCGACGGCCTGCCCATCCCGGACACGAAGAGTGAGTGCCCGTACCGCTCCACCGTGCCGGACCGGGCGCACGCCTGCGGCCACGACGTCCACACGACCGTCGTGCTGGGCGCGGGCCTGGTGCTCGCCGAACTGCACAGGCAAGGCCGGCTGCCCCGGCCCGTCCGGCTGCTCTTCCAGCCCGCCGAGGAGGTGCTCCCCGGAGGCGCCCTCGACGCCATCAAGTGCGGGGCGCTCGACGGGGTGGGCCGGATCCTCGCCGTGCACTGCGACCCCAAGGTGGACGCCGGGAAGATCGGCCTGCGCCAGGGCCCGATCACGTCGGCATGTGACCGGCTGGAAATCGCCCTGGACGGCCCCGGCGGCCACACCGCCCGCCCCCACCTGACGACCGACCTGGTCACCGCGGCCGCCCGGGTCGTCACCGACGTGCCCGCGATCGTCGCCCGGCGCGCCGACGCCCGCAGCGGCCTCTCGGTGACCTGGGGGCGGATCGAGTCCGGCCACGCGCCCAATGTCATCCCGCAGCGCGCCGAGCTCTCCGGGACCGTGCGCTGCCTGAACCTCGACACCTGGCGGCAGGCGCCCGACCTCGTCGTCGCCGCCATCGACGAGATCGCGAACCTCCACCGCGCCAAGTCGGAGATCAACTACGTCCGTGGCGTCCCGCCCGTCGTCAACGCCCCGGACGCGACCGAGCTGCTGCGCGGCGCCATGACCGCCCGTCGCGGTGCCGACTCCGTCGAGGGCACCGAGCAGAGCCTCGGCGGCGAGGACTTCTCGTGGTACCTGGAGCAGGTCTCCGGCGCCATGGCCCGCCTCGGCACCCGCCACCCGGGTGACCGCATCGGCCGGGACCTCCACCAGGGTGACTTCGACGTGGACGAGTCCGCCATCACGGTGGGCGTGGAGCTCTTCACCGCGGCCGCGCTCCTCGACGCCGCCGGTTAGCCGGACCGCTCCCTCCGCTTGCGGCCCCGGCGCGGCGGGGGGAGTCTGACCCCATGACGGGCGGTCCTGAGCGCCATCACGGTCATGGCACCCCTGGTACGCGTGGTTACCGGAGTGCGCGGTGCGCGGCGGGTGCAGTCGCCCCATGCGTGCCTTTCGATCCGATGGTTCACAAGGACGTAACCGGGCCATCGGCACGAATGGATAACGGCAAGACGAAACCCCGTTCCCAGGAGTGTCTACGCGCGTTAATGTGCGCCGAACTCAGCACCCACTGCGGGGCTTGGAGAATGGGGACTTCACGATGCGTCGGATATCCAAACTGACCCGTGTCGCGGTGGGGGTCGCGTCGATCGCGCTGGCCGCCACGGCGTGCGGTGGTACCAGCAGCGACAGCAACGGCGCCGGCAGCGACGGCAGCGGTGACACCAAGGGCCTCGCCATCGCGTACGACATCGGCGGCAAGGGCGACCAGTCCTTCAACGACGCCGCGTACGCCGGACTGGAGAAGGCCAAGAAGGAGTTCGGCTACCAGACCGCCGACATCGAGCCCACCGAGGGCGAGACGGACGCCGACAAGGAGCAGCGTCTGGCCTCGCTGGCCAAGCAGGGCTACAACCCGGTGATCGGCGTCGGCTTCGCCTACGGTCCCGCGATGGAGGCCACGGCCAAGAAGTACCCGGACACCACCTTCGGCATCGTCGACTCGGTGGTCCAGGGCGACAACGTCGCCTCCCTCGTCTTCGCCGAGGAGCAGGCCTCGTACCTGGCCGGCGTGGCGGCGGCCAAGGCCACCAAGACCAACACGGTCGGCTTCGTGGGCGGCGTGGACATCCCGCTGATCCACAAGTTCGAGGCCGGCTACAAGCAGGGTGTCCAGGACACCAGCGGCGGCAAGGTCAAGGTCATCTCCCAGTACCTGACGCAGACCGCCGAGGAGGGCGGCTTCTCCAGCCCCGACAAGGGCAAGGCCGCCGCCGAGGGCCAGATCGAGAAGAAGGCCGACGTGATCTACCAGGCGGCCGGTCTGTCCGGGCAGGGTGTCATCGAGGCCGCCGCGAAGGCCAAGGTCTGGGCGATCGGCGTCGACTCCGACCAGTACAAGCAGGCGGCCCTGGCGTCGTACAAGACCTACATCCTCACCTCCGCCCTCAAGGACGTCGGCGGCGCGGTCTACTCGCTGGCCAAGTCCGTCCACGACGGCAAGCCGCTGACCGGCACCCAGACCTTCGACCTGAAGGTCAACGCGTCGGCCTGTCGGAGAAGGTCAACGGCGTCGGCCTGTCGGAGTCCAACCCGGAGTTCGCGAAGATCGCCGGGCTCTCCGAGGCCGTGGCGAAGGCCAAGGAAGGCATCATCGACGGCTCCATCAAGGTCAAGACCGAGTAGTCACGGTCGTACACCTGTGCAGCGGGCGGGCATCCTCGGATGCCCGCCCGCTGTGGCGTTCCCCCGGGTTCGGATCACCCACAGCCATGGACCGTTTGCTGTCGGCAAGCCCTTGGTCAAGGTCTGACGTGCTGTTGGCCACGGGCGCATAACAAGGTGGACAGAAGGGGTTTCCCGGCAGGTCTACGCGCGTTACTCTGCGGCGAAAGCCAGCGCCGTAGCTGTGAAGCTGTCCCGAGCTGTACCGTCCGGCGCTGGGCGAACCCGGAGAAGTGCGGGTGCGCCCCCACGCCGCCCGGCACGCACTCTCGCCGCACCGGCCAAAGGCCCTAGTAGCTCCTCCGCTACGAGGACCTTCGTCCGGCACGCCGAGAGCACGCACCGAACGACGCGGGAACGCACCCGCACGTCTCCGGCCCCGCCAGTACGACAGGAGCTCTACACATGCGCCGGATTTCCCGGATCACGGTCGCAGGCGCAGCGACCGCCTCTCTGGCCCTCGCGCTCTCCGCCTGCGGCGGCACTTCGACCTCGGCCTCATCGTCGGAGTCGAAGGGCGGCAACAAGGGCCTCGCCATCGCGTACGACGTCGGCGGCAAGGGTGACCAGTCCTTCAACGACGCCGCGTACGCGGGCCTGGAGCAGGCGAAGAAGGAGTTCCAGTACGACACCGCCGACGTCGAGCCCACCGAGGGTGAGACGGACGCCGACAAGGAGCAGCGACTGGTGTCGCTGGCCAAGCAGGGTTACGACCCGGTGATCGGCGTCGGCTACGCGTACGCCACCGCCGTGAAGGGTGCCGCGGAGAAGTTCCCCGACACCACCTTCGGTATCGTCGACGACTCCACGGTCGAGTCGAAGAACGTGGCCGACCTGGTCTTCTCCGAGGAGGAGGCCTCGTACCTGGCCGGTGTCGCCGCCGCCAAGAGCACCAAGACGAACACGGTCGGCTTCGTGGGCGGCGTGGACATCCCGCTGATCCACAAGTTCCAGGCCGGCTACGAGCAGGGCGTCAAGGACACCAACCCCAAGGTCAAGGTCCTCTCCCAGTACCTCACGCAGACCGCGGAGGAGGGCGGCTTCGCCAGCCCGGACAAGGGCAAGTCGGCCGCCGAGGGTCAGATCGAGAAGAAGGCCGACGTCGTCTACGCGGCGGCCGGTCTCTCCGGCCAGGGCGTCATCGAGGCCGCCGCCGCCAACAAGGTGTGGGCGATCGGCGTCGACTCCGACCAGTACAAGCAGGAAGCCCTTGCCAAGTACAAGGACTTCATCCTGACGTCGGCGATGAAGGACGTCGCCAAGGCGGTGTACAACCTGGCGCAGTCGGTCGAGGACGGCAAGCCCGGGACCGGTATCGTTCGTGGCGATCTGAAGACCGGCGAGGTGGGCCTGTCGAACTCCAACCCGAAGTTCGCGGACAACACCGAGCTCCAGGACGCCATCAAGACGGCCAAGGAGAAGATCATCAGCGGCGAGATCAAGGTCAAGTCGAGCTGATTGCAGCAACACCCTGAGCAGCGGTAACCCCGGGGTTACGTCCGCTCAACGGGGTACGGGGAGGCTTTCCAAGGGGCCTTCCCCGTGCCCCGTTGGTCGCGGCGCGTCGGCCCCTTTCAGGCCATAGGGGCGCTACGCGCGTAGACGACCCCCGTCCCCAGGAGAGTGCGCCATCAACGCGTCCAGCAGCCCTCCGGCCGGCGCGGCGGTCAACGGTCAGGTGACCGCCGTCGAACTCGCCGGGATCACCAAGCGATTCCCGGGCGTCGTGGCCAACCACGACATCCACCTCACCGTCCGCAAGGGCACCGTCCACGCCCTCGTCGGCGAGAACGGCGCAGGCAAGTCGACCCTGATGAAGATCCTCTACGGCATGCAGAAGCCGGACGAGGGCACCATCGCGATCGACGGCCAACAGGTCAGCTTCTCGTCGCCGGCCGACGCCATCGTCCGCGGCATCGGCATGGTGCACCAGCACTTCATGCTCGCCGACAACCTCACCGTCCTCGAGAACGTCGCGCTGGGCAGCGAGAAGCTGTACGGCATCGGCGCCAAGGCCCGCCGGAAGATCAAGGAGATCTCCGAGCGCTACGGCCTCGGCGTGGAGCCCGACCGCCTCGTCGAGGAACTCGGTGTCGCCGCCCGCCAGCGCGTGGAGATCCTCAAGGTCCTCTACCGCGGCGCCACCACACTGATCCTCGACGAGCCCACGGCCGTCCTGGTGCCGCAGGAGGTCGACGCGCTCTTCGACAACCTGCGCGAACTGAAGGCCGAGGGCCTGTCGGTCATCTTCATCTCCCACAAGCTGGGCGAGGTGCTCTCCGTCGCCGACGAGATCACCGTCATCCGCCGCGGCACCACCGTCGGCACGGCCGTCCCCGCCGAGACGACCCCGCGCCAGCTCGCCGAGATGATGGTGGGCAGCGAGCTGCCGACGCCGGAGACCGCCGAGTCCACGGTCACCGACCGTCCCGTCATCACGGTGGAGAAGCTGCGCCTGGAGGCACCCGGCGGCAAGGCCCTGCTCGACGACATCACCTTCACCATCCACGCGGGCGAGGTCCTGGGCATCGCCGGCGTCGAGGGCAACGGCCAGACCGAACTGGTCGACGCGCTCATCGGCCTCAGGCACGCCGACTCCGGCACGATCAAGCTGATCGACGAGGAGATCACCGGCTGGGTCACCCGCAAGCGCCGCGAGCAGGGCATCGGCTACATCCCCGAGGACCGCCACCGCCACGGCCTGCTCCTGGAGGCCCCCCTCTGGGAGAACCGCATCCTCGGCCACGTCACCGAGAAGCCCAACGCCAAGGGCGTCTGGCTGGACCCGAAGGCCGCGCAGCAGGACACCCGCCGCATCGTCGAGGCCTACGACGTCCGCACCCCCGGCATCGACGTCACCGCCGCCTCCCTGTCCGGCGGCAACCAGCAGAAGCTGATCGTCGGCCGCGAGATGAGCCACAAGCCGCGCTTCCTGATCGCCGCGCACCCCACCCGCGGTGTGGACGTCGGCGCGCAGGCCGCGATCTGGGACCACATCCGTGAGGCCCGCCGCGAGGGCCTGGCCGTGCTGCTGATCTCCGCCGACCTCGACGAGCTGATCGGCCTGTCCGACACCCTCCGCGTGATCTACAACGGCAAGCTGGTCGCCGACGCCGACCCCGCCACCATCACGCCGGAGGAGCTGGGCTCGGCGATGACCGGTGCCGCGACCGGCCACCTGGAACACGACGAGAACGCCGAGCCCGGCGCAGACACCCCCGAGATCCGTAAGTCTCCCGAGGCTCCGGAAGACGAGGCCCGCTGATGAAGAAGTTCGACAAGGAGCGTGTGCTCCTCGCGGTGGCCGGACCGGTCATCGCGCTCGCCGTGGCCTTCGTGCTCAGCGCGATCGTGCTGCTCGCCTCGGGCAAGAGCCCGGTCGAGCCGTACACCCTGATGTTCGAGCAGATCGGCTTCTCCGACATCCAGGTGCTGGTCATCAACCAGGCCTCGATGTACTACATCGCGGCCCTCGCGGTGGCCATCGGCTTCCGGATGAACCTGTTCAACATCGGCGTCGACGGCCAGTACCAGCTCGCCGCCATGATGGCCGCCGTCGTCGGCGCCCACGTGGACCTGCCGGCCGCGATCCAGATCCCGCTGCTGCTCCTCACCGCCGTCTGCACCGGCGCCTTCTGGTCCGGTATCGCCGGTGTCCTCAAGGTCACCCGCGGGGTCAGCGAGGTCGTCGCGACGATCATGCTCAACGCGATCGCGACCTCCGTCATCGCCTACCTGTGGCTGCCCGACGTCTTCGGCGTCAAGGTCGGCAACAACAACACCACCGGCGAGATGCACGAGTCCGGCTGGGTGCCCGGCATCAACATGGGCGACGCCGGCGAGATCTACGGCCTGGTCTTCCTCGCCGTGCTGCTCGGCATCGCCTACTGGGTCGTCCTCAACCGCACCCGGTTCGGCTTCGACCTGCGCGCCTCCGGCGCCTCGGAGTCCGCCGCCGCGGCCAGCGGTGTCGACCCCAAGCGCATGGTGCTCACCGCCATGCTGATCTCCGGCGGCATCGCGGGCCTCGCCGGTCTGCCGATCCTGCTCGGCGACACCCACACCTACAGCCTGAACTTCCCCACCGGCATCGGCTTCCTCGGCATCGGCATCGCCCTGCTCGGCCGCAACAGCCCCGTCGGCATCGCGTTCGCCGCCCTCCTGTGGGCCTGGCTCGACAAGGCGTCGCCCGAGCTGGACTTCCACGGGTACGACAAGGAGATCGCGGTCATCATGCAGGGCCTGATCGTGCTCTCGGTCGTCGTCTCCTACGAGGCCGTACGCGAGTGGGGCCTGCGCCGCCAGCAGCGCCGGGTCGGCGCGGAACTGGCCGCCGGTCACGTCCTCGGCGCCGACAACAACACCACGAAGGAGGTGGCTGGCCGATGACCACCGCGACCGACGTCAACCAGCCCACGCTGCAGCCCGCGGCACCGACGGGCCGCCGCCTGTCGTGGTCCGTCCTGCTGCTGGTCATCGCCGGAGCCCTGGCGCTGACCTCGATCGTCCGCATCATCACCGGCGCCGACGGCATCACCAACGTCAGCCAGATGTCCACCGCGCTCCAGCTCGCCGTGCCGATCGGCCTCGCGGGTCTCGGCGGTCTGTGGGCCGAGCGGGCGGGCGTCGTCAACATCGGCCTCGAAGGCATGATGATCCTCGGTACCTGGTTCGGTGCCTGGGCCGGCTTCCAGTGGGGCCCGTGGACCGGTGTCGTCGTCGGCATCATCGGCGGCTGCATCGGCGGCATCCTGCACGCCATCGCCACCGTCACGTTCCGGGTCAACCACATCGTCTCCGGTGTGGCGATCAACATCCTCGCCCTCGGTATCACCCGCTACCTCGCGCCCCTCGCCTTCGAGGGCCACGCGGGCGGCTCCGCCAAGCAGTCCCCGGCGGTCGACTCCCTCGGCAACTTCACCGTGCCGGGCCTGTCCGACGGGCTGCGGGACCTGAACAACCACGGCTGGTTCTTCATCTCCGACATCGCCGGTCTGCTCGGCGGTCTGGTCACCAACGTCTCCTGGCTGACCCTGATCGCCATCGCGCTGATCCCCGCCACCTGGTGGATCCTCTGGCGCACCGCCTTCGGTCTGCGGCTGCGCTCCTGCGGTGAGAACCCGGTCGCGGCCGAGTCCCTCGGCGTGAACGTCTACAAGTACAAGTACATCGCCGTGATCATCTCCGGCGGCCTGGCCGGCCTCGGTGGCGTCTTCCTGTCCATCGTCGCCAACCCCTTCTACCTGGAGGGCCAGGTCAGCGGCCGCGGCTACATCGGCCTCGCCGCGATGATCTTCGGCAACTGGATGCCGGGCGGCCTCGCCCTCGGCGCCGGCCTGTTCGGCTACACCGACAGCCTCAACCTGCGCGGCGGCTCGACGAACGTCCACGCCCTGCTGCTGCTCGGCGCGCTCCTGCTGATCATCGGCGCCATCTGGCTGGTGATCCGCAAGAAGTACGCCCCGTCGATGATCACCGCGGTGATCGGCGCCCTGGTGTACACCTGGTACGCCACCACCAACGAGGTCCCGAACCAGGTCGTCTCCGCCACGCCGTACGTCGTCACCCTCGTCGTCCTCACGCTGTCCGCGCAACGTCTGCGGATGCCGAAGGCGGACGGCCTGCCGTACAAGAAGGGCCAGGGCAAGTGACCTCGGCCGCCTCCCACGACGTCGACTGGGACAAGCTGCGCGCGGCGGCCCGGGACGCCATGTCCCGCGCCTACGCCCCGTACTCCGGCTACCCGGTCGGCGTCGCGGCCCTCGTCGACGACGGCCGTACGATCACCGGCTGCAACGTGGAGAACGCGTCGTACGGCCTCGCCCTGTGCGCCGAGTGCGGGCTGGTCTCCGAGCTGCAGAACTCGGGGGGTGGCCGGCTGACGCACTTCACGTGCGTGGACGGCAAGGGCGACATCCTCGTCCCGTGCGGCCGCTGCCGTCAGCTGCTGTACGAGTTCGGCGGCCCGGAACTGCTCCTGGAAACCCCGGCGGGCATCCTGCCGCTCTCGGAGATGCTGCCGCAGGCCTTCGGGCCGGGCCACCTCCGCAAGTAAGTCGTCACCCCCGTGCGGCCCCTCCGAGTTGCTCCACGCGACCGGCTCGGAGGGGCCGTACGACTTCTGGAACCCTCGGAAGGAAGCCAAGCCATGGCCATGGACGCCATCTCCGTCATCCGCACCAAGCGGGACCGCGGTGAGCTCAGCGACGAACAGATCGACTGGGTCATCGACGCGTACACCCGCGGGGAGGTCGCCGACGAGCAGATGTCCGCGCTCGCCATGGCGATCCTGCTCAACGGCATGAACCGCCGGGAGATCGCCCGCTGGACGGCCGCGATGATCGCCTCCGGCGAGCGCATGGACTTCTCGTCCCTGTCCCGCCCGACGGCCGACAAGCACTCGACGGGCGGCGTCGGCGACAAGATCACGCTTCCGCTCGCTCCCCTCGTGGCGGCCTGCGGTGCCGCCGTCCCCCAGCTGTCGGGCCGCGGCCTCGGCCACACCGGCGGCACGCTGGACAAGCTCGAGTCGATCCCCGGCTGGCGCGCCCTCCTCTCCAACGAGGAGATGCTGAACGTCCTGGACACGACCGGCGCGGTGATCTGCGCGGCGGGCGACGGCCTGGCCCCGGCGGACAAGAAGCTGTACGCGCTCCGGGACGTCACCGGCACGGTCGAGGCGATCCCGCTGATCGCCTCCTCGATCATGTCGAAGAAGATCGCGGAGGGTACCGGCTCGCTGGTCCTGGACGTGAAGGTCGGCACGGGCGCCTTCATGAAGACCATCGAGGACGCGCGCGAGCTGGCCTCCACGATGGTGGGCCTGGGCACGGACCACGGCGTGAAGACGGTCGCGCTCCTCACTGACATGTCCACCCCGCTCGGCCTCACGGCGGGCAACGCCCTTGAGGTCCGCGAGTCGGTCGAGGTCCTCGCGGGCGGCGGCCCCTCCGACGTGGTCGAGCTGACGATCGCCCTGGCCCGCGAAATGCTGGACGCGGCGGGCGTGAAGGACGCCGACCCGGCCAAGGCCCTGGCCGACGGCTCGGCCATGGACGTCTGGCGGCGCATGATCGCGGCCCAGGGCGGCGACCCGGACGCGGAACTGCCGGTCGCCCGCGAGCAGCACGTGATCAAGGCCCCGTCCTCCGGTGTCCTGACCCGCCTCGACGCCTACGACATCGGCGTCGCCGCCTGGCGCCTCGGCGCCGGGCGCGCCCGCAAGGAGGACCCGGTGCAGGCCGGCGCGGGCATCGAACTGCACGCCAAGCCGGGCGACACGGTCACCGAGGGCCAGCCCCTGCTGACCCTCCACACGGACACCCCGGAGCGCTTCGAGTACGCGCTCCAGTCGGTGGAGGGTTCGTACGACATCGCGGCGGCGGGGACGGACTTCACGGCTTCGCCGGTGGTGCTGGAACGTATCGCCTGAAGCGGCTGAACGCACGACGGGCCGGGGCCTTCGGGTTCCCGGCCCTCGGCGTACCCACTCGGCTCCCGCCCGGGTCAGCCGAGGAGCGTGGCGACGACCACCAGCACCGGAACCGAGATCACCGTCGACATGAGGATCGAGTCCCGGGCCAACCGCTCGCCCACCCGGTAGCTCGACGCGTACGTGTACAGGTTCTGCGCGGCAGGCAGTGCCGACGTCACCACCACGTCCAGCAGCGGAGCGCCCCGCAGGCCGAACACGCCCGCCGCCAGCGCCCAGGCCGCCGCCGGCTGGCCCACCGACTTGAGGGCGACCGAGAGGAACACCGGCTGACGGTCCGGCCCCCGGCCCGGCATCGTGCTGCCGCACAGGGAGATGCCGAAGGCCAGCAGGACCGCGGGGACCGACATGCCGCCGATCAGGGTCAGGGGGTCCAGGACGGGGGCGGGAATCCGCAGTCCCGTCGCCGACACCGCCACGCCCGCCAGTGAGCCCAGCGCGATCGGATTGCGGAGCGGCGTCAGGAGGCGGCGCCACAAGGGGCCCTTCTCACCCTCGCCGGACAGGTCGAGGATCGTCAGGGCGATCGGGGTGACCCCGATCAGCTGGAACAGCAGCACCGGCGCGACCAGTGACGCGTCGCCCAGGACGTACACCGCGATCGGGATGCCGAGGTTGCCGGAGTTGACGTAGCTGGAGCACAGCGCGCCGATCGTGGTGCGGCCCACGCCCCAGCGCCGCACGACACCGACGGCGACGAAGACACCGGCCGCGGCGGCCGTGCTCAGGGCCGTGACCAGGAGGCGGCTGGAGAAGATCACCGCGAGGTCGGTCTGTGCGAGCGTGGTGAACAGCAGGGCCGGGGACGCCACATGGAAGGCCAGCTTGGTGAGGACCTCACGGCCGTGGGCGCCGAGGTGGCCGCGCAGGCCGATCACATAACCCACCCCGATGACGACCGCGATCACCGCGAACCCCGTCAGCACTCCCTGCACGGCGCCTCCATGGCGGGGAGGAAACCGCAGGGTATTCGGGGAGGTGCTGATACGTGGGGCATACAGCCAACCCTCCGGGGAAGGAGGGCGGCGGGTCAACGTGATCTCGGTCGGCGGACACCGCGCGCAAGCGCGATGAGCAGCGGAAACCGCCTCCCGGCTACCGGCCCGATGAGTTACGCCCGTCCGCCCGGTCTACCGATCGTGGATGCCATGACACCCGCTGTACTCGTGCTCGCCGGCCCCGTCACCCGGGAAGAGGTGGCCGGGCTGTGCGACGACGTGCGGGCACGGCTGGAGGCCACCGGGGCGAGAGTCGTGGTGTGTGATGTCGGAGGGCTCGGGCCGCCGGGACTGGGCGTCGTGGACCTGCTGGCGCGGCTGCAGCTCGCCGCCCGGCGGGCCGGGGGCCGGATACGGCTGCGCGACCCGGACCCCGCGCTACACGCCCTCCTCGACCTGGTCGGCCTCCGCTTCGAGGTGGAGGGGGAGGTCGAACAGCGGGAACCAGCGCTTGGTGTCGAGGAAGCAGTGGAACCCGGTGATCCGGCCGTCTGAGATCTCCAGCACCTGCACCGCCCACGGGGTGAAGCCGCCCGCCTCCGGGTCCGGCTTGTACTGGGCGAACCCCGGCAGCCCGTTGACCTGCACCGGCACCAGCCGCGACCCCGCGCAGGGGGCGCCGAGCGTCGTCATGAAGCCCGTGATGTCGTCGACGCCGGTCAGCCACAGGTCGAACGGCGGCATCGTCATGATGGCGTCCTCGTGCAGCAGGGCCGTGAGCGCCGTCATGTCATAGCCCTCGAAGGCCGCGACATATCGCTCCAGGAGCTTCTGCTGCTCCTCGTCCAGCGGATCCGAGGCGACGGCGTCGGTGCCCGGCTGCTGCTGCTCGGCGAGCGTCGCACGCGCCCGCTGCAGCGCGCTGTTGACCGACGCGACCGTCGTGCCGAGCAGCTCGGCGACCTCGCTCGCCTTCCAGGCCAGCACCTCGCGCAGGATCAGCACCGCCCGCTGCTTGGGCGGCAACTGCTGCAGGGCCGCCATGAAGGCGAGCCGCACCGACTCCTTGGCGACCGCCGCCTCCGCCGGGTCGTCGGTCGTGGGCAGCACCCGGCTGTCCGGCATCGGCTCCAGCCAGGTGTGGTCCGGCCGGGGCGACAGCGCCGCCTGGGCCAGCGGCGTCGACTCCGTGAGGTCCATGGGCCTCGCCCGTTTGTTGCCCGCGGTCAGCATGTCCAGGCACACGTTCGTCGCGATGCGGTAGAGCCACGACCGGAGACTGGAGCGCCCCTCGAACTTGTCGTAACTCCGCCAGGCGCGCACCATCGTGTCCTGCACCGCGTCCTCGGCCTCGAAGGACGAACCGAGCATGCGGTAGCAGTACCCGGTCAGTTCGACGCGGTGTTTCTCCAGCCTGACGTCGAGGTCCGTTGTCGTCGCCGTGCCGTCGCTCATCGTCCACCCACCCCTGTGGCCGTAACCCGTCGTGCGCCTCGTCGCGCCCAACACTTCGGAAGCTACCGCAGCCCACTGACAATGGCCCCCGGAGCGGACAAAGCAGCAGGTCGGAAACGCCCGGGACGGGACGGACACGCCGCTGGGGCGCACCCGTGTTCCAAGGGTGCGCCCCAGCGGCGTGGTGCGGGCGAGGCGGATCAGGCGACCGGAAGGCCGTTCAGCGGCAGGCCCTGGGTGGGCAGGCCCTGCACCGGCAGACCGCCGAGCAGCCCTTCGGCCAGGGCGGTCGGGCCCCCGGCCAGCGCCTGCTCCGCGGCCGGCTGCGCGGCGGCCACGCCCGAGGTGAGCGCCTCCTGCCCCTGGGCAAGGCCCGCACCCCCCTGGGCCAGCCCCGCACCGGCGGCGGGACCCGCCTGGGAGAGCTGCTCGGCCGGGAGCGCGCTGGTGACGGTGCCCAGCGCCGCGCCCGCGGCGTCCGGGGTGACCGGAGCGGCGTTCGCGGCACCCGCGCCCGCGGCGGCGAAGGCGGCACCGAGAGCGGCGACACCGAGGGTCTTGGCAGCAGACTGCTTCATGAAAGTAAGTCCTCGAAATTCGTTACGGGGTGGTGAGCGGTTCTCGACCGTAAACACGCCCCGCACGCCACCGCAAACATCGAAATGCGGACGGATTGTGAATGGCGTCCGCATTCCGTGTGCGCGGAGGATCCCCGGTCAGCCCTCCTCGGCCTCAGAACCGCTGGTAGAGCTGGTCTGCCGGAACAGCCATTCGGACTTGAGTTCGGCATATCCCGGCTTGATCACGTCATTGATCATCGCGAGTCGTTCATCGAAAGGAATGAACGATGATTTCATCGCATTGACGGAGAACCACTGCATGTCGTCGAGCGTGTAACCGAACGCGTCGACAAGATGCTCGAATTCCCGGCTCATGCTGGTGTGGGACATGAGGCGGTTGTCGGTGTTCACGGTGGCCCGGAAGTGCAGTCGGCGCAGCAGGCCGATGGGGTGGTCCGCGTACGACTCGGCGGCGCCCGTCTGGAGGTTGGAGCTGGGGCACAGCTCCAACGGGATGCGCTTGTCCCGTACGTACGAGGCGAGCCGGCCCAGCTTCACCGAGCCGTCGGCGTGCACCTGGATGTCGTCGATGATGCGCACCCCGTGCCCGAGCCGGTCGGCGCCGCACCACTGCAGGGCCTGCCAGATGGACGGCAGGCCGAACGCCTCGCCCGCGTGGATGGTGAAGTGGTTGTTCTCCCGCTTGAGGTACTCGAAGGCGTCCAGATGCCGGGTCGGCGGGTGGCCGGCCTCGGCGCCCGCGATGTCGAAGCCGACGACGCCCAGATCGCGGTAGCGGTTGGCGAGTTCGGCGATCTCCAGCGCGCGGGCGGCGTGCCGCATCGCGGTGAGCAGGGCGCCCACGCGGATGCGGTGGCCGTTCTCCCGCGCGATCCGCTCGCCCTCCCGGAAGCCCTCGTTGACGGCCTCGACGACCTCTTCGAGGCTGAGCCCGCCTTCGAGGTGCTGTTCGGGCGCGTAGCGGACCTCGGCGTAGACGACACCGTCCTCCGCGAGGTCCTCGGCGCACTCGCGCGCGACCCGGACCAGGGCGTCGCGGGTCTGCATCACGCCGACGGTGTGGGAGAAGGTCTCCAGATACCGCTCCAGAGACCCGGAGTCGGCGGCCTCGTGGAACCACACGCCGAGCTTGTCGGGGTCGGTCTCGGGGAGTTGGGAGTAGCCCACCGCGTGGGCGAGCTCGACGATCGTGCCGGGGCGGAGCCCGCCGTCGAGGTGGTCGTGCAGCAGAACCTTCGGCGCCCGGCGGATCTGGTCCGAACTCGGGATGTTCGCCTTCTGGGCAGTCTGGCTCGTCATTTCCGCACTCTAACGCCTACGCGCGTAGAGGTACCGTTTCATCGCTGGTTCCGCCGCTCGTCTCGTTTTGCGCTTTACACATCCGTCGATACGTAACGGTGACCCCACGGACGGGTCGCGTACACCCGCGCTTCTGACACTGTTCTGTCATGGCACAGCAAGCGACGCCGGTGCGCAGGGTCCGGCTGGGCAAGGCGATCGGGCCGGAGCCGACAGCGGTGAGCGGAGTGGTACTTCTGCTTCCCGGAGGTGACGAAGTATCACATCGCAAGCCGGCGACCTTGTTGGCGACCTCCTATGTGCGGACCCTGGGCCGCCGGCTGATGCGGGCCGGGCGGGCGGAGGGTCTGGCCACGCATGTCGTCCACTACCGCTTTCGCGGGTGGAACGGCAGCGACGCGAACCAGGTGAGCGACGCGTTGTGGGCCGCCGACGAGGTCGTACGGCGCTACGGGGACGTCCCCGTGTGCCTCGCCGGGGTCGACATGGGCGGGCGGGCAGCGCTGCGGGCCGGTGGTCACGAGGCCGTCAACTCCGTGCTGGCCATGGCTCCCTGGCTGCCGGAGGAGGACGTGGCGGCCTCACCCGAACCGGTGAAGCAGCTCGGGGGGCGGCGGGTGATGATCGTGCACGGCACGAACGACGAGCGCACCGATCCCGAGCTGTCGTTCCGGCTGGCGGCGCGGGCGAAGAAGGCGAACCGGGATGTGTGCCGGTTCGAAGTGCACTCCGATCGGCACGGGTTGCAGCAGCACCGGGACGAAGTCCTTTCGCTGGCCGAGGACTTCGTGATGGGGGTGCTGTTCGGGAGGGCGTTCTCGCGGCCTGTCGCCGACGCGTTCGCCGCTCCGCCTCCCTTGGGGTTGCGGATGCCGTTGGCTGCGGGGTTCGGTAAGTCGTTGCGGCGGTAGCGCCGTTGGGGTGGCTGTCTCGTCGGCGGGTGCGGGTTGTTTGTGGCTGGTCGCGCCCACGCGGCGGAGCCGCATATCGATACAGCCCCGCGCCCCTGGGGCGCTGCCGCTAGGTGGGCAGCAAGTTGCCCCTTCTCGACAGCAAGAAGCGCTTGAAGGCCGCCACCGGCGGTGTGTCCGGGCGGTCGGCCATCCATGCCACGCCGATTTCCCGTGCCGCTCTCGGGGCTGTGACCGTCAGTTCCGCGACCCCCGGGCGGGGGACGGCCGGTGGGGGCAGGAGGGCGACTCCCAGGCCCGCTGCCACCAGCCCGCGCAGCGTCTCCGCCTCCTCGCCCTCGAAGGCGATGCGGGGTTTGAAGCCGGCCTCCTGGCAGAGGTCGTCGGTGATGCGGCGTAGGCCGTAGCCGGGCTCCAGGGTTACGAAGGTCTCGTCGGAGGCTTCCGCCAGGCGGATGCGTTTGCGGGCGGCCAGGCGGTGGTCGGCGGGGACGACCAGGCGGAGTTTCTGTTCGTCCAGGCGGCGGGCGACCAGGTCGGGGGCGTCCGGGACGGGGGACGTCAGGCACAGGTCGAGTTCGCCCGCCCGGAGGCGTTCGATCATGGCCTCGCCGTAGTTCTGGACCAGGCTGAAGCGGACGCGGGGGTGGTCGGCGCGGAAGGCGTGCAGGAGACCGGGGACCGTTTCCGCGCCCATGGTGTGCAGGAAGCCGAAGGCGACCTTGCCGGTGGCCGGGTCGGCGTCGGCGCGGACCTCGTCGGCGGCGCGCGCGATCTCGGCGAGGGCGCGCTCGACCGAGGTGAGGAAGGTGCGGCCGGCGTGGGTGAGGGAGACCGTACGGCCGTGGCGGGCGAACAGGTCGACGCCCAGGTCCTGTTCCAGTCGGACCATGGCCCGCGAGAGCGTGGACTGCGGGACCCGCATCTCCTGCGCGGCCCGGGTGACGTGCTCGGTGCGGGCCACGCCGGCGAAGTGGGCGAGGCGTGGGGCGAGCAACATCGCCATGTCTTCTGTGTCACTGGATGGTGACAGGCGAGGCTGTGAGCTGTACTGATGCATCATGGGAACGATTATGGCCAATCCATGCATTGGACGGAACGGTGGGGGCGTACGTAGCTTCGAAGCATGTCTCCCGCCAGTACCGGGGCGTCCACCACCGTGGGCGCCGCACCCGTAGTCCCTGTCGTCGACTCCCGTATGGCCCCGGGCGGCCCCGGCTACCGCCGGATGAGCTTCGCCCTCTTCCTCGCCGGCGTCGCGACCTTCGCGCTCCTCTACTCCACGCAGGCCCTCCTGCCGCTGATCTCCGGTGAGTTCGGGGTGGCGGCGAGTGAGGCGAGCTGGACGGTGGCGGCCGCGACGGGCGGTCTGGCGCTGTTCGTGCTCCCCATGAGCGCGCTGTCGGAGCGGTTCGGACGCCGTACGGTCATGACCGCCTCGCTGGCGGTCGCGGTGACCGTCGGGCTGCTGGTGCCCTTCGCCCCGAACCTGACCGCCCTGGTCGTGTTGCGGGCCGTTCAGGGAGCCGCGCTGGCCGGTCTGCCGGCATCGGCGACGGCCTACCTGGCCGAGGAGGTCCGGCCGAAGGCGCTGGTCACGGCCATCGGCCTGTTCGTCGCGGGCAACAGCGTCGGCGGTATGAGCGGCCGGGTCATCACCGGCTGGGTCGCCCAGGAGTGGGGCTGGCGGGTCGCCATCGGGGTGATCGGCGTGATCGCGGTCGCGTGCGCCGTGGCCTTCCGGCTGCTGCTCCCGGCACCGCGCCACTTCAAGCCGGGCTCGCTGCGGCCGCGGGTGCTCGCGCGCACGGTGCGTGACCACCTCGCCAACCCGCTGCTGTGCCGCCTCTACGCCATCGGCGCCCTGTTCATGACGATCTTCGGCGGCGTGTACACGGTGATCGGCTACCGCCTGACGGAGGCGCCGTTCTCGCTGCCGCAGGGCATCATCGGCTCGATCTTCCTGGTGTACCTGGTCGGCACGGTGTCCGCATCGACCGCTGGGCGCCTGGTGGGCCGTCTGGGCCGCCGGGGCGCGCTGTACGCGGCGGGCGGGACCACGGCCGCGGGTCTGCTGCTCTCCCTGGCGGGTTCCCTCCCGCTGGTCCTGCTCGGCCTGGTCCTGATCACCGGCGGCTTCTTCGCGGGGCACGCCGTGGCGTCCTCGGCGGTCAGCAAGACGGCCACACAGGGCCGCGCCCAGGCCTCGGCGCTGTACCAGTCCGCCTACTACATCGGCTCCAGCGCGGGCAGCACGGTCGGCGCGATCGCCTTCCACGCGGGCGGCTGGGCCGGGACCGTCGGGGTCGGCCTGCTGGCGGTCCTCGGTGTCGTGACGATCACGGTCTTCGGGACGCGGGCGGCGCGGCTGCAGCGGCGGCAGTTGGCTACGGCTGCCTGAGCCGGTCGGGGCCCGCTGTGACCGGTTGTGGCTCTTCGTGGCCGGTCGTGGCTGGTGGTGGCCGGCCGTCGCATCGGCATCTGCTCATGTCAGTGAAGCAGCTGGTCTGAGGCTGAGGGGGCGGGGGCCTGTACAGCAGTGCGCCCCGCCGGGGGGATGGCGGGGCGCACTGGATCTCGTTGGTTACCAGGATCTCGTGGGTTACCAGGCTGCGCGTGTCTTTGCCTTGTCCTCCGAGGGCAGCAGGATCCAGAGGGCTATGTAGAGGAGGAATTGCGGACCCGGGAGCAGGCAGGAGATCAGGAAGATCACGCGCATGGTCGTCGCGGAGGTGCCGAAGCGCCGTGCCAGCGCGGCGCACACTCCGCCGATCATGCGGCCGTGGGTGGGTCGGGCGAGCGCGGTCATCATGCGGCTCCTTCGCGAGCGTCGGTCGGCCCCTTGTGGGGCCTCGTGAGGGGTTTCCTCAACTGACATCCACGCTACGGCGACGAACCGGGCAAAGCGTCACTCTATGGGGCTATGCCGACCCTGGGAATCGTCGGGGTACGACCCTGAGGGAGCTCATCCTGGGGGACGGTCGTCCGGTGTGTGCGCTCGGACCTGCGGCGGAGCCAGGCGCGGGTGGCCGGGACGACGGTGGCGTGCGCCAGGCCCACGCCCACGGTGTTCAGCAGCAGAGAGTCGACGTCGACGATCTGGCCCGGTACGCCGGTCTGCAGCAGCTCGATGCCCAGTGAGATCAGGGCGCCGGCGGCGACCGTGCGGACCAGGGAGCCGAGTGGGGAGGCGTTGATTCTGCCGTGCGCCATCGGGATCAGCACGCCTAGCGGTGCGAGCAGCGCGAGCCCCTCCACGATGTGCCGGGCGGCCTCCTGCCAGCTCAGCGCCAGGTCGGCTCTGATGCCGGCGAAGGGCTGCAGGTTGGGCGGCATCACCCAGGGGACGTCCAGGGGGCGCAGCGTGAGCCAGGCGACGAACGCGAGGTGCGCGACCAGGAGGACGCCTCCCGTCGCACGGATGCGGATCGCGGCGCTGCCGCCGATGGAGCCTTGACGCTGCACGCCCCCCTAGACGCGCCCCCCGGCAGGATCGGTTCCGGGAGGGGGCTTACTGGAGTGAGGCGTCTGCCACAGGTGCCTGCGGCGGTTGGGTGGGGGGTGCCTGCGGCGGCCTGTTGCGGTGGGTGGGGGCTGGTCGCGCCCACGCGGCGGTAGCCGCACATTCGACACAGCCCCGCGCTCCTGAGGGGTCTGCGGCGGCCTGTTGGTGTCCGGTGGGGGTGCGTGTAGCGCGTGCGGGTTCGTTGTGGGTCGGGGACGCGTCGGGGGGGGTGTCCGTCCTCGGTCCGGTGGTGGGCCTTGCGCGGGAGGTGCCGTTTCTTGACACCGGACTCTGCGGGCGGACACCCCTCGACGCGTCCCCTTGCCGCCGTGGGCGGCTGCGGGCTTGTGGGGGGGGGGGGGGGTTCAGCCGTCCGATACGTCCGTGGACGGGGGCTCGTTGCTGCCTGGTCTGGTGCGGACCTCGTCTGTGCACTCGTAGCGGCGTGGGGGGGTGTTGGTCGGGCCGCCGAGGATGACCGAGCCGTCGCCCTCGGCGGCCGTTGAGTCCGAGAAGGTGCAGACGATCTGGGCGAGGGCGTATGACGTGAGGTCGTTGGGGGGTGTGCTCAGGCGGAGGGTCTCGTCGGGGTCGGCGCGGTGGGGGCCGGTCACGCTCATGGCGCCTCGGACGTCTGTGGTGTAGCCGGCTTCTTTCTCGGCGGTGGAGGGAGTGGCCTCCAGTTCGTCGAGGAGGCCCTGGGCCACGAGGACGCGGCGGGCCGAGTCGGCGGTGCCCTCGGGAACGCGTACGGTGCGGTCGACCGCGACGAGTTGGGAGCCGCACAGGAGGAAGACCTGGACGGGGAGGCCGCGGGTGGCCTGTGTCGAGATGTTCGGCTCGGAGAGGGAGCAGTGCACGCGTGAGGGGGCGGGGCCGAAGTTGGTCGGTACTTCGGTGGACCGGATGCCGCATCCGGTGAGGAGCGCGGCGCCCGTCAGGGTGAGCGCCAGCAGGCCGCGTGGGTTCATCAGGCGTCCCCCTTCTTGCCCTGGCCGTTGGTCTGCTCCGCCAGCTCCGAGGCGTCCTGGGGCAGGCGCAGGGTGAAGACCGCGCCTCCCTCGGGGGAGTTGGCGGCGGTGATCTCGCCGCCGTGGATGTGGGCGTTCTCCAGGGCGATGGACAGGCCGAGGCCGCTGCCCTCGGATCGGGGGCGGGAGGCGCTGGCCTTGTAGAAGCGGTCGAAGACGTGCGGGAGTACGTCCTCGGGGATGCCGGGGCCGTGGTCCTGGACCTGGATCGTCACCGAGTCGTCCGCTTCCCGGACCGAGACGCGGACCGGTGAGCCGCCGTGCTTGAGCGCGTTGCCGATGAGGTTGGCCAGGATGACGTCCAGGCGGCGGGGGTCCAGGCGGGCCATGATCCCGCGCTCGGCGTTCAGTTCCACCGCGTCCAGCCAGGCCCGGGCGTCGATGCAGGCGGTGATCTGGTCGACGACGTCGACGTGGTCGAGGACGAGGCGTGCGGTGCCCGCGTCGAAGCGGGTGACCTCCATCAGGTTCTCGACCAGGTCGTTGAGCCGGCGGGTCTCGCTGACGACGAGGCGTACGGCGGGTTCGATCATGGGGTCCATGGATCCGGAGTCCGCCTCCAGCTCCTCCTCCAGGACCTCGGTGACGGCGGTGATCGCGGTGAGGGGGGTGCGGAGTTCGTGGGACATGTCGGCCACGAAGCGCCGGGACGCCTCGTCGCGTGAGGCCATGTCGGCGACGCGCTTCTCCAGCGCCTCGGCGGCGTTGTTGAAGGTCCGGGAGAGGTCGGCCAGTTCGTCCGTGCCGGAGACCCTCAGGCGGGTGTCCAGCTTGCCCTCGCCGAGGCGGCGTGCGGCGACTCCGAGCCGCTGCACGGGCTTCAGTACGGTGGTGGCGGCTGCCTGCGCGAGCAGCGCGGAGCCGATCAGGGCGAGGCCCGTGGCGATGCCGAGGGACCACGAGAGGGAGTTGAGGTCCTTGGCCTCCTGCTCCAGGGACTTCATCATGTAGCCGGTCGGACCGCCGCCGATCACCTTCGTGCCGGCGATCAGGTACGGGGTGTCGTCCTCCACCATCCGCTGCCAGTACAGGTGGTACTCGGCCTTGTTGGAGGAGTTGACCTCCTGTTTCTCGTTCACGGCCGTGCGCAGGGACCGGGGCACGTCCGCGAGGGTGAAGCCGTCCAGGCCGCCGGAACTGCCGTAGGCGGGCTTGCCCTCGGCGTCCTGGGCGACGAGGAGCACGCTGAAGCGCTGGCTGCTGTTGGCCATCTGGCCGGCGGTGTGCTGCAGCTCGTCCTGGGTCGGCTCCTCGGGCAGCAGGCCGGCGCGGTTCTGCATCTCCTGCTCGAAGTCGCGCAGCACCGCGTCCTGGGTGCGGGTGAGGACCGCCTCGCGGTTGAGCCAGTAGGCGATCCCGGACGCGGACACGGCGGCCGTGAGCGCCACCAGGCCGAAGACGACGACCAGGCGCAGCCGAAGACTGGTGAAGCGCAGCCGTGACCACGCTCCCTTACGAGCCGCGACCCAGCCGCGGAACCCCCCTTGCGCCTTGGTCACTGAGGCGCGTCCAGGCGGTAGCCGACACCCCGGACGGTACGGATGAGGGTGGGGGACGACGGGACGTCCTCGACCTTGGCGCGCAGGCGCTGGACGCAGGCGTCGACCAGGCGTGAGTCGCCGAGGTAGTCGTGCTCCCAGACGAGGCGCAGGAGTTGCTGGCGGGACAGGGCCTGACCCGGCCGGCGGCTCAGCTCGAGCAGGAGGCGCAGCTCGGTCGGGGTGAGCTGGAGGTCCTCGCCGTTCTTCGTCACGGTCATCGCCGCACGGTCGATGACCAGGCTGCCGAAGCTCGCCGCGTCGTTCGACTCGCGTTCGCCGCGCCGCAGCACGGCCCGGATCCGGGCGTCGAGGACACGCCCCTGCACGGGTTTGACGACGTAGTCGTCGGCGCCGGACTCCAGTCCGACCACGACGTCGATGTCGTCGCTGCGCGCGGTCAGCAGAATGATCGGCAGCTGGTCCGTGCGCCGGATGCGCCGGCACACCTCGAACCCGTCGATGCCGGGCAGCATCACGTCCAGCACGATCAGGTCCGGCCGCTGTTCACGCAGCAGTTTCAGGCCGTCCTCGCCCGTGGCAGCGGTGGCCACGCGGTGTCCCTGGCGCGTCAGTGAGAGCTCCAGGGCCGTACGGATGGCGTCGTCGTCCTCGATCAGCAACAGGGAAGGCACGGGGGTCATTCTGGCCCATGCGGGGCTGGTCTTTCGACACCTGTACGAGCTGTACGGATACGCGCACGTAGCGCTCATGACTGTGTGCGGGCTGTCGCGCGCCTGGGGGCGGCCTACGACACAGGCCCCTGTGACAGCTCTGTGACAGTCGGCGGACACGTCCATGAAAGTGCCCCGGCAAGCTTTTCGGCACAGGCAGGACAGCAAGTCGCACCACAGCAAGACGAACGAGCAGAACACCGGAAGTCCACGACGGGGGGCGCGAGATGAACACGCTGCACGGCACCAGCAACAGCGCAGTGATCACGCGTCTGCACGACGTGAACGGGGGCCGGGGTTCGGAGAAGTCCGGTGCCGTGAGCGGGCGGGGGTGCGCTCGCGGCGCCGGGCGTCAGCACACCGCGTACATGACGGTGGTTGACGGTTTCACGGGGGAGCCCGCGGCGGTAGCCGCTATGGGTACGGTCGGGGGAGCCGCGTACAGGGAGGACTCGGGGGAGCGGCGTCGCTCGCTGTCGGAGGCGGAGTTCACCGCCTACGTCCAGGAGCGCCGCGCCTCCCTGTACGCAACCGCCTACCACCTGACCGGTGACCGCTTCGAGGCCGAGGACCTGCTGCAGAGCGCGCTGTTCTCGACGTACAAGGCATGGGACCGGATCAGCGACAAGGCCGCGGTGGGTGGCTACCTGCGGCGGACCATGACGAACCTGCACATCAGCGCGTGGCGCCGCCGCAAGCTGAACGAATACCCGACCGAGGAACTGCCGGAGACGCCCGGCGACACGGACGCGATGCGCGGCACGGAGCTTCGCGCGGTCCTGTGGCAGGCGCTCGCCCGCCTTCCCGAACTCCAACGCACGATGCTGGTCCTCCGGTACTACGAGGGCCGCACCGACCCGGAGATCGCGGAGATCCTCGACATCAGTGTCGGCACGGTGAAGTCCAGCATCTGGCGGTCGCTCCGCCGGCTGCGCGAGGACGAGGTCCTCAGCTTCGGCCGTGACGAGGAGGACGCCTTCGGGGAGCTCGTCGCCTGAAGGTCGGGGGGGGACCGCATCCGGGGGGATGCAACGGGGGAGCGGTAAGAGGTGGGGGGACCCACGGGGGCCGGGGGGCCCACGGGGGACCAACGGGGAAACGGGGGGGGGGTGCTCCACCACGGGGGAAGCGGTGGAGCGCAACGGCAGCGGGGCTGGAGGGCCGGGGGGTCCGTCCAGTCCCGCTTCGCTGTGTGGTCAGCGGACCTTCATGAGGGTCGCTTCGGCGGGCGTGTCGCCCACGGCGATGCCGACGGCCGGGTCCATCCCCTCGACCGCGTACGCGGTGATCCCGCGCTCGGGAACGGCGTCCCCCGGGTCGTTCGGCGTGTCGTCGCACGCCGGGACCGTGGCGGTGCCCAGCTTCTCGCCGACGGTGAACTCGACGTTCGCGACGTCCAGATAGGTGCGGCTGTCGTAGGTCACCAGGTACGCACACAACGCCTCGGCCGCACCGCCCGTACCGCTCGTCTCCGCACAGCCGACGGCCGCCGCGAGGAGCAGGGACGTCATGATCAGGCGGCGGCCGGCTCGTGGGGCAGTCGTCATCGGGTTCCTTCCCGCGGGGACCGTGCGGACGGTCCTACGACGCGGGAGGCGCCCGCTTCGTTCAGCCGGCCGGCGTCGCCGCCGGGCAGCGGCCCGCGGCGGCCGCGGTGAGGCGGCCGAGGGCCTCGTCGCGGTCGCAGGCGTGGGCGCCCAGGGATGTCTGGTGGGCGACGATCGAGCGCTCCAGGCGCATCAGGCGCCAGCCGCGGCGGAGGAGGAACGGCACCGACTTGCGGCCCTCCTTCAGGTCGCGCAGGAAGCGGCGGCGGAAGGTCGTCACCGGGCCGCGGCTCAGACACAGCGCGTCGGCCAGCACGCCGAGCTCCCGGCAGCGCGCGACGATCTCGGCCGCGAAGACGCCCTCCGCGATGAACAGCGGCGTCCGCCCGATCTCGACGGTCTCCTCGCCGGTGCGGGCGCTGAGCGAGATGTCGTACAGCGGGACGTTCGTACGGCCCGTGCGGCACAGCTCCGCGATGGCCGCCATGGCCGTGTCGGCGTCCCACGAGTCGGGGTGGTCCCAGTCGATGTCGGCGCTCCCGGGGACCTGCGGCAGGGTCGGGTCCTCTCCCTCTTTGTAGAAGTCGTCGAGCCGCAGGACCGGAAGACCGGAACGGGCGGCGAGAAGGGACTTGCCGGAGCCGGAGGGGCCGCAGAGCAGCACGACTCGCGTCGGTATGGACGGATGGGAACTCACGGGACACCAGTCTGAGGCATGGCCCGGCCCGGGAACGACCCGGTGGACGGAGATTGAAAGGTGCGTCACATTCTGACCGCCATGACGCGAGCTTGAGCGTGCTCGTGACGGAACTGCGGCGCGCGGCAGAGGTAGAGGGCCGTGTCTCCTCCGGACGGAGAGGAGGCACGGCCCTCTGGTCTGTGGGGCGGTGTCAGTACGACGAGCCGGACGCGCCCAGTGAGCCCGTCGGGTGCCAGACCGTCTTGGTTTCCAGGAACGCCGTCATGCGGTCGATGCCGGGAGCCGCCGAATAATCCACAGGCTGTGGACGCAGGACGCGCTTCAGGTTGTCCGCCGCGGCGATCTCCAGTTCCTTCGCCAGTACGTCGTCGGCGCCGGCCAGGTCGATCGCGTTGACGTCCTGGTGCGCGGCCAGCGGCGTGGTGATCTCCGCCGTACGGCCGGACAGGACGTTGACCACACCGCCGGGCAGGTCGGAGGTGGCCAGGACCTCGCCGAGGGAGAGGGCGGGCAGCGGGGACCTCTCGGAGGCGACCACGATCGCCGTGTTGCCCGTGGCGATCACCGGGGCCAGCACCGAGACCAGGCCCAGGAAGGACGACTCCTGCGGGGCCAGGACGGCCACCACGCCCGTGGGCTCGGGGGAGGAGAGGTTGAAGTACGGGCCCGCGACCGGGTTCCCGCCGCCGACCACCTGGGCGATCTTGTCGGTCCAGCCCGCGTACCAGACCCAGCGGTCGATCGTGGCGTCGACCACGGCGGCCGCCTTCGACTTCGACAGGCCCTCCGCGTCCGCCACTTCACGGACGTACTGCTCGCGGCGGCCCTCCAGCATCTCGGCGATGCGGTAGAGGATCTGGCCGCGGTTGTACGCCGTCGCGCCGGACCATGACCCGAACGCCTTGCGGGCGGCCACGACCGCGTCACGGGCGTCCTTGCGGGACGACAGGGGTACGTTGGCCAGCCAGTTGCCCTTGGAGTCCGCCACCTCGTACACCCGGCCGCTCTCGGAACGCGGGAACTTCCCGCCGACGTACAGCTTGTAGGTCTTGAAGACGGAGAGCCGCTCGGCGCGCTCGGTCTTGCCGTTCTTGTCCACTGTGCTCATTTATCGCTCGCCCTCCGGGCTCGACGGGGCGAGGTACGCCTCCAGGCCGTGGCGACCGCCCTCGCGGCCGAAGCCCGACTCCTTGTAGCCGCCGAACGGCGAGGTCGGGTCGAACTTGTTGAACGTGTTGGACCAGACGACGCCCGCGCGGAGCTTGTTCGCCACCGCGAGGATGCGCGAACCCTTCTCCGTCCAGATGCCCGCCGACAGGCCGTACGCGGTGTTGTTGGCCTTGGCGACGGCCTCGTCCGGCGTGCGGAAGGTGAGGACCGACAGGACCGGGCCGAAGATCTCGTCGCGGGCGACGGTGTGCGCCTGGGTGACGTTCGTGAAGAGCGTCGGAGCGAACCAGTAGCCGGCGGTCGGGATCTCGCACGCCGGGGACCAGCGCTCGGCGCCCTCCGCCTCGCCCTGCTCGACGAGCGAGGTGATGCGGGTGAGCTGCTCCTCGGAGTTGATCGCGCCGATGTCCGTGTTCTTGTCCAGCGGGTCGCCGAGGCGGAGCGTCGACAGGCGGCGCTTGAGCGACTCCAGCAGCTCCTCCTGGATCGACTCCTGGACGAGGAGCCGGCTGCCGGCGCAACAGACCTGGCCCTGGTTGAAGAAGATCCCGTTGACGATCCCCTCGACCGCCTGGTCGATCGGGGCGTCGTCGAAGACGATGTTGGCGCCCTTGCCGCCCAGCTCCAGGGTGACCTTCTTGCGGGTGCCGGCGACGGTCCGCGCGATCTCCTTGCCGACCGCGGTGGAGCCGGTGAAGGCGACCTTGTCCACGTCCGGGTGCGCGACGATCGCGGCGCCCGTGTCGCCGTAGCCGGGGAGGATGTTGACGACGCCCTTGGGCAGGCCCGCCTGACGGCAGATGTCCGCGAAGAACAGGGCCGACAGGGGGGTTGTCTCGGCGGGCTTGAGCACCACCGTGTTGCCGGTCGCGAGGGCCGGGGCGATCTTCCAGGCCAGCATCAGCAGCGGGAAGTTCCAGGGGATGACCTGGCCGGCCACGCCGAGGGGCTTCGGGTTCCGCCCGAAGCCGGCGTGCTCCAGCTTGTCGGCCCAGCCCGCGTAGTAGAAGAAGTGCGCGGCGACCAGCGGGAGGTCGGCGTCGCGGGTCTCCTTGATCGGCTTGCCGTTGTCCAGGGTTTCCAGGACGGCGAGCTCACGGGCCCGCTCCTGGATGATCCGGGCGATGCGGAACAGGTACTTCGCGCGCTCCGAGCCGGGCAGCGCCGACCACTTCTCGAACGCCTTGCGGGCGGCCTTCACGGCGCGGTCCACGTCCGCCTCGCCGGCCTGGGCGATCTCGGCGAGGACCTCCTCGGTGGAGGGGGAGACGGTCTTGAAGACCTTGCCTTCCGCCGCCTCCACGAACTCGCCGTCGATGAACAGGCCGTACGACGGCGCGATGTCGACGATCGAGCGGGACTCGGGGGCCGGTGCGTATTCGAATACCGATGCCATGGTGATCAGTCCACCGTCACGTAGTCGGGGCCGGAGTAGCGGCCGGTGGCCAGCTTCTGACGCTGCATCAGCAGGTCGTTCAGGAGCGAGGAGGCGCCGAAGCGGAACCAGTGGTTGTCCAGCCAGTCCTCGCCGGCGGTCTCGTTGACCAGGACGAGGAACTTCACGGCGTCCTTGGTCGTCCTGATGCCGCCGGCCGGCTTCACGCCGACCTGGATGCCGGTCTGGGCACGGAAGTCGCGTACCGCTTCCAGCATAAGGAGGGTGTTCGCGGGCGTGGCGTTCACGGCGACCTTGCCGGTGGACGTCTTGATGAAGTCGGCGCCCGCCAGCATGCCGAGCCAGCTCGCCCGCCGGATGTTGTCGTACGTCGACAGCTCGCCGGTCTCGAAGATGACCTTGAGGCGGGCGCTGGTCCCGCAGGCCTCCTTCACGGCGACGATCTCGTCGTACACCTTCATGTAGTTGCCCGCGAGGAACGCCCCGCGGTCGATGACCATGTCGATCTCGTCGGCGCCCGCCGCCACGGCCTCGCGCACGTCTGCCAGCTTGACGGTGAGCGCGGCGCGGCCCGCCGGGAAGGCGGTGGCGACCGAGGCGACCTTCACGGTCGACCCGGCGACGGCCTCCTTGGCGGTGGCCACCATGTCGGGGTAGACGCAGACGGCCGCGGTCGCCGGGGTCGTCCGGTCGGTGGGATCGGGGTGGACCGCCTTGACGCCGAGCGCCCGGACCTTGCCCGGGGTGTCCGCGCCTTCCAGCGTCGTCAGGTCGACCATCGAGATGGCGAGGTCGATGGCGTACGCCTTGGCGGTCGTCTTGATGGAACGGGTACCGAGGGACGCGGCACGCCCCTCCAGGCCGACCGCGTCGACGCCGGGCAGCCCGTGGAGGAAGCGGCGCAGCGTGCTGTCGGACGCGGTGACGTCCGTGAGGGCGTGAGCTGCGGCAGATGCATTGGTGGGCATGGTCACCAGACGAGCATATCTACGCGCGTAGCGGCTGTACAGGCCCGGCTGCTCATCTTGTGCGGGGGTGGTGCGTATGAGCGCCGTTCGAGGCGTCGGGCACAATCGGGGCCATGACGACCCCGGAGCACCAGCCCCCCACCCCGGACCCCGTGTCGAAGGACCGGGTCTACCGCTCGCCCATGGGCATCGTCGGCGGTGTCGCGCTGCTGGCCATCGTGCTCTGGCTGTGCGTCGACGCGCTGGTGCGGGGGTCGGGGCGCACGCAGTGGCTCGCGCTCGCGGCGCTGATCCTCATCCTGCCGCTGGTGTCCGCGTTCACACTCCGGCCCGCCGTCTACGCCAACGAGGACCGGCTGCGTATCCGCAACCCGCTCCGCGTCATCGTGCTCCCCTGGGGACAGATCGCCGCACTGCGGTCCGGCTATTCGAACGAGGTCGTCGCCAAGTCCGGCACCAAGTTCCAGCTCTGGGCGGTCCCCGTCTCGCTGCGGGCCCGCAAGAAGGCGGCGCGACGCACGGCCCGGGCGGCGGCGGACAGGAGCGCGGCCGCGCGGGGTGAGCGCGGGGGGCGCGGAGGCGACGGCCTGGGGGTCGGCGGGCTCGGGTTGGGGGGGCGCGGCGAGGCCGACGCGGACGGTCCGATGCGGGCCGAGACCGACAAGGTCATGGACGACCTGCGGGAACTGCTGGAGCACCGGGAGAACGCGGAGTCCGCGCAGGGCGAGGTGACCGTGCGGTGGGCCTATGAGGTGGCGGGGCCGGCGATCGCGGGGGCCGTGTTGCTGGTGATTCTGCTGGTGGCGACCTGATTCCGAGCCGAGGACCACAACCACACGCGTGGTCCGAGTGTCTGGAAAGCGATGAGTACGAACCCACGGCACCCCCTGCCGCTGCCCGCCTCCGCCATACCCGACGGCTGCCTTCCCTGGGACGGTGAGCAGGCTCGACGCTGGATCGGCGCCCTGCCTCCTGGGTGGGTCCCGGTGCGGTTGCGGGTGTCCGCCGTCGTGGCCGTCGTGCCGGCGGCCGCTGTGCTGGCCGGTGGCCTGGTGCTGTTCGGCGGGCTGCGCGGGTGGGCGGCCGCCTGCCTCGCCCTTCAGGTCGTGTGGGTGGTGGTACGGCCCGAGATCGTACGGCTGTCGGCGCCTGCCCTCCTCGGTGTGGTGCTGCTTCGGTGGTCCACCCTGCCGTGGGCGGTGGGCCTGGCCGTCGTGCTCGCCCTCGCGCTGCTCTGGGTGGCCGCCATGGTGCGCCTCGTCGCGCGAGGCCGGCAGCGGGCGGCGGCCCGGGCGGCGGCAGGGGGTGGGACCGGAACCCTGCCGGATGACGGCGCGCCCCTCGACCGTGGAAGGTTCCTCGCCTGGGTCGGTGGCGTCGCGCTCGTGACCGGCGCCGCCCTGGTCGCCACCGCAGGGGACTGGGAGCTCGCCGAGGACCGGCAGGCCGCCCCGGCGTTCGGCTGGTTCGTGGTCGGGCTCGGCGTCACCCTGCTGCTGTCCGCCGCGCTCGGCCGGTGGCGGGCCGCCTCGTTGCGCCGGCGACCCGTGCCGGTACTGCGGGTGCTGATGCGGGAGAACGCCGACGTGGACGCCGAGGTTTACGCCGCCGACGACATGGCGGCGGTGCGGCCGCTGTTCACCGTCGCCACGTCCGAACTCGACGACGAGGACGGGGCCGAGGACCAGGGCGACGGGGAGGACCGCGAGGGGCGGGACGACGAGGACGGCGACGAAGAACGGGGCGAAGACCGAGGCGAACGCGATGACCGGGACGAAGACGACGACGAGGAGTTCCAGCAGTTCCTCGACCGCCTCGACGCCGGTCGGCCCGGGCCCCTGCGGGAGGCCGTCCTGTACGGGCTGCCCTACGACGGCGCCGAGGTGCTGCTCGTCAGCGCTGCCGAGGAGCCCGGCGGGGAGCCGGTCGTGGAGCGGTCCGCCGGGCCCGTACGGCCGTTCTCCGAGGGTGCCGTACGGCGTCGGCTCGCCGCTGAGAAGCGGGCGGTGGCGGACGAGGAGCGACGGCGGGCCGTCGCCGAGGACTTCGCCGGGCGGCTGCGCGGGCAGGGGGCCGTGGAGGTGCGGCGGTGGCGGGCCGGGTGGCCCGACTGGCTCACGGTGGCGCTGGGAGCGGTGTGGACGTACGTCCTCTTCGTGGACCAGAGCGGGCTGTGGCGCTACGTCCCCGGTGCACTCCTGGGACTCGCCGTCGCCCTGCTGGTACCGCGCCAACTCGCCTGGCGCGTCACCGCCGACCGCGAGGGGCTGTGGTTCAACGGGCTGCGCGGAACCCGGCACATCGCATGGGACGCCGTACGGATCGTCGAGTCCAAGGGCGCCGAGCTGAAGATCGACAGTCGCCGGACCGCGTTCGGGGCGTGGACCGTGGACACACTCCGCTGGCGGGGGCTGGAGCGCCGGGCGGGCCTGGTCCATCCCTACGACCGGACCGCCGCCGAGATCACGGCGATGTGGCAGGACCCCGCCGCACGGCCGGTCGGCGTGAGCGACGAGCGGCAGCGCGGACGCCCGCTGTGGCCGCTCGCGGTGCTCGTCGCGCTGGGGTGGACGGCCGCGCTGCTGTGGGTGTGACCGCTCGGACCGGCATCAGGGCGGGTCGGTCCGGCCGTGCTTGCGGGCCGGGCCGACGTCGTGCCGGGACGGTAGGGCGGCCGGAACCTCAGGGCGCACCCGGATGCACCAGCGCCATGTACGCGCCGCAGTACGCCGAGCCGGTGACCGCCGCCGTGAGGGCCAGCGCGCGGTAGCGGCGGGTGGCGCGGGACAGGTGCCGGGCCATGGGGAGCAGGAGCGGGAACGCGGGGAGCAGGAAGCGGGCGCGCGGGAAGTAGACGCCGCCGCTGCCCAGGACGATCGCCAGTAGTACGGCCGTGAAGACCAGCAGCGGCACGGGCTGCCGGTCCCACACCGCCAGCCCGAACAGCGCCACCGACACGATCAGGGTGAGCGTCACCAGCACCAGGAACAGCTCGGGCCGTGGGTCGTACACCAGGAGCCGCCGCATCTGGCGCAAGGTTTCGAGGCCGCCGTCCAGCTCGTTGTGCCACAGCCGCTGTACGGCGAAGTAGCCGTCCCAGCGGCCCACGCGCAGGCCCACCCAGCCGACGTATCCGCACCAGCCGAGCGGTGCGATCGCGGCGGCCGCGAGGGTACGGAGGCCGAAGCGGCGGCGCAGCGCGAGCAGGGCCGCGACCGTGACCGGTCGCTCGGGTGGTCTGCCGGGATGCGGTCGTGGACACGGCGCGGCTCCAGGCGGCTCGGCGATGCGGTTTCCTCTCCACCGTTGCCCGGGTGAGGGGGGCGGGGCGTGGAGGGCGGGTCAACCGCCCGGAGAAGAACGCCCGAAAGGGTGCCCCCATCCGGAGGCGGGGCACCCTTTCAGGAACGACCGGTCCGTCGCGTACGGCTCAGATGCCGGACGCCGCCGACAGGTCCCGCTTGATCGCCGCCAGCAGGTCGGCCGCCTTGGCGCGGGCGGCCGGGAGGTCGGCGTGCGCCGGGACCGGGACGACGACCTCCAGGTAGCACTTCAGCTTGGGCTCCGTGCCGCTGGGGCGGACGATGACGCGGGCGCCCTCCAGGGTGTAGCGCAGGCCGTCGGTGGGCGGGAGCGTGTCGGTGCCCTGGGTGAGGTCCTCGGCGCGGGTGACGGCCAGGCCGGCGAGCTCGGTCGGCGGCCGCTCACGCAGTCGGCGCATGGCGTTCGCGATGACCGACAGGTCCTGGACGCGGACCGAGAGCTGGTCCGTGGCGTGCAGGCCGTGCTCCACGGCGAGGTCGTCCAGGAGGTCGAGGAGCGTGCGGCCCTCGGCCTTGAGGACGGAGGCCAGTTCGGTGATCAGCAGGGCGGCGGTGATGCCGTCCTTGTCGCGGACGCCCTCGGGGTCGACGCAGTAGCCGAGGGCCTCCTCGTAGCCGTAGCGCAGGCCGTCGACGCGGGCGATCCACTTGAAGCCGGTGAGGGTCTCCTCGTAGGGCAGGTTCGCCTTCTCGGCGATACGCCCGAGGAGGGAGGAGGAGACGATCGACTCGGCGAAGGTGCCCTGGGCTCCCCGGTTGACGAGGTGCGCGGCGAGCAGCGCCCCCACCTCGTCGCCGCTCAGCATCCGCCAGTCCTCGCCCTCCTTGACGGCGGCGGCGCAGCGGTCGGCGTCGGGGTCGTTGGCGATGACGAGGTCGGGGTCGGTCTCGCGGGCCTTGGCGAAGGCCAGGTCCATCGCGCCGGGCTCTTCCGGGTTGGGGAAGGCGACGGTGGGGAAGTCCGGGTCCGGCTCGGCCTGCTCGGCGACGAGGGCGGGGGCGGGGAAGCCGGCGCGGGCGAAGGCGGCGAGGAGGACGTCCTTGCCGACGCCGTGCATCGCCGTGTAGACGGTGCGGGCGATGCGGGGGGAGTCCGGGGCCAGGACCGCGTCGGTGCGGGCGAGGTAGGCGTCGAGGACGCTGTCGTCGAGGGTCTCCCAGCCCTCCGTGGGCCGGGGGACGACGGTGAGGGACGGGACGGCGGCGATCTCTTCCGCGATGTCGATGTCCGCGGGCGGGACGATCTGGGAGCCGTCGCCGAGGTAGACCTTGTAGCCGTTGTCGCGGGGCGGGTTGTGGCTGGCGGTGACCTCCACGCCGGCGACCGCGCCGAGGTGCCTTATGGCGTACGCGAGGACGGGGGTGGGGAGGGGGCGGGGGAGTACGGCTGCGCGCAGGCCCGCGCCCGTCATCACGGCGGCCGTGTCGCGGGCGAAGTCCTCCGACTTGTGGCGGGCGTCGTAGCCGATGACGACGAGGCCGCCCTCGTGGCCCTGCTTCCTGAGGTACGCGGCGAGGCCGACCGCGGCGCGGATGACCACGGTCCGGTTCATGCGCATGGGCCCGGCGCCGAGCTCGCCCCGGAGGCCCGCGGTGCCGAACTGGAGGGTGCCGCTGAAGCGCGCGGCGAGCTCGTCGGTGTCCGCGGCGTCGATGAGCTTGGCGAGCTCGTCGCGGGTCTCCGGGTCCGGGTCCTCGGCGAGCCATGCCTGGGCCCGGGCGATGAGATCGTCGTGCACGTCGGTCAACCTCTCGTTCGTGTCGTTCGGAGCGGGGCGGCCTGGGAGGGGTTCTTCGCCCCCGCCGCCCCTACCCGTCCCATCCTTCTGGGGCTCCGCCGCAGACCCCGCTCCTCAAACGCCGGAGGGGCTGGATGTTCCCCACCCACCCGCAGGGGCTTCGCCGACCCAGGCATTTCAGCCCGTCCGGCGTTTGAGGACGAGGCCCCTTCAGGGCCGAAAGCGGGGGTCTGGGGGCGGCAGCCCCAGGGATGGGACGGGTAGGGGCGGCGGGGGCGAGGAAACGTCCTACAGCCGGCCCAGCACCTGCGCCAGCAGCGACCCCATCCGCGTGGCCGAGTCGCGGCCGGCCTGCAGGACCTCCTCGTGGTTGAGGGGCTCGCCCGTCATACCCGCGGCGAGGTTCGTCACCAGGGAGATGCCCAGGACCTCGGCGCCGGCCTCGCGCGCGGCGATGGCTTCGAGGACCGTGGACATGCCCACCAGGTCCGCGCCGATGACGCGGGCCATACGGATCTCGGCCGGCGTCTCGTAGTGCGGCCCGGGGAACTGGGCGTAGACGCCCTCTTCGAGGCTGGGGTCGATCTCCTTGCACAGGGCGCGCAGACGCGGCGAGTACAGGTCCGTCAGGTCGACGAAGTTGGCACCGATGATCGGGGACGTCGCCGTGAGGTTGATGTGGTCGCTGATCAGGACCGGCTGGCCGGGGCGCATGCCCTCGCGCAGGCCGCCGCAGCCGTTGGTGAGGACGATCGTCTTGCAGCCGGCCGCGACCGCGGTGCGCACGCCGTGGGCCACGGCCGCCACGCCACGGCCCTCGTAGTAGTGGGTGCGGCCCAGGAAGACCAGGGCGCGCTTGTTGCCGATCTTGTACGAGCGGATCTTGCCGCCGTGCCCTTCCACCGCCGGCGGCGGGAAGCCGGGCAGCTCGGTGACCTGGAGCTCGGCATCGGGTGCGCCGAGGGCATCCACGGCCGGCGCCCAGCCGGAGCCCATCACGAGGGCGACGTCGTGGGTCTCGGCGCCGGTGAGTTCGCGCAGGCGCGCGGCGGCGGCGTCGGCGGCGGCGTGGGGGTCGCCCTGGATGTCGTCCGGAAGAAGAGATGCGTTCACGCGACTGAGGGTAGCCGGTTTGGGCCTACGCGCGTAGATGACAGAGCTCACGGGATGGCGATCGTTGTCTTGTCGTTTCCAACGAAGAGGCCGGCCCCTCGGGGCCGTCAGACGTCCGGGACCAGGAGGTCGGCGTCGTCGACCTCCGTCACGGCGACGACGACCGGCCGGCGCGGGCCGACCGTGCATTCGACCACGGTGTCCCTGGTGAGCCGGACCCTTCGGGTGGTTCCGTCAGGACCGCTCGCCCTGGACACGGAAGGAACGGGTCGTGGGCCACGGTGGCGAGTTCTCTGTCGAACGCGGCGCGTCGCAGGTCGCGGAGTCGGTCCCGAGCCCGAGGCGGCCTGTTCGGTGTGCAGGGGCTCGTAGGCGAGGGGAGCGGTCAGGTACCGGGATTCGCCGCGTGCCTCCCTCAGCAGGGGCGCTTGCGCAGCTCCATCACGTAATCGTGTGGCGCGCCGGCGGACTCCGCGGCGTCGGCGATCTCCCCGAGGTACCGAGCCGCCGGCAGCCCGCCCTCGTAGGCGTTCAGCACGTACACCCACGCCGGCTCCTCGCCCTCCAGCGTGTGCACCCGTACCCGCAGCCGCCGGTAGATGCCCAGGCCGACGCCCTCCCAGCGGTCCAGGGAGTCCTCGTCCATCGGGGCGATGTCGTACAGCGCGACGAAGACCTGCTCCTTCGGCTCCTCGACGAGGGTCGCCAGCGCGCCGTCCCAGCCCAGCTGCTCACCCCCGAACGTCAGCCGCCAGCCGTTCAGCCAGCCGGTGGCGCGCAGCGGCGAGTGGGGGGCGCGGCGGGTCATCAGCCGCGCGTCGAGATTGCCGGCGTACGCGGCGTAGAGCGACATGGAGAGAGGGTACGGCAGGGGAATCGTCCGCCCCTCCCGTAACAGTGGTGTCTCGGGCGGGCCCCCGGGCAGTGCCACCCTGTGGCGTGCGGGACAATGGAGTACGTGACTCGGATCGTGATCATCGGTGGCGGACCCGGCGGATACGAGGCGGCCCTGGTGGCCGCCCAACTCGGCGCGGAGGTGACCGTCGTCGACTGCGACGGTCTGGGCGGGGCGTCGGTACTCACCGACTGCGTACCGTCGAAGACCCTTATCGCCACGGCCGAGGTGATGACCACCTTCGATTCCTCGTACGAGGAGCTGGGGATCATCGTCGCCGACGACACGCCGCACATCGACACGCCCGCCCGGGTGGTGGGCGTCGATCTGGGCAAGGTCAACCGGCGTGTCAAGCGGCTCGCGCTCGCCCAGTCCCACGACATCACCGCCTCCGTCACGCGTGCCGGCGCCCGGGTCCTGCGCGGCCGTGGCCGGCTGGAGGGCATGCAGGGCCTCGACGGCTCGCGCAAGGTCGTCGTCCGGGCCGCCGACGGCACCGAGGAGACCCTCACCGCCGACGCCGTCCTCATCGCCACCGGCGGTCACCCGCGCGAGCTGCCCGACGCCCAGCCCGACGGCGAGCGCATCCTCAACTGGACCCAGGTCTACGACCTCACAGAGCTGCCCGAGGAACTCATCGTGGTCGGCTCGGGCGTCACCGGTGCCGAGTTCGCCGGTGCCTACCAGGCACTCGGGTCGCGGGTCACCCTCGTCTCGTCGCGGGACCGCGTGCTGCCGGGTGAGGACCCGGACGCCGCGGCCGTCCTCGAGGACGTCTTCCGGCGCCGTGGCATGAACGTCATGGCGCGCTCGCGTGCCGCCGCCGCCAAGCGGGTCGGCGACCGGGTCGAGGTCACCCTGGCCGACGGCCGCGTCATCAGCGGCAGCCACTGCCTCATGGCCGTCGGCGCCATCCCGAACTCCGCGGGCATGGGCCTGGAGGAGGCCGGGGTCAAGCTGCGCGAGTCCGGGCACATCTGGACCGACAAGGTGTCCAGGACGACCGCGCCGGGTGTGTACGCCGCCGGTGACGTCACCGGTGTCTTCGCCCTCGCCTCGGTGGCGGCGATGCAGGGACGTATCGCCATGTACCACTTCCTGGGCGACGCGGTGGCCCCGCTGAACCTGAAGACCGTGTCGTCGAACGTGTTCACCGACCCCGAGATCGCCACCGTCGGCTACTCGCAGGCCGACGTGGACGGGGGCAAGATCGACGCCCGGGTCGTCAAGCTGCCTCTCCTGCGCAACCCGCGCGCCAAGATGCAGGGCATCCGGGACGGCTTCGTCAAGATCTTCTGCCGCCCGGGTACGGGCATCGTGGTCGGCGGTGTGGTCGTGTCGCCGCGCGCCTCGGAACTGATCCATCCGATCTCGATCGCGGTCGATAACAATCTGACGGTCGAACAGATCGCGAACGCCTTCACCGTGTACCCCTCCCTTTCGGGCTCGATCGCCGAGGTGGCACGGCAGTTGCACACCCGGAAGTCCGGCGGCGAACTCTGACGGCCGGAACCAACTCCCCGCTGGTCACGGGGAGTTGTCGAGCATGCGTGCGGCATAGGCGGCGGGACTAGGCCCTATACCACTTCTCGCCCTTGCGTACGAACAACTTCTGTTATTCGGCGCAAACTGCTGAAACCAGACGGTCGTTGGGGTTACTGTCAGTTTCGTGTTCGCTGCAGAACGTCGCCAATTGATCCTCGAAATGGTGCGAGCGAACGGAGCCGTGTCGCTCCGTGAGCTCGCCCGCGTCGTCCAGACCTCCGAAGTGACCGTACGGCGGGACGTGCGCGCACTGGAGGCAGAAGGACTCCTCGACCGCCGGCATGGCGGTGCGGTATTGCCGGGCGGGTTCACGCGGGAGTCCGGCTTTCCGCAGAAATCACATCTCGCGACCGCCGAGAAGACGGCCATCGCCGACCTCGCCGCGAACTTCGTGGAAGAGGGCGAGGCGATCGTCGTCGGGGCGGGGACCACCACACAGGAGCTGGCCCGCCGGCTCGCCCGGGTGCCCGGACTGACCGTCGTCACCAACTCCCTCCTGGTGGCGCAGGCGTTGGCCCATGCCAACCGGGTCGAGGTCGTGATGACCGGCGGCACGCTCCGCGGGTCCAACTACGCGCTGGTGGGCAGTGGCGCCGAGCAGTCCCTCCAGGGCCTGCGGGTGTCCCGGGCCTTCCTCTCCGGGAGCGGCCTCACCGCCGAGCGCGGGCTGTCCACGTCCAACATGCTCTCGGCGTCCGTCGACCGGGCGTTGGTGCAGGCGGCCGCGGAGGTCGTCGTCCTCGCCGACCATACGAAGCTCGGTACGGACACCATGTTCCAGACGGTGCCCACGGACCTCATCACGCGGCTGGTCACCGACGAGCCGCCCGTCCACGACGACCGCGCCCACACCGAGCTCCAGGCCCTCGCCGATCAGGGGGTGCAGATCGCCGTGGCCGGGGCGACCGGGAGCCCGGGGGGTGACGAGGTCCCGGCGCGGCGGCGGGGCCTGCCGGGGCCTAGGCGGGGGCAGGGGTTGCGGCCCGCTGCGGCGGTGCTTGGGGAGCAGGGGGCGGAGCGGGAGCGGGAGCGGGCCCGGGTTGCGGACTTGCGGCGGCGTTAGGTTCGCCTATTCGCCTATTCGCCGTAGGAGGTTGTGGTGGTGCGCGAGTGCCGGTCGTTTGTGGCTTGTCGCGCCCACGCGGCGGAGCCGCATATCGATACAGCCCCGAGCCCCTAGGTGGGCTTGAGTCCCCGCAACGTCAAGTGCAGCAGTCTGTCCGCCAGGTCCGGGTCTCCCGGTGTTTCCTCCGCCGCCAACGCGATTGCGTGGGTGAGTTGGAGGAGGTCGGTGATCGCCACGCCCTCCCGGACCGCACCCGCTTCCTGAGCCCGTGCCAGCAGCGCTCCGCCCGCCTCCCTGATCGGGCCGCTGCACTGGGCCAGGGCCGAGGTGTTGTCGTCCGAGACGGACATCAGGGACCTGGCCAGGCCGCGGTACTCGCCCGCATGGGTGACCATCTCGCGCAGCCAGGTCACCAGGGCCGTGCAGGGCTCCGGGGCGTGCAGGAGTTCGCGGGAGCGGGTCAGCAGGTCGCCCACGGCGTCCTCGAAGACCGCGCTCAGCAAGGCGTCGCGGTTGGGGAAGTGACGGTACAGCGTGCCGATCCCGACGCCCGCGCGGCGGGCCACGTCCTCCAGGGACGCGGCCGTGCCGTGTTCGGCGAAGGCGGAGCGGGCCTCGGTGACCAGGCGCTCGTGATTGCGGCGGGCGTCCGCGCGCATACCTGCCGGAGGCCGGACCATCGGGTTCACCTGACCTTCCCTCACTGAGAAGCGCCCGATGGACTGATCGCTCAGTCCACCGGGCGCCTCGGTACGCCGTACGACTCAGTCCTTGATCTCGCAGATGGGGGCGCCGGAGGTGAGGGAGGCGCCGACCTCGGCGGACAGGCCCTTGACGGTGCCGGACTTGTGCGCGTTCAGGGGCTGTTCCATCTTCATCGCCTCGAGGACGACGATCAGGTCGCCTTCCTTGACCTCCTGGCCCTCCTCGACGGCCACCTTGACGATGGTGCCCTGCATCGGGGAGGCGAGGGTGTCGCCGGAGGCCGCGGGGCCGGACTTCTTGGCCGCGCGCCGCTTCGGCTTGGCGCCCGCGGCGAGGCCGGTGCGGGCCAGGGTCATGCCGAGCGAGGCCGGGAGGGAGACCTCCAGGCGCTTGCCGCCGACCTCGACCACGACCGTCTCGCGGCCGCTCTCCTCGTCGGCCTCGGTGTCGGCGGGGGCGGCGAACGGCTTGATCTCGTTGACGAACTCGGTCTCGATCCAGCGGGTGTGGACCGTGAACGGCTCGCTGGAGCCGGTCAGTTCCGGCGCGAACGCCGGGTCCTTCACCACCGCGCGGTGGAACGGGATCGCCGTGGCCATGCCCTCGACCTGGAACTCCGCCAGCGCACGAGCGGCACGCTGCAGCGCCTGCTCGCGGGTGGCGCCGGTGACGATCAGCTTGGCCAGCAGCGAGTCCCAGGCCGGGCCGATCACGGACCCGGACTCCACGCCCGCGTCCAGGCGCACACCCGGACCGGTCGGCGCGGCGAACGTGGTGACCGTGCCGGGGGCCGGCAGGAAGTTACGGCCCGGGTCCTCGCCGTTGATGCGGAACTCGAAGGAATGGCCGCGCAGCGGCGGGTCGTCGTAGCCGAGGGCTTCGCCGTCGGCGATGCGGAACATCTCCCGCACCAGGTCGATGCCGGCGACCTCCTCGGTGACCGGGTGCTCGACCTGCAGACGCGTGTTGACCTCCAGGAAGGAGATCGTGCCGTCCAGGCCGACCAGGAACTCCACCGTGCCGGCACCGACGTAGCCGGCCTCCTTCAGGATCGCCTTGGAGGAGGAGTACAGCTCGGCGACCTGCTCGTCGGACAGGAACGGCGCGGGGGCCTCCTCGACCAGCTTCTGGTGGCGGCGCTGCAGCGAGCAGTCACGGGTGGAGACGACCACGACGTTGCCGTGGGAGTCGGCCAGGCACTGGGTCTCCACGTGCCGCGGCTTGTCGAGGTAGCGCTCGACGAAGCACTCGCCGCGGCCGAAGGCGGCGACGGCCTCGCGGACCGCGGAGTCGTACAGCTCCGGCACCTCTTCGAGAGTGCGGGCGACCTTCAGGCCGCGTCCGCCACCACCGAAGGCGGCCTTGATGGCGATCGGCAGGCCGTGCTCCTCGGCGAACGCCACGACTTCCTCGGCCCCGGAGACGGGGTCGGGGGTGCCGGCCACCAGCGGGGCGCCGGCGCGCTGGGCGATGTGCCGGGCGGCGACCTTGTCACCGAGGTCGCGGATGGCCTGCGGCGGCGGGCCGATCCAGATCAGACCGGCGTCCAGGACCGCCTGCGCGAACTCGGCGTTCTCGGAGAGGAAGCCGTAGCCGGGATGGATGGCGTCGGCGCCCGACTCACGCGCGGCGTTCAGGACCTTGTCGATGTCCAGGTAGCTGGTGGCCGGAGTGTCACCGCCCAGGGCGAACGCCTCATCCGCGGCGCGGACATGCAGAGCGTCCCGATCCGGGTCGGCATAGACGGCCACGCTCGCGATCCCGGCGTCCCGACAGGCCCGGGCCACGCGGACAGCGATTTCGCCACGGTTGGCGATGAGCACCTTGCGCACGATTGAGGCTCCCTCCTTGAAACAAGCCGAGTTTAGGGACTGCCGACACGCCACATCGACCCGTCCCCAGTGGTGAGCTTGCCCACACGGAGCGTGATTCCAGGCTCGCTCAACCTGCGAAATCCCATGTCGCGCCTCGGAACGCAGGTCTCTTCCGGGAAACCCTAGCTCTCCGCTGTGGTCAAGGTCTCTGTCATCACGTGCTGCGGGCCACTCGGTTTCTTTGTGGAATCCCTACGAATGGCCCAATGATTCTTTGCCGGCGCCCGAACCCTTGTCCCAGGGTTTACCCGTTAGTAGCGTTCGCGATGTCTCGTCCGTACTTGGAGTAACAGAGCGGCTCGGAAGTGGGTGGGGGCCGGTGATACGCAGGCCGGTGGCGTGGGTGGTGGCGGTCGTGCTCTTCGTCGAGGGGCTCGGCATCGCGGCGCTTCAGTGGTTCCTCGGGGTCGTCGTCGACCGTCAGGACATGTCCCTGGCAGGTCTGGACCCGGACGTGATGTCCCTGTCCTCGAAGATCGGCGGGGTCGTCTTCGGCGCCTACTTCGCGCTGTGCGGCCTGGTCGCGCTGCTCGTGGCCCTGCGCGACCGCGCCCCGGCCGGCTTCGGCCGCATCCTGCTGATCAGCGCGGCCGTGGTGCACGCGCTGCTGGGCGCGTTCGCCTGGGGGCTGGTGGGCTGGACGGCGTTCCTGTTCATGGTCGTCGTGCTCGGCCTGATCGTGCTGCTGCTCATGACGTACGACGCCCAGGGCGCGCCCGGCTCCGAGGAGCCCGCCGACGCCGCTCCCGACGGGGGCAAGGGTGGCGACGGCTCCCCGGCGGGCGGGTCTCCGGCGAGTGACTCCCCGGCGGGCGGCTCCCCGGTCATGCCTCCGCCGGCGCCCACAACTCCGTGATGCCGATGCCCAGTTGCCCCAGCAGTCGCCGCACGAGCGGCAGGCTGATGCCGATCACATTGCCGTGGTCGCCGTCGATGCCGTCGATGAACGGGGCCGAGCGGCCGTCGAGGGTGAACGCCCCGGCGACGTAGAGCGGTTCCCCGGAGGCGACGTACGCGGCGATCTCCTCGTCGGTCGGCTCGCCGAAACGGACGACCGTGGACGCGGTGGCGGACGTGTACCGGCCGGTCACCGTGTCGTAGACGCAGTGGCCGGTCTGGAGCGTGCCCGCCCGGCCGCGCATCGACTTCCAGCGGGCCGTGGCCTCCTCGGCGTCCGCAGGCTTGCCCAGGGCCTGGCCGTCCAGGTCGAGGACCGAGTCGCAGCCGATCACGATCGCGCCCTTGACCTCGGGCCTCGCCGCCACGACGGAGGCCTTCGCCTCGGCCAGGGCCAGCGCCAGCTCGGCGGGGGTGGGCGCGGAGACGGCGTCCTCATCGACGCCGCTCACGATGACCTCGGGAGCCAGGCAGGCCTGGCGCAGCAGGTTGAGCCGGGCGGGGGACTGGGAGGCGAGGACGAGTCGGCGGCGGGGCTGATCAGTCATGCGGTCAGCGTATCGGCGCGCGCGTCCGGACTCACCTCACCCCGAGCACGATCAGCGTGAGCACCATGGCCAGCGCCAGGAGAACGCCCAGCCGCCGCAACATCTCCTGCATGTCGCGCAGTTCCTTGGGCGGCTCGTTCTCGGGGTCGGACCACAGCATGCCTTCCATCGTCGGTCGGGGATCGGCCGGGGCGCCTGAGTACGCATACTCAACTTTCCGCTAAACGGTGCTACTGTTCCATTAGCTAAGGGGTCTACAGTTCTGTTTGGGGGATGTGTCATGTTCAGCGCTTCCTGGATCGCGTCACCGCAGCTGCCCAGCGAGGGCTTCACGCCCAACTGGTCCCGCGAGGGCTTCTGGCGCCAGTCACTGCGGCAGGTCGTACGGCTGTCGGCGGGAGGCGGGCGGTTGCGGGTGCGGCTGTCGAACGCGTACGGCACCTCGCCCGTCCGTGTCGCGGGGGCGAGCGTGGGGCGCACGACCGCGGGGGCCGGCGTGGAGCCGGGGTCACTCGCGCGGCTCACCTTCGGGGGTGCCGGGGACGCCGAGCTACCGGCGCGCGGAGAGATCGTCAGCGATGACGTCCCGCTCGCCGTCGCTGCCGGGGAGTCGGTGACCGTCACGCTGTACTTCGACACCGCCACCGGGCCCGCGACCTTTCACGCCCAGGCCTTCACGGCCGGCTATCGGGGCGAGGGCGACCTTTCGGCGGACACCGGCGGTGCGGGCTTCGACGCGGCGACGGAGTCCTGGTACTTCCTGTCGGCGGTGGAGGTCGACGCCGGGCGCAGGGACGCCGTCGCCCTCTTCGGCGACTCGATCACGGACGGGTTCGGGTCGACGCCGGGGGCGGACCGGCGCTGGTCGGACGCCCTCGCCGAGCGCACGGGGCGGCCCGTTCTGAACGCGGGGATCGGCGGGAACCTGCTGCTCAACGACTCGGCGTGGTACGGCGAGCGGGGCGTCGGCCGGTTGCGCCGGGATGTTCTCGACCGGCCCGGCGTGGACACGCTCGTCGTGCTCCTCGGCCTCAACGACATCGGCTTCAGCGAGACGGGCGAGCAGCCGACGTACCAGCCGGCGCCGGTGGTGGAGGCCGAGGAGCTCATCGCCGGGCACCGGGAGCTGATACGGCAGGGCAGGGCGGCGGGGCTGCGGGTGATCGGGGCGACTCTGCTGCCGTTCGGGGGCTCGGACCACTGGGGTGAGCATGCGGCCAAGGTGAGTCCGGAGCTGAACGAGTGGATCCGCGGCTCGGGGGAGCACGGCGGGGAGTACGACGCCGTGGTGGACCTGAACCGGGCGCTGGCCGACCCGGCGGACCCCGACCGCCTGCATCCGGCGTACGACTTCGGCGATCACCTGCACCCGAACGACGCCGGGTACGAGGTGATGGCCGAAGTCGTGTCGACGATCCTCTAACCGGGCCAGTAGGTACGGGCCCACGTCGACGGCCCCGGCTGCGGCAGCCGGTGTGCGGCGATGCGGGACGGGTCCGACCACCCGTCCCGCGGCTTGGGTGCGCCGGGCGGCGTGGCTGATGCCGCCGCGGCGCGGGCGCGGACCACCGCCAGTGCGGCGGCCAGCTCCTCCGGTGTCGGGTTGCCCCGTAGGACCTTGATGTTCATGACGGCTCCCAGCAGGCCTAGAGGGGGATGTTGCCGTGCTTCTTCGGAGGCAGTGATTCCCGCTTGGTACGCAGCTGACGCAGGCCGCGGACGACATGACGGCGGGTGTCGGACGGCATGATCACCGAGTCGATGTAGCCGCGCTCGGCCGCGATGTAGGGGTTGAGGAGGGTGTCCTCGTACTCCTGGATCAGCCGGGCGCGCACCGCCTCCAGATCGTCTCCGTTCGCCTCCGCTTCGGCGATGGTGCGGCGGTGCAGGATGTTGACGGCGCCCTGGGCGCCCATGACGGCGATCTGGGCGGTCGGCCAGGCGAGGTTGATGTCCGCGCCGAGGTGCTTGGAGCCCATGACGTCGTAGGCGCCGCCGAAGGCCTTGCGGGTGATGACCGTGATCAGCGGGACCGTCGCCTCGGCGTAGGCGTAGATCAGCTTGGCGCCGCGGCGGATGATGCCGTCGTGCTCCTGGTCGACGCCCGGGAGGAAGCCGGGCACGTCGACGAAGGTGATGACCGGGACGTTGAAGGCGTCGCAGGTCCGCACGAAGCGGGCGGCCTTCTCGCTGGCCTGGATGTCGAGGCAGCCGGCGAACTGCATCGGCTGGTTGGCGACGATGCCGACCGGGCGGCCCTCGACCCGGCCGAAGCCGGTGAGGATGTTCGGCGCGAACAGCGGCTGCGTCTCGAAGAACTCGGCGTCGTCCAGGATGTGTTCGATCACCGTGTGCATGTCGTACGGCTGGTTCGCGCTGTCCGGCACGATTCGGTCCAGCTCGTGGTCCTCGTCGGTGACGGCGAGGTCCGCCTCCTCCGGGAACGCCGGGGGCTCGGAGAGGTTGTTGGACGGCAGGTACGACAGCAGCTGCTTGACGTACTCGATGGCGTCCTTCTCGTCGCCGGCCATGTGGTGCGCCACGCCGGAGGCGGAGTTGTGGGTGCGGGCGCCGCCCAGCTCCTCGAAGCCGACGTCCTCGCCGGTGACCGTCTTGATGACGTCCGGGCCGGTGATGAACATGTGCGAGGTCTGGTCGACCATGATCGTGAAGTCGGTGATGGCGGGGGAGTACACCGCACCGCCCGCACACGGGCCGACGACCAGGCTGATCTGCGGGATGACACCGCTCGCGTGCGTGTTGCGGCGGAAGATCTCGCCGTACGCGCCCAGCGAGGCCACACCCTCCTGGATGCGGGCGCCGCCGGAGTCGTTGATGCCGATGACCGGGCAGCCGGTCTTCAGCGCGAAGTCCATGACCTTGACGATCTTCTGGCCGTAGACCTCGCCCAGCGCACCGCCGAACACGGTGAAGTCTTGGGAGAACACGGCGACGGGGCGGCCGTCGACGGTTCCGTACCCCGTGACGACACCGTCGCCGTAGGGGCGGTTCTTCTCCAGGCCGAAGTTGGTGGAGCGGTGCCGGGCGAACTCGTCGAGCTCGACGAAGGAGTCCTCGTCGAGGAGGAGCTCGATGCGCTCACGGGCCGTCAACTTGCCCTTGGCGTGCTGCTTTTCGACGGCGCGAGCGGAGCCGGCGTGCGTCGCTTCCTCGATACGGCGCTGGAGATCCGCGAGCTTGCCCGCGGTGGTGTGGATGTCGATCCCTTGGATCTCGTGACGCTCTTCCGGCTCGGACATCGGGATGGCGCTCCCTGCCTGCTCAAAAGGGGGGACGGTTACTCATCCGTAGAGTAGTGGGGGCCCTACGAATCAGCAGTGCGGCGTTTCACACACCTAGGGTGGCTTGCATGACGCCGCGAGATGCATCAGATGACAGCCGCTGGTCCGACCTGGACCGTCCGCCGCTGAACGCAGCCGCGCTGCGGCGCGGACTCGTGCGGGACGGCGGGCTGTGGCGCGAGGTGGAGGTGGTGCAGCGTACCGGCTCCACCAACACCGACCTGGTGGCCCTGGCGACCGAGGGAAAGGCCGCCGAGGGCGCGGTCCTGGTCGCCGAGGAGCAGACGGCCGGAAAGGGGCGCCTGGACCGGCAGTGGACGGCACCGCCCCGCTCGGGCCTGTTCTTCTCCGTGCTGCTGAACCCGGCCGAGGTGCCGGCGGCCCGCTGGGGCTGGCTCCCGCTGCTCACAGGCGTCGCCGTGGCCACGGGGCTGTCGCGGGCCGCCGGCGTCGATACGGCACTCAAGTGGCCCAACGACCTGCTGGTGACTGTCGGCGGCGAGGAACGCAAGGCCGGCGGGATCCTGGCGGAGCGGGCCGGAAACGAGGGCGTGGTCATCGGCGTCGGCATCAACGTCACACTGCGTGAGGACGAGCTGCCGGTGCCGCAGGCGGCCTCCCTGGCACTCGCCGGGGCCGTCAGCACGGACCGGGACCCCCTGCTGCGGGGCATCTTGCGCTCGCTGGAGGAGTGGTACGGGCGGTGGCGGGCCGCGGCGGGGGACCCGGTGGTGAGTGAGCTCCAGGAGACGTACGCGGCGGGCTGCGCGACGCTGGGGAGGGTCGTACGGGCCGAGCTGCCGGGGGACCGGTCGATCACCGGCGAGGCCGTCGCGATCGACGGTGACGGGCGGTTGGTGCTGGCCACCGGGGAAGGCGTGCAGGAACCCGTGGGTGCGGGAGACATCGTGCACTTGCGGCCGGCGTGAGTTCACCTCCCCGGCCTTCCGGAGTGAGGTGGCCCACACCTGCCGTAAAGTGAAGGCCGGTCGATTACTGACCGCGGCAGATCGGAAGGGCAGCAGGCGTGACCGTCGACGACACGGGCTCCGGCACGGGCGCGGACGGCCGGGTGGACCCCCATGCCGCCGACCCCGGCGAGGATCCGCTCGCCCTGCGCCTCGAAGGCCTCATCCTCGGCGCCGAGCGGCGCTACACACCGTTTCAGGCGGCCCGCAGCGCCGGCGTCTCCATGGAGCTGGCGTCCAGGTTCTGGCGGGCCATGGGCTTCGCCGACATCGGGCAGGCCAAGGCGCTGACCGAGGCCGACGTACTGGCGCTCCGGCGCCTCGCCGGTCTCGTCGAGGCGGGGCTGCTCAGCGAGGCCATGGCCGTGCAGGTGGCCAGGTCCACCGGGCAGACCACCGCCCGGCTCGCCGAGTGGCAGATCGACTCCTTCCTGGAGGGGCTGACCGAGCCGCCGGAGCCGGGGATGACCCGGACCGAGGTGACGTACCCGATCATCGAGCTGCTCCTGCCCGAGCTGGAGGAGTTCCTCGTCTACGTCTGGCGCCGCCAGCTCGCCGCCTCGGCCGGCCGGGTCATCCAGGCCGCCGACGACGAGGAGATGGTCGACCGGCGCCTGGCCGTCGGCTTCGCGGACCTGGTCGGCTTCACCCGGCTGACCCGCCGGATGGAGGAGGAGGAACTCGGCGAACTCGTCGAGGCCTTCGAGACCACGGCGGCCGACCTGGTGGCCGCGCGCGGCGGGCGACTGGTCAAGACGCTCGGTGACGAGGTCCTGTACGCGGCCGACGACGCGGGGGTCGCCGCGGAGATCGCCCTGCGGCTCATCGAGACGATGGCCAACGACGAGACGATGCCCGAGCTGCGCGTCGGCATCGCCTTCGGCACGGTGACCACTCGAATGGGCGATGTCTTCGGTACGACCGTGAATCTTGCCTCCCGGCTCACCTCGATAGCTCCGCGTGACGCCGTTCTCGTCGACAGCGCGTTCGCGGAGGAACTCATCCGAACGGGTGAGGCGCCGGCGTCCGAGGCGGAGGCGGCGGAGGCCGCTGCCGCTGCGGAGAAGGAGGGGGAGGAGCCGCCGGTGTACCGGTTCGCGTTGCAGCCGATGTGGCAGCGGCCGGTGCGGGGGCTTGGTGTGGTGGAGCCTTGGCTGTTGACGCGGAGGGCGTCCGGCGGGGGCGAGTGAGCGCCGGCTGGTCGCGCCCACGCGGCGGAGACGCATACGGCGTTTCTAGTCGCCGTCGGTCAAGCGGTCTACGCACAGGCCGATGACCGGGACGCAGACTGAGTCCTCGTCGGGGTGATCCGGCTGTGGCTCCGGGGGATTTGGCGTGGGTCGGCCGGGGGGCGGGGTCGCCGGTTGGGGTGTCTGGCTGGTCTGCGTCGGCGGGCGGGGTGCGGACGGGTGTGCCGGGGTGTCTGCCGGCGGCGTGCCGGGGGCTGGTGGCGCTGTGGTGTTCGGTGTCGGTACGACGATCGTGGTCGTTGTCGGTGTCGCGTTCAGGCCGCCCATGACGGTGGTGGCGGACGGGCTCGCCTTCGGGGCGGGGGTCGGGACGGTGGCGGCGGCGTTCGCCGAGCGGTCCGTGGCGGTGGTCGTGTCCGTGCCGGAGTCCGTGGCGGGCTCCGTCTCCGTTGCGCCCAGGCCGGCCACTTCGGCGTCGGGGGTCAGGCGTACGAGGCTCAGTGCGCCGGCCGCCAGGGCCAGGCCGCCCGCCGCCAGGAGGACCTTGCGGGGGCGGGGGCGCCGGTGGCGGCCGCGGGGGCCGAAGAGGCGGCTGGTGGTCTGTCCGTCCTCACCGACCGGTCCGGTCTCCGCCCCGGTTCTCGCCGCTGTTTCCCTTGTCCCGCTCATCACGACCCCTCCCAGCCCGCTCGCGCCCCCGACGCGCCGTGGCTCGCGCACGTTATGCGCTGTCGTCGGCGGTTGGGCGGGAGTTGGGCGGGATGTCACTCGAACGGGGTGTCGGGACCGGCCTTTCCCCGGCGGGGTCCGGCTGAGATGATCGGGACGAGTGTTGTTAACCCGCGTTAACCGGAGGGTGCCATGAGTGAGGAGCGGTACGGGGAGTTCGTGCTGGTGCGGCGACACGGTGACGGGGGAGCCGGGCATGTCGCGGAGCTCGTCCTCGACCGGCCCAAGGCCATGAACGCCGTGTCGACGGAGATGGCCCGTTCGATCGCGGGGGCGTGTGCGGCGCTCGGTGCGGACCGTGACGTACGGGTGGTGGTGCTGACCTCGACCCACGAGCGGGCGTTCTGTGTCGGGGCGGATCTGAAGGAGCGGAATTCGTTCAGCGACGCGGATCTGGTGCGGCAGCGTCCCGTGGCGCGCGGGGCCTACACGGGTGTGCTGGAGCTGCCGGTGCCGACGATCGCGGCGGTGCACGGCTTCGCGCTGGGGGGCGGCTTCGAGCTGGCGTTGTCGTGCGACGTGATCGTGGCCGACCGCACGGCCGTGGTGGGGCTGCCCGAGGTGTCGGTCGGGGTGATCCCGGGCGGTGGAGGCACGCAGTTGCTGCCGCGGCGGGTGGGGGCGGCTCGGGCTGCGGAGCTGATCTTCACGGCGCGGCGGGTCGAGGCCGTCGAGGCCCGGGAGCTGGGGCTGGTCGATGAGCTGGTGGAGGAGGGGCGGGACCGGGAGGAGGCGCTGGCCATGGGGGCCCGGATCGCCGCGAACTCGCCTGTGGGGCTGCGGAACGCCAAGCGGGCGCTGCGCTTGGGACACGGGATGGATCTGCGGGCCGGGCTGGAGGTCGAGGACGCGGCTTGGCGGGCGACGGCGTTCTCGGGGGACCGGGCGGAGGGGGTGGCCGCGTTCAACGAGAAGCGGAAGCCTGCGTGGCCGGGGGAGTGAGGGGCTGGGGTGAGGGGCCGAGGGCGAGGGGCCGAGGGTCAGGGGGCGAGTGGCGAGGCTGAGTAGCTGGGTGGCCGGGATGTCGGGGTGCAGGGGTGCAGGGGTGCAGGGGTGCCGGGGTGCCGGGGCCGAGAGTCGGGTGCCGGGACTTCGGTGCCGGGTGCCGGGTGCCGGGTGCCGAGGGCCGGGGTGAGAGGCCGAGGGTGATGGGGCGAGTGGGCGAGGCCGAGTAGCTGGGGTGCCGGGCCGAGAGTTGCGTGCCGGGTGCCGGGTGCCGGGTGCCGGGTGCCGGGTGCCGGGTGCCGGGTGCCGGGGGTGGGGATGGTGCGTCCCTGGGGGATGGTGCGTCCCCTGGGTCCTGGTGAGGCCGCTCCGGTTCGGCTGCGGCACCTGTTCGCCGCATCAATGTCCCGTTTCATCCCAAAGCTCCCTAGCCTGGAGTGATGGGTGAGGACAGACGGCTCGCGGCCGTGGTGGCGTTGGCGCAGGGGATGGCGTCGGCGCACACCCCGCGTGAGTCCTGGCGGGCGGCGGCGCTCGGGGCGTGTCGGGCGTTGGCCGGGAGTTTTGCCGCGCTGTCGGTGTGGGAGCGGGAGCTCGGGCGGTTGCGGGTGCTCGTGAACGTGGGGGACCGCGCCGAGGGGGAGGAGGAGTTTCCGGCGGACGAGGCCTACCCGGTGCATCAGTTCCCGGAGATCGCCGAGTTCCTGCACGAGCGGTGGGCCGCCGGGGGTGAGCCCAACGCCTGGGTGGAGACGGCCGACGGTCCCGCCACCGGGCATCCCGGGTACTGCCATCAGCGGGTCGCCGCCCTCCGGCGGCGCGGGCGGGGGTGCTGTGTCGTCGCGCCGCTCGTGATGAACGGGCGGGCGTGGGGGGAGCTCTACGTCGCCCGTCCGGCCGGTTCGCCCGTCTTCGACCGGGGGGACGCCGACTTCGCCACCGTGCTCGCCTCCGTCGTGGCCGCCGGGCTCGCGCAGAGCGAGCGGCTGGAGGAGGCCCGGCGGCTGGCGTTCACCGATGCGCTCACCGGGCTCGCGAACCGGCGTGCCGTCGATGTGCGGTTGGAGGAGGCCGTCGAGCGCCATCGCGACCAGGGGGTCGTGGTCAGTCTGGTCGTCTGCGACCTCAACGGGCTCAAGCGGGTCAACGACACCCAGGGGCATGCGGTGGGCGACCGGCTGCTGGAGCGGTTCGGGTCGGTGCTGTCGGTGTGCGGTGCCATGCTGCCGGGCGCGCTTGCCGCGCGGCTCGGTGGGGACGAGTTCTGTCTGCTCGCGGTCGGGCCGCCTGCCGATGACGTCGTGAAGGCCGCTGATGAACTGTGCCGTCGGGCGGGGGAGTTGGAGCTGGGGGAGGGGGTCGCGTGCGGGGTTGCCTCGACTGAGGATCCGATCGGGGTGGTGCGGTCTGCGCGGCGGTTGTTCCGGCTCGCTGATGCCGCGCAGTACCAGGCCAAGGCGGTGCGGGCCGGTCGGCCTGTGGTGGCGGGGCGGGAGGGGCCGGACGATCCGGTCGTGCGGCTCGCCGACGAGCCGTTCGGGGAGGAGACCGGGGAGCGGCGCCGGTTCCGGGGCCGTCTGCCGTGACGGCGGTCGCGCCGGTGCGGGCCCGGTGCGCTTCGGCCCGAAGGGCCTCGTCCTCAAACGCCGGACGGGCCGGCATGCCTGGGGTTGTAAGGGGTGTACCGCCCACCCACTAGTGACATCTTCGTCTTCACTGCGTACGCTCCTGAATATGGATATGCACACTGTGGTGGTGGGGACGTCCGGGGTCACCGCGTCCGACGTTCTCGCCGTGGCGCGCGGCGGCGCCCGGATCGAGCTCTCGGCGGAGGCCGTCGCGGCGCTCGGGGCGGCCCGGGAGATCGTGGAGGCGCTGGCGGCCAAGCCCGACCCCGTCTACGGCGTCTCCACCGGCTTCGGCGCCCTGGCGACCCGGCACATCAGCCAGGAGCTGCGGGCCCAGCTGCAGCGCAACATCGTGCGCTCGCACGCGGCGGGGATGGGGCCGCGGGTGGAGCGGGAGGTCGTACGGGCCCTGATGTTCCTGCGGCTCAAGACCGTCTGCTCGGGGCACACGGGCGTACGGCCTGCGGTCGCGCAGACCATGGCCGACATCCTCAACGCCGGGATCACGCCCGTCGTCCACGAGTACGGCTCCCTCGGCTGCTCCGGCGACCTCGCCCCTCTTTCGCACTGTGCCCTCACGCTCATGGGGGAGGGCGACGCGGAGGGCCCGGACGGGACCGTGCGGCCCGCCGGTGAGCTGCTCGCCGCGCACGGCATCGCGCCGGTCGAGCTGCGTGAGAAGGAGGGGCTCGCCCTCCTCAACGGCACCGACGGCATGCTCGGCATGCTGATCATGGCCCTCGCCGACCTCGACATGCTGTACAAGTCCGCCGACGTCACCGCCGCGCTGAGCCTCGAAGGGCTCCTCGGGACCGACAAGGTGCTGGCACCCGAGCTGCATGCCATCCGGCCGCACCCGGGGCAGGGCGCCTCCGCCGCCAACATGCTGGCCGTGCTGAAGGGTTCGGGACTGACCGGGCATCACCAGGACGACGCGCCCCGCGTCCAGGACGCGTACTCGGTGCGGTGTGCTCCGCAGGTCGCCGGTGCCGGGCGGGACACCATGGCGCACGCACGGCTCGTCGCCGAGCGGGAGCTGGCGTCGGCGGTCGACAACCCCGTCGTGCTGCCGGACGGGCGGGTCGAGTCCAACGGCAACTTCCACGGGGCGCCCGTCGCCTACGTGCTCGACTTCCTCGCCATCGCCGTCGCCGACCTGGCCTCCATCGCCGAGCGGCGTACCGACCGGCTGCTCGACAAGAACCGCAGCCACGGGCTGCCGCCCTTCCTGGCCGACGACGCCGGAGTGGACTCGGGGCTGATGATCGCCCAGTACACGCAGGCCGCCCTGGTGAGCGAGTTGAAGCGGCTGGCCGTGCCCGCCTCCGCCGACTCGATCCCGTCCTCGGCCATGCAGGAGGACCACGTCTCCATGGGCTGGTCCGCCGCCCGCAAGCTGCGTACGGCCGTGGACAACCTCACGCGTGTGCTGGCGGTCGAGCTCTACGCCGCCACCCGTGCCATCGAGTTGCGGGAGGGGCTCACGCCGGCGCCGGCCTCGCGGGCGGTCATCGATGCCGTACGGGCCGCCGGGGTCCAGGGCGCCGGTCCGGACCGGTTCCTGGCACCCGACCTCGCCGCGGCCGACGCGTTCGTGCGCGCGGGGGAGTTGGTCGCCGCGGCGGAGAAGGTCACCGGGCCGCTTCAGTGACACGACAGGGGCCCTGTCCACGGTATGAGGCATACGGTGGACAGGGCCCCGGGGGTGGTTACTTCAGCTTGGCGCCCTGGGCCTCGATCACGGCGGCCGGGACCGAGTAGGCCTTGCCGGTCATCAACGCGCCGAGGTTCATCGTGTAGTACGTCGCGACGGTGTTTCCGTGGCGGACGACCTCGGCGTGCACCTGGCCGGTCTCGCCGTCCTCCAAGTCCGAGGTCACGGCGAACGCCACCGAGTCGTCACCGGAGCCCGAGCCCTTTTCGGCGGCGACCTTGGTGAACTCGCCCTCTTCGGCCTTGTCCCCCGCGGAGAAGCCGCCGGCGCAGTTCTCGACCGCGTCGGAGACGGACTTGATCGCCTGCTCGGCTCCGTCGCCGTCGTAGGACGAGAGGCCCACGACGGTGACGTTGACGCTCATCGAGGCGTTGAGCGCGTCCTCGACCTGTCCTTCGGACAGCTCGTCCAGGGACTTGGAGGCGGCGTCCGTGGGCTTCTTCTCCTCCGTGGCCGTCGTCCTCGTCTCAACGGCCGCGTCGCCCGGTGCGAGGCCGCTCATGACGTAGGTGAGGGGCTTGCACTTCTCGTCCCCACGGATGACGCTCTTGGCGGCGGGGAGCTTCTTGGCGTCGACCGCCGAGACCTTGTGTCCCTCGACATCGCCCTGAACGATGATCGACTTCTTCAACTCCGCGGCGCTGAGCGCCTTCGCGTCGGAACCGCCGGAGTCACCCCCGCAGCCCGTGACAAGGGCGAGCGACAGCGCGCTCACGGCAACCGTGGCGGCTACACGCACGCCCGATGATCTCTTCATGGGCGGACTATGAAGCCCAGGTGAAGCGAGCGTCAAGTTAATTCAAAATCCGAGACGTTCGCGACGCACCGAATACGCGACGAAGCCCGCGCCCAGCGCGAGGGAGGCGGTCCCGCCCACGATGTACGGCGTGGTGTCGAAGCTTCCGGTGTCGGCGAGCCGGGTGCCGTCCCCGGTGGTGTCGTCCGCGCTCTCGGACGCGGCCCGCGCCTGCTGGGTGACCTGGGCCGAGGGGGTCGCCGAAGGCGCTGTTCTCGCCGGTTCCCCGCCCGTCGCGTTCGCGGAGGGCACGAACCACAGGGCGCCCAGCAGGGCTCCCGCGGCGGTGGCGGTCAGCAGCGATCGGCGTGCGGTGGACGACGATCGGTGAGCGGCGGACACGGAATATCGATCCCCTTGTGGCGCTGGCGAATTGGCCGTGTGGGGCGATGTTAGTGAAAGTCGCGGGTCACGGGAAAGTCACGGGAGAAAACCGCCGTACGCTCCGGGCATGAGTACACGAGAAACATCACGTTTTGTACGGCTTCGCGTGGAGCTCGTCCTCGAAGTGGACGACCAGGACGCCGTCACCAAGGCCGCGCTGCGCCGGATCGCCGCCGACGCCACCATGCCGGCCGACGAGCGGACCCACGCCGAGGCCGCTGTGACGGAAGACACTGCGGAGGCCCTCGCGTATCTGGTTGATCCGTTCGACCTGGTCAGCGAGGTACCGGGGGTCGAACTCGCCCAGGCCTCCTGGTCCAGCGAGCACATCGAGTACGACCCGGATTCGCCCGAGTGGGACCTCGACGAGGATGATGGCGAGGAGGACTTCGACGGCGAAGAGGCCGAACGGGCCGGCTGAGGCGTCTTGGGGAAATCGTGACCCCGGGCGGCAACCGCTGCCCGGGGTTTCGTCGTCTCATGGGGCGCACTGACCGCACCCGCACCACCCGCCTCGGCGGACGTGGTGTGCCCCACACATGCAAGCGATGTGGAACGGGACGAACCGGTCGTAGCGTTGAAGATCCTTGACGGGGACTCTCGGGGTTTTGGGGATTCGGGAACAGATGGAGAAGCGTGTGATGACGAACAGTAAGCGGCGCAAGGGCCTGACGGTCGCGTCCGCGCTGCTCGGCGGTGTCCTGGTGCTCTCGGCCTGCTCCGGCGGCGACGACAACGCCTCCGGCAGCGACGGCGGCGACACCTCGCAGTCCAAGGTCGACGAGGCGGCGGCGAAGAAGACCTCCGCGGCGCAGATCAAGATCACGCCCGAGGACGGCACCGACAACGCCTCCATCAACAACTCCGCCGCCGTCACCGTGAGCAAGGGCACGCTCACCGAGGTGACGATGACGACCGCCGAGGGCGCCGCGGTCGAGGGCGAGATATCCGCGGACAGGACCAGCTGGAAGCCCAGCGCCCAGCTGGAGCGCTCGACGACCTACAAGGTCGCCGTGACCGCGAAGGACTCCAAGGGCCTGGAGGCCCACGAGAACGCCTCCTTCACCACGGTCTCCCCGAACAACAGCTTCCTCGGCTACTTCACGCCGGAGGACGGCTCCACCGTCGGCGTCGGTATGCCCGTGTCGATCAACTTCGACAAGTCGATCACCAACAAGGCGGCCGTCCAGAAGGGCATCACCGTCTCCAGCACCAGCGGCCAGGAAGTGGTCTGCCACTGGTTCAACGACACCCGCATGGACTGCCGGCCCGACGAGTACTGGAAGGGCGGCTCGACCGTCACCCTCAAGATGGCCCTGGACGGCGTCGAGGGCGCCGAGGGTGTCTACGGCGTCCAGGAGAAGACGGTCACCTTCAAGATCGGCCGCAACCAGATCTCGTACGTCGACGCGAAGACCAAGCAGATGAAGGTCACGCAGGACGGCAAGACCATCAAGACGATCCCGATCTCCGCGGGTTCGCCGGACAACAAGACCTACGAAGGCATCATGGTCATGTCCGAGAAGTTCAAGGAGACGCGCATGAACGGCGCGACCGTCGGCTTCACGGACGACGACGGCAAGGGCGAGTACGACATCAAGGACGTGCCGCACGCCATCCGCCTGTCCACCTCCGGCACCTTCGTGCACGGCAACTACTGGGGCGCCAAGTCCATCTTCGGCAGCGTGAACACCAGCCACGGCTGCGTGGGCCTGTCCGACACCAAGGGCGCCAACGACAAGGGCACCGCGGGCTACTGGTTCTACAACAACTCCATCGTCGGTGACGTCGTGGTCGTCCAGAACACCGGAGACAAGACCATCGCCCCGGACAACGGCCTCAACGGCTGGAACATGGACTGGGCGCAGTGGAAGGCCGGTTCGGCGGTCTGACCGACCCGCCGGGCACAGTCGCCCCACAGCTCCCTCATACAGAGCCGATGCCGCCCTCAGGGGCGGCATCGGTGTTTCCGAGGCCGGTCTCAGCCTTCTCATCCTCCTCTTATTCCGGCCTTATCCCTTCATCACGCGCCGTCCCTAGCTTGCGGCGCATGTTCTTCACCTACCTGAGGCGCGAGCTGCGCCGCCGCAGAAAGGCGGCCCTCGTCGTCGCCTCCGGACTCGCGCTGGGTATCGCGCTGGTCATCGTGGTCACCTCCGTGTCCTCCGGCATGAGCAAGGCCCAGGACAAGGTCCTGCAGTCCCTGTACGGCCTGGGCACGGACATGACCGTCACCAAGGCCGCCGAGCCGGCCGCGAACAGCTCCGAGCGGCCGCGCTTCCAGTTCGACGCGCGGGACGACGGCTCCGACGAGGAGCAGTCCACCGACCGCGTCATGGTCCAGGGCTTCCAGACGCTCGCGAGCTCGACCGTCACCAAGGTCGGCTCGCAGGACGGTGTTTCGGACGCCGTCGGCGGACTGAGCCTTCAGGTCGTCAAGGTCAGCGGGCAGTTCACGCGGGGTCAGTTCCAGCAGGACCAGAGCACCGGTGGCCAGCAGGGCGGCGGCCCCGGCCAGGGCGGTGGCGGCACGGGACAGCAGCCGCAGGGCGAAGTACGCGGCGGGGGCGCCGACTTCGACGTCAACAACTACTCCGTCTACGGCGCCGACGTCACCAAGCCGGCGCTCGGCCCGCTGACCTCGTCGAAGATCACCAGCGGCCGTACGTTCAAGACGACGGAGACCAACGCCAAGATGGTCGTGGCCGACACCTCCTACGCCAAGGAGAAGAAGCTCAAGGTCGGCTCGACGGTCACCATCAAGGGCACCAAGTTCAAGGTGATCGGCATCGCCACGCCCGACAGCGGGGACGCGGCGGCCAACCTCTACATCCCGCTGAAGCAGGCGCAGACGCTCGCCGACGCCAAGGACAAGGTCACCACGATCTACGTCAAGGCGACCGACTCCCAGCGGATCGACTCCGTCAAGTCGACGATCCAGAAGAACATCTCCGGTACGACGGTGACGACCTCGGCGGACCTCGCGGACACGGTGTCCGGCTCCCTGTCCACGGCGTCCTCGCTGGCGACGAGCGTGGGCAAGTGGCTGTCCATCGCGGTGCTGGTGGCGGCGTTCCTGGTCGCCGGTCTGCTCACCTCCTCGGCCGTCTCGCGCCGGGTGCGGGAGTTCGGCACGCTGAAGGCGCTGGGGTGGAAGTCGGGGCGGGTGACCCGGCAGGTGGTCGGCGAGGCGATCGTCAACGGGCTGCTCGGCGGTGCGCTGGGTATCGCGATCGGGCTCGCCGGGGCGTACGTCGTGACCGCGATCAGCCCGACGCTGCAGGCTCAGTTGGGCGGCGGGGGCGGCACGGGCGGCGGCCCGGGGGGTGGCGGCTTCGGGGGCGGCCCTGGTCGGCAGACGGCGTCCACGACGCTGGACGTCGCCCTGACCGCGCCGGTCAGCCTCACGACGGTTGCCCTCGCGGTCGGCCTCGCGGTGACGGGCGGGCTCATAGCAGGCGCCTTCGGCGGCTGGCGCGCCTCCCGACTCCGCCCGGCCGACGCACTGCGGCGCGTCGAGTAGGGCGGGGGGACTTCGGCTGCGGGTGGTGGGGGGCTGGTCGCGCAGTTCCCCGCGCCCCTGGGGGTTGCAGCCCCGCCGACCACACAGCCAGCCAGGCAAGCGCACCGCCCCGCAGCTATAGCCGACGGACCCGCAACCCCCTCGGGGGCGCGGGGAACTGCGCGCTCAGCCGCCATGCACCCGCAGCCGAAGTGAATTGCGACGCCCCGCAGCTACGACCGGCGGGCCTGCAACCCCCTTAGGGGCGCGGGGAGCTGCGCGCTCAGCCGCCATGCACCCGCAGCCGAAGTGAATTGCGACGCCCCGCAGCTACGACCGGCGGGCCTGCAACCCCCTTAGGGGCGCGGGGAGCTGCGCGCTCAGCCCCCATGTACCCGCAGCCGAAGTGAATTGCGACGCCCCGCAGCTACGACCGACGGGCCTGCAACCCCATAGGGGCGCGGGGAACTGCGCGACCAGCCCCCACGCACCCGCAGCCGAAACCGATGCGAACTACCCCCGAACCTCACCCTGCCCGACTCCACCCCACCCGGGAGCACCCACCATGTACGACCTCAGAAACGTCACCAAGCGCTACACCCGAGGCAAGGACACAGTCCACGCCCTCGACGGAGTCGACCTCACCATCGCCGACGGGGACCGCCTCGTCATCCAGGGCCCCACCGGCGGCGGCAAGTCCACCCTCCTCCAGATGCTCGGCGGCCTCGACCGGCCCACCGCAGGTGAAGTCGTCCTGGACGGCACCGACTTGGCCAAGCTCTCCGAAGCCCGCCTGACAAAGGTCCGCAGCGAGAACATCGGCTTCGTCTTCCAGTCCTTCAACCTCATCCCCACCCTCACCGCCCAGGAGAACGTCGAGACCGCCCTCGTCCCCCTCGGCGTCAAGGCGAAGGAGCGGCGCGAGCGGGCCGCCCAAGCGCTGAACTCCGTCGGGCTGGGGGAGCGGCTCGGACATCTGCCGTCCGAGATGTCCGGCGGACAGCAGCAGCGCGTCGCCATCGCCCGCGCACTCGTCAAGCAACCCAAGGTGCTGCTCGCCGACGAACCCACCGGAAACCTCGACGAATCGATGCGCGACGAAATCATGGACGTACTCGAACGCATGTGGAAGGAACTCGGGTTGACTTTCATCATGGTCACCCACGACTCGGCGATCGCGAAAAAGGCCCCGCGGGTGGCGACCATCCGCAAGGGGCGCATCAGTGTCAAGGAGAACGCGGGGGCGTAACCCGACGACTGCGTAACGGAGTTCGCGCCGTCTCGTAACAGTCCGCCAGCGCGCTTCTTACCTTCTTCTCATGTATTGAGGTGCCTGATCACCCCTCGGCATACTGCCTATTCCGGGGGGTGACGCGCATGCGTACGTGACCTCCCCCGGCCGGGCGAACGGGAATTCGCCCGGACCTTCTGCAAGGGGGAAACTTGCGCAGACAAGTCAAAAGAGTATGCGCGGCCTCTGTCGCCACGGCGGCCGCCGTCGCCCTCGCCGCGGGAATGACCAGCCCGGCGTCGGCCGAACCCGAGCAGCGCCCGTCGGGCGCCGCTGATTCGCTCACGTCCCCCCACCGCATCACCCTGATCACGGGTGACCGGGTGTCCGTCGACTCCAAGGGCCGTGTGGTCGGCCTGGAGCGGGCGAAGGGACGCGAGCACATACCCGTGAAGATCCGGAAGACGGGCGGGCACACGCTCGTGATCCCGGCCGACGCGGCGCGGCTGGTCGCCGGCGGCAAGCTCGACCAGCGGCTGTTCGACATCACCGAGCTCAACAAGTCGGCGACCCGCACCTCCCAGGCCAAGGGCCTGAAGGTCATCGTCGGCTACCGGGGCGGAGCCGCCGGCGCCAAGGCCGACGTCCGTGACGCGGGCAAGCTCCGCCGGACCCTGAAGTCCCTGAACGCGGACGCGGTGCAGACCCCGCACCAGGACACGCCCGAACTGTGGGACGCGCTCACCAACGGCGACCGGACGGCCTCAGGCATCGCGCACGTCTGGCTCGACGGCGTCCGCAAGGCCAGCCTCGACAAGTCCGTGGCGCAGATCGGCGCCCCCAAGGCGTGGTCGGCCGGCTACGACGGCAAGGGCGTCAAGATCGCCGTCCTGGACACCGGCGTCGACGCCACCCACCCGGACCTCAAGGACCAGGTGATCGCGGCCAAGAACTTCACCCCCGCCGCCACCACGGACGACAAGGTCGGCCACGGCACGCACGTCGCGTCCATCGCGGCCGGCACCGGCGCCAAGTCCGGCGGCAAGTACAAGGGTGTGGCGCCCGGCGCCGACATCCTCGCCGGCAAGGTCCTCGACGACACCGGCTCCGGTGACGACTCCGGCATCCTCGCCGGCATGGAGTGGGCCGCCGAGCAGGGCGCCCAGATCGTCAACATGAGTCTGGGCGCCGGCGACACCCCGGAGATCGACCCGCTGGAGGCGGCGGTCAACAAGCTGTCCGCCGAGAAGGGGATCCTGTTCGCGATCGCGGCGGGCAACTCCGGGCCGGAGTCGGTCGGTTCGCCCGGCAGCGCGGACGCCGCGCTCACGGTCGGTGCCGTCGACGACAAGGACGTCCTCGCGCCCTTCTCCAGCACCGGCCCGCGGCTCGGCGACGGCGCGATCAAGCCCGACGTGACCGCGCCGGGCGTGGCCATCACGGCCGCGTCCGCCAAGGGCAGCCTCATCGAGCAGGAGGTCGGCGAGAACCCGCCCGGCTACCTGACCATCGACGGTACGTCGATGGCGACCCCGCATGTCGCGGGCGCGGCGGCGATCCTCAAGCAGCAGCACCCGGACTGGACGTACCTCGAACTTAAGGGCGCCCTGACCGGTTCCACCAAGGGCGGCAAGTACACGCCGTTCCAGCAGGGTTCCGGCCGGATCCAGGTCGACAAGGCCATCAAGCAGACCGTGATCGCCGACCCGGCGTCGGTGAGCTTCGGCACGCAGCAGTGGCCGCACACCGACGACAAGCCGGTCGGCAAGGAGCTGACGTACCGCAACCTCGGTACGAAGGACGTCACGCTCACGCTGGCCGCGACGGCCACCAACCCCAACGGCCAGGCGGCTCCCGCGGGCTTCTTCAAGCTCGGCGCGACGAAGGTGACGGTCCCGGCGGGCGGCAAGGCCTCCGTCGACTTCACCGTCGACACCAGGCTGGGCGGCACGGTCGACGGCACCTACTCCGCGTATGTGACGGCGACGGGCGACGGGCAGAGCGTCCGCACGGCCGCCGCGGTACAGCGCGAGATCGAGTCATACGACGTCACCGTCCAGCACATCGGCAAGGACGGCAAGCCGGCTCCGGAGTACATCACGGACCTGTTCGGCTACTCCGGTCTGGCGAAGGACCGGGGCTACCAGGTGCCGCTCGCCGAGTCCGGCAGCACGAAGATGCGGCTGCCCAAGGGCACGTATCTGCTGGACGCCTGGATCGCCAAGGACTGGGTGAACCTGGAGGGCGGCCTGGACTGGCTGGTCCAGCCGAAGCTGAGCGTCACCAAGAACACCTCGGTGACGGTCGACGCCCGTAGGACCAGGTCGGCCGACATCACGGTGCCGGACGCCCAGGCCAAGCAGGTGCTCGCCAGCACGAACTACTACTACGACGCGGCGGGCGTCGGCGTCGGCGTCGGTCTCGACTCCTACGCCAACCTGCGGCTGGCGCATCTGGGCCCGGAGATCGCGAGCGGTCTCACCCAGACCTGGAACGGACAGTGGACCAAGGGCGCCGGCACCGAGTACGACGTCGCCACCACCGCCAAGGTCAAGAAGATCCAGGGCGACAAGGTCCGCCACTTCAAGGCGGGCGAGCTGGCCAAGGTGAAGAACAACCTGGGTGCCGCGGCTCCGGGCAAGACCGGGGTGCTGATGCCGGTGGGGGTCTTCCCCACGGACGTCGTGTTCACCACGCCGGTCGAGCAGAAGCTGCCGGGCTCGCGGACGGTGTACCTGTCGACGTCGGAGAAGGTCCAGTGGACGTTCGACTTCGAGCAGCGTGCCGGCCAGGACGCGGACGGCTTCCCGATCGTCGACGCGTTCTACACGCTGGGCACTCCGCAGACCTTCAAGGCGGGCCAGAGCTACGCGAAGACCTTCAACACGGCGGTCTTCGGCCCGCACCTCAACAAGGACCTGGGCCTGTTCCGCGAGGGCAACCAGATCTACGGCTCACTGCCGCTGGTCGCCGACGCCAACAAGCACGCGGGCACGTCCGAGTTCACCGCGGTGACCACCAACCTGTACCGCAACGGCACCAAGATCGGCACCAACAGCGACCCGCTGTTCGGTGAGCCCTTCGACGTCCCGGCCGGGGACGCCGAGTACAAGCTGACGACCTCGGTCAAGCGGAGCGTCAAGGTCGCGGCGGCCTCCACCCGGATCGACGCGAGCTGGACCTTCCGCTCCAAGAAGCCGTCCACCGACCAGGTCATGCTCCCGGCCTCCGCGGTCCGCTTCAACGCCAAGACGGGCCTGGACAGCCGGGTCGAGGCCGACAGGAAGGTGACGTTCCCGGTCACCGTCGTGGGCGCGGCCGCGGGCAGCAACCTGAAGTCGCTGCACGTGTACGTGTCGTACGACTACGGCCAGACCTGGAAGAAGCTCGAGGTCAGGAACGGCAAGATCACCGTGAAGAACCCGGCGAAGGGGAAGGCCGTCTCCTTCCACGCCAAGATCGCCGACAAGAAGGGCAACAAGTCGACGATCTCGATCTACAACGCGTACTACGGGAAGTAGGCCGTACGACGGGAAGCAGCCCGTACGACGTGAAGTAGCCCGTACGACGTGAAGTAGCCCGTACGACGTGAAATAGGCCGTGAGCGAACCGCCCGCCGGAAGTGCAGCTTCCGGCGGGCGTTCGTGTTTCCGTGAGGCCATGACGGCTCACACGGTGGAATACATCCGGTACCACATCCCCGAGCAGCAGTCGGCGGAGTTCCTGGCCGCCTACACCCGCGCCGCGGCCCAGCTGGCCGCGTCCCCGCACTGCGTCGACTACGAACTGGCCCGCTGCGAGGAGGACTTCGAGCACTACGTCCTGCGGATCACCTGGACATCGACGCGGGACCACATGGAGGGCTTCCGCGAGTCGGAGCTGTTCCCCGACTTCCTCGCCGAGATCCGCCCGTACATCCCCTACATCCAGGAGATGCGCCACTACAAGCCGACGGTGGTCCGTGGCGCGGGCGCGTCGGTGCCCACCCTGTACGCCTGGGCGGGCGGTGCGGAGGCCTTCGCCCGCCTGACGTCGGTCTTCTACGACAAGGTTCTCAAGGACGACCTGCTGGCCCCGCTCTTCGCGGGTCTGGACCCGGCCCACGCGGAGCACGTGGCCCTCTGGCTCGGCGAGGTCTTCGGCGGCCCGCCCGCCTACTCGGAGACCCAGGGCGGTCACGGCCACATGGTCGCCAAGCACATGGGCCGCGGCATCACCGAGCCCCAGCGCCGCCGCTGGATCAACCTCGTCCAGGACGCCGCGGACGAGGCGGGCCTGCCGACGGACGCGGAGTTCCGCTCGGCGTTCCTGGCGTACGTGGAGTGGGGGACGCGGCTGGCGGTGTACTTCTCGGGACCGGACGCGGTACCGCCTGCGGAGCAGCCGGTGCCGCGGTGGAACTGGGGTGCCGCACCGCCGTACCGGGGATGACGGGCCGGCGTCAGCCGCCGCTGCCGTACGGCCTTGTCAGGATCTCCAGGTTGTGGCCGTTCGGGTCCTCGAAGTACGTGCCGCGGCCGCCGTCGTTGTGGTTGATCTCGCCGGCGCGGCGGTGGTGCGGGTCGGCCCAGTACGTCAGGCCGGCCTCCCGGATCCGGCCGAAGATCGTGTCGAAGTCGTCCTCCGACACCAGGAACGCGTAATGCTGCGGCGTGATGGTGTCGGGCGCGTCCATGTAGTCCAGGGTCACACCGTTGGGGATCTCGACCGGCATGAACGGGCCGTACTGCGGGCTCACCTCCAGGCCCAGGATGTCGGCGAGAAACCGGGCCGACGCCTTCTTGTTGTGCGCGGCGACGATGGTGTGGTTGAGCTGGACGGTCATCGGGGCTGCCTCCTCGTGTGCACGGTTCGGTCGGGCTCCTGACCTCACGCTAGGCAGGGGCCGCCGCGCGGCACATCGGTCCTGAGGAGGGGGTGGCCCTACTCCTCCGGTACTGGGCCTCCCGGAGCCGACCGCTCCGGATTCGATCGACCGGGTTAAGGTAAGGCTCACCTTAGTGGTCGTCTCGTAGTCGCGGATCGTCGTGCGTGCAGTCGTGGGCGGCATGCAGCCGAGCAGGTTCGTGCTGACCGGCGTCGGTATCGGTGTCGCGCTGTCGGCCGTGGTGCAGCTCTATCTCACCGACACCGAACCGGAGGCCGCCGAGCAGGTCAAGCTGTGGCTGACCGGGAGCCTCAACGGGCGCGGGTGGGAGCAGGCGGAGCCGCTGGTCGTCGTACTGGTCCGCCCTGCCCGCCCTGCTGTGGGCGAGCCGGGCGCTGCGGCCGCTCGGGCTCGATCCCGAGACCGCGGCCGGACTCGGCGTACGGGTGGACCGGGTGCGGCTCGGGCTCACCGTTCTCGGCGAGGTCCTCGCCGCCGTGGCGACCGGGGCCGCGGGGCCGATCGGGTTCGTGGCACTGACCGCGCCGCAGCTGGCCCGGCGACTCACCCGCACGCCCCAACTCCCGATCCTCAACGCGGCGTTGACGGGCGCGGTCGTCCTGGTCGCCGCCGATCTCGCGGCCCGTAACCTCCTGCCCCCGCTGGAGATCCCGGTCGGCGCGCTCACCGCGCTGGTCGGCGGGCCGTATCTGCTCTGGCTCCTGGGGCGCCGTACGGCGACGCGCTGAGGGCCCCGGAGCAGTGCGGCTCCGGGGCCCTCGGTCTGCGGTGACGCGGCCGGCCGCTCAGGCCGTCGGCGTCGGGCGTCGCCACGTCAGGTCGTCGCTGTGTCAGATCGTCGCCGTGTCGATCACGAACCGGTACCGCACATCGCTGTTCTGCACCCGCTCGTACGCCTCGTTGATCTGGTCCGCGCCGATCAGCTCGATCTCGGCGCCGAGGCCGTGCTCGGCGCAGAAGTCCAGCATCTCCTGGGTCTCGGCGATGCCGCCGATCATCGAGCCGGCGAGGGTCTTGTTGCCGCCGATGAGCGAGAACAGGTTCAGGGCGACGGGCTCCTCCGGGGCGCCCACGTTCACCAGGGCGCCGCCCGTCCTGAGCAGGCTGAGGTAGGCGCCGAAGTCCAGCGGCGCCGACACCGTGGAGAGGATCAGGTCGAAGGAGCCGGCCAGCTCCTCGAACGTCTTCGGGTCACTGGTCGCGTAGTAGTGGTCGGCGCCCAGCTTCAGGCCGTCGTCCTTCTTGCGCAGCGACTGCGACAGGACCGTGACCTCGGCGCCGAGCGCGTGCGCGATCTTGACGCCCATGTGGCCGAGCCCGCCCAGGCCGATCACGGCGACCTTCTTGCCCGGGCCCGCGCCCCAGTGCTTGAGCGGCGAGTAGGTGGTGATGCCCGCGCACAGCAGCGGTGCGGCGACGTCCAGGGACAGGCCCTCGGGGATGCGGACGACGAAGTTCTCGTCGACGACGACCTTCTGCGAGTAGCCGCCGTAGGTGGGCTCGCCGTCCTTGCCGACGGCGTTGTATGTGCCGACCGAGCCGCCGGTGCAGTGCTGCTCCAGGCCGGCCTTGCAGTTGTCGCACTCACGGCAGGAGTCGACCAGGCAGCCGACGCCCACGCGGTCGCCGACCTGGTACTTCGTGACGCCCGGGCCGACCTCGGAGATGATGCCCGCGATCTCGTGGCCGGGAACCATCGGGAAGATCGCCTCGCCCCAGCCCTCCTGGGCCTGGTGGATGTCGGAGTGGCAGATGCCCGCGAACTTGATGTCGATCAGCACGTCGTGCCCGGCTGCCTTCTGCCTTCGTGCTTTCTGGTCCGGGCACGGTCACCAGCCTGCTGGAACGCGCCGGAGCTACCCAGACCTCGGTTGTACGTACGTCCGCCGGTCCTACCACTGGCGGGGTCAGGCTCGTGTGCGTACGACCGGGAATACTTGAGGCATGGACGAAAAGCCCGAATCCGTTACGGGACCCGCCACCGGGACCGGTGCCGGCGCCGGCACTGGCACTGGCACCGGTCCCGGTGGCGGTCTGGACCCGCGTGCCGAGCTCAGCGAGTTTCTGCGCACCCGCCGCGCCCGGCTGCAGCCGGAGGACGTCGGGCTGCCGCACTTCGGGCGGCGCCGGGTGCCGGGGCTGCGGCGCGAGGAGCTGGCGCAGCTGGCCGGCGTGTCCGTGGCGTACTACACGCGCCTGGAGCAGGGCAACGGGCGGAACGTCTCGGCTGAGGTCCTCGACGCGATCGCGCGGGCGCTGCGGCTGAGCGACGCCGAGCACGCCCACCTCGCGCACCTCGCCAAGCCGAAACAGCACAAGAAGAAGCCGGCGGCGCGGGCGGAGCACGTGCGGCCGGCGCTGGCGCAGCTCCTGGACTCGATCGACCACGTGCCCGCGTACATCTCGGGCCGGCGCTCGGACATCCTCGCCTGGAACCGGATGGCGGCGGCGCTCTTCGGTGACTGGTCGGAGCTGCCGGTAAAGGAGCGGAACTGGGCCCGGATGGTGTTCCTGAGGCCCGAGTACCGCGAGCTGTTCGTGGAGTGGGACCAGAAGGCGTCCGACATGGTCAGCTATCTGCGCATGGACGCGGGCTGCCATTCCGACGACCCGCTCCTGTCGGCCCTCGTCGGCGAACTCTCCCTCAAGAGCGAGGAGTTCCGCCGGCTCTGGGCCACGCACGACGTCAAGGAGAAGAGCTACGGCGTCAAACACCTCCGGCATCCGCTGGTGGGCGAGCTGACCTTGAACTTCGAGTCGTTCCGCCTGTCCGACGGCACCGAACAGGTCCTGCTCACGTACCACGCGGAGCCGGGGTCGCCGTCGGCGGATGCCTTGCGGCTGCTGGCCAGCTGGGGGGCGGACGCGACGAAGGCGGCGACTTCTACGGGGCCGGGGACCGCGGCGCCGTAGGGCGTGAGGTCCAGGGGTGTGCGGGTCTGTGGGTCTGCGGGTCTGTTGGCGTTGCGGGTATGCCCGGTGTGACGGTGTGCGGGTCAGCCTCTGCGGCCCTCGACCGCCACGGCGACGTCGTCCAGATCCTTCGCGACGGCTCGGCTCACCGCCCGTGCGCCCACGCCGCCCAGAATCCTGGCGAGCAGGCCGGTGACGCCGCCGGAGGCCACGCCCGTGAACGTCATCCGGACCGTCGTCGCCGACGGGCCGTCCGCCCGCAGCTGCCATTCCGAGACGTAGTGGGTGCCGTGCGACTCGGCCTCCACCACATAGCGCTCGGGCGGTTCGCTGGCGGTCACCCACATCTCCTCGGTGGCCTCCTTGCCGAACATGCGCCGCGTCTCCCGCCACCGCGTACCGACGCCGAAGGCTCCAGCCGTGAGGACCTCGACGCGCGTGACACCGCTGAGTACGTGCGGCATGTCCTCCAGGTCGGTCAAGGCCTCCCACAGCGGCCCTTGGCCCGCGGCGATACGCCGCTCGACGACGACGCTTCTGCTGGTCATGCCCCCATGAAAGCAGCAGGGTCCGACAGCCGCCCGACGACCGAGCGCCTGCCCCCCCGGCCACCAGGTGAGACGACTGCGTCGGCCGGTGCTCCGCCCCTCTGTCGCCGGCCCGTCGGACGGGCCCGGAATCGCTCGGAACCCTGGCGCGTTGAGGAGGGTGGGCATGGGACGCCGGTGGGTGTGCGGGCAGAGCAGCCCGAGTGACCGAGCAGAGAGACATGGGAGGGCCGTGATGGCTGCGCAGACGCAGAGGGCCGTGCTGGCGGGCGGATGCTTCTGGGGGATGGAAGAGCTGATCCGCAGGCTTCCGGGCGTGACGGCCACCCGGGTGGGATACACCGGGGGTGACGTGCCGAACGCGACGTACCGTGACCACGGCACGCACGCGGAGGCCATCGAGATCCTTTTCGACCCCGCGAAGACCGACTTCCGCGCGCTCCTGGAGTTCTTCTTCCAGATCCACGACCCGAGCACCAGGAACCGTCAGGGCAACGACATCGGCCTCAGCTACCGCTCGGCGATCTACTACGTGGACGACGAGCAGAAGCGGATCGCCGAGGACACGATCGCGGATGTGGACGCCTCCGGCCTGTGGCCGGGCAAGGTCGTCACCGAGGTGGAGCCGGTGGGACCCTTCTGGGAGGCCGAGCCCGAGCACCAGGACTACCTGCAGCGCTACCCGGACGGCTACACCTGCCACTTCCCTCGCCCGGGATGGCGGCTGCCCGCCCGCGCCGAGGGCTGACCGCGAGGCGGCCCGGCGGACGCCGGAGGCTGACCGGCAGAGACTCCGCAGCCGGGCCGTGCTTGCTCAGCGGGACCTGCGGTGCCCCGCTGTGCGGGAAGGGAGCGCGCAGCGGGACTCAGTCGGGACAGGTCACCTGGCTTGACGCTCTGCCGGGGCCGTGCCCGTCTTCTCAGGCGGCGACGCCAGGTATGAGCGCCACCAGTCCTGAGAGGAAGCTGCCCACTGCTGCGAGTGTGACGAGGGTGGCCTTGCCGTCTGAGAACAGCCCGGAGCAGAACTCACGTACGCGCCGTCGGCGGCTTCCTTCCTCGTGGGCGGTACACCCGTCAACGTACGGCCCGATCCTCGGATACCGTCCCGCGCCGCCGACAGCGCGCGTGTGGCTCAGTGCGGCAACGTCGCCGGGCTGCCGCCGTTGGCCTCGTAGCCCGCGACCGCCAGCGCTCGGTAGACCGCGAACTCCGCCGCCGGGTCCGGGGAGAGCGTCCAGGGGAGGGCGCCGACGTGGCCGTCGACGTGTATCAGCTGGTTCATGGCCTCCGCCCAGCGCTCGCCGCGGACCAGGAAGAAGACGAGCAGGTGGCGTACGTGCGCGAGCATCGGGTCGTCGTGGCGGGCCGCGTGCACCGCGAACAGCGCGCCGTGGATCGCCTTCGTCACGACCTCGCTCTGGTAGAAGCCGCTGACCAGGTTCACCTCGGGCAGGTGCTCGAAGACCGCGAAGAGCGGCATGGCGGCGAGGAGGGAACCCTGGGGGGCGCGGGCCGCCGCCGCCTCCGCGAAGTCGTACGCCAGCCGGCGCGAGCCGTGCCACTTCTCGCACCAGTAGTGCAGGGCCGCCAGGTGCGCGCCCATGTGGGCCGGGGCCCGGTCCAGGATCTTCAGCCAGAGCTGCTCGAACTCCGGGCGGGGGTAGGCCAGTCCGCGGGCCACTGACAGCTCGATGATGTACGGGATCGGGTCACCGGGGGCCAGCAGCGCCGCGTCGCCGCACGCCGACCTCGCCTCCTCCATGATGATCCGGAACTCGTCCGTGCCCGGTGTCGCCGTCCGCCACGCCTGCTGCACCAGGAACTCCGCGTGTACGGCCGCTCCGCCCGCGTCCTTGGGCTGCTCGGTCCGCCACACCCGCAGCCACTGCCCGCCCGGCGACTCACTGACGCCGCCAGGGCGCTGCTGCAGCTCCAGCGACGCGGCACCGGCGAAGGCCTGCACGCGCTGCCAGCGCAGCTCGCCCTCCGCCTCGGTGCCGGCGAGCAGCTGGGACGCCGCCTTGTAGTCCTGCGTGCGCTGCACCAGGTCCAGGACGTCCAGCAGGTCCTGGTCGGGGCCGGGCATGCGTACGTCCAGCTCTTCCTGCGGTACGAAGCCGTAGTTCGCCGGGTCCGCGGCGTCGGGGTGGCCCGGCGGGACCTGCTCGATCATGCCCCGCCTGCGCCGCATGAGCGGCACCAGCACGAAGCCGATCATGAGCAGCGCGATCAGGACCCAGAGAATCTCCATGCCTCCAGCGTTCCAGACGCCGCTGACAATTGGCCAACGGGTGCCTGCGGCGGTTGGGTGGGGGGTGCCTGCGGCGGCCCGTCTCGGTGGGGGGCGGGGGGTGCCTGCGGCGGCCTGTCTCGGCGGTTGGGCGGGGGTGCCTGCGGCGGCCTGTTTCGGTGGGTGGGGGGTGGTCGCGCCCACGCGGCGGTAGCCGCACATTCGACACAGCCCCGCGCCCCTGAGGTGCCTGCGGCGGCCTGTTGCTGTCCGGTGGGGGTTCGCGTGGCGCGTGCGGGTTCGTTGTGGGTCGGGGCCGCGTCGGGGGGTGTCCGTCCTCGGTCCGGTGGCTGGCGTACTGCCGGGAGGTGCCGTTTCTTGACACCGGACTCTGCGGGCGGACACCCCCCGACGCGTCCCCTTGCCGCCGTACGCGGCTGCCGCGCCGTGGGGATGGCCCCCCTGTGCGACTCCGGGCGCATCCGTGTCGTTCGCGGGCTACGCTCGGTGCCCATGAGTGACAGGCACATCAGTCAGCACTTCGAGACCCTGGCGATCCACGCGGGCAACACCGCCGATCCGCTGACCGGCGCGGTCGTCCCGCCGATCTACCAGGTCTCGACCTACAAGCAGGACGGCGTGGGCGGGCTGCGCGGTGGCTATGAGTACAGCCGTAGCGCCAACCCGACCAGGACCGCCCTCGAAGAGAACCTCGCCGCCCTGGAGGGCGGTCGCCGCGGCCTCGCGTTCGCGTCCGGACTGGCGGCCGAGGACTGCCTGTTGCGTACGCTGCTCAGCCCCGGCGACCACGTGGTCATCCCCAATGACGCGTACGGCGGCACGTTCCGGCTGTTCGCGAAGGTCGTCGCCCGGTGGGGGGTGGAGTGGTCGGTCGTGGACACCAGCGACGCCGGTGCCGTGCGGGCCGCCATCACCCCGAAGACCAAGGTCGTCTGGGTGGAGACCCCGTCCAACCCGCTGCTCGGCATCACCGACATCGCCGCCGTCGCCCAGATCGCCCGGGACGCCGGCGCGAAGCTCGTCGTGGACAACACGTTCGCCACGCCGTATCTGCAGCAGCCGCTGTCGCTGGGTGCGGACGTCGTGGTGCACTCGCTGACCAAGTACATGGGCGGCCACTCGGACGTCGTGGGTGGTGCGCTGATCGTCGGTGACTCGGACCTGGGTGACGAACTGGCCTTCCACCAGAACGCCATGGGTGCCGTGGCCGGGCCCTTCGACTCCTGGCTGGTGCTGCGCGGCGCCAAGACGCTGCCGGTGCGTATGGACCGGCACAGCGAGAACGCCACGAAGATCGCCGACATGCTCACCCGGCACGCGCGTGTGACGCGTGTTCTGTACCCGGGACTGCCCGACCACCCCGGTCACGAGGTCGCCGCCAAGCAGATGAAGGCGTTCGGCGGCATGGTCTCCTTCCGGGTGGAGGGGGGCGAGGCGGCGGCCGTCGAGGTCTGCAACCGCGCCAAGGTGTTCACGCTCGGCGAGTCCCTGGGCGGCGTCGAGTCCCTCATCGAGCACCCGGGGCGTATGACCCACGCCTCCGTGGCGGGGTCGGCTCTGGAAGTTCCCGCCGACCTCGTGCGCCTCTCCGTGGGCATCGAGAATGTCGACGACCTCATCGAGGACCTCCAGCAGGCTCTCGGCTAGCAGGCCGGGGCCGCGTGGAAAGGGCTCACCAGCCCGTCAGTGGGGGAGTCGTCTCAGACGGCGGCTCCACCCATGGGCGGGCCATCAGGGCCCATACGACGAACGCCACCGTCGCGGCGAACAGGAGCAGCCACATCAGCCGTACGGCGGCTTTCCTGCGTCGCAGCATGCGGCCGCCGCGGCGCACGACCTCCGCGTAGAGCTCCGGCGGCACCGGTGCCGGCGTGCGCTCCATGATCTGCCGTGCGGCCGCTTCCCGTTGGGGGCGGTTCACGGGGACACCGCCTTCGGGCCCAATACGGTCGGTGCGGCTCTGCGCGGTGGATGCAGCAGTGTCGCTGTCGCCCGGTCGCAGATCGCGTGGACGCGTTCCCGGGGCAGACCGAGGAGGGCCGCCGCCTGTTCCTCGGCGACTCCCTCGTACAGCCGCAGTACCAGGATCAGGCGTTCCTGTGGGGACAGCCGGGCGAGTGGACTGTCGGGGTGGGGGCGGGACCGGCCGAGGGTGCCCAGGGCGCCGTACTGATGCCATGCCCCCCGGGAGAAGCGGGTGGCCAGGTACGCGCGGGCGCGGTCGTACGGGTCCTCGCCACGCAGCCGGTCCCAGCACGCGTACGTGTGCGCCAGGGAAAGCGTCAGCAGGCGCCGCGCGCGCGGGTTCTCGTCCGGCGGCTCCGCGGTGAGCAGCGTGGCGGTATGCAGCAGCCGTCCGGCCGCGCCCGCGACGAACGCCTCGAACTCGCGGTCCCGGCGGGCGTCCTGGACCACACGTCGTCGTCCCACCGCCCCTCCCGCCTGACCGACCCTGAGGAACCGTGCCCCGGCGGCGCACATGATTCGGTCGCGCGCGGAGGGCCCGGTTTCATATGAGGCCAGCGACGGCCCGGGGTCAAGAGCCCGGACCGGATCACCCCTCAGGACGCCGTAGGGGTCTCCGCACCCGAGATTCCCTGCGCCGCCATCCGCGAGGAGAGCGCCGTGTTGAAGCGGGTGAGCAGCGTGCAGAACGCCTCACGCTCCTCCGGGGCCCAGTCCTGCGTCAGCTCGGCCATCAACTGACGCCGGGACGAGCGCACTTCCTCCAGCCGCGACTGACCGCGCGGGGACAGCTGGAGCACCACCGCGCGCCCGTCCTCGGGGTGCGAGGTGCGCTTGACGAGTCCCGTGTCGACGAGCGGTGCCACCTGCCGGGTGACCGTCGACGAGTCGATCCCCATGCTCGCGGCGAGCGCCTTGACGCCCATGGGGCCTTCCTTGTCGAGGCGGTTGAGCAGCAGGTATGCGGCGCGGTCCATGGAGTTGCGCACCTGACCCACGCCGCCGAGCCGGGTCTGTTCGGCACGGCGGGCGAATACCGCCACCTCGTGTTGCAGCGTGTCGAGGAGACCGCTGTCGGCGACGGTCGTCATGTCCATCGACATTTCAGGTGTTGTGGGCATGGCCGGGGGCTCACTTCATGAAGGGGGTGCTGGGTTGGGGGACAGGGTACGCGGCCCGGACGCGGGGTGTACCGGCGCTGCGCAAACCCATCTCGGTGCTTGGTCACAACAGGGCCTCGCGCCTGTGAACTGCGAGACTTGTGTCATGAGCTACAGCACGGCTGACTCCTTGCCTCCCGTCACGCTCGACGATGTGCGGGGCGCCCAGAAGATGCTGACGGGCGTGGCGCGGGTGACGGCGATGGAGGGCAGCAGGCACCTGTCCCAGCTGGTGGGCGCGCCGGTGCACTTCAAGTGCGAGAACCTCCAGCGGACGGGATCGTTCAAGCTGCGCGGCGCGTATGTGCGGATCGCCGGGCTGCTGCCGGAGGAGCGGGCGGCGGGGGTCGTCGCGGCCAGTGCCGGCAACCACGCGCAGGGCGTCGCGCTGGCGTCGTCGCTGCTCGGCGTGGGCTCGACCGTGTTCATGCCGAAGGGCGCCCCGCTGCCGAAGATCAGCGCCACCCGCGACTACGGCGCCGAGGTGCGCCTGCACGGTCAGGTGGTCGACGAGACGCTCGCCGCGGCGCAGGAGTACGCCGCCGAGACGGGCGCGGTGTTCATCCACCCCTTCGACCACCCCGACATCATCGCGGGCCAGGGCACGGTCGGCCTGGAGATCCTGGAGCAGTGCCCGGAGGTGCGGACGATCGTCGTCGGCATCGGCGGGGGTGGGCTCGCGGCGGGTATCGCGATGGCGGTGAAGTCGCTGCGGCCCGACGTGCGCATCGTGGGCGTGCAGGCGGAGGGCGCGGCGGCATATCCGCCCTCGCTGGCGGCCGGGCACCCGGTCGCGGTCGACAACCCGGCGACCATGGCCGACGGCATCAAGGTCGGCCGGCCCGGAGACGTGCCGTTCCGGATCATCGGCGATCTGGTGGACGAGGTCCGCACGGTCACCGAGGACGAGCTGGCCACCGCCCTGCTGCTGTGCCTGGAGCGGGCCAAGCTGGTCGTCGAACCGGCCGGCGCGAGCCCCGTCGCGGCGCTCCTGAGCGACCCGGGATCCTTCGAGGGGCCGGTCGTCTCGGTGCTCTCCGGCGGCAACGTCGACCCGGTGCTGCTCCAGGGCGTCCTGCGGCACGGCATGGCCGCCCAGGGCCGCTACCTGGCCGTACGGCTGCGGCTGACCGACCGGCCGGGCGCGCTCGCCACGCTTCTCGGGGTGTTGTCAGCGGTCGACGCCAACGTCCTCGACGTGAGCCATGTACGGACCGACCCCCGGCTCGGGCTCACGGAGGCGGAGGTCGAGCTGCACCTGGAGACCAAGGGCCGTGCGCACTGCGTCGAGGTCGGCCGGGCCCTGCGCGAGGCGGGCTACACCGTCATCGGCTGAGGTGGGAGCGGGCGTCTGCTTGAGACGCGAACGAGGTGCCGGCTGAGACGCGAGCGGGCGCCGGCTGCGACTCGGCGTGTGAAAGAGAGTTCCCTTGTCACTCGTTCGGGTAACTCCATTGAGAGACGCGATACATCGCGTTATGGTGTGTCTGGTGATTCCGCCACCCAGCGGAACGAAAAGTGCAAACCTAGCCTTTCGAAGTTCCCGAAATTTCCCCGACGACGTGGAGATTCATATGCCAGGCGCCATCTATGCCGAAGGCCTGGTGAAGACCTTCGGTGACGTAAGGGCTCTGGACGGCGTCGACCTCGATGTTCCCGAGGGCACGGTCCTGGGCCTGCTCGGGCCGAACGGCGCGGGCAAGACGACTACCGTCCGCTGCCTGACGACCCTGCTGCGCCCCGACAGCGGCTCGGCGGTCGTCGCGGGTATCGACGTCCTCAAGCATCCGGACGCCGTGCGCCGCTCCATCGGCCTGTCCGGCCAGTTCGCGGCGGTCGACGAGTACCTCACCGGCCGCGAGAACCTGCAGATGGTCGGCCAGCTCTACCAGATGAAGGCGAAGGCGGCGAAGGCCCGCGCGGACGAACTGCTGGCGCAGTTCGGCCTCGCCGACGCCGCCGACCGCCCCACGAAGACCTACTCCGGCGGCATGCGCCGCCGCCTGGACCTTGCGGCCGCCCTGGTCGTCTCCCCGCCCGTGATGTTCATGGACGAACCGACGACCGGCCTCGACCCCCGCAACCGACAGCTGCTGTGGGAGGTCATGAAGCAACTGGTCTCGGGCGGTACGACCCTGCTGCTGACCACCCAGTACCTCGAAGAGGCCGACCACCTCGCGCACGACATCGCGGTCGTCGACCACGGCCATGTCATCGCCCAGGGCACCTCCGACCAGCTCAAGGCCCGCACCGGCGGCGAGCGCGTCGAGGTCGTGGTGCACGAGCGCGACGACATCCAGCCCGCCTCTGAAGTGCTGCGCGGCTTCGGCAAGGGCGACACGACGGTCGAGGAGCACATGCGCAAGCTCACCGTTCCCGTGACCGGAGGCGCGAAGCTCCTCGCCGAGGTCATCCGCGAGCTCGACACCCGGGGCATCGAGATCGACGACATCGGCCTGCGCCGCCCGACCCTCGACGACGTGTTCCTGTCCCTGACAGGACACCTGGCCGAGATGAAGGACGAGGAGAACGGCAGGGAGACCGGCAAGGAGGCCGTCAAATGAGTGCTCTCGCCGACGCCGTGCGCGTCGCACCGGCCGCGAACCCGGTCAGCCAGTCCTTCCGGGACTCGATGGTCGTCGCCAAGCGGAATTTGATCCGGATGTCCCGGATTCCCGAGATGATCATCTATGGGCTGATCCAGCCGATCATGTTCGTGGTGCTGTTCACCTACGTCTTCGGCGGCTCCATGCAGATCGGGAGCAGCACCAGCGCCGTCGACTACAAGAACTTCCTGATGGCGGGCATCTTCGCGCAGACCGTCACGTTCGCCACCGCCAGCTCCGGTGCGGGCATCGCCGACGACATGCACAAGGGGCTCATCGACCGCTTCCGCTCGCTGCCCATGGCGAGAGGCGCGGTGCTGACCGGGCGCACTTTCGCCGACCTCGTCCAGACCGCCCTGACCCTGGTCGTGCTGGCCGTGGTCGCCCTGCTGGTCGGCTGGCGCGTCGGGTCGGACGGCAGCACCGACGCCGGCCGAGTGCTGGGTGCCTTCGGGCTGCTGCTGCTGCTCGGGTACGCGTTCACCTGGATCGGCGCGCTGATCGGCATGTCCGTGCGGACCCCCGAGGCGGCCACGTCCAGCGGACTGATCTGGCTCTTCCCGGTCACCTTCATCTCGAACGCGTTCGTGGACACCAGCCATATGACCCCGTGGCTGCGGCACATCGCCGAGTGGAACCCCTTCAGCGCCACCGTGCAGGCCTGCCGTGTCCTGTTCGCCAACCCGGGACAGTCACCGTCGGACGCCTGGCCCATGCAGCATCCGGTCTGGGCCTCGTTGATCTACTCGGTCCTGATCATCATCGTGTTCCGTACCCTGGCGGTACGGAAGTATCGCTCGGCGACGGCATGACGAAAGCCCCCGGCGCCAGGTGGGCGCCGGGGGCTCGTCAGGGACAGGTCGTCGGCCGGGACCGGCCGCCGCGCGGTCCGGGTCAGCCGTTGTAGGGCTCGGCCTTGAGGATCTTCACCGAGGCCGTCTTGCCGTTCGGCAGCTCGTACTCGGCGTCCTCGCCGACCTTGTGGCCGATCACGCCGGAGCCCAGCGGGGACTGCGGCGAGTACGTCTCGACGTCGGAGCTCGCGTACTCGCGCGAGGCGAGCAGGAAGGTCATCGTGTCGTCCTCGTCACCGTCGAAGGCGATCGTCACGACCATGCCGGGCGCCACCGCGCCGTCCGCCGACGCCGGCGCCTCGCCGACCTTGGCGTTCTCCAGGAGCTGGGTCAGCTGGCGCACTCGGAGCTCCTGCTTGCCCTGCTCCTCCTTGGCCGCGTGGTACCCGCCGTTCTCGCGCAGGTCGCCCTCCTCGCGCGCGGCCGCGATCTTGGCGGCGATCTCCGTGCGCGCAGGACCAGACAGGTACTCCAGCTCGGCCTTGAGCTGGTTGTACGCCTCCTGGGTCAGCCAGGTGACGTTCTCGCTGGTCTGGGTCACAGGTGCTCCTCGTAGGTACTGGGAATACAAAGCATCGCCCTACCCAGAAGGATGTTCCTTCACGGATGGGCGAAACCACGAGCCTAACAATTCAATGGCCGAAGGGGGAGGACATAAGCCATCAGAATCACGTCAACGCAGGTCAGCGCCTACGTAATCCGGACACGACCGGTCCGGGTCGACCAGGGTCGGTCGATTTCGGTCGACATGATCAGTCGTGCGGTCAGTCGCGTGATCGGTCGGCGTGATCGGTCGGCTTGATCGGCCGGTGCGATCAGTCCGCGTGGCAGCCGAGCAGCTCGGCCGTCGTTCCCTGGGACGTCGTACGCAGCGTGACGACCTTGTCGATCCGCGTGGCGTCGCCGTCGAAGCGGAAGTCGGCCCGGCCGACCTCGGCGCCGCTCTCCGCCTGGGAGCGCAGCGTGCAGTAGCCGGAGGCGCCGGCGTCCTTGCGGACCTCCAGATGCACCTTCACCGAGTCCTTGCCGGCGTTGAACTCGATGACCTCGGCGCTGATCTTGTTCTGGCCGACGTAGTGATAGGCGAAGTAGCCGATCAGCGCCAGCAGTACCGCCCCGAGGACCGCGCCGACGACCTTGAGCGTGCGGTCGGCGCGCTCGTCCGAGGAGCGGCCGTAGCGGCTCTCGGGCAGTCGCGTGCTCGCCGTACTCATGATCGTCCTCTCGGCCGGGGCGGGACGGATGTCCCGAAACGGGGCCTCCGGGCCGTACCCCGGAATTATCCGGCCCCCGATTCGGTCACTATAGAAGCCGCCGTTCGCCCTCGAAGACACCGGGGCGCCGACTTACGAGGATTGAGTCTTGACTGACCAGCTGCGACTGATGGCCGTTCACGCCCACCCCGACGACGAGTCGAGCAAGGGCGCGGCCACCATGGCGAAGTACGTGTCCGAGGGGGTGGACGTGCTGGTCGTGACCTGCACGGGCGGGGAGCGCGGCTCCATCCTCAATCCGAAGCTCCAGGGCGACAAGTACATCGAGGAGCACATCCACGAGGTACGCAAGAAGGAGATGGACGAGGCCCGCGAGATCCTCGGGGTCAAGCAGGAGTGGCTCGGCTTCGTCGACTCCGGCCTGCCCGAGGGCGACCCGCTGCCCCCGCTTCCCGAGGGCTGCTTCGCCCTGGAGGACGTCGACAAGGCGGCCGGTGAGCTGGTGAAGCAGATCCGCTCCTTCCGTCCCCAGGTGATCACCACCTACGACGAGAACGGCGGCTACCCGCACCCCGACCACATCATGACCCACAAGATCTCGATGGTGGCGTTCGAGGGCGCGGCGGACACCGAGAAGTACCCGGAGGCGGAGTACGGCCCCGCGTACCAGCCGCGGAAGCTCTACTACAACCAGGGCTTCAACCGCCCCCGCACCGAGGCGCTGCACCAGGCCATGCTCGACCGCGGCCTGGAGTCGCCCTACGGGGACTGGCTCAAGCGCTGGGACGAGTTCGGTATGAAGCAGCGCACGCTGACGACGCACGTCCCGTGCGGCGACTTCTATGAGATCCGCGACAAGGCTTTGATCGCGCACGCCACCCAGATCGACCCCGACGGCGGCTGGTTCCGCGTCCCGCTGGAGCTCCAGAAGGAGGTCTGGCCTACGGAGGAGTACGAGCTGGCGAAGTCCCTCGTCGATACCTCCCTCCCCGAGGACGACCTCTTTGCGGGCATCCGCGACAATGCCTGACATGAGCGCAAGCGCAAGCCTGGCAATGACACAGTTCGTCACCCTCGCCAAGGAGGTGGACGAGGACAAGGTCACCCCCGGCGTCCTCGGCTTCATCGTCTTCGCGGTGATGGCCCTGGCGGTCTGGGGCCTGATGAAGTCGATGAACCGGCACATGAACAGGGTCGACTTCGCCGAGCCCGCGGACCCGAAGGCGGACGCCTCCGCCGAGGACGCCGAGGCGGCCGGCCCGGCCAAGCCGCGACAGGGCTGATCGCAGGACCGCAGGGCTGACGGCAGGGCGGACGGCAGTGTTGCCGGCGGGGGCGCCTCCGCTCCGTGTCGCGGCACCGCCGCACCGGCGATGCCTGCCTCACCGGCCGATCACGACCGAGCGCGACCGGTCAAGGCTGGTCACGGCCGGCCAGGGCCGGTCACGCGGGTCATGACCGGTCAGGACCGCGTCATGGCCGCGTCATGGCCGGGCTGTCACCGCCACCCCCATGACCTCCCGAGCATGGCGGTTCGGCACCATGCCGAGCCGCCAGGCCTGCCAGCCGGCCTCCAGGTTCACGCCGCGTTCGAGCAGGAGCTGGTACGCCTCGACGTAGTCGCCCAGCTTCCCGTCCCGCAGCGCGTGTCCGCCCCGGCCCAGCTGCGCCAGCTCCTCCTGCGCCACCGCCGTACCGACCTCGACGCCGCCCGGCGCCGCGTACGGCAGCAGGGTGCAGCGCAGGAAACGGGCCCAGTCCTCGCCCCTGCGGTCGCCGTACGACGAGAACAGCGCCACCGCGTCATCGCACAGGGCCAGCGCCTGCTGGGTGCGGGCGTTGCCGGCGTCCACCACCGCGAGCTCCAGACATGTCCACGCCTCCCCGTGGGCGACCCCGATGCGCTGGAAGTTGGCGCGGGCGTCCACGAGGAGCTGGCGGGCGAAGCCGGAGTTCTTCAGGGAGCCGGTCTGGGCGGCCCGCTGGTCCCGGGTCACACGGGCCGAGTGGTGCCTGGCGCAGGCGAGACCGTAGACGTCCTGCATGCGCGAGAACATCGTGCGGGAGCGCTCCAGCTCGCGCACCGCCACGTCCAGGTTGCCCGTCTCCTCCAGGGCCTGCCCGAGGTAGTAGACGGACCAGGCCTCGCCGCGCGCGTCCTCGTTGTCACGGTGCCGGGCGGCCGCCTGGCGCAGTCCGTCCACCGCCGGGGACGGGTCGCCGGCGACCAGGCGAGCGCGGGCCAGCTGGGTCAGCGCCCAGGCCTCGCCGCGGGCGTCGCGCGTACGGCCGTACAGTTCGAGGGCCTTGCGGAGGTCCGACTCCGCGCGCGGGACATCGCCCATGCGCAGGCTCAGCTGGCCGAGCTGGAAGTGGGCCCATGCCTCGCCGTGCACGGACTCGCCGGCGCGGTGCAGGACCAGGGACTCGGTCAGCAGGTCCATCGCCTCCGACACCCGGCCCCGGTCCCGTTCCACCGCCGCCAGCGCGTGCATCGTCCAGGCGCGGTCCGTCGACAGCTCGGGAGCCGACTGGAGGTCCAGGGCCTCGCGGAGCTTGGCCACGGCCTCGGTGAGATTGCCCTGGTGGTGGAGGGTGATGCCGAGGGAACAGAGCGCTCGGGCCGCGCCCGCGTCGTGGTGGGCCTCCATATAGAGGTCGACCACCGAGGTCAGGGTCGTGCGGGCCTTGTCCAGCTCGCCGAGCTGGCGGGCCGCGATGCCCGTACGCCACTGCACCGAGCGCACCAGCAGGCCCTGGTCCACGGCCTGGGCCAGCTCGCTGATCTCGCCGAGGCGGTAGAGGTCGCCCCGCAGGAGGCAGTAGTCGCACAGGGCGCCCAGCAGGTTCAGGACCGCCGCCTGGTTGGCGTCCTCCGCGTGCCGGAGCGCGGCCGTGATGAAGCTGGACTCGTCGTCCAGCCAGCGCAGCGCGTCGTCCAGCGAGGTGAAGCCGTGCGGGCTGAAGCGGTCCGAGCGGGTCGACATGTTGCCGTCGACCAGGCGCAGGACGGACTCCGCGAGGTCGGCGTAGTTCACGATCAGCCGCTCCTGCGCCGCCGTACGCTCCACGGCCTCCTCCTCGTCGAGGAGGCGGGCGTGGGCGAAGGCGCGGACGAGGTCGTGGAGGCGGTAGCGGTTGCCGCGGACGTGGTCGATGAGGCCGGACCGGGACAGGGCCACCAGGTGGCGTGTCGCCTCCGCCTCGTCCGTGGCCAGGAGCGCTGCCGCCGCCGCGGCGCCCAACGAGGCGCGGCCGGCCAGGGCCAGCCTGCGCAGCAGACGCCGGGCCGCCTCCGACTGGTCGGTGTAGCGCAGCCACAGCACCCGCTCGACCGGCTCCACCGGGCCGTACGCGCCGAGGTCCGTCGCCAGTGTGCGCGGTGAACGCGGGCCCAGCGACGAGCCCGCGATGCGCAGGGCCAGCGGCAGTCCGCCGCACAACTGCCGGATCAGGTCGGCGGATTCGGCGTCGTAGGGGGAGGAGGAATCCTGTGCCGCCGCGCTCAGCAGCTCCTCCGCGCCCGCCGCGTCCAGCGCCTCCACCGGCAGCTGGTGCACCCAGGCGGCGAGGTCGGCGGGCAGGTCGAGGGGTTCGCGGGCGGTGACCAGGACCAGGCTGTCGGACCGCTCGGGGACGAGGGTGCGGACCTGCGCCGCGTCCGAGGCGTCGTCCAGGACGACGGTGACGGGGAGGCCGGTCAGGTGCTGGTGGTAGAGCTCGCTCAGCCGCTTGACCTGCTGGTCGGTCGAGGAGCGCTCGCGGAAGAGGAGCTGCTCGCGGGGAGCGCCCAAACGGTTCAGCAGATGCAGGAGCGCGTCCCTCGTCGACAGCGGCGCCTCCTCCGTCGTGTCGCCGCGCAGATCCACCACGCACGCCCCGCGGAACTGGTCCTTCAGGTCGTGGGCGGCGCGGATCGCCAGTGCCGTACGACCGCCGCCGGGCGCCCCGTGCAGGACGACGACCGTCGGCTTCGTCTCCGTACTGGCCCGTGCCGCCTGTACCCACTGCCGGATGCGGGCCAGCTCCTGCCTGCGGCCCGCGAACGGGCCCATCGGCTCGGGGAGTTGACCGAACGACTGCTCCAGTACGTTCCGGCCGCGGGCCGCCGCGCTCTTGTCCGCGCCCTTCAGCCGTGGCCCGGTCTGCTTCGGGCCGGTCGACGCGCTCAGCACCCGCTGCTGGTCGAGGAAGGGGCGGATGCCCCGTACCTCCAGCGCCGTCAGCCACTGCAGCCGCAGCTGTTCCGGGCCGCCGGGCTGGCCGACGGCGCCCGCGCGGTGGTGCGCGGCGGGCAGATGCGTACCGGCCACCTTCACGACCGTAGCCGCCGCGCCGACGACACCGACGGTCACGCCCGCGCCCACGGCCGTCCCCGCGCCGGTGCCGAGCGCCAGGTCGGACACGGCGGCCGCGACCGCCGCTACGCCCGCCACCATCAGCGGCGTAGCGCCGCCCTCCCGCGCGAACCGCTGCCCGAACGTGAGCCGGCCGGCCTCCGCCTCGTCCAGCGCGCGCGTGTACGCCTCGTACTCCTCGGCCGCCGCCTGCGCCATGGCGTCCAGCGCCCCGCGCGCCCGCGACAGCAGCACCTGACCGTCGATCCGCCCGCCCGAGCGCCGCACCTCCTCCTCCACGGCCCGGGACAACAGCCGCTCGGCCTCCGTCCGATGGCTTGCCCGCATGTCAACGTCCCCCTCCGGCGGCAACGGCTTTCTTGGTCAAGTGTGCTGCGGATGGGGCGCTGTGGGGAGGGGGCCGGGTGGCCGGGAGGGCTGGGAGGGGAGGGCGTGGGGTCGGGGAGCGCGGCGGGGCAGGGCCGTCCGGCGCGCCCCGCCGCCCATGTGATGTGCGCCCGCACATGGGTACTGCGGCAGGATGGACCTCATGCCGAACCGACTGGCGCACGAGACGTCCCCGTACCTCCTTCAGCACGCCGACAACCCCGTCGACTGGTGGCCCTGGTCCGGCGAGGCCTTCGAGGAGGCGCGGAAACGGAACGTGCCCGTGCTGCTCAGTGTCGGTTACAGCAGCTGCCACTGGTGCCACGTGATGGCGCACGAGTCCTTCGAGGACCAGGAGACCGCCGACTACCTCAACGCCCACTACGTCAGCGTCAAGGTCGACCGCGAGGAACGCCCCGACGTGGACGCCGTCTACATGGAGGCCGTCCAGGCGGCCACCGGCCAGGGCGGCTGGCCCATGACGGTCTTCCTCACCCCGGACGCCGAGCCCTTCTACTTCGGCACCTACTTCCCGCCCGCGCCGAGGCACGGCTCGCCGTCCTTCCGGCAGGTCCTGGAGGGCGTGCACAGCGCCTGGGCCGACCGCCGGGACGAGGTCGCCGACGTCGCGGGGAAGATCACCCGGGATCTCGCCGAGCGGGAGATCTCCTACGGCGGCACCGAGGCGCCCGGCGAGCAGGAGCTGGCGCAGGCGCTGCTCGGCCTGACGCGGGAGTACGACCCGCAGCGCGGCGGGTTCGGGGGCGCGCCCAAGTTCCCTCCGTCCATGGTGATCGAGTTCCTGCTGCGCCACCATGCGCGCACGGGCGCCGAGGGCGCGCTGCAGATGGCCCAGGACACCTGCGAGCGGATGGCCCGGGGCGGCATCTACGACCAGCTCGGCGGCGGGTTCGCCCGGTACTCCGTCGACCGCGACTGGGTCGTGCCGCACTTCGAGAAGATGCTGTACGACAACGCCCTGCTGTGCCGTGTGTACGCCCACCTGTGGCGCGCCACCGGGTCCGGGCTCGCTCGCCGCGTCGCCCTGGAGACCGCCGACTTCATGGTGCGTGAACTGCGCACCGCCGAGGGCGGGTTCGCCTCCGCGCTCGACGCCGACAGCGACGACGGGACCGGCAGGCACGTCGAGGGCGCGTACTACGTGTGGACGCCGGAGCAGCTGCGCGAGGTGCTCGGCGACGAGGACGCCGAGCTCGCCGCCCGGCACTTCGGCGTGACCGAGGAGGGCACCTTCGAGCAGGGCTCGTCGGTGCTGCAACTCCCGCAGCAGGACGGCCTGTTCGACGCCGAGAAGATCACCTCGATCCATGAGCGGCTGCTCCGGCACCGCGGCACCCGCCCGGCACCCGGCCGGGACGACAAGATCGTCGCCGGCTGGAATGGCCTCGCCATCGCCGCCCTCGCCGAGACCGGTGCCTACTTCGACCGCCCCGACCTGGTGGAGGCCGCGCTCGGGGCCGGCGACCTGCTCGTACGGCTGCATCTCGACGACCATGCCCGCCTCGCCCGTACCAGCAAGGACGGCAAGGCCGGCGCCAACGCGGGGGTGCTGGAGGACTACGGCGATGTCGCCGAGGGCTTCCTCGCGCTCGCGTCCGTCACCGGTGAGGGGGTCTGGCTGGACTTCGCCGGGTTCCTGCTCGACCACGTGCTCGCCCGCTTCGTCGACGCGGAGTCCGGCGCCCTCTACGACACGGCCGCCGACGCCGAGCGGCTGATCCGCCGCCCCCAGGACCCCACCGACAACGCCGCCCCCTCCGGCTGGAGCGCGGCGGCCGGCGCCCTGCTGAGCTACGCGGCGCAGACCGGTGCGGAGCCCCATCGCGCCGCGGCGGAGAGGGCGTTGGGCGTCGTCAAGGCGCTCGGCCCGCGCGTGCCCCGCTTCATCGGCTGGGGTCTGGCCGTCGCCGAAGCCAACCTCGACGGGCCCCGCGAGGTCGCGGTCGTCGGACCGGGGCTTGACGACAAGGCCACAAGGGCCCTGCACCGTACGGCACTTCTGGGCACCGCCCCCGGTGCCGTCGTGGCCGTCGGGACGCCGGACAGTGACGAGCTTCCGCTGCTCGCGGATCGCCCGCTGGTCGGCGGTGAACCGGCCGCGTATGTCTGCCGTAACTTCACCTGTGACGCCCCGACGACCGATCCTGAGCGGCTGCGCACGTCACTGAGCGGCTGAGGGGTCGAGGACGACCGGAAAGCGGAAGCGGAGGACGCGGCTTCCGCATGCCCAAATTGGGCGTGTGTTCGGATAGATCGCGCTTTCTCACGCACCGTTCCGAAACAAGCTATTTATCGGAACAGCCCTCGCGCTTCACACTTCCCCCCTAATCTCTCCACAGTGACGCGACGGCTGTGACTCACCGTCGCGACAGGGGGCATTGGGGATCTGGGGGGATCTGTTGCTGACGTCTGTCTTCATAGCCGTCGTCTCGCTGGCCTTGTTCTGGATGGCGGCTTTCACCTTGTGGTGGCAGATGCACGCGTGGCGTACGCCCGAGGTGCTCGCCTCCACCCGGTTCAGCAGACCGGACGGCGGCGAGCACCTGTCGTTCTCGCTGCTGCTGCCGGCCCGGCACGAACAGGCCGTGCTGGACCACACCATCCAGCGGTTGCTGGAGTCCACACACACCGACTTCGAGATCATCGTCATCGTCGGGCACGACGACCCGGAGACCACGGCGGTGGCCGAGAAGGCCGCGGCACGTGATCCGCGCGTCCGCGTCGTCGTCGACACCCACGAGAAGAAGAACAAGCCGAAGGCCATGAACACGGCGTTGCCGCACTGCCGCGGCGATGTCGTCGGGGTCTTCGACGCCGAGGACCAGGTCCACCCGGAGCTCCTCGCCCATGTCGACCACGCGTTCCGGACGACGAAGGCGGACGTGGTCCAGGGCGGGGTCCAGCTGATCAACTTCCACTCCAGCTGGTACAGCCTGCGCAACTGCCTGGAGTACTTCTTCTGGTTCCGTTCGCGACTGCACCTGCACGCGCAGAAGGGGTTCATCCCGCTCGGCGGCAACACCGTCTTCGTACGCACCGACGTGCTGCGGGAAGCCGACGGCTGGGACCCGAACTGCCTGGCCGAGGACTGCGACCTGGGCGTCCGGCTGTCCAGCGTCGGCAAGAAGGTCGTCGTCGCCTACGACTCCGACATGGTGACCAAGGAGGAGACGCCCGGCAGCCTGGTGTCGCTGCTCAAGCAGCGCACCCGCTGGAACCAGGGCTTCCTTCAGGTCTACCGGAAGAAGGACTGGAAGCAACTGCCCACCTTCGGGCAGCGGTTGCTCGCCCGGTACACGCTCATGACGCCGTTCATGCAGGCCTTCACCGGGCTCATCATCCCGCTCAACATCGCGATCGCGGTGTTCCTCGACGTGTCCGTGACCGTCGCCTTCATCACCTTCCTGCCGGCCGTCACCGCGCTCGTCACCTTCGTCTTCGAGGTCGTCGGACTGCACGACTTCGGCAAGCAGTACGGGCTGCGCGTCCGCTTCGTCCACTATCTGAAGCTCATCGTGGGCGGTCCCTTCTATCAGGTGCTCCTCGCCGGGGCCGCCGTCCGCGCCGTATGGCGTGAGCAGCGCGGCCGTAACGACTGGGAGCTGACCACCCACGTCGGCGCGCATCTCGCCCCTGCCGAAACGACCCGAGACCTCCGAGAGGACGTCACCGCGTGACCTCCACCCTTCCCGCGGTGACCACTCCCAAGGTCCCCGCGCAGCGGCAGCCTGCGCCTGAAACGCGTCCGGCCGACCGAACCGCCCCGCCGGCGCGGCTGCGTTCGTCCAGACCCGACCTGATCCTGTGCGGTGTGCTCCTCGTGGCGATCCTCGTCGTGCAGGGCTGGAACATCGCCGACTATCCGACCCTCAGCGACGACGAGGGCACCTACCTCGCCCAGGCCTGGGCCGTCCAGGAGGGCCGGGGGCTCGCCCACTACACCTACTGGTACGACCATCCGCCCCTCGGCTGGATCCAGATAGCCCTGCTGACCTGGATACCGGCCGCGCTCAGCCCCGACTCGATGACCGTCGGCACCATGCGCGCCGCGATGCTCGTCATCAGCGCGGTCAGCGCGGTCCTGGTGTACGTGCTCGGGCGGCGGCTTTCCCTGCCGCGCTGGGCAGCCGGGCTCGGCATGGTCCTGTTCGGCCTCTCGCCGCTGTCGGTCGTCCTCCAGCGGGAGATCTTCCTCGACAACCTCGCGGTGATGTGGACGCTCCTCGCGTTCGCCCTCGCCGCCTCCCCGAGCCGCCATCTCTGGCACCACTTCGGCGCCGGGATCGCCGCCGCCACGGCCGTGCTGACCAAGGAGACGATGCTCTTCGTCCTCCCGGCGGTCCTCGTCACCATGTGGCGGCACAGCCACCGCGACACCCGCAAGTTCGCCCTCACCGGCGCCGTCACCGCCTGCGCGCTGATCGGCCTCTCGTACCCTCTCTTCGCGCTGCTGAAGGGCGAGTTGTTCCCGGGCAGCGGGCACGTCTCGCTCTGGGACGGCATCACGTACCAGATGACCAGACCCGGTTCGGGCTTCATCCTCGACCAGGGTTCCGGCTCCTACGGCGTCCTCCAGTCCTGGCTCTACTACGACCGCGTCCTCATCCTCGGCGGCCTCGCGGGCGGCCTGCTGCTCCTGGTCACCTGGCGCTGGTCGGTCACCGCCCGCGCGCTGGCCGGACCCTCGTGCGCGGTGGTCATCCTCGCCCTGGTGGCCATGCGCCCCACCGGCTACCTGCCCGCCATGTACGTCATCCAGGCCCTGCCCTTCCTCGCCCTCGTCCTCGCCGGAGGAACGGCCTCCGTCGCCCACGCCGTCCTGCGGCGCCGCCGGTCCGAGGCGGAGAAGCGGTACGTCACCGGCGGGCGGTACGCCCTCGCGGCCGTCCTCGCGATCGCGGCCGGTGCCTATGTCGTACCCCGCTGGTACGACGGCGCCCACACCGCCGTCACCGCCGACGCCAACGCGCCCTACCAGGCCGCCTCGAAGTGGCTGGCCACCGAGGTGGAGGACCCGCAGGACACCCGGGTCCTCGTCGACGACGCGCTGTGGCTGGACCTGGTGCACGCCGGGTACGAGCCCGGGCTCGGGGCCATCTGGTTCTACAAGGCCGACCTCGACCCGGCCGTGACGAAGACGATGCCGCGCGGCTGGAAGGACCTCGACTACGTGGTCGCCTCGCCGACGGTACGGCGCGACGCGGTGGACCTGCCCAACGTCAAGGCGGCGATGGAGCACTCGAAGCCGGTCGCCGTGTTCGGCACCGGTGAGGACCGGATCGAGATCCGGCAGATCCAGACAGCATCCGGAGGGGTTCGATGACTCACGAGTACACCGCCCCCGAAGAGCTGGGCGATCCGTCGGTGGACGCCGCCGAGGTTCCCGAACCCGGCGCCGTCACCATCGTCGTACCGACCTTCAACGAGTCCGCGAACGTACGGCAGTTGCTGCACCAGATCACCGACTCGGTGCCGTCCCGGCTGCCCTGCGAGGTCGTCTTCGTGGACGACTCCACCGACGACACCCCGCAGGTCATCAAGGAGGCCGCCCAGGACTGCCCGTTCCCCGTCACCGTCATCCACCGGGACGAACCCGTCGGCGGGCTCGGCGGCGCGGTCGTCGAGGGGATGAAGGCGGCCGGGTCGGACTGGATCGTCGTCATGGACGGCGACTGCCAGCATCCGCCTTCCCTGGTCCCGGAGTTGGTCGCCACCGGCGAGCGGGCGAACGCCGGGCTCGTCGTCGCCTCCCGGTACATCAAGGGCGGCAGCCGGGCCGGGCTCGCGGGCAGCTACCGGGTGGCCGTCTCCCGGGCCGCGACCTGGCTGACCAAGTCCCTCTTCCCGCGCCGGCTGCACGGCATCAGCGACCCGATGAGCGGCTTCTTCGCCATCCGCCGCAGCGACATCACGTCCGAGGCGCTGAAGCCCCTCGGTTACAAGATCCTGCTGGAGCTGGCGGTCCGCAGCCGCCCGCGCACGGTCACCGAGGTGCCGTTCGTCTTCCAGGAGCGGTTCGCGGGGGAGTCCAAGTCCACGGCGGCGGAGGGGCGCCGCTTCCTGCGGCACCTCGCCGGGCTGCGTACGGCGGACCCGCTGGCCCGGATGGTCGTGTTCGGGCTGATCGGACTGACCGGCTTCGTGCCGAACCTCGTCGCGCTGTGGGCGATGACCCGGGCGGGGCTGCACTACCTGCCCGCGGAGGTCGTCGCCAACCAGTTCGGCGTGGCCTGGAACTTCCTGCTCATCGAGAAGCTGCTGTTCCGCGACCGGCGCCGGCACCGCCACTGGGCCGACCGTACGGTCCGGTTCGCGCTGCTCTCCAACGCCGACCTGGTGCTGCGCATCCCGCTGATCGCGCTGCTGGTCGGCCAGTTCGGGCTGGCGGTGCTGCCGGCGACCGCGCTGGCCCTGGTCATCACGTTCGTCCTGCGCTTCGTCGGGACCGAGGCGCTGGTCTATCTGCCGCGCAGGAGCCGCACAGCAAGGAGTACTGCATGAGATCGAGACCGAGAACGGCCTTGCTGGCCGTGTTGGGGCTCACCGGAGGTCTCCTCCTCACCGCGCCCCAGCCCGCCTCCGCCGCCAACCTCATCAAGAACCCCGGCTTCGAGACCGCCGGCGGCGACGACATGCCCTACTGCTGGAAGAAGTCCGGCTGGGGCGACAACGACTTCACCTTCGCGACGGTGGCCGACGCCCACTCGGGCGGCAAGGCCATGAAGGTGTCGCTCACCCGCCGTGTCGATGGCGACCGCAAGGCGCTGATCACCGAGTCCGCCGAGTGCGCGCCGGTCGTCACGCCGGGCAAGCAGTACGACCTGGGGCTCTGGTACAAGTCGACCACCCCGGACGCCTCCGTCACCCTCTTCCGGCACGACGCGACGGCGGGCTGGCAGTACTGGACCGACCTCAAGACGCTCGACATGGCCGCCGGCTGGACCGAGGCCACCGTCCGCACACCCGAGGTGCCCGCCGGCACCGACCGGATCGCCTGGGGTGTCTCCGTCTACGGCACCGGCTCCGTCACCACCGACGACTACACGATGGACCAGGTCGCCGAGCCCGTCCCCGACCCGGTGTGCACGGGCACCGCGCAGGAGTGCGCGAACGGCCGTTGGGACGTGCTGCCCACGAAGAACCCGGTCCGCTCCATGCACTCCGTCGTCCTGAACAACGGCAAGGTGCTGCTGATCGCGGGCTCCGGCAACGACCCGGAGAAGTTCGCGGCGGGCACGTTCACCAGCGCGGTCTACGACCCGCAGAACGGCACGTACAAGCAGATCCCCACGCCCAAGGACATGTTCTGCGCGGGCCACGTCCAGCTCGACGACGGCCGGGTGCTCGTGATGAGCGGCAACAAGGGCTATCCGTCGGCCGACGGCACGATCGGTTACCAGGGCTACAAGGACTCGTACACCTTCGACCCGGTCAGCGAGACGTACAGCAAGACCAACGACATGAACGACGGCCACTGGTACCCGTCGGCAACCATCCTCGGCAACGGTGACGTGATCTCCTTCGGCGGGCTGAAGGAGGACTCGACCGGTTCGGTGGCCGCCGAGCTGTGGTCGGACGCCGAGCAGAAGTGGCTGGAGCTCTGGAAGGTCAACCAGACCTGGTCGTACTGGGGCCTGTACCCGTCGATGATCCTGATGCAGGACGGCCGTCTCTTCTACTCGGGCAGCCATGTCTTCGGCAACAACATCCCGGGCACCGGATCGGCGATCTGCGACTACGGCGCCAACACGGTCACCCAGGTCCCCGGCCTGCAGAACAAGGACGTGCGCGACCAGTCCGCGAGCGTGCTGCTGCCCCCGGCCCAGGACCAGAAGGTCCTCACCATCGGCGGCGGCAACATCGACTCCAACCCGGACGCGAACCGCCTCACCGACGTCATCGACCTGAAGCAGCCGAACCCGTCCTACGTCGCCGGCCCGCCGCTTCCGCAGGGCACCGTCGACCTGGGCAACGGCAAGGTCCCGCAGACCGGCAACCAGGGCAAGATGTACGTCTCCGCCGTACTGCTGCCCGACGGCAAGGTCCTGGAGACAGGCGGCGCCCTGCACAACCGGGCCGACCCGGTGTACGAGTCGTCGCTCTACGACCCGGCGACCAACACCTTCGACCCGGTGGCGGCCGACCCGGAGGAGCGCGGCTACCACTCCTCGGCGTTCCTGCTGCCCGACGGCCGGGTGATGACGACGGGCGACAACCCGGGCAACGGCACCTGGAACCACGACGTGTCGGTCTACACCCCGCCCTATCTCCTCAAGGGCGAGCGCCCGACGATCACTTCGGTCATCGACACCGAGTGGACATACGGCGACACCCAGCGGATCACCGTCGACCGGCCCATCGCCAAGGCCGAGCTGATCCGCCCGGCCGCCGTCACCCACTCCTCGGACCCGAACCAGCGGTTCGTGGACCTGCCGCTGTCGGTGGACGGCAACAACGTCGATCTGAACGTGACGAGCAACCCCAACCTGGCCCCGCCCGGCTGGTACATGCTCTTCGCGGTCGACGCCAACGGCGTGCCCTCGGTCGCCAAGTGGGTGCACCTCCAGGGTCCGCAGGCCCTGAGCGCGACGGACGCCTCGGCCCACGTCCACGACTTCGCCGACAACCTCAAGGGCAAGGTCACGGGCCCCGGCAAGAAGCGCGCGTCCCAGAAGGTCAGCCCGACCGTCTCCGGCTGCGACCGGCACTACGGCTCCGCCAACGTCTGCGTGCCGACCGACTTCCCGCCGGCCGTGAAGGCGACGACGAAGGCCCGCTGCGACTGGCTGAAGAAGAACGACTACGGCCGCCTGAAGGTCAACGGCAAGGACGACCCGCTGCGGCTGGACATCGACAGGGACGGAACAGCCTGCGGTAAGAAGGATCTGAGGGGGCGCTAGGCGCCCCTTCAGGGGCGCGGGGAACTGCGCGACCAGCCACGACGGCGCCGCAGACGATTGACGGCAACGCGTGGCAGCCCCTATCTCCGCTCGGCGTACTCCGCGAGGGCGCGCTCCACGATGGCCACCAGCTGCTCGTGGTGCGCGCCCTTCCAGTACGCCCGCTCGCACTGGGTGCACTGCGCGAATACGTCGTACGACCGCTGCGTCCCGCCCTCCAACCGGTCCGCCACCTCGTCCTTGGTGGCCGCCTTGAGCACGCCGTTGCAGGCGGAGCAGCGGGTCCAGGGGCGCAGTTCGGGGCGGAACCGGTCCAGGACGTCGCGGAGTTGGTCGTCGGGGCGGGTGCTGTAGACGTAGGCGCCGGCCCACAGTTCGCGGCGGCGCAGCAGGCCCCGGTCACGGCTGAGCATGACCCGCCGCTCGGCGGCCGAGCGGGCGGCGAGCGCCGGGTCGCCGATGTCCGTCGACTCGTACGCCGTGTCCACGCCGAGCAGGCGCAGACGGCGGGCGAGGGTGCCGAGGTGGACGTCGAGCAGGAAGCGCAGGGGCGCGCCGGGCACCCGCTGGGGGTGCTGGACGGGGCGTACGGTCACGGACTCGCCCGCCGTCGGGATGTGCGACACCGGTACCTCGTGGCCGTCGACGACCAGGGTGCCGACCTCGGTCAGCGGGACGCCGAGGGACTCGACGACATGGCCGAGGGTCGAGACTCCGTCGGTGGTGACGGCGCCCGCGCCGGCGCGCCGTCCGTTGGGGAGGAACAGGCGCAGCTCGGGGGCGAACTCGACGTGGATCTCGGGACCGTTCACCTGGCCAGGATGTCACGGCACAGGGCTCGCGCCTCAGCTGTTTTCCGCGGGGGTGTTCCTCGTGGGCAGACCGTGCTCGATGACGTCCAGGGTGCGGTCGAGGAGGTCGTGGAGGTCGTCCTTGAAGTCGTTCTCGGCCCAGTACAGGGAGATCTCCGCGAGGCCGCCGATCAGGGACATCGTGTAGACCCGTGCCTCCAGGCTGTTCCGGTCGAGCCCGTTGCGGTCGGCGACGGCCTCGGCGAGCATCCGGCCGGTGACCGACATGCTCTCCAGCATCCGGGACCGCACCGCGGGGACCTGGACCATCAGATGCGACCGCAGCCGGACGACCTCGGGCCCCTCCTCCAGTCCGGCGCTGATCGCCAGCCGCATGACGTACCGCAGGGATTCCATCCACGGCTCGTCCGCCGGCCGCCTGCGCAGCTCGTCCAGCAGGATCGGGTCGTACTCGTCCGTGAGGACGATGTCCTCCTTCGTCGGGAAGTAACGGAAGACCGTGGACGGCGACACCTCGGCGCGCTCGGCGATCTGCTCGATCGTCGTGGCGTCGTAGCCCTGCTCCTTGATCAGCGCGTACGTCGCGTCGCGGATCGCCGTCCGGGTCTTGATCTTCTTCCGCTCACGAAGTCCCAGCTGGGGACGGTCGGTCAGGGGAGAGGAGTGTGCGGAACTCATGGGGCTCATTGTCGGGCATCGGCCCCCTCGACAGCCATGTCCGGGGTCTCGGGCTCACGCGCATCGGGTGTGCCCGGCAGGAACGCCGCCGCCAGCAGGGCGGAGACGAGGGCCGCGATGCCGCACACCAGGAGGGCGACGCCCATGCCGTGGACGTAGGCGCTGTTCGCGGAGGCCGCGAGCTCGGCTGCCCTTTCGGGGCTCGCCCGCTCGGCGGCGAGGTGCGCCGCGACCACGGACTCCCCGGCGGTGTCGGCGGCCCGCGCAGGCAGCCCGGTGACGTCGAGCCGGTCCCGGAAGGTGTCCGCGAGCAGGCTGCCGAGCAGCCCGATGCCGATCGCCCCGCCGACCTGACGCATGGTCATCAGCAGCCCGGAGCCGCTGCCCGCGTGGTCGCGGGGCAGGGCGCTCAGGCCGCCGTTCATGGCGGGGATGAGCGAGAGGCCGAAGCCGAGGCCGGTGACGGTGAGCCACAGCGCGACGAATCCGTAGCCGGAGTCCGCTGTAGTACGGCTGCCGAGGAGCCCGGCGAAGGCCAGCACCACCAGGCCCGCGCTCGCCGCGGCACGCGCACCGAAGTGGGCGACGACCTGCGGGGCGGGGCGGGAGGCGACCAGCAGTCCGCCCATCAGCGGCAGCAGCCGCACGCCGGTGCCCAGAGCGTCGTGGCCGAGAACGGCCTGGAGGTAGGGCGGCAGCACGAACAGCAGGCCGGACAGGAACGGGGATCGGGAGTGACAGCGTCCATGAAATGAGAGTAGCTCTCAAAATATAGTGACTGTCAATGGAGATCCGCTGTCGACGCACAAAAGGGCCACGGCTCGCAAGCCGTGGCCCTGAGGGGAGGGGTGCTGAGGGGTGCTACCCGTGCTGGTACGCCACCAGCGAGATCCCCACGTAGTGCGTGATGAACGCCGCCAGCGTGAAGGAGTGGAAGACCTCGTGGAAGCCGAACCAGCGCGGTGACGGGTTCGGGCGCTTGATGCCGTAGATCACTCCGCCCGCGCTGTACAGGACGCCGCCGACGATGACCAGGACCAGCACCGCGATGCCGCCGCTGCGCATGAAGTCCGGCAGGAAGAAGACGGCCGCCCAGCCCATCGCGATGTAGCAGGGGGTGTAGAGCCAGCGCGGGGCGCCGACCCAGAAGACCCGGAAGACGATGCCCGCCGCCGCGGCGGCCCAGATGCCCCACAGCAGCCACTGACCCTTGGCGCCCGGCAGGAGCAGCATCGTCAGCGGGGTGTAGGTGCCCGCGATGATCAGGAAGATGTTGGCGTGATCCAGTCGGCGCAGGATGCCGTCCATGCGGGGGCTCCAGTTGCCCCGGTGGTACAGCGCGCTCACGCCGAACAGCAGGCAGGCGGTGAGGGCGAAGATCCCGCAGGCGAGCCGGCCTCTGGGTGAGTCCGCGAGGGCGGTGAGCACCAGGCCCGAGACGAGCGCGGCGGGGAACATCCCGAGGTGCAGCCAGCCGCGGAGCTTGGGCTTGATCTCGTCCGTGAGCTGCTGGGCATGGTGCGCGATCTGGTGCTGCAGGGAGGGCGCGCCGGAGCCGCGGCCGGCGGCCGGCGTGTCCGAGGAAGCGTCGGGGACGGGCGCAGTCATGCAGGGCATCGTACCTACGGAACCGTAAGTTACGTATCAAGGCGGCGAGATGAGGGCCCGGAAGTGGCCATCCTCTCATGGGGTACCCGGAGCGGGCGCACCCGGGGTGAAGCCGTGGTGACGCATCGAAAACATCGGGATGAGTGGCGATGCTCACGCCGCTCACCTGTGACGCCCTCTGGACATATGGGCGGACCCGTCGGATGATCAAATGAGTGCGGTCGGCACCGGATGAGCGCGGAAGATCGGGACGGGAGATCCAGCCCCCTCCAGACCGCGAAGCATCCGGGTCGCGGCCCCCACGGGGCATACAAGGGCATATTCAGGACAAAAATCCCTCATTTAGGAGCAACCGTGGCGCGCGACATCGCGGCTCCCCCCGTCGTCCCCACCCACCACCGGGAACTGGTCTCGTGGGTGAACGAGATCGCTGAACTGACGCAGCCGGACAGCGTGGTCTGGTGTGACGGATCCGAGGCCGAGTACGAGCGTCTGTCCGAGGAGCTCGTCGCGAAGGGCACCTTCAAGAAGCTCGACCCGATCAAGCGCCCCAACTCGTACTACGCGGCCTCCGACCCGACCGACGTCGCCCGCGTCGAGGACCGGACCTTCATCTGCTCCGAGAAGGAGGAGGACGCCGGCCCGACGAACCACTGGATGGACCCCGCCGAGATGCGCGAGGTCTTCTCCGGCGAGAAGGGCCTCTTCCGCGGCTCGATGCGCGGCCGGACCATGTACGTCGTCCCGTTCTGCATGGGCCCGCTCGGCTCCGAGCTCTCCGCGATCGGCGTCGAGATCACCGACTCGGCGTACGTCGCCGTCTCCATGCGCACCATGACCCGCATGGGTCAGGCCGTCCTGGACGAGCTCGGTGAGGACGGCTTCTTCGTGAAGGCCGTGCACACGCTCGGAGCGCCGCTGGAGGAGGGCGAGCAGGACGTGCCCTGGCCGTGCAACAGCACCAAGTACATCTCCCACTTCCCCGAGACCCGCGAGATCTGGTCCTACGGCTCCGGCTACGGCGGCAACGCCCTGCTCGGCAAGAAGTGCTACGCCCTGCGCATCGCCTCCGTCATGGCCCGCGACGAGGGCTGGCTCGCCGAGCACATGCTGATCCTGAAACTCACCCCGCCGCAGGGCGAGTCCAAGTACGTCGCCGCCGCCTTCCCGAGCGCCTGCGGCAAGACCAACCTCGCCATGCTGGAGCCCACCATCTCCGGCTGGACCGTCGAGACGATCGGCGACGACATCGCCTGGATGCGCTTCGGCGAGGACGGCCGCCTGTACGCCATCAACCCCGAGGCCGGCTTCTTCGGCGTCGCGCCCGGCACCGGTGAGCACACCAACGCCAACGCGATGAAGACGCTGTGGGGCAACTCCGTCTTCACCAACGTGGCGCTCACCGACGACAACGACATCTGGTGGGAGGGCATGACGGAGGAGACTCCGGCCCACCTCACCGACTGGAAGGGCAACGACTGGACGCCGGCCAGCGAGACCCCGGCCGCCCACCCCAACGCCCGCTTCACCGTCCCCGCCGCCCAGTGCCCGATCATCGCGCCCGAGTGGGAGGACCCCAAGGGCGTGCCGATCTCCGCGATCCTCTTCGGCGGGCGCCGCGCCACCGCCGTACCGCTGGTGACGGAGTCCTTCGACTGGAACCACGGCGTGTTCCTCGGCGCCAACGTGGCGAGCGAGAAGACCGCCGCCGCCGAGGGCAAGGTCGGCGAGCTGCGCCGCGACCCCTTCGCGATGCTGCCCTTCTGCGGCTACAACATGGGTGACTACATGGGTCACTGGGTCGACGTCGCCAAGGGCAAGGACCAGGCGAAGCTCCCGAAGATCTACTACGTCAACTGGTTCCGGAAGAACGACGAGGGCAAGTTCGTCTGGCCCGGCTTCGGCGAGAACAGCCGCGTCCTGAAGTGGATCGTCGAGCGCCTCGACGGCAAGGCCGAGGGCGTCGAGACCCCGATCGGCATCCTGCCGGCGAAGGGCGCCCTCGACACCAACGGTCTCGAACTGGCCGACTCCGACCTCGACTTCCTCCTGACCGTCGACAAGGAGGTCTGGCGAGAGGAGGCCGCGCTCGTCCCCGACCACCTCAACACCTTCGGCGCCCACACGCCGAAGGAGCTGTGGGACGAGTACAACGCGCTGGTGCAGCGCCTGGGCTGAGGACAGCCCCTCACAGACGCCGCGGCCGGCTCCGATCTGCCCTGACCAGCAACATCGTCACGGCCGGCCGCGGTGACAGCACCACAGACCGGCGAGGCTCCGTACAACGGCGTACGGGGCTCGGGGCCTGTCGTCGCATGTTCCCGTCCGCCCCGACGGGAGGAGCGCGACGACAGGCCTTCGCCTGTATCTCCGTACGCCGCGAGGACGGCGGGGGGTGAACGGGAGGTGCCGTGCCGCTTCTGACATGCGGCGCTGCAACGCCCCAAGGGGCGCGGGGAACTGCGCGACAAGCCACGAGGAACCCGCAGCCGCAATACGACACGATCCCCTACGGCGAAGCGCACCGCCGCTCAAGCCAACGCAGTGCTTGGCGCACCCGGGGTGACGCGGACTACACGGTCAGCTGGCCGGGCGACGACCTGCACGGCGCGTCGTCCGCCTCGGCGACGGTGTACGTCAGGCGCTGATGCCACCCGTCCCGCCCCGGTCCTCCAGATACCGGGTGTGGGACTCCTGGCGGCGGGCCTCCACCTCGCGCAGACCCGCCGCCAGCCGCTCCGCGTCCTTCCTCAACAGCCCGAGCTGCCGCTCCAGATGCAGCTCGGGCGACTCGGTACCGGGCGCCATCCGCGTCCACCACCGCGTCCGTACGAAGCTGTCGACGGCCTCGGGAAGATCGCGCCGCACGATCCGCGAGAGCACATGCACGCCCTCCGGGTCGTGGGCGAGCAGCTCGGCCACCCAGCCCCGGTCGAGCAACGCGGTCAGCAGCTCGGTCAGTTCACGCAGCCGCCCGGCGGCCGTGACCGACAGCTCGACGTCCGTCAGATAGCCGCGCAGCTTCTCGAAGTCGTCCCGCAGTTCGTCCAGTTGGGCCGACGGGTCCGGGAAGTCGGGCGGTGCGGGCCGCTCCGGCGGGGCGATCAGCGCGCCCGCGCCGTAGAGACCGGCGACCACGACGGGCCAGTACGGGCCCGCCACCCCGGTGAAGGTCAGCACCAGGCCGACCAGCCCGCCCGCGCCGCCCGCCAGGTTCTTGCGGGACTCCAGGTACGCCAGCGCCTTGCCGGCAGCCGTCCTACTGGTAGCCACGGATCTCCTCGAAGGCGCCGTCCAGCGAGCCCTCCTGGGCATCGAAGAGGCGGCCGCCGGTCAGCTCGGCGATGTGCTCCAGCTCGGACCGGTCGGAGTCGCCGAAGAGGATGGGGAAGACGGGCGTCTCCCGCCGGTCGCGGTCGAGCCCGGCGTAGAAGGCGTCGAAGTCACCCGCCTCGGCGCCGGAGGTGTTCTCGCCGTCCGTCATCAGCACGATCGAGGTGAACGTGTCCTGGGACCGTCCGGCGCCCAGCTGCTCGTACGCCTTCTCCAGCGAGGTGTAGACCGCGGTGTCGCCCTCTGCGGTGAGCGCGTCGGTGTCCTCGCGGATGGCGTCGAGCCCGCTCTTCGGGCGGGCCGGCTCCACGACATGGGTGCGCACGCTCTTCACGTCCGACCCGAACGGCATCAGCGTGACCTCCTCGCGCTCGCGGAAGTCGCCGGTGAGGTCGGTGAGCGCCTTCTTCAGCTGGGCCAGGCGGTCGCCCTCCATCGAGCCCGAGGTGTCGAGGACGTAGACGGTCCGGGAGGGGCGGCGCAGCTCGTTCTCGTACGAGTCGAGCAGGCCGTCGGCGACGGAACGACTGCCCGGGAAGGGCAGTTCGCGCCGCCTTCCGGTGTCGAGGCCGGACGCGGGCGGGACGGAGGAGACGACCGGGCGGCGGTGGGTGCGCTCGGTGATCAGCCGCTGGATGTCCTCGGTGCGCAGGGCCTCGGCGAGGCGGCGGACGTCCTCGCGGGTCGCGGCGTTCGTCGAGGCGAGGGAGGACAGCGGGTAGTCGGCGGTGACGACGCCGTCCTTGGGACGGATCACGGTCAGGCCCGGGATGCCCTTGAGGACGGACTCGTAGTTGAGCAGCGCGTCGACGTTCCCGCGCCGCTGGTACGCCGTCGCCAGCCAGCCCGACGAACCCGACGTCAGCTTCTGGCCCTTGAAGAACTCCTTCAGGCGATCGCTCGCCTTGGTCACGTCCGCGTCGGTCAGCGCGGACTGGGCGCCCGAGAGGGCCGAGGCGACGGAGACGAGGGTGGCGAAGCCGGAGTTGGAGCGGGCGGGGTCGGTCATGCCGTACGTCAGACGGCCGTCCCGCACGGCCTGTTCGACCTGCGTCCAGGTGACGTCATCCGGCTTCCAGCCGAGCTTCGCGAACGTCGTGGACCTGACCCCGACGGCCACCGGGCTCGACATGACCGGCGTCTCCGAGACGACCTTCTGCGCCGCGTCGGGGCGCAGCCGCAGATAGTCGTTGGAGGACAGCCACAGGGCGTCGTACCGCCCGTCCGCCTTGCCCTTCGCCAGCAGTTCCACGGCGTCGAGGGTGCCCATATAGGTGGGCCGGACCTCGATGCCGGTGTCGTCGGCGATCCGGTCGAGGACCGGGGTCATGTCGCCGAGCTCGCTGGAGGCGAGGACGCGCAGGGTGCCCGGCCGCGGGGCGTTCGGGGCCGGGTCGTCGGCGGCCTTCTGCGAGGTGCAGGCCGTCAGCAGGGCCAGCGCGGCCAGCGCGGGCGCGAGAAGCCGTACTCTCATCCGAGCCCACCCTCCAGCGCGCCCTGCGCACGGCTGCGCTCCAAGTAGGCGCTCGCGTGCTGCAGTTCGGCGGTCAGGTTCTCCACCGTCGTCGCCATCGCCTCGGTCGCCCGGACCTTGTAGGTGTCGATGGCGTCGAGCGTGCGGTAGATCTGCTGGAAGGCGCCGCGGAGCGTCTCGGCCCCCACCGCCGGGTCGGCGGCGATGCGCTGGATCTCCCCGCTCTGGCCCGCCAGCATCTCGGCGTTGCCCCGGATCAGGTCCTCGGTCGTCCCGCGCAGGGCGTTGACCTGCTCGATGACCTTCTTCTGGTTGTCGAGCGCGGACGCCAGCATCACCGAGATCCGCAGCGCCGAGACGGTCGTGGTCGCCGCCCGGTCGACGCCCTTGATCAGCTCCTCGTTGTTGCGTCGTACGACGTCCATGGCGAGGTAGCCCTGCGCGCACACCGCGAGCTGGGTGAGCAGGTCCTGGTGCTTCTGCCGGACGGGGAAGAGGACGTCGGCCCGGAGCGAGTCCGCCTGCCGGGGGTCGACGACCCGGGCGATGTGCTGCTCCACGGCGGCGTCCAGAGCCTCGGTCAGGACGACGTACTCCTGGAGCTTGCCCATGGACTCCCACAGCCGCACCCGCTCGGTCTGCAGAGCGGCGTTGTCCCGCCGCAGCTCGTCCTGCCCGCCCCGCAGCGACCCCACGATCTTGTTGAGGGTCCCCTGCGCGGAGGCGTACTTGGCGACGTGGTCGCGCAGCTTGTTGCCGCCGGGGAGCCTGGACAGGAACTTACGACCCTTGGCGGCGGGCAGATCCCGCGGATCCAGGTCCTCCACCACCCGCCGCAGCTCGACGAGCGAGCCCGCGACCTGCGCCTGGGCGTCCCCGCCCCGGTCGGGCAGGCTCCTGATGGTCCGCTCCAGCATCCGGTTGGACTGGGCGGCGGCGGTACGCATCTCGCCGGCGCCCAGCGCGGTGATCTCGCCGACCTTGCCGGCGAACTCGGGGGAGCGGGCGTCGAGCGCCGCGAGCCCATCGACGTAGGCGGAGGCCTTCTCGGCCATGTCGGTACGGACGGCGTCGTCGACGGGGACGAGCCCGCCGGCCTTCTCCCGCGGCACGGTGGCCACGGGCTCGGGCGGCGTGAGGACGAAGGTGTCGTCACTGCTGTTCATATGCGGTTGCCCCCCTTATCCGCGCGCCCGTCGCGCCAGTTCGTGCAGCACCTCGGAGGTGGGCACGGGCGCCTGGCGGACGCCGGTCAGTCTCTGCTTGAGATAGGTGGTGTCCGAGGCGAACTCGGCGTCCTCGCCCTGCGGCCGGAACCCGTGCCGCACCTCCAGCTCACGCAACTTCTCGTCCTGGGAGAGGAGGGCGGCGACGGCCTTGCCGCCCTCGGTGAGCGGTACGACGGTGTGGTCGCTGTTGACCGTGGTGTCGGGGTAGAGGACGACCAGGTCGTCGGGCTGCTGTCCGTCCGTCAGGAGGGAGGCGACCTGCGACTCGTAGACCACGACCAGCGGATTGCCGGCACCGCTGACGAAGTCCCGGAAGGCGGCGTCACTGCTGGACTGCTGGGCGCCCTGCACACTGACCAGCTTGTGCAGCAGCGGTGCGGTGCGGTCAACCTCGGCGTCGGTGGCGACGACCTTGCCGCCGTTGGCGACACAGGAGGCGGCGGCGAGGTAGAGGGCGCCGGAGTTCGACGTGTCGGGGTCGGTGCTGGACAGGTAGAGCGTGCCCGTCAACTCCCCGTACTTCCCGGCCCCCTTGAGCTGCTGCCAGGTCCGGTCGGCGCGCGCCGCCTCCAGATAGGCGGCCATCTTCAACGTGCCCCGGTGGGCCTCGTCCAACGTGGCCAGCCCGTTCCCCGCGAGCACCTCGGCGGCGTTCTTGTGCGCCACGACGACGAGGGGCGAGTAGAAGGGCCGGGGAAGGGTCCCCGTCACCTTGTACTTCACCGCCAGCTCATCGGCCGGCGCCCGGCTCGACGGCAGCGCCAGGTCGTACCCCTTGAGGTCCAGCCCCTCCATGGCCCACGACCCGGAGGTCTCGGCCTTCACGGTGTAGCCCTTGGCGGCGAGGGCCTCCACCACATCGGGATCGGCGAAGAACTCCGCCTTCTCCGATCCGATCACCGCGTGCACGGTCTTCGTTGCCGTGCCCTTGTCCCCATCACTACGGCCCGCGACGACGGCGGCCACCACGCCACCGATCAGCAGTACCGCGAGGACGATTCCTGCGATTCGTCTCACGTAGGGGAGCGTGCTCGCGGAATCCAACGTTCCCCGCCGCTGGGGGTGAACGGGGGGTGTATTACCGGTCCCGGTATGCAACGGGAGCGGCTTGCCGTCAGTCCATGTCGTTGCCGATCTTGCCGTATCGGCGGAACGCCGAAGTCTCCACGGTCCAGGGGCCGAACGGCACCGAGTCGCCGTAGCTATACGGCTCCTTGTGGCTGTAGCGCTCCTTGCACGGGTCCGAGTGCACCTCGATGGTGCCGGTGCGCGGGTCGACGATCATGTAGTGGGCGATGCCCATGGCGGCGTACTCGGTGAGCTTCTCGCCGTAGTCGTAGTTGGGGTTCGACGGGGAGACGATCTCGATGACCGCGAGTACCTGTGTCGCATCGACGGCGAGGCCCTCCTCGTCGAGAGCGTCCTCGGGGATGACCACGCCGTCCGGTCGGCGCATGCGGCCGACGGAGGGGTGCTCGATCTCGGGGGCGGGCACGCAGCCGTGACCCGGGTGGGTGGTGAGGAGCTGTGCGTCCAACTGCTTGCAGATGCGGCGAATGGTGCCCTCGCGGCGCTTCGAGGGGCACCTCATGGCCAGTATCGGGCCGGACGGGCCGATCTCGACGCTCCAGGACCCTTCGAGCTGCTCGGAGTAGGCTCCGAGTTCCTCGGCGATCGCGCGCATCTTCGCGTACTCCATGCCATCAGAGTACGGAAGACGTGGCACCCGGTCCGCGCGTCGCTGCGGGTGCACGCGGACCGGGGCCGTTCAGGGGGTGTCAGCCGACGCCGGTCAACTTCTGCGGCTCGGCCTGCGCGGCAGCGTGCGCGTCCATGCGCTCAGCGGCCAGGATCGCCGCCGCCGTATCGGCCCGCGACGCGGCGACGACCAGCGCCCGCCCGGCGAGGGCGTGCGCACGCCGGTGCAGGGCCGCGAGCTTCGCCTGACCGCCGGAGGCACCCGCGCGGGCCGGCTGACGTCCTTCCCGCAGTCGGGCCACCTGGTCGGTGAGCCGCTCGGCGGCCGCGTCGAGGTCGGGCGAGGGTGCCGTCGCGCGCAGCTCGTCCGTGACGGCGAGCAGCGCGGCGAGGTGGCCGGCGAGCTGGATGTCCAGCTCCTCCTCACGCGAGCGGTGGGGGAAGTCGGTGGTGTTGCCGGCCATCGTGCTGTGGACCGACTTGGTTCGGATCGGTTCGTACATGGGATGGCCTCCTGTGCGCTGACAGGAAACCATCCTAGCTTAGATTTCGTCTAAAGTTGAGCCGTTCACAAGACAGGACTGCCTGTTGCACGCAGCGTGAGCGTCAGGGCTGGCTGTACCCGTCGAGGAACCGTCCGATCCGGCTCACCGCGTCCCGCAGGTCCGTGACCGTCGGCAGGGTGACCACGCGGAAGTGATCCGACTCCGGCCAGTTGAAGCCACTGCCCTGGACGACCATGATCTTCTCGCTCCGCAGCAGGTCCAGGACCATCCGCCGGTCGTCCTTGATCTTGAAGACCTTCGGGTCGAGGCGCGGGAAGAGATACAGCGCCCCCTTCGGCCGTACACAGCTCACGCCCGGGATCTGGGTCAGAAGCTCGTACGCGACATCCATCTGCTCCTTCAGCCGCCCGCCGGGCAGGACCAGGTCATTGATGGACTGCCGTCCGCTGAGGGCGGCGACGACCCCGTGCTGACCGGGCATGTTCGCGCACAGCCGCATGTTCGCGAGGATGGTGAGGCCCTCGATGTAGGAGTCGGCGTGGGCGCGGGGGCCCGAGATCGACATCCAGCCGACCCGGTACCCGGCGACCCGGTAGGCCTTCGACATGCCGTTGAAGGTCAGGGTGAGCAGGTCGGGGGCGACGGCGGCGGTCGGGGTGTGCGTGGCGCCGTCGTAGAGGATCTTGTCGTAGATCTCGTCGGAGCAGACGAGGAGGTTGTGCCGGCGGGCGATGTCCGTCAGCCCCCGGAGCATGGCCTCGTCGTACACGGCCCCCGTCGGGTTGTTGGGGTTGATGATGACGATGGCCTTGGTGCGGTCGGTGACCTTGCGCTCGACGTCGGCGAGGTCGGGCATCCAGTCGGACTGCTCGTCGCACCGGTAGTGGACGGCGGTGCCGCCGGAGAGGGACACGGCGGCGGTCCACAGGGGATAGTCGGGCGCCGGCACCAGCACCTCGTCCCCGTCGTCGAGCAGTCCCTGCATCGCCATGACGATCAGCTCGGAGACGCCGTTGCCGATGAAGACGTGCTCGACGTCGGTCTCGATGCCGAGGGTCTGGTTGTGCATGACGACGGCCCGGCGCGCGGCCAGCAGGCCCTTCGCGTCGCCGTACCCATGGGCCGACGACACGTTGCGGAGGACGTCCTCCAGAATCTCGGGCGGACACTCGAAGCCGAACGCGGCCGGGTTCCCGGTGTTCAGCTTGAGGATCCGATGCCCCGCCGACTCGAGCCGCATCGCCTCCTCGAGCACCGGGCCCCGGATCTCGTAACAGACGTTGGCGAGCTTGGTCGACTGGATCACCTGCATGTCAAGGAGCTTACGGCCCGGTAAAGCCCCTTGGTCGGTGTTTTCCGCCACGTGAGACGCGGGGGCTTTGACCTGTTATCGCCGGTAGCTGTCCCGTGGCCGCTCCCGTCTCTACAATTCGCGGCCATGTCCAGGCCACCGGAGCGCGCAAACGGGACGCCCCAGAGGCAGCCGAACGTGTACCACCCGCAGGCGTCGGCGTCCCCGGCCTACGAGGCGTACGCGGACCCGGCGGCCGCGCACGGCTGGCAGAACGCGTACGACGAGACGGCGGAGCTGCCCCGGGTGGGCGAGGTCGGGACGGCCGAGGGGGCGGCCGGCGGCTCCGGCGAGAGTGCGAGCACGAGCACGGGTGCCGGTGCCGGTTCCGGTGCCGGTGCGGGTGCGCGGCATGGCCGTCGGGCGGGTGGTGCGGGCCGAGGCGTGCGCCGGAAGAGGCGGTCCTGGGGCCCGGGGCGCGCGGTGGTCGTGGTCGGAGCGGCGGGGGTGGTGTCGGCGGCTGCGCTGATCGCCGGGTTCTCGTTCTCCGGCTCGTCACCGGAGGGCGACTCGCGTGGCAAGCACGACCGTACGGGCCCGACGGTGCGGGACTCGGCGGACCCGACCGACCCCACGGACGGCAACCCGGCCACGCCCGACTCGTCCGACGGCAGCGGGTCGTCGCGCACTCAGGCCCCGGACGCCTCGCCGAGCGTGTCCGCCTCCGCGTCCGCCACCGCCACCGCCACCGCCGAGGACGGCAAGGCCGACAGCCCCTCGCCGACCCCGTCCACCACGAGCGCGGCCCCTTCGACCCCGACCGCCACGGCGAGCACGACGGCACCGGGCGGCGGGCGTGACGACAAGCCAGGGCGTGGGCCGGGGAACACGAAGGGCCCCAAGTAGCGGGACGACCGTGCCCGGTGTGGTGATCTCATCGCCCTCTCGTGAACGTCCTGCGCCGTCGGTCCAAGACCCTCCGGTCGCCGTGATAGGGAAACCCCTACGGTCTTTATTCACCAGTCAGTAACTCCTTGTCCGCACCCCCCTCGTGCGTGACAATGCGCATGACAAAAGCGCGGGTGGCCGGAAGTTCTTCGGCCACCCCTCTCCGTATGAGGGGACCCCCACATGAGAAAACCTCTCGGCGCCGCCCTCCTCGCCCTGGCGATAGCCGGGGCCGGCGCCGCGCCCGCGGTCGCGGCTCCCGTGGAAGCTGCCGCTTCCTTCGGCAAGAGCGTCGACACGGGCTCGGTCACGTCGGTGGTGAACGACACCGTCGCCTCCACCGCGGACACCCTCGACCAGGTCCTGAACGGCCCGAAGGTCAAGGCCGTCAACTTCGCGGGCACCGTCGCGCTCAGCAACTGCTCCGGCTCCGTCGTCCGTTTCCCGGACTCGGAGGACAACGACCCGGCGCTGGTGATGACCAACGGCCACTGTCTGGAGACCGGTATGCCGGCCCCCGGTCAGGTCGTGGTCGACCGGGCCTCCAGCCGTACCTTCAGCCTGCTCAACGCCTCGGGCAGCCGGGTCGGCACGCTGCGGGCCAGCAAGATCGCCTACGGGACGATGACCGACACGGACGTCGCCTTCTACCAACTCACCACCACGTACGCGCAGATCAAGAGCTCGTACAGCATCAACCCGCTCACCGTGGCCGACACCCACCCGGTCAAGGGCACCGCCATCACCGTCGCCTCCGGCTACTGGAAGCGGCTGTACAACTGCAACATCGACGGGTTCGCGTACCGCCTCAAGGAGGGTGACTGGACCTTCAAGGACTCGGTCCGCTACACCTCCGCCTGCAACACCATCGGCGGCACGTCCGGCTCCCCGGTCATCGACCAGGCCACCAACCAGGTCGTCGCCGTCAACAACACCGGCAACGAGGACGGCGGGCGCTGCACGGTCAACAACCCGTGCGAGGTGGACGAGAGCGGCAACGTCACCGTCCACCAGGGCATCAACTACGCCCAGGAGATCTACCAGATCCCCGCCTGCTTCGGCGTCGACAACAAGCTCGACCTGAGCGCGAGCGGATGCGTCCTGCCCAAGCCGTGACCGGCTAGGCGCTTCTACGGATCGCCCGTCCCGCCAGCACGTCCGTGCGGCGGCCGTCCTCGATCACGAAACGGCCGTCGACCAGGACGTGCGGGATGCCCGTCGGTAGCGTGCGCGGCTCCTCGAACGTGGAGCCCGCCGCTACCGTCGCCGGGTCGAACAGCACCAGGTCCGCCCGGTACCCCTCACGGACCAGCCCCCGGTCCGGCAGCCGCAGCCGCGCCGCCGGGCGCCCGGTCAGATGGGCCACGCACTCCTCCAGCGACAGCACCCCCAACTCCCGCACATAGCGGCCGAGATACTGCGGGAACGTGCCGTACGCCCGCGGATGCGGCTTCGTGCCGCGCAGGATGCCGTCCGAACCGCCCGTGTGGACGCGGTGCCGCATGATCGTCCGCACGTTCTCCTCATGGCCGACGTGCTGGAGGATCGTCGAGCCCAGCCGGTCGTCGAGGAGGAGACGGCGAGCGGTCGGCCAGGGGGCCTCGCCCCGGGCGCCCGCCGACTGCTGGATCGTACGGCCGACGAAGTCACCCAGCGCCGGGTCGCTCACGCCCGAGATCTCGATCGTGTCCCACTCGATGGGCACGCCGTGGCAGCCGTCCGCGCCGATGACCTCCATGTGGTGGCGGATGCGTTCGGCGGTGTCGTCGTCCGACAGACGGGCCAGGATCGCCTCGGGGCCGCCCTCGCTCGCCCAGCTCGGCAGCAGGGCGACGAGCGTCGTGCAGCCGGGCGTGTAGGGGTAGGTGTCGAGGGTGATGTCGGCCCCGGACTCCAGTGCCTTGTCCAGGAGTGACAGGAGCTCCGGCGCCCTGCCCCTGTTCACGCCGAAGTTCATCGTGGCGTGGGCCAGGTGGAGGGAGCAGCCCGCCTCCCTCGTCAGGGCCACCATCTCCTCGTACGCCTCCAGGGCCCCGGCCCCGTACGAGCGGTGGTGCGGGCAGTAGTAGCCGCCGTACGACGCCACCACCCGGCACAGCTCCGTCAGTTCCGCGTCCTTGGCGTACATGCCGGGCGTGTACGTCAGCCCGGACGACATGCCGACCGCGCCCTGTTCCAGGCCCTCCGCGACCAGCTGCCGCATCCGGTCCAGCTCGTCCGGCGTCGCCTCGCGGTCCTCCCAGCCGACGGCGAGCGCGCGGACCGTGCCCTGCGGGATCAGGTAGGCCGCGTTGACCGCGATGCCCCGGCCGTCGAAGCCGGAGTCGAGGCGGTCCAGGTACTCGCCCACCGTCCGCCAGTCGAAGTCGATGTCGTCGCCGGAGCCGTTCCAGCCGGTGATCGCGCGGCGCACCTCGGCGAGGGTGCGGTCGTCGACGGGGGCGTACGACAACCCGTCCTGGCCGATGACTTCGAGCGTGACCCCCTGCGCGGCCTTCGCGCTGTGGTCGGGGTCGCGCAGCAGCTCCAGATCGCTGTGGGCGTGCATGTCGATGAAGCCGGGGGAGAGGACGAGGCCCTCCGCGTCCAGCTCCCGGCGCGCCGCGGGGCGTTGACAGCCCGCCGCGGCCGCCTCCTGGACGATCGACACGATCCGGCCGCCGTCCACCACCACATCGGCGCGGTACGACGGGCCGCCGCCGCCGTCCACGACGTCCGCGTCCCGGATCACCAGCTCATCCATGGCCGATGCCTCCCCTCTCCCCTGTGTCCTAGAAGAACGTGCGGATGTAGTCGACGACCGTCCCGTCCGCCTGGGCGACCGGGATCAGCTGCCACTTGTCGAACGACGTGCACGGGTGCGACAGCCCCATGCCGAGCCAGTCCCCGACCTCCAGGTCCGCCTCCTCGGTCGTCCGCAGCCACGCGTGCTGGTCGGACAGCCCGGTCACCGAGATGCCGGTGGCCGGGCGCTCGGCGCCGTCGCGGCGGACCACCTGGGCGAAGGGCAGGTCGAGGTCGTACGCCGCGTCGCGCTTGCCCGCGTTGACGAAGGCCTGGTCGGGGGAGGGGCGGGAGACGACCTGGGCCCAGAGGCGGAAGGCGGGTTCGAGGGCGCCCTCCCGCGGGACCCGGTTGAAGGGGGTCAGCTTGCGGTAGTGGCCGTCGTCGTGCGAGACGTACGCGCCCGAGCGCAGCAACTTCAGGACGGGGAGGGAGAGTTCGGGGATCTCGGCGAACACGTCCGCCACCGCGTCGAACCACGCGCTGCCGCCCGCGCTGACCACGATCTCCTCCAGCCCCGCGAAGCGCCCCGCCTTGTCGAACTCGGCGGCCAGCGCGACCAGCCGGCGCAGCCACGCGTGCACCCGCTCGGGGTCCGCCTGCGGGACCTCGCCCTCGTACCCCGCGACACCGACCAGCCGCAGCGTCGACACGGCCGCCACCGCGTCCGCGACCGCCGCGCACTCCTCCTCCGTACGGACACCGGTACGGGCACCCTCACCGGCCGCCGGCTCGACCACGACGTCCACCGGGCGGGTGGCCCCGGCGTCGCGCAGCGCCGCGTCCATCAGTTGCACGCCGCGCACGGAGTCGACGTAGGAGATGAGGCGGAAGTCGTCGTCGGCGGTGAGTTCGGCCGCGATCCAGCGCAGTGCGGCCGCGTCCACCAGCTCGTTGGCGAGGAAGACCCGCTGGACACCGTACGCCCGTGCCACCCGGACCTGGTGCGGCACCGCGAGTGTGATGCCCCAGGCGCCGTGCTCGATCTGCCGCTGGAACAGCTGGGGCGCCATGGAGGTCTTGCCGTGCGGTGCGAAGGCGAGGCCGTGGCGGGCGGCGTACGTCTCCATCAGGTCGAGGTTGTGCTCCAGGCGCTCGGCGGAGAGGGCGAGCACGGGGGTGGCGAAGCCGTCGGTGAAGAGGTTGCGGCGCTGGGCGGTCAGCTCGGCGACGGTCAGGCCGTCGGCGTCCGGGGGGAGGCCCTTGAAGCGGTGGTCGACGCGTTCCTCTCCGAGGCGGGCGAGGGCATCCGTGGGGCTGTCGGCTGTCATGGAGCCTCCCTGATCGAGTTCGTTGCAGATTCTGCAACGCTCATTGCGTATATCGCTTACCGCTGTCTAACATCTCGGCCAACCGCGGGTCAACGGAGCCGCCGACCAACCCGCACCAGGCCTGGAGCTACGACGATCGTGACCCTCACCGGACCCTGCAATGCCCCCGACGTCGTGGACGTCGTCGCGCTCGGCGAGTCCATGGTCACGTTCCTGCCCTCACGGCCGGGGCGCCTCGCCGACGTGCCGTCGTTCGAGCGGGCGATCGGGGGCGCGGAGTCGAACCTCGCGTGTGGGCTCGCCGCCGCGGGGCACTCCGCGCGGTGGGTGAGCCGGGTGGGGGCCGACGGGTTCGGTGACCACTTGGTGGAGACGATCGCGGCGTACGGCGTCGATGTCTCGGCCGTCCGCCGGGATCCGGTGCGCCCGACGGGCGTCTACTTCCGCACGGCGGGGGACCGGGCGACGGCTGCGCACGAGGTGGCGTACTACCGCGCCGGTTCGGCGGCGTCGGCGATGTCCGCGGAGAACGTGGACCTGGGCGCGGTGCGTTCGGGGCGGGTGCTGCATCTTTCGGGGATCACCGCGGCGTTGTCGGAGGGGTGCCTGGGGTTGATGCGTGAGCTGACGGCTCCGCGTGAGGGGCGCCCGCTGGTCTCGTTCGACGTGAATCACCGACCGGGACTGTGGAGTGACGCCGACGGGCCGCGGGTGCTGCTGGAGCTGGCGCGTGGTGCCGATGTCGTGTTCGTGGGGGAGGACGAGGCGGAGGAGGCGTGGGGCGTTACGGGGGGACCGGAGGCGGTGCGTGCCGCGCTGCCGGAGCCGCGGGTGTTGGTGGTGAAGCAGGGAGGGGCCGGGGCTACAGCATTCGTGTCCGCCGCGGGTAGTCGTGGGCTGGTCGCGCCCACGCGGCGGAGCCGCACATGTGACAGCCCCGCGCCCCTTAGGTCGGCCGACGGCCCGGCGTTGCAAGACGCCACCCAGCCTGCGGGCAGTCGTGCCGCTGAGGCGGCTCCCGACCCAGAGAAGGGCGGCGCCCCGCAAGCGCCGGGCCGCGCGACCCACCCCCGCCCAGCAGCAACGCCGGCCACCTTCGTACCAGCCCTCGACGTGGACGTCATCGCGGCGACCGGCGCCGGCGACGCCTTCGCCGCCGGATTCGTCTCCGCCACCCTCCGCGGACTGCCCATACGAGAACGCCTCCGGCACGGGCACCTCTGGGCCGCCGCCACCCTCACCGCCCCCGGCGACCTCGCCGCACCCCCCACCCGTGACACCGCCGACCGCCTGGTCGCCCTCGACGACGCCGCGTGGGAGAAACTTCGACTCGGCCCCGGCTGGACGCAAGCCGCTAAGCGGGCCGACGAGGAGGTACGTACGCCATGAGTCAGACCGTCGACCGCGCGCTCAGCATCCTGCCGCTGCTCGCCGAGGGCCCCGCCGACCTGGGCCAGGTCGCCGACCGCCTCGGCGTCCACAAGTCCACGGCCCTGCGCCTGCTGCGCACCCTGCACGAGCACGGCCTCGTCTACCGCCAGTCCGACCAGCGCTACCGCCTCGGCGCCCGCCTCATCGCCCTCGCGCAGGAGGCGATGGAGAACCTCGACATCCGCGAGATCGCCCACCCCCACCTCGTACGCCTCAACGAGCAGTGCGGGCACACCGTCCACCTCGCCGTGTACGAGGAGGACGAGGTGCTGTACATCGACAAGGTGGAGAGCCGGTACCCGGTGCGGATGTACTCCCGGATCGGGAAGCCGGTGGCCATCACCGTCGCCGCCGTCGCGAAGCTCCTCCTCGCCGATCTGCCCGAGCACGAGCGCCGCCCCCTCGCGGAGAAGCTCGACTACCCCCTGTACACGGCCCGTTCGACGCCGAATCCGGAGGCCTTCCTCAGGGAACTGGCCAAGGTGCGCGAACAGGGCTGGGCCACCGACCTCGGTGGCCACGAGGAGTCCATCAACTGCGTCGCCGCGCCGGTCCGCGGTGCCGACGGCCGGGTCGTCGCCGCGATGTCGGTCTCCGCGCCGAACGTCGTCGTCACCGCCGACGAACTCCTCACCCTGCTCCCGCTGGTGCGCCGTACGGCGGACGACATCAGCGGCGAGTACTCCGGCAGAACCTCAGCGAAAGGCACCGTATGACCGAGAAGACCGCGCTCACCCCGAAGACCCACACCACGCCTCCGGCGAAGTTCTCCCACGGTGTGAAGAAGGGGAACATCCTCCAGGTCGCGGGGCAGGTCGGCTTCCTCCCCGCGGTCGAGGGGCAGCCCCCGACGCCCGCCGGTCCCACCCTGCGGGAGCAGACCCTCCAGACCCTCGCCAACGTCAGGGCGATCCTCGAGGAGGGCGGCGCCTCCTGGGACGACGTCATGATGATCCGCGTCTATCTGACGGACGTCGACCACTTCGCCGAGATGAACGACATCTACAACACCTACTTCGAGGAGCAGGGGCTGACCCAGCCGCCCGCCGCGCGCACGACGGTGTACGTCGGCCTGCCGGCGGGGCTCCTCATCGAGATCGACGCGCTGGCCGTACTCGGCTGACCGCCCCTTCAACTCCCGCACGCCGTACACGGCATGGTGTCCGTCATTCCTGGGACGCCATGCCGCGATCCCCCCTGCCCGAAAGCTTCATGTACTTACCGCGAGGACCTCCGAATGTCCCCCTTCTCCCTTCCGCTCGCCGCATCCGCCCCAGCCGGGACACCACCCCACACCGGCGGACTGCTCCTCCTCGTCGACGGTACGGCCGGACTGCTCACGGTCGCCGCCATCGGCATCGCGCTGCTGCTCTTCCTGATCATCAAGACGCGCCTGCAGCCCTTCGTGGCGCTCCTCGCCGTCTCCATAGCCGTCGGTCTGATGGCGGGTCTGTCGGTCACCGAACTCTTCGGCACCGTCCAGCGGTCGGACGCGGTGTCCACCATCGAGTCCGGCATGGGCGGCATCCTCGGCCATGTCGCGATCATCATCGGCCTGGGCACCATGCTCGGCGCGATCCTCGAAGTCAGCGGTGGCGCCGAGGTGCTGGCATCCCGCCTGCTGAACCTGTTCGGCGAGAAGAGAGCCCCCCTCGCCATGGGTCTGACCGGCCTGATCTTCGGCATCCCGGTCTTCTTCGACGTCGGCATCTTCGTCCTCGCGCCGCTCGTGTACGCCGCTGCCAAGCGCTCGGGCAAGTCCATCCTTCTCTACTGTCTGCCGCTGCTGGCGGGCCTGTCGATGACGCACGCCTTCCTGCCCCCGCACCCCGGCCCGGTCGCGGCCGCCGGTCTCCTCCACGTCCAGCTGGGCTGGGTCATCCTCATGGGCGTCGTCTGCGGCATCCCGGCGGTGCTGGCCGCGTGGGCGTTCTCCGCCTGGATCGGCAAGCGCATCTTCGTGGCCGTACCGCAGGACATGGTCGAGGCGGCCGACGAGGCCAAGCAGGCGGTCCTCGCCGAGCAGCGGGCCGCCGGCGTCGACCCCCAGGAGAAGCCCGTCCCCCTCGGCACGGTCCTCGGCATCATCGGGACGCCGCTGGTGCTGATCCTGGCCGCGACCTTCTCCTCGATCGCCCTGGACCCCTCCACCCTCCGCTCGGTGATCGAGTTCTTCGGCAACCCGTTCGTGGCCCTGACGATCGCCGTGCTCCTGGCCTACTACCTGCTGGGCATCCGGCGGGGCTGGTCCCGCAAGTCCCTGGAGACGGTGTCGACGTCGTCCCTGAAGCCCGTCGGCAACATCCTCCTGGTGGTCGGCGCGGGCGGCGTCTTCGGCGCCGTCCTCAAGGCCAGCGGCGTCGCCCAGGCCCTCTCCGACACCTTCAACGACGTGGGCCTGCCGGTCATCGTCCTGTCGTACCTGATCTCGGTGGTCCTCCGCGTCGCCCAGGGCTCCGCCACGGTCGCGATCGTCACCACCGCGGGCATCGTCGCCCCCCTCCTCTCCGAGGGCGACCACTCCCAGCCCTTCGTCGCCCTGGTCATCATGGCCATCTCGGCCGGCTCGATCTTCGCCTCCCATGTCAACGACGGGGGCTTCTGGATCGTCGCCAAGTACTTCGGCATCAGCGAGCGGGACACGTTGAAGACGTGGACGGTGCTGGAGAGTGTGCTGTCGGTGGCCGGGTTCGTGGTGGCGGCGGTGTTGAGCCTGTTCGTGTAGGTCTCGTCGGGGGGGTTGCGAACGGGGCTGTGATGCCCGGGGACCAACGGGCCGGGCTTGTGAGGGCGGAGGCGGCGGTGGGAAGGTTGAGCCCATGCCGCAGCCTCCTCACCTGCCCGGCTCCGGAGCGGTGGACGCGGAGTCGAGCGCCCTGGTCGCCGACCTCGCAGCCGAGCGGGACGAAGTCCTCGACCGGCTCGCCCGGTTGTCGTCCGACGATCCGGAAGCGGCCCTGCTCTGCGGTCACGCCGGTGAGCTGAGCTATCGGCTGCACCTCCTGGGCGGGGCGGACGAGGATCTCGACCTGGCCGTCGAAGGCTTCGCGCACGCCTTCCGCAGGGCGGGCGAGGACGGCGAGGACGGCGTGTGGTCCGTCTGGCGGATCATGTACGGCCACCTCCGGGCCATGCAGTACGACGTGGACGACAGCCCCGAACTCCTGGAGCAGAGCTGGCAGTTGCTGAGCACCGGCATGAACGCGTTACCGCCCGACGAACCCGAGGTGGACGACGTACGCGCACTCGGGCGGCAACTCCTCGCCTCCTGCGCCAAGATCCGCTATCTGCGGAGCACGCCGGACGAGGACGCCGCGGCCCTGCTCGACGAGGCGCTGCGCCGGCACACGGACGCCGTGGCCGACGTGGCCGCGGGCAGTGCCGAGGAGAGTGAGCTGCGCGCCTCCCTGGGCTTCCTCCACCTGCAGCGCGCCACCCGCCACGAAAGCGCCCCGGACGCCGCCGAGTCCGCCCGCCAGTACCGGGCCGTCCTGGACGCGGGCCATCCCGCCACCGACGTACCGCATGTCCGGCACAGCATGGCCCTCGCCCTCATGCTGCACGGCCGCGCCACCTTCGACCGCGACGAACTGGAGGCGGCCCGCGACGCCTACGGAACGGCCCTCACCGAACTCCGGAACGCGGGCGGCCCGATGCCCGGCTGGGCCTGGGAGGCGCAGGTCAACAGCGTCTTCATCCGCGTGATGATCTGGTCCGGCTGGAAGGACCTCGGACACGGCGCCGCGGCCGACGTCGAACTGACCCGCCTGCTCGCCGAATCCGGCGCCGAGGACCGGCTGCCGGCCCAGTACCTCGACGCCTTCGGACGGCTGCTGTACGAACGCTCCGCGGCCCGGGACGACGACGCCGGGCGCGACCGGGGCGTCGCGCTGGTCCGGCGGGCCGTGGCCGAATGGGAGCCGGGCCGGGACGGTGACATCACCCGCACCGCGGTGGTGCTCGCGATGTTCCAGCAGGCCCGCTACCAGGACGACCCCGATCCGCGGCGCGCCCAGGACGTGCTGGAGGCCACCGGTCTGGTCCTGGGCCGTGTCCGCGAAGTCCCGCCTGCCCCGCCACACGACCCGGGCGGTGAGCGGAGCGATCCCGAACTGATCCAGTCGGTCCGCATGCTGGACAGCTGGGCCCGCTTCACCCTCGCCGACCACGGCCTCCTGCCGCAGGCCGGCGGAGTGCCGGAGGGGCTCGACATCGAGACGCTGCAGGGAGCCATCAGCTCGCTGGTCGACGACGTGCGGGAGGGCCGTTCCCACCTCGACTTCGGTGAGGACGAGCATCTGCCCGGCATCGGACGGGACATGACGGGCCGCCGACGACGCATCGAAGGCTTCGAGAAGGCGCTCGCCATGCTGCGTGGCACGGAGCCCGGCAGCGCCGCGCGCGCCCAGCTCGCCGCGACCATGCTGGGCAGCCTCACCATGGTCGACCCGGACGGCACGTACATCACGGCCGAGCACCGGCGCGAGCTGACCGAGGCCGTGCTCCAGCGCGCCGAGCACGACCCGCAGTGGCGCGGCCACGCGCACGCCGTCGTCGGCACGTCGCTGCTGCGCGAGGCGATGGCCGGCTCCGGCACCGGCCTCGACGAGGCGTTCGCCCACTTCGACCTGGCGGAGGCGGCGGGCAACACGGGCGGGCACGACCTGGCCCTCGCCCGGCTCATGGCGCAGGCCCAGCGCGGCCAGACCGGCGGCGGCGCCGACGACATGGAGGCGGCCGGCGAGGCCTGGCGGCGGCTGCGCGAGGACCCCGCGCTGCCGTCGTCCACCCGCCACGCCATGGACCTCCAGCAGGCCTCCTTCGACGCACAGGCGGCCATCCGGCGCGGCGACCTGGCCGCCGCCGACCGCTATCTCGCGCGACTCGCGGAGGGGCATGCCGAGATGAGCGACGAGAACCCCTCCCGCATCGAGATCCTCACGCTGACCGAGAACGCGCGCACCGCCCGCGACCACCTCGCCCGCAACCTCGGCGCCCGGCCGCTGCCCCCGCTCGCCGGCCGCCCGGGCATCGCCGAACTGCGCCGTCAGGCCGCCCGGTTGCCCCGCGACCACCGCGCCTGGGTGCTCGGCGACAACGGCATCACCCGCTTCGGCCGCGCCGCCCGGGCGCAGGACGGGCCCGGCCTCATCGAGGCGATGGGCCTGGTCCAGGAGGCCCACGACCTGTCCGACCCGGGCAGCGACAGCCGCCTGCGGTACGCCAACTGCCTGGGCGCCGGGAACTGCATGCTCGCCGAGATGCAGCTCGACCGGGTCCGCCGACGCGAGCGGCTGGCCCGCGGCATCACCTTCCTGGAGGGGGCACTCGCCGAGGCCAAGGGCCCCGAACACCGCCTCTACGCCGACACCGGCCTGGCCCTCGCCCGCGCCTACCGCACCCGCGACGACCTGCACCGCCGCGACCGCGCCGGCGCCCGCCGCACCGGCCTCGACGCACTGCGCGGCCACACCTGGGCCGCCCTGCTCCAGTCCGGCACCGACCACGTGGCGCTCGCCGCCGCACAGGCCACCGCGTCCGCCCTGGAGGTGGCCGGCTGGTGCCTCAAGGACGACCGTCCCGAAGAGGCACTCCAGGCCCTCGACGCCTGCCGCGGCCTCGTCCTGCACGCCGCGACCACGTCCTCGACGGTCCCCGACATGCTCGCCGCGGCCGGCCGTACCGACCTCGCGCAGGAGTGGCACGCCTCCGGCGCGTCCGCCGCCGAGAACCCGGACGACCCCCTGTCCGCCGTACGCGGCCCGCTGTCCGTGCCCAGCTCCCTGCGCCGCCGGGTCCTCGCCGCCCTCACCGCCGCCGACGCCCCGCAGGCGGCCCTCCTGGATCCGCCCGCCCCGGAGGAGATCGGCCGCGCGCTGCGTGCCGTGGGCAAGGACGCGCTGGTGTACCTGGTCCCGGCCTCGGACGACGTGGCCGGCACGGCGGTCGTCGTCACCTCGGGCGGGGCGGTGCACGCCGTACCGCTGCCGACGCTCACCGAGGAGGCGGCCCCGCTGAAGGAGTACGCGCCGACGGGACGCCGCACCCGGGAGCCGGCCACCGCGCCGGCCCCCGGCCGTGACCTCGGACCCGTCCCCGGCTTCGCCTCCGAGGCCCACCTGGCCGACGCCCCGCCCCCGCTGCGCCGACAGCTCGACCGGCTGTGCGGGTGGGCCTGGTACGCGGCGATGCGGCCCCTGCTGGAGGCGTTCGAGATGCCGCGGGGGCGAGCGCCCCGGCTGGTGCTGGTGCCGATGGGCGCCCTCGGTCTGGTGCCCTGGCACGCGGCCTGGGAGTCGGGCGGCCCCAGGGGCCGCCGCTACGCCCTGCAGGCCGCCGAGATCTCCTACGCCGCCTCCGCGCGCCTCCTCTGCCAGGTCGCCGCCCGGCCCGCCGTGCCGCACACCGGCACGGCCCTCGTCGTCGGCAACCCGACCGGCGACCTGTACTACGCGGGTGAGGAGGCCGACGCCGTACAGCGCGCCTTCTATGCGCGGGGCCGCTTCCTCGGCCGCCGTGCGACGGGCGAGGCGGACGGCGCGGGCACCCCGCGCGAGGTCCTGGAGTGGCTGCGCGGCGAGGGCGACGGGGGAGTACTGCACCTCGCCTGCCATGCCGCCGTCGCCGAGAATGCCCGGCGCAGCGCCTACCTCTCCCTCAGCGGGGGCCGGCTGGCCGCCGAGGAGCTCACCGAGGCCGTGAGCGGGGACGACGGCGGACGGCTCGGCCTGGTCCTGCTCGCCGCCTGCCGCAGCCATGTCTCGGGCCGTGGCCACAACGAGGCGTACACCCTGGCCACCGCCTTCCTCGTCGCCGGTGCCCGCTCCGTCATCGGCTCGCTCTGGCCGGTCCCGGACGAGGCCACCTCGGTGCTGATGTACGTCACCCACCACTTCCTGCGCACCCACGACGAACCCCCGGCGAAGGCCCTGCGGCGCGCCCAGCTGTGGATGATCGACCCCGACCGCGAACTCCCCGACGGCATGCCGCCCACCCTCGCCGCCCGGGTCCGCGCCATCGACCCGCACGACCTCAGCGCCTGGGCCGGCTTCACCCACCTGGGGCAGTGACCGGCCCCGGCACCAGCGTGCGCAACGGCACGGTCAGGGCGGTCCAGCGGCCGGGACCGCCACCGGGGGCCGGGCCCACGTCCCGGTGGCCGTGAGCCGGCTGAGGCGGGCTCAGGCGCAGCACGCCCCTGGTGGCGACCTCGTCGTCGCGTGAACTCGGCGTCCGAGGGCTCCAGACCGGCAGCTGGAAGGGAACCGTGTTCAGCTCGCCCTCCGCGACGATCAGCCGGAGCCAGTCGCGGTGCTCGGCCCCGGGTACGGCGGGGAGGTCCGCGGGGAGGGACAGGTGCACGGGGTCGCCGTCCAGCGCGTGGCCCGTGCGCCCGGGGCCGACGAAGTGCCCGGGATACAGCACCGCGTGGCTGCCGTAGCGCTCCGTCAGGGCCAGCAGCAGGCACCACAGCTTCCGGTCGGGGGACTGGTTGCGGATCCGGACGGCGAGGCGGGGCACCTGGGGCCCGTCCGGCCCGAGGACGTACGGGACGACGATCTCGCCGGTCGCCCCGGGCCGCAGCACCTCGTCGGGCGTGTCCCACGGCGCGATCTCCAGCCGTACGAGACCGTCGAGGAGGGAAGGCCGCGGGGCGAGGTCCCGCAGCTGGTGCCAGCGGGTGAGATGCACCAGGCCGTCGACGACCGCCCGCGCGTCCTCCGCCCCGCCGCACGGCAACGGCTCGACGAACGGCGTCCCGTCGCGCCGCAGCACCCGCGCCACACCGTCCCCCACCCGCACCCGGAAGTGCAGATCGGCGGCGCTCTCGGGCCCGTCGGCCGTCCGCAGCAACGGAGCCGCCTGCGCGACCTGCGCCAACTCCCGTACGACAGCGGCGGGCCCGTCGAAGACCACACTGGCCGGCGGCAGCGCCAGCGCCGACAGCGCCACGGCATACACCCGCTCACGCTCCGGCACCCACCCCACCGGATCGACCACCGTACGGTCCACGCGCACATCCCGGGCCCGCACCACGAGCCCGGCACCGGAGGCCGGCCCGCCCACCACCGCGAACTCCGTGCCCCGCGCGCCGGCCCCGTCCCGCAGCCCGTGCCCGCTGCCGCAGTCCACCTCCCAGCCCTCCGGGCCGAAGCGCAGCAGATGCGGGCTCGGCGTACGGGCCACCCCCTCGCCCAGGAACGGCCGGTCCGCCGCGCCACCCGGCAGGTCCGGGTACAGCACCGGCTGCTGGTCGCGCCCGTCCCGCCGGACCCGCGCCGCCGCCGTGGCCAGCAGCTCGCGGGCGGTGGCCCGCGGACCGGCCGTACGCACCGCGCTGATCAGCGCGTGGGTGAAGGCACCGAGCCGCTGCCCCTCGAACCAGCACTCGTACGACGGCTGGTCGAGCCGGCTCGCGGCCAGCAGCAGATGCCCTACGGGCGTCCCGCCCGAGGTGTCGCGGGCCGCCGCGCCCAGGTCCCAGCCGGGCAGCGGGGGCGTGAACCGCGCGGTCGCCTCCGCGTCCTCGACCCGGGTCGCGCCCCCGGAGTGACAGCAGTCGAGGACCGCCGTCACCCGCGCCCCGCCCGCGGCGACCCCCTCCAGAAGCGCCCCGAGCCGCTTGTCCAGAAGCGGCCCGTCCACGCACACCAGAGCCTGGTTCAGCCCCGTCGCCTCGATACGCAGGTCGCTCCCGACGGCGATCTGCTGGGTGCCGTGCCCCGAGAACCACAGCAGAGCCAGGTCGCCGTCGCCGGCCGCTCCCAGGTGGCGTACGACCGCTTCCTCCACGGCCGCCACGGTCGCCTCTGCGTCCGACAGGACCCGGATGTCGGCCCGGTCGCCGGCGAGGTCGGTCAGCAGACGGCGGGCCTCGGCGATGTCGTTGGCGCAGCCGGCCAGCGGGCGGGCGATGGTCTCCGGGTAGGCGTCGATGGCGATCAGAAGTGCGCGGATCTTCCCCATGCGGAGGAGTCTGCCAGCCGCAAACCGCACGGCGGGTGACAAGCCATCGTCAACTGGGCAGATTCCGAGCAGGTTTGGATCGCCCGCAGGTCAATCGGCCATTGAGGTCGCACGATTGACGTGACGTCACTACTCTTCACTTCCCGTGCACCACGCGACCGTCATCCGCCGGTGCACCAGCGCACCACCCATGACTTCCGGGGGACACATGGGGAACATCGAGGGGCCGCGCCGCATCGTGCGGCCGGGACAGCAGTTACCGCAGCCGGCGCAGCCGGCGTCGTCCCCGGGTGCCGGACGGCGTCTGGTGGGCAACCTCGGCGGCACACAGCAGCAGCGGACGGGGACGGGGGCCGGCGCCCCAGGGGCCGGCCGGGTGCAGGCCGGGCTGTACCGGCCGCGCCCGAAGGACCTGCTCGACGCGATGCGGCGGATCGACGCCGGCCTGGACGACCAGGCCTGCCGTGCGCTCGCCGACTGGGTCAGGGAGCAGTACACGACCTCCTACGGCGAGGTACCGCTCGGCTTCGTCTCCCTCTGCTACCTCGGCCCGCCCTACGTCGACCACATCCTCAACGTCTTCGGTGTCATCACCCGGCACTTCGCCCCGGCCGAGCCGATGCCCGAGCCGTTCTCCAACGCCCGGATGCTCGCCCGCTCCGGCGGCTACGCCTTCGTCGAGGTGTTCAGCGACGGCCTGATCCTCCCGGTGCTGGAGGACGGCACGGTCGTACGTCCGTAACGGCCGCTCCGCCACCCCGCACACCCACAACCAGCAGACGGCAGCATCTGAACGGAGTTCCGTATGTCCGAGGTCGACTACACGCTGCGCCGCCAGGTGCAGGAGGTCAACAACCTCGTCATCAGACTCAGCGAGCAGGTCGGCTCGGTGTCCGGCCAGGTCGCCACCGTCGAGTCCAACCAGCACCAGACGCGCACCGAACTCCAGCAGCTGCGCGACGAGTTCCTGGCCTTCGTGAAGCAGGCCGAGTCCACGGCGAACGTGCAGCGCGCCGAGACCCGGATCGGCGCCATCGAGGACAAGATCGACCACGAGTTCGGTCACCACAAGACGGTCCGGCGCACCGCGGTCGGCATGCTCCAGGCCTTCGACATCGGCCTGGTGTCGGAGGACAACGTCCGGATGGTCAGCGACCAGCTGATGATCCAGACGCCCCGCTACTGGCTGGCACCCGCCCTCGTCGCGCTCGCCTCCTGGTCGGCCGACGACCGGACGCTGTGCGAGCGGGGCGTCGACGAGGCGTTCCGCCGCTCGCCCGACCGCACCTCGCTCTTCTTCGCCCTCGTACTGCGCCGCCAGGGCCGCAAGGAAGGGGCGGTGCGCTGGCTGCGGCACTATCTGCTGGCCCAGGACCCGACCGCGCTCGGCCGGGAGTTCGCGGTGATCCTGGAGGCCATCGCGCAGGGCGCCTTCGGGCCGGTCGGCCGCGACCTGCTCGACCGGACGCTCGCCGAGTGGCGGGCCCAGCTGATGGACAGCGCCGACGCGCAGGCCAGACAGGTCAAGCGGTGGCGCGACGAGATCGACACGCTGCGCGGCCCGTCCGCGCAGGGCGAGTTCCCGCGCCTGGCCGCCGTGTCGCCGCAGTGGGGCATGCTCGACGCCGTGATGTCCGCCGCGCGCGGTCAGCGGACGCTGCTCGACAAGTACCGGGCCATCATGGACCGGGAGTTCGCGCCGTCCGAGCGCATCGAGGACGCCGTCGACGACATCCTGGACCGCCTCGTCTCCGAGTACGACAACGAGGAACTGCCCCTGCGCCGCGACCTCGCCTTCAACCAGGCGGTCGTGAACCACGACGGCGACCTCACCGCCGCCCGCCGGATCGCCGACGCGGACGCCGCGTCGTACGAGGAGACCCTCGACTACCTCACCGTGCAGACCACGGCGGCCCTCAACCCGGAGGCCATCGGCACCTCGCCGGCCACCCAGCGGCTGTCCGTGGCCGCCTGCCACGAGTGGTTCGAGCAGGCGCACGCCGGGCACACCCGCGACTACCGGTCGGCGGTGCCGCAGGACGTGCAGGCCCAGTTCGGCACCGCGCACAGTGTGGGCGCGCAGACCTTCCAGCTGCCGCCGTGGGTGGGTTCGTTCACCCAGCCGCTGGCGGCCCTGGAGGAGTCCCTGGCCAGGCACTGGGACCAGCACATGGGCCCGTTCATCGCCTCGCTCGCCTATCCCATGGCGAAGAAGGTCGCCCCCCTGATCGGTGTGATCCTCGGCATTCTGCTGTTCTTCGCGGGGTCCTTCCCCGGGTTCGCGTTCGGCGCCTCGGCGATCGTCGGCGCCGTCTGGGGCCTGATCATCCACAACGGCGCCCAGGCCGCCAAGCGCAACCAGGACGCCGCCCGCCGGCTCCTGGAACAGGCCAAGACCGAGCCCCTGCACCAACTGCGGGGCGCTTCAGCTGAGTTGACCGACTGGTATCAGCAGTTCAAGGCCGCCGACCAGGTCGAGGCGGAGGTGCGCGAGCTGATCAATTCGCTGCCGACGGCGGGCGAGGGCGCCTCGCCGTTCGAGGGGCGGACGGTACGGAAGGACAAGGAAGAAGAGGGCGCGACGCGATGAGCACGCCGTACGACAACCAGCAGCCGTGGCAACCGGGCCAACAGCCGCCCCAGAGGTCCTTCGCGGGCCCCCCGGCCCAGCAACCGGCCCCGCAGCCCCCCACCGCGCAGCCGGCCCCCGTCCCGCCGCAGCCGCACACCCGGCCCGCGGGCGAGAACCCCTGGGCCGCCTCCGCCGACGGAGCGCGCGCCCAGTCCTCCCCGTGGGCGGCCCACCGCCGCCCGCAGCAGGAGCGGGTGACCAGCAGGCTGCGCCGGGTGGTCGAGGGACTGCCCGACTGGGAGCCGTTGCCGCCCGGTGAGACCGTCGTGCGGCGCCCCGGCAGCACGCCGTGAGCGGACTGTGGGGCGACGGCGGCGGCTACCAGGCCTGGGTCGACTTCCTGCGCCGCTGGGCGGCGTTCGAGCCCGTCGACCCGGCCGCGCTGCCCACGCTCACCCAGGAGCACTACGACGCCGACACCTGGGTACGGCTGACCAACCACCTCACCGGCGCCCTCGACACCCGCCTGGTCGCCTGGGCCGAGGCGCTGGTGCGGGCACTGGGCCAGGCCCGCGACGACTTCTCCTACGGCCGTGAACTGGCCCAGGCGCGCGTCGGACTGCGGTCGGTGCGCGCCCTGGCCGGCCACCCGGGCCTGCCCGAGTCCCTGCGCACCCGGCTCACCGAGCTCATCGACCGGCAGATCCCGCAGCTGCAGGCCCAGTTGGAGCAGAACCTGGACGACGAACTCCGCCGCGGCGCGGACGTCCGCCTCGTGGAGCGCCGCCGCCGCGCCCTGCGGGACAACGCGCTGACGGTCGTACTGGATCAGTCGCCGCCGCAGGCGTCGGCTCCGCCGCCCGCCACCGGGGCGCGGGACTCCGCCCCGGCCGCACCCCCCGATCCGTGGGCGTACGACCCGGCAGCGCCGCCGAGACGCCGCATCGCGCCGGGCTGAGCCCGGCGGCCGGTCGGCGCGGCCGGTCGCGCGGCTCCCTTCCCTGCCGCGCCCGCCCAGCGGGCCCCGATCCGCCGTACGGCCATCGCCCGCATCGCAGGCCCGGCCCACCCTCGACCTCACGCCGACCCACCAGCCCGAAGGCCCACACTCCTCATGTCGAACTACGCCGAGAGCCTCAGCCACCTCGACAGCTACATCTCCGCCCGCGTCCCGGTCATCGCCATGCGGACCATAGAGCAGCAGCGCGCGCTGCGGCTGCTGCGCGAGTCGGCCACCCAGTCGCGGCGCAGCAGCATGCCGTTCTGGATCTACACGCGCGCCACCGGCCTGCGCGACCTGCGCACCAACGCGGCCGTGCAGGACGACCGTTCGCTCACCGGTGCCATGGAGTTCGCCGCCGCGCAGTTCGGCAGCCGGGCCAACGCCACCGTCGTCTTCGTCGACCCCGACCAGCTCGACTCGGACAACCCCGTCACCCGGCACTTCGCCGAACTCGCGCGCCTCGCCGACAGCAACATGGGCAGCATGGTGCTGATCACCGACACCCCGATCTGGAGCGGCCTGCAGCGCCTCGGCATGAGCCTGAAGCTCGACCTGCCCGACTCCGACGAGATGTACGGCATCCTCAGCGGCTTCCTCGGCGACCATCACGGGCACATCCCGATCGAGTGGACGGAGGAGGACGCCCGCAGCGCCGCCGAGTTCCTGAGCGGCGTCACCGAGGCGGAGTGCGTCAACCTCATGGCGACCGTCGCCGCCAAGGGCTCCATCCGCAAGGAGGACGTCCGTGGCCTCGCCCAGGCCAAGGACCGCATCTTCAGCGACCTCACCGGCCTGGAGCGGGTCCAGCTCCGGCAGGACGACTACACGATCGGCGGCCTGGCCGGGCTGCGCACCTGGCTGCGGCGCAAGGAGCAGATGATCTCCAAGGACCTGCGCAACACCGCCCTGCGGCCCCCGCGCGGCGTCCTGCTCGTCGGCGTGCCGGGCTGCGGCAAGTCCCTCTCCGCCAAGGCCATCGCCCAGGAGTGGGCGCTGCCGCTGTACCGGCTGGACATGGCCAGCATCCACGGCAAGTACCTCGGCGAGTCAGAGGGCCGCTTCCGTGAGGCGCTCGCCATGGCCGACCGCGTCGCCCCCTGCATCCTGTGGATCGACGAGATCGAGAAGGGCCTCGCCGGCCGCGACGACATGTCCGGCGTGCCGCAGCGCATCATCGGGCAGTTCCTGTACTGGCTCCAGGAGTCCCAGTCCCGCGCCTTCGTCGTCGCCACCGCCAACGACATCCGCAGCCTCCCGCCGGAACTCCTGCGCAAGGGCCGCTTCGACGAGCTGTTCTTCGTCGATCTGCCCGACGCCCAGGACCGCAAGGAGATCATCGGCATCTACTACCGCCGCTACCTCCAGGGCGAGCCCGACACCGACCAGCTGGACCGCCTCGTCGACCTCTCCGAGGGCTTCGCCGGCTCCGACATCGAGGCCGCCCTGCGCGACGTCGGCGAGCAGGCGCTGATCAGCGGGGGCGTCGCCGAGCTGAAGGACTCGTACATCATGGACACCTTCGCCCAGGTACGTCCCCTCAGTGTGGTCCACCCCGAGCAGATCGAGGAGATCCGCGCCTGGGGCCGGGAACGCGCGGTCCCGGCGGGACGCGGCGCCGTCACTCCGGCGCCGGGGGACGGGGGCCGTACGCGGCGGATCGTCTTCATGGACGAATAGGTCGCGTCCGGATGAACGCGACTGTGACGGCGGGGGCGGGGTAACAGGGCTGGGACGAATCACCGGGCTGGCTGTGCCAGGCACAGGATCTTCGTCCATACTTCCCGCGTGGAGCAGCGCATAGATTCGAGCAGCAAGCCCCTGGACGGCGCCGGGATCGACCCGGCCTTCATCCCCGGACTCACCTCGCCCGCATCCGCTGAGCCGGAGGATGCCGTGCGGGATGAGGCCGACGCCGACGCCGTGGGCGAGGAGTCCGCCGAGGAGACGGCCGTCGAGGACGCCCTACCGCAGGAGGCGGACGACGAGTCGGAGGAGGCGGACCCCGACGGCCCTGTCTTCGAGGCCGCGGACCGCCGGGCCAGAATCGTCGCCGACCACAAGGGCGTCCGACTCTCCCTGGACGACCAGGAGTGCGAGTTCCGCTGGGACGAGATCGGCGCCGTCGAGACGGAGGCCCCGCGGTTCGGGAAGCGTTTCACCGTCACGGTGCACACTCCTGACCGCCGCTGGTACCCGATCGAGATCGAGGCGACGGCCAGGAGCCGCTTCAAGGAGTGGGACGAGCAGCTGGACGCGGTCCTCGACGCGTACTTCGAAGACGGGGATGCCGAGGCATCGGACGCCGACGAAGTGGACGTCGAGGAAGCCGACGCCAGGTAACTAGCTGCAGTACTGGGCTTCCTTCCCGATCGACCGGTACATGCAGTCCGCGTTCTCCAGCAGTTGCAGCACCGCGTCCCGGTTCCGGGACGTCTCCCGCTCGATCACCTCGTCGGGCGGGTAGAAGCCCCCGCCACCGGACCTCGGGTACATCTCGAAGGTGTACCCGAAGATCTTCTGGCTGCCCCACAGCCAGTCGTCGATCGACCCGTCGGTGATGTACAGGTCGCTGGACTGCTCCGCCGTGTAGCCGTTGCTGGCGGCCATCTTCTGCCCGACCGTGGCGAACGCGTTGCGGTCGTCGGCGGTCGTCCCGGTCGTCGTGTCGGAGTACGTGTACCCGAAGGGCCACAACACCAGCTCGCTGTACGTGTGGAAGTCGACGCCGGCCTTGATCTGCTGCACGCCGCCCACGACCCGGCTGCGCACGAAGTTCGCGACCACCTTCACCTCGGGCGCGGACTCCGCGGACGCGCCCCGGTAGGTGTCCGAGGACGCCGACCCCGACGAACCGCCGCAGCAGCCCCACCGGTAGTTCCAGTTCCGGTTGAGGTCGGTCCCGACGTACGACGAACCGGAGTTGGGCTGCCGGTTCTTGCGCCACGACCGGTAGGAACCGGTGGCGATGTCGTACTCGCCGCCGTCCGGGTTGAGGTCGGGGACGATCCAGATCTCGCGGTTGTTCACCATGCTGGTGACCCGGGAGTCGCTGCCGTAGTCGGAGGTCAGCTCGCGCAGCAGATAGAGCGCCATCTCGACGGTCAGATGCTCACGGGCGTGCTGGTGGTGCGTGAAGAGGACCTCCGGTTCGGCCTCGTCCGTCCCCACGTTGTCGCTGATCTTGATGGCGACGATGTTCCGGCCCTGGTACGACGTACCGATGACACGCTGGCTCGCGATGGAGGAGTTGGCCGAGACGAGCGAGTTGATCTCGCTCGTCATCTCCGCGTAGTTGTGGTAACGCGAGTCGCCGGACGGGAAGTCGTAGAGCCGGACGTCGTCCTCGCCGGCGGACCGGTCGGGGACCGCGCCGAGCGGGGTGACCTCGTAGCCGAGCGCCCGCAGCTTCTTGATCTGGTCCGCGCGGCCGGAGACGACGACGCCGTGGCCGTGGGACTCGTCGACGGTCACGCCCGTCCGCTGAAGTGCCGTGCGGTCCTTGGCGGTCGAGTGCATGTGGACCTCGTACTGCCGGACGTCGTCGGCCGAAGGGGCCGCCTTGGCGGTGCTGTCGGCGTTCGCGGACACGTTCGCGGAGAGGGGCGCCGCGAGGGCGAGTGCGAGTACTGCGGCGAGCGCGGCGGTACGTCTGCCGCCGCGGGCGCCGGAGCCGCGTATGCGAAGTCGCATGAAGTCTCCTTGTGGGAGTGGGGGGTGGGGTTCAGTGCGACGTACTTGCGTGGTGCGGGTGTGGCGCTCATCGTGGGCCGCTGGCATGAGCAGGTCAAGAGTGGATCGTTGGTCGCGGCGTGAACCATTCGAAAATCAGCCGCGCAGTGTACGCGCGCCGCCCCCGCGGGGAGCGTTCCCGCACGAAGTCCACCCGGGGGTGTGATCCGGGCGTGCGCGCCTGCGCGGGACCGGGGAAGGGTGAGGAACCGCGCAAGGGGGGAGCGGTGGGAGCGGCGGCATGGCGGGGACCGGCGCACCCTCCGGCTCCCCATTCCGGGCCCCGACTCGCGACTCCCGGCTCCCTTCGACGACACCCCCCAGAGGAACGGCTGATCATGGGCGGATCAGCGCCACGGGATCACCATCTGCCGGTGGAGACGACCACCTTCGTCGACCGGCGCGGCGAACTCGCCGCCGGACGCGAGCTCTTGGCCAGGACCCGGCTGGTCACGCTGACCGGGCCGGGCGGCGTCGGCAAGACCCGCCTGGCCGCACGCATCGCGGCCGCCGTACGGCGCACCTTCCCGGACGGCGTGCGCTTCGTGCACCTCTCCGGCCTGGACGACCCGGCGCTCGTCCCGCTCGCCGCCGCCGACGCGCTCGACCTGCACGACCACTCCGCTCAGCCGCCGCTGCAGGCGCTGGTGGAACGGTTACGGGACCGCAGGCTGCTCCTCCTCGTCGACAACTGCGAACACCTGCTGCCGGCCTGCGCCGAACTCGCCGCGGCGCTCCTGCACGGCACGACCGGCGTACGGATCCTCGCCACCAGCCGCCACCGCCTGGGCCTCACCGAGGAACACCTCCTCGACGTACGGCCCCTGCCGGTCCCCGACCCGGACGGCGACCTCACCAGCCCGGAGGGCTACCCGGCGCTGGCCCTCTTCGCCGACCGGGCCGCCGCGGTGGTCCCCGGCTTCCACCTGACCGCCGCCAACCGCGGGGCCGTCGCCCGCCTCTGCCGCCGCCTCGACGGCCTCCCGCTCGCCATCGAACTCGCCGCCGTCCGCATGCGCGTCCTCGACGTCGGCCAGCTCCTGGACCGCCTCGACGACCGCTACCGCCTCCTCACCGGCGGCAGTCCGGCGGCCCTGCCCCGCCACCAGACCCTGCGGGCGGCGGTCGACTGGAGCCACGAACTGTGCGACGAACGGGAGCAGTTGGTGTGGGCCCGGTTGTCGGTGCTGGCGGGGAGTTTCGACCTGGAGACGGCGGAGGTGGTGTGCGCGCAGGAGGGGGCCGCGCCGGAGGAGGAGACCCCCGTCGGGCGCACGGCACCGCTGCGGGGCTACGACGTCCTGGACGCCGTCACCGGCCTCGTCGACAAGTCCGTACTGTCCCGCGAGTCCGGCCCCGACGGCATCCGCTACCGCCTCCTCGACACCCTCCGCCACTACGGCCTGGACCGGCTGCGCCGACTGCCCGGTGAGGAGCCCGCCGCCCGCCGTCGCCAGCGGGACTGGATGCTGCGGCGGGCCGCGGCCTGCGAGCGGGCCTGGTTCGGTCCGGGGCAGCGGGAGATCGTCGCCCGTCTCCGTGCCGACCAGGACAACCTCCGTGCCGCCCTCGACTTCAGCCTCACCACCCCGGGCGAACGCCTCACGGGCCTGCGCCTCGCCGGCACCCTGTGGTTCTACTGGCACGCCTGCGGCGCCCCCCGCGAGGGCCGCCACTGGCTCGACCGCGCGCTCGCCGCCAACCCGGAACCGACCCGGGAACGGGCCCGCGGCCTGTGGATCGCGGGGCTCCTCGCCGCCGCCACCCATGACCTCACCGCGGGCCTCGCCCTCGCCGGGGACGCCCGCGCCCTGGCCCAGGACCTCGACGACGCGGCCGAGGCGGCGCACGCCGAGTACGTCATCGGCGTCATCACCCTGTTCATGGACGACCTGCCGACCGCGCTGCAGCACTTCGAGACGAGCGTCGCCCGCGGCCCCGTCCCCGGCCAGCACCTCAGCCTGTACGGCCTCGACCAGGTCGAACTCGCCTGCTCCCTGTCCTTCCTGGGCGAGGCCGACCGAGCCGTCGAGGTCTGCGAGCGGGCCCGCCGGATGTGCGAACGGCACGGGGAGGAGTGGGTGCACTCGTACGTCCTGCGGATGCTCGCCCTCGCCCACACCGTGCAGCGCGACTGGCAGCAGGCCGACCTCCACGCCCGCCACGCCCTGCGCCTCAAACTCGCCGTCCACGACGTCATCGGCATGGCCCTCACCCTCGACCTCCTGGCCCGCATCGCAACGGAGACCGGCGCCCACGAGCGCGCGGCGGTCCTGCTCGGCGCCGCCGACCACACCTGGGCCGGCGTCGACCGCGACCGCTGGGGGTCGGCGGCCCTCAAGGCCACCCGGCGCGACAGCGAGACCCGGTCACGCGAGGTGCTGGGCCCACCCGGCTTCCGCCGGGCGTACGAACGGGGCCGCGGCCTCGGCGCCGGCCTCGCGGAAACCGTCGACTACGCCGTCCACGACACCGGCCCCCGCGAGACCAACGGCGGCCGGTCCGGATCCCCCCACCCCCCGACCGGCATCCACCTCACCCGCCGCGAGACCGAGGTCGCCGAACTTGTCGCCCAGGGCCTCGCCAACCAGCAGATCGCCGACCGCCTGATCATCGCCCGCCGCACCGCCGAGGGCCACGTCGAACGCATCCTCGGCAAGCTCGGCTTCAGCAACCGCAGCCAGATCGCGGCCTGGATGACAGCCCAACGCTGAGCCCACTCGCCCCGACGAGCCCTCCGACACCGCCTGCCCCTGACCCACCGACCCCCCGAATCCACCGCCCGGCCCCGGCCCCGATCACGACAGCCCCCGACTGCGACCGCCGAACGACCGAGTACGACGGCCTTCGGCCTGACTGCGATCGCCGCGCGAACCCGCCACGACGGTCGCCGACCCCACGAACCGACAACCCGCCCCCCTGGTGGCGCCTCTCGGCCCCGACCGCGACCCGCCAACCCACCCGACCACGACGGCCTTTGAACCCGGCCCCGACCGCCCTCCGCCCCACCGGCCTACGACCCGCCCCAGCACCGGCCGCCCGACCACCCACCGACCACTCGCCCCCCCGGCAAGGCCCGCGCCTCACCCCGACGCCCCACCCCACCACCCCATCCCGAGGAGACCACCCCCATGACCACCCACCACGCCCCACCCCCCACCCCCTTCGACCACCGCATCGCCGTCTTCGCCAGTGACGAGGAGTTCCTCGCCGCCGCCCTGCCCTTCGTCACCGAAGCCCTCGCCAGCCCCGGTGAACCCCCGCCCGTCGCCATCGCCGCGCCCGGGAACCTGGACCTTCTGCGGGACGCCCTCGGCAGTGATGCCAAGGAAATCGGTCTCGTGCCGCATGCCGAGTGGTACACGGGGTCCGCCGCCAACGCCGTCGCCCAGGGGGCCGGGTACGTCGCGGCGAACGCCGGGCCCGGGGGCCGTATCCATCTGCTGATGGAACCCGTCTGGGGCGGCCGGGCGGGGCGTTCGCCGCGGGAGGCCGCCGAGTGGATCCGGTACGAGGCCCTCGCCAACCTCCTGTTCGCGCCGCTCGCGACGACGGCCCTGTGCGCCTACGACACGCGCGTCGCGGGCCCGGCCGTCGTGGCCGCCGCCCGCCGGGCCCACCCCGACACCGAGGTGTACGAGGACCCGTTCCGGCTCGCCGCCGAGCTCGACGCCGTACCGCTGCCACCGTCCCCCGCCGACGCCGAGCGGCTGCCCGGCCCGGCGGCGCCGGGCGCCGAGACCGTACGCACCTGGGCGACCGTCCAGGGACTGCCCGCCGCGGACGCGGAGCTGTTCGCGACGGCCGTCACCGAGGCGTCCAGCGCCGTCGGACCGCTCGAAGGTGCCCTGCTGTGGGGAGAGGCCCCGGCCTGCGTCTGCGAACTGCGTGCCGCGCGCCGCGTCGACGACCCGCTGGCCGGCTTCGTACCGCCGCCGAGCGCGGAACTGGAACCGGGGCAGGGGCTGTGGTTCGCCCGGCAGGTGTGCGCCTACGTCGACGTCCGTGATGACCGGGAGGGGACGAGCGTACGGCTGCAGTACGGGTAGCGAAGCCCCGGGCGCAGGTATGGAATCGGGTATTCCTCCCCGTGTGCCCGTACCCCCGCGCCCGCCACCCTGGACTCATGCTGCACCTCTACGGGGCGCGCTTCCCGGATCCCGGTTTTCAGTACGGTTCGTATCCCCAACCGCCCTTGGGGGCCGGCCATCTGAGCGTCGAGTACGACCCCCGTCCCTCCGCGGTCCGCGAGGCCCGGGCGGAGGTCCGCCGGCAGCTGGAGGAGTGGGGGCTCGCGGACCTGGACGGGCTGGTGGACGTGGCCGAGTTGCTGGTGAGCGAGCTGGCCACCAACGCCCTCGTGCACTCGGCGAGCCGCTTCCGGCTCACCCTGTCCGCCGCGCACGGGGTCCTGCGCTGCGAGGTCCGGGACCACGGCAACCGCGTGCCGAGAGTGCTGGACGCGGGGGCCTCGGAGAGCGGCCGAGGGATGTTCCTGGTGGATGCGCTCTCCCGGCGCTGGGGCTGCCACCAGGACGGGCCGGGCAAGACCGTGTGGTTCGAGCTCGGCACGTGCGGGTCGGACGACTGTGGTCGGCGACAGTCGTAGCACCCGCGAGTTCCGGAGGTCACCAGTGGACTCACCGGAACGACAGCCCGGGTCCCGGCGCACGCCCAGTCGCCGGGACCCGCACCTCCGCGTCCCAAACCCCGGTGAGCACATTGGGTGGAGATCGTGCACGCCCTCTTGTCGCCCCGGCGCCTTTGGGCTTTCTTGACCCTCATGGCGGACACCACGGGAAACACAGCGGCATCACAGGCCGGGGAGTCGGACTCCCGCCCCCGCAAGTCCAGTTGGCGGTACATCGGCCCCGGCATCGTCGTCGCCGCGACCGGCGTCGGGGCCGGCGACCTGGTCGCCACCCTCATCGCGGGCAGCAACTTCGGCTACACCCTGCTCTGGGCCGCGATCATCGGCTGCCTGGTCAAGATCTCCCTCGCCGAGGCGGCGGGCCGCTGGCACCTGTCCACCGGCCGCACCCTCTTCGACGGCTGGGCGAGTCTGGGCCGCTGGACCACGTACTTCTTCGCGGTCTACGTCGTGATCTGGGGCTTCGTCTACGGCGCGGCCGCGATGTCGTCGAGCGCGCTCCCGCTCCAGGCGCTGTTCCCGAACGTGATGGACCTCGAATGGTGGGCCATCGCCTGCGGGCTGGTCGGCCTGGTCTTCGTCTGGTTCAACAAGTACGCCGTCTTCGAGAAGGTCATGACGGTCCTGGTCGGCGTCATGTTCGTGGTGACGGTGTACCTGGCGATCCGCGTCACGCCCAACCTCGGGGACGCCTTCGCGGGCCTGCTGCCCGTCCTGCCGGACGAGAAGGACTCGATCCTCAACACCCTCGGCCTCATCGGCGGCGTCGGCGGCACCATCACGCTCGCCGCGTACGGCTACTGGGTCAACGCCAAGGGCTGGACCAACACCGGCTGGATGAAGGTCATGCGGCTCGACAACCGCGTCGCCTACGCCACCACCGGCGTCTTCGTCGTCGCGATGCTCTTCGTCGGCGCCGAGCTGCTGCACTCCGCGAACGTCGCAATCGCGAGCGGCGACAAGGGCCTGATCCAGCTCGGCGACATCCTGGCGGACGAGTACGGCTCGGCGACGGCCAAGTTCTTCCTGATCGGCTTCTTCGCCACCTCCTTCACCTCCCTCATCGGCGTCTGGCACGGCGTGAGCCTGATGTTCGCCGACTTCGTGACCCGCTACCGCACCCGCGGGGAGCTGAAGGGCGAGGAGGTCGCCTCGGGCGAGCGGGAGCGCTCCTGGCCCTTCCGCGCCTACCTGCTCTGGCTGACCTTCCCGCCCATCGTCCTGCTCTTCCAGGGCGAGCCCTTCCGCCTGATCATCATCTACGGCGTCCTGGGCGCGGCCTTCCTCCCGTTCCTCGCCGGCACCCTGATCTGGCTCCTCAACTCCGCCCGCACACCCAGGGAGTGGCGCAACGGCCCGTTGAGCAACGTGATGCTGGCGGTCGCGGGCCTGCTGTTCCTGGTGCTGTGCGTGAAGCAGGTCTGGGACCAGCCGTGGTCGGAGTTCTTCTGACGGCCTAGCGGAACTGCTCCCACTTCGGGCTGAGGGCGATCTCCCGGAGCTGCTCCTTGGTCAGGGCAGGGGTCTCGCGGCTGGGGGCGTCGTGCTGGGTCCCGGCGTTGAGGGCGCTGATGACGACACGGAAGCCGTCCGTGCGCACCGTGTCGACGGTCCACATCACGGCGCCTTCTACGCCCTTGTCACCGCCGTTCTCCCGGAAGCCGACCTTGGTGCCGTCGGGCAGTGTCTCGGCGTCGGCGCCGAGCAGCTCGTCGGCGACGTCCCCCATGCCGTGCTGGACGTTGATCTGGACGTAGCTCCTGCCCTTGCCGTCGTCGAGGACGAGGTACGAGTAGTCCTCGCCCTTCTCGACCACCTCGGCGTCCTTGGGGAGGAGCGGCACGAGCGTGCCGAGGATCGCCTCCACCGTCGGCTCGGCGGGGGTGCTCGGCGTGACCGTCGCCGCCGGCTTCTCCGGGTCCTCGGGAAGGGAGTCGACGTATCCGCGCCACGCCGGTGCGGTCACCAGGTCCTTCAACCGGGAGGCGGACAGCGGAGGTTCGCTCCGGCTGACCGGCGCGTCCTTCTCGGCGGCGGCGTTCCACGCGCTGACGGAGACGTGCTGTCCGGTCGGGGTGATCAGGTCGGCCGACCACAGCTTGGTGTCGACCCGCCGGTCGGGATACTCGTAGCCCTGGAACTGCCTGAGCAGCGAGCCGTCGGACAGCCGGGTCGAGACGCAACTGTCGTACGGGACCAGCGCCTTGTCCGGGCAGTCGGCCGCCTCACGGGCCCGGTCGCTGCCGGGCTCGACCCGGGCCAGGCTGACGCCGACGGCCCCGGGGCCCTTGCCGTCGTCGTACACGACATGGACGTACGGCGGCCGCAGCGGGTCCTCGCCACCGCGCGCCACCTGCTCGCTGACCTCGCCCTCGGGGAGCAGCCCCTGGAGCGTCTCGATGAGTTCACGGCCGGTCACGGGGGCGGCGGACGGCGCCGGCGTGCCGGACGGCTGCCCGGCCACGCTGGAGGCCGACGGCAGCGGGGCGGGCGCGCCGCCCCAGGGCACCAGCAGTGCCCCGCCCACGCCGACCAGGACGATCCCGGCCGCGCCCCCCAGCACCGTGGCCCGCCGCCGCCTCAGCCGCCGCCCCCGCACCTGACCGGCGGCGGCGAGTGCGGTCCGGTCGGTGTCGAAGCGGTCACCGGCGTCGTGCAGGGCGTGACCGAGCCGCCCCTCGAAGTGGTCCTCGTCGTGTTCCACAGGCATGGCAAAACCACCGTTCGTCATGGTTGGCGTCGTCAGGGATGGGGCCGGTGGGTTCAGGAGGCCGCGAACTCGCCCAGCTCCTCGCCCAGCAGCTCGCGCAACCGGCCGAGCGCCCGGGTGCAGCGCGTGCGCACCGCCGCGGAACTGGCGTTCAGCGCGGCCGCGGTCTCCTCGACGGACCGGTCCTCCCAGTAGCGCAGGACGACCACGGCCCGGTCCTTGGCGGGCAGCCGGGCGAGCGCCTGGAGCAGGGTCAGCCGCAGCGACACGTCACCGCCCTCGGCCACCCGGTCCGGCAGCACGTCCGTGGCCCGCTCGGTGCTGCTGCGCCGGCGCTGATGGGCGAGGAAGGTCCGGGTGAGGACGGTCTGCGCGTACCCGGCGGGGTTCTCCGCCCGCGAGACCCGCCCCCAGCGGACGTACAGCCGTCCCAGCGTCTCCTGCACCAGGTCCTCGGCGAGATGGGTGTCTCCGGCGGTCAGCAGACAGGCCGACCGGTACAGATGCCCGGCCCTGGCCACCGCGAACTGCGCGTAATCGTCCGCGGCCGCCTGTCTCATGCGTTCCCCCTGGTTGTCGTGCGCCGGCTGTCGATGAGGTCCTCACTTCACTGATGCGGCGGGGCAGGGAGAATGTTTCATCACAGCACCGAGAAGTTCACGGCGAGCACGAGAACCCAGGACCCCTCGCATGACCGACCTGTCACCATCACCAGGCCAGGGCTTCGGCCCGCCCGGCTCGGGCTTCGGCCCGCCCCCACCGCAGTACGCGCCGCAATACGCGCCGCAATACGCGCCGCAATACGCGCCGCAGTTCGCGCCTCAGCACGCACCGCAGAATCCGCCCACGCAGCCTCCTCCGAGCGGCCCGGAGTTCCTGGCCGTGGGCAAACGCAACGCGGTCGTCGTCGACGTGTCCGGTGTCGTCTTCGAGATGTCCGGCCTCACGGTCGAGTTCCGCTGGCCCGAGATCCGCAGCGTCCACTACAAGGCGAGCCCCGACGGAAAGGCGCTGATGGTCGCCGTGGTCCACCTGGACGGCCGGTTCCACGAGTGCGGGGTGGAGGCGAAGCCCAGGGCGCGGCTGCAGGAGTGGTTCACACAGCTGGCCTGGGTGCTCGGTCATTACCGGCCCATGGGGTGAGACAGTCCGGTCGTGGAGGATTTGTGTGCGCAACCTGCCCCGTTTTGGCGTGAGTTGTACGAGGTGAGTTCCCTCCCGGCTGCAGAAACGCTGTTCTCCGGCCATCGAGCCGTGGATACAGTGCTGAGGTAGTCACGCAATGAAGTCATCGCGGTGCACGGCAGTAACACCGCTGCACCCGACCGGGCGGGAACGGGGAGCTGCGCGTGCCAACTGCCATTGCCGTGACCAGCGCCGACATGGCGCTGCCGGCGCAGGACGAGCGAACCGTGCCCGCCGTCGTGCTCCAGGACCTCGACCGGGAGCCGCTGGAGCGGTCGCTGGCGGGCATGCAGACCCTGATCGAGCAGCACGGACATGTCGTGGTCGTCTGCTCTCAGGCCGTCCCCCGCGGCGTCCGGCAGCGGCTGCACACCGTACGGTCCCTGCTGGAGAGCGACCGTATCGCCGTGTTCCGCCCCGAGCTGCCCCCGCTCGGCCTCGCGGTCCTGGCCCGCCAGTTGCGGCAGCTGGCCTCCTGCGACCTCAGCCCCGGCGTCCTCGCCTCGGCCGGCCGGCTGCTCACCCACTACATCCACGCCGGAGCGCTCCTCGGCTCCGTCGCCAAGCTGGACCGTGTCCCCGTCGGCCTCAAGTCGCACGCCAAGTCCTGGGTGCCCGGCAGCCAGTTCGGCGTGCTCGCCCACCCGGCCCCGCAACTGGTCCGGATCGCCCCCGGAGTCACCCTCCCCGGCCCGGAGTTCAGCACCTCGATGCTGGTCGCCCAGGGGCAGCTGCAGTCCGACTGGGTCACCGCAACCCTGGCCAAGTCCTGGAACGCGCAGGGCCTGAGAGAGGTCGTCCTGCCCGCCGAGTCGACGGCCTGGTGGGGCACCGCGAAGCTGATCGAGTTCTGCGCCTACCTGCCCGACCTGTCGGTGCTTTACCAGCTCGTCACCTCCGTACGGCAGAACTCCTGTCACTGGTGCGGCATCGACGTCATCGGCGATCGCTGCGTCTTCTGCTCCGCCGTCCCGCCCACCCACGAGCAGCCGGCCCGCGCGGGCTGACCCGTCCCGCCCGCTCAAGCCCTCCGGCTCAACCGACCGATCCCCCCAAAATGAGGTTGCACGGTTCTTGACTTCCTCCCCCCTCGTGGTTGAGGGGGACTCCTACGGCTCGCGCCGTGGGGTTTTCTGCTTCGTCGCCGACTGCCCGCCCGGAGTTCTCCGTTGAGGTCTTACACCAGCTCCACAGACAGACGCCGCCAGCCCGGCGGCCAGAAGGTTCTTTGCCGCGTTCACGTCCCGGTCATGGGTCGTTCCACAGCTGCCGCACGCCCATGTGCGGATGTTCAGCGGCATCTCCGGCTGGAGGGTTCCGCAGGCGGAACACAACTTGGACGAGGGAAAAAAGCGGTCCGCTGTGACCACGTCCCGCCCGTACCAGTCGGCTTTGTACTCCAGCATGCTCCGGAACTCGGCCCACGCGGCATCGCTGATGGCGCGGGCCAGGCTCCGGTTCTCGACCATGTTGCGCACCGTCAGGTCCTCGATCACGAGCGTTTGGTTCTCACGCACGAGTCGAGTGGTCAGCTTGTGCAGCACATCACGCCTGCGGTCGGCGATACGAGCATGGATCCGCGCCACCTTCTGCCGGGCCTTGCGTCGGTTGGCGCCTTCACCCTTCGCTTTGCGGGACAGCTCCCGCCGCGCCTTGGCAAGGCGCTCGCGGTCGCGGCGCTCATGCCGGGGATTGGCGATCTTCTCTCCGGTGGAGAGCGTGAGCAGGTGGTCCAGGCCGACGTCGATACCGACTGCCGCAGCGGTGACCGCGAGCGGCTGCACATCGGGGTCCTCGCACAGCAGGGAGACGTACCAGCGTCCAGCGCTGTCCCGGATCACGGTCACGGTGGTCGGCGTGGCCCCCTCGGGGAGGGGGCGAGACCAGACGATGTCGAGTGGGTCGGCCATCTTCGCCAGAATCAGACGACCAGCACGGAACCGGAACGCCGACGAGGTGTACTCCGCACTCGCACGGGACTTCTTCTTCGCCTTGAAGCGCGGGTACTTGGCACGTTTGGCGAAGAAGTTCACGAAGGCCGTCTGCAGGTGCCGCAGTGCCTGCTGCAACGGAACGGAGGAGACCCCGCTCAGGTAGGCCAGATCCTTCACGTGACTGGCCATGCCTCACAAACCAACATGCCAACATGTAAGCGTACGCCGCTAGTTGATGACGGACGCCGATCAGCCCAGAAGGCCAGTCGGCTTTCCCTGCCCTGCTCCGCAGGAGTCCGTTCCCTCCCCCGCCTGAAGGCGGGGGTGTCCATGGAGGAATCCCGATGAACTCCCGTCAGCGCCGCGGCGTGATACTCCTGCTCCTGTCGGTCGTCTGCGCCCTCGGCGCCTTCGCCGGCGTCCTGTCCGTCATCAGCGACGTGAGGTCCCAGGTCGGCCCCAAGGTCGTCGCGTACGAGCTCAAGGCGGACGTGGCGCCCTACACGCCCCTCACCGCGAGCCAGTTCAAGCAGATCCAGATGCCCGAGCGGTGGCTGTCGGACAACGCGATCAGCAACATCCGCGAGATCCAGGGCAAGATCGCCGTCACGACCCTGCGCGCGGGCTCCCTGCTCCAGAGCGACATGATCGTCGACCAGCCCGCACTCCGGGCGGGCGAGCAGGAGGTCGCCATCATGATCGACGCGGCGACCGGCGTCGCCGGCAAGATCACCGCGGGTGCCACGGTCAACGTCTACGCCACCTTCGAGGGGCAGCGCGACGGCGATCCCGACCAGTCCAAGCTCATCGTGGAGAACGCCAGGGTCATCGACGTGGGCGAGCTGACCGCGCTCAAGCCCGACGCCGACGACAGGGACCGCCGCGACACCGACGCCGTCCCGATCACCTTCGCCCTGAAGACCGTCGACGCCCAGCGCATCACGTACGCCGAGTCCTTCGCCGAGGAGGTCCGGCTCGCCCTGGTGGCACCCGGCGCCGACTCCGACATCGACTCGGCGGACCGCACGTACGAACTCGCCAAGGACAAGTGAGAGGCCCCTATGCCCACGAGGATCCTCCCGGCCGTCGGCGACGCGGACGCGGTCCGTTCCCTCACGACGCTGCTCAGCCAGCTCCCCGACGCCGAGCCGGTCGCCCCGGTCACCGACTCCACCCAGCTCGTCGACACCCTCGCCCGGCTGGCCGCCGAGTCCATCGACGAACTGCCCGAGGTCGTCGTCGTCCATGAGCGCATCGGCCCCGTCCCGGCCCTGGAACTCATCCGCGAGGTCGCCCTGCGCTTCCCCGCCGTCGGCGTCATCCTCGTCACCTCCGACGCCGGCCCCGGCCTCTTCCAGGCCGCCATGGACTACGGCGCGCGTGGGCTGGTCGCCCTGCCCCTGCACTACGAGGAGCTGGCCAGCCGCGTCAACGCGGTGGCCCAGTGGTCGGTGGGCGTACGGCGCCATCTGGGCGCCGGCGGCGATGTGTTCAGCGGCGTCGGCGGCACCGTCGTGACGGTGAGCGGCGCGAAGGGAGGCGTGGGCACCACCCTCACGGCCATCCAACTGGCCCTCGCGGCCCAGGCGTCCGGCCGCGGCACCGCCCTGCTCGACATGGACCTCCAGACCGGCGACATCGCCTCCTACCTGGACATCCAGTTCCGCCGCTCGGTCGTCGACCTCGCCGCCATCAGCGACATCTCGCCCCGCGTGCTGGCGGACGCGGTCTTCCGGCACGACACGGGGGTCGCCCTGCTCCTCGCCCCCGGCGACGGCGAACGCGGCGAGGAGGTCACCGACCGCGCCGCCCGCCACATCGTCAGCGCCCTGCGCTCCCGCTACGAGGTCGTCGTCATCGACTGCGGCGCCCAGCTGAGCGGCGCGAGCGCGGCCGCCGTGGAGATGGCCGACACGGCGCTCCTGGTCACCACCCCGGACGTGGTCGCGGTGCGCGGCGCCAAGCGCGCGGTACGGATGTGGGACCGTCTGCAGATCCGCAAGGCGGAGGAGACCACGATCGTCGTCAACCGCCACTCGCGCGGTACGGAGATCCAGCCCGCCCTGATCCAGCGGATCACCGGCACCGCGGTCGCGGCCACCGCGATCCCGGCCAACTTCAAGGAGCTCCAGGGTGCCGTCGACGCCGGCCGGGTGCACGAGCTGGACGCCAAGGCGACCGTCAAGCAGGCCCTCTGGGCGCTCGCGGGGGAGCTGGGCCTGGTCAAGGGCACCGAGGCGGCCGCCCCGCCCCGCGACGGCAGGGCGGCGCGGGGCGGGGACCGGGCGGCGCTGACGTTCCGGCGGCGGAAGGAGATAGGGAGGTGAACCGGAAGGTGAGGGGGCGCCGGCTCAGGGACGACCGGGGTCAGGTGACCATCGAGTTCCTCGGCATGACCCCGCTCATCATCCTCACGCTGGTGCTGCTGTGGCAGTTCGTGCTGCTCGGCTACACCTACTCGCTGGCCGGGAACGCCGCGGACGAGGCGGCGCGGGCCGGGGCGGTGTCCGAGGGACAGGCGGGCTGCGAGGAGGCCGCGCTGCAACACCTGCCGAGCGCGTGGGAGGGCGGCGCCTCGGTGGAGTGCGGTGCGAGCGGCGGCTATGTCACGTCGGACGTGCACCTGGAAGTGCCCGTGCTCTTCCCCGGTGCGATCGGCTTCCCGTTCACCGTCGACGGGCATGCGGGGGCCGTGCAGGAGGAGAAGGACTGAGATGTCGTACGACACGAGAGTCCGCAGAGTCCGCCGAGCCGGCAGCGTCCGTGACCGCGGCCAGGTCGCCATCGAGTACCTCGGGTTCATCCCGGTCCTGATCCTCGTCGCCCTGGCCGGCGTACAGCTTGGGCTCATCGCCTACACCGCACAGCAGGCCGGCACGGCGGCCCGGGCCGGGGCGCGCGCCGCCTCGCTCGAACCCGGTGCCGCTCAGGAGGGGTGCCAGAACGCGGTCAGCGGCTGGGTCGCCGACGGCACCGACTGCGGTGAGGCATACGGCGCCGACGAGGTCACGGTCACCGCCACGGTCCAGATCCCGTCGGTCGTTCCCGGCTGGGACTTCGACCCCGCCCAGAAGACCGCGACCATGCCGCTCGACCACTGAACGAGGATCCACATGAGCCTGAGGTCACGCATCAACACCCCCGAGGAGAACGCCGGCCGGGGCGAGGACGGCCACCTGGTCGCCTCGTACCGGGCCAAGCTCCTGGAGGAGATCGACCTCGCGGAGATGAGCTCGCTGGCCGCGGCCGAGCGCCGGGCCCGGCTGGAGCGGGTGCTCGGGCACATCATCAGCCGTGAGGGCCCGGTGCTGTCGACGGTCGAGCGCTCGCAGCTGATCCGCCGGGTCGTCGACGAGGCCCTCGGCCTGGGCATCCTGGAGCCGCTGCTGGAGGACGCGTCGATCACCGAGATCATGGTGAACGGCCCGGACGCGATCTTCGTGGAACGCGCGGGCCGGGTCGAGCAGTTGCCGCTCCGCTTCCCGTCCCACGACCAGCTGATGCAGACCATCGAACGGATCGTCTCCACGGTGAACCGGCGGGTCGATGAGTCCAACCCGATGGTGGACGCGCGCCTGCCGTCCGGCGAGCGCGTGAACGTCATCATCCCGCCGCTGTCCCTGACCGGCGCGACCCTGACGATCCGCCGCTTCCCCCGCTCCTTCACCCTGCACGAGATGACCGGCCTCGGCTCGCTCGACGAGCCCATGGTGTATCTGCTGGCCGGGCTGGTGCAGGCGAAGTTCAACATCATCGTCTCGGGCGCGACGGGAACGGGAAAGACCACGCTGCTCAACGCGTTGTCGGGCCTGATCCCCGAGCACGAGCGCATCATCACCATCGAGGACTCGGCCGAACTCCAGCTCCAGCAGTCCCATGTGATCCGCCTGGAGTCCAGGCCCCCCAACGTGGAGGGCAAGGGCCAGGTGACGATCCGCGACCTGGTCCGCAACTCCCTGCGGATGCGCCCCGACCGCATCGTCGTCGGTGAGGTCCGCGGCGGTGAGTCCCTGGACATGCTCCAGGCGATGTCCACCGGCCACGACGGCTCCCTCGCCACCGTGCACGCCAACAGCACGGAGGACGCCCTGATGCGCCTGAAGACCCTCGCGTCCATGTCCGAGGTGTCGGTCCCCTTCGAGGCGCTGCACGACCAGATCAACAGCGCGGTGGACGTGATGATCCAGCTGACCCGCTTCCCGGACGGCGCCCGCAGGATCACCGAGATCGCGCTCCTGGACAGCCACGGCGCGGAGCCGTACCGGGTGGCGACGGTGGCCCGCTTCAACGCCCAGCCCATGACGCCGGACGGCCGCGTCCACGGCGCCTTCGCGTACTTCCCCCTCCCGCGCCGCACCGCGGACCGCCTCTACATGGCGAGCCAGCCGATACCCCAGGCCTTCGGCGTCGCCCAGTCACCGCTCGAGCTCGCCACCCGAGAAGCCAGGTAGGACCCCACCCATGGACCTGCAGACCCGCATCACCCTCACGACCGGCATCGCCCTGCTGACCTGCGCGCTGGCCGTGGTGGGCCTCCACACCTACGCCTCCGGCCGGGCCCGGCGCCAGGCCCTGGTCGACCGTCTGACGTCCGCCGGCCAGATCACCGGAGCCGGTGGCCGCCGACGCCGGTTCACCGACCTGGACCGCCGACTGCGCCGTACGAAACTCGGCAAGCGGCTGGAACTGCGCCTGGTGGCCACGGGCCTGGACGTCACCCCCGGCGAGTTCTTCGTCTACATGCTGGCGACGGTGGCCGGCCTGTGGCTGATCGGCCAGGCGACCCTGGCCCCCTTCTTCGGCCCGATCGCGGGCCTGCTGGGCGTGTGGGCGGCGGTCCAGTTCCTGAACTGGCAACGCCAGAAGCGCATCGAGCGGTTCATCAACCAACTCCCCGAGCTCGCCCGCATCCTGGCCAACGCCGCCCACGCGGGCCTCGCCCTCCGCACGGCCATCGGCCTGGCGGCGGAGGAACTGGAGGCGCCCGCGGGCGAGGAACTGGCCAAGGTCTCCAACCAGTTGGCCCTGGGAGCGTCGATGGACGACGCCCTGGGCGAGCTCGCCGAACGCCTCCCGTCCCGCGAGCTGGTCGTCCTGGTCACCACGCTGGTGCTGTCCAACCGGGCCGGCGGCCAGGTGGTGAGCGCGCTGCGCAACCTCACGGAGACGCTGGAGGAACGCAAGGAGACCCGACGCGAGGTCCGTACGCAGCTCTCGCAGGTGAGCATGACGTCGTACGCGGTCCCCGCGCTGGGCGTCGGCTCGCTGTTCCTGATGAACGGCGTGCAGGACGGAGCCCTGGACCGTATGACGGGCTCCCCGGTGGGGCAGGCGGCGGTGCTGATCGCGTTCGGGCTGTACGCGGTGGGGTTCGTGCTCATCCGCCGTATGTCACGGATCGACGTCTGAGGCGCCTGAGGCTCTGGAGGGAGGACGACCATGGAAATCGGAGCACTGGGCCTGGCCCTGGCCCTGCTGATGGGCCTCGCCGTGTGGGGGATCTTCGCCGGCATCCGCATGTACCGCGCGGACGCCAAGCTGCCGAGCGATCTGGCGCTGGCCCTGGAGATCGGCGCGACCCGCACGGGCGCCGTCGACTCGCTCATCGACCGCATGGGCATGCGCTACGCACCCGCCGTACTGCGCCTGATGGGCCCGAAGCTGGTCGCCAAGTACCGCCGAAAGATCGACCTGGCGGGCAACCCCGGCGGCCTCACCATCGACCGTTACGCCGCCAGGAGAGCGGTCTACGGCTTCCTCGGCGCGGTCGGCTTCCTGGTGTTCCTGCTCCGGGGCCAGGTGCTGATCGCGCTGCTGTTGCTGGCCTTCGGCGCCTTCTGGACGGAGGTCGGCATCTGGTCGGCCATCCGGATCAGGAAGGACGAGATCGAACGCACCCTGCCGGACTTCCTCGACGTTCTCGCGGTCGTGGTGAGCGCGGGCCTGGGCTTCCGCCAGGCTCTCGACCGGGTCGCCTCGAAGTACGAGGGCCCCTGGGCGGACGAACTCCGCATCACTCTCCGCCAGATGGACCTCGGCATGAGCCGCCGCCAGGCCTTCGCGGAGCTGAGGCGAAGGAACGACTCCGAGCAGGTCGCGATGTTCGTGACGGCCCTCCAGCAGGGCGAGGAGTTGGGCGCCCCCATCGTCGAGACCCTGGTGGCCCTGGCGAAGGACATGCGCCGCACCGACGCGCAGAACGCCCGCCGGAAGGCGGCCCGCGCGGTGCCGAGGGCCACGCTGATGATCACGACGTTCATGGTGCCGGCGACGATGATTCTGCTGGGGGCGGGGTTGTTGCTGGGGTCGGGGACGGACTTCGGTTCGCTGACGGGGGAGTAGGAGGTGGCGGCGGTGAGGTCTACCCGGATCCAGCCCCACGGCAACTGCGTCACTAGCGTAAGCAAACCCCCAACTGTCAACCGCCGCAAGCAATTCCCCGGAGCGCCTTTCGCGAATGCAACCAGATGTGGGACAGTCGTCGTCGTACCGCTCGCGGTTCCGGCTGAGCAGGAGGGAGGCGGAGATCATGGACCTCGTCGCATCGGGCATGAAGACGCTCAAGCACCACATCAACCGCATCTTCGCCAAACTGCGATGACAAAGCGATGGTTTTCGGCCTGGGTCCGGAACCGGATCCAGGGACCCTCTGGTGTTTCGGGTATTTCCGCTTACTTTTCTCGCAAGACTTCTCCCAAGTCCTGCGAGCACGGCGCTCCACGATCGCCGAACACCAGAGGGGAACACCATGAGCAACTGGATCAACACCACCGTCGAGTACCTGCGATCCCGTGCCGCTCGCGACGACAGGGGGCAGACGGCGGTGGAGTATCTGGGGATCATCGCGGTGGTCGTGGCTATCGTGTTGGCCATCGTGGGAACGGACATCGGCCAGACGATCTTCGACGCGATCACCGACAAGATCACAGAAGTGACCGGCGGTTGATGCGGCGGTTGATGCGGCCATCCCGGTACAGCGGCGACGCGGGGCAGGCTTTCCCCATCTACATCACGGTGGTGGCGGGCCTGCTCTTTCTCGCGTTCGCGTACCTCGCGGTCGGCCAGGCCGCGGCGAACCGGAACGGTGCCCAGACCGCGGCGGACGCGGCGGCGTTGGCGGCGGCGCAGGACACCCGGGACCAACTCGCCGGAATGTGGGTGGACGACGTACTCGACCCGGCGAAGTGGCAGGACATCTTCGACGGCATCGGGGTGGAACTCGGCGGCTGCGGGCGGGCGGACGAGCTGGCGGCGCAGAACGACGCCGCTGTCGACGGCTGTGATCCGGTGGAGCCTCTGGGCTACACGGTCACCGTCACCTCCACGAAGCCCGTCGGCGACTCGATCGTCCCCGGCACGGAGGACATGAAGTCGACGGCGGCCGCCACGGCCGTGATCGAGCCCCGCTGTACGTTCGAACTCCCTGGCGAGGACGCCGGGGACACCGGCGACACCGGGGACGAGGCCGAGCCCGGCGACGGGAACGAAGTACTGCCGCTCCCACAACTCACCTGCGAGGACAGGAACTGGGACCCGGACCCGGATGATCCGACCACCCTCCCGGCTCCCGAGGACCTCTTCGACGTCCATCTGGCCGACTCACCAGCGAACGACGAGTGACTAAGGAAGCAGAGGCATGAGGATGCGGTTCACGGCGAAGGCCCACAGGGGGATGGTCGCGCTGACCGTTGCGGCTGGACTGGCCCTCGGCGTGGCCGGCTGCGGCAGTGGCGGGGACGACGACGGCAACAAGCCGGAGGCGTCGGCGTCGGCCACCACGGATGGTCAATCCGACCCGAGTCCTCAGGAGGGGCAGGCGGACGAGCTCCTGGCGGAGTTGAAGGGTTCGGACGGACTGCTCCTGCAGATCACCTCGCGCTGACCGTTGCGGCTGGACTGGCCCTCGGCGTGGCCGGCTGCGGCAGTGGCGGGGACGACGACGGCAACAAGCCGGAGGCGTCGGCGTCGGCCACCACGGATGGTCAATCCGACCCGAGTCCTCAGGAGGGGCAGGCGGACGAGCTCCTGGCGGAGTTGAAGGGTTCGGACGGACTGCTCCTGCAGATCACCTCCGCCCAGCGTGATTCCGGCGGTTTCGTCACCGTGAACGGCACCATGAAGAACGACGGGGACAAGAGCACCTCGGTCCCCTCCGCGCTGAGCGGCAACGAGACCGAGATCACCAGAAACGGCCGGTCCCTCGGGGGCGCCACACTCGTCGACTCGAAGAGCAAGAAGCGCTACTACGTCCTCCGGGACACGGACGGCCGCCCGCTGACGACCACGGGTTTCTCAAGCCTCAAGGCCGGTGAGAGCCTGGCGGTGTTCATGCAGTTCCCGTCCCCGCCCACGGACACGGCCGAAGTCACCTTCCAACTGCCGACCTTCGCCGCCGCCACCATCCAGATCTCCGGATGAGGCCTACCATGAGCACCCCCCGCCTCACCCTGACCCTCACCACGGCCACGATCATGGTCGCGGCGAACATCCTCGGCGCCACGACAGCCGACGCGGCCGACGGACCCAGCGTCCCGCCCGGCACGGAGGCCACCGCCGCCGCGCCCGTCGAGGTGGACGCCAACGACCCCGACCTCAAACTCCCCGAAGGCGCCACGCTCGCCCAGGCCAAGGTCCTGGACATCAAGCAGGTGGTCGAGGACCAGGCCGGCGAGGAGCGCCGCGAAGACACCAACGCGGACGTGAAGTTCGCCCTCCAGGCGGAGGTCCTCTTCCCCAAGGACAGCGCGAAGCTGACCGGCGAGGCGAAGGCCCGTATCGCTGAGATCGCCAAGGAGATCAACACCCAGAACGCCACCCGGATCCGCGTCTTCGGCTTCACCGACAACCTGGGCTCCTCCGCCCATGGCGACGTCCTGTCCAGGAAGCGCGCGAACGCCGTACAGGGGGTCCTGGAAGCGGAACTGAACGACTCGACGGTCACGTACGAGGTGCGGGGCTACGGCGAGCAGTACCCGATCTCTTCGAACGCGACGGAGGCGGGGCGTAAGAAGAACCGCCGGGTGGAGGTGTCGTTCCCGCGTACGGACAACTGACCCGGCTGTGGGAGGTCACGCTGTGGGAGATCACGTCACCGCACCTCCACCGCCACCCGCACCCCGGCCACCAGCCCCCACCCCGCCATCACCCCGGCCTCCGCCTCCAGCACATGCCGTGAACGGAGCCGGGGCAGGCCCAGGCGGCCCGGCTTCATGGTGCGTACGGCGATGACGTTCAGCTTGCGGTCGAGGTAGGCGACGTCGATGGGGATGCGCATGCGGAAGGTGTGTACGCCACCGGCAGGGGTGAGCAGCATCGCTCCCTCGACGGAGTCACGCCCCAGGAGCCCTTTCGTGCGGGCCCGGTACGACGAGGCGATCTCCAGGGGGACCGGCACCTCACCCCGGTCCCCGTGAACGACCAGCGTCCCGCGGCCGTCACGCCACCGTCGTCCCATCCGCAGCCACCTCCTGGGCCTCATTTGAAACTCTGTTGTCCGGCGAGTGCTACCCGGGTAGGAAGAACCCCATGACCGGACTCGGCGCAGTATTCCGCCCCCAGCTGGCCCCCGAACGACTCCGCTCCATCGCCCGACTCGCCGACAGCGCGGGCCTCGAAGAGCTCTGGCTCTGGGAGGACTGTTTCCGCGAGGGAGGGATCTCCACGGCGGCGGCCGCCCTCGCCTGGACCGAGCGGATCAAGGTCGGGGTCGGGCTGCTGCCCGTGCCGTTGCGGAACGTCGCCATCACCGCCATGGAGGCCGCGAGCCTGTACCGGATGTTCCCGGGGCGGCCGATCCTCGCCGTCGGGCACGGTGTGCAGGACTGGATGGGGCAGGTCGGGGCCCGGGTCGAGTCGCCGGTGACCCTGCTGCGGGAGCATCTCGATGTGCTGCGGGCCCTGTTGCGCGGGGAGCGGGTGACCGTCGAGGGTCGGTACGTGAAGCTCGACGACGTCGCCCTGGACTGGCCGCCCGCCGAGCCCGTGCCCGTCATCGCCGGGGTCACCGGGCCCCGCTCGCTGAAGCTCGCCGGTGAGGCGGCCGACGGCACCTTGCTCACCGCCTCGACCTCACCCGAGGGGGTAAGGCGGGCTCGCCAACTCATCGACGAGGGGCGGGAGTCGGCAGGACGTACCCAGGACGCGGCGCACCAGCACCAGGTCGTCGTCTACCTCCTGACCGCCACCGGACCCGACGGCCCCGCCCGCCTCAAGGCCGAACTCGAAGCCGAGGGGCTCGGATCCGTGCCCGACCTGGGTGTCGCCGGGGACGCCGGCACCGTGGCGAAGGCCGTCCAGCGACTCGCCGACGCCGGCGCGGACACCGTGGTCCTCCAGCCGACGGGGGACGAGCCCGACCCGGAGGGGTTCATCCGGTTCGCGGCGGAGGAAGTGCGGCCGCTCGTGCCGTAGGCGGCCGTCGGGTCCCGCAGGCCGCCGGGGCGCGACGACCTACGCGCCCCGGCACCTCGAACTCTGTCCGTCACGGCTCCGACGCGCACATCCCGCTCGTTCTCCCCGACGCCGCCACCGCCGCGGAAAACCAGCGGCGCCCACCGACAGCACCCTGAGAAGATCACCGTATGAAGGGGCCGCAGCACACCCGTACCTTCGAGGACCTCGTCGCCGAAGGCGCCGCCGTGCCCACCGAGGGCTGGGACTTCTCCTGGTTCGAGGGGCGGGCCACCGAAGCCCGGCCGTCATGGGGGTATGCCGCGTCCCTCGCCGAGCGGCTCGCCCGTGCCACCGCCGCCCTGGACATCCAGACCGGGGGAGGAGAGGTACTCGACTTCGCTCTGCGCAGCGCCGCCCCCGAGGCACCCACCCTCACCGTCGCCACCGAGGGCTGGCCGCCGAACGTCGCCAAGGCCACCGCCCTGCTCCGCCCGCGCGGCGTCCCCGTCGTCGCCTCGCCGGAGGATGCCCCGCTGCCCTTCGCCGACGGCGCCTTCGACCTCGTCAGCAGCCGGCACCCGGTCAGCCCGCACTGGGCCGAGATCGCTCGTGTCCTGAGGTCCGGCGGCAGCTACTTCGCCCAGCATGTCGGGCCCCGGAGTGTCTTCGAACTCGTCGAGTACTTCCTCGGGCCCCTCCCGGAGGAGCAGAGCAGCGCCCGTCACCCCGACCACGAGCGCGCCGGCGCCGAGGCGGCCGGGCTCGAGATCGTCGACCTGCGGGCCGAGCGGCTGCGCATGGAGTTCCACGACATCGCCGCCGTGGTGCATTTCCTGCGGAAGGTCGTGTGGATGGTCCCCGACTTCACCGTCGAGGCGTACCGGCCCCGACTGCGCGCCCTGCACGAGCAGATCGAGGCCGAGGGCCCCTTCGTCGCGCACAGCACCCGCCACCTCTTCGAGGCCCGCAAGCCCGCCGCCGACGCCTGAGCCGCCGCCTCCCCCACGCCTACGCGTGCGGGCCGACCGTCACCTTCCCGAGCACCAGCTCCGCCTTCGCCTCCAGCACGTCCCCCACCCGCTCCACCTGCGCGCCCAGCTCCCGCTCCTGCGGCGCCGTCAGGCCCCGCCCGATCAGCTCGACCGTCACCGTCGTACGACGTCCCCGGCGCCGCTGATGCCAGACCCCCGCCACCACTCCGTCCACCAACAGCACCGGAAAGTTCCCCGCCTGGCCGCCCGCCAGCGCCCGCCGGTACGCCTCCCCGGGGAACAGCGACTCCCGGGGCTGCGCGGTGATGGCGTACGCGTCGAAGTACGGCAGCAACCGCACGCCCCGCACCCGTCCGCCCGGGAACGCGGTGTCACCCGCCGCCACCCAGGCCGCCGCTCCCTCGAACACGACCTCCTCGACCTCATCGGCCTCCGCCGACTCCCTGAACAGGGAAACCGCCCAACCCGCGGGCGCCGCGAGCCACTTGGCGAAGTGGTGAGGGGTCGCCGGGCCGTACGCGCGCAGATACCGTCGTACCAGCTCCCGCAGGGCCGCCCTCCCCGGCACCGGTCCCGGGTCGAACTCCGGCGGCCGCGTGTACGTCACCTTCCGCCCCCGGTTCGGGCCGAAGCACAGCGCGCCCGACTGGCCGGCCCGGTGCATGACCTGCCGCCAGCGCGGCCACAGGTCCTGGAAGGCGGGCATCACCCGGTCGCCGGCCCAGGGGCCGGTGCGCGCCACGACCTCCTCGCCCAGCTCCTCCACCGTCAGGCACACCCCGTCGAGGGCGTCCCCGATCGCCGCCACGATCTGCCCCGCCTGTTCCTCCGTCACCCGGACATCCGGCGGGAAGGGGCTCGGGCCCGTCGGAATCGCGGTGAGCGCACCGCACCACAGGGGCAGTTCCGCGGCGGGCAGCAGATGCACGGTTCCGCGCGGGCCGAACGTCTTCACCAGCGAGCGGTCGTCCCAGAGCGCGGCCCGCACCTCCGCCCGTGTCACCCCGGCGGCCCGCACACCGACCGACACCTCGGCCGCGGACAGCACCTGCGCGTGCGCGCCCAGCATCGCGCCGGCCACGTCGGCCACCGGTGTGCCGCGCTCGGCGGGACGGGACAGGAACTGCCGCTCCATCCGCCGCGCACTCGCCTGGTCCCACCTGATCGTCCCGCTCGCGTGTGCGGTCATAGGAACGACGGTAGGCCCTATATAGGTCAGCCACTGTCCGCTGAGCGACGGCTGTGTGCAAACCATGTATCCGTGCGCCAAGGGACCCGGGCCCCTGCGCATCCAAGGAACCCACACCTTTTCCACATTGTTATGGAGGCTGACTCGCATTCCCCTCGCCCCTCACGTAAGTTCGGACCAAGGTAATTCGCGTAAGCAAAGCTGCGCGGCGGCACCGCGCGGCGGAGGGGGCTGCGCGGTGCCATGCCCTCATCCGTGCCCCTGCTGGACGCGCGTCGCGTCGAAACCGCGTTCGCCGCACGAATCCCTGTGTGCCGTCAAGCCGACGTTCGCGGTCGGGGTCACCCGGAGGAGGGAAGCGCGGACAAGTCGCCGAGTGAGGCGCAAGATGCGGCAAACCCTCCGCATACCGCTGCTTCCCGCACGTTTCCCCTGGTAATCCGCCCCCGCACGCGCCATGAATCGGCCACAAAGAGGCCCTCTCATGGCCACCGGGCCGTCGCCGAGTGATTTCGGAGAGTAGTTGTGGCACGCCGATGCGCGCAGCATCACTTACGAAGGGTTATGGTGGAAACCCCCCCTCGGGCCGGTCCGTCTCCCCCCCACGGACCGGCCCGTTTTTTGTGCCCGCACCATGACTGCGTCCCAAGGCGCCGCAACCGCCGACGCGCGCCAGCCACCCCCACCCAAGGCGCCGACAGCCCACCCGCACCCCAAAAGACGCGCCCACCGCAATCCCCGGTACGCTCCATGCGCGGGGACCGCATTCGTACGGAGGGGCTGACAATCACGTGAACCTGCGCGACAAGCTGCGCGGCCTGCTGGTCAGGCTGTACGCACGCCGGGTGGAAGGTCACCTGGACCACGCTCAGGTGCCCAAGCACATCGGCGTGATCATGGACGGCAACCGGCGCTGGGCGAAGGCCGCCGGCTCGACCACCGTCCACGGTCACCGCGCCGGTGCCGAGAAGATCGAGGAGTTCCTCGGCTGGTGCTCCGAGACGGACGTCGAGGTCGTCACCCTCTGGCTGCTGTCGACGGACAACTTCGACCGGCCGCAGGACGAGCTCGGCCCGCTCCTCGGGATCATCGAAGACGTCGTCCGCACCCTCGCCGCCGACGGCCGCTGGCGCGTGCACCACGTCGGCACGCCGGACCTGTTGCCCTCCGGGATGCAGACCACCCTCAAGGAGGCCGAGGAAGCCACCGCGCACGTCGACGGGATACTGGTCAACGTCGCCATCGGCTACGGCGGCCGCCAGGAGATCGCCGACGCCGTGCGCTCGATGATCGTCGACGCCCACGACAAGGGCACCTCGATGCAGGACCTCGCCGAGTCCGTCACCGTCGACCTGATCGGGCGCCACCTCTACACCGGCGACCAGCCCGACCCCGACCTCGTCATCCGCACCAGCGGCGAGCAGCGGCTGTCCGGATTCATGCTGTGGCAGACGGCCCACTCCGAGTACTACTTCTGCGAGGTCTTCTGGCCGGCCTTCCGCAAGGTGGACTTCCTGCGCGCCCTGCGTGACTACGCGGCGCGCCACCGGCGTTACGGCGGCTGAAACACCGCTTGCCGAGTGGGGGCATGAGTGCCGCATTTGGGGCGGAAGTAACGAGGAGTTCCCCAGGGCGCCGTCATATGCGTAAGCATGGCAGCGCATGTTCGAGGGCATAAGGCAAGCAGGTCGACACCCGAACCACGGGTGTCGTATCTCAGCGGACGGCACGGGGCCGTCCGCCCGGGAGGCCCTTTGCACCAGCCCCACCGTGCGGTCACGGCACGGAAGAAGACGCGGGGGGCCGGTTTTCGGCCCGTGCAGAGCGGCCGACGACCGGTCCAGCTCCACTCCGTCGCTCCCCGACCTCATCCGAGGGGGTACGTCCTTCCGTGGTGACCAGCACAAAGCGCCACAAGCCAGACAGGCGCACTTACGTTCTCGACACCAGCGTCCTGCTGGCCGACCCGAACGCCCTGAGCCGCTTCGACGAGCACGAGGTCGTGCTCCCCATCGTCGTGGTGACGGAGCTGGAGGCCAAGCGGCACCATCCCGAACTCGGCTACTTCGCCCGGCAGGCCCTGCGGCTGCTGGACGAGTTCCGCGTCCGGCACGGTCGCCTCGACGCCCCCATCCCGATCGGGGACCTCGGCGGCACCGTCCGTGTCGAGCTCAATCACTCGGACCCCAGCGTTCTGCCGACCGGCTACCGCCTGGGGGACAACGACTCCCGCATCCTCGCGGTCGCCCGCAATCTGCAGGCCGAGGGGTTCGACGTCACCGTCGTGTCCAAGGACCTCCCGCTCAGGATCAAGGCCTCGTCCGTCGGACTCCTCGCCGAGGAGTACCGCGCCGAGCTCGCCATCACGGACTCCTCCGGCTGGACCGGAATGTCCGAACTGACCCTGCCGGGCGAACAGGTGGACATCCTCTTCGAGGAAGGTCACATCTACGTCCCCGAGGCCTCCGACATGCCCGTGCACACCGGGCTGACGATCCACTCCGAGCGCGGCAAGGCGCTGGGCCGGATCACGCCCGAGGGCAACGTCCGTCTGGTGCGCGGCGACCGGGAGGTCTTCGGCATCAAGGGCCGCAGCGCCGAGCAGCGGATCGCGCTCGACCTGCTGCTCGACCCGGACATCGGAATCATGTCCATGGGCGGCCGGGCCGGCACCGGCAAGTCGGCGCTCGCGCTGTGCGCGGGACTCGAAGCCGTGCTGGAGCGGCGGCAGCACAAGAAGGTCATGGTCTTCCGTCCGCTGTACGCGGTGGGCGGGCAGGAGCTCGGCTACCTGCCGGGCTCCGAGGCCGAGAAGATGAGCCCCTGGGCGCAGGCGGTCTTCGACACGCTGTCCGCGGTCACCAGCCGCGAGGTCATCGAGGAGGTCACCGCGCGGGGCATGCTGGAGGTGCTTCCGCTCACCCACATCCGCGGGCGCTCGCTGCATGACGCGTTCGTGATCGTGGACGAGGCGCAGTCGCTGGAAAGGAATGTCCTGCTGACTGTTCTGTCCCGAATCGGTGCCAACTCGCGGGTCGTTCTGACCCATGACGTGGCCCAGCGGGACAACCTCAGGGTCGGGCGCTACGACGGTGTAGTCGCCGTCGTGGAGAAGCTGAAGGGGCATCCGCTCTTCGCCCACGTCACGCTGACGCGGTCCGAGAGGTCCCAGATCGCCGCCCTTGTGACCGAAATGCTGGAAGACGGGCAGATCTGACCCAAGTGCTCAACTTGCGGTAGCTACTCGTTGGTTGGCGCCGTTCGGAAAGGCAGTGAGCCTATCCGGGCGGCGCCTCGGCGTGTGCGGGTTTCCGCAAAACCCCTGGGACAAACGAGGTGTGAGCTTTCACACGCAACACAGAATTGCCTTGCGGTGTCGGGGTACGGCAGAGTCTCACTCCTGTCAGGCCCCGCATACGACACACCTGTACCCCCAGCGGTACGGCACCACAGCAACACCAGAGCCAACTCCATAGCGTCGTCGTATGCCGCCCGAGTTCACCACGCGGCGCTCCCTCGCGGGAGTTGCCCACCGGGTCCGAGCCTCCCGTGACCCCGCAGTTGGGAGGCCAGCGCCAGGGGCACGATTGCGTCCGCCAGGGTCACCGAAGTGGACGATGCTGGAAGGAAACCGTGTGAGTCCGATTTCGGTCAGGGGATTCGCAGTGGCCTCTGCCACCGCGGTCACCGCTGTCGGAAGCGTCGTCGGCGTTGCCTCGGGCAGCACCGCGCAGAACAACGACGCCGAGGCGACGGCTGCCGATTCGACGCTTCTCGCGGACATACCCGCGGGCCAGCAGGCCCAGGTGCAGATCGAGTCCATGTCGGCGCAGGCCAGCGTTCAGGCCATCGCCGCGGACGCGAGCGCCAAGAAGGACGCGGAGGAGGCGGCCCGCAAGGCAGCCGCTCAGTCCGCGATCGAGAAGAAGGAACAGGCCGAGAAGGCCGCGCAGGAAGCCAAGGAGCGCGAAGAGGCCGAGGCGAAGGCCTCCCGGTCCTCCGCGGGCGACTTCCCGATTCAGAGCTCGTACAGCATCGCGCAGATCCAGGAGATGGCGCGCTCCATGGTGCCGAGCGACCAGTTCCAGTGCTTCAGCAACATCGTGGACCACGAGTCCAGCTGGAACTACCAGGCGGTCAACGCCTCGTCGGGGGCCTACGGACTCTTCCAGGCCCTGCCCGGTTCCAAGATGTCGTCCGTCGGCTCGGACTGGCAGACGAACCCGGCCACCCAGATCAAGTGGGGCCTGAACTACATGAACGACCGCTACGACAGCCCGTGCGGCGCGTGGTCTTTCTGGCAGGCCAACCACTGGTACTAGGCGCTCCGCTGGGAGAGCCGCGATAGGCCGTCGTCTGTCTGCTGCTCCGCTGTGGCTGGTCGCGCCCGCGCGGCGGAGCCGCATATTCGATGCAGCCCCGCGCCCCTGGCGGCGCTTCTCAACCCTGCGTTGCCCCTCACCGTCCTTTGGTGAGGGGCTTTCGCGGTTCGCCGTGCAGCGCCATGTACGGTCGGACGCAACGACTCCAGGGGGAGTGGTGGGGAGAGACGGGGGAAGAGGGCGGATCATGTCGCGAGTGCCAGGGTGGCTCGGTCGGCTCGGCGCCGGACTGACCGAGATGAGCGAGCGGTTGAACGAGCGCCGCGCCGCGGTGGAACGGGAGAGCGATGAACTCCAGCCGGTGCGGCAGCCCGATGCCGACGCCGTGACTGAGTCCTCCGCCGACGTCCCGCCGTCGGCCGCCGAACACGTCCCACGGCCCCCCGACTACGCGCCCACGGCTCCGCCGCCCCGGCCCGACCCCGCACAGGTCGTGCCGTGGGGCGTACGGGTCGCGGCGGAGGCCGGCTGGCGGCTGCTGGTGCTGGCCGGCACGGTCTGGGTGCTGATGCGGATCATCAGCGCCGTCCAACTCGTCGTGTTCGCCTTCGTCATCGCGCTGCTCCTCACCGCGCTGATGCAGCCCTCGGTGGCCTGGCTGATGCGGCGGGGCGTGCCGCACGGGCTCGCCACCGCCCTGACCGCGATCCTCGGGTTCGTCGTCATCGGGCTGATGGGCTGGTTCGTGACCTGGCAGGTCATGGAGAACATCGACAACCTCTCCGACCAGGTCCAGGACGGCATCGACGAGCTGCGCAACTGGCTGCTCAACAGCCCCTTCCACGTCACCGACAAGCAGATCAACGAGATCGCCGAGAACCTCCGCGAGGCGATCGGCGCCAACACCGACGAGATCACCTCGGCCGGTCTGGAAGGCGTCACGGTCGTCGTCGAGGCCCTCACCGGCATTCTGCTCGCCGCCTTCTCGACGCTCTTCCTGCTCTACGACGGCAAGCGCATCTGGGCGTGGACGCTGAAGCTGGTGCCCGCCGCGGCCCGGCCGGGCGTCGCCGGCGCCGGCCCGCGCGCGTGGGCGACGCTCACGGCGTACGTACGCGGCACGGTCCTCGTCGCCCTGATCGACGCCGTCTTCATCGGCATCGGCATCTACTTCCTCGACGTCCCGATGGCCGTGCCGCTGGCCGTCTTCATCTTCCTGTTCTCCTTCATCCCGCTCGTCGGCGCGGTGGCCTCCGGCGCCCTGGCCGTGGTCGTGGCGCTGGTGACCCAGGGCGTGTTCACCGCGGTCATGACCCTCGCGGTCGTCCTCGCCGTGCAGCAGATCGAAGGGCACGTCCTGCAGCCGTTCATCCTGGGCCGCGCGGTCCGCGTCCACCCGCTGGCGGTGGTCCTGTCGGTGGCGGCCGGGGGCATGGTGGCGGGGATCGGCGGCGCGGTGGTGGCCGTACCGCTGGTGGCGGTGTCGAACACGATCGTGGGGTACCTGCGGGCGTACTCGCAGCAGGCGGCTCGTCGCTACGCGCCCGAGCCGAGGGGGGCGACGGCGGTGGACGCGGCTGCCGCTGACCCGCCGCCGTCCGAGAAGGACACGTCGGCGGCGGAGGCATGACAAGGGCCCGTTCACCCTGAGGGTGAACGGGCCCCGCGTTTCTCTACGCAGCGCTACTCCGCCAGAACCGCCTCCGCGTCCAGCGTGACGCCGACCGCCTGGATGACCGACGCGATCTTGAACGCCTCCTGGACCGTCTCGCGGTCCACGCCGGCCTTGCGCAGCACCTGCTCGTGCGAGTCGAGGCACAGGCCGCAGCCGTTGATGGCGGACACGGCGAAGGACCACAGCTCGAAGTCGACCTTGTCGACACCGGGGTTGCCGATGACGTTCATCCGCAGACCCGCGCGCAGGTTGCCGTACTCGTGGTCGGAGAGCAGGTGCCGGGTCCGGTAGAAGACGTTGTTCATCGCCATCACGGCGGCCGCGGACTTCGCCGCGTTGTACGCCTCCGGCGTGAGGTTCGCCTTCGCCTCGGGCTCCAGCTCGCGCAGCACGATCGGGGAGCGCGAGGCGATCGCCGTGGCGAGCACCGTGCCCCACAGCTGCTGCGCCGGGAGGTCCGAATTGCCGATGACCGAGCCCAGGTTGAGCTTCAGGTCCTTGGCGTAGTCCGGTATGCGGGACTTGAGGGAATCGAGGGACATGTCACTCACTCTCCGGCAAGCAGCTTGACCGGGTCCAGGGTGTCCTCGCCCTTGCTCCAGTTGCACGGGCACAGCTCGTCCGTCTGGAGGGCGTCCAGGACCCGCAGGACCTCCTTGGGGTTACGGCCGACGGAGCCGGCGGTCACCATGGAGAACTGGATCTCGTTGTTCTGGTCGACGATGAAGACGGCGCGCTTGGCGAAGCCGTCCTCGCCCTCGATGCCGAGGTCGCGCATCAACTCGTGCTTGGAGTCGGCCATCATCGGGAACGGCAGGTCACGCAGGTCGTCGTGGTCCTTGCGCCAGGCGTGGTGGACGAACTCCGAGTCACCGGAGAAACCGAGGACCTGGGCGTCGCGGTCGGCGAACTCCTCGTTCAGCTTGCCGAAGGCCGCGATCTCGGTCGGGCAGACGAAGGTGAAGTCCTTCGGCCACGCGAAGACGATCTTCCACTTGCCCTCGTAGGTCTTGTGGTTGATCGTCTCGAACTCCGAGCCCTTCTCCAGCGAGACGCAGGCGGTCAGTTCGAACTCGGGGAACTTGTCACCGACAGTGAGCACACGCTCTCCTTGCAGCGAAGAGACACCCGTTCGGTACAGGTGTCTCCCTTGGGTTGGACCTTACCGATCCTGGCACAGAGTGCATTGATACGGGAAATAGCTACACTCGGTCGGGTTGATCGGAGGGATCTATCAGTGACCGTGAGTAAGAGGAGACAGCCCAGCCTCGCCCAGCTGCGTGCCTTCGCCGCCGTCGCCGAGCATCTCCACTTCCGGGACGCCGCCGCCGCGATCGGCATGAGCCAGCCCGCCCTCTCCGGTGCCGTATCGGCCCTGGAGGAGTCACTCGGAGTGACGCTCCTGGAGCGCACCACGCGCAAGGTGCTGCTGTCGCCGGCCGGTGAGCGGCTGGCCGTACGGGCGAAGGCGGTGCTGGCGGAGGTCGGGGCGCTGATGGAGGAGGCGGAGGCCGTCCGGGCGCCGTTCACCGGAGCGTTGCGCCTCGGCGTGATCCCCACGGTGGCGCCGTACCTCCTGCCCACCGTGCTGCGGCTCGTCCACGACCGGTATCCGCACCTCGACCTCCAGGTGCACGAGGAGCAGACCGCCAGCCTGGTCGACGGACTCACCACCGGCCGCCTGGACCTGCTGCTGCTCGCGGTTCCCCTCGGGGTGCCGGGTGTCGCCGAACTCCCGCTCTTCGACGAGGACTTCGTGCTCGTCACCCCGCTCGACCACGGGCTCGGCGGCCGCGAGGGCATTCCGCGGGAAGCGCTGCGCGAGCTGAACCTGCTGCTGCTCGACGAAGGGCACTGCCTGCGCGACCAGGCCCTCGACATCTGCCGGGAAGCGGGCCGCGAGGACGTTCCGGTGACCACGACGGCCGCCGGGCTGTCGACGCTGGTCCAACTGGTCGCCGGCGGGCTGGGGGTGACCCTGCTGCCCCGGACCGCCCTCAAGGTGGAGGCCAGCCGCAGCAGCCAGCTCCTCACCGGCTACTTCGCCGACCCGGCCCCCACCCGCCGCGTCGCCCTCGCCATGCGCACGGCAGCGGCACGCGGCGCCGAGTACGAGGAACTGGCCTCCGCCCTCCGCGAGGCCCTGCGCCCGCTGCCGGTACGGGTGGTGGACGCGGATGCGTGAGGCCGAGCGGGCGGACGGGCCGCAGGCCATCCGGACCCGTGCGGTTCGGACGGCCTGCGCTCAGTGGTCAGGTTCGAGCCGGGACTACTCCGTGCGCAGCCCGTCGGGCCGCATCAGGCGCAGCAGTGGCGGCAGGCTGAGCAGTGTGACGCCGAGGACGATGCCGGCGGCGACGCCTGTCATGGAGAGCATGCTCTGCCAGTCCATGACGACCGGGGTATCGGTCATGCGGAGCAGGACCGCGCCCAGTGTCAGTCCCACCACCGAGGAGAGCAGCAGGCCCAGGGTGATCGGGATCGCCGTCTGCCACAGGACCGAGAGGCTCAGGGTGCGGCGCCGGGTGCCGAAGGCGACCAGGGACGACAGCAGCTTCTTGCGGTCGCGCAGCTGCTCCAGTTGGGAGACCAGCAGGCTCGCGCCGATCAGCATCATGACGCAGACGGCGCCGACGAACAGGCCGGTGCGGATGGTGCCGTAGCGGTCGGCCGTCTGGGTGGAGTACCAGGTCATGGGGTAGGACAGCGGGTCCGCGGCCGTCGACGCGTTCCGTACGCGGTCGTACACGTCCGGCACGGAGCGGTCGAGCTTGAGGTACACCTGCCCCCGCAGCGCCGGCGTGGCCGCCGCGGGCAGCGCCTTCGGGGTGACGAGGAAGCCACCTCGCTGCGTACCCATGAAGTCCTCCTGCGTGCGGACCGGCTTCAGGCCCTGCGGCACGGTCCAGGCGATCTCCTGCCGCGGCGGCCCGCCCTCGTACGACGGGTCCAGATACAACGTCCGGCCCGGCTGCTTCGCCAGCTTCGGGGTGTCCTCGTCGTACTCGGAGTTCGACACGTAGAAGATGTCGCCGTCCCGGCAGGAGGGGAGCTCCGCCGTCTGGCGCAGCGACGCGCAGTCGCCGACGGTCATCTCGATACCCATGTCGGGGTCCTTGCGCCGCTCGCCCAGGTAGCCCTCGGCGTACGCGTAGACCTGCTGGACACCCTTGGTGTCCCGGAACTCCGCGACCGCCGGGTCGAGTGGGGCGTTGCGGGAGAGGGACACCTGCATCTGCGCCCGCTCGGTGTCGTACTGGGACTGCTTGGTGTAGTCGCTCTCCACCCCGGCGAAGAGCATCTGCAGCGCGATCGCCCCGGCGACCGCCACCGCGACGCCGTTCACCATGCGGGCAGCGGTACCGCTGCTCAACTGGAGCCTGCGGACGGCGAGTTGCCAGGCGATACCGCCCGAGCCGAGCCGGGCGACCACCGCCTCGACGGCCCACGGCAGCAGTGTGGTCACGCCGATGAGCAGCAGGAGCACACCGCCGATCACCAGGTACTCGTTGAAGGTGCCCTGGTCGCGGCCCTGGCCGATCATCGGCCACAGCATCGCGAGGCCACCCAGCGGCAGCAGCAGCCGCCACCACAGCCGGCGCCGCGAGGGCTTCGCCGTACGCACCACGCCGAGCGGTTCGATCACCACCCCGCGCATCGCGAACAGCGTGACCAGTACGGCCGCCGCCGGGACCGCGAGGCCGACGAGCAGGGCCAGTGCGGGGGAGGGGTTGAGGTAGCTCGGGAAGACGCTGACGTCGAACACCTCGACCGAGCCCGCGATCTGGCGGCCCAGCAGGAAGAAGCCGGTACCGAAGACCAGTCCGAGCACAGCGCCCGCCAGTGCCTCGCCGGCCGCGATCCGCCGGGTCATCCGGCTGTCGGAGCCGACCAGCCGCAGCGCCGCGAGCCGGCGGTCGCGCCGCTCGCCGCCGAAGCGGACGGCCGCGGCGATGAAGACGGCGACCGGCATCAGCAGCACCACGAAGACGACGATGACCAGCAGGACCAGCACGGGGTCGGTCCGCGCCTCGCTCGGGCTGGTGTCCCCGAACCGCTCGATACGGGCGACCCGGGAGCCGTCGATGTGCGGCGCGAGGCCGTCGCCACCGCGGAAGAAGGCGAGTTCGTGCGAGCCGATCAGCCCGCTCTCCCCGATGGTCCCGACGATCCGCTCCGGCAGCCGCTCGCGCAGCAGCTTCGCGTCGTCCGACTCCAGCAGCCTCTTCAGCGCGGGGGAGACGACCATCTCGCCCACCGCCGGGAACTTCTCCAGCCCCGGCGGCAGCGGGGCCCGGGCGCCCTCGGGCTCCAGCGCCCGGCCGCGGATGTCCTCGTCCCGGAAGTCCGTGTCGACGTCCGCGACGACCAGGGTGTGGTCCGACTTCTTCAGGTCCGTGTAGCTGTAGTCGATGTCGGCGCGGGCACTCTCCCGCTCGTGCCGGACCGACTGCATGTTGGGGACCGCGGTCGTCAGGAGCAGCAGCGCCACCCCGAGCCCGACCCCGACGGCCGTCAGCAGGGCCCGGACCCAGCCCTCACGTCCGCCGGCGAAGGCGAACCGCACCCCCATGCCCAGATCCTTGGCCCACTGACCCACGCTCATACGACGCGCTCCATGTCCCGGGACCTGCCGTCCCGTACGACGATCTCGCGGTCGGAGTAGGCGGCCACCCGCGCCTCGTGGGTGACGAGGACGACGGCGGCGTTGGTCGAGCGGGCGGCCTCCGTCAGCAGCTCCATCACGCGCTCGCCGTTGAGGGAGTCGAGCGCGCCGGTCGGCTCGTCGGCGAACAGCACACGCGGGTTGGTGACCAGCGAGCGGGCGACGGCGACGCGCTGCCCCTGACCGCCGGAGACCTCACCGGGCCGCTTCTTGCGCAGGTCGTCGACCTCCAGCCGCTCCATCCAGGTCAGGGCGGCCTTCTCGGCCTCCTTGCGGCCGGTCCCGTTGAGCCGCAGCGGGAGGGCGACGTTCTCGACGCAGGTCAACTCCGGCACGAGCTGCCCGAACTGGAAGACGAACCCGAACTCGGAGCGCCTGAGCGCACTGCGCTGGGCGTCGTTCATGGTGGCCAGCTCGCGCCCGTTGTACGTGATGGACCCCGAGTCCGGCGGCACGATCCCGGCGAGGCAGTGCAGCAACGTCGACTTGCCGGAGCCGGACGGCCCCATCACGGCGACGACCTCACCGGGATGTATGGAGAACTCGGCCCCGTCGAGCGCGAGGGTCGGGCCGTAAGCCTTGCGCAGCTCCTGGGCCGCGAGCAGGGAACCGGGAGGAGGTGTCACTTGACCACCACCTCGGCCAGCTTGTCGAGGCGCGCGGCGGTGAGTTCCAGCCAGCGCAGGTCGGCCTCGAGGTGGAAGAGGGCGTGGTCGCAGATGAGCTGGTCGGCCAGGTCCCCCCTCCGCTTGCGGTCGGTGAGGATCCGCATCATCCGCAGGTGCTCGGCACGCTGGGTGTCGAGGATGTCGGCCGCGTCACGCCGGGTCAGCAGCGCGAGGACGACCTTGGTGTAGAGGGTCGACTGGAGATACGGCTCCGGCTTCTCGGGCGTCGCGAGCCACTGCTGTACGTCGGTGATCCCCGCGTCGGTGATCGCGTACCGCTTCCGCTCGGGCCCGCCGCCGGGCTCGATCCCGTCGACCTCGACAAGCCCGTTCTTCAACAGCCGGGACATCGTCGAGTAGACCTGGCCGTAGTGCAACGGCCGATCATGACCGAACTTCTCATCGAAGGCCCGCTTCAGGTCGTAGCCGTGGCGGGGGCCCGATTCCAGGAGCCCTAGAAGGGTGTGACCGATGGACATGAGCAGGACTCTACACGGGGTGTATACGCCGCATGTATACGCCGAGTGTGGAGAGCATGGCGGTGGGTGTGTCGGGGCTGGTGGGGGAGCATTGTCACGGTTCTGCTACACGGCGATCGGCTCAGCCGCTTCCAGCCCGTCCAGCGTTTGAGGACGAGGCCGTTCAGGCCGATGGGGGTCTGGGGGCGGAGCCCCCAGGGGGGCGGCCGCGGCGAGGGAGTGGGCCGGGGTCGCGCGGCAGTCGTCCCGCGTCCGCCAGAGCCTTCCGCAGCAGGAACTCGATCTGCGCGTTGGCCGAGCGGAGCTCATCGCCCGCCCACCGCGCGAGCGCCTCGTACACGGACGGGTCCAGCCGCAGCAGGACCTGCTTGCGCTGCGGCCGGCCTTGAGGGGCTGAACCCCCGGAGGGAACCGTCACTGGTAGAGCGTCCCGGTGTTGAGGACCGGCTGCGGGGACCTGTCGCCGCACAGCACCACCATCAGGTTCGACACCATCGCAGCCTTCCGTTCCTCGTCCAGTTCCACGATCCCCTGCTCCGAGATCCGCGCGAGCGCCGCCTCGACCATGCCCACGGCCCCGTCGACGATCTGCCGCCGCGCCGCGACCACCGCCCCGGCCTGCTGCCGCTGGAGCATCGCGGAGGCGATCTCGGGAGCGTACGCGAGATGCGTGAAGCGCGACTCGATGATCTGCACCCCGGCCGCCTCCACGCGCGCGTGCAGTTCGACGGCGAGCTTCTCGGTGATCTCCTCGGCGTTCCCGCGCAGCGAGAGGCCGCTCTCGTCATGGGCGTCGTAGGGGTACTCGATGGCGATGTGCCGCACCGCCGCCTCGGTCTGGGTGGAGACGAACTCCAGGAAGTCGTCCACCTCGAACGTGGCCTGCGCGGTGTCCTCGACCTTCCACACCACGACCGCGGCGAGCTCGATCGGGTTGCCGTAGGCGTCGTTGACCTTGAGGACGGCCGTCTCGTGGTTGCGGACCCGGGTCGAGATCTTCGTACGGGACGTGAAGGGGTTCACCCAGCGCAGCCCGTCCTCCCGGATGGTCCCGCGGTACCGCCCGAAGAGCTGGACGACCCGCGCCTCGCCCGGCGCGACCATGTTCAGCCCGCACATGGCCAGGATCGCGGCGATCGCGACCAGGATGCCCGTGACGATCAGCGCCGCCTGGCCGCCGGCCCCGGAGACCGCCGAGGCGCTGACGATCAGCCCCGCGCCGGCCAGCAGCCCGACCAGGCCGAGCAGCAGGGCGAGCCCGCCGCCGATGCTGTGCGCGGTGAACTCGCGGACGTGCGGTGCCGGCATCTCGGGCACATCGGGTGCGTCGGTCGCGGTCGGCCCGTCAGGCGCGGCGGCGGTGCGGGATGTGGCGTCGGTCTTGTCGTTCGACATGGGTGGTTCCCCCGTTTCGTTCGTTTCTGCATGAAGCCGCGTGCGGCTTCGCCCCGTCTCCGTAATCCCGGATCTATCTAAGTGATAACAGATTACCGCGCCTGGGCAACCCTACGCACGCCCCAGTCGTCGGTTCCGGTGGGACAGGTGCTGATTGTCACGTCCCCAAAAGCCCGGATCGACAGGGCTTTGTCATAACTTCCGGTGTTAGCTTTCTGAGCTGACCTGAGCGGCGAACCTGTGTGGCGGTAGCGCACACAAGAACGAAGCGGAGCGGAACGGACCCATGGGACGAGCGGAAGACAGACGAGCGCGGCAGCGCGGTGGCCGCCGCGCGGCGCCCGGACGGTCGTCCGGGTCGCCGTCGGTCGCCGGTGGCGACCCGTCGGCCACCGTCGTAGGGACACCTCCGGCCGCCCAGGGAGGCAGGGCCGCGGCCCGCCGGGCAGCCAGGTCCGGGGGCAGGGGCGGTGCCGGCAAGGGCCGCATTCGCCGGCTCTTCACCTGGAAGAAGATCCTCGGCACGTTCCTCGGTACGTGCCTGCTCGCCATCGCCGCGTTCATCGGGCTCTACCTGTACGTGGACGTGCCCAGCGGCAACGCCGCCGCCCAGGCCGCCCAGCGCCAGAGCAACGTCTACAAGTACAGCGACGGCAAGACGACCCTGGCCCGCGACGGCAAGGTCAACCGCGAGATCGTGGACCTGTCCAAGGTGCCGAAGGAGGTCCGGGACACCTTCGTCGCGGCCGAGAACAAGTCGTTCTACAACGACAACGGCATCGACCTGAAGGGCACGGCCCGCGGTGTGCTCAACACGCTGATGGGCAAGGGCGCGCAGGGCGGCTCGACCATCACCCAGCAGTACGTCAAGAACTACTACCTCAGCCAGGAACAGACGGTCAGCCGCAAGCTCAAGGAGATCGTCATCTCCCTGAAGGTCGACCGCCAGATGTCCAAGGACGACATCCTCGCCGGCTACATCAACACCAGCTACTACGGCCGCGGCGCCTACGGCATCCAGGCCGCCGCCCAGGCCTACTACCGCGTCGACGCCGACAAGCTCTCCGTCGAACAGGGCGCGTACCTCGCCGCGCTGCTCCAGGCACCGAGCCAGTACGACTGGCAGGCCGCGTCCGACACCGGCAGGAAGCTGGTCACGGCCCGCTGGAACTACGTCCTGGACAACATGGTCGAGGAGGGCTGGCTCGACAAGGCCGAGCGCCAGGGCATGACCTTCCCCGAGCCCAAGGAGCCGAAGCCCACGGCCGGCCGGGAGGGCCAGAAGGGCTATCTGATCGAGCTCGCCAACGAGCAGCTCATCAGTCAGCTCATGAAGCAGGACGGCATCACGCGCTCCGAGGCCGAATCCCAGGTCGTCGACCAGGGCTGGACCATCACCCTGAACATCGACAAGAAGAAGCAGGCGCAGCTGGAGAAGGCCGTCAAGGCGCAGCTCACCAGCAAGCTGGACAAGAAGAAGCGGCCCGTCGACGCGGACGTCCAGGCCGGCGCGGTCTCCGTGGACCCCAAGACTGGCAAGGTCGTCGCGCTGTACGGCGGCGTGGACTACTTCAAGCACTACACCAGCAACGCGACGCGCACGGACTACCAGCCCGCGTCGACGTTCAAGCCGGTGATCCTGGCCGCCGCCCTGGAGGAGAGCGCCCAGACCCGGTCCGGCAAGCCGATCACCGCGAACACCATCTACGACGGCACCAGCAAGCGCCCGGTCGTGGACAGCGACGGCAACAAGGTCGGTTTCGCCCCCGAGAACGAGGACGACCAGGACTACGGGCCCATCACCGTCCAGACGGCGATGAACAAGTCCGTCAACTCCGTCTTCGCGCAGATGGGCGTCGACGTCGGCATGAAGAACGTCATGGACGTGGCCGGCCGGCTCGGCATGGACACCGCCAAGGAGCAGGCCGTACCCGCGCAGACGCTGGGCACCATGGGCGCGAGCCCGCTGCAGATGGCCGGCGTGTACGCGACCCTCGACAACCACGGCAAGAAGGTCACCCCGAGCATCCTCAAGTCGGCCGAGCACAACAGCCGTACGGTCGACATCCCCGACCCGGTCGGGGAGCAGGTCATCAGCCGTGAGGCCGCCGACACGGTGACCTCGGTGCTGACGGGCGTGGTCGACGACGGTACGGCCCAGCGGGCCGTGGCGAACAACCCCGAGCACGAAGGCCAGAAGGTCGCCGGCAAGACGGGTACGTCCGACGACAACAAGTCGGCCTGGTTCACCGGCTACACGCCCGACCTGGTCACCTCGGTGGGCCTGTTCGGTGAGGACGACAAGTCTCCGCACCCGCAAGTCAAGATGTACGGCGCGGGCGGCGAGCCCCGCGTCAACGGCGGTGGCTTCCCGGCGGAGATCTGGGCGGCGTACATGTTCGGCGTGACGGACCCGGACGCCAGGTTCGACCTGAACACCGACCAGGGCGCGGCCGTCCAGCCGACCTGGACCCCGACCCCGACGCAGGAGCCGACGACCCAGGAGCCGACGGAGGAACCGACGACTCAGGAGCCGACGGAGACCCCGACGACCGAGGAGCCGACGGAGACCCCGACGACCGAGCCGCCGACGGAGGAGCCGACGACCGAGCCGGCCCCGACGGCACCGACGGACGAGCCGACGGACGACATCACCGTGGACCCGGTCCGACCCGGCAACGAGCAGTAGAACAGCGCCCCGTCAGGGGCGCGGGGCCGTATCGATGTGCGGCTCCGCCGCGTGGGCGCGACCAGCCACGACGAACCTGCGGTCGTGGCTGGTCGCGCAGTTCCCCTACGGCGCTCAGCCGCGACTCAACTCGAACCAGACGACTTTTCCGGTACTCAACCGAGTCGCCCCCCACCGCCGAGCCAGCCGGTTCACGAGATACAAGCCCCGCCCACCCTCATCCGTGGCACGAGCCTGCCGCAGCCGCGGCAACTGCGGCACATCGTCCCCGACCTCGCACCGCAGCACGTCGGTCCGCAACAACCGCAACGTCACCGGCCGCGTGGCATACCGCACCGCGTTGGTCACGACCTCGCTGACCAACAGCTCGACCGAGTCCGTCAGCTCCTCCAGGCCCCACCGAGCGAGCGCCCGACGCGCGAGCCGCCGGGCACGGCCGGGCGCCGCGTCCTCCGGCTCCAGGAACCAGTACGCCACGTCGCTCGGCGCGATCCCGTCGAAGCGGGCGGCGAGCAGCGCGATGTCGTCGTCCCGGTCGCCCGGCCCGAGCATGTCGAGGACCTCGTCGCACAGGGCTTCCAGCGGCGGCGGATGGTCGGGCCCGGTGAGCTGGGCGACGGCGGCGAGCTTCTCACGCAGCTGCTCTATGCCGGTCCACACGTCACGCAGACGCGACTCGACCAGACCGTCCGTGTAGAGGAGCAGGGTCGCGCCGGCGGGTGCGTCCAGCTCCACGGCCTCGAAGTCGACGCCGCCGACGCCGATCGGCGCGCCCGCCGGTACGCGCAGCACCTCCGCGCGGCCGCCCAGGTGCAGCAGGACGGGCGGCGGATGGCCGGCGTTGGCGATGGTGATGCGGTGCGAGACCGGGTCGTAGACGGCGTAGAGGCAGGTCGCCATGCGGTCGGTGCCCAGGCGCTGGGCCTGCTCGTCGAGGTGGTGCAGGACCTCCTGCGGGGGCAGGTCGAGCCCGGCGAGGGTCTGGGCCGTCGTGCGCAGCTGGCCCATGATCGCGGCCGACGTCATGGAGTGGCCCATGACGTCACCGACGACCAGCGCCACGCGGCTGCCCGGCAGCGGGATCGCGTCGTACCAGTCGCCGCCCACCCGGGCCGTCTCGGCCGCGGGCAGGTAGCGGGACGCCAGCCGCACGCCGGTCGGGCGGGGCAGCGTCTCCGGCAGCATGGTGCGCTGGAGCTCGTCGGCGATGTACGCCTCACGGCCGTACAGCACCGCCTTGTCGATGCCGAGCGCGCTGTGCGTGGCGAGCTGGGCGGCGACGAGGAGGTCGTCGGGTTCGAAGGCCAGGCGGTCGGGGCGGCGCAGGAAGACCGCGGCGCCGATGACGCGGCGCCGGCCGCGCAGCGGGGCGAGGATCGCGCGCTGCCCGTCAGGGATGATCAACTCGCCTTCCTCGCCCAGTAGTTCGGGCAGGGCGGCACGGGCGGCGGGCGCGTCGGCGAAGACGGGACGTACGCCGCGCAGCACCTCGGCGAGCGCGCCACCGGGCCGCACCTCGCACAGTTCGGCGGTGACGGTGGACAGCTCGGCCAGCTCGGGCGGTTCCGGCTGCGCCTGCGTGGGCAGGAAGCCGCCCTCGGTGTCCCGCTCCTCGGGGATGCGGTCGGTGCGGCGCAACCGCAGCACGACGGGGCCGGTGGGCCGCTCGTCGCCGACCGGCAGCGGGTCGCGCAGATAGACGAGGATCGCGTCGGAGAACGTCGGCACGGTCGCCCGGCACAGCCCCATCACGATCTCGTCCAGGTCGATGCCGCGGGCAATCCGCCGGGTGGCCGCGCCCACGAAGCGCAGCCGGTCCCCGTCCCGCCGCATCGGCGTGGGCCGTCCGGGCGGCAGCCCCTGTCCGGTGCGCCGCTCGGCGGAGGACTGCGGCGGCTCGGCGCCGGGCTGGGGCGGGATGGCCTCCGGAACGGGCCGCGGCCGGTGCGAGTCGGGCTCGGCGGCGACGGAGGGCTGCGAGTGCTCGGGGCCGTTGCCGGCGATGTCTGAGGGCTCCTTGCTCGGGCCGGACGGTGCTGTGCTGCCCGGCGTGGAGGGGGTCTCTCCCGTGCGCGCCTGCGCGGGTAAGGCGGTGCCCCCGAAGGCGTCACCGTCAGGGGTGTGCGGCGGCGTGGAGTGCGTCGTCGACGGTGTCGAGGTACGCACAAGCGCCCCGCGGGCCTCCGCGGGGTCCACGCCCGTCTCGGGGCGTTCGAAGGAGATCGGCTGCTCCGTCACGCCTTTCGAATCCATCCGTCCGGGGCTGCTCGCCATGCGTGCAGTTCGTCCCGCCGAAACTCCGATACCCGGAATACGTGCCCCAGGAACGGAATTCCCGCGTGACCGGAGGCAGTTCCTGTGCAGCCGGTGGACCGTCTGCAGTCCCTGCAGGCGTTGCCCTGGTAACCCTCGCTCACGTCCTGCCGCCCCTCGGTGACGATCGGTCAAGCCCAGCGCGCACTCGGGTAGTTGCTGCCGATGCGCGCCCTTGCGGAGGACGATCCTACGTTTGTTGCCCGGGGGCGCATCAAGGGTCTCATGAGGACATGTGCGCGGGCGTGCGGTCCCAGTCCTCAGGCAATGAAGGTACAGCCCAGGCGGGATCGGGGCGCCAGTGCTGCCAGCCGTCCGCGAACGGCGGCCCCCAGGCGCGGATCACCTCGACCGCGTTCTGCCCCGCCTCCCGCACCCGCGCGGCGAGCCGGTCGTCCACCAGCCCGTCCCGCTGGGCCTGCGCGAACTCGTCCTCGTCCCGCCAGTGCCAACTGCGGTCCGGGTGCACGGAGATGTCGAGAAAGTGGTCCTCGGAGTCCACCCCGCCCGCCCAACGGGCCAGCGGCTCCTCAAGGTTCACGTACCAGTTCTTGAACTGCCACCCGGGCTCCCAGAACAACCACACCGACCACGGCTCACCCGGCCGCGCGAGCTTCAGCACCCCGGTCCCGAACCACCGGTCGCGCTGGACGGTACGCGGCTTGGTGTAACGCGTCTCAAGGGGCTCCCCGTGCACGGACGTTCCGTCGGCGAGCACGGGTTTCACACACTCCGTCCCCGGAGCGAGCCATACGGCGAGGATCTCGGCGTCGTCCCGTACGACGGTGACGGGACGCGCGATATGGAAGCGGCGGCCGGCGTTCTCCCGGTACCGCCACAGGATCTGTGTCCCGGGGGCCCAGAACGCCGTCGATCCGCCCGCTTCCATTTCCGTCGTCACCGCTCCACCGTCTGCCATGTACAGATATTAGGTGCCACAGGCATACGACGCTGCGGCAAGCGTCACGGTTCACCGCACCGCGACGATCGCGCGACGACTCGTTACGGCCGCGTCATCCGCAGGACATCGAGCGCCTCGTCCAGTTGCTCGACGGTCAGGTCACCACGCTCCACGTATCCGCCCTCCAGCACGACTTGGCGGATGGTCTTCCGCTCCGCCAGGGCCTTCTTGGCGACCTTGGCGGCCTCCTCGTACCCGATGTACTTGTTGAGCGGTGTGACGACGGAGGGGGATGACTCGGCGTACTCCAAAGCCCGTTCGCGGTGGGCGACGATGCCGTCGACGGTCCGGTCGGCCAGCAGCCGGGAGGCGTTGGCGAGCAGCCGGATCGACTCCAGCACGTTCTTCGCGATGACCGGCAGCATCACGTTCAGCTCGAAGTTGCCCGCGGCCCCGGCGGTGGCCACGGTGGCGTCGTTGCCGACGACCTGCGCGGCGACCATGAGGACGGCCTCCGGGATGACCGGGTTGACCTTGCCGGGCATGATGGAGGACCCCGGCTGGAGGTCGGGGAGGCTGATCTCCGCGAGCCCGGTACGCGGCCCGGACGCCATCCACCGCAGGTCGTTGGAGATCTTCGTCAGCCCGACCGCGATGGTCCGCAGCTGCCCACTGGTCTCCACGATCCCGTCCCGGGCGCCCTGTGCCTCGAAGTGGTCGCGCGCCTCGGTGAGCGGCAGCGAGGTGGCCCGGGCGACCTCCTCGATGACGGCGGCGGAGAACCCGGGCGGCGTGTTGATGCCCGTCCCCACGGCCGTGCCCCCGAGGGGGAGTTCGGCGAGGCGGGGGAGGGAGGCGTGGAGGCGCTCGACGCCGTACCGCACCTGGGCGGCGTACCCGCCGAACTCCTGCCCCAGCGTCACCGGTGTGGCGTCCATGAGATGGGTCCGGCCCGACTTCACGACATCGGCGAACTCCTCGGCCTTGCGCTCCAGGGCCCCGGCGAGGTGCTCCAGCGCCGGGACCAGATCGCGGGTGACGGCGGCGGTGGCGGCGATGTGGATGGAGGAGGGGAAGACGTCGTTGGAGGACTGCGAGGCGTTCACATGGTCGTTGGGGTGGACGTCCCGCCCGAGCCGCTCGGTCGCGAGGGTGGCGATGACCTCGTTGGTGTTCATGTTGGACGAGGTCCCGGACCCGGTCTGGAACACGTCGATGGGGAAGTGCTCGTCCCACCGCCCCTCGGCGACCTCGCCCGCCGCCTCCTGGATGGCCTCGGCGATGTCCTTGTCGAGCACCCCGAGCCGCGCGTTCACCTTGGCGGCGGCGCCCTTGATCCGTGCGAGCGCCTCGATGTGGGCGCGCTCGATGCGCTGGCCGGAGATGGGGAAGTTCTCGACGGCCCGCTGCGTCTGCGCCCGCCACTTGGCGTCCGCCGGGACGTGGACCTCGCCCATGGAGTCGTGCTCGATGCGGTAGTCGCTCATACCGGCTATAGCGAACGGGCGCCCGGGGATGTTCCACCTTTACGCCGGAAGGGTCCCTCGCCCCCGCCGCCCCTACCCGTCCCATCCTTCTGGGGCTCCGCCCCAGACCCCGCTCCTCAAACGCCGGAGGGGCTGGATGTTCAGCCCGCCCGGCGTTCGATGACGAGGCCACCACCGTCCCGAACCTCCACCCGCCCGCAGGGGCTTCGCCGGCTCGGGCATTTTCAGCCCGTCCGCCGTTTGAGGACGAGGCCACCACCGTCCCGAACCTCCACCCGCCCGCAGGGGCTTCGCCGGCTCGGGCATTTTCAGCCCGTCCGCCGTTTGAGGACGAGGCCACCACCGTCCCGAACCCCCGCCCACCCGCAGGGGCTTCGCCGGCTCGGGCATTTTCAGCCCGTCCGCCGTTTGAGGACGAGGCCACCACCGTCCCGAACCCCCGCCCGCCCGCAGGGGCTTCGCCGGCCCGGGCATTTTCAGCCCGTCCGGCGTTTGAGGACGAGGCCCCTTCAGGGCCGAAAGCGGGGGTCTGGGGGCGGCAGCCCCCAGGGATGGGACGGGTAGGGGCGGCGGGGGCGAAGAACCCTCCCCCGCCGCACCGCAGGGACTACGCCAGCCCGGGCCCCCGCACCGGAATCGACGTGAACGTCGGCGCCGGCGCCGGGTCCTGGAAGAAGTCGTTGCCCTTGTCGTCGACCACGATGAACGCCGGGAAGTCCTCGACCTCGATCTTCCAGACGGCCTCCATGCCGAGCTCCTCGTACTCGACGACCTCGACCTTCTTGATGCAGTCCTGCGCGAGCCGGGCCGCAGGCCCACCGATGGAACCCAGGTAGAACCCACCGTGCGTGCCACACGCGTCCGTGACCTGCTTGCTCCGGTTCCCCTTGGCCAGCATCACCTTGGACCCGCCCGCCGCCTGGAACTGCTCGACGTAGCTGTCCATGCGCCCGGCCGTCGTAGGCCCGAAGGAACCCGACGCGTACCCCTCGGGCGTCTTCGCCGGCCCGGCGTAGTACACCGGGTGGTCCTTCAGGTACTGCGGCATCTCCTCACCCGCGTCCAGCCGCTCCTTGATCTTGGCGTGCGCGATGTCACGGGCCACGACCAGCGGACCGGTGAGCGAAAGCCGGGTCTTCACCGGGTACTTGGTGAGCTCGGCGAGGATCGAGTCCATGGGCTGGTTGAGGTCGATCCTGACGACGTCGGAGGACTCGTCCAGGTGCTCGTCCGTCGTCTCCGGCAGGAACCGCGCCGGGTCCGTCTCCAGCTGCTCCAGGAAGACCCCCTCGGCGGTGATCTTCGCGACGGCCTGCCGGTCGGCCGAGCAGGACACGGCGATGGCGACGGGGCACGAGGCGCCGTGCCGCGGCAGCCGCACCACCCGCACGTCGTGGCAGAAGTACTTGCCGCCGAACTGCGCGCCGATCCCGATCTTCTGCGTCAGCTCGAAGACCTTCTCCTCCAGCTCCTTGTCCCGGAACCCGTGCCCTAGCGGCGAGCCCTCGGCCGGGATCTCGTCCAGGTAGTGGGCGGAGGCGTACTTCGCGGTCTTGAGGGCGTACTCCGCGCTCGTACCACCCACCACGATCGCCAGGTGGTACGGCGGACAGGCGGCCGTACCCAGCGAACGGATCTTCTCCTCCAGGAACTTCATCATGGAGGCCTCGTTCAGAACGGCCTTGGTCTCCTGGTAGAGGAAGGACTTGTTGGCGGAGCCACCGCCCTTGGCCATGAAGAGGAACTTGTAGGCGCCGCCGTCGGTGGCGTACAGCTCGATCTGGGCCGGCAGGTTCGACCCGGTGTTCTTCTCCTCCCACATGGTGAGCGGAGCCATCTGCGAGTACCGCAGGTTCAGATTGAGGTACGCGTCGTAGATGCCACGGCTCAGCGCCTCCTCGTCCGCGCCCTCGGTCAGCACGTTCTGCCCGCGCTTGCCCATCACGATCGCCGTACCGGTGTCCTGGCACATCGGCAGCACACCCGCCGCCGCGATGTTGGCGTTCTTCAGCAGGTCCAGCGCGACGAACTTGTCGTTGCTCGACGCCTCGGGGTCGTCGATGATCCGGCGCAGCTGCGCCAGGTGGGCGGGGCGCAGGTAGTGCTGGATGTCGTGGATGGCCTCCTCGGCCAGCTTGCGCAGCGCCTCGGGCTCCACCTTGAGGAACGTCCGCCCGTCGGCCTCGAAGGTGGAGACACCCTCGGAAGTCACCAGCCGGTACGGGGTGGTGTCCTCTCCCATGGGGAGCAGATCGGTGTACGCGAACTCAGGCATGTCGCCCATTCCTCACTAAACAGACAGCGCGGCTGGCCTCCGTTGGCAGCGTCCACCAGCGTAGAACCTGCCACTGACGGCGGGCTTGTGAGGTAAGGCTCAGTTCCATGCCCGCCATGCGGTCCGGCCGGGGGCTATCGCGATCTATCGTGTTTCGGTACGCTGCTGCCGTGGACCTTCAGAAGCAGACCGCACCCGCTGCCGCCACCGAGCTCCGTGCCGCCGAACTCCGTGCCTCCGACGCCGACCGCGACCGGATCGCCGACATCCTGCGCGACGCCCTGGCCGAGGGCCGCCTCACCGCCGACGAGCACGCCGAACGCGTCGAGGGCGTCCTGGCGGCCAAGACGGTCGGCGAACTGGATGTCTTCATACGCGACCTGCCCGCCGGGCACATACGCCGCGCACCCCACACCCCCACCCCGGGCCGGCCGACCGCCGCGGCGATCCCGGCCGACCCCGACGAGAACGTGGTCGCGGTCTTCAGCAGCGCCGTCCGCAAGGGCCGCTGGCGCGCCGGCCGCCGTATCCACGCGTACGCGGTCTTCGGCAGTGTGGAGATAGACCTCACCGAGGCGCTCTTCGAGTACCAGCACGTCGTGATCCGGGCGATCTCGGTCTTCGGCAACGTCGAGGTCCGCGTCCCGGAGAACGTCTCGCTGCGCGGCACCGGAGGCGGTGTGCTCGGCAACTTCGAGGTGGACCACCTCGACGCGGAGGACCCCGAGGCGCCGGTCGTCCATGTCGACGGCTGGGCCGTGCTCGGCAATATCGAGGGCAGGCCGAAGCGGGGGAAGGTCGTCGCCGACATTCTCGACCGCGTTCAGCGCAAGGTCGACAAGGGTTTGCGCAAGCATCTGGATCGTTGACGGTTGTGAATCGGACCGGCCTTGACCCGGTGCCGAAGGGAATCGTGCGCCGCGCAGCAGCGCGCACGACCCCCCGAAATCCAGCGGTTCGGAACTGACTGCATAGGCGCGCGTACAGCGGGTAGACCTTGCTGCATCGTCTCTCGCTCGCGAAGCCGTCGTCAGGAGTAGACCGTGCTGCAACCGCCGCATTCGTCCCTGCAGGTAGCTGCCGTTCCGGCCCAGCGGGTGCCAGTGCGAGACAGGGATCAAGACGCCCCATGGCATACGGAGGCCGTGTGCCGGCGCGACGAGGCCGGGCTGTTCTTCGCCCCTTCCAAGGAGCCCACCGCGGCCCGCCTTTCCCGTGAGGAGGCGGCCAAGCGCGTCTGCGCCCGCTGCCCGGTCATGGTCGAGTGCCGCGAACACGCCCTGCTCCAACCCGAGCCCTACGGCGTCTGGGGCGGTCTCACCGCGGCGGAACGCCGGGTGGTCCTGGCCAGGCGCCGCCGCCGCGAAGTGGAGTTGAAGAAGGCGGCGAGGACGGCGAACCCCATAGCGCAAGCAGGCTGAGAAGCAGAAAATTGGGCGCCCCCTCCGCACCGGGGGCGCCCAATTGACTGCGCACTTCTTTCAGCGGCTACTCGCCAGCGCGCTTCGCTGCCGCGCTTGGCTGCCGTTCTCGCCTTCGCCCGGCGGGATTCACTTCGCCCTGTCGAAGTCGATCGCGCTGTAGGCCCGCAGCTTGCTCAACCGGTGCTCGGAGTCGATCCTCCGCACCGTCCCCGACTTCGAGCGCATCACGATCGAGTCGGTCGTCGCGTTCTCCGACCGGTACCGCACACCGCGCAGCAACTCACCGTCGGTGATCCCCGTGGCGACGAAGAACACGTTGTCCCCCGAGACCAGGTCGTCCGTCAGCAGCACCCGGTCGAGGTCGTGCCCGGCGTCGATGGCCCGCTGCCGCTCCTCGTCGTCCTTCGGCCACAGCTTGCCCTGGATCGTGCCGCCCAGACACTTCACGGCGCAGGCCGAGATGATGCCCTCGGGCGTACCGCCGATGCCGAGCAGCATGTCGACGCCGGTGCCCTCGCGCAGGGCGTAGATCGATCCCGCGACATCGCCGTCGGAGATCAGCTTGATACGCGCACCGGCGTCCCGGATCTCCTTGATGATGCCCTCGTGCCGGGGCCGGTCGAGGATGACGACGGTGACGTCCTCGGGCGTGGACCGCTTGGCCTTGGCGACCCGGCGGATGTTCACTGAGACGGGCGCGTTGATGTCGACGAAGTCGGCGGCCTCGGGGCCGGTGACGAGCTTGTCCATGTAGAAGACGGCGGACGGGTCGAACATGGACCCCCGGTCGGCCGCGGCGAGCACGGAGATCGCGTTGGGCATGCCCTTCGCGGTCAGCGTGGTCCCGTCGATCGGGTCGACGGCGATGTCGACCTCGGCCCCGGTTCCGTCGCCGACCCGCTCTCCGTTGAAGAGCATCGGTGCTTCGTCCTTCTCGCCCTCACCGATGACGACGACGCCGTTCATCGACACGGTGTGGACGAGGGTCCGCATGGCGCGCACCGCGGCACCGTCGGCGCCGTTCTTGTCGCCGCGCCCGACCCAACGGCCCGCGGCCATCGCCGCCGCCTCGGTCACGCGGACCAGTTCCAGGGCGAGGTTGCGGTCGGGGGCTTCGCTGGGTACTTCGAGCTCGGACGGCAAATGATGATGATTCTCGGTCATCGGAGCGCACCTTTCTGATACGACGACGGCCGGATGAGGGTGACGGCCCTGACTCTATCCCCGGGCAGGCAGAATGAGCAGGGGGCCCCACGGATGAGCAGGCCAGGGCACCTGCGACGATAGGGGGCGTGGCAGGTTCGAACGGCAAGCAGAAGTCGGTCCGCAACATGGTCCTCTCCCTGGGAGTGACCGTGCTCGCGGCGGGAGTCATCTATATCTTCGTGCCCCATGAGGACGGCGCTCCCGACCTCCCGCGGGTCGACTACCGCGTCGAGCTGCTCACGGCCCGCCGCGCGGCGTCCTATCCGGTGGTCGCGCCGCAGGGCCTGCCCGACACCTGGAAGCCGACGTCCGTCCGCTTCAAGGGTGACGACTTCGACGCCTGGCATCTCGGTTTCCACACCGCGGGCGGGGACTACGTCCAGGTCGAGCAGTCGGCCGAGAAGCCGTCGACGTTCCTGGAGGAGGCCACCCGGGGCGGCCGGGCGACCAAGGTCACCCAGGAGATCGGCGACCGGACGTGGACGCGGTACACGGGCGGCCGCTACGACGCGCTCGTGCACCAGGAGAAGGGCGCGACCACCGTGGTGGCGGGCACGGGGTCGTTCGAGCAGCTGACGCGGATGGCGAAGGCGCTGAAGGCGGAGTGACCGTCCGCGGATGACGAAAGGCCCTCGGCGTGCAGCCGAGGGCCTTCGTGATGTGCGGTGGTTATGTGCGGTCGGTTCAGACCGTGGTGATGACCTGGTCGTACTCGAGGCGCGGGGAGCGCGGGTACCAGGCGTCGGCGCCGGGCTTGCCGATGTTGACGACCATCAGCGGGGTGTGGTCGTCGTCCAGGAACTCCTTGCGGACGCCCTCGAAGTCGAAGCCGGTCATCGGGCCGGCGGCCAGCCCGGCGGCGCGGACGCCGACGATGAAGTACGCGGCCTGCAGGGCGGCGTTCATCCCGGCGGCGCTCTCGCGGGCCGCGCGCTCGCTGAAGAAGACGTCCTTGGCCTGCGGGAACGCCGGGAACAGGGCCGGCAGCTCCTCGTGGAACTCGTTGTCCGCGGACAGGATCGCGACCAGCGGGGCGGCGGCGGTCTTGGCCTGGTTGCCCTCTGCCATGTGCTGCACCAGACGCTCACGGGCCTCCGCCGAGCGGACCAGGGTGATGCGCAGCGGGGTCTGGTTGAAGGCGGTGGGGCCGTACTTGACCAGGTCGTAGATCGCCTGGACCTGCTCATCGGTCACCGGCTCGTCGGTGAAGGTGTTCGCGGTGCGGGCCTCGCGGAACAGCAGGTCCTGGGCGGCGGGGTCAAGAACGAGAGACATGCGTGAACCTTCTCGGTATGTGCGTCGTCCGCGTATGCGGACCGGGGACCGGTTGTCGGGGTTCGACGGTACGCGAGACAAGTTCAAGCTTCAACAAATGACGGGGTGTGGTGATCCGCTTCACAGCACGCCAGGGGTGACGAGGCGTCGCGAGCGTTATGAACCGTCCTCGCCGTCTTCCTCCCCCGCCTCGGCCTCCTCGGCCAGGGCCGCGTCCAGCCGCGCCCGTGCCCCGTCCAGCCAGCGCCGGCACACCTTGGACAGCTCCTCGCCCCGCTCCCAGAGCGCGAGTGACTCCTCCAGCGTCGTACCGCCCGCCTCCAGCCGCCGTACGACCTCGATCAGCTCGTCCCGGGCCTGCTCGTACCCGAGAGCCTCTTCCACCTTGCTGGTCATTCGCCCACCCTATGCATCGCTCTGTACGTCACTTGCCCCGCCGCTCGCCGCGTCACTTCGCGCGTCGACCCGTACCGAGAACTCACCCTCGGCGACCCGCGCGCGCAGCGCCTCGTCCGCCGTCACCTCACCCGGGTCACGGACCACATGCCCGTCGGCCCGCTGCAGCACCGCATACCCCCGCTTCAGGGTCGCCTCGGGGGAGAGGGCCACCACGCGCGCGTGCGTGTGTGTCAGCTCGGACTGGGCGCGGTCGAGGAGGTGGCCGAGGCAGCGGCGGCTCCGGTCGAGGAGCGAGGCCACGTGATCGGCGCGCTCGTCGATCATCCGGTGCGGATCCTCTATCGAGGGCCGCGCGAGGGCATGCGCGAGCCCCCGCTCCTCGCGCTCCACGAACGCCTCGACACACCGCCGGGCCCGGTCGCGCAGCATCCGCACCCGCTCGTACTCCTCGCCCACGTCCGGTACGACCTTCTTGGCCGCGTCGGTCGGAGTGGAAGCCCGCAGGTCGGCGACGTGGTCGAGGAGGGGGTTGTCGGGCTCGTGCCCGATGGCGGACACGACCGGTGTACGGCACGAGGCGACGGCCCGGACGAGCTGTTCATCGGAGAAGGGCAGCAGATCCTCGACGCTGCCGCCCCCGCGGGCGACGATGATCACATCCACGTCGTCGATCTCGTCGAGCTCTTTCACCGCCTGCACGACCTGCGGTACGGCGTGCACGCCCTGCACGGGGACGTTGCGCACCTCGAAGCGGACGGCGGGCCAGCGGTGGCGGGCGTTCTCGAGGACGTCCCGCTCGGCGGCGGATGCGCGTCCGCAGACGAGGCCGATGAGCTGGGGGAGGAAGGGGAGTGCCTTCTTCCGCGCCGGTGCGAAGAGCCCCTCGGCGGTGAGGGACTTCTTCAGCATCTCCAGCCGGGCGAGGAGCTCGCCGACGCCGACGGGCTTTATCTCCGTGGCGCGCAGGGAGAGCTGGCCGCGGGGGGCGTACCACTCGGGCTTGGCGAGTACGACGACGCGGGCGCCCTCGCTCACCACGTCGGCGACGGCGTCGAACACCTGGCGATACGCCGTCACGCTCACGGAGATGTCGTACGACGGGTCCCGCAACGTCAGGAACACGACGCCGGCGCCGGGGCGTCGCGACAGCTGAGTGATCTGCCCCTCGACCCACACCGCCCCGAGCCGGTCGATCCACCCCCCGATGAGCCGCGACACCTCGCCGACGGGCAGGGGCGATTCGGGAGACGTGTTCACAGCCATGCGCCGAGCGTAACGGCCCCCACCGACAACCCGACCCAGCCGACGGGGGTTCCTCGCCCCCGCCGCCCTTACCCGTCCCGTCCCTGGGGGCTGCCGCCCCCAGACCCCCGCTTCGGCCCTGAAGGGGCCTCGTCCTCAAACGCCGGACGGGCTGAAAGATCCAGCCCCTCCGGCGTTTGAGGAGCGGGGTCTGGGGCGGAGCCCCAGAAGGATGGGACGGGTAGGGGCGGCGGGGGCGAAAACCCCTCACCCCGCGGCGTCCCGCTCCGGCCCCCGCCGCCCCACCACCACCGCAACCACCCCGACCGCCGGCCACACCACCCCCACCCCCTGCGCCGCCCCCGACGCCGCCACGATCACCGCGACCGTGAGCGCCGCCCCCACCACCGGCACCACCCCATGCCGCCACCACCTCACCGCGCCCCCGCCCTCACCCCCACGCCGCACCACGAACCACCCCACCACGCTCGCGTGCAGCAGCGTGAACGCCGTCAGCGCGCCGATGTTCACCACCGACACCAGGTGATCCATCCCGTCGCCCCGCCGAGCCGCCCACACCGCCGCCACCAGCGTGATGACAGCCGCGCACACGAGGGCCACCCGAGGCACACCCCGTCCTCGACAGGACCCGCGGCAACCGCCGCCCCCGCGCCATCGCGAACAGCAACCGCCCCGCCGCGGCCTGCCCGGCCAGCGCGGCGAACGCCGCGCCGAGGTCATGCAGCCACGTCCCGACCGACGCGTCGACGGCGTCGTAGAACGCGGACCCCTGCCGCTCAGGATCGGCCGCGAGCCGCGCCGACGACACCGGCTCCAGCAGCGCCACCAGATACGTCTGCGCCACGAAGAGCAGCCCCGCCGGCGCCAAGCAGAGCAACACCGCCCGCGCCACCCTCTCCGACCCGCCGGTCACCTCCTCTGGACGGCGCTGGCGGTGGTGGTCACGACGCTGCTGAACCTGTAGGGGGGGTGCGGGTGGCGGCCCGGGTCGGCTTCCTGGTCCTGGCCAACACCCACCGGGAGACCTCCGGCACCAGCGCGTTCATCGCGACACCGGAGAAGAGATACGCGACGGCCGGGATCAGCAGATAGTCCAGCATCGCCATCCAGCCCGCGACGAAACCGGCCCGCTCACCCGACCCCCACGCGCGCGTACGCGAACACCGACCCTCGTGCGAGCGGGCGTCCAGCGTGCCGAACACCCCGACGGGGGTCATCGGCGCGATGAAACAGCAGCCCGTAGACGACCAGGTCACGGAAGCCGAGGCTCCGGCGCAGCCCGTGTCCTTCGTCGGTCGTACGCTCCGCCGTGCCCGTTCCGGACATCACGCCTCCGCCAGTGCCTCGCCCGTCGCTCCGTTTCCCACCCCTCACAGCCTGCGGTCAGTCTCCCCACCACCCCGTCACCCACGCGATCTTCGACCCACCCAAGGCACCCTTACGATGGGACGCATGACTGCTTCGCCTGGCCGCCGTGTCCTGCTCGCCGCCCCCCGTGGCTACTGCGCGGGTGTGGACCGCGCCGTGATCGCCGTCGAGAAAGCCCTGGAGCAGTACGGCGCTCCGGTGTACGTCCGGCACGAGATCGTCCACAACAAGTACGTCGTGCAGACCCTGGAGAGGAAGGGCGCCATCTTCGTCGAGCGCACGGAGGAGGTCCCGCCGGGCAACATCGTGATGTTCTCGGCGCACGGCGTCGCCCCCGTCGTCCACGAAGAGGCCAAGCGCGGCCAACTCGCCACCATCGACGCCACCTGCCCCCTGGTCACCAAAGTCCACAAGGAAGCCGTCCGCTTCGCGAACGAGGACTACGACATCCTCCTGATCGGACACGAGGGCCACGAAGAGGTCATCGGCACGTCCGGCGAGGCCCCCGACCACATCCAGCTCGTCGACGGCCCGGCCGATGTCGCCAAGGTCGAGGTCCGCGACCCGTCAAAGATCGTGTGGCTGTCCCAGACCACCCTCTCCGTCGACGAGACGATGGAGACCGTCGACGCGCTGAAGGAGAAGTTCCCGCAGCTCATCTCCCCGCCCAGCGACGACATCTGCTACGCCACGCAGAACCGTCAGCTCGCGGTGAAGCAGATGGGCGCCGAGGCCGAACTGGTCATCGTGGTCGGCTCCCGCAACTCCTCCAACTCCAAGCGGCTCGTCGAGGTCGCCAAGCTCGCGGGCTCCCGCGAGGCCTACCTCGTGGACTTCGCCAGCGAGATCGACGAGGCCTGGCTGGAGGGCGTCACCACGGTGGGCGTCACCTCCGGCGCCTCCGTCCCGGAGGTGCTGGTCGAGGAGGTCCTGGAGTGGCTGTCGCAGCGCGGCTACGGGGACGTCGAGCTCGTGAAGGCGGCCGAGGAGTCGATCACCTTCTCACTGCCGAAGGAACTCCGCCGTGACCTGCGCGAGGAGGCGGCGTCGCTGATCGCCGAGCGCACGGCGTCCGGTGGCTCCGGCCACTCCGGGGAGTGACTGTCGGTCCTGCGTCGTAACGTAGGGCCATGCAGATCTTCGGCTTGGACATCGGCGGATCCGGAATCAAGGGTGCCCCGGTGGACCTCGACAGAGGCGATCTCGCTCAGGAGCGCTTCAAGGTGCTCACTCCGCACCCGGCCACGCCCGACGGGGTGGCCGACGGTGTGAAGCAGGTCGTCGAGCACTACGGCTGGACCGGGCCGGTCGGGCTCACCTTCCCCGGCGTGGTCACCGACGGATCGACGATCCGTACGGCGGCGAACGTCGACAAGGGCTGGATCGACACGGACGCGCGCACGTTGTTCAGCGACCGCCTCGGCGGCCACCCGGTGACAGTGGTCAACGACGCGGACGCGGCCGGCGTCGCCGAGATGCACTTCGGTGCGGGCCGCGACCGCAGAGGCACCGTGATCCTCCTCACGTTCGGCACGGGCATCGGCAGCGCGCTGTTCATCGACGGCGCCCTGGTCCCCAACACCGAGCTGGGCCATCTGGAACTCCACGGCCACGACGCCGAGAAGCGGGCCTCCAGCAAGGCCAAGGAGGACGAGGAGCTGACCTGGGAGCACTGGGCCCATCGCGTCCAGAAGTACCTCGCCCACGTCGAGATGCTGTTCTCCCCCGAGCTGTTCATCATCGGCGGCGGGGTGAGCCGCAAGTCCCACAAGTTCCTGCACCACATCGAGGGCATCAAGGCGGAGATCGTCCCCGCGCAGCTGCAGAACAACGCGGGGATCGTGGGTGCGGCGATGCACGCGGCGGAGACGGCCCGCTGAGTGCTCCGCTGGGGTAGCCGGGCTGGGACAGCCGGACCGGCGCCGTTGATTGTCTGCGGCGCCGTCGTGCCGGCTGGTCGCGCCTGCGGGGGCGGAGCCGTACGTTCCATCCAGCCCCGCGCCCCCTGGGGGGCGTCGCCGAACCGTAGCGGCTTCACCCGACTTGTTCAGCCGACGAAGGCCGCCGGCCGACGAGAGGAGACCGGTCGACGGAGGGCGACCGGTCGACTAGGGGGCGATCCGCCGACGGAGGGCGACCGGCCACTAGAGGCGATCCGCCGACGGTGATGGTCACGCCTGTCGGCGCCGGGCCGCCGCCCTGCGCGCCACCAGGCGGACCCTTCGCACGAGCACGAGGAGACCGGCGATCAGCGTCCCCCCGTACAGCCACCCGGCCTGTGTCGCGAGGGCGCTGAAAAGCCCCATCACATGATCGCCGAGGTCCCCGCCATGGTCGGCCACCGGAACCAGTCCCACGGCGAACGCGATCGGTACGACCACCGGCGCGGTCATCAGGTCGCCCCCGCGCACCCAGACCGCGGTCAGCGCGCACACCGGAAGGAACAGCACGCTGTACACGGTGAGCGACGACCCGAACAGCAGGGCGTCGAGGTGGCCGAGCAGGAACATCACGGCACCGCAGAACAGGCCGCAGCCCAGGCCGGTGAGCCGGGGGTTGGGAAACCGGCGTACGGCCTGCGCCACCGGCGGTGGCCCGGGACGCCGTACTGCCGCTGCCGCCGGGGCCGAAGCCGGGCGGCGCTGGGCGACGGGCCGGGCGGCGCGGGAGGACCTCGCCGCCGGGCCGGATCCGGACGACCGGGAAGCCCAGACGGACCGGTCCGCCCCCCGCACCCCGCTCACACCCCGCACACCGCTCGCCCCCCGCACCCCCCTCGCACCGTTCCCCTCCGGCGCCCACTCGCCCTCGCCGCGCCTTCCACGACCGTCGTCGCCCCGCTCCACACCTTCCCCGTCCTGCGCGAACCCGCGCTCACCCCGTCCCGCACCACCCCCACCGCGCCCCGCCTGTGGCGGCAACGGCGGCGGTGCGCCGCTTCGCGATCCGTATCCGGCAGGTCGCGCCCTGTCTGGCTCCACCCGACCAACCTAGGTCCGTTTATGTGGCGAATCGGCCCTGGGACACACCTTGGGGCGGACCTTGGCCAGGTGTTCGACAGGGCGCCGGGGCCGGGTCGGGTACGCCGTAGACTGGTGGATCGGCCCGTGCATCTGCGTCATCTGCATCGAAGATCGAAGAAGGACCGGGCCCCAAGCCCAGCCCAGCCCTTGAAGTCCTCTCACGTACGGGAAGTCGCAACGTGTCGCTCACGATCGGAATCGTCGGTCTGCCGAATGTCGGCAAGTCGACCCTGTTCAACGCCCTGACCAAGAACGACGTGCTGGCGGCCAACTACCCGTTCGCCACGATCGAGCCGAACGTCGGCGTGGTCGGCGTCCCGGACCAGCGCCTGACCAAGCTGGCCGAGATCTTCTCCTCCCAGCGCGTCCTCCCCGCGACCGTCGACTTCGTCGACATCGCCGGCATCGTGCGCGGCGCCTCCGAGGGCGAGGGCCTGGGCAACAAGTTCCTCGCGAACATCCGTGAGTCCGACGCGATCTGCCAGGTCATCCGCGCCTTCAAGGACGAGAACGTCGTCCACGTCGACGGCAAGGTCTCGCCCAAGGACGACATCGAGACGATCAACACCGAGCTGATCCTCGCCGACCTCCAGACCATCGAGAAGGTCCTGCCCCGGCTCCAGAAGGAGTCGCGGATCAAGAAGGACATCGCGCCGAAGGTGAAGGCCGTCGAGGAGGCCCAGGAGATCCTGGAGAAGGGCGACACGCTCTTCTCCGCCGGCATCGTCCAGGGCTCCGGCAACGAGGAGCTCCTGCACGACCTGCACCTCCTGACGACGAAGCCCTTCCTCTACGTCTTCAACGTGGACGAGGAGGAGTTGCTCGACGAGGACTTCAAGAACGAGCAGCGCGCCCTGGTCGCCCCCGCCGAGGCGATCTTCCTCAACGCCAAGCTGGAGGCGGACCTCGCCGAGCTCGACGAGGAGGACGCGATGGAGCTGCTGGAGTCGGTGGGTGCGGAGGAGCCCGGCCTGGCGACCCTGGCCCGCGTCGGCTTCAACACCCTCGGCTTGCAGACCTACCTCACGGCCGGCCCCAAGGAATCCCGCGCCTGGACCATCAAGAAGGGCGCCACCGCCCCCGAGGCCGCCGGCGTCATCCACACCGACTTCCAGAAGGGCTTCATCAAGGCCGAGGTCATCTCCTTCACCGACCTGGTGGAGATGGGTTCGGTGGCCGAGGCCCGCGCCAAGGGGAAGGCGCGGATGGAGGGCAAGGACTACGTCATGCAGGACGGGGACGTGGTGGAGTTCCGCTTCAACGTGTAGCGGGTTACATATCACCACGTCGCTGATCTGGCAAACATGCAGGTCAGGAGGGGTCCGGCTCTTCGGAGTCGGGCCCCTTGTTTTTTCCCGTGCTGGGATGGTGCTGGGATAGCTGACCCCTCGTCACCTGTCGTCATCCCTGGTCATCCGTACCGTGCTGGGATCGTGCTGGGATGGGATGAGAATGCCTGTGCTGGGTTTCGGACCGTGTGCGCTTCTGCGTGAGGGGTGGGCGGCACGGCGCGCCCGGGTGCCGTCGGAGGCGGCGCGGGCGAGGTCGAACAGGTGCTGGGTCTCGGCTTCGTCCATGCACAGGGTGTGGCGAGTGAGCGCAGGACGCTCTTGGAGACGCCGCGCAGGTTCCCGCGTTTCATCCGGGTGTAGCAAGCGGTGCTCACACCGGCGAGCTGGGCGACCTCCTCGCGGCGCAGCCCGGGGACGCGGCGCTCACCGCCGAAGACCGTCACACCGGCTTCCTGGGGCTGAGGCGTCCTGGAGCGTGTTGGTTGGTCGGCTGCCTCAGGCGCCGCTGTTGCTGGTCGGCTTCCAGGGGGTTTCGATATCCGGAGCCGGGCGGATGGTGTACCTGTGCACTGTGGTGGCGACTCATCCGGAAGGTCGTCGGCTTGCGCGGTCCCGTTCCCGTGATCCGCATCCCGCCTGGGGGCGGGGGCGTAACCAGCGGCGAACCCATCTGACCTGCGACTCTGCCCAACCGGAAGGGGCTGGTGTTGGGGGTTACTGCTGTGAGGGGTAATGACAGGGTCTCTCAGTTAGTGAGCGGCGAACCTACCCTGGCCTCATGGACAACCGCGCCGAAATCAGTGCGTTTCTGAAGTCTCGCCGTGACAAGATCACGCCCGAGCAGGCCGGTCTGCCCGTGTACGGCCAGCGCCGGGTGGCCGGGCTCCGCAGGAACGAAGTCGCGACGCTCGCGGGCGTCAGCGTCGAGTACTACACGCGTCTGGAGCGCGGCAATCTCAGCGGTGTCTCCGACAGCGTCCTGGAGGCGCTGGCCCAGGCTCTGCGGCTCGACGACACGGAGCGCACGCACTTGTACGACCTGGCCCGAGCGGCGAACACGACGCCCGCCCGTGTGCGGCGCCGGACTGCCCGGCCGGCTGTGCGGCCCAGCGTGCAGCGCATCGTTGACGGGATGCCGGGCATGCCGGCGTTCGTGAAGAACCACCGATTCGACATTCTGGTCGCCAATCCGCTCGGTCGCGCACTGTTCTCGGAGATGTACGCCGATCCTGTCTGCGGGGCGAACACCGTGCGGTTCGTGTTTCTCAGCCCCGCGGCCCGGCGGTTCTACGTCGACTGGGAACGCATCGCCAGGGGCGCTGTGGGTGCGCTGCGGATCGAGGCGGGCAAGAACCCGTACGACCGCGAGTTGTCGAACCTGATCGGTGAGCTGTCGACCCGCAGCGACGCCTTCCGCGTGATGTGGGGCGCCCACGACGTACACGTCTTCCATGACGGGACGAAACGCCTCCGGCATCCGGTCGTCGGCGAGCTGGAGCTCGACTTCGAATCGATGAACCTGCCGGACGGGTCGGGGCTGGTCGTGGCGTTGTACAACGCGGCCCCCGGCTCCGCGGCCGCGGACGCGCTGAACCTGCTGGCGAGCTGGTCCGCCACGGCCGAGGCCGCGGATGTGCAGGCCGCCGAGGCGGACTCCGAGAACTGAACCGACGTCCACAGCCTCGCCTTCGTATGTGGCTGGTCCTTGCCGCCACCGCGCTCGTCACGGGTGGCTTCATGGCCGCGTACAGCTACATCTCTCCGCTGCTCACCGAGCGGACCGGGATCTCCGAAGGAGCCGTACCGCTCGTCCTGGTCGGCTTCGGCGTCGGTGCTCTGCTGGGCACGAACATCACCGGGCGCCTCGGCGACCGCAAACCGCTGGCCACGTTCATCACCACCTCCGTCGCCTCGGTGCTGGTGCTGCTCCTGCTGATCCCGCTGTCCACCAGCCCCGTGGCGACCGTCGTCCTGGTGGTGCTCCTGGGCGTGACGGGCCTGGGCATCACATCGATCGCCACCCCGCCTGGGGATCGCCCTCGTCTCCTGGCTCGCGGGCACGACCTTGGACACCTCCCTGGGCGTGACCGGACCGGAGGTGGTCGGCGCGGTCATGGCCGGACTGGGCCTGATTCCCCTGCTCGTCCTCGCCGCGACGCGCGCCACCCGGACCGCCGCGCCTCAGGTGTCCCTGCCCGCGGCGGACGAGGAGACCTCGCCCAAGGCTCACGCCCACCGCGTGGCGACCTGACCACGGGACACCACCGGGTGTTCCCATCAAATCCCACCAACTCGGCTAATTACGGTCGGCAATAGACCGAATATTTGCAAGGGATGAAACGCCATGGCTGAAGAACAGACCGCCGCACAGAAGCTGCTCGGCGACTTCGCGCCCGAACTGGTCCGGCTCACCGACGATGTCCTCTTCGGCGAGGTGTGGCCCAACGAGGGCCTGTCCCAGCGGGACCGCAGCCTGATCACCGTCGCCACCCTGGTCGCCCTCTACCGCGCCGACCAGCTCGCCTTCCACCTGCCCAAGGCCCTGGAGAACGGGGTGACGAAGGACGAGCTGGTCGAGGCCATCACCCACATCGCGTTCTACGCCGGTTGGCCCAATGCGATGTCCGCGATCACCCAGCTGAAGAACATCGTCGAGGGCGCCGACGCGAGCTGACCCCGCGCCGACCCGTCTGGAGCAACACCCCATGAGCAAGGTCTTCTTCATCACCGGTGCCGGCCGCGGGCTGGGCGTGGACATCGCCCGCCAGGCCCTGGACGCCGGCCACCGGGTGGTCGCCACCGGCCGCCGCCCCGAAAACGTCGTCAAGGCCCTCGGCGGCGAGCGAGACAACCTGCTGGCCACCACCTTGGACCTCACCGACCCCGACACCGCCGAGGCCGCCGTCCGTGCGGCTGTGGAGCGGTTCGGCCGGATCGACGTCCTGGTCAACAACGCCGCCAACTTCTTCGCCGGCTACTTCGAGGTTGTCTCTCCGCAGCAGATGCGGCAGCAGATCGAGACCAACGTCTTCGGCCCGATGAACGTCACCCGCGCCGTGCTGCCCGTCATGCGGGAGCGGCGCGCCGGGCACATCATGACGATCTCCTCGCTGGCCGGGCTGGTCGGCCAGGAGTTCTGCGCCGCCTACACCACCTCCAAGTTCGCCGTGGAGGGCTGGATGGAGGCCCTGCGCCTGGACGTGGCCCCCTTCGGTATCCGCACCACGACCGTGGAGCCCGGCTTCTTCCGCACCGAGTTGCTGGTGGACGCCTCCACCACCTGGCCCGAGGGGACCGTGGAGGACTACGCCGAGAGCACCGCGGCGCAGATCGAGGGCTGGAAGTCCATGAACGGTCGGCAGAGCGGTGACCCGTCCAAGCTCGCCGCCGCCCTGCTGCAGGTCGCCGAACAGGACGAGCCGCCCGCGCGGTTCGTCGCCGGCGCCGACGCCATCACCTCCGTAGAGGCCAAAGCCAAGGCGCTGCTGGCGCAGGTCGAGGCATCGCGCGAACTGGGCTGGGACCTGGAATTCGACGACGCGGACTGACCAAACGTCTGGCACACCTCACGACCATCAGGACCCACACCGGCCCGGGCGTTGTCGTCGCTCGTGGCCACTCGAAAGGAGAACGAAATGAAGAAGCGTGTACTGGGAAACAGCGGGCTCGAAGTGTCGTCGATCGGGCTCGGCTGCATGGGAATGACCTTCGGCTACGGCCAGGCCGCGGACACGGGTGAGGCCATCAAGCTGATCCGGGCGGCCGCCGAGCGCGGTGTGACGCTCTTCGACACCGCGGAGGGGTACGGAGAGGCGAACGAAAGGCTGGTGGGCGAGGCCCTGGCGCCGGTGCGCGACCAGGTCTCCATCGCCACGAAGTTCGGGTTCAAGGACGGAAACCCCACAGCGGGCCTGGACAGTCGGCCGGAGCGGATCCGGCTGGTCGCCGAGCAGTCCCTGCAGCGTCTGCAGACCGACCGCATCGATCTGTTCTACCAGCACCGGGTGGACCCCGACGTGCCGATCGAAGAGGTCGCCGGCACGGTCAAGGACCTCATCCAGGAAGGCAAGGTCAAGCACTTCGGCCTGTCCGAAGCGGGTGAGGACGTCATCCGCAGGGCCCACGCGGTCCAGCCGGTCACGGCCCTGCAGAGCGAGTACTCGCTGTGGTGGCGCGAGCCTGAGGAGATCATCCTGCCGACCCTGGAAGAGCTGGGCATCGGGTTCGTGCCGTTCAGCCCGCTCGGCAAGGGCTCAGACCGCCATCGCGTGGCTGCTGGCGCAGAAGCCGTGGATCGCACCGATCCCGGGCACGACGAAGCTGCACCGCCTCGAAGAGAACATCGGCGCCGACACCGTGGAACTGACCTCCGAGGACCTCAAGCGCATCGAAGAGGCCGTTGCCCAGGTGCAGATCAAGGGCGAGCGGTACACCGCAGCGCAGCAGAAGACCATCGACCGGTAAGTCACCGGCCTTAATCGGCCCGTTCCTGACGAAGCGTCGTTCGAGGCGCTTCGTCAGGAAGGCCCTGCCCATCAGGAGAAGTTCACATGGAATCGCAGGCACTCAAGGGGCGGATCGCCCTGGTCACCGGCGGCACGACCGGACTCGGCTTCGGCGCCGCCAAGCGTCTGATCGAAGAGGGAGCCACTGTCTACATCACAGGCCGGCGCAAGGACGTGCTCGACGCCGCCGCGGAGAAGCTCGGCCCGTCCGCCACCGGGATCCGAGCCGACGTCACGAGCAAGAGCGACATGCTGCGCGTCGCCGAAACGATTAAGGCGGCGCACGGCCACCTCGACATACTCTTCGCCAACGCGGGTGGCGGACACGCCACGCCCCTCGCCGAGCTGACCGAGGAGCAGATCGACAGCGAGCTCGGCATCAACATCAAGGGCGTCATCCTCACGGTGCAGAGCGTGCTGGACGTCCTGCGCGACGGCGCGTCCATCGTCCTCAACGCGTCGATCACCGCCGGCATGGGGCTGCCCGGGTTCGCCGTCTACGCGTCGTCGAAGGCGGCCGTACGCTCCCTCGCCCGCAGCTGGACGACGGACCTCAAGGACCGTGGGATCCGGGTCAACTCGATCAGCCCCGGAGTGGTGCCCACCGAGGGCTACAGCCACGAACAGAAGCTGAGCGACGACGACATCGCCGCCTACGTCGAGCGCGTCGCGAAGGAGATTCCGGCGGGACGCGTGGGGACGGCCGAGGACATCGGCGACGCCCTCGTCTTCCTGGCCTCGGACACCAGCCGCTACATCACGGGCGTCGACCTCGTCGTGGACGGCGGCATGACCCGCGTCTACGCCGGCCAGAACTGACGGAGGAATCCACATGACCACGGTCAAGTCGGCGGAGCGCCACATCATCTGCGAGGTACGTGGCAAGGCGACCCACCGCGCCAGGGTCAAGGAGCTCCTGCTGGAGCTCGTGGGCCCCGCGCGGGCCGAGGCCGGATGCCTCTACTACGACCTCTACCAGCAGTCTGACGAGCCCGACACCTTCTACATCGTCGACGGCTGGGCCTCGCCCGAAGCCGTCGCGGAACACACCGAGCACCCGAACGTGACGAAGGTCGTCGAGCAACTCCTCCCGCTGCTCGCCGTACCCCTCAAGGTCACCACCAGCAATCGGGTCAGCGACCCGGACTAACGACTGGCCGGGGTCCGAACCCTTCAGGACATACTCATGGCTCGCATCTTCATCACCGGTTCCACCGACGGCCTCGGCCTGATGGCCGCCCAACTGCTCTTGCGGCAGGGTCACACGGTGGCGCTCCATGCACGCAACAACACCCGGGCCCGCGACGCACACGCCGCGCTCCCGGACAACGCGGGCGTCGCCGTCGGTGACCTCTCCAGCATCGCCGGGACCCGCGATGTGGCCACCCAGGTCAACGACTTGGGCACCTTCGACGCGGTCATCCACAACGCCGGCGTCGGCTACTACGGGCGAGGCAGGGTGGAGACCGAGGACGGCCTCTCGGACGTCTTCGCGGTCAACGTGCTGGCGCCCTACCTCCTCACGGCGCTGATCACCCCGCCCCGGCGGCTCGTCTATCTCAGCTCCGGCATGCACCACAGCGGCGAGGCCACCTTGCGGGACCCGCAGTGGGCGACGCGGCCGTGGCAGGGCTCCCAGGCGTACTCGGAGTCGAAGTTCCACGTCACCGCTCTCATGCTCGCCGTCGCGAGGAAATGGCCCGAGGTGCTCTCCAACGCCGTCGACCCGGGCTGGGTCGCCACGAAGATGGGCGGGAGCGGCGCCACCGACGACCTGCGGCTGGCTCCGGTGACCCAGGCATGGCTGGCGGCCGACGACGACGCGGCGGCGCTGGTCACCGGCCGCTACTTCCACCACCAGCAACCCCGCCCTCCGCACCCGGCGACGCAGTCGCCCGAAGTGCAGGACCGGCTGCTGACGTACTGCGCCGATCTCACAGACGTCGAACTGCCCACAGCGGTCTCTGCTGACTGAGCCCGCGTCCCCCCTCCCGTCCGCACGCGGGCTGCGTGCGCCCACCACGATTGGAGCGAACCATGACCGCAACGAACCCACTCATCACCCTGAACAACGGCGTACGGATCCCCGCCCTGGGACTCGGCGTCTACCAGAGCGCCCCCGAGGAGACCACCGACGCGGTCCTGACCGCGCTGCACAACGGCTACCGGCTGATCGACACCGCCGCCGCCTACTTCAACGAGCGGGAGGTCGGCGAGGCGATCGCCCGCTCCGACGTGGACCGCTCCGAGATCTTCGTGACGACCAAGGTGTGGATCAGCGACTACGGCTACGACTCCGCGCTGCGGGCCTTCGACGTGAGTCTGCGCAAGCTGGGCATCGAGCAGCTCGACCTGTGGCTGCTGCACCAGCCGCTGCCGTCCGACTTCGAGAGGACGATCGCGGCGTACAAGGCGGCGGAGAAGCTCCTCGCCGAAGGTCGCGTCCGTGCGATCGGCGTGTCGAACCAGACGCCCAAGCAGCTCGACGAGCTCATCTCCCGCACCGACATCGTTCCGGCGGTGAACCAGATCCAGGTGCACCCCTACTACACGCAGGGCGAGTGGCGCGCAGCGAACGAAAGCCACGGCATCCTGACCCAGTCGTGGTCGCCCATCGGCGGCTCCTACGTCTACCGGGGCGCCGACACCAACCCACTCGAAGACCCCGTCATCACAGCCCTGGCCGACAAGTACGCGAAGACACCCGCGCAGGTCGTGCTGCGCTGGCACCTCGACCACGGCTTCTGCGCGATCCCCAAGTCCGTCAAGGCCCATCGCATCGCCGAGAACTTCGACGTCTTCGACTTCGCCCTGACCCCCGACGAGGTGGCCGCGATCGACGCCCTCGACACCGGCGTACGCGGCGGACCCGATCCGGACTCGCTCAACCTGGAGAACGCCGGCTTCCCGATCCCCGACTAAGGGCTACCCAGCCGATCAGGCATGTCGTCAGCGCCACTGACGCCCCACTCCGGCCGGGCCCGAACGGCTCACGGTCCTGGGCCCGGTGGGGCGTGGCTCTCCCCACTTCTGACACCAGGCCCCTGAACACCTCGATACCCGTGCGGCGCCGACGCAAAGAACGAAAGAGCGCAATGATCACGAAAGACATATCCATGAAGAAGCCATTCAAGCTCGCGGCGATCTCCGCGACCGCAGCCGTCATCGTCTCGGCACCGTACGCGTCCGCCGCGACCGGACACGGGGACGCGCAGCCCGCCGTCACCCACGTGAAGACCGTGGCCGCCTTCGACTTCGCCACCGGCGACGTGCCCGAGAACATCACCGTCGCCCCGGACAATTCGCTGACCGTCTCGATGGTGGGCACGCCCGCGGGCGAACGGCCGGCACTGGTGCGGATCGCACCGTCCGGGCACCGCACGGTGCTGGTCACCGGGCAGAAGGGCGACGGAATCACCGGCAACACTCGCGGCCACGACGGCACCGTCTACTACAACGTGTGGTCCTCCGACGCCTCCCGGAACGGGGTGTGGAAGCTGCCACTCGGCGGCACTCCTCACCGCATCGCGGCCTTGCCCGCGGGTGGAGTCCCCAACGGTCTGGCCATCGATCCGGCCGGGCGCACCTTGTACGTCGCCGACAGCCAGATGGGCACCGTCTGGGCCGTCCCGGTCTCCGGCGGTCCCGCGACCGCGTGGCTGGTCGACCCCGCCCTCGCGATCGAGGCGTCCGCACCCGTGCCGTACGGTGCGAACGGACTCCGTTTCCACAACGGCGCCGTATGGGTCTCCAACCTCAGCAAGGCAACCCTGCTGCGGATCCCCGTCACCGCCACCGGAGCTCCGGGCCGGGTCCACACCGTCGCCAGCGGCCTCACTGGCATCGATGACTTCAACTTCCTCAGCGGCCACTCCGACGTCGTGTTCGCCGCGCTGAACACGCAGAACCAGATCGCGGTCGTCTACCCGAACGGCACCACCAGGACCGTGCTGACCGCCTCGGATGGCCTCGCCTCGCCCACCGCCACCGCGGTGCGCGGCAAGCGGCTGTACATCACCAACGGCGGACTCAACGAGCCCCACGACGCACAAGTGCAGATCGGGAAGATCGACCTCGGCGCGCTGCTCTCACACTGAGCGCCCGGCAGCTCCCAGCAATTCAGAGGGCGTGGCCTGCAGGGATGCCACCTGGGAGTCCCTGCAGGTACCCCTCACAACCGAGACTCCCACGTCATCGCCATTGCCGGTTGCATGGTCAGTGCCCCACTTCCGAGGGGGATGGGACACAACTGGCAAGAGCCCGGTGATCACGCTGGACAGTGCCGCCGAGATGTCCACCCCGAGCCTCGGCGCCTGCCACAGCGCGCCCGCCCAGACCACCACCGTGACGACTCCGTGAGGAGAACAACAGCATGACCACAGCTATGCGCGACGTCCCCCGTTCCGGGAACCGGGACGAGCGCCAGGGCGCCGCCATCGTCGTCGGTGCATCTCTCGCGGGTCTGATGACCGCATTGGCCCTGTCGCACGCCGGAGTCGACGTGACGATGCTGGAGCGATCGGGGGCCGCCCCTCGGGCCCGGAAGGGGGCTGCTCTCGGCGGGGTGAGTGAGGGCCTCCTCAGCAGAATCACGGGATCCCGTCACTCGCAGGGCGGTTCGGCGCCACTGAGTTCAGTGGCCCCCGGTGTGCAGAGCTGGATGGCGGTCCACGCCCGGCTCCGGGCGGCCGCCGACGCCGACCCCTATATCGAGCTTCGCCCCCACACGATCGTACGGAGCGTCGACCAGGACGCGGATTCCGCGTGGGTGATCACCTCGGACCAGCAGACGTTCCGAGGCGATGTCGTGATCGGGGCGGATGGCCACGGAAGCGTCGTGCGCGTCGGCGTCGCACCCGACAAGCCCGACGCGACGTTCGCCGGCTACCTGATCTGGCTCGGCCTCACCAACGAGTCCTCGCTCGCGTCCTCGCGCCGCCTGCCACGGGACGTCGACATCCTCAGCGGCGGAGAGGACTATCTCCTCGGCTACCCACTGCCCGGTCCCGACGGCGCCCCGGGCTCGCGCCAGGTCGGCTGGGCCTGGTACGACGCGAGCCACAATGATCTCCTACGCGAAACGGGCAGTGTTGTCGGCAACGTCGTGCACCGGTCGCTCACCTCCGCCGACATACCGGAGGCCACCTTCCGCGAGCTCGCGGACAAAGCCGAGGACCTGTGGCCCTCGCCCTGGCGCGAGGCCATCCTCGATTGCATCGAGCGCCGTGCCGTCATCGGCACCCCCATCGCCGAGTACGTCCCCGACAAGCTCGTCAACGGGCGTCTGGCCCTCGTGGGAGATGCCGCGCATGTGCCGACCCCGATGACCGGCTCGGGCTTCAGCGCATCGCTCCACGACGCCGAGGCCGTCGCCGAATCCGTTGCTATGGGCGTGCGTGGATCGACGGTGGCGCAGGCCCTCACAGGGTACGAAATGAAGCGGCTCGGCAACGTCCGCGGCATGGTCCAGTCGGGACAGCAGTTCAGCCGCTCCTTCACCGGTCGAGCCGCCTGAGCTCATCCCGGGCGCTGGCATACCACCCGGCGCCGAATCCACACCGTCACCTGCAGCCTCACCGTTCCGTCATCGGCGCGGATCAGATAGTGGGCCGCGGCGCGGTGGCCGGGGTCTTGGAAGACCTGCTCGGCGACCGGCTGGGTGGACTCGGTGACGTGCACGACTATCCGGTCGGTTGGGTAGTCGCGGGGCGGTAGTCGGCGTCGGATGCGGCGCTCCACGCGGCATCGGACTGGTCGACACCCCGGACTGTGACGTTGCTGTCCCGGTCTCCGGTGCCCTTCGCATCGGGGTCGGGGCCGCTGTCGGCGGCGTAGGCGATCGCGGCGAAGGCTGCGGCGCCGGCACCGATGAGCAGGGCCGGGCGGAACGGGAGGCGCCGACGTCGGTACGGCAGCGGGTTCGGGTGGTTCATGTGGTCCTTCACGTGAGGAGTGCGGGGGCGTGCGCCGCGGGTGTCCGCGCGGCGCAATGACGGGTGGTCACTGGGCGACGTAGCCGCCATCGACGGGCAGGGCGACGCCGGTGACGTAGCCGACGCCGCCGGGGCTGCTCAGCCACAGGACGGCCTGGGCGATCTCATCGGTGGTTCCGAGCCGGTCGATGGCCTGGCCCGCTTCGGCCTGGCTGCGGTCGAATTCGCCGCCCACGACGTCCGCCACCGCGGCACCGGGGTGAAGCGCTTCCACCACGCGACGGTCGGCGAGTTCACCCTCGCCTTCGAGGGCCTGGAGATGGCCGCCGAACCCGGCCTCACCCTCACCATCTACACGGCTGAACCGGGCTCGCCCTCCGAGGAGGGGCCAGCGCCTGCTCGCTTCCTGGGCCGCCACCCAGGAGGCCACCGCACCCGCGCGCTCGGTCAGACGTCCTTGATCTGTACGCGGTCGCCGCACAGTTTCGACCAGTCGTCGCGGTCCGAGGTCAGCACCAGGACGGGCGCTGGCGAGCGGAGCACCATCGCGGCGACGAGGGCGTCGATGGCGTACTTGTGGCCGTGCAGACCGCCGGCGTCGCTCAGCAGCTGCACCGCGGTGAGGCTGTCCGCCTGGGTGACGTCCTGGACCTGAAGGCGGGAGAGCACCCAGTGCAGCCGGGCGGTGTCCGTCTTCCCGTAGACGGCCTCCACCACCGTCAGGGCCGACACGAGGACGGGCACGCCCACCCGCCGAGCGGCCTCGATCCGGGTGATCATCTGGCGGTCGTTGCGCAGCAGCAGCGACAACGCCTGGGAGTCCAGAACCAGGGACCTGGCCGCGGGCTCCTTCATGCGGCGCTGTCGTTCGACGTGTAGGGCGCCGGTGCGTCACCGAACAATTCGCGCTGCGCGGCCTGGACTTCGGCCTCGCTCAAAGGCTCGTGCTCGGCTTCGTAGGCGGCCACGATCTCGGCGAGGCCGTCCATCGCCAGCTGGTGCCGGACCGCCGCGGTCACATACGCGGACACGCCGCGCTTGCCGGTACGTGTGCGCAGAGCACCGAGGAGTTCCGAGGGCATCGAGACGGAGATGTTCTCCGTGCCGCCGGGGCGGGGTGACTTCATGAGGTCAGTCTAGTACAAGAACTATTACAGCGCTGGGGGTGCTGTGCAGCCTGCAACGGTGGCGCATAGTCTTGGCGTCCCGGATCTTCTTGTACTTTGTCGCGGATCCCGTGCTGGGATGGTGCTGGGATGCGCCTGTATTTCCGCAGTTCAGAGCCTTGTGTTGGAGTTCCGCTTCAACGTCTGATTGCACTTCTTTCGCTGTATTTGACAGTGCAGGCCAGAAGAGGCCCACCGTTGAGGGTGGGCCCTTTCTCTCCATTGAGCGGGTATTTCTCGGCGGCCCCGTATCAGGCCGCCGTCACCTTGGCCAGGAAGTCGGCGAGGTTGTCCCTGGTGCGGGCGACGCGTTCCTCGACGGTGAGGGTCTCCTCGCGGGCGGTGAGCCGCAATTTGGGCTGTTTCTTGCCGCGTATGTAGAGGGAGCAGGCGAGGTCGGCGCAGAAGTACAGGCCGACGGTGTTGCCTTCCCGTCCCGCGCGGCCGGCCCGTGGGGCGACGAACAGGTTGACCCCGGACGAGGCGTGGCTGGTCCAGCACACCTGGCACATGCTGGACCGCATGGCGCCGGTGCGGGATCCCGGAGCGGGCAGTCGTAGGGCTATTCCGACGGGCTTCTCCGGAGACGGATTGACGATATACGCCCGTTGTGGAGCGCCGGGATCGATCCAGCCGAGGAAGTCGAGGACCGCCCAGTCTATTTCTCTGAAATTGACGGGGAGGCGCATTCGACTTGCTTCGCCCTTGGTGCAGTTGACGAATGAATTTCGAATCGCCTGCTCGCTGATCGGGTCCATGCTGCGACAGTGTAGATCTATTTCATAACTCTATGGGCTCTTAACGTAGTTGGCGAACCATTTTCGTCGGACCGCTCCCCGCCAACGGATGGCAGGATGCGAGGACGCGGCGGGAGGGGCGGGAAGGGGCCGGGGCGCGATGGGGCGGAGTGAGCGGGAGGCGGTGGCCCGGGGCGGGCGGCTGTACGGGGCGGCGCGGGCGGTGGCCGGTGATCACGCGCGAGCCGTCGAGGCCGTACGGGAGGCCCTGGCGCCGATCCATGACGACCTGGCCCGGCGCGAGCTGGACGTCATCCCGGTGGCCCGGCTCAAGGACGTCACCGAGGGCAGGCTGCGGCTGGGCGAGGTGGAGAAGGGCGGGTTCCGGACGGTCGGGCAGGTACTCGATGCCGGGCCGTACCGGCTGCGCCAGCTGCCCGGGGTCGGTCAGCAGACCGCCGATCAGACCGTGGCCGCCGCCCGGCGGATCGCCGATGCCGTACGGGACACCATCGCCGTACACATCGACGTGGACCGGCCGGAGCCCCGGACCACCGCCCTGGTCATGGCGCTGAGCGTGTTGGTGGAGGCGGGCCCGGAGGCGCGCCGGGCCGTCGACGCGGCCGAGGCGCTGAACAAGCGGCTCGGTCCGCTGCTGGCCGAGGCGGGGCCGGCGGCCGGGCGGCTGCGCATGCTGTTCACCGGGCAGGCCACACGGGAACGGGCGCTGGCCGCAGTGGCCGAGATCCGCGCCCTGACCGAGCAGGCCGACCGGGACGGGGTTGCCGAACTGCTCGCCCAGGCCTCGGTCGACCTGCTGCGCCGCCCGGAGTCCGACCTGGCCGCCCTGGTCGACTTCGAACTGCGCTCCGCCGATTACTACGGCCTGCTCGCCGAACTCTCCGGCCACGCCCCCGACCCCGCGGCGGCCGAAGGGTTCCTGCCCGACGAGGTGGCCGAACGGGTCAGGACGCAGACGCTCGACGACACGCACCGCCGGGTCTCGCTGCGCGGCTACCAGGCCTTCGGCACCCGCTTCGCCCTCGCCCAGCGGCGGACGATCCTCGGCGACGAGATGGGGCTCGGCAAGACGATCCAGGCCATCGCCGCGCTGGCGCACCTCACCGCCGACGGGCAGAGCCACTTCATGGTGGTCTGCCCGGCCGGCGTGCTGATCAACTGGACCCGGGAGATCGAGAAGCGCAGCACGTTGCGGGTGACGCCGCTGCACGGCCCCGAACGGCACGAGGCGTTCGCCGACTGGAAGGACCGGGGCGGCGTCGCGGTCACCACCTTCGACGCCCTGCGCGGCTTCCCGGCGCCCGGCGGGGGCGAGTTGGGCATGCTCGTCGTCGACGAGGCGCACTACGTGAAGAACCCCGAGACCCTCCGCTCCAGGACCGTCTCCGCATGGGCCGCGCACTGCGACCGCGTGCTGTTCCTGACCGGTACGCCGATGGAGAACCGAGTCGCGGAGTTCCGCAGCCTGGTGCGGATCCTCCAGCCCGACCTGGCCGGGACCGTCGACGACCACGACGGAGTGGCGGGTTCCAAGGCGTTCCGCAAGGCGGTCGCGCCGGTCTATCTGCGCCGCAACCAGCAGGACGTCCTCACCGAACTCCCCGCGCTCCAGCACACGGACGAGTGGGAGGAGCCCAGCGCGGCGGACGAGGAGGCCTACCGCGAGGCCGTGCGCGCCGGCAACTTCATGGCGATGCGCAGAGCGGCGTACGCCCGCCCGGAGCGGTCGGCGAAACTGGACCGACTGCGCGAGATCGCCGGCGAGGCCGCCGAGAACGGGCTGAAGGTCGTCGTGTTCTCCGGCTTCCGGGACGTACTGGCGGTGGTGCGGGAGGCACTGGCGCGCGCGGAGACGCCGGGAGCAGGAACGGGAACGGGAACGGGAACGGGAATGGGGACGGGAATGGGGACGGGGACGGGAAGGGGAACGGAGGAGGGCCCGGGGTCGGCCAACGGAAGGGTCTTCGGGCCGATTTCAGGGAGCGTGCCGCCCGCCCGTCGGCAGCAGCTCGTCGACGACTTCGCCGCCGCGTCCGGTCACGCCGTGCTGCTCGCGCAGATCGAGGCGGGCGGAGTGGGCCTCAACATGCAGGCCGCGTCCGTCGTCATCCTCTGCGAGCCGCAGCTCAAGCCGACCGTCGAACACCAGGCGGTCGCCCGCGCCCACCGCATGGGCCAGGTCCGCTCGGTCCAGGTGCACCGCCTGCTCTGCACGGGCGGGGTGGACGAACGACTGGTGCGGCTGCTGGAGAACAAGTCCCGCCTGTTCGACGCGTACGCCCGCCGCAGCGCGGTCGCCGAGTCGACACCGGACGCCGTCGACATCTCGGACCTCGCCCTGGCCCGGCGCATCGTCGAGGAGGAGCAGGCGCGGCTGAGCCTGAGCACGACGACCGCCGAGCCGGCGGGGACGGCGACGGAAGAGGCGTGAGCGGCCCCGAGCGAGCGGACGGGTGCGAGTGGACGGGTGCGAGTGGACGGGTGTGAGCGGACGGGTGCGGGAGGACGGGTGCGAGCGGCCCGGCGTGGCCTCGCCACCGCCGTAGGTCAGCCCCGCCCCGTCGCCCGCCGGCACGCCTCCGCATACCCGCGCACCAGCGCCCGCCCCTCGTCCTCCCTGCGCCACGCCAGCGCGTAGCGGCTCGGCGAGAGCCCCCGCACCGGCCGGGTGACCACCCCGCCCAGGGTGATCAGCGGGGCGTTGCCGGTCGCCACGAGGCAGATGCCGAGGCCCGCGACCAGGGCCTCGTACGTCTCCTCCGTGCTCGCGATCTCCGCCCCGACGCGCGGCGCCCGGCCGCCCCGCTCGTCCAGGGCGAGCCAGTAGTCGCGCAACGGGCCGGCGCCCGGCGGCAGGGCGAGGAACGGCTCGTCCACCAGTTCCGTGAAGTCGATCTCCGTACGGCCCGCGAGCGGGTGCGATTCCAGGAGGGCGACCAGCCGGGGCTCCTCAGCGACCACCGTCCAGGTGTAGCGGCCTGCGTCGGGGAGGGGCAGCCAGACGAAGGCCACGTCGGCGTCGCCGTCGGCCAGGCCGGCCGTCGGGTCCTCCCAGCTCACCTGGCGCAGCCGCAGGGTGGTGTCCGGGTGGGCGGCGGTGAAGCGGGAGCGGATCGCCGGGAGCAGACCGCCGCGGCCCGGACTGGTGCTCATGCCGACGACGAGCGTGCCGCGCGCCGTCGCGCGGGCGGCCTCCACCGCCGCCGACCCCTGCGACCAGGCGTCCAGCACCCGCCGCGCATGCGGCAGCAGTGCCGTACCGGCCTCGGTCAGGGCCACGCCCTGCGGATCGCGGCGGAACAGCTCGACGCCCAACTGCCGCTCCAGCGACCGTACTTGCTTGCTCAGCGCGGGCTGCGAGACATACAACCGCTCGGCCGCACGGGTGAAGTGCAGCTCCTCGGCCACCGTCACGAAGTAGCGCAGATCGCGCACATGAACGTCCATGGTCATAACCATCGGTTATCAGCGTGGGTCTTGGACGGGCAACCGGTGCCGCCCGCACTCTGGGCTGCAAGCGATGCGACTACGAGGAGCTGTCATGAACAAGGTGTGGCTGATCACCGGCGCGACCAGCGGTTTCGGACGGGCGATCGCGGAGGCGGCGCTCGCGGAGGGCGACGTGGTGGTGGGCGCGGCACGGCGGCCCGAGCAACTGGACGACCTGGTGGCCGCGCACCCCGACCAGGTGGAGGCGCTGCGCCTGGACGTCACGGAGACGGGGGCCGCCGAGGCCGCCGTACGGGATGTGGTGGCGCGGCACGGACGGATCGACGTCCTGGTCAACAACGCGGGCCGCACCCACGTCGGCGCCTTCGAGGAGACGACGGAGCGGGAGCTGCGGGAGCTGTTCGAGGTGCATGTCTTCGGCCCTGCCGCGCTCACCCGGGCCGTGCTGCCGCACATGCGCGAGCGGCGCTCCGGGGCGATCGTGCAGATGAGCAGCATGGGCGGGCAGATGTCCTTCGCGGGCTTCTCGGCGTACAGCGGAACGAAGTTCGCCCTGGAGGGCCTCTCCGAGGGGCTCGCCGACGAGGTCGCCGAGTACGGCATCAAGGTGCTGATCGTCGAGCCGGGTTCGTTCCGTACGTCGCTGTTCGAGACCGGGCGGAAGGGAGTCAGCGCGGACAGCGGTCTGTACGCCAAGGTGTCCCGGACCCGCGGTTTCGTCTCGGGCGGCGACGGCACCCAGCCGGGTGACCCGGCGAAGGCGGCGGCCCTGATCCGAGCCGCGCTGGAGGCTGAACGGACCCCGCTGCGGCTGCCGTTGGGTGACGACGGGGTCACGGCCGTACTCGGCCATCTGGACCAGGTCCGTGAGGACGTCGTGGCGTGGGAGAAGTCGACGCGGGCGACGGGGTTCGACGACTGACACCGTTCCGCCACCGCGTGTTGAGCGGGGACAGGCCGCGACTCCGACTGCAGTGGCCTGTCCCCGCTCAAGAAGTCACCAGCAGAGCTTGCTCAGGGTGTGGGAGTCGCACGGCATGGGGGCGCTGGTGGCGGCCGAGGCGGCGGGAGCCGCGAGAGTGGCGAGGACGGCGGCTATGAAAAGGGTGGCTGCGTATCGCATGGGCATGGTCCTTCCTGGGTCGTCCGCCAGGACACGTTGTCCTGGCGGAATGGCTCCCAGCCTTGCGTAGAGCAACACAGCCTGCATGTCGAACGATCACGGACAGTGATCGGGTCGGGCGGATTTCGCCGTGCAGGGCCCTTGTGCAATTCCTGTAGAGCCCTCAATCTTTCGGCTGACGCACAGCAGTGGCACAGGAAATTGACATGCTCATGCAATGCGGCGCACCACCGATCGAGGAGGACCCCTCAGATGGCAGTGATGCGTAACTCCCGAAGAGACACCCGGCGAAGACTGGCCGCCCTCAGTGTGGCGGCCACCGCGGCCCTCACCGCGAGCCTCGTCTCCGCTCTCCCCGCCGCGGCCGCTCCCGAGGGCCGTATCCAGTACGCGGGCGCCCCCAACGCCGTCGCCGGCAGCTACATCGTGACCCTGAGGGCGGACCACGCCCGGTCGGGCTCCACGGCGGGGCGTGCCCTCGTCCAGAAGTACGGCGCCGGCATCGAGCGCACCTACCGGAAGGCCCTCAACGGCTACGCGATCGAGGCCTCCGAGGCCGAGGCCGAGCGGCTCGCCGCCGACCCGGCCGTCGCCTCCGTCGTCCAGAACCGCACCTTCGGCGTCGACGCGACCCAGACCAACCCGCCCTCCTGGGGCCTGGACCGCATCGACCAGAAGAACCTGCCGCTGAACAGCTCGTACACCTACCCGGACTCGGCCGGACAGGGCGTGACGGCGTACGTCATCGACACCGGCGTCCGCATCTCCCACGGCGACTTCGGCGGCCGGGCCTCCTACGGCTACGACGCCATCGACAACGACAACACCGCCCAGGACGGCCACGGCCACGGCACGCACGTCGCCGGCACGGTCGCCGGGACGGCGCACGGCGTCGCCAAGAAGGCGAAGATCGTCGGCGTGCGCGTGCTCAACAACTCCGGCCAGGGCACCACCGACCAGGTCGTCGCCGGCATCGACTGGGTCACCCAGAACGCGGTCAAGCCGGCCGTCGCCAACATGTCCCTGGGCGGCGGCGCCGACACCGCCCTCGACACCGCCGTACGCAACGCCGTCGCCTCCGGCATCACCTTCGCCGTCGCGGCCGGCAACGAGTCCACCAACGCCTCCACCCGGTCGCCCGCACGCGTCACCGAGGCCATCACGGTCGGCGCGACCACGAGCGGTGACGCCCGCGCGAGCTACTCCAACTACGGGTCGGTCCTGGACCTGTTCGCGCCTGGCTCGTCCATCACCTCGACCTGGAACACGAGCGATTCGGCGACCAACACCATCTCCGGCACGTCGATGGCGAGCCCGCACGTCGCGGGCGCGGCCGCGCTCCATCTCGCCGCCAACCCCTCGGCCACCCCGGCCCAGGTCGCCGCGGCCCTGACGTCCGCCGCCACGACCGGCGTCGTCACCAGCCCCGGCACGGGCTCGCCCAACCGGCTCCTCAACGTCGGCGGCGGTACGACCACCCCGCCCGGCCCCCGCTTCGAGAACACCGGTGACTACGCGATCGCCGACAACTCCACCGTCGAGTCCCCGGTGACGGTCTCCGGCGTCTCCGGCAACGCGCCCTCCGCCCTGGCCGTGGAGGTCCACATCGTCCACACGTACATCGGCGACCTCCAGGTCCAGCTGATCGCCCCCGACGGCACGGCCTACACGCTGAAGTCGTACGGCACGGGCGGCAGTTCGGACAACATCAACACCACGTACTCGGTGAACGCCTCCTCGGAGGCCGCCAACGGCACGTGGAAGCTCCGCGTGAGCGACAACGCGAACCTCGACACCGGGCGCATCGACGCCTGGGCCCTCCAGTTCCAGCCCTGAGTCAGGGTCAGCACTCCTCCTCGTCCTCGCGGTACGGCTCCGGGTACGTGACCCGGCCGGCCGCGGGGACGAGCCGTGTGCGGCGGTGCCCACGCCCCGTAAGGGGCGCGGGGCCATATCCAATGACATCCCCCGTCGTCCCCCGCTTACGATTCGCCCAGTCGTACGCCCGTTCCACGCCCGGCGCCGCCGCCCGAAACCAGGAGCACGGTACTCGTGTCCATACCTCCGCCTCCCGGACCCCACCAGTCACAAGGGTCCCCGGAGCAGCCCCGGGGGCCGTACGCGCAGGGCCAGTACCCGCCGCCGGCGCCGTATCCGTACAGCGCACCCGGTGCCCCGGGGCCGTACCCGTACCACCTCTACGGCCCGTACGGCCGCCCCGGGCCCGTCAACGGCGTGGCCATCGGGGCCCTCGTCCTCGGCATCCTCTGCTTCGTGCCCGCCGTGGGGCTGGTGCTGGGGGTGATCGCGCTGGCGCAGATCAAGAGGAAGGGCGAGCGCGGCAAGGGCATGGCGATCGCCGGGTCCGTGCTGTCCTCCGTCGGGCTCGCGTTGTGGGCGCTGGCGCTGTCCACGGGCTCCGCGTCCGACTTCTGGGACGGCTTCAAGGGCGCCGCCGGCGGCGACGGCACCGCCTACGCGCTCGCCAAGGGCGACTGCTTCGACACCCCCTCCGGCGATCTGGAGGGCGACGCCTACGACGTCGACGAGGTGTCCTGCGCCGGCGGGCACGACGGCGAGGTGTTCGCCGTCGTCACGCTGCCGGGCGGCTCCTTCCCGGGCGACGACGAGATCGAGCTGACCGCGGACGACAAGTGCTATGCCCTCCAGGACGGCTACGCCATGGACACCTGGGCCGTACCGGACGACGTGGACGTCTACTACCTCGTCCCCTCCCGGCAGAGCTGGCGCCTAGGCGACCGCGAGATCACCTGCCTGTTCGGCAGCACGGCCGAGAACGGCAGGCTGACCGGCTCGCTGCGCACCGACCCGACGACGCTCGACGCCGACCAGACCGCCTTCCTCACCGCGACCAACGCCATCGACACGGTCCTGTACGAGGAGCCCGAGGAATACCCCGAGGAGGACCTGGCGGCCAACCAGGCCTGGGCGAAGGACGTTCACACCGTGCTCGGAGAGCAGATCGAGGCGCTGCGCGGGCACAGCTGGCCCGCCGAGGCCGGGAAGCCGGTCGCCGAGCTGGCCGAGGAGATGGAGGCGGCCCGCAAGGAGTGGTCACGGGCGGCCGCGGCGAAGGACGCGGACACGTACTTCACGCACTACGACAGCGGGTACGCATACGTCGACGGCCCCACGACCGTCACCGCGCGCAAGGCTCTGGGCCTGGACACCACGGTCCCGGCCCCCTATGAGGACGACTCCGACAGCGGCGGGAGCGGGAGCGAGGACGGACTCGCCGTCTGAGCGGATGTGTGAGCGCGGCTATAGCGGGGAGAAAGTGCCTGCGTAAAGCCCTCCGGGGGCACAAGTCATCACATCGAGTGATTCTCTGGCCTTTGCTTGCATGGGACAACCCACGGTTGCCACCCTGTTGCTGTCTGTACAAGCTGATGGGAGCGGCCAGTGACTTTCGGTGAGCAGCCGGCGTACCTGCGCGTCGCGGGTGATCTCCGCAAGAAGATCGTCGACGGTTCGCTGCCACCGCACACCCGCCTCCCGTCCCAGGCCAGGATCCGCGAGGAGTACGGCGTCTCGGACACCGTCGCGCTGGAGGCCCGCAAGGTGCTGATGGCCGAGGGGCTGGTCGAGGGCCGCTCGGGCTCCGGGACGTACGTCCGTGAGCGGCCCGTGCCCCGCCGGATCTCCCGCTCCGGCTTCCGCCCGCCGGCCGGCGCCACGCCCTTCCGGCAGGAGCAGGCCGACGGCGAGACACGCGGCACCTGGGAGTCCAGCAGCGCGCAGGCCGAGGCGAGCGTCGCCGTCGCCGAGCGGCTCGGCATCCGGCCCGGCGACCGCGTCATGTGCACGAGGTACCTCTTCCGGGACGCCGGCGAGGCGATGATGCTCTCCACCTCCTGGGAACCGCTCGCCGTCACCGGCCGTACGCCCGTGATGCTGCCCGAGGAGGGCCCGCTCGGTGGCATGGGCGTCGTCGAACGCATGGCGGCCATCGACGTCGTCGTGGACAACGTCACCGAGGAGGTGGGCGCGCGCCCGGGCCTCGCGGAGGAACTGCTGACGCTGGGTGGCGTCCCGGGTCATGTGGTCGTGGTCATCCAGCGCACCTACTACGCCTCCGGCCGTCCGGTGGAGACGGCGGACGTGGTGATTCCGGCGGACCGCTACCGGGTCGCGTACCACCTCCCGGTGAAGTAGCGCACTCGTTCGTGAAGTAGCGCACACCTTCACGGTAGTTACCTCCGGCAGCGCCTCAACTCCCGCCCCTTCGCGCGCCGTTCGAATCTGGCCGTTTTCGCAGGTCGTCACCGGCGTGTGCGGTATGCCCGTGACCGGATGCATCGACGTCTCCGCACGGCGCATTCGATGCCGTGCGCCCCCTGCGACTTGGCTGGTTGCGTACCTCTTTGTGAAAAGCCGTATTCGCAGCGTAAAGGTTAGGCGTAGGCTCGGGCATATGCGGATTGCGGTTTCCTTAGCGGGTGGGGCACGGCACAGGCCGCGAGCGGGACTCGGGCGGTCGTGGGCGGGAAGGAGCGGTGGGGCGCGATGAACGACAGCACGATCACTCTCCCTTGGCTCGTGATTCGGCAGGACGACAACGGCAATCGCTACCGCGTCGGCCGGTACGCGACTCGGGCGGAGGCCCAGAAGATCGCGGACAGCCTCGACGGTCGCGGACACAAGCAGCTGTACTGGGTCGAGCGGCTCGCGCAGAACGGCGACAGCGCGGACCACTGACGCAAGGGCTTTCGGTGCGCCCCGAAGGGGCGCGGGGCTATGTCGCTACGCGGCTCCGCCGCGGGGCGCGATCAGCCTTGATGGCGCCGCACTCGAAGGACGGCGTGTCGCGGCCCCGCGGCGCAGCCGCATATCGGCCCGGCGAGCGGAGCGCTTAGGCTCCGGCGCATGACGGAACGGATCGTGGTCGGCGCCGCGCTGTTGGAGGGGGGCCGCCTGCTCGCGGCGCGCCGCAGCGCCCCCGAGGAGCTGGCCGGACGCTGGGAGTTGCCCGGAGGCAAGGTGGAGCCCGGCGAGACGCCCGAGGCGGCGCTCGTGCGGGAGCTGCGGGAGGAACTCGGCGTGGACGCCGAAGTGATCGAGCGTGTGCCGGGGGCGTGGCCCCTGAAGCCCCCCTACGTCCTGCACGTGTGGACGGTCCGACTCCTTGCCGGTTCCGGGGAACCCGAGCCCCTCCAGGACCACGACGCGCTGCGCTGGCTTGAGGCCGGGGAACTCTGGGACGTGGACTGGCTGGACCAGGATGTGCCGGCGGTCCGGGAGGTGGCGGGGCGGCTTCGTTCCTGAGGAGACTTCCCGGATTCCTACCCTGTCGCCTGCCTTCCCTGCGGTACGGTACCGCCCCCCGAATATCGGGTATGTGGTCACTAACCCTGCGAAACCGGACATGTGTGAACCCGCTGGCCTGGGAAGTGATCGGCGTGATCGACACCGATGGCGGCTGCGCCGAGTGGACCTTTCCCGCGGAGGCGGGCGCGGTGCGCGCGGCGCGGGCCGCCGTGCGTGGCCGGCTGCGTGACTGGGACCTCGACAGCCTGGCCGATCTCGCGGTGCTGCTGGTCAGCGAGCTGGTGACCAACTCCCTGCGACACGCCACGGGGCCCATCGGCGTACGCCTGGTACGCCCCGCCGACCTCGACGGCGTCCTTCTGGTCGAGGTCTCCGACCCCCTCCCGGACCCACCCCGCGAACGTGTCGCCCACCTCGAGGACGAGAGCGGCCGCGGACTCCAGCTCGTGGCGCATTCCTCGCGCCGATGGGGTACCCGGCCGGGCCGGAACACCGGGAAGACCGTGTGGTTCGAGCTCGCGGTGCCGGAGTGACCGTGGCGGTGTACGCCCGCCCCCGGCCTGTCGACCGACTGGTTCAGGCCAGTGGCGGTTGTCGAAACGCGTGATTCGACTGCGTGTCAGCTGGTTAGAAGACTGGAAGTGTTTCCGCGGCGGGGACCGAAAACCATCGGGAACGTGCTGTGATCGTGAACACCGTGTTGTGCGGGGCCGTAGTGCTGGATACTGCGGGCAGCCGCCGCCGGTGACCGGTGCCGGACGCGGTGAGCTGGAGGGGACGGTTCGCGTGAGCGAGATACCAGCGAAGGCCACGGAGTTTGAGGACCCGTCGGACGGCGCGAGGCGGAAGACCGCGGGGGAGCGGGCCTACGGCACAGAGGCCGCTCACGGCGATTCCCACGGCACACGCACCACACGCGCCTCTCACGACACACAGGCCTCCGGCGACACCGGCACAAGCGACTCCCGGGGTCCGTTCGCCTCGGACGCCTCCGCCTCTCGCGACCCCGGTTTCGCCTTCGACGAGCCCCGCCCCGGCGACCCGGTCTGGCAGAGCAGCCCGCCCGGCTCGATCTACGACTACATCAAGGTCGCGTCCTTCTCGATCGGCCCCGACGGCCTGGTCGAGCAGTGGAGCCTGCGCGCCGAACAGCTCTTCGGCATCCCGGCCGAGCGTGCCGTCGGCATGGACCCCATCGAGGCGTTCATCGACCCGGACCTGCGCGAGCAGGGCCAGCGCAAGATGGCCGAGATCCTGGACGGACGGGAGTGGACCGGCGTGGTCCCCTTCCGGACGCCGGACGGCGCGGACGGACGGCGCGGTCAGGACGGGCTCGCCGAGGTGTACGTCATGCCGACGCGGACCGAGGACGGGGAGAAGGCCGCCGTCTGCATCGTCGTCGATGTCCGCACACTCCGTCGGATGGAGACCGACCTCGCCGCCTCGCAGGCGATATTCGGTCAATCTCCGTTCGGTTTCCTGCTGATCGACCCCGACCTGCGGGTGCGCCGCGCCAACCACCGGTTCGCCTCCCTCTTCGGCGGCACCCCCGACGACCATCGCGGCCGAGGCGTCCACGACTATCTGCCGCGCCCCGAGGCCGACCGCGTCGCGGCGACCCTGCGCCGCGTCCTGGAGAGCGGCGACTCCATCACGGACATGCACGTCACCGGGTTTGTGCCCGGCTCCGACGAGCGCCGCCACTGGTCCGTCTTCCTCTACCGGGTGCACAGCGGCAGCGGCCGCCCCATCGGCATCGCCTGGCTCGGAACCGACATCACCGCCCGTCGCGCCGCCGCCCGCGAGGCCGCCGCCGCCCGGCGCAATCTCGCCCTGCTGAACGAGGCCGGCGCCCGCATCGGCAACTCCCTCGACCTGGAGACCACGGCCCGCGAACTCCTCGACGTCGTGGTCCCCGGCTTCTGCGACCTGGCCACGGTCGACCTCTACCAGGGGCTGCTGGCCGGCGACGAGACCCCGCCCGGCCTCGCCGACGGCAGCGCGGAACTGCGCCGTGTCGCCTTCTCCAGCGCCGTCTCCGACGCGCCCTTCGTCGGCGGTGGCGTCCCCGTCGCGGTCGGCGCCGTCCACCACTACCCGTTCAACTCGCCCTGCGCGGACGCCCTGCGCACCGCCCGGCCGCAGTACGTGCCCGGCGAGGAGGGCGGCCTCGTGCAGTCCACGCTCGCGGTGCCGATGGTCGCCCACGACACGGTCGTAGGACTGGCGCAGTTCGCCCGTACGAAGGGGAGTGAGCCGTTCGGTGACCGGGACCGCGATCTCGCGGTGGAGCTGGCCGCGCGTGCGGCGGTGTGCATCGACAACGCCCGCCTGTACCGGCGCGAGCACGAACGCGCGCTGATACTGCAACGGTCCCTGCTGCCGCCGGGGGACCCGGTCGCGTCCGGCCTGGACATCGCCTGCCGCTATCTGCCGGGCAACTCCTCCTCCGACCGGCCCAGTGAGGTGGGCGGCGACTGGTTCGACGTCATCGAACTCCCCGGCCACCGCACGGCGTTGGTCGTCGGGGACGTCATGGGACGGGGCCTGCGCGCGGCCGTGGCGATGGGCGAACTCCGTTCCGCCGTACGGACGCTGGCGTTGCTGGACCTCGAACCGGCCGAGGTCCTCTCGGCGCTGGACGAGATCGCCCGCGGCCTCGGCGCCCCCGGCGGCGTCCAGCAGGCCACCCGCGCGGCCCGCCGGCCCCGGGAGGCGGACCTGTCCGAGGTGTACCTCGCGACCTGCGTGTACGCGGTCTACGACTCCGTCACACGCCGCTGCACCTTCGCGAACGCCGGTCATCTGCCGCCGGTCCTCGTCGAACCCGGCGAGGACGCGCTGATGCTCGACGTGCCGCCGGGGATGCCACTGGGTGTGGGCGGGGAGCCGTTCGAGGAGGTGGAAGTCGAACTCCCGGAGGGCGCGCTGCTGGCCCTCTACACGGACGGCCTGGTCGAGTCCCGCGACCACCCCCTGGACGAGGGCCTGCAAGCCTTCGTCGGCACGCTCACCGACCCGACCCGCCCGCTGGAGGACGTCTGCGACCACGTCCTCAACACCCTCGACAGCCACCACGGCGAGGACGACATCGCGCTGCTGATGGCACGTGTCCAGGGGCTGCCCGCCGAGTCGGTCGGCGACTGGACCCTGCCCCGCGAGCCGCGCAGCGTGGGCCGCGCCCGTGAGTACGCCCGCGGCCAGCTGCTGTCGTGGGACCTCGAACCCCTGGTCGACACCACGGAGCTGCTGGTCAGCGAACTGGTCACGAACGCCCTGCGCTACGGCGAGGGCGACATCAGGCTGAGGCTGCTGCTGGACCGCACACTGGTCTGCGAGGTCTGGGACTCCGGCCTGGTCCAGCCGCGCCGCCGCCGAGCCCGTGACACGGACGAGGGCGGGCGTGGGCTGCAACTGGTCGGCCTGCTCAGCGCCGCGTGGGGCTCCCGCCGGACGCCGCGCGGCAAGACGGTGTGGTTCGAACTGCCGCTGCCGGACGGCGAGAACGGGGTGGCGGACCCGGCGGAGGCCTTGCTGAGCCTGTTCTGAGTGGCGACGTCCGGCCTCGGCTTCGCCTTCGGCCGGAGGTGTTTCCCACCCGCACTGCCCGTGCGGCTTTCGTCGTCGGGTGCGGGTGGCCCCGGTGGGGGCTTCTCGCCGTCGGTGTCCGCGAGTTCGTTCACACAGGGGGCGCGCCTCCGCGTCGGCCCCGGGTGCGCGGTCCGCCGAAGCCGGCCGGGGACCCGCCGGCCAGGACGCCGCCGAGAAGGGCTCCGGCGAGGCCGTTGACGTCCTCGGCGGGGCTGTCGACGGGGTGGCCGTGGACGCGGATGTCCTGTTCGGCCAGGTCGTGGGCCTGTTGGGCCAGGGCGTCGGCCGCGAGGAGGTCGGCGAGTTCCGGGCGTGGCGCTCGGCCGGCCGGGGCGGACACCGGGGGAGCGAGCAGGCGCCGGGCCTCCGCCAGCCGGGTGCGCGCCTCACTCCCCACCGCCGCCCGGTGCGTCGCGACGACATCGTCCGCACCGCCGACCGCACCGCGCGCGCAGACCAGCGCGGCGGCCGGAATCACCCCGGCCCGCCCCACGGCGACGGGCCCGACGGCCCGCACGATCCGCCGCAGCAGGTCCAGGGGGTCGTACGGCCGCCCCGAGGTCAGCTCTTCGCGTACGCCGGCCAGGGCGAGGTCGGCGTGGGCGACCCGGGCGCGCAGCTCGCCGGGAGGGACGTCCACGTACGGGTCTCCCACCCCCGCGAGCGACTCCCGCGCCCCGGCGATCTCCACCTCACCGCCGGTCAGCGCGGTCGGCACCAGCGCCGAGGCCGTGGCGAGATCACCGGCGAGCCGTTCGACTGCCTCGACGAAGATGGCGGCCTGGGCGATGGCCCCCTCGGCGGCACGCAAGTGGCCCGCCGCCCGTTCGTTGTCGCCCAGGTCGGCGGACTGGCGGGCGTGGTTGAGACGCGTCGTGGCGAACACCAGCCGGTCCTTGGCCTGCTCGACATGGCCCGCGACGGCGGCGGTGGCGGAGGGGGCGTACCGCTCGCCCAGCCCGCGCAGAGTCGCGCCGGCACCCCCGGTCCGCCCGGCCAGCGCCCGGAACCGTCCCTCGGCGACGACCAGGGCCTGGCCCAGCCCCCCGCCCAGGCCCTGCTCCAGCCCCCGCACCTGATCGAACGCGGCGGCCTGAGCATCCAGCAGCCGCCCCGCCTCCTGACACCGCCCGACGATCCCGGCGAGCGCGTGCCGCCGGGCCGCACCCTCCTTCGGCACCCCGCCCTCGTACTGCCACCGCATCCGAAAGGCGACCGTCAACTCGCCCGCGGCGTCGCTCAGGGCCCGAGCGAGGGGCTCGATCACTTCCCCGTACTCGACCGCCTCAAGGTGCGCGAGGTCCTCCCCCTCGAACCTCCCCTCGACAAAGCCCAGCTCCTCCCCACTGACCCGCACCCAGTCGTCCGCCTCGACCAGCAGAGCCCGAGCCCGCTCGTCGAGTTCCCCGACGGGCGGCTCGGCGACCTGAACCGGCGCTCCACCGGGTGTCGTACGCCCCCGCGCCCGCCGTCTGCGCCGCATGAGCCCGTATCCGGCGAGCACCGCCGCCGCGACCACGGCCAGCCCCGGCATCACCAGATCGACGTCCGAGGTCCCCTTGTCCTCCCCCTGAGCCACCGCACCGGCGACAGCCCGGTCCGGCCCGCCCGCGGCCGCGCCCCCATCACCGACCGTCACCCCGGGCAACACCAGCCACACCACCCCGACCAGCCCGCCCACCAGCGCGAGCAGCACCCGCACCGATATGCGCGAGGTACCACGCCGGGGGCGGCCCCGTATCAAGGATGGCGTCACATTTCGGAGCGTATGAGCAGGAATGCCGGGGCGCGACCGGACCAGCGAGGAGTCACCGGACTGCGCGGTGGCTCCGGGAAGGGGGTTACCCGCCCGGCGAAGTCCGCCGCTTGATCTTGTTCCCCAGCCACACGAGCGGGTCGTACTTACGGTCGACCGCCCGTTCCTTCAAGGGAATCAGCGCATTGTCCGTGATCTTGATGCCCTCGGGGCAGACCTCCGTGCAGCACTTGGTGATGTTGCAGTAGCCGAGGCCGTGTTCGTCCTGGGCCGTGGCCTTGCGGTCCAGGCCCGACTCGGCGGCCGCGTCCAGGGGGTGCATGTCGAGTTCGGCGACGCGCATCAGGAAGCGCGGGCCCGCGAACGCCGGCTTGTTCTCCTCGTGGTCGCGGACGACATGGCAGGTGTCCTGGCACAGGAAGCACTCGATGCACTTGCGGAACTCCTGGGAGCGGTCCACGTCCTCCTGCATCATGCGGTACTCGCCCGGGGCCAGCCCCTCCGGCGGCACGAAGGACGGGACCTCGCGCGCCTTGGCGTAGTTGAAGTTGACGTCCGTGACGAGATCGCGGACCACCGGGAACGCCCGCAGCGGCGTCACCGTGATCGTCTCCTCCCGGGTGAACACCGACATCCGCGTCATGCACATCAGCCGCGGACGCCCGTTGATCTCCGCGGAGCACGAACCGCACTTGCCCGCCTTGCAGTTCCAGCGGACGGCCAGGTCGGGGGCCTGGGTGGCCTGGAGGCGGTGGATGATGTCGAGGACCACCTCACCGTCGTTCACCTCGACCTTGAAGTCCTCCAGGCCGCCGCCCTGCACATCGCCCCGCCACACCTTGAAGCGGGCCTCATAGCTGCTCACTGGTACAGCTCCTCTTCGGCGAGGTACTTGACCAGCTCCTCCTTGTCGAAGAGAGCCAGCAGGTCCTGACGGACGGGGTCGGTGGTCTCACGCAGCAGGGTGATCTGGCCGCCTTCGGGGTCGGTGGCCGCGAGGCCGCCCGTCGGGTCGGCCAGTCGGCACAGCAGGTTGATGTTGCGCCACTTGCGGTCCATCGTCGGATGGTCCTCGCGGGTGTGGCCGCCGCGTGACTCCGTGCGCTCCAGCGCCGCCCGTGCCACGCACTCGCTGACCAGCAGCATGTTGCGCAGGTCGAGCGCGAGGTGCCAGCCGGGGTTGAACTGACGGTGGCCCTCGACGCCGGCCCGGCGGGCGCGTACGCGCAGGTCCGCCAGCTTCTGCAGCGCCTGCTCCATCTCGGCCTCGCGGCGGATGATGCCGACGAGGTCGTTCATCGTCTGCTGGAGTTCCTGGTGGAGGGTGTACGGGTTCTCCGGCGGGCGCCCGTCGTCCGGGCCCCCGGCGGGACCCTCCGCTGAGAAGGGCCGCAGCGCCTCCGCGGCCGCCGTGTCGACCTGCATATCGCTGACCTCGGGGCGTTGAAAGGCCTGCGCGGCCGCGTACTCGGCGGCGTGCCAGCCCGCCCGGCGGCCGAAGACCAGCAGGTCGGAGAGGGAGTTCCCGCCGAGGCGGTTGGAGCCGTGCATCCCGCCCGCCACCTCTCCGGCCGCGTACAGGCCCGGCACCCCGCGCGCCGCCGCCGTGTCCGACGCGACCGCGATGCCGCCCATGACGTAGTGACAGGTCGGCCCGACCTCCATCGCCTCCGCCGTGATGTCCACGTCCGCCAGCTCCTTGAACTGGTGGTACATGGAGGGCAGTCGACGGCGGATGACCTCCGCCGGCATCCGGGTGGACACGTCCAGGAAGACCCCGCCGTGCGGGGAGCCCCGACCCGCCTTCACCTCGGCGTTGATCGCCCGCGCCACCTCGTCACGCGGGAGCAGCTCCGGAGGCCGCCGGTTGTTGTCCGGGTCCTCGTACCAGCGGTCGCCCTCCTCCTCCGACTGGGCGTACTTCTCCTTGAAGACGTCGGGGATGTAGTCGAACATGAACCGCTTGCCCTCGGAGTTGCGCAGCACCCCTCCGTCGCCGCGCACCGACTCCGTGACCAGGATGCCCTTCACCGACGGCGGCCAGACCATGCCCGTCGGATGGAACTGCACGAACTCCATGTTGAGCAGGGGAGCGCCCGCGAGCAGCGCCAGCGCATGGCCGTCGCCGGTGTACTCCCACGAGTTCGACGTCACCTTGAAGGACTTGCCGATGCCGCCCGTCGCGATCACCACGGCGGGGGCGTCCAGGACGAAGAAGCGGCCGGTCTCGCGCTCGTAGGCGAAGACCCCCGAGACCCGGCTGCCGTCCTTCAGGATCCGGGTGACCGTGCACTCCTGGTAGATCTTCAGGCGGGACTCGTAGTCGCCGGTCTCCTTCTTGTCCTGCTGCTGGAGCGAGACGATCTTCTGCTGGAGCGTGCGGATCAGCTCCAGTCCGGTGCGGTCGCCGACGTGCGCGAGGCGCGGGTACTCATGGCCGCCGAAGTTGCGCTGGGAGATACGGCCGTCCTTCGTACGGTCGAAGAGCGCCCCCCAGGTCTCCAGCTCCCACACCCGGTCCGGTGCCTCCTGCGCGTGCAGCTCGGCCATCCGCCACTGGTTGAGGAACTTGCCGCCGCGCATGGTGTCGCGGAAGTGGACCTGCCAGTTGTCGTGCTCGTTGGCGTTGGCCATGGCCGCCGCGATACCGCCCTCGGCCATCACCGTGTGCGCCTTGCCGAACAGCGACTTGCAGATCACGGCCGTACGGGCGCCCCGCTCCCGCGCCTCGATCGCCGCACGCAGGCCCGCGCCCCCGGCGCCGACCACGACGACGTCCCACTCCTGCCGTTCGACCACGGACATTGGTTTCAGTCCCCACTCAATCTAGAAGAAGCGCGGATCGTCGAAGACCCCGGACGCGACGAGATAGACGTAGAAGTCGGCGAGCGCCACGCTCACCAGCGACGCCCAGGCGAGCAGCATGTGGCGGGCGTTGAGCTTCCCGATCCACTGCCACATCCGGTAGCGCACCGGGTGTTTGGAGAAGTGTTTGAGCTTGCCGCCCACGATGTGCCGGCAGGAGTGACAGGACAGGGTGTACGCCCAGATCAGCACGATGTTGACCAGGAACACGAGGGTGCCGAGGCCCATGTGGCCCCACTCGTAGTTCTCGTCGCGGAAGGCGAGCACCGTGTCGTACGTGAGGATCCCGGCGACCAGGAGCGCGGCGTAGAAGAAGTACCGGTGGATGTTCTGCAGGATCAGCGGGAAGCGGGTCTCACCGGAGTACTTCTTGTGCGGCTCCGCCACCGCGCAGGCCGGGGGCGACATCCAGAAGCCGCGGTAGTAGGCCTTGCGGTAGTAGTAGCAGGTCAGGCGGAAGCCGAGCGGGAAGATCAGGATGATGATCGCGGGGGAGATGCCCCACCAGCTCCCGAAGAGCTCCCAGTTCGGCCCGGCGCGCATGGGCTCGCAGTTCTCCGCCAGACAGGGCGAGTAGAACGGGGAGACGTACGGCGCCGCGTAGTAGTCCGCGTTGGCGAAGGCCCGCCACGTGGAGTACACGATGAACGCGAGCAGACCGGCCGCGGTGGCGGCGGGGGCCAGCCACCAGCGGTCGGTCCGCAGGTGCGGGGCGGAGATCGCGGCGCGCGTACCGGTGTGTACGCCGCCGCTGTTCAGATGGGGTTCCGTACCAGTGGCCAATGCATGACTCCGGTCGGGTCAGGGGGTGGGATCAGGGGGCGCGGCGGTCCCGGGCGCCGAGACCCTCGTCATCCGTGTCGATCCACAGAGAGTCGTCATACGGCGTGTCGGGGATGGTGACGAGTTCCGGTTTGCGCTGTGTGGCGGGGGACGCGGCGGCGTCCCTCAGCAGCGCGACGCTCTCGCGCAGATGGTTGGCGTCGGTGCGGACGCGGCGCATCTCGATTCCGCCGGTGCCCAGCTGCTTCTCCAGCCGGCTCACGGACCGGGCCAGGTCGTCGAGGCAGCGCTGGACAGCTGTCAGGTCGTCTTGCACGGACATGACGTGACCTCACTTCCGTGGGCCCTTCGGCCCTGGGTGGCAACGTTCATGCGCCTGCGAGTGTTGCGCGTCACACCTATCGCTGTGAAGGGATGTGCAGCGATTGGCGGATTGCGCGCCTCCATTGCACGCCCGCACGCGCTCTGTGTACGCCGGGGAGCCGAAAAGGTCGCGAGGAGTGCGTTGCTCCGCACGGGTGGCCTTGCAGGCCCTCGCCGCCGTGTCGTCTCCGCCTGGCAAACCCTTTCCTCTTCAGTGGGTGCCTTAGATCAGATCAGCTCCAAAATACCGCCAAACGTGATCAAAACGCACTTATTGTCACCGGCGGGAGCCGCTCCCCGGAGGTACCTGAGATGTCCCACGTCGGTGTCGGACCCAGGCCTGGCCGCAGCGCGGTCATGCGCTCGGCCACCTTCCTCATCGCGGGTGCGCTCGCGATGCCCGCACTGGCCGGCTGCAGCGACCCGGATCCGGCCGGAAAGCCGCTGGCCGGGCAGGACATCGCCCCGGCCGGCCGGGCACAGATCGCCGACGGCGGCACCCTGCGGTGGGCCGTGGACGCCCTGCCGGAGACGCTGAACACCTTCCAGTCGGACGCCGACACCACCACGAACCGGATCGCGCAGGCCACGCTGCCGTCGATGTTCCGGCTCGACGCGAGCGGGCGCCCCGAGCGCAACGCGAACTACCTCGAATCCGCCAAGATCGTCGAGACCGAGCCCAAGCAGGTCGTCCTGTACAAGCTCAACCAGCAGGCCGTCTGGAGCGACGGCCGCGAGATCGGCGCCGCCGACTTCGCCGCCCAGTGGCGGGCCCTGTCCGGCAAGGACAGCGCCTACTGGACCGCCCGCAACGCCGGCTACGACCGCATCGAGAAGATCGAGCGCGGCGACAACGACCTGGAGGTCCGGGTCACCTTCGCGCGGACGTACGCCGACTGGCGGTCGCTGTTCTCGCCGCTGTACCCGAAGGAGGTCATGGGCACGCCGGACTCGTTCAACGACGGGGCGCGGCGCAAGCTCAAGGTCAGCGCCGGGCCGTTCACCGTGCAGAAGATCGACCGCGAGGCCGATGAGGTCACGCTCACCCGCAACCCCCGCTGGTGGGGGGAGCCCGCCAAGCTGAACGAGATCGTCCTGCGGACCGTGCCGCGCGACCAGCGGGCCGCCGCACTGGCCGTCGGGGACCTCGACCTGGCCGAGATCGACCCCGCCGCGGCCCGGCGCATCGCGATCGCCGCCCCGCGCCCGAAGCCACCGACGGCCAGTGCCGGCGGCTCACCGCTGATGGGCCCCGACCGGAGCAGGCTCACCGCCGCGCAGCGACGGGACCAGGAGAAGTTCCGCGGCTTCGAGGTACGCAAGTCCCTGGAACCGGCGTACACCCAGCTCGCCCTCAACGGCGCCGAGGGTCCGCTCGCCGACGAGCGGGTACGGCGGGGCGTGGCCCGCGCACTCGACCGCGAGGAACTGGCCAAGCTGGTCCTGTCCCCGCTCGGCCTCCCCGCCAAGCCGGTCGGCAGCCATCTCGCCCTCTCCGGCCAGGCCGCGTACGCGGACAACAGCGGGGCGATCGGCGGCCAGGACATGGCGGAGGCGCAGGCGCTGCTCGCGGACGCGGGATGGGTGCCGGGTGGGCCGGTCAAGGAGGGGGCGAAGAAGGAGAAGGGGGAGAAGGCGGCGGGGAGCGAGGGGAAGAAGGCCGAGAAGGGGCAGAAGGAAGAGGAGGCCGAGAAGGGGCAGAAGGGCGACAGGGGAGAGAAGGGCGGGAAGGACTCCGAGTCCCAGTCGGAGCCCAAGTCCAAGTCCAAGTCCGATTCCAGTTCCGAGTCCGATTCCGAGTCCGAGGACGACGGGACGTACATCGTCGGCGAGGACAACAAGGCGGGGGACGCCGACAAGGAAGGCGGGCGGCACCTCGCCCAGGACGGGAAGCAGTACGGCAACAAGCAGCTGCAGCAGGGCGGGGCGCCCGGCGCGTACGCCCCGCAGGGCACCCCGGCGCCGGCGGGTGCGGCGGCGCGGCCGCTGGCCAAGGACGGCAAGGCGCTGACGCTGCGGTTCGTGGTGCCGGAGGGGGAGGGCTCGCAGACGTTGCGGACGGTCGCGGACCGGATCGGGCTGATGCTGGAGCGGATCGGTATCCGTACCGAGATCACCAAGGTCGCGGACGAGAGCTACTTCAAGGACCACATCGCGTCCGGCCAGTACGACCTTGCCCTCTACTCCTGGCCCGCGTCCGCCTACCCCGCCACCGACGCCCGTCCCATCTACGCCAAGCCGGTGCCGGCCGCCGACGGCTCGCTGAACGTCGAGCAGAACTACACGCGGGTCGGTACCGACCAGGTGGATCAGCTCTTCGACCAGGCGATCGGCACGCTCGACGAGTCCGAGTCCCGCTCCTTGATCCGTAAGGCCGACTCCCGTATCTGGGCGGCGGCCGGGTCCATTCCGCTCTTCCAGCGGCCCCAGCTGACGGCGGCGAGGACGAGTGTCGCCAACGCCGGCGCCTTCGGCTTCGGCACGCCGGTGTACGAGGACATGGGCTTCCTGAAGAAGGGCATGAAGCCGTCGCCGAGCGCCTCGACCAACTGACCTTCCTCGCCCCCGCCGCCCCTACCCGTCCCATCCCTGGGGGCTGCCGCCGCCCCCAGACCCCCGCTTCGGCCCTGAAGGGGCCTCGTCCTCAAACGCAGGACGGGCTGAACATCCAGCCCCTCCGGCGTTTGAGGAGCGGGGTCTGGGGCGGAGCCCCAGAAGGATGGGACGGGTAGGGGCGGCGGAGGCGGAAAACAGCCTCCCACCTGCGTCGACATATCCCGGCGAGCCCCAGTGGCAACGGCCACGTACCATGGGGTAAGGCCGTGGCGTGTCAAGCCCGGCAGGGCCCGCGTAACACAGATGTACGCGAGAGCCGTCCTCACACTCCGGGAGTACGCCGCAATATGGCCACGCGCCACGACATCCGCAACGTCGCTATCGTCGCCCACGTCGACCACGGCAAGACCACCATCGTCGACGGCATGCTGAAGCAGGCCGGCGCCTTCGCCGCCCACCAGCTCGACTCCGTCGACGACCGCATGATGGACTCGAACGACCTGGAGCGTGAGAAGGGCATCACGATCCTCGCCAAGAACACGGCGGTGAAGTACCACCCCAAGGACGGGGGGGACGTCATCACCATCAACATCATCGACACCCCCGGCCACGCCGACTTCGGTGGTGAGGTCGAGCGAGGGCTGTCCATGGTCGACGGTGTCGTGCTGCTCGTCGACGCCTCCGAGGGCCCGCTCCCGCAGACCCGCTTCGTGCTGCGCAAGGCCCTCCAGGCCCGCCTGCCGATCATCCTCTGCATCAACAAGACGGACCGGCCCGACGCCCGGATCGACGAGGTCGTCAACGAGACGTACGACCTCTTCCTCGACCTGGACGCCGACGAGGAGCAGATCGAGTTCCCGATCGTCTACGCCTGTGGCCGTGACGGCATCGCGTCCCTCACCAAGCCCGAGGACGGGACCGTACCGACCGACTCGACCAGCCTCGAGCCGTTCTTCTCGACCATCCTCGAGCACATCCCGGCCCCGACCTACGACGAGACCGCCCCGCTCCAGGCGCATGTGACGAACCTCGACGCCGACAACTTCCTCGGCCGTATCGCCCTGCTCCGCGTCCACCAGGGCGAGCTGAAGAAGGGCCAGACGGTCGCGTGGATGAAGCGCGACGGGTCCGTCAGCAACGTGCGGATCTCCGAGCTGATGATGACCGAGGCGCTGACGCGCAAGCCCGCCGAGAAGGCCGGCCCCGGTGACATCTGTGCCGTCGCCGGTATCCCGGACATCATGATCGGCGAGACCCTCGCCGACCCCGAGAACGCGATCCCGCTGCCCCTGATCACGGTCGACGAGCCCGCGATCTCCATGACCATCGGCACCAACACCTCGCCGCTGGTCGGCCGCGGCGGCACCGGCAAGGGCGCCGACGCCAAGTCGGCGGTGAAGGACCGCAAGGTCACCGCCCGCCAGGTCAAGGACCGCCTCGACCGTGAGCTGATCGGTAACGTCAGCCTCCGGGTCCTGGACACCGAGCGCCCCGACGCCTGGGAGGTGCAGGGCCGTGGTGAGCTGGCGCTGGCCATCCTGGTCGAGCAGATGCGCCGCGAGGGCTTCGAGCTGACCATCGGCAAGCCGCAGGTCGTCACCAAGGACGTCGACGGCAAGGTCTACGAGCCCGTCGAGCGCATGACCATCGACGTGCCCGAGGAGCACATGGGCGCCGTCACGCAGCTCATGGGTGTCCGCAAGGGCCGGATGGACAACATGTCCAACCACGGGTCCGGCTGGGTCCGCATGGAGTTCGTCGTTCCGTCCCGTGGTCTCATCGGGTTCCGGACCGAGTTCCTCACCCAGACCCGCGGCACCGGCATCGGCCACTCCATCCACGAGGGCCACGAGCCCTGGTTCGGCACGCTGCAGACCCGCAACAACGGCTCGCTGGTCGCCGACCGCGCCGGTGCCGTCACCGCGTTCGCGATGACGAACCTCCAGGAGCGCGGCGTGCTCTTCACCGAGCCCGGCACCGAGGTGTACGAGGGCATGATCGTCGGCGAGAACTCGCGCTCCGACGACATGGACGTCAACATCACCAAGGAGAAGAAGCTCACCAACATGCGGTCGTCCACGGCCGATGTGGCCGAGTCGATCGTCCCGCCGCGCAAGCTGTCGCTGGAGCAGTCCCTGGAGTTCTGCCGCGACGACGAGTGCGTCGAGGTCACCCCGGAGGCGGTCCGCATCCGCAAGGTGAACCTGGACGCCCGCGAGCGCGCCCGCGCCGCGAGCCGCGCCAAGCACGGCTGAGTATCGGACATGTGAGCCCGGGCTCCCCCGTCATGGGGGAGCCCGGGCTTTTTTGCAACCCCTTTTCCGGTGGCCGAGAACCGGTGTCCTGTCCGAAATGCGGAGATCCTCGCCCGATAGCCATGTAACACGTCCGTTTCGCGACGTTCTCCGACCCAACACTTTGTCCGGATTTTGGAAGGTCTACGAGCCAGCTGTGACTGAATTGAGATTTACTGACGGTGGTCGGTAGTTGGCTCATGGCAGATAGTTAGCCGCAGCGCTCGGGTCAATGGGTCTCGCACTGTGGGGACAGTGTCCGACTCACGAGCAACAGGGGGTTGCCTGATCCTCCGTCAGGGGTGTCGGAGGAAGAGGGCACGCACCTCCTACGCGCGTCCGGCTGCGGAGTTCCGTACGCCTCGCTTTGGCATACCCATACCAGCGAAACGGGCGAAACGTGACGAGTCCTATCGGTATTGAGGGTGGCGGCACCTCGGTCATCGCGGACGGCGAACCACCGCCGACCGCGAAGGGCGAGGACGAGCAGCTCATCGGGCGTTCGCCCGGCCAGCTGATGTGGATCCGCTTCAAGCGCGACCGCACCGGCGTGATCTCGGCGTACGTCGTCGTCTTCTTCTTCCTGATCGGCCTGCTCGCGCCGGTGATCTCCTGGCTGTACGGCAAGAACCCGTACACGGTGTACGCCGACGAACGCCCCGAGCTGTTCGACAGCGCGGGCGTGCCGGTGCAGCCCAACGGCGGGATCAGCGGCGAGTTCTGGTTCGGCCTCGAACCGGGCAACGGCTACGACGTCTTCACCAAGCTGCTCTACGGCATCCGGACCTCGCTCGGGATCGCGGTCGCGGTCACCCTCGCGGCCGTGCTCACCGGCATCATCCTGGGCGTCACGGCCGGCTACCTCGGCGGCAAGACGGACTACTGGATCAGCCGGGTCATCGACTTCCTGCTCGCCTTCCCGGCCCAACTGTTCTTCATCGCCAGCATGCCGGTCGTGGTCTCCCTCTTCGTCAGCCCGCGTGACGAGACACCCGTCTACGTCCGGGTCGTCGCTCTCATCCTGGTGATGTGGTTCCTGGGCTGGATGAGCCTCGGACGGATCCTCAGAGGGACCACACTCGCCCTGCGGGAACGGGAGTTCATCGAGGCGGCCAAGGTCAGCGGGGCCCCGCCGGCGCGGATCATCCGCAAGGAGATCCTGCCGAACGTGGTCACGCCGATCCTCGTGCAGGGGACGTACATGCTCCCCAACTTCGTGACCGCGGAGGCCGGTCTGAGCTTTCTGGGCGTGGGCATCGTCGAACCCACGCCGGACTGGGGGCAGATGTTCTCCAAGGCGTCCACCGAGCTCGTGATGCAGAACGACATCACCTACATGTTCTTCCCGGGCATCTCGATGATCATCTTCGTCGTCGCGTTCAACCTGCTCGGGGACTCGGTCAGGGACGCCTTCGACCCCAAGACGGCGCGTTGACGCACTGGTCGGCACTTGGCACATGGCACTTGGCACACGGCACTTGGCACACGGCACTTGGCACAGCACTTCCTTCGCACGCACTGGTGACACACAGATGGGTGGAAACTGAGTGATGAGTAGGGGCGGACGCCACACATACGCGGCAATCTCGGTGCTCGCGGCCGGCGCACTCGTGCTGACCGGGTGCAGCGAGGGAGGCAGCAAGGGCGGTGGCAACGACAAGGAACAGCAGGAGAACGCCGAGCGACAGCAGTCGGCGATCGAGTTCGGGGACGCGGCCGCCTCCAAGGGGCCCGCGGCCGAGGTACCCGGAGCCAAGAGCGGCGGCACCATCTCGGTGCTGGCCCGCGACAGTTACGCCCACCTGGACCCGGCCCAGATCTACGTCCAGGACGAGATGTCGGTCTCCCAGCTGCTGCACAGAGGACTGACCGGCTACAAGGCGACCAGCAACGACGGCAGCAAGCACGAGGTCGTCGGCGACCTCGCCACCGACTCCGGGACGACCACGGACGGCGGCAAGACCTGGAAGTTCACGCTCAAGGACGGCATCAAGTTCCAGGACGGCTCGGCGATCACCTCGGCCGACGTCCGCCACACCTTCGAGCGGCAGTTCGCGTCGTTCATCAACCAGGGCCCGCCGTACCTCCAGCAGTGGCTGGCCGACACCCCGGGTACCGACTACCGCAAGCTGCTGCCGGACGGCCCGTTCAAGGGCAAGCACCTGCCGGACAGCATCCTGGAGACGCCGGACGAGAAAACGGTCGTCCTCAAGTTCAAGAGCCCGCACCCCGACCTGCCGTACGCCCTCGCCATGACGGGGTACGCCATCGTCTCCCAGAAGGGCGACACCAAGGAGAAGTACGACAAGGCCCCGGTGGTGACCGGGCCGTACAAGATCCAGGAGTTCAAGTCCGGCAAGTCGATGGTGCTCGTCAAGAACGAGAACTGGGACCCGGCCACCGACCCGCTGCGGCACCAGTACGTCGACCGGTTCAACATCACCTTCAACCAGCAGTACGAGGACTCCACCAAGGCGCTCCTCGCGGACAGCGGCAGTGACCGCACCGGCGTCAGCTTCAGCAACCAGGTCGACGCGGGCAACCTGTCCAAGGTCCTGAACGACCCGAAGATGAAGTCCCGTACGGTGTCCGGTTTCCAGCCGTACGTCGGCCAGGTCAACATCAACATGAGCCACCCGGAGATGAAGAACCTCAAGGTCCGTCAGGCCATCGCCTACGCCCTGCCGGTCACGCCGTTCGTGCGTGCCTACGGCGGCACCGACGCGATGGAGGTCGCGGGCGGCATCATCAGCCCGACGGTCAGCGGCTACGACGCCTCCTTCGACCCGTTCGGCAAGAAGAAGAAGCCCGCGGGTGACCCGGCCAAGGCCAAGAAGCTCCTGGAGGAGGCCGGCAAGACCGGCTTGAAGCTGACCTTCGGCTACATCAACACCCCCGAGGGCCAGCAGTACTCCACCGCCATGGCGGCGGGCCTGGAGAAGGCCGGCTTCGACGTCCAGCGCCAGGAGATCCCGGCCGAGACCTTCTACGACCAGGTCAGCAAGCTGAACAACAACTACGACCTCTTCCACACCGCGTGGGGCGCCGACTGGCCGTCCGCCTCGACCGTGATCCCGCCGCTGTACGACGGACGTGTGATCGCCGAGGGCGCGCAGAACTACTCCCAGGTCAACGACCCCAAGGTCAACAGCGAGATCGACCGGATCAACAGGATCACCGACCCGGTCAAGGCCGCGGCCGAGTGGGAGAAGCTCGACAAGTACCTGCTCACGAAGGTGGTCAACGTCGTACCGACCGCCTACTACAAGCAGGTCCAGATCGCCGGATCCAAGATCGGCGGCCTGGTCTACGACGACATCATCGCCGGCGTCGACGCACGCCGCCTGTACGTCAAGTAACCCCGCCCGCCCGGCATCCGGTGCCCACCGCCCGTGCGGGGGGCACCGGATGCCGCCCGGTCCGCCGACGTCTGAGAGCTGCCTGCCATGCTGCGCTTTTTGGTCCGCCGGTCCCTCGGCACCGTCGTCATCCTCTTTCTGCTGAGCATCGTCACGTTCCTGCTGTTCTTCGGAATGCCGCGTGACCCGGCGCTCCTGATGTGCGGCAAGACGTGCACCCCGGCCAACCTGGAGAACCTGCACCGGGTGCTCGGACTCGACAAGCCGATCCCCGAGCAGTACTGGATCTTCCTGACCAACCTCGTCTCGGGCAGCGACGACTTCGCCCAGGGGCCTTGCCCCGCCCCCTGCTTCGGCTACTCGTACCACTCCAACGAGCAGGTCTGGGGCACCCTGATGGACCGCCTGCCCACCACCGTCTCGCTCACCCTCGGCGGAGCGGTCTGCTTCCTGGTCATCGGCCTGAGCACCGGCCTGATCGCCGCGTGGAAGCGCGGCACGCTCGTCGACAAGACCTTCACGGCCGGCGCCATGGTGATCAGCTCGATGCAGATCTACTTCCTCGGCCCGCTGGCCCTGGCGATCCTCGTCTACCAGACCCAGGTCTTCGACAAGCCCGCCTACAACGACTTCACCGCGAACCCGGCCGCCTGGTTCGGGGGGCTGATCATCCCGTGGGTGGTGCTGTCCACGATCTTCGCATCGCAGTACACCCGTATGTCCCGCTCGTCGATGATCGAGCAACTCCAGGAGGAACACGTCCGCACCGCCCGCGCCAAGGGCATGTCCAGACGGTACGTCTTCTTCCGCTACGCCTGGCGAGGCTCGCTGATCCCCATCGTCACCATCTTCGGCATCGACCTCGGCTCGCTGCTCGGCGGTGCCATCATCACGGAGTACACCTTCGGACTTCCGGGGCTCGGCCGGCTGGCGGTGGAGTCGGTGTTCTTCAGCGATCTGCCGCTGCTGCTGGGCGTGATGCTGTTCTCCGCCACCATGATCCTGCTCTGCAACATCGTCGTCGACGCCGCGTACGCCTTCATCGACCCGCGGGTGCGGCTGGCCTAGGCCGCGCCGGGGAACCCTTTCCAGAGGACCTGTTGAGGACCTGTTGAGGAGCACTGACGTGACCACTCTGACCAAGGAAGCCGGCGCCCCCGTCCCTGCCGACGCGGACGCGTTCCTCTCGGTGCGGGACCTGCACGTCAGCTTCAGGACCGAGGACGGTGTCGTACGGGCCGTGGACGGGCTCTCCTTCGACCTGGAGCGCGGCAGGACGCTGGGGATCGTGGGGGAGTCGGGCTCGGGGAAGTCGGTGACGAACCTGACGATCCTCGGGCTGCACAACCCGATGTTCACCACCGTCGAGGGCGAGATCCTCCTGGAGGGCCAGGAGCTGACCACCGCCCGGGAGTCCCAGCTGGAGAAGCTGCGCGGCAACAAGGTCGCCATGATCTTCCAGGACCCGCTCACCGCGCTGTCGCCTTACTACACGGTGGGCCGGCAGATCGCCGAGCCGTACAGGAAGCACATGCGCGCCTCGAAGAAGGCGGCGTGGGAGCGGGCGGTGGAGATGCTGGGCAAGGTCGGCATCCCCAACCCGAGGCAGCGGGCGAAGGACTACCCGCACCAGTTCTCCGGCGGTATGCGCCAGCGCGCGATGATCGCCATGGCGCTGGTCTGCGACCCCGACCTGCTGATCGCCGACGAGCCGACCACCGCCCTGGACGTCACGGTCCAGGCGCAGATCCTGGACTTGCTGAAGGATCTGCAACAGGAGTTCGGCTCGGCGATCATCTTCATCACGCACGACCTCGGGGTCATCGCCGACATGGCCGACGACATCATGGTGATGTACGCGGGCCGCGCGGCGGAGCGGGGCACGGTCACCGAGGTACTGAGGGCGCCGCAACACCCGTACACCTGGGGCCTGTTGAACTCCATGCCGCGCCTGGACTCGGACCCGCACGCCCCGCTGGCCCCCATCCCCGGGGCCCCGCCGTCCCTGCTCCACCCGCCCTCCGGCTGCCGCTTCCATCCCCGCTGCACCTTCCAGGACCGGGTCGGCGGCACCCGCTGTGTCACCGAGGTCCCGTTGCTCGGCCCGGACCGCTCCTCGGCCTGCCATCTGACGGCGGACCAGAAGCGGGCCATCTTCGCCGAAGAGATCAGACCCCGACTGCGCTAGCGCCCCCGATCGGCCCCCGATCAGCCCCGTCCGAGGAGGACTACGGCTATGTATGGAGGACTACGGCTATGACTGAGGACCTCGCCCTCCCCGCACCCCGCGAGGCCGGCGCCGACGTGTCCGGCGAACCGCTGCTGGAGGTGGCGGGGCTCGTGAAGCACTTCCCGGTGAAGGGCGGCTTCCCGATCCGCCGCACGGTCGGCCAGGTGCAGGCGGTCGACGGCATCGACCTGACGGTCCATGTCGGCGAGAGCTTCGGCCTGGTGGGGGAGTCGGGCTGCGGCAAGTCGACGACCGGACGGCTGATCACCAAGCTGCTGGAGCCGACGCGCGGCAGGATCGCGTACCGGGGCAAGGACATCACACACGCCACGCGCCGGCAGCTGGCGCCGGTGCGCTCCGAGATCCAGATGATCTTCCAGGACCCGTACTCCTCGCTGAACCCGCGCCAGACGGTCGGCAAGATCATCTCGGCTCCGATGGAGATCAACGGGATCGATCCTGCGGGCGGGAGGGAGAAACGGGTCAGAGAGCTGCTGGAGATCGTGGGGTTGAATCCAGAGCACTACAACCGTTTCCCGCACGAGTTCTCCGGCGGACAGCGTCAACGGATCGGCGTGGCAAGGGCGTTGTCCCTGGAGCCGAAGCTGATCGTGGCGGACGAACCGGTCTCGGCGCTCGACGTCTCCATCCAGGCGCAGGTCGTGAACCTGCTCCAGAAGGTCCAGCAGGAACTCGGCATCGCGTTCCTGTTCATCGCCCACGACCTGGCGGTGGTACGGCACTTCTCGCAGCGCGTGGCGGTGATGTACCTCGGCAAGGTGATCGAGGTCGGCGACCGCGACTCCATCTACACCCGCCCCCGGCACCCCTACACCCACGCCCTGCTGTCCGCCGTGCCCGAGGTGAACGTGGCCGCAGAGGACGACGAGGAGGTCCCCCAGCGGCAGCGCATCCGCCTCGCCGGCGACGTACCGTCCCCCATCTCCCCGCCCTCCGGCTGCCGCTTCCGCACCCGCTGCTGGAAGGCCGAGGACAAGTGCGCGGCCGAGGAACCGCCCCTGATCCAGCTCTCCGGCAACCACGCCGGCCACCTGACGGCCTGCCACTTCCCGGAGGAGCCGACGACGGAGGCACGGGACGAGGACATCGTGCTGGATCCGGCGCTGGCGGCGCTGGAAGAGGGTGGGGAGGGGAAGGGGGCGTAGGGGCTGCGCGGCTGAGGGGTTGAGGGGCTGGGACGGCTGCGGGGCTGCGGGGCTGGGACAGCTGCGGGACTAGGACCGGCCCGTGGCCTCTGCCACGGTGATGATCTCGGGGCTCGTCGAGGTGAGCGGGCCCCGCTCCCAGTGGCCGTACCGGTCGACGACCGTGAGGCCGGCCTCGTGGAGGAAGGCGTCCAGGGCGTCGGGGTCGAGGAAGCGCAGGGTGGTGCGGCTGACGCGGGGCCGTTTCCAGGTACCGCTGTCGAAGGTCTCCGTGAACGTCACCCGGTCTCCGAGGACGGGCCGCTCGACGTCGTGCCACACCCGTACTTGAAGGCCGTCCGGCCCGTTCACCTCCCGTACTCGCTCCGGAGTCCACGTCTCCCATGCCCGCGCCCCGGGGTTCCGCGTCTCGAACACGAACCGCCCACCGGGCCGCAGGGCTTCATGCACGGCGTGCAGCGCCTCCCGCACTTCCTCGTCACGGACGAGCACCTGAAAGGCATGCCCGGTCATCACGACCAGATCGAACTCCGCGCCCCAGTCCCGCGTGCGCAGATCCCCGAGCACCCAGTCGACACCGCTGCCGTGCCGCCGGGCCTGCACCAGCATCGCGGCGGCCGGATCGAGCCCCACCAGCCGCCCGGCATGCCCGTCGTCACGGGCCCTCCGCAGCAACCGCCCCGTACCGCACCCGACATCGAGCACGGCGTCGGCGGACTGCACGACCCCCAGGTAGAAGTCGTCACCCGGCCCCCAGGGGTTCAGGGTGTCGTACAACGCGGCGAGCGAGAGATCCGCGAACGAACGATCGACCACGCGCGGCAGTCTGCCACAGGGAAGTCCAACGCGAGGGAAAGGTGGAGGAGTTGCTGCATCACGTGGAGTTGTGGGTGCCCGACCTGGGGCGAGCGGTGGTGTCGTGGGGGTGGCTGCTGGAGCGGCTGGGCCACGAACTCCACCAGGACTGGCCCACGGGCCGCAGCTGGCGGGCGGGGCAGACGTACGTCGTCGTGGAGCAGTCCCCGGCCCTGACGGGCGACCGCCACGACCGCATGCTGCCCGGGCTCAACCATCTGGCCTTCCATGTACCCGGCGGCCGTACCCACCTCGACGCGCTGGTCGACGCCGCACCCGAGCACGGCTGGCGGCTCCTCTTCCCGGACCGGCATCCCCATGCGGGCGGGCCGGAGCACTGTGCCGCGTATCTGGAGAACGTGGACGGGTTCGAGGTGGAGCTGGTGGTGGACGAGTCCTGATGACCGGCTCCTGATCGTTGCGGTGCACTGGGCCACCGGGGGGCGATCCGCTCTTCGGTCCGGTCACCCGGGTTGGGGGACAGGCAACGGTCGGCATCACGCCGTAGGATCCGGGGCCCGCGTTCGGAGTCACGGCGATGCCGCGGGTGCTCGGCGCACGACCCGCCCCCGCAGCACGATCCGCCTCGGATGCCGCAGCACCCCCGGCTCCCGTCGCGGATCCGCGTCGTACACCGTGATGTCGGCGAGGCCGCCCTCGACCAGGCCCGGGAGGCCCAGGAAGTCCCGCGCGCTCCAACTCGCCGCGCCCACCGCCACGTCGCCCGGCAACCCGGCGGCGATCAGGTGCTCGACCTCCGTGGCGACGTTGCCGAAGGGGGCGGAGTCGGTGCCGGCGAGGACGGTGACGCCGGCGTCGTGGGCCTCGCGGACCCGGCGGATCATGATGCGGTGGCCTTCGTGCCAGAGGCGGCCGCGGGGGTTGTCCTTGATGCGGGGTGCGCTGCGGGCGAAGGCGGTGAGGGTGGGGACGTAGGCCGACCCGTGCGCGGCCATCAGCTCCACGCACTCCTCGGGCATCCCCATCCCGTGCTCGATCGAGTCGATTCCGGCACGGGCGGCGTTGAGCACGCCCCGCGCCGACTGACAGTGCGCGGCGACCCGCCCCCCGGCCGCGTGCACCGCGTCGGTGACGGCGCGCAGGATGTCGTACGGCACCGGATCCGCCTCGAAGTCCCAGTCCCCCATGAGCTTGCACCAGCCGTCGTGGGCCTTGGCCTCCGCGACCGCGGCGGTCACGAGATCGTCCGTGACGGCGTGGAAGTCGGCGCTCTTCGACAGACCCGCCCACGCCAGCCAGCGCCCCGCCGTGATCATGCGCGGCGCGTCCGGCGCCTCGCGCATCCCGTCCGGGATCTCCCCCAGCAGCCCCGGGAACCGCAACGCCGTCGTCCCGGCGTCCCGGTGCGCGGCGATCTGCTCGGCGAACGCGTCGGGGTCGAAGACGGGGTCGCTCTCGGACGGGGACCCGGGGTGCGTGTGCACGTCGACCAGTCCCGGAAGCAGGTAGCCGCCGTCGGCCACCGTCTCCGCCTCGGCCGAGGGGCGGTCGAAGGTGATGCGGTCGCCGAGGATCCAGAGGTCACGGGTGACGCCGCGGGGGAGGACGGTGCCGCGCAGGTGAAGGGCCATCTCGTCAACGTAGTGGCTCCGCGGGGGCCCGCGGTCCGGGTTCACGAAGGCGCCCGCGGATACGGGTGCGTACCCGAATCCCGGGTGGCTGAGTGCGAGGAGCGCCGCCGTGCCCGATGCCGACATCCGCGTCCCTGCCAGAGGTCGAGGACGCGCAGACAGGGAAAGGGCCCGCGCCGGGCAGGCACGGGCCCTCCATCCCCTGGAACCGGACGTTCATGGGCTCGGGTCAATGGGCCGGTGAAGTCCGTTCCGTGAGCCGGGGCTGACGAAAAGGGGTGTGTCAGACCGCCGGCTGGGGGTCCTTGGCGAGACGGGGCGCGGGGACCGCTTCGTCCGTCTCCGGGTAGTGGCAGGCCGTCAGGTGGCCGGGCTTGTTGCCCTCGACCTGGACCAGCGGCGGGGCCTCGGTCGCGCACTTCTCCGTCGCCTTCCAGCAGCGGGTGCGGAAGCGACAGCCGGAGGGCGGGTTGATGGGCGAGGGGACGTCGCCCTGGAGGCGGATGCGCTCGCGGGGGGTCTCGTCCACGGTCGCCTCGGGCACGGCGGACAGCAGCGCGCGCGTGTAGGGGTGGCGCGGGTTCTCGTACAGGTCGTCGCGGTCGGCGATCTCGACGATCTTGCCGAGGTACATGACCGCCACGCGCTGCGAGAAGTGCCGTACGACGGCCAGGTCGTGGGCGATGAAGACGAAGGCGATGCCGAGGTCCTGCTGGACCTTCTGGAGCAGGTTCACCACCTGCGCCTGGATCGAGACGTCCAGGGCCGACACCGGCTCGTCCGCCACGATCAGCTTCGGCTCCAGGGCCAGGGCGCGGGCCACGCCGATGCGCTGGCGCTGGCCGCCGGAGAACTCGTGCGGGAAGCGGTTGTAGTGCTCGGGGTTGAGGCCGACGATCTCCAGCAGCTCACGGACGCGCTTCTCGCGGCCGCCCGCCGGGTTGATGTCGTTGATCTCCATCGGACCCGAGATGATCTTGCCGACCGTCTGACGGGGGTTCAGGGACGCGTAGGGGTCCTGGAAGATCATCTGGATCTCGGAGCGCACCGGCGCCAGCTGCCGGCGCGTGGCGTGCGTGATGTCCTGGCCGCGGTACGAGACCTTGCCGCCCGTCGGCTCCAGGAGCCGGGTGATCAGCCGTCCGGTCGTCGACTTGCCGCAGCCCGACTCGCCGACCAGGCCGAGGGCCTCGCCCTCGGCCACCTGGAAGTCGAGCCCGTCCACGGCCCGGACGGCGCCGACCGTGCGTTTGATCGGGAAGCCGCCCTTGATCGGGAAGTGCTTGGTCAGACCGCTGACGTCCAGGAGCGGTTGCGCGTTGCTCATGATGGTGAAGTCCCGTCTCGTGTACGTCAGTGCCGGGAACCGGCGAATTCGGCGAAGAGATCCTTGCGCTCCTCGGGCGCGAGGTGGCAGGCGGAACCCCTGCCCTCCACCACGTCCAGCGCCGGCCGCTCACCGGAGCACAGCCCGCCCGGCACCTTGTCGGTGAAGGCGCAGCGCGGGTGGAAACGGCAGCCGGAGGGCGGGTTCAGCAGCGACGGCGGCGCACCCGGGATCGGCGACAGCGGCACGTCGACCGGCCCGTCCAGGCTCGGCATGGAGCTCATCAGGCCCAGGGTGTAGGGGTGCTGCGGGGTGCGCAGCACTTCCTGCTTGGTGCCCCGCTCCACGCAGCGGCCGCCGTACATCACCAGCACGTCGTCCGCGATGTCGGCGATGACACCGAGGTCGTGCGTGATGAAGATGATCGCCGTGCCGAACTCCTGCTGGAGCTCCTTGAGCAGATCCAGGATCTGCGCCTGGACCGTCACGTCGAGCGCGGTGGTCGGCTCGTCCGCGATGAGCAGCTCGGGGTCGCAGACCAGCGCCATGGCGATCATCGCGCGCTGGCGCATACCGCCGGAGAACTGGTGCGGATAGTCGTCCACCCGGACGTCCGGCTGGGGGATCCCGACCTTGCGCAGCATCTCGATCGCCCGCGCCCGGGCCTCCTTCTTGGAGGCGCCGGTGTGCTTGCGGTACGTCTCGCCGATCTGTGTGCCGATGGTGTGGTACGGCGACAGCGAGGCCAGCGCGTCCTGGAAGATCATGGACATCTTGTTGCCGCGCAGCCGCTCGAGCTCCTTCTCGGAGGCGGCGAGCAGCTCCTTGCCGTCCAGCAGGATCTCACCGTCGATCGAGGTGCGGTGGGGGTCGTGCAGGCCCAGGATCGTCAGGTTGGTGACGGACTTGCCGGATCCCGACTCACCGACGATGCCGAGTGTCTGGCCCTTGGCGAGGTCGAAGGAGAGCCCGTCGACGGCCTTGACGATGCCGTCCTCGGTGGAGAAGTGGACCTGAAGGTCCCTGACGGAGAGGAAGGGCTGCTGATCGGTGCTCGTCACGAAGACGCTCCTGGGGGGTGATGCGAGGGGTCGGGAGTGGGGGCGGAGGTCAGGCGAGCCGGATCCGCGGGTCGATGAGCGCGTAGACGGCATCGACGACGATGTTGAAGAAGACGATCGCGCCGGCCGCGAGGAGGGTCACACCCAGCAGCATCGGCAGGTCACTCTGGTCCACGGACTTCACCGCGAGCCGGCCGATGCCCTGGAGGCTGAAGGTCGACTCGGTGATGATGGCGCCACCGATGAGCACACCCAGGTCGATGCCGAACACCGTGACGATGGGGCCCATGGCGCCGCGCCAGGCGAACCGGAAGAACACGTTCGACCTGGACAGACCCTTGGCCCGGGCCGTGCGGACGTAGTCCTCACTCAGTTGCTCGACCAGCTGGGAGCGTGTCATACGGGTGTAGTTGGCGGTGAAGATGATCGCCAGGACCAGCCAGGGCAGTAGCAGTCCGGAGAACCAGGCGGCCGGGTTCTCGGTGAGGGGCGTGTACTGCGGCTGGTCGAGCCATCCCAGCTGCGCGACGAAGAAGAACATCGCGATGTAGCCGACGAAGTAGATCTGGAGCGAGGAGCCGAGCAGCGACACCGAGCTGGCGAACTTGTCCAGGAACTGGCCCTGCTTGAGCGCCGCGAGCATGCCCGCGCCGATGCCGAGGATCAGGAAGACCACGGCCGCGCCGAAGGCGAGTGACAGGGTCGTCGGCAGGCGGTCCATGATCGTGTCGAAGACGGGCTCGCGGTTGGCGAAGGAGTAACCGAGGCAGGGGGCGTTGCAGTAGTCGTAGCCGGGGTAGTCGCGCCCGGCGAAGATGCCGACGAGCCACAGCCAGTACTGGACCGGGATGGGCTTGTCGATGCCCAGGTTCTTCCGGATCTGCTCAAGGGCCTCAGGCGTGCAGTTCTTGCCGCAGGACATCATGGCGGGGTCACGCGGCACGGCGTAGAAGAGCCAGAACGTGATGGCGCTGATGATCAACAGGATGACCAGTGCGCCGGTGACTCGGCGGACAAGGAAGCGGAACATGAGGCGTGACTTTCCGGACGGGGCGCCGTCGCCGGGAGGGAAGTAGAGGGGGGTGGGCCGCAGGGGGCGGCCATGCGAATGGCCGCCCCCAGGGGGTCGTGCGCGCTTACTTCTTGGCGTAGAGCTTGCTGAGCGCGACGCAGGTGTTGCCGGCGTCCCAGATGACGTTGCCGACCTTGGAGCCGTACAGGTAGTTGCGGATCTTGTGGTAGTCCGGGACGACCGCGGCCAGCTCCAGGATCATCTTGTCGACGTTGCCCCAGGCCTTGTTGGCCTCCTCCACGTCCGCGATCTTGGCAGCCGCGTCGATGGCCTTGTTGACGCTCGCGTCGTCGAGCTGGGCGTAGTTGCTCCGGCCGTCGCCGATGTTCTTGCCGCTCCAGCAGGGGTAGAACTGCGAGTAACCGTTCGGCCAGTCCGGGCTCCAGCCGGCGCCCATCAGGTCGAAGCCGTTGTCGAGCTTGCCGATCTGCGTGTAGAACGTCGACTTGTCGACCTGCTTGGTGACGACGGTGAAGCCCGCCTCCTCCAGGGCGTTCTTGACGGCGACGGCGACCTTCACCTGGGTGTCCGACTGCTGGAAGGCGATGACCAGCTTGTAGCCGAGCTTGCCGGCTTCCTTCAGCAGGGCCTTGGCCTTCGCGGGGTCGCCGTTCGGCTTCTTGGTCACGCCGTACAGGTCGAACTTGGTGTAGCCGGGGGTCACCGGGGCGAGGATCGTGGTGGCGACCTCGCTGGTGGCGGCGCCGCCATTGATGGTCTGGACCTGCTGGTGCGGCCAGGCGTGGTTGATGGCCTGGCGGACCTTGAGGTCCTTGACGCGGGTCATGTTGATCGGCCAGTAGTAGGTGGCCGTGTCGACCGCGGTGAGGACGCGCTTCTTCAGCTCGGGGCTGGTGAGGACCTGGGCGACGCGCTCGGGCGCGACCTCGTTGAAGATCGGCACCGCGTACTGGTCGTTGCCCTTGTCCGCGATCCAGCGGTCGGTGGACGCCACCAGCTCGTAGCCCATCTGGAAGACGTACTTGTCCGGGTAGGCGTTGCGGATCGAGTCCGTCTTCGGGTCCCAGTGCTCGTTGCGCACGTAGGTCATCGACTTGCCGATGCTGCGGTCGCCGATCTTGTACGGACCGCAGGAGAACGGGCGCTTGTCGTACTTCTCCTTGGTGTCGTGCTTCTTCGGCACCAGGGAGTAACCACGCATCGCGAGCGTGTAGTTGAAGTCGACGCGGGGCTCGTTGAGACGGAAGGTGATGGTCTTGCCGTCGATCTCGATGGAGTCGAGGCTCTTGCCGTCGTAGGGGCCCTTGTACTTGTCGCCGCCGACCGTGAACTGCTGGACGTAGCGGGGACCCTCGGTGATGAACTCGGCGAAGAGGCGCTCGAAGGTGTGGCGGACGTCGTCCATGGAGAGGTCGGCGCCGTCCTCCCACTTGATGCCGTCCTTGATGGTGAAGGACCAGGTCTTGCCGCCGTCCTTCATCGTGCCGGCGTCCGTCGCGGCGTCGCCGACCAGGGTGGCGTTGCCCTTGTCGTCCAGCTTGTAGCCGGTCAGGCCGCGCATGATCGGCACGGTGATGGCGCCCTCGGTCGAGACGTAGATCTGCGCCGGGTCCATGTGGTCCATGTCGAACTGCTGGAGCGAGTAGATCGTCCCGCCCTTGACCGCGCCCTTGACCTCGGGAGCCGGACCGGTCGAGTCGGCCTTGGTGCCGACCGGGATCTCGGTCGTCTTGGAGCCGCTGACCTTGGGGGCGTCGTTCTGCCCTGAGCCGCCCTCGCTGCCGCTGCTGCAGGCGCTCAGCACCGAGGTCGACGCCGCGGCGACACCGGTGGCGATGAGGAAGTTTCTACGCGAGAAGGACATGGCTTCCTGCCTTGGAAAGTGAGAGTGATGAGAGAGATCCGGCACCCCGGCACCTTCGCCGTGGTCCTGAAATGAGCCGGAGCTAGCGCTTGGACTTCGGGTCGAGTGCGTCGCGCACCGAGTCGCCGAGCAGATTGAACGCGAGTACGAAGATCACCATGGACAGGCCCGGGAAGAGCATGAAGGTGATGTCCTCGGTGTAGAACATTGCGCCCCGCTGGATCATGACGCCCCAGTCCGGGGTCGGGTCGATCATGCCGACCCCGAGGAAGGCGAGACCCGCCTCTGCTGTCACGAATGCCGGGAGCATCAGCGTGGACTGGATGATGATCGGAGTCCACAGGTTTGGCAGCAGTTCCTTGAAGACGATGCGTCGCGGTGACGCACCCGTGACCTTGGCCGCCTCGACGAACTCCCGTTCGCGCAGGCCGAGTACCTGGCCGCGCAGCAGTCGGGCGATGGACGCCCAGCCGAAGGCCGAGAGGACGATGATCAGGCCGGTGGCCCGCAGCCAGGTCGGGATGTCCTCGTCCGGGGCGATGAAGAGCCCGTACACGACCGGCATGAAGGCGATGAAGAAGAGGGTGGACGGGAACGACAGGAGGATGTCGATGACCCGGCCCACGAGGTAGTCCGTCTTGCCCCCGAGGTAGCCCGCGGTGACACCGATGACCACGCCGAGGAACACGGTGAGCAGGGTGGCGGCGATGGCGATGCCCAGCGAGGTGCGGATCGCGTAGAGCAGGAAGGTGAAGACGTCACGCCCGAGCTGAGGCTCGATGCCGAACCAGAACTCCGAGCTCATGCCGCCGTTCTGACCCGCCGGGTACGAGAAGGCGTTGAGCAGCTCGGGCCGCTGGCTCGCGTAGGTGGTGTACGGATCCTTGCCGTACAGCTTCGCGATGAGCGGAGCGGCGAGCGCGATCACGAAGAAGAAGATCACGATGTACGCCGATATGACGCCCGTGCGGTCCCGCTTGAAGCGGGTCCACGCCAGTCGTCCTGGCGAGCGGCTCTCGTTGCCCTTATGGGTGGAGGGCGAAGGCGACTTCTCGATGCTCTCGTCAGTCGCCTCAAGCGGGGCAGCCGCGGATGGAGTTGGGGGGGTCATGGTGCTCCTGGCCCAAGGGAGGGTCTGATGACTCCGCAGGGCACGCTCCCCTACGGGCTACGCCGGACTTTTTCAACGCAATTCATTCAAGGTCAATAAATTCTCGGCCGACTTGGTTGTCTCTTTACGTTCTTTACCCTGTCTTGACCATTCCGTAGCTACGCGGGTAGCGCAACGTGATTGAGTTGTGCCTTGACTCGGACTAACCGGACTATTCAGTCAATGAGTTCGATATGCGGACGGCTCCGTATCGAAATGTGTACATCCAGCGGTCGTAATCCAACGGTTCGGCATCGGATCGCGAAGATCCATTGCGCCCTACATCAAAGATCGACAGCGCCTGGTGGGAGAAGTCCGTTTCGTCGCGCGCGGGGGGGTGTGGCGCGGGTTCGTGCATCCGGATGGTGCATTGCTCCATTGGCCCGAGTCCGTGTGCGCTATGCGGCTTTTGGCTCGATATTGGCCCGTAACGGATCACCACCAGAGACGGATCACCACCAGAGACGGAGGCACTCCATGCGTGGAGCCACGCACGCCGGACGGGCCGCATGCGCGGTGGCGGTCGCGCTCGCCGCGACGGCCTGCGGAGGCGGGGGGGACGGCGGTGAGGGCAGCGGTGACGTCGGCGCGGTGCTCAGCTCCTCGTGGACCGATCCGCAGAACCCGCTGGAGCCGGCCAACACCAACGAGGTGCAGGGCGGCAAGGTGCTTTCCATGATCTTCCGGGGGCTGAAGCAGTACAACCCGAAGACCGGCGCCGCCGAGGACATGCTCGCCGAGAAGATCGAGACCTCCGACTCACGGAACTACACGATCACCGTCAAGGACGGCTGGACCTTCAGCAACGGCGAGAAGGTCACCGCCCAGTCCTTCGTGGACGCCTGGAACTACGGGGCGAGCCTGAAGAACAACCAGAAGAACGCCTACTTCTTCAGCTACATCGAGGGCTACGACAAGGTCCACCCGGAGAAGGGCGGGCAGAGCGCCGACACCATGTCCGGGCTGAAGGTGGTCGACGAGCGGACCTTCACCGTCCGGCTCAGCCAGAAGTTCTCCAGCTTCCCCGACACCCTCGGCTACAACGCCTTCGTCCCGCTGCCCCGCGCGTTCTACGACGACCACGCCGGCTGGCTGGCCAAGCCCGTCGGCAACGGCCCCTACGCCGTGGAGTCGTACACCAAGGGCTCCGAGATGCGCCTGACGAAGTGGGACACCTACCCCGGCCCGGACGCGGCGCGCAACGGCGGCGTCACCCTCAAGGTCTACACGGACAACAACACCGCCTACACCGACCTGATGGCCGGCAACCTCGACCTCGTCGACGACGTCCCGGCCCAGCAGCTGAAGAACGTCCGCAGCGACCTCGGCGACCGCTACCTCAACACCCCCGCCGGCATCATCCAGACCCTGGCCTTCCCCCACTACGACAAGGAGTGGAACACGGCCGGCGCGGTCAAGGTCCGCAAGGGACTGTCCCGGGCGATCGACCGCGAGCAGATCACCGCCACCATCTTCCACAAGACCCGCACCCCCGCCACCGACTGGACCTCACCCGTCCTCGGCAAGGACGGCGGCTACAAGGCGGGGCTGTGCGGTGAGTGGTGCCGGTACGACGCCGCCGCGGCGAAGAAGCTGGTCAAGGAGGGCGGCGGGCTCCCCGGCGGGCAGGTGAAGATCACGTACAACGCGGACACCGGCTCCCACAAGCTGTGGGTGGACGCCGTCTGCAACTCCATCAACAACGCCCTGGGCAACGACCGGGCCTGCGTCGGCAACCCGATCGGCACCTTCGCCGACTTCCGGAGCAAGAGCACGACCCAGAAGCTCTCCGGACCCTTCCGGGCGGGCTGGCAGATGGACTACCCACTCACCCAGAACTTCCTCCAGCCCCTCTACTACACCAACGCCTCCTCCAACGACGGCAAGTGGTCGAGCGAGGAGTTCGACCGGCTCGTCGACGAGGCGAACGCCGAGACGGACCCCGCGAAGGCCGTGGAGATGTTCCAGAAGGCCGAGGAGGTCGTCCGGGACAACATGGCCGCCATCCCCCTCTGGTACCAGAACGGCAGCGCCGGCTGGTCGCCGCGGCTGTCGAACGTGTCCCTCAACCCGTTCAGCGTCCCCGTCTACAACGAGATCAAGGTCGGCTGAGCCCGCCATGGGGCGGTACGTCGTCCGGCGCCTGCTGCAGATGGTCCCGGTGTTCATCGGGGCAACGCTGCTGATCTTCCTCATGGTCAACGTGATGGGCGACCCCGTCGCGGGCCTGTGCGGCGACCGGCAGTGCGACGCGGCGACGGCCGCCCAACTGCGCAAGGAGTTCGGCCTCGACCAGCCCGTGTGGCAGCAGTACCTGACCTACATGGGCAACGTCTTCACCGGAGACTTCGGTACGGCGTTCAACGGCCAGGAAGTCACCGAGCTGATGTCGACGGCCTTCCCGGTCACCTTCCGGCTCACCGTCGTCGCGATCCTGTTCGAGATCGTCATCGGCATCACGCTGGGCGTCCTCACCGGCCTGCGCCGCGGCCACCCCGTCGACACCGGCGTGCTGCTCCTCACCCTGGTCGTCATCTCCGTCCCCACCTTCGTCACCGGCCTCTTGCTCCAGCTGCTGCTCGGCGTGGAATGGGGCTGGATCCGCCCCTCCGTCTCCCCGGCCGCCCCCTTCGGCGAACTGCTCCTCCCGGGCCTCGTCCTGGCCTCGGTCTCCCTGGCCTACGTCACCCGCCTGACCCGCACGTCCATCGCGGAGAACCGGCGCGCGGACTACGTCCGTACGGCGATCGCCAAGGGCCTGCCAAGGCACCGTGTGGTCACCCGGCACCTCCTGCGCAACTCCCTCATCCCCGTCGTCACCTTCATCGGCGCCGACATCGGCTTCCTCATGGGCGGCGCGATCGTCACCGAGCGGATCTTCAACATCCATGGCGTCGGCTACCAGCTCTACCAGGGCATCCTGCGCCAGAACACCCAGACGGTCGTCGGCTTCGTGACGGTCCTCGTCCTCGTCTTCCTCCTCTGCAACCTGGTCGTCGACCTCCTGTACGCCGTACTCGACCCGAGGATCCGCTATGCCTGAGCAGCCGTTCGAGCCCGAGGGCGCCATCGCCGGCAGCGGGGGCACGGACGGCGCGATGCACCTGGCCGCGAGCGAGGCGGAGACCCTTGAGCGGCGCCCGTCACTCCTCCCCGGCGGCCCGAAGAGCACAGCCCCCGAGGGCCCGGACTCCTCGGCCGCCTCCGCCACCTCCGCCGACCGGCCCCGCAGCCTCTGGTCCGACGCCTGGCGCGACCTGCGCCGCAACCCCGTCTTCATCGTCTCGGGGCTGATCATCCTCTTCCTGCTCTTCATCTCCCTGTGGCCCTCGGCGATCGCCTCCGGCAGCCCCCTCCAGTGCGACCTCGCCAAGGCCCAGCAGGGTTCCGGGCCTGGCCATCCCTTCGGCTACGACGGCCAGGGCTGCGACGTCTACACGCGCACGGTCTACGGCGCCCGTACGTCCGTCGCCGTCGGCGTCTGCGCCACGCTCGGGGTCGCGCTCCTCGGCTCGGTGCTGGGGGCGCTGGCCGGCTTCTTCGGCGGCCCGTGGGACTCGGTCCTCTCCCGCATCACCGACGTCTTCTTCGCGATCCCGGTGATCCTCGGAGGCCTGGTCCTCCTCTCCGTGGTGACCAGCAACAGCATCTGGCCGGTCATCGGCTTCATCGTGCTGCTCGGCTGGCCCCAGATCTCCCGCATCGCCCGCGGCGCGGTCATCACCGCCCAGCAGAACGACTACGTCCAGGCCGCCCGCGCCCTGGGCGCCTCCAACTCCCGCATCCTGCTCCGTCACATCGCGCCCAACGCGGTCGCCCCGGTGATCGTGGTGGCGACGATCGCCCTCGGCACCTACATCGCCCTGGAGGCGACCCTGTCGTATCTCGGCGTGGGCCTGAAACCCCCGAGCGTCTCCTGGGGCATCGACATCTCCGCCGCCTCCCCCTACATCCGCAACGCCCCCCACGCCCTCCTGTGGCCCTCGGGCGCCCTGGCCATCACCGTCCTGGCCTTCATCATGCTGGGCGACGCGGTACGCGACGCCCTCGACCCGAAGCTGAGGTGAGGGTGGCGTGGGGTCGGTGACGCGAGATGGTGGGTGGAGGCGTCCGCCCCGGAGGACGGACGGCGTGGGGCGGAAGCGTCGCGCTGGGCTCATGGTGGCGGCCCTGGATGGACGGGGAGGGGAAAGGACCGGCCCGTCGCGAGCCCTCGCCTCCTCCGTCCCCTTGGCGTCACGAACCGGGCGCCCGCGCTGCGCCCGTGCTGCGGCGAGGCCCGACGCCAGGGCAGCCGGTGCCGTGGTGCCTCGCTCCTGCGGTCGTGGTCGGGTGCTCGGCTTGCCGGGCGCGGCGGTGTGCGCCGGCCACGTGTCCCCTCACATCCCGCCTCGCCGCTGCGGTGGGCGCTGCGGCTTGCTGGGGAACGGGGGGCGCGACGCCCCCGTGCGCCCGGGCCGTCCGCATCGCTCCCGCGGCGTGTGCCCATCTCCTCCGCATCGCCCCGGCGACGCTCCAGCACCCCCTCCCACCCGGCGAAGCCACCCGCGGCGCCCCCTATCCGACGGTGAGGTGAGCCCGCGGCATGTTGCTCGAAGTGCGTGATCTGCAGGTGGAGTTCCGGACGCGGGACGGGGTCGTCAAGGCCGTGAACGGCGTCAGTTACGGCGTGGACGCGGGGGAGACGCTCGCGGTGCTCGGGGAGTCCGGGTCGGGGAAGTCGGTCACCGCTCAGGCGGTGATGGGGATCCTCGACATGCCGCCGGGGAGGATCACCGGGGGCGAGATCCTCTTTCAGGGGCGGGACCTGCTGAAGCTCAGGGAGGAGCAGCGGCGCAAGGTCCGCGGCGCCGAGATGGCGATGATCTTCCAGGACGCCCTGTCGTCGCTGAACCCGGTGCTGACGGTCGGCGACCAGCTCGGCGAGATGTTCACCGTGCACCGCGGCATGTCGAGGAAGGACGCGCGGGCGAAGGCCGTGGAGCTGATGGACCGGGTGCGGATCCCGGCCGCGCGCGAGCGCGTCAAGCAGTACCCGCACCAGTTCTCCGGCGGTATGCGCCAGCGCATCATGATCGCGATGGCCCTCGCCCTCGAACCGGCGCTCATCATCGCCGACGAGCCCACGACGGCCCTCGACGTCACCGTCCAGGCCCAGGTCATGGACCTGCTCGCGGAGTTGCGGCGCGAGTACCGCATGGGGCTGATCCTCATCACCCACGACCTCGGCGTCGTCGCCGACGTGGCCGACCGGATCGCCGTCATGTACGCCGGCCGGATCGTGGAGTCGGCGCCGGTCCACGCCCTCTACAAGGCGCCCGCCCACCCGTACACCAGGGGCCTGCTGGACTCCATCCCGCGCCTGGACCAGAAGGGCCAGGAGCTCTACGCCATCAAGGGCCTGCCCCCCAACCTCATGAACATCCCGCAGGGCTGTGCCTTCCACCCCCGCTGCCCGATGGCCCGGGACCTCTGCCGCACCGACGTACCCCCGCTGCACGAGGTCACCGAGGCCACCGACGCGGACCCGGGCCGGGGCAGCGCCTGTCACTTCTGGAGGGAGTGCCTGCATGGCTGAGGCGATTCTGGAGGTCGGCGGGCTCGTCAAGCACTACCCGCTCACCCAGGGCATCCTCTTCAGGAAACAGGTCGGCGCGATCAAGGCCGTCGACGGCGTCGACTTCACCCTGCACCGCGGTGAAACCCTCGGCATCGTCGGCGAATCCGGCTGCGGCAAGTCGACGGTCGCCAAGATGCTGGTCAACCTGGAGCGGCCGACGGCCGGTTCGATCAAGTACAAGGGCGAGGACATCACCCGACTGTCCGGCCGCGCTCTGAAAGCCGTACGGCGCAACATCCAGATGGTCTTCCAGGACCCCTACACCTCCCTCAACCCCCGGATGACGGTGGGCGACATCATCGGGGAGCCGTACGACATCCACCCCGAAGTGGCCCCGAAGGGCGACCGGCGCCGCAGGGTGCGCGAGCTGCTGGACGTGGTCGGCCTCAACCCCGAGCACATCAACCGCTACCCGCACCAGTTCTCCGGCGGCCAGCGCCAACGCATCGGCATCGCCCGGGGCCTGGCCCTGCGCCCGGAGGTCATCGTCGCCGACGAACCCGTCTCCGCGCTGGACGTCTCCGTCCAGGCCCAGGTCATCAACCTGATGGACCGCCTGCAGAACGAGTTCGACCTCTCCTACGTCTTCATCGCCCACGACCTGTCGATCGTCCGGCACATCTCCGACCGGGTCGGGGTGATGTACCTCGGCCGGATCGTGGAGATCGGCAGGGACGCCCAGATCTACGACCACCCCACGCACCCCTACACCCAGGCGCTGCTCTCCGCCGTCCCCGTCCCCGACCCGGAGGCCCGTGACCGCCGCGAGCGCATCATCCTCGCGGGCGACGTCCCGTCCCCGACGAACGTCCCCTCCGGCTGCCGCTTCCGCACCCGCTGCTGGAAGGCCGAGGACCGCTGCGCCCAGGAGGTACCGCCGCTCGCGGTGCCCACGCGGTTCCGGGCGCTGAGCGGGCCCGAGGCGCACGACTCGGCGTGCCATTTCGCGGCGGAGGGGCAAGGCGACTTCACGGCGCAGGGGCACGGCACCCTCGCGGCGGAGGGGCAAAGCAACGGGCCGGGGTGACATGGCGCACCCCGGCCCGTTTACGGCACCCGCACGGCCGTACGCTGTTCAGCCTCCACCGTCCGTATATCGGTACCGCTTCCGTGAAGTTGCCTGCGTGTTAACGCAGTTCGTGTGCCTTTGCGTTGCTATGCCGCGGCTGTGCCAGGGACCGCTTCAGGAAGTCCACCTGAAGCAGCAGCAGGTTCTCCGCGACCTGCTCCTGCGGGGTCATATGGGTCACCCCGGACAGCGGCAGCACCTCGTGCGGCCGGCCGGCGGCCAGCAGGGCCGAGGACAGGCGCAGGGCGTGGGCGACCACCACGTTGTCGTCGGCCAGCCCGTGCACGATCATCAGCGGGCGGTGCGGCTCGGCGGGCGAGGAGAGCCCGCCCTCGGTGAGCAGCGAGCTCTTCGCGTAGGACTCCGGCGACGCGGCCGGGTCACCCAGATATCGCTCCGTGTAGTGCGTGTCGTAGAGCCGCCAGTCGGTGACCGGCGCGCCCGCGATGCCCGCGTGGAAGACGTCCGGTCGGCGCAGCACCGCCAGCCCCGCCAGCCAGCCGCCGTACGACCAGCCGCGGATCGCCACCCGGGAGAGGTCGAGCGGGTGGGACTTCGCGAGGTCCTGGAGCGCGTCGACCTGGTCGTCGAGGGAGAGGGTGAAGTCCCCGTGGACCGCCTTCTCCCACGCGGGCGAGCGCCCCGGCGTACCCCGCCCGTCCGCGACGATCACCGCGAACCCCTGGTCCGCGAACCACTGCGAGGTGAGGTGCGCGTTGTGCGCGGCGACCACCCGTGCGGCGTGCGGTCCCCCGTAGGGATCCAGCAAAACCGGGAGCGGCGTGTCACCGGCGTAGTCCCGAGGCATAAGCACGGCGCACGGGATTCGGCGTGCGCCCCCCTCGGTGAGGATCACGCGCGGGGTCAAACCGGGATCTTCGGCATACGACCGGACCGCCGCCGTCTGCTTCCCTTCGCGCAGCACCTGGACCTGAGCCCCGGGCGTACCCGGCGTATGGGACACCAGTACCGTCACGCCCCCGGCACGCACCGCCGAGTGCACGCCGGGCTCCTGCGACACGCGCTCCATGCCGAGCTCGTTCACTCGGTACACATGCACTTCACCGATCTCGGGGGCCGCCGCGGCCTCACCCGCCGACGCCGAGATCAGCACGTCGTCGGCGGAGACGTCCAGGACCGCCCTGACGTGCAACTGCGGTCCCGTCAGTGGGCGTTCGCCCACCGTGAGCACCCGCGCCCCGCCCTCGTCGGCGATGCGCACAAGGTGGCCGGAAGGGCTCCAGCAGGGCACCCCGGGGAAAAGATCCAGCCATTGTGGATCTTCGTCCGCGTGCACCATCCGCGTGGCCCCCGTCGCCGGATCCACGGCCAGGAACAACTGGCTGCGCTGGTCGCGCGCCTGTACGAGCAGCAGCGGTGCACCCGCCTCTGACCAGTGCACTCGCGCCAGATAGGGATACCGCGCCCGGTCCCAAGCGACCTCCGTACGCACCCCGTCCAGGCCGATCACGAACAGCCGCACCTCGGCGTTCGCCGTTCCCGCCGCCGGGTAGGCCACCTGCTGCGGCTCGCGCTCCGGATGCGCCGGATCGGCGATCCACCACCGGCGCACCGGCGTGTCGTCCGCGCGCGCCACCAGCAGCCGGTCCGACTCCGGACCCCACCAGAAGCCCCGGTAGCGCCCCATCTCCTCGGCGGCGATGAACTCGGCCAGTCCGTACGTCACCCCGTCCGACTCCGGCTCGGCGAGCGCACGGTCGCCCTCGCCCTCGGCGCCCACCACGCGCAGGGCGCCCTGCGCGACGTACGCGATGTGCCGTCCGTCGGGGGAGGGGCGCGGGTCGATCACCGGCCCCGGGACCGGGAGTTCGCGTGCCGTACCGGCCCGCAGTTCGGCCGTGAAAAGCCGCCCTGACAAGGCAAAAGACGCCAACTCGACGGCGTTGTCGGTGGCATGGGAGACGATGCCGGCGCCGCCCTCACGGCTGCGTTCGCGCCTCGCCCGCTCCTCGGGGGAGAGGTCCTCGGAGCCGCCGCCCAGCAGGGCGCGCGGGTCGGCCGCCACGCGCTCCCCGCCGTCCGCCGTGTCGAGCACCCAGAGCGAATTCGCCGGGTCCGTACCGGAGCTGGAGCGCAGGAACACGACACGGGAACCGTCGGGCGCCACCGCGAACGCGCGCGGCGCGCCGAGCGTGAACCTCTGGGTGCGGGCGTGCCGGCGGGGAAAGGAGACAGGCTCGGTCGTCATGCCCCGACCATATTGGCCAGTGCGCCCCCTTGTGCGGCTGTGCGCCGATCGATGCGCACGGACGGATAGTTATGATCACAAGCGCATAGTGGGTATGAACCTGCTGGCTGTTGTATGGATTTATCTGCCCCCATAGTCCGACCCCCCGCCCTTGGGATTCTTGGAGGTGAGCCGCCGTGGCACTCTCGATTTCGGCGGTGGTGCTGCTGGCGATCATCGTCTTCTTGTTGATCAAGAAGTCAGGACTGAAGGCGGGCCATGCGGTCGTGTGCATGCTGCTCGGTTTCTACCTCGCGTCCTCGACCATCGCTCCCACCATCAGCGAGCTGACGACGAACATCGCGGGCATGATCGGCGGCATCAAGTTCTGAGCCGTGCCGCGCCGGGCGGCACTGTCGGTGGCGCCTCGTAGGGTGGTCACCATGACGGAACTGCCCGACCGGCGTCTGCTCCTGGTGCACGCGCACCCGGACGACGAGTCGATCAACAACGGCGCCACCATGGCCAAGTACGCGGCCGAGGGTGCCCGGGTGACCCTGGTCACCTGCACCCTCGGCGAGCACGGCGAGGTCATTCCCCCCGAGCTGCGGCACCTGACCGGCGCCGCCCTGGGCGAACACCGCCTGGGCGAGCTCACGGCCGCGATGGGCGCACTCGGCGTCGAGGACTTCCGTCTCCTCGGCGGCAAGGGCCGCTATGAGGACTCGGGGATGATGGGCCTCGCCGACAACGACGACCCGGCCGCCCTCTGGCAGGCGGACGTCGACGACGCGGCCCGGGCTCTGGTCGAGGTGATCCTGGAGGTACGCCCCCAGGTCCTGGTCACCTACGACCCGGACGGCGGCTACGGCCACCCCGATCACATCCAGGCCCACCGCATCGCCATGCGCGCGGCCGAGCTGGCCGTCGGCGCCGGCTGGCAGATCCCCAAGATCTACTGGAACCGCGTCCCGCGCACGGCCGCCGAGGAGGCCTTCGCCCGGCTTCAGGCGGATCTGCCCCAGCTCCCCTTCGGCAAGGCGGCCGTCATCGGTGACGTCCCGGGCGTCGTCGACGACGAGCGGATCACCACCGTGATCGACGGCACCGCGCACGCCCCCGCCAAGGCCGCCGCGATGCGGGCCCACGCCACGCAGATCGACGTGGCCGAGGTGACCGAGCTGTACTTCGCGCTCTCCAACGAACTCGCGCAGCCCCTCTTCACCACCGAGTACTACGAGTTGGTGCGCGGAGAGAGGGCGGCGGGGACAGCGGACGGGACGGAGTCCGATCTGTTCGCCGGTCTGACCCCCGGGGAGGCGTCATGAGCTCGATGCTCGCCCAGCCGCTGAAGCTGAAGCGGCCTTCCGTCCTGCGCGTCCTCGCCCACCTGGGACTCTTCGTGCTCGGTGCCGTGGTCGGTGTGGCCGGGGCGCTGGTGCAGCCCGCCTGGTTCCCGGGCGGCCTGCTGCTCGCGCTCGCCGGCGAGGCCGGGCTCTGCCTGGGCGCCGGCCGGGCGACGGGCAGCCGGGCCGGGGCCGTGGCGCCCGCCGGCGGCTGGATGATCACCGTCATCCTGCTCACCGCCAGCCGCCCGGAAGGCGACTTCGTCTTCGGCACAGGAGCCGCGTCCTACCTCTTCCTGCTCGGCGGTATGGCTGTGGCTGTGATCTGCGCCACCCTCGCTCCGGTGCGGCAACCGGGTGGCGACGGCGTCCGACTTGGCAAGTGACGTACCACTTCTCCACGACGCACTCGTGCGAGTCCCGTGTGGGTTTCCCAGGCGGTCGTGGGATACGGGTCAGAAGTGGCCAGTATGGTGGTGCGCGCCGCCGAGCCGCCCGGAGCAATGGGGTCGAAACGGCGGCGGAGCCAACCGGGAGAACCTGCCTTGAGTCGTGAAACTGACACTCCGTCCTCCGGGCCCAACGGGCACGGCGGAGCCGCATACCCCTCGGGCACGCCGCCGTACGGGACCCCCATGGCTTCCGACAGCGGTGCGGACGCGGGCCGTTCGGCCGCGCGGCCGGAGGAACGCAAGACCGAGACCACGCTGACGACCCGGATCCGGATCAACATCCCCGGATCGCGGCCCATTCCGCCGGTCGTCGTGCGCCAGCCCGTCACGGATGCCGAGAGCGCGGGCCCCGGCGGCAGCGCGGACACCGAGCCGCCCACGCCGTCCGCCGCCACATCCATGTCCACGGGCACCGTGGAGCCGCAGGCCGAGCCGGCGGCGCAGCCGGGTGAGAAGACGAGCGACTGGTTCGCGCCCCGCAAGTCCGGCGCGCCCAAGGGTGGTCAGGGCGGCCCGCCCTCCAACGGGGCCGGTCTGCCCGGCGGTTCGGGCCCCGGCACGGGTGGTCCCGGTGGCGGGAGTGCCGGCGCCGCGCGTCCGGGTGCCGGTGCCGGTCGGCCCGGTGGTGTCGTCGGCTCGATGAGCGTGCCGGGCGGCTCCCGTCCGGGCGGCACAACCGGCGCGGGTCTCCCCGGTGCGACCGGCGGCCCCGTGGCTCCCGGACACGGCGGAGGCACCGGTTCCTTCGACGTGACCGAGGCACTGGCGGCAGGCCCGCTGGGCAACGGCAATGGCAATGGCAATGGCAACGGTGCCCGCCCCGGCGACGAGGCACGCCGCGACGACCTGCCGTACTTCTCGGAGAACGGAAACGGCGGCCACGGCGGCCCGAACGGCCAGGGCGGCCACGGCGGCCCGAACGGCTACGGCCCGCAGGGCGGCCCCGGCGGCTTCGACCCTTCCGCCGATTTCAACGCCCCGAACGACTTCGCCCCGAACGACTTCGACGACTTCGGCGCCCCGAACGGCCTCGACGACTTCGGCGGTCCGAGCGACTTCAACGGCCCGAACGGCCGAGGCGGCCAGGGCGGCCCGCAGGGCCCCTCGGGCCCGACGACCGGTCCGGTCACCGGCGACGGTCCGGCGGTACCCCCGCTCGCCGGCGGCGGGCACGGCGGATTCGGCGGGCCCGGAGGCCCGGGTGGTCCCGGCGGCCCCCGTGGTTCCGGCGCGCCTGGCCGTCCGGGTGGCCCCGGTGGTCCGGCCGGCTCCGGTATCTCTGCCGGTCCGGGTGGCCCGGGTGGTCCGGGCGCTTCCGGTATCTCCGCCGGTCCGAGCAGCCGTCCCGGCGGCCCTGGCGGCCCCGGTGGTCCCGGCAGCGGCCTGGGTGGTCCTCCCGGCCCCTCCGGCCCCGGCGGCCCGGCCGGTCCCGGTATCTCCGCCGGCCCCGGAGGTCCCGCGGGCCCCGGCGCCTCTCCGCACGTCCCGGGCCACGGCCCCGGCGGTGGGCTGAGCGACGACACCGCGATCCTCACCCCGCAGAAGCCGGCCCCCGAGCCCGGCAACCCGCACTACGGCGGCGTCGCCGACAACGTCTCCGGCCACACGGTCACCAGCGGCATCCCCGTCGTGCCCTCCGGCGCCCAGAGCGGGCCCTTCGGCCCGGGCGGCACCGACGCGCCCGGGCCGCACACGCCCCCGAAGCTGCCCGAACCGGACTCGTCGAGTGCCCCGGCCTCGCGTGCGCCCAAGAAGAAGGGCCGCAACAAGCTGGCGCTGGTCGGCGGCGGAGTGATCGTCCTCGCGGGCGGCGTCTACGGCGCCGGCCTGCTGATGGCCCACTCCGACGTGCCCAAGGGCACCACCGTGCTCGGCGTCGACATCGGCGGCGGCACCCGCGACGACGCGGTCAAGAAGCTCAACGACGCCTTCGACGAGCGGGTCAACAAGCCGCTGAAGCTGTCCGTGGGCGGCAAGACCGTGACGCTGGAGCCGGACAAGGCCGGGCTGCAGTTCGACATGCAGCAGACGGTCAGCGCGGCCGCGACCAGTGACTACAACCCGATCTCGGTCATCGGCTCCCTCTTCGGCAACCACCGGGTCGTCGACCCGGTCATGCCCACCGACGAGGAGAAGCTGCACGCCGCCCTGGAGGACGCCTCAGGCGGCTCCGGTTCGGTGACCGACGGCACGATCAAGTTCGAGTCCGGCAAGGCCGTCGCCGTCTACGGCAAGGCGGGCAAGGGCATCGACGTGGCCCAGTCCACCGAGGCGGTCGAGGCGGCCTACCGCACCCAGGTCGAGACCGGCGCGACCGACGCCGTGACCGTCCCGACGACGACGCAGCAGCCGACGGTCTCGAACGCCGAGGTCGACCGGATGATGAAGGAGTTCGCGGAGCCGGCGATGTCGTCCACCGTGACGGTTCAGGCGGCCGGGGCGAGCCCCGTCCTCATGAGCCCGGAGAAGTCCCTGTGGAAGTTCCTCCAGGTCAAGGCGGTCAACGGCAAGCTCGTCGACGCGCCCGACCTGGCCGCGCTGAAGGAGCTCTACGGCGGCGCCTTCGACGGCGTGCTCATCACCCGGGCCAACGGCAAGAAGACGGCCGTCACGCCGCAGGACGTCTACGTCGCCCTGCGTGAGGCACTGAAGAGCAAGACCGACCGAGTGGCGGTCATCGACACGAACCCCAGCTAGCGGTACGAACCCCGGCCGGCGGTGAGAGGTTCGCCGCTCACGGCGAGAGGGGGCACCCGGCACGACCGGGTGCCCCCTCTCGCCGTATCCGAGGCCGCCCCCGCCCCTTGCGTATGACATCTGTCATCCGGCAGTCAGGACCGCCGACACTGCCGGGCCCGGGGCCCGCGCGGCCACCCTGGAGCACATGACAACGACAGCGGTCGGATTCGACCAGGTGAGCAAGAGCTACGGGGATGTGCGCGCCGTCGACGGCCTGACGCTCGCGCTGCACCCGGGGGAGACCGTGGCCCTGCTGGGCCCGAACGGGGCGGGCAAGTCGACCACGCTCGATCTGCTGCTCGGCCTCAAGCGCCCCGACAGCGGCACGATCCGCCTCTTCGGCACCGACCCGCGCGAGGCGATCGTCGCCGGGCGGGTGGGGGCCATGCTCCAGAGCGGCGGGCTGATGAGCGAGGTCACGGTGGCCGAGGTGGTGCGGCTGGCCTGCGATCTGCATCCGCGGCCGTACGCCGTCGCCGAGGTCCTCGCCCGCGCCGGCATCACCCAGATCGCCGACCGCAAGGTCGACAAGCTCTCCGGCGGCCAGGCCCAGCGCGTCCGCTTCGCGCTGGCCACCGCAGGTGACAGCGACCTGATCGTCCTGGACGAGCCGACGACCGGCATGGACGTCACCACTCGCCAGGCCTTCTGGGCCACCATGCGTGAACAGGCCGACCAGGGCCGTACGGTCCTGTTCGCCACGCACTACCTGGAGGAGGCCGACGCCGTCGCCGACCGGGTGCTGGTCCTGCACCGCGGCCGGCTGCTGGCCGACGGCACGGCGGCCGAGATCAAGGCGAAGGCGGGGGCACGCAGGATCTCCTTCGACCTGCCCGACGACAGGATCGACGAGGCCGCCCTGCGCGCCCTGCCCTTCCTGACAGCCCTCACCGTGTCCAACAGCGGCTCCGCCGCGGGGTCCGGCCGTACGGTCCGTCTCCAGTCCTCCGACGCCGACGCGACCGTCCACTCCCTCTACGGCCTCGGCCTCTACCCCCGCAACCTCGAAGTCGCCGGGCTCGGACTGGAGCAGGCCTTCGTCGCCATCACCACCGCCGAGGAGGCGCGCACGTCATGAAGGGCCTGATCCGGCTGGAACTCACCCGCGCCCTGCGCAACCGCAAGTTCCTGTTCTTCTCGGTGCTCTACCCGTCCATCCTGTTCCTGCTGATCGCGGGCAGCGCCGACAGCACGACGAAGGTCGACGGCACCGGCCTGACCCTGCCGACCTACATGATGGTCTCGATGGCCTCCTTCGGCGCCCTGACGGCCGTCCTGATGGGCAACAGCGAGCGCATAGCCAAGGAACGCGAAAGCGGCTGGGTACGGCAGCTCCGGCTGACGACGCTGCCGGGCCGCGGGTATGTGCTGGCCAAGACGGCGAGCGCCGCCGTGGTCAGCCTGCCGTCCATCGTCGTCATCTTCGTCGTCGCCGCCGTCGTGAAGGACGTACGCCTGGACGCCTGGCAGTGGCTCGCGCTCACCGGCGCGATCTGGGCCGGGAGCCTGGTCTTCGCCGCGCTCGGGGTGGCGATCGGGTACTCCGCGACCGGGGACGCGGTGCGCCCGATCACGATGATCGTCTACTTCGGACTCTCCATGCTCGGCGGCCTGTGGATGCCCACGACGACCTTCCCGCGGTGGCTCCAGGACATCGCCGCCTGGGTGCCCACGCACGCGTACGCTGCCCTGGGCCAGGCCATCGAGCAGAGCCAGGCCCCGCACGCGAAGGACCTAGTCGTCCTCGCCGTCTCCTTCGCCCTGTTCACGGGCGGCGCGGCCTGGCTGTACCGGAAGGACACACTGAAGGCGTGAGCGGCACAGGCGTCGGCATCGGGCAGCGCCCCGAGAACGGCAAGCAGCGGTTCGTCAAGGTCCTGTGGACCGGCATCTGGCTGGTGTACCTCAGCGCGCCGGCCAACGACCTGCTGCACGGCGGCCACAGCACGGGCGTGCGGATCCTCGGCTGGATCGGCCTGGGCGCGTTCGTCACCTGGTACATGCTGCTGCTCTTCCGCACGGGCCGCGCTGAACGCAACAGCGTCGTCCTCGCCTCCCTCGGCGTCCTCGCGGCCCAGTCCACGGTCCTCGCCCTGACGCTGGGCCGGGAATGGCTGGTGCTGTTCGTGTACGTCTCGATCGCGTCCGGCGCGGCCCTGCCCCCGCGCATCGCCCGCTGGACGATCCCGGGCGCGTGCGCGCTGATGACCCTGATCGCCCTCGCGACACCGGGCGGCAAGGCGTTCCTGGCCGGCCTGCTGATCCCGGCCCTGCTGGGCGGCTTCGCCATGACCGGCGTACGCGAACTCGTCCGTACGACGGTCGCGCTGCGCGAGGCCCGCGCCACGGTCGCCCAACTGGCCGCGAACGAGGAGAGACTGCGTCTCGCCCGGGACCTGCACGACCTGCTGGGCCACTCCCTCTCCCTGATCACGCTGAAGAGCGAACTCGCCGGCCGGATGCTCCCCGACCACCCCGACAAGGCGGCCCAGCAGGTCGCCGACATCGAACAGGTCAGCCGCCAGGCCCTGGTGGACGTCCGCGAGGCGGTCGCCGGCTACCGCCGCCCCCGCCTCGCCGCCGAACTGGCGGGCGCCAAGGTCGCGTTGACCGCCGCGGGAGTCACCGCCGACCTGTCCGCCGCCGAACCGGACCTCACCGGCATCGCCGAAGACAGCGAGACGGCCCTCGCCTGGGCCCTGCGCGAGGCGATCACCAACGTCGTACGGCACAGCGGCGCCGGCCGCTGCACGGTCGAACTCCTGCGCCGCCAGACCCTCGACGGCCCCGTCCTCGAACTCTCCGTCGAGGACAACGGCTCGGGCGACCAGGGCAGCGGCCCCGGCAACGGCCTGACGGGCCTGACGGAACGCCTGGAGAAGGCGGGCGGCACCCTGGCCGCCGACGGCACCCGGCACGGCTTCCGTATCACCGCCCGCGTCCCGGTCACCGCCACCCCGACAGCCGTAGAATCCGCGCCATGAGCCCCACGATCAAGGTCCTGCTCGCCGAGGACCAGTCGATGGTCCGCGAGGCCCTGGCCGCCCTGCTCGGCCTGGAGGACGACATCGAGGTCGTCGCCCAGGTGGCCCGCGGCGACGAGGTCCTGCCGGCCGCCCGCGAGCACGACATCGACGTGGCGCTCCTCGACATCGAGATGCCGGGCGCGACGGGCATAGAGGCGGCGGCCCAGCTGCACAAGGCGTTGCCGGCCGTGAAGCTGGTCGTCCTCACCACCTTCGGCCGCCCCGGCTACCTCCGCAGCGCCATGGAATCCGGCGCCGACGCCTTCCTGGTCAAGGATGCCCCCGCGGCCCAACTGGCCGAGGCGGTGCGCAAGGTACTGGCGGGGGAGCGGGTCATCGACCCCACCCTGGCGGCAGCGGCCCTGGCGGAGGGCGCCAACCCCTTGACGGACCGCGAGCGGGAAGTCCTGCGAGCGGCGGAGGACGGCTCGACCAACGCCGAGCTGGCGGCAGCCCTGCACCTGTCCCAGGGGACGGTCCGCAACTACCTCTCGACGGCGATCCAGAAACTGGCGGTACGAAACCGGGCGGAAGCGGTGAGGATAGCGAGGGAGAAGGGCTGGCTGTGATCGCCGGTCAGGGCAGCCCACCTAGGGGCGCGGGACTGTATCGAATTGCGGCTCCGCCGCGTGGGCGCGACCAGCCACAACGCACCCGCACGCGCGCAACCACCGAACCTCCCACGGCGAACCGGCGAATTCAGTTGAGCATCGCCCGAGCAGCCCGAGCCTCCCCCCGCACCCGCTCCGCCGCCCCCTCATCCACCGCACTGATCAGCTCCGCGTACTCCTCCAACTCCACGGCCCCATCGACGAAGTCACCCCGCTGTACCAGCAACTGGGCCCGCTCGAACCGCAACCGAGCGGGATGCGAGGGCAGCAACAACGACAACTCCACCGCCCACAGCGCCACATCCGTGCGCTCGGGCCGCGCGGCAGCCCACGCCCGGATGTTGTTCAGAATCCGCAGCACCACATCCAGCGGATCCGCCGGCGTCAGCATCGACGGCCGCAGAGCCGCCCCCGTGGCCCCCGCCACCAGCAGCTCCGCATCGCTCCCCGCCAACACCCGCCCCCCGTCGAACGGATCGGCGAGTACCTGTTCCTCGGCCGGCCCGAACCCCACGACGAAGTGCCCGGGCAGGGCCACCCCGTACACCGGCGCCCCCGCCCGCCGTGCCACCTCCAGCCACACCACCGACAACAGGATCGGCAGCCCACGCCGCCGCTTCAGCACCTGATGCAGCAGTGACGACTCAAGCCGCTGATAGTCGGCAGGCGCCCCCCGGAACCCGTACCGCTCCCCGAGCAGCTCCCGCAGAGCGACCGCCCACGACCGGGGCCCGCCGGGCCGGAACGGCAGCTGTCCGGCCAGCCCGTCCAGCTCCACCTGCACGGAATCCATGCCCGCCTCGTCCAGCGCCCCGTCCGCCTCGGCGCCCAGCAGCAGACACAGCGCGGACAGGTCGGGCCGGTCGGACCGTGCCTCTTCGGCGAACCGCCGCCGCAGCTCGGCGGAGCGTTCGGGCGGTGGGGGGTAGGGGGGACGCATAGCTGGCTCGTGCCCTTTCACGGCGATCGGTACCACTGCTCACGCTGATCGATAGTGGTGGTACGCGTGATGCGCACCGAACCCCATCCCGGCGTACATCTCCCGCGCGCCCACGTTCTCCGCCTCGACCTGCAGCCATGCCGCCGACGCCCCCTCGTCGAGGGCCCGCCGGGCCAGCGCGGCCATCACGCGGGTGGCCAGCCCCTGCCGCCGCAGCGCCGGATCGACCTCCACGGCGGCGAATCCGGCCCACCGCCCGTCCACGACACACCGCCCGATGGCGGCAGGCGCACCGCCACCCGCACCGGGAACCGTCGCGAACCACACCGACGGCCCGCTCCCGAGCACCTTCAGGGCCACCTCGCTCACCCCCTTGCGCTGATACCGCGCAAGCCAAGCCTCGTCCGCCTCCCGGGCCAGCACCACCCCGGACGCCTCACCCGGCTCGACCCGGTCGGCGATCGGGGCCAGCGCCCCGACCCACAGCTCGGCGGTCACCTCACGCACCCACGCCAGCCGCTCCAGCTCCGCGCACAGCAGCTCCTGCGTCCCCTCGGCCCCGGTCGCGGTCTGGACGTACGCGGGAAGCCCACGGTCGCCGTACCACCGCCGTACGGCATCGAGCGCCTCCTCCAGCGGCATCCCGGGGTCGCCGAGCGGCAGCACCGAGTTGGCCCGGCGGGTGAACCCGGACGCGGCCCGCAGCTCCCACTCGCCGAGCCGTTCGCTCTCCACCGGCCGCCACGCGCGCGTGGCGACCTGCGCGAGTTCCTCGTACGACGCGGAGGGCCCCCGGCGCCGGGCCGGAGCGGCGGGCACGATCTTGCCCGCGACCAGCGAGGATTCCGCGATACGGACGGTTTCGCCACTCTTCCGTGTGATCAGCAGCACACCGTTGTCCCATGATGCGAGAACACCTACCGTGTCGGTGAACTTCTCACCCGGAGGCGCAGGATCGTTCAGGCGGCGTACGGAGACCCGTTTACCCACGTCAGCAGCGGTGATACGGACCGCAAGGCGCCCCGTCGCAGAGATTTCCACAGGTCAGTTCACCCCTCCTGTTCGGATCATGCCCAAGAACGGAGATACTAGGGGCGGGCATCGACGACGCCGCGCTCCCGCGCGCCAGGCGGCGGAGCCTACGGAGGCCCGCCAGCGCCCTATCGAGGAGGAACGACAGCGTGACCTACGTCATCGCGCAGCCTTGTGTCGACGTCAAGGACAAGGCGTGCATCGAGGAGTGCCCGGTCGACTGCATCTACGAGGGCCAGCGGTCCTTGTACATCCACCCGGACGAATGCGTCGACTGTGGTGCCTGTGAGCCGGTCTGCCCGGTCGAGGCGATCTTCTACGAGGACGACACTCCGGAGGAGTGGAAGGACTACTACAAGGCGAACGTCGAGTTCTTCGACGAGCTCGGCTCGCCCGGCGGCGCCAGCAAGCTGGGTCTGATCGAGCGCGACCACCCCTTCGTCGCCGCGCTGCCGCCGCAGGCCGAGTAATCCGCATCGGCGACCCGCACAGCGTGCCGCCTCGGTCCCGTACGGCCTGATCGCCCTCGATCGCCGACGGGACCGAGGCGTTGCCGTATCCGGCATGAGCAGTGGCAGTACCAGCGGCAGCACCAGAAAGTGAGCCAGATCCCGTGTCCGCAGTCTCCGACCGCCTTCCGACCTTCCCCTGGGACAAGCTGGAGCCGTACAAGAAGACGGCCGCCGCGCACCCGGACGGCATCGTCGACCTCTCCGTCGGCACGCCGGTCGACCCGGTCCCCGAGCTGATCCAGAAGGCCCTGATCGACGCTGCGGACTCCCCGGGCTATCCGACGGTCTGGGGCACCCCGGCGCTGCGTGACGCGATCACGGGCTGGGTGGAGCGCCGCCTGGGCGCCCGCGAGGTCACCCACCAGCACGTCCTGCCCATCGTCGGCTCCAAGGAACTGGTGGCCTGGCTCCCCACCCAGCTGGGCCTCGGCCCCGGCGACAGGGTGGCGTACCCCCGGCTGGCGTACCCGACGTACGAGGTGGGCGCCCGCCTGGCCCGCGCCGACCACGAGGTCTACGACGACCCCACGGAGCTCGACCCGCGGGGCCTGAAGCTCCTCTGGCTGAACTCGCCGTCCAACCCCACCGGCAAGGTCCTGTCGAAGGCGGAGCTCACCCGCGTCGTGGCGTGGGCCCGCCAGCACGGCGTCCTGCTCTTCTCCGACGAGTGCTACCTGGAGCTGGGCTGGGAGGCCGACCCGGTCTCGGTCCTGCACCCGGACGTGAACGGCGGCTCGTACGAGGGCATCGTCGCCGTCCACAGCCTCTCCAAGCGCTCCAACCTGGCGGGCTACCGCGCCGCGTTCCTGGCCGGCGACCCGGCCGTCCTCGGCCCCCTCCTGCAGATCCGCAAGCACGGCGGCATGATGACGTCGGCGCCGACCCAGGCGGCGGTCATCGCGGCCCTCGGCGACGACGAACATGTCCGCGTCCAGCGCGACCGCTACGCCGCCCGCCGAAAGGCCCTCCGCGAGGCCCTGGAAGGCCACGGCTTCCGCATCGAGCACAGCGAGGCCAGCCTCTACCTGTGGGCCACGAAGGGCGAGTCCTGCTGGACCACGGTCTCCGGCCTGGCCGACCTCGGCATCCTGGTGGCCCCGGGCGACTTCTACGGCGAGGCCGGCGCCCGGCACGTACGCGTAGCGTTCACGGCGACGGACGAACGGGTGAGGGCGGCGGTAGAGCGCCTGGCGTAGGTCCCCGCGGGCACGCAAAAGCCGACGGGGCCCAGGGAAATCCCTGGACCCCGCCGGCTCAGGCCGGGCGCCTGTCGGCCGTCAGCTGAGGGGAAGCCCCTGCACCGGCAGCGAGCCGGTCGCCGGCACGCCACCCTGGGTGGCCGAACCGGCCGCCTCACCGAGGACGGTACCGACCGACCCGGCCACGCCACCAGCGGTCTCCTGAGCCGCGGGCGTCGCCTTCTTCGCGACCTTGCCGCCGGCCTTGGCCGCGGTCGGCACGGCCTTCTTCGCGGCCTTGCCGCCGGTCTTGGTCACCTTGTCGCCGGCCTTCGTCGCGGTCGGCAGCGCGCCGTCGACCGCGGTGTCGACGGCGCCACCCGCGAGCCCGGTGGCGTTCGTGGCCGCACCGTCGACGACGCTCGCGCCGTCCAGGGCGGTCAGCCCGCCGACCTTGGTGGCGTCGGGCAGTTCGGGGGCCGCGCTGGCGGAGCCGGCCGCACCGACCCCGGCAGCCGCTCCCGCAGCGACGATCAGCGCGGCACGGGCGATCCGGCGGGTCAGGGGGAGGGACATGATGCTCCTTCGACGGGTATGTCGGATGAGAACGATGAAGTGTCCGACCGCACCCGGCAGTTGACCGACTGGCTGTTGATCTCCGGGCTCGGACGCAGTGACTACCGCTCGAAGCCCGCGAAGGTTGCGGCGCCGCAACGTAAAGAGTTGGCAATGCGTCGCATTATCGCCTGCGGATAAATACGGGCAAAAAGATCCTCGCTCGAAAGCCTGCGGAATCCTTACAGCCCTTGATTCCCAAGGGCTTTGGCGGATCTCAGGGTGACCGCGGGAAAACCTGCCCACGCCATCGCCGGCCGACACCTCGGGTAATCCCGGAGGGTGAGTCGCCGAACGCCCGCGCGTACCGGCTCGCGCGACCTAGTGAGTCGTCACGATCCGGACCGAGTCCGGACCGCTCTCCGCCCCCGAGGCATCCGGCGCCGCGCTCGCCCGCCACTGGCTGTCGGTGTTTCCGGCGGTCCACTCCCGCCCGGCGTACGACACCCGCTTGATGTGCAGATCGGAGGCGTTGGCCACGGCCCAGTGGGCCAACTGCCAGCCGCGCTCGCGCACACTGCGCCCGGCGCCGGAACCCGCGTGACCGGTCACCGGCAGCAGGACGGTCTGCCCGTCGCCCTCGATGACGGCAGGAGTGGGCGTGGGAGCGGCCTTCCGGGCGCCCACCTCGGCCGCGGCCGACTGGAGCGCGTCCTGCCCGAAGTCCCGTACGAGCGCGGCCCGTACGGCGTCCGGACCCGAGGCGGGCGTGGCACCCGGGCGGCCCTCGCAGGTCAGCGTGGCCGCCGAGCGCCCGGTGAGGGCGGCGGCGAGCAGCGTCGCGTCCGGCTCGTGCTTGGCGTACGCCTCCGGGAAGCCGCTGCGCTGGACGCGTTGCGCGGCGACGGTGAGCGGCAGCTCCGTGTAGCCGCGGACCTTGACCAGGTGCTCGTAGAAGATGCCCGCCGAGTAGATCGGGTCCTGGATCTCCTTCTCGGTGCCCCAGCCCTGGGAGGGCCGCTGCTGGAACAGGCCCAGCGAGTCGCGGTCGCCGTGGCCGATGTTGCGCAGCCCCGACTCCTGGAGCGCGGTGGCGAGCGCGATCGTCACGGCCCGCTCGGGCAGCCCGCGTCCGGTGCCGACGGCGGCGATGGTCGCCGCGTTCACCGCCTGCTCCGGCGTGAACTCGTACCGCGCCCCGTCACCCTTGCCCGAGACGACCTCGCACCCCGGCGTGCCGGTGCCGCCGGTGACGTACTGCACCGCGAGATATCCCGCGACGGCGAGCAGGATCATGAAGGCCGCCCCACGACGGAACAGGCGGCCACGGCGTTTGGAGGAGGGTGACGGCTCTGGCACGTCTACAAGGTAACCGAGGTTACTGAGCGGTATGGGCCCAGTGGGGAAAGTGGGCCCACTGCCGGGCGCGTTAGGGTCGGATCCATGGCCGACACCTCCCTTGACCTCACGCTGGACGCCGCGAAGCTCACCGCGCAGCTCGTCGACTTCCCCTCCGTCAGCGGTACCGAGCAGCCCCTCGCGGACGCCATCGAGGCCGCCCTGCGCGCCCTGCCGCATCTGACGGTCGACCGGTACGGCAACAACGTCGTGGCACGTACGAACCTGGGGCGGCCCGAGCGCGTGATCCTCGCCGGCCACATCGACACGGTGCCGATCGCGGACAACGTCCCGTCGAGGCTCGACGAGGACGGCGTCCTGTGGGGCTGCGGCACCTGCGACATGAAGTCCGGCGTCGCGGTCCAGCTGCGCATCGCCGCCACGGTCCCGGCCCCGAACCGCGACCTGACCTTCGTCTTCTACGACAACGAAGAGGTGACCGCGGACCTCAACGGCCTCAAGCACATCTCCGAGGCCCGCCCCGAGTGGCTGGAGGGCGACTTCGCGGTGCTCCTGGAGCCGTCGGACGGCGAGGTCGAGGGCGGCTGCCAGGGCACGCTGAGGGTGCTCCTCAAGACCAAGGGCGAGCGCGCCCACTCCGCGCGCGGCTGGATGGGCTCGAACGCGATCCACGCGGCGGCCCCGATCCTGGCGCGGCTGGCCTCGTACGAACCGCGCTACCCGGTGATCGACGGCCTGGAGTACCGCGAGGGCCTGAACGCGGTCGGCATCAAGGGCGGTGTGGCCGGCAATGTCATCCCCGACGAGTGCGTGGTGACCGTCAACTTCCGCTACGCGCCGGACCGTACGGAGGAGGAGGCCGTCGCGCACGTCCGCGAGGTCTTCGCGGACTGCGGGGTCGAGGAGTTCGTGGTGGACGACCACAGCGGCGGCGCGCTGCCGGGCCTGTCCCACCCGGCGGCAGCGGCGTTCATGGCGGCGGTCGGCGGGATCGCCCGCCCCAAGTACGGCTGGACGGACGTCTCCCGCTTCTCGTCCCTGGGCATCCCGGCGGTCAACTACGGCCCCGGCAACCCGCACTTGGCGCACAAGCGGGACGAACGCGTCGAGACGGCGAAGATCCTCGCGGGGGAGGAGCGGCTGAAGGCGTGGCTCTCGGCGTAGCGGCGCGGCCGGGGGCTTCCGGGACACCGCTTCACGGCGGTCATGCTCACGTCCCCCGTCCGTAACCCGCGCGGATCTACGCTGAGGTGGAACGACCTGCACTCGCAGGCCCCGCAACGGAGGGAGCGCACATGGCTACCGGCAACCCCGAGGGGAAGAAGCAGCCACCGTCGGAGCAGCGTCTGGGACCGGTTCTGCGGAGGCGGGACCAGGTGACGGCGAGTACGACCGACCAGCGGCTGCTGGACGCGGGCGGCCCCTCCGACTGGGTCCACACGGACCCCTGGCGGGTCCTGCGCATCCAGTCGGAGTTCATCGAGGGCTTCGGCACCCTCGCCGAACTCCCGGCGGCGATCAGCGTCTTCGGCTCGGCCCGCACCCCGGTCGACTCTCCCGAGTACGACGCCGGAGTCCGCCTCGGCCGAGGCCTGGTCGAGGCCGGGTTCGCGGTGATCACCGGTGGTGGCCCCGGTGCCATGGAAGCGGCGAACAAGGGCGCCTGCGAGGCGGGCGGCGTCTCGGTCGGCCTCGGCATCGAGCTGCCCTTCGAGCAGGGCCTCAACCCCTACGTCGACATCGGCCTGAACTTCCGGTACTTCTTCGTCCGCAAGATGATGTTCGTCAAGTACGCCCAGGGCTTCGTGGTCCTCCCCGGCGGCCTCGGCACCCTCGACGAACTCTTCGAGGCCCTCACCCTCGTCCAGACCCAGAAGGTCACCCGCTTCCCGATCGTCCTCTTCGGCAGCGAGTACTGGGGCGGCCTCGTCCACTGGCTCAGGAACACCCTGATCGCCCAGGGCAAGGCCTCCGAGAAGGACCTGCTCCTCTTCCACGTCACGGACGACGTGGACGAGGCGGTGGCGCTGGTGTCGAAGGAGGCGGGGCGCTAGCGCATTTCAGCCCGTCCGGCGAAGCCCCCTGGCGGGGTGGAAGGGGCGGAGCCCCTTCAGGGATGGGACGGGTAGGGGCGGCGGGGGCGAGAAAAAACGGCTAAGCCAACCCCCGCCGAGCCACCGCCGGCGCCCGATACCCCGCGATCGACGCCACCATCTCCAGCACCTGCCGCGTCTCCGCCACCTCATGCACCCGGTACACCTGCGCCCCCAACCACGCCGACACCGCAGTGGTGGCCAACGTCCCCACCACCCGCTCCTTCACCGGCTTGTCCAACGTCTCCCCCACGAAGTCCTTGTTGGACAGCGACACCAACACCGGCCACCCCGTCGACACCATCTCCCCCAACCGCCGCGTCGCCTCAAGACTGTGCCGCGTGTTCTTCCCGAAGTCATGCCCGGGATCGATCATGATCGACTCCCGCGGCACCCCCAGCTCCGCCGCCCGCTCCGCCAGCCCCACGGTCACCCGCAGAATGTCGGCCATGACATCGTCGTACGTCACCCGATGCGGCCGAGTCCGAGGCTCCGCACCCCCCGCGTGCGTACACACCAGCCCCACCCCGTACCGCGCGGCGACCTCCGCGAGCCCCGGGTCCACCCCACCCCAGGCGTCGTTCAGCAGATCGGCCCCCGCCTCGCACACCGCCGCCCCGACCTCGGCCCGCCAGGTGTCCACGCTGATCACGACATCCGGGAAGCGCCGCCGCACCTCGGCCACGAACCCGACCGTCCGCCGCGCCTCCTCCTCGGCGGTCACCTCTTCCCCCGGCCCCGCCTTCACCCCGCCGATGTCGATGATGGCCGCCCCCTCCGCCACCGCCTGCTCCACGCGCGCGAGGGCGGGCTCGTCGCGGAACGTCGCCCCTTGGTCGTAGAAGGAGTCCGGGGTCCGGTTCACGATCGCCATGATCACCGGCTCGTGCGAGTCGAACTCACGCCTGCCCAGCCTGAGCATCCCCTGTGACCTCTCCTAGTACGTCCTGGCAAGTCGTGGGCCTTCGGCCGCCTGCGACCCTAACTGTCAGAGTCGCATGGCACGATCGGACACTGACAGATTCGACCGCTCGCATTCACCGACCGTGGGGGCCACCGCGATGGTTATGTTCTTGTTCCTGGTCGTCGCGCTGGCCGTCGTGGTCGCCGCGGTGACGCTCGCCGTGGTGGGCGGTGGCGAGGGCGACGGCCCGCTGCCGGAGGCCGCGCCCGAGCGCCTGCAGGATCTGCTGCCGCTGGACCGCCCGATCAGCCGCGTGGACATCGAGACCCTCCGCTTCCCCCTCGCCGCCCGCGGCTACCGCATGTCCGACGTGGACGACGCCCTCAGCCGCCTCGGCGCCGAGCTCGCCGAGCGCGACGCCCGGATCGCCGACCTGGAGTCCGCCCTGGCCGGCGCGCAGACGTCCGCCGGCCATGTGTCGATGGACAAGCCCGCCCAGGAGGACCAGCAGTGAGCGACGGTACGGCCCTCGCCGGACCCGACGGCGCCCTGCGCTGTCCCTGGGCCCTGTCCACCCCGGACTACGTCACGTACCACGACGAGGAGTGGGGCCGCCCGGTCCACGGCGACGACGCCCTGTTCGAACGCCTCAGCCTGGAGGCCTTCCAGTCGGGCCTGTCCTGGATCACGATCCTGCGCCGCCGCGAGGGCTTCCGCGCCGCCTTCGCGGGCTTCGAGATCGCCAAGGTGGCGACCTTCACGGACACCGACCGGGACCGCCTCCTCGCGGACCCGGGCATCATCCGCAACCGAGCCAAGATCGACGCCACTCTCGCGAACGCCCGCCTACTGACCGACTGGGCCCCAGGCGACCTGGACGAACTGATCTGGTCCCACGCCCCGGACCCCGGGACTCGTCCGGCCCCGAAGGCCCTGGCGGATGTCCCGGCCGTCACACCCGAGTCGACGGCCCTGTCGAAGGCCCTCAAGAAGCGGGGCCTGCGCTTCGTCGGACCGACGACGGCGTACGCCCTGATGCAGGCGTGCGGCCTGGTGGACGACCACTTGGAGACTTGCGTCGCGAGAAGCGCCCACTAGGGGCGCGGGGCTGTGTCGAAACGCGGCTCCGCCGCGGGCGCGACCAGCCCCCACGCACCCGCAGCCCCCGACGGCGCTACCGCCCCGAGCTCACCGGCCCAGGTACTTCGGCTTCTCCTTGTTGACGAAGGCCTGCACGGCGATCGCATGATCCTCGGACGACCCCGCCCGGGTCTGCAGCTCGTCCTCCTTCTCCAAGGTCTCCTCAAGCGAGTGCGACAGCCCGAACGCCATCGCCTCCTTGATCGCCCCATACGCCACCGTCGGCCCCTCGGCGAGCGCCCGCGCGACCTTCTCCGCCTCCGCGCGCAGGTCGGCCGAGGGCACGAGACGGTTCGCGATCCCCAGCTCGTACGCCTCCTGCGCCTTGATGTTCCGCGGGAAGAGCAGCAGGTCAGCGGCCCGTCCCGGTCCCACCACCCGCGGCAGCGTCCACGAGATGCCGGAGTCCGCGGTCAGCGCGACCCCCGCGAACGACGTGTTGAAGGCGGCCGTGTCCGCCACCACGCGATAGTCCGCGGCCAGCGCGAACCCGAATCCGGCGCCCGCCGCGACCCCGTTCACCCCGGCCACGACCGGCTTGGCCATCCCGGCCAGCGCCCGCGCGATGGGGTTGTAGTGCTCCCGCACCGTGCTCATCGTCTGCCTGGACCCGGTCTCCCGGTCGGTCACCAGCAACCCGATGTGCTCCTTGAGGTCCTGGCCCACGCAGAAAGCCCGGTCCCCCGCGGCGGTCAGCAACACCGCTCGCACCGCGCGGTCGTCCGCCGCGGAGCGCACCGCGTCCCGCAGGGCGACCTTGGTCTCGACGTTCAGCGCGTTCATCGCCTCGGGGCGGTTCAGCGTGATCGTCGCGAGTCCGTCGTTCACCTCGTAGAGCACGGTGTCGGCCATGGAGTGTCCCCTCCGTCGTCACGGCTTGGGCGTACCGGTCGGTAGGCGCCTGTCTGAGGACAGCATGGCGGAGATCATCGACAACGGCCCTGACCGGACATGTGACCTGCGTCAAAGAATTCGTGTCCGGTTCCGTTGGGTGGAAGTGAGTGCGGTGGCGCAGTATCGCAGTCACATCGCCGAATTGAGTGGTTTTGCTCGCGCGCGTTGCCCAAGCGATGCCGACTGATGTTGGTCATCGGGTCCTGAGATGCGGGATAATGGCTGGGAAGCAATGTGTTCGATGCCGGTGTCGCGTGTCTCATGCCAGACACACGTGCCCTCCCATGGGCCGTCGGCTTTGACGATGAGCTGGTTTCAGGAAGGGGAACGAGCATGGCGGCCATGAAGCCGCGGACGGGCGATGGCCCGCTCGAGGTGACCAAGGAGGGGCGGGGCATCGTCATGCGCGTTCCGCTCGAAGGCGGCGGTCGGCTCGTCGTCGAGCTGACCCCTGACGAGGCCGACGCGCTCGGCGACGCCCTCAAGAAGGTCGTCGGCTGACGCGGAAGCGACCATACCCTTTCGGTGACCCCGGCATCCCACATGGTGCCGGGGTCGCTGTTTCTCCGGTGTGCGGGTGGCGTACGGACGGTGGTCCGTGGCGTACGGGCGGTGGTTCATGGCGTACGGTCGGCCGTATGCCCGGCTTGACGTCTACCGCTCGACGTCTACGGCTCGACGTCTACCGCTTGACCGCGCACAGCAGCCCGTCACCGACCGGCAGCAGCGACGGCACCAGCTCCTGGCTCTCGCGCACCGCGCGCAGCAGTTCCCGGATCCGTATGACCTCGGTGGGCTGGGGGCCCGAGTCCACGGTGCGACCGTTGGCGAAGACGCCCTCGAAGACGACAAGGCCACCCGGACGCAGCAGACGCAACGATTCAGCGAGATAGTCGAGGAACTCCAGCCGGTCGCCGTCGCAGAAGACGAGGTCGTAGCCGGCGTCCGCGAGGCGGGGCAGGACGTCGAGGGCGCGGCCCGGGATGAAGCGGGCGCGGTTGCTGGCGAAGCCGGAGGCACGGAAGGCCTGGCGGGCGAACTGCTGGTGCTCGGGTTCGGGGTCGACCGTGGTCAGGACGCCGTCGGGGCGCATGCCGTGCAGGAGGTGGATGCCGGAGACGCCGGTGCCGGTACCGATCTCCGCCACCGCCTTGGCGTCCACCGAGGCGGCCAGCAATCGCAGCGCGGCGCCCGTGCCGGGCGACACCGAGCGCAGTCCCGCCTCACGGGCCCGGTCACGGGCCCAGCGCAGGACGTCGTCCTCGGCGACGTAGGCGTCGGCGAACGCCCAGCTCGTCTGCCGGTTGCCGGTAATGACCCTCTCCTGTCCCCGTGGTTGCCTGGGCGTGACTGTATCCGTTGCGGCCGGGAACCCGCAGATGGGACCGGGCGTTTAGAGGGGTGGGAAGACGAGCGGGGGGACACAGTTGGATCACGATGCCGAGCGGGGCCGCGAGCAAGTGCTGACGCAGGCGCATCAGCCGTGTCAGCCCAGATCAAATTCTCGTAAAACCGCTTATCCGGAGCTAACGGGCGAGGTGGTTATGGTAGGGGCTCCACTGGACACCACCAGAGCCGATAGGGGAGGTGCGGCTGCGCCTGTGGATCGGGGAGGAGTGCTGCGGCGCTTCCTCGGATCGGCGGGCAGGCCGAAATCCGTGAACGACACCGCTGACCACAGCCACGCCGGCGACTATGCCCAGACCGCGACCTTCTCCACCGACGCGGGCGGGCAGGCGTGGACTCCGCCCACCTGGGAGGAGATCGTCAGCACGCACAGCGGTCGCGTCTACCGACTGGCGTACCGCCTCACCGGCAATCAGCACGACGCCGAGGACCTCACGCAGGAGGTCTTCGTCCGCGTCTTCCGCTCCTTGTCGACGTACACGCCGGGCACCTTCGAGGGCTGGCTGCACCGCATCACCACCAACCTCTTCCTGGACATGGTCCGCCGCAAGCAGCGCATCCGCTTCGACGCGCTGGGCGAGGACGCGGCCGAGCGGCTGCCCAGCAAGGAGCCCACACCTCAGCAGGTCTTCAACGACGCGCACTTCGACGCCGACGTCCAGCAGGCCCTCGACACGCTCGCGCCCGAGTTCCGCGCCGCGGTCGTCCTGTGCGACATCGAAGGACTGTCGTACGAGGAGATCGCCGCGACCCTGGGCGTCAAGCTCGGCACGGTCCGGTCCCGTATCCACCGTGGCCGCTCGCAGCTGCGCAAGGCCCTCGCCCACCGCTCGCCGGAGGCGCGCGCGGAGCGCCGCTCCTTCGTGCCGCGTGTGGCCGCTCTGGGGGGAGGGGGCGCGACCGCGTGAGTGGCACCCGACCCAACCCCGCCGAACGGCTTCTGGCCGAGCAGCACCTTGGCGACCGACTCTCCGCCCTCGTCGACGGAGAGCTCGGTCATGAGACGCGTGAGCGCGTTCTGGCGCACCTGGCGACCTGCGCCAAGTGCAAGTCCGAGGTCGACGCCCAGCGCCGGCTGAAGAACGTCTTCGCGGAGGCGGCCCCGCCGCCTCCCTCCGAGAGTTTCCTGGCCCGCCTTCAGGGTCTCCCCGGGGGAGGTGACCTGGACGGCGGTGGCTCGCCGCTCGGCGGGGGAGGATTCGGTGGACTGTCCGGACGACCCGGCGCCTCCGGGGCGTTCGGAGTGAAGCGGAGTGACCGTTTCGAGTTCGGATACGTCCCTTCGCGTGCGCACGCCCCCGTGCTCCCCGTCTCCGGCAGCGGTTTCCGCACCCACCCCGTGGGTCGTCATGACGCCGATCGCTCCTCCTCCCGGATGCGGTTCGCGTTCGTGGCGGCGGGCGCGGTGTCGCTGGCCGCCATCGCGCTGGGCGGCGTCACCTCGAGCGCGCCGACCGAGGCGGAGGCCCGCGGTGGCTCGGGAGCCGGCAGCAATGTGACACCGGCGCGGACCCAGGGCACCGGGGCCGCGGCGACACCCGAGAACCAGCGCCGTCGCGCGGTCGGCCCGCTGCTCGCGCAGGGGCAGGGGACTCCGGACACCCCGGTGGCCCCGACGGAGGTGTCGGCGCCCCTTCTGCCGGGGATGCCGGCCCAGCCCGCCGACCAGGACATGGACACCCTGACGGCGCCCGTGGTGGCCGGCGCGGCCGCCATGTCCCCACTGATACGCCCGCTCAGCGCGAACCCGCCGCTCGCCCTGACCGCGTGGTCCACGACCTCCGGGATCACGGCGACCCCCGAGCTGCTCGCCGCACCTGTCCCCGACGCGACCTCGTCCCCCTCCGCCTCACCGGCCACCGGTCCCTGACCCGACCTCTGCGCAGCGGCCCACGAACCTGATTGAATCCAGGGTGGGCCGCGCGCCGTGCCTGTGGGCCGGGCGCGGAGTCGAGGAACTGCGGCCGCCGTTGACGCCGCGTGCCGGATGGGGGAGGTAGCACGGGTCGCCCGGTTCCCTGAGGGAACTCAAGTGCGACAGCGCAGAGTTGAGTAGGCATTCGGGCGCCGGGGCGTTCCCGGTGGCGGCCTGCCGTGAAACCCAGGGATCCCCTGCGTCCGCTTCCGCTGACGCAGCACGTTCGGTCATCCGACCGGGTGCGGCCCAGAGCGAAGCGTCCTACTCGAGCAACGGTCAGCAGCGAGCAGGAAGCAGAGCATGAACGAGGGGAAGCCCGCGAAGGCGAAGTGGTGGAACCGACCTCGACCGCAGGGACCTTCGGGTCAGGCGGAAGGGGCCGCACCGACGCCGGACGAGTTGAGCGACACCACACCGGACGGATCGGCACCCGATGGTGCCGGTGAGCGTGGCCGCGGTGGTGACACGGACGGTGACTTCGAGCTGGCGCTGCCCGCGACGGGCGCTGTGGGCGAGGGGGCTTCGGCGGAGGGCGACTTCGAACTTCGGCCGCCTGCGGTGAGCGGCGGTGTGAGCGGCGGCGGTGATGACGCGGCTTCCGCTGATGGTGACTTCGAGTTGGCGTGCCCGGTCGGGGTGCCCGCGGCCGCCGTGCCGTCGGCAGGTGACGCCGCCCCGGTTCCCGCAGAGCCCGGCGCCGCACGTCCCAAGCCCCTGCACGACCCCGACCCCTACAGCACCCCGCCCTACGGGGAGCCCGGCCCCTGGGCGCCCGCTCCGCCGGTCCAGCACCCGGCGACCACGCCGGCCCACGGGACGGCCGTACCGCTGCCGACCGCACCTACGCACGGCCTGCCGGCGCCCACACTTACGCACGACCTGCCGGCGCCCACGGCAGGCGCGCCCGCACCCTCGGCAACCCCGGCCTCGGCAGGCGACGAACCCGCCCCGGCCCCCGTGCCCGTCCCGGCCCCCGTGCCCGTCCCGGCCCCCGTGCCCGTCCCGGCCCCCGTGCCCGTCCCGGCCCCCGTGCCCGTCCCGGCCCCCGTGCCCGCCCCGCCTCCCGCGACCAACCCAGCCGCCGGCGCCCTTGTCGCGCCCTCGGCGCCCGGCATCCCTGCCCAGACAGCGCCTCCGGCGGTCCCGGTGGCCGAGCCGTCGGCCCATGCCATCCCCGCCCCCACCCCCATCCCCACCCAGGCGCCCCCCACGGCCGACGCGCCCGTCCATGCCACCCCCGCCCCCGCCTACGCCGACGCCCCACCCCCCGCCAACCCCTGGCAGAACTACGACCCTTGGTCGCGCGAGGCGCACGCCACCGCCCCCCTCCAGCAGAACGGCGCCGCGGTCGTCACCGACGAGCAGCGGCGCAAGCGGGGACGGAAGGCGGTCCTCGTCGGCGTCCTGCTGCTCGCGCTCGTGTCCGGGGGCGTCGGCGGTGTCGTGGGGGCGTATTTCGAGCGCAACGGTGGAGTGGGGGACGTGGAGCTGCCGCAGGCCGCGGCCGAACCCACCGGTCGGGCGCCGGACAGTGTCGCCGGGATCGCCGCGCGGGCCCTGCCGAGTGTCGTGACCCTGCATGTGAGCGGGAGCGACGAGCAGGGCACCGGGACCGGGTTCGTGCTCGACGACCGCGGTCACATCCTCACCAACAACCACGTCGTCGAACCCGCGGGCGACGACGGCGAGATATCCGTGACCTTCCACAGCGGGGACACCGCCAAGGCCACCGTCGTCGGCCGCGACGGCGGCTACGACCTCGCCGTCGTCAAGGTCACCGGCGTCAGCGGCCTCGAACCCCTGCCGCTCGGCAACTCCGACAACGTCCAGGTCGGCGACCCGGTCGTCGCCATCGGCGCCCCGTTCGACCTGGCGGGAACCGTCACCTCCGGCATCATCAGCGCCAAGGAGCGGCCCATCACGGCCGGCGGTGAGAGCGGCGACGGGAGCGATGTGTCGTACGTGGACGCGTTGCAGACCGACGCGCCCATCAACCCCGGCAACTCCGGCGGTCCTCTCCTCGACGCCCAGGCCCGTGTCGTCGGCATCAACTCCGCGATCCGTTCCGCCGACAGCGGTTCCGACCTCGACGGCGGCCAGGCCGGCTCCATCGGCCTCGGCTTCGCCATCCCGGTGAACCAGGCCAAGCGCGTCGCCGAGGAGCTGATCAACACCGGCCGGGCGACCCACCCGGTCATCGGCGTCACCCTCGACATGGACTACACCGGCGACGGAGCCCGCGTCGGCACCAAGGGCAGCGACGGCGGCTCCGCGGTGACCGAAGGCGGCCCCGGCGACAAGGCCGGCATCAAACAGGGCGACGTCATCACCGAGGTCGACGGCCAGCGCGTCCACTCCGGCGAGGAACTCATCGTCAAGACCCGTGCCCACCGCCCCGGCGACCGGCTGGAACTGACCTTGGAGCGCGGCGGCAAGGAGGTCAGGATCTCGCTGACGCTCGGCTCGTCGAGCGGGAACTGAGACTCACAGAAACATCACACCGAACGTCGCCCGACCGCCCCACTTATGGCCTGACAAGGCAAACAACGCGGAAAACCGCACGCCCACCCGCATTCGGAGGCCTCGGGACAGTACCGGTCTTAGCGGATGGCCGGGTACCGTGGATCCGGCCCGGACCACGGAAGACCCGCATTCGACCACTGAGGGCCGAGGACCGAGGACATCGCAAGGAGCTTCAGGTGTTCAATGACATAGGACCGCTCGAGCTGGTGACGCTCGTCGTCCTCGCCGTGCTCGTTTTCGGTCCGGACAAGCTCCCGAAGATGATTCAGGACGTCACGCGGACGATTCGCAAGATCCGCGAGTTCTCGGAGAGCGCCAAGCAGGACATCCGGTCGGAGCTCGGCCCGGAGTTCAAGGACTTCGAGTTCGAGGATCTCAACCCCAAGACGTTCATCCGCAAGCAGCTGGACAACGACGAGCTGGGGATCAAGGAGATCCGCAACGGCTTCGACCTGAAGAAGGAAATGGCCGAGGTCACCGACGCCGTCCACGGTCGTGACACGGAATCGTCCTCTTCCTCCTCGTCGTCGTCCTCGGGTTCCTCCGGCGGCAGCATCGACATGACGAAGAAGCCCGATAGCCCCGGTGACGAGCGCCCGCCCTACGACGCGGACGCCACCTGAGCCGTACGAACACGCGGGCGGGTCTCCGCCCGTAAGTGACTCTTCTCATACTCTGCGCGGGTCGCGCACGGCCTGAACACGCTCCCTGTGCGCCTCGCGCGCCGGGCGCTTTCCATACTGCTCGGAGCGGTGTGGCTATGCTGCCGAGTTGTTGTGCGGACCGGACGAGTACGCCCGAAGGGGGGCGGGCCGGGCTGGTCCGGCGAGAACGAGGAGGCGTCCGGGCAGATGGAGACGACGAGTCAGACGACGAGTCGGGCAGTCGCGCAGGAACCGGCCGTGGAGAGCGGACAGCAGCTCCCCTCCGCCCGGCGCACGGTCGACGCCTACCTGTTGGCGCCCTTCCCCTGGTACGGCCTCGACGAGGCCTTCACAGGGCCGCGCTGGCTGATGCAGGTCGGCATGGCGGCCGACGGGTCGGTGGAACACGGTTCGACCGGGCACGGTGACGAGCCCTCCGTACGGAACGAGGCGACGGAGGACCGGGAGAAGTTCGCGGTGGTCGTGACCGTCGCCGCGCATCCGTCCCGGCGGAGCGCCGACGGTACGGGGCTGCTGGAGGCCACGTCGGTGTCCTCGGCCGCGTGGCTCGCGGGGGTGGGGCTGCTGTCCTTCACCTGGCCGGGGCAGATGGACCACTCGCTGCGCGACGACTGGCTGGAGCAGCAGACGGAGACGGCCTGGGCCCTCGCGGACGACCTGGACGGTGCGGACTGGTCGACGCTGTCCCTGCCGGTGGACGGCGTGCCCACGCCGTTCCACTACCGGGAGTCCGAGTTCGGGTGGGTGCTCGCCGGCTCGACTCAGGAGGGGGTGCACCTGGGGGCTTACGGCAGGGGGATGAGCGCGTACGGGCTTGCCTTCGCCATGATCAAGGACATCTCCGCGTACGCCTAGCCGGCGGGCTGAGCCGGAAAAGGGGCGCCGCGGGTGTTGCGGCGCCCCTTCGCCGTAGGGCCTTGTGTGCCGTCTCCAGGCGTGGCCTGGGTGTGGCTGGTCGCGCCCGGCGGCGGAGCCGCTGATGGATACAGCCCCGCGCCCCGGGGGGGGGGTCAGAACTTGTTCTTCGGAGTGATCCCGAGAGACAGTCCCGAAAGGCCCCGCTGCCGTCCCCCCAGCTTTCCGGCGATCGCGCGCAGGGCCGAGCCCGCCGGGGAGTCGGGGTCGGTCAGGACCACGGGCTTGCCCTCGTCGCCGCCCTCGCGGAGGCGGACGTCGATCGGGATGTTGCCCAGCACCGGGACGTTCGTACCGGTCGTACGCGTCAGGCCGTCGGCGACCACCTGCCCGCCGCCCGTGCCGAAGACGTCGACCATCTCGTCGCAGTGCGGGCAGGGCAGCCCGGACATGTTCTCGACCACGCCGACGATCTTCTGGTGGGTCTGGACGGCGATGGACCCGGCCCGCTCGGCGACCTCGGCCGCCGCCTGCTGCGGGGTCGTCACGACCAGGATCTCGGCGTTCGGGACCAGCTGGGCCACGGAGATCGCGATGTCTCCGGTGCCGGGCGGGAGGTCGAGGAGCAGGACGTCCAGGTCGCCCCAGTACACGTCCGCCAGGAACTGCTGGAGCGCGCGGTGGAGCATCGGGCCGCGCCAGACGACCGGGGCGTTGCCCGGCGTGAACATGCCGATGGAGATGACCTTCACGCCGTTCGCGGACGGCGGCATGATCATGTTCTCGACCTGGGTCGGACGCCCGTCGGCGCCCAGCATGCGCGGCACGCTGTGGCCGTAGATGTCGGCGTCGACGACACCGACCTTCAGGCCGTCGGCCGCCATCGCCGCGGCCAGGTTGACCGTCACCGACGACTTGCCGACACCGCCCTTGCCGGACGCGACCGCGTACACGCGGGTGAGCGAGCCGGGCTTGGCGAAGGGGACCTCGCGCTCGGCGGTGCCTCCGCGCAGGGCGTTCGCCAGCTCCTTGCGCTGCTCGTCGCTCATCACGTCGAGCGTGACGTCGACACGGGTGACGCCCTCGACCCGGGAGACGGCGTCCGTCACGCGCTGCGTGATCGTCTCGCGCATCGGGCAGCCGGAGACCGTCAGGTACACGGTGACCGCGACCGCACCGTCCGCACCGATCTCCACCGACTTGACCATCCCCAGTTCGGTGATGGGGCGGTTGATCTCGGGGTCGTTCACCGTCGCCAGTGCTTCGCGCACCGCGTCTTCCGTAGCCATAAGGTCGATGGTACGGCTCGGTAGCCATGCCCCGGTAAGCCTGTCAGCGGTCGTCTACGTCACGTCCCGGCGACCGATCTGCCGGGAATACCCCGTGCTCGCGGTGACCGTCGTGCCGCTCCTCCAGCTCTTTCATCAGGTCATGGAGTTCCGAGCGCATCCAGTCGCGGGTGGCCACCTCGCCCAGACCGATGCGCAGCGCCGCGATCTCCCGGGTCAGGTACTCGGTGTCGGCGATCGACCGCTCGTTCTGCTTGCGGTCCTGTTCGAGGTTGACCCGGTCGCGGTCGTCCTGCCGGTTCTGCGCGAGCAGGATCAGCGGGGCGGCGTACGAGGCCTGCAGGGACAGGACCAGGGTGAGGAAGATGAACGGGTACTCGTCCCAGCGCAGGTCGGTCGGTGCGGCGATGTTCCACAGCACCCACACCACGATCACGACCGTCATCCAGACGAGGAACCGTCCGGTGCCGATGAAGCGGGCGATCCGCTCCGACAGCCGCCCGAAGGCCTCCGGGTCCCACTCGGGCAGGATGCGGCGGCGCGGCGGCCGGGGTTGGTCGAGGCGCGCGCGGGGCGCCCGGGTGGCCGCGGTGGCGCCCGACGCCACGCGCTCGCGCGAGCCCTCCCGCTCAGGAGCCATGCGCCGCCACCCCCTCGCCGGTGTCCTCGTCCAGGTGGAACTCCGTCTCCCGCCAGTCGTCGGGCAGCATGTGGTCCAGTACGTCGTCCACGGTCACCACGCCCAGCAGCGACCCGGACTCGTCGACGACGGGCGCCGCGACCATGTCGTACGTCGCGAAGAACCCGGCGACGACCGGCAGCGCGGCGTCCGGGTCCAGGGCCTCCAGCGCCTCGTCGACCATCGAGCTGACCAGGGTGTACGGCGGGTCGCGCAGCAGGCGCTGGAAGTGGACCGTGCCGAGGTACTTGCCGGTCGGGGTCTCGTCGGGCGGGCGGCAGACGTAGACCTGGGCGGCGAGGGCGGGGGACAGGTCGGGGTTGCGGACGCGGGCGAGGGCGTCGGCGACGGTGGCGTCGGGGCGCAGGATGATCGGCTCCGTCGTCATCAGACCGCCCGCCGTGTGCTCCTCGTAGGCCATCAGACGGCGCATGTCGGCCGCGTCGGCGGGCTGCATCAGACTCAGCAGCCGCTCCTGGTCGTCCTCGGGGAGTTCACCGAGCAGGTCAGCCGCATCATCCGGGTCCATGGCCTCCAGGACGTCGGCGGCGCGCTCCTCCTTCAGCTTGCCGAGGATCTCGATCTGGTCGTCCTCGGGGAGCTCTTCGAGGACGTCGGCGAGGCGGTCGTCGTCGAGGGCGGCGGCGACCTCGGCGCGGCGCTTGGGGGAGAGGTGGTGCAGGACGTTGGCGAGGTCGGCGGGGCGCAGCTGCTCGAAGGTGGCCAGCAGGCTCTCGGCGCCCTGTCCCTTCTCCTCCGCGGAGAACCCGGTGACGGCGGACCACTCGACGGTCAGCGACTCGCCCCTGGCCCGCCGGAAGGCGCCGCTCTTGCCGCCCTTCCGTACGAAGATCTTGTCGATCTCCCAGTCCCGGCGTGCCGGGAGCTGTCCGACCGACAGATCGAGGACGGTGACCTCCTCGCCGGTCTCGACGAGGGTGACGCGCCGGTCGAGGAGCTCACCGAAGACGAGGCGCTCGGTGGGTCGCTGCTCGAAGCGGCGGACGTTGAGCACGCCGGTGGTGATGACCTGGCCGGACTCGATGCTGGTGACCCGGGTCATGGGCAGGAAGATGCGGCGCCGGGTGGAGAGTTCGACGACCAGGCCGAGCAGCCGCGGGGGGCGCCGGCCGACGCGCAGCATGACGACCAGATCGCGGACCCGGCCCACCTGGTCGCCGTTCGGGTCGAACGCGGCGACGCCGGCGAGGTGCGAGACGAAGATCCGGGGAGCGCCGGCTGCCATGGCTGAGGCTCCTTTGCGTACGGGATGTGCAGTGCCGCGGATGCTGCTTCTTCCGCTGTTCTCTTCCGCTGTTTCTTCGGCTGTCGCTTCGGCTGTTTCTCTCGCCGCTCCGGTGACGGGGCCGCATATCCGAATTGCCCGCTCGGATGGGCTTCAGGCTAGCCCGTCCGGATCCGATACGCCCTGGTGAGCGGTCCGGACGGACTGGCTCCGCCGCGGCCCCGACTCCCCGGTACGCTGCGGTACGCCGCTCAGGTCCCACGACAGAAAGGCAGCCCCACCTGTGACTGCGATTCCTCAGGGGCGTACTCGCCGGGCCGCGCTGGTGACCGCCATCTGCGCCCTGGTCGTGTCGGGAACGGGACTGACGGGATGCAGTGAGGACCCGGACGAGGGCACCAACGGGGTCGGCAAGCTGCCGGTCGCCGAGATCCAGCGCAAGACCCGTACGGCGGCGGACTCCGCCGTGGCGGTGCACCTGTCCGGGAACGTGGTCACCAGCGGGCGCACCTACAAGCTCGACATGCAGCTGAAGGCCGACGGTGCCACGGGGTCGGTCACCGCGCAGGGATCGACGTTCCAGCTGCTGCGGATCGGCGAGCAGTTGTATCTGAAGGCCGACTCCGGTTTCTGGAGCGACGCGGGCAACGACGGCAAGGCTGACGCCGGGGCCGTGGACAAGCTGAACGGCAAGTACGTGAAGGTGCCGCAGGGCGACCCGGCGTACAAGAAGTTCAGCGGCTTCACGGACAAGGACGTACTCCTCGACGGCCTGTTGACGCTGCACGGCAAGGTGGCGACCGACGGTCACTACGAGCAGGCGGGCGTCCGCACCATCCGCATCACCGGAGACAAGGGCTCCGGCGGAACCCTCGACGTCTCCCTGGAGGGCGACCCGTATCCCCTGCTGCTGACCCGGGCGGGCGACGGGGGCACCCTGACCTTCTCCGACTGGGGCAAGGACTTCACCCTGGAGAAGCCGGCCAAGGACGACACGGTGGACTACGGCAAGCAGCTGCCGACGTCGTGACCGCCCCGGCCTATCGCCGCCGCTTCTTCTTCTTCTTCAGCAGCAGCCGCGGAAGCCCCGCGGGGATCGGCCGGCGCGTCGTCGCCGGGGAGGGCAGCGGCGCCTCGGCCAGGGAGCCGTCCGGCAGTGCGGCGGTGGTGCCCGTCGGCTCCAGGCGCAGCACGCGGCACTCGCGGGCCCAGCGGGCCGGCATGGCCTCGCCGTCGGGGGCGTTGAGCCGCTTGCCCTTCAGCTCGGCGACCGTCGCCTCCCACTCCTCGGAGCCGGACGCGAGTTCGACGACCTTCGCGGTCCAGGAGACCAGCCGGCCGCCCTTGTCCTTGCTGCGGACCGTCACCTCGGCCTCGCCCCCGTCGGCCAGCCCCGGCAGCGGCTGCTCGCCCGGCCCGTCGCCGACGACACACGCAGCACCCTCGTGCCACACGTGCCACAGCGCCCGCGCCGGGACACCGGGACCCTTGACCCAGATGAGGCCGGACTTCTTGGTGGCCTCCTCGACGAGGGCCTGGTCGAGCAGCTCGCTTGTCATGGCCCCCAGCCTATCCAGCCGGAGCCTGACAGCTCAGAGCCAGCCGTTCCGCTTCAGCGTGCGGTGGATGCCGAGGCAGATGACCACCGTGATGCTCATGATCACCGGGTAGCCGTACTTCCAGTGCGTCTCCGGCATGTAGTCGAAGTTCATGCCGTAGACGCCACACACCATCGTCGGTACGGCGATGATCGCGGCCCATGACGTGATCTTGCGCATGTCCTCGTTCTGCGCCACGGACGCCTGCGCGAGGTTGGCCTGGAGGATCGAGTTGAGGAGCTCGTCGAAGCCGATGACCTGCTCGTGGACGCGCGCGACGTGGTCGGCGACGTCCCGGAAGTACTTCTGGATGTCCGGGTCGATCAGCCGCATCGGCCGCTCGCTCAGCAGCTGCATGGGACGCAGCAGCGGCGACACCGCCCGCTTGAACTCCAGCACCTCGCGCTTAAGCTGGTAGATCCGGCTCGCGTCCGTGCCGCGCGGCGTCCCCTTCCGCCCCGGCGAGAAGACCTCGGTCTCCACCTCGTCGATATCGTCCTGCACCGCGTCGGCGACGGCGATGTACCCGTCGACGACATGGTCGGCGATCGCGTGCAGCACGGCCGACGGGCCCTTGGCGAGCAGCTCGGGGTCGTCCTGGAGACGGTGCCTGAGTGCCCGCAGCGAGCCCTGGCCGCCGTGCCGGACAGTGATGAAGAAGTCCCGGCCGGTGAAGCACATGACCTCGCCGGTCTCCACGACCTCGCTGTTGGCGGTGAGTTCGTCGTGCTCGACGTAGTGGATCGTCTTGAAGACGGTGAAGAGGGAGTCGTCGTAGCGCTCCAGCTTCGGGCGCTGGTGCGCCTGCACGGCGTCCTCGACGGCGAGGGGGTGCAGCCCGAAGTCACTGGCGATACCGGCGAATTCGGCCTCGGTCGGCTCGTGCAGCCCGATCCACACGAAGCCCCCGTCGCGCCGCACCTGGCGCATCGCCTGGTGCGGGGTCAGCGGCTGGTCGCTCTCCAGTCGGCGGCCCTCGCGGTAGACGGCGCAGTCGACGACGGCGGAGGGGGTCGCAGGGTCGCGGGTGGTGTCGTACGCGCCACTGTCCTTGCGCAGCGAGACGCGGGAGGGGCGGACCACGGCACGCAGGTCGCGGATCATCGACATGAGCAGGCTCCTTCGCAACGGGCAACGAAGCGTGAAGAACCGCAGCACGGTTGGAACTGCCCGGAATGGGGACGTCCTGACCTCAGGATGTTTGGCACGTCCACAAAGCGGGGAGCACCGCACCGTTGCGGTGATGGGCTTCGTTGCTGATTCAGATCGGGCCGATCAGGCAAAGCGAAACGAAGTGCTCTTCCGTGTGAGGACGCAAGCGTGAAAGGACGGCGGTCAGCCGGAGCGGAACAGCCGGATCAGCTACATCAGCGGCGGGAAGAGCGAGTGGTACTGCACGGTCGACTTCGATCCATGACAGCCCCACCTCCTCCGGCCGGTCCCTCGTAAGGGACGTTCCATACCCCGTTCGGGGTTCCCCGTAGGGGAGTCCATCAGGCGTCGGGACTCGATCGCGACGCTTCTGCGTGCTGCCCCGAACACCGGGCAAGAGTATCAGCCGACTGAAGTGTCAAGGCGCTGCTTTGCCGGGTACTGACGAGTTCTATGCTCGCCGCATGGCTGATGTTCTTCCTCTGGTCGAGGCCCGGTTGCGCAGCGCGCTGGGCGAACCGGACGCGCGCGCGGCGGTCACCTTCCTCGGTACGGACCGCATCGAGGTGCTCCGTTTCCAGGAGGGGGACCTCGTCCGCTACGCCACGCTCGGCATGTCCGCGCAGCCCATGAGCGACCCCACCGCGATGGTCGCCGACCCGGTCAAGGGCCCCCGCGCCGAGCTGGTCCTCTCCGTACGGGCCGGGCTCGCCGACACCGACAAGGTGCTCCGCCCGCTCGCCGTACTCGCCGCGTCCCCGCAGGTGGAGGGCGTGATCATCGCCCCTGGCGCCTCCCTGGACGTCGGTGAACCGCTGTGGCCCGGCGCCCCGTTCACGTCCGTCCTGGTCGCCGAGCCCGGCGGCCTGGTCGAGGATCTGGCGCTCGACGAGCCGGCCGACCCCGTGCACTTCCTGCCACTGCTCCCCATGACGCCGAACGAGGCCGCCTGGAAGCGTGTGCACGGCGCCCAGGCCCTCCAGGAGCGCTGGCTGACGAACGGGACGGACCTCCGGGATCCCGCCCGTCCGCCCGTCCCGCTGGAGTGAGGAACCTCACCAACCGGTGGCTGAAAACCGTCAGTTGGCGAACACGGTGACGCTGTCCTCGGTCGCGTGCCGCGTCTCCAGTTCCTCGGCTTCGTCGGTGAGGACACCACGCCGCACGGCGACCACCAGCGCGCCCGCGACAGCCGTGACCGCCGCCACCACGAACGGGATGCGGATGCTGCCGGTCCACTCCTCGATCCGCGGCGCGAAGTAGGGCGCGGCCGCCGCCGCGAACCAGCGCACGAAGTTGTAGCCCGCGCTCGCCACCGGGCGCGGCGCGTCCGACACGCCGAGGGCCAGCTCCGTGTAGACGGTGTTGTTCACGCCGATGAACGCGCCGGACAGGATCGTGCAGACGACGGCGGTGGTGTGGTCGCCGTAGCCGAGGACCAGCACGTCCACGGCGAGCAGCACCAGCGAGCCGCCGAGCACCTTCAGCGAACCGAACCGCTTCTGCAGGCGCGGCGCCACGATCACCGAGAACACGGCGAGCAGCAGGCCCCAGGCGAAGAACACCGCCCCCGACCGGTACGGGCTCATGTTCAGCACGAACGGGGTGAAGGCCAGCACGGTGAAGAACGTGTAGTTGTAGAAGAACGCCGAGACCGCCGCGGACGCGAGGCCGCCGTGGCCGAGGGCCCTGATCGGGTCCAGCAGCGAGGTCCTGCGGGCCGGCTTCGGCTGTTCCTTCAGGAACACCGCGATGCACAGAAAGCCGACCGCCATCAGGAAGGCCGTACCGAAGAACGGGTAGCGCCAGCTGGCGTCGCCGAGCAGCGCGCCCAGCAGCGGTCCGCACGCCATGCCGAGGCCGAGGGCGGACTCGTAGAGCAGGATCGCCGCGGCGCTGCCGCCGGCCGCCGCGCCGACGATGACGGCGAGGGCCGTGGAGACGAAGAGCGCGTTGCCGAGCCCCCAGCCCGCCCGGAACCCGACCAGTTCACCGACCGATCCGGACGTGCCCGCGAGTCCGGCGAAGGCGACCACGAGGGCGAGGCCGAGCAGCAGGGTCTTTCGGCCGCCGATCCGGCTGGAGACGAAGCCGGTGACCAGCATCGCCACGGCGGTGATGAGGAAGTACGAGGTGAAGAGCAGGGAGACCTGGCCGGCCGTGGCGTTCAGGCCGCTTGCGATGGACGGCAGGATCGGGTCGACGAGTCCGATGCCCATGAAGGCGACGACGGACGCGCCGGCCGTCGCCCACACGGCCTTCGGCTGCCGCAGGATGCTGCCCGCTCCCGCGTCGAGGGGGTCCATGGCGTTTCTCCAATCCGCACTGAGGTAGCTGGCAGTTACACATAATATGTTAGGCAAGCTAATTAATGCAAGCTACATCTACATGGCCTCGGTGAACCGGTTCCGCCCGGACGGGTGATCGTCCTTGACGTGACGCGGAACGGGTAGGACCGTGGGGGCCTATGAGGGGCGAACCCAGTTGCCCGAAGTGTGGTGGCCGGGTCAGGGCTCCCGGACTTTTCGCCGACACCTGGCAGTGCGATGTGCACGGCACCGTGCATCCGGTGCAGCCCGTGATCCCGCCCAGCGTCGAGGCCCTCGGTGTGGTCGTGCATCGCACACAGGTGCCGGTGTGGATGCCGTGGCCGCTGCCGGTCGGCTGGCTCTTCACGGGTGTCGCCAGCGCGGGCGACGACCGCAGCGGAGGTCGTGCGACGGCCGTGGCCTGCTCGGGACCCGGTCCGCTCGGCGGCATGGGCGAGCTGATCCTGGTCGCCGAGGAGCTCGGGGTCGGGTTCGGCGCGCGCTATGCCGGAATCGACGGACCGGATCCGGGGTCGTACATGAACGTCGAGAAACCGCCCCAGTCCAAGGTCCTCGCCGCGGGGCGTCCGACGCCGCTGTGGCATGTGTCGGGTACGCCCCACGACCGGGCGGTGTTCGCGGGGGAGGCGCTCGGGATGTGGCTGTGGGCGGTCATGTGGCCCGAGCAGTCGGGGTTGCTGATGTACGACGAGCTGGTGCTGACGGATCTGCGGGATGCGGGGGCCGAGCTGGAGTTGGTGCCCTGCGGGGCGTTGTCGCCGCGCTTGCTTGGGCCGTAGCGCCTAGGGGGGGTGGGGGTGCTGTCGAGTGGCGGGCTGCGGGCTCGTTGTGGGTTGTCGCGCAGTTCCCCGCGGGGGGCCGTTTGTGTAAGGGGCGTATTGCTGTGCGGGTGTGACAAGGGTGGTTGAAAATGCGGTTATCCTTGAGCGTCCCCTGCTTGCCGTCCCCTGACTGGAGTTCGTGTCGTGCGTATCGATCTGCACACCCACTCCACCGCTTCCGACGGTACGGACACGCCGGCCGAGTTGGTGCGTAATGCCGCCGCCGGCGGGCTGGACGTCGTGGCGCTCACCGATCACGACACGACCCGTGGGTACTCCGAGGCGATCGCCGCGTTGCCGCGGGGGCTCACCCTAGTCACCGGGGCGGAGCTGTCCTGTCGTATCGACGGGATCAGCATGCACATGCTGGCCTATCTCTTCGATCCCGAGGAGCCGGCGCTGCTCGCCGAGCGGGAGCTGGTGCGGGACGACCGGGTGCCTCGGGCCCAGGGCATGGTCGCCAAGCTGAACGAGCTGGGCGTGCCGGTCACCTGGGAGCAGGTGCTCCGGATCGCCGGTGAGGGGTCGGTCGGGCGGCCCCATGTCGCCTCCGCGCTGGTCGAGCTCGGTGTCGTCCCGACCGTCGGGGACGCCTTCACCGAGGACTGGCTGGCCGACGGCGGGCGGGCCTTCGTGGAGAAGCACGAGACCGATCCGTTCGAGGCGATCCGGCTGGTCAAGGCCGCGGGCGGGGTGACGGTGTTCGCGCATCCCGCCGCGAGCAAGCGGGGCCGTACGGTGCCGGAGTCCGCCATCGCGGAGATGGCCGCGGCCGGGCTCGACGGCATCGAGGTCGACCATATGGACCACGATCCCGACACGCGTGCGCGGCTGCGCGGGCTCGCCAAGGAGCTCGGGCTGCTGGCCACCGGGTCCAGCGACTACCACGGCAGCCGCAAGACGTGCGTGCTCGGCGAGTACACGACGGACCCCGAGGTGTACGGCGAGATCACGCGGCGGGCGACCGGAGCGTTCCCCGTCCCGGGGGCCGGCGGGGTCTAGGCCGGTCACCTTCACGTCCGTTTCGAGGCACCCGGCGCTGTCGGCTGTGCCCACCCGTTCCGCCCGGCGGAACGACTGCCCACAGCGGTAGCGGCACAGCGCCTGTAGCCCGGTGCTGCCTGCCCACCGCGCGTTCACTCACCGCAAGGCCCTCCACGCATGTTCGACCTCGCCGTCTTCGGCTCCCTCTTCCTGACCCTCTTCGTCATCATGGATCCCCCCGGGATCACCCCGATCTTCCTCGGGCTCACCGCCGGCCGGCCCGCCAAGGTGCAGAAGCGGATGGCCTTCCAGGCCGTCTGTGTGGCGGGCGGGGTGATCACGGTCTTCGGGCTCCTCGGCCATCAGATCCTCAACTACCTGCATGTCTCCGTCCCCGCGCTGATGATCGCGGGCGGCCTGCTGCTTCTGCTGATCGCGCTCGACCTGCTCACCGGCAAGACGGACGAGCCGAAGCAGACCAAGGACGTCAACGTCGCCCTCGTTCCGCTGGGCATGCCGCTGCTGGCCGGGCCGGGTGCGATCGTGTCGGTCATCCTCGCCGTGCAGAAGGCCGGCAGCGTGGCCACGCAGGTGTCGGTATGGGCGGCGATCCTCGCCATCCATGTCGTGCTGTGGCTGGTGATGCGGTACTCGCTGCTGATCATCCGGGTCATCAAGGACGGCGGCGTGGTCCTGGTGACGAGGCTCGCCGGCATGATGCTGTCCGCGATCGCGGTGCAGCAGATCATCAACGGTGTCACGCAGGTGATCCGGGGCGCCTGAGCCCCGACGTATGCGCGAAGCCCCCGTACGGCGTCAGTGCCGTACGGGGGCTTCGAAGCTACTGCGGTGATCCGCGTCTGTTATGAGGCCGTGGTCTCGGCCGGTCGGATCCACAGCCGCTGTCCTATCGCGGCGGCCTGCTGAACGATCCGGTTGACGGAGGCGGCGTCCACGACGGTGCTGTCCACGGGGGTCCCGTCGAACTCGTCGAGTCGCATGATTTCGAAGCGCAAGGCTTCTCCCTTCGTCTGGTCATCCTCCTGAGGAGAACTACTGGGTTACACACGTATGCAACGGGCTGCGTGTTACAAACATTCCCTACGCTAAAGAAATTTTTCGAACGGCTAACTACTGACCGGTAAGCGGTCGCCGAAGGATGCGGGGAGACCGACCGGGACCGGTTGTGTTCGCAGCGTGACCGCCCGGACAATGGAAGCAATGAACGACGACCTCGCGGCACTCGCCGCCCGCATCGACCGGACCAACGAGCTGCTCCAACGCATGCTCGCCGAGGTGGCGAAGACGCCCTCGACCCATGCGATCTTCGTCGACGCGGGCTACCTCTACGCGGCCGCGGGACGGCTGGTCGCCGGGACGGAGGATCGCCGGGCCTTCGATCTGGACGCCGAGGGGCTGATCGAGGCACTCATCGACCGGGCCCGCACGATCTTCGCGGACAGCAGGCTGCTGCGCGTCTACTGGTACGACGGTGCGCGGCGCCGCATCCACACGGCGGAACAGCAGTCGATCGCCGAGCTCCCCGATGTGAAGGTGCGGCTGGGGAACCTCAACGCCAACAACCAGCAGAAGGGCGTCGACTCACTGATCAGGACCGACCTGGAGTCCCTGGCCAGGCACCGCGCCATCAGCGACGCCGCCCTGCTCGGCGGGGACGAGGACCTGGTCTCGGCGGTCGAGGCGGCGCAGGGGTACGGGGCGCGGGTGCACCTGTGGGGCATCGAGGCACCGGAAGGCCGCAACCAGGCCGAGCCGCTGCTCTGGGAGGTCGACAGCCAGCGCACCTTCGACCTCGACTTCTTCAAGCCGTACGTCTCCCGGCGCACGGCCGCCGCGTACGAGGCGGCGGGGTCTCGGCCGACGCGGGAGGACGTCCGGTTCGTCGGCGCGCAGATCGCGGCGAAGTGGCTCGCGGCGCGTGGGCGGGAGTCGCTCGTGGAACTGCTGCCCGGGCACCCGTATCTGCCCGGGTCCGTCGACCAGGACCTGCTGGTCGAGGCCGAGGGGCTGCTGCAGTACTCCCTGCGCGGGCAGGCGGATCTGCGGCGGGCGCTGCGCGACGGGTTCTGGGAGCACCTGCAGGCGCAGTACTAGGGGGTGTTTCGAAAATCCCGTGCGGTGCCCCGCGGTGTCCGGTGCGTGCCGGGCGCCGTGGGTGCTGTGCGGGACCTTCGAAACACCTCCTAGGCCGCTGTCGGGCGGGGGCGGTCGCCGTCGAGGGTGTCCCAGAAGTCGGCGACCGCTTGGGCGGTGCGCAGCGGCTGGTCGGCGTTGGGGGAGTGCTCGGCACCGGGGATGACCGTGCGGCGGGCGTTCAGCCGCGCGGCCATGTCGTCGAGGACCGGGATCGGCCAGGTGTCGTCGCTGGCGCCGGACAGGACGTGGAACGGGAGCGGCAGGGCCGCGAGTTCGTCGACGCGGTCCGGCTCCGTGCACAACTGACGTCCCGTGGCGAGGAGCTGAGCGGGCTTCGTGCCGAGCCAGCGGCGGCGCAGCAGGTCCTGGCCGCCGATGCCGCTGGCCGGCCCGCCGACCTCCTCGGGCGGCCCCATCGCGAGGATCGCCTCCCACGTCTCCGCCATGGTCATCACCGCGAGGGCGTCCCGCAGCAGCTTCACGCGCTGCCGCTGGGAGTCGGAGATCTGCGCGGGGCCCGACGCCATGAGGGTGAGTGAGCGGAACGGCGCGTGGTCGAGCAGAACGGCGGCACGGGCGATCTGGCCGCCCAGGGAGTGACCGAAGAGGTGGAGTGGGGCACCGAGGTCGCCGAGGGCCGCTGCCTGGGCGAGCACGTCCTGGGCCAACTCACCCCGCGCGTAAGCGGATTCGTCCTGCTCCGGCCCGTCCGACTCGTGCTGGCCCCGCCCGTCCACGGCGACCGTACGGTAGCCGCGCGCCGCCAGCGGTTCGTGCATGAGCGTGAAGTCCTCCTTGCTGCCGGTGAACCCGGGGAGCAGCAGGGCGACACCTCGGGGCTCGACGCCGGAGGCGGCGGGGGAGTCGACGACGGCGAACGTGCCGCGGGAGGTGTGCAGGGGGTAGGCGCGGGCGTTCGGGGGCGGCGTGAAGACGGGTTCGGTGGTCACGGGGGGAGGGTAGCCGCTGCACCGTCAGACCCCCACCCACAGGCCCGGGAACGCCGACGGCCCGGCCCCACGCTGGGTGGGACCGGGCCGTCGTACGGGAGATCAGCTCTCCGCGGGCTCCACGGCTGCCGTGGCCTTGCGGGTACGGCGCACCTTGGGCTTCACCTCGGCGGTGCCGTCGGCGGCCTCCGCGACGGTCGCCGCTGCCTTGCGGGCACGGCGACGAGGCGCGGGCGCCTCCGCGGCCGCCGGCTCCCTCGTGGCCTGGGCCGGGATCTCGGCGGCCGGGGCGGCGGCTTCGGCGGTGGCCGCGGTCTTGCGGGTGCGGCGCGCCTTGGGCTTGGCCTCGGCGGCCTCGGCCGTGTCGACGGCGACTTCGGCTGCGGCCGTTGCCTTCCGGGTCCGGCGCGGCTTGGCCTCGGCGGCTTCCGGCTCCGCGACGGCCGCCGCGGTCTTGCGCGTACGGCGCGGCTTGGCCTCGGTGCCCTCGGCCGTGTCGACGGCGGCTTCGGCGGGCGCCGCTGCCTTGCGCGTACGGCGCGTCCTGGGCTTGGCCTCCGCGGCCTCGGCCGTGTCGACGGCGGCCTCGGCGGCGACGCCAGCGGTCGCCTTGCGGGTGCGGCGTGCCTTCGGCTTGGCCTCCGCGGTCTCCGCGGCCTCCGGCTCCTGAGCCGTCTGGGCCGGGATCTCGGCGGCTTCGGCGGTGGCCGCGGTCTTGCGGGTGCGGCGCGCCTTGGGCTTGGCTTCGGCGGCCTCGGCCGTGTCGACGGCGACTTCGGCCGCGGCCGTTGCCTTACGGGTGCGGCGGCGCGGCGTGGTCTCCGCGGCCTCCGGGGTCTCCTGGACGGCCTCGGTGGTGCCTTCGGCCGTGTCGACGGAGGCCTCGGCGGCAGGCGTTGCCTTACGGGTCCGGCGGCGCGGCTTGGTCTCCGCGGCCTCCGGGGTCTCCTGGACGGCCTCGGTGGTGCCCTCGGCCGTGTCCAGGGCGGCCTCCGCCGGGGCCGTCGCCTTGCGGGTGCGGCGGCGCGGCTTGGTGGCGGGGGCCTCGTCGGGCTCCGCGACCTGGGGAGCCGCGGCGGCCTCGGAGGGCTGCACGGCCTCGGCGACCTTCGCGGTCTCCGAAGGCTTGGCGGCCTCGGCCTCGGCCTCGGGCGTCGGCACAGCCTCACCCGAAGTCGCCTTCGGCTCCGCCGACTTGCGGGTCCGGCGGCGGCGCGGCTTGGCCGACGCCTCCTCGGTGGTGGCCAGGGACGGGCCCTCCGCCGTCGCGACGGCCGCCTCCGCGGCCTCGGGCGCCGAGGACGTGGCGGTCACGGCCGCGGTCGGCTCCGGCGACGCCCCGCCGCGGGTGCGGCGACGGCGACGCGGGGTGCGCGGCGCGGTCACGGCCTCCGCCGAGGTGGTCTCGACGGTCTCGGCCGCCGCCACGGGACCGGTGGCCGGCGCCGCTGTCCCTTCCAGCGATGCTCCACCGCGTGTACGGCGGCGGCGACGCGGCGTGCGTGCCGGGCGCTCGCCTTCCGAGGAGGACGAGGACGAGCGGGACTCGTCCCGGCCGCCCCGGCCGCCGCGACCGCGTGCACCGCGCCCGCCGGTCTCGCCGAGGTCCTCCAGCTCCTCCGCCCCGAGCCCGGCGCGCGTGCGCTCCGAGCGCGGCAGAACACCCTTGGTGCCCGCGGGGATGTTCAGTTCCTCGAAGAGGTGCGGGGACGTGGAGTACGTCTCCGGCGGGTCGTTGAACTTCAGGTCCAGCGCCTTGTTGATCAGCTGCCAGCGCGGGATGTCGTCCCAGTCGACGAGGGTGATCGCGATGCCCTTCGCACCGGCGCGGCCGGTACGGCCGATGCGGTGCAGGTACGTCTTCTCCTCTTCGGGAGACTGGTAGTTGATGACGTGCGTCACGCCCTCGACGTCGATACCGCGTGCGGCGACGTCGGTGCAGACGAGGACGTCCACCTTGCCGTTGCGGAAGGCGCGCAGCGCCTGCTCGCGGGCGCCCTGGCCGAGGTCGCCGTGGACCGCGCCGGCGGCGAAGCCGCGCTGCTGGAGCTGGTCGGCGAGGTCGGCCGCCGTGCGCTTCGTACGGCAGAAGACCATGGCCAGTCCCCGGCCGTCGGCCTGCAGTATGCGCGCGACCATCTCGGGCTTGTCCATGTTGTGCGCGCGGTAGACGAACTGCGCGGTGTTCGCGACCGTCGCGCCCTCGTCGTCCGGCGCGGTGGCGCGGATGTGCGTGGGCTGCGACATGTAGCGGCGCGCGAGGCCGATGACCGCGCCCGGCATGGTCGCCGAGAACAGCATGGTCTGGCGCCGGGCCGGCAGCATGTTGATGATCTTCTCGACGTCGGGCAGGAAGCCCAGGTCGAGCATCTCGTCGGCCTCGTCGAGGACGAGCGCCTTGATGTGCTTGAGGTTGAGCTTCTTCTGGCCCGCGAGGTCCAGCAGTCGGCCCGGGGTGCCGACGATCACGTCGACGCCCTTCTTCAGGGCCTCGACCTGGGGCTCGTAGGCCCGGCCGCCGTAGATCGCGAGGACGCGGACGTTACGCACCTTGCCCGCGGTGAGCAGGTCGTTGGTGACCTGCGTGCACAGCTCGCGGGTGGGGACGACGACGAGCGCCTGCGGGGCGTCCGTGAGGGCCTCGGGCTTGGCGCGCCCGGCCTCCACGTCGGCGGGGACGGTGACGCGCTCCAGGAGCGGGAGACCGAAGCCCAGGGTCTTGCCGGTGCCGGTCTTGGCCTGGCCGATGACGTCCGTGCCGGAGAGGGCGACGGGGAGGGTCATCTCCTGGATGGGGAAGGGGTTGAGGATGCCGACGGCCTCAAGGGCCTCGGCGGTCTCGGGAAGGATTCCGAGCTCTCGGAAAGTCGTAGTCAGGGTGCTGCCTCTTCTGTGTACGCGGTGCGAGGCGAGCGCGGGGGTCTTGACGGACCGTGCCGGGGACGTCGGCTGCCATACGGATTGGCCGTAGGACACGGGACCACTGCCGACGCTCTAGCGCTCGTACCGCTGAGGGTGTCCCTCCGGTCGTCGTACGCACAGTGCCGTACGGCCAGGGAGGGCTGTCGGGTCGGAGCCGATCGGGCCACCGACCGGGCATCCTCATAACGTGCGGCCCGTCGAATACGTCAGAGTACTCAGCGGGCGCATTACCACCATACCCCGGAAACGCGCACATGCGATGGCCGAATTGGTCACGTAGTCGGCGTCACAGTGATTGACCAGGGACTTCCGTGACACGGCGAGCGGGCTATTGTGCGCTTCATGACGACGCCTGACAACGCCTCCGCCGTCCCTGACCCCTCCGACTCCTCCGCCGCACACACCGGGGTCGCCGCCCAGGACTGGGCGCGGGCCTCCGCCGACCCGCAGTACCGGGCCGCCGTCGTGGACCTGCTCGGCGCGCTGGCCTACGGGGAGCTGGCGGCGTTCGAGCGGCTGGCGGAGGACGCCAAACTGGCGCCGACGCTGGCGGACAAGGCGGAGCTGGCGAAGATGGCGTCGGCCGAGTTCCACCACTACGAGAAGCTGCGGGACCGGCTCACCGAGATCGGGGCGGAGCCGACGCAGGCCATGGAGCCGTTCGTCGCCGCGCTGGACGGGTTCCACAAGCAGACGGCGCCTTCGGACTGGCTGGAGGGGCTGGTCAAGGCGTACGTCGGTGACTCGATCGCCAGTGACTTCTATCGGGAGGTCGCGGCGCGGCTCGACTCGGACACGCGGGGGCTGGTGCTGGCCGTGCTCGACGACACCGGGCACGCGTCGTTCGCCGTGGAGAAGGTGCGGGCCGCGATTGATGCCGATCCTCGTGTGGGTGGGCGGCTGGCACTGTGGGCCCGGCGGTTGATGGGGGAGGCGTTGTCGCAGTCGCAGCGGGTCGTCGCCGACCGGGACGCGCTGTCGACGATGCTCGTCGGTGGGGTCGCGGACGGGTTCGATCTCGCGGAGGTCGGCAAGATGTTCTCGCGGATCACTGAGGCGCACACGAAGCGGATGGCTGCGCTGGGGTTGGCGGCGTAGGGTTCTCGCCCCCGCCGCCCCTACCCGTCCCATCCTGAAGGGGCTCCGCCCCTTCGACCCCGCCAGGGGGCTGCTGCCCCCTGGCGCCCCGCTATCGGCCTTCGGCCTCGTCCTCAAACGCCGGACGGGCTGAATGTGCCCGTCAGTTCTCGGGGTCTATGCGGTCGCCGAGTGACGGCGGAGTCTTCCCGCGGGGCGTACCAGCAGGGACAGGGAGGCGGCGGAGACCACCGCCGAGCCGATGAGGATCACGAAGAGGTTGCCGAAGTCCAGGGCGGTGTGGGTGATGAAGGCGCCGAAGAGGGCGCCGGCGACACCTGTCGGCAGGACCAGGGAGCGGGTGGGCAGGCGGTGCGGCAGGCGGTGGGCGGCGGCCCATGCCAGGGCCAGGCCGAGGATCGCGGAGCTGAGCGCTTCCAAGAGCATGCTGGGGTCCCTCCCACATGGCCGACCTGCTCGAAACGGTCGTAGCCCGTCATACCCCTGACCTGCGGAATGCAATCCTCCTCTGTGATCGACCTGTGCGCCGTCCGTGGAGGAATTCCCGGCTGGGAGAGAGTGGAGACGCGGGAGGGGCCCGGGTGACCGTGGTCACCGGGCCCCTCCCGTCCAGCCCGTCTGCCGGCGCCTGCCTACAGCGCGCCGAAGCCCACCTTGCGCGGAGCCGGCTCACCGAGCTCCACGTACGCGAGTCGGTCGGCCGGGACCAGGACCTTGCGGCCGTGCTCGTCCACGAGGCTCAGCAGCTGCGACTTGCCGGCGAGCGCCTCGGACACCGCCCGCTCTACTTCCTCGGCGCTCTGACCGCTCTCCAGAACGATCTCGCGGGGCGCGTGCTGCACGCCGATCTTGACCTCCACGGCTATGTCCCTCCGACGGTCAGTGAAGTGCGCGACCTTCCGCGCCGTACCCAGCACACATTAGCCCGGTGAGGGGACGTGCACGCTCCGCCCAAGAACGCCAGTAGCGAACAGCGGGCGGGAACAAACACGCGGTACGCGTGCGTGCGGGTCGGTGACGCCCCACGCGCGCGTGGCCGTCACCTCAGTGGTGCTCGGTGCCGTGCAGCGGGAAGCCCGCGATGCCGCGCCATGCCAGGGACGTCAGCAGTTGCACCGCCTGCTCGCGAGGCACGCTGCGGTCGCTGTGCAGCCAGGAGCGGGCCACGACCTGGGCGAGGCCGCCGAGGCCGGAGGCGAGCAGCATCGACTCCGCGCCCGAGAGGCCGGTGTCCTCGGCGATGACGTCGCGGATCGCCTCGGCGCACTCGTTCGTGACCTTGTCGACGCGCTCGCGCACGGCCGGCTCGTTCGTCAGGTCCGACTCGAAGACCAGACGGAAGGCGCCGCCGTCGTCCTCGACGTACGCGAAGTACGCGTCCATCGTCGCCCGGACGCGCTGCTTGTTGTCGGTCGTCGACGCCAGCGCGTGCCGTACCGCCTGGATCAGGGACTCGCAGTGCTGGTCCAGCAGGGCCAGGTACAGATCGAGCTTGCCCGGGAAGTGCTGGTAGAGCACCGGCTTGCTGACGCCGGCGCGCTCGGCGATGTCGTCCATCGCGGCAGCGTGGTAACCCTGCGCGACGAAGACCTCCTGGGCGGCGCCCAGAAGCTGGTTCCGTCGGGCACGGCGCGGCAGGCGAGTGCCCCGCGGGCGTGCCGCCTCTGTCTGCTCGATGGCTGTCACGCCGCCTCCCAATGTCGTCCACATGCGGTGTGCGCCGCGCCGCCATCGTACTTTTCGGTAACCCTGCTGTGCGCGGTGCGAGCGCAGAATTTCACGGACCGGACGGGGACGAAAGTGGCGCAGAAGGTTTGAAACCCGGTCGGAACGGGCAAGGAATGGCCTCTCTCCTGCTCAACGGCACTGTCTTCCGTGCCCGGCTGTACCTGAGTTCGTGCCCGGCCGTACCTGGCGTTCATGCTCGGCGGCCCCAAGTGCCGCCCTCGGTCACCGGTAGTCGTCCTCGTCGGTGGAGACCACGCGGGCCTGTTCGATCAGATCGGCCTCGTTGGCGCGGTCCTGGTTCGCGCCGGTCAGCCGGTCGTCGCGGTCGGGCCTGACGTCGGTCTGCTGCTCGGCCGCGTCGGCCGCGGGGGCCTCGACGTCGAACTCCTCCACCTCGGTGTCGTCGTCCACGAACGTATCGGGGTCGCTGGGATCGACGGTCATGGCGGGCTCCCTTCCTAGAACGTCCCCGTGGGGCACGACGTCCCTGGGTGAAGCAGGGGTCCACTTACGGATGCCCTGCGTATGAGCCTAGGAGACGCCGGTTCCGGACGCTATGCGATCTGCGGGGGATGTGCGGGCAATTCGGGCGGGCTCCGGGTGGCTTCCGGGCCGGTGGTTCGGGTGGCCGGTTTCCCGGCCCGGAAACTGCCATGTACGTGTCGACTTGTGACGGCGAACACATGAACCAGTGCGTGATCGTCTCGTAACATTGCCGCATGTCTTCGACCGAGCTCCCGTCAGCGCCGGCCGCCAATGTGCTCCCCAAGGTGGCGACCGTCAGGGTCGCCGAGGGGGAGCGGCTGCGCTCGGTCGGGCTGCCCGGGATCACGCTGACGGTGCGGTCGAGACCACCCGCGCGTGAGGGGCTGCCGCCCGCGCTGTACGTCCATGGACTCGGCGGTTCCTCGCAGAACTGGTCGGCGCTGATGGAGCTGCTCGACGGCGACGTCGACTGCGAGGCGGTCGACCTGCCGGGCTTCGGCGACTCGCCGCCGCCGGACGACGGCGACTACTCGATCACCGCGCACGCACGCGCGGTGATCCGCTATCTGGACGCGTCCGACCGGGGCCCCGTACACCTCTTCGGCAACTCCCTCGGCGGCGCGGTCACCACGCGCGTCGCCGCCGTACGTCCCGACCTGGTCCGTACGCTCACGCTCGTGTCGCCCGCCCTGCCCGAGCTCCGCGTCCAGCGCAGCGCCGTCCCCACGGCGCTCCTCGCGGTGCCCGGAGTGACGGCGCTCTTCACCCGGGTGACCAAGCAGTGGACGGCGGAGCAGCGGGTCCGCGGCGTGATGCACCTCTGCTACGGCGACCCCGCGCGCGTGTCGCCGGAAGGATTCAGCAACGCCGTCGAGGAGATGGACCGGCGGCTGCAACTGCCGTACTTCTGGGACGCGATGACGCGCTCGGCGCGCGGGCTGGTCAACGCCTACACCCTGGGCGGCCAGCACGCGCTGTGGCGCCAGGCCGAGCGGGTGCTGGCGCCGACGCTGCTCATCTACGGCGGCCGCGACCAGCTCGTGGGCTACCGCATGTGCCGGAAGGCCGCGCGCAGCTTCCGCGACTCCCGCCTGCTGAGCCTGCCGGAGGCCGGGCACGTGGCGATGATGGAGTACCCGGAGGTGGTCGGCCGGGCATTCCGTGAACTCCTGGCGGAGTCAGGGGAGGCGGCAGTGGGCCGTGTCCGGGGCGAGCCCCGGGGCGGGAACGCCGCCGCGGGCGAGGATGCCGTGACCGAGAACGCGGGGAGCTGACGCGCGACGTGGGACGCCACAGCCGCCGCGGGCCCGCGGCCAAGCCCAAGCGCGACTCCGCGGACACAACCGCACGACAGGACTCCCGGGGAGCACTGCCGGAGACGGGTGCGGCCCAGCGGGGGCCGTCCGCGCCGGGGGCGGCTCCGGGCGCGGGGCAGAGCGGTTGGCCGCAGTCCGCTGGGCCCGGTGGCCGCCGGGTGCCGGGTCCGCCGCCCCCGCGGCAGGGGATGCCTGTCGGTAGGGCGCCGGCGAACGGCGGGCGAGGCTATCCCGACGGCACGCCCGCGCAGGGGGTTCCGAGGCTGCCCGACGGCACGCCCGCGCACGGCTTTCCCCGGTTCCCGGATGGCACGCCCGCGCAGGGGGTTCCGAGGCTGCCCGACGGCACGCCCGCGCACGGCTTTCCCCGGTTCCCGGATGGCACGCCCGCGCAGGGGATCCCGAGGCTGCCCGACGGCACGCCCGCCCACGGCACCCCCCAGGCCCGTGCCGGCCATCCCCAGCAGCGTGAACCCGGCGGCGGCTGGGGCGAGTTGAGGGGGCGTACCGGGGTCGCGTACGGCACTTCTCCGGCGGGCGGCGCCCCGCCTGCGACCGGCGTTCCGCTGCCGCGGCCCCGGCGGGCGGCGCCGTCCGAAGGGCCCCGGCAGGAGTACGTCGAGGCCTTCGACGGGGACGACGACGTGTTCGCGCCGCGTACGTCCGAGACCGCGCACGCGTCCGGTCCGTACGGCTCCGTCACCGACTGGGACACCCGGACCGGTGCGGGGGACGGTGTCGCGAACGACTCCGACGCCTACGTGGACGACGACGCACCGCCGACGGGCGAGCCCGTGTCGACGAAGGGCAGCAAGGGCCGGACCTTCTCCGGCATCGCGGCCGCCGCAGTGGTCACCGTGCTGGCCGTCGTGGTCGCCGGCCAGGTGACGAAGGGGCGGGCCGACGGCGACGTACAGTCGCAGTCCGCCGCCGATCAGGAGCGGGACGCCCGTGACTCGGCCTCGCGCGGGGACGAGCGGCCGACGCCCTCCGGTTCGCCGAGCGTGGCGCCGCTGACGTACGAGCAGAAGATGGCCGAGACGTACGCGCTCAGCGCCACGCTCAAGGGCTCGGGAAAGTTCGAGGCGATCCCGGGCGTCGACAGGGCGCCCGGGACGGGGCAGAAGTTCACCTACCGCGTGGACGTGGAGGAGGGGCTCGGGCTCGACGGCGAGCTCTTCGCCGAGGCCGTGCAGAAGACGCTCAACGACGACCGGAGCTGGTCCCACAACGGCGCCCGTACCTTCGAGCGCATCTACTCCGGCAAGCCCCGCTTCGTCATCACCCTGGCCAGCCCCGGCACCACCGCCGTCTGGTGCGCCAAGTCCGGGCTCGACACCACCGAGGACAACGTGTCCTGCGACTCGGCCGCCACCGAGCGCGTGATGATCAACGCGTACCGATGGGCGCAGGGGTCCGAGACCTACGGTGACCGCATGTACGCGTACCGGCAGATGCTGATCAATCACGAGATCGGCCACCGGCTCGGCTTCAACCACGTCACCTGCGACAAGGACGGCGACCTCGCTCCTGTCATGCAGCAGCAGACCAAGTTCCTCGACCACGACGGGATCCACTGCCGAGCCAACCCCTGGCCGTATCCCGGGAGTTGACAGGTGACTCACACGTCACATTGACATGTGCAGCGAGTTCATACATATTTCTGCACATGTCGACCCGTCACGCCCCCTCTCGCGCCGCCATCGAGCTGGCGCTCATCGGCGTGACCGCGCTGTGCGTGGCCGACATCGACTGTCGCTGACGTTCGCCCCCGGGCGTTCGCGTCGCGATCTTCTTCCACTCCTGTGAGCTGCTGACGGGCTTCCGAGCCCGTGCTCGTTCATGGGCCTCCGACGACCCGACGGTCCGACGCCCGGGCAGACGTCTGTTCTTTCTCGTCTCACTCCGCGTCAATCTGTCTCGTTATTCGAGATTCGTCATTCCGAGAGGTCGTCTCCGATGCGTCAACCGTCCGTCATAGCGCGCCGCGTGGCCGCGGCATCCGTCAGCCTGGTCGTGGCAGCGGGCGCCGCCGCCTGCGGGCCCGAGGACAACGATGCCAAGAGCGCTGGTGGCGACTCCACGCCCCACAAGGGCGGCACGCTCACGGTCCTGAACTCCAATCCGCAGCAGGACTTCGACCCCGCCCGGCTGTACACCTCCGGCGGCGGAAACGTCCCTTCCCTGGTCTTCCGCACGCTCACCACCCGCAACCGCGAGAACGGCGAGGCCGGCGCCGAGGTCGTCCCCGACCTCGCCACCGACACCGGGCGCCCCAACAAGGACGCCACCGTATGGACGTACACTCTCAAGGAGGGCCTCAAGTACGAGGACGGGACCGCGATCACCTCGGCCGACATCAAGTACGGCATCGAGCGCTCCTTCGCCCCCGAACTGTCCGGCGGGGCGCCGTACTTGAGGGACTGGCTGGTCGGTGCGGCCGACTACCAGGGGCCGTACAAGGACAAGAAGGGCCTCTCGGCGATCGAGACGCCGGACGCGCGGACCATCGTCTTCCATCTGAACAAGCCCGAGGGCGAGTTCCCGTACCTGGCGACGCAGACGCAGTTCACGCCCGTGCCGAAGGCCAAGGACACCGGCACGAAGTACGAGGAGCACCCGGTCTCGTCCGGCCCGTACAAGGTCGTCAGCAACGAGAACGACGGTGAGCGTCTCGTCCTGGAGCGCAACACGCACTGGTCCGCCTCGACGGACGCCGAGCGCAAGGCCTACCCCGACAAGATCGACGTACGGTCCGGGCTCGACTCGTCGGTGATCAACCAGCGGCTGTCCGCGTCCCAGGGTGCGGACGCCGCCGCGGTCACCACGGACACCAACCTCGGCCCCGCCGAGCTGGCCAAGGTGACCGGCGACAAGGAACTCGCTTCCCGCGTCGGTACCGGACACTTCGGCTACACCAACTACATCGCGTTCAACCCGACGATCAAGCCGTTCAACAACGTCAAGGTCCGCCAGGCGGTCTCGTACGCCATCGACCGCTCGTCCGTGGTCAACGCAGCCGGCGGGTCCGCGCTGGCCGAGCCCGCCACCACCTTCCTGCCGGACCAGAAGTCCTTCGGCCACACGCCCTACGACCTCTTCCCGGCGGGCAAGGCCGGTGACCCGGCCAAGGCCAAGGAACTGCTGAAGGAGGCCGGTTACGCGAACGGGCTGACCGTCACCCTGACCCACTCCAACGCCAAGGACTTCGAGACCAGCCCCGAGATCGCGACCGCGATCCAGGACGCGCTGAAGAAGGCCGGCATCACGGTCGAGCTGCAGGGTCTGGAGGAGAACGACTACTCCGACAAGATCCACAACGTGAAGACCGAGCCCGGCTTCTTCCTCGCGCACTGGGGTGCGGACTGGCCCTCCGGCGGCCCCTTCCTCGCCCCGATCTTCGACGGCCGGCAGATCGTCAAGGACGGCGCGAACTTCAACACGGGCCTGCTCAACGACAAGTCGGTCAATGCCGAGATTGACGCGATCAACAGGTTGACCGATCTTGACGCCGCCGCCAAGCGATGGGGTGCGCTGGACAAGAAGATCGGCGAGCAGGCGCTGACGGTGCCGCTGTTCCACCCCGTCTACAAGCGGCTGTACGGCCAGGACATCAAGAACGTCGTGATCAGTGACTGGACCGGTGTTCTGGACATCTCCCAGGTCGCGGTGAAGTAGCGCCGTGAGTGAGGCAGTTCTCGCCGTCGAGGCTCCCGGGGCGTCCGCTCCGGGAGCCTCGGGGGCCCGTCAGTTCTGGCGGCGGCTGCGGACGCAGCGCGCCGCCCTCGTCGCGGCGGTCGTCGTCGCGCTGCTCGTCCTGGTCGCGCTCGCCGCACCGCTGCTCACCGCCGTCGAGGGCCAGGACCCGACCACGTACCACCCGTCCCTGGTGGACTCCGCGCACGGGGGCGTGCCCATCGGGTCGTTCGGCGGGGTGAGCGCCGACCACTGGCTCGGCGTCGAACCGCAGACCGGGCGGGACCTGTTCGCGCGGCTGGTGTACGGCGCCAGGGTCTCCCTGGGGGTCGCGCTGGCGGCGACCGTCGTCCAGGTCGTCATCGGTGTCGTCGTGGGCGTCGCGGCCGCGCTCGGAAACCGATGGGTTGATCAACTGTTGAGCCGGTTCACCGACATCATCGTGGCGATGCCGTTGATGATCATGTCGTTGGCGCTGCTCGCGATCGTGCCGGCGAGCTTCCCGCGGCCCGTGCTGGTCGCCCTCGTGATCGGTCTGATCGCTTGGGGCAACATCGCGAAGATCGTGCGCGCCCAGACGCTCACCCTGAAGAGGCTGGACTACGTCTCCGCCGCCCGGCTCAGCGGCTGGGGCTCATGGCGGATCGCCCGCCGTGAACTGCTGCCCGGTGTCGCTGCACCGGTCATCACGTACGCGGCGCTGCTCGTCCCGGTCAACATCACCGTCGAGGCCGCCCTCTCCTTCCTCGGCGTCGGTGTGAAGCCGCCGACGCCGTCCTGGGGACAGATGCTGACCGCGGCCGACGTCTGGTACCAGGCCGCACCGCAGTACCTGCTGCTGCCCGCCGGAGCGCTCTTCGTGACCGTCCTCGCGCTGACCGTCCTCGGCGACGGCGTGCGCACCGCGCTCGACCCGCGTGCGGCCTCGCGGCTGCGCGTCGGCACGGGCCGCAAGAGGGAGGCCAAGGCATGAACGGCTTCGGAGGGTTCGCCCTGCGCCGCCTCGTCGGCGCCGTCGTCACCCTGTTCGCCATCTCGGTGATCGTCTACGTCGTCTTCTACGTCACCCCCGGCAACGTCGCCCAGATCACCTGCGGCCCGCGCTGCTCGCCCGCCCAGGTGCAGCAGGTCGCGGAGCAACTGCACCTCGACGACCCGCTGTACGTGCGCTACTGGCACTTCCTGGAGGGCCTCGTCGCCGGCCAGGACTACTCGACCGGCACCGCGGTGCAGCACTGCTCCGCGCCCTGCCTGGGGCTGTCGTACCAGAGCGACCAGCAGGTCACCCAGCTGATCCTGGCGAAGCTGCCGGTCAGCCTGTCGCTCGTGTTCGGTGCGATGGTGCTGTGGCTGGTCCTCGGCGTCGGCACCGGCGTCCTGTCCGCGTGGCGGCGCGGGCGCCTCACCGAGCGGCTGCTGACCGGCATCACGCTCGCGGGCGTGGCCACGCCGGTCTTCGTCATCGGCCTGGTCCTGATGATCGTCGTCTGCGGACAGCTGCGACTGCTGCCGTTCCCGCAGTACGTCGCCTTCACCGACGACCCGGAACAGTGGGCGTGGAACCTGCTGCTGCCCTGGCTCTCGCTCGCCCTGATCGAGGCCGCCGCGTTCGCCCGGCTGACCCGGGCGGCGATGCTGGAGACGCTGGCCGAGGACCACATCCGGACCTTCCGTGCGTACGGCGTGAGCGAGCGGTCGGTCATCGGGCGGCACGCGCTGCGCGGGGCGTTCGCGCCGGTCATCGCGCTCAACGCCAACAACTTCGGCAGCGCGGTAGGGGGCGCGGTGCTCACCGAGACGCTCTTCGGCCTGCCCGGCATCGGCCGGGAACTGGTCCACGCGGTCAATGTGGTCGACCTTCCGGTCGTGGTCGGCATGGTCCTGGTCATCGGTTTCTTCGTGGTCGTCGCCAACGTCGTCGCAGACGTCCTGTACGCGGTGGCCGACCGACGGGTGGTGCTCACATGAGCCTGGTGAACGTCACGGATCTGACGGTCGAGTTCGGGTCCCTGCGCGCGGTCGACGGCCTCTCCTTCCGGCTGGAACAGGGCGCCGCCCTCGCCCTCGTCGGCGAGTCCGGCTCCGGCAAGTCCACCGTCGCCTCCGCCCTTCTGGGGCTGCACCGGGGCACGGGCGCGCGCGTCGGAGGTGCGATCGAGGTCGCCGGTGTCGACGTGCGGGAGGCCTCGGACGAGGGGCTGCGACGGCTGCGCGGCGGAAAGGCCGCGATGGTCTTCCAGGACCCGCTGTCCTCCCTCGACCCGTACTACGCGATCGGCGACCAGATCGCCGAGGTGCATCGCGCGCACACGCGTGTGTCGCGGCGAGCGGCACGCGCGCGTGCGGTGGAGGTGCTGGACCGGGTCGGCATTCCGGACGCGTCACGACGATCCCGTTCGCGCCCCCACGAGTTCAGCGGCGGTATGCGCCAGCGCGCCCTCATCGCCATGGCGCTGGCCTGCCGGCCCGACCTGCTGATCGCGGACGAGCCGACGACAGCGCTCGACGTGACCGTCCAGGCCCAGATCCTCGACCTGCTGCACATGTTGCGCGAGGAGACGGGCATGGGGCTGCTCCTCGTCACGCACGACGTGGGCGTGGCCGCGGAGAGCGTCGACGAGGTGCTGGTGATGCGGCACGGCCGGGCGGTGGAACACGGGCCGGTGGCCGCCGTACTGGGATCGCCTGCGCAGCCGTACACGCGCGAACTGCTCAGCGCGGTCCCGCGCGTGGATGCGCCGCGCGCCGTCTTCGCGGCGTCGGAAGGGGTGGCGGAGGAATCCGTGGTGGGGGTGGCGGTGGAGTCCGTGGGGTCGGCGGACGGGTCGGCGGACGGGTCGGCCAAGGCGCCGGCCGAGGTGTCGGCGAAGGTGTCGGCCGAGGTCGTCCTGGAGGCGGCCGGCCTGCGGCGTGAGTTCGGGCGCGGGAAACGGGCGTTCACGGCCGTGGACGACGTGTCGCTGAAGATCCGCCGAGGGGAGACCCTCGGAGTCGTGGGGGAGAGCGGCAGCGGCAAGACGACCCTGGGACGCATGCTGGTCGGGCTCCTGGAGCCGACGGCGGGGGAGGTCCGTGACGACGGCCACGCGCGCGTGGGCGTGAATCCCGCGGTGCAGATGGTCTTCCAGGACCCCGTCTCCTCCCTCAACCCCCGCCGCAGCGTGGGCGAGTCGATCGCCGACCCGCTCCGCGCGCGCGGCGAGTCGGACGAGGGGCGCATCCGGGGGCGTGTACAGGAACTGCTGGAGCGTGTGGGGCTCGAAGCGGCGCACTACGACCGTTACCCGCACGAGTTCAGCGGCGGCCAGCGCCAGCGCGTGGGCATCGCGCGGGCGCTCGCCGCCGACCCGCGCGTCATCGTCTGCGACGAACCCGTCTCCGCGCTGGACGTCACCACTCAGGCCCAGGTCGTCGCCCTGCTGGGCGAGTTGCAACGCGAACTCGGACTCGCGCTCGTCTTCGTCGCGCACGACCTCGCCGTCGTACGCCAGGTCAGCGACCGGGTCGCGGTGATGCGGCGCGGACGGATCGTCGAGGAGGGGCCCGCCGACGAGGTGTACGACAACCCGCAGGACCCGTACACCAAGCAGCTCCTGGCCGCCGTACCGGCACTCGATCCGCGGATCGCGGCCCAGCGGCGGTCCGCGCGACGGGAGTTGGCCATCGTGTGACCGTCCGAGCCGTTCAGGTGTGACGATGCGTGCGCGTTTGATCTCCTAGCGCGACGGAACGCGACCTGCACGGGAAAGTTACGACCGTTCACCCCTTTTGGTGGCGCGATGGACAACCGTCCGTCGCGCCACCGCCTTGTCCGCATACGTTCGTCCCGCTGTGAGCCGCCGGGGGAACGGCGGCTCCCCTTAGGGAGATCGGGGGTGTACTCGTGCGCATCGGACTGATTGCGGAGGGCGGCTATCCGTATGTGAGCGGTGACGCCAGGCTCTGGTGCGACCGGCTCGTGCGCGGGCTCGGACAGCACGAGTTCGACATCTACGCGCTCAGCCGCAGCGAGCGCCAGGAGGACGAGGGCTGGGTCCCGCTGCCACCGCAGGTCAGCCGGGTGCGCACGGCGCCGCTGTGGGCGGCCGAGGGCGACATCTGGAGGGGCGGCCCGAAGGGCCTGGTCAGAAGGTCGGTGGTGGGCGACGGGTGGGCGTACGGCCGCCGCGCGCGCCGCAGGTTCGCCGAGTGCTACGGCGAGCTGGTGGCCGCGGTCTGCGCGGGGGGCGCCACAGACGCGTCCGGGGCTTGCGAGGACGCGTCGGCCACTGAGGCGGACCGTTTCGGCAACGCGCTGTACGGGCTCGCCGAACTCGCCCGCGACGAGGGCGGACTGGTGGGAGCGCTCCGCTCCGAGGCCGCCGTACGTGCTCTTGAGCGCGCCTGCCGAGCGCCGGGCGCCCTGCGTACGGCGCGTGAGGCGCGCGTTCCCGATCTGCTGGCCTTCGCCGCGCATCTGGAACGCGCCCTGCGCCCCCTCTCGCTCGACTGGTACGAGGACGACGGCCTGGGCTCGGCCGATCTGTGCCACGCCACGTCCGGCGGCGCCGCGGCCCTGTCCGGCCTGCTCGCCCGCCACTTCTGCGGCGTACCGCTGCTGCTGACCGAGTACGGCGTCCGCCTCCGTACGCACTACCTGGCCGCCCCCGAAGCCTCCCCCGCCGTACGATCCCTGCTCGCCGCCCTCCACGGCAGGCTCGCCGCCGAGACCTACGCCCAGGCCGCCGTCATCACCCCCGGCAACGGCCACGCCCGCCGCTGGCAGGAGCGCTGCGGCGCCGACCGCGCGAAGCTCCGCACGGTCTACCCCGGCATGGACGCCTCCCGCTTCGCGGAGGTCGGCGAGGCCGCGGAGTGTGCGGATCCGGACTCGCTGGTCTGGGTCGGCCGTATCGAACCGGCCAAGGACATCGTGTCGTTGCTGCACGCCCTCGCCGAGGTGCGCAAGGAGGAGCCGAAGACCCGCCTGCGGATCGTCGGCACCCCCTCAGGTCCCGAGGGCCCCGCCTACCTCGGTCATTGCAGGGCGCTGGCCGCACAGCTCTTCCCCGACGAGGCCGAGGGCCCGCACACCGTCGGCGACAACCCCGTCTCCTTCGAGGAGATCGGCGGCCCGGAGATCCCGACCCTCGCCGACGCGTACGCCTCCGGCGCCGTGGCCGTCCTGTCCAGTGTCGTCGAGGGCTTCCCGATCGGCCTGGTCGAGGCCATGTTCAGCGGCCGCGCGACGGTGTCCACCGATGTCGGCGCGGTGGTGGAGGTGATCGGCGGCACGGGTCTCGTCGTACCGCCGCGCAATCCGCGGGCACTCGCGGCGGCCTGTGTGGCGCTGTTGCGCGACCCCGAGCGCCGGGCACGTCTGGGCGCGGCCGCCCGCGCGCGTGCGCTCGAACTGTTCACCGTCGAGCAGAACGTCGCGGCATTTCACGGCATTTACCTGGAGATCGTCTCGCGCACGCCGGTCCGCCGCCTCGTTCTCGACGAGGCCGGAGACCCCCGGCCCTTCGCCGTCCCCGCCGAGGCCCGCGTCCCCGGCCGCTGGACCGAGCGAACCGCACGCCCGGTGGCCCGCGGCGGCCCGCCCCGCAGGCCCGGAGCCCCCGTACGCGCCACCGCGCTGCCCGCGACGGAGGGGGCGCGATGAGCAGCGGCCTGGGCGGACTCGACCGCCCCGGGGCTCCGACCAGCCCCGGGGTCTGGGACGAGCGGTCGGAGGAGTGGCTCATGGCGGAGAGGGACGCCCGGGAAACAGCGGAGGGGGACACCCGGGAAACGGCGGAGAGGAGCGTCCAGGAAGGTGTCGCCGACTCGCGGCCCGCCCCCGCCGACGCACCGGCTTCCACCCGCACCACCGCCCCTCGACCGGCCCCCACCCGCCGTACCGGCGCCGATCCCGTGAAGGCCCTGATGCACCGTCACCGGGACCTGTGCGAACGCGCGGTCGACCCGCTGGAGATCGCCGCCGGTCTGGAAGCCCACGGCATCAGCGACCGCACCGCGTCACGCTTCCTGCACCGGGACGTCTTCTCCCTCGCGGAGGAGATGTACGCCCGAGTGCCACGCGACGCCGAAGCGCCACCCAGCCCTCCGCCCCCCACCACACCCCGCGCACGGCCGGACTGGATCCTCCTCACCCTCCTCCCCGGAACCCTCTGCGCGGCGGCCGTGGTCGGCCTGCACCTCACCCACGGCCGGTCCCGCCTGATCGCGGCCGCCGCAGGAGCCCTCGCCGTGACGCTCGCCCTGCGCGCGGCCCTCGCCCGAGGCCCCCTCGCCACCACGGACCGCGGACACCCGACCGCGGCCCGGATCTCCTGGCTCGTCGCCTACGCCCTCCTCGGCGACGGACTCCTCCAGGCAGCCGCCGCCGGGGGCCCCGACACGCTCCCCACCGGCACCGCCGAAGGCCCCTGGCCCCTCACCACCGCCCCCGTCCTGGCCCTCGCCCTGTCCTGCGCCCCCGCGGCCTGGTGCGCCCACCTCCTCGCTGTACGAGCCCGCCGCAAACTGTCGTCCAGCCGGGCCCTGGAGGAGTTCGCCACCTCCGCGAAACCCCTGCTCCTGGGCACGTTCGCCCTCTATCTCTGCGCCCTGGCAGCCCTGCTGGCCCTGACCGCCACCGCCCTGGACCAGCCCTCAGCCCACCCCCAGACCCTCACGCTGGGCGCCCTCCTGTTCCTCTGCCGCCTGCTCACCAGCCACGGCTTCACCCGTGCCCCCGTGCTCGTCCTCACCGCCGCAGCCTCAGCCGAGGCGACGTCCCTGGCCGCCCTGTTCGCGGCCCGCCTCCCTGGCTGCGCCTGGCTGGCCACCCCCGTCCAGGCCCTCGTCGACACCTGGGGCCCGGCCGCCATCCCGACCATCGCCTGCGGCACGGCCGCCCTGACGCTCCTGCTGCACGCGACGCGCACCCTCACGAGGGCATCGGCCCACGCGGAGCCGGACCCGCCGTGAACCCCCGCAGCTGCGCGGACCGCCGCAGGCACAGCAGCCCGTACCGCCCCATCACCGGAGGCATCACCACCTCAATCCCTCCGTCTGAGACCCCCTGAAGGAGAACCCCAAATGATCACCTCCCGACCCGATGACCCCTCGGCCGCGGGAGCCGCCCGATGAGAGTCCTGCTGATCGGAGCCAACGGCTACCTCGGCCGCTTCGTAGCCGACCGTCTCCTCGCCGACCCCGCCGTCCAACTCACGGCCCTCGGCCGCGGTGACGACGCCGACGTCCGCTTCGACCTCGCGTCCGGCAGTCCCGGTGCCCTCACCCGCTTCCTCGACGCGGTCCACCCCGGCGTCGTCATCAACTGCGCCGGCGCCACCAGGGGCGGCGCCCGCGAACTCACCCGCCACAACACCGTCGCCGTCGCCACCGTGTGCGAGGCCCTGCGCCGCAGCGGCTGTGGCGCCCGCCTCGTGCAGATCGGCTGCGGCGCGGAGTACGGCCCGAGCCAGCCCGGCTCCTCCACGGCCGAGGACGCCGTCCCCCGCCCCGGCGGCCCCTACGGCGTCAGCAAACTCGCCGCCACCGAACTGGTCCTGGGCTCCGGCCTGGACGCCGTGGTCCTCCGGGTCTTCTCACCCGCGGGCCCCGGCACCCCCGCCGGCTCCCCGCTCGGCCGACTCGCCGAGGCCATGCGCCGCGCCATGCAGTCGGGCGACGGCGAGCTCAAACTCACCGGCCTCGGCGCCCAGCGGGACTTCATCGACGTCCGCGATGTGGCCCGTGCCGTCCACGCCGCGTCGCTGTCCGCCGCGCAGGGCGTCATCAACATCGGCTCGGGCCGTGCCGTCCGCCTTCGCGACGCCGCCGCCGTCCTCGCCCGCGTGGCCGGGTACGGCGGCGCCCTCCACGAACTCGACGGCCCGCCCGGCCCGTTGCGCTCGTCCATCGGCCACCCTCGCGCCGACTCGGACCACGCGATGCACGCGACCCATGCGGTGCACGCCGCCCATGCGGGCCAGTCCGCCCCGGTCGTGTACCCGTACCCGGACGGCTGCGGCAGCTGGCAGCAGGCCGACGTGCGCACCGCACGCGACCGGCTCGGCTGGCGCCCTCGGATCAACCTCGAGGAGTCGCTGGGCGATATCTGGATGGAGGCGGCATGCCGTATCTGACCGGGACCACGCCCACCACAGCGAGCACGGACCTCCGCACCGGCCTCGGCGTCCCCGGCTACGCACACCCCCTGCTCGCGCCGGCCGAGTGGGGGGAACTCACCCGCCCCAACACCCCCGTGCACTGGGTCGTCCTCAACGTCGCCGACGGTCCCGGCGCCCGCCCCGACCCGCACTGCCTGGAGGCCGTCGGCAGGCTCCGCAACGCCGGAGTCCGCGTCCTCGGCCACCTGGACACGGCCTGCCTGGACACGGCCGGCCTGGACACGCCCCGCCTGGGCACGGCCCGCCTGGGCACGGCCCGCCTGGGCACGGCCCACGGTGCTCGCGCCTACGGCGAGGTGATCTCCGAGGCCCATCGCTACCTCGACTGGTACCGGGTCGACGGCTTCCTCCTGGACCGCTGCCCGACCGAGCGCGCCGCTCTGCCCGAGATCCGCCGCACGGTCACCACGCTCCGGGTGCTGCGTGACGAGGCCCACATCGTCCTCGGCCACGGCACCCACCCGCACCCGGGCTACGCCGAGTGCGCCGACCAGTTGGTCACCTTCCGCGGCTCGTGGAGCGACTACCGCTGGTCGCAGGTGGCCGAGTGGACGGCCGACTACCCGCCCGACCGCTTCTGCCACCTCGTCCACGGCGTGCCCCTCGGCCATCTCGACGAGGCACTGCGCATCGCCCGCTGGCAGGGCGCCGCGACCATCTGGTTCACCGACCGCACGGACGGCGGCGGGCGCACCGACCCTTGGGAGGCCATGCCCGGCTACTGGGACGAAATCGTCTCGCGGATCGGAACAGGTGTCTCGGAATGAAAAAGGCCATGGCACTGTTACGGAGAGAACAACCGTAGTGATCGACCGACCAACGGAGTCCCCGTGTCGCTGCCACCCCTGGTCGAGCCGGCCCCCGAGCTCACCGTAGACGAGGTTCGCAGGTACTCCCGCCACCTGATCATCCCCGATGTGGGGATGGACGGGCAGAAGCGGCTGAAGAACGCCAAGGTGCTGTGTGTGGGCGCCGGCGGCCTGGGCTCGCCGGCGCTGATGTACCTGGCCGCCGCGGGCGTCGGAACGCTCGGCATCGTGGAGTTCGACGAGGTCGACGAGTCGAACCTGCAGCGCCAGATCATCCACAGCCAGGCCGACATCGGCCGCTCCAAGGCCGAGTCCGCGCGCGACTCCGTCCTCGGCATCAACCCGTACGTGAACGTGGTCCTTCACGAGGAGCGGCTCGAGGCCGACAACGTGATGGACATCTTCAGCCAGTACGACCTGATCGTCGACGGCACGGACAACTTCGCCACGCGCTACCTGGTCAACGACGCCTGCGTGCTGCTGAACAAGCCGTACGTGTGGGGCTCGATCTACCGCTTCGACGGCCAGGCCTCCGTCTTCTGGTCCGAGCACGGCCCCTGCTACCGCTGCCTCTACCCGGAGCCCCCGCCGCCCGGCATGGTCCCCTCCTGCGCCGAGGGCGGCGTGCTCGGCGTGCTGTGCGCGTCCATCGGCTCCATCCAGGTCAACGAGGCCATCAAGCTTCTGGCCGGCATCGGTGAGCCGCTGGTCGGCCGCCTGATGATCTACGACGCCCTGGAAATGCAGTACCGCCAGGTCAAGGTCCGCAAGGACCCGAACTGCGCGGTCTGCGGCGAGAACCCGACCGTCACCGAGCTCATCGACTACGAGGCCTTCTGCGGCGTCGTCTCCGAGGAGGCCCAGGAGGCGGCCGCCGGCTCGACGATCACTCCCAAGCAGCTCAAGGAGTGGATCGACGACGGTGAGAACATCGAGATCATCGACGTCCGCGAGATCAACGAGTACGAGATCGTCTCGATCCCCGGCGCCCGGCTGGTCCCGAAGAACGAGTTCCTCATGGGCACCGCCCTGGAGACCCTCCCGCAGGACAAGAAGATCGTCTTGCACTGCAAGACGGGTGTCCGCAGTGCGGAAGTCCTCGCGGTCCTCAAGTCCGCGGGCTTCGCCGACGCCGTGCACGTCGGCGGCGGCGTGATCGGCTGGGTCAACCAGATCGAGCCGCACAAGCCGGTCTACTGAACGGCCCTTCCGCTGACCAGCGAGACAGAAGAAGCCCACGGCTCTGACCAGCTCAGATGCCGTGGGCTTCTGTCGTTGTCGGTTGGCGGCGGGTGGCCTTGGACGGCCCAGAGACGGCCCGGACTCTGCGCCCGGCCGTCGCCAGTCTGGAAGAGACGGCCTCTTCGTCCCGAAGCTACTTCAGGGCAGCAAGGCCCCTCTGCAATTCGTCGAGGTTCATGACCGGCTCAAATGTGACTTCCGCGCCCATCTCCTGGAAGAACGGGTCGGCGATGGAGGGCAACTCTGAGCTGTCCTGCATGTCGAATACGAGAATCATGGAACGCCCGCCCTCAGGAGTGAAGTAGGCGGCCTCCGGCTTCAGTCGCTCGATGGCTGACTTCACGGAGTCGGGCATCGCTCCGCCCTTCGTCACCTGATTCGACATCTGGGTGTCCATGCGGGCCTTCATCATCATCCGCATCGCACGCTCTCCTCGCGCACCGCGACCTGCGCGGTTCCGTCCGCGCTCGCTGGGATCCGGTGCATCCAGCTCAGTTCACCTCCGTGGATCACCGTCCGCAACAATTACTACGCTCCGCGTGATGCCAAAGGAGAGGCGACGTGGCCACGCACAGACATCTACGAGGTCGGTGGAACGGCTTTGGGCGGGAGCTGCCATGGGGCGAGTGATCATGGCCCCTTAAGCTTCCGGCGAGTCGGGCAGTCTGTGGACCTGCCCGTTAAAGCACGACGTTGGGGCCATGATCTTAGAGGCTCGCCCCATGGTGGCTGCCTAAAGCCGTGGGCCGACCGCCCCAGCCACAGGGGGTGTTGCCCGCTCCATGCCCGCAGCCGCGAGCGCGCCGCCGGGCGCGGCCAGCCGGAGCGGAGACAGGAGGCAGGTCGCGCCGCAGAGGCGGCGCGGGCCCGCGCCGTGCGCGGGCCTTGATGAAGTAGGGAAAGTTCTATCCCGCTGGGATGAGGCGCTTGCCGTCGTGGCTCCGTACGTGCGGGCCGTTGCCGTCCAAAGCGTCCAAGAGCCGGATCGCGAAGACCTCGGCCATGCGCTCCGCGACCTCCTCGGGCGTGACGATGCCAGGAAGCCGCAGGTCACGCCGTAGGCGGCCTGACTTGCCGGTCTACTGAGCGGCCGGCTCCTGAGCGGACGGCCTCGCCGGTAAGGCGAATTCGGCCCCCGCCGTCGTCATGAGCAGACCTTGCCGTCCTTGGGTACCGTCCCTTCCAGCAGATACGCGTTCACCGTGGAGTCGACGCAGGCGCTCCCCTTCCCGTACGCGCTGTGGCCCTCGCCCTTCCAGGTGAGCACCACGCCGACGTCCTTGCCCAGTTCGTCCGCCATCCTCCGGGTGCCCTCGTAGGGCGTCGCCGGGTCGCCGGTGTTGCCGACCAGCAGGATCGGTGCCGCACCCGGCGCGCTCACCTCCGGGGTGTCGTACTGCCCGGCCACCGGCCAGTTGTGACACCAGCCTCCTATGTCCCAGCCCAGCATCGGGCCGAACACCGGCGAGACCTTCTTGAACCGCGGCAGCAGCTTCTTCGTCTCCTCGGCCGTCGGCCGCTGCTCCTCGTCCAGGCACGATATGACCCGTTGTGAGTGGGACCCCGTGCCATAGCGGCCCGACGCGTCTCGGTCGTTGTAGTTGTCGGCGAGCGCCAGGAGTTCCGTGCCGTCGCCCCGCTCGGCCGACTCCAGGGCACTGGTCAGGGCCGGCCAGCTCGCCTCGCTGTACAGCGGTCCGATGAGGCCGACGAGCGCGAGTGTCTCTGTGAGCTTTCGCTCGGACGACGTCGGCAGCGGGCTCGCATCGATCCGCTTCAGCAGGTTCACGATCTTCTGCGTGCCCCCTTCCGCGCCTTGGCCGGTGGACCTGAGGTAGTTGTTCAGCGCGCGCTGGAAGCCCCTGGTCTGGTTCTCGGCGTGGCCCGCGGTGTCGGCGCTCGGGTCGACGACCGCGTCCAGGATCAGCCGCCCGACCTTCTTCGGGAACAAGTGGGCGTAGACGCCGCCCAGTTCGGTGCCGTAGGAGATGCCGAAATAGTGCATCCTCGTGTCGCCGAGGACCTGGCGCATCAGATCCATGTCGCGGGCGGTGTCGGTGGTCGACACATGCGCCATCAGGGTCCCCGCGGACTTCTGGCAGCCCTCTCCGAAGGCGGCGGCGTCCCGGAAGTAGGCGGTCTCCTCGGCCGGGGTGTCCGGTGTGATGTCCACGGACTCGGAGGCCTGGATCTCCTTGTCTCCGCGGCAGCGGATGCCCTCGCTGGCGCCCACCCCGCGTGGGTCCCAGCTCACCAGGTCGTATCGCTCGCCCAGCTCGGACGCGTTGGTGGAGTACCACGGCAGGGTGGACGTCCCCGAGCTGCCGGGGCCGCCGAAGTTGAACAGGAGTGAGCCGATGCGGTCGCCGCCCGTGGCCTTGGCGCGGATCAACGCGAGGTCGATCGTCCTGCCATCCGGTTTAGCCCAGTCCAGAGGCGTTTTGAGCGTCGCGCACCGCCATTCGTCGCCCGGCGTGGGGGAGTCCTCGGTGGCCTCGCAGCGTCCCCAGTCCAGTTTCTGCGAGGTCAGCGAGGACGGCAGTGGCTTCTCCGGGCCGGCGGAGGCGGCCGATGAACTCGTGCCGCTGGTCTCTCCCTCGGCATCCGCGCTGTCCGACGAGCCGCCGCTGCAGCCCGCCGCCAACAGGGCAGCGGCCGCCGTCAGGGCCGTCCACCGTACGAAACGTGCCACGTCACTTCCCCCCTCGCAGGCCGTCCGCACCGTGCCGCGGATGGCGGTCAGGCCATAGTAGGCAGAAGACGAACGGGCCGTTGCCGCCTGTGGATAACTCTCTGACCTGCATTTTTGTGCTTCTTGCGACGGTCTCAGGAGCAGACCGTGCCGGCCGCCGGCACCTTCCCGTCCAGCAGATATCCGTTCACCGCGTCCTGCACGCACTTGTTCTTGCTGTTGTAGGCCCCGTGCCCCTGACCCTTGTACGTCAGCTCGACGCCCACCCCTTCGCCCAACGCCTCCACCATCCGCCTCGCGCCCTCGTACGGTGTGGCCGGGTCGCCGGTGTTGCCCACGACGAGGATCGGCGCCGCGCCGGGCGCGCTGACGTCGGGATGGTCGGCGGCACCCGCCACAGGCCAGTCGGTGCAGCTGAGCATGGCCCAGGCGAAGGCGTCGCCGAGCAGGGGGGAGGCGGACCGGAACGCGGGCAGCTTCTGCTCGACGTATTCCGGGGTGTACCGCGGTTTGTCGTCGGCGCAGTTGATCGAGACGTTGGCTGCGGTGATGTTGCTGTACTCGCCGTTCTCGCTGCGTCCGTTCAGCGAGTCGGACAGCAGCATCAGGATCCTGCCGTCACCGTCGTACGCCTGCTCCAGGCCCTCGGTGAGGTACTGCCAGAGGTCCTGTGAGTACAGCGCCTGCACGATGCCGTTGGTCGCGACGCTCTGGGTCAGTTCGCGCGGGAAGATCGCCTGGATCGGCTTGCTGTCGAGGTCCTTCAGCAGTTTCGCCATGCGGTCCTTGACGTCCTGGGCGGTGTCGCCGATCGGGCAGTCCTCGGCCTTGGAGGTGCACTCCTCGGCGAAGTTGTCGAGCGCGAGCTGGAAGCCCTTGACCTGCCCGAGTGAGCCCTGCTCCGAGTTCTGCGTGGGGTCGACCACCGCGTCGAAGACCGCGCGGCCCACGTTCTCGGGGAACAGGTGGGCGTAGACGCCGCCCAGTTCGGTGCCGTACGAGATGCCGAAGTAGTGCAGTTCGTCGTCGCCGAGGACCTGGCGCAGCAGATCCATGTCGCGGGCCGCGTCGGTGGTGCGCACATGCGGCAGCATTCCTTCGGAGTTCTCCTCACAGGCCTCGTTGAACTCCTTGGCGCTGTCCAGCAGTTCGGTCCGCTCGGCGGCGTCGTCCGGCGTGGAGTCCTGCTGGAAGTAGGCGTCGAGCTGCTGGTCGTTCTCGCACAGGACGGGCGCGCTGCGGCCGACCCCGCGCGGGTCGAAGCTCACCAGGTCGTAGCGGGTGCGCAGCTTCTCGTACCCGTCGCCGGAGGAGGGCAGTGCGGTGACGCCCGAGGCGCCGGGGCCGCCGAAGTTGAAGATCAGCGAGCCGATGCGCCGGTTCTCGTCGCCGCTGGTCCTCGCCCGGATCAGCTCGATGCCGATCGTGTCGCCCTTGGGATCGTCCCAGTCGCGGGGCGCCCTCATCGTGGCGCACTGCCATGACCCGCCGTCCGGCAGGGGTGACGGGCTGCCCGCGCCGCCCTGCGCCTGGGACGGGGCAGGGCAGTCCTTCCAGCTCAGAACCTGAGCCGTCAGATCCTTGTCCCCGTTGTCGTCGTCGCTGCAGCCCGCCAGTACGGAGGGCAGCAGCAGGGCAGCGGCGGTCAGGGCAGCAGCGCGCATCCGGGGCGGGTTCGGCATGATCCCATCCTGCGGTCGTACGTGGTGGGGCGCTCGGGGCACGAGCCGTACGAGGTACGGCGGCGCCTCACCTGTTCCCTGCCCCTACAACGTACGACGCCAGGGCCCGCGTACGACAAGCCCCTACGGTCCTGCGCACGCCGCCTCGCGCTACAGCGCGCCCTTGCGGGTCAGGTGGTTGAAGGCCAGCCAGCCGGGCAGCACGGGCAGCCACAGCGTCAGGAGCCGGAACAGCAGCACCGCGGGCGCGGCGACCTCGCTGGGCAGGCCCACGGCGATCAGACCGACGGTCAGGGTCGCCTCGACGGCGCCCACGCCGCCGGGGGTCGGGGCCGCGGAGCCGAGCGCGTTGCCCGCGAGGAAGACGACGGCCACGCTGGCGATGCTGAGCGAGGTGCCCTCGCTGCCGAACGCGCGGATCGACGCGTCCAGGCACATCACGAAGCAGGCGGTCAGCAGCAGCATGCCGCCGATACCCGTGACCAGCTTCTGCGGCCGCTGCAGTACGTCAAGCATGCGTGGCACGACACCCGCGAACAGCGACCTCACGCGCGTGACGACGAATTTCCGCAGGAACGGCACCGAGGTCACCACGAGGACAAGCACCGCCACCGTCAGCAGACCCGCGATGACGGTCCGGGACGGCGACAGCGACGGTGTCTTCTCGGTGCCGGTCAGATAGCCGAAGGACAGCAGCATCAGGATGTGGCAGCCGAGCCCGAACAGCTGCGACGCGCCGACGCTCGCCACCGCGAGCCCCGGCCGCACTCCCGCGCGCTGCAGGAAGCGCGTGTTCAGGGCGACCCCACCCACCGCGGCAGGCGCGACGATCTTCACGAAGGACCCGGCGACCTGGGCCGCCACCGTCCGCCGGAACGGCACGCGCTCGGGCACGAACCCCAGCAGGGCCATCGCCGCCGCGAAGTAGCTGGCCGCCGAGAACAGTACGGCCGCGGCCACCCAGCCCCACTGCGCGTTGGAGATGAGCGGGCCGAACTCGATGTGCGTGAGCTGCGTCAGCAGGAAGTACGCACCGATGGCACCGGCGATGAAGCTGATCAGCGTGCGCGGGCGCACCCGCTCCAGCCGGGCCGGCTCGACCGGTGCCTGTGGCCTGATCCGCAGCACCTCATGGCGGATCAGCGTGAGCAGATCCTCCTCGCGCGCCTCGTCCAGGGCCTCGTCGATGGCCCGCTTCTCGGCCCGTGCCTGCGCCTTGACGGTCTTCTTGTCCGGCTTTTCCGGCTTGTCCAGTGCCGGCCCGGTCTCGCTCGGGGCTTCCTCGCTGCGGGTGTGTTTCGCGTGATTGGACGCCTCCAGCACCGCCTCGCGCTCCCGCTGGGCGCGCTCCCGGGCGAGTTTTCGCAGCGTCGCGCGCGTGGAGCGGCTCAGGGCGATGGGCTGCAGCATCGGCAGGCAGTCGGCCACCGCGTCGGGGCCCAGCACGTTCACCGCGGAGGCGACCGCGCGCTCGGCGCCCACACGCAGGCCGAGGGTCACCAGCAGCTGGGAGATGTCCATGCGCAGCAGCAGATTGTTCGCCGCGATCTCGCCGATGCGCAGGTCGGTGATGATCACCTTGCCGGAACGATCCACCAGAATCGCGTCACCCACCAGCCTGCGGTGCGCGATGCGCCGGGACTGCAGCGCCTTGACCTGGAGCCAGGTGCCGCGCAGCAGCTCGTCGGTGATCTCCTCGTCCGACAGGGAGTCCAGGGTGTGCCCGCCGGTGTGCTCGTAGACCAGCATCACGGCGTCCGGGCCGAGCTCGGAGGTGGCGATCAGCTTGGGCGCGTTGGCGCCGGCCGCGATGGCCGCGTAGGCGAGCAGCGCCTCCTGCTCCAGGGCCTGGCGCAGCGACTGGAGGCTGCTTCGGGTGGCGAAGCCGCGCAGCGCCAGATTGCGCCACGCGCGATAGAAGAAGCCCTGGGCCTGCTGCTCCCGGTCGACCACCGTCACGTCCAGCGGAGGACCGTCCTCAAGCGTGACGAAATAGCGCCGGCCGCGGTCGCCGGTCTCCTGTGTGTCGGAGATCTCCTCGCGGGCCGCGCTCACCGGGCGGAAGCCGACGTGCCGGAGGCCCGCCAGCAGGGTCTGCCCGGTGGGGCGGACATTGGGCGAGCCGACCGCGTACAGCGTGCCGTATGCGACGGTCCAGCCGATCAGCAGCGTCAGGATGATCGAGAACGGCGTGGTGTAGCCGGTGACCAGCATGGAGAAGGCGTACAGGACCAGGACCGCCCACAGGACCGCACGCCAGCGGGGTCTGCGGGACATACCCACGGCCGTCATGTACGCGATGACCGGTGCGAGATACCCGTGCACCGGGTCGGTGAGGGAGCCGATGTCGCCGGGCGAGGGCTGGGTGAGGGCGTCCCGGATGGACTCCGGAGCGGCCCGCGCGACCCACAGGTCGGTGGCGAGTGTCACACCGTGTGCGAGCACGGCCGCGAGGACGCCGTCGGCGATCCGAAGCCCGTCCCGCTTGATGAGCCGCTCGATCGCGAAGGCGACGGGCACCAGGAGGATCGCGATGCTGGACACGAGTCCGGCCATCTTGCTGAACACGTCGGGCGCCTGGCCGGTGCCCTTGTTGATGTCCTGCTCGAGGCCCGAGGTGGTGCCGTGCGCGAACGCGGCGATCGCGAGCAGCAGCACGATGCCCAGCACGCCCACGAGGAGCCGCATCAGGTCGGAGGGACGGTGCACGCGCGCGGGGAGCAGCGGTTCGTCGCCCTCGACCTCGTCGACGTGCGCCTCGTCCAGGTCGTACGCGGCCTGCTGCCCCTCGTCGGCCTTGTCGGCGTTCGCGGTGCCGGGGCGCGACGAAGCGTCAGAGGTGCTCTTCGCGCCCTCCGAGTGCACACCCTGCTGCTTCATCGTCTCTTCTTGATCTCGTATCACCAGTCACCGCCCGCACGATGGTGGCATGCCCCACCGACACACGGGGGCATCAGGGTGCAAATGCGGGGGCGCACAGTCTGCCCGAAGCGCCGCCGCAGGGCGAGGCATACGCACAGTGGCGAGCGCGTCACATTGTCGGTGGGGTGGGGCAGGATGGGCCGGATGAGCGAGGAGAGCCTTCCGGAGGACACCCGCCCGGGGTACGACGACGCCTCCCCGGAGCACGCGGACGCGCTGCCGGAGTACGCCGAGCGCGTCCTCGAGGTCGCCGAACTGGTTCCGCCGGGGCGCGTCATGACGTACGGGGACGTCGCGGAGTGGCTGGAGGAGGGCGGGCCCCGCCAGGTCGGCCGTGTGATGGCCCTCTACGGGGGCGCCGTTCCGTGGTGGCGGGTGGTCCGCGCGGACGGGGTCCTGCTGCCCGGCCACGAGCTGAGGGCGCTGGAGCACTACCGCGTGGAAGGCACGCCACTGAAGGAGGCGAGCAGGGCCGCCGAGGGCCACCTGCCGCGCCTCGACATGAGACGGGCGCGATGGGACGGCGGCGAACGCGCACAGGGTCACACCTGACAGCTTCCGCCATCGGACGGGCCGCTGTGTGACCTGTGATCCGTACGGGGGAAAGGGGGCACGTCCGTGGCATGACGTACGTTCGAGAGTCGAGGGACGCACGTGCCACAAGTGAACTGAGGGATGAATCGGAAGCCCTGCTTCCGCACCACCCCTCGGCGTAGCGTCGGCTGCGCGTGTCCCCCTCACCCCGCGGCCACCGCCCGCCACGCGCGAGAGGCGGCCCACACCCGACCACCACCCCTCGACGACGGCGTTCCGCGCCGGCCATGACAACCTGCACACCCACCAGGACCGGCGAACCACACGTGAGCTCCTCTTCCTCCACCAGGCGCCTGTCGCACCCCCAGGTGCGACAGGGGACCCGTGGCGCTTACCGGCTGGTGCGTACCCCTGTCGTTCCGACGGCTCCCCCCAGTCTGGACGCGGCACAGCGCGCCGTGGTTGACCACGCGACCGGCCCGTTGCTCGTTCTCGCGGGTCCGGGCACCGGCAAGACCACCACGCTCGTCGAGTCGGTGGCGGCCCGCATCGCCCGTGGCGGTGACCCCGAGCGCATCCTGGTGCTGACGTTCAGCCGCAAGGCGGCCGTGGAGCTGCGCGACCGCATGGCGCTGCGCATAGGCGCGGCCCGCGCGCCCCGGGCGACCACCTTCCACTCGTTCTGCTACGCCCTGGTCCGCGCCCACCAGGACAGCGACCTGTTCGTGGAGCCGATGCGGCTGCTGTCCGGCCCCGAGCAGGACGTGACCGTACGGGAGCTGCTCGCGGGCCAGCCGGACCTGGAGCGGCTCGGACTCGCGCATGTGCGCTGGCCGGACGAGCTGCGCGCCTGCCTGACCACCCGCGGCTTCGCCGACGAGGTCCGCGCGGTCCTCGCCCGCAGCCGCGAACTGGGCCTCGGCCCCGACGCACTCGACGCCTTCGCCCGCCGCATCGGCCGCCCCGACTGGCGCGCCGCGGCGTCCTTCCTCGCCGAGTACCTCGACGTCCTCGACATGCAGGGCGTGCTCGACTACGCCGAACTGGTCCACCGCGCGGTGCTCCTCGCCCGCCGCCCCGAGGCCGCCCAGCGGCTCGCCGCGCAGTACGACGCCGTGTACGTCGACGAGTACCAGGACACCGATCCGGCCCAGGTACGGCTGCTGCACGCCCTCGCCGGCGGCGGCCGCACCCTCGTCGCCTTCGGCGACCCCGACCAGTCGATCTACGCGTTCCGGGGCGCCGACGTGAACGGCATCCTGGAGTTCCCGCACGCCTTCCCGCGCGCGGACGGCCGCCCCGCACCCGTCGAGGTCCTGCGCACCTCCCGCCGCTCCGGCGCCGCCCTGCTGTCCGCGACCCGTCTGCTGACCCAGCGCATGCCGCTCACCCGGCTCCCCGCGGAGAAGGTACGCGCCCACCGGGAGCTCGCCCCGGTCCGCGAGGGCGGCCGCGTCGAGGTCTTCACCTATCCGACGCCCGGCACCGAGCTGGACAACATCGCCGACATCTTGCGCAGGGCGCACCTGGAGGACGGCGTCCCCTGGGGCGAGATGGCCGTCCTGGTGCGTGCCGGGTCGCGCACGATCCCGACGGTGCGCCGGGCGCTCACCGCCGCCGGGGTGCCTCTGGACATCGACGGCGACGACCTGCCCCTGCGGCACGAGCCGGCGGTGGCACCGCTGCTGACGGCATTGCGGGCGGTGGCCACGGCGGAGGCGCGGCCCGCGCGGGGTGACGGTGACGCGCGTATCGGCGAGGGGCACGTGCGTATCGGCGAGGGTGACGCGCGTACCGCTGATGGTGACGCACCTACCGAGGAAGCGGCCGAAGCCGAGGATGACCCCGAGGGTGATGCCGAAGCCGATGCCACGGCCGACCGGTCCGACCCCGGGACCTCCTGGCTCGACACCGAGACCGCCCTCACTCTGCTCGCCTCCCCCCTCGCCGGCATGGATGCCGCCGACCTGCGCCGCCTCGGCCGCGCCCTGCGCGACGAGGAGCGGGCGGCGGGCAACCCCTTGCCGCCGCCCTCGGACGAGCTGCTCGCGCGGGCACTGGCCGAGCCGGAGCGGCTGGCGGTGCACGACCCCACGTACGCGCGTGGCGCCCAGCGCCTCGGCGCGCTGCTCCGCAAGGCCCGTGAGCGCCTCGCGGGCGGCGGTACGGCCGAGGAGGCGCTGTGGGACCTGTGGGAGGGCACGCCGTGGCCCACGCGCCTGGAACGGGCCGCCCGCCGCGGTGGCGCGGCCGGACGCAACGCCGACCGTGACCTCGACGCCGTATGCGCACTGTTCGCGACGGCGGCCCGCGCGGAGGAGCGCACCGGTGGCCGGGGCACCCTGAACTTCCTGGCGGAGGTCGAAGCCGAGGACATCGCCGCCGACACCCTCACGCGGCGTGCCGTACGCCCCGACGCCGTCCGCCTGATGACCGCGCACCGTTCCAAGGGGCTGGAGTGGCGCCTGGTCGTTGTCGCGGGTGTCCAGGAGGGCCTGTGGCCGGACCTGCGGCGTCGCGGCTCCCTGCTGGAGGCGGACCGCATCGGCCGCGACGGACTCGCCGAACCGCTCACTCCAGGAGCCTTGCTGGCGGAGGAGCGGCGCCTGTTCTACGTCGCCGCCACACGCGCGCGTGAACGCCTCGTCGTCACTGCGGTGAAGGCCCCCGCGGACGACGGCGACCAGCCCTCCCGCTTCCTCACCGAACTCGGCGTGGAGCCCAGGGACGTGACGGGCCGACCGCGCCGCCCGCTGGCCGTCGCCGCGCTGGTCGCCGAACTCCGGGCGACGACGGTCGACCCGCGCGCGTCGGACACCCTCAGGGAGGCCGCAGCCCGCCGACTGGCCCGGCTCGCCGCGCTCGCCGACGAGGACGGCCGCCCGCTGGTCCCGTCCGCGCACCCCTACCGCTGGTGGGGGATGTTCGAACCGACCGAGTCCAAGGTGCCGCTGCGCGACCGCGACCAGCCCGTCGTGCTCTCCGGAAGCGCCCTCGACCAGCTCGCCAACACCTGCTCCCTGCAGTGGTTCCTGGGGCGCGAGGTGAAGGCCGACGCGCCCGCGACCGTCGCCCAGGGCTTCGGCAACGTGGTGCACGTCCTCGCCGACGAGGTCGCCTCCGGACGCACCCCGGCCGACCTCGCCGTCCTCATGGAGCGCCTCGACTCCGTGTGGAACGCGCTGGCCTTCGACGCGCCGTGGAAGTCGGCGCAGGAGAAGGACAACGCGCGCGTGGCGCTGGAACGCTTCCTGAAGTGGCACGTGATGGACCGCGCGGGGCGCACCCCGGTGGCCAGCGAGCACGACTTCGACGTCACCCTGGAAGCGGGCGACTTCGAGGTACGCATCCGTGGCCAGATGGACCGCGTCGAGGCCGACGGCGAGGGACGTGCCTACGTCGTCGACTTCAAGACCGGCAAGCAGGCACCCAGCGCGGCCGAGGTGGCCCGCCACCCGCAGCTGGCCGTCTACCAGCTCGCCGTCCATGAGGGCGCCGTCGACGAGGCCTTCGACGGCGTACGCCCCGAGCCGGGCGGCGCCGAACTCGTCCAGCTGCGCCAGGGTGCCGCCAAGCGGGACGGCGGCGAGACGCTGCCCAAGGTGCAGGGGCAGGAGCCTCTGGACGGCCCCGAGGGGGAGTGGGTCGGGGACCTGCTCGCCACGGCCGCGGGCAAGGTGCTCGAAGAACGGTTCGCACCCACCACGGGCCAGCACTGCACGCACTGCGCGTTCCGGGCGTCGTGCAGTGCGCGGCCCGAGGGGCGGCAGGTGGTCGAGTAGGCCGGGCGCGCCTGGTCGAGTCGGGCGGGGCCGTACGTGGTCGGGTCGGCCGGGCCGTACGTGGTCGAGTCGGTCGGCGGTGCGTAGCCGGGTCGACCGGCCGTTGTCATCGAGCGGCCAGGGCGGCCAAGTGACCGGAGTGACCGATCGCACCACCCGTGCTGACCTGCGCTTCCTCCGGCTCCGAGGGTGATCCGTCATCGACTGTCAGTGCCCGCGGCTAGCCTCTCTGGAATGCCCGCCCGTATCACCGATCCCGAGCAGCTCAAGGAGCTCCTCGGCATTCCGTTCACTCCGGAGCAGACGGCCTGCATCATCGCGCCGCCCGCCCCGCAGGTGATCGTGGCCGGAGCCGGATCGGGCAAGACGACGGTGATGGCGGCACGCGTGGTGTGGCTGGTCGGCACCGGCCAGGTCGCCCCCGAACAGGTCCTCGGCCTGACCTTCACCAACAAGGCCGCCGGTGAACTCGCCGAGCGCGTCCGCAAGGCGCTCGTCAAAGCCGGTGTCACCGACCCCGACGTCATCGACCCGGACAACCCGCCGGGCGAGCCGGTGATCTCGACGTACCACGCCTTCGCGGGCCGCCTGCTGACCGACCACGGCCTGCGCATCGGCCTGGAACCGACCTCCCGCCTGCTCGCCGACGCCACCCGCTACCAGCTCGCCGCGCGCGTGCTGCGCGAGGCGCCGGGCCCGTACCCGGCCCTCACCCGGTCCTTCGCCGACCTGGTGAGCGACCTGCTCGCCCTGGACTCCGAGCTCGCCGAGCACCTCGTCCGGCCCGAGGCCCTGCGCGCGTACGACGCCGAGCTGCTGCTCGGCCTCCAGGGCGCCAAGCTCACCAACGCCGATCTGCGCAAGGTCCCGGAGGCGGCCGCGGCGCGTCGGGAACTCGCCGACCTCGTGGTCCGCTACCGCGCCGCCAAGAGGGAGCGCGACCTGCTCGACTTCGGCGACCAGATCGCCCTGTCGGCACAGCTCGCCGGCATCGCGGAAGTGGGCCGCCTCCTGCGCGACGAGTTCCGAGTGGTCCTCCTGGACGAGTACCAGGACACGTCCGTCGCCCAACGCGTCCTTCTGGTGGGCCTGTTCGGGGGCGGCACCGGCCACCCGGTGACCGCCGTCGGCGACCCCTGCCAGGCGATCTACGGCTGGCGCGGCGCATCCGTCGCCAACCTCGACGACTTCCCCGAGCACTTCGCGCTCGGCGACGGCCGCTCCGCCACCCGCCAGGCGCTCAGCGAGAACCGCCGCAGTGGTGGCCGTCTCCTGGACCTCGCCAACGGCCTCGCGGAGCCCCTGCGCGCCATGCACGCGGGCGTGGAGGCCCTGCGCCCGGCACCGGGAGCCGAGCGCGACGGCACGGTCCGGTGCGCGCTCCTGCCCACGCATGCCGAAGAGGTCGACTGGATCGCCGAATCCATCGCGCATCTCGTCCGCACCGGCAAGGAGCCCGGCGAGATCGCCGTCCTGTGCCGTACGGCGACGGACTTCGCCGAGATCCAGGGCGCGCTGGTCGCCCGGGACGTCCCCGTCGAGGTGGTCGGGCTGTCCGGACTGCTCCATCTGCCCGAGGTCGCTGACCTGGTCGCCGTCTGCGAGGTCCTCCAGGACCCCGGCGCCAACGCCTCCCTGGTCCGCCTGCTCACCGGCCCACGCTGGCGCATCGGCCCGCGCGACCTCGCCCTCCTGGGCCGCCGTGCACGGCTGTTGGTCTCCCACGCGCGCGTGGACGGCGGCGACGACCCGGACCGTCGGCTCGCCGAGGCGGTCGAGGGGGTCGACCCCGCCGAGGTGATCTCGCTCGCGGACGCCCTCGACACGTTCCTGGAGACGCCGCTGGACGGCGACGGTGACGCCGACGGGCTGCCCTTCTCGCCGGACGCGCGCGTGCGGTTCGCGCGCCTGGCCGCCGAACTGCGTGACCTGCGCCGCTCGCTGTCCGACCCGCTGATGGACGTCCTCCACCGGGTCCTCGCCGTCACCGGCCTGGAAGTGGAACTGTCGGCTTCCCCGCACGCGCTGGCCGCCCGCCGCCGCGAGACCCTGTCCAACTTCCTCGACGTCGCCGCCTCGTTCGCGGCCGGCGACAACGAGGCGAGCCTGCTCGCCTTCCTCGGCTTCCTGCGCACCGCCGCCCAGTACGAGAAGGGCCTCGACAACGCCCTGCCCGGCGGCGAGAACACCGTCAAGGTGCTCACGGCGCACAAGTCCAAGGGCCTGGAGTGGGACGTCGTCGCCGTCCCCGGTCTGGTCACCGGCACCTTCCCCAGCACCCAGGGCCGCGAGAAATGGACCGCGCAGGGCAAGGTGCTGCCGCACGAACTGCGCGGCGACACCGCCACGCTCCCCGATGTCGCCTCCTGGGACTCCCGAGGCCTGAAGGCCTTCCACGAGGCCATGAAGGAGCACCAGCACACCGAGGAACTCCGCCTCGGCTATGTCACCTTCACCCGCCCCCGCTCCCTGCTCCTCGGCTCCGGCCACTGGTGGGGCCCCAGCCAGAAGAAGCCCCGCGGCCCGTCCGACTTCCTGCAGGCCCTGTACGAGCACTGCGCGGCCGGGTACGGCGAGATCGAGGTGTGGGCCGACGAGCCGGCCGAGGACGCGGAGAACCCGGCCCTGCACCGGGAGACCGCCGACCAGGTATGGCCCCTGCCCCTCGACGAGGCCGCCCTGGCGCGACGCCGCGCGGCCGCCGAGACGGTCCTGGCCCACCTGGAGAACCTCACCTCCCACGAGGACGACCACGCGGCCGCGACGCACGACCCGGACACGTACGACGATCCGGACTGGCCTCCTCCACCGGACGACGAGGCGCTCGCCGACGGGTTCTCCGACGGGTTCTCCGAGGAAGGCGATCCCTTCGAGGGCGACCGCGCGTTCGAGGAGGGCCCCGGCGGCTGGGACTCCTGGACCACCGACCGCCCGAACATCCCGCACCAGGCGACAGCCCCGGAACCCCCCGCCGAACCCCCCGCTCGCCCCCACCCCACCGAACGGGAACGCCTCACCCCGGAGGAGACCCGCACCATCGCCTCCTGGGACCGCGACCTCGACGCCCTCACCGGGGAGCTCCTGCGCGCCCGCGCGAGCGTCACGGACGTACCCCTGCCCGCGTCACTGACCGCGTCCCAGTTGCTGCGGCTGGCAGCCGACCCGGACGGGTTCGCGCAGGAACTAGCGCGCCCCATGCCGAGCCCTCCACAACCCGCCGCACGCCGAGGCACCCGATTCCATGCCTGGGTCGAGGCGCGCTTCGAAGAGCTGACGCTGCCCATGCTGGAGCCGGAGGACCTGCCCGGCAGCGAGGCCGAGATCGCCGACGAGCGTGACCTGGAGGCCCTCAAGGACGCCTTCGAGCGCACCGAGTACGCGCACCGCACGCCGTACCGGGTCGAGGCCCCGTTCCAGCTCGCGATCGCCGGCCGCGTCGTACGGGGCCGTATCGACGCCGTCTACAAGGACGGCGACGGCGACGGGACGACGTACGAGATCGTCGACTGGAAGACCAACCGCACCCGCACCGCCGACCCGCTCCAGCTCGCCCTGTACCGGCTCGCCTGGGCCGAGCAGCAGGGCGTTCCCCTGGAATCGGTCAACGCCGTGTTCCTGTACGTCCGCAGCGGCGAGGTCGTACGACCGGAGGGCCTGCCGGACCGGGCCGCCCTGGAGCGGCTGCTGACTCAGGAGCCGGTCGCGGAGGCGGACTGTGAGGAACCGCCCAATCAGGATGTCGGTGCGGGCCGATAGGCTCGTGACCATGAGCCAGACCCCGGACAGCGCCGTCCGTACGTACATCGAGCAGCACAGCGCCGCCTTCCTCGACGACCTCGCCGAGTGGCTGCGCATCCCGTCCGTGTCGGCCCAGCCCGACCATGCTCCCGATGTACGCCGCAGCGCCGACTGGCTCGCCGCCAAGCTCAGGGAGACCGGCTTCCCGACCGCCGAGGTCTGGCCGACGCCGGGCGCGCCCGCCGTCTTCGCCGAGTGGCCCTCCGACGACCCCGAGGCGCCCACGGTCCTCGTCTACGGCCACCATGACGTGCAGCCCGCCGCCCGCGAGGACGGCTGGGACAGCGAGCCCTTCGAGCCCGTCGTCCGGGAAGGGCGCCTCTACGCGCGCGGCGCGGCCGACGACAAGGGCCAGGTGTTCTTCCACACACTCGGCGTCCGCGCCCACCTCGCCACCACCGGCCGCCCCACCCCGGCGGTGAACCTGAAGCTGCTGATCGAGGGCGAGGAGGAGTCCGGCTCCCCGCACTTCCGCGCCCTCGTCGAGGAGCACGCCGAGCGGCTCGCGGCCGACGCCGTGATCGTGTCCGACACCGGCATGTGGTCCGAGGACACCCCCACCGTGTGCACCGGCATGCGCGGCCTCGCCGAGTGCGAGATCCGGCTGCACGGCCCCGACCAGGACATCCACTCCGGCTCCTTCGGCGGCGCCGTCCCCAACCCGGCTACCGCGGCCGCCCGCCTGGTCGCCGCCCTGCACGACGAGCACGCACGCGTGGCGATCCCCGGCTTCTACGACGGCATCGTCGAACTGAGCGACCGCGAGCGCGAGCTCTTCGCCGAGCTGCCCTTCGACGAGCAGCAGTGGCTGCGCACCGCCAAGTCGTACGCCACCGACGGCGAGGCCGGCCACACCACCCTGGAGCGCGTGTGGGCCCGTCCCACCGCCGAGGTCAACGGCATCGGCGGCGGCTACCAGGGCCCCGGCAGCAAGACGATCATCCCGTCCTCCGCCATGGTGAAGCTCTCCTTCCGGCTGGTCGCGGGACAGGACCCCGACCACATCGAGAAGGCCGTCCGCGCCTGGGCCGACGCTCAGGTGCCCGCCGGGATCCGCAGCGAGATCACGTTCAGCGGGGCCACGCGCCCGTGCCTGACGCCGCTCGACCACCCGGCCCTGCAGTCCGTCGTACGGGCCATGGGCCGCGCCTTCGAGGGCCCCGTCCGCTTCACGCGCGAGGGCGGCTCCGGACCCGCCGCCGATCTCCAGGACGTCCTCGGCGCCCCCGTGCTCTTCCTGGGCATCTCCGTCCCCTCCGACGGCTGGCACGCCCCGAACGAGAAGGTCGAGCTCGGCCTGCTCCTCAAGGGTGTCGAGACCACTGCCTATCTATGGGGTGACCTGGCCGCGAACTGGCGTCATGCGCCCTGACCCACCCGGGCCGTCCGGAGGGGCATCGCACGCGGGGCACACTGAGAGGGCCGTCCCGCACCACCGAGCCCTGCCGCACCCGGTCGCCCTCCTTTGCACGTCCCGCCGATCCGCCCGCCGAAGCACACCGTTCCACTGGGGGAGTTGGAAACACCCGTGACCACCTCGACCGACCACACCGCCGACCGACCCATCTCGCTCACCGCTCCGAGCGGCATCGACCGCGCAGCCCACCACCGGCTCGACGAGGCCTGGCTCGCGGCGGCATGGAGCCACCCCAAGACCCGCTGCTTCGTGGTTTCCGGCGGCCAGGTCCTCATCGACGAGACGGCGGACGGGCGCACCGAACTCGTCATGACCCCCACCTTCGAGGCCCCCCTCACCGAGGCGCACCGCTACTTCCTCGGCATCGACGAGGACGGCGTCAGCTACTTCGCCCTCCAGAAGGACGCGCTGCCCGGCCGCATCGACCAGTCCGCGCGGGCGGCCGGCCTGCGCGAGGCCGGTCTGCTGCTGTCGCCGCGCGAAGCCGGCCTGATGGTGCACGCCGTCGGGCTGGAGAACTGGCAGCGCACCCACCGCTTCTGCTCCCGCTGCGGCGAGCGCACCGTGATCGCCGCGGCCGGCCACATCCGCCGCTGCCCCGCCTGCGGCGCCGAGCACTACCCGCGCACCGACCCCGCCGTGATCATGGCCGTCACGGACGAGGACGACCGCATCCTCCTCGGCCGTCAGGTCCACTGGCCCGAAGGCCGCTTCTCGACGCTCGCCGGCTTCGTCGAGCCCGGCGAGTCCATCGAGCAGGCCGTGCGCCGCGAGGTCTTCGAGGAGGCCGGTGTCATCGTCGGCCAGGTCGAGTACGTCGCCAGCCAGCCGTGGCCCTTCCCGTCCAGCCTCATGCTGGGCTTCATGGCCCACGCCACCTCCACCGAGGTCCAGGTCGACGGCGACGAGATCCACGAGGCCCGCTGGTTCTCCCGTGAGGAACTGCGCGCCGCCTTCGACTCCGGTGAGGTCATGCCGCCCTACGGCATCTCGATCGCGGCCCGCCTGATCGAGCTCTGGTACGGCAAGCCGCTGCCGACGCGCAGCGTCTAGGCGCCCAGAGGCGCCGAGGGAGCAAAGAGAAAGGGTGGCCGTCCCGACCCGGGACGGCCACCCTTTCTCTTTGCGCGTCGATCACACGCCGATCTTCTGCTTCACCTGAGCCAGCGACGGGTTCGTCAGCGTCGAACCGTCCCCGAAAAGCACGGTCGGGACCGTCTGATTTCCGCCATTCGCCTTCTCGACGAACGCCGCGGACTCGGGGTCCTGCTCGATGTTGATCTCGGTGTACGCGATGCCCTCGCGCTCCAGCTGCTTCTTCAGCCGCTGGCAGTAGCCGCACCACGTGGTGCTGTACATCGTCACAGTGCCCTGCATGTCTCGCGCGCTCCTTGGGTGGCTCGGGGGAACAGGTCGTCCGATGAGGGAACGTACGCGACCGGGGCGCCATTCCCGCCCGGGGTATGCCCGGCCACGTGACGCCTGCCGCATTAGTACGACTATCGAGGCCTGCCTGTGGACAACCGGCACAGCCGTCTCCGGCGACCTGGCAGCATGGCCGTGTGACAGCAGCAACGCACTCCACCCTCTTCCCGCAGGTACCGGACTCTGCCGACGCGGTGCTCGAAGGGCTCGACCCCGAGCAGCGCGAGGTGGCCACCGCACTGCAGGGTCCGGTGTGTGTGCTCGCGGGCGCCGGGACGGGTAAGACCCGGGCGATCACCCACCGCATCGCCTACGGGGTGCGCGCCGGCATCCTCCAGCCCTCCAGCGTGCTCGCCGTCACCTTCACCAACCGTGCCGCCGGAGAGATGCGCGGGCGACTGCGCCAACTCGGCGCCGCCGGGGTCCAGGCCCGCACGTTCCACTCGGCCGCCCTGCGCCAGCTCCAGTACTTCTGGCCGAAAGCAGTCGGTGGCTCCATGCCCCGGCTGGTCGACCGCAAGATCCAGCTCGTCGCCGACGCGGCCGCGGCTTGCCGCATCCGCCTCGACCGGAACGAGCTGCGGGACGTCACCGCCGAGATCGAGTGGTCCAAGGTCACCCAGACCGTCCCCGCCGACTATCCGCCCGCCGTCGCCAAGGCGGCCCGCGAAGCCCCCCGGGACCCGGCCGAGATCGCCCAGATCTACAACGTGTACGAGGACCTCAAGCGGGACCGCTCGGTCATCGACTTCGAGGACGTCCTGCTGCTCACCGTCGGCATCCTTCAGGACCGCCACGACATCGCCGACCAGGTCCGCTCGCAGTACCAGCACTTCGTGGTCGACGAATACCAGGACGTCAGCCCGCTCCAGCAGCGCCTGCTGGAGCTGTGGCTCGGCGATCGGGACAACCTGTGTGTGGTCGGCGACGCCAGCCAGACGATCTACTCATTCACAGGAGCAACTCCCGACCATCTGATCGACTTCCGCACCCGTCACCCCGGTGCCACGGTCGTCAAACTGGTCCGCGACTACCGCTCCACCCCTCAGGTCGTCCATCTCGCCAACGGCCTCCTCGCCCAGGCCAGGGGCCGCGCCGCCGATCACCGCCTGGAACTGGTCTCCCAGCGCGACCCCGGCCCCGAACCCCTCTATACCGAGTACACCGACGAACCCGCCGAGGCCGAGGGCGCCGCCCGCCGGATCCGGGAGCTCATGGACTCCGGCGTCCCGGCCAGCGAGATCGCCATCCTGTTCCGTACGAACGCGCAGTCCGAGACCTACGAGCAGGCCCTCGCCGACGCGGGCGTCCCCTATCAGCTGCGCGGCGCCGAGCGGTTCTTCGACCGTCCCGAGGTGCGCAAGGCGGGCATCGCCCTGCGTGGCGCGGCTCGCTTCGGCGGCAACGACTCGCTCCTCGACGACGCCGTCGATCTGCCCTCGCAGGTGCGGGCCGTGTTGTCGGGGGAGGGCTGGACGACCCAGCCCCCCGCCGGCTCCGGTGCCGTCAGAGAGCGCTGGGAATCGCTGGCCGCCCTGGTGAACCTCGCCCAGGACTTCGCCGCCGCCAAGCCCGGCGCCACCCTCGCCGACCTTGTCGCGGAGCTCGACGAGCGGGCGAACGCCCAGCACGCCCCGACCGTCCAGGGCGTCACCCTTGCCTCCCTGCACTCGGCCAAGGGCCTGGAGTGGGACGTCGTCTTCCTGGTCGGCGTCGCCGAGGGCATGATGCCGATCACCTACGCAAAGACCGACGAGCAGATCGAGGAGGAGCGCCGTCTGCTCTATGTCGGCGTCACCCGCGCCAGACAGCACCTCCATGTCTCCTGGGCGCTCACCCGCGCACCCGGCGGCCGCCCGAACCGCCGCCCCAGCCGCTTCCTCGACGGACTGCGCCCCGGCTCGACCGGCGCCGCCGGACGCGGCGCCGCCGGTGGTTCAGGAGGCGTCGTGCGCGGCTTCACGAGCAGACCGGACGCCGCCCCGAGACGCGCCCAGCGCACCCCGGCCCGATGTCGTGTGTGCGGGCGCACCCTCACCGACGCGGGTGAGATGAAGCTGATGCGCTGCGAGAACTGTCCCTCCGACATGGACGAGGGCCTCTACGAGCGACTCCGTGAGTGGCGTGGGATCCAGGCACGGCTCAGCGGCCAGCCGGACTTCTGCATCTTCACCGACAGGACCCTGATGGCGATCGCTGAGGCGGAGCCGATCAGTCCGGTTGAGTTGTCCCGCATCCCAGGCGTCCTCAAGCGGAAACTCGACCGCTACGGAGCCGATGTGCTGGCCATTTGTGCAGGCCAGGAGGTTGAGGAGGCCGCCGATGGGGAATGACACGAACTCGTCGAAAAAATAGTTTGCGCATGCCCCAGCAATCCCCATAGGTTCTTAGCCACGGGAACGGAGGCCTTCTCGGAGGCCCCAATTCCGTGTTCTACTTGCATACCCGTCGGACTGGCTCACCCCAGTCCCCCGAGACGCCGAGAGGAGGCGAGTCCAGTGATCAGCATCAACACCAGCTCCATCAGCATCGTGAAAATGACCGATCGCTCGGTCGTCGCCTCCCTGTGCATGCTCGGCGCCTCGAACCAGGGCACCGGTCTGTCCGGCATTCGTGCCGACCGCCCGGCGTCCGCCCTGTCTCTCGCGGGTCTTCCTGTCCGCGAGGGCAATGAGCGACCGACCAAGGCACTGGAAGCGGCAGTAGAGGCGAAGGCGCAGGCCTATGCCTTTACGGCGACCGGTGCCGGATTCCGGAAGCAGACGACGAAGCACCACCAGATGTGGGCCTTCCGTGGGCCAGAACCCTGGAGTGATCCAGCCTGATCGCAGATCAGGCCGGCGCCTTCAGGGCCGCGGAACCCCATCCGGGATCCGCGGCCCTTCTGTTTGTCCTCCAACGGGGATGACGGAGCGAAGGGGCCTCGGGCCAAGTAAGCCCCGGTACCAGCCGCCACCCGGTCCAACAGGGCCGGAACGACCAGACGAGGAAGACGAACCGTGCAACTCGAAGCGCACGCCCCGTCCGTACCGCCTTCAGACGTGATCCCCAAGCCCGGCCTCACGGAGGACCCCACCTTGACCCCGCTCACTGCGCTCACCGCGCTCGACGACGCCATCGAGAACCTCGGCGTGCCCGTCCCCTGCCGTTCCTACGACCCGGAGGTCTTCTTCGCCGAGTCGCCGGCGGACGTCGAGTACGCCAAGTCCCTCTGCCGTACCTGCCCGCTGATGGAGGCCTGCCTCGCCGGCGCCAAGGAGCGGCGTGAGCCCTGGGGCGTCTGGGGTGGCGAGCTGTTCGTCCAGGGTGTCGTCGTCGCCCGGAAGCGGCCGCGTGGCCGCCCGCGCAAGAACCCGGTCACGGCATGAACACCGCAGGAACGATCGACCGTCCCCTCACGCACGACCCCCAGAAGCAGGCCCCGATGAAGCCGTCCACCCACGAACTCGCAGGCTCCGCGCCTGAGGACCTCACCACCAGTGGCGCGAACGACTCGCGTCAGAACAGGAACCGAGAGATGCAACTCATCCAAGAAGCCCTGGCACGTGCGCATATGCACGAGCGACAGCATGAGGCCGAGCGGGAACGCCGGGCCGTGCGCCTGGCGACCGCTCGCCGTATGCAGCGCAGGGCCGAGCGTGCCTCGCTGCGCGCCCGCCGTGCGCTCGCCATGGCGGTCATGCAGTAACCGACCCCACTGCCAGACAGTGGCCTCCCGATCTGGGAGGCGATAGCTCCCCGCGGGGGCCGGTCCGTGCGAACGGACCGGCCCCCGCGGTGCGTTGTGCCCGCTGATCAGCGCGGGGCGGCGGTATCGTCGCCGAGTGACGAGTCTTTCCGGAGGCAGTGACAACGACGGCTCCGCCACGGAGCCCCAGCCCCTCGTGTGCGCCCGCTGCGGCACCCGGGCCGAGGCACCGCAGCCCACCTGGAGCTGCTCCGTGGAGCACGGCACCCGCCACTACATCTGTGACACGTGCTCCCGGGAGAACCTCAGAGCGATCGAGGGGCGGCTCGACTCGGCCTGGTGGTAGATCGGCTCACGCCTCGGCCGCCGACTCCCCCTCGTCCGTCAGCTCGTCCGAAACGAACCCCGGCAGCCACTCCTCCAGTTCCTCGCGCAGCCGCACCGTGGCGCCCAGCTGGCACAGCACCCCGATCGTGCTCAACGTCACCCGGTGAATGAGGAGGTACGCCGGGGGCAGGTTGAGCTGTTTGCCCAGTTGATAGGCGGGGGAGCGGGGGTCGGCCACGCGCGCGGCCTGGCTGCGCATCCAGCCGCGGGTGAAGGTGAACTCGTCGGCCTGGGCCGGTTCGATGATCGGCAGGAGGTAGTCGAGGACGGCGTTGGGGTCCAGGTCGATGGATTCCTTGACGAAGCCCTCGACGCGGAGAAGGTCGTAGACGGCGTCCGCCTCGCCGTCCAGGGTCATGCGCAGGGACTCGCCGATGGGGGTGGGCAGGCCGCCCGGGAGGCGGTCGACCGTGCCGAAGTCCAGGACACCCAGCCGCCAGTCGTCCTCGCCCTCGGGGCCGCCCGGCAGGAGTCGGAAGTTGCCCGGGTGCGGATCGGCGTGCAGGAGACCCGTGCGGGCCGGGCCGGAGAAGAGGAAGCGGGCCAGGAGCTGGCCGGCCCGGTTGCGCTGCTCCGGGGTGCCGTCCGAGATCACTTCCGAGAGCGGGATGCCGTCGATCCACTCCGTGACCAGCACCTGATCGCACTGCTGGACCACCGCCGGCACGACGACGTCCGGATCGTCGGCGAACTCCTCCGCGTGCGCCTGCTGGGCCTGCGCCTCCAGGTCGTAGTCCAGTTCCTCGGAGACCCGGTCCTTGAGCTCCGCGATCAGCGGCTTGATGTCCATGCCGGGAATCAGCGGACCCAAGAGTCGGGCGAAACGGCTCAGTTGGTTCAGGTCGGACAGGAGGGCCTCGCCTGCTCCGGGATACTGCACCTTCACGGCCACCTCGCGGCCGTCGTGCCACACCCCTCGGTGCACCTGGCCGATCGAGGCCGCCGCGGCGGGCTTGTCCTCGAACTCCAGGAACAGGTCGTGCCAGTCCGCGCCGAGCCGCTCCGCCAGCACCGTGTGCACGGTGCGCGTCGGCATCGGGGGCGCCGCCTCCTGCAGCTTGGTGAGGGCCGCGCGGTAAGGGCCGGCGACCTCCTCGGGCAGGGCCGACTCGAAGACGGACAGGGCCTGGCCGAACTTCATCGCGCCGCCCTTGAGCTCGCCGAGCACCTTGAACAACTGCTCCGCGGTGCGCTGCTGCAGCTCGCGGCCGACGATCTCCGCGGACTCGCCGACGATCCGCTTGCCGAGTCCCCAGGTCGCCCGCCCGGCGAAGCCGAGCGGAAGCGCGGCGAGCTTGGCGGTACGGGTGACCGCCTTGCGGGGAAGATCAGACATGCGCCCTCCAGGTCCCAGCCAGCCGCTCCGCGTCTGCCTTACGGCGTAACGTCTTCGACGGCCGTTGCTCCGCCATTGTCTCGTGCGACCCCCCGTCCTCGGAGGGGTGTTCTCCCTCACCTTTCTCCGTGGCGCCGCACGGGCAGGCGGGGTGTGCCCACACCGGCCGGGCGTGCCAGGTCAGGCCGGGTAGGGACACCTCCCAGCGTGCACCCGCGCTCGACGGAATCCGACCGTCCAGGAAGGCGAGGGCGTGTGCGGCGGCCAGTCCGGCGACCAAGCCGGCCAGCGCGAGATCGCAGGGCGGCACCCGGCGTGCCCTGCCCGATCCCGAGCGCCACTGCGCGACCAGGCGGGGCCAGGCCGGGTCCCGGTCGGTGCGCCCCTCGTGGAGACAGCCGGCGCAGCCGGTCTCGCCGGGTAGGACGAGCGGGCCGACCATGCCCGTTCCCTCCACGACGCCGGCGTACAGATGGGGCGTACCGGAAGTGATGAGGGGCTCGGCGGCGGACGGGAGCGGGGCGTGCACCGCGACGTCGTCCCGTGGCGCGATGATCACCAGCGAGTGGCCGGTGCTGTCGGGGCCGGGAGGTCGTCGGGAGCCGCGGCGTGGTGGGCGGTCCGGTGCGCAGCGGCGTGCGGCCCGCCGCGCGGCCTCGTCCCTGCGGTCGCCGATCGCCTCCGCGGGCAGACCGCCCGGCGTGACGTCCCACGGCTCGACCCGGCCGACATCCCGCACGTCGACCTCGCCGACCCCCGCACCCGACAGCAGTGAAGCCACCATGGAACCCACCCGGCCGGCGCCCCTCACCTGCACGCGCAGTGAGCGGCGGGCAGCCAGGCGGCCGATCGCCTCGCCAGGCTCGGACGTGGTCAGGGAAAGGGAGGCCAGATCGGGGCGCAGCCGGTCCAGGACCTCCTTCTTCCGTCGCAGGGCGTCACCGGCCGGGCCGCCGCCCTTCGCGTCGTCGAGGAGCCCGGCCCCTGCCAGTCGCCCCACCAGCCCGTCGACATGACCGTCCGGCAGGTCCATGCGGCGGCCTTCTTCGCGCAGCAGCTCCAACCCGCGGGTGCCGTTGAGCAGGTCGAGGAAGCTGCCCGTCGCCGTGTCCATCGGACCCAGCGTCAGCGCGTGTGCCGGAGTCATCCCGAACTGTACGGTGTTGAGATCCCGCCAGCCGCGCCTGAGCGCGGGCTTCACCAGCGGAGCCACCGGAGTCGGCGGAACCACCGGAACCGGCGAACCCTCAGGAAGGCTTTCCGGCAGGTCTTCCGGAACCGTCGAAACGGTCGAATCCATCGCTTGCATGAACAGGCCCCCGTAGCCGTCGTGGAACGTCCCCGTGTGCCGGTGGGACTCGGTCGCAGTTCCGCCGGTGACTGCCAGCATGCCCCGACGTGACGCCCGGCGCCGAAAGTTGTCCACAGGCGGTGGATATTCGTCGTACAAATCAAACGCATGGTGGGGGATCGGCATCGAACCGTCCCGGAGTCGGGACTTCCCCCATGTGCAGCGGGTAACGTCGGGGCGTGTCCGCCGACCCACTGCACCGCGCCGGAACGCCACAGCGCCGCACGACGACCCCGCCGTCGAGCGGCTCGGGAGCGAGCGCGATCGAGGTCCGCAGGAGCGCCCGGCGTCGCCGGACGGTTTCGGCGTACCGCGAGGGCGATCGCACCGTCGTGCTCATCCCCGCCCGGATGTCCGAGGCCGAGGAGCAGCGCTGGGTGAACGTCATGCTCGACAAGCTGGCCGCCCAGGAGAGCAAGCGGGTTCTCGGCGACGCGGAACTGGCCGAGCGTGCCGAGCGGCTGTCGGAGCAGTACTTCGAGGGCCGCGCCCGGCCCAGCTCGGTCCGCTGGGTCACCAACCAGAACACCCGCTGGGGCTCGTGCACCCCGGCCGAGGGCAGCATCCGTCTTTCGCACCGGTTGCAGGGCATGCCCGAGTACGTCGTCGACTACGTCCTCCTGCACGAGCTCGCCCATCTTCTGGTGCCCGGTCACGGTCCCCGCTTCTGGCGGCTGCTGGAGGCGTATCCCCGCACCGAGCGGGCGAAGGGCTATCTCGAAGGCGTGGTCGCCGCCGAGCGGCTGCCTCATCTGCCCGGCGCGCGCGGCGAATGACCGCTCCCTGACCGCCGACCGAGGTCCCCCGGAGACGGCGCTTCCAGTTCGAGTGGGCGGGGCTTGTGTACCGGGTCTGTACCGGCTTCGCTCGATGTCCGAGTTTGCCGTTAGCCTGGCGCGACGCACTCACATTCGGGATGGGGGACGGTCGTTACGCATGGCCAGGGAATTCCAACGCGGCCACAAGGCCAGGATCAGTGACCTCACCGCGGGCACAGATCTGTACGTAGGTGTGCAGATCGCCGCTCCGGGACTGACGTTCGACATCAGCTGCTTCGGTCTTGACGCCGACGAACGGCTCTCGGACGACCGCTACTTCATCTTCTTCAACCAGCCGAAGTCTCCCGAGGAGTCCATCCAGCTCCTCGGCGCCCAGGCCGGTGACACGGAGTCCTTCCGGGTCACGCTCGACAAGATCCCCCCGCAGATCCAGAAGCTGTCCTTCACGGCGACGATCGACGGCGCCGGACAGATGTCGCAGATCAGCCCCGGATACGTCCGCATCGTCGCCGGCGGCGAGGAGGTGGCCCGGTACGCCTTCAATGGCTCGGAGTTCTCCACCGAACGCGCCGTCATGCTGGGCGACTTCTACCTCAAGGACGTCTGGCGGTTCGCCGCGGTAGGTCAGGGCTTCGACGGCGGCCTCGACGCGCTGCTGAGGAACTTCGGCGGCGAGGTCGCCGAGGAGGAGGCGCCGGCCGCCTCGCAGCAGCCCCAGCAGCCTCAGGCCGGTGCGGCGGCCCCCGGCTTCGCACCGCCCGCCCAGGCCACCGCGCCGCCCGCGTTCGGCGCCCCGGCCGCCGCGGCACCGGCTCCCGCTCCCGCGCCCGCCGCGCAGGGCTTCGCGCCCCCGCAGGGTGCCACCCCGCCGCCTCCGGCCCCGGCTCCCGCGCCCTCGGTGCACGCCCAGCCCACCATCGTCGCGCCCATGACGCCGCCCGGCGGCGCCCCGCCGCCCCCGGCCCCGGCGCCCGCGCCCTACGGTCAGCCCGGGCAGCAGGCGCCGTACGGCCAGGCGCCCGCGCCGACGGCCCCGCCGCCGCCCGGCTACGGCCAGCCCCAGGCGCCGCAGGCCCCCGCCCCGCCGCCCGGCTACGGCAGCCAGCCGACGCCGCCTCCCGGGTACGGTCAGCCGACGCCGCCTCCGGGCTACGGCCAGCAGCCCTCTTATGGGCAGGCCCCGGGCCAGCAGGCGCCGTACGGAGCTCCGCAGGGCGCACCGCAGGGCCCCGGTGTGGCCGCGGCGCTCCAGCAGTTCAAGGAGACGCCCACCGGCCAGCGCTGGACGCAGCAGAACAAGAAGCTGGTCCGTGTCGACCTCGGCATCGGTGGCCACCCCGTGCTCGCCCGGCAGGGCAGCATGGTGCTCTACCAGGGCAAGGTCGACTTCAGCTACAAGGGCGCCGGGTTCGCCGGGCGGGTCGTGGGCAACGCGACCGGCCAGGAGATGCAGCTGATGCGCTGTACTGGCCAGGGGCAGGTGTTCCTCGCCGAGAACTCCACGATGCTGCACCCGATCGAGCTCCAGGGCGACGGCATCTGCGTCTCCGCGGAGAACGTCCTCGCCTTCGACGAGAGCCTCCAGTACGAGGTCCGTCGCATCGAGGGGCACGGCATCCCCGGCGGCGCGCTGTTCACGATGCAGTTCACGGGCACCGGCACGATCGTCGTGAAGACGCACGGCACGCCCGTGGTCCTCCCGGTCACGCCCACCACGTTCGCCGACTGCAACGCCGTGGTCGCCTGGTCGGCCGCCTCCCAGGTGGTCGTCTCCAGCCAGGTGCGCATGCGCCGCAACTCCTACCCCGGGGACACCGGAGAGAGCGTCAACCTCCAGTTCCGTGGCGCGCCCGGCAACTTCATCGTCGTCCAGCCGTACGAGATCTGAGGGAGAGCCCGTCATGAACCAGCCGCTCGCGGGCTACGCCCCCGCACCCGTCACCGCCCGCATGGAGAACCACGGCAACCACATGCTGAAGGTCGCCATGCAGACCGGGAACGACCTCTTCGCGCGCGTGGGGTCGATGGTCGCCTACGAGGGCTTCGTCCAGTACGAGCCCAACCCGCCGGCCGTGCGCCAGATCGCCAAGGACTGGATGACCGGCGAGGGCGCGCCCCTGATGAAGTGCACCGGCGACGGACTGCTCTACCTTGCCGACTACGGCGCCAACGTCGTCGTCATCAACCTCAACGGCGACGGGATCTCCGTCAACGCCACCAACCTGCTCGCTTTCGACGCCCATCTGACGTGGGGCGTCGAGCGCGTGAAGGGCCTGGCGAAGTTCGCCGGACAGGGCCTGTGGAACACCAAGATCTCCGGGCAGGGCTGGGTCGCGCTGACCTCCCGGGGCAAGCCGATCGTCGTCGACTGCGGCGGTGGCGAGGACGAGACGTACGTCGACCCGGACGCGCTCGTCGCCTGGTCGCCCAACCTCAAGGTCAAGGGCAAGCGCAGCTTCAAGGCGCAGTCGCTCATCGGCCGGGGCAGCGGCGAGGCCTACCAGATGGCCTTCTCCGGCCAGGGCATCGTCGTCGTCCAGCCCAGCGAGGACAGCACCGACCGTCTCCGGGTCCGGGGCTGAGGGGGAGCCAGAACGCCATGCAGAGTCCGCTTTTCGCCTACAACGACCAGCAGACCCAGGACCGCTGGAGCCTGCAGAACAAGCAGATGCTCCGCGTCACCCTGGAGGGCCACGACGACATCCTCGCCCGCAAGGGCACGATGGTCGCCTACCAGGGCCTGGTCGAGTTCGACGCCGAGTACCAGAGCAACCAGCAGGGACGCGCGCGTGCGCACACCGGCGAGGGCCTCGACCTCATGCGCTGCCACGGGCAGGGCACGGTCTACCTCGCCAACCTCAAGCAGCACGTCCACGTGGTGGAGGTGGAGCAGGACGGGCTGACCGTCGACAGCAGCTATGTGCTGGCGATGGACTCCTCGCTGCACCACGAGGTCATCGCCGTGGACAGCCTCTACGGCATCTCCGGCTCCGGGAAGTACCAGCTCAACATCACCGGCCGCGGCAAGGTCGCCCTCATGACCTCCGGCATGCCGCTGATGTTGCAGGTGACGCCCGACAAGTACGTCAACTGCGACGCCGACGCGATCGTCGCCTGGTCGACGAGCATGCGCGTCCAGATGCAGGCCCAGACGCACTCCTCCGGGGTGTGGCGGCGCCGCGGCAACACCGGCGAGGGCTGGGAGCTCAGCTTCATGGGCAGCGGTTACGCGATCGTCCAGCCCAGCGAGCTGCTGCCGCCGCAGAACGCCCAGATCGGGTCCGGCCTCGCTGCCCAGTACGGCATGGGGCAGCAGGGGGCCCGGGCGCAGAACCAGGGCAACGTCTGGAGCTGACCGTCTGGAAAACCGACGTAAGGGGCGACCGCCATAGCAGTCGCCCCTTACGCATGTCCGAAGCATGCCCGAAGGTCACAGCCTCGCCCGCGTCGCCTCCAGGAGGCGTACGACCGACTCGTCGGCCACCTCCGCCACCTCGGCGTAGGCGAACCAGCGCACGTCCAGCGACTCCTCGCTGATCGCGTGCTCGGCGTCCGGCGGGGCCAGGACCGCGTACTGCACGTCGAAGTGCCAGTGGCAGGGTGCCGGGATCGGGTGCCGGTCGAGCCGCACCGGGCCGCCCGGCAGCAGCGACAGGCCGGTGACACCGGACTCCTCCGTGGCCTCGCGCAGGGCCGCGGCGGGCAGGGAGGGATCCTGCGGCTCGCAGTGGCCGCCCATCTGCAGCCACATGCGCAGCTTCTTGTGAAGGGTCAGCAGCACGCGCCCGCGCGACGGGTCGATCACCAGGGCGCTCGCCGTGAGGTGCCCGGACTCGCAGGACTTCCACATACCGTCCGGATGAGCGGCGAGATGATCCAGGTAGGCCTGGCGCAGTTCGGTCTGGTCCTCGTACCCCTTGAGCACGAGGACCGCGTCGTCGTACAGGCTCACTCGGTGTCGTCGCCCTTGTCGTCGTCCTTGTCGTCCTTCTTCAGGTCCGGCTTCCCGGCGGAGCTGCCCGCCGCCTCGCCGAGCATCTTGTCCAGCTCGGAGAAGTCGATCTGCTCGCGGTGCACGAAGCCGTCCGGGTCGTCGAGGTCGGACGCCGTCGGCAGCATGTCCGGGTGGTGCCACAGGGCGTCCCGGCCGTCGACACCGCGCGCGTCCGTGAGCGAGGCCCACAGACGGGAGGCGTCACGCAGGCGGCGGGGGCGCAGCTCCAGGCCGATCAGCGTGGCGAAGGTCTGCTCCGCCGGGCCGCCCGAGGCGCGGCGGCGGCGCAGCGTCTCGCGCAGCGCGTCCGCCGACGACAGGCGGGGCTTGGCGGCCGTGTGGACCACCGCGTCGACCCAGCCCTCGACGAGCGCCAGGGCCGTCTCCAGACGGGCAAGAGCGGCCTTCTGCTCCGGCGTGTCCTCCGGCTGGAACATGCCCTGCTGGAGGGCGTCCTGCAACTGCTCCGGGTTCTGCGGGTCGAACTGGCCGACGACGTCCTCGAGCTTGGCCGTGTCGACCTTGATCCCGCGCGCGTAGCCGTCGACCGCGCCGAACAGGTGCGAGCGCAGCCACGGCACGTGTGCGAAGAGACGCTGGTGGGCGGCCTCGCGCAGGGCGAGATACAGCCGCACCTCCTCCTGCGGCACGCCCAGGTCCTTGCCGAACGTCTCGATGTTGATCGGCAGCAGCGCGGCCTTGCCGACCGGGCCCAGCGGCAGGCCGATGTCGGTGGAGCCGACGACCTCGCCCGCGAGCACGCCGACGGCCTGTCCGATCTGCGTGCCGAACATGGCGCCGCCCATCGAGCGCATCATGCCGATCAGCGGGCCGGCCATGGCCTGCATCTCCTCCGGCAGGACGTCGCCCATCGCGGTGCCGACGCGCTCGGCGACCGGGTCGACGAGCTCCTGCCACGCGGGCAGGGTCGCCTCGACCCACTCCGCGCGGGACCACGCCACGGCGGAGCCCGCGCCGGACGGCAGGGACGTCGCGTCGTCGAGCCACAGGTCGGCCAGGCGTACGGCCTCCTGGACGGCATTGCGCTCGGCGGGGCCGACGCTCGCGTCCTTCGTGCCGTCCGCGGTGCCCTGGGAGACCGTCTGGCGGGCGATCTGCTTGGCCATGTCCCAGTTCACCGGGCCGCCCTCGTAGGAGAGCATCTGCCCCAGCTGCTGGAACGCGGCACCCAGGTCGGTGGGGTTCAGCGAACCGAACATGGCAGCGAACGGATTGTCCGCGCCGGGGCCGCCAAAGCCCCCGGCCCCGGGCAGCCCGCCGAAACCGAACGGGTTGGCCGGACCCTGACCACCACCGCTCTGCTGGTCCTTCTTCTTGCCCTCGTCGCCGTCGTCCGGCTCCTCCGGCGGAAGGCCGAATCCGAATGGGGTGTCACTCACGGGATTCCTCGGCTGGTAAGGCCGCCGGTTGGCACCGGCGGCGCGGCTGCCCGATAACACCACCCAGCGTAGACACCGCGAGCCGATCGGGCCTCGGTGCTTCGCCGACTCGTGGCCTGCGGCAGGATGGATGCCACCTGGTACGTACGCGTCACTCGCGCTCGTACTGAAGACAACCGCTGGAGACGCCCGGTGAGTTCCCCTGATCCGCAGGTTCGCGCAGCGCGAAACCAGTCAACCCCTCCCGCGCGCGGCGTGCGCGGGCCCGTCGTCGCCGTGACCGGTGCCGCGTCCGGCATCGGCGCGCTGCTCACCGAGCGGCTCGTCGCGTCCGACGAGGTCAAGCAGGTCATCGCCATCGACGAGCGGCGCGGTGAGTGCGCGGCGGCGCAGTGGCACATCCTGGACGTGCGGGATCCCGCCATCGCGGACAAGCTGCGCGGCGCCGACGTGGTCGTCCACCTGGCGCTCGACCTGGATCTGGAGACGGATCCCGCTGCCCGGACGGCATACAACGTTCGGGGGACGCAGACCGTCCTGACGGCCGCGGCGGCGGCCGGGGTCCACCGGGCCGTGCTGTGCACCTCCGCGATGGTCTACGGGGCGCTGCCGGACAACGAGCTGCCGCTGTCGGAGGACGCCGAGCTGCGGGCGACGGCGGAGGCCACCGGGGTCGGGGACCTGCTGGAGGTCGAGCGCCTCGCACGCAGGGCGCCTCGGGCGCACCCGGGACTCAATGTCACCGTGGTCCGGCCGGCGGTGCTCGTGGGCGGCACCGACACCGCGCTGACCAGGTACTTCGAGTCACCTCGACTGCTTGTCGTCGCCGGGTCGCGGCCTGCCTGGCAGTTCTGCCATGTCGAGGACCTGTGCAGTGCCCTGGAGTACGCCGTCCTGGAGAAGGTCGACGGGGAACTCGCCGTCGGATGCGACGGGTGGCTGGAGCAGGAGGAGGTCGAGGAGCTCAGCGGGATCCGGCGCATGGAGCTGCCGTCGGCGGTCGCGCTGGGGGCGGCGGCCCGGCTGCACCGGATCGGACTGACACCCTCCCCGGCCGGGGACCTGGCCTACACGATGTATCCGTGGGTGGTGAGCGGAAGCCGGCTGCACGACGCGGGGTGGCGGCCGCAGTGGACCAACGAGGAAGTGCTCGCGGAACTGCTGGCAGAGGTCTCCGGCAGGCACACGGTCGTCGGCCGGCGGCTCGGGCGCAAGGACGCGACGGCGGCCGGCGCCGCGGGAGCGACGGTGGCTCTGCTGGGCGCGGCGGCCGTGGTGCGGCGGGCACGGAAGGCGCGGCGGCGGATCTGAGCGGGCGAGGGTTCGCGGCACGACAGGCCCTCAGGCCCTCAGGCCCGCAGGCCCGCAGGCCCTCAGGCACGGCCACGGCAGGTACGCCCACGGCAGTTTCGCCGACCCCGTACAGGACCTCCCGCATGTAGGAGGCTCCAAAGACGCACGCGCGTGTGCCGGCGATAGCGCTATTTCCCGTCCTCGCACGCGTGGGGCACGATGGGCCTATGGCACCTACCAACGATCACCCTGGTGAGCAGGGCGCTCAGGACCCCATAAAGCTCATCGGTATCCGCGAGACGGCCCTCTCCGTGGACGAGGTCTTCCGGGCCGTCGGGGACGACGCCTCCGGGGGGACGGCGTTGTTTGTGGGGACCGTGCGGAACCACGACGGGGGTCTCGACGTCGACGAGCTCGGGTACTCCTGCCATCCCAGCGCCGAGGCCGAGATGCGGCGGGTCGCCGAGAAGGTCGTCGCCGAGTACCCCGTGCGGGCGCTCGCGGCCGTGCACCGGGTCGGGGACCTCAAGGTCGGGGATCTCGCCGTCGTCGTGGCCGTCTCCTGTCCCCATCGTGGCGAGGCCTTCGAGGCGTGCCGGAAGCTGATCGACGACCTCAAGCACGAGGTGCCCATCTGGAAGCACCAGAAGTTCTCCGACGGGACGGAGGAGTGGGTGGGCGCCTGCTGAGGGGACCCGTCCACCCCACTCCGGTTGCGTAACCGCACCCCTGGCGTGAGCGTTGTCAGTGCCAGTGGTTAATCTGCTGATCAGTCAGTTTGCGGTCGCTCATTGGGGATGGGAGGACGGCATGGCGGCACTCGCCTGGTTGCTGATCCCGCTTGTGGTGGCGGTATGTGCCGGTCTCTGGGGCAGCTGGGCCAACCGCACCCGCAAGGCACGGGGCGACGGGCCGGAGCTCGACGGGTACGCCCGGTTCCGCGCGGCCATGGAGAAGAAGTCCTCCTTCCACACCTGATCACGACCTGATCGCGGGGCGGGCCCTGAGATACGTAGCCCGCCCAGGCCCGTCCTGACGGGACCCTGTCAGGCGGCCCTGACGGGGCACTGACAGGAGTGTCACGTACTGTCGTGGCATGCCACGCCGCACCGCGACGATGCTCGCCTCCACCCTGATGCTGATCGCGCTCCTGTGCGCGGGAGTTTTCATCCCCGTGCCGTACTCGGAGATGTCCCCGGGGCCGACGGTGAACACTCTCGGCGATCACGACGGCGAGCCGGTGCTGCAGATCTCCGGGCGCAAGACCTACCCGGCGTCCGGGCACCTCAACATGACCACGGTCCGGGTCACCAGCGCCGACTACAAGATGAACCTGGTGGAGGCCGTCTACGGATGGCTCGCGCACGACAACAAGGTCGTGCCGCACGACACCCTCTATCCGGACGGCAAGACCGAGGAGCAGTCCACCCAGGAGAACGCCGAGGAGTTCAGCCAGTCCCAGGAGAGCGCCAAGGTCGCCGCCCTGAAGGCGCTGGACATCCCGGTGCAGAGCTGGGTGATCGTCTCGACCGTCGTCAAGGGAACCCCGGCCGAGGGCAAACTGCACGCCGGTGACGTCATCAAGACCGTCGACGGCACCACGGTGAAGGAACCCGCCGATGTCGCCAAGCTGGTGACCAAGCACAAGCCCGGCCAGGACGTCGTCTTCACGATCGTGCCGGCCAAGGAGCAGGCGGCCGCGGAGAAGGAGCGCAGGGCGCCGACGCAGACCGAGAAGGTCACGATCAGGACCGCCCAGTCCGACGACAGCGGCGAGAAGCGCGCCATCGTCGGGATCTCCGCCGGGACCGACCACACCTTCCCGTTCACCATCGACATCAAGCTCGCCGACGTCGGCGGACCCAGCGCGGGCCTGATGTTCTCGCTCGGCCTCTACGACAAGCTCACCCCGGGCAACCTCACCGGCGGCAAGTTCGTCGCCGGCACCGGCACCATCGACGACGACGGCAAGGTCGGCCCCATCGGCGGCATCGAGATGAAGACCATCGCGGCGCGCGACAAGGGCGCCCAGTACTTCCTCACGCCCGCCGACAACTGCGCGACCGCCGCCAGGGACGTCCCGGACGGGCTCACCCTCGTCAAGGTCGGCACCATCGACGACGCCCTGGGCGCTCTGAAGGACATCCGCTCCGGCGACACCGCCGACCTGCCGAAGTGCACGACCAAGAGCTGAGCCAGCAGGTCCCCGGCACATGAGTGGGGGCGCCCTTCACCTCAAGGGCGCCCCCACTGCCATACGAGATCCGCTGTCGTACCGGAAGACCTCAGTTTGCGGAAGACGTCAGTTCGCGGAAGAGGTCAGTCCGCGAACGTCGCCGCCAGCGCCTCCGCCAGACCCGGGATCAGGTCCGGTCCGGTGAGGACCTCCGTCGGGGTGTCCTTCTCACGCAGGCGCAGGGCGGATTCACGGGCTCCGTCGCGCAGGACCGCGACCGTCATGCGGACCTCCTGACGGTCGGGGTGCTCCGCCACCCACTTCGCGAGCTTGGCGTCGCTCAGGCCCTTCGGGACCTGGGCCTCGGCGGACGGGGGCAGCATGAGCCGCTCGACGGTGAGCGCGCAGCCGACCACCGCGTCGGGCCAGGCGATCGTGGCGAGGAACTCATCGAGCGCCTTGCCCGTTTCAATTTCGTCCTGCTCGATCGGGGTCAGGCCGGAGGACTCCTGCTCGTCCCCCAGGCCGAGCTGGGCGGCGAGGCCGGGTTCCTGGGCCCGCAGCCGTGCGGTGTCTACGAGGGCGAAAAGGCGGGCGGGCTGGTCCCAGCCGAGGCCGGAGGCGTACTCGTCGATCTCGAGAACGGCCCGGGTGAGCGGGCTCGCCGCCATGGGAGTGTTGGACATGGTCACAATCCTGCCTCGTTCCCGGGCGGAATCGGGAACTGAGTAAACGGTGAGTAAGTTGCATAGGTGTGGGCCCGCGATCACGGGGGGCCACAGGGGGTCCACGAAGACGCGGGCCTGACGGATCAACAGCGAACCTCGGGGTGCGAACCTTGGCTTTCCAGATGCCGGACCGCGGCGGAGGCCCGACCGGGCCACGGATGAGAGTGGGCCGACCGTCCCGGCGTGTCCGGACACTGCTCATGACACTGGGCGTCCTCGCCGTCCTCGGCATGGCCTTCACCATGTTCGCGGGCTTCTGGACGGACTGGCTCTGGTACCGGTCGGTGAACTACTCGTCGGTGTTCACGACCACGCTGTGGACGAAGATCGGACTCTTCTTCGTCTTCGGTCTGTTGATGGCCCTCTCGGTCGGCTTCAACATCTGGCTGGCGCACCGGCTGCGCCCGCCGCTGAGCGCCATGTCGATGGAGCAGCAGAGCCTCGACCGCTACCGCATGGGCATCGCGCCGTACAAGAAGTGGCTGCTGCTCGCGATCACCGCCCTGGTCGGACTGATCGCCGGCGCCTCCGCCTCCAGCCAGTGGCGGACGTGGCTGATGTGGGTCAACGGCGTGCCCTTCGGTGAGAAGGACCCGCAGTTCCACCTCGACGTCGGCTTCTACGCCTTCGACCTGCCCTGGTACCGGTTCCTGCTCGGCTTCGGCTTCGCCGCCGCGATCCTCTCCGTGATCGCCGCCGCGCTCACCCACTACCTGTACGGCGGGCTGCGCATCACCAGCCCGGGCGCCCGCGCCACGGCCGCGGCGACCGGCCATCTGTCGGTCCTCATCGGCATCTTCGTCGCGCTGAAGGCGGTCGCGTACTGGCTCGACCGGTACGGCCTCGCGGTGAAGTCCAGTGACTTCAAGGCGACCGACAACTGGACGGGCCTGAGGTACGTCGACGCCAACGCCTATCTGCCGGCCAAGACGATCCTCTTCTGCATCGCCGTCATCTGCGCGCTGCTGTTCTTCGCCACCCTGTGGCGCCGCACCTGGCAGCTGCCCGTCATCGGCTTCGGCCTGATGGTGCTCTCGGCGATCCTGATCGGCGGCCTCTACCCGGCGATCGTCCAGAAGTTCCAGGTCCAGCCCAACGAGCAGGCCAAGGAAGCGCCGTACGTCGAGAAGAACCTCAAGGCGACGCGCGAGGCGTACGGTATCGACGGCGCGCAGGTCACCGAGTACCCGGGCACAAGCACGACCGAGGACAAGACCAAGCTGCGCGACGACGTGGACGACGCGGCGAGCATCCGGATCCTGGACCCGAACATCGTCTCGCCGACGTTCCAGCAGCTCCAGCAGATCAGGAACTACTACGCGTTCCCGACCAACCTGGACGTCGACCGGTACACCAAGGACGGCAAGGACCAGGACACGGTCATCGGTCTGCGTGAGATCAACCTCAACGGCATTCCGAAGCGCAACTGGATCAACGACCACTTCCGCTACACCCACGGCTACGGTGTGGTCGCCGCCGAAGGCACCAACGCCGACTCGCAGGGCCGGCCGGACTTCACCGAGTCCGACCTGCCGTCCAAGGGCGACCTCGGGACGTACGAGCAGCGGGTCTACTACGGCGAGAAGACCAGCATGTACTCGATCGTCGGCGGTCCCCAGAAGGAGATCGACTACTCCGACGACAGTGGTGAGAAGACCTACAGCTACAAGGCCGACAGCGGGGTCAGTCTCTCCAACCCGGTCAACCGGGCCGCGTACGCGGTGGCGTTCGGCGAGCCGCAGATCCTGTACTCCGGTGCGATCGGCGAGGGTTCGCGCATCCTGTACAACCGCACGCCCAAGGAGCGCGTCGAGGCGGTCGCGCCGTGGCTGACCATCGACGGTGACGCCTACCCGGCGGTGGTGAACCACCGCATCCAGTGGATCGTCGACGCGTACACGACGACGAACGGCTACCCGTACTCCTCGCGTACGACTCTCGGTGACACGACGGCGGACTCGCTGACCGCGACCAACGACCAGCGGGCGGTCGTGGCCCAGCAGAACCAGGTCAACTACATCCGCAACTCGGTGAAGGCGACCGTCGACGCCTACACCGGCGAGGTCAAGCTCTACCAGTGGGACACCCAGGACCCCGTCCTGAAGACCTGGATGAAGGCCTTCCCCGGCACGGTGGAGTCCAAGAGCGAGATCTCCAAGGACCTGATGGCCCATCTGCGCTACCCGCAGGACCTGTTCAAGGTCCAGCGCGAGCTGCTCACCCGCTACCACGTGAAGGACGCCACGACGTTCCTCAGCGGCAGCGAGGTCTGGCAGGTGCCGGACGACCCGACCAACAAGTCGGGCAGCGCGGTGCCGCCGTACTACCTGAGCATGAAGATGCCCGACCAGGCGGCGCAGGCGTTCTCGCTGACGACGACGTTCACGCCGAACGGCCGGGACAACCTCAGCGCCTTCATGGCGGTCGACGCCGAGGCGGGCACCAGTGACTACGGCAAGATCAGAGTTCTGAAACTGCCGACCAACACCACGGTCAACGGACCCAGTCAGGTCCAGAGCCAGTTCAACTCCGAACAGAACATCGCCGAGACCATCAGGCTGCTGAGAGGCGGCGACTCGGAAGTCGAGTACGGCAACCTGCTGGCGGTCCCGCTGGACGGCGGACTGCTCTATGTGGAGCCGGTCTACGTACGCGGTGGTGGACTCAAGTACCCGCTGCTGCGGAAGGTGTTGGTCTCCTACGGAGGCACCACCGCCTTCGAGGACACACTCGGCGAGGCCCTCAACAAGGTCTTCGGCGCGGAGGGTCCGACCACCGAGCCACCGGACGAGGGCGACGAGGACGGCGGCGGTACGACACCTCCGCCGACGTCCAGCAACCCCAATGTCCAAGACGCGCTCAATGACGCCCAGAAGGCCTTCGAGGCCGGCCAGGAAGCCCTGAAGAAGGGTGACTGGGAGGCGTACGGCCGGGCGCAGAAGGACCTCGAGGACGCGCTGCAGCGGGCCGAGGACGCCCAGGCTCAGGCGGACAAGACCGGCGGCGACAGTGGCGGCGGTGCGAGCCCGAGTTCGAGTCCGAGTCCGTCCGGCAGTCCCACCAGCGGTTAGGGACGACGGTTGATCGAATAGCCCACCCCGCGCCGTGGTACGGTTGCTGAGCAACGGCGCGGGGTGGAGCAGCTCGGTAGCTCGCTGGGCTCATAACCCAGAGGTCGCAGGTTCAAATCCTGTCCCCGCTACTGACGTCGGCGAACATTTCGTACGACAGCGAAGGCCCGGATCCTCCAGAGGATCCGGGCCTTTGTGGTGTGCGAACGCATGTGCAGGGCAACAGGACGGTCGTGCCGCCGTGGGGAGTTGAGCGAACTGTGTTTGACTTGTCTCTCTGTGGGCATGTCGACAAAACGCTGAAGTGACCTCACTGGCTGCGGTATACCAGGTGTACCCAGGTTGCAGGTGGTGCGACGATGGACGTTATGGGGGACAAGGCAACTCTGTTGGAGACAGGGCGGTTTGTGCAGCCTGCCGACTTTGTGCAGCCGACGGGCGATTTGGTGCGTCCGACGGACGGCGCCTCGCAGCTGGGCGTGGACCTCTCGCAGCCGGACGGTGACTTCGCCCTCGGCCGGCCGACGGACCCGGACGAGACGGGGGAGGCAGCCGAGGAGGCGCGGCAACTGCTTGCCGCCGAGGCCGGTGACGTCGAGGCGATGAGCGTCCTCGGCGCCATGCTGCTGCGCCGCGGTGATCTCGACGGAGCCGAGCCCCATCTGCGTGCCGCCACCGCCGCGGGCGACCGGGCCGCGGCCAACAACCTGGGAGTCCTCCTTCACCAGCGCGGATATGCCGACGAGGCCGCCGGATGGTGGCGGATCGCCGCCGTCGCGGGATCGGCCGCGGCCGCGCACGCGCTGGGCCGCCACCACCGCGAGCGCGGCGACGAGCCCGCCGCCGAGTACTGGCTGCGGCAGTCCGCCGAGCAGGGGCACGCGCTGGGCGCGTACGCGCTTGCCGACCTGCTGGAGCACCGCAGCGACGACGGGGCCGAGCGGTGGATGCGGGCCGCGGCCGAGCGTGGGCACCGGGAAGCGGCGTACCGGCTGGCGCGTGCGCTGGACCGGCAGGCGGTGCGCGCGGGCGAGGACGGAGCCGACAACGGTGTCGCGCCCGACGAGGCGCTGCTGGACGAGGCCGGGCAGTGGTACCGGCAGGCCGCCGCGCGCGGGCACCGGAGGGCCGCGCTGCACCTCGGGGCGATCCTCGAGAAGCGCGGGGAGCTCAAGGAGGCGGGGCGCTGGTACCTCACGTCCGCCAAGGACGGGGAGGCGCGGGCCGCCTGCGCGCTCGGGTTCCTGCTGCGGGACGCCGGGGACACCGAGAGCGCCGCCGTGTGGTGGCTGCGGGCCGCACAGGACGGCGACGGCAACGCCGCGAACGCGCTGGGCGCGCTGCACGCCGAGCGCGGTCAGACGCAGACCGCCGAGCGGTGGTACCGGGCGGCGATGGACGCCGGCGATGTGAACGGGGCGTACAACCTCGGGCTGCTCTGCGCCGAGCAGGGCCGCACCGCACAGGCCGAGCAGTGGTACCGGCGGGCGGCGTACGCCGGGCACCGCGAGGCGGCGAACGCGCTGGCGATCCTGCTGCTGCAGGGCGGGGACACCGCGGGCGCCGAGCCGTGGTTCTCCAAGGCCGCCGAGGCCGGGAGCGTGGACGCCGCGTTCAACCTGGGGATCCTGCACGCCGGGCGGGGCGAGGAGCGGGCCGCGCTGCGGTGGTACGAGCGTGCCGCGGCGGCCGGACACACCGAGGCGGCGCTGCAGGTCGGGATCGCGCGGCTGCGGGACGGGGACGAGCACGCCGCTGAGCGGCATCTGCGGCGCGCGGCCGGGGGCGGCAGCGGGGAGGCCGCGTATCGGCTCGCGACCGTGCTGGACGCCCGTCGGCCGCCGGAGCCCGCGCATGAGCTCGGGGAGACGGTGCACGAGAAGACCGAGTGCGAGGAGTGGTACGAGCGGGCGGCGTCCCAGGGGCACCGGCGCGCGCAGGTGCGGGTGGGCATGCTGGCCGCGGCCCGGGGGGACGTGGTGGAGGCGGCTCGGTGGTACCGGGAGGCCGCCGAGGCCGGTTCGCGCAACGGTGCCTTCAACCTGGGGCTGCTGCTCGCCCGGGAGGGGAGTGAGCCGGAGGCCGCGGTGTGGTGGACGCGGGCGGCTGACGCCGGTCATGGGCGGTCGGCGTTGCGGCTCGCCCTGGTCTACGCGCGTCGCGGTGAACTGGCGGAGGGGCAGCGGTGGGCCGACCGGGCGGTGGCGCTGGGGCCGGCGGAGGTTGCTCGGCGGGCGGCGCGGTTGCGGGACGCTCTGCGCGAGGAGCTGTCGGCGTGACGCTGCGCTGGGCTTGGGTGGCGTTGTCGCGGTGGGGTGTGCTGGGTGGTGTCCGGTGCTGTGGTTGCCGTGGGATTGTCTCGCCCCCGCCGCCCCTACCCGTCCCATCCTGAAGGGGCTCTGCCCCTCTCACCCCGCCAGGGGGCTGCCGCCCCCTGGACCCCGCTGTCGGCCTGCGGCCTCGTCCTCGAACGCCGGACGGGCTGGAAGTGCCTGGACCGGCAGCGATGAGGTGAGCGGCTCCGTCCGTGAGGCCGAGCCCCTCCGGGTGGGTGGGGGTTCGGGATGATGGTGGGCTCGTCCTCGAACGCCGGACGGGCTGAAAGATCCGGACCGGCAGCGAGAGGTGAACGTCTCCTGGTGGTGGGCTCGTGCTCGAACGCCGGACGGGCTGGGAGGAAGCGATTTGCCTCTGTCCGCATGGCTGACGTAGTGTTGCGTTCATCGACGCGGGGTGGAGCAGCTCGGTAGCTCGCTGGGCTCATAACCCAGAGGTCGCAGGTTCAAATCCTGTCCCCGCTACTGAAGGCCTAGGGCCGGAATCCATAAGGGTTCCGGCCCTAGGTGTGTTTGCCGGGGCGTCAGGATGCGTGGCCCACCGCCTCCTCGTACAGCGTGCGGTTCACTGTCCGTGACTCCGGGAGCGGGGTTCCCTCCGTCACGTCCTGGGCGTCGTAGGCCGATTGGAGCCGGGTCGTCGTGCCGGAGCGGATTTCCCAGTCCATGCGGAGGGGCGGGGTGGACTTGAGGATGGATGCCTCCGACTTCAGGAGCTTTGCAAGATATGTGACGAAGGTCGCATCCTGCTTGTAGTCCGACGTGAAGTATGAGTTCACCGTGCGGATGTAGGCCCTGAGGAGTGCCACGCCCGCGTCGACGTCGTCCTGGAGCAGGGTGCGGCCGTACAGCATGCCGCCCAGCGGTTCGCCCGGTGGCTGACCGCCCAGGAAGGCGTAGCCCTGTTTGCCGTCGACCTTGCGCCAGACCGGGTCGAGGAGCCATGCGGAGTCGACGCCGCCGTTCTGCAGGGCCGTGAGGACGTCGGCGGAGCCGAGTTGCTGGTACCGGATGTCGGCCAGGCCGCCGCCGTGCTGTTCCAGTGCCTTTTCCATGGGGTAGGCGATGACCGAGCCCTTGCCGATCATCGTGCCCAGCTTGCGGCCGGCCATGGCCACGCGGCTCGCGCTCTCGCCCTCCTTCAGACGCACCCACAGGCCGCTCTTCGACTGAGGGTCGGGCGAGAAGTTCCCCGCGACCCACTTGATGTCGAAGCCGCCCTTGACGCCGTTCATGACCGCGGCCTCCGGGGCCGCCCACAGGGCGTCGATGTCCCCCTTGGCCAGCAGGGGCAGCGCGTCCGGGGTCGGGAGGACCTTCAGCTCGACGTCCAGGCCCTCCTTCTTGAACTCGCCCTTGTCGAGCGCGACCTGCAGGGGTGCCACGTATTCGGCGCTCAGTGTTCCCGTCGCGATCGTCAGCCGGCGGGTCTCGGGCAGCGGCTGCGGGGGAGGGGCTCCGGGCAGGCAGCGGGCCGGTGTGCGGTTCGGGGAGAGGTCCTTCGGGTCCGTCCAGGCCTTCGCGCCGCAGCCCTCCACCGGGCGGACGGCGCGTTGCCCGGCGGCCCCCTTCGACGAGGAGTCCGACTCGTACGGCGATGAGCACGCGGCCGACGCCAGCAGTGCTCCGGCGGCGACGACCACGCCGTAGGCGCGCGTCCTCCTGCTCATGACTGGCCCCTTCCTCGGTCCCTCGGCGCCCAGGGGGTGAGCAGGCGCCCGGTGAAGCGGATCAGTTCGGAGAAGAGCACCCCCAGGATCGCGACGCAGACGATGCCGACGAACATCACGTCGTTCTGGAAGAGCGCGCGTGAGTCGAAGATCAGATGGCCCAGGCCGTCGGTCGCGGCGATCTGCTCCGACGCGACGATGACCAGGACCGCCACGCCCGCCGCGATCCGCGCGCCCACCAGGACCGCCGGCAGGGACGCCGGGAGCAGGACGTGGCGGAACATCTGCCACCGCGAGGCGCCGAAGACCTGGCCGGCGTCACGGTGGCCGGCGGGGACGGACATGACCGCGGACATGGTGGAGATCCAGACGAAGAAGAACACCGTCGCCGCCACCAGCGCCACCTGTGGGCCCTCTCCCAGGCCGAACATGTTCAGGAAGATCGGCAACAGGGCCAGTTTCGGTACGACGTACAGCGCGTCCAGGAGCGGTTCCAGGGCCGCTCGCACCAGGGACAGGGAGCCCATCAGCAGGCCGAGGGCATAGCCCGCCGCCGTGCCCACCGCGTATCCCGCCAGGACACGCTTCAGCGTCGCCCACACGTCCGGCCACAGGTCGCCGGCCGCGGCCCGGTCCCAGCCGTCGGCGAGGATCGTGGAGGGGGCCGGGTAGACGCGGTCGTCGATCCAGGCCTGGGCCGCGGCCAGTTGCCACAGAAGGACGAGGAAGAGGGGCACGGCGACCGCCAGCGACAGCTCCAGGACGCGCCTGCGGCGGTGCGTGCGGGCGGGGTGGAGTTCCCGTGGGCCGGGGCGGCGGACCAGGACCGCGTCCGCGGGCGGTTTGGTGAGCGTCGTCATGCCGGTACCGCCTCCTTCCGCAGCAGGTCCCACAGCTCGCTCTTCAGCTCCGTGAACTCGGGTGTGGCGCGGATGTCACCGGTGCGCGGGCGCGGGAAGGGCGGACGGTGCTCGGCGATGATCCGGCCCGGGCGGGCGGACATGACCAGCACGCGGTCGCCCAGGACGATGGCCTCCTCCAGGCTGTGGGTGATGAAGAGCGTGGTCGTCCTCAGCGTCTGGGTGATCTCCAGGAGTTCGTCCTGGAGGATCGTGCGGAGCTGGGCGTCGAGCGCCGCGAACGGCTCGTCCATCAGCAGCAGTTCGGGCTGTACGGCCAGCGCCCGGGCGATCGCCACACGCTGGCGCATACCGCCGGAGAGGGTGGCCGGGTAGGCGTCCGCGAAGTCCGACAGGCCCATGCGGGCCAGCCAGTCGTCGGCGCGGGCGTTCGCCTCGCGGCGGGGGACGCGTTGGATGTCCAGTCCGAAGCGGACGTTGGCGCGAACGGTCTTCCAGTCGTAGATGCCGTAGTCCTGGAAGATCATGGCCGCCGGCCGCGCGCTCGACGTACGGATCTCCAGCGTGCCGGTGCTCGGGCGGAGCAGTCCCGCGGCGATACGCAGCAGCGTGGACTTGCCGCAGCCCGAGGGGCCGACGACACAAACGAACTCGCCGGGCGCGACGGTCAGATCGAGGGGGCCGAGGGCATCGACCGCGCGGGGGGTTCGGCCGAAGGCGCGGGTCAGGTCACGGGCCTTGAGTTTGGGGTACGGCGGATTCGGTTCTCCCACTTCGGTCTCCTCGCGGAGTGCGGAACGGACGTGTGGGTGCCGTTGACCATATGACGGGCCGTCAGATTCGGGAACCCTGTCCGCACATGGGGCCTCCGCACATGGGGCCCCGTCAGCGCATGGGACCCCGTCCGTACATTCGACTCCGTCCGCACGCGGGAACCCCGTCCGCACGCGGGCAGCACAAAGCCCCGGCACTCACCGGTGCCGGGGCTCGGGGTGTTGCGGGCCTCAGGCCTTGGCGCAGTTCGGGCAGACGCCGCGGTACGTCACCTCGACGTCCGAGACCGTGAAGCCGAAGCGCTCGGAGTCGGGGAGGTCGGCCATCGGGTTGCCCGTCGGGTGGACGTCCCGGATCGCGCCGCACTGGGCGCACACCAGGTGGTGGTGGGGCCGATGGGCGTTCGGGTCGTACCGCTTGGCGCGCTTGTCGGTGGAGACCTCGAGGACCTCGCCGAGCGTGACCAGCTCGCCCAGCGTGTTGTAGACGGTCGCGCGGGAGATCTCCGGCAGCTTGGCGACGGCGCGGGCGTGCACCTCGTCGGCCGTCAGATGGACGTGATCACCGGCGAGGACCTCGGCCACGACGCGTCGCTGCGCGGTCATCCGCCATCCGCGTCCGCGCAGCCGTTCCAGAAGGTCACTCATGGAGAACACCTTAACAGCAGGGGGACCAGGTTCCGAATGAATGTGACTTTGGAGATCACCTCGACTTGGACAAAGTCCAGTATGGGACGAGATCGATTTTGGCGAAGACCGGGGCTGATCGCGAACCAGGCGGGTGCCCTCGCCCGAGGTATCGCCCGGGTCTCGCGCGGGACGCGGGCGGGACGCGGGCAGGACGCGGGCAGGACGCGGGCAGGACGCGGGCAGGACACGGACGGGACACGGACGGGACACGGACGGGCCGGGTCGCCTTCGGCGCCCGGCCCGTTTCGTATGCCGTTCGCTTGCGCCTTCCTAGGCGGGCACGTGCTGCCGTACGGGGGCCCAGCAGCGGATGATGTCGCGGACCGAGACGATGCCCACGGGCTCGCCGTGATCCAGGACGATCAGATGCCGGAAGCCGCCGTGCGCCATGGCGCGGGCAGCCTCCTCCAGGGTCCATGACGGGGCGGCGAACACGACGTTGTTGGTGGTGTGGTCGTGGGCGCGTTCGGTGTCCGGGTTCTGTCCGAGGCCGACGGAGTTGAGGATGTCGCGTTCGGTGAGGATGCCGATGCCACCGGCGTCGGGGTCGTGGACCACGGCCGCGCCGATCCGACGGGCGGACATCAGCGCGGCGGCCTGGCGAAGGGTGTGGGTGGGGCCGATGGTGAGGACCACGGTGCTCATGGCGTCACGTACGAGCATGGATGGAGCCACCTCCTGAAGTGCCCCCGCACCGTTTGTTCAGGATTTCACAAATTCACAAGTGGGGGGACTCTCAGAGTGACAGGTAAAGAGGGGGTCAACAAGGGGGCGCTCAGTGGCGCTCGTTGAGGTATCCGAGGAACTCGTCGTGCAGGAGGCCGTTCGAGGCGGCGGCGTTGCCGCTGTGCGGGCCGGGGCGGCCGTCGAGGCCGGTGAAGGTGCCGCCGGCCTCCGTCACGACGATCGCGGTGGCGGCCATGTCCCACAGGGACAGCTCGGGCTCCGCACAGATGTCCACCGACCCCTCGGCGACCATCATGTACGGCCAGAAGTCGCCGTACGCGCGCGTGCGCCACACCTCGCGGGTGAGGTCGAGGAAGCCGTTGAGGCGGCCCTGCTCCTCCCAGCCGCTGAGTGAGGAGTACGCGAACGAGGCGTCCGTCAGCTTCGAGACGTGCGAGACCTGCAGACGGCTCGCGGAGGAGAGGCTGCGGCCGGTGAAGGCGCCGTGCCCCTTGGCGGCCCACCAGCGGCGTCCGAGGGCGGGGGCGGAGACGAGGCCGACGACCGGCTGGTAGCCGCCCTCTCCCGCCTCCATCAGGGCGATGAGGGTGGCCCAGACCGGGACGCCGCGTACGTAGTTCTTGGTGCCGTCGATCGGGTCGATCACCCAGCGGCGGGGGCCGGTGCCCTCGATGCCGTACTCCTCGCCGAGGATCGCGTCTCTCGGGCGGGCCCGCTGCAGCTGTCCGCGGATCAGCTCCTCGGCGGCCTTGTCGGCCTCGCTCACCGGGGTCATGTCCGGCTTGGTCTCGACCTTGAGGTCGAGGGCCTTGAAGCGGTCCATGGTGGTGGCGTCGGCGTTGTCCGCGAGGACGTGGGCGAGGCGGAGGTCGTCGAGGTAGTCCGGCATGGAACGAACGGTATCTGGCGTGGTCGGGGTGGGGCTACAGGGCCCAGCGGATCAAGTTGCGCCGCCTTCTCTCGCCCCCGCCGCCCCTACCCGTCCCATCCCCAGGGGCTCCGCCCCTTCGACCCCGCCAGGGGGCTCCGCCCCCTGGCCCCCCATCGGCCTGCGGCCTCGTCCTCAAACGCCGGACGGGCTGAAGATGCCTGGGTCGGCGTCGAGAAGTGGCTGCCGCCGCGCGTGAGGCGGAGCCTGGCGGGTGGGTGGGGGCTAGGGATGGCTGTGCTCGTTCTCGGACGCCGGGCTGAAGATGCCTGGGTCGGCGTCGAGAAGTGGCTGCCGCCGCGCGTGAGGCGGAGCCTGGCGGGTGGGTGGGGGCTAGGGATGGCTGTGCTCGTTCTCGGACGCCGGGCGGGCTGAAAGGGGCCGGGACCGGCACCGAAAAGTGGCCGCCGCCGCCTACGAGGCGGAGCCCTGCGGGTGGGTGGGGATTGGGGCAGCGCCCCACGGGCCCGCAGTCGCCCACGGCGGCAAGGGGACGCGTCGGGAGGTGTCCGCCGGCAGAGTTCCAGTGTCAAGGGACGGCACCTCCTGGCAGGACGCCAGCCACCGGACCGAGGACGGACACCCCCCGGCGCGGCCCCGACCCCCACCCACCCGCAGGCGCTACGCGAGCCCCCACCGGAGGCAACGGGCCGCCGCAGGCATCAACGCGCGCCTCCACGCGCCTTCGCGAACCCTTGACAGTGCCCCCGTGCGCGTCAAATCTGGGCGCAGAGCCGCTCGTCCCACGGAGGCGATGATGCCTGCAGCGCGGGAATCCCTGCTGGACGCCGCTTACACGGCGCTGGCGCGTCGGTCGTGGTCTGCCGTGCGGATGGTGGACGTGGCCGCGGCGGCCGGAGTGTCCCGGCAGACGCTGTACAACGAGTTCGGGAGCAAGGAAGGGCTTGCCCGCGCACTCGTCAGAAGGGAAGCCGACGGCTACCTCGCCGGCGTCGAACGCGCCCTCGCCACCCACAGCGACGCCCGGGACCGCCTCACCGCCACCGCGGAGTGGACCGCCGCACTCGCCCGCGACAACGCCCTCGTCCGTGCCATGCTCACCGGCTGCTGGAGCGAGCGCCTGCCCTCACCGACGCTGTCCGCCGTGCCGTCCACCTCGGCCGTGCCGGCACAGCGACGGGCCGACGGGCCGCTCCCGTCTCCGGGTGACTTCGTGGCGATGGTGCGGGACAGGGCCGTAGTGGTCATTTCTGGACCCGGACCCGGACCTGGGCCCGGAAACGGGACCAGCAAGGCCGACCTCGCCGATCTCGCCCGCTCCTGCGAACTCGTCGTCAGGCTGGCCCTGTCCTGCGTCGCCGCGCCACCCGGCGAAGGCGGCGTCGCCGAGCTCGTACGCAGCGCGCTGCAGCGGCAGTTGGCGGGCTGACATCGCCTCAGCGGGGAGCCGGGCTCAGTGGGCCGAGCCCGACAGCTGCAGGCCGACGACCCCCACGATCACCAGGCTGATCGACACGATCTTCAACGTGGACACGACGTCCCCGAGGAAGATCATCCCGTAGATCGCGGTACCCGCCGCCCCGATCCCCGTCCACACCGCGTACGCCGGCCCCACGTCCAGCTTCTTCAGCGACAGCGTCAGCAGCCCGAAACTGCCGAGGGCGAAGACGCAGAAGGCGACCGTGGGCCAGAGCCGACTGAAGCCGTGCGACAGTTTCAGGCAGACGGCGAAGCCGGTTTCGAGCAGCCCCGCCACGATGACCAGCAGCCACGCCATGTGCTGTCCTCCCGTATGCCCACGTTCTGTGACCGCTTCGTCAGGCTTGGATCCGGCTCGGTGCGATTATGCCTTTACCGGTCTCACAGGGGGACAAACAACGCGGAGGTCAATCCCCTGCTCAGTCGCCGTCCGTGCGCTCCCGCGTCGCCAGCAGCCGCCGCAGCGAGTACAGCCGCGCGGGATCGGCGTGGCCGTCGGTCACCCAGCCGTCCAGCGCGCAGTCCGGTTCGTCATGACTGCACGCACGGGGGCAGCCTTCGGTTCCCGGTTCCAGGTCGGGGAACGCGTGGATCACCCGGGACGGGTCGATATGAGCCAGGCCGAAGGAACGGACGCCGGGGGTGTCGATCACCCAGCCACCCGCCCCCGCCTCCGCCAAGGGCAGCGCCAGCGCCGATGTCGTGGTGTGGCGCCCCCGACCCGTCACCGCGTTCACATGGCCGGTCGAACGCCTGCGTTCCTCCGGCACCAGCGCGTTCACCAGCGTGGTCTTGCCGACTCCCGAGTGACCGACGAACGCCGTGACCCGGCCGTCCAGTTGCTCCCGGACCCGGTCCGCCGCCTCTCCGGCCTCCAGTTCCTCCCGGCTGGTGACGACATGGGGGATGTCCAACGCCCCGTACAGCTCAAGGAGTTTCTCCGGCGGAGCCAGGTCCGACTTCGTCATCACCAGCAGCGGTTCCAGGCCGCCGTCGAACGCCGCCACCAGACAGCGGTCGATCAGTCGGGGCCGCGGCTCGGGGTCGGCGAGGGCGGTGACGATGGCGAGTTGGTCTGCGTTCGCCACGACCACGCGCTCGTACGGATCGTCGTCGTCCGCGGTACGGCGCAGCAGTGACGTCCGCTCCTCGATCCGCACGATTCGCGCGAGCGTGTCCTTCTTGCCGGTCAGATCGCCGACCAGTGCCACCCGGTCACCGACGACCGCGGCCTTGCGGCCCAGTTCGCGGGCCTTCATGGCCATCACGATCCGGTCGTCGACGAGGACGGTCAGACGGCCCCGGTCGACGGTGAGGACCATGCCCTCGGCGGCGTCCTCGTGCTTGGGGCGGATGTTCGTACGGGGCCGGGTGTTCCGACGGCCGGGACGGGTGCGGATGTCGTCCTCGTCGGTGTGCTTGCTGTAGCGGCGCATAGCGGTGTCCCTACGCCCCGAGCATCCCGGTCCACAGTTCGGGGAAGTCCGGGAGGGTCTTCGCCGTCGTCGCCACGTTCTCGATCCGTACGCCCTCGACCGCGAGGCCGATGATCGCGCCGGCCGTCGCCATGCGGTGGTCCTCGTAGGTGTGGAAGACGCCGCCGTGCAGTCGGCGCGGGCGGATGTGCAGGCCGTCGGCGGTTTCGGTGACGTCGCCGCCGAGTTCGTTGATCTCCTTGGTCAGCGCGGCCAGGCGGTCCGTCTCGTGCAGACGCAGGTGGGCCACGCCGCGGAGCGTGGAGGGGGAGTCGGCCAGGGCGGCGACCGCCGCGACACCCGGGGTGAGTTCGCCGACCTCGCTCAGGTCCACGTCGATGCCGTGGATCGCGCCCGAGCCGGTGAACACGAGCCCGTACTCGGTGAGTTCGCAGGAACCGCCCATCTCGGTGAAGATCTCGCGCAGCCGGTCACCGGGCTGGGTGGTGCGGCTCGGCCAGTCCGGGATGAGGATCTTGCCGCCGGTCACCAGCGCCGCCGCCAGGAACGGCTGGGCGTTGGAGAGATCCGGCTCGATGGTGAGGTCGCGGCCGAGCAGGGCGCCCGGCGTGACTCGCCAGACGTTCGGCTCGCCGCCCGACTCCGGGGTGTCCACCTGGGCGCCGACCGCGCGCAGCATGTCGACGGTCATGCGGATGTGCGGCATGGAGGGGAGCGAGGAGCCGGTGTGCCGGACCTCCACGCCCTGGTTGAAGCGCGGGCCGGACAGCAGCAGCGCCGACACGAACTGGGACGACGACGAGGCGTCGATCTCCACGGGGCCGCCGTCCAGGGCGCCCCCGCCGTGCACCGTCAGCGGCAGCGCGCCGCGGCCGTCGTCGTCGAGCCGGGCGCCGAGGACGCGCAGGGCGTCGATCACGCCGTGCAGGGGGCGCTCGTACGACCTGGGGTCGCCGTCGAAACGGATGGGCCCGTCGGCCAGCGCGGCGACCGGCGGCAGGAAGCGCATCACCGTGCCGGCGTTGCCGACGTCGACCGTGGCCGGGCCCCGCAGGCCCGTGGGGAGTACCCGCCACGCCTCGCCGGTGCCCTCGGGGCCGACACCCTCCTCGATGCCGACGCCCATCGCCCGCAGCGCGCCGGCCATCAGCAGGGTGTCGCGGGAGCGGAGGGGGCGGCGCAGCCAACCCGGTTCCGAGGCGAGGGCTGCCAGGACGAGGGCGCGGTTGGTGACCGACTTGGACCCGGGCACGTGGACCGTCGCGTCGACGGCTCCGCTCGCGTGCGGGGCGGGCCAGAGGGCGGGCTGTGCGTCGTTCGGGGCCATGGCCCCACTTTATAAGCAGGCGGTGGTTCGGGTGCGGCGCCGTTGGGGCCGGTCGCGCCCACGCGGTGGAGCCGCAGATCGACACAGCCCCGCGCCGGTGATGCTGCCTCTTCCTGGCGCATCACACCTCCAGGAGCCATCTGCCCCCACCTATCAGCGAACACAGCGACACCGCGTGGAACAAGAACAGCCACAGCCCCGCCGGCACATGCGTCAGCCGCGACAACTGATCCGCGTCCGAGTCCCCCGCCCCTCCCCGTGCCCTCTTCGCCTGTAGCTCGAATGCCGGGCGCACCCCGCCCACCAGCAGGAACCAGACCGCCACATACGCGAACGCCGCCTGCACCTGCGGGCCCGTCAGCCAGCTCACCAGCACGAACGTGCCGCCCGTGACGAACACCGTCAGGGCGCCGTACGCGTTCCGGATCATCACCAGCATGGCCACCAGCAGGGCGGTCGCCAGCCACAGGAGCAGGGTGATCCGGCCGGTGGCCAGCAGAGCCGCGCCGCCCAGGCCCAGCAGCGGCGGCGCCGTGTAACCCGCGGCCGCCGTGAGGATCATGCCGATGCCGTGCGGCTTGCCGCGGCTGACGGTGAGGCCGCTGGTGTCGGAGTGCAGGCGTATGCCGGTCAGGGTGCGGCCGGTCAGCAGGGCGACCAGGCCGTGGCCGCCCTCGTGGGCGATGGTGATGGCGTTGCGCGAGAGGCGCCACAGGACGTGGGGGACGACGACGGAGAGCGCGACGACCAGGGTGGCGATCACGACCCACAGATCGGGGTCGGGCTGAGTACCGGAGACCTCGTCCCAGAGGGAGGCGAGCGAGGCGGATGCGGTGCTGTCCATGTAAGGCGATGGCTCCCTGTGGTCGGATGGAATCTGGCAGTGTGGCACGTATGTGCGGACGGTATGCAGCGAGTCGTAGCCCCGAGGATCTCGCAGGAATCTTTGAGATCGAGAAGTGGGAGCCCGAGGAGACCCTTGAGGCGGACTACAACGTGGCTCCGACGAAGGAGGTCCACGTCGTCCTCGACCGTCCCTTGAAAGACGTGGAGGACCCGCGGCCGGTTCGGCAGTTGCGGAAGCTGAAGTGGGGGCTGGTGCCCAGCTGGTCCAAGACCCCCGAGTCCGCCTTCAAAATGATCAACGCGCGCGCGGAGACGGTCCACGAGAAGCCGTCGTACCGGCGGGCCTTCTCCTCCCGGCGCTGCATCATCCCCGCCGACGGCTACTACGAGTGGGTCACCGGCAAGCAGGAGCGGGACCTGGAGGTCGAGGGCAGGAAGAAGCGGCCGCGCAAGCAGCCGTACTTCGTGCTGCCCGCCGACGGGTCGGTGTTCGCGATGGCCGGGCTGTACGAGTTCTGGCGGGACAAGACGCTGCCCGACGACCACCCGCAGGCCTGGTGGGTGACCTGCTCCGTCATCACGACCGAGGCGGAGACCACCCCGCTGGCCGTCTCGCCGGCCGAGGGCCCGCACCTGCTCGCCGAGATCCACCCCCGCATGCCGCTGATGCTGACCCCGGACCGCTGGGACACCTGGCTCGACCCGTCCCGCACCGACCCCGAGGAGCTGCGCACCCTGCTCGACCCGCCGCCGGCCGGCCTGATGCGCGCCTACCCCGTCTCCACGATGGTCAGCAACGTCCGCAACAACGGCCCGGAGCTGCTGAAGGAGCTGGACGGCCCCGAAGAGGGCACACTCTTCTGACGTGACGACCGAGATCATCGCAACGGACGCGGGGGACGCCCGCATCACCTGGCACCCGGCGAAGAAGGCACGGCTGGTGCTGGCCGCGAGCCACGGCGCCGGAGGCGGCATCGGGGCCCGCGACCTCGTGGCCCTCGCCGACGTCCTCCCGGCGCACGGGGTGAGCGTCGCCCTCGTGGAGCAGCCCTGGCGGGTGGCCGGCAAGAAGGTGGCGCCCGCGCCGAAGACCCTCGACGTCGGCTGGCGCGGCATCTGGCCCGCGCTCACTGCGCCCGGCCTGCCCGTGATCTCCGGCGGCCGCAGCGCCGGGGCCCGGGTCGCCTGCCGTACGGCCGTCGACCTCGGCGCGCACGCCGTGCTGGCGCTGAGCTTCCCGCTCCACCCGCCGGGCAAGCCCGAGAAGTCCCGCGCCGAGGAGCTGTTGGGGTCCGGGGTGCCGACCCTCGTCGTACAGGGCGGGAACGATCCCTTCGGGAAGCCGGAGGAGTTCCCGGCCGGTGACTTCGAGCTGATCGAGGTGCCGTACGGCGATCACGGGTTCGCGGTGCCCAAGCGGGCGCCCCTCGATCAGGACGAGGCCGTGGCGATTGTCACGGACGGCGTCTTGAAGTGGGTCGGGTCACTCGGGTAAAGGCGCGGGAATGTCGGGGGTCCGGCCTCTGTTGTGGCGGACAGCGGGTGCTGAAGCACCAGCGCCGACGTCGTAGGAGAGGAAGTCCGCCGCATGGGTTCGACCTTCTGCCCGAGCCGCAGCAGCCGCGCCGACCTGGACTGGACGGTGCTGCACGCGGCCAAGACCGCTCCTATTCGAGGGGCGGCGGGGACGGGTAGTCGTCTATCCTCCGATTCTGGTGGTACCGGCTTCGGTGCTGCCCGGAATCTTGAGGAGGTGGGTCCGGTTCCCGGTACCGACGCAGGGACCGACAACGGCCAGGCGGAGCAGCCCGAGGGCCAGGGCATGAGCGTGGACACGTCCGCGGAGTCGACCGCCGAGCGCAGCGCGCGCTTCGAGCGGGACGCGCTCGAATTCCTCGACCAGATGTACTCGGCCGCCCTGCGCATGACGCGCAACCCGGCCGACGCCGAGGACCTGGTCCAGGAGACGTACGCCAAGGCGTACGCGTCCTTCCACCAGTTCCGCGAGGGCACCAACCTGAAGGCCTGGCTGTACCGGATCCTCACCAACACCTTCATCAACTCGTACCGCAAGAAGCAGCGCGAACCCCAGCGCTCCGCGGCCGAGGAGATCGAGGACTGGCAGCTCGCGCGCGCCGAGTCGCACATGTCGACGGGCTTGCGCTCCGCGGAGTCGCAGGCGCTCGACCACCTGCCCGACTCGGACGTGAAGGAAGCGCTCCAGGCGATCCCCGAGGAATTCCGCATCGCCGTGTACCTCGCCGACGTAGAGGGCTTTGCGTACAAGGAGATCGCGGACATCATGGGGACACCCATCGGTACGGTGATGTCCCGGCTGCACCGGGGCCGCCGTCAACTGCGCGGCATGCTCGAGGACTACGCGCGTGAGCGCGGGCTGGTCCCGGCCGGCGCCGGAGAGTCGAACGAAGTGAAAGGTTCGGGCTCATGAGCTGCGGAGAGCCGCACGAGACGGACTGCAGTGAGGTACTCGATCATCTCTACGAGTTCCTCGACAGTGAGATGCCGGACGTCGATCGCGACAAGTTCAAGCAGCACTTCCGGGAGTGCTCCCCGTGCCTGGAGAAGTACGGCCTCGAAGAGGCCGTGAAGAAGCTGGTCAAGCGCTGCTGCGGGCATGACGACGTGCCGACCGACCTGCGTGCCAAGGTCCTGGGGCGGCTCGACCTGATCCGTTCCGGCCAGGCCGTGCCCGACCATGACGTGACCGCCACTCCCCAGGAGTCCTGAACCACAGGCGTCCTGCACGGACCGTCACTCGAAAGTGCTAATCCCCCGGTCATAACACCGCGGACCTCCTCTCGGCCCCCTTAGGCTCCCGTGCCGGGAAGGCCTGGCCGGGGAGGAGCACATGGAGGCGATACCAGCACGGGCGCGTGGGTACGTCGTCTGTGTCGTCCTCATTGCCCTGTTCTGTCTGCACACGCTGCCGAACACCGGCACACCCTGGTGGGCGGTGGCCCTGCTCGCCGCCCTCTACGCCGGCGGTGAGCGGATCGCCGCCAAGTGGCGGTTCGCGGGCACCTTCCATCCCGTGCTGCTCGCCGGGGCCTTCCTCCTGCCGCCGTCCGCGGCCGCGCTGGTGCCCGTGCCGGGCGCGCTGCTGTCTCCCGTCGGCCAACGGCCGCGCCGGCTGCGCCGGTTGTGGCGGGCGGCCCAGTCCGCGGTCGCGGTGTGGACGGCCGCCCGCGTGCACGAGGCGCTCGGCGGGCAGGACGCCGTCCTCGACTCCGACTTCCCGTACGCCCTCGCGCCCGCCGGAGCCGCGGCGCTGACCTTCTGCCTCGTCCTCACCGTCCTCGACGGCGGGATTCTCGCGCTGGCCGAGCGGGTGCCGGTACGGCGTGCCTGGCGAGGGCTGTTCCTTCACTCGCTCGCGCCGATCGCCGTGCACGGCCTGGCCGGGCTGATGATGGCCGTGCTGTGGCGCAGTCCCTACGGCCCGGTCGCCGCGCTGCTCGTACTGCTGCCGATGTGCGTGTCGTGGTGGGTGTTCGCCCAGTACCACCGGGAACGCGCGGCCCACCAGGCGACCATCCGGGCGCTGGTCCAGGCCGTCGACATCAAGGACGGCTACACCCGCGGCCACAGCGAGCGGGTCGGACAGGCGTCGATGATGATCGCGCGTGAGCTGGGCCTGGCCGACGAGCGCGTCGAGGTGCTCCGCTTCGCCGGAATCCTGCACGACGTCGGAAAGCTGGGCGTGCCCACGCGGCTGCTGCGCAAGGACGGGCCGCTCACGCCCGAGGAACGGCGTGTGATCGAGCTGCATCCCGAGTACGGCCACGAGATGGTCCGGGGGATCTCCTTCCTCGGCGAGGCCCGGGCCGCCGTACTGCACCACCACGAGCGGCTGGACGGGAGCGGGTACCCCTACGGCCTGACCGGGAGCCAGATCCCGGAGTCGGCGCGGGTGGTGGCGGTCGCGGACGCGTTCGACGCGATGACGTCGAACCGGTCCTACTCCAGGGCCCGGCCCGTGCCCGTCGCCCTGCGGGAGCTGGAGAAGTGCGCGGGCTCGCAGTTCGACCCCCGGATGGTCACGGCCCTCGTCAGAGCGGTGGACCAGCAGGGGTGGCATCCCGCGGTGACCGCCGACGAGACGTCCGTGCCCCCGCCCCGCCCGCCCGTCTCCAGCGCCCCGGGGGCGCACCGATGAGCGCCCCGAGACCACCCCGCCTGCTCACCCTCGTCCACGCCTGCGCCGCCCTTCTCGCCGCCGGCTGCCTGATCGACACCCTCGGGAGCGGCCTCGACGAACGCGGCACCGCGCTCGCCTTCGGGATCCTCGTCACCCTCGGTGAGCTCACCCGGTGGACGGGAGCGGCAGGCCGGGAGGCCGCGCCCCTCGGGGCCGCCGCCGCGCTGTCGTACGCCCTGCTCGGGGAGAACGCCGGAGACCCCACCCAGCACGGTGTCGCCCAGGTCCTCAGCGTCGTCCTCGCCGCCGCGCTCCTCGGCAGCGTGCCGCACATCGCGCGCGGCCGTCCCGTCCGTGACCACCTCGCCCGGCGGGTGCTCACCGTCGGCTTCGCGGCCGTCTGTTTCCAACCCCTGTACAACCAGGGCACGTTCCACGGCTGGGGCACCGCCTACGCCCTGCTCCTGCTCGCGATCCTCACCCTGACCGCCCTGTGCGACGCCCTGCTCGCCGCCGCGCTGGCGCACTCCCGTACCCGGTGGCCGTTCGGGCCGCTGCTGCGGGACCAGTTGCGGGCGACGCTCGGGATCGGGTCGGCCGTCTGCGCGACGGGCGCCGTGATGGCGCTCGCGGTCGCCGTGGCCGGGCTGTGGGCGCTGCCGGTCTTCTCGCTGCCCCTCCTGCTCACCCAGATGTCCCTGCGCCGGTACGCCGCCGTCCGGGCGACCTACCGGCAGACCATCGCCTCTCTCGCCCGGGCCACCGAGATCGCCGGGTACACGCCCGCCGGGCACGCCCGGCGGGTGGCGGCGCTCAGCCGGGAGGTCGGGCGGGACCTGGGGCTGTCGGAGGCCGAGCTCACCGTGCTGGAGTACGCGGCCCTCATGCATGACATCGGGCAGCTCAGCCTGGTCGATCCGGTGCCGGCCGGGGCCACCGCCGTACTGCCCGTGGCGGAGCAGCGCCGGATCGCGCTGCTGGGCGGGGCCGTCGTACGGCAGACCGGGGTGAACCCGCAGGTGGCGATGGTCGTGGAGCGGCTCGCCGACCCCTGTCCGGAGCAGCCGGTCGCCGCGCGGATCGTGCGGGCGGTGAACGCCTACGAGGAGAAGGCCCGCGACGCCGGGCCCGGCGGGCCGCTGAGGGCGCTGGAGGAACTGCGCCTTGCCACCGCCGGGGACTATGCGCCGGAGGTGGTGGGGTCGCTCGCGCGGGTGCTGTCCAGAGACTGTCTGACACCCCCTGTGGCTGGGTAACCCATGGGTAATGAGCGCCCTTCCAGCCGTACGTGGTTGGATGCGAATGAGAGTGTGTCCGGGGGCGAGCACTAGCCAGCCCACTCCACGGAACTGGCAGGCGGGAATCGTGAGGATCTTCGGCAAGGGACGGCACCGGCCCTCCGCCTCCTGGCGGCAGGCCACCGACCGTGCGTTCACGCTCATCGGCGACGGCCGGTACGAGGACGCGGGCGCGTTGCTGACACGTGCCGCCGACCTGGAGCCCTGGCTTTCGGAGTCCTGGTTCAACCTCGCGCTGCTGCACAAGTTCCGGCACGACTGGGAGCAGGCCCGCGCGGCCGGACTGCGAGCCGTGGCGCTGCTCGACCGGGAGACCGGGGCGCCCGACTGGTGGAACGTCGGCATCGCGGCCACCGCCCTCCAGGACTGGCCGCTGGCCCGGCGGGCCTGGCAGGCGTACGGGCTGCGGGTGCCGGGCGGTGCGACCGACTCCGGTGAGCCGCTCGGGATGGACCTGGGCAGCGCCGCCGTGAGGCTGTCCCCGGAGGGGGAGGCCGAGGTCGTGTGGGGGCGGCGGCTCGACCCCGCCCGGATCGAGGTGCTGTCCATCCCGCTGCCGTCCTCCGGGCGGCGCTGGGGCGAGGTCGTGCTGCACGACGGGGTGCCCCACGGGGAGCGGACCACGTCGGCCGGGCATGCCTACCCCGTCTTCGACGAGATCGAGCTGTGGGCGCCCTCGCCGGTGCCCACCTGGGTGGTCCTCCTGGAGGCCGCCACCGAGGCCGACCGGGACGCCCTGGAGCAGCTGGCCGCGGACGCCGGGTTCGCCGCGGAGGACTGGTCGTCGTCGGTGCGGCTGCTGTGCCGGATGTGTTCCGAGTCGCGGATGCCGTCGGACGAGGGCGACGGGGAGCATCTGGACCCGCACGACCACAGTGAGCCGGGTCACCCCGGGCCCCTTGGGCACCGGACCGATGGGCAGCTGTGGGTGCCGGAGCGGGAGTGTGGGGTGGCTGCGCCGGCCGCGCTGGTTCGGGGGTTGCTGGACGGGTGGGTTGCGGACAGTCCTGATTCGCGGGACTGGCGGGATCTCGAAGAGGTCTGTTAGGACCATCGCCGACTGCGGGTTCGTCGTGGCCGGCCGCGCCCCGCGGCGGAGCCGTATATCGACACAGTCCCGCGCCCTCCCGGGGCGCGTTCCCCGTACCCTGTATCAGCATCACACCCCCTGTTTTTCCGAGGAAGGCATACGTCGGTCATGGCCCAGCAGGACACCGAGCAGCAGCACGCGGGCGTGCTCCCCGTGGACGACGAGGGGTTCGTCGTCGACACCGAGGACACGGAGGAGCGCGAGAACGCCTGGCGTGAGCGCGGCACCTCGCGGCCGATCACCGTCGTCGGGAACCCTGTGCTGCACAAGGAGTGCAAGGACGTCACCGAGTTCGGCGCGGAGCTGGACCAGCTGGTGGCGGACATGTTCGCCTCGCAGCGCACCGCGGAGGGCGTCGGTCTCGCCGCCAACCAGATCGGTGTCGACCTGAAGGTCTTCGTCTACGACTGCATGGACGACGAGGGCAGGCGGCACGTGGGTGTCGTGTGCAACCCGAAGCTCGTCGAGCTGCCCGCCGACCGTCGCCGGCTGGACGACAGCAACGAGGGCTGCCTCTCGGTGCCGACGGCATATGCGCCGCTGGCCCGCCCCGACTACGCCGAGGTCACCGGGCAGGACGAGAAGGGCAACCCGATCAAGGTGCGCGGCACCGGCTACTTCGCTCGGTGTTTGCAGCACGAGACCGACCACCTGTACGGCTACCTCTACATCGACCGTCTCTCCAAGCGGGAGCGCAAGGACGCGCTCCGGCAGATGGCCGAGAACGAGCCCCGCTACCCCGTGGTCGCGAACGACTGAGGCCCCTCGAAGGCCCCACAAGCCCCTTACGCACGGCGCCCGTTCAGGTTCACCTTCCTGACCGGGCGCCGTTCGCATGTCCGTCGTACGTTCGATCCCATACAGGCAACTGGTGATCCAGATCCAGTCACATAGGGGGAGGTTCTCGGCACCGTGGGGTAGTGAATGAAGCAAATCCGTTCCCAGATCGGTCAGTTGTGGTGCTGAATAGAAGTGCGGGGATACGCAACGGCGCACGCCCGGTACAGCGGGAGGGGGCGTGCACAACTGGACAACTGGCGGCTGAGAGGGGTTTGTTCGTGCATGCTTTCTCACACAGCACCACATCGACACCGACGGCGGTTCCGGTACCACCATCGCTCTCTCTCCCGGTGATCGAATCAGCGTTTCCCAGGCAACTCCATCCGTATTGGCCCCGGCTCCAGGAGAAGACCCGTACCTGGCTGCTGGAAAAGCGGCTGATGCCGGCCGACAAGGTCGAGGAATATGCCGACGGCCTGTGCTACACCGACCTCATGGCGGGGTACTACATTGGCGCCCCCGAGGAGGTGCTCCAGGCGATTGCGGACTACAGCGCGTGGTTCTTCGTCTGGGACGACCGGCACGACCGTGACATCGTCCACCGCCGCCCGGCGGCCTGGCGGCGGCTGAGGTTCCGGCTGCACGCGGCCCTCGACTCCCCCGAGGAGCACCTGCACCACGAGGACGCGCTGGTCGCGGGGTTCGCGGACAGCATGGTGCGGCTGTACTCGTTCCTGCCCCGCACCTGGAACGCCCGGTTCGCCCGGCACTTCCACGCGGTGATCGAGGCATACGACCGGGAATTCCACAATCGCACCGAGGGATACATTCCCACGGTCGAGGAATACCTCGCCCTGCGGCGGCTCACCTTCGCGCACTGGATCTGGACCGATCTGCTGGAGCCGACCGCGGGGCTGGAACTTCCGGACCCCGTGCGGAAACATCCGGCATATCGGCGGGCGGCGTTACTGAGTCAGGAATTCGCCGCCTGGTACAACGACCTCTGCTCACTCCCCAAGGAAATCGCGGGCGACGAGGTCCATAATCTCGGAATCAGCCTCATCAAAGACAAGGGGCTGACCCTGGAAGAGGCGGTGACGGACGTCAGGCAACGGGTCGAGGAATGCATATCCGATTTCCTCGTGGCCGAGCGGGACGCCCTGGAATTCGCCGACTCGCTGGCCGACGGCACGGTGTGGGGAAAGGAACTCAGCGCCGCCGTACGCGCCTGTCTCTGCAATATGCGCAACTGGTTCAGCTCCGTCTACTGGTTCCACCACGAGTCCGGCCGGTACATGGTCGACAGCTGGGACGACCGGTCCACGCCCCCGTACGTCAACAACGAAACGGCAGGTGAGAAATGACCGTCGAGTCCGTCCGCCCCGAAGCCGAACCCCGTGTGGCTTCGGAACTGCGTGAGCCGCCCCTCGCGGGCGGAGGAGTTCCACTTCTCGGCCACGGCTGGAAGCTGGCCCGAGATCCGCTGGCCTTCATGGCCGCCCTCCGGGACCACGGCGACGTCGTACGCCTCAAGCTCGGTCCCAAGACGGTGTACGCCGTCACCACCCCCGACCTCACCGGCGCCCTGGCGCTGAGCACCGACTTCAAGATCGACGGGCCGCTGTGGGAGTCCCTGGAAGGCCTGCTCGGCAGGGAGGGCGTGGCCACGGCGAACGGCCCCCGGCACCGGCGCCAGCGGCGCACCATCCAGCCCGCCTTCCGGCTCGACGCGATCCCCGCGTACGGGCCGATCATGGAGGAGGAGGCGCATGCGCTGACCGAGCGCTGGCAGCCCGGCGAGACCATCGACTGCACCTCCGAGTCCTTCCGGATCGCGGTGCGCATCGCCGCCCGCTGTCTGCTGCGCGGCGACTACATGGACGAGCGGGCCGAGCGGCTGTGCAATGCGCTCGCCACCGTCTTCCGGGGCATGTACCGGCGGATGGTGATCCCGCTCGGGCCGCTGTACAAGCTGCCTCTGCCGCCCAACCGCGAATTCAACCGGGCCCTGGCCGATTTGCATCTCCTGGTCGACGAGATCGTCGCCGAACGCCGGGCATCTGGTCAAAGGCCGGACGATTTGCTGACGGCCTTGCTGGAGGCAAAGGACGAGAATGGCGAGCCCATCGGGGAACAGGAGATCCACGACCAGGTCGTCGCGATAGTCACCCCGGGCAGCGAAACCGTGGCGTCCACCATCATGTGGCTGCTGCATGTGCTCGCGGAACATCCGGAACACGCCGACAAGGTGTGCGCGGAGGTCGAATCCGTCACCGGCGGGCGGCCCGTGGCATTCCAGGACGTCCGCAGCCTCAGGCACACGAACAATGTCGTCGTGGAGGCGATGCGTTTGCGCCCCGCGGTCTGGATTCTGACGCGACGGGCGGTGACCGATACGTCACTTGGCGGCTATCGCATTCCGGCCGGGGCCGACATCATCTACAGCCCCTACGCGATCCAGCGCGACGCGAAGTCGTATGCCGGCAACCTCGACTTCGACCCCGACCGCTGGCTGCCGGACCGCGTCAAGGACGTGCCGAAGTACGCCATGAGTCCGTTCAGCGTGGGCAACCGCAAGTGCCCGAGCGACCACTTCTCGATGGCGCAGCTGACCCTGATCACGGCGGCGCTGTCCGCCAAGTACCGCTTCGAGCAGGTGTCCGGTTCGAACGACGCGACCCGGGTGGGCATCACCCTCCGCCCGCAGAAGCTGCTGCTGCGACCGGTGCCGAGGGACTAGCGGGACTTTCGAAACACCCCCTAGCCATCGGGGCAGGCCTACGCGGCGTTCGGTCCCTGGAACGTCCTTCGATAGGCGTTCGGGGTCGTCCCCAGGGTCCGTACGAACTGATGGCGCAGTGCGGCTGCCGTGCCGAATCCCGTTCGACCGGCGATCGCGTCCACCGTCTCGTCCGTCGCTTCCAGCAACTCCTGTGCCAGCAGTACCCGTTGGCGCAGGATCCAGCGGTAGGGAGTCGTGCCGGTCTCCTGCTGGAAGCGGCGGGCGAAGGTGCGCGGGGACATGAGCGCGCGCTCGGCGAGCTGCTCGACGGTGAGTTCCTCGTCGAGGTGCCGCTCCATCCACGCCAGCACCTCGCCGACCGTGTCGCACTGGGAGCGGGGCAGCGGGCGCTCGATGTACTGGGCCTGACCGCCGTCCCGGTGCGGCGGGACCACCATGCGCCGGGCGATCTTGTTGGCGACCTCGGGCCCCTGCTCCTGCCGCACGATGTGCAGACAGGCGTCGATGCCGGCCGCGGTGCCCGCGCTGGTGATCACGGGCCCTTCGTCGACGTACAGCACATCGGGTTCGACGATGGCCCGCGGATGCCGTAGGGACAGCTCCTCGGCGTGCCGCCAGTGCACACTGCACCGCCGCCCGTCCAGCAGCCCGGCCGCGCCCAGCACGAAGGCGCCGGAGCACACGCTGAGCACCCGCGCGCCCCGCTCCACGGCCCTGACCAGGGCGTCCAGCAGCTCGGGCGGATAGTCGCGGGTGACGTACTCGCTGCCGGCCGGGACGGTGATCAGGTCGGCCTCGTCCAGCCGCTCCAAACCGTACGGCGTGGAGACGGTGAGCCCGCCGACATGCGTGCCCAGGGTCGGCCCTTCGGCCGAGACGACCGCGAAATCGTAGGTGGGGAGCCCTTCGTCGCTGCGGTCGATGCCGAACACCTCGCAGACGACGCCCATTTCAAAGAGATGTACACCGTCGAGGAGGACGGCGGCGACGTTCTTCAGCATGCTGCCAGTGTGCCTCGGACGTGGCAGTAAATCGAGGGTGTGCGGCAGTCCTGCCACTGTTCGTAAGGAGTGTCCGGCGCGACAGTGGTGTCATGACTGCAGAACAGACTCAGACACTGCTCGCCATGGTCGTCGTGCTCGGCATGTTCGTCCTCCTGGTCCTCCCGTCAGTGATCGGGATCGTGCACGACCGGCGCATCGACCGTCAGATCAGGGAGGCCCAGGAACGCGACAAGGCGGAGGCTCAGAAGTCCTCGTCCAGGTCGACGGTGCCCTCCACCGCCACCTGGTACGCCGAGGGACGCCGCTCGAAGAAGTTGGTGAGCTCCTGAACCCCCTGCAGCTCCATGAAGGAGAAGGGGTTCTCGGAGCCGTACACCGGGGCGAAGCCGAGCCGCGTCAGACGCTGATCGGCGACACACTCCAGGTACTGCCGCATCGAGTCGGTGTTCATGCCCGGGAGGCCGTCACCACACAGGTCGCGCGCGAACTGCAGCTCGGCCTCGACGGCCTCCCTCAGCATGTCGGTGACCTGCTGCTGAAGCTCGTCGTCGAAGAGCTCCGGCTCCTCCTTGCGGACGGTGTCGACCACGTCGAAGGCGAAGCTCATGTGCATCGTCTCGTCGCGGAACACCCAGTTGGTGCCGGTGGCCAGGCCGTGCAGCAGGCCCCGGCTGCGGAACCAGTAGACGTAGGCGAAGGCGCCGTAGAAGAACAAGCCCTCGATGCACGCCGCGAAGCAGATCAGGTTGAGAAGGAAGCGACGCCGGTCGGCCTTGGTCTGCAGGCTCTCCAGCTTCTCGACCTCGTTGATCCACTTGAAGCAGAACTCGGCCTTCTCGCGGATGGACGGGATGCTCTCGACGGCGTCGAAGGCCGCCGCCCTGTCCTCCGGGTCGGGCAGATAGGTGTCCAGCAGCGTCAGGTAGAACTGGACGTGCACGGCCTCCTCGAAGAGCTGGCGCGACAGATACAGGCGCGCCTCCGGGGAGTTGATGTGCTTGTACAGGGTCAGCACCAGGTTGTTCGCCACGATCGAGTCGCCCGTCGCGAAGAACGCGACCAGCCGGCCGATCATGTGCTGCTCGCCCTCGGACAGCTTCGCCAGGTCGGCGACGTCCGAGTGGAGGTCGACCTCCTCGACGGTCCAGGTGTTCTTGATGGCGTCCCGGTAGCGCTCGTAGAAGTCCGGGTAGCGCATGGGGCGCAGGGTCAGCTCGAAGCCCGGGTCGAGGAGATTGGCGTGACGGGTGGTCGTGGGGGTGGTCATTACTGGCAGGCCTCGCAGGACTCGGGGTTTTCCAGGGAGCAGGCGACGGCGTCTTCGGGCGCCGGCTGCTGTACGGGGATGGTGGCCTGTGCGGCGCGGGCGATGCGGGTCGCCGGGCGCGAGCGCAGGTAGTACGTCGTCTTCAGGCCCTGCTTCCAGGCGTACGCGTACATCGAGGAGAGCTTGCCGATGGTCGGCGTCTCCAGGAACAGGTTCAGCGACTGGGACTGGTCCAGGAACGGCGTCCGGGCGGCGGCCATGTCGATCAGACCGCGCTGCGGGATCTCCCACGCCGTGCGGTACAGGGCCCGTACGTCCGCGGGGATCCAGGCGAAGTCCTGCACCGAGCCGTTCGAGTCGCGCAGCGCCTCACGGGTGCGGGCGTCCCAGACGCCCAGCTCCTTCAGGTCGTTGACCAGGTAGGAGTTCACCTGGAGGAACTCGCCGGAGAGCGTCTCGCGCTTGAACAGGTTGGAGACCTGCGGCTCGATGCACTCGTAGACGCCGGCGATGGACGCGATGGTGGCGGTGGGGGCGATGGCGAGGAGCAGGGAGTTGCGCAGGCCGGTCGAGGCGATACGGCCGCGCAGTGCCGCCCAGCGCTCCGGCCAGGTCAGCTCGACGCCGTAGTGGTCGGGGTGCAGGACACCCTTGGCCGTACGGGTCTTCTCCCAGGCGGGCAGCGGGCCGTTGCGCTCGGCGAGGTCGGCGGAGGCCTCGTAGGCGGCGAGCATGACGCGCTCGGCGATGCGGGTGGAGAGGGCTCGGGCCTCGGCCGAGTCGAACGGCAGCCGCAGCTTGAAGAAGACGTCCTGCAGGCCCATCGCGCCGAGCCCCACCGGCCGCCACTTGGCGTTCGACCGGCCCGCCTGCTCGGTCGGGTAGAAGTTGATGTCGACGACGCGGTCGAGGAAGGTGACGGCCGTACGGACGGTGGCGTCCAGCCGCTCCCAGTCGATGTCGCCCGTCGCCGTGTCGACGAACGCGCCGAGGTTGACGGACCCCAGGTTGCAGACGGCCGTCTCCCCGTCGTCCGTGACCTCCAGGATCTCCGTGCAGAGGTTGGAGGAGTGGACGACATGGCCCGGCAGGGCGGTCTGGTTGGCGGTGCGGTTGGCGGCGTCCTTGAAGGTCATCCAGCCGTTGCCGGTCTGTGCGAGGGTGCGCATCATGCGGCCGTACAGGTCACGGGCCGGGATGGTCTTCTTGGCGAGCCCCTTTTGTTCAGCCGCGCGGTAGGCCGCGTCGAACTCCTCGCCCCACAGGTCGACCAGCTCGGGTACGTCCGACGGGGAGAAGAGGCTCCACGGCTCGTCGGCGTTGACCCGGCGCATGAACTCGTCCGGGATCCAGTGCGCGAGGTTCAGGTTGTGCGTACGCCGGGCGTCCTCCCCGGTGTTGTCGCGCAGCTCCAGGAACTCCTCGATGTCGGAGTGCCAGGTCTCCAGGTAGACCGCGGCCGCACCCTTGCGCCGGCCGCCCTGGTTCACGGCGGCGACCGAGGCGTCGAGGGTCTTCAGGAACGGGACGATGCCGTTGGAGTGCCCGTTGGTTCCGCGGATCAGTGAACCCCGGGAGCGGATACGGGAGTACGACAGGCCGATGCCGCCGGCGTGCTTCGAGAGGCGGGCGACCTGGTGGTAGCGGTCGTAGATGGAGTCCAGCTCGTCCTTGGGGGAGTCCAGGAGGTAGCAGGACGACATCTGGGGGTGGCGGGTGCCGGAGTTGAAGAGGGTGGGGGAGGAGGGGAGGTAGTCGAGGCGGCTCATGAGCCCGTAGAGCGCGGCGACTTCGTCCACCGACCGGATGGTGTCGTCCTCGGCGAGACCCGCGGCGACGCGCAGCATGAAGTGCTGGGGCGTCTCGATCACCTTGCGGGTGATGGGGTGCCGGAGCAGGTACCGGCTGTGCAGGGTGCGCAGGCCGAAGTAGCCGAAGCGGTCGTCGGCGCCGGTGTCGACGAGGCCGTCGAGGCGGGCGGCGTGCAGGCGCGCGAAGTCGGCCGTCCGGTCGGCGATGAGCCCCTCACGGTGCCCGACCGCGACCGACTCGGTGAAGGACGTGACGCCCTGCGAGGCGGCCTCGGCGGCGATGGAGACGGTCAGCAGCCGGGCGGCCAGCCTGCTGTAGGCGGGGTCCTCGGAGATGAGGCCGGCCGCCGCCTCGGTGGCCAGCTCGCGCAGCTCCTGCTCGTCCGCGAAGGCGGAACGGCCGCGCAGCGCGGCGGCGGCGACCCGGCCGGGGTCGGCGTCGGGGAGGTCGGCGGTCAGCTCGGTCAGGGTCCGCAGCAAGGCGGTGCCCGGAGTGTCCTCGTCGGACGGGACGCTGCGGACGGGCGGAACGGCTGAAGCCGGGTCTGCTGGCGCGATGGTCACGTGGGGCTCTCCCTCGCTCGGCACGGGGGCCCGGCGGAGGGCAGGGGGCAGCACACGAGCGCACGCGGCGTCGCGTCCACCGGCCCACTCCACGAGGCCCGGACGTCAGGCGCGCCGGCCGGGTGGCCGGGCGCGCTGTCGGCAGGTCCTCGGACTGACTCCTGCGCAAGGCGGTTCCGGGAACAGACATGCACAAGTACACCGTTGCGGGACAGTTCCGGATTCGCACCGGATTCCCCTGCGGCGACAGCGAGCATGAGCATACATCTTGTGCCGGGCTGCCGTGTCACCCCCAGATGTTGTGTCGCGGTGGTTTCAGAGCGTCAACTCATAGGTGATCAGAGTGATGTCGGCGAGGTGCGGGACCGGGTTCCAGTCCCGCTCGGGTGTGCGGGCGAAGCCCAGACGTTCGTAGATGCGGTGGGCGCTGTACATGGTGCGCTGGGTCGACAGGACGATGCGGACGCAGGCTTCCGTGGTCCGTGCGCGATCGATGCAGGCGCGTACGAGGGCTTCGCCGACGCCTCGTCCGCGTGCCGCGTGGTCGACGGCGAGCATCCGGATCTCGGCCTCGCCGGAGCGGGCTATGTCGGCCATGGGGCCGCCGCGCGGCACGAAGGTCACGCCGCCCAGCAGCCGGCCCCTCTCGACGGCCACCAGCACCTCGGCGGCGGCCGCCCGCTTGGCCACATCCCGCAGTTCGCCGAGGTATTCGTCGCTCTCGCCGAAGTCCAGGAGGCCGTCCTGGAGGTAGGCCCGGGCGGTGATCTCGCCGAGGGGGTCGAACTCGTCGGGGGTCGCCTGCCGGATCGCGAAGTCCATGCGGGCGAGTGTGCCGGACGGGTGCGACGGCGGGCCCGGGCTTTTCGCCGGGAGCCGTCGGGAGCCGCGGGGAGCCGCCGGGTTGCGGGGCGTTCCGCGAGTGCTTCCATGGAGGTAGGTGTCGGCGCCCGCGGTCCCTCCGTTTCGAGAGCCTTCTCGGAAGGAGACGCACGATGACGAGGGTCGTCCGCCGCCCGCCCGGCAAGGAGCGGCCGCGCAACGCGCCGATGGCGACGCTGGCCCCGAGACGTGCGGGCAGCTGGGCCAGGCGCGTGTTCGTGGGCCAGTGGCACGCGCTGACGATCCGTCTGGAGGCGCGCCGCGGCACCACCCGCCCCAAGAAGTGGCGCAGATGGGTCTCCTACACCAACGTCACCCGGGCCATCTGGCTGGTGGCCGCACTCGCGCTGCTCGCCTGGTGCGTGGAGGGCCTGTACATCCTGTTCTCGCAGGAGACGACCGGCTTCGAGCGGTGGCGGAAGAACAACCAGGGGTTCGAGACCGTCATGCGCTTCGTCGGCCCGGTGCTCACCGCGTCGATCGCCGCCACGCTCTTCCTGTTCTGGTGGTACCGCTGGACCAAGCGGCGCTATCTCGCGAAGGCGCGGCTCGATCCCCGCCGCCTGGTGCCCACCGCCGGACCGGACACCGCAGAGATCGTGGGCCGGGAGGAGATCGCCCAGGTGCTCGCCGAACGGCTGCGGGAACGCGACACGCGTCGGCCGTATCTGCTGGTCGGTGGCGTCGGTGTGGGCAAGACCGCCGTCCTGGTCCGGCTCACCGAACTGCTGGCCCAGCAGAACGCCGTGCCCGTACCGATCCGGCTGCGGGACGCGACCGACGGAACCGAACTGAACTTCGAGCGCATGGCCCGGCGCCGTTTCACCGACGAGGCGCCCAGGGGCATCCTCGCCCGCAGCAAGACCGAGCGGGTCTGGCAGCAACTGCTCGCCGACGACAAGCCGGTCGTCATCGCCGACGGCCTGGAGGAGGCACTCCAGGGCGACGGCCACCAGCAGAACCGCGACAACATCATCCGGCGGGCCATCGAGCGCGCCCACGAGGAGAAGCTGCCCCTGGTCATCGCCTCACGACCGCACAGCCCCCTGGAGAGAACCTCGGCGGCGATCGTGGAGCTGGAACCGCTCAGCGAGGAGGAGGCCCTGCGCTTCGTCCGGGCACATGTCCCGGAGACGGACGAGCGCCGCGTGGACTGGATCGTGGAGACGGCAGAGGTGACCGAGTCACCCGTCTACCTCCAGATCGCCCGGGAACTGCACCGCCACGGAGCGCTGGAGAACGACCGGCCGGACACCGATCCGCAGCGTATGAACACCCGCAGCCCGGACCGCGGCACGCTGCGGCTGTGGCTGCTGGAGACGTGGGACCACGCGGTGTGCCAGGGCCGGCTGCGCGAGGACGTCGCGCTCACCCCGCAGGAGCGCCGGGACACCCTCGAGGTGGTCTCGGCCCTGGCCTGCATCGGCCTCCTCCAGGACAAGCTGGAGGTCGGCTTCGGGGAACTGCTGGACACCGACGTCCACCCCGGCGCGGCGCGGCGCGCGCAGGTCAGGGCCGCACATGTGTGGGCCAGTCGGCGCGCCTTCGACCGGTACGGCAGGCGCGGGAACGTCTTCACGGAGTGGCACCGGCAGCAGATCTGGGACGCGCTGTGCGAGCGGCTCGGCGAGGAGGAGAGAAGGCGGCTGCGCGAGGGGAACTTGGACCAGTGCCGTGCCGCCCTCGCCCGCTTCGTGAGGAACGCGGACAAGCTCTCCCTGGTGGAGGGCTTCGAGCGCAGAGTCCGCTTCCCGCACAGCATCATCCAGGCCTACTACGGCTACCGCGTCCTGAACCACCTTGGCGAACGGGGCGCCGGAGAGCTCGTCGAGCAGGCGCTGCAGCCGCCCGGGCCCAGTCGTGAACTGCTCATCGCCCTGGTGCTGCTGTCCCGCCGACGCGCGGCGAGGCTCAGGGGTCGCCGCGGTGGCGGTGTCCGCGCCGAGGTGAAGAAGGAGATCGAGGAACGAGTCCGTCAGTCACCCGTGCGGGGGCACACCCTGGCGTACCGGCTCTGCAGGGCGGCGGACCGCCGTACGGACGACCCGAAGGCCCTGGATCTCTACGTGGCCGCGGTGGAGATCGAGAGCGCGGAGGACGATCCGCGAATGCTCGGGGACATCGTGGACCGGGTGCGCGGGAGCTGGGCCGGTTTCAAGGGCGACCGGCGCACCCTCAGCGACGCGAAACTGAGACTGCTCAAGCAGCTCGGAGCCGCGCTGCGGGGCGTCTCCGACCGCATCGACACCACCCCGCTCTACGGACAGCTCTTCGAGATCGCCGTGCGGGAGCCCTCCTACTCCATACGTCTGGCCGCGGCGCAGGAGTTCGGCGCGGGCGGCAACGCGGCGTTCGCCGTGATCCGCGGGCGGGTCGGGCTGTACAGCGACCCCATCAAGGAGTACGACGACAGGCTTGGGGCGTTGAAGGCCTGGAAGCGGCAGGAGTACGAGGAATGGGCCGAGCGCATGGGCGTGGCGCGGGCCGCCGCACCTTCACGCGCCCGGTCCGAGCGCATCGCCCGCCTGCAGCAGGACCGGCGGACACTCAACCGGGACTACCGCAGAAAGCGGGTCGATCTGTTCCGGGAGTTCGTGATGCGTGCCTGGCTGATCCCCATGCTGCTGGGATCGGTCGACGAGGCCCACCGTGACGAGGCCCGGGAGCGCCTCACCAAGTGGCTGCGCCACCTCGACCCGAAGGCCACGGGCGGCGTCCCCGATCTGCCCCTCGCCCTCGAAGCCGCGCTGGCGCAGGGCTTCAAGTACGCGGCCAACCGCCGTATACGGCATCCGCAGGCCTACTCGGGCGGTCGTGCCGACCTGATCCGCCAGGCGGAGACCGTGCTGCAGCAATCCCGGTGCTGGTACTCGCAGCTCATCCTGCTCCAGGCGTTGTGTCTGTGGGAGCTTCCGGACAGTGGCCGCGTCCACGAGCACGACGAGGAGGCGGGGGCGGTCCGGGACGACCGGGACGGGGCGCGCGAGCCGGCCCAGGCGATGGGCGGCGCGACCGCCGTACAGACGGTGGGGCGCTGGCTGTCGATGGCCGGCACGGTGAACAGGGCGGCTGGCCATGCCCATGCGAACGGCGACTCGCCCCGGCGGGCCCTGCATCCGTTCGTCGCCGAGGCGGGCGACCTGGTGGCGCTCGCGCTGGAGACCGGGCAGCCGGAGCGCTTCCTCTGGATCGACGAGAAGGGGGTCGCCGACAACATCGGGGCGCGCACCGGCCACCCGGAGGGATACCGCAAGCACAGCCTGTGGATCCCGCCGTCGGTCGGGTGGAGCACCCTTGACGCCCGCGCCCAGCGTCTCGTCGCCGATGTGCTGGTGATGCTGAACCTCGTCGAACGGGACGGGCACCCGGACGAGGTCGAGGAGCGGATGGCCCGCGCGGAGCAGCCGGGGATGTCCCTTCCGCCGTGCATCCGCAGCGACCGCGGGCCGCTCCGCCCCGACCTGCGGGCCGGCATCTCGGACCCGCCCACGCCGGGCGCCTCCTGTCTGCCCGACTGCAAGTTCCAGCTCTGCCCCTACCCGCCCCGGGGTTGCGTACCGCGGGGGGAGATCAGGGAACCGTTCTGCCGCCAGCAGCAGGCCCTGTTGCCGGGACGGTTGCGGCGGTGGCTGCCCAGGGGGTTGCGGAGGAAGACGCCGCACTGGGTCAGTATGCGGGTGCGGGAACTGGACGATTTCTGGGGCGCGATGGCCAGGCGCACGCGGGACTAGGGGGTGTGTCGGACTTTCAAGGCGCCCCCTGAGGCCTCCGGCGGGTATGACAACGGGCCGCCGGATTTCTCCGACGGCCCGCCGATGCCGGGTTCAGGTACTCAGTGGGACGAGCCCGCCGTCGCCGGCGGCAGTTCCACCTGGACGCCCGGGTCGCCCGCGTCCGCCGTGTAGTCCTCCGGCTTGGTCTCGTCGATGCCCTCCGGGGCCTTCGCGGCCTTCAGGACGAAGGTCAGGACCACCGTGACCACCACGTTCAGCACGAACGCCGTCAGACCGATGTACCCGATCTCGCCGATGCCGGGGATCTCCTTCGCCGAGCCGCCGAAGTGCTTCTGGGTCGGGGAGGCGACACCGTACGCGGCGACCGTGCCGTAGATCATGCCGACCGCCCAGCCGGCCAGCAGGGCCCAGCGGTGGAACCACCGGGTGAACAGGCCGCCGACCAGGGCCGGGAAGGTCTGCAGGATCCAGATGCCGCCCAGCAGCTGGAAGTTGATCGCGACCGTCTTGTCCATGGTGAGGACGAAGACCAGGGCGCCCACCTTCACCAGCAGCGAGACCAGCTTGGAGACCTTCGTCTCCTGCGCGGGCGTCGCGTCCGGCTTGATGAAGTCCTTGTAGATGTTGCGGGTGAAGAGGTTCGCCGCCGCGATGGACATGATGGCGGCCGGGACGAGGGCGCCGATGCCGATCGCCGCGAAGGCCACGCCCGCGAACCAGGACGGGAACATGTCCTCGAAGAGCTGGGGGATCGCCAACTGGGGGTTGGCGGCCTTGACTCCGGCCGCGATCGCCATGAAGCCCAGCAGGGCGAGCAGGCCCAGCATCAGCGAGTACAGCGGCAGGATCGTGGTGTTGCGGCGGATCACCTCACGGCTCCGGGAGGAGAGCGTCGCGGTGATCGAGTGCGGGTACATGAACAGCGCGAGCGCGGAGCCCAGCGCCAGCGTGGCGTACGTCCACTGGCCCGCTTCCGGCGGGACCAGACCGCCCGCGCCGGCCGCCGTGTACTTGTCGCCCGCCGCGGCGAAGATCTCGTCGAACCCGCCCAGCTTGATCGGGATGTAGATGATCGCCACCGCGATGACGATGTAGATCAGCGTGTCCTTGACGAACGCGATCAGCGCGGGGGCGCGCAGGCCCGAGGAGTAGGTGTACGCCGCCAGCACACCGAAGGCGATGAGGAGCGGGAGGTCCTTGATGAACCAGTTGGTGTTCTCGCCGCCGCCGACGCCCATCACGTCCAGCACCGCCTGGATACCGACCAGCTGGAGCGCGATGTAGGGCATGGTCGCGAGGAGGCCGGTGACGGCCACGGCCAGCGACAGGCCCTTCGAGCCGAAGCGTCCGCGCACGAAGTCCGAGGTCGTCACATAGCCGTGCTTGTGGGAGACCGACCACAGGCGGGGCAGGAACGTGAAGATCAGGGGGTAGACGAGGATCGTGTACGGCACCGCGAAGAAGCCGGCCGCGCCCGCCGCGTAGATCGCCGCCGGGACCGCCACGAAGGTGTACGCCGTGTACAGGTCGCCGCCGAGCAGGAACCAGGTCACCCAGGTGCCGAACGACCGGCCGCCCAGGCCCCATTCGTCGAGGCTGTGCTCGTTCTCGGCCTTGCGCCAGCGCGCGGCCAGGAAGCCCATGACCGTCACGGCCAGGAAGAAGAAGATGAAGACGCCGAGCGCGACGCCGTTCACGCCGTCGTTCATTCCGACGCACCGCCCTTCTCGGAGGCACGGGCGCGCTGGTCACGCTGCCACAGCTTGTACGCGACCATCGTCAGCAGCGTGGAGATCAGGACCCACAGCATCTGGTACCAGTAGAAGAACGGGATGCCGGCGAACTCCGGGTCGGTCTTGGCGTACGAACCGACCCACAACGTCGCCACGAAGGGCGCGACGAGACAGAGTGCGATGACGACCCGCACGGGTGTCACCACCCCTCTGTTCACCTCTGGGGCATCTGACATCTGACGGCTCCGTCCCCTCACTGATCACCTGTGAAACGCCCGGGCAATGTAGGTGACGGTCCAACTACAGCGGAAGACCCTGTCCGCATATCGGATGTGGAGGATTGGTGTGCACGGTAGCCGTACGGCCGCGGTGCGTTCACGAGCGCGACCGGGGGCCGGGCGGTGGTGGTGCGGACGTTCGCGGTACGCATCGGGGAGTCCTCCCGTCCATGCGGCGACGGGAGGAACGTAGAACAGGAAAAGGGGGAAGCGCTACGCCGCGTGCGCTACCGCAAGTGGGCTAATCCTGAGGCCTCTTCAACCTCGCCACGAACTTGTAGCGGTCCCCCCGGTACACCGACCGCACCCACTCCACCGGCTGCCCGGCCCGGTCCAGCGAGTGGCGGGACAGCATCAGCATCGGCAGTCCCACGTCGGTGCCGAGCAGGCCGGCCTCGCGCGGGGTGGCCAGGGAGGTCTCGATGGTCTCCTCGGCCTCGGCGAGATGGACGTCGTAGACCTCGGCGAGCGCGGTGTAGAGGGAGGTGTACTTGACCAGGGAGCGGCGCAGGGCCGGGAAGCGCTTGGCGCTCAGGTGGGTCGTCTCGATGGCCATCGGCTCGCCGTTCGCCATGCGCAGCCGCTCGATGCGCAGCACCCGGCCGCCGGCGGTGATGTCGAGCAGGTCGGCGAGGCGGTCGTCGGCGGTGATGTAGCCGATGTCCAGCAGCTGTGAGGTGGGCTCCAGGCCCTGGGCGCGCATGTCCTCGGTGTACGAGGTGAGTTGGAGCGCCTGGGAGACCTTCGGCTTGGCGACGAACGTGCCCTTGCCCTGGATGCGCTCCAGGCGCCCCTCGACGACCAGCTCCTGGAGGGCCTGGCGCACGGTCGTGCGCGAGGTGTCGAACTCGGCGGCGAGGGTGCGCTCGGGCGGGACCGGTGTGCCGGGCGACTGTGTCTCCGTCATGTCGAGCAGGTGCTTCTTCAGGCGGTAGTACTTGGGCACGCGCGCGGTACGAACGCCTGCCCCACCCTCGTTCTCCGCACTGCTGACGTCGGTACTCATGGCCTGCCTTCCCGGCTCCGGAGGAGGGTCACCTCGTGATCCCTTCTGTATACCCGTCGCCGCCTCTTTTGGTCTAGTCCACAGCGCCGAGTGGTCTAGCAGACGAGGGTACTCCGCCATCGCTGTTTTCGCTGCCTTCTTACTTAAAGGTTCTTGCATATGTAGGTCCCATAACGGCTGGTCAGAGGCTATTCGGCCACCCTTGACACGCTTCGTGGTCTGGTCCAAGCTCCCCCTACTGGTCTACACCATTGGTCCAGGTCCCGGCCCGTGGGCGGGGCAGGTGTGGGCATCCCTGAGGAGGGTGGCGTGAAGCGCAAGCTGATATCCGCGATCGGTGTCGCGGGCATGATGATCTCCCTGGCGGCGTGCGGGGGCGACAACGGCGACGGTGGGGGCAAGGCCGGGGCGGACGGCTACGCGGGCCAGACGCTCACCGTGTGGGTGATGGACGGCTCCTCGCCGGACCAGTGGCAGAAGGACGTCGCCGCGGCCTTCGAGAAGAAGACCAAGGCCAAGGTCAAGTTCGAGATCCAGCAGTGGAACGGCATCCAGCAAAAGCTGACCACCGCCCTGTCCGAGGAGAACCCGCCGGACGTCTTCGAGATCGGCAACACCCAGACCCCGGCCTACGCCAAGACCGGCGGCCTCGCCGACCTCGCCGACCTCAAGACCGAGATCGGCGCCGACTGGACCGCGTCCCTCAACGAGTCCTCGATCTATGACGGCAAGCAGTACGCCGCCCCGTGGTACTTCGCCAACCGCGTCGTCCTCTACAACAAGAAGGTCTGGGCCGAGGCGGGCATCAAGGACACCCCCAAGACCCGCGACGAGTTCTACGCCGACCTCAAGCAGATCGGTGAGAAGACCGACGCCGAGCCCATCTACCTGCCCGGCCAGAACTGGTACCACTTCGTCGGCCTGACCATCGGCGAGGGCGCCGAGCTGGTCAAGAAGGACGGCGACAAGTACGTCTCCAACCTCGACGACCCGAAGATCGCCGCCGCCATGGAGACGTACAAGAAGTTCCAGGCTCTCTCCAAGGCCCCCAAGGACAAGGACGAGGCCACCCCGCAGCAGGGCGAGGTCTTCGGCAAGGGCAACGTCGGCGCCTTCATCGGCATGGGCTGGGAGGCCGGCATCGCGATCAAGGCCAACCCGAAGATCGAGAAGGAGATCGGCTACTTCACCATCCCCGGTGCCACGGCCGACAAGCCCGAGGGCGTCTTCCTCGGCGGCTCCAACCTCGCGGTCGCCGCGGGCAGCCAGAAGCAGGACCTCGCCAAGGAGTTCCTGAAGATCGCCCTGTCCGATCAGTACGAGGGCGAGCTGGCCAAGCTCAACGGCGTCATCCCGAACAAGGAGTCGCTGCAGACCAACCTCAAGGGCAACGTCGTCGCCGAGGCCGCCGCGCCTGCCGCCGCGGGCGGTGGCACCACGCCGCTGATCCCGGAGTGGGCCGCCGTGGAGAACGCGCCCAACCCGATCAAGACGTACATGACCGCCGTGCTGAACGGTAAGTCCCCGGCCGAGGCCGCCAAGCAGGTCGAGGACGAGTTCAACAAGCGCCTGTCGCAGCAGCAGTAGCGGCAGCAGTAAGGCGCCGGTGCCAGGGCGGGGGATGCGCATGACGCCCCCTGCCCCGGCGACCGCACGCGGGTCTACGTACGTAGGTCGAGAGGCCGAGAAGGCCGAGAAGAGAGATCGCGAGCATGACCGTGCAGACCGAACGGCCGCCCTCCGGCCCGGTGGACGTGACCAAAAGGGATGACAGCGGGCCCGCCCGACCGCGGCCCCGAGCCGCGTTCCGCGCCGGCGCGCTCACCCCGTACCTCCTGCTGCTGCCGGCCTGCGCGGCCACCGTGCTGCTGCTCGGCTGGCCGCTGCTGAAGGACGTCCTGCTGTCGTTCCAGAACCTCAACATGGCGCAGCTGATCCAGCACGTCACCGAGTGGAACGGCATCGACAACTACAAGGAGGTCCTCACCGGCGAGGACTTCTGGCGCGTCACCCTGCGCTCGATCCTGTTCACGGCGGTCAACGTCGTCCTGATCATGGTCGCGGGCGCGCTGGTCGGCCTGCTGCTCGCCCGCCTCGGCCAGCGGATGCGGGTCACGCTGATGGTCGGGCTCGTACTGGCCTGGGCGATGCCCGTGGTCGCCGCGACCACCGTCTACCAGTGGCTGTTCGCACAGCGCTTCGGCGTCGTCAACTGGGTCCTGGACAAGCTCGGTTGGCACTCCATGGCCGACTACAGCTGGACCAGCAGCCAGATGTCGACCTTCTTCGTGGTCACGGTCCTGATCGTCTGGCAGTCGATCCCGTTCGTCGCGATCAACCTCTACGCGGCCACGACCACGATCCCGAGCGAGCTCTACGAGGCCGCGTCCCTCGACGGGGCCGGCGGGTGGAAGAGCTTCACCACGGTGACCATGCCCTTCCTGCGGCCGTTCCTCTACGCCACGACCTTCCTGGAGATCATCTGGGTCTTCAAGGCGTTCGTGCAGGTCTTCACCATCAACGGCGGCGGCCCCGACCGGCTCACCGAGATCCTGCCCGTCTACGCCTACATCGAGGGCGTCGGCAACCAGCACTACGGCATGGGCGCGGCGATCGCGGTCCTGACCATCCTGATCCTGCTCGGCCTCACCGCCTACTACCTGCGGATCGTGCTCAAGCAAGAGGAGGACGAGCTGTGAAGCGCTCGCTCTTCGGCCGCCTGTGGCCCAACGTCACGGCCGTCGTCCTGTTCATCGGCTTCGTCTTCCCCGTGTACTGGATGTTCTCCACGGCCTTCAAGCCGACCGGCGACATCATCTCGGAGAACCCGGTCTGGTTCCCGACCGACATCACCTTCGAGCACTTCGAGCGGGCGACCGGCGTCGACCACTTCTGGACGTACGTCACCAACTCGCTGATCGTCACGCTCTGCGCGGTCGGTCTCGCCCTGGTCGTCGCGCTCGCGGGCTCCTTCGCCCTCGCGCGGATGCGGTTCAAGGGGCGGCGCGGCTTCGTCATCGGCTTCATGCTCGCCCAGATGGCGCCCTGGGAGGTCATGATCATCGCGATGTACATGATCGTGCGGGACGCGTCGATGCTGAACAGCCTCGTGCCGCTGACGGTCTTCTACATGATGATGATCCTTCCCTTCACCATCCTGACGCTGCGCGGTTTCGTCGCCGCCGTGCCCCGGGAGCTGGAGGAGGCCGCGATGGTCGACGGCTGCAGCCGCGCCCAGGCGTTCCGCAAGGTCATCCTGCCGCTGCTGGCACCGGGTCTGATGTCCACCTCGCTCTTCGGGTTCATCACCGCATGGAATGAATTCCCCCTGGTCCTGGTGCTGAACAAGGAGGCGGAGGCGCAGACGCTGCCACTGTGGCTGTCCAGCTTCCAGACCGCCTTCGGCAACGACTGGGGCGCCACGATGGCGGCGAGCTCCCTCTTCGCCATTCCGATCCTGATCCTCTTCGTCTTCCTGCAGCGCAGGGCTGTCAGCGGCCTGACGGCCGGCGCGGTGAAGGGATAACGCACCCGATGACGACATTCGCCAGCGGTACAGACACGCTCACGCGCGACGCGCTGACGGTCCTTCAGCCGGGCTTCACCGGCACCACCGCCCCCGACTGGCTGCTGCGCCGCCTCGGCGAGGGCCTGGCCTCCGTCGGCCTGTTCGGCCGCAACATCGCCTCGCCCGAGCAACTGGCGGCCCTGACGGCCCAGTTGCGTGCCGAGCGGGACGACGTGCTCGTCGCGATCGACGAGGAGGGCGGCGACGTCACCCGCCTGGAGGTGCGTACCGGCTCCTCCTTCCCGGGCAACCACGCCCTGGGTGCGGTGGACGACGTGGAGCTGACCCGGGAGGTGGCCTTCGAACTCGGCCGCCGCCTGGCCGCCTGCGGGGTGAACCTCAACTGGGCCCCGTCGGCCGATGTGAACTCCAACCCCTCGAACCCGGTCATCGGTGTCCGCTCCTTCGGCGCCGACACCGCCCTGGTCGCCCGCCACACCGCGGCCTACGTCACCGGCCTCCAGTCGGCGGGTGTCGCCGCCTGCACCAAGCACTTCCCGGGCCACGGCGACACGGCGGTCGACTCCCACCACGCCCTGCCCCGCATCGACGCGGACGCCTCGGTCCTCGCGGACCGCGAACTCTCCCCGTTCCGCGCGGCGATCGCCGCCGGCACGCGGGCGGTGATGAGCGCGCACATCCTCATCCCCGCCCTGGACCCCGACCACCCGGCGACCCTCTCCCGCCCGGTCCTGACGGACCTCCTCCGCGGCGACCTGGGCTACACCGGCCTCATCGTCACCGATGGCATGGAGATGCAGGCCATCGCCGCCACCTACGGCATCGAACGCGGCAGCGTTCTCGCCATCGCGGCCGGCGCCGACGCCATCTGCGTGGGCGGCGGCCTGTCGGACGACGAGACGGTACGGCGCCTGCGGGACGCCCTGGTCGCGGCGGTCCACGCGGGCGAACTTCCCGAGGAACGACTGGCGGAGGCCGCCGAACGGGTACGCGAACTGGCCCGCTGGACGGCGGCCGCGGCACCGGTGACCGACGGCGCCCGGCGGACGGACGTGGGCCTCGCCGCGGCCCGCCGCGCCCTGGAGCTGACCGGAGCGGACGCTGCGGGGGCGTTCACCCCCCTCACCGAACCGCCGTACGTCGCCGCGTTCACCCCGGTCACGAACATCGCGGTCGGCGACGAGACACCGTGGGGCGTGGCGGCGGAATTGGCCCGGCTGCTCCCCGGCACGGAGACGGGCAGCTACACCGGCGAGGACGCGGGCCGAGCGGCCCTGGAAGCGGCCGGTGAGCGCCGAGTGGTGGCCGTGGTCCGCGACGAGCACCGCCACCCCTGGATGGCGACGGCGCTCGACACCCTGCTGCACGCCCGCCCGGACACGATCGTGGTCGAAATGGGCGTCCCGCAGGCTGAGCCCCGCGGCGCCCTGCACATCGCCACCCACGGCGCGGCCCGCGTGTGCGGACGCGCGGCGGCGGAGGTCATCGCCGGATCCTGAGACGGCTGGGTGCGGGCTCCACTGCCTCGATCTTCCACTGCCTCCGCTGCCTCCGCTGTTGCAGCCCTCCCTCCGAATGTAGTACTTCTTATACATGAGCGAGCAGGTGCACAACAGGTTGGCGATGGTGCGTGCCGAGCGCAAGGTGTCGCGCCAGAACCTGGCCGAGGCAGTGGGAGCCCACTACCAGACCATCGGCTATATCGAGCGGGGGCAGTACAACCCGAGCCTCGACCTGGCTTTGAAGATCGCGAAGTTCTTCGATCTGCCGGTCGAGGCCCTGTTCTCCCTCGAGCCTTTCCGCCCGCTCACGGACGAGGTCTACGGGAGGAAACAGTCATGACGACCACACAGCTGACGCGCTACGACCGGAGCATGCTGCGGTTGATGAACGACCGCCGAGGGCGCCCGCTGTACGCCACGACCATGCGCCGCCGGCTGGTCGTCGCCGCGCATGTCACGCTCACCGTGGCCATCGTGGCGCTGATCGGGTACTTCTGCCTAGCGCGGGCCGAGCCGGTGTGGCCCGCCGCCGTCGGCGCGGTGCTGATGCTGCCCTGGATGATGGCGACCGGCGTGATCAACGGCGCCACCCGCGGCCTGCTGGAACTGCGCGAACGCGCCCTGGACGAGCGCCAGTCGGCGGACCGCATGCGGGTGCTCGCCCGCGCCCACCGCCTGATGACCTGGCTGCTGGCCGGGTCCGTGGTCGGCCTGCTGGCGGCGGGCGCGGCCGACGGCGACGCCCTCCGCGTCTACGCGGCACCCGTCCTCGCCGCAGTCCTCGCGGCCCACTGGCTGATGCCGCTGTGGGTGGCCGGCCTGACCGCCCAGGACGAGCCGGCCGAGGACGAGACGGCCATCGTCTAGAACCGGCTCACGCCCGGAGGGAACCGGGGGAGGCCCGGCGAGGATCGCGGGATGCCCGGCGAGGATCGCGGGATGCCCGACGAGGACCGGGGAGTGCTCGGCGTACGTCCGGCCACTGTCCGGCGAGGGTCGGCGATACCTACGGCGGGCTCCCCGGTGCGGGCGCCCGCGTCCGCCGTACGTATGCACGAACCGTGTCCTCGCCGGGGCGCCGGGGCGCCGGGATGCCGGGGCGCCGGGATGCCGGGAGCCGGGCGGCGGCCGACAGGCTCCAGCCGCCAGCCGCCTAAATCCCCTGCCAGTCCGGCTTGTTGGCGAAGGTGTGCCGGAAGTAGTCGGCCAGCTTCAGCTTGGACGCGGCGGCCTCGTCGACAACGACCGTGGCGTGCCGGTGCAGTTGCAGCGCCGAGGCCGGGCAGACGGCCGCGACCGGTCCCTCGACGGTCGCGGCGACCGCGTCCGCCTTGCCCTCACCCGTGGCCAGCAGCACCAGGTGCCGCGCCTCCAGGATCGTCCCGATGCCCTGGGTGATGACGTGGTGCGGCACCTGCTCGATGTCCCCGTCGAAGAACCGCGCGTTGTCGACCCGGGTCTGCTCGGTCAGCGTCTTGATCCGCGTCCGCGAGGCCAGCGACGAGCACGGCTCGTTGAACCCGATGTGCCCGTCGGTCCCGATCCCGAGCAACTGCAGGTCCACCCCGCCGGCCGCGGCCAGCGCCGCGTCATACGCCTCGCACGCCCCCTGCACGTCCTCGGCCGTACCGTCCGGCCCCATGAACGCGTCCATCCCGATCCCGAGCGGCTCCAGCACCTCACGCCGCAGCACCGAACGGTAGGACTCAGGGTGTTCGGAGGGCAGCCCCACGTACTCGTCGAGCTGTGCGATCCGCGCCCGCGAGGCGTCCACCGCGCCCGCGCTCACCTTGGCCGCCAGCGCCGTGTAGACGGGGAGCGGCGTCGACCCGGTGGCCACGCCGAGCAGGGCGTCGGGCTTGCGCCCGAGCAGCTGGGCCATGGCCTCGGCTATCAGCTCGCCACCCGCCTTGGCGTCCGGAACGATGACAACTTCCACGCTGGGCCTGCCGATCTGAAGAGGGACTCGAAGGGCACCCTGAACGGGCATGTGGTTTAGACCAATCTAACAGAGCGGAGCCCCCCGGCCCAGGTGAACGGAAGCCCCGCGGACATTTCGGGAGCCCGTCGGGAAGGCGTCATTCCCCGTGGGGGAGTGGAATGGAGACCGTCCGTCCGAAGCGCCGGACCCCATGCCCGGAACGACGAGCGCGAGAGCAGAAAGGGGCCCCATGACCGCCACGACCCCGTACCCTCCGGACCCCCACGCCCCGCACAACGAACTCCCCGGCCTGATCATGGCCCGCGAGATGGCCGAACAGCCCGCCGTACTGCGCCGGATCCTCTCCCACGGCGCCCCCGCCATCCGCCAGGTCGCCCAGGAGATCGCCGCCCGCGCACCCCGCTTCGTCCTGCTCACCGCCCGTGGCACCTCCGACAACGCCGCGCTCTACGCCAAGTACCTCCTGGAGATCCGCCTCGGCCTGCCCTGCGGTCTGACCTCGATGTCGACCACCACCGCCTATGGCGCCCGCCCCGACCTCACCGATGTCCTCGTCATCACCGTGAGCCAGTCCGGCGGTTCCCCTGACCTCGTCGCCTCGACGCGGGCCGCCCGCGAGGCCGGCGCGATCACGCTCGCGGTGACCAACAACCCCGACTCCCCGCTGGCCGCCGTCTCCGAGCACCACCTCGACATCATGGCCGGACCGGAGAGGGCCCTCCCCGCGACCAAGACCTATACCGCCTCCCTTCTCGCTCTGTACCTCTTCGTCGAAGGCCTGCGCGGCGGCGACGGCGCTCCCGCCGAGGTGCTCCCGGACCTCGCCGAGCAGACACTCGCCCGGCAGGACGAGATCCGCACCCTCGCGGCCCGCTACCGCTTCGCCGAGCGCATGGTGATCACCTCCCGTGGCTACGGCTATCCCACGGCCAAGGAAGCCGCCCTCAAGCTGATGGAGGCCAGCTACATCCCGGCCCTCGCCTACTCCGGCGCCGACCTCCTGCACGGCCCGCTCGCCATGGTCGACAACGTCTCCCCGGTCATCGCGGTCGTCACCGACGGCAAGGGCGGCGAGGCACTCCAGCCCGTCCTCGACCGACTCCGAGGCCGCGGTGCCGACCTGGTCGTCATCGGTCCCCGGCACCAGGTCGAGCAGGCCTCGGCCGGCTTCGTCCTGCCGACCGAGGGCGTGGCCGAGGAGGTCCAGCCGATTCTGGAGATCCTCCCGCTCCAGCTCCTGGCGTACGAGGTCACCATCGCCCGAGGCCAGGACCCGGACGCGCCACGCGCGCTGGCGAAGGTGACGGAGACGCGCTGAGCGCGGGCGCTCCGAGTGCCGCCCCCGGATTGCCCTTTGGATGCCCCCTGGATGCCCTTGGCGGGGTTGCTACGTGAGTGAACCCCCGGTCACGTCCACCCAGCTCCCGGTCACCCACCGGCCCGCGTCCGACGCCAGAAACGCCACCACGTCCGCCACATCGGCCGGTGCCCCCACCCGGCCCAGTGCCGAAAACGACGCGGCCTGGGCCCATCCGCCCTCCGTGCCGTGCAGGAACTCGGCGGTGTTGTCCGTGTCTATGATCCCTGGCGCCACCGAGTTCACCGTGATTCCGCGGGAGCCCAGCACCTTGGACAGGTCCCGCGTGAAGACGTCGAGCGCCCCCTTGGTCATGGCGTACGCCATCTTGTCCGGCATCGCCGCGGTGCGCGCCAGCCCCGAGGAGATGTTGATGACGCGGCCGCCGTCCCGCAGCCGCCCGAGGCCGTGCTTGACGATGAAGTGGGGTGCCTTCACATTCACCGCGAAGACCCTGTCGTACTCCTCCTCCTCGATCTGATCGAGCGCGGAGGACGTGCCGATCCCCGCGTTGTTGACGAGGATGTCCAGCCCGTCCGCATGCCGGTCGAACTCCGCCCACAGTGCCTCGGCGTCTCCCGGTGCCCCCAGCTCGACGCCGATCGTGAACGCCGAGCCGCCGGCCGACTCGATCGCGGCCGCCGTCTCCTTCGCCGCCGCCTCGCTCCTGCCGTAGTGCACGCCGACCAGCGCGCCGTCGCGCCCGAGCCGCTCGGCGATCCCTCGCCCGATTCCCCTGCTCGCCCCAGTGACCAGAGCCGTCCTGCCCGCAAGCGCACCCATGACGGCGCTCCTTTCGCATTTTCCTAGCGGTCGCTACAGAAATGACCGTAGATCAGGCGGCTGACATTTGTCTAGCGCCCGCTATAAAATGCACCCCATGGTGAGCAACAAGGAGAGTGAGGGGGCCGGGGCGACGGCCCGTCGGGTGTCCAGGCCCCGTGGCCGCCCCCGCTCCTTCGACCGCGAGACCGCCCTGGAGAAGGCGATCCTCGCCTTCTGGGAGCACGGCTACGAGGCGACCTCCGTCTCCGACCTCACGCGCGTCATGGACATCGGCACCCCGAGCCTGTACGCCGCCTTCGGTGACAAGCGGTCGCTCTTCGAGGAGGTCGTCCGCGAGTACGGCGTGCGGTACGGCTCCTTCGGTGATCGCGCCCTCGCCGAGGAACCCACCGCCCGAGCGGCCGTGGCGCGGATGCTTCGCGAGGCCGCCTCGGAGTACACCGATCCGGCCCATCCGCACGGCTGTCTGATCGTCCATGCGGCGACCAACTGCTCGACGCCCGAGGTCGAGGAGTCGCTGCGAGGACGGCGCAACGCCAACATCGCCGCCATCCGCAGCCGTATCGAAGCGGACATCGCCACCGGAGCCCTCCCCGCCGGCATCGACGCGGCCGCCCTCGCCCGGCACACCGGCGCGATGATCCAGGGCATGTCACAACAGGCGCGGGACGGGGCGAGCCGGGAGGAACTGGAGGCGCTCGCGGAAATTGCCATGGCCAGCTGGCCCCGCACATGAACCCACACGGGTTAGGCTGCGTGGTGGATACCAGGGCGTCCTACTAGTCATCCAACTGGTCGGAGCCCGTTGAAGAAGCATCAACAGCAAACAGGCTCCAACGCATGGACACACCGGAGTGGTCTAGTCCACAATTGCGAAGGAGTGCGTAGTACGAGAACGCACCGACTTCCGTCTTCCCCGCACAGGAAGACGGACCGAGGAACCGGAGCTCTCTGCCCTGACTGCCCCGGCTCCTCATCCTTCGGCCGACTGGGACCGCACACCCCACGGCCGATGTTGCTCCGGGCTGCGGTGCCGGGAGGGTTGAGGGTCCCTCTCAGGCGCCGCGGCCCGCGGGTGTTTCCGGGGGCCGGTTCGCCTCCCGTAGTGGCTGGTTTCGAACGATGTCCGTACCCCCAGGTACGCTCGGCCACGTGCCCTCCATGAACGAACTCGTACGCCAGCACACGGCCCTCGACGACTCCGACCTCGAGTGGCTCCACCTGCTGGTCTCGGAGTGGCAGCTGCTCTCCGACCTCTCCTTCGCCGACCTCGTCCTGTGGGTCCCCACCAGCGACGGAACCCGTTATGTCTCCGTCGCGCAGATGAGGCCCAACACCGGCCCCACCTCGTACCAGGACGACATGGTCGGCCACCTCGTCCCCCGCGGCCGCCGTCCGATGCTGGACGCCGCACTCGACGAGGGCCGGATCGTGCGGGAGGGCGACCCCGAGTGGCGCGAGGAGGTGCCGGTCCGCGTCGAGTCGATTCCCGTACGGCGGGACGGACGCGTCCTGGGTGTCATCGCGCGCAACACCAACCTGCTGACCGTCCGCACCCCGAGCCGCCTGGAGCTGACCTACCTCCAAAGCGCCTCGGATCTCGCGCAGATGATCGCGGCCGGCGCGTTCCCGTTCGCCAATCAGCAGGTCGACATGGACGCCTCACCCCGCGTCGGCGACGGCCTGATCCGTCTGGACGCCGACGGAATCGTCCAGTACGCCTCCCCGAACGCGCTGTCCGCCTACCACCGGATGGGTCTCGCCTCCGACCTCGTCGGTCAGGACCTCGGCAAGACCACGGCCGAACTCGCCCCGACCCACGGCCCGGTGGACGAGGCGCTGGCCAAGGTCGCCAGCGGCTGGGCGCCCCGCGAGTTCGAGATCGAGTCCGGCGACGGCGTCATCCAGTTCCGGGCGATCCCGCTCAAGCCCAAGGGCACGCGCATCGGTTCGCTGGTGCTGCTGCGGGACGTCACCGAACTGCGCCGCCGCGAGCGTGAGTTGATCACCAAGGACGCGACCATCCGGGAGATCCACCACCGCGTCAAGAACAACCTCCAGACGGTCGCCGCCCTGCTCCGCCTCCAGGCCCGGCGCATCGAGTCCGACCGCGGCCGCGAGGCCCTCGAAGAGGCGGTACGGCGCGTCGGCTCGATCGCGATCGTGCACGAGACGCTCTCCCAGAACCTCGACGAGCGCGTGGAGTTCGACGAGATCGCCGACCGGGTGCTGGCGATGGTCGCCGAGATCTCGCCCGGCAAGGTCACCGGCCGGCGCACCGGCCGCTTCGGCATCCTGGACGCCGAGGTCGCCACGCCCCTGTCGATGGTCCTCACCGAGATCCTGCAGAACGCCCTGGAGCACGGCTTCCGCGAGGGCGAGACCGGCACGGTCGAGGTCTCGGCGGTCCGTGGCGGTACGACCAAACAGGTCCGGCTCCTGGTCACCGTCCAGGACGACGGCGTGGGCCTGCCCGAGGGCTTCGACCCCCACACCGCGGGCAACCTCGGGCTGCAGATCGTACGGACGCTGGTGGAGGGCGAGTTGGGCGGCACGTTCGACATGGTCCGGGCACCGGAGCGGGGGACCAGGGTGATCCTGGACATCCCGGTGCGCGCGCAGAAGTAGGCCCCGTGCACAAGTGGGGCACGCCCACAACTGGTCCACGCCCACAACTGGTCCACGCCCACGGGCAGTCCACGCCCCCAAGTGGCCCATGCGCACAGGCAGTCCGGGTGCCGTGCACAGCAAAGAGCCCTGGACCATGTGGTCCAGGGCCAGTGCTCGTTGCTGCTCTGCAATCGCTAAGCGCATCGGGGGTACTGCGCGCTGCGGCTCGGGGGCGGGAGATGCGTACTCGCTGTACGCGCCGCCAAGCTCAGGCTGTAGCGGGGTGGGTGTGTCAGGCGGAGGCCTGACGGGCCCGGTTGCGGGCGGCGCGGCGCTTCATGGCGCGGCGCTCGTCCTCGCTGAGACCACCCCAGACGCCGGAGTCCTGGCCGGACTCGAGCGCCCACTGCAGGCACTGCTCCATAACCGGGCAGCGACGACAGACGGCCTTGGCTTCCTCGATCTGCAGCAGCGCAGGACCGGTGTTGCCGATGGGGAAGAAGAGCTCGGGGTCTTCCTCGCGGCAAACGGCGTTGTGACGCCAGTCCATGGCTGCTACCTCTCCTTGAATATTACTTGCAGGTTGCTTGTGAATGTGAACGCTTTCACGAATCCCTCAACAAGTGAAGGGCCAACCGCCAGGTTCCCTGGCGTGGGTCCTGTGTTTTGAAGGGGGATTCCGGTGATCAGTGGAGGCTGGTGTTGCGGGCCGTCCCGATCGCCATGTAGAGACTCGCAAACCTCAGCGACGGATACAACCCCTTCCGGAAAGTTTTTTTTGATTCCTCGGTGTCGACTAGGTCACAGCCGTACTTCCATGGGGTGGATCCTGGCCTAAACGTTCGAGTGAAAGGACTTTAGCCCGTTCCGCTCACACAATCACACGCAGTGCACGGCGTACGCCTGTGAACGTCACGCTCGTACGCAGCCCGAGGTGGTCGCCGTCCATCTGAAGGGGCAACGGCACCTTCGAATGCAAGGTGAACTGGTCCAGGTCGTGCAGCGTGACGGCATGCTTGCCATGGGCCCCGCGCTCGGGGGACGAAGTGAGCAACTGCGTCGCATACCGGGCAACCGCGACCGTGGACATGCGGCTGAGGCCGAGTACGTCGAGGCCGGTATCGAACGAAGCCTTAGGTGCCGCGTACACCGGACGATTGAGCAGATACGTCCACGGAGCCGTATTGCAGACTATGGAGAGCACCAAATCCGTCACCGGGTCCTCGCCCGGCCGCTCCAGTGTGATCGTGCCGTGGCGGCGGTTGGGTTCCTGGAGGAACTGGCGTATCACCTGGCGCAGGTAAAGGGCGGGTGTGGATTTCTTGCCGCGCTCGCGCTGCTGCTCGACCCGGCCGATCACGCCCGCGTCGAAGCCGAGGCCCGCGCAGAAGGTGAACCATCTGCCCGGCACGGCCTCGTCCTCGGTGCCCGGCGTGCCCGCCGCTATGCCCATGCCGACGGTGCGCTCTCTGCCCTCGCGCAGGGCGTCGAGCAGGACGCCGGTCGCCTCGACGGCGTCGTTGGGCAGGCCGAGCGCGCGGGCGAAGACGTTGGTGGAACCGCCGGGGACCACGGCGAGGCGGGGGAGGCGGTCCGGGTCGGGGCCGTTGTGCAACAGTCCGTTGACGACCTCGTTCACGGTGCCGTCGCCGCCGAGGGCGACGACCAGGTCGACGTCGTCGCTGTCCGCGGCCTGCCGGCCCAGGTCACGCGCGTGGCCGCGGTACTCGGTGGTGACCGCCTCGAGTTTCATCTCGCTGGCGAGCGCGTGGATCAGGACATCGCGCGTACGTGCGCTTGTGGTGGTTGCTGCCGGATTGACCACGAGAAGTGCACGCATGGGTTGCAGCGTACCTACTGGGGGGTACCGGGCACAGGTCGAGGTGGGGATCCAGTAAGAGATCGGGCGTGAGCCTCAACACGGGGGACTCCGTCGGTTGGGCCGCGTGTGTGGGTGCCGGTTGCTGTGAGGTGTCCGGCGTCGGCGCTCGGGCCGCTGCGGGCTGCCGCCCTCAGACCCCCGCTTCGGCCCTGAAGGGCCTCGCCCTCAAACGCCGGACGGGCTGGATTGTTGCGGGCTCGTCTTCGAATGCCGGACGGGCCAGGCGTCGCTGAGCGGCATCAGCCAGGTGCTGGTGGGAGAGGGAAAGTGGCGAGGGCTACCCTTCAGGGGTGACCAAGGAGCAGACCCCCACCACCCCGGAAACCGCCGGGCCGCGTCCGCGGCGGCTGACGTATGCGGCGGTGCTCACCGCCCTGGAAGGGGTGGGGCTTGCCGTCGGGGGTGTCTGGGTGTTGGTGCTGGGGCTCGCCGGGGATCCGGATGATCGGCAGCAGGCCGTCACTCTTGGGGTGACGCTGGTCGTTCTCGCTCTGCTGCCGTTGCTTGCCGCGCGGGGGCTGTTCGCTCAGCGGAGCTGGAGTCGTGGGCCGTCTGTGATCACGCAGATTCTGGCCCTGCCGGTGGCTTACAGCCTGCTTCAGGCCGACAGCATCGCGATTCCGGCGGGCATCGCGATCGCGGTGGTCGCGATCGCCACGCTCGTGCTTCTGATCAACCAGGAGACGACCCAGGCCCTCGGGATCCGGGGGCCCGGTAACGCGCCTGATCAGAAGTAGTCGGCGGCTCCGGTCAGGTAGCCGGCCGTCACTCCTCCACCAGCAGCTTTTCCCGCAGCTGCGCCAGCGTGCGCGCGAGCAGTCGGGACACGTGCATCTGGGAGATGCCGACCTCCTGCGCGATCTGCGACTGAGTCATGTTGCCGAAGAAGCGCAGCAACAGGATCCGCTTCTCGCGCGGCGGAAGGTCCTCGAGCAGCGGCTTCAGCGACTCGCGGTACTCGACGCCCTCCAGCGCCTCGTCCTCCGCGCCGAGGGTGTCCGCCACCGCCGGGGACTCGTCGTCCGTGTCGGGGACGTCCAGGGACAGCGTGGAGTACGCGTTGGCGGACTCCAGGCCCTCCAGGACCTCCTCCTCCGAGATCGCCAGCTTCTCGGCGAGCTCATGGACCGTGGGGGAGCGGCCGTGCTGCTGGGACAGCTCGGCCGTGGCGGTCGTCAGGGCGAGGCGCAGCTCCTGGAGCCGGCGCGGAACGCGGACCGCCCAGCCCTTGTCGCGGAAGTGCCGCTTGATCTCGCCGACGACCGTCGGGGTCGCGTAGGTCGAGAACTCGACGCCGCGCTCGGGGTCGAAGCGGTCGACCGACTTGATCAGGCCGATGGTGGCGACCTGGGTGAGGTCGTCGAGCGGCTCGCCGCGGTTGCGGAAGCGGCGCGCGAGGTGCTCGACGAGCGGCAGGTGCATTCGGACCAGCCGGTTGCGCAGCTCCGCGTACTCGGCGCTGCCGTCCTGCAGCTTGCGCAGCTCGATGAACATGGCGCGCGCCCCGCTGCGGTCCTGAGGGTCGTGCTGCGTGGCCTGCACGCTGTGCGCGCTCACCGCCTCGTTCTCGGCGTTTCGCTCGTGCTCGCTCATCGTCCCGCCCGTTGCCCTCTCCCGAGCCCTCGACTCCGCCCCCACTCTCGAATTCGCTCGAGCTGGGGGACCCCCTTGGGCTGGGGAGCCAATGATCCGCCCGCCCAGAGGCACGCCTTGCACGGCGCCTTCGTCATCCCGTCCGTCGGCCAGGAGGCCGGCCTCCACGGAGTCGTCCTCCGGGTGCGGCCGGGCCTGCTCGGGGACGCCGTCGATGCCGTCCGCCATGCGTCGGGAACCGTTCGGACCGCTCGGGCCCGTCCCCAGGCTCTCGGCTCCGTCCGAGCAGGGGGCAGTGCCGTCCGGCAGCTCCCGTGTGCCGCGCTCTTCGTCCCGCACCGGCCCGTCCCCGTTCCTCACGCCGGCCCGGGTCCCGCGCCGCGCTGTTTGTAGAGGCTGATCGAAACGGTTTTGTCCTCGTCCACGGCGGAGGAGACCTTGCCCGCGAGGGCCGACAGGACGGTCCAGGCGAACGTGTCCCTGGAGGGGGCGTGGCCGTCCGTGGTCGGGGCCGAGACGGTGACCTCGAGTGAGTCGTCGACGAGTCGGAAGACACAGCTGAGCACCGAGCCGGGCACGGCCTGCTGGAGCAGGATCGCGCAGGCCTCGTCCACCGCGATGCGCAGGTCCTCGATCTCGTCGAGGGTGAAGTCCAAACGGGCCGCGAGGCCGGCAGTCGCCGTACGCAGCACCGACAGGTAGGCACCCGCGGCCGGCAGCCGGACTTCCACGAAGTCCTGGGTCGCGGGCTCGCCTGCGATCTGGGACACCCTCACCTCCAAGGTGGTACAAGCTTCTCAGGGCCGAGGGGTCGCCCCCCGGGGTAACGCGATGTGTGGTTCAGCGGTGACGCTACCGCGCTCCGAACTTTCCTGTCCCCAGGACCCCAACCCCTTGCCGTCACTCACAGTAAACCTGTGGATACGCTCCGTGTCTAGGGGTCTGCGGCTCCAATTGGGAAGAGCGCGCGCCGGGTTGACGTACCCAGACGTCAGACGGTCGAACCGTCCGGATCCAGGGTCACACGAGTACGTGGTCGACGAAGCACCAACGCCATTCCTCGCCCGGCTCGTAGGTCCGCATCACCGGGTGACCGGACTCCTTGTGGTGTTCTGTCGCATGCCTCCCCGGCGAGGAGTCGCAGCAGCCGACGTGCCCACAGCTGAGACAGAGCCGCAGTTGTACGGGGTGCATGCCTTCCGCCAGACACTCCGGACACGTCTCGTTCAGCGCCGCGGGTTCCGGGTGGGGCAGCGCGTCGGCGTGCGTGCACTGTTTCATGATGGCCAGGTTACGACGGCCGCGAGGATGGCCGCGCGGAAAAACGAGGGCGGGCGAGAAGCATGGACGTGATGCCGCTGCTGTTGCTGGTGGCGGGGAGTGCCGCCGTGGCCGCGGCCGGTCGGCGGTCGCCCGTGCCGGCGCCGCTGCTGCTGGTCGCCGCCGGGCTCGCCGTGTCATACCTGCCGGGCGTGCCCGAGTACACCCTCGACCCGCACATCGTCCTGCCCCTGGTGCTGCCCCCGCTGCTGCACAGCGCGGCGACGGACAGCTCGTACCTCGACCTGCGGGCGCAGATGCGGCCCGTGATGCTGCTGTCGGTCGGGTACGTGCTCTTCGCGACCTTCGCCGTCGGCTGGGCCGCCTATCTCGTCGTACCGGATCTGCCGCTGACGGCGGCGCTGGTGCTGGGCGCGGTGGTGGCGCCGCCCGACGCGGTCGCCGCGACGGCCGTCGCGCGCCGGGTGGGGCTGCCGTCCCGGATCACCACGATCCTGCAGGGCGAGTCCCTGGTGAACGACGCCACCGCGATCACCGCGTACCGGGTCGCGCTCGCGGCCGCCGTCGGCGAGGGCGCGAGCTGGGCCGGCGGGATCGGTGACTTCCTGCTCGCGGCGGTCGGGGGCATCGGGTTCGGGGTGGTGCTGATGGTGCCGATCCACTGGCTGCGCACGCACGTGAAGGAAGCGCTGCTGCAGAACACGCTCTCCCTGCTGATCCCGTTCGTCGCCTACGCGGCCGCCGAGCAGGTGCACGCCTCCGGGGTGCTGGCGGTCGTGGTCGTCGCGCTGTATCTGGGACACCGCGCGTGGGAGGTCGACTTCGCCACCCGGCTCCAGGAGGAGGCGGTGTGGAAGATGGTCGCGTTCGTGCTGGAGTCGGCGGTGTTCGCGCTGATCGGACTGCAACTCCCGGTGGTCCTGAAGGGCCTCGGGGAGTACGAGGGGGGCCGCGCCGCCTGGTACGCGGTCGCCGTCTTCCTCGTGGTCGTCGTCTCGCGGTTCGTGTGGGTGTATCCGGCGACGTTCCTGCCGCGCATGATGTCGGCGCGGATCAGGGAACGCGAGGGCAGCCTGACCTGGAAGGCGCCGTTCGTCATCTCCTGGGCCGGAATGCGAGGCGTGGTCTCGCTGGCCATCGCCTTCTCGATCCCGCTCACCGTGCACGGCGGCGAGGAGTTCCCCGAGCGCAACCTCATCCTCTTCCTGACCTTCACCACGGTCATCGGCACGCTGGTCGTCCAGGGTGTGACGCTGCCGCCGTTGATCCACCTGCTGAAGCTCCCCGGCCGGGACGCGCAGGCCGAGACCCTCGCCGAGGCCAACGCCCAGGCGCAGGCCTCCCGCGCCGCCGAACGACGCCTGGAGGAACTCCTCTCCGACGAACGCAACGCCCTCCCCGACCCCTTGGCCGACCGTCTGCGAGCGGTCCTGGAACGGCGCCGCAACTCCGTCTGGGAGCGGCTGGGCCAGGCCAATCCCGTCACCGGCGAGTCCGTCGACGACACCTACCGGCGCCTGTCCCGCGAGGTGATCGGCGCCGAGCGCGCGGTGTTCGTGAAGCTGCGGGACGGTCGCTATATCGACGACGAGATGCTGCGGACACTGCTGCGCAGGCTGGACCTGGAGGAGGCGGCGGCCTATCGGGAGGCGGGGTGAGGGGCGAACGGGGACCCGGTGACGACCGCCGCGACCGTCGTCCCGGGAGGGAAGGCACCCTCCTCGGCCAGGGCGACAAGTCCGTACAGCAACTTGGCGACATAAAGACGCTCGACGGGCACCCCGTGCCGTTCCTCGAAGTCCTCGGCGAAGGCATCGAGCTCCGGTGTCGTACGGGCGTATCCACCGAAGTGGAACCGCTCGTCGAGCCGCCAGTCACCCCGCGGCCCGCCGAACGCCTCGGTCTGCAGCTCCCGTATGTCGTCGGCCAGGAACCCGCCCTTGAGGACGGGAACACCCAAGGCCTGCCGGCCGGGGCCGAGCCCGGCGGCCAGGCCCGCCAGGGTGCCGCCCGTGCCGCACGCGACCGCGACCACGTCGGCCTGCCCGCGCAGCTCCTCGCCGAGCGCCCGGCACCCTCGTACGGCAAGGGCGTTGCTGCCGCCTTCCGGGACGACGTACGCGTCCTCCGCATCCGCCGCGCGCAGGACAGCGGCCAGCGTCTCCGGCTCGGTCTTGCGGCGGTACGTCGACCTGTCGACGAAATGGAGCCGCATACCGTCCCTCACGCATCGCGCCAGTGACGGGTTGAGGGGGCGGTCGGCGAGTTCCTGGCCGCGCACCACGCCGACCGTGGGCAGGCCGAGGAGGCGGCCCGCGGCGGCGGTGGCGCGCAGGTGGTTGGAGTAGGCGCCGCCGAACGTGAGGACCGTACGGCCCGCCGCGGCCGTCAGGTTCGGCGCGAGCTTGCGCCACTTGTTGCCGATCAGCTCCGGGTGGATCAGGTCGTCGCGCTTGAGGAGCAGACGGAGGCCGAGACGCGTGAACTGCTCGTCCGCCGACTCCTGTACGGGGGAGGGGAGCCGGGGCCGGAGGGCCGTGAGGTCGGGGCTGGTCACCTGGTCATTGTCGCCCGGGCCCGCGGTTTCGGCTGCCCTGCCTCAAGAGCACACCCGCTGCGGCCCTACTTCAACCGCTCCCGGATGCGCTCCCGCATCCACGCCATCGTGAACCCGCGCGGGTCCACCTTCCCGGGCTGCCACTCCAGATGCCCGATCACCGAGCGCTCCGTCCACCCGTGGTGGCGGCAGACGGCCGCCGAGACCCGCTCGATCGCCTCCAGCTGGGGCTCCGGCCACGGGTCCGCTCCGTCGCCCAGGTTCTCGCACTCGAAGCCGTAGAAGTGGCGGTTTCCGTCGGTGTTGGCCTCGTTGTCGGGCGGCAGGGCCTTCTCCGCGATGACCGCGCGCAGGACGTCGTCGTCGCCGAGGCCGGCATGGTTGGCCCGGCCGTAGCCGACGAGGTGGACGGTGCCGTCCTTGGTGATGACGCCGTGGCAGAGCGGGCCCGGCAGGCCCTCGTAGCCGTTGCGGCAGAGCTCCACCGTATGAGCGCTGCCCTTGGTCACCGTGTGGTGGATCATCACGCCGTGGACGGGGCCCCACGGGCCCACATGGTTGCGGTTGTGGTGCTCCCAGTCGCCGACCTCGACGACCGTCGCGCCCTCCGCCCTCAGTCTCTCCAGGAATCTGCTCGCGGACATGGGTGTGGCCATGGCCGCCTCCTTCGCGCCGTACGCCGGCCGCCGTGCGCGGCCGCCTCGTATCGGTGCTCTACCGAAAACGGGCAGACGGGACTCCTTGAGTCGCATGGTGTGCGATGCGTTTCGGACAAGCGGCGTGTCGCTTTCGCAACGACCGTCGTAGGTACGTGATTCGGCGGTGACGACTGGACAAGGTCCCCCTATCTGCCCAGCGGACGGTGATCCATTCCCGCTCGTTCGTGTAATAGCACCGGCGCCCTCAGTGATGCAAGGCTCGGACGTGGAGATCGCGATGTGCGGCGCCAGAGCGCTGCCGGTGCATGACTGGGAGGGCAATTCCTTATGTCGGTAGGCGAAGAGGTCCGCAGTGAGCAGGGCCAGCCGCAGCAGAGTCTCGGCACGGCGGCCGCGCGGAACCTGGCCACCACGACCAAGTCCGCACCCCAGATGCAGGAGATCAGCTCCCGCTGGCTGCTGCGCATGCTGCCTTGGGTGAACGTGCAGGGCGGCACTTACCGGGTGAACCGGCGTCTGACCTACGCCGTGGGGGACGGGCGTGTCACGTTCGTGAAGACCGGAGACCGTGTCGAGGTCATCCCGGCCGAGCTGAGGGAACTGCCGGCCCTGCGGTCGTACGAGGACGAGGACGTGCTCTCGGAGCTCGCCCGGCGCTGCCAGCAGCGGGAGTTCGCGGCCGGGGCCTTGATCGCCTCGTTCGGCAGCCGGACCGACGAGGTGTACCTGCTGGCGCACGGCAGGGTGGAGAAGCTCGGCACCGGTCCCTACGGGGAGGACGAGTCCCTGGGCGTCATCGCCGACGGCGCCTACCTCGGCGAGCAGGCGCTGGTCGACTCCGACGCCATCTGGGAGTACACGGTCCGCGCGGTCACCGCCTGCACGGTGCTCGTCCTGCCCCGCCAGGACGTCGAACAGGTCGCGGAGCGCGCCGAGTCGCTGAGCGGGCACCTGGAGCAGTTGCGGGCGATCCCCTCGCAGCGCACCAACAAGTACGGCGAGAAGGAGGTCGACCTCGCGGCCGGCCACAGCGGCGAGCCGGACATCCCGCACACCTTCGTCGACTACGAGGCCCGGCCCCGTGAGTACGAACTGAGCATCGCCCAGACCGTGCTGCGCATCCACACGCGCGTGGCCGACCTGTACAACCAGCCGATGAACCAGACCGAGCAGCAGCTGCGGCTGACGGTCGAGGCGCTGAAGGAGCGCCAGGAGCACGAGCTCATCAACAACCGCGAGTTCGGGCTGCTCCACAACTGCGAGTACGACCAGCGGCTCCAGCCGCACGACGGCGTGCCCAGCCCCGACGACATGGACGAGCTGCTCTGCCGGCGGCGCGGCACCAAGCTGTTCCTCGCCCACCCACGCGCGATCTCCGCGTTCGGGCGCGAGCTGAACAAGCGCGGGCTCGTGCCCGAGACCATCGAGATGGCCGGCAACCGCATCCCGACCTGGCGCGGGGTGCCGATCTTCCCGTGCAACAAGATCCCGGTCAGCGACACCCGTACGACCTCGATCATCGCCATGCGTACGGGCGAGGGGGAGCAGGGCGTCATCGGGCTGCAGCAGGCGGGCATCCCGGACGAGATCGAGCCGAGCCTGTCCTGCCGCTTCATGGGCATCAACGAACAGGCCATCATCAAGTACCTGGTGACCGCCTACTACTCGGCCGCGGTCCTGGTGCCGGACGCTCTCGGTGTGCTGGAGAACGTCGAGATCGGGCGCTGGCGGTGACCCTGCCCGCCCGGCCTCCCTCCGCCCGGCCTCCCTCCGCCCGGCCTCCCTCCGCCCGGCCCTTCTCCGCCCGAACTCCCGTCGGCGGGGCGCCGTGTCCGGTGTCCCGGCCGCGGGTAGACCCTTCGGGCAGGTGCCAAGCCGTAGCGGAAGGGCCACTGTCCGCCGACTCTCCGGGGCGATGCCATGGGTGAGTTCATGACGGAGACGCAGGCGCGCCCCGCCAGGGCGCGGCCGTCCACCGAGACACCCGAAAGGCGGAGGCCCATCGCGACCGACGGGGACGGCAGTCCGGGTCCGCTCGACGGGCCCGAGGCGGCGGTGATTCTGGAGCGTGCCCGGGCCGCGGTCGACCCCGAACTGCGCGCCGCCGTCGAGTCGTTGCCGCCCTCCCTGCGCCGGATCGCGCGCTACCACTTCGGCTGGGAGCACGAGGACGGCACTCCCGCGGCGGGCAACGCGGGCAAGGCGATCCGCCCCGCCCTCGTCCTCACCGCGGCCGCCGCGCTCGGCGGACCGAAGGCACGTGCGGCGGCCGTACGGGCGGCCGTGGCGGTCGAACTGGTCCACAACTTCACGCTGCTGCACGACGACGTGATGGACCGCGACACCACCCGCAGACACCGGCCCACCGCATGGACCGTCTTCGGTGACGCCGACGCGATCCTCGCCGGGGACGCCCTCCAGGCACTGGCCCTGCGGCTGCTCGCCGAGGACCCGCACCCGGCGTCCCCCGCGGCCGCCGCCCGCCTCGCGACCTGCGTCATCGAGCTGTGCGCCGGCCAGCAGGCCGACACGGCGATGGAGAAGCGGGGCCCCGGCGAGGTCGGCCTCGACGAGGTCCTCGTCATGGCCGAGGCCAAGACCGGCGCGCTGCTGGGGTGCGCCTGCGCCCTCGGCGCGCTGTACGCGAGCGCGGCGGACGAGGACGTGGCGGCGCTGGACGCGTTCGGCCGGGAGGCCGGGCTCGCCTTCCAGCTCATCGACGACGTGATCGGTATATGGGGCGACCCGAGCCACACCGGCAAGCCGGCCGGCGCGGACCTCGCCGCCCGCAAGAAGTCCCTGCCGGTCGTCGCCGCGCTGACCTCCGGTGGTCCGGCGGCGGCGGAGCTGGCCGCGCTGTACGAAGCGCCGTACGACGAGGAGGACCTGCAGCGCACCGCGCTCGCCGTCGAGCGAGCGGGTGGCCGCGACTGGGCGCAGACTCAGGCCGCCGAGCGGATGGCCCACGCCATGCAGGAACTGGCCCGCGCGGTGCCCGACCCGGAGGAGGCGGGCGGACTGCTGGCCCTGGCGGAGTTCGTGACGCGGCGCAGCAACTGAGGCCGCGGCAGCCGACGGCCGTGCCGCTCAGGTCGCGGCGGTCAGCGGTGTTCCTCAGGCCGCGGCAGCCGACTGTGCTGCTGAGGTCGCGGCGGTCGGCGGTGCTGCTCAGGCCGCGGCGGCCTGCGGTCGTGAAGACTCCGGAGTCCCCGGGGTCGTACGGTTCCTGACCCCGTACGGCCGCCGAGCGGTTCCGGACCGGCGGGTCCCGCACATCCCCACGGTGTGCGGGGCCCGCCCCTGTGTACCCATCGGATCTCGACAAACTCGGTCCACGGACCGCACGCGCGTCCGCATCGCCCTACGATCAAGGCCGGTTGACGCGAAGGGGCGGGGAGAAGATGGGCGTGGCGATCCGGACGGCGGGCGACGAGGACCGGGAGCTGGTGGTCCGGCTGCTGGACGCGGCCTTCCAGGACGACCCGGTCAGTGGCTGGGTGTTCCCGGGCGAGGAGCACCGCCGTATCGCCCACCCCAGGCTCATGGCCGCGTTCACCGACATCGTGCGCACCGTCGGCCGCATCGACGTCACCGAGGACGGCACGGCGTGCGCGCTGTGGATATCGGTGCCGGCCGACGAGCCGGACCACGACGACGAAGGGCCCGCGCGGCTGCGGGAGGCCGTCGACCCGGAGAACGAGCGTGTCGAGCTGATCGGCAGGCTGACGGACGGCATCCACCCGGTGGGCCGCGCGCACGAATACCTGTGGATGATCGCGACCGCGCCCGAGCACCAGGGCGAGGGGCATGGCACCGCGCTCCTGAACGCGGTCCTCGACCGCTGCGACCGGGAGGGCCTGCCCGCCTATCTGGAGGCGAGCAGTGACCGCAGCCGGAAGCTGTACGAGCGGCTCGGATTCGAGCTGAAGGGGCAGCCCCTCGAGCTCCCGGAGGGCCCGCGGATGTGGCCTATGTGGCGCGAGCCGCGCGGCTGAACCCGGGGGTTCGGCCTACTTCTCGGGCACGATCGTCGCCGCGATCCGCTCCACCAGGCCCTCCGGCACGCCGACCCCGGGCAGGACGCCCTCCAGCACGTCCGGCAGCGTCAGATGCTCCAGGAGCAGCCCGAGCATCGCGAGATAGAGCACGGTGACGACCTCGTCGCCCCCGGGCAGCCCGGCGCCGCGGTGGAACTCGATGGCCTCCTCCAGATCGCCGCGCACGGACTGGGTGAAGGAAGAGCGCAGTCCGGGGCGCCGGGTGGCCTCCAGGCGCATCTCCAGCAGGGCCAGATAGCCCGTCCGGTCGCGGGTCGCGCGGGCCATCAGGTCATGCATGAAGGCGGTGACCAGGGCGCGGTCCTTGGGTCGGGTCAGCAACTCGGTGATCATCGCCGGGTCGGGCGCCAGCCGCACATGCAGCCGGGCGTCGATCTGGCGGAGCAGGTCGTCGCGCCCGGTGAAGTAGTTGGAGGCGGTGCCGACCGGCACCTGGGCCTCGGCGTCCACCGCGCGGAACGTCAGCCCGCGCGCACCCTCGCGGGCGAGCACCTCGACGCCCGCGTCGACGAGTGCGGCCCGGCGCTCCGGATTGCCCGCCATTACGGAATCCCCTCTCTCACTTTCAACCGGTCCCGGAAATATGCTTGCAACCACTACAAGCGAAGTACTACAACTGAAGCACTACAACCGCAGTGGTTGACCAGCCTACGAAAAGAGACCGGCTTGCGAAAGCTCACCTACCTCATCGCCTGTTCGATCGACGGCTTCATCGGGGACCCGGGCGGCGATGCCTCGTCCATGTACCCGTTCGTCGTCGGGGAGTTCTTCGAATACCTCACGACCGAGTACCCGGAGACCAATCCGACCCATGTGCGCCGGGCCATCGGCACCGACGACGCACCGAACACCAAGTTCGACACGATCATCCAGGGCCGCGGCAGCTACGAGGAGGCCTTGAAGGAGGGCATCACCAGCCCCTTCGCCCATCTGCGCGAGTACGTCGCCTCGCGCACCCTGGCCGAGTCACCCGACCCGCACGTCGAGATCATCGGTGACGACCTGGTCGCCAAGGTGCGCGAACTCAAGGCCGAGGAAGGCGGCTTGGGCATCTACCTGTGCGGCGGATCGCAGGTCGCGGGCGAACTGCTCGACGAGATCGACGAGCTGGTCGTCAAGACCTACCCCGTCGTCTACGGCACGGGCATGCCGATGTTCGGTGCGGACTTCGCCCACACGGAGTTCACCCTCGAGGGGACGCGGACGTTCGACAACGGCGTCGTGGTTCGTACGTACAGCAGGAAGCGCTGAGCGGTCTCCCGACCTACCCTGAGGGCATGGGCAGCGAAGCGCACCTCTGTCCCGACTGCGGACAGTCCGTCGAAACGGTCGTCCGGCGCCACAAGACGCTGGGCGCCTGGGTCCCCACCTGGGTGGCCGGACCGTGCCGGAACCCCGAGTGCGGCGCGTACGCCGGGGGCGACGCCGAGCACGAGAAGCAGCACCAGCAGCGGGGGCGGCCCGTGCACCACGAGCAGCCCGAGCACCATGAACAGCCCGAGCACCACGAGCAGCCCGGGTCACCCACCGCGAACAATTCCTGACCCTCGTGTCGAGAATCCCGGCCCGGCTTCGACGTCCCCTGTGAGAGCCACCGAAACGGTGGCCCGAGCCGACGGAAACCGAAGGAGCGGACTGATGAAGTACCTGGTCATGGTGCAGGGCACGCAGGCGGACTACGAGGCGATGCAGGGCAAGGCGTCCGAGCACTCCGTGGCCTGGAGCCAGGAGGACGTCCAGGCGATGTACGCCTTCATGAGCGACCTCAACAACGACCTCGCCGAGACCGGTGAGATGGTCGACGGGCAGGGCCTGGCCGAACCCGCGAAGACCCGGCACGTCACCCTGGGCGACGACGGCAAGGCAGTGATCACCGACGGGCCGTACAGCGAGACCAAGGAGCTGCTGGCCGGCTACTGGGTGCTGGACTGCGCGAGCCTGGAGCGGGTCACGGAGATCGCCGAGCGCGTCCTCCAGTGCCCCCAGCCCGCCGGAGCCCCCGTCTACCCGGTGGTGATCCGGCCCATCGACGACGGCTCCGGGGACATCTGAGCCGTACGAGCCCCGCGGGAGCGCCACACCCGACATGAGCGTCACGCCCCAGACCGAGGACCTGCTGCGCCGTCACGCGCCGCAGGTCCTCGGCGCGCTGGTGCGGCGGTACGGCCACTTCGACACCGCCGAGGAGGCCGTACAGGAGGCGCTGCTCGCGGCGGCCGAGCAGTGGCCGCGGGCCGGCGTCCCCGACAATCCGCGCGGCTGGCTGATCAAGGTCGCCGCGCGCCGGCTGACCGACGCCCTGCGCGCGGAGGAGGCGCGCCGGGCCCGGGAGGAGAAGGTCGCGGCGCTGTCGCCACGGGACGCCTTCACCGCACCGCCGCCGGGCGCGGACCGCGCTCCCCGCGAGGACGACACCCTCACCCTGCTCTTCCTGTGCTGCCACCCGAACCTGACCCCGCCCGCCCAGGTCGCCCTGACCCTGCGCGCGGTCGGCGGCCTGACCACGGCGGAGATCGCCCGCGCGTATCTGGTCCCCGAGGCGACCATGGCCCAGCGCATCAGCCGGGCCAAGCAGAAGGTCCGCGGTGTGCGCTTCGGGCGCCCCGACCACTGGGAGGACCGGCTGCCCGCGGTTCTCCAGACGCTGTACCTGATCTTCAACGAGGGCTATACGGCGACCTCGGGCGCGAGCCTCCAGCGCAGGGACCTCGCCGGCGAGGCGATCCGGCTGACCCGCGAGGTCCAGCGGCTCCTCCCCGACCACGGCGAGGTGGCCGGCCTGCTCGCCCTGATGCTGCTCACCGACGCCCGCCGCGACGCGCGCACCGGCCCGCACGGCGAGCTCGTCCCCCTGGACGAGCAGGACCGCGACCGCTGGGACAAGGCCGCGATCGACGAGGGCGTCGCCCTGGTCACCGGCGCCCTCTCCCGGGGCCGCGCCGGCCCGTACCAGCTGCGCGCCGCCATCGCCGCCGTGCACGACGAGGCGCCCTCCGCGCAGGCGACCGACTGGCAGGAGATCCTCGGCCTCTACGACATCCTCGTACGCCTCGTCCCCGGGCCCGTCGAGCGCCTCAACCGCGCGGTCGCCGTGGCCATGGTCCAGGGGCCCCGCGCGGGACTGGCCGAACTGGACGCGCTGGAGGGCGAGTTGGGTTCCGGGCACCGCCTGGACGCGGTCCGCGGCCACCTCCTGGAGCGGGCGGGCGCGCACGACGAGGCCCGCGCCGCCTACGAATCCGCGGCCGCCAAGACCCTGAGCCTGCCGGAGCAGCGCTATTTGCACGCGCGGGCGGCACGGTTGAGGCCGTAGCGTGGGTCCATGCCCGAACGGACGTTCATCCTCCACATCACCGAGCGCTCCCTGTGGGACGCGGCCCGCGAGCGGGGCACGTACGAGATGTCGACGCGTGGCCGCACCCTCCAGGAGGAGGGCTTCATCCACTGCTCGACCCGCGCCCAGCTCCCGGCCGTCGCCGCCTTCCTGTACGGCTCCTACGACGGCCCCGACGAACTCGTGGTGCTGGTCGTGGACCCCGCGCGGCTCGATGTGCCCCTGAAGTACGAGGCGCCGGAGCCCGGGGGCGAGGAGTTCCCCCATGTGTACGGGCCGATTCCGGTGGAGGCGGTGGTGGAGGTGGAGCCGTGGGGGTGACGCGGCCGTGGGCATGACGGTGCCGTGGGGGTGACGGGGCGCCGCCCGGGCGGCTCGCGGGGAGTGCCGCGACGGGCCGTCGCCCGACCTGCTCAGCGCTGTCCGGGCAGTCCGCCCGTCTCCGGATCCCGTCCCGTCAGGCAGTAGGTGCCGCCCGCCGGATCGCGCATCACCGTCCAGTGGGCGCCCGGGGCGACGAGGGACGCGCCCAGCTCCTCGTGTCGGGCGCGGGTCGCCGCGATGTCCGCGCAGGCGAGGTCCAGATGGGCGGACGCGGGCCGCTCCCCGCCGGGCAGCCCCTCTCCGCGCCGCTCCTCGCCGAGCCGCTGGAGCAGGATGCGGACGGGCAGCCCGGCCGGCGGCTTGAGCACATGGAACTCGGGCCGGGAGCCGGGCGCCGACGCCCAGTCGGCCAACAGGGCGCTCCAGAAGGCGACTTCGGCGTCGTACAGCGAGGGCGGCACATCGATGCACACCTGGTCGAGCCGGCTGCCGCGCACCACGGGTGGCCGTACCGACTCCCCGTGCCAGGGCACGGCACAGAACAACTGCCCGGCGGGCGAGCGCAGTACGGCCCACCCCTCGTGCTCGACGGCGATCCCCGCACCCCGCCGCAGCGCCGACTCCACGAATTCCGGTACGTCGTCCACGGCGAAGTCGAGATGCGCGCCACCGGCGCCCGAGTCGACACCCTGGACCTTCACGCAGGCGTCGGCGGCGCCGCCCGGCACCAGCGTCACGAACTCCCCCCGCTCACCCCGGAATTCGGACAGCCGCGTGTCCGTCACCGCGGTCCAGAACGCGTGGGCCCGGGAGAAGGACGCGGCGGGGCGGTCGACGAAGGCGTAGGTCCAGCGGATGCTCATGGGGCGATCGTAGATCTGCCGGCAGCCCGTGCGCGTGCGCGGACCCGGCCGCCGTCACAGGCGCCTGCCGCAGCCGCATGCCGTAGCTGTACGGCACCCTCCGGGGTCGCCACCGCGGCTTCGCAGGACCCTTACCGACCGCGCGCCGACTCCTGGACACGCTTTGCCGTCGGTTCGCCGCGAATTGGCCCGGGCTTGTTTGCATTGGGGAATGGACCACATCACGTTCCTGGTGGCGGTCGTCATCGTGACGGCCCTTGCCTTCGACTTCACCAACGGATTCCACGACACGGCGAACGCGATGGCCACGTCCATCGCCACGGGGGCGCTCAAACCGAGAACGGCCGTGCTCATCAGCGGCATCTTGAACGTCGTCGGCGCCTTCCTGTCCACCGAGGTCGCCAAGACGATCTCCGGCGGCATCGTGGACGACACACTCGTCAGCCCGGGCATGATCTTCGCCGGGCTCGTCGGGGCCATCCTGTGGAATCTGCTCACCTGGCTGGTCGGGCTGCCGTCCAGCTCGTCGCACGCGCTGTTCGGCGGGCTGATCGGGGCCGTCTGGGTGGGCGCGGGGGCGCATGGCGTGCACTTCGACAAGGTTGTCGAGAAGGTGCTGGTCCCGGCGGTGGCCTCGCCGATCGTGGCGGGGGTCGCGGCGCTGCTGGCCACCTACCTGGCGTACAAGCTCACCGCCCGCGCCCGCAGCCAGTCCGTCACCAAGGGCTTCCGCGTCGGCCAGATCGCCTCGGCCTCGCTCGTGTCCCTGGCGCACGGCACCAACGACGCGCAGAAGACGATGGGCGTCATCACGCTGACCCTGATCTCGGCGGGTGCGCTGGGCCACGACGCGGGCCCGCCCTTCTGGGTGATCGCCTCGGCCGGCCTGGCCATCGGCCTCGGCACCTACCTCGGCGGCTGGCGGATCATCCGCACGATGGGCAAGGGCCTGACGGAGATCCAGTCCCCGCAGGGCTTCGCCGCCGAGACGGCCTCCACGACGGTCATCCTCACCTCGGCCCACCTGGGCTTCGCCCTGTCCACCACGCAGGTCGCCTCGGGCAGCATCCTCGGTGCGGGCCTGGGCCGCCGCCTGGCGGAGGTCCGCTGGGGCGTGGCCGGGCGCATGGTCGTGGCCTGGATGGTCACCCTGCCCGCGGCCGCACTGGTCGGCGGCGTCTCGGCGAGCGTGGTCAAGCACGGCGGCGACGTCGGTACGGCCGTGGTCGCACTGGTCGGCGCGGGCGTCGCCGCCGGGATCGTGCTCGTCTCCCGCCGCAACCCGGTGTCCGCGCACAACGTCAACGACGCCCACGAGGTCACGATCCGCGGCACGGAGCCGACGAAGGTCGGCACGGCCGCCTGAGACATGGCCGCTGAGGCCGCCTGAGACAAGGGGAGTTCACATCATGAACCTCGACTGGACCGCACTCGGCCAGGTCGCCGCGGTGAGCCTCGCCGTGACCGTGGCCGTGGTCACCGTGTTCGCGCTCGGCGTGCTGGGTCTGGCCCGCCATGAAGGGACGCGTGAGGAGGGCGGCGGCACCTCCACCGTGGGCCTCGCGCAGGCCGGTCTGTGCTTCGTCGCCTGCGCGGCGGTGGTGGTGTACGGGATCTATCTGATCGTGCCGCAGTTCCACTGACGATCCCGAGGCACGGGGCCCGGCCGGCGAACCGCCCGGGCCCTGTGCGCTGATTGACCGCACCTGATGGCAGCTGATGGCAACTGATCACAGCTGATCGTGGGCTGATCGCAGCTCAGAGCCGTTCGTACGCCGTCACGCGTCGCCCACGGACCTGTATGTCCGCCACCACCCTGAAGTGCTCCTTCAGCACAGCGGCCTTCGTCTTGTCCCGCTCGGCGGACACGGGCCGTGCCACCGCGGGCACATCGGTGACCAGGAGTATGCGCTGTCGCGCCAGCATGGCGTTCCGTATCCGGGCCGGACCCGCCTCCTCGCCCTTCAGCGTCCCCGACGCCACCGGGCCCTCCGCCAGCGCGATGTCGTCCAGCCCGGCGAAGTCGTCGGGGGAGACCAGCGCGGTGTCGCGCCGGGCCGCCGGTATGAAGACCACCGCGTCCCCGCTCTGCTTCAGCCGCCGTACATCGGCCGCCACCGCCAGGACGTCGTCCACCCGGCTCGACGGCGACCGCTTGGCCAGCGACTGCGGCAACAGGGCGACGACCGCCACGGTGACCACGAACGGGACGAGCCAGGGCGCCGCCCTCGGGAAGCGCGGCCGGAGCGCCCGTACGGCCCCGCCCAGCGCCGTGCCGATCAGCAGCGCCAGCCCGAGCATGCTGAACAGCACGTAGCGGTCCAGGAAGAGCGGCCGGACCAGGGAGAGCCCGACGAGACCGAGCTGAGGCACCGCCAGCAGCGGCAGCCCGACGGCGGCCACCGACAACCGCCCCGCGTGCGGCCGGTCCAGCAGGGACCCGAGTCCGCCGATCGTCAGCAGGACCGCCGGGCCGATCAGCATGTGCCAGGTCAGCGGCGGGATCCAGGACACCTGGTCGGCCTGGCTCCGGCTGAACAGGATCAGCGGCAGTACGACCGCCACGGCGACCGTCGCGGCCACCGTCCAGCAGGTCCAGGTGCGGCGCCGGGCCCGCACCCAGAGCAGGGTCGCCAGATGGGCGGGCAGGATCAGCAGGGACAGCCAGTTCAGCAGCCCGCAGACCGCGACCGTGCCGCCGTACGCGGCCCAGTGCGCCGCTCGGCCGTGCCCTTCCAGGGCGGTCACCAGCAACAGGGTCGCGATCCCGGCTCCGGCCGTGATCAGCGCGTAGGGACGGCCCTCCTGCAGATGGAACTGAACGGCCGGAAGCAGCCCGAGGGCCAGTCCTCCCGCCAGGCCCGCCCAGAGCCCGGCCAGCCGATGGCCGATGACCGTCACACAGACCGCGGCCACCGCCATGGCCAGCACGGAGGGCAGCCGCAGGGCCGTGGTGCCCGCCCCGAACCACTCGAAGATCCCGTGCATCAGCAGGTAGTAGAGGCCGTGCACGGCGTCGACCTGTCCCAGCATGTGCCAGATGTCGGCGACGGACCGCCGGGCCACCTGCCAGGTCGCGGCCTCGTCCCGCCACACACTGTGCTGCCGGGACAGCCCCCAGAGCCCGAGGGCGAGGGTCCACAGCAGCGGGATCGGCCAGAGCGGCAGGCGGCGGCGCAGGGTTTCTCCAGGGGGATCGGCATTCCGTCCGGCGGGGGCAGGCCCGGCGCCGGGTGATGCGGTCCCCTGATGTGGTCCCCACTCGCCCGCTGTCGCGGAGCACGCCGAAGAACGTCTCGACCGCAGAGGCCGAGCCGGGCTCCGAGCGTTGCTCACCTTCCCCCGTGTGCCACCCGCCCCGCAGGTCGGCCGGGGTGGTGGACCTGCCAAAACCTACGGCACGGGATCGGCCGTAGCCACTGGTTGTGGCGTGAGCACAATCACCGGGGATTCAGGGAACCTTGAAGTCCCGGCGGCTGTCGGTCGCGTCAGCGTGCCGTCCGGGTGCGCAGCGCCGTGACGGCCCAGCCGATCACCGGAGCCAGCGGTTCCGGGGGCGGCCAGCCGTTGATCAGGGCGAGCAGGTGGAAGTACCGGTCCCTGCGCGGGTCGTTCGCCGCCTCCAGGCGCCGCAGCAGCCACCGCTGCGGTTCGGCGGAGTCGGGGTGACGGTGGGCGGCCGCGCACCGGGCGACGAGGGCCGCGACGACGGGGTCCGCCTGCGGTGATTCGGGGCTGACGCCGGACGCGACGGCGGATCGCGCGATGTCACGGGTGAGCGCGGCGACGTCCGGGCGCGGTGGCGTGGCGCCGCCGTCGGGCAGGTCGTCCGCGGTGCTCCGGGCCATACGTCGCACACAGGCGCGAAAGTCGGCGTCGAGGGAAAGCTCGGCCAACTCCACCCACGCCGCGACCTGTTCCTCCGTAGGACTGTCGGGCAGCTCGGGCGTCATCGAACGCTGCGCCGCCGCGGCCTGGCCGGAGCGGGCCTGAGGACCCTCGAAGACGGCGCCGAGGAAGTCGTCGACCAACCGCCGCTTCTCGGAATGCGACAGCAGGGCCAGCTCGTGCATGAGTTCCATCTCCTCAAAGGTGGGTCCGCGACGGGCGGCGGCGGTCAGCACCGCCCGTCGCAGACGCAGGACGCCGATCTGTACGTCAAGTGCGGCGGCGTGTTCCGCGGCGACCTGGCCGAGCGTCAGTTCCCGGTCCACGACGCGCCGGATCACGTCGAGTCCGAGCCCCAGTTCGCGCAACGTCCGTACAAGGGCCAGCCGGGACACGGCATCAGGGCCGTAGCGGCGATAACCGGCGGGCGTACGGTCGGCCGGCGCCACGATGCCGCGATCGGAGTAGAAGCGGATCGTCTTCACCGTCAGCCCCGTACGGCGGGCCAGCTCACCGATCGAGTAAAGGGTGCCGTCGTGCATGACCTCACCTTCGTGTCTCCCCCTGCGGGAGACTCAAGTCTGCGTGGACGTCCGGGCATTCGCCTCCGCCGAGGGGGATGGTCGGCGATGATCGCCCCATGAGTGAGATCGTGCTGATGTCAGATCCGAAGATCGCTGCCATCCCGGTGGCCGACTGCGGCGAACCACTCGTTGACGTCCGGCTCCACGACGCCCTGGCAGTGGACTCTCGCAGGGCCGATCGGGCAGGGGCTTTCGCGCATCTGCGAGAAGGGGTGCTGATGCGTCTGCTGAAGGCTCAGACGCTGCTCCCGGACGGCATCCGTCTGCTGCTGGTCGAGGGGTACCGGCCGCCCGCGCTGCAGCGCGCCTACTTCGAGGAGTACGCCGGCCGACTGCGCGCCGACAATCCGGACTGGTCGCCGACGCGGGTACGTGACGCCGCGAGCCGTTACGTATCGCCACCGGAGATCGCGCCGCACAGCGCCGGCGCCGCGGTGGACCTCACTCTGATCTCCGCCGACGGGCACGAACTCGACATGGGAACTCGCCTGAACGCGAACCCGGAGGACAGCGACGGCGCCTGCTACACGGCCGCCGGCAACATCGCCTCCGAGGCACGGGCCAACCGGAGGGTCCTCGGCGCCGCACTCACCGCGGCGGGCCTGGTGAACTACCCCACCGAGTGGTGGCATTGGTCCTACGGCGACCGCTACTGGGCCCTCTCCGCCGGAGCCGCCGGCGCGGTGTACGGGCCGCGCGAACCCTGATGAGCGGACGACTTCGAGGCGGCTGACCGCGGGGGGCGAACAAGACCGCACCCGGACCGTCATGGACGCCGTTCTCGGCGGCCAGCGGGCCGGGTGCGGGCAAAATGACCAGGCGACCAAGGAAATCGCAGGTCAAAAGGCATGATCGAAGATCAAGCCTTCTTGGTCTCCCAGAAGATCTTGTCGATCTGGGCGATGTAGTCCAGAGCCTTCTGACCGGTGGCCGGGTCGGTGGAGCCCTTGGCGGCCGAGAGGGCCTTCAGGGCGTCGTTGACCAGCTGGTGCAGCTCCGGGTACTTCTCGAAGTGCGGGGGCTTGAAGTAGTCGCTCCAGAGCACCGAGACGTGGTGCTTTGCGAGCTCGGCGCGCTGCTCCTTGATGACGGTGGCACGCGCCTGGAAGTGCGGGTCGTCGTTGGCGGCCATCTTCTCCTGGACGGCCTTCACCGACTCCGCCTCGATGCGGGCCTGGGCCGGGTCGTACACACCGCAGGGCAGGTCGCAGTGTGCGCTGACCTTGACCTTGGGGGCAAACAGGCGGGAAAGCATGGAGCATTCCTTCCTCGTGATCGTCTTCTCAGGTGGGACATTACTCCCTGCGAGACGGGTTTTCGCGAGTGCCCCCATGGGCTTAGGACAAAAGTCCAGGGTCAGACTGAGACTGGTGGAGGACAGTACCGGGGAGGTGCCGGGGATGCCGGAGTTGTCGCAGGACGCCGAGCGCGGGCGGGCCGCTCAGCCCTTCGGGTGGGCCGAGGTGACGGGGCCGTCGATGGTGCCCACGCTCTATCACGGCGACCTGCTCGTGGTGTGGCACCGGGGTCGGATCAGGCCCGGGGCCGTGGTGGTGCTGCGGCATCCCTTCCAGCAGGACCTGCTCGTCGTCAAGCGGGCCGCGGAGCGGCGTGAGGGCGGCTGGTGGGTGCTCGGCGACAACGCGTACGCCGCCGGGGACAGCACCGACTACGGCGTCGTGCCCGACGAGCTGATCCTGGGCCGGGTCCGGCTGCGCTACCGGCCGCGCAAGCCGGGTCAGCGCTCGCCGTTCGCGGTGGCGCGCTGGGCGCTGTCGGCCGTGCGGCCCGTCTTCGCCGACCGGTCGGCCTCCAGGCGCTTGCGGGCGCGGTAGGCGGCCACGTTGGCGCGGGTCGCGCAGCGGTCCGAGCAGTAGCGCCGGGAGCGGTTGGTGGACGTGTCGAGGTAGGCGTTGCGGCACGGGGAGGCCTCGCACAGGCCCAGGCGGTCCACGCCGTACTCGGTGAGGTGGAAGGCCAGGCCCATCGCCGCGATGGCCGTGTAGCCCGCGGTGGCGTTCGACGGGTGGTCCGCCAGGTGCATGTGCCACAGGGGGCGGCCGTCGTCGTCCCGGAAGTTGTGGCCGGAGATCTGCGGGCTCACCGGGAACTCCAGCAGGAGGGCGTTCAGCAGGTTCACCGCCATCGCCTCGTCGCCCTGGTCCGCCGCCTCGAAGACCGCCCTCAGCCGTGCCCGCACCGAGCGGAAGCGGGTGACGTCCCCGTCGGTGGCGCGGCGGGCCGCCTCCTGGTTGACGCCGAACAGATCGCGGACGGCCTCGACCGAGGTCAGCGAGTCCTTCCCCCGGGCCGGGTCCTCGGTGTTGACGAGTCGTACGGCGTAATCCGAGTAATAGGCCAGTTCCACTTGTAGTCCTTACGGAGGCGTTCTATCGTCGTGATGCGGTCGGGTAACAGCTGATCGTGCTTCCAGGGTATTACGTGACTTGCGCGATGGAGGGGTTCCATGACGGACACGGACATCACCACCACGACCGGAGCCGACTGGGCCGCCTGGCAGAAGAGCTGGGACCGGCAGCAGGAGTGGTACATGCCCGACCGCGAGGAACGCTTCCGGATCATGCTCGACATGGTCGAGGCCCTCGTCGGCCCCGCCCCGCGCGTGCTCGATCTCGCGTGCGGCACGGGAAGTATCACGGCTCGGCTGTTCGCGCGGTTCCCGGCTGCCACCAGCACGGGCGTCGACCTCGACCCCGCCCTCCTCGCCATCGCCGAGGGCACCTTCGCGGACGACGAGCGGGTCTCCTTCGTCACGGCCGACCTCAAGGACCCCGACTGGCCGGCGGAGCTGCCGTACGACTCGTACGACGCCGTCCTGACCGCCACGGCCCTGCACTGGCTGCACCGTGAACCCCTCGCGGCCCTCTACGGTCAGGTCGCGGAGCTCGTCCGCGACGGTGGTGTGTTCCTGAACGCGGACCACATGATCGACGACTCGACGCCCCGGATCAACGCGGCGGAGCGCGCGCTGCGCCACGCCCGCATGGATCAGGCCAAGGCGGACGGCGCCCTCGACTGGTCCGAGTGGTGGCAGCTGGCGGCGCAGGACCCGGTCCTCGCCGAACCCACGGCCAGGCGCTTCGCCATCTACGGCGAGCACGCCGAAGGCGACATGCCGTCCGCCGCATGGCACGCACGCGTGCTCCGCGAGAGGGGCTTCGGGGAGGCCCGGCCGGTCTGGTGCTCGCCTTCGGACACGCTGTTGCTGGCGCTGAAGTGAGCGGGGCCCTCAACCGACGGCGGGCCAGTTGCGTGACGTGGTGATGTCGCCCGAGCCGTTGCCGTAGGGGCGGCACAAGGCGCGGGGGGCGGACATGGCGAAGGGGCGGTACGAGGATCTCGTACCGCCCCTTCAGCGTCGTACCGTCAGAGCACCTTGGACAGGAAGGCCTGCGTCCGCTCGTGCTGCGGGTTGGTCAGGACCTCGCGGGGGTCGCCGGACTCGACGACCACGCCGCCGTCCATGAAGACCAGGCTGTCGCCGACCTCGCGGGCGAAGCCCATCTCGTGGGTGACGACGACCATCGTCATGCCGGACTCGGCCAGGTCGCGCATGACGTCGAGGACGTCACCGACCAGCTCCGGGTCGAGGGCCGAGGTCGGCTCGTCGAAGAGCATCAGCTTCGGGTCCATCGCCAGCGCCCGGGCGATGGCCACGCGCTGCTGCTGGCCGCCGGAGAGCTGTGCGGGGTAGTTGCCGGCCTTGTCGGCCAGGCCGACACGGTCCAGCAGCTCCCGCGCCCGCTCCTTGGCCTGGGCCTTGCTCACGCCCTTGACCTGGATCGGCGCCTCCATGACGTTCTCCGCGGCTGTCATGTGCGGGAACAGGTTGAACCGCTGGAACACCATGCCGATGTCCCGCCGCTGCTGCGCGACCTCGCTGTCCTTGAGCTCGTACAGCTTGTCGCCCTTCTGGCGGTAGCCGACCAGCTCACCGTCGACGTACAGCCGACCGGCGTTGATCTTCTCCAGGTGGTTGATGCACCGCAGAAACGTCGACTTGCCGGAGCCGGACGGGCCGATGAGGCAGAACACCTCGCCGGTCTGCACCTCCAGGTCGATGCCCTGGAGGACCTGTACGGGGCCGAAGGACTTGTGGACGCCCTCGGCCTTCACCATGGCCGTCATACCGAACTGCCCCTTTCGCGGCTGAAGGCCATCATGTTGACCTTGATCCTCTGCCACGGCGTCGGCGGCAGGTTCCGCGTCGAGCCCCGGGCGTAACGACGCTCCAGGTAGTACTGGAAGACGCTGAACACGCTGGTCATGACCAGGTACCAGATGCACGCCACGAACAGCATCTCCATCACGGCGTACGACGTGGAGCCGATCGTGGAGGTGGCGCGCAGCAGTTCGTTGTACGTCACCGCGTACACCAGCGACGAGGTCTTCAACATGTTGATGAACTCGTTGCCGGTCGGCGGCACGATCACCCGCATCGCCTGCGGGATCACGATCCGGCGCAGGGTCTTCGCGTGGCTCATGCCGAGCGCGTGCGAGGCCTCGGTCTGGCCCTCGTCGACGGCCATCAGACCGGCGCGGCAGATCTCCGCCATGTACGCCGCCTCGTTCAGGCCCAGGCCCAGCAGGGCGGCCATGAACGGGGTCATGACGTCGACCATCTCGTCCTTGTAGATCGGACCGAGATTCAGGACCGGGAAGATCAGCGCCAGGTTGAACCAGAGGAGGAGCTGGACGTAGACCGGCGTACCGCGGAAGAACCAGATGTAGACCCAGGCCACCCAGCTCGTCACCGGGTTCTTGGAGAGCCGCATCACGGCCAGGATCACGCCCAGGACCACACCCATGACCATCGCCAGGACGCTGATCAGCAGGGTGCGGCCGGCACCGGCGAGAACCGTGGAGTCGAAGACGTAGTCGCCGACGGCGTTCCACTGGATCTTCTCGGCGGTGGCGAAGGCGTTGACGAGCAGCGCCACCAGGGCCAGCACGATGACACCGCTGACCCAGCGGCCGTAGTGCCGTACCGGAATGGCCTTGATCGCCTCGGGCGGGATGGCCCCGCCCTCCTTGGAGACGGCGGCCGACGGCTTCGCGTCGGCCGGCTCCTTGTCGAACTTGTCAGTCACTGTGACTGCCCTTCAGTGCTTGCCCGGGACGGTCACTTGCCGCCGTTGATCGCGGCCTTGTCGATCGCGCCGGACTCGGCGCCCCACTTCTCGAGGATCTTCTTGTACGTACCGTCCTCGATGATGGCGTTGACGGCCTCTTCGAGGGCCGCGGTGAGCTCCTTGTTGTCCTTGTTCACCGCGATGCCGAACGGACCGGCGTCGACCTGCTCGCCGACGACCTCGAAATCGTTGCCGCCGCCGGACTTGCGGGCCAGGTCCACGGCCACCGGGTAGTCGTTGACGCCGGCGACCGCGCCGCCCGACTTCACACGGGTCTGGGCCTCGGTGTCGTTCTCGAACGACTCGATGTTGATCTTCTTCTTGCCGTCGTCCGTGCAGGCCTTGGACTGGGTCTGCAGCGCCTTCTCGTACGTCGTGCCGCGCTGCACGGCCGCCGTCTGACCGCAGAGGTCCTCGATCGAGTTGATCTTCTTCGGGTTGCCCTTCTGGACGTACACGGCGGTGCCGGCCGTGAAGTAGTCGACGAAGTCGACACCCGGGCCGAGCTTCTTGCCCTTGTCGTCCAGGCCCTCCTGGCGCTGCGGGGTGTCCGTGATGGAGGACATGGCGACGTCGTAGCGGCCCGAGTTCAGGGCGGTGATCAGGCCGTCGAAGGAGCCGGAGGTGAACTGGAACTCCACGCCCAGCTTCTCGCCCAGCGCGGCGGCGATGTCGGGGTCGACGCCGACGATCTTGCCGCCCTCCTGGAACTCCATCGGGGCGTACTCGGCGTTCGTGCCGGCCTTGATGACGCCGGCGTCCTGGATCTTCTTGGGCAGCTTGTCGAACAGCGGGGCGGCACTCGACTTCCCCGTCTCGTTGGCGCTGCCGCCGCTGTCGTTCGTCTGGTCACCGCAGCCGGTGAGAATCAGGGCGCCTGCGACCGCGATCGAGCCGACCGCTGCCAGCCGGGAGCGCGTGGCGGTCGTACGACGGGTGGAGCTTGCGGTCATGGTGGGTTCCTCCGGCGGATGGGTGGAGTTGCCGATGGGGCGGGCGCCCGCCGATGGACTCGGCCGGGTGCCTTGTTTTCCTAGGTCGACGAGAGCACACACCTTCGAGTGCCGCGACCTCGTGTGATTACGGCATCTTGCCATTCGGACTTAGGCATTCAGGGCGCCCGTGATGTCAAAATCGGATAACGGGTGACTTCCGAACCGCCTCAGGTCGGACATCCTGACCGCACCTTCTGCGGGAATCAGTCCTTCCGGCCGGAAGATCTTCGGTATATCGCCGGTTCTGGGCCGATCGCGGGTCAATCGTGGGTCGGGTTTGCGGGTGACGGTGGTCGGTTGCGGTTTCTATCGTTGATTGTCCGCTTATTTGGCCACGAATCACACCGGTACCGTCATCGGCTCGTGTCCGATTCGTGTCGTCCGCGTGCGTGTTTCCCCTTCCGTCATGTGATCTTGCACGTATTGGACTCGTCGTCGGCGCCGTCCGTCCGGTAAGAAGGTTCTTTACACCCCTCATCCGGGGCTCAGGGCGCGTGTGCGGCGCGCCCGTCGCGTATGTGCCCGTACGTCGTACGTCGCACGTATCAACGAGCAGGGTCATACGCGGTCCCGCCCACTTCTCACCAGGAGTGGTCCCACCCTCAAACCATGAACACTTAAGGGGTCAGACAAAGTGGCAGCGGAGATCGTCAATCCTCGCAGCGGCGGCAATACCGATCAGGACGGCGGGGTCGAGCCCCTCGATTCCTTCGATCCGGCGTTCGCGCTGCACCGTGGCGGCAAGATGGCCGTGCAGGCCACCGTGCCGGTCCGGGACAAGGACGACCTGTCCCTGGCGTACACGCCCGGCGTCGCGAAGGTGTGCAGCGCGATTGCCGAGCAGCCGGAGCTCGTGCACGACTACACGTGGAAGTCCTCCGTCGTCGCCGTCGTGACCGACGGCACGGCCGTTCTCGGACTCGGGGACATCGGGCCCGAGGCCTCCCTTCCGGTGATGGAGGGGAAGGCGATTCTGTTCAAGCAGTTCGGCGGCGTCGACGCCGTGCCGATCGCTCTCGCCTGCACCGGCGTCGACGAGATCGTCGAGACCGTGGTGCGGCTCGCGCCGTCCTTCGGTGGTGTGAACCTGGAGGACATCTCGGCGCCCCGGTGCTTCGAGATCGAGCGGAAGCTGCAGGAGCGGCTGGACATTCCGGTCTTCCACGACGACCAGCACGGTACGGCCGTCGTGACGCTGGCCGCGCTGCGGAACGCTGCGCGGCTGACCGGGAAGGGTCTCGGGGATCTGCGAGCCGTGATCTCGGGGGCCGGGGCGGCTGGTGTCGCCATCGCGAAGATGCTGGTCGAGGCCGGGATCGGGGACGTCGCGGTGGCCGACCGCAAGGGCATCGTGTCGGCCGACCGGGACGATCTGACGTCGGTCAAGCGGGAGCTTGCCGGGTTCACGAACAAGGCGGGCATCACCGGGTCGCTGGAGGCGGCCCTGGAGGGTGCCGACGTCTTCATCGGAGTTTCCGGTGGGACGGTGCCGGAGGAGGCTGTCGCCTCCATGGCCGAGGGCGCGTTCGTGTTCGCCATGGCCAACCCGAACCCGGAGGTGCATCCCCACGTCGCGCACAAGTACGCGGCGGTCGTGGCGACCGGGCGGTCCGACTTCCCGAACCAGATCAACAACGTGCTGGCGTTTCCGGGGATCTTCGCGGGGGCGCTTCAGGTGCGGGCGTCCCGGATCACCGAGGGCATGAAGATCGCTGCGGCTGAGGCGTTGGCGGCTGTGGTGGGGGACGACCTCGCCGCGGACTATGTCATTCCGTCGCCGTTCGACGAGCGGGTGGCGCCGGCGGTTACGGCTGCGGTGGCTGCGGCGGCTCGGGCGGAGGGTGTTGCTCGGCGGTGACGTTGAGCTGAGCTGAGCTGAGCTGAGATGAGTGGCCCCGCCGGGGACGGCGGGGCCATCTTCTTTGTCTGGGGGGGCGGCTGATCGGGTGGGCCTGGGCGCCGGGGGGCGTGGGGGTGCCTGCGGGTGCCTCCGGCGGTTGGTCGGGTGGGTGCCTGCGGCGGCCCGTTGCGGTGGGCGGGGGCTGGTCGCGCCCACGCGGCGGTAGCCGCACATTCAACACAGCCCCGCGCCCCTGAGGTGCCTGCGGCGGCCCGTTGCGGTGTGTGGGGGTTCGCGTAGCGCGGTTCGGCCGGTGGGTGGGTCGGGGCCGTACGCGGCTGCCCGGACGGGCCACCTCACGTTGTGTGCCCCGTCAAGCGGGCGTGTCTCACAGGGCGCTGTGGTTTCGTCGGGCGGCGGGGGAGCCTATCGTCAAGGTCATGTTCGCTGTCTATGCCGCCCGAATCGACCGCGACGAGCCGCTCTCCGGACTGGAGTTGGGGGAGCGTCCGGCTCCTGAGGCCCGCGCCGGTTGGAGTACCGTCAACGTCAAGGCCGCCTCGCTCAATCATCACGATCTCTGGTCCCTGCGGGGCGTGGGTCTGCCCGAGGAACGGTTGCCGATGATCCTTGGCTGCGATGCGGCCGGGATCGATGAGGACGGCAATGAGGTCGTCCTGCACTCTGTGATCGGACAGAGTGGGCATGGGGTGGGGCCCAGGGAGCCTCGGTCCATCCTCACCGAGCAGTACCAGGGGACGTTCGCGGAGCGGGTCGCCGTGCCTACGTGGAACGTTCTTCCCAAGCCCAAGGAGCTCTCCTTCGAGGAGGCGGCCTGTTTGCCGACGGCTTGGCTGACCGCGTATCGGATGCTGTTCACGAACGCGGGGGTACGGCCGGGGGATTCCGTGCTCGTGCAGGGGGCCGGGGGTGGCGTGGCCACCGCTGCCATCGTGCTCGGCAAGGCCGCGGGGCTGCGGGTCTTCGCCACCAGTCGGGATGAGGCCAAGCGGAAGCGGGCCTTGGAGCTGGGGGCCGTGGAGGCCGTGGAGTCCGGGGCTCGGCTGCCGGAGCGGGTCGATGCCGTGATCGAGACCGTCGGTGCCGCTACCTGGTCGCACTCCGTGAAGTCGCTGAAGCCCGGGGGCACGCTGGTCATTTCCGGTGCCACGAGTGGGGATCGGCCCTCGCATGCCGAACTCACCCGGATCTTCTTCCTGGAGTTGAAGGTCGTCGGGTCCACCATGGGGACGAAGGACGAGCTCGAGGATCTGCTTGCCTTCTGTGCCGCGACGGGTGTGCGGCCGGTGATCGACGAGGTGCTGCCCATGGAGCGGGCCCGTGAGGGCTTCGAGCGCCTGGCGTCGGGGGAGCAGTTCGGGAAGATCGTGCTCACCAACTGACGGTGCCGGGTGCGGTGATTGCGCCTTGCGGCGGGTTTGGGGCTTTGCCTCAGGCCCGCCGTTTTGGTTGTCAATGAAGGTTGACGGAGTGGGTGCCGTCAACTTAGGTTGACATCATGGGTGAAGCTACAGATCTTGCCGAGCGGGCCGGGGATCGCGATCCGCGGGTCGGGTTGCGGGCCGTGGCGGCGTTGCGCCGGCTGTTGGAGCAGCTGGAGGCGGTGCAGGTGCGCAGTGCGCGCAATCAGGGGTGGTCATGGCAGGAGATCGCCGCGGAACTCGGGGTCAGCAGGCAGGCCGTGCACAAGAAGTACGGGAGGCGTTGATGTTCGAGCGGTTCACGAAGGATGCCCGTGCGGTGGTGACGGGGGCGGTTGCGCATGCCGAGAGGGGCGGGGCGGCCTGTGTTGATGCCGAGCATCTGCTGCTCTCCCTGCTGGACCGGGAGGGGAGTCGAGCTTCGTTCGCGCTTGCCTCGCTCGGGGGTGGGGCCCGGCTGGAGTCCGTGCGGCGGCAGCTGGGCGAGGCTCGGCGGCGGGGCGGGCTGTCGCAGGCCGAGGCCGATGCGCTGGCCGGGCTGGGGATCGATGTGGGGGAGATCGTCGCCCGCGTGGAGGAAGCGCACGGGGTCGGGGCGTTGTCCGGTGGGCGGGAGGACAAGGGGTGGTGGTCGGGGCGGCGGTCGTTCAGCCGGGAGGCCAAGGACGTGCTGGAGCGGGCGTTGCGTATCGCCGTCGCCCGTCGGGATCGGCACATCGGTGATGAGCACATTCTGTTGGCGCTGACCAGCCGTCCTGGGGTGCCCGCCGAGGCTCTCGCCGATCACGGGGTGAGCTATGAGTCCGTCACGCGGGTGCTGTACGGCGGGGGAGAGGCCAAGGCCGGGTGAGTGCCTTTCGTTGATTGATTGCACCCGTCGTGGGCAGTGCGGGGGAGAGGGGCGTGGTGGCCGCCGCACTGCCCAGGGGGCTGCGGATCAGCGCTTCGGTGGGCGCAGCAGTGATCCGATGTGGGCTGCCGCCGTCGACAAGTGGCGGCGGGCGTCGCGGAGCTGGTCCGGTGTCACGCCGTGGTCCCTGGCGGCGTCGCGGATGTCGTCGCGGAAGCGGTCGAGCAGGCGGTCCAGGTCGCGGGGCGGGTCGTCGGTGGGGGGCTCGTGGGCCCAGGCGGGTTCGTAGTCGGCGGGGAAGTCCTCGGGGGTGTCCGAGTAGTCGGGGTGGGGCTGGGGTGACCTGGGGGTGTCCTGGCGGCCGAAGCCGAAGTCCCGGCCGAACTCCTTGCCGTAGTCCTTGCCGAACTCGCCGAACTCCTTGGCCAGTTCCGTCAGGCCCTCCCGTACGCCCGTCGGCCAGTCACCGCGCACGAAGTGGTCCTGCACGTGTTCCTGGACCCGGCGGGCGATGCGCTGGACCTCCTCCTGGGCCTCGCTCCGGGCGCGGTCCTGGGCCTCCTTTGCCTGGCGCCGAGCGCGCTGGGCCTCCTCGCGGGCGCGGCGGCTCTCGTCCTTGGCGCGCCGGGCCTGTTCCTTCCACTCCTGCTTGGCGCGGCGCATCTCCTCCTTGGCGGCGCGCCACGCCTCCTTGTCGGTGTAGTCGGAGAAGTCACCGAAGGGGGCGTCCGCCCTGGCGCCGTTGTCCTGGCGTGCCTCGGACGCCGCTGCCCGCATCTCGCGCCGCAGGTCGCCCGCCGCTCCGCGGACATCGGCCCGGATCTCGGCGGCCAGTTCCGCGACGGACTCCCTGATCTCCAGCTCCAGGTCGGCCAGTTCGCCGCTGCGGTCGGCCAGTTCGGCGCGGCCCGCGTCCGTGATGGCGTACACCTTGCGACCGCCCTCGGTGGTGTGGGTGACCAGGCCCTCGGCCTCCAGCTTGGCCAGCCGGGGGTAGACGGTGCCGGCCGAGGGTGCGTACAGCCCCTGGAAGCGCTCTTCGAGGAGGCGGATCACCTCGTAGCCGTGGCGCGGGGCCTCGTCCAGCAGCTTCAGCAGGTAGAGGCGGAGGCGGCCGTGGGCGAAGACGGGAGGCATGTCAGAGCACCTTCTTGTCGGTCGTGCCGTCGGCCGGGGCGTGGGGCGGGGCGTCGGGTGGGGTGTCCGTCGGGTTGTCGCTCTGGCCGGAGACGGAATTCTCCCCCGAGGTGGGGTGGGTGTCGGTCAGCGGGTCGGTCGTCGCGTCCGTGACCGGCGGTTCGGGCTCCTCCCAGGCCTCCGCCTCCCATGGCTCGTCCTCCCTGGGCGGGCGGCGCAGCAGTGCGATCGAGCCGGAGACCGTCGTCGCCCGGAGCTTGCCGGTGCCGGCGCCCAGGCGGCCGGTGATCTTGTGGGCGCCCCACTGGCCGTGCACCCGGAGGCCCTCGAAGGCGTTGGAGATCCGGCCGCTCGCGGTGTTGGCCTCGACGTCCGCGTCCGCCGGGGCCGGCAGGCGAATGGCGATCTCGCCCGAGACACTGGTCAGTCGGATATCGGTGGGACCCTCCGGGTCGAGGTCGACGATCATGGAGCCGCTCACGGAGTCGGCCTTCACGGAGGGGCCGGAGCCCTCGACGACCGTGAGGTCGCCGGAGACGGAGTTGAAGCGGAGGTCGCCGGTGACGGCCTGGGCCTCCAGGTTCCCGGAGACGGTGTCGGCGCGGACCGGGCCGGACAGGCCGACGAGTGTCGTGTCGCCGGTGACGCCCTTGACGACCGACGGGCCGTGGATCCCGGAGACCACCGCCCCGGCGCCGACCACGCCCACCTCGATGCGGGTGTCGGCCGGCACCGCCAGGGAGACCACCGCGCTGCGGCGCCAGCCCTTGCGGTCGAGCCACTTCAGGAAGCCCTTCCAGGGCAGGTCCTCGTATGCCACGGTCAGCGTGCCGTCCCGCTGGGTCACCACGAGGGGCGGGCCCTCGATCTCGGAGACCTCCAGGCGGGCGGAACCTTCGTCCGTCCCCACGACGTTCACCGTTCCGTTGACGATGCGCACCTGGAGCTCGCTCACCGGCTCGTCGAAGGTGAGCTTGCTGGGCTCTGCTACGGACCACTCGGACATGGTGCGGACCTCCTGGGCGACCGGACACGGCCGCACGGGCCGGATCTGAACACGACACGCCATATCGCGTCTTACGAGAAACACGATATATCGCGGACGTCGAAAGTCAAGGCACCCGTTCTGGTGATCACAAATCCCGCGAGGTGGACAAATGGGCCTAGCGTGTTGGGTGTGCCGACGGAAGAGTCCAGAACCGCCCGCCGGGGCCGCCCCGCCCCGGGCGCCCTGCTGCTCTGCCGCGCCGAGCCCGAGTCCGTCGCCCCAGCGGCGCGGCTGCTGCGCGAGGACATGCTGCTCGCGCCGGCCGGCGCGGAGTGGAGTGTGCTCGTCCCCGAGGGCCGGCCCTGGCTGGACGGCGGCGAACCCGTCGACCGCGTCCTCACCGGATGGGCCACCGCCCTCGCCGTTGGGGCCCCCTGGCCCGTCCTCGCCCTCTGGTGGGACGCCGACCGCGCCGGGTACACCCTCGCCTCCGGCTTCCGCCGCCCCGTCGGCTACGTCTGGCTCGCCAACGGCACCCCGGCCGGCGAGGACGAGGCCATACGCACCTTCGCAGGCCGGCTCGGTCTCGATCCGGTCCTGGACGTGCAGTCCCTCGACGCGCTGACCCGCCCCGACTCCGCGGCCGACGCACGGGCACGCATGCGTGGCCTGCTCGCCGTCCTCACGCGCGCGGGCGTGGTCCTGCCCGCCGGTCTCGTGCCCGGCGAAGACGCCGACGGCCTCCAGTCGGCCGCCCTGGGCCAGCCGCACATCCGGCTGCTGGAGTGGTCGGGCCGGCGTGATGCCCTCCGCGCGGAACTCGACGCCGTCGAGGGCAGCCGCCTCGGCCCCTGGCTGCCCTGGGTCGGCGGTGCCAGGGCCCCCACCCTCGCCCTGGCCCAGGTCGCGGCCGGTCTGCCCCTCACGATCTGGGGTCTGCGGCGGCACAGCGGTGGCTGGATCGCGGCGGGGGCGGTGCTGCTGGTCCATGGGGCGCTGGGGCTGGCGTACGACGTGGTGCGGCCGCTGGACTGAGGGGGGGTGCGCGGCGTGCTCCCGGCCGCTGGGAGGCAGCCGTACCACGTGCCCGGCGCCTGGGCCGACGGCCCTCGGAAGGCTGTGGTGGACGGCCCACGCCGAAAGGAGTTGTGGGTCCGGGCGCGTCCCGGCCAGGGCGAGGCCGCGGCCGTCTTCCCGCCCGGCGTCCCACAGGAGCCGACACGGAGTGCGCCCCGCGTCAGGGCTCCCCGACACGGGGGCTCCCGGACACGGGGCGCCAAGACACCGGGCGTCCGCCGGGGACACCCCGCGAGCGGCCTCTCAAGCCGAGAGGGCCGGCCGATTCCCTACACGTCGTCGTCCTCGTCGTCCAACCGGGCCAGCCAGGTCGCCAGCCGCTCCACCGGCACCTCGAAGTCAGGGTTCAGGTCGACGAACGTGCGCAGCTGCTCGGCCAGCCACTCGAAGGTGACCTCTTCCTCGCCGCGCCGCTTCTCCAGTTCTTCGATGCCTCGGTCGGTGAAGTACACGCCTGCTCTCCTGCTAGGTGGCCAGGGGCCAAGGGGGCTACGGCTCAAGGGTATGCGGAGCCCGCAGCCTGCCGAACGCGACTGCTCGACGCGAAGGGCCGGCCCCGAGTCCACGTGGACTCGGGGCCGGCCCTTCGACGTGCATGCCGGAGGCTTACGCCTCGAACACCTCGCGCACCAGCTGCTCCTGCTCGGCCTGGTGGCGCTTGGCCGAACCCACCGCCGGGGACGAGCCGTGCGGACGGGAGATCCGGCGCAGGCGCTCGCCGTGCGGGACCTCGGCGCCGACGGCCAGGTCCAGGTGGTCGATCAGGTTGAGCGCGATGAACGGCCACGCACCCTGGTTCGCCGGCTCCTCCTGGGCCCACAGGTACTTCTCGGCGTTCGGGTACTTGGCGATCTCGGCCTGGAGTTCCGTACCCGGCAGCGGGTACAGGCGCTCGATGCGGATGATCGCCGTGTCCGTGACGCCGCGCTTCTTCCGCTCGGCCTCCAGGTCGTAGTAGACCTTGCCGGCGCAGAAGACGACCTTCCTGACCGCGGCCGGGTCGACCGAGGAGTCGCCGATGACCGGCTGGAACTGCCCGGTCGTGAACTCCTCCGCCTTCGAGGCCGCGGCCTTCAGGCGCAGCATCGACTTCGGGGTGAAGACGACCAGCGGCTTGTGGTGCGGGTTGTGCACCTGCCACCGCAGGAGGTGGAAGTAGTTCGACGGCGAGGTCGGCATCGCGACCGTCATGTTGTTCTGCGCGCAGAGCTGCAGGAACCGCTCCGGGCGGGCCGAGGAGTGGTCCGGGCCCTGGCCCTCGTAGCCGTGCGGCAGGAGCAGGACGACGCCGGACGTCTGGGCCCACTTCTGCTCGGCCGACGAGATGAACTCGTCCACGACCGTCTGGGCGCCGTTGACGAAGTCGCCGAACTGCGCCTCCCACATCACGAGCGCGTCCGGGCGGGCCAGCGAGTAGCCGTACTCGAAGCCCATGGCCGCGTACTCGGAGAGGAGGGAGTTGTAGACGTTCAGCCGCGACTGGTCCTCGGAGAGGTACTGCAGCGGCGTGTACTCCTCGCCCGTCTCACGGTCGATGATGACCGCGTGACGCTGGCCGAACGTACCGCGCTGGGAGTCCTGGCCGGCCAGCCGGACCGGGACGTTCTCCAGCAGGAGGGAGCCGACCGCGAGGGTCTCACCCATGCCCCAGTCGATGGTGCCGTCCTCGACCATCGCCGCCCGGCGCTGCAGCTGCGGCAGCAGACGCGGGTGGACGGTGATGTGGTCGGGGATGTTGACCTGGGACTCGGCGATCCGCTTGACGACCTCCGAGGTCACCGCGGTGTTCACGGCGACCGGGAACTCGGCCTGCGGGTCCGAGGGCTCCGCGGCGGCCGGCTGCGAGGTGGCCTCGCGGACCTCCGTGAAGACCTTCTCCAGCTGGCCCTGGTAGTCCTGCAGCGCCTGCTCGGCCTCTTCCAGGGTGATGTCGCCGCGACCGATGAGGGACTCGGTGTAGAGCTTGCGCACCGAGCGCTTCTTGTCGATCAGGTCGTACATCAGCGGCTGAGTGAAAGCCGGGTTGTCCGACTCGTTGTGACCGCGGCGGCGGTAGCAGATGAGGTCGATCACGACGTCCTTGTTGAACGCCTGGCGGAACTCGAAGGCCAGGCGGGCAACGCGGACGACGGCCTCGGGGTCGTCGCCGTTCACGTGGAAGATCGGCGCCTCGATCATGCGGGCCACGTCGGTGGCGTACATCGAGGAGCGCGACGACTCGGGAGCCGCCGTGAAGCCGACCTGGTTGTTGATGACGATGTGGACCGTGCCGCCGGTGCGGTAGCCGCGCAGCTGCGACATGTTCAGGGTCTCGGCCACCACGCCCTGGCCCGCGAAGGCCGCGTCGCCGTGGATCGCCACCGGCAGGACCGTGAAGTCCGTACCGCCCTTGTTGATGATGTCCTGCTTGGCGCGGGAGACGCCCTCCAGGACCGGGTCCACCGCCTCCAGGTGCGAGGGGTTCGCGACCAGGGAGACCTTGATCTGCTCGCCGTCGAGACCGGTGAAGGTGCCCTCGGCGCCCAGGTGGTACTTCACGTCGCCGGAGCCGTGCATCGACTTCGGGTCGAGGTTGCCCTCGAACTCGCGGAAGATCTGGGCGTACGACTTGCCGACGATGTTGGCGAGGACGTTCAGGCGGCCGCGGTGGGCCATGCCGATGACGACCTCGTCCAGGCGGGACTCGGCGGCGCTGTCGATGACCGCGTCCAGCAGCGGGATGACGGACTCGCCGCCCTCCAGGGAGAAGCGCTTCTGGCCGACGTACTTCGTCTGCAGGAAGGTCTCGAAGGCCTCCGCCGCGTTCAGCCGGCGCAGGATGCGCAGCTGCTCCTCGCGCTCCGGCTTGGTGTGCGCGCGCTCGATGCGGTCCTGGATCCACCGGCGCTGCTTGGGGTCCTGGATGTGCATGAACTCGACGCCGGTGGTGCGGCAGTACGAGTCGCGCAGCACACCGAGGATGTCCCGCAGCTTCATCAGGGACTTGCCGGCGAAGCCGCCGACGGCGAACTCGCGCTCCAGGTCCCACAGGGTGAGGCCGTGCTCGGTGATGTCCAGGTCGGGGTGCTTGCGCTGCTGGTACTCCAGCGGGTCGGTGTCGGCCATGACGTGGCCGCGGACCCGGTAGGAGTGGATCAGCTCGAAGACACGGGCGGCCTTGGTGACGTCGTCGTCGTGCGAGGCGTCGATGTCCTTGAGCCAGCGGACCGGCTCGTAGGGGATGCGCAGGGCCTCGAAGATGTCGTCGTAGAAGCCGCTCTCACCGAGGAGGAGGTTCGCGACAATCCGCAGGAACTCGCCGGAGGCGGCGCCCTGGATCACCCGGTGGTCGTAGGTCGACGTGAGCGTCATGACCTTCGAGATGCCGAGCTTGTTCAGGGTGTCCTGGGAGGTGCCCTGGAACTCCGCCGGGTAGTCCATGGAGCCGACGCCCATGATCACCGACTGGCCGGGCATCAGACGCGGCACGGAGTGGACGGTGCCGAGGCCGCCGGGGTTGGTCAGGGAGACCGTCACGCCGGTGAAGTCGTCCATGCCCAGCTTGCCGTCGCGGGCGCGGCGGACGATGTCCTCGTAGGCCTGCCAGAACTCGAAGAAGTTCAGCGTCTCGGCCTTCTTGATGCCCGCGACGACCAGCTGTCGGTCGCCGTTGGGCTTCACCAGGTCGATGGCGAGGCCGAAGTTGACGTGGTCGGGCTTGACCAGGGTCGGCTTGCCGTCCTTCTCCGCGAAGGAGTAGTTCATCGACGGCATGGCCTTGATGGCCTGCACCATCGCGTAGCCGATCAGGTGCGTGAAGGAGATCTTCCCGCCCCGGGCGCGCTTCAGGTGGTTGTTGATGACGATGCGGTTGTCGAAGAGCAGCTTCACCGGGACCGCGCGCACGGACGTGGCCGTGGGCACCTCCAGCGAGGCGTTCATGTTCTTCGCGACCGCGGCGGCGGGGCCGCGCAGCGTCACCAGCTCGGGACCGGCGGCAGCGGTGGCGGGCTCGGCCTTCTTCGGCTGAGCGGGCTTCGCGGCCGGGGCGGGCGCAGCGGGCTTCGCCGCGGCCGGGGCCGGAGCGGCGGGCGCCGCAGGCGCGGCGACAGCGGGCTTCGGGGCCGGCGCGGGGACCGACGGGGTGGCCGGAGCAGCCGGTGCGGCCGGAGCCGGGGAGGTGGTCTCTGCGGCCCCCGCGGCCGCAGTACCCGCCGGAGCCGGGGCGGCGGGCGCTCCCGGCTTGTAGTCGGCGAAGAAGTCCCACCAGGCTCGGTCCACCGAATTGGGGTCCTGGAGGTACTGCTGATAGATCTCGTCGACGAGCCACTCGTTCGGACCGAACGCGGCAGCGGGGTTCTTGCCCGCTTGGTCGTCGGTCGAGATGCTCGAGTTACTGGGGGACTGTGGCGACACGGCGGCAACCGCCCTCTTCCGCTTCACAAGGTGATGGACAGCGGGAATTAAGGCTACGCCCCCATGGCCGGGAAGGTCAGGCTGAGCAAGGTCATCGTCGTGTAAGTCACATCAGAAAGCGTGTTTCGGGCCCGGAAATGGCGGGAAACAAGCGTGGTTCCGCTTCATCCGGGAAGGCGCGACCGGCGCCCGGCACGCCGACGGCGTGGGGCTCTACCTGATCACACGTGTCCGTCAGCCAGGACAGACATGGATCTTGGCGCTCCGCTTCGAACTTTACGTCAACTTGGTACGGATGGCTGCCCTGGGAGTGTGACAAGAATCCGGCAACCCCGCTCGGATTCGGCCACTCCGATCCGGCCGCCGTGCAGATCGACCGCCCAGCGCGCGATCGCCAGCCCCAGACCCGTACCGCCGTCGCTGCCCGGCCCGTGCGGCCGGCTCACGGCGCCCCGGTTGAACCGCTCGAAGACCCGGTGCCAGTCCGACCTCGGAATACCCGGTCCCTCGTCCAGGACCTCCAGCACGAGGGACTCCGGCTGCGCCCCGCGCCGCGCCTTGACCGTCACGCGGCCGTGCGCCGGACTGTGCTTGATCGCGTTGTCGATGAGGTTGGCGACGACCTGGTGGATGCGCTCGGGGTCCGCGTGCGCGGTCAGCTCCGGCGGGGAGACGTCGAGATGCAGATGGACGTCCGTGCGGGTGTGGCTGCCGGAGCCCGACGCCATGCCCCCGCGCGCGGAGGAGACCATGTTGGCCTCCTTCAGTACACCGGACAGGTACGGCCACACCTCGAAGCGCCGCAGGCGCAGCGGTACGACGCCGTTGTCCAGGCGGGACAGGTCGAGGAGCGTCTCCACGAGCCGGCCGAGGCGCTCGGTCTGCTTCAGGGCCGTGCGCATCGTCTCGGGGTCGGCCTCGGCGATGCCGTCGACGACGTTCTCCAGGACCGCCCGCAGGCCCGCGATCGGCGTGCGCAGCTCGTGCGAGACGTTCGCCACCAGCTCCTTGCGCTGCTGGTCCTGGGCCTCCAGCTCGTCGGCCATCAGGTTGATCGTCTCGGCGAGGTCGCCGAGCTCGTCGCGGCGGTTGTCCCGCACCCGGCGGGTGTAGTCGCCGTGCGAGATGGACCGGGCCACCGCGTTCATCTCGTCCAGCGGCGCGGTGAGTGAATGGGCCACGAACTGCGTAATGAGCAGTGTGGCGATCATCGAGAAGACCGTGATGAAGCGCAGCTCCGTCTGGGTGCGCACGGCGATCATCGACAGGCCGGTGGTGATCAGCACCGCGATGATGACCAGCGCGCCCAGCTTGGTCTTGATCGAGAACGGACTTACGCCGCCCCAGGGCTCCCCGGGGCCTCTCCGCGCCGGCCCGTCGCTCATGGCGTGGGGGTCTCCAGGGCGTAGCCCACGCCGTGCACCGTGCGGATCCGCTCGGCGCCGATCTTCCGGCGCAGTGCCTTGATGTGGCTGTCGACCGTGCGGGTGCCGGAGGCGTCCGCCCAGTCCCACACCTCGGCGAGGAGCTGCTCACGGGAGAGCACCGCGCGCGGGGTGTTCGCCAGGCACACCAGGAGGTCGAACTCGGTGGGGGTGAGGTGAACATCCTCACTGCGCACCCGCACCCGCCGCTGCGCGTGGTCGATCTCCAGCTCGCCGAGGCGCAGGATGCCCGACCGCGGGGTCGTGGCGGCCAGCGCGGCCCGCTCGACGCGGCGCAGCAGCACATGCACGCGCGCGGCCAGCTCCCGCATCGAGAACGGCTTGGTCATGTAGTCGTCGGCGCCGACACCGAGGCCGACCAGCATGTCGGTCTCGTCGTCGCGCGCGGTCAGCATCAGCACCGGCACCGGCCGCTGGGCCTGCACCCGGCGGCATACCTCCAGGCCGTCGAAGCCCGGCAGCATGATGTCGAGGATCAGCAGGTCGGGCTGCCAGGCCTCCGCCGTGTCGACGGCCGCCGGACCGTCGCCCGCGGTCTGCACGAGGAAACCCTCGGCGCGTAGGCGGGCCGCGATGGCGTCCACGATGGTCGGATCGTCCTCGACCACGAGGACCCGGCGCTGTGCACCAGGGGTCGCCGCCGTGCCGTTGTGGGAGGTGTGTGTCTGCTCCATCGCCCGCCCCAAAGTTGCTTTCCGGAATCCGTGGGGTGATCCCGCTAACTGGCTATGCCTGCGCATGCTTGCGATTGACGCTTGAATGATCCGCGTCAGGTGAGCAGAGTACGGGGAGTCACCGTGCCACGGCTATCCAGGTCGTACGGCGAGGTGTACGACGTCCGGAACGCCCCGGGCAACGGGGATCTCTTCGGTACGCACCTGTTGGAATCCGGCATTACACAAGGTTTCTTCGAATTCCGGAGACGGCTGGGCGGACCATACGGCAAGCACCCCACCGGGCCTCAACACCCCTGCGCAGCCCGCCAGTCCGGCCGGCGAGTACAGGCTGTCGTTGCCCTCGGTGACAGTCCAGCCGGGGCCGTTGTCGATGTCGAGGCACAGGGCGTCATACGTGTCGGATGTCTCATGTACGTACGCCACGAGATCCGTTTCCAGAATCTCGGTGCGCGGATCGGCGAGGGCCGGGGCGGAGAAGCCGGACAACGGGCCGTGGAGATGCCAGTCGATAATCGCGCGCTCACGCTCCACGACGGCGATCCGTCCCGGGCGCGGATCGGCGGCGGCGTGTGCGAGCGAGAACCCGACGCCGAGCCCGCCGATCAGCACCTCCGGGTCCGGCCGCCCGTCCAGCGCGCCGAGCGCCGCGTCGACCAGCAGCCGCTCCGAGCGGCCGTCGGAGGTGTCCATCAGGAAGCAGCCGTTCGCGATGATCTGGAGCAGGTCACCGTGCCGCCGCAGCACGATCTCGCCGTGCGGGCCCTCGCGACGGTCCAGGACCTCGGGGATGTCGTACGAAGTGGGCATCCGGCCATCCTGGCAGGTCCGGCCGGGGCGGCCGAGGGAATTACCTTCGAACGCGTGAACTGCTGAGACGCGAGAACTTCTTGAGAGGTTGCTGAGAATCGGCCGTTATGTGGCGCGGATCACAGACATGGGTGCGCGGCGGTCCGAGGGTGGGGTAAACGGAAGGAGCGCCTCACCTTGGAACGGACCGCGGTCGGGGGTGTGACGGGCTCGACTCCGGCGCCCGAAGTGGCCGAGCTGCTGGACGGGTTGCCGCGCCAGCGCGGACCGCTCGGTGCCGCCCCGGTGTCCGCGCCGCCGCCCTTGCCTCCGGTCCTCACCGAGGCCACGGCGAGCGGAGTCCTCGCGCCCGGAACCCGCGCCTTCCGGCCCTGGCGCCTGCTCCCCACCCCCACGGGCACGCCGTTCACCTTCGCCTACGCCGCCGTACTGGCCGTCACCTCACTCATCACCACGTACGCCGATCCCGACCTCGTCCACGCCCTGCACCAGGGCTCCAGCACCGATGTCGCGCACCTCGTGCGGACGCCCGTGCTGGTGCTGCTCGCCAGCGCGCTGTGGATCGCGGGCGGGTTCCTGGCGCCGTACACGCTGGGCTTCCTGCTCGTGCTCACCGCGCTGGAGCGGCGGATCGGCGGTGTGCGCACGGCCGTTGTCTTCCTGGCCGGGCATGTCCTGGCCACCCTCGCGACCGAGGTCCCGGTGGGGCTCGCGGTGCTGGTCGGCCACCTCCCCGACAGCTCGTCGCACCGCCTCGACTACGGCATCAGCTTCGGCGTCGCCACGAGCACCGGCGCGCTGGCCGGGCTGCTGCGGCCGTGGCTGCGGTGGCCGGTTCTGGTGCTGTTCGGCGGGATGCTGGTCCAGGACCTGCTGAACTTCGCGGATCCGCTGACCAATTGGGGGCATCTGATCTCCCTGGTCATCGGCGTCGCGATGTGGCCGGTGGTCCGGCGGTGGCGCGCCGCGCACACGAAGTCGGTCTCAGCCGACCGGGGGTGACCACACGTAAGGCGTGGTCGTCGTCACCGCCTGGAAGCCCAGCCGCCGCAGGATGGGCGCGCTGTCGTCGGAGGCGTCGACGTGCAGGTAGGTGATGCCGCGGGCCACGGCGAGCGTGGCGCGGGTGGCGACCAAGGCGCGGTAGATGCCGCGGCCGCGCCACCCGGCCAGCGTTGACCCGCCCCACAGGCTCGCGAACGCGGTGCCCGCCCGGAACACCAGCCACGCGGCCGAGACGACCTCGCCGTCCGCCTCGGCGACATGGACGGAGATCTCGTCCGGGGCCGACGCGACCCGGCCGATCAGGTCGTCGGCGAGCCAACTCCAGTCCTGGCCCCACACGACCGACTCCATCGCGGCGATCCGGCGCATGTCCGCGTCCGCCGTGACGCGGCGCAGCGTCACACCCACGGGAAGGACGGGCTGTCGTACGGCCATGTCGGCGGCGCGTCCGACCAGGACCGTCTCCCGGTCCTCGGGCACGAAGCCCGCCTCGCGCAGCCGGTCGGTGAGGTTGGCCGGGCCGTCGTGGGAGCGGGTCTTCCACTCCACTCCCTCGCCGCGCGCCGCGAAGAAGTCACGTTGCCGCGCGATGAGCCGGTCCAGCTCGGCGCCGCGCACACCGAGGGAGCGCGGGCCGCTGACGAGGCCGCGGAATCCGCCGACGATCCGCAGCAGCGGACCGTCCTGTTCGTACCTCACGCCGACGGGCGGGGTCGGGGGCGCGCCGCGCATCTGGTCGTCGTAGGCCGCGAGAAGGGTCTCTGTCTCTGTCTCTGTCTCTGTCTCTGCCACGGGGAGACGGTGGGGGAAGGATCCAGGCCCGGCAACCGTTTATTCACGAAAGCCGAGGTCACCGGGTGTACGGCCACTGATCGCTCACAGCGAACGAGGGCCTGGGAACATTCGAGCCTCCCCGTGCATTGAGTCGGCATAACTCAACTTGACTGCCTAAGGGGAGATCATGGCTTCGACGTCCACACCGCTCACCCTGCCCGTGCTGCCGCTCGACGACGAGGTCGTGCTGCCCGGGATGGTGGTCCCGCTGGACTTGAACGACGCCGATGTACGCGCCGCGGTGGAGGCCGCCCAAGCGGCCGCCCGTTCGGAGCCGGGAAAGCCACGGGTGCTCCTGGTGCCGCGCATCGAGGGGACGTACGCGAGCACCGGTGTGCTCGGCACCATCGAGCAGGTCGGCCGGCTGGCCGACGGCGACCCGGGCGCCCTGATCCGCGGCCGAGGTCGCGTGAGGATCGGCGCCGGGACGACCGGACCGGGCGCCGCACTCTGGGTCGAGGGGCGCGGGTCGACGAGAGCGTGCCCGAGCCGCTGCCCGGACAGGTCGCCGAACTGGTGAAGGAGTACAAGGCCCTCGCCACCGCCTGGCTGCGCAAGCGCGGTGCCTGGCAGGTCGTCGACCGCGTCCAGGCCATCGACGACGTGTCCGCCCTCGCCGACAACTCCGGTTACTCGCCCTTCCTGACCACCGAGCAGAAGGTGGAGCTCCTGGAGACCGCCGACCCGCTCACCCGCCTCAAGCTCGCGACCCAGCAACTGCGCGACCACCTCGCCGAGCAGGACGTCGCCGAGACCATCGCCAAGGACGTCCAGGAAGGCGTCGACAAGCAGCAGCGCGAGTTCCTGCTGCGGCGTCAGCTGGAGGCGGTCCGCAAGGAACTGCGCGAGCTGAACGGTGAGCAGGACGGGGAGGAGTCCGACGACTACCGGGCCCGGGTGGAGGCCGCCGACCTGCCGCAGAAGGTCCGCGAGGCGGCGCTCAAGGAGGTCGACAAGCTGGAGCGGTCCAGCGACCAGTCGCCCGAGGGGTCGTGGATCCGGACATGGCTCGACACCGTCCTCGAACTCCCCTGGAACGAGCGGACCGAGGACGCGTACGACATCCAGGGCGCCAAGGGCGTGCTGGACGCCGAGCACGCCGGCCTGGAGGACGTGAAGGAGCGCATCACCGAGTACCTCGCGGTGCGCAAGCGCCGTAACGACCGCGGCCTGGGTGTCGTCGGCGGCCGGCGTGGCGGTGCCGTGCTGGCGCTGGTGGGCCCGCCCGGCGTCGGCAAGACCTCGCTCGGCGAGTCCGTGGCGCACGCCATGGGCCGGAAGTTCGTCCGGGTCGCCCTCGGCGGTGTCCGCGACGAGGCCGAGATCCGCGGCCACCGCCGTACGTACGTCGGTGCGCTGCCCGGCCGGATCGTGCGCGCGATCAAGGAGGCCGGTTCGATGAACCCGGTCGTCCTCCTCGACGAGATCGACAAGGTGGGGTCCGATTTCCGGGGCGACCCGGCGGCGGCCCTCCTCGAGGTCCTTGACCCGGCGCAGAACCACACCTTCCGCGACCACTACCTGGAAGTGGAACTGGACCTGTCGGACGTCGTCTTCCTAGCCACCGCCAACGTCCTGGAAGCCATCCCGGAGGCCCTGCTCGACCGTATGGAGCTGGTCCGCCTCGACGGCTACACCGAGGACGAGAAGGTCGTCATCGCCCGCGACCACCTGCTCCCGCGCCAGCTGGAGCGGGCGGGACTGGCGAAGGACGAGGTGACGCTCGACGAGAGCGCGCTGCGCAAGCTCGCCGGCGAGTACACGCGAGAGGCGGGCGTCCGCACCCTGGAACGCTCGATCGCGCGGCTCCTGCGCAAGGTCGCGGCCCAGCACGAACTGGGCGAGCGGAAGCTGCCGTTCACCATCACGGACGGTGACCTGCGCGCCCTGATCGGCCGGCCGCACCATGTGCCCGAGTCCGCCCAGGACCCGGCGGAGCGCCGTACGGCCGTGCCGGGCGTGGCGACCGGCCTGGCGGTGACGGGCGCGGGCGGTGACGTGCTGTTCGTGGAGGCGTCGCTGGCCGATCCGGAGACGGGCGCGGCGGGCCTGACCCTGACGGGCCAACTGGGTGACGTGATGAAGGAGAGCGCACAGATCGCCCTGTCCTTCCTCCGCTCGCACGGTGCCGAACTGGAGCTGCCCGTCGCCGACCTGAAGGACCGGGGCGTGCACATCCACTTCCCGGCGGGCGCGGTGCCGAAGGACGGCCCGAGCGCGGGCATCACGATGACCACGGCGCTGGCCTCGCTGCTGTCGGGCCGCCTGGTCCGCACCGACGTGGCGATGACGGGCGAGGTCTCCCTGACCGGCCGGGTCCTGCCCATCGGCGGCGTGAAGCAGAAGCTGCTGGCGGCCCACCGGGCCGGCGTCACGACCGTCATCGTCCCCAAGCGCAACGAGCCCGACCTGGACGACGTCCCGGCCGAGGTGCTGGACAAGCTCGACGTCCACGCCGTGACCGACGTCCGCCAGGTCCTGGAACTGGCCCTGTCGCCGGCCACCGCCGGCGCGTCGCCGGAGGTTCCGATCGCGGCGTGACGGACGCGACCGGACAGGGAAGGCCCGGGTTCCCGTGAGGGAGGCCCGGGCCTTCGCCGCATCAGCCGTTGGCGAGCGCCACGACTCTGTCGAGCGTCCCGTTGAAGCGGTTGTGGTCGCCGACGGTCGGGCCGGAGGACGTGTACTGCCAGGCGGTGTAGTAACTCCAGCCCGCCGGGAGCTCGCCCACGGCCGAGGCGTAGCGGGCGATCCACAGTGGGTTGGCGGAGGCGAAGCCGCTGTGGTTGCCGGTGCACTGCTTCCACCAGCTGGTGGCCGTGTAGATGACGGGGTCGCGGCCGGTGCGGGCCTTGTACCGGTTCAGGAAGTCGCGGATCCAGGTGACCATCGCGGCCGGGGTCTTGCCGTAGCAGGCGTCGCCGTACGGGTTCCACTCGATGTCGAGGGCGCCCGGCAGGGTCTTGCCGTCGCGGGACCAGCCGCCGCCGTGGTCGACGAAGTAGTCGGCCTGGGTTGCGCCATTGGTGGTGTCCGGGGTGGCGAAGTGGTAGGCGCCGCGGATCATGCCGACGCCGTAGGAGCCGTCGTACTGCTGGGCGAAGTAGGGGTTGGTGTAGTAGGTCCCCTCGGTGGCCTTCACATAGGCCCACTTCACCCCGCTGTCCCACAGCGTCGACCAGGCGACGTTCCCTTGGTGGCTGGAGACGTCCACGCCTTCCGTCTCGGCGGCCAGGTCAGCGGTGGGGACGCCGTCCGTGCCGTCATGGGCCAGGACACCCATGCCCATGTGGGCGGAGCCGCGGGGCGGGATGTCCTCGACGGGCGGGGTGTCGTCGGCGGAGGCGGGTGCGGGTTGGGTGGCGAGTACGAGGGAGAGGACGGCGGCGAGCAGGAGCCCGGCGAGGTGCGGGCGCCGGGGGCGGGGAGTTTCGGGTCTGTGCACGGGCATAGCGTGCCTCCGCGGGCTCGGTGACGCTCGTTGGGGAAGCGCGAGCCGCGACAACCGTGGCCATGGCGTGGGCATGCCATCGACGCGCCTGATGGGGAGTGGGCACGCGGAAGAGCAGGTGGAAGGGGTCCGGAGGCTGCCGTTGGTCTAAGCCTGCGAAATACTGACGGAGCTGCGGCAGTGACGGCGGTCGGCGGAAACTTTCAGGACCGGGAACTTCGAGGCAGGGGCTGACGTGCGGGAAGACGGAAACGGGGACGAGCGGCGAGCCGAGTCGGGGGGTGCCCCCTCCGGGGGAGCGTCCGGCGGTCGTCCGGGCCGGCCCGAATTCCTCGATCTGGAGCGCGAGTTGACGGTCCTGTTCCGACGCGCCCGGGCCAAGCAGGGCGAGATGGCCCGCGAGGTCCATCCGGACCTGGAGTCGGCGGCGTACGGGCTGCTCGTCCGTCTGGATGACGCCGGCGCCCAGCGGGCCACGGAACTGGCCGCGTACATCGGAGTCGGCAAGGCCACCATGTCCCGCCAGCTGCGCGCCCTGGAGAACCTGGGCCTGGTCGCCCGCGAGCCCGACCCGGCCGACGGGCGGGCGTGGCTGGTGCAGCTGACCGAGGTGGGGCGGCGTCGGGTCGCCAAGGTGCGAGAGGCGAGGCGGGGCCGGTACGTCGAGCAGATGTCGAACTGGGACCGGCGCGAGGTGGCGGAGCTGGCTCGGTTGCTGAATCAGCTGAACCGGGGGATGGACGGTTGACCTCTCGTGACGGTTCTCCGGCTCCGCGCCGCGGTGCTGATCAGGGCAGTCTGTCCTGGATGGGGACGAGCGCTTCGGCGGCCTGCAGTGCCCGAGCCGCCTCCTGACGGGCCTCCTCGTCATGGTCGGACCGGGCCCGTTCGGCGAGCAGTGTGATCGTGCCGCTGTGCCCGGGCCAGGCGAAGGCGAGGATGCGGGCCGCCGCGATACGCACCTGGGGGGAGGCGTCGTTCGTCAGCCGATCCCTCACGAGGCCGACGGTGCTATCGGTGGGCTCTTCCCAGGCGCACCACTGGAGCGCCGGGCGTCGCAGCTCCGGTGAGGGGTCGTGGCAGGCGCGCTCGCGGACGAGTTCGGCGAAGCCGGGCTCGGTGGACCAGTGGTCGTTGAGCAGGTCCATCGCGAGGCGCCGGACATCTTCATGGGGGTCGTCCGTGGCGCTGCGGAGGATCAGCGGGTGGGTGTCGGGTGCCTGCCGCCAGTGCTCGGCGAGCAGGGCGAGCGCAGCTCGGCGGACCGGCGCGCCGTCGTCGTTGGTGGCGCGGTCGAGGATCAGCCGGTGGGTGTCGGGCTCGTCCCGCCAGCGCTCGGCGAGCAGGCTGAGTGCGGTATTGCGGTTTCCCGAAGTGCTCCCGTCGACGGCTTGGCGGAGGATCAGCTGGTGGGTGCCGGGGGCGTCCCGGTAGCGCTGGGCGAGCAGTCGCATGATGCTGCCGCGCGGGTACTCGGCCGAGCCGTCGACGCAGGCCGCTCGCACCAGGGACAGCGTGTCGGGCTGATCGGGCCAGTGCTGGGTCAGCAGGCCCAGCGCCCTCTCCTGGACGAACATCGCCTCGTCGTTGGCGGCCCGGTCGCGCACGATCTCATATGTGCGCGGATCCTCTGGCCAGTGTGTCGCCAGCAGGTCCAGTGCGCTGGAGCGCACGCTGTCGTCACTGTCCTTCACAGCGCGGGCCACGACGAGTTCGCGGGTGCCCGGTTCCTGGAGCCAGCGTGTGGTGACGAACGTGAGCGCGGTGCGACGCGGGTAGTAGTGATCGTCCTCGACCGCGCGTTCGTACATCAACGCGCGGGTCTCCGGTCTGTCGGGCCAGTACTCGAAGAGATACTCCAGCGCGTCGTCACGGGTTACCCAGTCCTGGTCGTTGACTGCGCGGTCGTGGACCCTGCCATATGTATCGGCTCTGTCCCTGGCATGCTCGGCCAGATAGCCGACGGCGATACCGCGCACGTCGTCCTCCGGGTCCTCGGTGACGCGGTCGGCCATGAGCGCGTAGGTGTCGGGCCTGTTCGCCCGGTGGTCGGCGAGGAATCTGAGGGCCAGCGCGCGCATCTCTCCGGCGCCGCTCTGCACGGCGGCGGCGTGGACAAGCGAGTCGAGGTCGGCGTCCGCCGTCCCGTGCTCCGTCAGCAGCCGCAGCGCGGTGTGCGGAACAGCGGCATCGGAGTCGCCGTCGAGAAGCTCGCGGAGCAGTGACCCGGCCTCCGCGTCGGGCCAGGCCTCCACCAACGTCCTGAGTGCGGCAGCGCGGACCTCGTCGCTGCTGTCATCGACCACGCGGTTCCGGATGAAGGAGCGAGTGTCCGGTTCGGCGGCCCAGTGCTCGGTCAGCACGCTCAGAGCGGTGGCCCGAACATCCGTATCGGGGTCCTCGACGGCGCGGTCGAGGATGAGGGAATGCGTGTGGGGGCGGTCCGCCCAGCGGTCGGCGAGCAGGCGCAGTGCCGCACTTCGAGTCTCCCCATGCCAGGCGTGCCGCGCCAGGAGAGCCGGAGTCTCGGGCTCGTGGTAGAGGGTGCAGGCGAGCTCGGCTGCCGTGGCGCCCCCGACATCGAACTGCCCACGTATGTGGAACCAGCGCAGATAGCGTGGGCGGCCGATCCAGTGCGGGGAGAACGTGGACAGCGCCGGCAGGGCGGCGGCCACATCCCCCACTGGCTGGACGGCGTCTTCGAGGGAGTTGATCAGGCAGTCCACCACGGCCTTGCTCTGCGGACCGAAGCGGCCGATCTTGCGTATTTCCGCCAACGCCCGGACCGCGAGCACCAACGTCCCCACGGCGGGTGCGCCTGACCGTTTGTGCAGCGCGAGCAGCGCGTCGATCGCCCGGGCGGCGTCTTCGGCCCGGATCTCCTCGATCAGCCCGACCAACAGGAGGAGAACCTCGTGCCAGTTCGGGTCCGGCGCGCGGCGGACGAAGACCTGATCGATCAGCTCCTCCTCGTTCCACTCGCGGGCGGCATACCGGTGGGCGATGTCGGTCGCGGCCAGATACTCGAGGAACGCGCGGTGCACGAAGCCGTAGACTTCGCCGCCGAAGCGGCTCAGGATGAAGTTCCGTTCCTGGAACTGCCGTTTCATCTCCCGCGCTGCCGCGAGGGCCTCTGCCATCGGCAGTCCGAGAATCTCCTGGAGATAGCGCTGGAAGGTCGCCTCGAGCTCGGGGCCGTGGATGTGGTTGCCCGCGATTCCGCCCTCGCCGTCCTGCATACGGCGGGCCAGCAGCCGCAGCAGGTCGTACCGGTCCTTGTCGTCCAGGTATCGCAACGCCTCGACGTCCTGCGTCGGCTTGAGGTGCTTGGTCTCCTGGTCCCAGCGGGCGATCAGAACGCTCACCGCGTGCTCGTACACTCCCTGCCGGTCACGCGGGAGCTCCTGTCGTCGACCGATGACGGCGAGGATGGTCAGCAGCAGCGGATTCCCGGCGAGTTCCCGCACCGGTCGTGAGTGGGCCACGGCCGCGGTGATCCGCTTGCACAGGCGTCCGCTCCGTGCGGGATCGTCCTGGCACACGGTGTCGTACCACCGCTTGGCGAACTGGCCGATCTGCTGCTCGGTCAGGTCCTGGATCATGTAGTGCTCGAAGCCCGCCCCGTCCAGGACGGCTGCCTTGTAGCCGATGACCCGTGAGGTCACCACGATCCGGACGTTCTCGTAGTGCCCCGAGAAGCCGACGATGCGGCGGCACACCTCCTCGCGCACCGCGGGGTCGAACAGCTCGTCCAGACCGTCGAAGATCATCAGCACCCGACCGCCCTGCAGGCAGGCCTCCAGCACACCGCGGGGTACGGACATGCGCTCCATGCGGTGCAGATGGTCCAGGAAGTCCTCGAAGGTTCGATCCCGCCACTGCGCCTCGGCGTACTTGCGCAGTTCCACGACCAGCGGCAGCCAGCCGGCCAGTGCGGCCAGGGGTTTCGGTGGGGTGGTCGACGTCAGCCCGAGCGCCAGGTAGCGGCCCAGCGTGGACTTGCCCGCTCCCGGATCGCCCAGCAGGACCAGCCGTTTCGACGGTGGATCCGTGACGACGTCCAGGAGCGGCGCGGGCGGGCGGTCCAGGTACGCCTGCCGCAGGCGCTCCAAGGAGTCCTTCTTGACCCCCGGTGGGAGATCTTCCTCCGGCGGGAGCTCACCCGAGGCGATCAGCCGTTTGTGGAGTTCGGGCGGGAGATCCGGTTGCGGCGGGTCGGCACGCAGGAGCGGTGGCACGAAGACCTCGCGCAGCTCCACGGGCGGATGGTTGTCACCTTCCCCGGTCGGTATCAGCACCTCCAGATCGAGCCGTCCGTAGAGTCGACGCACCTGCGTCGCGTAGTCGCTGACAGCCGCTTCGACGTCGGCCGGTTCCAGCGGCACATCATCCGCGTCGACGGTGCCGAACTGCTGCACCAGCTGCTGGATGTACGTCACGGTGCTGTGCGGGCCGATCGCGTTGCCGACCATGTCGCGTCCCGAGCCGACGGCGCCTTCGCCGCGGACGTCGAGGCGTCCCGGTCGCGGGTCGTCGTCGGCAGGGGCGACCACCCCGGTGGCGCGAGTTCGGCGCTTGAGCCATGAGAACAGGGTCACCGCCCGTCGACCTCGCTGCCCTCGCCGAAGGCGTTGCCGACGACGTCACCTTCGGCGCCGAAGGCGTTCTCGCCGCGCACGGACATCTCGCTCGCGGAAGTCCCGGCCGGCCCCGGCGTGGTACCGGTGCGGGGTCCCGACACCTTGCTGTTGGCGCCGAAGGCGTTGCCCACGACCGCGCCGTGGACACCGATGGCGTTCCGTCCCCGGACCCGGATGACACGGTGGTCACCTCCGCCGGATCGAGCCAGGGCGACCACCGCCACCAGCAGCCCCGCCAGGCTCGCGATCGCCCCGAGCACACTCGCCGTGCGGTCGGCAGTGTCCAGATCCACGAGCACGGCCACCAGCGGCAACGCGACGGCACCTGCCGCACACACGACAGCCGCCACCCACGTCAGCACACGAACAGCCCCCGACGTTGCGCTCATGTTCCTGTCCCCTCCGCCCCAGTGAACTGCACCGCCTGCGACGGTAGTACGTGAACACCGCTTCCGGCAGGGGCAGTTGTCACAGCTCCACGTACACCACCGTCGCGTCGTCGTGCGTCTTGCTCCGCCCCAGACACGTCCGCTCCTCCGCGTCGGCCCGCTCCAGCGTCCGCACCCGGTCCACCAGCCCCCGCGCCCCCTCCTTGCGTACGAAGGTGAAGCAGTCCCCCCAGTCACCCTCCCGAAACTTCTCCACCCAGCGCGTCGCCCCGTCCGTCAGCGCCGCCAGGGCCCGGACCTCCGCGCGTGGCAGCACCCCCGTCACCGCCCGCGCCGCCACCGACGGATCCGCGGCTGCCGTGAAGAAGCCGCCCTCCTTGTTGCGGATGTGGGCGTCGATCAGGGCGTCCGTGGCCAGGGAGGCGCGTGGGAGGCGGGCCAGGCGGTCGTCCAGGTACGGGGTGATCCTGCCGTCGGGCGACTCCAGCAGAAGGGCCGAGTCGGAGAGGATCAGGTACTCCACCGTCTCCGTCGACCAGCGGGCCAGAACCACCGTTGCCTGTGGGGTGCGTGGGTGAGAAAGGTCACAGATTTGCGCGTGAGCCTCGGCGGTACGCGTGAGGGCGTCACTCAGCGCGTCGGCGAGGGGAACATCGGGGAGTGAAACGGTCAGTTCGGTCAGGGCTCCGCCGAGCCGCGCGGTGAACCAGGGGACGGAATGCAGACAGCCCGTCTCTCCCCTCGGTGGGGTCACCCCGTCCAGGACCACCAGGACGCCACCCTGTCCCGAGGCGGGAAGGCCGACGCTCGCGAAGTCCTCGTTGGGGCGGACCGGATCGCCGGGCTCCGAAACAAGCTCTGTTCGCATCCGGCCAGTCTGCACGAGCCCTTCACAAGGTTCGCGAAGGGGTCGCATCGCCTGCCGAATGGGTGCGGTCGCGCAGGTCAGGCGTCTGATTTGGGGTGGAATGAATAACTCCGGGAAGGCGTGGCGGCGAATACTGCCACCGCCCGCCGCAGACGTCCAACCGGCCTGCCGGGCAAGGCGGGTGCACAGGCCGGAGGAACTTGCCCGCCAACTCTCCTCCGGGGTTCACTCCTTCGGGTGGCGGGTCAGGTGATGCGCGGCCGTCGCCCACCGGCACTGGGAGGGTCGGGGACCGGTGAGGACACCCCCTGCTCGAGCAACGTCGAGAGCTTGGGGGAGGGGTGTACGCGAGGTCAGCGGTAATTGACGGAGCGTCATCCGGACCCATGGGTATCACGAGTCAGGAATGCGAGCACCGGTGCAGAAGATGCGGCCACGTCGCTCAGGCAAGCAGACGCCCCCCACAGGGGGCGCGCAGCCCGCTCCCGGTGCCCCGACCGGCACCACCGGCGACGCCGCACCCGCCGGCAAGGGGCGTCCGACACACGTACGCAACCGGCTGATCGTCGCCGTGGCCGTCGTGGCCGCCGCCATCGCCGGGGCCGGCGTCCCCTCGGTCGTCGCCGCCTCCGGGCAATTGCAGGACTCCCAGGAGCTGGTGACCCTCGCCGAGCAGACCGAGGACGCGCTCACCCTCGCCCACTCCCTCGCCGACGAGCGCGACGAGGTCACCTCGTACATCGCCGCCGGCCGCGCCAAGTCCAAGGCGCCCAGCGAGCAGCGCAGCGTCCGCGTCGACCGACAGGTCGAGGAACTGCGCGCCGACACCGACACCCCCGCCTCGCTGCGCGCCGACCTCGACGGCATCGCGGCCCTGCGCAGGGGCGCGCTCACCGGCAAGAGCACCGCGCTGGAAGCGCACACCGCCTACTCGGCCGCCATCACCGAACTCCACCGGCTCGCCGAGCGCCTGGCCGAGCAGATGCCGCCCCGCGCGGGTTCCGGCGCCCACGCGCTCGCCGAACTGGACTCCGCCGTGCAGCAGTCCGCCGCCGCCCGGGGGCTGCTGCTCGCCGCGCTCAGCGTGCCGACCACCACCGAGACCGTCATCGACCCGATCACCGGCATCGCGAGCACCCGTAAGACCTCCTCGGACGCCGACGCCAAGCAGCGCGCCGCCCTCAGCGCCGCCGCCCAGCAGGCCCGGCTGCGCTCGGACGCCGCCCTCGCCGACTTCCAGGACACCGCGCCGAAGACCGCGCGCACCTCGTACGACTCCACGGTCACCGGCCACGACGTCAACACCGCCGACCGCTATCTGGCCGCCCTCACCGACCAGGCCACGCTCTCCGACCGCGACCTGGCCACCGACACCAAGCGCGCCGAGGCCGCCCTCTCCGCCCGTGTCGACCTGATGCGCGGCGTGGAGTCCGCCCTCTACGACCGCCGCACCAAGGCCCTGGAGCAGCTGCGCGACGACGACGTCACCGCGCTGGAGATCCGTATCGCGATCCTCGGCGCCCTGATGCTGCTCGCCGTGGGTGTCGCCACGGGCATGGCCCGCAGCCTCACCCGGCCCCTCGCCGTCCTGCGCCTCGGCTCCGCCCGGCTGGCCCAGGCCGAGGACCCGATGGCCGAGGAGCCCGTCAAGTTCAACGGCCGCAAGGACGAGTTCGCCCAGGTCGTCAACTCCGTCAACGCCCTGCACGCGCACACCGTCGCCCTGCACGAGCGCATCACCACCCTGGAGTCCGACCGCAAGCACCTGGTCGGGCAGCGGCAGAAGATGGCCGACGCGCGCGAGGAGCTGCGCACCGAACTCGCCGAGTCCGCCGCCCAGTTGGAGCGGTTGCGCGACAGCATCGGCAACACCTTCGTCAACCTCTCCCTGCGCACCCTCGGCCTCGTCGAACGCCAACTCGCCGTCATCGAGGGCCTGGAGGAGCGCGAGCAGGACCCCGAGCGCCTCGCCACGCTCTTCAAGCTCGACCACTTCGCCACGGTCATGCGCCGGCACAGCGAGAACCTCCTCGTCCTGGCCGGCACCGAGCACGTCCAGCAGCACGCCGGACCGGTCCCGCTCGTCGACGTCGTCCGTGCGGCGGTCAGCGAGATCGAGCGGTACGAGCGGGTCCGCATCGCCGCGCTCCCGCCCCACGCGCACGTCGCGGGCTTCGCGGCCGACGACCTCTCCCACCTGCTGGCCGAGCTGATGGAGAACGCGACCTCGTTCTCCCCGCCCGACCTGCCCGTCGAGGTCTCCGCCTGGCTCCTGGAGAGCGGCGAGGTCATGCTCTCCGTCCAGGACGAGGGCATCGCGATGACGAGCGATCGCCTGACCCGCCTCAACTCCCGCCTCGCCGACTTCGATCCCGAGAACACCTACGACCAGGAGGGCGACGACGGCCTGGGCCTCGGCCTGTACGTCGTGGCCCGACTCGCCCACCGACACGGCGTCCGCGTCCAGCTCCGCGAGCAGAAGCAGGGCGGTATCGCGGCGGTCGCGGTCCTGCCCAAGGGCCTCCTGGCCGCCGCCCCTGCGGCCGCGGTCCCCGCGGACTCACCGCACCCCACCGGCGCCCCCGCCTTCTCCCTCCCCGGCGCCGACGCGGAGGCCAACTCCAACGTCCTGCACGCCCGCACGAAGGGCACCGACCCCCTGGTCGCCCTGGCGGAGAAGGCCGTACGGGAGACGGCGGAGGACAGCCGGCCGGCAGCCCCCGAGTCCGAGCAGGAGCGCGAGCACCCTGCCGAGACCACGATGGAACTCCTGATCCCGACCCAGCCGACGCCCGGTATGCCGACGGCTGACGGCCCGACGGCTGACGGTCCGAGTGGTGCCGGTCCGGGGGTCGCCGAGCCCGCGACCGCGGAGTCCGCCGCCGAACACACGGGCCGCGAACCGGGAACCGACGAACGACCTGCGGCCGCCGATGGCGAGGACGCCCCACTGGGGCCACCCGCACCCGACGACGATGCCCGCACGGGTGGTCCGGGTGGGAATGAAATCCCCGCCGAAGGCGAAGCCGAGGCGGAACACGAACGCGTCCCGGACGCACCGGAGGACCCCCTCACCGACAAGGGCCTCCCCAAACGCACCCCGAAGATCACCGCCCCCGCCCAGGCCCCGCGCCAGCGGACCGGCACCGTCGACGCCGAAGCCCTCCGCAGGAGACTCGGCGGTTTCCGCAGGGGAGCGGAGGCGGGACACCGCGACGTACAGGCGGAGATCGCCGAACACACGGGCCAGCACAAGGCCCCGACAGCAGAATCCGAAGCAGCCACGGGGGGCACAGTCGAGGAGGCAAGCAGTTGACCGCGCCCAGTACCTTCGGACTGAGCAGTGAAGCCCGCAACCTGCACTGGTTGTTGACGAATCTGGTCGAGGAGGTGCCGGGCATCCAGTCAGTCGCGGTGGTCTCCTCCGACGGGTTGCTCCTGCTCTCCTCGGACCATGCCCGAAACGCGGAGGCCCGGGAGGCGAGGACCGGCAAGCCCACCGGCCCGCGCGGCTCCTCCGCCGACCTGGCCACCATCGTCTCCGGCATCGGCAGCCTCACCATCGGCGCCGCCAAGCTGATGCAGTTCGGCGGCGTGAAGCACACGATGGTCGCGATGGACGAGGGCAGCCTCTTCGTGATGTCCATCAGCGACGGGTCGCTGCTCGGCGTGCACGGCTCAGCGGACTGCGACATGAGCGTGGTGGCCTACCACATGGCGCTCTTCGTCGGCCGCGCCGGCCATGTCCTCACCCCTGAACTCCGCAGCGAGCTACGGAAGTCGCTGGAGGCCGCCTCGGCAGGGAGTACCCGATGAGCAACGCCCCGCACAACAGGCCCCAGCTCCCCGTCCGCGGCGGCGACAGCAAGCCCGCCCGCGTGCGCCCCTACTCGCTCACCGGCGGCCGTACCCGTTTCGGCCACGTCCTCCTCGTCGAGACGTTCGTCAGCAGCACGGCGGCGCTGGAGGCGGCGGAGGAGCGCAAGGAACTGACGAATGGTTCCCTCACCACCCGGGTCATGCCGGAGATGCGGGCCATCGTCGAACTGTGCCGCCGTATGCGTACGGTGGCCGAGATCGCCGCGCTGCTGAAGATGCCGCTCGGTGTGGTCCGCGTGCTCCTCAGCGACCTCGCGGACCAGGGAAAGATCCGGGTGTACGGCACGGGAACCGGCCACGGCACGGGCCGTCCGGAACGCGCACTGCTGGAAAGGGTGCTGAGTGGACTCCGTCGTCTCTGACGCCGCTCGCGGTGTCTCCCCGCTCCTCGCCGAAGAGGGGCCCGAACAGCCTTGGCAGACGGACCGCACCCGGGCCCCCATCGCCACGAAGATAGTCGTGGCGGGCGGGTTCGGCGTCGGCAAGACCACGTTGGTCGCCGCCGTCTCGGAGATCACGCCTTTGCAGACCGAGGCGCTGATGACCGAGGCGAGTGAGGGCACCGACGACCTCACCTCGACGCCCGGCAAGCTGACCACCACCGTGGCCATGGACTACGGCCGCATCACGCTCGACGACGACCTGGTGCTCTACCTGTTCGGCACGCCGGGCCAGCAGCGGTTCTGGTTCATGTGGGACGACCTGGTGCGCGGCGCGATCGGCGCGGTCGTCCTGGCCGACACCCGGCGGCTGAAGGACTGCTTCCCCGCGCTGGACTACTTCGAGAGCTGCGGGCTGCCGTACGTCGTCGCGGTCAACCACTTCGACGACAGCGAGCTGTTCGAACCGGAGGATGTGCGGGAGGCATTGACGATCCCGGCGCACATACCTGTAATGATCATGGATGCGCGCCGCCGGATCACGGTGATCGAGACCCTCCTGAGCCTCGTCGGTCACGCGCTCGACGAAACACCCGAGTAGATCCCCGAAGTAGGAGAACAGCCCCGGATGCGGAAGATACTCGTCGTCGGAGCCGGCCAGTCCGGACTCCAGATCGCCCTCGGACTCCAGTCGCACGGGTACGAGGTCACCCTGATGTCCAACCGGACGGCGGACGAGATCCGCTCCGGCCGGGTCATGTCCACGCAGTGCATGTTCCACACGGCACTCCAGCACGAACGCGATCTCCAGCTGAACTTCTGGGAGTCCCAGGCCCCGAAGATCGAAGGACTCGGCGTCTCGGTGGCGGCCCCCGGCTCGTGGAGCGAGGGCCCGGCGGCGCGGGCGATCGACTGGGTCGGGCACCTCGACGGGTTCGCGCAGTCGGTCGACCAGCGGGTGAAGATGGCCGGCTGGATGGAGACGTTCGCCCAGCGCGGCGGCCAGCTGGTCATCCATGGCGCGGCGGTCGGCGACCTCGACTACTTCTCCCGTACGTACGACCTGGTCCTGGTGTCGGCGGGCAAGGGCGAACTCGTCCAGATGTTCGGGCGGGACGCGGAGCGGTCCCCGTACAGCGAGCCGCAGCGCGCACTGGCCGTGTCGTACGTCCACGGCCTCGGCCCGCGTCCGGAGCACCCGGACCAGGAGGCCGTCCGCTGCAACCTCGTCCCCGGCGTCGGCGAGCTGTTCGTCATGCCCACCCTGACCACCTCCGGGCGCGCGGACATCCTGTTCTGGGAGGGCATACCCGGCGGCCCGCTCGACGTCTTCGACGGCGTGAAGGACCCGGCGGAACACCTCTCCCTGACCCTGGAACTCATGGAGAAGTACCTCCCCTGGGAGTACGCGCGGGCCACCAAGGTCGAGCTCACGGACGCCGGCGGTGTGCTGAGCGGGCGGTATGCGCCCACCGTTCGTAACCCCGTCGGGCGGCTCCCCGGCGGCGGGCTCGTGCTGGGTGTCGCGGACGTCGTCGTGGCGAACGACCCGATCACCGGGCAGGGCTCCAACTCGGCGTCCAAGTGCGCGGCCGCCTACCTCGCCTCGATCGTCGAGCACGGGGACAAGGAGTTCGACGAGGCCTGGATGCGCGCCACGTTCGACCGGTACTGGGCCACCGCCCAGCACGTGACCAAGTGGACGAACGCCATGCTGGCGCCGCCGCCGGAGCACATCCTCAACCTCATCGGCGCGGCCGGGCAGCTGCCGCCGGTGGCCGACCGGTTCGCCAACGGATTCGACAACCCTGCCGACTTCGAGAACTTCTTCTACGACCTGGAGAAGACCGGGGCGTATCTCGCCGAGGTTTCCGGGGTCTGACCTAGCGCTTCGCTTTCCGGCGTACGTCCGGGCGTGTCTCCGGGCGTACGGCTCCCAGGACCGGGTTCGACGCGATCGGCGAGACCTTGATCTTCTCGCCGGGGCGCGGGGCCTGGATCACCTTGCCCTTGCCGACGTACAGGGCCACGTGCGTGGCGTCCGGGAAGTAGATGACCAGGTCGCCCGGGCGCAGCTTGGTCAGCGGGATGCGGTCGAGCCTCGCCCACTGCTCCTGGCTCGTGCGGGGGATCGGGGTGCCGGCGTGGGCCCAGGCCTCGGACGTCAGGCCTGAGCAGTCGTAGGCCTTGGGGCCCTCCGCGCCCCACTTGTACGGCTTTCCCAGCTGCTTTCTGGCGTAGCGGATCGCTCGGTTCGCCTCGGAGGACGGTTTGTGGTCCTCCTTGGCCAGGGCGCCGGATGCCATGAAGGCCCGCTGGGCCTTGGCGGTGTCGGTCCTCTCGAATTCGGCGAGGGCCGTGAGCTGGGCGGCGGTCAGGGATGCCAGGAGTTCTTCGACCTTCTTGAGGCGCTTCTTCACGGTGTCCCTGTCCTTCTTCTGGCGTTCGGCCAGGGCGAGTTGTGCGTCGAGGGCCTTGCGGGCCTTGTGGGCCAGCTCGTCGGCCTTCCGTTCCGTGCCGGTCAGCCGGCCGACCGCTTCCGCGCGCTCGCGTGCCAGCAGGCCGATGACATGGCCCTGGTCCAGGGCGTGCTGGGGGTCGCGGGCCAGGAGCAGGCGTACGTACGGGGAGATGTCCGTGGTGTTCTGGTACTGCTGGCGGGCCAGGCGGCCGGCCGCGCCTCGACTGTCGTGCAGGGAGGCGCGGGCGCGGGCCAGGGCGGCGTCCAGACGGGCCACCTCGGTGCGCTGTTTCCTGAGCTTCTCCGCGGTGGCGTTGTAGGTCTCCGTGGCCTGTTCGGTCTTCCGGTAGAGGCGCTGGAGGTCCGTCAGGAGGCTTGCCGTGGAGCGGGCGGACCGCTTGGAGTGGTCGGAGCGCTCGGACTGCTTCCGTGGGTCGGGGGCCGGGGCGGGAGCCGCCATCACGGGTGCCGGCGCTGAAGTGGCTGCGAAAATGGCCGCTGCCGTCGCGGCCGCCGTCGTACATGTCAGACGGAGAAGCCTTCCTGACACATCATCACCTCCGGTGCGGAGAAGGATCTCTGCTCCGCATCGCGAGCCTTAGCCGGGAACGGCCTGTTCGCGCGGTAGGTGTGCGCGGGGTGGCGGAGCCCCGTCACTCGTTCGTGTCGTGTGGCTTGCCCTGCGGCGTGGTGTCTGGCTTGGACCAGGGCCAGTTCAGTCGGCGGCTCGGCTCGCCCTCGGGGGCGTACTCGTACTTCCAGCGGTGGGAGAGGCCCACGCGGGTGCCCGGTGTGCGCGGGACGCGGCGGTAGACGAGGACCGTGGGTGGGCCGCCCTGCGGGTCGGGGACGGGGATGCGGTACGTCTTGGGCGGGTGGCCTGTCATGCCCAGGAGTACGGGCAGGACACGGCCGTCCATGGGGCCGCCCTCGAAGGGGGTGTCTTCGCTCTTCACGGCACCAGTGTCAGCCATCCGCCGCGAGCTGCTCGGCCAGGGCGGCGGTCTGGGGATCCCGGTTCGCGGTGACGGAGAGTACGGCGACGAACTGGTCGACCAGCCAGTCCCGTAGTTCCGCCACGGGGGGCTGCTTGCCCTCGTCGAGCCAGATCAGGGAGGCCGCCTCGACCGCGGTGATCCACATGCGCACGGTCATGCGGAGGTGGAGGCCCGGGTCGGTGACCTGGAGGTGGCTGAGGATGTGCTCGGCCGCGGCGCGGCGTACGCCGTCGACGATGGCGGTCGTGCGGGAGGTCTCCACGACGCTGCCGCCCTGGAGGAGGGCGCTGAAACCGGCGTCGTGTTCGTCGACGAAGGTGAGGTAGCGGTCCAGGGCGCGGGAGAGGCGGGGGAGGAGGGGGCCCTCGAGGGGTTCGTCGAAGCACTGCTGGAGCTCCTCGGCGGCCGAGCGGAGGGCGGCCTCGTAGAGCTGTTGCTTGCCGCCGGGGAAGTAGCGGTACACCAGGGGGCGGGAGACGCCGGCTGCCTCTGCCACGTCGTCCAGGGACACGTCCTCGGGGGCGCGGTGGGCGAACAGTTGCAGCGCGGCGTCGAGGAGCTGACTACGTCGCTCCTCGACGCTGAGGCGGCGGTAGGCGGGGGCGGCGGACATGGGATGAAGCCTAGTCGCCGTGGGGAGTGCGGGGATTTGGCGACTGCGGGCCCGTCGTGGCTGGTCGCGCGGGCCCGTCGTGGCTGGTCGCGCAGTTCCCCGCGCCCCTGGGTTGGCTCAGCTGCGGGCAGTCGTGCCGCTGGGGCGGCGCCCGTCCCCACGAAGGCGGCACCTCGCCGGCGCGGGCGAGCGTCCCGACCTCGAGCTCAGCCCCCCCTCACGCCAGCAGGCCCGACGACCTCCACAGCCGGCGCCCCACTCCCCGCAGCACCCCGATGTCGTCCAGGAAGTCCGTCAGTTTCTTCGCCCCCGTCTGCATGACCTCCCGCCGGTGCCCGCTCGCCTTCACCTGGGCCATGGCCTCCCGCTTGTCGAGGCCTACGTTCGTGTACACCTCGGGGTTCACGAAGGCCACGGAGAAGACGCGGGCGAACTCGCCGGAGGTGACGCGGGTGAACTCCTGGGACCACTTCGGGGCCGTCACCATCTGGCGGCGGAGTTCCTCGCGGGCGTAGCGGACGTGGCGGGCCTCTTCGATGACGTGGATACGGGTGACGCCGCGGACCAGGGGCTGGACACGTTCGTCGGGGAAGGTCAGGCGCTGCATCCAGTCGAGGACTTCCTCGCCGAGGAGGGTGGCGGTGAAGGAGCCGGGGGTGGTGGAGATCGTCTTGAAGAGGCGGCCGAGGTGCTGGTGTGCGCGGCTGACGGGGTACCAGGGCGTGTCGCCGTGGGAGATCAGACGGGCGAACATCTTGGAGTGGCGGCACTCGTCCTCGATCTCGGTGAGGGCGTAGCGGACGTGGGCACTGGTCGCTGATTTGTCGTAGATGTGGCGGACCAGGAGCTGCATGAGGATGATCTCGAACCAGATGCCCAGGGAGGCGAGGGCGGCCGCCTCGTGCTGGGAGAGGAGGATGCGCTGTTCCTCGCTCATGCGCTTCCACAGGGGCGTGTCGTAGAGCGAGACCAGCTCCGGGGGCCAGAACCACTTGCCCTCCTCGAAGGGCGCGTCCCAGTCCAGTTCCTTGTCGGGGTCGAAGGAGTGCTTGGCGGAAGAGGCGAGGAGGCGTTCGGCCACCTGTTCGCGGTCCTTGAGCAGGCCGAGTGCGTCGCGCAGTCCGTCGAGCGCGTCCGCTTCCGTCAGGGTCGTCATCGGTCCCTCACCTCTGTTACCCGGGGGTACGTCGTCCGATTCTTATGAGACTGCTTGTCAGCAAGACCGTCAATCCCCTGTGCGGGACTTGTTGACCCGGCGTCTACCGCGTGTGAGCCTGCGGAGCATGCCGACATACGACCTGTACGCCAAGGACCCCGGGGACCCTCAGTGGCGGGTGCCGGCGGCCGGTGCGGCCCGTTTCAGCTGGGAGTACGACGACGGCCGCGAGCGGCTTCTGGCCCTGTACCAGAAGGGCAAGGACAAGCAGTGGGACGGGCAGCTGAGGATCGACTGGGATCTCGAGGTCGATCCGTGCGACGCGCTCGGTACGCCGGAGGAGGCGATGGCGCTCTATGGGACGCCGTACTGGGCGAAGATGAGCGAGCGGGAGAAGGGCGAGTTGCGGAAGCACTACGCCTCCTGGCAGTTCAGCCAGTTCCTGCACGGCGAGCAGGGCGCGATGATCTGTGCGGCGCGGATCGTGGAGTCGGTGCCCGACATGGACGCGAAGTTCTATTCGGCGACCCAGACGATGGACGAGGCGCGGCACGCTGCACGAGAAGATCGGGATGGTCTATCCGATCAACGACAATCTGCAGGCCTTGCTGGGGGACACCCTGCGGGACAGCCGGTGGGACATGCCGTATCTCGGTATGCAGGTGTTGATCGAAGGTCTCGCGCTGGCCGCCTTCGGCATGATCCGGGACACCACCGACAAGCCGCTGCCCAAGCAGATCCTGGCGTATGTGATGCAGGACGAGGCCCGGCACGTGGCCTTCGGGCGGATGGCGCTGAGGGACTACTACAAGCAGTTGAGCGATGCCGAGCTTCGTGAGCGTGAGGAGTTCGTCATCGAGGGCTGCTATCTGATGCGGGACCGGCTGCGGGGTGTCGAGGTCCTGGAGAACTTCGGTATTCCGAAGGCCGAGGCTGAGCGGATCAGTGAGCGGTCGGAGTTCCTGCAGTTGTTCCGGCGGCTGCTCTTCTCTCGCATCGTCCCCTGTGTGAAGGACATCGGGCTGTGGGGACAGCGCCTTCAGCAGGCCTATGTGGACATGGGGGTGTTCGAGATGGGGGACTCCAATCTCGATCTGCTGATGGCGCAGGACGAGGAGATCGCCGAGCGGTTGGACGCGGAGCGGTTCGAGGTCGAGGAGCGGGAACGGGTGGCCGAGGTGGGGGAGGCCATTGAGGCGGGGGCGGGGGAGGCCTAGGCCGGGCAGCCCAGTCCGTTCGGGACCTCACCGAACCCCGGCTCCGCCCCCTGGGGCGGGAACGACGTGCGCAGGGTGAAGGCGTAGGGCGTCGGGCCGTTCGTGCGGAGGTGGAGAAGGCGGGACTCCGCCTCCGCGACCGTCGGGCGGTGGCCCTCGGGGACCCACCACAGCGCTGTCATCGCCTCCCGTACGCGTTCGAACCACTCGCGGCGGCGGGCCAGCATCTCGCGGTGGCGGCCCTGGTACATGTACGCGGTCAGCGTGTTGGTGTCGCGCCACACCGTCAGGTTGATGATCAGCCACTCGTCGCCGAAGACGCTCACGTCCGTGGCGTTGTTGTCGTCGCTCTTCAGCCTCCAGACGAAACCGTCGGCCGCCTCGGCGTCGGCGTTGACGGGGTCGAGGTTGTCGACGAAGTCCTTCAACTGCGGGGAGTCCAGCGGGGCTCTGAGGCGGGCGATGTTGACCTGGGCGAGTTCGTGGACGGCTTCCGAGGCGGCTGATGTCGTCATGGACCGAACGATAGGTCGGGGCGGGGCGGGAGGCCCAGACGCCGTCTGGGTGCTTGGGCCATTCGTGTGTCAACGGCTCTCTTCTGCGGGCGAGTTCAGTACGGCTTCCATCACCGCCCGCGCGATCGGTGCCGCGTCCCCGCCGCCGCTGATCGCGCCCCGGTCCGCGTCCGCGTCCTCCACCACCACGGCTACGGCGACCTTGGGTTCCAGGTCGGTGTCGCCCTTCGCCCAGGAGACGAACCACGCGTACGGCGTCCCGGAGTTGCCGAGGCCGTGCTGGGCCGTGCCGGTCTTGCCGCCCACCGTCGCGCCGGGGATCCAGGCGTTGGTGCCGGTGCCCTCCCGCACCGCGTCCACCATGAGTTCCTTGAGGAGCACGGCCGTCGACGGGCGCATGGCCTGTCGTGCCGGGCGGGACCCGCCCGTCGACACCGTGGAGCCGCCCGCCCGGGTAGTGCGCTCCACCAGGTACGGCGAGCGCACCTGGCCGCCGTTCGCCACGGCCGCCGCGACCATCGCCATCTGCAGCGGTGTGGCGCGGGTGTTGTACTGACCGATCGACGACAGGGCGAGCTGCGCCTTGTCCACCGTCGTGTCGAAGGTACTCTCCGCGACCGAGTACGGGATCTCGAGGTTCGCGTCGTTGAAGCCGAAGGCCCCCGCCGTCGCCGCCATCCGGTCCACGCCGACCTTGACCCCCAGCTTGGCGAACACCGTGTTGCACGACCACTCGAAGGCTTTGCGCAACGGGACGTCCTCGCAGCCCTTGGACTCGTTCGTCAGGGACGTCCTCGTGCCCGGCAGGGTGTAGGGGTCCGGAGAGTCGGTCGGCCTGTCCAGGTCCTCGACCACGCCCGAGTCCAGGGCCGCGGCCGCCGTCAGCACCTTGAAGGTCGAACCCGGCGGATACGTCTTGCGCACCGCCCGGTTGAGCATCGGCTTGTCCGGATCGCGGTTCAGCGTCGCCCAGGACCGGGCCACCGCCGAACGGTTCCCGGACAGGACGGACGGGTCGTACGACGGGGCGGACACCAGGGCCAGGATGCGGCCCGTCGACGGCTCCACGGCCGCCACCGCCCCCTTGCGGCCCGCCAGCCCTTCGTACGCCGCCCGCTGCGCCGCCCCGCGGAGGGTGGTGGCCACGTCGCCGCTGGGATACCGGTCGCGGACACCGCCGTTCCACAGGGGGAAGGGCGAGAGCAGCGGGTCCGTGCCGGACAGGACGCCGTCCTCGGTGTGCTCCAGCAGGGTCGTGCCGTACACCTGCGAGGCGAAGCCGGTGACGGGGGCGTACATCGGGCCGTTCGTGTACGTCCGTTCGTAGCGCAGGGGCTCACGGGTGTCACGGGATCCGGTGACCGGTGCGCCGTCGACCAGGATGTCGCCGCGCGGCTGCCCGTAACGGGAGATCGTGGCGCGCCGGTTGGCGATGTTGTCGTCGTAGGACGGCGCCTCGAAGACCTGGATGCGGGTGGCGTTCACGAGCAGTGCGACCAGCAGCAGGGCGCAGAAGAACGCGGCGTGCCGGATGTGCCGGGTCATCGGGCCGCCTCCTCGCCCTTGGGCACACCGAGCCGGCTGCGCGCCTTGTCGCTCAGGCGGATCAGCAGCGCCACGATCGCCCAGTTGGTGACCACCGACGAGCCTCCTTGTGCCAGGAACGGCATCGCCATGCCGGTCAGCGGGATCAGGCCCGTCACCCCGCCCGCGATCACGAACACCTGGAGCGCCACGATCGAGGCGAGCCCGACCGCGAGCAGCCGGCCGAAGGGGTCGCGCAGGGCGAGCCCGGCCCGGTAGCCGCGCTCCACCAGCAGGCCGTAGAGGAGGAAGATCGCGGACAGGCCGGCCAGGCCCAGCTCCTCCCCGGCCGTCGCCAGGATGAAGTCCGACTTGGTGGCGAAGCCGATCAGGATCGAGTGGCCGAGGCCAAGTCCCGTGCCGAGCATGCCGCCCGCCGCGAAGGCGAACAGCGACTGGGACAGCTGGTTCGGGCCCTCGCCCGCCTCGATCGACGCGAACGGATGCTGCCAGTCCTCGACCCGGCCGTGCACATGCGGCTCCAACTGCCCGACGGCCACCGCGCCGAGCGCCGCGAGCAGCAGCCCGAGCGCGATCCAGCCGGTGCGGCCCGTGGCGACGTAGAGCAGGACCACGAACAGGCCGAAGAACAAGAGGGAGGTGCCGAGGTCGCGTTCGAGGATCAGCACGCCCACGCTCAGCAGCCAGATGGCGACGATCGGGCCGAGAACGCGGCCGGTGGGCAGTTGCAGTCGCTCGATCCCGAGGACGCGACGGCCCGTGTACGCCAGCGCACTGCGGTTGGCGGCCAGATACGCCGCGAAGAACACCGCGAGCAGCACCTTCGCGAACTCGCCGGGCTGGATGGAGAATCCGGCGATCCGGATCCAGATGCGGGCACCGTTCACGGAGGGGAAGAAGATCGGCAGGGTGAGGAGGGCGAGCGCGGCGACGACACAGACGTAGGAGTAGCGCTGGAGGACGCGATGGTCGCGCAGCAGGAGGACGACCAGGATGAACAGCGCCACGCCCAGCGTGGACCAGACGAGTTGGGCGGGCGCCGCCAGGTCGTCCGGTGTCTCCAGGTCGAGCCGGTAGATCAGGACCAGGCCGAGGCCGTTGAGCAGCACGCCGATCGGCAGGAGCAGCGGGTCGGCGCAGGGGGCGCGCAGGCGCACGGCCAGATGCGCGACCAACGCGAGTACGCCGAGCCCGGCGCCGTAGCCGGCGGCGCCGGGCGGGACGGTGCCGTGCTTGGCGAGGCCGACCGCGCAGTAGCCGTACACGGAGAGCAGGACGGCCACGACGATGAGGGCCAGTTCGATGCCACGGCGCCGGGGGAGACGTACGGCGGGAGCGGGCGTGTCCGCTGGCGCCAGGGTGGTTCCGGCCTTGGTCATGTCCGGAACTTACCCAATTAGTCCGTCTTGTGTGCCTTATGGCTCCGCACCAGCGTGGCTCACGATCTCAGGACCAGGGTCGCGACCGCGCCCCCGTCCTCCGCGTTGGCGAACGTCAGCCGAGCCCCCAGCACCTCCGCCTGCCCCAACGCGATGGTCAGCCCCAGCCCGTGCCCCTTGGCCCCGCCCTCCGTACGGAACCGCTGCGGCCCATGCGCGACGAGGTACTCCGGATAGCCCACGCCGTGATCCCGCACGGTGACCACCGGCCCGTCCACCGTCAGGGAGACCGGCCCCCGTCCGTGCTTGTGCGCGTTCGCCACCAGATTGCCCAGCACCCGCTCCAGCCGCCGCCGATCCGTCTCCACCACGGCGTCCCGCACCACGACGATCCCGGTCTCGGTCCCGGACGCCCGCACCACCCGCTCGGCCAACGCGCCCAACGGCTCGGTGTCCAGCTCCGACCGCTCGCGCCCGGTGTCCAGCCGCGAGATCTCCAGCAGATCCTCGGTCAGCGTCCGCAACGCGGCCACCCGGTCCCGCACCAACTCCGTGGGCCGCCCCGGCGGCAGCAACTCGGCCGCCGCGTGCAGCCCGGTCAACGGCGTACGCAGCTCGTGCGCGACATCCGCGGTGAACCGCTGTTCGGCGAGCAGCTTGCTCTGCAGCGACGACGCCATGGAGTCGAGGGCGGCGGCGACGGCGGCCACCTCGTCCTGCGGCCGGGTCGGATCCTTCGTACGGGGATCGTCGACCCGCGCGTCCAGGTCGCCCCCGCTGATCCGCCGGGCCACCCGGGCCGTGGCGTGCAGCCGGCGCGTCACCCGGGTCACCGCGAACGCGCCCACCAGCACCGTCGCCCCGATCGCCAGCCCCGACGACCACACGATCGCCCGGTCCAGCCCGTCGATGGTGCGGGCCTGCTGCGAGTAGTCGACCTCGACGGCGAGGGCCCGCTCGCCGTCGGCGGGCCCGGCCGCCCACATCGTGGGCCGCCCCCGGTACTCGGCGACCATCGTGCCGCGCTCCCCGGCGACGGCCAGTTCCCGCAGGGACTCGGGCAGCTCCGGTGGGTCGAGGGCGACGCCGTGCCGCAGGGTGTCCCCGGCCTCGAACGCCGCCGTCGCGTCCTCCAGCCGGGACAGCGCCAGGTCGCGGGCCTGGCCGACGGTCTGGTTCGTCACCGAGACGTGCACGAGGATGCCGAGCATCACGGCGAGCCCGCAGCACATCACCGTGATGAAGACGGCGGCCTTCACGGCGAGCGTGCCGGCCCACTGGGGGAGCCCGATCCTCATGGCGTGCTCGCCGAGGGGGAGGCCGAACCCGAGGCGGAACGGGAGGGGGAGGGGCGGGGTGTCTCCTTGTGCGGCCCGGTGCGCAGCATCTCGTCGTGCGTGAGCAGCATCGCCTTCTGGTCCGCGTCCCAGGTCCACTGGAGCCGGTACTCGTAGCCGGCGACCTCGGACGGCGAGCGTATGATCACCGACCGCCCGGCCAGCTCGACGCTGCTGACCGCGTCGTCCCAGCTCATCACCTGCACGAGCCGCCCCTTCTCCACGGTGTAGACGCGCACCGCGGTCGTCTTGCCGGGCATCAGCCGGAAGCCCAGTGTCAGCTCCGGGCGCCCGTCGCCGGTCAGATCCCGGTAGTACGGCCGCAGCACCGGACACTTCCCGTGCCCGGCGCCCTGGGCGCAGTCGGCCATCAGGCGGCCGGTGTCGCGGTACGGGGCGTCGGCGCCCTCGTAGTCCCCGGGGCTCTTGGCGATCTCCTTGCGCACGACCGCCACCGGGTTCACGTCGCGGAGGGTGCCCCCGGGGACGGTGACGCCCTTCACGACCTCCCGGTTCACCTCGCCGATCTCATAGGCGGGGCGGGACGCCGGCGTCAGGTTCGGCCAGAGCTTGTCCGGGCTCACCGCGGTCTCGGTCGGGCCCGCGCCCGTGAGCTCCCCGGCGTCACCGCAGGCCGTCGCGGCCACCAGCAGCAGGGCGACGAGCGCGGCGACGCGCGTGGGGCGGCTGCGGGGCACGGTTCTCCTGGGGCTGGGGCTGGGGCTGGGCTGGCGGGTGCGGGTGCTGGGCTGGGTGTCGGTCGGCCCGGACACACTATTCGGACGGAAGTCCTTTTTGCGCACCCGGTGGGCGGACGGGCGAAACGGTTACTCGGCGAGTTCCTCCGGGAGCCGTGCGGTCGACAGGCCGCCTCGGAGGCAGTCGACGAACAGCTCGTTGCGCAGGGCCCACGCAGAGCGGCGGGAGCGTATCAGCCGGATCGCCTGCCCGGCGGAGTGGCTCCGGCGGATCAGGGGCGTGGGCGACGCAACTCCGGTCGCCCTCGTGGCGGTCTGCCCGACTCCTCTCAAAGGTAACTGGGTTCTTGCCCCCGCAGCCCCCGCCTGTTCCCATGGTCAGTGGGGTGATGGTGCATGAGCGGACTGCGCGTCATACCGACCTGGCGGCACGGCCAGGAACGGCTCTACGTCTGCGCCACGGACGGGCGGAACATCGCCTGGTACGACCGTGAGGCGGCCCGGATCAACCTGCTCTGCGACGACCGCAGAGAGGATGTGCTGGAGGCCCTCGGCCCCTTCGTCACCGGACCGGTGACGGTGGGCCCGCCCCCGGTCCCCACCCCCGCCGAGCTGGCCCGGCTGAGCCTGCACCCGGACGACGACCTCGCGCCCAACCGTCCCGGCGAGGCGCTCCTGGTCTCCCTCGACCGGGACCCGGGCCCCTCCCACCGGCTGCGTGCCGACCCCCGGCGCCGGGCCCTGGCGGCGGAGCAGACCGTCGGGGAGGCCCTGGACCGGCTGGACGGCGCGGGCTGGCACGCGCTGCACTCCGTGCCACTTCCCGGCGGCGACCGGATCCACCATCTGGTGATCGGGCCCGGCGGGCTGTTCGCCCTGCACACCCTGTACGCCCGTAAGCAGAAGGTGACCGTCGCCGACCCGGTGGTCTCCCTCGGCCGCCGTGAGTCGCACCCCCTGCTCCGCCGCGTCCGCGCCGACGCCGACCGCGCCTCCTACGCCCTCACCGCCGAGGTCCGCCCGGTCCTCGCCCTGGTCGGCCCGGCCGACGTGACGATCACCGCGCCGCTGCGGGAGGTCAGGGTCCTGCGGGACACGGAGGTGGCGGGGCTGGCCCGGCTGGGCGGGGTGTTGAAGCCGGCGGATGTGGAGGCGCTGCATGCGATGGCCAGGGACCGGCGGGTGTGGGAAACCAGCCCCTCCGGCGTTTGAGGAGCGGGGGTCCAGGGGGCAGAGCCCCCTGGCCGGGGTGGAAGGGGCGGAGCCCCTTCAAGGACGGGAAGGGTAGGGGCGGCGGGGGCGAGGAAAATCATGGCAGCGCACCCGCCCTGTCCCCGTCGAGGAGCGGAGCGAGCAGGTCGCCGAAGTCCTGGAGGCGTGGGGCCAGGTCCGGGGCGAGGAGGGTGAGGGCGGCGGGGGAGCGGCAGTCCGCCACCTCCTCCCAGGTGACCGGGGCGGAGACCGCGGGCTCGCGGCGCGCCCGCAGCGTGTAGGGCGTGGCAGTCGTCTTGCGGGCCGCGTTCTGGCTCCAGTCGACGAAGACCTTGCCGGGCCGCAGGCTCTTGGTCATCCGGTGGATCGCGAGCCGGGGCAGGGCCTTCTCGGCCTCGACGGCGAGTTCCTTGGCGTACTCGGTGGCCTGCTCGGAAGGGGCCGGCCGGATGGCCGCGGCGAGGTGGAGGCCTTTCGAGCCGGAGGTCTTGGCGTACGCCTCGATGCCGTCGGCGGCCAGTCGTTCCCGCAGCCAGAGGGCGACCTCGCAGCACTCGACCACGGTGGCGGGCGTGCCGGGGTCGAGGTCGAAGACCAGCCGGTCGGCCTCGCCGGGCGCGTCGATCACCCACTGGGGCGTATGGAACTCGGTGACGAGGTTCGCGGCCCACATCAGGCTCGCGAGGTCCTGCACGAACACCATGCGGGCCGGCCCCTCGACGCGGGGGACCTCGGCCGTGGTGACCCAGTCGGGGGTGCCCGGCGGGACGTTCTTGGCGAAGAACACCTGGCCGTCCGGGCCGTCGGGGTACCGCAGGAAGGACACGGGCCGATCCCGCAGATGCGGCAGCAGGAAGTCGGCCGTGGTGGCGTAGTAGTGCAGCAACTCGCCCTTGGTGAAGCCGGTCGCCGGATACAGCACCTTCTCCAGATTGCTGAGCGCGAGCCGTCGCCCCTCCACCTCTGTGATCGGCGTCATACGATGAGAATTCCAGAAAACGTGGTGAATGTCCGGTCAATCCTGGCATGACGACCGAAAGGGTGCGGCACGTGCGATCCATCTGGAACGGCGCCATCTCGTTCGGCCTGGTCAGCATCCCGATCAAGGTCGTGAACGCGACCGAGAGCCACTCGATCTCCTTCCGCCAGATCCACACCGAGGACGGCGGCCGCATTCGCTACCGCAAGGTCTGCGAGCTGGAGGACCGTGAGGTCACCCAGTCGGAGATCGGCAAGGGCTACGAGGACGCGGACGGCACGATCATCCCGATCACGGACGACGACCTCTCCCACCTGCCGCTCCCGACCGCCAAGACGATCGAGATCGTGGCCTTCGTGCCGGCCGACCGCATCGACCCGCTCCAGATGGAGAGCGCCTACTACCTCGCGGCGGGCGGGGCGCCCGCGGCCAAGCCGTACACGTTGCTGCGGGAGGCGTTGAAGCGGAGCCAGAAGGTGGCGATCGCGAAGTTCGCGCTGCGCGGTCGTGAGCGTCTGGGCATGTTGCGGGTGGTCGAGGACGCCATCGCCATGCACGGGCTGCTGTGGCCGGACGAGGTCCGCGCGCCCGAGGGCGTCGCGCCGGACACCCACGTCACGGTGAACGACAAGGAGCTGGACCTCGCGGACGCCCTGATGGACACCCTCGGCGAGATCGAACTGGACGAGCTGCACGACGCGTACCGCGAGGCCCTGGAGGAGGTCGTCGCCGCGAAGGCCGCCGGCGAGGCCCCGCCGGAGGCACCCGAACCGGCGACGTCCGGCAAGGTCCTCGACCTGATGGCGGCCCTGGAGAAGAGCGTACGGGCGGCGAAGGAGTCGCGCGGCGAGGAGCCGGAGGAGAAGGGGGAGGTCAGGAGCCTGCCCCAGCGCAAGACGTCCCGGGCGGCACCGAAGCAGACCTCCGGGAAGAAGTCGACCGCGACGAAGAAGACGGCGGCGAAGAAGACGGCGTCCGCGAAGAAGTCGACGTCGAAGACGGCCCAGGGGGCGAAGAAGACGGCGGCGAAGAGCACGGCCAAGAGCACGGCGAAGGGCACGACGAAGAGTACGGCCAAGGCCACCGCCAAGAAGACGACGGCCAAGAAGGCCACGGCCCGCAAGCGCACTGCCTGACCCGTCACCTCACCGGCAGGTCAACCACGCACCGCGCCACGCCCCACCTCACCCCACCCCACCGCACCGCACCGCACCTCACCGATCAGTGCCTCCCGCCCGCCGCCGCAACGCCAACACCGCGTTGTGCCCCCCGAACCCGAACGAATTGCTGAGCACCAGGTCCCCGTCCTCCGGCAACGCGCGCGGCACCCCCCTCACCACATCAAGGTCGATCGCGTCGTCGGTCTCCCCGTCCCCCACGGTCAGCGGCACCACTCCGTGATGCAGCGTCAGTACGGCGGCGACGGCCTCCACCCCGCCCGCGGCGCCCTGCAGATGCCCGAGGTGCCCCTTGAGCGCGGTGACGGGGATCCTCCGTCGGCCGAGCACCGCCCGTAGCGCGCCCGCCTCCGCGAGGTCGCCCTCGATCGTGGCTGTGGCATGGGCGTTCACGTGGACGACGTCCCCGACCTGGCCCCCGGCATCGCGCAGGGCCCGCCGCAGGGCGAGCGCGACGCCGGTGCCGGACGGGTCGGGGGCGGCCATGTGGTGGGCGTCGGCGGAGAGGCCCCAGCCCGCGGCCTCGCAGTAGATCCGGGCGCCACGGGCCCGCGCGTGCTCCTCGGCCTCGAGTACGAGGATCCCCGCGCCCTCGCCGTTGACGAACCCGCTCCGGTCCTTGGCGAACGGCCGGGAGGGGGAGCCCTTCGAGGGATCCCCGTCGGCCAGGGCCCGCATCGCCGCGAAGGACGCCATGATCGCCGGCGTGACGACGGCTTCGGCGCCGCCCGCGAGAGCGACATCGATCTTCCCGTACCGTATGCGGTCGATCGCCTGCCCGATGGCCTCCGTCCCCGACGCGCAGGCGCTCGTGACGGTCCTGGCCTCGCCGGTGATGTGCAGATCGAGCGAGATCTGGGAGGCGGCCTGCGAGGGGACGGTCATCGGGGTCGTCAGCGGGGAGACGGCTCGCGGCCCCTTCTCCCGCAACTTCCGGTCTCCGCCCACCAGCACGGACGCGTCCCCGAGGATGGCGCCCAGGCTCACGCCCACCCGCTCCGGATCCACCCCGCTCTCCCGCGTGCCGCCCGCGATGAACCCGGCGTCGGCCCAGGCCTCCCGGGCGGCCGGCACTCCGAACTGCGCGGCCCGGTTCATCCGCCGCGCCACCGGCCGGGGCAGCAGTTCGCCGGGATCCACGGGGACGACCCCGGCGATCCGCACGGGCAGTCCGGCGAACTCCTCCCCCTCCAGCTCTCTTATGCCGTGCCGCCCGTCGAGCAGCCCCCGCCACAACTCTCCGACCCCGACGCCCAGCGGCGTGACCGCTCCGAGTCCGGTGACGACGACCTTGCGGGGCTGGGAGGCGGCGGTCACGCTCATCTGCATGTCCCCTCTGGTTGTTGAAGGGGAAACATGCCCAGCTTTCTCATGGCGTGCACATGCAAAACTGGTTCAGAGCAGGTGCGCGGTGATGAACCCGGCCAACTCCTCTTTCCGCGGGTTGAGATAGAAGTGGTTCCCCTCGAAGACCCGCACGTCCAGCTTCTCCGTGGTGACGTCCGACCACGACGAGAGATCCTCCACCGCGCACGCGGGATCGCGATCGCCTCCGCAGGCCGTGACGGGGATGCCCAGCCGGTGCAGGCGAGTCGGGCGGTAGGTCGCCAGGAGACCGAAGTCCGCGCGCAGCGACGGCATGATCAGAGGCCGCAGGTCGGGGTGCTCGTAGGCGGCCGCCCCTTCGGGATCCAGCATGCGGACGCGGTCCAGGATCTCGCCGTCGGTCGGGGCCGGGCGGGGCGCCTGCTCCTGCGGGACGCGGGGTCGGGGCCGGCCCGACACGATCAGACGGGTGAGGGTGCGGCCGGGGACGTCCTCCAGCCGGCGGGCCACCTCGTACGCCACCGCCGACCCCATGCTGTGGCCGAAGAGGGCCAACGGCAGGTCGTCGGCCGGTTCGTGCAGCAGGGCCGAGGTGATCGCGTCCGCCAGCTCCTCCATGGTGCTCGCACACGGGTCGGCCAGGCGGTCCTGGCGGCCGGGGTACTGCACCGACAGGACCTCGATCTCCGGTGGCGTCAGCGTGGCCCAGCCGTGGAAGGAGCCCGCCGCGCCGCCCGCGTGCGGAAAGCACACCAGCCGGATCTTCGCGCCGGGCGCGCTCACGCCCCGGAGCCATCGCGTCCGGCTGTCCGGCACGGTCATGACTCCGCCTCGAACTCGGAGAGGAGCGCGTCCAGGGCGCCGCCGTCGGCGGCACCGTTCTGTTTCATGTCGACTATGCGGTGCGTCATGTCCTTCAGTGTGATCGGTTCGAGGAACAGCTGGATCGGCACGTCGATGCCAAGGTCGTCGCGGAGTCGTCCGGCGAGGTGCACGGCCGTCAGCGAGTCACCACCGGCCTGCAAGTACGTCTGCCCCAGATCGGCGGCACCGGTGAGATCCAGCGCCTCGATCACCAACTCGGCCACTCGGTCTTCGAGTTCGTCCTGATCCGACTCTCGCGGCCGCTGCGTCTGCTGAGACTGCTCCGGCTCCTCCGGCCCCTGCGGCTCCTGCGCGTCCGGTGCCGCGGGCCTTCGCAGGGTCAGCGCGCCGTAGCTCTCGCCCGCGAACGGGTACGTGGGGAGCGACACCCGCCGTACGCCACCGTCGGGGGCCGGCCAGTTCACCTCCTCGCCCCTGAGCCACGCCTCGCCCAGGGGATCGGTCGTGGTGTCGCGGCGGCCGCCGGCCAGTGCCGTGAGTTTGTCGGCCGCCTCCCGTGCATCGGAGGCCACGACGTAGGCGCGTACGGGCATGCCGACCCGGCCCGTCCGGAGGGTGTGGGCGACATCGGCCAGGGGCGGGGGCGGGGCGTCCGTCGTGCGCAGGCGGGTCGCCAGCCGGTCGGCGAGTGCCGCGAGTTGGCGCTCGGTGCGGGCCGACAGCGGCAGGACCGTCGGCTGTGCCACCGGGTGCGCGGCCGTACGCGTGTGTGCCGGCCGCCCGGGCGCCTCCTGCACCACCACGTGCACGTTCGTGCCGCCGATCCCCACCGACGTCACGCCCGCCAGCCGGGGCAGCCCTGCCCTCCCCGGCCACTCCTCCGCCTGGGTCACCAGCCGCAGCGGCGACTCCCGGAGGCCGGCGACCGGGCTCGTGACGTCCACCGTCGGCGCCAGGGTCCGATGCTCCAGCATCAGGATCGTCTTGATCAGCGACGCCGCCCCGGCCGCCGCGTCCGCGTGCCCGATGTTCGACTTCACCGAGCCGATGCCGATCCCGGTGCCGGTACGGCCGTCGGCCACACGGCCCTCGGTGCCGCCCGCGAAGGCCGTGCTCGCCGCCTCCAGCTCGATCCGGTCCCCCAGCTCGGTCCCGGTCCCGTGCGCCTCCACGTACTGCGCCGCCGACGGCTCCAGCCCCGCCGCCGCCCACGCCTCCGTGATCGCGGCCGTCTGCCGGTCCACCCCCGGAGCGGTGAAACCGACCTTGCCGGAACCGTCGTTGGTGACCGCCGTGCCCCGGATCACCGCGCGCACCGGGTCACCGTCGGCCAGCGCGTCCTCCAGCCGGCGCAGCACCAGCACGCCCACCCCGCTGCCCGGCACCGTGCCGGCCGCCTTCTCGTCGAAGGGGCGGCAGCGGCCGTCGGGCGAGAAGATCCCGCCCTGGTAGTGGACGTAGCCCTGCCTGCGCACACTGCCGATGGCCACGCCGCCCGCGAGTGCCGCGTCGCACTCGCCGAGGAGGAGGGCCTGTACGGCGAGATGGACGGCCGTGAGGGAGGTGGAGCAGGCCGTCTGGACCGTCATGCTCGGGCCGTCCAGGCCCAGGCGGTAGGAGATCCAGGGCGCCAGGAACTCGCGGTCGGTGAGGATACGGACCTGGAGGGCGCCGATCGACGCCGCGAGCGCCGGGTCGGTGCCGGAGGCCAGGGCGTGTTCGGTCGGGCTGCCACCCACGTACACGCCGGTGCGGGACGGGCCCGCCGCGGCAGCGGCAGACGGCGCGGTCAGCGGGGCGTACCCCGCGTCCTCCAGGGCCGCCCAGGCGGTCTCCAGCAGCACGCGGTGCTGCGGGTCCAGGGCCGCCGCCTCGGCGCGGCTGAAGCCGAAGAGGTCCGCCTCGAAGCGGTCCGCGTCCGGGAGACGGCCCTGGGCGGCGACGTACGCGGGATGGCGCACCTCCGCCGCGTCCGCCCCGTCGGCCAGCAGCTCCTGCTCGGTGAAGGTCGACAGGGAGCAGACCCCGGCGCGCAGGTTGGCCCAGTACGTGTCGAGGTCGGGGGCGCCGGGGAAGCGTCCGCTCATCCCCACGACGGCCACCGCGGACTCAAGGTCGTGCGGTACGGCTTCCTCGGTCGTCATCGCGTCGTGCCTTTCCTGGAACGGAGCTTGTGCAGGGCCGCCCGCCGGTCGGTGCCACGCCGGGCCGCCTCCTCGTGGGGTGCGGTGTCCTCGGCCGTACGGTCGAGACGGGCCGCCACGGCGGCGACCGTCGGGTGCCGGAACAGGTCGATCAGGGTGAGGTCCCGGTACCCCGGGTGGTCCTGGAGCGCGGCGAGCACGGACAGCAGCCGTACCGAATTCCCGCCCAGGTCGAAGAAGTTGTCGTGGATGCCGACCCGGTCCAGGGTCAGCACCTGCTGCCAGACCCGGGCCACGCGCCGCTCGGTCTCGCTGCCCGGGGCCGCGTACGACTGGCTCAGCCCGGGCCGGGTGGAGGAGGGGGCGGGGAGACGGGGCCGGTCGATCTTGCCCGAGCGGTTCAGGGGCAGTTCCGGCAGGCGCACGAAGACCTCCGGCACCATGTAGCCGGGGAGCCGCGCGGCCAGATGGGCCCGCAGCACCCCGTCCGGGACCTCGGCGGTCGTGACGAGGTACCCCACCAGCTGCTGCTCGGTCCCCTCCCCGCGCACCGCCGCCGCGGCCATCGTGACGTCGGGGTGGCCCGCCAGCAGCGCCTCGATCTCGCCGAGTTCGATCCGGTAGCCGCGCAGCTTCACCTGGGAGTCGCCGCGCCCGAGGTAGTGCAGCACGCCGTGCGCGTCGATACGGCACAGGTCCCCGGTGCGGTACATCCGGCTGCCGGGCGGGCCGTACGGGTCGGCGACGAAGCGCTCCGCGGTCATGCCGGGACGGCCGAAGTAGCCGCGGGCCAGGGAGGCGCCGGCGACGTAGAGCTCGCCGGTCACGCCGACCGGGACCGGGCGCAGACGCCGGTCCAGGACGTAGGCGCGGGTGCCCGGCACCGCGTGGCCGATCACCACCGGCTCGCCCGGTCGCAGCTCGGCCGTGGTCGAGTACACCGCGGCCTCGCTGGGCCCGTACGCGTTGACGATCCGCCGTCCCTCCTCACCCAGCCGCTCGACCAGCTCGGCCGGGCACGCCTCGCCGCCGACCGCGAGCGTGCGCAGCTCGGGCAGGGCACCCGGAATGCGGGGGAGCGTCATCGCGGCCGACGGCGGCAGGAAGACGTAGGTGATGCGGGAGTCCCGCAGCCGTGCCTGGAGCGCCTCGCCCAGCCGTTCGTCCTCCTGCGCGATGTGCAGCTCCGCGCCCGCGACCCAGGGGAAGAACAGGTCGGACACGGCCACGTCGAAGCCGAACGACACGAACTGCAGGACGCGGTCCTCCGCGGTCACCGGGAACACGGGGCGGACGTTCACGGCGAGGTTGAGCAGTGCGCGGTGCTCCACGGCGACGCCCTTGGGGACGCCGGTGGAGCCGGAGGTGTAGAGGACGTAGGCGAGGTCGTCGGGGGCGCACGGCACAGGGGCGAACGAGGGTGCCGCCTCCATGGCCTGGTCCACGCGCAGCTCCGGGACGTCCGCCCCCGCCAGGCCTGTCGTCCCCTCCGCCGTCAGCAGCAGGGACGTGCCCGAGTTCGTGACCATGTAGGCGAGTCGGGCCGTGGGATGCGCCGGGTCCAGCGGTACGTACGCGCCGCCCGCGCGCAGCACCGCGAGGGCGGCGATGCCCATGTCGGCGCCGCGGGGGAGGAGGAGGCCGACGCGGTCTCCTCGGCGTACACCGCGTTGCCGCAGCCGGGCTGCGAGGTGGTCGGCGCGGGTCAGGAGGTCGCGGTAGGTGAGCCGTAGGTCGCCGTGGACGAGGGCGGTGGCCTCCGGCCGTTCGGCGGCTCGGTCCGCCACGAGGTCGGGTACCAGGTGCGCCTTCGGGGGTGCCGCGTCGTGTTGGCCGGCGGCTGCGGGTGCGTTGTCGTGCAGGGCGAGCAGCCGGTCCCGCTCGTCCTCCGGGAGCATGTCGATCGTCGACAGTGGGGCGTCCGGCGCGTCCAGCAAGCCGCCCAGCAGGGTCTCGAAGCACCGCACCCACCGCCGTACCGTCTCCGCCTCGAACAGCGCGCTGCGGTGGATGAGGTACGCGGCGAGGTCCTCGCCCCAGCGCTCCACCTGGAGGTGGAAGTCGAACTTCGCGGTGTCCGGACCCACATGGACCCGCTCGACCTCGGCGCCGGCCAGCCGCAGGGTCAGTTCGGTGTCGTCGTCGTAGCCGAAGACCACCTGTACGACCGGGTCGTGGCTGATCTCGCGGGCGGGGGCGACGGCGTCGACGACCGCTTCGAAGGGGGCGTCCTGGTACGGCTGGGAGGCCAGCAGGGCGCCGCGCAGGCGGTCGATGAGGTCGTGGTACGACGGGTCGCCGGACAGGTCGACGCGCAGGGCCAGGGTGTTGGTGAGCATGCCGACCATGTCCTGGAGTTCCGGGCGGTCGCGGCCGGAGACCGGGAAGCCGATCACCAGGTCCTCGGAGTTCGACAGCCGGCTCACGAACGCGGCGTAGGCGGCGAACACCGCCATGAACGGCGTGCCGCCGCGCGCCCGGGCCGTCGCGGCGATCCGCTCGCGGACCCGGGCCGGCAGGGTGAACCGCTCGGTGCCGCCCGCCGCCGTACGGACCGCGCCGCGCGGCCGGTCCAACGGCAGTGCGACCGTCTCGGGGGCTCCCCGCAGTCGCTCGGCCCAGTAGGCGACCGAGCCGGAGTACTCGCCGTTCGCCTGCCGTTCCCGCTGCCAGGCGGCGAAGTCGGGGAACTGCAGGGCGAGTTCGGGCTGGATGTGGCGCAGGTTCTTGGTCTCGTTCTCGTACCCGGCCGACAGCTCGCGCAGCAGCACGCCCAGCGACCAGCCGTCGCAGACCAGGTGGTGGGCGACGAGCAGGATGCGGTGGCTGCCGTCGGCCACGGCGTACAGCGTGCAGCGCAGCAGCGGGCCCGCCGCCACGTCGAAGGGGCGGGCGGCCTCCGCGCGCATCCGGGCGTCCGCCTCGGTCACGGGCACGTCGCGCTCCAGGCGTGGCTCGGCCCGACCGGCGGCGGACACGATCTGCAGCGGCACCCCGTCGGGACCGGTACGGAAGACCGTACGCAGCGACTCGTGCCGGGCCACGAGCGCGTCGAGGGCGCGCCCGAACGCGGCCGGGTCGAAGGGCCCGCGCACGGCGAAGGCGGCCGGCACGTGGTACGTCGCGCTGCCCGGGTCCATGTGGTCCAGGACGAGCAGCCGGGCCTGCGCGTCCGAGGTCGGGAACTCGTACTCCTCGTGCTCCTCGAAGTCCTCGTGTTCCCCGTGTTCCTCGACGGTTCCTGCGTCGTCAGCGTCCATCTGTCTGTGCTCCGTCCCCCGTGCGGTCCTTCGCCAGTACGTCCTCCACGGCCGCCGCGATCTCGCCGACCGGCCCCGGCGTGAGCACATCGCTGTGCTCGCAGTCCAGTTCGTGTACGTCCACCCCGGCCGAGCAGGCCTGCCACCCCGCGTGTTTCTCCTCGGTCGTCGCCTCCGAGGCGCGCGTGGCCGAGAAGAGGGTCACCCGGCCGTCGTACGGCGACGGCTGCCAGGCGCGGGCCATCTCGATGTACCGCTCCATGGCGGCGACCAGCGTGGCGAGGCGCTGTTCGTCCAGGTCGGCGAGGAGGGTGCTGCGCGCGTCGACCCGGGCGACGACCTCGGCCCGGTCCAGCGGGCCGGGCCCGGCCGGCACCCCGGGCAGCGCGTTGCGCAGCAGGTTGCTCAGCGCCACCTGCTCCACCACCGCCGGGTCCAGCGGCACGCGCGCCACCTCGGGCGGCTTCGGCATCGAGTCCAGCACGGCGACGAGCGCGACCTCCTCACCGGCCGCGCGCAGCCGCACCGCCAGCTCATGGGCGAAGGGCCCGCCGAAGGAACGGCCGAGCAGCAGATACGGCCCGTGCGGCCGCACCGCCCGGATGCGCGGCACACAGCTCTCCGCCAACTCGGCCAAGGTCAGGGGAAGTCGCTCGCCGTGCAGGACCGGCGTCTGCACGGCGTACACCGGTCGCCCGGGGGCGAGGTGCGGCAGCAGTGCCGCGTAGCCCCAGCCCAGCCCCAGGCCCGGGTGGAGACAGAACAGCGGCGGCAGGTCGCCCTCGCGGCGCAGGGCGAGCAGCGGGGCGTACGCGTCCTCGTCGTCCTCGTTCCTGCCCGGCCGGCCCGCGGCGAGGCGGGCGGCGAGCGCCGCGGGCGTCGGCGCCTCGAACAGGGTGGCCGGCGGCACCCGTGTCCCGAGCTCCGCCCGGATCCTCGCGGTCAGACGCAGGGCGAGGAGGGAGTGGCCGCCGTGCCCGAAGAAGTCGGCGTCCGGACCGAGCGCGTCGACGCCGAGCACCTGCGCGAACAGGGCGCACAGCCGCTGCTCCCGCCCCGGTCGGGCCATCCGGCCCGGTCCCCGGTGCGCGAGCCGTGGCCCGGGTTCGGGCAGCGCGGCCCGGTCGACCTTGCCGTGCGGGGTCAGGGGCACGGCGTCGAGGCGGGCCCACTCCGACGGCAGCAGATGGGCGGGCAGCGTGCGCCCCGCGTGTTCCCGGACGAGATCCAGGTCGCCGCCCACCACATACGCGACGAGCCTCTTGCCGCCGTCCGGCCCCTGGCGGGCGGCGACCACGGCCCGCTCCACGCCGGGGCAGCCGGCCAGGGCGGCCTCCACCTCGCCGGGCTCGATCCGGAAGCCGCGCACCTTGACCTGGTCGTCGGTCCGGCCCAGGAAGTCCAGGTCACCGTCGGGGAGTCGGCGCACCAGATCCCCCGTGCGGTACATCCGGGCGCCGGGCGGCCCGTACGGGTCGGCGACGAAGCGCTCGGCGGTCTGGCCCGGACGGTTCAGGTATCCGTGGGCGAGCCCGGTGCCGGCGACGTACAACTCGCCCACGGTTCCGGCCGGTACCGGACGCAGAAGGCGGTCGAGGACGTAGGCGCGGGTGTGGTCGAGGGGCCGTCCGATGGGCACGGACGCGCCGACGTCCCCCGTCACCCGGTGGGCCGTGGCGAACACCGTCGTCTCGGTGGGCCCGTAGCCGTTGACCACCCGTGTGCCGGGGCAGTGCTCGCGCACCCGCCGCACCGCCTCGGGCGCGAGGACGTCGCCGCCCGCCCACACCTCGCGCACGGTCCCGAGCACCTCGGGCGCGATCTCGGCCACGGTCCGCAGGAGTTCGGCGGTGAGCCACAGGCCGGTGACGCGTGTGTCGGGCAGCAGCCGCTTCAGCAGGTCGGGGGTGACCGGTCCGGGCGGGGCGACCACGACCGTGCCGCCGTTCAGCAGGGGCACCCAGGTCTCGTAGGTGGCGGCGTCGAAGGTGTGCGGGCTGTGGAGGAGGACGCGCTCGTGGGCGCCGCCCGTGAAGCGGGTGTCGGCGGCGAGTTCGACGACGGCTCGGTGCGGGGTGACGATGCCCTTGGGTTCGCCCGTCGAGCCGGAGGTGTACATCACGTAGGCGGGGGATTCGGGGTGCACGGCTGCCGTGGGCGGTGCGACGACGTCGGTTCCGTCCAGGTCCAACACCCGTATGCCGTAGGGAAGTTGCACTTGATCTGCCGTAATGGCCGTCCGCGCGCCCGCCGCCCCCACGAGCGCCGCCAGCCGCCCCGCCGGAGCCCCCGGATCCAGCGGCAGACAGCACGCTCCGGCCTTCAGCACCGCCAGCTGGGCGACGACCAGGGCCATGGAGCGAGGCAGTGGCAGCGCGACCGTGTCGCCGGGCCGCACCCCCGCCTCCCGCAGCCGCCCCGCCAGCCCGTCGGACGCCGCGTCGAGATCGCCGTACGTCAGCACCTCGCCGTCGGACTCGACGGCCGGCGCGTCGGGCGTACGGGTCACCTGCTCGGCGAAGCGCCCGGGGATGCTCCGCGCCTCGCGCCCCTGACGTCCCGACGGCCTCGGACGCGTCGGCCCCTCGGCGAGGGCCAGCAGCCGGCGTCGCTCCTGCGGAGGGAGGACGTCGAGCCGGTCGGCGGGCGTCTCGTGCGCGCAGGCCAGCGCGTCGAGGGCATGTGCCAGGCGGGCGCCGATGGTGGCCGCGGAGATGCCCCGGCGGCAGCTCACCCGCAGGAGCATCCGTTCCCCGGCGACGACGGCGACCGTCACCGGGTAGTGCGTCGCGTCCCGCGTCTCGACCAGCTCGACGGCGGAGGTGGGCCCCTCGACGCGCGGGAAGTTCTCGAACGCCAGGACCGTGTCGAAGAGTTCGCCCACTCCGGCGGCCCGCTGCACCTCCGCCAGCCGTACGTGGTGATACGGCGCCAGCCGCAGCTGCTCGTCCTGGACGCGGGCCAGCAGCTCGTCGACGCCCTCTTGGGAGCGCAGCCGGATCCGCACCGGCAGGGTGTTGATGAACAACCCCACCATGCGTTCGACGCCGGGCAGATCGTGCGGCCGCCCGGAGACGACCGCGCCGAACACGAGGTCCTCGGCACCGGTCATCCGGGCCAGCACCAGCGCCCAGGCGGTCTGCGCCACGGTGTTGACGGTGACCCCGGCGTCGGCCGCCCGCCGGGTGATCGCGGCCGTCAGCTCGGGCGTCAGCTCGATGTCGACCGTGTCCTCCGGTCCGTCCGGCGCCACGGGGGACAGCAGCGCGGGCCGCGTCAGTCCCTCAAGAGCCCCCCGCCAAGCGGCCTCCGCGCGGGCCTGGTCCTGGCCGTTCAGCCAGATCAGGTACTGCTTGAAGGGCACGGCGGGCGATATCTCGGTGCCCGCCGTCAACGCCTGGAGGTCCCGTGCCAGCAACGGCAATGACCAGCCGTCCAGCAGAATGTGATGCAGCGTCAATACCAGGTCGGCACCCCTGTCGTGCCGCACCAGCGTGGCCCGCACCAGCGGCGGCCGGGCCAGGTCGAAGCGGCGGCCCCGGTCCTCGGCCATGAGACGGGCGAGCTCCGCCTCCGTCTCGTCCGGCGTGCGGCCGGTGCGGTCGATCTCCGTCCAGGCCGGCTTCACCGCGCGCGGGATCACCTGCACCGGCCGGTCGACGTGCTCGTGCCGAAAGCACGCCCGCAGGTTCGGATGCCGCTCCAGCAGCCCGGCCACCCCGGCCCGCACCGCCTCGGCCGCGGTGCCGGGGGCGATCCGGAACCGGGCCTGCACCAGATAAGGGTCGGGCCGCTCCGGATCACGCAGGGCGTGGAAGAGCAGGCCCTCCTGGGCCGGGGACAGCGGCAGTACGTCCGCGATACGGCCGCCCATCAGACGCCCCCCTCTTTGTGCCTGCCTTTGTACGCGTCGTCCTCTTCGTCGTACTCGTAGTCCTCGTCGTCCAAGCCGAACTCCAAGCCGAATTCCAACTCGCCCTCCAGCAGGGCGAGTTGCTCGGACGACAGGTCGACCAGCGGGAAGTCGGAGCTGGTGTGGCCACCCGTGCCGTCCCGGCGGGCGTGCGCGACCAGCACCTCGACCGCCTCGCACCACAGCCGGGCCAGCTCCCGCACCTCGTCCTCGCCGAGCACCCCGCGCGCGTACGAGAACCCGGCGCTCAGGCACAGCCGCCCGCCGTCCCGCTCCACGACGAGCGCGTCCACCTCCACGGCGTGCCCGAGCGGCAGCGCCTCCGCGGCCATGCCGAGCAGCTCGCCGTCGGCCGTGTCACCGCCGGAGAACCGGCCCAGATAGTTGAAGCGCAGGTCGGGCACGGGCAGGGCGGTCAGCTTCGGGGCCGTGTCCGGGTTGAGGTACCGCAGCAGGCCCCAGCCGAGACCGGCCGCCGGGACCGCCCGCAGTTGCTCCTTGACCTGCTTGAGGGCCTCGCCGGCCGCGTCCCGCGCGGGCTGCCAGAAGTCCGGGCCGAGAGCGGTGCCGGCGTCCAGCCGGACCGGGTACTGGGTGGTGAACCAGCCCACGGTGGTGGAGACATCGGCCGGCCAGGAGAGCCCCTCTCGGCCGTGCCCCTCCAGATGGACCAGGAGTCCGGTGCCCTGGCCGCGTCGCCGTACCGCCGCCGCGGCCAGGGCCGTCAGCAGCACCGCGTCCGCACCGCAGTGGAAGGCCGCCGTCACCTCCGACAGCGCCGCCTCGGTGACCTCGGGCGTCAGCTCGACGGTGAGCACGGCGCGCGGCGCACCGGCGCCCCGCCCGCCCGCGATCCGCGCCTCCGGGCCGCTCAGCGCCCGCTCCCACCAGGAGTACTCCACGTCCACCGCCTCGGGCCGCACCGCCTCCCGCGCCAGCAGCCGCGCCCAGCGCGCGAAGGACGTACCCGGGGACCGCGGCAGCCGCTGCCCGGCAAGCCCGGCCGCCAGCTCGGGACCCAGCAGCCGCCAGGACACCCCGTCCACCGCGAGATGGTGAACCGTCAGCAACAGCAGCCCCGGCCGCTCGGCGCCCGGGCCGAGCCAGGTGGCCCGCAGCATCTCGCCCTGCTCCGGGTCGAGCCGCACCGAGGCCGCCAACTCGTCGGCCATCTCCCGCGGATCGGCACCGACGGCCACCGCGACGCGCTCGACGACCACGTCGGGCACGGCCTCGGGAACCTCCAGCTCCCCGCCCACCAGCCGCATCCGCAGCACCCCGTGCCGCTCGACCAGCCCCCGCACGGCCGCCTCGACGCGCTGCGGACCCACGCCCGACGGCACCGGAAACACCATCGACTGCGTGAACGCCGCCGCGTCCCCGCCCTGTTCGCGCCACCAGCGCATGACCGGCGTGAGCGGGAAGCGCCCCGTGCCGGAGTCCTCCCCGAGGCCGCCGTCCGTCGCCTGCCGCGCGGTCAGCGCGAGCGCGGCAGGCGTACGCGCCGTGAAGACGTCACGCGGCGTGATGCCGAGCCCCGCCCCCGACGCCCGTCCCGCCAGCTGGATCGCCATGATGCTGTCGCCGCCCAGCCGGAAGAAGTCGTCGTCGGCACCGACCCGTTCGACACCCAGCACCTCCTCGAACAGAGCGCACAGGGCGACTTCGCGGGCGCCCTCCGGGGTCCGCCCCGAGCCGCTCGGCCGGCCTCCGGGCGCGGGCAGGGCCGCCCGGTCCAGCTTGCCGCCCGGCGTCAGCGGCAGCGCGTCCAGCACCACCACGTCGGTCGGCACCATCGCGGCGGGCAACCGCCCGGCGGCGTACGCCAGCAGCGCCTCCGGGACCGGGACGTCCTCGCCGTCGACCACGACGTACGCGACGAGCCGAGGCCTGCCCGGGCGGTCCTCCCGGACGACGGCCACCGCCCGCTCCACCGCGGGATGCCCGGTGAGGACGGCCGCGATCTCGCCCGGCTCGATGCGATGGCCGCGGATCTTCACCTGGTCGTCGGACCGGCCCAGGTACTCCAGCTGCCCGTCGTCCCGGCGCCGGGCCAGGTCCCCGGTGCGGTACATGCGCTCACCGGGCGCCCCGTACGGGTCGGCGACGAACCGCTCGGCGGTCTGCCCCGGCCGGCCCAGATAGCCGTACGCCACTCCAGGCCCCGCCAGATACAGCTCCCCGCACACCCCCGGCGGCACCGGCCGCAGCCGTGCGTCGAGGACGTACGCGCGCGTGCCCGGCAGCGGGGCGCCGATGGGCGGGGCCGTGCCGTCGCCGGTCAGCGGGCCGGAGACGGTGGCGCCGACGGTGAACTCGGTCGGCCCGTACGCGTTGTGGAACCGGCGCCCGCCGACGGCCCAGCGGGCCACCAGCTCCGGCGGGCACGCCTCGGCGCCGACGGCCAGCGACCGCAGCTCGGGGTACTCCCCGGCGGGGACGGTCGCCAGCACGGACGGCGGCACCAACGCGGCACTGATGCGCAGCCCGGTCAGCACATCGCCCAGCTCCTGTCCGGCGAGCGGCCCTTCCGGTGGTACGACCAGCGTCCCGCCCGAGCCGAATGCCATGCACATCTCGGCCACGGAGATGTCGAATGCGGGCGAGCCGAGGTGCAGGACTCTGGCGTTCGGGGTCAGCGTCAGGGTGTCCACGAGGCCCTGCGCGAGGGCGGCCAGTCCGGTGTGGGGGACGACGACGCCTTTCGGACGCCCGGTGGAGCCCGAGGTGTAGATCACGTAGGCGGGGGCCAGCGCCTCGCAGGGGCGCGGGGCTGTCATCGATGTGCGGCTACCGCCGTATGGGCGCGACCGGCCACCATCGCGCGGCTGACGATCCACGCCATTCCGTGGCAATTCCAGCGAAGCGTTCAGCGTTATCGTCGGCAGATTCGTTTCGGCCGGCACCCCCAGCTCACCCACGACCAACAACACCGGCCCCGCGTCCGCCAGCGCGAGCGAAACCCGCTCCGCCGGATGGTCAGGGTCGATCGGCACGTACGCGGCACCCGTGCGCTGCACCGCCAGCAGCGCCGCCACCATGGCGGCCGTACGCCCCAGGGCGAGGGCGACGACGCGTCCGGGCCCCGCGCCGTGCTCGGCGAACACGGTGGCCAACTGATCGACCCGGTCGGTCAGTTCGGCGTAGGTCAGCGTCAGCGCCGTGGCCTCCAGTGCCGCCGCGTCAGGCGTGCGGGCCGCCTGCCGGGCCACCAGGTCGGGCAGGGCCAGCGGCTCGGGGGCGGGCCCGCCGGACGCGAGCTCCGCGAGGCGGCGCCGGCCGGCCTCCGGCACGAGCCCGACGTCGGCGAGCGGCACCTCCGGGTCGGCCGTGAAGCGGCGCAGCAGCTCCAGGTAGGCCTCCGTCCAGTGCCGCACGGCCTCCGCGCCGAAGAGGGCCGTACGGATCTCGAAACTGCCGTCCATCGTGCCGTCGTCGGCGTCCCGGACGATGCCGACGAGGTCGTGCTCGCCACCGGTGTGGATGCGCTCGGGCTCGCTGAACTCCCGCAGCGCGGCCACGCTCCGCTGCTGGGTGAGGTGCATGAACACCCACTGGAACAGCGGGGAGCGCCCGGCGCTGCGGTCGGGTGCGACCGCCGAGACGATCCGGCCCACGGGCACGTCCGCGTTGGCCATCAGCTCGGGGAAGTCCGAGGCGAACCGGGCCAGTACGTCGGCGAAGGAGTCCCCGGGGCGGATCCGCCAGCGGGTCGGGATGGCGTTCATGACGTACCCGATGACCCGCTCCAGGCCCTTGGCGGCCCGGTTGGCGGTCGGGGTGCCGAGCACCAGGTCGTCCGCGCCGGTGAGGCGGTGCGCGAGGACCGCGAAGGCCGCCATCAGGACGACGTAGACGGAGGCGCCGCGCTCCCGGGCCAGCGCCCGTACGGCCTGCGCGGTCGCGGCGTCCACCTTGAACGGGATCTGCGCGATGCCCTCCGCGAGCCCGTTCCCGGCGCCCGGCACGGCGAGCGGCCCCGGTGGCTCGGCGAGATAGCGGCGCCAGAAGTCCAGCCGCGCCTCGAAGACACCCGACTCCGCCAACTCGCCCTGCCAGGAGGCGAAGTCGGCGTACTGGACGCGGGGGCGGGCCGGTGCCGGGGCGGTACCGGCGCGCAACGCGCGGTGGACCTCGGCGAACTCGGCTTGCAGCACGTCGAAGGACCACCAGTCGGCGATGACGTGGTGCAGGCTCAGCATCAGGGTGGTCCGCCGCTCGTCGACCGTGACGAACCGGGCGCGCATCAGGGGCCCGCCCGCCAGGTCGAAGGGGCGGCGGCGGAACGTCTCGAAGGCCTCGGCGATGGTGGTGCCGGTGCCGCGCAGGTCCTCCCGCTCCAGCCGGAAGCGCTCCTCCGTCGGGAAGGCGACGGTGAGCGCGCCCGGTTCGCCGCCGATGCGGGCGCGCAGGATGTCGTGCTGTCCCCGGACCAGGGTCAGCGCCGTCTCCAGGCGGTCCGGGTCGACCGGCTCGACCGTCTCGTCGAAGTGGTAGGCACAGCACAGGTTGAGCGCCGGGGTGCCCGGATACAGCGACTCGTACACCCACAGGTCCTCCTGTGCCGGGCTGAGCCGCACCGGCCCGTCCCCGTCGCGCGGCGGCACGACCGCCGGGATCAGCCCCGACTGCCCGGACTCCACCAGGCGCCGCATCAGCCGCACGCGCTGCTCGCCGCTGAGCGCGCTGAACCGCTCGGCCATCGACGCGCCGGCCGCCCCCGTTGTCGCCGTCACGCCACGTCCTCCCGCAGCTCGGCCAGCCGGTGCAGCCCGGCCAGGATCTCGTCGCGGCCGAGCCCGAAGTCCACGAAGCAGGCGACCTCGTCGCAGCCCAGGTCGCGCAGGTCGGCGAGCATCTTCCGGCAGGTCTCGGCGGAGCCGAGCAGACTGCCCCAGGTCAGATAGCGGTGGAAGGCGAACTCGGCGAGCATGGCGGTCTGTTCCGCGGTCAGCTCCGCCGTCGCTCGGTCGGCCCTGCGGTTCGCCGTGGTCTGCCGTACGTACGAGCGCAGATACCGTTTCAGCGGTACGGCGCTCAGGCGCCGCGCCTCCGCGTCGTCCGCGCCGACGAACGTGTGCGCCATCAGCGTCACCCGGCCGTGCGCGTCGGTGCCGCCCTGGGCGGGGGCGGCGGCGCAGGCCGCGCGATAGCGGGCGATCTTCTCGGCCAGCTCCTCCCGGCTCTGCCCGACGGTCGCCCCGAGGACCCCGGTGCGCAGGCTTCCGGCGGCCTCCCAGGTCGCCGGGTTGCCGGAGCTGGTGAGCCACAGCGGCAGGGTCTTCTGCACGGGCCGGGGCTGCGGCAGGACGGTGACCGAGGCGCCGGTGCCGTCGGTGAACTCGGCCGGCTCGCCCGCCCACAGCCGGCGCAGCAGCGGGATGTCCCGCAGGGTCCGCTCGCGGCGGCCCTCGTAGGTGCCGGGGGAGAGGACGAAGTCGGCGGAGTGCCAGCCCGTCGCGGCCGACAGCCCGATCCGGCCGTGCGAGAGGTTGTCGACGACGGCCCAGTCCTCCGCGATCCGCAGCGGATGGTGCAGCGGCAGGATCACGCTGCCCGCCCGGATGTTGATCCGCTCGGTGGCCACGGCGAGCGCCGCGCTGAGCACCGGCGGGCTGGGGAACACCTGCCCCACCTGCTGGAAGTGCCGCTCCGGCGTCCAGATCGCGTGGAAGCCGAGCCGGTCCGCGGTGCGGGCGACGGTGAGGATGTCGTCGTAGGCCTCACTGTGCCGCGGTGGGCCCCCGGCCGTGGTGCCGGCGGGCGTGTCGGCGCCGAAGAACATCACGCTCAGGTCCATGGCACCTCCTTCTGACTGGTGTCGGTACGTCCGTCGCGGCCGGGCTGCCGGGGGACGCGCGGCCGCCGCCGGATGGGCGCCGCCGCGGGTGCCTCGGCCGGTGCCCGCTCCAGCTCGGCGGCGAGGGCGGCGACCGTGGGGGAGGTGAACAGCTGGGCGGCCGTCACCGTGCGCCCCGCGCCGGTGAGGCGGGCCGCGACCCGGACCGCGCGCAGGGAGTTGCCGCCGAGCTGGAAGAAGTCGTCGTGCGGGTCGATGTCCTCGACGCCGAGGACGTCGGACCAGACGGCGGCGATCTCCCGGTGCAGGGCGAAGCCCGCCGGTGCCCGGCCCGGGGTGTCGGGGGTGCGGGCGGGGGCCAGGACGGCGTCCAGGGCCGGGTCCGCCCGCCGGGGCGGTGCGGGCAGTGGAAGCCGGGACAGCGGTACGTCCGGTTCGGCGGCCGCCGCTCGCAGCGCCTCGACGACCGCGTCCGCCAGCCACCCCACGAACTCCGGCTCCAGACACGACGTCCGGTACTCGAAGACGAGCGTCATACCGTCCGGCGCGCCCGCCGGCCCGTGCTCGTCCGTGACGTCGACCAGCAGCTCGAACCGCGCCGTGCCCGTCCGCAGCGGCTCCACGCCGGACTCGGCACCGGGCAGGTCCACCTCGGCCCGGGCGTTGTTCTGCAACGCCAGCACCACCTCGGTGAACGGCTGCCGCCCCGGTGGCCGTACGGGATTGAGCGCGTCCACGACCTCCTCGAACGGCACGTCCTGGTGGGCGAAGGCGCCCAGCGCCGTCTCCCGGGTGCGGGCGAGGAACTGCCGGGCGGTGGGATCGCCGGACGCGTCGCTGCGCAGCACCAGCATGTTGACGAAGAACCCGACGACGTCCTCGACCGTCCCGTCGTGCCCCCGCCCCGCGATCGGCGAGCCGACCGCGAGATCCTCACCCGCCCCCGCCCGTACCAGCACGGCGGCGAGGGCGGCGTGCAACGCCATGAACAGCGTCGCGCCCTCCGCCCGCGCCGCCTCGACGATCCGCGCGTGCGCGTCCGCGGCCAGCCGCCGTACGACGGTGGCGGCGTCCCGCCCCGGCACGGCCGGTCGCCCGGCGCGCCGGGGGAGCAAGGGGCCCCCGGCCGGCAGATCGGCCAGGGCCTTGTGCCAGAAGGCGAGCTGGGTGGTGGCGAGGGACTCCGGATCGTCGGCCGAGCCGAGCCGCTCCTGCTGACGGCGGGCGAATTCGGCGTACGGGACGGGCAGCGGGGCGAGTTCCGGGTCGGAGCCGGGGACCCGGGCGGCGTAGGCGCGCGACAGATCCCGGAAGAGCGGCGGCAGGGACCAGCCGTCGCCCGCGATGTGGTGCAGCACGAGCAGCAGCGCCTGCTCACCCGGCCGGTCCCGGACGTGGAACAGCACGGCGTGCAGGGGGAGTTCGGCGGCCAGGTCGAAGCGGTGCCGGGCGGCTTCGGCGACGGCTCGCGCCAGCTCACCCGAACCGACCTCGACCTGCCGCAGCCGAGGGCGCGCGTCGGAGCCGTCCAGCACCCGCTGCCCCGGTTCGCCGTCACGCTCCTCGAAGACGGTACGCAGCACCGTCTGCCGGGCGGCCACATCCCCGAGGGCGGCCCGCAGCGCCTCCGCGTCGACCTCGCCGCGCAGCGGCACCAGCACCGGCAGGGTGTACGCCGTCCCCGCGTCGACCCGGTCCAGGAACCAGAGGCGGCGCTGGGCGTACGAGAGGGGAAGCGCACCGTCGTGCGACGGAGGTGCGGGTACGCCGGCCCGCTCGCCCTTGGCCGCCGTGCTCTCCCGGTCCGCCTGGTCGGCCTTCTCCACGTGCGGCACCAGCGCCGCCGGTGTCCGGCACTCGAACAGCGTCCGTACGCCGACCCGGGCACCCAGCGTCAGCTGGATCCGCCCCAGCAGACGCGCCACCATCAGCGAGTTGCCGCCGAGCGCGAAGAAATCGTCCTCGGGGCCGACCGACGCCACCCCCAGCACGTCGGAGAACAGCCCGCACAGCGCCGCTTCGACCGCACCCGACGGCCGCCGTGCCGCCGCCGCGGCCGGCGACCCGGTGACCGGGCCGGGCTCCGGCAGGGCGGCGCGGTCCAGCTTGCCGTTGGGGGTGAGGGGCAGCGCGTCCAGGAGCACGAAGGCGGCCGGGACCAGGTAGTCGGCCAGCACACGAGCGGCGTGATCGCGCAACTCCCGCTCGGAGGGCCGCTGTTGACGCCCATCGCGCGGGACGACGTACGCGATCAGTCGTTTCTCTCCCACCGCGTCGGGACGGGCCACGACGGCGGCCCGGACGACACCCGGATGGCGGGCCAGCACGGTCTCCACCTCGCCGGGCTCCACCCGGAAGCCGCGGATCTTGACCTGGCCGTCGGCCCGGCCCAGATATTCCAGCACCCCGTCCGCGGCCCGCCGCCGCACCAGATCGCCGGTGCGGTACATCCGCTCACCGGCGGGCCCGTACGGGTCGGCCACGAACCGCTCGGCGGTCAGCTCGGGACGGCCGCAGTAGCCGAGGGCGACACCCGCCCCGGCGGCGTACAGCTCGCCGGTCTCGCCGTCCGCGACTGGCCGCAGCCGCTCGTCGAGGACCCGGAGCCGTTTGCCGGCCAGGGGGCGGCCGATCGGCACGGGCCGGCCGTCGCGCACCTCCTCGGCGGTGACCGGATGGACGGTCAGGAAGACCATCCCCTCGACGGGGCCGTAGCCGTTGCTCAGACGCAGCGCGGGGTGCCGCTCCAGGGCGCGGGCCGCGTGCGCGGGCGACAACGGCTCGCCTCCGACGATCAGTTCACGCACCCCGTCGAGGGCCCGCGGGTACTCGTCGACGACCACGTGGAAGAGGGAGGCGGAGAGATACAGGGAGGTGACGGCGTGCCGGTCCACCAGGTCGGCGATCACCACCGGGTCGGGGCGCTGCCCCGGGTGCAGTACGCATGTGCCTCCGCCCAGCAGCGGGCCCCACAGCTCCATCGCGAACGCGTCCCAGGACACCGGGGAGCTCTGCAGCCACACCGCACCGGCCCCGAAGGACGCGAAGTCCTGCCCGGTCAGCGTCCCGGTGATCGCGGCATGGGAGGCGACGATGCCCTTCGGGCGGCCGGTGGAGCCGGAGGTGAACATCACGCAGGCCGGGTCCCGCGGCCGTACCGGCACAGTGCCGCGCCGCAGCGGCTCGGCGTGCTCGGCGTCCTCCACCGCGATCGACTCGGCGCCGACCAGGGCCGGTCGGGTTCCGCGCCGGGACACCACCACGGTGACGCCCGCGTCGGCGGCCATCCCACGCAGCCGTTCCGCCGGAAAGTCCGGGTCGAGCATCACATGGCCCGCACCGGCCTTGAGCGAGCCGAGCAGGGCGACCACCATCCCGGCGGACCGCTCCAGGTGGACGCCCACCAGGGCCCCCGGCCGCACCCCGCGCCGTCGTAGCAGCCCGGCCAACCGGTCCGCGCGTGCGTCCAGTTCGCCGTAGGTCAGCCGCTCGTCGCCGTCCACCAGCGCGGTCGCCGCCGGTGTCCGCCGGGCCTGTTCCTCGAAGAGTTCATGCACACCGTGCAACGCCCCCGTCGTCCCCATCTCAGGCATCTACGCCCGTGCGAGCGGGACATATGTCCGTCCAGCGACTCTCGACGAAGGCGAGGCAGTCGGCGCGGCTGCTCGCGGTCAGCGCCACGTCCCACCCGTCCGGCACGGTGATCCCCTCGGGCCACAGGGAGAACTGGCCCCGGGCGTTGGCGAGTACGAGATAGGTCCCGTTCTCGTCCTCGAACGGATTGGTGGTCATGATCAGCCCTCCACGAGTTCTTTGCTCCCGGGATTGTCCGGGTTGTCCGTGTTGTCGGGGACATCAGGGTGCTCCGGGGCCCCGGGATCGCCGGGGCGCGCGGAGTCTTCGGCGGTGTCGGGGGAGTCGCCGGCCACGTCGGGCAGCAGCGTGTCGATCTCCCGTACCGTGCGCCGGGTCATGCTCAGCACGCCGACGGCGATACCGCAGAGCCCGGCGATCAGCAGCATGGCGGCCATACCGCTGCCCGGCCCGTCGCCCACGAGCGGCCCCAGCACCACGAAGATCCCGGCCCCGTCGGCCGCCTGCGGTTCGAAGACATGGTCGGCGAGCGGCCCGGACACCGCGGTCGCCAGCGGGACGGAGATCTGCGACAGGAACATCACGGCGCCGAAGACCCGGCCGTGCCACTCCTGAGGAACCTTGGTCTGCACGATCGCCTGCATCGTGCCGTTGATCATCGGCATCAGCGCCGCACCCACCAGAATGGCCGCGCACCAGCCGACCACCCCGCCCGCGAGCGCCATCGCCACCTGGGCGGACAGACACATACCGATGATCCCCAGCAGCATGCCCCGCGCCCGGTTCTTCGGCCCGCTCCACGCCGCCATCAACAGCCCGCCCGCGACCCCGCCGACCCCGATCGCCGTGTTGACGCTCGCCAGCGCCGCGGTCTCGCCGCCGGACCGGGCCAGCACCATGGGCTGTACGGCGGCGAAGCCGAAGACCATGACCAGGTTGACCGCGCAGAACGCCAGCATGAGATCGCGCAGGCTCGGATACCGGAAGAGGAACCGCATCCCCTCCACGGCCTCGGCGGTGAGCTTCTTGCGCGGCCCGCCCGCCGGCTTCTCCGCGGGACCGGTGTCCCCCCGCATCCGCACGACCCGGACGGCGGCCAGCGCGAGGGCGAAGCTCACCAGGTCGGCGACCAGGATGAAACCGAGCCCCGAGAACGCGACCAGGAGGCCGCCCAGAGCGGGACCGCCGACGTCCGCCGTGCTCTTGGCGCTCGCCAGCAGGCCGTTGGCCCGCTGGAGCTGCCCCTTGTCCACCAGCAACGGCACGGCGGCACCCAGCGCCGGGAACTGGAAGGCGGCGGCGGAGCCGAGCAGCATGACGGCCCCGTAGACCTCCCAGGTGTGCAGCCCGCCGGTGAAATGCAGGACGCTGAGCAGCGCCACGATCAGCAGCCCGCCTCCGTCGGCGAGTTGCAGCGCCGTACGCCTCCTGATCCGGTCGACGAAGGCTCCCGCCAGCGGGCTGAGCAGCACCTGGGGCAGCATCGCGCACAGCGACAGCGTGGTCAGCGCCGTGGCCCGGCCGGTCGCCGACCAGGTCTCGAATACGAAGGCGAACCGCAGAACGGAATTGCCCACCAGGGAGATCGCCTGCCCGCTCCAGACGAGCATGAAGGGACCCATGCCGTCGAACCGGCCGGTCCTTCCCCCGTCCTGCGCGGTGTCGCCCAGCGAGCGCGCCGAATCGGCCACGTGCGTACCCCCGTCGAATGTGGCTTTCGACGGAGAACCTTAGTTCGAAGTCGCGCGCGGCACAGCCGGATCGCGAAAGGCGTGCGGAAAGCCTCTCGGGCGCCGCTCCCCACCTGTGAGGTCCCCGCACCGGGTCGGGACACGGGCACGCGGGAGTGGTCATTCACCGCGTGGTTGCCCGATGGACTGGCCGGACCAACTGCGGCCTCCCTAGGATGTGTTGTCGGCGAGGTGATCTCCTCGGCCGTGCCCTGTGACTGGGGGAAACGATGGAGCCTGGAAAGCAGCTGTCCACGTCGATCGATGCCACGATTCCGACGGCCGCGCGTATGTACGACTACTACCTCGGCGGCAAGGACAACTACGCCTCCGACCGAGCCGCCTGCGAGGAGCTGGACAAGGTCGTCCCCAGCACCCGCGCCCTCGCCCTGAACAACCGCCGCTTCCTGCAGCGGGTGGTCCGGACACTGGCCGAGGACTACGGCATCCGGCAGTTCCTCGACCACGGCTCAGGCCTGCCCACCCAGAACAACGTCCACCAGGTCGCGCAGGCCGTCGACCCGTCCTCGCGCGTGGTCTACGTCGACAACGACCCGATGGTCCTGGTCCATGGCCGCGCCCTGCTGGAGCAGAACGAGAACACGGCCGTCATCCACGCCGACATGCGTGAGACCGACGCCATCTTCGCCCACGCCGACACCAAGCGCCTGATCGACTTCTCGCAGCCGGTGGCCGTGCTGTTCAACTCGGTCTTCCACTGCATCCCGGACAGTGACACCGACGGCCCGCTCGCCGTGGCCCGCCGGGTGCGCGAACGGCTCGTGCCCGGCAGCTGCATGGTGATGTGCCAGCTGGTCAGCGAGGACGCCGAGGTCCGCAAGTTCGTCACCGACTTCATGGACCAGGCGACCCAGGGGCACTGGGGCCGGGTGCGCGAGGAGAAGGACGTCGCGGAGTTCTTCGAGGGCCTGGAGATCCTGGAGCCCGGCCTGGTGGAGGTCTCCACCTGGCGCCCCGACACCGAGGTGGCACCGCGCCAGCTCACCCAGGAGTGGATCGAGTTCGGAGGCGTGGGCCGACTGCCGTAAAGAGGCTTCGCCCTGGGGGGGTGCGGTGCCCTACGGGGTGCGGTGCCCTACGGGGCGGGGGAGTAACGGGCCTTCGTCTCGCGCAGCCGCTCCAGCGACTCGCGCGGGTTGAGGGCCTCGTCGCCGAGGCGGTCCAGGGCGATCCGGTACTCCTCCGTCTCGTCCTGGTCCTCCAGGAAGGCGGCGCTCTTGATGTGCTCCAGATAGACGATGTCGGCCAGATCGACGCCCCCGAAGCGCAGATAGGTGACGGGAATGGCCGGCGCGGACGCGTTGGTCACGTCCAGGGGCACGATCTGCAGGGTCACATGGGGGAGCCGCGCCATCTCCTCCAGGTACTCGAGCTGCTCGCGCATCACCTCGCGGCTGCCCAGCATCCGCAGCAGCACCGACTCGTCCACGATCGCCCACAACTGAGGCGGGTCCGCGCGGTGCACGAGCCGGCGCCGCCGCATCCGCAGCTCCACACGCCGCTCCACCTCACGGCCGGGTGCCGTCGGCAGCCCGCGCTCCACCACGGCCCGTGCGTATGCCTCGGTCTGCAACAGGCCGGGCACGTACTGGATCTCGAAGGTACGGATGGCCGTCGCGGCCTCCTGCAGCCCGACCAGCCGGTCGAACCACTCGGGCATCAGCCGCTTGTCATAGCGCTGCCACCATCCCGGCTCACCGGCACGCTTCAGCAACTGCAGCAGCACCGAGGCCTCGTAGTCCCCGGCCCGGTACTCCTTCAGCAGCAGGCGGACATCGGCCTCCGTGGGCGGCCGACGCCCCTTGCCCGCCTCGATGCGCGACAGCTTCGCCGGGCTGAACCCCACGGCACGCGCCGCCTGTTCCTGGGCGAGACCCGCGTCCTCGCGGATCCCCGCCAGCTGGACGCCGACCAGCATCTTCAGCAGGGTCGGCGCGGGTTCGGTCCGGTTGAGGTACGGCTCAAGGCGGGAGATGCGAGGTGACTCGGCGGACATCCTGACTCCCCGTAGACGGGCATACGACAGACCGCATTATCGCATCCCGCCGCCTCCTGCCGCCGGAACCGCAGCAAGTGGAAGGCTCAACTACCGCTTCCCGTCGGTGTTTCGCCTCCCGCCGGTCCTCCGTTCAGTCAAACGAGGTGGTCGAACTCTCCCTCCTTGGCGCCCGCCAGGAACGCGGTGATCTCGGCCGGGGTGTACACCAGGGCCGGCCCTTCGGGGTCGCGGGAGTTGCGCATCGCGATGCTGCCGTCGCCCAGGCTCGCCACCTCGACGCAGTTGCCCTCGGCATTGCTGTGCCGGCTCTTGATCCAGCGGACGCCCAACGAGCTTGCCCGTACGCCGTTCGGTGCTGTTGGCACTGCACTCTCCTTGCTCACGTTCCGCCACGTGCGCGCCCCGCCGCCCCTCCGGGCCCGGACCGCACCACGTGCTCTGCATCGACACCGCTCGCGCAATTTCCCGTGAAATTGCACGGAGGCGCTGTCGGCGTGGATAATAGTCCCTGGCGTCAACGCCCGCGCGGACGCCGCGTCCTGACCGTGTATCAGGGAGACGTTGTGTCCTTACCTGCGTACGAAGGGCTCCGACTGCCCGGCAGTGCCGCGTCTCCTGCGGGGTCGGCGGTGACCCCGGAAGAACGCGAACGCCCCGGTGCCCCGGCCCGGGCCCGGCTCACCAGGCCCGAACCCCCGCGCACCTCGCCCCGTGCCGCCGCCCTGCGCCTGGTCGGCGCCGAACAGGGCTGCGGCCAGGCCCGCGACTTCGTCCGCCGCACCCTTGCCGACTGGTCGTTGGACCACTGCGGCGCGGACGCCCTCACGGTGGTCGCCGAGCTGCTCGCCAACGCGGTGCTGCACGCCGCACCGCACCCCACGGCCCGCCCTTCGTCCGGCGCCGAGGCCGAGATCTGGCTCAAGCTCAGCCTCCGCCGCCCGGCCCACCTTGTCTGCGCGGTCGTGGACCCGAGCGACAACCCGCCGGTCTACCCGCACACCAGCGACCCCTTCGACGAGCACGGCCGCGGGCTGCGCATCATCGACGCCCTGTCCGAGCACTGGGGCTGGACCCGACGCCAGCCCGCGGGCAAGACGGTCTGGGCGATGCTCCGAACCGACCGGCCGGCCTGACCCGGCTGTCACCGCGGCACCGCAGCACCGCAGCATCCACAAATGTGCCGCAGCACACGAACATTTGGGCAAGTGCCCGAATAGGCCGCCATATATGGGATGACCCGGCCGGTGGTGTAACACAGTCACGAGAGCGTGGCGCAGGACTAGGCAGAGAAAGGAACAGGTCGCCTTGGAGCCCCCATTTCGGCTCGTAGGGCAACCAGTCAGCCCAGTCAGCCCAGTCACGCGTCAGATCGGATTTCTCGTGAACCCCGACCCGGTTTCCGGATACCAGACATACGACCAGCCCACAGGCCCCGACCACTCCCGCCGCAACCAGGCCGTCGGCCGAAGAGCCGCCCTCACCATCTGCACGATCGCCGACGTCTCGGCAGGTCTGCTCGGCCTGTGGATCGTGCTGTACCTGCTCGACGCGAACCAGGGCAACGCGTTCGTGGAGTTCGTCCACGGTGCTGCGGACTGGCTCGGAGGATGGGCACAGGACATTTTCACGATGGACACAGAAGGCCTACGCGTCATCCTCAATTACGGCCTTCCAGCCGCCCTTTATCTGCTCCTCGGCCACGGAATTGCCGCCCGCCTCAACCGGGCCTGACGGCATTACCCAGCGGAAGGACCGGCACTGTGACCCGAATTCCCCCCGGAAACGATCACCTGCCCATTTATGAAGACCTCGTGCGCGAACGCGGAGACGCCGTGGCGGAAGCGCAACAGGCAGCCGCACACACCCAACACGCGGCAGCGGAACTCCTGCCCGACGCCGAGACACCCCCCTGGGACCGGCCGCCGAGCCACCACGCTCAGCCCGGCCTGCGATGACCCCCGGAGCCGCCGCCCCGCCGGTCGCGCTCCGCGCGAACCTTTCCCCGAGCGAGCCCAACTGACTCGCCCCATCCCACGCCCCCGACGCCGACCGTGATCAACGTGCCCCGCGACGCGGAACCCGACCTCCGCCAGGGACTGTGCGCCACCTATCCGGTGCCGACTGCCCGTAACACGGCGCGCTGGGCGGACGAGAGCCCGCCCAGCGCTGCGGCGGCGCCCCGCGCCGGAGCCTCCACAGTCGTACTGCCAGCGGCTCCTCGCGGTCGCCGGGCGTAAGTGAAGCGTCACAGCACATATCGCAAAGGCCCGTCTCCCGAGGGAAACGGGCCTGGGCACCTAGAGGACCTGCACAAGTGCAAGTCCTCTAGGTGCCCCCGGCAGGATTCGAACCTGCGCACACGGCTCCGGAGAGCATAGGTATTACATGCCTGATTGCGGCTCTGACCTGCAAGGGAGCCGCGCAAATCGTCTGACCGCGCGTGGTTCACACGCTCCTCACACGTGCGCCAGGGGAAAGAAGGGTGCTCCCGACTGCTAGGGCCCGACGGGAGGCAGCTGAGGCAAGCGGCTGCAACACACCAGGGTGTTGCAGCACCGGACTCAGACCGGACAGGTGGGACAGGTCGATTTCGCGCTGTCCCACCTTTTTGCGCAGGTCAGCGCCGGTAGTGGGACAGTCGGACAGCTGAGACAGGACTCTCCAGGCCAGCCTCGTTCATCGGCTGCTTCGTGGAAGACCCCAGTCCGTCACGCTGAGACCTGCGCGTATGAGGAACTGCTCGCTGATCCCAAGCTGCTGGAAGGGGGAGCGCCCGTGTCGCCTGAGCCAGGAGTCGCGGCGCTCCTTCTCGTCTTGCGGGAGCGTGAACCAGTCGTCGAAGTGAAGCCCCGGGTTATCACTCACGGTCAAGTTGCTTTGCGCTAGGGCGTAATCAGCTTCTGCGGGGTTTCTTCTGAGACGCACGAGAATCCATGCCGTCTCGATGGTCATCCCCGCCCGTTGCCTTCCCGTGAACCGATATGCGCGCCATTGCGTGATCGGAGACAGGAGCCATCGTTTCGTGGAGAGCTGCATCAGTCCGGACCTCTGACTTGGTGGCGGTCGGTATGGACGTTTGCCTAGACCGTTCCGTCCCTGCCTTCATGAGGCTGATCGAGTTGCTGTTCGCGCTTGCGCTGTTCAATGCGCAGGGCCTCAACATCCTTGGTTAGCTTCGCCAAGTTCTCGGTTGCTTCGCCGGTGTAGGGGGGGATCCCTAGTTCAAAGGCTGTGGCGTGCTGTTCGATGGCGTCGGCAGTCTGCTGCAAGTAGAAGCTGCGCTCGCGGTATTTGAAGTAACCGGTGAAGCCGGCAGAGACTCCGACGGCGAAGCTCAGGCCTACCGTTACCCACTTCAGGTACGAAGGCGTATCGGCCAAGCTGGCTGCCGTGGTGGTCCCAAGCGAACCGATGATGATGACGGACTGAAAAGCATTGTGAATGCGCCGGTAGTGCTGGGCCTCTGCGCGAAGTTGATCGAGTTCCCGAGGCAGCGAATCCTTGTAGGTGAACTGGCGCTGATCAACTGGGACGTTGAGCTGTTTAGCTTGAAGGAGTCGCCGTTCCTCGGCTATTTCCAGTTCTAGTTCCAGCTGCCGAACGGATTTACGTTCGTCTATGTTGGATTCACCTTCACTGTCGCGATTTTCCATTTCAAGGAGGAAGCCAAAGGTGATTCCGCACAAGATGGTCAGTGGAATCGCAATCCCGTTGATCTTGCCGATGTCGACCGTTCGCCAAGTTGCCACGGTTGCAATGAAAATGGAAACAACCCCGAACGCTGTGATGAGCCCTGTACCCCAAAGAGTTCGCAGCTGGAGTTTCCGCGTTCGGATCCGAGCTTGTAGCTCCAGGATTTCGGTCTTGTGCTCTAGGAGCTGTTCGGTGGGGCCGCTCGTGGTTTGGTCAGGCTCTGTCATGCCCCACTCCCCCCAGTGGTCACGGATGTCGCGGATGGAATCGTACAAGCCGGATAGCGCGTTTGGATCTCCGCTTGAAGGATTAGCGGCAATGCCCTGAGAATTGACCGAATGGGCCTGCTATTGACATTCGGTCTGTTCGATGCCTTTTCGGGTGCCCGAGGTGTGAGGGGTGCGGGAATCGGCCTTACGGGCGGATCGCAGTATTGTTCGATTGAGGTTGGAGAAGCGAGGCATGACCTCGAACGATGCGCGACTCGCGGACCTCATGACGCCTAAGGCATGCGGCGGCATTGTGGCTGATTCCTTGAGGAGAGGGCGTGGCGCCAATACACGTGCAGCACAGAGGGGCCCGGCCGGAAAGAGCGGCACCCGGACACTTTGTCCGGCCTGGCTCAGTCAGCCCTTTTCAAGATGGCGGTGCTGACCGCGAGTTGGACTGTCCTGCGCAACGACGAAGCTCCTAGTAGACGGGTTCTCGACCAAGATCACCCGTGTCCGCCAGGAGCTTCGCGTGCTTGTCTACCCGTCCTCGATTGATCTGTCCAGCCGCACCTTGCGGTTCCTGACCGGGCAACTGACAGCCCGGCGGCAGGAGATCGGAACGCGGTGGCGGCGCCTTCCTGCCGGACGTCAGGCCCTGCTCGCCCTGGCCCACCTGCGGTGCGGTGACACTTACGCCCAGCTCGCCGCCGGGTTCGGCATCGGGATCGCGACCGCGTACCGCTACATACGTGAAGCCGTCGAGGCCCTGGCCGCCCTCGCGCCGTCCTGGACGAGGCGATGACGACGATCCGGGCGAAGGCGTTCGTCATCCTCGACGGCACCTTGCTGCCGATCGACCGCATCGCCGCCGACGCCCCGTACTACTCCGGGAAACATAAACGCCACGGCATGAACGTCCAGGTCCTCACCGATCCCTTCGGACGACTGCTGTGGGCCTCGCCGGCTCTGCCCGGCTCGACTCACGACCTGACCGCCGCGCGGCAGCACGGGATCATCGAAGCCCTCGCCGATGCGGGGCTCAAATGCTGGGCAGACAAGGCGTATCAAGGCGCCGGCGGATCCGTCCGGGTTCCGTTTCGGGGCCGCTGCCTCAAGCGATGGAAGCGTCGCCACAACACCACCCACGCCAAGATCCGCTGCCTCGGCGAGCGGGCCATGGCCACCATCAAGGGCTGGCGCCTCCTGCGGAAGCTCCGCTGCAGCACCAACCGAATCACCGACGTGGTGAAGGCCGTCCTCGTCCTTCACCACGCATCAGCGTGAGGTTGGAAAAGGCTCACGGACCGGCCGGTACCGATTCCGCCCGTGCTGGTGGCGATGCTCCGCGCGCACCTGAAGGAGTTCGGCACCGCGAAAGACGGTCGGCTCTTCCCCAACGAACGAGGGGACCTGCTCGGCACCTCCAGCTACTGGCGGGTGTGGCAGGAAGCCAGACCGCTGGCGCTTCCGCCGGACAAGGTGGACTCGCCCTTGGCCCGGAAGCCCTACCACCTCCGGGCCACATGCATCACGAACTGGCTCCGCGCAGGTCTCCCCGTAGCCGAGGTGGCCCGGCGCGCCGGCAACTCCCCGGAGGTCATCCACCGCCGGTACGCGGGCGTCATCGACGACAGCGAGGAGGAGAACAACAAGAAGATCGAAGCAGCCATGGGCTGGGTAATCGAAGGACCATGACGGTCCCTTCGGTTTGCAGCAGGCGAGCCCTGGGCTCGCCTGCTGCGCCTCTCAAGTGCTAAGGCGACCGCAAGCCCTTAGTTCTCGCGCCGGGCCTCTACGGTCGGGCTTGCGAGGGAGTGCGTCTTCCCCGCGAATTCTTGGCGTGCGTCTGGGCTGAAGAGTCCGCCAACAGCATCCGACACGCAAGTCGCAGAAACGCGTGGCGAGCAGCTCCAAGGTCAGCAAAACTCCTGGCCATGGACGCAGGATTTGCAGCCGTACTCGGTGCCGCCGTGGGCGCCATTGGCACCGGAGGCGCAGGCATCACCGCAGCACTCCTCGCCCGTTCGCAGACCAAGTTGCAGCTACGGGCTGAACACGTGCGGATGATCCGAGAGCCGCGAAAGGTTACATATGTTGCATACACGGAAGTAGCGCGCAAGCTTCACGATTTCATGAGTGAAGCTGTGAGTAAGTTTTACGGCATGGCCAGTCATTCCCATGGGATCACGGAGGATGAGGTCAGCGAAGTTCGCGCACTTTACGATCAAGTCGTTGCCACCCAGTCCGAGTTCGATCACACACAAGCGCAGATCTATGTTGAGGGACCTCCCTCAGTGCGCAAGGCGGCCATCACGCTAGGTTCAAAGTTGAGCGACTTTCGGGGCGGTATCTTCGACAGACTTTGCGACCTGGAGCGTCGACAGATCGTTCCCGCAATTGAGCAAGTCGATGCCTTGAAGGAAGCGCGGTCCGCGGCGCATCGGGCGTACCTCGACTTCCTCTACAGCGCCTCTGAGGCCATTGGTGCCGACGGTGTGGGGACGCCAATCGAGTAAGACACCAGTCTCTCGCTTGCGTCGGAGGGTCGCCCACCCCGAGGGCCACGGCTCAGTCGTGGGTAGGGCCTCCACGCCAGCCACACGCCACTCACACGCGAACAGCGGTTGAGAGTGACAAAGAGCGGGATCCAGTGAGACTGGATCCCGCTCTTTGTGTCAGGCATCTGCGCTGGTCAACCGCATGATCATGCTGGTCGAGGCGGAGTGCCCCCGGCAGGATTCGAACCTGCGCACACGGCTCCGGAGTGATTGCGCCGATCACGTCTCGCAACCTTCTTGACCTGCGGCGGAACCTGATGAGGAGTCCACAGTGACACAGAGTGTGTCGGAGGTGTGTCGGGCAGGCTCTAGAAGAACTCGGCCCCTTGAGCGCCCTAGTGATCCTGCAAGCCCCCTGGACGCCTCTTACCGCTCCTTGCAGGAGCGGCTCGCAACCATGGAGCTTGGGCACGCTTGCGGGAACAGCTCCAACCGGATGGGGAAACGATGACTTCGCCACTGAATGACGCGGGTGCTAATGCCTTGGGACAGGCAGCCAACGGCTACTTGCACGGCAACCTCCTCAAGAAGGCTGCGCGGGGGGCGGGGATGCTCCTCGTCACGGGGGCCAAGAAGGCTGGTCCGGTGGTCGTTAAGGCCATCAGCCGGAAGTGAGTTCTGATCTCCTGCCTCGCCCCGCCCGGTGCCGAGAGTGATGCTCGGCACCGGACGGGTAGCCCAGGCAACAGATCAGATGCTTAGAAGAGACTGGTCTTGTCTCGGGCGGTCAAGTCCGTGACCTGCGGTAAAGCTGCTGTAGTGAGCCCTGCCTGATCAACCGTCACCGAGCATTCACCGGAGCGGATCGCTCCAAGCCTCGCTCAGGTCGTGGGTCCGTGGCATGAAGTGTGCCGGTTCATGATTCCTTCACGTTCCACACGATGAGAGCCCATGCGACGGGTATGTTCAGGTTGTGACTTCGGGGGAACCGTCGATACCACCGCCTGCGCCGAACTGGCGTACCCGTGCGCGCCGTTTATGGCGATCCCGGGATGCTCTGCCGCGCCTCCAGCGTTGGATGCTGCGCCTCGTTCCTGGGCTGCTCGGTCTCATAGCTCTGTACCTACTCAACGGCTTCTTGAACGGCTGGGCCCAGGCCTACAACCTTCTCGCCACCATCACCTCTCCGGGAGACGTCAGGCAGCAATGGTGTGCCTGGCCGCTTTCGCTCGCAGGCTGGGCCGTGATGCCAGCACTCGTCGGGGGAGCAATCGGCTACGTCGTGACCACACAGATCGAAACCCACCGGACACAAGAACTGGCGGAGTTGCTTGATGAGCTGCGTCGTTGCTCCATCCCACAGCCTGACGAGGGAGGGTGAACTTGCTCTCGCTCTACGACCTCTGTGCCGACGGAGGGGATGACGCCAAGCTGGCGCAACAGTTCGCGGGCCAGTGGCACGGCAGCGACTGGGCAGTAGCAGAGGACCACTGGGAACAACTTGTTAGTCGCGTGCTCCAGACACGGGACATGCAGCGCTACACGCCGAGGGCTGCGTTGCGAGTCAGTGAGCGCATAGCGCTCGACATACTCAAGGTGTACTTGCCCCATCAGCGCAGTACCTGCCCCATATGCAGGCACCTCATCGACCAGCGACTACCTAGAGCTGAAAGGGAGGCGTGATGGAGGACAGGACTGTTGAGGAAGAGCTGCGCGGCCTTCTCTACTTGACATGCCCGGACGCGCCAGACGATGCCCGCCGGGAGGCACTCGTCCTGCTCGCCGATTTCAATCACCAGCTCTCGGAGGATGAGGCTGCCCACCTCAGTCGAAGGCTGAGTCCACCTGCTACCAAATGGGCTACGGTCGATCTACGGCGTGCCGACCTGCGTGGCACCGATCTCAGGAACGCCGACCTGCATCGTGCCAACCTGGCCGGCGCCGACCTGCGTGGCACCGATCTCAGGAACGCCGACCTGCATCGTGCCAACCTGGCCGGCGCCGACCTGCGTGGCACCGATCTCAGAGACGCCGACCTACGCCATGCCCGCTGGGCGGCTCGCCATGAGGTTGGAGCAGGGATAGCTGGCGCAGCTGTGCTGGCGGCCGGAGTGTTACTTCCCCCTACTCGACTGCTTTACGGTGCAGTGCTGGCGGTCGGCAGTGTGGGCAAGCTGCGCCGTGTCTTGGCCGCTTTGAAAGGCGCTCAGTGGTCAACGGGAACTCGTTGGCCGAGTGCTTGGAAACCGATCATGCTGTGGGCGTCGGTCGCGACTTCGCCTACTACCTACGTTGTCGGTGAGGGCCAGGAACAGCAGGCAGACGAACGCATCCTACGGTGACGAGGCTGTCGCTCCGGCGCGCAGTTGGCGAGGGCTAGCCGCCGACTTCACGTACAACTTGCAATCAGGTCGGGCATCGAGCCAGATATGGCTCCGGAGTGATTGCGCCAATCGAGCTTTGACCTGCGCAGGAGCCACTCGGTGCGATGCAGGGACACACAGTATGTCGGAAGTGTGTCGCAGGAAGCCTCAGTTTGCCGCCGCCAGCACTGCGCCGGCCACTCTCCCCGTGCGGGCGAATATGCCCTGGGCGCCGTGGGGCAGAGACTGCTCCCCCAGAAGTATCTTGGGTTCGGGCGATGCCTGGCTGATGGGCTGCTCACCTGTGCTGATCGTCCGCGGACGTCCACCCTTGTTCGTCGGTGCGCGTCAGCGTTGTCACGCAGTTAGGCACTCACGCGAGTCTGACTCCGGAGGAGTGCGACTCGTTTCCGCAGATTACTGCGAACATCAGGACGGTCAAAACTTTTTAGGCATGCTCAATACGTAGGACCACGGGGACTGTGCGTGCCCAGTTTGCGCACTTCGCCAGTCAATTACTCCACTAGCTGCGAACAACGAAAGTGTCGTTAATACGCTGGCAGGCGCAAGCACGCCGATGTGTAGTGCCGAAGCCGCCGCAGCGGCCAGCGCTGGTGGTGTCAGAGAAATAGTGAGAGCCTGCTGTGTTACGTCCAGCTTGGCTTTGCGGTATGCCCTCTTGGTCGCGTCGATTCGCTCATTGGCGATCTCTGCTAGCTGTCGCTTGAGTGTCTGATACGAGTCCACGGAGGAGACTTCGGTGAACTCGGTGACCAAGGACTGCACTCCCGCTTGAAAGCGAAGACGCTCGGAGCTGAGCCTTTCCCGGCAATCAGCGATCTGTGCCGGATCTGCCGTGGCAAGGTTCTTGGGAAGGTAAGCCTGAAGCACTGCCGAGGCCACATCTCCCCGCAACCCCGCATCGCTGTAGAGCGCAACATCGGTGAATTCCTGGCGGTCGGTTACGATGTCACGTTTGCCTAGCTGTGCCAACCGGTTGGCACACAGTGAGAGGAAGTGAAATGCTATGTCCTTAGGGAGGATATATGTCTCGGCGGTGTCTGTGACAGTGACGAGATTGCCTTGGCGGATCTGTTCGGCAATGCTCAGAATCCGGGATGCGGATTCGGTATCTCCATCGGACTCATGGATCTCCACCTGCCGTATCAGCCTCTCATACTCCTCGTGAGCTGACCCCGGTTCTGGTTCCACCAAACGACCCACGTCCGCTTCGAAGTAGCGTCTCTCGAATGCGGGCACTTCCCATGCGGATATCTGAACGTCCACCTGCTGACGTTCGACGTGGAGGAAACCCCGCTCACGGAGTAAGCGCTCCAGGGGCCCTCGCACCTTATCTGCATATAGGGAAGCAAGTTCCCAGGGACCAGGGGTCATCTCCCTCATCAGACGTTCCGATCGAAGGTCCAGCCATTCCGCGAACTGTTGCAAAATCTCCTCAGAACGCAGAAGCTCCCCGCTTGTAACTGGTCGTTGCACAGTTCTTCGCTGCCAACCCACAGCAGGCGTTCGAAAGACCTTCAACACCTTGTCGAAGTACATCGGGCCTGGGATGGGAACATTGACCTCTTCCGTAACGCTACCCAACTCGTCCCAAGGCCTGGCGATCTCCCATACCCTTCCGAGTGCCTCATTGAGCTCAGTGACGGCCCGCGGTGGAGGTGGGGTTGAAGGGAGTTGCATCGTGTAGACGCGATCCCAAAGTAGAGAACCCAGCCGTAGCCACGATTCCGACGGATGAAAGTGCGGGTAGTAGATTGCGCTATTCACCGTGCTCCTGGACAAGCGTTGCGGGTGCGAGCCCCCGATCGTAGTGCCCCAGCGAGAGCTTGGCCTACGTTTTATCCCAAACGTGGACTAGCGAGGGCGGTCCGATAGGTTCCTGAAGTACACACCTCGAACAAACGACCGCCGACCTACCGATCTGCGAGGGGTCGGCTTCGCCGACGGGCTGTAACACTCCCGGGGTGTTGCAGCCGTCTGTGACTGGACAGCCAGGACACCTGCTTTTTGCTGTCCGGACTGTTTGTGCAGGTGAGGGGCGTAACCGGACGGCAGGACAGTTGGTGTCAGTCGGGCGTCGTACGGTCTAACCAACCGAACTCATTGGGGTCAAGTGCCCGAACAAGTAGGCGAGGTGAGATGGTGGTGGATGAAGCTACGCAACCCGAGGGATGACAGGTTCTTCCTGTACTACCCCAATGGCGGGGGTGCAGACGCCAAGGTTCTGCGGGTATGTGATCGGGGTGGCATCGAACATGCGATCCTGATCTGGAGCATTTGCCATGAATGCCGGTGTGGCCTGATCGCAAAGATCTCGATCATCCCTGAATGGCAGCGTCAGGGTCTGGGGCGCCGTCTCGTGCGCTGGGCCCTGCGTGAGGGACCGGGCTACGCCTGGGTCACGTCGAGCCAGTCACCGGACGGGCAGCAGTTCTTCCCCGTGTTCGCGCGGGAGACTGGCGCAGCGCTCACCAACAAAGGGGAGGCGTGTGCCCACGTTGACGTCGTGAACCGCTCTTTCCCCAGGCCTCGACTCGTCCGCGACGTCTGAGTTCGTCTCCGGCCCGGACACCCCGGACAGCCACAACAGATGGTGTCCGGGGTGTTTGTGCAGGTGGGAGCCATAGCCGGACAGCCGGACAGTGCGGACACCTCCCGGCGCGCCTCGATCAGACCCGGACAATCCGTCCGGGTCCTCGCCTGTTCAGTGCCGCACGCTGGCCATGAGCGGCCAGGGCTGAGATCACTTACGCCTTCCCCCGCCACGTCGGTACCTTGAAAGACGCCCCTACTCGGCAGCGGGAGGCAACACCCCATGCGTGGTCTTGGAGATCATCTCAGCATCGGCGAGCGCATCGCGTTCTATCGGAAGCGCCGTGGCTACACGCAAGAGGTGCTGGCCGGTCTGGTCGGTCGTAGCACTGACTGGCTCGCGAAGATCGAGACCGGGCGTCGGAAGCCGCCCCGTATCGACATGCTCGCGGAGCTGTCGCGCATCCTGCGCGTGCCTCTCGGAGATCTGCTCGGGCAGACCGTCCTCGTGGAAGACGAGCGCCAACAGGACGACGTCCCTGCTGTACGCGATGCCCTTATGAGCCCGCGTCGCCTCTCGCGTCTGCTCTTTGGCGCCGAGGCTGAGACTCAGCTGCCGACACCCGCCCCCGTGGCCGTGCGGGTGGAACAGGCATGGAACGACTACCAGGGCGGACGGCTCGGCAGTGTCATCGCTGCTCTTCCCGCGCTGCTTCAGACCGCACAGGAGTTGGAGGATCGCGCGGCGCGTCGGGGCGATGACCGTAGCGATTGCTGGGCAGTTTCGGCCCGTACGCACCATCTCGCCGCTACGACGCTCGCGAAGATCGGTGAGTCCGACATCTCATGGCTCGCTGCCGAGCGCGCGATGCGGGCCGCTGACGAGTCGGACGACCCGCTCGTGTTGGCCTCCGCGGCCCGGTCCGGCACGCATGCTCTGCTTGCCAACGGGCGCTACGACGACGCTCTAGAACTGGGCAATACGGCGGCAAGGTGGCTGTCGTCTCAGGTGACAGAGAACGATCCGGCCGCCCTCAGCTTGCTAGGGATGATCCACCTGCGTGCCGCAGTCGCGGCAGCGCGGCATCAGGACCGGCCCACTGCCACGGGGCTGTTGGACCGTGCCGAAGAACTCGCGGACGACCTCGGTTCGGATGAGAACTACTGGCAGACCGGATTCGGGCCGACGAACGTCCTGCTCCATCGCCTGTCCGTTGAGCTGGACCTCGACAACGTCTCGTACGTGGTGGAACACGGCCGAATCAACGTCGACCACATGCCGCAGGAGCGCAGCGTCTCCCACCGCATCGACTACGCGCGGGCTCTGTCGCTCGCCGGCCAGGGAGACGAGGCGTTCGCGGAGCTGCGTACGGCTGAGCGGACGTCGCCGCAGCTCGTACGCAACAATCCGAGGGTGCGCGAGACACTGCGGGACCTGATCAAGCAGTCTCCCGTGACCGGCGGCTCGCGCTCGTCCGAGGTGTTCGTAATGGCGCAACGGTGCAGGGCGGTCCAGTGAGTTCAGGCAAGCGCGGGGTGCTCGGGGTCGTTGGGTCGGCGGCCGGGGGCGTAGAGGCACTGCGTGCCGGCCTCGTCGAACCCGCGATGGACCGCGGATGGCGGGTGGCCGTCACGCTGACGCCGACCGCAGGTCAGTGGCTGCGGATGAGCGGGGAGGTTGAGCGGCTGGAGAAGCTCACCGGCCTACCCGTACGCGACGAACCGCGCTTGCCCGGTGAGGCCCGGCCGCATCCGCCAGTTGATTGCTACGTGGTCGCTCCCGCGTCCGCCAACATGGTCGCCAAGCTCGCGACTGGCCTGATGGACAACCAGGCACTGACCCAGGTTGGCGAAGCTGTTGGCACCCTCGGTCTGCCGGTCGTCGTCTTCCCGCGGGTAAACGCGGCGCACGCTCGCCACCCCGCGTGGCAAGGTCACATGGACGCCCTTCGGGCAGGGGGAGTGCATGTCGTCTACGGCCCGGACGTCTGGCCGCTGTACGAGCCGAGGGAAGCGCCGGCGGGCCGCGAACTCCCGTGGGCCGCAGTGCTGGAAGCCGCAGAGGAAGCCACTCGGTGACGAGTCGTCAACCTCCCTGATCTGCAAGGAAAGAGGACCCGGACAGTCTGTCTGGGTCCTCTTCCATTTCCGGCCGCATCCTCATTGCCATGTCAGGGATCAATGAGCGAAGCGGCGAGCTGGGAGGTCTGACTCCCACAGAATTAGCCTTGATCGAAGCGAGTTTGGGCGAGGCGCGTGCCACGGTCGAACGACTGTTGAGGCGCGCGGAGGACCTCACGGCGCGGGTGGAGTCCCGTCGCCGACAAGCTGTTCAAGGCGGTCCAGTCGCTCGCCGAGCATGCGAAGAGCGTCATGAATCGAGCTGAGCTCTGCTGCCAGTGCGGTGAACGCGGGGCTACTGCCCGGCTCGGTGCCGAGCGGCATCGAAGGGTCACGGACGAACGTTCCGCGGCCCTGCTGGGTGAGAACCAACCCCTCGTCGCGGAGCTGGCCATACGCGCTCTGCACGGTCATGAGCTGCACGCCAAGGTCCTTAGCGAGTTTGCGGGCCGCGGGGAGCTGGTCTCCCGGGTCGTACTCGCGGTTCGGGCCCGTGATCTTCTCGCGAAAATCCGCGGCGATTTCCTTGGCCGTGGGTGCCTGCTTGGGCGCTTCTGGGCTCTGCTCCATGGGTTCGAGAGTAGCCGGACCTAGGTCAATCTCTGCTCCTCCGCGCATCCCCTTGACAGTCAGATTGACCTAGGTCAATCTGAACATGCTGCGGCACTGGGACTCCCCAGCAAGGTCGCCCGCCGCCGTGGTTCTCCCTGCCCATCGACTGAGGAGCACGTCAATGCGCACGTACGTCGGCCATCAACAGGCCGTCTCCGCTGAGGACTTCGTGGAACTCGCTCTCGGCACGCCGGTTGAGCTGTGGCTCGGAGCGGACGGCGAGACCGATGAAGAGCGCGCGGCCCGCCTGGACGCGGCGCGCGACATCCTCGCCGACCCCGAGTACCGCAGCCTGCCGGACGACGTGGCCCGCATCGCCGCCGAGGTGATCGAGGCGCACGCCCCGGAGCTGTTCAACGTCGTCCCACTTGCGCGCCCGGCCCGGCGCCGCCGGAGCTCCCGGAAGGGAGCGGCGGCATGACGGCCACAACAGAGTCGACGCGGCCAACGGTGCCGCCGCTGACGAAGCCGGAGACGGGCCTGGCCGGACTGGGCGCGCTCGCCGCGGCCGGAGTCGGCGCCCTGGGACTGATCGCCTCGTTCGACGCGGTCTCCTCTGCCGCCGCCCGGTGGGGCTTCGGGGAACCGTGGATGCTGCCGGTCGGGATCGACGTGGCCATTCCGGTGTTCACCGTGGCCAACCTGCTGTTGATCCGGATGGACATGGCGTTGGCGTGGGTGCGGTTCGTGCCGTGGGCGCTGACGCTGGTCACGTGCGGGCTGAACGTCGCCGCCGGGCACTCGCTGTGGGCCAAGGTCGCGCACGGCACGATGCCGCTGCTGTGGGTGGTGTTCTCCGAGATCGGCGCCCACGTCTACGCCGTGCGGATCGGCGCCGCGACCGGCCGGCGGATGGAAAAGGTGCGGTTCTCCCGCTGGATGCTCGCCCCGCTGTCGACCTTCGCCCTGTGGCGCCGGATGACCCTGTGGGAGATCACCTCCTACTCGGAGGCGCTGAAGCGGGAGCGTGAACGGCAGTTGGCCCGCGCCCGGCTGCGCGAGCGGCACGGTCGGCGGTGGCGGTCGAAGACCCCGCGCCCGGAACGCGTGCTGCTGAAGCTGGGTGAGCTGGCCCCGGCAAGCGAGGACGTGCCGCCCGTGTCGCCGCAGGAGACGGAGAAGCCGAAGCCAGAGGCGGCCAAGGCGCCGCGCAAGCGCCCGGCTGGCACCAAGGGCAAGGCCAAGCCCGGCAAGGCGACGCGGACTCCGGCGGAACTGGTGACCGAGGCGCGCCAGGCCACGGCCGAGTGGGCCGATGACGCGATCAACGCGGAAGCCATCCGGACCACGCTGCACTGCTCGGCTGCCAACTCCCGTGTGCTGCGTGACCTGTTGCTGAACGATCGGGCCGAGGGACGCCGACTTCACTCCGTCGATGCCGACGACAACGGGGCTGAGGGGGCAGCGGCATGAATACCTGGCTGAGCATGGTCGCTGCGGCTGCGCCGGTCGCCTCCGGCTGGACTGCCCACACGCTGTGGCTGCGCCGGCGTCTGAACGTCGCCCGTCGTGACCCGCTGACCGGGTTACGGACGCGTGAGGCGTTCACCCGCCGCGCCACCGTCCTGCTGTCCGACCCGCGGGCGGTCGTGGTGCTGGCCGACGTCGACCGCTTCAAGCAGATCAACGACACCTTCGGCCACGCCGCCGGAGACGCCCTGTTGAAGGCGACAGCGGCTCGGCTCGCCCACCACGTTGGCCGTTCCGGGGTGGCGGGGCGGCTTGGCGGCGATGAGTTCGCCGCTGTCCTGATCGACGACCACGGCACCGCCTCTGACATGCTCGCCGTCCTGCACGGCGTGCTCGCCCGTCCGGTCGACGGGCAGAACCCGGCCGTACACACCACCGTCTCGCTCGGCTGGGTACGCGCCGCGGACTTCCCTGACGACGACCTGTCTGCCCTGCTGCGGCGCGCGGATGAGGCGATGTACGCGGCAAAGCAGGCGCGCGCTGGAACCCGCCGGGCGGGGCTGGGACGGCTGTTCGCCACCATCGCCGGACGGCGAGCCGGACGTTCCGGCGCGCGTGCCGATGTGCCCGTGGTGGGGGTGGCTGCCTGATGTCCGCCTACACCAAGTGCTTCGACCCGTCCGGCACCCGCTTCGGCATCCCCACCTTCCCGTGGCAGTTCGCCCCGGACGGCTACGCCACCCGCCGCCAGCTCCGAGCCAGCGGGCTCCGGCCGGGTGGACAGCCGGTCGCCGCGCAGGTGATGCGCCGGCACCGTGGCCGCAAGGCCGGGGTGCAGGTCGCCTACCTCTACCTCGTCGACCGTGCGAAGCCGGTGCGGCCGATGACGTCGCGCAAGTGGGGTGCGCTCGCCCTGGCGATGCTCGCCCGCCGCACCTGCCCCAAGTGCCGGATCACCTTCAGCTACTGCATCCCGACCTCGCTCGGGATGTGCATCCTCTGCGCCTACCCCGAGGAACAGCGCGCCGCGTGACTCACCACGGGGCCCGGTCTCAACCGACCAAAGCAGCGGCCGGGCCCCGCATGCCTCCCAGAGAGAAGGAAGTCTCAGTGAAACACCCCGACGACGACAACGAACTTTTCAACCGGCTGGAAGCCGAAATGGCCGCCAACTCCAACGGCGATGTGGTCGACCTGGACAAGGCCCGGTCGGCCCGTACCGAGTCGGCCGACCGCGCGTCCGACGCGTCGCCCGACTCCGGCCCCGACCGGTCGGCCGACGCGAAGACGACCGAGTCGGCCGAACCGAGCGAGGGGGAGTCGGACGACTCCGGCCCGGCTCTGGTCGACCGTGCGGCGCCTCCTCAGTCGGGCTCCCGTCTGATCGACCGCATCCGCGACTCCAAGCGGCTGGACGTCCTGCCCGCGTGGGTGAAGTCGGGCCCGGAGTTCGCCGACGCAATGCGGTGGCTTGCCGGGCACGTCTGGCACACCATCGCCTTCCACGCGGTCCGCGTGCCGTTCCTGTACCTGCCCAAGCTTGTGTGGCGCTCGCCGCGTGGCCTGGTCAATACCCTGGGCAGGATCGGCCGGTGGGCGGTCGATGCGGAGGGCGAGCCGCTGCGTCAGGCGGAGGCGCGGCGGGAGAACTCTGAGCTGTATCTGAAGCTGTCGCGGCAGCGGGACCGCCGGGTGCGGCTGCGGATGCTCGTCACGATGCTCGGATCCGTAGCCGCTTTGGTCATGGGTCTGTTCCTGGTGCTCGGCGCCGAACCGATGACGCAGGTCATCGCGGCCGTGGTCGCCGTGCTGACGCTGGGCTGGCTGGGTGCGCCGGCCGATGCACCGCTGGCCACGCGTGCGGTCATCAAGACCGAGGTGCAGAAGCTCACCAGCGACATCGTCATCAAGGCTATGGCCTCGATCGGCATCGGACAGATCGCCTCCGCCGTGGCCAAAGGGCAGGACGGCATCAAGTTCGTCGCCCCGATCACCCGCGAGGGTCCCGGCTGGCGCGCGGACATCGACCTGCCGTTGGGTGTCACGGTCGCCGACGTGGCCGACCGGCGCGCCCGGCTCGCCTCCGGCCTGCGCCGCCCGCTGGGCTGCGTGTGGCCGGACGCCGACCCGAGCGAGCACGAGGGGCGCCTGATCCTGTGGGTGGGGGACCGGGACCTGTCCAAGACCGGCATCGTCAAGTGGCCGCTCGCCAATGCGTCCAAGCACGACATCTTCAAGCGGATCCCGTTCGGTATCGACCCGCGCGGCCGGGCTCAGTCCGTGCCGATGATCCAGCACAACATCCTGATCGGCTCGCTGCCCGGCCAGGGCAAGACTGCCTCCGTGCGCGTGCTGTCCTGCGGAGCGGCCATGGATCCGTCCGTGGAGCTGTGGCTGCACGAGAACAAGGGAACCGGTGACCTGGACTCCCTCGAATGCGTCTCGCACCGGTTCGTTTCCGGCATCGACGACGACTCGATCAAGTACGCGGCCGACTCGCTGAAGCTGCTGCGCGAGGAAGTGATGCGCCGCGCTGCTGCGATCAAGAAGTTGCCGCGGGACCTGTGCCCGGACAAGCGGGTCACCCGCGCCATTGCCGACAAGCGCTCGCTCAAGCTGTGGCCGCTGGTGGGCGTGTTCGATGAGTGCCAGAACCTGTTCGGCCACCCGAAGTACGGCAAACAGGCAGGTGACGACGCCGAGTTCATCATCAAGCTCGGTCGCGCCCTCGGGGTGATCCTGATCCTGGCCACGCAGCGCCCGGACAAGGACTCCCTTCCGACCGGGATCAGTGGCAACGTGTCCATACGCTTCGCCCTCAAGGTTGCCGGGCAGGTCGAGAACGACATGATCCTGGGCACGTCGGCGTACAAGAACGGCGTGCGCGCCACGTCGTTCCGCCCGGAGATCGACGCCGGTAACGGCTACCTCGCCGGCGCGACCGCGCTGCCGGTCGTGGTGCGCACCGCCTACCTGGACGACAACGCCACCCACGCCATCGCCCAGCGCGCCCATGCCCTGCGCAAGGCGGCAGGGACCTTGTCCGGGCACGCGCTCGGGGAGGAAGTCGAGAGCACGTCGGGCCCGTCCTACGACCTGCTCGCCGACGTCGCCGCCATCGTGCCGCCGTCGGAAGAGCGGGTGTGGAACGAGCGGATCGCCGCCCGGCTCGCGGAGCTGCGGCCGGAGGTCTACGGCGGCTGGAAGGGCGAGAACGTCACCTCCGCGCTCAAGCCGCACGGCATCAAGACTCGCGACGTGGCCGGGACCACCGACGACGGCACCCGGACCACCCGCCGTGGCATCGCCCGCGCCGACCTCACGAAGGCAATCGCGGAGCGTGACGAAAAGCGGGGCGCCGCATAGCCCCGAGGGACTGCTACCGGTAGCACGTCGCCCTGCTACCGGTAGCACCCCCGCTAGCACCTCACATAGCACCTGATCTGCGATCTAGCGCATAGCACCCCACCTGCGAAAACCCCGGAAACCGCATGGAAGGGCCCCTCATGACCCCCATCGCCCTTGCTCTCGCCTGCCTGATGTTCGTTACGCTCGGTTACAGCGCTCTGTGTGCGGCCAGCCCGTTCGGCACCTGCCGCAAGTGCAACGGCTTCGGCTTCGCCATGGACACCGACCGCAAGGGACGGCCCAAGCCCGGCAAGAGTTGCCGCCGCTGCCGCGCGACCGGCAAGCGCATACGCGTCGGCCGCTGGCTGTTCAACCGAGCCCAGCGGATCTACCGCGAAGGCACCCACTGACCACTCGCCCACACCACCCGAAGGAGGTTCCGCCCGTGGCCGTCACCGTCTCGCTCGTGGCCCTGTTCGGACTCGTCCTGTTCTTCCTGCTGCGCTCCAAGTCCCTCGGCTACGGCGCCGCGTTCATCGCCGCCGGGTTCGGCTTCTTCCTCGCCTCCACGGGCGCCGCCGGACCGATCAACGAGCTCGCAGCCGCTGTCATCGACGCCGTCAAGCAACTGTGAGGAGCCCGGCCATGAACGAACACATCATCGCCAGGCAGTGGCTCGCCATCATCGCGCCCAAGGCCGCCCCCGCGCTGGCCACGTCCACCGTGCTGATCCTGGCCCGCATCTGGAACGCCAACGGCGCCGAACACTCCATCGGCAACGCCGTGCTCATGACCGCGCTGTCCCTCGGAGCCGCAGCGGCCGGCGTGTGCGCCAGCATCGGCCGCGCCGGAGACAGCGTCATCGCCGGAACCGCGTTCGCCGCCTCCGGAGGGCTCGCCCTCGCCGGGGTCGCCGGATACGCCGACGGGTGGTCCCTGCCGCTGCTGCTGTGGGTGCTGGCCACCGCCATCGCCTACGGGCTCGCCGCACGGTACTGGCGCACCGACCGCCGCGAGAGCGTCGCGTACGAACGGCAGACCAGCGCGCGCCGCGAGGAACACGCCCACATCGAGCGTGTCGAGGCCCTGCGCGCCGGAGCGCAGATCGAGGTGGCCCGCACCGGCGCCGCCTACGCCGAACAGCTCGCACAAGCGCTCGTCACCCGCGCCGCCCTGCCTGGCTTCGACTTCAAGGCCGTGGAAGCCGCCGGTCTACCCGAACTCCCCTCCACCAACAAGGAGATCTGACCATGTTCGAGATCCGCATCATCTGCGACCCGGCCGACACCGACCGCATCAGCCACACTCTGGCCGCCGTGTTCGACACGGGCTCGGCACGCCAGTACCCCACGCGCGACGGCAAGCGCACCCGGCTGTACGTCACCGCCGATCACCGCCCCGAGCCGGAAGTGTGGCCCGCGCCGGAAGAGGCGTACGCGCTCGCCCCGAGCATCATCAGCGAGATCGGCTGGACCGCTGACCGCGCGCGCATGCACCTGCACGGCCGCGCCGTTGACCGGGATTACTGGCTGCGCAAAGCCGCCCTGCTGGACCGCATGGCCCTGGACGACGAGACAGCACGCGTCCACACCGACGCCCCCGAGGTGGCCATGAACGCCGCGCTCCGTCTGCTGGAGATCGACGGCGAACACTCCGAGGCCGTCACCGACCCGCGCGGCTATGTCCGCCAGCAGTACGCCCACTGGGCCAACAAGCAGTAGCAACGCCGCGGCGGCGGGACTCCCCAGCAAGGTCGCCCGCCGCCGCGGTTCTCCCTGCCCATCCGTAGACAGAACAGGAGAACCCCCAGCATGCCGTACCCGGACGGCTCTGCCCAGCTCACCGCCGCGCTTGACGCGGCGTCGCGTGACTGGCGCGTCTTCCCCCTCATCCCCAGTGACAAGCGCCCGGCCGTCTCCGACTGGGAGACCCGCGCCACCACCGACCCCGAGCGCATCACCAGCGCGTGGTCCGTCGCCGCCTTCAACGTCGGCATCGCCACCGGCCCTTCCGGCCTGATCGTCATCGACCTGGATCGGCCCAAGCACCCCGGCGACACCCCGCCGGCCGCGTGGACCGAGCACGGCGTCACCGACGGCGCCGACGTGCTCGCCGTGCTCTGCGAGCGCCACGGCCAGCCCTTCCCCGCAGACACCTACACCGTGCGCACCTGGAGCGGCGGCACCCACCTGTACTTCACCGCCCCCGAGGGCGAGCCCCTGCGCAACACCGCCGGGGACAGCGCTCGCGGGCTGGGCTGGAAGGTCGACACCCGCGCGTGGGGCGGACTCGTGGTCGGCGCGGGCAGCACCTTCGCCGGACGCCCGTACGAGGTCACCCGCAACCCCCCCGTGGCGCCTCTGCCGGGCTGGCTCGCCGAACTCCTGCGCCCGGCCCCGCTGCCCCCGCAGACGCCCGTCACGGTCGCTCTCACCGGCCATGGACGGCGCACCGCCTTCCTTCGCTCCGCGATCAACGGTGAAGTGCAGCGGGTCACCGGCTCCGGCCCGCACGAGCACAACAACAGCCTCTACGTCGCCTCGGTCGCCCTTGGACAGCTCGTTGCCGGAGGCGAGTTGAGCGAAGCCGACGTCACCGGCTGGCTCCTCACCGCCGCGCTTCAGGTCGGCCAGGGCGAGCGGGAGGCAGAGCGCACCATCGCCTCCGGTCTCCGGGCCGGAGCACGGCGCCCCCGGACGGTCGCGGCATGAGCACCAACCCCATCCCGCCCCTGCACCTGTACTCCGTGCCCAGCGACCCCGCACCGGCCCCCACGGCGCCGCCGAAACGGGAGCGCCCACGGACCGCATGGACGGCCGATCAGCTCATGGCCGCGCACTTCCCCGAGCCGAAATGGGCCGTGCCCGGCATCCTCGCCGAAGGCGTCAGCGTGCTCGCCGGACCGCCCAAGGTCGGCAAGTCCTGGCTCTCCCTCGGACTGGGCCTGTCTGTGGCGGCCGGCGGCAAGGCATTCGACTCCGTGCCCGTCGAGGGCGGTCCGGTGCTCTACCTCGCCCTGGAAGACACCCCGCGCCGTCTCCAGACCCGCATGGGCAAGCTTCTCGGAGGCCAGCCAGCCCCCGCCGGTCTGACCCTGGTCACCGAATGCCCGCCCTTCCCCCAGGGCGGCACCGAGGCCATCGCCCAGTGGCTGGACCGCAACCCCGACGCGCGCATGGTCGTCATCGACGTGTTCGCCAAGATGCGCGGCCAGGCCCCGCAAGGGGTGTCGGCGTACGACGCGGACTACGTCGCCGTCGGCTACGCCAAGCGGCTCGCCGACCACTACGGCGTGGCCGTCGTCCTGGTCCACCACGTCCGCAAGGCAGGCTCCGACGACTTCCTCACCGAGGTCTCCGGCACCAACGGCATCGCAGGCGCCGCTGACGCCACGCTCGTACTGAAGCGAGCGCGCGGGCAGGCGGACGGCATCCTGCACGTCACCGGCCGCGACGTGGACGAAGCCGAATACGCCCTCAACTTCCAACCCGCCTCCGGAGCCTGGCACCTGCTGGACGGCCCCGTCACCGACCACACCGTCAGCGACACCCGCGCCACGATCCTGCGCTACGTCCGCGCCCACCCCGGCGCCAAGCCCAAGGACATGGCAGGCGAGCTGCCGCACGTCGACCTCGACACGATCCGCCGCACCTGCAACCGCATGGCCGACGCCGGACAGCTCACCAAAGACCCCGGCGGCCGCTACTACCCGGACACCGAGACCCGGACACAGGGCGACCAAGAGGTGTCCGCACTGTCCGGCTGTCCGGTTACCCCACCTGACCAGCACGAAGACCCCGGACAGTCGGAATTGGAGCTGTCCGGCCTGTCCGGTGCGGACGAAGCCGAAGGGATGGCGGAATGAGCGCCCGTACGCGGGACGAGAAGATGACCGTCAAGGAGGTCATCGCTGATCTGAAGGTCGCCCCGTCGACCTTCTACCGGTGGCGCCAGCTCGGGAAGGGCCCCCGCTCGATCAAGCTCCCGAACGGCGACGTGCGGATCCGGCGATCGGAGTACGAGCGTTGGCTTGCGGAGCGGGAGGACGCTGCGTGAGCACCGAGAACGACACCCCTGCCGGGCGCCCTCGCGGGTCGGCCCGGCCGGGCTACTCCTTCGACGTCAAGCTGTGGAAAGTGTCCAAGACCGGCCGCAAGTCCCGCCCGTGGCGCCTCCGGTGGGTGGTCGCAGGGCAGGTGCACGGCGACACCTTCACCACGTCGGCTCTCGCGGAAAGCCGTCGGTCCGAGCTGTGGCAGGCCATGAACCGGCGCGGTGAAGCGTTCGAGATCGAATCGGGACTGCCTGAGTCCGAGGTCCGTGCTGCAGCCGAGGCTGCCGAGGTGGCAGACGCCGAACCGCCGTTGCGGTGGTTCGAGTTCTGCCGGAAGTATGTGGCCGGGCGGTGGCGTACGGCTGCGGCCAAGACCCGCGAAGGCATGGCCGACGGTCTCGCGGCTGTGACGCTCGCCATGGTCAAGCGCGGGGACAGCACCCCTGAGGATGAGTCCCTTCGGCTGGCCTTCCGGTGGGGGATCGTGCCTGCGAACGAAGGGGAGGACCCGCCGGCCGAACTTAAGGCCGCGTACGAGTGGGTCACCACGACCGACCGGCCCTTGGGCGACCTTGCCGATGCGGAGGTGTTCGAGGATGTGCTGTACCGCGTCAGTTATAAGCTGGACGGCACCCCGGCCGCGGGAGACACGTACAAGCGGCGCCGCCGGGTCCTGAACGCCGCTCTCGAACACGCTGTGGCCACGGGGGAGCTCCCGGAGAACCCACTTCAGCGGACCCGCCGAAAGCGCGTCGGCTCGAATGACGTGGTGGATCCGCGCGTCCTGGTGAACGCCGTACAGGCCCGGCAGTTGCTCACGTCCGTCTCCTACGTCGGTTCGTGGGATCGCTGCCGTGGGCGGCGTCTGGTGGCGTTCTACGCGGTCCTGTACTACGCAGGGCTCCGGCCCGCTGAGGCGGTCGGGCTACGCCTGTCGGACTGTTACCTGCCAGAGAAGGGCTGGGGCACGCTGACGCTTCGGGAGACACGCCCCGTCTCCGGCAAGCAGTGGACCGACTCCGGGGAGCGCCACGACCGGCGGGGCCTGAAGGCGCGCGAGGCATCCGCCGACCGGCCGGTCCCCATCCCGCCGGTCCTGGTCGCCATCCTCAGGGCTCACCTGAAGGAGTTCGGGACCGCCAGGGAGGGACGAGTGTTCGGCAATGAACGAGGGGGATTAGTCGGCTCATCCACCTACTGGCGCGTGTGGGAGGAGGCACGCGAGTACGCTCTGCCACCAGACCGCATTGACTCGCCGTTGGCTGGGCGCCCCTACGACTTGCGGCACGCGTGCATAACGCGGTGGCTCAATGCCGGGGTTCCCATCGCGGAGGTGGCGCGACGGGTCGGGAACTCTCCGGAAGTCATCCACCGCCGCTACCACGGCTGCATCGATGGTCACGAAGAAGCGGCCAACGCAATGATTGCGACGTCATTGGAGGTGGATGGCGACACAGCCTAGTCGCGTCGCCGCATCGTGACCGAGCTGACTATGGGCATCACTCGTCGTCTGTGAGGCTCGAGATATCCAACTGGATGCGGGCCGCACTGTCGTCATAAACCAAGATGTGCCGATTCTCGGCCGCGTATCGTTGCATGGATGCAACAGCAGCGCTTCCCTGTCCAGCCGCCTGGCTCACCCGGCGGTTGGAATTAACTCGCACATCCCCGGCTGCGAATACGCCTGGCTCACTCGTCTCGAAAGATCCTCTCCCTCTACGCGGCTTTAGATAAGCGTCAGTTCTTATGAACCCTCGCCGAGTTCTGTCGATTTCGACATCTCCATCGTTCAGCCAGTCCGTATCGGGATCTCCTCCGATTAGCACATAGGCCGACGAGACTTCATAGTCGGCGGCATCTCTCAGTCGATCGCCAGCCTTCTTCACTCTGACGCCCGTTAGCTGCTCATCCCCCGTGAAGGCGGCAACTTCGTGCTGCGGGAAGGGGGTGATCCGCTCATCCGCTTCCACCTCTTTCCGTAGCGGCCTTCCCATGTCCCCTAGTCCTTCCTTGGCGATCAGAAGTACTTGAGATGCTCGCCCCCTGGAGAAAAGTAGTGCCGCTTGACCGGCGGAATCTCCGCCACCCACTATCGCGACTCGCTTGTTGCGCTCCCGATACTGATCACAGGGCAGTGCGGAATAGTAAACTCCTCGAACTGGGATTGCGGGCTTTGTGAGCTTCAGCTTCTTCGGATTCAGGCCACAAGCAAGAAGGACCATTCCTGCGGACACGCTATGATCATCTCCTCTATCTCTCACCTTTATCACATAGCGGTCCCCATCCCCCCGCATCACAGCAATCGCCTCTGCAGACAAGCGGAAGTCGACGTCGAGGTTTTGTTCTTGAATTTGGCGAAAGGCTAGTTTTGGAAGGGATCTTCCGGCGACTCCTCGCGGGAAGCCTAGATAGTTCTCAATGGCGTTTATGGAGGTTGCCGCATTGCCGCCTGGTGCACGCCTTTCGATGACCAACGTGCTCAGGCCAACATTTACTCCAGCGTTGATAGCGGCGTTCAAGCCTGCTGGACCGCTCCCTATGATGACCAGGTCGTAGTCATGGCTGTAGGGGTCGTGCTTCAGCTCTGGAACAATGCCTAGACCTTCATACAGTTGCACCCATGTAGGTTCCCTGATTTCGGCTTTTGTTGCGTTTACCGTGACCGTAAGTGGTCCTGAAGTGTTGCGCCACTTCGAACTCACCCTGTTTAGCCAGAGAAAGTGTGCCAAGTCATCCGCCTGGACTGTATTTCTAGCTCCGCTGACCATCACCTGGGAGATGGGTGGGTGCCAGTTCAAGAAGAGGCGATCAAGCATGCATCCAAAATTAGAAGACGATGGGGAGATTATGGCTGCAGGGCTAGACCCTGTCTCTTGACGGTCGCTCAAGAGTGCGAGTGCGGTGCCTTTGTAGTCGTCGTGAAGCTCCCGAAGGAAATCCTCCCCTTTAGTGTCGGGCAAGTCTTCCTCGACCAGAACGATAGCCAGCCAGTCATCTACGTCTTCTTTCTGTTTGCCAATTACATCCCTGGCGAATTGGGCGCTCGGGACTGTCAGGACGTCCAGGTCACCTTCGCACCAGACGTCGAACTCTCCTCTAAGCTCGGCCGCCTTCCAGGCATCGGAATGGACGAGCAGAATAACCGGCCTATTGACTGGCATGGTAGTCACCTGGGCGTGCGATGTGATACGCGAGTCGCCTTGGCTGCGGGCGAAGAATTGGGAGCATTGGCAAAGATTGCTGATCCAGCTGTGGACACCTCGCGGTGCTGCTTTGCTTTTGAGTAGGCGGCCGAGTCGCTTTCGCGATATTCAACAACATTCTCTCCCCGTCTGCCGGTCGCTGCCACTCGTAGGGTTGTGTCTGGGGGCATCTGCTGAGCATGGCGCATGGTCGCTGCGCACCCCATTCGGGACGGTGACGCCGGCCTGCTCGGACCGAGTTCTTTGACGGTGCCGGGAGAGGAACCACCGCGCTCGCTTGCCGGGCTGATGAGCCTGATCCTGATTCATCAGGAGCCCACAGCACTGACGCTGCGGCAGGCCTGGCACGGGTGTCCTGCACCTTACGAGGTACGCCGAGCGATGCGCTGTTGGCCCTGTGGCAGCCAGCTTCCGTGAGGACGAAAGAGAGCCCGACTGCTTATCAGGGTGTGTCGGAGGTGTGTCGTGAACACTGAGAGACAACGAGAGAGGGCGGGAGTCAGTGAGACTGACTCCCGCCCTCTTCTGTCGGCATCCGCGCAGGTCAGGTACGAAAGTTCGTAGGTGATCTGGCGAGTGCCCCCGGCAGGATTCGAACCTGCGCACACGGCTCCGGAGGCCGTTGCTCTATCCCCTGAGCTACGGGGGCGTGTCGGGCGCCTTGCTTGGCGGCGACGGGTAGAACCCTACCAGCTATCGGGGGGTGTTCATGAACGGGTTTACGGGGTGGTGGCACCGGGCGTGACCTGGGGTGGCTCGGCCGCACGGGGTGGAAGTGGGGAAAAGCCGGACGCGGTGGCCGGTCCCGACCTACTCTCGAGTTGTGCCAGGCGCGTCGGGCCGGGTGCTTGTTGTGGACGACAACAAGGTCATCCGGCAGCTGATCAGGGTCAATCTCGAGCTGGAGGGGCTCGAGGTGGTGACCGCGGCTGATGGTGCCGAGTGTCTGGAAGTGGTTCATCAGGTGCGGCCCGATGTGATCACCCTGGATGTCGTCATGCCGCGGCTCGACGGACTGCGCACCGCCGCCCGCCTGCGCGCGGACCCCCGTACCCGCGACCTTCCCCTCGCCATCATCAGTGCCTGCACCCAGTACGAGGTCGACACCGGCCTCGACGTCGGCGTCGACGCCTTCCTCGCCAAGCCCTTCGAGCCCGCCGAACTCGTCAGCCTTGTACGGCGGTTGATCGAGCGGAACCCGAGTGGGACCGGGAGTGGGGAATGGAGCGGGGAACGCAGCGGCGAGCTCGAAGGCGGGGGAGAGGGCGGAAGCGCGGACAGGGAGGACGGGGTGGACAGAGACGAGGACGCCGCCGTGGTCGGGGGCGCCCTCGGTGCGGCCGGAGAGGCCGCCGGCCGCCGCACCGGCGGCTGACGCTGCCCCGATCACCCCGGTTGGGTCAGTCGCCCCGCCTCGTCTCAGTCGCCTCAATCCCCTGGGGGCTTGCTCCAGTCGCCGCAGTCACCCGTAATGGCGCGTACGGGCGCCCCGGCCACCCTGGCCCCCCGGCCACCCTGGGCGCCCGGCCCCCAGTCATCCCGTCCGCCTCCCCCTTCCCCCCAGCCCCCACACCGTCCACATCCCGGGACCCCGCCCAAACCCACTCGCATACCCACCCCCCATCTCCCCTACGCTTGTCCCGTGACCCCCGTCGAGCTCTCCCGTACCGTGCTGCGCGCGGTGCGTCGTGCTGTCGATGAGGGGGAGCTGCGCGTCACCGTGCCGGAGCGTGCCGTGGTCACCGCTCCCGGGCCCGGTGGCTGTGGGGACTACGCCACCAACATCGCCCTCCAGCTCGCCCGCCCGGCCGGGGAACCGTCCCTCCGTGTCGCCGAGATTCTGCGGCCGCACCTCGCCGACGCGGACGGCGTCGCCGATGTCGTCGTGACCGGACCGGGATTCATCAACATCAGCCTGCGTGACACGGCGCCCGCCGCCCTGGTCGAGGAGATCATGCGGCGCGGAACCCGGTACGGGTTCGCCGAGGGGCCTCACACGCCCTCCGAGCCTCACACGCCCTCCGAGCCTCACACGCCCCCCACCCCCTACGGCCAGCTCCTGCAACTGCACTGCGCCCACGACGTCCGCGCCACCGTCGTCACGGAAACCCTCGCCCGCCTCCTCCGTTCCCAGGGCGCCCTGGTCCGCACCAGCTGCGAGGCCGCGCCCGAGCCGGAATGGGAGGCCGTCCTCGGCGTTCGCATCGATGCCCACGGCACCCCCACGGCACCGGCCTCCCTCGACGCCCAAGGCACCCCCAAGGCCCCGGCCCCCCTCAACATCAACGTGCGCCCCGTCCCCGCGCCCGCCGACCCCCTCCCGCTCGGCCGGGACGCCGCGCGCTGGGCGCTGCTGTACCCCGCCGGCCACGACCGGCCCCGTATCAGCGACGATCACCTCGTCCAGCGCGAGGGCAACCCCCTCTTCCGCGTCCGGTACGCCCACGCCCGCACCCGGGCGCTCAGCCGTAACGCCGCCGACCTGGGGTTCGACGCCGAACCCGGGGACGTACGGCATGAAGTCCTCGCCCTGCTCGCGGATCATCCCCGCGTTCTGGCCCAGGCGGCCGCCCACCGTGCGCCCGATCGTCTCGCCCGGCACCTCGTCAGCGTCGCCGATGCCGTGCTCCCTCTCGTGCCCGCCGTCCTTCCCCGCGGTGCGGAGAAACCCTCGGCCGCCCACCGTGCCCGGCTCGCGCTCGCCGAAGCCGCCGGGGCGGTGCTGGCCGGTGGCCTGTCCCTGCTCGGCATCGACGCACCCGATCACCTCTGAGAGAGCCCACGAAAGTCATGAGCCGTTCCGCACATCCCGCCGGGCCCCGCCACGCCGATGTCCTTCCCGAGGGCCACTACTCCGCCCCGCCCGCGGACCTCAACACCCTCGACCCCAGGGTGTGGGCCCAGACCGTCGCCCGTGATGCCGAGGGTGTGGTCACCGTCGGCGGCATCGACGTGAAGACCCTCGCCGAACAGCACGGCACCCCCTCGTACATCCTCGACGAGGCCGACTTCCGGGCCCGGGCCCGGGCGTGGCGCGGTGCCTTCGGGACCGACGCCGACGTCTTCTACGCCGGTAAGGCGTTCCTCTCGCGTGCCGTCGTGCGGTGGCTGCACGAGGAGGGGCTCAACCTGGACGTGTGCTCCGGGGGCGAGCTGGCCACCGCGCTCACCGCCGGCATGCCCGCCGACCGCATCGCCTTCCACGGCAACAACAAGTCCGTCGACGAGATCACCCGCGCCATCAACGCCGGTGTCGGGCGTATCGTCCTCGACTCCTTCCAGGAGATCGTCCGCGTCGCCCACATCGCGCAGGAACTCGGCAAGCGGCAGCGCGTCCAGATCCGGATCACCGTCGGCGTCGAGGCGCACACGCACGAGTTCATCGCCACCGCCCACGAGGACCAGAAGTTCGGCATCCCGCTCGCCGGTGGGCAGGCCGCCGAGGCCGTGCGGCGGGCTCTCCGACTCGACGGGATCGAGCTCATCGGGATCCACTCCCACATCGGGTCGCAGATCTTCGACATGTCGGGCTTCGAGGTCGCCGCCCACCGTGTCGTCGGGCTGCTCAAGGACATCCGCGACGAGCACGGCGTCGAGCTTCCCGAGATCGACCTCGGGGGCGGGCTCGGTATCGCGTACACCAGTGACGACGATCCCCGCGAACCCCACGAGATCGCCAAGGCGCTCACCGAGATCGTCACGCGGGAGTGCGAGGCGGCCAAGCTGCGGACGCCGCGCATCTCCGTCGAGCCGGGGCGCGCCATCGTGGGCCCCACGGCCTTCACGCTGTACGAGGTCGGCACCATCAAGCCCCTCGACGGGCTGCGGACGTACGTCTCCGTCGACGGCGGCATGTCCGACAACATCCGTACGGCGCTGTACGACGCCGAATACAGCGTCGCCCTGGTGTCCCGGACCAGCGACGCCGAGCCCATGCTCGCCCGCGTCGTCGGCAAGCACTGCGAGAGTGGGGACATCGTCGTGAAGGACGCGTTCCTGCCGGCCGACCTGGCACCGGGTGACCTCATCGCCGTACCGGCCACGGGTGCCTACTGCCGGTCCATGGCCAGCAACTACAACCACGTGCTCCGGCCGCCCGTCGTCGCCGTCAACGGCGACGAGGCGCGGGTGATCGTCCGCCGTGAGACGGAGGAGGACCTCCTGCGTCTCGACGTCGGGTGACGCGGGGAGCGGGACCCGGGGGTGGAAGATCTCCTGTCATCCACCCCCGTACAAATGAAATCGATGTCTCACGATCCGGACGAAGGGCAGAAAGTCCCGTCCGGTGAGTGAGACTGGTGCAACCGTAGACGGTATGAGGAAACGAGGTCGGATGATGCGTACGCGTCCGCTGAAGGTGGCGCTGCTGGGCTGTGGAGTTGTCGGCTCAGAGGTGGCGCGCATCATGACGACGCACGCCGACGACCTCGCCGCCCGGATCGGGGCGCCCGTGGAGCTCGCGGGGGTGGCCGTACGGCGGCCCTCCAAGGTCCGTGAGGGCATCGACCCCGCGCTCGTCACCACCGACGCCACCGCCCTCGTCAAACGCGGCGACATCGATGTGGTGGTCGAGGTCATCGGGGGCATCGAGCCCGCCCGCACCCTCATCACCACCGCCTTCGAGCACGGTGCGTCGGTCGTCTCCGCGAACAAGGCGCTCCTCGCCCAGGACGGCGCCGCCCTGCACGCCGCCGCCGAGCAGCACGGCCGCGACCTCTACTACGAGGCCGCCGTGGCCGGTGCCATCCCGCTGATCCGCCCGCTGCGCGAGTCCCTCGCCGGTGACAAGGTCAACCGGGTGCTCGGCATCGTCAACGGGACCACCAACTTCATCCTCGACAAGATGGACTCGACGGGCGCCGGGTATCAGGAGGCCCTCGACGAGGCCACCGCCCTCGGGTACGCCGAAGCCGACCCGACCGCCGATGTCGAGGGGTTCGACGCCGCCGCCAAGGCCGCCATCCTCGCCGGTATCGCCTTCCACACGCGCGTGCGTCTCGACGACGTCTACCGCGAGGGCATGAACGAGGTGACCGCGGCCGACTTCGCCTCCGCCAAGGAGATGGGCTGCACCATCAAGCTGCTCGCCATCTGCGAGCGGGCCGCGGACGGCGCCTCCGTCACCGCGCGCGTGCACCCCGCCATGATCCCGCTGACCCATCCGCTCGCCTCCGTACGCGGCGCCTACAACGCCGTGTTCGTCGAGTCCGACGCCTCCGGTCAGCTCATGTTCTACGGCCCCGGCGCGGGAGGTTCCCCGACCGCGTCCGCCGTACTCGGCGACCTCGTCGCCGTCTGCCGCAACCGGCTCAGCGGGGCAACGGGGCCCGGCGAGTCGGCGTACGCCGCCCTGCCCGTCTCACCGATGGGTGACGTCGTCACGCGCTACCACATCAGCCTCGACGTGGCGGACAAACCGGGTGTTCTCGCCCAGGTGGCGACCGTGTTCGCGGAGCACGGTGTCTCGATCGATACGGTTCGCCAGCAGGGCAAGGACGGCGAGGCCTCCCTCGTCGTCGTCACCCACCGTGCGTCCGACGCGGCCCTCAACGGCACCGTCGAGGCGCTGCGCAAGCTCGACACCGTGCGGGGTGTCGCCAGCATCATGCGGGTTGAAGGAGAGTAACCAGCAATGACCCACCAGTGGCGCGGAATCATCGAGGAGTACCGGGACCGGCTGCCCGTCTCCGACACCACGCCGGTCGTGACGCTCCGCGAGGGCGGCACGCCCCTCGTGCCCGCGCAGGTGCTCTCCGAGCGCACGGGCTGCGAGGTCCACCTCAAGGTGGAAGGCGCCAACCCCACCGGGTCCTTCAAGGACCGCGGTATGACCATGGCCATCACGCGGGCCAAGGAGGAGGGCGCGAAGGCGGTCATCTGCGCCTCCACCGGCAACACGTCGGCCTCCGCCGCCGCCTACGCCGTCCGCGCGGGCATGGTTTCGGCCGTTCTCGTCCCGCAGGGCAAGATCGCGCTCGGCAAGATGGGCCAGGCGCTCGTCCACGGCGCGAAGATCCTCCAGGTCGACGGCAACTTCGACGACTGCCTCGCGCTCGCCCGTGACCTGAGCGACAACTACCCCGTGGCACTGGTCAATTCGGTCAACCCGGTGCGTATCGAGGGGCAGAAGACGGCGGCCTTCGAGATCGTGGACATGCTGGGCGACGCCCCGGACATCCATGTCCTGCCGGTGGGCAACGCGGGCAACATCACCGCGTACTGGAAGGGGTACACGGAGTACGCCGCCGACGGCGTCGCCGAGCAGACCCCGCGCATGTGGGGCTTCCAGGCCTCCGGCTCCGCGCCCATCGTGCGCGGCGAGGTCGTCAAGGACCCGTCGACCATCGCCACCGCCATCCGCATCGGCAACCCCGCGTCCTGGCAGTACGCGATCGCCGCGCGGGACGAGTCCGGTGGCTTCATCGACGAGGTGACGGACCGTGAAATCCTACGCGCCTACCGCCTGTTGGCCGCGCAGGAGGGCGTCTTCGTCGAGCCCGCGTCCGCCGCGTCCGTCGCCGGTCTGCTGAAGGCCGCCGAGCAGGGCAAGGTCGACCCGGGCCAGCGGATCGTGTGCACCGTCACCGGCAACGGCCTCAAGGACCCCGACTGGGCCGTCGCCGGCGCCCCGCAGCCCGTCACCGTCCCGGTCGACGCGGCGACGGCGGCCGAGCGGCTCGGGCTCGCGTAGGCGACGCCGCACCCCGTCATAGCGGTGCCCACCCCGTCGTACGGGGCTCGCGTACGCGAGTAAGAGGGCGCTCGCCTGGGGAATTTCCCTACCGGGGGTGCACAGGGGGCATACGACACGCATCGTGCGCCTCCTGTGCGCCCTATGTCGCCACAGAACCTACCTTCGATAGGCTGTACCTAACCCGCCCGCCGCATATGCCTCCGCATGGGGCGCGGTGCCGCGCCGTCTCCGCGGCCCGGAAGCGGCCCCAGGGGTCTTCGTACGTCATCGAATGTCGTCATCGAATGTCTTCGACAATCACGCAGCTCAAGGAGAGTCATCAAGCGATGGCCGGTCCAGCGTTCCGCGCCGCCGCCGTCCGGGTGCGCGTCCCCGCCACCAGCGCCAACCTCGGCCCGGGCTTCGACGCCCTCGGCCTGTCGCTGGGGCTCTACGACGACGTGGTCGTCCGGGTGGCCGACTCCGGGCTGCACATCGACATCGCGGGTGAGGGCAGCGAGACGCTGCCGCGTGACGAAAAGCACCTTCTCGTACGCTCCCTGCGCACCGCCTTCGATCTGCTGGGCGGCCAGCCGCGCGGCCTGGAGATCGTCTGCGCCAACCGCATTCCGCACGGCCGCGGTCTGGGCTCCTCCTCGGCCGCCATCTGCGCCGGCATCGTCGCCGCCCGCGCCGTGACCATAGGCGGCGAGGCCAAGCTCGACGACCCGGCCCTGCTGGAGCTCGCCACCGAGATCGAGGGCCACCCCGACAACGTCGCGGCCTGTCTGCTCGGCGGATTCACGCTCTCCTGGATGGAGGCGGGGGCGGCCCGGGCCATCAGGATGGAGCCTGCCGATTCCATCGTTCCGGTGGTTTTCGTGCCCGGAAAGCCGGTGCTCACCGAGACCGCGCGCGGTCTGCTCCCGCGCACCGTCCCGCATGTCGACGCCGCCACCAACGCGGGCCGTGCAGCCCTGCTCGTCGAGGCCCTGACCAGGCGCCCCGAGTTGCTGCTGCCCGCTACCGAGGACCGTCTCCACCAGGAGTACCGCGCGCCGGCCATGCCGGAGAGCGCCGCGCTGGTGGAGCGACTGCGGGCCGACGGGGTCCCGGCAGTGATTTCAGGAGCGGGACCCACCGTGCTCGCGCTGGCCGATGCCGACAGCGCCGACAAGGTGGCCCATCTGGCAGGCGAGGGCTGGGCCGCGAACCGGCTCGACCTCGACGCGCAGGGAGCGAGCGTGTTGCCGCTTGCGACCGGCTGAGTCGATTGGAAACGCGCGCTTGCCGGATTTCGAGAGGGGGAATGTTTGTTGGATCCGGTAGTGTTAACCTCAAGTCTGCACCCGACCCCACCATGGCGAGGTGCTTGTTGTCCCCGTCCGGGACAGACATTCTTCCGGGAGCCTCCCAAGCCGCACCTGTGTTCCGTACGACGTACGCGGGCAGTACCTCGTACGCGGGCGCTGAGCGACTTGCCGGGCACGCTCCGGAACCGGCGCGACCGAGCCGAGTGACACAGACACTCCGTGCCACGGCTCTGGGAAGCGCCATCACCAGATATTTCCTCCGCCGCATTGGGCGGACCACCGCCCCGGCACGGTCCACACACCAGGGACCGACGCCGGACAGCACAAACGGTCGCCGAGCCAGACAGGCCGACGTCCGCTCCAGGGAAGGACCCTTCGTGAGCGACACCACCGATCTGATGGGCGCACGTGTCGAGGAGACCGCTGCCGCGCCCGCCACGGACGCCTCCGCGCCTGCCACCGGTGCCGGCTCCCGGCGGCGCCGCGGTACCGGCCTCGAGGGCATGGTGCTGGCCGAGCTGCAGCAGGTCGCATCCGGCCTCGGCATCAAGGGCACGGCGCGCATGCGCAAGAGCCAGCTGATCGAGGTCATCAAGGAGGCGCAGGCCGGAGGAGGTGCCGCCCCGGCGAAGGCCGAGACCGCCACCGAGACCAAGCCGAAGCGCCGCGCCACCTCCCGGGCCCGTACGGGCGACGAGGCCGCCGCCGCGAAGAAGGCGGAGAAGGCCACCGAGGCCCCCGCCGAGAAGGCCGTGGCCCAGCAGCAGATCGAGATTCCCGGTCAGCCGGCCAGCGAGGACGCCCCGGCCGAGCGCCGCCGTCGCCGCGCCACCGCCGACGCCGGTGCCCCCACGGCCGCCCCGGAGACGGTCGCCGCCGAGGCGAAGAGCGAGCCGAAGGCCGAGACGCCCGCGCAGTCGCAGGCCCAGCAGGGCGACGCCGGTGAGGGCGCCGAGGGCCGTCGTCGCGACCGCCGTGAGCGCGGCCGGGACCGTGACCGCGGTGACCGCGGTGACCGCCGCAAGGGCGACGACCAGCAGGGCGGCGGCCGTCAGGACCGCCAGCAGGGCCAGCAGCAGGGTGGCGGCCGGCAGGACCGCCAGCGCGACAACGGCCCGCAGGACGACGACGACTTCGAGGGCGGCCGTCGTGGCCGTCGCGGCCGTTACCGCGACCGCCGTGGCCGTCGCGGCCGCGACGAGATGGGCAGCACGGAGCCGCAGATCAACGAGGACGACGTCCTGATCCCGGTCGCGGGCATCCTCGACATCCTCGACAACTATGCCTTCATCCGTACGTCGGGCTACCTGCCGGGCCCCAACGACGTGTACGTCTCCCTTGCCCAGGTCCGCAAGAACGGCCTGCGCAAGGGCGACCACATCACCGGTGCGGTCCGTCAGCCCAAGGAAGGCGAGCGGCGCGAGAAGTTCAACGCGCTGGTGCGGCTCGACTCCGTCAACGGCATGGCGCCCGAACACGGCCGTGGCCGCCCGGAGTTCAACAAGCTCACCCCGCTGTACCCGCAGGACCGCCTCCGCCTGGAGACGGACCCGGGCGTGCTGACCACCCGCATCATCGACCTCGTGTCGCCGATCGGTAAGGGCCAGCGCGGTCTGATCGTGGCCCCGCCGAAGACCGGTAAGACCATGATCATGCAGGCGATCGCCAACGCGATCACGCACAACAACCCCGAGTGCCACCTGATGGTCGTCCTCGTCGACGAGCGTCCGGAAGAGGTCACCGACATGCAGCGGTCGGTCAAGGGCGAGGTCATCTCCTCGACCTTCGACCGCCCGGCCGAGGACCACACGACGGTCGCCGAGCTCGCCATCGAGCGCGCCAAGCGGCTCGTCGAGCTGGGCCACGACGTGGTCGTCCTGCTGGACTCCATCACGCGTCTGGGCCGTGCCTACAACCTGGCCGCGCCCGCCTCCGGCCGCATCCTGTCCGGTGGTGTCGACTCGACCGCGCTGTACCCGCCGAAGCGCTTCTTCGGTGCCGCGCGCAACATCGAGGACGGTGGCTCGCTCACCATCCTGGCGACGGCTCTCGTCGACACCGGGTCCCGTATGGACGAGGTGATCTTCGAGGAGTTCAAGGGCACGGGTAACGCCGAGCTGAAGCTCGACCGGAAGCTCGCGGACAAGCGGATCTTCCCCGCGGTGGACGTGGACGCGTCCGGTACGCGTAAGGAAGAGATCCTGCTCGCCCCCGACGAGCTCGCCATCGTCTGGAAGCTGCGCCGGGTGCTGCACGCGCTCGACCAGCAGCAGGCGGTCGAGCTGCTTCTCGACAAGATGAAGCAGACGAAGTCGAACGCCGAGTTCCTGATGCAGATCCAGAAGACGACGCCTACGCCTGGGAACGGCGACTAGTAGCTCGGGTCTGCGGGGTTTCGTCGACTGCGGATGGTTCGTGGTTGATCGCGCCCGCGCGGCGGAGCCGCAAATTGAATACAGCCCCGCGCCCCTGGAGGGCGTTGAGGCCGCCCCTCGTCACACAGTGACGGGGGGCGGCCTTTTGGCGCTGATAGGGACGGGCGTATGCGTGCGCCCCTTCCTACTCTTGTGTCTCTGGGGGGACCTTCTTGACCACCACCCTGTCCGGCAGCGGTCGTCACAGACGTCGGATACGTTTCGGGCTGCCCGTGGCCGCCGCCGGTGTCGCCGCGGCCGTCGCCGCCGCGCTGCTGACCTCGTCCGCGGGGGCCGCGACCGCGCTGCCCACGCCCACCGTGAAGCCCGCGACCAGTACGGCCTCGCTCGCCGAGCTGGAGCGGCGGGTCGCGGGTGCCGTCGCCGGTGACGACACCGCGGGGGAGACGGCGAAGAAGTCGTCGTACAGCGCGAGCACCAGCGGCTCCTCCTCCACCGCCGCCTCCGACGACTCCACCGTGAGTCCCATGGTCATCGGCGGCACGACGACCAGCATCAGCTCGGCGCCCTGGATGGCGCAGCTCTGGTACTACGACGACCAGGGCACCGCCGACGAGGCCGACGACCTCGGGTTCTTCTGCGGTGGCGCCGTCGTCGCGCCGACGAAGATCCTCACCGCCGCGCACTGCGTCAAGGGCTACGACTGGTACAACTACGGCGCCGTCGTCACCGGTACCGCCCAGCTGCCGACCACCGACGACGCCGGGAACAGCGACCTGCACGGCGGCACCGTCAGCCTGCCGTACCGGCAGTGGAACCACCCGTCGTACAACGCGACGACGATCGACAACGACATCGCCGTCATCACGCTGGCCAACCCGGTCAAGGCGACGCCGATCCGCATGACGACGTCCGGTGACACCGCCTCGTACGCCGCGGGCACGAGCGCCAAGGTCTACGGCTGGGGCCGCACCAGCTCCACCAGCCAGGACATCTCCGAGACGCTGAAGACGGCCACGCTGCCGATGCAGTCCGACAGCACCTGCACGGGCTACTACGGCAGCGAGTTCATCAAGGGCCACATGGTCTGCGCGGGCACGCCGGCCAGCGGCAGCGACAGCGGTACGACCTCCGCCTGCAACGGTGACTCCGGTGGGCCGCTCGTCGTGAACGGCCGGATCGCCGGTGTCGTCTCCTGGGGTGTCCAGGACTGCGTCGCCGAGGGTGCGTACAGCGTCTTCGCCAAGGTCACCTCCTACGTCGGCGTCGTCTACCCCCGGGTCGACGACACCAACATCAGCGGGGACCACCGGGCCGACCTGTGGCTGCGCAACGCCTCCACGAAGGCCGGGTACTCGAAGGACTCCAACGGCACCTCCTTCGCCGCGCGCGAGTCCTGGGGCGACTGGAACGGCGTCAACCTCGTCCTGCAGACCGACCTCGACCGGGACGGCTACCAGGACCTGATCTACCGGCGCAGCTCCGACGGCGACCTGTTCTGGTCGCACTACGTGCCGTCGAGCGGCAGCTGGGCCACCAAGCAGATCGCCGACAACTGGAAGACCCGCACCCGCATCGTCGTCCCGGGCGACGTGACCGGCGACTACCTGCCCGACCTGCTCTCGGTCGACTCCGGCGGCTACCTGTGGATCTACCCGGGCAAGGGCAACGGCACCTTCGGCACCCGCGTGAAGGTCGGCTCCGGCTGGAACCAGTACAACTCCCTGCGCGGCCACGGCGACTTCACCGGCGACGGCAGGACCGACCTGATCGCGCGCAGCAGCACGGGCGGCTACATCTACCTGTTCAAGGGCACCGGCAAGTCCGGTACCGGCGCCTTCGCCACCCGGGTCAAGGTGCGCACCTGGGCGACCTACAACGGCTTCGACGCCGTCGGTGATGTCACCGGCGACGGCAAGGCCGACTTCCTGGCCCGCAACTCCGCCGGCACGCTCTACCTGTACCCGGGTACCGGAAAGGCCACGAGCGAGATCTTCAGCACACCGAAGTCCGTCGGCACCGATTTCAAGCAGTACGACATCTTCGGCTGAAACCGCAGGTGAGACGGGTCCGCCCGGTATCACCGAGCACGGACCGTGCCCACCGCTCCCCGGCGGTGGGCACGGTCCGTTGTGCAACCCTTCTCCGAGTTTCCCCGTCTGACCGGACGGGGTGACGATGGTGTGGTACGGGCCAAAGGGCCACGCCTGACCCTGAAAGCAGGGGGTAACCGACCGAACGAGAACCGAGGAGCACAGTGTCCGCCGAGAGCAGGCCGGAGCCCGGCATACCGGGCGAGACCGGCACCGCAGGTACACGCCACCGAGCCAAGGGCCGCCGTCGCAAGCCGCGCGACAAGCGCAAGGGCCTGCTGATCATGGCCTGGACGGCCGCCGGGATCGTGGTCCTGGGCGGCACCGGAGCCGGGTACCTGTACTTCAAGCTCAACGGCAACCTCAAGAGCGTCGACATCGACCAGGCACTCGGCACCGAACGGCCGGAGAAGGTCGACAACGGCTCCGAGAACATCCTCGTCCTCGGCTCGGACACCCGCTCCGGCAGCAACAAGGACCTCGGCGGCGGCACCGACGACGGCAGCGCCCGCTCGGACACGGCGATGATCGTGCACGTGTACGAGGGCCACAAGAAGGCCAGCGTGGTCTCCATCCCGCGGGACACCCTCGTCGACCGCCCCCGGTGCACCGACACCAACGGCGACACGCACGACGCGGCGTCCGGCGTGATGTTCAACGAGTCGTACTCCACGGGCGGCGCGGCCTGCGCGGTGAAGACCGTCGAGTCCATCTCCGGCATCCGCATGGACCACTATCTGGAGGTCGACTTCTCCGGCTTCCAGAAGCTCATCGACGAACTCGGCGGCGTCGAGGTCACCACCACCAAGGACATCAACGACCCCGACAGCCACCTCAAGCTCAAGGCCGGCCCCCACCAGCTCACCGGCAAGCAGGCCCTGGGCCTGGTCCGTACCCGGCACGGCGTGGGCGACGGATCCGACCTCGGCCGCATCCAGCTCCAGCAGGCCTTCATCAAGGCACTGATCAACCAGATCAAGGACATCGACCTCTTCGGCAACCCCAAGAGGCTCTACGACCTGGCCGGCACCGCCACCAAGACGGTGACCACCGACTCCGACCTGGGCTCGGTCAACAAGCTCATGTCCTTCGCGGACGGCCTCAAGGGCATCAGCTCCAAGAACATGAACATGGTCACGATGCCGGTCCGGTACGACCCGGCGGACCCGAACCGCGTGATCGTGGCCGAGGCGAAGGCCAAGCAGGTGTGGACGGCCCTGAAGAACGACGAGCCGATCCCGAAGTCGGCCACCGAGGGCACGGCAAGTGGCGACGCCAAGGGCGTGGTGAGCGCTTCGTGAGCTTCAGGGAATAGATCACGGGTACCCCCGGTTTTGGGGGATGGCCCCAGTCCTGGCAGACTGGTACGTCGGCTCCGGTTCACGCTCCCGCATCCCCGCGGCGGCGACCCGGCGCCCTCCCGAAACTAGGAGACACCTTGAAGCGCGACATCCACCCCGAGTACGTCGAGACGCAGGTCAGCTGCACCTGTGGCGCGTCGTTCACCACCCGTAGCACGATCTCCAGCGGCACCATCCGTGCCGAGGTCTGCTCCGAGTGCCACCCGTTCTACACGGGCAAGCAGAAGATCCTCGACACCGGTGGCCGTGTGGCCCGCTTCGAGGCCCGCTTCGGCAAGGCTGCCGGCTCCAAGAAGTAGCGAGCCCCATTTCGCCGGTCCACGGTCGCGCCCCCTTCCAGGGCGCACCGGGACCGGCGTTTTTGGTCGCCCGCCTTCCCCCTTTCGTCCGCAGTACAGGAGCCAGAGATGTTCGAGGCCGTCGAGGAACTCGTCGGTGAGCACGCCGACCTGGAGAAGAAGCTCGCCGATCCGTCGGTCTTCGCCGACCAGGCCAACGCACGCAAGCTGAACAAGCGCTACGCCGAGCTCACCCCGATCGTCGCCACGTACCGCTCCTGGAAGCAGACCGGCGACGACATCGAGACGGCGAAGGAATTCGCCGCCGCCGACCCGGACTTCGCGGCCGAGGTCAAGGAGCTGGAGCGGACGCGCGAGGAGCTGACGGAGAAGCTGCGGCTTCTGCTCGTCCCCCGCGACCCCAGCGACGACAAGGACGTCATCCTCGAGATCAAGGCCGGCGCCGGCGGTGACGAGTCGGCGCTGTTCGCCGGCGACCTGCTGCGCATGTACCTGCGCTACGCCGAGCGCGTCGGCTGGAAGACCGAGATCATCGACTCCACCGAGTCCGAGCTGGGCGGCTACAAGGACGTCCAGGTCGCCGTGAAGACCAAGGGCGGCCAGGGCGCCACCGAGCCCGGCCAGGGCGTGTGGGCGCGGCTGAAGTACGAGGGCGGTGTGCACCGCGTGCAGCGCGTGCCGGCGACCGAGTCCCAGGGCCGCATCCACACCTCCGCCGCCGGTGTGCTGGTCACGCCGGAGGCCGAGGAGATCGACGTCGAGGTCAACCCGAACGACCTCCGTATCGACGTGTACCGGTCGTCGGGCCCGGGTGGCCAGTCCGTCAACACCACCGACTCCGCCGTGCGCATCACGCACATTCCGACCGGAGTCGTCGCTTCCTGCCAGAACGAGAAGAGCCAGCTGCAGAACAAGGAGCAGGCACTGCGTATCCTGCGCTCCAGGCTGCTCGCAGCGGCGCAGGAGGAGGCCGAGAAGGAAGCGGCCGACGCCCGCCGCAGCCAGGTCCGCACCGTCGACCGCTCCGAGAAGATCCGCACCTACAACTTCCCGGAGAATCGCATCTCGGACCACCGCGTCGGCTTCAAGGCCTACAACCTGGACCAGGTCCTGGACGGTGACCTCGACGCGGTGATCCAGGCGTGCGTCGACGCGGACTCGGCGGCCAAGCTGGCGGCCGCGTAAGGACGTCAGGGACGTACGCACGTACGAGTACGACACGGAGGACTTGCGTGCAGCAATTCATCGGGGGGCGAACCCCGAGCCCCCGCAGCGTGCTGCTCGCGGAGGTGGCCCAGGCCACCCAGCGGCTGGCCGACGCCGGCGTGCCCTCGCCGCGCAACGACGCGGAGGAGCTCGCCGCGTTCGTGCACGGCGTGAAGCGGGGCGAGCTGCACTCCGTGAAGGACTCGGACTTCGACGCCCGCTACTGGGAGGTCATCGCCCGGCGTGAGCAGCGCGAGCCGCTCCAGCACATCACCGGACGGGCCTACTTCCGCTATCTCGAACTCCAAGTCGGGCCCGGGGTGTTCGTGCCCCGCCCCGAGACGGAGTCGGTGGTCGGCTGGGCCATAGACGCCGTGCGCGCGATGGACGTCGTCGAGCCCTGCATCGTGGACCTGTGCACCGGCTCCGGCGCCATCGCGCTCGCTCTCGCCCAGGAGGTCCCGCGCTCCCGCGTGCACGCGGTGGAGCTGTCCGAGGACGCCCTGCGGTGGACGCGCAAGAACGTGGAGGGGTCCCGGGTCGACCTGCGGCAGGGCAACGCCCTGAACGCCTTCCCCGACCTCGACGGCCAGGTCGACCTGGTCATCTCCAACCCGCCCTACATCCCGCTCACCGAATGGGAGTACGTCGCTCCCGAAGCGCGGGACTACGATCCCGAACTCGCCCTGTTCTCGGGCGAGGACGGCCTCGATCTCATCCGAGGCCTGGAGCGCACCGCACACCGGCTCCTCCGGCCCGGCGGTGTCGTCGTCATCGAGCACGCCGACACCCAGGGCGGCCAGGTGCCGTGGATCTTCACCGAGGAACGGGGCTGGGCCGACGCGGCCGACCATCCCGACCTCAACAACCGCCCGAGGTTCGCGACCGCCCGCAAGGCGCTGCCGTGACCGCCCCCCGGAATCTTTCCCCGCAGTACGTGTACTTCGTGTACGAGGAGGCCCGCTAGATATGGCACGGCGATACGACACCAACGACGCGACCGACCGCACGACGGGTCTGCGTGAGGCAGCGTCCGCCGTCCGCCGTGGCGAGCTCGTGGTCCTCCCGACCGACACGGTGTACGGCATCGGCGCGGACGCGTTCACCAAGGAGGCCGTCGGCGATCTGCTGGAGGCCAAGGGGCGGGGCCGCAACATGCCCACCCCTGTGCTGATCGGCTCCCCGAACACGCTCCATGGTCTCGTCACCGACTTCTCCGAGCTGGCCTGGGAGCTGGTCGACGCGTTCTGGCCGGGCGCCCTGACGCTGGTCGCCAAGCACCAGCCGTCGCTGCAGTGGGACCTGGGGGACACCCGGGGCACGGTCGCGGTGCGGATGCCGCTGCACCCCGTCGCCATCGAGCTGCTGACGGAGGTCGGCCCGATGGCCGTGTCGTCGGCGAACCTGACGGGCCACCCCGCCCCCGAGGACTGCGACGCCGCGCAGGAGATGCTCGGCGACTCGGTCTCCGTGTACCTGGACGGCGGCCCGACCCCTGGCAACATCCCGTCCTCGATCGTCGACGTGACGCGCGAAGTGCCCCTCCTCCTGCGTGCGGGCGCGATCTCCGCGGACGAGCTGCGGAAGGTCGTACCCGACCTCGAGGTGGCCAATTGACAGCCCCTGAAGCGGGGCGTGGCATAGGCAACGGGGAACGCGCGGCGGAGATCACGACGACCTTCGTGGGACTCCCGCGCGACAGCTTCCGCATCCTCCACGTCAGCACCGGCAACGTGTGCCGCTCGCCGATCACCGAGCGGCTGACGCGTCATTTCGTGGCGCAGCGCCTCGGTGTGCTCGGCGGCGGGCTGATCGTGGAGAGCGCGGGTACCTGGGGCCACGAGGGCGCGCCCATGGAATCCAACGCGGAGACGGTCCTCGCCGACTTCGGCGCGGACGCCACCGACTTCGTCGGCCGCGAACTCCTCGACGAACACGTCATCCGGGCCGACCTGGTCCTGACCGCCACCCGCGACCACCGCGCCCAGGTCATCTCCATGGGCCATTCCGCGGGCCTGCGCACCTTCACCCTCAAGGAGTTCACCCGCCTGGTGAAGGCCATAGACCCCGCGACGCTCCCGCCCCTGGAGGAAGGCGTGGTCTTCCGCGCGCGTGCCCTGGTGCGTGCGGCGGCGGCTCTACGCGGGTGGCTGCTGGCGCCGACGGCGGAGGCGGACGAGGTGTATGACCCGTACGGGGCGCCGTTGACGTTTTTCCGGTCGGTGGGGGACGAGATACATGAGGCGCTGGATCCGGTGGTGACGGCGTTGACGGGGGTTCCCGCGCGGGCGTGACCTGGGATGCGGCCGGGCGGCCGGGTGGGGGCAACGCCGGGCGGGTCTGACGTCCGCGGCCTACATTGGACGTACGTCATCGTCGACGCACGCCCGGAGCCCATCATGTCGGTCACCCATACCCTCGAGGCCGATGTCCTGCGCCGTCAGGACCCTCAGCTCGCCGACATCCTGCTCGGGGAGCTCGATCGGCAGTCGACGACGCTTCAGCTCATCGCCGCCGAGAACTTCACCTCGCCCGCCGTGCTGGCGGCGCTCGGGTCGCCGCTCGCCAACAAGTACGCGGAGGGGTACCCGGGCGCCCGGTACCACGGTGGCTGCGAGATGGTCGACGTCGCCGAGCGGCTGGCCGTGGAGCGGGCCAAGGCGCTCTTCGGGGCCGAGCACGCCAATGTGCAGTCGCACTCCGGGTCGTCGGCCGTCCTCGCCGCGTACGCCGCCCTGCTGCGGCCCGGCGACACCGTGCTGGCCCTGGGGCTGCCGTACGGAGGACACCTGACGCACGGTTCGCCCGCCAACTTCTCCGGGCGCTGGTTCGACTTCGTGGGGTACGGGGTCGACGCGGAGACCGGGCTCATCGACTACGACCAGGTGCGGACGCTCGCCCGCAACCATCGGCCCAAGGCGATCGTGTGCGGGTCCATCGCCTATCCGCGCCACATCGACTACGCCTTCTTCCGGGACATCGCCGACGAGATGGGCGCGTATCTCATCGCCGACGCCGCCCACCCGATGGGGCTCGTCGCCGGGGGAGCGGCGCCGAATCCGGTGCCGTACGCCGATGTGGTGTGCGCCACTACGCACAAGGTGCTGCGGGGGCCGCGCGGCGGCATGATCCTGTGCGGCCCGGACCTCGCCGAGCGGATCGACCGCGCCGTCTTCCCCTTCACCCAGGGTGGCGCCCAGATGCACACCATCGCCGCCAAGGCCGTCGCGTTCGGCGAGGCGGCAACACCGGCCTTCGCCGCGTACGCCCATCAGGTGGTCGCCAACGCGCGGATCCTGGCGGCCGGCCTGGCCGCGGAGGGGCTCGTCGTCACCACGGGCGGGACCGACACCCACCTCATCACCGCCGACCCGGCACCGCTCGGCGTCGACGGCCGGGACGCACGCGGCCGGCTCGCCGCGGCCGGCATGGTGCTGGACTGCTGCGCGCTGCCCCACGGCGACGCCCGTGGCCTGCGTCTCGGCACGGCCGCCGTGACCACCCAGGGCATGGGGGAGGAGGAGATGGCGTGGCTCGCCGCGTTGCTGGCGGGGGTGCTGAGAGGGGAGACCGAGAGCCCGAAGGCCCGTGAAGAAGTGCGGGAGCTGGCCGGTAGATTTCCGCCGTATCCCGGCTGAGGCGGGGTAGACGCACCTGCGACACAGCCACGCGTGCAACCATCGTCGCTACCCGAAAGTCCCCACACATATGCGTCGCGTATGTGTCCGTCGCTAGGGTGTGGGGCTGAGATGGCCAGCGAGACCTGTGGGGAAGCCCGTGCGTGAATACCTGCTGACGCTCTGCATCACGGCCGCGGTGACGTATCTGCTGACAGGGCCGGTACGTAAGTTCGCGATCGTGGCCGGAGCGATGCCGGAGATCCGGGCACGTGACGTGCACCGGGAGCCTACTCCGCGACTCGGCGGTATCGCCATGTTCTTCGGCCTGTGCGCGGGGCTGCTGGTCGCCGACCACCTCACCAACCTCAGCGCGGTCTTCGAGAAGTCCAACGAACCGCGGGCGCTGCTCTCCGGAGCGGCGCTCATCTGGCTGATCGGCGTCCTGGACGACAAGTTCGAGATCGACGCCCTGATCAAGCTGGGCGGCCAGATGATCGCCGCCGGCGTCATGGTCATGCAGGGTCTGACGATCCTGTGGCTGCCCATCCCGGGCTTCGGCTCGGTCGCCCTCACCCAGTGGCAGGGCACCCTGCTGACGGTCGCCCTGGTCGTCATCACCATCAACGCGGTCAACTTCGTCGACGGCCTGGACGGCCTCGCGGCGGGCATGGTGTGCATCGCGTCGGCCGCGTTCTTCCTCTACGCCTACCGCGTCTGGGTGTCGTACGGCATCGAGGCGGCCGCCCCGGCCACCCTGTTCGCGGCGATCCTGATGGGCATGTGCCTGGGTTTCCTGCCGCACAACATGCACCCGGCGCGGATCTTCATGGGCGACTCCGGCTCGATGCTGATCGGCCTGGTCCTCGCCGCGGGCGCCATCTCCATCACCGGTCAGGTCGACCCGGACGCGCTGAAGCTGTTCGCCGGCTCCGAGAAGGAGGCCGTGCACCAGACGGTGCCCGTCTACATCCCGCTGTTGCTGCCCCTGACGATCATCGCGATCCCGGCCGCCGACCTGGTGCTGGCGATCGTCCGCCGTACCTGGCGCGGCCAGTCGCCGTTCGCCGCCGACCGCGGACATCTGCACCACCGTCTGCTGGAGATCGGCCACTCACACAGCCGCGCGGTGTTGATCATGTACTTCTGGTCGGCGCTGATCGCCTTCGGCGCGCTCGCCTACTCCGTGAACTCGGCGTCCATGTGGATCGTCCTGAGCGTGGTGTTCCTCAGCGCCATCGGCCTGGCCCTGCTGCTGCTCCCGCGCTTCACGCCGCGCGCCCCCCGCTGGGCCGAGGCCTTCGTGCCGCCGCGCTACCGCCGCCGCGGCGCTGTCGCCGAACCCGCGGCCACCACGCCGCAGACCGCTGCCGCCGGGGCCCCGGCCGACGCCCGGCCCGAGGAGGAGCCGCGCACTCCGGTCGCCGCCGGAGTCGCGGGGGTCAACGGGGCGACCGCCATCGGCGGCCGTTCGCGCTTCCTGGACCGACGGAAAGCCGGGACGTCCCGCTGACGGTCAAGCGCCTGGGTAAGAGCGCGGCCAAGGTAAGAATCTGACTAGAGCATTGCCAAACCATGGGGGAACGAAGCGCCCCAATACCAGACAAGTGGGCGCCGATTCTGCACAGACGCGCAGTGTCACTCTCATGTGTGACACCGGGCACACGCTCCAGGTAAAGACCTCATCAAATAGTTTGTGATACGGTTCACGAGAACCCCCGGATAGAGCCGAAGGGCCGCAGTGCGACGGTCCACCGGCGTGAGGTTCTCTCTCCACCCGGGACTACGCTCGTCCATGACGACACCCTGCCCCCACCGTGAAAGCGGAGTTGCCGCCATGCCGTCCAATGACGCCCGGATCCTGCTCCAGGCCGCTGTGCCCACAGCCGCCGTCGGCGCTGTCGCAGCCGTCGTCAGTGGTGTGGTCGCCGGCGGCAAGGGAGCGATCGGGGCCGTCGTCGCGACGGTGGTCGTGATCCTCTTCATGGGAATCGGCCTCTACGTTCTGCAGCGCACTGCCAAATCGCTTCCGCACCTGTTCCAGGCGATGGGTCTGATGTTGTACGCGGCACAGATCCTGCTGCTGTTCATCTTCATGGCCGCGTTCAAGAACACGACGCTGTTCAACCCGCGAGCCTTCGCGGTCACGTTGCTCGTCGGCACGCTCGTGTGGATCGCCATGCAGACGCGCGCCCACATGAAGGCCAAGATCCTCTACGTTGAACCCGATTCGGGCACTCCCTCGAAGGGTGACAAGCCCGAAAAGACGGGGCACTCGTCGTGAGAGGTAGGGGCGGGATAAGGGCGCTCGAGAAGTCCTGCTATCGTCCGGTGCCAACTGCGGCATCGCGGGCGCGGGCATCTGAGCTGACGCCTGCTCAATCGCGAGGCGAGATGCCCCCCAGCCGCCCCCACATCCGTAACACCAGTCCCGTGCCGAACCGCGGCTGCGCGCCGCGCCGACACAACGAGGTTGCCGTACCTATGCGCCACGCTGAAGGAGCCCGCGGTGAGTGCTGACCCGACGCAGGTGCTCGCCTTCGACACCAACTGCCACCTCTTCGACGGGTGTGGCTTCGCCGATGTGTCCCCGGGCCTGCACTCGTTCATGTTCCAGCCCCTGTGGGGTGACGGCGACAGCAACGTGTACTTCAACAAGACGATGCTGCTGGCGCTGCTCGGCTCGATCATCATCGTGGGCTTCTTCTGGGCCGCCTTCCGCAGGCCGCAGGTGGTCCCGGGCAAGCTCCAGATGGTCGCCGAGGCGGGCTACGACTTCATCCGGCGCGGTGTCGTCTACGAGACCATCGGCAAGAAGGAAGGCGAGAAGTACGTACCGCTCGTCGTCTCGCTCTTCTTCTTCGTCTGGATGCTGAACCTCTGGTCGATCATCCCGATCGCCCAGTTCCCGGTCACCTCGATCATCTCGTACCCGCTGGTCCTGGCGCTGATCGTCTACATCCTGTGGGTGTCCCTGACGTTCAAGCGGCACGGCTTCGTCGGCTTCTGGAAGAACGTCACCGGCTACGACAAGTCGCTCGGCGCGGTGCTTCCGCTGGCCATGCTGATCGAGCTCTTCTCGAACCTGCTGATCCGGCCCTTCACGCACGCCGTGCGACTCTTCGCGAACATGTTCGCGGGTCACACCCTGCTGCTGCTGTTCACGATCGCCAGCTGGTACATGCTGAACGGCTTCGGCATCGCCTACGCCGGTGTCTCGTTCGTGATGGTCATCGTGATGACCGCCTTCGAGCTGTTCATCCAGGCCCTGCAGGCGTACGTGTTCGTCCTGCTGACCTGCACGTACATTCAGGGCGCTCTCGCCGAGCACCACTGAGCCACCGCCCTCCACACTCCACAGATCGTCCGGTGGCCAACCCCCACCGGTCCGTAAAGAAAAGGAAGAACTGGCATGTCTGCGACCCTTGCTGCTGTCGAAGGCTCCCTCGGCTCCATCGGTTACGGCCTCGCCGCGATCGGCCCGGGCGTCGGCGTCGGCATCATCTTCGGTAACGGCACCCAGGCTCTCGCCCGCCAGCCCGAGGCGGCCGGCCTGATCCGCGCCAACCAGATCCTCGGCTTCGCCTTCTGTGAGGCGCTCGCCCTGATCGGTCTGGTCATGCCGTTCGTCTACGGCTACTGATCAGCGAAACCAGTCCAGCCGACTAGACGAAAGGCACTCACATGAGCCAGCTGCTCATCGCGGCGAGCGAGGGGGAGAACCCTCTCGTCCCGCCGATCCCTGAGCTTGTCATCGGCCTGCTCGCCTTCGTCATCGTCTTCGGCTTCCTCGCCAAGAAGCTCCTCCCGAACATCAACAAGGTTCTGGAAGAGCGCCGCGAGGCCATCGAGGGCGGTATCGAGAAGGCCGAGGCCGCCCAGACCGAGGCCCAGAGCGTGCTCGAGCAGTACAAGGCTCAGCTCGCCGAGGCCCGGCACGAGGCCGCGCGTCTGCGCCAGGAGGCGCAGGAGCAGGGCGCCACGCTCATCGCCGAGATGCGCGCGGAAGGCCAGCGGCAGCGCGAGGAGATCGTCGCCGCCGGTCACGCCCAGATCGAGGCCGACCGCAAGGCCGCCGCGTCCGCGCTGCGCCAGGACGTCGGCAAGCTCGCCACCGAACTGGCCGGCAAGCTCGTCGGCGAGTCCCTGGAGGACCACGCCCGGCAGAGCCGTGTCATCGACCGCTTCCTCGAGGACCTTGAGGAGAAGGCCGAGGCAGCGCGATGAACGGAGCGAGCCGCGAGGCCCTGGCAGCCGCACGTGAGCGTCTCGACGCGCTGACGGACAACACGTCCGTCGACGCGGCCAAGCTCGCCGACGAGCTGGCCGCCGTCACCGCGCTGCTCGACCGCGAGGTGTCGCTGCGTCGGGTCCTCACCGACCCGGCGCAGGCCGGTGAGGCCAAGGCCGAGCTGGCCCAGCGCCTGCTCGGCGGCCAGGTCGGCGGCGAGGCCACCGATCTGCTGGCCGGCATGGTGCGTTCCCGCTGGTCGCAGTCCCGCGACCTGGTGGACGCGCTGGAGGAGCTGGCGAACACCGCCGACCTCACCGCGGCGCAGCGCACGGGCAAGCTCGACGACGTCGAGGACGAGCTGTTCCGGTTCGGCCGGATCGTCTTCTCGAGCACCGAGCTGCGCGCCGCGCTGACCAACCGCGCCGCAACGGCGTCGGCCAAGGGCGAGCTGCTGCGCACCCTGCTCGGCGGCCGGGCCAAGGCGACCACCGAGCGTCTGGTGACGCGTCTTGTGACCGCGCCGCGTGGACGTAGCCTGGAGTCGGGACTGGAGTCCCTGTCCAAGCTCGCCGCCGAGCGCCGGGACCGCATGGTGGCCATCGTCACCTCGGCGGTGCCGCTGAGCGACCCGCAGAGGCAGCGCCTGGGCGCCGCCCTCGCGAAGCTCTACGGCCGCCAGATGCACCTCAACCTGGACGTGGACCCCGAGGTCGTCGGCGGAATCCGGGTGCAGGTCGGTGACGAGGTCATCAACGGCTCCCTCGCGGACCGCATCGAGGACGCCGGCCGCCGACTGGCGAGCTAGCAGCAACTTCATAGCAAGAGCAGTACGTACTTACGACGGCCCATGTTGGGCCGTGCAGAGGATTCACCTCTTTTATGGGGGGAGTCCCCATCCCCCCAAAGTGAAACTTCGGGCCCAACAAGGAGAGCAGGGAACCCAGATGGCGGAGCTCACGATCCGGCCGGAGGAGATCCGGGACGCGCTGGAGAACTTCGTCCAGTCGTACAAGCCGGACGCGGCCTCGCGCGAGGAGGTCGGTACGGTCACCCTTGCCGGCGACGGCATCGCGAAGGTCGAGGGCCTGCCCTCGGCCATGGCCAACGAACTGCTGAAGTTCGAGGACGGCACCCTCGGACTCGCGCTCAACCTGGAAGAGCGCGAGATCGGCGCCGTCATCCTCGGTGAGTTCAGCGGCGTCGAGGAGGGTCAGCCGGTCTCCCGTACCGGTGAGGTCCTCTCCGTGGCGGTCGGCGAGGGCTACCTCGGCCGCGTCGTCGACCCGCTCGGCAACCCGATTGACGGCCTCGGCGAGATCGAGACGTCCGGCCGCCGCGCCCTCGAGCTTCAGGCTCCGGGCGTCATGGCCCGTAAGTCGGTGCACGAGCCGATGGAGACCGGCTACAAGGCCGTCGACGCGATGACCCCGATCGGCCGTGGTCAGCGTCAGCTGATCATCGGTGACCGCCAGACCGGCAAGACCGCCCTGGCCGTCGACACGATCATCAACCAGCGTGACAACTGGCGCACCGGCGACCCGAACAAGCAGGTCCGCTGCATCTACGTCGCCATCGGCCAGAAGGGCTCGACGATCGCGTCGGTCCGCCGCGCGCTGGAGGAGAACGGCGCGCTGGAGTACACGACCATCGTCGCCGCCCCGGCGTCCGACCCGGCCGGCTTCAAGTACCTGGCGCCGTACACCGGTTCGGCCATCGGCCAGCAGTGGATGTACGAGGGCAAGCACGTCCTCATCATCTTCGACGACCTCTCGAAGCAGGCCGACGCCTACCGCGCCGTCTCCCTGCTGCTGCGCCGCCCGCCGGGCCGTGAGGCCTACCCGGGTGACGTCTTCTACCTGCACTCCCGTCTGCTGGAGCGCTGCGCGAAGCTCTCCGACGACATGGGCGCCGGTTCGATGACGGGTCTGCCGATCGTCGAGACCAAGGCCAACGACGTCTCGGCGTTCATCCCGACCAACGTCATCTCCATCACCGACGGCCAGTGCTTCCTGGAGTCGGACCTGTTCAACGCCGGTCAGCGCCCCGCGCTGAACGTCGGTATCTCCGTCTCCCGAGTCGGTGGTTCCGCGCAGCACAAGGCGATGAAGCAGGTCTCCGGTCGTCTCCGTCTGGACCTGGCCCAGTACCGCGAGCTGGAGGCGTTCGCCGCCTTCGGTTCCGACCTGGACGCCGCGTCGAAGGCGCAGCTGGAGCGTGGTTCGCGTCTGGTCGAGCTGCTCAAGCAGGCTCAGTACCAGCCGATGGCCACCGAGGACCAGGTCGTCTCGGTCTGGGGTGCCACCACCGGCAAGATGGACGACGTTCCGGTCAACGACATCCGCCGCTTCGAGAAGGAGCTCCTCGAGTACCTGCACCGCAAGGAGCAGGGCCTCATGACCTCCATCAAGGAGGGCGGCAAGATGTCGGACGACACCCTCAGCGCTGTTGCCGACGCGATCGCCGACTTCAAGAAGCAGTTCGAGACCTCGGACGGCAAGCTGCTCGGCGAAGAGGCCGGTCCGAAGGCGACCAGCGCCTCCAAGTGACGTAAGGAAGGGACCTGACTCATGGGAGCCCAGCTCCGGGTCTACAAGCGTCGCATCCGATCCGTCACCGCGACCAAGAAGATCACCAAGGCGATGGAGATGATCGCCGCCTCGCGCGTCGTCAAGGCGCAGCGCAAGGTGGCGGCCTCCACGCCGTACGCGACCGAGCTCACCCGCGCGGTCACGGCGGTCGGTACCGGCTCGAACACCAAGCACCCGCTGACCACGCAGGCCGAGACGGTCACGCGGTCCGCGGTGCTGCTCCTGACGAGCGACCGGGGTCTCGCCGGCGCCTTCAACTCGAACGCCATCAAGATCGCGGAGCAGCTGACCGCGCGACTGGAGCGCGAGGGCCAGGAGGTCGACATCTACATCGTCGGCCGCCGTGGTGTCGCCCACTACAACTTCCGTGAGCGCAAGATCGCGGATTCGTGGAGCGGCTTCACGGACGAGCCGTCGTACGCGGACGCCAAGAAGGTCGCGGCGCCGCTGATCGAGGCGATCGAGAAGGACACGGCCGAGGGCGGCGTGGACGAACTCCACATCGTCTTCACCGAGTTCGTCTCGATGATGACGCAGACGGCCCTTGACGACCGTCTGCTGCCGCTCAGCCTCGATGAGGTCGCCAAGGAGGCCGCGCCCTCGGGCGAGATCCTCCCGCTGTTCGACTTCGAGCCCTCGGCGGAGGACGTCCTCGACGCCCTGCTGCCGCGCTACGTGGAGAGCCGTATCTACAACGCGCTGCTCCAGTCGGCCGCCTCCAAGCACGCCGCCACGCGGCGCGCGATGAAGTCGGCCACCGACAACGCGGGAGAGCTCATCGAGACGCTCTCGCGGCTTGCCAACGCGGCCCGCCAGGCCGAAATCACCCAGGAAATCAGCGAGATCGTCGGTGGCTCCGCAGCCCTGGCCGACGCGACCGCGGGGAGTGACAGGTAATGACGACGACAGTTGAGACGGCCGTTGCCACGGGCCGCGTCGCCCGGGTCATCGGCCCGGTCGTCGACGTGGAATTCCCCGTCGACGCCATGCCGGAGATCTACAACGCCCTTCACGTCGAGGTGGCCGACCCGGCCCAGGAGGGCGCGAAGAAGACGCTGACCCTGGAGGTCGCCCAGCACCTGGGTGACGGCCTGGTCCGCACGATCTCGATGCAGCCCACCGACGGTCTGGTCCGCCAGGCTCCGGTCACCGACACCGGTGCCTCCATCACGGTGCCCGTCGGTGACTTCACCAAGGGCAAGGTGTTCAACACCCTCGGTGAGGTGCTGAACGTCGACGAGCAGTACGAGGGCGAGCGCTGGGGCATCCACCGCAAGGCCCCGAACTTCGACGAGCTCGAGTCGAAGACCGAGATGTTCGAGACCGGCGTCAAGGTCATCGACCTTCTCACCCCGTACGTCAAGGGTGGAAAGATCGGTCTGTTCGGCGGTGCCGGCGTCGGCAAGACGGTGCTCATCCAGGAGATGATCTACCGCGTCGCCAACAACCACGACGGTGTCTCCGTGTTCGCCGGTGTCGGTGAGCGCACCCGTGAGGGCAACGACCTCATCGAGGAGATGGCCGACTCGGGCGTCATCGACAAGACCGCCCTGGTCTTCGGTCAGATGGACGAGCCCCCGGGCACCCGTCTGCGCGTCGCGCTGGCCGGCCTCACCATGGCCGAGTACTTCCGTGACGTCCAGAAGCAGGACGTGCTGTTCTTCATCGACAACATCTTCCGCTTCACGCAGGCCGGTTCCGAGGTCTCGACCCTGCTCGGCCGTATGCCCTCCGCGGTGGGCTACCAGCCGAACCTGGCCGACGAGATGGGTCTCCTCCAGGAGCGCATCACCTCGACCCGTGGTCACTCGATCACCTCGATGCAGGCGATCTACGTCCCCGCGGACGACCTGACCGACCCGGCCCCGGCCACCACCTTCGCCCACCTCGACGCGACGACGGTTCTGTCCCGTCCGATCTCGGAGAAGGGCATCTACCCGGCCGTGGACCCGCTGGACTCCACGTCCCGGATCCTGGACCCGCGCTACATCGCGGCGGACCACTACAACACCGCCATGCGTGTCAAGGGCATCCTGCAGAAGTACAAGGACCTCCAGGACATCATCGCCATCCTCGGCATCGACGAGCTCGGCGAGGAGGACAAGCTGGTCGTCCAGCGTGCCCGCCGTGTCGAGCGCTTCCTGTCCCAGAACACCCACGTCGCCAAGCAGTTCACCGGCGTGGACGGTTCGGACGTGCCGCTGGACGAGTCGATCACCGCGTTCAACGCGATCATCGACGGTGAGTTCGACCACTTCCCGGAGCAGGCGTTCTTCCTGTGCGGTGGTATCGAGGACCTGAAGAAGAACGCGAAGGAGCTGGGCGTCTCCTGACGCACCGGTCTTCGTGAGCCATTGAGCTCTTGATGAGGGGGCGGGGGTTCGTCCCGCCCCCTCTCTCACGCCTACTAGACTTGTAACCAACACCCGGCAGAACCGCCGGGTGGTGACCCGAGGAGCCACCTTGGCTGCTGAGCTGCACGTCGCGCTGGTCGCCGCCGACCGTGAGGTCTGGTCGGGCCAGGCCACCCTGGTCGTCGCGCGCACCACGTCCGGCGACATCGGCGTCATGCCCGGTCACCAGCCGCTGCTCGGTGTGCTGGAGTCGGGCCCGGTGACCATCCGTACGAGTGAAGGTGGAACCGTCATCGCCGCGGTGCACGGCGGTTTCATCTCCTTCGCGGACGACAAGCTGTCGCTGCTGGCCGAGATCGCCGAGCTGTCGGACGAGATCGATGTCCAGCGCGCGGAGCGGGCACTCGAGCGCGCGAAGGGGGACGACGACGCGTCCGCCGAGCGTCGCGCGGAGGTCCGCCTGCGGGCGGCGACGGCGCGCTGACCCCCAGGGGCACCTCCCTGGCCGTCTAGGCTCTGGGGGAGCGCACGCGATGACGTCACTCAGCCGCGGCTGGGACCGGAGCAATCCGGTGCCGGTCGCGGCTGAGGCAGATATGGAAGTTTTTTCCGTTCCGTTACCTAGGAGACGAGGAGGTCGGTGCCGATGGTCCTCGCTCTGACTGTGTGCGGAATCGTCGTCGCCCTCGTGGTGCTGGGATTGTTCGTCTTCGGCCTGCGCCGCAGACTCATCCAGCGCTCGGGCGGCACCTTCGACTGTTCCCTGCGCTGGGACGTGCCGGAGAAACCCGACACCAACGGCAAAGGCTGGAGCTACGGCGTCGCCCGCTACAACGGCGACCGCATCGAGTGGTACCGCGTCTTCTCCTACGCCTACCGCCCGCGCCGCATCCTGGAGCGCTCCGCCATCGAGGTGGCCGGCCGCCGGGTCCCCGACGGCGAGGAGGAGCTGGCGCTGCTCTCCGACGCGGTGATCCTCACCTGTCTGCACCGGGGCACGCGCCTCGAGCTCGCCATGAGCGAAGACGCGCTGACCGGTTTTCTCGCGTGGCTTGAGGCAGCCCCGCCCGGTCAGCGCGTCAATGTCGCCTAGTACGTCTGTGTCGCTGGGTACGTCTGTCAGTTGAGCCCGTTGTTGATGGCGGTCACCAGCTCACCGTTGCCGGTGTCGCCGCTGAACTCCCAGAAGAACGCGCCGCCCAGGCCCTGGTTCTTGGCCCAGGTCATCTTCCCGGCGATCGTCGACGGGGTGTCGTAGGACCACCAGTTCGTGCCGCAGTGCGCGTACGCCGTGCCGGCGATGGTGCCGTTGGCCGGGCAGGAGTTCTTCAGGACCTTGTAGTCCTCGATGCCCGCCTCGTAGGTGCCGGGAGCCGCGCCGGTCGCCGAGCCGCCGGGGGCGGACTGGGTGACGCCGGTCCAGCCGCGGCCGTAGAAGCCGATGCCGAGCAGCAGCTTCTTGGACGGCACGCCCTTGGACTTGAGCTTGGCGATGGCGTCGGCGGAGTTGAAGCCCGCCTGCGGGATGCCGGGGTACGACGTGAGCGGGGAGTGCGGCGCGGTCGGGCCCTGCGCGTTGAAGGCGCCGAAGTAGTCGTACGTCATCACGTTGTACCAGTCGAGGTACTGGGCGGCGCCGCCGTAGTCGGCCGCGTCGATCTTGCCGCCGGAGGAGCCGTCGGCGGTGATGGCCGCGGTGACGAGGTAGTTCGGGCCGAACTCCGTGCGCAGCGCCGACATCAAGGTCCTGAACGCTGCCGGCCCCGAGGTGTCGCAGGTCAGGCCGCAGGCGTTCGGGTACTCCCAGTCGATGTCGATGCCGTCGAAGACATCGGCCCAGCGCGGGTCCTCCACGACGGCCTTGCAGGACTTGGCGAACGCGGCCGCGTTGGCGGCGGCCTGGCCGAAGCCGCCGGAGTAGGTCCAGCCGCCGAAGGAGTACAGCACCTTGATGTGCGGGTACTTGGCCTTCAGCTGGCGCAGCTGGTTGAAGTTGCCGCGCAGCGGCTGGTCCCAGGTGTCGGCGGTGCCGCTGACGGACTGGTCGGCCGTGTAGGCCTTGTCGTAGGCGGCGTAGGTGTCGTCGACGGTGCACTGGCCGTTCTTGACGTTGCCGAACGCGTAGTTGATGTGCGTGATCTTCGAGGCGGAGCCGGAGGTCACCAGGTTCTTGACGTGGTAGTTGCGGCCGTAGACGCCCCACTCGGTGAAGTAGCCGAGCTTGACCTTGTCACCCGTGGGCGGCGGATCGGTGGTGCCGCCGGTGGTGCGCACCGCGCGGGCGCCGCTGACCGGGCCGGTCTGGTCGGCGGTGTCGCGGGCCTGGACGCTGTAGGAGTAGTCGGTGCCGGCGGTGAGGCCGGTGTCGGTGTACGACGTGGTCGTCACGGTGGCGACCTTGGCGCCGTCGCGCAGGACGTCGTAGTTCTTGATGCCCTTGTCGTCCGTGGCGGCGCTCCAGGACAGCTTCACCGAGGTGTTGGTGATGTCGGAGACGCTGGGGGTGCCGGGGGCGCTGGGTGCGTTGTCGCCGGGTTCGGTGGTGCCGCCGTCACAACCGCCGCCGTTCAGCTTGCAGTTGCTCGGGGATCCGGTGCCGGCGCCGTTGAAGCCGAAGCTGACGGAGGCGCCGGGGGCGAGCGTGCCGTTCCAGGACTTGTTCTTCGCCGTCCAGTGGGTGCCGGAGGAGGTGACGTCGGCGTCCCAGGCGGAGGTGACGGACGTACCGGAGGGGAAGTCCCACTCGACCGTCCAGGAGCTGAGTGAGGTGGTGCCGGTGTTCTTCACCGTCCACTTGCCCTCGAAGCCGGAGCCCCAGTCCTGGGACTTGACGTAGGTGGCGGTGGCGGATGCCGCGGCCTCGGCGGGGCTCGCGAGGCCGACCAGACCGGCCAGCGGGAGCAACAGGGTCGCGAACCCTGCCGCGGCTCTGTGTCTGAAGCGCATGCTGCGCCTCCTTGTCTGATTTTGCGGGGCGCCTGAGCCGGTGTCGAGGGCGCGACCGTGCTCAGCCCTTCGGGCCTCCGCGCGCTCGCGCCCTCGACACCGACGCGCCCCTTGGGGTGGGGAGTTGGGGGCGTGACTGAGCCTTCACGCCCACGGTGCCGCGAGAATAGAAAGGTCTGGACCACAGGTCAATAGGTCTGGACCACTCTCGTTACGGTCGGGTCCCGAACCGCTGGATCCCCAACTCCTGTGCCAGTACGGCCGCTTGCACCCGGCTGCGCAGTTCGAGCTTCCCCAGCAGACGGCTGACGTGGGTCTTCACCGTCGCCTCGGCCATGTCGAGCCGAGCCGCGATGTCGGCGTTGGACAGGCCCTCGCCGAGACAGGACAGCACCTCGCGCTCGCGCCGGGTGAGGGCGTCGAGGACGGACGGGTCGGCCGTCGGCTCCCGTACGGGCTTCGCGGCGAACTCGGCGATCAGACGCCGGGTGACGGCCGGGGCGATGAGGCCCTCGCCGCGCGCCACCGTGCGTACCGCTGCCAGCAGGTCCTTGGCCTCGGTGTTCTTGAGCAGGAAACCGGACGCGCCCGCCCGCAGCGCCCCGAACACATACTCGTCGAGGTCGAAGGTGGTCAGCACGAGGACGTCGGCCAGCCGCTCGCCGACCACCTGCCGTGTCGCCGAGACCCCGTCCAGGCGTGGCATCTGTACGTCCATCAGCACCAGGTCCGGCCGCAGTGCGCGCGCCATGGCCACCGCCTGCTCGCCGTCCGCCGCCTCGCCGACCACCTCGATGTCGGGCGCGCTGCGCAGGATGAGGACGAGCCCGGCGCGGACGGCGGACTGGTCCTCGGCGACCAGGACGCGGATCATTCTCTGTCTCCTTCGGTCACGGGAAGCGTGGCGCGTACGACCCAGATCTTGCCGTCCGCGGAGTCCGGGTCGTCGACGGGACCGGCCTCGAACGCGCCGCCCAGCAGCTCGACCCGCTCCCGCATCCCGACCAGCCCGGCTCCGGAGCCGGGCGCGCGGGGCCCGTCACGGTCGCCGAAAGGGCTGGTCACGGTGACGGTGAGGGAGCCGTCCCGCTGAGCGAGGGCGACCGTGACCCGGCCGGGGGAGGCGTGCTTGAGGGCGTTGGTCAGGGCCTCCTGGACGATGCGGTAGGCGGCGAGTTCGACCGGGGTGGGGACGCCGCAGGGTTCCGCATCGAGGTGGACGTCGAGGCCGTTGGTGCGGGCGCCCTCGACCAGTGCGTCGAGGCCCTCGAGCGTGGGTGCGGCGACCGGCTCGGTGTCGCCGCTGGAGTCACGCAGGATGCCGATGAGCCGGCGCATCTCGGCGAGCCCTTCGACGCTGTTCTCACGGATGACCGAGAGGGCCTCCTGGGAGGTCTTCGGGTCGTCGAGGGAGAGCGCGGCCGTGGAGTGGATGGCGATGGCGGAGAGATGGTTGGCGACCATGTCGTGCAACTCGCGTGCCATGCGGGCGCGTTCCGAGGTGACGGCCTGCGTGCGGTCCATCTCGGCCAGCAGCGCGGTCTGTTCGGCGCGCAGCCGGGCGGCCTCGGCGGCGTCCCGGTGGTTGCGGACGATCCAGCCGGTGGCGGCGGGCGCGTACGCCACGACACCGACGACCACACCGATCAGCAGCGCCTCCGGGACGCGCCACACCGCGAACGGCACCAGCGTTCCGGCCACCGTGAGCAGACCGGTGATCCACTGGATACGGCGGGCCGAGGCGAGCGGACCGTACAGCACGGCCGCGTAGATGATGTCGGTGAACATCAGGACCGTGGCCAGGTTGCCCTGGGTGAAGACGTCCGCGCAGATCGCGGGCGTGCCGATCAGCAGGGCCGCGCGGGGGGCCGACCGGCGCAGCAGCTCGCAGCCGGCCATCACGGTGAGCGGCACCAGGATCGGCCAGGGGCCGTCGAAGAGCGTGATCGGGTCCTTGGCGGTCCGCGTGCCCAGCCCGATGCCCACCAGCAACAGGCCGCCGAGCAGCCCGCCGACGGCGATGTACACGTCGAAGCGGTGCGGGCGGGGGAGGGCCATGACTCCATCCAACACGCTGCCCGCGGCCCACGCCTGATGCGGGAGGAGGGTCCTGGACTGCATCTTTCGATGTACGGCGGTTTCGTCACCGCCGACGACGAAAGGGGCCGCGGCCGCCGGGAGCCTGGAAGGGTGACCGAAGGGAGCATGTTGTGATCGTCGCCCTCATCATCGCCTGCGAGGTCGGCTTCTGGGTGCTGCTGGCCCTGGGCCTGGCCGTCCGCTACCTGCTGAAGTGGCGCCGTACGAGTGTGGTGCTGCTGCTGTGCGAGCCGGTGCTGGAACTGGTCCTGTTCGTCGCGACGGCGATCGACCTCAAGAACGGCGCGGAGCCGGGCTGGGAGCACGGTCTGGCCGCGCTCTACATCGGCTACACCGTCGCCTTCGGCCACTACACGATCCGCTGGCTCGACGGCCACGCCGCCCACCGCCTGGGCGGCGGCCCGCCCCCGCCCAAGCCCCCTCAGTACGGCATGGCGCGGGCCCGGCACGAGGGCCGCCTGTGGCTGCGGACGCTCCTCGCGGCGGCGGTGGCCCTCGCCCTGCTCCAGGGTGCGATCTGGTACGTCGGGGACGGTGACACCTCGTCCCTGCGGTCCTTCCAGTGGGCGGCACTGCGCGCTGCCGGCATCCATGGCCTGGTCGCGCTGGCCTACCTGATCTGGCCGAAGCAGCCGAAGGGCGAGCCGGAGGCCGACGACCGGATAGTCACGTCGAAGGAGCAGGCCCGGCGATAAGCGCCCGCGGTTCGGCAGCGCCCTCCAGGGGCGCGGGGCTGTATTCAATTTGCGGCTCCGCCGCGTGGGCGCGACCAGCCACGACGCACCTGCGGACGACAGCCGACCGATCGCGGCACCGGCACTCCCGCGGTGCGCCTAGCGCTCTCCGCCCGGCACCCACAGCACGTCCCCGACCTCCTTGTTCGCCGTCCTCGCGAGGATGAACAGGAGGTCGGACAGGCGGTTGAGATAGGTCGCCGTGAGGGGGTTCATCACCTCGCCGTGGACCTCCAGCGCAGCCCACGTCGAGCGCTCCGCCCGGCGGACGACCGTGCAGGCCTGGTGGAGCAGGGCCGCGCCCGGCGTGCCGCCCGGCAGGATGAAGGACCGGAGCTTCTCCAGCTGCTCGTTGAAGTGGTCGCAGTCCGCCTCCAGCTTGTCGATGTAGAACTGCTCGACCCGCAGGGGCGGGAACTCCGGGTTCTCCACCACCGGCGTCGACAGGTCCGCACCCACGTCGAACAGGTCGTTCTGCACCCGGGTCAGAACCTTGACGACCTCCTCCTCCAGCCCGCCCAGCGCGATCGCCGTGCCGATCACCGCGTTCGCCTCGTTGGCGTCGGCGTACGCCGAGATCCGCAGATCGGTCTTGGCGACCCGGCTCATGTCGCCGAGGGCGGTGGTGCCCTGGTCGCCGGTCCTGGTGTAGATGCGCGTCAGATTGACCATGTGACCAGCGTAGTTACGCTCCGGCCGTTCGGAACACGCGTGTGCCGACTGTCACGGCCAGCGCGGTGAAGGCGAGCGCGACCAGGACGCCGTACAGCATGTGCGCCGTCGCGTACGAGCCGACGTACGCGTCCCGCACCGCGTCCACCAGATAGCGGAACGGCACGAAGTGGGAGAGGACGTCCAGCCACGCGGGCCCCAGTGTCATCGGCAGCATCAGGCCCGACAGCAGCATCATCGGCATCGTCATGGCGTTGACCGCCGGGCCGAACTCCTGCGGCGTGCGCACCTTCATCGCGAGCGCGTACGACAGCGAGGCCAGCGACACCGTCAGCAGCGCGACGAACGCGAAGCCGATCAGGACGCCGGGCAGGGGCGCCCGCAGCCCCATCACCAGCGCGGCCAGCACCAGCAGCACCGCCTGGAAGACGAACACGGTGGCATCGCGCAGCACCCGGCCCAGCAGCAGCGCGAGGCGGCTGACGGGCGTCACCCGCATCCGCTCCACCACGCCCTGGCCCTGCTCGATGATGATCGCGAAGCCCGCGAACGACGCCCCGAACAAGCCGAGTTGCAGCAGCAGCCCGGGCACCAGCACCTGCCATGAGCTGCCCTCCTCTCCCAGCGGCAGATCCGTCAGCAGCGGACCGAAGAAGAGCAGGTACAGCAGCGGCATCAGCACGCCGAAGAGCAGGGCGAAGCGGGAGCGCAGGGACTGGCGGAGATAGCGGCCGTAGATGAGGGCCGTGTCCTGGAACAGCATCTGAGGATTCCTATACGGCTACGGGGGCGGCGTCGGCCGGCGTGGCGCTGCGGCCGGTGATGGCGAGGAACGTGTCCTGGAGCGAGGCGTCGATCGAGCCGCCGTACTCCAGCTTCAGCGCGCTCGGCGTGCCCTCCGCCACGACCACGCCCCGGTCGACGACGACCAGACGGTCGGCGAGGGCGTCGGCCTCGTCGAGGTAGTGGGTGGTGAGGAAGACCGTGGTGCCGTGCTCGTCGCGCAGGCGCCGGATCAGGTCCCACAGGTCGGCCCGGCTGCCGGGGTCGAGGCCGGTCGTCGGCTCGTCGAGGAACAGGACCTTCGGGCGGTGCGTGAGCGCCATCGCGATGTCGAGGCGGCGCCGCTGGCCGCCGGAGAGGGCGCCGGCCTTGCGGCCGAGGAGGTCGGTGAGGCCCAGGTCGCGGGCCAACTCCCCGGCGCGCTCGGCCGCTTGGGCTTTCGTCAGGCGGTACAGACGGCCCTGGGTGACCAGTTCCTCCCGCACGGTGATCTGCGGATCGACCCCGCCCGACTGGGCCACGTATCCGCACGCCCGCCGCACCCCTGCCGGGTCGTTCGCGAGATCGCGGCCGGCCACCGTGGCCGCGCCACCGGTGGGCGCCAGCAGGGTCGTCAGCATCCGCAGGGTCGTCGTCTTGCCGGCCCCGTTCGGGCCCAGGAAGCCGAGGATCTCGCCCTCGCGGACGGTCAGGTCGATGCCGCGCACGGCCTCGACGGGGCCGAGCTTGGTCTGGAAGGTACGGGCCAGTCCGGCCGTACTGATGATGGGCATGGCCCCAGAAAAACAGAGTCTCTTAAATTTTGCAATGTCACCAAAATTTCAGCGGACCCAGCGAAGCTAGGATGTGGACCATGGCTGAGGGGCTCAGGGAGCGGAAGAAGCGCGAGACGAGGCAGCGGATCTCGGACATCGCCACCGGGCTGTTCCTGGAGCACGGCTTCGTGACGGTGACCATCGCGGAGGTGGCGGAGGCCGCCGACGTCTCCGTGAACACCGTCTACAACTACTTCCCGGCGAAGGAGGACCTCTTCTTCGACCGCTCCGCCGGCGTCGTCGAGCAGCTCTCCCGCTGGGTGCGCGCCCGGGACAAGGGGGAGTCGGCCGCCCGGGCCGTGCTGCGGGAGATGCGCGCCGAGGCGGAGGCCGTCTCGCCCCGGCTCGGCCTCATGGAGGGCTACGACCGTTTCATGCGCGTCATCCACGAGGCGCCGCCGCTGCGGTCCCGGCTCTGGAGCCTCCAGCAGGAGATCCACGACCACCTCGAAGCGACCCTGCGCGAGGAGGCCGGCGCGTCCGCCGGCGACCCGCTTCCGGGCCTGATCGCCGGTCAGATCGCCTGGATCCATCAGACGGTCTTCGTCGCCGTCGGCCGCGAGATGCTCAAGGGGCGCAATCCGGACGAAGTGTCACGCGAGATGCTCGTACTTCTCGACGACATCGAGGAGCTGTTGAGCGAGAACGTGCTCAACTACGCCGTCCGAGGCGCTCAATGACCCGTGCCGGTGTGATGTCCGTCAGATGAGACGTGACTCGCGTTACTAACCGGTCACACAGTCCCTCACGAGCGCTAAGGTCCGCCGAAGAGCAACCTAAACAGGGTGTAAGGCGTTTCAAAGGGGAGTCGCAACAGTGGCACGGAAGCTTGCCGTCATCGGCGCCGGCTTGATGGGTTCCGGGATCGCCCAGGTCTCCGCTCAGGCGGGGTGGGACGTCGTCCTGCGGGACGTCACCGACGAGGCTCTCAAACGTGGCACCGACGGCATCAAGGCCTCGTACGACAAGTTCGTCAGCAAGGGCAGGCTGGAGGCGCACGACGCCGACGCCGCCCTCGCCCGTATCACCGCGACCACCGACCTGGACGCCGTCGCCGACGCGGACGTCGTCGTCGAAGCGGTCTTCGAGAAGCTCGAGGTCAAGCACGAGATCTTCCGCGCGCTCGACAAGATCGTGCGGGACGACACCGTGCTCGCCTCCAACACCTCGGCCATCCCCATCACCAAGATCGCGGCGGCCACCGAGCGCCCCGAGCGGGTCGTGGGTGTCCACTTCTTCTCGCCGGTGCCGATGATGCAACTGTGCGAGCTGGTCCGCGGTTACAAGACGAGCGACGAAACCCTCGCCACCGCACGGGAGTTCGCCGAGTCCGTCGGCAAGACCTGCATCGTCGTCAACCGCGATGTCGCCGGCTTCGTGACGACCCGTCTCATCTCGGCCCTCGTCGTGGAGGCCGCCAAGCTGTACGAGTCGGGCGTCGCCACCGCCGAGGACATCGACCTCGCCTGCAAGCTGGGCTTCGGCCACGCCATGGGCCCGCTCGCCACCGCGGACCTCACCGGCGTCGACATCCTGCTGCACGCCACCAGCAACATCTACACCGAGTCCCAGGACGAGAAGTTCGCCCCGCCGGAGCTGATGCGCCGGATGGTGGACGCAGGTGACATCGGCCGTAAGAGCGGGCAAGGCTTTTACAGCTACTGAGGTTTCGTAAACCCTCGCACAGCCGCCGCGCCCATCACGCGATGGGGTGAATTCGGTATCGGTTCGCTTACAGACGGCAACCTCTGACCGCTCAACGCAGTCAGAGGTTGCATCACCCGTCACAGCGAAGACTCATAGCAAACACAGACACAGGCACCAGCACAGGCAACGCATCGCGGAGCACCAACGCACGCTTGGGGAGCGCATATGCACATCAGGGGCGACCACGCCGAACTGGTCGTCGGGGGCGTCCTCGACGTCCGCAGCGCGGCGGACGCCCGTACGGTCCTGCACTCGGCCGTCGACGACGGAGTCGGCGATCTGGTGCTCGACCTGTCCGAGCTGGACTCCTGGGACGCCACCGGACTCGGGGTGATCATGGGGGCCCACCGGCGGGCCGGCCGCTGCGGCCGGCGCCTGGTGCTGCGCGGTGTACCGCCGCAGATGCAGCGCCTGCTGGTGGCCACCCGGCTGCACCGGATCCTGGCAATCGAGGGCGGCATCGGGGTGGAGTCCCTGCCCCGGGTGTGACACCCGGCACCGGTGGGGCGGGACAGTCGGGCGTTTCGTCTGCGAAGCGCACGTCACGCACAATCCTCACGAGACTGTGATGTCTCGGACGGCGCGGTACCCCGACCTGTCGTAGATACTGTGCAAAGGTTTAGGGTTCGGCTGCCCGCCGCCTAGACAAACCCCTTCGAGCGGGCCCGGACCAGAAGCGACAGCGCGGTGTGCAGCAAGGCCGGGAGGGGCTTGGCTTGGGCACACGACGCTTTTGGGGGGCTTGAAACCTATGGACCCGAACAACCGGGGACCCGAGGAGTACGGCCATGACGGTGACGGCCAGTCGTCGCGCCATCGCCCGCCCAGGGACCCCCTCACACCCGACTTCGGACAGCACTCGCCCGCGCTCGCCCGCACGGTGCAGCTGGTCTCGGGCGACTTCCTGCTCACCGTCAACCCCGTCGACGGCAGCGAGATCGAGGTCTGCCCGCCGGCCGAGCGGCCGTCGCGGCCCGAGAAGCTGACCCCGGCCGATCGCGCCGAGGCCGACCGCGCCGCCAAGCCGCCCGTCCCACCCGGGCCGACCCGCCGCGCCGAGCCGCTGCTCGCCCGCCAGGACGAGCGCGAACAGCTGGTACGGATGCTCGCCCGCGGACGCTCCGTGCGCCTGGTCGGCTCCCCGGGCGCGGGCCGCACCAGCCTCCTCGACCTCGTCGCCGAGGACTGCGCGGACCTCGCCCCCGACGGCGTGGTCCGGCTCACCGGCTTCCACCGCACGCCCGCCGACCTCCTGTACGACCTCTTCTACGCCGTCTACAGCGCGCCCCTGCACCGCCCGGATCAGGACGACCTGCTCGCCCTCGTGCGCGAGATCGGCGCGGTCGTCGTCCTGGACGACCTCGAGTTCGGCGGCGCCGCGCTCGACGAGCTGCTGGACGCGACCCCCGAGTGCGCGTTCCTGCTCGGCGCCACCCCGGACGTGCCCGTGCCGTCCGTCGACTCCGGCATCGAGGAGGTCGCCCTCGGCGGCCTCGACCGTGCCGTGAGCGTGGAGCTCCTGGAGCGCCAGATCGGCCGGGTCCTCACCGAGGACGAGGCGAACTGGGCGGGCGACCTGTGGTTCGAGTCGGAGGGCCTGCCGCTGCGGTTCGTCCAGGCCGGAGCCCTGCTGCGGCAGCGGGACCGGCTACGGGCCGGCGCGGACGCCGTCGACGAGTACGGGGTCTTCGAGGACGCGCCGCCGGAAGACGCGCCCTTCGACGCGGCGTACGGCGGCACCGAGGCCCGCGGCGAGGAGACACCCCTGCCGTCGCTCGGCGAGGCGGCCGGACCCGCGCCGCTGCTCGCCTCGCGGCTCAGCGCCTCGGCCCGCGCCACCCTGAAGTTCGCCGTCGCGCTCGGCGGCGAGGTGCCGCACCAGGCGCATCTGCCCGCGCTCGTCGGCGACACCCACGCGGATGCCGCCCTGGGCGAGCTGGCCGACTGCGGGCTGGTCTCGCCGGTCGGCCCCCGCTACCGGCTCGCCGCGGGCGTGCAGGCCCAGCTGGCGGCCGCCGGATACGCCGAGGACGTCCAGGGCGGCGCCCTCACCGCCGCGCGGCACTACGCCTGGTGGGCCGGGCACCCCTCGGTCACGCCGGAGCGCGTGTGCGCCGAGGCGGACGCCGTGCTCGCCGCGCTGGGCGTGCTCGTGCCGGGTACGACTCCGCCCGCCGAGGACGAGGAGAGCCCGACCGTGCCGCTGGCCCGCACCGCGGGGCCCGCGTTCGCGGCCGGGCTGCACTGGAGCGCCTGGGAGCGGGCGCTGCGGGCGGGCGCCGAGGCCGCTCGCCTGGCCGGTGACGTCACCGAACAGGCCTACTTCCACCACGAGTTGGGCGTCCTCGCACTCTGCGGCGGCCAGCTGGACCGGGCCCGCGCCGAGCTGGAGACCTCCATCGGCCTGCGCGGAGCCCTCGCCGACAAGCGCGGCACGGTCGCGGGCCGCAGGGCGCTGGCCTTGGTCTCGGACCGCTCCGGCACGACGCCGGGGCTGGTCGCCTTCGGCGCCACGGCGGGGGAGGAGGTGCCGGACGCGCGGTACGAGGAGTCGCAGTCGCCGCCGGGAGGAGTCCCGGCCGCCGCGTTCCCGCCGGTCGGGGACGCCACCACCCTGGTCACCCACCAGGCCTCGTCGCCGTCCTCACCGTCGTCCCCGGCGCCCGCGCACAAGGGCCGCGGCGGCGTCCGGGGCTTCGCGCGGCGCAACCTCGTCGCGGCCGGCTCGGGCGCGCTGCTCGTGGCCGTGCTCGGCACGGTGGTGACGCTCGGCGCCACGTCCGACAACGACCCCAACAACCCGGCCACCCAGGTCGGGGTCAACCCGTCCGCCAGCCAGGGCATCGGCGACGACAGCCTCGGCGCCGACACGGCGGAGGGTGACGACGGCAAGGGCTCCGGCGACACGGGCACGGCCACCAGCCGGCCCACCGACCCGGGCCCCGACGGGACGTACGGCACGTCGGACGACCCGACCCCGACTGAGTCGGCGGGGCCGTCGGACGACCCGACCGGTACACAGGGCTCGGGCGGCGGCTCCTCGAACACGCCGACGAAGCCGCCGTCGTCGACGACGCGGCCGCCGACTTCGAGGCCCCCGACGTCCAACCCGCCCACGTCCAACCCGCCCACGTCCCAACCGCCGACCACTGAGCCACCGACATCGGAGCCGCCGACCAGCGAGCCGCCGACCACGTCACCGTCCACCTCCGACTCGGCCAGCGGCCCGGCCTCCAGCGCCCCTGCGAGCACCTCCGCAAGCGCGCCGGAGACGAGCGAGGCGGGGGCGCCGAGCAGCTCGGACGCTGTAATCTGACCGCTGATCGAGACAAGAGGGCCGGGTCCGTCCATCGGACCCGGCCCTCACCGTCGTAGAACGGTCAAGAACTGCCAAGAAGCGGCAGTCAGAACAACCGCAACTTGTCGTCCTCGATGCCGCGCATGGCGTCGTAGTCCAGCACCTGGCAGCCGATGCCCCGGTCCGTCGCGAGGACGCGGGCCTGGGGCTTGATCTCCTGGGCCGCGAAGATGCCGCGGACCGGCGCGAGGTGGGGGTCGCGGTTCAGCAGCTCCAGATAGCGGGTGAGTTGCTCCACGCCGTCGATCTCGCCGCGACGCTTGATCTCGACCGCGACGGTCCGGCCCTCCGCGTCCCGGCACAGGATGTCGACCGGGCCGATGGCCGTCATGTACTCGCGGCGGATGAGCGTGTAGCCCTCGCCGAGGGTCTCGATGCGGTCGGCGAGGAGCTCCTGGAGGTGCGCTTCCACGCCGTCCTTGATCAGGCCGGGGTCCACGCCGAGTTCGTGGGAGGAGTCGTGGAGGATCTCCTCCATCGTGATGATGAGCTTCTCGCCCCCCTTGTTGGTGACCGTCCAGATGTCCTTCTGCTCGCCGTCACCCTCCTTCAGGGTGCAGGGCGGCGACATCCAGTTCAGGGGTTTGTAGGCCCGGTCGTCCGCGTGGATCGAGACGCTGCCGTCCGCCTTGACCAGGATCAGACGGGGCGCCGAGGGCAGGTGGGCGGTGAGCCGGCCCGCGTAGTCGACGGAGCATCGGGCAATGACGAGACGCATGGTCCGCAACGCTACTCGACGGGTCCCGGTCGACGCGATTCGCCCTGGGGGAGTCCGGATGACCCCGGACTGCCCCTGTTCATTTCTGGCCGATTGTGCGCCTGGTGTGTCCAACGGGGACCGCCCATGTACGCATTCTCCTGGTGCCGTCACCGTCTGTTGCCTACCGTATTAAACGGGAGGTCGCGACGCGTGTACGCAGAGTGTTCGGTATCGCGAACTCCCCTATCTGTCAGGCAACCCCCGCTGTTGTGGGGGTGCGAGAGGAGAACCCATGTCGCTCGACGTCTCACCGGCCCTACTCGAACAGGCCGAGCGAGGCGAGGTCGACGAAGCAGAATTCGTCGACTGCGTCCGGACCTCCCTGCCCTATGCGTGGGAGATGATCAGCTCCCTGGTGGCTCAGCTGAAGGTCGACGGCGGTCAGTTCGCCGACAACCAGACGCCCCCGCCGGACGAGCAGGCACGTGGCCAGCTGCTGCGTGCGCTTGCGAGTGACGCGATACGCGGCGCGCTGCAGCGGCACTTCGGGGTGCGACTGGCCTTCCAGAACTGCCACCGGGTGGCGGTGTTCCCGCTTGACTCCTCGGTCGACGAGACGCTGACCCGCTTCACCTCGGTCCGCAGCCAGCTGCTGAACCAGTCCCCGGAATTCAGGGACTGCTGACGCCGTAAGCCGCTTGCTTGCCGCTCCGTACGCGGGAGGTGCAATCAGTACTGGGCGGCAAGCCCCCCGGCGGCATCGGCCGTCGATCCGTGACAGGGCGATTCAGCCGAGGTGCGGCAGCACTTCGGCGCCCAGCCGTCGTACGTTCTCCTCGGTCGCCGCCAGGTCGCCCGAGCCCTCGACGAGCAGGGCGAAGCGGGAGATCCCCGTCCGTTCGCTGGTCGCCGCCAGGCGGTCGGCGCACAGGCGTGGGGTGCCGACCGGGTGCAGTCCGCAGAGCAGTTCGGTGTACGCCAGCGGATCGCGCATCGGGCGATGGCGGCCGTCCACCGTCACATGGGCCTCCAGGCCCTGGCGGAGCCAGCCCGGCATCGCCTTCGTCAGCGTCTCCACCGCGTCCGTGCGCCGGTCGGCGATCTGGCAGACACCGGCCGAGACATGGGCCGCGCCACGGATCTCGTCCGCCGACCGCCCGGCCGCGCGCGCGTGCTCCCGCCACAGGGCGACCATCTCGGCCTTCTCCTCGTCGCCCACGTGCATCCCGAGCAGCATCGGCAGCCCGCGCTCGGCCGCGAGCCGCACGCTCTTCGGTGACGTACACGCGACGACGACCTCGGGCCCCTCGACGTCCGTGAGGCACTCCGACGGCCTCGGTACGACGGGGACTTCGCGGAAGTCGAACCGCTCGCCGGCGGACGCGACCGAGGGCTCGCGCAGCCAGCGCAGCAGCAGATCGAGTGATTCGGGGAACCCCTCCTCGTACGCCTTGAGACCCGAGCCGAAGACCTCCAGGTCGACCCACGGCCCGCCGCGCCCCACGCCCAGCGAGAACCGCCCGCCGGAGGTGATGTGCAGCAGCGCGGCCTGTTCGCCGAGGGCCACCGGATGGACGGTGGGCAGCACACTGACCGCGGTGCCGACCCTCAGCCGCCGGGTACGGCCGAGCAGTACCGCGGCCAGGGTGATCGCGGACGGACAGGTGCCGTACGGCACGAAGTGGTGCTCGGCCACCCAGACCGTGTCGAGCCCCGCTTCCTCGGCGACCTCGGCGGAGCGGACGGCGCGGTGCAGCGCCTCCCCCTCGCCCTGTCCCGGGAACCGGGCGGCCAACACGAAACTACCTACGTGCATTGCCTTTTCCTGCTTCCTTGGCTCCGACGCGGAGCTCCCCCACCCGGCATAACCGTCTGACACGTGCCGAGGACACGGCTTGACGAAGAGATTTGCGGATTGTCTGCAGAATCGAGCGTCGGCGTGGGGGACTTGTGGGGGTTGGTGCCGTACGACTACCCCTGTCCGCGCCGCGTAGGCTGGACATGGCCCCTGCATCCTGTATAGCCCCGTGAGGTGTTCCGTGTCCCCGCGTCGCAACCGACCCAAGGGAGTCGGCTCGTCCGGAAACAGCGCCGAGGACGACCGTTCCGGCCGCTACGGCGGCTGGCAGGCCACGGAGAGCTGGCAGGGCGAGGACTGGAACGTACGGCATGTGGCGGGCGCGAGCGCGCAGGGCAAGGCGTACCGCTGCCCGGGCTGCGACCAGATGATCCCGGACGGCGTCCCGCACGTCGTCGCCTGGCCGGGCCACGGAGGCGTCGACGACCGCCGTCACTGGCACAAGGCGTGCTGGAACGCGAAGGACCGCCGCACCACGCGGGTGCAGCGGTCCCGTAACGCGCCGAAGTTCTAAGCGCAGAGGCTCACACGTCCCGCTTCTCCAGCAGCGCGTAGGCGCCGGCGAACGCGGCCGCGGTCACGCCGAGCATGATCCACAGGGGGTCCCAGCCGGAGGGGCCGGAGTCGCTGAGGGACTGGGAGTAGAAGACGCTGAGCTGGTTCGGGATGGAGTACTCGATCAGGGCGTCCTGGAGGTCCTTGAGCGACTCCGAGAACATGAACAGCGCGATGACCAGCGGGGCCAGCAGGACACCGATCATGATCGTGATCGCGCCCGCCGAGTGCCGGATGACCGAGCCGACGACGAGCGAGAGCAGGCCGAGCAGCGCGATGTAGGCCGAGATGCCGACCGTGCCCTTCAGCCATTCCGAGCCGGACGGCTCCCGCGCCCCGTCCAGGATGGCCACGTCCGCGAGGGCGACCAGGAGGGCCGACGTCAGCGTCACGACGAACGCGACGACGAAGAACACGATCGCCTTCGCCGCCAGCACGCGGCCGCGGGTGGGGCACGCGGTCATCGTGGTGCGGATCATGCCGGTGCCGTACTCCGAGGCCGTGGTCAGCACGCCGAGCGTGATGATGCAGATGCTGCCGAGCAGCAGCCCGAAGAAGCCGAATCCCAGCGGGCTCTCACCTCCCAGGCTCCCGTCCGACGCGTTGGCGGCGATCAGCGCGGCGACCGACACGCCGATGCCGACCACGAGCAGCACGAACACGCCGAGCGTCCACATCGTGGAGCGCACCGAACGGATCTTCGTCCACTCCGAGGCGAGCGCGTGCCCGAGGTGCGTGCGCACGATCGGGATCGGCGAGTTGTAGGTGGGGTACGACGAGCCGGGCGCCGCCTGCCAGTTCGGTGCGGCGGTCTGCGGCATCGGAGGCTGGGGCGTGCTCATCGGGCGTCCTCGGGCTTGGTCGGGGCGGCAGGGGCGGAGGGTGCGACGGGCGCGGCCGCGGGTGCGGGTGCGACGGACGGCTGTGCCGGGGCCTGCGTCGGCGCGGCGGGGGGCTGCGCCGGGCCCTGGGGCGCCTGGGGCGCGTGCTGGGCGTACGGGTTGGGTGCGTCCGCCCCCGGCGCCGCAGCGGGCGCGCCAGGGGCGCCGTACGGCCCCGGCCCGCCCTGCGGCGCGGCGAACGGCTGCGCGCCCTGCTGGGGCGGCGGCGGGGCGTACCAGCCGGGCTGGCCCTGACCCGGCACCGGCATCGGCGGCTGCGCGCCCGGCGGCAGCGGCTGCTGGAGCCCTTCCTTCTGGTCGATCGTCGAGCGGTAGTCGACGGCGCCCTGCGTCATCCGCATGTACGCCTCCTCCAGCGAGGCCTGGTGCGGCGACAGCTCCCACAGCCGTACGTCGGAGTCGTGCGCGAGGTCGCTGATGCGGGGGAGCGGCAGCCCGGTCACCCGCAGCGCGCCGTCCTGCTCGGGCAGCACATGCCCGCCCGCCTCGGTGAGCGCGCCGGCCAGCTTCTCGCGCAGCTGCGGCTCGGTGTCGGGCGTACGCACCCGGGCGAAGCCGGCGGAGTTCGCCGCGATGAAGTCCCTGACGCTCATGTCGGCGAGCAACTGGCCGCGCCCGATCACGATCAGGTGGTCGGCGGTCAGCGCCATCTCGCTCATGAGGTGCGAGGAGACGAAGACGGTACGGCCCTCGGCCGCGAGCGACTTCATCAGGTTGCGCACCCAGAGGATGCCCTCGGGGTCGAGGCCGTTGACCGGCTCGTCGAACAGCAGCACCTGGGGGTCGCCGAGCAGCGCGGCGGCGATGCCGAGCCGCTGGCCCATGCCGAGCGAGAAGCCCTTGGAGCGCCGCCGGGCCACGTCCTGGAGGCCGACCACGCCCAGGACCTCGTCCACGCGCCGGGCCGGGATACCGGACAGCTGGGCCAGGGACAGCAGATGGTTGCGGGCGGCCCGGCCGCCGTGCACGGCCTTGGCGTCCAGCAGGGCGCCGACCTGGCGGGGGGCGTTGGGCAGCTTGCGGTACGGATAGCCGCCGATCGTGACTTGTCCCGCCGTCGGGTTGTCCAGGCCGAGGATCATCCGCATCGTCGTCGACTTGCCCGAGCCGTTGGGGCCCAGGAAGCCGGTGACGGAACCGGGCCGCACCTGGAAGGACAGGTTGTACACAGCGGTCTTGTCGCCGTAGCGCTTGGTCAGGCCGACTGCCTCGATCATGCTCCGCACCCATCGAAAGGTTCAGGACAGCGGGGCACACGCCCCCCGTAAGGGTTAGGAGGATACCGAGGCGCTGACGGTTCCACTCAAGGGCAGGTAAAACTTCGCGCGCCGACGGCCAGGACAGGCCCTAGGCATCCCGCTTTCTGAGTGTGAGGTAGCCGCCGACGAGCGCCGCGATCACCCACAGCACCATGATCCCGAGGCCGCCCCAGGGACCGTACGGTGTCTCGTCGTCGACCGGCGTGACGACCTGCATGACCTTGCTGCCGGCCTGGTCGGGCAGATAGCGGCCGATCTTCTCGGTCGCCGAGACATTGCCGAGGATGTTGGAGACCAGGAAGAAGAACGGCATCAGGATGCCCAGCGACAGCATCGGCGAGCGCAGCATCGTGGCGACGCCCATCGAGAACATCGCGATGAGGGCCATGTAGAGCCCGCCGCCGATCACCGCGCGCAGCACTCCCGGGTCGCCGATCTCCGCCCGGTGGCCGCCGAGCATCGCCTGCCCGAGGAAGAAGGTGACGAAGCTGGTCGCCAGGCCGACGACGAGCGCGAGGCCGGTCGCCACCGCGATCTTGCTGGCCAGGAAGGTCCCGCGGCGCGGCACGGCGGCCAGCGAGGTGCGGATCATGCCGGTGCTGTACTCGTTCGACACGACGAGCACGCCGAACACGATCAGCGCGAGCTGACCGAGGGTCATCCCGGCGAAGCTGATGTAGGTCGGATCGAAGGAGAGCCGGTCCCGGTCGCTCATGTTGTCGAACTCGCTGTTCGACAGGGCCGAGATCAGCACCCCGAGGGCGATCGTGACCACCACGGCGAGGGAGAGCGTCCACACGGTGGAGGCCACGGACCGGATCTTGGTCCACTCGGAGCGGATGACCTGGGTGGCTGCCATGCTCAGCTCCTCCTCCACTCGTCGCCCCACGCCTGCTGCTGTTCCTGCAGCCGCAGGCGCTGTTGCTCGCGGGGCAGGGCGTCGGCGTGCGCGTGGTACTCCACCGACTCCGCGGTCAGTTGCATGAACGCCTCCTCCAGGGAGGCCTGTTGCGGGCTCAGCTCGTGCAGCACGACCCCGTGCCGCGCCGCCAGCTCACCGATCTGCTCCGCCTTGCTGCCGTCGACCTCCAGCGTGCCGTCCCCTCTCTCCACGGCCGTGATCCCGGACGTGTGCAGGACGTCGAGCAGCCGCTCCCGCTGCGGGGTGCGGATACGGACGTACGACCGCGAGTTCCGCTCGATGAAGTCGGCCATGGACGTGTCGGCGAGCAGCCGTCCCTGTCCGATGACCACGAGGTGGTCGGCGGTCAGGGCCATCTCGCTCATCAGGTGGGAGGAGACGAACACGGTCCTCCCCTGGGCGGCCAGGGATTTCATCAGGTTCCGGATCCAGTGGATGCCCTCGGGGTCGAGCCCGTTGACCGGCTCGTCGAACATCAGGATCCGTGGATCTCCGAGCAGCGCGCCCGCGATCCCGAGCCGCTGTCCCATGCCCATCGAGAAACCCTTGGTCTTCTTCTTCGCGACCGCCGTCAGCCCGACCGTCTCCAGCACCTCGCGTACCCGGCTCCGCGGAATGCCGTTGCTCTGCGCCAGGCACAGGAGGTGGTTGAAGGCAGTGCGCCCGCCGTGCCACGCCTTGGCCTCCAGCAGGGCGCCGATATACGTCAGCGGGTCCTTGAGCTGGTCGTAGCGCTTACCGTCGATACGGACGTGGCCGGCGGTGGGATGGTCGAGGCCGAGGATCATCCGCATCGTCGTGGACTTCCCGGCGCCGTTGGGGCCGAGGAAGCCGGTGACGATGCCCGGTCTGACGGCGAAGGTGAGGTTGTTGACGGCCACCTTGTCGCCGTACCTCTTGGTCAGCCCCTCAAGCTCGATCATGCCGCCCACGCTAAAACGGGACAAAGCCCTCTGCCACCCCAGTGGCAGAGGGCTTTGCCAGAATTCAGCAGATGTGCGCCGGATCGTTACCGGGTCTGCTGGGCGGGAACCCCGCGGGAGATCGGCTCGTCCTCGGCCGGGGTGCCGGCGGCGGCCACCGCGGCGCCCGTGAGGGTCGCCAGCATCTCGCGGACGTTCGTCAGCTGAGCGTTGATGCTGTCGCGGCGGTTGGTGAGGGCCGCGAGCTCGCGCTCGGATTCCGAACGGATACGGTCGGCCTTGGCGTTGGCGTCCGCCACGATGTCCTCAGCCTGACGCTGGGCCGTCTCCACCGTCTGGCGGGCCCGGCGCTCGGCGTCGGTCCGCAGCTTCTCCGCCTCCAGACGCAGCTGCTCCGCGCGGTGCTCGATCTCCGCGAGGCGCTTCTCCGCCTTCTGCTGACGGGACGCCAGGTCGCGCTCGGACTGCTCGCGGCGCTTGGCGAGGTTCGTCTCGAAGTCGGCGGCGGCCTGCGCGGCCTTCGCGCGGGTCTCCTCGAAGAGGGCGTCGGCCTCCTCGCGCTTGGACTGCGCGTCCTTCTGCGCCTCGGAGCGCAGCTGCGAGGCGTCGCTCTTGGCCTTCTCGACGATCCGGACGCCTTCGTCCTCGGCCTTGGCCTTGCGCTCCGCAGCGAACGATTCTGCGTCGTTGCGGACCTGCTGGGCCGCCGACTCCGCGAGCTCGCGGTGCTGCTCGGCCGCGCGACGTGCCTCCTCGCGCAGATCCTTGGCCTCTTCCTCGGCGAGGCGGAGGATCTTCTCGACACGCGCGCCGAGACCGGCGTACGACGGCTCCGCGTCGGTCACCTGAGCCTGGGCGTTCTGCGTCTCGAGGTGGAGCTCCTCGATGCGCTTTTCCAGAGCGGTGATGCGGGCGAGAGCGCTGTCACGGTCGGAGACGAGCTTGGAGATCCGTTCGTCCACCTGAGCGCGGTCGTACCCACGCCGCACTAGCTCGAAGCCGTAGGGGGAAGTGTCGCTCATGGGGTTCCTGTCGAATGAGACCGGTGAGGTGATAAGTGGAATCCTAGGGGCCGAAGCGGTGTGTCATCGAGCGGATACGTGTTTGATCTGGAGAATGAGACCCCTTTTGAGTGGCTAACCGTCGGACGGCTTGCCAAAAACTTGGTCAAAGGCCCCAGGAGACACCGGAACCCGCTCGCTCCGCTAGCTCTCTGACGACTTGCCACCCGATCGAGGGGCGCCGACCGTCGCACCCGCCTTGACCCCGCCGTCCTTCGCCCCGGCGGGTGCCTCGAAGGACTCCAACGCCTCCAGAACGTCCTGGACACGGGAGATTTCGGCGTTGATGTCCTCGCGGCGCCGCACCAGGACCTCCAGCTCGCGCTTGCCCTCCTCGACCGTGCGCTTGGCCTCGCGGATCGCCTCGGCCTTGAGCTCCTCGGCCTCCCGGATCAGCGTGGACCGCTTCTGCTCGGCCTCCTTCAGGAGCCCCTCGGCCTTCTTCACGGCGGCGATACGGACCTTGCCCGCCTCGGAATTGGCCTCCGAGACCAGCTCCTTGGCCTTCGCCTGCGCCTTGGCCAGCTGCTCCTCGGCGGCCTTGATGAGGGCGTCGCAGCGGTCGCCGGTTGACTTCATCGTCTCGGCGGCCTCGCGGCGGGCCCGCTCGTGCAGCGACTCGATCTCGGTCGTGATGCGGTCGCGCAGCTCCTCCGCGCGCTCCCTGATCGAGGTGGCGTCCCGACGGGCGCCGACGAGCAGCTCGTCCGCGTCCGTGCGGGCCTTCTCCACCATCGAGTTGCCCTCGACCGTCGCCTCGGAGACCAGCCGGTCGGCCTCCTTGCGGGCGGCGCCCACCATGGTGTCGGCCTGGCCCTCGGCGTCCGCGGTCGTCTTGTGCGCCTGCTGCTGTGCCTCGGTGAGCAGCTTGTCCGCCTCGGCGGTGGTCTCCGTGATGAGCTTGTCGACCTGCTCGGCCGCCTCGGAACGCCGCTTGTTCGCGGCCTTGCGGGCCTCGTCGAGGGTGCGCTCGGCCTCCTCGCGCGCGGACGCCACCAGAGCCTCGGCCTTCGCCTCCGCGTCGGCCTTGACCCGCTCGGAGTCACTGCGGATCCGCTCGGCGTGTTGCTGCGCGGACCCCACCGTCTCCGCGGCCTCGGCGCGCAGCCGCTCCGCCTCCGACGTGGCGTCCCCGACCAGCTTCTCGGCCTTGGCGAGCGCGTCGGTGCGCACCCGGTCGGCCTCCGCGATCGTCTCCGACTGGAGCCGCTCCGCCTCGGAACGCGCCTCGGTGATGAGGGTGTCGGCCTGCGTCGCCGCGTCCGACCGGATCCGGTTGGCGTCCTCGCGGGCGTCGGCCCGGGTGCGCGACGCGGCCTGGTCAGCCTCGGCGATCGCGTCGGAGGCCTCCGTACGCACCCGCTGGGCGTGCTCGGCGGCGTCCGACCGCAGCCGCTCCGCCTCGGCGATGGCCTCCCCGACCGTGCGCTCGGCGAGGGACTTGGCGGCCTCGGACTCCTCGTTCGCCTCGCGCCGGATGCGGCCCGCGTCCTCGCTGGCCCGCTCCCGCTCGGCGTAGGCGTCGGAGCGGACCCGGTCCGCCTCCTCCTGCGCCTCCCGGCGGGTACGGTCCGCCGCGTGCTCGGCGGCGCTGCGCAGCCCGGCGATCTCCTCCTGGGCCTGCTCGTGCAGCCCGGACACGGAGTCGCGGACCTGTTGGGCGTGCTGCTCGGCCGCCGACACCATCTCGGTGGCACGCCGGTCGGCCTCCTCGACCAGACGCACCGCCTCGGCCTGCGCCTCCTCCACCCGCTTACGGGCGGAGGCCAGCAGCTCCTCGCTCTGCTCGCGGGCCCGCTCGCGCTCCTGGTCGGCCTCCTGGCGGGCGGAACCGAGGAGTTCCTCGGCCTCGCGGCGGCGCCGGGCGGCCTCCTCCTGGGCGGCGGCCAGCGTCTCGGACGCCTCCGTGCCGAGCCGCTCGGCGGCTGCCTGCGCCTCCGCGCGGACCCGGTCGGCGGTGTCCTGCGCCTCCGACTTCAGCCGCTCGGCCTCGGCCGCGGCTTCCGACCTGAGGCGTACGGCGATGGCCTCGCCCTCGGCACGCGACGCGGACGCGTCCGACGCGGCCTCGTTGCGCAGCCGGTCGGCCTCCTCCTCGGCCTGCTGCTGCAGCGTGCGGATCCGCTCGGCGGCCTCGGTGCGCAGCCGGTCGGTCTCCTCGGCGGCCTCGCGCCGGATGCGCGCGGCCTCCTCACGGGCGTCGGTCAGCGCCTGCTCGGCGGAGGCGAGACGCTGTTCGGCCTCCGACTGCAGCCGCGTCAGCTCCTCGGCGGCTTCCGCCCGGCGACCCTCTATGGCCCGCTCGGTCTCCTCGCGCAGCTCCCGCGCGGCCCGCTCGGCGTCGGACTTGATGCCCTCGGCCTGCTCGACGACCTCCTCGCGGTGCCGTTCGGCCTCCTGGCGGGTGCGCTGGAGGGTCTCCTCGGCCTGGCGGCGCAGCGTCGTCGCCCGCTCGATGGCCTCGGTGCGGACCTTCTCGCTGTCCGACGTGGCCTTCTGGCGCAGCTCGTCCGCGTCCTGCCTGGTCTTGGAGAGCAGCTCCTCGGCGGTCTTGGCCGCCTCCTCGATCTGCTGGACGGCCTCCTTGCGGGCCTCCGCGCGGATCTTCTCGCCCTCGGCCACCGCCTCGGAGCGCAGCTGCTCGGCCTCGCCGCGCAGCCGGCGGGCCTCCTCCTGCAGCTCGACCGTCTTGGCGCGGTACTCCTTGGTGTCGTCCTTCGCCGACCCCTTGAGCTGCTCGGCGATGTCGTGCGCCTCGGCGCGCAGCCGGTCCGCCTCGGCCTCGGCCTCGGTGCGGATCCGCTCGGCCTCCTCGGCCGCGGCCTTGGTGGTGTTCTGCGCGTCCTCCTGCGCCTTGTTGAGGACGTCCTCGGCCGTCTTGGCCGCCTTGGACAGCTGGGTCGCGCTCTCCTCGGCGGTGATCGTGCGGGCCTTCTCGGCGGCCTCGGCGACGATCTTCTCGGCCTCGGCACGCGCGTCGGCGACGATCTGCTCGGCGTCCGCCTTGGTGCTCTCGGCCTCCTTGGTGGCCTCGCTGACCAGGCGGGCGACCTGCTCCTTCGCCGTACGCGTGCGCTGCTCGTTGGCCGACTCGGCGCCGGCGAGCGTCTTCTCGGCGGCCGTCTTGGCCTCGGTGATCAGCTTCTCGGCCTCGGACTGCGCCTTGCGCAGTGCCTCCTCGGCCTCCGTCATGCGCTGCTCGGCGGCCCGGCTGAGCTCGGTGGCCTGGCGCCGGGCGGCGTCCGACTCGGTCGCGGTGGAGCTGCGCAGCTGCTCGGCGTGGTCGGTGGCCTCCTGGGCCTGCGTGGAGGCGGCGTTCAGCAGCCGCTCGGCGTCCGTACGGGCCCGGAGCAGGATCTGCTCGGCCTCCGCACGGGCCTCCTCGGCCGCGCCGGTCAGACGCTGCCGGGCCTCGCTGGTCAGCCGCTCGGCCTCGGCACGCGCGGCCGCCATGGCCTGCTCGGCCTCGGCACGCGACTCATCGAGGAGCCGGCGGGCCTGCGACTCGCTGCGGGCGCGCAGCTGCTCCGCCCACGCCACGTTCTCGTTGACGTGCGACTCGACGGTCTGCCGCCGCTCGGCCAGCTCCTGGTCCAGCTGCTGGCGGCGGGTCACCGCCTCCTGGTGCAGCTCGGCCTGGAGCCGGGCGGCCTGCTCGGCGTGCTCCTGGAGGATCCGCTGGGTCTGCGCCCGGGCCTGGCTCAGCTCCCGCTCCGCCTCCTGGCGCAGCTGGTCGGCCTGGACCTGGGCGTTCCGCAACAATTGCTCGGCCTGATAGCCGATGTCACCGCCGTCGAAGGCCGGCCGGGACATGATGGTGCGCCGCGCCTCGTGCAACTTGGCGCGCAGCACCTCGACCTGGTAGCCGAGGTCCTCGGCGTGCTGGATCGCCTTTTCCCGCTCGGTCTTCAGCCGATCCATCTCGGCCTCGAACCGAGAGAGGTGGTCGACGTCAGCCGCCGGCTCTCGCTCCTGGCGTTCGTAGCCCCGCACTGCGCGGTCCCATCCGTCCCCTGGTCGCAAGTCTCTCCATACGAGCACCGTCCATCCGCCGAACGGGGCCCCCGGGGAATGGTGTCAGATCAACGGCGGAGCACGGGCTGTTGCCCCACCCTCGTCCCCCGAAACCCGGACCCCGGAAACGGTCCCACCTTTGACGGAGGGGCCGGGTCACCCTGGACTGAGCGGCGACCGCCCCCAACCCTACCGGCCCATATGTACGGGGGTCAGTGCTCAGGTGACTCAACAGGCGCCGAAGTGACCAGTTCTGTCAGTACGCCGTGGCAATCCTTGGGGTGCAGGAAGGTGATTCGTGACCCCATGGAGCCGCGCCGGGGCTCTTCGTACAGCACGCGTACGCCCTTGCCCTTGATGTCGGCGGCGTCGCCGTCCACATCCGCCGTACCGAAAGCGATGTGGTGGACACCCTCGCCGTTCTTGTCGAGCCACTTCGCGACCGTGGAGTCCGGGCGCGTGGGTTCGAGAAGCTGCAGGTAGGAGGCGCCGCCGTCGGAGGTGTCGTTGATCTTGAGCATGGCCTCGCGGACGCCCTGCTCCTCGTTGACCTCGGAGTGGAACACCTCGAAGCCGTACGTGGCCCGGTAGAACTCCACGGTCTTGTCCAGGTCGAAACAGGCGATCCCGATGTGGTCGATTCGCGTCAGCATGGAATTCAGTGCAGCGCCCCGGACGTGGTTACGCAACGTGCGCGCGATCACACCGACGGCCCGGTGACGGCACGGAGTGCCACTCAGTACATTCGAAGTAAACCCTCGTTCACTCCTCGGCTGTCCAGCTGGAAGGGGATCGCACCTCATGTCTTCTGGAACTACCTCTGTGATCGTCGCGGGCGCGCGTACGCCCATGGGACGGTTGCTCGGTTCACTGAAGTCCTTCTCCGGAGCCGACCTCGGCGGCTTCGCGATCAAGGCCGCCCTCGACCGTGCGGGGATCGGTGGCGACCAGGTGCAGTACGTGATCATGGGCCAGGTGCTGCAGGCCGGCGCGGGCCAGATCCCGGCACGCCAGGCGGCCGTGAAGGCCGGCATCCCGATGAACGTCCCGGCGCTCACCATCAACAAGGTGTGTCTGTCCGGCCTGGACGCGATCGCGCTCGCGGACCAGCTGATCCGCGCCGGCGAGTTCGACGTGATCGTCGCGGGCGGCCAGGAGTCCATGACCAACGCCCCCCACCTGCTGCCGAAGTCCCGCGAGGGCTTCAAGTACGGCGCGATCGAGATGATCGACGCGATGGCGTACGACGGTCTGACCGACTCCTTCGAGAACATCGCCATGGGCGAGTCCACGGAGAAGCACAACACCCGCCTCGGCATCCGGCGCCCCGAGCAGGACGAGATCGCCGCCCAGTCCCACCAGCGTGCGGCCGCCGCTCAGAAGAACGGCATCTTCGAGGCCGAGATCACCCCGATCGAGATCCCGCAGCGCAAGGGCGAGCCCGTCGTCTTCAGCAAGGACGAGGGCATCCGCGCGGAGACCACGGCGGAGTCGCTGGGCAAGCTGCGCCCTGCGTTCTCGAAGGACGGCACGATCACGGCGGGTTCGGCGTCCCAGATCTCGGACGGCGCGGCCGCGGTCGTCGTCATGAGCAAGGCCAAGGCGCAGGAACTCGGCCTGGACTGGATCGCCGAGATCGGCGCCCACGGCAACGTGGCGGGTCCCGACAACAGCCTCCAGTCGCAGCCCTCCAACGCCATCGCGCACGCCCTGAAGAAGGAGGGCCTGGAGGTCTCCGACCTCGACCTGATCGAGATCAACGAGGCCTTCGCCGCCGTCGCGGTGCAGTCAATGAAGGACCTCGGAGTGTCATCGGAAAAGGTGAACGTCAACGGCGGAGCCATCGCCCTGGGGCACCCGATCGGTATGTCGGGTGCGCGGCTCGTCCTGCACCTGGCGCTGGAGCTGAAGCGGCGCGGCGGCGGCGTGGGCGCGGCCGCGCTGTGCGGTGGCGGTGGCCAGGGTGACGCGCTGATCGTGCGGGTACCCAAGGCCTGAGTTCTCCTTGTAGGACCTCTTTCGTGAACGGAGCTGTGATGCAGGACGTCTCCACCCTGGTGGCCCAGGCCAGGGAAGGCCGGCCGCGGGCCGTGGCCCGGCTGATCTCCCTGGTGGAGGGGGCGTCCCCGCAGCTGCGGGAGGTCATGGCGGCACTGGCCCCGCTGACGGGCAACGCGTATGTGGTGGGGTTGACGGGCTCGCCGGGTGTCGGCAAGTCCACGTCGACGTCGGCCCTGGTCACGGCATACCGCAAGCAGGGCAAGCGGGTCGGCGTCCTGGCCGTCGACCCGTCCTCGCCCTTCTCGGGCGGCGCCCTGCTCGGCGACCGGGTGCGGATGTCGGACCACGCCTCCGACCCCGGCGTCTACATCCGCTCGATGGCGACGCGCGGCCACCTGGGCGGTCTGGCCTGGGCCGCCCCGCAGGCGATCCGGGTCCTGGACGCGGCGGGCTGCGACGTGATCCTGGTCGAGACGGTGGGCGTGGGCCAGTCGGAGGTCGAGATCGCGTCCCAGGCCGACACTTCCATGGTGCTGCTGGCTCCGGGGATGGGCGACGGCATCCAGGCCGCGAAGGCGGGCATCCTGGAGATCGGCGACGTCTACGTCGTCAACAAGGCCGACCGCGACGGCGCCGACGCCACCGCCCGCGAGCTCAACCACATGCTCGGCCTCGGCGAGTCCCGCGGCCCCGGCGACTGGCGCCCGCCCATCGTCAAGACGGTCGCCGCGCGCGGCGAGGGCGTCGACGAGGTCCTGGAGGCCCTGGAGAAGCACCACGCCTGGATGGAGGAACACGGCGTCCTCACGGAACGCCGCCGCGCCCGCGCCGCCCGCGAGGTCGAGACCATCGCCGTCACCGCCCTCCGCGAACGCATCGCCGACCTCCACGGCGACCGCCGCCTCGGCGCACTGGCGGAGAGGATCGTCGCCGGGGAACTGGATCCCTACCGGGCGGCCGACGAACTGGTGGCGGGGCTCACGCAGGCCTGAGTCCAGTTTCCGTGGCAAACCCTGAGCGGGTGTCTCGGCGACGGCGCGGCGGGGGCTGTCGGCGCGGTCGGCTGTGAGCGCGTGGCCGGCGTGCGTCGGCGGCCCCGTTCGGGTGGGTCGGCCGGGTGGGTGGCTCGCCGGTGTGGCGGGAGGTGCCTGTGCGGTCGGCCGTGAGCGTGCGGCCGGGGGGCCGGAGGCACTTCGTACGGGTGGCCGAAGGGCCCGCTCGGTTGCGCGCTGAGGTTTCCCTTGCGCAGGAGCGTCCCCGGCCCGGCGTCTCGGCACCGGATCCGTGGGGTCTGTTCGTGCGGCATGCGCACACGAGCGGCTTGCGCGCGCCGGCGGTCTCTCGTGCGGGTGGCCGGGCGTGGGGCGCTCGTGGTCGTGTCGGCGTCGACGGCCCTCGATGCTCAGCTGCCTGCACTCGGTCGGCTCCCGTCGATTCGGCGTGGTCAACTCCAGGACCCCGCTGCTAGGTTCATTCCCATGTACCTCCTCTTGGCGTAGGGCCCGCCCTGCCCGCGCACGGTGGACGGCCCTCGGCCGTGACCGTCGCGGCGTTCCGGCGTCCCCTTTTTCGCCTCGAGTCGAGGAACTTCCGTGTCTTCCACGTCTGTCGTGCGGCCTTCGTATGCCGCCGTTCTCCGGATCCCGTACGCCCGCCGCACCTTCGCCGCCGCCCTGCTGGGCAGGCTGTCGTACGGCATCGTCCCGCTGGCCGTGATGCTCGCCGTGACCCGGGCCACCGGGTCGTACGCGGTGGCGGGCTTCGTGATGGCGCTGTTCTCCGGGACCAGCGTCTTCCTGTCGCCCGCGAGAGCGGCCCTGATCGACCGGTTCGGGCCGCGCCGGGCGCTCGTGCCGATGGTCGCGGCCTACACCGCGCTGCTCGGGTTGTTGACGGTGATCGTCTGGCGTCCGGGCGTCGCCTCGCCGCTCGCGCTGGGCGCCGTGACCGCCGCCGCGGGGGCCTGCACCCCGCCGCTGGGGCCCACCATGCGGGCCGTGTTCGCCCGGCTGGCCCCCGACAAGGCGCTGCTGCAGCGCGCCTACAGCCTGGACGCCGTCGCCGAGGAACTGCTCTTCGTCTCGGGCCCGTTGCTGGTCGGCGTGATCGTCGGGTTCGCCCCGCCGGCGCTCGGGATCGTCGTCGGAGCGGTGCTGATCGCGGCCGGGACGGCTGGGTTCGTGGCCTCGCCCCCGGTGCGGGATCTGACGCCCGGCGACGCGAAGGCGGCGAGGGCGCGCGGCAAGGGCCGGCGTCGGGCCCTGCGTGGGATCGGGCGGCCCGTGATCGCCGCCGCGGGGGTCGGGCTCGCGCTGGGGGCCGTCGAACTGCTGGTCGTGGCGTTCGCCGAAGGGCGTGGCCACGGCAGTGAGAGCGTGGCCTGGGTGCTGGCCGCCCTGTCGGCCGGAAGCGCCGTCGGCGGACTCGCCAACGGGGCCGTCGTGTGGCGCATCGCGGCAGGGCAACGGCTGGCGCTGCTGGCCGCCGGCCTGGGCCTGGCACTGCTCGGCGCGGGACTGGCCCCGGGAATCGGCACACTCGCGACGGCCATGGCGGTCGCCGGGCTCTTCGTGGCCCCGGCGATCACCACGGCGTATCTCATCGCCGACGAGGCCGCCGCCCCCGAGGCCCGGGTCCAGGCCGGGGCCTGGGTGAACACCGCCGTCAACGCCGGGGGTACGGCAGGCACCGCGGTCGCCGGGGCGCTGGTCGGACGGCTGCCGACGGGATGGTGCTTCGCGGCGACCGGTGCGGTGACGCTGCTCGCGGCGGTGGCCGTGGCCGTGACGAGGGGCGCCACCCGTGACGGGCGCGCCCCTGAGGTGGAGGACATGGGGGAGGTGGGGGACGGGGGTGCCGTGCGGGCGGCCTGATGGCCGTCGCCGCCGCGGCTGTCGTGGGCTTCCACGCTTGCGGCGGCGAGGGGCGCCACCCGTGAGGGGGCGCCCCTGAGCCAGTGGGGGACGGAGGTGCGGTGCAGCGGGCCCGACGTCAGTCGTCGTCGCCGTCGCGGTCGTCCTGACCGTTCCGGTCGTCCTGGGCGTCGTCGTGGTCCTGGGTGACCTTGCCCGTCTTGAGGTCGACCTTCCACTCGCCCTTCGTGGTCTCCACGCTCCAGGCCGCGGGGCCGTCGTCGTCGAGGTCGACGTCGGTGACGGTGCCGTTCGCCGCCGCGGCTTCGGCGGCTTCACGGGCGTCCACGCTCGCGCCCTTCAGCGCGGTGAGGTCCTCGCGGCCGTCGTTGTCGTCATCGTCGTCGCGCTGGGCGCCGAGGACCTTGCCGTTGTCCGCGGAGACCCGGACGTCGTGGTCGGTGCCGTCGCCCTGCACGACGTTGACCTCCCAGACATTCGAGCGGTCGTCGTCCAGGTCGGCGGCGACGGCCGTGCCCGGCGTGTGCTTCAGCGCGGCCGCGATCGCGTCGTCGGCGGTGACCTTGGCGGCGGCTGCCGTACGGTCGTCCGTGGCGTCGTCGCCCCGGTCGTCGGCGGCGTCGTCCGCCCTGTCCGCCTTGTCGTCCGCCGCGTCCTCCGCGCTGTCGTCCCGGTCGTCGGTGACCCGGATGCCGGACTGACGCTGCGTGGGTGCGCTGTCGTCGTCACCGGACGCGTAGGCCGCGACGGTGCCGCCTCCGATCAGGGCCGCGGCGGCGACGGTGGCGATGACGATGTTGCGCTTCATGGGGTTCCCTCCCGGGTGATCACGTTTCACGTCGGTTCGTATGACTTCGTTTCGACGAGGACCAATCTGCCGAACCGACGCTGAGCGGAACCTGAAGCCCCCTGAAGAGATCTTCAGCTTCGCTTTGCGAACCTTTACGCATGCGCCTGTTGATCGTGGAGGACGAGAAGCGGCTGGCCCTGTCGCTCGCCAAAGGCCTGACGGCCGAGGGGTACGCCGTGGACGTCGTCCACGACGGCCGGGAGGGTCTGTACCGGGCCTCGGAGGGGTCGTACGACCTCGTGATCCTCGACATCATGCTGCCCGGCATGAACGGCTACCGCGTCTGCGCCGCCCTGCGCGCCGCCGGCCACGACGTGCCGATCCTGATGCTCACCGCCAAGGACGGCGAGTACGACGAGGCCGAGGGGCTGGACACCGGCGCCGACGACTACCTCACCAAGCCGTTCTCGTACGTCGTCCTCGTCGCCCGCGTGAAGGCGCTGCTGCGACGCGGGGGACAGGGGGCCGGGGCCTCGCCCGTGCATGTCCACGGGGACCTCAAGGTCGACACCGCCGCCCGCCGGGTCTTCCTCGGCGACGGCGAAGTGGTCCTCACCACCAAGGAGTTCGCGGTCCTGGAGCAACTCGTGGTGCGGGCCGGGGAGGTGGTGTCCAAGGCGGAGATCCTGGAGCACGTCTGGGACTTCGCCTATGAGGGAGATCCGAACATCGTCGAGGTGTACATCAGCACGCTGCGGCGCAAGCTGAGCGCCGGGCTCATCCGGACGGTGCGCGGGGCCGGTTACCGGCTGGAGAGAGCGGAGGCGACGCCGTGAGGGGCCCTGTGTTCGGTTCCGTCCGGTCCCGGGCGACGCTGGCCGCCACCCTGGTGGTCGCCGTCGCGCTGGTCGCGGCCGGGACCGCCGTACTGCTGTCGCTGAGGTCCAACCTGGTCGGGCAGGCCGGCACGGAGGCGGAACACACCGCACGGGCCGTCGCCACCGACATCGCCCTCAAGCGGCCCGACCAGCCGCTGTCGGTGGACAACGACGAGCCCGTCCAGGTCCTCGACGACAACCACAACCTGCTCGCGGCCAGCGATGACCTGGAGCGGATCAGCGGCACCGGCAGCACGGCGGTGCGGCCCCAGCCGCAGACCTCGCCCGGCCGGGCCGAGAGCGGTGAGGACTCCGACGACGAAGCCGACGACGACTCGGCCCTGGAATCCCTCGAACCGGGCGAGATCAGCGAGCACACCAGCTTCACCAACGGCACCGCCACGCTCGACGGCGAGACCGACGACTACCGCTTCGCCAAGGTCCACGTCGAGGTCGAGGGCCGGGGCCGGCTCACCGTGTACGCGGGCGCGCCCCTCTCCGCCGAACAGGGCGCCGTCCGGACGGCGTTGACCGTCATGCTGATCGGCTTCCCGCTGCTGCTCGCCGTCGTCGCGGGCGTCACCTGGCTGGTCACCCGGCGCGCCCTGCGCCCGGTGGAGGGCATCCGCACCGAGATGGCCGCGATCACCGCGTCCGAGGACCTCGCGCGCCGTGTGCCGGTGCCGGACACGCACGACGAGGTCGCCCGTCTCGCGCTGACCACGAACGAGACGCTGGCCGCGCTCCAGACCTCGGTGGAGCGCCAGCGCAGCTTCGTCGCGGACGCCTCGCACGAACTGCGCAGCCCGATCGCGTCCCTGCGCACCCAGCTCGAAGTGGGCGCCGCCCACCCCGAGTTGCTCGACCTCGACGGCGCCGTGGAGGACACCGTACGGCTCCAGGGCCTCGCGGCCGATCTGCTGCTGCTCGCCCGTCTGGACGCGGGAGAGCGGCCCGGCGACACGCGGTTCGACCTGGGCGCGCTCGCCCGCGAACAGGCCGAGGGGCGCGCGGGCGTGACCGTGGACGCGCGGGTCGTGGAGGTGGCCGGGTCACGGGCGCAGGTGGGGCGGGTGCTCACCAACCTGCTGGACAACGCCCGGCGGCACGCCCGCTCGGCGGTCACCGTGACCGTCCGGCAGGAGGGGGACCGGGCCGTGGTGGCCGTCGCCGACGACGGGGACGGGGTGGCCGAGGCCGACCGGGAGCGGATCTTCGAGCGGTTCGTACGGCTGGACGAGGCCCGTAGCCGCGACGACGGCGGCGCCGGACTGGGCCTGGCCATCGCCCGCGACGTCGCCGTACGGCACGGTGGCACGCTCACCGTGGGCAGGGCGCCGGCGGGCGGAGCCCTGTTCGAACTCCGCCTGCCGCAGGCTAACTAGGGCCTGTCCGGGTTACGGGCGCCCCCGCTGGCCGCGCAGGTGCTCCGCGATGGGCTTGAGGGCCTTGTCGAGCTCTGTCATGGACTCGGGGGCCAGCAGGTCGATGAAGTGCCTCCGCACCGATGCCACATGATGCGGCGCGACCTTCTGCATGGTCTCCATACCGTGCTCGGTGAGGACCGCGTAGAGCCCGCGGCGGTCGGACTCGCAGTTCTCACGCCGGACCAGGTTCGCGTTCTCCATCCGGGTGATCTGGTGGGAGAGGCGGCTCTTGGACTGGAGGGTGGCCGACGCGAGGTCGCTCATCCGCATCCGTACGTCCTCGGACTCGGAGAGATTCACCAGGATCTCGTAGTCGTTCATTGTCAGGCCGAACGGCTGCAGGTCCTTTTCGAGCTGGTACGTCAAGAGCCTGTTGACCTCCAGGTGGGTGCGCCAGGCGCACTGCTCCGCATCGGTCAGCCAGTGGGTGGCCGTCTCGGTCTCCATGAATGAAGTCTACCTAAAAAGTTGAAAGGCGAACTAGCGAGGGTTTTCTGTGACATCCCTGTGTGCGCACACGTTCGATGTCACACTCCGCAGACTACCGCTCACAGCCCGAAGCGACGCTGGAGGTCTCCCAGCTGTCCGGGAAGGCGCTGTGTCCCGGCCGTCTGTGAAGGGCCTGTGTGCGTCCCGCCGGCACCCGGCACTCCGGCCTCCGGCGGAACCGCCCCCGTGGCCTGCTCGGCCATCAGGGTCTCGGTCGACTGGAGCAGGACCGTACCGGCTCCGACGAACTCGAACTGATGCTCCTCTCCGGAGGCCCCGCCGAGGCCTGTCAGTGCACGTAGACCGCCCATTACGCCGGTCATATAGCCATGGTCGTAGTGGTGGCACGGCGACGGGCAGTCGGCCCAGCCGACGAGGGCCTGCGGGTCCACCCGGATCGGGGGTTCCATGAACACCACTGGACCGTTAGATGCGGCCACGAACTTTCCGGTTCCGATCAGTGTCAGAAAACCCGGCACGATCGATTGCTTGAGGGCGAGACTTGGCTGAAAAGCGAGAAGGTTGCCCGAGCGAATGGTCAGATTGCCGTCTTCGAGGTCGTACGAGTTCACGTCGAAGGCCCGGTCGGCCAGCAGCATTTTCCCCGAGCCCTCCGCCACGACCCAGTCGCTCGCGTGCAGAGGCGAATGAAAGGACGTACGGACAAGACGGTCGAGTCGGCCGTGCCCGACGCCGTTGAACTCCATCGAGCCGTAGTAGGCGATCATCTTCCCCTTCTGCAGGAACCACTGGCTCCCCTTGAGCTCCACGCAGAAGGTGTAGGCGTTGACGTTGTCGTCGGAGGGCAGCGTCGTCGGGTCCAGGACGACGGGGCCGCCCAAGGCTCCGCCGCCGGGGGTTCCGTAGGGGCTCACAGCTTCTCCTCCGACGCCTGGACGTACACCGCACCGCTCCCGCTGAGCTCCAGCTGGAAGGCCTCGCCGGAGCCGCGCCCCACCATGTCCCGCCAGCCCAACGCCGTCGACAGCTTGTTGCGCACGTCGCCGTGGTGGGCGACATAGGCCTGGGGATCGACGTGGACGGGCCGCTCCGGGGTGATCGGAATCTCGAAGACCCCGCCATGCGCCATGACAGCCACCGCCCCGTGCCCCTTGAGGGTCGTGGTGAACAGCCCCTGCCCGCTGATCTGGCCCCGGACCATGCCCATGACGCCGCCCTGCGAGCCGAGGAACATCGTGCCCTGCTGGAGCGTGCCCTCGAAGGCGAGAAGGCGGTCCGCCTCCACGCACAGGGTGTCGCCGGAGAGGTTGATCACCTGGATGTGATGGCCGCCGTGCCCGAAGAGCACGGTGCCGCTGCCCTCGACGCTCATCAGCGGGGTGTCCTCGTTCGCCACCCGGCGCCCGATCATCGACATGATCCCGCCCTGGCCGCCGGCCGTGTTCGGGGTGAAGGACACCTCCCCCTTGTAGGCGAGCATCGCCCCGCGCTGACTGAACAGCCGCTGCCCGGGCACGACCACGGCCTCGACCATCTTGGAGTTGACCTCACGGAAGCCCATCTCACACGTCCCCCGCGATCGTGTTCCGCTCGCTCGGCTGTACGTACACCAGCCCGTCCCCCTCGAACCGGATCTGGAAGGCCTCGCCGCCGCCCTCGCCCATGAGCGTGCGGAAGGTCACACCGGACTGGAAGGACTGCCGCAGATTCCCCTGATGGGCCACATAGGCCCCCGGATCGACGGTCAACGGATACTGCGAACTGACCCGGAGCACCACGGCCGGCCCGTCCGACATGATCGCCGCCTGCCCATGCCCCTCGACCGTGGTCGTGAACAGCCCGTTGCCCTGCGAGGCGCCACGCATCCCCGTAAAGCTGGTCCCCGTCCGCAGCCCCGCATCGGTGGCCAGCAGATTGCTCGACTCCACGTACAGCTTGTCGCCCTGGAGGTTGACGAGATTGATCTCGGAGGCCCGGTCCGCGAACCAGCACGTCCCGTGGCCCTTCACCTCCATCACCGTCATCTGCTCACCGGTCAGGCGCCGCGTCACCATGCCACGCAGCCCCTCACCGCCACCGCTCATCTTCTTGAAGGCCATCTGCCCGTCGTACGCGACCATCGAGCCGTTCTTCGCCTTCACGGCGTCCCCGGTCATGTCGACGGCGAGCACCTTGCTTCCCTGAAGTCGGAACATCGCCACGGGGCGAAGGTAGCCCGCGGCGCCCGCCGCCAACAGATCCTGAGGGTGGACTTCACCCCTGACGGCACCCTGAGGGCCGACCCCCGCCCGCATCCACCCCCAAACGTTTGCCACAATGGGCGAGCGTTTGTGCTTGCGTTCACAAGCGCCCTTCTCTCCCACCGATCCCACCGAAGGTGACCCGTGGACATCAAGACCGCCACCGCCCTCCGCCGCCTCCGCCTCGTCTCGGCCCCCGAGGCGGTGTCGTTCCTGCTCCTGCTCGTCTGCTCGGTACTGAAGCGGACCACGGACTTCAACGCGGTACCCGTGATGGGCGCGGTCCACGGCATCCTCTTCATCCTCTACGTGATCTTCTGGGCGGACGCCTGGAACCGCGCCAAGTGGCCCCTGAAGACCGCGGCCCTCTACTTCGTCCTCTCCGTCCTGCCGACCGGCGGCTTCTTCGCCGACCGCAAGCTCAAGCGCGAGGCCGAGGACGCGGTCATCGCCTCCCGCGCCCGCCAGGAAGGAATCGTCAACGCATGATCGTCGCGTTTTCCGTGACGCCCCTCGGCGTCGGCGAGGACGTGGGGGAGTACGTCGCCGACGCCGTCCGCGTGGTCCGCGAGTCCGGCCTGCCCAACCGCACCGACGCGATGTTCACCTCCATCGAGGGCGACTGGGACGAGGTCATGGACGTGGTCAGACGAGCCGTGGCCGCCGTAGAGGCCCGCGCCCCCCGCGTCTCCCTGGTCCTCAAGGCCGACATCCGCCCCGGCGTGACCGACGCCCTCACCTCCAAGGTGGAGACGGTAGAGCGCCACCTCGCCGAGTAGACGCCGTATCCAAGTCCCCCGCCCGACCGGGGACTTCAGCCCGAAGCGGCAGCCGCGTACGGCGGTGAGGGGACGCGTCGGGGGGTGTCCGCCCGCAGAGTCCGGTGTCAAGAAACAGCACCTCCCGGCAGTACGCCAGCCACCGGACCGAGGACGGACACCCCCCGACGCGGCCCCGACCCACCCACCACCCGCACGCGCTACGCGAACCCCCACACACCGCAACGGGCCGCCGCAGGCACCTCAGGGGCGCGGGGCTGTGTCGAATGTGCGGCTACCGCCGCGTGGGCGCGACCAGCCCCCACTCACCGAGACGGGCCGCCGCAGGCATGTCCGCGCACCCCCACCCCCGCACCCCCACCAACCCGCGCCCCACCCAAGCCACATGCCACCCCCCGGCCCCCGCCTGACAAGGCGTCGAAACCCGCCGGGCACCCCTTCGCGCCCAGTTCCCTCAATTGGCCCGCGCGGCTCGCGGACCCCTATGCCCTGACCCACGATGAAGGCTCAGGGCCGGAACCCGCGTTCGCGCTGGTGGACGAGGACGGCCGCCGCTTGCTCCCGCGAAGGAAGGGTCTGCCGGATGACCACTTCGCCCTACACATCCCAGTCGGCGTTCGACGGCTCCAGGATGCGAGTCCTTCTGCTGGTCGACCTTCACGAAGGCGCCGAGCAACAGTTCCTGGACGCGTACGAGCAGATGCGCGACCGCGTCGCGTCGGTTCCCGGTCACCTCGGTGACCAACTGTGCCAGTCCGTGGAGAACCCGTCCCAGTGGCTCATCACGAGCGAATGGGCCACCGCCCCGCCGTACCACGCCTGGGTGAACAGCGACGAGCACATCGAGACGGTCCGGCCCCTGACACGCTGCGCCCGCGAGCTCCGCTCGCTGCGGTACGGCATCGTCCGCGAGACCGGCGGCGCTCGTGAGACAGGGGGAGCCCGCGAGACCGGCGGCGCCCGCCCCCACACCGGCGGACTCCAGAAGGACGTACGGAGGGGCGACGGGGTAATCCGCCATGCCCTGACCTTCACCGTCAAGCCCGGCTCAGAGTCCAAGGTCGCCGAGATCCTCGCCGGCTACGCCCCGCCCGAGGCCCGCGTCAACGAGACCACCCGCCTGCGCCGCACCACCCTGTTCATGCACGGCAACCGGGTCGTACGCACCGTCGAGGTCGAGGGCGACCTGACGACGGCGCTGCGCCACGTCTCCCGCCAGCCCGAGATCCGGGCCGTCGAAGAGGCCCTCAACCCGCATCTGGAGCAGCACCGGGATCTCACCGACCCCGAGTCCGCACGGACCTTCTTCGCCCGCGCCGCCATGCCGCCCGTCCACCACGTGGCGCGCGGCGGCCCGGAACCGGCCGGCCTCACGCGGCACGCCCTCTACTACCCGGCCAAAGAGGGCTGCGGCATGGCGGTGGCCCGGCTCCTCTCCCGCCAGGACGAGACCGCGGCGGCCGACCCGGCCGGCCCCGTGCACCGCAGCACCGTCTTCCAGCGGGGGGACATCGTCGTCCGCCTCATCGACGTACGGGGTGATCCCGAAGCCGATCCGGTCATGGCGCTCGGCATCCTTGGCCCGAGGAAGGCCGCCGTCCTGGCACGGCTGCTCGACGGCGACGCCCTCGGCGTCGAGGGACCGCTCAGGCGCGACCGGGAGGCGACCCGCCTCCTGACCCACGCCGACATGGCGCTGATCACCGACCGCAGGGCCGCGCAGTCCTGACCGCACAGGGGCCCGCCCAGGGACCCGCACGGGGACCCACACCCCACCGAACGACCTGGAGACAGACCATGGACAAGATGCGCCCGCGCGTCGTGGACCTCAAAGAGATCGAGCCCAACCGCAAGCGCGGCGGCGACCTGCGCACCCTGCTCACCCCTGTCACGGTGGGTGCCACGAGCGGCTTCATGGGCCTGGCCATCATCCGGCCGGGCGAACGCATCAGCGAGCACTACCACCCGTACTCCGAGGAGTTCATCTACGTCGTGGAGGGCCGGCTGGAGGTCGATCTCGACGGAGAAACGTTTCCCCTCCGTTCCGACCAGGGCCTCATGATCCCCATCGACATGCGGCACCGCTTCCGCAACGTCGGCGACGAGGAAGCCCGCATGGTCTTCCATCTGGGCCCCCTCGCGCCGAACCCCAAGCTCGGCCACGTCGACACCGAGGCCCCGGAGATCAGCGACGACGTCCAGGCGTACCCGCTCGTCCAGGGGGAGGGTGCGCAGCCGGAACGCCCAGGGGTGCTGTCATGACCCGGCGCGTGGCGGTCACCGGCATAGGCGTGGTCGCCCCGGGCGGCATCGGGGTGTCGGCGTTCTGGGACCTCCTCTCGAACGGCCGCACCGCGACCCGCGGCATCACCCTGTTCGACCCCGAGGGCCTGCGGTCCCGGATAGCCGCCGAGTGCGACTTCGACCCCCTCGCGCACGGCCTCGACACCGACGTCGTCGAACGCGCCGACCGGTACATACAGTTCGCCCTCGTCGCCGCCCAGGAGGCCGTGGCCGACAGCGGTGTCGACTTCGGTGCCGAGGACCCCTGGCGGGTGGCCGTGTCCCTGGGCAGCGCGGTGGGCGGCACGACCCGACTCGAGCACGACTACGTCCTGGTCAGCGAACGGGGACAGCGCTGGGACGTCGACCACCGCGCCGCCGACCCGCAGCTGCACCGGGCGTTCTCGCCCAGCACACTGGCGGCCGACGTCGCGGAGCGGTTCGGCGCCCAGGGCCCGGTGCAGACCGTGTCCACCGGCTGCACCTCCGGACTCGACGCGGTGGGCTACGCCTTCCACACCATCGAGGAGGGCCGCGCCGACATCTGCATAGCCGGGGCCTCGGACTCCCCGATCTCCCCGATCACCATGGCCTGCTTCGACGCCATCAAGGCCACGTCACCCAACAACGACGACCCGGCACACGCCTCCCGCCCCTTCGACGCGCGGCGCGACGGCTTCGTCATGGGTGAGGGCGCCGCCGTACTCGTCCTGGAGGAGCTGGAGCACGCCCGCGCGCGCGGCGCGCACATCTACTGCGAGATCGGCGGCTACGCCACCTTCGGCAACGCCTACCACATGACCGGACTGACCTGCGAGGGCCTGGAGATGGCCCGGGCCATCGACGACACCCTCGACCACGCGCGCGTGGACCCCACGGAGATCGACTACGTCAACGCGCACGGCTCGGGCACCCGCCAGAACGACCGGCACGAGACCGCAGCGGTCAAGAAGTCGCTGGGCGCCCACGCCTACGACACGCCCATGAGCTCCATCAAGTCCATGGTGGGCCACTCGCTCGGCGCGATCGGCGCGATCGAGGTCGTCGCCTGTGTGCTCGCGCTGGCCCGCCAGGTGGTCCCGCCGACAGCGAACTACGAGACCCCGGACCCCGAGTGCGACCTGGACTACGTCCCGCGCACCGCCCGCCCGCGCAGGCTCGACAACGTGCTCTCCGTGGGCAGCGGCTTCGGCGGGTTCCAGTCCGCGGTGCTCCTGACGGGGCCGAGTGGGAGGAGACGACGATGAGCGGTCAACGCACCCGGCCCACCGCGGTCACCGGCCTCGGTGTGGTCGCACCCAACGGCCTGGACGCGGACACCTACTGGAAGTCCGTCAAGGAGGGCGCGAGCGTACTGGACCGGGTCACCCGGGAGGGCTGCGAGCACCTTCCGCTGCGGGTCGCCGGCGAGGTCCGGGGATTCGACCCGTCGGCGCTCATCGAGGAGACCTTCCTCGTCCAGACCGACAAGTTCACCCACTTCGCGCTGGCCGCCGTCGACGCCGCGCTGCAGGACGCGGGGCTGAGCAGCAGCGCCGCCGACTCGCCGTACTCCGTCGGTGTGGTGACCGCGGCCGGGTCCGGCGGCGGTGAGTTCGGCCAGCGGGAGCTGCAGAAGCTGTGGGGACAGGGATCCCGGTTCGTCGGGCCGTACCAGTCCATCGCCTGGTTCTACGCGGCCAGCACCGGCCAGATCTCCATCCGCAAGGGCTTCAAGGGCCCCTGCGGGGTGGTGGCCAGCGACGAGGCGGGCGGCCTGGACGCCGTCGCGCACGCCGCCCGGGCCGTGCACCGGGGGACTGACGTGGTCGTGGTCGGGGCCGCCGAGGCGCCGCTCGCCCCCTACTCGGGGGTCTGCCAGCTCGGCTACCCCGAGCTCAGCACCGTCGAGGACCCGACCCGCGCCTACCGCCCCTTCACCTCGGCGGCCTGCGGTTTCGTACCCGCCGAGGGCGGCGCCGTACTGGTCGTGGAGGACCTGGAACGGGCCCGGCGCCGGGAGGTGTCCATCCGGGCCACCGTGGCCGGACACGCCGCCACCTTCACCGGCGCCTCGCGCTGGGACCGGTCGCGGGAGGGCCTCGCGCACGCCATTCGCGGCGCCCTCGACGAGGCCGGCTGCGCACCGGAGGAGATCGACGTGGTCTTCGCCGACGCGATGGGCGTACCCGAGGCGGACCGTGCGGAGGCGCTCGCCCTCGCCGACGCCCTCGGCCCGCACGGCACCCGCGTGCCGGTGACCGCCCCCAAGACCGGTATCGGGCGGTCGTACTGCGGGGCACCCCTGCTGGACATCGTGGCCGCGGTGCAGGCCATGGAGCACGGGCAGATACCGCCGACGCCGGGCGTCTTCGACATCTGCCACGACATCGACCTGGTGACCGCCGAGGCCCGCCCGGCCGAGCTCCGCACCGCCCTGGTCCTCAGCCGGGGACTCATGGGCTCCAACGCGGCGCTCGTGTTGCGTCGCGGCCCCGCAAGCGCCGTCTGACAGAACAACAAGGAGAACCCGTATGACCACGGACGTGACCCAAGTGACCGTCGAGGACCTGGCCGCCCTGATGAAGACGGCCGCCGGCGTGACCGTCGACCCGCAGGAACTCGAACGCCGGGTGGACACACCCTTCGGCGAGTTCGGGCTGGACTCGCTCGGCCTGCTCGGCATCGTGGGCGAGCTGGAGAACCGGCACGGCCAGGCGCTGCCCACCGACGCCGAGCGCTGCAAGAGCCCCCGCGCCTTCCTCGACCTCGTCAACGGCGCCCTCACGACAGGAGCCTGAAGTGGCCGGACACACCGAGAACGAGATCACCATCGCCGCACCCGTCGACCTCGTCTGGGACATGACGAACGACCTGGACCGCTGGCCCCAGCTGTTCAGCGAGTACGCCTCCTGCGAGGTGCTCTCCCGCGAGGGCGACACGGTGACCTTCCGCCTGACCATGCACCCCGACGAGAACGGCAAGGTGTGGAGCTGGGTGTCGGAACGGGTCGCCGACCGCGAGAAGCTCATCGTCCGTGCCCGCCGGGTCGAGACCGGCCCCTTCGAGTACATGAACATCGTGTGGGAGTACGAGGAGACCCCCCGCGGCACCCGGATGCACTGGACGCAGGACTTCGCCATGAAGCCCGACGCCCCGGTCGACGACGCCGGGATGACGGAGATCATCAACCGCAACTCGCCCATCCAGATGGAGCTCATCCGCAAGCGTGTGGAGGACGCATGCACCACGCACTGATCGTCGCCAGGATGGCCCCGCAGTCGGCCAAGGACATCGCCGACGTCTTCGCGGCCTCCGACCGCGGCGAACTCCCGCACCTCGTCGGGGTGACCAAGCGCTCCCTGTTCCAGTTCGGCGATGTGTACATGCACTTCATCGAGGCCGAGCAGGACCCGGGACCCGCCATCGCGAAGGTGGCCGGACACCCCGAGTTCGTCGACATCAGCAAGCGGCTCGAAGCCTTCGTCAGTCCCTACGACCCCGAGACCTGGCGGAGTCCGAAGGACGCCATGGCGCGCTGCTTCTACCAGTGGGAACGCTGACCACGGGGAAGCCGGACGACAAGGGCCGCCGCCCGCGCTTCCTCGGCGCGGGCGGCGGCCCTTGTCGTGCGAGTTCCGCGGTTGCGTGAGCGCTACGAACGCGCGAGCCCCGGCATCAGCCGCAGCGCGTTCTCCCGGTTGATGGCCTGCAGTTGCCGCTCCGAGAGGAAGGGGTCGCTGTCCAGCGCGGGTGTCACGCTGTCGACGATGACGTGCGCCGGGGTGGGCGGCCAGTCGGTGCCGAAGAGGATGCGGTCGGGGTCGACCGTGGCCAGCAGGGTCGGCGTGGCCGAGGGCGACATGGGGCCGGCGGTGTCGAAGTAGAACCGGTGGAGGTAGTCACGGACCCGGCCGGGCTCGATCGGGGGGTTGAGCCGCCCGCCGAAGAGGTCGAGCCGGGTGGCCATGTAGGGGAGGAAGCCCCCTCCGTGCGGCAGGATGAAGCTGAGGTTCGGATAGCGGTCCAGGGTGCCGTTCCTGATGAGGTTGATGGCCGCACGCGTGGTGTCCTGAAGGAAGTCGCACACGAACGGCGGCATCCCAGGCAGCCCCTCGGCGCCGTCCTTGCCGGCCGCCACCTCCATGGGGTGCGTGCTGATGACCGCCGACCGGTCGTTCAGCTCCCGCAGCAGACGGTCGTGCGACTCGTCACCGAGGAAGACACCGTTGACACTGGTCCGGGTGCTCACCCCGATCGCCCCGAGCTCGTCGAGACCGTGGCGCACGCTCCACGAGGAGAGCTCCAGGTCGTCGAGGAAGACCGGGGTGAAGAAGGCGAAGCGGGCGGGGTTGGCCTCGACGACGTCGGCCGCGGCCCGCAGGGCGACCCTGGCGCTCTCCTGGCGCTCGGCGCGCTCCCGCAGCCGGCCCAGCATCGCGACGGTCATGACGGAGGTGGCGATGCCCGTCTTGTCCATGACCTCCAGCGCCGCGTTCAGGTCCCAGCGGGTCCACCAGGGGAGCTTCTCGCGGCTGACGACGCCTCGGGACTCCGCCCAGTCCAGCCAGGCCGGGGCGGTGAAGTGGTGATGGACGTCGATGCGTCCGGCAAGGGTCATAACAACGTCCTCGTCGTGGGGTGTGGAGAGGGTGTTCAGTCGCGGCAGAGCACGCTCTGCAGCACGTTCGTCAGCACGCGATCGGCGTCCGGCATCGCGGCGTCCGCCCGCCAGGCGACGAATCCGTCCGGGCGTACGAGCAGGGCACCGTCCTCGGCCGTGCCGTGCAGCTCCGCCCAGTCGGCGTCCGTGTCGGGGGCGAGGTCGTGGTCGGGTCCCGTTCCCACGAGATACGCCTCGACCGGGACGCCCAGGTTCAAGGAGGCCTTCTCCACGGCGCTGCGCCACTTCTGCCCGCCGGACCCGGCGAGCAGCACGAAGGAACGCTCGTACAGGTCGAGCGTGGAGATCCTGCTGTCCCCTCGCATGACCCACATGTGGGGCGCACGGCTCCCCGGCTCACCCCCCAGCTGGAAGGTGTCGGGGACGATCGCCTGCTCCGCGCTGGCGCCCACCACGGCGTTCGACGCGTACCGGTAGCAGAGGGCGACGGTCATCAGGTCCGCCGGGTCGTTGTTGCGTCCGGCGGCGGGGCTGAACCCCGGGTGCTGTTCGTCGGCCGCCTGCACGCACGCGCGCGTGCCGGTCGCCAGGGCTACGGGCCGTCGTTCGAGCTCGTAGCTGTCGAGCAACGACGGACAGGCCCAGCCGTGCAGCACCGCGGCGAGCTTCCAGGCGAGGTTGTGGGCGTCCTGGATGCCGGTGTTGGAGCCGAACGCCCCGGTGGGCGGCATCTCGTGGGCCGAGTCGCCGGCCAGGAAGACGCGGCCGGCGCCGTAGCTGTCGGCGACCCGCTTCGAGGCGTGCCAGGGGGCCTTGCCGGTGATCTCGACGTCGATGTCCGGTGTGCCGACGGCGGCGCGGATGTGTGCCGCCAGCCGCTCGTCGGTGAAGTCCTCCAGCTCCTCGCCCCGGTCGGGGTACCAGGGAACGTGGATCACCCATCGCTCCTTGTTGTCCACCGGCAGCAAGGCGCCCTCGCCCTGCGGGTCGGTGACGTAACAGACGACGAATCGCCGGTCCCCGACGTGGTTCTTCAGGGTCTTGCTGCGGAACGTCACGCTGACGTTGTGGAACAGCTCTCCCGGCCCCGACTGGCCGATCCCCAGGTGGTTGCGGACGGGACTGCGGGGGCCGTCGGCGGCCACCAGGTACTCGGCGTCCACCGTGTGGGTCTCGCCTGATTCCCGGTTCCTGATCTGCGCCCGTACGCCGTCCGCGTGCTCCGTGAAGGAGAGCATCTCCGAGTTGAAGCGGACGTCGGCACCCTGCTCGCGGGCGTACTCCAACAGCACCGGTTCGAGGTCGTTCTGGCTGCACAGGCACCAGTCGGCGGAGCTCACCCGGGAGATGTCCATGCCTCCGGAGATGTCGCCGATGATCCAGCGGCGCTGCGTCCCGGTGAGTCTGTCCACCTGCAGAATGCCGTCGTTCCCGGCGAGAACGCGGGCCGCCTCCCGGATGCGTGACTCCAGTCCGGCGGTCCGGTAAATCTCCATGGTGCGCACGTTGTTGCCGCGGCCGCGCGGGTGCGTGGATGTCCCGGCATGCCGCTCCACGAGCATGTGCTCAATTCCGAGGCGCCCCAGGAAGACCGAAGTGGAAAGACCCACCAGGGAGCCGCCGACGATGAGAACTGGTACAGATTCCGCTTCGTGTCCGCTCACGTCGACGATGTTTACCAAGGAGGACTGCCACACACACGTCATCCGGCGAGCCGACCCATATGGACCAGCACCGTTTGCGACGCGGTGTCGCCCGGGAAACTGTGGCTCCGACCACGGAAATTCACGCCGAACCCGGGGACCAGTCATGACGCAAGCATTCGCATCCGAGGAATCCGAGGCACTCTCGCCCGAGGAGGCCGCGGCCGCGGCCTCGAACTGCACCCGGGAGTTTCGGGCCAACCCGCATCCCGTGTACGCCACGCTCAGGGAGAACGCGCCGGTCTGCCCGCTGTCGCCGCCGCACGGTGTCGAGACGTACCTCATCACGCGTTATGACGACGCCCGGGCCGCCCTGGCCGATCCGCGGCTGAGCAAGGACATGTACGGCGCCATCGACGCCTACCACCGAATCTTCGGCGACTCGTCGATCGCGCTGGACGACAACATGCTCTTCTCGGACCCCCCGAAGCACACCAGGCTCCGGAGAATCGTCGGCAGCACCTTCACTCCGAAAAGGGTGGAATCGCTGCGGACGCGCGTCCAGCAGATCACCGACGTACTGCTCGATGCCTGCCCGAAGTCGGGCGCGGTGAACCTGCTCCCGGAGTTCTGTTTCCCGCTGCCACTGCATGTGATCTGTGAACTCCTGGGCGTCCCGGAGAACGAGCGCAAGCAGGCTCAGGAATGGTCCGCCACCGTCGCGCAGACCGGTTTCGGGCCGGAGGCACGAAAGAAGCTGGAAATCGCCGAGGGAAATCTGCGCGACTATCTCGTCGACCTGTGCGCGCGAAAGCGGCAGGAACCCGACGGAGGTCTGCTCAGCGCCCTCGTCACGGCCCAGGACCAGGAAGGCGCGCTCACCGACCACGAACTCGTCTCGACGGCGTGGGTCCTCCTCTTCGCGGGCCACAAGTCGACGGCGTACCAGATCGGCAACGCCGTCTACCACTTGCTCAGCCGGCCGGACCAGAAGGAACTGGCGCTCCGGGACGCGAACTCCATGAACGCGGCCATCGAGGAGATCTTCCGGTTCGAGACCTCCGTGGAGAACTCCACCTTCCGCCACGCGAAGGAGGACATCGTGATCCGGGACACGCTCATCCCCAAGGGTGCGCTCGTCCAGATCTCGATCACCGGGGCCAACCGCGACCCGGAGATGTTCGCCGCGCCCGACGAGATGGACGTCCAGCGCCCGAACGTCCAGGCGACCCATCTCGCCTTCGGCTACGGCCCGCACTACTGCATCGGCGCGCCGCTCGCCCGGCTGGAGATGCAGCTCGCCCTCACCGCGCTCTTCGCCCGCTACCCGCGTATGACCCTGGCCGTGGCACCGGAGGAGGCGCGCTGGATGACCGTGCCGTTCCCCGCCTTCCGCGGGCTGGCGGAACTCCCGGTCGTCCTCGACCCGTCCTGACGGGAGCACCGTGCAACCCATGGAACGTGTGCGCGTCATGCGACTGCTCCACGTGCGGGAGGGACGCGAGACCGACTTCGTGGACTCCTACCAGTCCGTACTGAAACGCGCCGAGCGCTTCCCCGGACACCTCGGCGAACAGCTGTGCCGCTCCCTGGACGATCCCGCCCGGTGGCTGCTCACCAGCGAGTGGGAGAGCCTGGAGTCAGTCCAGCGGTGGCGGACCGACCCCGATCACCAGGCCCTGGTCGGACCGATGAACGCCTGCCTGCACGACGACCGGTCGACGTCCGTCTTCCGGATCAGGGACCTGGTGGCCGAGTAGGCGGCCCGACCGAAAGGCGAGACAGGGCTGACCGGCATGTGACCGGCCGGTAAGGTCGGTCGCGTGCCGAAGCCGCTCAGTCTTCCCTTCGATCCCATCGCGCGCGCCGACGAACTCTGGAAGCAGCGCTGGGGAAACGTGCCGTCCATGGCCGCCATCACCTCGATCATGCGCGCACAGCAGATCCTGCTCGCCGAGGTCGACTCCGTGGTCAAGCCGTACGGGCTGACGTTCGCGCGGTACGAGGCGCTGGTGCTGCTCAACTTCTCCAAGGCCGGCGAGCTGCCGATGTCCAAGATCGGCGAGCGGCTCATGGTGCATCCCACGTCCGTGACGAACACCGTCGACCGGCTGGTCAGGTCCGGCCTGGTCGCCAAGCGGCCCAACCCCAACGACGGGCGCGGCACGCTCGCCTCCATCACCGGGAAGGGCCGGGAGGTCGTCGAGGCGGCCACCCGCGACCTGATGGCCATGGACTTCGGACTCGGGGTGTACGACGCCGAGGAGTGCGCGGAGATCTTCGCGATGCTGCGGCCCCTGCGAGTGGCGGCACACGACTTCGAAGAGAGCTGACCCGGGGCCCGGGGCAAGATCTACCGGAACGGGTGGTTACGCTCGTACGCATGAAGAAGAGCGTCCTGACCCGCTACCGGGTGATGGCCTACGTCACCGCCGTCATGCTGCTCGTGCTGTGCACCTGCATGGTGTTCAAGTACGGCTTCGACAAGGGCGAGGACGTCACCTTCGCCGTCTCCCAGGTCCACGGTTTCCTCTACATCATCTACCTGGTCTTCGCCTTCGACCTCGGCTCCAAGGCCAAGTGGTCGTTCGGCAAGCTGCTGTGGGTGCTGCTCTCCGGGACGATTCCCTTCGCCGCCTTCTTCGTCGAGCGCAAGGTCACCGCCGAGGTCGAACCGCTGGTCAACGGGCCGGCGCCGGCCGTCGCCAACGCCTGACGCAACCGCCGTACCGACGCGTACGGCGGTTCTCCCATCGACATTTACTAGGACGTCCTAGTAAATTCAAAGGTATGGACGCTGACGCCATCGAGGAGGGCCGCCGTCGCTGGCAGGCCCGGTACGACGCCGCGCGCAAGCGCACGGCGGATTTCACCACGCTCTCCGGGGATCCCGTGGAGCCGGTGTACGGGCCCCTGCCGGGAGACAGGTACGAGGGCTTCGAGCGGATCGGGTGGCCCGGGGAGTACCCCTTCACGCGCGGGCTGTATCCGACCGGCTACCGGGGGCGGACGTGGACCATCCGGCAGTTCGCCGGGTTCGGGAACGCCGAGCAGACCAACGAGCGCTACAAGATGATCCTCCGCAACGGCGGCGGCGGACTCTCGGTCGCCTTCGACATGCCGACGCTCATGGGCCGCGACTCCGACGACTCCCGCTCGCTGGGCGAGGTCGGGCACTGCGGTGTCGCCATCGACTCGGCCGCCGACATGGAGGTCCTGTTCCAGGACATCCCGCTGGGCGACGTGACGACGTCCATGACCATCAGCGGTCCCGCCGTCCCCGTCTTCTGCATGTACCTGGTGGCGGCGGAGCGCCAGGGCGTCGACCCGGGCGTGCTCAACGGCACCCTCCAGACCGACATCTTCAAGGAGTACATCGCCCAGAAGGAGTGGCTCTTCCAGCCCGAGCCGCACCTGCGCCTCATCGGCGACCTCATGGAGTACTGCGCGGCCGGCATCCCCGCCTACAAGCCGCTGTCCGTCTCCGGCTACCACATCCGCGAGGCCGGGGCGACGGCCGCGCAGGAGCTGGCGTACACCCTCGCCGACGGCTTCGGGTACGTCGAGCTGGGCCTGTCGCGCGGGCTGGACGTGGACGTGTTCGCCCCCGGCCTGTCCTTCTTCTTCGACGCGCACGTCGATTTCTTCGAGGAGATCGCCAAGTTCCGGGCCGCCCGCCGGATCTGGGCGCGCTGGATGCGGGACGTGTACGGCGCGCAGACCGACAAGGCCCAGTGGCTGCGCTTCCACACCCAGACCGCCGGTGTCTCGCTGACCGCGCAGCAGCCGTACAACAACGTCGTCCGTACGGCCGTGGAGGCGCTCGCGGCCGTCCTCGGCGGGACCAACTCGCTGCACACCAACGCCCTCGACGAGACCCTCGCTCTCCCCTCCGAGCAGGCCGCCGAGATCGCCCTGCGCACCCAGCAGGTCCTCATGGAGGAGACCGGCGTCGCCAACGTGGCCGATCCGCTGGGCGGTGCCTGGTACGTCGAGCAGCTGACCGACCGGATCGAGGCGGACGCCGAGAAGATCTTCGAGCAGATAAAGGAACGGGGCCTGCGGGCACACCCGGACGGGCAGCACCCGATCGGGCCGATCACCTCCGGCATCCTGCGCGGGATCGAGGACGGCTGGTTCACCGGGGAGATCGCGGAGTCGGCGTTCCGGTACCAGCAGTCGCTGGAGAAGGGTGACAAGCGGGTCGTGGGCGTCAACGCCCACACCGGTTCCGTCACCGGCGACCTGGAGATCCTGCGGGTGAGCCACGAGGTGGAGCGCGAGCAGGTACGGGTGCTCTCCGAGCGCCGCACGGCGCGGGACGAGTCGGCGGTCCGGACGGCCCTCGACGCGATGCTGTCCGCCGCCCGGACCGGCGCCAACATGATCGAGCCGATGCTGGATGCGGTCCGCGCCGAGGCGACCCTCGGTGAGATCTGCGGGGTGCTGCGGGACGAGTGGGGGGTGTACACGGAGCCGGCGGGCTTCTGAGGTCCCTTCCTCTCGGGCCTCTCGGGCCTCTCAGGGATCGACAGGGTGCGCGGCCGCACCACTCAGGCCCAGCAGCAGTACCTGGGTGAAGCCGCGTACCCACTCCTCGTCCGCCGGGCGGCCGCTGACCAGCGTGCGGTGCACCACCGCGCCGGCGACGACGTCGAAGATGAGGTCGACCGTGCGGGCGGCGTCCGCGGGGCCGGACTCGGGGGGCAGCTCGCCACGTGCCTGGGCGCGGGTGCGGCCCTGGAGGACCAGGCGTTTCTGGCGCTCGACGATCGACTCACGGATGCGTTCCCGCAGCGCCTCGTCCCGCGTCGACTCCGCCACCGCCGCCATCAGGCCGCTCCTGGCCTCGGGGCGGTCCAGGATCGTCGCGAACTGCAGGACCACACCCTCGATGTCGGCGGCCAGGGAGCCCCGGTCGGGGAGTTCCAGTTCGTCGAAGAGCTCCGCCACCGCGTCGACGACCAGCTCGTTCTTGCCAGGCCACCGGCGATAAATGGTCGTTTTCGCAACCCCCGCGCGCGCGGCCACGTCTCCCAGGGTGAGCTTGGACCAGCCCAGTTCGACCAGAGCCTCCCGCGTCGCCGCCAGGATCGCCGTGGCCGCGGCCGCGCTGCGCGGGCGGCCGGGGCGGGTGGCGGGGGTGCGGCTCTGCATGCCCCGACCATATCGCCGTGATATCGGGGGATTGTGTGAGGTCGTGAGGGAGATCACCGGGGGGTGGTGTCCGAGAGGCACTCGATGCCATTACGCTACGACTCGTAGCGAAAGCGACGACCACTGACGTGGGGTGGGGACCCGGCGTCGAAATCATGGCCGGGCGAGCCCGGCTTTCACACCGCTTTTCACAGTGCGCGCCGGACGGGGGAGGATAGACGCATGCAGCCACGGAACATGTCCATGAGCGGAGTCGTCGACCTCGCCGCGGTGAAGGCGGCCCAGGAGGCCAAGGCGAAGGCGGAGCAGGCGCGTGCAGAGGCCGCCCGGCAGGGCGGGGGAGGGGCCGTGTCGCCCGCCGACCTCGTCATCGATGTCGATGAGGCGGGGTTCGAGCGGGACGTCCTCCAGCGGTCCGCCGAGGTGCCCGTCGTCATCGACTTCTGGGCCGAGTGGTGCCAGCCCTGCAAGCAGCTGAGCCCGGTGCTGGAGCGCCTCGCCGTCGAGTACGACGGGCGGTTCCTCCTCGCCAGGATCGACGTCGACGCCAACCAGATGCTGATGCAGCAGTTCGGCGTGCAGGGGATCCCCGCTGTCTTCGCCGTCGTCGCCGGTCAGGCGCTGCCGCTCTTCCAGGGGGCGGCCGGTGAGGCGCAGATCCGCGAGACGCTGGACCAGCTCGTCACCGTAGCCGAGCAGCGGTTCGGTCTCACCGGCCTCACCGTCGACCCCGACGCCGAGCCCGGCGGCGCCCAGACCGCTCCCGCCGAGCCGGTCGGCCCGTACGACGCGTTGCTCGAAGCCGCCGTGCAGGCCCTGGACGCGGGGGACTTGGCCGGTGCCGTCCAGGCGTACAAGAACGTGCTGGCCGAGGACCCGGCGAACATGGAGGCCACACTCGGGCTCGCCCAGGCCGAGTTGCTCCAGCGGGTGCAGGGGGTCGACCCGCAGCAGGTGCGCAAGGACGCCGCCGACAAGCCGGCCGACGCGCAGGCACAGATCGCCGCCGCCGACCTGGACCTGGTGGGCGGACATGTCGAGGACGCCTTCGGACGGCTCATCGACACCGTGCAGCGCACGGTGGGTGACGACCGGGATGCCGTAAGGGTTCGCTTGCTGGAGCTGTTCGAGGTCGTCGGCGCCGAGGATCCGCGGGTGGCGGCGGCGCGCCGGGCGTTGGCGCGTGCGCTGTTCTGACCGGGGCTTCGGGCGGGGCGGCGGCCCCGTTCTGACCAGTCACTAAACGCATCGGCACGTGTTGCCGGAGTGAAAGATTTGCTGACAGAGCATCAATGCGGCCGCGCTTTACCAAATCTTGGTAATCGCGGCCGCAGTTACTGCGGGTAAGTCGCAGGCGTCGTTCTGTCGGATTCTGTCCGGTGATTACTGGACTTGTCCGGCCACTGGGCACCACCCTGCGTCGCTGTCCGAGACCGGCGGGTCGTTGTTCGGTTATCCGGCCGTTACTACCGAGTAACGAAGCCCCTTGTGCGGGCGGCGAGAATGCACCACGATCGGCCACGCTCGGTCCATTCCCGTACCCCGACAGCCGGTTGGGTCGCGGGAGTTCCTGGGTCCCCACCGAGCAGAGCCGGCGGCAGTGGCGCCGGTTCTTGGGCAGGGGGGTCTTCGTCCATCCGGCGAAGCCTGTCCAGCAAGGTTGTGCGTGATGCGTGTCAGGCGCGACCAGTGGTTGTCGCTCGGGGGTGATCGCCGGTTGTTCGGGCGCGGTACGCGCCACCGAGCGCGGGCGCTCTCCTTCCCGAGGACGTAGCACTTCTCCCATCCCTGCCCGGTTGAGCCGTCGAGCTGACGGTGGCATCCAGGGCCAGGAGATGTACGTCCGAGAAGGAGGAAATATGGAGTCCCAGGTGCGTGGCGGGACCAGATGGAAGCGGTTCGCTGTGGTCATGGTGCCCAGCGTCGCCGCCACGGCTGCGATAGGTGTCGCCCTCGCGCAGGGCGCTCTCGCCGCGTCGTTCAGTGTTTCCGGCCAGTCGTTCAAGGTCACGACCGACAAGCTGGTCGGTACGGGTTTCTCGCAGTACGGCGCTCTTGACGAGGGCTACACGCTCTCCGGCAAGAAGACGGTTCACCCCGTCGCCGTCTCGGGCTTCAAGTCCGCGACGATCAACAGCCTGTGCCAGTCCGTGGTCACCCCCGACGTCCCGATCCTCGGGAGCGTCAGCCTGATCCTGCGGGCGGGCGAAGACCCGAACAAGCCGGTCGAGGCCAAGAACCTGTACATCGACGTCGCCGACCTGCAGGCCGACGCGACGTTCGAGAACATCGACATCGGTGTGGCCGCCAAGGACGCCAGCAAGGGTCCGGGCATGAAGGGCGGCGGCGAGCAGGCCAACCCCTTCGGGTTCGCCCAGCAGGCCGATAAGGCCACGCTGGTCGGCGTGAAGCAGACGGCGTGGGCGACCACCGCCGGAACCTTCAAGCTCAGCGGTCTGAAGATGTCGCTGTCGACGGGTGTCAAGGAGTGCTACTAAGCACTCTCTGACGGGCGGGGGAGCCGATGGCGCCCCCGCCCGTCCACTCTCCGCCCGCTTTCTTCACATGTGGTCACAGGCACCACAACCCACCACCACCGCACCACCATCACAGCAACGCCGTACCAGGGAGCTGTTTTCGATGAGCGCCGAGACTCCTGCCGCGCCCGGTCATGACGAGCACTACCTCCGGGTCTTTCGGCGGAACTTCCGCGCCTGGCGGGGCACGAGGCCGTTCTGGGCCGGTCTGTTCGTCATGTTCGGCGGACTCCCGATCGCCTACTTCCCGTACGCGAACCTCCAGATCGGTCACCTGACGCTGGCGATGCAGACCGCGGGGGGCTCCAGCTCCCTGATCATCGGTGTGCTGCTCGTCGTCCTGGGCTTCACTCTGTGGTTCCAGAAGCACGTCCGCACCTTCGCGGGTGTCGCGGCGATCCTGCTGGCGCTCGTCTCCATCCCGCTGTCCAACCTCGGTGGCTTCCTCATCGGCTTCCTCTTCGCCCTCATCGGCGGGGCGATGGCCGTGTCATGGGTGCCGGGCGCGCCGCCCGAGCCGGAGTCGCAGCTGGAGATGACCGGAACCGGTGGCGCTCCTGAGGGCGCGGACCCCGACACCACGGTCCTCAAGCCCGTCCAGGACGCGGACGCGTGGGGCACGTCGAACGATCTGTCAGGAACGAGCCCGGCGAACGGGGCGAACGGGAGGCACAGTGCCGGCTGACGAGGTGACCCACGGGACTGAGGTGGACAAGTCCCGTGTGAGAACCGGGCCGCGACACGCGGCACCCAAGAAGCCGCTGTTCACCAGGTTCCACATGCCGGCCGGCAAGGCGATAGCCCTGGCGGCGATGCCCACCGCCGTCCTCATGGGAATGGGGTTCACGCCCACACTCGCGCAGGCCGACAGCGACAACGCCACCAAGCCGACGTCCAACAGCCTCACGGCGGACGAGTACAAGGAGTGCGTGGCGGCTCTGGAGGACGGCGCCTCCGCGTCCCCGTCCCCGAGCGCCAGTGAGTCCACGGACCAGGACGAGACGGCCGAGCCGACCCCGTCGGCGTCCGCGGGCGAGGACTCCTCCGACTCCTCGGGTTCTTCGGACTCTTCGGGTACCGGCGGTTCCTCGGACTCCGCGGGCGACTCCTCCTCGTCGGATTCAGGTTCCGACGACGCGGCCGAGCCCACGCCGACGCCTTCCCCGAGCAAGTCGGGCGAGGCCCAGTCCGGCGACACCGCCACGGCGTCCCCCTCGCCGTCCGAGAGCGGCGGCAACCTGCTGGAGAACATCGGCAACGCCATCGAGGACGTCTTCACGGGCGGCAACGCCTCCGAGGAGACCGCGAGCCCGACGCCGACGCCCTCCGCGAGCGCGAGCGAGGAGGCGTCCGACGGCTCCTCCGACTCCGGTACGGACACCTCCGAGTCCTCCGACCCCGTCAAGGACACCGCCGAGAAGGTCACCGACACGGTGAAGGACACCGTCGAGGGCGCCACCGGCAAGGCGTCCGACACGGTGAAGGACACCACCGAGGCGGCCCAGGAGGCGGCCGAGGAGGCCACCGCCACGCCGAGCCCCTCCGCGAGCTCCACCACGGACCCGGAGAACTGCCCGGCCGCCACGGACGAGGAGGGCGGCGTCGACAACCCCGTGCCGCTGCCCGACGACCCGTGGTACCTGAACGCCAGCTCGCTGCTGCTGAAGGGCGCCGACTACCAGGGCATCGTCGAAGTGAAGACGGCCAACGGCACCACGAAGAAGGTGCTGAAGTACGTCATCTCCGACGGCACCGACATCGGCGACCTGCACCAGACGGTGAAGGACGAACAGTCCGGCAAGACCTACCACGTGCAGGCGGCCGCGGGCTCGACGTCCACGATCCGCGACGGCAAGACAGTGATGTACACGGAGAGCATCTCCGGGAACCTGCTCGGCCTGATCCCGGTCACGTTCGACCCGGAGCACCCGCCGCCGCTGAACATCCCGCTGATCTACTTCACCAAGGTGAAGGTCACCCAGGCCGGCCAGTTCGGCGGCACCCTGCACGTGCCCGGCCTGCACAACTTCGTCACCGACTGAGCCGGGACGTCTCCGGGACGTCTCCGGGACGTCCCCGGGGCGTCCCGACCGGACGCCCGCACAAGCCCGTTCGGGAGCCGCGAAAAACTGAGGGCGCCCCCTGGAACCAGGGGGCGCCCTCAGCGCCGTACAGGAGCCTTGCGGCGGCTCGTGCGGTCAGTCCCGCGCGCCGCCGCCGAGGTGGTGGACGCGGACCATGTTGGTGGTGCCGGGGACGCCGGGCGGGGAGCCGGCGGTGATGACCACGATGTCGCCCTCGTTGAAGAGACCGAGCTTGACGATCTCCTGGTCCACCAGGTCGACCATCTCGTCGGTGCTGTTGACGAACGGCACGACGTGCGGCTCCACGCCCCAGCTGAGCGTCATCTGGTTGCGGGTGGACTCGTCCGTGGTGAACGCGATGATCTGCTGGGCGGCGCGATAGCGGCTCAGCCGGCGGGCGGTGTCACCGGACTGGGTGAAGGCCACCAGGCCCTTGCCGCCGAGGAAGTCGGCGATCTCGCAGGCGGCACGGGCCACCGAACCACCCTGCGTACGGGGCTTCTTGCCGGGGACCAGCGGCTGCAGGCCCTTGCTCAGCAGTTCCTGCTCGGCCGCGGCGACGATCTTCGACATCGTCCGGACGGTCTCGATCGGGTACGCGCCCACGCTCGACTCGGCGGAGAGCATGACCGCGTCGGCGCCGTCCAGGATCGCGTTGGCCACGTCGGAGGCCTCGGCGCGGGTCGGACGCGAGTTGGTGATCATCGACTCCATCATCTGGGTCGCCACGATCACCGGCTTGGCGTTACGGCGGCACAGCTCGATGAGCCGCTTCTGCACCATCGGGACCTTCTCGAGCGGGTATTCGACGGCGAGGTCACCACGGGCGACCATCACGGCGTCGAACGCCATCACGACGTCCTCCATGTTCGCCACCGCCTGCGGCTTCTCCACCTTGGCGATGACGGGGACGCGGCGGCCCTCCTCATCCATCACCTTGTGGACGTCCTGCACGTCGTGGGCGTCCCGGACGAAGGACAGCGCGACCATGTCGCAGCCCATGCGCAGCGCGAAGCGGAGGTCCTCGACGTCCTTCTCGGACAGCGCCGGCACGTTCACAGCCGCGCCGGGCAGGTTGATGCCCTTGTGGTCGGAGACGACACCGCCCTCGATGACGATCGTCTTCACCCGGGGGCCCTCGACGTCCAGGACCTTCAGCTCGACGTTGCCGTCGTTGATGAGGATCTGGTCGCCGCGCGAGACGTCGCCCGGCAGGCCCTTGTAGGTGGTCCCGCAGATCTGCTTGTCACCCGGGACGTCCTCGGTCGTGATGACGAACTCGTCACCGCGCTCCAGCTCCACCGGGCCCTCGGCGAAGGTCTCCAGGCGGATCTTGGGGCCCTGGAGGTCGGCGAGCACACCGATGGCCCGCCCGGTCTCCTTGGCGGCGGCCCGCAGGCGCTCGTACCGCCCCTGGTGGTCTTCGTGGGTGCCGTGGCTGAAGTTGAAGCGGGCCACATTCATGCCGGCCTCGATCAGCGAGACGAGTTGCTCATGGGAGTCGACCGCGGGGCCGAGAGTACAAACGATTTTCGAACGGCGCATGGGACGATCCTATCGGTTTGTTTCGCTACGGAATATTCCGTCTGGCGGAAGATACAAATGAGCTGCGCTTTGCTCAGCCGTGTTACTCGCCCGTTTTGGTGGCCACGCGGCGGAGCCGCATATCGATACCGCCGACCAGTGCGTAGGTCTGCGTCGCGATCTCCAGTTCTTCATCCGTCGGAACCACGGCGACCGCGACCCGCGTGCCCGCCGGCGAGATCAGCCGCGGCCCGGCGGCGCGTACGGCGTTCAGTTCGGCGTCCACCGCGAGGCCCAGCTGTTCCAGGCCCGCCACGGCGGCTTCCCGCACCGGCGCCGCGTTCTCGCCGACCCCGGCCGTGAAAGCGATCGCGTCCACCCTGCCGAGCACCGCGTAATAGGCGCCGATGTACTTCTTCAGTCGGTGAATGTAGATGTCGAAGGCCAATTGGGCCCGCTCGTCACCCTCGTCGACCCGCCGGCGGATCTCCCGCATGTCGTTGTCGCCGCACAGGCCGATCAATCCGCTCTTCTTGTTGAGAAGAGTGTCGATTTCCTCGATGGACATTTCGCCAACACGCGCCAAATGGAAGATGACGGCGGGATCGGTGTCACCGGAGCGCGTACCCATCACGAGCCCCTCCAAAGGCGTCAGCCCCATGGAGGTGTCCACGCAGCGACCGCCCCGTACGGCCGACGCGGACGCCCCGTTGCCCAGGTGCAGCACGATGACGTTCACGTCCTCGGGCGCCTTGCCCAGCAGCTTCGCGGTGGCCCGGGAGACGTAAGCGTGCGAGGTGCCGTGGAAGCCGTACCGGCGGATCCGGTGCGCGTCGGCGGTCTCGACGTCGATGGCGTAGCGGGCGGCCGACTCCGGCATCGTCGTGTGGAACGCGGTGTCGAAGACGGCGACCTGGGGCAGGTCCGGGCGCAGCGCCCGGGCCGTGCGGATGCCGGTGAGGTTCGCCGGGTTGTGCAGCGGGGCCACCGGGATCAGCCGCTCGATCTCGGCGAGTACGGCGTCGTCGATGACGGTCGGCTCGGTGAACCGCTTGCCGCCGTGCACCACCCGGTGGCCGATCGCGGCCAGCTCGGGCGAGTCCAGACCGAGGCCGTCCTTGGCGAGCTCCGTCGACACGGCCTTCAGGGCGGCCTCGTGGTCGGCGATGGGCCCGGTCCACTCGCGGCTCTCGCCGCCGCCCGCCAGCGGGGTGTGCCTGAGCCGGGAGGTCTCCTCGCCGATGCGCTCGACGAGGCCCATGGCCAGCCGGCTGCTGTCGCGCATGTCGAGCAGCTGGTACTTCACCGACGAGGAGCCGGAGTTGAGGACGAGGACGCGGGACGAGCTCACTGGGCGGTGGCCTTCTCGTTGGGGGACAGGGCGGGGGACTGGGCCTGGATCGCCGTGATGGCGACGGTGTTGACGATGTCCTGGACGAGCGCGCCCCGGGACAGGTCGTTGACCGGCTTGCGCAGACCCTGCAGCACCGGGCCGACGGCGATGGCGCCCGCGGAGCGCTGCACGGCCTTGTAGGTGTTGTTGCCGGTGTTGAGGTCCGGGAAGATCAGCACGCTGGCCTGGCCGGCGACATCGGACTCCGGGAGCTTGGTCGCCGCGACCGACGGCTCGACGGCCGCGTCGTACTGGATCGGCCCTTCGGTCTTCAGGTCGGGCCGCCGCTCGCGCACCAGCTCGGTCGCCTCGCGCACCTTGTCGACGTCGGCGCCCGAACCGGACGTACCCGTCGAGTACGACAGCATCGCGATCCTCGCCTCCACGCCGAACTGCTCGGCGGTGGCCGCCGACTGGATGGCGATGTCGGCCAGCTGCACGGCGTTCGGGTCGGGGTTCACGGCGCAGTCGCCGTAGACGAGGACCTTGTCGGCGAGGCACATGAAGAAGACCGAGGAGACGATGTCGGCGTCCGGCTTGGTCTTGATGATCTCGAAGGCGGGCCGGATGGTCGCGGCCGTCGAGTGGACCGAACCCGACACCATGCCGTCCGCGAGGCCCTCCTGCACCATCAGCGTGCCGAAGTAGTTCACGTCCGAGACGACGTCGTACGCCAGCTCCACCGTGACCCCCTTGTGGGCCCGGAGCCGGGCGTACTTCTCGGCGAACGTGTCACGCAGTTCGCTGGTCGCGGGGTCGATGAGCTGACAGTCGCCCAGGTCGATCCCGAGGTCTGCGGCCTGCTTGCGGATCCGGTCGACCGGGCCCAGGAGCGTGAGGTCGCAGACGTTGCGGCGCAGCAGCACCTCGGCGGCGTGCAGCACGCGCGGCTCGGTGCCCTCGGGCAGCACGATGCGGCGCATGTTCGAGCGGGCCCGCTCCAGCAGCTTGTGCTCGAACATCATCGGCGTGACCCGGTCGCTGCTCGGTGCCGAGAGCCGCTTCAGCAGGTCGCCGGTGTCGACGTACCGCTCGAACAGGCCGAGGGCGGTCTCCGCCTTGCGCGGGGTGACCGCGCTCAACTTCCCCTCCAGGGAGAAGAGTTGCTCGGCGGTGGGGAAGCTGTAGCCCGGCACCGAGAGCACCGGGGTGCCCGGCGCGAGGCGGGCGGCGAGGGTGAGGACCTCGTCGCCGGGGTGCTCGTCCAGGGTGAGCAGCACGCCCGCGATCGGCGGGGTGCCGGCGCTGTGCGCGGCCAGCGAGCCGACGACCAGGTCGGCGCGGTCGCCCGGGGTGACGACCAGGCAGCCCGGGGTCAGGGCGGTCAGGAAGTTCGGCAGCATCGCGCCGCCGAAGACGAAGCCGAGGGCGTCGCGCGCGAGCCCCGAGTCGTCGCCGAGCAGGACCTTCGCGTCCAGGGACTGGGCGATCTGCGAGACGGTCGGCGCGGCCAGCGCGGGCTCGTCCGGGACGACGTGACAGGGCACCGGCAGCCGCGACGAAAGCCGCTCGGCGATCTCGTCCCGGTCGTCCCGGGCGACCCGGTTGGTGATCATGGCGAGCACGTCACAGCCCAGGTTCTCGTACGCCCGGTACGCGTTGCGCGTCTCGGCGAGCACCGACTCGGCGGCCTGCCCCCGCCCGCCCACGACGGGTATCACGCTCGCGCCGAACTCGTTGGCGAGCCGGGCGTTGAGGGACAGCTCGTCCGGGAGCTGGGTGTCGGCGTAGTCGGTGCCGAGGACGAGCACGAACTCGTAGTCGCGGGCGACGGCGTGGAACCGGTCGACGAGCGTGGACACCAGCTCGTCCGTCCCCCGCTCGGCCTGGAGGGCGGACGCCTCGTGGTAGTCCATGCCGTAGACGGTCGCCGGGTCCTGGGAGAGGCGATAACGGGAGCGCAGCAACTCGAACAGGCGGTCGGGGACGTGGTGGACCAGCGGCCGGAACACCCCCACCCGGTCGACCTGCCGGGTCAGGAGTTCCATCACTCCGAGTTCGACTACCTGGCGGCCGTCGCCGCGGTCGATACCGGTCACGTACACGCTGCGCGTCACGCGTGCTCTCCGTTTCGTCTGGCGTCCGTCGTTGGGGGTCGCAAAATCGCCCAGTGAGGTGAGCGAAACCCTCTTGACAATACCCTTGGCGGTGGATAAGGCGCCCGTCAGTACGGGAGCGACATCGCCCTCGGGGACGTGAAACAATCGGATTGGCTCACCGGTATCAACAGCGAGCAGGAGACACAGCACGATGCGTATCGGAGTTCTCACCGCAGGCGGCGACTGCCCGGGCCTGAACGCCGTGATCCGGTCGGTCGTGCACCGCGCCGTCGCGCAGTACGGCGACGAGGTGATCGGTTTCGAGGACGGCTACTCCGGCCTGCTGGACGGCCACTACCGCAGTCTGGACCTGGAGGCGGTCAGCGGCATCCTGGCCCGCGGCGGCACGATCCTGGGCTCGTCCCGGCTGGAGCGCGACCGGCTGCGCGAGGCGTGCCAGAACGCCGCCGACATCGCACGCGACTTCGGCATCGACGCGCTGATCCCGATCGGCGGCGAGGGCACCCTGACGGCGGCCCGCATGCTGTCGGACGCCGGCCTGCCGGTGGTGGGGGTCCCGAAGACCATCGACAACGACATCTCCTCGACGGACCGGACGTTCGGCTTCGACACGGCGGTCGGCGTCGCCACCGAGGCCATGGACCGACTGAAGACCACGGCCGAGTCGCACCAGCGCGTGATGGTCGTGGAGGTCATGGGCCGCCACGCGGGCTGGATCGCCCTGGAGTCCGGCATGGCCGCCGGCGCGCACGGCATCTGCCTGCCCGAGCGCCCCTTCGACCCCGCCGACCTGGTGAAGATGGTCGAGGAGCGCTTCGCGCGCGGCAAGAAGTTCGCGGTGATCTGCGTCGCCGAGGGCGCCCACCCCGCCGAGGGCAGCATGGACTACGGCAAGGGCGCGATCGACCAGTACGGCCACGAGCGCTTCCAGGGCATCGGCACGGCCCTCGCCTTCGAACTGGAGCGCCGCCTCGGCAAGGAGGCCAAGCCGGTCATCCTCGGCCACGTCCAGCGCGGCGGCGTACCCACCGCGTACGACCGTGTCCTCGCCACCCGCTTCGGCTGGCACGCGGTGGAGGCCGCGCACCGGGGCGACTTCGGCAGGATGACCGGGCTGCGCGGGACCGACATCGTGATGGTGCCGCTGGCGGAGGCCGTGACCGAGCTGAAGACGGTGCCGAAGGACCGGATGGACGAGGCGGAGTCGGTGTTCTAGGGGGACTTGAAACATCCCCTAGGCCCGGTTCCACCGGCCGTTCCACGGTCCGGCGATCCACCGGTTCGATTCACAGGTTTGCCCCAGAGGTGCTTCAGGTCGGCCATGGACGGTGGTGTCCATGCACGGACCCGGACATCACCACAGACCACGCACCGCCGAGGCGGAGCGCACCCGGCGCTGGTTCATGAACAGGTCGCTGCTGCTCGGCGGTGCCGCCGCGGTGGCGACCATGACCGGCGCGGCCTTGACGAGCGCGTCCGTGGAGACGCCGGTGGAGTGGACGGCGTACAGGTCGTCCTGGACCTGGCCGTTCGTGGTGACGCCCACGAAGTCGGCGTACTTGACCTCGGAGGCGCCCGGGCCCATGCCCCCGCCGCCGGGCATTCCGGAGGGGGCGCCCGAGGGTGCGGCGCCGGCCGGCGAGGCGGCCGAGCCGGAGGAGTCTGGGGAGGCGCTGGAGCAGCCGGCCGCGCAGGCCTTCCTGGACGGCCTCTCCGCCAAGGAGAAGCGGTCCGCGCAGTACGACGTCCAGGACGACGAGTGGCCGGCGTGGAGCAACGTCGACGGCTACGAGCGCAAGGGCGTCCGCATGGGTGACCCCACCGACGAGCGGCGCGACCTCGGCTTCGCGCTGCTCGGCGCGGCCCTGTCCGCCGACGGGCTCACCCGGTCCCGCACCATCATGAAGCTGAACGCGTACCTGGGCGAGTACAGCGGCGGCGGCCGCGAGACCCTCACCGAGGGCCACCACCTGGCGATCAACTACTTCGTCCTGGGCGACCAGGTCGTCATGACGCCGACGTTCATGGGCTCGGAGCCGACGTCGGCGACGTACCAGGGCGAGAGGATCTCGCCGCCGCCGAGTTCACCGGGATGCAGCGGGCGGCGCTGCTGGATCTGGTCCGGGTGTACGTCGGCAACATGGCCGACGCGCACGCCGAGGTGAAGATGACGCCACGTACTTCCACTGGATCGGCGAGACGAAGGACAGCTCCGCGTTCTACTACCGGGTGCACAGCCCGGTGGTGCTGATCGAGTACGACGCCCAGTCGCCGTTGGCGTACGGCAACAAGTCCAGCGACGGCGGGGGCGGGGGCGGGGGTATGGGCGGCCCGGGTGGCACCCCGACCCAGCAGCACATCCACACGATCATCCGGACGCCGAACGGCAACGACTACGGGATCGACCTGCTGAAGCTGCACCTGGAGAACGACCACTGAAGCGTCGGCCGGTTCAGGCGGTGGCACCCCCGACCGTCGCCCAGAAGTGGTCCACGATCCGGTCCAGGAACGCGCGGCCGGCCGCGCTGGACTCACTGCCCCCGCCGCCCCAGCTGAGCGTGGCGGTCATCTGCCCCTGGTAGTTCTGGTGCAGCTCCTGAAGGGCGTCCTCCAGGAGACGCCGGTCCAGGGGCACCATCTTGCCGACCGGGCGTACGTACGCCTGCCAGCGCGTCGTCACGGCACTGCGCAGCAGCTCGGCGAGCTTGGTGTCACGGCCGGTGACGGTGATGAAGTCCGGGACCGTCAGGCCGAGGATGTCGGCGAGGGCGGCGGACTGGCGGTCGGTGCCCTCCCAGTCGTCGTTCTCCTCCATGCGGAGGTATGCCACGAGTTCGTGCCCGACGGTGCGTGCCACGTCCTCGGGCGCGAGGCCCCGGGCGATGCGGTGCTCGCGCAGCGTCCGCGGCTTGCCGAGCAGCTCACTGGGCGAGCACCACAGCACGCCCGCGAGGGCGGTGAGCTCGCTGCTGTCGGGGGCGGCGATCTCGCGTTCCCAGGCGACGACGAGGTCCTGGGTGACGTAGGGCAGGCCGTACGAGGCGCGCATGCCGTAGGCGACGTGCTCGGGCCCCATGTTGAGGGCGGCGCGGAGTCTGCGGGCGGCGGGGGCGTTGAAGGGGGGCGTGGGTGGGGTTCGGCGGCTGGAGCGGTTGGGCTGGTTCGGTTGGGCTTGGGGTCGGCGCACCGGCACAACGTAGGACGGACCGGGTGGCTTGACTACGGTCTGTTCGGCCAGGATTACGGATTGTATGAAACTACGGCTACTGACGGGTTCGTCGACGGGGGAGATCGTTTGCGGGGTGGGCGGGGTGCCGGTTCGGGTGCCGTCGGAAGGGGGCTGAGCCGGGGGCGGAGGGTGGTGACGGTCGGTGACCCTCGGTGAACGGCAAGGTCAGGGGGCATATTCGCGAGCGCTTTCTGTCGCCGATCTTCTGGCGGCTCGCGGTGCCGGGCGCGGAGGGGGTGGAGCGGGGGTCGGTCGTGCGGGCGGGTGTCGAAAACGAGTACGTCAACGGATGACGGGTCGGCGGATCGGACGAGGGAGGTGCGGCGCGGCTCAATCCCGACGCTGCGGCCGATGCGCGATGCGCGGTGCGCGGCACGCGGTGCGGGGTGCGGGGTGCGCGGCACGCGGTGCGCAGGACGACGCGATGCGACCCGGACCCGGCCCACCCGGACCCACCCCGCCGTCACCCCTTGACCGCCCCGCCCAAGGCGAACCCCCCGCCCAGCCGCCGAGCCACCAGCACATAGAGCAGGATCACCGGCGTCGAGTAAATGATCGAAAATGCTGCCAGCTGCCCGTACACGACAGTCCCCCGATTTCCGAAGAACTCGTTGATGCTCACGGCGGCCGGCATCTGATCCGGCGTGAGCAGCAGCATGAAAGGAACGAAGAAGTTCCCCCACATCATCACGAACGAGAACACCGTCACCACCGCCACCCCCGGCCCCATCAGCGGCAGCACCACCCGCAGCAGCGACTGGAGCGACGACGCCCCGTCCGTCCAGGCGGCCTCCTCCAGCTCCTTCGGGACCCCGTCCATGAAGTTCTTCATCAGCCAGATGGCGAACGGCAGTTGGGAGGCGGCGAAGAAGAAGATCGTCCCCTCCATGGTGTCGATCAGGTTCACCTGCACGAAGAGGGCGTACACCGGGACCATGATCGCCGTGATCGGCAGGCTCGTCGCGAAAAGGATCGTGAGCAGGAACGGGCGGTTGAAGCGCGACCGGAACCGCGAGAGCGGGTAGGCGGCGAGCGCCGCGCACGCGACCGTCAGCGCCGTGCCGCCCCCGCACAGCAGCAGGCTGTTGAGCAGCGGGGTGAAGGTGATCTCCGGGGTCAGGACCGCGTCGAAGTTGCCCAGGGTGACGCCGTCCGGCAGCTTCACCTGGAGGTTCGCGTCGGTGTCCAGCGAGGACAGGATGACCCAGGCCAGCGGGAGCACGAACGCCGCGGCCACCACCAGGAGTCCGGCGTCGGCGGCCAGGCGGTGGGTGGTGCGCCGGGACGAGAGAGTACGGGCGGCGGTACGGGCATTGCGGGCGGTACGGGCCATACGGCGTCAGACCTCCGTTCGCAGCAGACGCAGGTAGACCACCGAGAACAGCGAGCCCACCACCAGCAGCAGGAGGGCGACCGCCGTGCCGTAACCGATCATGCTCTTCTGGAACGCCTCCTCGTACATGAACAGCGGCAGCGTCTGGCTCTTGCCGCCCGGGCCGCCCCTCGTCATCACCCAGATCAGGCCGAAGACGGACAGGGTCTGGAGGGTGATGAGCATGAGGTTGGTGCCGATGGAGCGGCGGATCATCGGGAGGGTGATGTGCCACATACGGCGCCAGCCGCCGGCGCCGTCGACCTCCGCCGCCTCGGTGATCTCCTTGGGGATCTCGCCCAGCGCCGCCGAGTAGACCAGCATCGAGAAGGCGGTGCCCCGCCAGACGTTCGCGAACGACACCGCCAGGATCGGGAGGGTGAACAGCCAGTTCTGGGTGGGGAGATGGAGCCAGCCCAGGATGGCGTTCAGGGTGCCTTCGCGGCGGAAGAAGGCGTAGAGGAGGAAGCCGGCGACGACCTCCGGCAGGACCCATGCCGTGATGACGATCGCGCCGACCAGGGTGCGGACCGGCTTCGACGCGCGCTGCATCAGCGCGGCCAGGGCCAGGCCCAGGGTGTTCTGGCCGAGCAGGGCGGAGATGACGGTGAAGACGAGGGTGAGCCAGACGGCGTTGCGGAACGCCTCGTCGTCGAAGGCCGTACGGAAGTTGTCGAGACCGACGAACGAATCCTTGGCCTGGCCGGTGAGCTGGAGGTCGGTGAAGGCGATGTAGGCGCAGTAGGCGATCGGGCCGGCGAGGAAGAGGACCAGGAGGACGACGGCGGGGGTGACCGGGAGGGCGCGGGTGAGGGCGCGGGTGAGGGTGCGGAGAGGAGGGAGGGAGTGGCCCCTCACTTCTCGATCACCTGGTCGTCCGCCGCCGTCCTCAGTTCCTCGTCGTAGCCCTTGGCCGCCTCCTCGACCGACATGTCGCCCGTCGTCACGCCCTCCATCGCCTCCTGGACGGCGGTGGAGACCTTCGGGTACGCCGGGTAGGCGGGGCGGTAGTGCGTGTTGGCGACCAGGTCCGTGAAGAACTTGATGCCGGGCTGGGCCTCGATGTACGCGGGGTCGGCGGCCACGTCCTCGCGGACCGCGATGCCGGAGTTGGCGACGTACCACTTCTGGGCGTTCGCCTTCGTCTGCATCGTCTTGATGAACTCGAAGGCGAGGTCGGGGTTGCCCGCCTTGGCCGGGATGGACCAGGTCCAGCCGCCGGACATGCTCACCTTGCCGGGGGCCTGGCCGTTCTGGGTGGGCATGGCGGCGAGGCCGAGTTCGTCGGACCACTCCGGCCACTCGTGGCCGCTGCCCGGGAGCCAGTCCTGGGGGAGCCAGGAGCCGTCGAGGGCGATGGCGAGCTTGCCCTGTGGGAGCCACTCGCCGCGGACTCGGGTCATGACGTTGGGGTCGAGGGCGTCGGAGACGTCCGGGCCGAGCTTCTCCTGGTAGACGGTCTCGACGAAGGACAGGGAGTCCTTGAAGCCCTGGCTGCCGGCGATCCACTTCTTGGCGGACCTGTCGTAGAGCGGGTCCGACGTGCCGTCGCTCGTACCCGTGCCGTAGAGCAGCATCTCGAACGTCTGCATAGTGGCGGCCTCGCCGACGGGCTTGCCCGTGTAGACGTTGAGGGGGATGACGTCGGGCGCCTTCTGCTTGATGGTGCGGGCGGCGTCCAGGACGTCGTCCCAGGTCCTCGGCTGCCAGTCGGCGGGCAGACCGGCCTTCTTGAAGATGTCCTTGCTGAACCACAGGCCCCGGGTGTCGGTGCCGTCCGGGACGCCGTACGTCTTGCCGTCCTCGCCCTTGGCCGCCGACTTCGCCGTGTCGATGAACTGTCCCCAGTCCTTCCACTTGGCGAGGTAGGGGTCGAGGGGCTTCAAGTACCCGCTGGTGATGTCCGAGTTGATGAGGAAGGTGTCCTCGTAGACCAGGTCGGGGGCGGTCTTGGGGGAGCGGAGCATCTGCTGGAGCTTGGTGTAGTACTCCGAGTCCGGGGCCTTGATGGGCACGAATTCGACCTTCTTGCCGGGGTTCGCCTTCTCGAACTGCTTCTTGATGTCCGCGAGGTAGGTGTCCATCACCTTGATGGAGTTGTCCGTGGACTGCTTGAAGGAGACCTTGACGGTGTCCGGGTCACTGCCGGAACCGCCGCCGCAGGCGGTGAGCGTTCCTGCGGCGGCGAGGGTGAGGGCGAGGAGTGGGGGGAGGGCGGGGCGTGCGGGACGGGCGGGGCGAGCGGCGGTGGGGCGCACGGGCATGACCTCCTGCGGGCGCACTTCGTTGTGGCGCGGGGATGGCTGCCCGGTGAACGTAGGTCGAGTGGTCTAGTCAGGTCAATGTGTGTGCGGGGGATTGATGTTGGCGGGTTCGGCGGGGATTCGGCGGGGGTGGCGGTTCACTTTGCGGACGGCGCCGGGGAGTTGAGGAGCGCCGGGCCGCGGCCCACGGGCCGCACGGGCCCGTTTCCTCGACGAGCCCGCCGTTACCGTCCCGCGCCCGCCCCGGCCCCCGGAACCCATCGGTACACCAGCTCCGGTCTTCCCACCTGCCCGTACACCGGCTTCCGCTCAGCCCTCCCCGCCTCCACCAGGTGCTCCAGATACCGCCGAGCCGTGATCCGGGAGATGCCCACGGTCTCGGCGACGCCCGCCGCCGTGAGCCCCTCCCCGGCCTCCCGCACAGCCCCGGTCACCCGCTCCAACGTCGGCCCGCTCAACCCCTTCGGCAGTGCAGCCGGCCCCGGCGCCCGCAGCGCCGCCAGCGCCCGGTCCACCTCGTCCTGCCCGCTGGCCTCTCCCACGGCCGCGTGGAACTCGGCGTACCGGACCAGCCGGTCCCGGAGGGTCGCGAACGTGAAGGGCTTCAGTACGTACTGCACGACCCCCAGCGACACCCCTTCCCGCACCACGGCCAGGTCCCGGGCCGACGTCACCGCGATCACGTCCGCGTGATGCCCGGCCGCCCGCAGTGACCGGGCCAGTTGCAGCCCGTGCACATCCGGCAGGTGCAGGTCCAGCAACAGCAGATCCACCGGCGTCCGCTCCAGCGCGCGGCGCGCCTCCGCCCCCGTATGGGCCTTGCCGACCGCGACGAATCCCGGCACCCGGCCGACGTACATCATGTGCGCGTCCGCCGCCACCGGATCGTCCTCCACGACCAGCACGCGAATCGCCTTCTCCGCCGCCGCCGTCATACGTCACCTCTCGAAACCACCGCGCCCTCGGCAGCGGTCCCCTCCGCCGGGGCGGGGCCTTCGGCCGGGACGGGATCTTCGGCTGGGGCGGAATCTTCGGCCGGGGTGGGGTCTTCGGCCGAGCCCGGGCCTTCTGTCGAGCCGGGGTCTTCGGCCGAGCCCGGGCCTTCCGCCGGGACGGAGCCTCCCGCCGGGACGGAGCCTCCCGCCGGGGTGGGGCCGTCGGCCGGGGTGCGGCCTTCCGCCGGGCCGGGGCCTTCTGTCGGGCCGGAGCCTCCCGCCGGGATGAGGCCTTCCGTCGGGCCGGGGCCCTCCGCCGAGCCTGGGCCTTCTGTCGGGCCGGGGCCTCCCGCCGGGATGAGGCCTTCCGTCGGGCCGGGGCCCTCCGCCGAGCCGGGGCCTTCTGTCGGGCCGGGGCCCTCCGCCGAGCCTGGGCCTTCTGTCGGGCCGTGACCCTCCGCCGAGCCCGGGCCTTCCGCCGGGAAGGAGCCTCTCGCCGGGGTGGGGCCTTCGGCCGGGGTGGGGCCTTCTGTCGGGCCCGGGCCTTCCGCCGGGATGAGGCCTTCCGCCGAGCCCAGACCTTCCGCCAGGACGGAGCCTCTCGTCGGGCCGGAGCCTTCCGCCGGGATGAGGCCTTCCGCCGAGCCCGGACCTTCCGCCAGGACGGAGCCGCCCGCTGAGCCGGGGCCCTCCGCCAGGACGTGACCCTCCGCCGAGCCCGGACCTTCCGCCAGGACGGAGCCTCTCGTCGGGCCGGGGCCCTCCGCCGGGCCGGAACCTCCCGCCGGGCCGGTACCTCCCGCCGAGCCGGAACCTTCCTTGGAGCCAGCCCCTTCCGCCAGCGGCAACCGCACCTCGAAGACCGCACCGCCGCCGTCGGCCTCCGCCACGGACAGCATGCCCTGGTGCCGGGTCGCGGCCTGGCGGACGAGGGCCAGGCCCAGTCCCCGGCCTCCCGGGCCGGCCGGCTTCGTGGAGAAGCCGCGTTGGAACACCGCCTCGGCGAGCGCGGGGTCCACTCCGGAGCCGGTGTCCGACACCCGTAGCACCAGCTCGCCGTCCTCGGCGTACGCCGTCACCGTCACCCGTGCTCCCACACTTCCCTGTGCCGCGTCGACCGCGTTGTCGATCAGGTTGCCGAGGATCGTCACCAGGTCCCGGGCGGGCAGGGACGGCGGCAGCAGGCCGTCGTCGAGGCGGCTGTCCTCCGATACGACCAGCTCCACGCCCCGCTCGTTGGCCTGTGCCGTCTTCCCCAGCAGCAGCGCCGCCAGCACCGGCTCGCTCACCGCCGCGACGACCTGGTCCATGAGGGCCTGGGCCAGCTCCAGCTCGGCGGTCGCGAACTCCACCGCATCCTCGGCGCGTCCGAGTTCGATCAGCGAGACGACCGTGTGGAGGCGGTTCGCCGCCTCGTGCGCCTGTGAGCGCAGCGCCTGCGTGAAGCCCCGCTCGGAGTCCAACTCGCCCATCAGCGACTGGAGTTCGGTCACGTCCCGGAGTGTCACCACCGTGCCGCGCCGCTCGCCGCCCGACACCGGCGACGTGTTCACCACCAGGACCCGTTCCGCGGTCAGATGCACCTCGTCCACCCTCGGCTCGGAGGCCAGCAGCGCCCCGGTCAACGGGGCGGGCAGGCCGAGCTCCGCGACCGAATGCCCCACCACATCACCGTCCACGCTCAGCAACTCGCGCCCGCCGTCATTGATCAGCGCCACACGGTACTGCCCGTCCAGCATCAGCAGACCCTCGCGTACCGCGTGCAGTGCGGCCTGGTGGTAGTCGTGCATATGGCTCAGCTCGGCCGCGTTCATGCCATGGGTGTGCCGACGCAGGCGGGCATTGATCACATACGTGCCGACCGCGCCCAGCGCGAGCGCGCCCGCCGCCACCCCGAGCAGGGCCGTCAGCTGGTCCTGCACCCGCTTGCTGATCTCCTCGACCCGGATACCCGCGCTGACCATCCCCACGATGTCCGCCGGCCGGCTCCCGCCGTCGTAGATCGGTACGACCGCACGGACGGACGGGCCGAGCGTGCCGGTGTACGTCTCGGTGAAGGGCTCACCCCGCAGGGCACGCGCCGTGTGGCCGCGGAAGTGCTGGCCGATCTGCTTCTCGTCGGGGTGCGTCCAGCGGATGCCCGCGGGGTTCATGATCGTGACGAAGTCGACCTCGGCGTCGCGCTGCACGCGGAGCGCGTACGGCTGGAGCTCCGCCGTCGGATCGTCGCTGCGGATCGCCTCCCGCACGGACGGCGCGTCGGCGATCGACTGCGCCACCGCCTTGGCCTGCCGCCCCGCCGCGTCCTCGGCCTGCCCGCGGTCACTGACGTATGTGAACACCGCGTACCCGGCGACGAGCACCGCTATCAGCACGGCCTGCATGGCGAACAGCTGGCCGGCCAGGCTGCGGGGTCTCGGGACGGGGATGCGCATGTCGTCAGTCTGCCTCCATGGCCGACGGTGAACTAAATGAACGGAAGGGTGACCGCCCTCACACGGCGGGGGATAGTCACCGCATCGCTGAGTGCGACGCCCCCCGTCCCCGGGACGTGCCGGCCGGTCAGCGAGACCCCCAACCCGGACGTGAGCCGCACGCCGGTGATACCGACGAAGACGTCAAGGAGGGCAGCCGTGGCCGCCGCCAGTTCCCCCGAGAAGGCACCCGCCGCTCCCGTCGCCAAAGCCAAACGGGACCGCACGCACTACCTGTACATCGCGGTGATCATCGCGGTGGCCCTCGGTATCACCGTGGGCCTGGTCGCGCCCGACTTCGCGGTCGAGCTGAAGCCCATCGGTACGGGCTTCGTGAACCTGATCAAGATGATGATCTCGCCGATCATCTTCTGCACGATCGTCCTCGGCATCGGCTCGGTACGGAAGGCCGCCAAGGTCGGCAAGGTCGGCGGTATCGCGCTGGTCTACTTCCTCGCGATGTCGCTGGTCGCGCTCGCCATCGGTCTCGTCGTCGGCAACATCCTGGAGCCGGGCACCGGCCTCGCGGTCACCGACGCCGTCAAGGACGCCGGTCACGCACAGGTCGACGCCGAGGCCAAGGACACCACCGAGTTCCTGCTCGGCATCATCCCGACCACGATCGTCTCCGCCTTCACCATGCCCGACGTCCTGCAGACCCTGCTGGTCGCGCTGCTCGCCGGCTTCGCGCTGCAGGGCATGGGCTCGGCCGGAGAGCCGATCCTGCGCGGTGTGCAGCACATCCAGAAGCTTGTCTTCCGCATCCTGGCCATGGTGATGTGGATGGCCCCGGTCGGTGCCTTCGGCGCCATCGCCGCCGTCACCGGTTCCGCCGGCGTCGACGCGCTCAAGAAGCTCGCCATCCTGATGCTCGGCTTCTACGTCACCTGTTTCCTCTTCGTCTTCATCGTGCTCGGTCTGCTGCTGCGGCTCGTCGCCGGCCTCAACATCTTCACGCTCTTCAAGTACCTGAGCCGTGAGTTCCTGCTGATCCTGTCCACCTCCTCCTCCGAGTCCGCGCTGCCGCGCCTCATCGCGAAGATGGAGCACCTGGGCATCAGCAAGCCCGTCGTCGGCATCACCGTTCCGACCGGCTACTCCTTCAACCTCGACGGCACCATGATCTACATGACCATGGCCTCGCTGTTCATCGCCGACGCCATGGGTACGCCGATGGCGATCGCCGAGCAGATCCCGCTGCTGCTCTTCCTGCTGGTCGCCTCCAAGGGCGCCGCCGGTGTCACCGGTGCGGGTCTGGCCACGCTGGCCGGTGGCCTCCAGTCGCACAAGCCCGCCCTGGTGGACGGCATCGGCCTCATCGTCGGCATCGACCGCTTCATGAGCGAGGCCCGCGCCCTGACGAACTTCGCGGGCAACGCCGTCGCCACGGTCCTGATCGGCACCTGGACCAAGGAGATCGACCGCGGCCGCGTCGACGAAGTGCTCGCCGGTCACATCCCGTTCGACGAGGCGACCCTCGTGGACGACGGCCACGGTGGTCACAGCGGCCCGGCCGAGGCCGAGGCCGAGGTGCCGGAACAGGGCGGCGACAAGGAACTCGCCAAGGCCTGACCCTCCGGCCCGGTCCGAGCTCCGGACGTCCGGCCCCGCCTGAACCGGGGCCGGACGCCCGGGCCATGTGCACCCCGACCCAGGCGCACGGCAACTGCCGTGCGCCTGAGTCGCGTTACCGGACGGGATTACCGGAAGATTGCGTTCCCTTACCTGCCCTTGCCCAACCCGGTTGATCTTCCGTACCTCTCCACGGGTGACCATCGAGCACCGAGAGGAAGTCCGGGGGAACCCATGGACAAAGTTCGTAAGGCATTGATCGGCACGGCCGCCGGAGCCGTGCTCCTCACGGCCGGCGTCGCGCCGGCCCAGGCGGCCACGGGGACGGCCCAGCCGTCCGCGGGGCGTGACTACAAGAGCATCGCCGGCGTGTGCGGTTCGCTGCTGGCCACCGGGGTCAGCGTCTCCTCGCTGGGGAAGACCATCGCGTCCAAGGGCGCGGGCTGGGTGGGGGCGATCGTCTCCGCGGGCTGCCTGGTGAAGGACGCCAAGGAGTACAGCAAGGCCTTCAACGCCTCCCCGGCGGGCATCGCGAGGCTGAAGAAGATCCAGGCGAAGTACCACAACTACACGTTCAAGCGCTTCATGAAGGACTTCGGCTGCGAGTGGAAGGCGAACCCGCCCGGCGGCGGCACGGACGCCGCTCCGGCCGTCGTGGCCCACAACACCAGGGCGGCGGGGCACTGGGACTGCAGCTCGGCCGGCGACTGAGCGGAGCGCTGCCGTGGACATCACCCTGGCCCTCGTGCTGGTCGTCGCCGAACTGGCGGTGCTGACCGGTGGGTACCTCGACGCACAGGCACACTCGCGGCCGAGCAGGGGCGTCCGCGTCATCCGGGCACTCGGCCCGCTGCTCACCGTGGCGGCGGCCGTGGTCCTGGTGCCCGATCCCGTCTGGAAGGTGGCGGTGGCTCTCGTCACGCCGGCGCTGGTGAAAGCCGTCGACCAGTACGCACGCCACCTCGGGGCGCCGGCCCCGGGTGGCCGTGAGTCGGCGGGTCGGTTGCGCTGAGACCGGTGTGCGGGCCGGGCAGGGAGACTGCCCGGCCCGCACCCGGCTCTCCGGTCAGAAAATTCGCCTCACTCGGTCCGCCTCATTCGGTCCGCCTCACTCGGCACGCCTCACTCGGCCGGGAGCCGAGTGAACGTCAGCCGACCCGAACGACCGCCCCGTTCAGCCGGCCCAGCTCCTCCGCGTCCAGCACCAGCTCCGCCGCGGCGGCCGAATCCCGGATCGTCTCCGGGCGGCTCGCCCCCGGAATGGGGACCACCGCCGGGGACCGCGCCATAAGCCAGGCCAGGCACACCTGCTGAGGGCTGACCCCGCGGGCAGCCGCCACGGCCCGGAAGGCACCGAAACGGGGCTCATCCGCCGCCCGCGACAGCCCGTCCACCGTCTGCGCCGCCCCGCCCTGCGCCCGCGCCGCCCCGTCCTCCGCCCTCGCCTCCGCGCTCGCCACCCCCGCAGGCCCGTCCAGCGAGCTGCGGGAGATGCCGCCCAGTGGGCTCCAGGGCAGGAATGCCAGGCCCAGTTGCGCGCACAGTTGTAGCTCGGCCTCGCTGTCCAGCACAGAGGGGGAGTACTGGTTCTGTACCGAGACCAGGCGGTCGCCGAGGATTCGGTGGGCCGTGCGGATCTGGTCCACGTCGGTGTTGGAGATGCCGGCCAGGCGGATCTTGCCCGCGTCGAGGAGTTCGCGCAGTGCGCCGACCGAGTCCTCGAAGGGGACGGCCGGATCGGGCTTGTGCAACTGGTAGAGCCCGATCGCCTCGACGCCGAGCCGTCGCAGCGAGGCCTCGGCGGCCGCCCTGAGGTGGCGGGGGTCGCCGTTCACCGTCCAGCTGCCGTCGGCGGGCCGGCCGCGGCCGCCCTTGGTGGCCACCAGCACGGCGTCCGTGTCGCCGCCGTACGCGGCCAGCGCGCGGGCCACGAGGAGTTCGTTGTGACCGGGCTCGGCGCCCGGCAGATGGTACGAGTCCGCCGTGTCCAGCAGCGTGACCCCCGCGTCCAGAGCGGCGTGCACGGTGGCCAGGGCGCGGGCGTCGTCGGGGCGGCCCTCGATGGACAGCGGCATCACGCCGAGGCCGACCGCGCTCACGCGACGGTCGCCAAGAGTGCGGTACCGCATGTCAGGCGGCGTCCTTTCCGAGGGTCTCGGCGACGGCCTTCGGGAGCCACCGCCGGGCACGGGTGAAACGGAAACCCAGCCGTGTGGCACGGGAGTTGTCCATGGCGTAGGCGCGGGTGAAGGAGAGCGGGGAGACCTCGCCGACCTCGACGTGCTGGAAGACGGCCTTGCCGTCCGGGAGGTGCGCGGCGATCGCGTCGCACAGGTCCTCGGTGGTCAGCGGGCCGTGCGAGGCGGCGTTGACCGGCCCCGTGAAGTCCTGGCCCACCGTCCAGAAGAGGAAGTCGGCGATCTCCTCGACATGGATGTACGTCGCCGGGTGGTTCACCACCGGTACGGCGATCGGGGTCCCGCCGCTGACCCGGTCCGCGTAGTACGTCATACGGCCCGTGAAGTCGTCGTCCCCGCCCAGCACATGGGCGACGCGCACCGCCGTGTACGGGAAGTCCGGGCCGGCGGCGAATACGGCCTCCGCCTGCCGCTTGCCCTCGCCGTAGTGGGATTCGAGGAACTCCGGGTCGTCCCAGGGGAGTTCGAGGTCGACGGCCACGCCCACCGGATCCACGTCCGTCTCGCGCACCGGGGCGATCGAGTCCTCGTACTCGTACACCTCCACCGTCGACGTCAGCACATAGCGGCCGGTGCGGCCGGCGAACACGCGGCGGGCGATCTCCGCCTGGCGCGGCGTGTAGCAGACCTGGTCGACCACGGCGTCGAACGTCCGTGAACCCAGCGCCGCCGTCAGGGACTTCTCGTCGCCGCGGTCGGCGACCAGATGGACCACGCCCGGTGGCGGCGCCGACGATCCGCGATTGAGAACCGTCACCCGGTCCCCGGCCGCCAGCAGTCGCGCGATCAGCCGCTTGCCGAAATAGCGGTTGCCGCCGATGACCAGTACTTCTCGTGCCTTTCGCATGACCATAATTCTCCTGGCCCCGCACCACGTCCTGAAGGGGAAGACATGGGAGATCAGGCCGCCGTGCCGAAAGAACCACGGCATCTGCGCCCGGCCACCGTCGAAACATCGGTGGCCTTCGACGCCCTGGACCGGCAGATCCTCGAACTGCTCCAGACCGACGGCCGGATCAAACTGAGCGAGCTGGGCCGCCGCGTGCGTCTCAGCCCGGCAGCCGTCACCGAGCGCGTACGGCGACTGGAGGCGGCGGGCGCGATCACGGGGTACGGCGCCCAGATCGCCCCCGCCCGGCTCGGTTATGGCATCCAGGCGTTCATCCGCGTCAACCCGCACGGCGGCTACACCCTCAAACACCCCCGCACCCTGGAGCTGCTCGACCGCCCGGAGATCATGGAGGTCCACCACGTGGTCGGCGAGGACTGCTGGATCCTCAAGGTCGCCGTCGAGGACACCGTCCACCTGGAGGACGTGCTCGAACAGACCTCGGCGCTGGGCCGTACGACGACGTCGATCGTGCTGTCCTCCCCGGTGCGCGGAAAGCCGCTCCTGCCGCGGTTGCCCTGACGTCGGCGTCAAGGATTACGTTCGTACGCATGCGAATCGGCGAGCTGGCCGCACGGGCCGGGACCACGACGCGCACGTTGCGCTACTACGAGTCACGGGGACTGCTGCCCGCGCGGCGCAGCGGCAACGGGTATCGCACGTACGACGAGAGCGACCTGCGGCTGCTGCGGCAGATCAGGACGTTGCAGGACTTCGGGTTCGACCTGGAGGAGACCCGGCCGTTCGTGGAGTGTCTGCGGGCCGGGCATCCGGAGGGCGACTCGTGTCCCGCCTCGCTCGCGGTCTACCGGCGCAAGCTCGACGAGCTCGACGGGCTGATCGGGGAGTTGCAGGCCGTGCGGGCCAAGATCGGCCTGCGGCTGGCGATGGCCGAGGGGGAACCACCGTTGTGCGAACTGGGAGGGCAGGAACTGTGATCAAGGCGGCAGGCGTGGCCGAGGTGACGGACGCGGACTTCGCGGCGGAGGTGATCGACTCCGAACTGCCGGTGCTGGTGCAGTTCACGGCCGACTGGTGCGGCCCGTGCCGCCAGCTCGCGCCGGTTCTGAGCGCCATCGCCGGCGAGGAGGGCGACCGGCTGAGGATCGTCCAGCTGGACGTGGACCGCAATCCGGAGACCACGATCGCGTACGGCGTGCTGTCGACGCCCACGCTGATGGTGTTCCGGGGCGGGGAGCCCGTGAAGTCGATGGTGGGCGCCCGGCCCAAGCGGCGACTGCTGGAGGAACTGTCCGACATCCTCTGAGCCCGAGTCGGGCCCGGCCCGGAACGAAGAAATCCCCCGAGCAATTGCGCTCGGGGGATTTCTTTGCGTATATTCAATGGTTCGCGACTTCAGGGATATCGAGTCGCAAAGAAGTTCAGTGAGCACAGTATATCCGGCCGGGAGCGGAATTGTCAAACACCGAATTTCAAGACGGTGAAATGCGGCGTGAGCAGGAATTCATCGACGACCTGTACGCCCGCGTGGACGCGCTGCGCGGCGACACCGAGAGCTCCGTCACGGATGCTCTCGCCCAGGGCAACACGCCCATGCAGGCCCGACTGGAGCGGGACATCCTCGTCGCCGAGCGCTCGGGGCTGCTCGCCGCCCTGAACGCCGTGGACGGATCGCTGTGCTTCGGCCGGATCGACCTGGCCTCCGGCGTCAGCCACCGCATCGGCCGGATCGGCCTGCGCACCGACGACGCCGAGCGCACACCGATCCTCATCGACTGGCGGGCCGACGTCGCCCGCCCCTTCTACCTGGCCACCGGCCACACCCCGATGGGGCTGCGGCGCCGGCGGCACATCACCACCGGCGGCCGTACCGTCACGGCCCTGCACGACGAGATCCTCGACCTGGGGGACCAGGTCAGGACCGGCCACGAGGACCCGACCGGTGACGCGGTGCTGCTCGCCGCGCTCAACTCCGCGCGCACGGGCCGCATGAACGACATCGTGCAGACGATCCAGGCCGAGCAGGACGAGATCATCCGCGCGCCCCACCGCGGCGTACTGGTCGTGGAGGGCGGCCCCGGCACCGGCAAGACGGCCGTGGCCCTGCACCGCGCCGCGTATCTCCTCTACGAGTACCGCGAGCTGCTCGCCAAGCGCGCGGTCCTGATCGTCGGCCCGAACCCCGCCTTCCTCGGCTACATCGGCGAGGTCCTGCCCTCGCTCGGCGAGACGGGCGTCCTGCTGGCCACGGTCGGCGAGCTGTTCCCCGGCGTACGGGCCACTGCCCCGGACAGCCGTGAGGCGGCCGCGGTGAAGGGCCGCGCCGACATGGCCGACGTGCTCGCCGAAGTCGTACGCGACTGGCAGTCGCTGCCCGACCCGGTGATCGCGATCGAGCACGAGCGCGAGATCCTGATGCTCGACGACGACCTGGTGAAGGTGGCCCGCGAGCGCACCCGGGCCGCGGGGCTCCAGCACAACGTGGCCCGCGAGTACTTCGAGGGCCACATCCTCAACACGCTCACCGAGCTGTACGCCGAGCGCGTCGGCACCGACCCGTACGACGGCAGCAGTCTCCTCGACCCCAGCGACATCACCCAGATCCGTGACGAGCTGGCCGAGAACCCCGAGGTCTGGGCCGCCATCGACCAGCTGTGGCCGCGTCTGACGCCGCAGCGCCTGGTCGCGGACTTCCTCGCCGACCCCGTGGGCTACCTCCCCGACGACGACGTGGCCGCGATCCGCCGGCCCGTGACACGGGCCTGGACGGTGGCGGACGTACCGCTCCTCGACGAGGCGGCCGAACTCCTCGGTGAGGACGACCGGGTGGCGCGGGCCCGCGCGGACCGCGAGCGCGAGACGCAGGTGGCGTACGCGCAGGGCGTGCTGGACGTGTCGTTCGCGTCCCGCACCTACGAGTTCGAGGACAAGGAGGAGGGCGATCCCGACGGCTCCGAGGTGCTGTCCGCGCACGACATCATCGACGCGGAGCGCTTCGCCGAGCGCCATGAGGAGGAGGACCACCGCAGCGCCGCCGAGCGGGCGGCGGCCGACCGTACCTGGGCGTTCGGGCACATCATCGTCGACGAGGCGCAGGAGCTGTCGCCGATGGCCTGGCGGCTGCTCATGCGGCGCAGCCCGACTCGCTCGATGACGCTGGTCGGCGACCCGGCGCAGACCGCGGAAGCGGCGGGCGTCGGCTCCTGGGCGGGCATCCTGGAGCCGTACGTCGAGGACCGCTGGGAGCACACCCGGCTCGGCGTCAACTACCGCACCCCGGCCGAGATCATGGAGCTGGCGGCGGCGGTCGTCCGCGCCCAGGACCCCTCTTTCGAGCCCCCGAGTTCGGTGCGCTCGACCGGCGTACGGCCCTGGGTACGCGCCACCGACGACCTGCCCGGCGCGGTCGCCAAGGCGGCCGAGGAGCTCACCCCCGCCGAGGGCCGCCTCGCGGTCATCGCCCCACGCCATCTGCACGGGGCGCTGGCCGCGCGCCTGGACGGCGTCACGGCCGGCGCCGAGCCCGACCTGACGCGGAGCGTCGTCCTCCTCGACCCGCGTCAGTCGAAGGGGCTGGAGTTCGACTCCGTGCTGGTGGTGGAGCCGGGGTCGTACGGGACGAGTGACCTGTACGTGGCGCTGACTCGGGCGACGCAGCGGTTGGGGGTGCTGCATACGGGGTCGCTGCCGCGGAGCTTGGCGGAGGCGGCGCCGGCAACCGGGTGACCGCCCCCGCCGCGACGGCTGATGCCGACTGCGCGACCAACCGCCGGTGGGGGCTGGTCGCGCAGTTCCCCGCGCCCCTTGGGGACGATGCCGGGCCGGGCATTTTCAGCCCGTCCGGCGTTTGAGGACGAGGCCGCAGGCCGATGGGGGTCCAGGGGGCGGAGCCCCCTGGGGCGGCGGGGGCGAGGAAGCTACGCCGGGCGTAGCCAGATCGTCGCCAGGGGTGGCAGGGTCAGCCGGATGCTCGCCGGACGTCCGTGCCAACCCTGGGCTTCCGGCTTGATCGGGTCGGGGTTGATGACGTCGCTGCCGCCGTAGCGAGCCGAGTCGGTGTTCAGCGTCTCGTGCCAGGTGGGGACGTCGTCCGGGACACCGAGGCGGTACTCGTGCCGCACGACCGGCGACAGGTTCGACACCGCCAGCAGCGGAGCCCCCTCCGCGTCGAAGCGCAGGAACGCGAACACGTTGTCGTCGGCCGCGTCCCCCACCACCCACTGGAAACCGGACGGGTCGGTGTCCCGCTGCCACAGCGCCGGGGTGTGCCGGTAGACCGTGTTCAGGTCGCGGACCAGGTCCCGCACACCCCGGTGGTCCGGCTCCGCCCCGTACGCCGGGTCCAGCAGCCACCAGTCCGGCCCGTGCGCCTCGGACCACTCGGCGCCCTGGGCGAACTCCTGCCCCATGAAGAGCAGTTGCTTGCCCGGATGCGCCCACATGTAGCCCAGGTACGCGCGATGGTTGGCGCGCTGCTGCCACCAGTCGCCCGGCATCTTCGACACCAGCGAGCGCTTGCCGTGGACCACCTCGTCATGCGAGATCGGCAGCACGTAGTTCTCGCTGTACGCGTACACCATCGAGAACGTCATCTCGTCGTGGTGGTGCCTGCGGTGGATCGGCTCCTTGCCCACGTACTCGAGCGAGTCGTGCATCCAGCCCATGTTCCACTTCAGCCCGAAGCCGAGGCCCCCGAAGCCACCCGGGCCCGCCACGTGCGTCGGGCGCGTGACACCGTCCCAGGCGGTGGACTCCTCCGCGATCGTCACGACCCCCGGCACCCGCCGGTACACCGTGGCGTTCATCTCCTGCAGGAACGCCACCGCGTCCAGGTTCTCCCGCCCACCGTGCTCGTTCGGCACCCACTGGCCCGGCTCACGCGAGTAGTCCAGGTAGAGCATGGACGCCACCGCGTCCACCCGGAGCCCGTCGATGTGGAACTCCTCGCACCAGTAAAGGGCGTTGGCCACCAGGAAGTTGCGCACCTCGCGCCGGCCGAAGTCGAACTCCAGCGTGCCCCAGTCCGGGTGGGCGGAGCGCAGGGGGTCCTCGTGCTCGTAGAGCGGCCGGCCGTCGAACTCGGCCAGCGCCCAGTCGTCGCGCGGGAAGTGCGCCGGCACCCAGTCCATCAGGACGCCGATCCCGGCCTGGTGCAGGGCGTCCACCAGGTACTTGAAGTCGTCCGGCGTACCGAGGCGGGCCGTGGGCGCGTAGAAGCCGGTGACCTGATAGCCCCAGGACCCGCCGAAGGGGTGCTCGGCGACCGGCATCAGCTCGACGTGCGTGAAGCCCAGGTCCTTGACGTAGGCCGGGAGCTGCTCGGCCAGTTGCCGGTACGTCAGCCCCGGCCGCCAGGACGCCAGGTGGACCTCGTACACCGAGAACGGCGCCTCGTGCGTCGGCACCGACCCGCGCCGCTCCAGCCACGCCGCGTCCCCCCACTCATGGTGCGAGGCGTGCACGATCGAGGACGTGTCGGGCGGGGTCTGCGTCCGGCGGGCCAGCGGATCCGCGCGCAGCGTCTTCGAACCGTCGGGCCGGGTGATCTCGAACTTGTACAGCTCGCCCTCGCCGATGCCGGGCACGAACAGCTCCCAGACACCGGAGCCGCCGAGCGAGCGCATCGGATACCCCGTGCCGTCCCAGTAGTTGAAGGTGCCGGCCAGGGAGACACCGCGTGCGTTCGGCGCCCAGACCGTGAAGCGGGTGCCGGTCACGGCCTGGTGGGTCATGGGCTCGGCGCCGAGCGCCCGCCACAGCTCCTCGTGCCGGCCCTCGCCGATCAGATGCAGGTCGAGCTCGCCCAGGGCGGGCAGGAAGCGGTACGCGTCCTCGGTCTCCTGGACGGACCCCTCGTACGCCACGAGGAGCCGGTAGTCCTCCGGTACGTCCCGCAGCGGCAGCAGCCCCGAGAAGAACCCCTCGCCGTCGTCGTGCAGTTCGGCCCGCAGGTCGCCCGCGACGACGGTGACCGACAGGGCGTACGGCCGGAAGGCGCGGAAGGCGACACCGCCGGGCACCGGATGGGCGCCGAGCACGGAGTGCGGGTCGTGGTGGGTGCCGGTGAGGAGACGGTCGCGGTCGGCGGCGTCGAGGGCGGGGGAGACGGCGACGTCCACCGGGGCCGGGGGCTCGACGGGGGCCGCCTTCTGCGCCGGGATCTTCTTGGGCGCCGTCGCCTTCTGCGCGGGGATCTTCTTGGCGGCGGCCTTCTTCGGGGCCGTGCTCTTCGCCGTGCTCTTCGCCGTGGTCTTCGCCGTGGTCTTCGCCGTGGTCGTCTTCGCGGCCGTCTTCTTGGCCACGGCCTTCTTGGCGGCGGCCTTCTTCGCCGGGGCCTTCTTCGCGGGCGCCTTCTTCGCGGCCGTCTTCTCGGCCGCGCCGGCCTTCTTGGCCGTCTTCTTCGCCGTCCCCTTCTTCATGGCCTCCGCGGCCTTCTCGGCGGCCTTCACCGTCTTGGTCGTCGCCTTCTTCGCGACGCTCGTCGGCTCGGCCGTCTGCTCTGCCGGCTTCTCGGCCGGCTTCTCGGCCGTCTTCTTCGGATCCGAACCGCTGGAGGGAGTGGTGCGGGGGGTCACGGGCGGGGCCTCCTAGGCGAAGGTGGGGATGAGGACGTGGAGGGGGACGGGGTACCGGTGTCCGCGGCCAGGCGGCGTATGGCGGACAGCGGTACCGGGAGCCAGTCGGGGCGGTGGCGGGCCTCGTAGACGACCTCGTAGATCGCCTTGTCGGTCTCGTACGCACGCAGCAGCACCGGGTCGGTGCGTGGATCGACGCCGCTGACCTGCGCGTACCCGGAGCAGTACGCGGCCCGGCAGGTGTCGGCCCAGCCCGGTATCGGCGGGTCGGCCGAGTGGGCCGCGTAGTCGAAGGAGCGCAGCATGCCCGCGACGTCCCGGACCGGCGGCTGCGGCATCCGCCGCTCGGCCAGCGGCTTCGACGGCTCGCCCTCGAAGTCGATCAGCCACCACTGACCGGCGGGCGAGCGCAGGCACTGTCCGAGATGCAGGTCGCCGTGGATGCGCTGGGCGGTCCAGGTGCACCCCTCGGCGGCCAGGTCGGCCAGCGCCGCGAAGGCCGAGCGCAGGCCGGGCGCGTACGGCCGGAGCGCGGGCACCGCCTGCGCGGCCGTCTCCAGCCGCTCGACCATGCCGTCGACCAGCTGTCGCACCTGGGTGTGCCCCAGCGTCACGGTCGGCAGCGTGCGGGCCAGCGCGGTGTGCACCTCGGCGGTCGCCCGCCCGAGCGCCCGGGCCGCCGCGGCGAAGTCCTCGCCCTTGGCCAGTTCGCGCAGCGCCAGCTCCCAGCCGTCCGCGGCACCCTGCACGAAGGGCTGGAGCACGCCGAGGACGTACGAGTCGCCCGCCAGCTCCGCCCCGATCCAGGCCGTCGGCGCGGGCACCCGGTCGCAGCCCTCGCGGGCCAGCGCCAGCGGCAGCTCCAGGTCGGGATTGACGCCGGGCACGACCCGGCGCAACAGCTTCAGGATGAACGTATCGCCGTAGACGACCGACGAGTTGGACTGCTCGGAGGTGACCAGGCGCGGCACCAGAGCGGACCGGATGTCCTGGCTCCCGTCGTGTTCGAAGCGCAGTCCGCCGATCCGGGCCCCGGTGCGCAGCGCCTCCAGGAGCAGTTCGGTGGGACGGGTGTCGTACAGGGCGTCGTACACCGTGCGTCCGGCGAGCGGGCCCTCGGTCACGTGTCCGATCAGCGCGGGCGCCAGCCGCGGCGGCAACGCCTCGCGCTCGCCTATGAGGAGCTGGTAGCAGTCCGCGGGCTGCTCCGGGGCGCCCGGCACCGGCGCGATGGCCTGGTGCGCGCGCACGAGCAGGTGGTACAGGCCCAGCTTGCCGCCGGGCGGCAGCAGCTCGGTGGCCGCCACCAGCGAGAATCCGGTGACCGGCCGCCCCTTGCCCGCGAACCAGCGCTGCCGTGGCAGCCACTCCCGCAGCAGTGGGTCCAGCGAGGCGAGGAGACCTGGAGAGGTCGTGAGGGTGCGGGTGACGGCTTTCGACATGGCGTCACGTCCTTTCCCCGGTGCCGGTCGGGGTGGTTACTGATGCGTGCCCAGGGCGGGGCGGGAGAAACCGCCCCGCCGGGCTCTCATACGGCGTCCTTGCGGAGCCGGAACCAGTAGAAGCCGTGGCCACCGAGCGTCAGCAAGTACGGCAGCTCACCGATGGCCGGGAATCGCACCCCGCCGGACAGTTCGACCGGATGCCGCCCGTTGAACCTGCGGAGATCCAGTTCCGTCGGCTGCGCGAACCGGGAGAAGTTGTTCACGCACAGCACGAGATCGTCCTCGTATTCACGGAGGAAGGCGATCACGGCCGGATTCGAGGACTGGAGTTCCGTGTAGGAGCCGAGTCCGAAGGCCGGGTTCTGCTTGCGGATCTCGATCATGCGACGGGTCCAGTGCAGGAGAGAGGACGGCGAGGACATGGACGCCTCGACGTTCGTCACCTGGTAGCCGTAGACCGGGTCCATGATCGTGGGCAGGAACAGCCGTCCCGGGTCACTCGACGAGAATCCGGCGTTGCGGTCCGGGGTCCACTGCATGGGTGTGCGGACGGCGTCGCGGTCGCCGAGCCAGATGTTGTCGCCCATGCCGATCTCGTCGCCGTAGTAGAGGATCGGCGAGCCGGGGAGCGACAGCAGCAGGGCGGTGAACAGCTCGATCTGGTTGCGGTCGTTGTCGAGCAGCGGGGCCAGTCGGCGCCGGATGCCGATGTTGGCGCGCATACGCGGGTCCTTGGCGTACTCCGCGTACATGTAGTCGCGCTCCTCGTCGGTGACCATTTCGAGGGTCAGCTCGTCGTGGTTGCGCAGGAAGATGCCCCACTGGCAGCTGGACGGGATGGCCGGTGTCTTGGCGAGGATTTCCGAGACCGGATAGCGGGATTCCCGCCGCACGGCCATGAAGATGCGGGGCATGACCGGGAAGTGGAAGGCCATGTGGCATTCGTCGCCGCCGCTCTGGAAGTCGCCGAAGTAGTCGACGACGTCCTCCGGCCACTGGTTGGCCTCCGCCAGCAGCACCGTGTCCGGGTACTGGGCGTCGATCTCCTTCCGGACCCGTTTGAGGAATTCATGGGTCGCGGGAAGGTTCTCGCAGTTCGTGCCCTCCTCCGCGTACAGATACGGCACCGCGTCCAGCCGGAATCCGTCGATTCCCAGGTCCAGCCAGAACTTCAGCGCCGAGAGGATCTCCTCCTGAACGGCCGGATTCTCGTAGTTGAGGTCCGGCTGGTGGGAGAAGAAGCGGTGGAAGAAGTACTGCTTGCGGACCGGGTCGAAGGTCCAGTTGGAGGCCTCGGTGTCGACGAAGATGATGCGGGCGTCGGCGTACTGCTTGTCGTCGTCGGCCCATACGTAATAGTCGCCGAAGGGGCCGTCGGGGTCCTTTCTCGACTCCTGGAACCACGGGTGCTGGTCGCTGGTGTGGTTCATGACGAAGTCGATGATGACCCGCATGCCGCGCTGGTGGGCGGAGTCCACGAAGTCCACGAAGTCGGCGAGGTCGCCGAACTCGGGCAGCACGGACGTGTAGTCGGAGACGTCGTAACCGCCGTCCCTGAGCGGTGATTTGAAGAACGGCGGCAGCCACAGGCAGTCGACGCCGAGCCATTGCAGGTAGTCGAGTTTGGCGGTCAGGCCTTTGAGGTCGCCGACGCCGTCACCGTTGCTGTCCTGGAAGGAGCGGACCAGGACCTCGTAGAAGACGGCGCGCTTGAACCAATCCGGGTCACGATCCCTGGCAGGCGTGTCCTCGAAGGTGTCCTGAACGGGCTCGTTGACGATCATTTTGTGGGTGACCCTCCGATCTGCGGGGTGGACGGTCGCAGGACGGTGAGGATGTGCGCGGGACGAGTGCCCGGTTCGAGACGCACGTAGTTCGCCCTGCCCCAGTGATAGGTCTCGCCGGTGAGCTCGTCGCGCACCGGCACCGACTCGTGCCAGTCCAGGCCGAGTTGCGGCATGTCCAACGAGACGGTGGCCTCCTGGGTGTGGTGGGGGTCGAGGTTGGCGACCACCAGAACCGTGTTCGAACCGCTTCGCTTCGAGTACGCGATCACCGCCTCCTGGTCCGCGTGGTGGAAGTGGAGGTCACGCAACTGCCGCAGGGCCGGATTCGCCCTTCGGATGGCGTTGAGCTGGGTGATGAGGGGTGTGATGGTGCGGCCTTCGCGTTCGGCCGCGGCCCAGTCGCGGGGGCGGAGCTGGTACTTCTCGGAGTGGAGGTACTCCTCGCTGCCCTTGCGCAGGGGGGTGTTCTCGCACAGTTCGTAGCCGCTGTAGATGCCCCAGGTGGGGGAGAGGGTGGCGGCCAGGACGGCGCGCAGTTCGAAGGCGGGGCGGCCGCCGTGCTGGAGGAACTCGTGGAGGATGTCGGGGGTGTTGGCGAAGAAGTTCGGCCGCATGTAGGAGGCCGCCTCGCCGGAGAGTTCGGTGAGGTATTCGGTGAGTTCCTGCTTGGTGTTGCGCCAGGTGAAGTAGGTGTACGACTGCTGGAAGCCGGTCTGGGCCAGGGTGTGCATCATGGCCGGGCGGGTGAACGCCTCCGCCAGGAAGATCACGTCGGGGTCGGTGCGGTTGATGTCGGCGATGACCCGCTGCCAGAACACGACCGGTTTGGTGTGGGGGTTGTCCACGCGGAAGATCCGCACTCCGTGGGCCATCCAGTGCCGCAGCACCCGCAGGGTTTCCTGGATCAGGCCGTCCATGTCCGCGTCGAAGGCGATGGGGTAGATGTCCTGGTACTTCTTCGGCGGGTTCTCCGCGTACGCGATCGTGCCGTCGGGGCGGTGGTGGAACCACTCGGGGTGTTTTTGCACCCAGGGGTGGTCGGGGGAGCACTGCAGGGCGAAGTCGAGGGCGATCTCCAGGCCGAGTTCGCCGGCCTTCGCCACGAAGTGGTCGAAGTCCTCGATCGTGCCCAGGTCGGGGTGGATCGCGTCGTGGCCGCCCTCGGGGGAGCCGATCGCCCAGGGGACACCGACGTCGTCCGGGCCGGCGGACAGGGTGTTGTTCGGGCCCTTGCGGAAGGTGGTGCCGATCGGGTGGACGGGCGGCAGATAGACCACGTCGAAGCCCATCGCGGCGATCGCCGGCAACCGGCGCGCCGCGGTGCGGAAGGTGCCGTGGGGCTGCTGCGGCGTGCCCTCCGAACGCGGGAAGAACTCGTACCAGGAGCCGTAAAGGGCCCGCTCCCGCTCCACCAGCAACGGCAGCGGATCCGACGCCGTCACCAGATCCCGCAGCGGATACCGGCCCAGCACCGCGTCGACCTCGGGTGTCAACGCGGCGGCCAACCGCCAGGCGGCCGGGCGGTTCTCGTCCCGCAGCGCCTCGACGGCCGCGAGGACCACGGACCGCCCCTCGCTCTCGGGCACTTCGGCGGCGGCACGTTCGTAGAGCCGCGCGCCCTCCTCCAGAACCAGCTCCGTGTCCATCCCGGCCGGAATCTTGATCTGGGCGTGGTGCCGCCAGGTGGTGACCGGATCGCCCCAGGCCTCGACCCGGTAGGTCCAGTGGCCGGGCTCGCCGGCGGTGACGGTGGCGCCCCAGCGGTCGGTGCCCGGGGCGAGTTCCCGCATCGGCGTCCAGGGGCCGGGACGGCCGTCGGGGTCGGTCAGTACGACGTTGGCGGCCACGGCGTCATGTCCCTCGCGGAACACGGTCGCCGAGACCTCGAAGCTCTCGCCGGTCACCGCCTTCGCGGGCCTGCGCCCGTGCTGGACGACCGGGCGGACGTCGAGGACGGGTATGCGCCCGACGCCGCCGGCCGCGTCGCTCGCGGAGGGTCGCTCCGGCGTCGGCGGTCCGGGGTCGGCGGTGACGGCGCGTGGGACTGTGCGGGCCGGTGGTGCCGCGGTGCGCGACGTCGGGGGTGAGGACGACTGGTGGTGCATGGCGGGCATGACCGCTCCTGTCCGCGTCATCTTGGGTGGGCGGATGGCTGTGGGGAGGTGGGTCCTGCGGGGTGACTCTGTCGAACCGCGGCTTTCGCCGCGTGGGGGCGCGCCCGGGGGCGCAGGGGTGGTGTGTACCGGAGGAGCCTTCCCACCCTATTCGGGTACGCAATCCGGCACTTTGTTAACTACTCACGCGTATGTCTATACACAAGACCGGCCCCGTTCCTCAGGAACGGGGCCGGTGCCTGCACTTGGCCGATAAGTGGCCGCTACGAGCCCGGTACCTGCAGGAGTTTGTTCGGCGAACCGAGCCCACGCCCGGAGACCTTGCCGGACACGGATTGCGCCACAAGGGCCTTGGACACCTGTGCGGGCCACGCCTTCGGGTGGTCGGCCAGATAGAGCGCGGCCACCCCCGCCGCGTGCGGCGACGCCATCGACGTACCGGAGTAGGTCGCCCTGCCGGTGTCGCTCGCGTACGACGCGGAGGTGATCGCCACGCCCGGGGCGAACAGGTCCAGGACCGGGCCGAAGTTGGAGAAGCCCGCCCGCGCGTCCTTCTTGTCGGTGGCGCCCACGGTGATGGCCTCCTTCACCGCCGCGGGGGAGTACAGGCCGGCCGGCAGGCCGTCGTTGCCCGCCGCGACCGTGTAGGTGACGCCGGACGCGATGGAGTTGCGTACGGCGGCGTCCAGCTGCGCGTTGCGGTAGCCGCCGAGGCTGACGTTGGCGACCGCCGGCTTCCTCGCGTGCCTGGTCACCCAGTCGATGCCCGCGATGACCTGGGCGGTGGTGCCGCCGCCGGCGTTGTCGAGGACGCGTACGGCGACGACCCTGGCGTTCTTGGCGACGCCGTACTGCTTGCCCGCGATCGTGCCGGCGACATGGGTGCCGTGGCCGTTGCCGTCGCTCGCGGTCCGGTCGCCCCCGACGAAGTCCCAGCCGTAACTCGCCCGGCCGCCGAAGTCCTTGTGCGAGATGCGGATGCCGGTGTCGATCACGTACACCGTCACTCCGCTGCCCGCGGACTCGGGCCAGGTGTAGCTCTTGTCCAGCGGCAGGTTGGCCTGGTCGATGCGGTCGAGTCCCCAGGACGGCGGGTTCTTCTGGTTGTGCTCCAGGGTCACGCGGGTGTCCTGGACGACCGAGGCCACCCGGGAGTCCGCGGCGAGCCGTTTGGCCTGTCTCTCGTTGGCCTGGACGGCGTAGCCGTTGAGGACCGTGCCGTAGGTGTGGCTGATTTTCGCCCCGTACTTGTCGGCGAGGCTCTTTCCGGCCGCCGACGGTGCCTTCGTTCCCCCCTTGAGTGTCACCAGGTAACTGCCGCTGACGGAGCCGGGGTCTCCGGCGCCGAGTATCCGCCCCTCCGGTACGGCGTGCGCGGGCATGGTGGTGGCCGAGAGCGCGGCGACACAGGTCACCGCGGTCAGACCACCGGCCCAGCGCAGACGCCGTATGCGCGTCCGTGCCATGGTGTGAGTTCCCCTCCTCGACTCGGCGCGCGCGGCCCTGGAGCACGGGGTGCACCCCGCTTCGGCCGGTGCGCCACCAGTCACCCTCTCGTGACGTGAGAAGTCGCCACAAGGACGCCTACGGGGGCGGAATCGGCCATATCGGCCATGGGGGATGTGTAAAGGTTGCGGCGTTTTTCGGTCGGAGCGGTGGTGTCGGGAAGGTTGGCCGGACAGGGCTCCGCATGCCGGGAATGACAGATGGGGCGCGAACTGCGGTGAACGCCGGGCGGTGGCCCGGGCCGGGTCCTATGATCGGCTCCCGAGGTGTCGTGACGAGTGTGGGGGAGCCGGGGCATGGAGCCGTATGCCGAGGAGCCGGCCGGTGAAGCGGGCACGGAGGAGCTGGAGTTCCTCGTGGTGGACGACGCGGGGGAGGAACGCCGCGGCTTCGACAAGGCGGCCGGCCCGCGAGGTGGCGGTGGAGACGACGGGGGCCGAGTACGGCGCCGCAGCTTCAAGCCGGCCGACCTGAACGTCCAGCTGACCCGCACGCTCAACGGCCTCAGGGACGCCTTCGCCGGCCTCCAGCAGGCCGGCCCCGACGGCTGGGGCATCTCCGAGGTACAGGTCTCCTGCCAGCTGACCGCCTCCGGCCAGCTCGTCGTCCTCGGTGTCGGCTCGCAGGCCCAGCGCACCGGCGGCATCCTGCTGACGCTGACCCCGCGGCCGACCGGCACTGACAGCAGTGAGCGCTAGCGGGAGAGCGCGGCGGTTCCGTGCGCTGCTGATCGGCGTCGACCACTACAGCGACTCCTCCTTTCCGTCGATGCCATTCATCACGACGGAACTGCGGGTGCTGGCCGACGCGTTGAAGACCGCCGGGTACGACGAGGCGGAGGTCGTCGACGCCGACGAGCGGAACGGAACGGCGCTCAAGGAAGAGGTGGCGGGCTTCCTGGCGAGCGCGGCGCCGGGTGACCACCTGCTGCTCGTCCTGTCCGGGCACGGCTTCCACAAGGGGGGCCTGGACTACCTGATCACCGGCCCCGCCGTCCGGGAGTCCCTGCACTTCGAGGAGACGTGCCTGCCCATCGAGTTCGGCAAGTACCTCGTCCACCGGTGCAACGCCGACCAGTTGGTGGTCGCCGTCGACGCCTGCCGGGTGGAGCTGGACTCGTACTCCAAGGCCCCCACCGACAGGCTTGCCTGGGGCAAGGGCGCCATGGGCTACGACGAGCCCGACCTCCTCACCTCCCCCCGCTACGCCCACGTCTACGCCTGCAACCGCTACGGCAAGGCACAGTTCGGGGCCGAGGCCGACGCCCCGGCCGGGGACGAGCCCAAGGAGTTCTCCTACTTCACCCGGGCCCTCACCGAGATGGCCCGGGACACCACGGCTCCCGGCCTCCTCGACGCCGTGGAGCCCCTGCTCGACGAGCGGGTCCGCGTGATCGCCCGCGCGAACCGGGTCCTCGCCGACCAGTGCGTCCAGGTCAACTACGCCACCGGCAGGGAAGACCTCCTGCTCTTCCCCGACCGGGGAACCGAGGCGGACCTCCCGGCACCGGACCACCGGTGGCAGGACCAGGCCGTCGAGCACGAGGCCTGGCAGCGGGTCGTGTGCGAGCAGCTCGACGAGGCGCAGCAGGCGCAGGCCGTCGCACAGGTACGGGACGCGGTCGTCCAGCTCGTCGGCCTGTGGGGGCGCGATTTCGACGCCGCCGACGCCTGGCTCGCCGAACAGGGGGACATCTGGCGGCCCGCGGGCATCGAGCGCCGCATGAGCCGCGGCATCGCGGGGATGCTGCGGGACTCGGGCCCCGCCCCCGCTCAGGCCGGCGACCGGACCACGCGCGGCGTCGACCTCAGCCTCACCGAGGCGGCCCTGCTGGTCGTGGGCCCCTTCCTCTACGCCGCTTTCGGCACCCTGTACGCCTGGCTGGCCCGCGACCTGCGACCGTGGACCCTCGAGGACGGCACCCCCGCCTCCGCGAAGTGCGGCTTCGCCGACCGGGCAGCCTTCGACCGGTACTGCGACGGACACCTCTCGCTCCGGGACCGCGAGCGCCGGGCCCGGCAGCGCGGCCGGGACGGTGAGGCCCGCGCCGTCGCCTGGTGGCTGGCCAGGCAGTGGCTGCTGCGGCTGCCCGCGACCCGGAAAGCCGTACGGCACTCCGGTCTCGCCGGTCTCGAAGTCCTGCCGGACGGGCCGGAGTTCGAGCCACCGCTTGTCCGCGAGGTGCTCGCCCCCGCCCGGCTGAGCCAGCTCGTCGAGCTGATCGGCCTGGATCTGGAGCGGCCGCGGTCGCCCGAGCCGGAGACCGTCGCCGCGCTGGAGGCCGCCGAGCACGTCGTCGACTGGGAGAAGACCGGCGTCCTGCTCACCGTCGCCCACCACATGGCCGTGGACCCGGTCCTGCTGTCCTCCCTGGTCGCCGAACACCTCGGCATCAGCGCACCGGTCGACGGCGGGGCCTTCCGTGCGGCGCTGGACCGGCTGACCTGGCTGCGGGAGGGGGCGCGGCGGCGGGTGCTGTCCGCCGAGTGCCCGCACGAGGCCGTCGAACTCGCCCTGGGCGAGCACGCCGACGCCCTCGACCGCACCGTCCGCACACTGCTGCACGGGCCGGCCGGTGTACGCGCGCCGGCCTGGGGTGTCCCGGCCGCGCTCGGCGCGGGCAAGGTCAAGGCCTCCCTCGGCGAGGACGGGAAACCCCGGTACCTCCTGGCCGACGTACGCTTCCGGCTCGACGGCGACCGGGTCCGGGACCTGCTCATGGGCGAACAGCTCTACCAGGACCGTACGTTGGCGCTGCGCGAGCTCTACCAGAACGCCCTGGACGCCTGCCGGTACCGGCGCGCCCGCACCGAACTGTGGAACCTCGAACATCCCGACGACCGGGTGGAGGACGAGGACTGGAAGGGCGAGATCGTCTTCGTACAGGGCGAGGAGGACGGCCGTCGCTTCATCGAGTGCCGGGACAACGGCATCGGCATGGGCCGCCACGAGCTGCGCCATCTGTTCGCCTTCGCGGGGAGCCGGTTCGTGGAGGAGCGGAAGTTCCTGGAGGAGCGGGCCGCGTGGGATGCGGCAGGGATCCCCTTCCATCCGAACAGCCGGTTCGGCATCGGCGTCCTGAGCTACTTCATGCTCGCCGACGAGATCAGGGTGACGACCACCCGGCTCGGGGAGGACCTGCTGCCCCGTGAGTGCCTGGAGGTCACCATCGACGGGCCCGGGGCACTGTTCCGGATCCGGCCGAAGGGGGTGCGGCGGCAGGCGGGGACGGCGGTGCGGCTGTATCTGCGCAATCCCGAGGACCAGGTGTCGTGCGGGAAGGTGATGCGCAGGCACCTGTGGGTGTCGGACTTCTCCGTGCGGGTGGAGGAACAGGGCAACGAGCCCTTGGTGTGGCGGCCCCGGGAGCTGTCCGAGTACGTCGGCCGTGACATCTCCGATCCGGTCGCCGCGTGGCGGTTCGAGAACGGGGACAGGGCTCCGGCGCAGGACGCCGGGGACGGAGTGTGGTGGTGCGCCGGGCGCGGGGCGGTCCTCGCGGACGGGCTGTGGGCCGGGGAGGCCCGTTTCGGGTGCGTGGTCAATCTGACCGGGGGGCACGCGCCGAGGCTGCGGCTGGACCGCGGGGCGATGCTGGACGACCACGAGAGGCACGTTTCGAGGCTGCTCGCCGAGAAGATCGCGGCGCTGTTCGACGGGGACGTACTGTCCCTGCACTGGCTGAACGCCCTGGTCGTCGGTGGCTGGTCGGAACGCGGCCGCCGGACGGTTCCGCCGGCCCCCGAGCGGCGTCAGGCGCTGCTCGCCGATCTGATCGCCGCGCAGGCCGTGGCACGCGGCCACCGGTTCTCGTTCCGTACGCCCGACGGGATGGACGTGACGGCAGCCGCCGAAGTGGTCGGCTGCTGCCCCCGTGACGAGGACATTCTCGAACGCTCCTCGACGGCCGGCGGAGCAGCGGCGGTCATCGAGTACGACGAGACCGGCGTCTTCGTGGAGTGGCGGGCCAGAGTCTGGGCCGCCGCGAGTCCGGTCTCCGGGGTCCTGCCCCGCTCCCCGCTTCCCGTCGCCCGTCCCACGGACGAACTGCTCCTGAGCGAACTCGACCTGGACGACCTGGAGGACCGTGTACCTCTTTCTCCCGGAGCGGTGCTGAGCGCCGCCAGGGCGGCCGGCGTGCCGGTCCGGTACGCCGCCGACCGGCTGGGGGAATTCGGCTTCGAACTGCCGGACGACGAGATCCTCCGACGGCTGGAGGACGTCGAGGACGCCCGGGTGCTCAGCAGGGACGGCGACGGCATCCGCCCGTGGCTCGCGACGGGTGCACGGCTGACCGCCGAGATGCTCTACGACATCCACCAGCCCGGCGACGACCTTCACGACCTGGCGCGCCAGCTGGCCCGACTGGGTTTCCAGGTGCCACCCGACGACGAACTCGACGTGTCCATGGTGTCGGCGCCGGAGGACCGGATCAGGCTGGTGCTGAGGCGGCACGTCGAACCGCACGGCCCCGAACTGCCGAAGGACCGGCCCGTGACCATGGCGCACCTGGTCCTGGCCGTGCGCACCTTCCCCGGACGTGCGGACCGTGTCGCCGAGGTACTCACCGCGGCCGGACACCGGCTTCCCGCCGCGGGGGTGCCCAGCCGGGCCGACGCGCTCGACCTCGCGCTCATCAGCCGGGACGGCGACGGCCAGACGCCGTGGCTCGACGAGCACCGGCCGGTCCCGCTGCACCACGTCCTCAGGATCGCCCGCGCCCGACAGGAGAGCGCGGAGCTGCTGGTCGGCCGGCTTGTCGGGCTCGGCATCGAGCCGCCCGCGCTGCCCGCCGCCGAGGACCTGCGCATGTACGAGCGGCTCGTCGACGACGTGCTCCGGTTCTACGACAAGGGCCAGTACTCCGTCACGACCGTCCCGCCCGTCCTGCACCCCTCCGCCGTGCTCGCCGTGGCCAGGGACCACGGGCAGTCGGACCTGGAGATCGCCCGGCGACTGGCCGAACTCGGCTACGAGGTGCCGGGGCTCGACCAGCCATGGCCGGTTCAGGACTATCTCGACCTGGTCCTGATGAGCAGGGCCCAGGACGGCCTGGAGCCCTGGCTGGAGACGGACCGCCAGGTTCCGTGGCACCACGTGGTCCGCGCCGCGCACACGTACCCGGCGATCGGGCCGGAGGAGATCGCCGGGCTGCTGAGCGGCTGGGAGTACGACGTGGCACCCCGGCCGGCCTCCGGCGACTGGACGCCGGACGAGGACGTGGCCCTGCTCCGCCACGGCTCGCAGCCTTCCGTCACCTGGCTGGCCGCGACCGGTCCTGTCCCCCTCACCCACATCCTCCGCACCGCCCACCACCTCAATCGCACCCCGGCCGAGGTCGCCCGCCGTCTCGAACAGCTCGGCCACACCCTCCCTCCCGACATCGAGTTCACCGACCCCGAGGACTCGGCGCACGCCGAGGGCCCCGAAAGCGCCGATCACTCCGAAAGACCCTGATCCGCCGCGAGGTCCACCCCCAACGACCCCGCGGTAACCACTACCGTCGACATTGACGACGGGACGCACACCGCGGTGCGTCCCCTTCCACACGCCAGACGAGGTGGCAAGTGAAGGCGATCCGTCGATTCACCGTCCGACCCGTCCTCCCGGAACCCCTCCGGCCGCTCAGCGAGCTCGCGCGCAATCTGCGCTGGTCGTGGCACACGGAGACCCGCGATCTCTTCCAGTCCGTCGACCCCGAGGGTTGGGCCGCCTCGGGCAACGACCCCGTACGGCTGCTGGGCCGCGTGCCGCCCGGGCGGCTCGCCGAGCTGGCCGAGGACCGCGGCTTCCTGCGCCGGCTGACCGCCGTGGCCGGTGACCTCGACGACTACGTCACCGGCACCCGCTGGTACCAGGAGCAGTCCGCCGAACTCCCCGCCGCCGTCGCCTACTTCTCACCCGAGTTCGGCATCACGGCCGCCCTGCCCCAGTACTCCGGCGGCCTCGGCATCCTCGCCGGCGACCACCTCAAGGCGGCCAGCGACCTCGGCGTACCCCTCATCGGGGTCGGGCTGCTGTACCGGCACGGCTACTTCCGCCAGACCCTGTCCCGCGACGGCTGGCAGCAGGAGCACTACCCGCTCCTGGACCCCCACGAACTGCCGCTCGCCCTTCTGAAGGAACCCGACGGCACCCCCGCCCAGGTCTCCCTCGCCCTGCCCGGCGGCAGGTCGCTGCACGCCCGCGTCTGGCTGGCCCAGGTCGGCCGGGTGCCGCTGCTGATGCTCGACTCGGACGTCGAGGAGAACGACCTCGGCGAACGCGGGGTGACCGACCGGCTCTACGGTGGCGGCAGCGAGCACCGGCTGCTGCAGGAGATGCTGCTGGGTATAGGGGGAGTGCGGGCGGTCCGGACGTACTGCCGGCTGAGCGGCCACCCCGAACCCGAGGTCTTCCACACCAACGAGGGCCACGCCGGGTTCCTCGGCCTGGAGCGGATCGCCGAACTCTGCGCCGAGGGGCTGGACTTCGACTCGGCGCTGGAGGCCGTCCGCGCCGGCACGGTCTTCACCACCCACACGCCCGTCCCGGCCGGCATCGACCGCTTCGACCGCGAGCTGGTCGCCCACCACTTCGGCCCCGCCGCCGAGCTCCCCACCATCGAGGTCGGCCGCATCCTCCAGCTCGGCATGGAGACCTACCCCGGCGGCGAACCGAACCTCTTCAACATGGCCGTGATGGGCCTGCGGCTGGGCCAGCGGGCGAACGGGGTCTCCCTCCTCCACGGCAACGTCAGCCGCGAGATGTTCTCGGGACTCTGGCCGGGATTCGACCCCGACGAGGTCCCCATCACCTCGGTCACCAACGGCGTCCACGCCCCGACCTGGGTCGCCCCCGAGGTCTTCCGCCTCGGCGCCCGCCAGATCGGCGGCCGGCGCACCGAGGACGCGATGACCGTCGGCGGCTCGGACCGCTGGGACGCCGTCGGGGAGATCCCGGACCAGGACATCTGGGAGCTGCGACGGGTGCTGCGCGAGCAGCTGGTGCAGGAGGTGCGGGAGCGGCTGCGCGTGTCGTGGCGTCAACGCGGCGCAGGGACAGCCGAGTTGGGCTGGATCGACGGAGTCCTGGACCCCGACGTCCTGACGATCGGATTCGCGCGCAGGGTCCCGTCGTACAAGCGCCTCACCCTCATGCTCCGTGACCGCGACCGCCTGATGGACCTCCTCCTGCACCCGGAGCGCCCGATCCAGATCGTGGTCGCGGGCAAGGCGCACCCGGCGGACGACGGCGGCAAGCGCCTGGTCCAGGAGCTGGTGAGGTTCGCCGACGACCCACGGGTCCGGCACCGCATCGTGTTCCTGCCGGACTACGGCATGGCGATGGCACAGAAGCTGTACCCCGGCTGCGACATCTGGCTGAACAATCCCCTGCGCCCCCTGGAGGCCTGCGGCACCTCCGGCATGAAGGCGGCCCTGAACGGCTGCCTCAACCTCTCCGTCCTGGACGGCTGGTGGGACGAGTGGTTCCAGCCCGACTTCGGCTGGGCCATCCCCACGGCGGACGGCACCGGCACGGACCCCGACCACCGCGACGACATAGAGGCGGCGGCGCTCTACGACCTGCTGGAACAGCGCGTCACCCCCCGCTTCTACGAAAAGGGCCAGGACGGCCTCCCCGACCGCTGGATCGAGATGGTCCGCCAGACCCTGACCCTCCTCGGCCCGAAGGTCCTGGCGGGCAGGATGGTCCGCGAGTACGTGGAGCGCCTCTACACCCCGGCCGCGCACGCTCACCGGGCGATGACCCCGGACGCGGCGCGCGAACTGGCGGGCTGGAAGACGCGGGTGCGGTCCGCCTGGCACGGCGTCACGGTCGACCACGTCGAGACATCGGCGGCGACCCCCACCGCGGAACTCGGCTCGACGCTCAGTCTCCGGGTGCGGGTGGGACTGGGCGACCTGGGACCGGAGGACGTGGAGGTCCAGGCGGTCTCGGGCCGTGTGGACTCCCAGGACCGCATCGCGGATGCCTCGACGGTGCCGCTGAAGCCGGTGGGCAGCCCGGACGCGGAGGGGCGGTGGGTCTACGAGGGCCCGCTGGCCCTGGACCGGACGGGACCGTACGGGTACACGGTGCGGATCCTGCCGGCGCATCGGCTGCTGGCGTCGGGGGCGGAGCTGGGATTGGTGGCGGTGCCTTCGGAGGGGGTGGGGGAAGAGGCGGGAGTGCTGATGCGGTGACGCCTCGGGAGGGCCGGGGTGTCCCTCAGCTCTCCCCCAACTCGCGCTCGCACAGCTGTCGCAACACGTTGCCGCACCGCCGCGCATACGCGTGCTGCAGGCCGCGCGTCGCCGGTCCGCCCGCCCGGGCGTACCACTTGGCCGCGCGGCTGAAGGCGTTCACGGTCAGCCACACCGTGCCGTCCCCCGTGCGGTCCACGATGAAGGACTCCTCGCCGCACTCCGGATGACCGGAAAGCGTCCCGTAGGCCCAGCCGACGCGCCGGTGCTCCTGGGCCGTCCAGACCACCCGGCACGGGGCCTTGATCAGGCCGGCGAGGGTGACCGTGACGTCGACGTCGGGGGCCGCGCGGTCGGCGGACGCGTCGATGCCGACGCCCAGCGCGCGGTGCATCTCCCAGGTCATGACCGCTTCGGCGGCTCTGCGGAAGACCTCCTCGCCCTCGCCTATGCGGGAGCGCACATGGAGGGGGTGGAAGCCGGGCGGGCAGAAGCCGTTCTCCCGGGTCGCGCCGACGGCGTCGTACGTGAAGGACATGAGGCCCAAGCGTAGGGCGGCACCCGGGGATGCCTTCGTCCCGGGTGCCGCCCTTGTCGGCTGCGCCTGTGTCAGCTGACGTTGACCGCCGACCACGCGGCCGCCACAGCCTTGTACTCCGTGCTGGTGGTGCCGCCGTACAGGGCGGACGCCGCGTTCAGGGTCGCCGTGCGGGCGGCCTTGTAGTTGGTCGTCGACGTCATGTACTCGGTCAGGGCCTTGTACCAGATCGCGGCGGCCTTGGCGCGGCCGATGCCGGTGACCGTGGAGGCGTTGGACGTCGGGGAGTTGTAGCTCACCCCGTTGATCGTCTTGGCGCCGCTGCCCTCCGAGAGGAGGTAGAAGAAGTGGTTCGCCGGGCCGGACGAGTAGTGGACGTCCAGGCCGCCGAGGGACGACGACCAGCTGTCGGCCGACGCGCCGTCCTTGCTGGGCTTGTCCATGTAGCGCAGCGGGGTGCCGTCGCCGTTGATGTCGATCTTCTCGCCGATGAGGTAGTCGCCCACGTCGCTGGAGTTCGCCGCGTAGAACTCCACCGCCGTGCCGAAGATGTCGGAGGTGGCTTCGTTCAGGCCGCCCGACTCGCCGGAGTAGTTCAGGCCCGCCGTGTTCGAGGTGACGCCGTGCGTCATCTCGTGGCCGGCCACGTCGAGCGACGTCAGGGGCTTGGTGTTGCCCTCGCCGTCGCCGTACGTCATGCAGAAGCAGCTGTCGTCCCAGAACGCGTTGACGTAGGCGTTGCCGTAGTGGACGCGCGAGTAGGCGGCCTTGCCGTCGTTCTTGATGCCGCTGCGGCCGAAGGTGCTCTTGTAGAAGTCCCAGGTGACCTGGGCGCCGTAGGCGGCGTCGACGGCGGCCGTCTGGTCGCTGGAGGAGCTGGAGGCGGCGCCGGTGCCCCACGTGTCGTCCGCGTCGGTGAACAGGGTGCCCGCGGAGGAGCTGGTGCTGCGGGCCTTGTTGTACGTCTTGTGGCCGCCGCGTCCGCCGTCGGTGAGGCTGTACGTCGAACCCGACAGGGTCGTGCCGAGGGTGACCGTGCCCGAGTAGAGGCTCTTGCCGCTGCCGGTCTCGATGCCCTGGTACTCGAACAGCTTCTCGCCGGTGGCCGCGTCGGTGATGACGTGCAGCTCGTTCGGGGTGCCGTCCTCCTGGAGGCCGCCGACGACCGTCTCGTACGCCAGGGTCGGCTTGCCGTCGGCCGCCCAGATCACCTTGCGGGGCGCCTGGTCCGCCGCGGTCTTCTCCGAGCCGGCCGCCTTGGCCAGCTTCACGGCCTGGCCCTCGGCCTTGGCCGCGCTGACGGCCGGCTTGAGCGAGGCGACCTTGATGGTGGCCTTCGTCGCTCTGGTGACGCCCTTGGTCGCGCCGGCCGCCGACTCGTGGACGACCAGGTCGCCGCCGAGGACGGGCAGGCCGGCGTAGGTCCGCTCGTAGCGGGTGTGGACCGTGCCGTCGGCGTCCTTGACGACGTCCTTGACGACCAGCTTCTCCTGGGCGCCGAGGCCTATCGCGTCGGCGGTCCCGGCCGCCTCGGCCTGCTGGTCCTTGATGAGCGCGGTGCGCGCCGCGGGGGCGAGCGCGACCGGCGCGGCGAGCGGGGTGACCTTGGTGCCGGCGTCGACGGGGGTGGCGGCCGAAGTGCCGGTGGTCAGACCGGTGGTGAGCAGGGCTCCGGCCGCGACGGCGGTGGCGATGGCCAGAGTGGTGCGCTTGTGACGCGCGTAGAGGGGGGTCACACGAGCTCCTTATGTGGGGGAAGTGCTGTGGTGCTTGTGCGGCGGTGCAAGGAGAGTGACACCTGGGGCGCGTACATGTCAGGAGGGGGTGGTGATGTTGGCCAAAACTTGACTGTCCGGTAAATGTTTCGGAAATGTGAACGGGCGCCGTCCCGGCGGGAGTTGAACCCACTGAGACGACGCCCTGTCCTGGGCAGGCCGGAACGGGCCTACGGGAAGGTCAGCTTCCAGCTGTTGATGTAACCGGTGTCGATGGCCGCGTTGTCCTGGACGCGCAACTGCCAGACGCCGTTGGCGACTTCGGAGGACGCGTTCACCGTGTACGTGGTGTTCAGGTTGTCCGTGCTGCCGCCGGTGCCGTACGCCTTCAGCGTGTACGCCGTGCCGTCGGGCGCGACCAGGTCCACCTTGAGGTCACCGATGTAGGTGTGGACGATGTCCACGGCGACCTGGAGGTTGGAAGGCGCGTTACCGGTCCGCCCGGAGACGGTGATCGGCGAGGTGACCGCCGCGCCCCTGTCCGGAATCGACACGTCGGTTCCGCTCTCGAAGGACGTACCGCCGCCACCGCCGCCGCCGTCGGAGCGCGCGCCCACGTTGACGCCCGCCCAGGCGTCCTGGACCGCCTTGTACTCGGGGCTCGTGGTGCCGTACAGCTCACCGGTCGCCGCGAGGGTGCCGGTGCGGGCGGCCGCGTAGTTGGTCGTGGAGGTGAACTTGGTGGTCAGCGCGCGGAACCAGATCTTCTCCGCCTTGTCCCGGCCGATGCCGGTGACCGGAAGGTTGTCCGAGGTGGGCGAGTTGTAGGTGACACCGTTGATGGTCTTGGTGCCACTGCCCTCGGACAGGAGGTAGAAGAAGTGGTTCGCCGGGCCCGACGAGTAGTGCACGTCGATCGAGCCGATGCCCGAGTACCAGGCGTCCTTGGACGAGCCGTCCTTGCTCGGCTTGTCCATGTAGCGCAACGGGGTGCCGTCGCCGTTGATGTTGATCTCCTCGCCGATGAGGTAGTCACCGACGTCGGAGGAGTTGTTGGCGTAGAACTCGACGGTCGAGCCGAAGATGTCGGAGGTGGCCTCGTTCAGGCCGCCGGACTCGCCGGAGTAGTTCAGGCCCGCGGTGTTGGAGGTGAGCCCGTGGGTCATCTCGTGCGCGGCCACGTCGATCGACGTCAGCGGGTTGGCATTGCCCGAGCCGTCGCCGTACGTCATGCAGAAGCAGCTGTCGGACCAGAACGCGTTGACGTAGTTGTTGCCGTAGTGGACCCGGGAGTACGCGCCGACGCCATCGCCGCGGATGCCGCTGCGCCCGTGCACGTTCTTGTAGTAGTCCCAGGTCAGCGCGGCACCGTAGTGTGCGTCGGCGCCCGCGGACTCCAGGTTGGACGGGCTGCCGTTGCCCCAGACGTCGTCCGGGCCGGAGAAGAGGGTGCCGGTGCCGGAGGTGCCGCGGTTCAGGTTGTACGTCTTGTGGTTGCCGCGCGCGCCGTCCGTGAGGTTGTACGTCGAACCGGACTGCGTCGTCGTGAGGTTGACCGTGCCGGAGTACACCGTGTTGCCGGTGCCGGTCTCGATCGCCTCCCACTCGTACAGCTTCTCGCCCGTGGTGGCGTCCGTGATGACGTGCAGTTCCTGCGGGGTGCCGTCGTGCTGGAAGCCGCCGACGACCGTCTCGTACGCCACGGTCGGCTCGCCGTTCGCGGCCCAGATCACCTTGCGGGGAGCCCGGTTGACGTCGGGGCTCTTGGCCTTCTCCGCCTTCGCCGCGGCCAGCGCCTGCTTCTCCGCCTTCGCGGCGGAGACGGCGGCGGTCGTGGTGGCCGGCCTGATGGCGGCGCGGGTCGCCTTGACGACGTCCTTGGTCGTGCCGGACTTCGTGGTCTCGACGACCAGGTCACCGCCGAGGACGGGCAGACCGTCGTACGTCCGCTCGTAGCGGGTGTGGACCGTGCCGTTGCCGTCCTTGACGACATCACGGACGACCAGCTTCTCCTTGGCGCCGAGGCCCAGGTCCTTGGCGGTGTCCGCCTTGCTGGCGTTGGCCTCGCGTATCAGCGCGGCGCGCTGGGCGGGGGACAGCTTGACGGACTCGGCGCCCGGTATGACCTTGCCCGCGGCCGACGGTGCCTTCTCCGGGGCTGCGGTGGCGGCGCCCGACTGGACGGCCGCGGCGATCAGGGCGGCGACGCCGACGAGGGCGACGGCCGCGGCACGGCGGGGCGCCGTGGGGCGACGAGTGGCGTGGGGGGTGCGTCTGTGGGAGGAACTGTCTCTCAACACTGACTCCTTCTGCGCGGCCGCGGATCACGCGGCCAGGGGAGACCGGCCGGCGGGTGGGCCGTCCGGGCAGAGCGAGGTAGTACGCAGAACGACGTGCGCGTGCTGGAACGGACGTGCGCGTGCGGGAGTTCGGCCGCGGGCACCGCCGTGTGACGGTGCTGTGGGGTTGCTGTGTCGCGGCCGTGGGAAGAGTGGCAGGTGACTGCGGTTTCTGTCAGGGCCGCGTCAGAAAGTTGGCCGGAAATCGTTCGTTGTCCGGGAGTTCATGTTCGGTATACGGACCGGAACGCTGGAGGCCCACACCACCCCGTACGGGATGATGTGGGCCCCGGTGCCGACGCGCGTCCCGGCCGTACCGTCTACTCCCCGCCGCCCGGCGCGTCGAAGCGCTCGAGATCCCGCAACCAGGCATGCGCCGTACCGTCGGACGGCGCCCGCCAGTCGCCGCGCGGGGAGAGGGAACCGCCGGCCGAGACCTTCGGCCCGTTCGGCATGGCCGAGCGCTTGAACTGTGCGAACGCGAAGAAGCGACGGCAGAAGACCTCCAGCCAGCGCCGGATCTCCGCCAGGTCGTACGCCACCCGCTTGGCCTCGGGGAAGCCCGGCGGCCATGCGCCCGCCTCCGGGTCGTGCCAGGCGTGCCAGGCCAGGAAGGCGATCTTCGACGGCCGGAAGCCGTAGCGCAGGACCTGGAAGAGCGTGAAGTCGTGCAGCGCGTACGGGCCGATCTTCGACTCCGTCGACTGCATCTCCTCGCCCGGCACCAGCTCCGGGCTGATCTCCGTGTCGAGGATCGCGGCCAGCGTCCGTCCGGTCTCCTCGTCGAACTGCTCGCTGCCGATGACCCAGCGGATCAGATGCTGGATCAGCGTCTTCGGCACACCGGAGTTGACGTTGTAGTGGCTCATCTGGTCGCCCACGCCGTACGTGGACCAGCCCAGCGCCAGCTCCGACAGGTCGCCGGTGCCGAGGACGATGCCGCCGCGCTGGTTGGCGAGGCGGAACAGGTAGTCGGTGCGCAGACCGGCCTGCACGTTCTCGAAGGTGACGTCGTACACCGGCTCGCCGGACGCGAACGGGTGGCCCATCTCCTTGAGCATCAGCCGCGCGGTCGGCGTGATGTCCAGCTCGGCCGCGGTGACGCCGAGCGAGTTCATCAGCTTGTGGGCGTTGTCCTTGGTGTGGTCGCTGGTGGCGAAGCCGGGCAGGGTGAAGGCCAGGATGTCGCTGCGCGGACGGCCCGCGCGGTCCATCGCCCGGGCGGCGACGATCAGCGCGTGCGTGGAGTCCAGGCCCCCGGACACCCCGATGACCACCTTCGGGCCGCCGATCGCCGCCAGCCGCTGCTGGAGGCCCGCGACCTGGATGTTGTACGCCTCGTAGCAGTCCAGGGCGAGCCGGTCGGCGTCGGCCGGCACGAACGGGAACCGCTCCACCCGGCGCCTGAGCCCCAGGTCCGTCGCCGGCGGGTCGAGCCGGAACCGCACCCGCCGGAAGTCACCGGTGCGCCCGGCATGCGTGCGGCGGTTGTCGTCGAACGTGCCCATCCGCTGCCGCTCCTGCCGCAGCAGATCCAGATCGACGTCGGCGACCGCGAACTGGTCGTCGAGCGCGAAGCGGTCCGTCTCGGCCAGCAGGGCGCCGTTCTCGTAGATCATGGTCTGCCCGTCCCAGGACAGGTCCGTGGTCGACTCGCCCAGACCCGCCGCCGAGTAGACGTACGCCGCGAGGCAGCGCGAGGACGCCGACCGGCACAGCAGGCGCCGGTCCTCGGCCCGGCCGACCGTGATCGGGCTGCCCGAGAGATTGGCGAGCACGGTCGCGCCGGCCAGGGCGGCCTCCGCGCTCGGCGGCACCGGCACCCACATGTCCTCGCAGATCTCCGCGTGCACCACGAGACCGGGGACGTCCTCCGCCTCGAACAGCAGGTCCACGCCGAACGGCACCTCCGCGCCGCCGACCCGGATCGTCCCGCCCCGCTCGTCCTCACCCGAGGCGATCTGCCGCCGCTCGTAGAATTCGCGGTAGTTCGGCGGGTACGACTTCGGCGCCACGCCCAGGATCCGGCCGCGGTGCACGACCACCGCGCAGTTGTAGATCCGGTGGCGATGGCGCAGCGGGGCGCCCACGACCAGCACCGGAAGCAGGTCGGCCGACCCGGCGACGACGACCTGGAGCGCCTCCTCCACCTCGTCGAGCACCGCGTCCTGGAGCAGCAGGTCCTCGATCGAGTAGCCGGTCAGGCCCAGCTCGGGAAAGACGGCGACGGCCACCCCCTCCCGCGCGCACCGGCGCGCCTGCCGCAGAGCCGCTTCCGCGTTGGCGTGCGGGTCGGCGATGACGGTGTGGCCCGTACACGCGGCGACCCGCGCGAAGCCGTGCTGGTAGATCGACCAGAAGTTCAACGGACTTCCCCAGGAGAAGCGGACAGTACTGTCACCGAGCATAGATCGCCTGATCAGGCCGGTGCCGTTCCGGGCGAGGCGGGCCGCTCCCCGTGCCAGGACCCCCACAGCGCCGCGTACGCCCCGCCCGCCGCGACCAGCTCGTCATGGGTGCCCAGCTCCGTGAGCCGGCCGTTCTCCATCACGGCCACCCGGTCCGCGTCGTGCGCGGTGTGCAGACGGTGCGCGATGGCGATGACCGTACGGTCCTGGAGCACGGCGGCCAGGGCGCGCTCGGTGTGCCGGGCCGTCGTCGGGTCGAGCAGCGCCGTCGCCTCGTCGAGGATCAGGGTGTGCGGGTCGGCCAGCACCACGCGCGCGAGGGCCAGCTGCTGGGCCTGCGAGCCGTCCGTACGAAAGCCTCCGTCGCCCAGCGCCGTGTCGAGGCCGTCCGGCAGCAGCCGTACCCAGCCGTCGGCGCCGACCGCGGTGAGGGCGGCCCACACCTGCTCGTCCGTGGCGGACGGCTCGGCGATACGGAGGTTGTCGCGGACCGTGCCGAGGAAGACATGGTGCTCCTGGGTGACCAGGACGACCTGGCGGCGCAGCTGCTCCGGGCCGAGCGACACGACCGGCACACCGCCGACCGTCACCGATCCGGCGGTCGGCGCGTCCACGCCCGCCAGCAGCCTGCTCAACGTCGTCTTCCCGGCTCCGGACGGGCCGACCACCGCCAGGCGTTCCCCCGGCCGCACGGTCAGGTCGACATCGCTGAGGACCTCGCCGCCGCGGTCGTAGGCGTAGCGCACGCCGGTCACTTCGATCAGGTCGTCCGCCGGGGCGGGGGAGTCGGCGTCGGTGGCCCTCGGGGCGCGCGCCAGCCCCTCAACGCGGGCGAACGAGGCGCCGCTGCTCTGCAGTTGCTCGATCCGCATCAGGATCTCGTCCAGCGGCTCGCTCAGCCGTTGCAGATACAGGGCGGCCGCCACGACCTCGCCCAGGCTCAACGCGCCCCGCTCCAGCAGCACGCCGCCGAGCAGCAGGACCGTCGCGACCGGGACGACGTACGACACCTCCACGGCCGGGAAGAAGACGGTGCGCAGGAAGAGGGTGTGGAAGCGGGTCCGCCGGGACGTCTCCAGCGCGTCCCGGCTCGCCGTCACCCGCCGCTGTTCGAGACGCAGCGCCTCCACCGTGCGGGCGCCGGTCGCGGTCGCCGCGAGGATCTCCGCGACGTCCGAGGTGGCCGCGCCCTCGGCGAGATAGCCGGCGCGTGCCCGGCGCAGATACCAGCGCAGCGCCCACCAGATGCCGCCGAAGCCGAGCACTCCGCAGAGGCCGAGCAGGGGGTCCAGGGTGACCACCGCGGCCAGCAGGAACAGCGCCTGTACCGAGCTGATGAGCAGCTCCGGGCCGACGTCGCGCAGGGTGGTGCCGACGACGGCGACGTCAGCGGTGCCGCGTGCGGTGAGGTCGCCGGCCCCGGCGCGCTCCACGACGTTGGCGGGGAGGGCGAGGGTGCGGTCCACGAAGTCCTCGCGGACGCGGGCGAGGGTGCGTTCGCCGAAGCGGTGGCCTACGTAGCGGGCCCAGCGGGCCAGCAGCAGCTGGGCTGCGGCGGCTATCAGGATGGCCAGGGCGAGTTTGTCCACGGCCGTCACGCCGTGGCCGGCGCGGACCTCGTCGATGATGCGGCCCACCAGCCAGGGGCTGGCGAGGCCGGCGATCGCTGCGAGGGAGTTGAGGGCGAGGGTGGCTGTGAAGGCTTTGGCATCGGCTCGGATCAGGCGGGTGGTGGCTTTGCGGACGTCTCGGGGTTCGGCGATGGGGAGGTGACCCGGCGCGTTCGATTCTGCGGCGACGAGCTCGGGACCTCGGGTGGTTTGCCGTGTGCGGGTGCGGGTGCGTCGTGGCTTGTCACGCAGTTCCCCGCGCCCCTGGGGGCGGCGTTGTCGTGCCGTCAACTCATGACCTCCTCGGCGTCCTCGTCCCGGGCCACCAACGCCCGGTAGCCCGGCTCCCCGTCCAGCAGTTCGCGGTGGCTGCCCGTGGCCGCCACCTTGCCGTCGACCAGGAAGTGGACCGTGTCCGCCTGGTCCAGGAGCAAGGGGGACGTCGTCGTGACCACCGTCGTGCGGCCCCGCCGCGCCGTGTGCAGGCGTTCCGCGACCCTGGCCTCGGTGTGGGCGTCCAGGGCCGACGTCGGCTCCACGGCCAGCAGGACCTCCGGGTCGGCCAGCAACGCGCGGACCAGGCGGACGCGTTGGCGTTGGCCGCCGGAGAGGTTGCGGGCCTGGGCGTCGATCGGGGTGTCGAGGCCGTCGGGCAGGCCCCGGACGACGTCCTCGGCGACGGCCGTGTACACGGCCCGCGTGATCGCCGACTCGTCCAGGTCGTCCTGGTCCGCGTGGCCGGCGATCAGCTCCCGCAGCGTGCCCGCGAACAGGTCGGCCTCGTGGTCGGCGACCAGAATGCGGGCTCTGAGCTGCGGTAACGCGATCTCGGCCAGGGGTACGTCACCCCACGTCGCCGAGGACGGGACGTAGCGGCCGAGGCGGTCGACGACGGCCGTGGCGTCGGCCGGCAGCGCGGCGGCCAGTGCGGTCAGGCGGCCCGGCAGCACCCGTACGCCGGACTCGGGGTCGTGCAGCGCCGCCGGTTCCGCGGGGGCGTCCCGGGTGCCGGTGTCGGCCATCGGCTCCAGCCGCAGGAACCGTACGACCCGCCGGGCGGCCACGAGTGCGCGGGAGACCTGGTAGACGAACTCGACCACGAAGGCGACCGGGCGGACCAGGACCGCCACATAGCCGTAGACCGAGACCAACTCGCCCACGGTGATGGCGCCCTGGGCGGCCAGCCGGGCCGCCAGCCAGGTCACCACCGCCAGGAACAGGGTCGGCAGCCCCACCCCGAGCGCCTGCACCCAGCTGGTCACCGACCCGACCCGGTAGCCCTGCGCGCGCAGCCGCTGCGAGTCGCGGTGGAAGGCGTCGGAGACGAGGTCCTTGCCGCCGAGGCCGTTGAGGACGCGCAGCCCGCCCGCGAGGTCGGCGATCCGGGCGGTCAGGACGCTCTGCCGCTCCCGGTACTCCGTCTCCGTGCCCTGCAACCGCCCGAGCAGCGGCCCGACCAGCACGGCGATCGCCGGCATCCCGAGCAGCACCACCACCGCGATCGGCACCGAGACCGACACCAGCATGACCGCCACCGCGAGGTAGGCGACGATCGCGCCGAAGCCGGGGCCGATGACGGTCAGGGAGTTGCTGATCGTGTGGACGTCGCCGACACCGATGGTGACGACCTCGCCCGCCCCGATCCGGCGCGGCAGGGCGGCACCCAGCCGGACCGACTGCCCGACGAGGACCTTGGTGGTGCGGAAGAGGGCGTCCATCCGCACCCGCGTCATCGTGCGGTGCCGCATGATGCTCAGCCAGGCGTTGAACACGTGCACCCCGGCCAGCGCACCCGTCCACGCGGCCAGCGCCGCGTAGTCACCGGGCGCCAGGCCCTCGTCCACGGCGCGCGAGAGCAGATACGGGGCGGCCGCCAGCAGCACCATCCAGACGGCGGAGATCAGGGAGCCGAGCGCGGACCGCCCCGCCTGCTGGGTGACCAGCCACCACAGATACCGGGCGCCGCCGCGACAGTCGGCCTCGCCCGGATCCTCGTACGCGTCGATCATCGTTCCCCCGTGCCCCGTCCTCGTCATCCGTCTCCGCCTACGCCTGCTGCCGCGCCTACGCCAGACTGTCCCGCCACGCCCGGTGCAGATCCGCGAACCTGCCGGTTCCCGCGATGAGTTCGGCCGGTGAGCCGTCCTCGACGATCTGCCCGTGCTCCATGACCAGCACACGGTCCGCGATCTCGACCGTGGACAGGCGGTGGGCGATGACGACCGCCGTACGCCCGTGCAGGACCGTCGACATCGCGCGCTGCACGGCCCGTTCGCCGGGGATGTCGAGCGAGCTGGTCGCCTCGTCGAGGATCAGCACGGCCGGGTCGGCGAGCAGTGCCCGGGCGAACGCGACGAGTTGGCGCTGACCGGCGGAGATACGGCCGCCCCGCTTGCGTACGTCGGTGTCGTAGCCGTCGGGCAGGGAGCTGATGAAGTCGTGCGCGCCGATGGCCTTCGCCGCCTGCTCGATCTCTTCACGGGTGGCGTCCGGGCGCCCGATGGCGATGTTCTCGGCGACCGTGCCGGAGAACAGGAACGCCTCCTGCGTCACCATCACCACCCCGCGCCGCAGTTCGGGCACGGCCAGCTCGCGCAGGTCCACGCCGTCCAGCAGGACCCGGCCGTCGGAGGGGTCGTAGAACCGGGCGAGCAGCTTGGCCAGCGTGGACTTGCCGGCGCCGGTGGAGCCGACGACCGCGACCGTCTGTCCCGCGGGGATCGTGAGGTCGAAGCGGGGCAGCACCTCGCCGCCGGTGCGATAGCCGAACCGCACGCCGTCGAAGACGACCTCGCGGCCGGGGTGCTCCGACTCCAGCGCCGGGAGCTGCCGGGGTGCCGACGGTTCGGGCACGGACGGCGTCTGGGCCAGCAGTCCGGCGATCTTCTCCAGGGAGGCCGCGGCCGACTGGTACGAGTTGAGGAACATGCCGAGCCGGTCGATCGGGTCGTACAGCCGCCGCAGATACAGCACGGCCGCCGCCAGCACACCGAGGGCCAGCGTGTCGCCCGCGACCCGGTAGGCGCCCCACAGCACGATCCCCGCGACCGCGGTGTTGGCGACGAGCCGGGAGCCGACCACATAGCGGGCCATCTCCAGCAGCGCGTCGCCGTTCGTCCGCTCGTGGTGGGTGTTGAGGACCTCGAAGTCGGCGTCGTTGACGTCCTCGCGGCGGAAGGCGCGCACCGGGCGGATGCCGTTCATCGTCTCGACGAACTTCACGATCACGGCGGCGATCGCGGTGGACCGCAGGGTGTACACGCGTGCGGCGCGCCGCCGGTAGAGCCGGACGAGGAGGTACAGCGGCACGAACGAGGCCACCGCGACCGCACCCAGGCCGAGGTCGAGCCACAGCAGCATGGCCGAGATGTAGACGAAGGACAGGATGACGGTCACGAGTTCCTGGAGGCCCTCGTTGAGCAGCTCGCGCAGGGACTCCACGTCCGTGGTGGACCGGGAGATGAGCCGTCCCGAGGTGTAGCGCTCGTGGAAGTCGAGGCTCAGGGCCTGGGCATGGCGGAAGATACGGCCGCGCAGGTCCAGCAGCACGTCCTGGTTGACGCGGGCGGAGAGCAGGATGAACGCGTACTGCAGCACGCCGGAGACCAGCGCGCACAGCAGATAGCCGACGCCGACCGCGATCAGCGGCCCCAGGTCGTCGCGCCGGAACGCCGGTACGGCCGTGTCGATGGCGTACGCCACCAGCAGCGGGCCCGCCTGCACCGCCGCCTGCTGGAGCAGCAGCAGGAGCGTGGTGACGGCGACGCGGGCCTTCATCGGGGTGAGCAGGGAGCGCAGGAGGGCGGCGGTGGCGCCCGGGGGAGTGGGCAGGACGTCGCGGTCGAAGGGGTCGTCCGGCCTGCGGGGTTCCTCGGCCGGCTGGTCCTTGCCCGGTGCGGTGGCGGTCGTCGCCGTCATCGGTCGGCCTCCTCTGTCCCGGCCATGAGGTGGGCGTACTCGGCGTTGCCGCGCAGCAGTTCGTGATGGGTGCCGACGGCGGCGATACGGCCGTCGGAGAGCAGGGCGACGCGGTCCGCGAGCAGCACGGTGGAGGGTCTGTGGGCCACGATCAGGGCGGTCGTCTCCGCGAGCACCTCCCGCAGGGCGGCCTCCACGGCGGCCTCGGTGTGCACGTCGAGGGCGGACAGGGGGTCGTCCAGCACGAGGAACCTGGGCCGGCCGACGACCGCCCGCGCGAGCGCCAGGCGCTGGCGCTGGCCGCCGGAGAGACTGAGGCCCTGTTCGCCCACCTGGGTCTCGGTGCCGTGGGGCAGGTGGTGCGCGAAGTCGGCCTGCGCGACGGCCAGGGCCCGCTCCAACTCGGGCTTTCCGGCACCGTCCGCGGTCCCCATGAGAACGTTGTCCGCGACGCTGGCCGAGAAGAGGGTGGGCTCTTCGAAGGCGACCGCGACGAGTTCGCGCAGCGCTTCCCTGGACATGGCGGTGATGTCGTCGCCGTCGAGGGTGATGCGGCCGGACGTCACCTCGTGGAGGCGGGGGACGAGGGCTGTGAGGGTTGTCTTGCCGCTTCCCGTTGCGCCGACGAGGGCCATGGACTCGCCGGGGCGGATGTGGAGGTCGACGCGGTCGAGGATGGGCGGGGAGTCGGCGGGGGCGTCGGGGTAGCGGAACTGGACGTTGTGGAAGCGAAGTCCGTCGCCCTTGAGGCCCGTCGAGCCGGTGCCCGGCACAGCGGTGGGGGCAGCGGCGGCCGGCTCCTCCGGTACCGCGTCCATCACCTCGAAGTACCGCTCGGTCGCCGTCGCCGCCTCCTGGCTCATTGCCAGGAGGAAGCCGATCGAGTCGACGGGCCAGCGCAGGGCGAGGGCGGTCGAGAGGAAGGCGACCAGGGTGCCCGCCGAGAGGCCGCCGTCCGCCACCTGGACGGTGCCCAGCACCAGCGCCGCCCCGATGGCCACCTCCGGCAGGGTCACGATGACGCCCCAGATCGTCGCCAGCAGCCGGGCCTTGTGCAGCTCTGTGCCGCGCAGGGTCCGTGACAGCTCGCGGAAGGCCCGCGCCTGGCTGCGGTGCCGGCCGAACCCCTTGATGATGCGGATGCCGAGCACGCTCTCCTCGACGACCGTCGTCAGATCGCCGACCTGGTCCTGTGCGCGGCGCGCCACGGAGGCGTACCGCTTCTCGAAGATCACGCAGGTCACCATCACGGGCACGGCCGGGATGAGGATGACCAGCCCCAGCGTCCAGTCCTGGAGCAGCATGATGATCACGCCGACCAGGATCGTCACGCTGTTGACCAGCAGGAACGTCAGGGGAAAGGCGAGGAACATCCGCAGCAGCATCAGATCGGTCGTGCCCCGCGACAGCAACTGCCCCGACGCCCACCGGTCGTGGAACGCCACCGGCAGCCGCTGCAGATGCCGGTACAGATCCGCCCGCATCGCCGCCTCGACCCCCGCCAGCGGCCGCGCCACCAGCCAGCGCCGCAGCCCGAACAGCAACGCCTCCGCGAACCCGAGCAGCAGCAGATACAGCGCCCCGAGCCACACCCCCGCCGGGTCCCGGTCGGCGACGGGCCCGTCCACCATCCACTTCAGGACGAGCGGAATGACCAGCGCCAGACAGGAGGCGACGACGGCCACACCCGCGGCGGTGAACAACCGCACCCGCACGGGCCGCACATACGGCCACAGCCGCAGCAGCGTCCGTACGGCGGATCGGTCGGATCGGGCGGAGCTTTCCTCGGCGGTTGCACGTGTCGTCACCATCATCAGCGAGCCTACGGACCGCCACTGACACTGCCCACCGAGTTTTGGCCGGTCCGCGATCGGCCGCTGGACCTACGACCTGCGTGTTCGAGGGGTCGTACGGAGCCGCCGGGCCGTGGGGGTCCTACGCCGCCGTCAACCGATCGGCCGATGCGCCTTCGAGCGTGACGGCCGATGTGCCGCGCCCCGTCCCGCCGCGACCCTGATGCCATGTCCGTCATCGAAGTCACCGATCTGCGCAAGTCGTACGGCGGCCGGACCGTCGTCGACGGAGTCTCCTTCGCCGTGGAGGAGGGCGAGATCTTCGGGATCCTCGGTCCGAACGGCGCCGGCAAGACCACCACCGTGGAGTGTGTCGAGGGGCTGCGCGTCCCCGACGCCGGCCGCGTCCGGGTGACCGGCCTCGATCCCGTCGCCGACCACGGCCGGGTCGCCCACGTCCTGGGCGCCCGGCTCCAGTCGCGACGAGCTCTTCACGGCGGTCCGGGCCGCCGCCGAGGGCCGCACGGTCCTCTCCCCGGCCGTCGCCTCCCGCCTCGTCTCCGCCGTCCGCACGCCCAGGACGCCCGGCGACGAGCCCCTCTCCACCCGCGAACTCTTCATCAGCGAGGCGACCGTGAAGACCCACCTCATCCACCTGTACGCCAAGCTGGGCGTCAAGGACCGGGCGGCGGCGGTGGCGACGGGGTACGAGCGGGGGATCCTCGGCTAGTCCCGGTACGGCAGCAGGGTGCCGGCGATCTTCTCCCAGGCCGCCTTCAGCTCGGCCAGCAACTCGGGCTTGTCGGGGGCGAGGTCGGCCTGTTCGCGCAGGTCGGCGCCGAGGTCGTAGAGGTGGTCGGTGCCGTCGGCGTCCTGGTAGTACTTCCAGTCGCCGCGCCTGAGGGCCCGGTTGCCCCGCACCCGCCAGAACAGGTCCCGCTCCGGCAGGTGCTCGCCCCGCAACAGATAGGGGGCCAGACTCGTGCCGTCCAGTGGATACGCCGGGTCGGGCCGGGCGCCGCCGAACTCCAGCAGGGTGGCGGTCCAGTCGGGGGAGAAGACCGGCTCGTGGCTGACCTGGTTGCCGTCGAGCCGGGCGGGCCAGCGCACGATCGTCGGCACCCGGATGCCGCCCTCCTGCAGCACGGCCTTCTCCCCGCTCAGCGGCCACAGGTACGACCAGCGCTCACCGCCGTTGTCGCTGGCGAACAGCACCAGGGTGTTCTCCTCCTGCCCGGACCGGAGCAGGGCGTCCAGCACCTCGCCGACGGCCGCGTCCAGGCTCTGCACCATCTCCGTGTACTTCTCGACCGAGCCGCCGTCGTTATGCCGCAGCGCGGTACCGATCTCCGTCTGGTTCTTCGCGTTCCGGATCCTCGCCTCGATCTCGGCACCCGTCTCGGTGTCGCCCTCCGCGAGCCACGGCCAGTGCGGGGTGGTGAAGTTGAGGTTCAGCAGCCACGGCCTGTCGTGGTCCCGTCCGACGTACTCGACCGCCCGCTCGGTCACGACCTCCGTGTAGTAGCGCAGGTCCTTGTAGGCGGCGTCGCCCTCGTAGAGGTCGTACTCGCCGAACTGGCCGAGCTTGGAGAAGTACTCCAGCACGCCGCCGAAGTTGCCGAAGAACTCGTCCCAGCCCGACTTGGTGGGGCTGTAGTCGGGCAGGAAGCCGCAGTGCCACTTGCCGATCAGCGCGGTGGCGTAGCCCGCCCCTTTCAGCAGGGACGCGAGGGTGGGGTGGTTCGGGTCCAGCCCCTGCGACCGGTCGGCGATGGGCTCCGACAGCCCGCCCGGCGTACGGCCCGGATAGCGCCCGGTGTACAGGCTGAACCGGGTCGGCGAGCAGGTCGCCGAGCCGGAGTACGCGTCGGTGAACCGCACGCCCTGCCGGGCCAGCCGGTCCAGGTTCGGGGTCCTGATGTGCGGGGCGCCGTAGGAGGACAGGTCGGCCCAGCCGAGGTCGTCGCCGAGGATGACGAGGATGTTGGGGCGCTTGCCGGAGGCGGCGGGGCGGGCCTTGAAGGGGCGTTCGGCGGGGGCGGCTACTACGGCGTCGGCGGCTTCGGCGGCGGTGGCCGTACCGGCGACGGCGGTCACGGCGCCACCGCCGACGAGACCACCGAAGGCACGGCGGGATATCTCAGGCATGCGCATCAGTCGATCAGCGGGCCCGGCCCTGTGACCAGGGATCGGGCGCGGAGTTCATGGGACTGAAACGCCGCCTCAGCAAACCACCGTCAGCAAACCACCGTCAGCAAGCCGCCGTCAGGGGACCCCGCCGTCAGGGGACCCCGCCTTCAAGGGGACCCCGCCCTCACCCGACCGCCCGGAGCAACAGCACCGCCCGCCCCGGCACCGTGATCGCCGCCCCCGCCCGATGCTCCACCCCCGGAGCCTCCTCCTGTTCCTCCCGCGAGGTGTCGACCACCACCTCGTACCGCTCCGCCCACGGCGGCCCCGGCAGTACGAAGCTCACCGGTCGGTCCCCGGCGTGCAGGACGGCCAGGAAACTGTCGTCGAGGATCGGCGCGCCCCGCTCGTCCCGGCCCGGGATGTCCCGCCCGGACAGATACATGCCCAGCGTGGCGGCGGGCGCGTACCAGTCCCGTTCCGTCATCTCCGTGCCGCGCAGGGTGAACCAGGCCAGGTCCCGCAGACCGTCGGCCGAGTGCGCCCGCCCTGAGAAGAAGGCCCGCCGCCGCAGCACGGGATGCCGGTGCCGCAGCTCGATCAACCGGGAGGTCAGGTCGAACAGCGCCTTCCAGCCCGGGTCCTCCAGCAGTCCCCAGTCCAGCCAGCTGATCTCGTTGTCCTGGCAGTACGCGTTGTTGTTGCCCCGCTGTGTCCGCCCCAGCTCGTCACCCGCGACCAGCATCGGTACGCCCGTCGACAGCAACAGGGTCGTCAGCAGGTTCCGCAACTGCCGCCGCCGCAGCGCCCGTACGCGCTCGTCGTCCGTCTCCCCCTCGGCCCCGCCGTTCCAGGACCGGTTGTCGTTCGACCCGTCCCGGTTGCCCTCCCCGTTCGCCTCGTTGTGCTTGCGCTCGTACGACACCAGGTCCCGCAGGGTGAAACCGTCGTGCGCGGTCACGAAGTTGACGGACGCGTATGGCCTGCGCCCGCCCCACGCGTACAGGTCGCTCGACCCCGACAGGCGATAGCCCAGATCCCGTACGTCCGGCAGCGCGCCCCGCCAGAAGTCCCGTACGGCATTGCGGTAGCGGTCGTTCCACTCCGTCCACAGCGGGGGGAAGGCCCCTACCTGGTAGCCGCCCGAGCCCACGTCCCAGGGCTCGGCGATCAGCTTCACCCGCCGCAGCACCGGATCCTGCGCGATGACGGCGAGGAACGGCGACAGCATGTCGACGTCGTGCATGGAGCGGGCCAGCGCGGCCGCCAGGTCGAAGCGGAAGCCGTCCACCCCCATCTCCGTCACCCAGTAGCGCAGCGAGTCGGTGATGAGCCGCAGCACGTGCGGCTGGACGACGTGCAGCGTGTTCCCGCAGCCCGTGTAGTCGGCGTACCTGCGTGCGTCCGACTGCAACCGGTAGTAGCCCCGGTTGTCGATGCCCTTCAACGACAGCGTCGGGCCCAGCTCGCCCGCCTCCGCCGTGTGGTTGTAGACGACGTCGAGGATGACCTCGATCCCGGCCGCGTGCAGCGCGCGCACCATCCGCTTGAACTCGCCGACCTGCTGACCGGTCGTACCGGAGGCGGCGTAGCCGGCGTGCGGGGCGAAGTAGCCGATGGAGTTGTAGCCCCAGTAGTTGCGCAGGCCCCTGCGGAGCAGATGGTCCTCGTGCGCGAACTGGTGCACGGGCAGCAGTTCCACGGCCGTCACACCCAGCTTGACCAGGTGCTCGATCGCCGCCGGATGCGCGAGACCGGCGTACGTCCCGCGCAGCTCCTCCGGAATCCCCGGGTGCAGTTTCGTGAACCCCCGTACATGCACCTCGTAGATCACCGAGTCGGCCCACGGCGTCTTCGGCCGGCGGTCGTCCATCCACTCGTCCTCGGGTGCGTCGTCGTGCACCACGACGCCCTTCGGGACATACGGCGCCGAGTCGCGGTCGTCGCGCACGGTGTCGGCGACATGCTGCTGGGGCCAGTCGCGGACGTGCCCGTACACCTCGGGCGGCAGGCTGAAGTCGCCGTCCACCGCGCGCGCGTACGGGTCGAGGAGCAGCTTCGCCGGGTTCCAGCGGCCGCCGGTCCACGGGTCCCAGCGGCCGTGCACCCGGTAGCCGTAGCGCTGACCCGGCATCACACCCGGTACGAACCCGTGCCAGATCTCGTGCGTCAGCTCGGTGAGCCTGGCCCGCGTCTCCTTCCCCTCCGCGTCGAACAGACACAGCTCGACGGCTTCCGCGCCCCCCGCCCACAGCGCGAAGTTGGTGCCCGCCACCCCGTCCGGGCCGACCCGGAAACGGGCGCCGAGCGGCACGGGGGTGCCCGGCCACACGGGCACGGCAGGGGCCTTGAGCCGCGCGCCGTTCACGACGGCGGCCGGGCGCCCCTCCTCAGCGGCGACCGCCTCGGCCACCGCCTCCTGCTCGGCTGCGCTCGACACCTGTCGGCCTCCCACGGCTCATGGACCACACGAGTGTGGAAGGAGAGCCCCGGTCTCCCGGTCCGCGGCTCCCCGTCGCGTCGTCCTCCCACATGTTCTGCCCACACGGTGGCCAAGCGACCCCGGCGGAGTCGGCTACGGTTCGGCAGCGCCCCAGGGGCGCGGGGCTGTGTCATCCGCGGCTCCGCCGCGGGGCGCGACCAGCCACGACAGGCCCGCACCTGATCGACGGCCCGTTGCGCCACCGCCCGCGCAGCGCCCCGCACTCACGTTTCCCCGGGGCCGCCCCGGTCGTTGGGGTCTTCGTGAGGCACGTACAAGGGCGCGCGCGGCGCGCGGGGGCCGCTTTGGCCGCCGTACTGACATGGGCAGGACTGCTGACCGGGGCCGCCGGCTGCACTTCGGGCGGCGGTGTCGACCAGATGCTGGGCAAACCCCGGGCGCCCGAGGACGTCATCCGGGTCATGCCCGACGACGACACCAAGGGCGTACGCCCGGACGACCGGCTGCTCGTCAGAGTGCTCAGCGGGCGCCTGGAGTCGGTGCGGGTCGTCAAGGACCAGGACGCCCAGGAGACCCCGGTCCCCGGGCACATCTCGAAGGACGGCCTGCGCTGGGAGCCCGAGGACCCCAGACTCGCGCTGGCCGCCCGGTACACGATCGACGCGGTGGCCGTCGACGGCCACGGGCGCCGCAGCGCACGGCACACGACCTTCACCACGTATGTCCCCGACGAGCGGTTCATCGGATACGTCGCCCCGGAGAACCGCTCCACCGTCGGCACCGGGATGATCGTCTCCCTGGAGTTCAACCGCGAGATCGAGAACCGGGCCGCCGTCGAACGCGCCGTCCACGTCACGGCCGAGCCCGCCGTGGAGATCCGCCCGCACTGGTTCGGCAGGGCCCGCCTCGACTTCCGTCCCGAGCACTACTGGAAGCCCGGCACCCAGGTCACCGTCGAGCTGCGGCTGCGGGACGTCGAAGGGGCGCCCGGGGTCTACGGACAGCAGTACAAGACGTTCTCCTTCACCGTCGGCCGCCACCAGGTCTCCGTCGTCGACGCGGCCCGGCACACCATGGAGGTCCGGCGGGACGGCGAGCTGCTCACCACCGTGCCGATCACGGCCGGCGCACCCAAGAACACGACGTACAACGGCAAGATGGTCGTCACCGAGATGCTCGAACTGACCCGGATGAACGGTGCGACCGTCGGCTTCAGAAAGGCCGACGGCAAGAGCGAGTACGACATCCCGGACGTCCCGCACGCCATGCGCCTCACCAACTCCGGCACCTTCCTGCACGGCAACTACTGGGCGGACCCCTCGATCTTCGGGGAGAGCAATGTCAGCCACGGGTGCGTGGGACTCAGGGACGTCAAGGGCGGCGGCTCCGAGACGCCCGCGGGCTGGTTCTTCGACCGCAGCCTGATCGGGGACGTCGTCGAGGTGGTCCACAGCAACGACAAAAAGGTCGCTCCCGACAATGGTCTCGGAGGATGGAATATGAGCTGGAAGGAGTGGAAGGCGGGGAGTGCGGTGAAGTAACAGGACAGGGGGGTGAGTTCCTCGACCAACCGGCTATCTGCCGATGTTGGAACTGAACGGTGACAATCGCGCGGCGCCGACGCACATGACCTTGTGGTTAATATGCGCCGGTGCGCGCGGGAAACGCGCGGGGGCGCGGGCCTGACCAGGTCCGGGGAGGGGAGAAGGACTTGAACGTGCGGCCGATATCGGGGGCGTCGGTTGACGCGGTGGACGCGGGCGGCGGGCGTCGGCGCAAGGGGATGGCGGCACTGGCCGGGGTGCTGTTGCTCGCCGTCACCGCGTGCGGCGGAGGCGGCGGATCGGACTCGGGGGCCGGCGACGGCAAGGGCGGGGACTCCGGTACGGCTCAGGCCAAGAAGTCCCAGGCCGTCGTGACCATAGCTCCGGGCGACGGTGCCAAGTCCGTCGAGACCAGCGGCGCGCTGAAGGTGACCGCGGCCAAGGGCAGGCTGACGGACGTCGAGGTCAAGGACGCCAAGGGCGAGGCGATAGCCGGGAAGATATCCGGCGACGGCGGCACCTGGACGCCGTCCACGCATCTCGCCGCCGCCACGAAGTACACGGTGCACGCGGTCGCCAAGGACTCCGACGGCCTGGAGGCCGCCAAGGAGGCCGACTTCACCACGCTCACCCCGAAGAACACCTTCCTCGGCAACTTCACCCCCGAGGACGGCTCCGAGGTCGGCGTCGGAATGCCGTTCTCGGTCCGCTTCACCCGGGGCATCACCAACCCCGAGGACGTCGAGAAGGCCATCACCATCAAGACCGAGCCGGCCGTCGAGGTCGCGGGCCACTGGTTCGGCAACGACCGCCTCGACTTCCGCCCCGAGAAGTACTGGAAGGCCGGCACGAAGGTCACGATCGACCTCAACCTCGACGGCGTCGAGGGCCGCCCCGGCGTCTACGGCGAGCAGGACAAGAAGCTCACCTTCACCATCGGCCGCAACCAGGTCTCGGTCGTCGACGCGAAGACCAAGAAGATGAAGGTCACGCAGGACGGCAAGGTCATCAGGACCATCCCCGTCACCACCGGCGCGCCCGGGTACGAGACCTGGAACGGCCAGATGGTCATGACCGAGAAGTTCGTGCAGACCCGTATGAACGGCGACACGGTCGGCTACGAGGGCGAGTACGACATCAAGGACGTCCCGCACGCCACCCGCCTGACCGACTCCGGCACCTTCATCCACGGCAACTACTGGGGCGGCGGCGTCTTCGGCAACACCAACGCCAGCCACGGCTGCATCGGCCTGCGCGACGTCAAGGGCGCGTGGGACAAGGGCACCCCGGCCGCGTGGTTCTTCAACCACTCGATGATCGGCGACGTGGTGGTGGTGAAGAACTCCGACGACGCGACGGTGGCTCCGGAGAACGGCCTGAACGGCTGGAACATGTCGTGGGAGAAGTGGAAGGCATAGCTCTCCCTTTCGGGCGTACGGCCCCGGCGCTCTGCCTCGATGTGAGGTACGGCACCGGGGCCGTAGCCGTTGGCCCCCGTGCTGCGCCTGCCTGGGGGACAACCCCCAGACCCCCGGCCGAATGTGATGGACCGCACCGGACCGGCTGCCGTTAGTCCCCGTTAACCTGCTGGCATGACCGTGAATCTCGAAGTCGCCGAAGGCGTCGGCACCCTCCGTCTCGACCGCCCGCCGATGAACGCGCTGGACGTCGCCACCCAGGACAGGCTCAAGGAACTCGCCGAGGAGGCGGGCCGGCGTGACGACGTACGGGCCGTGGTGATCTACGGCGGGGAGAAGGTGTTCGCGGCGGGCGCGGACATCAAGGAGATGCAGGGCATGGACCACACCGCGATGGTCCTGCGCTCGCGGGCCCTGCAGGAGTCGTTCACCGCGGTGGCCAGGATCCCCAAGCCGGTGGTGGCCGCGGTGACGGGATACGCCCTGGGCGGTGGCTGCGAGTTGGCGCTGTGCGCGGACTACCGGATCGCCGGGGACAACGCCAAGCTGGGCCAGCCGGAGATCCTGCTCGGCCTGATCCCGGGCGCGGGCGGCACCCAGCGGCTGGCCCGGCTGATCGGCCCGTCGAAGGCCAAGGACCTGATCTTCACGGGCCGGATGGTGAAGGCGGACGAGGCGCGGGAATTGGGTCTGGTGGACCGCGTGGTGGCGCCGGACCAGGTCTACGCCGAGGCGCACGCCTGGGCGGCGAAGCTGGCACAGGGCCCGGCGATCGCGCTGCGTGCGGCGAAGGAGTCGATCGACACGGGTCTGGAGACGGACATCGAGACGGGGCTCGCGGTGGAACGAGGCTGGTTCGCGGGCCTGTTCGCGACCGAGGACCGGGAGCGCGGGATGCGGAGCTTCGTGGAGGAGGGACCGGGCAAGGCGAAGTTCCTCTGAGGGCCAGGACCGTTCTGAGGGCCAGGGCCCGGGAAACTCCGGTCTGAAACTCCGCCGTACCACTTGCAATTGACAGGACGTCTGATTCCGGGTCCCTCGATGGGGCGTTTATGGCAGCCTTAAGTCAACCTTAAGCGTGCCTTGTCGAGGGAGCCTGTCGATTGCCTCCAGCGGACCCTTCGTCGCAGGTCAAACGGGCTGTTGGCGGCTCCGAACTGCCCCTGGCATATGCCGATCGAGCCGTACGGAATGAGCGCTTCCGGGGGGTGCATTCCTTGGGAACGGCCCCGGAGGGCCTCGCGGGCGGCCATGATGGGGGCATGGCGGGGCTGGAGGGTATCGAACAGCCGCGGGGACACTGCCGTGCCACTGCGGCGCGCTGGTCGCCGGCGGTCGAGGACGAAGCTGCTGCGAAGGTGCTGGAGCTGTTCGGCAATCCCACGGAGGCCGAGGTTCCGCTCCCGTCCCGCCCGGAGTCCGCCGCCACGGCACGTCGTCTGGCGCAGGTGGTGGTCCTGCGTCAATGGGGGCTCACCCCCAAGATGACCGAGGACGCGGTCTTACTCGTCTCGGAGTTGGTCGGCAACGCCGTCCGCCACACCGGCGCCCGCGTCTTCGGCCTCCGCATGCGCCGCCGCCGCGGCTGGATCCGCATCGAGGTCCGCGACCCGTCCCGCGGTCTGCCCTGTCTCATGCCGGTCCAGGAGATGGACATCAGCGGCCGGGGCCTGTTCCTGGTGGACAGACTCTCCGACCGCTGGGGCGTGGACCTGCTGCCGCGAGGCAAGACGACCTGGTTCGAGATGAGGGTGGCCGACCGCTAGGCCGGCCTCGAAACGCCCTCGCACCGTGGTGCCTGACGCTGGTTGCGCGGCCAACGGTCGGTGGGGGCTGGTCGCGCAGTTCCCCGCGCCCCTTAGGGGACGATGTCAGTCCGCCCGGCGCTTGTGCGCGAGCATGGCCATCCCTGACCCCCACCCACCCGCAGGGGCGGCGCCGGTCCGAATCTTTCAGCCCGTCCGGCGTTTGAGGACGAGGCCGCAGGCCGATGGCGGGGGTCCAGGGGGCGGCAGCCCCCTGCGGGGGTGGAAGGGGCGGAGCCCCTTCAAGGGATGGGACGGGTAGGGGCGGCGGGGGCGAAAACCGCTGGTCTCGGCGACCCGCGCGAAGTGGTTATAGGGCAAATCGCACAATTTCTGACCTAATACTCATTAAATAGTCGCAGTCGCCGCCCCGCCCCCACCCCGGAAGAACTGCCGATGAACCTCATGCACCGCACCCTCCTCGCCGGCATCGGCCTGGTCGCGCTCGCCGCCTGCGGCACCGAACCCGCCAGGGACAAAACCCGCCCCACCGAGCCCCGCGGCACCCAGGCCGCCATCCCCGCCCCGGCGAAGAAGGACACCGTCAAGGGCCTGCCCGGCATGCCCCCCGTCCTCGACCCGAAGGACGTGTACGCCGCCGACCGCCCGGGCAAGCTCTCCCCGGTCGTCAAGGACTTCCCGTCCCGCGTCTACGTCCCCAACACCGAGTCGGACACCGTCTCCGTCATCGACCCGAAGACGTACGAGATCATCGAGACCATCCCCGTCGGCCGCCAGCCCCAGCACGTCGTCCCGTCCTGGGACCTGAAGACCCTCTGGGTCAACAACAACCGCGGCCACACCCTCACCCCCATCGACCCGAAGACCGGCAAGGCGGGCAAGGAGGTCGAGGTCCACGACCCGTACAACCTCTACTTCACGCCCCACGGCAAGTACGCCGTCGTCATGGCCTCCCTCGACCGCGAACTCGTCTTCCGCGACCCGCACACCATGAAGCGCATCAAGACCGAGCCGGTCACCTGCTACGGCGTCAACCACGCCGACTTCTCCCTCGACGGCCGGTACTTCATCGTCTCCTGCGAGTTCAGCGGCGAACTGCTGAAGGTCGACACCCAGAAGATGAAGGTCGTCGGGCAGCAACGGCTCCCCTTCGACGGCGCCATGCCACAGGACGTCAAGGTCTCGCCCGACGGCAAGCGGTTCTACATCGCCGACATGATGGCCCACGGCATGTGGGTCCTGGACGGGGACAAGTTCGACGAGCCCACCCTCCTGCCCACCGGCAAGGGCTGCCACGGCCTCTACGTCAGCCGTGACTCCCGCGAGATGTATGTCTCCAACCGCGGCGAAGGCAGCGTCTCCGTCTTCGACTTCACCCAGAACAAGCTCACCAAGAAGTGGCACCTCCCCGACGGCGGCAGCCCCGACATGGGCGGCGTCTCCGCCGACGGCAAGGTGCTGTGGCTGTCCGGGCGTTACGACTCCGAGGTGTACGCCATCGACACCCGCACCGGCGAGCAGCTCGCCCGCATCCCCGTCGGCAGCGGCCCGCACGGCCTCGCCGTCTACCCGCAGCCCGGCCGCTACTCGCTGGGTCACACCGGCATCTTCCGCTAGCGGACGGCCAGTTGACCCGGTCGGCCCGGTTGACCGGCGGTCAGCGGACACGCCGCCGTACGGGTGAAGATCCAGGGCGCACCACCGCGAGCCCGGAATCGTGCTCCCTATGATCACAACTCGCCTGCGGCGGCGCGCCGCTGCCGCCGTCCTGTCCCTCGCGGCCGTCCTCGCCACGACGGCCGCCACGGCCCCCGCGTCCCCCGCCTCGGCTCCCGCGACCGCCCTCAAGGCCGCCGCGCCGGCCGCCGCTCCCGTCCCGGCCGCCTGTCCCGTCCAGTTCGACGACAGGATCAAGGCGGCCGTCGACCGCCGCGTCGAGGTCGACCGCATCACCCCCGACCCGGCGTGGCGCACCAGCTGCGGCACGCTCTACCGGGCCGACGGCCGGGGCCCGAACATCGTCTTCGAGGAGGGCTTCAAGCCCAAGGACGTGGTGAACGGCCAGTACGACCTGGAGCAGTACGTCCTGGTCAACCAGCCCTCCCCGTACGTGTCCACGACGTACGACCACGACCTGTACAAGAACTGGTGGAAGTCGGGCTGGAACTACTACATCGACGCCCCCGGCGGCATCGACGTCAACAAGACCATCGGCGACACCCACAAGTGGGCCGATCAGGTGGAGGTCGCCTTCCCGGGCGGGATCGCGCGGAAGTACATCATCGGCGTCTGCCCGGTGAACAAGACGACCAAGGTCGAGATCATGAGCGGCTGCCAGAGCAACCCGCACTTCGAGGCCTGGCACTGACGCCTAAGAGGCGTGCAACAACAGCTCCGCGCCCACCGGCCGGTAGCCCGCCGCCTGGAACGCCCGCACACTGCGGGCGTTCCCCGGCGCGATCTGCGCCCACAGCGGCTCCGTGACGAGATGCCGGGCCGCGGTCACCAGCAGCCGCCCCAGCCCCCGGTGCCGTTCGTCCTCCGCCACCTCCACCGAGACCTCCAACCGCCCGGCGACCCCGCGCCCCATCACGAGCACCCCGCCCTCGGCCGCCCACGCGCGCACGTCGTCCCGCCGCCGGCGGGCATAGACGATCCGGGGATGGCCGGCGTCCTCGATCTCCGTCAGCGCGAGCGGCGGATCACCCGGCAGCGGGGAGCCGACCAGGACCGCGTCGACGGTCTCCGCCGTACGGCCCGTCCGCTCCATGAAGGCCGCCAGGAAGCGCGGGTTCATCGTCGCGGCCAGAGCGTCGCAGTCGAGGTCGCGCAGGGTGTCGTACACCCATCCTGGGTCCTCGTCGGTGAAGACGACGGAGTGCGCGGTGAAGGAGAGGACGCCCGCGTTCCGGTCGGACGGCTGGGGGACGACGGTCGTACGGCCGTCCGCGGGCGGGAAGACACCCCGCGCGGCCGCCTCCAGAATGTCCCGCAAGGCCTCCGCCACGGTCACCACCCCCGTGCTCGTCGTCGAGGCTCCCCTTGAGTCTCCACCCACTGGAAGGCCCAGACTCCCAGACATGATCGAAGACGGCACCGGACTTCTCACCATCGGCGAGCTGGCCCGGGCCACCGGACTGACCGTCCGGACCATCCGCTACTGGTCCGACGAGGGCGTCCTGCCCCCGGTGACCCGCTCCTGCGGCGGCTATCGGCTCTACGACGCCGAGTCCGTCGCCCGCCTGGAGCTGATCCGCACGCTGCGGGAACTGGGCCTGGGTCTGGACGACGTACGACAGGTGGTCAGCGGCGAGAAGGACGTGGCGTCGGTCGCGGCCGCTCATGTCGCCGCGCTGGATGCCCAGATCCGTTCCCTGAAGGTGACCCGGGCGGTGCTGTCGACCGTGGCGAGGCGCGGTTCGAGCGCGGAGGAGACGACCCTGATGAACAAACTGGCACGGCTGTCGGCGGCCGAGCGGCAACGGATCATGGAGGAGTTCGTGGCCGAGACCCTGCACGGCCTCGACACCGTTGACCCCGACATCCAGGACCGGATGCGGCGCACCGCGGTCGATCTCGCGGAGAACCCGACACCCGAGCAGGTCGACGCCTGGGTGGAGCTGGCCGAGATGCTTCAGGACCCGGACTTCAGGGCCCAGATGCGCCGGGCGGTCGAGTTCAACGCCGCCGACCGGGAGCCGGGGGCACCCCGCGGCCAGTCCGTGTGGTTCGCGCGTCGTCCGGTGGAGCTGGCGGGCCCCGTGCGCGCACGCGGCACCGACCCCGCGGCGCCCGAGGCCGAGGAGGTGCTGCGGGAACTGTTCGGGGACGCCGACCGGGCCGCCGCACTGGAACGCATGACGGCCGGCTTCGACGAGCGGGTCGGCCGGTACCGGCAACTGCTCGCCGTCGTGAACCGGCAGCCCGGGCCTCCGCACGCCGAGGACTTCGCATGGGTGGTCGCCGCGCTTCGGGCCAGGGAGGACAGTTAATCTGAGCTCCGTCAACAAGACGGCAAGGAATGACGAAAAGGGGCGGACCGGTGGCGCACATCGACATCGAGGAAGCACGCAAGCAGTTCGAGCGCATCGATGCGGACGGGGACGGCACCATCACCGCCGCCGAGTTCAAGTCCGCCCTGGCTCAGGCCGGCGACTGGAACGTGACCGAGGCGGTCGCCGAGGCGATCATCAAGAGCCGCGACCTCAACGGCGACAAGCTTCTGTCGTTCGACGAGTTCTGGGCCTTCCTGAACAAGTGACGCACGGGTCTCTCCCGACCATGTGACGCACGGGAGGGGTGCCCGTCCGCCCGCGCGGCGGACGGGCACCCCTCCGTCATGTCCGGCGCCGGATCGACACCGTCCAGCGGCCGCCGTGGCGCCCCAGGGCCAGCGGCAGGTCGAAGCACTTGCCGACCTGGTCGCCGGTGAGGACGTCGGCCACCGGGCCCTGCGCGAGTGCGCGGCCCTCGCGCAGCAGCAGGGCGTGGGTGGTGCCGGGCGGCAGCTCCTCCAGGTGGTGGGTGACCAGGACCGTCGCCAGCCGGGGGTGGGCCAGGCGCAGTTCGTCCAACCCCTTGATCAACTGCTCACGGCCTCGCAGGTCCAGGCCGGTGGCCGGTTCGTCCAGCAGCAGGAGCCTCGGCTCGGGCATGAGCGCCCGGGCGATCAGGGTGCGGGCGCGCTGCCCCTGCGAGAGCGTGGGCCAGCGTGACGCGCGGTGCTCGGCGAGACCGAGCGTCCGCATCAGCCGCTCGGCCCGCTCCTCCTGACCGGGTGCCGCACGCCACCGGGGGAGCGGCTCCACCGAGTTCGTCAGCCCCGTCAGGACGACCTCGCGCACCCGCAGCGGTGACCGGAGCGGATGACGGGGATCGACGTGACCGACGTATGAGCGCAGCTCGCGCAGATCGACCCGGCCCAGCCTGCGCCCCAGCACCTCCACGGTGCCCCCCGTCGGATGGACGAGTGCGCCGAGCAGGCTGAGCAGGGTGGACTTGCCCGCGCCGTTCTCGCCCAGGAGCGCCCAGTGCTCGCCGGCCCGGACGCTCAGCGAGACCTCCTGGAGGATCGGCTTCCCCTCGCGCACCACATGGACGTTCTCGGCACGCAGCACCTCCGTCATCGCACCGCCCGGTTCACCGCGGACACGACCGCCCGGACCGAGGCCGCCGGGCCGGCCGGGCCTTGACCGGCGCCCCAGGCCGTGACGCCGTTCACCCGGCACTCGGCGTAGGCCGCGGTCCCGTCCTCGGTCGGGTGCTCGGCGTAGTCGACGACATCGACGGCGAACCCGGCACCGCCGAGGGCGTCGACGAACGCGGAGAGCGGGCCGGTGCCGGTGCCCTCGTGATCGCCGGTGCGGTCCGCGGTGCGCAGCGTGCAGACGAAGCGGTGCTCACCGCCGGTGTCCCGCTGCACGGACCAGGTGTCCAGGGCGATCTCCCCGTCCTCGACGACGTACGTCGACCGGAACAGGTCGTACAGCTCCTTCGGTGTGATCTCCCGCCCGCTGTCGTCCGTGGCCTCCTGGACGACGGCGGAGAAGCCGGCCCGCATGCGCGGCGGCAGGTCGAGGCCGTGGTGGGCGCGCAGCAGATACGCCGTTCCGCCCTTCCCCGACTGGGAGTTGACGCGGATCACCGCCTCGTAGGAACGGCCGATGTCGGCCGGGTCGATCGGCAGATACGGCACCTCCCAGGGCGCCTGCGCCTCGGGCACCCCCGACTCCGCCGCCCTGCGCGCGTGCTCGGCCAGGCCCTTGCTGATCGCGTCCTGGTGGGTGCCTGAGAAGGCCGTGTGGACGAGGTCGCCGGCGTAGGGGTGACGGGGGTGCACCGGCAGGCGGTTGCAGTCCTCGACGATCTCCCTGACCGCGTCGATGTCGCTGAAGTCGACCATGGGGTCCACCCCTTGCGCGTACAGGTTCATCGCCAGGGTCACCAGGTCGACGTTGCCCGTGCGCTCGCCGTTGCCGAACAGACAGCCCTCGACGCGCTGGGCCCCGGCCAGGACGGCGAGTTCGGCGCAGGCGACGCCGGTGCCGCGGTCGTTGTGCGGGTGGACGGAGAGGATGACCGAGTTGCGGCGGGCGAGGTTGCGGTGCAGGTACTCGATCTGGTCGGCGTACACGTTGGGGGTGGCGATCTCGACGGTCGCCGGGAGGTTGTGCGTGACGGGCCGGTCCGGACTCGCGTCCCACAACTCCGTCAGCCCGTCGCACAGTTCCAGGACGAAGTCCGGTTCGGTGAGGTTGAAGGTCTCGGGGGAGAACTGGAAACGGACCCCGGCGGGCGCCCGCCGCGCCATCCGCTCGGCCGCCTCCCGCACCGCCCGCCACACCTCGCCACGGTCCCGGCCGAGGACGACGTCCCGCCACACCGGAGAGGTCGCGATGTACAGATGCACGACGGCCCGGGGCAGCCCGGCGATCGCCTCGAAGGTCCGGTCGATCAGATCCGGCCGGGCCGGGGTGAACACGACGGGCGTGACGTCGTCGGGCACGGCGTCCGTGGTCACCAGGTGCCGTACGAAGTCGAACTCGGTGCGGCTCGCGGAGGGATAGCCGACCTCGATCTCCTTGAAGCCGGTCGTGACCAGCAGATCGAAGAAGCGGCGCTTGCGCGGGGTGTCCATCGGCTCGGCGAGCGCCTGGTTGCCGTCCCGCAGGTCGACGGGGACCCAGAGGGGAGCGCGCTCCACACGGGCGGAGGGCCAGGCCCGGTCGGTGACGGGGACGTTCACCCGGTCCTGGAACGGGCGGTAGCGGTGGTGGGGCATGGGGCTGGGGCGTTGGGGGTTCCACGGTTCGTACGGGGTGACGGCCGCGGTCGTGGTCGCGTGGGTATGCGCGGTGATGGTCGTGGTGGTCGCGGTGGTGGTCATCGTCTGCTGTGGCCTTCGGCTGGGTCGGACGGTGACCGGCAGCACGGCGTCCCGCGGCGGGGTGCCGGTCGCGTCAGGCCCCGCCGCGGCAGCCGAGAAGAAGGAGACCGCGGAACGTCATGGTCGTACGCTATCCACTCCTCAGGTCCTCAGACAAGTAGAATTCTGCTGAGTCCTCAGACAAGTGAACGAGCTCCCCGACTTCTCGGACAGGTAGGTGAATGCCGTGCCGCTCGGTGCCGTCCGCCCCAGCCCTCTGGTCGAACAGGCCGCCGAGCGACTGCGCGAGCAGATCACCGACGGCCACTGGCCCGTCGGCACGAAGCTCCCCGGCGAGACCACCCTGGCCAGGGAACTCGGCGTCGGCCGCTCCACCGTCCGCGAAGCGCTGCGCGCGCTGGCCGGCGCGGGCCTCGTCCAACCGCGTCAGGGCGCAGGCGTCTTCGTCATCGCCACCGAGCCCGCCGAGGACTGGCCCACCCGCCTGCGGCGGGCCGCGGTGTCCGACGTCTACGAGGTCCGCATGGCCGTCGAGGTCCAAGCGGCCCGCCTGGCCGCGCACCGCCGTACGCCCGAGGACGTCACGGCGATGGAGGCCGCGCTGGAAGGCCGCCGGGCCGCGTCCGCGGGCGACGACGTGACCTTCGTCGACGCCGACATCGCCTTCCACGCGACGGTGGTCGCCGCCGCCCACAACCCCGTACTCGCCGACCTCTTCACCGAGTTCACGCCCGTCCTGCGCGACGGCCTCGTCGAACTCCTGACCCTCACCGGCCTGCGCGCCCACGACCCCAACACCGCCGACGACGCCCATGCGGCGCTGGTGCGGGCGGTCGCGGAGGGGGATGCGGAGGGGGCGGTGGAGGTGGTGCGGAAGGAGTTGGAGGATCCGTTCGGGGGGTAGCGGGTGCGCGTCGTGCGGATCCGAGGGTGGCGGGGCGCCCGCGTCAGACGATCTCCAGGGGGCGGTGAGCTCCCTCCGGGAGCCGGACGTCGATCGGATCCCCGGCCCGCACCGGGCCCCCGCTGACGACGACGCCCATGATCCCGGCCTTGAACAGCGCCCCGCCCTCGGCGGTCCGTCCGACGACCTGCTTCAGCAGCCCCTTCTGGAAGCCGTCGATCTGAGCACAGGGGTTCCGCAGCCCGGTCACCTCCACGACGGCCTCGTCCCCGAGCCGCAGCAACGTCCCCACGGGCAGACCGAGCAGATCGATCCCCCGCGCGGTGACGTTCTCCCCGAGTTGCCCGGCGGCCACCTCGAACCCGGCCTCACGCACCTCGTCGAACAGCTCGGCGTGGATGAGATGCACCTGCCGCAGATTCGGCTGCGTGGGATCCTTCCGCATCCGGGACCGATGTTTCACCGTCACCCCCGCGTGCACATCCCCCTCCACCCCGAGCCCGGCGACCAGCGTGATGCTCTCCCGGTTCGGCTTCGTGAACGAGTACGTCCCGTTACTGCTGACCGTGACGACAGTCCCACTCATACGGCGAAGCCTCCCACCTCGTCATGCGTTCTCGGCCCACTCCCGCAGCGCGGCCTTGCTCGCGAAGTCCGCCACGTTCTTGTCCAGCGGATTGTCCGTGTACTGGTGGAAGCGCCACTTCGCCTTGATGCGGGGCTTGCCCGCCGTCACGTAGTCGGCGATCCAGAGGCCGTCGCCGGCGTAGGAGGTGGTGTCCACATTGAGCCAGTAGTTTCGGTTGCAGTACAGAATGACCGGATTGTTCGGCCGCTTCTCCTTCACCTTCCGGATGAACAGGTCCTTCTCCGCGTTGCTCGCATGCGTCCCCTCGCTCGTGGTCTCCCAGTCGACGGCGAGGATGTCGCCCGCTTTCTCGGGGGCCTTGCTGACGAAGTAGTCCGCCTGGGCGGAGAGGTTGCCCGGCCAGAGGAAGTGGTAGAAGCCGACGACGAGGCCGGCGTCGCGGGCGCGTTTGGTCTGGGCGGCGAGTTTGGGGTTGATGTAGGAGCGGCCCTCTGTGGCCTTGATGAAGACGAAGGAGATGCCGTCGGTGTCGTAGGACGAGGACTGGTATGCGCTTACGTCGATGCCGCGGATCATGGGGGGACACTCCCTGAAGTGCTGGTGGGGGAGAGGAGTTGGGTGGGGTGTATGCCCCACCCTGGCATGTCTGACGCGTACCTGACGTGGAATTGTCAACATTCGCGGGGAGGGCTGGATGGCGGGGGTCCTGGACGAGGAGGCGCTTTCGCGGGCCGTGTGTGCGCAGGCGGGGCGGTCGGTGGGCGGTGTCGACGACATGGCGTCGTATCTCGTGGATCAGGTGTCGGACGCCTCGCATCGGGAGGTCGTCGGCCCGCTCCTCGATGGGCGGGGAGCGAGTGGGGTCGTCGTGCGGGGCGGTGCGGTGCTTGCTTCCTGGGGCGATCCGGCTCGTGTGGAGATGGCCTTCAGCGCGACGAAGAGCGTGCTCTCGCTGGTGGCGGGTGTCGCCTTCGACGACGGGGCGTTGCGGCTGGACGAGCCGGTGGTGGAGTCGGTGGGGCTGCCGGAGTTCGACACCCCTCACGGGAGGCGCATCACGTGGCGGCATCTGCTGGAGCAGACCAGCCAGTGGGAGGGCGAGTTGTGGTCCAAGCCGACGTGGGTGGACGCGCAGAGCACCCGTGAGGGCACGGAGTCGGCGGGCGGCCCGCCCGGCGCCGGCTGGGCCTACAACGATGTGCGGGTGAACCTGACGGCGCTGGCGCTCACGGTCCTCTTCGGCCGGCCGCTGCCGGAGGTGCTGCGCGAGCGCGTGCTGACGCCGATCGGTGCCTCGGACGGCTGGTCCTGGCACGGTTACGAGAGCTCGGTCGTGGAGATCGACGGCGCCGAGGTGCCCGTCGTCTCCGGCGGCGCCCACTGGGGCGGCGGCCTGTGGATCAGCGCCTCGGACCTGGCCCGTATCGGCGGGCTGTGTCTGCGGGGCGGCGCCTGGGGCGGGCGTCAGGTCGTGTCGCGGCGCTGGATCGAGGAGCTGTGGACGCCCTGCCGGGTCAAGCCCGAATACGGTCTGTCCTGGTGGCTCAACGACGGCGGCACGGTGTGGCCCCGGGCCCCGCGCACGGGCCGCTGCGCCCGCGGCAACGGCGGCAACCATCTGCTGTGGATCGATCCGGCCCGGGATCTGGTCATCGTCTCGCGCTGGGGTGCGGAGGTCGAGCGCCTCCTGGTGGAGGTGTCGGAGGCGGTGCCGACGGTGGCCCGGGGGCGCCGGCTCCGCTCCTGACCTGGTGAGCGAGAAGGGCTCCACGGTTCTCCGAGGAGCCCTTCGGCGTTGCCCGGCCGCCGTCAGCCGCACCCGCCCGCGTGGCCCTGGTCGAGCGAGGGGACCAGGGGGGTGGTGGCCTCGGCCCGGCCGGAGCGGACGGAGGCGGCGAAGGCCGCGAGCCGGTCGACGCCCCAGAACTTGTCGAACCCGTTGATGAAGTACGGCACCCCGAACACCCCGTCACGGTGCAGCGACTCGAGACGGCGGACGCCTTCCTGGCGCAGGGCCGGGTCGCTGCCCGCCCCGGCGAGCGTCCCGGGGTCGATGCCGAGTTCCCGGCCGATCGCGGCCATGACCTCCGGGTCCGAGATGTTTCTGCCCTGCTCCCAGCGGGCCCGGTACGCGGCGTCGATGAACGCGCGGCCCCGGCCGAGCCGTTCGGCCGCGACGTACGCCAGATGGGACACCTCCCAGACCGGGTCCTGATCCACCGGCCAGGCCATGGTGAGACCACGTTCCTGTACGAGGCGACGCACGTCCTGGAGCATGTACAGGTGCTTCTCGCGGGACATCGCGACATAGGGCAGCGTGATGCCCCGCCCCGCCAGCTCTTCGGTGGTGGCCGCGTCCGGCTCCCAGAACGGAAGCCACTCGATCTCATCCGCGACATCGGGGTGGCGGTCGAGCAGATCCCGGTACGCGAGCCAGGAGTAGGGGCTGCGGAGCGAGAAGTACCAGCGGGGCCCGCGTCGGGCCATGGAAGCCTCCAGGAGTGGGGGACGTGCGGGGGAACGGCGGCAGCCGGAGGGGCCGCCGGAGGGGGCGGCGGTCAGCGCGGCCGCGGCAGGGCCGGCGGTCAGCGCAGCCGCAGCAGGGCGCAGCCCACCGAACCGGTCCGGTCCACCGAAGTGACCAGGCCGATCCGGCCCGCCGGCCCGGCCGGGTGGACCTCGGCGTGTGCGAGCAGGGCGGTCAGCTGGAAGCCGCCCGCTGCCGCGCCCGTGTCGCCGATCAGCTCGTGCGGCGAGAGCTGGGCGGCGCCGTGCGCGGCGCCCAGGGCCTCGGCGAGGGCGGCGCCCTCGTCCACGCCCGCCCGGTCGGTGCTGCCGGAACGGACGACCACGGCCACCTCGTCGGCGCTCACCTCCGCCTGGGTGAGAGCGCGGCGCAGGCAGGAGGTGAGGGCGGAGCGCACATCGCCGTCGAGCACGACTCCCAGTTCGACGGCGAGGACCTCCGCGAGCACCGGCTGGCTGTCGTCTCCGGCCGGCTCGACGAGCAGCATGGTGCTGCCCTCGCCGAGCGGGGGCGCCTGTCCGGCATCCTGCTCGGCGTCCTGCTCGGCGGAGTGGTGTTCGAGCCAGGCGCGGGACCGCGAGAACTCCTCCGCCGTGCCGCACAGGACGCTCTCGGCGTGGCCCGAAGTCAGCAGGCGGCGGGCGTAGTTGAGGGCGTGCAGTCCGGCGCTGCGGCCGCCGGCGATGGTGGTGTTGGGGCCTTTGAGCTGGTACCAGATGGCGCTCTGGCCGCTCGCGCAGTTCATCACCGTGTTGGGGAACTGGGCGGGGTCCACGAAGAACGGCTGGTCGCCGGTGAGCGAGTCGCGGGTGAAGTCCATCATCGACTGAGCGCTGCCGGTGGTGGTGCCCAGGGCGAAGGCCGCGGTCTCGCCGGTGCCGACGCGCTGGTTGCGCTCGCTCTCGCCGAGCAGGGCACCCACCGCGGTCACCGTCAGGCCGGTGACCCGGTCCATGGAGCGGGTGCCCTTGCGGCCGAGTGCCTCGCGGATGTCGAAGCCGGGCACCAGACAGGCGTCGGGGCTCGGGGAGTCGGAGTGGTCGGGGCCGAGCGGCGCGCGGGTCGGCCGGTTCTCCCGGATGCCCGAGACGAACGCGGCTCGGCCGATGCCGAAGGGCGACACGGCGGACCACGCGGTGATGACCAGGCCGCGCGCGGCCGTTGCGGTAGCAGGCATGCTCGTCACGTTTCTGTGCTGACGGGCCCCGCGGGTCGGGACCCGGTGGTGAGGGTTTCTCGGGGCTCCAGGACCGAGTCGAAGAAGGTCTGGAGCTCGGTACCGAACAGCTCCGCCTCGTCCACCATCGGGAAGTGGCCGCTGCCGGTGAGGATCCGCAGTCGCGCGTCGGGCAGTGCGCCGGCCATCGCGGTGGCGTTGTCCGGCGGGGCGGCGAAGTCCGCGGCACCGCCGAGCACCAGGCACGGCGCGGTGATCCGGGCGGTCTGCAGGTCGGGCGTGCGCAGATACAGGTCGAAGAAGCGGATCCAGCCGGCGGGCCCGATCCAGTCCCTGACCCGCTCCGCCATGGCCACCTCCGTCTCCGGGGCGATGCGGCCGCGGGACTGGGCGTGGATGCCCTCGCGCAGGATCAGGTGGAAGTCGTTGAGGTAGTAGCTGATGGCGGACCAGTCGAAGGCGTCGTGCCGCCCCCGGTAGAACGGGGCGGTCAGCACCAGGGCCCGGATGCCGTGGCGGGCGAACGGGTCGCGGCCCGCACGCCGGTCCCGGTCGAGCAGTTCGAGCAGGACGTTGCAGGCCATCGAGTGGGCGACCACCACGTCCGGGCCGCCGGGCACCGCGAGCAGCGCCTGCTCCACCCACCGGCCCAGGTCCGGGTCGTGCCCCCAGTCCGCCAGCCCCTGTCCCCGCCACGGCAGTTGGGCGAGCCAGAGCTCCTGACGCCCGGCGAGTACGTCCCCGGCCCGCTGCCACATGGTGTCGTTCCCGGCGAGCCCGTGCAGGAACAGGACCTTGGGGGCGCCCGGTGCGGCGGCTCCGTACCGCCGCACCTCGACCGGGGACGTCAGCGCGGGATCCTTGGCTCCCAGCACCTCAGGCCCCTTGGGGAGCCAGCAGAGCCACCCCGGCGGCCGGGGCCGCTCCGCCCGCGCCGGCCACTGTGTACACGGGGCCCGCGCCGCCGCCGTCGAACCAGCCGGTCGCCGCGGCCGCCTGGAGCACCCCCAGGGCACCCGATGCCCGGCCCGGGCCGAAGCCGTCCCGGGGGACGCCGGGCAGCAGGTCGTCGGGGAGCGCGCCGGAGTCGGTCTGGGGTGTCTGCCAACGGGCGGGCGCCGCGCCGGAACCCAGCGTGCTCAGCTGCTCGACGCAGGAGCGCATGTCGGCCGCGGCCCGGTAGCCGAGGTAGACCGCACGGACCGGGGCCGAGCGCTCGCGCGCCGCCGCTTCCCGCTCCAGTACGACCGCCGCGCCACCGTCGACACCGGCCCTGCCCTCTCCGAGCAGCCGTCGCACCGTGTCGTTGTCCGGTTCGACACCGATGACCAGGATCCGCTCCGCCCGGCCCGCCGCCAGCACGGTGGCGGCCCAGTGCAGCGCGTCCAGGCCGGAGGTCGCGCCGTTGCAGACCATCAGGTTGGGACCGCGCAGGCCGAACCGGATCGCCACCGAGGAGGCGATGACGTTGCTGGACGCGTTCGGCAGGTCCATCGGGGACGTCCCCGACACCGTCTCGGTGTGAATGGTGTCCAGCGCCCGGGTGACCGTGTCCAGGTTGCCGAAGTTGGAGCTGGCGACCACGCCGAGGCTCTCGGCCGGCACGGTCGGACTTCCGTCCCCGTCGAGCAGGCCCGCGTCGCGCAGCGCCTTCAGGGCGAGTCCGTACGCCAGTTGGGTGGCCCGGTCCTTGTACCGCAGGCCCTTCTTGCCGACCACGTGCTCGGGCGCGACCGGCTCCGCGCCCGGCGTGGGGCCCGCGACCAGGGCGGCGGGTGTGTCGGCGCCGGGGATCAGGACACCGGCTCCGGTGATCACGATCCGGGGGGACTGGCTCATCGGGGCCCCTCCACGATCGCCACGGCGTTGATCCCGCCGAAGCCGAAGGCGTCCAGCTGCATCAGGGTCATCTCCTCGTCTCGTGGTGCGCCGGTCACGAAGCGGAAGTCCTTCGCCTCGTCCACCGGGTCGTCCAGGCCGACCGTCGGCGGCACCCTGCCCGCACCGAGGGCGCGCAGGCCCACCACCAGGTTCAGCAGGCCGGAACCACCGGAGGTGTGTCCGGTCATCGACTTGATGGCGGTCATCAGCGGGCGGCCGCGGTCCGCGCCGAACACGTCGGCCAGCGCGACCGCCTCGGCCTCGTCGTTGAGCAGGGTGCCGGTGCCGTGCAGCATCACCAGATCCAGGTCGGCCGGGGTGACGTCGGCGATCCGGTGCGCCTCGCGCATGGCCACGGCGATGCCCTCGGGGGACGGTGCGGTGGCGTGGTAGGCGTCGCAGTTGACGGCGACACCGCGCAGCCGGCCGTGCACCTGCTCCCCGTAGCCGTCCCGGCGCAGTACGACGGCGGCGGCGCCGTCGCCCATCAGGACTCCGGTGCGGTTGCGGTCGAAGGGCCGGACGCGTTCCGGGGCCGCCGGGTGAACCCGTTCGAGCAGGCCGTGCATGCTCTCCGTCAGGACGTCGACACCGGCCACGATCACCGTGTCCGGGCCGTCCTCCTGGGCGAGCAGGTCCGAACCGAGGGCCAGCGCGTACAGGGAGGCGGAGCAGGCGTTGGAGAAGGTGTGCGTCTGCTCGGCGCCGAAGCGTTCGCGCAGTGCCGGTCCGAAGTGCAGGTCGTGCTCGGTGAGTCGGTGCTCGCCGCGCCACCACAGCTCCGCGGAGCGCAGCTCACGCAGGCCGGTGCCGACCAGGATGGGGATGCCGCTGAGGTCTTCGCTGAGCCCGGCCTCCTTCGCCGCCTGGGCGATGGCCTGGAGCAGCAGGGCGGTGGCGCGGCCCGCGACGTCCTGGCCCTCGGCCGGCCGGTCGTCCACCTCGTAGGCGTGCTGGGCCCGGAAGTTGGTGGGGTCGAAGCCACGCAGCGGGGCGTGCCCGGTCACCCCGGCGCACAGGTTCCGGAACAGTTCGTCGATGTCCCGGCCGGTGCTCGCCACAGCCCCGATGCCGGTGATGGCCTGGTTCAGCACAGCGCCTTCTCCTTCTCTTGCGTGTCGGCCCTGTCGTACCGGCCGAAGAGGACGACGGCGTTGTTGCCGCCGAAGGCCAGACCGTTGTTCTGCACGACCCTGAGGTCGGCCTCGATGGCCTGGTTCGGCACGCAGTCGACGTCGCACTCCGGGTCCGGGGTGACGTGGTTGATGGTCGGCGGCACAAAGCGGTTGTCGATGGCGAGTGCGCAGCCGATCGCGCCGAGCGCGCTGGCGGCGCCCATGCTGTGCCCGAGCATCGACTTCATGGACACGGTGCGCGGCGGTACCCCGCCGAACACCTGGCGGATCGCGCCGACTTCGGTGACGTCGTTGGCCTTGGTGCCGGTGCCGTGCGCGGAGATCAGATCCACCTGCTCCGGTGCGACCCCGGAGTTCTCCAGGGCCCGCTCCATGCAGCGGGCGACGCTCGCCTGGTTCGGGGCGACCTGGTGGTAGGCGTCGCAGTTGAGGCCGTAGCCGAGGACCTCGGCGTAGATGTGGGCCCCTCGGGCGAGCGCCGACTCCAGGCGCTCCAGGACGAGGACGCCCGCGCCCTCGCCGGTCAGGATGCCCTTGCGGTCGACGTCGAAGGGCTGGCAGCGGTCGGGGGCGATGGTGCCGAGCCGGTAGAACCCGGTGAAGGTCTTGCGGCACATCGCGTCGGCGCCACCGCAGAACGCGAAGTCCGCCTCACCGGAACTGACGGCGTCGAAGCCGTAGCCGATGGCGTAGTTGCCGGCCGCGCAGGCGGTCGGTACGGTCACCGCCTCGACGTCCGAGAGGCCGAGCTCCTGGGCGATGGCGACCGACAGGCGCCCGGCGGGGACCCGCCGGGCCGCTTCCGGGTCCATCTTCTCGGGGCCCAGGTCGATGTCGGTCTCCACCAGCTGGTCGAGGTCGTAGGACTCACCGTCGGTGGTGCCGATGGAGATCAGGCCGCGCTGCTCGCGCAGCCGCTCCGGGTCGAGGCCGGCGTCCTGGAGGGCCATCCTGGCCGCGGCCACCGAGAACTGGGTGGCACGGCCCAGCTGGGCCAGCGGGAGGTTGTTGATCCACTGGCCCGGATCGAACCCGGTGACCTCGCACCCGGTCGAGTGGGAGTAGCCGCTGGTTTCGAACACCGATATGGGCTTTGCCCCACTGCGGCCCGCGCGGAGTCCGGCGAGGAAGTCCGTGACGCCCAGGCCGATGCTGGACACCACCCCCAAGCCGGTGAGCACGACCCGGCCTTGCTGTGCTGACATGCCACCCTTCCGATCCGGTTGACCCGATTGTTTTGGAATGACGCCGACTTGCTGGGGCGCCCGCGAACGGGCGCCGGATGCGATTACCAGCCGGCGGCCTCGGCGACCACCTGGTAGACGCCTTCGATGTTCACCATCCGCGGCAGTTCGGCCTGGTCGATGACCACGTTGAACTTCTTCTCCAGGGCGGCGAGGATTTCAATGGCGCGCAGCGAATCCGCCTTGTGGTCCTCCTTGAAGAGGCTGGTCTGCGTGACCTCGTCCTCCTCGATCTCCAGAATGTCGCAGACAATCTCCTTGATGGCGTCGGTACGCTCGGCCAGCTGGGTGCCGGACATGTAAAGCCCTCCTTGGGCAATGGGTTCGGTAATTCTCGGGAATTCTTGCGAAGGGGCCTCATCGGCGTCCTGTCATGCAATTCTCGGTCGAATCCCGGAGTGGGAAAGAGGAATCTGCAGGAAGTTGCCAGAGGGATTTCGGTCAGGCGCGCAGCGCGCCTGCCGGGCGGCGCGCGAGCACGGCGGCGCCTACGGTCAGGACCACCTCGCCGCGTACGCGGGTGCTGCCCTCGAAGATCTGGACGCCGTCGACGGTGCGGGCGAGCCGCACCGAGTGCTCCAGCAGGTCGCCGGGGAGCACCGGGGCGCCGAAGCCGAGGTCGGTGTAGCCGCCGAGCATCAGGACCTCTTCGGCCAGCACATCGGTGTTGGCCCGCTCGGCGGTGGCCAGCACGGCGGCGGCCTGGTTGAAGGACTCCATCAGGAGCCCGATCGGATAGCCGTACGCGGCCGGTTGGTCGGCCTCGTCGGCGAGCCGGCGGTAGCACGGCTCCGACCAGGTCACCGCCTTGACCGCGGCGACCCGCTCGCCCGGGCGGAACTCGTCGACCCGGTCGATCAGCAGCATCTGGTCGCGGTGCGGGATCCGGGCCATCACCTCGGGCAGCGACAGCGGTCCCAGGTCGGCCGTGTCACCGGGCGGTTCGTCCGCTCCGGCGAGCAGCCGCACCGCCGTGTCCGCGGTCTCGTACCGCAGCCGGATCCGGGCCACCTGGTGCTCTTCGGTCGCCGCCGTCGCACGGCACACCCAGCCCCGGGCGTCGTGCGTCCAGCGCAGCGTGAACACCAGGGTGTCGCCGGGATACGAGGGGTGCAGGAAGCGGGCCGACTCGAGGCGCGCCAGGCGCAGCCGGGGGGCGTCGGCCGGCGGGTGTGCCAGGGCCGCCAGGTGCGCGGTCTCGACGAGGAAGACGCCGGCGAAGATCGGGAAACCCCGGTAGTGGCCGTGGAAGACGAACTCGCCGGGATCGAGCGGCAGGCTGACCGCCACGCCGTCGGAGCCGGTGGTGTCGGTGCGTACCTCCGTGAACGGGGCACGCACCGACCGGCTCTCCGGGTAACGGGTCATCCGGTGATCTTTCCGGCGAGGAGGTTGTAGGTCTGGCCGAAGTTGGTGATCTGGCCGAACTCCTCCTCGGAGATCTTCACGCCGAAGCGCTTCTCCAGCTGGACGAGGATCTCCAGGCCCATCAGGGAGTCGACGCCGAGCGTCTCGACGTAGTGGGCGTCGTCGGTGAGTTCCTCGACATCGACGTCCAGGGCGTCCGCGACGAGTTCGCGCAGTTCGTCCTTGTCGAGCGTGGCCGTTGTCATATCGGGTTCCTTCCAGGGTGGTTGGGTGCGGTCAGGCCGCGATGAGGGTCCATGGCTCGGGGGCCCGCCGGGCGTGCCGGGACTTGGCGTCGGCCCACCAGCGGACCGACCGGGCCAGCACATCCGCCGGGTCCACGACCGTCTGGGTGGGGTGGAACGGAGTGGGCATGCAGGCATAGCCCTCGAACGCGGAGAGCAGTTCCAGGGCGCGCTTCTGAACGGTGGAGAAGTGCCGTGCGGTCAGCGGCAGATGGAAGCGGCGCCAGGTCTCGGAGGGGATCACCGGCGCCACCGGTACCGGGGCGATGCCCCGCTCCGCCCGCCACGCGTTGACCGCGCCGCAGATGCCCTCCGCCAGGTCGGTCACCCGCAGGCAGCCCGCCGGCCCGGCGGCGATGGTCTCCACCACCGGAGCGCTCGGCGGCATCCCCAGGGCGGCGGCCACGATCACCTCGGCCACCTGGTCCACCGGTGCCAGCTCGATGAACCCGGCGGGGTTGCCCACCAGCGCCGGCGCCAGCCCGGAGACCAGCGTCTGGACCATGGCGTACGGACCGGTGAGGCGGGCGATCGCCCCGTCGGCGCGGCGGCCGAAGACCAGCGGGGGCCGCACGATGGTCAGCGCGCCCGGGTGCTTGGCCCGGACCAGTTCCTCGGATTCGGCCTTGGACCACTCGTAGGTGTTGCGGAAGCGGCCGAACCCGGCCGCGGAGCCCTGGGTCGCCGGGTCCTGGCCCTCGACGTACGCCGTCGAGATGTGCACCAGGTGCGTGTCGGCGTCGACGAGGTCGAGCACCGCCTCCGTGGTCCGCACATTGGCCGCGACGGCCTCGTCCCGGCTCATGGTCCAGCGGGTGGATGCGGCGCTGTGGATGATCACGTCCCAGTGCCCGCGCAGCTCGGCGGGGGCCGGCTCAGTGCCGAGCACCCAGCCTCGCTCGCCGGGCCGGGCGGGCCTGCGGGTCACCGAGGTCACCTCGGCCCGGTCGCCCAGCGCCGCCAGCTGTTCGGCGACTTCGCTGCCGACAACGCCGCCGGAACCGGTCAGCAGGATCTTCATCGGGTACTCCTCGGGGGTCGGGTGGCGGGGGCGGTGGTCATCGCGCGATCGCGGCCGACACCGCGACCCGCTCCGCGATCCGGTCGAGCGCCGCCTCGGTGAACTCCCGCAGCGCCCCCTCGGCGATGGGGTGGACCATGGTGTCGAGGAGCGGGATGCCCGCCTCGAAGTCGAGCCGCAGCTCCAGCACGGATCCGGCGCCCTCGGCCCGGACCAGCCAGTGGCCGGACAGGGCGGCGAGGTCGCCGTGCGTCTGGGCGAAGTCGATCCGGTGTGCCGCGTGGTCGACGACGGCCTCCTCCTGCCAGCCGAGGAGGGCCTCGCCGAGCCGTACGCGCCAGCGGCTGCCCTGCCGGTCCGCGTCCTGCCACAGCACGTCGACCGACGCGATCTCAGGGATGTACGAGGGGAGGGTGGCGCGGTACGCGAGCGCTTCCCAGGCCCGTTGCACGGGCGCCCCGGTGGCGCGGCGCGTGGTGATGGTGGGCATTGCTGTTCCTTTCCAGTCCTTCCGGTTCTTACCAGTGCTTTCCGGCACGCACCGGGCTGCCGGGCGCGGGAAGAGAGTGCGAACGGGCCCGTGGGGGCCGACTGGCCCGTGGGGGGCCGACGGGCCCGTTCGTGTCGGTGGGTGGGCCCGAGGGGCCCCGTCCGGGATCAGTGAGCCGAGGGCACCGGCTCCGGCCCGGCGGCGTGCTCGTCGTCAGGTCCGACCGTCGTACCGTCGCCGCGCGCGCTCTCGTGCAGGTCCTTGGTCCGGACGAACAGCAGCGCGATGAGCGTCCCGAAGGCGACCACGACGGAGCAGACGATCATGGTGTCCTCGAATCCGCCGACGAAGGCGGCACGCACGGCGTCCGTCGCCTGCGCGGCGGTCTCCCCCGGCAGCGCGGCCACCGCCTCCTGTCCGGCACCCGAGGCCACGGCCTCGCCGAACTCATCGGTACGGCCGCCCAGTTGGCCCGCGAGCGCCGACTCCTCCAGGGCGTGCGTGACCCGGCTCTGGAAGAGCGCGCCGAAGGCGGCGATACCGACGGCGATGCCGACCTGCTGGAAGGTCTCGCCGATGCCGGAGGCCATGCCGGCCTTCTCCGGCGCCGCCACACCGACCGAGTAGGCCGCGCGCATCGGGGTGTAGATGCCCATGCCGATGCCCTGCACCACCATGCTGGGCAGCAGCGCGGTCCAGCTGCTGTCCTTGTCGACCAGCGTCATCAGGGCGATCCCGGTGGCCATCAGCGCACCACACGCGGTGGCCAGCAGCTTCGGCGAGACCATCGTGGTCAGGGGGCCGGTGAGCGCGCCCGCCACGAAGATGGTCAGGGTCATCGGCAGGAACCGCAGACCGGTCTCCCAGGCGGTGAGGCCCAGAGCGTTCTGCAGATAGGAGATCTCCAGGAAGATCGAGCCGAGGACGGCCGAGTTCCACACCAGCGCCGACGTGGAGACCCCGTTGAAGGTCGGGATGCGGAAGAGCGAGAGGTCCAGCATGGCCGCCTCGCCGAGACGCCGCTCGACGAAGTAGAAGACCAGCAGCAGTACGGCGGCGCCGCCGAACATGCCGAGGATGGGCGCGCTGGTCCAGCCCTCCGCGTGGCCGCGCAGGAACCCGGTCACCAGCAGGCCGAGCGCGCCGGAGAAGACCACCAGGCCCGCCCAGTCCACCCGGTGGTTCGTGGCGCCCTTGGACTCGCGGATGCGCAGGACGCCGATCAGGATGGCCAGGACGCCGATCGGCACGTTGAGCAGGAAGATCCACCGCCAGCTCAGGTACTCGGTGAGCCCGCCGCCGATCAGCGGCCCGAACGCGATGGCGAGTCCGCCCACGGCACCGAAGACGCCGAACGCCTTGCCGCGGTCCTTGCCCTGGAACTCGTTGCTGAGCAGGGCGGGACCCACGGCGAAGAGCACGGCGGCTCCCACGCCCTGGACGCCGCGCGCCAGGTTCAGCACGACGATGTCCTGCGCGAGACCGCAGGCGAGGGAGGCGAGGGTGAACACGACGAAGCCGACGTTGAACACCCGCTTGCGGCCCAGCTTGTCGGCGAACGAGCCGCTGGTGAGCAGGAACACCGCGAGCGTCAGGGCGTACGCGTCGAGCACCCACTGCAACTCGGTGAAGTCGGCCTCGAACGTGGTCCGCAGGTCGGGCAGGGCGACGTTGACGACGGTGAGGTCGAGCAACAGCATGAAGGTGGCGGCCGAGACGATGGCGAGGGTCCAGCCGCGCCCCTTGGCGGCCGGCGTCCCGCCCGCCGCCGTGCCGGTCTTGGTGGTTCCCACGGCGGATGACGTCCTCTCAGACATGGGTGGACCGACCTTTCGGAACGTGGCGGCGGGTCATCCGGTGATCTTTCCGGCGAGGAGGTTGTAGGTCTGGCCGAAGTTGGTGATCTGGCCGAACTCCTCCTCGGAGATCTTCACGCCGAAGCGCTTCTCCAGCTGGACGAGGATCTCCAGGCCCATCAGGGAGTCGACGCCGAGCGTCTCGACGTAGTGGGCGTCGTCGGTGAGTTCCTCGACATCGACGTCCAGGGCGTCCGCGACCAGTTCGCGCAGCTCGTCCTTGTCGAGCGTGGCCGTTGTCATATCGGGTTCCTTCCATAGGGGGTGAGCAGGGGAGTACGGGTCAGGCGGGTTCCGGCACGACCCGGGCGACGGTGACGGCGCCCGCGCCGGTCGCGGTCACGACGAGGCGCTCGCCGTCGGAGCCGGCCAGGGCGTCCGCGACCTCCTGGACGGCGAGCAGGCAGCCCGTACCGGCCGGCATGGGGTCGGTGAGCACCTCGGCGACGGCTCGGGCGACCGCGGAGCCGTCGCCGATCAGGCGCGTTCGCCGGCCCGCGGGTCCCGCGACCCCGAGTCCGGCGAAGGCCGCGTCCAATGCGGCCCGGGCCCGGTCGGCCCCCGCCACGGAGTCGGCGGCGTACGGAGACAGCGAGACCGAGCGCACCTGGACCCGGCCCAGTGCCCGGCCGCCCCGGGCCCGGACCGCGGCCGCGTCCTCGACGACCAGCGCGAGCGCACCGTCCTCCATCCGCCCGGAGCTGTTCACGGCCGCCTTGTCCGCCTCCGGGACCGGGGCCTCGGCGACGCCCGCGAGCAGCCAGCGGGCCCGCCCGGAGCGCAGCGCGCGCAGCCCCGCCTGGAGCGCTTCGAGCCCCGCCGAGCGCGGGCTGTGCACGGCCAGGCTGAACCCCTTGAGCCCGTGCTCCATGGCGACGCGGCTCGCGACCAGGTTGGGCGAGAAGTACGGCACCCCCGCGGGCGAGATCAGGTGCGCCTCGCCGGACACGGTGGCGCGGTCGACCTCGGCGTGCACACCGGCCACCCCGTGGTTGGTGCCGACCGCGACCGCCCGCTCCTCCTCGGGCAGCGCGAGCAGCGCGTCCCGAATGCCGTCCCGCGCCAGGGCGCGCTTGACGGCGGCGAGCAGGTACTGGCAGGACGGCGGCAGATGACGGTAGCCGCGGCCCAGCTCGGCGCGGTGGTCGAACCACGGGGACGCCGGGTCGGCCGGGTGGTCCGGCGGCAGGGCCGAACCGACGGCGGTGACGACGAGGTCGGCGGGAGCGAGAGGGCCTGCGGTCATGACGGTGCTCCGGTCAGCGCGAGGGAGATGTTGTTGCCGCCGAAGGCGTACGCGTTCACCAGCACCACCCCGGAGTCCAGCGCGGTGGGCGCCGCGGGCAGGTGCACGGCGCACTGCGGATCGAGCTCGGAGACCGGCGGATTGCCGGGGACGGTGCGGTGGTGCAGGCACAGGGCGGCGAGGACCGTGCCCAGCACCCCGGCGCCGCCCGCCAGATGGCCGACGATCGCCTTGAGGTTGTGCAGGGGGATGTCGCCGAGCCGCGGTCCGAACACCCCGGTCATGGCGGCGGCTTCGGTGGAGTCGTTGAGCTTGGTTCCGGTGGCGTGCGGCACGATCAGCGTGACGTCCGCGGGATCGGCGCCGGCCTCGGCCAGCGCCGCCCGCATGGCCCGGGCGGCCTGCGTGCCCGCCGGGTCCGGTGCGGTGAGGTGGGCGGCGTCGCAGCTCCACCCGGACCCGGCGAGCCGCGCGTAGATCCGCGCCCCGCGCGCCCGGGCGTGCTCGACCGTCTCCAGTACGACCGCGCCGGCGCCCTCGCCGAGCATCACTCCGTTCCGGTCGCGGGCGAATGGCCGGGGCCGCTCGGAGCCGAGCGCTCCCATCCGGTTGAACGCGGCCACGGTCACCCGGGAATAGGCCTCCGCGCCGGCCGCCACCACCACGTTCGCCTCGCCGTCCCGGATCATCTCCGCGCCCAGCGCGATCGCGTAGCCGCTGCCGGCACAGGCGTTGCTCAGATTCAGGGCGCCCGCACCCGCGTCGAGCCGCGCGGCGAGGGCCGAGGCCTGCTCGAACGGCGGCGACGCGGCGGGCAGCGAGGCGGGCGCCGCCTGCCCGGCCCGGACCAGCTCGACCTGGCGCGCGTCGCCGACGCTGGACCCCGTCACCACGGCCACCCGGTCCGGCGCCACTTCGCCGAGCCGGGCGTCCGCGGCCGCCTCCAGGCCCGCGCTGAGGGTGTAGCGCGTGGCCGGGCCGAGACCGGGGTCGGCCGCCGACGAATCCGACGGCACCGAATCCGACGGCACCGAATCCGACGGCACCGAATCCGACGGCACCGAGTCCGGTGGCACCAAGTAGTAGAGGGGCAGCGGGACCCGGGCGTCCGGATCGGGCACCCGGTCCGGAGGTGCCGTGTCGCGGGCGAGAACCCCGGACCAGAACGCCTCGGCCCCGTAGCCGAGCCGGCTGACGGCGCCAAGGCCCGTTATGGCGATCTCAGTCACCGTGCACCATTTCCAATCTGCTGGGGACCTCGGGCCCGGCCGAGACTAGGCAGGCCGCAGCGGGCCCAGCAGCAGATCGGCAGCAAGCTGTAACGTTCCGCGGCCCGACGGCATGCACGGGCGCAGGAACCTGTCAAGACCGCGGGACAGAGGGGCAGTTCGTCCTAGCTTTCAGGGCAGCCCGGGCATGATCGAAGCCCGCGGGCGACTTCCGACGACTCCCGAAGAGGAACAGCCGATGTCTGCCACGAACAAGGAATACGCCCTGGACGCAGTGGTGAACGCCCTCATCACCCAGCCCACCGAGATGACGGTGCGCCCCCGCTACGAGGGCAACAACATCAACACCTGGATCGGCTTCAAGCACGTCAACTACCTCGTGGAGGAAGCCGTCCTGGGGCACTTCCGCGCGCACGGCCTGCCCTCGCGGACGCTGTTCGAGGACTACGGCCTCGGCCTGGAGATCACCGACCTCGACACCCGCATCCTCAACGCCTTCCACCTGGACGAGACGGCCACCGCCCGGGTCGAGCCGGTCGGTGACGGTGACACGCTCGCCTTCCGGGTCGTGCTGACCAAGGACGGCCAGAACAAGGACGTGACCGCCAAGGTCAAGGTGGCGCTGCGCCGCGAGCAGTACGTCGACCCCGCCTACGCGGTGCCGGCGGAGCTGAAGCGGTTCGCCGTCGAGAAGATCGCCACCGCCGAGCCGGTCCGCGACGCCGAGCTCGTCCCCGGCGCCGACCTGGGCCTGACCGCCACGCACAACACCGACCCGCTGCTCAAGGAGCTCACCGAGGGCAGCAACGCCATCGCCTGGCGGTGGCGGATCGCCTACCCGTACTGCCACAACAACGAGCGCCTGCAGATGTCCGGCTACCTGCGCCTGATGGAGGAGGCCAAGGACCGCCTCGTCGCGCACCGGGGCATCTCCATCAAGGCCCTTCTGGACGAGCGCAAGTGGATCCCCGTCGTCCCGCACTCCAAGATCCGCTTCCTGGACGAGGCGCTGATGGAGGAGGAGCTGCACATCGTCTTCACCGTCGAGGAGGTCTTCAAGGACGTGACCTACACCTCGCGGATGGACTGCTACGTCATCCGGGACGGCAAGCTCGTGCCCACCGCCACCGGCACCATCGTGCACGGCTACGCGGTCTTCGAGAACCGTAAGGACTGGTCCCTCGTCAACTTCGACGAGCACGTCCTCACGGCCCTGCGCGGCGAGTGACGAGCATGCCCGGCTTCGTACTGATCGAGTCGAACGGACGGGAGTCCGGCCCCGGTTGCGCCCGCTTCCTCACCGACGCGACGGCACTGGCCCGGGCCGGACACCCGGTGCGGGTGGTGCTCGTCCAGGAGGGCGTCACCGCCGCGCTGCCCGGCGCCCTGGCCGAGCTCGACCAGGCGCTGCGAGCCGGCGCCGAGCTGTGGGTCGACGAGTTCTCGGTCGCCCAACGCGGCCTGGACACCGACGCGTTGGTGCCCGAAGCGCAGCTGGTCGGGATGGGCGAGGTGGCCGGAGAGCTGCTCGCCGCCGACACCAAGGTGGTGTGGCACTGATGGCCCGCACCCCGCACACCGATGTGCTGCTCGTGGTGATGGGCCCGCCGCACAGCGGCGAGCTCACCACCTCGGTGTTCCGGCTGCTCCAGGCGCTGCTGGAACGCGGCGCCAGCGTCCAGGTGTGGGCCTGCGGCTACAGCGCCATGCTGAGCCAGGAGGCCCTGGGCGAGCACAAGCCGGCCAACCTCCTCGACCGGTACGCCGAGTACCCGACCACGGTGACCCTGATCCGCGAGCTCCTCGACGCCTTCCCCGGCCGGCTCTTCTGGTTCGGCTGCCGCGCCTGCAGCGAGCACCGCGGCGCCACCGGGCACATCTCCGAGGTCCGGATGCGGGCGCCGCACACGTTCGGCGGCCACGTCCTTTCCGCCACCCGGACGCTGTTCATGGGGGTGGCGTGAGATGACCTCACTGGCCATCGTGGAGCGTGCCTACCGGGGTGCGGTCGAGGTCTCGTACTTCGACGCCCTCTACCTCGGTATCGAGATCCACCGTCAGCTGGGACTCGACGTCCTGCTGCGCGGCGAGGCGGTCGGCTATGCGCTGGCGGCCGAGGCCGCGGCGCCGATCCGGATCGGCGGACACCTGCTCACGACCCTGGACGCGCCCCGGGAGGACCTGCGGCGCCTGCGCGACGCGGGCGCCGGCATCTGGGTGGAGGAGGACGCACTCGCCGCCCTCGGCATCGGCCGGCACCGGCTGATCGACGGCGTACGCAGTGCCGCACCGGGCGAACTCGCCGCCCGCTGGCCCGAGTACGACCGGGTCTTCTACCTCTGACGCACCGTCACCGACCCGGCGTACGCCGCCACGACCACGAACTGAAAGCGGGAGACATCAGGTGACCGAAGTCGTCATCACCGGCCTGGGGGCGCTGTGCCGTCTCGGCGCGGGCGTGGACCGGTTCTGGCAGGGACTGCTCGACCCCGTCCGGCCCACTCCGTCCGTCGCCCCCGACCCCCTGGCCCACGTGCCCATCCCGGCCTTCCACTTCCTGCCCGAGGGCGCGCTGCCCGACGGCCCCACGAGCGTGGACGGCCTCGAAATCGGCCGTGCCACCCGGGCCGCCCTCACAGTGGCCAGGGAGGCGGTCGCCGACGCCGGGCTGCCCGGGGGCGACCCCGCGCGCACCGCTGTGCTGTTCGGCTCCTCCATCGCCGACGCCTATGTCATCGAGCAGTGGCGCGGCACCAAGTCCTTCCCCGAGGACGGCCGCTGGACCCCGGTGTTCGCCACCGCGTCCGTCGTCGCCCGGGAGCTCGGCACGCACGGCGCGGCCGGCACGTTCAGCAACGCCTGCTCGGGCAGCGGCTATTCGATGGCCACCGGCGTCGACATGATCCGTGCGGGCGAGGCGGACACCGTGATCGCCGGGGGCTTCGAGACGTACTCCCGGGTCGCGCACGCCGCCTTCAACCAGGTGGGCGCGCTCGACCCGGTCAGCTGCCGCCCCTTCGACGCCACCCGCGGCGGCACCGTCCTCGGTGAGGGCGCGGGCGCGGTCGTCCTGGAGCGGGCGGACCGGGCGCGGGCCCGTGGCGCCCGTGTCTACGCCACCCTGACCGGCTCCGGGTGGAGCTGCGAGGCGTACCACGCGACCGGGCTCGACCCGGAGGGCGGCCAGATCGTCCGGGCCATGCGGGACGCCCTCGCCGAGGCCGGCCACACCCCCGACGACGTCGACTTCGTGGTCCCGCACGCCACCGGGACCAAGCTCAACGACCTCATCGAAACCCAGGCGATGTACGGCGTGTTCGGCGAGCGCACGGCCGAGATCCCGCTGTACAGCCTCAAGGCGCTGCTCGGGCACACCGGTGGCGCCTCGGGCGGGCTCGCCGTCGTGGCGGCCGCGCTCTTCCTGCACCACCAGGTGATGGCGCCGAACCTGCCGGTGGCGGATCCCGACCCCGAGTGCCGCGTGCGGGTGCCGGTCGACCGGATCCCGGTCGGCCGCACCGCGATGGTCAACTCCTATGCCTTCGGCGGCAACAACATGTCCCTTCTGCTGCGAGGTGAGCCGCGATGACCGCCCCGACCACCGCCGCCGTGGACCCGGTGATCTCCGGCATCGGTGTCGTCACCCCCGAGGTCCTCGACCCGGCGGGCGAGCGGACCGGCGCCTGGTTCGACCACCGCGCCCAACTGGGCCGCGGCTACAAGTACCTGCCGCAGGCCAGCCAGTACCTTCTCGCCGCGACCACCCGGGCGCTCGCCGACACCGGCGCCGACCTGGCGGACGTGCCCGAGCACCACCGCGCGGTCACCGTCGGCACCAACAACGGGATGTCGCGGCTGTACGGCGAGTTCGACCGCACCGTGATCGAGGGCGACTCGACCCTGCTGAGCCCCGCGTCGGTGCCGTACTTCTCGGTCAACCTGGTCGGCAGCCGGGTGGCCATGGAGCACGCCCTGAAGGGCTACAGCCTCGGCGTGCACAGCCCCCGGGTCGCGGGCCTGGAGGCCCTCGAGCACGGCAGCAGGGCGCTGCTCGCCGGGCGGGCGCGCTGGCTGTTGGCCGGTGCCGCCGAGTCCCCCCTCGACTGGTCGGAACCGGGCAGCGAGGGCAGCGAGGACGGGGCGGTGGCCCTGATCGTGGAGCCGGCCGCGGCGGTCGCGGCGCGCGGCGGCCGGGCGCACGGCCGGGTCCGGGTGCGCAGCTTCCTGCTGCCGCCGCCGGTCGCCGCGGCCCCGGACGGCGTCGGGACGGCCGCCCGGCTGCTCGGCGCCGCCCTCGACGGGCTCGGCCTGTCCGGGCCGCTGCCTCCCGTACGCCTCGTGGGTGCGGACGACGCCGTCACCGCGGCCGTCGCGGCCGGACTCGGCACCGCGGTGACCCGGTACCCGGCCGGCGTCGGGTGCCTGACCCCGGTGCTCCACGTCACCGAGGCCCTGCGCGAGCCCGGCGCCGGGCCGCAGCTGATCGTCGGCGTCGCCGCCCAGGGCAATGTCTCGGTCACCCATGTGGCGCCCCAGCCGCACTGAACTCCCCCTCAGACGAAAGGAGTTGTACGTCCCATGACTGTGGGCTTCGCCACCCCGCTCAACCGCACCGTACAGATCCCGGAAACCCGCCCGGAGGGCGCGACCGCCCGGATCACCGTGGCCGCCGACGAGCAGGTGTTCCGCGGCCACTACCCGGACTTCCCGATCTTCCCGGGGGTCTGCCTGGTCGAGTGCGTCCATCACGCCGCCCGGGCCAACCCGCCCGCCGCCGGCCGCCCCGTGCTCACCGCCGTGGAGTCGGTGCGCTTCCTCAGCCCCGTCTTCCCCGGCGACGACCTGACCGTCGAGCTGGACTGGAAGCTCAAGTCCGGTGCCTGGAAGGCGTACGCGGCCCTGTCCACGGCCCGCGGCAAGACCGCGCAGATCCGCCTCGGGTACGAGCTGGACGCGTCCGGCTCCGAGGCCACCGGGGGAGCAGCATGATCACCGCAAGCCGCATCAAGGAGACGCTGCCGCACCGCTACCCGATGCTGCTCGTCGACCGGGTCACCGAGATCGACCCGGGCGTCTCCCTCACCGCCGTCAAGGCGATCACCTGCAACGAGCCCTGGTACGCCGACGTGCCGGACGGCGCCGACGACGCCGATCACGCCTATCCGGTCTCCCTGCTGGTCGAGTCCTGGTGCCAGTCGGCCGGGGTGCTCGCCACGTGGGAGCGGGTCAGCGCCGAGGAACGGGCCGGTCTGGTCATGCTCTTCGGCTCGATCAGCGGCATCGAGGTGCACGGCGAGGCCCTGCCGGGGAGCCTGGTCGAGCACCGGGTCCGCCATGTCCGCAGCGTCGGCACCACGCTGATCTTCGAGGGAGAGAGCCTGCTCGACGGCGAACCACTGCTGACCGTCGGCTCGATCGTCATCACCATGCGCCCGGGCGGCGAGCTGGCCGCCCCCGACGACGAGGGCGCACCCGCCCGTACGGAACAAGGAGAGTTGACCCGTGCCTGAGCAGCATGAGAGCAAGCCGGCCGCGAAGGTGGCCCTCGTCACCGGAGGTTCGCGGGGCATCGGCCGCGCCTGTGTCCTTCGCCTCGCCCAGGACGGCCACGACGTGGCGTTCTGCTACTCGTCGCAGGCCGAGGCCGCCGAGCTGGTCCGCAAGGAGGCCGCACAGTACGGCACCAGGATCCTGGCGGTCCGCGCCGACGTCGCGTCCGCCGACTCGATGCGCGGCCTGGTCAAGCGGGTCGGCGAGGAGCTGGGGCCCATCGACGTGCTGGTCACCTCGGCCGGGATCGTGCGGGACAACCCGCTGCTCCTGATGAAGGACGAGCAGTGGCAGGAGACCCTCGACGTCAACCTCAGCGGCACGTACAACGCCTGCCGGGCGGTCGTCTTCGAGATGCTGAAGCGCCGCTCCGGCAGCATCATCACGGTCTCCTCGGTCGCGGGCGTCCACGGCACCCCGACCCAGTCCAACTACGCGGCCACCAAGGCCGGGATCATCGGATTCACCAAGTCCGTCGCGAAGGAGGTGGGCCCGTACGGCATCCGCGCGAACGCGGTCGCTCCCGGATTCATCGAGACGGACATGGTCTCCGGTCTGGACGCCGACCATCTGCGCAAGATGGTCGAGCGGGTGCCGCTGGGCCGGGTCGGCACGGCCGACGAAGTGGCCGACCTCGTAGGCTTCCTGGCGTCCGACCGAGCCGCCTACATCACGGGGACCGTCGTACAGATCGACGGCGGCATCGTCGTCTAGCCGGCCTTCGGCCGATCGTGTTCGGCGGGCGCGCACAGCTCCGCGCCCGCCTCCCCCCGTACGAACCGAGAGAAGAGGCGGTCATGATCCCCACCCTGGTCACGGTAGTCCTGACAGCAGGCCTGACGGTGGTCGGCGTATTCCATTTCATCTGGGCGTTCTCGCCGTGGCCGCTGAAGGACGAGGTGGCCTTCACCAAGGCGGTTCTCGGCAACGCGAGCGGCACCATGCCGCCGGCGCCGCTCTCCGCCCTGGTGGGTGTGGTCCTGCTCGGCGGCGGCGCCGTCAGCCTCATGAGCAACGAGTCCATCCCCACGATCGGACCCGACTGGCTGTGCGTCGCGGGCAGTTACGGTCTCGCGGTGGTGCTGCTCGGACGTGGCCTCGGCGGTTATCTGATGGGGGCGAACGCCACCGGCGAGTTCCAGCGGCTCAACGCGGTGCTGTACTCGCCGCTGTGCATCGCGCTCGGCCTCATGAGCGCGGCCGTCGCGGTGTACGCGACGGTGCGCTGATCCACCCATCCGACGCTGCGCAACAGCCCGCACCAGTGGAAGGTCGAGGTCATGGCCGCGAAACCGCCGCCGACGGCGGGCCACCGCACCGGTCTGACGGACCACGACGTGGCCCACTACTTCAAGGCCCTGGACCGGGCGGTCGACCGTACCGTCCGGGCCCCGGCCACCGGCCGCCTCGGGTATGAGCGGCTGAGGGTCGCCGCCTGGATCCACCAGGTGTACCGGAACCCGCTGTCGTCGGCGGTCTTCGCGCGCCCGGCCGGCCGGGCGACGCGCGACGCCAGGCGCGCCCAGGCCGCCGCGCTGGCCCGGCGCCTGACCGTCGTACCGACGTCGCTCACCCCGCCCGTGGAGGTGTGGTCGACCGCCGCTACGGCGGCGCTGTGGGCGGTGACCGAGGACGCGGTCACCCGCTGTCCGCGCCCGCCCTACGAGCAGGTCGTCGCCGACGCGTGGAGCGTGATGCGGGCGACCCTGGCCCCCGCGCGCCCACGCGCCCACGCCCCCCTGCCCTTCGTACGCGCCAAAGGGGCGTGGTGAGCGCGCCGTTGCCTCGGCTCTCAGGTGAGAGCAGGTCGCCCCCGGCAGCTCTCGCTGCCGGGGGCGACCTGCGCACAGGGCGGCTATCCGGCCGCCAACTGGGGCTCCAGGAGACCCAGTTCGACGGCCCGTGCGCCCGCCTGGAAGCGGGAGCCGGCGCCGAGCTCCTGCATCAGCCCCGCGACATGACGCCGGTAGGTGCGCACGGACAGGCCCAGAGCCTGCGCCGCGGCCTCATCGGTGCTGCCGGAGAACAGGGACTCCAGCACCCGCCGGGTCATCTCGTTGCGGCTGCGTACGAAGATCCTCCGGTAGTAGGCGGCCGGGGTGGCCTTGGACCAGGCGCCCGTGTACAGGGTGTCGAGGGCCCGCAGCACGGCCGGGACCCGCACGGTCAGGGACTGGCGTCCGGCTCTGCCGAACTCGGCGTTGAGCAGGGCGATGCTCTCGTCCACGATGACCACCCCCTGGTGGCGCTGGCCGGATATGCGCAGGTGCAGGCCGGTGTCGGGGCCGCACTGATCCAGGTGGCGCCGGACGTGGGGGTCGTCGAGGATCCCCGGGCCGCCGAGTATGCGGACGGTGACACCGGCCGCGTTGATCTGCCGCAGCCGGTCCATCAGCGTGGTGAGGCTCTGCACGCCGGCGCAACCGGACGTGGGGGCGCGGTAGGGAAGCGCGAGCGACACCGACCTGCGCGCGGTGGAGATCAACCGCTCCGCGCTGGTGCGGATCCGCTCGTCGCTGGGGTCCGGCAGTACGGCGAGCGCGCCGCCGGCCAGGCTACTGGTGTCCCGCGCCTTGGACACCGCTTCTTCCACCAGAACCCGCATGCGCAGCAACGCGTGTTCCAGATCGTTTCCGATGGGTGTGGCACTACGGTCCGGGTGAGGCCCGTGACCCGTCATGTTCTGTCCCCCGCTCTTGTCCATCACGACAGGGGCGGCAGCGTTCCGGGGACGGCGGCCGTAGTCATCGGCGCGCGGACCCCTCAGCACGTACCCCCGTACATGACATGGCATGGACGCCGATGACCAGCGGACGACGCTGTCCCCCGGATTCCGGCGCCTCGATCAAGCTACGTCCGCGCGTGAGAGCAGGCAACGGCCCGGGGCACAAGGTGTCGTCGGGAAACGACTGAAATCGCTGTCATTCAGCGACACTGGCAGGTTTCTGACGCGAGCCGGCCGCAACCCTGCGGACCAGCCGCAGAAATCGCACCGGGGCGCCCCAGCGCGCGGGCTGCGCGACCGAACCGGTCAGGGCGTGCTCGACGCGGTCGAGTCCGTCCTCGATCAGGGCGTCGTGCGTCCAGCGGAACATCATGGGCCAGGCCAGCCGGGCCGCTCCGCGTGCGCGCATGGACAGGGTGTGGCGCAATGCGGCCCGGCCGTCAGGGGTCGGATGGACAGTGAACTCGTGGAACCCGTGAAAGCCCCGCGGCGCGCTGAAGGCGAAGCGGACCCACTGCCCGGGCACATACGCGGCGACCGTGTAGCGGACCGGTCCGTGCCCTCCGTGCGAGCCGACGGCCAGTCCGCGGTCCAGGCGCAGCGGCGGCCACCGCTCGCCGGGCCACACCTGGTCGTCGGGGCCGGCGAGGGAGTCCAGCAGCGCCCCCACAGCCTCGGGCTTCGCCGGGAACACACGCTCGTGAACATTGAGCACAGCCACCAGGAACCTCGTTTCAGAGAGCAGTCTCTATTTGTATTGGAGGGTACTCTCCAATACATGGCGAGGCCATCTCAGTACGACAGGAACCAGCTGCTGGACACGGCGCTCCGGCTGGCCGCGACGGCGGGCCCGCAGGGCGTCACCATGGCCGCTGTCGCGAAGGAGCTGGGCGCGCCGAGCGGATCGGTCTATCACCGCTTCCCGTCCCGCTCGGCGCTGCTCGGCGCGTTGTGGGTGCGCACCGTCGAGGGCTTTCAGCAGGGCTGGCTCGCCGCGCTCGAGGACCCCGATCCGCACCGTGCCGCGCGCGGCGCCGCACACCACGTCGTCGCCTGGAGCCGCGCCCACCCCCATGAGGCGGCCGTCCTCCTGCACGGCCCGGACGCGTTCGGACAGCACGACTGGCCCGCCGACGACGCACGGCGGGCCGCGGCGAACCGCCGCCGGGTGCGGGGCGCGGTCGCCCGGCTGTGCGAAGCGCTGGGCGCCCAGGACCCGACGGCGGCCGAGCGTGTCGCCCTGGCCGTCATCGACCTGCCGCTGACTGTCGTACGGCGGCCGCTGCGCGCGGGCGAGCGACTGCCCGCGCATGCGGAGCAACTCGCGCAGGAGTGCGCGGCCTCGCTGCTCGTCGGCCTGTGACGGGGCTCAGCGGAAGGGGCCTGTGCGAGGGGCCCGGCGGAAGGGGCTCAGCGGAGGGCCGGCCAGGAGACGGGCGAGCAGCCGACCGGGCGGTCCCAGGCCGCGGCGGCCGGCCGGGAGCGGGGCTCCGGCTCTTCGCCGGCCGCCGCGAGGGTGGTGAGCAGGAGCGTGACGACGGCCAGCTCCTCGGCCGTGGGGGCGCCCCGGATGACCTTCAGCAGGGTGGGCCCGAGCGGCCCTTCGAGCGGTGGCTCCAGCATGTCCGCGCCGCTCATGCCGGGGGGTTGCCGTGCTTGCGCGACGGCAGCGGCGCGTGCTTGGCGCGCAGCATCGACAGGGCCCTGATCAGCGCCGAGCGGGTGTCGGCCGGGTCGATGACATCGTCGACGAGGCCGCGCTCGGCGGCGTAGTACGGATGCATCAGCTCGGCCTTGTACTCCTTGACCAGCTGCTCGCGCGTCGCGTCCGGGTCGTCGGCGGCGGCGATCTCGCGCCGGAACACGACATTGGCGGCGCCCTCGGCGCCCATCACGGCGATCTCGTTGGCGGGCCAGGCGAGCGACACGTCACAGCCGATGGAACGCGAGTCCATGACGATGTAGGCGCCGCCGTAGGCCTTGCGCAGGATGACCTGGACGCGCGGGACGGTGGCGTTGCAGTACGCGTAGAGCAGCTTGGCACCGTGCCGGATGATGCCGCCGTGCTCCTGGTCCACACCGGGCAGGAAGCCGGGTACGTCCACCAGGGTCACCAACGGGATGTTGAAGGAGTCGCACATCTGCACGAAGCGCGCCGCCTTCTCGGAGGAGTGGATGTCGAGGACCCCGGCCAGGGACTGGGGCTGGTTGGCGACGATGCCGACGACCTGGCCGCCGAGCCGGGCGAGAGTGGTCAGGACGCTACCCGCCCAGCGCTCGTGGACCTCCATGTGCTCACCGTCGTCGACGAGTTCGGCGATGACCTCACGCATGTCGTAGGGCCGGTTGCCGTCGACCGGCACCAGCTCGGACAGCCGCTCGCAGCGCCGGTCGACAGGGTCCTCGACCGGCGCGGCCGGCGGCAGCTCACGGTTGTTGGCCGGGAGCATCGACAGGAGATAGCGGACCTCGGCGATGCAGGTCTCCTCGTCGTCGTACGCGAAGTGCGCCACTCCCGAGGTCCCCGCGTGCACATCGGCGCCGCCGAGGCCGTTCTGCGTGATCTCCTCGCCGGTCACCGCCTTGACCACGTCGGGCCCGGTGATGAACATCTGCGAGGTCTCGCGGACCATGAAGACGAAGTCGGTCAGTGCGGGGCTGTAGGCGGCCCCGCCCGCGCACGGGCCGAGCATCACGCTGATCTGCGGGATGACGCCCGACGCCTTCGTGTTGCGCTGGAAGATCCCGCCGTAGCCGGCCAGCGCGCTCACACCCTCCTGGATACGCGCCCCCGCACCATCGTTCAGCGAGACCAGCGGGGCTCCCGCCGACAGCGCGAGATCCATGATCTTGTGGATCTTGGTGGCGTGGGCCTCGCCGAGCGCCCCGCCGAAGATCCGGAAGTCATGGGCGAAGGCGAAGACCGTACGGCCCTCCACCGTGCCCCAGCCGGTCACCACGCCGTCGGTGTACGGCCGCTTCGCCTCCAGGCCGAACCCGGTGGCCCGGTGCCGGCGCAGCTGTTCCACCTCGGTGAACGAGCCCTCGTCGAAGAGGAGCGCGAGGCGTTCCCGCGCGGTCAGTTTGCCCTTGGCGTGCTGCGCCTCGGTGGCCCGCTCCACACCGGCGAGTACGTCTTCCCGGATGCGCGCGAGTTCGTCGGTCTTCTCGGCCAGCGTCATTCTCAACCCCCTCGTCAGTCGGTCAGTCGGTCGGCAGGGCTTCGGGGCCGTCCACCGACGTCACCTCGACGTCGGGGGCGATCCGGCGGATCATTCCGGCCAGGGTGCGGCCGGGCCCGAGCTCGACCAGGCGGCGGCAGCCGAGCCCTTCGGTGAGGGCGCGCACCGACTGCTCCCACAGGACCGGCGAGGTGAGCTGGCGGGCGGCCAGATCCGGCCAGTCGCAGTCGCCGTCGTAGGGCCGGGCGTCGACGTTGGCCACCACGGGCAGATGCGCCGGGGCGAAGGCGGTGTCCTTCAGGGCGAGGCGCAGGGCGTCGGCCGCGGGCGCCATGTAGGGGCTGTGGAAGGCGCCCGCCACCTTGAGCCGGATCGCCTTGGCGCCGATCGACGGTGCCCGCTCGGCGGCCAGCTCGATGCCTTCGGCGGAGCCGGAGACCACGGTCTGGCCCGGCGCGTTGACATTGGCGACCCACAACTCCGCGCCTGCGTCACGCAGTTCGCACACCAGCTCCGTCACGTTCGGCAGTGAGGCCGCGACCAGGACGCCCATGGTGCCCTCGCGCAGCCGTGTGGCGTCGCGCATGGCCCGGCCGCGCGCGGCGACGAGCCGGGCCGCCGCATCGACGGTGAGCGCGCCGGCCGCGACCAGGGCCGTGTACTCGCCCAGGCTGTGGCCCGCGCAGGCGACGACCGTGCCGTCCGGCCCCCCACGGCGCATCACCTCGGCGTGGGCGACGACGCCCACGGCGAACACCGTGAGCTGGGCCAGGTCGGTGCGGAGCAACTGCTCGGCGGGGGTGCGCAGGAGCAGTTCGGGGAGGTCTTCTCCCGAGGCTTCGGAAATGGACTCGGTGAGTTTCCATGACGGGGTGTCCCGCCAGGCCTCACCCATTCCCGCCTTCTGTGTCCCCTGTCCGGGAAACACCAGGCCGATGGGTAGCTGATTCATGATTTCCGTCTTCCGCAGGTGTGTTCACCAGAGCACGCGGGGGCCCGGACCGGCTGTTGGCTGCGGACCCCCGCGCAGTGGCGGCACGCCGGGGGAAGCATGCCGCGGGGAAGACATCAGTAACGGACTCGAGTGCCTTCCACACGCTCATCCAAATGCCTGCCATTGCACGCGGCAACAAAACTTTCAGGAAGTTGCCAGCGGAATTCCGGGAAGGCGATCAGCTGTCGGTTCCGGGGGAGGGCGGGGGCAGCAGGCCCAGTTCGGCGGCCCGAACCCCCGCCTGGAAGCGGGAGTTGGCGCCGAGCAGCGCCATGATCTCGGCCACATAGCGGCGGTAGGTGCGCACCGAGACGGTGAGATCGCGGGCGGCCACCTCGTCGGTGACCCCGGCCCGCAGCGCGTCCAGTACCTGCCGGGCCAGTTGGGCGCGCTCGGGGCTCGCGAAGACGATCCGTTCATGCGCGGGCACCGCTTGGCCCCAGACCGTCTCGTAGAGGGAGTACAGGGTGTGCAGGAACTCGGGCGCCCGGATCAGTGAGGCGCGCGGACCGGTCGGGGACGCGGCCACCACCAGGGCGCAGTCGCCGTCGACGAGCAGCGCCTGCAGCGGCGGAACCGGAGCCACCCGGATCGCCATCGGCCGCTCCCTGACGAACTGTTCGGGGTCGGGCGAGGCGTCCAGGAACACGGGTACGGTCAGCAGCCGCACCGAGACCGACTCGGCGGCCCCGTGGATCATCTCCTGTTCCACGCCTGCGGGCCCGTCCGTGCCGGCGACCCGGGCGTGGACGATGTCGATCGTGCGGGAGGCCTGGCCGATGAGGCGGCGCGCGGTGTCGAGCACCACGCCGTAGCCGCCCTCGATCTCGGTGATCAACTGCTCCTCGACACTGCGGTCGCGGTGCAGCGCCACCGTCGACTCGATCAGCGTCCGCACTTTGAGCAGCGCCTGCTCCAGATCGTCCTCCGGCCGCCCCGGCATGCGCTGCCGCGCTGCCCGCTCCGGCTCGCCGTCGCGCGGCCTACTCACCACGGCGGTCCCTCTCACCGCCGTCGCGCGCCGAGGTCGGGGAGATCAACCCCAGCTCCGCCGCTCGTACACCCGCCTGAAAGCGGGAGTCCACGTCGAACTCACGGAGGAACCTGGCGACATACCGCCGGTAGGTACGCAGGGAGACATCGAGCTCGCGGGCCGCGGCCTCGTCGGTCTTGCCCTCGCTCAGCCGCAGCAGGATCTCCCGGGCGAGTTCGGTGTCGAGCCGCTGACGCATCAGCACGTGCTCCGCGAGCCTGCGGCCCCGCGACCAGGCGCCGGCGAAGAGGATTTCCAGGGCGCGCACCGCGGCCACGTCGTTCACCACGGCGGTGTGGCCGCCCATCTGCTCGGTCGCGCGCACCAGAGCGGAGGTGCCGTCGACGACGAGGGTGTCGGACAGCGGACGGGCCGTGACCCGCACTTCGAGGCGTACGTCGTCGGGCGGGGTGGGCGGCGCCGGCAGGAGGTCCGCGGCCTCGACGGTGCACAGCGCCCGCACCGTGACATGGGCCGGTATGCGGGGCACCAGATTCCGCGCGGCCTCCGCCCATTCGTCGGCGCGGGACAGGGTGATGCTCACGGTGTGCCGGGCCCGGCCGATGTGGTGTTCCAGGGATTCGCCGACCGGGACTCCATTGGTGCGCGACAGGGCGGCAGGGCCGACGGAGCGGCGGTGGTAAAGGTCGACGGTGGAGTCGATCAGCGCATGGGCCTGGAGGAGTGCCTCCTCCAGATGTGCGGCGTGGTCGCCGTCCGCTGTCGATTCCCCCGACGGCAGCACCACTGGCTCCGCGCCGTCTCCGCTCTCCCCGTCGACCACGGCCGCAGTCGGCACATGGTCACCTGTCACTGACGTCACCCCCGTCTGTCCAGGCATCTTTCATTCGCACGCTCTGCCCCGGCGTCAAACAGAACCGCACAATTGACAAGTTTTCTTGTCAACGTGTTCGACGCATTCCCGAAAAACCCGTGAACCGCGACGGGCAGCCAGCCGACGAATCAGTGTTCACGATAGTTCGGGCGATCAGTTTCAGTCAAACAAATCCCCCCGGATCGCGGGTCGGAGCAGGCTCTGGCCTATTCCCGTGAAGGAACAGCGCTTAAGGAGCGAATGCTGACAAACTGGACGGTCTACTCTGTCATAAACCTGCACAATTCATATCTGCCGAGCTGGTCGGCGCCGCCTCGCTGGCAGCTCTCTGTCAAATCGCGCCCCCGCCCTTCCTGTGGCGCACGGCACACGGGACACTCGTCTGTTTATTTGAATCTCAAACCAATTTGAGGCCGGGTCGCCATTACCGTTGCAGGAGCACATCGGGGGTGGTGTGTCAGCAACCTGCAAGAGGTGGCCGCAACAGGCCTTTCCCGCGTCCCGGAAGAATTCTGGCGCCTACAGTTCCCATGTGTTTTCGTTCAGGATTATATTCCGGAGCATTCCTTGAAGAAATCACTGTCGAACAACTCCCCGATATCGAACATCACGGCCCTGCTCACCCGAGCCGCGCAGAACAACGCGGAATCCGGGCTCACCTACTGCCTCGGCGGTGCCGACGCCCCGCACGAGTTCCAGAGCTATCCCGAGCTCCTCCGGGAAGCCCGCCTCCTCCACTCCGCCCTGCGCGCCCACGGCCTGGCCCCGCGCGACAAAGTGGTCCTGATCCTGGAACGGCCACGGCATTTCCTCACCGCCTTCTGGGCCTGTGTGCTCGGCGGGTTCGTGCCGTGCCCGGTCTCCCCTCAGCGCGGCGACCCGACCCGCTGGGCCGCCCAACTCGCCCATGTGAACACCCTGCTGGACCAGCCACTGGTCCTCACCGACGCCTCCCTGGCCGCCGAACTGCCCGCGACGGACGGGCTCCGGGTCGCCGCCATCGAGTCGCTGCACGCGGTGGAGCCGGCCGACGCGCCGCACCGGGCGGCCCCCGAGGACACCGCCGTGCTCGTGCTGACGTCCGGGTCGACCGGCAACTCCAAGGCGGTTCGGCTCAGCCACGCCAACCTGCTCGCGTCGATGGCCGGCAAGAACGGCTACCACCGGCTCACCGCCGCCGACACCACCCTCAACTGGGTCTCGTTCGACCATGTCGCCGCCCTCCTCGAATGCCATCTGCTGCCCCTGTACACGGGCTCCCAGCAGTGCCACGCCGAGCCGTCGGCCGTCCTCGGTGAACCTGTCGAGTTCCTGCGGCTGCTCTCCCGGCATCGGGTGACGGCGACCTTCGCGCCCAACTTCCTGCTGGGACTGCTCCTTTCGGCCGACCTCGGAGCCGAACCCCTGGAGTTGTCCGCGCTGCGGCACCTGGTCAGCGGCGGTGAGGCCGTGCCCGGCGCCACCGGCCGTGCCTTCCTCGACCGCTTCGCGCCCTACGGCCTCGCCCCCGACCTCCTCTGGCCCGCCTTCGGGATGACCGAGACCTGCGCCGGCAGCATCTACAACCTGGGCTTCCCCGAGGCGGACCGCGACCAGGAGTTCGCCGCGGTCGGCACGCCCGTCGAAGGGCTGCGCATCCGGGTGGCGGACGAACACGACAGGGCGCTGCCCGACGGCGAGGTCGGCGAACTCCAGCTGTCCGGGCCCATGATCACGACCGGATACCACAACAACCCGCAGGCCACCGCCGACGCGTTCACCGCCGACGGCTGGTTCCGCAGCGGTGACCTCGGCACGATCACCGGGGGCCGCCTCACCCTGGTGGGACGCAGCAAGGACAGCGTCATCGTCAATGGCGTCAACTACTTCAGCCACGAGATGGAGAGCGCGCTCGAACAGCTCGACGGAGTGGCCCGGTCCTACGTCGCGGCCTTCCCCACCCGCCCGGCGCACAGCGACACCGAGCAGCTGGTCGTGGCCTTCCACCCCGAGGTCCCGGACGGCGACGAGGCCGCACTGCACCGCGTGCTCACCGCCGTACGCAGCACTGTCGTGGCGCACTGGGGTTTCCGGCCGGGCCTGATCCTGCCCCTGGACAAGGACGCCTTCCCCAAGACCAGCCTGGGCAAGATCCAGCGGGCGTTGATGCGGCGGCGCCTCGAATCCGGTGGGTACGACGCCACGGTGCGCTCGGTGACCGAGCTGGTCGAGCGCGTGCTCGGCGGGCACACGGAGCCCGAGGGCGCCACCGAGCGGGTGCTCGCCGGGATCTACGCCGAACTGTTCGGCATGGCACCGGGCTCGGTCAGCGCCACCGCCAACTTCTTCGACCTGGGCGGCACCTCACTCGACATCCTCCGCCTGCGCAGCAAGGTGGCCCAGCGGCTCGACGCACCCGGGCTCCAGGTCATCGACCTGCTGACCGCCCCCACCGTCCGCACCCTCGCCGCACGACTCGCCGAGCGCACCCGCCCAGGCGCCCCCAAGGCGTACGACCCTCTGGTGCCGATGCAGCCGAGCGGGACCAAGACGCCCCTGTTCTGCGTCCACCCCGGCGTCGGCGAGGTCCTGGTCTTCGTCAACCTCGCCAAGTACTTCACCGGCGACCGGCCCTTCTACGCGCTGCGCGCCCGGGGCTTCAACGAGGGCGAGAAGCCGTTCGTCACCTTCGAGGAGATGGTCGACACCTATGTCACCGCCATCCGCGCCCGCCAGCCGCACGGCCCGTACGCGATAGCCGGCTACTCCTACGGCGGCGCGGTGGCCTTCGAGATCGCCAAGGTCCTCGAGTCCCAGGGCGAGCGGGTCGACTTCGTGGGCAGCTTCAATCTGCCGCCGCACATCAAGTACCGCATGGAAGAGCTCGACTTCGTCGAGACGGCGGCCAACCTGGCCTTCTTCCTCGCCCTCATCGACAAGAAGCAGTCCCTCGAACTGCCCGCACGGCTGCGCGGCCTGCCGCGCGCCGAGCAGCTGGCGCACTTCCTCGAGATCGCCCCGGAGCGCCGCCTGCGTGAACTCGACCTTGACCTGGCCAAGTTCGGAGCCTGGGCGGAGCTCGCGGACCGCCTCACGGACCTGGGCCGCACGTACGAGCCGAGCGGATCTGTCCGCTCGATGACCGTCTTCTACGCCACCCCGCTGCGCGGCACCAAGGAGGCCTGGCTGGCCGACGAGCTGCGCCGATGGGACGAGTACACGACGACGGACAACCGGTACATCGAGGTGCCGGGCGAGCACTACACCCTGATGGGCCCGCGCCATGTGGCCGAGTTCCAGGCCGTTCTGCGCCAGGAGCTGGACCGGGCGATGGGCGACGGCGAAGGAGAGCAGTGAAGGGCCGAAAGATACTGATCACCGGCGGTACCGGGCAGGTCGCGCGCCCGGTGGCCGAGGCGCTGGCCGCGGAGAACGAGGTCTGGTGCATCGGCCGGTTCGGCACACCGGGTGTGGAGCGGGAGCTGCGCGAACGGTCCGTCACCACCTGGCGATGGGACATGGACGAGGTCTCCGGCGACCCGCTGCGGGGCCTGCCCGACGACTTCACGCATGTGCTGCACTCGGCGGTGCGCCGCGGCGACGACGGCGACTTCAACGCCGTGGCCGAGATCAACGCGGTCGCCACGGGGCGGCTGATGAGTCATTGCCGGCGTGCCGAGGCCTTCCTCTACGTGTCGACCGGGGCGGTCTACAAGAAGCAGACGCTCGACCACCAGTACACCGAGAACGACCCGGTGGACGGCGTCGCGGACTGGCTGCCCGCCTACCCGGTCGGCAAGCTCGCCACCGAGGGCGCGGTCCGCGCCTTCGCCCAGGTGCTCGGCCTCCCCACCACCATCGCCCGCCTCAACATCGCGTACGGGCCCGGCGGTTACGGCGGAGTGCCCATGCTGTACTTCGAGCGGATGCTCGCCGGTGAGCCCATCCCGGTGCCGCGCACCGGCCAGAACTGGTGCTCCCCGCTGTACACCAGTGACCTGGTGGCGCAGGTGCCCCGGCTGTGGGAAGCGGCCGCGGCCCCGGCGACGCTGGTCAACTGGGGCGGCGACGAGGCGGTCGGCATGACCGACTGCGTGCGCTACCTGGAAGAGCTCTCCGGTGTCCCGGCCAGGCTCGTCCCGAGCGATGTCACGCGCGAGACCTACCAGTTCGACCCCACGCTGCGGCGGCGCCTGACCGGGCCGTGCGCGGTGAGCTGGCGCGACGGCATCCGCCGCACGCTCACCGCACACCACCCCGGACACGTGAAGCCCGAGGAGAGCTGAGCAGACGATGGACAACCTCGACGTCGTACACGCCGCCTACCGCGCCTTCCACGCCCGTGACGTGGCGGCCCTGCTCGCCACCCTGGACCCGGGGGTCGAGTGGGTGCACCCCGAGGGGATGCACCAATACGGCCTGGGGGGCACCAAGGTCGGGCACGCGGGAGTGCGGGAGTTCCTGGCCCGGGTGCCCGCCGTGATCGGCGGAATGCGGCTGCACCCAAGGGAGTTCGTGTGCTCGGGCGACCGGGTGGTGGTCTTCGGCGTACGTGACGTGACCTCGCTGAGCGGGCACACGGAGACGCTCGACTTCGTCCACTCCTGGACCCTGCGAGGGGGCCGCGCCGTACGGATGGCGGACATCTTCGACACCCTCCGGTTCGGGCGGCTCATCGAGACCGGCACGGGGACCGAGCTGGGATGAGCGAGTGGGGCGCCGACGGCGTGATCGCACAGATACTGCCCCGTGAGGTGGCCGCGGCGGGATCGCGTGCCGACGCCCCCGAACGGGAACTCTTCCCCGAGGAGCGCGCCCTGATCAAGGCGGCCGGGCCCAAGCGCAGGGCGGAGTTCACCACCGCCAGGGTCTGCGCCCGGCGCGCGCTGGCCCAGCTCGGCATCGCCGCCGCACCGATCCTCACCGGTGCCCAACGGGAACCGCTGTGGCCGCAGGGCGTCGTCGGCAGCCTCACCCACTGCGCCGGCTTCCGTGCCGCGGCGATCGGCCGTACGGCGCAGTTCGTCAGCATCGGCATCGACGCCGAGCCCGACGAGCCGCTGCCCGAGGGGTTGCTCGGACACATCAGCCTGCCGCGGGAACGAGCACAGCTGGCACGGGGGGAGGGCCCGCACTGGGACCGCCTGCTGTTCAGCGCCAAGGAGTCCGTCTACAAGGCGTGGTTCCCGCTCGCCCGCCGCTGGCTGGGCTTCCACGACGCGGCGATCACGCTGGAACCCGACGGAACGTTCGACGTCGACCTGCTCGTGCCGGGCCCTGTCAGCCGGTTTCGCGGCCGCTGGCTGGCGCACGACGGCCTGATCGTGACGGCCATCGCGAACAGGACAGCCCCTGACCGCTCCGAAGGTTGCCGAGGAGCCGGTCAGGACCCCTTCCCTAACACTCGATGATGTTGACCGCGAGCCCGCCCCGCGCCGTCTCCTTGTACTTCACCGACATGTCGGCGGCTGTTGATCATGGGCTTGACCTGCGGATTTGGCGTGAGCAGGCTCGCCTTGAGCCACGTCAGGGACTTTTCAGGGACTTCTTGCCGAGGGCTGACTACAAAGTATCCGATGGTGCGTAACACGCCTGCGGGAGTCGGGTCGTTGTGTTCGTACAGGCATCGATCCCTTCGTCGGACCCCGCACTCGTCATGCGTAGGTCTCGGGTTCGAATCCCGGAGGCGGCTCCGAGGTGAACCGCAGGTCAGGTCGCTGACCTGCGGATTCTTCGTTTTCTTGACCTTGGAATGTGCGTGCCCAGGGCTTCTTGTGACTGTGTATGGAATGCGTAGGTCGGAGTTTCACTCCACGGCAGGTGTCGGATCGGTGCTTCTCGTCCCGCATCCCGGTCGGTGTTGTCCCGGCACACTACTTCACCTGTGAAGAGCCGGACTCAAAAGAAAGCATCCTGATGCCGGAAGGATTCCCAGGTCTACCGTGGTGCCGGCGGGAGCGGACGGTGACCAAATCATTCCATTGGAAAGTACTGTGCGGGGCGGTAGTGTCGGTGCTGTGAGTTGTGCGTCAGCGGCCCCGCGGAGGAGAGGTTGACCGTGTCGCCGGAGTTGCCCCGCGATCTTCCGCAACTGCTCAGCAGCGCGGAGCGGTTGATGACCCGCCGACTGGCCGCCGCGCTGGAGGCCGAGGACTGTTCCGTCGAGGAGTGGCGGGTGCTGTCGCTGCTCTCGGACGGGCGCGGGCACGCCATGTCCGATGTCGCCGAGTACGCGCTGATGCCCGCGCCGAGTCTCACCAAGCTGGTCGACCGGCTGGTCTCGGCGGCGTTGGCCTACCGTCGCAAGGACCCGGGGGACGGGCGCCGTGTTCTGCTCTATCTCTCCTCGCGCGGCCGGACACGGCACCGGGCCGTCGGCGCGCTGGCACACCAGGCGGAGGCGCAGGTGCTGGACGGGCTGGCCGGTGTGCGGGAGCTGGCGGACGGGCTGTCACGGCTGGAGTTCCTGCTGGGGCGTGCCCCGGAGCAGGTCAGAGCTGAGCGATGATATCGAAGTCCAGGGCGTCGGCCCGGGCGAGGTAGAGCCGTTGTTCGAGGTGGTTGCCGCGCAGTCGCAGCGCACCGCGCGGACCCTCGTAGGAGATCGTCTCCTCCGGTCCCGGCGAGTTCGGCACGGTTAACGACCCGCGGTGGGCCGCGAGCGCACCGAGCAGCAGGATGCCCTCGAAGCAGGACTCGCCCAGGCTTCCGGCGACCGGGGCCTCGTATCCGAACCTCCGGGCGTAACGGTGGCTGAAGGACAGGCTCTCCGAGGTCATCAGCGAGTCGAAGTAGCCGGCCGTCGCCCACAGTCCCTCGGCCGCCTCCGCGCCGGTGGCGAGCAGCAGGTTCTCGTCCATGTGGGTGCTCAGCCGGACGCAGCGCTGGTGCAGACCCGCCGCGGTGAACGCCCGGTTGAAGCGCACCGCGTCGTCCCCGAGCAGCAGCATCAGCACCGCGTCCGCCCCGCCGGCCTCGATCCGGCGCATCGCGGGGCCGTACTCCTCGGTGTCCAAGGGGATGAACAGTTCGTCCACGACGCTGCCTCGGCACTCGCGGGCGAACCGGCGGGCCGTGCGTGCGGTGACCCGGGGCCAGACGTAGTCGCTGCCCACGGTGCACCAGCGGCGGGCGCCCGTGGCCTCGGCGAGCAGCCGCATCGCCGGGGCCAGTTGCTGGATGTCGGTCTCCCCGGTGAGGAACACGCCGGGGGTCTCCTCACCGCCCTCGTACTGGGCGGTGTAGATGTAGGGCACCCGGTGCGCGATCCGCGGTGCCAGGGCCTGGCGTACCGCGGAGGTGTGCCAGCCGACGACCGCGTCGACCGCACCGAGCGCGACCAGGCCCGCCACCTCGTCCGCGACCTGCCGCGGTTCGGCACCGCCGTCCACGACGACCAGCCGGACCTCCCGGTCCAGGATGCCGCCCGCGGCGTTGAGTTCCTCCACGGCGAGCTGCGCCGAGAGTTCGCAGGCGGGGCCGAAGATCCCGGCCGGGCCGCGCAGGGGAATCACGAGCGCTACGAGCAGCAGGTCCCGTCGGTCCGAACACAGTTGTGCTGCCGTCGAGTGCACGGGGCACCTCCGGGGGGTCTCCACAGGTGACGTCGAGTTCAACCCCGGCGCCCTTGCAGAGGATCTCCTGCCTCCGCGGAGCCTAGACCGGTGTACGGGACTTCACAATCATCGGAGGTCTGACCGGCCCGCCCGGCCCGGGGCAGCAAGTAGTACAGGGCGGGCGCACTGACCACCATCAGCACGGCGCACAGCAGCCAGGGAAGCGTCTGGTGCTGTCCGTAGGCGTACACGCCCGCGGCCGGTCCGACCGCATACCCGACGGTCTGGCACATGCTCAGGAAGGACAGGTAGACGGGTTCCTGGGAGGGCGGGGCCGCCTCGGTGGCGAAGGCGGCGGCGACCGGGGTCATGAGGACCTCTCCCAGGGTCCAGCTCAGCACTCCGACGACCAGGACGGGCAGCGAGATCCCGACGAGGTTGACCGCGTACCCCGCGCAGACGCAGACGGTGCCGAGGATCAGGGGGGTGCGGCGCTGCCAGCGTGCGGTGTACCGGGAGAGCGGCACCTCGACCAGGATCACTGCCACCGCGTTGAGGGTCAGCAGCCAGCCGTAGACATCGGTGGTGTAGCCCGCCTCACGGACCGCCAGGGCCAGTACTCCGGTCTGCTGGGCGTAGACCAGGGAGGCCACGCTCAACACCACGGCGGCGGCCGCGAACTCAGGGCTCACTCTCGCCCGGACCCCCACGTGTTTCGGGCCCGATTCCGTACGAGGAGTCGTCCGCGGCAGTGGCAGGACCAGGAGGGTCGCCACCGTGGCGGCGAGACCGTTGCCGATCAATACGGCCGCGGGGGACCAGGACAGCAGCAGGGCGCCGAACACCGGTCCCGCGGCGGCCCCCACGTTGAGGCACAGGCGGTAGACCGCGAACATGGCCACCCGGCGCTCGGCGGTGACCTCGGTGCCCACCACGGTCTGCGCGAGCGGGGAGTAGGCCTGCACGCCGGCGGAGACGACGGCGGCCAGGGCGACGGTGGGCCCGAAGTCCTGGAGGGCGGCGCAGGCGAACGCGCTGACCGCGGTCGCCGTCCCGGCCAGCAGCAGCGCCGTACGGACCCCGAGGCGGGCCGCCACCGGCCCGGCGGCCGCGGCACCGAGCACGCCCGCCGTCGCGACCACGATCAGCGCGACGGTTATCTGCCGTGTCCCGTAACCCCGCTCCGCCAGCACCAGGGTGAGGAACAGGACGAAGAAGCCGCCCAGCCGGCTCACGAAGATACCGAGGCAGACCAGCGCGATCGGCTTGGTCATCCCGTCGGTGTACTGGGCAAGCCTCACTCCGACTCCAGCTTGACCAGGATTGTCTCCGCCGCGGTGGTGGCGGCCGCCAGCGCGGCGGTGCTGTCGGGGCCGGTGGCGGTGACGTAGCCCAGACGGTCGTTGTTGTTGGTCGGCGGTGCCAGGACGTCGCCCGGGCCGACGTACAGGGCGACCTCCTCCACCCCCGGCACGGCGCGGGCCCGCTCGACGCCCTCGATGGCGACCACCCGGCCGCCGGGGCTGGGGAGGAAGACGATGGCCGCTCCCCGGGCCGGCTCCGGGATCCGGTCGGGCGGGGTGCCGAGGTACATCTCGACCAGCAGCTCGGTCGGGTCGACGTCGAGGGCGCGGTTGAGGAGATGGGTGATGCGGTCGCCCGCGGGACGGCAGTTCACCTCGATCAGCTTGGGTCCGTCGGCGGTGAGCATCAGTTCGATGTGTCCGGCTCCGAAGACGTACCCGATGGCTTCCAGGGCCGCGGTGGCGATCTTGCGGCACTCCTGTTCGAGACCTGGTTCGAGTACGGCGGGCAGGGCGTGCCCGGTCTCGTAGAACGAGGGCGGCGGCACCGTCTGCTTCTGCGTGATCGCGAGGAAACGGGTGACGCCGTCGAAGGTGAGGGTCTCCAGGCTGATCTCGGGGCCCTCCAGGTACTCCTCGATCAGGATCTCCTCGGACATCCGCTGGTCACGCTGGTTGTGCGTGACCTGGTGCAGCGCTGCGACGTGGGACGCCACCTCGTCGGGGCCGTTGCATAGCCGCACCCCGTAACTGCCGCCGTAGTCGACCGGCTTGACGATGCAGGGGAAGCCCTGGGCGACGGCGGCAGCGGCGGCTGCCTCCGGGGTCAGGGCCACGGCGAAGGCCGGCACCGGGACGCCCGCGCGCGAACATGCCTCGCGCTGCAGGGACTTGATCCGGGCGGCCCGCACCGAGTCGGGAGCCTGACCCGGCAGGCCCAGGCGGTACGCCGACTCCGCGCCGCTGATCATGTGCCACTCGCCGACCGAGATGAGCGCGTCCAGCCCCGGGAGCAGCGGGCGCAGCGCGGCGACCACCTGGTCCGGATCGTTGGTCTCGGTGCCGACCACGTCGTCGATCAGGCCGGTGTCCAGCTGGAGTTGGCCCGGCAGGAGGTATGCGTCGATGTCGCGGGTGACGAACGTGACGCGGTGCCCGGCGCGCTTGGCGGCGGCGATCGCCTCGTAGCCGCTTCCGGTGGTGTTGGTCTCCAGGAACGCGATGTGCGCCATGTGTGCCTCTCGGTTGCCCCTGGGCTTGAGGGGATGCGAGGAGATGTTTCCTGAACGAACTATTTTCTCGATGGGGAGTTACTGTCAACAAGCCCAAGTTTCCAGGAAGTTACGTTTACTGGGAGTGTCATTGAATCGTTGACATGAATTCCGGCGCCCAAATACTTTCTGGGAGAAGTACTCCTGATCGGGAACGGTTGTGTATCCATGCGACTGACCGCACGAGAGCAGGAACGTCTGCTCGTCCACGTAGCCGCCGAGGTGGCGCTGCAGCGCAAGGAGCGCGGTGTGGCGCTCAACCACCCGGAGGCGATCGCCGTCCTGACCGCGCACATCCTCGAAGGCGCGCGGGACGGGCGGACGGTGGCGGAGCTGATGAAGTCCGGGCGTGCGGTGCTGACCAGGGGAGATGTGATGGAGGGCATCGCGGAGATGATCCACGACGTCCAGGTGGAGGCGACCTTCCCGGACGGTACGAAGCTGGTCACCGTGCACGGGCCGATCGCGTGAGCGCGGGGGAGGGGCCGGACCGCGCGCCCCTGATACCCGGCGAGGTCCTGCTGGGTGAGGGTGACGTCGAACTGAACCGGGGCCGTGCGGTGACGGTGGTGGCGGTGGTCAACGCGGCGGACCGGCCGGTGCAGGTCGGGTCGCACTACCACTTCGCGGAAGCGAATCCGGGCCTGTCCTTCGACCGGGCGGCGGCCCACGGGAAGCGGCTGAACATTCCGGCCGGCACGGCCGCGCGGTTCGAGCCCGGCGTGCCCGCAGAGGTGGAACTGGTCCCGCTGGGCGGGCGCCGTGAGGTGTTCGGCCTGCGCGGCGAGACGAAGGGGAGCCTCGATGACACAGGCTCTGAGCGTCAGGACGCCACGAAGGGGAACCTTGATGACTGACCGTCAGAATGCCGGAGCCAGAGTCGCGTTGACGGTGCCACGCACGCGCTACGCCGACTTGTTCGGGCCCACCGCCGGAGACCGGATCCGGCTCGCGGACACGGATCTCCTGATCGAGATCGAGCGGGACCTGAGCGCGGGCGGGGACGAGGCGGTCTTCGGCGGCGGCAAGGTGATCCGCGAGTCGATGGGACAGTCCCGGGTCTCGCGGGCGCAGGGGGCGCCGGACACGGTCATCACCGGTGCGGTCGTACTGGACCACTGGGGCGTGATCAAGGCCGACATCGGCATCCGCGACGGCCGGATCACCGCACTGGGCAAGGCGGGCAACCCGGAGACCATGGACGGAGTCCACCCCGGCCTGGTGATCGGCCCGGAGACCGAGATCATCGCGGGCAACGGGCGGATCCTGACCGCCGGCACCGTCGACGCGCACGTCCACTTCGTGTGTCCACAGAGCGCGACCGAGGCACTGGCGGCAGGGACCACCACCATCATCGGCGGCGGGACCGGCCCGGCCGAGGGCAGCAAGGCGACCACCGTCACGCCCGGCAGCTGGCACCTCGCCCGGATGTTCGCGGCGCTGGACGACTTCCCGGTCAACATCGGGCTCCTCGGCAAGGGCAACACCACATCCGCCGCCTCGATGCGGGACCAACTGCGCGCGGGCGCGGTGAGTTTCAAGATCCATGAGGACTGGGGGGCGACCCCGGCCGTGATCGACGCCTGTCTGGAGGTGTGCGAGGAGTCGGGCGCGCAGCTGGCGATCCACACCGACACGCTCAATGAAGCGGGTTTCGTGCAGGACACGCTGGCCGCGATCGCCGGACGGGGCGTGCACGCCTACCACACAGAAGGGGCGGGCGGCGGGCACGCCCCGGACATCATCACCGTCGTCTCGCAGCCGAACGTCCTGCCCAGTTCCACCAATCCGACCCGGCCGCACACCGTCAACACCCTCGACGAGCACCTGGACATGCTGATGGTGTGCCACCACCTCAGCCCGCGTGTTCCGGAGGACCTGGCGTTCGCCGAATCGCGGATCCGGCCCTCGACCATCGCCGCGGAGGACGTGCTGCACGACCTGGGCGCGATCTCGATCATCAGCTCGGACGCCCAGGCGATGGGCCGGATCGGTGAGGTGGTGCTGCGCACCTGGCAGACCGCCCACGTGATGAAGCGCCGCCGCGGCTCCCTGCCCGGAGACGGGCGCGCGGACAATCTGCGGGCACGCCGTTACGTCGCCAAGTACACCATCAACCCGGCCGTGGCCCAGGGCCTGGACGCCGAGATCGGCTCGGTCGAGCGGGGCAAGCTCGCCGATCTGGTGCTGTGGAACCCGGCGTTCTTCGGGGTCAAACCGGAACTGGTGATCAAGGGCGGCCAGATCGCGTACGCGCAGATGGGCGATGCCAACGCCTCCATCCCCACTCCGCAACCCGTCCTGCCCCGCCCGATGTTCGGCGCCCACGGCCGCGCCCCGGCCGCCGGCTCGCTGAACTTCGTCACCGAGGCGGCCCTGGGTGACGGGCTGGCCGAGCGGCTGGCCGGGCAGCTGGGCATCGGCAAGGAGTTCACTGCGATCCGCTCCACCCGCGGCGTCACCAAGGACCACCTGCACGAGAACACCGCCAGGCCCGAGGTCACCGTCGACCCCGACACCTTCACCGTCCGCATCGACGGCGAGGTGGCCGAAGCCCACCCGGCCACCGAACTCCCCATGGCCCAGCGCTACTTCCTCTTCTGACTCTTCTGGACCGGCCTCTCTGATTCTGACTCTTCCGGTCCGGCCTCTCCGAGTTCCGATCCGGCCCTCGCCGAGCCCCCTGCAAGGAGTGCTGATGATCCTTACCGGAAGCGAGATCGCGCGGGAACGCACGAACCAACGCATCACCATCGAGCCGTTCACTCCTGAGCAGGTCAATCCGAACAGCTACAACTTCCGGCTCGGCAGCCGACTCAGGGTCTACTCGGAGATGCCGCTCGACCCGCGCCGGGAGAACGCCTGCGTCGACATCGAGATGACCACCGACGGCTACGTCCTGGAGCCGGGCCGGCTCTACCTCGCCCACACCCAGGAGGTGCTGGGCAGCCGCCACTACGCGCCGACCTTCGCCGCGCGCTCCTCCGTGGCCCGGCTCGGGCTGTTCATCAACCTCTCCGCCAGCCTGGGGGACATCGGCTACGAGGGGCAGTGGACCCTTCAGCTCTACACGATGAACCGGATGCGGGTGTACCCGGGCATGACCATCGGCCAGATGATGTGGTGGCGCCCGCAGGGCGAGATCGAGCTGTACGACGGCAAGTACCAGGGCGCTGTCGGCCCTCGCTCCAGCGACATCCACAAGGACTTCGACCGGCAGCTGTCCCGGCAACGGCTGCCCGGGCTCGGCACCGACGCGGATCCGGCAGACGTCGGCCACAAGTTCGCCTCGCTCGCCGAGGCTTCCCGGACGTTCCGGGTACCGACCGCCTTCGCCGTCCCCGCCGGTGAGTTCGTCCAGGCGATCGGCCCCGCGGCCCGCGGCGCGCTCGGCGCCCTGTTCGAGGAGATGCGGGCCACGGTCGGCGCGTTCTTCACCGAGGTCACGGCCGGGATCGAGGCGGCTGTGGCGGACCTGGACATGTCCCAGGACCTGCGCGACCTGCTCACCGCCCGGCTGGCCGACGTGTTCGGTGATCCGCAGGAGGCCGAGTTCGCGGTCCGCTCCTCCGGACTCGCCGAGGACGGCACCAGCAGCAGCCTGGCCGGGATCCATCGCAGCGTGCTGGGCGTGCGTGGGGCCGACGGGGTGATCGCGGCCGTGGAGGAGTGCTGGCGCTCCCACTACGCGGGCTCGGCGGTCGCGGCCCGGGTACGGGCCGGGGACTTCGACCCGGAACCCCGGCTCGCGGTGATCGTTCAGCGGCTGGTACGTCCGAGGCTGGCCGGTGTGGCCTTCACCGGGCTCGACAGTGCCTCGGACGTCGTGGAGATCGAGTACACCGAGGGGCTGGCCGAGGAACTGGTCGCGGGAGTGGCGGTGCCCATGCGGGCCTCGGCCGTCCCCGGCGACGTGCTCGACGAGCCGGTCCTGCAGGAAGTGGCCGACACCTGCCGCAAGTTGCGGGACCTGCGCGGCTGCGAGGTGGACGTGGAGTGGGCCGCCGACGCCGAAGGCCTGCACATCGTCCAGGTGCGACCGGTGACCGCCCGCCGGTCGGTCGGTCAGGGCGGTGCACCGGCCGGAATCTGGTCCACCAGGCTCTACTTCGAGGACCCGCCCGCCGGCACGCACCTCGGTGACGTCGCCGAGGTGTACGCCGGGTACACCGCAAAGCGCGGTCCAGCGCACCGGCTGGCCGAGGAGCTCGGCCTCGCGGTCGGCGCCGGCTGGCTGATCGGCTTCACCGCACGGAACCTGTCCACCCCCGAGGCCCGGGAGCGGATCCGGCACCTGCTGGCGACCGGCGCCGGCACCGAGTGCGTCCTGGACTTCGGCGCCACGCTGCGGCAGATCGTGCTCCCCAAGGACCAGGTGCCGGACCGGCTCGACGAGATCACCCGCGGCGCGTCGGCTGCGGACCAGCCGCAGGCGGTGGTGGTACGGGACTTCATCCGCGGCGAACTCGGCCTGATCACCCGCCGGTCCGGGACCGACCTGCTGGTCGAGTACACCCCCGACGGACTGCTCGCCCTCAACCGCGGTACGGCGGGCGCCCGTTCGTTCGTCTGGACCCCCGAGGGCGGGGAAGGCGACGTACCGCCCGATCTGGTCCCCCATCTGGAACGGATGGCGGCTTTCACCGGCCGTATGCACGACCGGTACGGCGACGCCACGGTGGAGTGGGTGTTCGCCGACGGTGTGCCGTACTTCGTGGACTACTCGCTGCTCGCCGGAGACATGCTGTCCGGTGAGCGCGGCACGCTGGTCTCCGCGGGGTCGGCGCGCGGACCGCTGCTCTCGCTGGCCGACGACGAACTGCTCGGCCGGCTCTCGGTCGGTCCCGCGGTGAGCGTGGACCGCAGCAAGGACGTCACCGAGCACACCGAGATCACCCGTCTGCTGGAGAAGATCCAGGCCATGCCCGCCCCGCCGGTGGTGCGGGTGGGCCGCCCCTACGCGGTGCTCTCGGTCCTGATCGGGGCGGTGGCCGGCTTCGTCTTCGAGGAGGGCTCGGTCCTCTGCCATCTCGCCATCCTGCTGCGCGAGGCCAAGGTCCCGGCGCTGGTCGCGGACCTCGGCGCGCTGCCGGACGGCGGCGAGGCGGTCATCAGCGACGGCGCGATCACCGTTGCCGGAAGGAGCATCGAGGATGAGCACTGACCAACGAGGCGCCTGGGTCGTACTGGGCGGAGTCCACCTGATCAACGGCACCAGGCAGCGGGCCGACGACGACCCGATGGTCCTGGTGCGGGTGGCCCCGCTCGAGGAGGTCCGGCCGAGCACGACCGTGGTCGTCCGCTGGGAGGAACTCGGCACCTGCGAGGCGGTGGCCCTCACCAGCGACGGCCGCCTACTGGGCAGGGCTCTCACGCAGGGTGAGGAGTTGTTCCGGGACGGTCTCGCCGGTCCCGGCCTGCGGCCCCTGGTGGGCTCGGCGGGATCGGCTCTGGTACCCCTGTGCTACCTGTCCGAACACCCCGGCGGCGGCTACCACGCGTATGCGCAGATCCGCGCCCACGCCGAGGACGCCTGCTTCGTCCGCAGTACGGCGGAACCGGTCGGCCGCAGACCGGTGAACGAACTCGACTGGCTGAAAGACGTCCTGACGGCACATCAGCGATTCGTGCTGCCGCTCGGCAACCATCACCTCTACTTCCGCAACCACTTCAAGTGCACCGAGCTGGAGTACAAGTACACCCTCGACCCGGCCCCGGACATCTGGGAGGCCGGAATGGAGGTGCTGCGGGCGCTGCGGGACGGCGAACTGCCCGGCTGCCGGCCGGAGTACCGCGAGGACTTCCAGATCTGGTACTACGACAACCATCTCTTCGACGTCCTCGGTCCCGAGTCCGAGCGCGGCTACGCCTCCTTCATCCCCTCCTACGACGGCAAGAACATCCTCAAGCGCAAGTGGTTCGCCGAGGACTCCTTCGCCCGCAGGGAGGAACTCACCCACGGCGTGGACGTCGCCCCCGAGGGCTTCGCCGACCATCTCGCGGAGGAACTCGGCCTGACCGTCCGGGCCATGCCGCCGTTCCGGCGAGTCCGCTACGACGTCCAGTGCGAGTCGATGCGGACCGGACACATCTACGGCATCTTCTTCGACCACTGCCGTCTGCTCGACGCGCCCGACGTGGTGCTGTCGCAGTGCGAGGTGGAGTACCTCCGTTCCCGCAACGTCCTCGACCACGAGGAGGGCGAGGTGGTGGCGGAGATGGACCGCGTCGACGCGTGGGTGCGCGGATTCCTCGCCGACCGCGGCTGGGCCAAGGAGCGCTCCTTCTACTCCAAGCGCAGCTTCCTGCGTGATGTGGTGGCCGCCCGGCCGGAGCTGGAGCCCCGCCGGTGACGGTGTACTGGCTGGTCTGGGATGCGGCGGCCCACTGGATCGTGGAGCGGCTGACCGCGCAGGGTGCACTGCCCCACACGGCCCGGCTGCGGGCCGCCGGGATCAGCGCGGCGGCGCGTCCGCCGGCCCCCAACTGCCAGACCCCGCCTTCGCTCGCCACGCTGTTCACCGGCACCTGGCCGGAGCGGCACGGTGTCACCGGCTTCCGGATTCCCGGCACCGGCGGCACGGTCGAGGAGTCGTCGGACGCCTTCGCGCCGGGCCGATGCACCGCGCCGACCGTGTGGCGGACGGCCGCCGAGGCCGGGCTGCGCACCGCGGCCGTGCACGTGCCCTGGACGATCGGCGCCGACGGACAGGCGGAGCCGGGCGTCGACGTGGCGGTGGAGGCGTACAGCGACCGGATCGACCGGCAGGCCGCGCTGCCGCTCACCGGTGGTCACCAGCACTTCGCGGTCGGCCCCCACCCGCTCGACGTGGCGCCCGAGGGCGACCGGATCCGGGTCGGCTGTGAGGACCGCTCTGTGACGCTGGGCGAGCGGGACACGCAGTGGCGGCCACTGCGACTGGGCACGGACAGCGGAGTCTGGCTGCGCATGGTCGCTACCGGCGGGCAACGGGTACTGCTGCGGACCGGCGCTTGGCGGCCGAGGGTGGTGGGCCAGGACCGTACGCTGACCGAGGCGCTCACCGGGGGAGAGGGGCTGCCTGTCTTCGCCGGGGAAGGCATCGGCCCCACCTACCGGGCGGGGCTGCTCGGACCGCGGCTCGTGGACGGCGGCGACGGCTCGGCGGAGGACCTGTTCCTCTCCTCGGTGGCCTGCGTGCACCGCTCCTTCGAGGCCCCGGCGCGCACGGTGCTGGCGCGGCACACCGCCGCCCTGGTCGTGATCTATCTGCCCACCACCGACGACCTGGGCCACGAACTGATCGGCTGGTGCGATCCGAAGAGCGCCGCGCACCGTCCGGACGCTGCGGAGCAGATCTGGCGCCGCGTCAGAACCTGCTACGGATGGGCGGACCGGCTGCTCGGAGAGGTACTCGACCGCGCCGGCGAACAGGACACCGTGCTGCTCGGCGCGGACCATGGGATCGCCGGTACGGCCTGGACGGTGCACCCCAACGAGGCACTGATCGCGGCCGGACTCGCGGCCCGGACTCCCGACGGAGCCCTCGACCCCAGGCGGTCCTCGGTGCTCTACCACCCGGCGGGCAACGGCTCCCTCTGGGTCAACCACCAGGATCTGCCCGGGGGACTGGTCCCGCGCTCCGCCGCCCGCGCGCTGCTGGACCGGGCCGAGTCGGTGCTGCGTGCCGTGACCGAGCCGGGCGGAGGCCGACCCGCGACCGCCGGATTCGCCCCCTCGCCGGGCGGCGACCCGGCGGTGGTCCGCCATGTGCTGTTCGACCCCGACTTCCTGCCCACGGCCGCGCTCCGGCCCGACCGTGCACCGGTCGTCCCCTCCCACAAGCCCGGCGCGCACATCACCAACAACGGCGACCCCCGACTGCACGCGGTGTTCGCGGCGCGAGGCCCAGGGCTGTCGCCCGGCGTCGACCTCGGAACCGTCGACAACACCGTCCCGGCCCAAGTAGCCCTGCGCCAACTCGGATTGAGCCCGGACGACCGTTCCCGTCAGTCACTCTCCGACCCCACTGCGAGGCGTGTGTGCACCGCTACCTGAACTTCCTCGACACCACTCTGCACCTCGACATCGACGGCGAGGCGGAGAAGGCCTTCGAGCCGGTGGCCCGCTTCTTCCGCCACACTCTGGCCGACCGGCCGACGAACGAGCCCACCTTCCACATCACCTTCGTCCCCTACGACCCCGCCGCCCGCCCCCCGTCCGGCCGTCCCGTGGTGATCCGGCAGAGCACGGCCCCGGAGTTCACCTTCCACGCGCTGCTGTCCCGGTACGACGACCGCCTCGTCTACGCCAATGAGCACACCCGGCTGGACGTTCCCGTGGACGCCTCGGCGGACCAGCGGTTCGAGGCCGGCATCACCGACGGATCCGTGTGCCAGCTGATGGACTTCATCCGGGACCTGGTCATCCGCACCGAGGAGACCCGCGGCACCGTCGTCCTGCACGCCTCCGGGGTCCGCCGTGACGGGCGTGCCTACGCGATCGCCGGTCCCAAGGGCGCGGGCAAGACCACCACCCTGATCTCGGTACTGAGCCGGCCCGGCTGGCAGTACTTCACCGGCGACAAGCTGTTCTGCCGGATCGAGGACGGCGTCATCACCGCCACCCCCTGGCGCGACTACCCCTACGTGGGCGCCGGGACGCTGCGCGAACACCCGGCGCTGGTCGACTGGGTGCGCAACAACACGGGCCTCGACCCCGCCGAACTGCCGGACCGCAGGAAGCTGTTGCTGGACGCGGACGCCTTCGAGGCCTGGCTGGGATCGGAGTTCACCCCCGAGCCGCACCGGCTGGCCGGAATCCTGCTCCCCGAGGTCCGCCCCGGCGAGCCGTTCGCGGCCGAGCGCGTCGAGGAGGAACCCGCGCGCTGGATGGAGCTGAACCGGATCGTGGACCGCGCCGTCGACACCACGTTCTTCGGCTGGCAGCACTACCTGGTACCGGACTACGCGGCCTTCTACGCGACCTTGTCGGCGATGCGCCCCTACCTGGCCGACCTGGCCGGCCTGTCGATGGTTCGCCTGACCGGCACCCTGGACGTGGACCTCGACGCGGTGCTGGCGGAGGCGTCATGAGATCACCTCAGCTGCGGATCGCGGTGATCGGGCACTCCGGCAGCGGCAAGTCCACCTGCGCGGCGGTGCTGCGGGAGTACGCCGCCGACCAGGGTCTCGGCTTCGCCCGGATCGCGCTGGCCCGGCCGCTGTACGAACTACAGGACCGCGTCTACGCCACCGCGGGAGCCCCGCTCCGGGCGGGCGCCCAGGACCAGGTGCTGATGGAGGACCTGGCGGGCCATCTGCGCCGGCTCAACCCGCGCGCCCTGGCCGACGACTTCGCGGCCCGGCTCGCCGTCTGCCCGGCCGACCTCGTGGTCAACGACGACCTGCGCGATCCCGTGGTCGACGCCCCGGCGTTACGGGCGCTGGGCTTCCGGATCCTGCGGATCACGAGCGCGGAGCAACTACGGCTCGGCCGGCTGGCCGCCCGGGCCGACCTCACCCGCGCCGACGGCTCGACGCGGGACCTGGACCTGATCGAGCCGGACGTCGTGATCGACAACAGCGAGGACCTGGCCGCCTACCGGTCGGCGATCCATGCCACCGTCCGTTCGCTGCAGGGGAGTTGTGCACCGTGATCCTCACCGGTCCGGAGATCGCCCGTGCGGTGGCCGAGGGCGAGATCCACATCGACGACTTCGACCCCGCCCGGCTCGAACCCAACTCCTACGGATTCCGGCTGGCCCCCGAACTCCTGGTGTACGAGCGGGAGATGCTGGACAGCCGACGCGCCCCGGGCTGCAGCACCATCACCATGGACGCCGCCGGAGTGGTGCTGGAGCCCGGTCGGTTCTACCTCGGCAGCACCATGGAGGTCATGGGCAGCCCGCACTACGCGGCCACCCTCTACGCCTGCCGCTCGGTCTCCACCCTCGGCGTGTGGATCCAGTTCTCCGCCCCGCTCGGGCACAGCGGCGCGCTCTTCCCCTGGACGCTGGAGATCACCGTCGCCAACCCGGTCCGGCTCTACCCGGGGATGTGCATCGGCAAGCTCGCCTTCTGGGCCATGCAGGGCGAACCGCTCCTCTACGACGGCAAGTACACGGGTTCGACTTCGGCGGTCGCCTCCCGGCTCAGCGAGGACCTCGCCGTCCTTCCCGCGACGAAGGGAAGCTGAGATGGCATCAGGAACGGGTGCCCCGGAGCGGCTGCTCGGCATTGCCGAACTGCGCGAGCTGTCCCGGCGCAGGCCCGGGCGGGCCGCACTCGCCGTCGCCCGGCAGTGGGCGGTGATCCTCGCGGCCGCGGCGGGAGCGGTGTACTGGGACCGCTGGTACGGATATCCGCTCGCCATCGTGGTCATCGCGACCCGCCAGCACGCGCTCGCGGTGCTGATGCACGACGGCGCGCACCGGCTGCTGTTCGCGGACCGCAAGGTGAACGACCTGGTCAGCGATCTGCTGCTGGCCTTCCCCCTGTTCATCAGCACCACCCTGTACCGACGGCACCACCTGGAACACCACCGCTACCTCAACACGGACCGCGACCCCGACTACGACCCGACCGCGATCGACAACACCACACGCGACTGGATCCGGCTGTTCGCGGCGGACGCGGTCGCGCTGAACATCGTCAAGACCGTCGGCACCCTGGACCAGTTCTCGCTGCTCCCGGTCCTGCGCGGGGACCGCACGGTGGCGCAGGCGATGGGCCGTGCCCGGTGCGCCCTGTTCCTCGGCGGGCTCGGCGCACTGGCGGTGGTTCTGGTGGCGACCGGGTGGTGGCTGCCGTATCTCCTGCTGTGGATCGTGCCGATGATCACCGCCCTGAGCATGATCCTGCGGCTGCGCGACATGGCCGAGCACGTCGGATGCGAGGAGGACTCCGGGATCGGCGGTACCCGATCGGTGCTTGCCGGAGCCCTGGAACGTGCCCTGTTCTCCCCGTGCAGGATCAACTATCACCTGGCGCACCACCTCTATCCCAGCGTCCCCTGCTACAACCTGGCCGACCTGCACCGCCGACTGATGGAGCACCAGGCCGTCCGCGGCCAGGCCCGGATCTCGCACTCCTACCTCTTCGGCCCGTCCAGCGTGCTGCGACACGTCGCCGAGGCCCGCGCGCTGCGGTACGCCACCCCCACCCCACGGATCGAGGAGCCCGATGGCCATCACGCCTGAGACGCGACTGCGCCACGTCGACACCTTCCTGGCCTCGCGCGGACTGACCCTCGACGGACTGGAGAGCCTGCTGACCGGCAGGACCGGCCCGGCCCGCCACTTCCTGCTCACCAGCTCCCCGGTGCATGGGCTCGCCAACGCCACCAGCGACGTGGACTTCATCCGGATCCAGCCCGAACCGATGGCGGGGGCGCGGATGGCGACCCAGCTCTTCGAGGGCCCCAACCACCTCGAAGCCATCTCCTTCGCCGAGGAGGAGGCCGCCGCGGCGCTCGCCGACCTGCGCGCGCTGGCGGACGCCGATCCGCGTCGGTCAGTGCTCGCGTATCGCCGCTGGGACAAACAGCACGAGCTGCGCCGCAAGTACCTGGAGCGGATGGTCAACGGCGTGTCCCTGGACCGGACCCTGCCGTATCTGGACCACCTGCCCGAGCTGGCCCGGCTGTGGAAGTGGTCCTCCCTGCACACCGCCACCGAGCAGGTGCTGTTCCTGTCGCTGGCCGAGACCGCCGGTGAACGCCGCGGGCGGGTGGGGTACGCGGTCAACGCGCTGCTCCATCTGATGGACGCCGTGCTCTCGCACCACCTCGACGTCTACTCCAACCGCAAGTGGTTCCTGCTGCGCTGGACCCGCTTTTGCGAGCAGCACGGGACGGAGCCGGTCGTGGCCGCCGTAGACGCGCTGCGCACACCCGTTTCCGAGGCGCTCGCGGGCAAGGACGGCGGCCCGCTGGCTCCCGCCCTGACCGCCCTGCTCACCGAGGTCTACGCCGCCGCCGGTGAGGGACACACGCCGACGCTCGCCGTGGAACCCGTCGGCGAGCCGGTCCGGCAGCGTTTCCTGCCCGGAGCCGACATGCTGCTGGGCGCGAGTACCGCCTTCCTCGGCCAGGACCCGCTGCCCACCGGCGAGATCCCCTTCGCCGATCTGCCGGAAGGCGTCGGAGCCCCCGCCGACCTGCTGCGCGCCGCCCGAGCCGGCGCGGTGACGCTGCTTCCGGTCTGACCGTCCGTCGCATTCACCTGCTGAAGGAGCCTGATGGAACTCGCCCTCTTCCCCGGCGTGCGGGCCGGCCGGGGCCTGCCCCCCGAGGCCGCGGTCCGGGCCTGGGCCACCGTGGCCTGGCTGATGTCCGTCGACGGCCGTGCCTACGTCGAAGACCTCGAAGGCGGCGTGGAACAGCCGCAGTTGCGCCAGGTCGTCAAACTCCGGCTGCTGGAGCTGCTGTCCGAGATGGACACCCGGCTGACCGGAGCCGAACCCGCCGGGGAGGGGCACCAGCTCGCCCTGGCTCTGGAGTACGGCCTGCACGAGGTCTGCCAGGCGACCGGCCCGGAGCTGGCCCAACTCTTCGCCCTGGACCAGGAGTTCGGTGGCGGCGACGCCGACGACACCGGAGTGCGTGAGCTCTGGGACGGGCTGTGCGAGGCCTTCCCCGGGCAGATCCCCGACCCGCTGGTGGCCAGCGGACAGAGCGAGGTGCTGCGGGCCCTGCGGAACTGGTCCAAGCTGTGCACCGCGGCCGGCACCGACGCCGCGTTCCTCGAACCGTTCCTCAAGGACGCGTGAGATGGGGTTCGTCGAGCGCTACGGCGCCGCCTTCGGCCGTTCCAAGGCCCTGCTGCTGCGCATGTCGGGGCTGCTGGCCGCCGAGCAGGAGGCCCAGGGCGCCTGGATCGGCGACACCGGCGGGCGCCGCTGGCTGGACTTCGGGTCCTTCGGCGTCCATCTGATCGGCCACCGGCACCCGGGGATCGTGGCGGCGGCACGGGACCAGCTGGAGCACATGGGGCTGTCGGGGAAGGTCCTCGGCAACGCCGAGGCGACCCGGTGCGCCGAGGCACTGATCGACGTCGCACCCGCCGGCCTCGACCAGGTCGCCCTCGCCAACAGTGGTGCCGAGGCGGTCGAGATGGCGATGAAGATGGCCGCCCTGTCCACCGGCCGCACCGAGTTCGCCGCGCTGCGCGGCTCGTACCACGGCAAGACCGCGGGCGCCCTGCACCTGTCCGACACCTACACGGTGCGCTCACCGGTGCCCCTGGCGGCGAAGGCGCACTTCCTGGAGCCGGGGGACATCGACCAGGCACGCCGGGTGCTCGCCCGGGGAACGGTCGCGGCGGTCTTCGCCGAACCGGTCCGGGGCGAGGGCGGGGTGCTGCCGGTCGACCCGGACTACCTCGCCGCCCTGCGCGACCTGTGCGACGAGAGCGGCACCCTGCTCGCACTGGACGAGATCCAGACCGGCCTGGGCCGCTGCGGCCGGATCTGGCGCTCGGCCGACGACTGCCCGCCGGACCTGCTGCTGGTCGGCAAGGCTCTGGGCGGCGGCCTGGTCCCGACGGCCGCGGTCGTGTACTCCGGCGCCCGGATCGGCGGCGCGGCCGGCGACCCCGTGGTGCTGGCCTCCTCCTTCGCCGGCGGCGCACTGGCCGGGCGGGTCGGCGCCGCGGTGGTCGAACTGGTCCGCCAGGACGGCTTCCTGGACGACGTACGCAGGCTCGGCGAGTCGGCCCGCAAGGGGCTCGGCGAGCTGCTCGGCACCGACCCGAGGATCCGCGAGATACGCGGAGAGGGACTGATGATCGGGCTCGACACGGCCTCACCCGGCATCGCCGGCCAGATCCTCCTGGAGGCCGCCAAACGCGGTGTCCTGCTCAGCTTCTGCCTCAGCGCCCCGCAGGTCCTGCGGGTCTATCCCCCCGCGGTGATCGGCCAGGACGACCTCGACCGGGGGCTCGAAACCATCGCCGCCGCGGTCGCCGCCGTATCCGACATGCCCGCAGCCCACCACAACTGACCTACCGCCACACTTCGAGAGGGGCCGCACCGTGCCCGTAGTCCGTACCGAGGTCGAGATCGACGACGCCCCACTGGAGCATGTGTGGACCGTACTGTGCGATTTTGAGGCACACGCGGGCTACATGGACGACGTCCTCGGCATCCGTTTCCTGGAGCGCGGGGAGGGCACGGCGCTCAGCTCCTGGCGGGTCCTGCTCAACGGCAGCGAGCTGACCTGGGACGAGCGCGACGTCTTCACCCCCATGCGCCGGATCGACTTCGACCAGACCGACGGGGACCTGGAGGTCTTCCGCGGTTTCTGGGAACTGCAGGAGACCCCGACCGGTGTGCGGGTAGTCCTGGAGATCGAGTTCGACATCGGCATCCCCTCGCTCGCCGCGGTCCTGGACCCCATCGGCATCCAGGCCATCGAGTCCAACTCCCGCAGCATGCTGGCCGCCATCCGCGACCGCGGGCCGCCCCGGTGTCGTCGTGACCGCCGTACGGCTGCTGATCACCGGTATCGGCGGCGCTGTCGGCACCGGACTCGCCGACGCCCTGGCAGCGGACGCTCCCTGGGCCGAGGTGGTCGGCGTCTTCAGCAACGAACGCTCCCGGGACGCCTTCCGGTCCAGGTCCTCCGAGGCGGTACGGGCCCGCGTCCAGCCGGTCGTCCGCGACCTCACCGACGGCCCGTCGACACTCGCGCTCGCCCGCGAACTCGCCCCGGCGCGGCGCACCGTGGTCGTCCATGCGGCGGCCAATGTGAGCTGGACCGCGTCCCTGGAGGCGGCCCGGCGCGGCAATGTGGAGGTCACCCGCAACGTCGCCGAACTGGCCCGGGCGCTCGGCGGCGACACCCGGTTCGTCTACGTCTCCTCCGCGTACACCGCGGTCGAGGGGTGGGAGTACCGCAACACCTACGAGGCCACCAAGGCCGAGGCGGAGCGCCTGCTGCGGTCCGACTACGCCGACCTGCGCCCGGTCGTGTTCTCGTGCAGCCTCGTCGTCGGACACAGCCGTACCGGTGCCATCGGCCGGTTCCACGGCATCTATCCGCTGCTCGGGCTGATCGACCGGCACGAGCCGCCGCTGCTGCCGGGCGGACGTGACCGACGGATCGACATCGTTCCCGTCGACTGGGTCGCCTCGGAGCTCGCCGCGGTGGCGCACCACACGGCGCAAGGCGGTCCGGTGGCAGATGTCGTGGCGTCGTCGGGGACGGCCGCGCCCAGGCTTCAGGAGCTGGTCGCCGGGGCCGTGGCAGCGCTCAACCGGGCGCGGGCGCAGGCGGAACGCGCCCCCGTGCGGGAGCCGGCCCTGGTGCCGTTCCGCCGCTGGGAGTTCCTGCGCCGCTCGCTCGACGCCTGGCAGGTACACGGGATACCGATGCCTCCCCGGGCGTTCCTCGACCGGCTGATCGGCGTGTACCGGCCGTACTTCGAGGACGACCGGGTCCTGCCGCCGACGGGAACCGTCGGGCCCTGCCCGCAGTGGACGGAGTTCCTGGACCCGGCCGTCGGCTACTGGTTCGCACAGCAGCCCGTTCGGTCCAAGGCACTGCTGCGCACGGGCGGCGCGGGATGAACCCCGCCGCCGTGCCGGGCCTCGCCGCCGTGGGCCTGCTCATCGCCGTCGAGGCGCGGGAGGCGCGTACACAGGTGGCCGCCGTCGCCTCGCTGGGACGCGGCACGGCGACACACGCGGCGGCGGTGCCGGTCCTGTCGCTCGCGGCCCTGGCGGGCGGGGCGGCGGCCGTCCTCGTCGTACTGCCCCGGGACTGGGCGGAAGCGGTCGGCGCGGTCGGGGTTCTGGTGGCCGGCCTCCAGTGGCTTGTGTGGGCCGCGCGCCGGGAACGGGGGGCGGTGCCGGTGCGGGACGAGACGGCGGTGTTCCACCAGGTCCGGCGGCGAACGGCCGTGGGTGGCACGGTCGTCGGCGGCGCGTTCGTCGGTCACGGCACGGCGACGGGTGCTGATACGACTGTCGGCGGCGACGCGTCCAAGGGCGCCATGTCCGTTCGCGCCACGATGGCCGGAGCGTTGCTGCGGGCGGGCGCGGAGGTGCTGGTGGTGGCGACGGCGGTCGCGGCGGCGGCCGTACCCCGTCCGTGGCTCCCGCCGCTGGCCCTGCTCCTCGTCGTCGCGGTCGTCGCTCCCGGCCTCATCGGGCGCCGACCGGTGGCCGGACTGCCCGAACGTCCCGCCAAGGCCGCGATCGCGGTGCTGTTGACCGCTGCGGGGGCAACGGCCGTCACCGCAGGCGCAGTGGACGTCATGACCGCGCTCCTCCTGCCCGCGGCCGGGCTGCTCGTCCTCGCTGGGTACCGCTGTGCGGCTCGCGGCCGGGAGGCTCCTGCCGTACCAGCTCCGGGCGCCCCCGTCCCTCACCTGCGGACCCTGCGGGATTTCGTCCTGGGCGACGACCTGGCCGTGTGGTGGGCGGCCGCCGCGCTGGTCCTGGCCACCCGACTGCCCTGGCCCGCGTTCCGACAGGGCCCGGCCGCCGTCCTGTTGCTCACCGTCCTGCTGGGCGCCGTGATCGGCGGCACCGCACGGCGTACCCGCGTACCGACCACCCCGGAGGAGACCGCTGATGTCGGACCATGACACTCCCGTCCGTACCGACCGGAAGGCGTTCCGCACCCCGAGGTCCGCTACCATCCACGGCGGCTACGAATGGCGCCTCGGTATCACCCCGCCGGTCGTCACGCCGATCTTCCAGACCGCGGCCTTCGAACTCCCCAGCACAGCAGCCGCAGCCGGCATATTCGACCTCCAACAGGACGGCCACGCCTACACCCGCCTCAACAACCCGACCTGCGACGTGCTGGAAGAGCGCATGGCCGCGGTGGACGGCGCCGCGGCCGGCCTCGCCGTCGCGTCCGGGCAGGCCGCCATCGCCCTGGCCCTGCTGAACCTCTGCCAGGCGGGCGACAACATCGTCAGTTCCGACGAGTTGTACGGCGGTACCTGGAACCTGCTCGCGAACACCTTCGCCCGGTTCGGCATCGAGGTGCGGACCGTCAGCCCCGGCGACCCCAAGAACTTCGTGGCGGCGAGCGACGAGCGGACCCGCTGCTTCTTCGGCGAGACCATGCCCAACCCGCGGCTGCGGATCTTCCCGATCGAGGACGTGGCCGAGCTCGCCGAGGACCTCGGCGTGCCGCTCGTCCTCGACAACACGATGCTGCCGTACGTCTGCCGGCCGATGGAGCACGGTGCCCACATCGTCGTCTATTCGGCGACGAAGTACATCGGCGGACACGGATCGACCCTCGGCGGGCTGATCCTGGACTCGGGCCGGTTCGACTGGCAGGCGCACGCCGACCGTCACCCCCTGCTCACCACACCGGACCCGGCGCACGGGGGAGTCGTCTGGACGGAGACCGGACTGGACCTCGACAGCCCGCTCGGCCGAAGCCCGTTTCTCCTCAAGGCCCGTGAGACGCTGCTGCGCGACCTCGGCCCGTGCCTCAGCCCGTTCAACGCATGGCTGCTGCTCCAGGGTCTGGAGACGCTGCCGCTGCGGATGCGGGCCCACGGGGAGAACGCCCGAGGGGTCGCGGCGTACCTCCAGGAGCACCCGGGTGTCGCCTCCGTCCGCTACCCGGGGCTCGCCACAGGCGACGAGGCGCGACTGACCGAGCGCTACCTCGGTGACAACGGCGGGCCGTTGGTGCAGTTCGAACTCACCGGCGGCCGGGAGGTCGGCTGCCGTTTCATCGAGGCACTCCGCCTGGTCTCCCACGTGACCAACATCGGCGACGTCAGATCACTCGCCACCCACCCGGCCTCCACCACGCACGCCCAGCTCCCCGAGGCCGACCAACTGGCCGCCGGGGTCACCCAGGGCTCGATCCGCCTGGCCGTGGGCGTCGAGGACATCGACGACCTGCTCGCCGATCTCGAAAGGGCGCTGGGGGCATCATGAACCGACCGCTCGTCGCACTCGCCTGCGCCACCGAGACCTGGGACGGCGTGCCGCACGCCGCCGTCCGCCGCGCGTACATCGCCGCCCTGGAACAGGTCGCGGACTGCTCGGTGGTGCTGCTCCCGGGCCCCGGCAGCCTGCCGGACGAGACGCTGCGGCGCTTCGACGGCCTCGTCCTCGGCGGGCACGAGAGCAATGTCGCCCCGGACCACTACGCCGGGGCACCCTGCCGGGGCCCCTTCGACGCCGACCGCGACGCGCTCGCCCTCTCGACGGTGCCGTCGGCCGTGGCCGCCGGGCTGCCTCTGCTCGGGATCTGCCGGGGCCTCCAGGAGATCAACGTGGCCTGCGGGGGCACCCTGCGCGACCTCGGCACGACGGCTCACCGGGAGGACCTCACCCTGCCCAGGGAGCAGCAGTACCTGCCCGCCCACGAGGTGCGGATCAGCCACGGCGGAACCCTGCACCGGCTGCTCGGGCGGACCGACCCGGTCCGTGTCAACTCGCTGCACGGGCAGGCGGTCGACCGCCTCGCACCGGGGCTGCGGGCCGAGGCCGTCGCCGATGACGGCGTGGTGGAAGCCCTGTCCGTGGCGCGGGCCGGGGCCTTCGCGCTCGGCGTGCAGTGGCACCCCGAGTGGTACGCGAGCACCGACCCCCTCTCCCGCCGGATCTTCGAGGGCTTCGGCGCCGCGGCGGCACAGCATGCCGCACGCGCGCGTGCCGTACGGCGGGAAGCTGTGACGGCCGGGGGAGGACGGCGATGAGTAAATTCCCTGCCTCGGTCAGCCGCCATCTGCGGACCGCTGTGCTGTTCCCTCCGGAGCAGCCGCTGCGGCTGGAGGCGGGTGGCACCCTCTCCCGCATCCGGGTCGCCTACGAGGAGTACGGCCGCCCCGACCCGGAACGTCCGAACACGGTGTTCGTCTGCCACGCCCTCACCGGCACCTCCCATGTCGCCCGGCACAGCCCCGACGACCTCCCCGGCTGGTGGGAGGAGATGGTCGGCCCCGGGCGCCCGATCGACACGAACCACCTGCACGTCGTCTGCGCCAACGTCCTGGGAGGCTGCGCGGGCACCACCGGGCCCTGGAGCCCGGGGCCCACGGGCCGTGCCCTTGCCGCGGACTTCCCCGACATCACGGTGGGCGACATGGTGACCGTCCACCGGAGTCTGCTGCGCCATCTGGGCAGCACCGGGCTGCGCGCCGTGGTGGGCGGATCGCTCGGCGGCATGCAGGCCCTGGAGTGGCTGCTGCGCCATCCCGGTGACGCGCGGCAGTTCCTGCTCATCGCCACCGGGGCCCGGCTGTCCGCGGACGGACTCGCCGCCCACGCCGCGGGACGTGCGGCCATCCGTGCCGACCCGCACTTCGCCGACGGCCGCTACACCGAGGAGCCAGGTGCCCGCGGTCCCCTGGAGGGCCTCGGCGTTGCCAGGATGATCGCGCATCTGACCTACATGTCCTCCGACTCGCTGGACACCAAGTTCGGACGCCGACGCCAGCCTGCCGCGACCGCGGGAAGCCCGGCCCACGGCCCCTACGCCGTGGAGCGCTACCTCGAACACCAGGCTCGCACCTTCGTGGCCCGGTTCGACGCCAACAGCTATCTGCGGCTCACGGCGGCCATGGACCGCTACGACGCCTTCGACCGCCCCGCGGCCGTCCCGGCGGCAGGCCGTGCCCCCAGGGTCCAGGTGTTCAGCTTCGAGTCGGACCGGCTCTTCGGGGCGGCGGACACCGAGTACCTGGCGGCGCGTCTGTCGGAGCTCGGTGTGCCGCTGACCCACCACCGTGACAGGACGTCGGAAGCAGGGCACGACGCCTTCCTGTTACGGGTTCCGGATTACCTGCGGGCTGTCGCGGACTCACTCGGCGTCCATGAGAGCCCGCGTCTCGTCTCCCAGCCCTGACCTCCGGGCGCCCCGCACCCTCTCCATGGCTGCTGTTCCCCTGGGCACCCTCGGCCTGGGCGCTCCGCTGTGGATGGCCGCAGCCGCCCTGACCGTCCTGGCGGAGTCCGGCACGGCGGACCGGAGCAGTCCGCCAGGGGCCGCGATCTTGCCCATCTCTACAAAACGGTCTCGATCCGGGCCGCCGCTTGGGCACCGGGTGCGGTGAGGCAATCATGAGGTCATGCACCGCCCGCAGCTCCGTCTCCACACCCCCGAGTGGGTCACGGCCGACGATTCGACTCTGAACGTCGCGCTCGTGTACCCGATGCAGGGGCCTGCCGGAATCTTCGGTCCCACCTGCGAGGCGTGCGCGCGACTGGCCGCCGAGGAGATCAACAAGGCGGGCGGCGTGCTCGGCAAGGAGCTGCGGCTGCTGGAAGTCGACGGCGGCGCGGACCCGCAGCGCGTCGCGCAGGACGTCGAGGCCCTGGTGACGACGGGTGTCGTACAGGGTGTCACCGGCTGGCACATCTCGTCGGTCCGGCAGGCGGTGGCGCCGCGGATCGCCCACCGGGTTCCGTACGTCTACACGGCCGTGTACGAGGGTGGCGAAAACACCGAGGGTGTCTTCATGACCAGCGAGACCCCCGCCCGGCAGCTGCTGCCCGCGATGCGGCTCCTCACCGAGGCGAGGGGCGTCCGTCGCTGGTTCGTCGTCGGCAACAACTATGTGTGGCCCCGGCGTACCGCCCGAGCCGCCCGCCGCTACGCGCGCGAAAGCCGGGGCCGGGTCTGCGGCGAGGAGTACCTCCCGCTGGGCGTCCAGGACTTCCATGACGTGCTGCGGAAGATCGAGCACGCGGACGCGGACGGCGTGCTCATGCTGTTGGTCGGCAGCGACGCGGTCCGCTTCAACCGGGCCTTCGCCGCCTCCGGGCTCGACCAGCGGTGTCTGCGGCTGAGCACGCTGATGGACGAGAACATGCTGATGGCCAGCGGACCTGCGGCGACCGGCGACCTGTTCAGCACGGCCGGGTTCTTCGCGTCACTGGCCAACCAGGACACCCTGGACTTCCAGGGCCGGTACGGCGCCCGGTTCGGGATCGAGGCCCCCGCCCCGGGCAGTCTCGGTGAATCCTGTTACGAAGGTGTCCTCCTGCTGGCGGCGCTCATCGAACGGGCCCGCACCCTGGACGTCTCCGCGATCGGCGCCGCTGCCGACGCGGTCTGGTACGAAGGGCCGCGCGGGCTGCTCCGCCTCCACGACCGGCATGTGCGCCAGCGCATCTACCTGGCGGAGGCGGACGGGCTCGACTTCAACGTGCTCGCCCAACTGCCCGCTCCCCACGACCTGTTGTAGCCCTGCCTTCCAGGGCCCCGGCCAGCCGGTCCAGCAGCGCGTGCAGTCGCTCCGCGCCGTCCTCCGCGAGGAGAGGCCCCAACTCCGCCCAATCGGCTCGCACTTCGCGGACCAGCCGCTGCCAGCGCTGCATGCCCCGCGGGGTGAGGTGGGCCAGGACGCGTCGCCGGTCGGCGGGATCGACGCGGCGATAGACCAGGTTCTGGTCGACGAGTTGGTCGATCAGCTTGGTCAGGCTCGGCGCCGGCAGGAAAGCGTGGTCGGCGAGGGCCGTCATGTTGTGTCCCTGCCCGTCCGAGAGGAGGTCCAGTACCCGCCATGCCTCCACCGAGCAGTCGAACTCGTCCAGCACGGACTGGACTCGGCGTACGGAGAGGCGCTCGGCCCGGGTCAGCAGGTGGAGCAGTTCCTGGGGCCGCCTCGCCATCGCACTCCTCAGCTCGAATCCTCGGCTCCCCGTGACGGGGATGCCCGGAGCCTACCGTCGATCACCGCAGGCTTGACAAGGGTGGCCAGGAAATAGATCCTTCCGTCAGGAAGCATTAATTGCCGTCGCTGAGATGCCCTGGAGTGCGCATCTTCCAGCGACGGCTTCTCTTATTTTCCTGCCTTTTTATTTTCGCTGGAAACTATCTCTCAATTGCGCCGAAACGCCGTGGAAACAGTTTCCTCGCAGGCTGTGGACGCACTTCAGCAACCAGCCCGGACACCATCCCGGAACGGCTGGGGGATTCGTGTGCCAACGCCGCCGCTACTGAAGCGCCTCCCACCATTCCCTCCCAAGGGTCTTCAGCTCTTTTCGCATCGCCCTTCGGGGCAAGGAGGTTTTGCATGTCTGGGTTCAGCATCAGCAGGCGCGGTCTGTTGGCCGGCATGTCGGCCGTCGGCGCCTCCGCCGCTCTCAGCGCCTGTGGCGCCAAGACCGGAGACAGCACCTCGACCGACGGCTCCGGGGCCAAGGCCGACACTTCCGGCAGCACGGTCAAGGTGGGTCTGCTGAACTCGCTGTCGGGCACGATGGCCATCAGCGAGGTGACGGTCCACAACTCGCTGCTGCTGGCCATCAAGGAGATCAACGCCGCCGGCGGTGTGCTGGGCAAGAAGCTCAAGGCCATCAGCCAGGACGGTGCCTCCGACTGGCCGACCTTCGCGGAGAAGGCGGAGGCCCTGATCACGGACGACAAGGTCGCGGCCACCTTCGGCTGCTGGACCTCGGCCAGCCGCAAGGCCGTCAAGCCGGTCTTCGAGCGCTACAAGTCGCCGCTGTTCTACCCCGTTCAGTACGAGGGCCTGGAGCAGTCCCCGTACATCTTCTACATCGGCGCGACCACCAACCAGCAGATCGTGCCCGCGCTGGACTACCTCAAGAAGCAGGGCCTGACCAAGCTCTACCTCGTCGGCAGCGACTACGTCTTCCCGCGCACCGCCAACAAGATCATCAGGGCGTACGTGAAGGCCAACGGCATGCAGGTGATGGGCGAGGACTACGCGCCGCTCGGCTCCACGGAGTTCGGCACCATCGTCAACAAGGTCAAGGACTCCGGCGCGGACGCCGTGTTCAACACCCTCAACGGCGACAGCAACGTGGCCTTCTTCAAGGAGTACAAGTCCTCGGGGCTGACCGCGAAGAGCATGCCGGTGCTGTCGGTCTCCATCGCCGAGGAGGAGGTCAAGAGCATCGGTACCCAGTACCTGCAGGACCAGCTGACCGCGTGGAACTACTACGAGACCACGCCCGGCGCGGCGAACACCAAGTTCGTGGCGGCGTACCAGGCCGCGTACGGCAAGGACAAGCCGACCAGCGACCCGATGGAGGCCGCCTACATCTCCGTCTACCTGTGGAAGGAGATGGTCGAGAAGGCCGGCTCCTTCGACGTCGCCAAGGTCAAGGCCGCCGCGGACGGCATCATCCTGGACGCCCCCGAGGGCAAGGTCACCGTGGACGGCGCGACCCAGCACGTCTACAAGACGGCCCGGATCGGCAAGGTCGGTGCGGACGGACTCATCACCGAGGTCTGGAACTCGGGCAAGCCGATCAAGCCGGACCCGTACCTCAAGGGCTACTCCTGGGCCTCCGGTCTCTCCTGAGCCCGGCCCGACTCCCGGCCCTCTCGGGCGGACCCGGCCTTCTCACAGGGCCGGGTCCCGTCCGGCGCCCGCACCCCGTCCCCGACCCGGAGCCGCTCCATGACGGTCATCCTCAATCAATCCTTCACCGGCATCAGCATCGGTGCCGTACTCCTGCTCATCGCGCTCGGCCTGACCCTGACCTTCGGTCAGATGGGCGTGATCAACATGGCGCACGGCGAGTTCATCATGACCGGCGCCTACACCACGTACGTCCTGCAGAAGTCCATCAGCGGCGCCGGGATCTCGCTGCTGGTCGCGCTGCCCGTGGCCTTCCTCGTCGCCGGCGCCATGGGGGCGCTGCTGGAATGGCTGCTCATCCGGCGCCTGTACACCCGGCCGCTGGACACCCTGCTGGTCACCTGGGGCGTCTCCCTGATGCTCCAGCAGCTCGCCCGGGACATCTTCGGCGCCCCCAACGTGCAGACCCGCGCCCCGGACCTCCTCACCGGCAACATCTCCGTGGGCGGCGGCATCACCCTCGCCAACAGCCGGCTGTTCATCCTCGGTCTCGCCCTGCTCTGCGTACTCGCCCTCACGCTGATCCTGCGGCTCACGCCGCTCGGCCGGCGCATCCGTGCCGTCGTGCAGAACCGGGACCTCGCCGAGGTGTCGGGCATCGCCACAGGCCAGGTCGACCGGCTGACGTTCTTCATCGGCTCGGGCCTCGCGGGCGTGGCCGGTGTCGCGCTCACCCTCGTCGGCCCTATCGGTCCGACGACGGGCACCAACTACATCGTCGACGCCTTCCTGGTCGTCGTCGTGGGCGGCATCGGGCAGTTGAAGGGCAGCGTGATCACCGCCTTCGTGCTCGGGGTGCTCCAGTCCGTGCTGGAGTACTCGACGACGGTCAGCGTCGCGAAGGTGATGGTGCTGGTTGCGATCGTCGCCTTCCTCCAGTGGCGTCCCCAGGGCCTGTACACACTGCGCACCCGGAGCCTGGCATGACGACAACGACCTCCTCCTCCCCGACGACCGCCGCCGTGACGAAGCCGCCGGCATCCCCGCTGGAACGCTTCCGGGTGCCCGGCGGCTTCGCCCTCGGCGCCGTACTCCTCCTCGGCATCGCGCCGCTCGTCCTCTCCGACTTCCGGCTCTCCCTGCTCGCCAAGTACCTGTGCTACGCGATCGTGGCGGTCGGCGTCAGCCTGGCCTGGGGTCGTGGCGGGCTGCTCGTGCTCGGCCAGGGCGTCTTCTTCGGCCTCGGCGGCTACGCCATGGCCATGCACCTCAAGCTCGCCGATGCCGCCGCGGCCCCGGGCGGCGGCCCCGGTTCACTGCCCGACTTCATGCAGTTGTACGGCACGTCGGACGCGCTGCCCTGGTGGTGGAAGCCCTTCGAGAACCCGGGCTTCGCACTCGCCGCGACCGTCCTGCTGCCCATGGCGGTCGCCGCGCTGCTCGGCTTCTTCATCTTCCAACGCCGGGTGAAGGGCGCGTACTTCGCGATCCTCAGCCAGGCACTGGCCGCCGCTCTGGCCATCTGGCTGGTCGGCCAGCAGGCCACCACCGGCGGCACCAACGGACTCACCGACATCCAGGGCTTCTTCGGCTACGACCTCAACGACCCCGTCAACCAGCGGATGGTGTACTTCATCATCGCCGCCGTCCTGCTGCTGTTGATGGCCGTAGTCCGCCAGTTGTTCGTCAGCCGCTACGGCGAACTCCTCATCGCCGTACGGGACTCCGAGGAACGGGTCCGCTTCCTCGGCTACAACCCGGCCAACGCCAAGCTCATCGCTTACGTCGTGGCAGCGGGCATGGCGGGCCTGGCCGGCGCCCTCTTCGTCCCCGCCGTCGGGATCATCTCGCCCGCGCTGATCGGGATCGTGCCGTCCATCGGCTTCGTCATCGGCGCCGCGGTCGGCGGCCGGGCCTCGCTGGTGGGCGCGGTGCTCGGCGCGATCGCCGTGGCCTGGGCACAGAGCACGCTCTCCGACGCCTTCCCCGCGGCGTGGACCTACTTGCAGGGGCTGCTGTTCATCGTGGCGGTCGGCTTCCTGCCCGGTGGCCTGGCGTCGCTCCTGTCCGTCATCCGCAACCGCCGTACCCGCACCCGTACAGGAGAGACAGCATGAGCGGCGAGGGACTGACCATCCGCGACCTGCGCGTCACCTTCGACGGCTTCACCGCCGTCGACGGAGTGGACCTGGACATCCGGCCCGGCGATCTGCGATTCCTCATCGGGCCGAACGGCGCCGGGAAGACCACCCTGGTCGACGCGGTCACCGGGCTGGCGAAGGCCACCGGCTCGGTCCGCTTCGGCGACCAGGAACTCCTCGGCAAGCCGGTGCACCGGATCGCCCGTCTGGGCATCGGCCGGACGTTCCAGACGGCCACGGTCTTCGAGGCGTTGACCGTCCTGCAGAACCTCGACATCGCCGCGGGGGCCGCGCGCGGGCCGCTCACGATGCTCCGCCGCCGCAAGGGCGTACCGGAGGCGGTGACGAAGGCCCTGGAAACAACCGGCCTGACCGAGCTGCGCGACCGCCCCGCGGGCGCGCTGGCCCACGGCCAGAAACAGTGGCTGGAGATCGGCATGCTGCTCGTCCAGGACGTACGGCTGCTGCTGCTCGACGAGCCCGTCGCCGGTATGAGCCACGACGAACGCGAGGCCACCGGCGCACTGCTGCAGCGGGTGAGCGAGGACCGCACGGTCGTCGTCATCGAACACGACATGGACTTCATGCGTTCCTTCGCCCGCAGCGTCAGCGTCCTGCACGCCGGCAAGGTGCTCAGCGAGGGCACCGTCGCCCAGGTCCAGGCCGACCCCAAGGTCCAGGAGGTCTACCTCGGCCGCGCCTCCGAACCAGAGCCCGCCCCCGCACCCGTGCCCGTCGCCGAGGAGGCGTGACGCCCATGCTGGAGATCACCACCGTCCGGGCCGGTTACGACCGCACCACCGTGCTGCACGGAGTGACCGTCTCGGTCCCCAAGGACGGCGTCGCGGCCGTCCTCGGCCACAACGGCGCCGGCAAGAGCACCCTGCTGCGCGCCGCCATGGGCCTGCTCAAGCCGACCGGTGGGAGCGTCCTGCTGGACGGCGAGGAGATCACCCGCCTCGCCCCGCACCAGCGGGTGGCCCGCGGCATGGCGTACGTGCCGCAGGGCCAGCAGTCCTTCCCGCACCTCACCACCGCAGAGAACCTCCAACTCGTCGCCGACGGCCGCCCCGACGGCAAGGAGGCCGTCGCCGAAGCCCTGGACCTCTTTCCCGCCCTGCGGGAACTGTCCGGCCGCCGCGCCGGACTCCTCTCCGGCGGCCAGCGCCAGCAACTCGCCATCGCCCGCGCCCTCATCACCCGGCCGAGGCTGCTCCTGCTCGATGAGCCGACCGAGGGCATCCAGCCGTCCGTCGTCGCCGAGATCGAGGAGACGATCCTGGCCCTCGCCCGCCGGGGCGGGCTGTCCGTGCTGCTCGTCGAGCAGCACGTGGGCTTCGCCATGCGGGCCGCCCAGCACTACTACGTACTGGAAGCGGGACGCGTCACCTCCTCGGGAGCGGGAGGGGTGGAGGCCGAGCAGACCGTACGGACCGCGCTCACTGTGTGAGGACAGTGGATTCCCATGCTCATCGCGTACGTGAGCGACCTCCATATCGGCGGCAGCGAGGACAGCGTGGGAGCGGGCGATGAGAGTGCGGGAGTACCTCAACGGACTCCCCGGCCCGATCGACGCCGTCATGGTCACCGGAGACATCGCCGACCACGGCCTGGTGCGTCTGGACACGGCGACCATCGCCTCGTGCGACCCGCCGGCCCATGCACTCCTCGGCATGGGTCGGCGTCCGGGCCGGATTCCATGTGCGGGTGGCCGCGTCGCCGTTGAGGAGTGTGTCCGCGAAGGCGGTGACCTGTCGGATGACGTCGGTGAACCGTTCGGGGTAGCCGGGTGCGGAGGGGCCCTGTCGGCGGCGCCAGGCGGTGTAGGAGGCCTGGCGACGTTCGCCGAGGTCGGTGATCGTGGGATGTCGATGTCGCGGGTCATCCGACGCGCGCCGAACTGGGCGAGTAGCAGACCGCCCTTGAGGACGAAATGTTCCCGGCCAAGGGGGATGCGGCCAAGCGGTAGAGGAACCGTTCGAGGACGTACTCGACCATGATCTCGTCCGTGGACCGGCTGTCGCGGCGGGCCAGGTTGCGCAGGTCGTTGTAGACGCGGCCGGCGGTGGTGTCACGCGCGGGGTCGGCCATCAGGCGAGCACCGCCTCTACGGCGGGGCGGCTGACGGAGAGAGTCCAACTCGCTTGCGATGTGCTGGAGTTCGCCGACCCCGCTGCGTCCGTCTCGGCGCAGGTAGCGGCCTAGTCTTCTGAGTCAGGAATTCCGTTCAGATGCGTAGGCTTGCCGGGTGGGACGGACTGGGCGGCCGAAGGCCGAGTTGGCGCTGTCGGATGAAGAACGGGCTGCGTTGGAGGGGTGGGTGCGGCGTTGTTCGACGCCGCAGGCGTGGGCCTTGCGGTGCCGGATCATCCTGGCCTGCGCCACCGGCGCGTCGAACAAGGACGTTGCTGCTCAGCTCGGTTCGACACCGCATGCGGTGGGGCGGTGGCGGTTGCGGTTCGTCGAACACCGGATCGCCGGACTGGGTGACATGCCCCGTTCGGGCGGACCCAGGACGGTCACCGACGATCAGGTCGAAGCGGTGGTCAAAAGGACGCTGGAGACCACGCCGAAGAACGCCACGCACTGGTCGACGAGGGCGATGGCCAAGGAGTTGGGGCTCTCGTGGGACGCCGTGCACCGCGGGGCACGGCGATGTGTACCGCTGCGGGGATGTCGTCGATCAGCTCATGCAGGGCCAGGGCGGACTCGCCGCACACGACGGCGCGCGGAGCCCGTGTGCACACGGTCAGCAGATCTACGTGCGCAGTCTCCGGGGCGTCTGCCCGCCGATACACCCCACGGGACAGCTCGTCTGTCTCCCCTTCCGTGACCAGGTGCGCCAGATCGCGGGGGGGGGGAGAGAGAGAGCAGGGCCTGACGTGCCTGCGCCGTCGTGAACGTAGGGGAGAGGGCGGCAAGCCGCTGCTGCACACGGGAGTTGTCCGCGGCATTCATGTATCGAATGGTGCCCCTCAAGTTGGCTTAGGGGGTCGATTTGATACATCCGGAGGGTGGGGGGCGGAGTTCCCGTCGTTGACTATGCGCCACGAACCCACAGGTCAGACGCCCATACCATGGGATTTCCCAGGGACTTTTCAGGGACTTTCACGTATGTCCCAGGGACTTTCCACCGCGTAAGCAGGGAAAGCCCCGACAGCGCTGAAAGACACGAACGCGCTGGTCAGGGCCCATTCCCTCAGCACTCGATGATGTTCACCGCCAGCCCGCCCCGCGCCGTCTCCTTGTACTTCACCGACATGTCGGCGCCGGTTTCCTTCATGGTCTTGATGACCTTGTCCAGGGACACCTTGTGCGAGCCGTCCCCCCGCATGGCCATCCGCGCCGCCGTGACCGCCTTCACCGCGGCCATGCCGTTGCGTTCGATGCACGGGATCTGGACGAGGCCGCCGACCGGGTCGCAGGTCAGGCCGAGGTTGTGTTCCATGCCGATCTCGGCGGCGTTCTCGACCTGCTCGGGGGAGCCGCCGAGCACCTCCGCCAGCGCGCCCGCCGCCATCGAGCAGGCCGAACCGACCTCGCCCTGGCAGCCGACCTCGGCGCCGGAGATGGACGCGTTCTCCTTGAAGAGCATGCCGATGGCGCCGGCGGCCAGCAGGAAGCGGACCACTCCGTCCTCGTCGGCGCCCGGCACGAAGTTGATGTAGTAGTGCAGGACCGCCGGGATGATGCCGGCGGCGCCGTTCGTCGGGGCGGTGACCACGCGGCCGCCCGCCGCGTTCTCCTCGTTCACGGCCATCGCGTACAGCGTGATCCACTCCATGGCGAGCGCCTTCGGGTCGCCCTCGGAGCGCAGCTTCCGGGCCGTGTTGGCCGCCCGGCGGCGGACCTTCAGGCCGCCCGGCAGGATGCCCTCGCGGGCCATGCCGCGCGACACGCACTCCCGCATGACCCGCCATATCTCCAGCAGGCCCGCGCGGATCTCCTCCTCCGTGCGCCAGGCCCGCTCGTTCTCCAGCATCAGCGCCGAGATCGACAGACCCGTCTCGTTCGTCAGGCGCAGCAGCTCGTCGCCCGTGCGGAAGGGGTACTTCAGGACCGTGTCGTCCAGCTTGATGCGGTCCTCGCCGACCGCGTCCTCGTCGACGACGAAACCGCCGCCCACCGAGTAGTAGGTCTTCGACAGCAGCTCCGCCCCGGACGCGTCGAACGCCCGGACGGTCATGCCGTTCGCGTGGTAGGGGAGTGCCTTACGGCGGTGCAGGACCAGGTCGTCGTCGAAGGAGAACGGGATCTCGCGCTCGCCGAGCAGACGCAGGACGCCCGCCTCCTTGATCGCCTCGACCCGCTCGTCCGCCGACTCCACGTCCACCGTGCGCGGCGAGGCGCCCTCCAGGCCGAGCAGCACCGCCTTGGGGGTGCCGTGGCCGTGGCCGGTGGCGCCCAGGGAGCCGTACAGCTCGGCTCGTACGGCGGCGACGGAGTCCAGCAGACCCTCGTTGCGCAGGCGGCGGGCGAACATGCGTGCCGCGCGCATCGGGCCGACCGTGTGGGAGCTGGACGGGCCGATGCCGATCGAGAACAGGTCGAAGACCGAGATGGCCACGGGGGGACTCCTCAATACGAGGTGGAACAGGGCGTGGGGTGTCCCGCTCACCTACGAGTGTGCGGGACACCCCACAAAAAGGGACTACTTGTTCAGACCGGGGTACAGCGGGTGCTTGGCGGCCAGGGCCCTGACCCGGGCCTTCAGGGCGTCCGTGTCGTACGACGGCTTCAGCGTCTCGGCGATGACGTCCGCGACCTCGGCGAAGTCCTCGGCCGTGAAGCCGCGGGTGGCCAGGGCCGGGGTGCCGATGCGCAGGCCCGACGTCACCATCGGCGGGCGCGGGTCGTTCGGGACGGCGTTGCGGTTGACCGTGATGCCGACCTCGTGGAGCCGGTCCTCGGCCTGCTGGCCGTCCAGCTCCGACTCCCGCAGGTCGACCAGGATCAGGTGCACGTCCGTGCCACCGGAGAGCACGTTCACGCCCACCTCACGGGCGTCGGCGGCCGTCAGCCGCTCCGCGAGGATCCTCGCGCCCTCGACCGTGCGTCGCTGGCGCTCCTTGAACTCCTCGCTCGCGGCGACCTTGAAGGAGACCGCCTTGGCCGCGATCACGTGCTCCAGGGGGCCGCCCTGGAAGCCCGGGAAGACGGACGAGTTCAGCTTCTTCGCGAAGTCCTTCTTCGCCAGGATGATGCCGCCGCGCGGGCCGCCCAGGGTCTTGTGCGTCGTGGACGTGACCACATCGGCGTACTCGACCGGGTTCGGGTGCAGCCCGGCCGCGACCAGTCCGGCGAAGTGCGCCATGTCGACCCACAGGTACGCCTCGACCTCGTCGGCGATCCGCCGGAACTCCGCGAAGTCCAGCTGCCGCGGGTACGCCGACCAGCCGGCGATGATCACCTTCGGCCGGTGCTCCTTGGCGAGCCTCTCGACCTCGGCCATGTCGACCAGACCGGTGGCGGAGTCCACGTGGTACGGGACCACCTTGAACTGCTTGCCGGAGAAGTTCAGCCGCATCCCGTGGGTGAGGTGGCCGCCGTGGGCCAGGTCCAGGCCGAGGATGGTGTCGCCGGGCTGGGCCAGCGCGAACAGGGCGGCCTGGTTGGCGGAGGCACCCGAGTGGGGCTGGACGTTGGCGTACTCGGCGCCGAACAGCTCCTTGACCCGGTCGATGGCGATCTGCTCGGCGACGTCGACGTGCTCACAGCCGCCGTAGTAGCGCCGGCCCGGGTAGCCCTCGGCGTACTTGTTGGTGGCGACCGAGCCCTGGGCCTCCATGACCGCGACCGGCGCGAAGTTCTCGGAGGCGATCATCTCCAGGGTGGACTGCTGGCGCTCCAGCTCGGCGTCGAGCGCGGCGGCGACGGCCGGGTCCAGCTCGTGCAGGGGGGTGTTCAGAAGCGACTTGTCAGAGATGGGGGCAGACATAGGGGCTACGACTCCTCAGCCGGCGGTGTGGGCGACGTACTCGTCGGCGGAGAGCAGGTCGGCCGGCTCCTCCGTGACGCGTACCTTGAACAGCCAGCCGCCCTCGAAGGGGGCGGAGTTCACCAGCGCGGGGTCGTTCACCACGTCCTCGTTGATCTCGGTGACCTCGCCGGTGACCGGGGAGTACAGGTCGGACACCGACTTGGTCGACTCCAGCTCACCGCAGGTGTCACCCGCGGTCACCGTCGAGCCGACCTCGGGAAGCTGGGCGTAGACGACATCGCCGAGCGCGTTGGCCGCGAACTCGGTGATGCCGACCGTCGAGACGCCGTCCTCGGCGGTCGACAGCCACTCGTGCTCCTTGCTGTAGCGCAGCTGCTGGGGGTTGCTCATGGCCTGAATTCTCCTGTACGCGCGGGAGTGGTGATGAATGGGGGACTGCTGGGAACGTGTGTGAGCAGCGCGGATGTGCGCAGGGTCACGCACGGGCCGCTGTCGGTCGCTGCTTCCTGGCCGGACTTCTGGGCCAGTCTCTCCGTGCGGCGCTACTTCTGCCGCTTGTAGAAGGGCAGCGCCACGACCTCGTACGGCTCATGGCTGCCGCGGATGTCCACGCCGACCCCGGCCGTGCCCGGCGCCGAGTGCGCCGCGTCGACGTACGCCATCGCGATGGGCTTGCCCAGCGTGGGGGAGGGCGCACCGGAGGTGACCTCGCCGATGACCTCGCCGCCGGCGACGACCGGGTACCCGGCGCGCGGGACGCGACGCCCCTCGGCGACCAGGCCGACGAGGACGCGCGGCGGGTTCTGCGAGGCACGGTCGGCGGCCTCGGCGAGCGCCTCGCGCCCCACGAAGCCGCCCTCCTTCTCGAACTTCACCACCCGGCCGAGCCCGGCGTCGAAGGGGGTCAGGGAGGTCGTCAGCTCATGGCCGTACAGCGGCATGCCCGCTTCCAGGCGCAGCGTGTCCCGGCAGGACAGCCCGCAGGGGACCAGGCCGACGCCCTCGCCCGCCTTGGTCAGCGCCTGCCACAGCTCGACGGCGTGCTCGGGCTTCACGAACAGCTCGAAGCCGTCCTCGCCGGTGTAGCCGGTGCGCGCGATGAGGGCGGGGACGCCGGCGACGGTGCCGGGCAGGCCGGCGTAGTACTTCAGGCCGTCGAGGTCGGCGTCGGTCAGCGACTTCAGGATGCCCGGGGACTCGGGGCCCTGGACCGCGAGCAGCGCGTACGCGTCCCGGTCGTCGCGGACCTCGGCGTCGAAGCCGGCCACCCGCTCGGTCAGCGCGTCCAGCACGACCTGGGCGTTGGAGGCGTTGGCGACGACCATGTAGTGAGGAGACCCGGCCTCGGCGTCGGCGAGCCGGTAGACGATCAGGTCGTCGAGGATGCCGCCGTCGGCCTGGCAGATCATGGTGTAGCGGGCGCGGCCGACGCCGACGGAGGCGATGTTGCCGACCAGGGCGTGGTTCAGGAAGGCGGCGGCCTGCGGGCCGGTGACGGTGATCTCGCCCATGTGGGAGAGGTCGAAGAGCCCGGCCTTCGTCCGCACGGCGTTGTGCTCGTCGCGCTCGGAGCCGTACCGGAGGGGCATGTCCCAGCCGGCGAAGTCGGTCATCGTCGCGCCGAGCGAGCGATGCGTGGCATCGAGCGCGGTGTGACGGAGTTCTGTACTGCTCATCGGACGGATGTCTCCCAAGGCATGACGGGCGAGGTCGGTCCTCCCCATCTGTCATCGGAACCTGAGAGGTTCGCCACGACCGCCACAGGGACGATCACGGCTTGCACCTTGGGTGGGGCCGCGCGTCTCGCGCGGAGACGGAGCGGCCCGCTTTTCAGATGTGCCTCGCCCGCGCGGTAACGGGGCCTGAGAGATTCAAGGGAGGGACTTGCTCCTTCGGCGCCCCAGCGATGGACTGCTGGGGACTCTCCCGCGCGGATTCAAACGGCCGGTATGCAGTTGGCGCGGACATCATTGCACGCCACGCTCGTCAACGGCAGGCCGCGTCTGTAACCGGCTTGTGGCAGGAAGTGAACGAAAATGCGAGAGATCATCCATTACCTTCTCTTTACGCTCAGTGGGGATGGGGAATCCTGACCCCGGAGGAGGACGATGACGGTGAACCGCACTACGGCGTACGCCACGACCTCGGGCATGGCGCTGCCCAAGCAGCCCGTGGCCCCGGCGGCCGAAGCCCGCGGCACGTGCCTCGCACCCGTGGTCCGTGATCTGCGCGAGCGCTCCGGCCGCAGTCCACGCGCGCTGCTCTTCGGCCCTCAGGACCTCGTTGTGATCACCGGCCTGCCCGGAAGCGGGAAGTCCACGCTGATGAGGCGGACGGTGAAGGGTGCCCGCATCGACTCCCAGGACACCCGGGACCGCTGGGACGCCCGCATGCCCCGCTTCCTCCCCTACGCCGTCTACCGCCCCCTGGTCCGCCTCGCGCACTACGCCGGACTGCGCCGCGCGGTGCGCTCCGGCGAGGGTGTCGTCGTGCATGACTGCGGTACGCAGGCCTGGGTGCGCGGCTGGCTGGCCCGCGAGGCCCGCCGCCGCGGCGGCAGCCTGCATCTGCTGCTGCTCGACGTCGACCCGGGCACGGCCCTGGAGGGCCAGCGCGAGCGCGGCCGAGGCGTCTCGCGGTACGCCTTCCTGCGCCACCGCAGGGCGGCGGCCCACCTGCTGACCTCGGTGGAGCAGGGCCACCTGCCCCAGGGCTGCGGCTCGGCGGTACTGATCGACCGGGAGGCGGCGGACGCCCTGCGCCGGATCGGCTTCGCGGGCTAGCAACCGTCCTGGGCGGCCGTAGACCTGCGCGGGGTGTCCACCCGCTAGCCTTTTGAGCTACGGCAGCGGTTCACGGCAGCGGTTCACAGCAGGCGGTTGAGAGCAGATGGACTTCCCAGCGGATCTTCCCGCGGACTTCCCGGCACAGACGCACCTCCATCCGCACGGTGGTTGGCCCGGCAACGAGCTGGAGGAGGTGCTCTCGGCCTCCCTCGGCCTACCCTCGGCCGGCGGCCGGATCATCGAGGTGCTGGGCCGCAGCTTCGTCTGGGTGCCGCTGCCCAGCGGCGGCGGCCCGGACAGCGGCCCGCTGGACCTGCCGACGGTGGAGATCGGGGGCCAGGCGTACGTCCCGGTCTTCAGCTCCGAGGAACAGTTCCGTCAGGTCGTCGGCTCCCATATGTCGTACACCATCGCCCCCGCCGTGGAGTTCGCCCGCGGCCTGCCCCCGTACGCGGGCATCGCCGTGAACCCCGACGGCGTGGTCGGCGTGCCCCTGCCGCCGGCCGCGGTGGCCGAACTCTGCCGCGTGGGCCGCACCCCGCTGGACGGCCTCACCTCAGGCGGCCGCGTCAAGCTCTACGAGCCCGACTGGCAGGACGAACCGGTCGACTTCCTCGCGGCGGCGTCGGCCGAGTTCGCCGCCACCGGTGTCGTCACGACCGCCCGCCGCTGCCTGGCGTCGATCGAGACTGCCGCCCCGGTGATGTTCATAGGCGTCGAACTCTCCCACTGGGAGGGCGACTTGCGCGCGGCCCCCATGAACGCCCTCGCCCGGGCCCTGACCCACACCCCGATCCCCTGGCCGGTCAACCTCGTCCTCCTGGACGTGGCCCAGGACCCGGTGATCGACTGGATGCGCCAGCGGGTCCGCCCCTTCTACCAGCGGGGCTATTGAACGTCCCTGGGGCAGCGCCCCGGAAAGGGGTGCGGGGAACTGCGCGATCGGCCCCCACGAACCCGCAGCCCGCAGACCACATCCAGTCCCGAGCTCTATCCGGCTCTCCAAGCGGAGCGCCTAAGCTTGGCTCAAAGCCAGAATTCCCGAAGGGGCGGTAAAAGGTGAGCGCGAGCGGCACCACCTCGACCGGACAGGTCGAGCACATGCTGCGCCAGGTGACGCCCGGGCGCTACGACGCCTACGAGGCCCTCCTGCGCGCGCTCGCGACCCCGTCCTCCGGCCAGGTCTGGATGCTGCTGTGGCACGGCCAGGCAGGCTCCCCGGACGCCCAGTACGGAAACATGGAGGTCGAGGGCTACGGCTACGCCCCGTGCGTCACCTCCGCCCAGGAGCTGTCGGCCAGCGGCTGGAACCGCAGCTACGAGGTGGTCGACGGAGTCGACGTGGCCCGCACCCTCTACCCCGACCACTACGGCCTCTGGCTGAATCCGCACGCCCCGGGCGGCGGCGTCGGCATCCCCTGGCTCGACCTGCGCCGCATCGCCACAGGCCTGGACCGCCAGCCGGCCGGCCCGCTCCGGCTGGCGGAGCCCGGCATCGAGATCCCGCAGTTCTACGCCCTGCTCACGCAGAACGCCCACCGCACCCCGGCGGTCCGCTCGCTGCGCCGCGCCTGGGTCCAGCCGGCGCTCGGCGCGCCGTATCTCGCGATCGGGCTCGACGTCTACGACACCAGTCCGCCCGCCGTCGACTCGGTGCGCTCGATGATGCTGCAGTCGATCGGCGCGGTCCCGGACGGGCTGCCGGTGTCGACCGTGGCGATGTCCGACGAGGACGACCCGGTCGCCATGTGGATGCGGGCGACCGCCCGACCGTTCTACGACCGTGAGGCACACGCCACCGCCCCGGTGCAGGCGCCGGCGGCCGGCTACGGCTACCCACCGCCACAGGGCAGTTACTGATCATTCGTGGGCTAACCTACCGATCAGTCGGCGCCCCGGCTGTCGTAGGCGCAAAGGGTTGCTGACTGCGGTTTCGCAGGTGAATCTCCGCGCGTAGATGTGATCGGAAGGTCCCGGTCCGTCCTTATACGCCCCGACTGGCGAGCGTCCGACCGCCGTTACCCACTGTTCGGATAACGGAACCCCGCAGACAGCATCACGGTTGCGCATACTTTCCTCGCCAGCTCTGGCAACAGATCGCCAAAGCGTTGAAGACTCCCCGCAAGACACGGACCGGTAGGTCCTGTGTGCGAGTTGGAGCAACCGCTACAAGCGGCAGCCAGGGGGCCGGCAACCGTCGGCCGAGAGGGGTCAGACGTACCGTGACGGCACCGATCGAGACCACCGGATCGCAGGCCGACGCCCAGCCGGAGGCCGTGCTGAAGGGGGTCGAGGCCCAGAAGATCGAGGGCCGGTCACTCGGGCAGATCGCCTGGACCCGTTTCAAGCGCGACAAGGTCGCGGTGGCGGGCGGCATCGTTGTCGTGCTGCTCATCCTCGTGGCGGCCCTGTCCCGCCCGCTGCAGTCGCTGTTGGGGCTCGACCCCAACGCCTTCCACCAGGACCTGATCGACCCCAACACCTCGCTGCCCAAGGGTGACTTCGGCGGGATGAGCTGGGACCACCCGCTGGGTGTCGAGCCGAAGTTCGGCCGGGACATCCTCGCGCGCATCCTGGAGGGCTCCTGGGTCTCCCTGGTCGTGGCCTTCGGCGCGACGATCCTGTCCAACGTGATCGGCACGGTGCTCGGCCTCATCGCCGGCTACTACGGCGGACGCGTCGACACCGTCGTCAGCCGGCTCATGGACACCTTCCTCGCGTTCCCGCTGCTGCTCTTCGCCATCGCCATCTCCGCGACGCTCCAGGGCGGCGCCTTCGGCCTCGAAGGGCTGCCCCTGCACATCTCCGTCCTGATCTTCGTGATCGGCTTCTTCAACTGGCCGTACATGGGACGCATCGTGCGCGGTCAGACCCTGGCCCTGCGCGAGCGGGAGTTCGTGGACGCCTCCCGGGGGATGGGGGCCGGCGGCCCGTACATCCTCTTCAAGGAACTGCTGCCCAACCTCGTCGCGCCGATCATCGTCTACTCGACGCTGCTCATCCCGACGAACATCCTCTTCGAAGCCTCACTGAGTTTCCTCGGTGTGGGTATCCAGCCGCCCCAGGCGTCCTGGGGAGGAATGCTCAACCAGGCCGTCGACTTCTTCGAGGTCGACCCGCAGTACATGATCGTTCCCGGCCTGGCGATCTTCATCACGGTGCTGGCCTTCAACCTCCTCGGTGACGGCCTCCGGGACGCACTCGACCCCCGCAGCCGCTGACGTCCGCGGTCGCGACATCCACTGCGACCCGACGTCCCACCCAAGTGTCCACCTACGAAGGGGAATCCGACCATCATGCGAAGGTCAGCAATGGCCGCAGTTGCGGTCGCCAGTAGCGCCGGCCTGCTTCTCGCGGGCTGCAGCAAGGCCGACGACGGCACCGACACGCCCAAGGGCGCCGGCGCGAACGCCGCGACCAAGGGAGTGGTGAACGCCTCTACCCACAAGGGCGGCACGGTCACCTACGCGAGCTCCGACGCTCCCGAGTCCCTGGACCCGGGCAACATGTACTACGCCTACGGCTACAACTTCAGCCGCCTCTACGCGCGTCCCCTGATGACCTTCAAGCCCGCTCCCGGTGAGGCGGGCAACGAACTCGTCCCGGACCTCGCCGAGGGCAAGGGCACGCCCAGCGACAACGGCAAGACCTGGACGTACAAGATCCGCCAGGGCGTCAAGTACGAGGACGGCACCGCGGTCACCTCCAAGGACGTCAAGTACGCGGTGGAGCGCTCGAACTTCGCGCGTGACGTGCTCTCCCTGGGCCCCAACTACTTCCAGAACCTGCTGGACAACCCGGACGACTACAAGGGCCCCTACAAGGACAAGAGTGAAAAGGGCATCTCGTCCATCGAGACCCCGGACGACCACACGATCGTCTTCCACCTGAACAAGTCCTTCTCCGAGTTCGACTACCTCGTCAGCGCCCCGCAGACGGCCCCCGTGCCGCGGGCCAAGGACACGGGTGTGGACTACACCAAGAAGGTCGTCTCCTCCGGCTCGTACAAGTTCGAGAAGTACGAGGAGGGCAAGCAGATCGTCCTGGTCCGCAACCCCGAGTGGGACGCCAAGACGGACCCGCTGCGCAAGCAGTACCCGGACAAGATCGTGGTGAACCTCAAGGTCAACAAGGCCACGATCGACAAGGACGTGATGTCCGGGGCCACCATGATCGACATCCAGGGCACCGGTGTCGACGCGCAGACCCAGGCGCAGATCCTGGGCAAGAAGGCCGAGATGGCCAACACGGACAACGCGCTCGGCGGTCGCCTGATCTACGCGGCGATCAACACCAAGCTGGCGCCGTTCAACAATGTCGAGTGCCGCAAGGCCGTCGAGTACGCGATCGACAAGACCGCCGTGCAGACCGCGATGGGCGGACCGATCCGCGGTGACATCGCCACCACCGTCCTGCCCACCGACGTCTCGGGCTACGAGAAGGCCGACCTGTACGCCACCAAGGGCAGCAAGGGTGACGTGGCCAAGGCCAAGGAGCACCTGAAGGCCTGTGGCAAGGAGGGCGGCTTCAAGACCTCCATCTCGGCCCGCACCGACCGGCAGGGCGAGGTCGACGCGGCCACCGCGATCGTCGGCGCGCTGAAGAAGGTCGGCATCGACGCGGACATCAAGCAGTACCCGTCCGGCAAGTACTTCTCCGACTACGCGGGCGTGCCCAAGTTCGACGAGAAGAACAACATCGGTCTGATGATGATGCAGTGGGGCGCCGACTGGCCCACCGGCTACGGCTTCCTGCAGCAGATCGCGCACGGCAAGGCCATCAGCCAGTCCGGTAACACCAACCTGTCCCAGCTGGACAACCCCGAGATCAACAAGCTGCTGGACGACGCGATCGGCAACACCGACGAGTCCGCCCGCACCAAGGCGTACACCGAGGTCGACCAGAAGGTCATGGAGCAGGCCGCCATCGTGCCGCTGACCTACTTCAAGGTCCTGCTGTACCGCACGCCGCACGCCACCAACCTGGTGTCGACGTCCGCCTTCAGCGGTCAGTACGACTACCTCAACGTCGGCACCGCCGAGAAGTAGCCCCGGAAGGCAGGTGAAGGCATTGGCGCCCGCGGACTTCGTCATCCGCGGGCGCCGGCGCCGGTCCTCGTGATCTCGTACATCATCCGCCGGACGATCGCGGCACTGGTCCTGCTGCTCGTCGTCACCGCGGTCACCTTCGGCATCTTCTTCATCCTGCCGAAACTCGCAGGGCAGACCGCCGACCAGCTGGCACAGCAGTACATCGGCAAGAACCCCACCCCCGAGGACATCGCGGCGGTCAAGGCGAACCTCGGTCTCGACCAGCCGGTCTACGTCCAGTACTGGGAGTTCATCAAGGGGATCGTCTCCGGCGCCACGTACGACCTCGGCCCCACCACGGTCCGCTGTGATGCCCCGTGCTTCGGCTACTCCTTCAAGGACCACATCGAGGTCTGGCCCCAGCTGACCGAACGGCTGCCGGTCACCCTCTCGTTGGCGCTCGGCGCCGCCGTGATGTGGCTGGTCGGCGGTATCGCGGCCGGTGTCATCTCGGCGCTCAGGCCGGGCTCGTTCTTCGACCGGTCCGCCATGGGCGTGGCCCTGGCGGGCGTCTCCCTGCCCATGTTCTTCACCGGGCAGCTGGCGCTGCTGCTGTTCAGCTACAAGCTGGAGATCTTCGGCAGAACGTACGTCCCCTTCACCGAGAACCCCTCCCAGTGGGCCAACACCCTGTTCCTGCCGTGGTGTTCGCTGGCCCTGCTCTACTCGGCCATCTACGCCCGGCTGACCCGCTCGGGCATGCTGGAGACAATGAACGAGGACTACATCCGAACCGCTCGGGCCAAGGGCCTGCGCGAGCGCAAGGTCGTCGTCCGACACGGTCTGCGGGCCGCGCTGACGCCGCTGGTGACGGTCTTCGGCATGGACATCGGGCTGCTGCTCGGCGGTGCCGTCATCACCGAGACGGTGTTCTCCCTGCACGGCATCGGTGAGTACGCGGTCCAGGCGATCACCGCCAACGACCTGCCCCCGATCCTCGGGGTGACCCTGCTCGCGGCGTTCTTCGTCGTCTTCATGAACCTTGTGGTGGACCTGCTGTACGCCACGATCGACCCGCGGGTGAGGCTGTCGTGACCGACCTGACCAAGACCGGGGCCGCCGTGGGCGAGCCCGTACGTGCCGGCGAGCCACCGCGGGCGTTCCTCGAAGTGCGCGACCTCAAGGTGCACTTCCCGACCGACGACGGCCTGGTCAAGTCGGTGGACGGGCTCTCCTTCCAGCTGGAGAAGGGCAGCACCCTCGGCATCGTGGGCGAGTCCGGCTCCGGCAAGTCCGTGACCTCGCTGGCCATCATGGGCCTGCACCGACTGGGCAACCGCGGCAAGAACGTGCAGATGTCCGGCGAGATCTGGCTCGACGGCAAGGAACTCGTCTCGGCCAGTCCCGACGAGGTGCGCCGGCTGCGTGGCCGCGAGATGGCGATGATCTTCCAGGACCCGCTGTCCGCCATGCACCCGTACTACACGGTCGGCAACCAGATCGTGGAGGCGTACCGGGTCCACAACAAGGCCGACAAGAAGACCGCCCGCCGCCGGGCCGTCGAACTCCTCGACCGCGTCGGCATCCCGGAGCCGAACAAGCGCGTGGACATGTACCCGCACGAGTTCTCCGGCGGTATGCGGCAGCGCGCCATGATCGCCATGGCGCTGGTGAACAACCCCGAACTGCTGATCGCGGACGAGCCGACCACCGCGCTCGACGTGACCGTGCAGGCGCAGATCCTCGACCTGATCCGGGATCTGCAGAAGGAGTTCGGCTCCGCGGTCGTCATCATCACGCACGACCTCGGGGTGGTCGCCGAGATCGCCGACGACATCCTCGTGATGTACGGCGGACGCTGTGTGGAACGCGGCCCGGTCGACAAGATCTTCTACGAGCCGTCGCACCCCTACACCTGGGGCCTGCTCGGCTCGATGCCGCGCATCGACCGCGAGCAGACCGACCGGCTCATCCCGGTCAAGGGGCAGCCGCCGAGCCTCATCAACGTCCCCACGGGCTGCGCGTTCAACCCGCGCTGCCCGTACGCGGACGTCCCCAAGGGCGGGATCACCCGCACCGAGCGCCCCGAACTGCGCGAGGTCGGCAGCAGGCACTTCACCGCCTGCCACCTGTCGCCGGAGGACCGTACCCGGATCTGGACCGAAGAGATTGCGCCGAAGCTGTGAGCGAGACTGAGACCGGGGCCGGGACGGCGGCCGTGAAAGCCGGGTCGGCCGACGACGAGAAACCGCTGCTCAAGGTCGAGGGCCTGGTCAAGCACTTCCCCATCAAGAAGGGCCTGCTGCAGCGGCAGGTCGGCGCGGTCAAGGCCGTGGACGGCATCGACTTCGAGGTGCGCCGCGGGGAGACCCTCGGCGTCGTCGGCGAGTCCGGCTGCGGCAAGTCGACCATGGGCCGGCTCATCACCCGGCTGCTGGAGCCGTCCGGCGGCAGGATCGAGTTCGACGGCACGGACATCACGCACCTGAGCACGAGCGGCATGCGCCCGCTCCGCCGCGACGTGCAGATGATCTTCCAGGACCCGTACGGCTCGCTGAACCCCCGGCACACCATCGGCAGCATCGTCTCGGCACCGTTCCGGCTGCAGGGCGTCGAACCCGAGGGCGGCGTCAAGAAGGAGGTCCAGCGGCTCCTTGAGCTGGTGGGCCTGAGCCCCGAGCACTACAACCGCTACCCGCACGAGTTCTCCGGCGGTCAGCGCCAGCGCATCGGCATCGCCCGCGCGCTCGCCCTGAAGCCCCGGATGGTCGTGGCCGACGAGCCGGTCTCCGCGCTCGACGTGTCGATCCAGGCGCAGGTCGTGAACCTGATGGACGACCTCCAGGACGAGCTCGGGCTGACCTACGTGATCATCGCGCACGACCTGTCCGTCGTACGCCATGTCTCGGACCGCATCGCGGTGATGTACCTCGGCAAGATCGTGGAGCTGGCCGAACGGGACGCGCTGTACGCGTCGCCGATGCACCCGTACACCAAGGCCCTGCTGTCGGCGGTGCCGATCCCGGACCCGAAGCGGCGCACGGCCAAGAGTGAGCGCATCCTGCTGCGAGGTGACGTGCCCTCGCCGATCGCCCCGCCGAGCGGCTGCCGCTTCCACACGCGGTGCTGGAAGGCGACGGAGGTCTGCCGGACGACGGAGCCGCCGCTGGCGGAGCTGCGTCCGGGGCAGCGGGTGGCCTGCCACCACCCGGAGGACTTCGAGGACCAGCAGCCGCAGGACACGGTGCTGCTGTCGGTGGCCAAGGAGGCCGCGGAGCTGGTGCCGGACGAGGCGCCGGCGAAGTCGGCGGCTGCCGAAGGGGCCGCGGAAGCACCCGTGAAGTCGTCGACGGAACCGTCCGCCAAGTCGTCCACGGAGCCGTCCGAAGAGTCGCCCACGGACGAGAGCAAGTAACCGCGCTCAGGCCCCCGCCTTCTTTTGCAAGGTGGGGGCCTTTGGCTGCGTGAGAATGTACGGGTGCTCCAGCAATTGTTCAGCCCGTCCGTCCAGCACACGCTCGACCTGATCGGCATCTTCGTCTTCGCCATCTCCGGCGCCCTGCTGGCGGTCCGCAAGAACTTCGACGTCTTCGGCATCGCCGTCCTCGCCGAGGTCACCGCCCTGGGCGGCGGGCTGTTCCGGGACGTGGTCATCGGCGCCGTACCCCCGGCCGCCTTCACGGATCTGGGGTACTTCCTCACCCCGCTGCTCGCCGCGCTCCTGGTGGTCTTCCTCCACCCGCACGTGGAGCGGATCCAGACCGGTGTGAACGTCTTCGACGCGGCGGGCCTCGGCCTGTTCTGCGTCGCCGGGACGACGAAGGCGTACGACTACGGCCTCAACCTCACGGCGTCCGCCTGTCTCGGGATGGCGACCGCTGTGGGCGGTGGCGTGCTGCGGGACGTCCTGGCCAACGAGGTGCCGTCACTGCTGCGCTGGGACCGCGACCTGTACGCGGTCCCGGCGATCGTCGGCTCCACGATGGTCGTCCTGTGTCTCCACTACGACGCCCTGAACCCGTTCACCAGCGGGCTGGCGGTGGTCACGGCCTTCGTGCTGCGGCTGCTCGCGATGCGCTACCACTGGCGAGCTCCGCGGGCCTGGAACCGGCGGTCGACGGTGCGAGAGGAATAGTGCCGCCGGAGCCCGGCGCCGTACGCACCTGGTGCGTCCCCATGACCTCGGTCAGCCAGCGGAAGGCCGGGATCACCTGCGGCTTCCACAGCGCCATGGTGTGCCCGCCCGCGCTGCTCGGGATGAACACGACGTTCACTGTCGTGGGCGCCTTCGCGACCCGCTTGATCGCCATGGCCGCCTCGTACCCGTCCTTGGGCTGACCGGACAGATAGAGCGCGACGCGCGGCGGGACACGGGACTCCTTGAGGAGGACGTACGGGTTGTTCGCCGCCCGCAGGGCCGGGGACCGGCCGGCCAGCGACTGGGGTACGGCGACGGGGTCGTTGTAGCCGGACATGCTGACCGCGGCCCGGTAGCGGTCGGGGTGGGCGACGGCCAGCTTCGCCGCGCAGTGCGCGCCCGCCGAGTACCCGGCGACCGCCCAGCCGTCCGGCGCCGCCTGGGCGCGGAAGTTGTCCATGACCATCTTCGGCACGTCGACGCTGAGCCAGCTGTCGGCGTTCACCTTGCCCGGGATGTTCGCGCAGCCGGTGTCCTTGCCGGGCAGCAGTGTGGTGCGCGGCGAGACGATGATGAACGGCTCGATCTGACCGCTGCGCATCAGCGGCGCCAGCTGCTGCGGCGCGTCCATCGTCCCGTACCACGCCTTCGACGAGCCCGGATAGCCCGGCAGCACCTCGACGACCGGGAACTTGTGATCACGGTAGGCGGGGTCGCGGTACTGCGGCGGCAGCCAGACGTTGACCTCGGCGTGCACCCCGGAGACCCGGCCCTTGAGCTGGGTGGTGAGCACCCCGCCCTCCCCGCGCATGCCCGGTCCCTTGGCCGGCTCGAAGGCCTGGCGGACCTTGGGCAGCTGCTCCAGGGCGATCCCGCCCGTACCGCTCGCGCCGAGGTCGGCGGCCTGGTGGACATGGTCGCTGGTGCCGAGCAGGTCGCCCCAGTTGTCGTACAGCTGGTTGGAGTTGTTGACCATGGTGAAGACCAGGGCGACCGCGGTGCCCTGGGCGAACAGCAGCATCAGCACGCGGGCGGCGGCCCGCACGACCTTGGGTCCGCACACCCGCGACCAGAGGACCAGCGGCAGCGCGACGGCGACGACGCACAGCGCGATCAGCGTGTAGAGGAACGGGGTCCCGGTGAGACTCATGTCCTCATAGAGGGGGAGAGCGGGCTCCGGGTTTCGGACGAGCGGGGACACTTACCGAAAAGTTGCTCACACCCGGGCCATGGCTCGGAGAGAAAAGCTACCGCTTAGTAGTTGGCTGTTGTACCGTTCATCCATGCCAGAAGCAGCCTCCGCCCCGACGGCCCCGCGGGCCACGATCGGCGACAGCGAGTTCGACCGCGACACCGCGCTCACCCGGCGCGAGCCCGGCGTCTACGACATCGACCTCTCCGCCGGCTGGACCATCATCAGCGCCGTCAACGGCGGCTATCTGCTGGCCGTCCTCGGCCGCGCCCTCGCGGACGCCCTCCCGCACGGCGACCCGTTCACGATCTCCGCGCACTATCTGACGGCGTCCCAGCCGGGCCCGGCGGTGGTCCGCACGGACGTGGTGCGCACGGGCCGGACGCTGTCGACCGGCCAGGCCTCGCTCTTCCAGTACGACGAGCAGGGCCGCGAGGTCGAGCGCATCCGCGTCCTCGCCTCGTACGGCGACCTCGACACCCTCCCGGACGACGTCCGTACGACGGCGAAGCCGCCGGCGTTCCCGCCCCTGGAGCACTGCTTCGGTCCCGAGGACGGCCCCGCCCCCGTCGACGGCAGCTCGGCCATCACCGACCGCCTGATGCTCAAGCTCGACCCGGCCACCCTGGGCTGGGCGCTCGGGCAGCCCTCGGGCAAGGGCGAGATGCGGGCCTGGTTCGGTCTGGCGGACGGCCGTGACGCCGACCCGTTCTCCCTGCTGCTGGCGGTCGACGCCCTGCCTCCGACCGCCTTCGAGATCGGCATCTCCGGCTGGGTCCCGACGGTCGAACTGACCGTCCACATACGGTGCCGCCCGGCACCCGGTCCGCTGCGGGTGTCGATCACGACCCGCAACCTGGCCGGGGGCTTCCTGGAGGAGGACGCGGAGGTCTGGGACAGCGCGGACCGCCTGGTGGCACAGTCGAGGCAGCTGGCGCGGGTCCGGCTGAGCTGACGGGTGTCCGGGGCCGGCGTGGGCCGGGCCCCGTGGCGGGCTGAGATCGTGGTCGGGTGAAGTCCGACCGCCTCCTGTCGATCCTGCTGCTCCTCCAGACCCGGGGCCGGGTCCCGGCCAGGGAACTCGCCGAGCGCCTGGAGGTGTCGGTCCGCACCATCTACCGGGACGTGGAAGCCCTGTCCACCTCAGGCGTCCCGGTCTACGCCGAGCGCGGGCGACACGGCGGTATCGAGCTCCTCGCCGGATTCCGTACGGACGTCACCGGCCTGACCGCCGACGAGTCCCGCGCGCTGTTCATCCTGGCCGCACAGGGCGCGCACGCCGCGCTGGGCCTGGACGCGGCGCTCGGTTCGGCGCTGCGCAAGGTGATGGCGGCCCTGCCGGCCCCGCACCGCCCGGCCGCCGAGGTGACCTCCCGCCGCATCCTCGTCGACGCCACACGCTGGAAGGGCGGCCCCCAACCCGCCGTGGACCTGGACCTGTTGCAGGACGCGGTCTTCGCCGACCGGCGCCTCAGGCTGCGCTACCGGCACAGCGGCGAGCAGGAGACGCGGACGTACACCGTCGACCCGTACGGCCTGGTCTCCAAGGCCGGCGTCTGGTACCTGGTCGCCGACCGGCGGGGGAGACCGCGGCTGTTCCGCGCCGACCGGGTGCGGTCGGCGGCCGTTCTGGACGACGCCGTGCGGCGGCGGCCGGGTGTCGAACTCGCCGACGTCTGGGAGGTGTTGCGCCGCCAGGTGGAGGAGCGGCCGGGCGGGATCGATGTGACGGTGCGCGTACGACGGGACCGGCTCGACCTGTTCCTGAGGCTCATGGCGTCCTCCCTGGTCTCGCTTCCCGAGGACGGGAGTGACGGCGAGGGCGACTGGGCCACCGTCCGTCTCTCGCTGGGCGTTGTCGGCGAGGCCCGTCAACTCCTCCAGTTCTCGGACCGGGTGGAGGTCGTCTCCCCGCCCGAGGTGCGTGACGAACTGGCGCGAGCGGCCGCTTCTGTCACGGCCTTGTCCCAGCGAGTAGGGTGAGGATCCGAGGAAACGCGCAGGCCAGCGAGGTGCCTTGAGGTGCGCTTTGCCCGGCGCACAGGCCGTCGACAGCAGGACCTCAAGGAAGCCCTAAGCGGCGTTGGTTGAGTTCCGCTCCCAGGACTTCCTCATCTTCCATGGAGCTGTCTCTCATGAAGCGTGCGCGTCTCCTCCCCGCCGTGGCCCTGCTGGCGCTCTCGCCCCTGGCCCTGGCGGCCTGCGGGTCCGGCGACTCGTCGTCGACCTCGAACAGCGGCAACTCCGGCCGGCAGTCGTCGTGCCAGCAGCCGTCCGGTGTTCCCAGTGGTGCGCCGAGCGGCGCGCCTTCGGGCATGCCGAGCGGGGCACCCTCCGGCGCGCCGTCCGCGGGTGCGTCCGGTGCGCCGAGCGGTGCGCCGTCCGGTGCCCCGGGTGGCAGCGGCCAGGGCGGCCAGGGTGGCCAGGGCGGCCCCGGCGGGGGTCAGGGCGGCGGCTGTGGCGGGCCGGGCGGCGGCCAGGGCGGCGGGGCGGCTCCCAGCGGGGCCCCCAGCGGCGCGCCGAGCGCCGCGGCGTCGGCGACCAAGGACTGACGCGGGTCCCGAGACGACAGGCGCAGGACGCCGTACGACAGGGGCGGCACTCCCGGTGAACGGGGGTGCCGCCCCTTCGCGTTGCCGCCCTTTCCCGCGGCCGGCGCTCAGTCCAGCCAGTGCTCCCGGCCGATGCTGATCAGCCGCATCTGGCGGGTCGCGACCTGGGCGACGTGCCGCCGCTCCTCCTCCGGCGCCTCCAGGACGTCCAGGAACAGCGAAGCCGTCATCAGCATCTGGTCGACGTAGAGGTTGGCCAGCATGAGGAGGTCGTCGTCGCTCCAGCCCTCGGAGACGGGGTCCTTGGCGAGCGCGACCTTGACCTCCTCGGCGAAACGGGCCAGCTGGTCCTGGATGGCCTCGCGTACCGACTGCACCCCGCCGTGCCGCTCACGGGCGATGAAACGGACGTGGGCCGGCTGCGTCTCCACGTGGTGGGCGATCAACCCGACGGCCCGCTCTATGCGTTGGTCGCTGTCGCCGGCCGAGGAGACGGTCGTGCGGATCATGGGATGCAGACTGCCCAGCGCCTCCTCGACGAGGGCGACTCCGAGGTCGGCGGTGGAGCGGAAGTGCCGGTAGAAGGCGGTCGGCGCGACGCCGACGGCGCGGGTGACCTCGCGCAGGCCCAGGCTGCTCAGGCTCTGCTCCTCCAGCAGACCCAACGCCGCGTCCAGGAGCGCCTGCCGGGTCTTCTGCTTCTGCGCCTGCCGGATACCGAGGGTGTGACTCATACCATTCAGTTAACAACTGTTCTTTGGAATTGAAAAGCCGTGGGGCGCGCTAGACTTGGGAGTCAGTGAACAACTGTTACTACAACTGTTCACCGAAACGTAACGAGTGAGATCGACCAGAGAGATCTCGGAGGGGGACCCGATTCCCATGCTGTTCCTCGTCGCCGCACTCCTGCTGCTGGGCGTGCTGCTGGGCACCGTGGCCCACGCACCGCTCGCCTTCACCGTCGTCGCCGCCGCCGTGATCGCCGCCTGGCTGGGCATCTTCGCCGCCCGCGAGCGCCGCGCCCGGCGCAACTGACCCCCGCCCACCGCACCGCACGGACTTCTCAGGAGCTGACACCCATGCAACTCACCGCACCGGCCACCGGCCGCCCCGGCACCCGCACCCGTACCCGCGACGCCGACGGCATGGCCGTGGCGTCCTTCATCCTCGGCCTCCTCGGCCTGCTGGTCTTCAACCTCTTCCTCGGCCCGACCGCCATCGTCCTGGCCGCGGTGTCCCTGTGGTGCGGCACCGAGCGCCGGGGCCGGGCGTACCTGGGCATGGGCCTGGGCGTCGCCGACCTGCTGGTTCTGCTGGCGTTCGTGCAGATGGACAACACGCTGTCCTGGAGCTTCTAGGGGCTCCTGGAGGCGGTGTCGGCAGCCGACGGCAAGCGGCCAGGGACGAGCCGCGGCCGTGAGCCGACCGCAGACGCGATCGACGCCAAGGGCAACGCAGGCAGGGCACTACCGTCCGCCCGAGCCCAGCGCGGCGGCCACGTAGAATCGTCGCCACCATGGCTTACCTCGACCACGCCGCGACCACCCCGATGCTCCCGGAGGCGGCAGAGGCGCTGACCGCCCAGCTGAGCGTCACGGGCAACGCGTCCTCCCTCCACGCATCCGGCCGCCGAGCGAGGCGCACCGTCGAGGAGGCCCGCGAAACCCTCGCGGAAGCGCTCGGCGCCCGCCCCAGCGAGGTCGTCTTCACCTCCGGCGGCACCGAGGCCGACAACCTCGCGGTCAAGGGCCTGTACTGGTCCCGCCGCGACGCCGACCCGGCAAACCCGCGCACCCGCGTCCTGGCCAGCCCCGTCGAACACCACGCCGTCCTCGACGCCGTCCACTGGCTCGGCGAGCACGAGGGCGCCACGGTCGAGTACCTCCCGGTCGACTCCCACGGACGCGTCCACCCGGACGCCCTGCGCGAGGCCATCGCCCGCAACCCCCACGACGTCGCCCTCGCCACCGTGATGTGGGCCAACAACGAGATCGGCACCGTCATGCCGGTCCGTGAACTGGCCGACGTGGCCAAGGAGTTCGACGTCCCCCTGCACGCCGACGCGGTCCAGGCCTTCGGTCAGGTCCCCGTCGACTTCGCCGCCTCCGGCCTCGCCGCGATGACCGTCTCCGGCCACAAGATCGGCGGCCCGTACGGCATCGGCGCCCTGATCCTCGGCCGCGAGTACGCCCCCGTCCCCGTCCTGCACGGCGGCGGCCAGGAGCGCCACGTCCGCTCCGGCACCCTCGACGTCCCCGCCGTCGCCTCCTTCGCGGTCGCCGGCCGCCTCGCCGCCGAGCAGCGCGAATGGTTCACCCACGAGATCGGCGCCCTGCGCGACGCCCTGGTCGAGGCGGTCCGTACGGCGGTCCCGGACGCGATCCTCGGCGGCGACCCGGCACCCGGCGGCCGCCTCCCGGCCAACGCGCACTTCACCTTCCCGGGCTGCGAGGGCGACTCCCTGCTGCTGCTCCTCGACGCCCAGGGCATCGAGTGCTCCACCGGCTCCGCCTGCACCGCGGGCGTCGCCCAGCCCAGCCACGTCCTCCTGGCCACCGGCACCGACCCGGACCTCGCCCGCGGCACCCTCCGCTTCTCCCTCGGCCACACCTCCACGGAGGCCGACGTCGAGGCGGTCGCCAAGGCGATCGGGCCGGCCGTGGAACGAGCGCGGGCGGCCGGGCTCACGTAGGCCGGGCTCACGTAGGCCGGGCCCGGCTCACGTAGGCCGCTGCGTGGGGCGGGCCGGGCTCACACAGGCCAGACGAGGCCAGGCGCTACGCGGGCGCCGTACGCGCCGCCCGTACGAGCTTCATGTATCGCTCCCAGTCCCAGTGCTTCCCGGGGTCCGTGTGGTCGGTCCCCGGCACCTCCACGTGCCCGATGATGTGCTCGCGGTCGACGGGGATGTCGTAGCGCGCGCATATTCGGGCCGTGAGCCGCGCCGAGGCCTCGTACATCTCGTCCGTGAGGTCCTGCGGCCGGTCCACGAAGCCCTCGTGCTCGATGCCGACACTGCGTTCGTTGTAGTCGCGGTTGCCCGCGTGGTACGCCACGTCCAGCTCGCGGATCATCTGCGTGATGTGGCCGTCCTTGCGGACGATGTAGTGCGCGGCCGCACCGTGCTCCGGGTCCTGGAACACCTTCACCGCGCTGTCGAAGCTGCCCTGGGTGACATGGATGATCACCATGTCCACGCCGTAGTCGTCGGGACGGTCCGCCCGCCGCCAGTTCTCGTCCGACGCCGCCACCCATCGCGCCCCGGCGTAGTCGACCTCGCCCTCCTTGCGCGGCTTCTCCACGCCGGGAACCCGCCACCACAACCGCGCGAGCTCGTCGCGGGCCAGCACGGCCGAGCCCGCCGCTGCCACCGTCCCACCGATCAGCAACGCGCGACGCCCGACCTTCCGGTCGCCGTCCTTCGGAGCCTTCCGCTGTCCCATGTGATCGACAACGGATACCCGCGGGCCCTGGTTCCCGCGCCCCGTACCCTGGAAGGGTTATGACTGACACCGCGCAGCCCTCCCGCCCCCTCCGCGTCCTCGCCGCCATGTCCGGCGGGGTCGACTCCGCCGTAGCCGCCGCCCGCGCGGCCGAGGCGGGCCACGACGTGACCGGCGTCCACCTCGCGCTCTCCGCGAACCCCCAATCCTTCCGCACGGGCGCGCGGGGCTGTTGCACCATCGAGGACTCCCGCGACGCCCGCCGCGCCGCGGACGTGATCGGCATCCCGTTCTACGTCTGGGACCTCGCCGACCGCTTCCGTGAGGACGTGGTCGACGACTTCATCGCCGAGTACGAGGCCGGCCGCACCCCGAACCCCTGTCTGCGCTGCAACGAGAAGATCAAGTTCGCGGCCCTGCTGGACAAGGCGCTGGCGCTCGGCTTCGACGCGGTCTGCACCGGCCACTACGCGACGGTCGTGCTGAACGAGGACGGCACGCGCGAGCTGCACCGCGCCTCCGACATGGCCAAGGACCAGTCGTACGTGCTCGGCGTCCTGGACGACAAGCAGCTGGCGCACGCGATGTTCCCGCTCGGCGACACGCTGACGACCAAGGACGAGATCCGCGCGGAGGCCGAGCGCAGGGGTCTGGCGGTCGCGAAGAAGCCCGACTCGCACGACATCTGCTTCATCGCCGACGGCGACACCCAGGGCTTCCTCGCAAACCGCCTCGGCAAGGCCGAGGGCGACATCGTCGACGAGTCGGGGGCGAAGCTCGGCACCCACGAGGGCGCGTACGGCTTCACCATCGGCCAGCGCAAGGGCCTGCGCATCGGCACCCCGGCCGCCGACGGAAAGCCGCGCTACGTCCTCGACATCTCGCCGGTGAACAACACGGTCACGGTCGGCCCGGCGTCCTCCCTGGACGTCAGCGCCCTCACCGCCATCAAGCCCCGCTGGTGCGGCGCCGCCCCGACCGGCCCCGGCACCTACACCGCCCAGCTCCGCGCCCACGGCGGCGAGACCGAGGTGACCGCAGAGCTGGTCGACGGCTCCCTGGAGGTCACCTTCACCGAGCCGGTCCGCGGCGTCGCCCCCGGCCAGGCGATCGTCCTGTACGACGGCACGCGCGTGGTGGGCTCGGCGACGATCGCCTCGACGGTCCGGGCGACGGCCTCGGCCGTGTGAGACTGACGCAGTTTCAGAACGGTGACAATAGTGGAGAGTTAAACCTCTTGATCCACTAGTTCGAAATCCCTACTGTCTTCCCCAGGCGTTGATCAACGCCTGGGTGCGCACGTTGACCGCGTACGCACCCAAGTACCCACAGCGGTTGTCGGGGGACTCCGCGCGACCGCCGTGGGACCATTTCATGGGGGATTTCGTTGAGAATCCGATCCATCGTGCTGCCTGTCGTGGCAGCAGCCGGAATGATCGTTCCGGCCGCGATACCCGTGGCCGCGCAGCAGGCGCCCGCCGCGACCGGAGCCGGAGACCTGACACTCCGACAGGTCGACAAGGACGTAGTCGCCGATTCTCTGCAGCTGCGCCGCGAACTCGGTTTCGAAGCCACTGAGACCAAGCTGGCCTCGATCCTGAAGGCGAAGTCGGCCGCCACCGTTTCCGGGACCGCCGGAACACGGCAACTCGTCAACGAATGGGGCTTCATCGGAACGGCGGCCGAAGCGGCTGAGATGAAGCGCCGTGACACGCTGACGACCGCCGTCGATCCGATGGTCCAGGAGTTCGCCGAGCAGGACGACTACGCCGGCTCGTTCCTCGACACCGACAACGGCGGGCGTCTGGTCGTGCAGTTCGCCGACGCTCTGCCGGCGCAGAAGACCCGGAGTCAGTTCGCGGCGAAGGCCGTCGCCTCGGGCAGTTCGACCGACGACGTCGAATTCCGTGTCGTCAAGCGCTCGTCCGACGAACTCACCAACGCCATGAAGGCGGTGTGGACATGGGACGACAGCGCGCGTGGCGGCGCGCAATCGGTCGTCTCCATCGCTGAGGACGTCACGACCAACCGGCTCAAGGTGGCCCTGCGGACCGGCACCGACCCGGCCGGAGTACGAGGAATCCTCAAGACGTTCGGCGTCTCCGCCGACTTCACCGAAAGCAAGGGCATCGCACCTCTGGCCTGCACTTCCCGCAACAAGTGTGCCTCGCCACGGCGTGGCGGCGTGGGAATCGAACTGTCCGGCGGAGCTTGCACCGTCGGATGGGTCGTGAAAAAGGGCAGCACTCTGGGAGCCGTGACCGCGGGCCACTGCGACTACGGCCGCAACAGCGGCGCGGTCAAGTCAGGCGGTGCCTCGTACGGATCGCTGACGAGCAACAACGCCCTGAAGAACGGCTCGCACGCGGACATGCGCTACATCAAGATCTCCAGCAACGCGAAGCCCTGGCTGTATCAGAACAACTCGAACAAGGCCCGGGTCGTCAAGAAGCAGGCGCTGGGATCGGTCGGGTCCACGTCCTGCCTCTTCGGCAGGAATGCCGCGAACCCGCGCTGCGGCAAGATCAAGTCCACCAACGCCAGCCAGCGGATGCCCGCGGACGCGTGCGGCTGCGTCGTCTACGGACAGTCGTCTGCCACGTTCGCAGCGAAGCCGGGGGACAGCGGCGGTGCCGTCGCCAGCAGCACCACGGGAAGCACGGCCCGAGGCATCCTTTCCGGGGAAGCCGCCAACGGACTGATGCACTACAGCTGGATCGGCTACTCATCGACGTACGACATGGGGAAGATCGCCACCGGCTGAGTGAGCGGAAATTCACCGTTCGTCGATCCGTGAACAGCCGGCCCCCTCACGGACCCACACCCGGGTCCGTGAGGGGGCCGCACACACGCGTGCCGCTCCCGGTCCCCGGTCACCCCGCGAAGAACTCCGCCAGCACCGGCCCCAGAACGCCCGGCTCCACCATGTGCGTCTGCCCCTCCAGGCTCCGGTACGTCCCCTCGGGCACGGCCTCCGCGACCGCCCGCGCCGCCTCACGCATCCAGACCGGGCTCGCGCCGCCCGCGACGGACAGCACCGGTACCGTGATCGAGGCCAGCCGCTCCCGGGGCACCAGGCCGTCGCCCATCACGGCGTCGTCGTACGCCAGGCTCGGCGCGACGGTCTCCATGCCGGACCACATGGGCGACTGGCGGGCGCCCTGGATCGTCTGCTCGCCCATCCCGGTCAGCCGCAGGAACAGCTCGACCGCGTCCCCGCGCCGCCCCTGCGCGAGCGCCTCCGTCAGATGCGCGGTGTACTCCTCGTACCGCGCCGCGCCGTCTTCCAGGAAGTCGGCGAACGGCACCTCGTACACCGCGACCTGACGCACCGGCAGCCCGCTCGCCGCCGCCTCCAGCACCAGCGCGCCGCCCGACGAGATCCCGCACAGCGCCGCCTCGCCGCCCACCGCCTCGATCAGCGCGGCGAGGTCCTCGACCTCACGCTCCACCGCGTACGGCTGCGTGTCCCCACTCTCACCCCGCCCTCGGCGGTCGTACGGAACGACCCTGAAGCGGTCCGCCAGGGGCACGGCGAGCGGCGCCACGGTGCCCCCCGTGGACATCGCGCCGCTGACGAGGATCACCGCCGGACCCTCTCCGGTGCTCTCGTACGCGAGGGAGGTGCCGTCGCGCGAAATGGTCTTCTTGTCCATGTCTGTGGAGACTGCCGTACGGCACGGGGCTAATCGATCACGACACTTCGACTTCGTAGAAGCAGAGGTGATCCTTGATCTCGGCCACGTCCGGCTTCGGGTCCGGGTACGCCCAGACGAGGTCCGCGGCGTCCGGCAGGGACCAGTAGGAGGCCGTTCCCTTGAACGGGCAGTATGTGTGCGTGTCGGAGGAGGTCAGCAGGTCCAGGCGTACGTCCTCGGGCGGGATGTAGTACCGCGGGGGACAGCCCGTCTCCCGCAGGACGAGCGGCCGGGCGCTCTCCGCGAGAATGTGGCCGCCGTGAACGACCCGTACGGGCCGCGTGCCCTGCTCGATCGTGATCGTGTGTCCTTGAGCCATATCCGAAAAGCGTTCGCGGGCCCCCGGTTCTTCCCGCGTACGGTGGCTGCATGCGAATCTGCGTCTTCCTCTCCGCCGCCGACCTCGACGACCGGTACACGCGCCCCGCGCGCGAGTTCGCGAAACTGCTGGGCAAGGGCGGTCACACGCTCGTCTGGGGCGGCTCCGACGTGGGTCTGATGAAGGTGGTGGCCGACGGGGTGCAGGAGGCCGGCGGCCGGCTGGCGGGGGTCTCCGTGCAGTTCCTGGCCGCCAAGGTGCGCCCCGGTGTCGACGAGATGGTGATCGCGAAGGATCTGGCCGAGCGCAAGAGGCTGCTTCTGGAGAAGGCCGACGCGGTGGTGATCATGGTCGGCGGTACGGGGACCCTGGACGAGGCCACGGAGATCCTGGAGCTGAAGAAGCACGGCCACACGGACAAGCCGGTGGTCCTGCTCAACACCGCGGGTTTCTACGACGGCCTCAAGGAACAGTTCCGCCGCATGGAGGACGAGGGCTTCCTCCCCGTGCCGTTGACCGACCTGGTGTTCTTCGCGGAGGAGCCGGTGGGCGCGCTGGCGTATCTGGAGGAGAGCCGGGGGATCGAGTGACCTCCCGCTGATGCGAGCATGGCGGACATGGCTACACATGTGATCACCGGAGCGGGCTCCGGCATCGGCGCGGCCGTCGCCCACCGTCTGCACGCGCGCGGGGACGATCTCGTGCTCCACGCGCGCGACGCGGCCCGTGCGAAGGAACTGGCGGCCGAGTTCCCCGGCGCGAAGACGCTGGTCGCCGACCTGGCGGACCCGGACAAGCTGTCCTGGGCGTTCTCCCACCAGTCGCTCCCCGACCGCGTGGACTCCTTGCTCCACATCGCGGGAGTCGTGGACCTCGGCCCGGTGGGCGACCTGACACCGAAGTCCTGGCGCCACCAGCTCAACGTCAACCTGATCTCCCCGGCCGAGCTGACCCGCCACTTCCTGCCCCAGCTCCGGGCCACCCGCGGTCACGTGCTCTTCGTGAACTCGGGCGCCGGCCTCAACGCCCACGCCGACTGGTCCGCCTACGCCGCCTCGAAGCACGGCCTGAAGGCCCTCGCGGACTCCCTCCGCCACGAGGAGCACGGCAACGGCGTCCGCGTCACCACGGTCTACCCCGGCCGTACCGCGAGCCCCATGCAGGCCAAGGTGCACCAGCAGGAGGGCAAGGAGTACGACGCGTCGAAGTGGATCGACCCCGAGTCGGTGGCCACGGCGATCCTGATGGCCCTGGACCTCCCGAGGGACGCCGAGGTCAACGACCTCACGGTACGACCGGGCCACTGACCCCACGGCCCCCGCCGCCCCTACCCGTCCCGTCCCGTCCAGCTGAAAGATCCAGCCCCTCCGGCGTTTGAGGAGCGGGGTCTGGAGCGGAGCCCCAGAAGGATGGGACGGGTAGGGGCGGCGGGGGCGGAAACATAGGCTGCACATGTGAACGCAGACATTCGCTTCGGCGCAGCCACCGCCATCGGCTCCATGCCCGGCGCCGACGCCCGCGAGGCCGCCAGAACCGTCACCGGCTCCTTCGAGGACTTCCCGTACCTCGCCGAGCTCCCCGCCCGCGGCCCCGGCGCGGACATGATCGGCCGCACCGCCGGAATGCTCGTCGAGCTGTACGCACGCGTGGAGCCCAGCGGTTGGCGCATCGGGGACCGCCCGGGCCGGGACACCAGGCGCGCCTGCTCCTGGCTGGGTGAGGACCTCGACGCGCTGGAGGAGTTCACCCAGGGGTACGAGGGGCAGTTGAAGATCCAGGCCGTGGGTCCCTGGACCCTGGCAGCGGCACTGGAGTTGAAGAACGGCGAGGCGGCCCTCTCCGACCCCGGCGCCTGCCGCGACCTCACCGCCTCGCTCGCCGAGGGCCTGCGGCTGCACCTGGAGGAGGTCCACCGCCGAGTCCCCGGTGCCCAGCTGGTCCTCCAACTCGACGAGCCCTCCCTCATCGCCGTACTGCGCGGCCAGGTCAAGTCCGCCAGCGGCTACCGCACCCACCGCGCCGTCGACCGCCAGATCGTCGAGGCGGCCCTGCGCGACGTCGCCGGGGTTCACGGCGACGGCCCCGTCGTGGTCCACTCGTGCGCACCGGACGTCCCGTTCGCCCTGCTGCGCCGGGCCGGGGCGACGGCGATCTCCTTCGACTTCTCCCTCCTCACCGAGCGTGACGACGACGTGATCGGCGAGGCGGTGGAAGCGGGGACCCGGCTCTTCGCAGGTGTCGTCCCGGGCACGGACGGCCGATTGTCAGACCCTGCCGGTAGCGTCATGGGTGTCAGGACGCTGTGGCGCAGGCTGGGGCTGTCACCGGGGCTTCTCGCGGAGGCTGTCACGGTCACGCCGTCGTGCGGACTCGCGGGGGCCTCCCCGGAGTACGCACGCAAGGCACTCGCCCATTGCGTCCAGGCGGCGAGATCCCTCGCGGACAACCCAGAGTAACGGGAGGACAATACGGTGGCCGGCGACAAGCAAGCGGAGACGACGGTGCCCGCCGAGGCACGGGAGAAGCACGCGAAGCTCGCTGAGCAGATCGAGGAGCACCGCTTCCGGTACTACGTGAAGGACGCTCCCGTCATCAGCGACGCGGAGTTCGACAAGTTGCTGCGCTCGCTCGAGGCGCTGGAGGACGAGTACCCGGAGCTGCGCACCCCCGACTCGCCGACCCAGAAGGTCGCGGGCGCGTACGAGACGGAGTTCACGGCCGTCCAGCACCGCGAACGCATGCTCTCGCTCGACAACGCCTTCGACGATCTGGAGCTCGCGGCCTGGGCCGAGCGCGTCCACAAGGACGTCGGCACCCCGGGCTATCACTTCCTGTGCGAGCTCAAGGTCGACGGCCTCGCCGTCAACCTCACCTATGAGCACGGCCGTCTGACCCGTGCGGCGACCCGGGGTGACGGCCGTACCGGCGAGGACATCACCCCCAATGTCCGTACGATCGCGGACATTCCGGACCGCCTGAAGGGTGACCGTATCCCGGACCTCGTGGAGATCCGGGGCGAGGTCTACTTCCCGATGGAGAAGTTCGAGGAGCTCAACGCCCGCCTGGTCGAGGCCGGCGACAAGCCCTTCGCCAACCCGCGCAACGCGGCCGCCGGTTCACTGCGCCAGAAGGACCCGCGCGTCACCGCCACCCGCCCCCTGCACATGGTCGTCCATGGCATCGGCGCCCTGGCGGGCTCCAACGGCATGACGCGTCTCTCCGAGGCGTACGACCTGCTCAAGACCTGGGGCCTGCCCACCGCCCGGCACAACAAGGTGGTCGACGACCTCGAGGGCGTCCGGGAGTTCATCGCCTACTTCGGCGAGAACCGGCACTCCGTGGAGCACGAGATCGACGGCGTCGTCGTCAAGCTCGACGAGATCCCGCTCCAGGGACGGCTCGGCTCCACCTCGCGCGCCCCGCGCTGGGCGATCGCGTACAAGTACGCGCCGGAAGAGGTCAACACCAAGCTCATCAACATCCGCGTGGGCGTGGGCCGTACGGGCCGGGTCACGCCGTACGCCCAGGTCGAACCGGTCACGGTCGCGGGCTCGGAGGTCGAGTTCGCCACCCTGCACAACCAGGACGTCGTGAAGCTGAAGGGCGTCCTCATCGGCGACACCGTCGTGCTGCGCAAGGCCGGTGACGTCATCCCGGAGATCCTCGGGCCCGTCGTCGACCTGCGCGACGGCAGCGAGCGCGAGTTCGTGATGCCGTCCGAGTGCCCGGAGTGCGGTACGGCGCTCAGGCCGATGAAGGAGGGCGACGTCGACCTGCGCTGCCCCAACGCCCGCACCTGCCCGGCCCAGTTGCGCGAGCGCCTGTTCTACCTCGCGGGCCGCAAGGCACTGGACATCGAGCACTTCGGCTATGTCGCCGCCGCCGCGCTCACCAAGCCGCTGGAGCCGTCCGAGCCGCCGCTTCTCGACGAGGGCGACCTGTTCGACCTGACCGTCGAGCGGCTGCTGCCCATCAAGGCGTACGTCCTCGACCAGGACAGCGGTCTGCCCAAGCGCGACCCGAAGACCGGCGAGGAGAAGATCGCCACGGTCTTCGCCAACCAGCAGGGCGAGCCCAGGAAGAACGCGGTCGCGATGCTGGAGAACATCGCGGCCGCCAAGGAGCGTCCGCTCGCCCGGATCATCACGGGTCTGTCGATCCGTCATGTCGGACCGGTCGCCGCCGAGGCGCTGGCCCGCGAGTTCCGCTCCATCGACCGCATCGAACAGGCCAGTGAGGAGGAGTTGGCGAACACCGACGGCGTCGGCCCGATCATCGCCGCCTCGCTCAAGGAGTGGTTCGCCGAGGAGTGGCACCAGGAGATCCTCCGCAAGTGGAAGGCGGCCGGCGTCCGCATGGAGGAGGAGGGCTCCGGCGAGGACGAAGGGCCCCGTCCCCTGGAAGGGCTTACCGTCGTCGTCACCGGCACGCTGGAGCGCTTCACTCGCGACGGTGCCAAGGAGGCGCTGCAAAGTCGCGGAGCGAAGGTGACCGGTTCCGTTTCGAAGAAGACATCTTTTGTCGTGGTGGGTGACAGCCCTGGGTCCAAGTACGACAAGGCCATGCAGCTCAAGGTGCCTGTTCTGAACGAGGACGGCTTCACCGTCCTCCTGGAACAGGGCCCCGACGCGGCGGCCGAAGTTGCTCTCCCCACCGAGGGGTAGCGGTTGAAGGCCACCGGATCGGCGCATACCAGATGCATACGGGTGGCTGGGGCGCATTCGGGCAACCGTCGACGACCGCTGCCCGTGGAAGCCTTCTGCGGCCTACTGTTGAGGTGTGCGCCTGCCGTGCCCAACTGCGGTCGGGGCAACCCTTGCTCTTGAAGAGCCTTGAAGGGCGGGGGAAGGGTTTTCCAACGCGGTGCCGTTGAAGGTTGTCGTCGGGCATCGGGCCGCGTGGCGTGGGCACCGCCGGCTGTGAGAGGGACGGGAATGGAACCGACCGAGAGCGCCGCCCCTGACTCACGGCTGCGCCGGATGGCCGGCAGGTGGCGGGGGTGGGCGGCGCGCACCGCGGAGTCTTCGCGGGTGGAAAGAGGCATGGGCGGCGGTGCCGGGCAGCAGGCCGTGGCGGACGGTTGCACCGCAGTGCGACTCGACTCCGAGCACGCCGCCGGGCTGCCCGACGCCGACCACGAACGGCACCTGTCCTGGCCCGCGCTGCCCGCGGCGGTCGTGGCGGCGGCCGGGTTCGTCCTCGGCGCCGGGTTCTACCGTGCGTTCTCCGGCGACCACGCCCTCTTCCCGTCCGGCACCGTCGGCTGGTCCCTGGCCGTGCTGACCGGCATCATCGTCGGCCACCTGGTCGCGCTCGGCCGCGCCCGCTGGTGGGGCGGCACCGGCTCCGGCGCCGCACTCACCCTCGCCGTGCTGATGCTGTACGGCTGGGGCCCCGCCGGCATGGTCAGCCTCACCGTCGTCGTCCTGGTCGGTATCGCCCGCCGGGGCCGCTGGCGGCAGGGCGTGCTGCACGGCGCGGTGGACATCCTCGGTATCGCCGCCGGGGCCCTGGTGTTGGCCGCGTTCGGCCGGGTGCCCTCCGTCGAGAACCCCTGGAACCCGGACACCTGGACGCTCTACACCGCCCCCGGCGTGGTGCTCGTCGCCGCCGCCTATCTCGCCGTCACCCGGGTCCTGCTCTGGTACCTGAACGCACCGCGCGGCGGTCTGCCCACCGTCGCCCGCACCGCCCTGGTCCGACAGGGCCTGGTCGCGGTCGCACTGCTCGGCATCGCACCGCTGGTGTGTGTGGTCGCCATCGCCAAGCCCCTTCTGCTGCCGCTGTTCTCCATCCCCCTCATCGCCCTCGACTCCACCCTGTGGATCGCTCGGGCCCGGGCCGAGGAGCAGCTGCGCGATCCGCTGACGGGGCTGCCCAACCGGCAGTGGCTGCTGGAACGGATCTGGACCGCGCTCGACGACGCCGAGCGCATCGGTGCCCGGTCCGCCCTGATGGTGATCGACCTCGACCGTTTCCGGTCGGTCAACGACACGCTCGGTCATCTCGCCGGGGACCGGTTGCTGTTGCAGATAGCCGACCGGCTGCGCCTCGCCCTGCCACGCGGAGCGGAGGCCGCGCGGCTCGGCGGCGACGAGTTCGCCGTCTTACTGCCGGTCGCCGACTCCACGACGTCCGCGACCCGGGTGGCCCGCGGTCTGGTCGCCGCCCTCAGCTCCCCGCTCGACCTCGACGGCCTCACTCTGGTCCTGGAGGCCAGTGCCGGTGTCGCCGTCTTCCCCGACCACGCCCTCGACGCCGAGGGGCTGCTGCGGCGCGCGGACGTGGCGATGTACCAGGCGAAGCGGGACCGCACGGGCGTGGAGGTCTACGAGTCGAAGCGGGACTCGAACACCCCGGACCGGCTGGGCCTGCTGGGGGATCTGCGCCGCGCCCTCGACGCGCACGAGGTCGAGCTGCACTACCAGCCGAAGGTCCGCTTCGACGGACAGGTCGCAGGCCTTGAGGCCCTGGTCCGCTGGGTGCATCCCGAGCGCGGGAAGGTGCCGCCGGACGAGTTCATAGCGATCGCCGAGTCGTCGGGGCTGATGCCGCATCTGACGGAGTACGTGCTGGAGACGGCGCTCGGGCAGGTGGCGCGGTGGCGTTCCCAGGGCCTGTACGTGCCCGTCGCGGTCAACGTCTCGCCGCGCGACGTCCACACCCCCGGATTCGCGGGCTCCGTCGCCGCCCGGCTCGCCCGGCACGGCGTCCCTGCGGGAGCGCTCCAACTGGAGATAACGGAACACGTCCTCCTGGAGGACCCGCAGCGGGCCGCGGACACGCTCGCCGGGCTGACCGGGCACGGCGTCAAGATGTCCCTGGACGACTTCGGCACCGGCTATTCGTCCCTGGTGCACCTGAGACGGCTCCCCGTGAGCGAGCTGAAGATCGACCGTTCCTTCGTGGCCCGGCTCGCGGTGGACAACGAGGACGCGGAGATCGTGCGCTGCACCGTCGATCTGGCGCACTCGCTCGGCCTGCTCGTCGTCGCCGAGGGCGTCGAGGACGACGAGACCTGGGAACGTCTGCGGGACCTGGGCTGTGACGCCGTACAGGGATGGCTGGTCGCTGCGGCGATGCCGCCGGAGGAGACCACGGCGTGGCTGCGGGCACGGGGGTCCCGGGGTTGGCAGAGGCCGCGCGCCGCACTGCCCGCCGCCGAGTGACGCGCGCGGGCGGCCGAGGCCCCGCCCGCCAGACACCCGCCCGCCAGACACCCGCCCGCCAGACACCCGCCCGCCAGACACCCGCCCGCCAGAAACCTGTCCGCCAGACCCCCGCCCGCTAGACCCCCGCCGTGAAATGGCCCGTCAGCAGCTCCAGTCTCCGCTGATGCGCCCACTCCGGTAGCCGGCCGCTGCGCATCAGGGTCACCAGGCCGTGCAGGCCCGCCCAGTACGTCTCCGTGAGCAGCCCCGGGTCGTCTCCCTCGCCGGCGAACGGCTCCACCGCCGTGCGGAGTTCGCCGAAGGCCTGCTGCAGTGGCTCCGGGGCCTCGGGGGTGGCGAAGGGCAGATCCACCCGGTACGTGAACATCGCGTCGTACAGCGCCGGCCGGCGCCGTCCGAACGACGTGTACGCCTCGCCCACCGCCGCGAGCGCCCCGCGCTCGCCCTTCGCCGCCGTACGGGCCGTACGCAACTCGGCGGCCAGGTCGGCGCAGCCCTGCACCGCCACCGCCGCCATGATCGCGTCCTTGCCCTTGAAGTGGCTGTAGAGGACGGGCTGGCTGTACTCGATCTCGGCCGCCAGGCGGCGGGTCGTCACCGCGTCCCAGCCCTCCGACTCCGCGAGTTCCCGAGCGGCCGTGACGATCAGCCGCTCGCGTTCCGCTCGTTCGCGCTCCTTGCGCGTCTGGATCGACATGCCAGGAATTCTAGCAGCGCTAGCCAATCTGGCACCGCTCTGCTAGCTTCGCTCTTGCTGCTAGCGATGCTAGAAACTCGGACAGCTCGGAAGAGAAGGAGAAGAGAACATGACCGTGACCGCGTACACCCTGGCCGTCGTGCTCAACCTGTTCTGCCTGTTCCTCGGGTACCGGTTCCTGTTCCAGCCCGCCTCCTCCGCCGCCGGTTACGGAGTCCCGGCCGATCCCGCGGGCGACGCCGGCGCCTATCTCACGATCAAGGGCCTCAGGGACGGCACCTTCGGGCTGGTGGGCCTTGCGCTGCTGGCCTTCGCCGGGGCACGGGCGGAGGCCTGGTTCATGCTCGGCGTGGCACTCGTGCCGCTCGGCGACACCCTGATAGTCCTGCGCCACGGCGGCACGAAGGCCGTCGCCTTCGGGATCCACTTCGCCACCGCAGTGGTCGTACTGATCAGTGCCGCCCTGCTGTTCCTCGTCTGACCACGGCCACGACCACGTTCACACCAGCACCGGGGGTTTCGAAGATGTCGCTGTTCGTTCCGAAGTTCGACGAGTCCGTGATCGTCAGGGACGGCGACGCCGAGGTGATCGGCGGTGACCCCGTCGCCGTCAAGCTGCTCGCCGACAGCAGTGCCTCCGGCGGCGCGCTGTCCACCGTGCGCGTCACCCTGGGCGAGGGCGCCGACGGTGCCCGGCCCCACCTGCACAAGAACTCCGCCGAGATGTTCTTCTTCCTCGACGGCACGGCCGAGGTCCTCTCCGGCGACGACATCGTCACCGCCGAGGCCGGCGACCTGGTCATCGTCCCGCCGGGCAAACCGCACGCCTTCGCCGCCGCCCCGGGCGCCCGCGCCGACCTCCTCATCGTCATCACGCCCGGCGTCGAGCGCTTCGAGTACTTCCGTCACCTCCAGCGCGTCCGCCTCGGCGAGGTCACCCCGGAGAGCCTCCTCGAGGTGCAGGAGCTGTACGACAACCACTTCCTGCGCAGCGAGACATGGGACGCCCGCCGCTGACGTACTCGTCGGCGTATACGACCCCGGGGAAACCGTTTCACGGGCACAGCCCCCCGCCCCATAGGATTGGCCCCAAACCACACACACTCACCCCAGAGGATCGCTGCATGCCTGGCATCACGCGCGAGGAGGTCGCCCACCTCGCCCGGCTGGCGCGTCTGGAGCTGAAGCCCGAAGAGCTCGAGCACTTCGCGGGACAGCTGGACGACATCATCGGCGCGGTCGCCCGCGTCAGTGAGGTCGCCGACCAAGACGTACCGCCGACCTCGCACCCGCTCCCGCTGACGAACGTCATGCGGGCGGACGAGGTCCGTCCGTCGCTCACCCCCGAGCAGGCGCTCTCCGGCGCCCCGGCCCAGGAGCAGCAGCGTTTCAAGGTGCCGCAGATCCTGGGGGAGGACTAATCGCCATGACGGACATCATCAAGCTCACGGCCGCCGAGACCGCCGCGAAGATCGCCTCCGGCGAGCTCACCGCGGTCCAGGTCACCGAGGCCCACCTGGCCCGCATCGAGGCCGTCGACGAGAAGGTGCACGCCTTCCTGCACGTGGACCGCGAGGGCGCCCTCGCCCAGGCGCGTGCCGTCGACGAGAAGCGGGAGAGGGGCGAGAAGCTCGGCCCCCTCGCCGGCGTCCCCCTCGCGCTCAAGGACATCTTCACCACCGAGGGCATTCCGACGACCGTCGGTTCGAAGATCCTCGAGGGATGGATTCCGCCGTACGACGCCACCCTCACCAAGAAGCTCAAGGCCGCTGACGTCGTCATCCTCGGCAAGACCAACATGGACGAGTTCGCCATGGGGTCGTCGACGGAGAACAGCGCCTACGGGCCGACCGGCAACCCGTGGGACCTCACCAAGATCCCCGGCGGTTCCGGTGGCGGTTCGTCCGCCGCGCTCGCCTCCTTCCAGGCGCCCCTCGCCATCGGCACCGACACCGGCGGCTCCATCCGCCAGCCGGCCTCCGTCACCGGCACGGTGGGCGTCAAGCCGACGTACGGGGCGGTCTCCCGTTACGGCATGGTGGCGTTCTCCAGCTCCCTCGACCAGGGCGGGCCCTGCGCCCGTACGGTCCTGGACGCGGCCCTGCTGCACGAGGTCATCGCCGGGCACGACCCGCTCGACTCCACGTCCATCGACGCCCCGGTGCCGCCGGTCGTCGAGGCCGCCCGCAACGGCAGCGTCCAGGGCATGCGCGTCGGCGTCGTCAAGCAGTTCCGCGGCGAGGGCTACCAGGCCGGCGTCATCCAGCGCTTCGACGAGTCCGTCGCCCTCCTCAAGGAGCTGGGCGCGGAGATCGTCGAGCTGGACTGCCCGTCCTTCGACCTCGCGCTCTCGGCGTACTACCTGATCGCGCCCTCCGAGTGCTCCTCCAACCTCGCCCGCTTCGACGGCCTGCGCTACGGCCTGCGGACCGGCGACGACGGCACGAACTCCGCCGAGGCGGTCACGTCGATCACCCGTGAGGCGGGCTTCGGCCCCGAGGTCAAGCGCCGCATCATGCTCGGCACCTACGCCCTGTCGAGCGGGTACTACGACGCGTACTACGGCTCCGCGCAGAAGGTCCGTACGCTCATCACCCGCGACTTCGAGAAGGCCTTCGAGCAGGTCGACGTCATCGTCTCGCCGACGACCCCGACCACCGCCTTCCCGATCGGCGAGCGCGCCGACGACCCGATCGCGATGTACCTCGCCGACCTCTGCACCATCCCGACGAACCTCGCGGGCAACGCGGCGATGTCCCTGCCGTGCGGTCTGGCCCCGGAGGACAACCTGCCGGTCGGCCTGCAGATCATCGCCCCGGCGATGAAGGACGACCGTCTGTACAAGGTCGGGGCGGCCGTCGAGGCGGCCTTCGTGGAAAAGTGGGGCCACCCGCTGATCGAGGAGGCTCCGTCGCTGTGAGTAAGGCACTGTCCAAGGCCAAGGGTTTCAAGAAGTCCAAGTCCGGCCTGTACCTGTCCATGGCCACCACCGCGTTCGGCGCGGTCAGTGTCGCCAAGCAGGCCAAGCTGGCCCGCACCGAGAGCGACACGCTGCGCCTGATCGACGCCGCCGTGTCCGCCGTCGCGATCGCCACCGGCCTCGCCATCCTCTACCGCGAGCTGAAGCGGCTGGGCGACGACGACGTCCTGCTGGGCTGAGAGGGAAGTTTCACCGTGACCACCACGACCGACCTGGTGTCGTACGAGGACGCGCTGGCGTCGTACGACCCCGTCATGGGCCTTGAGGTCCATGTCGAACTCGGCACCAAGACCAAGATGTTCTGCGGCTGTTCGACCGAACTCGGTCAGGACGCCAACACGCAGACCTGTCCCGTCTGCCTCGGCCTGCCCGGCGCGCTCCCGGTCGTCAACGCGACCGGCGTCGAGTCCGCGATCAAGATCGGTCTCGCGCTGAACTGCGAGATCGCCGAGTGGTGCCGCTTCGCCCGGAAGAACTACTTCTATCCGGACATGCCGAAGAACTTCCAGACCTCCCAGTACGACGAGCCGATCGCCTTCAACGGCTACCTCGACGTGCAGCTGGAGGACGGCGAGACCTTCCGCGTGGAGATCGAGCGCGCCCACATGGAGGAGGACACCGGCAAGTCGACCCACGTGGGCGGCGCGACGGGCCGTATCCACGGCGCCTCGCACTCGCTGCTGGACTACAACCGCGCCGGCATCCCGCTCATCGAGATCGTCACCAAGCCGATCGAGGGGGCGGGCGAGCGTGCCCCCGAGGTGGCGAAGGCCTACGTCCGTGAGCTGCGCGAGCTCATCAAGGCGCTCGGTGTGTCGGAAGCCCGCATGGAGATGGGGCAGATGCGCTGCGACGTGAACCTGTCGCTGCGCCCCAACGGCACCGAGAAGTTCGGTACGCGCTCGGAGACGAAGAACGTCAACTCGCTGCGGTCCGTGGAGCGCGCGGCCCGCTACGAGATCCAGCGTCACGCGGCCGTGCTGAGCGGCGGCGGGACGATCATCCAGGAGACGCGGCACTTCCACGAGGACACCGGGTCGACGACCTCGGGCCGAGTGAAGGAAGAGGCCGAGGACTACCGGTACTTCCCCGAGCCGGACCTCGTTCCGGTGGCCCCCTCGCGCGAGTGGGTCGAGGAGATCCGGGCGGCCCTTCCCGAGATGCCGCTGGCCCGCCGTACCCGGCTCCTCGCGGAGTGGGGCATCTCGGCCACCGACATGCAGGCGATCCTCAACGCCGGCGCGCTGGACCTGATCGTCGCCACGATCGACGCCGGTGCCGACGCGGCCTCCGCCCGCAAGTGGTGGATGGGCGAACTCGCCCGCAGCGCCAACGAGTCGGGCAAGGCGCTCGACGAGCTGGCGATCACCCCGGCGCAGGTCGCCCGGGTCACCGAGCTGGTCTCGAAGGGTGACCTGAACGACAAGCTGGCGCGCCAGGTCATCGAGGGCGTGCTCGCGGGCGAAGGCACCCCGGACGAGGTCGTCGACAAGCGCGGTCTGAAGGTCGTCTCCGACGAGGGCGCCCTGGGTGCCGCCGTCGACGAGGCCATCGCCGGCAACCCGGGCATCGCCGACAAGATCCGCTCCGGCAAGGTCGCCGCGGCCGGCGCCCTGGTCGGCGCGGTCATGAAGGCGACCCGCGGTCAGGCGGACGCGGCCCGCGTCAAGGAGCTGATCCTGGAGAAGCTGGGCGTCAGCGAGGGCTGAGCGCACAGACCAGAACGGCCCCGGAGGGAAACCTCCGGGGCCGTTGCCCATTCACTCCTCACGGCGTCCTACGAGCCGTACGAAACCCAAGGTGCGCCCCTCGTCGGCCTTCATCAGGTCCACCGAGTCACGGGCCATGTCGGCCATCCACTCGTAGGGGCTCTCCTCGGCGCAGACCTCGCTCCACAGCAGCCAGTCCTTCCAGCCGTCGGGCTGCCACTCGGCGGTCTCGACCTCGACGGCCCCGCTGCGCGTCCACTGGCGCCGCCACCAGCCGACGGAGTGGAACGCCCAGAAACCGGGGTCCCAGAAGGGCTTGAGGTGCTCCGGAGGCTCGTCGCCCTCCAACTCCTCCCGCAGCGCGGGGACGACGATCCCGATCCGCCCGCCCGGCTTCAACAGCCGGGTCAGGGTGGGCAGATAAAGATCGTTCGTGCCGAAGTACTGGTACGCGTCGATGCTCACGATCGCGTCGAAGCTGCCCTCGGCGAACGGCAGGTCGTGCGCCTCGGCGTGCACGGGCAGCACGCGGTCGGCGAAACCGGCCTCGGCGACGCGCCGTGCGTTCTCGTCGGGCTTGATCCACAGGTCCGCGGCGGTGACCTGGGCGTCGTACTCCCTCGCCAGGAAGACGGAGGTCATCGCCCGGCCGCAGCCCAGGTCGAGGACGCGTGCGCACGGGCGCAGGGCGTCCAGGCCGAGGGCGGGGGCCAGCCACTCCAGCAGCCACAGCGCGTTCGGGCCCATCTGGTTCTCGATGACCCAGCGGACGTCGTAGCTGTTGCTGCGCGGGTAGCGGACGTGGGTCAGCCGCTGGGTGAGGTCCTCACTCGAGGTCCTCGGGGTGATGTCCGGCATCGGTGAAGGGGCTCCCTGAGTCCTGGAAGACGGAAAGGGGTACGGAGGAGCTCGGCCGGACGCTCAAACAATGCACCTGCCCAGGTCGGCGGCGGTGTGCCACGGGAACGGCGGACCTTCGGAAGCTAGCAGCCCGACCTGCGGACGGGCATCCGGTTTCTCAGCGCGACGCGCTACGCTCGCCCGCCATGAGTGGACGCGGTGATTCCGAGATATCCGAGACGCGGGAGGAGCAGTCCGAGACGCCCGAGGCCGACCACGCCGAGAACCTGGTGGACGACGAGGATCCGGACGACGTCGAAGACCCGGAGGACATCGACGACCCGGCGCAGGTGGCGCGGCGGGCCCGCTGGACGGCGGCGGTGACCGGGGCTGTCCTCGCTCTCGCCGGGCTGGCCGCCTCGACGCTCCGTGCCACCGGCTCCGCTCCGGCCCTCGTCCCGGCCGCTTACGCCCTCGGCGCCGCCGTCTGCGCGCTCGCCGCGTTTCTCGGCTCGCGCGGTCGCACCCGGCGGGCGCTGTGGCTGCTCGTCACCGGGGTGATGGTGATGGCACTGGGGGACCAGTTCGACTAGAAGTTCCCGGTGCGTGCGGGCAATGGTGTGAGAGTCGCCACCTGCGACGACAGAGTGAACGTTACTGTCCTGTGATCTGCCACTCACTCGTGTGAATAAACGCACGAACGGGGCAAACGATCACTGGCGCCTGCGAGAGTTTGCTTCACATCGCTCATGCGTTCTTTGCGGGCTGTTCACTTTCACGAACGACGTTTCCCGGTCAAAGATCCACATATCGCCTCTGGGAGCACGTTCGTGGCAGCCCTTGCACGCTGGTGTGTCCAACGCCGCCTCGTCGCCGCACTGCTCTGGCTCCTCGCCTTCGGCGGGGTGACCGCGGCCGCCGTCGTGACGGGCTCCGCGTACTCGAACGACTACCAGGTCCCCGGCACCGAATCGGGCCGCGCCACCGATCTGCTGGAGAACGGCTTCCCGGGCCTCGGCGGCGACAGCGGCACCGTCGTCTGGCACACCGCGACCGGCACCGTCCGCGCCGCCGACGTCGAACAGACCATGACGCGCACCCTGGACGAGATCGCGAACCTGCCCGGCGTCGCGGCCGTGGCCGGCCCGTACGACAAGCAGGGCGCCCCCCGGATCAGCGAGGACGGGCACACGGCCTACGCCACCGTCACCTTCGACGCCGGCGCCGAGGACCTCGACCCGGGCCAGGCGCGGGCCGTCGTGAGCGCGGCCAAGGCCGCCCGGACCGACGGGCTCCAGGTGGAGCTGGGCGGCAGCGCCGTCGGGCTCACCGAGTCGCCGAGCGGGCACATCGCCGAGGTCGTCGGCGTGGCCGTCGCCGCGGTCGTCCTCTTCCTCGCCTTCGGATCGCTCGCCGCCTCCCTGCTGCCGATCGCCACCGCGCTGGTCGGCGTCGGCACCGCGTACGCCGGGATCGCGCTGCTCGGCCACGCCATGACCGTGGCCGACTTCGCGCCCATGCTCGGCATGCTCATCGGGCTCGGCGTCGGCATCGACTACGCGCTGTTCATCGTCACCCGGCACCGGCGCGGACTGAAGCGCGGGCTGACCGTCACCGAGTCGATCACCAACGCCGTGGCGACCACCGGACGCGCCGTCGTCTTCGCGGGTGCCACCGTGTGCATCTCCCTGCTCGGCATGCTGATCCTCCGGCTCGGCTTCCTCAACGGCGTCGCGATCGCCGCCTCGCTGACCGTGGTCCTGACGGTCGCCGCCTCCGTGACCCTGCTGCCGGCCCTGCTGTCCTTCATCGGCATGCGCGCGCTCAGCCGCCGCGAGCGGCGCCGGCTGACGGAGCACGGTCCCGAGCCCGAGCTGCCCACCGGGTTCGCCGCCCGCTGGTCGGCGTTCGTGGAGCGCCACCCCAAGACGCTCGGCGCGATCGCCCTGGCCGTCATCACCGTCCTCGCCCTGCCCACCCTCGGCCTGCGCCTCGGCACCTCCGACCAGGGCAACAACCCGGAGTCCTCCACCACCCGCCAGGCCTACGACCTGCTCGCCGACGGCTTCGGCCCCGGCGTGAACGGCCCCCTCACCCTGGTCACCAAGGTCGACGGCGGCGACGACAAGCTGGCCCTCGACAACCTCGACGCCACCCTCCGCACCACCGAGGGCGTCAGGACGGTGACCCCGGTGACGTACAACACCGGCGGCGACACCGCGTACCTCACCGTCGTACCGGAGTCCTCCCCGCAGTCGCGGCAGACCAGCGACCTCGTCGACCGGCTGCGCGACGAGGTCCTGCCCCGCGCCGAGACCGGCACCTCGCTCGATGTGCAGGTCGGCGGCATGACGGCCGGCTACGACGACTTCGCCGACGTGATCGTCGGCAAACTGCCGCTGTTCGTCGGCGTCGTCATCGGCCTGGGCTGTGTGCTGCTTCTGCTCGCCTTCCGGTCCGTCGGCATCCCGCTGAAGGCCGCCGCGATGAACGTGGCCGCCGTCGCCGCCGCCTTCGGCGTCGTCGTCGCGATCTTCCAGTGGGGCTGGGGGAGCGAACTGCTGGGGCTGGGCCGCGCGGGCCCGATCGAGCCCTTCCTCCCGGTCATCATGGTGTCGGTGCTCTTCGGGCTCTCCATGGACTACCAGGTCTTCCTGGTCAGCCGGATGTACGAGGAGTGGCTGGAGACCGGCGACAACCGGCGGGCCGTGCGGATCGGCCTCGCCGAGACCGGACGGGTGATCAACTCCGCCGCGGTCATCATGATCTCGGTCTTCCTCGCCTTCGTCCTCAGCGGCGACCGGGTGATCGCCATGTTCGGCATCGCCCTCGCCGCCGCCGTCGCCCTGGACGCCTTCGTGCTCCGCACCCTCCTCGTCCCCGCCCTGATGCACATGCTCGGCGGCGCCAACTGGTGGCTGCCCCGCTGGCTCGACCAGCGCATGCCCCGCATCAGCATCGAGCCGCCCGAGTCCCGTGCCGCTCATGAGAGGCTCACCGACGTCGTGGCGGAACTGGAGAAGGAGCAACGGGGCGATGTACGCGATAGCGCTGGGTGACGACGGAGCCGAGCTGAGGCCCCTGGAGCCGTGGCATGCCGAGGAGTTCCTCGCCCACCTGGAGCGGGGCCGGGAGTTCATCGGGCAGTACATCCCGTTCGGCTCGAACGCCACCGACCCGGCGTCGGCACGCGAGACCCTCCAGCGGTACGCCGACATGCGCGCCGCGGACACGGCGTCGTACCACGGCATCTGGCTGGACGGGAAACTCGTCGGCGGCGTCCTCACGCTGAACTTCGACGCGGCGACCGGCAACTGCGAGGTCGGGTGCTGGCTCGAGCCCGCCGCGACCGGACGCGGGCTCATCACCCGGGCGATGCGGGTGCTCCTCGACTGGGCGGTCGAGGAGCGCGGTATCCACCGCGTCGAATGGGTCGCCGCCTCCGGCAACACACCCAGCCTGAACGTCGCCCGGCGCCTCGGCATGACCCGCGACGGCGTACGCCGCGAGGCCCACCCCTATGGTGGGGTACGGCACGACCTGGAGGTGTGGTCGATCCTCGCCCCGGAGTGGCGTGAAGCACGCGCGCGTGCCGCACACAACGATCATTAAGACGCCTCTCAGGAAGCGTCCGTACGGTGCGAGACATGGGAACGAAGACAGTGGACGAGACCGTGACCGAGGCCAGGACCGACGACGAGAACGTGGACGTCACCCAGGCGACCGAGGCCGAGACCGAGGCCGTCGCCGGGAGCGAACACGAGGAGGTGGCCGCCGAGGCGACGGAAGCGGGCCCCTCCGGCGTCGGCCAGGGCGCGGGCGCGGTCGTCTCCGCGGCGCTCGGTCTCGTCTCCCTGACCGGTGGCTGGCTCGGTACGCTCGCCGCCGCGCGGCAGTCCCTCATCGCCCAGCTGGAGTCCTCGACGTCGTCGTCCCAGAACGTCTCCAAGCTGCTTGAGCAGGGCTACGGCGACGCCTGGAACGCCACCGCCCTGTGGGCCGGCGTCTTCGCCCTCGCCGCGCTGATCGTCGGCGTCGTCGTGCTCGCCCGGCCCGCGTTCGGGGCGCCCGGCAAGCCGCAGGCCGTGTGGATCAAGTCGGTCGCCTGGGGCGGCGTCTCGCTGGGCGTCATCGGCCTGCTGCTGGCCGTCCTCAAGTACACCGACGTCCTGCTCGGCCTGCCGTCAGTGGGCTGAATCGGGCTGAATCACCGCAGGTCCTGAGGGGCCTCAGGGCTGCCGTAAGCACATCGGACGGCGCCCTGAGGCCCCTCAGGCGCGTCTAAGGCCCCCTTCACCGCCGAAGATGCGGAACTCTCCCGATGTGGCGGACCCCCCTGGCAGACGAAGCTTGAGGCATCGGTCGAACGAAGCCGACAACCGCCTCTCACCAGGGAAAACGAGGGACCTGCCATGTCCGAGTACGAACTCCACCACCTCCGCTCCGCCGACCTGATCCGCCAGGCCGAACACGAGCGCCTGGTCCGCGAGGCCATCCGCGGCCGCCGCGCGCAACGCTCCGCCGAGGGCGCGGCGAAGAAGGAGGTGCATACGTCCTGGCTGCGCCGGCATCGGCATCCGCGTGCCGCGTGAAAGCGCGGGCCGCGGGGGACACGGCGGTGCGGGCCGATGCCGGTCGGCGTATCCCAGCCGGTCCGGCGGTTGAGGACGAGGCCCTTTCGGGGCCGAAGCGGGGGTCCGGGGGCGGCAGCCCCCGGACCACGCCGACGCCGCCGCCGGGCCCGGCGGCGAAAACCGGTGCCGGACTGTCGGTGCCGCATGCGATGCTCGCCCCCGTGGAGAGCAGGTCCGTAAGTCCCGTGTTCGTCGGTCGCGCAACCGAGTTGGAGACGCTGAACGAGGTCCTCGTGCAAGCCGCCGCAGGCAACCCGCAGGCGTTGGTGATCGGCGGTGAGGCCGGCGTCGGCAAGACCCGTCTCGTGGAGGAGTTCGCCACCGCCGCCGCCCGCGAGGGCGCCGTCGTCGTGCTCGGCGGCTGCGTCGAGATCGGCGCCGACGGGCTGCCGTTCGCCCCGTTCTCCACCGCGCTCCGCGCCCTGCGCCGCGAGCTGCCGGGCGAGCTGGCCGCCGCCGCGGCGGGCCAGGAGGAGGAACTGGCCCGGCTGCTGCCCGAGTTGGGCGAGACGGCGCCGGCCCGCGGGGCGGACCGTTCCGACGAGGAAGGCATGGCCCGCCTCTTCGAACTCACCGCCCGCCTCCTGGAGCGCGTCGCCGCCGGCCGCACGGTCGTCGTCGCCCTGGAGGACCTCCACTGGGCCGACGCCTCCACCCGCCACCTCCTCGCCTATCTCTTCCGCACCCTGCGCACCGGCCGCCTCGTCGTCCTGGCCACCTACCGCTCCGACGACATCCACCGCCGCCACCCGCTGCGCCCTCTCCTCGCCGAACTCGACCGGCTGCGCACGGTCCGCCGGATCGAACTCGGCCGCTTCAACCGCGCCGAGGTGTGCCGCCAGATCGCCGGCATCCTCGCCGCCGAACCCGACCCGGACCAGGTCGACGAGATCTTCGAGCGCTCCGACGGCAACGCCTTCTTCGTCGAGGAACTCGCCGTCGCCGCCCACGAGGGCTCCTGCACCGGCCTCACCGACACCCTGCGCGATCTGCTCCTCGTGCGGGTGGAGGGACTGCCCGAGGCCGCCCAGCGGGTTGCCCGGATCGTCGCCGAGGGCGGCTCCACCGTGGAGTACCGGCTGCTCGCGGCCGTCGCCCAGCTCGCCGAGGACGACCTCATCGAGGCGCTGCGGGCCGCCGTCAACGCCAACATCCTCACCGCCGCGCCCGGCGGCGACGGCTACCGTTTCCGGCACTCCCTGGTCCGCGAGGCCGTCGGAGACGACCTGCTGCCCGGCGAACGCTCCCGTCTCAACCGCCGCTACGCCGAAGCACTGGAGGCCGACCCGACGCTCGTCCCGGCCGCCGAACGCGTCACGCGACTGGCCAGCTACTGGTACCACGCCCACGACCCGGCCAAGGCCCTGCCCGCCGTCCTGGACGCCTCCGTCAGCGCCCGCCGCCGGCACGCACCCTCCGAGCAACTACGGCTGCTGGAACGCGCGATGGAGCTGTGGGACGCCGCCCCCGAGGACATCCGGGCCACTCTGCGCCCCGTCGACTACACCGAGGTCTATCCGCCATGCGGCTGCGACCCCGCCACCACACCTCTGCGCTACCTCGACCTCATGGCCGAGGCCGCCGTCGCCGGACGGCTCTGCGGGGAACGCGAACGCGCCCTGAAGATCACCAAGCGCGCCCTGCACCTGCTGGAGGAGGACGGCGACCCGCTCCGCGCCGCCTGGTTCTGGGTCCAGCGCTCCCGGCTGGTCCAGGCGCAGGCCCGCGGCGACGGCTGGAAGGAACTGCGCACCGCACAGGAACTGGTGCGCGGCCTGCCGCCGTCCGAGGTGCACGCCGAGGTGCTGGCCACCGCGGCCAACTGGGCGATGCTCCGCGACCCCGGCCCCGACGCCATGTCGGCCGCCGAACGGGCCGTCGAGTACGCACGCATGGTGGGCGCCGAGGACATCGAGCTGAACGCGCGCCTCACGCTCGGCGGCCTCATGGTGGAAGCCGGGCACATGGAGGCCGGACTGGCCCAGATGTACCAGGTCAGGGACGAGGTGCTGGCCCGTGGCCTGACCACGGTGGTGGGCCGCAGCCATGTGAACCTGCCGTCCGCCCTCGAAGGCGTCGGCCGCTCCCAGGACGCCGTCGTCATCCTGCGCGAGGGCCTGCGGCTCACCCAGGAGTGGGGCCTGTGCGACTCCGAGGCCTGGGTCTGGACGAACCTCGCCGAGTCGCTGATCTCCCTGGGCCACTGGGACGAGGCCGCCGAAGCCGCGGCGCACGCCCAGCGGACGGGACAGTCGGCGAAGCCGCGCGGCGGCGGCTCCAACAAGCTCGCCCAGCTCGCGCTCGCCCGCGGCGAGGTCGCCGAGGCCGCCCGCCATCTGGCCGCCGCCCGCACCTTCTATGGCACCCACGACCCCATGCCGCAGAACAACCTCCCGATGTCCTGCCTCACCATCGGCATAGCCGCCGCCGAGGGCCGTCTCCTCGACGCCCGCGCGGAGGCCGACCGGGCCCTGAGCGCCGGCTTCCCGCCCGGCACCCACGGCTACGCATGGCCGCTGGTGCTGGCCGCAGCCATCGCCGAGTCCGACGCCCGCGCCCACACACTGCCCGCCGCGCAGGAGGGCCGCGCCGCCTTCCTGCAACGGCTCTTCGACGCCGTCCGGAAGCTCACCACCGGCGCGCCGCTGTGGCTGGCGTACGAGAAGTGGACCCGAGCCGAACTCGACCGGGCCGGGAACCGGGCCCCCGAGCCCGACACCTGGTCGGACGTGGTCACCGCCTTCGAAGCCCTGGAACGCCCCTACGACCTCGCTCAGGTCCGCCACCGCCTGGCCGAGTCCCTGCTCGCGATCGGCGGCGACGACGAGCGCGCCCGCGCCACGGAACTGCTCCGCCTGGCCCGGGCCGCCGCCACCCACCTGGGCGCCCGCCCCCTCGTCGATGCCACGACCCACCTGGCCCAGCGAGCCCGCCTCACCCTCACGACGGCCCCGCCCCTGCCCCCGACCGACCCCGCCGACTCCCTCGGCCTCACCACCCGCGAACGCGACGTCCTCCGCCTGGTCTCCGCAGGCCGCACCAACCGCCAGATAGCCGAGGAGCTCTTCATCTCCCCGAAGACGGCCAGCGTCCATGTGTCGAACATCCTGGGGAAGCTCGGCGTCTCCGGGAGAGGTGAGGCAGCGGCGGTGGCGCATCGGATGGGACTGTTCGCGGCCGAAACTCTCAGGTCGGGGGCATGAGCCCGAGGTATACGCTGTAAGGGACGTCGGTCCGGAGGAGGTCGCGTGTTCAACGCTTTCGAGGAACTCTTCGCGCCCGGCCGCAAGCACACCCGCGACGAACAGAACCGTCTGGAACTGACCCGCGAGGACGTCGGGGACAACGACCCCGTGCGCGGGCCGATAGACCTCGCCTCCGGGAAGGTCGTCGTACGGATGACTGAGCCGTCGGTCAGGGAGGACGACGACGAGGGCGACGGGAAGGCCGAAGGGAAGGCCGAAGGGGAGGCCGAAGGGGAGGAGTGAGGGCCCCGCCCCTGCTCAGCTCACCCGCACCTCCAGGATCAGCTCACCTGCACCTCCAGAATCCGGTCGTCCCCGTCCTTCGGGCTGCCCCGCCCATCGGTGTTGCTCGTCGTCACCCACAGCATGTCGCCGCCGGCCGGGACGACCGTCCGCAGCCGGCCGTACTCGCCCTCCAGGAAGGCCTGCGGGTCCGCCGACGCCTCGGTGCCGTTCAGCGGGACGCGCCACAGGCGCTGGCCCTTCAGACCCGCCATCCAGACCGAGCCCTCGGCGTAGGCGATGCCGCTGGGGGAGGCGTCGTCCGTGCCCCACTGAGCCAGCGGGTTGTGGTACTTGGAGTCGTCGGACTTGCCCTCCGCCTCCGGCCAGCCGTAGTTGTCGCCCGGCTTGATCGCGTTCAGCTCGTCCCAGGTGTCCTGGCCGAACTCCGCGGCGAACAGGCGCTGTTTGGAGTCCCAGGCCAGGCCCTGGACGTTGCGGTGGCCGTATGTGTACACGGGGGAGTCGGCGAAGGGGTTGCCCGGAGCCGGTTCGCCCTCCGGTGTCAGGCGGAGGATCTTGCCGCCCAGGGACTCCTTGTCCTGGGACCGGCCCGTGTCACCGCTCTCGCCCGTGCCCGCGTACAGCATCTTGTCCGGGCCGAAGGCGATCCGGCCGCCGTTGTGGATGAAGCCCTTGGGAATGCCCCTGAAGATCGTGTCGGGCGCGCCCAGCTGCTCGCCGGACGGCCGCTGCTCGTCGTACAGCATGCGGACGATGCGGTTGTCCGAGGCCGAGGTGAAGTACGCGTAGATCATGTGGTCCGAGGCGTAGTCCGGCGACAGCGCCAGGCCCATGAGGCCGCCCTCGCCCGCCGGTGACACCCCCGGCACCTCGCCCAGCTCGGCCTTCTTGCCGGTCTTCCCGTCCACCCGGGTGATCGTGGCGTCGTCGCGGGAGGAGACGAGCAGATCGCCGTCGGGGAGCGGGGCCAGGCCCCAGGGGGTGTTCAGGCCCTCGGCGACCGTGCGCACCACCTTGACGGTGCCCCGTGCCGGCGGAGTCTCCTCGGCCGCCTGACCGGCGGGCGGCGATCCCGTAGTACTGCTCGGGGCCGCGGCCCCGCCGCCTGGTGAGCCCCCGTCGTCGGAGGAACATCCGGCCGTCAGCAGGAGTGCGGCCGCGGCCATCACGGCCGTCACAACTCGACGTTGCACGATCACGGTCCCTTCGACGCGGCGGGTTCTACTTCTCTTACACCGCTCGCGCCTCACACGTTCCCGATCCATGAATCTTGAACCTCCGCCACCCAGCGACGGCGTCGCTCAGCTCGGGGGCAGCCGGGTGGGCGAGCCGTGGGTGAACCGAGGACGAGCGCGGCCACGGCGGCTGGCGGGGTCGGGATCCGGCCACCCGAGACGGACTCCGCGCTGCCCGGCGGCAACGGCCGCGGCGGGCGTGTGGGCGTGCGGGTGACCAAGACGTCCGCGACCGCCCGGCCGGCCGGTTCCGGCCATGAGCCCGGTGGGCGTCGCGACGTCAGTCCCAGGACCCCAAGGCCCTGGGCAGCTCCGCCACCTCGGCCAGGTCCTCCGCGGTCAGACGCAGGCCCCCGGCCCGGGCGTTCTCGGTCACCCAGCGTTCCTGTTTCGCGCCGGGCACCGTGACCAGGTGCCGTCCCTGCGCCAGCACCCATGCCAGCGCCACCTGCGCGGGCGTGACCCCGTCCCCGTGGCGGGTCGCGATGCGGCGCAGGCCGGCCACTATCGGTTGGTTGGCCGCCATCATCTCCGCGGTGAAGCGCGGGTGCCGGGCGCGGACGTCGTCCGGTTCGAAGCCCTGACCGGGAGTCAGCGTGCCGGTCAGGAAGCCGTTGCCCAGGGGCATCGCCGCCAGGAAGCCGACGCCGCGCGCCTCGCACCAGGGCAGCAGCGTCTCCAGCGCCTCCGGCGACCACACCGACAGCTCCGCCTGCACGGCGCTCACCGGGAAGACCTGCTGCACCCGCCGCAGTTGGCGGATCGTCGCGTCGTGCAGACGGGTTCCCGAGCGGCGGCCGCCCCGCGCGCCCACCGCGCACAGCCCCAACGCCCGTACCTTTCCGGCCCGGACGAGGTCCGCCATCGCGCCCCAGGTCTCCTCGACCGGGACTTCGGGGTCCGCTCGGTGCAACTGGTAGAGATCTATGACGTCTGTCTGCAGGCGGCGCAGGGACGCGTCACACGCCCGCTTCACATAGCCCGGGCGGCCGTTGGCCACGATGTGCTGTTCGCCGACCAGCAGGCCGACCTTCGTCGACACGAACGCGTCCTGGCGGCGCTCCTTCAACACCCGTCCGACCAGCAGCTCATTGGTGAACGGGCCGTACATGTCGGCGGTGTCCAGCAGAGTCGAGCCCAGATCGAGCGCCCGGTGCACCGCCCTGACCGACTCCTCGCCCCGCTGCCGCGACGAGCTGTAGGCCCAGCTCATCGGCATGCACCCGAGCCCGACGGCTCCCACCGCGAGTGCCGCCGCGCCGATCGTCCTGCGCTCCACCTGGCCGTAACCCTCCCTCTTCCGGCACCCCAACCTAACCTCTGCACACCTGTTCGCCTGACCAAGGGGCTGCCCGGCCGATCACGCCCTTCTCCGGCCGGGCAGCGCGACCGGGCGCCCCTGACCGGCCCGGCCCGCCGGGAAGGCTCTAGCCTCCAAGCCATGACTGCTGACGTGTGGCTCCCCATCCCGCCGGACGAGATCGAGGGCCTTCCCGCGGGCCCCCAATACCGCTACTGGAACGGCGCCGAGGACTTTCCGGCCGACCCGGCCGACTGCGCCTTCTACGTCGTCCCGTACATGAAGGCGCCCGCACTGGGGCAGCGTCCCCTGCCGGAGATGAGCTCCGTGCAGGTCGTGCAGACGCTCTCCGCCGGCATCGACCACGTGGAGCCGGGCCTCAAGCACCTGCGGCCGGGCGTGCGGCTGTGCAACGCGCGCGGGGTCCACGAGGCGAGCACCGCTGAGCTGACGCTCACGCTGATCCTCGCCTCGTTGCGCGGCATCCCCGACTTCGTGCGGGCCCAGGACAGGGGGGAGTGGATCGGCGGATTCCGGGCCGCGCTGGCCGACAAGAACGTCCTCATCGTGGGATACGGCTCGATCGGCGCCGCCATCGAGGACCGGCTCACGCCCTTTGAACTCGCGCGGGTGGCGCGCGTCGCGCGCTCTGAGCGCACCACGGCGCGCGGACCCGTGCATCCGCTCACCGAACTGCCCGCTCTGCTCCCGGAAGCGGACGTCGTCATCCTGTCCACGCCCCTGACGGACGCCACCCGGCACCTGGTCGACGCCGACTTCCTCGCCCGGATGAAGGACGGCGCGCTGCTGGTCAACGTCGCCCGCGGTCCCGTCGTGGACACCAAGGCGCTGCTGGCCGAGCTGGATACCGGGCGCATCACCGCCGCCCTGGACGTCACCGACCCCGAACCGCTGCCCCGCGAGCACCCCCTGTGGCGTGCGCCTGGCGTGCTGATCAGTCCGCATGTGGGCGGGCCGACCTCCGCGTTCCTGCCGCGCGCCAAGCGTCTCCTGGCGGACCAGTTGACGCGTTTCGTGAACCGGGAGCCCCTGCGCAACGTGATCCTTACGACGGGCGCGACGCCCGCGTGACGCTCAGGAGTTGAGCGGCGCGCGGATGCCGCGCACGCCGCGCGCAACAGGACCGAAACCCACTTCGAGTACCGTCCGCAACCTTCCGGAAGCGGTCCGTACTCGCATATGCGCTGGTCGTCACGGAGCGTAGAGGTGCTATGTCCCTGAGTGACGAGACTGGTGTATCGTCCCGACAGGGGCTGCGCCGTGCACTGTTCGGCGCCTGGGATGGACATTTCAGATTTGTGAGGGGGGCGACGGGCGATGCACGGCCTATGGACGAGCGATCCGACGCGGCGGGGCCGTCGGCGGCGACCCTGGCGAACGGCCGCGCGCAGACGCGGTCGGTACGGCACCCTCGGCTGCCGGCACACACATCACCATCGCAGGCACAGCGGCCGCAGGCGGCATGCGCACTCAGCGCAGCGGGACCCTCGGGACCCGCGAGCGGCGCGGACCGGGAGGCCCCGGTGAGCTCGCCACCGCCCTCCACGAGCACGCTCGACGCGGGGCTGCGGGCACAGCCTTCGTCGGCGGCGACACTGCCCCGTCCCTCGTTCTTCGGGGGCGGCACGGGACTGGTCCCGCAACTCGTTCTGGCCCTGGTGTGCGCGGCATACGCCGTCGGTTCCGCGTTCGGCTGGGGTTCGAACCAAGTCGCTCTGATCATGGGCGACTTCGGGCTGGCCGCCGCGGCAGGCGCCGCGGCCGTGTCCTGCTTCCGCTACGCCCGTAGCCGCCGTATCCGCTTTCGACCCGCCTGGCTGCTGTTCGGCCTCTCCTCCGCGATGGCGGCCCTCGGAAACCTGGTCTGGGGGTGGTACGAGGTCGTCCTGCGGCAGCCCGTGCCCAGCCCCTCCTACGCCGACGGGTTCTTCCTGTGCTTCGCGCCGCCCGCCATCGTGGGGCTCCTGGTGCTGGCCAAGCGGCCGGTGACGAAGGCCGGCTGGATCTGCCTCGGGCTGGACGCCTGGCTGATCGGCGGCTCCCTGCTGACGCTGGCGTGGAGCCTCGCCCTGGCCCAGGCGGCCAAGATCGACTCGACCGGCGGTGAGAGCGTGGCGCACACCGCGCTCTCGCTCGCCTACCCGCTGCTCGACATCGCCCTGGTCAGCATGGTGCTCGCGCTGCACTTCCGCCGCTCGTCGGCGAACCGCACCGCGGTCAACACCGCGATCGGCGCCCTGGCCCTGACCGTGATGTGCGACGCCCTGTTCACCTCGCCGCTGCTGCACAACAGCTACCGCTCCGGCCAGCTGCTCGACGCGGGCTGGTTCGCCGGCTCGCTGCTCCTGGCGTACGCCCCGTGGGCCGCCCCGAGGCAGCAGGACGGCGAGCGGCACGACGGGACCGGGCACACGCGCGTGGTGCACGAGCACGTGCCCGGACAGCGCGGCGGCGGCCATCACCACACCCCGCCCGCTCAGGGAGGCGATCACTTCCGGTATCCGGTCACCCGGCCGATCGCCGGCTCCCTGGCCGCGCTCACGCCGTACCTCGCCGCCGCCGTGTGCACCCTGGGGATCCTCTACAACGTCCTCAACGGCCGCAGCGTCGACCGCGTGGTGCTCATCACCGGCGGCACGGTCGTGCTCGCCCTCGTGATGCGCCAGGGCATCATGCTGCTCGACAACATCACCCTCACCCAGGAACTGGCGCAGAAGGAGAACCACTTCCGCTCCCTGGTGCAGGGCTCCAGCGACGTCATCATGATCGCCGCGCCCAACGGCATCCTCCGGTACGTCTCCCCGGCGGCCGCCGGGGTCTACGGCCGGTCCGCGGAGGAGCTGGTGGGTTCGGAACTGGCCAATCTCATCCACCCGGAGGATCTGGGCTGCGTGGTGCACGAGGTGCGCCGCTTCCTCGCCGCCAGCCCACTTGAGGAACCCACTACGCGCATCGAGTGCCGCTTCCGGTCCGGCGACGACGGCTGGCTCAACGTCGAATCCACCGTCAACCGTCACCACGGCGGCCTCATCTTCAACAGCCGGGACGTGACCGAAAGAGTGCGCCTGCAGGCGCAGCTCCAGCACAACGCCGAGCACGACCCGCTCACCGACCTGCCCAACCGCGCGCTGTTCACCAAGCGGGTCCAGCAGGCCCTGTCCGGCCGTCGCGCCTCCGACCGGGGCCCCGCCCTGCGCAACACGGCCGTTCTCTTCATCGACCTCGACGGCTTCAAGGGCGTCAACGACACGATCGGCCACCAGGCCGGGGACGAGCTGCTCGTCCAGGCCGCCCGCAGACTCCAGGACGCGGTCCGGGGCGGGGACATCGCGTCCCGGCTGGGCGGCGACGAGTTCGCGGCCCTGATCGGCGGGGACAACACCCGGGACCGCACCGCCCGCGAACGACACATCCTGGAGCTGGCCGACCGCCTCAGGGGGACGCTGTCGCAGCCGTACCTCATCGACGGCAACGATGTCCGTGTCAACGCCTCCATCGGCGTCGCCTTCGCCGAGCCGGGGCTCGGCGCCGGGGAGCTGCTGCGCAACGCCGACCTGGCCATGTACCGCGCCAAGGCGGGCGGCAAGGGCCGCGTCGAGCTGTACAAGCCGCAGATGCAGCAGGACGTCGTACGCAAGGCGGAGCTGGCCACGCGCCTGCGTGCCGCGCTGCACGACGGCGAGTTCGCGCTGCTGCACCAGCCGGTGGTGTGTCTGGAGAACGGCCGGATCGCATCGGTCGCCACCCAGGCGCGCTGGCGGTCCTCGCAAGGGGTGCTGTTCACGCCCGCCGAGTTCCTGCGGGTGGCCGAGGACAGCGACAAGACCGCCGAGCTGAGCCGCTGGATGCTGGAGGAGGCCGTGGAGCAGGCCGCCGAACGCACCGCGACCGGGCTCGCCGTACCCGTGGCCGTACGGATGGGCGCGCGCCGTCTGCTGGACCGGTCGATGCCGCTCGGCTCGATCGAGGCCCTGCTGACCCGCCACGGGCTGCCGCCCGGGTCGCTGATCATCGAGCTGTCCGATCTCGACCCCCGTGTCCCGCTGGACGAGCTGGAGCGCCGCCTGAGCGGCCTGCGCAGACTCGGCGTCCGGATCTCCCTGGACGGCTTCGGCAGCGGATACGCGGCGATCACGGCCCTGCGCCGGCTCCCCGTCGACGTGGTCAAGCTCGACCGCGGTCTGGTCGAGGGAGTCGTCGAGTCCGCGCGGCTGCACAAGATCACCGGCGGGCTGCTGCGGATCGCCGGTGACCTCGGGCTGCAGTCCGTGGCCGACGGCGTGGACCTGCCGGAGCAGGTGGTCGTACTGCGCGCGATGGGGTGCACGCACGGGCAGGGCATGGCGTTCTCCGGGCCGCTGGACGAGTACCGGCTGCGCCGGGCGATCGGCGCCGGCCGCTTTCCGGTGCCGCACGGGCCGGTGGAGCCCGCGTTCGCGGGCGTGAGAGAGCGGCAGGGGCGCGTCGGTGTCGACGGCGCGAGCGCGCGCAAGCCCGAAGGGCTGAGCACGGTCGCGGCCTCGACACCGACAGTGGCGCCGCGGAGGTGAACGACCATGGAAAGGGGCGGCACGGGGGTGTACACCGGTGGTGTGGCCGCTGTTCTCGGAGGCGGAAGTGCCCTTCGCTCACATAATGAGACTCCCGTCCCACCCACTTGACAGTGGGTGTGCGCCGGGGGGAGGGTCAGTGCCATGCGCACCCGAATTCTCGTACTTGGAAAGCGCGTCGGCTGAAGCTGGTGACGTCCGGACAGACCCGGAACTCCCAGCGACCACATCCGGCGCGCTCCCCTCGCTTGCCTTTTGGCACGAGGGGTTTTTTGTTGCACAGGCGCCAGTCGTGCAACATCGCAACTCCGCTCAAACTTCGCAAAAACCCTCAGCATCGAGAAGAGAATGCCGATGACCGAGCAGGCCACCGGGGCTCACCCGCAGCCGCGGCCCCGATCCGGAGGACACCAGTCCGCCCCCGAGCACGTCACGGGTGCGCAGTCCCTCATCCGTTCGCTCGAGGAGGTCGGCGCCGACACGGTATTCGGCATTCCCGGCGGTGCGATCCTCCCCGCGTACGACCCGCTGATGGACTCCACCAGGGTGCGCCACGTCCTGGTCCGCCACGAGCAGGGCGCCGGCCACGCCGCCACCGGCTACGCGCAGGCCACCGGCAAGGTCGGTGTCTGCATGGCGACCTCGGGACCGGGCGCCACCAACCTGGTCACCCCGATCGCGGACGCCCACATGGACTCGGTGCCGCTCGTGGCGATCACCGGGCAGGTGGCCTCCAAGGCGATCGGCACGGACGCCTTCCAGGAGGCGGACATCGTCGGCATCACCATGCCGGTCACCAAGCACAACTTCCTGGTCACCAAGGCCGAGGACATCCCGCGGGTGATCGCGCAGGCGTTCCACATCGCCGCCACCGGCCGCCCCGGCCCGGTCCTCGTCGACATCGCCAAGGACGCCCTCCAGGCGAAGACCACGTTCTCCTGGCCGCCCGCCATGGACCTGCCCGGCTACCGGCCCGTCACCAAGCCGCACGCCAAGCAGATCCGCGAGGCCGCCAAGCTGATCACCAACGCCAAGCGGCCCGTCCTGTACGTCGGCGGCGGTGTGATCAAGGCCGGCGCCACCGCCGAGCTGAAGGTCCTCGCCGAACTCACCGGAGCGCCCGTCACCACCACCCTGATGGCGCTCGGCGCATTCCCCGACGGCCACCCGCTGCACGTGGGAATGCCGGGCATGCACGGTGCGGTCACCGCCGTCACCGCGCTGCAGAAGGCCGACCTGATCGTCGCCCTCGGAGCCCGCTTCGACGACCGCGTCACCGGCAAGCTGGACAGCTTCGCCCCGTACGCCAAGATCGTCCACGCCGACATCGACCCGGCCGAGATCGGCAAGAACCGCGCCGCCGACGTGCCGATCGTCGGTGACGCCCGCGAGGTCATCGCCGACCTGGTCCAGGCCGTCCAGAAGGAGCACGCCGACGGCCACCAGGGCGACTACAGCGCCTGGTGGAAGGACCTCTCCCGCTGGCGCGAGACCTACCCGCTCGGCTACGACCAGCCCGAGGACGGCTCCCTGTCCCCGCAGCAGGTCATCGAGCGCATCGGTCAACTCGCCCCCGAGGGCACGGTCTTCGCGGCGGGCGTCGGCCAGCACCAGATGTGGGCCGCGCACTTCATCCAGTACGACAGGCCCGCCACCTGGCTGAACTCCGGCGGCGCCGGGACGATGGGCTACGCGGTCCCGGCCGCGATGGGCGCCAAGGCCGGCACCCCGGACAAGACGGTCTGGGCGATCGACGGCGACGGCTGCTTCCAGATGACCAATCAGGAGCTCACCACCTGCGCCCTGAACAACATCCCGATCAAGGTCGCCATCATCAACAACGGCGCCCTCGGGATGGTCCGCCAGTGGCAGACCCTCTTCTACAACCAGCGCTACTCCAACACCGTGCTGCACTCCGGCCCCGAGGCCGACGGCAAGCAGCCGAGCGCCGGTACCCGCGTCCCCGACTTCGTCAAGCTGTCGGAGGCCATGGGCTGCCACGCGATCCGCTGTGAGTCGCCGGACGACCTCGACAAGGTCATCGAAGAGGCGAACTCCATCAACGACCGCCCGGTCGTCATCGACTTCATCGTCCACGAGGACGCGATGGTGTGGCCGATGGTCGCCGCCGGTACCTCCAACGACGAGATCATGGCCGCCCGGGACGTCCGCCCCGACTTCGGCGACAACGAAGACGACTGAGCGAGAGAGACGTAAAAGATCATGTCCAAGCACACGCTCTCCGTCCTGGTGGAGAACACGCCGGGCATCCTCGCCCGGATCGCCGCCCTGTTCTCGCGCCGCGGCTTCAACATCGACTCGCTCGCGGTCGGTGTCACCGAGCACCCCGACATCTCCCGCATCACCATCGTGGTGAGCGTCGCCGACCTCCCGCTGGAGCAGGTGACGAAGCAGCTCAACAAGCTCGTCAACGTGCTGAAGATCGTCGAGCTGGAGCCAGGTTCGGCCGTTCAGCGCGAACTCGTTCTGGTGAAGGTCCGGGCCGACAACGAGACCCGCTCCCAGATCATCGAGATCGTCCAGCTGTTCCGCGCCAAGACCGTCGACGTCTCCCCGGAGGCCGTCACCATCGAGGCCACCGGCTCCAGCGACAAGCTGGAGGCCATGCTGAAGATGCTGGAGCCGTTCGGCATCAAGGAGCTCGTCCAGTCCGGCACGATCGCGATCGGACGCGGCGCGCGCTCGATCACGGACCGCTCGCTGCGGGCGCTCGACCGGTCCGCATAGGGACGCGTTCGGACGGTCGGGTGACATCGGCCGTCCGGATTCCGCCCGTATAGCGAGACCCCGAAACTTCCCTTCCCCCCGCCGTCATACGGTGGGACGCAACACCTGCACACAAGGAGAGAACCCAAAGTGGCCGAGCTGTTCTACGACGCCGACGCCGACCTGTCCATCATCCAGGGCCGCAAGGTCGCGGTCATCGGTTACGGCAGCCAGGGCCACGCCCACGCGCTGTCCCTCCGTGACTCGGGTGTCGACGTGCGTGTCGGTCTGCACGAGGGCTCCAAGTCCAAGGCCAAGGCCGAGGAGCAGGGCCTGCGCGTGGTGAGCCCGTCGGAGGCCGCCGCCGAGGCCGACGTCATCATGATCCTTGTCCCGGACCCGATCCAGGCCCAGGTGTACGAGGAGCACATCGCCCCGAACCTGAACGACGGTGACGCGCTGTTCTTCGGCCACGGCCTGAACATCCGCTACGGCTTCATCAAGCCCCCGGCCGGCGTGGACGTCTGCATGGTCGCCCCGAAGGGCCCGGGTCACCTCGTGCGCCGTCAGTACGAGGAGGGCCGCGGCGTTCCGTGCATCGCGGCCGTCGAGCAGGACGCCTCGGGCAACGCCTTCGCGCTGGCGCTGTCGTACGCCAAGGGCATCGGCGGCACCCGTGCCGGCGTCATCAAGACGACCTTCACCGAGGAGACCGAGACCGACCTGTTCGGTGAGCAGGCCGTCCTCTGTGGTGGTACGGCCGCGCTGGTCAAGGCCGGTTTCGAGACGCTGACCGAGGCCGGCTACCAGCCGGAGATCGCGTACTTCGAGTGCCTGCACGAGCTGAAGCTGATCGTGGACCTCATGTACGAGGGCGGCCTGGAGAAGATGCGCTGGTCGATCTCCGAGACCGCCGAGTGGGGTGACTACGTCACCGGCCCGCGGATCATCACGGACGCCACCAAGGCCGAGATGAAGAAGGTCCTCGCCGAGATCCAGGACGGCACCTTCGCCCAGCAGTGGATGGACGAGTACCACGGCGGTCTGAAGAAGTACAACGAGTACAAGAAGCAGGACTCCGAGCACCTGCTGGAGACCACCGGCAAGCAGCTGCGCAAGCTGATGAGCTGGGTCGACGAAGAGGCGTGATCCACGCTGTCCGTGGCGGTACCCTCGGCTGGGGGTACCGCCACGGGGCCTTGCCCCGGACCTCGCACAGAGACCCCCTACAAAATGGCGTTTCTCGTCCGGGTGATCCTTCCGCAGAGGCGTAAGACGACCTCCGCCGCGCCACTAGACTGGCGCACAACATACGCGTCAGGCCCACAACGTCGTGCGTCTTCCACGCGGCTAGCCCCTCCACCGCCTGCGGCCGTCGGGACGGCCGTCCGCATTGGACTTGTGAGGACTCACGTGAGCTCGAAACCTGTCGTACTCATCGCTGAAGAGCTGTCGCCCGCGACCGTGGACGCGCTTGGCCCCGACTTCGAGATCCGCCACTGCAACGGAGCGGACCGAGCCGAACTGCTCCCGGCCATCGCCGACGTGGACGCGATCCTGATCCGCTCCGCCACCAAGGTCGACGCCGAGGCGATCGCCGCCGCCAAGAAGCTCAAGGTCGTCGCGCGAGCCGGCGTCGGCCTGGACAACGTCGACGTCTCCGCCGCCACCAAGGCCGGCGTGATGGTCGTCAACGCCCCCACCTCGAACATCGTGACCGCCGCCGAACTGGCCTGCGGTCTCCTCGTCGCCACCGCCCGCCACATCCCGCAGGCCAACGCCGCGCTGAAGAACGGCGAGTGGAAGCGCAGCAAGTACACGGGCGTCGAGCTCGCCGAGAAGACCCTCGGTGTCGTGGGTCTGGGACGTATCGGCGCGCTGGTCGCCCAGCGCATGTCCGGCTTCGGCATGAAGGTCGTCGCCTACGACCCCTACATCCAGCCCGCCCGCGCCGCCCAGATGGGCGTCAAGGTGCTGTCCCTGGACGAGCTGCTCGAGGTCTCCGACTTCATCACCGTCCACCTCCCCAAGACCCCCGAGACCGTCGGCCTCATCGGCGACGAGGCGCTGCGCAAGGTCAAGCCGAGCGTGCGGATCGTCAACGCCGCGCGCGGCGGGATCGTCGACGAGGAGGCGCTGTACTCCGCCCTCAAGGAGGGCCGGGTCGCCGGTGCCGGCCTCGACGTGTACGCGAAGGAGCCCTGCACGGACTCCCCGCTGTTCGAGTTCGACCAGGTCGTCGCCACCCCGCACCTCGGTGCCTCCACCGACGAGGCGCAGGAGAAGGCCGGTATCGCCGTCGCCCGCTCGGTGCGCCTCGCCCTCGCCGGTGAGCTCGTGCCCGACGCGGTCAACGTCCAGGGCGGCGTCATCGCCGAGGACGTCAAGCCGGGTCTGCCGCTCGCCGAGCGCCTGGGCCGGATCTTCACCGCCCTCGCCGGTGAGGTCGCCGTCCGCCTCGACGTCGAGGTCTACGGCGAGATCACCCAGCACGATGTGAAGGTGCTGGAGCTCAGCGCCCTCAAGGGTGTCTTCGAGGACGTCGTCGACGAGACGGTGTCGTACGTCAACGCCCCGCTGTTCGCCCAGGAGCGCGGCGTCGAGGTGCGGCTGACGACCAGCTCGGAGTCGTCCGACCACCGCAACGTCGTCACCGTGCGCGGCACGCTCGGCAACGGCGAGGAGGTGTCGGTCTCCGGCACGCTGGCCGGCCCCAAGCACTTGCAGAAGATCGTCGCGGTCGGCGACTACGACGTGGACCTCGCGCTCGCCGACCACATGGTCGTCCTGAAGTACGAGGACCGTCCCGGTGTCGTCGGCACGGTCGGCCGCGTCTTCGGCGAGGCGGGCATCAACATCGCCGGCATGCAGGTCTCGCGTGCCGTCGCCGGTGGCGAGGCGCTGGCCGTCCTGACCGTCGACGACACGGTGCCGGCCAACGTGCTCACCGAGGTCGCCGAGGAGATCGGGGCGACGTCCGCCCGTGCGGTGAACCTGGCCTGAGGTCTCCGACACCTGAGGTCTCCGACACCTGAGGTCTCTCAAACGCCGGACGTGCTGAGGTTGCTCGGCGCGTCCGGCGTTTCGCATGCGCGCTCCCGCGCCTCGACCCGCCGCAGGGTGACCGCCGCCAGCACCGCCGCCCCCGCCAGCAGCACCGCCCCCGCGATCGCCGCCCCCTGCATCCCGCTGGTGAACGCCTCCCGCGCGACGCCGGCCAGCCCCGGGACCTGATCGGCGACCGCCAGCGCTCCGCCCAGCGTCTCGTGCGCCGCGTCCGGCGCCGACGCCGGGATCTCGTGGCGGTAGATCGCCGTACCGATCGAGCCGAGGACGGCCATGCCGAGGGCGCCGCCGAACTCGGCGCCGGTCTCCAGCAGGGAGGACGCGGAGCCCGCCCGTTCCACCGGGGCGGCGCCCATCGCGAGGTCCATGATCTGGGACATCACCGTGACGCCCCCGACGGCGATGACCGCGCACGCCGACAGCACCAGCCACAACGAGTCCGTACCGGCGAAGGACAGCAGCGCGAAACCCGCCGCCGAGATCGCGAAGCCCGCGGTCACGACGTAGGCACGGTTGACGCCCTTCTGCACCAGCTGGGTCGCGACCGGCCCCGCCGCTGCGATCGGCACCGACGGCAGCAGCGCCCACAGGGCCGCCTCCAGCGCGCCCATGCCGAGCACCGACTGCAGATACTGCGTGGTGAAGTAGGACGAGCCCATCACCCCGAACATGCAGACGAGGTTGAGGACCACGGAGGGCGCGAAGCCGCGTCCGCGGAACAGGGCCGGGGAGATCATCGGGGCCGTGGCCGTGCGCTGACGGTGGACGAAGAGCGCCGCGAACAGCAGGCCGACGGTGATCGAGACGACGTAGAGGACGTTCCAGCCCTCGGACGGGATCTCCTTCAGGCCGTAGACCACGGGAAGCACGGCGGCCATCGAGAGGGGCACGCTCAGCCGGTCGAAGCGGCCGGGCTCGGGGCTCTTCGACTCGGGCAGCAGCACCGGGCCGAGGATCAGCAGCAGGGCCATCGCGGGCAGGTTGACCAGGAAGACCGAGCCCCACCAGAAGTGCTCGACCAGGACCCCGCTCATCACCGAGCCGAGCGCGATCCCGGCCGTCATCACGCCGGACCACAGGCCGATCGCCTTCGCGCGCTGCGCCGGGTCGGTGAACATCGTGCGGAGTATGGCCATCGTCGCCGGCATCAGGGTCGCGCCGCCGACGCCGAGGACCGCGCGGGCCGCGATCAGCATCTCGGCGCTGTTCGCGTACGCCGCCATCAGCGAGGCGGTGCCGAAGGCGGCGGCGCCGATCAGCAGGAGACGGCGGTGGCCGATGCGGTCGCCCAGCGAGCCCATCGTCATCAGCAGGCCGGCCAGGACGAAACCGTAGATGTCGAAGATCCACAGCTGCTGGGTGCCGCTCGGCTCCAGGTCCGCGCTGATCGCCGGGATCGCGAAGTAGAGGACCGAGACGTCCATCGAGACCAGCAGCAGCGGAAGCATCAGGACGCCGAGGGCGGTCCATTCGCGGCGGCCGGCTCGGGCGGCGGGCGGGAGCGAGGGCGGGGTGGTGCTCGTCGGGTTCGTTGTCATGGCGGTGAATGTACGCGCGTCTTAAACGCTTGTCTAGAACGAACGTATAGGACGTGCGTGTAGGACGGGTGTATGGATCCGGAGTAGGGTGGTGCCATGGGACACCGTGAGGATCTGCTCGAAGGGGCCAAGCGCTGCCTGCTGGCGAAAGGCTTCGCGCGCACGACCGCGCGCGACATCGTCAAGGAGTCGGGGACCAACCTGGCGTCTATCGGCTACCACTACGGCTCGAAGGACGCGCTGCTCGCGCAGGCGTACGTCGAGATGGTGGAGGGGATGTCCGACGCCTTCGAGGGTGGTGGCGAGTTGCGTGGGGAGCCCGGCTCCATCGAGCGGTTCGCCGAAGTGTGGTCGAACATCATCGGCACCATGCGGGAGCCCGGCTCGATGTGGCGGCTCAGCATGGAGATCGTGGTCATGGGCGACCAACTGCCCGAAGTGCGGGAGCATCTGGCGCGGGCCCAGCGGGAGGGTGCGCGCGGCATCGTCACGCTCTTCCACGGGGGGCGCGAGGAGGATGTTCCGGAGGAGACCGTGGACACCCTCGGCTACTTCTACCTGACCGTGATGATGGGCGTCATGGCGCAGTGGACCTTCGACCCGAAGACCGCTCCGGAGGCCGATCAGCTGGCGGAAGGCCTCCGTCAGGTGATCGAGGCTGCTACCCGGAAATGACGCGCCCCTCGCGCATCTCGATCGTCCGGTCCGCGAAATGCCGTACGACAGCCCGGTCGTGGCAGATGAACAGGTAGCCGAGGCCGAGGTCGTCCTGGAGGTCGGCGAGCAGGTTCAGCACGCCGGCGCGGACCGACGGGTCGAGGGCCGAGACCGGCTCGTCCAGGACCAGCAGGCGTGGTTCGGACGCCAACGCGCGGGCGATTCCGGCGCGCTGGCACTGACCGCCGGAGAGTTCGTGCGGGAGGCGGTCGCCGTACGACGGGTCGAGGCCCACCCGGTCGAGGAGTTCGGCGACGCGGGCGGGACCGTCGGCGGCGCTCCAGCGGCCCTGCATCTTCAGTGGTTCCGCCACCGCGTCGCGGATGCGGTGGCGGGGGCTCAGTGATCCGTACGGGTCCTGGAAGACGGGCTGCATGCGCGGGCGGAGCGGGCGCAGCTCGCGTTCGGTGAGGGTCGTCAACTCCCGGCCCTCGAAGAGGACTTCACCTGCGTCCGGACGGCGCAGCTGGAGGACCGCCAGGGCCGTGGAGGACTTGCCGCAGCCGGAGGGGCCGTTGAGAGCGAGGGTTTCGCCGGGGGCCAGGGTGAAGGAGAGGTGGTCGACGGCCGTGACGTCGCCGTAGCGGACGACGAGGTCACGGACGTCGAGCAGGGCGTCACTCATGGAACAACTCCGTTGCGATGGACGGGAGTTCGCGCCCGCGGTGGCAGGCGACCAGGCGTCCCCCCACCTCCTGCGGCTCCGGTTCCTCCGTACGGCAGGCGTCCGCCGCGAGGGGGCAGCGCGGGGTGAAGGCGCAGCCCGCGGGGAGTGCGCCCGGGGCGGGTGGGGTGCCGCGCAGGGCGGGGAGACGGCGGCCGGGGGGTGCGTGCTGGGGGAGGGAGGCCAGCAGGCCCGCCGTGTAGGGGGCCCGGGGGCGGGCCAGCACCTCGTCCGCCCGGCCGAGCTCGGTGAGGCGTCCGGCGTACATGACCAGCACGCGGTCCGCGTGGTCCCGTACGACGTCCATGTCGTGGGTGACCAGCACGAGCGCGGCGCCCACGGCCTCCCGCTGCTCGGCGAGCACCCGCAGCACCTGGTCGCGGTGCTCCTCGTCCAGGGCGGTGGTGGGCTCGTCGGCGACGACGATGTCGGGTTCGTTGATGGTCGCCATGGCGATGACGGCGCGCTGCCGCATGCCGCCGGAGTACTCGTGCGGATACGCCCGTGCCTTGCGGGCGGCGTCCGGGATGCCGACCCGGTCGAGCGCGGCGACCGCCCGGGCCCGGGCCTCCTTGCGGGAGACACGGGCCACCGACCGTACGGCGGCGGCGAGTTGGCCGCCCACCGGGTGTACGGGGGAGAGGGCGGACAGGGCGTCCTGCGGGACGAGGGAGATGCGGCGGCCTCGGTGCGGAGCGAGGTCCGGCTCGATCGTCCCGCTCGTCGTCGCGCCGCGGGGCAGCATGCCCAGCAGCGCCCGGGCCGTGAGGGACTTGCCCGCGCCCGACTCGCCGACGATCGCGAGGACTTCGCGAGGGCGGATGTCGAAGGAGAGACCGCGCACGACCTCGACGCCGGCGAAGGCGATCCGAAGGTCGCGCACTGAGAGGAGCACGTTGGACGAGGGGAGCAGATCAGACGGCAACGGAGGCCTCCTTCTTCTTCGCCGCGGGCTTCTCCGCTGCCGGCTTCCTCGCTCCCGGTTTCTTCCCTCCCGGCGCGACGCGCCGTACCCCCCGGCCCTGAACGGCCGCCGCCCCCGACACCGCCAGCCCCGCCAGCAGGGCCAGCGCGACCGCCGGGGCGAGGGCTGCCCAGGGGGCGCGTTCGACGTAGGCGCGGGACTCGTCGAGGAGCAGGCCCCACTCGGGGGCGGGCGGCTGGGCGCCCAGGCCCAGGAAGCCCAGGGAGGCCAGGGCGAGGGCGATGCCGGGCAGGCGCAGCAGGGCGTGGCGGGCGACCGGGGCGGCGACGGACGGCAGGACATGCCGGGTGAGGATCCAGAACGGGGTCGCGCCCAGGGCGCGTTGAGCGGTCAGGAACGCCGACGCCCGCACCTCCTGCACCAGCGCCGCGGCGTGCGCGGACAGCGCCGGCCAGGAGATCAGCGCGACGGCGAGGGCCGCGCCGCCGGTGCCGGGGCCGGCCGCCGCGGCGACCAGGATGCCGACGATCACCGGGGGCAGGGCGTTGGCGATGTCGGCCGCGCCCGCCGCGATGCCGGGCAGGAAGCCCAGGGCGAGCGCGACCAGCAGGCTCAGCACACAAATGGCGGCAGCCGTGCCGACGGTCGAGGCGGCGCCGTGGCCGAGCCGGGCCAGCACGTCGCGGCCGAGGGCGTCGGTGCCGAGCGGGTGGGTCCACGCGGGGGCGGTGAGGCGGGCGCTGGTGTTCACGGTGTACGGGTCGCGCAGCAGGCCCCAGCCGATGGTCACGGCGAGGACAGTGAACAGGGTCAACGGGATCGCCGGGTGTGTACGGACCGGACGTGCCGGGGGCAGCGTCAGGCCGGCGTCACGCAGGGCGGGGCCCAGCAGCCACCGCCGTGTGAACGCCGCCGACGCGCCGGCGACCAGCCCGAGCAGCAGCAGGGCCAGCACCGAGCCCTGGAGCAGCGGCAGGTCCTGCGACTTGGCCGCGCCGAGCGCCGTACGGCCGATGCCGGGCACCGCGAACACCATCTCCACGGCGACCGCGCCCCCGGTCAGGCCGACGGCGACCATCCCGAACTGCGGTACCAGCGGCGGCAGTACGCGCTTGAGGGCGGCCGCGGAGATCGCCGTACGACTCACTCCCGCGCCCCGCCACAGCTCCACCCACCGTTCGTCGAGGACCGCGGGCAGCGCGTCCGCGACCAGTCGGCCGAGCAGGCCGCCCGCCGGGACGCCGAGGGCGAGCGCGGGCAGCACCAGATACTCGGGGCCCGCCCAGCCGGCCGTCGGCAGCCAGCCCAGCCACACCCCGCACACCAGCAGCGCGACGGTGGCCAGCAGGAACTCGGGGACCGCGGCGAGCATGGCGGCGAAGGCGCCGGCCGAGCCGCGCCCCCGCACCAGCACCGGCGCCACCAGCACGGCGGCCAGTACGACCGCCACGCCGAGCGCCGCGCCCATCAGGGCCAGCGACACCTGGAGGCCGGCGACGACGGACGGCAGGACGTCGGTCCCGGACACCCAGGAGGTGCCGAGGTCGCCGCGCACCAGGTCCGATGCCCACCTCCCCAACAGGGACAGGGGGCCGGCGTCCAGGCCGAGGTCCTCGCGGATCGCCGACAGCGCCTCCTCGGTCGGCTCCTGCTCGGCCGACCGGGCGCGCAGCACGGTGAGGGCCGGGTCCCGCCGCGAGAGCCAGGGCAGCAGGCCGACGGTGACCAGGACGGCGACGAGACAGACGAGGCGGGTCAGCCCGGCGGAGCCGACCAACTCCCTTGCCCGGGAGCCCGCTTGACGCTGAAGGATCTTCACTTGACGTAGGTGTCGGCCGTGACGAGCTCACGCTCGCGGGGGTCGTGGGCAGCGTCGACGACACCGGTCGCGTCGCCCTGGATCACCCGCTCGTGGAGCATGGGAATCGCCGCGTCCGTGGCGAGCACAGCCGCCTCGGCCTCGATGACCGACTTTCGGCGGGAGTCGCCGACCCTGGTCTCGCCGGCCTTCTTCAACTCGGCGTCCACGGAGGAGTCGGCGAGCTGGGAGAGGTTGAAAGAGCCGTCGGAGGCGAAGTCGCTGTACAGGTAGGCCACCGGGTCGCCGGAGTCGAGGACGGTGGCGCGGGAGAGGATGAACGCGTCGAACTTGCCCGCGAGAGCGTCCGATTCGATGTTCGCGTACTCGCGGACGTCGAGCTTCACCTTGAATCCGGCCTTCTGCAGCTGCTGCTGCAGCGTGGCGGCCACCTCGGGCAGTTCGGCCCGGTCGGTGAAGGTGCCGATGGTGACCGTCGTGCCGTTCGGCTTGCCGGTCTTCGGGTGCCTGACGGGCGTGCGCAGTTCGGCTGCCCACGGCAGCGCGGGCCCGAGCAGTCCCTCGGCGACGTCCGCCCGTCCCTCGTACACGCCCTCGACGATCGACTTGGCGTCGATCGCCTCCCGGGCGGCGGCGCGCAGCGAGGCGTCGGAGAAGGCGCCCTTCTCGGTGTTCAGGTAGAGGGTGTTGGTGCGCGGCATGGGGACCTCGGTGATCAGGTCCTGGTCGAGGACGGCGGCCTGGGAGACCGGAATCGCCTCGACGATGTCTGCCTCGCCGGTGCGCAGGGCGGCGGCGCGGGCGGTGCCGTCCGGCACGAACTTGACGTCGATTCCCGGGGCCTTGGCCTTGCCGCCCCAGTACGCGTCGTAGCGGTCGAGGGCGGCGGAGGCGGTGCCGTTCACCTCGACCAGCTCGAAGGGGCCGGTGCCGGCGCCGACGGGGTTCACCGTCTTCCCCTTGTAGGCCTTGGCGGCCAGGATCGACAGCTGGGGCGAGCTCAGCCGCTGCGGGACGAGGGGGTCCTCGGTGTCGGTGGTGACCGTGACCGTGTCGGCGTCCTCGGCCTTCGCGGTCAGCTCCACGCCGTCGAGGATGCGGGGCTTGGGGGAGGCGCCGGCGGCCTTGGTGAGGGACCGCACGACGGCCTCCGCGTCGAGCTTCGTGCCGTCGTGGAAGGTGACGCCGTCGCGTATCTCGAAGGTCCAGGCGCGGCCGGACTGCTGCCACTTGGTCGCGAGGGCGGGCAGGGCGTCGCCGTCCTCGTCGAGCTTCACCAGGGTCTCGGCCGTCGACCAGCGCGAGAGCTTGAACGCGTCGTCGCTCAGGGGAGACAGGCCGGAGCGGGGCGGCAGCATGTGCGCGACACGGATGCGCTTGCCTTCGGCGGCCGCCTCATCGGAACCCGCCGACGAGAAGCAGCCGGTGAGCAGGGCGGAGGCCGCAGTGGCCGCGGTGAGCGGGAGAAGACGGGCGGGCACGCGCACGGGACACTCCGGGTAAAGGCATGGTCAAAGGTTGAATGCTCACCGAACATAGCAGATGACAATCGTTTTCAGAAGGTGGTCCCGCGTGACCTGCCGCTCAGGGCGCCCTCGACCGCCTCAGAGCCTTGCCCCCTTCAACGCCATGTGCAGCAGCAACCGATCCTCCCCCTCGTCCAGATCCAGCCCCGTGAGCTGTTCGACGCGGGAGAGGCGGTAGTAGAGGGTCTGGCGGTGGATGCCGAGTTCGGCGGCGGTGCGGCCGGCCTGGCCCGCGCAGTCGAGGTAGGTCTCGGCGGTGCGGGCGAGTTCGTGGTGGGCGGGGGAGAGGAGCTGGGCGACCGCGGGGTCATGGGCGGCCTCCGGGGGGAGGGACGTCAGTAGGCGGTACGGGCCGATGTGCGCCCACTCGGCGATCGGGCCCAGCCGGGGCTCGGCCAGGGCGGCGCGGGCCGCGGCGGAGGCCTCCTGCCAGGCGGAGGGCAGTTCGGCGAGGCCGGAGCGGGGGGCGCCGATGCCGGCCGCCGACCGCACTGCCTCGTCCTTGAGCAGCCTCGACGCCGCCGCCTGGGCCGGCGTCCGCACCTCCGCCGAGCGCAGCCGCACCAGGACCGCGACGCTCTGCCCCTCTGTCCCCCACGGCACCGTGCACAGCGCCGTCGCGTGCGGCACCGTACGGACCGACGGGGCGTCGTCGGGGTCGGCCGACGGCCACGGGGCGACGCAGACCACGGTGTGCGGGCCGTCGCCGCGGGCGCCGAGCGCCGTGCGCAGCGCCGCCACCGCCATGTCCCCCTGCCAGCCCGGCTCGGCGACCAGCGCGGCCCGCAGTTCCCGGCTCAGATCCGCCCCGTGCTGCACCTCGTCCGCGAGCAGGGCGCCGATCCGCGCGGTCACCTCCATCGCGGCCGCGAGCTGCTGCTCGGTCGGGCCCGGATCGTCGTCCAGGAGCCAGACGTAGCCGAGGACGACCCCCCGATGGCGTACCGGCAGACAGATACGCCCCCGGTACACCCCGGCCTCCGGAGTCGGCGGGATCCGCACCGGGCCGGTCGCCCGCGTGATGCCGAAGCCCTCGAACCACGTCCGTACGGCCGCCGTGGAGCGGCGCGTCAGGATCGAGCGGGTGCGGACGGGATCCAGGGCGGACGCGTCGAGCTCGTCCTCACTGTCGTACGCACCGAAGACGATCAGCTCGAAGTCCCGGTTCTCCAGCGTCGCCGGCACCCCCAGCAGCTCCGAGATCTCGTCGACCAGCTCCTGGAAGTCACCTTTGTATTCGGACGTCACCCGGGCATTCTCCCGCATTTCCGCATGGTCTTCATACATCTGTCTGAGATCTGCGGCACGGATGCGTGACAGCTGTCGATGGTCGACGATCGGAGGGATCCTTAGGTTTCACGGTGGTTCTATCTGCTGGTTTGTGGAGGTGCCCCGTGCTGGGTCCCGTGATTCTTGCCGCGTCGCGCAGCGACCGGATGCGACGCCTGGTCTCGGCGGCCCCGGTGACCAAGCAGGTCGTGGACCGCTTCATCCCCGGCGAGACGGTCGACGAGATCGTGCCGATCATCCAGGACCTGACCGCCAGGGGCCTGGAGCTGACGATGGACGTCGTCGGCGAGGACATCACCACGCCCGAGCAGGCGGAAGCCGCCCGGGACGCCTATCTGGGGCTCATCGACCGGCTGAAGGAGCTGGAGCTGGGCACCAGGGCCGAGATGTCCGTCAAGCTGTCCATGTTCGGGCAGGCGCTCCCCGGCGGCCACGAGCTCGCCCTGGCCAACGTCCGCCCGGTCGTCGAGGCCGCCGCCGCCATCGGCACGACGGTCACGCTCGACGCCGAGGACCACACCACCCTCGACTCGATGTTCGCCATCCACGAGGAGCTGCGGAAGGACTTTCCGCAGACCGGCTGCGTCATCCAGGCCTATCTGTTCCGCACCGAGGCCGACGCCCGCCGCCTCGCGGAGAACGGCAGCCGCGTACGGCTCGTCAAGGGCGCCTACAAGGAGCCCACCGAGGTCGCCTACCAGCAGAAACACGAGATCGACAAGGCGTACGTCCGGGTCCTCGGGATTCTGATGGAGGGCGCCGGGTACCCGATGATCGGCTCCCACGACCCGCGCCTGATCTCCATCGCCCAGGAGCTCGCGCACCGCGTCGGCCGAAAGCTCGACGAGTACGAGTTCCAGATGCTGTACGGGATCAGGAGTGATGAGCATCTGCGGCTGGCCGCGGAGGGCCACCGGATGCGCGTCTACACCGCTTACGGCACCGACTGGTACGGCTACTTCATGAGGCGCCTCGCGGAGAAGCCCGCCAACCTGCGGTTCTTCCTGCGCTCCATGGTCAGCAAGGGCTGAGCCCCACCCCCGGCGACGGCTCGAAAACACACCGCTCAGTAAGGAGTTACGGAACACATGGACGCTGTGACCCAGGTCCCCACCCCTGTCAATGAGCCGGTGCACGGCTACGCCCCCGGCTCGCCCGAACGCGCCCGGCTTGAGGTCAAGCTCAAGGAGCTGGCCGAGAACCCGATCGACCTGCCCTGCACCATCGGCGGCGAGCGGCGGATGGGCGGCGGTGAGCGCTTCGACGTCGTGCAGCCGCACAACCACAAGGCCCGCCTCGGCACCTACGGCAACGCCACCCAGCAGGACGCCCAGGACGCCATCGACGCGGCCCTCGCCGCCGCGCCGGCCTGGCGCGCGATGTCCTTCGACGACCGTGCCGCGATCATCCTGCGCGCCGCCGAGCTGCTGTCCGGCCCGTGGCGCGAGACGCTGGCCGCCTCCACGATGCTCGGCCAGTCGAAGACCGCCCAGCAGGCCGAGATCGACACGCCCTGCGAGCTGATCGACTTCTGGCGCTTCAACGTCAAGTACGCCCGTGACCTGCTCGCCGAGCAGCCCCCGGCGAACTCCCCGGGCGTCTGGAACCGCCTGGACCACCGCCCGCTGGAGGGCTTCGTCTACGCGATCACGCCGTTCAACTTCACGGCCATCGCGGGCAACCTGCCCACCGCGCCCGCCCTGATGGGCAACGTCGTGGTGTGGAAGCCGTCCCCGACGCAGACCCACGCCGCCGTGCTGCTCCTCCAGCTGCTGGAGGAGGCCGGTCTGCCCAAGGGCGTCATCAACCTCGTCACCGGTGACGGCGTCGAGGTCTCCAAGGTCGCGCTTGAGCACCGGGACCTCGCGGGCATCCACTTCACCGGCTCGACCAAGACCTTCCAGTACCTGTGGAAGACGGTCGGCAACAACATCGAGAAGTACCGCTCCTACCCGCGCATCGTCGGCGAGACCGGCGGCAAGGACTTCGTCGTCGCCCACCCGAGCGCCGACAAGGCCGTCCTGAAGACCGCCCTGACCCGGGGCGCCTTCGAGTACCAGGGCCAGAAGTGCTCGGCGACCTCCCGGGCGTACATCCCGGCGTCGATCTGGAACTCCGGCTTCAAGGAGGAGTTCGCCGCCGAGGTCGACTACATCACCATGGGTGACGTCACCGACCTGTCGAACTTCATCGGCGCCGTGATCGACGAGCGTGCCTTCGCCAAGAACAAGGCCGCGATCGACCGTGCGAAGTCCGACCCGGCCTGCACGATCGTCGCGGGCGGCTCCTACGACGACTCGGTCGGCTACTTCGTCCGCCCGACCGTCGTCGAGTGCACCGACCCGGAGAACGAGGTCTTCACCACCGAGTACTTCGGTCCGTTCCTCGCCGTGCACGTCTACGAGGACGACAAGTACGACGAGATGCTGGAGCAGATGGAGTCGGTGTCCGCGTACGCGCTGACCGGCTCGGTCATCTCCGGCGACCGCGCGGCGGCCGCGTACACGATGGAGAAGCTGCGCTACGCGGCCGGCAACTTCTACATCAACGACAAGTCGACCGGCGCCGTCGTCGGCCAGCAGCCCTTCGGCGGCGGCCGCGCCTCCGGCACCAACGACAAGGCCGGCGCCCCGCAGAACCTGATGCGCTGGACGCTGACCCGCGCCATCAAGGAGACGCTGGTCCCGCCGACCGACTACGGCTACCCGCACATGGGCTGACGCCCAACTACGCGCGAAGGGCCGGGTCTTGAGCGGACCCGGCCCTTTCGTGTTGCGACAATGCGGTCATGACGGTGACGACGGACGACGGCGTACGACTGTGGGCGAGCGCCTCCGGCCGGGGCGAGCCACTGGTGCTGTGCCACGGCGGGCCCGGGTTGTGGGACATGTTCGGGGACCTGGCCGCGATGCTCGGCGACCTGGCCACGGTGGTGCGCTGGGACCAGCGCGGCTGCGGACGGTCCGAGCGGTGCGCGGGGCCGTGGACGACCGACCGGTTCGTGGCCGATCTGGACGCCGTACGACGGCACTTCGCGCCGGAGCGGACCGCACTGCTCGGGCACTCCTGGGGTGCCCAGCTGGCGCTCGCCTACACGCTGGCCCATCCGGAGCGGGTGAGCCTGCTGGTGTACGTGGCCGGGACCGGCATCGGCCCGACGTCCGAGTGGCGCCCCGCCTACCAGGAGAACCTCCTCGCGAGACTGGGCGAGGACCCCGAACGCCTCGCCCGCTGGCAGGAGTTGCCCCCCGGCGACCGGGAAGGCGCGGTGCTCCAGTGGTCCGCGGAGTTCGAGGACCGGGAGCGGGCGCCGGAGCACGCCGAGCGGATGGCAGACCCGTGGCTGGGCATCAACACCGAGTGCAACGCCGCCCTGAACGCGGAGAACCGGCGCGGCCTGGACACCCCCGAGCTGTACGCCGCCTGCCGGGCCCTCGACGTGCCCGTGCTCATCGTCGACGGCGAGCGCGACATCCGGCCACGCTCGGCGGTCGACTCCCTGGAGCGGGCGCTGCCGAGGGTGGACCGGGTGATCCTGCCCGGCGCCGGGCACCTGCCCTGGGTGGAGGACCCGGACGGTTTCCGGGCGGCGCTGGCGGCCGCGCTGACGTGACCTACTCGGCGATCTCCGTGCGCTCCCACCACTCGTACACGGGCAGCGTGCCCTCCGGCGTGTCCGACTGCCGCGAGGTCGGCCGGAAGTGCTCGTACCCACCGCGGAGCTTGATCTTCGCGTCCGGGCCGGGGGTCGGGGTCGGGACGATCCGCTCGGGCAGGTCGTCCGGGCCGCCTTCGAGGAACACTTTCGCCGTGTCGTTCATGACCTCACCGTTTCCCTCGCGGTCACCGTATGTCCCGTGCCGCGCGGAGGATCAGCCGAGTGGGCGATCCGCCACCGCGCGGATACTGGACGGATGACGCCGACCCCACCCGCCCGCACACCGCGCACCGCACACACCGCCGACCTCACCCCCGCCGAACTGCGCGCCGTCCGCGCCCTGTTGGACGACGCCTTCGACGGGGACTTCTCCGACGAGGACTGGGACCACGGGCTCGGCGGCCTGCACGCGCTCGTCCAGGACGACGCGGGGCGGCTCGTCGCGCACGGGTCGGTGGTCATGCGCCGGGTGCGCCACCGGGACCGGTGGCTGCGGGTCGGATACGTCGAGGCGGTCGCCGTACGGTCCGACGCGCGCCGGACGGGGCTCGGCGGCCGGGTGATGGCGGAGCTGGAGCGGGTGATCGACCGGGCGTACGACGCGGGGATGCTGTCCGCGAGCGACGAGGGGGCCGCGCTGTACGCCGCCCGTGGCTGGGAGGTGTGGAGCGGGCGGGTCTGCGCGCTCGGGCCGGAGGGCGTCGTACATCTGCCGGACGAGGAGGGCACCACGTTCGTGCGGCCCGCTCTCGCCGGTCCGCTCGACCCGGCGTTCGAGCTGGTCTTCGACTGGCGGGACGGGGACGTGCTCTGACGGGGTGACGGGGAAAAGCGCAGGTCAGTGGCGTGTGACCTACTCCACCGTCTCAGATAGTAGGAAGTCCGAGTAATTGTGGAGACAGACGCGCCGTCCTCCCTTACTTTTGTAGAAGCCGAACGTCTCGCTCGATCAAGCGAATGGCGGTCGTGAGCCGGGCCCCGTGCAGGCAACCCCTGCGGCACCGCTCCCCGCCCCATCCGGCGTCTCGTATCCCCCTTGTGTCACTCCCGATTGTCGAAGGAGTCGATTTCCCATGGCCGAGACGACCGCCCGCCGTCGAGTCCGTCACCTCTCCCGTACGAACGAGTCCGACCGAAAGAACGCCGCCGCCGCCCTCCAGCGCGCCCTCGACCGCAGGGACAACGGCGGAGCCACGGGTCACCAGGCGGCCTGAAGCCGTACCACCCGAGCACGTAGGACATCCAAGCCGGGAGCCGCGCCCGCACGAGGTGCGGCGTGGGCTCACCGCCCGCGCCGCACCTCGAAATGGTCGATGCGCTTCCCGGTCTGCGTCAGCGCCGACACCTTCAGCCGGGGCTTCGCGCCGCTCTCCGCCTCCACCGAGAGGAAGGAGAACCCCCGGTACCGCACCCGTGACCACTCCACGCTCTCCGCCTTGGTGTCGCGTGACTTGGTCCACTTGAAGGTGGCGACCGACTCCCGCTCGGTCACCTGTCCCTCGTAGCTCTCCTCGACGCCCGCCGGGAAGCCGTACAGCTCCTTGCCGCCCCCGCCGGCCGTGACGTACACGATGCCGTCCCGCGTCGGGTCCGTGGACGCGCCGATCGGCACCTGCCTGCCGACCTCGCCGTTCTTGATGGCGTCCGTCCGCTCGTAGACGTGGTTGTGCCCGTTGATCACCAGGTCCACCTGGTGCCGGGCGAACAGCGGGACCCACTCGGCCCGCACGCCCCCGTCGGACGCGTGCGTGGACGTCGAGTACGCGCAGTGGTGGAAGTAGACGACGACGAAGTCGACGTCCTTCGCCGCCCGCAGCTCACCGAGCCGCTCGTCCAGCCACTTCGTCTGGCGGCCGTCCGTGTGCCCCCGATTGGCGGGGATCTCGTACGACACGTCGTTCGCGTCCAGCGCCACGAAGCCGACGTTGCCGTAGGTGAAGGAGTACGCGCCCGGGGTCGTCCGGGGATCGAAGCCGCTCTCCGGCAGGGACCAGCGGGCCAGCTGGCCGCCGTAGCCGTCCGGGGAGTACCAGGCCTCCATGTCGTGGTTCCCGGTCGTCACCATCCACGGCACCGACCTGGACACCGACTCGGTCTGCTTCAGATACAGGTCCCAGAAGCCGGGGTCGTAGGCGTCCGACTCCTTGCCCAGGCCCTTGACGTTCGCGTAGCAGATGTCGCCGGCGTGCAGGTGGAAGGCCGGGTTCCGGCGCAGCAGGACATGGTCGTTGGTGGCCGCGGCCTCACTGACGCCCTGGTCGCCGAAGGCAGTGAAGGTGAAGGTCTCCGGGGTCGCCGGCGCGGTGCGGAAGTCGGCGATCGTCGAGCGGTTCCCGGGGGCGGCGGGGTCGAAGCCCTCGTGGCCCACGCCGTAGTAGTACGTCGTGCCGGGGCGCAGACCGTCGAGCGCGGCGTGCAGGTAGTACTGCTCCAGCGCCGCCCGGATGCCCCGCAGTTCCGGCGTGCGCAGATCGCGCACCTCGGCCTCGATCCTGCGGCTCAGGTCGTCGGGGCGCAGACCGACCCGGATGTACGGCTTCTTCACGGCGGCCGGCACCTGCCAGGAGATCCGCATCTGGGTCCTGGGGTCGGCGCCGAAGGCGAGATGGCGGCCGAACGGGGCCACGGCGGAGCCCGGCACCTTGGTGAGGGTCGACGCGGGCGCCGACACGGAGGCCGTCGTGCCGGACGCACCCGCCCCCGACCCTGACCCCGAGCAGCCCGTCAGCAGGCCGCCCGCCACCGCGCCCGCCGTCACCAGCGTGCGGCGCCGGGACAGCTTCGTACGGAGGTACTCGTGCTGCTCCGCCATGCTCATACGGCGGGCGAGCCGGGGCGGGATGCCGAAGTCGGGGAGGTCCATGGAGGTGAAGTTCCCAGCGGCGGCCAACACCCGCCCCACATACGGGTGAACGCCGGTCGACGCCCACGCGCAGAGCCTCCGCCGCCCCCTCGGCCGCACCCCGACGCGATGTCCGTATGGCGGACATCGTGTGTCATCCCATGGGACGAGGAGTAGGGTGCCGACATGTCTCGCAGCCTCAATCTCGCAGTGATTCCCGGTGACGGCATCGGCCAGGAGGTCGTGGCCGAAGGTCTGAAGGTCCTCTCCGCCGTCCTTCCGCAGGATGTGAAGCTGGAGACCAAGGAGTACGACTTCGGCGCCAAGCGCTACCACGCGACCGGTGAGACCCTCACCGACGCCGACCTCGACGCGCTGAAGCAGCACGACGCGATCCTGCTGGGCGCCATCGGCGACCCGGGCGTGCCGTCGGGCGTTCTGGAGCGCGGGTTCCTGCTGAAGCTCCGCTTCGCCTTCGACCACCATGTCAACCTGCGTCCGTCGAAGCTGCTCCCGGGCGTGGCCACCCCGCTCGCCGGTGAGCCGGCCATCGACTTCGTCGTCGTCCGCGAGGGCACCGAGGGTCCGTACACCGGTAACGGCGGCACCATCCGCAAGGGCACCGAGCACGAGGTCGCCACCGAGGTCTCCGTCAACACGGCGTTCGGTGTCGAGCGTGTCGTCCGGGACGCCTTCGCCCGCGCCCAGGCCCGGCCGCGCAAGAAGCTCACGCTGGTCCACAAGAACAACGTGCTGGCCTTCGCCGGGCACCTGTGGACGAACATCTTCAACAAGGTGGCCGAGGAGTTCCCCGAGGTCACCACCGACTACATCCACGTCGACGCGGCGACCATCTACCTGGTCACCGACCCGGCCCGGTTCGACGTCATCGTCACCGACAACCTCTTCGGCGACATCATCACCGACCTCGCCGCGGCCGTCTCCGGCGGCATCGGCGTCGCCGCGAGCGGGAACATCAACCCCTCCGGCGAGTTCCCCTCGATGTTCGAGCCGGTCCACGGTTCCGCGCCCGACATCGCCGGCCAGGGCAAGGCCGACCCCAGCGCCACGGTGCTGTCCGTCGCCCTGCTCCTGCGCCACCTCGGCTACGACGCCGAGGCCGCCCGCATCGACGAGGCGGTCTCCGCCGACCTCGCCGAGCGCACCGGCAAGCCCGCCCGCAGCACGTCGGAGATCGGCGACGCGCTGGCCGTACGAGTAGCCGGCTGACCTGCCGCGCTCCTCGAACACCTTTCGAAGCCGTCGGGTCACTTCGCACCCGGCGGCTTCCCCATGTCCGCCGCCGGGTGTCACCATCAACCCCTGGGTCGCGATTCACGCCGATCAGGCCGATTTCTTCCACGGCTCCCGCTTGCGATAATCGAACGTGGAGCCGCGGAACAAGGGAATGCTCGGACGTCCTGGCACTGGCCACTGGCAGTACTGGCGTGACCGCGGCCCGCCACAACGAAACCGGTGAAGGACATCTACTCATGACGACGCCCACGATCGAGCTCAAGCCCTCCGCCACCCCGCTGGCCGCCACCGAGCGCGAGGCGATACTGGCCAACCCGGGGTTCGGCCGCCACTTCACCGACCACATGGTGACGATCAAGTGGACCGAGGGCCGCGGCTGGCACGACGGCCAGCTCGTGCCGTACGCGCCGATCTCCCTCGACCCGGCCACGATGGTCCTGCACTACGCGCAGGAGATCTTCGAGGGACTCAAGGCGTACCGCCAGCCCGACCGGTCCGTCGCCACGTTCCGCCCCGAGAAGAACGCCCAGCGCTTCCAGTCCTCGGCCCGCCGGCTCGGCATGCCGGAGCTGCCGGTCGAGACGTTCATCGAGGCCTGCGACGCGCTGGTGGGCCAGGACCAGGCCTGGGTCCCGGCGCACGGCGGCGAGGAGTCCCTCTACCTGCGCCCGTTCATGTTCGCGACGGAGGTCGGCCTGGGCGTGAAGCCCGCCAGCGAGTACCTCTTCATCGTCATCGCCTCCCCGGCCGGCGCCTACTTCCCGGGCGGCGTCAAGCCGGTCTCCATCTGGGTCTCCGAGGACCACGTCCGCGCCGTGCCGGGCGGCATGGGCGACGCCAAGACCGGCGGCAACTACGCCGCGTCCCTGCTGGCCCAGGCCGAGGCCGCCGCCGAGGGCTGCGCCCAGGTCTGCTACCTGGACGCGGTGGAGCGCAAGTGGGTCGAGGAACTCGGCGGCATGAACCTGTACTTCGTGTACGGCGACAAGATCATCACCCCGTCCCTCACCGGCTCCATCCTGGAGGGCGTCACCCGCGACTCCCTCCTCGCCGTCGCCCGTGACCTCGGCTACGAGGCCGAGGAGGGCCGCGTCTCCGTCGACCAGTGGCAGCGCGACTCGGAGAACGGCACCCTCACCGAGGTCTTCGCCTGCGGTACGGCGGCCGTCATCACCCCGGTCGGCACCGTGAAGCGCACGGGCGCGCAGTGGCAGCAGAGCGACGGAGAGCCCGGCGAGGTCACGCTGAAGCTCCGCCAGGCCCTCCTCGACGTCCAGCGGGGCAAGGCCGAGGACAAGCACGGCTGGATGCACAAGCTGGGTTAACTCTCGGCCCTGACCGTCAGGGTCGCCGCGGACTCGGAGTCGGCGGCGGCCCTTTCGCGTACCGGAGCGGAGTCACCAGCCGTCAGCAGCACGTACGCCACACCCCCCACCAGCCCCGACAGCAGGAAACTGCAGTCCACCCCGCCCGTCAGCCCCAGCAGCGGACCCTCGTACGACGGCAGGGAGACGGCCAGCAGGCCGACCGTCGCGCCCATCGCCCAGGACACGGTCGCCGGGATGTTCCAGCCGGCCCGGTACCAGTAGATCCCGCCGCGCGCCCGGCGGTTGAAGACCTGGAGGGCCTCCGCGTCGTACACGCCACGGCACCGGGCGAAGCCGATCAGGGTGATGACCGCCCACGGGGTGCCGATCGCCGTCAGCAGCAGCACGAAGGACGTCATGGCGTCCTGGACGCTGGAGGCGTAGTGGCCGACGAAGACGCAGGCGGTCGCGATGACCGCGACGGCGTAGGTGGCCCGGGCGCGGGAGGCGCGCGGGAGGATGGCGTCCAGGTCGAGGCCCATGGAGTAGAGCATCAGGCCCGCGTTGCCGACCGAACCGGCGGAGGCGGCCAGCAGGAGCGGCACCAGGTACCAGGTGGGCGAGGCGGAGACCAGCGGTCCGGCGTAGTCGAGGGCCGCCCGGGCCGCGTACGCCGTGAAGGTGCCGAACAGCTGCGGGATGAGCAGGCCCAGGAGCAGGCCGAGCCAGGTCGCGTGCAGCACCCGGCGCGAGGTGTGGCGGGCCGGGGAGATGTAGCGGGTGTAGTCGCCGAGCAGGGTGATGAAGGCGATCGGGCCGGACAGCCCCGCGGCCACGGTCGCCAGCAGCCACGTCGGCCAGAAGCCGCCCAGCAGATGGCCGCCCGCCTCCGGCAGTGCGGCGGTCGTGAAGTGCGGGGCGTAGGCGATCACGCCGAGGACCAGCAGGGCCGTCATGCCGATCGCGAGGACGCGGGACAGGGCGAGCAGTACCCGGTAGCCGTATACCGCGCCCGCGACGGTCGCCGCGGCCAGCAGCGCGTAGACCACGCCGTACGACACTCCGCTCGCCGGCAGCCCGAAGAGCCGGCCCAGCACGCCCACCATCACATCGCCGCCGATCCACACGGTCAGGGCGGTGTAGCCGAGGGCGAGCAGGAGCCCGACCACCGAGCCGACCAGCCTGCCGCGGACGCCGAACTGCGCGCCGGAGGAGGTGGACAGGTTGGTCGCCGTGCGCAGGGAGATCAGGGCGAGCGGGGCGGTCAGGGCCGTGCCGGCCACCGTGCCGACCACGATCGAGCTCACCGACGCCCACCAGCCCAGGCCGAACGACGGCGGCAGCCAGCCGAAGACGATCACTCCGAGGCAGAGGTTCGAGCCCAGCAGGATCGAGACGAGATCCCGTGGACCGCTGGTGCGTTCCTCGTCGGGGATGGTGTCGACTCCGCGCTGTTCCATCGGCATGGCAGGTCTCCTTCGATCGGCCGCCAGAGTTAGAGCGACGTTCAATATCGAGAATCGAGCGTGCGGAGTCAACACTTCGCTTGACTGGAATTCATGTTTAGAGTGGTGTTCTAATGCGGGAAAGGCAAGGAGGTGCCCGCGTCATGAGACTGACCCCCACGGAGCGTGACCGGCTGCTGCTCTTCGGAGCCGCCGAGCTGGCCCGGGCGCGCAGGGCCCGCGGGCTCAGGCTGAACGTCCCGGAAGCGACCGCGCTGATCGCGGACACCGTGTGCGAGGCCGCCCGCGACGGGTCCCGGCTCGCCGAGGCCATCGAGCGTGCCCGGGCCGTGCTGGGCCCGGACGACGTGCTGCCGGGCGTCGCGGATGTCGTCACCGAGGTGCATGTCGAGGCCGTCTTCGACGACGGCTCGCGGCTCGCGGTCGTGTCCGACCCCCTCGGGGGCGGGCTGGGGCCGCAGGCTCCGGGCGCGCTGCTGCCGGGGCCCGAGCACGCCGATCCCGAGCCGGTCGTACGGCTGACGGTCACCAACACCGCGACCGTGCCCGTCTCCGTGACCTCCCACTTCCACTTCTTCGAGGCCAACCCGCGGCTCGACTTCGACCGTGGGGCCGCCTATGGCATGCGGCTCGCCGTGCCCGCCGGGTCCTCGGAGCGGTTCGGACCGGGGGAGAGCGCCGAGGTCGGGCTCGTGCCGATCGGGGGCGAACGGATCGCGATCGGGTTCGCGGGCCTCGTCGACGGGGCGCTGGACGCGCCCGGCGCCCGCGCGGAGGCACTGCGCCGCGCCGCCGCCTGCGGCTACCTCGGCGTCATGGAGACACCCGATCAGGAGCAGGAGGTCGAGCGATGAGCCGCCCCGGAGGCCACCCGGCGGAGGCCCGCCGCCTCACCCCGTACGAGTACGCCGCCACCCACGGCCCCCGCGCCGGCGACCGCGTCCGCCTCGGCGACTCCGGTCTGACCATCCGCGTCGAGTCGGACTCCCAGAAGTACGGCGACGAGTTCCTCGCCGGGTTCGGCAAGACCGCCCGGGACGGACTGCACCTCAAGGCCGCCGCCGTCCGGGAGACCTGTGACGTCGTCATCAGCAATGTCGTGGTGATCGACGCGGCGCTCGGGATCCGGAAAGTCTCCATCGGGATCAGGGAGGGCCGGATCTGCTCGATCGGGCGGGCCGGCAACCCCGACACCCTCGACGGGGTCGACGTCGTGGTCGGCACGGGCACCTCGATCGTGTCCGGCGAGGGGCTCATCGCCACCGCCGGCGCCGTCGACACGCATGTGCACCTGCTGTCGCCGCGCGTCATGGAGGCCTCGCTCGCGTCCGGCGTGACCACGATCATCGGGCAGGAGTTCGGGCCGGTGTGGGGCGTCGGCGTCAACTCGCCGTGGGCGCTTCGGCACGCGTTCGGCGCCTTCGACGCCTGGCCGGTCAACATCGGCTTCCTGGGGCGCGGTTCGTCGTCCTCCTCCGCACCTCTGGTCGAGGCCCTCGCCGAGGGCGGCGCCTCCGGCTTCAAGGTGCACGAGGACATGGGCGCCCACACCCGGGCGTTGGACACGGCACTGCGCGTCGCCGAGGAACACGACGTCCAAGTGGCCCTGCACAGCGACGGGTTGAACGAGTGCCTGTCGGTCGAGGACACCCTGCGCGTCCTGGAGGGCCGCACGATCCACGCCTTCCACATCGAGGGCTGCGGCGGCGGACATGTCCCGAACGTGCTGAAGATGGCCGGCGTCCCGAACGTCATCGGCTCCTCCACCAACCCCACCCTGCCCTTCGGCCGGGACGCGGTCGCCGAGCACTACGGCATGATCGTCTCGGTCCACGACCTGAAGACCGACCTGCCGGGCGACGCCGCCATGGCCCGTGACCGCATCCGCGCCGGGACGATGGGCGCCGAGGACGTGCTGCACGACCTGGGCGCGATCGGCATCACCTCGTCGGACGCGCAGGGCATGGGCCGGGCCGGCGAGACGGTCCGCCGTACGTTCGCGATGGCCGGGAAGATGAAGGCCGAGTTCGGCGCCCCGGACGCCGGTCATGACAACGAGCGCGTCCTGCGCTACATGGCCAAGCTGACCATCAACCCTGCCATCGCCCACGGACTCGCGCACGAGGTCGGCTCGATCGAGGTCGGCAAACTGGCCGACATCGTGCTGTGGTGGCCGGAGTACTTCGGCGCCAAGCCGCAACTGGTGCTGAAGTCCGGCTTCCCGGCGTACGGCGTGGTCGGCGACCCCAACGCCGCAACCGACACCTGCGAACCCCTCGTGCTGGGACCGCAGTTCGGGGCGTACGGCGCCACGCCCGCCGACATCTCGGTCGCCTTCGTCGCGCAGGCCGCCGTCGACCAGGGCAACGACTCCATGCCGACCCGGCGCCGCAGGGTCGCCGTGCGCGGCACGCGCGGCATCGGGCCGGCCGACCTGCGCCTCAACTCCCGTACCGGCGCCGTCGACGTCGACCAGCGCACCGGCCTGGTCACCCTCGACGGCGAGCCGCTGCGCTCCGAGCCGGCCGACTCGGTCTCCCTCAACCGCCTCTATTTCCTGTGACGTTCAGACAAGGACCCGCCATGACGACCCCCGCCGCCGACGGCTTCCGCATGCCAGCCGAGTGGGCCCCGCACGAGCGCACCTGGATGGCCTGGCCGGGACCCAACCCGACCTTCGAGGACCCGGACGACCTCGCGGCCTCCCGGATCGCCTGGGCGTCCGTCGCCCGTGCGGTCCGCCGGTTCGAGCCGGTGACGGTGGTGTGCGGGCCCGGACAGTCGGCCGAGGCCCGCGTGCTGCTCGGGTCCGGCGTCGAGACGGTCGAGCGGGACCTCGACGACGCCTGGATGCGGGACATCGGCCCCACCTTCCTGACCAACGGCAAGGGCGAACTCGCCGCCGTCGACTGGACGTTCAACGGCTGGGGCGCCCAGGACTGGGCCCGCTGGGAGCACGACGCGAAGATCGCCGCGTATGTGTCCGACCTGGCGGGTTCGGCGAAGACGTACGCCTCGAAGCTCGTCAACGAGGGCGGTGCGATCCATGTGGACGGCGAGGGGACGGTCCTGCTGACGGAGACGGTCCAGCTCGGCCCGGAGCGCAATCCGCAGTGGACGCGGGAGCAGGTGGAGGCCGAGATCCACGCCCACCTCGGCACCCGCAAGGCGATCTGGCTGCCGCGCGGCCTCACCGGCGACTACCCGCCGTACGGCTTCGGCACCCTCGGCCATGTCGACATCGTCGCCGCGTTCGCCCGTCCCGGCGTGGTCGTCGCCCATGTGCAGCCGGACCCGGCGCACCCCGACCACGAGGTGACCAAGGAAATCGTCGGCCTGCTGAAGGCGCAGACGGACGCGCGCGGCCGCCGTATCGAGGTCGTCGAGGTGCCCGCGCCGACCGTCCTGGAGGCGGACGGCCACTGGGCCGACTACTCCTACATCAACCACTACCTCTGCAACGGCGGCGTCGTGCTGTGCGGCTTCGACGACCCGCGCGACGAGATCGCGGCCGGAATCTTCCGCCGGCTGTTCCCGGAGCGCACGGTGACGCTCGTCGACGCCCGGACGATCTTCGCGGGCGGGGGCGGCATCCACTGCATTACCCAGCAGCAGCCGAAGGCAGTGGTCAGGTAGAACGTACGGGTGAACGTACTGCTCTGCGTCACCTGCGGAACACGGCTGACCGAGCCGGTCGGGCGGCTCGACGAGATGCCCCCGTACCCCGGCTGGGACGGGCTGCCGGGCCCGGACGGCCGACGGCACGGCCCGGCGAGCGTCCCGCGCGGGACGTACGTCGTCGACCCGCACCCCTTCGGCGCGCCGTACGTGCCGTACGAGGGGCCCGAGGACGAGTACGACGGGGTCGTCCCCGGCGGCGGGTGGAAGTCCGACGAGCGGGGTCTGCTGGTCTCCGCGGGGCCCCGCGGCACCTACGTCCTGCACCCGCTCGACGCCCTCGGCCTCGCACCCCACTCCGACGTCACCCGCCTCATCGGATGCTGCGGCCCGGACGGCACCCGGGGGGTCAACCGCGTGTGCGCCTGCGGGGCCGAGGTCGCCATCGTGGCCGCCGACTGCTGCAGCGGCTACGAGACCCGGCTCGTCCCGGGCGCCGTCCGAGTGGAGGCCGCCGCGTGACCCCCCGCCGCCGCACTCCCGCCCCGCCCCGCGAGGACGTCCTCGCCGCCGCCATGGAGATGATCGCCGAGCGCGGCCTGGAGAAGCTGACCATGGCCGCGCTCGGCCGTGCGGTCGGCATGAGCAGCGGCCATCTCCTCTACTACTTCCGCTCCAAGGACGAGCTGCTGCTGCGCACCCTGGAGTGGAGCGAGGGCCGGCTCGGCGCCGAACGCGGCCGGCTCCTGACACGGGCGTCCGCCACGGTCACCGAACGGATCGAGGCGTATGTCGACCTGTACGTCCCCGAGGGCCACCGCGACCCGCACTGGACGCTGTGGCTGGAGGTGTGGAACCGCTCGCAGAACGCCGACGACGACGCCCGCGACCGCCAGGCCGCGATCGAGGGCGCCTGGCACCGTGACCTGGTGGCCCTGCTGGCCGAGGGCGTGTCGAGGGGCGAGTTCCGACGGATCGACCCGGACCGGTTCGCGGCACGGCTGCGGGCCCTGCTCGACGGGTTCTCCATCCATGTGGCGATCGGACTGCGGGGCACGGACCGGGCGCAAGTTCTCGGCCACGTACGGGAGTTCCTGGACGAAAGCCTCCTCGCGGACTCCTGAGCTCGCGTCCTGGTTGTACGCAATTTTACGGATTGACCCGCTAGTGCGCGGTGCGTTTGCCTCGTAGGGAGCCGGCACCACAACAGGGGGAACAGATCTTGTACGCCAGCACACCCACCGCGCTCGCCGCCGCCCTCGTCACCGCCGCGGTGGCGCTCACTGCGACGTCGGTGAGCGCAGCGCCCGGAGTCCCGTCCACCGAGCGGATCACCGTGTCCAGCACAGGAGAACAGGGCACCGACTACGCAGCAGGACCCCAGCTGAGCGCGAACGGCCGCTACGCCGCGTTCGCCTCCCACGCGCCGAACCTCGTGGCCGGGGACACGAACGGAGTGGAGGACAGCTTCGTACGCGACCTGCGCACGGGCCGGGTGGAGCGGATCAGCCTCACCTCCGACGGCACCCAGGCCGACGGCGGCACCAAGCCCGTCGCCATCAGCGCCAACGGGCGGTACGTCGTGCTCGTCTCGACCGCCGACAACCTCACCGACTGGCCGGCGCCGAAGGAGTACTGGGCCCAGGACGTCTACGTCCACGACCGGGTCACCCACCGCACCGAGCGGGTCAGCGAGACCCTCGACGGCGGCTCGGCCTACGCGCACGGCGCCGCCGCGATCTCCGACGACGGCCGGTACGTCGCCTTCACCGCCCGGCCCAACCGGATGGAGTCCGGCCAGACGGTCATCTACCCCGCCGTGTACGTCACCGACCGCCGCACCGGCACCATCGAGCGGACCACCAACCGTGACCAACCGGAGTGGGGCTCGTACCACCTGGACATGAGCGCGGACGGCCGTTACGTGGTCTACGACCGGTTCGGCCCGCGTGGCGGGGGCGGCGCGATGATGGTGCACGACCGCCGCACCGGCACCGAGGAACGGGTCGACGTCACCCCGCAGGGCACGCCCGCCCAGTACTACGGCCTGGACCCCTCGCTCTCGGCGGACGGCCGCTACGTCGCCTTCACCTACCGCGGCGACGACCTGCTCCCGGACGGCACCGCGGCCAGCACCAGCACCTATGTGCGCGACCTGCGCAACGACACCACCCGTGGCATCGCCCACGGCGGCCCCGGCGGCCCCGCGGTCATCGCCGGTGCCGAGATCAGCGGCAACGGCCGTTATGTCGCCTACGGATTCAGGGCCGAGCAGGGCCAGGACAACATCTACGTACGGGATCTGCGCACCGGCACCTCCAGCCTGGCCAGCGAGTCGGTCACCGGCGGCCCCGTCACCGACGAGAGCGTCTACGCCACCTCGTTCGGCGGCGACGACAAGCTCCTAGGCCTGGGTTCCGGCTCCGCCCAGCTGGTCACCGGCGACACCAACGGCGTGACCGACGGCTTCCTGCGCCGCCTGCGGTGATCAACCCAGTGCTCGCATCCTGAGACGGACGGTGAGCACGGGGGCGACCTGTGCCAGACTGCCCCCGTGCTCTCGTTCGCCATGATTATTGGCAGCAGGCGCGCCGGTCCGCAGTGACCATCACGTACGACCAGGTACGGGTGGACACCGTCGTCCTCGACCCGCGCGCAGACCTCTCGCACCCGCGAGAGGTTTTTCTGTTTCCCGGCCCACCCGCAGCCGGGCGGAGAGCGTGAGGGACCATAGGTGGGGGCGGTGGAACCGGTCATTCCGGTAGACCGAGATCCAACACAGGAGCCTTACGACCATGACGGAAACCAGCGAGCCCGACGACTCGTTCCACGTCTTCGACACCACCCTGCGCGACGGCGCCCAGCGGGAGGGCATCAACCTCACCGTCGCCGACAAGCTGGCCATCGCACGGCACCTGGACGACTTCGGCGTGGGCTTCATCGAGGGCGGCTGGCCCGGAGCCAACCCGCGGGACACCGAGTTCTTCGCGCGCGCCCAGCAGGAGATCGACTTCAAGCACGCCCAGCTGGTCGCCTTCGGCGCGACCCGCCGCGCGGGCGCCAAGGCGAGCGAGGATCCGCAGGTCAAGGCGCTGCTGGAGTCCGGCGCCCCGGTGATCACCCTGGTTGCGAAGTCCCACGACCGGCACGTCGAGCTCGCCCTGCGCACCACGCTCGACGAGAACCTGGAGATGGTCCGCGACACGGTGTCCTACCTGAGCGAGCAGGGCCGTCGCGTCTTCGTCGACTGCGAGCACTTCTTCGACGGCTACCGCGCCAACCCCGAGTACGCGAAATCCGTCGTCCGTACGGCCTCGGAGGCCGGCGCGGACGTCGTCATCCTCTGCGACACCAACGGCGGCATGCTCCCCGCCCAGGTCCAGGCCGTCGTCTCCACCGTCCTCGCCGACACCGGCGCCCGGCTCGGCATCCACGCCCAGGACGACACCGGCTGCGCGGTCGCCAACACCCTCGCCGCGGTCGACGCGGGCGCGACCCACGTCCAGTGCACGGCGAACGGCTACGGCGAGCGGGTCGGCAACGCCAACCTGTTCCCGGTGGTGGCGGCCCTGGAGCTGAAGTACGGCAAGAAGGTCCTCCCCGACGGCCACCTGCGCGAGATGACCCGCATCTCGCACGCCATCGCCGAGGTCGTCAACCTCACCCCGTCCACGCACCAGCCCTACGTCGGTGTCTCCGCCTTCGCGCACAAGGCCGGCCTGCACGCCTCCGCGATCAAGGTCGACCCGGACCTGTACCAGCACATCGACCCCGAGCAGGTCGGCAACACCATGCGGATGCTGGTCTCCGACATGGCCGGCCGCGCCTCCGTCGAGCTCAAGGGCAAGGAACTCGGCATCGACCTGGGCGGCGACCGTGAGCTGGTCGGCCGGGTGGTCGAGCGGGTCAAGGAGCGCGAGCTCAAGGGCTACACGTACGAGGCGGCGGACGCGAGCTTCGAACTCCTCCTGCGCGCCGAGGTCGAGGGCAAGCCGCTGAAGTACTTCGGCGTCGAGTCCTGGCGGGCGATCGTCGAGGACCGCCCCGACGGCACCCACGCCAACGAGGCCACGGTCAAGCTCTTCGCCAAGGGCGAGCGCATCGTCGCCACGGCGGAGGGCAACGGCCCGGTCAACGCCCTCGACCGCGCGCTCCGGGTCGCCCTGGAGAAGATCTACCCCCAGCTCGCCAAGCTGGACCTCGTCGACTACAAGGTCCGCATCCTGGAGGGCGTGCACGGCACCCAGTCCACGACCCGCGTCCTGATCTCCACGTCCGACGGGGCGGGGGAGTGGTCCACGGTCGGCGTCGCCGAGAACGTCATCGCGGCGTCCTGGCAGGCCCTGGAGGACGCGTACACGTACGGGCTGCTGCGGGCCGGGGTGACGCCGGCCGAGTAGGCCGAACGGACCTCGCCGCCGCCCCCGGGCCGGTCGTCCACGGCACAGTGGAGCCATGGACGACAAAGCCGGGGACAAGGACACGGACGCCAGGCACTTCCTCGCCCGGGGGCAGGTGGCGACCCGCCTGCCCGCCCAGGACCTGGAGCGGGCCCGGCGCTTCTACGCCGAGAAGCTCGGTCTGGAGCCGGCCGACGAACGGCCGGGCGGGCTGCTGTACCGGTGCGGGGGCACGGAGTTCGCCGTGTACCGGTCGACCGGAGCCTCGCCCGGCACCTTCACCCAGATGGGCTGGCAGGTCGACGACGTCGAGGCGGTGGTCGCGGAACTCCGGCGGCGCGGCGTCGAGTTCGAGGAGGTCGACGTCCCCGGGTTCCGCACCACGGACGGCATCGCCGACATCGAGGGGCACTACCCGACCAAGGGCTTCCGCGGGGAGCGTGCCGCCTGGTTCCACGACAGCGAGGGCAATCTGCTGGGCATCGGCCAGCCGTACGCCTGAGGCGCACCGGCCGGTCGGCCCCACAGCTCGGCGCACGCCCGCGCGTTCAGTTGCTGAAGGAACAACACCTCTGATCCGGCCGGGAGTTGAGTGACCTCCTGTCCTGACGTGAACTCTTGACGCCAATCGGCACCACCAGTTAACTCATGGCGTGAGCTAAGTCATATGTTGACGTCTGAGAGTCGAGGGACGTTCCATGCGAAGAACCGCCCTGCTCGCCTCCGCCGCCTTGCTGACCACCCTGCTCCCGCTCACCACCGCGGGCTCCGCGTCCGGCGCCGACGACCCCGCCCCGGTCCCCGTCGACCGCTTCGAGGGCGAGGTCCCCTTCGCGAATCCGCCCGCCGAGTCCCTCTTCACCTGGGGCAGCGACAACGACGACCCGCCCGCCCTCGAGTTGACCGCCCGGGACGACGCGCCCGAGGGCGAGAAGGTCCTCTCCGGCGCGTACGACATCAGCGGTTACGGCGGCTTCACCCACGACTTCGCCTTCGCCGAACCCGCCCACGACTGGTCCGCCCACCGGGGCATCCGCTTCTGGTGGGACGGCCGGAACAACGGCAGGAGGATCGCCTTCGAGCTCAAGGACGGCGGTGCGAACGGCGAGGCCTCCGAGCTGTGGACGACCTCCTTCACGGACGACTTCACCGGCTGGAAACAGATCGAGCTGCCCTTCACCGACTTCACGTACCGCACCGACTACCAGCCCGTCGGCGGCATCGACCACATCCTCGGCCTCACCGAGAGCTGGGGCTACTCCGTCACCCTCCCCGTCGGCGTCAAGGGCGAGTTCGCCATGGACGGCGTCGAGTTGTACGGCAGGGCCGACCAGTCACTGAAGGCCTCCGTCCGCACCGACTCCGCCGTGTACCCGACCGACGAGGGCCGTACGGCGGTCGTGCGCCTCACCGTCGCCACGACCGGCTCCGTCCCCGTCGACGAGCCGGTCACCGTCACCTACGAGACCACCGGCGGCACCGCCGACCCCGGCACGGACTACACCCCGGTCGAGGGAAGCGTCACCTTCCCGGCGGGCACGGCATCCGGCACCACCCGTGAGATCCGCGTACCCACCCGCCGGGACAGGTCCGCCGAGCCCGCCGAGACGATCCCGCTGAAGCTGACCGTCACCGGTGCCAAGCCCCCGGCCGAGACCCCGCAGGTCGTCGTCGACGCGCACGGACTGCCGTATCTCGACAGCAGGTTGCCGGTGGGCAGGCGCGTCGCCGACCTCCTCTCGCGGATGTCCCTGGCGGAGAAGGCCGGGCAGATGACCCAGGCCGAGCGCGGAGCGCTGTCGAACCCGGGTGACGTGACCGCGTACGACCTCGGCTCGATCCTCTCCGGCGGCGGCTCCACGCCGACGCCCAACACCGCCGAGGCCTGGGCCAGGATGATCGACGGCTTCCAGCTCCGCGCGCAGGCGACGAGGTTCCAGATCCCGCTGATCTACGGCGTCGACGCGGTGCACGGCCACAACAACCTGGTCGGCGCGACGATCCTGCCGCACAACATCGGCCTCGGCGCGACCCGGGACCCCGCGCTCGCCCACCAGGCCGGCGCGGTGACGGCCGCCGAGACGCGGGCCACCGGCATCCCCTGGGACTTCGCGCCCTGCCTGTGCGTGACGCGGGACGACCGGTGGGGACGGGCGTACGAGTCCTTCGGCGAGGACCCGGCCCTCGTCGAGTCCATGGAGACGATCATCCAGGGCCTCCAGGGCGCCGCGAACGGCAAGGACCTCAAGGACGCCGACAAGGTCCTCGCCACCGCCAAACACTTCGTCGCCGACGGCGGCACCGCGTACGGCTCCTCCACCACCGGGACGTACACCATCGACCAGGGCGTCACCAAGACCACCCGGGAGCAGCTGGAGGCCGTGCACCTGGCGCCGTACGAGACGGCCGTCGACCGCGGCGTCGGCACCGTCATGCCGTCGTACTCCTCCCTCGACCTGATCGGCGACGGGCAGGGCCCGGTCAAGATGCACGGCCGCGCCGACATGATCAACGGCGTGCTCAAGGACCGGATGGGCTTCGACGGCTTCGTCATCAGCGACTGGAACGGCATCGACCAGCTCCCCGGCGACTACGCCTCGGACATCCGTACGTCGGTCAACGCGGGCCTCGACATGATCATGGCCCCGTACGCCTTCCGGGACTTCCACACCACGCTCGTCCAGGAGGTCCGCGCCGGGCGGGTCGACGAGGCGCGGATCGACGACGCCGTCTCCCGGATCCTCACGCAGAAGTTCCGCCTCGGCCTCTTCGAGAAGCCGTACGCCGACACGAGCGGCGCGGCGAGGATCGGGTCCGCCGAACACCGGGCTGTGGCCCGGCGGGCGGCGGCCGAGTCGCAGGTGCTGCTGAAGAACACGAGCGCCGTGCTGCCCCTGCGGAAGTCGCAGAAGGTCTACGTCGCCGGATCGAACGCCGACGACATCGGCAACCAGAGCGGCGGCTGGACGATCACCTGGCAGGGCTCCTCCGGGGACCTCACCCCCGGTACGACGATCCTGGAGGCGATGCGGAAGAGCTCCCCGCGGCTGACCTACTCCAAGGACGCCTCGGCGCCGACGGACGGCCATGACGTCGGTGTGGTCGTCGTCGGAGAGACCCCGTACGCCGAGGGGGCCGGTGACGTCGGCAACGGCCACGACCTGGAGCTGAGCGCCGCCGACCGGGCCGCCGTCGACAAGGTGTGCGGCGCGATGACGTGCGCGGTGCTGATCGTCTCCGGGCGCCCGCAGCTGATCGACGACGAGAGGCTCGCCGGGATCGACGCCCTGGTCGCGTCCTGGCTGCCGGGCACCGAGGGCGACGGCGTGGCCGACGTCCTCTACGGCAGGCGGCCCTTCACCGGGCAGCTCCCCGTCACCTGGCCGAAGTCGGAGGCACAGCTGCCGATCAACGTCGGCGAGACGTCGTACGACCCGCGCTTCCCGTACGGCTGGGGCCTGACCACGCTCACCAAGGTGCCCGAAGGCGGCACCGAGACCCTCAAGGCGCTCGGCGTCGCGGCCGAGGCCGCCGAGCGGGCCGGGGCGGACCGGGCGGGCCGCGCGCTCGTCACCAAGGCCCGGCTGATCGTCCAGCGGAGGGCCGGCACGACGATCACCGAGGCGATGGCCAAGCCCTTCGCCGAGGCCGACCATCTGCTGCTGACGGGACGGTACGGGGCGGCGGTGGAGCGGCTGAGCGCGGCCTACCGGGCGGCCTGAGCCGTCGTAGGACAGCGGACGTCAGGACCTGTGCGGATTCGGTCCCGGTGGGATTCCAGCCACCGGGACCGATCCCTTTTCCCGGCCCATCAGGTAGCGTCGAAGGTATGAGGACTCCGCTGTTCCGGGGCCTCATGCGCGCAGTTGTCGTGCCGGTCGCCGCGACGGTCGCGGTGCTCATGGCCGGTACGCCCGGCGCGCACGCGGCCACGGACCTCTCGAAGGTCGCCGAGGCGCTGCGCGAGGAACCCGTCTATGTGGACCCCGCCGCCTCCGACCAGCTGTCGTCGGCTGACGCCGAAGCGCTCGCCGACAAGATCAAGGATGCCGACAAGCCCGTCTTCGTCGCCGTCCTCCCGGCCGACCAGCCGACGCAGAACCTCCTGCTGAACCTCCGTACGGAGACCGGTGTCACGGGCCTGTACGGCGTCCGCGTCGATGATCGCTTCGATGCCGCGGCCGACTCCTCCGTGATGTCCCGGCAGGCGGTGGACAACCTGGTCGCCTCGGTGCAGAGCGCCGGTGACCCCAAGGCCCAGCTGAACGACTTCGTCGACGCGGCGCTGCGGAACGTGGGCGGCTCGGCCCCCGCGAGCTGGAGCGACGGCGGGGGCGGCGACGGCGTGGACGTCAGCGGGCTGATCGCCGTCGGCGCGGTCCTGGTGGCGGGCGGCGCGGGCGCCTACGCGCTGGTGAAGCGCAACCGGCGACGCCGCGAGGAGGAGCAGCGGGCGGCGCTGGAGAAGCTGCGGGTCGTGGTCGACGAGGACATCACCGCCTTCGGCGAGGAACTGGACCGCCTGGACTTCCACCCGGCCGAACCCGGCGCCGACGACGCGATGCGCGCGGACTACGAGAGTGCGCTGGACGCCTACGAGCAGGCGAAGCGGCTCATGGACGCCGCCCGCAGACCGGAGGAGGTCAAGGCGGTCACCCAGGCCCTGGCGGACGGCCGCTTCTCCCTCACCCGGCTGGCCGCCCGCCGGGAGGACCGGCCCCTCCCGGAGCGCCGCCCGCCGTGCTTCTTCGACCCCCGGCACGGCACGGCGGTGGCCGACGAGACGTGGACGCCGCCCGGCGGCGCCGCCCGGGAGGTCCCGGTCTGCGCGGCCGACCGGACCCGGCTGGCCGAAGGCCGCGACCCCGTGATCCGCGAGGTCGACACGGAGTACGGCCGCCGCCCGTACTGGGACGCCGGTCCGGCCTACGGTCCCTGGGCAGGCGGCTACTTCGGCGGCGGCATCCTCCCCGGCCTCCTCATCGGCACGATGCTGGGCAGCATGATGGCCGCCCCCGCCTACGCGGCCGACTACGGGGCGGGCTACGGCTACGGCGGCGGCTACGAGGGCGGTGACGTGTCCGGAGCGGACTTCGACGCCGGGGACTTCGGCGGCGGGTTCGGCGGAGGGGACATCGGCGGGGGAGGCTTCGACGGCGGGGGAGGCTTCTGAGCTTCATCCCGGGCCGGTTGTCCGGAGCGCACACGGCAGAGCGCACAAGGCAGAGCACGAACGGCACGGGCCCGGCGTCCGAAGACACCGGGCCCGCGAGAAAGCAGCGATACGGCAACTCAGAGAGCAGGCAGGTCAGAGAGAGCCGGCAGGTCAGAGAGCCGACAGGTCAGAGAGAGCCGGCGGGTCAGAGAGCCGGCAGGTCAGAGAGAGGCCGCGGCCGAGGCGATGGCGGAGGCGAAGGTCGAGACCTCGGTGTAGACGCCCGGCGCGTTCGGCCGGGCGCAGCCTATGCCCCAGCTGACGATGCCGACCTGGATCCAGGCGTTGCTGGCGTCCCGGCGGAACATCGGGCCGCCGGAGTCACCCTGGCAGGTGTCGACGCCGCCGGACGGGAGGCCGGCGCAGATCTCCTCGCTCGCGATGAGGCCGCTGTAGCCGCTGTAGGCACGGCACTGGGCGTCGCTGACGAACGGCACGTTGGCCTTGAGCATGTAGCGCTGCTGGCCGCCGCCCTCGGTGGCTGCGCCCCAGCCGGCGACGGTGAAGGTGCCGGTGTTGTACTGCGTGGTGGTGGCGATCTTCAGCGTCGGCAGATTGATGGGCTGGGCGAGCTTGATGAGCGCCCAGTCCTTGCCGTTGCCGTTGTAGCCGGGGGCCCGGTACACGTACGTGGAGCGGACCTGGACCCGGCCGCTGGTGGACTGCAGGTCCACGACACCGGCGGTGGCCGTGATGCTGGTGTTGGCGCCGGTCGAGCCCACACAGTGCGCGGCGGTGAGCACGATCTGCTGGGTGTAGAGAGCGCCGCCACAGCCCATGGAGAGCCGGACCATGAACGGGAACTCGCCCTGCGTGGCACGGGTTCCGCCGACGACACGCGAATCCGCGGCGTGCGCGGCCGAGACGGGCTGAAGGCTGACGATCGCGAGAGCGGCGGCGCCGAGGGCCGCGCATCTCTTGAGCGCGGTGAGGAGCTTCTTCAACGTGATGCCTTCCGTGGGGGGTTGGACATGCGAACGTGGAGAGCGCTGAAAGTCAGGGGCATGCCAAACAGGGAAAGGGTGATGATGGGGACACCCTCTGAGTGACATGCGCCGGTCAATTCTGTTGCTGGATTATGTGGATCCCGTAAGCGCACCGGCAAGGGCTCAATTCCGGCCACACCCAAATCAGGACACCCGCCCCAGGGCCCCGGCATCGACCTTGCGTGGAGGGTCATGCCGACGATGCCTCCCGACTACGACCCCGTCCCGCGCCCCGACGTCGCCGCCCGCCCGGACCACCCGGGAGACCCGCCACCCCCAGGGACAGCGCGACCAGCGCGGCACTGAGCCACAGAGGCGAGCGGTAGCCGAGGCCGGCCCCGATGGCTGTGCCGCCGAGCCATGGGCCCAGCGCGGCGCCCAGGTTGAACGCGGCCGTCGCGAAGCCGCCGGCCAGCGTGGGGGCGTCGGGCGCCGCGTGGAGCGCCTGGGAGATGAGAGTGGACCCGACTCCGAAGGAGAGGGCGCCCTGCACGAAGACGAGTCCGAGCGCCACGGCCGGAGTAGCCGCGCCGAGCGCGAGGGCGCCCCAGCCGAGGCACAGGGCGCTCCCGCCCCCGATCAGCACCACCCGGGGCCACCGATCGGCGAACCGCCCGCCGACCCCGACCCCCACGAACGACCCTGCGCCGAACAGCGCGAGCACGACCGGCACCCACCCGCTCTCCAGCCCCGTCACCTGGGTGACCAGGGGTGCGAGATAGGTGAAGGTGCAGAAGGTGGCCCCGTCCACGAGGGCGCCCAGGAGCAGCGTGACCCGGAGCCGAGGACTGCGCAGGGACCGCAGTTCACCTCGCAGCGCGGGCCGCTCCGAGTCCGCAGCGCCGCCGGGGACGGACCACGCCACGGCCGCCACGGCGGGCAGGGACACCAGCGCCACGGCCCAGAACGCCGCGCGCCAGCCCCAGAGTTGGCCGAGGACCGCCCCCGCGGGCACCCCCACCACACAGGCCAGGGTGACCCCGCCGAGCAGCGTCGACGTGGCCCGCCCCGTGGCCTCCGGCGCGACCATCCGGACGGCCGCGACGAGGGCCACGGCCAGGAACCCGGCGTTGGCGAGCGCCCCCACGACCCGGGTGGCGACCAGCACCCCGAAGCTGTCGGTCACCGCCCCCACGACATGGACGGCGAGGAAGACCCCCAGGAAGCCCAGCAACGCCCCTCGGCGCGACCACCGCCGCGCGAGCCCGGCCATGAGCGGTGCCCCGATCACCATCCCCACGGCGAAGGCCGAGGTGAGCGCACCGGCCGCGGGCACGGAGACCCCGAGATCCCGGGCGATGTCCGGCACCAGCCCGGACAGCATGAACTCGGACGTCCCCTGTGCGAACACGGCGACGCCCAGCAGAAAGAGAGCGAACGGCATGAAGAAACTCCGCAACCCGAAGTCGAAGGTGAAGTCGAAAACGGCACGTGGAACGGCCGTCCGGCAGCGGAGTGAGCCCGGAAGCAGAAGCAGCAGCGGAAGCAGAAGCAGCAGCGGAAGCGAAAGCGGTGCGGTAGCGGTAGCGAGCGCTGATTCAGCCGGACATCACGAGCAGCCACCGGAGAGCCGGTGGCCGGAGTCTGGACGCTTCGGGGCTGGACACGGGGGCAGGTTATGCGGGCCCCGGTGAGCGGAGCCACCGGTTTTCGCATCCCGGCCCCGCACGATGACGACGGCGACGAGGCCGACGGCCAGGCCGAGGGCCGTCTGCACGCCGAACGGCTCGCCGAACATGAGCGCACCCCAGACCGCCGTGACCGGCGCCATGAGGAACATGAGCGCGTTGACCGAGGTGACTCCGGAGCGCCGCAGGATGATCCAGTACAGCCCGTACCCGCCGAAGGTGGACAGGACGACGAGCCAGGCGATCGCGGCCCAGAAGCGGGCCTCGGCGGGCGGCGCGGCCGTTCCCGTGCTCATGGCGAACACGGTGAACAGCACGGCGCTGGTGGCGCAGTGGACGGTCATCGCCACCCCGGGCGCGACCGGCGCGGGGGAGCGGCTCTCCAGGAAGGTGGCCGCCACCAGCGAGAGCATCCCGAGGAAGGGGACGAGATAGGCCCACGGGGCGACGCCGGTCGCGGCCGCGGCGTCGGCCGTGGTGACGATGGCGACGCCGGTCACCCCCAGGCACAGGCCGAGCCACTGCCGGCGTGAGACGTACTGCCGAAGCAGCGGTCCGGCCAGCGCTCCGGCGACGAGCGGCTGAACCCCGTCGATCAGGGCCGTGGTGCCGCTGGAGACCCCGAGCTGGATGGCGTAGTAGACGGTGAGCAGATAGCCGCTCTGCGACAGCACCCCGATCGCGGCCTGCCGGGCGGCGTCCCGCGCGGTGAGGCCCCGCCACGACGCGCGCCCCACCGTGGCGGCGACGACGACCAGGATCGCGGCGAGCGGCAGGAACCGCCACATCAGGACCGTGACCGCGGCCGCGCTCCCCGCGCCGAGCTTGGCCCCGATGAACCCGGAGCTCCAGCAGAGGACGAAGGCGATCGAGAGCAGAGCGTTCACGGGGATCACACCCACTAGACAGATCGGTATACCTGACTCCAGGCCCCCACTATACAGATCGGTATACTCTCGGGGTATGGCCACCACGGAGCAGCCGCAGCGCATCACGATGACGCCTGCCGCACGGCGCGTCCTGGAAGCCGCCGAGCGGCTGTTCTACGAGCGCGGAATCCACGCCGTCGGAGTGGATCTCATCGCCGCGGAGGCGGGGGTGACCAAGAAGACGCTCTACGACCGCTTCGGCTCCAAGGAGCGGATCGTCGTGGAGTACCTGGCGGGCCGCGACGAGCGCTGGAGGGCGTTCCTCGCGCGGTACGTCGACGACCATCTCGACGCGGCGCAGGCGACGGCGCGGGCACGCGTCCTGGCCGTGTTCGACGCCTCCCGCGCATGGTCGGCGGAGCAGGCCTCCAAGGGATGCAGCATGGTCAACGCGCACGCCGAGATCAGCGACCCTGCCCACCCCGCCCACCCGGTCATCACGGGCCAGAAGGAGTGGATGCTGGCCCTGTTCACGGGCCTGGCCGAGGACATCACCTCGGATGCGCCGAACGGCGCGCTCGACGCGGACCGCTTGGGCCGTACCCTCATGCTCCTGCACGAGGGAGCCCTCGTCGCCCACGGCTTGAACGTCTTCCCGGACCCCATCGCGCACGCCCGCGAACAGGCCGAAGCTCTCCTCGAGCCGTACAGGGCGGCCATATAGGACGGAACCTGGCCTCTTCCCCGCCTACCGTGCCCGTATGGATCCCCTCGCCTTCGAGTCCGCCGCCGCCCTCGACACCTGGCTGGCCGAGCACCCCGCCCCGCACCCCGGCCTCTGGGTCAAGGTCGCCAAGAAGGGCTCCGGCATTCCCTCCGTCAGCGCCGCCGAGGTCAACGACGTGGCCCTGTGCCACGGATGGATCACGGGGCAGCGCAAGGGGCTCGACACGTCGTACTTCACGCAGCGGATCACCCCCCGCCGGCCCGGCAGCCTCTGGTCGATGGTCAACGTGCGGCGGGTGGCGGAACTGACCGCCGAGGGCCGTATGCACCCGTCGGGCCTCGCCGAAGTGGACGCCGCCAAGGCGGACGGACGGTGGGAGGCGGCCTACGAGTCGCAGAGCAACGCGCGGGTGCCGGGCGAGCTGAGCGCCGCGCTGGAGGAGAATCCCGCCGCCCGGGCGGCGTTCGAGAAGCTGGGCCGGACCGACCGCTACCAGGTCATGCTCGGCCTCCTGCGCGCCCGGACCCCGCGCGGCCGGGAGGCCCAAGTCGCCGCGATCCTGCGGGAGTTGACGAAGCACCGGTGAGCCGCACGCTCACCGGCGCCCCGCGCGGAAGCGTCACGCGTTCCGGATCGCCGAGATGTCGAAGTTCAGCTTGATCTTGTCGGAGATCAGCACGCCACCCGTCTCCAGGGCCGCGTTCCAGGTCAGACCCCACTCGGAGCGCTTGATCTCCGCCTTGCCCTCGAAGCCGACGCGCTCGTTGCCGAAGGGGTCCTTCGCGGCGCCGTTGAACTCCAGGTCGATGGTGAGCGGCTTGGTGGTGCCGAGGATCGTCAGGTCGCCGGTGATGCGGTAGTCGTCGTCGCCCAGGGCCTCCGCCGAGGTCGAGCGGAAGGTCATCGTCGGGAACTCGTCGATCTTGAAGAAGTCCGCGCTCTTCAGGTGGCCGTCACGGTCCGCGGAGCCGGTGTCGATGCTGTCCATCTTGACGTCGATCGACGCCGAGGACGCGGACGGGTCGCCGCCGTCCAGGTGCAGCGAGCCACTGAAGTCGAGGAACTTGCCCTTGACGTTGGTGACCATGGCGTGGCGGACGGTGAAGCCGATCGTGGAGTGGGCCGTGTCGATCGTGTAGTCGCCGGTCAGCGTGGTCAGGTCGACGTTCGTCATGACGTGCTCCTTCGGATGGGGAGGGTGGTGTTGAATCTTTAACTACATCAACGCGACCGACCGTAGACCTATTCCGTTCGGGATTCAACATCATCCGCAAAGTGTTGGCGTGATTACGGTGAGGTGGTAGATGCCCAAGTCATGACCTCTCAGCGCACAGGGCTCACGAGACCCACCCGCCGAGCCGTCCTGCTCGCGGCGGCGCTCCTCGCCACGACCGCCCCCGCCGCCCGCGCAGCCTCCGCCGACGCCTACGACGCCCTCCGCCTCCGCTGGCTCGACATCGCCCGCGCCCGCGCAGCCTCCGCCGACGCCTACGACGCCCTCCGCCTCCGCTGGCTCGACATCGCCCTCGGCTCCGGCTACGACCCGGCGGCGGAGCCGTACGCCGCCCGCCTGGCCGAGACCGGCACCCTCGCCCGAGGCTTCCGGGCCACCATGACGCCCACCCCCACCTCCCTCTGGCCGGGCCACCCCTACGACCCGCCCGCCGGCATCACCCAGAGCTACGGCCGCCTGTGGACGATGACCCAGGCCTACGTCCAGCCCGGCACCGGCTCCACGGCCGACCCGGCGCTCCTCGCCGACGTCCTGCGCGGCCTCGACCACCTCTCCGCCACGATCTACAACCCCTCCACCACCCGCTACGGCAACTGGTGGGAATGGCAGATCGGCAGCCCGCGCCTGCTGACGGACATCACGGCCGCCCTCTACGACCACCTCGCCGAGGCACGGATCGCCGCCGCCTGCGCGGCCGTCGACCACTTCGTCCCGGACGCGATGCTCACCGACTACTCCGGCACCTCCACCGGCGCCAACCGCGTCGACCTCTGCCGCAGCGTCGCCCTGCGCGGCATCCTCGGCCGCGCCCCGGCGAAGATCGCCCTCGCCCGTGACGGGCTCTCCCCGGTCTTCCCGTACGTCACGAAGGGCGACGGCCTCTACGCCGACGGCTCGTTCGTGCAGCACACCTGGGTCGCCTACTCCGGCACCTACGGACAGGTCCTCCTCGACGGCCTCGGGCGCCTCTTCGCCCTGCTCGCCGGATCCGACTGGGAGGTGACCGACCCCGCCAAGCAGATCGTCCTCGACGGCGTCGAGCGCGCCTACGCGCCCCTCATCCACGACGGGCTCGTGATGGACAGCGTCAACGGCCGTGCCATCAGCCGGGGTTACCTCAAGAGCGACGACCGGCAGGTGATGCGCGGCGACCACTACCACGGGCAGGGAATCATCGCCGCGATCGCCCTCCTCGCGGGCGGCGCGAGCGCGGCGGAACGCGAGCGCTGGTACGGCCGGATCAAGGGATGGATCGAACGGGACACGGTCACCCCGATCTTGACGGCGCGTCAGTTCGGCGTGGCCGACCTCGCCCGGCTGCACACCGTCGCCGGGTCACCGGTCCCGGCCGCCCCCGAACCGGACGGCCACCACCTCTTCGCCGCCATGGACCGGGCCGTCCACCGTCGCCCCGGCTTTGTCGCCAACATCGCCATGGCCAGCGACCGCATCGCGTACTACGAGTGCGGCAACGGCGAGAACCCGCGCGGCTGGCACACCGGCGCCGGGATGCTCTCCTGGTGGGCGGACGGCCTCGGCGACCAGTACACGGACTGGTACTGGCCGACCGTCGACTGGTACCGCCTGCCGGGCACGACCGTCTCCACGAAACGCCTCCCGGACCAGGCCGGCGGCGAATGGGGCGAGCCCAGGCCCGACGCGCGCTGGGTCGGCGGCACGACCGACGGCGAGTACGCGGCGATCGGACAGCACCTGAAGGGCCTGTGGTCGACGCTCGAAGCCCGCAAGTCGTGGTTCTGCGTCGCGGACGCCGTGATCTGCCTCGGGGCCGGGATCACCTGCGCCGACGGCGTCCCCGTCGAGACCGTCGTCGACAACCGGAACCTGGGGGAGGGCGGCACCCAGGCCTTCGTCCGCGGCCCCGGCTGGGCACACCTGGAGGGCCACGGCGGCTGGGTGGTGGCTTACGGCGATCTGCGCGCCCTGCGCGAGGACCGCACCGGCGCCTGGGCCGACATCAACACCACCAGCACGACCGAGCGCCGCACCCGCCGCTGGCAGACCCTCTGGCTGGACCACGGCACGGACCCGGCGGACGCGACCTACGTCTACCTGCTCATGCCCGGCGCCGGCCGGCGCGAGGTCGCGGGGCGGGCCGCACAGGGCCGCCGCTGGCTGTCGGTCCTCGCCAACGACAGCGCCCGCCAGGCGGTGCGCGTCCCCTCCCTGGGGCTCACCGCGGCCAACTTCTGGCAGCCGGGCACGGCCGGCCCGCTCACCGCCTCCGCCGGGGCGAGCGTGCTGCTCCGCCGCCGGGGCCGTACCGCTACGCTCTGCGTGAGCGAGCCGCCTCGCACGGGTGAGCCGCTGGAGATCACCTGGGACCACCCCGTACGGCGCCTCCTTCGTGCGGACGACTCGGTCAAGGTCCTCTCGACGGGACGCCGGCTGCGCCTCCGTGTCACTCCGGGGGTGGTATGTGCCACCCATCGATGTGAGGTGGCTCTCGGCTGACGTCATTGTGCGACCCCCACAACGCGAACGCCCTCTGAGCAGTCGGAAAGGCTGCATGCCGCGATGGTTCTGTTCAGGGGTAACAGGGAATGGGTCCGGAGACTGTACGGAGTCAACGGCTCGCTTTCCTCGGTGTCCTTCGTAAGGTCGCTACATGACCGTTTTGGATGAGGCACCGGGTGAGCCGATCGACGCCCGCGGGCGGACGGCCGAGCTGCACGAGATTCGTGCGCAGGCGCTGGCCGGCCCGAGCGAGAAGGCGACCACGGCGCAGCACGCCAAGGGCAAGCTGACCGCCCGGGAGCGGATCGAACTGCTCCTGGACCCCGGTTCCTTCCGGGAGGTCGAGCAGCTGCGTCGGCACCGGGCCCAGGGTTTCGGCCTGGAGGCCAAGAAGCCGTACACCGACGGTGTCATCACCGGCTGGGGCACGGTGGAGGGCCGCACGGTCTTCGTCTACGCCCATGACTTCCGCATCTTCGGCGGCGCGCTGGGCGAGGCCCACGCCACGAAGATCCACAAGATCATGGACATGGCCATCGCGGCCGGCGCCCCGCTGGTCTCCCTCAACGACGGTGCCGGCGCCCGTATCCAGGAAGGCGTCTCGGCGCTCGCCGGCTACGGCGGCATCTTCCAGCGCAACACCAAGGCGTCCGGTGTCATCCCGCAGATCAGCGTGATGCTCGGCCCGTGCGCGGGCGGCGCGGCGTACAGCCCCGCCCTGACGGACTTCGTCTTCATGGTCCGTGAGACGTCTCAGATGTTCATCACCGGCCCGGACGTGGTCAAGGCGGTGACGGGCGAGGAGATCACCCAGAACGGCCTGGGCGGCGCGGACGTGCACGCCGAGACCTCCGGCGTCTGCCACTTCGCGTACGACGACGAGGAGACGTGCATCGCGGAGGTCCGCTACCTCCTCTCGCTGCTGCCCCAGAACAACCGCGAGAACCCGCCCCGGGTGGAGTCCACGGACGCCGCCGACCGCCGGTCTGACGTCCTGCTCGACCTGGTCCCGGCGGACGGCAACCGGCCGTACGACATGGCCAAGGTCATCGAGGAGATCGTCGACGACGGCGAGTACCTGGAGGTCCACGAGCGCTGGGCGCGGAACATCATCTGCGCGCTGGCCCGGGTGGACGGCCGGGTGGTGGGCATCGTGGCCAACCAGCCCCAGTCCCTCGCCGGCGTCCTGGACATCGAGGCATCGGAAAAAGCTGCGCGCTTTGTCCAGATGTGTGACGCTTTTAACATTCCGATCGTCACTTTCCTGGACGTTCCCGGGTTCCTCCCCGGCGTCGACCAGGAACACGGCGGAATCATCCGGCACGGCGCGAAGCTCCTGTACGCCTACTGCAACGCCACCGTGCCGAGGATCTCGCTGATCCTGCGCAAGGCCTACGGAGGTGCCTACATCGTCATGGACAGCCAGTCCATCGGTGCCGACCTCACCTACGCCTGGCCGACGAACGAGATCGCCGTGATGGGCGCGGAGGGTGCGGCCAACGTCATCTTCCGCCGGCAGATCGCCGAGGCCGAGGACCCCGAGGCCATGCGGGCCCGCATGGTCAAGGAGTACAAGTCCGAGCTCATGCACCCGTACTACGCGGCCGAGCGCGGCCTGGTGGACGACGTGATCGACCCCGCCGAGACCCGCGAGGTGCTCGCCAGGTCCCTGGCGATGCTCCAGAGCAAGCACGCCGACCTGCCGTCCCGCAAGCACGGCAACCCCCCGCAGTAACCCAGCGGATCCTTCGCGGCACCCCCGCGGAAACCTCTCTCACGGAGACTGTGACCTATGAACTCCTCTGACATCCGCGTCGAGAAGGGCCACGCCGAGCCCGAGGAAGTCGCCGCCATCACGGCGATCCTCCTGGCCCGCGCCGCCGCCCAGCCGTCCGACCCCGCCCCGGCCCACCGCGGCCGCGCGAAGGCGGGCTGGCGCCGCCTGGAGCGCGAGCCCGGGTTCCGGGCACCGCACAGCTGGCGCTGAGAGCCTGCGGCGCGGAAGCCTGCGGCGCTTGTACGGCCCCGTTCTCCTGTCGGGAGGGCGGGGCCGTCGGCATGAGGGGCGCCTGGGAGCTCGGGGGGTGCTGTCTCGTGGGCGGCTGCGGGTGGTCGTGGGCCGTTCGCGCGGTTCCCCGCGCCCCTGAGGATTGGCCCACTGGTCGCACCTGCAGGGGAGCGGGCCACGCGCCCGCAGCCGTCCGTGAAGCCGCGACCCGCTCCTGCGAAACGGCCCGCGGCCGCCTCCCGAAGGAGGCGGCCGCGGGCCGTTATTACGTGCGTCCTGCCTTGCCTACCGCAGCCGCGCCATCAGCGCGTGCTCCACCAGCGTGATCAGCGCCGACTTCGCGTCAGCCCGGTGGCGGGCGTCGGTGGTGATGATCGGGGTGTCGGGGCCGATCTGCAGAGCTTCCCGCACCTCGTCCGGGTTGTACGGCTGGTTGCCGTCGAAGCCGTTGAGGGCGATGACGAAGGGGAGCCCGCTGTTCTCGAAGTAGTCGACCGCGGGGAAGCAGTCGGCGAGACGGCGGGTGTCCACCAGGACGATCGCGCCGATGGCGCCGCGCACCAGGTCGTCCCACATGAACCAGAAGCGGTCCTGGCCGGGCGTACCGAAGAGGTACAGGATCAGGTCCTGGTCCAGGGTGATACGACCGAAGTCCATGGCGACCGTCGTGGTCGTCTTGTCTCCGGTGTGGGTGAGGTCGTCGATGCCGGCCGAAGCTGACGTCATGACGGCCTCGGTACGCAGCGGGTTGATCTCCGAGACGGCCCCGACGAACGTGGTCTTGCCCACGCCGAAGCCACCCGCCACCACGATCTTCGCCGAGGTGGTGGAGCGGGAAGGACCGCCGCTAGAGCTTGCGAAGTCCACTGAGCACCCTTTCGAGCAGTGTCACGTCTGGCTGGCCGCCGGCGTTCTCGTCGCCGCCCGGCTGATGGATGGCGACCAGGCCCGCCTCCGCCAAGTCGGCGACGAGGATCCTGGCCACGCCGAGAGGGATCGTCAGGAGGGCCGAGACCTCGGCCACCGACTTGATCTCACGGCAGAGGTTGCAGATCCGCTGATGCTCGGGCAACTGGCCCTGCATCTGGTGCGGCTGCGCGGTGGTGTGCACCAGCGCCTCGATGGCGAGCTGGTAGCGGGGGCGCGTCCGGCCGCCGGTCATGGCGTACGGGCGCACCAGGGGGTTGTTCGACGACCCGGCGGGCGCCGGCTCAGGGGCGCGTCGCTGCGGCTGCACCGGCTGGATGCGCGGCGCCGGCGGCTGGTCGTACGGCGAGGGTCCGGGACCCTGGGGCGCGTACGGCTGCCGCTGGCTGGGCGTGGAGGGGAAGTTGTAACGGTTCGGGTTCTGGGAACCGTCGTTCTGGCCCTGGCCGGGGCCGTACGACCAATTGCCCGACGATGAACCGCCTGGGGGTGTTGCCACTCTCTCTCCTCCTCCGACTGTGCCTGGCACCCATCATGTGGAGCCGCGTCCCGAAACCTTACGGCCACGGGACGCCAAAACGCACCGACTGTCTGTTAGTTGAGCAGGCTGCCTTGGAGCTCCGCACGCAGATCCGGCGTCAGGACCGTACCGGCACGGTCGACCAGGAGCGCCATCTCGTACCCAATGAGGCCGATGTCCGCCTCGGGGTGGGCGAGAACCGCGAGCGACGATCCGTCGGAGATGGACATGAGGAACAGGAACCCCCGCTCCATCTCCACAACCGTCTGGTTCACGCTGCCGCCCTCGAAGATCCGCGAGGCACCCGCGGTCAGCGAGGTCAGACCGGAGGCGACGGCCGCGAGCTGGTCGGCGCGGTCACGCGGAAACCCTTCGGACATCGCCAGAAGGAGTCCGTCGGCGGAGACCACCACCGTGTGCGACACCCCGGGGGTGTTGTCCACGAAGTTGGTGATCAACCAGTTCAGGTTCTGTGCCGCCTGGCTCATCGGGCTCACACTAACGCTCCTGGTTGTAGGTGCTGTCAGGACCACTGTGTTGATTCCTAGTGGCCTGGCCGTTCGTTTCACTGCCCGCGCTGCGTCCCCGCTGGACACCGCGGCGCAGGTTGCTCAGCCTGCCCCGGACGTCCTCGGGAGCGCGGGAGATCTGTGGACCTCCCTGGGGGGTGGTCTCGGCGGCTCCCTCGACCAGGTTGGCCTTGGGTACCCGCCTCGGCAGGCCGGAGGAAGTCACCCCGCCCGCCTTGGGCTTCCGGAGCTGCGCGGCCTGCTGCCAGCGGTCGTCGTTCGCCGAACGCCAGCTGCTGTCGCCGTTGCTCTCCGGCGTGGGGGCCGGCGATTCCTGCCGCACGGGCCGAGTGCCGTTGGTGCCGCTCGCGGCGGACCCACGGCGGGGGAGCCCGGCGTCGGTCAGTGCGTGGGCGGCGGCGGAGGCCGGTCCCGGACGGTCGAAGCCTACGCGGTCGGGCTCGTTCGCGTCATCGGCCTGCACAGATTCCGTTTCCGGAGCGTACTGGTCCTGATAGCTGTTCCGGTAGTTGTTCTGCTGCGGCCAGTCGTCCTGGTGACGCCGCTGCTCGAAGGCCGGGAAGGTCTCCGGGGCGGAGGCGCTCGCGGGGGCGGACTCCTCGCGGACCGGTTCCGGATAGGAGGGCTCGGGGTAGCCGCCGTTGGACGAGAAGGTGTCGTTCTGCGACAGGCCGCCGTTCGGCGCGTAGTAGCCGTCGTCGTACGACGAGTGCTGCTGCTCCTCGTACTGTGTCTGCCGCTGTTCCTCGTACGTCGGCTGCGCCGGCTGCGGGTCGTACCCGCCGGACTGCTCGGGGAAGCCGCCCCGGCCGTCGTAGGCCGGCTGACCGGTGAACTCGTCGTACGCCGGCGCCTCGGGGTTCTCCAGGGCGGGCTGCTGGCCGTGGCTCTGGGCCTCCAGAGCCGCCCGGCGCTCCTCGCGCATCAGGGAGCGGCCGACGGGGTCCAGGTCGCGGAGGTCGTCCGGGACCTCGTAGCGGCTGTCGTCGAAGCCCAGCTCGGCGGCCGTACGCATCTGCGGCTGGTTGAAGTTCTCACCCTGGAAGTGCTGCTCCGGGATGATCTGCGAGACGGTGAACTCGTCCTGCGCCGGCTGCTGCTCGCCGCCGCCACCGTGCGTGATCGCGTCCGGCAGCATGACCAGCGAGGTGGTGCCGGCCTGCTCGCCGGAGGGGCGCAGCTGGACGCGGATGCCGTGCCGGTCGGACAGCCGGCCGACCACGAACAGGCCCATGCGCTGGGATATCGCGGCGTCCACGGTCGGCGGGTTGGCCAGCTTGTGGTTGATGTCCGCGAAGTCCTCGGCGGTGAGGCCGATGCCCTTGTCGTGGATCTCGATCATGACCCGGCCGTCGGGGAGACGGGTGGCGGTCACGCGGACCTTGGTCTGCGGGGAGGAGAACGTCGTCGCGTTCTCCAGCAGCTCGGCGAGCAGGTGCACGAGGTCGGTCACGGCGCGGCCGTGGATCTCGGCCTCCGGGACGCCCGACAGCTCGATGCGCTCGTACTGCTCCACCTCGGAGGAGGCGGCGCGCAGGACGTCGACCAGCGGGACCGGCTGGTCCCAGCGGCGGCCGGGCTCCTCGCCGGCGAGGACCAGGAGGTTCTCGCCGTTGCGGCGCATACGGGTCGCCAGGTGGTCCAGCTTGAAGAGGTTCTCCAGCTGGTCCGGGTCGGCCTCGTTGTTCTCCAGGTCGGTGATCAGGGTCAGCTGGCCCTCGATCAGCGACTGGTTGCGGCGCGACAGGTTGGTGAAGATCGCGTTGATGTTGCCCCGCAGCAGCGCCTGCTCGGCGGCGAGCCGGACGGCCTCGCGGTGGACCTGGTCGAAGGCGCGGGCGACTTCGCCGATCTCGTCCCGGGTGTTGATCGGAATGGGCGCGACCCGGGTGTCCACGCGGCCGGGGTCGGTGCGCGAGAGCTGGTCGACCAGCATCGGCAGACGCTGCTCGGCGATGCCGAAGGCGGCGTTGCGCAGCTGGCGCATCGCGCGGGACATCTGGCGGGCGACCATACCGGCCAGGATGAACGCGGCGAGCAGGGCGACCACGACGGCGGCACCGGTGATCAGGGCGTCGCGCTTGGCGTCGTCGGAGATGACGGAGGCCTCGTTCACCGCGGTGTTGGCGAGGTCGTTCTCGATGTCGCGGTAGGCGTTGTACCTGAGCGTGTTGGCCGCCCACCAGTTCTCGGCGGTGATGCCCTGCTGGGCGAGCGCCGCCCGCTCACTGGTGTCCGTGGAGCTGAGCTGGGCCAGCAGGCCGACCGCCTTGGTCGGTTCGGCCGGCGGCGCCACGTAGTCCGGGTTCTTCTGCTTGGCCGCGGCGGCCATGGCGGCGCCGTCGGTCTTGATCTGCGCCGTGGCGTCCTGGAGCTTCTGGATGTCCGCCTCGGTGCCACCGCTCTGGTACTCCTGGATGGCGATGCCCTCCAGGTAGGCGTACGAGGAGAGGGCCACGCGCTGCTTGGCGAGGTCCGTCGCCTTGGGGCCGGGCTTGACCAGCATGTGCATGCCGATGGAGCGCTGGAGGGAGAGCGCGCCCTTGGTCAGCGAGATGGCGTAGACCGTACGGCCGTAGCTGGTGATGTTGCCGGTGCCCAGGCCCAGCTCGTTGGAGAACTCCAGCAGCCGGTGCTCGACGTTGACGTAGCCCTCTTCGGTCTCCACGCCTTTGAGCTTGGTGGTGTAGGCGGCCGCGCGCAGGTCCGTCAGCTCGGGCTCGACCTCACGGAAGCGCTCCAGACGGCGCACCAGGTTGGGCCGGTCCGGCATGTTCTGGGCGGCCACGTCGAAGGCGTCGGCGGCCTCGTCGGTCTTCTTGCGGGCCGCCACGACCGTCGGGTCGTCCTCGCCCTTGCCCTGCAGCAGGGGAGCGGCGGTCGAGTCGCGCTCCTCCAGCAGGGCGTCGCCGTAGGTCAGGGCGGCGGCGACCAGACGCGCGGTGTTCTCCGCGTCCTCGGCCTCCTGCCAGGTGTCGATCGAGCTCTTCACCTGGAAGCCGCCCATGACGAGGCCGACCAGCACGGGTATGAGCAGGATCGCGTTCAGCCGGGTCGGCACGCGCCAGTTGCGCGGCGAGAGACGGCCGCCGCTTGGGGCAGGCGCCGCCGTTGGTTCCGATCCGGGCACAGGGGCGGGCGCCGCTCCGCGCGGCGGCGGGGTGAAGTTGCCCCGGGCCGACGGCTCGGGACTGCTCTTGCTTCGCCTCACTCGACCAACAACCTTCCGGCGGGGTCGGCACCTACGTATGTGCCGCTGTGTCTCAGAGCCCAGTTCGCCATGGAGTACGCACTACTGCTGAGTACGTCTTTGACTATTGGGCAGTTCTCGCATTCCAGCACGTCGGCCTGCGCTCTTCCAAACAGTGGAAGAGGTGGATTCCGAGTGATGTAAGCCCTAGATAAAACGGTCATAAAGAGCGAGCCCCGTCAAAAGACGGGGCGTTCGTGCGCGCAGCGACACCGCTTGACCGCGACGAGTGGCCATACCACCCGATTCCTCTGCCGAAACGTTATGAACAAGGGAGCCGACCGTGTCAAAGGCCACAGTCGGCTCCGGCACATCTACGACAACTGCCGTATGGCGCTTCCGACTTGATCTACCTCAGCCGGGCCATCAGCGCGTGCTCCACCAGCGTGATCAGCGCACTCTTGGCATCGGCCCGGTGCCGCGCGTCGGTGGTGATGATCGGCGCGTCCGGGCCGATCTGCAGCGCCTCGCGCACCTCGTCCGGTGTGTAGGGCTGGTGTCCGTCGAAGCCGTTGAGGGCGATGACGAAGGGGAGCCCGCTGTTCTCGAAGTAGTCGACCGCGGGGAAGCAGTCGGCGAGACGGCGGGTGTCCACCAGGACGACGGCGCCGATGGCGCCGCGCACCAGGTCGTCCCACATGAACCAGAAGCGGTCCTGGCCGGGCGTACCGAAGAGGTACAGGATCAGGTCCTGGTCCAGGGTGATACGACCGAAGTCCATGGCCACCGTGGTGGTGGTCTTGTCCCCGGTGTGCGTGAGGTCGTCGATGCCCGCGCTCGCGGACGTCATGACGGCCTCGGTGCGCAGCGGGTTGATCTCCGAGACCGCGCCGACGAACGTGGTCTTGCCCACGCCGAAGCCACCCGCCACCACGATCTTCGCGGAGGTGGTCGCCCGGCCTGGTTCAGAGCTTGCGAAGTCCACTGAGCACCCTTTCGAGCAGCGTCACGTCCGGAGCGCCGCCGTTGTTCTCGTCGCCGCCCGGCTGGTGGATGGCGACCAGGCCGGCCTCCGCGAGGTCCGCGACGAGGATCCTGGCCACACCCAGCGGCATGGACAGCAGCGCCGACACCTCGGCGACCGACTTCACCTCACGGCACAGATGGCAGATGCGCTGGTGCTCCGGGAGGAGCCCCATGAGCGCTGCCGGGTCGGCCGTCGTGCTGATCAGGGCCTCGATGGCCAGCTGGTAGCGCGGCCGGGTCCGGCCGCCGGTCATCGCGTACGGACGTACCAGCGGCTGGTCGCCCTCATCCTCGTACGGCTCCGCGTACGGATCATGAGAGGCGGTGGGCGGGGTCATGAATCCTCCGGGCGGGGACAGCAAGTCGGTCAGTCAAGCCGTCTGGCAAGGGCCGGTGGGGGGATTGTGTCGGCCGGACGGTGATGTGGTGAGACGGGTGGATCCGGGGGTGTTCAGTGGAGCAGACTGCCTTGGAGTTCGGCGCGTAGGTCCGGTGTGAGCACCGCGCCCGCCCGGTCGACCAGCAGCGCCATCTCGTAGCCGACGAGGCCGATGTCGCATTCGGGGTGTGCGAGGACGGCGAGGGACGAGCCGTCCGAGACGGACATGAGGAAGAGGAATCCCCGCTCCATCTCGACGACGGTCTGTGCCACGCTGCCCCCGTCGAAGATCCGGGAGGCCCCCGCGGTGAGCGAGGTCAGACCCGACGCGACGGCCGCCAGCTGGTCGGCACGGTCGCGCGGGAAACCCTCCGACATCGCCAGCAGCAGGCCGTCGGCGGACACGACGACGGTGTGGGACACCCCGGGGGTGTTGTCCACGAAGTTGGTGATCAACCAGTTGAGGTTCTGTGCCGCCTGGCTCATCTGGCTCAACTAACGCTCCTGCTGGTGAGTGGGGTTCGGGAAGCTGCCGGTCTGGCCGTTGCGGACCTCGCGACCTTGTGCGATACCCCGACGGAGATTGGTCAGCCGGCCGCGTACGTCGTCAGGCGCACGCGAGACCTGCGGACCGGCTTGGTGCTGTTGCTGCTGAGCCGTACCCGGGACGAGGTTCGCCCTGGGTACCCGGCGCGGAAGGCCGGAGGTGGTGACCCCACCCGCGGCCGGCTGCCGGACGCGTTCCGCCTGCCGAACGAGGTCGTCGTTCGGCGAGCTGCGCCAGGCGGTCGAAGAGGTCCGCTGGGGAGCGGAGGACGACTGCGGAGGGGCCGCGGGAGCCTGCGGCTCCTGCGGAGCGGACGCCGGAGCCGAGCCGTCCGCACCGGGCTGACGGCCCTGCGGACCGCCGTGGAACCAGTTGGTCTCCAGCGTGTCGTACAGCGGAGTGCGCCCGTCACCGGGACCCGTCGCGGGCGGCAGCGCCTCGGGCTCCTGCCGGGCGGGCCGCTGCTGCGGACGCGCCGGGGCCGGGACCGGGGGCTGCGGGGCAGCGAAGCCGCCATTGCCGCCGTACGTGCCGTTGACCTGCGGCCGCTCGAACTGCCCGGAGGATTCGGGGTTCTGGTGGCCGGGCAGGGCGTGCTGGCCCGTCGAGCTGACGTCGTACGCCTGCGGAGCGGTGGGCCGGCCCGGCTGCGACGGGGTGTTCTGCCCGTTCGGGGCACCGTAGACGTCCGAGCGGACGAACTGACCCGTGCCCTGCGGTTCGTTCGACCCGGGGCCGGGGAACTGGCCCGTGCTCTGCGGGTTGTACGCGCCCGGGGACTGGGCGTCGAAGTCCGGGCGGGCGAACTCCGACGTGGCAGCCGGTGAGGCGGGGCCCTGACGGTCGTCGACGCGCGGCATCCGGGAGGTCTGTGCGGGGTCCTCGTCGTGCCCGCGCGGGGTGTCGAGCGAGGCGCGCGGCACCGGCGGCTGCGCGTTCTCGTCGCTCCAGCTGGGGCGGGACGGCTGGCCGCCCGGCAGCTCGGCACGCGGACCACCGCGCGGCGGAAGCTGCGGCTGACGGCCACGACGGCCCTTCTCGGCACCGGGGGGCGGGGACTGCGGCGCCGCGGGGGCGCCCGGCCGGGACTGCTCGCGTCCGGGGGCCGTGCCGCGGGGGCCGCCGAAGGCGTCCTGGCTCGCGCCGAACGGGTCCTGGCCCGTACCCGCGGCCTGGAGTCCCTGCGGAGCACCCGGAGCCTGGCCACCGAAGCCGGCGCCCGCGGGGGACGGCCGGCCCTGCGACGGGGCGCCGCCCTGGCCCTGCGGTCCACGCGGGGCACCGGGTCCACCCGGAAGCCCGCCACCGTCACGTCCCGGCAGCGCGGCCCGCGGTCCCTGACCGGCACCGAGCCGGCCCCCGCCGGACGCACCGGCACCGAGGGCGCCGCCACCCGGCGCACCCGCGCCGAGGGAGCCGCCACCGGCCTGGGCCTGGCGACGGGCGGCAGCCGCACCGGCGGCGGCCTGCGCGGCGGCCGGGCCACCGGAGCCACCCGGACCACCCGGGCCGGGCTTGCCCGGAGCGGGCTTCTTGCCGCCCTGGGCGACATCTACGGGGAGCATGACCAGCGCGGTCGTACCACCGGAGTCGGACGGGCGCAGCTGGATGCGGATGCCGTGCCGCTGCGACAGACGACCGACCACGAAGAGGCCCATGCGGCGGGAGACGGAGACGTCCACGGTGGGCGGCGAGGCGAGCCGCTCGTTGATCGCGGCGAGGTCCTCGGGAGAGAGGCCGATGCCGGTGTCGTGGATCTCGATCAGGACGCGGCCGTCGGGCAGCGCGTGACCGGTGACCTTGACCTTGGTCTGCGGCGAGGAGAAGGAGGTCGCGTTCTCCAGCAGCTCGGCGAGCAGGTGCACGAGGTCGTTGACCACGCGGCCGGCGACCTCGGTGGTCGGCACGGAGGCCAGCTCGATGCGCTCGTACTGCTCCACCTCGGACGCGGCGGCGCGGAGCACGTCGACCAGCGGGACCGGACGGGTCCAGCGACGGCCGGGCTCTTCACCGGCGAGGACGAGGAGGTTCTCACCGTTACGGCGCATACGCGTCGCGAGGTGGTCGAGCTTGAACAGCGAGGACAGCTGGTCCGGGTCGGCCTCACGGGACTCGAGCTCGGAGATCAGCGACAGCTGGCGCTGGATAAGACCCTGGGAGCGGCGCGAGAGGTTGGTGAACATCGCGTTGACGTTGCCCCGCAGCAGGGCCTGCTCGGCGGCGAGGCGGACCGCCTCGCGGTGCACGTCGTCGAAGGCCGCGGCCACCTGGCCGATCTCGTCCCGGGAGTGCACACCGACCGACTCGACGGAGGTGTCGACGTCCTGCGGGTCGGACTCGGAGAGCTGCTTGACCAGCTCGGGCAGCCGGTCCTGGGCGACCTTGGTGGCGGTCTCCTCCAGACGGCGCAGCGAGCGGATCATGGACCGGGCCACGACGAAGGCGCCGACCAGCGAGACACCGAGCACGAGCAGGATCAGCGCACCGGAGATGATCGCCTCGCGCTCCGACTCGTTGCGCAGCTCGCGGGCCTTCTGCTCCATGTCCTCCAGCAGCGTCGTCTCGATGGCGCGCATCTGCTGGATCTTGGTGGTGCTGTCGTCGACCCAGTCCCGGTAGGAGCGCTTCTCCAGGTCGTCGAGGGCGTTGGGGTTGCCGAGCGCGCGGTTGGCGTACTTGTCGCTGGCCGTGATCGTCGGGTTGCCCGATTCGATGGACTTGAGCAGGTCGGCGGCGCCCTGGGTGCCGTAGATGCTCCGGAAGCTCTTCAGCTCGGACCGCTGGCTCGTCAGCGCCGACTCGGCGTACAGCCGGTCGTTCTCGGAGAGGTCACCGACGCTGTCGTTGTTCGCGGGCAGTGCCGCCGCGAGGACCGCGCGCTGGATGGAGGCGTACTCCTTGGCGGTGGAGAAGGCCGCCAGGGCACGCGTGCTCTGGATCATCTCCGGGTTGCTGGTGGCCTCCGCCATGTCCTGCGAGAGACCGAGCAGGTTGGTGATCAGACGGTGGTAGGCCTCCACGGTCTGCGTGGAGTTGTCCTTGGCCTCGTAGGCGGTGTTGCGGATCTTCGCGATGGAGCCCAGGTCACCTACGAGCTGGACGAGGTTCTCGCGGACGCCCTTGAGGTTGCCGTCCTTGCTGTTGTCGTCGATCTCCTCGGACGCCTCGATGAAGCTGTCCCGGGCCCGGTCCGTCTTGTCCCGGTAGCCCTTGACCGTGTAGTCGGTCGCCTTGGCGCCGTGCGCGAGCGGACCTGCGGACTGGTCGCGCTCCTCCTGGAGCGCGGCGGCGAGCTCGGTGGCCCGCTTCGTCATGTCCGTCAGCAGCTTCATGTTGTCGAGCTGCTGGATGTCGTCCATGTTGTCGCTGATACGCAGGGCGCCCAGCGAGGTGGCCGCGACCACCGGAAGCGTCAGCAGCGCCACCAGGCGGGTGGAGATGCGCCAGTTGCGCAGGGCTATTCGCGTGCCGGGGCCGCCGGTGCTCCTGGGGGCCTTCTTCGCGGCCGGCGCGGAAGGGTTCGCGGCCCCCGGGGACGCCGACACGGCGGGGCGCCCGGAGCGCTCACCGCCGTCGACGGACGGGGCCGGACCCTGGTTCTGGGCGTGCTGGGTCGAGGGACCTCGGTCGGTCCCGCCGTGCTCCGGCTCCGCCGAAGCGCTGCCATCCCTCTTGAAACGTCCCTGCACTAGCGTCGCAACCTCTGGACCAGGCGCCCCTCCGCGTGAACGGACGGACACGGTGTCGGCGTCATGGGGAGCGTCCTGAACACGCTCCCTGGTGGTCGTGAGTGACCGGCGCTGGCTCCCCCTTCTCGCCGCCACTAGGCGCTCGATGCGCCCCCTGTGCGCCGGCTCGATCCTGCGGCGGTCCGTGGAATTCCAGCACAGTGCAGGATCTCCAACAAGGCCCGTAGGTCGAGCCGTGACATCCGTGACACCACGTGAGGGCGAGATTACCTGCCGTAGAAACTGATCCGCACCATAACGGACTTATGCCCACGAGCCGCTCGGGTGTAGGAGGTGTCCCAGTCGCCATGATCGGGAGCGGAATGAGGGCTTCAGGGGGTCAATGTCTGTTTCGTGGGGGTGGATTGCGAGCCTGAATTGACCGTTTTGCCCCCAGAGTCGTGAGCAAACTCACACGCATATCAAGGGGTCTTCGCGACTGCGGAGGGGAATCGCATGTTTAGCCTGACGCTTTACATGATGTAAGACTTTGACAACCCGCGCCCGCGCGAGACCAGCTCCACCGGCGCCCCGACATGACAGGGTCACGTACAACCGTGAAGACGACGATGATGTTCCACAACATAGCCAACCCGCGGCGCACGACGCTGGCGCACCTCGAGGACGCCGACGCCCTGCAGACCCCGGAGCAGGAGCACTCCGTCGACCTCCCCACCCAGACCGCCAACCCCCGGCGCACCATCCTCATGGAGGCCCCCGCCACGGCCTCCGTCGCCGGTTAATACGCGCGTCGGCCCCGGATCACTCAAAGCGCCCGCGTACGGCGGTAATGCGCGAGGCGCCCGCCCTTCCCCGCGTTAGCCTGGAGCGTCAGACTCCAGCCGGCTCAAGTGAGGGGCGCAAGATCCCGTGCGCATCGCCAGATTCTCCATCGACGGGAACGTCGCCTTCGGCGCGGTCGAGGGCGACAGGCCGGACGAGCTCGTCCTCGACATCATCAAGGGCATCCCGTTCGCGGACTTCGAGCTCTCCGGCACGAAGGTCCCGCTGAGCAAGGTCCGGCTGCTGCCCCCCGTGCTCCCCAACAAGGTCGTGGCCTTCGGCCGCAACTACGCGGAGCACGCGAAGGAACTGGGCAACGAGGTACCGGACGCGCCCTTCGCCTTCTTCAAGCCCTCCACCTCGGTGATCGGCCCCGGTGACGAGATCCAGTACCCCTCCTTCACCGAGGACCTCCACCACGAGGCCGAACTGGCCGTCGTCATCGGCCGCATGTGCCGCGAGGTCCCGCGCGAGCGCGTCAAGGACGTGATCTTCGGCTTCACCTGCGCCAACGACATCACCGCCCGTGACGTCCAGAAGCGCGAGAAGCAGTGGGCCCGGGCCAAGGGCTTCGACTCCTCCTGCCCGCTGGGCCCCTGGGTGGAGACGGACCTGGACCTCGCCAAGGCGTCCGACCTGACCATCCAGCTCACCGTCAACGGCGAACAACGCCAGCTCGGCCGCACCAGCGAGATGATCCACCCGATCGAGGATCTGATCGTCAACATCTCCGAGGCCATGACGCTGCTCCCCGGCGACGTGATCCTCACGGGCACCCCGGCAGGCGTCGGGCCGCTCACCGTCGGCGACGAGGTCGCCGTCACCATCGAAGGCATCGGCACTCTCACCAACAAGGTTGTCAAGCGTGGCTAGCGCACCCGTCCGCGTACGTTTCTGCCCCTCGCCCACCGGTAACCCCCATGTGGGCCTGGTCCGCACCGCCCTGTTCAACTGGGCGTTCGCCCGGCACCACCAGGGCACGCTCGTCTTCCGCATCGAGGACACCGACGCGGCCCGCGACTCCGAGGAGTCCTACGGCCAGCTGCTCGACTCGATGCGCTGGCTGGGCTTCGACTGGGACGAGGGCCCCGAGGTCGGCGGCCCGCACGCGCCGTACCGCCAGTCGCAGCGCATGGACCTCTACAAGGAGGTCGCGGCCAAGCTCCTGGACGGCGGTCACGCGTACCACTGCTACTGCTCCCAGGAGGAGCTGGACACCCGCCGCGAGGCCGCCCGCGCCGCCGGCAAGCCCTCCGGCTACGACGGCCACTGCCGCGACCTGACCGACGCGCAGGTCGAGGAGTACAAGGCGCAGGGCCGCGAGCCGATCGTGCGCTTCCGCATGCCCGACGAGACGATCACCTTCACGGACGTGGTCCGAGGTGAGCTGACCTTCACTCCGGAGAACGTCCCGGACTACGGCATTGTCCGCGCGAACGGCGCCCCGCTGTACACGCTGGTGAACCCGGTCGACGACGCCCTGATGGAGATCACCCACGTCCTGCGCGGCGAGGACCTGCTCTCCTCGACGCCCCGTCAGATCGCCCTGTACAAGGCGCTGATGGAGCTGGGCATCGCCAAGGGCATCCCCGAGTTCGGCCACCTGCCGTACGTGATGGGCGAGGGCAACAAGAAGCTCTCCAAGCGCGACCCCCAGTCGTCGCTGAACCTCTACCGCGAGCGCGGCTTCCTCCCCGAGGGCCTCCTCAACTACCTCTCCCTGCTGGGCTGGTCGCTCTCCGCCGACCAGGACATCTTCACGATGGACGAGATGGTCGCGGCCTTCGACGTCACGGACGTGCAGCCCAACCCGGCCCGCTTCGACCTGAAGAAGTGCGAGTCGATCAACGGCGACCACATCCGCCTGCTCGAGGCGAAGGACTTCACCGAGCGCTGCCGCCCCTGGCTCCAGGCCCCGTTCGCCCCCTGGGCCCCGGAGGCCTTCGACGAGGTGAAGTGGCAGGCGATCGCCCCGCACGCCCAGACCCGTCTGAAGGTGCTCTCGGAGATCACGGACAACGTCGACTTCCTGTTCCTGCCGGAGCCGGTGCAGGACGAGGCGAGCTGGACCAAGGCCATGAAGGAGGGCTCCGACGCTCTCCTGCGCACGGCCCGCGAGAAGCTGGACGTGGCCGACTGGACCTCCCCGGAGTCGCTGAAGGAGGCCGTCCTGGCCGCGGGCGAGGCCCACGGCCTCAAGCTCGGCAAGGCCCAGGCCCCCGTCCGCGTGGCCGTCACCGGCCGCACGGTCGGTCTGCCCCTCTTCGAGTCCCTGGAGGTCCTGGGCAAGGAGAAGACTCTGGCCCGGATCGACGCGGCGCTGGCGAAGCTGGCCGCGTAGCGCGTGCACACCAGGGCGGCGTCCGGTTCGGGCGCCGCCCTTCGCGTGTCCGCCCAGACGTCACCCGGAGTTCACCCTTCAGGCCAACAGCCGCTTGCCGAGGGGTCGTTGGATGCTCCCCGTGCACATGATGCGCATGTGCACCTTGTTGTACGGGGAGGGGAACGTGACTCGTTCACGAAGACTTGCCAAGGTGGCGCTCAGCGGGGCGGTGGCCCTGACGTGTGCCCTGCCGATCACACCTGCGCAGGCCGCGGACCCGCCCCTCGGGACGGTCCGGCTCAGCTCGGAGAAGCGGATCGAGATCACGTACCTGTGGGCCGGCACGTCCGGTTTCCAGTACCGGCCGACCGTCGGCGGCTCCACCACCTGGGTGGAGTACCCGGACGTCGTACCGCCCGCGCACGCGGGCCCCGACGACCTCGCCACCGGCACCGACGTCGTCACCACCCGCAGCGGCTCCACAGTCACACAGAAGCACCGCCCCACAGGCGCGACCGCCACCGTCACGATCCCGTCCGGCCGGACCTACAGGGCCGCCCTCGGCTGGAGCGTGCTGACTCAGGACACGGGCGGAGCCCTGCACGTCCTGCGCGCCGCCGCCGACGGGACCACCACGGACGTTCCGGTCATCGGGCTCCCGACGGGCGCCCAGATCACCGCCTTCGCCACCGGCGGCTCGGTCCGCCGTCTCGCCGTGGTCCACACGCTGGACGGCACGACGTCCGTCGGCCTCGTCGACCTCGTCGACCTCGCGGACGGTGCCTTCCGTACGTATGTCACCGGCCTGCGCGCAGACTCGGATGTCGTCTTCAACGACCGCTGGCTGGTCGCCGACTGGAAGGCGATCCGCGTCGACGCCGAGTCCGGCACCCAGCCCACCGCGGTCACCGGACTGCCCGGTCGGCTCGAAGCCGTCGTGGGTGACCAAGTCCTCGCCGGAAACCCGGACTTCCTCCCGGCCGGCACCCAGCCCGCACTCAACGCCCGCTCCCTCGTGACCGGGGCCGCGAGCACCGTACTCACCCCCTCCTTCGGCGGCATCGGCCCGACCCCGGACGGCGGCGCACTCGCCACCGCCGGTCCTTCCAGCCTCGACTGGAACGTCCACCGGATCACGCCCACCCAGGACGGCGGAGCCACCACCGACAAGGCCGCCCGGATCCAGGCGTCCGCGACCGGTGTCGACGGACTGGCCCTCGCCGGCGGCGAGTTGTTCCTGTACGGCAGGACGACCGGCGGCGGCTACCCCCGCTTCAACAGCTTTCAGCTGGACGCGACGGGCAGGCCCACCGGTCAGCAGACCCCCGCAGTCCGGCACTGAGCGAGATCACCTGCCTCACCGGCGACGCCGCCTGCCCCCAGCTGGAGGCCCTGGGCGACGGCCGGGTCGCCTATCTCTGGACCGACGCCCAGGGCCAGGAATCCGTCGCCGGCGTCGGCCTCGACGCCACCAGCACACGCACCGAGCCCATGGACGACGCCGGCGGCCGCATCCCCGGCGGCAGCGGCCGCTATGTGCTCCACAACGGCGGCTCCGGCACCCAGAAGGTCGTCGACCTCCCGGGCGGCACGACGACCGGCGAGACCGTCGTCACCCGCGCCCGCACCGCCGCCGCCGTCTGGGGCGAGGTGATGTGGACCCCCGGCAGCACCCAGGGCTCCGTCGTCGGCAAGCACCTCAAGACCGGCCAGACGGTCGCCACCGTCGCCACGGGCGCCCCCTGCACTCCCACCGACCTCCAGGCCGTCAACACCTGGCTGTACTGGTCCTGCGGCTCCACCGCGGGTGTCTACGACCGGGCGACCAACCGGAAGATCACGGTCCCGGCCGACAACGGCCCGGCCCGCCTCGCCGACGGCTTCCTGCTCCGTGAGAACCGCACCACCCACGAACTGCTGCTCACCGACTTCCACACCGGCACGCCCGCCACCCGCACCCTGGTCAAGCTGCCCACCGGGGACCAGAACACCGGAGGCAGCAACGGCCGCTGGGCCGTCGACCGCTTCGGCGGCCACATCGCCTACCTCAACGGCACCTACGGCGAAGTGTCGATCGTGGGCAGCGGTGTCCCCGCCTCGGCGCTCGCGCAGACGGAGGCCCGGACGGACGTCGTGCCGGGCAGCCCGACGAAGGCGAACCCCTGGCAGCCCGTCTGGCAGCTCAACAAGCCGGCCGCCTGGACACTCACCCTGAGTAACAGCGGCGGCACGGTGGTGCGCACCCTCACCGGCAGCACCAAAGGCGCCGCCGTCCGCGCCGCCTGGGACGGCTACGGGGAGGACGGCCGCCGGATCGTCGGCACGTACACCTGGAAGCTGACTGCCGAGCCGCGTGACGGCGAGGGCCCCGCCCTCACCGCGACCGGTACGACGACGGTCAACTGACGGACGGACTCCCGCCATCCGGGATACCGTCGGATCATGAGCATTCGCGCCGTGGTCTGGGACGTGGACGACACCCTCTTCGACTACACCACGGCGGACCGCGCCGGAATGCGCGCCCATCTGACGGCCGAGGGCCTGCTCGACGCGTACGGCAGCGTCGAGCAGGCCCTCGTGCGCTGGCGGGAGGTCACCGATCGGCAGTGGGCGCGGTTCTCGGTGGGCGAGGTCACCTTCCAGGGGCAGCGCCGGGACCGGGTGCGGGTGTTTCTCGGTGCGGAACTGACCGACGGCGAGGCCGATGCCTGGTTCGAGCGGTACATCGCGCACTACGAGACCGCCTGGGCCCTCTTCCCGGACGTCCTGCCCGTCCTGGACGCCCTCGCGGCCAGCCATCGGCACGCGGTGCTGTCCAACTCCAGCATCCACGTCCAGGACCGCAAGCTGCGCGTGCTCGGTGTGCACGACCGCTTCGAGGCCATCCTGTGCGCCGCCGAGCTCGGCGTCTCCAAGCCGGACGCCGGCGCCTTCCACGCCGCCTGCGCCGCCCTGGAGCTCGTCCCGCACCAGGTGGCGTACGTCGGCGATCACCCGGAGATCGACGGACGGGGTGCCGCGGAGGCCGGGCTGCTGTCGGTCTGGATCGACCGTGACGGCGTGTACACCAGCGCTGACGCCCCCGGCGGACCGCACCGGATCGCCTCCCTGGCCGAACTCCCCGCGCTCCTCGGCGCCGATACCCGTTTTGGAGCCCCGTCCACCTTCGGGTAATGTTCTTCCTGCGCCGCCGGGGAGCGGGCCGAAAGGCCGGAAACCGGGGGAGCAAACTAGAACAAGATCCCCTCAGGGGCTTGCGTTCCAGTGGCCTATGGTGTAATTGGCAGCACGACTGATTCTGGTTCAGTTAGTCTTGGTTCGAGTCCAGGTAGGCCAGCTCGCAGAGCTCATCTGCAAAGCCCCCGTTGTGTAGCGGCCTAGCACGCTGCCCTCTCAAGGCAGTAGCGCCGGTTCGAATCCGGTCGGGGGTACTGGTTCCGATCTTCTCGGAATCGCTAGGGCCCCCGTTGTGTAGCGGCCTAGCACGCCGCCCTCTCAAGGCGGTAGCGCCGGTTCGAATCCGGTCGGGGGTACGAACTGGTCTAAACCACATTGGTCTATGGTGTAATTGGCAGCACGACTGATTCTGGTTCAGTTAGTCTTGGTTCGAGTCCAGGTAGACCAGCTCGGATCTGCGGAAACGTAAGATCCACGCCCCCGTTGTGTAGCGGCCTAGCACGCCGCCCTCTCAAGGCGGTAGCGCCGGTTCGAATCCGGTCGGGGGTACAGAGTGAAGGCCCTCCACTTCGGTGGGGGGCCTTCGTCATTCCTTGTCGCCGAAGCCGTACCGGCGCGCCGACTCCTCCTCCTGGGCCAGCCGGTGCAGGGCCTGCAGCATCGGCTCGACGAGGATCGCCCCCAGGACAGCCGTCTCCACCTTCTCGGCCTCCGTCGCGTGGGTCTCGACGAAGTCCAGGTCGAGGACCGCCGCGCCATGCATCAACCGGGCGTACGCCAGCAGCAGTTGAGGGTCCCAGTCGTAACCGAGCCGTCTGAGCGCGGCCACCGCCACCACCAGCGAACGGTACGACGGCGAGATCGTGACCAGCGCCTTGGCGTTCGACCAGCCCAGGGACTCCAGCAGTTCATCGGCCACGTCGTGCGCGGCCCGGACGTACTCGTCGTCCTCGTCCGGCTCCGGGACCTGCGGCAGCGCCCACAGGGCGGCGCCCAGGCGGATCGTCCGGGGCAGGGCGTCATCGTCGACATGCCCGAGCACCTCCCGGACCGTCGCCACCGGTACCCGCCCGACCTGGATCATCGCGCGCACCAGACGCAGCCGGCGCAGATGCTCCTCGTCGTACTCGGCGGTGCGGGCGTTGATCTGGCGGCCGGGGGCCAACAGGCTTTCGCGCAGGTAGTACTTGATCGTCGCGACGGGCACCCCGCTGCGCTCGCTCAGCTCCGCCAGCCGCATCTCTTGCGCCTCTCATTGGGAAGTGCCACTATCCAATCACCGACCATAAGGATAGTGCCGCTATCCCGTGAGGGCAGTCAGGGGGCCGTCATGTTCGCGAAGCCGCTGCTGGGTCGTACGACCGCGGATGCCGAGGGCGATGTGGTGGTCCTGCTCATCGGGATGCGGATCAATCACTTCTGGGCGGTGCACCAGTGGCTGCCGGTCATGCTGTCGATGTTCCGCATGCTTGGGGAGCTTGCGCGGGACGCTGACCGGGGGCTGCTGGGGCGCGTCCTGCTGACGGCCTCGCCGCGGACGTACTACGTCGTCCAGTACTGGGAGTCCAAGGAGAAGCTGTACGCGTACGCCGCCTCGCCGGACATGTTCCATCACCGGGTGTGGGGGATCGTCAACCGCAAGGAGCGGGCGGGGAAGGTGCGGGGCCACGTGGGGTTGTGGCACGAGGCGTACGTGGTGCCCGAGGGGTCGTACGAGTCGATCTACGCGGACATGCCGGCGTTCGGCCTGGCGGCGGCGCATGGGCAGGTACCGGTGGAGCGACGGGGCCGGTATGCGAAGGACCGGTTCGCGCACCGGGCGGCGGCCGGGGTGGCAGAAGAAGCCGGGTGACCGGGGGGATCACCGGGGGGATCGGGGGAACGAGGGGGCCTGCCGCGGCGTTGAGGCAGGTCCCCTCGTCGATGTACCCGAAAGGTCAGCCGGTGCGGCGCAGGGCCTCGGAGAGGCGGCCGGCGGCGTCGATGACCGCCTGGGCGTGCATGCGGCCGGGGTGACGGGTCAGACGCTCGATGGGGCCGGAGACGGACACCGCGGCCACCACGCGGTTCGACGGGCCGCGCACCGGCGCGGAGACGGACGCGACGCCCGGCTCGCGCTCGCCGATCGACTGGGCCCAGCCTCGGCGTCGTACGCCCGAGAGGGCCGTCGCCGTGAAGCGGGCGCCCTGCAGGCCCCGGTGCAGGCGCTCCGGCTCCTCCCAGGCCATGAGGATCTGAGCCGAGGAGCCCGCCTTCATCGTCAGCGTCGAGCCGACCGGGACCGTGTCCCGAAGGCCGGACAGGCGTTCCGCCGCGGCGACGCAGATGCGCATGTCGCCCTGGCGACGGTAGAGCTGCGCGCTCTCGCCCGTGACGTCACGGAGGTGGGTGAGGACCGGGCCCGCCGTGGCGAGGAGACGGTCCTCACCGGCGGCCGCGGCCAGTTCCGCGAGCCGAGGGCCGAGAATGAACCGGCCCTGCATGTCACGCGCCACCATGCGGTGGTGTTCCAGAGCCACGGCCAGTCGATGTGCCGTGGGTCGTGCCAATCCGGTGGCCGAGACGAGCCCTGCGAGGGTGGCCGGACCGGACTCCAGGGCGCTCAGGACAAGGGCTGCCTTGTCCAGAACGCCGACGCCGCTACTGTTGTCCATGAAACGATACTCGCGTCTCACTCTGTGAAACGCAAGTTCAATTTTCCGTGGAACACGCCACTCTGGAAGAACGAAGGCAGAGCGGCCCGTAAACCAGAGCGGGCCTGGCGGCGGACGCCCGGAAGCAGGGGCGCGGGCGGTGGCCGCCTTCTCAAGATCTCTAGTTGGGCCGGCGGACCGTAAGCCGGCCGGAGGGAAAGCGATGGGTAGGACACTCGCGGAGAAGGTCTGGGACGACCATGTCGTCCGGCGCGCCGAGGGCGAGCCCGACCTCCTCTTCATCGATCTGCACCTGCTGCACGAGGTGACCAGCCCGCAGGCCTTCGACGGCCTCCGCAAGAGCGGTCGCCAGGTGCGCCGGCTCGACCTGACCATCGCCACCGAGGACCACAACACCCCGACCCTCGACATCGACAAGCCCATCGCGGACCCGGTCTCCCGCGTCCAGCTGGAGACGCTGCGCAAGAACGCCGCCGAGTTCGGTGTGCGCCTGCACCCCCTGGGCGACGTCGAGCAGGGCGTCGTGCACGTCGTCGGCCCGCAGCTGGGCCTGACCCAGCCCGGTATGACGGTCGTCTGCGGTGACTCGCACACCTCCACGCACGGCGCCTTCGGCGGCCTCGCCTTCGGCATCGGCACCTCCCAGGTCGAGCACGTGCTGGCCACCCAGACGCTGCCGCTGGTCCGCCCGAAGACCATGGCCATCACGGTCAACGGCGAACTGCCCGACGGCGTCACCGCCAAGGACCTGATCCTGGCGATCATCGCCAAGATCGGCACGGGTGGCGGCCAGGGCTACGTCCTGGAATACCGCGGCTCCGCCATCGAGAAGCTCTCGATGGAGGCCCGGATGACCATCTGCAACATGTCGATCGAGGCCGGCGCCCGCGCGGGCATGATCGCCCCTGACCAGACCACCTTCGACTACCTCGAGGGCCGCCCGCACGCCCCCAAGGGCGAGGACTGGGACGCGGCCGTCGCGTACTGGAAGACGCTGAAGACCGACGACGACGCCGAGTTCGACGCCGAGGTCGTGATCGAGGCCGCCGAACTGTCGCCGTTCGTCACCTGGGGCACCAACCCCGGCCAGGGCGCGCCGCTTTCGGCGTCCGTCCCCGATCCGGCTTCGTACGAAGACGCTTCGGAGCGCCTCGCCGCCGAAAAGGCCCTGGAGTACATGGGGTTGGAGGCCGGTCAGCCGCTGCGCTCCATCAAGGTGGACACCGTCTTCGTAGGCTCGTGCACCAACGGCCGCATCGAGGACCTGCGCGCCGCCGCCGAGCTCGTCAAGGGCCGCAAAGTCGCCGACGGCGTACGGATGCTGGTCGTCCCGGGCTCCGCGCGGGTCGGTCTGCAGGCCGTCTCCGAGGGTCTGGACGTCGTCTTCAAGGACGCCGGCGCCGAGTGGCGGCACGCGGGCTGCTCGATGTGCCTGGGCATGAACCCCGACCAGCTGGCCCCCGGTGAGCGCTCCGCGTCCACCTCCAACCGCAACTTCGAGGGCCGGCAGGGCAAGGGCGGTCGTACCCACCTGGTGTCGCCGCAGGTCGCGGCGGCCACCGCGGTCCTGGGCCACCTGGCCTCCCCGGCCGACCTGTCCGACGCCGAGACCCGTACGCCCGCTGGAGTCTGATCAGCCATGGAAGCATTCACCAAGCACACCGGCCGGGCCGTCCCGCTGCGCCGCTCCAACGTCGACACCGACCAGATCATCCCTGCTCACTGGCTCAAGAAGGTCACGCGGGACGGTTTCGAGGACGGGCTGTTCGAGGCCTGGCGCAAGGACGGGACGTTCATCCTCAACCAGCCCGAGCGGCAGGGCGCCACGGTGCTGGTCGCCGGTCCCGACTTCGGCACCGGTTCCTCCCGTGAGCACGCCGTGTGGGCGCTGCAGAACTACGGCTTCAAGACGGTCATCTCCTCGCGCTTCGCGGACATCTTCCGCGGCAACTCGCTCAAGAACGGCCTGCTCACGGTGGTTCTGGAGCAGAAGATCGTGGACGCGCTGTGGGAGCTCACGGAGAAGGACCCGCAGGCCGAGATCACCGTCGACCTGGAGGCCCGTGAGGTGCGCGCCGAGGGCATCACCGCCTCCTTCGAGCTGGACGAGAACTCCCGCTGGCGGCTGCTGAACGGCCTCGACGACATCTCGATCACCCTGCAGAACGAGGCCGACATCGCGGCCTACGAGGCGAAGCGGCCGTCGTTCAAGCCGCGCACGCTTCAGGCCTGATCCGAAAGTCCCGGCACGGACCGCGGCGAGTTTCGGCGCAAGACGACTTTCGGCCACCGCAACACCCCCGAGTACCCCCGATCAGCCCGATCGGGGGTACTGCCATGTCTGCACCCGAACGGCCCTGCGCCGCTTGCGTCCGGGTCTCAACTTCCCACGTTAAGAAGGGTGTTGCTGGGGTACGCGAGTGGTGTGGCCGTGACTTCCGCAAGTGCCCGGAAGGCCATTTGAGGCCGGAGTTGCACCCCTGGCAGGCGACAACTCGCCCCAGATGGCACAATCTGTGCATGGAACACGACGGCCAACTCGAGCTCTATGCGGCAGTCGCGGACCAACTGAAGGAAGCGCACACAACAGTGCGCGCACTGCAAGTCCCGGAGGGCGTACGGATGGCGCTGACCCGGAAGCTGCTGGTCATTACGGCCGCGGCCAAGCACGACGTCGCCGAAGCGACAAGGCGTCTGGAGCGGTTCATGGCGGATCTTGAGGCGGGGCGATTCCCCGAAGACGAACGCTGAACAACCTTCGAGACAGCCGAGTCTGTTGCGGCACAAGGGTGATTAGCCCGTTTCGTGTTTGATTTGCGGTATATATCTGCCTAACGTGCGAAAAAGCTTGAACACTTTCGTTCTGGCGATGTCTCCGAAGGGGAAGACGTGAACAAGGCGCAGCTCGTAGAAGCGATTGCCGACAAGATGGGCGGCCGCCAGCAGGCCGCCGATGCTGTCGACCACGTACTGGACGCGATCGTCCGCGCGGTCGTCTCGGGTGAGCGGGTTTCGGTCACCGGCTTCGGTTCGTTCGAGAAGGTCGACCGGCCTGCTCGTTACGCCCGCAACCCTCAGACGGGCGAGCGGGTTCGGGTCAAGAAGACCTCTGTTCCGCGCTTCCGTGCCGGTCAGGGCTTCAAGGACCTGGTGAGCGGCTCGAAGAAGCTGCCGCGGGGTGGCGAGGTCGCCGTCAAGAAGGCGCCCAAGGGCAGCCTGACCGGTGGTGCCGCGGCGACGGTCAAGAAGGCCGCCGCGAAGAAGACCACCAAGGCGGCCGCCGCCAAGAAGACCACGGCGAAGAAGACGACGGCCAAGAAGACCACGGCCACCGCCAAGAAGACCACCGCGAAGAAGGCGCCGGCGAAGAAGACCACGACGGCCGCCAAGAAGACGACCACGGCGAAGAAGACCACGGCCAAGAAGGCGACGGCCAAGAAGGCCCCGGCGAAGAAGGCGACCGCCAAGAAGGCGCCCGCCAAGAAGTCGACGGCTCGCAAGACCACCGCCAAGGCCACCGCCCGCAAGAGGTAGAACCGCAGGGGCACTCACGCGCCGGGCCGGACTCCGTGGGGAGTCCGGCCCGCGGCGTGTTCTCAGAGGGTCTGCAGCGTCACCAGCGTGATGTGCAGGGACGCGCCCTCGCCCTCCGTCTCGATACGGACCCGTTGCCCGGGGCGCAGCAGCCGTAGGCCTCCGGCGTCGAAGGCGGGGGCGTCGAAGGGGACCGGGGTTCCGTCGTCCAGGAGGACGCTGCCGGAGCGGGTGTTCTCGTCGTAGGTGTATGCGGTGGCCTGCATGGTCGCAGCCTATGCGCTCCACTGTGAGGGTGCCGCGATGGGTTGTTTTTCGGCTGCACCGCCGTGGGGGCTGGTCGCGCCCGCGCGGCGGAGCCGCATATGGACACAGCCCCGCGCCTCTAAGGGGGTGGTAGCTACCGCTCCTCGATCAGGAGGCGTGCGGCTGCCGCCGCCGTTCGCCGGCCCACGCCCAAAGCCAGCGCGGCCCGCAGGTCGTCGCCGGTGTCCACGTCCTGGCGTACGGAATCCACCTCCGCAAGGGGAAGTTCCACGGCCCCTGACGCGCGATGACGGGCCCGGGAATCCGTGCCGAATGCCGGCAGCAATTCCCGGCCCGGGCTCGCGGCCAGCAGAGTCGTGCCGATTGCTGCCGCGTCCGGGAGAAAAGAGCGCGGGAATTCCGCGGCCGAGTCCAGGACCCGGGCCAATTCCAGTGGGCGCAGAGCCGGAAGATCGGCGTTCAGGGCCGCTACGGCGCTTTCGGGGCGGGATGACCGTACGGCCGCCGCCGCGTGCGCCAGCGCCGCGTTCAGGCCGCCGGCGGGCTCGTCCGGCACGATATGCGCGCCAAGTGCGCCCAGCTCGCGGCCGGCCAGGGCGTCGTTCGTGACGACGGCCACATCCTTCACCGCCGGGCAGGCCAGTGCCGCCGCCACCGTGTCCTGGGCGAATGCGAGGGCCAGGCCCGGGCGCAGCCCGTCCGACGCGGTGTCCGAGAGCCTGCTCTTCGCCCGCGCCAAGGGCTTCAGGGGTATGACCAAGGTCCACTGCACGAGCGTTCCGTCCCTCTCTTGTCGCGGCCATTGTCACTCAGCCGTCACCAGGGCCATCTGGCGGTGACGGCGGCGAGGCGTACGGTGTTCTCGACAGACCGGCGGCCTGGGGCGACACTTGTGCGGCCCTCCGGCCCGATGTTTTAGATCCCTAGAGGAAGGTGTCCGCGTGCCCCGCCGCAGAATCGGCTTCTGGTATCGCTTCGCCGCGGTGCTCTGCAAACCGCCGCTGGTGGTTCTGATCAAGCGGGACTGGCGTGGAATGGTGCACATTCCGGCCGAGGGCGGATTTATCACCGCGGTGAACCACAATTCGCACATCGATCCCTTCGCGTACGCGCACTTTCAGTACAACACCGGCCGGGTTCCGCGATTCCTGGCGAAGAGCGGGCTTTTCAAGAAGGGATTCGTCGGTGCCGCGATGCGCGGCACCGGGCAGATCCCCGTCTACCGGGAGACCACGGACGCGCTGAGCGCCTTCCGGGCCGCGATCGACGCCGTGGAGCGCGGCGAGTGCGTCGCGTTCTACCCCGAGGGCACGATTACCCGGGACCCGGAACAGTGGCCGATGACCGGCAAGACCGGTGCCGCACGCGTCGCCCTGCAGACCAAGTGCCCGGTGATCCCGGTGGCGCAGTGGGGCGCCAACGAACTGCTGCCGCCCTACACCAAGAAGCTCAACCTCCTTCCGCGCAAGACCCACCAGGTGCTCGCGGGCCCGCCCGTGGATCTCGCGCGCTTCTACGACAAGGAGATGACCCCGGAGCTGCTGAAGGAGGCGACCGAGGTCATCATGGCCGCCATCACCCGCCAGCTGGAGGAGATCCGCGGCGAGAAGGCGCCCGAGAGGCCGTACGATCCGCGTCAGGAGCGCATCGAGCAGCGGCGCCGCACTGCCGCGCAGAACCGGCAGACGCAGCCGAGGGCCGAGCAGGAAAAGGCCGGGCAGGAAGAGGGGCAGGGCACGTGAGCAAGCCCGTCAAGGCGGCAGTTCTGAGTGCTGGTTCGTGGGGCACTGCCTTCGGCATCGTCCTCGCCGACGCGGGCTGCGAGGTCACCCTGTGGGCGCGTCGCCCCGAGGTCGCCGAGGCCATCAACTCGACCCGTACGAACCCCGACTACTTCCCCGGCGTCGAGCTGCCGCAGGGCATGCGGGCGACCACGGACCCCGCGGAGGCCATGGCCGGCGCCGACTTCACGGTGCTGTCCGTCCCCTCCCAGACCCTGCGCGCCAACCTCGCCGAGTGGACGCCGATGCTGGCGCCGGGCACGGTCCTCGTCTCCCTGATGAAGGGCGTCGAACTGGGCACCGCCATGCGGATGAGCGAGGTCATCGAGGACGTGGCCAAGGTCGGCCACGACCGCATCGCCGTGGTCACCGGACCCAACCTCGCCCGCGAGATCGCCGCGCGGATGCCGGCCGCCGCCGTGGTCGCCTGCACCGACGAGTCCGTCGCCCAGCGCCTCCAGGCCGCCTGTCACACGCCGTACTTCAGGCCGTACACCGAGACCGACGTGGTGGGCTGTGAGCTGGGCGGTGCCGTGAAGAACGTCATCGGGCTCGCCGTCGGTATCGCGGACGGCATGGGGCTCGGCGACAATGCCAAGGGCTCGCTCATCACGCGGGGCCTCGCCGAGACCGCTCGGCTCGGTGTCGTGCTGGGTGCCGACCCGCTGACGTTCGCCGGACTCGCGGGCCTGGGCGACCTGGTGGCGACCTGCTCCTCGCCGCTGTCCCGCAACCACACCTTCGGTACGAACCTCGGCAAGGGCATGACCCTCCAGGAGACCATCGCGGTCACCAAGCAGACCGCCGAGGGCGTCAAGTCCTGTGAGTCCGTGCTGGATCTGGCCCGTCGGCACGGTGTCGACATGCCCATCACGGAGACGGTCGTCGGCATCGTCCATGAGGGCAAGCCGCCGGTGGTCGCCCTCAAGGAGCTCATGTCGCGCAGCGCGAAGCCCGAGCGACGCTGAGCGCTCCGTCGGGGGCGCCGTGGGGGTTGTCTTTCGGCTGCGGCGCAGTTGTGGTCGCTCGCGCCCGCGCGGCGGAGCCGCAGATCGATACAGCCCCGCGCCCTTCGGGGTGCGCCCGTCCCGGGCGCGCTGCGCGAACCGCCATCGTCAACGGACGCTGACTCCGGCCCCTACCACCGGGTACTCTCAACGCGATATGAGCACCGAGAACCTCCCCCAGAGCCCTGACCAGCCGCCCCGCAAGCCGCGCGTGGCCGTCGTGTTCGGCGGTCGCAGCTCCGAGCACGGGATCTCCATGGTCACCGCCGGCGCCGTACTGCGCGCGATCGACCGGACGCGCTACGACGTCCTGCCCATCGGCATCACGCGCGGCGGCCGCTGGGTGCTCACCGCCGACGATCCGGAGCGCATGGCGATCACCGACCGCCGTACGCCGGAGGTCGACGACCTCGCCGAGTCCAGCGAGGGCGGCGTGGTGCTCCCCGTCGACCCCGCGAGCCGCGAAGTGGTCTACAGCGAGCCCGGGTCGGTGCCCAAGGCGCTCGGTGACGTCGACGTCGTCTTCCCGGTGCTGCACGGCCCGTACGGCGAGGACGGCACCCTCCAGGGCCTCCTGGAGCTGTCCGGCGTCCCGTACGTGGGTTCGGGCGTTCTCGCCTCGGCCGTCGGCCAGGACAAGGAGTACATGAAGCGGGTGTTCCTCTCGTTCGGGCTCAAGGTGGGCCCCTACGTGGTGATCCGGCCGCGTGAGTGGGAACAGGACGAGTCGGCCGCCCGCAAGAAGATCGTCGACTTCGCCGGCGAGCACGGCTGGCCGCTCTTCGTGAAGCCCGCGCGCGCGGGTTCGTCGATCGGCATCACCAAGGTCGAGGACCTGGCGGGCCTGGACGAGGCGATCGCCGAGGCCCAGCGGCACGACCCGAAGATCCTCGTCGAGGCGGCGCTGCGCGGTCGTGAGATCGAGTGCGGGGTGCTGGAGTTCGAGGACGGCCCGCGGGCCTCCGTACCGGCCGAGATCCCGCCGCCGGACGCGCACGCGTACTACGACTTCGAGGCCAAGTACATCGACTCGACGCCCGGCCTCGTGCCGGCCCCGCTGACGCATCAGGAGACGGCCGAGGTCCAGCGGCTCGCGGTGGACGCCTTCGAGGCAGCCTCGTGCGAGGGCCTGGTGCGCGCGGACTTCTTCCTCACCGAGGACGGGGAGTTCGTGATCAACGAGATCAACACGATGCCCGGCTTCACGCCGATCTCGATGTACCCGCAGATGTGGCAGGCGAGCGGGATCAGCTACCCGGAACTGGTGGACCGGCTGATCCAGGCGGCGTTGCGGCGGTCCACCGGGCTGCGGTGACCAGGACGTTCAGTTGGCGATCCCCGTGGGGATCGCCTTCTTGACGGCCGACGCCAGATCGATGAGCACACTCGAACTGTCCCGGCCCTCTTCCACGGTGACCTCGACGTAGGCGCGGCGCAACGCGGAGGTGAACCGGTAACCCCCGTCGCCCTGCTTCTCCATCAGCCACCGGACGTCGTCCACCCCGCCCGCCACCGCGTCCGGGTCCCGGCCCTCCGCCACCTTGGGATCGAGCATCTTGGGCGGCCGTGCGACACCGCACCGCAGTATGATCGCCGAGTCCCCCCACCCGGCGGTCAGCGCGGACGCGGGCGAGGGATCCGCACGGCTCTCACCGTCCACCTTGGCCGGCAGTACCTTGTCGAGGTCCTGGCACAGCTTCGTGGCTTTCGCGTCGGGGCTGGGAACCGCCGCCGCCGCGCTGCCGTCTGCTGATGAGCAGCCCGCTGCGGTGATCAGCAGGACGAGCGCGGGCAGCCCGAGGACAGAAATGGGCCGGTGACGGAAAGAGTTCACCGGCCAAGGGTAGACGGGGGCTACAGATGTACGACCGGGCAGGTCAGGGTGCGGGTGATGCCGTCCACTTGCTGGACCTTGGCGACCACCATGCGACCCAGGTCGTCGACCGTGTCGGCCTGGGCGCGCACGATGACGTCGTACGGTCCTGTGACGTCCTCGGCCTGGATGACTCCAGGGATCTTGCTGATCGTCTCGGCGACGGTCGACGCCTTGCCGACCTCCGTCTGGATCAGGATGTACGCCTGTACCACGGAACCTCCAGGGCGGCCACGAGGATCATGTGGGGAAAAGGAACGCCACGGTATCGCGTCGCCGCTCGCCGCGGGGAGACCTGCGATGGCCGGGGCTTGCGCGCCGGGGTACCGGCACGAAAGAAGTTGACGTACACCTCGACCGTAGCGAGGACAGTAGTGCCGCGCGACCGGGTACCGACAGGGACAGAAGGGGCGTAAGGGCAATGAAGGGCACTGTTGGTGAGCTCGGCGAGTTCGGGCTCATCAGGGAGCTCACCTCCCGTCTCACCACCACCCCGGCGGTCCGGGTCGGCCCCGGCGACGACGCCGCGGTGGTGGCCGCGCCCGACCGCAGGGTGGTCGCCAGCACCGACATCCTGCTGGAGGGACGGCACTTCCGCCGTGACTGGTCCACGGCCTACGACGTGGGCCGCAAGGCCGCCGCGCAGAACCTCGCGGACATCGCCGCGATGGGCGCCGTACCGACCGCGCTGCTGCTGGGCCTGGTCGTCCCCGCCGAACTCCCGGTGACCTGGCCGACCGAGCTGATGGACGGCCTGCGCGACGAGTGCCAGGTCGCGGGCGCCGCCGTGGTCGGCGGTGATGTCGTCCGGGGCGACTCGATCATGGTGTCGATCACCGCGCTCGGCGATCTGCGCAACCAGGAGCCCGTGACGCGGGCGGGCGCGCAGCCCGGCGACCTCGTCGCGGTGACCGGCTGGCTGGGCTGGTCCGCCGCCGGATACGCCGTGCTCGCCCGCGGTTTCCGCTCACCGCGCGCCTTCGTGGAGGCGCACCGGCGCCCCGAGCCGCCGTACCACGCGGGTCCGGCCGCCGCCGGGCTCGGCGCGACCGCGATGTGCGACGTGAGCGACGGGCTGATCGCCGACCTCGGACATATCGCCGAGGCCAGCAAGGTCCGTATCGACATCCGCTCGGGTGCGATCGACATCCCGTCCCAGATGAACGACATCGGGCAGGCCGTCGGCGTCGACCCCATGCAGTGGGTGCTGACCGGGGGAGAGGACCACGCGATCGTGGCGACCTTCCCTCCGGACGTGAAGCTGCCCGCCCGCTGGAAGGTCATCGGCGAGGTCCTCAACCCCTCCGCGCTGCCCCAGGTGACGGTGGACGGGGCGCCGTGGACCAAGAAGGGCGGCTGGGACCACTTCGGCGGGGACATCGAGTCATGATCCCGCGCGTCCTTACGGTGGCGGGCTCCGACTCCGGCGGCGGTGCGGGCATCCAGGCCGACCTGAAGACGATGCTCGCGCTCGGCGTGCACGGCATGAGTGTGATCACGGCGGTCACCGCGCAGAACTCCCTCGGTGTACAGGGCGCTTGGGAACTGCCCGTGGAGGCGGTCCGGGCCCAGTACCGCAGCGTCGTCGACGACATCGGCGTCCAGGCGGTCAAGACGGGGATGCTGGCGTCCGCCGAACTCGTCGAGACGGTGGCGGAGTTGCTCGGGGGGACGGACGCGCCGGCGGTCGTCGACCCGGTCGGCGTGTCGAAGCACGGGGACCCGCTGCTCGCGGCCTCCGCGCTGGACTCCGTCCGCACGAAGCTGCTGCCGGTGGCGACCGTGGCGACCCCCAACCTCGACGAGGTGGCGCAACTCACCGGCGTCCACGTCGAGGCGGAGGAGCAGCTGCGGGAGGCCGCGGCGGCCGTGCTGGCGTACGGGCCGCGCTGGGTGCTGATCAAGGGCGGCCATCTGTCCGGGGACGCCGTCGATCTGCTCACCGACGGCTCAGAGGAGCACTGGCTGCGGGCGCCCCGGTACGACAACCGGCACACGCACGGCACCGGCTGCACGCTCGCCTCCGCGATCGCCTCAGGGCTCGCGAAGGGGCGGTCCGTCCCGGAGGCGGTGGCGGCGGCCAAGGAGTACGTCACCGGGGCGATCAAGGCGGGGTTCGCGCTCGGTGGGGGGATCGGGCCGGTGGATCACGGGTGGCGCTTCCGCGGGGGCTCATAGCGGCTTCGGTGGCCGCTCAGCCGCTCAGCCGCCTTGGGCCTGGCCGATCAGCCGCTCGGGCACAGCAAAAAGCCGGTCCACCGAGGTGGACCGGCTCTATGCGGCGAACCGGCAGTGGCCGCGCGCTCAGCTGATGGCGTCAGCGCGAGACCTTGCCGGCCTTGATGCACGAGGTGCAGGCGTTCACGCGCTTCGGCGTCCCGCCGACCACGGTACGGACGCGCTGGATGTTCGGGTTCCAGCGACGGGACGTACGGCGGTGCGAGTGCGAGATGTTGTTGCCGAAGCCCGGCCCCTTGCCGCAGACGTCGCAGTTGGCAGCCACGGGTCACTCCAAAGACTTCAGATCCACTTACGGTTAATCCCGGCATGCCGGGATCAAGATCTAGGATCAGAGATCTGAGTGACATTGCCAGGGGAACGGCCCGATCTGCATCGGGCAACCGGAGCAGCATACAACGACTGCGCCAGTAGAACGAAACTACCATGCCTGATCAGGAGCCCGCTCCCGGCCCTCTTCCGGTGGGCACCGGCTCTGGGTCTACGCTGCGTGCCACGTCCAGCAGCTCAGGGACCAGCAGCTCAGGGAGGCGCAGGTGGCGCAGGTGCCGCAGACATTCTTCGATGCTCTCGCGGTGCGCACCTGGTGCGGCCTCGCGCTGGAGTCACTCGGTCGGGCGCGCGAGGAGATCGACGCGATCAACGTCTATCCCGTGGCCGACGGCGACACGGGGACGAACCTGTATCTGACCGTGGAGTCGGCGGTCGCGGCGGTGGAGGCCGTGTTCACCGCGTACGAGGTGGGCAAACCCTCCCTCGCGGACGCCGCCCGCGCGATGGCGCACGGGGCCCTGATAGGCGCCCGGGGGAACTCCGGGACGATCCTCGCCCAGTTGCTGCGGGGCATGGCCCAGGTGCTCGCCGCCGACGGTGACACGGCTCACACCGATGGCTCCGGTCTCCGCCTCGCCCTGCGGCACGCGGCCGACTCCGCCCGTCAGGCGGTGGCCCATCCCGTCGAGGGCACGGTCCTCACCGTCGCCTCCGCCGCCGCCGACGCGGCCGGTGGGGCCGAGGGTGACGACTGCGGGGCGGTCGTGCGGGCGGCCTACGAGGGGGCGCGGGCGGCGCTGGCCGCTACGCCCGGGCAGCTGGCGGTCCTGGAGCGCGCGGGGGTGGTCGACGCGGGCGGACGGGGGCTGCTGACGGTGCTGGGCGCGCTGGTGGAGACGCTCACGGGGGAGGCGGTGCCCCGGTTCTCCGCCGGGCACGCACGCGTGGTGGATGCGCCGGACGGTTCACATGGCGCCCCGAGCGGCGCGGGGAGCACGTCGCCCGCCGACGTCGAGGAGTGCGCCGACGGCACGGACGAGGGCGGTCCGGCGTTCGAGGTGATCTACTTGCTGGAGGCCGAGGACGCGGCCGTGGCTCGGCTGCGGGAGCGGCTCGACGGCCTGGGGGACTCGCTCGTCGTGGTCGGCGGTGACGGGCTGTGGAACGTGCATGTGCACGTGGACGACGCCGGGGCCGCCGTGGAAGCCGGCGTCGAGGCCGGGCGGCCGTACCGGATCCGGATCACCCACTTCGGTGCCGGCGACGTGCACACCACCGGTGCCGAGCGGCCGCCCCGGGAACGCGCCCAACGGGCCGTCGTCGCCGTCGTGCCGGGGGAGGGCCTGGCCGGGCTGTACGGCGAGGCCGGCGCGACCACCGTCCTCGCGCGCCCCGGGGAGCCGCCCGCGAGCGGGGAGCTCGTGGAGGCCGTACGGCGGGCCCACGCGCGCGAGGTCGTGCTGCTGCCCAACGACGCCGAGCTGCGCCACACCGCGGCCGCGGCGGCCGAGCAGGCCCGCGCGGAGGGCATCCGTGTGGCGCTGATCCCGACCCGCTCCGCAGTCCAGGGCATCGCGGCGCTCGCCGTGCACGCACCGGAGCGCCGCTTCGACGAGGACGTCGTCTCGATGACCTCGGCGGCCGGCGCGACCCGCTACGCCGAGGTCGCCGTCGCCGAACGCCAGTCGTGGACCATGGCCGGCATCTGCCAGGCCGGCGACGTCCTCGGTCTCGTCGACGGTGACGTGGCCGTGATCGGGACGGACGTCACCGCCACCGCCGAGACCGTCCTCGACCGCATGCTCTCGGCCGGCGGCGAGCTGGTCACCCTCGTCCTCGGCGACGAGGCACCCGAGACGATCGCCGAGCACCTCGAAGCACGCGTGCGCGAGTCGTATCTCGCCGTCGACACGGTGGTGTACCGGGGTGGGCGGCAAGGGGCCCTGCTGCTCATCGGCGTGGAGTGACCCAGGCCGGGCGCCGGGCCCGGCCCAGCCCGCTACTCCGTGTGCTGCTCCTCCACCACCTCTAGCATCTGCCCGGCCTCCGCCCGCCGCTCCTGCGCCGCCCCGTCGTCCGCGGCGTAACCCTCGTACGCCGACAGCACGGCACGCGCGCGTGCGGCCGCCCGGGCCGGGCGGCTCAGGTCGGCCTCCAGCCAGCCCGCGGCGAGTTCGGCGCCGGTGCGGCTGTGCAGGGCGTCCTCGCCGAGGGAGGCGAACACCGCGACGGCCTGCGTCACTTGGGACAGGGCCGCCTCCAGTGCGGCCCGGATCGACTCGTCCTCGGCGTCCTCCGTGGCCGAACGGGCGAGCAGGTCGCTGAACTGCCGGTGGGTGTGGCCGAGTTCGGCGGTGAGCTGCTGCCGCTCCTCCTCGTCGTCCGCGGCGTCCAGCGCCGTCACGCACTCGCCGACCGCGCTCGCCATCAACGCGGACGCCGTGTCCTCCCCGCCGTCCCGGCCCTCCATGTCCTCCACGCGCAGCGCCAGCCACGCGCGGGCGCGCAGGGAACGGACGAGCCCGTGGACGTTGCCGAGGGAGCGCCACAGCGTGCCCGCGCGCGCGTACGCCTCGTCCGCCTCGGCGTGCAGGCCCGCGTGGCCGAGGGACTCGGCGGCGAGATGGGCGAGCGTGGCGTGGTCGTGCTGCTCGGGCCAGTGCCGGGCGATCTCGGCGGCCTGCAGCCGGCGTTCTGCCGCCGCACGGTGCTCCCCGAGCTCGCTCAGGCAGTCGCCGAGCCACCACTGCGTCTGGACGACCGCGCCGTCCCCGTGCATCTCGGCGGTCAGGTCGGGCAGCGCCGACTCCAGCACCTCGGCGGCCTCGGCGAACCGTCCCTGCCGCAGCAGGAACCCGCCCAGCTGCTGCCGCGCCCAGGCGCCCAGCGTCCGGCTCTCGCCCGCCTCGTCGGCCCAGTGCGCCGCCTCCAGGGCGTGCTCTGCGGCCTCCTCGGCCAGCCCCCGGCCGCCGAGCACCTCGGCGAGCTGGAGGTGCAGCTGGGCCCGCCCCGGCGCCTCCAGATGCGGCCCGCCGTGCTCCAGGGCCGCCCGCAGCGCCCGCTCGGCCTCCGCGATGTCGCCGAGATGGTGCGCGAGCCCGGCCAGCCGGGCCTCGTACTCCACCGCGAACCACGGCAGCCCCGCCTCGACGAACGCCGCCGAAGCCCTCGCGAACAGCTCCGCGGCCCGCTCCACGTCCCCGGCGAGCGCCGCCAGCTCAGCGAGCATCGCCTGTGCCTCCGCGGCCCGCGAGGCAAGCCGTACGTCGTCCCCGGCCTGTCCGTCGACGAGCGCGAGCACCTCACCGGCGGCGGCCTTGGCGTCGGCCTGGGCGGCCCCCTGCGTCGCGCCCTCCGCCTCGTGCACCCGCCGCATCAGGATCCGCGCCCGGCTCATCAGCACGGCCGCCGTCTGACGTACGCCCGTGCCGTCCTCGGCGTACAGCGCGAGGGCCCGGTCGTAGAGTTCGGCGATCACCGCGAGGGCCTCGGGGACTTCGCCGGTGAGAGCGCGTACGTACGCTCCACGCGCGCGTGCCGCCAGGGCCTCTCCGGGGTCGCCCGCCTCCGCGTACAGCCCGGCGGCCTCCTCGAAGAGGGCGATGCCCTCGGGGCCCAGGTCCATGGCCTGGTGGTCGGCGATCTCCGCGCGGTCGCGGGCGGCCAGTTCGACGCCCTCGGCGGCCCGTGAGACGGCTGCCCAGGCCTCGATGGCGTGGGGCTGCAGGGTGTCCGACAGCCGCCGTGCCTCGATGAGGAGCGTGGCCAGGTCGCGCTCAGGTCCCGCGCTCTCGGGACCGCCGGACACGGTGGCCGCCGCCGGGGCGGGCGCCGCCACTCCCGCCGGCCGTGCCGCCGCCGTACGCACCCCCAGCGGCAGCCGCTCCACCAGCGGCCGCTGGTCCATACGCGCGCGTGCCCGCTCGCTGACGTGGTCCGTGCCGTTGCGCCGGTCGAAGCCCGCCGCCAGCGCGAGGGCCTCCACGCGCGCGTGTGCGGCGAGTTCGCGGGCGGTCCACTCGCGGTCCGCCGGACCGGGGACGCGCTGATCGCCCAGTCCCAGCTCGCTCAGGCGGTCCATGAGCAGGGCCACCACCGCCATGAACTCCAGCTTGCTGCGCGGATGCCCGTCGTCCGTGAAGTACGCCGGCCGCTCGGCGAGCAGCTCCAGGCCGCGCGCCTCGTTGCCGCTGAGCGCGCAGAACTCCACGTGGTCCGCGTAGGCGCCGCGCATGCTCTCCATGGCCCGTACGAGCCGGAAACCCCGCAGATGGTGGGCGCGGGCCTCGTCCAGGCGGCCCAGGCGCAGCAGCGGCGTCAGGGAGGACGCGAGGACGGTGTGCGGCTCGTGGGCGCACGTGAACTCGCCCTCCAGGACGGGTCCCCACAGCCGGATCGCCTCGGCGTCCCGGCCCCGCTCGGCCTGCCACCACCCCTGCCCGTGCAGCTCGCACGCGTGGCAGTCGGCCATGCTGTCCCGGTCGGCGGCCAGCCAGGCGCCATACGCCCGCTCGGCCCGCGCCACGTCACCGACATGCGCGGCCACGCTGAACTCGGCGCTGCGCACGGCCCGTTCGGAGTGCCCGGCGAGCCGGTAGCGGTGCTCCATCTCGCCGAGCCACTTCTCGATCGAGGCCAGCGGGATGTGCGGCTGGTCGAGCATGCCGGACGACATCCACTTGAAGACCCAGTGCAGCGCATGCGTCTCGTACTCGTCGAAGTCCTCGGGCCGCTCGTCCCACATGCGCAGCAGACGCGCGAAGGGGACGAACATCTTGTCCTTCTCGGAGCTGTAGTTGTAGACCTTCAGCTGGTGTCCGAGCGCCTCGATCACGGCGAGCGGGATGTCCAGCTTCTCGGCCTCGACGAGCAGCTGCTCCGCGCGCGCGTTGCGGGCGGGCCCCTCCGGCTCCTCGGAGTTGTCCGCCATCGCCCGGCGCAGCGAGTCGAAGTCCGTGATGTCGCTCATCGGCGGCCCTCCTCGCCGTTCGTGGCCCACTCCAGCAGGCCGATGAAGGACCGGTTCAGCAGCGCGGAGTCCGCGGGCCTGAGCGGCCGCTGGGCCATCAGCAGGGCCTGCCCGTAGAGGGACTCGGTGGCGGTGCCGATCAGCTCCGGGTCGCCCAGTGAACTGATCCGCCGGATCAGCGGGTTGAGGTGGTTGAGCACGAGACGCGCGCGTGGCGCGCTGCCGCGCAGCGAGCCGAGGATGCCCGCCCACAGGTCGTCGGCCTGCTCCTCCGCCTCCGCACGGGCCTGCTCGTGCCGGGCCGACCGGTCGTCCAAGTGCAGCGCGGGCACGGACAGCGGGTGGAAGGCGCGCAGGACGACGTCACACCCCAGCGGGTCGAGCTTCGCCCGCGCGGCCGCCAGGAAGCCCGCCAGGGCCAGCTCCTCGGCCGGGTCGACCGAATCCAGATGGGCGGTCACGGTCTCCGCGTCCAGCTCGGCGACGACCGTCCCCGGCCGCACCGACGGCAGCGCCTCGACCAGCTCGCTGTCGTACGTGTAACCGCCGTTGATCACCCCGACACCCTGCGCGGACGCGATCGGCGCGACCTGCCGGTACTCCTCGACGGTCCGCGTGAAGTGCACCACCGGGTGCCGCTGCGCGAACTCCTCCAGGGACAGCCGCCCGTCGGTCGTCTCGAAGGGCAGCCACGGCAGCATCGTGCGCAGCATCTCCCTGTCGTGCCGCGCGAGGGACTTCACGCCCAGGTGGTGCACGGACAGGAAGGCCGCCAGCCGTTCCGGATCCCCGGCGGCCAGGCCGGTCAGCCAGGACCGAATCCTTTCGCCGAGCGCCTCCCGTACGCCCGCCAGCGTCTCGTCCTCGTACAGAGACTCGCGCGAGGCCGTCGGCCGCAGGCTGTCGGTGTCCAGGACGCAGCGCACGAAGAACGCCCAGTCCGGCAGCAGCTGTTCGGCCCGCTCGGTGAGCAGCATGCCCTTGAGGTGGACGCGATGACCCGCCCGCTGGGCCGGGCTGACCGCCGAGGGAAGGACGTACGCCACCCCGCGGATCCCGGCGAGCGGCACGTCCAGGTCGATCGAGTCCAGCGGGGTGAAGCCGAACAGATCGTGACAGTGCCGGGCCAGGGCCACCCTGCGGTTGGCGGGGGAGGGGTACGGCCGGTCCCAGGGCGCCGGCAGGTCGGTGACCGCCTCCTGGCCGACCCGGACGTCGTACGGCAGCAGCGAGCCGAAGTCCCGCGCCAGCGCCAGGACCCGGTCCTCGGCCAGCCACTCGGCGGCACCGGCCCGCGCCACCAGGTGCACGGTGGTGCCCGGTTCGGTGCGGGCGTCGTGCGGCAGCGTCCGCACGGTGTACGAACCGTCGTCCGCCGCCGTCCACTCCACGGGTGCCGCGTCCGGCGTACGGGCGCTGCGGCTGACCACCCGGATCCGCTCGGCGACGACGAAACAGGCCAGCAGACCGATGCCGAACTGCCCCAGGAAGTCGGACCGGGCCTCCTGCAGCCCCTCGGCACGCTTGGAGCTGCGCCCGATGGTCGCGAGGAGGCTGTGCACGTCCGCCTCGGTGAGCCCGACCCCGGAGTCCTCGACCCGCAGGGCGCCCGACTCGGCGTACAGCCGCACCACGGCGGGCGCGCCCGGCTCCTCGGCGCGTCTGGCGGTGATGGCGTCGACGGCGTTCTGCAGCAGCTCGCGGAGGTAGACCTTCGGGCTGGAGTAGAGATGGTGGGAGAGCAGGTCCACGAGACCACGCAGGTCGACCTGGAATGTATGAGGTGACTGGGGTGGCTGAGATGCCTGGGATGACTGTGAGGTCTGGGAGTCCATCGTCGCTGCGCCGGTGGGAGGACTTTCGCGACGGCGCGGGGTCGGGCGGTCCCGGTGAGGCGGTGACCGCGAAAGGATGGCCGGAGCGCGCCATCCTAGAGCCGAAGCGAAACGTCTGACCAGGGGTTTCCAGGACGTTTACCGGGACGGTCGCCGCGACCTCTACGGCATTGTCAGTGCCGTGGTGTGGAATGGATCTCGTGCCCGCACTGGAAGAACCACTGAAGAAAGTGCTCGGCCCTCCCACCGCGAAGGTGATGGCCGAGCACCTCGGCCTGCACACGGTCGGCGACCTGCTGCACCACTACCCGCGCAGATACGAGGAGCGCGGTCAGCTCACGCACCTCGCCGACCTCCCCATGGACGAGCACGTCACGGTGGTCGCGATGGTCGCGGACGCCCGCCTGCACTCCTTCGCCTCCGCCAAGGCACCGCGGGGCAAGGGCCAGCGCCTCGAAGTCACGATCACGGACGGCAGCGGCCGCCTCCAACTGGTCTTCTTCGGCGCAGGCGTTCACAAGCCCCACAAGGAGCTGCTGCCGGGCACCCGTGCGATGTTCGCGGGCAAGGTCTCCGTCTTCAACCGCCGCCTCCAACTGGCCCACCCGGCGTACGAGTTGCTGCGCGGCGACGCGGAGGAGACGGTCGAGACCTGGGCCGGCGCCCTCATCCCCATCTACCCCGCCACCGCCAAACTGGAGTCCTGGAAGATCGGCAAGGCGATCCAGACGGTGCTGCCGAGCGCACAGGAGGCCGTCGATCCCCTCCCGGAATCCCTGCGCGAGGGCCGCGGCCTGGTCTCCCTCCCCGAGGCCCTCCTGAAGATCCACCGCCCGCACACCAAGGCGGACATCGAGGACGCCCGCTCCCGCCTCAAGTGGGACGAGGCCTTCGTCCTCCAGGTCGCCCTGGCGCGCCGGCGCCACGCCGACGCCCAACTCCCCGCGGTGGCCCGCAAACCCAAGCCGGACGGCCTCCTGGCGTCCTTCGACGACCGCCTCCCCTTCACGCTCACCGAGGGGCAGCAGAAGGTCTCCAGGGAGATCTTCGACGACCTCGCCACCGAACACCCGATGCACCGGCTGCTCCAGGGAGAAGTCGGATCGGGCAAGACGATGGTGGCCCTGCGCGCCATGCTCGCCGTCGTCGACGCCGGTGGCCAGGCCGCCATGCTCGCGCCCACCGAAGTGCTGGCCCAGCAGCATCACCGCTCGATCGTCGAGATGATGGGCGAGCTGGCCGAGGGCGGCATGCTGGGCGGCGCCGAGCAGGCCACCAAGGTGGTGCTGCTGACCGGTTCCATGGGCGCGGCCGCCCGCCGCCAGGCCCTGCTCGACCTGGTCACCGGGGAGGCCGGCCTCGTGATCGGCACGCACGCGCTGATCGAGGACAAGGTGCAGTTCCACGACCTCGGACTGGTCGTCGTTGACGAGCAGCACCGCTTCGGAGTGGAGCAGCGCGACGCCCTGCGCGGCAAGGGCAGACAGCCGCCCCACCTCCTCGTCATGACGGCCACGCCCATCCCGCGCACGGTCGCCATGACCGTCTTCGGCGACCTGGAGACCTCGGTCCTCGACCAGCTCCCGGCCGGCCGCTCGCCCATCGCCTCCCATGTCGTCCCGGCCGCCGACAAGCCCCACTTCCTGGCCCGCGCCTGGGAGCGCGTGCGCGAGGAGGTCGGCAACGGCCACCAGGCGTACGTCGTCTGCCCGCGCATCGGGGACGAGGAGGACGACCCGAAGAAGAGCGGGAAGAAGAAGTCCCCCGAGGACGAGGCGGAGAAGCGTCCGCCGCTCGCCGTCCTGGAGGTGGCCGACCAACTCGCCAAGGGCCCCTTGCAGGGCCTCGGGGTCGAGATCCTGCACGGCCGTATGCACCCCGACGACAAGGACGCCGTCATGCGCCGCTTCGCCGCCGGCGAGACGGACGTCCTGGTCGCCACGACGGTCATCGAGGTCGGCGTCAACGTCCCGAACGCCACCGCCATGGTGATCATGGACGCCGACCGCTTCGGCGTCTCCCAGCTCCACCAGCTGCGCGGCCGGGTGGGCCGAGGCTCCGCCCCCGGACTCTGCCTCCTGGTCACCGAGATGCCGGAGGCCAGCGCGGCCCGGCAGCGCCTGGGCGCCGTCGCCTCCACCCTCGACGGCTTCGAACTCTCCCGCATCGACCTGGAGCAGCGCCGCGAGGGCGACGTCCTGGGCCAGGCCCAGTCCGGAGCCCGTACCTCCCTGAGGGTCCTCGCCGTGATCGAGGACGAGGAGATCATCGCGGAGGCGAGGGACGAGGCGGCGGCGCTGGTGGCCACCGACCCCGAGCTGACGCAGCTCCCCGGCCTACGGACGGCCCTCGACGCGCTCTTGGACGAGGAAAGGGAGCAGTACTTGGAAAAGGGGTGAGTGAGCCCACCGGGACGCGGGGCTGTATGGACCATGCGGCTACCGCCGCGGGGGCGCGACCAGCCACACTGAACCCAAGGCCGCCCACAACCAAGGACCGAAGATGACCCGCGTGATCGCCGGCGCAGCCGGCGGACGTCGACTTGCCGTCCCCCCGGGGACCGGAACCCGCCCCACCTCCGACCGCGCACGCGAGGGCCTCTTCTCCACCTGGCAGTCCCTCCTGGGCGGCCCCCTGGACGGCGAGCGCGTCCTCGACCTCTACGCCGGTTCGGGCGCCGTGGGCCTGGAGGCCCTCTCTCGCGGCGCCGGCCACACCCTCCTCGTCGAGGCGGACGCCAGGGCCGCCCGCACCGTCCGAGAGAACGTCAAGAACCTCGGCCTCCCCGGCGCCGAGGTGAGGTCGGGCAAAGCCGAACAGATCATCCAGACCCCGGCGCCGACCGAGCCGTACGACCTCGTCTTCCTGGACCCGCCGTACAGAGTCACAGATCACGATCTTCGCGAGATTCTGCTCACACTCCGCTCAGGGGGCTGGCTCGCGCCCGAGGCACTCGTCACCGTGGAGCGCAGCACCAGAGGCGGCGAATTCCGGTGGCCGGACGGTTTCGAAGCGATTCGGGCCCGTCGTTACGGCGAGGGAACGTTTTGGTACGGTCGCGCCGCCTCCACGTGCGAAGACGCACGATGACCGGACCCGAGAGCGAGGGATCAGCAGTGCGCCGCGCCGTCTGTCCCGGGTCGTTCGACCCGATCACCAACGGACACCTCGACATCATTTCCCGCGCCTCCAGGCTGTATGACGAGGTCTACGTCGCCGTCATGATCAACAAGGCCAAGAAGGGCCTGTTCGAGGTCGACGAGCGACTCGACCTGATCCGCCAGGTCACGGCCGAGTACGGCAATGTCCGGATCGAGGCCTTCCACGGCCTCCTCGTCGACTTCTGCAAGCAGCGCGACATCCCGGCCATCGTGAAGGGCCTGCGCGCGGTCAGCGACTTCGACTACGAGCTGCAGATGGCCCAGATGAACAACGGCCTGTCGGGCGTGGAGACCCTCTTCGTCCCGACCAACCCCACCTACAGCTTCCTGTCCTCCTCCCTGGTCAAGGAAGTGGCGACCTGGGGCGGCGACGTCTCCCACCTCGTGCCGCCGGTGGTGCTGGAGGCTCTCAACAAGCGCCTGCGCCAGGACTGATGGGGCTACAGTCGTCCCGTCCGTCTCCATCACAGCTGTAGAGAGTGGCGAGCACACGGTGGACGTGCAGAAGAAGCTCGACGAGATCGTCGCCTCGGTCTCAGGTGCCCGGTCGATGCCCATGTCGGCCTCGTGCGTGGTCAACCGCGCCGAACTGCTCGCGATGCTGGAAGAGGTCCGTGCGGCCCTGCCCGGTTCGCTCGCCCAGGCCCAGGAGCTGATCGGCGGCCGCGAGCAGATGGTCGAGCAGGCCCGCCAGGAGGCCGAGCGGATCATCCAGGGCGCGCACGCCGAGCGCGGCTCCCTGATCTCCGACACCGAGGTCGCCCGCCGCTCGCAGGCCGAGGCCGAACGCATCCTCGCCGAGGCCCGCAAGGAGGCCGAGGACGTCCGCGCGGAGGCCGACGACTACGTCGACTCCAAGCTCGCCAACTTTGAGGTCGTCCTCACCAAGACCCTCGGCTCGGTCGGCCGTGGCCGCGAGAAGCTCCTGGGCACCGGCCCCGGCGTCGACGAGCGGGGCTACGAGGACGAGGACGCCCCCGAGCGCAGCCATGACCCGGAGACCCTGCGCCGCACGGCCGACGAGTACGTCGACATCAAGCTCGGCGCATTCGAGGCGGTCCTCGCCAAGACCCTGGAGGCCGTCGGCCGCGGCCGCCAGAAGCTGCACGGCCGGATCGCCACCGACGACCTCGGCGCCCTCGCCGACGACACCGGCACCGTCCAGCACTCCAGCGACGCCGACTACCTCGCCGACCTCGCCGCGCTCGCGGAGCAGGACGCCTCGGCGGCCCCCGCCGAGCCGGCGGCGGCCGTACCGGCACAGCCGCAGTACGACCCGCAGACCGTGCAGCCGGCGTACGGCTACCAGCAGCAGACCGCGGATCCGTACGGCTATCAGCAGCAGTACGGCGGCCAGCAGGACCCGTACGGCTACCAGCAGGCCGATCCCTACGCCTACCAGGGCTACGACCCCCAGCAGGCCGCCTACGACCCGAACCAGGCCCAGCACCAGGTCCCACAGCAGGCCGCGCAGGGCGATCAGGGATACGCCCTCGACGAGACCAGCCTCTTCGACACCAGCATGATCAGTGCGGAGCAGCTGCGGGCCTACGAGCAGGGGCGAGGACAGTAGGAGGCCACCGGATTGGGCCGTGAGCGAAAGGTCCAGTATCCTGGCTCTTCGGTCGCGCGTACGTCCGCGATCAACGCTGCCCGGGAACACCGCAGGGCAGTGACCCTCTGAGCTCAGCAGATCGAAAGCAGGAATGGCGTGACAGCCCGCCTCGACCACCGCAATCCTCTCGTGTTCGACACACACGAGCTGGGTCGGCGGCCCGGTGCGCTGCAGCGCCTGACCCGCACGATCGACGCCCCCAAGGACTTCGGTATCCAGGGAGTCGTCGGAGTGCCGGAAGGCGCCCCGGTGGAGCTCGAACTCCGGCTCGAGTCGGTCATGGAAGGTGTGCTTGTCACAGGCACCGGCCGTGCACAGGCCGAGGGGGAGTGCGTAAGGTGTCTGGAGCCGCTTCAGCTCGACGTCGAAGCGGACTTCCAGGAGATGTTCTCGTACCCTGACGCCGACGATCGGGGCCGCCATCACAGCGCGGAACCCGGCGACGACGCCGAGGACGACGAGGACAGGCTCTTTCTCGAGGACGGCTTGTTCGACCTCGAACCCGTGCTGCGTGATGCGGTGGTGCTCGCACTGCCGATGCAGCCGGTGTGCCAGGAAGACTGCCCGGGACTGTGCGCCGAGTGCGGTGCACGCCTTGCGGACGACCCGGACCACCACCATGACGCCGTCGACATCCGTTGGGCGGCACTGCAGGGACTCGCCGGTTCACTCGAAGACGGCGAGAAGGACGAGATGAGCGGCGCCGAACCGGGCGTCGACGAGAAGCAGGAGAAGTAGCCGTGGCTGTTCCGAAGCGGAAGATGTCGCGCAGCAACACGCGCCACCGCCGGTCGCAGTGGAAGGCTGCGGTCCCCACCCTGGTTGCGTGCGAGCGCTGCCACGAGCCCAAGCAGCAGCACATCGCGTGCCCGTCTTGCGGCACCTACAACAAGCGCCAGGTTCTCGAGGTCTGAGCGGCTGGTGAGAGGCACTGTGTCCACTGCCAAGAAGGCGGAAGACGCCAAGGCGGACCCACACGCCCGTAAGAAGGCGGACAACCAGGCCTCGTCCCACACGCTGTTGGAAGGGCGGCTCGGGTACAAGCTCGAGTCCGCCCTTCTGGTGCGTGCGCTGACCCACCGCTCGTACGCGTACGAGAACGGCGGCCTGCCCACCAACGAGCGCCTGGAGTTCCTCGGGGACTCCGTCCTCGGCCTCGTTGTCACGGACACGCTGTACCGCACCCACCCCGACCTGCCCGAAGGCCAGCTGGCCAAGCTGCGGGCCGCGGTGGTCAACTCGCGTGCGCTGGCGGAGGTCGGCCGCGGGCTCGACCTGGGCTCCTTCATCCGGCTCGGCCGGGGTGAAGAGGGCACGGGCGGCCGGGACAAGGCATCGATCCTCGCCGACACCCTGGAAGCGGTGATCGGCGCGGTCTATCTCGACCAGGGACTGGACTCGGCGGCGGAGCTGGTGCACCGCCTGTTCGACCCCCTGATCGAGAAGTCCTCGAATCTCGGAGCCGGCCTGGACTGGAAGACCAGTCTCCAGGAGCTCACCGCGACCGAGGGGCTCGGTGTGCCCGAGTACCTGGTCACGGAGACCGGCCCCGACCACGAGAAGACCTTCACTGCTGCCGCCCGCGTCGGAGGCGTCTCGTACGGCACCGGCACCGGCCGCAGCAAGAAGGAGGCGGAGCAGCAGGCCGCGGAATCCGCGTGGCGGTCCATCCGGGCCGCGGCGGACGAGCGCGCCAGGAAGGCGAAGGCGGCAGCGGATGCCGTCGAGTCGGACACCGCTGAGCCGGACGCCGACGCGCCGTCGGCCTCCGCCTGACCGAACAGAGCGATCCGAGCGCCCGTACCCCGCCGTGGGGCGGGCGCTCGGCCCATTCAGGGGCCCGACGGGCCCACGCAGGTGTGTACGGGGGATCCCATGCCCGAGTTGCCCGAGGTCGAGGTCGTACGGCGCGGCCTGGAGCGGTGGGTCGCCCATCGCACGGTCGCCGACGCCGAGGTGCTGCACCCGCGTGCCGTACGGCGGCACATCGCCGGCGCCGACGACTTCGCGCACCGCCTCAAGGGCCACCGCATCGGCACCCCGAGCCGCCGCGGCAAGTACCTGTGGCTGCCCCTGGAGGACACGCACCAGTCGATCCTGGCCCATCTCGGGATGAGCGGTCAGCTGCTGGTCCAGCCGCAGACCGCGCCCGACGAGAAGCACCTCAGGATCCGGGTGCGGTTCGCGGACGCCCTCGGCACCGAACTGCGCTTCGTCGACCAACGCACCTTCGGCGGCCTGTCGTTGCACGACAACACCGCCGACGGACTGCCCGACGTCATCGCGCACATCGCCCGCGACCCCCTGGACCCGCTCTTCGACGACGAGGCCTTCCACCAGGCCCTGCGCCGCAAGCGCACGACCATCAAACGGGCCCTGCTCGACCAGTCGTTGATCAGCGGCGTCGGCAACATCTACGCGGACGAGGCCCTTTGGCGCACCCGCCTCCACTACGACCGCCCGACCGCGACCTTCACCCGCCCGCGCAGCCTCGAACTCCTGGGCCACGTAAGGGACGTCATGAACGCCGCCCTCGCGGTGGGCGGCACGAGCTTCGACAGCCTGTACGTCAACGTCAACGGCGAGTCGGGCTACTTCGACCGGTCCCTGGACGCGTACGGCCGTGAGGGACTGCCGTGCAAGCGGTGCGGTACGCCGATGCGCAGGCGGCCCTGGATGAACCGGTCCAGCTACTTCTGCCCGAAGTGTCAGAGGGCGCCGCGCGTCTCGTCGTAGCGCTGACGCGCTTCGAGCACGTCGTCCATCTGCCCCTCCACGAAGTGGATGAGGGTCAGCAGCCGCTCGGCGACGCCGCGCCCCAGCGGCGTCAGCTCGTAGTCGACCCGCGGCGGATTGGTCGGCTGCGCCTCCCGGTGCACCAGACCGTCCCGCTCCAGGGCGTGCAGCGTCTGGGACAGCATCTTCTCGCTGACACCGTCGACCCGCCGGCGCAGTTCGTTGAAGCGCAGCGAGCCCTCGTACAGGGCGCCGAGCGTGAGTCCGCCCCAGCGGCCCGTGACGTGTTCCAGCGTGCCGCGCGAAGGGCAGGCCTTGGCGAACACGTTGTACGCGAGGTCCTGCGCCTCGGCTCGCTCCTGCATGGCGTCCATGATGTCAGCGTACTCCAACGCAGCGCTAACCTGTAGTTAGCGCTAACCGCTTGTCGGGGGCCGTAATGAACGCGCACGCCGCGCCCTCCCCGCAGTAGCCTGCCCACCGAGCCGGTCACGGGGGGCGAAGCCTTGGGGGTAGGTGTGTGGGACGGCCCGTTCTACCGGGTGCGCAGGGACGCATACGAGATCTGTTCGTCCCGGGCGCGGGGGAGGAGCCCGACGAGGTCTGCAACGTCGACATGTGGGTGACGTTCGCCGACGGACAACGCTGGTCCGGGACCGTCTCCACCCTCGACGAGGCGCGCCGTCTGATGGACCGCTGGAAGGGCACCGGGGAATGCCTCGGCGGCCGGTACTTCTACGGCTGGGACGACCTGATCGTCCGGGACCCGGGCCTCCCCGCCATGGTCCGGGTGATCGACGACCTCGTCACCACCGGCGACTACAGGTCGGCCCTGCGGCCACTGGGCCTCGCCGAGGACTGACCGCCAGGACCGTCAGGACCGCCAGAACTGCCAGAACCGTCAGGGCCCTCAGTACCCGAAGTCCTGCGTCCACCAAGGCCCGCCCGCACCGAAGTGCACGCCGACGCCCAGCGTCTTGAAGTCGCAGTTCAGGATGTTGGCCTTGTGGCCCGGGCTGTTCATCCAGGCCTCCATCACGGCGGCCGCGTCGGCCTGGCCGCGGGCTATGTTCTCGCCGCCGAGGTCGGTTATGCCGGCCTTCGCGGCCCGGTCCCACGGGGACGCTCCGCTCGGGTCGGTGTGGTCGAAGAAGCCCCGCGCGGCCATGTCCTCGCTGAAGGCCTGGGCCAGCTCGGTGAGCGAGCTGTTGGCGGCGACCGCGCTGCAGCCGACCTGGGCGCGCTCCTGGTTGACGAGCTGCAGCACCTCGGCCGCGGCGGCGGCCTGCGCGGACAGCTCCACGGGGGCGCTGGTCTGCTCGCGCTCCGGCTGCTTCTCCTTCTCCGGCGCCTTCGTGGCCGTACGGGAAGGCGTCTCCTTCGGCTTCTTGCTGGGCGTGGCCGACGGCTTCTTCGACGGGGTCTTCGTCGGGGCGGCCGATGACGTCGACGGGGCCGGCGAGGTGGGCCGTTCGACGTCGGGACTCGTCGGGGAGCCGCTGTCGGCGTTGCCGGACGTGCCGCCCTGCTCGGTCGGGGCGTTGGTCGGGGTGTCGGCGGCCTGCACCTTGTCCGCGCCGCTGCCGCCGAGCTGGTAGTTGTCGATGCCGGGCACCACACCCGTGGCGACCGCGACCGTGCCCAGGGCGACCGCCGCGGAGACGCCGAGCAGCCCGGTCTTCACCGGCGCCACGGCCTTCTTCTTGCGCCGGCGGTGCGAGCCGCCCCCGGGGCGCCGGGAGCCGGCGCTGGGCGTGAAGCCGTCACTGCGGAAGACGGCGGTCGTGGCGGAGCCGCCGGTGGACGCGGCGTCGTCCGGGAACGTCGTGGTGCCGGTGATCCGGTCGTAGTCGTCGTCCGAGGCGAACAGGTAGGCGTCGCTCTTCGCGTAGGCCTCGGCGTACGCCTCCGGGTTCAGATAGGGCGCGATGCCCATCGTCGGCCGGCCGTCGCCGTACGAGTCCAGCGGGTCGTGGCCCTCCGTATAAGAGCCGTCCGTATGTGTGACCCCCGTGGCGCGGCCCGTGGCGGCGCGGCCGGCGGCGGAGCGTCGGTGGCGTCCCATGTCCTGGCCTTCCTCGTCCCTGCGGTCTCAAGATCCCCACAGAACTCACTCGATCGTGTGAGTTTCATATGGGATTCATTGGGTGGGGACGGTACCGCATAGCGCCAGGGGAGGAAGTGCCCCGAGGGACATTGGCCCGTTAGGTTGCAGTCATGAGCGAGGATGTACGGCTGGTCGCCTGGGTGCGTGGACGCGTCCAAGGTGTGGGTTTCCGCTGGTTCACGCGGGCCAAGGCCCTCGAGATCGGTGGCCTGAGTGGTTTTGCTCTCAATTTGGACGACGGCCGGGTCCAGGTGGTCGCGGAGGGCTCGCGAGATGGCTGTGAAGGGCTCCTCGGCTGGCTCGAGGGTGACGACACGCCCGGGCGGGTCGATGGTGTCACCGAGATCTGGGACACACCCCGCGGGGGTTACGACGGCTTCGCCATCCGCTGAGCCGATTCTGTAAAACGGCCCTGGCGCAACCGGAGGGACCTGCCACCGGCAACTGCCCCCAGCAGAAATGAGCAGGTGGTTGCCAAGAAGCGCTCGCGGTGGCAGGCTCCGCACTCAAGGATGATCGCCACGCCCCGAGGGCCCCGCAGGAGTCGCCGCGCAGCCGCTTTCCGGCCGTGTGCGCCCGGGTTGCCCACCGATACGGGGCGTGATCGTGTTGACCGTCAAACTTTTTGGTGAGACGCTGAAAGCCCCGCGCACCTTCGCTGTTTGGCGTGGCTGAACGGCAGTACAACTACAGGCCTGCCAAGCAACCGCGGGTGCGAATCCCTCACGACCCACACCGCTTCGGTCGGTCACTCAGTGTGGAGGACCATCCATCATGGCAAAGGCGCTTCTCGGTTACGTCGGCGGCTCCGACCCGCGACTCCTCGCCGAGATGCGACGGCTCCAGCAGCGCGTACAGGACCTGGAATCCGAGCTCGGTCGGATCCAGGCGGAGAACGACGCTCTGCAGGCTGCCGCTTCTCACGACAGGATCATGGAGAGCATCGACGCACACCAGGCGGAGCCTGCGCTCACCTGATCACTGCATCGCTCCACAACAGCACAAGCAGTGGTTGGGCGGCCCGTATCCAACCGCTAAGTAGTTGTCAGACGACTGGTAAGTCAGCCGTCAGAAGTTGCAAGGGACGCTTCGGCGTCCCTTCTTTCTTGCCCCCGACTTACTGGCCCGCGCATCCTTTCACCCTCTTTAACGTCTGGTGTGCCCTGCACGTTCATCGGTGAAACCGCGGGTTCATGGAGTGGGATACCGGCGGACGGTAGAGTCCAGCGGCGTGCACCTCAAGGCCCTGACCCTCCGCGGCTTCAAGTCGTTCGCCTCGGCGACCACGCTCCGGTTCGAGCCGGGGATCACGTGCGTCGTCGGACCGAACGGCTCGGGCAAGTCCAACGTCGTGGACGCGCTCAGCTGGGTCATGGGCGAGCAGGGCGCCAAGTCGCTGCGCGGCGGCAAGATGGAGGACGTCATCTTCGCCGGCACGACCGGCCGTCCGCCACTTGGCCGTGCCGAGGTTTCGCTGACCATCGACAACTCCGATGGCGCACTGCCCATCGAGTACGCCGAGGTCACCATCACGCGGATCATGTTCCGCAACGGCGGCAGCGAGTACCAGATCAACGGCGACACCTGCCGTCTCCTGGACATCCAGGAACTGCTCTCCGACTCCGGCATCGGCCGTGAGATGCATGTCATCGTCGGCCAGGGCCAGCTCGACTCCGTCCTGCACGCCGACCCCATGGGCCGTCGCGCCTTCATCGAGGAGGCCGCGGGCGTCCTCAAGCACCGCAAGCGCAAGGAGAAGGCCCTCAGGAAGCTGGACGCGATGCAGGCCAACCTCGCGCGCGTGCAGGATCTGACGGACGAGTTGCGCCGGCAGCTGAAGCCACTGGGCCGCCAGGCCGCGGTGGCGCGCAGGGCCGCCGTCATCCAGGCCGATCTGCGTGACGCCCGGCTCCGCCTCCTCGCCGACGATCTCGTACGGCTCCGGGAGGCGCTCCAGGCCGAGGTCGCCGACGAGGCCGCGCTCAAGGAGCGCAAGGAAGCAGCCGAGCAGGAGCTGAAGAAGGCGCTCCAGCGCGAGGCGCTCCTGGAGGACGAGGTACGGCAGCTCACGCCACGCCTCCAGCGCGCCCAGCAGACCTGGTACGAGCTGTCCCAGCTCGCCGAGCGGGTGCGCGGCACGATCTCGCTGGCCGACGCGCGCGTGAAGAGCGCGACGTCCGCTCCGCCGGAGGAGCGCAGGGGCCGTGACCCCGAGGACATGGAGCGCGAGGCCGCCCGCATCCGCGAGCAGGAGGCCGAACTCGAAGCGGCTCTGGAGGCGGCCGAGCGCGCCCTGGAGGACACGGTCGCCCACCGGGCCGAACTCGAACGGGAGCTCACCCAGGAAGAACGGCGTCTGAAGGACGTCGCCCGCGCCATCGCCGACCGCCGCGAGGGCCTGGCCCGGCTGAACGGACAGGTCAACGCGGCCCGTTCGCGTGCGGCTTCCGCCCAGGCCGAGATCGACCGCCTGGCCGCCGCCCGGGACGAGGCCCAGGAGCGGGCCTTCGCCGCGCAGGAGGAGTACGAGGCCCTCAAGGTCGAGGTCGACGGCCTCGACGCCGGCGACGCGGAACTGGGCGAGCAGCACGAGGCGGCGAAACGGCAGCTCACCGAGGCGGAGGCCGCCCTGACGGCGGCCCGCGAGGCGGCCACGGCGGCGGAGCGCAAGCGCGCGGCGACGCAGGCCCGGCATGAAGCGCTGGCTATGGGGTTGCGACGCAAGGACGGGACGGGGGCGCTGCTGGACGCGAAGGACCGTCTCACCGGCCTGCTGGGGCCGGCGGCGGAGCTGCTGTCGGTGACGCCGGGCCACGAGGTCGCCTTGGCGGCGGCTTTCGGCGCGGCGGCGGACGCCCTGGCGGTCACGTCACCTTCGGCGGCGGCGGCCGCGATCCGCATGCTGCGGAAGCAGGACGGGGGAAGGGCGTCACTCTTGCTCGCCGGGTCGCCGGAGGCGCCCCAAAGGGGCGCGGGGCTGTATCAATCTGCGGCTCCGCCGCGGGGCGCGACCAGCCACGACGAACCCGCGGACGCCACACGACAACACGCGGCAGATCTGGTCCGCGGCCCTTCCGACCTCATGCCGGCAGTAAGACGCCTCCTGCACGGCATCGTCATCGTCGGCACGCTCGAAGACGCCGAAGACCTCGTCTACACCCACCCCCACCTCACCGCGGTCACCGCCGAAGGCGACCTCCTCGGCGCCCACTTCGCACACGGCGGCTCCGCCGGGGCGCCGAGCCTCCTCGAAGTGCAGGCCTCCGTGGACGAGGCCGCCGCCGAGCTGGAAGAGCTGGCCGTCCGCTGCGAAGAGCTCACCGAGGCCCAGCACGCTGCGGCCGAACGCCGCAAGGCATCCGCCGCGCTCGTCGAAGAGCTGGGGGAGCGGCGCCGGGCCGCTGACCGGGAGAAGTCGACGGTCGCCCAGCAACTCGGTCGGCTCGCAGGCCAGGCAAGGGGCGCGGCGGGCGAAGCGGAGCGCTCCGTCGCCGCCGCCGCGCGGGCACAGGACTCCCTGGACAAGGCCCTCCGGGAGGTCGAGGAGCTGGCCGAGCGGCTCGCCGTCGCCGAGGAGATGCCGGTGGAGGAGGAGCCCGACACGTCGGTACGGGACCGTCTCGCCGCCGATGGCGCCAACGCGCGCCAGACCGAGATGGAGGCCCGCCTCCGGGTCCGTACACACGAGGAACGCGTCAAGGGACTCGCCGGCCGCGCCGACTCCCTCGACCGCGCCGCCCGAGCGGAGCGAGACGCACGCGCGCGTGCCGAGCAGCGGAGGGCGCGGCTGCGGCACGAGGCGGCCGTCGCGGAAGCCGTCGCCTCCGGCACCCGGCAGCTGCTCGCGCACGTCGAGGTCTCCCTCGCCCGTGCCGACGAGGAGCGCACCGCCGCCGAGGCCGCCAAGGCGCGGCGCGAGCAGGAACTCACCGTCGCCCGTAACCAGGGCCGCGACCTCAAGGCCGAACTCGACAAGCTGACCGACTCCGTGCACCGTGGCGAGGTCCTCGGCGCCGAGAAGCGGATGCGGATCGAGCAGCTGGAGACCAAGGCGCTGGAGGAGCTGGGCGTGGAGCCCGCCGGGCTCGTCTCGGAGTACGGCCCCCACCAGCTCGTACCGCCCTCCCTGGCCGCCGAGGGCGAGCAGCTCCCCGAGGACCCCGAGCACCCCCGCAACCAGCCCAAGCCCTTCGTCCGGGCCGAGCAGGAGAAGCGGCTCAAGGCCGCCGAGCGGGCCTACCAGCAGCTCGGCAAGGTCAACCCGCTCGCGCTCGAGGAGTTCGCGGCGCTGGAGGAACGGCACAAGTTCCTCAGCGAGCAGCTGGAGGACCTGAAGAAGACCCGCGCCGACCTGCTCCAGGTCGTCAAGGAGGTCGACGAGCGGGTCGAGCAGGTCTTCACGGAGGCCTACCGGGACACGGCCCGGGAGTTCGAGGGCGTCTTCAGCCGGCTCTTCCCCGGGGGTGAGGGACGGCTGATCCTGACCGATCCCGACAACATGCTCACCACGGGTGTCGATGTCGAGGCACGTCCCCCCGGCAAGAAGGTCAAGCGGCTGTCGCTGCTCTCGGGTGGTGAGCGCTCACTCACCGCCGTCGCCATGCTCGTGTCCATCTTCAAGGCCCGCCCGAGCCCGTTCTATGTCATGGACGAGGTCGAGGCCGCCCTCGACGACACCAACCTCCAGCGGCTGATCCGCATCATGCAGGAGCTGCAGGAGGCGTCACAGCTGATCGTGATCACGCACCAGAAGCGCACGATGGAGGTCGCCGACGCGCTGTACGGCGTCTCCATGCAGGGCGACGGTGTGTCAAAGGTCATCAGCCAGCGACTTCGCTGAGGCCGACCTCGGGGTATGCGCCCGTCGGCGGCACACCCGGCCATACGCCAGCCCCACCCAGCCACTTTCACCATCACTTCAAGAAGTGAACACACGTCACCTAGTCACGTCTCGAAACTCACAGCCGATCACCTATTGACTTCGAAACTTGAAGGAATAGTCTCTGCAACGTTGCTTTTACCTTCAGGTATCACTACTTGGAGCGGCTGACCCCCACCCGGCAGCGTTGCCGGTGGCCCGAGGAGTACACGTGACCAGCACAGCGCAGGCACCGACGTCAGGAGCCAGGACGGCTCACCCCGAACATCTCGGGCACGTCGTCTTCATCACCGCGGCGGCCGCCATGGGCGGCTTCCTCTTCGGCTACGACAGTTCCGTGATCAACGGAGCCAACGGCGGCATCCAGGCCCGGTTCGACCTCAGCTCGGGCGTCACCGGGACCGTCGCCGCCAGCGCCCTGCTCGGCAGTGCCGTGGGCGCCGCGATCGCCGGCCGCATAGCCGACCGCATCGGCCGGATCCGCGTCATGCAGATCGCGGCGGTGCTGTTCGCCGTGAGCGCCGTCGGTTCCGGCCTCCCGTTCGCCGCCTGGGACCTCGCCGCCTGGCGTGTCCTCGGCGGTATCGCCATCGGTATGGCCTCGGTCATCGGCCCGGCCTACATCGCCGAGGTCGCCCCGCCCGCCTACCGCGGTCGGCTCGCCTCGTTCCAGCAGGCCGCCATCGTGATCGGCATCGCCGTCTCCCAGCTCGTCAACTGGGCCATCCTCAACATGGCCGACGGCGAGGAGCGCGGCACGGTCGCGGGCCTGGAGGCCTGGCAGTGGATGCTCGGCGTGATGCTCGTACCCGCCGTGATCTACGGCCTGCTGTCCTTCGCGATCCCCGAGTCCCCGCGCTATCTGATCAGCGTCGGCCGCGTCGAGGACGCCAAGAAGGTGCTCGCCGACGTCGAGGGCGGCGCGGACCTGGACGGCCGCGTCACCGAGATCGAGCAGGCCATGAAGAGCGACCACAAGTCGACGTTCAAGGACCTGCTGGGCGGCCGGTTCGGTCTGCTGCCCATCGTGTGGATCGGCATCGGCCTCTCCGTCTTCCAGCAGCTGGTCGGCATCAACGTCATCTTCTACTACTCGAACCTGCTGTGGCAGTCCGTGGGCGTCGACCCCTCGAGCTCGTTCTTCTACTCGTTCGAGACCTCGATCATCAACATCATCGGCACCGTGATCGCGATGATCTTCGTCGACCGCATCGGCCGCAAGCCGCTCGCCCTCATCGGCTCGATCGGCATGGGCATCTCGCTCGCGGCGGCCGCCTGGTCCTTCTCCTTCCAGAACGGCAACGACCCGCTGCCGACCGCGCAGGGCTACGTGGCGCTGATCGCCGCCAACGCCTTCGTCCTCTTCTTCGCCATGTCCTGGGGCGTGGTCGTCTGGGTCATGCTCGGCGAGGTCTTCCCGAACAAGATCCGCGCCGCGGCCCTGGGCGTGGCCGCCTCGGCCCAGTGGATCGCCAACTGGGTGATCACGATCACCTTCCCGGACCTGTCGGACTGGAACCTGTCGCTCACCTACGTCATGTACGCGGTGTTCGCCTTCCTCTCCATCCCGTTCATCCTCAAGTTCGTGCCCGAGACCAAGGGCAAGAAGCTGGAGGAGATGGGCTGACCGGCCCTCCGAACTCGGGGGGAAGGGCCAAGTCCCCGCTGCCCCTCTCCCCGTAACCCCGCCGCCGCCCCGGCTCGGCCACTGCCCGAGCCGGGGCGGCGGTTTCGTACATCACCGACTTCCGTACGTCACCAGATGAGGACGCCGCCGCCGATCTCCACGGCTTTGAGGGCGCTCTCCTCGATGATCCGCAAACGCAGCTCGATCCCGTCCCGGTGTTCCTCGACCGCCCGCGGGTGCTCAGTGCCGTGAGCGATCGCGTCCAAGTGGGCGCGCAGCAGTGCGACCTCGCTCAGGAACTCCGGCACCTGCTCGGCCTCGACCTCCAGATCTCGCTCGGCCAGCACGGGGAGGAAGCGCGCACCCAGGGAGCGCACGAACTCCGACCCCCACACGGTCCTACGCCAGGACTCGAAGCCGCCGGAGTGATAGACGTCGTCCGGCACGTCGAGTATCTGCCTCTTCCCATCCGGTTCCCGGACGAACACTTCCACCAGCAGACTCATGCGCCCAGTGGATCAGCCGCCGCCCGGCCGGGCCATCGAATATCCGCGAGGGTCAGTGGCCCAGCGCCGGAAGCACCTCCTCCGCGAACAACCGCAGGCTCCGCCATCCCTCCTCCACCGGCATCCCGCCCGACAGCGGATGCAGCACGTAGCTGTCGAACCCCAGCGCCACACACTCCTGAGGCGTCACGATCCGGTACACGCCCTCCCCACGCAGCTCCTCCACCGTCGTGGCCTCCGACTTCACGGCGGACCGCACGTCCCCGGACTGCCAGGAGGCGTACGTCCGAGCCTCGTGCAGGAAGTGCCCGCCGTACTGGGCCCACGCCCGGTCCGGATCCTCGGTGATGTGCAGCAGCGGCGTCTCCGCGGCCGGCATCATCGTCCAGCCCTCGGTGCCGTACTCGACGAGCCGCTCCTTGTAGTACGCCTCCAGCTCCGGCAGATGCGCGCTGGGGAAGAACGGCAGGCCGAGCCGGGCGGCCCGGCGGGCGGCGGCCTGCGAGGAGCCGCCGACCAGCAGCAGCGGGTGCGGATCGCTGTACGGGCGCGGAGTGATCCGGACCGTACGGCCCCGGTACTCGAACTCCTCGCCGGTCCACGCCTTCAGCAGCGTCTCCAGCACCTCGTCCTGGAGCTTGCCGCGCCGCTTCCACTCCACGTCGAACAGGGCGTACTCCTCGGGGCGGTACCCGATCCCGGCGACGGTCACCAGCCGCCCGCCGCTCAGCAGATCCAGTACGGCGATCTCCTCGGCGAGCCGCAGCGGGTCGTGCAGGGGGCCGATGATCGCCGAGACGGTGACCGCGATCCTTCGCGTCGCGCCGAAGACCGCGGCCGCGAAGGCGAAGGGGGACGGCAGCCAGTTGTTGTCGGCGCCGTGGTGCTCCTCGGTCTGCACGGTGGTGATGCCGTGCTGGTCGGCGTACGCGGCCATCTCCAGCGCCGCCCGGTAGCGGGCGGCGAGGGATGCGGGGGTCGCGTCGGGCTCGACGAGGTTGAAGCGTACGACCGTGACGGGCATGGGGGTCCCCCTTCACCGGGCGAGTGTGGGGGAGGACGTTAGCTGATGGTGTGTCAGACATCCAGGTCGGCGTAACCCATATTCCATGGCGGATACTGGACGGGTTATGGACATCGTCATCCTTGCTGTAGTCATCGCCGTGGTGGTGCTCGGCGCGCTCGGCGGGCTCATCGTCGGCACGCGCCGTAAGAAGCAGCTGCCCCCGCCGCCCCCCGCCGCCCCCGACATCACCGCCCCTCCGGCCGAGCCGCACGTCGGCGACGAGGCCGAGACACCGCGCGACGAACCGCGCCGGACCATAGAGGAGGTGGACCTTCCGGGCGGCGGAGCACCGACCGCCGTCGAGGAACCGCCGGTCGTCGAAGAGCTCCCGCCGACCGAGATCGAGGTCCCGGAGCCCACCGCCGGCCGCCTGATCCGGCTGCGCGCCCGGCTCTCCCGCTCGCAGAACGCCCTCGGCAAGGGGCTGCTCACGCTCCTGTCGCGCGAGCACCTCGACGAGGACACCTGGGAGGAGATCGAGGACACCCTCCTCACCGCCGACGTCGGCGTGCTGCCCACCCAGGAACTGGTCGACGGGCTGCGTGAGCGCGTGAAGGTCCTCGGCACCCGCACCCCCGAGGAGCTGCGCGGTCTGCTGCGCGAGGAGCTGCTCAAGCTGGTCGGCACCGACTTCGACCGCACGGTCAAGACGGAGCCGGAGGCCAGCAAGCCCGGCATCGTGATGGTCGTCGGCGTCAACGGCACCGGCAAGACCACCACCACCGGCAAGCTCGCCCGTGTCCTCGTGGCCGACGGGCGCAGCGTGGTCCTGGGCGCCGCCGACACCTTCCGAGCCGCCGCCGCCGACCAGCTCCAGACCTGGGGCGAGCGCGTGGGCGCCTACACCGTGCGCGGGCCGGAGGGCGGCGACCCCGCCTCCGTCGCCTTCGACGCGGTGAAGGAGGGCAAGGAGATGGGGTCGGACGTCGTCCTCATCGACACCGCCGGGCGCCTGCACACCAAGACCGGCCTCATGGACGAGCTCGGCAAGGTCAAGCGGGTCGTCGAGAAGCACGCGCCGCTGGACGAGATCCTGCTCGTGCTGGACGCGACGACGGGGCAGAACGGTCTGGTCCAGGCCCGCGTCTTCGCCGAGGTCGTCGACATCACCGGCATCGTGCTCACCAAGCTGGACGGCACGGCCAAGGGCGGCATCGTGGTCGCGGTCCAGCGCGAGCTGGGCGTACCGGTGAAGCTGATCGGGCTGGGCGAGGGCGCCGACGACCTGGCGCCGTTCGAGCCGGAGGCGTTCGTTGACGCCCTTATCGGGGAGTGAACCCACCTACCGAATCTGGTACGTGGCTCGAAGAAGCGCCCGCCTCCCATGGTGCAGTGGGGAGACGGGCGCTTTGCTGTGTACGACTGTGACCGCTGTTACGCCCGGGACCGATGCGCCACGTAAGCCAGCGTGCCCAGCAGTAACCGCGCCGCCGGCGGCTTCGATGCCGTGTCCAGCTCGGGGGGTCGTAGCCAGCGCACCGGTCCCAGGCCGCCCCGGTCGGAGGGCGGGGCCGTGATGGACGTGCCGGGGCCGAGGCCGCGGAGGTCGAGGTGGGTCGGGCCGTCCCAGCCCATGCGGTAGAGGAGCTCGGGGAGCTCGGCGGCGGCGCCCGGGGCGACGAAGAAGTGGGCGCGGCCCTCGGGGGTGGCGGTGACCGGGCCGAGGGGGAGACCCATGCGTTCGAGCCGGGCCAGCGCGCGGCGCCCGGCGGCCTCGGCCACCTCGATCACGTCGAACGCCCGCCCGACCGGCAGCATCACCGAGGCGCCCGGGAACTCCGACCACGCCTTGCTGACGTCGTCGAGCGTGGCGCCGGCCGGGACGTGGGGTGCGAAGTCGAGGGGGTGTGCGCCGGGCGCGCCGCAGTCGGAGCGGCCGCACGAACAGGCGCCCGCCGCGGCCCGCGCGCCGGGCACCACGTCCCAGCCCCACAGTCCGGTGAACTCGGCGACGGCGGTGCACTCCGAGGAGCGGCCGCGTCGACGCGAGCCGGACCGGATCTCCCGGATGCCGCCGATCGTGAAGCCCATGCCCCCTCCAACGGGTCCAGCGCGCGGGTAGTTACGGCGCGGATGCGGATCGTGACCCTGTGTGTTCCTGGGTGCCCGGTTACCCGTCGGCACCGCTCGGCTCACGCGGCGCTTGGGAGCATCCAGGGTTGCGGGCTCGGCGACGCGCGCCTCCGAGTGCTTCGCTCCGCCCACTTCTGGCCGTCCTATGTCAAGTGAATCGTGTGGAGGCGGCCGTTAGTTCATCCGAAGGGGTGGCGAATGGTGGCGTTTCCGGGATCGCCATGGCTGTGGGCGTGATCGTAGGATTACCGTGTGTGCATGAACCCTCGGGGCACATGCACTCGTGGGTATGCCGGGGGCAAGTCGTCTTTCCGTTCGAAGGGTGACAACTGGCGGACGGCCGACCGTATTTACCGGCATTCTGATAGGGCTTGGCGCACTCGGTGACAAGTGGTCCAAGGGATGGGGGCGTTCCAGTGAGCGGCAACAGCGGAAGCGGTACGAGTGCTGGTGGCGCATCGCACGCTGACAAGCGCCCGAACGAGCTGCTCACGTCCTGGTTCGTGCGCAGCGGCTGGTCGAAGGGCGAGCTCGCCCGCCAAGTGAACCGCCGCGCCCGCCAGTTGGGCGCCAACCACATCTCGACCGACACCTCCCGCGTGCGCCGCTGGCTCGACGGCGAGAACCCGCGCGAACCGATCCCGCGGATCCTGTCCGAGCTGTTCTCCGAGCGGTTCGGCTGCGTCGTCTCCGTCGAGGACCTCGGCCTGCGCGCCGCTCGTCAGTCACCCTCCGTGTCCGGCGTCGACCTGCCCTGGACGGCCCCGCAGACGGTGGCCCTGCTCAGCGAGTTCTCGCGCAGCGACCTGATGCTGGCGCGGCGTGGCTTCCTCGGGACCTCGCTGGCCCTGTCCGCGGGCCCGTCCCTCATCGAGCCGATGCAGCGCTGGCTGGTCCCCGCGCCGCCCGCCCCGTACCAGGAGCCCCGGGCCGTCCCGTCCTCCCGCGCGCGTGGCCGGCTGTCCAAGCCCGAGCTGGACCTGCTGGAGTCCACCACCGTGATGTTCCGGCAGTGGGACGCCCAGTGCGGCGGCGGCCTGCGCCGCAAGGCGGTCGTGGGCCAGCTGCACGAGGTGACCGACCTGCTCCAGGAGCCCCAGCCCGAGGCCACCACCAGGAAGCTGTTCAAGGTCGCCGCCGAGCTGGCGGAGCTGGCCGGCTGGATGTCGTACGACGTGGGGCTCCAGCCCACCGCGCAGAAGTACTTCGTCCTCGCGCTGCACGCCGCGAAGGAGGCCGGCGACCGGCCGCTCGGCTCGTACGTCCTGTCCAGCATGAGCCGCCAGATGATCCACCTCGGGCGGCCCGACGACGCCCTGGAGCTGGTCCACCTCGCGCAGTACGGCAGCCGGGACTGCGCGAGCCCGCGCACCCAGTCGATGCTGTATGCGATGGAAGCCCGCGCCTACGCCAACATGGGCCAGCCCGGCAAGTGCAAGCGGGCGGTCCGGATGGCCGAGGACACCTTCGCCGAGGCCGACGACTGGGACGAGCCGGATCCCGACTGGATCCGCTTCTTCTCCGAGGCCGAGCTGTACGGCGAGAACTCCCACTCCTACCGTGACCTCGCCTATGTCGCCGGCCGCAGCCCGACGTACGCCTCGCTGGCCGAGCCCCTGATGCAGCGGGCCGTGGACCTGTTCGCGAAGGACGGCGAGCACCAGCGGTCGTACGCGCTGAACCTCATCGGCATGGCCACGGTGCACCTGCTGCGGCGCGAGCCCGAGCGGAGCGCGGTCTACGCCGAGCAGGCCATGCACATCGCCAAGAAGGTGCGCTCCGAGCGCGTCAACACTCGTATCCGAAAGACGGTCGACACGGCTGTACGCGATTTCGGGGATCTCGCCGAGGTCGTGGACCTGACCGACAAGCTCGCCGTGGAGCTGCCGGAGACCGCGGAGGCGGTCTAGCCTCGCGCGCGATCGCGGGGCAACCCCTGAACCCCGGCCGCGGCCGGCCCTCCCGAACTGCCCGACTCGGCTCCCCCATGCCAGGTCATCGGAAGGCCGACCGCGGCCGGTTTTTCTCCCTCAGTGAAGGTTGCGCCACGATAACGATCGCGCGGCCGAACATCTCGCAGTTCATCAACGCGTAACACGCAGGGCGCCTTCGTCACGGCGGCGAAACAACGAGGGGCTTCCACCGAAACCGCGCTGCGCCAATCTCTTGGCGCATAACCGGCCCGCCCCTCATTCCGCTCAGGCTTCGCCCGCACGGGGCCGTACACATGACGAGGAGACGCCGATGGCACCAGCCATCATGATGGCGGCAGACAAGGTAGAGCTGTCGCCCGCCAACACAGGTTTCATGCTCATCTGTTCCGCCCTGGTGATGCTCATGACCCCGGGCCTGGCCTTCTTCTACGGAGGCATGGTCCGCGTCAAGAGCACCCTGAACATGCTGATGATGAGCTTCATCAGCCTAGGGATCGTCACCATCCTGTGGGTGTTGTTCGGCTTCTCGCTCGCCTTCGGTGACTCGCACGGCGGGCTGATCGGCTGGTCCTCCGACTTCGTCGGCCTCAGCGGCATCGGCAAGACCGAGCTGTGGGACATCTACAACATCCCGATCTATGTCTTCGCCGTCTTCCAGCTGATGTTCGCGATCATCACGCCCGCCCTGATCAGCGGCGCGCTCGCGGACCGCGTGAAGTTCTCCGCGTGGGCGCTGTTCATCACGCTGTGGGTCATCATCGTGTACTTCCCGGTCGCCCACTGGGTCTGGGCGCCGAGTGGAGGCTGGGCGTTCAAGCTCGGCGTGATCGACTTCGCCGGTGGTACGGCGGTCCACATCAACGCGGGTGCCGCGGCGCTCGGCGTGATCCTGGTCATCGGCAAGCGCGTCGGCTTCAAGAAGGACCCGATGCGTCCGCACAGCCTTCCGCTGGTCATGCTCGGCGCGGGCCTGCTGTGGTTCGGCTGGTTCGGCTTCAACGCCGGCTCGTGGCTCGGCAACGACGACGGCGTCGGCGCGCTGATGTTCGTCAACACGCAGGTCGCCACCGCCGCCGCCATGCTGGCCTGGCTCGTCTACGAGAAGATCCGCCACGGCGCGTTCACCACCCTCGGTGCCGCCTCCGGCGCGGTCGCCGGTCTGGTCGCCATCACCCCGTCGGGTGGTGCGGTCTCCCCGCTCGGCGCGATCGCCGTCGGCGTCATCGCCGGTGTCCTGTGCGCCATGGCCGTCGGCCTGAAGTACAAGTTCGGCTACGACGACTCCCTCGACGTCGTCGGTGTCCACCTGGTCGGCGGTGTCACCGGCTCGATCCTCATCGGCTTCTTCGCCACCGGTGGCGGGCAGTCCCCGGCCAAGGGCCTGTTCTACGGCGGCAACGCCGACCAGCTGTGGAAGCAGCTCGCCGGTGTCGGTGCGGTCCTCGCCTACTCCCTCGTCGTCTCCGCGCTCCTCGCCTTCGTCCTCGACAAGACGATCGGCATGCGGGTCTCCGAGGACGTGGAAGTGGCCGGCATCGACCAGGCCGAGCACGCCGAGACCGCATACGACTTCAGCGGCGCCGGCGGCGGTGCCGCCCGGACCGCCGCCCCCGCCCCGGTCGCCGCGGCCGCGAGCAAGAAGGTGGACGCATGAAGCTCATCACCGCAGTCGTCAAGCCCCACCGGCTCGACGAGATCAAGGAAGCCCTCCAGGCCTTCGGGGTCCACGGCCTGACGGTCACCGAGGCGAGCGGCTACGGTCGTCAGCGGGGCCACACCGAGGTCTACCGCGGTGCCGAGTACACCGTCGACCTGGTCCCGAAGATCCGCATCGAGGTGCTGGCCGAGGACGACGACGCCGAGCAGCTGATCGACGTCATCGTCAAGGCCGCCCGCACCGGCAAGATCGGTGACGGCAAGGTCTGGTCCCTCCCGGTCGAGACGGCCGTACGGGTGCGGACCGGCGAGCGCGGGCCCGACGCGCTCTGAGGCAGGAAAACAGAACAGGAGTCGCTGGGTGACGAGCACGGACGTTTCCAAGGATGCAGAGGACTCGGGACCCAGCGGCTACGCGGCGGCCCGGCTGCGTCTCCTCACTGAGGAGGCGCGGTCCGGGCCGCCGCGCCGTACCGCCCTCGCGGAACTGACCGACGAGTGGCTGACCGGCCTGTTCGCCGCCGGCGCCGAGGGGCTGCGCGGGGTGTCCCTGGTCGCCGTCGGGGGTTACGGCCGTGGCGAGCTGTCGCCGCGCAGCGACCTGGATCTGCTCCTGCTGCACGACGGCGGTGACGCCGGTGCGGTGGCCGCCCTGGCCGACCGCATCTGGTACCCGGTCTGGGACCTCGGCCTGGCCCTCGACCACTCCGTACGCACGCCCGCCGAGGCCCGCAAGACGGCCGGCGAGGACCTCAAGGTCCAGCTGGGCCTGCTGGACGCCCGGCACATCGCGGGCGACCTGGGGCTTACGGCGGGACTGCGGACGGCGGTCCTGGCCGACTGGCGCAACCAGGCGCCCAGGCGGCTGCCCGAACTCCAGGAGCTGACGGCCGAGCGCGCCGAGCGCCAGGGCGAGCTGCAGTACCTCCTGGAACCCGACCTGAAGGAAGCCCGCGGCGGTCTGCGCGACGCCACCATCCTGCGCGCCGTCGCCGCCTCCTGGCTGGCCGACGCCCCGCGCGAGGGCCTCGACGACGCCCGGCGCCGGCTGCTCGACGCACGGGACGCCCTGCACCTGACCACCGGGCGGGCGACCGACCGGCTCGCGCTCCAGGAGCAGGACCAGGTCGCCGCCGAGCTCGGGCTGCTCGACGCCGACACCCTGCTGCGGCAGGTGTACGAGGCGGCGCGGGTCATCTCGTATGCCAGCGATGTCACATGGCGGGAAGTGGGGCGCGTACTGCGATCGCGCGCCGTACGGCCGAGGCTGCGCGCCATGCTGGGCGGCGGGAAGCCGACCGCCGAGCGCTCCCCGCTGGCGGAGGGTGTGGTGGAGCAGGACGGCGAGGTGGTGCTCGCCCGTGCCGCGCGCCCCGAACGCGACCCTGTGCTCCCCTTGCGTGCCGCGGCCGCCGCCGCGCAGGCCGGGCTCCCGCTCTCCCTGCACGCCGTACGGCGCATGGCGGCCGCCGTGCGCCCGCTGCCCACGCCCTGGCCCGCCGAGGCGCGCGAGCAGCTCGTGACCCTGCTCGGCTCCGGCCGCCCGACGGTCGACGTATGGGAAGCCCTGGAGGCGGAAGGCCTGATCACCCGTCTCCTCCCGGACTGGGAGCGGGTGCGCTGCCGCCCGCAACGCAACGCCGTGCACATCTGGACCGTCGACCGGCATCTGATCGAGACGGCCGTCCAGGCCTCCGAGTTCACCCGCCGCGTCCACCGTCCCGACCTCCTCCTGGTCGCCGCGCTGCTGCACGACATCGGCAAGGGCTGGCCCGGGGATCACTCGGTGGCCGGCGAGATCATCGCCAAGGACGTCGCCGCGCGGATCGGCTTCGACCGCGACGACGTGGCCGTGCTCTCCACCCTCGTACGCCATCACCTGCTGCTCGTCGACACGGCCACCCGGCGCGACCTGGAGGATCCGGCCACCGTGCGCTCGGTCGCCGAGGCGGTCGGCTCGCAGGGCACGCTGGAGCTGCTGCACGCCCTGACCGAGGCCGACGCCCTGGCCACCGGCCCGGCGGCCTGGTCGTCCTGGCGGGGTTCCCTCGTCGCCGACCTGGTCAAGCGGGTCGCGGCCGTGCTCGCCGGGGACGACCTCGACGAGCCCGAGGCCGCCGCGCCCACCGCGGAGCAGGAGCGGCTCGCCATCGAGGCGATGGCGACCGGCAGCCCGGTGCTGGCCCTGCGCGCGCAGACCGAGTCGCTGACGGAGGAGCAGCCCCCGGGCGATCCCGAGCCGCTGGGCGTGGAGCTCCTCATCGCCGTACCGGACCAGCCGGGCGTGCTGCCCGCGGTGGCCGGTGTCCTGGCGATGCACCGCCTCACCGTCCGCACCGCCGAGCTGAGCGCCCTGGACCTGCCCGACGGCGTCGAGGGCTCCGTCCTGCTGCTGAACTGGCGGGTCGCCGCCGAGTACGGCTCGCTGCCGCAGGCCACCCGGCTGCGCGCCGACCTCGTACGCGCCCTGGACGGCACCCTGGACATCGCGGGCCGCCTCGCCGAGCGGGACGCCGCGTATCCGCGCCGCCGGGGCGTCGTGCCGCCGCCCCCGAGGGTGTCGGTGCACCCGGCCGCATCCCGGCTGGCCACGGTGATCGAGGTCCGTGCCCAGGACGCCCCGGGGCTGCTGTTCCGGATCGGGCGGGCGCTGGAGGACGCGAGCGTGCGGATGCGTAGTGCCCATGTCAGCACCCTGGGCGCCAACGCCGTCGACGCGTTCTATGTCACAGGGCCCGAGGGGGCGCCGCTGCCCGGCGAGGAGGCGGCCGCCGTGGCGCGCAAGCTGGAGGAGACATTGCGGGGCTGAGACCCTGTTCAAAGGCTCTGAACCCAGGGATCCCGGCAACCTGTGCCGCCGGGATACCCTGGAGGGCGATTCCCAGCTGCCACCGACCCCGAGGACCGCGAGCGCCGTGTTCGATACTCTCTCCGATCGCCTCTCAGCGACTTTCAAGAACCTGCGTGGCAAGGGACGGCTCTCCGAGGCGGACATCGACGCCACCGCGCGCGAGATCCGCATCGCACTCCTCGAAGCGGACGTGGCCCTGCCCGTCGTCCGGACGTTCATCAAGAACGTCAAGGAGCGCGCCCTCGGTGTAGAGGTCTCCAAGGCGCTGAACCCGGCCCAGCAGGTCCTGAAGATCGTCAACGACGAGCTCGTCACGATCCTCGGCGGCGAGACCCGGCGCCTGCGCTTCGCCAAGCAGCCGCCGACCGTGATCATGCTCGCTGGTCTGCAGGGTGCCGGTAAGACCACCCTCGCCGGCAAGCTCGGCCGCTGGCTGAAGGAGCAGGGCCACTCGCCGCTGATGGTGGCCTGTGACCTCCAGCGCCCGAACGCCGTGAACCAGCTGAGTGTCGTCGCCGAGCGCGCGGGCGTCGCGGTCTACGCGCCCGAGCCGGGCAACGGCGTCGGTGACCCGGTCAAGGTCGCCAAGGACTCCATCGAGCACGCCAAGGCCAAGGTCCACGACATCGTGATCGTGGACACCGCCGGCCGCCTGGGTATCGACCAGGAGATGATGCAGCAGGCCGCGGACATCCGGGACGCGGTCTCGCCGGACGAGATCCTCTTCGTCGTCGACGCGATGATCGGTCAGGACGCCGTCAACACGGCGGAGGCCTTCCGTGACGGTGTCGGCTTCGACGGCGTGGTGCTCTCCAAACTCGACGGTGACGCCCGCGGTGGTGCGGCCCTGTCGATCCGGCAGATCACCGGCAAGCCGATCATGTTCGCGTCGAACGGCGAGAAGCTCGACGAGTTCGACGCCTTCCACCCGGACCGGATGGCCTCCCGCATCCTCGACATGGGTGACCTGCTCACCCTGATCGAGCAGGCGGAGAAGACGTTCGACCAGGCCGAAGCCCAGAAGATGGCCGAGAAGCTGGCCTCCAAGAAGGGCCAGGACTTCACCCTCGACGACTTCCTGGCCCAGATGGAGCAGGTCAGGAAGATGGGCTCCATCTCCAAGCTGCTCGGCATGCTCCCGGGCATGGGCCAGATCAAGGACCAGATCAACAACCTGGACGAGCGGGACGTCGACCGCACGGCCGCGATCATCAAGTCGATGACCCCGGCCGAGCGCCAGGAGCCGACGATCATCAACGGCTCGCGCCGCGCCCGTATCGCGCGTGGTTCCGGTGTCGAGGTCAGCGCGGTCAAGAACCTCGTCGAGCGGTTCTTCGAGGCCCGCAAGATGATGTCCCGCATGGCCCAGGGCGGCGGCATGCCCGGTATGCCAGGGATGCCGGGTATGGGTGGCGGTCCCGGCCGTACGAAGAAGCAGCCGAAGAAGGCCAAGGGCAAGCAGCGCTCCGGCAACCCGATGAAGCGCAAGCAGCAGGAGCAGGAGGAGGCCGCACGCCGCGCCGCCGCCGCGCAGGCCGGAGGCGCCCTCGGGCTGCCGGGCCAGCAGGCCGGGCAGGACTTCGAGCTGCCGGACGAGTTCAAGAAGTTCATGGGCTGACGGTTCGTCCCGTACGGCCGTCCCATACGGCTGTCCCGTACTACCGTCTCGTCGCGTACGTCACTGAGGGCGCCCCTTCCGTGGGGGCGCCCTCAGCGCGTGCCGGGGCCCGGCATCTGCCGTAACGTCCAGATATGAGCAATGCCGCGCCACCACGCAAGGCCCCTGACCAGCCGTGGCGCACCGAGGGCACACCGGACGAACCGCCCGCGCGGCCCGGTGGGCGACGGATGCGCGGCCGCTGGTGGGGCCTGCTCCTCACCGCGGTGATCGTGTTCCTGCTCGCCTATGTGGGGTTGACGTACTTCGACCGGGGCAACGAGCCGACGATCTCCTACACGGAGTTCAGCAGACAGGTCGACGCCGGCAATGTCGACAAGATCTACTCCAAGGGCGACGCCATCCAGGGGGAGCTCAAGAGCGCCCGGGACAACCCCGAGGGCGACGGCGACTACACCAGGTTCAAGACACAGCGACCGGCCTTCGCGGACGACGATCTCTGGCGGCAACTGGACAGCCATGATGTGACGGTGACCGCCCAGCCCGTCGTGCGGGAGCGCGGTGTCCTGTCCAACCTGCTGTTCTCCCTGATCCCGATCGTGCTCCTGCTCGCGGTCTGGATCTTCGTCGCCCGGCGGATGGGCGCGGGGCTCGGCGGCGCGGGCGGCATGCTCGGCCGCAAGGCACCGCCCAAGCCGGTCGAGCTACAGCCCGGCAAGGAGCGCACGACCTTCGCCGACGTGGCCGGCATCGACGAGGTCAAGGGCGAGCTGGACGACGTCGTCGACTTCCTGGAGCATCCCGACGCCTACCGCAGGATGGGCGCGAAGATGCCGCGCGGCGTGCTGCTCGCGGGCTCGCCCGGTACCGGCAAGACCCTGCTGGCGCGTGCGGTGGCGGGCGAGGCGGGCGTGCCGTTCTTCTCCGCCTCCGCCTCCGAGTTCATCGAGATGATCGTCGGCGTAGGCGCCTCCCGCGTCCGGGAACTGTTCGCCGAGGCCCGCAAGGTGGCGCCGTCGATCATCTTCATCGACGAGATCGACACCATCGGACGGGCGCGGGGCGGCGGCGCCTCGGTCAGCGGCCACGACGAGCGCGAGCAGACACTCAACCAGATCCTCACCGAGATGGACGGCTTCTCCGGCTCCGAGGGCGTGATCGTCATCGCGGCGACGAACCGCGCCGACATCCTGGACCCGGCGCTGACCCGCCCCGGCCGCTTCGACCGGGTCGTGAACGTCTCCCCGCCGGACCGCGGCGGACGCGAGGCCATCCTGCGCATCCACACCCGCGAGATCCCGCTCGCCGAGGACGTGGACCTCACCCAGGTGGCCCGCACGACCCCGGGCATGACCGGTGCGGATCTCGCCAACCTCGCCAACGAGGCCGCCCTGCTCGCGGTCAAGCGCAAGCAGGACCGGGTGACCAACTCGGATCTGTCCGAAGCCCTGGAGAAGGTGCAGCTGGGCGCCGAGCGCACCCTGGTGATGCCCGAGGAGGACCGCCGGCGCACCGCGTACCACGAGAGCGGACACGCCCTCCTCGGCATGCTGCAGCCGGGCGCCGACCCCGTACGCAAGATCACCATCGTGCCGCGCGGCCGCGCCCTCGGCGTGACGATGTCGACTCCCGAGGTGGAACGGTACGCGCACTCCGAGGGCTATCTGCGCGGCCGCATCATCGGCGCCCTGGGCGGTATGGCGGCGGAACAGGTGGTCTACGGGGTCGTCACCACGGGCGCGGAGAACGACCTCGAACAGGTCAGCAACATCGCCCGCGCGATGGTCGCCCGCTGGGGCATGAGCGAGCGGGTGGGCCGGCTGTCCGCCCTGCCGAGCGACCCCCAGCAGGCGTACGGGCTCGCGGCCGCCTCGCAGACCCTCGACGTGATCGACACCGAGATGCGCCGGATCGCCGACGAGTGCTACGAGGAGGCCTGCCGCAAACTCCGTGACCACCGGGGGCAGTTGAACGCCCTGGCCGAGGCGCTGCTGGAGAACGAGACGCTGGAGGAGGCGGACGCGTACCGGATCGCGGGGATCACTCGGCTGACGAAGGACGACAGCCAGTAGGACGCCGCTGGCCCGTGGGACGCCGCTGCCCTGCGGGACGCTGCTGCTCTGTGGGGCGACACTCGGCCCTGCCGGTCACCCCTGGGCTCAGGGCACCCGGGCGATCAGGTACCGGAACACGTTCGGCATCCACACCGTCCCGTCCCGCCGCCGATGCGGATGCAGTGCTTCCGTCAGCTCCTTGTCCACCTGGACCTGGTCGGTCGCGTTGATCGCCGCGTCGAAGAGTCCCGTCGACAGCAGTCCGCGTACGGCACTGTCCACGTCCGCGTATCCGAAGGGGCAGGCCACCCGCCCCGAGCCGTCGGGCCTGAGGCCCGCCCGCTGGGCCACCTCCTCCAGGTCGTCGCGCCGGGCGGGGCGCCAACTGCCCGTACTGCGCAGGGGATCGGCCAACTTCGTGGCGACCCGCAGCACGGACGACGTGGCGCAGCGCTCCGGCGGCCCCCAGCCGGCGAGCACCACGGGCGCCCCCCGCTCGGCGAGCGGTGTCGTGGCCGCGAGCGTCTCCCCGAGACCCTCCGAGTCACCCGCGAGGCAGCCGATGGGCTCGAACGCGGTCACCACCGTGTAGGCGGGCGCCGCCGGGTCGGCCGCGTCCGCGGGCGAGCCGTCGACGAGCCGGGTGGCGGCACGCGCGCGTGCGTCCCACGCCTCGGGCAGCAGCCGCTGCCGTGCCAGGGTCAGTCGTTCGGGGGAGGCGGGCTCGACACCGGTGACGGTCGCGCCTCTGGACGCCGCCATCAGCAGGGCCAGCCCACTGCCGCAGCCGAGGCCCAGCAGCCGGGTGCCCGGGCCCACTTCCACTCGCTCGTAGACGGCCTCGTAGAGCGGAACCAGCATCCGCTCCTGGATCTCGGACCAGTCACGCGCGCGTGCACACAGGTCCACACGGGCTGCCGGGCCCGCGTGAGGCAGGTGCTGCCGCACGAGCGTAGGTGTCATCTAAAGCGCCCCAATCCGCAGAGAGTTGCCTCTGTGTCCGATTCCGTGGCCCCCGTGACATGCGCTCACATCCCCACGTATGCCAGGAAACTCCGCACCCGACGTCGCGTCCAGGGGTCGCGGAGCCCTGCTTGAGGCTTCCCTGCGTGTGTGGCCAAAATTCACATTCCGGCAATGTGGGCCCGTGTCGTCGCGCCATGGCGAAGGTGCCGGTTCTGACGCCCCAGGCGGCGACTTCCCGCGCTGGTACCAGGATCTGATCGCCAACGCCCGGATCAAGGAGACGGGCACGCGGAACGCCCACTTCCCGCTCCTGATCCCGCAGTCGTACCTCACCCCCGAGGCCGACCATGTCGAGGGCTTCGCGCGCGAGCTCGCGGTCGTCACGCACGGCGACGACGCGGTTCTGGCCAAGGTCCGTGAGATCGGCGACCGGCTGAAGGCGGCCGGCATCCGCGTCCGCGTCGACGACCGCACCGACACCCCGTTCGGCCGCCGCGCGGTCGACGGGGGGGCTCAAGGGCGTGCCGTCCGCAGCGAGGTCGGGCCCCGTGACCTGGAGAACGGCACCGCGATGCCGGCCCGCCGCATCCCGGGCGGCAAGGAACCGGTGGTGATCGAGTCCCTCGTACGACTGCTCCCCACGGTCCTCGAAGCGGACCAGGCGCTGCTGCTGACCCGGTCCCGCGCCCGCCGCGAGTCCCGTACCGCCGACGTGACGACGATCGGCGAGGCCGTCGGAGCCGCCGTCGCCGGCGGCTGGGCGCGCGTCCCGTGGGTGACGCTCGGCGAAGAAGGCGAGGTCAGGCCGGCCGAGCACGCGGTGACCGTACGGTGTCCGGTCGCCCAGGAGGGGGCGGTGCCGGACGCCGACGACGTGCCCGGTAACGTCGCGGTCGTGGCGGGCGCTTACTGAGATGACGCCCGTGTGGAACGAGAGCGGCCGAAACGCCTCTTGCGCATGCGTGAACCACAGCCGCACCGGCGCGTGGACGGGGCGTACGCGCCGGCGCGTACGTCAGACTACGCACCACCTTGGTATGAGCTGTGACGCTTCTCCGCAGATCGGCGCACCCGCCCTCGTCGTGACGCATCATTCGCAACTGACGGGTACGTGCAAATTATTTGGGATGCCCCGGAATCGGAACACAGGGGCACTCCGGCTCGTTGTCATTACGTGAGCACGACACAGACACCACCTGTTCTCGCCGCAGAGCTGGCGCAGGCGTGGGCCGACATTCAGCGGTACCACCCCGAGCTGCCGGATCTCGCCGCGCCAGAGTCCCTGATCGGGGAGTCGTCGTCCGCCTGCGGTCACGAGCTCTCCTTCGAGCGACTGCTTCACGAGGCAGTCCATGGCATCGCCGCCGCGCGCGGCGTCCGCGACACCTCCCGGGCCGGCCGCTACCACAACCGCAGATTCCTCGCGATCGCCGAGGAGCTGGGCCTGGACCACCCCGAGGAACCGCACCCGAGCAGCGGCTTCTCCCTGGTCACGCTCAACCCCGAGGCCAAGCGCCGCTACCGCCCGACCATCGAACGCCTCCAGCGCGCCCTCAAGGCCCACACGGCGGCGACCTCCGCCGACACGAGCAGAACCTTCCGGGGCCCGGCCGCCCGCCACGGCTCCTCCGGAGGCGGCGTCCGCGTCAAGGCGGTCTGCGACTGCGGCCGCAACGTCCGGGTCGTCCCGTCGGTGCTGGCACAGGCGCCGATCGTGTGCGGCGGCTGCGGGAAGCCGTTCCGGATCCCGGAGGTCATGGGCGCGGCGTAACGGCGCGGGGCGTCCGGTACCGGCATCTCGTGGCTGTCGGTCGGGACGTATGGCGCGCAGGACGCTGAAGCGTCGGGGTGCCGCTGCGGCCCACGCGGCCTGCGGGCAGTCGTGCGGCCGGGGCGGCTCCCGACTCGAAGAGGGCGGCACCCTGCGACGCCGGGCTGCGCAACGCCGTGACGACACCTGAAGCGCCCGGCTCTCTCAGGCGTGCCCCGGCACCCTCACCGCCCCTCGGCCAAAGGTGACCCGCAGGGTGTGGCACAATGGCTAGCTGTACTCGACAGTCGCACAGGACCCCTCTCTCCTCCGGCTGACGCGTCCATCGGGCACTCGGGTACCGCAACCCCACGCGGCAGTCTCGCCGTGCCCAACCACGTCAAATCCAGGAGAACCCACTCCCGTGGCAGTCAAGATCAAGCTGAAGCGTCTGGGCAAGATCCGTTCGCCTCACTACCGCATCGTCGTCGCCGACTCCCGCACCCGTCGTGACGGCCGTGCGATCGAGGAGATCGGCAAGTACCACCCGACGTACAACCCGTCGGTGATCGAGGTCGACGCGGACCGTGTCGCGTACTGGCTGGGTGTCGGCGCGCAGCCGACCGAGCCCGTGCTCGCCATCCTGAAGAAGACCGGCGACTGGCAGAAGTTCAAGGGCGAGCCCGCCCCGGCTCCGCTGCTCGTCGCCGAGCCGAAGAAGGCGCGCCCGTCGTTCGAGGCCCTCGGTGGCGACGACGAGGGCAAGGGTGAGGCGATCACCCAGAAGAAGAAGGCGGAGAAGAAGGACGAGGCTGCCGCCGAGTCCGAGTCGGCCGAGGCCTGAGCATGCTCGAGGAGGCTCTCGAGCACCTCGTGAAGGGCATCGTCGACAACCCTGACGATGTGCAGGTCGCATCCCGCGACCTGCGCCGCGGACGCGTGCTCGAGGTCCGGGTCCACCCCGACGACCTCGGCAAGGTGATCGGCCGCAACGGCCGTACCGCACGCGCTCTGCGCACCGTCGTGGGCGCCATCGGCGGCCGTGGTGTACGCGTCGACCTCGTCGACGTGGATCACGTCCGCTGACGCCGAACGCAGCACCGGCTCGGGCCGGGGAGGGCCACTGGGCCGTCCCCGGCCCGTAGTCGTACGACAGGAGATTTGAACTCGTGCAGCTGGTAGTCGCACGGATCGGCCGTGCCCATGGCATCAAGGGCGAGGTCACCGTCGAGGTCCGCACCGACGAGCCGGAGCGGAGGCTCCCGCCCGGCGCCGTACTCGCCACCGATCCCGCCGCCGTGGGACCGCTCACCATCGAGACGGGACGCGTCCACAGCGGCCGTCTCCTCCTGCGCTTCGAGGGCGTCGCCGACCGCACCGCCGCCGAGGCCCTGCGCAACGTCCTGCTGATCGCCGAGATCGACCCGGATGAGCTGCCCGAGGAAGAGGACGAGTACTACGACCACCAGCTGATGGATCTGGACGTGGTCACCAAGGACGGCGTCGAGATCGGCCGGATCACCGAGATCTCGCACCTGCCCTCGCAGGACCTGTTCATCGTGGAGCGCCCCGACGGCAGCGAGGTCCTGATCCCCTTCGTCGAGGAGATCGTCGCGGAGATCGACCTCGAGGAGCAGCGAGCGGTGATCACTCCTCCGCCCGGCCTGATCGACGACCGCGCGGAGATCGCTTCCAGCAGGGACGAGTCGTGATGAGGCTCGACGTCGTCACGATCTTCCCCGAGTACCTGGAACCCCTGAACGTCTCCCTGGTCGGCAAGGCACGCGCGCGTGGACAGCTGAACGTCCATGTGCACGACCTCCGTACCTGGACGTACGACCGCCACAACACGGTCGACGACACGCCGTACGGCGGTGGTCCCGGCATGGTCATGAAGACCGACCCCTGGGGCGACGCGCTGGACTCCGTGCTGGCGGACGGCTACGAGACGGGCTCCGGTGCGCCCGCCCTGATCGTCCCCACCCCCAGCGGCCGCCCCTTCACCCAGGAACTCGCCGTCGAGCTCTCCGAGCGGCCCTGGCTGATCTTCACGCCGGCCCGCTACGAGGGCATCGACCGCCGCGTCATCGATGAGTACGCGACCCGTATGCCCGTCCATGAGGTGTCCATCGGCGACTACGTCCTCGCCGGCGGCGAGGCGGCCGTACTGGTCATCACGGAGGCCGTGGCGCGCCTGCTGCCCGGCGTCCTGGGGAACGCCGAGTCCCACCGGGACGACTCCTTCGCGCCCGGCGCGATGGCCAACCTCCTGGAAGGCCCCGTCTACACCAAGCCGCCCGAGTGGCGCGGCCGGGACATCCCGGACGTGCTGCTCAGCGGCCACCATGGCAAGATCGCCCGCTGGCGCCGGGACGAGGCGCTCAGGCGTACGACGGCCAACCGGCCCGACCTCATCGAGCACTGCGACCCCAAAGCCTTCGACAAGAAGGACCGCGAGATGCTCTCCATCCTGGGCTGGATGCCCGACCCGGAGGGGGAGCGGTCCGGCCGATTTTGGCGCAGGACAGAGAGCGTGGAAGAATAGCTCGCTGTTGTGCGTCGTCCGGCGCGCGCCCCTGCCACAGGGGGACACGACGCCCGCCCCGACACGGACAGCATCCTTCGAAACACCTAGCTCCCGCCTATGACCTGTGGCATGGGCGAAGAAAGCAGACGAAATGTCTCACCTGCTCGACACCGTCGACGCCGCGTCGCTGCGCAGCGACGTCCCGGCCTTCCGCCCGGGCGACACGGTCAACGTCCACGTCCGCGTCATCGAGGGCAACCGCTCCCGTGTGCAGCAGTTCAAGGGCGTTGTGATCCGCCGCCAGGGTGCCGGCGTCCGCGAGACCTTCACGGTCCGCAAGGTCTCGTTCTCCGTCGGCGTCGAGCGCACCTTCCCGGTGCACACCCCGATCGTCGAGAAGATCGAGCTCGTCACCCGCGGTGACGTGCGTCGCGCCAAGCTGTACTACCTGCGTGACCTGCGCGGCAAGGCGGCGAAGATCAAGGAGAAGCGCGAGAACTGAGCGCTTTCGGGGGCTCGCCCCCGCGGGGTCCAAAGCGGGGCCGGATAACATCTGGCCCCGATGGACACCGAAGCACAGCCGACGGAGCGCGACCGCTCCTCCCGCCCTTGCGACTCCGAGGAGATCTCGGACCCGGAGGGGCAGGAGGAACGGTCGCGTTTCGCGTTGGTGTCGCGGATCACCGAGTGGCTCCCCGGCGGGCGGATCAGCCTGACCCTGCTGGTCTTCCTGGTCTTTCTGTTGCTGCTCAACACCTTCGTGCTGCGGCCGTTCGAGATTCCCAGCGGATCCATGGAGTCCGGATTGAGGGTCGGCGACCGCGTTCTCGTAAATAAGTTGGCGTACCGTTTCGGTGCCGAACCGCGGCGCGGTGATGTTGTCGTGTTCGATGGAACTGGTTATTTCGGGGATGCCGACTACATCAAACGCGTTGTGGGTGTGGGGGGAGACCACGTGGTCTGCTGTGACAAGGAGGGGAGGATCCAGGTGAACGGCCGTTCGGTCGACGAGTCGACTTTCCTGTACCCCGGCGACAGCCCGTCGACGGTGCGGTTCGACGTCGTCGTGCCCGACGGCACCCTGTTCGTCCTCGGCGACCACCGCCGCGTGTCCAGCGACTCCCGGGACCATCTGGGCTCGCCCGGCGGCGGCATGGTCCCGGTCGAGGACGTCATCGGCCGCGCCGACTGGATCGTATGGCCGGCCGCCCACTGGACCCGTATGCACCGTCCGGACGCCTACGCGCGCGTGCCCGCAGCCGCAGCGGAGGGCACGCATGGGTAACCGGGGCAGGCCGCGTGGCGTATCGAGCAATGCCGCCGACAATCTGCTGCCCACCGGCGCCCGGCGTGCCGCCAGCCCCGCCGGCGGTCGTACGCGCGCGGAGCGGCGCAAGCTCCAGCGCAAGGTCAAGCGGCGCCGCAGGCGCTCCGCGATGAAGGAGATACCCCTTCTCGTCGGCGTTGCCGTGCTCATAGCGCTCGTCCTGAAGACCTTCCTCGTCCAGGCCTTCGTGATCCCGTCCGGCTCCATGGAGCAGACGATCCAGATCGGCGACCGCGTCCTGGTCGACAAGCTCACTCCCTGGTTCGGGTCGAAGCCGCAGCGCGGGGACGTCGTCGTCTTCAAGGACCCCGGCGGCTGGCTCCAGGACGAGCAGACGACGGTGAAGAAGGAGGACCCCGTCGTCGTCAAGCAGGTCAAGGAGGCACTCACCTTCATCGGCCTGCTGCCGTCCGACGACGAGAAGGACCTCATCAAACGCGTCGTCGGCGTCGGCGGGGACCGCGTCAAGTGCTGTGACACGCAAGGCCGGGTCACCGTCAACGGCGTTCCCCTGACCGAGGACTACCTCTATCCCGGCAACGCCCCCTCCAGTCAGGAGTTCGACGTCACCGTCCCGCAGGGCCGGCTGTGGGTGATGGGTGACCACCGCGCCAACTCCGCGGACTCCCGGGCGCACCAGAACCAGGACGGCGGTACGGTCTCCGAGGACGAGGTCGTCGGACGGGCCATGTGGATCGCCTGGCCCTTCGGCCACTGGAGCACCCTGGACGAGCCGACGACCTACGCTTCGGTGTCCGACTCGGCGACCGGGTCGACCGCGTCCGACTCACTGTCGCATAGGGTTGCTTCCGACGATTCGAACGGAACGATCCAACTCCCGACCCCTGCGGAACTCCCGCTCGTTATGGGAGTGGTGGGCCTGCGCCGCATATGGGGCAGGCAGCGGCACAGAGTAAGGAGTTGGCGTGGGGGATGTGGCGGTTGGCGCACGGTCCGGGCACGACGGCGAGGAGCACCGCGGACGCCCCGTGGACGCAGCCGACCCGGCCGCGGACGACGTCGTGACCTCCGGGAATGACTCCGGAGGAGACGGTGACGGAGGAGGGTCGGGCGGAGAGCCCCCGACCGGCGGTGAGGGGCCGGGAGCCGTCCCCAGGCCGAAGAAGCAGCGCTCCTTCTGGAAGGAGCTGCCCATCCTCATCGGCATCGCGCTCGTCCTCGCGCTGCTGATCAAGACGTTCCTGGTGCAGGCGTTCTCGATTCCCTCCGACTCGATGCAGAACACCCTCCAGCAGGGTGACCGCGTCCTGGTCGACAAGCTCACCCCCTGGTTCGGCTCCGAGCCCGAGCGCGGCGAGGTCGTCGTCTTCCACGACCCCGACAACTGGCTGGCCGGTGAGCCCACTCCCGACCCGAACGCCCTGCAGACCTTCCTCAGCTGGATCGGCCTGATGCCGTCGGCGGAGGAGAAGGACCTCATCAAGCGCGTTGTCGGCGTCGGTGGGGACACGGTCGAGTGCGAGGGCACCGGCCCGCTGAAGGTCAACGGCAAGGCGCTGAGCGAGGCGTCCTACGTCTACCCCGGCAACACGCCGTGCAGCCAGGACGACCAGGGCGGCCAGTTCAAGGTGAAGGTGCCCGAGGGCTACATCTGGGTCATGGGCGACCACCGGCAGAACTCCCGCGACTCGCGCTACAACCAGTCCGACAAGAACCACGGCATGGTCCCCGTCGACAAGGTCGTCGGCCGCGCCATCGTCATCGCCTGGCCGATCAACCGCTGGGACAACCTGCCCGTCCCGGACACCTTCGAGCAGAACCTGAGCGCCCGGTCCGCAGCTCTCACGGTCGCGCCGCAGGGGCTCGCCCTGGCCGGTGCGGTGCCGCTGGTGGTGTGGCGCAGGCGCCGGATCAGGGCGGCCGAGCCCCGCTGACCGCCCGACGCACCTTCCGGGAGGCGCCCCGCCCGGCGACGGGAGCTTGGGAAAGCTTTGCCGAGCCGGTGGCCTCGGGCGCTCGGGAGGGGCTGCCCGGTGTCGGTACCGCCGGGTAGGGTGCGGACCCATGGGTGGCGAGAGCACGACACGTACGGCGCCGCGTAGCGGTGGCGCGAGCAGGGGCCCGGCGGGCAGCCGGACCGGACAGCGGTTGTCCGGGCTGGCCGTGGCGCTGGGCCTGGTGCTGTTCCTGGGCGGGTTCGCCTGGGGAGCGGTGGTCTACCGGCCGTACACCGTGCCCACCAGTTCGATGGCGCCGACGATCGGTGCGGGCGACCGGGTGCTGGCCCAGCGCGTCGACGGCGACGAGGTACGCCGGGGCGATGTCGTCGTCTTCACCGACAAGACCTGGGTGAGCAACGCGCCCGTCGTCAAGCGCGTGGTCGCGGTCGGCGGCGACACGGTCGCCTGCTGCACGGAAGGAAAGCTGACCGTCAACGGCAAGCAGATCGACGAACCGTATCTGGCCGAGGACGGCCTGGCCGAGCTCCAGAACTTCCCGACGGTGACGGTGCCGAAGGGCCGGCTCTTCCTGCTCGGCGACGAGCGCAGCGGCTCCCTGGACTCCACCGCCCACCTCACGGACGCCGCCAGGGGCACCGTGGCCCGCAGCGCCGTGTCGGCCCGGGTGGAGGCCGTCGTATGGCCCATGAACGGCATGCTGGAGCGCCCTGCGAGCTTCGAACAGCTCGGCGCGCTGTCGCCGCAGGGGCCGCTGCGGACGATGGTCGTGCTGATCGTCGTCGGCGGGGTGCTCGTCCTCGGCGGCGGTGCGTACGGCCCGGTCGCGAACCGGCTGAGCCAGCGCTCCCGGACCGGCGCGGAGCCCGCGGGTGTCCGCTGAGGCGACAGACGTGAGCAAGGAACCGTACGGTGACTCGTACGAGGGTGGGCTGCGCAAGGTCGCCCGAGTCGTCCTCCTGGACCCGCAGGACCGCATTCTGCTGCTGCACGGTCACGAGCCGGAGGACCTCTCCGACGACTGGTGGTTCACCCCGGGCGGCGGCGTCGAGGGCGATGAGACCCGCGCGGAGGCCGCACTGCGGGAACTCGCCGAGGAGACCGGCATCACGGAGGTCGAGCTCGGCCCCGTGCTGTGGCGGCGGATGTGCTCCTTCCCGTTCGCGGGCCGCCGCTGGGACCAGGACGAGTGGTACTACCTGGCCCGCACGACACAGACGCAGACGCGGGCCCTGGCCCTCACCGAGCTGGAGCGGCGCAGCGTCGCCGGAGCGCGCTGGTGGACGTGTGAGGAACTTGCCCGAGCACATGAGACGGTGTATCCGACCAGACTCGCCGAGCTGCTGCGCAGACTGCTCGACGAAGGTCCCCCCGCCGGGCCCGTGACCCTTGACCCCGAAATTGTCTAGGTACTGACGGGACTGGCGCACAATGGTGGGATCGCACGGCTGAAGGGGAACATGCCATGAGCGCCGAGGACCTCGAAAAGTACGAGACCGAGATGGAGCTCAAGCTCTATCGGGAGTACCGGGATGTCGTCGGTCTGTTCAAGTATGTGATCGAGACCGAGCGGCGCTTCTACCTGACCAACGACTACGAGATGCAGGTGCACTCGGTCCAGGGTGAGGTGTTCTTCGAGGTGTCCATGGCGGATGCCTGGGTGTGGGACATGTACCGGCCGGCGCGCTTCGTGAAGCAGGTCCGCGTGCTCACGTTCAAGGACGTGAACATCGAGGAACTGAACAAGAGCGATCTCGAGCTTCCCGGTGGGTGACGTCCGGTGATGTCTCACCCGCAGGGGTGAGGAAGTTATCCACAGTCGCGGACTTGTCCACCAAGATCCAATAGCTCGCTGAGCTGCCCTCATCGTTGGCGCCGGAGGTGGTGCCGACATGAACGCACGCAGTGCACTCGGCAGGTACGGCGAGGATCTGGCCGCGCGGCGGCTGGCCGAGGCCGGGATGAGGGTTCTGGAGCGCAACTGGCGCTGTGGCAGGACCGGAGAGATCGACATCGTCGCAAGCGACGGCGATGTGCTGGTCGTGTGTGAGGTGAAGACCCGCAGGACCGGCGGCTACGAACATCCGATGGCAGCGGTCACACCCGAGAAGGCGCAGCGCCTGCGAGGCCTCGCGGAACACTGGATCCACGCTCACGGCGGGGCCCCACCCGGAGGCGTCCGTATCGACCTGGTCGGCGTCGTCCTGCCCGACCGCGGTGCGCCCGTGGTCGAGCACGCGCGAGGGGTGGCCTGACATGGGTTTCGCGCGTACGTGCTCGGTGGCTCTCGTGGGCGTCGAGGGGGTTGTGGTCGAGGTCCAGGCGGACCTGGAGCCGGGGGTCGCGGCGTTCACGCTGGTGGGACTGCCGGACAAGAGTCTGACGGAGAGCCGGGACCGGGTGCGGGCGGCCGTCGTCAACTCGGGCGGAGAGTGGCCGCAGAAGAAGCTCACCGTCGGACTCAGCCCGGCCTCGGTGCCCAAGGCGGGCAGCGGCTTCGACCTGGCCGTCGCCTGTGCCGTCCTCGGTGCCTCCGAGCGGATCGATCCGCGGGTTCTCGCCGACATCGTGATGATCGGTGAACTGGGCCTGGACGGACGTGTGCGTCCCGTGCGGGGCATCCTGCCCGCGGTGCTGGCGGCGGCGGACGCCGGCTATGAGCAGGTGGTCGTGCCGGAGTGCGCGGCGGCCGAGGCCTCGCTGGTGCCGGGGGTGTCCGTCCTCGGAGTGCGCAGCCTGCGCCAGCTGATCGCCGTACTCGCGGACGAACCCGTGCCCGACGAGGAACCCGACGACCTGGGCCGCCCGGATCCGCTGCTCGCGGGTCTGCGCGTGCCGGGGACGGGCGCGGCCACGGGCATCCACAGCATGGGAGCCGCCCAGCCCGACCACGGGCACGACCTCGGCGATGTGGTGGGCCAGATGTCGGCGCGTACCGCCGTGGAGGTCGCCGCGGCGGGCGGGCATCACCTGTTCCTGGAGGGCCCGCCGGGCGCCGGCAAGACGATGCTCGCGGAGCGGCTGCCGGCCATCCTGCCCCGGCTCGCCAGGGAGGAGTCGTTGGAGGTCACGGCCGTGCACTCGGTCGCGGGGCTGCTGCCTCCGGGAAAGCCCCTGATCGACGTGGCCCCCTACTGCGCCCCGCACCATTCGGCGACGATGCAGGCGCTCGTCGGTGGGGGCCAGGGCATCGCGCGGCCCGGCGCGGTGTCCCTGTCCCACCGGGGAGTCCTCTTCCTGGACGAGACACCGGAGTTCAGCAGCCGGGCCCTCGACGCCCTGCGGCAGCCCCTGGAAGCCGGGCATGTGGTCATCGCGCGCAGCGCGGGCGTCGTGCGCTTCCCGGCGAAGTTCCTGATGGTGCTGGCGGCCAACCCGTGCCCGTGCGGCCGCTTCTCCCGGACGGACGACATGTGTGAGTGCCCGCCCTCGGTCATCCGCCGCTATCAGGCGCGGCTGTCCGGGCCGCTGCTCGACCGGGTCGACCTCCGGGTCGAGGTGGACCGCGTCACCCGCGCCCAGCTGACCGAGCGCGGTGCCCGGGGCGAGTCCACCGCGACGGTCGCCGACCGGGTGCGCGCGGCCCGTGAGCGGGCGTCGGCCCGGCTTGCCGGAACGCCCTGGCGGACGAACAGCGAGATCCCCGGCCGTGAGCTGCGCAGCCGTTGGTACGCCGCGATCGGCGCCATGGAGGAGGCGGAACGGAACCTGGAACGCGGCGTACTGACCGCGCGCGGACTCGACCGCGTTCTGCGTGTGGCCTGGAGCGTCGCCGACCTCGTCGGCCACGACCGGCCCGACGCGACGGACGTCGCCCTGGCACTCCAGCTGCGCACCGGTGTGCCGCGTGGCGTGCCCATGGCCATCGGGGCGCTGACGTGAACCGGGGTGAGGCTCCGGACGACGAACTGCTCGGCCGGGTCTTTCTCAGCCGGGTCGTCGAGCCCGGTGACGAGGTCGCCGGGCGGTGGGTGCGGGAATACGGCGTGGGGGAAGTGGTGCGGCGACTGCGGGAGGGGGCGGAGGCCCTGCCGGGGGTGAGTTACAAGCGATGGGAGGGGCTGCGGGCCAGGGCGCTGCGGGCCGAGCCCGGTCGGGATCTTGCCGTCGCTCAGGAGGCCGGCGTGCGGTTCCTCTGCCCCGGGGACGTCGAGTGGCCGGGGCAGCTCGACGATCTGGGGGACGCCCGGCCGATCGGCCTGTGGGTGCGGGGGCGGGCCAGTCTGCGGATGTGGGCGTTGCGGTCCGTGGCCGTCGTCGGGGCCCGGGCCTGCACCGAGTACGGCGCGCACATGGCGGTCACGCTGGCCGGCGGGCTCGCCGAACGGGGCTGGGTGGTCGTGTCCGGCGGCGCCTACGGGGTCGACGGTGCCGCACATCGGGGTGCCCTGGGAGCCGGCGGAGCCACCGTCGCCGTGCTCGCGTGCGGGGTCGACCGGCCCTATCCCCGCGGGCACACCCAGTTGATCAACAGGATCGCCGAACAGGGACTCGTGATCGGCGAGCTGCCGCCGGGGGAGCATCCGACGCCCAGCAGATTCATCGTGCGGAACCGGGTGATCGCGGCCCTGACACGAGGCACGGTGGTCGTGGAGGCCGCCCATCGCAGTGGCTCGCTGGTCACCGCACGGGCCGCACAGCGGTTGGGACGTCACACGATGGGGGTCTCCGTGCCGGCCACCAGCGGCCTCTCCGCGGGCGTGCACGAACTCCTGCGCGGTGACGCCGTGCTCGTCACCGACACCGCCGAGGTCGTCGAGCTCGTGGGCGACATGGGAGAGCTGGCCCCCGAGCGGCGCGGGCCCGTCCTGCCGCGCGATCTGCTGGAGCCGGCGGCGCGCAGAGTCCTGGCCGCGCTCCCCGGTCGCCACGCGGCGCGAGCGGACGAGGTGGCACGCGGGGCGCAGACCAGCGAGGATGACGCGATCGCGAGACTGTACGAACTCCGCTCACTGGGTTACGTCGAACGACACGGCGACGGCTGGAAGTTGACACGCCAGTCGATGATCTCCGTTCGCGCCGGTCGGAGCCGATGTTGACCGAGCGTGTTCGGCCGTACGGGGGAACACGGACGCCCTTGAGAATTCCCCCAGTTGGGGTGTTCATGTGATCACGTAGAGCGACCGCCATGACCCGACAGGGCGCCCAGCGGAACGTATCTGCGCACGGCTTGCGCTCCGCTCTTCGCGCACCGCGACACCTCAGTCACGCTACGCTCACGTGAATTCCGGCTCAGCCCGGCACCTCGGCATCGGAAGGTCCCCGGCACGACCCCAGCGCGACATCAGACCGACAGCTCCCCCAGGCACCCCCACTTCACGGCAGAACGGCACAAGGCGACGAATGCCCCAGCACACCTCCGGGTCCGACCGGGCGGCGATCCCCCCAGCCGCCCGTGACGGTGGCAGCGTGCGGCCGCCCGCTCCCTCGACGCTCGACGAGCTGTGGCGGTCGTACAAGGCGACGGGGGACGAGCGGTTGCGCGAGCAGCTGATCCTGCACTACTCGCCGCTCGTCAAGTACGTGGCGGGCCGGGTCAGTGTCGGTCTGCCGCCCAATGTGGAGCAGGCCGACTTCGTGTCCTCCGGGGTCTTCGGGCTCATCGACGCGATCGAGAAGTTCGACATCGACCGGGAGATCAAGTTCGAGACGTACGCGATCACACGGATCCGGGGCGCGATGATCGACGAGCTCAGGGCGCTGGACTGGATTCCGCGATCGGTGCGGCAGAAGGCTCGGAACGTGGAGCGGGCGTACGCGACGCTGGAGGCGCGGCTGCGGCGTACGCCGAGCGAGACTGAGGTGGCCGGGGAGATGGGGATCGCGGTGGACGAACTCCACGCGGTCTTCAGCCAGTTGTCGCTGGCGAACGTGGTGGCGCTCGAGGAGTTGCTGCACGTCGGAGGCGAGGGCGGCGACGGGCTGAGCGTCATGGACACGCTGGAGGACACCGCCGCGGACAATCCGGTCGAGGTGGCCGAGGACCGGGAGCTGCGGCGGTTTCTGGCACGGGCGATCAACACGTTGCCCGAGCGCGAGAAGACCGTGGTGACGCTGTACTACTACGAGGGGCTCACCCTCGCCGAGATCGGGAACGTGCTGGGCGTCACCGAGAGCCGGGTGAGCCAGATCCACACCAAGTCCGTGCTGCAGTTGCGGGCGAAGCTGGCCGGCTTCGGTCGTTGACCTGGCGGGACGTGCGCGGGGTTGCGTGGAGAGACTCCCGTCCACGGTGACGCGTCCGTAGAGTGGTTGACGTGCCAAGGATTCGAGCGGCCTCCGTGGCCGAGCACCGGTCGATGCAGCGAGCCGCCCTGCTGGACGCGGCTCGTTCCCTGTTGTCCGAGGGCGGGACGGAGGCGCTGACGTTCCCGGCTCTCGCCGAGCGGACGGGCCTCGCGCGCTCGTCCGTGTACGAGTACTTCCGCTCCCGGGCCGCCGTGGTCGAGGAGCTGTGCGAGGTCGACTTTCCCGTGTGGGCCGCGGAGGTCTCGGCGGCGATGGAGCGGGCGGCCACGGCCGAGGGCAAGGTCGAGGCCTATGTGCGGCAACAGCTCGCGCTGGTCGGGGACCGGCGGCACCGGGCTGTGGTGGCGATCTCCGCGAGTGAGCTGGACGCCGGAGCTCGGGAGAAGATCCGGGCGGCGCACGGTGGACTGGTCGCGATGATCGTCGAGGCCCTGGGGGAGATGGGGCACGCGGAGCCCCGGCTGGCGGCGATGCTGTTGCAGGGCGTCGTGGACGCGGCTGTGCGGCGGATCGAGCTGGGGGCGGCGGAGGAGCCTGCGGCGATTACGGATGCGGCTGTCTCGATGGCGTTGCGGGGCGTTCGGGGCTGAGGGTCGGCGGGGGCCGGCGCGGGTGGGGTGCGCCCCCGGAGCTGGTGGGTACGGGGCGCTGGGCCGAGCGGCGCTGGGCCCAGCGGGGGTGGGGCGACCGGGGGTGGTCGAGCAGCCCGGCGCTGACAGTGTGCCGCCTCTTTGGGTCGGGAGCCGCCCCAGAGGCACACCTGCCTGCGGCTTGGCCGACTGGCGCGGCTGCGGCAGGGCGGGTGTCGGCGGCTACGCCGCTCGGCGGCAACGGCGGGCGGGTGCCGGCGGGAACGCCGCTTACGGCCGCACGGCAAGGCGAGCGTCGGCGGCTAGGCCTCTCACGGCGGCACGGCAGGGCGGGGTGTCGGCGGGACCGTCGGTCACGGCGGCACGGCGGGGGGCGTCGGCGGCAACGCCGCTCACGGCGGCAACGGCACCCCCAGCACCGGCAGCAGCCTCGACGGCCCCCTGCGCAGCAGCCATGAGGGCAGGACGGACAGCGGATCCAGGTACGTCTCGCCTCGCCGCAAGCCCCAGTGCACGCACGTCCCCGTGCAGTGCGAGCCCGCCGCCTCGACCGTCCCCACGACCTCCCCCGCCGCCACCTCGTCGCCCTTCCTCACCGACACCCGCACCGGCTCGTACGTCACCCGTAACGGTGGATCTCCCGTCCCCGACAGCTCCACCGACACGACGCCCTTTCCCGCGACCCGGCCCGCGAACGACACCCGCCCGGCCGCCACCGCGCGCACGGGCGCTCCGGGAAGCGCCGCCAGATCCACGCCGCGGTGGCCGGGCCCGTACGGTGTCGTCGGCGGTTCCCAGCCGCGGAGGATCGGGGGGCGGGAGCCCACGGGCCAAGCCCGGCCGACCGCCGGCACGGTCGGGTCCGGTGCGGCAGGGGGCACCGTCATGGCGGTCGGGGTCAGTCCAGGGGCCGGGGCCAGCAGGACGGTCGCCGTCAGGAGCAGCAGAAACAGCAGCCGCACGCATGTCCTGACCGTCCCCGCGCATCGCATCTCTCGCATGGCGAAACCGTCCCGCACCTCCGCCGATCATGGCCGGGATCTGTGGACAACTCCCCGGTTGTGGACAGCGGCGTCACCCGGCACCCCGCGGGTCCCGTACACTTCTTCTGGCGATCCGGGTCACCGGGTCGACTTCGCACGCCCCGACACGGCCCCCGGAAACGGTCCGTGTCAGCGCCCCTCGGTCCTTCGTGGCACGGCGCATGTGGGCGTCAGGCGCGGAAGCCGTCCGGCATCCGCGGCACAACCGAGAACATTCAAGGAGATACGGCCATGGCCGTCGTCACGATGCGGGAGCTGCTGGAAAGCGGCGTCCACTTCGGTCACCAGACCCGTCGTTGGAACCCGAAGATGAAGCGCTTCATCTTCACGGAGCGCAACGGCATCTACATCATCGACCTGCTCCAGTCGCTGTCGTACATCGACCGCGCCTACGAGTTCGTCAAGGAGACCGTCGCCCACGGCGGCACGGTCATGTTCGTCGGCACGAAGAAGCAGGCGCAGGAGGCCATCGCCGAGCAGGCCACCCGCGTCGGCATGCCCTACGTCAACCAGCGCTGGCTGGGCGGCATGCTCACCAACTTCTCGACCGTCTACAAGCGTCTGCAGCGCCTCAAGGAGCTCGAGCAGATCGACTTCGAGGACGTCGCCGCTTCCGGTCTGACCAAGAAGGAGCTTCTCGTGCTCTCGCGCGAGAAGGCCAAGCTGGAGAAGACCCTCGGTGGTATCCGCGAGATGCAGAAGGTGCCCAGCGCCGTCTGGATCGTGGACACCAAGAAGGAGCACATCGCGGTTGGTGAGGCCCGGAAGCTCAACATTCCGGTCGTCGCGATCCTCGACACCAACTGCGACCCCGACGAGGTCGACTACAAGATCCCGGGCAACGACGACGCGATCCGCTCCGTCACCCTGCTCACCCGCGTGATCGCCGACGCCGTCGCCGAGGGCCTCATCGCCCGCTCCGGCGTCGCCACCGGCGACAAGGGTGAGAAGGCCGCGGGCGAGCCGCTCGCCGAGTGGGAGCGCGACCTGCTCGAGGGTGAGAAGAAGGCCGAGGAGGCTCCGGCCGCCGCCGAGGCCCCTGCTGCTGAGGCTCCGGCCGCCGAGGCTCCCGCCGCCGAGGCCCCTGCTGCTGAGGCTCCCGCCGCCGAGGCCCCCGCGGCCGAGGCTCCGGCCGCCGAGGGCGAGCAGGCCTGACACCGTCAGCGTTGACGGCGGGAGCGGTGACATCAAGTCCGCTCCCGCCGTTCACCCGTAGGTCGACGGAAGGTCAGCGGCTCCCGCCTTCATGGGGGCCGTAGACCCCGTAGATCTTCGATCTTCCAGACTTCGAGAAAGATTCACAGACTCATGGCGAACTACACCGCCGCTGACGTCAAGAAGCTCCGTGAGCTCACCGGCGCCGGCATGATGGACTGCAAGAAGGCGCTGGACGAGGCCGAGGGCAACGTCGAGAAGGCCGTCGAGGCGCTCCGCATCAAGGGCCAGAAGGGCGTCGCCAAGCGCGAAGGCCGCTCCGCCGAGAACGGCGCCGTGGTCTCGATCATCGCTGACGACAACTCCTCCGGTGTCCTCGTCGAGCTGAAGTGCGAGACGGACTTCGTCGCCAAGGGTGACAAGTTCCAGGCCGTCGCCACCGCGATCGCCGAGCACGTCGCCAAGACCTCCCCGGCCGACATCGAGGCGCTGCTCGCCTCCGAGATCGAGGCCGGCAAGACCGTCCAGGCGTTCGTGGACGAGGCCAACGCCAACCTGGGCGAGAAGATCGTCCTGGACCGCTTCGCGCAGTACGGCGACGGCTTCGTGCTCGCGTACATGCACCGCACGATGCCCGACCTGCCCCCGCAGATCGGTGTCCTCGTCGAGCTGGACAAGCCGAACGCCGAGGTCGCCAAGGGCATCGCCCAGCACATCGCCGCCTTCGCGCCGAAGTACCTCTCCAAGGACGACGTTCCGGCCGAGGTCGTGGAGTCCGAGCGTCGTGTCGCCGAGGAGACCACCCGCGCCGAGGGCAAGCCCGAGGCCGCCCTGCCGAAGATCGTCGAGGGTCGCCTCAACGGCTTCTTCAAGGACGCCACGCTGCTCGGTCAGCCGTACGCGCTCGACAACAAGAAGTCCGTCCAGAAGGTTCTGGACGAGGCCGGTGTCACCCTGAAGCGCTTCTCGCGCATCAAGGTCGGCATCTGAGTCCGTACCGCGATCGACGCCCGACCCCGATAAGGTCGAGGGAAGTCGTCCGCGGACGCCGTCACCACGCACGCGCGCGTGACGGACGACAGCAGATCTGACGAGGAGGCCATTGCCGCGCATGGGATGCGAAACACGCCCCAACCGGCAATGGCCTTCTTCGTATGTGCACCACGTAACAAAGGCGGGATCTCGATGACCACCAAGGCCCAGAAGAGCGACGACGGCAAAGTAAGCGGCCGGTTTCTGCTGAAGCTGTCCGGAGAAGCGTTCTCCGGTGGTGGCGGCCTCGGCGTCGACCCGGACGTGGTGCACAAGATCGCCCGCGAGATCGCCGCCGTCGTCCGCGACGGCGCGCAGGTCGCGGTCGTCATCGGCGGCGGCAACTTCTTCCGCGGCGCCGAACTCCAGCAGCGCGGCATGGACCGGGCCCGCTCCGACTACATGGGCATGCTCGGCACCGTGATGAACTGCCTCGCCCTCCAGGACTTCCTGGAGAAGGAGGGGATCGACTCCCGGGTCCAGACCGCCATCACCATGGGCCAGGTCGCCGAGCCGTACATCCCGCTGCGCGCCGTGCGGCACCTGGAGAAGGGCCGCGTGGTCATCTTCGGCGCCGGTATGGGCATGCCGTACTTCTCCACCGACACCACCGCCGCCCAGCGCGCCCTGGAGATCGACGCCGAGGCGCTGCTCATGGGCAAGAACGGTGTGGACGGGGTCTACGACTCCGACCCCAAGCGCAACCCGGACGCCGTCAAGTTCGACTCCCTCGGCTACGGCGAGGTCATCACCCGCGACCTCAAGGTCGCCGACGCCACGGCGGTCACGCTGTGCCGCGACAACAAGCTCCCGATCCTCGTCTTCGAGCTTCTGGCGGAGGGCAATATCGCGCGCGCCGTCAAGGGTGAGAAGATCGGCACGCTTGTGGATGAGCAGGGCGGTCGGGGCTGACGCTCCGACAACAAGCCCGTCCGGGGGACGGACGGGACGGACCCTGACCGGGGGATGGACAATGTCCTGCCGGTCGGGAACCGTGCAGGAAGAAGACGCGACGCAGCCGGCCGCCGCCCCCCACCCTGGAACCGCAGCCGGGCCTTTACTCAAGACACGCAGGAGCAAGTGGTGATCGAAGAGACCCTCCTCGAGGCCGAGGAGAAGATGGAGAAGGCCGTCGTGGTCGCCAAGGAGGACTTCGCCGCGATCCGCACCGGCCGTGCGCACCCGGCGATGTTCAACAAGATCGTGGCCGACTACTACGGTGCGCCGACGCCGATCAACCAGCTGGCTTCGTTCTCCGTGCCGGAGCCGCGCATGGCCGTCGTGACCCCGTTCGACAAGAGCGCGCTGCGCAACATCGAGCAGGCGATCCGCGACTCCGACCTCGGCGTCAACCCGAGCAACGACGGCAACATCATCCGAGTGGTGTTCCCCGAGCTCACCGAGGAGCGCCGCCGCGACTACATCAAGGTCGCCAAGGGGAAGGCCGAGGACGCGCGCGTGTCCATCCGCTCCGTCCGCCGCAAGGCGAAGGACGCCATCGACAAGCTGATCAAGGACGGCGAGATCGGCGAGGACGAGGGCCGCCGTGCGGAGAAGGAACTCGACGACACCACGCACAAGTACGTCGCGCAGGTGGACGAGCTCCTCAAGCACAAGGAAGCGGAGCTGCTCGAGGTCTGATGAACGACTCTTCCTGGGGGGCACCGCCACAAGCCGGGCAAGCCGGTTACTGGGGGGCCACCGCGCGTGGACCTGTCCAGGGGGCTGCCCCGGCGGGTCCCGCGTACGATGCGCCTGAGGCGCAGCAGACTCGCCCCATGCCCATCGTGCCCGAGGGACCCGCGTATGGCGGAGACCAGGATGACGACCGGGGGGCCGCTCGGCTGAGCGGCCCCTTGTTCCGCGAACAGCCGCCGCAGGCGCGGCCGTACGACTCGCCGCAGGCGCGGCCCTCCGAGGCTTCGCCGCAGAATCCGGAGCCCATGCCCGACGCCCCGCAGCCGGCGCCCCAGCCGCAGAAGAAGAACGCGGGGCGTGACCTGGGCGCGGCCATAGGAGTCGGTGTCGCGCTCGGCGTGGTGATCGTCGCCTCGCTGTTCGTCGTCAAGGCCGTGTTCGTCGGTGTGGTCGCGGTCGCCGTCGTCGTGGGCCTGTGGGAGCTGACCAAGCGGCTCGAGGAGCGCAAGGGCGTCAAGGCGCCTCTGGTCCCGCTCGCGATCGGTGGCGCGGCCATGGTGATCGCCGGGTACGTCCGGGGTGCCGAGGGCGCCTGGGTGTCGATGGCGCTGACCGCGCTGGCCGTACTGGTCTGGCGGATGACGGCGCCACCGGAGGGCTACCTCAAGGACGTCACCGCGGGCGTCTTCGCGGCGTTCTACGTGCCGTTCCTGGCGACGTTCGTCGCGATGATGCTCACCGCCGACGACGGGGCGTTCCGCGTCCTGACGTTCCTGCTCCTGACGGTCGTCAGCGACACCGGGGCGTACGCCGTCGGCTGGCGCTTCGGCAAGCACAAGCTCGCCCCGCGCATCAGCCCCGGCAAGACCCGCGAGGGCCTGCTCGGCGCGGTGAGCTTCGCGATGGTGGCGGGCGCGCTGTGCATGGAGTTCCTGATCGACGACGGCACCTGGTGGCAGGGCCTGCTCGTGGGCCTCGCGGTCGCGGCCAGCGCCACGCTGGGCGACCTCGGTGAGTCGATGATCAAGCGGGACCTGGGCATCAAGGACATGGGCACGCTGCTGCCGGGGCATGGCGGGATCATGGACCGGCTGGACTCGCTGTTGCCCACGGCGCCCGTGGTGTGGCTGCTGATGGTGCTGTTTGTGGGGTCCGGCTGACGGATGGGCCGACCTGAGGAGCCCTCGCTCTTGCCGAGCGGGGGCTCCTCGGCGTGTGGTGCGGTCGTGGCGCGAGGCAAGAGGCGTGCGATGCGAGGCGTGTGATGCGAGGCGCGAGGCGCGCGATGGTGTCCCGGGGCGTCCGGTGGGACGATTCCGGTGTATGCCCTCAAGACACCGCAAAGGGGGTCGTCATGGCCATCATCCGAGAAATCATCGATGTCGACCGCACGCCGGACGAGGTCTACGCGTATGTCGTCGAGCCGTCCCATCTGCCGGAGTGGCAGCTGAGCGCCGTCTCGGCCGAACCGCTCGACGAAGGGCCCATCCACACCGGCTCCCGGGTCCGGGTCACCCGGCGTATCGGCACCCGCGAGGTTCCGATGACCGTGCAGTTCGACGAGCTCGACCCTCCGCACAGCTGGGATCTGCACGGGATCGACGGCCCCGTCAGGCCTCGCGCCCACGGTGAGATCGAGCCGCTCGACGGCGGCCGCCGCTCCCGCGTGACGATCGACATCGACTTCGAAGGGCACGGCCTTGGCAAGGTACTGGTGCCCCTCGTCGTCCGACCGCAGGTCCGCAAGGAACTCCCGCGTGACGAGCGACTCCTCAAGGAGAGGCTGGAACGCACGAACGGCTAGCCGTACCGCCCCTACGACGGGCGGACGTCCCCTCAGCCCCTCCTCCGCCACGGCTTCGATCCAGCGGGAGTCCGGGCGGTGTCGTCGTACAGGACGGCCCTGCTGTAGTCCTCGATCGCCTGGTTCAAGTCGGCGACCGCCTTGCCGGCCCTGTCGTCGTCCGTCGTGATGTCGATCGCGTCGAGCTGCTCGCCCTTCCGCGCGGCGGCGATCACGTCGGCCTGCTGAAGGCGGTCCCCCGAGGGACTTGGCGTCGAGGTCGCAGCCGGTGACGAGCCCGGCGGTCAGGACGACGGCGGCGGGCTACAGCAACGCCTGATGCGCTCGTCGTGACGGGAGCAGCCGGCGCTCCAGTACTTGTCCAGGACGATCGGTCCCCCAACTCCCTTCCGTGGAAGGAGCGAAGCCCCGGCACGGCCAGGTGCGCACCGCTACGCTGCTGATCCAACATCAGTGCAACGGGGGCGATATGCAACGGGGGGCGATGTGACCGGCGAAGGTCATGACGGTACGGAACATGCCATTGAACTGGACAAGGCCGTGCAGGCCATCCGGGACGGGTTGACCGCCGCGGCCGCGCGCGCGGAGGGGCAGGACCTGAGCTTCGAACTGGGCGATATCCAGATGGAGTTCACCGTGGAGCTGCGCAAGGAGCTCAAGGGCGGTGGCAAGGTCAAGGCCTGGGTCCTGGAGGCCGGAGCGGACGTGACGCGGACCTCGGCCAGAACCCACCGGGTGGCGTTCACGCTCAAGCCCAAGGACAACCGCACGGGTGATCCCTGGAAGGTGGGCAACCAGAACCGGGGCAGCGTCGCCGGGTTCGGGCCTCAGTGACCGCAACCGCCCGTCAAGGAGGCGCCCAAGCCGCCCCGGCCGCCCACCCCGCCGAGCGTGTGGTGGCCGTGCTCGGCAAGGACCAGGGCACCGGTGTACTGCTCGCCCCGCACCTCGTCCTGACCAGCGCACACCTGCTGAGCAGCGGCCAGCTGCTCTCGGGGCAGGCCCAGGACCGGTCCCTCTCCGTGGCCCACCCGCGCAGCGCCGACCTCGTTCCCTGCGAAGTGGTCTGGTACAGCGCCGAGCTCGACGCGGCCCTGCTGCTGGCCCAACGGAACGTCCTGAGCGCCGACCAGGCCGCGGTGCTCGGCAGCATCCGGTTCGGTGAGCTGGCCACCGAGTCACCCCTGCCCCACTGCGAGATCATCGGCTTTCCGGACGTACAGCGATATGGTGCCGAGGGCCGGCTCGACCTGGACCAGTACACCGGAACGGTGCTCCCGGTGGCCGGGCGCGTCCGCGGTGATCTGACCTGCGCGCTGGACCTGCCTCCCGCCACCGAACGCGATGACGGCGCCTCGCCCCTGGCCGGCCTGTCCGGGTCCCCGCTCTTCGCCGGACCCGTCCTCCTGGGCCTGGTCACAGAGATACCGAGGCAACGCAACCACCAGCGCGTCACGGCGCTCGCCGTACCGCACCTGATGGCGGACCAGCGGTTCTGCGACCGGTTCCGCCGCCTGCATGCCTCCTTCCGCTTGGAACGCGTCACGGATTTCCACCGCCAGGACCTGCGCTACGAGCCGGACTACGCGAACGCCGTCAGCGCCCGCTACCGCAAGACGGAGATCTTCGGCCTGGAGGAACTCGGGCGCAACGAGTCCACGTGGGACCTGGAGACCGCGTATCTGACGCTGGAGGCCGAAACCTCCGCCCCGGCGAAACAGCGCCTGCCAGGCCCCGGCCCCGGCCCCCAGCGCGTCAACGACCTGCTCGCCGACCGTCCCCGGATCCTGCTGCGCGGCGAGGCCGGAGCGGGCAAGACCACCCTGGTCTGGTGGCTGGCGGCGCACGCGGGCGCGGGTACGTTGGGCCCCGAACTCGCCGACCTCAATCACCTGGTGCCGTTCGTCGTGCCGCTGCGCAGCATCCGTGCCCAGGGCCGCCCCTTCCCCAAGCCGGCCGAACTTCCCCTCGCCGCCGAACTCCAGGTCGACAACCCGCCGGAGGGCTGGGCCCGTCGGGTTCTGGAGTCCGGCCGGGGGCTGCTCCTGGTCGACGGGTTGGACGAAGTGCCGCGTGAGGACCGCACGGCCGCTGCCGGTTGGCTCTCCGAGGTTCTCCACCGGTTCCCGGAGACGCGGTGCATGGTGACGGTTCGCCCCCTGGCCGTCGAGGAGAGCTGGCTCACCGAAGAGGGATTCGACGAGCTGCGGTTGCTGCCGATGCGTGACCCGGACATCCGAGAGTTCGTGGCGGCATGGCACCGCGCCGCCGTGGGCTGCCGTGACGAACTGGCCGGACTGGAGCGGGATCTGAACCAGCAGCTCGCCCGCAATACCGCGCTGCGGGACCTGGCTCGGACCCCACTGCTCTGCGCCGTGATCTGTGCCCTGCACCACCGCAACCGGGGCCTGCTGCCGGACAGTCGTTGGGCTCTGTACCGCTCCGCGCTGGCCATGCTTCTGGGCAGCCGGGACAAGCAGCGGCAAGTAGGTGCCGCGGAGGGCATCACACTCGGCGTCGAGGAACAGCAGCAGCTGCTGCAGCGCATCGCCGTCTGGCTGGTGCGCGGCGGCCAGACCCAGTTGTCGCACGAGGACGCGATCGAACAGATAACCCTCGCCCTGAAGGGCATGGCCCGGGTCCGCAAGAGCGCCACCCCGGAGCAGCTGTTGATCCACCTCCTCAATCGCAGCGGCCTGCTCCAGGAACGCAGCCGGGACGCGATCCAGTTCATCCACCGCACGTTCCAGGACTACCTGGCCGCCAAGGAGTTCCGGGAGAGCGGCTCCCTGAACGAGTTGCTGCGCCATGCCGTCGAGGAAGAGTGGCAGGACGTGATCCGGCTCGTGGCCGGGCACTGCGACCGGGGGCAGACGCGGAAGATCGTGGAGAACCTGATCGCCCAGGGCGACTCCGCGGACGACCGCGAGAACCGGGCCGATCTGTACGTCCTGGCGGCGCACTGCGCCTTCGAATCGGCCTACTTCGAGGACCTGGACGAGGTGGAGGAGCGCCTGGGGCGGCTCATGCCGCCGACGCTCGAAGACGTCGACCGGCTCGTGTCGCTGGGACCGGACGTGCTGCCACTGCTGCCGGGGCCCGAGGGTCTCGGGAAGGAAGCGGCCGCCCGGGTGGTGCAGACCGCGGCAGGTGTGGCGGGCCGTGAAGCCATGGAGATCATGAGCCGCTTCACGGCGCGCGGGGAACGCCTCGTACGGCACCGCCTGGCCCTGAGCTGGGGGCGGTTCCCCATTCGGGAGTACGCCCGAGAGGTACTCTCCCAGATCTCTCTCAAGGGCTTCCCGCTGAACATCAACAACCTCGAGAAGCTGGCGCAGCTCCGCGAGCTCGGCCCGCTGGGAGCACTGATACTCCGCGGCTTGCTGCCCCCCGCGGCGGTGGCCCGGGACCTGCCCGAAGGGAGGGTGCGAGAGCTGTCCCTGATCGGCAATCCGTCCGTCGACAACTTCGCGTTCCTGGCCGGACAGCGGGACCTCCGTGTGCTCCAGGTCACGAATTGTTCCCGGGTCACGGATCTGTCGGCACTCGCTGCTCTGCCCTTGCGCCGCCTTTCACTCGGCGCCGAGCACTTCCCCCCGGCCGCGCTGGATGCCATCAGCAGCATGGAGACCTTGGAGGAGCTCGTCCTGGAGCCACTCCCTTTCGCCTGCCGTGATGCTCTGCCCCGCGCGCATCCCGGTATCAAGCACCTCACCCTGAAGGTGCTGCAGTCCGTGCCCCTCGACTCCCTGCCCGAGTGGCACGGCCTGCAGAGCCTGCGTCTCGCCGGACCCGTGAACATATTCCACGCGTTGCGTCTCGTAGGAGAGCTGCCGGAACTCAGCGAGCTGCACGTCGAGCTGCGGCGGATTCCGGATCTCGGCCTCGTACGGCCCCTTCCCCGCGTCACCACGCTGTCCCTGACCAGACTGGAGGACCCCTCCGACCTCGGACGGATCGCGGAGACGTTCCCCGCGCTCCGTGATCTGCGGCTCACCCTGCGCGCCGTGGAGCGCTCCCGCTTCACCCACGGCGAACCACTCGACCTGAAGCCGCTGGCCGCGGTGACCGACCTCAAAGTGCAGCTCAGGGTGCCGATCGACGTCCCGGTCATCGGTGCCGACCTCTTCGGAGACCGCTTGGAGCTCTTCCGAGGAAGAACAGTGCTCAGAGGGCGCACTCCCAGACCGCAGGACGAGACGGTCGACTAGGCCCGGTCGTTTGGATCACCCCGGCGTCGCCAAACGACAGGGCCTAGGGCTCCTCGCCGGTCTGTGCCTCAGGTCCCTCCGGAAGGCGGGCCGACGACGATCACCGCGCCCGCCTCGGCTCCGGGCCACACCATTCGATCTGCGACACTGGTACAGCCATGCCTAAGCCCGGAGAACTCACATTCGCAGCCCCCCGCGGAGCCAAGAAGCCGCCGCGGCACCTTGCCGACCTCACGCCCGGTGAGCGTAAGGACGCCGTCGCCGCGATCGGCGAGAAGCCGTTTCGTGCCAAGCAGCTCTCGCAGCACTACTTCGCGCGCTACGCGCACGACCCGGAGCAGTGGACAGACATCCCGGCCGGGGCCCGCGCCAAGCTGCGTGAGGAGCTCTTTCCCGAGCTCATGACCGTCGTACGGCATCTGTCGACCGACCAGGGAGACACCCGCAAGACGCTGTGGCGGCTGTTCGACGGGACGCTCGTCGAGTCGGTGCTGATGCGGTACCCGGACCGGGTGACCATGTGCATCAGCTCGCAGGCGGGGTGCGGGATGAACTGCCCGTTCTGTGCGACCGGGCAGGCGGGGCTGGACCGGAATCTGTCGACCGCCGAGATCGTCCACCAGATCGTTGACGGGATGCGGGCGCTCAGGGACGGGGAGGTCCCCGGGGGGCCCGCCCGGCTGTCCAACATCGTCTTCATGGGGATGGGGGAGCCGCTCGCCAACTACAACCGGGTCGTGGGCGCCATCCGGCGGCTCACCGATCCGGAGCCGGACGGGCTCGGGCTCTCCCAGCGCGGCATCACCGTCTCGACCGTCGGTCTCGTCCCGGCCATCCACCGGTTCGCCGACGAGGGCTTCAAGTGCCGGCTCGCGATCTCGCTGCACGCGCCCGACGACGAGCTGCGCGACACCCTGGTGCCCGTCAATACGCGGTGGAAGGTACGTGAGGTGCTCGACTCGGGGTTCGAGTACGTCGCCAGGTCCGGCCGTCGGCTGTCCATCGAGTACGCCCTCATCCGGGACATCAACGACCAGGCCTGGCGTGGTGACCGGCTCGGGCGGCTGCTCAAGGGCAAGCCGGTGCATGTGAACCTGATCCCGCTGAACCCCACGCCGGGGTCGAAGTGGACCGCCTCCCGGCCCGAGGACGAGAAGGCGTTCGTCGAAGCCATCGCCGCGCACGGTGTGCCGGTGACGATCCGGGACACCCGTGGTCAGGAAATCGATGGAGCGTGCGGGCAGCTCGCCGCGACCGAGCGGTAGTCTGGCCACCGTAAGACCGCAGTAAGCACATCTTCATATTCCGACAGGGGAGCGCCACAGCGCTGAGAGTGCGGCATTCGGGCCGCAGACCCTCTGAACCTCGCCCAGGTCATTCTGGGTAGGAAGTTCGGTCACTACTCAAGCTGTTGCGCCCTGCCCGGGACCCCAGAGGCCGCGGGCAGGGCCGCGTCTCTTCCTGGTCACCCAGGAGGAATTCAGTGAGCATCACCCAGAAGCGGTTCGCGGCCGTCGTCGTGGGCCTCGGTATGGTCGGCCTGTCCGCGTGCGCGTCGTCGTCCGACTCCGGAGGGTCCGACGCCGGGGGCTCCGGCTCCAAGACCGTCACGCTCGTCGCCCACGACTCGTGGGCCGTCTCGAAGAACGTCCTCGCCGCCTTCGAGAAGCAGTCCGGCTACAAGGTCAGGGTCCTGGAGGACGGCGACGCCGGGCAGGCCGTCAACAAGGCCATCCTCACCAAGGACAACCCGCAGGGCGACGTCTTCTTCGGCGTCGACAACACCCTGCTCTCGCGGGCGCTCGACAACGGGCTGTTCCAGTCCTACGAGCCGAAGGGCGCCGACAAGATCGAGGCCCGGTACCGGGCCGACCAGGACCAGCACCGGGTCACGCCGATCGACACCGGCGACATCTGCGTCAACTACGACAAGGCGTACTTCAGCGAGCACAAGCTGGCCCCGCCGACGTCGTACGACGACCTGGTCAAGCCCGCGTACAAGGACCTCCTCGTCACCGAGAACGCCTCCACCTCCTCGCCCGGGCTCGGCTTCCTGCTCGGCACCGCCGCGAAGTACGGCGACGACGGCTGGGAGGACTACTGGAAGAAGCTGAAGGCCAACGGCGTGAAGGTCGTCGACGGCTGGGAGCAGGCCTACAACGAGGAGTTCTCCGGCTCGGCCGGCGGCAAGAAGGCCAAGGCCGACCGGCCGCTCGTCGTGTCGTACGCCTCCTCGCCGCCCGCCGAGGTGATCTACGGCGACCCGAAGCCGACGACCGCGCCCACGGGTGTCGCGACGGGCACCTGCTTCCGCCAGGTCGAGTACGCGGGCCTGCTGAGCAACGCGGCGAACGCCGAGGGCGGCAAGGCGCTCCTCGACTTCATGCTCACCAGGACGTTCCAGGACGACATGCCGCTCAACATGTTCGTCTACCCGGTGGTGGAGGCCGCCCAGGTGCCCGAGGAGTTCACGAAGTACGGACCGCAGGCCGAGGATCCCGAGACCATGGACCCGGCGAAGATCGCCGACAACCGTGACGACTGGGTCAAGTCGTGGACCTCGCTCGTACTGAAGTAGCCGCCCGGCGGAAGAGGGGCGCGGCGACGCGGCTCGGCCTCGTCGCCGTGCCCGTCGCGTTCTTCGCGCTCTTCTTCGCCTACCCCGTCGCCGCGATCGTCGCGCGCGGTCTGCAGGTGGACGGGGTATGGCAGTTCGGGCGCCTCGCGGACGTGCTCGGGCAGTCCGACATCCGGCACGTCCTGTGGTTCACTACCTGGCAGGCCCTCGCCTCCACCGCGCTGACCCTGCTGATCGCGCTGCCGGGCGCCTACGTCTTCGCCCGCTTCGACTTCCCCGGCAAACAGATCCTGCGCGCCGTCGTGACCGTCCCCTTCGTGCTGCCGACGGTCGTCGTCGGTACGGCGTTCCTCGCGCTCCTAGGCCGCGGCGGACTCCTCGACGAGCTCTGGGGCGTACGGCTGGACACCACTGTGTGGGCCATCCTGCTCGCGCACGTCTTCTTCAACTACGCGGTCGTCGTACGGACGGTCGGCGGCCTCTGGGCGCAGCTGGACCCGCGGCAGGAGGAGGCCGCGCGGATGCTCGGGGCGTCGCCCCTCAAAGCCTGGCGTCAGGTCACCCTCCCGGCCCTCGCGCCCGCCGTGGCCGCCGCCGCGCTGATGGTCTTCCTGTTCACCTTCACCTCCTTCGGTGTGGTGCAGATCCTCGGCGGCCCGGCCTTCTCGACCCTCGAAGTGGAGATCTACCGGCAGACCTCCGAGATCTTCGACCTGTCCACCGCAGCCGTCCTGACGATCATCCAGTTCCTCGCGGTGGGCGCGATCCTCGCCGTGCACGCCTGGACGGTACGGCGACGGGAGAGCGCCCTGCGCCTGGTGGACGCGTCGGTGACCGCGCGGCGACCGCGCGGGGCGGGGCAGTGGGCGCTGCTGGCCGGTGTCCTGGCCGTCATCGTCGTCCTCCTGCTGCTGCCGCTGGCCGTGCTGGTGCAGCGCTCGCTGGACGCGCCCGACTTCGGCTACTACCGGGCGCTGACCGACGCCGACGGCGGGGTCTTCCTCGTCGCGCCGATCGAGGCGATCGGCAATTCGCTCCAGTACGCCGTCGTCGCCACCCTCATCGCCGTGCTGATCGGCGGGCTGGCCGCGGCTGCGCTGACCCGACGGGACGCCGGCCGGTTCGTACGGGGCTTCGACGCGCTGTTGATGCTGCCGCTCGGGGTGTCCGCGGTGACGGTCGGGTTCGGGTTCCTGATCGCGCTGGACGAGCCGCCGCTGGACCTCCGCAGTACCTGGATCCTCGTGCCGCTGGCCCAGGCGCTGGTCGGGGTGCCCTTCGTCGTACGGACCATGCTGCCCGTGCTGCGGGCCGTCGACCAGCGGCTGCGCGAGGCGGCCTCGGTGCTGGGGGCCTCGCCCTGGCGGGTCTGGCGTGAGGTGGATCTGCCCATGGTGCGGCGGGCGCTGCTGATCGCCGCCGGGTTCGCCTTCGCGGTGTCGCTCGGCGAGTTCGGGGCGACCGTGTTCATCGCCCGGCCCGACAACCCGACGCTGCCGGTCGCCGTCGCGCGGCTGCTGGGGCGCGCCGGCGAGCTCAACTACGGCCAGGCGATGGCCCTTTCGACGGTACTGATGGTGGTGTGCGCGGTGGCGCTGCTGGTGCTGGAGCGGCTGCGAACGGATCGGACGGGGGAGTTCTAGATGCTGTTGAGTCTGGCGGGCGCGACCGTACGCTTCGGCGGGCGGGCCGTGCTGGACGCCGTCGACCTCGATGTCGCCGAGCACGAGATCGTGTGCGTGCTCGGGCCGAGCGGCAGCGGAAAGTCGACCCTGCTGCGGGCGGTGGCGGGGCTGCAACCCCTCGATGCCGGGCAGGTGTCGCTCGACGGGCGGGACCAGGCCGGGGTGCCCGCGCACAAGCGGGGCGTCGGCCTGATGTTCCAGGACCATCAGCTGTTCCCGCAGCGGGACGTCGGCGGCAATGTGGCCTTCGGGGCGCGGATGCATGGTGCCTCGAAGGGTGAACAGGCCGAGCGGGTACGGGAGTTGCTCGACCTGGTCGGACTGCCGGGCGCCGCCCGCCGGGCCGTCGCCTCGCTCTCCGGCGGGGAACAGCAGCGCGTGGCGCTGGCCCGCGCGCTCGCCCCCCGGCCGCGGCTGCTGATGCTGGATGAGCCCCTGGGGCAGCTCGACCGCTCGCTGCGGGAGCGCCTTGTCGTCGAACTCCGCGAGCTGTTCGGCCGGTTGGGCACCACGGTGCTGGCGGTGACGCACGACCAGGGCGAGGCCTTCGCGCTCGCCGACCGGGTCGTGGTGATGCGGGACGGGCGGATCGCCCAGACCGGCACGCCGCTGGAGGTGTGGCAGCGGCCGGTGGACGAGTTCGTGGCGCGCTTCCTCGGGTTCGATAACGTGGTCGAGGGCACCGTGGCCGGGGAGGCCGCGGACACGCCCTGGGGCAAGCTGCCGGTGGGCGAGGGCGCCGCGCAGGGCACGCGCACACTGCTCGTACGGCCGGCCGGTGTGCGGCTTGTCGCCGCCGACGCGGGGCTGCGCTGCACGGTCGGCGCGCGGACGTTCAAGGGCACGCATGTCGCCCTGCACCTCCAGCCGGAGGACGCGCCGCGCCTCGAAGCCGCGTGTGCGCTGCGGGACGCCCCCGAGGTCGGGGACGAGGTCGGCGTGGAGTTCGACGTGGCGGAAATTGTCGTGCTGGGCTGATCGCCCGGACCATACAGTGCGGGACATGACGTCACTCCCGCATGATCGCTACTGCGACGAAATCGCCCACCAGGTCGGCCTGTTGAGAGCAGTGGTGACCTCCGGTGCCGACCTGTCGGCCACCGTGCCGACCTGCCCGGACTGGTCGCTGGAACAGCTCGTGCGGCATACGGGCGGCGCCCTGCGCTGGGTGGAACTGATGGTGCGGACACGGGCGCAGGAGGAGATCCCCGAGGAGAAGGTCCCTCTCGCCGGAGGCCCGGACGAGAAGGGCGACCCCGCCGCTCTGGACGCCTGGCTGGCGGAGACCGGCGAGATGATCGTCGGAGCACTGCGGGAGGCCGGGCCGGACGCCGAGGTGTGGGGGTGGGCCGGGGTCCTCAACGCCGGGTTCTGGGCCCGCCGTATGACCCACGAGGTCACCGTCCACCGCGCGGACGCGACGCTCGCCGCGGGACAGCCCTACGACGTTGCCCCGGACATCGCCGCCGACGCGATCGACGAGTGGCTGGAGATCGTGGAGTGGGCGCAGCGGACGCTGCCGGACGACCCGGCGCGGGAGCTGCGGCGGCCGGGGAGCAGCATCCATCTGCACGCGACGGACAACACCCCCGGCGTCCACGCGGAGTGGGTTGTCGACCTCGCCGAGGACGTCATCAACTGGCGGCGCGGCCACGAGAAGGCGACCGTCGCACTCCGCGGCCCCCTCACCGCCGTACTGCTCGCCTTCTACCGTCGGCTGCCGCTGGACAGCCCCGAGGTGGAGGTGCTCGGCGAGCGGGAGCTGCTGGAGTTCTGGCTGGAGCGGGCGACCTTCGGGTGAGGTCGCCCGGTATGCCGAAGGCCCGCCCCCGGTGAGGGGGACGGGCCACAAGGGCATTGCTCAACGGGCGTGTCAGCGGTCGCTGCTCGCCCCGCGACGGCGCAGGCCGAAGAAGACCGCGCCGCCACCGACCGCGACCAGGGCGACCGCGATGCCGGCGATCAGGCCGGTGTTGGAGTTCGCGCCGGTCTCGGCGAGGTTGGAGTCACCGGCCGCCGGGGACGGGGCGCTGCTCGCCGTGTCCGCGGGGGTGGTGCTCTCGCTCTCCGAGGGCGTCGGGGTCGGGGAGTCGGTCTCCTCGGCCGGGGCCGAGGCGGCGTCCGACGGGGTCGGGGTGTCCGACGGAGCCGGCGGCTCCTCCTCGGTCTTCTTGCAGGCCGTGGACGGCGTCGTCAGGTTCGGCTTGATGTCCTCGTCGACATAGCCGGCGGCCTTGATGTGGACGCGGTACTCGGCGTCCGGCTTCCAGTCCTCGGCGAAGGTGATGGTGACACCCTCGCGCGAGCCCTTGACCACCTGCTCGCCGACCTTCTTCAGGTCGGCGCCGTTGTTCTGCAGGAAGACGCTGACGGTCGCCGGGACGCCGCTGGGGTCCACGTCGGTGACCGTGATGACACCCTTGTCGCCGTCGCACTTGGCTTCGGCGGAGAATTCACTGATGTTGCACGCGAGCGCGTTGCCCGCGAGGCCGAGCGCGAGCGCGGCCGAGGCGGAGGCAACACCAAGAGCGCGCACGGAACGCGCGACAGTACGGCGGTTTATGGACACTTTTGTCCTTACGAGTTGCATCACTGAGGGGGGTTGAACGAGGCGGTGACGTGACATCACCGTCCCCAGGAGTCTCACAGGTTTATAAGCGTGGCATAAGCAGTGTCAACGCATATGCAGCCCACAGCCGTTGGCTTTGCCCTCTTATTAATCGCTGAGACGTTTCAGCGCCTCCGGAGCCTCCTCGATCCGGTCGACGAGGGCGATCCGGGACTCCATCGACCGCTCCCGGGCGAGGGCCTGCAGCAGCGGCCAGGTCGGCAACTTCTCCGTCCAGTGGGCCCGGTTCACGAGCACCATCGGCGTCGGCTCGCCGCGCGACTCGTAGTAGTTCGGCGTCGCGTTGTCGAAGATCTCCTGAACGGTGCCGGCGGCACCCGGCAGGAAGACGACACCCGCGTTCGAGCGGGCCAGGAGGCCGTCCTCGCGGGTGGCGTTGGCGAAGTACTTGGCGAGGTGGGAGGCGAAGGGGTTCGGCGGCTCATGGCCGTAGAACCAGGTCGGGATGCCGACGGAGCGGCCGCCCTTCGGCCAGCGGGCACGCACCTCGAAGGCCGCCGTGGCCCACTCGGTGATCGAGGGCGTGAACAGGGGGGCCTTCGCCAGGAGCCGCAGCGCTTCGGTGAGCATCTCCTCGTCGTACGGGGCGGCGTACGCGCCGAGGTTGGCCGCTTCCATCGCGCCCGGCCCGCCGCCGGTGGCGACCGTGAGACCGGCGCGGGCCAGCTCCCGGCCGAGCCGCGCGGCACCCTCGTACGCCTCCGTGCCGCGCCGCATCGCGTGGCCGCCCATGACGCCCACCACCCGTGCGCCGGAAAGGAGTTCGTCGAGCGCGTCCGATATCGAGTCGTCGTGGACCGCGCGGAGCATGGAGGCGTAGATGTCGCCGTCCGCCTTGGTGCGCTGGAACCAGGCGTACGCCTGGGCGTCGGGCGTGCTCTCGTAGCCGTCCGCCGCCAGGGAGGCGAAGAGTTCGTCGGGGGAGTAGACCAGGCCGCGGTACGGGTCGAAGGGCAGACCCGGGACCGGCGGGAAGACGAGGGCGCCGTCCGTGCGGATCTTGGCCGCCGCCTCCTCGCGCATCGGGCAGCCGAGGAAGAGGGCGCCCGCCGTGTCGGTGCCGAGCAGTTCGCGCGTACGGTCCGTCAGATCGACGGCCTGGACGCGGAATCCGGCGAGGGAGCCGCGCGCCGAGACGGTCGCGTCGAACTCCTCCAGCGTCTCTATCTCACGGTCGTTGTGGTGGGCCGCATGGGCGGGCATCGTCTGCACCCGCCCATGCTAGGGGCCCCTGGGTACCGTGGACGGGGTGGCCGGCGTCAGCCCTCGATGGCCGACGGGTCCATCCAGACGACCTCCCAGGTGTGGCCGTCGAGGTCGTCGAAGGCGCGGCCGTACATGAAGCCGGGGTCCTGGACCTGGTCCGAGGCCGTGCCGCCGGCCGCGACGGCCTTCTCGACCAGCTCGTCGACCTTCTCGCGGCTCTCGGCGCTCAGACAGATCAGCACCTCGCTCGTCTTCGAGGCGTCCGCGATCTCCTTCTTGGTGAAGGTCGAGTAGAACGACTTGGTGAGCAGCATCGCGACGATGGTGTCGCTGATCACGACGGAGGCCGCGTTCTCGTCGCTGAACTGCGGGTTGAGCGAGTAACCGAGCTCCGTGAAGAACTTCTTCGAGGCGTCGAGGTCGTTCACGGGCAGGTTCAGGAAGATCATCTGCTGGTACGCGGGGGCGGTCATCGTGGTCTCTCCCATCGGGGTGGCTGCTGTTCGATGGGGTAGACCGGGGGTCCGAGCGGAACTCATCGCCGGGCGGAGATTTTTTTCGTACGAGTTTTCCGGCTTCAGCGTGCTGCCAGGGGCAGCGCGGCCAGCTCGGCCACGATCAGGATGAGCGGGCAGAAGAAGGCGAGCAGGGCACCGGCGCGCAGGACCGCCGCGCTGCGGAGCAGCGTGGCGGGGGCGCCGAGCCGGAGCAGCGCGGCCGTGGTGTCGGCGCGGGCCTGCTTGGCCTCCACGGCGGCCGTGAGGAGGGTGGCCACGGTGCAGCCGGTGACCACGGTGGCGCCGAGGGTGCTGAGCGGGCCGACGGTGGCGGTGGCCGCCGAGGCGGAGAGGGGGGCGATGGCGTACGCCGTGGAGGCCACGGCGCAGACGACGCCGAGGGGGCGGCCGATGCGGGTAGCTTCCGCCATGAGGACACGGCCGGCCAGGAGCCGGACGGCGCCCGGGCGCGCGGCCTGGAGGAGACGGCCGCAGAGGTGGGTGAGGCCGGGGGCGGCCAGGGCCAGCCCGAGCGCGGTCAGAAGCCAGCCGGCCAGTACTCCGGCGGGGCCGCTGGGCAGGGCGGAGGGGAGGGTGAGAGCGCCGCTTGCCGCGCGGGCGGCGTAGGCCTCCACGGCCAGGCCCGCGGCGACGATGGCGATGCCCCAGGGGAGGCCGGCGGGGGGTTTGCGGGGGGCTGGGAGGTGGGCCATGTGGTCCAGCGCTTCCGCGGTCACCTCGGGGGCGGCCGGGGCGGTGGCCGGTTCGTCCGCCTGCTCGCTCGCGTGCTCACTCGCCGGTTCGCCCGTCTGCTCACTCGCCTGCTCCGGCGGGGTGCCGCCTTTCTCCGGAGCGCCTCGCCGGCGTGCCCCGAACCGCCCGTACGCCCCGAACGTCTCCCGTGCCACCGACCTGCCGTGCGCCCCGAAGCGGCGGTACGACCTCCCCTGGGCGCCCCGTGCCCCGGTGGGGCCGAGCTCCTTGGGCCGGAGCGCGAAGGCCACCGTCGTCGACGCGATCGCCGGTACCAGGGTGAGCAGGGTCAGGGCGGCCGGCAGGGGGAGGGGGCTGTCCGCTGCCAGGAACTGCGCGGCCGCGCCGTCGAAGGGCATGCCCGTCAGATCGCCTCGCAGGTGGAGGAAGACCAGCAGCGCGAGCATCGAGCCGAGGGTGCAGGACAGGGCCGTGGTGGTGGCCGAGACCAGCATCAGGCGGGCCGGGCCCAGGCCGATCGCCGCCAGACCGGGGCCGGGCCTGGTCCCGGGATCGGTGCGGGCCACCGCCACCGCGAGGTGGATCGTCGCGGCCAGCGGGGGGACGCACCAGGCCAGGCGCAGGACCGACGCGCCGGCGTCGGCGTGGGACATGGCGTAGCCCAGGGCGCAGAGCAGCAGGAAGCCCGTGCCCGCCGAGGCCGCCGTCACGAGCAGGCGGCGCAGCTGTACGGCGGGCCGGGCGCTTCGGGTCAGACGGAGAGCGAGCACGCGGCCCGGCCTTCCGTCGCGGTGACCGGAGGCAGGTGCACCGTGTTGACGCGCCGCCCGTCCAGGAGCGCGATCGTGCGGTCGGCGAAGGCCGCGTTCTCCACGTCGTACGTGGCCAGGACGACCGTGATGCCGTGCGAGCGGGCCGCTGTCGTCAGGGCGCGCAGGACGTGTGCGCGGTCGGCGCGGTGCAGGGGGGCCGTCGGTTCGTCGGCGAACAGGACCGTGGGTGAGGGGGCCAGCGCCCGGGCGATGCAGACGCGCTGCCGTTCGGCCTGGACCAGCTGGTGCGGGCGCTTGCGGGCCGACTCGCCGACGTCCAGGCGGTTCAGCCACTCCAGCGCGGCCGTCTTGGCGCGGCGGCGGCTGGTGCCGCGCAGCATCAGGGGGAGGGCGGCGTTCTCCCAGACATTCAGTTCGGGGACGAGCGTCGGGATCGGGTCGATCCAGGTGAACCGGTCGCGGCGGAGGCGTTCGCGGGCCGGCGCGCCCATGGTGTGCACCGGGAGGCTGTTGAACCAGACTTCGCCGCCCCGCGCCGGGAGCAGGCCGGACAGACACCTCAGGAGAGCCGTCTTGCCGCTGCCGCGCGGGCCGGTGACGGCGAGGATCTCGCCCTCGCGCACACCGAGCGAGACCCCGCCGAGCGCGGGGGAGCCGTCGCGGTGCGTGAAGTGCAGCGCGCGTGCCCAGAGCACGTCGTTGTCCGGCGGAGCCTCCATGGGCGTACACCTCGTCAGATCCGTAGTTCCCGTGCCGTTCCCCCGTGCGGGGGAACGAAGACAGGGCCGATCGGTTACCAGGCACGCTAAGGATCCGGGACCGGAACGCCGGACAGCACGCGGCGGGGGTGCACCCTTCTCACTCCTACGGGTGCACCCCCGCCGTCGTACCGTCGAAGGCCGGAGTTCTGTCGAACTGCCGGAGGCTAGAGCTTGGTCCACGCCTCCGACAGGGTCGCCCGCAGGATCTGCTCGATCTCGTCGAACGTCTCCTGGTTGGAGATCAGCGGCGGCGCGAGCTGGACGACCGGGTCACCCCTGTCATCGGCACGGCAGTACAGGCCGTTGTCGTACAGCGCCTTGGAGAGGAAGCCGTAGAGGACCCGCTCGGTCTCCTCGTCGTTGAAGGACTCCTTCGTCGCCTTGTCCTTGACGAGCTCGATGCCGTAGAAGAAGCCGTTGCCGCGGACGTCGCCGACGATCGGCAGGTCGTGGAGCTTCTCCAGGGTGGCGCGGAAGGCTCCCTCGTTGTCGAGGACGTGCTGGTTGAGGCCCTCGCGCTCGAAGAGGTCGAGGTTGGCCAGGCCCACCGCGGCCGACACGGGGTGGCCGCCGAAGGTGTAGCCGTGCAGGAAGGTGTTGTCGCCCTTGTAGAACGGCTCGGCCAGGCGGTCGGAGATGATGCAGGCGCCGATGGGGGAGTAGCCGGACGTCATGCCCTTGGCGCAGGTGATCATGTCCGGGACGTAGCCGAACTTGTCGCAGGCGAACGTCGTGCCCAGGCGGCCGAAGGCGCAGATGACCTCGTCGGACACCAGCAGGACGTCGTACTGGTCGCAGATCTCGCGCACCCGCTGGAAGTAGCCGGGCGGGGGCGGGAAGCAGCCGCCCGCGTTCTGCACCGGCTCCAGGAAGACCGCGGCGACCGTGTCCGGGCCCTCGAAGAGGATCTGCTGCTCGATCTGGTCGGCGGCCCAGCGGCCGAAGGCCTCCGGGTCGTCGCCGAAGAGCGGGGCGCGGTAGATGTTGGTGTTCGGGACCTTGTGCGCGCCGGGGACCAGCGGCTCGAAGGGGGCCTTCAGGCCCGGCAGGCCGGTGATCGACAGGGCGCCCTGCGGGGTGCCGTGATACGCCACCGCACGGGAGATCACCTTGTACTTGGTGGGCTTGCCGACCAGCTTGAAGTACTGCTTGGCGAGCTTCCAGGCGGTCTCGACCGCCTCACCGCCGCCGGTGGTGAAGAACACCTTGTTGAGGTCGCCCGGCGCCTCGTGGGCCAGCCGCTCCGCCAGCTCCACGGCCTTCGGGTGGGCGTAGGACCACACCGGGAAGAACGCCAGCTCCTGCGCCTGCTTGAACGCGGTCTCGGCCAGCTCGACCCGGCCGTGCCCGGCCTGCACCACGAACAGGCCGGCGAGGCCGTCGAGGTAGCGCTTGCCCTTGTCGTCGTAGATGTAGGTGCCCTCGCCCCGGACGATGGTCGGGACGGGGGACTTCTCGTACGAGGACATACGCGTGAAGTGCATCCACAAGTGGTCGTACGCGGTCCTGCTGAGGTCCTGAGGGCTGTTGCTGCTCACGGTTATCGGGTCCTCACGGTTATCGGGTTCCCCACATGTAGGTCTGCTTCTTGAGCTTGAGGTAGACGAAGCTCTCGGTCGAGCGCACGCCGGGGAGGGCCCGGATGCGGCGGTTGATGACGTCCAGGAGGTGGTCGTCGTCCTCGCAGACGATCTCCACCATCAGGTCGAAGGACCCGGCGGTCATCACCACGTACTCGCATTCGGACATGGCGGTCAGCGCGTCGGCGACCGACTCCACATCGCCCTCGACGTTGACACCGACCATCGCCTGCCGGCGGAAGCCCACGGTGAGCGGGTCCGTGACGGCGACGATCTGCATCACGCCCTGGTCGAGCAGCTTCTGGACGCGCTGGCGCACGGCCGCCTCGGACAGGCCCACGGCCTTGCCGATGGCGGCGTACGGCCGGCGGCCGTCCTCCTGAAGTTGTTCGATGATGGCGAGGGAGACGGAGTCCAGCTGGGGACCGCCGCCGTTCCTGGACTCGCGGGAGTCCCTGTGCTCTGCGCTTCGACTGGCCACGACGTCACTGTGCACGACGTCTCGACAGTTCCGCAAGGCCGAAGCGATGAAATTCGTTGTTTACGAGACTGAGACTTGCGGATTTCGCAGCCTTGGCGCGATCGGGGGTGTTGAAAACGTGGCTCGGCCGACTAGGGTGGGTGTCTCAGTAACTGGACAACCAGGACTGACAGCCAGTAGCAGTGAGACCTGACAGGAGGCCGGCAGTGAGCACCGAGCTGCGTCGTCTGCGCAACTACATCGACGGTGAGTTCCGGGACGCCGCCGACGGACGGACCACCGACGTGGTCAACCCCGCGACGGGCGAGGCGTACGCGACCGCGCCGCTGTCCGGGCAGGCGGACGTCGACGCCGCGATGGAGGCCGCCGCGAGGGCCTTCCCCGGCTGGCGTGACACGACCCCCGCCGAGCGGCAGAAGGCCCTGCTGAAGATCGCGGACGCGTTCGAGGAGCGGGCCGAGGAGCTCATCGCGGCCGAGGTGGAGAACACCGGCAAGCCGATCGGACTCACGCGGTCCGAGGAGATCCCGCCGATGGTGGACCAGATCCGCTTCTTCGCGGGTGCGGCGCGGATGCTCGAGGGCCGCTCGGCCGGTGAGTACATGGAGGGCCTGACCTCGATCGTCCGCCGTGAGCCGGTCGGTGTGTGCGCGCAGGTCGCGCCCTGGAACTACCCGATGATGATGGCCGTGTGGAAGTTCGCGCCTGCGATCGCGGCGGGCAACACGGTCGTCCTGAAGCCGTCCGACACGACTCCGGCGTCGACGGTCCTGATCGCCGAGATCATCGGCGCGATCCTGCCCAAGGGCGTCTTCAACGTCATCACCGGCGACCGCGACACCGGCCGCCTCATGGTCGAGCACCCGACCCCGGCGATGGCGTCCATCACCGGCTCCGTGCGCGCCGGCATGTCGGTCGCCGAGTCGGCCTCCAAGGACCTCAAGCGGGTCCACCTGGAGCTGGGCGGCAAGGCGCCGGTCGTGGTCTTCGACGACACCGACATCGCCAAGGCCGTGGAGGACATCTCCGTCGCCGGCTTCTTCAACGCCGGGCAGGACTGTACGGCCGCCACGCGCGTGCTCGTACAGGAGGCCATCCACGACGAGTTCGTGCAGGCGCTCGCGAAGGCCGCCGCCGACACGAAGACCGGTCAGCCGGACGACGAGGACGTGCTCTTCGGCCCGCTCAACAACCCCAACCAGCTCAAGCAGGTCTCCGGGTTCATCGACCGGCTGCCCGCCCACGCCAAGGTCGAGGCCGGCGGCCACCAGGTCGGTGAGAAGGGGTACTTCTACGCGCCGACCGTGGTCTCCGGGCTGAAGCAGGACGACGAGATCGTCCAGAAGGAGGTCTTCGGGCCGGTCATCACCGTCCAGTCCTTCTCGGACGAGGACCAGGCCGTCGAGTGGGCCAACGGCGTGGAGTACGCGCTGGCTTCGTCCGTGTGGACGAAGGACCACGGGCGGGCGATGCGGATGTCGAAGAAGCTGGACTTCGGGTGCGTGTGGATCAACACGCACATTCCGCTGGTCGCGGAGATGCCGCATGGCGGGTTCAAGAAGTCGGGGTACGGCAAGGACCTTTCGGCTTACGGGTTCGATGACTACACGCGGATCAAGCATGTGATGACGTCGCTGGACGCGTAGACCGTAGACCGTAGGCCGGCGGTCGGATTTCGGCTGCGGGGGCGTGGGGGCTGGTCGCGCACACGCGGCGGAGCCGCATATCGATACAGCCCCGCGCCCCTTCAGGGCGTGATCGACAAGGTGTCGGGCAGGCGCCGTTCCGCTCGACGGGACGTCGATTGCCCGGCCGTCGGTCGTGGCGGCATGCTGCGGCAATGGCTCTCCCTCCGAGCAACTCCCCGCTGTCCCGCCGGACCCTGCTGCGCACCCTCGGTGCGGGTGCGCTGTCGGGCGGGCTCGCCGGTTGTGGTGTGCCCGCCGCGTACGTTCCGCCCGCCGACCGGGCCGCCGCCGATCTCTCCGCCACCGACAAGCGGCTCACCTGGGCGAACTGGCCGCTGTACATCGACACGGACGACGCGGACGAGACGCGGCGGCCGTCGCTGGAGGCGTTCGAGAAGCGCACCGGGATCTCCGTCGAGTACGTCGAGGAGATCAACGACAACGACGAGTTCTTCGGCAAGATCAGCCCCGCCCTGATGAACCACCAGCGCACCGGCCGCGACCTCATCGTCATCAGTGACTGGATGTGCGCCCGGTTCGTACGGCTGGGCTGGGTGCAGGAGATGGACCGGGCGCGCCAGCCGAACGTGACCGAGTACCTGGACCCGCTGCTGCGTTCACCGGCCTTCGACCCCGGGCGGAAGTTCACCGTGCCATGGCAGTCCGGCATCACGGGCATCGCGTACAACCGCCGTCGGCTGGGCCGCGACATACGCGGCGTCTCCGAACTGTGGGCCGGCGACCTTAAGGGCCGGGTGACGCTCCTCTCCGGTCTCGACGAGGCCTTCGCGCTGCTCATGCAGGGCAACGGCGTCGACATCACCCGGTGGACGGCGGACGACTTCCACCGGATCTGCGACCAGGTCGAGGAGCAGGTCGGCAAGGGACAGATCCGCCGCTTCACCGGCAACGACTACATCAAGGACCTGTCGAGCGGCGACGTACTGGCCTGCCAGGCCTACTCCGGTGACGTCATCCAGCTCCAGGCCGACGACCCCGACATCCGCTTCGTCGTCCCCGAGGAGGGCGCCGAGCTGTGGTCGGAGTCACTGATGATCCCCAACCTGGCCCGCCACAAGACCAACGCCGAGCGGCTGGTCGACTACTACTACGAGCCCGAGGTCGCCGCCGAACTGGCCGCCTGGGTCAACTACGTCTGCCCCGTCCCGGCCGCCCGGGACGTGCTCGCCTCCGCCAAGGACGAGGAGACGGCCGCGCTGGCCGAGGACCCGCTGATCTTCCCGGACTCGGCGATGCGTGAACGGCTGGCCATCGCGCGGGACATCACGTCCGAGGAGCGGGTGGGGTTCGCCAAGCGATGGAACGCCATCGCGGGGTTGTAAGGAGCCCTCATCCCCAGTGCCGATGATGCACCGCCGCCGTCCGCCCCACCGTCGCCGCCAGTTTGCGCAGTCGGCGCCAGTCCAGGCGGGGAACGGGCTGCGGGACGCCGGGGCGTTTGCGGGGGACTCGGACGCGTAGGGCGCCGGGGGCGATACGGCAGTGGACCGGGGCCGGGAGGACGAGGGCCTCGCCGTCGATGCCGGCCTCGATCTCCTCGCGGTCGGCTTCGATGACCACCTCGGGCGCGGTCAGGATGGTGAGGCCGCCCGGCGCGGGATCGAGGAGCAGCCCTGCGACCTCGGCCGCGTTGTCCACCCTGATACCGAGGACGCCGAGGACCGCGGCGTCGAGGCGGTCGCGGCGGCCGAGGCCGAAGGGGTCGTCCGTGCGGTAGGGGTTGTTGCTGACCAGCACGGCATGCGGAGCGTCGAGGGTTCTGCCCGCCGCGCGGGCGGTGAGCCGCGGGCCCTGCTGGCGGGTGATCAGGCCGGGCAGCAGCTCCAGGCTGGTGCCGATCTTGTCGTCGCGGTAGCCGGGGCTCTGCACGATGGCCGCGTACGCCCCGAAGGACGCGTTGTTGACGAAGGGCCGGCCGCCCGCGTAGCCGAGGTCGACGCGGAGTTCCACGCCGTCGGTGAGCGCGTCGAGGCAGGTGGAGGGGTCCTCGCGGTCGAGGCCCAGGTCCATGGCGAAGTGGTTGCGGGTGCCGGCGCTGATCACCAGGAACGGGATGTCGTACGCGACGGCGACGGCCGCGACCAGCGCCTGGGTGCCGTCACCGCCCGCGACGCCCAGCAGGTCCGCGCCCTCGTCCACGGCCTTGCGGGCCAGGGCGGTGACGTCCTGCTGCTCGTCGGGGTCGAGCAGGATGACGCGGGCGCCGAGGCGCTCGGCCTTCTCCTGGAGTGCGAAGCGGACCACCTTCCCGCCGCCCGAGCGCGGGTTCATGATCAGGTACGGCCGCTGCGGCGGCGGCGCCTTGCGCTCCCGCATCACCCGCACCCGGGAGCTGCCCGTGCCCCGCAGCGCGTACCGACCGCTCCAGACGGCCACAGCCCACAGCGCCACGGACGCCAGCAGCGACCAGAACAGGGTGGCCGCGAACAGGGCGATGAGGGCGGCCGGCAGCGCCAGGGCCACCACGGCCGCCGCCCAGCGCAGCGGGCCGCGCAGGGTCAGCGTCCACCACACCGCGATCGCGCTGAGGCCCAGGCCCGCCGCCCCGGCCACCAGCAGCAGAACCCCGCCGACGCCGCCGTACGCGAGCGGCACCAGCACCGCGAGCCCCGCGGCGGCCAACGCCGTCCGCGCCGCCCACCGCTGTGCGCGATAGGCCCGCCCGCTCAAGTCCAGGGCCATGATTCCTCCGTTCGCCGCGCACATCGTAGGACTGGTCCGGCCCTGGCTGAACAACGGAGGCCGGGGGCGGGCGGAAAGGGCAGGGCTCTTTTTGAACGTGTTCAATCGCAGGCGTACGCTGACCCCATGAGCGACAGAGCCGCCCTGCTCAAGGGCATCCGCGTCTGGCTGGTCTTCTTCGTCGTCTGCCTGGTGCTCAGCGGCGCCACGGCCTTCCCCCTCGTCCATGAACTGCGCTGGACCGAGGACCTGTTGCGCGCCCTGTCGGTGCCGGAGCACCTGCCCGGCCTCATGGACTGGATCGAGCGGGTGCGGCGTGGTCTCGACGCCGCCGACGCCGACCACCCCTTCCTCCTCTATGGCACGGACTGGCTGGCCTTCGCGCATCTCGTCATCGCCGTCGCCTTCTACGGTCCCTACCGCGACCCGGTCCGCAACATCTGGGTCGTCGAGTTCGGGATGATCGCCTGCGCCGGCATCGTCCCGCTCGCCCTCGTCTGCGGGCCGATGCGCGGCATCCCCTTCTGGTGGTCGGTGATCGACATGTCCTTCGGCGTCTTCGGGGTCATCCCGCTGTACGCCGTACGGAAGAAGATCAAGCGGCTGGAGGCGCTGACGGCGAGCGTGCCGGCAGCGCCCGCCGGGGCCGCCGTCGTCAGCGGTTGAACGCCGGGAAGGCGAAGCGCTGGGCGATGGCCAGGCCGTCGCCCTTCGCGTCGGTCGAGTTGACCGAGTAGACCACCGTGCGGGACAGGTCCCGGGTGGCCGCGACGACGGTGTGATAGCCGGGGCGGGCGCCCGTCTTGGCCCAGATGACCTTGCCGTTCAGCTCGAAACGCTGCAATCCGGCACTCATGGTGGCCCCGTCGATGTCCGGGACCGTGAAGATCTCCTTCAGCTGCGGCTCGGGCACGACCCGGCCGCGGAACAGCGCGAACAGCAGTCGTTCCAGGTCCGCCGTCGTCGAGATCATGTCGCCGGCCGCGAACCGGTCGGACATGTTCCACTCGGTCACGTCGACGAGCTTGCCGTCGATCCAGTCGTAGCCGCGGTTGTGCGGACCGTGGATGCGGGGGTCCGGGCCGGCCGGGAAGGAGGTGTGCCGCATGCCGAGCGGGCGGAAGATCCGTACGGCCGCCTGGTGGGCGTACGAGTCGCCGGTGACCTTCTCGATCAGCATGCCCAGCACGGTGTAGTGGATGTTGCCGTACCGCTGGTGCTCGCCGGGCGCGTGGTCGGGGTCGGGGCCCTTGGCGACCGACGCGGCCACCACCTCCTCCGGGGTCAGCGTCTCGAAGCGGTGCTCGTAGCCGTCGTCGACGTCCTCGCCGAGGGAGGCGCCCGGCTGGAGACCGCTGGTGAAGTTCAGCAGCTGGCGCACGGTGATCGGCGCGAAGTCCTTCGTGAGCAGGCCGGGCAGGTACTGCTGCACGGTCCCGTCGAGGGAGATCCGCCCCTCGGCGGCGAGCTGCAGCACGATCGCCGAGGTCACGATCTTCGTCGTCGAACCGGCGCGGAAGCGGGCGTTCTCCAGCGCGGGCGCCCCGGTTCGCATGTCCCGCACTCCGGCCACCCCGTGCCAGCTCCCCTTGCCGCCCACGCGGATCAGCGCGGCCGTCGCGTCCCTGTCGGGCAGTCCGGCGAGCGCGGCGCACAGGGCCTTCACGTCCGGGCCGTCCTGGGTGGCGGCCTCGATCGCCCGCGCGGAGCACGACGACGAGGACGACGCGGGCCGCGCGGACGCCGTCCCGGCCAGTGGCAGTGCGGTCAGGGCAAGGGCGAGCGCGGAGGTGAGGAGGGCGGGAAGCGGCCGTACGGGCATCTGCTGCTCCTGAAGTCGACGGGATGTCTGTGATCATCGTCAGGGCGAGGCGGGCCGGGCCGAATCGTCGGCGAGGAGGGGCTCGACCCTGGGGGCGCCCGGAGCAAGTGCCTTGCGGAACACGGGTGTTGTAAGGGATCGCCCTTACGGGACCGGGACCGGGGGCGGGGCCGCGGCGCCGACTGCCGAAAAAGTGTTATCCCCGTTCCCTTCACCGCGGCTCCACTCCGGAAGCGGAATGTGATCTCTGATATAGCCAGCGGCGCTGGTCAGGCTGGAAGGTGCGTACGGGCAGCACATGACCTGGGAGAGGACGCACGTGGACGAGGGAGCCCGCAGGCAGTGGCGCTCCACCATCGCGGCGGCGCAGGCCGGTGACCGGCAGGCGCTGGACGAGCTGGTCGAGGGGTGGCTGCCGCTGGTCTACAACGTGGTCGGGCGGGCCCTGAACGGCCACGCCGACGTCGACGACGTCGTCCAGGAGACCATGCTGCGGGCCGTCGACAACCTCGGCTCGCTGCGGGACCCGGACAGCTTCCGCTCCTGGCTGGTCGCCATCGCCATGCGGCAGATACGGGACCGGGCGCGCCGCAGGCAGCCCGACCGGCTCGAGGAGTCGGCCGCGCGCGAGGCCACCGACTTCGCCGAGCTCACCGTGCTGCGGCTCCAGTTGGAGGGGCAGCGGCGCGAGGTCGCGGAGGCGGTGCGCTGGCTGGACGACGAGGACCGGCAGTTGCTGTCGCTGTGGTGGCTGGAGGTCGCGGGCGAGCTGACCCGGCGCGAACTGGCCGCCGCGGCCGGCATCAGCCGGCAGCACGCCGCGGTGCGCGTCCAGCGGGTGAAGGAACGGCTGGAGACCGCGCGCGGCATCGTACGGGCGCTGGACAGCGCCTGCCCCGGCCTGCGCGACCTGACCGCCCGCTGGAACGGCCGCCCCGACTCGGTCTGGCGCAAGCGGCTGGCCCGGCACATCAGGGGCTGCGGCTACTGCGGCGACACCCGCGAGGCGGTCGTACCGGCGGAACGGCTCCTCGTAGGCATCGCGCTCGTCCCGATCCCCGTCGGCTTCACCCTCTCCCTGGCCCTCGGTGGCAAGACGGCGGCCGCGGCGACGGCGGCGACCTCCGTCGGCTGGTCGGCGAAGGTGATGGCCGCGCTCACCCAGCCGGCCGTGGCGGTGACGGCCGGCGCGACGATCGTCGCGGGCGGCGCGTACGTCGTCACCCAGGCCCCCGACGCCCCGCCGTCGCGCGCGGCAGCCCCCACGGCCGCGAGCACGGCCCGCCCGCCGTCGCCCACGCCGTCCGCCACACCGTCGGCCATGTCCTCACCCTCACCGTCGCCGTCCCGGACCCGGAAGGTCGACCTGTACGGCACGATCGTCGACGCCGCCGACCAGGCCCCCGACCCGAACGCCGAGCCCGCCGCCCTGCCCCGCCGCCCCGAGTCCGGCATCACCAGCACCTGGGGCGCGAAGGCCGTCATGCAGCACCGCGGCGAGAGCGTCACGCTCAGCGGGCAGGGCTATGTCCTGGTGCGCTGGCAGATCGCCCCGCACGACCGGCCCGGCGCGCTGGCCATGCCCACCTGGACCGGCCTCAAGGGCGAGATCTTCCACGTCGCCTCCGGAGGCGGCCGCCGCATGGACGACGTCATCGGGGACGGCTCCGACCGGGGCTACGTCACCGGCATGGGCGGCCCGGACATCGGCTACACGGTCCTGCCCGACGGCACCCAGCAGATGTGGCAGAACGAGTACTTCTACCTCGACGGCACCGTCACCCTCCACCAGAACGAGCGCGGCGCCTCCTACGGCCTGACCGTCATGCCGTCCAGCTGGGACAAGGTGAACGACGACGTCCGGTACGGCCCTCCACAGGGCGCCATCCGCTACGGCCTGGTCCGCGACAACGGCAAGGACACCGCGCCGGTCCCGCAGTACGTCACCCGCGCGACGCCGGCCGACCCGGCGACGGTGGCTCAGCGCTCCCGCGTGTCACCGTCGTAGCGGTCCTGCCGCCATGACCTCGTCGCCGTGCTCGAAGGCCCAGGCGCCGAAGGACTCGATCGGGCCGAGCAGCGACCGCCCCAGCGCGGTGAGTTCGTACTCGACGCGCGGCGGAGCACCGCCGTACGCCCGCCGCGCGACGAGCTCGTTGAACTCGAGTCGGCGCAGGGTCTCGGTGAGGACCTTCTGGCTGATCCCGCCGATGCGGTCGCGGAGTTCGCCGTGCCGCACCGGCCCGTGCCGCAGCGCCCAAAGTGCCACGGCGTTCCAGGTGTTGGCGAGCAGATCGAAGGCGAGGCGGGCGCGGCAGTCGGCGAGGAACGCGTGGTCGGTGGTCACGTACCGAATGGTGCCCGAGCGGCTTCCTGCAGTCAGGCACATGCGAATCGGAATTCTCGGTACGGGCGGTATGGCGGACGCGTTGGGGACGCAGTGGCGGCGGGCGGGGCACGAGGTGGTCGCCGGGAGCCGCTCGGGCGGGCTTCGGGAGGCGGCCGAGTCCGGGACGGACGCCGTCCTGCTCGCGGTTCCCTACGGGGCGGTGGTCGAGGTGGTCGGCGCGCTCGAACCGGTGCTGCGCGGACGGGTGTTGATCGACTGCACCAATCCGGTCGGCCCGGGCTTCGGCCTGCTCACGGCAGGCGGTCCCGCGGCGGCCGAGCGCATCGCCGCCACCGCCCCCGCCGCGCACGTGGTCAAGGCCTTCAACCTCTGCCACGTCGACGTGTGGCGGACGACGCCGCCCGTGTTCGACGGCGGCCCGCCGGCGGTTCCGTTGTGCGGGGACGACGCGGCGGCCCTGTCCGTCGTACGACGACTTGTACGCGACCTCGGCTGCGAGCCGCTGAACGCCGGGGGACTGGACCGGGCCGGGCTGCTGGAGGCGACCGCCGCGCTGCTGATCGGGTTGTGGGTGGGGGAGGGGGCGGACGCCCAGGCGATCGCACCGCCGCTCGCGTCCGCCGGTGGGCGTGCCCAGGCCCTGTCGTCTGGATCAGCTCGGCTGTGAGGATCGGTTCCTCTCGGCCGACCCGAGCGGGGCATGGCGGGTGCGGCTGCAAGGCGGAGGAGGCAGTGGGGGAGTGCGTGCCATGCCCCGCGACGCCGGGATGATCCAAACGACAGGGTCTAGGTGGTGCGCAGGCCGAGGAGGACGTCGATGCGGTTCGTCGTGATCGAGTCGACGTCGCAGTCGAGCAGGCGGCGGAGGGAGCGCCGGGTGTCCGGGGTCCAGACCGACAGCAGGTAGCCGGCGCGGTGGACGCGCCCGGCGAGGGCGTGGTCGACCAGGCTGAAGCGGTAGTTGAGCCAGCGCGGGCGTACCGCGTCGAGCAGGCCGGCGCGCGGCGGGGCCAGGGTCGTCCAGGTCAGGGCGATCTCGGCGGCCGGGTCGGCGGCGCGGACGGCGAGCATGGCCGGGGCGCCCGCGCAGTAGTACACGCGGTCCTGCGCCCCGCACCCGCGGACGACGTCCACGACCCGGCGAGCCGCCCGCACATCGGGCGTGCCCGGCAGGTCGAGCATCACCCGGCTCCCGTCGCACGCCGCCAGCGCCTCCTCCAGCGTCGGCACCCCGCCCGCCGTGAGCCCCCGAACCTCGGCCGCCGACAGCGCGAGCAGCGGCCGGTCCTGCTCCCACAGCCGCTTCAGCGTCTCGTCGTGCAGCAGCACCGGCACGCCGTCCTTGGTGAGGCGTACGTCGATCTCCACCGCGTCCGCGCCCAGTCGGAGCGCGGAGCGCAGGGAGTCGAGCGTGTTCTCGCGGACGCGGTAGGGGTCGCCGCGGTGGGCGACGGCGGTCACGTTCTGCATGAGGACATTCTGGGGGCCCCAGGGAGGGGCACGGCGCTCAGGGGGCGAGCCAGTCGCTGGTGTACGTGTCGATCTCGGCCGTGATGCGGGCCTTGCCGGGCTCGTCGAGGAAGGACGCGTCCACCGCGCTCTTGGCGAGGCCGGCCAGGCCACGCTCGTCGAGGTCGAGGAGGCGGGCGGCGACCGCGTACTCGTTGTTGAGGTCGGTGCCGAACATGGGCGGGTCGTCGGAGTTGATGGTGACGACGACGCCGGCCTTCGCGAACTCCTTGATCGGGTGCTCGTCGATCGTGCGGACCGCGCGCGTGGCGATGTTGGAGGTCGGGCACACCTCCAGCGGGATCCGGTGCTCCGCGAGGTGCGCGAGCAGCTTCGGGTCCCGTGCCGAGCTGGTGCCGTGCCCGATGCGCTCGGCGCGCAGGTGGGTCAGGGCGTCCCAGACCGTCTCCGGTCCGGTGGTCTCGCCGGCGTGCGGCACGGAGTGCAGCCCGGCGGCGATCGCGCGGTCGAAGTACGGCTCGAACTGCGGCCTCGGTACGCCGATCTCGGGTCCGCCGAGCCCGAACGAGACCAGGCCCTCCGGGCGCAGCCGGTCGTCGGTGGCGAGCCGGGTGGTCTCCTCGGCGGCCTCCAGGCCGGCCTCGCCCGGGATGTCGAAGCACCAGCGCAGCACGGTCCCGAACTCGGCCTCGGCCGCCTTGCGGGCGTCCTCGATCGCCGCCATGAAGGCGCCGGCCTCGATGCCGCGGCGGGTGGAGGAGAACGGGGTGATGGTCAGCTCGGCGTAGCGCACCTGCTGGCGGGCCAGGTCGCGGGCCACCTCGTAGGTCAGCAGCCGGACGTCCTCCGGGGTGCGGATCAGATCCACGACCGACAGGTACACGTCGATGAAGTGGGCGAAGTCCGTGAACGTGAAGTAGTCCACCAGGGCCTCGGGGTCCGTGGGGACCTTGGAGTCGGGGTGGCGGGCGGCGAGTTCCGCGACGATGCGGGGGGAGGCGGAGCCGACGTGGTGGACGTGCAGTTCGGCCTTGGGCAGTCCGGCGATGAAGGCGTGCAGGTCGCGCGGGACGCGGGCGTCGACGAGACGGTCGGTCAAGGTTCCTCCCCGGGAACGGCGTCGTCCGCCGCCGGATGTGCGGTCGGCGGGACGCGGGTGATCGGCTGATCGGTGACTCGGGGTCATCGTATGCCGGGGCCGCGCCGGTGATGCCCGGGCCTTAGCATGACGGCACGTACGACAGAGGGGGGCCCGCGTATGTCCGACGACGCGCAGAGGGCGGAAGCGACGGGGGAGGCGGCGGCCGGGGGGTCGGGTGCTTCGTTGGACAAGGGGGACGGGAAGGCGTCCAGGGGCGAGCGGGGTTCTCCGGATCCGTGGGCTCCTCCGGTGGCTCCCTCCGGGTCAGGGGGCGGGGCGTCAGGGGGGCCGGCGTCAGGGGGGCCTGGACACACCGTCGTCTCGGACGTTCCGCCGGCCTGGCCCGCGCCGTCCGTGCATGATCAGCAGACGGTCACGTCCATGCCGTCCTCGGCACCGGCGGTCAACCCGTTCGCCCCGCCGGGGCCCACGGCGTCCGTGCCCTACGCCGCCCATGGCGAGCCCGTGCCGCCGCCGCCGATCGCGCCCGGTGGGCCGGGGCCGGTGCCGTACGGCTATCCCGGGTCCGGTGGCTACGGCTACCCGCCGGGGCCGGGGGCTGCGGGCTACTACGGGTGGCCCGGGATGCAGGCCATGCCGAGTAACGGGATGGGCACTGCCGGGCTGGTGCTCGGGATCATCTCCGCCGTTGTCTTCTGTCTGTGGCCGGTGGCCATCGTCGTGGGTGTGCTGGCCGTGATCTTCGGGGCGATCGGGCGGGGCAAGGCGCGGCGGGGTGAGGCGACGAACCCGGGCCAGGCTCTCGCCGGGATCATCTGTGGTGTGGCGGGTGTGGGCCTGGGGCTGGGGATGGCGGCGCTGCTGATCGTGGCGCCGTAGGAACCACGGACTTTCCTCGCCCCCGCCGCCCCTGCCCGTCCCGTCCTTCTGGGGCTCCGCCCCAGACCCCGCTGGGTATTTCAGCCCGTCCGGCGTTTGAGGACGAGGCCCCTTCAGGGCCGAAGCGGGGGTCTGGGGGCGGCAGCCCCCAGGGATGGGACGGGCAGGGGCGCCGGGGGCGAAAAAGCACGCCTAACCCCGCAACCGCTCCCGCGCCCCCATCAACGCAAACCCCAACAGATTCGGCCCCCGCCACCGCTCCGGATCCCCCGCCCCATCGTCCCCCGCAGCCAGCCCGATCCCCCAGACCCGATCCACCGGACTGGCCTCCACCAGCACCCGATCCCCGGTGCCCAGCAGAAACCCCCGCAGATCCGCATGCGCGGCGAACTTGTGGACCGACCCCTCGACGACGATCCGGAACCGCTCCCGCTCCCAGACCGCCTCGTCGAACCCCCGCACCAGCCGCCCGGCCTTCTTCGCCTCCGCCGGATGCCCGGCGGCCAGCACCCGCCGCTCCGCCTCCGCGTCCCCGAACAGCCGTGCCTTCTCCGCCATCATCCAGTGCTCGGCTGTCGCGTACGAGACGCCCGCCACCGTGAACGGCGACTCCCACCACTGGCTCAGACAGCTCGCGCTCACCCGTCCGTCCGGTCGTGGCCGGTGCCCCCAGAAGTGCAGGTACCTGACTCTCGTCCCCGCACGGATCTCCTGGATCAGGACATCCCAAGAATCGATCTTCGCCATGTGCCCGAGTCTGACAGGCACCACCGACAATCCGTCCCCGGTTTTCAAGGCCGACTCGACACCTGGTCGACAGATTCCGTCGCGTAACCAAAAGGCAACAACGGAATCACTTGTTGGAGCCTTCCTGCTCTGTCAGGATCGGCACTCAAATCGAGCCTGAGCCACGCCGGCCCCATCTCGGGGCACGGAGGGAGCGACATGCACAACCCGGGCACCGCCACCCCGGAACGATTCCCGGCCCAGGACCGCTTCGCGGACGGCGCGCAGTACATCGCGGGCCGGCCGGCGAAGGGGACCTCGGGGCGTACCCATGCCGTCGTCGACCCCGCCACCGGCGAGGAGGTGTACACGTACGACCTGGCCGGCACCGATGACGTCGACGCGGCCGTCGCCGCCGCGCGTGCGGCCTTCCCCGGCTGGGCCGCGACCACCCCGGGCGAACGCTCCGACGCGCTGCACCGTTTCGCCGCCGTGCTCGCCGAGCGCGCCGAGGATTTCGCCCGCGCCGAGTCCCTGCAGTGCGGGAAGCCGCTGAAGCTGACCCGTGAGTTCGACGTGCCGGGGACCATCGACAACACCGCCTTCTTCGCGGGCGCCGCCCGGCATCTCCAGGGGCAGTCCGCAGGGGAGTACTCGGGGGACCACACCTCGTACGTGCGCCGCGAGCCCATCGGTGTCGTCGGGTCCATCGCCCCCTGGAACTACCCCCTCCAGATGGCCGCCTGGAAGGTCCTCCCGGCGATCGCCGCGGGCAACACCATCGTGCTGAAGCCGGCCGAGCTGACCCCGCTGACCTCGCTTCTCTTCGCGCAGGCCGCCACCGACGCCGGGATCCCGGACGGTGTCATCAACATCATCACCGGGACCGGCAAGGAAGCGGGCGAGCATCTCGTCGGGCACCCCGACGTCGCCATGACCTCCTTCACCGGGTCCACGGCCGTCGGCAAGCGCGTCGCCGAGATCGCCACGGCGACCGTCAAGCGGATCCATCTCGAGCTCGGTGGCAAGGCGCCCTTCGTCGTCTTCGACGACGCCGACCTCGAAGCGGCCGCTCACGGTGCCGTCGCGGGCTCGCTCATCAACACCGGGCAGGACTGCACGGCCGCCACGCGCGCGTATGTGCAGCGACCGCTGTATGAAGCCTTCGTCGAGCGGACCGCCGCCCTCATGGAGAGCGTCCGGCTCGGTGATCCGTTCGCGCCGGGTACCGATCTCGGGCCGCTGATCTCGCACGTCCAGCGGGACCGGGTCGCCGGTTTCGTCGACCGTGCGCGTGCCTACGCGCGCGTGGTCACCGGCGGAGAGGCTCCCCAGGGCGAACTCAAGGACGGCGCGTACTACCGGCCCACCCTCGTCGCCGACGCGGCCCAGGACAGCGAGATCGTCCAGTCCGAGATCTTCGGGCCGGTCCTGGTCGTCCTGCCGTTCGACAGCGACGACGAGGGGATCCGCCTCGCCAACGACACCCCGTACGGCCTCGCCGCCTCGGCCTGGAGCCGCGACGTCTACCGGGCGAACCGCGCCACCCGCGAGATCAAGGCGGGGTGCGTGTGGGTCAACGACCACATCCCGATCATCAGCGAGATGCCGCACGGCGGCTACAAGGCGTCCGGCTTCGGCAAGGACATGTCCGCGTACTCGTTCGAGGAGTACACCCAGATCAAGCACGTCATGTTCGACAACACGGCGGTCGCCGCGAAGGACTGGCACCGCACCGTCTTCGGGGACCGATAGTCAGACCAGACAGGAGCGGCAGGCCGACCGACCCGCGGCCTGCCGCCCTCCCTCCGAAAGGGCACCACGCGCATGGAGCAGTACGAGCCCGACCGCCTGTCCCCGGCCCAAGTGGCCGCCATGCGGCGCAGCCTCCGCAACGGCCGGGCCGCCATGACCCGCCGTTCCCTGCTGCGCGCCTCCACGGGCGGCGCGCTCGCGCTGGGCGGCCTCGGGACGCTCAGCGCCTGCGGGATCCCCGCGGCCGGCAAGACCGAGGGCGGCATGTCCGCCGAGGACCACTCGGCGAAGGAGAAGGAGGTCAGCTTCTCCAACTGGACCGAGTACATGGACGTCGACGACTCCGGGAAGCACCATCCGACGCTGGAGCAGTTCGCGAAGCGGACCGGCATCAAGGTCAAGTACACCGAGGACATCAACGACAACAACGAGTTCTTCGGGAAGATCAAGCCGCAGCTCGCCGCCGGCCAGGACACCGGGCGCGACATCATCGTCCTCACCGACTGGCTCGCCGGCCGTCTCATCCGCCTCGGGTGGGTCCAGAAACTGGACCCGTCCAACCTGCCGCACGCCTTCGCCAACCTGTCCCAGCAGTTCCGCGATCCCGACTGGGATCCGGGACGGGCGTACTCGTACCCCTGGCAGGGCATCTCGACGGTCATCGCCTACAACAAGAAGGCGCTCGACGGCGTCGAGGTGAAGACGGTCTCGGACCTGCTCGACAACCCCAAGCTCAAGGGCCGCGTCGGCTTCCTCACCGAGATGCGCGACACCATCGGGATGACCCTGCTCGACATGGGCAAGGACCCCGCCAAGTTCACCGACGACGACTACGACGCGGCGATCGCCCGCCTGCAGAAGGCCGTCGACAACAAGCAGATCCGCCGGTTCACCGGCAACGACTACACCTCCGACCTCACCAGCGGCGACTTCGCCGCCTGCCTCGCCTGGGCCGGGGACGTCGTACAGCTCAAGGCCGACAGCCCGGACATCGACTTCCTGATCCCGGACAGCGGCTACATGACGTCCAGCGACAACATGCTGATCCCCAACAAGGCCCGTCACAAGACGAACGCCGAGCGGCTCATCGACTACTACTACGAGCCGAAGCCCGCCGCCGAGCTCGCCGCCTACATCAACTACGTCTGTCCCGTCGACGGCGTGAAGGAAGAGCTCGCGAAGATCGACGAGGACGCGGCGAACAACCCGCTGATCCTCCCCGACAAGGCCATGCAGGCACAGTCCCGCGCCTTCCGCTCCCTGAGCTCGAAGGAAGAGACGGCCTACGAAGAGAAGTTCGCGAAGCTCACAGGGGCGTGACCACACCATGACGAACGACACCAGCGGCGACGTCCGCCTCTCCGGCATAGCCAAGACCTACGGCTCCTTCACCGCCGTACACCCGCTCGACCTGACCGTGCCGCAGGGCTCCTTCTTCGCCCTGCTCGGCGCCTCCGGCTGCGGCAAGACCACCACCCTGCGCATGATCGCCGGTCTGGAGGAACCTTCCTCCGGCACCGTCCACCTCGGTGACCAGGACGTGACCGCCCTGCCGCCGTACAAGCGGCCGGTGAACACGGTCTTCCAGTCCTACGCCCTCTTCCCGCACCTCGACATCTTCGAGAACGTCGCCTTCGGCCTGCGCCGGCGTGGCATCAAGTCGGTGAAGAAGCAGGTCGAGGACATGCTGGACCTCGTCCAGCTCGGCGAGCAGGCCCGCAAGAAGCCGCACCAGCTGTCGGGTGGCCAGCAGCAGCGCGTCGCCGTCGCCCGCGCGCTCATCAACCACCCCAAGGTGCTCCTCCTCGACGAGCCCCTCGGCGCCCTCGACCTCAAGCTGCGCCGCCAGATGCAGCTGGAGCTCAAGCGCATCCAGACCGAGGTCGGCATCACCTTCGTGCACGTCACGCACGACCAGGAGGAGGCCATGACGATGGCCGACACGGTCGCCGTGATGAACGTGGGCCGCGTCGAGCAGCTCGGCTCGCCGACCGACCTCTACGAGAACCCGCGCACGACCTTCGTCGCCAACTTCCTCGGCACCTCCAACTTCATCGAGGCCGAGGTCGACTCCAAGAGCGGCGACGACATAGTCCTGAAGGCGGGCGGCGGCAAGCTCGTCCTCCCCGAGGCGAGGTGCAGCGCGGCCACGACGACCGGCGGCAAGGTACTGGTGGGCGTCCGCCCGGAGAAGATCTCGCTCACCCACGCCGACGACGCGGGCGAGATCCCCGAGGGCCGCAACCGCATCACCGGCAAGATCACCAACGGCAGTTTCATCGGCGTCTCCACCCAGTACGTCGTCGACAGCGCCGTCTGCCCGGACTTCGAGGTCTACGTCCAGAACGTCGACCGCGACCCCCGCCTGGTCCCCGGCGCCGACGTCATCCTGCACTGGAGCCCCGCCCACACCTTCGGCCTCGACGCGGCGCAGGACATCGACGCCGGTGTCGAGGAAGGGGCGGCCGCCTGATGTCGACGCTCACCGAGGCGCCACCGCCTCTGACCCCGACGGCCCCCGAGAAGAAGCCCCCGCGCAAGCGCGGCCGTCTCGTCCCGTACTGGCTGCTGCTCCCCGGCATCCTGTGGCTGCTGGTCTTCTTCGCGCTGCCGATGATCTACCAGGCCTCCACGTCCGTGCAGACGGGCTCCCTGGAGGAGGGCTACAAGGTCACCTGGCACTTCGCCACCTACTGGGACGCGCTGTCCGGGTACTACCCGCAGTTCCTGCGCTCGGTGCTCTACGCCGGCTCGGCGACGGTCCTGTGCCTGATCCTCGGCTACCCGCTCGCGTACCTCATCGCCTTCCGCGCGGGCCGCTGGAAGAACCTGATCATGATCCTGGTGATCGCGCCGTTCTTCACCAGCTTCCTGATCCGCACCCTCGCCTGGAAGACGATCCTCGCGGACGGCGGCCCGGTCGTCGGTGCCCTCAACACGCTGCACGTCCTGGACGTCACCAGCTGGCTCGGCATGACCTCCGGCGACCGCGTGCTGGCCACGCCGCTCGCGGTGGTGTGCGGTCTGACCTACAACTTCCTGCCGTTCATGGTGCTGCCGCTCTACACCTCGCTGGAGCGCATCGACGGCCGGCTGCACGAGGCGGCCGGCGATCTGTACGCCAAGCCGATCACCACCTTCCGCAAGGTCACCTTCCCGCTGTCGATGCCGGGCGTCGTCTCCGGCACGCTGCTGACCTTCATCCCGGCGGCCGGTGACTACGTCAACGCGGACCTGCTCGGCTCCACGGACACCCGCATGGTCGGCAACGTCATCCAGACGCAGTTCCTGCGGATTCTGGACTATCCGACGGCCGCGGCGCTCTCCTTCATCCTCATGGCCGCCATCCTCGTCATGGTGACGGTCTATATCCGCAGGTCCGGCACGGAGGATCTGGTTTAAATGAACACGCGACAGAGTCGCATATTCGGCACGAGCGTGAACTGGCTCAAGCGCCATCTCGTCGTCATCGCGGGACTGCTGACGCTCGCTTATCTCCTCCTGCCGAACATCGTCGTCACGGTCTTCTCCTTCAACAAACCGAAGGGGCGTTTCAACTACGAATGGCAGGAGTTCTCCACGGCCGCCTGGCAGGACCCGTGCGGCGTGTCCGACCTGTGCGGATCGCTGTCCCTCAGCCTCCAGATCGCGTTCTGGGCGACGCTGGGCGCCACGCTCCTCGGCACGATGATCGCCTTCGCGCTGGTCCGCTACCGCTTCCGCGCGCGGGGCGCAGTGAACTCGCTGATCTTCCTGCCGATGGCGATGCCCGAGGTCGTCATGGCGGCCTCGCTGCTCACCCTGTTCCTCAACATGGGTGCCCAGCTGGGCTTCTGGACGATCCTCATCGCCCACATCATGTTCTGCCTGAGCTTCGTCGTGACGGCGGTGAAGGCGCGCGTGATGTCGATGGACCCGAGGCTGGAGCAGGCCGCCCAGGACCTGTACGCCGGCCCGGTCCAGACGTTCGTCAGGGTCACCCTGCCGATCGCCGCCCCCGGAATCGCGGCGGGCGCACTGCTCGCCTTCGCGCTCTCCTTCGACGATTTCATCATCACCAATTTCAACGCGGGCTCCACCGTCACCTTCCCGATGTTCGTCTGGGGATCGGCCCAGCGCGGAACGCCCGTTCAGATCAACGTCATCGGCACGGCCATGTTCGTCATCGCCGTACTGTTCGTCCTGGCCTCCATGGTCATCAGTAATCGCCGTACCAAGCAAAAGGCGTAAACCCCTGTAGGGAGTTGAAATCATGGCCCCGAGCGCCATGAGTCGTGGCAACAACTGGACGAAATCCCTTTCCGACGCCCAGCCGGTCGTGTACTGGCTGGACGACCCCGGCAGGCCCCACCCCGAGCCCGCCCTGACCAGCGCCGAGACCTGCGATCTGCTGGTCGTCGGCGGTGGCTACAGCGGACTGTGGAGCGCGCTCATCGCCAAGGAGCGCGACCCGCAGCGGGATGTCGTCCTGCTCGAAGGCCGCGAGGTGGGCTGGGCCGCCTCCGGCCGTAACGGCGGCTTCTGCGCCGCCTCCCTCACCCACGGTCTGCCCAACGGGCTCACCCGCTGGCCGGACGAGATCCACCAGCTGGAGGAGCTGGGCGCCCGCAACCTCGACGAGATCGAGAAGGCGGTCGCCCGCTACTCCCTGGACTGCGACTTCGAGCGCACCGGCGAGATCGACGTCGCCACCGAGACGTACCAGGCGTGGGAACTACGCGACTGGTACGAGGAGTTGCGGGACAAGGGCCTCGCCGACGGCGTCGAGTTCCTGGACGCCGAGGCCGTACGGGCCCAGGTCGACTCACCGACCTTCCAGGCGGGCCTCTACGACCGCCGGGGCGTCGCCATGGTCAACCCGGCCAAGCTGGCGTGGGGCCTGAAGCGGGCGTGCCTCGACCTCGGCGTCCGCATCTACGAGCACACCCCCGCCCTCACCCTGAAGCCGTACGGCGCCGGAATGGCCGTACGCACCCCCTACGGCCAGGTCCGCGCCCGCAAGGTCGCGCTCGGCACGAACATCTTCCCCAACCTGGTCAAGCGCGTCCGCGCCTACACCGTCCCGGTCTACGACTACGCCCTGATGACCGAGCCCCTCTCCGGGGAACAGCTCGCGTCGATCGGCTGGAAGAACCGTCAGGGCCTCGGCGACTCGGCCAACCAGTTCCACTACTTCCGGCTCTCCGCCGACAACCGCATCCTGTGGGGTGGATACGACGCCATCTACCCGTACGGCGGTCGAGTGCGGGCCGAGTACGACGACCGCCCCGAGACGTACGCCAAGCTCGCCGGGCACTTCTTCACCTGCTTCCCGCAGCTGGAGGGCGTCCGCTTCACGCACGCGTGGGGCGGCGCGATCGACACCTGCTCGCGCTTCTCGGCGTTCTTCGGCACGGCCCACCAGGGCAAGGTGGCCTACGCGGCGGGCTTCACGGGCCTCGGCGTGGGGGCCACGCGCTTCGGCGCGGACGTGATGCTGGACCTTCTGGCGGGGGAGCCCACGGAGCGCACCCAGCTGGAGATGGTCCGCAAAAAGCCGCTGCCCTTCCCGCCGGAGCCCTTCGCCTGGACGGGCATCGCGCTCACCAAGTGGTCGCTGGCCCGCGCCGACGCGCACGGCGGGCGGCGCAATCTGTGGCTGAAGGCGATGGACCGGCTCGGCCTCGGCTTCGACAGCTGAGGACGGCTCTGGCCTGAGGGTGACCCAGGTCACCATGAATTGGTGGCGGGAACCCGCGTAATGCCTGCCGGTGACCTCCCTCTCCCTGGTGACGCGATCAGCGTCCACGCAGAGAACAGGGAGGTCACCGTCATGACAGGGGCGAAGACGGCGGTCGAGTGGCTGGCATCCGTTGCGCCGGATCCCGAGGCCTGCCGATGGGAGTGGGAGCGCAGCCCCCTCGGGGTCGCCCTGCTGCCGGCCGGCAAGGCCTGGGACGTCCTCATCCTGCCGGGCGAGCTCGGCTATCCGACCCTCGACGTCCTCACCCGCATCCTCGACCGACCCGGCCCGGTCCTGGTCGACTTCGGCGACTCACGCATGGGCTTCTTCGTGCCGCCCGGCACGGCGGCCCGCTGGCTCGGCACCGGCATCCGTACGGCCGGGGCCGGCACCTGGATCGTCGTGCCGTACCCAGGCCGCTCCGCCGGCGCCGTCCGCTGGCTGGTCCCCCCGGACGGCACCGGCACTCTCACGGACCCGGCACTCCTGGAACTGGCCATGCATGAGGCTGCCGCCGGCTTGGCCGACGACTAGGGCCTGTCGTTTGGATCATGCCGGCGTCGCGGGGTCGACTCGAAGGCGCAGTACCTCCCGGCCGGCCTGATCCAAACGACAGACCCCAGGGCGGTGCCGCGACGGGTGCCACTCCAGGGACCGGTACGGCGGCCGGGAGTTCCGGCGGACGTTCGACGGCTACTTCGGCTGAGGACGGCGGCGGTCCCGTCGGGCGAGGTACAGCCACAGCAGTGAGAGCAGCGCCGTACAGAGGCACCAACTGGCCACCACGTCCAGTGGCCAGTGGTAGCCGCGCCGGACCAGCCCGTAGCCGACGCCGAGGTTGAGGGCGGCGCAGCCGACGAGGAGTGCGCGGCGGGCGAGTATGGAGGTCAGCCACGGCAGGAGCAGCAGGGTCGCGGCACCGTAGGCGACGGCGGCCGTGGCCGTGTGGCCGGACGGGTAGTAGCCGGTGGCGGGCGGCACGACGGGAGGGCCGGGACGGTCGGTCAGCACCTTGAGGGGGACCACCAGCGCCGGGACCAGCACCATGAGCAGGGCCGCGGAGGCGGCCGGCAGCCACCAGTGGTGTGTACCAATGCGGCGCTGCCGCCAGGTGACATACGCCAGGGCCACGGCGAGGACCGGCACCGCGACCGGCACACTGCCCAGGTCGGCGAGGAGTTCGGAGAAACGGTCCGGGTGGACCAGGGCCCGGCTGGCCGCCGCGTCGAGGTCCAGCAACGGGCCGACGCTCATCACCTGCCAGGTGATGAGCGCGAAGAGAAGGGCGGGAAGCCCGAGAAGGAGGAAGAGGGAGGTCGGCCGCCCCGGAACAGGGGGGGTGGTTCCGAGGCGGCCGTCCGGATCGGATCGTCGCACGCCCCGGGGGGTTTGGGGCGGGCGACTGTCCGATCGGTGAGGAGATCCGGAGCCGGAAGCTCCGGGTGTGTGCGCGAGGGCACGACCAGGTCGAAGCTGGGGAGGCCTCGGCCCGATGTCGCCCAGAGTCCCCTCTGGGCGGGGTGTATCTCTCATCTGGTTAGAACCTACGACAGGGCGATGGCGTTAGACAGACGGAATCGCGTCCTGACATCCACCTCGCACACCTTCTTCACACGCTCTGACGCCGGCCACCCCAGCCCCGGAATCGCGAACGGCACCAGGGCTGGGACGGATGAGGTTCCCGGGACGGGGAACCTCGCGCTCACCAGTGGTTTTACTGTGACCTCAGATGCGGGTGAAGGCCTGCTCGATGATGTCGAGACCTTCGTTGAGGAGGTCCTCGCCGATGACCAGCGGGGGCAGGAAGCGCAGCACGTTGCCGTAGGTGCCACAGGTCAGGACCAGCAGGCCCTCGGCGTGGCAGGCCTTGGCGAGCGCGGCGGTCGCCTCCGCGTTCGGCTCCTTGGTGGCGCGGTCCTTGACCAGCTCGATGGCGATCATGGCGCCGCGGCCCCGGATGTCGCCGATGATGTCGAACTTCTCGGCCATCGCGGTGAGGCGGGCCTTCATGGTGGCCTCGATCGCCTTCGCCTTGGCGTTGAGGTCCAGCTCCCTCATCGTCTCGATGGAGCCCAGCGCACCGGCGCAGGCGACCGGGTTGCCGCCGTAGGTGCCGCCCAGGCCACCCGCGTGCGCCGCGTCCATGATCTCGGCGCGGCCGGTCACGGCGGCGAGCGGGAGGCCGCCGGCGATGCCCTTCGCGGTCGTGATCAGGTCGGGGACGATGCCCTCGTCCTCGCAGGCGAACCACTGGCCGGTGCGGCAGAAGCCGGACTGGATCTCGTCGGCGACGAACACGATGCCGTTGTCCGAGGCGAACTCGCGGATCGCGGGCAGGAAGCCCTTGGCCGGCTCGATGAAGCCGCCCTCGCCGAGCACCGGCTCGATGATGATCGCGGCCACGTTCTCCGCGCCGACCTGCTTGCTGATCTGGTCGATGGCCTGCGCGGCGGCCTCCGGGCCGGCGTTCTCCGCACCGGTCGGCCAGCGGTAGCCGTAGGCCACCGGCACCCGGTAGACCTCGGGCGCGAAGGGGCCGAAGCCGTGCTTGTACGGCATGTTCTTCGCGGTCAGCGCCATGGTGAGGTTCGTACGGCCGTGGTAGCCGTGGTCGAAGACGACGACGGCCTGGCGCTTGGTGTACGCGCGGGCGATCTTGACGGCGTTCTCGACGGCCTCGGCGCCGGAGTTGAACAGCGCCGACTTCTTGGCGTGGTCACCCGGGGTGAGCTCGGCGAGGGCCTCGGCGACCTCCACGTAGCCCTCGTACGGGGTGACCATGAAACAGGTGTGGGTGAAGTCGGTGAGCTGGGCGGAGGCCCGGCGTACGACGGCCTCGGCGGACGCCCCCACGGACGTCACGGCGATGCCCGAACCGAAGTCGATGAGCCGGTTCCCGTCGACGTCCTCGATGATGCCGCCGCCCGCACGCGCGGTGAACACGGGCAGTACGGAGCCCACGCCCTGCGCGACCGCGGCGGTACGGCGGGCCTGCAGCTCCTGCGACTTCGGGCCGGGGATGGCGGTGACGAGGCGGCGCTCCTGCGGAAGTGCGCTCATGAGGGGCTCCTGGGGGTGTTGCGGATTGCGGACGCTTGTCTTCTCTTTTCTCGCAGGCTAGGGCGGGGAGTGGGGGGTGGGCATGCTCCATGTGGGCGTTGTCGGGGGAGCGGGTTGTCCGTGGTGGACATAGCGGTCGCGGTACCGGGGCGAGGCAGGCCACGACGATGTCCGGAGCATCTCGGGCCGCTGCGTCGGCCGTGTAAGCGGTGAACTCCCCAGGAGAGGGCGTTAGATTGGCTCGCTGATGGTGGATGGCACGGATGGAACGGCTGGTCAGGGGGCAAGGGCGATGGACAGCGACGGGACGCAGGACGCGCGGGGCACACACGCGACGCCTGTACCGCGCCCGGCGGTGCCCCCGGAGGCGCCCGCGGTGCCGCCGCGGCCGGCCCGGGCGCCCGGGCCGGGAGCGGGGCCGGACGCCTCGGCGTTCCTGACGTGGCTGCGGGCGCCGCGGCCGGAGGCGCAGCCCGGCGTGTGGAGGCTGGGGCATGTGCCCCGGCCGGACGAGGAGCCCGAGCGGATCCCGACGCGGCAGCTGCTCAGCGGGGCGGTGATCGCGTTCCTGGTGGGCTGGCTGATCTGGTCGCTGCTCTGGAACGGCTATCTCGGCGGCTGGTGGGTGCTGCCTCTGGAGCTGTTCACCCCGGACTCCTGGCGCGAGAACAACGACCGCGTCGGCAACGCGATCCTCTGGTACAGCTACTACACGCTCATCGCCCTGGTCATCATGGTCGGCGTCGGCCGCCTGGGCCGCTGGGGCGAGGTCTGGCGCCGCTTCGGCCCGCCGGCCTGGAGCAGGGCGACCCCGACGCCCGAGCGGCCGCCCGCCCCGGAGCAGGACCCCGCGTCCTGGCCCGCGTTGCGCGCCGCCGGTGCCGCGGACGCCGCCGAGCGGCTCGCCGCCGACGCCCGGTCCGGGCTGATGCGCGATGTCGACTACGCCCGGATCGTCCGCGCCTGGCAGGGCGTGCGCAGCGGGCGGCACAACCTCGCCACCTTCAGCGGCGCCGTGCTCAAGGACGGCGCCGCCGCCTGTCTGCACCCGTCGGGCGAGCGCGACGTGCCCGCCCGGGTCGCCCGCCACGACCTCGTCAGCGGCCAGGTGCGGCTCGGCACGACTGCCGACGATCCGCGCAACCCGTACGCCTACCGGGGCACCGGGCTCGGCCTCGGCCCCGACCTGCTCGGCACCTCCCTGCTCGCGGTCGGGCCGGCCGGCTCCGGCAAGACGGGGACCGTCGTGCGGCCGCTCGCCGAGTCGCTGTGCCTGCACGCACTGGCCGGACGGGCCGCCGTCGTCGTCGTGGGCGCGGCGGGCGCGGGGCTCGGCCCGGAGGACGCCTTCGACGTCGTCGTACGGATCGGGAATCCGGACTCGGTCTACGACCTCGACCTGTACGGCGGCACCGGCGACCCCGACGAAGCCGCGGCCGTGCTCGCCGAGGCGCTCGTCGGGGACCTGGCCGACCCCCACCCGGGCAGCGACAGCCGCCGCTCCACCACCGTGCTGGCCCAGCTGCTCGGGCCGTTCCGGGCGGTCCACCAGCGCTTCCCGTCCGTGGCCGAGCTGCGGCAGCTGCTGGACGGCGCCCCCGGGGCGCTCGGCGCGCTGCGCACCGCGCTGGAGGGGTCCGGACAGGAGGGCCTGCTGCGGGAACTCGACGCCCGCGAACGGCAGTCGGGGCACCCCGGCGACGTGGCGGCCGTGCTCGCGGACCGGGTGGCGCTGCTCGACCGGCCGGCCTTCGCCGGGTTCTTCGACACGTCGGGGCAGTCGCGGCCGTTCTCGCTGAAGGCCCTCGACCACCCCGTCCGCGTGCGCATCGATCTGCCCGCGCGCGGGCACGCCGAGGCCTCGCGGATGCTGGCGCGGCTGGTGCTGGCGCAGTTCACGGCGAGCATCGCGGTACGGGAGGACCGGTCGCTGTTCGCCTGCCTGGTGCTGGACGACGCGACGGGGGTCGTGACGCCCGAGGCCGTGCGGGGCATCCAGCGGCTGCGGTCCGGCAACGCGGGCGCCGTGCTTACGCTGCGCAGCCTGGACGACGTACCGAGGCCGCTGCGCGGCCCGCTGCTCGGGTCCGCCGGGTGCCGGATGGCCCTGGCCGGGGTGACGCCGTGGGACGGGCAGGACTTCGCCGAGGTGTGGGGCAAGGAGTGGACCGAGGCGCGGGACGTCACCGACCGGCAGATCATCGCCGAGACACCGGCCGGGAAGGCGGTGCACGCGCTGCGGCGGGTGATCACCGGCAAGGCGCCGACCGCGCGGGCGGTGACCGTGCGGCAGGTCGAGCGGGAGCGGTGGTCGGCGTCCGAGCTGGCGCACGGGGTGCCCCCGGGGCACGCGGTGCTGTCGCTCACCAGTGTCAACGGCGAGCACGCGCCGCCGTTGCTGGTGGATCTGCGGGGTTAGGTACGGACTTCAGGTCACCCCATGACCGTACGGTGAGGCAGAATCGTCACAGGCTGTTCATACATGGCGGCCAAAAGATCACAACGATCACACCGACCTGAAGGTCTCATGCCACCCACGCTCGCCTCGCTCGTCCATCACTCCGCGCTGAAGCTGACCGTGCGGGCGGGCGAGGACCGCCTGGATGTGCCCGTGCGCTGGGCGCACGTCAGCGAGCTCGCCGACCCGGTGCCCTATATGGAGGGCGGGGAGCTGCTGCTGATCACCGCGCTCAAGCTGGACGCGGAGGACCCCGAGGCGATGCGGCGCTATGTGCGGCGGCTGGCCGGGGCGGGCGTGGTCGGACTCGGCTTCGCGGTCGGCGTCAACTACGAGGAGATCCCCGAGGCGCTGGTCGACGCGGCGGCGGAGGAGGGCCTGCCGCTGCTGGAGGTGCCCCGCCGTACCCCCTTCCTCGCCATCAGCAAGGCCGTGTCGGCGGCGATCGCGGCGGACCAGTACCGGGCGGTGACGGCCGGGTTCGCGGCGCAACGGGAGCTGACCAAGCAGGCGTTGACCGACGGGCCGGAAGGGCTGCTGACCGCGCTGGCCTCGCAGGTGGACGGCTGGGCGGCGCTGTACGACGCGTCCGGCGCCCTGGTCGCGACCGCGCCGGAGTGGGCGGGGCGGCGGGCGGCCCGGCTCACCGCGGATGTGGAGCGGCTGCGGGAGCGGCCCGCGCCGGCGTCGTCCGTGGTCGGCGGGCCGGAGAACGAGGACCGGGTCGAGCTGCACACCCTGGGCACCGGACGGCGGGCCCGCGCCGCCCTCGCCGTGGGCACGGCGGCGGCGCTCGGCACGGCGGAGCGGTACGCCGTCCACTCGGCGATCGCGCTGCTGACCCTGACCACCGAGCGGTCGCGGTCGTTGCAGGCCGCCGAGCAGCGGGTGGGGGCGGCGGTGCTGCGCATGCTGCTCGCCGGGCAGCCGGACCACGCGCGGGCCGTGGCCGGAGACCTCTACGGAGGGCTACTGGACGCGCCCTTCCGGGTCCTCGTCACCGAGGCGGCCCCGGTGTCGGCGGCGCGGGTCGTCGACTCCGGGGGGCGGGCGGGGCCGGCCAAGGCGTCCGCCGCGGTACTGGCCACCGCCGCCGGCGTGCACGGCGATCCGCTGGGTGCGCTCACCGAGATCGTGGAGTCCGCGGCGGCCCGGGCCGGGGAGGCGGTGCTGGTGGTGCCGGAGGGGGAGGGGGAGACGGCACGGCTGGTGGTGCTCGCGGCGGACGGGGGTGCGGCGGTGGCGGCCTGTGCGGAGTACGCGGCGGCGTTGGAGGCGGCGCGGTCGGGGGCCGGTCCGGAGCAGTCGGGCGCCGACGAGGACGAGCTGGTCGTCGGGCTGTCGGCGCCGGCCGGGCCGATCGCCGCGGCGGCGGCCTACAAGCAGGCCGAGCAGGCGCTGTCGGTGGCGCGGCGGCGGGGGCGGGTGTTCGTGGAGCACGAGCAGCTGGCGGCCGGGTCCGTGCTGCCGTTGCTCGCGGACGATGCGGTGAAGGCGTTCGCGGACAGCTTGCTGCGGGCGCTGCACGAGCATGACGCGACGGGGCGGGGGGACCTGGTCGCCTCGCTGCGGGCGTGGCTGTCGCGGCACGGGCAGTGGGACGCCGCCGCCGCGGACCTCGGGGTGCATCGGCACACCCTGCGGTATCGGATGCGCCGGGTGGAGGAGATCCTGGGCCGGTCGCTGGACGACGCGGATGTGCGGATGGAGCTCTGGCTGGCGTTGAAGGCGACGTCGGGGGAGTAGACGGATTCGCCCCCGCCGCCCCTACCCGTCCCGTCCTTCTGGGGCTCCGCCCCAGACCCCGCTCCTCGAACGCCGGAGGGGCTGGGTTTTTTTTCAGCCCGTCCGGCGTTTGAGGACGAGGCCCGTTCAGGGCCGAAAGCGGGGGTCTGGGGGCGGCAGCCCCCAGGGATGGGACGGGTAGGGGCGGCGGGGGCGAGAATTCCCTGGCCGCACCACCCACCCCGCCAAACCGGCACACCCCCCACCCCCACCACTCCACCCCGGACAACCACCCCTCCGCCCCCACACCCCTACCGTGGACCACGACACACCAGGACACCCCCAACGCGGAAGGGCCGGGAAATCGACATGCCAACGGACAATGTGGCAGCCACCCACGCCTTCTGGCTCGCCGGCCGCCAGGTCAGCGGCGAGGACAGCTTCGATGTGACCTCCCCCTGGGACGGGCGGGTCGTCGGCAAGGTGAGCGTGCCGACGGACGCGCAGACCGAGGAGGCCGTGGCCGCCGCGTACGCCGTCCGCGACGACTTCGCCGCGACCCCGGCCCACGTACGTGCCGCCGCCCTCGACCACGTCAGCAAGCGGCTCGTCGAGCGGACCGAGGAGATCGCCCGGCTGATCTCCGCCGAGAACGGCAAGCCCATGAAGTGGGCCCGCGGCGAGGTCGGCCGCGCCGTGTCCGTGTTCCGGTTCGCGGCCGAGGAGGCCCGGCGGTTCAACGGCGGCGAGGCCCAGCGGCTCGACACCGACCTCGGCGGTCAGGGACGGCTCGCCCTCACCCGGCGCTTCCCCAAGGGCGTAGTCCTCGGCATCGCGCCCTTCAACTTCCCGCTGAACCTGTGCGCCCACAAGATCGCCCCGGCCATCGCCGCCGGTGCGCCGATCATCCTGAAGCCCGCCCCGGCCACCCCGCTGTCTGGGCTCGTCATCGGTGAGCTCCTCGCCGAGACCGACCTTCCGGCCGGCTCCTGGAGCATCCTCCCGGTGCCGAACGACCGTATGCCCGCGCTCGTGCAGGACCCGCGTCTGCCCGTGATCTCCTTCACCGGCTCGGAGAAGGTCGGCTACGCGATCATGGACTCGGTGCCGCGCAAGCACTGCACCCTGGAGCTGGGCGGCAACGGCGCCGCGGTCGTGCTCGCCGACTACGCCTCCGACGCGGACCTCGACTGGGCCGCGACCCGCATCGCCACCTTCTCCAACTACCAGGGCGGCCAGTCCTGCATCTCCGTGCAGCGGGTGATCGCGGACGCGTCCGTCTACGACCGGCTCCTGCCGCGCATCGTCGCCGCGGTCGAGGCCCAGGTCACCGGCGACCCGAACGACGACGCCACCGACGTCGGCCCGCTGGTCAGCGAGGAGGCCGCCCAGCGCGTCGAGACGTGGGTGGACGAAGCCGTCGCGGCCGGGGCCGTCCTCGTCACCGGCGGCAAGCGCGACGGCGCCTCCTACGCGCCGACCGTCCTCACCGACGTACCCGCCGACGTCACCCTCGCGTGCGAGGAGGTCTTCGGGCCGGTCCTGACGGTGCACAAGGTCGACGGGGAGGCCGCCGCCTTCGCCGCCGCCAACGACTCCAAGTACGGCCTCCAGGCGGGCGTGTTCACGCATGACCTGCAGACCGCCTTCCGGGCGCACCGCGCCCTGGAGGTCGGCGGCGTCGTCATCGGCGACGTCCCCTCCTACCGCGCCGACCAGATGCCGTACGGCGGTGCCAAGCAGTCCGGCGTGGGCCGTGAGGGCGTGAAGTTCGCGATGGACGACTACACCTACGAGCGGGTGCTGGTCCTCACCGGTCTCGCTCTCTAGTAAATGGGATCCATTTTCAGTTAGGCTTCTCGAAAGGGGCCCGGCACCGATGCCTTCCGGTGCCGGGCCCCTTCTTTACGTCAGCCTCTTCCGGACCCTCAACCGGAGAAGCCGACGTGCGCGAGCCGCACCGGGCCGCGCAGCCTGAGGTGGACGTCCCGGACGCCCTCGGCGATGATCTCGGCGCGCGCTGTCACGTAGTCGTACGGACTCGCGTCGTCCCCCGCCTCGGACGTCAGCACGGCGAGCACCGCGCCCCCGTCCAGCGACACCTCGACCGCCCCGTCACCGCAGAGCGTCGCCGTCACCTCGGTGACACCGTCCCCGAAGTCGCAGTTCCGGTAGACGAGTTCACCCGACCTGCTCTGCGCCGGCGTCACCGAGTCGCCCGCCGTCTTCGTGCGGTCGACGATCGCGATGCCGCTCTGCTCGTCGAAGTCGGCCGCGGCCAGCCCGCGGCGTAGTACTGGACGCGGGGCGGACGCCTCGCCGTCCAGGATCACCGTCGTCCGCAGGCGGACGTCCTCGCTGGAGGCGCCGGCCAGCACCTCGTACGGGCCGGGCTCGCGGCGCCAGTCGCCCCGTGACACGTCCCAGAAGCCGAACGACGACAGCGGGACCTCGAAGCTCAGCTCCCTCCGCTCGCCCGGTGCCAGCCGCACCCGGCTGTGTGCCACCAGTTCGCGGCGCGGACGCGGCACCGTCGGGTCCACGGCGCGGGTGTAGAGCTGGGCCACCTCGTCGGCCGGCACATCGCCGGTGTTGGTGACCGTGAAGGAGACGTGCAGCGCGTCGTCCGTCGTGCGGGTGCCGAGGTCGGCGTAGGAGAAGGCCGCGTACGACAGGCCGTGGCCGAACGGGAACAGCGGGGTGCCCTCGAAGTACAAATACGTCTGGCGGCTGCCGATCACGTCGTAGTCGAGGAGGTCGGGCAGGTCGCTGTCGTCCGCGTACCAGGTCTGCGGGAGACGGCCGGCCGGGGAGACGTCACCGGCCAGGACACGGGCCAGGGCGGTGCCGGCCGCCTGGCCGCCGTGCGACATCCACAGCAGCGCCGGAAGGGCCGAGTGATCGACGGCGTACGGGTACGCCGACACCAGTGCCAGCACCGTGTTCGGGTTGGCGGCGTGCGCGGCGCGCAGCAGGCGCTCCTGGTGGGCCGGGAGGTTCAGCGTCGGGCGGTCCTCGGTCTCGCGGCCGTGAATGTGCGGGTCGTTGCCGGCGACCACGACGACCACGTCCGCCCGCGCGGCGACCCGGGTTACTGCGTCTTCCCCGCTTTCGACGACTATGAGCTGGAAAGTTTCCGGATTCGCTTCGGCAACCCTGACGCCGTCGGCGGCGACTGAGACGTGGCGACCCGTACCCATGTGCCGGAGGAGGTGTCCGTTCTCATGCGCTTCCAGGCGGAACGTCTCCTGGATGACCCAGCCTCCGGGCTGGTCGGCGGAGGCGCGGACACAGCCGTCCTCGGCGACCGAGAGATAGCGGCCGTCGGGGGCGCGCAGGGTCAGCACGCCGTCGCCCCAGTCGACGAGCGCGAACTCGGTGCCGGTCGGGTCGGTGGTCAGCGGGGGCAGGTCGGTGCGGCCGGCGAGCAGGGCCGGGTCGAGGGCACCCTCGGCGCCGCGCACCGCTTCGGCCGCGTCCGCCTCGGGGACGTGCAGGAACGCTCCGGTCGAGGTCTTCAGCAGGACCCGGTCCACGCCCTCCGCGAACTCCACCCGCTCCGCGCCGAACCGCTCGTACAGGCCCTCCAGCGGGGTGGAGCGGTGGATGAGCGTGCCGCTGTACCAGTCGAGCTTGCACTCGTCGGCGAGCAGGCCGACCACCGCGAGCCGGGTGTCCGGGGCGAGCGGCAGCAGGCCCCCGCTGTTCTTGAGCAGGACGACCGACTGCTCGGCCGCCTCCTGGGCGAGGGCGCGGTGAGCCGGGGTGTCGAAGTCCTTGGTGAGCGCGTGCGGGTCGTATTCCGGGTCGAACTCACCGAGCCGGAAGCGCACCGAGAGCTGACGGCGGACCGCCGTGTCGATGTCGGACTCGGTCAGCAGGCCCCGGCCCAGGGCCCCGCGCACCCGTGCGGTGATCTTCGAGCTGTCGGTGCCGTGGTCGGTGAAGCTGTCGACACCGGCCAGCAGCGCGGCGGCCGTGGCCTCCTCGTGGGTGTCGAAGTAGTGCTCGGAGTCCACCAGGTTCGAGGGCGCGCCCGCGTCCGAGCAGACCAGCAGGTCCTCGTCGGTCCAGGTGCGCAGGTGCTCGCGCAGATACGGCGAGACATGGTTGGGGCGGCCGTTGACCAGGTTGTACGCCGGCATCACCCCGGCCGTCGCGCCCGCCTCGACCGTCTCGCGGAAGGCGCGCAGGTCGTACTCGTGCAGGACCCGCGGGCGGACCGACGACGACGTGACGTCGCGGCCCGTCTCGTTGTTGTGGGCCAGCCAGTGCTTGAGGACGGGCGCGGTGCGCCAGTACGTCGGGTGGTCGCCGCGCAGGCCACGGGTGTACGCGGTGGCGATGGCGGAGGTGAGCTTCGGGTCCTCGGAGTAGCCCTCCTCGTTGCGGCCCCACAGGGGGTGGCGCAGCAGGTTGACGGTGGGGGCCCAGACGTTCAGGCCCACGCGGTCGTCGCGGGCGCGCATCGCGCGGGTCTCCTTGCCGACGGCCTCGCCGACCCGTCGTACGAGTTCGGTGTTCCAGGTCGCGCCGAGCCCGATCGCCTGGGGGAAGACGGTGGCCGGGCCCATCCAGGCCACGCCGTGCAGGGCTTCCTGGCCGGTGCGGAACGCGTCGATGCCGAGTCGCTCGACGGCGGGCGCGAACTGGTGCAGGAATCCGATCTTCTCGTCGAGCGTGAGCCGCGACAGAAGGTCGTCGATGCGCTTCGCGAACGGCAGCTGCCGATCGCGGAAAGACGGCGTAGGCGGCGTTTGTGCGGTCACGTGGGGATCCCCTTGCGATGGAGCGGCGAGGCGCTTTCGAAGCGCTTCGATGCTGATTCGATCCGGGGGTGGGTGTCAAGACACCTCGGCGATACAACTCCGACTCCTGACCGTTATTTCAAGCGCCGTAAGAGAGCGTCCGGATCCTCCATACCCCCCAGGAATCTTGGAATCGACCCTTGTGCGCCCCCATGCCTTCACTTAACCTCGCAGCAACATCGAAGCGCTTCGACTAGTTCGACTGCGAGGCTCGCCCGCTTCCGGGGTGCCCCTCGGCCGTGGTCGCAGGATCGCTTCAGCTCAGCCAGTTCCACTTAAGACACCGCAGCCGACGGCCTACCGCCGGGTGTCCAGGTGCGCCATGAAGGGTTGACGCAATGACGCCGAACGCCGACTCCGCCCCCTCCGGACCCAGCCGGAGAAGCTTCCTCGCCTCCACGGCGGTCGCCACCGCAGCGGTGGCGGGTGGGATGCCGCTGCTCGCCGCCTGCGGCGGTTCGGAATCCGGTTCGCGGGAGGGTGCCACTTCGGGCAAGGCAGCGGACAAGCTGCTCCCGGCCTACGTCGCCAGCACCGTCGCCCAGCCGGACCTGCCGTCGAAGAACGGTTCGGCGGCCGGCTACACGGGCAAGGTCGACCTCGCGGCCCTGAAGACCTCGGTCCCGGAGAAGCTCGGCACCGGCGCCTCCTTCAAGGTCATGTCCCCGTTCTGGGGCTCCCCGCCCAAGCCCGGGAACCCCTACTACACGGCACTCGACGCCGCGGCGGGCACCAAGATCACCTGGCAGAACCAGGACGGCAACACCTACGGCCAGAAGCTCGGCGCCGTCCTCGCCTCCAGCTCCATACCCGACATGGTGGTCGTGCCCGGCTGGGAACTGGTCGGCAAGATCTCCAACGCGGTCACCGCGAAGTTCATGGACCTCGGCCCCTACCTGGCGGGCGACAAGGTCAAGAAGTACCCGAACCTGGCCGCGATCCCCTCCGACGCCTGGCGCATGGGCATCTTCGGCGGCGCGCTGCGCGGCATCCCGATGCCGGCCGCCACCGCGAGCTGGATCACGCCCCAGTACCGCAAGGACCTCTTCGACAAGAAGGGCTACTCGGTACCCAAGTCGCCCGACGAGTTCATGAGCTGGGCCAAGGAGGCGACCAGCTCCAAGGCCAAGGTGTGGGCCTGCGGCGACATGTCCTGGAGCGCATGGAACATCTTCGGTGTCCGCGGCTCCGGCACGATCGGCTGGGACATCGGGGACGACGGCAAGCTGACGTACCGCATCGAGCAGCCCGAATACCTCGAGGCCCTGGAGTGGGTCCGCAAGCTGTTCGCCGCCGGCGTGGTCCATCCCGACGACAAGGCGCGCTCGGGGGACCCGGGCCAGCGGTTCACCGCCGGGCAGATCCTGGTCTACAACGCCAACATCGCCGACTGGTACGGGAAGACCGCCGAACAGGCCCAGTCCAACCCGGACCTCGAGATCGACGCCATCGACATCTTCGGCGCGGACGGCGGTGACCCGACGCTGTACGCGTCCCAGCCCGCCACCATCTGGTCGCTGATCCGCAAGGGCGCCTCGAAGGAGACCGTGGAGAACGCGCTGGCCGCCGCCGACTTCGCGGCCGCGCCCTACGGCACCAAGGAGCGGATGCTCGTCGACTACGGCGTCGAGGGCACCCACTACACCGTCAAGGACGGCGTCCCGGTCAAGAACGACCTCGGCAACTCCGAGGTGCTCAACGCCTGGGTGATGCTGGCCGCGCCGGCCGCCTACTACGCCCACCCCGACTTCCCCGAGGTCGCCCGCAAGCAGGTCGAGTGGCAGCAGCGGATGGGCGCCTTCATGAAGAAGACGTCGACGTTCGGCATGAACATCGTCGAGCCGTCCCGCTACGCCAACCTCTCCAGCCAGTTCGAGCAGCTGGAGATCGACTACGTGCGCGGCAACCGGAAGCTGTCGGACGTCCAGGCGGCCATCTCCACCTGGAGGTCCTCCGGCGGCGACAAGCTGCGTGACTGGTACAAGGAGCTCATCGACAAGAACGGCAGCGGCAACTGATGTCTCTCACGGCCGGGAGCAGGCCCGACGGGACTCGTCCCCCCGCGGCCGTCGAGGAACCGACGGCCGCGGTCGCCACCGCGGTGGTGAAGGCTCGGGTGCCGGGCAAGGCGGGCCGGGCGGGCCGGGCGGGCAGGGTTCCCTTCCGGATCCGGTGGCGTCGCGACCGCGCGCTCATCCTGATGACGCTGCCCGTCATCGTCCTTCTGTTGCTCTTCAACTACGTCCCGCTGCTCGGCAACGTGGTCGCCTTCCAGGACTACGACCCGTACGTCTCCAGCAACGGTGTCACGGCGATCTTCCACAGCCCGTGGGTGGGCGTGGAGCAGTTCTCGCGGATGATGGACGACCCGCTGTTCTGGAGCGCGGCGAAGAACACCATCGTCCTGTTCGTGCTCCAACTGGTGCTGTTCTTCCCGGTTCCCATCGCCCTCGCGCTGCTCATCAACAGCGTGATCCGGCCCCGGGTGCGGGCGGTGGCGCAGGCGATCATGTATCTGCCGCACTTCTTCTCGTGGGTCCTCGTGGTCACCGTGTTCCAGCAGATCTTCGGCGGCGCGGGCATCATCGCCCAGACCCTGGAGGACCACGGCTGGAGCGGCTTCGACCTGATGACCAACGCGGACCTCTTCAAGTACCTGGTCACCGCGCAGGCCGTGTGGAAGGACGCCGGCTGGGGGATCATCGTCTTCCTCGCGGCGCTGGCCGCGGTCAGCACCGACCTGTACGAGGCCGCCGCCATGGACGGCGCCGGGCGCTGGCGCCGCATGTGGCATGTCACGCTGCCCGCGCTGCGCCCGGTGATCGCGCTGCTGCTGGTCCTGCGGGTGGGTGACGCGCTGAGCGTCGGATTCGAGCAGTTCCTGCTCCAGCGCTACGCGGTGGGTGCGGGGGCCAGTGAGGTCCTCGACACCTATGTGTGGAACATGGGTATCCAGAACGGCGACTTCAGCTACGCGGCCGCTGTCGGCCTCGTCAAGGGAGCCATCGGAGTGTGTCTCGTCCTGGGTGCGAACAAGTTCGCGCACCTGCTCGGCGAGCAGGGGGTGTACAAGAAATGAGCCTCAACACGCAGCTCATCCGCAGCCTCAAGGCTCCCGCCCGCCCCGTGTGGGAGGAGCCGCCGAGCAAGGTGGGACTCACAGCGAAGGGCGGCTTCCTGCTCCTGTGCTGTCTGGGGGTGCTCGGCCCGCTGTGGATCGTGATCGTCACCAGCCTCTCCCCGAAACCGGTAATCGACCGGGTCGGCGGGCTCGTCGTGATCCCCCAGGGCATCACCTTCGTCAACTACACGGAGTTGCTCAGCGGCGGCCAGGTCAGCCGGGCGATCATGGTGTCGGTCGGGGTCACCCTCGTCGGCACGCTGTTCTCCATGGCGGTGTCGGTGCTCGCGGCCTACGGGCTGTCCCGGCCGGGCAGTCTGGGGCACCGGTTCTTCCTGATGACCATGATGGCGACCATGTTCTTCGGCGCCGGGCTCATTCCGACGTATCTGCTGGTGCAATCGCTCGGGCTCACCGACACCTATCTGTCGCTGATCCTGCCGAGCGCGGTCAGTGTCTTCAACATCCTGGTGCTGCGGGCGTTCTTCATGGGGATCTCGCCCGAACTCACCGAGTCCGCGCGCATCGACGGGGCCAGTGATCTGCGCATCCTGCTGACCATCATCATGCCGCTGTCGCGGGCCGTGCTGGCCGTCATCTCGCTGTTCTACGCGGTCGGGTACTGGAGCGCCTGGTTCAACGCCTCCATCTATCTCACCGACCAGCAGATGATGCCGCTGCAGAACGTGCTCATCCAGCTGGTCCAGAAGAACACCGAGGCGCCGACCGGTCTTCAGCAGGCGGTGCGTACCGGTCAACTCTCCGCGCTGGGGCTGCAGATGGCTGTCATGGTCCTCGCGCTGATTCCCGTCGCGGTCGCCTCTCCGTTTGTCCAGCGGCACTTCAAGAAGGGCATGTTGACCGGCGCGGTCAAGGGCTGACGGTCACTTTTGGGAGAACAGCGCCACAGGGCCACCGGTTGTTCGCCGTCTGCGGCTTCGTTGTGGCTGGTCGCGCAGTTCCCCGCGCCCCTAGGTAGGTATCCGCATCCCCCCTTTGTAAGAACGAGGTACGTCATGCGCTCGTCCCAGCCCAGCAGAAGAACAGTTCTCGCCGGGACCGCGGCCGCCGCCGCGCTCACAGCCCTTCCGCCCCTGGCAGGGCAAGCGGCCCTCGCCGCGCCCGCCCCCGTGGCCGCCGCCGGCGGAGCCTACCGCTGGCGCACCGCCGTCATGGGCGGCACCGGATTCGTCACCGGCGTTCTCTTCCACCCCTCCGTCCGCGGCCTCGCCTACGCCCGTACCGACATCGGGGGTGCCTACCGCTGGGACGACCGGACCGACCGCTGGATCCCGCTGACCGACCACCTCGGCTGGGACGACTGGAACCTGCTCGGCGTGGAGGCCATGGCCGTCGACCCGGCCCACCCGAACCGGGTGTACCTCTCCCTCGGCACCTACGCCCAGTCGTGGGCCGGCAACGGGGCCGTGCTGCGGTCCGACGACCGCGGCGCCACCTGGAAGCGCACCGACCTCACCGTGAAGCTCGGGGCCAACGAGGACGGGCGGGGTGCGGGGGAGCGGCTGCTCGTGGATCCGCGGGACAGCGACACGCTGTGGCTGGGCACGCGGCACGACGGGCTGCTCAAGTCGACCGACCGGGGCGCCACCTGGCAGGCCGCGAGCTTCCCGGCCACGCCCAGCGCCACCGGCCAGGGCATCACGCTCCTCGTCGCCGCGGGCCGCAGCGTCTACGCCGGCTGGGGCGACTCCGACGGCACCGCCGGCAAGCCCAGCCTGTACCGCACCTCCGACGGCACGACCTGGGAGGCCGTTCCCGGTCAGCCGACCGGCACCGCGGCCAAGGTGCCGATCCGCGCCGCGTACGACAAGCACACGCGCGAGCTGTACGTGACGTACGGCAACGCGCCCGGCCCCAACGGGCAGTCCGACGGCAGCGTGCACAAGCTGCGCACCATCGACGGGAAGTGGACCGAGGTCACCCCGGTGAAGCCCGGCGGGGCGACGAGCGACGGCGGGACCGACACCTTCGCCTACGGCGGTGTCGCCGTCGACGCCCGCCGGCCCGGCACCGTCGTCGTCTCCACCAACAACCGCTGGACGCTGGTCGACACCCTGTACCGGACCACCGACGGCGGCCGCAGCTGGAAGTCCCTGAAGGACAAGGCCGTCCTCGACGTCTCCGAGACCCCCTTCCTCACCTTCGGCGCCGACGCGCCCAAGTTCGGCTGGTGGATCCAGGCCGTCGCCGTCGACCCCTACGACTCCAAGCACGTCGTCTACGGCACCGGCGCGACCCTCTACGGCACGCGGGACCTGAAGCACTGGGCCCCGCAGATCCGCGGCCTGGAGGAGGCGTCCGTACGCCAGCTGATCTCGCCCCCGGCCGGAACAGCGCATCTGATCAGCGGCAACGGCGACATCGGCGTGATGTACCACGAGTCGCTCACGGCGTCGCCCTCGCGCGGCATGGCCTCGAACCCCGTGTTCGGGTCGGCCACCGGTCTCGCCCTGGCGGCGGCCAAGCCGTCGTACGTCGTCCGGACCGGCTGGGGGGACAACGGCAACGGCGCCTACTCGAACGATGGCGGGCAGACGTGGGCGCCCTTCAAGACGCAGCCCGCGATCGCCAAGGACGCCCCGGGGCCGATCGTCACCAACGCCGACGGCAGTGTGCTGCTGTGGTCCTTCGCGCACTGGGATGGCACCATCTACCCGACCCAGCGCTCGGCCGACAACGGCGCCACCTGGGCCGAGGTCGCCTCCCTGCCGAAGGGCGCCGCGCTGGTCGCGGACCCGGTCGACCCGAAGCGCTTCTACGCCTTCGACACCGCCACCGGCACCCTCCACGCCAGCACCGACGGCGGCCTGACCTTCGCCGCCCGGGCCACCGGTCTGCAGTCCGGCGACAAGGAGTTCCAGCTGGCCGCTGCCCCGGGCCGGTCCGGTGACCTGTGGCTGAGCCTCAAGTGGAACGGGCTGTACCGCTCCACCGACGGCGGCGCCGCCTTCACCAAGGTCAGCAGCTGCGGGGCCTCGTACACCCTCGGCTTCGGCAAGGCCGCCCAGGGCGCCTCCTACCCGGCGGTCTACATGGTCGGCTCCACCGAGACGATCACCGCCGTGTACCGCTCCGACGACGAGGCGAAGAGCTGGACGCGGATCAACGACGACCAGCACCAGTGGGGCTGGACCGGCGCCGCCATCACCGGCGACCCGAGGGTGTACGGCCGTGTCTACGTCGCCACCAACGGTCGGGGTGCGCAGTACGGGGAGCCCGTCTGATGCCGGAGCGAGAAGGGCCCGCCCTGAGCGACGCCACCCGTGGGCGGCTCCTCTTCGGCGGCGACTACAACCCCGAGCAGTGGCCCGAGGAGACCTGGCACGAGGACGTCCGCCTGATGAAGGCCGCCGGCGTCAACTCGGTCACCCTCGGTGTCTTCTCCTGGTCGAGGCTGGAACCGGAGCCGGGCGCACGGGAGTTCGGCTGGCTGGACACGCTGATGGACCTGATGCACGAGAACGGCATCGGCGTCGTCCTCGCCACCCCGACCTCCTCGCCCCCGCCCTGGATGGGCCGGCTGCACCCCGACACGCTGCCCGTCACCGAGGACGGCCGCACCGAGTGGTGGGGCGGCCGGCAGCACTTCTCGCACTCCAGCGCCACCTACCGGCGCTACGCCGCCGCCATCACCGAGGACCTGGCCGCCCGCTACGGCGGCCACCCGGCCCTGACGATGTGGCACATCAACAACGAGTACTGCACCTTCGACTACGGCGACGAGGCCGCGGCCGCCTTCCGCCGCTGGCTGCGGGAGAGGTACGGCACCCTCGACACCCTCAACGAGGCCTGGGGCACCGCCTTCTGGAGCCAGGGCTACGACACCTGGGACGGGATCCTGCCGCCCCGCCTGCCGCACTACATGCGCAACCCCACCCAGGTCCTGGACTTCCGGCGCTTCACCTCCGACATGCTCCTGGAGTGCTACGTCGCCGAGCGCGACATCGTCCGCCGCCACACCCCGCACCTCCCGGTCACCAGCAACTTCATGCCGCTGTGGTTCGGGCAGGACGCCTGGCGCTGGGCCGAGGAGGAGGACGTGGTCTCCGTCGACATCTACCCCGACCCGCGCGACCCGCTCGGCGCCCAGAACGGCGCCCTCGTGCAGGACATGACCCGCTCCCAGGCACGCGGGCCCTGGATGCTCATGGAGCAGGCGGCCGGGCCGGTCAACTGGCGGGGCGTCAACCACCCCAAGCCCCGGGGCCTCAACCGCCTGTGGTCCCTCCAGGCCGTGGCCCGCGGCGCCGACGCCGTCTGCTACTTCCAGTGGCGGCAGTCCCGGCAGGGCGCGGAGAAGTTCCACTCCGGCATGGTCAGCCACGCCGGCGAGGACGGCCGTACGTACCAGGAGGTCAAGCAGCTCGGCGCGGACCTCGCGAGGATCGCTCCGGAGGTGTCGGGCCGGCACAGCGGCGCCGACGTCGCCGTCCTGCACGACTGGCACGCCTGGTGGGCCGGCGCCCAGGACGGCCGCCTGTCCCAGCGGGTCGACCACGCCGACGTACTCAAGAGCTGGCACCGCGCCCTGTGGCAGGCCCACCTCACCACCGACTTCGCCCACCCCGAGCACGACCTGTCCGCGTACCGGCTCGTCGTCGTACCGCAGCTGTACCTCCTCACGGACGCGGCGATCGAGAACCTCCTCGCCTACGTCCGCCAGGGCGGCACCCTCGTCTGCGGCTTCCTCACCGGCGTCGCCGACGAGGACGACCGGGTCCGGCCCGGCGGCATGGACGCCCGGCTGCGCGAGCTGTTCGGCATCCGGACCCTGCACGAGTGGTGGCCGCTGGACGCCGGGGAGACCGTCGCCTGCGAGGGCTTCCGGGGATCCCTGTGGTCCGAGGAACTGGAGGCCGACGCCACCGCCGACGAGACCCTCCCGTACAAGGGCGGTGAACTCGACGGACTGCCCGCCGTCCTGCGCAAGGACCGGGCCTGGTACGTCTCCACGCTCCCGGAGCCGGACGCGCTGCGCGACCTGCTGGCCCGCATCGCGGCCGGCACGGGCGCCCGGCCGGTGCTCGACGGCCTCCCGGACCACGTCGAGGCGGTACGCCGGGGCGAGGTGCTGTTCGTGCTGAACCACGGCCGTGAGCCGGTGACCGTGGAGGTGCCCGGCACCCACCACGACCTGCTGACGGGGTCGGCCGTCACGGACCGGCTCACCCTCGGCCGCTACGACGTGGCGGTACTGCGGCCATGACCCGAACCCCGGTCCACGGCACCTGGGAGCCGCAGCCGGCCGCCCGCTGGGAGGACGCCTTCCTCAGCGGCAACGGCCACCACGGCGCCCTAGTGTTCGGTGACCCGAACGACGACCGTGTCATCGTCACCCATCACACCCTGGTGCGTCCCAACGGCAGCGACCCCCGGCCCCCGCGGCTCGCCGCCGAACTCCCCGCCCTCCAGGACCGCCTCCTGGCGGGCGACCGCTCCGCCGCGGAGAGCTTCACCGACGGCCGCCCGCTCCAGTGGGTGCAGCCCTTCCACCCCGCCTTCCAGATCCGGCTGCACAGGGCGCCCGGCGAAGGGCACGGCTACCGCCGGTCCGTCGACTTCGCCACGGGCGTCGTCCGGGCGGAGTGCGCCGGCTGGACCGGCGAGGTCTTCGTCTCCCGCGCCGACGACGTGATCGTCCAGCGCGTCACGGCCCCCGGCGCCGCCCTCGGCATCTCCCTGGACCACGGCCTCCCCGGCGCCCCCGCCGGACTGGCCGTCGGCCACGGAGCAGTCCTCACCCCCGAGGGCGCCCTGCTGAGCCTGCGCGCCCGCTACCCCGGGAGCGACCGCGCCTTCACCGGCGTCACGCTGATCGCCGTCACCGGCGGCACGACGGCCCTGGGGCGTGTCGCGAAAGTCCCTCCGGGCGCGCACATCGAGGGAGCCCGCTCCGTCCTGCTCCTCACCCGCGTGCGCCGGCACACCGGCGAACTCGACGTGAGCGCGGAGGGCCGCGCCCTGCGCGAGCTGGCGGCCCTGGAGTACGACGAACTCCTCTCGCGCCATGTCGCCCTCCACCGCACCGCCTACGAGCGCGTCACCCTCGACCTCGCCGCCGCCCCGGCCGAACGGGCCCTGCCCGGCTCCGAGTTGCTGAAGCGGCCGCACGCCGCCGCCCTGCTGGAGCGGCTGTTCGCGGCCGGCCGCTACCACCTGCTGTCCGCCAGCGGCCTCCTCCCGCCCCGGCTGACCGGCCTGTGGACCGGCGACTGGAACACGGCCTGGTCGGGCGCGTTCACCAACGACGCCAACCTCAACCTGCAGACCGCCTCCGCCGCGGCCGCCGCCCTCCCCGAGGTCACCGCGGCCCACGCCGCGCTGATCCAACGCCAGTTGCCCGACTGGCGCGACAACGCCCGCGCGGTCTTCGGCACCCGGGGGGTGGTGGCCCCCGCCCACACCGACGGCGAGTCGGGCCACTCGTACCACTTCAGCCGCGAATACCCCCTGCACCTGTGGACCGCCGGCGCCGACTGGCTGCTCAAACCCCTCGTCGACCACGACGAGACCTATGGCGCCCGCGACCCGCGCACCGCCGCCGCCCTCGCCGAAGTCGGCCGCTTCTACGAGGACTTCCTCACCCGGACCGACGACGACGGCCGGCTGGTCGTCGTCCCCTCCTACTCACCCGAGAACCGCCCGGCGAACGCGAGCTGGGGCACGCTCAACGCGGCCATGGACCTCTCGGCGGCCCGGCACGCGCTGCTCACGGCCGCCGACTACCACCCGGAGCACGCCGACCGCTGGCGCGGGCTCGCCGACCGCCTGCCGCCGCACCGGATCAACGCCGACGGTGCCCTCGCCGAATGGGCCTGGCCCGGCCTGGAGGACACCTACGACCACCGTCACCTCAGCCACCTCTACGGCGTCTGGCCGCTCGACGAGATCACCCCGTACGACACCCCCGACCTCGCGGCGGCCGCCCACCGTGCCCTCGCACTGCGCGGCGCCGAGAACGACTCCGCGCACGGCCACCTGCACCACGCCCTGATCGCGGCCCGCCTCCGGGACGGCGACCGGATCGCTCACGCCCTCGACCAGGTCCTGGGTGGCGACTTCTTCCACACCTCCCTGATGAGCGCCCACTACCCGAAACGGGACGTGTACTACGCGGACGCCGCGCACACCCTGCCCGCCGTACTGATCGAGATGCTCGTGCAGTCGACCCCGGACCGGCTGGTCCTGCTGCCCGCCCTTCCCCCCACCTTCCGGGAGGGCCGGCTCCGGGGCGTCCGCACCCGGTTCGGCGCCGAGGTCGACCTGACCTGGACGCCCGAGGGAGCCACGGCCGTCCTCAGGCCGTCCCGCTCCCTCCGCATCGAACTCCGGACTTCCCCCGGCGACGCACAACCGCTCGACCTCGTCGCCGGGGAAGACCACGTCCTCACCCTGGGGACGTGGTAATCCCCCCCGCAAATCCCCCGCAATTCCCCCCACCCATGGAAAGGGACACCATGGCAAAGAGCGCACTGCGCAAGATCACCATGGCCGTGCTGGCCCCGGCGATGGCCGTCGGCGCCACCGTCGGACTGGCCTCCGCCCCCGCCTCGGCCGCGGTCTGGAACTCCTGCGACCAGTGGGGCAACACCAGCCTGAACGGCTACACGCTCTACAACAACATCTGGGGCTCCGGCGCCGGCAGCCAGTGCATATGGGCCAACTCCGGCACCAACTGGGGTGTCTGGGCCAACCACCCCAACACCGGCGGCATCAAGTCCTACCCCAACTCCAAGAAGGTGATCAACAAGACGATCGCCTCTCTCGGCTCGCTCACCAGCAGCTACAACGTCACCGTCCCGTCGTCCGGCGCGTACAACACGTCGTACGACATCTGGGACACCGACTACGACTACGAGATCATGCTCTGGGTCAACTACAACGGAGCCGTCGGCCCGCTCGGCACCTCGCAGGGCAACGTCACCCTCGGCGGCCACACCTGGACCGTCTACAAGGGCAACAACGGCGCCAACGAGGTCTTCTCATTCCTGCGGACCTCCGACTCCACGTCCGGAACCGTGAACATCAAGCCGATCCTCACCTGGATCTCGGGCACCAAGGGCTGGATGTCCTCCAGCGAGACCATCGGTGACGTCCAGTTCGGCTACGAGATCACCTCGTCGTCCGGCGGCCTGGACTTCACCACCAACAACCTGACCGTCAGCAGCAGCTGAGGTGTCATCAGGGCCGGGGCCGGTCCGCTCCTGTCGCTTGCGTCAGGCGCGGTCGACCTCGGCCCGCAGTGCGTTGTAGTCCGCGAAGGCGGATTCCACCTCGGCCCGGGTCAGGTCGTAGCGGGCCAGGTCGTAGGTGTGACGCCGGGTGCCCTTGGGGCGGGCCACGGCCCCGGGGAGGCGGGCCGCCCGGGACTCGGTCCAACGGGCGCCGACGGCCGCGTAGAGCTTGGGGGCGCCGGACTCCGGATCCGAGCCCAGCCAGGAGTACGGCACGTCCACCAGCTGCTCCGCGGGAATGCCGGCCCGGGCCGCCAGACCGCGCGTCATCGCGCGGCTCAACAGGTCGAGCCAGGCGGCGCCGATGCCGGCCAGGTCCGGCGGACGGGTGCTGACCGCCATGCCGTGCTCGATCAGACTGCAGAAGGACGCCACGGCGGTGACCGGGTCGCGGTGGCACCACACGATCGTGGCGTCGGGGAACACGGAGAGCAGGGCGTCCAGGTTCTCCAGGTGCATGGGGGACTTCAGCATCCAGCGGCGGCGCGGGCGGCCGTACTGGAGCACCTGGTAGACCTGCTTGAGGTACCGGTAGTCGGGGACGAAGTCCCGCTCGCAGTGCCAGTCCCGGTACTCGGGGATACGGGCCTGGGAGAACGGCATCAGGGCGTGCGGGAGCGCGAACGTACACTCCTCCGGGCCCTCGGCCGCCATCGCGTGGATGTCACGGAAGCGCGGTGCGAACAGGTCGGTGCCCTGGACCATCCGGCGCCCGGCCGTGATCGCCTTTCGCCGCTGCCGGGGCGCCAACTCCAGGTCGGGTGCCAGCAGTTCCCACAGCAGCGGGCTGCGGTGTTCGTCCGACAGCGACAGCACGGCGTGGGTGACGGTGGTCGCCGTGCGGGGCAGGCCCACGACGAACACCGGCCGCTCGATCGGCTCCCGCTCGATCTCCGGACGCTCGGCGATCAGCCGCCGGACACGGGCCCGGTTGGTGAGATGGCGGCGCACATGCACCTGCGCCGACTGCCAGCCGACCGGGGTGAGCCGGTCGGCCCGCGCCCACCAGCCCAGCAACGACCGGAAGTCCTCCACGAACTGCCGGTCACCGGGCGCTTCCCCGGCCGCTACGGCGATCCTGTCGAAGACCCGGCCGGGATCGCGCCGCGAGCCGAAGGCCGGGCGCACCAGCAGATTGGCGAGGGCGAGAGCGAGCGGAGACGAGGACATCCGGAGAACCTACCCCGCCGAACTCTCCTGCGGCGAACGGAAGTTGGCCGGACATGCGGAGGAGGGTGGCCGGAAGACCTCCACCGTCCGGCCACCCCCTCCGACACGGCTACTCCGCTACAGGCAGCCGTGCCCCGTCCCGCAGGAACAGCGGGATGCGGTCCAGCGGGGCGTCGACCGTCACGGTCGTACCGCCCTCGTACGTCTCCCCGGTCCACGCGTCCGTCCAGTGCGCCCCCGCCGGAAGATACGTCGTCCAGGTGGTGGCCCCGGCCGTGAGGACCGGCGCGACCAGCAGGTCACGCCCGAACAGATAGGCGTCGTCGACCGACCAGGCGGCCTCGTCCTCCGGGAACTCCAGGAACAGCGGCCGCATCACCGGCAGGCCCTCCTCGTGGGCCTCGCGCATGACATCGAGCACGTACGGCTTCAGGCGCTCGCGCAGCCGCAGGTACTGCTCCAGGATCGCGCCGGCCTCCTCGCCGTAGGACCACACCTCGTTCGGACCGCCGGTCATCTGCGGGCCGAGCGGCATGCCCGGGTCGCGGAAGCCGTGCAGGCGCATCAGCGGGGACAGGGCGCCGAACTGGAACCAGCGGACCATCACCTCGCGGTAGGCCGGGTCGTCCGGGTCGCCGCCGTGGAAGCCGCCGATGTCCGTGTTCCACCAGGGGATGCCGGACAGCGCGGTGTTGAGGCCGGCCGCGATCTGGCGGCGCAGGGTCGGGAAGTCGGTCCCGATGTCGCCGGACCACAGGGCGGCGCCGTAGCGCTGGCTGCCCGCCCAGGCGGAGCGGTTGAGGGTGACGATCTCCTCCTCGCCGGACGCGAGCAGGCCCTCGTAGAAGGTGCGGGCGTTCTCGGCCGGGTAGATGTTGCCGACCTCCAGGCCCGGACCCGTCCAGTAGCGCAGGTTCTCCTGGAAGCCCGGCTTCAGCTCCGGCTCGCAGGCGTCCAGCCAGAAGGCCGTGATGCCGTACTGGTCGAGGTAGTTCCGCTTGACCTTGGACCACACGAACTCACGGGCGTCGGGGTTGGTGGCGTCGTAGAACGCCACCTGGACCGTGGAGGCCACCTCCTTGTCGGGCCAGTCGGCGTGGGCCATCGGCCCGTACTGGGTGCCGATGAAGTAGCCGCGCTGCTCCATGACCGGGTGGTTCTCGGAGAGCGGGGAGACCGACGGCCAGACGGACACGACGAGCTTGATGCCGAGCTCGTCCAGCTCGCGCACCATCGCCGCCGGGTCCGGCCACTCCTTCGGGTCGAACTTCCACTCACCGAGGTGGGTCCAGTGGAAGAAGTCGCAGACGATGACGTCGATGGGCAGGCCGCGCCGCTTGTACTCCCGCGCCACGGCGAGGAGTTCGTCCTGGGTGCGGTAGCGCAGCTTGCACTGCCAGAAGCCGGCCGCCCACTCCGGCAGCATCGGCGTACGCCCGGTCGCCGCGCTGTAGCGGCGCTGGCCGTCGGCCGGGCTGCCCGCGGTGATCCAGTAGTCGATCTGGCGGGCGGAGTCGGCGACCCACCGGGTGCCGTTGTGGGCGAGCTCCACGCGGCCGATCGCCGGGTTGTTCCACAGCAGGGTGTAGCCACGGCTGGAGGACAGGACCGGGATGCCGACCTCGGCGTTGCGCTGGACCAGGTCGAGGACCAGGCCCTTCTGGTCGAACCGGCCGTGCTGGTGCTGGCCGAGGCCGTACAGCTTCTCGTCCTCGTAGGCGGCGAAGCGCTGCTCCAGGCGGTGGTAGCCGTTGCCGACGGCGGTGTACAGGCGCGAGCCCGGCCACCAGAAGTGCGCGCGCTCCTCGGCGAGCACCTCCGTGCCGTCCTCGGTGCGCAGGAACCGGATCAGGCCCTCGGCGTCGACCTCGACGGTCAGTGCCCCGACGGTCAGGACCCCCACCCCGTCCTCGATCTTGACGGTGGACTCGGTCGCCGGGGCGGACTCCAGGAGCGCGCCGGGCAGCCCGTCGAGAATGGGGCCGCCGAGCCGGGCACGGACCCGGACCGCGTCAGGACCCCACGGCTCGACCCGTACGGTCTCCTGGCGACCGCTCCACTCCAGTGCGCCGTCCCGCTCGCGGAACGTGCCGACGGTCGGGGAGGACTGCGCGAGGCTGACCGTGCCTGGCTGGGGCTGGTTTTCGGCAGACTGATTCACGTGGCTCTCCTGAAGAGGGCAGCGGGTGCAGACAAGGGGGTGCCCGGGAGAGGCACGGTGAGGGGGGTGGGGGAGGGGGTGACTGGAGTGTGGGCGGGACGGTCAGTGGGAGGCGGACGGCGCCGGGCCCGTGCTCGCCCGGTTGGTCAACTCGGGGGCGATCAGCACGACTTCGTCGCTCCCGCGCCCCTCGAGCTTGGCGACCAGCTGCTCCACGGCATGCCGGCCCATCTCCTGCGCGGGAATGGAGACCGACGTCAGCCGCACCGAGGCCTGGACGGCGACCTGGTCGGGGCAGACGCCGACCACCGACACGTCCTCGGGCACGGCACGGCCCTGCTGGCGCAGCAGGGCGAGCAGCGGCTCGACCGCCGACTCGTTCTGCACGACGAACCCCGTGGTGCCCGGGCGTTCGTCGAGGATGCGGGCGAGGGTGACGGCCATCGCGTCGTACCCGCCGTCGCACGGCCGGTGCAGCAGGCGCATCCCCAGCTCCTGGGAACGCAGCCGCAGCCCGTCGAGCGTGCGCTCGGCGAAACCGGTGTGCCGCTCGTAGACGGCCGGGGCCTCTCCTATGACAGCGATGTCGCGGTGCCCCAGCATCGCCAGATGCTCCACACACAGCGCGCCGGTCGCCTTGAAGTCGAGATCGACGCAGGTCAGCCCGGAGGTGTCGGCCGGCAGCCCGATCAGCACGGACGGCTGGTCGGTGCCGCGCAGCAGCGGCAGCCGTTCGTCGTCCAGCTGGACGTCCATCAGGATCATCGCGTCGGCCAGGCCGCTGCCGGTGACGCGGCGAACGGCGTCGGGGCCCTCCTCGCCGGTCAGCAGCAGGACGTCGTAGCCGTGGGTGCGGGCCGTGGTGGCCACCGCTATGGCGATCTCCATCATCACCGGCACGTACATGTCGGTGCGCAGCGGGATCATCAGCGCGATGATGTTCGACCTGCTGCTGGCCAGGGCGCGGGCGCCCGCGTTCGGGTGGTAGCCGAGTTCGCGGATGCTCTCCTCGACCCGCGTCCGGGTGGTCGCGGAGATGGACCGCTTGCCGCTGAGGACATAGCTCACCGTGCTCGCCGAGACTCCGGCGTGCTGGGCGACCTCGGCGAGGGTGACCATCCAGCTCTCCAAGCTTTGTGAAGCGCTTCGACAGTGCGCGCTACGTACAGGGGCGGGTGTGAGGGTGGTTCGACAGTAGCTCCACCGGGGGTGGGTGTCCATAGGTTGTCGAAGCGCTTCGATTCCGATTTCCGGCGGGGCGCGCGATCCTCGGTGTCGTTCTCGCCGGGGCGTCGGCGCCGGGCGCGCCGCGGGGCCGGGGACGGCCTTCCGGGGCTTGGGTCCCTGCCTACCACGACCGGCCGTGGGGGGCCATGGAGCGGGGCACGTCGAGGGCGTTCCCGCCGATCCGGCGGCAACCTTCCGGGGGCTCCGCGGCCACTGAGGGGGCGTAACCGATCCACGCGCAACCGATCCACCCCCCGGAAGGACCGCCCCCATGCAGCACCGCCGCCCCCGTCTGTCCAAGAAGGCGAAGACCCTCGTCTCCGGCGCGGTCGCCCTCGCGGCCGCCGCCGGCGTCACCGTCGCCCAGGCGGACGAGTCGAGCAAGAAGTGCGCGGCCTTCGACACGATCACGCTGGGCAAGTACTACGTGAACAACAACCTCTGGAACGAGGGCAAGTACACCGGCACCCAGTGCGTCTGGGACAACTCCCGGTCGGGCTCGACGATCTCCTGGGGCACGAACTACAGCCTGGCCAACAGCGGCACCGGCAAGGACCACGACGTGAAGTCGTACGCGTCCACCGTCCTCGGCTGGCACTGGGGCTGGAAGGTCGACAAGGCGACCACGGGCCTGCCGATCCGCGTCGGCGACCGCAGGCCGGTGCGGACCAGCTGGGAGTTCTCGGTCAGCTCCGACCCCGGCATCATGAACGTCGCCCACGACCTGTGGCTGCACGGCAAGAACACCGCGGACTGGCAGGACCAGCCCACCGACGAGGTCATGATCTGGCTCAACCGCCAGGGCGGCGCCGGGCCACTGGGCACCAAGTACGGCAGCGTCAGCCTGGGCGGCGCGATGTGGGACATCTACGAGGGCGACATCGGCTGGAAGGTCCACTCCTTCGTCCGCCGCGCCAACACCACGAAGGCCACGCTCAACCTCGACGACTTCACCCAGGCACTCGTCCGGCGCAATCTGCTCAGCAACGACAAATACGTCTCCGGCATCGAGTCCGGCACCGAGGTCTTCAAGGGCACGGGCCGTCTGGACACCCAGGCGTACTCCGTCAACATCGGCTGAACGGCTGCGCGCAGGGTGGTGGGGTCGTCCGGAATCGGGTACATACGATCGGGTAGCACCCGTCGGTAACCATACGGCCCAAGATCCCGATTCGCGGCGAGGTGAGCCTCATGTCCGCAGTACCCACGAAGCCTACTGTCAGTGAGCGTGAGGCCCGCCAAGTGGCTGAGGCGGCCCGGCAACAGGAATGGCGCAAGCCCAGCTTCGCCAAGGAACTGTTCCTCGGCCGCTTCCGCCTCGACCTCATCCACCCCCACCCGATGCCCACCGACGAGGCCGCCCAGCGCGGCGAGGAGTTCCTCGCCAAACTGCGCGACTTCGTCGAGACGAAGGTCGACGGCGCCCTGATCGAGCGCGAGTCCCGCATCCCCGACGACGTGATCGACGGGCTCAAGGAACTCGGCGCCTTCGGCATGAAGATCGACACCAAGTACGGCGGCCTCGGCCTCGGACAGGTCTACTACAACAAGGCCCTCACCCTGGCCGGCTCGGCCTCCCCGGCGATCGGCGTCCTGCTCTCCGCCCATCAGTCGATCGGCGTACCGCAGCCGCTGAAGCTGTTCGGCACCCCGGAGCAGAAGGAGCGGTTCCTGCCGCGCTGCGCCCGCACCGACATCAGCGCCTTCCTGCTGACCGAGCCCGACGTGGGCTCCGACCCGGCCCGCCTCGCGACCTCCGCCGTACCGGACGGCGACGACTACGTCCTCGACGGGGTCAAGCTGTGGACGACCAACGGCGTGGTCGCCGACCTCCTCGTCGTCATGGCACGCGTACCGAAGTCCGAGGGCCACAAGGGCGGCATCACGGCCTTCGTCGTGGAGACCAACTCGCCCGGCATCACGGTCGAGAACCGCAACGCCTTCATGGGCCTGCGCGGCATCGAGAACGGCGTCACCCGCTTCCACCAGGTCCGCGTGCCGGCTGCCAACCGCATTGGCCCCGAGGGCGCCGGCCTCAAGATCGCCCTCACCACCCTCAACACAGGGCGGCTGTCCCTCCCCGCGTCCTGCGTCGCCGCCGGCAAGTGGTGCCTGAAGATCGCCCGCGAGTGGTCGGCGGCCCGCGAACAGTGGGGCAAGCCGCTCGCCCACCACGACGCGGTCGGCTCGAAGATCTCCTTCATCGCGGCCACCACCTTCGCCCTGGAGGCCGTCACCGACCTGGCCTCGCAGATGGCCGACGAGGACCGCAACGACATCCGCATCGAAGGCGCCCTCGCCAAGCTGTACGCCTCCGAGATGGCCTGGACGATCGCCGACGAACTCGTCCAGATCCGCGGCGGGCGCGGCTTCGAGACCGCCGAGTCGCTCCGGGCCCGCGGTGAGCGCGCGGTCCCCGCCGAGCAGGTCCTGCGCGACCTGCGCATCAACCGCATCTTCGAGGGCTCGACGGAGATCATGCACCTCCTGATCGCCCGCGAGGCAGTCGACGCCCACCTGTCGGTCGCCGGTGACCTCATCGACCCCGAGAAGTCCCTCCAGGACAAGGCGAAGGCGGGCGCGAACGCCGGCGTCTTCTACGCCAAGTGGCTGCCGAAGCTGGTCGCGGGCCAGGGTCAGCTGCCGTACTCGTACGGCGAGTTCAAACGTCAGGTCGACCTCTCCCCGCATCTGCGCTACGTCGAACGCACCTCCCGCAAGCTCGCCCGCTCCACCTTCTACGCCATGTCCCGCTGGCAGGGCCGCATGGAGACCAAGCAGGGCTTCCTCGGCCGGGTCGTCGACATCGGCGCCGAACTGTTCGCGATGAGCGCGGCCTGTGTCCGCGCCGAGCACCTGCGCGGCCAGGGCGAGCACGGCCGCGAGGCCTACCAGCTCGCCGACGCCTTCTGCCACCAGTCCCGGCTGCGCATCGAGGAACTCTTCGGCCGGCTGTGGTCCAACACCGACGACCTCGACCGCAAGGTCGTCAAGGGCGTGATGTCGGGCACGTACGAGTGGCTGGAGCAGGGCATCGTCGACCCGTCGGACGACGGCTCCCCGTGGATCGCGGACGCGACGCCCGGCCCGAGTCAGCGGGAGAACGTGCATCGCCCGATCAGGTGACCGACGGCCCGAGAGGGCCCGAGAGTCCGTGAGGGGTCACTGTCCGCGGTGACCCCTCACCATCCTGTTACCCGCCCGATGGGGATGCCCTGTCCTCCCTGTCAGTCCTTCCGGCCACAATGGGGGAATGAGCGACAGTCCAGCCCCACTCGCCGACCCCCACCTGGTCTACGACCCCGTAGCGGGCGACGGTCCCAAGGACGTGGTGATCCTCGGCTCCACCGGCTCGATCGGCACCCAGGCCATCGACCTCGTGCTGCGCAACCCCGACCGGTTCCGGGTCACCGCCCTGTCCGCCAACGGCGGCCGGGTCGCCCTCCTCGCCGAGCAGGCCTACCGGCTGAAGGCACGGACCGTCGCGGTCGCCCGCGAGGACGTCGTACCGGCCCTGCGCGAGGCGCTCGCCGCCCAGTACGGCACGGGGGAGCCGCTCCCCGAGATCCTCGCCGGCCCGGAGGCCGCCACCCAGGTCGCCGCCTCCGACTGCCACACCGTCCTCAACGGCATCACCGGCTCCATCGGACTCGCCCCCACCCTCGCCGCCCTGGAGGCGGGCCGTACCCTCGCGCTCGCCAACAAGGAGTCCCTGATCGTCGGCGGGCCGCTGGTCAAGGCCCTCGCCAAGCCCGGGCAGATCATCCCGGTCGACTCCGAGCACGCCGCCCTGTTCCAGGCGCTGGCGTCCGGCACGCGCGCGGACGTCCGCAAGCTCGTCGTCACGGCGTCCGGCGGCCCCTTCCGCGGCCGCACCAGGGCCGAGCTGGCGAACGTGACGGTCGAGGACGCCCTGGCCCACCCCACCTGGGCCATGGGCCCGGTCATCACGATCAACTCCGCGACCCTGGTCAACAAGGGCCTGGAGGTCATCGAGGCGCACCTGCTCTACGACATTTCCTTCGACCGCATTGAGGTGGTCGTGCATCCCCAGTCGTATGTTCACTCGATGGTTGAGTTCACGGACGGATCCACGATCGCCCAGGCGACGCCCCCCGACATGCGCGGGCCGATCGCCATCGGCCTCGGCTGGCCCGAACGTATTCCCGACGCCGCGCCCACCTTCGACTGGAGCAAGGCCTCGACCTGGGAGTTCTTCCCCCTCGACAACGACGCGTTCCCGTCGGTCAACCTGGCACGCCACGTCGGAGAGCTCGCGGGCACGGCACCCGCGGTGTTCAATGCGGCCAACGAGGAGAGCGTGGAGGCCTTCCGGGCCGGCGCGCTGCCGTTCAACGGGATCATGGAGACCGTGACGCGGGTGGTGGAGGAGCACGGCACCCCGCCGGCGGGAACTTCCCTGACCGTCGCGGACGTCCTCGAAGCGGAGACCTGGGCCCGCAGGCGGGCACAGGAACTGGCGGCACACACGGCGGAGGCCCGTGCATGACGACCCTGATGTTCATCCTCGGCATAGTGCTGTTCGCGGTCGGGCTGCTCTTCTCGATCGCCTGGCACGAGCTGGGCCACCTGTCCACGGCCAAGCTGTTCGGCATCCGCGTGCCGCAGTACATGGTCGGCTTCGGGCCGACCCTCTGGTCGCGGAGGAGGGGCGACACCGAGTACGGCGTCAAGGCGATCCCGTTCGGCGGCTACATCCGCATGATCGGCATGTTCCCGCCCGGCCCCGACGGCCGTCTCGAAGCCCGCTCGACCTCACCCTGGCGCGGCATGATCGAGGACGCCCGCTCGGCCGCGTTCGAGGAGCTCAAGCCGGGTGACGAGACCCGCCTCTTCTACACGCGCAAGCCGTGGAAGCGGGTCATCGTGATGTTCGCGGGCCCCTTCATGAACCTCGTCCTGGCGGTGGGCCTGTTCCTCACCGTGCTGATGGGCTTCGGCATCCAGCAGCAGACCACCACCGTCAGCTCGGTCTCCCAGTGCGTCATCGACCAGAAGGAGAAGCGCGAGGACTGCAAGGCGTCCGACGACAAGTCCCCGGCCGCGGCCGCGGGCATGAAGGCCGGCGACAGGATCGTCTCCTTCGGCGGCGTACGCACCGAGGACTGGAACACCCTCTCCGACCTCATCCGCGACAGCGCCGGCAAGGACGTGCCGATCGTCGTCGACCGCAAGGGCGAGGAAGTGACCCTGCACGCGACGATCGCCACCAACTGGGTCGTGAAGAAGGACGCCGGCGGAGCGTACGTCGAGGGCAAGTACGTCCAGGCCGGCTTCCTCGGCTTCAGCGCCGCCACCGGCGTCGTCAAACAGGACTTCGGCGACTCGGTGACCTGGATGACCGACCGGGTCGGCGAGGCCGTCGACTCCCTCGTGGCCCTGCCCTCCAAGATCCCCGCACTGTGGGACGCGGCCTTCGGCGACGGCCCGCGCGAGCCGGACTCCCCGATGGGCATCGTCGGCGCGGCGAGGGTGAGCGGCGAGATCGCGACCCTCGACATCCCGGCCTCGCAGCAGCTGGCCACCTTCGTCTTCCTGCTGGCCGGCTTCAACCTCTCCCTGTTCCTCTTCAACATGCTCCCGCTGCTGCCGCTCGACGGCGGCCATATCGCGGGCGCCCTGTGGGAGTCGCTGCGCCGCACCACGGCGAAGGTGCTGCGCCGCCCGGACCCGGGCCCGTTCGATGTGGCGAAGCTGATGCCGGTGGCGTACGTGGTCGCAGGAATCTTCGTCTGCTTCACGCTCCTCGTACTCGTGGCGGACGTGGTTAACCCGGTCAGAATCTCCTAGTCACACGGCGTTCGAGGCGGCCCGGGATCGTATGTCCCGGGCCGCCTTCCATTGAGTGGGTTTACGGGCCGGTGGGGGTCCCCCGCCGAGTGCATTCGAGGTGGGGGAGTGCTGGGGTGAGGCCCGGTGCCGTAATCTCGAAGCCTGGAGCCCGCTGCTGACGGGACCGGACCTTGATCCACGACTTGGGGTTGCACAGCACATGACTGCGATTTCTCTCGGCATGCCGTCCGTTCCGACCAAGCTCGCCGAGCGCCGGAAGAGCAGGCAGATCCAGGTCGGGACGGTGGCGGTGGGCGGCGACGCCCCGGTCTCGGTGCAGTCGATGACGACGACCCGTACGTCCGACATCGGCGCCACCCTCCAGCAGATCGCCGAGCTCACCGCGTCCGGCTGCCAGATCGTGCGGGTGGCCTGCCCCACGCAGGACGACGCGGACGCCCTCTCGACCATCGCCCGCAAGTCGCAGATCCCGGTGATCGCGGACATCCACTTCCAGCCGAAGTACGTGTTCGCGGCGATCGAGGCCGGCTGCGCCGCGGTGCGCGTCAATCCCGGCAACATCAAGCAGTTCGACGACAAGGTCAAGGAGATCGCGCGGGCCGCCAACGACCACGGCACCCCGATCCGTATCGGCGTCAACGCCGGCTCGCTCGACCGGCGCCTGCTGCAGAAGTACGGCAAGGCGACCCCGGAGGCCCTGGTCGAGTCGGCGCTCTGGGAGGCGTCCCTCTTCGAGGAGCACGACTTCCGGGACATCAAGATCTCGGTGAAGCACAACGACCCGGTCATCATGATCGAGGCGTACAAGCAGCTGGCCGCCCAGTGCGACTACCCGCTCCACCTCGGGGTGACCGAGGCCGGTCCCGCCTTCCAGGGCACGATCAAGAGCGCGGTCGCCTTCGGCGCCCTCCTCTCCCAGGGCATCGGCGACACGATCCGCGTCTCGCTGAGCGCGCCCCCCGCAGAGGAGGTCAAGGTCGGCCTCCAGATCCTGGAGTCCCTGAACCTCAAGCAGCGCGGCCTGGAGATCGTCTCCTGCCCGTCCTGCGGCCGCGCCCAGGTCGACGTCTACAAGCTGGCCGAGGAGGTCACGGCGGGCCTGACCGGCATGGAGGTCCCCCTCCGGGTGGCCGTCATGGGCTGTGTCGTCAACGGCCCCGGCGAGGCCCGCGAGGCCGACCTCGGCGTCGCCTCCGGCAACGGCAAGGGCCAGATCTTCGTCAAGGGCGAGGTCATCAAGACCGTCCCCGAGTCCAAGATCGTCGAGACCCTCATCGAGGAGGCCATGAAGCTGGCCGAGCAGATGGAGGCGGACGGCGTGGAGTCGGGCGAGCCGTCGGTGGCGGTGGCCGGCTGAGAGGGTTTCCCGCCCCCGTCGCCCCTACCCGTCCCATCCTTCTGGGGCTCCGCCCCAGACCCCGCTCCTCGAACGCCGGAGGGGCTGGATTTGGCCCTGAGGGGGCGGCAGCCCTCCCTCCCGTGGCGCGGGGAACCGCGCGATCAGCCCCCAACCACCCGCAGTCGCCAACCCTTCCCAGCGGCCCGAGCTCATAGGCGCCCGGCCCAGCGGCGCAGCCGAGGGGCGGCGTGGCTCAGCTTCCGCAGGTACAGTGCGGGGACCAGCAGAACCCCAGCGTGAGGCCCCGTACGTGTTGACCCAGACCACCTCACGGGTGCTCGAACCGAGCGACCTGGACGCCGCGCTCGCCATTCTCGACAGCGAGCCGGTCGTGAACGCCTTCGTGACGTCCCGGGTCCAGGTCGCCGGCCTCGACCCGTGGCGCCTCGGCGGCGAGATGTGGGGCTGGTACGAGGGCGGCATGCTGACCTCCCTCTGCTACGCGGGCGCCAACCTCGTCCCGATCTGCGCGGGCCCCCGAGCGGTACGCGCCTTCGCCGACCGAGCCCGCCGTGCCGGCCGCCGCTGCTCCTCCATCGTCGGCCCCGCCGATGCCACCGCCCAGCTCTGGCGCCTGCTGGAACCCAACTGGGGTCCGGCCCGCGAGGTCCGCTCCCACCAACCGCTCATGGTCACCGACCACATGCCGGCCGACATCACCCCGGATCCGTACGTCCGCCGCATCCGCAAGGACGAGATGGAGACGATCATGCCGGCGTGCGTGGCGATGTTCACCGAGGAGGTCGGCGTATCGCCGCTCGCGGGGGACGGCGGCCTGCTCTACCAGGCCCGGGTCGCCGAACTCGTCGGCTCCGGACGGTCCTTCGCCCGCCTCGACCAGAACGGCAAGGTCGTCTTCAAGGCGGAGATCGGCGCCGCGACCGACCGCGCCTGCCAGATCCAGGGTGTATGGGTTGCCCCGGAGTACCGCGGCCAGGGCCTCGCTGCCCCCGGAATGGCAGCGGTCCTGCGCCATGCCCTGGCGGATGTCGCCCCGGTGGTCAGCCTCTACGTCAACGACTTCAACACGGCGGCGAGAAGGACGTACACCAGGGTGGGTTTCCAAGAGGTCGGCGCCTTCATGAGCGTCCTGTTCTGAAACCCCCAAGGGGGCGCGGGGCTGTTTCGATATGCGGCTCCGCCGCGTGTGCGCGCGCAACCGCGGATGAGCCGCACCCGGAACACGGCGCGAACCCCCCTGTAGGCTCCCCACATGCGCCTTCCCGGTCACGCACACCGCCGCCAACCAGACGACATCGTGATCGGCCCCCTGGACCTCGCAGCCCGAGTCGACGAAGCCCTCGCCGTCCAAGCCGTGGCATTCGGACTGGGCCCCGACGAAGTAGCCGTACGCCGCCAGATCGTCCTGCGCCACATGACCTACCCGGGAGCAAGGGCCATCGGCGCCACCACAGCGGAGCGCCTGGTCGGATTCGTCTACGGCATGCCCAACGACCGCACCCACTGGTGGTCCACCGTCGTGGAGCCGTACCTCCGGGCCCAGGCCTACGACGACTGGCTCGACAACTCCTTCGTCATCACGGAACTCCACGTCCTCCCGCAGTACCAGAACCGCGGCGTGGGCCGCTCCCTGATCACCACCATCACGGACGGCGCCGCCGAGCCCCGCTCGATCCTCTCGGCGATCGACATCGAGAGCCCGGCCCGCGGCCTCTACCGCTCCCTCGGCTACCAGGACCTCGCCCGCCAGGTCCTGTTCCCGAGCGCCCCGAAGCCGTACGCCGTCATGGGCGCCCCGCTCCCGCTCCGCCGCCGGTCGGGGCAACGCCGCCGCTAACCGATTTCCACCGCCCCGTACCCCCCGGCTAACCTCCTGCCATAACCCAAACCAGCAGGAGTACGAGAACCATGGCGAACGCACCGGTCCAGCGCATGTCCCAGTTGATGGCGAAGACGCTGCGCGACGACCCGGCGGACGCCGAGGTCCTCAGCCACAAGTTGCTCGTCCGGGCCGGCTACGTCCGCCGCACGGCGGCCGGCATCTGGTCGTGGCTGCCCCTCGGCAAGCGGGTCCTCGCCAACGTGGAGCGCATCGTCCGCGAGGAGATGGACGCGATCGGCGCCCAGGAGGTGCTGCTCCCCGCCCTGCTGCCGCGTGAGCCGTACGACGCGACGGGCCGCTGGGACGAGTACGGCCAGGAGCTGTTCCGCCTCAAGGACCGCAAGGGCGGCGACTACCTCCTCGGCCCGACCCACGAGGAGATCTTCACCCTGCTGGTGAAGGACCAGGCGTCCTCCTACAAGGACCTGCCGGTCATCCTCTACCAGATCCAGCACAAGTACCGTGACGAGGCCCGTCCGCGGGCCGGCATCCTGCGCGGCCGCGAGTTCCTGATGAAGGACTCCTACTCCTTCGACACCGAGGACGAGGGCCTCGCGAAGTCCTACGCCCTGCACCGCGCGGCGTACCAGAAGATCTTCGCGCGCCTAGGCCTCGACTACCGCATCTGCGCCGCCACCGCGGGCGCGATGGGCGGCTCCAAGTCGGAGGAGTTCCTCGCCCCGGCCGGCGCCGGCGAGGACACCTTCGCGGACTGCCCGAACTGTGACTTCGCGGCCAACACCGAGGCGATCTCGTACGAGCTGAAGCCGGTGGACGCCGACGGCGTGGCCGCGCTCGAGGAGATCCCCACCCCGGACACCCCGACCATCGAGACCCTCGCCGCCCACCTCGGCGTCCCGGCCTCCGCCACCCTCAAGAACCTCCTCGTCAAGGTCGACGGCGAGATCGTCGCCGTCGGCGTCCCCGGCGACCGCGAGGTCGACATGGACAAGGTCGAGGCGCACTTCGCGCCGGCCGTCGTCGAGATGGTCACCGAGGCGGACTTCGCGGCCCGCCCCGACCTGGTCCGCGGCTACGTCGGCCCGCAGGGCCTCGGCGAGAAGGTCAAGTACATCGCCGACCCGCGCGTGGCCCCCGGCACCTCGTGGATCACCGGCGCCAACAAGGACGCCACGCACGCCAAGAATGTCGTCGCGGGCCGTGACTTCGAGGTCGGCGAGTACGTCGACGTCGTGGTCGTCCAGGAGGGCGACCCCTGCCCGAAGTGCGGCACCGGCCTCAAGCTCGACCGTGCCATCGAGATCGGCCACATCTTCCAGCTGGGCCGCAAGTACGCCGACGCCCTCAAGCTCGACGTCCTCGGCCAGAACGGCAAGCCGGTCCGGGTGACCATGGGCTCCTACGGCGTCGGCGTCTCCCGCGCCGTCGCCGCCCTCGCCGAGCAGACCGCCGACGACAAGGGCCTGTGCTGGCCCGCCGAGGTCGCCCCGGCCGACGTCCACGTGGTCGCCGCGGGCAAGGCCCTGCAGACCGAACTGGCCCTCGACGTCTCCGAGAAGCTCTCCGCGGCCGGCCTGCGCGTCCTGTGCGACGACCGGGCGGGTGTCTCGCCGGGCGTGAAGTTCACCGACTCGGAGCTGATCGGCGTACCGCAGATCCTGGTGGCCGGACGGCGCGCGGCCGAGGGGGTCGTCGAGCTCAAGGACCGCAGGACCGGTGAGCGTGAGGAGCTGACGGTGGACGAGGCGATCGCCCGCCTCACCGCGTAAAGGATCTCCTCAGAGAGTTCCACGGGGCACCAAAGGCGCCTCACAGCTTTCCCTCAGGCCGTTCCCCGACCGTAGGACGTGACACAGCGTCACTACGGTGGGGAACGGTCATGCGTACCAGGGAACGGGGTGCCGCGGCAGCGGTCCGCAGAGGAGCACAGCGCACGGCGGCCGCCGCGGCGGCGATCACGCTGGCGGCCGCCGCCGGAGTGTTCACGCTGATCGGCGTACCGTCGCCGAGTCCGGCCTCACCGGGCGCGGGGGAGCGGCGTTCCCGGTCCACCGCAAGCTGCTGTCGGTGGCCGAGGCCGGCCGCCGCACGGGCCGCACTCCCGTCGTCGTGGCCAACGGCGCCGAGGGCGAGCCCGCGAGCCGTAAGGACAGAACCCTGCTGCGCCTCTCACCCCATCTCGTCCTGGACGGCGTGCAGTCGGCCGCCCTGGCGGTCGGCGCGAGGGAGGCCCGCCTGGCGGTGGAGGACGGCGCGTCCTCCCTGGAGTCGGCCCTGACCCAGCGGCACGGCGACCCCGTCCCCGTCCGTGTCGTACGCCTCCCCAGACGGTTCCTGTCGGGCGAGTCCTCGGCCCTCGTCCAGTACGTCTCGGGAGGCCCGGCCCTGCCCACGTACCAGAGCCCGCCGGTCCGCGAACGCGGGGTCCACCGTGCCCCGACCCTCGTCCAGAACGTCGAGACGCTGGCCCACCTCGCCCTGATCGCCCGCTACGGCGCCGACTGGTTCCGCTCCGCCGGCCCCCCGGCCCAGCCCGGCAGCGCCCTGTGCACGGTGCATGTGCCGGGACGCGAACCCCGGGTCGTGGAAGCCCCGTTCGGCATGCCACTGCACCGCCTGCTGCCCCTGGACGGCATGTCGGCCGTCCTCGTCGGCGGCTACCACGGCACCTGGATCCCGGCCGCCGAAGCCGCCCGACTCGCCCTGAACCCGCCACACTTGGGCGCGGGCGTCCTCGCCGCCCTCCCCGCCGACCGCTGCGGCCTGACCGAAACCGCCCGCGTACTGCGCTACCCGGCCCTGCAGTCGGCCGGCCAGTGCGGCCCCTGCCTCAACGGCCTGCCCCGCATGGCCGCCGCCTTCGCCACCCTGTCCGCCCCCGGCCCCCAGGGCAGCACCCGAGCCGACATCGCCCGCTGGGCCGGCCTGACCGAAGGGCGCGGCGCCTGCCACCACCCCGACGGCACGGTCCGCCTGGTCCGCAGCGCCCTGACGACGTTCGCGAGTGAACTCGACGCCCACGCCGACGGGTGGTGCACGGCGACTGACCGCACACCCCTGCTGCCGGTCCCCCAGGAGAGCTGACACGGACCAGCACATAGCCATCGACTGGACGTCCTGCGAGGGCCACGGACCGTGCGCGGAGCTCCTGTCGGACATCACGCCGGACGAGTGGGGTTACCCGCTCGTGGACGACGATTCAGCCCCGCCCCGCACGGCGAAACGGGCCCGCAGAGCAGCGGCCTACTGTCCCGCGCTGGCCTTCAGACTGACGGCGAGGTGACGCCGCCAAGGGGCGCGGGGAACTGCGCGAGCAACCACGAAGCACCCGCAGCCGACAACGCACCCCTCATAGCCACCCGGCAAACTCCAGCAACAACTCGGCATCCCTGGGCCGGCCCACCCTCAGCGCCCGCACCCCCGACTCCACGGCCCGGAACAACGTCCACCCCCGCAACCGCTCCTGATCCACCTCCAACGACTCCGCGAGCCGCTTCACCCGCCGCCGCGTGATCGCCGCCCCCGAAGGCGAGGCAATCAGATCCTCCACCCGGTCCCGCACCAGCCGAGCCAGATCAAAAGCGCACTCACCCACCACCGGATCCGGCCCCACGGCCAACCACGGCATCCGCTCACCGGCGAGAACCTTGCTCTGCCGAAACGTCCCGTGGAGCAGCCGCTCCTCAGGCGGCGCCACCAGCAACTCCGCCCGCGCGCCCACCGCGGCGTCGACCAACACCGCCACCTCACCGAAGCCCGACGCGGTAGCCCGCATCGCCTCCGCCTGCCGCCCCGTCCGCTCGGCGACGCTCTCGAAGGAGTGACCGGCAGGCGGCTCGACCCACAGCCGCCGCAGTGTCCCCGCAGCCTCCAGCAACGCCTTCGCCTCGGGCAACGACCGCACGGACACATCCGGGTGCAGCCGCTCCAGCAGCAGCACACCCTCGACCTGGGGATCGTCCAGCAGCTGCACGGCGCCCATCCCGCCCCAGTGCGCGAGAGCGCCCCGCTCGCTCTCGGGGCGGAACCGGCGCGGGGCCAGCTTGAGCACGGCGGGGGTGCCGTCAGCGCGCCGCACCAGTACCACCAGGCTGCTGCGGCCGCCCGGCACCTGCACCCGCTCAACGGTCAACTCGCGTAGCGCGACGGCCTGGTGGGCCGCCTCCGGCAGCTTCTCCAACCAGTCGTCACCGTCCGGCGCCGTTTCACCGAGCGCCCTGACCAGACGCTGCGGCGGTTCGAAAGCCATGCGCGAGTCGTTCCCTTCCCGTACTTCCCGTACTGCCCCTACGCGTTCGCCGGCCGGCCGGCCGGAGTCAGGCGGTGGGCGCCGGCGACGCCGACGCGGTGCCCGCCCGCTCGGCGAGCCCAGGGAAGGCTACGCTCTCGCCCCGCCAGCGCACCGCCCGCACCGCCGCCTCCCGCAGCGCCTCGGCCGCCGTACCCCGCAACTCACCCTCGGCTGCCCGCACCAGGTCGGAGTACACCCCGGCAACCCGGTCCTCCAGCCCGGCGGCGAACTGGACGGCCGCGGCCGAGTCCGGCACCGGGAACGGCAGCGCGTACGCGGCGCTCGCGGCGACCGGCTCGGCGCCCAGGTCGCGAACCTCGCGCGCCAGCGCGTCCCGCCGCGCCCGGTGCGCGTCATACGCCGCGCGTGCCTCCGAGCGCTGCTCCTCGCGGATCCGGCCGCCCACGACGCCGTATCCGTACACGGCCGCGTGCTCGGCGGCGAGGGCCGCCTGAAGGGCCTTCAGCTGCTCTTTCTCTTCCTTCTCATCCTTCTTGTCCTTCTTGCCGGACTCGCTCACTTGGCCCCCTCCGTCAGCAGGTATGCGTGCGCCGCCCCGGCCGCCGCCACGGAGGCCAGCAGCCGCGCGAGTTCGCCCGGCAGGCCGAGCAGTGTCTTCGTCCGGAGGTCCGCGAGCGCCCGTTCGGCGGCGGCGAGCTCGGCCAGCGCGTCCCACTCGTTCACCGGCACGGCGGCCGACGGGGACGCCGACGGCGACGGTGAGGCGGCCCCGGCTTCCGGCGCCCCGGACGTCGTGGAAGGTGCCCCCGTAGGTGCCGCCGAAGGCCCGGACGTTCCCCCGCCGAACGCCTCCACATGCCGTACGGCTTCCGCCCGCAGCGGCCCCACCAGCACCGCCAGTGCCGGATGGGCGGCGAGCACCGCGTCGTACCGCTCGACGAGCCCCTCGCTGTCCCGGGCCGCACGCGCGCGTGCCCGCTCCGCCAGCGACGGGCTGCCGCCGGTGCCGCCGTCCGAGTCCTCGGACCCGGCGGAACAGCCCACCAGCAGCGCTGCCCCGGCGACCGAGGCGAGCAGGGTTCTTCTGCGCGGTCCCGAGGGGGAGCGCGGCGGCGAGGGGTACGGCACGGCAGACGTCCTCGGGGAACTCATACGAAAGCGGTTACGGGAACAGCGGGTCGAACAGGCCCGTGATCACCGTACCCGCGCAACCGGACGGCACCACTCATCGGCACCGTCCGTGCGCAGGTGGACGGCAACAGCCCTTGCGACCGGATACCCTTTGACCAGACACGCGACCCATCCCACAACAGCACACGCGGCCGAGGAGTCACCCGGATGAGCACCACCCAGAGCGAGAGGCTGCGAGAACTACTGGAGCCGCTCGTCAGCTCCCAGGGCCTGGATCTCGAAGAGCTCGCAGTGGACTCCGTCGGACGCAAGCGGGTGCTGCGCGTTGTCGTCGACTCCGACACCGGTGCCGACCTGGACCGGATCGCCGATGTGAGCCGCGCGCTCTCGGCGAAGCTCGACGAGACGGACGCGATGGGCGAGGGCGAGTACACCCTCGAGGTGGGTACCCCGGGTGCGGAGCGCGCCCTCACCGAGCACCGCCACTACGTGCGCGCCGTCGACCGGCTGGTGAAGTTCCAACTGGTCGAGGGCGGCGAGCTGGTGGCCCGGATCCTCGAAGTCGACGACGAAGGCCTCGACCTCGAAGTGCCGGGAGTGAAGGGCCGCAAGCCCACCAGCCGCAGACTCGGCTTCCCGGAGATCGACAAGGCGCGCGTGCAGGTCGAGTTCAACCGCAAGGACAGCAAGAACGAGAAGGAAGAGGAGGCGTAGCCGTGGACATCGACATGAGTGCCCTGCGGGGCTTGGTACGGGAGAAGGAGATCTCCTTCCCCCTGCTGGTCGAGGCGATCGAGTCGGCCCTCCTCATCGCCTACCACCGCACCGAGGGAAGCCGCCGCCACGCGCGCGTGGAGCTGAACCGGGAGACCGGCCATGTGACCGTGTGGGCGAAGGAGGATCCCGAGGATCTGGAGGAGGGCCAGGAGGCCCGCGAGTTCGACGACACCCCGTCCGGCTTCGGCCGTATCGCCGCCACCACCGCCAAGCAGGTCATCCTGCAGCGGCTGCGCGACGCCGAGGACGACGCGACGCTCGGCGAGTACGCCGGCCGTGAGGGCGACATCGTCACCGGCGTGGTCCAGCAGGGCCGCGACCCGAAGAACGTGCTCGTGGACATCGGCAAGCTGGAGGCCATCCTCCCGGTGCAGGAGCAGGTGCCCGGCGAGACGTATCCGCACGGGATGCGGCTGCGCTCGTACGTCGTACGAGTGGCGAAGGGCGTCCGCGGTCCGTCCGTGACCCTCTCGCGCACGCACCCCAACCTGGTGAAGAAGCTCTTCGCGCTGGAGGTGCCGGAGATCGCCGACGGGTCCGTCGAGATCGCCGCCATCGCCCGTGAGGCCGGTCACCGCACGAAGATCGCCGTCCGGTCCACCCGCAGCGGCCTGAACGCCAAGGGTGCCTGCATCGGCCCCATGGGCGGCCGAGTGCGCAATGTCATGGGCGAGCTGAACGGCGAGAAGATCGACATCGTCGACTGGTCGGACGACCCGGCCGAGATGGTGGCGAACGCGCTGTCGCCCGCCCGGGTCTCCAAGGTGGAGGTCGTGGACATGGCGGCCCGGTCGGCGCGCGTGACCGTGCCCGACTACCAGCTGTCGCTGGCGATCGGGAAGGAAGGGCAGAACGCCCGACTCGCGGCCCGGCTGACCGGCTGGCGGATCGACATCCGTCCGGACACCGAGCAGGCCGGGGAATAGATCCCGGCCTCAGGTCGCTCAGATCACGTCAGGTTACTGCGCGGCAACTGTTCGAATCCTGCCCCCAAAGGGGTGAGGTCGCTACGGGGAGGTAGACTTAAGAGATGTCTGGCCGGACACGCGTCCGCGCATGCCCTGAACGCACCTGTGTGGGGTGCCGGGAGCGAGCGGCCAAGGCTGATCTGCTGCGGATCGTGGCGATCAAGGACGAGTGCGTCCCTGATCCTCGCGGTACGCTGCCCGGCCGGGGTGCGTATGTACACCCCGCACTGGTCTGTCTCGACCAGGCGGTGCGCCGCCGGGCGTTCACGCGGGCGTTGCGCGCCCCGGGAGCGCTCGACACAAAGGCGTTGCGCCAGTACGTCGAGCAGACAACAGTTGCTGAGCAGGCAACACCGTAAGACGCGTCGCGCGGAACCCCCGTGCGGCCCTGGTACCCCGCGAGTTGGAAGTAGGTCGAGATTGCGATGAGCACTCGATGAGCACGCGATGAGTACGCCCATGAAGTAGCGACGGTCCGGACACACCCGGACCTAAAAGGAGCGAAGTGGCTAAGGTCCGGGTATACGAACTCGCCAAGGAGTTCGGAGTTGAGAGCAAGGTCGTCATGGCCAAGCTCCAAGAACTCGGTGAATTCGTCCGTTCGGCGTCTTCGACCATCGAAGCGCCCGTCGTCCGTAAGTTGACGGACGCCCTCCAGCAGGGCAACGGAGGCGGCAAGTCCGCCCCCGCCCGCAAGGCTGCCCCGGCGAAGCCGGCGGCCCCCTCTCCGGCGCAGGCCGCCCGTCCGGCCGCCCCGCGCCCGCCGGCCCCCAAGCCGGCCGCAGCCGAGAAGCCCGCGGCTCCCGCCGCGCCGGCCACTCCCGGCCCCCGTCCCACCCCGGGCCCGAAGCCCGCGCCGCGGCCCGCCCCGGCGTCCCCGGCTCCGACCACGCCCGAGTTCACGGCGCCCCCGGCGGCTCCCGCCGCCCCGGCCGCCTCTCAGGGCCAGGGCCAGGGCTCCGGCCCGCGTCCGGGCGCCCCGCGTCCGGCCGGCCAGGCCCCGCGTCCCGGCGCCCCGCGTCCGGGTGGCCCCGGCCAGGGTGGCCAGGGCCGTGGTGACCGCGGCGACCGTCCCGGCGCTCCGCGTCCGGGTGGCGGCGCCCAGCGTCCCGGCGGTCGTCCGGCCGGTCCCCGTCCGGGCAACAACCCGTTCACCTCTGGTGGCTCCACCGGCATGGCGCGCCCGCAGGCGCCCCGTCCGGGCGGCGCCCCGCGTCCCGGCGGCCAGGGCGGCCCCGGTGCTCCCGGCGGCGCTCCGCGTCCGCAGGGCCAGGGCGGTCCCCGTCCCCAGGGCGCGGCGGGCGGTCCCCGTCCGCAGGCTCCGGGCGGCGCGCGTCCCACCCCGGGCGGCATGCCCCGTCCGCAGGGCGGCGGCCCGCGTCCCGGCGGCGGCCCCGGCGGTCCGCGTCCGAACCCCGGCATGATGCCGCAGCGTCCTGCTGCCGGCCCGCGTCCCGGTGGCGGTGGCCCCGGTGGCCGTGGTCCCGGTGGCGGCGGTCGTCCCGGTGGCGGCGGTGGCGGTCGTCCGGGTGGCGGCGGCTTCGCCGGTCGTCCCGGTGGCGGCGGTGGCGGCGGCTTCGCCGGCCGTCCCGGCGGTCCCGGTGGCGGCGGTGGCGGTTTCGCCGGTCGTCCCGGTGGTCCCGGCGGTGGCGGCGGTGGCCGTCCCGGCTTCGGTGGCCGTCCCGGCGGTCCCGGTGGCCGTGGTGGCACGCAGGGCGCCTTCGGTCGTCCCGGCGGTCCCGCGCGTCGTGGCCGTAAGTCGAAGCGGCAGAGGCGCCAGGAGTACGAGGCCATGCAGGCCCCGTCGGTCGGCGGTGTGATGCTGCCTCGCGGCAACGGACAGTCCGTCCGCCTGTCGCGTGGTGCGTCCCTCACCGACTTCGCGGAGAAGATCAACGCCAACCCGGCGTCGCTCGTCGCCGTGATGATGAACCTCGGCGAGATGGTCACTGCCACGCAGTCCGTCTCCGACGAGACCCTCCAGTTGCTCGCCGGCGAGATGAACTACGTCGTCGAGATCGTCAGCCCGGAGGAGGAGGACCGCGAGCTGCTCGAGTCCTTCGACATCGAGTTCGGCGAGGACGAGGGCGGCGAGGAATTCCTCATGCCGCGTCCGCCGGTCGTGACCGTCATGGGTCACGTCGACCACGGTAAGACCCGACTGCTGGACACCATCCGCAAGACGAACGTCGTCGCGGGCGAGGCCGGCGGTATCACGCAGCACATCGGTGCGTACCAGGTCGCCACCCAGGTCAACGACGAAGAGCGCAGGATCACCTTCATCGACACCCCGGGTCACGAGGCGTTCACCGCCATGCGTGCCCGTGGTGCGAAGTCGACCGATATCGCGATCCTGGTCGTCGCGGCCAACGACGGCGTCATGCCGCAGACGGTCGAGGCGCTCAACCACGCCAAGGCGGCCGACGTCCCGATCGTCGTCGCGGTCAACAAGATCGACGTCGAGGGCGCGGACCCGACCAAGGTGCGCGGTCAGCTGACCGAGTACGGCCTGGTGGCCGAGGAGTACGGCGGCGACACGATGTTCGTCGACATCTCCGCCAAGCAGGGCCTCAACATCGAGAGCCTGCTGGAGGCCGTGGTCCTCACCGCGGACGCCTCGCTCGACCTGCGGGCCAACCCGGAGCAGGACGCGCAGGGTATTGCGATCGAGTCCCACCTCGACCGCGGCCGCGGTGCCGTCGCCACCGTCCTGGTGCAGCGAGGCACCCTGCGGGTCGGCGACACCATGGTGGTCGGCGACGCGTACGGCCGTGTCCGCGCGATGCTCGACGACAAGGGCGAGAACGTGGAAGAGGCGGGTCCGTCGACCCCGGTCCTCGTCCTCGGTCTCACCAACGTCCCGGGCGCCGGCGACAACTTCCTGGTCGTCGACGAGGACCGCACGGCGCGTCAGATCGCCGAGAAGCGCGCGGCGCGTGAGCGCAACGCCAACTTCGCCCGCCGGGGTGTCCGGTTCTCCCTGGAGAACCTGGACGAGGCCCTCAAGGCCGGTCTGGTGCAGGAACTCAACCTCATCATCAAGGGCGACGCGTCCGGTTCGGTGGAGGCTCTCGAGTCCTCGCTGCTCCAGCTCGACGTCGGCGAAGAGGTCGACATCCGCGTCCTGCACCGCGGTGTGGGTGCGGTCACCGAGTCGGACATCGACCTGGCGACCGGCTCCGACGCCATCGTCATCGGCTTCAACGTCCGCGCTGCGGGCCGCGCGGCGCAGATGGCGGAGCGCGAGGGCGTCGACGTCCGGTACTACTCGGTGATCTACCAGGCCATCGAGGAGATCGAGGCGGCCCTCAAGGGCATGCTCAAGCCGGAGTACGAGGAGGTCGAGCTCGGCACGGCGGAGATCCGCGAGGTCTTCAAGTCGTCCAAGCTGGGCAACATCGCCGGTGTCCTGGTCCGCTCGGGCGAGGTCAAGCGCAACACCAAGGCGCGCCTCATCCGCGACGGCAAGGTCATCGCGGAGAGCCTCACCATCTCCGGTCTGCGTCGCTTCAAGGACGACGTCACCGAGATCCGCGAAGGGTTCGAGGGCGGTATCAACCTCGGCAACTTCAACGACATCAAGGTCGACGACGTCATCGCGACGTACGAGATGCGGGAGAAGCCGCGGGCGTAGCAGCTGACGGTTCGTGCCGGCCGGCGGGACTTCGGTTCCGTCGGCCGGCACGCCGTTTGGCCGTCGGTCAGCGGTGCGTAATATCCGTCGATCGGTTCACCCTCTTCGATGTACCGTTCTGATGTCCCTGCCCGACCAGCCGGCAGGGCCATCGATCCCGGGCCGGCGGGTGAACCGGTTGCACACATGTATGTGGGGACTCTGTCCTTCGACCTGCTCCTCGGTGACGTGCGCTCACTGAAGGAGAAGCGTTCTCTCGTCCGTCCGATCGTGGCCGAACTCCAACGCAAGTACGCGGTGAGCGTGGCGGAGACGGGGCACCAGAACCTCCACCGCAGGGCCGAGATCGGGCTTGCGGTGGTCTCCGGGGACACGGGACACCTCACCGACCTGCTGGACCGCTGTGAGCGGCTGGTCGCCGGGCGACCCGAGGTGGAACTGCTCTCGGTTCGACGCAGACTCCACAGCGACGAAGACTGAAGCAAGCAGCAAGAGAAGTTACGAAGGAGACGGACCAGTGGCCGACAACGCGCGGGCGAAAAGGCTGGCGGACCTCATCCGAGAGGTGGTGGCCCAGAAGCTGCTGCGCGGGATCAAGGACCCGCGGCTCGGCTCACAGGTCACCATCACGGACACCCGGGTCACGGGTGACCTGCGGGAGGCGACCGTCTTCTACACGGTGTACGGGGACGACGAGGAGCGGGCGGCCGCGGCCGCCGGCCTGGAGAGCGCCAAGGGCGTGCTCCGGTCGGCCGTCGGGGCGGCCGCGGGCGTGAAGTTCACGCCGACCCTCACCTTCGTCGCCGACGCCCTGCCGGACACCGCACGCACCATCGATGACCTCCTCGACAAGGCGCGCCAGTCCGACGAGAAGGTGCGCGAGGTGTCCGCGGGCGCGAAGTACGCAGGCGAGGCGGACCCGTACCGCAAGCCGGGCGCCGAGGACGAGACGGACGGCGACACCGCGGAATGACGCAGAAGCACACCACGCCCGACGGCCTTGTCATCGTCGACAAGCCGTCGGGCTTCACTTCGCACGACGTCGTCGCCAAGATGCGCGGCATCGCGCGCACCCGCCGCGTCGGGCACGCCGGCACCCTCGACCCCATGGCGACGGGCGTCCTCGTCCTCGGCGTCGAGAAGGCGACCAAGCTCCTCGGTCATCTGGCCCTGACCGAGAAGGAGTACCTGGGCACCATCCGCCTGGGCCAGACCACGGTCACCGATGACGCCGAGGGCGAGATCACGGGGTCGGCCGACGCCTCGAAGGTCACCCGCGACGGCATCGACGCCGGGATCGCCAAGCTGTCCGGCGACATCATGCAGGTGCCGTCCAAGGTCAGCGCCATCAAGATCGACGGCGTGCGCTCCTACAAGCGGGCGCGGGAGGGCGAGGAGTTCGAGATCCCGGCGCGGCCGGTCACCGTCTCGTCCTTCTCGGTGTACGACGTCCGGGACGCCGTCGCCGACGACGGCACCGCCGTTCTCGACCTGGTCGTGTCGGTGGTCTGCTCCTCCGGCACCTACATCCGCGCCCTCGCCCGTGACCTCGGCGCCGGCCTGGGCGTCGGCGGCCACCTCACGGCGCTGCGCCGCACCCGGGTCGGGCCGTACAAGCTGGACGCCGCCAGGACGCTGGACCAGCTCCAGCAGGAACTCACGGTGATGCCGATCGCCGAGGCCGTCGCGGCCGCGTTCGCGCGCTGGGACGTGGATGCCAAGCGGGCCCGGCTGCTCACGAACGGGGTCCGCCTCGACATGCCCGACGAGTACGCCGGTGCCGGTTCCGTCGCCGTCTTCGGCCCCGAGGGCCGCCTCCTCGCGCTCGTGGAGGAACACAAGGGCAAGGCGAAAAGCCTGGCCGTCTTCGGCTGACGCCCGCCCGGGCCGCCGAGTCGTGGGTGCCGCTGTCCGGTGGCTGCCCGTGGAGCGGCGGTCACGGGGTCGTGCCCGCCGCTCCACGGTCCCCCCTCGGTTCCCCCACCCCTAGGGTGTGTCCAGCGACGCCCGCCCGTTCACCCGTCCGTGCAGGCGCTCGGAGTGAACCGAGGGAGCGGAAGGGGGCGCGTTCGCTGCGCGATCTGTCCCGCTGATCACATCGCGCCTACCGTCGAAAAAACAGGGCGTAGGCGTATGGGCGTGTGGGCGCGCGGCGGGGAGGTTCGACGATGGCGGGACGGGGCCCGGGGGCGGGCGGCGACCGCCGGATGCCGGACGGTAGGCGGGCGGCGGGGGACGCGTGGGGCACGCGGGACGCCGCGTGGGGTGTTCGGGATCTGGGGGAGGCTTCGGGGCCCTGGGCCACACCTGACGACCTCGGCGGGGACGGGAGCGCCGGCACCCGACGCTCACCGCGCACCGAACCCCACGACGACGGTCGGGCCCGTCACGCGCGCGGTCATGACAGCCGTGACAGCCGTGACGGTCTGGGCGCCCGAGTCCGCGACAAAGCCCTGGTGCGCGTTCACGACCTGGCCGGACGGCCCCGCGGCCTCGGGTTCGTGGCCGACCACCGCGGCACGGTCGTCACCGGCCATGAGGTCGTCGACGGTCTGCCCCGGCTGGTTCTGCGTGCCGTCGAGGGGGACCGCAGCTGTGTGGTGCCCGCGACCGCGGTGACCCCGTTGCCCGACCTGGGCCTGGCCCTCGTACGGACCGGGGGGCTGGGCGTGGACCCGTTTCCGGTGACCGTGCGGGACCGGGTCGAGACCGGCGCGTACGTCCGGATCGTGGCCGGCGGCTGGCGGGAGGCGCGGGTGCTGGGCGCGGTGCCCGTGACGTACCCGGTGCCGAACCGCTTCCATCTCATCGGCGGCGCCCTGGAGTTGGCGATCGGCACGGCCGGCCGGGACGCGCTGCGGCTGGGCGGTGGGGCGGCCGGAGGGCCTGTGCTCGATGCCGGGACGGGCGCCGTCGTGGGCGTCCTCGGCACGGCGCTGCAGTCCGGCCAACGCGACTCCGTCTTCGCCGTGCCGCTCACTTCACCACCCGACGGCCCGCTGGCCGAGCTGCTCGCCGAGAACGCGGCGACGGTGCCGGCGTACGGTGCCGACCTCAACCCGGCGGGCGTACTGGAACTGACGGCCACGTCGGTCGGGCAGGACGGTCCGCCGGGGGCGCAGGCGGGCCACGAGGGACGGGCCGACGCCGGGGGAGGGGGAGCCGTGGCCCCGGTCGAACGGGCCTCGACGGCACGGGAGTTCAGCGCCTTCACCGCGAGCCGGGCCTCCGTACTGGGCCTGGTCGGGCGCCCCGGCAGCGGCCGTACGACGGAACTCGCGGCCCTGGCCGCCCGCCGCCACCGCGGCCCCGAAGCGGCTCCCACGCTGTGGCTGCGCGGCGCCGACCTGAAGGACGACGACACCTCGGTCGCCGACGCCGCGCGCCGGGCGCTGGCCCGAGCAGCCCGCATCGTGGCGGCGGCCGTCTCCTGCGACCCCGCCGCCCTGGGCGACACGACCCCGGAGCGCCTGGCCCACCTCTCCCGCACCACCGGCCGCCCCCTCCTGCTCCTCCTGGACGGCCCGGAGGAAATGCCGCCCGTCCTGGCCCACCGGCTCACGGAGTGGACCGAGGGCACGGAGGAATGGCTGCGGGTGACGGGGACGCGGCTGGTGGTGGCGTGCCGGGCGGAGTACTGGGAGGGGGCGGGCGCCGAGTTCCCGGAGGAATCGCTGTACGGCTCCGTCGACCGGGCGGCGCACGGAACGTCCGGGCGGTTCCCGCCCTGCGTACGGCTCGACGACCTCACCCCCGACGAGGCCCGGCAGGCCCGCGCCCGCCACGGCATCCCGGAAGGCGCCCTCACCGGCCCCGATGCCCGCCACCCCCTCACGCTCCGCCTCCTCGCCGACGTGCGCGCCGCCCTCCCCGACCCCCCGGCCGCGCCCGTCGGCCGCGACGACGTCCTCTCCGCCCACCTCGACCTCATGTGCCTGCGCATCGCCGTCCGCCTCGCCGCCGAGAACGGCCTGCGCGGCACCGCCGTACGCCGCCTCGCCGCCAAGGTCTCCGGCCAGGTCCACGAGGCCGCCCGCCGCAGCCTCGGACCGGGCCAGGGAGAGCTGGACCGGGAGTCGTTCGAGGCCGTCTTCCCGTGGCGCCAGGCGCCCGCGCGGCTCGGCGGCGGTACCGGCTGGGCCTCCGCCGTCCTCACCGAAGGGCTCCTCGTCCCCGCCGGCAACGGCTACCGCTTCGCCCACGAGGAACTCGCCGACTGGATCCAGGGCATGCACCTCGACCTGGACGAGGCCCTGCACGCCCTGGTCCACCGCCGCCGCACCGACCCCGACGCCGAGCACCCCCTCCCCGTCCCGCACCACCGCATCGGTCCCGTCGTCCAGGCGCTTCTGCTGCTTCCACGGCATCAGGGTTCCCGTCAACTCGCCGCCAAAATGGAGGAGTTGGCGGATGCGCTGGACGCCGACCGCACCTCCTGGTGGGCCGCCCGGCTCCTCGCCGAGACCCTGCTGCGCGTCCCCGACGCGACGCCGTACCTGGACGTACTGCGCCGCCTCACCGACCGGATCGTGGGCCTGCGGCGCCGGCAGCGTGCCGTACCCGCGGAGTTCGGCCCCGGCTTCTGGACCGCGCTGCCGCTCCCGGACGCCGAGCGCCTCGACCTGCTCCGCCGCCTCGTCCTCACCGACGGCCCGCCGTCGACCGACGCCGGCGACGTCACCGACGCCGACGAGGCCGGGCACCCCGGGCACCCCCGGTACCTGGACGCCGTCGCCCGTCTCCTCGCCGCCGACCCCACCGCCGTACAACGCCACCTCACCCGCTGGTTCGACGACGACCGGCCGCTGCCCGCCACCCCGCACGCGACCGTCGCCCACGCCGCCCAGGCCCTGCTCCACACGCACCGCCACCGCGCCCTCGACGACCTCACCGAGACGCTCGTCGACAGCGCGCACCGCAAAGCCGACGAACTCCTCGCCGTACTGGCCGAGGAGGAAACGTCCGCGATCTGCCGGGCCGTGGACCGCTGGGCGCACGACGAACGGCCCGGGCGGCGCGTCGCGGCGGCGGCGTACGGGGTGCGCGCCGCGCCCCATGTGCGCACCGAGGCCGACCGTGAGCTGCTCCGCCACGCCGCCCTCGCCCTGCTCGCCCGCCCCGACGACTGCTCCCTGCACGGCGGCGCGCTCGCCGTCCTCGTCCGGGACCCGCGCACGCGCACCTGCCATCTCCCGCAGGCGATGGCGCACTTCGCGGCCGCCGACCCCCAACTGCCGCCCAGCGCCCTGGTCGTCGCCCTGGCCACCCACCCCGACCAGGTCCTCGAAGCCTTCCGGGCGCGTCTGAGCCGACCGGACGCCGGAGAGGCGCTGCGCACCCTCGCCGACGTCACGACGCCCGGCCTCGCACGCAGGGCCGCCGCCGTCGTACGGGACGCGGTGCGGTGGTGCCCCGAGACCGCCGCGGACGTGGCCGCGTACGTCGACCGGCGCCTCGACCATGGTCCCGGCGCCCGCGCCGTTCTCCTCCCGCTGGTCACCGGCCTGCTGGACGGCGGCACGGAACAGCTGCGGGCCGCCCTCGCCGTCGTACTCGCCACTCCCGGCACTCCCGACTCCCGCGCCCTGCGCCGCGAGCTCCTGGACTTCCTCCTCGCCCACGAGCACGCGCCCGCCGTCCTCGACGCCTTCCTGCACGCCACCGTCCGGCGGGGCGGCGACCGGCCGGACGACGGCCTGCGCGACCTCGTCCACCACACCGGTCTGCTCCTGGTCCGCACGCCGGACGGCGCGGCCCGCTTCGACCGCGGCCTGGTCGACCTGGGCCGCCATGTCCCCGGCTTCGCCGCGCGGGTCGCCGGCTGGCTGACCGACACCCCGCAGGAGTGGACGGCGGTGGTGGGCCCGAGTGCCCGCCGGATGATCGAGAACCTGTCCGGCGTCCGGGTCCCCGCATGAGCACCGCGACCGCACGTGCACCGCGTCCGCACGTGCACCCGGTCACAGCACCCATGCCGATGCGGGCCGTGAGCGCCCGGCATGGCACCCTTAGACCTGCGTGAGAGCGTACGGGCAAAGACGGACACGGGTTCGACGAGGAGCGGTCACAGTGCAGCGCTGGCGTGGCTTGGAGGACATCCCCCAGGACTGGGGGCGCAGCGTCGTCACCATCGGCTCCTACGACGGGGTCCACCGCGGGCACCAGCTGATCATTCGGCATGCCGTGGACCGCGCCCGTGAGCTGGGCGTCCCCGTCGTCGTCGTCACCTTCGACCCGCACCCCAGCGAGGTCGTCCGCCCCGGCAGCCACCCGCCCCTGCTCGCCCCGCACCACCGCCGCGCCGACCTCATGGCCGAGCTGGGCGTGGACGCGGTGCTGATCCTCCCCTTCACGACCGAGTTCTCGAAGCTGTCGTCGGCCGACTTCGTCGTCAAGGTCCTGGTCGACAAGCTGCACGCCAAGGCGGTCGTCGAGGGCCCCAACTTCCGCTTCGGACACCGCGCCGCGGGGAACGTCGAGTTCCTCGCCGAGCAGGGCAAGACCTACGACTACGAGGTCGAGGTCGTCGACCTGTACGTCACCGGCGAGGCCGGCGGCGGTGAGCCCTTCTCCTCCACCCTGACCCGGCGCCTGGTCGCCGAGGGCGACGTCGAGGGCGCCGCCGAGATCCTGGGCCGCCCGCACCGCGTGGAGGGCGTCGTCGTACGCGGGGCTCAGCGGGGCCGGGAGCTCGGCTTCCCCACGGCCAACGTGGAGACGCTCCCGCATACCGCCATCCCCGCCGACGGCGTCTACGCCGGCTGGCTGCACGCCCAGGGCGAGACCATGCCGGCCGCGATCTCCGTCGGCACCAACCCGCAGTTCGACGGCACCGAGCGCACCGTCGAGGCGTACGCGATCGACCGGGTGGGCCTGGACCTGTACGGCCTGCACGTCGCCGTCGACTTCCTCGCCTTCGTCCGCGGTCAGGCGAAGTTCGAGTCGCTGGACGCCCTGCTGGAGCAGATGGCCGAGGACGTGAAGCGCTGCCGGGAGCTGATCGCGGCCGCCGAGCAGTAGCCATTCAGTAGCCCGTCGGTAGCCAGTCAGTAGGCCGTCGGTAGTCAATCAGTAGCCCGTCGGTAGTCAGTCAGTAGTCAGTTGTACGACGACGAAGGGCGGCCGGAGCCTCAGAGGCTCCGGCCGCCCTTCGTCGTTCGCGCGACGCGCTACTGCTGCGTCCAGCCGGGCGGTACGGCGCCCTGCTGAGGCTGGCCCTGCTGTGGGTCCTGCGGCGGGGGAGCCTGCTGCTGCCAGCCCTGGCCCGGCGCCGGCTGCTGCGGGGCCTGCCCCCAGCCCTGGCCCGGCTGCGGGGCGCCGCCCGGCTGGGCGTAGGGCTGCTGGGGCTGCTGCTGCGGGGCGGGGTAGCCCTGCTGCTCCGGATACCCCTGCTGCTCCGGGTAGCCCTGCTGCGGATGCTGCTGGTACTGCATGTTCGGGTTGCCGAAGCCCTGCTGGGTGCGCGCGATGTCCTCGGCGATGACAGAGGCGAGGTCGAAGTAGGCCTCGCGGGTCTTCGGACGCATCATGTCGAGGTCCACCTCGGCACCCGCGGCAAGGTGCTCGTCGAAGGGGATCACGACGACACCGCGGCAACGGGTCTCGAAGTGCGCGACGATGTCCTCGACCTTGATCATCTTGCCCGTCTCGCGGACACCGGAGATCACGGTGATCGACCGCTGGACGAGATCGGCGAACCCGTTCGCCGACAGCCAGTCGAGCGTCGTCGAGGCGCTGCTCGCACCGTCCACCGACGGGGTGGAGATGATGATCAGCTGGTGGGCGAGGTCCAGCACTCCGCGCATCGCGCTGTAGAGCAGACCGGTACCCGAGTCCGTGAGGATGATCGGGTACTGCTTGCCGAGCACGTCGAGCGCGCTGCGGTAGTCCTGGTCGTTGAAGGTGGTGGAGACCGCCGGGTCCACGTCGTTGGCGATGATCTCGAGGCCCGAGGGCGCCTGCGAGGTGAAGCGGCGGATGTCCATGTAGCTGTTGAGCTGCGGGATCGCCTGCACCAGGTCACGGATGGTGGCACCCGTCTCGCGCCGCACCCGTCGGCCGAGCGTACCGGCGTCCGGGTTGGCGTCGATCGCCAGGATCTTGTCCTGGCGCTCGCTGGCGAGCGTGGCGCCGAGCGCCATCGTCGTCGTGGTCTTGCCGACGCCGCCCTTGAGGCTGATGACCGCGATCCGGTAGCAGGACATCACCGGCGTACGGATCAGACCCAGCTTCCGCTCCCGCTCCGCGGCCTCCTTCTTGGCGCCGAGCTTGAAGCGGGACGGGGCCTGGTTGTTCTTGCGGGCCTTGGGCTGGTTGCGCAACAGCCGGTCGGAGGACAGCTCCACGGCCGCGTTGTAGCCGAGCGGGGTACCGGGCGCGGCCTGCTGCTGGGGAGCACCGGGTCCGGCCTGGGGGCCGGGCGGGGCGCTCCAGCCCTGGTTGCCCTGGCCCTGGTTGCCGTAGGGGGCGGGCGGGGCAGCGGGGTTCTGCTGCGGTGCCTGCTGCTGCGGTGCCTGCTGTTGGGGCTGGGCCGGGGGCTGCTGTTGGGGTGCGGGCTGCTGCGCCTGCTGCGGCTGGGGGTAGCCGTAGCCGCCCTGCTGGGGCGGGTAGCCGTAGCCGGGCTGTGCGGGGTGCTGCGGCTGCTGGGGGTAGCCGTAACCGTCGGGCTGGGGCTGGCCCGGCTGGGGCTGTCCCGGGTGCGGCTGAGCCTGTTGGGACATCGGCTGCGGCTGGGGCTGCCCGGGCTGCGGCGCCTGGTGCGGGTAGCCGTATCCGTCGGCCTGCGGCTGGGGCTGCGGCTGAGGCTGCCCGGGCTGCGGCGCCTGCTGGGGGTAGCCGTACCCGGCGGCCTGCGGCTGCGGCTGGCCGGGCTGGTGTGCCTGCCGTGGGTCGGCGGGCGCGGGCTGGCCGCCCTGCGCCGGGTATCCGGGCTGCGGCTGGGCGGGGCCGAACGAGCCCTGCGCCGGGGGCTGGTGCGCGGGCTGGCCGGCCTGGTCGGGGTGCGGCTGGGCCGGGGCCTGGGGGTAGCCGTAACCGGGAGCCTGCCTGGCGGCTGCGGCTGCCGCCACGGCCTGCGGGTCCGGGTATCCGGCCTGCGGCGGCACTCCCTGGGCGGGGTGCGCGGGCGCAAAGCCCTGCGGCAGCGGGGGGAGTCCCTGGCTGGGCTGGGGCGGCAACGGGGTCTGGCCGGTGGGCTGGCCCTGCGGCTGCTCCGGGGCCTGTCCGGGCTGTGCCTGCGGCCGCACCGGGACCTGTCCGGTCGACTGGGCGTGCGGCTGCTGTGCGGGAGCAGCGGGTGCGGGCGCGGACTGCGCGTCCGGGGCTGCCTCCGGCTCCGCCTCGGCCGTCACGGGAGTGGCCGGGTGCTCGGGCTGGGCGGGGGAGTCCGCGTCGGCCTGGCCGTGCGCCGACTCGTCGCCCTCGGCGCCGGACACGGACGCGATGGCGTCACCCGACTCCGCCTCGTCGTTCCGCTCCTCCTCCGGCTCCACGTCGTCGTCATCGCCGAACAGCCGCGCGGCCTCGGCGTCGGCTGCGGCGTGGTTGAGCTCCGGCTCCGGCTCGGCCACCGGCTGGGCGGGGGCGGGCTGTTCGGGGACGGGCGGCGCCGGGACGCCGGCCGCCGGGGTGGCGGTCGGGGCCGCGCCGGCCTGGGCGTCCGTGTCGACCGGACGCAGCACGGGGAAGCCCGGGGCGCCGGGCGGCTGGGCGGGCGCGGGCTGTTGGGGGGGTGCGGCGGCGGGCGGCTGGGCGGGCGCGTGCTGTTGGGGGGGTGCGGCGGCGGGCGGCTGGGCGGGCGCGTGCTGCGGAGGCACGCCGAAGCCGCCGGAGGTGTCCTGGCCCTGCGGGGGGACACCGAAGCCACCGGACGTGTCCTGACCCTGCTGGGGGTAGCCGTAGCCGCCCGAAGTGCCCTGGCCCTGCGGGGGAACGCCGAAGCCACCGGACGTGTCCTGACCCTGCTGGGGCGCACCGGCTCCCGGCTGCTGGGGGTAGCCGTACCCGCCCGGCGCGGGGGCGCCCGGCGCGGACTGCTGCTGCGGAAATCCGTAGCCACCCGTCGCGGGGCCCTGCTGGGGCGCGCTCGGCGTGCCCTGAGCCGGGGTGGCCTGCGAGGGCTGGGCCGGCTGCGCGGGCTGCTGGGGCACGCCCTGGGCCGGTGGCTGCGCCGGCCCGGGAACGTGCGGTCCCGGACCCTGCGGTGCGGCGCCGGGCGGCCCCGTGGGCGACCCGACGGGCGAACCGGTCGGCGGGGGTGGCGAAGGCCGGCCGCCGCCGTCCTGCTGCGCGTCGGACGGGGAACCACTTTGCGTACTTTGGGCGTACCAGGCGGGAGGTGTGTAGACGATTTCGAACTCGCCGGTGAGATCCACCTCGTGATCGTCCCCGTCCGAGGAAGGGCTCCCGCCGTTGTACTCGGACCGATCCCTGTTCACTGCTTGCCTCCTGGTCAGCCACTGCTGCTGAGCTGGTCGTCGTCGCGGCCGGGCGGACCGAGTGGCTAGTCCCACGCGACTGCGATCGTCACCGCACCACCAGAAGCCTAATCACTCGCATGGCGGGACGGAAAAGCCCCATGGGCGCGGACGCTATAGGTCCGGGTACGTGGACGGAAGGGCCGCATGGGCGCGGACGGCAGGCCCCGAGGTCGAGGTCCCGTCACGCCAGGCGGCCGAAGCGTCCCAACACCCCGTGGCCGAGGCGGCCGTTCGCGCCCCGCTCCCGGAGACGACGACGTGTCAGTCCATACGGCGGGCTACACCGAGCAGCCCCGTCTCCGCATCGGTGGGTTCGGTCATGACGAACTTCTGATGCTTGCGAGTGCACCACAGGGCGACGCCGTCGTGAAGGGTCGGCAGGTGCTGAAGTTGCTCCTCCGGGATACCCAGCGTGTCACGCACGGCCTCGGTCTCGTAGGGCGAGATGCGCTGAATCCCCACCAAATGGGCCTGAGCCAGCCAGCGCGGCGCATGCTCACTGACGAACGGCAGCACGGTCACCACGGCCTGCCACGGCACGGACGTCACACGACCGCGCGGCGGGCGGATGCCACAGTCCCGGATCAGCACGACCGGACTCGACACGGAGGGCCCCTGCGCCGGCACCCGGCCGACCGGATAGACCGTCACGCACTGCTGGCCACCGCCCGCCGCCTGGGCCAACTGCTGCCAGGCCTGCGGACGACCGGTCTCGACGCCCACGCGCGCTCCCGTCGCGGCCGCCCGCAACGCCAGCACCTGGGCGAGCCACAGACCACCCACGAGCACGACGTCGAACGGGGTCGGACGGGACAGGCCGAGCACCGCCGGCTGTGATTCCGGGTCGGTGCCGATGAGGACACCGTCGTCACCGATCGGCATGCTGATGGCCGCGAGCTCGTCCACGGTGACGACATGACGGTTCCGGCGCGGACCGCGCAGCCCGAAGCCCGGGCTGAAGATACGGCGTTGCTGCTGCGGGGCGTCCGGCTGCCGGATGATCGGGATCATGCCGGTGTCGGTGGGCGAGGCCACGTGTGCCGGCGTGCGCCCGGGGGCCCGGCCCTGCTGCCCCGGGGGCATGGTCGACGCGGGGTGGGACATCAGTACGTACCTCCGAGCGGCAGAGTGGCGAGAGCACCGGGGACCTGCTCCCGGTCGAGACGGACCAGCCCGACCTTCGCGGCACCGGCGGCCCGCTCCAACTCGCGCCCCACCTGGCCGAGTTCACTGTCACCGCGGGCGGTGACCCGGACGTGCCCGGTGAGGGCGACACCCCGGTTGCCCGCCTTGCTCAGGGTCATGCTGAACGTCGTGGCGAGCACGGGCAGCGAGGTGAGCCGCGTCACCAGCTCGGGCAGCGCCACACCGCCACTTCCCAACTGCGGCCAACGGGACACCCAGTACGTCGTGTGCCACCGGTCGTCGACCCGCCAGGTGCGGACCGCCTCGACCGTACGGCGCTGAGGCGTCCGCCCGTCCTGGGAGTGCTGCGCGTTGGCGCGCGGGTTCAGGCAGCTGGACGTCGCGAGTGCCTGCACCAGCTCGGTCTCGTCGAGGATGGTCGCCTTGAAACCGGCCCCGGCCAGCCGGCTCGCCAGCTGATCCGCCACCCGCAGCAGCGCGCGCTGCGCACCGGGAACGCCGTCCCCACGGGCCTTGACCGCCTCCGGGCACAGCTCCGGGTCGAGCTTGAGGGCGACCCAGGTGAGGCGGAGCGCGGGCGAACCGGCCTGCGCCTGCAGGGGGCCGTACGACCGCGCGGCCAGCGACTGCTGCGGCAGATGCGGCGCCGGCGCGGGCTGGGTGTGCTGCACGACCTGGACGGAGGCCAGACGGATCCCGTCGACCTCCAGGGCGTCCTGGATCAGCCGCAGCGGCAGCTGCCGGTCGGCGGCGCCGGGGCGCAACGGCTGGTCCCCGGGCTGCACGAACAGGACGGCGGTCAGGAAGGACCCGTCGCCGATCATGCCGATCGAACGGTCGTCACGGGAGACGAAGGAGTACGTCCGCAGGGCGGGGTCGCACTCCACGACCGGCGCCAGCATCGCGTCCGTCCCCGGCGGAACGGGCTGCTTGGCGTCGCGTCGGCGCTGCCGCAGCGCGCGCGACGTCTCGTACCACTCGGGCAGCGGCCGGCGGCCCCGGCGCAGGACCGCCAGGAGCAGCAGCAGCGCCGCCACGATGCCGGCCGGGACCAGCAGCCAGGACTGGTCGGCGGCCCAGGCGGCCAGCATGACCGCCGCCGCCAGCTCCACCAGGACGAGCTGCTGCAGCCGTACCGGGCCCAGACCGCCCGGGCGGGGCAGCGTGCGCGGCGACGCGGCGGCGGTCTGGGCGGCCGGAGCGGCTGACGCACGTCTGCCGCGGCTCGGACCTCCCTGTTGCTGCTGTGCGCGGCGTCCGCGCCGAGTGCTCGTAGCGCTGGTCATCCCCCGGGACATCCCTTTCGCGAAGTAAGTGGCCGTTGGCCGGGCGGGTTCCTCTGTTCCGAGAGGTCCGCGATCCCGGCGACGGGCCAGGGGCACCGATGGCCCACAACATCCATGCGGGTGGCTCACGGTACCCGCTGCGGAACACCAGGCGACACAGGGGACACCCAAAACCCAGGTGGTCAGCCTGTCATGGACCGACCTCGCGTGGTGGAGCGCTGCGGTGAAGCTCTGTGAAGATGCGGGGGCGGCCGCAGACCTGATGGCTCGTCGCCCGGCGGCGCAAGGCATAGTAGGGGCCTGCGCGACCGAAGTGGCCTGAGGAGTCGGTCTTTCGAGTCGGCCTCTCGAGCGCGATCGAGTCACCACGAACGCGATCGAGTAGTACGGACGAGGCCGACGAGCAGCACGGACGAGGCCGAGCAGCACGGACGAGGCCGACAGCGCCGGCGAGGCCGAACAGCACGGCCGCAGTCGGACAGCACGGCCGCAGTCGGACAGCACGGCCGCGGTCGGACAGCACGGCCGCGGTCGGACATCGCAACACGAACGAGCATGACAAACGGGAGATACGGGGACCATGGCAAAGCGTCGGGATGAGCTCGCCGCCTACACGTTCGCTCGCAAGCGCACCGTCGCGGCGTTCCTGGCGCCGTCGCCGGGCGGCTCGGAGGAAGGCGCTCCGCGTCCCATTCGTACGGTGATGCCCAGCCTCGGTGTGGGCCTCGTGCTGGTCATCGGGTTCATCGCCTGGGGCGTGATCAAGCCCACGGCACCCAAGGGCTGGGACACGCCGGGCGAGTACATCATCGTCGACAGCGACTCGACGACGCGGTACGTGGTCCTCGACCCGGACCCGAAGGACGGCAAGGTGGAGAAGGTCCTCCACCCGGTCCTCAACTACGCCTCCGCCAAGCTGCTGCTCGACAAGGGCAAGGGCAGCGTCCTGGAGGTCCCCGGCAAGGAGATCGACAAGAGCGGCATCCGGCACGGCGCGACCATCGGCATTCCGTACGCCCCCGACCGGCTGCCGTCCAAGGACGACGCGCAGAAGCCGAAGTCCTGGGCGGTGTGCGAGCGTCCGGTCGAGGGGGCGGCCCGCGCCATCGACCGTGCCGTGTTCGTCCTCAACGCGAATGACGCCAAGGCGCTCAACAACGCGGGGAAGGTTGACCCCCGCGAGGCCCTGTACGTCCGTGACTCGAGGACCAAGGTGGACTACCTGGTCGACAGCAAGGGCACCAAGTTCCAGCTGGGCAGCCCGTCGCTGGAGCCGACCACCATGGAGAAGCTGCGCGCCGCCGCCATCGGCACCACGGCCGCGGGGTCCGAACCGCAGCTGGTGAGCTCGGAATGGCTGAGCACCCTCAACGACGGCGGAGTGATCACCTTCCCGACCATCGATGGAGCCGGTGGGCCGACCCAGGTCCAGGGGCTTCCGGCCGAGGCGCAGGTGGGCCGGGTGATCAAGGCGGAGGAGGCGCACATCACGCAGTACTACGTCGTCCTCAAGGACAAGGTCGCCGCCATCACGCCCTTCGTCGCCGGCCTGGTCAGGGCGGCATGGGGCCAGGACGAGAGCGCCGACATCAAGCTCTCGACGCCGAAGGTCATCGACGCCAACGGCGGCGACGCGCAGCCCTTCTACAAGGACAAGGGCTGGTTCGAGACCGTTCCGAAGCAGGCCAACTCCCCTGCCTCCGCGACCGCCGAGGCCCGTACCACCTCGTGCAGCGTCTACGACGGCACCATCGGCCAGGGCAACAAGCCCCAGCTCGCGGCCTGGGCCGGTACGGCGTACCCGAAGCGGATCGTCGCCGACTCGCTGAGCGCCTACGTCTCGTCCGGCTCCGGTCTCCTCTTCACGGAGATCACCGGTGCGGCAGGGGGCGGCGGTGCGCAGTACCTGCTGACCGACACGGGCCTGCGGTACTCGCTGCCGAGGAGCAACGACAGCGCGGCGCAGGGAAGCGACTCCTCTACGGGCGCTTCGGACTCCTCGAACGGCGACGCGAGCGAGACGGACAAGGCGCGCACGCGGCTGGGCTACGAGGACGTGTCCAAGCCCGCGATCGTGCCGCAGACGTGGGCGGCGTTCATCCCCAAGGGCCCCATGCTGGACACCGGCAGCGCCGCGCAGGAACAGAGCCAGTGACCCGCCAACAGGCGTACGGGCGCACGCACTTGAGAGTGAGACGGCGCGAGAGTCACAGGATGATCGCTCAAGTGTGTGAGCCGTGTAACTGATTGGTCTTGCCTGTGGTTGAGTGACAGGCTGACGATAGAGTGTTTGCAGCGCTCAAGCGTGCGAAGCTCCTCCGGGTACCCGTACAGGTTTCCCGGATCAACGACGACATGGGGGAAGGTTCATCATGGCCGGCCAGTTCCGGGTAACAGAGGACGAACTCACTAAGCTCTCCGGTGACATCAACACCGTGAACGGTCAGCTGCAGGGCGAGATCCGCCGTCTCAACGGAGTGATCGACCAGATCGCCGGCGGCTGGAAGGGCCAGGCGGCCCAGTCCTACCGCCAGCTGCAGGACCGTTGGAACCAGGACGCGAAGCGGATGAGCGACATCCTCAACGACATCAAGGAAGCCGTGGACTCCACGCGGAGCAACTACTCCGCGTCGGAAGAGCAGCAGAACGCCGAGATCAGCAAGATCATGTCGGACTTCGGCTGATCGAGCCGTCTCCGGCCTGAAGAGGCTTCGGTCCTTCCGGGCCCCTTCGGATCACCTGATCCCCACCTACTTCCTTCGATTTCACCCTGAAAGGGAATGACGATGTCGATCCTCGTCAATTACGCAACGATCACCAACGCGTCCACGGACGTGAAGTCCACGGCCGGCCGCATCAAGCAGCAGCTCGACGACCTCGAGGCCGCGGTCAAGCGCGTCGCCAGCACCTGGGAAGGTGAGGCGCAGGAGGGTTACCAGCGCAAGCAGCGCGAGTGGGACAAGACCGCCGCTGACCTGCACGCCACCCTGCTGAAGATCTCGACGGCGCTCCAGAGCGCGGCCGAGAACTACCAGGCCACGGAGAAGAGCAACGCCGGCACCTGGAGCTGAGCCCGTCGGCGGCCCAAGGGGCACGAGGTGAAGAGAATCGGCCCAGCCGACGCTACGGCGTTCGCTGGGCCGTCCTCTGCTTCGGGGGCCTGCACAGCTTCTACGGAACCGCAGGTGCCCCCTGCGGAGACACACACAGCAAATTCGGCAAACATTCACACTCGCCGCAACACCCGTGACACACACATGACCCAGCTTCGAAGGAAGCAAGGAAGCCCTGGGGGCCTGAAGAGATGAGGGGCCTGAACGTGGTGGGCCTGAACGTGGTCGGCCGGACAGCCCGTTCGCGCAGCCGCGACAGCCGCGACAGCCGCAGGAGTGGAACCCGCGCACTGCAGCGGGTTTTCGGCGTGCTCGCGGCGACGGGGATCTGCCTCGCGTCGGCGCCGCCGGCGGTGGCGGAACCGACGGTACCGGCGTTCCCCGCTGGCTCGGCTGGCTCGGCGGTTCCCACCCGCCTCGCGGACTCGGCCAACTCCGCCTCCGGCCGTTCCGACTCGGGTGACTCCGACAGTGGCCGCGCCCGCTTCGGCCTGGCCGACAGCTCGGAATGCGTCTTCGGCGGCGACGTCATCAAGTCCACGCCTTGGTCGCTGCAGCGGATCCTCCTGAACCAGCTGTGGGCGCAGGCGACGGGCAAGGACGTCAAGGTCGCGGTGATCGACACGGGCGTTGACAAGTCCAACAAGCAGCTGACCGGTGCGGTGTCCGGCGGAAGGTCCTACGTCCCGGGGGGCTCCGGCACCCAGGACATCGAGGGGCACGGCACCCGGGTGGCGGGCATCATCGCCGCCCGCCCACTCAAGGGCACGGGTTTCGTCGGTATCGCCAAGGACGCGAAGATCCTTTCCTACCGCTACACCGGTGGGGAGGGAGAGAAGGGCCAGGGCGACGCGGGGACGATGGCCGACGCGATCGGGGACGCGGTCGCCGACGGCGCGAAGATCATCAACATCTCGTCGGACACCCAGAACAAGCAGGACGACGACACGCTGCGGGCTGCCGTGGAGAGCGCCGTGGGTAAGGGCGCCCTCATCATCGCCGCCGCCGGCAACGACGGAGCCGACGGCAAGTTCGCGAAGACGTACCCCGCCGCCTACGACGGCGTCCTGGCGGTCGGGGCCTCGGACCGCAACGACGAACGCGCCCCCTTCTCGCAGGCGGGCGACTTCGTGGACGTCGCGGCCCCGGGCGTCAGCATGGTCTCCACGGTCCCCGTCGGCGGCCAGTGCACCGCCGACGGTACGAGCTTCGCGGCGCCGTACGTCGCGGGGGTCGCGGCCCTGCTGAAGCAGAAGTACCCGGAGTGGAACGCCGCCCAGATCGCCACCCGCATCGAGGAAACCGCTCAGCGCCCGGGCCGCAAGGCCAACCCCTTCATCGGTTGGGGCGTCGTCGACCCGGTCGCCGCGCTGTCGGACGAGTCGGAGCCCGGAGAGTCCCCGGAGCCGGATCCGCCGGTCGCGGCCGGCGGGGGCAGCGCGGTCATCCCGATGGCAGTGACCATGGGGGAGAGCGAGGCGGAGCGGGAACGCCGGGTGGCCATTTATGTGTTGGGCACGGGGCTGGCTCTTGCGCTAGTAGTTGCGGGGAGCGGGGTTGCTGTGCGGGACTGGCGTAGCCGGCGGGGTGGATTGGCTGGTCGGTCTGCTCGGTCTGGTCGGTCCGGTCGGTCCGTCGATCGGCTTGGGCGATGATTTCGGCACGAGTGGGTGCTGACAACTTGAGGAACAGGGGAGAGGACAACGGGGTATGAGTAACGGGATGCGGGTTGATCTGAGCGCGCTGGATGAGGTGATCCGGAAGCTCTGGACGTTGCTGGACGATATGGACAAGGCGGGGCAGACGTCGCGGTATAACACCGAGATCCCGATGGATGCGTTCGGGAACACCTGCTTGTTCTTGGAAGCGGGCGACTTGCAGACCGCCCACAAGAGTGCGAAGTCCGACCTTGAGAAAGCGATCGAGGGGCTTCATGGTCTGATCGACAAATTCGGCAAGAGCACATCCAAGGTGAAGGACAAGTACACCGAGCAGGAGTACGCGAACAAGCACCAAATGGGTGGTGACACAGGGGGCTCGAACGGCTCGTACGCAAAGTAGTCCGATCGAGAATCACCTATTAAAGGGAGGAGTTCAAAATGGCCGGGGACAAAGACCTGCCCAAGCCTGTGATTGTGTCTGACACCTGCACTGCGAACCCGGTGCGGCCGCAGACCAAGACTCAATTCATCGACTACTCACTCAAAGAGCTCAAGCAGATGCTTGACGGCACCAATCCCGGTGCGATCGAGGAGGTAGGCCGTCACTGGGGCAAGGTAAATGAAATCCTTGCCGGCGGTCAGGGGGAGGGGATCGCTGGCCTCCTGGACAAGTCGGTCGACAATGTCCTGGAGCATTGGGAGGGGGACGCCGCCCGGGCCTTCGAGAAGGAAGCTCGCAAGATCTCGCAGAGTCTGCGAAATGCAGCATGGCACGCGGACCTCAACAGCTCCCAAATGTCTGACGCGGGCTCACAGTTGCGTAGGTACAAGCAGCAACTGGACGCTATCGAGGAACCCAGCACCCTGGACAAGATCGGTGATGGTCTCACCGACTGGAAATGGGACGATGGTGAAGCAGTAGCCGCGGACCTCAAGGACGGCAAGATGACTGCCGCCCAGATCGCTGAGGCCAATGAGGGCAAGATCGGCGCGAGCCGAGAAGCTCAGCTCAATGGCGTGGCTGTCATGGAGAACCTGGGTGCCCAGTACGCACGAATCTCGGGGAACCTGAACAGGAACCAGGTGATCCAAAACCCCGACGGTTCCGTCAAGGATCCGAACCGTGACGTGGAGTACCCGCCGCCGGTCGTCTCTCCTGGCGTCGGTGCCTCTCGACCGGGCGGCTCGACGGCAGGTAACAAGCCGTGGAGTGCCGGGCCGACGACGAGCGTCAAGCCGGCCCCGAACGTGCCCCGTGACCAAGGCATCACGGGCGGCACGCAACTCCCGTCCGCCAAGACGAAGGTGGACAGCATTTCTCCCGGGTTGACGGGGACAGGGCCCAGCACCAGTGGCCCCGGCATCAGTGGGGGCGGTGTCGGGACCGGCGGGGGTCAAGGCTCGGGCGCCATGGTTCCCGGCGGTGGCGTCGGCCTCGGAGGCGGTGCGGCCGGACGTGGTGGGGCCGGCCTCGCGGGCGGTCGTGGCGGTGTGGCTGGTGCCGGTGCGGGTCGTGGTGCCGGAGGCCGAGCCGGTATGGGCGGCATGGGCGGCGCGGGAGCGGGTGGGGCCGGCCGAGGCGGTGCCGCCGCCGGCGGACGTGGAGCCCTCGCCAGGTCCCGCGGCGGTGTTGTCGGCGCGGCCAAGGGGATCACTGGCAAGGGCGCCGGTGGCGGTTCGGGGCTGCACGGCAGCCGTGGTGGCACCCAGCGCGGTGGCATGGCCGGTGGAATGGCTGGCGGCATGGGTGGTCGCAACGGCCGACGGCCCAACGACGAGAACGGCCAGGGGGACCGTCCCGACTATCTGGTCGAGGACGAAGAGACCTGGATCTCGGAAGAGGACCGCAACCGAAACGTACCGCGGACCATCGAGTAGGCACACGAGCGAGCCGCACGGGGAGAACGTGCGGCTCGCTCGCATGAAGACTGGCGGAACCAGTCGCAGTTGAGTGAGGAGCAAGTAAGTGGGTTTCAAGCGAGTCTGGTCTACGGCGGGAGTCGTGACGCTGACAGGAGCTTTGCTCCTCACTGCAGCCCCAGCGGCCTTTGCTGACTACGTAAGGGATCAGCAGTGGGCGTTGAACGCGTTCGCGGCAGAAGACGTTTGGGCTGAGTCCGAGGGAGCGGGCGTCACCGTCGCTGTTGTCGACTCCGGAGTGGACGGCAGTCATCCTGATCTGACTGGCCAGGTCCTTGAAGGCAAGGACTTCACCGACGGAGGGGACGCCCAAGAGGACGTCCTTGGTCACGGAACAAAGATGGCGAGCATTATCGCAGGCCACGGTCACGGCGCCGGAAATGCCTCCGGTGTGATCGGGCTTGCGCCGAAGGCTAAAATCCTCCCATTGCGTACGCTTCAAACGAATTCCGATAAGAACCTCGATGAGACGTGGGGGGCGGCAGTTCGATATGCGGTAGAGCACGGCGCAAAGGTAATTAATCTGTCCATCGCAAACGATGGCGGTAAAACTCTAAGTGCCGGTCGCGAGGCGATTGCTTATGCCCAATCTCATGACGTTGTGGTCGTGGCAGGATCCGGTAATAACGGGTACTCTGATGTAAGTGAGCCGGGTGCACTGCCTGGCGTCATCTCCGTCGGTGCTGTGGACGAAAAGGCCAACCTGTGGGCGGACTCGAATACGGGTAAGGGGCTAACGCTCACGGCTCCTGGTGCGGAAATCGTTGGCGCAAATCCGACGAAGTCCAACGGGTACGGTGTTGGAAGTGGTACTTCCGATGCCACGGCCTACGTATCCGCCGCCGTCGCTCTCGTCCGCTCCAAGTACCCCGATCTCAGCGCAGGCCAGGTCATCAACCGCCTGATCAAGACGGCCACCTTCGCGCACCACAAGGGACTCAAAGCGCCCGACGAGGAGTACGGCTACGGGATCGTCCGGCCCTACTCGGCGCTCACGATGGACATCCCGGCCGGTCCCAAGAAGAACCCCCTCGGCCAGGTCTCTTCGTCCAGCTCGACTTCCAGCCAGTCGTCGAAGGACACGGGCTCTTCGACCCAGGCCAAAAAGAAGAAGTCTTCCTCCAGTAACTCCCTCATCCTCATCGGCGGCATCGCAGCCGTCGTCGTAATTGGCGCGATCGCCTTCGTAGTGCTCCGCAGCCGCCGGAACGGCGGCAAGGGAGGGAACGGCGGCCCCGGCGCCGGCGGCTCGCAATACCCGGCGTACCCGCCCGCCCAGCAGCCTTACCCCAACTCCGGTCCCAACCAGGGGTACCCCACTCCTCCGGGACAGGCCCCGCAGCATCCCAACCCCTATTCCCAGCAGCCCCCGCACCAGGGGCAGTAGGGGCGTCCCCATCCGCGGGCGGAGGGCGCATCGTGCTCGCTCTTCGCCCGTGGAGGCTCGGGTATGCGGTCGTGGCCGACTGCCTGAGGGTGCATCCGAGGACTAGCCCAACGCTGCGAATCAGCCCGAGAATGAGAAGGGACCTTCTTCAATGGGCGCCATCGTCCTTATCCTTGGCGTGATCGGCGTCGGGGCCGTGATTGCCGCCAGCGTCGTCTTCGCCGTGATGCGGGGCCGCCGCAACTCTGGGCGGGGCCCGGCCGGTCCCGGAACCTACCCCCAGAACATGGGGTATCCGCCCCAGCAGCCGTTCCCCCAGCCCGCTCAGCGGCCCTACCCGCCAACTCCGTATCAGGGCTACCCCAATCCCCCCGGCCAGCCGCCCCAGCAACCTCCGTATCAGGGTCAGTAGGTAGCCGGTCAGTGAGGTAACCCTGCTCGGGCACTCCGATTGTCGGCTGCCCGGCAGGCGTTATCCGCCCCCCGTCTGTGCCCCGCACGAACCCTCGGCGTCTTCGGCGCAGCGCGGCGGCCCTTGAAATCCCCGGGCCAGTTCCGGGCCTTTCGATGCGTCGCCAGGTGATGCGGCCTCGAGAGAGTTGGACGAAGGTGTCGTGCAGATCGACGCGCCTTTCTCAGCGGATGGCCGGGCATTTGAAGTGGTGCAGGAGCGAGAATGTCTGCTCGACGGCGTAGCGGGGCTTGCCCAGGTCTTCGATGTTCAGGGAACAGGTGCCCTTGCGGGAGATATGTGGCGCGGGAGGGCCTGATTTACCGGCCATGGGCGGGATACCGTCGGCCAAGGTCGGCAAGTGCGTGACGTCGTTGACGTGGCCGCAGTGGTGATTGCCTTGAACGGGTTGGCCCCCGATATTCGGCGGCGGAACTCCCTCACGGCACGGGCCACCACCCCGCCCAGCCGCCGACGGGCTGCCGGAAGTGCTACGTCCAACAGCCCTCGTGCCAGGGCAGTGGGAGACGCCCACCTTGCAGTGGTGGTAGACGGCACTTGATCTCGCGTTCATCCCACGCCCTCGTGTCACTTGGCGTTGCGTCCAGGTGAGCCAGAACCGCCGCAGTGTAGGCGGCGGCCGTTGAGGCGACGGTGCTGGGAAGCGGGCTTCGCAACAGTCTTGTTCGAACGTTGCCGGGGCCAGTGCTATCTGCGCCACCGTGGGCAGTGCACGTGATGAAATGGATCTCGTCGTGGCCGGCGGAACGGCCGCATCCATCCAAAAACCGTACTGATGAGGGGAACTATGAGCGGGGGATTCGATGTCGAGGGCGACGCCTTGCGCAAGTACGCCAGGGCTGTGGAAGCCGCAGCCGGCCGGCTCGACACCATCCGGAGCCGTACCCAGCAACTGGAGCTCACCCAGGAGACGTTCGGCAGGCTGCCGCAGTCGGACGATCTGAAAGCCGACTACGACACTCAGCACAAGGAGTCCGGCAACGACCTCACCGACGCCGTCGAGACTCTCCACTCCATAGCCGACGCGCTCAAGGATTCTGCTGCCGCCTACGACGGCACAGAGATGGACAACAGGGGCATGATGGGTGGGGGCAACTGATGGGCGCGGGACAGGCGGCGGGCGATGCGCTGAGCCGGATCAACTTCACCCTGGACTGGAGCAACCCGCTCGCCGGTGTTCTCGACGAGATCATCCGGGGCATCATGAAGCAGTTCAACCTGGATGAACTGCTCGAGCAGGTCAGTGGCGACAACGAACTCCTCACCGAAACCGCGATTCAGTGGCGCAAGAGTGCCAATGATGTGCGCGGAGTGATCGAGGACCTGGTCGTCGAACGCCGTACGCTCGCCACCCAGTGGCAGGGCGAGGCGTTCACCAATTTCGACAAGATGATGACCGAGTACGAGGAAGCCCTCAGGGGCGAAGCCACGGACATGGACACCATGGCCGAACTCCTCGAAATGGCGGCCCAGGAGTGCGCGGCTGCCGAGCAGTTGATGCTCGACCTCATCGTCGAGATCGTGGAGACCGCGCTCGCGGCCGCCGCGACCACCGCGATCCTCTCGCTCCTGACGGCGGGCGCCGCGGCTGCCATCGGCCCGCTCATCGCGGCCGCGGGCATTGCCCACAAGGCAGCGAAAGCCGTGAAGATCACGGCGAAACTGGCGGACGCTCTGGCAGACCTCGCCAAGCGCATGCAACTGCTCCGCAAGATGATGAAACTTCGGAATGCACTGCGTAAGGGGCCCAAGCATTTCAAGGGCGGCCTCATGCGCTACATAAAGAAGGTCGATGAGCGCGGCAACCCAATCCCTGAACGCAATCTCAACGATCTGGCCATGTATGCGGGCTATAGGGTCGTCAAGAAGGGCGTGAAGGGCGTCGTCAAGGACGTCATCGGTGCGGACCCGGCAGGGGCGGTCCAGGGCAGTCTGCTGGAGGACGGGCCGGGAGTGGCGGAGGAGCGTTACGAGTACCACCAGCGTCCTGACCCGAAGAGTTTCGACGAGCGTACGGACGTGACTCCTTCGAGTGCGGCAAGGACAGTGAGGGACGATTTCGGGTGAGCATAACGAGCAGGGTGGACTTCGTCCGCGAGAAGGTCGAGCGCGCGAGGTCGTTGGTGCCAGCAGGTGAGGTGCTGCGAGCTGAGCACGGGGTCGATCTGGCCGAACGGGCGCCGTCGCCCGGCCGGTTTCGCCGCCCGCGGGTTCTACGATCCGAACGCATTGCGCTCGGTGGCTGGTTGCTGCTGCCGGTGACCGGGCTCCTGAGAGTCGTCACGGCCACCTTGAACCCGTTCGAACGGCTGGTCGAAGCGTTCACGGAGCGAGAGAAGAGGAAGCCGGGCAAGCCTTTTCACGGCGGCTGGAACAGCATGGCCGGCCAGCTGGCCCTCGGCCTGGCGCCTCGGACGAAGAACCCGGCGAACCCGCCGTCCGTGGTGATGCAGGTGACCGACCACCGCCTGCACATCGTGTACGTGTCCCGCGTGCGTTCCTTGACCGGCGAACCCGGTCCGGTTGAGGCGGGGTGGGCCACGGACATTCGTAATGTGGCCTGGATCCGGGACCGCAGCGACGTGATGGGTGGCGACCACGAGATCGGCTTCGTCGATGGTTCATGGTGCACGGTCAGGTTCTGGGGCGACGGGTGGAGCCGTATGTCGGACGCGTTCCCGCTCCGGTTGAGCCACCTCGACCCGATTCCGAACCTGAGGTAAGCAGCCAGTTGTGAACTGGCGTCAGGCAATCCGCCTGGGACCGGCGGGCCCGATCCCAGGCGGCGCGCCGTCGCAGCATCCAGACCTGAGTTGGACAGTGGGCCGCCCTGGTCCCTTGATGCAGGCGCAAAAAGGGCGTCGTCAAGGACGACCGCGGTCGACTCCCCCTGACCTGATCGCCCTATCTACGCGGCAACGAGCACACACCATACGCTGGGCACCCGGGTGCGGTACTGCAGGGGGTAGGTGCGCGGCACCTTCTCGCACGCCTTGAGCCGTGACCCGTGGCGGAGCCGGAGCGTCAGGAAGATCAGCACGAACAGGGCGGCCGGGATAGCGAATGCGGGTAGGGCGGCGTCGTAGCCGAGCAGGTGTGCCACGTAGGGGACGGAGAGGTGGAGCACGGCGAGCGCGAGGCGCCTGACGATGTGCCGGTACAGCAAGGTGCGGTTGTGTTTGAGCACCTGCGCAACGTCGTGTGCCGCAGGCGGATTGCCCATGAGGTGGTTCTGTCCCTATTCGAAATCGTGCATAGCCGCCTGTGTCGAACCCGCTCGCGGCTTACGTGGCAGCACCGGGTCCGGCGGTCCAGCGAGCCGCGAGATACGGCTTGTCGTTCCCCTCATGGCCGTCAGCAGACGACCCGAGGCTGTCCCTGTCGGCAACGTGTTGCTTGGCCGTCCGGTCCGGACGTTATCCGAAGTCGGCCCTGACATGATCGGTGACCGTACTCCTTCGCTCGTCTCCGCTGTCTGAGTCTGGGTTGGCCCCGTTGGAGACCGTCAGGTCGTGAGCGGTCTTCGACAACAGCGAGACGTAGAAAGGGAGGTCTGGTAGCGAGGGTGTGGTGAGGCTCAGGACGAGTAGCCGTTGCATACGGGGGAGCGGGAGGTACACGTCCGCCCTGGCCAATTGCAGAGAGGGACCTGTGGCAACTGTCGGATCGGCCTGCCACTCGATGCCGCACAGTACAAGGACACCTGGCCCTGCTGGGACGCGAATCTCCTCGACGGTGTTGTTGTCGTTCGCGGAGAGTGCCTCGAGGAGACCACGCGCCGAGAGTTCAGCGTCAGGCTCATCCGGGGGGTCGAGGCGGGCCAGCAGTGAGGCTGTGGTGAGGCGGCCGTCGGGAGCCTCATCGCGGCAGAAGCCGGCGTAGAAGGAGTTCTCGGCGCGGGCGTGGTCGGCCATTTCGCGATAGGAGTGGAAGGCGACCTCGCGCTGGAAGTCGGTTCCGGTAGGCCAGATCTCCTCCGCGATGGCCCAGAGCTGCTCCAGGCGGTCCTCGCCGTCCAGGTCGAGGCCCAGGGAATAGAACCCTCCGGGTATGTCCAGGTGAAGCTCAGGTGTGGCGGACTGCATTACTGGACCTTCCCGTGCTTGGGGAGTAGAGCCACGCGCCAGAGACCCTTTGATGCATCCAGGTCCATGCCGTGATTGTGCGCGAGGCGTGTGAGTGTGCTCAGCGGGGTCCCTCGGAACTCTCGCGGGGACAGCCAGACCCCTTTGAGGAACCCGCCATCGGGCATCAGCGCGGGTAGTCCGAGATGGTGGAAGTTGGTACGCCGACTGAACTCCTGCTGCGCGATCTCGTGTGACAGGCGGGCGAACTCCCGGTCCAAGTAGGCCTCGTGCTTGGACGAATCGTGGGACAGCCGGAGCAGAAGCCTGTGTGGTGACAGAAACGAATGAAACGCGAAGCGCTCCGGCATCAACGAACCGACGTCGCCGTCTCCGATTACGAGCAGGATCCGACAGACGGTTCGGATGGGAATGTCCACCGGGATGACGATCCACTGCACGGTGAACCACAACACGAGCCCAAGCCTTGAAGGATGGGGAAGAACGGGATCGACGGACGGCTGCGAGCGTGGTGCGGATGTCATACCTATTCCCCCGTCACGGTGTTCCAGATGTCGCTGACGGTGCCCGGAACAGAAGAAGCGAGCAGAGGACCCTTGGACCACCACGACGTCGGGTCGAGACTTCCATCGGCTCGTATGGCTGACTTCAGGGAGTCGAGGTCCCTGAGGACGGGGGTGTTGGTCACGAACTGGCTGAGTCTCGCCTCACCGAACCCGGATCCGAGGTTCTTGGCAACCGAATTCTCCCAAGCGAGCCCCAATCGATTCCCTATGCCGTCCGTGGCCTTGAAGACGCGGCCCTCGGCTGCGCCGAGGACTCGGCCAGCCTCTCTGGTGAAGTTGCTCGCTTGGGCGGCCCCCTCGTCAGCGAGGCGGTTCAGCCGGAGGACCCGTTGTACGTCGTCGACATTGGCGACGACTCTTTCCACACCCTCCTCCACGATCTTCGTATTACGTACCACGACCTTCACGGACCCGGTGACTGCCGTCTTCGCGAAACCCATCCCCGGCCTCGATCATTCACGTGCGCGCGCCGGCTTGAGGTGATCGGTCGAGGTTGAGGTTTCGTCCTGGTTCGTCCTTCGGGTGGTGGTGACGTTCCGGCCCGTGTGTCGTCACGGGTGGTCGTCGGTTTCCACGGGCCGAGGACGGGGCGGGTCTCCTCCTTCCGGAATCGGGGTCGGTGGGGTGGCAGTCAGCCGGGGGCGGGCAGGGCCTGGACGGCGCCCCAGGCGTCGACGATGTCGGTGGATGCGGGCCAGGCGGGGTCGAATTTCAGCTCGCGTCTTCGGGCGTGGTCGGCGAGTTTCGCGGGGACGTCCAGGAGTCGGGTGCGCAGAGTGGCGGGCTCGGCCCGGGCGAGTTTGCCTTCGGTGGCCAGGAGTTGGAACCAGCGGGCGAGGTCGGTGGCCAGGGCGAGGAGGGTGCACCAGGCTTGGTTGACCTTGAAGTAGCGGGAGGGCATCAGGTTGAGGGAGAGGGCCTTGCCGCGTCGGATGCCGGCCTCGACGTGGGTGTGGGAGCGGGCTCGGGCGTCGAGGAACTGCAGTTGCCCGCCGGTGGTGTTGGTGGCGATGGCCTGGTAGCGGTAGTCGGTCTTCTTCTCGTACGGCTTGAGCTCGCGCTCGTACTTGGGGTGGATGGGTTCGCGGCGAACGATCACCCGCATCCCTTCCGGCCAGCCGGTCAGGTCGAGCATGTCGGTGATCTCGACGAGGTCGGCGTCCTTGCGCGGCTGGCCCTTGTGGTCCAGGGCCGGCGTCCACGCGGTGGCCGGGACCTTGGCCAGGGCCTTCCAGAAGTCGTCGTCGCGGGTGTGGCCGACGGAGTACTCCCAGCGGTTGGCCGCGTTGCCGCCGCCGGAGGTGATCCAGGTGAGGAACTCCATCGTGGCTCCGGCGCCGTCGGTGCGGAACAGGACCCGGCGCCGACGGCGGGTGGGCAGCTGACGCAGGCCCTCGATACTCACCGAGATGTGGTCATCGGCGGTGTTGGATCCCGCCGATCCCGGCCGCAGCCGGTTGACCAGGAGTTCTTCGGTGTTGTCGCAGAACATCAACAGCGGGTGGTGGCCATATCCCTTGAAGTTGGGCTCGGCTCCCTCCTTGCCGGAATGCGCCGGGACGACTGAGGCGTCCAGGTCCAGCACCGTGACACCGGTCAGCTCCCGCCCGTTGACCTTGATCCAGGGAAAGCCGCCCGGGCGCAGGTCGAGCTGCTGGTGGACGTGGATACGGGTCCGGGCCCGTGCGGAGGCGATCTTCGTCAGCTGGACCGGTCCGATCGCCTCCAGGGTCCGCCACAGCGTGGACGCCGAGGCCGGGCTGCCCAGGACCAGCGAGGTCTGGCGCATCACATCGATCCCGGCCATCGACCGCGCGCCCAGCAGGACCGCGCAGGCCGCCGAGACCAGGACCGTTCCCCGATCATGGACGGGACGGAAGCCCCGCCGCACCAGGGCAGCCCCGAGCGCGTCGGTCAGCCCGACCTTGTCCGCCAGACGCCGCACCGGCACGATGCCCGCCTTGCCCACCAGCTTCTTCCCGCTTGCGGACAGCGACAGATCATCGGCCCACTCTGTACGCTTCGACACCGGAAGGGTGCCTCCCCTGCACGTGATCCAGTCCTAGAGAAGCTGAATCATCGCAGGTCGGAAGCACCCTTCCTTCATGATGTGACCGACTGTCACTGCGACACCGGGCGCCATGAATTCGTGAGGCCGGGGCGATACCGATCGCGTCGCCCACGAGGTCCATCACTCCGACGTCGGCCCCACCGATCTTCGCCCCACCATGCGCAGCCAGTGCCCCGAGCGAAAACGCGGCGCTGGCCAGGGCAAGGCCGGCGGAAAGCGGCGGACACCACAGGGTCAGCAGCGCCAGGATGCCGAGGACGGAGGAGATGTTGCTCAGCCAGTCGCCGATCGTCTTCAGCAGGTCCTTGTGCCGGGCGCACCACTCCTGGATCGAGTTCCCGAGCTTCTGGAACGTATCGCCCAGGCTCTCCCAGAACCCCGGATCGGGCGCCTTCTCGGTCGCCTTGCGCAGGTGACTCGCAACCCCGCGGGCCTGGGCCTGGTGTTCTTCCAGTAGCCGTTCGGCCCGCTTGATGATCTCCTCGAGTTCACGCTCAGCCTGGTCGAGCCGTGCTGAGGCTGCCGACAGGTCGACGTCGGCCTGCTGTAGCCGGGTGCTCGCCGCGTCGATCTTTGCTTGGGCGTCCTGCAGAGCGGGGCCGGTGAAGTACTGGCCGCTGAGCCGGAATGCGGGGTCGGACGCCGCCTGGTTGTAGCGGCTCGTTGAGGTGTCCTTTGCCTTCTCTGCGGAAGCAACCTGGCCCTTGGCTTCCTTGGCCTGAACCTCGTACGTACGGGCTGTGTTCTGGTAGTCGGCCAGTGCGGCACGCCACTTCGTCAGCTCCGACGACGCTGTGCTCATCGCCTCCTGGCTGTCCTTCAGATAGCGGGGCAGTTCCCCGACCTTCTTCGAGAACGCGGAGGCGGCGTCTCCAGCCCAAGTGACGTTCCCCGTAAGGCGCTTGATGCTGTTCTGGGCGTTGTCGAGTGCGGCTGCCGCTCTCTTGGTGCGGGCGGCGAGTGAGTCCACGTTGCCCGGGTTGCCCGGTGCCGGGTCGAAGCCGAGCGCGGGGTACGAGTCGCTGCTCACTGGCCGCCGCCCTTCCCGGCGAAGCCGTCACGCAGCGCCGTCTCGACGTCCCGGTAGGTGTCGCGGGTCTTCTTTAGTCCGTCCTCGATGGCCTGCGTGCCTTCGGCGATTTTCGTGATCGCCTCGTCCCAGCTGTCGTGGAACTCATCGCAGGCGTTGTCGAGCTCCTTGCTCCCCGTGGTCTTCGGACCGGTGTCGCGGAGTGCGTTCAACGCAGCACGCATCTCGTCCTGACTCCGGTGAAGTTCCCTAACCAAGGTGTCCAGTTCGGATATGTCTACCTTGAAGCCCGCTCCCATGGCGCCGGCGTCCCCCTGTTTGCCCATAGCGTGGTCATTGCCTGCTGCAACAAGATATCCAGCAGGCACCGCAGGTTCGGATTCGCGGAAATTTCCTGGTCCCTTCCGCGCCCGCCCGCCTGCCGCAGCCATCCCAAACACCGGAGCGCCGCCCCTTACTGTCCTGATCGCTGTCCGGTCCGCACGCCGCGCCTGCGTTGGGGCGCTGAGAGGTTTACATATTGACCACAGATCGCCCATAGAAGTCCCACGAGGGGTGCGTTTCTGCGTCAGTGAACGCCATAAGGTGTCGTGTGACTCAATGGGGAAGATGCGCTTTCGGGGGCGGGAGTTGCTCCTGATGGTGAGCTCAGAGACCTAACCCGGTTGCAGGGCAGCCGAGGCGATGGACCTATGTGGCACGTGAATCGAGCCGCGCATCATGCCCCTCACCAGCAGACGTGTGAGGAAACCAATGTCCTATCCGACGCCGCCTGGAGGCCCGGGCAGCGCCAACCCGTATGGGCAGCCGCCCCAGCAAGCGGGCTGGCAGCAACAGCAGTGGCAGGGGCCGGTTCAAATGCCGCCCGCGCCTCCAGGTATGCAGCCGGTGGCTCCTCCCGGTGCTCCAGGCGGGGGTGGGCGCACTGCTCGTATCGTGACCGGTTCGATCCTTGGCCTCTTCGGCGTCCTCGCGCTCCTGGGAGGCGGGGCGCTCGCTGCGCACGCTTACAGCAATAGCCAGCAGACGATCGCCAATCCCGAGTACGGAGAGGCGATCTGGTCCGACGAGCCCGCGGACAGCATCTTTCCGGACACCATCGGCGGCCGCGACGGTCGGCTCGGGGATCTCACCAATCCCAAGTACGCGTACTGGCGTCGGCTCGGTATCTCTCCTGAGACCTCCTGCGACAAGGGGCTGACGGCGAAGACGCTGGCGCAAGCGAAGCAGGTGGGGTGCAAGGCCGTGCTGCGCGCCACCTACGTAGACCCCACCGGGGACATGGTGGCTACGGTCGCGCTCATTGTGCTGCCCGGAGGCGTATCGAAGAAGCAGGAGCTTGCTGAGGCCTACGAGGGCATGGAGAACGAGGGAGCGGTGGCCCCCTTGGCGGTGCCGGGCACTCTGGCCGCCGGGTGGAAGAAGATCGACCGTAACGGGTCAGCGCTGGCTTCAACGAGCGGCGAACACCTCCCCTATGCCGTCGCTGCCACCACGGGTGCGGTCGACGGGCGGATTGCGGGCCCTCTGCCGGGCGATTGGGCGGAAGACTACGTTGAAGGCATGGCCGACAAGGAGTCCTGGTTCGCCGAGGCGGAAATTCTGGTCAGCATGTTCGAAGCGCACATAGACGACCTTCAGCTCCAGGGGTCGACGTGGTGACCAACCGACGTACCCGGACGGCCGTCGTCGGCGCCGCGCTGACCGGTCTCATCGCTGTACTGCCGATGGCCCCCGCCCACGCCGCCACCTCAACGCCCGTAGAGTGGGAAGGCAATGCCCTTGGCCTTTCGTCAGCGCAACAGCTGAGCCAGGGCGAAGGCGTCACCGTGGCTGTTCTGGACAGTGGAGTGGTCCCGGACCACCCCGCGGTCAAGGGGCGAGTGACCACCGGTCCTGACTATTTCAAGGACGGACTTGACTCGCAGAGCCCCGAGTGGGGCGGGCACGGCACCGCCATGGCATCGGACGTACTCAAGGTCGCGCCCAAGGCCAAGATCCTTTCGGTGAGGGTCATCTCCGACGAGAAGGAGTCCGACGACGGAAGCGTCGAACGGCGGCGCGGCGCGAGTCCGATCGTGGAGGGTATCTACTACGCGGTGGATCATGGCGCCGATGTGATCTCGATGTCGCTCGGGACCGGTGAGGTCGCCAACTTCGCGGATAGGGACGAGGTCGCAGCCATCGGCTATGCCCTGAGCCATGGGGTGGCGGTGCTCGCGGCGGCCGGCAACAGTGGGGGCAAGCTCAACGAGATCGCTTTCCCACCTGGTTACGCCGGCGCCATAGCCGTGGCCGCTACGAATCAGAGTGGGGGGCGCGCCGAGTTCTCGACCGTACACACGTACAACGAATTGGCCGCCCCAGGCGTGGACATCACCAGTGCGAAGAACACGGGTGGCTTCGAGGCGGTTCAGGGCACGTCCCCAGCGACCGCGCTCGCGTCGGGCGTCGTGGCGCTGATGCTCTCCCACAACCCCAAGCTCACCCCCGCCCAGACGCGCGCGATCCTCACCAGCACGGCCCGCCACCCGCAGGGAGGGTGGAACGCCTTCGTCGGCTACGGGCAGATCAATGCAGCCGCGGCTGTGAACGCTGCGGCCTCGCCGCCTGACGACAAGACAGTGCCGGTGAAATACGAGGGCAAGGAGCACTTCGCTTCCCCCGTGGGTACGTCGAAGACCGCGCATCCTGCCATGGAGCAGGAGGTGTGGCTGACCGGACTGGGCGCCGCTGGCGTGGGGTTGCTGATGGTGATCGGCGGGCTGCTCTTGGCGCTGCGGGGCCGTCGAAGGGCCGGTGCTGGCACGACGGGCATGGCGCCACCGCCAGGACCTTTCCGAACCTGATCCCAGTGGTGGGCTGCGGAGTTCCCGTGGACAGTGGTTGATTCAGACCCTGCAGCAGCCATGGGGAGCTTCGGCAGTCGAGTCGGCCCCCGGGCCTCCCACCGCGCTGGTCAGCCCGGTGACGGTGCGAGGTGGCCGCACCTGGGATCCGCGACGTACGCCATGTTCTGGGCGTCGCTCGCGCTGACCGCGTGTGCGACGCCGGATCCAGAATCCAGTTCAGCACTCTGAACAGTGATGTGCAGGCGATCAAGCACGCCATCGAGCTCGCAAGCACCAATTGCATGCGACGAGTCTCGTCATGGTCGAAGTTCGCTTGTCCAAAGGTCGCCGAAGAGCTGGCCGCCACGAGGGGGTAGCCGAAGCTGCACGTCACCTGTCCAGAGGAACTCACCGGGAAGGTCGGTACCACCACTCGCTGCACGCTCACTGCGAGCGATGGCACACCTTGGGCGTGACAGCCAGGGCTTCCTCTGTCGACGGTGACCAGATCAACTTCGACACCAAGGCCGACGAATACGGATTCACCGGCTGTGAACTGACAGCTGTCGGCAGGGACGTAGGCCCCCGGCGCGCACCCGTCTCCCTGGGGACGCGCCGGGGTCCACGTCACGCGAAGAGCCCCACCAGCAGGCTGATGATGAGCCCGACCACGGCAACCAAGGTCGTGATGAGGTAGGGACGGAACCGGCGTCGGCTCCACGGAGCCGTGGAGGAGAAGCCGGTCGTGGCGCCCAGTACCCCGATCGCCAGGGGCATCAGGCCGCCGAAGAACCACGCGCAGCCGGTGGCGATGGCTCCGACCCAGCCGTGATCCGGTTTGTAGGAGGTGTCGCCGGTCTTGAGGGCCTCGATGACGTAGCCGCGTTCGTGCAGGGCGTCGCTCTTGAGCTCGGCGTTGAGGTCCTTGACGGAGCCGTCGGTGGCGGTGAAAGTGCCGTAGCACCAACGGGTCTTCGTCTTCTTCCGCGAGCTGCTCGATGTGCTGGAGCGGTACTTGTAGTCGACGGTGCAGGTGTCGACGGTGAGCTTGCCCGGGGTGGCCGTGACGTAGGTGTAGGGGCCGAGGTAGGCGCCGAGGGCCAGGAGGACGAGGCCTACGAGGATCAGGCCCGCGCCGATGAGGCGGCCGAGGCCGGTCCGGTCGCCCGGGCCTGCGGTGTTGGGCGCGGCGTTCCCATGTACTTGTGTCATTGAGGGTTCCTCAGGAAAAGGGGGACGGAGCGGTCAGAGGACGAGGGCGCAGACGAGCGCTGCCAGGGCGCCCAGGGCGAAGAGGCCGCCCAGGACGGGGCCGGTGACGGATCGGGCCGGCAGGCTCTGCCAGGAGGCGTTGAGGCCGGGGCCGCCACGGCCGCCGAAGCCGGTCAGGAGGCAGAAGATGCCGACGGCCAGCACGGAGAGGCAGAACGCGAGAATCGCGGCGTCGTCGCCGGGGTCGCGGTCCTGCGGCTGCTCGAAGGTGTCGTCCACTTGCACCACGGGGATTTTCGCCCCGGCCTCGAAACGCGATGACGTTTCCACCACCACGTCTTCGTAGGTGCCGTTACCGTCTTGCGCGCTCCAGTTTCCGGTGCAGCTGAACTTGAGTTCCGTAGAACGCCTGTGCGTGCCGTAGTGGGTCTTCGTGTGCGTTTCGCATGAAGAAATCGTGAGGGTTCCTTCGGTGCCGTCACCCGCGAGTTCACTGCGCAGTTCCGGAATGGTCACCGCGGCGACGACCGCGGCCACGAGGAGCAGTCCCAAACCGAGGAGTCGCCCCATCCACAGAGTCCCCGTGCTGCCGTAACGCGGCTGTGTAGTCACCACTTTTGGTGTCCCCTTGAATAACTTGGCGATCTCTTGACTGACGGGTTTGGCAGGGCTGTGCGCGAGGAGTCTAGGGTATCGGTCTGTCGGTCAATATGAACTATGGCAAGGGGAGTTCGGGGGAGAGTCATGGAGTTCGACACCTTTAGCGTGGACACCGATGTGCTGCGCAGGCAGGGCGGGAAGTTCACCGACCTCGGCGGTGATTTCACGACCGCGTCCAAGCGCCTCAAGGACGCCCTCGAAGGGCTTGGAGAGCCCTGGGCCGAGGCGGACTTCGGGGAGATCTTCGGGCAGGTCTACACCCCGATTCGCGACGGGATCTTCACATCGATGGACAGCCTCGCGGAACGGCTTCAGAAGATCGGGGACAACCTCGAGGGCATGGCGCGCAATTACGACGCATCGGATACGTCGAACAGCGGGCTGATGGACAAGATCTCCGGTCAATTCTGATCGACCCGCCAACTCCAATTAAATTCGGGGGCTATTCGCATGTCGCTCACACTTCCCGGTGAGCTTGTCTGGGTACTGGACCTCCTCGGCTATACCTGGCCGGAGGTCGATGAGGAAGCGCTGCACAAGGTTGCCGAGACCTGGCGGGCTTTCGGTGGCGAACTCGAAGAGATCCAGCGGGAGGGCGAGGGTCTCGCCCGCACCGTCGTCGCCCACAACTTCGGCACGGCGATCGACGGATTCAGCAAGGACTGGGGTGCCTATACCGGCGCGAACGGCGAGGACCGTTATCTGCCGGACGCGAAAACCGCCTGTGAAGTGATCGCCTTCGCTTTCGACGCGGCCGCGGTGGCGGTTCTCACGGCGAAACTGGCCGTGATCGCCCAACTCGTGGCCCTGGCCATCGAGATCATCGCCGCCCAGGCGGCGGCTCCCTTCACCTTCGGACTGTCCGAGGTCGGCGCGCTCGGCGCGACACAGGCCACCCGGCTGATCGTCCGGGAACTGCTGGACCGGCTCAAGCGGGAGGTCATGGAGGCGGTCACCAAGACCATGGAGCACGCCACCATGGACGCCGTCAAGAAGATGGCCAAGGAGCAGCTCGAGAAGATCACCAAGGAGAAGGTCAAGCAGTTCGCCAAGGACCAACTCAAGGAGCAGGGCAAGCAGTTCGTCCAGGAGAAGGTGGTCGACGCGGCCAAGGAGAAGGCCACGGAAGCCGCCGTCGGAATGGCGCAGAACATCGGCCAGCAGAGCATCGAGACCTACTTCGACGCGCGGTCCGGCATCGACCTGGGCGAGACGGCGGACGTGGCCAAGACGGCGGCCGGCGAATACGTGGACGGCCTCAACAACGAGGTCACCGGCGGCGAGGGATCGACCCTCGCCGACTACGTGGATCCGGCGACGCACGTGAACAACGCCGTGGACGCCGCGACGGAGCGTGTCACCACGGCGGCCGGGGACCGCGTACAGCACGGCGTCGACGCGCTGTCCGGACAGGGCGCCCAGAGCACGCCTGCGTCCGACGCGGCCGCGGCCACCGCCTCCGGGGCGGGTTCCGGCTCCTCGGGCACCGCCCAGTCGCCCAGCAGGCCGACGGCTGCCGCCTCCGCGGCGAGCTCGGGTTCCTCCGGTTCCCGTTCCTCGGGTCCCTCCGGGGGCGCGGACGACTGGGCCCGAAACGAGTTCGGATGACCCCGACGGTGCTTCAGCCTTCACCGACCCCCAGCAGGAAGGACGTCCCGCGCCCATGACCGCGGACCGGGAGATCCAGGACGTGGAACTCATGGGGGTCGCCCAGAACCCCGAACAGGCCCTGCGGCTGCACCGCTCCCTGCGCACCATCGCCGACGCGACTTCGCTCGGCCCGGAGCTGCGCGACATGGCCCGTGCCGTGCTGAGCGGGAACGTCGACATCAAGGACGCCCTCCAGGACCCGCGCTACACCGAGGCGGTGTTCCAGCGGATGCACGAGATCCGCCGGGCGGCCGACGACCAGACATATGCCGAACGCCAGCAGTCCAAGGCCAAGTTCGCGGAGTGGGACGTGCGGCAGCAGGCGGAACTGGACCGCGAGCGCGCCGAGCGGGACGCCCCGGTTCACGGCATCGGTCGGGGAGCAGGGCGGACGGCGGCTCCGCGCTGAGGTTCGGAGAGGTGCGCGGCGGGAGGAGGTGTCCCCGTCGCCGGGGCGGGTCGAGGGCGAGAGTCGTACGCTCAACCGGCCCTCGCGGTAAGCGCGTTCATGCCCCTGCCCGCAACCGCACACACCCGAGCGAGCGAAGCCCCGTACCCCTACGGCAGGGCCCCGTGCGCTACCTTCTTGGCGATGATCAAGTGCAGCGGGACGGGGCGCTTCCGGTGAGCAGGACGGGGCGCGACCAGGAAACGCCCGCAGACAGGGCGAGGGCGATGGTGCCGCCGGGGGAACAAGTACAACGACTGTGCCGACGTATGGGCCAATCTCGCGTCCTTCTGCGACGCGGTGGCCGCCAATGTCCGCAAGGGCAACCAGACCGTCGGTCTCAGCTGGAACGGCAATGCGGCCGACGCCGCCACCGTGTACTTCGACGAGTTCAGCAAGAAGCTGGACGAGATCAAGCAGACCTTCGAATCCCTGCGCCAGTGTTACGCGCAGGCCGCGCAGCTGGCGTTTCAGCTCGCTGAATTCCTCAAGTCGTTCCTGGTGTCGTTCTGCGATCTGCTCATCACCTGGATGGTCAACATGGCCGCCGCGTGGGCTGTCAACGCGATCCCGGTCGGCGGGCAGGTCGCCTCGGCGGGCATGTTCGCGCTGGCCGCGGCGCAGGCCCTCCGGCTCATGCAGATGTGGTCGGAGGCAGCCATGACGTTCGACAGGTTCGCGATGGCGCTGAGCGGGATCGCCCTGGCCGCGTCGGCGGCCATCAACGGGTTCTCGGCGGCGGACGGATTTCCCGAGGTGGGCACGAGTGGTTACGACCACCGGGCCGTGTAGCGGACGAAGAGGTAAGGATCAATGGGTTTCCTGGGCGGGGTAGACGACCTGGAGCGTTTCCTGACGCGTTCGTGCTACTTGAGCATGGCGTCCGTGCCGGCCTGCTGGGGCCTCATGGTCTTCCTGATCGGGGATGGTGGCTGGCGATTCAGCTTTCTGCTGACTGCCCTCCTCCCGCTGATCGCTGCGTACCTGGGGATCCGTGCCAAACGGGAAATCCGTACGGGAATGTCGGCCACGGCGTTCGGACTGGCCTTCGTCTCCGTGCCGTTGATGCTCGGGCTGGCGTATCTCGAAGGCTCCTCCTGATGCGATCGGCCCGCCGACGGCGACTGGTCGTCGACCGATAGGCTCGGCTGCCATGACAACGCATGGCGGTAACGCGGCGAACAGGCCGGACGGATCGGGCGGGCAGCCCCTGTCCTCCGGGGCGAGCGCGGACGAGCTGCGGGCGGAGTTCCAGGCTCAGGGCCGACCGGGGCTCGAGGAGGAGCGGCGGCGCGACGCGCGGCAGGCACGAGGGCTGTACACGGCGTTCGCCGGGTTGGTCGCGGTCGTCTGCCTGGTCCTGATAGCCGTACGCCTTGTTCAGGGCGATGCGCTGGGCGTCTGGGTCGCCACGTATGCCATGGGTGTGGCCCTCGGCGGTTGGGGCTTCGTGCTCGCCCGGATCGGTCATACGCGCTGGGCGATGATGGTCGCCTGCATCGGTGCGGCGCTGGCCGGTGTCGGCGACAGCCCCGCGTTCCGCTGAGACGGGCGGGGCGGACTGGTCGGCTGAAGTCCGGGGAGGGCTCAGCTACCGACCGGGGACCCGGCGGTGGCCGCCCGGACCGGCATCTGAGAAGGCGTCACGCCTGAGGTGACTCACGCCTGAGATGACTCACGCCGGAGGTGACTCATGCCTGGCGGCGCCTGTTCCCGATGAGATGGGCGAGGCCCCAGGCGGCGGCTGCGGCGAGCACGAGGCCGAGGGGGGAGAACCAGTCGACCGCGTTGGCGCTCTCATCGTTCCACCAGGCCTTGGCCGGCCAGAAGGGCTCGTACCTCAGCAGGTCCCAGAGGGCTCCGCCTCCCTGGCCCTCGGTGAAGACGAGCACGATGGCGTTGGCGTAGCCGAAGAACGCGCCGAGCGCGGCTACGACGGCTCCCCACACGTGGGCTGCGGTGTTCCGGTGCCCCACCAGGCCGATCAGCCAGCCGACCATCGCTCCGTTGAGCAGCGCGTGGCCCAGGTAGAGGGTGTTGGCCGTGGTGACCGACTGGTCCTTGTACGTGGCCAGGATGAGACCGCTGTAGAGCAGCGAGACGATGACCGAGGCGAGGAGTCCGAGGAAGACCGCGCCGACCGGATGACCGCTTGCGTTCGGCCGCTGCCCGAAGGGGGGCGCCTGGAAATGCGGTGCGGGGTGCATCGGATACATCGGTTGCATCGGGGCCTGCCCCGGTACCGGCGGCGGCGCTCCGTGGTGCATCGGCGGCTGGCCGGGGGCTGCCTGCATCGGGGGTTGTCCCGGGGCCTGCGGGGGGCCGAATCCCGGCGCCTGCTGTGGCGGAGGGGGCTGGTTGTACGGGTTGTCGGGGGCCTGCGGTGGCTGTGAAGGCGGCGGTGGCGGTTGGAACGGCGGCTGAGTCATCGGATTCCCACGGAGTGAACTGACTGGAGCAGCAAGCTATCAGTGAGATCAGGAGGGGGCCGTCGGAGCCGGAGCGGGCGGAGTGAAGGGTGCCGTCTCCGAGGAGTTTGACGTGTGCGAGCCGGCCTGGCGAAGATCTCCGGGGCCGTGGCTGGCGCTGTGGCCGGAGCTGTCGCCGACCGAGGTCGGCGCACGGGCGCCACACAGAGGAACGGGGCAGCAATTGAAGACGGACGCGAGCGGCGGGCGGAACCTGAAGAAGGCGGCCGGAACGGGAGGGCCCCGTCCCGGCTTCGCCGCTGCGGAACGGGGCGCAGGCAGCCGTGTCGGCTCCGGAGTACTGGGCATTCTGGCCCTGCTCTTCGGCCTGATTCTCGTAGGGGTGGGTTACGCGGAAGGCCCGCGGAAGGTGTCCGGCGGCACGCAAGGGACGATCACCGTCGAGCGTTGCGGCAAGGACGTCATCGGGGACGACGTGGAGTGCTCGGGCACCTTCCGCTCCGACGACGGCAGGCTCCGCTCCGACGTGGAGGACTTCGAGCCCGGTGAGGACGCCGACCGGGGCGACAAGTTCCAGGCGGTGGGAGACGACACGGGGTATTTCAGGCGCGGCACCATCACCTCGTTCTACGTCGAGGCCGTCAAGGTCTGGTTCGTCGCCGTCACCATGTTCGGAGTGGCCCTCTTGCCGCTGAGCGCCGCCTTCCGCCGCTCGGGCCGCCCCATGCGGCGCGGGACGTTCATCACCGGCCTCAGCTTGCTGTTCGGCGGGTTGCTGGGCTGTGGGGTCTGTGCGCTGGTGAATGCCGTGCTCATCTAGTACGCCGGCGACATCGACGACCCGTCGGCCCGTCCGTGCCTCCAACGCCCGGGCGAGCGCCGTCCATACGGCCAGTGGAGCTCGGCGCACCTCGGCCAGGCGAGCGCCCGCAGCGCGTCGGCGTCCACATCGGCGAGCCGCTCGGCGAGCTGCTGTTGCTCGGCCCGCTCCTGGCCTGCCGTCGGCTGGAGGGCCACCACCAGGTTCCGGTGCCAGGCCCTGGCATCGGGCAGGTCCCCCACGATCACCACCTTCAGGCGGGCGGCCATGGCCAGCTCGACCGCGAAACGGTGCACCATGCGTTCAGGCTCAGAGGAGCGCCGGGTGCGGCCCGCCCGCTGTGCGTTGGCGATGACGACCAGGCCGCCCGCGAGCGATGACTCGCCCAGAACCCAACCCCAGTCGGCACGGCGGTCCTGCGGAAAGTCGAGTCCGACTGCTGCCATGACCCGTGCGACGAGGTCCTCGGAGATCAGCCCGGTGGCGTCCAGGAACAGGGCGCCGGGGTGGCATCGCGCAGCCCGAGCAGCGTGCGGGTTCGTCCGGAGTCGGAGGGACCGGCCAGTTCGGCCACCCCGCCGGCCTCCCTGTTCTGCCACTCCAGCAGCTCGGCGAGAGCCTGTTCGGCCGGTACGGGGGTAGGGCTGGGCATTGCGCTGACCATGACGGGCTGCACGGACTCCTTCAGACGGGCAGGGCGCCCTTGAAACGGGTGGTGGGTACGGCGGGGTGGGTGGTGGCGAGCCAGCCGTGGCCGTGGGTGTGTTCCGCGAGTTGGGGGCCGGGTTCGACCGAGAGGTTGTCGGCTGCCTGGGACGCGTGGGGAACGCCTTCGGAGTACTCCTCGGCCTCGTCCTCGTCGGCGTTCTCCATGTACCAGGCCTCGAAGGGCAGTGGGTCGCCTGTGAACTGCGGGTAGTCGTAGCTGCCGTAGCTTCGCACCCGGCGCCCGTCGCGGGCGACGTACCAGTTCTCGGCGGAGTTGTAGGGGTCGAGGACGTAGAAGTGAGCCTCACCGCATCGCTCGCTCAGCTCTCTGGCCAGCCGGAAACCGTCGAGTTCGTCCAGGAACGAATTCCCCCACAGCATGCGCCAGTTCTTGATCGGTCCGTCTGCGAGCCAGCTCTCGAATTCCGGGGTGATGAAGACCCGGTAGGCCCTCTGGATCTCGCTCTGGGAGGCCGGCCGGCCTTGGAAGTCCAGGGCGTCGGCGGCTCGGGTGGCGGCGGCCATGCCCATGACGGTGGTGACCGGCCGAAGGTCGTGCAGACCGAGAGCGGCTACGGCGTCGTCGAGCCGGTCGGCCGGGAAGGCCAGCCAGCGGCCGGCCTCGGAGGGGGTGCCCACCGGACGTTCGTCCAGGAGCTTGATTCGTACGAGGCGTTCCACGACACGCCGGTCGACCTCGTCGAGCACGTCCGCGCCGCCCAGGTTGATCAGGATCTCAAGAGCATTGCCGCGCAGCCGTCCGGGGCCCTCCCGTCGGATTTCACGGAGGCGCGGGAGCACCGCGTCACCCATGAGCTCGATGATGGACTGCACCTCGCGCCTCGGGCCCCTGGCCCGTCGGTCCAGGGTGTAGGGCAGGAGCTGGTCGAGTTCCCGCGGCCCGAGAGCCAACAGGGCGTCCTTTGCCGCCCAGCGAACGGTGCGGTCCCTGGACGAGAGGTCTTCAACGAGCGCGTCGACGGTTGCCGGCAAAGCAGTACCTCAAAGTGGAGTTGAGCGGGGAGGGGGATGGGGGTGAGAGGCGACGGAGTCCGTAGCTCGGTGCCGAATGACTCTTCGTTGTCGAACCTAGCGGCACGCGTGATGCCCCCCTCGGCCGCCCCCGGTAGGTGGAGCTGACTGAGCCCGCGTCAGTTCGGCGAGCTGATCACCACGTTGCGATGCGAGGGTCCGCGGACCTGGTCCGCCAGAGCCATCCGCGCCTTGGACCACCTCGGACCACCTCAGGTCGTCGCTCGCCCTTCAGTAGCCGCAAGAGACTCCACGAGTGACGCCGCCACGACGTAGCTTCAGCTGTTGTCGTCGAGCATGGCGGTCCAGGCCTGGGCGGCTCCGCCATCCTTGTCGATCGCGGTCAGCGGGTTCTCGATCTCGTCCCGGATGTCCTCGCGTTCCGTGCGGCTTGATGCCATCGGCAGCAGGCACCGCCCCAGCACGTAGTTCTGCAGCATGGCCACGAACTGCCCCAAGCTGGCAGCCACCTCGGGATCGAAGTAGCCAGGTTCCGATCTGGTAGTAGGCGCCGCTGCCGTCGTCTCCTCCCCACACCTCTTCAGCCGTCACCTCTGCGAGTCCCTCTTCGGCGATGGCCACAAGGCTCATCTCGGCGCCGGTGAAGGTGGGCAGCCCCACTTCGCCGAGCAGGTGCCGGGCACCTTCGTTCCGCAGTCCAGAATGCGGGAGACGTACTGGTCCGCGGACGGCGCAGCATTGGCGGGATATGGATTCAAGACGTCCTCTCAAGGTGCCGGAGGATTCCTCTCTCCAGGCAGCCTGTCTGCGCTATTGCTATACCCGTTCGCCCACCTTGCGCTGGGCGTCGGACTGCACGAGTTCAGTCACTTGAGCCTTGATCGCTTCCCGTGTTGCCGTCGATGTCATGGCAGCGGTCCTGTCAGACCCGGTCGTCGAAGTTGTAGTCCTCGAAGACCCTTTGCCAGCCCTGCGTCTGGCAGGCCTGGGGGTCGATGAGGTTCAGCCAGTGGCGTAGGTCCGTCTCCGTGTCCTCGATCGACCACCAGGAGGCGCGCCACCAGTAGTAGAGGCGGACCATGGCGACGAACTGGGGGAGGCTGCTTCCGGCCAGTTCGTCCTCGATCCCTGACCAGCCGTCCTGCAGGACGCGCCCGTCGCGGCCGTCGAGGAGGAGTCGCGCGCCTTGCCAGATACCGAGGGAGAAGTACGTGGTTCCGGTCTCGTCCGGTTTGCCGAAGGGTTCGGCAACGGGGTGCAGGCCGGTGTGCTCGAGGTCGGTGGTGTCGAGTTCGAGGAGGCCGGTGACACAGGGGAAGCCGACGTCGGAGAGGAAGGCGCGTGCACTGCTGTCGGAGAGGGGGTCCGGCAGGGTCTCCAGGGGGAACCGTTTGACCGCCGCGGATCCGAAGATGTCCGCCAGCCAATCGGTCGTGGGGGCCAGAGCCTTGGCGGGCAGTTCCGCCCGAGCGAGCTGCGTGTCGGTGGCCACCAGGCGCTTGAGGAGGCCTGGTGCGTTTTTGTGTCCGGCATTCTGGTTGATCTCGACCACGCAGACTCCGTCCATGGTGGACAGAGCGATGTGACGGCCCGAGCGCGTGCCTCGACGGATGTACTGGGGCATGCGGGGCAGATCCACTTCCCCGCTGAGGGCGCTGGCGGGGCGCCATCCTTTGGGCCCCTGGTTCGCGTGCGTGGTGCTGGAGGTGTCCGCGGTCTCATCGGGCTCGGGGCGGGGTGTGCCCGTGGCCAGGTCCCAGGTGCCGATGTGTTCGCGGCCGGTGCGGGCTATGACGATATCGCCGGTCGGAGTGTGCGTGATCTGGAGCGCCTGGACGAGGGGGCGCCTGACCACTGTGTCTGTGCTGAACACGCCGGCACCGACTCCTTTGGCCCAGAGGGTCCGCCAGGGCAGGGTGCCCGGGCCGGCCGCCGACACGAGCAGATCGGCGGCGGCTTCCTCCGTCGGCCCGGCCTGCACCAGGGTCAGGTGCAAAAGCGCCAGCCACTCACCCTGTGACGAGGGCTGAACGCCACGGCGCGCCATGTAGTGGAGGCGGGCCCCGGCGCTCCCCTGAGGGATGCGCCGTGCATGGAACGCGGCCTCGAACGCTTCGAAGAGTGTCTCGTGGCTGACCCCGGCGACTGCCGCGGTGTCATCGAGGAACGCGTTGAACTGGTCGGCTGCTGCTGCGTGACCGGCTAGCGCGCGGTAGGCGTACCAGCGTGTCGCCTCGGAGGCGTCTGCGGCCGACAGCGCGGTGACTGCGCGTGCGTGCCAGGACCTGGCCTCCTCGGCGGGCATCCGCGTACGCAGTTGCCGGGCCGCTGCCTCCTGCTGGAAGAAGATGAGGGGAGTGCCGGTCCCGTCGTCCGTCCGGTGGATCCATTCCGCGGCCGCCGGGTCGTCGAGCAGCGACTCCAGCCGGGACTCGGGGAGGTCCTGGCCGAGGGCGGAGCAGAGCAGGGACCACACGGGCAGGGGAACGAAGCGGTGCTCGGCCAACGCCAGCGCGTCAAGGGCGGACGACAGGGCCGCGTCCTCGTCCGGGTCCGTGAAGGGGGGCGTGCTCTGGAAGCCCGCTTGCAGGGTCAGATGCCGCCCGCCCAACTCTTCGGCCCTGCCCGGGGCATCGTCGACTTCGACCAGCAGGCGCATCCGCAGCCCGCGCGGATGGAACGTGATCAGCGCCCGTGCCACCCGATCGAGGACACGCTCCGGTTCGCGCGAGGTACGCAGCCGGCCCGCCCACTGGGTGTTCGCGAGCACGACCACGGGGCCGTCGCTGATCCGGCGGGCCACGGTGGCGAAGTTGTCCTTGAAGGAGTCCGGGGCGGGGATGCCAAGGGCCGTCGCCAACTCCCGGGCCACCTCCTCCGCGCACTTGCCGGCGCAGTCGACGTAAGCCGCGCCCGGGTGGCGGGCAACGACCTCGCGCAGCAGCGCCGTTCTGCCGCAGCCCGCACGCTCGCCGATCCACAGCCAGGCACTGGTGTCGCGAGGCCGGTCGATCCACCGCAGCGCACGGTTCAGAGCGAGTTCTGCCGTGACTTCATCCGCGTTCGGGGCGGTGCTCATGCCTCATTCTCTGTCGTGTCACGTTACCGGCTCGACCAGGTGCTGTTCTGGAGGCATCTGAGGCGAAGGGGCCTGCACGAGGGGCCCTTTGAGCAGGCCGGGCGGGGAACGGCGGGGCCGGTGTGTGGCGGGGCCCTCGTGCCGAGGTCTGTGGACGCCTACAGGTACATGAACTCGTCGGTTTCCGTGACGCACGCGGGCCGGTTCGGTCGACGTCAGGATCTCACCCGCGTACTGCACACTGGCGGGGAGGAGTACACAAGGACGGCCGGGGGAGACGGCACGGCACTCTTCACGCAGGAGGCTGGCCACTGTGCCGGCACTCAAGCCCCGGCAGTCGATCAGTGCGGCGCTGGGCCGGCGGTCCCGAACGACTCGTAGATACGCGGTCTTGCCGCTGAGCGCAGACCGACAACAGAGAACACCCGCCGCTGCCGTGTGGGCAGCTTCCGCCGGGTCTCGATGCGAGCCCAGTCCTCAGCGCTGATCTCGGGCACTGGGGGAGGACCCTTTCATGAGCGGTCGTGCGTTCCTCGACGTTACTGAGCCGGCTTGGCGTCACTCTCCCAAATGCCCTTGAGCCGGTTCGTTGCAGGCCGACCTGGTTGTCGTGAGGGCACGGCTCGAGGCCGGCCTCTCACTGAGTACGGCTCTGAGTGCGCTCTCGGTGTCCCTTGACGTCGGGTCGGCCGACGTGGCCCTCGGCGCGCTCGGACTCTCCGAGCCAGAGGTGCGGGACGTGCTGCTGGACCGCCGAGACCAGTTCCTGTCGGCAGGGGGCGGGGAAGGGGAGGCGGTGGCGCAGGCGGGGCAGGTCGGGGTGCAGCGGCTCCTCGTCGCGGACGAGGGTCCACAGGACGGGGTCGTCCCGGTCGATCGGGCCGGTGGGGAACAGTTCCAGGGAGTAGACGGTCTGACGGCCGAACTTGCTCCAGTACAGGCCGACTCCGGCGAGGCCCTGCCAGGGGATGACGTTCCTACGGTTTCCGTTCTCGACCCACAACCCCGTGGCGTCGACGAGAACCCGGGAGCGGCGGTTCGCCCAGTTGCCGATGAAGAGGAACACACCGAGCGCACCGAGCAGCAACATGAAGACGAGGCCCGCGTACCCTGCCGGGTTCGACTCCCCCTTCTGGTTCCCGGTAGCAACCACGACCGCGCCGAAGCCGCCGACCGCGCCCAGCGCGATGAGCAGGACGGAGCAGGGGAGCCCGGTCATGGCACCGCGACGGCCGGTCCGTATGACCGCGGCGTCGGGCGCGGGGGAGGGTGTGTGCGAAGGCAACATGGTGCGTGAGCTTAGCGAATTGACCTACGCTCCCTCCTCATGACGACGCAGGGCCGGGAACGCGGCGGGGAACAGGTACAGACGCAGGTGCCAGCCGGTGAGGCTGATCCGATTTCGCCCGGCGTGGATGAATTGAGGGCGAGTTTCCCGAGGCAGTCGGATTCGGGCTTCGCGAGACAACGGTCGCAGCAGGCGCGGAGCGCTCGCGGTGGGCTCATGGCTGCCGGGGCGTTGGTGGGACTGGTCTGTCTCTTCGTGATCGTGGGACGTCTCGGCAGCGGTACGCAGACGGGCGTGGGGACCATGGTGTACGGCCTGTGCCTCGTCTCCGCCGGTCTCAGCGTGGAGTTGGCGCGTCGCGGACGGACCCGCCTGGCCATGATGGCGATCATTCTGGCGGCGGCGGGTGCGTCGCTGGCGGACGCGCTGCCCTGACGTGCTGCTTCCCGGGTCCTCGTCAGCGAGTCGAAGGCCGGCTCAGGCCGTTCGGATCAGACTTTGGTGAAACACAACGTGTAGTCGAAGCCCCGGCTGTTGCGGTACTGGATGCCGTAGTCGTACTCCGACGAGCATTCCTTGCCCTGGCCGGGGAGCAGGGCACCTGTCTTGTACTCGGCCTCGGGTGAACCACAGTCGACGACCGTCGGCAGCGGATCGCCCTGGGGGTCTGCGACCTTGACGCAGTCGCCGATCTCGGGATCATGCGTCTTGGCCTCTTCGGCCGCCGCGGACGCCGAAGCCTCCGCCTTCGCCTTGCCGCCGGTCGGGCTGGTGTTGTAGTCCCAGACCCAGTAGCCGACGGCGCCGAACACCGCGATGACGACGACGGCGGACTTCACCGCCCGCAACACACCTCCCGGCTGCGGTCGCTGAGGACCACCGGGAGGCTGCGGCTGCTGTGGATATCCGTACGGAGCCTGCTGTTGTTGAGGGTGCTGAGGTTGCTGCGGGTAGCCATACGGCTGCTGCGGCTGCCCGTACGGCGGTTGGTTCTGGTACTGCGGAGGAGGCGCGGACATGCCTGAATACCCCGTGGTCGGTTGAACGGATGGAGCTCAACGCAGAGTTGAAAGGCACACGCTACCCTTCGGCGCTCCCCGGTCCCTCGCACCCCAAGTTCTCTCTGCCCTCTCCACTTCGACCATCGGGGCCCCGCACGTCACCCACAGATGACGCGAGATACTTCAGGTGTCGAGAGTCGAGGAGAAGCGAATGACCAGGAAGCCCGAGAACTCACCCAACCCGCACGGCTCTTCGCAGGAACGCGGTGTGATCGACGAGGCGCTCGAACCGGACCAGATCCGTTCCCTGAACTCCGCCCTGCGCCAGCTGTCCCAGACCGAAGGCGCCAGCAAGGAACTGCAGGAGGCGGCCAAGAAGCTGCTCTCCGGCCGCGTCGCCCTGCGCGATGCCCTGGACGATCCCGCGGTGTCCCGCGCCCTGGGCGGAGGGCTGGCGTCCCTGCGCGGTCAGTGGGAGTCGCTGTCGGAGGATCAGCGCGACCAGGTCAGGCACGGCGAGCCGTTGGCCGACGGTGGCCCCTCCTCCGGGTCGTCCGAGCCGAGCCGGTCGGAGGGCGCGAACCCGCAGTCGGGGAAGAAGAACCAGGGGCGGCACAGCGGCGGGTTCTCGCTGTACTGATCACGCACACGCCGTAGGTGATGAGCCCGCACGCCCGGCCGGTCACGACTGGCGCTGTCCGGCGAGCACGTTCTCGCTCTGCCGGGCGGCTGCTCAGAACCGCCCGCGCCGCGCGAGGCCGGCATCACGGAGGCCGCCCGGCCTGTCAGGCCGGGCCGAGGCCGAACCGGCGGCGAACCGCCTCGGCGTAGTCGGGGAGGCCGTCCTCGACGAACGCGGTCTCCAGCAGGGCGGCGCGCCGCATGACGGGCGCCTGGGTGCGGGTCAGCACGGGGGCCGTACGCAAGTACGTACGGGCGGGTGCGGCGAGTTCCGCGATCGGTACGGCCTCCACTGCGGCACGCAGCGGAACCGGATCGGCGTGGACGAACAACCCCGGGTCCGTGAGGAGTTGGGGCAGCAGCCCCGCCTCCAGGGTGTGGCTCGCGATGTGGTCGCGTACGTAGGGGTCGGCCTTGCTCCAGTCCTGCTCCGGGACGGCCTCCAGGAGCGCCATCGCGATCTGGGTCTGGGCGGCGCGGACGTCGGGAAGGCCGGCGCGGATCTCGTCGCCGATGGCCGGATGGAACAGCCGAAGCAGGCTGCGCCCGCCGTGTGCCGCGTCCGGGTCGGGCTGAAGCGCCTCGATGAACGGTTCCGTCAGCGCACGGCCGCTCTCGATGACGTCGCTCATGTCCTTGCCCGCGAGGGCGCTGACGAGTCGTATCCAGACATCGACAGGCAGGCCGTCGCCCTCCGCCAGGGCCAAAGGGGCCAGAAGGTGACGCAGGATCTGCGGGTCCGCCCCGTGGCGGCGGGCGTGCAGGTCGAGTGCCTGGCCGACGGATGTGGGGAGGAGGGCCTCGTCGTGCGGGGCGAAGGCGGCCGGACTTCTCAGGAGGCTCTGCACGGCGAGTTGTACGGTCAACGCACTGGTGCCGGCCCGGTGTCCGATGGCCTCGGCGACGGACCGTCTCGTCGGCGAGTCGGTGGTGAACGGCAGCTCCGGAGCGCCGAGTCGCGGGTTGAGCAGTGCTTCGGCCTGCCGTACCAGGCCCTCGGGGTCTGCCCACTGCGGTGCGTCGAGATCGATGACCTGGACGGTGCCCACAGGAAGGCCGACTGCGAACTCGTCCGCGAGCCGACGAGGCATCTCCGCGAGCAGGCGGACCGTCTCGACGGCGGCGAGCGGCTCGAGGACCTCTCGCGTCAGCCGGTCCGGTTCTCCCGCCGCACGCACCGGTCCGGCCCGATCGACATCCGGAACGACCACGGTCACGGGGCTTGGGAGGGAGGCCAGCTCGGTGAACACGTCCGACACGTCGTCGGCCGCCAGTCCGAAATGATCGGCGAGAAGCCAGACGACCTGGGCCGCGGTCAACCCGGCCGCCCCGGGCACGGCGGGCGCGGGCAGTTCGGGCGGCACGGTCGAAGGGTCCAGGTCGTCCAGGGGGAGCCGCTTGCGGTACTCCGGGTCGCAGAGCATCAGGAACCCGGTGATCAGATGCGAGCGCCCACTGCCCGGGGAGCCCGTCAGGACCAGGACGCGCGGGGTACCGGGCCACGCCATCCGCCAGGCGGCGAGGGCACGCAGCACTGCCGTGCGGCCGCCTATGTAGGGATGCGGTGCGTAGCCATCGTTTGTGCCGGCCATGAGTATCAGTCCTGGTTGGGGTGGTGGGGCAGTCGGGGCAGAGCGGCGCTGCGGGGGCGGCCGGGGTAGCTCGCAAAGGTGACTTGTCCGGCCATCAGCGGTTCTGTGCGATGTTCTTCCGGTACAAGGCAATCGCCTGCTCGGTCGGGTAGTTGGGGACCGTGACGGTCTCGCCGGTCTCCTTCGACACCACGATCTTGGCGCCGCCGGGCGGGGCGGGCTGCGGTCGGCCGGACGCGTCGACGCTGGGCGGGAAGACCGCGTAGACCAGGTAACCGATGTCGAACTCGTGGACGTTGAGCTCGGCGGGGGTGCCGTCGGGGAGTTTGGGCTGGGCGTAACGCGCGCGGACGATCTGGATGGCTTCGTCAGGGGTGGTGGGCGGTGTGCCGGGGGCCATGGGCGTCCTGTTCGTGGTTCGGGTCGTGGCCGGTGGGGCTATGTGGGGAATTCGTTGATCCAGGCGCCTTCGAGGAGGTGCTTGGGGAGGTATTCGGATTCGACGGTGATGGTGAAGCCGGCCTGAACAGCGAGGCACGATACGGCCAGCGGGCCCAGGGCCACGAAACCCTCGGCGTTCAGTTCGCGGTCCCCGTCGCTGGTCCAGTAACCCTTGTGCCACTCCACGGCCTTGGCCAGTTCGGCGTTGAACTTGTCCTGGTCGCCGCGCGCCAGTTGAGTCAGGAGGTTCATCGGGGGATACATGATCTGGAGGACGCTGTCACGCGGGGCATGGCGCAGGGCGTCGGGGTCGGTCCCGTCGACCGCCGCAACCAGTTTGTCGCCGAATTCAGGGCGCTTGAGCCAGTATGCCTGTAGTGCTTCGACCCAGTTGTAGATGTACTCGTCGAGGACTCCGTCGGCTTGCCGAAGTTGTGAGACGGGGAACTGGCAGAGTTCGGTCATGCGCTTTTTCTCGCGGCAGACGCAGGCGAGCCAGAAGGCGTTGAGCCAGTTGCCGGCGTGGGCGCGGGGCAGGGCGCCGGCGCGGACGGTGCGCATCTTGTGATCGATGCGGCACTCGATGCTGTCTGTCGTGGCCTGGGCCGATGCGAAGAGGGCGGAGCCGACCTGCATGGCGGTGACGCAGGCTTCCCATGTTTCGAGTTTGTCGGCCTCCGGGTCCACGGCACAATGCAGGCCGAGAATCCTGATCCCGGAGGCCAGCGCGTTCGAGAACCACGACGGTTCTTCCTGCAGGGCTTCCACGTCGCGCCAGAAGCGTTTGCCCCTGGATTGCAGGACCGAAGCGATATTTCGCGTCGGGATTTCATGCCGTGGAATCTGCATCGCTTTGCTTCTCCGCTTCTGTTCTGATGTCGAACTGCTTCATCTCGTAGCCCTCGTGCGCACCGGTCGGAGAGTTCCCCTTGACGAGTATGTACTTGACTCGAGACGGCTTTGCCTTCAGGGCGTCGTCAAGGGCGTCTGCCAGTGCCCGCTCCGCCTGGGCGGCCTCCAGCTCGGCGTCGGTCTTGGCCGTCATCTCGTTCCGGTCCGCGCGATCCTGCATCTGCTGCAGGATCGTCTCAAAGTACGCGCGGGTGCCCTGCCGGACCTTCGGCACGCCAGGGGTCGGCTCATCCTGGCCCGCCTGGTCCTCGTCCTGCGTACCGTCAGCCTGCCCTTGGCTGGGTTCGCCCGGTGAGAGGGACTGGTCCGTGCTCTGCTCCGGCGGGAGACCCCGGCGTTGACCGAGACCGGCCTCCAGGGAGCCCTTGGCTTCCACCACCACGAACTCCGGTGGGTTCTTGCTCGGGTCCACCCAGATCTGGTCGAACCGGTTGTTGCCCATGGCCCGGTCGTCGACGCGGTTGTAGTCCTCGAAGTGCTGGGGCATCACATGGAACTCGGCGACGGCCTCGCCGTAGTCCTCGCTCGCCCGCGTCATCTTTCCGTGGAGAGGGCTGTGCTTCGCGTCGGCTTCCTGGAACTTCTTCAGGTTCTCGGGAGTCTTGTTCGCCTCGTAGGCGTCCTTGGCCGCTTGCCGGTCCAGGTGCGGCTGCCGGTCCGCGGCGATGGCCTTCCGGCGGGCCTCGGCGTACTTGTCGAGCTTTTCCAGGTTCTCCTTGGAGATCTTCTCTTCACGCTTACCCTTGTGCTCGCCCGCGTCGATGTACGACTCGGGATCGGCGTCCGGTGCGTCGTTGGCCAGCATCCAGGGAGTGTCGGGATCGCCGGTGGGATGCAGCTGGGGGACCGGACGGCCGTCCTCGGCTGGTGCTGTCACGCTCCGGCGGTAGCCGCTCTTCGGGTGGTAGTACTTCTCGAACCAGGCCCTGTCCTTCGGATCCTTTGAATTGGCGCGCGCGAGCATGTCCAGATCGCGCTTCCGACGGCTTTCCACGTCGTCGTTCGAAGAATTGCCTGCCGGATCTGCCGGAGCGGAGGGCCGCTCGGGACTCGTCGGCTGGGAGGTCTGCTGCGGGTTCTCGGGGGCGATGTCGCCGTACAGCGGCTTCTTCCCGTTGACGGAGTCCTTGACGTAACCGGCCGCGTCGGCGTTCTTGCCATCCGGCAGGCTCTCGCGCGTGGGGACCGTGGAGTCCTTGTTCATCTCGCTCGGGCGGTCGCGGTGGCCGTCCGTCGGCGGCTGGTCCGAGTTTTCAGGACGTGTTTGGTCCGGGGTCTCCGACGGCTCCTTGTGCGGGGTCTCCGACCGCGGATCATCGGCATGATCGGTGTGGGTCTCGTCCGGCCGCTGTGTGGTGTCAGGGCGTCGGCTGTCGGGGTGCTCGTCGGCCTCCGGCCTCTTCTGCGTGGGGGTGTCCCGGCGCGGGTCCGACGTAGACGGGTCCGCTGTGCGTGGGTCGGACGTACGCGGGTCCGTGGTGCGGGGGTCCGCTGTGCGTGGGTCGGACGTACGCGGGTCCGTGGTGCGGGGGTCCGCTGTGCGTGGGTCGGACGTACGCGGGTCCGCATTCTGCTGGTGCGGGATGGATGTACGCGGGTCCCCGGGCGTGGTGTTCTGCTGAGGTGTGCCCCGGTCGGTCGTGGGGTCGTTCGGGCTGTCGGTCTCAGTCCGGGGAAGAGGCGTGCTCTTGTCCGGTGTGCCATTGTCGGAAGCCGTGTCGGTGGGCGACTGCCGCTGTTCCGACGTCGAGTCGGGGCGTGCCGCCTCGTCGGGGCGTGACTGCTGCTCCGGGGTGGCCGATGTCTCCTGGGACGGCTCTTGCCCCTCGGGCGTGCCCTCCTGCTTGGACGTGCTCGGGTCGGCTGTCGATGGCTGTGTCGGGTCCGCGTTGTTCGATGAGTCCGGGGGCGGCGGGGTTGCCGACTCGGCGGAGTCGGTCGCCGGGTCGGTGTCGTCGCCCTGAGCCGGTGTGTCGTCCGAAGGGTCGCTCTGCGTGTTCTGGCTGTTCTCCGGTGGCCCGTCGTTCTCGGAGTTCTCCGACTGCGAGGCGTCGTCGTCCTGGTTCTGCGACTCGTCACTCTTGCTGTCGGAGTCCTCGGAGTCCTCAGTGTCCTTGTCGTCGGACTTGCTGGTGTCGATGGGATTCCGGTCGGCGTCCAGCGGGATGTGCCAGACATGCTTGGCCTGGTCGATGTGGAGGGGCTTGTCGCTGACCTCTCCGCTCTGGGTGTCGATCCACACGATCTTGCCGTTGTGGTTGACGACGTTGAAGGCGTGGCCGCCTCCGCCGGGCCAGTCGACCTGGACGATGGCCGCCGAGCCGGGTCCGGCCTGCTGAAGGGTGGAGGCGATGGTGTTGGCGGTGTTGGGGTCGCCGCCGGGGCCCGCGTAGGTGTGGGCGGCGCCGGTCCAGCGGATCTGGTTGGCGTTCGCGTTGTCCTCGGGGGTGAACGGGTTGTGCTTGCCGTTCTCGTCCAGGTCGACGGTTCGGGGGGCGGAGACCTGGGGGTTTCCGTACCAGGTCTCCAGGAAGGAGCGGGAACAGTCGGCGCAGTTGTTGCTGCGTCCCGGGACCGTGTTGCCGCCGTCGTTCTGGAGTTGGGCCCAGGGGCCGAACGGGTCGGGGAAGCGTTCCGGGGTGCCGTCTTCGTTGTGCGGGACGGCGTCGGCCAGGGCCTGCTGGTCGGCGGGGTCGGGCTGGGACAGGCCGCCCGGCTGGTGGTCCAGGTCGGAGCGGATGTCGTCGAGGCTGTCCTGCTGGGGGTGGTTCTGGTTGCTGGGGCCGTTGGGATTCGCTTGGGGCGAGCCCGGGTTCTGGGGCGTGGGGTCCGCGTGTGACGGTGTGGAACCCGGGTTGGTGACGACCGTGTGGATCGGGACTGCCGTCACTTGCTGCTGGTGCTGCCGATCCCGGTCATCCCGGTCGGGGCGCGCGTTCTCCGTCTGGTGGGGCTGCGCGGCCGGCTGCTGCGGGGCGTTCGCCTTGGGGTTCGGCGGAGTGCTGGGCGTGTTGCCCGCGGGCTGGTGAGGCCGGGACGGCGGCGTGGTGCCCGTGTCGGCGCTCGGCTGGTTCGGGGTGCTGGGTGAGGGCGATGTGCCGGGCGTGTGGGCGCGGCCGGGCTGGGTCGACGGGCTCTGGGCGTTGTTGCTCGGCGGCGTCGAGGCTCGGTCAGTGCCGTTGCTGGGGGAACTGCCGGGCGCCGTCGTCGGGGTGTTGGTGGACGGGGACGATGTCCTGGAGGGCGACGACTGGGCCGGGTTCTGGTTCGGGGTGGTCTGACCCGGGTTCTGGCTCGCCGGCGAGTGCGTGGTCGGGCTCGGGTTCTGGCCGGGCGTACGGGTGCCGGTCGAGTCCGCGTTGCTACGCGGCGAGGTGCGGTCGCCCGGTGTGGTGCCGGTGTTGTCCCGGTTCGGGGTGCGGTCGCCCGGCGTCGTGCCCGGGTTGTCCCGGGGCGGAGTCCGGTCGCCGGGCGTCCGGTCGCCAGGCGTGGTGCCCGGGGTGTTCCGAGGCGGCGTGCGGTCCCCTGACGTCGTGCCAGGAGTGTTCTGGTTGGGGACGCGACTGTCCGCCGTACCGGGAGTACGGCCGTCGGGGCCGGGTGTTCGGGGATCCGGCGTTTGCGACGGGGTTGTCCGTGGCGTCGTCGAGGGCGTGGCAGGGCCCGGCGTGGAGGCGGGCCCGGACCCTGTGGTGGACGCGCTGGTACCCGGCGTCGAAGCAGGCGTACTCCGAGGCGTCGTAGGAGACGTGGAGCTCGGCGTGGAAGCAGGCCCCGTCCCCGTGGCGGAGGGCGTACCCGGGGTGCCACCGGAAGGATTCCTCGCCGGGCCGGAGCCGGGATTCGGGCTCGTGGCGGAGGAGGGACCGCCACCGGAGGCACCCGGGCTGTGGTGCCCACCCGGTACCGCACCCCCGGTGGAGGGCGCAGTGGGCGACGTCGGCATACCCGAGCCACCGCCGTCCGACCGGCCCCCGGAACTGGAGGGAGACGAGTCCGCCGTCGGCGTCGGCGCCGCGTTGGACTGCGTGGGCGCGCTGGCGGCCAGCCCGTCGATCTGGGTGCCGATGGAGCCGCCCCCCGGCGAGGAAGACGTACCCCCGGACGACGGGGCCCCGGACGTGGGCGCGGACTGCGCACTCGGGGACGACAGGCCGGACACGGGGGAGCCGCCACCGGAGTGCGAAGGACCGGACGTACTCGGAGTACTTGACGAACCGTTGGAGTCGGAGCCGTTGGACGAGGGCCCGCTGGGCGAGGGGTCGTCGAAGTCCGACAGCGACGCGCTTGGAGATTGGCTCGGCCGTGAGTACGGGGAGTCCGAGGAGGACGGATTCCCGGAGTCGGATCCCGGCCCGGAGCCGGAGTCGGGGCCCGCGCCGATGTTGGGGGCCGGGATGTCGTTGCCGCCTGTGTCGGCGGAGATGCCGCTGCCTATGTTCGCGCCGGGGATGTTGCCGTTGCTCGAACGCGTCGAGGAGCTGGAGTCCGAGTCCGACGAACTCGAATCGGAGGACGAGGAGGAGTCGGACGGAGAGGAGTTAGACGAAGAGGAGCTGGGCGAAGAGGAGTCGGAACTCTCCGACCCGCTGCTGGAGTCGCTACCGGTGTCGCCCCCCGGAAAGTCCGACCCTGACGCCCCGTCGTACCCGTCGATCCGGCTGTCGACCGCATGCCGCGCCCGGCTGCCCGCCTTCTGGCCCAGGCTGTCGCGCACGCCCTCGGCGAAGGTCTGCGGGCTCTGCCTGAGGGCGTCAAGGCCTGCCTCGCCGCCGGCCTTGAGGGTGGCGCCGACGTCGTAGCCCTCCTGGGCGCCGAAGCCGACGTTCACGGTCTGGCGGATGAGGTCGGTGACGATCGCCTCGATCGCCGAGATCGCGGGCTCCTTCAGCGTCTCGATGAGCGCCTCGATCATCGCCTGTTTGAGCTCGTCCAGGAGGCGCCGAATGATGAGGCGGGCGGCCTGGGTGGCGCCCATTCCCGCCACCGAGGACAGACCGAAAGTGAAGGGCGCGGCGGCAGCGGCGGCGGCGATCTGGATGGCCAGGGCGATGAGCTGGGCGATCACCGCCCACTTGGCGAACTCGACGAGGTAGGCGCAGGCCTCAAGGACGTTCGCGATGAGGAAGGCGGCCTCGGCGGCGCTGCGGAGGTAGCCGTCGTTGCCGCCGCCACCGTCGAACTTCTCGTAGGTCTTGGTGAACTTGTCAATCGATTCACCGGCGTTGTGCGCGGTGACCTGCCGCGCGGCGCTGTTCGCCGTGGTGTGGAGCTCGTTGACCTTCTCGCCGAACTCCCGCCACACGGTGGCGCAGTCTCTGAGCTTGTCCTCGTTCGCCGTGGGCCACTTGTAGCCCAGCATCTGGAGAACCCACTCGAGCTCGTCCGGCAACATCATCGCCACAGCAGAAAGCACCCCCGTCAGACACCACGGCCGTACACATCCCTCACCAGCCAAGGGAAATCACACAGGAGTACAGCCGTCCGCAAAGTTTACGGAATCACCTGCCGGTGACTTCAGGGGTTCGCTGTCACAAGTCCGTTGCAGGCCGCCCCGGTTGTCCGGCTCCTGGCCGGTGACGCCGGCGAGGACCCGGGTGCGGCGCTTCGACCAGTTGACGATGAACGCACTCAACCGGCCGAAGTGCGTCTTCCGCCCCGTGCACGAGCCAGTTCACACTTTGCTCACCCTGCAGCTGAAAGGGCCGTATCCCGCGCCGAGTTGGGCCGTGGCGCCAAGGGGCGGCGCTGGTTCCTGCGCTCTTGGCGTGGAGTCGGCACGGCGTGGACGCACCCGCTGGGCCACGGCGGCCCTGATGCTGGGGGTTGCCTGCCGGGTCCGGGGGAGCGGGCCTCTGACCCTGCTCCATCGGCTCGACCAACTGCCACGAGGACGGCCGCCGCCCGCTGCTGTGGGCGACGGCCGTAGGACCATCTACGCGGAATGCACGCGGAGTCGCCCTACTCCGCCACCACCCCACCATTGTGCGGAGCCGGCTCCAGATCGAACTCCCCGTCCCGCGCCCCGAGAACGAACGCCCGCCACTCCGCCTCGGTGTACCGCAGCACGGTGCCGGGATCCAGGGACGACCGCATGGCCACCGCGCCCTCCGGCAGGTACGCGATCTCGACTCGCTCCTCGTGCGCCTCGGTACCGGGCGCGCAATGCCACTCGACCCCGGAGATGTCGAGGGCGTAGAGCTCGTCCCGCTCCCGCTCCTTGCGCGCCTTGGTGTCCTCGGCCTGAGTCCCGACCTCGTTGTTCTGTGGCTCGGTAGCCTCGGTCATGCTGCTGGGCCTCTCCCTGACGTGCGAACGAAGTGTGCGTCTCACCCTACTGGCGTGGGTGGGCCGCCACACGGGCGTCGCGGATCAGGTGGTCGACCGGGTGTGAATCTCGCCCCGCGCCACCCCGGGCGGAACCTCCACCTGACCGTCGTACTCGGCCATCGTCTTCTTCCAGATGTCGTTCTGCGCGGCCTCGTTCTGCTCGTGTGCCACGCCCATCTTGGCCAGGGCGGTTCCCATGCCGGCGATCCGTTCCGCCAGGCTGCCCATCGAGTCGTACATGCCGTCGCGCAGGCCCTCGTAGACGACTCCGAACTTCTCGCCGATGTCGTCGTCACCCCACGGCGGGGTGTCGCCCTTCTCGAGAGCGGTCAGGCCGGTCGTCAGCTTGTGCACGGCCTTGGAGAACTCCACACCGGCATTGAACATGTGGAATCCCTCGGTCTTCAGTACCTCAGGATCGGAGTCCATGTAGTCCGACGGCACAACTGCCCCCCGTGGCTCGTCATTTCTGTCGAGGCTCCACTTTAACGGCGGCACCCGGACGAGCCCCAGCCCCCACGGCCAACGAAGAGGGGCGGCACCCTCGCGGGTACCGCCCCTCCTGCTCGACCGACCGTCCGACCGTTCCTCGGAACCAGTCAGAACCGGTTCGGCAGCCACCCCGTCTGGATCAGTTGCCCACCGCGTCGGCGCGTGTGGAAGTACCCACGGCCGGGCGGCAGCTGCGTCGCCGTGATATTGCCGAGCAGCGCGCCCTCCGCCCGGTCGCCGGAGAGCACGAGGCCCTGGGCGCCGAGTTCACGCATCCGCTGCATCACCGGCTCGTACAGCGACCTGCTCGCACCGCCCGAGGAGCGCGCGATGATGATGCGCAGGCCGACGTCACGGGCGAACGGCAGGTACTCCAGGAGCGGGGCCAGCGGGTTCACGCCGGTCGCCACCAGGTCGTAGTCGTCGACGATGACGAACGCGTCCGGGCTGTTGTACCAGCTGCGGTTGCGCAGCTGCTCCGGCGTGACGTCCGGACCCGGCATACGACGGTGCATCGAGCCGGCCAGGCCCTCCAGCGTCTCCGTCAGGGCCGGGGCCGAGGCGCAGTACCGCGACAGGTGCGAGTCGGGCACTCCCTCCAGGTGGGCGCGTCGGTAGTCACCCATGACGATCTTCGCCTGGTCCGGCGTGTAGCGCTCGGTGATCTGCTTGACGAGCAGCCTCAGCATCGCGGACTTACCGGACTCGCTCTCACCGAACACGATGAAGAGCGGGTCCGTCTCGAAGTCGACGAAGACCGGCGAGAGCGACGACTCGTCGATACCGATGGCCACACCGCGGTCCGGGTGCTCGAAGCCCTTGGGCAGCCGGTCCGCCGGCATCATCGTGGGCAGCAGTCGTACGGCCGGAGCGTGCTGGCCCTGCCAGTTGTCGTTGATGCCGCGGATGAGGATCGACGTCGCCTCGGACAGGTCGTCCGTCTCCGAGGAGCCGTCGACGCGCGGCAGCGCCGCCATGAAGTGCAGCTTGTCCTGGGTCAGACCGCGGCCCGGGACGGTGGCCGGGACGTTCTGCGCGACCTTGCGGTCGATCTCGGACTCGGTCGGGTCACCGAGCCTGAGCTCGATGCGGTTCTGCAGCATGTCCTTGAGCGCGGGCCGCACTTCGGTGTAGCGGCTCGCCGTCAGGATCACGTGCACACCGAAGCCGAGGCCACGCGTGGCGATCTCGGTGACGGTGGCCTCGAGCATCTCGTAGTCCGTCTTGAACGTGGCCCAGCCGTCGATGACGAGGAAGACGTCACCCCAGGGCTGGTCCGGCAGCTGACCCGCGTTCCGGCGCTGACGGTAGGTCTGGATCGAGTCGACGTTGTTCGCGCGGAAGTACTCCTCGCGCGCGTTCAGGATGCCCTCGACCTCGCTGACCGTACGGCGCACCTTCTCGGCGTCGAGACGGTTGGCGACCCCGCCGACGTGCGCCAGCTCCTCCATGGAGATCAGACCGCCACCACCGAAGTCCAGGCAGTAGAACTGCACTTCGGACGGCGTGTGGGTGAGCGCGAACGACGAGATGAGCGTGCGCAGCAGCGTCGACTTGCCGGACTGCGGACCACCGACGAACAGACCGTGACCGGCGCCGCCCGCGAAGTCCCGGTACAGCACGTCACGCCGCTGCTCGAACGGCTTGTCCACCAGGCCGACCGGCACGTTGAGCCGGCCGAGCGCCGTGTAGTCGGGTGCGGTGAGGCCGCGCTCCGGGGAGACGGCGAGCTGCGGGAGCAGCTGCTCCAGCGAGGGCGCCTCCTCCAGCGGGGGCAGCCACACCTGGTGGGCGGGCGGTCCTTGGTTGATCATCCGGCCGACGAGCACGTCCAGGACGGTGTCGGCGAGCGCGTCGTCCACCCGGTTGTCGGGCTCCGGCTCCTCGATCACCGGCTGCGGCGGCAGCGCCACGTGCTCCGCCGAGAACAGCGCGGGACGCAGCTGCGTCGAGCGGTGCACCCGGGACGGGCCCTCGCCGTGGTACGGCCCCGACACATAGGCCGCCTTGAAGCGGACCATGGTGTCGGTGTCGTAGCGCAGGTAGCCCGAGCCGGGGATCGACGGCAGGTGGTAGGCGTCCGGGACACCGATCGCCGTACGGGACTCGGCGGCGGAGAAGGTCCGCAGACCGATCCGGTACGACAGGTACGTGTCCAGGCCGCGCAGCTTGCCCTCTTCCAGGCGCTGCGACGCCAGCAGCAGGTGGACACCCAGCGAACGGCCGATACGACCGATCTGGATGAACATGTCGATGAAGTCCGGCTTGGCCGTGAGGAGTTCGGAGAACTCGTCGAGCACGATCACCAGCGAGGCCATCGGCTCCAGCGCGGCGCCCGCCGCCCGGGCCTTCTCGTAGTCGTGCAGGTTGGCGTAGTTGCCGGCCGAGCGCAGCAGCTCCTGACGGCGCTGCGTCTCACCCATGATCGAGTCACGCATACGGTCGACGAGGGTGAGGTCGTCCGCGAGGTTGGTGATGACGGCCGCCGTGTGCGGCATGTCCGCCATACCCGCGAAGGTCGCACCGCCCTTGAAGTCCGCGAGGATGAAGTTCAGCGTCTCCGAGGAGTGCGTCACCGCGAGACCGAGCACCAGCGTACGCAGCACCTCGGACTTACCGGAACCGGTGGCGCCGACGCACAGACCGTGCGGGCCCATGCCCTCCTGCGAGGCCTCCTTGAGGTCCAGCATGACCGGCTCGCCGTTCTCGCCGACACCGATCGGCACCCGCAGCCGCTCGTGCAGCGTACGAGGACGCCAGGTGCGGGAGACGTCGACCGTGCCCGCGTCGCCGATGCCCATCAGGTCCGTGAAGTCCAGGTTGGACAGAAGGGGTTCGCCCTCCTCCGCGGAGCCGACCCGGAAGGGGGCGAGCTGTCGCGCCAGGGACTCGGCCTGCGCCGCGTTCAGCACGTCGGGCTTGCCGGTGTAGGCGGACTCGTGGCCGACGAACAGCCGCATCCGGTCCGGCTTCACATAGGCCGTCAGACCGGCCCGCAGCTCCTCCTCCAGTTCACCGGGTGCGATCTCCAGGAAGGTGACGCCCTGGAGGCCCTCGTTGCCGGCGAGTTCGGAGTCCGGCGGCACGGTGCCGCCGTCGAGCACCACGATCAGGTGCGGCTGGTCGTAGACGGGGTTCGCCTCACGGTTCCAGCGGGGCCTGTCGTCCAGCTGGTCCGCGAGCGCCTCCTCCAGCTCACCGAGGTCGTCGAAGAGGAGCCGGGTCGAACCCGCTCCGTCCTTGGCCTTCGGGTGCTGGCTGTGCGGCAGCCACTTGATCCAGTCCCAGTCCGCCGCCGCGGAGGGGTGCGCCACCACGGCGATCATCAGGTCCTCGGGCGAGTGCAGCGTCGCCAGCTGGGACAGCGTCGCACGGGCGTTGGCGTAGACCGTGTCGGTCTCGCCGCAGATCGTCACGTGGTAGAAGGCACGCAGCGAGATGGAGACCGGCAGGTCGTGCAGACTGCCGTGCGCGTCGAGGAAGGCCTTCATGGCCGCCGCGGTCAGCGGTTCCAGCTCGTCCTTCGGGGCCGTCTCCGGGGCGACGAGAGGGGTGTTCAGCTGCTGGGTACCGCGGCCGATCCGCACGGACGCGAAGTCCGCGTCGTTCGGGCGCCGTTCCCACAGCCGCTTGCCGTCCGCCGCCACCGCCCACAACTGCTCCGGGTCGGGGTGCTGGAAGAGCTGGCTGCGGCGCTGCAGCTCCGCCGTCTTGTGCACGTCCTTGCGGACCTGCTCCAGATAGCGGAAGTAGTCCCGCCGGTCCTGGGCCATCCCCGCCCCGGGACCCTGCCGGGCCTTGGCCAGCTGGGCGACCATCATGGCCACCGTCGAGGCCAGCATGAGACCGCCGACGACCTTCATATAGGACTGGCCGGCTGTGAAGAAGAAGGCGACAGAACCCAGCATGCCCATCATGGGCAGCATGTTCATCAGCATGCTGTCGTCGCCCTCGCGCGGAATCTCGGGCGGCGTCTCGAGTTTGACCTCGCCGTCCGGGACGGCCGGTGGCACTGTCCGCGGTGGTCGTTTGATGATGACGACGCTCACCGATGCACTCATCCTTCGCGATTGATACGTGATACGTCCTTGGCACCGACGCCCCCGTGTACCGCGACGTGTTCTCGTTCGCGTAGGCGTCGTTCGCGTAGGCGTCGATCCTACTGATGCGCCGAGTGCGCCAGGGAGGCAGGAGGATGGAGATGCGGAGCAGGTCCTGAGAGGAATGGGGGAGGGCGGTCCTGCACCCGGTGCCGCAACGGATATGGTGGCGCTCCGCGTCGTACGAGCGGCGCGAGGAAGCCTTGTCTAGCAGGGGGAACACCAGGTGAGCACGGGGACTTCGACAGGTTTCTGCCGAATCACCATCGCAGCGCCGGACAGCCGTGTCGATGTGGCGCTGCCCGAGGACCTGCCGATCCAGGACCTCTTTCCTGAGATCATCAGGCTGTCGGGCCTGGTCCAGTCGGATACCAGTCCATCCGGTTACCACCTCGTGACCCGCGAGGGTCAAGTGCTCGACGCGAGCCGCTCGTTGCTCGAGCACCGCGTCAGGGACGGCGAGGTGCTGCTGCTGCGCACCTTCGCCGACTCGCTGCCGCCGGCCGTGCACGACGACGTCGTGGACGCGATCGCTGCCGCGGTCAAGCAGGACACCCGCAGCTGGAACGACAACCTGATGCGGATCGCCGGCCTCGTCGCGGGTTCGCTGCTGCTGGTCATGCTCGGCTTCGTCTTCTGGTTCGCGGATCCGATACGGCACGACATGCACGGCCTCCAGGGCATCCTGGCCGGCGTGACCGCCCTCGCCCTGACGGCACTGGCCGGCGTACGGGCCCGGGTGTACGACGACCGCGGCTCCGCCGTCGCGCTCGGCATCTCCGCGCTGCCGCACGCGCTCATCGCGGGCTCCGGCGCGCTTCCCCAGGACGCGGGCGAGGGCCCCGGCCGGATCCAGTTCCTCGTCGGCTGTGTCGCCGTACTGCTGTGCTCCGTCGTGCTGATCATGCTGCTGCCGCAGGGCGACGCCCCGTTCGTGGCCGCCGCACTGGCCTCCGCGATCGGCACGCTCGCCGTGTTCTGCGGAGTGCTCACCGAGGCGGAGCCGCGGGAGATCGCCGCCGGCACCTCGGTCGTCGCCCTGGCGGTCGTCGGCTTCCTGCCCGGCTGGTCGTCCCGCTTCGCCAAGCTGCCGATCGGCTTCCGCAACCCGGAGGAACTGGCCCGGGCGCGCCGGGACGGCCAGGAGGGCGACCTCGAGGCCGTCGACGTCCAGCGCATCATCGCCCAGACCAGCCGGGGCCACGAGCTGCTGCTCGGCCTGGTCGGCGGCTGCGCGGCCGTGATCATCGGCGCGGGCGGCGCGGTGCTCGGCTTCAGCGACAACGGCTGGGCCCAGCTGCTGGCCCTGTGCACCGGCCTCGCCGCGATGCTGCGGGCCCGCCTGTTCCGCTACACCGCCCAGGTCACCTGCCTGTTCGTGGCCGGTGTCGTCACGCTCGCCCTGCTGGTCCTCGGCCTCGCGATCTCGCCGCCGGCCGACATCATCATGGAGCTGCTCCAGAACAACTCCGGCCCGGTCAACGTGCGGACCCTGTGGCTCGGCGCCTCGGTCGGAGTCGGCGTACTGCTCCTGATCGCGATCGCACTGATCGTGCCGCAGAAGGGACTCTCCCCCTTCTGGGGCCGCATGCTGGACCTCGCCGACTCGCTGGTCCTGCTCTCCTTGGTCCCGATCTGCCTGGCCGTCCTCGACGTCTACGCCAAGGTCCGCGGCGGTCTCTGACCCGTGCGGCGCCGCCGGGGGCCGTCTGTCAAGGGCGCGCCTGTGTGCTGGTACGCTGTGTGACGGCCGTTTGTGTACGCGCCCCCGGGTTCGCCTGGGGGATGCGCCCAGCGGATCCCCGCCTCCCGAGTAACGGAAGCTCCCCCGAGACACAGACCGGGGGCACTCGGTGGCCATTCAAAGACTACGAGGAGTACGCGTGCCGCTCGACGCCGCTACGAAGAAGCAGATCATCTCCGAGTTCGGCCAGAAGGAGGGCGACACCGGCTCCCCCGAGGTCCAGGTCGCCATGCTCTCGCGCCGGATCTCGGACCTGACCGAGCACCTCAAGACCCACAAGCACGACCACCACTCCCGTCGTGGTCTGCTGATCCTGGTCGGTCAGCGTCGCCGCCTTCTCCAGTACCTGGCGAAGAAGGACATCCAGCGCTTCCGTGCGCTGGTCGACCGCCTCGGCATCCGCCGTGGTGCGGCGGGCGCCAAGTAGGACGCCGTGAGGGGAGCGGTTCCCGAGAGAGATCGGGAGCCGCTCCTTTTGCTGTACGTACGGAACGTCAACCGTGCGTGCGGAAACATGCGGAGTGTCACACACGCTTTGTAGTGTGGTAGCACAACGCAGTACGGACGACACAGCACGACAAGAAGAAGAGGAGAAGCGCGCCTCGCCGCCGCCGGTCCTCGGTAGTGGCCCCCGGGGGGAAGTGAGCCCCGGGTGCTTCGATCGAAGACCGGCCCGCACCGCACGGAGCGCCTCTCCGCGACCGTCCCCCTGCCACACGGGCAGCGACGGGACAAAAGACGACAAAGTAACGGAGAAAACGCTAGTGGAGAACGAGACCCACTACGCCGAGGCCGTCATCGACAACGGCTCCTTCGGCACCCGCACCATCCGCTTCGAGACGGGCCGCCTGGCCAAGCAGGCCGCCGGCTCCGCCGTGGCGTACCTGGACGACGACACCATGGTGCTGTCGGCCACCACCGCCTCCAAGAACCCCAAGGACCAGCTCGACTTCTTCCCCCTGACGGTGGACGTCGAGGAGCGGATGTACGCCGCCGGCAAGATCCCCGGCAGCTTCTTCCGCCGTGAGGGCCGTCCCTCCGAGGACGCCATCCTCACCTGCCGCCTCATCGACCGCCCGCTGCGCCCGTCCTTCAAGAAGGGCCTGCGCAACGAGATCCAGGTCGTCGCCACGATCATGGCGCTCAACCCCGACCACCTGTACGACGTCGTGGCGATCAACGCCGCGTCCGCGTCCACGCAGCTGGCCGGCCTGCCCTTCTCCGGCCCGATCGGCGGCGTCCGCGTCGCGCTGATCAACGGCCAGTGGGTGGCCTTCCCGACGCACTCCGAGCTCGAGGACGCCGTCTTCGACATGGTCGTCGCGGGCCGTGTCCTGGAGGACGGCGACGTCGCGATCATGATGGTCGAGGCCGAGGCCACCGAGAAGACCATCAAGCTGGTCGAGGGCGGCGCCGAGGCGCCGACCGAGGAGGTCGTCGCCGCCGGTCTGGACGCCGCGAAGCCCTTCATCAAGGTGCTCTGCAAGGCGCAGTCGGACCTCGCCGCCAAGGCCGCCAAGCCGACCGGCGAGTTCCCGATCTTCCTGGACTACCAGGACGACGTCCTGGAGGCGCTCACCGCCGCCGTCAAGCCGGAGCTCGCCTCCGCGCTGACCATCGCCGGCAAGCAGGAGCGCGAGTCCGAGCTGGACCGCGTCAAGGCGCTCGCCGCCGAGAAGCTCCTGCCGGAGTTCGAGGGCCGCGAGAAGGAGATCTCCGCCGCGTACCGCTCGCTGACCAAGACCCTGGTCCGTGAGCGCGTCATCAAGGAGAAGAAGCGTATCGACGGCCGCGGTGTCACCGACATCCGCACCCTGGCCGCCGAGGTCGAGGCCATCCCGCGCGTGCACGGCTCCGCCGTGTTCGAGCGTGGCGAGACCCAGATCCTGGGCGTCACCACCCTCAACATGCTCCGCATGGAGCAGCAGCTGGACACCCTCTCCCCGGTGACCCGCAAGCGCTACATGCACAACTACAACTTCCCGCCGTACTCCACCGGCGAGACCGGCCGCGTCGGCTCCCCGAAGCGCCGCGAGATCGGCCACGGCGCCCTCGCCGAGCGCGCCCTCGTGCCGGTCCTGCCGACGCGCGAGGAGTTCCCCTACGCGATCCGCCAGGTCTCCGAGGCGCTGAGCTCCAACGGCTCGACGTCCATGGGCTCGGTCTGCGCCTCCACCATGTCGCTGCTGAACGCCGGTGTGCCGCTGAAGGCCCCCGTCGCCGGTATCGCGATGGGCCTGATCTCCCAGGAGATCGAGGGCGAGACGCACTACGTCACCCTCACCGACATCCTCGGTGCGGAGGACGCCTTCGGTGACATGGACTTCAAGGTCGCCGGCACCAAGGAGTTCGTGACCGCCCTCCAGCTCGACACCAAGCTGGACGGCATCCCGGCCTCCGTCCTGGCCGCCGCCCTGAAGCAGGCCCGTGACGCCCGCCTCCACATCCTCGATGTGATGATGGAAGCGATCGACACGCCGGACGAGATGTCCCCGAACGCCCCGCGGATCATCACCGTCAAGATCCCCGTGGACAAGATCGGTGAGGTCATCGGCCCCAAGGGCAAGATGATCAACCAGATCCAGGAGGACACCGGCGCCGAGATCACGATCGAGGACGACGGCACCATCTACATCGGTGCCTCCGACGGCCCGGCCGCCGAGGCCGCCCGCACCACGATCAACTCGATCGCCAACCCGACCATGCCGGAGGTCGGCGAGCGCTACCTGGGCACGGTCGTGAAGACGACCACCTTCGGTGCGTTCGTCTCGCTGCTCCCGGGCAAGGACGGTCTGCTGCACATCTCGCAGATCCGCAAGCTGGCCGGCGGCAAGCGCGTGGAGAACGTCGAGGACGTGCTCGGCGTGGGCGCCAAGGTCCAGGTCGAGATCGCCGAGATCGACTCCCGCGGCAAGCTCTCCCTCATCCCCGTGATCGAGGGCGAAGAAGGCTCCGAGGACGACCAGAAGGACGACACCGACAAGTGACGTCGAGCAGCTCCACGGCGACGGCCCGCACCTCTTCGGAGGCGCGGGCCGTCGCCCGTACCCAAACCCTGATCAAGGGCGCCAACGGCATCGGTACGGTCCGTAAGACCACCCTCCCCGGCGGCCTGCGCATCGTCACCGAGACCCTGCCCTCGGTCCGCTCCGCGACCTTCGGCATCTGGGCGCACGTCGGCTCCCGCGACGAGACGCCGGCGCTGAACGGTGCCACGCACTACCTGGAGCACCTGCTCTTCAAGGGCACCACCCGCAGGTCCGCCCTGGACATCTCCTCTGCCATCGACGCCGTCGGCGGCGAGATGAACGCGTTCACGGCGAAGGAGTACACGTGCTACTACGCGCGGGTGCTCGACACCGACCTCCCGCTCGCCATAGACGTCGTCTGCGACATGCTGACGGGCTCCCTGATCCTCGAAGAGGACGTCAACGTCGAGCGGGGCGCGATCCTCGAAGAGATCGCCATGACCGAGGACGACCCGGGCGACTGCGTCCACGACCTGTTCGCGCACACGATGTTCGGCGACAACCCCCTCGGCCGCCCGGTCCTCGGCACGGTGGACACGGTCAACGCCCTCACCGCCGACCGCATCCGCCGCTTCTACAAGAAGCACTACGACCCGACCCACCTCGTGGTCGCCGCGGCCGGCAACATCGACCACAACAAGGTCGTACGACAGGTCCGCGCCGCCTTCGAGAAGGCCGGCGCTCTCAGGAACCTGGACGCCACGCCCATCGCCCCGCGCGAGGGACGGCGCACCGTCCGCGCCGCGGGCCGTGTCGAGCTGATCGGCCGCAAGACCGAGCAGGCCCATGTCGTCCTCGGCATGCCCGGCCTGTCCCGCACGGACGACCGCCGCTGGGCCCTCGGCGTCCTCAACACGGCGCTGGGCGGCGGCATGTCGTCCCGTCTCTTCCAGGAGGTCCGCGAGAAGCGCGGCCTGGCCTACAGCGTGTACTCGTACACCTCGGGCTTCGCCGACTGCGGCCTGTTCGGCGTGTACGCGGGCTGCAGGCCATCGCAGGTCCACGACGTGCTGAAGATCTGCCGCGACGAACTGGACCATGTCGCCGAGCACGGCCTGTCCGACGACGAGATCGGCCGCGCCATCGGCCAGCTCCGCGGCTCCACGGTCCTGGGCCTGGAGGACACCGGTGCCCTGATGAACCGCATCGGCAAGAGCGAGCTGTGCTGGGGCGAGCAGATGTCCGTCGACGACATGCTGGCCCGGATCGCCGAGGTGACGCCGGACGACGTCCGCTCGGTCGCCCGCGAGGTCCTGGGACAGCGGCCCTCGCTGTCGGTCATCGGCCCGCTGAAGGACAAACAGGCGTCCCGGCTGAACGACGCGGTCGCCTGACCGGTCCACCCCCGGAACCTCCGATGGCACATCCGACGTGACGGAACATCCGACGTAAGGAAGCAAGAGAGATGAGCAAGCTGCGCGTGGCGGTCCTCGGCGCCAAGGGCCGTATCGGCTCCGAGGCGGTACGGGCTGTCGAGGCCGCCGAGGACATGGAGCTGGTCGCCGCCCTGAGCCGGGGCGACAAGCTGGAGACCCTGGCGGAGACCGGCGCCCAGGTGGCCGTCGAACTGACCACGCCGGACTCGGTGATGGCCAACCTCGACTACTGCGTGAACCACGGCATCCACGCGGTCGTCGGCACGACGGGCTGGACCGACGAGCGCCTCGCGCAGCTGAACGGCTGGCTGTCCGCCTCCCCGGAGACGGGCGTGCTCATCGCGCCGAACTTCTCCATCGGCGCCGTCCTGACGATGAAGTTCGCGCAGATCGCCGCGCCGTACTTCGAGTCGGTCGAGGTCGTCGAACTGCACCACCCGAAGAAGGTCGACGCCCCGAGCGGTACGGCCACCCGCACGGCCCAGCTCATCGCCGAGGCGCGGCGGGCGGCGGGCACGGCCCCGGCTCCGGACGCCACCGAGACGGCTCTGGACGGTGCGCGGGGCGCGAACGTCGACGGCATCCCGGTCCACGCGGTCCGCCTGCGCGGCCTGCTGGCCCACCAGGAGGTCCTGCTCGGCGGCGAGGGCGAGACCCTGACCGTCCGCCACGACTCCCTCCACCACAGCAGCTTCATGCCGGGCATCCTGCTCGGCGCCCGCCGCGTGGTGACCACTCCGGGCCTGACCTTCGGCCTGGAACACTTCCTGGACCTGGGCTGACACGAGGCTCGTTGATGCGCGCGAAGATCTCCTACGCCATAACGGCCGCCGTCCTGGTCGTCTACTTCGTCCTGGTCGGCAGCCGTGGCGTGATGCTCATCCAGTCCGGCACGGTCATCACCGTCACCTTCGGCGTGGCGGTGCTGATCCTGCCGGTGATCGGCGTGTGGTTCCTGTGGAAGAACACCCAGTTCGTCCGCAAGGCCAACGCGCTCGCCGCCGAACTCGACGCCGAGGGCGGTCTGCCGGTCGACGAGCTCAAGCGCACCCCCGGCGGCCGAATCGACCGTGACTCGGCCGACGAGGTCTTCGCCCGGCGCAAGGCCGAGACGGAGGCGTCCCCCGACGACTGGCGCAGCTGGTTCCGCCTCGCCATCGCCTACCACGACGCCCGGGACACCCCGCGCGCCCGCAAGGCGATGCAGAGGGCCATCGCGCTGCACGAAGGCAGGACCGTCGAGGCCTGAGCCCTACGTCGACGGGTCGGCCGCACGCCGACGAGTTACGCCGACGAGCCGACCGAACGCCGAAGGGGCCGACCCGCTGCTGCGGACCGGCCCCTTCGCATGCCATGCCTGTGGCGATCAGCCGCGCGTGTTCTCCGAGGCCCACACCTCGACGGCGTCGGCGGCCCGGTCGAACGCCGCGACCCGGGCCAGGAAGTCCGTGTTGTGCGTGGTCATCAGCGCCGGCATGTCATCCGCCGCACGACCCCGCTCCACCAGCAACAGCGCCTGCCCCTGCACCGTGCGCGGCAACCCCAGCCAGCGCACCGGCTGCTGCACCCTCCGTACGGCGACGACCTGCTGCCAGGGCACCGTACGCGTGACGAGGAACCGCACCTGGCGCAGTCCACGCGCGCTCACCCACACCCCCATGCGGAGCAGCCGCAGAGCGCCGGCGATGACGGCCAGCGCGATACCGAAGACGACGCCGGCCTCGGTCACCGTGGCGGTCAGGGCGATGATGACCGCAGCGAAGAGCACGTACGAGGCGAGCAGCAGCGACAGCGCCGCCACGCCCACGCGCCACGGCCCGGGACGGTAGGGGCGCCGCCAGCGGTCGAGGTCGTCGAAGGGCAGCGCGACGTCGTCGGCTGTCTCGAATGCGCGGTCGGCCGTCAGGAAGGGCAGGGGCACGACTGGTCCTCACTCAATCCATGCGGGGGCTGTGCCCGGTGAGGCTAATCGACCCGTGCCCCCACTCACCACTCCTGGGGGGCCGGTTGAGTCAGTGCCCCTGAGAGGCCTGTGACTGCTGGGTCTGCGTCGCGGTGTCGGTGGACAGCGCCGGCATGCCCACCACCAGCGAGCCCACCAGCCCGGCGACGATGGTGAGCCCCAGCAGCCAGCGCCCGGCCATCTGACCGATGGACGCTCGCTCAGGGGGTGGGGGAGTGACATTGCTGCGGAACCTGTCGGCCTCGGCGAGGAAGGCGAACGGAACGGGCTCGCGCCGACCGAACATCAGGGACTTCTCCTCTCGGAATCGTGTGGGTGACCGTCACCAACACAGACGAGCGGGTGCCCCAAAAGGTGCCCGGTTTCACCGAATTCACAGAAATTCGCTGAAGTTCGCCGAGGTATGTCGCGACCCGGCACCGAACGCCCCGTTGTCAGTGCCGGGCCGTAGAGTGGGCGCCGCCCGCAGAAGTGATGGAAGGACCCTCCGAGCCGTGACCGACACCCCCGCCGACGACCTCAAGCCAAGCTTCCTCAGTGACGTCACCGTCGAGCTGGTCAAGCACAGCGCGGCCGACTCCGACGTGCTGTGGGCCGCCCGCGTCTCCACCGCCGGCGAGCAGTCCCTGGACGAGCTGAAGAAGGACCCGGAGCGCTCCAAGGGCCTGATCAACTACCTGATGCGGGACCGGCACGGCAGCCCCTTCGAGCACAACTCGATGACCTTCTTCATCAGCGCCCCGATCTTCGTCTTCCGCGAGTTCATGCGGCACCGCGTGGGCTGGTCGTACAACGAGGAGAGCGGCCGCTACCGCGAGCTCCAGCCCGTCTTCTACGTCCCCGGCGAGTCCCGCAAGCTGGTCCAGGAGGGCCGCCCCGGCAAGTACGTCTTCGTCGAGGGCACCCAGGCCCAGCAGGAGCTGACCGGCCGCGTCATGGAGGACTCGTACCGGCAGTCGTACGAGGCCTACCAGGAGATGCTCGCCGCCGGCGTCGCCCGCGAGGTCGCCCGAGCCGTCCTCCCGGTCGGCCTGTTCTCCTCGATGTACGCCACCTGTAACGCCCGCTCCCTGATGCACTTCCTCGGCCTGCGTACCCAGCACGAGCTGGCCAAGGTCCCGTCCTTCCCGCAGCGGGAGATCGAGATGGTCGGCGAGAGGATGGAAGCGGAGTGGGCCAAGCTCATGCCGCTGACGTACGCCGCCTTCAATGCGAACGGCCGCGTGGCCCCGTAAGGCACCAGCGGCCCCCAGCCGGCCCGTCACGGCCGCGTGGGTCAGCCGCATGAAGTGTCCGTATTGCGGCATTTAGAGAAGTTCATCTAGCCTGATCAAACGGACCCGGCACTGCTTGAACCCCCGAGCAGGCAGTGCCGGGCTCCTTATTTGTCCTGACTTTCCCGCACCCCCCGAGGGCAGACCACGCCGGGCGCAACGAGTAGCGTGTAACCCATGGCTCCGACCTCCACTCCGCAGACCCCCTTCGGGCGGGTCCTCACCGCCATGATCACGCCCTTCACGGCGGACGGCGCACTTGATCTCGACGGCGCGCAGCGGCTCGCCACGCACCTGGTGGACGCAGGCAACGACGGCCTGATCATCAACGGCACCACCGGCGAGTCCCCCACCACCAGCGATGCGGAGAAATCGGACCTGGTGCGGGCGGTACTGGAGGCCGTCGGCGACCGAGCCCACGTGGTGGCCGGGGTCGGCACCAACGACACCCGCCACAGCCTGGAGCTCGCCCGCGCGGCCGAGCAGATCGGCGCACACGGCCTCCTGGTCGTCACGCCGTACTACAACAAGCCCCCGCAGGAAGGCCTGTACCGGCACTTCAAGGCCATCGCCGACGCCACCGAGCTGCCGGTCATGCTGTACGACATCCCCGGCCGCAGCGGCGTCCCGATCAACACCGAGACGATCGTCCGCCTCGCCGAGCACCCTCGCATCGTCGCCAACAAGGACGCCAAGGGCGACCTCGGCCGCGCCAGCTGGGCCATCGCCCGCTCCGGCCTCGCCTGGTACTCCGGCGACGACATGCTCAACCTGCCGCTGCTCTCCGTGGGCGCGGTCGGCTTCGTCTCGGTCGTCGGCCACGTGGTCACCCCCGACCTGCGCGCGCTCGTCGAGGCGTACATCTCCGGCGACGTCCAGAAGGCCACGGAGATCCACCAGAAGCTGCTGCCGGTCTACACCGGCATGTTCCGCACCCAGGGCGTCATGACCACCAAGGCCGCGCTCGGCCTCCAGGGCCTGCCCGCAGGACCGCTGCGCGCACCCATGGCCGAGTGCTCGCCCGAGGAGATCGAGCAGCTCAAGATCGATCTTGCCGCAGGCGGGGTACAGCTCTAACACCAGACTTCGCGCGCAGGCCGCGCACCAGACTCCACAACTGAATAAGCAGGACACCGGTGCCTGCACCCCACAACGACAACTGCTTCTGCACGAACGTCACGCGCGCCACGTGCCCGACCGGTACGTGGCGCGCGTGGTGAGGAGAGTCTTTTGAGTCATCCGCATCCTGAACTCAGCGCGCCCCCGCCGCTCCCCGAAGGCGGCCTGCGAGTCACCCCGCTCGGCGGCCTCGGCGAAATCGGCCGAAACATGACGGTCTTCGAGTACGGCGGCCGCCTGTTGATCGTCGACTGCGGAGTGCTCTTCCCCGAGGAGGAGCAGCCCGGAATCGACCTGATCCTGCCGGACTTCTCGTCCATCCGGGACCGCCTCGACGACATCGAGGGCATCGTCCTCACCCATGGCCACGAGGACCACATCGGCGGCGTCCCCTTCCTCCTCCGCGAGAAGCCGGACATCCCGCTGATCGGCTCCAAGCTGACCCTGGCGCTCATCGAGGCCAAGCTCCAGGAGCACCGCATCCGCCCGTACACCCTCGAGGTGGCGGAGGGTAACCGCGAGCGCATCGGCCCCTTCGACTGCGAGTTCGTCGCGGTCAACCACTCCATCCCGGACGCCCTGGCGGTCGCGATCCGCACCCCCGCCGGCATGGTGGTCCACACGGGCGACTTCAAGATGGACCAGCTCCCGCTGGACAACCGTCTGACGGATCTCCACGCCTTCGCGCGGCTGAGCGAGGAAGGCATCGACCTCCTCCTCTCCGACTCCACGAACGCGGAGGTCCCGGGCTTCACCCCGCACGAGCGCGACATCTCCAACGTCCTGCGCCAGGTCTTCGCGGGCGCCCGCAAGCGCGTGATCGTGGCGAGCTTCGCCAGCCACGTCCACCGCATCCAGCAGATCCTGGACGCGGCCCACGAGTACGGCCGCCGGGTCGCCTTCGTCGGCCGCTCGATGGTCCGCAACATGGGCATCGCGCGCGACCTCGGCTACCTGAAGGTCCCACCCGGCCTGGTGGTGGACGTCAAGACACTGGACGACCTCCCGGACAGCGAAGTGGTCCTGGTCTGCACGGGCTCCCAGGGCGAGCCGATGGCTGCCCTGTCCCGCATGGCCAACCGGGACCACCAGATCCGCATCGTCCAGGGCGACACGGTGATCCTCGCGTCCTCGCTCATCCCGGGCAACGAGAACGCGGTGTACCGCGTCATCAACGGCCTGACCCGCTGGGGCGCGAACGTCGTCCACAAGGGCAACGCCAAGGTCCACGTCTCGGGCCACGCGTCCGCGGGTGAGCTGCTGTACTTCTACAACATCTGCCGTCCGAAGAACCTGATGCCGGTGCACGGCGAATGGCGCCACCTGCGCGCCAACGCCGAACTGGGCGCCCTGACCGGCGTCCCGCACGACCGCATCGTCATCGCCGAGGACGGCGTCGCCGTCGACCTCATCGAGGGCAAGGCGAAGATCTCCGGCAAGGTCCAGGCCGGGTACGTGTACGTCGACGGCCTCTCGGTCGGCGACGTCGGCGAGCCGGCGCTGAAGGACCGCAAGATCCTCGGCGACGAGGGCATCATCTCGGTCTTCGTGGTGGTGGACTCCTCCACCGGCAAGATCACGGGCGGCCCGCACATCCAGGCCCGCGGCTCCGGCATCGAGGACTCCGCCTTCGGGGACGTCGTCCCGAGGATCACGGAAGTGCTGGAACGGTCGGCCCAGGACGGTGTGGTCGAACCGCATCAGCTGCAGCAGCTGGTCCGCCGGACCCTCGGCAAGTGGGTCTCGGACACCTATCGCCGTAGGCCGATGATCCTGCCTGTAGTGGTGGAGGTCTGACGGTCCGTCGGACCCTCGACTGCTTGAACCTGGAGCGGGGCTCCTCGATTTGCATCGGGGCGCCCCGCTCCAGTACGTTTACGGCTCCGCCTGAACGGGAACCCGGAAGCTCCGAGCACCGGAACCAGTCCCCGGAGGGGGCGGGAATTCCGACTCAGAATCTCTGATAAAGTCGGAGCCGCCGGAAAGGGAAACGCGAAAGCGGGAACCTGGAAAGCACCGAGGAAATCGGATCGAAAAAGATCTGATAGAGTCGGAAACGCAAGACCGAAGGGAAGCGCCCGGAGGAAAGCCCGAGAGGGTGAGTACAAAGGAAGCGTCCGTTCCTTGAGAACTCAACAGCGTGCCAAAAATCAACGCCAGATATGTTGATACCCCGTCTCCAGCATCTGCTGGGGCGAGGTTCCTTTGAAAAAACACAGCGAGGACGCTGTGAACGGCCGGGCTTATTCCGCCTGGCTGTTCCGCTCTCGTGGTGTTCATCCCGATTACGGGAAAACATTCACGGAGAGTTTGATCCTGGCTCAGGACGAACGCTGGCGGCGTGCTTAACACATGCAAGTCGAACGATGAACCACTTCGGTGGGGATTAGTGGCGAACGGGTGAGTAACACGTGGGCAATCTGCCCTTCACTCTGGGACAAGCCCTGGAAACGGGGTCTAATACCGGATATCACTCTCGCAGGCATCTGTGAGGGTCGAAAGCTCCGGCGGTGAAGGATGAGCCCGCGGCCTATCAGCTTGTTGGTGAGGTAATGGCTCACCAAGGCGACGACGGGTAGCCGGCCTGAGAGGGCGACCGGCCACACTGGGACTGAGACACGGCCCAGACTCCTACGGGAGGCAGCAGTGGGGAATATTGCACAATGGGCGAAAGCCTGATGCAGCGACGCCGCGTGAGGGATGACGGCCTTCGGGTTGTAAACCTCTTTCAGCAGGGAAGAAGCGAAAGTGACGGTACCTGCAGAAGAAGCGCCGGCTAACTACGTGCCAGCAGCCGCGGTAATACGTAGGGCGCAAGCGTTGTCCGGAATTATTGGGCGTAAAGAGCTCGTAGGCGGCTTGTCACGTCGGGTGTGAAAGCCCGGGGCTTAACCCCGGGTCTGCATTCGATACGGGCTAGCTAGAGTGTGGTAGGGGAGATCGGAATTCCTGGTGTAGCGGTGAAATGCGCAGATATCAGGAGGAACACCGGTGGCGAAGGCGGATCTCTGGGCCATTACTGACGCTGAGGAGCGAAAGCGTGGGGAGCGAACAGGATTAGATACCCTGGTAGTCCACGCCGTAAACGGTGGGAACTAGGTGTTGGCGACATTCCACGTCGTCGGTGCCGCAGCTAACGCATTAAGTTCCCCGCCTGGGGAGTACGGCCGCAAGGCTAAAACTCAAAGGAATTGACGGGGGCCCGCACAAGCAGCGGAGCATGTGGCTTAATTCGACGCAACGCGAAGAACCTTACCAAGGCTTGACATACACCGGAAACGTCTGGAGACAGGCGCCCCCTTGTGGTCGGTGTACAGGTGGTGCATGGCTGTCGTCAGCTCGTGTCGTGAGATGTTGGGTTAAGTCCCGCAACGAGCGCAACCCTTGTCCTGTGTTGCCAGCATGCCCTTCGGGGTGATGGGGACTCACAGGAGACCGCCGGGGTCAACTCGGAGGAAGGTGGGGACGACGTCAAGTCATCATGCCCCTTATGTCTTGGGCTGCACACGTGCTACAATGGCCGGTACAATGAGCTGCGATACCGCGAGGTGGAGCGAATCTCAAAAAGCCGGTCTCAGTTCGGATTGGGGTCTGCAACTCGACCCCATGAAGTCGGAGTTGCTAGTAATCGCAGATCAGCATTGCTGCGGTGAATACGTTCCCGGGCCTTGTACACACCGCCCGTCACGTCACGAAAGTCGGTAACACCCGAAGCCGGTGGCCCAACCCCTTGTGGGAGGGAGCTGTCGAAGGTGGGACTGGCGATTGGGACGAAGTCGTAACAAGGTAGCCGTACCGGAAGGTGCGGCTGGATCACCTCCTTTCTAAGGAGCACTTCTAGGCTGCCTCGGCAGTCCAGAGGCCAGTACATCGGCGAATGTCTGATGCTGGTTGCTCATGGGTGGAACGTTGATTATTCGGCACACTTGACCATCTTTTCTTCCCAGTACTGCTTCGGCGTGGAACGGAACGGAAAGTGGCGAGGGTGTCGGGCACGCTGTTGGGTGTCTGAAGTAACGGCCGTGAGGTTGTGCTTCGGAAGCCGGCCCCAGTGAACTCCGGTTTGTACCGGGGGTGATGGGTGGCTGGTCGTTGTTTGAGAACTGCACAGTGGACGCGAGCATCTGTGGCCAAGTTTTTAAGGGCGCACGGTGGATGCCTTGGCACCAGGAACCGATGAAGGACGTGGGAGGCCACGATAGTCCCCGGGGAGTCGTCAACCAGGCTTTGATCCGGGGGTTTCCGAATGGGGAAACCCGGCAGTCGTCATGGGCTGTCACCCATACCTGAACACATAGGGTATGTGGAGGGAACGCGGGGAAGTGAAACATCTCAGTACCCGCAGGAAGAGAAAACAACCGTGATTCCGGGAGTAGTGGCGAGCGAAACCGGATGAGGCTAAACCGTATACGTGTGAGACCCGGCAGGGGTTGCGTGTACGGGGTTGTGGGATCTCTCTTCTGTTGTCTGCCGGCAACAGGACGAGTCAGAAACCGTTGATGTAGACGAAGGACATGCGAAAGGTCCGGCGTAGAGGGTAAGACCCCCGTAGTCGAAACGTCAGCGGCTCGTTTGAGAGACACCCAAGTAGCACGGGGCCCGAGAAATCCCGTGTGAATCTGGCGGGACCACCCGCTAAGCCTAAATATTCCCTGGTGACCGATAGCGGATAGTACCGTGAGGGAATGGTGAAAAGTACCCCGGGAGGGGAGTGAAATAGTACCTGAAACCGTGTGCCTACAAGCCGTGGGAGCGTCGGACATCAGCTTGCTGGTGTCTCGTGACTGCGTGCCTTTTGAAGAATGAGCCTGCGAGTTTGCGGTGTGTTGCGAGGTTAACCCGTGTGGGGAAGCCGTAGCGAAAGCGAGTCCGAATAGGGCGGTATAGTAGCGCGCTCAAGACCCGAAGCGGAGTGATCTAGCCATGGGCAGGTTGAAGCGGAGGTAAGACTTCGTGGAGGACCGAACCCACCAGGGTTGAAAACCTGGGGGATGACCTGTGGTTAGGGGTGAAAGGCCAATCAAACTCCGTGATAGCTGGTTCTCCCCGAAATGCATTTAGGTGCAGCGTCGTGTGTTTCTTGCCGGAGGTAGAGCACTGGATAGGCGATGGGCCCTACCGGGTTACTGACCTTAGCCAAACTCCGAATGCCGGTAAGTGAGAGCGCGGCAGTGAGACTGTGGGGGATAAGCTCCATGGTCGAGAGGGAAACAGCCCAGAGCATCGACTAAGGCCCCTAAGCGTACGCTAAGTGGGAAAGGATGTGGAGTCGCAGAGACAACCAGGAGGTTGGCTTAGAAGCAGCCACCCTTGAAAGAGTGCGTAATAGCTCACTGGTCTAGTGATTCCGCGCCGACAATGTAGCGGGGCTCAAGCGTACCGCCGAAGTCGTGTCATTGCAGCATATAGGGCCAACGCCTGCTGTGATGGGTAGGGGAGCGTCGTGTGCCGGGTGAAGCCGCGCCGGAAGGCAGTGGTGGACGGTTCACGAGTGAGAATGCAGGCATGAGTAGCGATTCACACGTGAGAAACGTGTGCGCCGATTGACTAAGGGTTCCTGGGTCAAGCTGATCTGCCCAGGGTAAGTCGGGACCTAAGGCGAGGCCGACAGGCGTAGTCGATGGATAACCGGTTGATATTCCGGTACCCGCTGTGAAGCGTCAAACATTGAACCAGGCGATGCTAAGTCCGTGAAGCCGCCCTGGAGCCTTCGGGCAAAGGGGAGTGGTGGAGCCGACGAACCAGACTTGCAGTAGGTGAGTGATGGGGTGACGCAGGAAGGTAGTCCATCCCGGGCGGTGGTTGTCCCGGGGTAAGGGTGTAGGACGTCAGGTAGGTAAATCCGCCTGGCATATAGTCTGAGACCTGATGCCGAGCCGATTGTGGTGAAGTGGATGATCCTATGCTGTCGAGAAAAGCCTCTAGCGAGTTTCATGGCGGCCCGTACCCTAAACCGACTCAGGTGGTCAGGTAGAGAATACCGAGGCGTTCGGGTGAACTATGGTTAAGGAACTCGGCAAAATGCCCCCGTAACTTCGGGAGAAGGGGGGCCACGTCTGGTGAGAGGACTTGCTCCTCGAGCTGGGGGTGGCCGCAGAGACCAGCGAGAAGCGACTGTTTACTAAAAACACAGGTCCGTGCGAAGCCGTAAGGCGATGTATACGGACTGACGCCTGCCCGGTGCTGGAACGTTAAGGGGACCGGTTAGTCACTCTTCGGGGTGGCGAAGCTGAGAACTTAAGCGCCAGTAAACGGCGGTGGTAACTATAACCATCCTAAGGTAGCGAAATTCCTTGTCGGGTAAGTTCCGACCTGCACGAATGGCGTAACGACTTCTCGACTGTCTCAACCATAGGCCCGGTGAAATTGCACTACGAGTAAAGATGCTCGTTTCGCGCAGCAGGACGGAAAGACCCCGGGACCTTTACTACAGTTTGATATTGGTGTTCGGTTCGGCTTGTGTAGGATAGGTGGGAGACTTTGAAGCGGGCACGCCAGTGTTCGTGGAGTCGTCGTTGAAATACCACTCTGGTCGTGCTGGATGTCTAACCTGGGTCCGTGATCCGGATCAGGGACAGTGTCTGATGGGTAGTTTAACTGGGGCGGTTGCCTCCTAAAGAGTAACGGAGGCGCCCAAAGGTTCCCTCAGCCTGGTTGGCAATCAGGTGTTGAGTGTAAGTGCACAAGGGAGCTTGACTGTGAGACCGACGGGTCGAGCAGGGACGAAAGTCGGGACTAGTGATCCGGCGGTGGCTTGTGGAAGCGCCGTCGCTCAACGGATAAAAGGTACCCCGGGGATAACAGGCTGATCTTCCCCAAGAGTCCATATCGACGGGATGGTTTGGCACCTCGATGTCGGCTCGTCGCATCCTGGGGCTGGAGTCGGTCCCAAGGGTTGGGCTGTTCGCCCATTAAAGCGGTACGCGAGCTGGGTTTAGAACGTCGTGAGACAGTTCGGTCCCTATCCGCTGTGCGCGTAGGAGTCTTGAGAAGGGCTGTCCCTAGTACGAGAGGACCGGGACGGACGAACCTCTGGTGTGCCAGTTGTTCTGCCAAGGGCATGGCTGGTTGGCTACGTTCGGGAGGGATAACCGCTGAAAGCATCTAAGCGGGAAGCCTGCTTCGAGATGAGGACTCCCACCCACTTGATGGGGTAAGGCTCCCAGTAGACGACTGGGTTGATAGGCCGGATCTGGAAGCACGGTAACGTGTGGAGGTGACCGGTACTAATAGGCCGAGGGCTTGTCCTCAGTTGCTCGCGTCCACTGTGTTGGTTCTGAAACCACGAACAGCCCCATGCCTGGTCACGGCGTGGTGCGGCTGGACAGTTTCATAGTGTTTCGGTGGTTATAGCGTGAGGGAAACGCCCGGTTACATTCCGAACCCGGAAGCTAAGCCTTACAGCGCCGATGGTACTGCAGGGGGGACCCTGTGGGAGAGTAGGACGCCGCCGAACTCCTTTTAATAGGGTTGGTCCCGGAACTTCGGTTCCGGGACCAACCCTTTTTTGTTGTGCGTCACCTGAAGTTCACGTTGCGCAACCAACATCGCCCGTATGGGTACTGCTGCAATGCTCAGGGCCGCCGGCGTCGGAGTCGGTGACGAGGTTGTCGTACCGGCCTTCGGGAGCGTCGAAGTCGCCGAGGCCGTGGTCCTGGCCGGCGCGCTGCCGGTGTTCGCCGACATAGATCCGCTGACGTACTGCCTGGACGCCGTCGCCGTGGAGGCGGTGGTGACCCCGCGGACGGCGGCCGTTGTCGCCGTCCATCGATTTGGCCGGTCGGCCGATATCGCGGGATTGCACGAGATCGGACAGCGGCACGGGCTGTTGGTGTTGGAGCAAGGTGAGTCCGAGGTGCCGTACGACGAGATCGCTCAGCGCAGGCAGCGGGCTTCGTATCTGGATGCGAAGTTGAAGGGTGTGCGGACGCCCGACGGTGGTGACGGGCACACTTACCAGCAATATGTCGTGAGGGTGCCGGGGAATGGGCGGCCGGATCGCGATGCCTTCGCTCGGGCCGTGCGAACCAGGGGAGTTGAGTGCCGGGTGCCGGTGAAGACGCCCGTGCACAGGCTGCCGGAGTACCGTCGGTCTGTGTCCTTGCCGGAGACCGAACGGGCCGCTGATGAAACGTTGGCTCTGCCCGTTGACGCCGCTCTGACCAAGCGGGACATGCAGCGGATAGTGTCGGCCTGCAATGCGCTCGGAGGGCTGCTCCAGCCCGCCTTCTGAGCGGGTTTGGGAGCACGGGTGTGTTCGGGGTATGATCTATTCCGTTGCCGCGAGGGAACCTCGCAAAAGGTGACAGGCCCCTATAGCTCAGTCGGTAGAGCGTCTCCATGGTAAGGAGAAGGTCAACGGTTCGATTCCGTTTGGGGGCTCCACGCAGAAGGCCCCGCCCATTTGGGCGGGGCCTTTCTCATGCCCTTCGAGTGTCTCTTCTCAGTCCTTGTGGATGCCGGGCACGCGCATGGCCAGGATGGCCATGTCGTCGGACGGGGCGTCCGAGGCGAAGCGTTCGACCGCGCGCATGATGCGGGCCGCCACCGCGCCCGCTGTCAGGCCCGTGCAGGTGGTGAGGACGTCGGTGAGGCCGTCGTCGCCCAGCATGCGGCTGCCTTCACGGCGTTCGGTGACGCCGTCCGTGACGCACAGGAGGACGTCGCCGGGGTCGAGGGTGACCGTCTGCTCGTAGAGCTCCAGGTCCTCCATGACGCCGAGGAGCGGCTGGGGTTCGGCGGCCGGCTCGACCGTGCCGTCCTGGCGTAGACGGAGCGGGAGAGGGTGGCCGGCGCAGACCACCTTCAGTTCGGCGCTGCCGTCCTCCTGGGGCCGCAACTCGCCGTAGAGGAGCGTCAGGAAGCGGCTGCGGGCGCCCTCGTCGAGGATCGCGGAGTTCAGGCGCTCCAGGACCGCCGGGCCGCTGAGGCCCTCGCGTGCGAGGAGCCGGAGGGCGTGCCGGGCCAGGCCCGTGACCGCCGCGGCGTTCGGGCCCGTACCGCAGACGTCGCCGATGGCGAAGCCGTAGGCGCCGTCGCTGATCGGGAAGAGGTCGTAGAAGTCGCCGCCGACCTCGTTGCCCTCGCCGGCCGCGCGGTAGATGACCTCCACCTCGACGCCGTCGATCTCGGGCAGCTCGGGCGGCAGGAGGCTGCGTTGGAGGGACTGGCTGATGGCTGTGCGCTCGGAGTAGAGGCGGGCGTTGTCGAGGGCCAGGGCGGCCCTTCGGGAGAGGTCCTCCGCCAACTCCAGGATTTCCTGGCGGAAGTGTTCGTCCGTCGGTTTGCCGAGGGTCAGCATGCCGATGACGCGGTTGCGGGCCACCAGCGGCAGCACGACCGTCTCGCCGCCCACCGCGGACGCCGTGGCCAGGGTGGGGCCGATGCCCGCGCTGATGCGGCCGATGGGCTCGCCGAGGCCGAGGCTGCGCATGGAGGTGCGCAGGGCCGCCTGGTGGGCCGACTCGGCGGGAGCGGACCAGACGCGGGCGCCGGGGGTGGGGACCGGGTCCGGTGGGGCGATCTTCGACAGCAAGGACTTAATGCCGTCGATGAGGTCCTCGTCCTCGTGGAGGACGTAGGACAGGTATGGCTCGGAGGCCTGGTCGGCGATCGTGTAGACCGCGCACCAGGTGGCCAGCGTCGGGACTGTCATCTGGGCCATGAGGGCCAGGGTCTGGTCGCGGTCCAGGGTGCCGGCGAGCAGGTCGGAGGCCTCGACGAGGAAGCTCAGCGAGCCTCGGCGCAGGCGTTCCAGTTCGCCCAGGCGGGCCGATTCGACTGCGAGCGCGATGCGGTCGGCGGCGAACTGGAGGCGTAGGGCCTCCTCGTTGGAGTATCTGTTGGGGGCTTCCGCGGCGACGCCGAGGGAGCCGGTGAGGCGGCCCTCGACCTTGAGGGGGACCGTGACGACCGAGCGCATGCCGGTGCCCCGCAGCAGGGGGACGGCGCCGGGGACCATCGTGAGGTCCTCGTGGACCGCGGGCATGCGGGCCGAGCCGTAGCGGCCGGGTCCCGCTTCGACCGGCACGCGCGCGAAGCGCTGGCGGGCGGAGGGCAGGCCGGTGGAGGCGCGGACCTCCAACTCCGTCTCGTCGTCGGTCGCGAGGAGCAGGAAGGCGGAGTCGCCGTCGAGCATGTCGCGGGCGCGTTCGACCGTGCGCTGGAGGAGGCCGTCGAGGTCGTCCGGGGCGGGGGAGCCGATGAACACCTCGAAGGGGTCGGTGCTCTGGGACTCGGAGGAGGTGTCGGAGGCCGGGATGCGCAACGGGGTCTGGAGCACGGCGCGTTCGTGGTCGCGGACCAGGAGGCAGACCGTGGACGGCTCGCCTCCCGTGTCACGGACGCGGAGGTGGGAGGCGTACACCGGTGTGACGCGGCCGTTGGCGCCCCTTATGCCGTAGCTGCCTTCCCAGCGCGAGAGTTGGAGGGCCTCGGCGATGCCGGTGCTGGTGCCCGGCGTGTGCGGCCAGGCCGCGAGGTCGGTGAGGGGCTTCCCGGTGACCTGCTCGGCGGCATAGCCGAAGAGATCCTCGGCGTCCTCGTTCCAGGATGAGATGGCACCCGTACGGTCGATCTGGACCACTGCGACGCGGACGCGGCCGTCGGCGAGCGGGAGGAGGTCGGAGGGCAGGGACGGGCCTGCGGCGCGGGTGCCCACCGGGCGTTCGGGGAGGTCCAGTTGGAACCAGACCTGTTTGTGCGTGGGTGTGTACTCGACGCCCCAGCGGCCGGCCAGGGCCGCGCACAGCTGGAGGCCGCGGCCGCCCTCGCGGTCGGGGCTGCCCATGTTGACGGGCGAGCCCTGGAGCGGGATTTCGCGCTCCGGATAGCGGTCGCCCACCTCGATCCGTACGCCTTCGTCACTGCGCAGACACAGAACGTCAGCGGAAGTGCCCGCGTGTACGACGGCGTTGGTCACCAGCTCGCTGGTGAGTACGACGGCGTCGTCGACGATGTCGGCGAAGCCCCACCCCTGGAGGGTGTCGCGGACAAAGGAGCGGGCGCTCGCGACCGATCGCCCGACGGGATCGAAGCTGGCTGCCGCGCGCGCGGTGATCACTGAACTCCTCGGCCGGTTGTCGACGTGCAGGGCTCCGAGGCCGACCGGCTCGCGCCGCTGCTGCGGCATCTGCGTGCCCGTCGGCCGGTCCGGGGGTTGTGCCCCCGGGATCAGTCCGGTGGTCATGTCCGGCTGCCCCTCCGATGCCCGCTCGTGCTCCTCCTGTCACCGCCCAGGCCGGACGGGACCGGCGCGGCTGGACAGCCGCATGCAAGGTTACTTACCTTCGCGGTCCATGCGGATGCCGGTCTGCAGTGTTTCCGTCCGGAGGGTGTGCGGACGATGTGCGAAGCTGCCGAACTGTTATGGCCGGGTTCAGCCGGGGTGAAACACTGGGCAAGCTTCTTGTGAAGGTCCGGTCAGGCTGAGTGTCATTCACGTACCGCGGGCAGCAGCACGTGGTGTGGCCTGGTATATCCGGCAGGAATGCCCAGCAGTAACGGGTACGCCGAACAGTAGAACCCGAGCACAGCAGTAACGGTCGACCCCTGCGGGAGGGACACAGTGGAGTCTGGCGCAGCGACGCGGGGCACTAAGACGCGCGCGAAAGGCGGACAGTCCCTGAGGAACGAACGCAAGACGCGAGGCGGGACCACCACGGTGGACACGGCTGCCCTGAACCGGCTGCTGGCGGCCCTGGTGTCGATGCGTGACGGGAACTTCCGGAAGCGGCTCACGGTGTCCGGGGACGGCGTGATGTCGGAGATCGCCGCCGTTTTCAACGAGGTGGCCGACCGCAATCTCCACCTCACGGGTGAGCTGGCGCGGGTGCGGCGCATGGTCGGGCGTGAGGGCAAGCTCACGGAACGGCTGGAGACAGGCGCCTGTGAGGGCTCCTGGGCTGCGGCGGTCGACAATTCCAACGCCCTGGTCGACGACCTCGTACGGCCCGTCTCCGAGGTCGGGCGGGTGCTGTCCGCGGTGGCCGAGGGTGATCTGTCGCCGCGTATGGAGCTGCGGACGCAGGCGCCGGACGGGACCGGGCATCCGCTGAGGGGTGAGTTCCTCAAGGTCGGGCGGACTGTAAACAATCTTGTCGATCAGCTGTCGACGTTCACCGACGAGGTCACGCGCGTGGCCAGCGAGGTGGGCACCGAGGGCAAGCTCGGCGGGCAGGCACGCGTGCGTGGGATGTCCGGTTCGTGGAAGGACCTCACGGACTCGGTCAACACGATGGCGTACCGGCTGACGGCTCAGGTGCGGGACATCGCGCTGGTGACCACGGCTGTGGCCAAGGGTGATCTGTCCCGGAAGGTCACGGTTCACGTGGCCGGCGAGATGCTGGAACTGAAGAACACCGTCAACACGATGGTGGATCAGCTGTCGTCCTTCTCGTCCGAGGTGACGCGAGTCGCGCGCGAGGTCGGCACCGAGGGTGAGCTGGGTGGTCAGGCGCAGGTGCCGGGTGTGGCCGGCACGTGGAAGGACCTCACCGATTCGGTGAACCTCATGGCCGGCAACCTGACCGCGCAGGTGCGAGGAATCGCGCAGGTGACGACGGCGGTCGCCAACGGTGACCTGTCGCAGAAGGTCACCGTGTCGGCGCGCGGCGAGGTCGCCCAGCTCGCGGACACGATCAACCAGATGACCGAGACGCTGCGGATCTTCGCGGACGAGGTCACGCGTGTGGCCAACGAGGTCGGCGCCGAGGGGCGGCTGGGTGGCCAGGCGAATGTGCCGGGCGCGGCGGGGACGTGGAAGGACCTGACGGACTCGGTCAACACGGCGTTCCGGAATCTCACCGGACAGGTGAGGGACATCGCCGCCGTGACGACGGCTGTGGCCAATGGTGACCTGTCGCAGAAGGTCACGGTGGACGTCTCCGGCGAGATGCTGGAGCTGAAGAACACCGTGAACACGATGGTGGACCAGCTGTCGTCGTTCGGCTCCGAGGTCACGCGTGTGGCGCGTGAGGTGGGTGTCGAGGGTGAGCTGGGCGGGCAGGCTCAGGTGCCGGGGGCCGCGGGGACGTGGAAGGACCTGACGGACTCGGTCAACACGGCGTTCCGGAACCTCACCGGACAGGTGAGGAACATCGCGCAGGTGACCACGGCCGTGGCCAACGGTGACCTGTCGCAGAAGGTCACGGTGGACGTCTCCGGCGAGATGCTCCAGCTGAAGAACACCGTGAACACGATGGTGGACCAGCTGTCGTCCTTCGCCGACCAGGTCACGCGCATGGCCCGGGACGTGGGCACCGAGGGCCGGCTGGGAGGGCAGGCCGTCGTACCGGGCGTGGCCGGCACGTGGAAGGAGCTCACCGACTCCGTCAACGGAATGGCTGGAAACCTCACCGCCCAGGTGCGCAACATCGCCCAGGTCACCACCGCAGTGGCCCGCGGTGACCTGTCGCAGAAGATCGACGTCGACGCGCGCGGCGAGATCCTGGAGCTGAAGAACACCATCAACACGATGGTCGACCAGCTCTCCGGCTTCGCCGACCAGGTGACCAGGGTCGCTCGCGAGGTGGGTACCGAGGGCCGCCTCGGTGGTCAGGCGCAGGTGCCCGGCGTCGCCGGTGTGTGGCGGGACCTGACCGACTCCGTGAACGGAATGGCAGGAAACCTTACGGCCCAGGTGCGCAACATTGCGCAGGTCGCCACCGCGGTGGCCCGGGGTGACCTCTCGCAGAAGATCACCGTGGACGCGCGCGGCGAGATCCTGGAGCTCAAGAACACGCTGAACACGATGGTGGACCAGCTGTCGTCGTTCGCCGAGGAGGTCACCCGAGTCGCCCGCGAGGTGGGTACGGAGGGCCAGCTCGGCGGTCAGGCCGAGGTGCAGGGCGTCTCCGGCACCTGGAAGGACCTCACCCAGTCCGTGAACTTCATGGCGAACAACCTGACCATCCAGGTGCGTCAGATCGCCGAGGTCACGACCGCGGTCGCCAAGGGTGACCTGTCCAAGAAGATCACCGTTGACGCCAAGGGCGAGATTCTCGAGCTGGTCACGACCGTCAACACGATGGTCGACCAGCTCTCCAGCTTCGCCGAGCAGGTGACCCGGGTGGCCCGCGAGGTGGGCACCGAGGGCATCCTGGGCGGCCAGGCGCACGTGCCCGGCGTCACGGGTATCTGGAAGGACCTCAGCGGCAACGTCAACCTGATGGCCAAGAACCTGACCATGCAGGTGCGGAACATCTCCCAGGTCGCGGCCGCCGTCGCCAACGGTGACCTGACGCGGACGGTGACGATCGAGGCACGTGGTGAGGTCGCGCAGCTCGCCGACACCTTCAACACGATGGTCAAGACGCTGAGTTCGTTCGCCGACCAGGTCACCAAGGTGGCCCGAGAGGTGGGTACGGACGGCATCCTCGGTGGTCAGGCGCATGTGCCGGGCGTGGCCGGTACATGGAAGGACCTCACCGAGTCCGTGAACCAGATGGCGTCCAACCTGACCGGTCAGGTGCGCAACATCGCCATGGTCACGACGGCCATCGCCAAGGGTGACCTGACCAAGAAGATCGACATCGACGCTCGTGGCGAGATCCTCGAGCTCAAGACGACGATCAACACGATGGTCGACCAGCTGTCGTCGTTCGCCGAGGAGGTCACCCGAGTCGCCCGCGAGGTGGGCACGGAAGGACAGCTCGGCGGCCAGGCACGCGTGCGTGACGTCGACGGCACCTGGCGCGACCTCACCGAGTCCGTGAACGAAATGGCAGGAAACCTTACTCGGCAGGTGCGAGCCATCGCGCGCGTGGCGACCGCGGTGACCCGAGGCGACCTGAACCTGAAGATCGACGTCGATGCGTCCGGCGAGATCCAGGAGCTTCAGGACTACATCAACAAGATGATCGCCAACCTGCGCGACACCACGATCGCCAACAAGGAGCAGGACTGGCTCAAGGGCAACCTCGCCCGGATCTCCGCGCTGATGCAGGGCCGCCGCGACCTGGAGGACGTGGCCTCGCTGATCATGAGCGAGCTGACGCCGGTGGTGACCGCGCAGCACGGCGCGTTCTTCGTCGCGATGCCGCTCCTGGACGGCAAGGACCTGGCCGCCGAGAGCGACGACCAGTACGAGCTGCGGATGCTCGGGTCGTACGGCTACTCGATGGGTTCCATGCCGACGTCCTTCCGGCCGGGTGAGGCGCTCATCGGGACGGCCGCCGAGGAAAAGCGCACGATCCTCGTGGAGAACGCGCCCAGCGGCTATCTGAAGATCTCCTCCGGGCTCGGCGAGGCCCCGCCCGCGCAGGTGATCGTCCTTCCGGTGCTGTTCGAGGGCAAGGTGCTCGGCGTGATCGAGCTGGCCTCCTTCACACCGTTCACGCAGATCCAGAAGGACTTCCTCAACCAGATCGCCGAGATGATCGCGACCAGCGTCAACACCATCTCGGTCAACACCAAGACCGAGGTGCTGCTGAAGCAGTCGCAGGAGCTGACCGAGCAACTGCGTGAGCGGTCGGCGGAGTTGGAGAACCGGCAGAAGGCCCTCCAGGCGTCCAACGCCGAACTGGAGGAGAAGGCCGAGCTGCTGGCCCAGCAGAACCGCGACATCGAGGTGAAGAACACCGAGATCGAGGAGGCACGGCAGGTCCTGGAGGAGCGTGCCGAGCAGCTGGCCGTGTCGATGCGCTACAAGAGCGAGTTCCTCGCCAACATGTCGCACGAGCTGCGTACGCCGCTGAACTCGCTGCTGATCCTGGCCAAGCTGCTCGCCGACAACGCCGAGGGCAACCTCTCGCCCAAGCAGGTCGAGTTCGCCGAGACGATCCACGGCGCGGGCTCGGACCTGCTCCAGCTGATCAACGACATCCTGGACCTGTCGAAGGTCGAGGCGGGCAAGATGGACGTCTCCCCGACGCGTATCGCGCTCGTCCAGCTCGTGGACTACGTGGAGGCGACCTTCCGCCCGCTGACCGCGGAGAAGGGGCTGGACCTGTCCGTACGGGTCTCGCCGGAGCTGCCGGCCACGCTGCACACCGACGAGCAGAGGCTGCTGCAGGTGCTGCGCAACCTGTTGTCCAACGCGGTCAAGTTCACCGACTCCGGGTCGGTGGAGCTGGTCATCCGGCCGGCCGGGATGGACGTGCCGCAGAAGATCCGGGAGCAGCTGCTGGAGGCCGGTTCGCTGACCGAGGCGGACGCGCCGCTGATCGCGTTCTCCGTGACCGACACCGGCATCGGGATCGCGGCCAGCAAGATGCGGGTGATCTTCGAGGCGTTCAAGCAGGCGGACGGCACGACGAGCCGCAAGTACGGCGGTACGGGGTTGGGGCTGTCGATCTCGCGGGAGATCGCCCAGCTGCTCGGCGGGGAGATCCACGCGCAGAGCGAACCGGGGCGTGGCTCGACGTTCACGCTGTATTTGCCGCTGCACCCGAGCGAACTGCCTCCGCACGGCTACCAGCAGCAGCTGCCGCCTCTCGACGCGGGCGCCCTGGTGGCCTCGGCGGCCGAGCTGGCGGAGCTGGCGGAGCTGGCCGACGTGGAGGTGGAGACGCCGGCCGAGGTGCGGTCGTACCGGGAGACGCAGAACGGCGCCGCGGCGCTCTTCAGGCGCCGCCGCAGGGCCGCGAGCGAGCTCGAGCAGCGGCCGGCGCAGCAGGAGCAGTGGTCGGCGCCGGAGCCGGAGAGGGCGCCGCAGTCCCGCCGGGGCATCCGGTTCGGCGGGGAGAAGGTGCTGATCGTCGACGACGACATCCGTAACGTCTTCGCGCTGACGAGCGTCCTGGAGCAGCACGGCCTGTCCGTGCTGTACGCGGAGAACGGCCGGGAGGGCATCGAGGTCCTGGAGCAGCACGACGACGTGGCGGTCGTCCTGATGGACATCATGATGCCCGAGATGGACGGGTACGCGACGACCACGGCGATCCGCAGGATGCCGCAGTTCGCCGGGCTCCCGATCATTGCGCTCACCGCGAAGGCGATGAAGGGCGACCGGGAGAAGGCGATCGAGTCGGGCGCCTCCGATTACGTGACCAAGCCGGTCGATCCCGATCATCTGCTGGCGGTGATGGACCAGTGGATGAGGGAGCAGTGACCGGAGCTGACAGTGTTCACGCGGAGTTGCTGACTCAGTGTGCTCGAAGCCGTGTAGAACTGCGGGATTCGGGGAACCTTCTGGTCTCCCGCTACGTTTCTGCTACGTGCACAGTGACATCGCGGTGACAGGGTGTGGCGACAGGCGGGGTGCGGCTACCATGACCGGCACGAGGGCGGGCGGCGTAAGGGAGTCGTCCCCTGGGGCGGAGCCCGGTGCACTGCCGGGGCGAGGAGGGCGGGCCATGGTGCAGAAGGCCAAGATCCTCCTGGTCGATGACCGGCCGGAGAATCTGCTGGCGCTGGAGGCGATCCTCTCTGCGCTCGATCAGACCCTGGTGCGGGCATCGTCCGGGGAGGAAGCGCTCAAAGCACTGCTGACGGACGACTTCGCGGTCATTCTGCTGGACGTCCAGATGCCGGGAATGGATGGTTTCGAAACCGCGGCGCACATCAAGCGGCGGGAACGGACCCGGGACATCCCGATCATCTTCCTCACCGCGATCAACCACGGCCCGCATCACACCTTCCGTGGCTACGCGGCGGGCGCGGTCGACTACATCTCCAAGCCGTTCGACCCGTGGGTGCTGCGGGCGAAGGTCTCGGTTTTCGTCGAGCTGTACATGAAGAACTGCCAGCTGCGTGAGCAGGCGGCGCTGCTGCGGCTCCAGTTGGAGGGCGGCGGCAAGGCCTCGGGTGCCGACTCGAAGGAGCCGGCGGGGCTGCTGGCCGAGCTGTCGGCGCGGCTCGCGGCGGTCGAGGAGCAGGCCGAGGCGCTGTCCAAGCAGCTTGACGACGAGTCGGCGGACGCGGCGGCGGTGGCCACGGCGGCCCATCTCGAACGCAAACTCACGGGGTTGCGGCGGGCCCTGGACGCGCTGGAGCCGGGCACCGGGAGCACGTCCTCGGTGCCCTCGCAGAACTGACGTCGCGGCGGCGCGGGTTGACGCGCGACCGCCCCGGGGCGTCCAGCGTGTGACCGGTCCATGAACCGGCGTCAGCTCGCCGCCTCCGTAAGGGCGACACGAACGGGTGAAGCAGTGGGCACACGTGTCCGCTGTCTTCTCCACCGGTAACCTCACACCCATGGCCTCACGTCCCTCCGCAGCCAAGAAGCCGCCCGCGAAGAAGGCGGCCGCTTCCGCGAAGGCCCCGGCGAAGAAGGCCGCTGCCAAGAAAGCCCCCGCGAAGAAGGCGCCGGCCAAAAAGGCCGCGGCGAAGAAAGCCGTGCCCCCGCCCAAGCCGGCACCCAACCCCACCGGGGGCATCTACCGGCTCGTGCGCGCCGTCTGGCTCGGGCTGGCGCACGCGGTCGGTGCCGTCTTCCGCGGCATAGGGCAGGGCGCGAAGAACCTCGACCCCGCCCATCGCAAGGACGGCGTCGCGCTGTTGCTCCTCGGGCTCGCGCTGATCGTCGCCGCCGGCACCTGGTCCAACCTGCGCGGTCCCGTCGGTGACCTCGTCGAGATCATCGTCACCGGTGCCTTCGGCCGGCTCGACCTGCTGGTGCCGATACTGCTCGCGGTCATCGCCGTACGGTTCATCCGGCACCCCGAGAAGCCCGAGGCCAACGGCCGTATCGTCATCGGCCTGTCCGCGCTCGTCATCGGTGTGCTCGGCCAGGTCCACGTCGCCGTCGGCTCGCCCGCCCGCAGCGAGGGCATGCAGGCCATAAGGGACGCCGGCGGGCTGATCGGCTGGGGCGCGGCGACCCCGCTGACGTACACCATGGGCGAGGTCCTCGCCGTACCGCTCCTCGTGCTGCTCACGATCTTCGGTCTGCTGGTCGTCACGGCCACCCCGGTCAACGCCATCCCGCAGCGGCTACGGCTGCTGGGCATCAAGCTCGGGATCCTGCCCGACCCGGAAGAGGACGACGACGAGTTCACCGAGGACGAGCAGCGCTACGACGACCAGTGGCGTGAGGCGCTGCCCGCGGCGCGCGGACGTAAGCGGCGCTCGGCCCCCGAGGCGTACGACCCCGACAGCGCCGAGCAGGAGGCCCTCTCGCGGCGTCGTGGCCGCCCGAGGCGCTCCGCGGTACCGCAGCCCGAGATGAACCGTCCCATGGACGCTGTGGACGTCGCGGCGGCCGCCGCTGCCGCGCTCGACGGTGCCGTCCTGCACGGAATGCCGCCCTCGCCGATCGTCGCCGACCTCACCCAGGGCGTGAGCGTGGGCGACCGCACGGAGACCACCCCGGTGCCGACGCCGGTCCCGGCCGCGCGGCCCAAGCAGGAGAAGCTTCCCAAGGCCAAGCCCACGACCGAGATCGCGGACCTGACCAAGTCCGAGGTCCCGGACCTCACCAAGGCCGCGCCCGACGAGATCCGCGACCTGCCTCCGCGCGCCGAACAGCTCCAGCTGTCCGGCGACATCACCTATTCCCTCCCGGCGCTCGACCTCCTGGAGCGCGGCGGCCCCGGCAAAACGCGCAGCGCCGCCAACGACGCCATCGTCGAGTCGCTGACCACCGTCTTCACCGAGTTCAAGGTCGACGCCCGCGTCACCGGCTTCACACGCGGGCCGACGGTCACGCGCTACGAGGTCGAGCTCGGGCCCGCCGTGAAGGTCGAGCGGATCACCGCTCTCACGAAGAACATCGCGTACGCGGTCGCCAGCCCGGACGTACGGATCATCAGCCCGATCCCCGGCAAGTCCGCGGTCGGCATCGAGATCCCCAACACCGACCGAGAGATGGTCAACCTCGGTGACGTGCTGCGACTCGCGGCCGCCGCCGAGGACGACCACCCGATGCTGGTCGCGCTCGGCAAGGACGTCGAGGGCGGCTATGTGATGGCCAACATCGCGAAGATGCCCCACGTGCTGGTTGCCGGCGCGACCGGTTCCGGTAAGTCGTCGTGCATTAACTGCTTGATCACTTCGGTCATGATGCGGGCGACCCCGGAGGACGTCCGCATGGTGCTGGTCGACCCCAAGCGCGTCGAGCTGACCGCCTACGAGGGCATCCCGCACCTGATCACGCCGATCATCACCAACCCGAAGCGGGCCGCCGAGGCTCTCCAGTGGGTCGTACGGGAGATGGACCTTCGGTACGACGACCTGGCGGCCTACGGCTACCGGCACATCGACGACTTCAACGAAGCCGTGCGCAACGGCAAGGTGAAGGCGCCGGAGGGCAGTGAGCGCGAGCTGCAGCCGTACCCGTACCTGCTGGTGATCGTCGACGAGCTCGCCGACCTGATGATGGTCGCTCCGCGCGACGTCGAGGACGCGATCGTGCGCATCACGCAGCTCGCGCGCGCGGCCGGCATCCACCTGGTGCTCGCCACGCAGCGGCCGTCGGTCGACGTCGTCACCGGTCTCATCAAGGCGAACGTCCCCTCACGGCTCGCCTTCGCCACGTCGTCGCTCGCGGACTCGCGCGTCATCCTCGACCAGCCAGGCGCCGAGAAGCTGATCGGCAAGGGTGACGGGCTGTTCCTGCCGATGGGCGCCAACAAGCCCACGCGTATGCAGGGCGCGTTCGTGACCGAGGACGAGGTCGCGGCCGTCGTCCAGCACTGCAAGGACCAGATGGCGCCCGTCTTCCGGGACGACGTCACCGTGGGCACCAAGCAGAAGAAGGAGATCGACGAGGACATCGGCGACGACCTCGACCTGCTGTGCCAGGCGGCCGAGCTGGTCGTCTCCACACAGTTCGGGTCGACGTCCATGCTGCAGCGCAAGCTGCGGGTCGGGTTCGCCAAGGCAGGGCGGCTGATGGACCTGATGGAGTCGCGGAACATCGTCGGACCGAGCGAGGGCTCCAAGGCTCGTGACGTTCTTGTGAAACCTGACGAGCTGGACGGCGTGCTCGCGGTGATCCGCGGGGAGGCTTAAAGGGAGTCCGAGGTGGAAACGGGACGCAGTGGTCGCCTTGCGGACGGGTGGGTGATGGGTCGATGTCCGATCGTGACTCACCCGTAAGGGATCATTGAGCAACCGTTCCCCTTCGGCGTACGTCAAGTTGAGGGAAGCGCGAGAATCTCGTACTCCGTCATCGGCGTGTCCGGCCATTCCGATGGCGTACAAAGTCCTACCGCCCGGTTGCCCCACCCTTTTGTACCCCCCCTAGACTGAACCTCCAGCACAGGTGGCTTAAACGCTCGAAAGGCGCCCCCGTGTCCATCGGCAACTCCCCTGAAGACGAGCGTCCGTTCGAAGACGTGTCCGAGGAAGCCCGCCACTCGATCGGCCGTGCCCTCCAGCAGGCGCGCATCGACGCAGGGCTGACGGTCGACGACGTCAGTAACGCCACCCGGGTCCGCATCGCCATCGTGCATGCCATCGAGGACGACGACTTCGCCGCCTGCGGCGGCGACGTGTACGCCCGAGGCCACATCCGGACCCTGGCCAAAGCCGTCCACCTCGATCCCGCCCCGCTCCTCGCCCAGTACGACGACTCGCACGGCGGACGACCGGCGCCGACCCCGGCAGCCCCCCTGTTCGAGGCGGAGCGCATCCGCCCCGAGCGGCGCGGGCCGAACTGGACCGCGGCCATGGTCGCCGCGATCGTCGCCGTGGTCGGATTCGTCGGGTTCACCGCGTTCAAGGGCGAGGACGAGGGCGGCAAGTCATCGGTCGCCGAGGGCGGCTCGACGCCGACGGCCGACAAGACCACGCCCACCCCGAAGACCGACAAGCCCAAGGACCCGAAGCCGTCGGACAGCGCCATCGCCGCCGTCCCGCAGGACAAGGTGACCGTCCAGGTGAGCGCCGTCGACGGCAGGAGCTGGGTCGGGGTCAAGGACCACAACGGCCGGCTGCTCTTCGACGACCTGCTCAAGCAGGGTGACTCCAAGACCTTCCAGGACAGCGAGAAGATCAACCTCGTCCTTGGCGACGCGGGTGCGATCGACCTGTATGTCAACGGCAAGAAGATCGATGACGACTGGCAGCCGGGCGCCGTGGAGCGCCTCACGTACACGAAGGGTGACCCGCAGGCCGGATAAGTCCGGCTGAAGGGTCGAGCACGGACGGGGTTGGCCAAGATCGGCAGGTCTCCTGGGCGGTTCAGGCCCGCCTGCGCAGCCCCGGTGCCTGGGAAGCGAGGTCGAGCGGGGTCTGGTGCGTGCAGCTGCAAGGCGGAGGAGGGAGTCGACGCGGAGCGTCGGCGACTGACGACAACGCGGCAGATACGCGTGCCGGACCCCGCGACTGCGGCATGGACCGCCGGGGAGGCCCTGACCCCGTCGACGTGGGCTGTCAGTGAGACAAAGTAGTCTTGAGCCCATGCCTGAACGCCGTACCGTCGCACTCGTCACTCTTGGCTGCGCCCGTAACGAGGTGGACTCGGAGGAGCTCGCAGGCCGCTTGGAGGCGGACGGCTGGGACCTCGTGGAGGACGCCGGGGACGCGGATGTCGCCGTCGTCAACACCTGTGGCTTCGTCGACGCCGCCAAGAAGGACTCCGTCGACGCCCTCCTGGAGGCGAACGACCTCAAGGGGCACGGAAGAACCCAGGCCGTCGTGGCGGTGGGCTGCATGGCCGAGCGGTACGGCAAGGAGCTCGCCGAGGCACTCCCCGAGGCCGACGGCGTGCTCGGCTTCGACGACTACGCGAACATCTCGGACCGCCTGCAGACCATCCTGAACGGCGGGATCCACGCCGCCCACACCCCGCGCGACCGGCGCAAGCTGCTGCCGATCAGCCCGGCCGAGCGGCAGGAGTCCGCGGCCGGGGTCGCGCTCCCCGGGCACGCACCCGTGGATCTTCCGGAAGGGCTCGCTCCGGCCTCAGGCCCGCGCGCGCCCCTGCGCCGCCGCCTGGACGGCGCCCCGGTCGCCTCGGTGAAGCTGGCCTCCGGCTGCGACCGGCGCTGCTCCTTCTGCGCCATCCCGTCCTTCCGCGGCTCCTTCATCTCGCGCCGCCCCAGCGACGTGCTGAACGAGACGCGGTGGCTCGCCGAGCAGGGCGTCAAGGAGATCATGCTGGTCTCCGAGAACAACACGTCGTACGGCAAGGACCTGGGCGACATCCGCCTGCTGGAGTCCCTCCTGCCCGAGCTCGCCGAGGTCGACGGCCTCGAGCGGGTCCGCGTCAGCTACCTCCAGCCGGCCGAGATGCGGCCCGGCCTCATCGACGTGCTGACCTCGACGCCGAAGATCGCCCCGTACTTCGACCTGTCCTTCCAGCACTCCGCGCCCGACGTGCTGCGCGCGATGCGCCGCTTCGGTGACACCGACCGCTTCCTGGAGCTGCTCGACACGATCCGCAGCAAGGCCCCCCAGGCCGGTGTGCGCTCCAACTTCATCGTGGGCTTCCCCGGCGAGACCGAGGCCGACCTGGCCGAGCTGGAGCGGTTCCTGAACGGCGCCCGCCTGGATGCAATCGGTGTCTTCGGGTACTCCGACGAGGAGGGCACGGAGGCCGCGACGTACGACAGCAAGCTCCACGAGGACGTCGTAGCCGAACGGCTGGCCCGCGTCTCCCGGCTGGCCGAGGAACTCGTCTCGCAGCGGGCCGAGGAGCGCGTCGGGGAGACCGTGCATGTGCTCGTCGAGTCGGTGGAGGCAGATGACTCGGCGGAGGGCGCGTACGGCCGTGGTGCGCACCAGGCGCCGGAGACGGACGGCCAGGTGCTGCTCACGAGCGGCGCGGGCCTGAGTATCGGTCGTATGGTCGAGGCGAAGGTGGTCGGTACGGAAGGTGTCGACCTGGTGGCCGAGCCGCTGCAGGGCATGCTCTCGTGTAGTGAGGAGGCGGGCAGATGACCGGAGTTCCGGCGTCCGCCGCGGGCGGCTCCTCCCCGGCGGGTGCGGCAGGCAAGGCCGGCGCCGTGAGTTCGTCCAAGGCCGCGGGCCTCAAGGCGGAGGGCGCCGAACCGGGTGTCCCCGGGGGTGCGAAGTCCGCACGCGGCGGGAAGATCGCGGCAGCGGCCGTCAACCAGGCCAGCGTCTGGAACATCGCCAACCTCCTGACCATGCTCCGGCTGGTCCTGGTGCCCGCGTTCGTCGCGCTGATGCTGGCCGACGGCGGGTACGACCCGGCGTGGCGCTCCCTGGCCTGGGCGGCCTTCGCCATCGCCATGATCACCGACCTGTTCGACGGCCACCTGGCGCGGACATACAACCTCGTCACCGACTTCGGGAAGATCGCCGACCCCATCGCCGACAAGGCGATCATGGGGGCGGCGCTGATCTGTCTGTCGGCCCTCGGTGATCTGCCGTGGTGGGTGACGGGCGTCATCCTCGGCCGGGAACTCGGCATCACGCTGCTGCGTTTCATCGTCATCCGGTACGGCGTGATCCCGGCGAGTCGGGGCGGCAAGCTCAAGACCCTCATCCAGGGCGTGGCTGTCGGGATGTACATCCTGGCGCTGACGGGGTGGCTGGCCACTCTGCGCTGGTGGGTGATGGCCGCGGCGGTCGTCCTGACCGTGGTGACCGGGCTCGACTATGTGAGACAAGCCATTGTGCTGCGCAGGCAGGGAATCGCCGAGCGCGAGGCCGCGTTGGAGGAGACGGAAGCGTGAGTTCCCCGGCCGCCGACGTGGTGAGACTACTCGCAGTGAAGGGCGAGACGGTCGCCGTCGCCGAGTCACTGACCGGCGGACTGGTTGCGGCGGAAATGACAGCCGCACCTGGGGCCTCCAAGGCCTTCCGGGGTTCGGTGACCGCCTACGCCACCGAGCTGAAGCATGAGCTGCTCGGCGTCGACGCCACCTTGCTGGAGCAGCACGGAGCAGTGAATCCGCAGGTCGCGGCCCAGATGGCGGTCGGCGTGCGGAAGGCGCTGGGAGCCGACTGGGGCATCGCCACGACCGGCGTCGCGGGGCCCGAGGAGCAGGACGGGCAGCCCGTGGGGACTGTCTTCGTGGCCGTGGACGGACCTGCCGGTCGCGGTTCCGGTTCTGCCGGTGGCGGAAAAGTGGAGGCCCTGCGGTTGAACGGTGACCGCGCGGAAATTCGTATGGAGAGTGTACGGAGCGTACTCGCACTGCTCCTGACGGAGCTTGCGAGCGAACACAGTGGGAATGAGCGGACACAGGATACGGAACGGAACGGGGGGTTTTGATGTTTGCAGCCCTGAGTGAACACGACATCGCTCCCCGCACGGCCGCGGCGCAAGGCGGTACGGTGGGGCGTGAAGGATGCGGCTACGCGGTCCGAGGAGGGAGCCACCGATGATTCTGCTCCGTCGCCTGCTGGGTGACGTGCTGCGTCGGCAGCGCCAGCGCCAGGGCCGTACTCTGCGCGAAGTCTCCTCGTCCGCCCGAGTCTCACTCGGCTATCTCTCCGAGGTGGAGCGGGGGCAGAAGGAGGCTTCCTCCGAGCTGCTCGCCGCGATCTGCGACGCGCTGGACGTACGGATGTCCGAGCTCATGCGGGAAGTGAGCGACGAGCTCGCCCTCGCCGAGCTGGCCCAGTCTGCTGCGGCCACCCCCAGCGAGCCTGTACCGGCATCGGTCCGTCCGATGCTGGGTTCCGTGTCGGTGACCGGTGTGCCACCGGAACGGGTGACCATCAAGGCGCCTTCCGAGGCGGTGGACGTGGTCGCCGCCTGACGGTGGCCACGGTGCGCGTGGTCTGACCACGCGCTGAGGAATTGTGTGAGGCCCCGGCCCGGGCTTCCCCAGGGAGATCTGGGGAAGTGCGGTCGGGGTTTCGTGCTGTGCGGGTGGCCTTCGAGTCCGTCTCCACGGTCCGCCCGGTCCGTTTGCCGGTGTGTGGCCCGGCGGTCATGGTGGAGGGTGTGACGGCGCCTGACGCGCTGTGACGACGTTGGCCCGCGCTGCATCCGTGTGCCGCTGGTGCGCCCTCCCGGCGGGTGAACGGGCGGCCTGGCCTCGGGCTGGAGGTGAGCGGATGGCACGGCCGATAGCGCGCTGGGGGGTGACTCTCGCGCTCGGGGCGCTGTGGTGGTGGGCCGTGCTACGGCTCGCGCTGGCGCCCGGCGCGGGGGCGCTGGAGGCGGCCGTCGCCGCGGGAGGGTGGGGGTTGAGCCTGCTGCCGGTGCACTGTGTGCCGAAGGCGCGGGCCGCGGGAGCCGTCGACTCGCGCCGGTGGGCTCACGCCTGGCAGACGGGGCGGACTACCACGGCATCGCCACACCGCCGTTCGGACGCAGGATCTGCCCCGTGGTGAACGACGAGGCGTCGGACGCCAGGTGAAGCACCGCGTGCGCGATGTCCTCCGGTTCGCCGACCCGGCCGAGTGGTGACATCCGGGCCATGAACGCCTCGGTCTGTGTCTGTGCGGCGGTGTCGTGGCGGTCGGTCATGGGGGTGCGTATCCAGCCCGGGGCGACCGCGTTGACGCGGATGCCGTGCGGGCCCATCTCCGTCGCGAGCGTCTTCGTCAGCTGTACGACGGCCGCCTTGGCGGCGCCGTAGCAGAGCAGGCCGGGGCCGCCGGTGTCCACGGCGCCCGAGGTCATGGTGATGATGCTGCCCCTGCGGCGCTGGGCGAGCATCGCGCGGGCCGCCTCCTGGCAGGCGTACAGCACTCCCTTGAAGTTGACGTTCAGTACTCGGTCGAGGTCCTCGTCGCGGGTCTCCAGGACCGGGCTGCTGTGCATGATCCCGGCGACCGCGGCCATCACGTCGAGTCGCTCGCAGGAGGCGACGGCCCGGCGGAGCTGTTCGCGGTCGGTGACGTCGAGGTGGTGGGTGCGGGCGGTGCCGCCGCTCGCCTTGATCAGGGTCGCCGTGTCGTGCAGGCCCTGGGCGTCACGGTCGGCGCAGTGCACGGCGGCGCCGGCTTCGGCGAACAGAACGGCCGAGGCGCGGCCGATGCCGCTGGCGGCGCCGGTGACGAATGCGGTGCGTCCGGTGAGGTCGTACGCCTTGACGGCCATGAGTGGACGGTACGAGTGCTTCTGACGGGCCGTCAACTGGTCGTGCGGCGTGGAGGGCTGGGTCCTCCGGAGTCCCGGGCGGTGCGGGGAGCCGTGCGTGAGGCGGCGGCGCTCGGGGCCGGGCCCGCCTGGCAGTTCGGGCACCAGTAGGTGGGGCGCTCGCGGGAGCCGTCGCCCTGGTCGGCCGCGCGGATCGGGGTGGCGCAGCGTAGACAGGGGCGGTTGGCCCGGCCGTACACGAAGAGGTCCTGGCCGCGGCGACCCGTCGTACTGCGGATGGGGCGGTCGCGGTTGGCTTCCAGGAGTTTCTTGGCGAGTACGGGCAGTTGGGCGGTGTGCTCGGCGGGGAGCGCGCCGACGGGGAGCCAGGGGGTGACGCGGAGCAGGAAGCAGAGCTCGCTTTTGTAGACATTGCCGATGCCGGCGAGGTTGCGTTGGTCCAGCAGGGCCTCACCGAGCGCGCGGGCGGGGTCCGCCAGAAGGTTGGCGAGGGCGCGGTCGGGGGACCAGTCCGGGCCCAGCAGGTCGGGGCCGAGGTGGCCGACGGCGCGGTCTTCCTCGGCGGTGCGCAGGAGGTCGAGGACGGGAAGGCGGTAGCCGACGGCCGTGCGGGCGGGACGGGCGTCGGCGGCGGCGAGGATCAGGCGGATCTGGTGGGCGGGGCCGCCCGTCCAGCGCTGCCGGTCGGAGTACACCTGCCAGGAGCCTTCCATCCCGAGGTGAGTGTGGACTGTCAGGCCGCCTTCGACGCGGGTGAGGAGGTGTTTGCCGCGCGGGGTGACGTCCAGGACGGTACGGCCGGTGAGGTCGATGGTGGCGAACTTCGGCACCCGGAAGTCGCTGAGGGTCAGCACCTCGCCCGCGAGGGCCGTGCGCAGCCGTTTCGCGGTTTGCCAGACCGTGTCTCCTTCGGGCATGGGTCAAGGGTGGCACGCGGTGGGCGCGGGCATCTGGGGGGGCTTGGCTCAGGCGCGTAGCCGCAGGCCGCGCGGTGTCGCGATGAAGCCCGCTCCCTCCAGGAGGGTGCCTATGGGGGACGTCAGCGCCGACGCGCCGTTCACTCGCTCCACCGTGACCGTGCCGAGGGAGCCGGCGCGGGCTGCCGCGGCGAGGGCCTCCGCCGCCGCGTGCAGGCGGGGGTCGTCGGTGGGCTCGGTGTCCGGGGCGGCGGGCCAGGCCAGCAGTGTCTTGCCGCCGCGCTCCATGTAGAGGGTCAGCTCGCCCTCGACGAGCACCACGAGGGAGCCCGCCTTGCGGCCCGGCTTGTGCCCGGCGCCGGTGGGGGGCTCGGGCCAGGCCAGGGCGGCGCCGTACGCGTTCGCCGGGTCGGCGGCGGCGAGGACGACGGTTCGGGTGTCGGCGGCGGGGCGGGTGCGGTGGGGGGCGGAGCCGTACGGGGTGCCGCCGTTTTGCCACGCGGGGCCTTGGGGGGTGCGGCGGCCGCCCCGAGGGGCGACGTCGCGCGGCGAGACGTAGTCGCCCGGTCCGAGGTGGGCGTCCAGGAAGTCGTGGTCGAGGTCGGGGATGTCGTAGGTGGGGGTGCCGTCCGGGTTGTCGTATGCGGGGGTGTTCCCCTGGCCGGCCACGGGGGTGCGGGAGTCTTCGGACGAGCCGAAGTCGCCGGTGCTGCCGAAACCGTCGGAGGCCCCGAATGGGTCAGGTGCGCCGAAGCCCTCAGGGGCGCCCTTGGTGTCGCGAGCGGCTGGGCCGGGCAACCCCTCGCCCCGCTCTCGGGCGTTGGCCACCGCGCGCAGGCGGTCCACCGCGCCGTCCATGGCGAACTGCGCTGCGCCGAGCCCCTCGACCACGTAACCGCGCCGCGCCTGGCCGCTGTCCTCGAACGCGGACAGGATGCGGTACGTCGCCGAGAAGCCGCCCTCGACGCCCTCCGCGGTGACCGCTCCCCGGGTCACCACGCCGTGTCGGTCGAGGAGGGTGCGGGCCAGGGCATGAGCCCGCACGGTCGGGTCCGACTCGTGGGCCGGGAGCAGGGACCAGCGGCCGGCGACGGTCGGCGGGCCCGTGCGGGAGGCGGGGCGGGCGGCGGCCGTGAGGGATCCGTAGCGTCCGCGCGGGACCGTGCGCTTGGCGCGGTGGGCGGTGGAGCCCGCGGTGCGGCCGGAGCCCAGCAGGGAGCGCATGGGGGCGAGCGTGTCGTTGGTCAGACGGCCCGACCAGGCCAGATCCCAGAGGGTGTCGGCGAGTTGGGGGTCGGTGGCGTCGGGGTGGGTGGTGGCGCGGACCTGGTCGGCAATCTGGCGGAAGAACAGGCCGTAGCCCCCGGACAGGGCGTCCAGGACGGACTGGTGCAGTGCCGTCAGCTCCAGGGGATGGGGCTGTGGCAGGAGCAGGGGGGCCGCGTCCGCCATATAGAGGGAGACCCAGCCGTCCTTGCCGGGGAGCGAGCCCGCTCCGGACCAGACGACCTCGCCGGCGGAGGTCAGTTCGTCGAGCATCGCGGGGGTGTAGTTCGCCACGCGGGACGGCAGGACGAGCTTCTCCAGGGCGGACGCGGGCACGGACGCGCCCTGCAACTGCTCGATGGCGCGGACCAGTCCGTCGATGCCGCGCAGCCCGTGGCCCTTGCCGATGTGCTGCCACTGCGGGAGGAACTGTGCGAGTGCGGCCGGTGGCACCGGTTCCAGTTCATGACGCAGGGCGGCGAGGGAGCGGCGGCGGAGGCGGCGCAGGACCGTGGCGTCGCACCACTCCTGGCCGATGCCGGCCGGATGGAACTCGCCCTGTACGACACGGCCGCTCGCCGCCAGCCGATGGAGGGGCACCGTCCGTGACCGCCGCCCCCAGGCCGAAGCGGGCCGCCGCTGTGGCCGAGGTGAACGGGCCGTGGGTGCGGGCATAGCGGGCGAGGAGGTCGCCGAGCGGGTCCTTGACCGGTTCGGTGAAGGCCTCGGGAACGCCGACCGGCAGGGCTGTGCCGAGGGCGTCGCGGAGGCGCCCGGCGTCCTCGATCGCCGCCCAGTGGTCGGTGCCGGCGATGCGGACCTTGATGGCGCGGCGGGCACCGGCCAGCTCCTGGGCCCAGTGCGGTTCGGCGCCCCGTTCCGCCAGTTCGACATCGGTGAGGGGGCCGAGGAGGCGCAGGACGTCCGCGACGCCCTCCGTGTCCTTGACGCGGCGGTCCTCGGTCAGCCACTGGAGTTCTCGCTCCAGTTCGGTCAGGACCTCGGCGTCGAGCAGCTCGCGCAGCTCCGCCTGGCCGAGCAGCTCCGCCAGCAGCCGCGAGTCCAGCGACAGGGCCGCGGCGCGGCGCTCGGCGAGCGGGGAGTCCCCCTCGTACAGGAACTGGGCGACGTAACCGAAGAGGAGGGAGCGGGCGAAGGGGGATGGCTCGGGGGTGGTGACCTCGACGAGGCGTACCTTGCGGGATTCGAGGTCGCCCATCAGCTCGACGAGTCCGGGGACGTCGAAGACGTCCTGGAGGCACTCGCGAACCGCCTCCAGGACGATCGGGAACGAACCGAACTCACTGGCCACCTGGAGCAGTTGGGCGGCGCGCTGGCGCTGCTGCCACAGCGGGGTGCGCTTGCCGGGGTTGCGGCGCGGCAGCAGCAGCGCGCGTGCGGCGCACTCGCGGAAGCGGGACGCGAACAGGGCCGAGCCGCCGACCTGGTCGGTGACGACCTGGTCGACGTCGCCCTTGTCGAAGACGACGTCCGCCGCGCCGACGGGTGCCTGGTCGGCGTCGTACTCCCGGCCGGCCTTCGTCGGTTCCTGGTCCAGGAGGTCCAGGCCCATGAGGTCGGCGTCCGGCAGGCGCAGCACGATGCCGTCGTCGGCGTGCATGACCTGCGCGTCCATTCCGTACCGCTCGGAGAGCTTCGCTCCGAGTGCGAGCGCCCAGGGGGCGTGGACCTGGGCGCCGAAGGGGGAGTGCACGACGACGCGCCAGTCGCCGAGTTCGTCGCGGAAACGCTCTACGACGATCGTGCGGTCGTCCGGGACGTGGCCGCAGGCCTCGCGCTGCTCGTCGAGGTAGGACAGCACGTTGTCGGCCGCCCAGGCGTCCAGGCCGGCCGTGAGGAGGCGCAGGCGGGCGTCGTCCTTGGGCAGCGAGCCGACCTCGCGCAGGAACGCGCCCACCGCGCGGCCCAGTTCGAGCGGGCGGCCCAGCTGGTCACCCTTCCAGAAGGGGAGACGGCCCGGCACGCCCGGAGCGGGGGATACGAGGACGCGGTCGCGCGTGATGTCCTCGATGCGCCAGGAACTGGTACCCAGCGTGAAGACATCGCCGACGCGGGACTCGTAGACCATCTCCTCGTCGAGTTCACCGACCCTGCCGCCGCCCTTCTTGGGGTCCGCTCCGGCGAGGAAGACACCGAAGAGGCCGCGGTCGGGGATGGTGCCCCCGGACGTGACCGCGAGGCGCTGGGCGCCGGGGCGGCCGGTGATCGTGCCGGCGACCCGGTCCCAGACCACGCGCGGGCGAAGCTCGGCGAAGGCGTCGGACGGGTAGCGGCCGGCGAGCATGTCGAGCACCGCGGTGAACGCGGACTCGGGGAGGGACGCGAAGGGGGCGGCTCGGCGGACGGTGGCGAGGAGGTCGTCGAACTGCCAGGTGTCCATCGCCGTCATGGCCACGACTTGCTGGGCGAGGACGTCCAGCGGGTTGGCCGGGACCTTGAGGGACTCGATGGAACCGGTGCGCATCCGCTCGGTGACCACGGCTGCCTGGACCAGATCGCCGCGGTACTTCGGGAAGACGACGCCGGTGGAGACCGCGCCCACCTGGTGGCCCGCGCGGCCGACACGCTGGAGACCGGAGGCGACCGACGGGGGTGACTCGACCTGGACCACCAGGTCGACCGCGCCCATGTCGATGCCCAGTTCGAGGCTGGACGTGGCCACGACTGCCGGGAGGCGGCCCGCCTTGAGGTCCTCCTCGACCAGGGCGCGCTGTTCCTTGGAGACCGAGCCGTGGTGGGCGCGGGCGATGACCGGGGGTGCGCCCTGGACCGCGCCCGAGCCGCCCATGAGCTGGGCCGGGGCGTGGTGCTCGTCCAGGGTTTCGCCGGTGGCGCGCTCGTAGGCGATCTCGTTGAGGCGGTTGCAGAGGCGTTCCGCGAGGCGGCGGGAGTTGGCGAAGACGATGGTGGAGCGGTGGGCCTGGACGAGGTCGGTGATGCGTTCTTCGACGTGGGGCCAGATCGAGGGGCGTTCCGCGCCTTCCGTGCCGTCGGCGACCGGGGAGCCGGCGAGCTCGCCGAGATCTTCGACGGGGACCACGACCGAGAGGTCGAACTCCTTGCCCGACTTCGGCTGGACGATCTCCACCTTGCGGCGAGGGGAGAGATAGCGGGCGATCTCGTCGACCGGGCGGACGGTCGCGGAGAGGCCGATGCGGCGGGCCGGCTTCGGGAGGAGCTCGTCCAGGCGCTCCAGGGTCAGCGAGAGGTGGGCGCCGCGCTTGGTGCCCGCCACCGCGTGGACCTCGTCGAGGATCACCGTCTCGATGCCGGTCAGGGCGTCCCGTGTGGCCGACGTCAGCATCAGGAACAGGGACTCGGGGGTCGTGATGAGGATGTCCGGGGGGCGGGTCGAGAGGGCCCGGCGCTCCGCGGCGGGGGTGTCGCCCGAGCGGATGCCGACCTTCACCTCGGGTTCGGGCAGGCCCAGGCGCACGGATTCCTGGCGGATACCGGTCAGGGGGCTGCGGAGGTTGCGCTCCACGTCGACGGCCAGGGCCTTGAGGGGGGAGACGTACAGGACTCGGCAGCGCTTCTTGGGATCGGCCGGTGGGGGTGTGGAGGCGAGCTGGTCGAGGGCGGCGAGGAACGCGGCCAGCGTTTTGCCGGAGCCGGTGGGGGCTACGACCAGCACGTCCGAGCCCTCGTTGATGGCCTGCCACGCGCCTGCCTGGGCTGCGGTGGGCGCGGAGAACGCGCCCGTGAACCAGCCGCGGGTTGCGGGGGAGAAGCCGTCGAGGGCTCGGTGCGGGTTGCTGACCATGCGTCCATCCTGCACCCGGGGACTGACAATGGGGCTGAGCTGGGAAATGGCTTCGGTATACGGGGTTGGCCGGGGTGCGCGTGGCTGCCTGCGGCGGCCTGTCGGCTTCGGTGGGGTGGGCGTAGCGCCTCCGGGTGCGTTGTGAGTCGGGGCCGCGTCGCGGCGGCCGCGGTCAACGGACTGCCGCCCGCCGCGAGCGCGGGAGCGTTGGAGAGGCCTGTTGTACGGCGTCTTGTCGTATGGCGTCTTGCCGCCCTGTGTTGCCCGTCGCCCTCCTTGCCGCCCTCACGGCTCAGCAGACGTTCGGGGACGGGCATGAGTTGGTGCTGGACGCGAGGGCGGCTGGAGTTGCCGCGGCTGCTGTGGCGCTCGTCCTGCGGGCCGCGGACCCCGTTCCTGCTTGTCGTCGCGGCGGCCGTGGTGGTGACGGCAGGGGTGCGTTCTCTGGGTGGGTGAGGCTTGTCAGCCGATGTGGCGGCCGTACGCGCGGAGCGTGCGTAAGGCCTCGATCGTCGCCATGGGGCGTGCCTCCAGTGTGTTGCCCGGCGCCCACCGGCGCTGGGGGTACCACCCACGCGTCGAGCAGTGGGGGAGGACCGGCCAGCCGCCGTCCTGCTGCTGCCCACTGGCGAGGTGGTCGAGGGAGCGGTTCATCTCGTCGTCCGTGAACCACGCGCGCGCGAAGGAGCGCGGTGTCCGCGCGTAGTCGTGCGGGAAGTGGTGCTCGTCGGGGCCGTAGCCGGGGGAGACCGGGGACGCGTCGAGGTTGTCCGGGTCCAGTGCCGCGAGGCCCTGGTCGCGCACCAGACGGCCCAGACGGTCGGCTGCCGCCTCCGCGCGCGGGCGGTCCGGAGCGGAGTCCAGGAAGGCCACGGCGGCCTCGATCTCGTACGGATGGGACTTCTCCAGCGACTCGACCGCCTGCCAGCAGAAGTCCGTGGCCCGGAACAGCCAGGCGTGCCACACCTCGTTGCGATGCAGCAGACCGACGACCGGCCCGGTGGCCAGGAGTGAGCTGGGTGCGTCTTCCACGATCGGGATGGAGGGGGCCGCGGGGTAGCCGCGCTGGCCGGGGTGGATCGCCGGGAGGGCGCCGTCCGGGGTGGAGACCGAGGTGAGGTAGCGGCATACGCGGTCCACGCGCTGTCCGCCGCAGCGTTCGATGGCGTCCAGTACGTGGAGTGCGTGACCGGTGTGCAGCGGCTGGCTGACCGGGCCACGCAGGTCCGGTTCCAGAGCGTGGCCGTATCCGCCGTCCTCGTTGCGGTAGGCGTCCAGCGCGGTCTCGACCGGGTCGGCGGCGCCGTTCAGGAAGTGGTACGCGAAGAGGCGCTGTTCGAGCACGCGCGCGGTGAGCCAGACGAACTGCTCGGCGCGGAAGAGCGGGGAGCGCGCCGGGGGCGTCGGGGGGAGAGGGGAAGCTCCGGTTTCGGGCATGCGACAGACCGTAGGGCGGAAAGCGGTCTCGACAAGGGGTCCCGGCGCAGGCCCACTCTCAGGGGCGGGATACTGGACGCATGCGGTTGACGGTCTTCTGGGAGCGGATGGCGGACCATTTCGGTCCGGGAAACGCCGACACCTTCGCGCGCGACCATGTGATGTCGGAGCTCGGGGGGCGCACGGTGCACGAGGCGCTGAACTCCGGCTGGGAGGCCAAGGACGTATGGCGTGTGGTCTGCGCCGTCATGAACGTTCCGGGTGAGAAGCGCTGACCGGTCACGAAGATCGCAGGACGGCAGCCGGGTGTCGGTGGCGTGGGCGACACTTGCTCCGTGGCACGCACTGACGAGACCGGGCAGCCCGCCCGGCACGGATCGCCGTTCGGCACGACGCCGCCCACCCCACCGCCGGGCGAGGGCGCCGCCGGGCCGGACGCCCGCATGCCTCGTTGGCTTCCGCGTGCCCTGGTGCTCGCGCTGGCCCTCGTCGGTGCGTTCCAGCTGGGCAGCTGGGCCTTTCACCAGCTCACCGGGCTGCTGATCAACATCCTCATCGCGTTCTTCCTGGCCCTGGCCATCGAGCCGGCGGTGAGCTGGATGGCCTCGCGCGGTATGCGTCGGGGACTGGCCACCGGCATCGTCTTCCTCGCCGTGATCATCGGGTCTGCCGGGTTCGTGACGCTGATGGGGTCCATGCTCGCGGGCCAGATCGTCAAGATCGTCGAGGACTTCCCGGAATACCTCGACTCGGTCATCAACTGGATCAACGCGCACTTCAACACCGAGCTGCGCCGTGTGGACGTCCAAGAGGGCCTGCTCCGTTCCGACTGGCTGCGCAACTACGTGCAGAACAGCGCCACCGGGGTCCTGGCCGTGTCCGCCCAGGTCCTCGGCGGTCTCTTCCAGCTGCTGACGGTCACGCTGTTCTCGTTCTACTTCGCCGCGGACGGCCCGCGACTGCGCCGCGCGCTGTGCTCCGTACTGCCGCCCGCCAAGCAGGCCGAGGTGCTGCGCGCGTGGGAGATCGCCGTCACCAAGACCGGCGGCTACCTGTACTCGCGCGGCCTTATGGCGCTCGTCTCCGGCGTAGCCCACTACATCCTGCTGGCGAGCCTGGACGTGCCGTACGCGCCCGTGCTCGCCGTGTGGGTCGGCCTGGTCTCGCAGTTCATCCCCACCATCGGCACGTATCTCGCGGGCGCCCTGCCCATGCTGATCGCGTTCACGGTCGATCCCTGGTACGCGCTGTGGGTGCTGATCTTCGTCGTGGTCTACCAGCAGTTCGAGAACTACGTTCTCCAGCCCAAGCTGACCTCGAAGACCGTCGACATCCACCCCGCGGTCGCATTCGGGGCGGTCGTCGCGGGCACTGCCCTACTCGGCGCGGTGGGCGCGTTGATCGCCATCCCGGCGATCGCCACGCTGCAGGCGTTCCTGGGGGCGTACGTGAAGCGTTACGACGTCACTGACGATCCCCGGGTCCATGGGCACCGGGGGCAGGGAGCGGGGCGGGGTCTGGTCAATCGTGCGCGTGCTCTGTGGGCCCCGCGGCGGCCGGGACTGGCGAAGCCGCGGCGGAAGGCGGGCAACTCCGGGGAGAGCCCCACGGGAGACTCCGGCGAAAGCTCCACGGGAGATTCTGGGGAGAGCTCCACGGGGAACTCCGGCTGAGGAGAGCGTGCGGGCCTGCTGGGGTGCGCTGGTCCGCCGGAGAGTGTGCGGTCGCCGGGGTGCCGGTGCGGTCTGCCCGGGGGTGACCGCACGGGCAGGCTGGTGCGGTCTGCCCGGAGGGTGGCCGCCCGGGATCCGGGGCCGTGTCGGGCCGCGAACGTAGTCTCGTAGGTGGGCGCATGGTGCGCTTGACACAAAAATCGAACATCCATTCTTATGGAGGCGCCGGCGAGACACTCGGCGGGCATTTCGCCACGGTTTCGATGGAGAAGTTCCCGAGTTATCCACAGGCCGGACGGGCGTCGGGGCGCATTGTCAGTGGCAGGCGTTAGCGTCTTTGACGTGAAGCGATCGACTCAAGCAAACCGGGTGGAACCCATGGCAGGAACCGACCGCGAGAAGGCCCTGGATGCCGCACTCGCACAGATTGAACGGCAATTCGGCAAGGGCGCGGTCATGCGCATGGGCGAGCGGCCGAACGAGCCCATCGAGGTCATCCCCACCGGGTCGACCGCACTCGACGTCGCGCTCGGCGTCGGCGGCATCCCACGCGGCCGCGTGGTGGAGGTGTACGGACCGGAGTCCTCCGGCAAGACGACCCTGACCCTGCACGCCGTGGCCAACGCACAGCGGGCCGGCGGCCAGGTGGCCTTCGTGGACGCGGAGCACGCCCTCGACCCCGAGTACGCGCGCAAGCTCGGCGTCGACGTCGACAACCTGATCCTGTCCCAGCCGGACAACGGTGAGCAGGCCCTGGAAATCGTGGACATGCTGGTCCGCTCCGGAGCTCTCGACCTGATCGTCATCGACTCCGTCGCCGCGCTCGTCCCACGCGCGGAGATCGAGGGCGAGATGGGCGACAGCCACGTCGGTCTGCAGGCCCGCCTGATGAGCCAGGCCCTGCGGAAGATCACCAGCGCGCTCAACCAGTCCAAGACCACCGCGATCTTCATCAACCAGCTCCGCGAGAAGATCGGCGTGATGTTCGGCTCCCCGGAGACCACGACCGGTGGCCGGGCGCTGAAGTTCTACGCCTCGGTGCGCATGGACATCCGCCGCATCGAAACCCTCAAGGACGGCACCGACGCGGTCGGCAACCGCACCCGAGTCAAGGTCGTCAAGAACAAGGTCGCGCCGCCCTTCAAGCAGGCCGAGTTCGACATCCTCTACGGCCAGGGCATCAGCCGCGAAGGCGGCCTGATCGACATGGGCGTGGAGCACGGCTTCGTCCGCAAGGCCGGCGCCTGGTACACGTACGAGGGCGACCAGCTCGGCCAGGGCAAGGAGAACGCGCGCAACTTCCTGAAGGACAACCCCGACCTGGCCAACGAGATCGAGAAGAAGATCAAGGAGAAGCTGGGCGTCGGCGTGCGTCCGGAGGAGCCTGCTGCCGAGCCGGGCGCGGACGCCGCGGTCTCCGCCACCCCGGACGACGCCGCGAAGACGGTGCCCGCTCCGGCGGCCAAGGCAGCCAAGACCAAGGCTGCGACTGCCAAGAGCTGACCCTTGACACGGCGAACGGACTGGGCCGAGTACGCCGCCTACCCGGACGCTCCGCGCAAGCGGGGACGAGGCGGCGACGAGGGCTCCTCCGGGATGGGCGGTTACGCCCACGCAGGAGACGCGGCCTATGACGCGGACCGGGAGGACGACGGCGCGGCGCTGTACGGCAGGGGCAGATCCTTCGGACGGGACGGCGACGAGTCGAGCCCGGCGTACAGCGACGAGTCGGGCCCTGCGTATGGCGATGAACCGGGCCATGGCGCGGTGGACGGCGAAGCATGGATGGAGGGCGGTTCGGCGCACGACGCCGGTGCACCCCGTGGTGGCTCGCGCCGGGGCCGTGGTGAGGCTCGGGGCGCGGACGGCTCACGCGGGCGTCGTCGGCGCGGCCGCAGAGAGCCGTCCAATGAGGACGGAGGTGCCTCTTCCTCGTCGAGGGCCGAGGAGAGGACGCCCCCGGGGGACCCGGTGGAGCAGGCGCGGGCGATCTGTCTGCGCCTGCTCACCGGGACCCCGCGCACGCGGAAACAACTCGCGGACGCCCTGCGCAAGCGAGAGATCCCGGACGAGGCCGCCGAGGAGGTGCTGTCGAGGTTTGAGGAGGTCGGCCTCATCAACGACAGTGCGTTCGCGGACGCCTGGGTGGAGTCCCGGCACCATGGCCGGGGGCTCGCCCGACGCGCTCTCGCCCGGGAACTGCGTACCAAGGGCGTCGACTCCACACTGATCGACGCGGCTGTCTCCCAGCTCGACTCCGAGCAGGAGGAGACGACCGCACGCGAACTCGTTGCCCGCAAGCTGCGTTCCACGCGCGGCCTCGACCGCGACAAACGCCTGCGCCGTCTCGCGGGCATGCTCGCCCGCAAGGGCTACCCCGAGGGCATGGCCCTACGGGTGGTCCGGCAGGCCCTGGAGGAAGAGGGCGAGGACACGGAGTTCCTCGAGGACGAGGGGTACTGACCCCGACGGCCACGGAGCCGTAGACGGCCTGGAAGTGGGCGAAGGCCGGTGACTGTGGGACTCCGGCCCCGGACACGGTGAACGCGCGGGGGCGCCCATCGCGTTCGGGGGCGGGTAGTGATCAGGCGGCCCTGTTGGGGGCCGGGGGCCCCGACGTCACCGGAAGCCCCTCTGTCCGCCATGCCTGGAAACCCCCGACCAGGTCAGTGGCCCGGTGCAGCCCCAGTCGCCGTAGCGACTCGGCCGCCAGGCTCGACGCGTACCCCTCGTTGCAGATCACCACGACCCGCAGGTCGTGACCCGTTGCCTCGGGGGCGCGATGGCTGCCCTGTGGATCGAGCCGCCACTCCAGTTCGTTGCGCTCGACCACCAGGGCACCCGGAATCAGACCGTCCCGCTCGCGCAGGGCCGCGTACCGGATGTCGACCAGCAGAGCCTCACCGGACTGGGCGGCCTCGTACGCCTCCTGCGGCTCGATCCGCATGTAGCCCGCGCGCACCCGCTCCAGCAGCTCGTCGATGCCGACCTGCTGTTCATCCACGTTTCCCACGTCCCCGCCCGCCCGTACCTTCGACTCACCGCCGCCGACCGGCCGCTCACTCACGCTGCTCACTGCCAGTCCTTCGGGCGTTCCACCTGCTCCAGGCGCAGGATCGGCCCGCTGCGGCTGAATCGGCGGATCCGCGGCAGGGGCGGGTAGTAGGCGTGAACGGAGATCGCATGCTGGTCGGACGACTCATTGAGGACCTCGTGCACATGGTGACGGCCGAAGGAGCGGCCCTTTCCGGCCGGCAACCGCCGTTCCCGGTCCACGCCGTCCGTCAGTTCCAACGTCTTCCAGCCGTCGGCGGGCAGCCGGACGGCGAGCGCGTTCTCCTTGAGCTCACCGGCCGCAGTGACGAAGGCCCCGACCGACTCGGCGTGGTCGTGCCAGCCGGTGCCTGTCCCGGGCGGCCAGCCGATCAACCAGGCCTCGCTACCGCCGGGGCCGTCGAGCCGTACCCAGGTACGGCCCTCGGGGTCGAGCGGGAGCGAGGCGATCAAGTCGGCGTCGGCGGCCGTACGCCGTACGAAGTCGAGAAGGTCCGCCTGCGTCGGCGTGGAATTGGGCGCGGAAGGTGTGACAACCGGCTGGGAAGTGGCAACGGCGGCAGGAGACACAGACACGGGCACCGTCCTGAAATGAGTTCGCGAGAGCGCGCGACAGCACGGGCGACAGGGATCAGATGTCAGGAGCGGCGCGCGCGAGGAGAAGGGGGAGCGAGTTCAGCAGGACGGGCGACACACGCAGCCCGCATAGCGGACGAGGTCCATATGGACCCTCCGCCACAGGCGCACACAGGTGTCGGTCATGAGCGGGAGTACACCATGACGGTGCGAACCGGTCAACTCGCCGTCATGTGATTCTGGCGGGGACACTCCGGCGTTCATACCGGGAGTAATCGCATCCTGTGATGGCGACGGCGGAGCGTCGCCGTGTCCGCCTTTGGGGCACGGAGCGACCGCAAGGCGGTCAGCGGAGGCGATAGAAAGCGAACACACGCACCCGTATTCGCTGGTTGCGGTGACCGTGGCGTCAAGTGGGCACGAGTGTGCGCATATCGCACGTACGGTCTTGTCGAGGAAGCCGGGATGAGCGGGTCAAGCCGTGGAAGGAGGGTGAGGTGTGCCGGTGGTGAAGGAGGGAGGGCATGCCCGGTACACGTACCGGCTGCGCGTGTCGTCGCCCGCCCGTACGCGACTGCTTGCGGAGTGGGACCGCTGTCGGTGGGTGTGGAACGAGTGCGTGGCCAAGTCCAAAGCCGCGCACATGCACAACAAGGCGCACCCGGAGGACAAGCAGACCTGCGGTCCGGCACAGCTCGACAGGATGCTGACCGAGGCTCGGCGGGTGACCCCATGGCTGCGGGAGGGCGCCAGCGTCCCGCAGCAGCAGATCATCCGGGACTTCGGCACGTCGCGCGCCAAAGCGCAAGGACATCATGGAGCGCCTGCCCCTCAGGCAGCGAGCTGGGATGCCCGGCTGGAAGAAGAAGTGCGAAGCGGACCCGACGCTGAACTACACCAAGCGTGGCTTCCGTCTCAAAGACGGCCACCTGCACCTGGCGGGCGGCATCGTGCTGACCGTGGTGTGGTCCCGCGAGTTGCCCGCCGCCCCGTCTTCCGTGCGTGTGTACAGGGACAGCGTCGGCCACTGGTACGCCTCGTTCGTCGTGCCCACCGAAGTCCAATCACTGCCCGCCACCGGCGCGGTGATCGGAATCGACTGGGGTGTGAAGGAGACCGCGACCACCACCTCGAACACGCACGACCTTCCCCACCCCCAACATGGGATGAAGGCCCAGCAGAAGTTGTCGAGATCCGACCGGATGATGGCCCGCCGCAAACCGGCCGAGGGGCATGCCGCCTCGAAGGGGTACCGCGAGGCGAAGAAGCTGCGGGCCAAGGCGCACAAGAAGGTCGCCCGGCAGCGGCAGGACACCGGTCGCAAGTGGGCGAAGAAGGTCGTGACGGACCACGATGCCATCGCGGTGGAGGACTTCCGCCCGAAGTTCCTCGCCAGGACATCGATGGCCCGTAAAGCGGCCGATGCCGCCATCGGCGCCACTAAGCAGGCCCTGCTGGAGATGGGCCGCAAACACGGGCGGGACGTTCGCCTTGTGCATCCCGCGCACACCACCATGGACTGCGGACGCTGCGGAGCGAGAACCAAGCACGCACTCCCGCTGTCGGAACGTACCTACACCTGCACCGCGTGCGGAGCCGTGTCCCCCAGGGATAAGAACTCCGCCCGTGTGATGCTTGTCCGGGCTGGTCTGAACCCGGCTGGTGTCGAGGGCGCAAGACCTTCCGGAGCGCTGCTCCGAGAGGCGGCCTGAGCCAGGAATCCCCTCCCCTTCAGGGAGTCGAGCAGTCAAGATCCGGAGTAGACCATGGACTCCTGGGCGCAGCCAAAGTGTGAGAACGACGCAACTCACCACCACGTCAGCGGCCTGCACCCACCCCTGCTTGCGCCTCCGTCTTGGCCGGTCCCCCCAACGCGGCCTCGGCCGCCGCGTACAGTTCGGCCGGCCGCACCCCGCTCAACGCCGTCACAAGGTGACCGTCGGGCCGCACCAGCAGGACCGAATGCGCGGACGCCCCCGGGTAGCTCTCCGCGACCAGCAGTTCGGCCGGATACGGCAGTGCCGTCACCGCGGCCGCCAGCCGCGGCATGATCCCGGCGGTCGCCCAGTGCTTGCGCTCCCACACGCCCGTGCCCGGAGCGATCAGCAGGACCAGCAGCGCACCGCGCCCGAGCCGGTCCCGCAGCCGTACGAAGGAGCCGTCCTCCGCCGTGACGCGCACATCCATGACCGGCGCACCACGCGGTGTGTCCACCGGGACCTCGCCCTCCAGGTCCGCGGGCGCGAGCGGAGAGTCGGCGTACGTCCCCGGCGCACCGATCGCTCCCTGCCCCAGATGGCCGTCCATCAGCAGCGCGTCATGGCCCCGGGCGGAACCGGGAACGTACGCGCGCAGCCCTCCGCCGCCGCGCAGCAGCGGAAGCGCCTGGTCGGCGGCCCGCAGCCGGGCGGCGACGGCCACCCGCCGCTCCGCCTGGTAGCTGTCGAGCAGCGCCTCGTACGGCCCGTGGTGCCAGGCCGACGCCAGCTTCCAGGCGAGGTTGTCGGCGTCCCGCAGTCCCTCGTCGAGCCCATGTGTGCCGAGCGTACCGAGGCAGTGCGCCGCGTCCCCGGCGAGAAAGACACGGCCCACGCGCCAGCGGCGAGCCAGACGGTGGTGAACCGTGTGAACTCCGGTGTCGAGGAGTTCGTACGGCGGTGTCTCCCCGCCGCTCCAGCCGGCGAGCGTCTCGCGGATGCGAGCCACCAGCAGCTCGGGCGTGACCAGGTCCTTGCCCGGCGGCAGCAGCCAGTCGAGGCGCCACACCCCGTCCGGGAGCGGCCGTCCGGTGACCTCCCCGCCCGAAGGTCCGGATGTCCGCCACGGCGGCATCCGATGAAGCAACGCCTGGCCGTCCCACGGAAGTTCCGTGCGCAGCGCGGCCACGGCGTGTCGCTCCACCGCCGTACGGCCGGGAAAGCGGATGTCCTGGAGCTTGCGCACGGTCGAGCGGGGGCCGTCGCAGCCGACCAGGTAACTGCCGCGCCACCAGGTGCCCTGGGGGCCGCGGGTGTGCGCGGTGACGCCCGAGGCCTCCTGCTCGAGAGCGTCCAGGCGGCTGTCCACGGCGACCTTGACGAGCCGTTCGTCGGCGAGGGCAGCGCGCAGGGCGCCGGTCAGCACGTGCTGGGCGATGTGCAGGGGGGCGGGGTTCGTGACGCCCTCGTGTCCCTCCGCCTCCTCCGCGGCGTCGTCGAACGTGACCTCGCGCATCACCTGCTTGCGCCGCATAGCCCGCCATCCGGCCCAGTGGGCGCCGGCCGTGGCGAGCGGCACACCCGTCAGGCGTTCCATGAGGGCGGTGGTGTCCTGGCGCAGGACTACGGTGCGCGCGAGACGGGCTTCGTCCTTGCCGGGCCCCTCGTCGAGGACGACGGACGGCACCTCCTGACGGGCCAGCGCCAGGGCGAGCGTAAGCCCGACGGGCCCCGCTCCGACGATGATCACCGGGTCCACGGCGCGGCGCCCCCTGCCCGCAGCGGTGTCCCGAGGGACGCGAGTGAGCAGATGGTTGGAGCAGGGTGCACGATCACAGAACGTATGCAACCCATTGCCGGTGCTTGCGTCAAGTGACGGAGGGCAGTGGCGATCATGCCACTGCCCTCCGTGTCGTTCATGCCACTTGACTGCTCATCAGATGGCAGCCCTCGGGCCGCTCATCAGATGGAGCCGCCGGCGCCCGTCCCGTAGGTGCCACCCGTCGCCGCCGGGTTCAGCTCCTCCATGTCCTCGGCGCTGAGGACGGCGCCCGTGCTCTTCTTGCTGCGCCGCAGCCTCTTCTCCAGCCAGCTGGCGAAGCTGGTGAGGATGAAGTTCAGCACGATGTAGATGAGCGCCACCACGATGAAGCTGGGAATGACGTTGCCGTAGAAGGACGCCATGGTCGCGCGCGAATTCAGCAGTTCGGTGAACCCGATCATCACGCCGCCCAGCGCGGTGTCCTTCACAATGACCACGAGCTGGCTGACGATGGCCGGCAGCATGGCGGTGACGGCCTGCGGCAGCAGGATGGTCCTCATCGTCTGACCCTTGCGCAGGCCGATGGCCATGGCGGCTTCCGACTGCCCCTTGGGCAGGGAGAGGATGCCGGCCCGTACGACCTCGGCGAGGACGGACGCGTTGTAGAGCACCAGGCCCGTGACGACCGCGTAGAGGGGCCGCTGTTCACTGCTGACGTTCGTCCAGCGGTCGTAGAACTCGTTGGCGAACAACATCAGGAGCAGGACCGGGATCGCCCGGAAGAACTCGACCACCCAGGCGGCCGGAAGCCGCACCCACCGGTGGTCGGAGAGGCGCGCGATGCCGAAGAACGCGCCCAGCGGAAGGGCGATCACCATGGCCAGTGCCGCGCCCTTCAGCGTGTCGGCGAGACCGGGCAGCAGATAGGTCGTCCAGGCCTCGGACTGGGTGAACGGCTTCCACAGGGCCCACTTCAGCTGGCCCTTTTCGTCCATGACGTCCCAGACGAACCACACGAGCAGGGCGAGCAGGGCGAAGAAGACCACCGAGATGAGCACATTGCGCCGCTTGGCGCGGGGGCCCGGAGCGTCGTAGAGAACGGAGCTCATCGCTTCACCGCCAGTCGCTTGCTCAGCCAACCGAGGAAGAGGCCGGTGGGCAGGGTCAGTACCACGAAACCGAAGGCGAAGACCGCGGCGATGAGCACCGTCTGAGCCTCGTTCTCGATCATTTCCTTCATCAGGTAGGCGGCCTCGGCCACGCCGATCGCGGCCGCCACGGTGGTGTTCTTGGTCAGGGCGATCAGCACGTTGGCCAGCGGGCCGATGACCGAACGGAAGGCCTGCGGCAGGATGATGAGCCGGAGGGTCTGGCTGAAGGTCAGCCCGATGGCACGGGCCGCCTCGGCCTGGCCCAGCGGCACGGTGTTGATGCCGGAACGAATCGCCTCGCAGACGAAGGCCGCGGTGTAGGCGACGAGGCCGAGGATCGCCAGACGGAAGCCCTGGACCTTGAAGTCGGAGGCGCCCATGGTCATGCCGAAGATGTCGGCGAGACCGAGCGACGTGAAGATGATGATGACCGTCAGGGGGATGTTCCGGACGATGTTCACATAGGCCGTGCCGAACCCACGCATGAGCGGGACCGGGCTGACCCGCATCGCGGCCAGGAGGGTGCCCCAGATCAGGGAGCCGATGCCGGACAGGAGGGTGAGTTTCACCGTCATCCAGAAGGCACCCAACAGGGTCGGGTTGTCATAGTCAGAAAGAAAGTCGAACACGATCTCCCGCGCTTCCGGGTGGGTGGCGTACGTGGATAGCGCGGCGCGCCGCCGCCCTGATCGCGGTGGACGGCGGCGCGCCGGTGAACCTTTGCGCTACTTGACGATGACGCCGATCTTCGGCGCGGGCTCGTTCTTGTAGTTGGCCGGACCGAAGTTGTCGGCGACCGCCTTGTCCCAGGCCTTGTCCTTGACCATCTTCTCGAGGGCGGCGTTGATCTTGTTGACGGTCTCGGTGTCGCCCTTCTTCACACCGATGCCGTAGTTCTCGTTGCTCAGCTTCAGGCCGGCGAGCTTGAACTGGCCCTTGTACTGCTCCTGCGCGGCGTAGTCCGGCGAGGATCGAGTCGTCCGTGGTCAGGGCGTCCACGGCGCCGCTCTGCAGAGCGGCGATGCACTCCGAGTAGCCGCCGTTCTGCTTGAGGTTGGCCTTCGGGGCGAAGTCGTTCTTGACGTTCTGCGCCGAGGTGGAGCCGACCACCGAGCACAGGTTCTTGTCATTGAGGTCGGTGGCCTCGGTGATGTCCGAGTCGCTCTTGACCAGCAGGTCCTGGTGGGCCAGCAGGTACGGGCCGGCGAAGTCGACCTTCTCCTTGCGCTCGTCGGTGATCGAGTAGGTCGCCGCGATGAACTTCACGTCGCCACGGGCGAGCGCGTTCTCACGGTCGGCGCTCTTGGTCTCGACCCACTCGATCTGGTTGGGCTCGTAGCCGAGCTCCTTGGCCACGTACGTGGCCACGTCCACGTCGAAGCCGGAGAAGGTGCCGTCGGGCTCCTTCTGGCCAAGACCCGGCTGGTCGTACTTGATGCCGATCTTGATCTTGTCGCCGCCACCGGAGCCCGAGTTGCTGTCGCTGTCGCCGTCACCACCACAAGCGGTGGCGGTGATCGAGAGAACGATTGCAGCGGCGGCCGCGGCGGAGACCTTGCGGAGCTTCATGGTGAACATCCTTTGTGTGAAGAAGAGATGCGTGCCGTCAGGAACGGCGGGTGACGCAGGTCGTCGGGTGCGTGAAGCGGTCCGTCGGTGGTGCGGGATCGGGTCCGTCAGTGGTGCGGGACCTCTTCCCTGAGTGGTGCAGGACCGCGTCCGGTCAGTGGTGCAGGATCTTGGACAGAAAGTCCTTCGCGCGGTCGCTGCGCGGGTTGCTGAAGAACTGGTCCGGCACAGCTTCTTCGACGATCTTGCCGTCCGCCATGAACACCACCCGGTTGGCGGCCGAACGGGCGAAGCCCATCTCGTGGGTGACGACGATCATGGTCATGCCGTCGCGGGCGAGCTGCTGCATGACCTCCAGAACCTCGTTGATCATCTCCGGGTCGAGCGCCGACGTGGGCTCGTCGAAGAGCATGACCTTGGGGTCCATGGCCAGCGCACGGGCGATGGCCACACGCTGCTGCTGGCCGCCGGAGAGCTGGGCGGGGTACTTCTCCGCCTGGCTGCCCACGCCCACCCGGTCGAGCAGGGAGCGGGCCTTCTCCTCGGCCTTCTTCTTGTCGGTCTTGCGGACCTTGATCTGGCCCAGCATCACGTTCTCGAGCACGGTCTTGTGCGCGAAAAGGTTGAAGGACTGGAAGACCATTCCGACGTCGGCCCGCAGCTTGGCCAGCGCCTTGCCCTCAGCGGGCAGGGGCTTGCCGTCGATCGCGATCGCGCCGGAGTCGATCGTCTCCAGGCGGTTGATGGTGCGGCACAGGGTGGACTTTCCGGACCCGGAGGGTCCGATGACCACGACGACCTCGCCGCGGGCGATCGTCAGATCGATGTCCTGGAGCACGTGCAACGCGCCGAAGTGCTTGTTCACGTTCTTCAGGACGACCAGCTCGCCGGTCGCGGCCACATCTTCCTTGGCCACCGATACTTCGGTCATCGCTCTCAGGCTCCGTCCTCCTCGGTTTCGGAGGACAGTAGTAACCGTATCCGACCTGCGTCATCAGTTCTGAGGTGAATCTGAGCATCACGATCCGATAGCAATCGGACACGTGTCGTAGCACTTGACACCGGGGCGCGTACCGGCTGGATAACGGAAGCCGTCGGCAACCGGAACCCACTTGACGGCGTCCTCGTCCATCAGCGTGACTTCCATATTGCACGCGCGCGTGTCCACGCACTGTGTACCTACCTGAATCGTACGGCCGATGAACCGAAGGAGGCCGGGGTGAGACTGCTCCTCGTCGAGGACGACAACCACGTCGCGGCCGCGCTGTCCGCGGTTCTGGCACGGCACGGCTTCGAGGTCACGCACGCGCGTAGCGGTGAGGAGGCCCTCCAGGCGCTCGTCCCCGAGGGCAACGGCTTCGGCGTCGTCCTCCTCGACCTCGGCCTGCCCGACCAGGACGGCTACGAGGTGTGCGGCAAGATCCGCAAGCGCACCAGCACGCCGGTGATCATGGTCACCGCGCGCTCCGACGTCCGCTCCCGCATCCACGGCCTCAACCTGGGGGCCGACGACTATGTGGTGAAGCCTTACGACACCGGAGAGCTGCTCGCGCGGATCCACGCCGTCAGCCGGCGCACCGTGCCGGAGGACGCCGACGCGGGCGGCGACGCTGTGCTGCGCCTGGGCGCCGTACGCATCGAACTGCCGACCCGCCAGGTCAGCGTTGACGGTTCGGTTGTCCAACTGACCCGCAAGGAGTTCGATCTCCTCGCCCTGCTCGCACAGCGCCCCGGGGTGGTCTTCCGTAGGGAGCAGATCATCAGCGAGGTGTGGCGCACGAGTTGGGAGGGGACCGGGCGCACTCTCGAGGTGCATGTGGCGTCCCTGCGCGCCAAGCTGCGCATGCCGGCGCTGATCGAGACCGTACGAGGCGTCGGCTACCGGCTCGTCGCCCCGGCCTCGTAGCGGGCAAGGGTGCGCACTCGTCTTCTCCCGCTGCTCATCGTCCTGATGGCGGCCGTGCTGCTCGCCCTCGGCGTACCGCTCGCCGTCAGCCTGGCCTCGGCCCAGCAGCAGAAGGTGGTCGTCGACCGGATCGACGACACGGCGTACTTCGCGGCCATCGCGCGGCCCGCCGCCGACGCCACCACCGGATCCCGCGACGACCAGCGCATCCTCAGCCGTGAACTCGAGAGCTACTACGAGGTCTACGGCATCCGGGCCGGCGTCTTCCTGCCCAATGACACGCCCCTGGCCAACGGTCCGACGACCTGGCTCCTGCCCGACACCGGCGAAGAGCGCGACGCCTTCAAGGAGTCGCTGCTCAGCCGGCGCAGCCACGACCCCAAGCAGGTGTGGCCTTGGCAGCGCAACCGCCTCGTCATCGCCTCGCCGGTCATCCGGGACGGTGACGTCGTCGCGGTCGTGGTCACCGACTCGCCCACCGGGCAGATGCGGTCGAGAATCCTGCAGGGCTGGCTGATCATCGGCGCCGGTCTGACGGCCGCGATGCTGGTGGCCGTCGGGGCCGCCCTCCGGCTGACCGGCTGGGTGCTCCGGCCGGTACGGGTGCTGGACGTCACCACGCACGAGATCGCGAGCGGCCGCCTCAAGTCACGAGTCGCGGTGGCCAGCGGTCCGCCGGAACTCAGGCGGCTGGCCCGGTCGTTCAACGAGATGGCGGACAACGTCGAGGACGTGCTGGAGCAGCAGCGCGCCTTCGTCGCCGACGCCTCGCACCAGCTGCGCAACCCGCTCGCGGCGCTGCTGCTGCGCATCGAGCTGCTCGCCTTCGAACTCCCCGAGGGCAATGCGGAGATCGCCTCGGTGCAGGCCGAGGGCAAGCGCCTGGCGCAGGTCCTGGACGACCTGCTCGACCTTGCCCTGGCCGAGCACACCGAGGCCGATCTCCGGCTGACCGACGTCGGCGCGCTGACCTCCGAGCGCGTCGCCGCCTGGGCGCCTACCGCCGAGGCCAAGGGTGTGCGGCTGGTGGGGAACTGTCCGCCCACCACCGCCTGGGTCGACCCGGTGGCGCTGTCCAGCGCGCTCGACGCGGTGATCGACAACGCGGTCAAGTTCACGCCGCAGGACGAGCGCGTCGAGGTGACCGTCACCTCCAACGGCAGAACGTCGACGATCGAGGTGACCGACAACGGCCCGGGCCTCACCGACGAGGAACTCGCCCGCATCGGCGACCGCTTCTGGCGCAGCGGCCGGCACCAGAACATCAAGGGCTCGGGCCTGGGCCTGTCGATCTCGCGCGCACTGCTCGCGCCGGGCGGTGGCTCCATCACGTACGGCCGTCATGAGCCCCACGGATTGCGGGTGACGGTGACGGTGCCGAGGTCGGGGCCGACGCCGTAGCGGATCGGCGGGCTAGCTGGGGCAGGCGGGCTGGGTGGGGGGCAGGCGAGCTGGGAGCTCGGCGCGCGCCAAGGCTTCTCCTACGGCTTGTCGGGCGGTCGGCCCTCCCTGCGGCCGGCCCTTCCCTCTGCGGGGCCCTTCCGCGCCCGGTCTTCCCTCTGCGGGGCCCTTCCGCGCCCGGTCTTCCCTCTGCGGGGCCCTTCCGCGCCCGGCCTTCCCTCCGCAGGGCCCTTCCGCGCCCGGCCCTCCCTCCGCCCAGCTCGCCCTACGGCTTGACCGAGCGGTAATAGCGCTTGGCGCCGTCGTGCAGGGTCAGCGGATCGGTGTAGATCGCCGTGCGCAGGTCGACGAGTTGCGCGGAGTGGACGTGGGCGCCGATGCGGTCGCGGCTCTTGATCACCGTGCGGGTCAGCCATTCGGTGAGGCGGGGGTCCATGTTCTTGCGGGTGATCAGGAGGTTGGACACGGCGATCGTGGGCACGGTGTCGCCGTCCTGGATGCTGGGGTAGGCCGACTCCGGCATGTTGGTCGCGCGGTAGAAGTGGGCCGCGTCACCTTGAGCGTGCACCTTGGCGACGAGGTCCGCGTCGTCGATCGGTACGAACCGGAACGCGGAGGTCTCGGCGATCTCCTCCAGCCCGCCCGTCGGCACCCCGCCCGACCAGAAGAACGCGTCGAGCTCGTGCCCGAGTCGCTCGGGCCCGGTGTCGATGCCGTCCGACCTGGGCATGATGTCCTTCTCGGGGTCGATGCCGGCGGCCTCCAGCACGCGAGTGGCGATCAGCCGTACGCCGGAGTTGGGCAGCCCTATGGCCACCCGCTTGCCCTTCAGGTCCGCGACGGAGTGGATGTCCGAGTCCGGCGGGACGACGAGCTGCACATAGTCGTCGTACAGGCGGGCGACGCCGCGCAGCCGGTCGGTGACGGGTTTGGCGCCGATCTTGAACGTGTCCACCGCGTCGGCGGCGGCGATGGTGAAGTCGGCTTCCCCGGTCGCCACGCGCTCGACGTTCTCCTGCGACCCGGCGCTCGTCGTCAGCCGCACCTTGAGCTGCGGCATGTCCTTGGCGAGCTCCTCGCGCAGGAGCTCGCCGTACTCCTGGTAGACCCCCGCGCGTGTGCCCGTGCTGAACGTGATCGTCCCGCTCGGCGGCTCGTCACCCAGGGGCAGCAGCCACCACAGCAACAACCCGAGGGTCACGAGCCCGGCGGCCGAGCCCTGCAGGGCCCGGCGCCTGCTGATGCGGGTGAATGCCTTGGACATGGCCGCGATCCTGCCAGCCGGTACGCGGTGCTGGCCAGGGCAGGGCTCACAGCGGAGCGGGTCCGACAGTCCCCGCCGCGGCGGGGACTGTCGGACCCGGCCGCTACAGTCGGCGCATGAGCTCCTCTCCCGCCGACCTGGTCCGTGAATTCCACCTCGCCTTCGGCCTGGACGCCCGCAGCACGCCGACCGAGGTCTCTCCGGAACTCGCCGCCCACCGTGGAGAGTTGCTGGCCGAGGAGGCGGCGGAGGTCGCCGAGGTCGCCGTCACCGGCCCGCTCGACAGGCTCGCGCACGAGCTGGCGGACGTCGTCTACGTCGCATACGGCACCGCCCTGGTCCATGGCATCGACCTCGACGCCGTACTGACCGAGATCCACCGCTCCAACATGACCAAGCTGGGCCCCGACGGCCGGGTCGCCCGCAGAGCCGACGGCAAGGTCCTCAAGGGCGAGCACTACGAGGCACCGGATGTGTCGAGTGTGCTGCGCCGGCAGGGATGGGTCGCCGGCGGGGCGTGACCGTCCGGCACTGGGCCAAGGGGCTGACACGACCGCATACCCTTGTCCCATGAGCAGCAGCGACCGGAGCCCGGCAGTGGACGTGAAGACATACGAGGTGCGCACCTACGGGTGCCAGATGAACGTCCACGATTCCGAGCGATTGTCCGGCCTGCTCGAAGACGCCGGTTACGTACGCGCGCCCGAGGGCTCCGACGGCGACGCGGACGTCGTCGTCTTCAACACCTGCGCGGTTCGCGAGAACGCCGACAACAAGCTGTACGGCAACCTCGGCCACCTCGCCCCGATGAAGACGAAGCGCCCCGGGATGCAGATCGCGGTCGGCGGCTGTCTCGCGCAGAAGGACCGCGACACCATCGTGAAGCGGGCGCCCTGGGTGGACGTCGTCTTCGGCACGCACAACATCGGCAAGCTCCCCGTCCTGCTGGAACGCGCGCGCGTGCAGGAGGAGGCGCAGGTCGAGATCGCCGAGTCGCTCGAGGCGTTCCCGTCGACGCTGCCGACCCGGCGCGAGAGCGCCTACGCGGCCTGGGTGTCGATCTCCGTCGGCTGCAACAACACCTGCACCTTCTGCATCGTCCCGGCCCTGCGCGGCAAGGAGAAGGACCGTCGCCCCGGCGACATCCTCGCCGAGGTCGAGGCCCTGGTCGCCGAGGGCGTCAGCGAGATCACCCTGCTCGGCCAGAACGTCAACGCGTACGGTTCCGACATCGGCGACCGTGAGGCGTTCAGCAAGCTGCTGCGGGCCTGCGGGAACATCGAGGGCCTGGAGCGCGTCCGCTTCACGTCCCCGCACCCGCGCGACTTCACGGACGACGTGATCGCGGCGATGGCGGAGACCCCGAACGCGATGCCGCAGCTGCACATGCCGCTGCAGTCCGGTTCGGACACGGTCCTCAAGGCGATGCGCCGCTCCTACCGCCAGGAGCGCTACCTGGGGATCATCGAGAAGGTCCGCGCCGCCATCCCGCACGCCGCGATCACCACCGACATCATCGTGGGCTTCCCCGGCGAGACCGAGGAGGACTTCGAGCAGACGCTGCACGTCGTGCGCGAGGCCCGTTTCGCCCAGGCCTTCACCTTCCAGTACTCCAAGCGTCCCGGCACCCCCGCGGCCACCATGGAGAACCAGATCCCCAAGAAGGTCGTCCAGGCGCGCTACGAGCGGCTCGTCGCCCTCCAGGAGGAGATCTCCTGGGAGGAGAACAAGAAACAGGTCGGCCGCACCTTCGAGCTCATGGTCGCCGAGGGCGAGGGCCGCAAGGACGGCGCCACCCACCGCCTGTCCGGCCGCGCCCCCGACAACCGGCTGGTCCACTTCACCAAGCCGGAGCAGGAGGTCCGCCCCGGCGACGTGGTGACCGTCGAGGTCACGTACGCCGCCCCGCACCACCTCCTCGCCGAGGGCCCCGTCCTGAACGTGCGCCGCACGCGCGCGGGCGACGCCTGGGAGAAGCGCAACGCCGCCGAGGCCGCCAAGCCCGCGGGCGTCCTGCTCGGCCTGCCCAAGGTGGGCGTGCCCGAGCCGCTGCCGGCCGTCACCGCGGGCTGTGCCGTCGACTGACCGGCCCCGAGGAGGGGCGGGCGGGTGATCTGGGCACCTACCGCCCGGGGTACCGGCTCGCGGAGCGTGTGTAGAGCACGGCCGCCCCTGATCCGGACGTCGTCCCGGGTGATCCGGACGTCGTGCCGGGTGATCCGGATGCCGTCCCGGGTGATCCGGACGCCGTCCCGGGCTGCCTCGGGACGCCCGCAGTAGGCTGCCGATCATGCTTGTCGCTGCCGCGGTCTGCCCCTGTCCGCCTCTCCTGGTGCCCCAGGTCGCCGCGGGCGCCGCGCCCGAGCTGGACGCCGCGCGGGCCGCCTGTACGGATGCGCTGGGCCTGCTCGCCGCCGCCCGCCCGGACCGGCTCGTGGTCGTCGGACCCGCCGAAGAGAGGGAGCGGCCGACGTATCCGCAAGGGACCTGGGGGGCGTTCCGCGGCTTCGGTGTGGACATCGACGTACGGCTGGGCCGGGCCGAGGGACATGCGGCCGCCCCGGCGCCGCCGGAGCTGCGGCTTCCGTCCTCGCTCGCCGTCGCCGCGTGGCTGCTGGAGCGGACCGGTTGGTCGGATGCCCCGATCGAGGGACTCGGTGTGGGGGAACCTCTTGAGGCCGAGCGGTGTATTGAAATCGGAAGGGACATCGCCGCCCGGGCGGAGCGGGTGGCACTGCTGGCGATGGGCGACGCCAGTGCCTGTCGCACGTTGAAGGCCCCCGGGTACCTCGACGAGCGGGCGGCACCGTTCGACGCGTCCGTCGCGCGTGCGCTGGGCAGCGCGGACGTGGCCGCCCTGAAGGCGCTGGACACCGGGCTCGCCCGCGAGCTGAAGGCTTCGGGCCGGGCTCCCTGGCAGGTCCTCGCGGGGGCCGCCGAGGAGGCGGGACTTTCGGGTGCCTTGCTGTACGAGGACGCGCCGTACGGGGTGGGCTACCTGGTCGCCACCTGGTCGTAGCGCACGCCGGACGCCAGGGGCCGCACAGCAAGCCCCCAGCGCCGAAGCCACAAGCCAAAGCCACAAGCCGCAGCCCAAGGCAAAACGGCGGACGGCCGGGAGCCGTCAAGCTCCGCGGCCGTCCGTCGATGTGCCGTTCAGGTGGTCGGCGGGGGTGCGCCCGGCGGCGGTGTGCTGCCGGTCGCGGTGTCGTCGCCCTTGTGCGCGAGTCGGTCCATGGCGCCCTTGGCCTTGCCCGTGCCCGTGTGGATCTTGTGGCTGTACTTGCCCTTGGTCCTCTCGTCGACGACCTTCGCGGCTTTGTCCAGGCCATGCTGGATCTTTCCCTCGTGCCGCTGCGCGAGGCCGGAGACCTTGTCCTTGGCCGGGGCGAGTTTGGCTTTCAAATTGTCCTTCAGACCCATCGTTCACCTTCCCGCGCGGGGCAGTTACGTGCGGGCGCCCTCACCGGCCTCGCTGTCGGCCGCCTCGTCGGCGGACTGCTGCTTGGGGATCTCGACGCCGTCATCGGCGTCGGGCTCCGCCGCCGACGGCTCGGCAGCGTCCTCGGTCTTGGTCTCAGCCGACCCCTTCGCCTCCGCCGCCTCTTCCGTCGCGGGTTCGGCCGTTGGTGTGTCGGCCTGGGCCTCGACGGTTGACGCCTCCTCCGTGGCCTTCGACCTCCGAAAAATTCGTGCGAAAACGCCCATATCCACTCCATACGTTACTCGTGCGGGCGAAATCCCGCGTCGTCCGGTGCGTCCGTTTGCGCCCCCGGGTCGCCGCCTCCGCGAAAGCGGCGGCGGAAACCTCGCAACAGGCAACGACCCCGCGCGTGTGCCGTCACGTAACTCGTTCGAGTCCACCCCTTGAGGTTTGCGAGACTGGGGCGGTGAGTAGCGCACCCCTCGCCCCCCGTGTCATCGCCGTAGTCGGACCCACCGCGGCCGGAAAGTCCGATCTGGGCGTCTTCCTGGCCCGGCAGCTCGGCGGCGAGGTCGTCAACGCCGACTCCATGCAGCTCTACCGAGGGATGGACATCGGCACCGCCAAGCTGACGCCCGAGGAGCGCGCGGGAGTCCCGCACCACCTCCTGGACATCTGGGACGTGACGATCACGGCGTCCGTGGCCGAGTACCAGCGACTCGCGCGGGAGCGGATCGACGCGCTGCTCGCCGAAGGGCGCTGGCCGATCCTGGTCGGCGGCTCGGGACTGTACGTCCGTGGGGCCGTCGACAACCTGGAGTTCCCCGGCACCGACCCAGAGGTCAGGGCCCGGCTGGAGGAGGAGCTCGCGCTGCGCGGCTCCGGGGCGCTGCACGCCCGCCTGGCCGCCGCCGACCCCGAGGCCGCGCAGGCGATCCTGCCCAGCAACGGCCGCCGTATCGTCCGGGCTCTCGAGGTGATCGAGATCACCGGCAAGCCCTTCACCGCCAACCTGCCCGGCCATGACTCGATCTACGACACGGTCCAGATCGGCGTCGACGTGGCCCGTCCGGAGCTCGACGAGCGCATCGCGCGCCGGGTCGACCGGATGTGGGACGCCGGGCTCGTGGAAGAGGTCCGCGCGCTGGAGGCGCAGGGGTTGCGTGAGGGGCGTACGGCCTCGCGCGCGCTCGGCTACCAGCAGGTGCTCGCGGCGCTCGCGGGGGAGTGCACCCTCGAAGAGGCGCGGGCCGAGACCGTACGTGCCACCAAGCGCTTCGCGCGCCGCCAGGATTCATGGTTCAGGCGCGACCCGCGGGTGCACTGGCTAAGTGGGGCTGCGGCGGATCTCACAGAACTTCCGCATCTCGCACTGGCGTTGGTCGAACGACCGGTTACAGCCTGATCACGTGATGGCATCGGGACGCTCCGGCCGTCATCCCGGCCTTCGGTGCCATGCCATCATCGAGCTTCGATCGACCAAGTGGAGTCCGAGTTGGGAGGGCGCGTGGCGATGGAGGCCGGCCCTCGCGACACCGCACAAGGCACCGAGAACGTCACCGCTGACCGGGACGAACCGGAGCGGGACGGCGACCGCCTGAGCCCCGACGGGCCGGACGGGATCGACGAGACCGAGGGCGGCGTCACCGACGACGGCCCCGAGCCCGAGGAGATGTACGCGAGCGGCCCGGAAGTCGAGGTCGAGCTGCGTCCGCAGCGCCGACTGCGCATCTGGCAGCTCGCGCCCATCGTGTCCCTGGCCGCGGTCGGCTCCCTGATGTTCGCGTTCCCGCTGGCCTTCGATTTCGGCGACAGCGGGGCCGTGATCGCCATGCTGGGGCTGCTGATCTGCTCCTGCGCGGCAGGCTGGGGCATGATGGCCGCCCGCCGGGTGGGCTACACCTGGCCCGGACTGCCGCAGCGGGGCTCCGGGTGCAGACCGGACTGGCGGGTCGTGATGGCGTACGTCCTGCTCGTCGCCGCGATTGTCGTCCTGGCCGTGTGGCGAGTCGCTCGCCTGCGATGAGGACTCTCTTTACGGCGGTGAGGGCTCTCTTTACGGGTCTGTCGTAGGGGCACCGTACGATCGAGGAATGAGCACGCGGATCGCCTTCCTCAAGGGTCACGGCACCGAGAACGACTTCGTGATCGTCCCGGACCCCGAGAACGTCATCGACCTGCCCCCGGCCGCCGTCGCCGCGCTGTGCGACCGCCGCGCGGGCATCGGTGGTGACGGCCTGCTGCACGTCGTGCGGTCCGCGGCGCACCCCGAGGCCAAGGACATGGCGGCCGAGGCCGAGTGGTTCATGGACTACCGCAACGGCGACGGCTCGATCGCGGAGATGTGCGGCAACGGCGTGCGCGTCTTCGCGCGCTACCTCCAGCGCGCCGGATACGCCTCCGAGGGCGATCTCGCGGTCGCCACGCGCGGGGGCGTGAAGACCGTGCACATCGCCAAGACCGCCTCCCATGGCGGCGCCGACGCGGGTGACATCACGGTCGGCATGGGCAAGGCGCTGCTCCCCGAAGGGGACGTCACGGTCAGCGTCGGTGAGCGCAGCTGGCCCGCGCGGAACGTGAACATGGGCAACCCGCACGCGGTCGCCTTCGTGGACGACCTCGCGCACGCCGGCGACCTGTACTCCGCGCCGCCGTTCAGCCCGGCCTCGGCCTACCCGGACGGGGTCAACGTGGAGTTCGTGGTCGACCGAGGACCCCGGCACGTGGCGCTGCGCGTGCACGAGCGCGGTGCCGGCGAGACCCGGTCGTGCGGCACGGGCGCGTGCGCCGTCGCCGTGGCCACCGCGCGACGGGACGGGGCCGACCCGGCGGTCACCGGCACCCCCGCGACGTACACCGTCGATGTTCCGGGCGGCACCCTGGTGATCACCGAGCAGCCCGACGGCGAGATCGAGATGACCGGCCCCGCGGTGATCGTGGCCGAGGGTGAGATCGATGGGGCGTGGCTGGAAACGTTCGTTAGCTGAGCGATTCCGTGGTTCGGCATCCGAGCCCGGAGCGGGTCGTCGCCCGGGAGTGAGGCGGTCGCAGCCCTGAGTTCGTTCGAAATCGCGAACAGTGGCCTGCCGTGTGGCGCAAACACGTAAACCCATGAACCCTCGCTCGAATGGGTGATCCGTTTCACGCTCGGCGAGAGGCGGTCAGTCGCACGTGATGGGCTCGGTAGCATCAAGCACCGGCCCGGACGGGGGAGATGTCGCCATCCCCTGAGCCGTGTCCGCCATGGGGCACCCCGTTCGCCGGTCCACGCAGCCGGAGGTGCCCATGAGTGCGGAGGCCACGAATCCCGCGACGCCAGGCCCGGTAGCGGGCGCGATGACGCCTGCGGTGCCTCGCAGGAAGGCCCGCGCCCGCATCGACCTGCGCCGTCTCGGCCGGGCGGCGTTGCTCGGCCCCGCCTCGCGCGGTCGGCTGCCCGATGCGATCGGCCATGTCGTCGACGCCCACCGGGCCCACCATCCCGACGCCGACCTCGAACCGCTGCGCCGCGCCTATGTGCTGGCCGAGTCCTCGCACCGCGGCCAGATGCGCAAGAGCGGCGAGCCGTACATCACCCACCCGCTCGCGGTGACCCTGATCCTCGCCGAACTCGGCGCCGAGACCACGACCTTGACGGCCTCTCTGCTCCACGACACCGTCGAGGACACGGACGTGACGCTCGATCAGGTCGGCGAGCAGTTCGGCGCGGAGGTCCGCTTCCTCGTCGACGGCGTGACGAAGCTGGAGAAGGTCGACTACGGCGCCGCCGCCGAGCCCGAGACCTTCCGCAAGATGCTCGTCGCCACCGGCAACGACGTCCGCGTGATGTCGATCAAACTCGCCGACCGGCTGCACAACATGCGCACCCTCGGCGTGATGCGCCCCGAGAAACAGGCCCGCATCGCCAAGGTCACCCGTGACGTCCTCATCCCACTCGCCGAGCGACTCGGCGTCCAGGCGCTCAAGACGGAGCTGGAGGACCTCGTCTTCGCGATCCTGCACCCCGAGGAGTACGAGCACACCCGGGAGCTGATCGCCGAAAACGCCTCGCGCGCCGACGATCCGCTCGCGGAGATGGTCGACGAGATGCGCACGGTCCTGCGCGAGGCCGACATCCCGGCCGAAGTCCTCATCCGGCCGCGGCACTTCGTCTCCGTGCACCGCGTGTCCCGCAAGCGCGGCCGGCTGCGCGGCGCCGACTTCGGGCGGCTGCTGGTGCTGGTGAACGAGGACGCGGACTGTTACGGCGTCCTGGGCGAACTGCACACCTGTATGACGCCCGTCGTCTCGGAGTTCAAGGACTTCATCGCCGTCCCCAAGTTCAACCTGTACCAGTCGCTGCACACGGCCGTCGCCCGCGCGGACGGCCAGGTCGCCGAAGTCCTCATCCGCACCCACCAGATGCACAAGGTCGCCGAGGCCGGTGTCGTCGCGCTCGGCAATCCCTACGCTCCTCCTTCGGAGGAGCAGGTCGCCGCCGGCGACGGCGAGCGCGCCGACCCCACGCGCCCCGGCTGGCTCTCCCGCCTCCTCGACTGGCAGGAGGCCGCTCCCGACCCGGACACCTTCTGGTCCACCCTGCGCGAGGACCTCGCCCAGGACCGCGAGATCACCGTCTTCCGGCCCGACGGCGGCACCCTGGGCCTGCCCGAGGGCGCGACCTGTGTGGACGCCGCGTACGCGCAGTACGGCGAGGACGCGCACGCGTGCATCGGCGCCCGCGTCAACGGCCGCCTGGCGACCCTCAGCACGGTTCTGCGGGACGGCGACACCGTCCAGCTCCTCATGGGCCAGGACCCTGCCTCGGAGCCCTCCAGGGAGTGGCTGGAGCACGCTCACACGGCCGCCGCCCGGATCGCCATCCAACGGTGGCTGGCCGCGCACCCCGCGCACGGGGACTCGGAGGTCAAGGACGCCGAGGTGGCCTTCCGGGGGGCGGCGGAGGGGTCCCTGTATCAGGCGGCTGCCCCGGAGGGGCCGGCGCTGCGGTTGGGCGCGGAGGGTCCGGCCGGTCGGTCCGGCGGCGGCAACGTACTCGTCGACCGAGCCGGCGCGACCGTACGCCTCGCCGGCTGCTGCACCCCCGTACCGCCCGACGACGTCACCGGATTCGCCGTGCGCGGCGGCGTGGTGACGGTTCATCGCGTCGAGTGCTCCGCGGTGGCACGGATGAAAGGCACCGGGCGCGCCGAGGTCGGCGTGCGCTGGGGGGACACCACCGAGTGCCGGGTCACCCTGGTCGCCGAATCGTTCGTTCGCCCCCACTTGCTGGCAGACCTCACGGAGGCCATGGCCCAAGAGGGCGCGGAGATCGTCTCGGCGACGGTCGAACCCCCGTCCCAGCAGCGCGTACGCCACACGTACACGGTCGAACTCCCGGACGCGGCGATGCTGCCGGGGCTCATGCGGGCCATGCGGAACGTGGGGGGCGTGTACGACGTGAGCAGGGCGCAGCCGCAGACGCAGGGGGCGTGACGGCGCGCGGAGAATCGCCAGGCCACCGTGTGTGCACCCACCTGACCTACCCGTTCGGGTGTGCCGGTCGCGCGTCGTCGACGCCTCGCACGCGCGCGCTGATAGCCGTGGTGCATGCTGCTCACCCCCCGCACCGAGGCTCAGCGACCAGTCCCTGGCGCTCCTCGCACCCGCCCCGGATCCCGCCGACGGGCCCAGGTGTCCGCCCTGATCGCCCTCACCGCATCCTTCGGCCTCCTCGCCGCGAGCGCCCCCGCGGAACCCCTGGGCGTCGGCGACCGCCTCTTCCCGCATCTGGGGAACCCCGGCTACGACGTGGCCTCGTACGACCTCTCCTTCACCTATCCCGGCTCCAACAGCAAGCCGCTCCAGGCCGTCACCACGATCGACGCCTGGACGACCAGGGACCTGGACCGCGTCAACCTGGACTTCGCCCACGGCAAGGTCGAGTCCGTCGAGGTCGACGGGGCGCCCGCGACGTTCCGCAGCGCCGGTGAGGACCTCGTCGTCACGCCCGGGGAGCCGTTGCCCGACGGCAGCTGGACGCGGATCACCGTGCGGCACACCAGCGATCCCGTGTACGGCAAGAGCCGGGACGGCGGCTGGGTGCGGACCTCGGACGGCCTCGCCATGGCCAACCAGGCCGATGCCGCGCACGTCGTGTTCCCGTGCAACGACCACCCCTCCGACAAGGCGATGTTCACCATCCGGGTCACCGCGCCGAACGGCTACACCGCCGTCGCCAACGGCCTGCCGACCGACGTGGACCGCGCGGGCGACGCGACGACATGGACGTACCGCACCCGCCACCCCATGGCCACCGAGCTCGCCCAGGTGTCCATCGGCCGCTCCAAGGTCGTGCATCGCACCGGCCCGCACGGACTGCCCGTACGGGACGTCGTGCCCGCCAAGGACCGCGAGCTGCTCGAACCGTGGCTGAAGAAGACGCCGGGCCAGATCTCCTGGATGGAGAGCAAGATCGGGCGGTATCCCTTCGAGACGTACGGCCTGCTCATGGCCGAGGCCGCCACCGGCTTCGAACTCGAGACCCAGACGCTCTCCCTCTTCGAGAGAGACCTCTTCACACAGTCCGCCTTCCCGAAGTGGTACGTCGAGTCGATCATGGTGCACGAGCTGGCGCACCAATGGTTCGGGGACAGCGTGAGCCCGGGCACCTGGTCCGACCTGTGGCTCAGCGAGGGGCATGCCACCTGGTACGAGGCTCTGTACGCGGCGGAGAAGGCGGGCAGGCCGATGGAGGCGCGGATGAAGGCCGCGTACGCCGCCTCCGACCGCTGGCGGGCGGCCGGCGGGCCTCCCGCGGCACCCAAGGCGGCCGCGGCCGGCAAGAAGAACGGGATCTTCCGGCCGAACGTCTATGACGGCGCCGCCCTGGTCCTGTACGCCCTGCGTCAGGAGATCGGCGCCCCCGCCTTCGAGCGCCTGGAACGCACCTGGGTCCACCGGTACAAGGACCGTTCCCCCACGACCGCGGACTTCGTGGCGCTCGCGGAGGACATCTCCGGACGGCAGCTCGACGGGTTCATGCACGCCTGGCTGTACGGCGAGAAGACCCCGCCGATGCCCGGTCAGCCGGAGTGGAAGTCCGCGGACCCCCAGAAGCCGACCGGGGCGCAGGCCGCGGCGAAGAAGGCCACGGGGAAGAAGGCACCTGCGAAGAACGTCTCTGCGAAGAAGGCCTCTGCGGAGAAGGCAGGCGGGAGCAGGGCGACCGGCAAATAAGACGGTGACGAGACGTGCCGTGCCGTGCGACCATCTTCAGGTCGGCACGGTACGGCACGGGGCGCGGGAATCCCGCGAGGCCCTCGTGCGTTGGGAGTAGTGACGGACAGTTTCCGGGTGCTACGGACTCGCTCCGAAGAGCCGGAGTCACTGCCACCGTCGCCGCAAACGGATTCCCATCGACGTAAGGACCCAATGACCTCCTCTTCTTCCTTTTCCCAGGACACGCAGCGCTTCGCGCACACCTATCCCGAAGGTCTTCGGGCCGATGCCCTGATGGAAGAGGACGTCGCCTGGAGCCACGAGATCGACGGAGAGCGGGACGGCGACCAGTTCGACCGCTCCGAGCGCGCGGCTCTGCGCCGCGTGGCGGGCCTCTCCACCGAGCTCGAGGATGTCACCGAGGTCGAGTACCGCCAGCTGCGCCTGGAGCGGGTCGTGCTCGTCGGCGTCTGGACCTCGGGGACCGCGCAGGACGCGGACAACTCCCTCGCGGAGCTCGCCGCCCTAGCGGAGACCGCGGGCGCGCTGGTGCTCGACGGTGTGATCCAGCGCCGCGACAAGCCCGACGCGGCCACCTACATCGGCTCCGGCAAGGCCGGTGAGCTGCGGGACATCGTGCTGGAGACCGGCGCCGACACCGTCATCTGCGATGGTGAGCTCAGCCCGGGCCAGCTCATCCACCTCGAAGACGTCGTCAAGGTCAAGGTCATCGACCGTACGGCCCTGATCCTCGACATCTTCGCCCAGCACGCCAAGTCCCGAGAGGGCAAGGCGCAGGTCGCGCTCGCGCAGATGCAGTACATGCTGCCGAGGCTGCGAGGCTGGGGTCAGTCGCTGTCCCGGCAGATGGGCGGCGGCAAGGGCGGCGGCCTCGCCACCCGTGGTCCCGGTGAGACCAAGATCGAGACGGACCGGCGGCGGATCCGCGAGAAGATGGCGAAGATGCGCCGTGAGATCGCGGAGATGAAGACCGGCCGCGAGATCCAGCGCCAGGTGCGCCGCCGCAACAAGGTGCCCTCGGTCGCCATCGCGGGCTACACCAACGCCGGCAAGTCGTCCCTGCTCAACCGCCTCACGGGCGCGGGCGTGCTGGTCGAGAACGCCCTGTTCGCGACCCTCGACCCGACCGTGCGCCGGGCCGAGACCCCGGGCGGACGGCTGTACACGCTGGCCGACACGGTCGGCTTCGTACGACACCTGCCGCACCACCTGGTCGAGGCGTTCCGCTCCACGATGGAGGAGGTCGGCGCGTCCGACCTGATCCTGCACGTGGTGGACGGTTCGCACCCCGACCCGGAGGAGCAGCTGGCCGCCGTGCGCGAGGTGATCAGGGACGTCGGCGCCACCGACGTACCGGAGATCGTCGTGATCAACAAGGCGGACGCGGCCGATCCGCTGACGCTGCAGCGGCTGATGCGGATCGAGAAGCGCTCCATCGCGGTCTCGGCACGCACCGGCCAGGGCATCGACGAGCTACTCGCCCTGATCGACAACGAGCTGCCCCGCCCGTCCGTCGAGATCGAGGCGCTCGTGCCGTACACGCACGGCAAGCTGGTGGCCCGCGCCCACACCGAGGGCGAGGTGATCTCCGAGGAGCACACCCCGGAGGGCACGCTGCTCAAGGTGCGGGTGCACGAGGAACTGGCGGCGGATCTCGCGCCGTACGTTCCGGCGCCGACCGCCTGAGCCGTGTCGTAACGCGGCCGCCTGACCGTCAGGGAACGGCGGCCTGAGTTGCCGTGGAAACGCCGAAGGCCCGCCCTCTCTCGCAGGGGGCGGGCCTTTCGTGCAGCTCCGCGCGTGCAGCTCCGTGCGCGTGCGGCTCAGGCCTTGGCTGTCACCGACCGCCGTATGTCTTGCTCATGTGCTGGTACACCGCTTCGGCGCCCGCTCCCAGCTGCGGGCCCGCGAGCCAGGTGTTGTCCTCGGGGCCGATCGAGGTGTTCGACACCAGCTTGGTCGTGCCGCCCACCACCCGGAACCAGCCGCCGCCCGACGAACCGCCTGTCATGGTGCAGCCGATGCGGTACATCGTCGGCAGGGTCGGGCTCAGCGAGAACCGGCCCGGCTGGTCGAGGCACTTGAACATCTGCAGGCCGCTGTACGGCGGTGCCGCCGGGTAGCCCCAGGCGCCCATCGTGCCGGCCTCGGTCGCGGACGGGGCGGAGAAGTCCACGTCCAGGGCGGCGCCGACCGTCTCCTCGAGCGACTTGGAGCCCTGCTCCGGCTTCACATGCAGCACGGAGTAGTCGTACGCGGCACCCGCGCCACCGGTCTCCGAGCCGCCCTGGATCCACTCGTTCGACGTCGAGACCCAGTCCGCCCACCAGTTGCCGTACGGGGCGATCTCCGAGGAGTTCGCGTTGCCCAGCTGCGCCGCGGACTTGCCGAGGTCGTTGTAGGCCGGCACGAAGACGATGTTGCGGTACCAGCCGCCGTTGCCACCGGCGTGCACGCAGTGGCCGGCCGTCCAGACGAGGTTGGACTTGCCGGGGTGGTTGACATCCTTGATGACCGTGCCGGAGCAGACCGCCGGGCCGTCGGGGGAGTCGAAGAAGACCTTCCCGACGGGGGCGGCGTTCTCGTGGTACGGCGTCTTCTCAGCCGTGGCCTGCACAGGCGCCGGCTCCGGGTCGCTCACGCCCTGGTCGGCCGAGGCGTCCTGCGTGGTGACCGTCTTGTTGGCCTCCTTGGCGGACTGCATCCGGTCGGGCTTCCACAGGCCCTCGATCACCGGGTTGACGAAGTCCTTGGCCTCACTGAGCCACTTGTCCTTGTCCCAGTCCTGCCAGCCGCCGCTGGTCCACTTGTCGACATCGATGCCGTGCTCCTTGAGCTTGTCGGCGATGTCGGTCGGGATCTGGATCTTGCCGTTGCCGTTGCCGTCGCCATTACCGAGGTCGGCGGCCTGGGACGCGGCCGCGGCGGCCTTGTCGCTCGCCGAGTCCTCCACCGAGCCGCCACAGGCGGTCGCGGTGAGCGCCAAGGCGGCGACGAGGCAGGTGGCAGCGAGGACGGAGCGCCGCTTGCGGCGTGGAACTGTGGGCGTAGGTGTGGAACGCATGGTGCGGTGACCCCCGTTGGAGCGTGCTGTGCCGTCGTGGCTGATGGCAGGTGGCGGTTCTGAGATGCCAGATGCTGGTCACGAAGGGGCGCGCAGCACTCTTGTGCCGCCCCTCGGACGCGACACCCCACTATGCCCGTGGAGTTGAGGGCGAACGGCGGTGAGGCGGTGAAGGTTTCCCTCCACGACCCACCGCCGCCGGTGCCTACGGTGCCGTCACTGACCGGCGAACTTCTCGCTCACCCCGTCGAAGACGACCTTGGCGTCCGTGCCGAGCCGCGGACCGGCCAGCCAACCCGACTCCACCGGCCCGATGGAGGTGTTGGACACGAGCGCGGGCTTGCCGTCCGAGCCCGACGCGATCCAGCCGCCGCCGGACGAACCGCCGGTCATGGTGCAGCCGATGCGGTACATCGTCGGGTCCGACGTCTTGAGCGACAGCCGACCCGGCTTGTCCTGGCACTGGTACAGCTTCTGGCCGTCGAACGGTGCGGCGGCCGGGTAGCCGATCGCCTTGATGCTGTCCACTTCGGGGACGGCGGGGGCGTTGAAGTCCACCGGGAGGGCCGAACCGACCATCTCCTCCAGGGACTTGCCGTTGCTGCCCTCCTCCGGCTTCACATGCAGCACGGCGAAGTCGTACGAGGCGCCGTCCCCGCCCGTCGCACCGCCCTGAGCGATCCACTGGTCCGAGGTCTGCGCCCAGTCGGCCCACCAGACGCCGTACGGAGCGACCTCCTCCCGCGTGGCGTTCTTGATCTCCGCGGTCGACATCCCCGCGTCGTTGTACGACGGCACGAACGCGATGTTGCGGTACCAGCCGCCGCTCTTGCCGGCGTGCACGCAGTGGCCGGCCGTCCATACCATGTTGGACTTGCCGGGGTGGGCCGGATCCTGCACGACCGTCGCCGAGCAGACCATCGTGCCTTCGGGGGAGTCGAAGAACACCTTGCCCGCCTCAGGCGCGTTGGCGTGGTACGCGGGCGGCACGGCCTGTGCGTCCACGGGCTCCGGCGTCGGGTCGGTCACACCCTGGTCACCGGAGAGGTCGCTGTCGTCGACACCCCGGTCAGGATCCTCGGCGTCCCGCATGCGGTCCGGGTCCCACAGGCCCTCGATGATCGGGTTGATGTAGTCCTGTGCCTCGCGCAGCCAGTCGTCCCTGTCCCACTGCTTCCAGGCGCCGTCCTTCCACTTGTCGATGTCGATCCCGTGCTCTTTGAGCCTGTCCTTGATGTCGTCCGGGATCGTGATCTTGCCTTCGCCTTCGCCCCCGGCCGCCGCGGACGCGGTGGCCTCGCCGCCCGCTTCGGCGTCACCCGACTCGCAGGCCGTGGCGGTGAAAGCCAGCGCCGCGGCGAGCGCGACCACGGACAGCGGGGAGGTTGTGCGGCGCGTGTTCCTCCCTCGACGAGCGGTGAACGACGGCCGTATCGAGCGCATGATCTGACTCCCCCTGAAGTGACGGTACTTGGTGCCGCGGCCGTGAACTTCCGCAGATCACTCGCTGGTCCGGCGTGATGTCACGGCGCGTTGGGACGGCACCACACACTATGCGCTCGCTGTGGGGGACTTCCGACGGATCGGCAACGGTTTCGCTACGAGCTGTCTGACCTGGCAATTCATCCAGGGAGGTGCCGATTTGGCGCCCTCATGCGCCAGCCCCCGTCGAGGGATGTCGGCCCCCCTTGCCGTCCCCGGGGGCGTGCGCCCGCCCACCCACTCCGCGGGCACCGCGCCCTCACGGCTCAGCATCTGTGTCGCCAGCGCCCGCAGCACCCGCCGCGAAGAGCGCCGGACTACGCAGGAACTCCATGTGGATACCGGGGAACTCCGCCCACGGCACACCGATTCGGCGGGCGATCTCGACGGAGGGCCGCGCGTAGTACGCACCCCGGTCGGCCGCGCCGGCGGCAAGCACGATCGGGAAGGGCGCGGCCTTCAGCACCTCGCTGTCCGGACGGAAGCCCGCGAAGGCCGACCACTCCGTGCCGAACAGATGGTCCTGGTTCCCCAGGAACCGTTTCCAGAGGTCGTCGGGCCAGCGGTACGTCCTCTCGCCGCGCGTCGTCTCGGCGAAACGGCGCCCCGCTGCCGGGGCACCGCCCTCGGCGTACAGCGCGGCCATGTCGGCGAAGAAGCCGCGGTCGGGGTCGTCGTCCGGCAAGACGTTCACGGCGGGCGGTTCGTGCGTGACGGGCCCGGTCAGCACCTCGGGGTGCAGCGCGGCCAGCGTGAGGCCGATGATCGCGCCCCCACTGTTGCCGAACACGAGAGCACGTCCGCCCGCCACCGACTCGATCAGCCGTCGAGCGTCGACCGCCTGCTGGGCGAGCGTCATCGGTCCGGTGGAGCGGCCGGTGCTGCGGGAGTTGCCTCGCCGGTCGTACGTGACCACGGTGAAGGCATCGGCCAGTTCCTCTGCGACACCCGAGTAGTACCCGGCGTCCCCTCCGGCCCCGCTGATCATCAGCAAGGCGGGCCCGCTACCGCGCACTTCGTAGTACAGCCGGGCTCCGTCGGCCTCGAAAACGTCGCTGCGCATGGCTGGGCTCCGTTCCATGGGGGAGTGTCGTTTCGTGTTCATGGAGGCCGCCGGCTCTTCGAACGCCCTGGACCTCACGCGGCATGGCAGCCACGCCGGAACCGTGTGACCACCCTGGTGTCAGGGCCGGGCTAGTCGAGGGATGAGGAGTTCGGCGTTGCCACGATTGACGGCGTGGAGCTGCTCGGGTTCCCAGTGGGGATAGTCATCCAGTCCCGTGTCGAAGCCGGTGGCCCACTCCTCGGGAAGCATGGGGAAGTCGCTGCCGTACAGGACGTGTCCGGGTGCGGCGAAGGCGAGCAGTGAGGGGAGGGCGGCTGGGCCGGCGGAGATGGCGGTGTCGAAGTAGAAGCGCCGAAGCTCGCTCAGCAGGCCTTCGGGTGTGGAGTCGGGATGGAGCCTGGCGGCGACTGCGAAGCGGTGGGCGGCATACGGCAGGAAGCCGCCGGCGTGGGGCAGGATCATCTTGATCCGCGGGTAGCGCCCCGGCACACCGTTCAGAGCCAGGTGGAGAGCCGTTCGGGCGGTGTCGTACGGGAAGTCCACGAGGGGACTGGGCAGGCCGGGGATCGGCGTGACCGGCGGCGCGGTGGGGTGGACGAGGACGACAGCTCCGCGGGAGTCCAGCTCGGCCCAGAGCGGATCGAACGCCGGGTCGCCGAGATAGGTGCCGTGGACGTTGGACAGAACCATCAGCCCGTCGGCGTTCAGTTCGTCCAGTGCATGGGCGGCCTCCTCGAGCGCGGCTTCCACGTCGGGCAGGGGGAGAACGGCGAAGTGACCGATGCGATCGGGCCGGTCCTTGACGACTTCGGCGGTGTATTCGTTCACACTCCGGGCGCCGTCCCGTGCTGCGGCGGGGGCGTCCCGGGCGGCGACCGGGGCGGGAAACGACAGGAGACCGGTGGCAATCGACCTGCGGTCCTTCATCGCGATCGCGCTCTGAACGTCCCACGCCGGAGCGGGCCAGCCCAGGACCGTGGCTCGGTCGGCCATCGCACGGCTGCGGTCCGGTGGGACGAGGTGCTGGTGTACATCGATACGCGCCGGATCCGTCATATCTGTCCGAGCCCCCTCGGGTATAGGTACGGGGTGCAGGCCGCGAGGCTGCGACGGGACAGTCCTTGCACGAGAGGTACCCCTACTGGGAAAGGCGGCGGTGGGTGGGCGGTTGGTCTGGCCCCGGACAGCGGGTGTGGCCGACCGTGGAATCACCCGAGCGGGCGAGCCCGGATTCGCCGCGGCGGCCTTTCGGCGCCGGGCGGTGTCGGCGGCTAGCCGCCCGTACCACCGCGATTCTCCTGGCGCGGTGTGCACCGACTCCGGCGCCGAGGTCCCCGTCCGGAGCGCCTCGATCCGCGTGACGGCCCCTTATGAGGGCGTGCAGGGAGCGGTCGGCGGCGGTTCCGTCGCGGCAAGGATCTTGAAGCAACCCGTAACCCGGTGAACGGTCCGGGGTTGGTAGCGGTGGGGGGCCTGCTGTCTGTGTGCGGTCCTCTGTGCCCAGTTCCCCGGAGTTTCGAGTGGACGCTCGCGGGGCTTCGTATGTCGGGTCGGGCGAGGATGCGGGAGACCTGCTCGCCCCTGGACAGCGGGAGGACAGGGAGCCATGGCAGTGACCGAATCTGTGCGCGGGGATACGTCCGAGACGGCGGCGGCGCGCGCCGTGCACGAGGGGATCCTGCGGCGGCAATCGGCGCGCGAGTCGGCGGCGCGCACCTACGCGCGTGCTCTGCCGATCGTGCCGGTGCGAGCGCGCGGGATGACGATCGAGGGAGCCGACGGCCGCCGCTACCTGGACTGCCTCTCCGGCGCCGGGACGTTGGCGCTCGGGCACAACCATCCCGTGGTCCTGGAGGCCATCCGCAAGGTCCTGGACTCGGGCGCACCGCTGCACGTCCTCGACCTGGCGACCCCCGTGAAGGACGCCTTCATCACCGAGCTGTTCCGCATCCTGCCGCCCGGCCTCGCCGACCACGCGCGCGTGCAGTTCTGCGGACCGGCCGGTACCGACGCGGTGGAGGCTGCCTTCAAGCTCGTCCGGGCCGCGACGGGACGGTCCGGAATCCTCGCCTTCAGCGGCGCCTACCACGGGATGACCGCCGGAGCGCTCGAAGCGTCCGGGGGCGCTTTCGATGTACGGGTCGCGCGCCTGCCCTACCCACAGGACTACCGGTGCCCCTTCGGCGTCGGTGGCGAACGCGGTGCCGAACTCGCCGCCCGCTGGACCGAGTCCGTCCTCGAAGACCCCAAGTCGGGAGTGCCGCACCCCGCCGGGATGATCCTCGAACCCGTCCAAGGCGAGGGCGGCGTGATCCCCGCGCCGGACGGCTGGCTGCGGCGCATGCGGCAGATCACGGCCGACCGTTCCATCCCGCTGATCGCCGACGAGGTCCAGACAGGAGTCGGGCGCACTGGTGCCTTCTGGGCCGTGGAGCACAGCGGTGTCACCCCCGACGTCATGGTCCTCTCCAAGGCCATCGGCGGCAGCCTGCCCCTGGCTGTCATCGTCTACCGCGACGAACTCGACACCTGGCAACCCGGCGCCCACGCCGGAACGTTCCGCGGCAACCAGCTCGCCATGGCCGCCGGTACAGCGACCCTCGCGTACGTCCGCGAGAACCGGCTCGCCGAGCGGGCGGCCGAACTGGGCTCGCGGATGCTTCGCCAACTCCAACGACTCGCAGACGAGTTCGCCTGCATCGGGGATGTACGGGGCCGGGGGCTGATGATCGGCGTCGAGGTGGTGGAGCCACAGGCCGCCTCCGCGCGTGACGAGGGGCGGTCGGCCGCCCTGGCGGCGCGTGACGGGGCGGGGAGTGAGCCGGGTGTACTGGCTGCTCTGGAAGGACGCGGGGGCGCTCCTAGCCACGCCGAACCGGGCGCTTCGGTTGGGGTCGGTTGGCCTGGAGTCGGTGGGGCAGGCGGTCGGGTGGGCCTCGACCCCGCCCGCATGGAGGGCGACTTCGCAGAGGGCGTTGGCCCCGCCGGCGGAGGAGCAAGGGCGTCGGCCGGGCAGGAAGCGGATCGTCACCCACGTCCAGCCGCCCCCGAACTCGCAGCCGCCATCCAGCGCGAGTGCCTTCGACGCGGCCTGATCGTCGAACTCGGCGGCCGTCACTCCAGCGTCGTACGGCTGCTTCCGCCCCTGACCATCAGCGACGAGCAGGCAGACGCGGTGCTGGACCGACTCGCCGACGCGGTGGACGTGGTGTCCCGTGGACATGCCGGTCACACCGATCACATTGGTCACACCGGTCACGACCGGGTGCACCAGCGGCGCTCGGGCCACCGAGGGCAGGCTGACATGGCTGACGTTGCTGACATGGCCGGGCGGGCCGACCGGGCCGGGTAGCGCGGTAGCCGGTAGGGGCGCACCCCTACCTGCCCCCTCCTGTGCCTTCGCGTGGGATGTCCGTCGATCGACCCACTCCCGAGCGCTCCCTCACTTCCCATCGAAATCTCACCGCCAACCGACACCCCCCTCCGAGCGCACCTTTGGAATGCGGGCCCCTCAAGGCCACGCCCACCCACACCGCAGCACGGCGGCTCCGTCGCCGCACAGCCGGAACCACTTCAAGAGGAACCGCCTTGACCACCACGCCCGCAACCGACGGCCGCACCGACGCCCGCCCGCGGAGCTCCTCCGCCCCGCAGCTCTCCCAGCAGGAGCCGCCCGCTCCGGTGCAGGGAATGGCCGCTGCGCAGGTGCCGGTGCTCATGCCGACGCAGGGGCGCGCCCCGGATGCCGCGTGGCTGCCCGATGCCACCTCCGACTTGCTGGAGCATCCCGACCCTCACATCGCAGCCCAGGCCGCCGCTGTGGAGAACCTGCTCCGCTGCTGGGTACGCGAGACCAACATCCCGGAACCCGACGACCGGGTCCTCCGTATCCCCTTGACCGCCACCGGTACGGCCCTGCTGGTTCCGGTCCACCACTGGTCCCCGACGGGGTGGCACCGCTTCGGTCTCCCGCACTTCGCAGATGCCCCGGCCCAGTCTCCGCCGACCGACGCGGTCACCCTCGCCGCACTCCTCATCCGGGAGACATGTGGGGGAGGCAACCCTGTTCCCTCCGTCCGTGACTCCGCCGCCTCCAGCCGCGTCCCTGGAGCGTCCGTCTCGGCAACTGACGCCGTATCCCCGACCTCCGCCGTACCTCCGACCCCTGCCGCATCCGAGTCCTCCGCCTCTCCAACGCCCACCAACCTGGTCGCCACTGCGATCTCCGCCGCCTCCACCGACCTCGTCGCCCGCGTCGCCGACTCGGTCCGGCGCACCGTCACGTTCATCAGCGAGCGCCGTGAAAACCCCGACGACTGCCCCGACCGCTTCCTCGCGGCCGAGCAAGCACTCTTGCTCGGGCACCCGCTGCACCCGACACCGAAGAGTCGCGAGGGTCTCTCCGACGCTGAAGCACTGCGGTACTCACCCGAGTTGCGCGGCTCCTTTCCTTTGCACTGGCTGGCTGTCGCTCCCTCCTTGCTCGCCACTGACTCGGCTTGGACCGAACGCGGCCGTGTTGTCCCCGCGGCCCAGCTCACGGCCCGACTCGCCGGCCCTGAGCTTCCGTTGCCCGACGGATACGCGGCTCTGCCCCTGCACCCTTGGCAGCAGCGAGAGGTCCTGAACCGGCCCGACACCGCGGCCCTTGTCGAGGCCGGACTACTCAGAGACCTCGGCGCTCACGGCACCCTGTGGCATCCCACCTCCTCCGTACGAACCGTCCACGCATCCGGTGCCACCGCCATGCTCAAGCTGTCGCTGGGCCTGCGGATCACCAACTCCCGCCGAGAGAACCTCCGCAAGGAACTGCACCGAGGTGTCGAAGTCCACCGACTCCTGCGCAGCGGTCTCTCGACGCAGTGGCAGGCCGCGCACCCGGGGTTCGACATCGTTCGCGACCCGGCGTGGCTCGCCGTCGACGGGCCGGACGGCGTACCTGTGCCCGGCTTCGACGTGGTCATCCGGCACAACCCGTTCAAGCCTTCCGACAACGTTTCCTGCGTTGCCGGACTCGTTTCGCCCCTCCCTCACACACAACCTGGCACCCACACACAACCCGGCGATGCTACTGATCGACGCCGGTCGGGGAGGGCACTCCTCAGGTCCCGTCTGGCCGACGTGGTCACGCGTCTCGCCGCCAGAACGGGCCGCCCTCACGGGGCCGTCGCCGCCGAGTGGTTCCTGCGCTACCTCGAACAGGTCGTCCGCCCAGTGCTGTGGCTGGACGCCGAGGCAGGGATCGCTCTGGAAGCCCACCAGCAGAACACGCTGCTCCTGCTGGATGGCGACGGCTGGCCCGCCGGCGGCCGGTACCGCGACAACCAGGGCTACTACTTCCGTGAGTCCCGCCGCGCGGAACTCGACGCCCGGCTTCCCGACATCGGCGAGTGCAGTGACACCTTCGTCTCGGACGAGGTCACCGACGAGCGCTTCGCGTACTACCTCGCGATCAACAACGTGCTTGGTCTGATCGGTGCGTTCGGTTCCCAACGCCTCGCCGACGAGCAGCTGCTGCTCGCCGCCTTCCGCCGCTTCCTCGCCGACGTGGGCTCCGGTCCCGCCCGGCTGAGCACGTCACTACCTGCGTACCTGCTCGACTCACCCGTCCTGCGGTGCAAGGCGAATCTGCTGACCCGGCTGCACGGCCTCGACGAACTCGTCGGTCCGGTCGACACCCAGTCCGTCTACGTCACCATCGTCAACCCCCTGCACAGCTGATCGTCACTGTCGCCCTCGTCGCACGAACGTCAACCCCCTTCATCCCTGAGGAACATGACTCGCCCCGCCTCCTGAGAGGAGCGTCGCCGTGCCTCCCACCGACGCGAGTACCAACGCCGGTACCACCTCATCCACCGACACCGACACCGGCACCGCCATGAGCCCGGGTGCTGGCGAGAGCCGTATCGCCTCGGCTGCCGACGCGAGCGCAGACAGCGAGGACACGCTGGACATGCCTCTGACCGAGGAACTCCTCGCGCTCTTCGCGGAGGACACCGGTGCCAGCGGCGGGAACCCGGGCTCAGGCGCAGCCGCGGCAACCACAGTCGCAGTCGGGCCCCCAGCCGCAACCGCCACCCCAATTGCAGCCCATGCCGTCTCCGACCTGTCGATCCCCGACGATCTGCTCGATCACATTGCCGACTGGGGGCCGATCAGCACACCCGCAGGAGTGCTTCACCTCGTCCCGGTGCGGGTCGAACGAGACCTCCCGATCATCGGCCGGTGGATGAACGACCCCGCCGTCGCAGCGTTCTGGGGGCTCGCCGGACCCCAGAGCGCGACCGAGGAGCACCTGCGGTCTCATCTCACCGGTGACGGACGCAGCGTCCCGTGCCTGGGCCTGTTGGAAGGCACGCCGATGAGTTACTGGGAGATCTACCGAGCCGACCTCGACCCGCTGGCCCGGCACTATCCGGCTCGGCCTCACGACACGGGTATCCATCTCCTCATCGGAGCCGTGGGCGACCGCGGGCGAGGACTCGGCGGAACTCTCCTACGAGCCGTCGCCGACCTCGCGCTCGACAAGCGTCCTGCCTGCGCACGCATCATCGCCGAACCAGACATTCGCAACACCCCTTCGGTCGCCGCCTTCCTGGACGCAGGCTTCCGCTTCTCCGCCGAGATCGACCTGCCCGCCAAGCGGGCTGCCCTCATGGTCAGAGACCGGGTTCTGCGCCATCTGCTGTGACGCCATGTCGCAGCGTCATCACTTTTGGTACACCGCTCGGGCCGATCGGGTTCCCAGTTCCGGCGAACCGGATTCAGGCCGAGTCGATCTCTCCCACTGTCGGGGTTGATGGCCGTGGCCCGTGGCTCAAGGCCGGTAGCTCGAGACCGGTAGCTCGTGGCCCGTGGCTCAAGGCCGGTGGCTCGAGACCGGTAGCTCGTGGCTCGAGGCAGGTGGCCCGTCGCTCAAGGCCCGAGACCCAGGCGTGCAGGGTCGGGCCCGCCGAGTCCGCACCTCCCACCCCCAACGGCCACACTCGAAATCACCGCGCGACACTCGTCGAGCCGGCCACGTCCGAACCGACCTGGACCACAGACGTACAGCCCTTTACCTCAACCGATCCGATCCCACACCCGCCCGAACCGATCCGTTCCCTCCCCGAGGAGCCCCAGGTCTTGATCCCGCTGCTCGTCCCCACCGCGCGCGCCCGTTTGTCGGTGCCGGGCCGTAGGGTGGTCGCGCTATGACGAAGCCCTCACTCCCCGAACTCCTGCATGCTGCCGTCACTGCCGTCGGCGGTACGGAGCGCCCCGGTCAGGTGACCATGGCCGAATCCGTCGCGGAGGCGATCGACGGCGGTTCCCATCTGCTGGTCCAGGCCGGCACCGGCACCGGAAAGTCACTGGGCTACCTCGTGCCCGCGCTCGCGCAGGGGGAGCGCGTCGTCGTGGCGACGGCCACCCTGGCTCTCCAGCGGCAACTCGTGGAGCGCGACCTGCCGCGCACCGTCGATGCACTGCACCCGCTGCTGCGCCGTCGCCCCGAGTTCGCGATGCTCAAGGGCAGGTCGAACTACCTGTGTCTGCACCGCCTGCACGAGGGTGTCCCGCAGGACGAGGAGGAAGGCCTCTTCGACCAGTTCGAGGCGGCCGCACCCACCAGCAAGCTGGGTCAGGACCTGCTGCGCCTGCGTGACTGGTCCGACGAGACGGAGACGGGCGATCGCGACGACCTGACGCCCGGTGTGTCCGACCGGGCCTGGGCTCAGGTGTCGGTGTCGTCACGTGAGTGCTTGGGCGCTTCGAAGTGCGCGTACGGCGCCGAGTGCTTTGCCGAGACGGCCCGAGAGCGCGCCAAGCTCTCGGAGGTCGTCGTCACCAACCACGCCCTGCTCGCGATCGACGCCATCGAAGGCGCCCCCGTGCTCCCACAGCACGAGGTCCTGATCGTCGACGAGGCGCACGAACTGGTCTCCCGGGTCACCGGAGTCGCCACCGGCGAGCTCACGCCCGGCCAGGTCAACCGCGCGGTGCGCCGCGCCGCGAAGCTCGTCAACGAGAAGGCCGCCGACCAGCTCCAGACAGCCGCCGAGGGCTTCGAACGGCTGATGGAGCTCGCCCTGCCGGGCCGCCTGGAGGAGATCCCGGAGGACCTCGCCTACGCGCTCATGGCGCTCCGCGACGCCTGCCGCACCGTCATCTCCGCGATCGGCGCGACCCGCGACAAGTCCGTGCAGGACGAGGACGCGGTCCGCAAGCAGGCGATGGCCTCGGTCGAGACCGTGCACGACGTGGCGGAGCGGATCACGAACGGCTCCGAGTGGGATGTCGTCTGGTACGAGCGGCACGACCGTTTCGGCGCGTCACTGCGCGTGGCCCCCATGTCCGTGTCGGGCCTTCTGAGGGAGAAGCTTTTCGCGGACCGTTCCGTCGTCCTGACCTCCGCGACCTTGAAGCTCGGCGGCGACTTCAACGGCGTCGGCGCGTCCCTGGGACTCGCACCCGAGGGCACGGAGGGTGATGACGTCCCGCAGTGGAAGGGGGTGGATGTCGGGTCGCCCTTCGACTATCGCAAGCAGGGCATTCTGTACGTCGCCAAGCACCTTTCGCGTCCCGCGCGGGACGGCGACCGCGTGGACATGCTCGACGAGTTGACCGAACTGATCCAGGCGGCGGGCGGCCGCACGCTCGGCCTCTTCTCCTCGATGCGAGGCGCTCAGCTGGCGGCCGAGGAGCTCCGCTCCCGTATCCCCGAGTTCCCGATCCTCCTCCAGGGCGAGGAGACGCTCGGCGAGCTGATCAAGAACTTCGCGGCCGACCCGAAGACCTGTCTGTTCGGCACGCTGTCCCTGTGGCAGGGCGTCGATGTCCCCGGCCCCAGCTGTCAGCTGGTCGTCATGGACAAGATCCCGTTCCCGCGCCCCGACGACCCGCTGATGAGCGCCCGCCAGAAGGCGGTGGAGGACGCCGGCGGCAACGGTTTCATGGCAGTCGCCGCGACTCACGCCGCGCTGCTCATGGCTCAGGGCGCAGGCCGCCTCGTACGGGCCTCGGGGGACCGCGGCGTGGTCGCCGTACTGGACCAGCGGCTCGCCACGGCCCGGTACGGGAGCTATCTGAAGGCGTCACTGCCCGACTTCTGGTACACGACGGACCGTAACCAGGTCCGAAAGTCGCTGGCCGCCATCGATGCAGCGGCAACGAAGGCGGAGGCGGAGGCGGAGGCAGAGGCAGAGGCGGAAGCGGAACAGTGATCGGGGTTGGCCTGTCGCGGCGCCCGCGACAGGCCAACCCCGATCTTGCGTCTGCTGACACCGGGTCCTGTGCGCCGCACGGACCTGGAACAGAACACAGGACGTGGAAACAGGCACAGCACCTGGAACAGCACAGGGCCCCGGAACCGGCGCAGGGGTCCCGGGGCCCGGTCAGAGGGCGACGCCTTCGGCTTCGCCCGCCGCAGCCGTCACACGCGCCGCAGCACTGCCACCACCTTGCCCAGGATGGTCGCGTCGTCACCGGGAATCGGCTCGTACGCAGAGTTGTGCGGGAGGAGCCAGACATGGCCGTCCTCGCGCTTGAAGCGCTTGACCGTGGCCTCGCCGTCGAGCATCGCGGCCACGATGTCGCCGTTCTCGGCGACCGGCTGGCGCCGGACCGTGACCCAGTCGCCGTCGCAGATCGCGGCCTCGATCATCGAGTCACCGACGACCTTCAGGACGAACAGCTCGCCGTCACCGACCAGCTGGCGGGGGAGGGGGAAGACGTCCTCGACCGACTCCTCCGCGAGGATGGGGCCACCAGCGGCGATGCGGCCGACCAGCGGGACGTACGACGCGGCGGGCTTGCCGGTGGTGTCCGTGGGCTGCACGGAGGCCGCCTGGTCGGAGCCGCGGACCTCGTACGCGCGCGGGCGGTGCGGGTCACGGCGGAGGAAGCCCTTGCGCTCCAGTGCCATGAGCTGGTGTGCCACGGAGGACGTGCTGGACAGGCCGACCGCCTGGCCGATCTCCCGCATCGACGGCGGGTAGCCACGCCGCTGCACGGAATCCCTGATGACCTCGATCACTCGGCGCTGCCGGTCTGTAAGCCCTGAGCTGTCCGCCCTGATGCCGGGAGGTCGGCCCGGCAGGGAGCGCTTGTGCGCCTCGGGATTCATGGCTTCGTTCATCGCATGCACCGGCTCGAGTCGGCCCTGGGAGCGGTCCTGGGCAGTGATGGTGGCACTGTCTGCGGTGGTGGTCACGTCGGCCCCTCTCGATGGTCTCCCTGCTGCACAACGGTAGTTGCTTTCGAAAGGTTGCGCCAAACACACGTTCGAGTGAAAAATCGCGAATCACCTGACGTGATCGTGTGTCCGGGTGTATGGCTGACGTGCGGTCCGACGGGCAAAAGGGTCCATTGTTGTACCCTTCACCGCCGGGGTGACGACCTCGTGGGTTGTTGCCCCAGTCTGCCATCCGAGATCGGATCGGCCGGGAAGCGACCCCCCATCTGTGCGGGAGTCCTACGTCCCCTCCGTGCGGCGCTCACGGTATCTCCGTATGTGCCGTGGCGATACGGCCGTGCGCCGAACTGTGCGGCGCGCCGGTGCGCCGCACGCCACAGGCCAGGCTCTCTGCGACACGCGGGAACGGTGTCGATGTATGAGCCAATCCCCACATCTAGTGGTTGCATTGCGGCAGCAGCCCAGAAGTTGTGGTCCCCCGGGTCTTGGACCGCTCGGAGATCGCCTATGCTTGGGGCTGCTTCGAGGGGCCCATGAGGCCCAGCGAGGCTATCGAGTCTGCTGTGAGGAGGGTTGGGAGTTATGCACTGCCCCTTCTGCAGGCACCCCGACAGTCGCGTCGTCGACAGCCGTACGACCGACGACGGCACGTCGATCCGCCGACGCCGCCAGTGTCCTGACTGCTCCCGCCGTTTCACGACGGTGGAGACATGCTCACTGATGGTGATCAAGCGGTCCGGAGTCACCGAGCCATTCAGTCGTACCAAGGTCATCAACGGCGTGCGCAAGGCATGCCAGGGACGACCGGTCACCGAGGACGCGCTCGCCCAGCTCGGCCAACGGGTCGAGGAGGCGGTGCGAGCCACCGGAAGCGCCGAGTTGACCACCCATGACGTGGGGCTGGCCATACTCGGCCCGTTGCAGGAGCTCGACCTCGTCGCCTTTCTGCGATTCGCCTCCGTCTACCGGGCGTTCGACTCGCTCGAGGACTTCGAGGCCGCGATCGCGGAACTCAGGGAGGCGACGGGAAGCTCCGCCGCGGACGACGACGACCGCGAGGAAGACGCAGGCGCAGTCACGGGGGGCCAGGAAGACAGGCGCGGGTCCGGAGGGACTGCACAGGTCCCCGTGCCCGCCAACGCCGCCGACTGAGGGCAGGCCGGATTTGGTCTTTCGGACCTCCGGATCCGGCCGAGAGGCGGCGACACAAGACCTGCTGCGGGCGGCAATCGGACGGTGCCCGCAGCACCAGACAGAACACCGTGCCCGGGGAACATCGGGGCACTTCAGGGCGTTTTAGCCCGTACAGGGAGGCGGCATGACAGAGACGGCGAGCGGTCCGGCACGGAGTTCCCGCGCCAAGGGCACCAAGGCGACCAAGGGACTGCGTATCGAGCGCGTCCACACCACCCCCGGCGTGCACCCGTACGACGAGGTGGCCTGGGAGCGCCGTGACGTCGTCATGACCAACTGGCGCGACGGCTCGGTCAACTTCGAGCAGCGCGGCGTCGAGTTCCCCGACTTCTGGTCGGTGAACGCGGTCAACATCGTCACCAGCAAGTACTTCCGCGGTGCCGTCGGCACCCCGCAGCGCGAGGTGAGCCTCAAGCAGCTCATCGACCGCATCGTGAAGACGTATCGGAAGGCCGGCGAGGACTACAAGTACTTCGCCTCGCCCGCCGACGCCGAGATCTTCGAGCACGAGCTGGCGTACGCCCTCCTGCACCAGATCTTCAGCTTCAACAGCCCTGTGTGGTTCAACGTCGGCACGCCTCAGCCGCAGCAGGTCTCCGCCTGCTTCATCCTGTCCGTCGACGACTCCATGGAGTCGATCCTCGATTGGTACAAGGAAGAGGGCATGATCTTCAAGGGCGGCTCCGGCGCCGGCCTCAACCTCTCCCGCATCCGCTCCTCCAAGGAGCTCCTCTCCTCCGGTGGCAACGCCTCCGGTCCGGTCTCCTTCATGCGTGGTGCCGACGCCTCCGCAGGAACGATCAAGTCGGGTGGCGCCACGCGTCGCGCCGCCAAGATGGTCATCCTCGACGTCGACCACCCCGACATCGAGGACTTCATCGAGACCAAGGTGAAGGAAGAGGAGAAGATCCGCGCGCTGCGCGACGCGGGCTTCGACATGGACCTGGGCGGCGACGACATCACGTCCGTCCAGTACCAGAACGCCAACAACTCGGTCCGGGTGAACGACACCTTCATGAAGGCCGTCGAGTCGGGCGGCAAGTTCGGCCTGACGTCCCGCATGACGGGTGAGGTCATCGAAGAGGTCGACGCCAAGGCGCTGTTCCGCAAGATGGCCGAGGCCGCGTGGGCCTGCGCCGACCCGGGCATCCAGTACGACGACACCATCAACCACTGGCACACCTGCCCGGAGTCCGGCCGTATCAACGGCTCGAACCCCTGCAGCGAGTACATGCACCTGGACAACACGTCCTGCAACCTCGCCTCGCTGAACCTGATGAAGTTCCTGAAGGACGACGGCAAGGGCAACCAGTCCTTCGACGTCGAGCGGTTCGCCAAGGTCGTCGAGCTCGTCATCACCGCGATGGACATCTCCATCTGCTTCGCGGACTTCCCGACGCAGAAGATCGGTGAGAACACGCGCGCGTTCCGCCAGCTCGGCATCGGCTACGCCAACCTCGGCGCCCTGCTGATGGCCACGGGCCACGCGTACGACTCGGACGGTGGCCGTGCCCTCGCCGGCGCCATCACCTCCCTGATGACCGGCACCTCGTACAGGCGTTCCGCCGAACTCGCCGCGGTCGTCGGCGCGTACGACGGCTACGCCCGCAACGCCCAGCCGCACCTGCGCGTCATGAAGCAGCATGCCGACGCCAACGGCGTGGCCGTCCGCATGGACGACCTGGACACGCCGATCTGGGCCGCCGCCACGGAGGCCTGGCAGGACGTGCTGCGCCTTGGTGAGAAGAACGGTTTCCGTAACTCGCAGGCGTCCGTCATCGCCCCGACCGGCACCATCGGTCTCGCGATGTCCTGCGACACCACCGGCCTTGAGCCCGACCTCGCGCTGGTCAAGTTCAAGAAGCTGGTCGGCGGCGGCTCGATGCAGATCGTCAACGGCACCGTCCCGCAGGCCCTGCGCCGCCTGGGCTACCAGGAGGAGCAGATCGAGGCGATCGTCGCCCATATCGCCGAGCACGGCAATGTCGTCGACGCCCCCGGCCTCAAGCACGAGCACTACGAGGTGTTCGACTGCGCCATGGGCGAGCGCTCCATCTCCGCGATGGGCCACGTCCGCATGATGGCCGCGATCCAGCCGTGGATCTCGGGTGCGCTGTCCAAGACGGTCAACATGCCGGAGTCGGCGACCGTCGAGGAGGTCGAGGAGATCTACTTCGAGGCCTGGAAGCTCGGCGTCAAGGCGCTCGCCATCTACCGCGACAACTGCAAGGTCGGCCAGCCGCTCTCCGCCAAGACCAAGGAGAAGGAGAAGGCCGAGATCACGGAGAAGGCCGAGGCCACCATCCGTGAGACGGTCGAGAAGGTCGTCGAGTACCGCCCGGTCCGCAAGCGCCTTCCCAAGGGTCGCCCCGGCATCACGACGTCCTTCACGGTCGGCGGAGCCGAGGGCTACATGACCGCCAACTCCTACCCGGACGACGGTCTCGGTGAGGTCTTCCTGAAGATGTCCAAGCAGGGTTCGACTCTCGCGGGCATGATGGACGCCTTCTCGATCGCCGTCTCGGTGGGTCTGCAGTACGGCGTGCCGCTTGAGACGTACGTCTCGAAGTTCACGAACATGCGCTTCGAGCCGGCCGGTATGACGGACGACCCGGACGTGCGGATGGCCCAGTCGATCGTCGACTACATCTTCCGCCGCCTGGCGCTCGACTTCCTGCCCTTCGAGACGCGTTCCGCGCTCGGCATCCACTCCGCCGAGGAGCGGCAGCGTCACCTGGAGACGGGTTCGTACGAGCCTTCCGAGGACGAGGTCGACGTCGAGGGCCTGGCACAGTCGGCGCCGCGCGCCCAGGAGCTGAAGGCCGTCGCCACGCCGAAGGCCGAAGCATCGGTGGCCAAGCCCGCCCCGCAGCAGGCCCACACCAGCGCCGAGCTGGTCGAGATGCAGCTGGGCATCCAGGCCGACGCCCCGCTGTGCTTCTCCTGCGGCACGAAGATGCAGCGGGCCGGCTCCTGCTACATCTGCGAGGGCTGCGGTTCGACCAGCGGCTGCAGCTGACGCCGGGCAGGGGCATGGCCCCGCACGTCGGGTAGGCGTTGAGATGCCCTGACGAGGCCCTCGAAGAGGGGCGCCGACCATGTGTCGGCGCCCCTCTTCGCCGTATGCCCCGGCGCATGTGCAGCGTGGCTCTCAGGGCCGGCGAATCCCGCCCATGGTCGCTGTGAACGTCGCCGGGTCGTCCTCGAAACCGCGGACGCCCGAGTGGAAGTCCCACGTGCTCGATCCCTCGCGTACGAACTCCGCGACCGTCGCCGCCGTCGACCCGAGGACACCGCCGAAGTCGTCCTCGGCCATGACGGTGTAACCCTCACGGATGCGCAGAGCCGGATTGACGACGCTGACGAAGGTGCGGTTCGCGGGGTTCTGCTGGATCACGACTCCTACCAGCACGCGCGCGTACCGGCTGTCGAGCCGGTCGAGCTCCACCGTGAGGACCTCGTCCCAGCCGAAGCCCTTGCCGTCCTTGCTGTCCCGGTTGAGATAGATGGTGCCGTCGGGAGAGCGACTGTCGAAGTGCACCACGTAGGCGGGATCGCCGTACGGATCGCTCGCCAGGTAGGTCGCGGCGACGAGGTCCAGGTCGGTGGGCGGCTGCCCCGCCGCACTCGGATCCCACTTGAGTGAGATCTCGACCTTCCGGATCCCCTTGTTGATGGCGTTCACCAGGCTGCCCCTTCCCCGTTCCGCGTATGTCCCGGCCTGAACTGCCCAGCAGCGAAGGCCGGTTGTCCATCCTGCCACGCGCGCAGGCGCGTACGCCGGGGAGCTCTCCGGGTGAGAGTGACCGGCGCCACGCTCCGTGGCCTTACGATGGCGCGGTGCTGGTCAAGTGGATTCGCTGCACCGTGGTGGACCGCCGCGGCTTCGAGCGCGGGCAGCGAAAGTGGGCGGGGCTTCTGGGGGAGCCGGGGTTTCGGGAGCAGGGGGGTGGATGGAGTCGGGGCCGGCAGGGGGTGGCGCACATCTTTTCGTTCTGGGAGAGCCGTTCCTTCTACGACTCCTTCATGGCCCGCTCCCATGACAGGCTGGCGGCGGCCCAGTCGGGCACCTACAAGGACATGCAGGTCAGGCTCTTCGACTACCGCTTCGACGTGAAGACAGGCTTCGAGCCGCGCTTCACCGACGCGGATCTCGTCCGGGTGGCACACTGCCGTGTCCACGAAGAACGGGCCGAACACTTCACGCTCATGCAGGAGAAGGTCTGGAACCCCGCGATGGCCGGCTCCCCGGGCATGATCCGGGGACTGTTCGGCGAGGCCCCGGGCCATGAGTTCCTGGTGATGTCGATGTGGCGGTCAGCCGCCGAGCACGGGAAGTACCGGACCGAGCGCGTGGAGCGACTGGCGCTGCGAGCCCAGACCGAGGCGGATGTAGCGGCCCTTACGGGTGACATCGTGGAACTCGAACCGACGTGGATAGTTTGAATTTCGGACCCGCCGCTGGTGCGCCTTGATGTGGCTGATGGTGCAGGAAATGTGTGACCTACGCCGTATGGAGCCCGTACGAGTGCTCGATGGGCCGTGACCCGATCTAGGGTTTTGGCATGGCACGACCACGGCGCATCGTCCTTGTCCGGCACGGCGAGTCAACGGGCAATGTTGATGACACCGTCTACGAGCGTGAGCCCGACCACGCACTGGCGCTCACCGAGCGGGGCCGGCTACAGGCCGAGGAGACGGGTAAGCGGTTGCAGGACGTGTTCGGCCGTGAGCGTGTCAGCGTGTATGTCTCGCCCTATCGCCGCACGCACGAAACACTGCGCGCCTTTCACCTCGATCCCGAGCTCATACGGGTGCGCGAGGAACCCCGGCTGCGCGAGCAGGACTGGGGAAACTGGCAGGACCGCGACGACGTCCGTCTACAGAAGTCCTACCGGGACGCCTACGGCCACTTCTTCTACCGCTTCGCGCAGGGAGAGTCCGGCGCCGACGTGTACGACCGGGTCGGCAACTTCCTGGAGAGCCTGTTCCGCAGTTTCGAGGCGCCCGACCACCCGCCGAACGTGCTGTTGGTGACCCACGGTCTGGCGATGCGGCTGTTCTGCATGCGCTGGTTCCACTGGACCGTCGCCGAATTCGAGTCGCTGTCGAACCCGGGGAACGCGGAGATGCGGATGCTCGTTCTCGGGGACGACGGCAAGTACACACTTGACCGGCCTTTCGAACGCTGGCGAGATCCGGAGCCGTACGGGACCACCGGATAGAGTGGCAGGGCGATGACCGCTGATTCCTCTCCCGAAAGGCGCCTGGACCGCGCCCTGGCCAGCCTGCGCGGACTCGCGGTGGGAGACGCGCTGGGCTCGCAGTTCTTCGTCCCGGTGAACTATCCGCTGCTGAAGCGCCGTGAGCTGCCGTCCGGGCCCTGGCAGTGGACGGACGACACGGAGATGGCCTGCTCCGTGGTCGCCGTCCTGGCCGCCCACCACCGCATCGACCAGGATGCGCTGGCCCGCTCCTTCGCCGAGCACCATGACTTCGACCGGGGCTACGGCCCTGCGGTCAACCGGCTGCTGCGCCTGGTCCGGGAGGGCGGGGACTGGCGCGAGCTGTCGGCCGCGCTCTTCAACGGACAGGGTTCCTGGGGTAACGGCGCAGCGATGCGGATCGCGCCCCTCGGCGCCTGGTACGCGGACGACCCGGAGCAGGCGACCCACCAGGCCGAGATCTCGGCCTACCCCACGCATCAGCACCGCGAGGCCGTCGTCGGCGCCATGGCCGTCGCTGCTGCCGCCGCGCTGGCCGCCGCTCCCGGTGGCCCGCCGAGCCCTGAATCGCTCCTCGACGACGTCGTCGCTCTCGTTCCGAAGAGCGCGGTGGGAGCAGGCCTACGGCGCGCCCGGGACATGCTCGACTACGCGGACGCGGCCACTGTCGCGGCCGTCCTGGGTTGTGGACGGCGTACGACGGCCCACGACACCGTGCCCTTCGCCCTCTGGTCTGCGGCGCGAGCCCTCGGTGACTATGAGCGGGCCTTCTGGACGACCGCGCAGGTCGGCGGTGACGTGGACACCACGTGCGCCATCGTGGGCGGCGTGATCGGCTCCGGGAAGGCCGGGGCCGCACCCGTCGCGTGGGTGGAGCGGACCGAGGCATTCCCGAAGTGGGTGCCGACGTCGGCGTAGTGCAGTGCGGCTGTCAGGCCGGACTCCTCGATAACTTTCTGTGCATGCCGGGAACTGTGTGTGACCGCCTGCCCGTTGTCGTGACAGCTGGTGTGCGCCGCCCGCTGGGGCGGCTCCGCACATGACGTACGAGCGGCGACGCAGGGGGTGGAGCCATGCAGTTCATGTCGGTGTTGGGCGGGCTCGGCGTGCTGGTCGTCGCGGCGGCTGCCGCGCGTGGCCTTCGGCTTTCCTGCGAGCACGGGGCACACCTGCCGTCGGTCGCCATGAGGGTGGTGCGGATGGCCGACGCGTGGTCCTCGTCGTCAGTCCTCCGGACGCGATCCGGCCATCCGCGGCGCTTCGCGGGCCCGGCCGGGTCAGCCGGCCATCGGCCCCGCCGTCCCGGCGAGGGCGTCCAGATCACTCTTGCGGACCCGGATCACGAACCATGCGGTGACCAGGGCGAGTACGGCCATCGCGGCGGCCGCCACGAAGCCCGTCGATATGCCCTGGGTGAGCACTTCGTGCCCCCATGGCCCGGGCAGTTGGTGCGTCTGGGCGAACTCCGCCTTCTGCTCGGCCGACCCCTCCGCCATGAACTTCGGCAGTTGCTTCTCCGCCTCGTCCCTGCTGGCCGAGCCGAACACCGTCGTCAGGATGGAGAGACCCAGCGAACCACCCACCTGCTGCGTGGTGTTGAGCAGCCCGGAAGCCGCACCGGCCTCGTGTGGTGCGACACCGGAGACCGCTGTGATCGTCAGCGTCACGAAGTTCAGGCCCATGCCGAAGCCGAAGGCCAGCATCGGGCCCAGGACTCCGCCGACGTACGAGCTGTCGGCGCTGATGAGGGTCTGCCAGGCCAGCCCGATCGCCGTGAGTGCCGAGCCCGCGAGCATGAACGGCTTGGGGCCGAGCACCGGCAGGAAGCGTTGCGACAGGCCCGCGCCGAGCGCGATCACGACCGTCACCGGAAGGAAGGCGAGACCGGCCTCGATCGGGCTGTACTGCAGCACGTTCTGCACGAACAGCACGATGTAGAAGAACATGCCGAACATCGCCGCGGCCAGGCTGAGCATGATCACGTACGTGCCCGAGCGGTTGCGGTCGGCGAACATCCTGAGCGGGGTGATGGGCTCCTTGGCCCGCGACTCGATGAACGCGAAGGCCAGCAGCAGGACCACCGCGGCGGCGAAGGACCCGATGGTCAGGCTGTCCCGCCATCCTTCGTCCGCGGCGCGGATGAACCCGTAGACCAAGGAGGCCATGCCCGTCGTCGAGGTCAGTGCGCCCGCGATGTCGAAGCGGCCGGTGTGCCGTTCGGACTCGCTGATGTACAGCGGTGTGAGCACAGCGATCACAATGCCTATCGGCACGTTGACGAAGAGCACCCATCGCCAGTCGAGCCATTCGGTGAGCATGCCGCCCGCGAGCAGACCGATGGCGCCACCGCCCGCGGAGACGGCGGCGAAGACGCCGAACGCCCGGTTGCGCTCCGGGCCTTCGGGGAAAGTCGTGGTGATGAGCGCCAGCGAGGTGGGCGATGCGATCGCGCCTCCCACGCCCTGGAGCACACGCGCGGCCAGCAACTGCCAGGGTTCCTGGGCGAGTCCGCCGAGCAGCGAGGCGAGCGTGAACAGCAGGATGCCGGACATGAAGACCCGGCGGCGGCCCAGGATGTCACCGGCGCGGCCGCCGAGAAGCAGCAGACCGCCGAAGGTGAGCGTGTAGGCGCTGACGACCCACGTGAGGTCAGTGGTGCTGAACTTGAGAGCGTCTTGAATGTGCGGAAGCGCGATGTTCACAATCGTCGCGTCGAGTACCACCATGAGTTGGCAGGCCGCGATGACCGTGAGCGCGATGCCGGGATGCCCCTCCCGGCGTGCCGCACCTGGTTTCTGATCCTTGATCAACTGAGAGGTTGTCACTATGGGTCCCCCACAAATGCCTTAGTGAACGCTCGCGTTCACTGCCGCGTCAACCGTAGTGAGTCCCCAGTAGTGAACGCAAGCGTTCACTTACATTGTCATCGTGCGGCCTGTCCCCCCGTAGTGGCCGCGCGGTGCTCCCTTGCCCCCGGAATCCCCGCTTCCCGTGTTCGTTGGAGACGCTCAGATGGTTACCTCGCGCTGGACGGCCGCCCCCGCTCAGACGGCCTCTCTCCGCCGGCGCGGCGCCGTGCTCGAACGCGCGATCCTCGACGCCGCGCTGGAACAGCTCAGTACGGTCGGATGGAACGGCCTCACGATGGAGGGTGTCGCCGCCGGTGCCCAGACTGGGAAGGCCGCCGTCTATCGGCGCTGGCCGTCCAAGGAGGACCTCGTCGCCGATGCGCTGCGCGCCGGACTGCCGCGGTTCGAGTCGGCTCCCGATCTGGGGAGCGTTCGCGAAGATCTGCTCGAGCTGTGTCGGCAGACACGGGAGGCGATGTTCTCGCGCCCCGGTTTCGCGCTGCGATCGGTGATTCACGAATGCGACAGCCTTCAGGCCGAGCGGTTTCATGGCGTGATCTTCGAGGGCGTTGTGGAGCCGACGATCGGGTTGCTGCGTGAGGTCATCACCCGTGGCATTGAGCGGGGAGAGGTGCGGCCCGACGCGTCGAACGGCTATGTCTTCGACGCCATTCCGGCGATGATGATGTACCGGTCAAAGATGTGCTCGAGCGAATGGAACGACCGGGATCTCGAGGAGATGATCGAACAGTTGATGCTTCCCCTGCTCCGTCCGACGGGCAGCTGAACGACCGCTCCGACGACCTGGAGGTTGCTTCGGTGAACCAGGGTGTCGAAGCCCGCGGCGGGCGGCGTAGGCTAAGGGCGCCATGCCGTACGAACCGCCTACTCACACCGTCGAGCGCTCCCTTCGAGCCACGACCGGAGCGAAGATCATTGCCGGTGTCGACGAGGTGGGGCGCGGCGCGTGGGCCGGCCCCGTCACCGTCTGCGCGGCGATCACCGGACTGCGTCGGCCCCCTGTAGGGCTCACCGACTCCAAACTGCTCACCGTCAAGCGGCGCACCGAGCTTGCCGACCACCTACGGACGTGGGTCACGTCGTACGCTCTCGGGCACGCCTCTCCGGAGGAGATCGACGGCCTGGGGATGACGGCCTCTCTGCGGCTCGCCGCGGGGCGTGCCCTGGAGGCCCTGCCGGTCCGTCCCGACGCGGTGATTCTCGACGGGAAGCACGACTACCTCGGGGACCCCTGGAGGGTCCGAACGGTGATCAAGGGTGACCGGTCTTGCGTGGCCGTCGCGGCGGCCTCGGTGATCGCCAAGGTGCAGCGCGACAAAATGATGGCCGAACTGGGTATCGACCATGCAGACTTCGGTTTTGTGGACAACGCCGGGTATCCGTCGCCGGTGCACAAGGCCGCACTGGCGGAGCGGGGACCCACCCCGTACCACCGGTTGTCGTGGGCGTATCTTGATGCGCTGCCCCAGTGGCGGCACCTCAAGAAGGTCCGCACCTGGGTGGAAGGAAGCGTTCCGGAGATCGAGGGGCAGCTCGGCTTCGATTTCTGACGATTCCGCTCGCACTTATGTGCCACCCGCTGACGCGAGTCGTATCAGCGTTTGATAAACATCAGCTCATGCCTCTCATTCCCGAGGAGCCTCAGATTCACGAGAGTGCCCAGGGTCCCCGCGCCACGCCGGCCAGCGGCCGTACCGCGCCGACCCCTCGCCCCGTACCCGGCCCCCGCCCCGCGGCTTCGTCGCGTCCCGGCCGACCCGGGCCCCTGCGGCCCGCGCCGCCGGTGCAACGTACGCCGCGTGACGTGGCCGTGGCCAAGCCCGGACCGTCGGGTCCGGCAGCCCCCGCCGCCTCCGCTCCGGCTGCGGCGACCCCGCAGATCCAGCTGATCCCGGCCTCGCCCGAAGGCGCGCTCGACGCCGCCGAGGAAGCCGTCGACCTGCTCCTGGATTCGGGCCGTGCTCCCGGCGACGTGCTGGTGATCACCACCGGAGAGCAGCACCCGTGGGCCGCCCACGAGCTGTCCTTCGGCGAAGCCTCCTACTGGGCGCAGCACGACGCGGGGGACGACGTCTTCTACGCCGATGCTGCGGTCGCCGGTCGTGCCGCGGCGCGCCCCGTGGTCGTCGTGGCCGTCAACGGCGGTCCTGACACCAGTGCCGCCGACGCCCTGCCTCTGGCCCTCGGCCGGGCCGGCGCCCTGCTGATCGTCTGCGGCGACCCGCAGCGGATCAACTCGGTGCTGGGCGCGGGCGTCTGAGCCGGTTCCGGCTCGTCCGGGGGACACCCCGCCGGACAAGGGGACAGGGCGCCGCTGCGGCGGCGTCTGCACGGTGGGGCCTTCGGCGTGCGCTGACGAGCGGGGAGCTCGCCGCGCGCCGGCCCGTCGAATCCGCGTGTGAGCCCATGCCGACGGACTGCCGTCATATGAGTCAATGCCGACGGACCGCCGTCGCATGACTCCATGCCGACGGACAGCCGTCGTGGGCCGCCCAGCCTCGGGCCGGTTCATGGGGTGAGCCGGACCGACGCCGTGGAGCGGGTACTGCACCCCGCTGCGGCGGCTCTGGTCGCTTGCCTCGGAGCGTTCACGGCGGCGTATGCGGGCGTCGTATCGCACACGTCGTACGGGGTGCGACCGTACCGGCGGCCGAGAACTCCGTTCGGCGTCCTCAGCGAGCCGCCGCGCGTCTCAGGACCTCGGAGGCGGCACCACCGGTGCGAGGCATCGGGAGCGGTGACTCGGACGTGGCGAAGGGCTCGGGCGACGAGTCGGTGCTGGGGCGGCGGCCGCCGCGGCCCTCACCGAGGACCTGCCAGCCGTCACGGGTCAGCGTGATGTACGCCCCGCAGCGCAGGCCGTGCAGGGTGCAGGCGTCACGCAGGCCCCACATCCACGCGCCGTCCTCCTCCGTCCAACGGGCGTCTCCATCACGGCAGTAGAGCAGCACCGCGGTGCGCACCGGTGTGCGGCGCCGCAGGTCGTGCGGAATGACGCGGCGCAGTTGGGCGAGCAGCGCGTTGCGGAACATCCAGCCGTCGGCCGGGGCCGGGCGGCGGGTGAACGAGGCGCTCGCCCGCAGCCGCTCGTCCGGGTCGAGGACGGCCACGATCGCCGTCGCCGGCTCAGGGCGGTGCCGGGAGTGAAGACCGCTGACGACCTCGCGGGGGTTGCGCAGCAGCGGGATGCCCGCGGCGGCCCACTCCGCGGGTTCGAGCATGCGGGCCAGGGGGTTGGCGGATGCGGCGGGCAGGTCGGCTGACGTCGACATGGATGCCGCGGAGGACGGAGCGAATCCGAAGGTCACGGTCCTCCCTTCGGCTACGCGCCCATACTGCGGGCGGGGTCGGAATCGGGGGAGCGCACACCGCAGCAGAGCCCTACCGGATCACGGACGAGCCGTGCGGGGAGCGGACTTCAATTCTTCCTGGCGAACCTGAATGCGGCAACGAGCAATTGGGGCCACCGACCGTTATCTGGTGGTGCGCGGGTTATATCCCTACCCATTGCGTCACTGTGCGATGCACGGAGCGACCCTGCACCACCAGGCCGTGGATGTCCACCGTGCTCGACCGGCGGCTCGTGAGCGCCGGTCACGCCGGGTGAGGTGGCTGATTGTCAGTGCCATCAGGTTGCATGGAGGCATGAACACTCTGGAGCTCCGCGCTGAAGCCGATGCCGTCCTCGCTGAGCTCGTCGGTTCCCAGGAGGGTTCGGCGCGGCTGCGGGAGGACCAGTGGCAGGCCGTGGCGGCTCTGGTGGAGGAACGTCGACGTGCTCTGGTGGTACAGCGCACCGGCTGGGGCAAGTCGGCGGTGTACTTCGTCGCCACCGCGCTGCTGCGCCGACGCGGCGCCGGCCCGACCGTGATCGTCTCCCCGCTGCTGGCGCTGATGCGCAACCAGGTCGAGTCGGCCGCGCGGGCCGGCATCCAGGCGCGGACCATCAACTCGGCCAATCCCGAGGAGTGGGACACGATCTACGAGGAGGTCGAGCGCGGTGAGACCGACGTTCTCCTCGTGAGCCCCGAACGACTCAATTCCATGGATTTCCGCGAGCAGTTGCTGCCCAAGCTCGCCGCCACGACCGGTCTTCTGGTGGTCGACGAGGCACACTGCATCTCCGACTGGGGTCATGACTTCCGGCCCGACTACCGTCGGCTCCGGGCGATGCTCGCCGCGCTGGCACCTGGGGTTCCGGTGCTGGCGACCACGGCGACCGCCAACGCGCGCGTGACGGCGGACGTGGCCGAGCAGCTGGGGACCGGCGCCGGTGAGGCCCTGGTGCTGCGCGGCCCGCTGGAGCGGGAGAGCCTGCGGCTCGGGGTGGTCCAGCTGCCGGACGCCGCACACCGTCTGGCCTGGCTGGCCGAGCACCTGGACGAACTGCAGGGCTCCGGGATCATCTACACGCTCACGGTGGCCGCGGCCGAGGAGGCCACCGCCTTTCTGCGGCAGCGCGGCTTCCACGTGGCCTCGTACACGGGGCGCACGGAGAACGCGGACCGGCTGCAGGCCGAAGCCGACCTGCTGGCGAACAGGGTCAAGGCGCTGGTCGCGACGTCGGCGCTGGGCATGGGGTTCGACAAGCCGGACCTGGGCTTCGTGGTGCATCTCGGCTCACCGTCCTCACCGATCGCCTACTACCAACAGGTCGGCCGCGCCGGCCGCGGTGTCGAGCACGCGGATGTGCTGCTGCTGCCCGGCAAGGAGGACGAGGCCATCTGGCGCTACTTCGCCGATACGGCCTTCCCGCCCGAGGCGCAGGTCCGGCAGACCCTCTCGGCCCTGGCCGACGCGGGGCGGCCGCTGTCCGTGCCGGCCCTTGAGGCGACGGTGGATCTCCGGCGGACCCGGCTGGAGACCATGCTCAAGGTGCTCGACGTGGACGGGGCGGTCAAGCGGGTCAAGGGCGGCTGGATCTCCACCGGTGAGCAGTGGATCTACGACGCGGAGCGGTACGCGTGGGTGGCGCGGCAGCGAACGACCGAGCAGCGCGCCATGCGGGAGTACGTGAGCACGCCCCGGTGCCGGATGGAGTTCCTGCGTCGGCAGCTGGACGACGAGGGGGCCGCTCCCTGCGGCCGCTGCGACAACTGTGCGGGCACCTGGATCGCGTCGTCCGTCTCGACCGAGGCCCTCACGGGGGCGGCGAAGGAACTGGATCGCCCCGGGGTGGAGGTCGAGCCGCGCCGGATGTGGCCGACGGGGATGCCCGCACTGGGCATCGACCTCAAGGGACGTATCCCGGCGAAGGAGCAGTGCTCCACCGGGCGTGCCCTGGGGCGGCTCTCGGACATCGGCTGGGGCAACCGCCTGCGCCCCCTGCTGGCCGAGAACGCGCCCGACGGTCCGGTCCCCGACGACGTCCTGCGGGCCGCGGTCGCGGTGCTCGCCGACTGGGCGCGTTCACCGGGCGGCTGGGCGCCGAACGTCCCGGACGCCTCCGCCCGGCCGGTGGGAATCGTCGCCGTGCCGTCCCTGGCCCGCCCGCAACTGGTCGGCTCCCTCGCCCAGGGCATCGCGACCATCGGCCGCCTGCCTTATCTGGGCACCCTGACCTACACCGGGCCCAGCGGCGAGCACGCGGTACGGCGCAGCAATTCCGCGCAACGCCTGCGGTCACTGTCCGGCGCGTTCACCGTCTCCGAGGAACTGGCTGCCGCCCTGGCGGCCTCCCCAGGACCCGTCCTGCTCGTGGACGACTACACCGACTCCGGCTGGACCCTCGCCGTCGCTGCCCGCCTGCTCCGCCGGGCGGGCAGCGAGCAGGTACTGCCGCTGGTGCTCGCTGCGGCAGGTTGAGCTTGTAGGGAGGTATCACCGAGAGAGTCGGCGCCGCCTCGGCGCGCAACCGGTCCAGCGAAGTGGTGAGCCGGGAGATGCCCGCTGTGCGGGGCCTGCGCCAACTCCACGCCGTCCGACGCCACTTGCGGCCAGTACGTCAGGGACGCCTTCTGCTCGCCGTACATGGACATGCGCGGGAACGGCAGCGCGAGGAACTTCGTCAGCAGGTGTGCCCCTGGACGGACAGGCCAAGCAGCGACGGGAAGATGCCGTGCACCGCGCGCGGGCGCACCAATCACTGCCGTGAGGCCGGTCCGGACCTGGGTTGTCGTGTCCCTGGTCGGACTTATCCACAGGGCAAAGCGGAACATCGCGATCCGGGAGATCGTCTGCGTATGACGAATCACAGCGAAGCGACCGGATCTCCTGAGGGCGACGACAACACGGGCGGTGAGCACCCCTTCGCGCCTGGTGCAACCGACGACGCGAACGACACACCTGAGATCTATGATGCGCAGGTCGGGCCTGAGGAGGACCACGGACGTGCGGGTCACGCGAGTCACACGGATCACGCAGCCCAGGCGGGACGCGTGGACCACGGACACGCGGGACGGGCGAGTCACGCGGGACACCTGGACCAACTCGACTGCACCACGCACGAAGCGCAGCTGCCCGAGCACCAGGTCACCCTGCGCACCCCGGCCGAACTGGCCGACGCCCTGCCCTATCTCCTCGGATACCGCCCCGAGGACAGCATCGTGCTCGTCGCCCTGCACGACAGGTCCGGCCGCGGCCGGTTCGGCGGCCGGGCTCGGCTCGGCATCCCCGCGAGTGCGGACGACTGGGACGCCGCGGCAAGGCAGTTGGCCCACGGACTCGTGAGGGGCAGCGAGCGCAGGGGAGTCCGGCCGGAGCAGATGGTCGCCTTCCTCTGCCAGGAACCGACAGAGGGCGAGACGGGCCGACAGGTCATGGAGCGGCTGCGACCGCTGGCCCAGAAGATGCGTGTCGCGTGCGGCAGCCTGGACGTGCCGGTGATCGAGGCCCTGTGCATCTCGGACGGACGCTTTTGGTCGTACTGCTGCGACCGAGTCGAGTGCTGTCCGCCCGACGGCCGCCCGATGGGACTTCCGGGTACGTCCGTGCTGGCCGCCGCGGCCACCTACGCCGGGGTTCAGGTGCGGGGCACACTGCGCGAGTTGCGGGCCAGGCTGCTCCCCCTGGAGACCGCCGCAGCCCTGGAGCAGGAGGCCGCTCTCGACACCGTCAGCATGGCGCTGGTCCCCAGGATCCTCGACAACGCGTCACGCGCGGATGTGGCACAGCAGACGCTGGACCTGGCCGAGCGGCTCATGTGCCGGTTCGCCGCAGCCTTGCCCCTGTCCGGGACGCTGACGGCGGATCTCCGGGACGACGAACTGCTCGGACACGACGAAGCCGCGAGGCTCATTCTGGGTCTGCAGGACCGGGCGACCCGTGACCGCGCCGCCGAGTGGATGGAGGGCGACGAGGCCGGCCCCGCCCTCCGGCTGTGGCGAGCGCTGGCCCGCCGCTGTGTCGGACCGTACAGCGAGCACGCGGCGGCGCCGCTCACTCTGGCCGGCTGGGTCGCCTGGTCCACCGGCGATGACCTGGAGGCCCGGGAAGCCCTTGCCATGGCCCTCGGCGCGGACCGCGACTACCTCTTCGCCCGTCTGCTGCACCAAGCCTGCAACGAGGGGCTGGACCCCGAGTCGATCCGCCGCTGCCTGCGTGCGGAACGTAAGGGACGCGAGCGTGCGGGCGCCGGGCCGGTCGACAAACCGGAGGAGGTGGAACAGCTGGTACTGGACCACGTGAATGAGCCGGTGCGGGACGAAATGGGAGAGCCGGTTCTGGACGAGATGGGAGAGCCGCTACGGGACGAGGTGGATGAGCCGGTCCGGGGCGAGGCGGTGGAGCCCGCGCCGTTGTCCGAGGTGGTGGAGTCCCCACCCTTGTCTGAGCGGGTGGAGTCCGTCTCCTCGTCCGAGACGGGTGATCGTCGCCCGTCCCGGCACGATCCGGGTTCGGCCGCCAGCCTCCCTCGCTCCGCGAAGGCCACCGGGCGAGAGCGGGCGACGAGTGCCCCGCGTCCCCGTGCGTCGGCGAGGACCCGTCCTGGTGCCGCCCTCCGGCCGGGCGGCACGGTCGCGCGTGGCTCGAAGGAAACGGCTCCGCGTACGTCTCCGCGAACGCCGAAGAAGGGCGCCACTCGTCGGAGTGGGTCCCGTCCGGATGGCGTGAGTCCTGGGAGCGCCGGGGGCGAGGGGGATGCGTGAGCCATCGCTGCGGAGCGGTGCCGCCCCAGGCGGTCGGCGTGACAGCGGTGGCCGGCGGCGTGGGGGTGACCGATGCCGTGGAGGTCACGGCAGTCGCGGGGTCTGTGACACGGAGCGCCTCGGCCTGCCCGGCGATCTCGACGAAACGGGTGATCCCTCTACGGGGTTACCCCGTGACGGGCGTGACCTGGAGGGATCCGTCCCCGTTCACCTGAGTGGCGGAACGCCTGAATCGGCCGTGCCGCCGCATCGCCCCTGTCACTCCGGGTCCCCCAGCCGGCGCCGCACACGCCCGAGGCGCACAGAGCGCAGAGGAAGCCGCCCCATGCCACAGCCGACTCCGGCGCCACCGCCGACACAGGTCTCCTCGGCCGCCGACGATCGCTCGACAGCCGACGGGCTGGTCCCGTCCCAAAGGCTGGATACGGGACGGCCTCCGTCCGCGGACGGCGTGGGGCGGCCCGTGCCTAGGCTGTTGGACGATGCCCTTCGACGTGCCGAGCACCCGCATCGGCCGACAGGACAGAGCCCGTCGTCCTCGGCGGCCACGAGACCGGACACGGCAAGGGCGACACAGGCCGGCCAGGCACGGCACTTCGCCCAGCCTCAGGACAGCCCCTCGTCGGCTCAGCAGTCGGCAGCGCGTCGGTCCGCCGACCTGCCTCCCAGCCACAACGCCCTGATCTGCGTCGCCCTGCCGGGCCTCGCCATCTCCACGGACCAGGGACAGCTGACCGGCCGGGGACTCGACGGCTTCTACCGTGCGGGCCGACGTGTGCTCTCGCGCTGCCAGATCCGGGTGGCCGGCCGCGAGCCGCTCGCGGTCCAGGCCAGGATGACCGCGGCGGACCGCGCCCGCTTCGTGGGCACGTTGCGCAGTTCCCCACAGGCGGGACCGGATCCGGACGTCGTCGTCGAGCGAACCCGTCATGCGGACGGCACCGAGCGGATCACGCTGCACAGCGCGGCCGTTCGACCCCTTCGGCTGCCGGTCGAGGTCGCCCTGGGTACGGATCTGGCCGACCTCGGTGCGATCGCGAGCGGCAGCACGGGACCGGAACTCCCCGCCACCGTCCACGACTCCGGCCTGCGCTGGACGTCCGCCAGAGGAAACTCCGCTGTGACGGCCGACCCGCCGCCCGCCGACGCGCTGGCCTCCGCGGGACTGCTGCGCTGGGAGCTCGCGCTGCCCCCGGGCGGGAGCGTGAGCATCGAGCTGCGGGTGCGGCCGGAGGGCGCGGGACCCGTGCGCGCCGTGGGCCGGGCGGCGACCAGCCCGCTGGCGACCGCGCGGGCGGCCGGCGACGATCCCGGGGTGGAGGCGTTGCTGCGGACGGGCATCGAGGATCTCCAGGCCCTTCTGCTGCGCGATCCCGCACACCCCTCCGACGTCCACTTGGCCGCCGGGGCACCGTGGCGCTGCGGCCTCGCCCCCGCCGAGGCCCTCGCCGCGGCCCGGATGGCCCTGCCCCTGGGCACCCGGCTCGCCGCGGGCACGCTGCGCACGCTCGCGCGCACCCAACTCCGGGCCCAGGGACCGCAGTCCGGCATGATCCCCGCTCCGCTACGGGACGCGGGCACGCATCTGCCACCGAGCTGCACGAGCACGGAGGCCACGCTGCTCTTCCCCGCGCTGCTCGCGGAGGCCCGACGCTGGGGGCTGCCCGAGCCCGAGACGGAGGAGCTCCTCCCGGCGGCCGAGCGGTGTCTGACCTGGTTGCGGACCACCGTGGGCGACGGCACGTATCTGCCCGACCCGCACCCCGTCGGCCCCGCCCGCTGCGAGACCCAGGCCCACGCGCATCGTGCGGCACTGCTCGGCGCCGATCTGCTCGACGCCTGCGGCAGACCGGGCGGTGCCGAGCTGCGGCACTGGGCCGGGGCGCTGCGGACGGCGTTCCGCGCGGACTTCTGGATCGACGATCTGGGTGGCGGCCGGCCCGCTGCTGCCCGGGCCCCGGACGGACGCCTGGTGCCGTATCTGGGCGCCGCCACCGCCCACCTTCTCGACACCGGCCTGCTCGGCGGGGGCGAACAGGCGCCCGGCCTGCTCGACAAGGTGCAGACCGAACAGCTCGCCCGGCTGCTCGGCGGTCCGGCCATGGACTCGGGCTGGGGCCTTCGCGGACTGGGCGTGAAGGAGGCGGGGCACAACCCGTTCGGTCACCGCAGTGGCGCCGTGCGGGTCCACGAGAGCGCGCTCGCTGTCGCGGGCCTGGCCGCGGCCGGCTATGAGAAGGAGGCGAGCGCGCTGCTGCGGGGCGTACTGGCGGCCGCGGCTGTGTTCGGCCACCGGCTGCCCGACATGTACGCGGGGGAGCCCCGCACGGACGGGAGCGCACCCCTCCCGCATCCGGCGGCCTGCCGCCCCGCGGCCACGGCGGCGGCAGCCGGAGTGCTGCTGCTGAGCACGCTCGCGGGTATCCGCCCGGACGCTCCGGCGGGGACGGTCATGCTGCGCCCCGTGCGCAGTGCGCCGCTGGGCGAGCTCGTCCTGACGGGCCTCCGGGTCGCCGGCGCCCCCTTCTCCGTACGCGTCAGCAGGCTGGGTCTCGCCATGGTCGAGGAGGCGGCCGACGGGCTGCAATTGCGAGCGTGACCTCGTACGACGTCGTACGGCACAGGACACGGGAGGGGGGTGCGGCTGATACCGGGCCGAATTGGATCAGCCATCGACGAGGCTGACGAAGGGAGTGTTTATCGTCAGGCAGACGACTATGATCGCCGCATGCCCTACGACCCGTCAGCCTTCCCGCCCTTTGCCGTCACCGTGGACCTGGTCGTGCTGACCGTGCGCCGCCATGCCCTGTGCGCGCTGGCGGTGCGCAGGGGCGAACCGCCGTTCCAGGGGCGCTGGGCGTTGCCAGGAGGGTTCGTACGGGCCGACGAGGACCTGGCGCAGGCCGCCGCACGGGAGTTGGCCGAGGAGACCGGGCTGCGTGCCCATGATCCGGCCGTTCCGGCGCAGGACTACGGTGCCCACCTGGAGCAGCTCGCGACCTACGGGGACCCCAAGCGGGATCCGCGGATGCGGGTGGTGAGTGTGGCCCACCTGGCGTTGGCCCCCGACCTGCCGGCACCCCGCGCGGGCGGTGATGCCAGCAACGCCCGCTGGGCGCCGGTCGACGAACTCCTGCAGCAGGGCGGTTACGGCCGCGACGGCGAACCGGTCGCGCCGCTCGCCTTCGACCACGCGCAGATCCTGGCCGACGGGGTGGAGCGCGCCCGCTCCAAGATCGAGTACTCATCGCTGGCCACGGCGTTCTGCCCGACCGAGTTCACCGTCGGCGAGCTCCGCCGGGTCTACGAGGCGGTGTGGGGTGTGGCTCTCGACCCGCGCAACTTCCACCGCAAGGTGACGGGCACGCCGGGCTTCCTCGTCCCCACCGGCGGCACCACCACACGCCAGGGCGGCCGCCCCGCCCAGCTCTTCCGGGCGGGCGGCGCCACGCTGCTCAACCCCCCGATGCTGCGTCCCGAGGTCTGACCCGGGGGGCCGGGCCGCGGCGCCGGCCCGGACGCGAACCGATGCCGATCCGGGCTCGGTCCGGGTCCAGTTCATGCTCACGCCGTGCTCGCGACGAAGGCCACGGGACCCGTCCGGACCGACTCCGGCCTCTGCAGCGGGCCTTGCCCTACCCGAAAAAACGGACATAGCGCGCTATCTTGCTGCGAGTGATCCAGGCCATCGGACTGACCAGCGACGCTCGCAAGGAGCTTCCTCCCGCCGTCGACGACGTCTCCTTCGAGGCGCGCGCAGGCCGCGTCACCGCGCTGCTCGGGGCGTCGGGAGCGGGCAAGACGACGGTGCTCAGACTCATGCTCGAACTCCAACGCGGCCGTGGCATCACCTATTTCAGAGGTCGCCCCCTGCACCGCATCGCCCATCCCTCGCGCGAGGTCGGCGTGCTCCTGGGCGACCTTCCCGGGCATCCGTCGCGCACGGTCCGCGGCCATCTGCGCATGCTGTGCGCCGCCGCGGGCGTGCCGGCCCGGCGCGCCGACGAAGTCCTGGAGGTGGTCGGCCTCGTCAGCCTGCGCGAGGAACGCCTCGGCACCCTCTCGCGCGGCATGGACCGCCGCCTCGGTCTCGCCTGCGCACTGCTGGCCGACCCGCACACCCTCGTGCTCGACGACCCCGCAGGCGGGCTCTCGGCCCGCGAGAGCCGCTGGCTGTACGGCATGCTGCACGCCCACGCGACCCAGGGCGGCACGGTCCTGCTGACCACGGCCGACCCGAAGGAGGCCGCACGCACCGCCGACCGGGTCGTCACACTGCAGCGCGGCAGACTCATCGCCGACCAGGAGGCCGCCGACTTCGCCCGCACCCGGCTGCGCCCGCGCGTCGCCGTCCGCACGCCCCACGCCCCCCGCTTCGCCGCCCTGCTCACCAAGGAGGCCCGCGCCGCACACCGCTCCGTCGAGGTCGTACGAGAGAGCGGCAACCGCCTCTCCGTGTACGGCAGTACTTGCGCCGACGTCGGCGAGATCGCCTTCCGCCACGGCATTCTGGTCCATCAACTCGCCGATGAGGTCGGAGACATGGGGCCGGGGACCGAGGCGGGCTCCCACACGGCCGAGCCGCGAGCCTACGAGGTGCCCCAGACGCCGGATGCCGCGTTGGCCGCAACGGGTGGCCGCGGGCGCAAGGCCACGCCGCCGTCGGGGCCTGACTCAGGGCTCGCCGGGACCGAGAATCCCGCGGCGAGGACGGGAGAGACGCCGCAGCCGTCGGGCCGCGAGCCGGCCACAGCCGCTGACCCCGCGCAGGAGGCTCGCGCAGGGGGTCCGCAGGCATCGGCGGAGGTTCCACAGGCACGGGCGGGTGGTCCGCGACCAGCCGACGGATCCACGGGCGGGTCTCGCACACGGGCCGCGGGTGCGCGCTCGTCAAGCTCCTCCGCCGTCGCCCTCCCGGATCTCCCGCCCCCCATCTCCGTCCGCCCCGCCCCCAGCCCCCTCCGCCCCCTCCGCTACGAACTCCGTCGTGCCGTCGGTGTCGGCACGAGCTTCGCCACCGGTGCCGCGGTGCTCGTGGTGTCCGCCCTCACCGCCGTACTGCTGGCACGCGTCGGGCACACGCCTCAGCACCGCCTGATGGCGGCCTGGCCGCAGCAGCTCCCGCTGCCGCCCGCGGCGCTCGGTGCGGGGCTGCTCGGTGCGATCGCGTTCGGCGACGAGTTCCGCCACCCCGCCCTGGCCGCGGATCGCGGCACCGTCCCCCGCCGGCTGGGGCTGCTGGCCGCGAAACTCCTCGTCGCCTCCGCCACCGCGCTGGTGCTGGCCGTCCTCACCGTGGGCTGCGACACCGAAGTGCTCTACCTCGTCTACGGACCGGAGCTCGCGGAAGTTCCCGCCGACTGGCTTTCGCTGAGCGCGAGTTGGATCGGGCTCGTGGTCGGCTGCTCCTGGGCCGGCGTACTCGCCGCGGGTCTCTTCAGGTCCACCACGGCCGGGCTCGCGGCGGTGGTCGCCGTGCCCATCGTCGTCGTACCCCTCGTACAAAAGGTCCTGGAAGGGCCGTCTGTGCGGACGGCGGCGGGGTTCCCGCTGCGGCTGCGGGAGGTGCTCCTGTCGCAGTGGCCCTTCGGGGGAGAGCGCTATCTGGAAGCCGCCGCGCGCGTGGTCGCCCAACCTGTCGGCGGTGCCCTGACGTTGTCGCTCACCGCCCTGCTCTGCGCCTACGTCCTCACGACCGTGCGCGGCAGGGTCCGATGAAGACCGTCCCTGCCGGTCCCGATTCTGTCGTGCGCACAACTCCCCGGGGAAAGCCCATTTCTTTCCGATAAGGCGTCAATTGCGACGGGGTGAGCGATCACCCTTTCGTGTGCTTTTCACCAAAGACCTCAAGGGAGTTGAGGAGGGCGCCGACAAAGGATCCGTGAGTACCCTTGCGCACACCATGATGACCGCCGCCCGCGCCGCCGACTCCGGTCTTGCCGGCCCGGGCGATCTCGACCGCTACCCCTACGCCGAGGCCACCGTCGCCGACCGCGTCGGAGCCTCTGCCTGGGACAGTGCGGAGCCGGAACTGGGCCGTGTGGGCCGACGCGCCGCGGGCAGCCGCGGACGCGGGCTGCACGGCCAACTCGTCCAGCAGCTTGGCCAGATGATCGTCTCGGGTGACCTGGGCGCCGACCGTCCGCTCGTGCCCGAGGAGATCGGCCAGCGCTTCGAGGTCTCCCGCACCGTCGTCCGCGAGTCGCTCCGTGTCCTGGAGGCCAAGGGCCTGGTCAGCGCCCGTCCGAACGTCGGCACGCGCGTGCGTCCCGTCAGTGACTGGAACCTCCTCGACCAGGACATCATCGAGTGGCGGGCCTTCGGACCGCAGCGCGACGACCAGCGCCGGGAGCTGAGTGAGCTGCGCTGGACGATCGAGCCGCTCGCCGCCCGCCTCGCCGCCGGGCACGGGCGCGACGACGTCCAGCAGCGGCTCGGCGACATGGTGGAGATCATGAGCCACGCGATGGGACAGGGCGATGTCCTCACCTTCTCCCGTGCCGACGCCGAGTTCCACTCGCTGCTCATCCAGGTCGCGGGCAACCGCATGCTGGAGCACCTGTCGGGGATCGTCTCGGCCGCCCTCCAGGTCTCCGGCGGGCCTGTGACCGGCTGTGACCGGCCGAACGAGGCGTCGCTGGCACAGCACAGCCGGATCGTCGACGCCCTCGCCGCCGGCGACGGCGGGGCCGCGGAGGCGGCCATGCGTCAGCTGCTCACCGTTCATCCCGAGGTCGAGCGCGTGGTGCCCGCCCCCCGCGAGCACTGACCGCGCCCCCCGGGGGCGCGGCCGGGAGTGCCTCCCCCTCCTGTGGCATCTCCCGGTCTGTGCGCCCTCTCCCGTCGGACCCGCAGGATCCACCACGGATCCTGCGGGTCCGACGGTGCGACGAGGCCACGGAAAGGCCGTACAGTGCTTGGTCGAAGCAGCGGGCGACCAATTCTGTCCGCTTCTGTCTGCTTTTGACCGGTTACGGGATGTGACTCGGGCCACGCAGATTGGGCGTAACGCTCGGGGAAATAGCGCGATGACCTAAGAGGTGACTGCCGAGGAGGGAATACGGACGCCGCTCAAGGCGCTGTGCATCTTCCCGGCCCCCGCCCGCACCGTCGGCCCAATCCCCAAGCCGGTGGTCGGCTCCTGTCCGCAGTGGACGGGGCCGGAAGCCGTTTTCCAACGTTCCGAGAGGTTGTTCGTGTCGGCCAGCACATCCCGTACGCTCCCGCCGGAGATCGCCGAGTCCGTCTCTGTCATGGCTCTGATTGAGCGGGGAAAGGCTGAGGGGCAGATCGCCGGCGACGATGTGCGTCGGGCCTTCGAAGCTGACCAGATTCCGGCCACTCAGTGGAAGAACGTACTGCGCAGCCTCAACCAGATCCTCGAGGAAGAGGGTGTGACGCTGATGGTCAGTGCCGCGGAGCCCAAGCGCACACGAAAGAGCGTCGCAGCGAAGAGTCCGGCCAAGCGCACCGCCACCAAGACGGTCGCGGCGAAGACGGTGACCACCAAGAAGGCCACCGCCACCGCCACGCCTGCGGCGCCCGCCGCCGACTCCGCCGTCGAGGACGACGCCCCCGCCAAGAAGGCCGCTGCCAAGAAGACGACCGCCAAGAAGGCGGCCGCGAAGAAGACCGTCGCCAAGAAGACGGCGGCCAAGAAGACCACCGCCAAGAAGGACGACGTCGAGCTGATCGAGGACGAGGTCCTCGAGGACGCGCCCCCGAAGGTCGGCGAGGAGCCCGAGGGCGCAGAGAGCGCCGGCTTCGTGCTTTCCGACGAGGACGAGGACGACGCCCCCGCGCAGCAGGTCGCCGCGGCCGGCGCCACCGCCGACCCGGTCAAGGACTACCTCAAGCAGATCGGCAAGGTCCCGCTGCTCAACGCCGAGCAGGAGGTCGAACTCGCCAAGCGCATCGAGGCGGGCCTGTTCGCCGAGGACAAGCTGTCCAACGCCGACAAGCTGGCGCCGAAGCTGAAGCGTGAGCTGGAGATCATCGCCGAGGACGGCCGCCGCGCCAAGAACCACCTCCTGGAGGCCAACCTCCGTCTGGTGGTCTCCCTGGCCAAGCGCTACACCGGCCGCGGCATGCTCTTCCTGGACCTGATCCAGGAGGGCAACCTCGGTCTGATCCGCGCGGTCGAGAAGTTCGACTACACCAAGGGCTACAAGTTCTCCACGTACGCCACCTGGTGGATCCGTCAGGCGATCACCCGCGCCATGGCCGACCAGGCCCGCACCATCCGTATCCCGGTGCACATGGTCGAGGTCATCAACAAGCTCGCGCGTGTGCAGCGCCAGATGCTCCAGGACCTGGGCCGTGAGCCCACCCCGGAGGAACTGGCCAAGGAACTCGACATGACCCCGGAGAAGGTCATCGAGGTCCAGAAGTACGGCCGCGAGCCCATCTCGCTGCACACCCCGCTGGGTGAGGACGGTGACAGCGAGTTCGGTGACCTCATCGAGGACTCCGAGGCCGTCGTCCCGGCCGACGCGGTCAGCTTCACGCTTCTGCAGGAGCAGCTGCACTCGGTCCTCGACACCCTGTCCGAGCGCGAGGCGGGCGTCGTCTCCATGCGCTTCGGTCTCACCGACGGTCAGCCGAAGACCCTCGACGAGATCGGCAAGGTGTACGGCGTCACGCGCGAGCGCATCCGCCAGATCGAGTCCAAGACCATGTCGAAGCTGCGCCACCCGTCGCGGTCCCAGGTGCTGCGCGACTACCTCGACTAGGTCGCACTCGTACGACACACAAGGCCCGGTCTCCCGAGTGGGGACCGGGCCTTCGTGCTGTCGCGCGGGTGCGGGGTGCGGTGGGCTGAATCACTCTGGGTGTCCCATGGCCACTCCAGAGTGAGGAGCGTGCATGCGTCGTCCTTTTATCCGGGCCCTGGCCCGGCCGCTGGTACTGGCGGCTGCGGCGGCTGCCATGCCGTTGGCGTCTGCCGCCCCTGCGGCTGCCGACAGTGTGGTCGTCGGAGGCTTCCCGGTCGATGTGTCCCACAGTCCCTGGACCGTGGCGCTGTCCAGCCGTGACCGGTTCGGGGGTACGCGTGCCGGTCAGTTCTGCGTGGGTGTGGTGGTCGGCCGGTCCACGGTGCTCACCGCGGCGCACTGCCTGAGCCAGGAGGTCCTGGGAGGACCGCCGGAACAGCTGCGCGACTTCACCGTCATCACGGGCCGTACAGACCTGCTGTCCGGCCGGGGCCAAGAGATCCGTGTCCGCGACACCTGGGTGACCCCGGCCTACGACAGTGTCACCAACGCCGGCGACTTCGCCGTGCTCTCCCTCGCCCAGTCGCTTCCCGCGAGCGCGGTCATCGGGATGGCGCGGGCCGGCGATCCCGCCTATGTGCCGGGCACTCCGGCCCTGGTCTACGGCTGGGGTGACATCACGGGGGCCGGTGACTACCCGCGCAGTCTGCGGGCGGCACGCGTGCATGTCCTGCCCGACGCGCTGTGCAGGCGGGCCTATCCAGGAGGTGGTGAAGGCAGGTTCCAGGCCGACAGCATGGTCTGTGCCGGAGAGCAGGCGGGGGGCCGGGACGCCTGTCAGGGAGACAGCGGAGGGCCCCTGGTCGCCAGGGGCAGACTGATCGGGCTCGTGTCTTGGGGCACGGGCTGTGGTCGCGCGGGCAGTCCCGGCGTCTACACGCGGGTCTCCGAGGTCGTACGGAGCCTGGGGTGGCGGGCCGCGGTTCGGGAGCGCCGTGCCGACGGCTGACGCGGTCTGAGGGCGCGCGAGGTATGAGCGCGGGCGGCCGCCCCTGCTTTCAGGGGCGGCCGCCCGTCGACCGGCCTGTGCCGGAAGCTGGCTCGTCGTTAATGCGAGGTGTCAGCGCTCTTCTTCGGACGTCGATGCGGGAACGGACGTCAGCCGCTCCGTCTCGTCCTGTATCTCAGCGGCGATCTTCTTGAGTTCCGGCTCGAACTTGCGACCGTGGTGGGCGCAGAAGAGCAGCTCTCCGCCGCTGAGCAGGACGACGCGCACGTACGCCTGGGCGCCGCAACGGTCGCAGCGGTCAGCGGCCGTCAGCGGGCTCGCGGGGGTCAGAACAGTAGTCACGTCGCCTCTTCTCTAGCTCGACGAGCTGTCGTACCAGGGTCAACATCCAACCAGCCCCAAAACGTTCCCGCTCGTGGCTTCACCCAGAGTGAAATTTTTTCGAGGGCGGCCGGCTGCTGCCGGCTTGGCGGCGAATGTGCCGTATTGCGTCGGTGTCTTGCTTACGGTTTCGCGCTGTCGGTCAAGGTCGGTCCTCCCGGCTGGCTTGCCGGTTTGTTCATGAGGACGTGCCCGGAGCCTAAATGGTTCATGCCTGGAAGGGAACGTGATGTGTACTTCACCCCATCGAGGGATCGAACATGCATACGACTCTGGACTAGTCTGTGTTCCGCACGAGGGTGGCGTTACAACGGCTCTACCAGGCCTCGGTACCCTCTTGACGGCGACCGAAGCCGCGCCCTTACCCAACAGGGCGCCACCTGAAATTCAGCGAGGAGCGAACCGCGTGACCGCCGAGACGTCCGTGCCGTCCACAGCGCTGCTGGCAGGAGCAGACCGGGACGGTTCCAACTACACCGCGCGGCACCTGCTCGTCCTCGAGGGGCTCGAGGCCGTGCGCAAGCGCCCGGGTATGTACATCGGGTCGACCGACAGCCGCGGTCTGATGCACTGCCTGTGGGAGATCATCGACAATTCCGTCGACGAGGCCCTGGGCGGGTACTGCGATCACATCGAGGTGATCCTCCACGACGACGGGTCCGTGGAGGTCCGGGACAACGGCCGGGGCATCCCGGTCGACGTCGAGCCGAAGACCGGTCTGTCCGGCATCGAGGTCGTCATGACCAAGCTGCACGCCGGCGGCAAGTTCGGCGGCGGTTCGTACGCCGCCTCCGGCGGTCTGCACGGCGTGGGTGCCTCCGTGGTGAACGCCCTGTCCGCGCGGCTGGATGTCGAGGTGGACCGGAGCGGCCACACCCACGCCATCAGCTTCCGGCGTGGCGTGCCCGGGGCCTTCGCCGCCGACGGCGCGAACGCCAAGTTCGAGGCCAAGGGCGGCCTGCGCAAGGTCAAGAAGATCCCCAAGACGCGCAACGGCACGCGCGTGCGGTACTGGGCCGACCGCCAGATCTTCCTCAAGGACGCCAAGCTCTCGCTGGAGAACCTCCACCAGCGCGCCCGCCAGACCGCCTTCCTGGTGCCCGGCCTGACCATCGTCGTCCGAGACGAGTTCGGCCTCGGCGAGGGCGGCAGCAAGGGCGAGGAGTCCTTCCGCTTCGACGGCGGTATCAGCGAGTTCTGTGAGTACCTGGCCAGCGACAAGCCCGTCTGCGACGTCCTCCGCTTCGGCGGCCAGGGCACCTTCAAGGAGACGGTCCCGGTCCTCGACGAGCACGGGCAGATGACCCCCACCCAGGTCACCCGTGAACTCGACGTGGACGTCGCCATGCGGTGGGGCACCGGGTACGACACGACCCTGAAGTCCTTCGTGAACATCATCGCCACCCCCAAGGGCGGCACCCACGTCGCGGGCTTCGAGACGGCCGTGACCAGCACGATGAACGAGGTGCTGCGCACCAAGAAGCTGCTGCGCGTCGCCGAGGACGACATCGTCAAGGATGACGCCCTGGAGGGCCTCACCGCAGTCGTCACGGTCCGCCTCGCCGAGCCGCAGTTCGAGGGCCAGACCAAGGAGGTCCTGGGTACCTCGGCCGCCCGTCGTATCGTGAACACCGTGATCGCCAGGGAGCTCAAGGCGTTCCTCACGTCCACGAAGCGAGACGCCGCGGCTCAGGCCCGGGTCGTCATGGAGAAGGCCGTCGCCGCGGCCCGTACGCGCATCGCGGCCCGCCAGCACAAGGACGCGCAGCGCCGGAAGACGGCCCTGGAGTCCTCGTCGCTGCCCGCCAAGCTCGCCGACTGCCGCAGCGACGACGTCGACCGCAGCGAGCTCTTCATCGTCGAGGGTGACTCCGCGCTCGGCACCGCCAAGCTCGCCCGGAACTCCGAATTCCAGGCGCTGCTGCCGATCCGCGGCAAGATCCTCAACGTCCAGAAGTCATCCGTGTCCGACATGCTCAAGAACGCCGAGTGCGGCGCGATCATCCAGGTCATAGGGGCAGGATCCGGCCGGACCTTCGATATCGACGCGGCGCGCTACGGCAAGATCATCATGATGACCGACGCCGACGTGGACGGCTCCCACATCCGGACGCTGCTGCTGACGCTGTTCCAGCGCTACATGCGGCCGATGATCGAGGCCGGCCGCGTGTTCGCGGCGGTGCCGCCGCTGCACCGCATCGAGCTGATCCAGCCCAAGAAGGGGCAGGACAAGTACGTCTACACGTACTCGGACCGCGAACTGCGCGACAAGCTCATGGAGTTCCAGAGCAAGGGCATCCGGTACAAGGACTCCATCCAGCGCTACAAGGGTCTCGGCGAGATGGACGCCGACCAGCTGGCCGAGACGACCATGGACCCGCGTCACCGGACCCTGCGCCGGATCAGCCTCACCGATCTGGAGGCTGCCGAGCGGGTCTTCGATCTGCTGATGGGGAACGACGTGGCGCCGCGCAAGGAGTTCATCTCCAGCTCGGCGGCTACGTTGGACCGGTCGCGTATCGACGCGTAGCCGCTGCGCTGGGCCGGGGCCGTGTTTTCGGCCTCGGGTTGGCGTTGGCGCCTGCCTTTGTGGGGACCCACCCGCACTGCCCGTGCGGCATTCGTCGTCGGGTGCGGGTGGCCCCTGTGGGGAGGGTTCGCCGCTGGCGGCTCGCGGTGGGTAATCACCTGATGGAGTGAAGCCGGGAGAGAAGCCGAGTCGGGGATCTTTCCGTTCTGTCCATGCTTGGGCATGTACTCAGACGATCCCTGGTACGACGCCCTCGCCTCCGGATGGGGGGAGACGGACGTCACGGACGCGCCCGACGCCGCTCCGCCCGTCGCGGGCGACGTGTACCTCGAGGTGCAGCGCAGCGCGGCCTTCCAGGAGGTACGCGGCCGGTACCGGAGGTTTGTGGTGCCGGCGGTCGCGGTGTTCCTCGCCTGGTACGTGGCGTACGTGGTGGCCGCGACGACCGCGCCGGAGCTGATGGCCCGGCCCGTGGCGGGTGCTGTGAACGTGGCGATGGTCGCAGGGCTCGGACAGTTCCTCACCACCTTCCTGCTCACCTGGGCCTACGCCCGTCATGCGCGGCTGCGCCGGGACCGGGCGGCACTCGAACTGCGCTGGGAGACACAGGAGCTGACGCGCGTCACCCGGGGTGGTGCCTCGTGACGGGCGACCAGCGGACTCTGGCGCTGCTCCTGTTCAGCCTGTTCGTCGCGATCACGCTGGCGATCACGACGTGGGTGAGCCGCAACCGGCATGGTTCCGCGGAGGAGTTCTACGCGGGCGGTCGGCTCTTCTCGCCCATGGAGAATGGTTTTGCCATCGCGGGCGACTACATGTCGGCCGCATCCTTCCTCGGCATTTCCGGGCTCATCGCCCTCTTCGGTTACGACGGCATGCTGTATTCGGTCGGCTTCCTCGTGGCCTGGCTCGTGGTGTTGTTCCTCGTCGCCGAACTGGTACGCAACTGCGGGCGGTTCACGCTCGCCGACGTGGTCGCCGCGCGGGTGCGCGAACGCCCCGTTCGGATCGCGCTGGGAACTTCCTCGGTCACCGTGTCCGTTCTGTATCTGGTGGCGCAGATGGTGGGCGCGGGCACCCTGGTCGCGCTGCTGCTCGGGGAGAGGGGCGAGGCGGCGCAGGCCTGGACCGTCATCGGCGTCGGCGCGCTCATGGTGATCTATGTGTCGTTGGGAGGGATGCGGGCCACCACGTGGATCCAGATCGTCAAGTCGGTCCTGCTGCTCGGCGGCACCGTCGTGTTGACCGTGCTCGTCCTGATGCGCTTCCACGGCGACTTCGACCGGTTGCTGCTCACGGCGGCCGAGCGCAGTGGTCACGGCGAGGCGTTCCTGGCGCCGGGGCTCAAGTACGGCGCTGACTGGACGTCCCGGTTCGACTTCATCAGCCTGGGCCTCGCGCTGGTCCTGGGCACCGCCGGGCTGCCGCACATCCTGTCCCGCTTCTACACCGTGCCCACGGCCCGCGCGGCACGGCGCTCGGTGGTCTGGGCGATCGGGCTCATCGGCGGCTTCTACCTGATGACCATCGTGCTGGGCTTCGGCGCGGCCGCGATCGTCGGGCCCGACGCCGTACGCGGGTCGAACGCGGCCGGGAACACGGCTGTTCCGCTGCTCGCCCTCGACCTCGGCGGCGGCGCGGACTCCACCGGAGGAACGGTTCTCTTCGCCGTCGTCGCCGCCATCGCCTTCGCCACGATCCTCGCGGTGGTCGCCGGGATCACGCTCTCCTCCTCGGCCTCCGTGGCCCACGATCTGTACGCCTCCCTACGGCGCCGGCGCGCCAAGCCCCGCAGCGAGGTGGCCGTGGCGCGCGTCGCCGCGGTCGGCATCGGCGTCGTCGCGATCGCCCTCGGACTGCTGGCCCGCGACCTCAACGTCGCCTTCCTGGTCGGACTCGCCTTCGCCGCCGCCGCGTCCGCCAATCTGCCGGTGCTGCTCTACTCGCTGTTCTGGCGGGACTTCACCACGAGGGGCGCCGTATGGGCCGTCTACGGAGGACTGATCCCGGCTGTGGTGCTGGTGGTGCTGTCGCCGGTGGTGTCGGGCAGTTCCGAATCACTGTTCCCCGGTGTCGACTTCCAGTACTTCCCCCTGCAGAACCCGGGCCTCGTCTCGATCCCGCTGGGCTTCGTCGCGGGCTGGCTCGGCACGGTCACCTCGGCGGAGATCCCGGACGAGGCGAAGCACGCGGAGACCGAGGTGAGGTCGCTGACGGGGGCGGGGGCGGTCTGACAGACCGGGAGTGGTCCGACGGCAGCCGTCTCACCCCATCCGACGGCAGCCGACTGATCCAATCCGACGACAGCCGTCTCACCCGAGCGGCTCGCACAAGGCCCCCGGGCGGGCGGCTGATACTTGCGCGGCCCGGATCCGTATGAAGGAGGGGCACGGTTCCTTCCCCCGCCCCCACGGGCCGTGTCTCAGGCGCGGGTCGCCCACACGTAACGGTGTTCCGGGCGGCCCGCGTCACCGTACTTGAGTGTGAGCCGGGCCCGCCCGGTGCGTTCCAGGAGCTTGAGATAGCGCTGGGCGGTCTGCCGGCTCACCCCGGTCCGCTCGGCGATCTCCTGGGCCGACAGCGGGCCTTCGGCGTTCATCAGGGAGCGGCGTACGAGTTCCGCGGTGGTGGGGGAGTGGCCCTTGGGCAGGTCGGGCTCCGACGACGCGGACAGGGCGCCGAAGATGCGGTCCACCTCGGCCTGTTCCGCCTCGCCGCCGCCGTCCAGGGTGCGGCGCAGCTCCGCGTACGCCTCCAGCTTGGCGCGCAGCCCCGCGAAGGCGAACGGCTTGACCAGGTACTGCAGCGCGCCGTGCCGCATGGCCGCCTGGACCGTCGTCACGTCCCGCGCCGCCGTCACCATGATCACGTCGGTCTGGTGGCCGCGTCGGCGCATCTCCTGGACGACCGACAGACCCGTCTCGTCGGGCAGGTAGTGGTCCATGAGGACCAGGTCCACGCGGGGCAGCTGCTCCACCTGGCGAAGCGCCTCGGCCGCGCTGTGCGCCTCGCCGGCCACGTGGAAGCCCGGCACCTTCTCCACGTAGGCGCAGTTGACGCGCGCGACGCGCGTGTCGTCGTCCACGACCAGGACCTCGATCATCGCGACTCCTCCTCGGCGACGGTCTGCGCATCTGACGGCACGGCGAGGGCGGGTTCCAGGTCCGGCTCGGCCAGCGCCTCGGGCAGAACGACGGTGAACTCCGCGCCTCCGCCGGCCGCCTCGCCCACTGTCGCGCTGCCACCCTGCCGTTCGGCGAGCCTGCGCACCAGGGAGAGCCCGATGCCCCGCTCACGGTGAGCCGGCGGGGTCTTCGTGGACCACCCCTCGGTGAAGATCAACTCGCGCTGCTCGTCGGGGATTCCCGGGCCGGTGTCGCGAACCCTGAGGATCGCGGTACGCCCCTCGCCGCGCAATTCGACCTCCACGCGCGCGTGCGGAGTGCCCGCGACGGCGTCGAGGGCGTTGTCCACCAGGTTGCCGACGATCGTGACGAGGCCCCTGGGATCGATCAGCCGGTCCGGGAGCCCGGTGCGGTCCGCGAGGCGCAGCGCGACGCCCCGCTCGGCCGCCACGGTCGCCTTGCCGACCAGCAGGGGGTCCTGGATCTTCTCGGCGACCTGTTCCGCCGTGGCCCGGTGGTCGCCGACCACCTCTCCGACGAACTCCACGGCGTCGTCGTACATCTCCAGCTCGAGCAGCCCGAGAAGCGTGTGCATGCGGTTGGCATGCTCGTGGTCCTGGGCGCGCAGGGCGTCGATCAGGCCGCGCGTGGAGTCGAGTTCCCGGCCGAGCTGCTCCAGCTCGGTGCGGTCGCGCAGGGTGGCGACGGCGCCTCCGTCGTCGGTGGGCATGCGGTTGGCGACCAGGACGCGCTGGCCGCGGACCGTGAGCAGATCGGTGCCCGTGACCCGGCCGGCCAGCACGTCGGTCGTACGGCCCTCGCCGAGCGCCTCGTCGAGGGACCGGCCGACGGCCTCGTCACCGAGCCCCAGCAGGCGCCCCGCCTCGTCGTTGAGGAGGCGGATACGGCCGCTGCGGTCCAGGGCGACGACGCCCTCCCGGATGCCGTGCAGCATCGCCTCGCGCTCCGCGAGCAGCGCCGATATGTCGGAGAAGGCCAGGTCGTGGGTCTGCCGCTGGACCCGGCGGGAGATGAGCCAGGCGGCCAGCGCGCCGACCGCCAGAGCGCCGCCCGCGTACGCGAACAGCTCAGGGATCGTGTGCAGCAGCCGGGCCCGCACGCTGTCGTACGCGATGCCGACCGAGACCGCCCCGACGATCCTGCCGTCGTCGTCGCGCAGCGGCACCTTACCGCGCGCGGTGCGGCCCAGGGTGCCGTCGTCGATCTGCATGACCTCGTGGCCGGAGAGGGCCCGGCCCGGGTCGGTCGAGACGGTCCTGCCGATCTCGCCCGGGGTGGGGTGGGACCAGCGCACCCCGCGCCGGTCCATCACGACGATGTACTCGGCCCTGGTGGCCTTGCGGATACGTTCCGCCTCCCGCTGGACCGGTCCGCCGACCGTCGCGGGAGTGCTCGCCAGATCCTCGGCGATCTGCGGCTGGGCCGCGGTGGTCTGCGCGATCGACAGCGCGCGGCGCATCGCCTGGTCGTCCAGCTGGTCGCTGAGCGGAGCGAGGAACAGCCCGGTCGCGAGCACCGCGACTCCCGCGGCGATCGCCACCTGCATCAGCAGCACCTGCGCGAACATCCGCCGGGGCAGACCGAGGCGCAGGCGACGTGCGGGGGGAGTGGGGCTCATACCCATGACGGTACGTGGACGTGCGGGAAGTCCCGTAGAGGGATGTGGCGTGGATCTCTTGATCAATGTCGAGCGACCGGTCCACGTGGATGGACCCGGTTCACCTGATCAACTTGCGAGCGCCGTCGCCATCGTGAGCTCGTGCACCGCGACCACATCCATCCGCGCGGGTGAGCCGAGCACCGATCCACAGCTCTCGGGGCGGGGCGGCAGGGAGGTGCCCTGTGCCACGACGACCCGCCAGTGACGTCCGTCCGCGTGGGCGACCGTCACATCCCACCGGGGGGCATCGCCGTCCGTCCGTACGACGCTCAGGGCCTGCGCGGCGTCCTCGCCCGTCGCTCTGCGCACGGCCAGCTCGGCCGCCTGGCCCGGCCGCTCCCAGGCCGAGTTCCCACGGCACCCCTCGACGATGATCCGGCCCTCCTGGACGCTGTGCAGGACTTCCTTGACCGCGTGGGCCTGCGCCCGGCCGTACGCGTAGCCGTACGGCAGCACCAGCAGCGTCGGTGAGAACCGATGTCCACCCAGATGCGTGACCTCCCAGACGCCCTTCACCCCGGAGGCGGCGAGCTCGGCCGCGAGGGGGCGCCCGAGGAGTGCACAGCAGCGGTCCCGCTTGCCGTTGGTGCAGACGAGCGCGAGGGGGGCGCCTGTGTGGGGACGCCCCTGGAGTACGGAGTCGAAGGTGTGGTGGTCACCCATGCCGAGGGCGGCGAAGTCCAGGGCGAGCAACTGCTCGGGATCGCGGATCGTGGCGGCCTGCAGCCATACGTTTCCGGGCACGGTGTGGGCCGCGTAGACCTGCCGCTCGGCGGTGGCGCCGCAGTCGGCGTGCCGGCCGGGACGGCGGATCAGGGCGACACGTACGCCCGTGCCTTTCGCGGCCGCCTCAAGGGCTCGGCCCAGCGCCGGATCCAGGTGGCTCTGCGTGAGCGCCTTGGCACCCCACGGGCCGGGCTGCTCCACCAGCAGCCAGGTCGTCGCGGTCGCCGCGGTCCCCGCGATGGGCTCGTCGAGGTCCTGCGAGACGGTTGAGCACGTACTCACAGAGGCGAGCCTAACCTGACTTGGGTGGCGGCGGCTGGCCGAGGGGTCAGTCTCGCCGCCGGGCCCCGTCCCCGTTCCGCTCCGTGGCGCCCCCGCGTCCACTTCGCGGCGCGCCCTGCCCGCGCCCGATGAGGCGCTGCCGGCCGCTTCGGGAGGCGCTCCACCCCCCTCCGGGAGGCGCTCCCCGCCTACTCCGGCAGTGGCTGTGGCGGTTTCGGGCCCGTGTAGTGCCCGCTCGGTCGCATGCGCAGCGGTCGCTCCCCGTACTCCTCCAGGGCGTGGGCGATCCAGCCCGCCGTACGGGCCACGGCGAAGATCGTCTCACCCGCTGTGGAGGACATCCCCGCGGACGTCGTGAACACGGCGAGGGCCAGGTCGACGTTGGCGTGCAGCGGGGTGTGGCGGGCCGCCGTGGCGGCGATGTCGCGGGCCGCGGCGAGGGCGGGTGCGGAGTGGGGGATCTCCTCCAAGAGGTCGAAGAGGACACGCGCGCGTGGGTCCTCGCCGGCGTAGAGGCGGTGCCCGAGCCCCGGAATGCGCCGTCCGGCCCGCAACTCCTCGGCGATGACGGGCCCGGCGTCGCCCCGGTCGAGCACCTCCATGATCAGCTTGTGGGCGAGGCCGCTGGCGGCTCCGTGCAGGGGGCCCTCGAGCACGCCGAGCCCGGCGGAGACGGCCGCGTAGGCGTGTGCGCGGGCCGACGCGGCGACCCGCACGGCGAGGGTCGAGGCGGCCAGGTCGTGATCGACGAGCAGGGCGAGGGCGGTGTCCAGGACCCGCAGTGCGGCCTCGTCGGCGGGCCGCCCGCTGAGCTGCCCCCACAGGCGGTGAGCGATGGAGCCCTCGTCGCGGTAGGCGTACCGGGACGGCGTCAGGGCGGCGACGAGGGTGGGGATGAGGACGCGCGCGGTGCCGAGCACGGCCTCCTCGGAGAGGTCGAAGCGCAGTGGGTCCGCGGCCGCGGCGGCGATCGCCGCGACCCGCAACCGGTCGGTGGGACCGGCGTGTTCGGGCAGGGCATCGGCGGCGCTGCGGGCGGCGGTGACGGAGAACTCGGGGGCGGTGAAGTGGACGCCTCGGCGCAGTTCACCGGTCCACAGCCACTCCGCCACCTCTTCGTAGGAGTGGCGGGCGGCCAACTCCGTCGCGTCCACGCCCCGGAAGTAGTAGCGGTCGCTGTCGATGAGCGTGAGGCGGGTCCGGACGGACAGCTCACCGCCCGATCCTGAACTGCCGGCGCTCTCCCGCCTGTTGCGCCGGGCGAGCGTCTCCACCTCCGCGGCGTCGAAGGTGCTTCCCCGACCGCCGGGCACGCGGCGGCTGCTCAGGTGTCCGCGGCTCACATACGCGTACAGGGTCTCGGGCTTCACACCGAGCAGTTCGGCGGCCTCCTGGGTGGTCAGTCGCCGCTCTGCTGGGCCGGGGCCGGGTTCTTGATCGCGCATGGGGTCACCGTATCCAGGACGCCGGACATTGATTGTTGCATTGATTCAATCAATATTGACAGAGACTCAGTCAAGCATGGACAGTCGAATCAAGTCCAGGGAGGAATCATGTCCGTCAACAGGTCAGCAACCGCGTTCGTCGAGGTGCCGCGTGGACTCGCGGGTGTCGTTGTCACCGACACCGAGGTCGGCGATGTCCGGGGGCGCGAGGGCTTCTATCACTACCGCCAGTACTCGGCCGTCGAACTCGCGCGGACCCGGCCCTTCGAGGACGTCTGGCATCTCCTGGTCCACGGTGAACTGCCGGACGCCGAACGCGCCGCCGCCTTCACCGCCGAGACCGCCGCGCTGCGGCGGCTGCCCGACCAGGTGCGGGCCGCGCTCCCCGCGATCGCGGTGGCGAGCGGACGGTCCGGCCCGCTGGCCGGCCTGCGCACCGCGCTCTCCCTGCTCGGCGCGGCCCAGGGCTTCCGGCCGGTGTACGACATCGACGCCGACGCGCGCCGCCAGGACACCCTCGTCGCGGCCGGGGCCGTACCGACCCTGCTCACCGCGCTGCACCGGCTGGGCGCGGGGCTTGATCCCGTCGAGCCGCGCGAGGACCTGTCGTACGCGGCGAACTACCTGTACATGTTGACGGGAGCCGAGCCGGATGTGCGGCGGACGCGGGCCATCGAGCAATACTTGATCTCAACCATTGACCATGGATTCAATGCATCAACCTTCACCGCTCGCGTCATCGCCTCCACCGGGGCGGACGTCGCAGCCTGCCTCGTCGGAGCCGTGGGGGCGTTGTCGGGCCCCTTGCACGGAGGTGCCCCCAGTCGTGCGCTGGACACGCTGGACGCGATCGGCGCCCCTGACCGCATCGACGCCTGGATCCGCGATCGTGTCCTCGCCGGCGACCGCATCATGGGCTTCGGACACCCGGTCTACCGAACCGAGGACCCCCGATCCCGGATGCTCCGCGAGATAGCCCAGGACTTCGGCGGCCTGCGCGTCGAGTTCGCCGTGGAGGTGGAACGCCGCGTCGAGGCGATCCTCGCCGAGCTGAAGCCCGGCCGCGAGCTGCACACGAACGTCGAGTTCTACGCCGGCGTGGTCATGGAACTCTGCGGTCTGCCGCGCGAGATGTTCACACCGACGTTCGCCGCCGCGCGGGTCGTGGGCTGGAGCGCCAACATCCTGGAGCAGGCACGGGACTCGAAGATCATCAGGCCGGTGGCGCGGTATGTGGGGCCGGGGGCGCCGGTGGCCGTGCCGTCGGCCGACTGACCGGACACCAGGTCAGGGCGATGGGGGTACGTCCGGCTGCCGCGACTCCTGCATCGCCCGTTCGAAGATCCTGAACAGACGTCCTTCGTCGCTGTCGAGCGGCAGAACTTCCTTGGCGCTGCGCGAAGCAGCCCAGTAGTGGCGGAAGGCGGCACTCTGGACCAGCGTGCGCGCACGAGCGATCAGCTCCGCCTCGCTGACCTCTCCCCACTTGTAGACGAGCAGGTAGTGGCTGAAGGTGAGGTTGGCGAACAGGTTCTGGCGGAGTATGTGCGGCGGCTCGTCCGGGAAGTCGTTCCAGACCTCGGCCAGCGCCGGGTCGTCCATCGCCAGCTGGGTCAGTTGCACATGTAGGGCGCGCAGATCTGATTCGGCGCTGCGGCGCAGTTCGTCTCGGGAAGCGGCGAGTTCCTCCCGCTGCAAGGCGAGTTCGTGGCGTTGTTGCCGGATCTCGTAGTGCTGGAGCAGGAGGGTGATCACGAGCAGGATGAGCGCCAGTCCCGAGAAGACCGCGCTCACGCCGCCGAAATAGTCCCCGATGGAGCTGCGCTCGACTGCTGTGCGCCTGTCCCCGTTGGCCATCTCGACACCGCTGACGAGCCAGCCGCTCAGCACGATGGATGCGGCACCCAGGAGGGTGACGCCTGCGATCGCCGCCGTGCCCCACGCACAGGCCGCGAGCACCGAACGCCGTACCCCGTGGTGCGTTGTCATCCGCCCCTCCCTCGGGTTTGCGGAATCATTCCCCAGTCGTAGTAAGGGAAACGGTGCCGCAGGGAGGGCCGGAGCACGGGCGGTGCCTGCCCCGTCGGCGGGGGCAGGCACCGTATGTCAGCTGCTCGGAAGGTCGTCGTCGTGCGAAAGGTCTTCCCTGGCGTGGGCCAGGGTCGCGGCGTCGACGACCACGACCTTCTCACCGTGGGCGAGGGGCCGCATCTCCGGGTGATCGGCACGGACCTCCGAGGTCCGCTCCGTGCCGATCACCGCGATCCGGCCGTCAGTGAGTGCGAAGACGTCCGGGCAGGTCGCTCCCAGGGTGCTGCCCCTCTCCTGAGGAGACTTCCCGATACGTCGCGCTATGCGGAGGCGCGGGGCGGGGAGCCGGCACGAGGCCTTCCGCCCGAAGTGGATGGTCATCTTGGTCCCTTCGATGGGCCTGACGGGTGAGGAGCGCCGGGTGGGTGGGTACGGCTGGGCACACGGTGCGGGACGAGGGGTTCCCTGGGCGCAACGGGCCGCACCGTAGGGGCTCCTGAGTGCTCAGGCCTCCGGGATGTCAACCTTGGCCCTGAGGAGGGTCTCCCGCGTGATCACGACGATTCGTTCGTAGTCGGCTCGTGACGCGTCTGCCGGGAGTTCCCCGTCGAGTTGCTCGGTGCAGTCCGTGCCGATCACGGCGAAGTTTCCGTCGGCCAACTCGAAGATGTCGGGGCAGTTGCCTCCACCCGCGCTCCCCCGAGCGGCGGGTGATGCTCCGATCCGACGGATGATCTGACTCACTGTTGCTTCCTCTGGTCTCACGTCTGAAGAACTTGCGCACAACGACTGCGGGTGAAGGCGGCCCTGTGGGGTGCACTCGTCATCCGGCGGCGTGAGTGGCGCTCTTGTGGAGTCGCCCTACGCGATCAGGCGTGAGTCAACCCCAGATGCTGATGGCACAACTGGGGACGTGACCTGTTCGTTATGGCCCGGCGGTGTGATTTCCGCGTACCGGCCTTGCTACTCGGCCGGAGGTTCCCCGACCACCCACCATTCCTCGACGTCCGCCTCCTCGAGCTGCCGCAGCAGACCGTCGACCATTCGCCCGAGCATTGCCTCGTCCGAGCCGTCCACGAGAGTCGCCCGCTGGCCCTGAGTCGCATGCCAGTACTCCCTGACCACAGGGTTCTGCAGCAGGCCGCGGATGTAACCGAAGAACTCCTCGCGGGTGATGTTGCCGACCCGGTAGTAGAACAGGGCGTTGGTGTAAAGGGCGTTGGCGAAGAGGTATTGACGTCGTTTCTGGGGGGACGTCGGAACTTCGAAGATGTCCAGCACCTCGGCCAGTTCGGGGCTGTCGATCGCTTTGCTCAGCAGTTCCCAGTGGAGACGCTGCTGGTTGGCCAGATTGGTGTGGCGCTGGTCATGTGCGACCTGCTCCAAGCGGTCGAGGCGCATGCGTAATGAGTTGATCACGTGCCGTTGCGCGGCCAGCGCGGCGAGGGCTCCCGTCATCAAGCCCAGGCCCGCTGCCGCGGCTGTTCCCAGCCCTCGTGCTCCAGACTTCTGTGTGGCCATGTCAACCCCCGAATCAGGCGGCTGTCCGCCGGTCGTCGGGGTGCGGGTCGACTGGAGGGGACCGGCGAGCGGTGGGCGGCGCTTGCCGTCTCCCAGAGTGCCGAGCGGCTCTGATCGGCGGGGAGGCGGAGAGGAGGCGCACGGAGGGAAGCGAGGGTCGCACACTCCGGCGCCATGCCCAACGTCTGCCCGGCAAGTGCTGCTAACAATCGTTCACTTCGCGGTGATTCTTCCGGCTCGTATCCTGGGTCGGCATTCAACCTTCATACGTGCGCCGAGCCGCGAGCCGGTGCACCCGTCGGCGTGAGAGAGGTCGCACGTTGAGCCAGCCGAGCCCTGGTCCGCGGCAGATTCCGCAGCAGATCCCGGTCGTCGTCCTCGCCGGATTCCTCGGTTCCGGCAAGACGACGCTCCTCAACCACCTCCTCCACCGCAGCGGAGGCACCCGTATCGGTGCCATCGTCAACGACTTCGGCGCCATCGAGATCGACGCCATGGCGGTCGCCGGCGCGCTCGGCGACTCCACCGTCTCCCTCGGGAACGGCTGCCTGTGCTGCGCGGTCGACGCCAGTGAGCTGGATGTCTACCTGGAGCGGCTCGCCCGGCCGTCCACCGGCATCGACGTCATCGTCATCGAGGCCAGCGGGCTCGCCGAGCCCCAGGAACTGGTGCGCATGGTGCTCGCCAGCGAGCATCCGGGCATTGTGTACGGCGGGCTGGTCGAGGTGGTCGACGCCGCCGAGTTCGAGGACACACGCGCGAAGCACCCCGAGATCGACCGGCACCTCGCCCTCGCCGACCTTGTCGTGGTCAACAAGCTCGACCGGGCGGCGGACGGCGAGCGCGTACTCGATCTGGTCCACGGGCTCACCGACCGCGCCGCCGTCGTCCCCGCCACCTACGGCCGTATCGACCCCGAGTTCCTCTTCGACTGCCGCCCCAGCGAGGAGCGCGTCGGGCAGTTGTCCTTCGACGACCTGCACGACCATGCCGACGACCACACCGGCGACGGCAACGACAGCGGCAAGGGCAACGACACGGACCGCGACCATCACGGTCACCTGCACACCGCCTACGACAGCGTGTCCTTCGTCTCCGAAGTCCCCCTTGATCCCCGCCGGTTGATGGCGTTCCTGGACAGCAGGCCGGAGGGGCTGTACCGGATCAAGGGGTACGTCGACTTCGGCCCGCACGACACCGCCAACCGCTACGCCGTCCACGCCGTCGGGCGCTTCCTCCGCTTCTACCCGGAGCGGTGGAACGCCGCCGACGCGCGCCTCACTCAGCTGGTTCTCATCGGCTCCGGCATCGATGCCTCCGCTCTCGGCAAGGAACTGGAGGCCTGCGAGAGCGACGCCCCACACGCCGACGAACATGGCATGTGGGGCGTTCTGCGGTACGTACCGGAGGCGGAGGAAGGGGCCCCCGCCTCCCAGGAGGCCTAGACCGGCAGGAGGCCTGGACCGGCGGGAGGCCTAGACCGGGCCGGCCACCACCGACACCGTCTTGGGCAGTGACACGCCCGAGCCGTCGCGGCGCGGGTCGATCTCCGGGAGCTCGGCCGGAGTGCCGTTCTTCTGCGCGGCCCGTGCCGGCACGGCGCCCGCCCAGGCCACGGACAGACAGTCCTCGCCCTTCAGGAACCGCTGGCAGCGCACACCACCGGTCGCGCGGCCCTTGCGCGGGTACTGGTCGAACGGGGTCATCTTGGCCGTCGTCTGGACCGAGTCGTCCAGCGTGCCGCGCGAGCCCGCGACCGTGAACACCACCGCGTCGACGGCCGGGTCCACCGCCGTGAAGGAGATCACCTTCGCACCCTCGGCGAGCTTGATGCCCGCCATGCCGCCGGCGGCGCGGCCCTGCGGGCGGACCTGCGAGGCCTGGTAGCGCAGCAGCTGGGCGTCGTCCGCGATGAAGACCAGGTCCTCCTCCCCGGTGCGCAGCTCGACCGCACCGACGATCCGGTCGCCCTCCTTCAGGGTGATGACCTCCAACTCGTCCTTGTTGGACGGGTAGTCGGGCACCACGCGCTTGACGACGCCCTGTTCGGTGCCGATCGCCAGGCCCGGCGACGACTCGTCGAGCGTGGTCAGACAGATCAGGGTCTCGTCGCCCTCCAGGGAGACGAACTCCGACAGCGGCGCGCCGCCCGAGAGGTTCGGTCTCGACGCTGTCTCCGGCAGCTGCGGCAGATCGACGACATTGATCCGCAGCAGACGGCCCGAGGACGTCACCGCGCCCACCTCACCGCGGGCCGTGGCCGGCACCGCCGAGACGATCACATCGTGCTTGGAGCGCCTGGCCTCGCCGTCCTCCGTGAAGGGGTCGCCGTTCGCCGTACGGGCCAGCAGACCCGTCGAGGACAGCAGCACCCGGCACGGGTCGTCCGCCACCTGCAGCGACACGGTCGTGACCGGCGTGCCCGCCGACTCCAGCAGGACCGTACGGCGCTCGGTGCCGAACTTCTTGGCGACCGAGGCCAGTTCGGCGGAGACCAGCTTGCGCAGCTCCGCGTCCGAGTCCAGGATCCGGGTCAGCTCGGCGATCTCCTCGTTGAGCCGGTCCTTCTCCGCCTCCAGCTCGATGCGGTCGTACTTGGTGAGCCGGCGCAGCGGCGTGTCCAGGATGTACTGGGTCTGGACCTCGCTCAGCGAGAAGCGCTCCATCAGGCGCTCCTTCGCCTGCGCGGAGTTCTCGCTGGACCGGATCAGCCGGATGACCTCGTCGATGTCCACCAGAGCCGTGAGCAGGCCCTCGACCAGGTGCAGCCGGTCGCGACGCTTGGTGCGGCGGAACTCGCTGCGACGCCGTACGACCTCGAAGCGGTGGTCGAGGTAGACCTCCAGCAGTTCCTTGAGGCCCAGGGTGAGGGGCTGGCCGTCGACCAGCGCGACGTTGTTGATGCCGAAGGACTCCTCCATCGGCGTCAGCTTGTACAACTGCTCCAGGACGGCTTCCGGCACGAAGCCGTTCTTGATCTCGATGACCAGGCGCAGGCCGTGCTCGCGGTCCGTGAGGTCCTTGACGTCGGCGATGCCCTGCAGCTTCTTCGAGCCGACCAGGTCCTTGATCTTGGCGATCACCTTCTCCGGACCGACCGCGAACGGCAGTTCGGTGATGACGATGCCCTTGCGGCGGGCGGTCACCGTCTCCACGGACACGGTCGCGCGGATCTTGAAGGTGCCGCGGCCCGTCTCGTACGCGTCCCGGATTCCGGAGAGGCCGACGATCCGGCCGCCGGTGGGCAGGTCGGGGCCCGGGACGTACTTCATCAGCGCGTCCAGATCCGCGTTCGGGTAACGGATCAGATGGCGGGCGGCCGCGATGACCTCGGAGAGGTTGTGGGGCGGCATGTTGGTGGCCATGCCGACGGCGATGCCGGAGGCGCCGTTGACGAGGAGGTTCGGGAAGGCGGCCGGCAGGACCACCGGCTCCCGCTCCTGGCCGTCGTAGTTGGGCGTGAAGTCGACCGTGTCCTCGTCGATCGACTCGGTCATCAGGCTCGTCGCCTGGGCCTGCCGGCACTCGGTGTACCGCATGGCGGCCGGCGGGTCGTCGTTGCCCAGTGAGCCGAAGTTGCCGTGGCCGTCGACCAGCGGGACGCGCATCGAGAAGGGCTGGGCCATGCGCACCAGGGCGTCGTAGATCGACGCGTCGCCGTGCGGGTGCAACTTACCCATGACCTCGCCGACGACGCGGGCGCACTTCACATAGCCGCGGTCGGGGCGCAGGCCCATCTCGTTCATCTGGTAGACGATGCGGCGGTGCACCGGCTTGAGGCCGTCGCGGGCGTCCGGCAGGGCCCGCGAGTAGATGACCGAGTACGCGTACTCGAGGAAGGAGCCCTGCATCTCGTCGACGACGTCGATGTCGAGGATCTTCTCCTCGTACGAGTCGTCGGGCGGCGGGTTCTTCGTGCTGCGGCGGGCCATCGCTGCCGGCTCCTCTGTTTCTGGTCGCTCGAGCGTTTGCGGTATCTGACGCGGACCATTGTGGACCGCGGCACTGACAACCACCGACCAGGACCCGATGTTGGGCTCCGGCCCGGCATCGGAGAAGTGTCGCCGACGCCCGGCCTCCCTCGCGACACAGGGGGCGGACGGGGCGCGAACCGCCCTGGCCGAGGCCGCGCTTGCGACCGGCACGGCCGAAGGCAAGTGCGCGCCGCGAGACCGTTCACTCGGCGGAGTGATCGCCGGGCACAGTCCCGGGCCGCGGGAAGGACGAATCCCCATCTGCGCCGCGAGCGCGGCTGGAGCGTGCGTGGCCGCCCCGCCCGACAGGGGGCATGCACCGGCCCCGCTCGACAGGAGCATGCAAGGGGCCGGCGGGCCGAGCCCCACGGCGATCTCGCGCGGCGCCCCGGCTCGCGTTCACCTTCGTCCGGGCACGGCGTTCTGACCGGGAACTTCGCCGACCCCTCGGACGCTGCATACAGTGGCAGGAACTGAGCACGAACTGCTCGACACAACGCAGTGCACGCGACCGGAAGGACACCTTGCCCATGGGTCACACGGCCACACCGGAGGCACAATCCGGCGGCCTCACCGCGACGGAGCACCGCCTGGCCAACGGCCTGCGCGTGGTGCTCTCCGAGGACCACCTCACGCCGGTCGCCGCGGTCTGCCTCTGGTACGACGTCGGCTCCCGCCACGAGGTCAAGGGCCGTACCGGACTCGCCCACCTCTTCGAGCACCTGATGTTCCAGGGCTCCAGCAGCGTGAAGGGCACGGGCCACTTCGAGCTCGTCCAGGGCGCGGGCGGCTCGCCGAACGGCACCACCAGCTTCGAGCGCACCAACTACTTCGAGACCATGCCCGCCCACCAGCTGGAGCTCGCGCTGTGGCTGGAGGCCGACCGTATGGGCAGCCTCCTGGTGGCGCTCGACGAGGAAGGCCTGGAGAACCAGCGGGACGTCGTCAAGAACGAGCGCCGCCAGCGCTACGACAACGTCCCCTATGGCACGGCGTTCGAGAAGCTGACCGCCCTGTCGTACCCGGACGGACACCCCTACCACCACACGCCGATCGGTTCGATGGCCGACCTGGACGCGGCCAGCCTGGAGGACGCCCGCGCGTTCTTCCGCACCTACTACGCGCCCAACAACGCCGTCCTGTCCATCGTCGGCGACATCGACCCGGAGCAGACCCTCGCCTGGGTAGAGAAGTACTTCGGCTCCATCCCGGGCCACGACGGCAAGCCCGAGCCGCGCGACGGCTCACTGCCCGACATCATCGGCGAGCAGCTGCGCGAGGTCGTCGAGGAGAACGTTCCCGCGCGCGCGATGATGGCCGCCTACCGGCTCCCGACGGACGGCACGCGCGAGTGCGACGCGGCCGACCTGGCGCTGACCGTCCTCGGCGGCGGCGAGTCCTCCCGCCTCTACAACCGGCTCGTCCGGCGCGACCGTACGGCTGTGGCGGCCGGGTTCGGCCTGCTGCGCCTGGCCGGGGCGCCCTCCCTGGGCTGGCTGGACGTGAAGACCTCCGGTGACGTCGAGGTCCCCGTCATCGAGGCGGCCGTCGACGAGGAGCTCGCCCGCTTCGCGGCGGACGGCCCGACCGCGGAGGAGATGGAGCGCGCGCAGGCCCAGCTGGAGCGCGAGTGGCTGGACCGGCTCGGCACCGTGGCGGGCCGCGCCGACGAACTGTGCCGGTACGCCGTCCTGTTCGGCGACCCCCAGCTCGCCTTCACCGCCGTACAGCGCGTCCTCGCCGTCACCGCCGAGGAGGTCCAGGCGGTCGCCAAGGCCCGCCTGCGTCCCGACAACCGCGCGGTGCTCGTGTACGAGCCGGTCGCCGACGAGGCCGAGGACGCGGAAGCCCCCGCCACCGACGAGAACGAGGAGTCGGCGCAGTGACCGAGCTCGCCAGCATGGAGTTCCACCCGCAGCCCCGGGCCGGCGAGGCCCGACCCTGGGCGTTTCCGGCGCCCGAGCGCGGCGAGCTGGACAACGGCCTGACGGTCCTGCGCTGCCACCGCCCCGGCCAGCAGGTCGTCGCCGTCGAGGTGCTCCTGGACACGCCCCTGGACGCCGAGCCGAAGGGCCTGGACGGCATCGCCACGATCATGGCGCGCGCCTTCTCCGAGGGCACCGACAAGCACACCGCCGAGGAGTTCGCCGCCGAGCTGGAGCGCTGCGGCGCCACGCTCGACTCGTACGCCGACCACCCCGGCATCCGCGTCAGCCTCGAGGTGCCCGTCTCCCGGCTGCCGAAGGCGCTGGGGCTGCTCGCCGACGCCCTCAGGGCTCCCGCGTTCGACGACGGCGAGGTCGAGCGCCTGGTGCGCAACCGGCTCGACGAGATCCCGCACGAGCTGGCCAACCCCTCGCGCCGCGCCGCGAAGGAGCTCTCCAAGCAGCTGTTCCCGGCGACCTCGCGCATGTCGCGCCCGCGTCAGGGCACCGAGGACACGGTCGCCGGCATCGACTCCGCGGCCGTACGTGCCTTCTACGAGCGGCTCGTGCGCCCCGCCACCTCGACCGTCGTGGTCGTCGGCGACCTCACCGGCGTCGACCTCGACGCCCTGCTCGGCGACACCCTGGGCGCCTGGACCGGCTCCCCGGCCCAGCCCCGCCCGGTCCCGCCGGTGACCGCGGACGACACCGGGCGCGTGGTCATCGTGGACCGCCCCGGCGCCGTGCAGACGCAGCTGCTGATCGGCCGTATCGGGCCGGACCGGCACGACCGCGTGTGGCCCGCGCAGGTGCTCGGCACGTACTGCCTCGGCGGCACCCTCACCTCCCGCCTGGACAAGGTCCTGCGCGAGGAGAAGGGCTACACCTACGGTGTGCGCGCGTTCGGGCAGGTCATGCGCTCCGCTCCCGACGGCACGGGCGCGGCGATGCTCGCCATCAGCGGCTCCGTCGACACCCCGAACACCGGTCCGGCGCTGGACGACCTCTGGAAAGTCCTGCGCGGGGTGGCCGGCGAGGGGCTCACCGACGCCGAGCGGGACTTCGCCGTGCAGAACCTCGTCGGGGTGGCCCCGCTGAAGTACGAGACGGCCGCCTCGGTGGCGAACACGCTGGCCGACCAGGTCGAGCAGCACCTGCCCGACGACTACCAGGCGAAGCTGTACCAGCAGCTCGCCGCGACCGGCACCGTCGAGGCCACCGCGGCCGCCGTGAGCGCCTTCCCGGTGGACCGTCTGGTGACGATCCTGGTCGGCGACGCGGCCGAGATCCGGGAGCCCGTCGAGGCTCTCGGCATCGGCGAAGTCTCCGTCGTGACAGCCGAGTAGAAGGCGGACACCGCGCCGGGCGACGGCACGCGCGCGCAAGGGGCCCTGGTGACTTCCAAGCCACCAGGGCCCCTTTATGCCCGAATTGAGGGAAAGGTTGCCCGTCTGACCTGTGGGATGCGCTACAAAAGCCGCGATCCGTTTGGGGATTGAAAGTCGTGCCGCTTAGCGTCTTCCGGGCTGTCCGTCAGGCAGTGCGCCGCGCCCGCGGCACCGGACAGCCATCGCCGAGTCCCCGTACGGCGCGAGCCAGGGGAGCCGGGGACCCACCCGTAGTCCCTGGGGTGAATCGGACGCCCGCGCAGCCGCGAGGGGGTCCGTAGGAGACCTTCCTGCTCCGAACCCGTCAGCTAACCCGGTAGGCGAGAGGGAAGGAAAGGACCAGCCACTACATGGCGTTCACCTGCGCCACCGGGAAGAAGCGTCCCACCGGGAAGCATCGTCGACCCAGCCGGATCCAGAGCACCACCGCCCGCGCGGCGGGCGTCGCCGCTCTCACCGCGACCGGCGTCATAGGCACCCTGGCCGCCCCGGCGCTCGCCGCCGAACCCGCCGTCGAGCAGACCGGCCTCATCCCCGTCATCACCGTCGACGACACGCTCGCCGATCAGATCGACGCCCAGGCCGCCGCCCAGAAGCAGGCCGCCCAGGAGGCCGAGGCCCGGAAGAAGGCCGCCGAGGAGGCCGCGCGCAAGAAGGCGGCCGAGAAGGCCAAGCAGGAGCGCGAGGCCAAGGAGCGCGCCGCCCGCGAGGCCGAGCGCAAGCGCCTGCTGTCCTACGTCGCCCCGATCTCCGGCTCGTACGTCTCCACGGGCTACAAGGCCGGCGGCGCCGTCTGGTCCTCCGGCAGCCACACGGGCATCGACTTCCACGCCGCCAGCGGCACCTCCGTCCACGCGGTCGGCTCCGGCACCGTCGTGGAGGCCGGCTGGGGTGGGTCGTACGGCAACAACATCGTGATCAAGATGAATGACGGTACGTACACCCAGTACGGCCACCTGTCGTCCATAGGCGTCTCGGTGGGCCAGACCGTCACCCCCGGCCAGCAGATCGGCCTGTCCGGCGCCACCGGCAACGTCACCGGACCGCATCTGCACTTCGAGGCCCGGACGACCGCCGAGTACGGCTCCGACATCGACCCCGTCGCCTACCTCCGCTCGCACGGCGTGAACGTCTGACGTTTCCACCTGACGTCTCCACGCGTCCCCACCGCGCTCCCCGAGACCCCGCCTCCCTGAGGCCCGCCTTCCCGAAGCCCCGGCTCCCCGAGCCGGGGCTTTCGGCGTTTCCCGGACGATCGGCTGTCCAAAAAATATCCATGGATTCCGACCTGCCGTCGGAAATTCCGGCCGGTTGCAATAGAGTCACAGGACACACGTCATTCTTCGACGTTTCACGGGGATTAAGGCGGAGGTCGGTCATGCGTATTCCGGCGCACTCGGTATGCACCGCGATCCGGGACGACATCGTCGCCGGCGTCTACGAGCGCGGCGGCCGGCTCACCGAGGAACTCCTCGCGCGCCGCTACGGCGTCTCCCGCGTCCCCGTGCGGGAGGCCCTGCGCACCCTGGAGGCGGAGGGCTTCGTGGTGACCCGGCGGCACGCGGGCGCGTGCGTCGCCGAGCCGACCGAGCGGGAGGCCGCCGACCTGCTGGAGATGCGCATGCTCCTGGAGCCGCTCGGCGCCTCCCGGGCCGCCCAGCGGCGCACCGAGGCCCATCTGAAGGTCCTGCGCGGCCTGGTCAGGCTGGGCCAGGAACGGGCCAGGAGGGGAAACAGCGAGGATCTGCGCTCGCTGGGCGGCTGGTTCCACGAGACGCTGGCCCAAGCCTCCGGCAGCCCCGCGCTGGCCTCGATGCTGACCCAGCTGCGCCACAAGATCGCCTGGATGTACACCGTGGAGGCGCCGGTCAGCCCCGTGGAGTCCTGGACCGAGCACGGCGCGATCGTGGACGCGGTGGCGCGCGGTGACGGCGAACGCGCTCGCGCGATCACGGCACTGCACTCCGAGCGCGCGATCTCCGCGCACCGGCTGCGGTTCGGCTCCGGCGGTGATCGCGCCGAGCGTGTGAGGAATTCGCAACATCCCGTAAACATGCCGAGCCTGCGACATTAACACGGGCGCCGTATACAAAGAGAAGATATTCGGTGGCGGGTAATTCCTGCTGCCCTTTTTCAGGTGCACCGACAATTCCCGTGGCTGTTGCCCGGAAAGCGCGGCGGCCCGCCCGAGAATGCAGTCGCCTGCCCGAAAGCCGCGATCCGCGCCCGCGGACAACACCGAAGCCGCGCCCGCCGGAAAGGCGGACGCGGCTTCACCGCTTGCTACGGAGTCCCGCTCAGGTCCTTCAGACCGTCTCGGGCAGCTCCTCGAGGCCCTCGGAGACCAGCTTCGCCAGACGGTCGAGGGCGGCGTCCGCACCCTCGGCGTCGGAGGCGAGGACGATCTCCTCGCCGCCCTGGGCGCCGAGGCCCAGAACGGCCAGCATGGAGGCCGCGTTGACGGGGTTGCCGTCGGCCTTGGCGATCGTCACCGGGATACCTGCGGCCGTGGCGGCCCGGACGAAGATGGAAGCGGGGCGGGCGTGAAGGCCCTCGGCCCAGCCGACGTTGACGCGGCGCTCAGCCATGTGATGCTGCCCTTCGGTGTTCAGGGTTGTCTAGACCAGTTTCCCACACCCGTGAAGCATGCCGGGAGGGACAAAACGTCCCTCTCGAGGTGGCCGTCGGGTCGCGGCCTCGACCCGACATACGTCCTCCACAGACTGCCTCGCGCCGTTGTCGTACGCGAGCCGTACTCTGGGCCCCATGCAGAGCGCCTCGGACCGGCACGAGTACCCCGCCCACTGGGAAGCCGACGTGGTGCTGCGCGACGGCGGCACCGCGCGCATCCGCCCCATCACCGTTGATGACGCCGAGCGCCTGGTCAGCTTCTACGAGCAGGTCTCGGACGAGTCGAAGTACTACCGCTTCTTCGCGCCCTACCCGCGACTGTCCGCAAAGGACGTCCACCGCTTCACGCACCACGACTTTGTGGACCGGGTGGGACTCGCGGCCACAGTGGGCGGCGAGTTCATCGCCACCGTACGCTACGACCGGATCGGCGCCGACGGAATGCCCGCGTCCGCACCCGCCGACGAGGCCGAGGTCGCCTTCCTCGTCCAGGACGCCCACCAGGGGCGCGGCGTCGCCTCCGCGCTGCTGGAACACATCGGCGCCGTCGCCCGCGAGCGCGATATCCGCCGCTTCGCCGCCGAGGTGCTGCCCGCCAACTCCAAGATGATCAAGGTGTTCACGGACGCCGGGTACACCCAGAAGCGCAGCTTCGAGGACGGCGTCGTACGCCTGGAGTTCGACCTGGAGCCGACGGACCGCTCGCTCGCCGTGCAGTACGCGCGCGAGCAGCGCGCCGAGGCCCGGTCCGTGCGGCGGCTGCTGGTACCCGGCTCGGTCGCCGTCATCGGCGTCGGCCGCACCCCCGGCGGGGTGGGCCGCAGTGTTTTCGGCAACATCAGGGACGCCGGCTTCACGGGACGGCTGTACGCGGTGAACAGGGCGTTCCCGGAGGATCTCAAGGAACTCGACGGGGTGCCCGCGCACCGCTCGATGCGGGACATCGAGGAGCAGGTCGATCTCGCGGTGGTCGCCGTACCCGCCGAGTACGTCCCCGAAGTGGTCACCGACTGCGGCGAGCACGGTGTGCAGGGCCTGGTCGTGCTCTCCGCCGGGTACGCCGAGAGCGGTCCCGACGGGCGGGAGCGGCAGCGCGAACTCGTCCGGCACGCGCGCGCGTACGGCATGCGCATCATCGGACCGAACGCCTTCGGGATCATCAACACCTCCGCCGATGTCCGGCTGAACGCCTCACTGGCGCCCGAGATGCCCCGTCCGGGCCGGATCGGGCTGTTCGCCCAGTCCGGCGCGATCGGGATCGCCCTGCTGTCCAGGCTGCACCGACGCGGTGGCGGCGTGACCGGGGTCACAGGAGTGTCGACCCTGGTCTCGTCCGGCAACCGGGCCGACGTGTCCGGCAACGACGTCCTTCAGTACTGGTACGACGACCCGGACACCGACGTCGCCCTGATGTACCTGGAGTCCATCGGCAACCCGCGCAAGTTCACCCGCCTCGCCCGGCGTACGGCGGCGGCGAAGCCGTTGGTCGTGGTGCAGGGCGCGCGGCACGGCGGCGCGGCACCCCAGGGGCACGCCGTCCGGGCCACGAGGCTGCCGCACGCCACGGTGTCCGCGCTGCTGCGGCAGGCCGGCGTGATCCGGGTGGACACGATCACCGAACTGGTGGACGCCGGGCTGCTGCTCGCACGCCAGCCACTGCCGACCGGACCGCGGGTGGCGATCCTCGGGAACTCCGAGTCACTGGGACTGCTGACCTACGACGCCTGTCTCTCCGAGGGGCTGCGGCCGTTGCCGCCGCTGGATCTGACGACGGGGGCGTCGGCGGCCGACTTCCACGAGGCGTTGTCGCGCGCGTTGGCCGACGAGACGTGCGACGCGGTCGTCGTCACCGCCATCCCGGCGATCGGGGACGCCACGACCGCCGACGCGGAGCTGGCTCAGGCGCTGCGGTCGGCGGCCGAGCGGGTGCCGGGGAAGCCGGTGCTGGTGGTGCACGTGGAGCTCGGAGGGCTCGCGGAGGCACTGTCGGCCGCGGCGAGCACCGCCCCACAGGCGGTCACGAAGGCGCCCGGCCTCGCGGGCCGCGCCCACCCCTTCCGCCCCCTGGACTTCCCGGCCGACCCCCCGCCCGGACCATCGAAGACCCCGGAGAACGCCCCCCGCCTCATCCCCGCCTACCCCGCCGCCGAACGCGCGGTCCGCGCCCTCGCCGAAGCCGTCAAATACTCCCAGTGGCGACGCGACGCGGCCGACCCGGGCCGGGTGCCGGAGTACGAGGACATCGACGAGAAGGGTGCCGCCCGGCTGATCGGCGGGCTCCTCGCGCGCGGGCAGGGCCTCACGCTCGGCACCGACGAGACCGCCGACCTGCTCGGCAAGTACGGCGTCCATGTGCATCGCGCCCTGCACGCGACCACCCCCGACGACGCCGCGGACGCCGCCCACACCCTCGGCTACCCCGTCGCCCTCAAGGCCACCGCCCCCCACCTGCGGCACCGCGCCGACCTCGGCGGAGTGCGGCTCGATCTCGCGGACGAGGAGCAACTGCGGCGGGCGTACGCCGAGTTGACCGAGCTGTTCGGCAAGCCGGAGGAGCTGCGCCCGGTCGTGCAGAGCATGGCGCCACGCGGCGTCGACACCGTCGTACGGGCCGTGATCGACCCGGCGGCCGGTGCCGTGCTGTCCTTCGGGCTGGCCGGAGCCGCCTCGCAGTTGCTCGGGGACATGGCCCACCGGCTCATCCCGGTCACCGACCGCGAGGCGACCTCGATCATCCGCTCGATCCGAACGGCACCGCTCCTGTTCGGCTGGCGCGGCTCCACGCCCGTGGACACCCCTGCCCTGGAGGAGCTGCTGCTGCGGGTGTCGCGACTGGTCGACGACCACCCGGAGGTCGTCGCGGTCACCCTGGAGCCGGTCGTCGTCGCCACCCACGGTCTGAGCGTGCTCGGCGCCTCCGTACGCCTCGCCCCGCCGCCCGCCCGCGACGACCTCGGGCCGAGGACCCTGCCCACGTACTGAGACCACCCTGAGCGGTGCCTCGCAGTCAGTGCGCCACCGTAGGATGGGCGTCATGGCCAAGACCAGTACGACGACCCAGGGGCTGCGTGCGGCGATCGAGCGCAGCGGCTACTACCCGGCCCTCGTGGCCGAGGCGGTGGAGGCCGCTGTGGGCGGCGAGCCCATCCGGTCGTACCTGGTCCACCAGGAGACGACGTTCGACCAGAACGAGGTGCGCCGGCATGTGACCGTGCTCGTCCTCACCGGCAACCGCTTCATCGTCAGCCACACCGACGAGCAGGCCGCCGACACCACCTCCCCGACGCCGTACGCCACCACGTCGACCGAGTCGGTGAAGATCGGCCGGATCTCGTCGGTCGTCGTCAGCCGTGTCGTCGCCAACCCCGAGCAGTACAAGCCGGGCACGCCGCCCCGCGAGGTCGTGCTGACCATCGGGTGGGGCGCCGTCTCCCGCATCGACCTGGAGCCCGCCGCCTGCGGCGACCCCAACTGCGAGGCGGACCACGGCTACACGGGCAGCTCGACGGCGGACGACCTCAGCCTGCGGGTCAGCGAGGCCGGCGACGGCCCGGAGACGGTCCGCCAGGCCCTCGCCTTCGCACAGGCGCTCTCCGAGGCGACCGCGGACCCCGCTCACTGATGGCGCAGCTCACCACCTGGGACTCCCACCCGGAACCCCTCGCCGTCCACTCCGCGCCCGTCCCCGAGTACGGCAGCGGCTCCCTCGCCGACCTGCTGCCCACGCTGGCCGCGGGCATGGCCGTACCGGAGATGACCGCCGCGATCCCCGAGCTGACCGCCGCCGACCGCAACTGCGTGTTCCTGATCGACGGCCTCGGCTGGGAGCAGCTCAAGGCGCATCCCGAGGACGCGCCGTTCATGACCTCCCTCCTGAGCAGCTCGCGCGGCGGCACCGGACGCCCGATCACCGCCGGCTACCCGGCGACCACCGCGACCTCCCTCGCCTCCGTCGGCACCGGCCTGCCGCCGGGCGCGCACGGCCTGCCCGGATACACCGTGCGCAACCCCGAGACCGGCGAGCTGATGAACCAGCTGCGCTGGAACCCGTGGACGGCACCGCGCGTCTGGCAGCCGTACCCCACCGTCTTCCAGCTTGCGCAGCAGGCGGGTGTGCACGCGGCCCAGGTGTCGTCGCCCACCTTCCAGAACACCCCGCTCACCAAGGTCGCGCTCAGTGGCGGAACGTTCCTCGGGCGGCTGACCGGCGAGGACCGTATGGACCTCGCGGCCGGGCAACTGGCCGCGGCCGACCGCGCCTTGGTCTACACGTACTACGCCGAGCTCGACGGCGCCGGCCACCGCTACGGCGTCGACTCGGACACCTGGCGCGGCCAGCTCATGTACGTCGACCGGCTCGTCCAGCGCCTGGCCGAGCAGCTGCCGCCGCGCAGCGCGCTCTACGTCACCGCCGACCACGGCATGATCGACGTGCCCTTCGACGAAGAGCACCGCATCGACTTCGACGAGGACTGGGAGCTGCGCGCCGGCGTCGCCCTGCTGGGCGGTGAGGGCCGGGCGCGGCACGTCTACGCGGTGCCGGGCGCCGCGAACGACGTACTGACCTGCTGGCGCGAGGTGCTCGGCGAGCAGTTCTGGGTGGCCTCCCGGGACGAGGCGATCGCGGCGGGCTGGTTCGGGCCGCGGATCGACGAGCGGGTGTACGACCGTATCGGCGACGTGGTCGCGGCCGCGCGGGACGACGTCCTGATCATCGCGTCCGAGCGGGAGCCGAAGGAGTCGGCGATGGTCGGCAACCACGGTTCGATGACCCCCGCCGAGCAGTTGGTCCCCCTGCTCGAAGTACGCTCCTGAAGATTCCCGCCAGTCCTCCACGTTGCCGAAAGGTGCTCAACTCAACATGCCCGAGCTGGTGTTCTTCTCCGGAACGATGGACTGCGGGAAGTCGACGCTGGCTCTCCAGATCGAGCACAACCGTTCGGCGCGTGGTCTGCAGGGCATGATCTTCACCCGCGACGACCGTGCGGGCGAGGGCAAGCTGTCCTCCCGGCTCGGCCTGGTCACGGACGCGGTGGAGGTCGGCGACGGCCAGGACCTGTACGCGTACCTTGTCGACCATCTCTCCCAGGGCGGGCGCGCGGACTACGTCATCGCCGACGAGGCCCAGTTCCTCGTGCCGGAGCAGATAGACCAACTCGCCCGTGTGGTCGACGACCTGAGCATCGACGTCTACGCCTTCGGCATCACGACCGACTTCCGCTCCAAGCTGTTCCCGGGCTCGCAGCGCCTGGTGGAGCTGGCCGACCGGGTCGAGGTCCTCCAGGTCGAGGCCCTGTGCTGGTGCGGCGCCCGCGCCACCCACAACGCCCGCACGATAGGCGGCGAGATGGTCGTCGAAGGCGCCCAGGTGGTCGTCGGCGACGTCAACCAGGCGGACGCCGTCGGCTACGAGGTCCTGTGCCGCCGCCATCACCGACGCCGTATGACGGCGTCCAGCGCACGGGCGGCGGCGCTCTCCCCGGACGTCCTGCCGGTGCAGCCGGTCTGAGCCTCGGCCGACAACCGGCATCTCTCCGGGGCTCCGTCAGCGCGGGTTCTGGATCAGGGAGAACCGCGCCCCCTCCGGGTCCGCCACCGTCGCCACGCGGCCGTGGACGCTGTCGTGGGCCGGTCCGAGGACATGGCCACCGAGGTCGACGACCCGGTCCACGGCCCCGTCCGTGTCGGCGACTTCGAAGTACGTCATCCAGTGCGGCCCCCGGTCGCGGGGGAGGGCCGTGCCGACGCCGTGGATGCCGGCGACGGGGCGGCCGTCGATGTGCAGGGTGACGTAGTCGAAGTCGGCGGAGACCACCGGCTCCTCCTCGTAGGCGAACACGCTCTCGTAGAACTTGGCGACGTTCACCGACTCGAAGGTCAGCAGCTCGTTCCAGGCCGGGGTGCCGGGCACGCCCGTGATGGCCGTGCCGCCGTGCGCCGCACTCTGCCAGATGCCGAAGACGGCGCCGGAGGGGTCGGAGCAGATCGCCAACCGGCCGGCTTCGGCGGCGTCCAGCGGGCCCACGCCGACCGTGCCGCCGCACAGCCGTACCGTGTCGGCGGTCAGGTCCGCGTCGTTCGACGCGAGGTAGGGCGTCCAGGCGATGGGGAGGTGGCGGTCGGGCGGCAGCTGGCCGATGCCGGCCACCTCACGGCCGTCGAGCAGGGCCCGCACATAGGGGCCGAGCTGCTGGGGGCCGGGCTGGAACTCCCAGCCGAACAGCGCCCCGTAGAACTCCTGGGTCGCGGCCAGCCCGTGCACCATCAGACTCACCCAGCAGGGCGTGCCGGGCGTGTGCCGAGCGTGCGTCTCGCCGTTCGGGCCGGCCGACCCCCGTGCCTCGGTCATCGTCACTCTCTCCTCGGCCCCTCGCGGTGGCCGCGTCGCTTCCGCTGTCCGGACCCCCGTGCCGATGCTCGCACCACCCGTGGCCGCGCGCGCTGCGGGCACGCCGCCGCACGACGGCGGGTGCCCGGAGGATGCCCGGTGTGCGATTTACGGCCGGTCTCCGTGCGATTGCCGGTGGATGTCCGTCAGCTGTACAGCATGTGTCTGATCCCGTACGCCTCGTGATCGGACCTGTCCGGCGGGCAGAGTAGCCGGACGTCGACGATGCGGCCACCCCGTGCGCAAGGATGGTGACCATGAACGCCATCATCTCCGCATCCGAACTCGCGAGCGAACTGACGGGCGAGAACCCGCCGGTGCTCCTCGACGTCCGCTGGCAGCTGAGCCTGGCCAAGTCGGCCGGTGAGCCGCCGTTCGACGGCCGGGCCGCGTACGAGGCCGGACATGTCCCCGGCGCGGTCTACGTCGATCTTGACCGGGAACTGGCCTCCGCGCCCGGTGCGCACGGGCGCCACCCGTTGCCGGACTTGGCCGAATTCGGTGCGGCGATGCGCCGGTCGGGCGTGTCGTCCGGGACGCCGGTGGTCGTGTACGACGGCGGGCAGGGCTGGGCCGCGGCCCGGGCGTGGTGGCTACTGCGCTGGACGGGTCACCCCGACGTGCGGGTCCTCGACGGCGGGTTGCCCACCTGGGAGGGACCGCTGGAGACGTCCGTACCGACGCCGGCGGAGGGAGACTTCGAGCCCGAGCCGGGGGCGGGGCTGCTCGACGCCGACGGCGCCGCGGCGCTCGCCCGCTCCGGTGTACTGCTCGACGCGCGGGCGGGGGAGCGGTACCGCGGAGAGGTCGAGCCGATCGACCCGGTCGGCGGCCACATTCCGGGCGCCGTCTCCGCGCCCACGACCGAGAACGTCGGCGCCGACGGCCGCTTCCTGCCCGCCGAGGAACTCGCGGCGCGCTTCAAGGCACTGGGGGCGTCCGAGGGCACGGAGATCGGCGTGTACTGCGGTTCGGGCGTCTCCGCCGCCCACCAGGTGCTGGCGCTGGCGGTCGCGCGGATTCCGGCGTCGCTGTACGTCGGGTCGTGGTCGGAGTGGTCGTCGGATCCGTCCCGCCCGGTGGCCGTGGGGCCGGATCCGCAGTAGGCGGGCGCAGCACGAGGGCCGCGTCGCAACCGACGCGGCCCTCGTCCTCGTACGGCCGCGTCCACAGCCGTACGACCGACTACTCCTGCCTACCTGCTCCTGCTTGCCTACTCCTGCTTCTTCCTGCGCGTCCCGAACACGATCTCGTCCCAGCTGGGGACGGCGGCCCGGCGGCCGGGGCGGACGCCGTCCGCTTCGGCCTGGCGGTCCGTGGCGCCGATGAGGCGGTCACGGTGGCTGCCGACGGAGCGGGGCATGAGGACGTCCGCGTAGGCGGAACCGGCGCCGGCCGAGGCGGCGGGGGCGGGAGGCTCCTCCGTGGCCGGTTCGGCGGAGGGTTCCTCCGGGTCCGGCTCCGACGGACGCTCCGGGACCACCAGGTCACCGCGGAAGCTGGGCACCGCCTCCAGCAGGCTGGTCAGCGAGTCCCGTTCCTCGGTGGTCTCCTCGACGGGTTCGGAGGCGGCGGCCGGCAGACTCGGCCGCGCGGTCTCGAGGGCACGGTCCATGCCGCGGTCGCGCGGAAGCCGGGCGATCCGCGGCACGAACGGGAAGCTGGGCTCCGGCGCGGCGAGGTCCTCGGACTCGCCGATCAGCGAGCGCGCCTCCTCGTCGACGGCCTGTACGAGCCGCCGGGGCGGGTCGTACGTCCAGCTCGCCGAGTGCGGTTCGCCCGCCACCATGTAGACCAGCAGCACTTCCCAGGTGCCGTCGTCGCGGCGCCACGAGTCCCACTGCACGGTGTCCTTGTCGGCGCCGCGCAGCAGCAGCCGCTCCTGGACGGCCTCGCCGAGCTGGGGACCTGCGGCGTTCTCGCCGGGCCGGCGGACGGGAGTCTTGCGGGCCCGTTCGGCCATGAAGGCGCGCTCGGCGAGCACGGGGCCCTCGAAGCGCCGTACGCGGTCGACGGGGATGCCGGCGAGTTGGGCGACCTCTTCCGCGGTCGCACCAGCTCGTATACGCGCCTGGATGTCACGGGGGCGGAGATGGCTCTCCACCTCGATCTCGATCTGGCCGAGGCGGGGACGGTCGCCGCGCACGGCGGCGCGCAGGCGTTCGTCGATCGGAAGGGTGTACTCCGTCGCGTCGGCAGCCTTCAGCACCAGCCGTGTGCCGTCATTGGAGACGGCCACGACACGCAGTTCGGGCATGGGGACCTCCCGGGTGGTGCCTGCCGACGTCACGTGCGTCGCTGCTTCCGCTAGTCGAGTGTGGCCTGCCCGGGTGCAGCCTGCCACAACCTTGCCGAGTTGCCCGGCGTGTCGGGCACGGGCCCTGGATCGCCGTTATGGCACGGTTACCTATTCGCAACGCTAAGTGACCAACTCCGTCACCCTGTGCAACTAGCCCCCTCCCGGCGGTCCTTGAAGGCCACGGACACCCAGGCGGGAGACCGGACCCAGGGCTCGCAACAGTACTCCATTTGGGCCACGTGCGTGGATTGGCGCGCCGCCCAAATTCAGGCAAGAAGCATGACTCGGCCGTCGGTTGAGCGGTTTTCGGATCTTGAACGTGGCGTACTTCACCCGATCCGCAGAAACGGAACCAATGGATCTCGCCCGTCCGCCGTGTCGGGCGTGACGCGTCGGCTACGCCCCCAACACCCGCCGCAGGTAGTCGTTCTGGAACCGGCGGTCGGGATCCAGCCGGTCCCGCAGCGCCGTGAACTCACCGAAGCGCGGGTACACCTGGGCGAAGTACTCGGCGTCCCGCGTGTGCAGCTTGCCCCAGTGCGGCCGCCCCTCGTGCGCGGTGAAGATCCGCTCGGCGGCGGTGAAGTACCGCTGGAACGGGGTGCCCTTGACCATATGGACGGCGATGTACGCGCTGTCGCGGCCCGAGGCGGTGGAGAGGGTGATGTCGTCGGCCGGGGCGGTGCGCACCTCGACCGGGAAACTGACCCTGAGGCCGGAGCGGTCGACCATGGCCTTCAGCTCGCGCAGCGCCTCGACGACGGCCTCGCGCGGAACGGCGTACTCCATCTCCACGAAACGCACCCGGCGCGGCGATGTGAAGACCTTGTACGGGATGTCGGTGTACGTCCGCGCGGACAGCGCCTTGCTGGAGACCTGGGCGATCGCGGGGATCGTGGCGGGCACCGCGCGGCCGACCCACTGGGCGACCTGGAAGACGCCGTTGGAGAGGAACTCGTCCTCGAACCAGCCCTGCAGCTGCGACACCGGCTTCTCCGGGCCGGCGCTGCGGTTGTTGCGCTTGGTGTTGGTGTTGCCGGTGTGCGGGAACCAGTAGAACTCGAAGTGCTCGTTCTCCGCCCACAGTTCGTCGAAGTCCGCCAGGACCCTGCCGAACGGCATCGGCTCCTCGCGCGCGGAGAGCAGGAAGATCGGCTCCACGGCGAAGGTGATCGCGGTGACGATGCCCAGGGCGCCGAGGCCGATACGGGCGGCCGCGAACACCTCCGGATTCTCCTTCTCGGAGCAGGTGAGCACCGAGCCGTCGGCGGTGACCAGCTCCAGGCCCTTGATCTGGGCGGCGATCGAGGCCGACTCGCGGCCCGTGCCGTGGGTGCCGGTGCTCGTGGCGCCGGAGACGGTCTGCTCCATGATGTCGCCCATGTTCGCGAGCGACAGACCCTCGCGCGCCAGGGCCATGTTGAGTCTCTTGAGCGGGGTGCCGGCCTCGACCGTGACCGTCATGGCATCGCGGTCGATGTCACGTATGCCCGTCAACAGTTGAGGGCGGATCAACACACCGTCGGTCGCGGCAATGGACGTGAACGAATGCCCGCTGCCGACCGCCTTCACCTTCAGGCCGTCCTCGGCGGCCCGGCGTATCGCCGCGGACAGCTCCTCGACGGAGGCCGGAGTGACCTCCCGCGCGGGGCGAGCGGCGACATTGCCGCCCCAGTTACGCCACGTGCCGTTCCTGCCGCTCGGTGTGCTGCTCAACGGTGCCTCCCCGACGTGGAGCCGGCCTGCTGAGCCGGCGGTACCCCAGGAAACCCACCGCGACCGCGACGGCTCCGGACACCGCCGGAACCCCGTACCCGGCTTCCGCTCCGGCGGCGTCGATCACCCAGCCGGCCGCGGCGGAGCCGAGCGCGACGCCGACCGCGAGCCCGGTGCTCACCCAGGTCATGCCCTCGGTCAGTTGCGCGCGTGGTACGTGCTCTTCGATCAGGGACATAGTGGTGATCATCGTGGGAGCGACGGCCATGCCCGCAACGAACAGCGCCACGGCCAGAAGCGGCAAGTTTCCGACCAGTAGGAGGGGGATCATACTCACGGCCATCGCGCATATGCCCAGCAGCCAGCGAGGTTCGGGCGCCCCCTGGAAGCGCAGCAGCCCGAAGACCAGGCCCGCCGCGCAGGAGCCCGCCGCGTACAGCGCGAGGACCACGCTCGCGGCGCTCTTGTGGCCCTGCTCGTCCGCGAAGGCCACCGTGACCACGTCGACGGCCCCGAAGATCGCTCCGGTCGCCACGAAGGTGGCCACCAGGACCTGCAGTCCCGGGGCGCGCAGGGCCGAGCCGCCGCCCTGCTTCTCACGCGGATGCGGTGCCGGCTCGGTGGCCCGCTGTGCGGTCAGCCAGAAGACGCCGACCGCCAGGAAGCAGCCGGCGAGCAGCGGTCCGGCCTCCGGGAACCATGCCGTGGACAGGCCGATGGAGATGATCGGCCCGAAGATGAAGCACACCTCGTCGATCACGGACTCGAAGGAGTACGCCGTGTGCAGCTGGGGCGTCCCCCGGTACAGCGCGGCCCAGCGGGCGCGGACCATCGCCCCGACGCTGGGCACGCAGCCGATGCCGACGCAGGCCACGAACAACACCCAGTCCGGCCACCCGTAGTGCGCGGCGAACAGCAGCAGGCCGCCTCCCACGAGCGAGATCAGCGTCGCCGGCCGGAGCACCCGGCGCTGCCCGTACTGGTCGACCAGCCGTGAGACCTGCGGACCCGCCACCGCCGCGGCGAGCGCGATCGTGGCCGACAGGGCGCCGGCGAGGCCGTACCGCCCGGTCAGCTGGGAGATCATCGTGACCACGCCGATGCCCATCATCGACAGCGGCATCCGGCCGAGGAGGCCCGCGGCGGAGAAGCCCTTGGTGCCAGGGGCGGCGAACAGGGCGCGGTAGGGGCTCGGCACGGGGGTCTCCGGTCAGGCGGAAGCAGCGGGGCTGCGGGGGGCTCGGGGCGGCTCGGCAATGCGTGAGGTGGCGCGGTGGGGCGTGAGGGGCGCTCGTAAGGCGTGTGGATGGCCGGTACAGCTTACGAGTTAGGTGACCCTGATGCACCAGGCCGGACGCATCGGGAACCCGGGTGGTCACCCCACCGTTTCCCGGCTGTCAGTACCGGATGACAGGATCGATCCATGCCAGACGTGCGCGATGCCACCCCCTACGACGCCCTGCTCCTGCTCTCCTTCGGGGGCCCCGAGGGCCCGGACGACGTGATCCCGTTCCTGGAGAACGTCACCCGGGGGCGGGGCATCCCCAAGGAACGCCTGAAGGAAGTCGGCGAGCACTACTTCCTGTTCGGCGGCGTCAGCCCCATCAACGACCAGAACCGCGCCCTGCTGGACGCCCTCCGCAAGGACTTCGCCGAGCACGGCCTGGATCTGCCGATCTACTGGGGCAACCGCAACTGGGCGCCGTACCTGACGGACACCCTGCGCGAAATGGTCGCCGACGGCCGCCGCCGCATCCTCGTCCTGGCCACCAGCGCCTACGCCTCCTACTCGGGCTGCCGCCAGTACCGCGAGAACCTCGCCGACTCGCTCGCCGCCCTGGAGGCCGAGGGCCTGGAGCTGCCGAGGGTCGACAAGCTGCGGCACTACTTCAACCACCCCGGCTTCCTGGAGCCGATGGTCGACGGTGTCATCGAGTCCCTCGCCGACCTCCCCGAGGACGTCCGGGACGGCGCCCACCTCGCGTTCTCGACCCACTCGATCCCGAACGCGTCCGCCGACACCTCCGGCCCCGTCGAGGACCACGGCGAGGGCGGCGCGTACGTCGCGCAGCACCTGGACGTGGCCCGGCTGATCGCCGACGCCGTACGCGAGCGCACCGGCGTCGACCACCCCTGGCAGCTCGTGTACCAGTCCCGGTCCGGCGCCCCGCACATCCCGTGGCTGGAGCCCGACATCTGCGACCACCTCGAGGAGCGCCACGAGGCAGGCGTTCCGGCGGTGGTGATCTCGCCCATCGGCTTCGTCTCCGACCATATGGAGGTCCTCTACGACCTCGACACGGAGGCCAAGGCCAAGGCCGAGGAGCTGGGTCTGCCGATGCGCCGCTCGGCCACCGTCGGCGACGACCCGCGGTTCGCCGCCGCGATCCGCGACCTCGTCCTGGAGCGTGCCGCCGTGGAGCGCGCGCAAGAGGTCACGCCCTGCGTCCTCGGCGGGCTCGGCGCGAGCCACAACCTCTGCCCGGTGGGCTGCTGCCCGGCCCGCGCGCCCAGGCCCGCCGCGGCGGGTGCCGACAGTCCCTACGCGTGAGGAGCCCCGTGACCGACGTACTCGACCCGCTGCACTCGGAACTGCTCGAACTGGCGCAGCAGGCCGCCCTCCGCGCGGGCGAGCTGCTGCGTGACGGCCGTCCGGCCGACCTCGCCGTGGCGGCGACCAAGTCGAGCCCGATCGACGTGGTCACCGAGATGGACATCGCGGCGGAGAAGCTGATCACCACCCTGATCTCCGAACACCGCCCGGACGACGGCTTCCTGGGCGAGGAGGGCGCCTCCACCGAGGGCACGAGCGGCGTCCGCTGGGTGATCGACCCCCTGGACGGCACGGTCAACTACCTCTACGGACTGCCCACCTGGTCCGTCTCCATCGCCGCCGAGCTGGACGGGGAGACGGTCGTCGGCGTCGTGGCCGCCCCGATGCGCGGCGAGACGTACCACGCGGTCCGCGGGGGCGGCGCCTGGGCCACGGGAGCGTGGGAGGGCGAGCGCAGGCTCAGCTGCCGTCCCACGGCCCCTCTGGAGCAGGCCCTGGTCTCGACCGGCTTCAACTACGTCACCGAGGTCCGCACCCACCAGGCCGACGTCGCCCAGCGGCTGATCCCCCTCCTGCGCGACATCCGACGAGGCGGCTCGGCCGCGATCGACTTGTGCGACCTGGCGGCGGGCCGCCTGGACGGCTACTACGAGCGCGGGCTCAACGCCTGGGACGTGGCAGCGGGGGACCTGATCGCACGGGAGGCGGGTGCGCTGACCGGTGGGCGGCCCGGGGAGCGGCCCTCGCGCGATCTGGCGGTGGCGGCGACGCCGGGGGTTTTCGAGCCGCTCCAGCGGCTGTTGGAGGAGTTCGGGGCCTGGCACGACTGACGCGCGCCCCTACGGCTCTCTCGCGGCAGCAGGCCCCCGGCGCTGGATTCGCCGGGGGCCTGCTGTTGGTCTGCGCGCTCGTCAGACGCTGGACGCGCCGACTTCCACACCGTGCTCGGCGGCGAGGCGGCGCAGGTCGTCGAGCTCGCCCTGCTCCACCTCGACGAGGAAGTCGTCGCCGTCGTCAAGAGCCCGCGTCAGGTCGGACTCGGTCGCCCTTATGCGCTGCAGAAGTCCTGCGGTGAATGCGTCCATGCTGCGCCCCCTCGTCCTGGGTCGTGGGTCGGTGGCACGGGGGTGTGCCGTTCGGAAGGGGCGATCACGTCTCCAGTAGATGCCCAGCGCTGCCCAGGCCGGGCGGCGACGGTGCCGGACACCCACACCCGCTCTGCGGAAAGCGGATTGCCTCGTACCGCTTGGTGCTGCGGTACAAGCAGAGCGTGATCGCGGGGTGTACATGCCGTCCTCCCCCCGCTCTCTTCCACGGAAACCTCAACCGGAAGAGAAAATCTCGCATTCCCGGGCTTCACACCTGTCCTTCATGGCCCGCTCACCCCTCTTACCGCCGACTTATGACCGAAAAGGGCAGGATGGAGGCCAGACCCCAACCAAGGACCCTGCCCGTCGGCGAGGACAAGCGCTACGCGGGTGGACACAGGAAGGACAAGCGACGTGCGCGTACTCGTCGTCGAGGACGAGCAACTGCTCGCCGATGCGGTGGCCACCGGACTGCGCCGGGAGGCCATGGCCGTCGACGTCGTGTACGACGGTGCGGCCGCCCTGGAGCGCATCGGCGTCAACGACTACGACGTGGTCGTCCTCGACCGCGACCTCCCGCTGGTGCACGGCGACGACGTCTGCCGCAAGATCGTCGAACTCGGCATGCCGACGCGCGTGCTGATGCTCACGGCCTCCGGCGACGTCAGCGACCGTGTCGAAGGGCTGGAGATCGGCGCCGACGACTATCTCCCCAAGCCCTTCGCCTTCAGCGAGCTGACGGCACGCGTGCGTGCCCTCGGACGCCGTACGAGCGTGCCGCTGCCGCCCGTCCTGGAGCGCGCCGGCATCAAGCTCGACCCCAACCGCCGCGAGGTCTTCCGCGACGGCAAGGAGGTGCAGCTGGCCCCGAAGGAGTTCGCCGTCCTGGAGGTGCTGATGCGCAGCGAGGGCGCGGTCGTCTCGGCCGAGCAGCTGCTGGAGAAGGCCTGGGACGAGAACACCGACCCGTTCACGAATGTGGTGCGGGTGACCGTCATGACGCTGCGACGCAAGCTCGGGGAGCCGCCGGTGATCGTCACCGTGCCCGGTTCCGGCTACCGGATCTGATGCCCCATGGCCGCGACACCCGCGCCTCCGCAGGCGCCCCCGAAACCCACATGGGACCCCCGCAGAGCGGAGCCCTCCTTCCCGTGGCTGCGCCCCACCATCCGGATACGGCTCACGCTGCTGTACGGCGGCATGTTCCTGATCGCCGGCATCCTGCTGCTGTCGATCATCTATCTGCTGGCCGCGCAGGCCATCAGTACGGGAAACCAGCCGCCGTTCAAGATCGTGAGCGCGGCCGACGACATCAGGGTCGCCAGCAACGACTGTCCCGGGGTCAACAACGCGAAGGGCCTGACGCTCAACCAGTTCAACTCCGCGATCAGCTCCTGTATCGACCAGCAGCGCCAGATCGCCCTGGACGACCTCCTCAGCCGCTCCCTGCTGGCCCTTCTCGGCCTCGCCATCATCGCCTTCGCGTTCGGCTACGCCATGGCCGGACGTGTCCTGTCGCCGCTGGGCCGGATCACCCGGACCGCGCGCGCGGTGGCGGGCTCGGACCTGTCCCGCCGTATCGAACTGGACGGCCCGGACGACGAGCTCAAGGAACTGGCCGACACCTTCGACGAGATGCTGGAGCGGTTGCAGCGGGCCTTCACCGCCCAGCAGCGCTTCGTCGGCAACGCCTCGCACGAGCTGCGCACCCCGCTCGCGATCAACCGCACGCTCCTCGAAGTGCACCTGTCGGACCCGCAGGCGCCGATGGAGCTCCAGCAGCTCGGCAAGACACTGCTGGCCACCAACGAGCGCAGCGAGCAGCTGGTCGAGGGCCTGCTGCTGCTCGCCCGCAGCGACAACCAGATCATCGAGCGCAAGCCGGTGGACCTCGCGGAGGTGGCCGAGCAGGCCGTCGACCAGGTGCACGCGGAGGCGGAGGCCAAGGGCGTGGTGATCCGCGGCGAGCAGAAGCCCGCCGTCGTCCAGGGCAACGGCGTCCTGTTGGAGCGGATCGCGCTGAACCTCGTCCAGAACGCCGTGCGGTACAACGTCCCGGAGGGCGGCTGGGTGGAGGTCACCACCGAGGTCCAGCACGGACAGGCGGTCCTGATCGTCTCGAACACCGGGCCGGTGGTGCCGGCGTATGAGATCGATAATCTGTTCGAGCCGTTCCGGCGGTTGCGCACGGAACGTACGGGCAGTGACAAGGGTGTAGGCCTGGGGTTGTCCATCGTGCGGTCCGTGGCGCGGGCGCACGGCGGGCATATCTCGGCACAACCGCGCGAGGGGGGAGGGCTCGTGATGCGGGTCACCATGCCGATCTGAGATCATGTGCGCCGACACTCGGCAGGTACACGGGGATGTTCGCTTTGCGCGGAATTTTCTGGGCACTCGACGGACGGCCTCGTGTGTGATCGATCACAAGGGCGGTTTTCCGGCCATCTACTCTCCGTGGTCATGGAACCTGTCGGAAAGCCGGGAAAATCCGGGTTTTCGAGGGTCTTGATCACGGGAAGTACACGGTGAGACGCCTTTGAACTGCGGCATTAGGACCGTGTACGGTCCCGTTCGCCATCCAAGCCGATCACTCTTGAGGAGTCCGGTTGGGTGTCGATTGAGTAACAGACCTTGATGTGAGGCAAAATCTCCGCCTCGGGTCGGGCACAAGTCCGGCCTCTCACGCGTTACGTGCGCTGGAGACACCGCAGACACCCAGAGGGGGAGAGCGACATGGCAACGGATTACGACACCCCACGCAAGACCGACGACGACGTCGACTCGGACAGCCTTGAAGAGCTGAAGGCCAGGCGGAACGACAAGTCGACGTCCGCCGTGGACGTCGACGAGTTCGAGGCCGCCGAAGGCCTGGAGCTGCCCGGCGCGGACCTCTCCAATGAGGAGTTGGCCGTCCGGGTGCTGCCGAAGCAGCAGGACGAATTCACCTGCATGAGTTGCTTCCTGGTGCACCACCGGAGCCAGCTGGCCCGGGAGAAGAACGGTCAGCCGATCTGCCGCGACTGCGACTGAGGTCGGGTCGGGCATGACTGGCTCGACCCCTCCTTGGAAGCGCCGTTCCCGAGAGTCGGGAGCGGACGAAGGGCCGTCCGACGGCCCGTACGGCGCGCGTGACGACGAGCGAGGCTCATCCAGTACGGGGGCCTCGCTCGAACCCGTGTCCGGGGCTGACCTCCCGGCGCCGGTGGACGTTCCCGCGCCCGTCGCCAGGCGGAGAGCCGCGGTCATCCGGGAGAAGGCCCGGGAAGGCGTCCGTAAGGGCGGCAGCCGCGCCAGAGCCGGCCTCGCGTACCTCGCGGACCGGATCATCGAGAACGCCCCGCGTATCCCCGTACGGGACCTCGCGGCGCTGCGTCGGCAGTTCCCGGGTCTCGGGCCCGAGCAACTCGCCGACAAGCTCGTGGCGGGCGCGGCGAACGCGACCTCGACGGTCGGCGCGGGAGTCGGAGCGGCGGCGATGCTGCCCGTGCCGCCCGCGATGCCGACGGAGCTGGCCGCCGAGGTCACCGGTGTGGCCGTGATCGAGCTGAAACTGATCGCCGAGCTGCACGAGGTATACGGCGTCCGTCCGCCCGGCAATCTCAAGGACCGCAGCACCGCGTATCTGACCTCGTGGTCCGAGGAGCGCGGCATCGACCCGATGAAGCCGGCGACGATCAATGCCGCTCTCGGTGGGCAGATGAAGCGCGAGCTGCGTCAGCAGATCATGAAGCGCATGGTCCGGAACCTGCCGAACCTCATGCCCTTCATGGTGGGCGCCGCCGTGGGCGCGGTCATGAACCGCCGGGACACCAAGAAACTCGCGGCACGCATTCGGGCGGACCTGCGCAAGGTCCAGGTGCCCTGGGACGAGTTGCCGCAACTGCCGCCCCTGGAACGCCCGGCGCAACCGCTGGAGATGGGCGACATCGCGCGGGATCTGGGGCGCGGGAAGCTCGGAGGCGGCTGGAAGAAGCCCGGCCGCTGAGGGGCATCCGGTGTGACCCCGGAGAAGTTTTGCCACCGGGAGAGCGAGCCTTGACCAGGCCGGTGAAGGCCCGCTCTGGTGTGCTAGACGGAGGCCTTCGCCGCCCTGATCGCCTCCGCCAGGCGCTCCGGCTCACGGGTCGACAGGTACAGGTACGGAGTCGGGTCCTCGGGGTCGGTGACCTCCACGCGCAGAGCCGTGGGGATGTAGGCGCGCAGCAGGAGGAAGGCGCGGGTGTCGGCCTTGTGGGTGCGCCAGGCGCGCGCCTCCTCGGGGTCGAGGACATGCGCCTCGCCCAGGGCCCGCACCGGGATCTTCGCCTCGCCCGCGATCAGTGAACCGCCCACCACGCGGATGCGCAGCGAGCCGTACGAGCTGGCCATGACGGCCGCCGCGGCGGTGCCGCCGGCCAGGCCGCCGAGCATGGGCAGCGTGCCGAACGGCAGAAGGATCAGGGCCAGGGAGACCCCGACCAGAAACGAGATCAGCCACCAGGAGCGGGGGGCCGTCAGTCGTTCTTCGTACGGGGCGGCGGAGAGCTGCATGGAGCCAAGCTTGGCACGGTGTCCGACCGCTACCGACGCGCGGGTAAGGTCTGCGGCTGTGAGTGGTACTTCAGCAGCTCTCAAGCCGCCCGCCGACGCCGTGAAACCGGCCCGTCACCCCGATGCTCCCGCGCCCGGTGAGCTTCTCGGCGCGCACTACGGCGAGTGTTTCGGCTGCGGTGGCGAGCAGGCCCACGGGCTGCACCTGGAGGCGCGGGCCGGGGACGGCGTCAGCATCACGGCCGAGTTCACCGTGCAGCCCGCTCATCAGGGCGCGCCCGGCCTGGCGCACGGCGGTGTGCTCGCGACCGCCCTCGACGAGACCCTCGGCTCGCTCAACTGGCTGCTGCGGACGATCGCCGTGACCGGACGGCTGGAGACCGACTTCGTACGGCCCGTTCCGGTGGGCACGGTCCTGTATCTGGAGGCCGAGGTGACGGCGGTGGCGGGCCGCAAGATCTACTCCACCGCCACCGGGCGGATCGGCGGCCCCGACGGGCCCGTCGCCGTCCGCGCCGACGCGCTCTTCATCGAGGTGAAGGTCGACCACTTCATCGACAACGGCCGCCCGGAGGAGATCAGGGCCGCCATGAACGACCCGGACCAGGCCCGGCGTGCCCGTGCCTTCGAGGTGAACCCGTGAGCCGTGACCCCCTGGACGTGCTGATCCGGCGCGTCGACCCCGACGTACCGCTGCCCGCGTACGCGCACCCCGGTGACGCGGGAGCCGATCTGCGCACCACCGAGAGCCGCGAACTGAAGCCGGGGGAGCGGGCCGTACTGCCCACCGGGGTGTCTGTCGCCCTTCCGGAGGGGTACGCGGCTTTCGTGCACCCCCGCTCCGGTCTCGCCGCCCGCCTAGGTGTCGCCCTCGTGAATGCCCCGGGGACGGTTGATGCCGGGTACCGTGGGGAGATCAAGGTGATCGTGGTGAATCTCGACCCGCACGAGCCCGTGCGGTTCGAGCGCTTCGACCGGATCGCCCAACTGGTGGTCCAACAGGTCGAGAGGGTCCGCTTCCAGGAGGTCGCGGAGCTTCCCGATTCGGCACGGGCCGCGGGGGGCTTCGGGTCCACCGGCGGCCATGCCGCGGTGGGCGGCACAAGCGATACAAGCGGTGAGGCCGCCGATGGCGGCGCAACGGGTGGGAATCGATACGCTTCGGTCGTATCCGACCGGGAAGGACAGTGACGTGTTCGGACGTCGCAAGAAGAAGGGTGCCGCCGAGGACGCGGCCGGCGAGCCCGAGCAGGTCGTCGACAGTGTCGACACTGAGGCGGACGACGACGGTGAGCGCGAGCGCGTGAGGCTCGAACCGGAACCGCGGCCCGACGGGCCCTGGGACAGCACCGAGGTCCGCGAGCCCGGCGAGGGCCGGGTGGACCTGGGCGGCCTCTTGGTGCCGGGTGTCGACGGCATGGAGCTGCGGGTGGAGGTCGCGGGCGACGCGATCGTCGCGGCGACCGTCGTGCTGCGCGACAGCGCCATCCAGTTGCAGGCCTTCGCCGCGCCCAAGCGCGAGGGCATCTGGGGCGAGGTACGCGAGGAGATCGGCTCCGGCATCACCCAGCAGGGTGGCATCATCGACGAGGTCGAGGGCCCGCTCGGCTGGGAGTTGCGGGCCCAGGTGCCGGTGCAGCTGCCGGACGGCACGGGTGGTTTCCAGGTCGTGCGGTTCGTCGGTGTGGACGGCCCCCGCTGGTTCCTGCGCGGTGTGATCTCGGGCCAGGGTGCCGTGCAGCCGCAGGCGGCCGGTCTGCTCGAGCAGATCTTCCGGGACACGGTCGTGGTCCGCGGCGAAGGCCCGATGGCCCCCCGTGACCCGATCGTCCTGAAGCTGCCCAACGACGCTCAGATGGTCCCCGAGGGCGTCCAGCAGGAGGAGGCCGGATCGCGCTTCTCCGGCGGCATGGGCCAGCTCCAGCGCGGGCCGGAGATCACCGAGGTTCGCTGAGCAACGTAGAAACAGCAGGGCCGCATGCCGTACGGGATGCGGCCCTTTCTCGTGCGTGAACTCTTGGTGCGTGAACTCTTGACGGCGCATTGGTCTGTACCTACCGTCTCCGCCCAACGCGTCTGTTCATAAAGGCGCTTCACGTTCATATACGAGAACGGAAGGCCCCCCACGCATGCGCAGAACCGCACTCCTCGCGGCCGCGGCCGCCCTCGTCGCCGGTGTCCTGGCCTGGCCCGCCGGTGCCGCCCCCACCACCTTCGTCCACCCCGGAGTCACCGTCTCCAAGGGGCAGTTGGACTTCACCCGCTCCAAGGTCAACGCCGGCGCCCAGCCCTGGAAGGGCGCCTTCGACCGGATGATGGCGAGCAAGTACGCCGATCTGAACCGCACCCCCAAGCCCCGCGCGGTCGTCGAGTGCGGCTCGTACTCGAACCCCGACTACGGCTGCACGGACGAGCGCGAGGACGCGATAGCCGCCTACACCCAGGCCCTCGCCTGGTACGTCACCCGCGACGAGCGGCACGCGAAGAAGGCCATCGAGCTGATGGACGCCTGGTCCGCGGTGATCAGGGACCACACCAACAGCAACGCGCCCCTCCAGACGGGCTGGGCCGGCTCCTCCTGGCCCCGGGCCGCCGAGATCATCAAGTACACGTACACCGGGAACTGGGCGAACTCCGGCCGGTTCGCCACCATGCTCCGCACGGTCTATCTGCCCGAGATCATCAACGGCTCCAACTCCAACGGGAACTGGGAACTGTCGATGATGGAGGCCGCCGTCGGCATCTCCGTCTTCCTGGAGGACAAGGCGTCGTACGACCAGGCCATGGCGAAGTTCCGCACCCGCACCGCCGCCTACGTCTACCTGTCCTCCGACGGCGACCTGCCGACGACTGTGCCCAGCCAGAACCTCAACACCCGCGAGAAGATCGTCAACTACTGGCAGGGACAGGGCACCTTCGTCACCGGCCTCACCCAGGAGACCTGCCGTGACCTCACCCACACCGGGTACGGCATCTCGGCCATCGCGCACGTCGCGGAGACCAGCCGGATCCAGGGGCAGGACCTCTACGGCACCGACGTCGGTGAGCGGCTGCGGCACGCGCTCGGGTTCCAGGCGAGGTACGAGCTCGGTGAGGCCGTGCCCGGCTGGCTGTGCGGCGGCTCGCTGAAGCGCGGGCTCGGGCCGGTCACCGAGGTCGGGCACAACGCCCTGGCCAACCGTCTCGGCCACGCCATGACCAACACCGAGACGCTGAACGAGCGCAACCGCCCGGCCGGCAGCAACAACCTCTTCGTGGCCTGGGAGACCCTGACCCACGGCGACAACCCCAGCTGAGCCCAGGATCGAGCCCCAGGATCGAGCCCCAGGATCGAGCCCCAGGACCGAGCCCCACGACAGAGCCCCACGACAGAGCCCCACGACCGAGCACCACGACGCCCCGGCGGGAGCGTCAGAGTTGCGTCAAAGACGCTCCCGCCACCGCACCCGGCCCCATTTGTCGCGATTATTGGCCGTAAGGTCGACGCTGCGTAGGCAGCAGTGGCCGGAACACAATGAGGACCATGGGACGCGGCAAGCTTCGGATCTACCTCGGTGCGGCACCGGGCGTCGGCAAGACGTACGCGATGCTCTCCGAGGCGCACCGCCGCATCGAGCGCGGCACCGACTGCGTGGTGGCCTTCGTCGAGCACCACGAGCGGCCGCGTACCGAGGTGATGCTGCACGGGCTCGAACAGATCCGGCGCAAGCCGCTTGATCACCGGGGGAGCACTTTCACCGAGATGGACGTGGACGCCGTCCTGGCGCGGCGTCCACAGGTCGCTCTCGTCGACGAACTCGCCCACACCAACATCCCCGGCTCGCGCAACGCCAAGCGCTGGCAGGACATCGAGGAACTCCTCGCCGCCGGGATCGACGTGATATCGACCGTCAACATCCAGCACCTGGAGTCCCTCGGCGATGTCGTCGAGTCGATCACCGGCGTACGGCAGCAGGAGACCGTGCCGGACGAGGTCGCGCGCCGGGCCGACCAGATCGAGCTGGTCGACATGTCGCCCCAGGCGCTACGGCGGCGGATGGCGCACGGCAACGTCTACCAGCCGGACAAGGTCGACGCGGCCCTCTCCAACTACTTCCGCCCCGGCAACCTGACCGCGTTGCGCGAGCTGGCGCTCCTCTGGGTGGCCGACCGGGTCGACGAGTATCTGAAGCAGTACCGCAGCGATCACCGGGTGTCGAAGATCTGGGGTTCGCGGGAGCGGATCGTGGTCGGGCTGACCGGCGGGCCCGAGGGACGGACGCTGATCCGCCGCGCCGCCCGGCTCGCGGAGAAGGGCGCCGGCGGTGAGGTGCTGGCCGTCTACATCGCTCGCAGCGACGGGCTGACCTCGGCCTCGCCGAAGGAGCTCGCCGTCCAGCGCACCCTCGTCGAGGACCTGGGCGGAACGTTCCACCATGTCGTCGGCGACGACATCCCGGCCGCCCTGCTGGACTTCGCGCGCGGCGTGAACGCCACCCAGATCGTCCTCGGATCCTCGCGCCGCCGAAGCTGGCAGTACGTCCTCGGACCGGGCGTGGGCGTGACCGTCGCCCGGGACTCCGGCCCCGACCTCGACGTGCACATCGTCACGCACGAGGAGGCCGCCAAGGGACGCGGACTGCCCGTGGCCCGGGGAGCCCGGCTCGGCCGGTCCCGGATCCTCTGGGGCTGGTTCACCGGCGTCGGCGGCCCCGTGCTGCTCACCCTGCTCCTGACTCACATCGACGCCGACCTCGGCCTCGCGAACGACATGCTGCTGTTCCTGACCCTGACGGTGGCGGCGGCCCTGCTCGGCGGGCTCTACCCCGCACTGGCCTCGGCGGCGGTCGGCTCGCTGCTGCTCAACTGGTTCTTCACTCCACCCCTGCACCGCATCTCGATCGCCGATCCGAAGAACCTGCTGGCGCTCGTGGTCTTCGTCCTGGTGGCCCTCGCGGTCGCCTCCGTGGTCGACCTCGCCGCCCGCCGCACCCACCAGGCGGCCCGGCTGCGCGCCGAGTCGGAGATCCTCTCGTTCCTCGCCGGCAACGTGCTGCGCGGCGAGACCGGCCTGGAGGAGCTGCTGGAACGGGTCCGCGAGACCTTTGCCATGGACTCGGCGGCCCTGCTGGAGCGCACCAGTGACGTCGACCCATGGACGCGCGCGGGCGCGGTGGGCCAGGGACGGGCGCCGCAGCGGCCGGAGGACGCGGACGTCGACGTACCGGTCGGCGACCACATGGCCCTCGCCCTGACCGGCCGGGTGCTGCCCGCCGAGGACCGCCGGGTGCTCGCCGCCTTCGCCGCCCAGGCCGCGGTCGTCCTGGACCGGCGCCGGCTCCAGGAGGAGGCCGACCAGGCCAAGGAGCTGGCCGAGGGCAACCGCATCCGCACGGCGCTGCTGGCCGCCGTCAGCCATGACCTGCGCACGCCCCTCGCGGGCATCAAGGCCGCGGTCTCCTCGCTGCGGTCGGACGACGTGGCGTGGTCGGAGGAGGACGAGGCGGAGTTGCTGGCGGGCATCGAGGAGGGTGCCGACCGGCTGGATCATCTGGTCGGGAACCTCCTCGACATGTCCCGGCTCCACACCGGCACGGTCACGCCGCTGATCCGGGAGATCGACCTCGACGAGGTGGTGCCGATGGCGCTGGGCGGGGTGCCGGACGGAAGCGCCGAGCTGGACATCCCGGAGACGCTGCCCATGGTCGCCGTGGACCCCGGGCTGCTGGAGCGGTCGGTGGCCAACCTGGTCGAGAACGCCGTCAAGTACAGCCCGGACGGCAGCAGGGTCCTCGTGTCCGCCAGCGCCATCGCGGACCGGGTCGAGGTCCGGGTGGTCGACCGCGGGCCGGGCGTCCCGGACGACGCCAAGGAACGTATCTTCGCGCCCTTCCAGCGCTACGGTGACGCCCCGCGCGGCGCCGGAGTGGGCCTCGGGCTCGCGGTCGCACGCGGCTTCGCCGAGGCGATGGGGGGCACGCTGAACGCCGAGGACACGCCGGGCGGTGGCCTCACCATGGTGCTCACTCTGCGGGCGGCGGGATCGCGCGCGGAGCTTCTCGAAGAGGGGGGCGCGCCCGAGGGGCACCCCGTGGACGCAGAAAGGCAGACCACATGCTGAGCCCGACCGGGGGGACCCCCCAGGCCCCCACGAGGGTTCTGGTGATCGACGACGAGCCGCAGATCGTGCGCGCCCTCGTGATCAACCTCAAGGCCCGCAAGTACGAGGTCGACGCGGCGCACGACGGGGCCACCGCCCTCGAACTGGCCGCCACCCGCCACCCCGACGTGGTCGTCCTCGACCTCGGTCTGCCCGACATGGACGGCGTCGAGGTGATCCGCGGGCTGCGCGGCTGGACCCGGGTGCCGATCCTGGTGCTCTCCGCCCGGCACTCCTCCGACGAGAAGGTCCAGGCGCTGGACGCGGGCGCGGACGACTACGTCACCAAGCCCTTCGGCATGGACGAACTGCTGGCCCGGCTGCGGGCCGCCGTCCGCCGGGCCGAGCCCACCGGGGGCGGCGAGGACGACGTGATGGTGGAGACCGAGGAGTTCACCGTCGATCTGGCCGCGAAGAAGGTCAACCGGGGCGGGAAGGACGTACGGCTGACCCCCACGGAATGGCATCTGCTGGAGGTGCTGGTCCGCAATACGGGACGGCTCGTCAGCCAGCGGCAGCTGCTGCAGGAGGTGTGGGGGCCGTCGTACGGGACGGAGACGAACTATCTGCGGGTCTACATGGCCCAGCTGCGCAGGAAGCTGGAGGCCGACCCGTCGCATCCCAGGCACTTCGTCACCGAGCCGGGGATGGGCTACCGGTTCGAGAAATGAGCTGGTCGCAGGGCGTCGGTTCGGGGGTCGGTACCAGGGGTACGAGAGTGTCGGTGCACCCCGGTAGGCTTCAAGACATGACTGCTGTTCCTCGTTCCGAAAAGTCGGTGGGCCGGTTCCGGCGCATGCTCGACCGGCTCTCCTCGTCGCAGGAGGACCTGGAGTCCGAGGAGCTGCGAGAGGACGCCGAGACGGCCGGCTGTATCAAGATCGGTGACTGTCGCGACCGACAGATAGTGACGGTTACTGGTACCTTGCGCACGGTCACCCTGCGGCCTCGCGCGGGCGTTCCGGCCCTGGAGGCCGAGCTGTTCGACGGCTCCGCCGCGCTGGACGTGGTGTGGCTCGGCAGGCGCTCCATAGTCGGGATAGAGCCGGGGCGCCGGCTGATCGCATCGGGCCGGATCTCCATGAGCCGGGGCCGCCGCGTGCTGTTCAACCCGAAATACGAACTGAGACCCCTCGGACGGGAGTAGCCGGTGACGTCGCTCGACAAGCCGACTGAAGACACCACCGACACCACCGCAGACGCCGAGCACGACGCCCGGGCGGTGACCGAGGCCGCCCTGTTCGAGGCCTTCGGCGGCATGCGCGGCATGATCGAGACGGTGCTGCCCGGCCTGCTCTTCGTCACCATCTACACGATCAACAAGGACCTGCACCTCTCGGCGATCGCCGCGCTCGTGGTGTCCCTGGTGCTCGTGGTCGTGCGCCTCGTGATGCGGGACACCGTCAAGCACGCGTTCAGCGGTGTCTTCGGCGTCGCCTTCGGTGTCGTGTTCGCGATGATGACCGGCAACGCGAAGGACTTCTATCTGCCCGGCATGCTCTACACGCTGGGGCTGGGGCTCGCGTACATCATCACCACCCTGTGCGGTGTGCCGCTGATCGGGCTGATCCTCGGGCCGGTGTTCAAGGAGAACCTCTCCTGGCGTAAGCGCAACCCCGGCCGCAAGAAGGCCTACGCGAAGGCCAGTTACGCGTGGGGCGCGATCCTGCTGGCCAAGTGCGCGATCCTCTTCCCGCTCTACTGGTGGGCGGACACCACGCAGCTGGGCTGGGTGCTGGTCGCGCTGAAGATCCCGCCGTTCCTGCTGGCCGTATGGCTGACGTGGGTGTTCCTGGCGAAGGCTCCGGCGCCCATCGACGTGTTCGCGGAGATGGAGGCGGCCGAGAAGGCCGAGGAGGAACGCCAGGCGGCGTCGGCCGCGGAGCGCGAGGAGGCCGCGGGCGGGCGGCACCGCCGCGACACCTAGATTTCCGTACGACGACGGAGGGCGCCCTGTGTGTACAGGGCGCCCTCCGTCGTCGTCGTGAGCCCGGAAGGGCTCAGCTCGCCGTGTCTTCGCGGCGGACCGACAGCAGGTCCTCCAGCTGCTCCTCGCGCGCCTGGGCGGCCACGAAGAGGAGCTCGTCGCCGGCCTCCAGGGAGTCCTCGCGGGACGGGGTGAGGACGCGGGTGCCGCGGATGATGGTGACCAGGGACGTGTCCTGGGGCCACTCGACGTCGCCGACCTGGGTGCCGGCCAGGGCCGACTCCTCCGGCAGGGTCAGCTCCACGAGGTTCGCGTCGCCGTGGCTGAAGCGGAGCAGGCGGACCAGGTCGCCGACGCTCACCGCCTCCTCGACCAGGGCCGACATCAGACGCGGGGTGGAGACCGCCACGTCCACGCCCCAGGACTCGTTGAACAGCCACTCGTTCTTGGGGTTGTTCACGCGGGCCACGACGCGCGGGACGCCGTACTCCGTCTTCGCCAGCAGGGACACGACCAGGTTGACCTTGTCGTCGCCCGTCGCGGCGATCACCACGTTGCAGCGCTGGAGCGCCGCCTCGTCCAGCGACGTGATCTCGCAGGCGTCGGCCAGCAGCCACTCCGCCTGCGGGACGCGCTCGACCGAGATGGCGGTCGGCGCCTTGTCGACGAGCAGGACCTCGTGGCCGTTCTCCAGCAGTTCGCCCGCGATGGAGCGACCCACCGCGCCGGCACCGGCAATGGCGACCCTCATCAGTGACCGCCCTCCTCTTCGGGACCCTTGGCGAACGCCGCCTCGACCTTGTCGACCTCGTCGGCGCGCATCATGACGTGCACCAGGTCGCCCTCCTGCAGCACCGTCTGCGAGGTGGGCAGGATCGCCTCACCGAGCCGGGTCAGGAACGCCACGCGGACGCCCGTCTCCTCCTGGAGCCTGCTGATCTTGTGACCCACCCAGGCCGCCGACGCGTGCACCTCGGCGAGCTGGACGCCACCGGTGGGATCGCGCCACAACGGCTCGGCCCCTGAGGGCAGCAGGCGGCGCAGCATCTGGTCGGCCGTCCAGCGGACCGTGGCCACGGTGGGGATGCCCAGGCGCTGGTAGACCTCGGCGCGACGGGGGTCGTAGATCCGTGCCGCGACGTTCTCCACGCCGAACATCTCGCGGGCCACGCGCGCGGAGATGATGTTCGAGTTGTCACCGCTGGAGACGGCGGCGAAGGCGCCCGCCTCCTCGATGCCCGCCTCGCGCAGGGTGTCCTGGTCGAAGCCCACGCCGGTGACCCGGCGGCCTCCGAACCCGGGGCCCAGCCGGCGGAACGCGGTGGGGTCCTGGTCGATGACGGCGACCGTGTGCCCCTGTTGCTCCAGGGTCTGGGCAAGAGCGGAACCCACCCTTCCGCAACCCATGATGACGATGTGCACGGTCTTACCCCGCACTCCTCGTTAGGCGTCTGACTTGCGTGAACGTGGTGCTCATATCCTTCTCTCGGTTCGCCGGGCAACAGGCGCGGGCCGGTCCCGGACCGCTGGGCAACATCATGCCGGGGAATGCCGGTGATGATCCCTCGCGGTACGGATCGTGGACTCACGTGTGCCTCGGTCCACCGTAACGTCCGGCTCTGACACACCGACCAGCGAGTCGGGTGTCCCGTACGACCCCTCAGCGGCGGGTGAAGCTGCGGAGACTGGCGAGCGCCAGGAGGCCGAGTCCGGCGAGCGAGACGAGGGCCCCGACGAGCTGAGCGGTCGTCTGCGACATGAGGTCTCCCGGATGTGATGAGCGTACTGACGCAGGGGTGCGGGTCCGCAGTTACGCAGGTCATGGAGGCATGTGGACGTCGCCCGGGCCGCCGCCCGGCGCGTACGGACCACGGAATTCACCCCGGCGCCGCGCGCGATTTCACCCGGATGTGCTCCCTCCCAGGAGGGGGGCCTACGATTCTCTGTTGTGTCCAAACTGACCGACGTGCCCAAACGGATTCTGATCGGGCGCGCGCTGCGCAGCGACCGGCTGGCGGAAACGCTCCTGCCGAAGCGCATCGCACTGCCCGTCTTTGCCTCCGACCCGCTGTCCTCCGTGGCATACGCGCCCGGAGAAGTACTGCTGGTCCTCTCCATCGCGGGCGTGTCGGCGTACCACTTCAGCCCCTGGATCGCGGTCGCGGTCGTCGTCCTGATGTTCACCGTGGTCGCCTCCTACCGGCAGAACGTGCACGCCTACCCCAGCGGTGGCGGCGACTACGAGGTGGCGACCACCAACCTCGGTCCCAAGGCGGGCCTGACGGTCGCGAGCGCCCTGCTCGTCGACTACGTCCTGACCGTCGCCGTCTCCATCTCCTCCGGCATCGAGAACCTCGGCTCCGCGATCCCCTTCGTGGTCGAGCACAAGGTCGAGTGCGCGGTCGCGGTGATCCTGCTGCTGACGGTGATGAACCTGCGCGGCGTCCGGGAGTCCGGCAGCCTCTTCGCGATCCCGACGTACGTCTTCGTCGCGGGCGTCTTCATCATGATCGCGTGGGGCGCGTTCCGCGGACTGGTCCTGGACGACACCATGCGGGCGCCCACGGCGTCGTACGAGATCAAACCGGAGCACGAGGGCCTGGCGGGCTTCGCGCTCGTCTTCCTCCTCCTGCGGGCCTTCTCCTCCGGCTGTGCCGCGCTCACCGGTGTCGAGGCGATCTCCAACGGTGTCCCGGCCTTCCGCAAGCCCAAGTCGAAGAACGCCGCGACCACGCTCGCGGCGATGGGCCTGCTGGCCGTCACCATGTTCTGCGGCATCATCGTGCTCGCGCTGGTGACCAAGGTCCGCATGGCCGAGAACCCGGCCGTCGACCTGATCAAGGACGGCGTCGCGGTCGGCTCCGGCTATGTCCAGAACCCGGTCATCACCCAGGTCGCCGAGGCCGTCTTCGGCAAGGGCAGCTTCTTCTTCATCGTGCTCGCGGCGGCCACCGCCCTGGTGCTGTTCCTTGCCGCCAACACCGCCTACAACGGCTTCCCGGTGCTCGGCTCGATCCTCGCCCAGGACCGCTATCTGCCGCGCCAGCTGCACACCCGCGGCGACCGGCTCGCCTTCTCCAACGGCATCGTGCTGCTGGCCGGCGCGGCCATGCTCCTGGTGTGGATCTACGGCGCCGACTCCACCCGCCTGATCCAGCTGTACATCGTCGGCGTGTTCGTGTCCTTCACGCTCAGCCAGACCGGCATGGTCCGCCACTGGAACCGCCTCCTGGCGACCGAGAAGGACCAGGCCAAGCGCCGCCGCATGGTCCGCTCCCGCGCGATCAACACCTTCGGCGCCTTCTTCACCGGCCTGGTCCTGATCGTCGTGCTCGTCACCAAGTTCACGCACGGCGCCTGGGTGGCCCTGCTCGGCATGGTGATCTTCTACGGCACGATGACGGCGATCCGCCGTCACTACGACCACGTCTCCGAGGAACTCGCCGCCCCCGAGGGCCCGAGCGACGACAGCGTACGGCCGTCCCGCGTGCACTCGGTCGTCCTGGTCTCCAAGATCCACCGCCCCGCCCTGCGCGCCCTGGCCTACGCCAAGCTGCTGCGCTCGGACACGTTGGAGGCGCTCAGCGTCAACGTCGACCCGGCGGAGACCAAGGCGCTGCGCGAGGAGTGGGAGCGGCGCGGGATCGACGTCCCGCTGAAGGTGCTCGACTCGCCGTACCGCGAGATCACGCGGCCGATCATCGAGTACGTGAAGGGCGTGCGCAAGGAGTCCCCGCGCGACGCCGTGTCCGTGATCATCCCCGAGTACGTCGTCGGCCACTGGTACGAGCACCTGCTGCACAACCAGAGCGCGCTGCGGCTGAAGGGTCGGCTGCTGTTCACGCCGGGCATCATGGTGACCTCCGTGCCCTACCAGCTCCAGTCGTCCGAGGTCGCCAAGGCCAGGGCCCGCAAGCGGCAGGACTGGAACGCGCCGGGATCGGTACGGCGGGGTCCCGCCCAGGAGCGGGCGAAGGAGCCGGACGCCCAGCGCTGACGCGGGCGGGGCGCGCTGTCGGGAGCCCGTAGACTGGTGGGCTGTTGTCGGCCTCGGGCCCTCGACAGCCTCGGGTCCTCGACCGAACCGCCGGTCGGGCCGTGCCGTCACCCCTCTCGATCTGGAGTCACCCCACCATGCAGGCAGAACAGAAGAAGTCGCTGGTGGGGGAGGAGTACGAGGTCGAGATCGGCCCCGTCGCCCACGGCGGGCACTGCATCGCCCGCACCGAGGCCGGCCAGGTGCTGTTCGTCCGGCACACACTGCCCGGCGAGCGGGTCGTGGCCCGGGTGACCGAGGGCGAGGAGGGCGACCGCTTCCTGCGCGCCGACGCGGTGGAGATCCTGTCCGCCGCCAAGGACCGCATCGAGGCCCCCTGCCCCTTCGCCGGCCCCGGTCGCTGCGGTGGCTGCGACTGGCAGCACGCCAAGCCGGGGGCGCAGCGCCGGCTGAAGGGCGAGGTCATCGCCGAGCAGCTGCAGCGACTCGCCGGACTGACGCCGGAGGACGTCGGCTGGGACGGCACGGTGATGCCCGCCGAGGGCGACAAGCTGCCCGCGGGACAGGTGCCGCAGTGGCGCACGCGCGTGCAGTACGCGGTCGACGCCGACGGCCACGCCGGCCTGCGCCGGCACCGCTCGCACGAGGTGGAGCCGATCGACCACTGCATGATCGCCGCCGAGGGTGTCAGTGAACTCGGCATCGAGAAGCGCGACTGGACCGGCATGGCGGGGGTCGAGGCCATCGCGGCGACGGGCTCGCAGGACCGCCAGGTGATCCTCACCCCGAAGCCGGGCGCGCGCCTGCCGATCGTGGAACTGGACCGGCCGGTCTCGGTCATGCGGGTCGGCGAGAAGGACGGCGGGACCCACCGGGTCCACGGCCGCCCCTTCGTCCGCGAACGCGCCGACGGCCGTACCCACCGCGTCGGCAGCGGCGGCTTCTGGCAGGTCCACCCGAAGGCGGCCGATACCCTGGTGACGGCCGTCATGCAGGGGCTGCTGCCCCGCAAGGGCGAGATGGCCCTGGACCTCTACTGCGGCGTCGGCCTCTTCGCCGGCGCCCTGGCCGACCGCCTCGGCGACAAGGGCGCGGTCCTCGGCATCGAGTCCGGCAAGCGCGCGGTGGAGGACGCCCGGCACAACCTGGCCGACTTCGAGCGGGTCCGGATCGAGCAGGGCAAGGTCGAGGCGGTGCTGCCGCGTACGGGTATCACCGAGGTGGACCTGATCGTGCTGGATCCGCCTCGGGCGGGGGCGGGACGGAACACGGTCGCGCATCTTGCGTCGTTGGGGGCGCGGCGGATCGCTTATGTGGCTTGCGATCCGGCTGCGTTGGCGCGGGACTTGGGGTACTTCCGGGACGGGGGGTACCGGGTGCGGATGTTGCGGGCGTTCGATCTGTTTCCGATGACGCATCATGTGGAGTGCGTCGCGATCCTTGAACCTGCGGCAAAGGGCTCCTGACCTGGGGTTTTGCGCGTGCGCGTTATGTGCGGTGTGGGCGTGACGGGCGATATCTTGACGCTGAAATGACGCTCATTTGACGCTTCTTCTGATGGGGTGTCAGGTGTGTTGAGGGTGCTGGCCAGGTCGCCTGTAGCGACGGGGGAACGGGTGGCTCTTCAGCGAAAATGGGCCCCTGCGTTGGCCGACGGATGGCGGCTGGAACACAGATCGGTCAGATCGACGCGGGGTGCAGCACGCCGGTTTGGGCGAGCGTCAGCGACAGACCTCGCCACGTTGGAGACCTGGATGACGCCGCCACTCGCTTGAACCGAGAGATCCAAGTGTCCCCAATAGCCCTCCGTGCGAGTCGACGTACGCTCATCCTGGGGTCATGACTCAGGCCGAACCCTTGTTGGTATCGCAAAGCACACCGAGGATCACGGCGGTGACGCGACGTGACATTTTTGACTAGTTGCGCGGCCGGGGCGGCCCTTGGTGGGGGCGGCTCGACGAGATCGACTTCCTGGAGAGCCTGTACGACCTGGACGGGCCGGCCTCCACGGACTCCCGGTTCACGACGGCGCGTGGTGACATGGTCCAGCACCGAGTCAACAATCCATTGGACCTGCCGGATGACCGGGTCTTCGGCGACCCACGCTTCCAACTGTCGATGGCCCAGATGACGTGCTTCTCGCCTTCCTGGCGCGGCTCGTTCATCCAGAGGTACAGCCCGATGTCGACCAGTCATCCCGACGTGTCGAGGAGCTGAACCGCCTCCTCGGGCCGGACGGCTGGGTTTTCCGCGCCTTTGAGTTCCTGTCGGGGCGGCCGATCTACAAGGCGGTTCCCACACAGCCCACTGGCCCCGTGGTCTCGCTGCCGCTCGCAGACGACGACACCGGCAAACTCGACCTCGTTCTCGGGCTGACGTACAGCCTCCTGGACCGCGACGGCGAGGAGGTGGCCCGCGACCTGCTCCGCGCGACCGCCCTGACGCTGCGCCGTGACGGTGGCATCTACGACCCCATGCCCGGTGACCGATGGACGAACGATACGTACGAGGCCGTCCTCACCGTGGATCGCGTGTTGCTGCCGCGTTCACAGCAGCGGTCACCGACGCGATGTGGCAGCGGCTGGAATCCGTGCTCACCAGGGTCCAGCGCGAAGATGTTCAGTCTCCCTCGTGGTCGAAGGCGGCACAGGGCCCCTGCCGGCTGTCCCGCCGGACTGGAGGAACCAGACGGCCGAGCCCGATCCGCCCATCGCTCGGCGTCTCCACATCGGTTTGCTGAATCCGGAGTTCGACGTCACACGGCAGGACTTCTCGGGCCTTGAGATCCGTGGCACCGGACTTCCCTACTTCTACGACACCCGCAGAAGTCGTCTGATCACAGAATTCCTCCTCGACGACCGGCCGCAGGTGGCCACGCTGTGCCACGTCACCCTCATCAACAAGGACGGCGTCCTTTCGCCCAGGACCAAACTGTGGAAGAAGGACAAGACCAAGGCTGCGAAGATGCCGGCCACGGAGGCGATTCCCGACACCCAAGCCCCACCGATCGTCAAGGCGCTTGTCGACACCAGCGATGTCCACGAGAACTTCTGGAAGGTCATCACCTTCCTGGTCGGCCAGGACCGCACTACGCTCCTCGAAGCCGTCAGGACCGCTGTCGGCGGTGCCCTCACGGAAGAAGGCATCCGGCTGATCAGCAACCGCAAGGCGCAACTCCAACGGTTCAGACAGCTGTTGAGCGACCCGGAGCTCTTCGAGCAGGAGCGCGGTCAGGTGGCCGGGCCGTGCCGTCTCTGCCGGTGCTGTCGGTTCCGTCAGTCACTGGAGTCAGGCCTCCTGCTGCGCATCGATCTCGGCGATCAGGGCCTCGATGCGCGTCTTGATCTCGTCCCGGATGGGGCGGACGGCCTCGACACCCTTGCCCGCCGGGTCCTCCAGGGCCCAGTCGAGGTACTTCTTGCCGGGGAAGATCGGGCAGGCGTCGCCGCAGCCCATGGTGATGACGTAGTCGGACGCCTGGACGGCCTCGGTGGTCAGGATCTTCGGCTCGGCCGCGGAGATGTCGACGCCGACCTCCTTCATCGCCTCGACCGCGGACGGGTTGACCTGGTCTCCGGGGATGGAGCCGGCGGAGCGGACCTCGATCCGGTCGCCCGCGAGGTGGGTCAGGAAGCCAGCGGCCATCTGCGAGCGCCCGGCGTTGTGGACGCAGACGAACAGCACGGAGGCGAGCGGACTGGAGGACATGGGTTCTTCCTTCGTGAGCGGATCAGGAGTGTTGTTCGGGTACGGGGTTCAGGTGCTCGCCAGCGAGTCGAGCAGTTCGGTGATGTGGGCGTCGATCTCGTCGCGGATACCGCGGACCATGGCGATCGGGGCGCCCTGGATGTGGGCAAGCGCGTCGAGGCGCTCGGTGGCCAGATGCTCGGCCAGCACGACCAGGTGGGTGCGGACGCGGGCGTGCTCGGCGAGACGCTCGTAGGAGTCGATGACGAGGCGCTGGATGGTCTCCGGCGAGAAGTGCCCGCGGTAGCGCAGGGCGAGGCTCGCGATGTCGGAGGCCAGTCGTTCGTCCGGCAGGACGGGGGGCGTGGATGCGGTCATGGGAATCCCCTTCGGGGCGTGGGCCCCACGGGTGTGGGGATGCGGGCCCCAGGGTTCAGTCCGGGCTGGTATCAGCTTGGGCTGATGTGAGAGTATCAGTCCATGATGACGTCAGTCGACACTGATCTGATGCGGGTTCTCGCGGACCCGCTCCGCCTCCAGATCGTCATCCTGCTCGCCCGGGAGACGCTCTGCAGCACGCACCTGATCGAGGAGACGGGGGCCAAGCAGACCAACCTCTCCAACCATCTGAAGGTGCTGCGCGAGGCCGGGGTCGTGGAGACCGAGCCGTGTGGCCGGTTCACCTACTACCGGCTCAAGCCCGACGTCATCGCCGCCCTCGCGGGCCAGTTCGCCGACCTGGCGGAGACCGCGCGCGCCACCGCCGAGAACAACGTCAAGCGGTCCTGCCCCTGATCACCGCCTTACGGCGACTGCAATGAAGGAGTCCTGTTGACCGCCACCGAGGCTGCCGAGCACGACAGAGCCGGGGAGGCCGCCGCAGCCTCCGCCGCTCCCGGGCATGAGCCCCAGCCCGCGCCGGGTGCCACCCCGCCGCGTACCCCGCTGACTTCCAGGGCCGCGGCCGAACTCCTCGGCACCGCTCTCTTGGTCGCCGTCGTGGTCGGCTCCGGCATCCAGGCGACCGAGCTGACGCAGGACGTGGGGGTGCAGTTGCTGGCCAACTCGATCGCCACCGTCTTCGGGCTCGGCATCCTGATCCTGCTGCTCGGCCCGGTGTCAGGCGCGCACTTCAACCCTGTGGTCACGCTGGCCGAGTGGTGGACGGCCCGACGGGGCGGCGACGGTGTCACGGCTCGCGAGGTCGCGGTGTACGTCCCCGCACAGGTTGTCGGTGCGATTGCGGGCGCGATCCTGGCGGACGCGATGTTCGGCAAGCCCTTGGTGGAGTGGTCGACACACGACCGCTCGGCCGGGCATCTGCTGCTGGGCGAGGTGGTGGCCACCGCTGGGCTGATCCTGCTGATCTTCGGCCTGGCCCGCACGAATCAGCTGCGGTTCGCGCCGGTGGCGGTGGCCTCGTACATCGGCGCCGCGTACTGGTTCACGTCCTCCACGTCCTTCGCCAACCCGGCGGTGACGATCGGCCGTACCTTTAGCGACACGTTCGCGGGTATTGCGCCGGGCTCGCTGCTGGGCTTCATCGGAGCTCAACTCGTAGGCGGGGCCGTCGGTCTGGCGCTGGTAGCGCTCATCTTCGTGCATGGCCGGTCCGCTGAATGACCCGTAGTACGCAAGTGGTGGTCATTGGCGGCGGCCAGTCCGGCCTCGCCGCCGGTTACCACCTGCGCCGCCTCGGCATCGACTTCGTCATCCTCGACGCCCAGGCTGCCGCAGGGGGTGCCTGGCAGCACACGTGGGACTCGCTCCACCTCTTCTCGCCTGCGGCTTTCTCCTCGCTGCCGGGACGGCTCATGCCGCCGCAGGCGGGAGAGGAGTACCCGGATGCCGACCACGTGATGGCGTATCTGCGGGACTACGAGAAGCGCTACGAGCTGCCGATCGAGCGACCGGTGCAGGTGTTCGGCGTGCACCGGGACGCTGAACACCTGCGCGTGGAGGCCGACTCCGGTACCTGGCATGCCCGCGCCGTGATCAGCGCGACCGGCACATGGTGGCGCCCTTTCCTCCCCGCGGTACCAGGGCGTGGGGTGTTCGAGGGGCGTCAGCTGCACACGGTGGAGTACCGCAGCCCGAGTGACTTCGCCGGACAGCGCGTCGTGGTGGTCGGTGGTGGCAATTCCGGTGCTCAGATCGCCGCCGACCTGGCCTACGACGCCGAGCTGAACTGGGTCACCCAGCGCCCGCCCCGCTATCTGGCCGACGACATCGACGGCCGTGCCCTGTTCGACGCGGCCACCGCCCGCCGCCGCGCCCTCGACGAGGGGAGTACGGACACGGGCGGCGTGGCGTCGCTCGGCGACATCGTCGCCGTACCGCCTGTGCGCGAGGCTCGGGATCGGGGTCTGCTCAAGGCGAGCCCGATGTTCGCCAGGCTGGTTCCCGGCGGCGTTGAATGGGCCGACGGTACCCGTGCCGAGGCTGACGCGATCATCTGGTGCACGGGCTTCCGACCCGCCCTGTCCCACCTGGCCCCGCTCCAACTCCGCGGCCGACGAGGGCACATCGCCACGGAGGGCACCCGCGCAGTGGAGGAGCCGCGCCTGCACCTGCTCGGCTACGGCGACTGGACCGGGCCCGCCTCTGCCACCCTCATCGGCGTCGGCCGTCCCGCCCGCGAGGCAGCCAGGGAGATCGCCGGCTTGCTCGCGTAGGGCACCGGCCGCCTTTCCGCGGCGACCGAGGCTGAGCGAGCGGTCTCAGCGGCAGGCCCGCGAGTCCGTCGGATCCTCCAGGGCCAGACCCGGAGGCCGTGTGGGGCTCGCCTGCGCTGGGGCTCAGTTCAGGGTCTGGGCGGCGTACAGGGCGCCGAGGACGGTGGCGAGCGTGCCGAGGAGGAGGCGTAGGGCTCGTTCGGGCAGGCGGGGTTGGAGGTGGGCGCCGAGGTAGCCGCCGATCAGTCCGCCGGTGCCGCAGGCGAGGCCGAGCCACCAGTCGGGGGCGACGTCTCCGCTGCTGGCGAGGGACAGCGGCGTGTAGGCGGCGGCGCCGACGAGGGAGGTGGCGAAGGTGGCGGCGCCGACGAGGGAGGTGGCGAAGGTGGCGGCGAGTGCGGCCGGGGCGACGTGGGCGACGGGCAGGCCGCGTCCGACGAGGATCGGGCCGAGCAGGGAGCCGCCGCCGATGCCGTAGATGCCGCCGACGACTCCGACCGCCAGGACGAGGGCGGTGAGGCTCCGTGCGGGCAACTCGCCCGCGGGCGGCGGGCGATGGCGGCCGGGGGTGAGGGTGCGCAGGGTCAGTCACAGGCCGAGCGGCAGCAGCAGGGTGGCGATCAGGAGCCGGAAGACGTCCGGGCCGGGGAGGGCGTAGACGCGGATGGCGGCGCCGAGGGCGACGCCGGGCAGTGTGCCCAGCACCAGACGTCGGGCGAGGTCGCCGCGCAGGGCGCCGTCGTGGCGGTAGCGCCACAGGGCGCCGGGTCCGGCAACGACGTTGAACAGCAGGTTGGTCGGCGTGATGGCCGGGTTGGGCACGCCGAAGACGCTCAACTGGACCGGGAGCAGGAACACCGCGCCGGACACCCCGACCGGGGCGGTCACGGTCGCGATCAGCAGACCGGAGGCCAGCCCTCCCGGCACTGCCCAGTCCACCGTCGCCCCCGCCCGTCGCCCGATTGGTCAGTATCGGTGTGTCGAGCGGCTGTGGGTCCCTCCCGCAACGCGATGTTCACGAGCAGCAGGTGCAGCCTGGCCGGCAGCCGCACGCGTCCGCGAGCGCGTCATCGTGCGACGGGGTGGGAGCGGGTGCGGTGGTCGGGGCGCAGCAGCCGTTGCCCTGCCAGGCGTCGCGTCCTTCTTTGGCCGCGATGACGGCGATGGCCAGGGCGGCGACGGGGTCGGCCCAGGACCAGCCGAGAGTGGCGTTGAGGATCAGGCCGGCCAGGAGTACGGCGGAGACGTAGGTGCACAGCAGGGTCTGTTTGGAGTCGGCGACCGCGGAGGCGGAGCCGAGTTCACGTCCGGCACGCCGCTGAGCCGCGGACAGGAACGGCATCACCGCCAGGGAGAGGGCGGCAAGGACGATGCCGGTCAGGGAGCGTTCGGCTTCGCCGGTGCCGGTCAGGGCGCGGACGGCATCGACGGTGACGTAGACGGCGAGAGCGAAGAACGACACCGAGATGATCCGCAGCGTGGTCTGCTCTCGTGCTTCGCGTACGGCGTGCTCGCGGGCGGAGAACTGCCAGGCGACCGCGGCGGCGGAGGAGACCTCGATGACGGAGTCCAGGCCGAAGCCGATCAGGGCGGTGGACGAGGCGAGGGTGCCGGCGGTGAGGGCGACGGCCGCCTCGATGGCGTTGTAGGTGATCGTCGCGGTGACCAGCAGGCGTATTCGGCGGGTGAGCGTCTCGCGGCGGGCCGGGGAGGGGCCGAGGGATATCGCGGTCATCAGCAGCAGCCCTTCGACGCCGCGTCCGGGCAGGTCTTGTCCGCCTCCACCGCGACCACCGCGGCACGCAGATCGTCCAGGGCGTGGCCGAGGCGTTCGTCGGCGAGTTCGTAGCGGGTACGGCGGCCGTCGGGCACGGTGACGACCAGGCCGCAGTCCCGCAGGCAGGCCAGGTGATTGGAGAGCCGGGTGCGGGAGATGCCGAGGGCATCGGCGAGATCGGCCGGGTAGGCCGGCGCCTGGCGCAGGGCGAGCAGGATCCGGCAGCGGATGGGGTCGGCGAGCGCGCGGCCGAAGCGGGCCAGCACGTCGATGTCGGAGGCAACGGTCAGCACACGATGAGAATACAGAGAATCCTGAATTCAGGAAAGTCTGGACTGTTGAAGGCGAGCTCAGGCACCCATCACCCGGTACATGCCGATCGAGTCGTGCTCGGCGGTGTCGGCGAAGCTGAACCTCTCGTAGAGGAAGCGCGCGGGCCCGTCCGCGATGAGGGAGACGTAGGCCGTGGCGGGCGCCCGGCGCTCCAGCTCCTCGGTGAGCGCGGCCATGATACGTCTGCCGAGGCCGCGCCCCTGGTGGGCGGGGAGTACGCGGATGTCGACGATCTGGAACGCGGTGCCGCCGTCGCCGATGATCCGCCCCATGCCGATGGGCTCCTCCTCGTGGTGGAGGACCACCCCGTGCCAGGTGTTGGATAGGGCGAGCGCGACCGCTTCGGGGGCCTTGTCCGAGAGGTCGGCTTCGGTGCGCAGGCGGCGATAGGTCTCGGTGGACGGCACACCCGCGGTCAGTCGGTAAGCGTCGTCGAGGTTGGTCATGTCCGGCCTCCGTGCGGTCGCTGAGCCGCGCCTCGAATCAGTTGTGCGCGGCGTCGAGCAGAGAGTTCAGGCCGCGATCGAGGCGCTCGTCAGCAGCTTGCCCATCGCGGCGAGCACTGACGGCTCGACGCGGTAGTACACCCAGGTGCCGCGCCGCTCGGAGCTGAGCAGGCCGGCTTCCTTGAGCTTCTTCAGGTGGTGGGAGACGGTCGGCTGGGACACGCCGACGTCGGAGATGTCGCACACGCACGCTTCGCCGCCCTCATGTGAGGCCACGGCCGAGAACAGCCGCAGCCGCACCGGGTCGCCGAGCGCCTTGAACATCCGGGCCGTCTTCTCGGCCTCGTCGGCGGTCAGCGGGCGCTCCGTGAGCGGAGGGCAGCACGGCACCACGGCCTCGGGGGTCTCGGGTTCCAGCAGCGGCAGCACCCTCGTATTCGACATACATCTATGTTGACACATGTCGAACTAGTAGGCGAGGGGTGGCAGGGGATCGCATGGCCAGCTCGTCGATTGTCGTCGATTGTCGATGAAAGACTTTCTGGAACGCTCCGAGGCCGAGCGGTACGCGAGCTGGTTCAAGGCGCTGGCCGACGCCACGCGCATTCAGGTTGTGACGCTGCCGGCGCGCAGCGGTGAGCCCATGACGGTGCGGCAGAACGTCGAGGCCGTGGAGGTGGGGCAGTCGACGGTCTCGCGTCACCTCAAGGGGCTGGCGGAGGTGGGCTTCGTGCTGGTCGAGCGGAAAGGTGCGTCCAGTTGGTACCGGCTGAACGAGGAGTGCGTCCACGCTTTCCCCTTCGGCGGCCGATGTCGTCATGGGGCGCCCCGCGCCGGCCCGGAACGCAAGCGGTGCGGCGCGCGGGCGCCGGCGTAGCGGGCCATGAGCGCTGGTGTCGGGCAGGCGGAGCGGGCGCCGATGCGTTCGGGGGCGGTCTATGCCCTGCTGCTGGGGCTGGGCGCGCTGGACGCGGCCGGATACAGCGTGATCGCGCCGGTGCTCCCTGGCCTGACCGCGCAGACCGGGGCCGGTGCCACCGCGCTGGGGATGATGGTCGCGGCGTTCCCGCTGGGGATGATGGTCGCGGCCTTCCCGTTGGGGATGGTCGTGGGCTTCGCACTGGGCGGGGTCGTCATCCAGCGCAGTAGCCCGGCGCGACTGCTGACGGTGGGGCTGGTGCTGGTTGCGGCGGGCAGCCTGGGGGTTCGTCTTCGGCGCGGACCTGGCCGTCTTGGCCGTCTCCCGTCTGGTGACGGGGATGGGCTCCGGGTGTCTGTGGCTGGGGATCACCTTCGCCACCCTGGCTGCCTGGCCGGGGCAGGAATACCTGTGCGTGAGCCGCATCTACGCCGCCTACTCGGCCGGCAGCCTGCTGGGCCCGCTGCTCGGGGCGATCCACGGGGTGCGTGGCCCCTTCGTCGCTTACCTCGCCCTCGTCCTCCTCGCGCTCGTGCCCGTGTTGACGCTCCGGCTTCCTGCGACGGCGGGCGCGTTCGCCCCCGACCGTCGCGCTCTGCGCTCACCCGGATTCCGGGCGGCAGTCGTGGCCCTCGCCTTTGCCGTGCTGGCGCTCGGCACGCTCGAAGGGGTGCTGCCGCTCCACTTCGGCACGAAGTTGGGCCAGTCTCAGATCGGGGTGCTGTATGCGGCGACATCGGTCATGGTGGCGGTCGCGGGAGCAGCGGCGGCACGGTGGCCGCCGCGGGCGATGCTGCTGGTCTCCACCGTGCTGGTGGTCAGCGGCTTCGCGCTCGCCGGAGCCAGTACGGCCGTACCCGTATGGATCGCGGCGCTCGCCGTCGCGGGGGCCGGTATCGGGCTGGCCGACACCGGAGCGACCGGTGTGCTCCTCGACGCCGTACCCCCGCAGCGCATCGTGACGGCCATGGTTCTGTGGTCCCAGATCGGCATCCTGGGCTACCTGGCCGCTCCCCTGATCGGCGGCCCCGTAGTCGATGCCTTCGGCTACGGGGCGGTCGCCGCTGTTGTCGCGTTGATGGCTACGGGAGCAGCCGCGACGCTCGCCCGGTCCAACCGGTCATGAACCCCCGGCTCCGCACGGCCGCTTCTGCCTTGAGGGTGCCTTCTGGAGGTGTCCGGACCTCAGTCGGCTCGTCCCGCCTCACCGAAGCGGGTCAGGTGGGCCGCGCCGTGCCGCGCTGTCCGGACGGCGTCCCGGCCCACTCCGCGCAGGGAGTTCGAGGACAGGCTGCGCTGCCACTCCAGGCCGACGTAGGCCAGTCCCGGGTGTGTGAGCGACATGCCCTCGCGATGGCGCGGATGCCCGGATTCGTCGAGGGCGCCGAGCGGGGCGAGATAGCCCAGGTCGGGCGGGCCGGTAGCCGGTGGCCAGCAGGACAGTGTCGACCTCCTCAGCGCTGCCGTCGGACCAGATGACCTTGGTGTCGCTGATGCCGGTGAACAGCGGGCGCCGGTCCGGTCGTCCGGCGGCGACAGCGGCGCGGTAGCGGCCGTCGTCGATGACCAGTTGGGTCGGCGGGGTGCGCAGGAACCGGCCGATGGGCAGCGTGTCGAGGCCCGTGCGGGTCAGCCACCAGTGCAGGTCTCGCCCCAGCGTCTGCCGGCGGGCGAACCGGACGGGATGCCGCGCCGCCAGCGTCACCTGGGCCCGCTCGGCGATCTCGGTGGCGATCTGCACCGCGGAGTTCCCTGCACCGACGACCACGACGCGCTGTCCGGTGAACGGCTCGGGTACGCGGTAGTCGGCGGCGTGCAGCACCGTTCCCGCGTAGCCCTCCAGGCCCGGAAGGTCAGCGAGGTAGGGGCGCCCGAAGGTGCCGGTGGCCGCGACCACGGCACGCGCCTCCAGCTCGCCGCCGCCCTCCAGGCTCAGCCGGAACACGCCATCGCCATAGCCGACTTCGCGCACGCGCGTCTGGGTGCGGATGTCGGCGTCCAGCTGGTCGGCGTACCGCTGGAGGTAGGCGATCACCTCGTCCCGGTGCGATATCGATCCCGGTCTCCGCCGAACGGCAAGCCCGGCAGCGAGCTGTATCCGGCGGGAGAGAAGAGCGTGAGGCTGTCGCAGTGGCGCGGCCATGATCCGGCGGGCAGATCGGACGCCTCCAGAACCACCGGCACCAGCCCTTGCCGACTCAGAGCATGCGCCGAGGTCAGACCGGCCTGGCCTGCCCCGATCACGGCTACATCCACGCGTTCCATGCACAGCTCCCAGATTCGATGAATGTCTATGTTGACGTCTATCGATACAGGTGCCATGCTTGGCGGCGCAGGGGATCGACGGATGTCGAAACAAAGGGGAATCCAGTGAGCGCGCCCACCATCGACCAGCTGCCTGTCGTGGTCATCGGAGCCGGACCGACCGGCCTGGCTGCCGCCGCCCATGTCGTCGAGCGCGGCCTCGAACCCCTGGTCCTGGAGGCCGGCCCGGCTGCGGGTGCCGCCGTGCGCGAGTGGTCGCACGTCCGCCTGTTCTCCACCTGGGGCGAGGTCATCGACCCGGCCGCGGAGAAGCTCCTGGCCCCGACCGGCTGGATCCGCCCCGACGCCGCCGCTTACCCGACCGGCGGCGACTGGGCCCAGCAATACCTGCAGCCGCTCGCCGACGCGCTCGGCGACAAGGTCCGCTACGGCGCCCAGGTGACCGGCGTCGCCCGCGCCGGACGCGACCGGATCGTCGACTCCGGCCGCGACGAGCAGCCTTTCACCGTGCACATCGAGACCGCGGACGGCCGCGAGGAGCGGATCACTGCCCGCGCCGTCATCGACGCCTCCGGCACCTGGACCACCCCCTCCCCGATGGGCGCCGACGGTCTCCCCGCCCTCGGCGAGAAGGCCGTCGCCGACCACATCTCCTACCGCGTCCCGGACCTCAACGACCCGGCCGTACGCGTCCGTTACGCGGGCAGGCGCACCGCGGTCATCGGCTCCGGAGCCTCCGCCTTCACCGCCCTCGCCCTCCTCGCCGACCTCGCGAAGGAGGAAGAGGGAACCCACGCGGTGTGGATCCTGCGCCGCGGCATCGGCGCCAACACCTACGGCGGCGGCGAGGCCGACCAACTCCCCGCCCGTGGCGCCCTCGGCCTGAGCGCCAAGGCGGCTGTCGAGGCCGGTCACGCGAGCGCGATCACCGGATTCCGCACGCAGGCCGTCTCGTACGACGGTGACCGACTGGTCCTCGAGTCCGAGGACGGCCGCCGCACGGACCCCATCGACGAGGTCATCGTCCTGACCGGCCTCCGCCCGGACCTCTCCTTCCTCTCCGAGCTCCGCCTCGGCCTCGACGAACGCCTCCAGGCCCCGACGGCCCTGGCCCCGTTGATCGACCCCAACGTCCACTCCTGCGGCACGGTCTACCCGCACGGCGTCAACGAGCTCTCCCACCCCGAGCAGGACGTCTACCTGGTCGGCATGAAGTCCTACGGCCGCGCCCCGACCTTCCTTGCCATGACCGGCTACGAGCAGGTCCGCTCCATCACCGCCGCGATCGCCGGCGATCGGGAGGCCGCCGAGCGCGTTGAGCTGACCCTTCCGGAGACCGGGGTCTGCGGCGGCGCGGGCCTGTTCGACGAGCCGGAGAACGCCGAGCAGTCCGGCGGCGGATGCTGCGCCGCCCCCGCCACCCTTCAGATCGGCCTCGGCGCCCCGGCCTCCACATCCGGCGGCTGCTGAACCCCGCACCCACACCAGGAGGTTCGCCATGTCCCGCGTACAGCTCGCCCTCCGCGTCCCGGATCTCGACGCGTCCGTCGCCTTCTACAGCAAGCTCTTCGGCACCGAACCCGCCAAACTCCGCGACGGCTACGCCAACTTCGCCATAGCCGAGCCCCCGCTCAAGCTCGTCCTGATCGAGGGAGTGGCGGACGAGGCGACCCGCATGGACCATCTCGGCGTCGAGGTGGAGAGCACCGAGGCGGTCCACGCGGCCACCGCTCGTCTCAGCGGAGAAGGCTTGGCCACCGGCGTCGAGAACGACACCACCTGCTGCTACGCCCTGCAGGACAAGGTCTGGGTGCACGGCCCCGGCCAGGAGCCCTGGGAGGTGTACGTCGTCAAGGCCGACGCCGACTCCCTGGCCAAGCAGCAGGGCAGCACCTGTTGCGCCGACCCGACGACGGCCGAGACCGACGGCGCGAAGGAACCCGTCGCCGCGGGCGGCTGCTGCTGATCCGCCGATGACCGACCTTCACACCAGCCAGGCCGCGACCGGAACGGGAGACCGGTCGCGGCCTCGCGCCGCCCTGCCCGCCCCCTGCGCCACTCAGATCACCAGCTGGGGCATCGTCTACTACGCCTTCCCGGTCCTTGGAGCTTTTCGCTCAGCGAGCTGTCTTCGCCCGGGGCGCGCAATGAGGTGAGGTGACCATGTCGCGGTCTCCCACCACGTACAGCGCGGGGACGTCGATCCCGCGCCCCTGGAAGGGCGCGAGCAGTTCGTTGTCGCGTTCGATGTTCCGGTACCAGTTGAAGGCTCCGGTGAACGCCTGATCGCCGTGCAGGGCGAAGTCCTCGGCGTACGCCTGAATGTCCTCCTCCGTCAGCCAGGCCGGGAGAGCGGGCGACTCCGGCATGGTGTGCAGGAGGCCCAGGCCGGCGGGTATGACCAGCGGGCGGGGCTTCCTGCCGAGCGGGTTGTCGCCCGAGGCGCCGACCAGGAGGCGGCGGAAGAAGTTCGGGATGTCCTTGGCGAACTCGGCGTCGGCGACTCCCGGTTGCTGGAAGTAGACCTGGTAGAAACCCTCGCCGTACTGGGCGCGGGTGATCGAGGGCGGACCATCCCGCCGGGCAGGATGGGAGGAATGCTGAGCCCGGCCACTGCACGGACCTTGTCCGGGCGCAGCATTGCCGCGGTCCAGGCAACGGGGGCACCCCAGTCGTGCCCCACGACGACCGCCTGTTCCTCCCCCCCCCAGTTCCTCGATCAGGGCGATCACGTCGCCGACGAGGTGGAGTGGTGACGCCAGGAGTACCAGCTCTCGGGCCAACCGTGCAGCAGCAGGACCAGCGGCCCCTGCCCCTGCTCGGCGATGTGCAGCCTGACCCCGTTCACGTCGACGAAGCGGTGGGTTGGCGGACTTTCCACGAGGGGTTCCTTGAAATGCGTCTGTGCCTGCTACTGCTTCAGCTGGGCGTAGAGGGCTTCCAGGTCGCCGGACAGCTGCGACTTGACCCAGCGGGTGGTGTCGTCGGCCAGCACTTCGTGCGCCCCCGCCTCGATGCCGTCGAGCGCGGCCACGGCTACGTCGCGGGGGTCGGCCTTGGGCGCGTCGATACCGGACGTCATGTCGGTGTCCACATACGCCACGTGGAGTCCCGTCACCGCGATGCCGCGCGGCACACAAGGACTCACCATGACGACCTTCGCCCTCGTCGGCACCGGCCCTGACCTGGGGCTTGCCACCGCCCGCCGCTTCGGAGCCGCCGGCCACACCGTCGCCCTCATCGCCCGCAACGCGGGAGAAGCTCGACGACCTCACGGCCGAACTCGCCCGTGACAACATCCAGGCTCGCAGCTTCACCGCCGACGTTCTCGACACCGAGTCCCTGGCCACAACCCTGAACGCGGCCGCCGAAGCCCTGGGGCCCATCGAGATCCTCCAGTACAGCCCCGTGCCCCGCCCCGACTTCATGAAGCCGGTCCTCGACACCAGCGCCGACGACCTCGACGCACCCCTGTCCTTCTCCGTCAAGGGCCCGGTCCCCGCAGTGAACGCCGTTCTGCCCGACATGCGCGCCCTGGGCCGCGGCACCCTGCTGTTCGTCAACGGCTCCAGCGCCGTACGCACGCCCCAACCCGAAAGTCGCCGGCACCTCGATCGCGTTTGCCGCCGAGAGCGCCTACGCCCGCATGCTCCACGACGCGCTCGCCCCGGAGAACATCCACGTGGCCCAGCTGATCATCTCCGGAGCCATCCGGCCCGACGCCGAGCACAGCAGCCCCGACGTCCTGGCCCAGCCCCTGCTCGACATCCACCAGCTGCGGGACGGCTTCCGCCACTACGCCGAGCCCCTGCCTGACTAATCCCCTGGACGACCTCGTGAACCCGGCACCCCTGCGGACTCTCGCCCGTGTGGTCCCGGCCGCCGCCTTGCTGCTGGCCGTGACCGCCTGCACCAACGACTCCCCATCGTCCTCGTCGAAGCCCGCGTCGCCGCGGGCTTCGACAGCCCCGGCCGCCACCTCACCGTCCGCCAGGACTACCGCCATGAACATCCGGCTCACCATCAACGGCCACCGCTTCGACGCCACCCTGAACGACAGCGCCACTGCCCGCGACTTCGCCGCCCAGCTCCCTCTCACCTCGTCTCTGCGCGACTTCAACCAGGCCGAGAAGATCGCCGACCTGCCGCACGAGCTGTCCACCACCGGGGCCCCGGAAGGCGCCGACCCTCAGGTCGGTGATCTCGCCTACTACGAGCCCTGGGGCACCCTGGCCACTTACTACCGAGACGCCCCCTACGCCACCGGTGTGGTCCCCGTCGGGCTGATGAAGACCGGCGGCACCGAGCAGCTCGCCACCGCCGAGGAAATCACCATCGAAGCCGCTCCCTGACCGGCCCGACCCTTCGCTCCCCCGGGTTTGCCGCCGTGTTCATCGGCCGCTTCATCCCGGCCCGGGAGCAGCGCGCCGAGGTATCCCTCCGGGCCGAGGTCCGGGCTCTGCGCCAGGGTCGGCTGTGGCTGGCGCTCGGCGCCGCGATGCTGATCATGGGCGGCGTCCTGGCGACGTACACGTACGTCACCCCGTTGCTGACCTACCGCGCCGGCATCCCGGAAGGCGCCGTACCGCTCGTCCTCATCGCCTTCGGCGTCGGAGCCCTGGGCGGCACCACCACCGGAGGCCGTCTAGGCGACCGCCGCCCGATGGCCACCACCATCACGGCCGCCGCGGCCACCGCCCTGGTCCTGCTCCTGATGATCCCGCTGTCCGGCACCCCGGTGACGGCCACTCTCCTCGTCTTTCTCATGGGCCTGACCGGCTTCACGGTCAACCCGGTCGTCACCGCCCTGGCCATGCGCTTCGCGGGCGATGCTCCGACCCTCACCTCGGCGCTGACCACCACCGGCATCGCCGCCGGCTCGGCGATCGCCGGTACGGCCCTGGACTCCTCCCTCGGCCTGACCGGCCCGCCCTTGGTCGGCACCGTCATCGCGGCCCTCACCCTCCTCCCGCTGATCGCCCTCGCCGTCCACGACACCCCCAACAAGGGGCGGATCGTGGCCCGGAGCAGCGCTCACACCCACGCGCGAGGCGACGAACCCGCGCAGGTGCCGTCACAGCACTGACGCAAGCCCCGATCCGGGTCCTGCCGATACGAACCCCACGACGTACCAGCAAGCGAGAGGAATCCGCCCCATGACCGTGACCAGCGCGGCCTTCACCGGCAAGGCGGCCTTCGTGACCGGAGCCGGCTCCGGCATCGGCCGCACCACCGCCGTTGAACCGCTCCGGGATCGGTGGAGGCTCTATGCGTTGACTCCAGCCGCCAGTTGGGGCTGGTGTTGAGCGTAGTGGTAGGTCTCGTGCTCGTGGGGTGGGATGTCTCCGATCGCGGTGTGGAGGCGCTGGTTGTTGAACCAGTCGACCCATTCCGCGGTGCCGAGTTCGACGTCGGCGAGGCCGTGCCAGGGCCTGCGGGGCTTGATCAACTCTGTCTTGTAGAGGCTGATCTGGGATTCCATGAGCGCGTTGTCCAGGGCGTCGCCGACGGTGCCGATCGAGGCGGCGTCGATACCCGCCTCGATGAAGTGCGCGGTGAACGCGAAAGACGTGTATTGGCTGCCGGCATCCGAATGATGAACGAGGCCCGGTCCAGCGGAGTTCCGGAGCGGTCTCGACGCCACAGGGCCATGCCGAGGGCGTTGAGGACGACCTTGGGCGGCTTGCTGGTGGCGGCGGACCAGCCCACGATCGCCCGGGAGAACAGGTCCACGACGAACGCGACGTAGACGATCCCGGACCAGGTGGCGACATAGGTGAAGTCCGCGACCCATCTCTCGTTCGGCCGGGACGCCGTGAAGTCGCGTTGCAGCAGATCAGCTGCCCGATCAGGGCCGTCGTCCCGGACGGTGGTGCGGATCTTCTTCCCTCGCCGAACGCCCTCCAGGCCCAGGTCACGCATCAGCCGGGCGACGGTGCAGCGGGCCACCGGTATGCCTTCGCGATGCAGTTGCCGCCAGACTTTCCTGGCCCCGTAGACGCTGAAGTTGTCCGTGTGGACGCGGCTGATCTGCGTCTTCAGTTCGGTGTCGCGGACTGTTCGGGTGCTGGGCGTGCGGTTCTTTGCGGCGTAGTAGGTGCTCGTCGCGATCTTCAGTCCGTGGCTGGTCAGGACTCGGCAGATCGGCTCGACTCCGAACACCTCCTTGAACTCGTCGATGAACGCTACGAGCGCTTCGATGGCCGGTCGAGCTCGGCCGCGAAGAAAGCCGATGCCGCCTTGAGGATCTCGTTCGCCCGCCGCACGTTCCGAAGTCCGAGCTCATGTATGGGCGTTGGCCGCGGACCGGGCTCCGGATGCCGGCGGGCAGGTGACCGTGGGCCTGGACGAGTTCTCGTCCTGGCCCACTCGGACAAGCAGGACGCGGCCCCGACCTGGAAGAAGACCTATGGCCACCACCGGCTGACGGGGTTCGTCGACCACGGCCCTGGAGGAACCGGCGAACCCGTCGCAGCCCTCCTGCGTCCCGGGAACGCGGGATCGAACACAGCCGCCGACCACATCGCTACCGCCCGCCTCGCCCTGGCCCAACTGCCGAAGAAGTACCGGCGGGGCCGACGGACTCTGATCCGCTGTGATTCCGCGGGCGGAACCCATGAGTTCGTGGCCCCGCTCGCCCAGCGCGGGCGGTGGCTGTCCTACTCGTTCGGCATGGTGATCACCGAGGCCATCCACCAGCACGTTCTCAAGATTCCGGTCGCGGCCTGGACGCCCGCGGTCGAGTCAGACAGCGAGGTCCGTGACGGGGCCTGGGTCGCCGAACTCACCGGGGACCTGCTGGATGGCTGGCCGAAGGGCATGCGGCTGATCGTCCGCAAGGAACGACCCCACCCCGGGGCTCAGTTGCGGATCATCGACGCGGACGGCATGCGGATCACCTGCTTGGCCACCAACACCGTCGACCGTCCGATCGCGGAACTCGAGCTACGTCACCGGCTGCGGGCCCGCGCGGAAGACCGGATCCTGGCCACCCGGGCGACCGGCCTGCGGAACCTTCCCCCTGCACGACACCGCACAGAACGAGGTCTGGCTGGAGATCGTCCGGATCGCACTCCTGCCAAACCCCGGCTGACCAGCGGTTCTCCTGGTCCTACGAGAGAACGTCCCAGTCCGGAGCAGTGGAACCCGGCGTCCACCCGAGACGGCACTCGGGCCCTCGGCCTGCCCAGCATCGGCCATCTCGGGAACGAGTGAATCCGAGGTCAGATCGTCGCGGTGTCGATCACGAACCGGTACCGGAAGTCGCCCGCCAGCAGCCGCTCGTACGCCTCGTTGATCTCGGACGCGGCGATCACTTCGATCTCGGCGCCGAAGCCGTGCTCCGCGCAGAAGTCCAGCATCTCCTGGGTCTCGGCGATGCCGCCGATGGCGGAGCCGGCGATCGACCTGCGGCCCATGATCAGCGGGAAGACGTTGACGGAGACGGGCTCCTCGGGGGCGCCCACGTTCACCAGGGCGCCCTCGATCTTCAGCAGGTTCACGAACGCGCTGATGCCGAGCGGGGCCGAGACCGTGGAGACGATGAGGTCGAAGGTGCCGGCCAGTTCCTCGAAGGTCTTCGGGTCGTTGGTGGCGTAGTAGTGGTCGGCGCCCAGCTTGATGCCGTCGTCCTTCTTGCGCAGGGACTGCGAAAGGACGGTGACCTCGGCGCCCAGCGCGTGCGCGATCTTGACGCCCATGTGGCCGAGACCGCCCAGACCGACGATCGCGACCTTCTTGCCGGGACCGGCGCCCCAGTGCTTGAGCCGGGAGTACAGGGTGATGCCCGCGCACAGCAGCGGGGCGGCCACGTCGAGGGAGAGGCCGTCGGGGATGCGGACGGCGTAGTTCTCGTCGACGACGATCCTCTGGAGGTAGCCGCCGTACGTGGGCCGGCCGTCCTTGTCGAGGTAGTTGTACGTCTGGATCATGCCCCCGCCGGGAAAACACCCAGGGCAGGAATGTGCCTACGTTCGCGGTTCCTACCACTGGCAGAGTCAGGCTCTTTCCCGGCGGCCCGCGAAATGTGTCATGCCCTCAAGAATCAGACCCGCAGGAATTCAGCACGCTCACCGTCTCCTTGTCCTGTAGAAGACCACGAGAAGGCAAAGGGGGGATAAAAGTCTCCCTGCCGCGAGTGTCGCCGGTGATGCAAGACTTCCGTCGTGACCAGCCGCCGCTGCCAAGGCGCGCGGTCGCCCTTTCCCCGCGGCGGCGTTGATCCCAGGCCTGCTGCCCCGCTGTTGTTCACGTCTGTCCCGTCCGTGATGCGAAGGCGTACGTATGTCTGCTGACCTCTCTGAATCCGCTGTTCCACCCTCGACCGAATCGGGTGAGTCCCCCTCGGGGCCCAGCCGGCGTACCGTTATCGCCACAGGTGTGGTGGTGGGCGGTGCCGTGGTGGCCGGAGGGACGTTCCTCGCCGGCTCGGAGGAGGCTTCCGCCGCGGGGGCGGCGCCCTCCAGCCGGGTCTCCCTGACGGTCAACGGCACCCGCCGGACCGTGACGGTGGACAACCGCACGTCGCTGCTTGACCTGCTGCGCGAGCACCTCGACCTGACCGGCTCCAAGAAGGGCTGCAACGCCGGGGCCTGCGGGGCGTGCACGGTGCTGGTCGACGGACAGCGGGTCAACTCCTGCCTGACGCTGGCCGTGCGGCTGGGGGGCGCCGAGGTCACCACCATCGAGGGCCTGGCCAAGGGCGACGAACTGCACCCGCTGCAGCAGGCGTTCATCGACGAGGACGCCTTCCAGTGCGGGTATTGCACCCCGGGCCAGATCATGTCCGGCGTCGGCTGCATCCAGGAGGGCCACACCAACTCGCCGGAGGAGATCCGGGAGTACATGAGCGGCAACGTCTGCCGCTGTGGCTGCTACGTCAAGATCGTGCGCGCGGTCGAGCTGACCGCCGCCCGGAAGTAAGGAGCGGCCCGTGTATCCCTTCGCCTACACCCGCGTGAACAGCGTCCGGGAAGCCCTGGACGCCGGCCGGCGCGGCGGCCGTTACATCGCCGGCGGCACCACCCTCGTCGACCTGATGCGCGAGACCGTCGAAACCCCCGAGACGGTGGTCGACATCAGCGCGCTGCCCCTGCGTGAGATCACCGCCACCGCGGGCGGGGGCATCCGCATCGGCGCCCTGGTCCCGATGGCCGTGGCCACCGCCGACCCCAAGCTGAACTCCCTCTACCCGGTGGTCGCCCAGGCACTGCGGGGCGCCTCGGCCCAGCTGCGGAACATGGCCACCATCGGCGGCAACATCATGCAGCGCACCCGCTGCACCTACTTCCGTGACGTGACCGCCGACTGCAACAAGCGCGAGCCCGGCTCCGGCTGCGCCGCCCTGCACGGCTACAACCGCGGCCACGCGATCCTCGGCGGCTCCGATCACTGCGTGGCCGTGCACGCCTCCGACTTCGCCGTCGCGCTCACCGCCCTGGAGGCGACCGTCCACCTGGAGGCACCGGACGGCAAGGAGCGCAGGCTCCCCTTCGCCGACTTCCTGCTCCGCCCCGGCGCCACCCCGAACAGGGAACACGCCTTGAGGCCCGGCGAGTTGATCACCGCCGTGGGGATCCCGGCGCTCCCGCGTCCGCTCAAGTCGGCCTACCTGAAGATCCGCGACCGGCAGTCCTACTCGTTCGGGCTCGCCTCGGCGGCCGTCGCGCTGCATGTACGCGGCGGCGTGATCCGGGAGGCGAAGGTCGCCGCGGGCGGTGTGGCTACCGTGCCGTGGAAGCTGTCCGCCGTCGAGCGTGCCCTGGTCGGCGAGCGCCCCTCGGACCGGCTGTGGGCCGAGGCCGCCGGCCACGCGGCCGACGGCGCCCGCCCCCTCCAGCACAACCGGTTCAAGGTCGAACTCCTGAAGCGGACCGTCGAACGCCAGCTGCGCACCGTAGGAGAGATGGCATGAGCCCCCAGCCGCAGGCAGCCGTAGGTGCGCCGCTGTCCCGCGTGGACGGCCGGCTCAAGGTCACCGGCAAGGCGGAGTACGCCGCCGAACACGACATCAAGGGTGCCGTGCACGCCGTCATCGTCGACGCGAGCATCGGATGCGGCCGGATCACCTCCATCGACACGCGCGCCGCCGAGAAACACGCGGGCGTGCTGCGGGTGATCCACCACGGCAACGCCCCGAAACTGCCGTACCGCGACAACGCCGGCTCCAACAACCCGGCCGGACGCAGACTTCGGGTCTTCCAGGACGACAAGGTCCTCTTCCACGGCCAGCCGGTCGCCGTCGTGGTGGCCGCCACCCTGGAGGCCGCCCAGCACGGGGCGAGCCTGGTCAAGGTCCGCTACGACGCCGAGAAGCCCTCGACGGACATCACCAAGGCCGAGCCGGGCGAGCCGACGCCCTATGCGCGCGGGGACGCGGAGGCAGGGCTGCGCTCCTCGGCCGTACGGCTGGACCTGAAGTACGAACTGGCGCGCAACCACCACAACCCGATGGAGCCGCACGCCACCGTCGCCCGCTGGGACGGCAATCGGCTGACGGTGTGGGACAAGACGCAGTGGGTGATGGGCACGCACGACGAGATCGCCGCGGTCTTCGACCTGCCGGCGGACGCGGTGCGGGTCATCAACCCGTTCGTCGGCGGCGGCTTCGGCAGTGGACTGCGCTGCTGGCCGCACACGATCGTCGCCGCGCTGGCCGCGCGGGTGACGCGGCGCCCGGTGAAGCTGGTGCTGTCGCGCAAGCAGATGTACTTCGGCACCGGATTCCGGCCGGCCTACGAGTACCGGCTGCGCCTCGGCAGCGACCGGCGCGGCCGGCTGAACGCCGCGATCCACGACATCGACCACGAGACCTCGTCTTACGAGACGTTCTTCGAGGCCGTCCTGGGCACGGGCCAGATGATGTACAGCATGCCCAACGTCCGCCAGGCGTACCGGCAGGTGCCGTTGGACGTGAACACCCCGATCTGGATGCGCGGGCCCGGCTTCGCCCCCGCGTCGTTCGTGATCGAGTCGGCCATGGACGAGCTAGCCGACGAACTCGGCATCGATCCGATCGAGCTGCGCCGGCGCAACGAACCGGCCGAGGACGAGTCGACGAACGAGCCCTTCTCCTCCCGGCGACTGAGCGAGTGCTACACGGTCGGCGCCCGCGAGTTCGGTTGGGACCGCCGCAACCCCAAGCCGCGCTCCACCCGGGAGGGGAACCTGCTGATCGGCCTGGGCATGGCCGCCGGGGCCTACGACTGCGGGCGCTTCCCCGCGCAGGCCAGGGCGCGGCTGGACGCCGACGGCACGGCGGTCGTGGACGCGGCCACCACCGACATGGGGCCGGGCACGTACACCTCCCAGACCCAGGTCGCGGCCGACGCCCTGGGGCTGACCATGCGCACGGTCACGTTCCGGCTGGGTGACTCGGAGTATCCGTTCACCTCGCCGCACGGCGGTTCGGCGACCATGGCCAGTGTCGGCTCGGCCGTTGTCGACGCCTGCAACAAGGTGCGGCAGCAGGCGATCAAGCTGGCCGTGGAGGACCGGGAGTCGCCGCTGTACGGCGTGAACGCGGACGACGTGGTCGTGCGCAACGGCCGACTGCACGTGCGGAACGACACGGTGCGCGGTGAGACGTACAAGCGCCTGCTGGCCCGCAACGACCGCTCCCACCTGGAGGCGAACGGTTCTTACCAGGGGCCCGGCTCCGAGCGCTCCGCCTACTTCGCCTACAGCGCGACCTTCGCCGAGGTCTCGGTGGACGCGGACCTGGGGCTGGTACGGGTGCGGAGGATGCTCGGCGTCTACGACGCGGGGCGGATCATCAGCCCCAAGCTCGCCGAGAGCCAGGCCTTCGGCGGGATTGTCGGCGGCATCGGCCAGGCGCTGTTGGAGCACACGGTCACCGACCACCGCGACGGGCGGATCGTGAACTCCAGCCTCGCCGACTACCTCGTGCCCGTGAACGCCGACGTCCCCGAGATCAAGGCGATCTACCTCGACGGCGAGGACAACGCCGGCAACCTGCTGGGCGTCAAGGGACTCGGCGAGGTCGTCCAGGTGGGCGTGGCGGCCGCGATCGGCAACGCGGTCTTCAACGCCACCGGCCGACGGATCCGCCAACTGCCCATCACCGCCGAGGCGTTGCTCTGAACGACGCCGCCTCCATAGCGGGGTCCGGCAGCCGACCCCCCGTACGGCTGCCGGACCCTCCCCGGGCCGCCGCCGCGCACGCGCCCCCGTCGGCGCGGGGGCGGCCCGCCCCACCTTCCGCGACAGCGACCGTCTGTTCTGGAGCCCCCATGCTGAACATCGCGCACACACTGCACCGCTGGTGCCGCGAGGAACGCCCCTTCGCCCTGGCCACCGTCGTCGACGTCACCGGCAGCGCACCCCTGCCCATCGGCACGTCGGTGGCGGTGGACGCCGACGGCAACGCCGTCGGCAGCATCTCCGGCGGCTGCGTCGAAGGCGCGGTGTACGAGCTGTGCCGCCAGGCCCTCCACGACCGAGGCACTCCCCAGCGCGCGTGGTTCGGCTACTCCGACGACGACGCCTTCGCCGTGGGCCTGACCTGCGGCGGCGAACTCGACGTCCTCGTCCAGTGCGTCGACCCCGCCGCCCAGCCCCATCTCGGCGCGGCGCTCGCCGCGGCGGTCGAGGGCCGGCCCGCCGCCGTCGCCCAGGTCGTGGACGGGCCTGAGGGATTGCTCGGCGCCACTTTGAGCGTCCTCGGCGACAGTTGGATCGCCGACAGCACGCTCGGCGACGGGCCGACCGGCCGGGCCGTGGCGGACCGGGCCACCGCCCAACTGCGCACCGGACGCACCGCACTTCTCTCGCTCGGCGGAGACGCCGACACCTGCCCCGAGCAGCTCTCCGTCCTCGTCCACGCGGCCGCGACCCGCCCCCGCATGCTGATCTTCGGCGCCATCGATTTCGCCGCCGCCCTCGCCCAGGCCGGCCACTTTTTGGGCTACCACGTCACCGTGTGCGACGCCCGCCCCGTCTTCGCCACCGAAGCCCGCTTCCCGCACGCCGACGAGGTGGTCGTCGACTGGCCCCACCGCTACCTTGCACAGACGGCCGTGGACGCCCGTACCGCCGTCTGCGTGCTGACCCACGACGCCAAGTTCGACATCCCCCTGCTCCAGCTCGCCCTCGACCTGCCCGTCGGCTACGTCGGCGCCATGGGCTCCCGCCGCACCCACGACGCACGTCTGCGCCGCCTGCGTGAAGTCGGGGTCACCGACAGGCAGTTGGCCCGGCTGCGCTCCCCGATCGGCCTCGACCTGGGTGCCCGCACCCCCGAGGAGACGGCCATCTCCATCACCGCCGAGATCATCGCCCACGCCAACCAGAGCACCGGCCTGCCTCTGGCCCGGGTCACCGGTCCGATCCATGCTCATTGACACCTACGGCCGAGTGGCCACCGACCTGAGGGTCTCGCTGACCGACCGGTGCAATCTGCGCTGTACGTACTGCATGCCCGAGGAGGGCCTGCAGTGGCTGGCCAAGCCCGACCTGCTCACGGACGACGACATCGTCCGCCTGACCGACATCGCCGTCACCTCGCTGGGCATCGAGGAGGTCCGCTTCACCGGCGGTGAGCCGCTGCTGCGTCCCGGCCTGGTCGGCATAGTCGAGCAGGGCGCGGCCCTGGAGCCGCGCCCGCAGATGTCGCTGACGACGAACGGCATCGGCCTGAAGCGCACCGCGACGGCTTTGAAGGCGGCGGGCCTGGACCGGGTGAACGTCTCCCTGGACACTCTCCGTCCGGACGTCTTCAAGACCCTCACCCGCCGTGACCGCCACAAGGACGTCATCGAGGGCCAGGTGCTGGCCCACCGCCTGTACGACATCCACCTCAAGCGCGACGGCTTCCGCCACTACGCCGAGCCCCTGCCCGACTGACGCCCCCTGAGGATGCCGTGAGCCCGACCACCCGTTCCAGCCTTGCCCGCGCCGTCCCGACCGCCTTACTGCTCGCAGTGACCGCCTGTACCGACGCGGCGCCCCCGTCCCCGTCTTCCCCGTCCTCGTCCTCCGCCTCCGCGTCCGCGTCCGTCCGCGTCACAGCGAACGCCGACGGCCACCGCACCAGCCGCACCGTCCGATGACAAGGACACCGCCATGAACATCCGGCTCACCATCGACGGCCACGGGTCGACGCCACCCTGAACGACAGCGCCACGGCCCGCGACTTCGCCGCCCTGCTGCCGCTCACGCTGAACCTGAGCGACTTCCACGAGACGGAGAAGATCGCCGACCTACCCCGTCGGCTGTCCACCTCCGGCGCCCCGGACGCCGCCGAAACAAAGCCCGGTGACCTGGCGTATTACGCGCCCTGGGGCAACCTGGCGCTCTTCTACCGAGGCAGCGGCTCCAGCGACGCCGGCCTGATCATCCTCGGCCACGTGAACGGCGACACCGAACGCCTCGCCACCGCCACCGCCACCGAGGTCACCATCGAAGCAGCTTCCTGACCCGGCGCACTGTCAACGGGAGAAATGCACGTGAACCCCAGCTACGACTTCACCGGCCAGGTCGCCCTCGTCACCGGCGCCGGCTCCGGCATGGGCCTGGCGACCGCCCGCGCCTTCGCCGAATCCGGGGCCGCCGTCGCTCTCACCGACATCGACGAAGCCGCCCTGAACGCAGCAGTCAAGCAACTCACCGACTCCGGGCACCGAGCACTCGGCCTCACCTGAGACGTCAGCGACGAAGAACAGGTCGCCGCCGCGGTCGACCGCACCGTTCCAGACCTTCGGCCGCCTCGACATGGCCTACAACAACGCCGGCATCCAGATCCCGCCCAGCGACGCCGCCGACGAACCCGCCGAACGCTTCGACCGCGTCAACGCCATCAACCTCCGCGGCGTGTGGGCCTGCATGAAGCACGAGCTGCGGCACATGCGTGCCCAGGGCAGCGGCGCCGTCGTCAACTGCTCCTCCCTCGGCGGCTTGGTCGGCCTCCCCGGACGCGCCTCCTACCACGCCTCCAAGCACGGCGTGATCGGCCTGACCACGAGCGCGGCCCTCGAATACGCCCCACGCGGCATCCGTATCAACGCCGTCTGCCCCGGCACCATCGACACCCCGATGGTCAGCGACATGATCGCCAAGGGGGAGCTGGACCGCGCCGAGGCCGAGGCCAACCAGCCCATCAACCGCCTCGGTACGGCCGAGGAGATCGCCCAGGCCGTCCTGTGGCTGTGCAGCCCGGGAGCCGGTTTCGTCGTAGGCGTCGCCCTCCCCGTCGACGGCGGCTACGTCGCCCGATGACCGGGTGGGGGCCGCCGTCCCGCAACGGACGGCGGCCCCCCCCCGCGGCAGCATCAGGTATCAGCAGACCGCAAAGGGATCGACCCCGTCCCACGCCTCGCGCCGCGCGTCGGCGAGGCGGTCGCGCACCAGACGCGGCTCCACGTCGAACGACAGGCATGCCCGGTCGCGGGGGGTGAAGGCCGGCCAGTCCGGCAGTGCCCGGGTCGCCGGCGTTCCGTGCTGGGCGAACGCGGCGAAGGAGTCCACCATCTTCGCGGACAGGGCCCGTGCCGTCGGGAGGTCGGCCGGCGCGGCCCCGGTGAAGTCGCCCTGGCCCCACTTGCCGAAGGTGAACTGGACGTCGCTGCCGTGCGTGGGTCCGAAGGGCCCGGCCTGCGCGTAGTCGAAGGTGTACTGCCACACCCGGGCGCCCGTACTCGGCCAGCCACACCGAGGGCGTGAGACGAACCAGCCGCTGAGCACGTCGTTGAGGGTCGTGCGGCCGGGCAGGGCGGTGTCGTCGTAGACCCGAAGGGCCCTGGGTGGCGCGGCAAGGCGCTGCTCAACGGCTTCGGCGCGTCGCTCACCGGCGTCGCGACCGTCGTCACCGTGGAGAGGTTCGAGGAGGGGCGCCTGGCTGATCGTTGTCGCCCTGCCGCTGCTCGTGGTCGCCTTCGAGACCGTTCGCCGCGCTTACGGCCGGATCGGCGAGCGGCTCGGTCTCGGTCGTATTCCGGAAACGCCGCACCGCGAGCGCTCGCTGGTGATCGTGCCCGTCTCGTCCCCCCGAGACGGAGCCGGAGCCGGAGCGGCTGTGGCGGCGGCCGCTCCGGAACAGCGTGGCGCGGTCGTCGCGCATGCCGTGCGGCGGGAGACGGACGCGGTGATCTGCCGGCTCCGCTTCCGGCTGCTGTGAGCCGGGCCACCTGCCGGCACGCCGGTCAGGAACAGGGCCGTAAGGGTTCCGTCAAAGCCGTGGGCGCCGCCGTAAGAGAGCCGTCAACGGACGACCTGATCCGGCCAGAGAGGCGCTTTCCTCTAATCGTCCGTTCAACCCGAACCTCACTCCAGGAGTTCGCGATGGCCGATCTGGCCTTCGTCCTCACCACGATCGCGGGTTTCGCGCTGGTGGCTCTCGTCGCCAAGGGGGTGACGAAGCTGTGACCGTCGAGAACGTCGTCGGCCTGGTCGTGGCCGTCGCCCTGCTGGGCTATCTCGTCCTCGCCCTGATCTTCCCGGAGAGGTTCTGAGACACAGATGGGTCCTGTCCTCGCGGGTGTGCTCCAGCTGCTCGCCCTCATAGGCGCGCTGGCGCTCGCCTACATCCCCCTGGGCACCTACATGGCCAGGGTCTACTCCTCCGACAAGCACCTGCGCGTCGAGAAGTGGATCTACAAGGGCATCGGTGCCGACCCCGACACCGAGATGACCTGGCCCGCGTACCTGCGCGGGATCCTCGCCTTCTCGGCCGTCGGCGTCGTCTTCCTCTACCTGCTCCAGCGGATCCAGGGCGTTCTGCCCGGCTCGCTCGGCTTCGACTCGGTCAACCCGGCGCAGTCGTTCAACACGGCCGTGTCCTTCGTGACCAACACCAACTGGCAGTCGTACTACGGCGAGCAGACCATGGGTCACGTCGTGCAGACCGCCGGTCTGGCCGTGCAGAACTTCGTCTCCGCGGCCGTCGGTATCGCTGTCGCGGTCGCCCTCGTGCGCGGGTTCGCGCGGTCCCGCACCGGTGAACTCGGCAACATCTGGGCCGACTTGGTGCGCGGTGTCGTACGCGTCCTGGTGCCGATGGCCTTTGTCGCCGCGATCGTGCTCGTGGCGTGCGGCGCGATCCAGAACTTCTCCGGCATCCATGAGGTCGGGCAGTTCATGGGGGGTTCGCAGCAGTGGAACGGCGGGGCGGTCGCCTCCACCGAGGCCATCAAGGAGATCGGCACCAACGGCGGAGGCATCTTCAACGCCAACAGTGCCCACCCGTTCGAGAACCCCACCCCGCTCTCGAACCTCTTCGAGATCTTCCTGATCCTCGTCATCCCGTTCTCGCTGACCCGCACCTTCGGCCTCATGGTCGGCTCGGTCAAGCAGGGCTACGCGATCCTCGCCACCATGGCCACCCTCTGGATCGGCTTCACGGCCCTGATGATGTGGACCGAGTTCGCCCACCACGGCCCGGCGTTCGACATCGCCGGCGGCGCGTACGAGGGCAAGGAGGTCCGGTTCGGCGTCGGCGGCTCGTCGATCTTCGCGACGGCGACCACACTCACCTCGACCGGCGCGGTCAACTCCTTCCACTCCTCCTTCACCGGCCTCGGCGGCGGCATCACCATGCTCGGCATGATGCTGGGCGAGATCGCGCCCGGCGGTACCGGATCCGGCCTCTACGGCATGCTGATCATGGCGATCATCGCGGTGTTCATCGCCGGGCTGATGGTGGGCCGCACGCCCGAGTACCTGGGCAAGAAGATCGGCACCCGCGAGATCAAGCGGGCCGCCTGCTACCTCCTCATCACCCCGGCCCTGGTCCTCGTCTTCACGGCCGTGTCCATGGCACTGCCGACGCCGCCGAACTCCATGCTGAACTCCGGAGCTCACGGCTTCTCCGAGGTGCTGTACGCCTTCACCTCCGCCGCGAACAACAACGGCTCGGCCTTCGGAGGGCTGAACGCGAACACCGACTGGTACAACACCATGACCGGACTCGCGATGCTGTTCGGCCGCTTCCTGCCGATGGTGTTCGTCCTCGCCCTGGCCGGCTCGCTCGCCGAGCAGAAGCCGGTGCCGGAGACGGCGGGCACCCTGCGCACCGAGAAGCCGCTGTTCACCGGCCTGTTGGTGGGCGCGATCCTGATCATCACCGGTCTCACCTACTTCCCGGCCCTCGCGCTGGGTCCGCTCGCCGAGGGGCTGGCGTGATGACCACCCGTACACAGAAGCCAGAGGACGCGATGTCCACAGCCACTCCCACCCGGGCACCGCACCAGGACGTGCCGACCGGGCACAAGGAGGGCCGGGTAGGTGCCGGCCTGTTCGACCCCGAGCAGCTGCTGAAGTCGCTTCCCGACGCCTTCCGCAAGCTCGATCCGCGGGTGCTGGTCAAGTCGCCCGTGATGTTCGTGGTGTGGATCGGGTCGGTGCTGACCACGGTCTTCTCCTTCAAGGAGCCGGGCGACTGGTTCGGCTGGACCATCAGCGTCTGGCTGTGGCTGACCGTGATCTTCGCCAACCTCGCGGAGGCCGTCGCCGAGGGCCGCGGCAAGGCCCAGGCCGACACGCTGCGCAAGGCAAAGACCGACACGGTGGCGCGCCGGCTCAGCGGTGCTGTCGAAGAGCGCGTGCCGGGCACCGAGTTGAAGATCGGCGACCTGGTCGTCTGCGAGGCCGGCGACATCATCCCCGGCGACGGTGACGTCGTCGAGGGCGTCGCGTCCGTCGACGAGTCGGCGATCACGGGTGAGTCGGCGCCCGTCATCCGCGAGTCCGGTGGTGACCGTTCGGCCGTCACCGGCGGTACGAAGGTGCTGTCCGACCGCATCGTCATCAAGATCACGACGAAACCGGGCGAGACCTTCATCGACCGGATGATCAACCTGGTCGAGGGTGCGGCCCGGCAGAAGACGCCGAACGAGATCGCGCTGAACATCCTGCTGGCGTCCCTCACCATCGTCTTCCTCCTCGCGGTGGCGACCCTGCCGCCGTTCGCGAACTACGCGGGCACGCACCTGACGTTGGTCGTGCTCGTGGCGCTGCTGGTCTGTCTGATCCCGACCACGATCGGTGCTCTGCTGTCCGCGATCGGCATCGCGGGCATGGACCGTCTCGTGCAGCGCAACGTCCTGGCGATGTCGGGCCGCGCGGTCGAGGCCGCCGGTGACGTCTCCACGCTGCTGCTCGACAAGACCGGCACCATCACGCTGGGCAACCGCCAGGCGTCGGAGTTCGTGCCCGTGAGCGGCACCACCGAGGCCGAGGTCGCGGACGCCGCCCAGCTGTCGTCGCTGGCCGACGAGACGCCCGAGGGGCGCTCCATCGTCGTACTGGCGAAAGAGAAGTACGGGCTGCGCGAGCGGCACCAGGGCGAGTTGGCCGGCGCCGAGTGGATCGCGTTCACCGCCCAGACCCGGATGTCCGGCGTGGACGTCGACGGGCGCAAGATCCGCAAGGGCGCGGCCGGTTCGGTCATCGCCTGGGTCCAGGAGCAGGGCGGCACGGTCGCCGAGGACGCGGACACCGTCGCCAACCGGATCTCCGAGGCGGGCGGCACGCCGCTGCTCGTCGCGGTGGAGGACGCGGACGGTGCCCGGATCCTGGGCGTCATCCACCTCAAGGACGTCGTCAAGGACGGCATGCGCGAGCGGTTCGAGGAACTGCGCCGCATGGGCATCAAGACCGTCATGATCACGGGTGACAACCCGCTGACCGCCAAGGCGATCGCCGAGGAGGCGGGCGTCGACGACTTCCTCGCGGAGGCGACTCCCGAGGACAAGATGGCGCTGATCAAGCGGGAGCAGGCCGGCGGCAAGCTGGTCGCGATGACCGGTGACGGCACCAACGACGCGCCCGCCCTCGCGCAGGCGGACGTCGGCGTGGCCATGAACACCGGTACGTCGGCCGCCAAGGAGGCCGGCAACATGGTCGACCTCGACTCCAACCCGACCAAGCTCATCGAGATCGTCGAGATCGGCAAGCAACTCCTCATCACCCGGGGCGCGTTGACGACCTTCTCCATCGCCAACGACGTCGCGAAGTACTTCGCGATCATCCCGGCGCTGTTCGCGGCCGTCTACCCGGGCCTGGACAAGCTCAACATCATGGGCCTGAGCTCGCCGGACTCCGCGATCCTGTCGGCCGTCATCTTCAACGCGCTGATCATCATCGCGCTGGTGCCGCTGTCCCTGAAGGGCGTGCAGTACCGGCCGGTCAGCGCCGACAAGATGCTGCGCCGCAACCTGACCATCTACGGGATCGGCGGGCTGATCGCGCCCTTCATCGGCATCAAGATCATCGACCTGCTCATCTCCCTCATCCCCGGGCTGTAATTTCTTGAAAGCGTGCTGATCGCCATGAACAACTCCGTCACGAACACAGCCCGGTTGCTCGGGGCGGGCCTGCGTGCCCTCCTCGTGCTGACCCTGGTCACCGGCGTGATCTACCCCCTGGTGGTCACGGGTGTGGCCCAGGCGCTCCTCGACAACAAGGCGAACGGCTCGGAGATCAAGGCGGACGGCAAGGTCGTCGGCTCCTCCCTGATCGGGCAACAGGGCTACAGCCTGGACCACTTCCAGCCCCGGCCGGCCGGCGGCCTCGGCGAGAACTCGCTCAACACGCAGTACAAGCTGATCCTGTCCGGCGCCACCAACCTCTCCGCCGACAACCCCGACCTCGTCAAGGCGGTCAAGGAGGCCAAGGCCAAGGTCGTCAAGGACAACTCGGTGCCCGGCTACACCGTCAAGCCCTCCCAGGTCCCCGCGGACGCGGTCACCTCCTCCGGCTCCGGCCTGGACCCGGACATCTCCCCGGCCTACGCGAACCTCCAGGTCCACCGGGTCGCCGAGAAGAACGGCCTGACCGTCGCCCAGGTGCAGCAGCTCGTCGACGAGCAGACCAAGGGGCGCACCCTCGGCTTCATCGGAGAGCCCCGGGTGAACGTCCTGGAACTCAACATCGCGCTCAAGGCACTTGTGGCCAAGGACTGATGGAGTTACCCGACCCGAGCGGGAGTCGGCGGCCGGTGACAGCACCGTTGCGGCCGACTCCCGCCGCCGCGTACGACAGGAGAGGCACACACCCATGACCCGGGTGCTCGTGGTGGAGGACGACCCGCAGCTCGTACGGGCCCTCGTCATCAACTTGCAGGCACGTCAGTACGGAGTGGACGCGGCGCCCGACGGGGCAACCGCCCTCCGGCTGGCGGCCGCGCGTCAGCCCGACGTGGTCCTGCTCGACCTCGGCCTGCCCGACATGGACGGCGTCGACATCATCAAGGGCCTGCGCGGCTGGAGCCGTATGCCGATCCTGGTCCTGTCCGCCCGGCAGGGCTCCGACGAGAAGGTGGCCGCACTCGACGCCGGCGCCGACGACTACATCACCAAGCCGTTCAGCATGAACGAGTTGCTGGCCCGGCTACGGGCCGCGGTCCGCCGTACCGAGGACGCGACGCTCGTCCCCGCGACGACGCTCGTCGAGACGGCGGACTTCAGCATCGACCTGCTCGCCAAGAGGGTCGTCCGCGGCGGGCGGGACGTGCGGCTGACGCCGACCGAGTGGCACGTGCTGGAGATCCTGGTGGTCAACCCGGGCCGGCTGATCACGCAGAAGCACCTCCTCCAGGAGGTCTGGGGCGTCTCGCAGAGCAGCAAGACCAACTACCTGCGGGTGTACATGGCCCAGCTGCGCCGCAAACTGGAGACGGACCCCTCCCACCCCCGCCATCTGATCACCGAGCCCGGCATGGGCTACCGCTTCGAGGGATGACATGGCGCGCGGCAAGCTTCGGATCTACCTCGGCGCGGCACCCGGCGTGGGCAAGACCTACGCCATGCTCTCCGAGGCCCACCGGCGTGCCGAGCGGGGCACCGACTGCGTGGTCGCCTTCGTGGAGCACCATCACCGGCCGCGCACCGAGGTGATGCTGCACGGTCTGCACCAGATCCCGCGCAGGGAACTGGAGTACCGGGACAGCGTGTTCACCGAGATGGACGTGGACGCCGTCCTGGCTCGCCGGCCCCGGGTCGCCCTGGTCGACGAACTGGCCCACACCAACGTTCCCGGTTCCCGCAACACCAAGCGCTGGCAGGACGTCGAGGAACTGCTCGCCGCCGGCATCGACGTCATCTCCACCGTCAACATCCAGCATCTGGAGTCCCTCGGTGACGTCGTCGAGGCGATCACGGGTGTGCGCCAGCGGGAGACCGTACCCGACGAGGTCGTGCGCCGGGCCGACCAGATCGAACTGGTCGACATGTCGCCGCAGGCGCTGCGGCGGCGGATGGCGCACGGCAACATCTACAAGTCGGACAAGGTCGACGCGGCCCTCTCCAACTACTTCCGCCCGGGCAACCTGACCGCGCTGCGCGAACTGGCGCTGCTGTGGGTGGCCGACCGGGTCGACGCGTATCTCACCGAGTACCGCAGCGAGCACCAGGTCTCCACCATCTGGGGGTCACGCGAGCGGATCGTCGTCGGCCTGACCGGCGGCCCCGAGGGGCGCACCCTGATACGGCGGGCCGCGCGGCTCGCCGAGAAGGGCGCCGGCGGCGAGGTCCTGGCTGTCTACATCTCCCGCAGCGACGGCCTCACCACCGCCTCCCCGAAGGAACTGGCCGACCAGCGCACGCTGGTCGAGGACCTCGGCGGCACCTTCCACCAGGTGGTCGGGGAGGACATACCGGTGGCCCTGCTGGACTTCGCGCGCGGGGTGAACGCCACCCAGATCGTGCTGGGCGTCTCGCGCCGCAGGAGCTGGCAGTACGCCTTCGGGCCGGGCGTCGGCGCGACGGTGGCCCGGGACTCCGGTCCGGACCTGGACGTCCACCTGATCACCCACGACGAGGCGGGCAAGGGCCGCGGACTGCCGGCGGCGCGCGGGGCACGCCTGGGACGCTCCCGGGTCATATGGGGCTGGCTCGTCGGCGTGCTGGGACCCGTCCTGTTCACCTGGCTCCTCACCGGCGCCACCCTGGACGTCGGCCTCGCCAACGACATGCTGCTGTTCCTGACCCTGACGGTGGCGGCGGCCCTGCTCGGCGGGCTCTTCCCGGCGCTGGCGTCCGCGGTGGTGGGCTCCCTTCTGCTCAACTGGTTCTTCACCCCGCCCGTCCACACCCTGACGATCGCGGACCCGAAGAACATCGTCGCCATCGCGATCTTTGTGGGGGTCGCCGTGTCCGTGGCCTCGGTGGTGGACCTCGCGGCCCGCCGCACCCACCAGGCGGCCAGGCTGCGTGCCGAGTCGGAGATCCTGTCCCTCCTCGCGGGCAACGTGCTGCGCGGCGAGACCTCGCTGGAGGAACTGCTGGAAAGGGTCCGCGAGACCTTCGCCGTGGAATCGGTGGCCCTGCTGGAGCGGACCGACGAGACAACCCCCTGGACCTGCGCGGGGAGTGTGGGACCCGGGCCCGTCGAGAATCCGGAGGACGCGGACGTCGACGTACCGGTCGGTGACCACATGGCCCTGTCCCTGCGCGGCCGGGTGCTGCCGGCCGCCGACCGCCGGGTGCTGGCCGCGTTCGCCGCGCAGGCCGCGGTCGTCCTGGACCGCCGGCGCCTGCGGCGGGAGGCCGACCGCGCCAAGGAGTTGGCCGAGGGCAACCGCATCCGGACCGCGCTGCTCGCCGCCGTCAGCCACGACCTGCGCACTCCGCTCGCCGGCATCAAGGCCGCCGTGTCCTCACTGCGCTCCGACGACGTCGCCTGGTCCGAGGAGGACGAGGCGGAGTTGCTGGAGGCCATCGAGGAGGGCGCCGACCGGCTCGACCTGCTGGTCGGCAACCTGCTCGACATGTCCCGCCTCCAGACCGGCACGGTCACCCCGATCATCCGCGAGACCGGCCTCGACGAGGTGGTGCCCATGGCGCTCGGCGGGGTGCCCGAGGACAGCGTGGACCTGGACATCCCCGAGACCCTGCCGATGGTCCATGTCGACCGGGGACTGCTGGAGCGGGCCGTCGCCAACGTCGTCGAGAACGCCGTCAAGTACAGCCCGCCCGGCGAGCGGGTCCTGGTGTCGGCGAGCGCCATCGCCGACCGGGCCGAGGTACGGGTCGTCGACCGCGGACCCGGCGTACCGGACGAGGCCAAGGACCGCATCTTCGAACCCTTCCAGCGCTACGGCGACTCGCCCCGCGGTGCCGGAGTCGGCCTGGGCCTCGCGGTCGCGCGAGGCTTCGCCGAAGCCGTCGGCGGCACGCTCCACGCGGAGGACACCCCCGGCGGCGGTCTCACCATGGTGCTCACGGTACGGACGGCACCCGAGCGCCAATCGCAGGAGCCGGACCCGCCGGCGGCGGCCACGTCCTGAAGGCCGGCCCTCAGAGCTTCAGGCGTCGGGCGGCACGGTGTCGAACTCCCGCTCAAGGCGCCCGGTGTCCAGCCGCAGCCGCACCCGTGGCCGGCGCCTACCACCCGTCCATGGCCTCCGGCTACAACCTGGTCGGCCGCCCACCCGTGGCCGCCGTACGCGACGGCATCGGCCGCCTCCTGGTTCGCCGCGAGTCCCTGGCGGACATGCGTAGCCGGGACGTCGGCCTGTAGCGCCTCCACGTGTCGCAGGGGGCGGCAGCGCCCGCGGCGGCCGCCCTGATCACCATGCCCGTCACCGTCCTCCACCTGGGCTTCCGCAAGAAGCGCCGGCCCTGACATCCGCCTTACCGCCTTTTGGCACACTGTGCGGATCCAACGGTCCGGTGAAGGAGAACCCCGCATGTCGATGGTCGGCAACCTGCGCAAAGTCGCGAACCTGGCGCGGCGCACCCGCCATCGCCGCGTGGACCTCAGCCACCCGGCCCGCTCCCCGCTCGGCTCGACCGTGGTCAACTGTGTCGTCTATCACGACGGCGTCCGCCGACCCGGAGGGGACTCCGTGGCGGAAGCCGTCCGGCACGCCCGCAAGCGCAGGGGCGGCTTCGTCTGGCTGGGCCTGCACGAACCAGGCGAGGAGGAGTTCGCCGACGTCGCGGAACTCTTCGGCCTGCACCCGCTCGCCGTCGAGGACGCCGTCCACGCCCACCAGCGCCCCAAGATCGAGCAATACGGCGAGGTGCTGTTCTCCGTCTTCAAAACCGTCACCTACGTGGAACACTCCGAGCTGACGGCGAGCAGTGAGGTGGTGAACACCGGCGAGATCATGGTCTTCACCGGCCCCGACTTCGTCGTCACCGTCCGCCACGGCCGCCACGGTTCCCTCGGCCCCCTGCGCGAGGACCTCGAAGCCCACCCGGAACTGCTGGCCAAGGGTCCCTCCGCCGTCCTCCACGCCATCGCCGACCACGTCGTCGATGACTACGTCACCGTCGCCGACGCCGTCCAGAACGACATCGACCAGGTCGAGACCGACGTCTTCTCCCCGCGCAGCCCCCGGAACGCCGACGCCGGCCGCATCTACCAGCTCAAGCGTGAACTCCTGGAGCTGAAGCGGGCGGTGGTCCCGCTCGCCCGCCCCCTCGACCGGCTGGCCACCGAACCCCGCGCCTGCGTCGACAAGGAGATACAGACGTACTTCCGGGATGTCGCCGACCACCTCACCCGCGTCACCGAGCAGATCAACGCCTTCGACGCCCTGCTCGACTCCATCCTCCAGGCCCACCTCGCGCAGGTCACCGTCGCCCAGAACGAGGACATGCGCAAGATCACCGCCTGGGCCGCGATCATCGCCGTACCCACCATGGTGTGCGGTGTCTACGGCATGAACTTCGACCACATGCCCGAACTCCGCTGGACCTTCGGCTACCCCCTCGTGCTCAGCGTCATCGCCACCGCCTGCGTCCTCCTGCACCGCAATTTCAAGCGAAAGGGCTGGCTGTAAGAGCAGGTTGGGGGGCGGGGCGGCCGCCGACTCGAGTGCGCCGATGACGCTCGGCTGGGCTGGGAGGGGGACCTGCGACGAGATGTTCAGGGGCAGCAGGCGCAGCCGGGCCGGCACGTCCCGGCCTGCTGCGCGCAGTTGACGGGACCGGCGGACGAGACCGACCCGGCGTCGAGGAAGACGAAGAAGATTTCCGAGGCGGGCCCGCGCGTCGTCGGCGGGTTCGTACCTGCCACACCGCGAAGGGGGCCTTGGTCCCGCCCGGCCGACCGGGCGGGACCAAGGCCCCTGCAGCGTACGTCCCCTATCCAGGGAGGGTTGGGGCTACTTGAGGTAGACGAGGCCGTCGGTGGTGATGGTGGGGCGGCCGCTGGTGGCGACCACGACGATCTTGACGGTGTGCTTGGCGCTGCTGGACCAGGTCTTCGTCCAGATCGCCTGCCGGTAGAGCGTGGTGGCGGACTTCAGGTCGACCGTGCTGACCTTGACGCCGTCGACGTAGACGTACGCCTGACCCGAGCTGGAGGCCCGGGAGACCACCCAGGAGGCGGAGCGTCCGGTGAAGGTCCAGCTGAGGCTGGCGCCCTTGGTGCCGCTGGAGTACGACTTGCCGCCCAGGTAGCTGGTGGAGGAACGGGTCGTCCAGCTGCCGGACTTCACCGCCGAGGTCTCCTGCAGGATCACCGGTGTGTAGGAGGCGGACGCGGTGCGGTAGTTGCCGGCGTAGTCGTAGGCCCGCATCGACCAGGTGGCGGCCGTGCCGGAGTTGGCGGTGCGGTTGGAGGCGGTGGTGGCCGGGCCGAAGGTGGCGGCCGTCGGGGAGACCAGCTTCACCTCGCGCAGCGCCTTGTCGTCGGCGGCCTTCCAGCCGAGGGTGACCGGGACGGCGGTGGTGTTGACCGTGCCGGTGCGCAGGGAGAGCTTCGGCGTGGTGGTGAAGGTCGGTGCGGTCGTCTCCGCGACGACGTTCAGCGCGGCGGTCGTCACGGTCTTGCCGGACTGGTGCACCGCCCGCACCGCGACCGTGTGGCTGCCCAGGGCCAGGGTGGTGTTGGCGGAGGTGGCCGTGCCGGAGGCGGTGGTGACGGTCTTGCCGTCGACCAGCAGCTGGAAACTCTTGATGAGCGAGGACGGTGTGGTGGCCGTCCACTTCACGCTGATGGCGCCCTGGGTGTAGTACGTCGAGCCGGACAGTCCCGCCCCGCCGAGCGAGGTGACCTTCAGGCCCTGCACCGGGCCGGCGGCCCAGGCGCGGATGGTCGGCAGCTGGGCGTAGAGGGAGTTGCCGGGGCACTGGGTGTTGTAGCCGTCACGGTGGGCGGATATCCGGTTGAAGGTGTACTTGGTGCCCGCGGTGAAGCTGGTGCCGAAGTAGTTCTTCTGGCTCGCGCCGGCATTGAGCTGCACGGTTCCGGCCGGGTCGGCGCCGTACTGGCCGAGCTTCCAGGCGGCGACGCGGGCGACGGAGGCCAGCGCGGCGTTGGAGGCGCTGGTGGAGGTGTACTCACCGAGCACCGCGATGCCCGCGGACTCCCGGTTCCAGCCGTAGGTGTGCGCGCCGAGCACCGGCAGGTCGATGCCGCCCTTGCGGCCCTCGAAGACGGTGCCGCACTTGTCGACGAGGAAGTTGTAGCCGATGTCGTTCCAGCCGTTGACCTGGGTGTGGTACGCGTAGATGCCCCGTACGACCGAGGCGGAGTCGGCGCAGGAGTAGTCGTTGGCCCCGTCGGTGTGGTGGACGAAGACGGCCTTCACGTCGGCGTTGTACTCGGACGGGTCGGGGCTGAGCGACTCGTCGGCGCCCCAGCCGGCGCGCGAGGTGATCGGCGGCTCGGGCACGGTGGACGGCGGCGCGGAGGGCGTCGTGGCCGACGGGCTCGGCGAGGTCGAGGGGGACGCGGACGCCGATCCGGTGGGCGTCGCCGTGGCCGTTGTGCTGGTCGGTGCCGGAGCCGTGGGGTCGGTCGGCGCCGGGGACGTGGTGGTCTGACCGTCCGTCGGTGTCGCGGTCGTACCGTCCGTGGGTGTCGTGGAGTCGGTGGGTGTGGCCGCCGGGCTGGTCTCCTCGGCGGCGAACGCCGCCGGCTCGGTCGCCTTGGCCTCGGCGTCGGTCACCACGCCGGGGTCGACCAGGTTGGCCTCCAGCCCCTTGGGCAGCGCGCCGGTGGTGCCGTCCTCGTGGACGACCTGGACCTGGACGCCGTCGGAGGGACCGACCCACAGCGGCTCGGACGCGCCGCGCATCCCGGCCTCGGGGTCTTCCGGCGGGTCGATGTTCACTTCCAGGTCCTGCCAGGCGCTCCACGCGCCGCTCTCCAGGTCGCGGGTGCGCACCTGCGCCGTGCCGTCGAGCCGCTTGACGGCTCCCGTCCAGGACACGCCGACCAGCGAGAACTGCTCGGTGTCCGTGCGCGGCAGCTCCCGCTTGCCGCCCGTGGCCCCCTTCAGCGCGAGGTCGTAGACCTTCACGGGCCGCTTCGCCCTGCCCGCCGCACCGGGGTCGCCGGACGGGCTGGCGACCGCGTAGGTCACCACGCCTGCACCCCCCAGGACAACGGCACCGAGCGTCAGCCACGCCCGGCGCTTCAAGCTCAACGGTCTGTACGCATGCGTCGTACGACGACTCACGGCGAATCCACCCCAGTAGAAGGCCCCACAGGGCCACGAAGAAAGTCACCTGAGGCACACCCGACACACAGGTGGCCCGCCCTACCAGCGGGCAGTGACCGGGAAACATCACTCAGTTCGAGATCTTGGTGACGTAGATCACCCCGCCACACAGGGGCGGAAGCGGCCGGCTACGGTCACCGACCCTCAGCCGATGGCGATCCGGGGGTGGGCGGAGGGGGTGATCCAGCTCATGACGCGGTCCATGGTCGCCCGGGGTACGGAGACGCAGCCCGCCGTGGCGCCGTTGCCGTTGACGTGGAGGAAGAAGCCGGCGCCGCGACCGGGGGTGGCGGGCCAGCGGTTGAAGTTGATCACGAGGGCCTTGGCGTACTGGGTGGGGTAGTTGATGAGGTGCTCGCTGCCGCGGTCGCCGGACTCGGTGAGCGGGAAGTCCGCGCCGGCCTCGCCGTGCAGGGAGTTGTAGAACTTCGACTCGGGATCCTCCACCCACCAGTCGTCGTCGGTGACCACGTGATACGGCATCGCGGTGCCGCCCGCCACGTGACCGAACCCCTCGGTGATGCTGTAGGTGCCGGTGGGGGTGGTGTACGTGCCCTGCCGGCGGGTGGCCCCGTCGGTCACGCCGTTGGAGCCGACCCGGCCCGCACCGGTGCTGAACTGTGCCTTCCAGCCGGCCGATCCCTTGGCCCAGGCGGTGACGGTGGCGTAGGAGCCGTCGGCCTTGACGGTGATGAGCTGGGTGGCGTCGCCGACTTCTACGGCTACGGGGAAATCGGGCGCGGAAGGGGCCTGGGCTGCGGATCCCGCATCGCCGGAGTCCGAACCCGATCCCGTGCGGTCGGCGGACTGTCCGGTCCCCTTCGCGGCGCCGGCCGATGTGGTGGCGGATGCCGAGGGCGAGGTGGATGCGTCGCCGGAGGTGGAGGGGCTGGCGGAGGGGGAGCCGGAGGTGCTGGGTGACGCGCTGGCGGAGGCGTCGGCAGCGGGGTCCTGCGGTGACTGAGGCACCTCGACCGAGTCGGAGGCCGCGGTCTGCTGGGCGTCCTGCCCGCCGCAGGCGGACATCACCGTGAGGGTGCTGAGAACTGCGGCGGTGATCAGAGCCTTCCGGGGAAGGGCGTACACGGGAACTCCTTGGGTGAGGGGAAGGGCGAGCTCAGCTCGCGGTCGCTGCTGTGGTGGGCAGGGCGCCGGTGCAGGTGGCGCGGCCGAACGTGCCGCTGGCGGTGGCGCTTTGCACGTGTCGGCCGCGAATCGCGAGCGTGCAGCGGGCCTGCCCGCCGTTTTCGCCGAGGGTGATGCTGACGGTCGGGTCCTGGCCGAGGGGGACGTCGACGGTCTTGCGCCAGGGCAGGGCGGCGGCTTTGACGACGGTGGCCTTTCCGGCCTCGCTGCGGGCCTGGAAGGTGATGTCCGCGGTGCCTTGGCCGGACACCTCGTAGGTGACCGAGGCGGTGGGGGTACTGCGCTCCGGCTTACTGTCGCTCCCGCCGGTGTCCGCGACGCCGTACACCACGAGTCCGGCGCAGGCGGCCAGCGCCGCGCCCGCCGCGATCAGACCCGACCGGTCCGCGCGCCGGAAAAGTGACGGCGTCGCGGATTCCCGTTTTTCGTCGGCCATGAATTATCCCCCTCGAAATGGGACTGCTCGAAGTTGAACCGGGCGGGTTATACCCGATGCTGTTCGCCGACAGCAAGTGAAGGGAGAAATCGGGCACTTGACGACCTGTTCAGCGCCGATCGTCCGCAATGTCCGCACGCTTGACATGGCGTCAGCGGAATGATTAGAAATCCGGCGCCCCTGCCTATGGGCTCGTTTCTCATGGGCGGGGGCAATTCCGGCGGCATGTTTATGCCGTGACGCGCGAGGAAAGGTTTGGCGTGAAACCCAGACTGGGCAGGCTGATAGCGTGCCTGGTGGTAGCCGCGGTGACGAGCACCGCGTTGCCCCAGGTGGCGTATGCGGCACCCGCTGATGACGGGGATGACAAGGGGATTGTCGACACCGTCAAGAGCTGGTTCGCGGATGACGACGACGATAGCGGGGAATTGGCAAAGCCGCCGTCGCATGACGAGTTGGAAATGGCCGATCGGCAGAAGCTGCCGAAGGGCAAAGCTGCTCCGAAGGCGAAGCGGGTCAAGGAGCTGAAGGGCCGGCGGACGGCGAGTTCTCGTTTCTGGCAGCTGTCGGACGGCCGGGTGGAGGCGGAGCTGTCGGCGGTGCCGACGTCGTACCGTTCCGGCACGGGCAAGAAGGCATCCTGGAAATCCATCGACACCGCCGTGCGCGGTACGAAGGCCAAGGGTTTCGCGTTCGCCAACACCACGAACAACGGACGTACCTGGTTCGGTGACGACGCCGACCGGCTGGTGCGTTTCGCCTCGCCGAGCGGCCGTTCGGTCACCCTCGGCCTCGACGGCGTGAAGGACGAGGGCCTCGAGCCGACGGCCAAGGGCTCCACGGTCACGTACAAGGACGCGACACAGGGCGCGGTCCTTCAGTACGTGGTGGGTCCGGGCCGGGTGAAGGAGAACATCACCCTGGCCGAACGTCCCGACGGGCCAGTGAGGTTCACCTTCACGCTCGACACCGACGGGTTGATACCGAAGGCGCGCAAGGACGGCTCGATCGCCCTGTACGGCGAGTTGCCGCACACGCCGGAGCTGGTCATCCCCGCGCCGTACATGACGGACGCGAAGAAGGCGGAGAAGTCCGTCTTCGGCAGGACCTACAGCACCAAGGTCACCCAGAAGCTCACCAAGGACGGCGACTCCTGGAAGCTGACCGTCACGCCGGACGCGAAGTGGCTGTCAGCGAAGGAACGGCAGTACCCGGTCGTCATCGACCCGACGATCACCATCGCGCCGTCGCCGACCGACTCCCAGGACACGATGGTCCTGTCGGACCAGCCGTCGGTGAACTTCAACACCAGCTGGAAGCTGTCGGCGGGCAACACCGAGACGGGCGCCTCCCGGTCGCTGATCAAGTTCCCGCTGAGCGAGATCCCCTCGGGCACGCGGATCGACACCGCGCGCCTGGAGATGTACTTCGACCAGGCGCACACCACCAACGCCAACGACGTGACCATCGGGGCCTACCGGGCGACGGGCGCGTGGACCGAGTCGACGGCGACCTGGTCCAACACCAGTGCGCTGGTGGGTGAGCTGTCCGGCACGAGTGTGCAGGTGGACGACGGGGACGCCGGGACGACGGCGGCGGTCGGCTCGTGGAAGCCGGGGTCGCAGACGTACGGGATCGACGGCGACTACCTGTACAACAAGGACTCGATCACCACCGACACCTACACCTGGCAGCCGAGGATCCCGGAGGCCGCCTCCTACCGGGTGGACGCGCACTATGTGACCGCCACGGACCGCTCCACCGCCGCCCCGCACACGGTGACCGGACAGGCCGGCACGGCCACCTACACCGTGGACCAGACGGCCGGCTCGGGCGGGGTGTGGGCTTCCCTCAACGGAGGCTCGCAGATCGACTTCGCCAAGGGCACGGCCGGCAAGGTCGTCCTCGGCGACACGGACGCCTCGACCGCGGTGATCGCGGACGCGGTGCGCTGGGTGAACCCGGCGTCGATCGTGAAGAACACCGGTGAATACAACCAGTGGCACAGGTTCCCGGTCACGGACACGGTCCAGCAGTGGCTGGACGGCACCGCCACCAACCACGGCTTCGTACTGAAGGCGACCAACGAGTCCACCGCCCTGCCCGGCGGCCCGCGCTATGAGGCCGGCGACGGCGACTACGGCGGCGAGACCTCCACGATCCCGCGGCTGACGGTCACCTACGGCAAGGTCGGCACGGCCCTGAACTCGCCGACGGTGATCCACGGCACGGGCCCGGAGCTGTCGTGGAAGACGTACTCCAACACCACCGGTGACAGCGGTCTGGACATCGTGGAGTACCAGCTGCACCGCTCCACGCAGCAGGCGTTCACGCCCTCGGCCGCGACGCTCGTCGCGCCGGTCGACAAGGCGGCCACCAGCTACACGGACACCACCGCGACACCGACCCCGGACTCCTCGGCGAACGAGATCGGCCGCTCGTACTACTACCAGCTGGCGGTGAAGACCAAGAGCGGCGAGCTGCTCGGCTCACCGACCCGCATCGTCGGCGTACCGAAGGCGGGCCGCACGATGCGGCTGATCCAGGGCACGTCCGGGGTGACGGACACGACCCTGTCGTCCGCGCAGCCGACCACCAACCAGGACGCCATCCAGTCCTTCGGCGTCGGGCAGAAGTGGCTGAGCGTGGGCAACAACTCCGCCACCTACGGCAAGACCCGCGCGGCGATGAAGTTCACCACCTCCGACATTCCGGCCACGGCCACGGTGTTGGAGTCACGCCTGTTCATGTGGGGCGCGGAGACCACCACCGGCACGAACGGCGCCGTCTACGAACTGCACGGTCTGACCCGGGACTTCGCCGAATCCACCGCCACCTGGAACAACGCCAACTCCACCACCGCGTGGACGACGCCGGGTGGTGACTACTCGGCGACCGTGTCGGACACCGTCGCGCAGGTCTCGGAGGTGGGCCGCCACTGGTGGGACGCCACCTCGCTCACCCAGGGCTGGATCAAGACGCCGAGCAGCAACAAGGGCGCGATGGTCAGGCTGAAGGACGAATCCGCCACCGGCCCGCAGGAACGCACCCTGTTCCTGGCCTCGGAGGCACCCGACTACCAGCTCGGCCCGCTCCTGCGGGTGATCTACGTCGACTCCACGACCGAGGACACCTACTACGCGCCGCAGACGCCGGCCAGGATGACGCCGAACTCCACCTACACGGTGGACTTCACGGTCACCAACACCACGTCGAGTGCATGGGCGAGCGGTGAGCGGCAGCTGTCCTACACCTGGAAGCTGCCGGACGGTACGGACGTGACGACCGGCGGCAACCAGCTGTCGACGGCGATACCGGCGCTGTCGCCCGGCCAGTCGGCGACGATCCAGGCGCAGGTCAAGACGCCGATCAACTCCGACTCGGGCAGCAAGCGCACCGAGTACGTGCTCGGCTGGGACGTCAGGAAGGTCTCCGACGGCAGTTGGCTGTCGGCCGGGACCGGCAGCATCGCGTCGCTGAAGCAGAACGTGGCGGTGGAGGACCCCACCTCCAACACGCTCGGCCTGGAGAAGTTCTACTCCTACACCGGCAAGAACACCGGCGCCGGTTCGACGGTGATGAACAACCTGGCGTCGGGCAACAGCGTGTGGTCGTACAACGCGTTCAGCAACCCCGGCCGCGGCCTGACCACGTTCGCCCGGTTCGCGTACAACTCGCTGGACACCTCCGACACCGTGTCGGGTGCGGGCTGGTCGGCGCAGCTGGCCGGGCCCATCCGGCTGGGTGCCCCGCTGGAATTCCACCCGAAGCCGAACGCCAACGCCACGGAGATCCGTCTGCCGGACGGTGACGGCACGACGCACGTCTTCACCAAGCAGGCCGACGGCACGTGGAAGGCCCCGGCGGGTGTCCACTACCGCATCACCATGAAGGCGGGCCTGGACTGCACCCCGAACAAGGACCCGGTGCCGGACGCGTGGACACTCCTGCGCCCGGACGGCACGCGCTTCTTCTTCGGCTGCGACGGCTATCTGACGTCGACCGTGGACAAGAACGGCAACACGCAGACGTACACGTACGAGGAGCGCAAGTCCAACAACAAGCCGACCAAGTTCCTCACGTACATCACCGACCCTGCGGGCCGGCAGTCCCTGCGGGTCGAGTACTACAGGAAGGGCGACGCGTCGTACGACTACATCGACGACACGGGCGCCAAGGTCACGGGTTCGAACCTGACGAACTCGAAGATCTACGACCACGTCAAGTCGATCACGGACATCTCCGGGTCCGTCTCTGGTCTGCCGGTCCGGAAGATCTCCTTCTTCTACACGACGAAGGGACTGCTCGGCCGGTTCACCGACGGTGACGGCTCCAGCCAGCCGAAGGTGTTCAAGTTCACCTACGACGCCACTCAGGGCAACAAGAACGTCAAGCTGGTCAAGGCCACCGACCCGCGCGGCAACGGCACCGACCTGGCGTACTACGCGCCGCAGGCGGGCGACGACCCGAAGTACCACTGGTGGACCAAGACCATCAACGACCGCCTTGACGGTGACACGGGCTTCGCGTACGCGGCGAACACCACGAACACCAAGTTCACCGACACCACCGTCACCGACGCCGAAACGCACGCCACGAAGTACGTCACCGACGACTTCGGCCGCCCGGTCCAGCTGACCAACGCCAAGTCCCAGATCACCAGGACGAGCTGGGACGCCGACAACAACGTCACGTACCTGGAGGAGGACAACGGGGCGAAGACCGCGTACTGCTACGACCGGAAGACCGGCTACCCCCTCTGGCAGCGTGACGCGGAGAACAACAAGGCCGGCGTGCCGGACCAGACGACGACCTGCGTGACGGACACCTCCAAGTGGCCGGCGAACGCCGCGAAGTACGAGTACCAGACCCGCGCGGACGGCTACTCGGCGGACCTGTTCCGCAAGACGTCCCCCGAGGGCCGCGCCTGGCAGTTCGGCTACGACACCTTCGGCAACCTGAAGACGGTCACCGATCCCAAGGGTGTCGCGACGACTTCGGTGCCGGACGACTACACGGCGAAGTACGAGTACGACTCCTACGGGCAGCTGACCAAGGCCATCGACGCCAACGGCAATGCGACCACGAACAGCGACTTCGGGCCGACCGGTTACCCGGCAAGGATCACCGACGCACTGAACAGGTCCACCTCGTACGTGTACGACGCGCGCGGTCAGGTCACCGAGGTCACCGACGCGCGGGGCAAGACGACCACGCAGGACTACGACACCTTCGGGCGTCCGCTGGTCTCGACCGTGCCGAAGGACCAGGACGAGGCCGCGCTGATCACCACCCCGGCCCCGGAGTTCGACGCCAACAACAACGCCACCAAGGTCACGGCGCCCAACGGCGCAGTGTCCACGGCGGTGTACGACGCCGCGGACCAGGTCATCTCCGCGACCGCGCCGAAGGACTCGCCGACGGCTCCCGAACGCACCACGGCCTACACCTACGACAAGGTCGGCAACGTCAAGACGGTCACCGAGCCCAAGGGCACCGCGACCACCTCCGTGCCGGACGACTACCTCACCACCAGCAACTACAACGAGATCTACCAGCTGACCTCGGTGGTCAACGCCGCCGGTGACAAGGTCGTCTACCAGTACAACAACGTCGGCGACGCCGTCACGGTCATCGACCCCAAGAAGAACGCGACCGCCGACACCACGGACTACTCCACCAAGAGCGAGTACGACCTGAACCACCGCGTCGTGCGGGTCACGGACGCTACCGGGAAGTTCACGTCGAGCACGTATGACAAGGACGGCCTGGCGGTCGAGACCACGGACCAGGAGGGCAACACCACGTTCGTCACCTACGACGAGCGCGGCAAGCAGACCGAGGTGAAGGTGCCGCACGAGGGCACCACCTACCGGGTCGCCAGGACCGAGTACGACCAGGTCGGCAACGTCACGAAGACGATCACCCCGCGCGGCACCGAGACCGCGACGGCGGGCGACTTCGAGAGCCGTACCGAGTACGACCCCCTCAACCGGCCGACCAGGCAGTACCAGCCGTACGCCCCCGGCGACGCCCGCTACAACGACCCGAACGTCTACACCGAGACGGTCTACGACGAGGTCGGCCGGGTGGCGAAGACCTCGCTGCCGCCGTCCGAGGGCCAGAGCGTCCGCAACGACACCACCTACGAGTACTTCGACAACGGATGGCTGAAGTCGTCCACGGACCCCTGGGACATCACCACCACCTACGACTACAACGACGTCGGTCAGCAGACCGCCCGGACCCTGACCTCGGCCGGAGGCTCCTTCAACCGCACCATGGCCTGGAGCTACTTCCCGAACGGCCGCCTCAAGTCGAAGACGGACGACGGCGTCCCGGTCGGCACCGCGGTCCCCCTCGTCGACAACTCCGACACCCAGAACACCGGCTCGACCGGCACCTGGACCAAGGCCAGTGCCACCGGGCAGCAGGGCCACGACCACCAGGTCCACGCCGCCGGAGCCGGGACCGACGCGTTCACGTGGACGCTGAACATCCCCAGGAACGGCACCTACACCGTCTACGTCAAGTACCCGCAGGTGTCAGGAGCGGCCACGTCCGCCAAGTACACGATCACCCACGCCTCGGGAGCCACCGACAAGACGATCAGCCAGGCGACCGGAGCCGGGACCTGGATCCCGCTGGGCTCCCACACCTTCACCCAGGGCAACTCCGCCAAGCTGCAACTGTTCCAGAACAGCGGCGGTGCCGTGGTCGCCGACGGTGTGAAGCTGGTACGCGACAACTCGGGCGACACCGACAACGAGAAGCACACCTTCACCTATGCCTACGACCTCAACGGCAACCTGGCGTCGATCGACGACACCTCGTCCGGTGCCAGGATCGACGCGTACACGCTGACCTACACCGGCCTCAACCAGGTCCAGAAGGTCACTGAGGCGCTGGCCGGACAGGAGAAGAAGGCCACCACCTACTCGTACGACATCAACGGCCAACCGGAGACGATCAGCCACCCCGACCAGCACTCCAAGTTCACGTACGACCTGCGTGAGCTGGTCAAGACGGTCTCCATCGGCGACTCCGCCACGGACCCGTCCCCGAATGTCTCCTCGTACACGTACACCGACCGCGGTCTGCCGCTGCGGGAGACGAAGCCGAACGGCAACACCGTCGACCACACCTACTACCGGGACGGCACGGCGAAGACCCAGACCGAGAAGAAGCCCAACGGCACCTTGGTCTCCTCGCACACCTACGCCTACGACGCCAACGGCAACCTGGCGCAGGACGTGGCGAAGAAGATGAACGCCGACAACCACACGGCGTACCTCTCCTCGACCACCAACCTCACCTATGACCCGGCCGACCGGCTGGCGCAGGCGGTGAAGACCGGCACCGGAGCCGGCACGGAGAGCTACGTCCACGACGACAACGCCAACGTCGTCAGCCAGACGGTCAAGAACGAGTCCACCAACTTCACCTACGACCGCAACCGGCTGCAGACCTCCACCACGAACGGAGTGCCGTCCAACTTCACCTACGACCCCTTCGGACGGCAGGAGTCCGTCACCGCCGACGGGAAGATCCAGTCCCGCAACGTGTACGACGGCTTCGACCACGTCGTCGAGTCCCAGCAACGGGGCGCCGACGGCACCATGAAGTCGACGACCTACACGTTCGACCCGCTCGACCGCACCACGGCCAAGACCGCGGACGGCAAGACCACCGACTACCAGTACCTCGGCATGTCCGACGAGGTACTGAACGAAGAGGTCGCCGGGGCGCTGACCAAGTCCTACGAGTACAGCCCGTGGGGCCGGCGGCTCTCCATGGTCAAGCACAACAGCGACGGGACGAGCGAGGACGCGCACTACGGCTACAACAGCCAGAGCGACGTCGAGACCCTCACCACCGGCACCGGTGACACAAAGGCGACCTACGGCTACACCGCCTACGGCTCGGACGACACGGACGAGTTCACCGGCATCGACAAGCCGGACGCCGCCGACCCGACGAAGGAGGCATACAACCCCTACCGCTACAACGCCAAGCGGTGGGATGCCAAGTCCGGCACCTACGACATGGGCTTCCGCGACTACGACCCGGGCCTGAACCGGTTCACCTCGCGGGACATGTACAACGGCGCCCTGGCGGACATGGGCCTCGGCACCGACCCGTTCACCGGCAACCGCTACGCCTTCACCGGCGGCAACCCCACCAGCAACGTCGAACTGGACGGGCACTGGTTCGCCCTGGCCATGCCGGCGCTGTCGCTGGGCCCGGTCGGTGTCGCGGTGGTGGCAGCGGTGGTCGTCGTCGCCGCCGTGGCCTACGTCGCCACCGAGGTGGCGAACGACACCTCCGACGACACGTCCGACGAGTCGAAGGAGGAGGAAGCGCCCAAGCCGGAGCCCAAGCCGACGCCGCGAGGGCCGGCGCCGAAGGACGACACCCGGACCGGGGGCGACTGCAGCAGCGGCTCGGGCGGCTGGGTCAAGCACGGTGACCTGGACGCGAAGAACGGCAACCGCTCCACCGGCGTCACCGCCTGCCTCACCGAGTCGTACCTCGACACTCACGAGGGCAGCGACACGAATGTCAAGGTGGTCGCACCGCCCGGATATCAGTGGGCCCGTCGCACCGCCTTCCACTTCGGTCTCCCGGCCAAGACGAACATCAACGCCTGCCACCTCCTCGGTCAGCAGTTGAGCGGTTCGGGCACCCAGCTCGAAAACCTTGCGACCTGTGCCCGTGGAGCCAACGACTGGCAGACGGGCTCCCAGCAGGGGGCCAACAATATGAAGAACTACGAGAACCAGGTGCGGGCCGCGGTCGACGCCGGACAGGCCGTCTACTACCAGGTGACCCCGACGTACAGTGGGCGCCGGACCGTGTCCACCGGATTCCGGATATCCGCCTATGGGACGAATCCAGACGGATCCACAGGGATCCAGATCGACGCCTTCGTGTCCAACACATTGTTGAACCGCCGGAACCTGGGCATGTTCAACGACCAGAACACCGGGCGGCAGGTTCCCACCGGAGGTACGCCATGACCGGATCGGGTACAGCAGCAGAAAGGGACAGCAGTATGTCGGCGTGGGAGACGCTTCAGCGCCTCATGCCCCGTACGGCCGAGAGCGACACCTCGGTGGACTGGGGCCGCGTGGAACAGTCGTGGGGAAGGGCCTTCCCCTCTGACTACCGCCGGTTCATCGACTCCTACGGAGCGGGTGGAGTCGAGGACTGCCTGGGGATCGTCGCCCCCGAGAACAGGCAGGAACCACCTGCCTCGCCCTACGGCGGCATGATCCACGAAACGGCCAACGCCGAGGGAGCCTGGGGCAGGATCCCGAAGGCCGCTGAGGCGGCCGGCCTGGATCCGGTGTTGATCGCGTGGGGGGTCTCCTGCGCGGCCGACATCCTGTGCTGGGACGCCTCGGCCGAGGACCCGGCCACCTGGCCCCTGCTCGTGTACAACAGGAACGACAACCTGTGGCGTCGCTACGACTGTGGAGTGGTCGAGTTCCTCGTGCGTGTCATACGAGCGGAATTCGACGACTGCCCGCTCGGGGACGAGTCCTTCTGGGGTGCGGGCTCCGCCCTCTTCCTCAACGAAGCTGAGGAGCGGCGCCGCATCGAACAGGGCCTGGACCCGTGGACCGGCGGACCGGATCCGTTCGCGGGCATGTCCTTCGGCTGACGCAACCGGTGTGGGCCGGGCTCCGGCCCGGCCCACACCTGTCGGGGGGTGATCGAAAGCACCCGCCGGCCAACAGGGTCCGCTCGGCGTTCACCGGCTCAAGGACGGATACGAGGACCATCGCGACGCGACATCCCTCTCGTGCACGGTGGTCAACTCCCAGACCGGCATCGGCTCAAGGTGCCCGAAGGGCCGTAGTGGTGGCGACGCCGGGAGTTCGACAGTCCGGCCTGGACTCTCTACGAGATGACGTTCAGCGAATGGTTGCTGGCTTGTCTCAAGGGCAGGGACCTGACCCTGAAAATGAACGCGGTGGTATCCCCGGTCCCGGTGGCATGTCGCCAACGGCAGCCGGTGGTGCGGTCCCGGCTGAGCAGGACGACAGCGGCGCTCGCCGCTGTGCTGCCTCCGTCGGTCACGGCCCCACGCCGTCACCGACGGACAAGAGTCCAGAAGGTTGTATGCCTCTCGTGACTTTCCTGTGTGTCGATCAACACGTCTGTGACCCGTGATGTTGATGACGCGACATCCGCTTGATCGATCGGGAGTGCCGGAAGCAGGGCTCCCGACTGACCGAGCGAAGGGTGGGGCCCGTGAGCCCAGTGGACGGACGCGACCCGGGGGTCGAAGTGATGCGGTCGTGCGCCGCGGAGTTCGTCGCCCGTGTCACCGCCCGCAACCGGCTGCCGCTGGACTACTCCGTGGCCAGCCTGCGGATCGTGGACTTCCTGATCGACGGGCTACGCAAGGGCGGGGCCGAGCGCGAGCAGGTGCGGGACACTCTGTTCGGGCTCGGCGCCTACGTCGGTGAAGTGCTCGTGCGCCGCGCAGGTGCGGTGTGGGTGGACTTCGACACCGACCAGCGCGGCTACTTCGGCCAGCCGGTCGGCGTGCGGATGCCGGACGGCCGGGTCTGGAACCCGCTCGGCAAGGTGCGCAACCGCTTCGACCTCGGCGGACCCGGGGAATCGCTCCAGACTTTCTATCTGACGCTGCACGGTCGGGCCAGGGGGAGCCGCCGAGTGAGCAGGACCTCCGCCGCACTGGCGGTGCTCCTCGCCGCCGCGCTGACCGGCTTCGCGGACTCGACGGACGAGGGGAAGCCCGGCGAGTCCGCACGGCGCACCGCCCGGAGCTCGCAGGCCGCCCCCGCCGAGCCTCGCACCGCCCCCGAGTTCCTCGCCCGCGCCAAGGAGGCGACGGCCGGACAGAAGGGCTGGACGTTCGCGGTATGACCGCGCCCCGGTCTTCCACCGGACCGCTCCGCGTTGCGTTCCGGGATCCCGGCGACGTCGTGGGTACTGCGGCAGTCGGGGAGGGCGCTCCCGAAGGGTCGTTGGCGGTCAGCTGTGCGGTGGCGGCGCCTGCGCTGTGGTCAGTTGGGTCGCTATGGCGGTGAGGCGTTCGGCCAGCGCACCGGGGGTGGATCTGGTCATGGCGGTGAGTTCGATGGTCGCCGGCGCGTGACGGAGGGGTCTGAAGCGGACGGCGGGGTGTGACGCGGACGCCGCCGCGGCGGGCACGACGGTGACGCCGAGGCCGCATTCGACCATGGCGATCTGTGAGGTCACCGACCGTGCCCAGTGGGTCGGGACGGGGCTGAAGCCGGCGGCTCGGCACAGGGTCGCCATGGCGTCGTGGTAGTCGGGCGAGATATGGCGGTGCAGCCATACCCACGGAGCGCCCGCGAGGTCCGCCACCAACAGCGTCCGCGAGCAGCTCGGACGACCCGCCGGCCAAGGCCGTCGACGGTGACGCGGCCACCCGCTGGAGCCTGGGCCACGGCATGCGACCGGGCGACTGGTTCCAGCTCGACCTCGGCTCCACCCGGACCTTCGATCAGGTCGTCCTGGACATCAGCGCCTCGTCCGGCGACTTCGCCCGCCAGTACGAGGTGTACACCTCCGACGACGGCACCGACTGGGGCCAGCCCATCGCCACCGGCCCCGGCAGCACCGTGACCCGGATCCTGCTGCCCACCACCACCTCCCGCTACATCCGAGTGGTCAACAAGACGAGCTCCGGCAGCTGGTGGTCCCTCCACGACGTCTCCGTCTTCGCCCGGGGCCCTCGCCCTCTTACGACCGGCGTTCTACTCCTCCGGCTCCCAGGCCAGAAGCAGGTCGAAGAGATGTCGGTCGCCGTCGAGCTTCAGGGAGTCCACCGGAATACGGCCGTACAGGGTGAGGACCAGCTCACCGGCTGTGCCCCGGGCGGAGGCGTCGGCCGCGTCCGGGTCCTGGCCGGCAGCGGTGGCGGCCGTTGCGCCGGGCTTGGGGAGACGGGTGGCCCGTGCGCCGTCGGCGGAGAGCGAGAGGCGCCAGGAGTGGCCCTCGGTGGCGTGGTAGTCGACGACAGCGGGCTTGTGCGGCCAGGCGCTCGTCGCGGGGCAGCAGGTGGACAGGCACTCGTCGACACCGTCGAGTGCCACCTCGTCCGGCAGCGGCTGCGGGGCGCCCGCGGTGATCTGGGCGTCGTAGCTGTGCACCGCGATCTCCTGGAGCTGGTGCCGGGCGGCGGCACCGGCGGTCTGCGGCGACTGCGACATATCCCACCAGGTCCAGCAGCCGCGCGCGCGGCATGGGCCGCGCGCCCTCGGATGACGCGGTGTCCTGCTCAGATCGGGCGGGCCTCGAAGGCGAGGGGCGGCCCGCTCATGCCTCCCGTGTGCCGAGCGCCGGCTGCTCGCCCGAGCCTCGGACGATCAGGCGGGTGGGGACGGTGATGGTCCGTGCCCGGGATCGGTCGCCGTCCAGGCGGGCGAGGGCGGCCGTCGCCGCTGTTCTGCCGATTTCCTCGGGGTCCTGGGCGACGACGGTCAGGGCCGGTTCGAGGGCCTCGGCGAGCGAGACGTCGTCGAAGGCGACGACGGCGACGTCCTTGCGCTTGCTGCGGGCGAGTTGGGCGACTATTCCCAGCGCCATGATGTTGTTGCCGGCGTACAGGGCCGTGGGGGGATCGGCCAGGTCGAGCAGCTTCGAGGTCGCGGCCTCGGCCCCCTGCTGGTCGTGTGCGCTGGCGACCAGTGAGCGATCGTAGGGAATGTCGGCTTCCTGCAGGGCCGCGCGGTAGCCGGCGAGGCGTTCGCGGCGGGTGTAGAGCTTGGTGGGGAGGTCGCCGATGAAGCCGATGCGCCGGTGTCCGTGGGCGATCAGATGGGCGACGCCCTCGTGGGAGCCGTCCCGGTTGGAGCTGACGACGCTGTCCGTGGCCAGGCCCGCGCCGGGGCGGTCGATGAAGACCACGGGCAGGCCCGCGGTGCGGGGGGCCTTGAGATGGGAGTGGTCGGCGCCGACGGAGGGCACGACCATGAGGATGCTCACGCGGCGTGCGAGGAACTTGTCCGTCAACGAGCGCTCGCGGTCGGGATCGTCCGCGGAGGAGCCCACGAGCAAGGTCAGGCCACGGTCGCGGACCGTGTCCTCGATGCTCCTGGCCACGGCTCCGAAGAACGGGTTGGCCAGGTCGGGGATGACCAGTCCGATCGTGGTGTCGGGCCCTCCCACCCGGATGTTGCGGGCCATCAGGTTCGGCTGGAAGCCGAGCTTGGCCACGGCGGCGAGAACCTGTTCCCTGGTCTGCTCCGAGGCGTATCCGTCCTCGTTGAGAACCCGGGAGACGGTCTTGGCGCTGACGCCCACTTCTCGGGCGACGTCTGCCATGGTCGGGCGGCGGTTCGCTGCCATGGAGGAAACGGTCTCCTGTGCTCGTCGGTCCCGGCCGCGGCCTCGGCCGGAACCTGTGAGTGCTGCAGTCCTGTCGTCAGTTGGCCTGGACTCCCGCGGCCTTCGCGGCCTCGGAATCGGCTACGACAGTACCTCCGGCCGCATCGACGGTGAGCGCGCCGGTCATGATGGCCACGACCTCCGCCATGGAGTAGTCGGACGGCTTGATCACAGCGGCGCGCCGGCCCAGCCGGTGGACGTGGATCCGGTCGGCGATCTCGAAGACGTGCGGCATGTTGTGGCTGATCAGGACCACCGGCATGCCCTTGTCGCGGACCCGGCGGATGAGGTCCAGAACCTGACCCGACTCCTTGACGCCGAGGGCGGCGGTGGGCTCGTCCATGACGACGACACTGCGGGCCCAGGCCACGGAACGGGCGACCGCGACGGCCTGCCGCTGTCCGCCGGAGAGCGTCTCGACCGCCTGCGTCAGCGAGCGCAGACCGATCTTCAGGTCCGCCATGTGCTCGGCGGCCTCCTGGCGCATGCGCTTCTTGTCGAGCATGCGGAAGACGCTGCCGAGGACACCGGGGCGGCGCAGCTCGCGTCCGAGGAACATGTTCGAGGCGATGTCCATGGAGGCGGCCACGGCGAGGTCCTGATAGACCGTCTCGATGCCGTGGGCGCGGGCGCTCTGCGGACCGGAGAACTGGATCGGCTTGCCGTTGAGGCGTATCTCGCCCTCGTCCGGGACCACCGCACCGGTGAGGGCCTTGATCAGGCTGGTCTTGCCGGCGCCGTTGTCCCCGATGACGGCGAGGACCTCGCCGGGCATCAGGTCGAAGTCGGCGCCGTCGATGGCGGTGACATGGCCGTAGCGCTTGACCAGACCGCGGGCCTGCAGCACGGGCGTGGGGGAAGAGGTGGTGCTCATCGGGCCTTCTTCCGGGAGATCTGGTCGACGGTCACCGCGAGGATCACCAGGACACCGGTGATCAGGGTCTGGTAGATGGAGGCGACGCCCATCAGCTGCAGACCGTTGCGGAAGACACCGACGATGAGGACGCCGATGAAGGTGCCAAGGACCGAACCGCGTCCGCCGAAGAGGCTGGTGCCGCCGAGGACCACGGCGGTGATGCTGTCGAGGTTGTCGGTCTGGCCGGCCTGCGGGTCGCCCACTCCGGTGCGGGAGATGAGCAGCAGGGCGGCGAGGCCGTAGAGGAGACCCGCCACGGTGTAGACGCCGATGGTCAGGCGGGAGGTACGGATGCCGTTCAGCCGCGCCGCTTCCTGGCTGTTGCCCAGGGCGTAGACGTGCCGGCCCCAACCGGTGCTGCTGAGCGCGTAGGCGAGCAGCAGGAACAGGGCGATGGTGACCAGGGAGCCGTAGGTGATGTCGGTGTGGCCGAGCGGGAAGGTCTCCCCGAGCGCGGTCAGCGGGCCCGGCAGGTTGGTGACCGTCTGCTCCTCGGAGTAGATGTGGGTCAGCGCGAACGCCACGTTGAGCATGCCGAGGGTGACGATGAACGGCGGCAGCGGGATCTTCTGCACCAACAACCCGTTGAGCAGCCCGAATCCGCCGCACACGGCGATGCCCACGGCGATGGCGACGAGCGGGGGCAGGGAACCCTCGGCGGCCATCTTGGCGATCATGATGCTGCCGAAGGCCATGACGGCGCCGCACGACAGGTCGATGCCCGCCGTGAGGATGATCAGGGTCTGGCCGATGGCGAGGGTGCCGACGACCATGACCTGCTGCACGATCAGCGAGAAGTTCCCGCCCGTGAGGAACTGCTCGGTCGAGAAGGAGAAGAAGGCGCAGGCCAGGAGAAGGGCGGCCAGCGGGCCGGTGGTGGGTGCGGTGAGCAGTCTGCGGGCCGTGGTCGGCGCTTTGAGCTCGGCATACGGCGAGGACGTGCTCGGAGGCGTGGACGTGGCGGTCATGCGGAGTCCTTGTCGGAAGACAGAGTCCTTGTCCGTCCCTGTCCGTCCCTGTCCGTCCTCGTGGGAGGCGCCGGAGGAACCGGAGGAATCGAAGAGGTCGGAGGACAAGGGCACGAGGGGCGGCCGTCCCCACGGTCGGGGAGGAAGGGCCGGCCGCCCCGCTTAAGGTGGAGGCGGCGAAGGTACGGTCGTCGGGGGCGGCTCAGCCCCAGCAGTTCTCCAGGCCGTAGGCGGTGTCCTTGGACGTGACCCCGTCCTGCGCCTTGTCGGTGATCAGAGTGACGCCAGTGTCGGTGTAACCGGACGCCTTCTTGCCGTCCTTGGCGTACGCCACGACGGCCTTGACGCCCTCGGCGGCCATCTTCAGCGGGTACTGCTGGGACGTCGCGGCGATCTTGCCGTCCTTGACCGCCTGGGTGCCCGTGCAGCCGCCGTCCACGGAGACGATCAGCACGTCCTTCTCCCGGCCCTTGGCCTTCAGCGCGGTGTACGCGCCCAGCGCGGCCGGCTCGTTGATCGTGTAGACGACGTTGATGCCGGGTTCCTTCTGGAGACAGTTCTCCATGGCGGTCTGGCCCTTGGCCTGGTCGCCGCCGGTGTCCTGGGCGCAGGCGACATCCTTGTCGGTGGCGCCGAAGCCCTTCAGGAAGCCCTCGTGCCGCTGGACGCCGACGGAGACGCCCGGCGCGAGGTCGAGGGCGGCTATCTTCGCCGTCTTGCCCTTCATGGCGGCCTTGGCGTACTCGCCGATCAGCTCGCCGGCCTTGAGGTTGTCGGTGGCGAAGAGGGCGTCGACCGCGCTCTCCGGGTCGGTCGGGGTGTCCAGGGCGATGACCAGAACACCCTTGGCCTTGGCCTTCTCGATCGCGGGCACGATCGCCTTGGAGTCGCTCGGAGTGATCAGGATGCCCTTCACACCGGCGGCGACCATGTTCTCGATGGCGGTGACCTGCCCGGCGTTGTCCCCGTCGAACTTGCCTGCGGCGGTGGACAGTTCGGCGCCGTTCTCCTTGGCGGCCTTCTCCGCGCCCTCCTTCATCTTCACGAAGAACGGGTTGGTGTCGGTCTTGGTGATCAGACCGACCTTGACGCTGCCCGAGCCGGTGCTCGTGGAGTCCGAACCGGAGCCGGATCCGCAGGCCGTCAGGGTGAGGGCCGCGACGCCCGTGACGGCGGCCGCTCTGAGGAGGGAGGAGGACAGACGAGTGGTGCGAGGCATGTTCGACTCCTGAGGTGTGGCGAGCGGCACGGGGTGGGTGTCAGAGCATGCCGCCCGGGGTGTCATCGTTGACTTATGTCATCGTTGACACTGCATGGCGAGGATGATGGACTCCGGCTCCCGGAAACGTCAATGCCTTGCACGCGTCACAAGTCCGCAACGCCCCCTGCGGCCGCCCGTTCCGTGCCCGCTTTTTGCTCGTACGTTCGCAGAGAAGAGCAGCCCATGAGCCCGCGTCAGATCACCGTCCTGGGAGAGTGCGTCGCGGACGCGTTCGCCGAACCCGCCAGCACCTCGAACGAACTCGCCCTGCGCGTGCTGCCAGGCGGCGGACCTGCGAATACGGCAGTGTCACTGGCCCGCCTCGGCACCCCGGCCCGCTTCCTCGCGCGGCTGTCGGGCGATGTGTTCGGCCGCCTGTTCCGCGCCCACCTGGAGACCTCCGGGGTGGACCTGTCGAGCGCCGTCCCGGCCGCGGAGCCCAGCACGCTGGCCGTGGCGGAGCTGGACGCCCAGGGGCAGGCCGCGTTCTCCTTCCATGCGCAGAACACGGCCGACTGGCAGTGGACGGCACAGGAACTGGCGCGGGTGGACCTGTCCGACACCGCCTGTGTGCACACCGGATCCCTGGCCCTGGTCCAGGAACCCGGGGCGGCGGTGGTGGAGGACTTCCTGGCGGCGGCCGCCCCTCACACGACCATCAGCATCGACCCCAATGTCCGGCCGCTGCTGGTGCACCCCGACGTCTACCGTGCCCGGCTGGCGCACTGGTGCGCCCTCGCGGACGTGCTCCGGCTGAGCGAGGACGACCTGGAACTGCTGCTGACGGGCACGCCGCCCGAGGAGGCGTGCGACATCTGGCACGCGGCCGGGGTGCGGCTCGTGGTGATCACACGTGGCGCCGACGGCGCCCTGGCCTCGCTCGATGGCGAACGGATCCAGGTGCCCGCCGTGCCGACGAGCGTCGCCGACACGGTCGGGGCGGGGGACTCCTTCACGGCCGGGCTGCTGCACCACCTCGGCGCCCGCGGACTGCTCGGTGGCCGGCTGACGGGAATCCGTCTCGACGACGTCGCGGAAGCCTGCCGGTTCGCCACCCGGGTCGCGGCCCTGACCTGCTCGGTCGCCGGCCCCAACCCCCCGTGGCAGAGCCAGTTGGAGCAGCTCGCCACGGCCGATCGCACCTGACGGACAGTCGGGCCGCGCAGCGGACATCACGGCCGAACCGTTGACGCGTCGGCCGGATTGCGTCCATCATCGGGCCACTCGATGTCATCGATGACACAAGTCAACGATGACATCCCTTCTCGGCATCGTGGACGACGGCGCCGAGAAGGCGTCACTTTTCGGTCGGTTCCGCGCCGGGCATCAGGCTCCGCTGCGCGGACGGCCGCGGCACAGGAGACCCATGAGCTCTGAACGTGTATCCCGGCATGCCCGAATACGGATGATCGCGGCGGTGGCGACCGTCTGCGCCCTGTCCGCAGCCCCGCTCGCCCCCCAGGCCGTCGCCGCGGACATCTCGCCGTACTCCGAGACCTACCGGCCCCAGTTCCACTTCACCCCGGAGAGGAACTGGATGAACGACCCCAACGGCCTCGTGTACTACAAGGGCGAGTATCACCTCTTCTACCAGTACAACCCCAACGGCAACTCGTGGGGCGACATGTCCTGGGGGCACGCGGTGAGCACCGACCTCGTGCACTGGAAGGAGCTGCCGCTCGCCCTGTCGCACGACGACGAGGAGATGGTGTTCTCCGGCAGCGCGGTCGTCGACCGGAACAACACCACCGGGTTCGGCACCAGGAAGAACCCGCCCATGGTGGCGATCTACACCAGCTACCACAAGGACACCGGCATCCAGGCCCAATCGCTCGCCTACAGCACCGACCGGGGCCGCACCTGGACCAAGTACCAGGGCAATCCCGTCATCGACATCGGCTCCAGGGAGTTCCGCGATCCCAAGGTCCAGTGGTACGAGCCGACCAAGAGCTGGCTGATGACGGTGTCGCTGTCCACCGAGCACAAGGTGCGGTTCTACTCGTCGAAGAACCTCAAGGACTGGAACCTGCTCAGCGACTTCGGGCCGGCCGGTGCGACGGGTGGCGTGTGGGAGTGCCCCGACCTGTTCCCCCTCGCGGTCGACGGGGACAAGAACAACATCAAGTGGGTCCTCGTCGTCAACATCAACCCCGGCGGTATCGCGGGTGGTTCGGCCGCCCAGTACTTCATCGGCGACTTCGACGGCAAGAAGTTCACCGCCGAGGACAAGGGCACCTACACCCCGCCCACCGGCACGGTGATGCAGGACTTCGAGAGCACCGACTTCGGTGCGTGGACGACCACCGGCGCCGCGTTCGGCGACGGACCGGCGGCCGGGGCAGTGGCCGGACAGGGGACCGTCGACGGTTTCGACGGCAAGGGTCTCGCCAACAGCTTCCACGGCGGGGACGCGGCCACCGGCATCCTCACCTCGCCCGAGTTCACCGTCGACAGCCGCTACCTGAACTTCAAGGTCGGTGGCGGACGGCACCCGCACGAGCCCGGGACGCTCCTGGAGCAGGGAGACCCGCCCGCGGGGACGGTCCTGGCCGACTTCGAAGGCGGCAGCTACGGCGACTGGACGACGACCGGAGACGCCTTCGGCTCGGCACCGGCCACCGGCACCCTCCCCAACCAGCAGGAAGTCTCCGGATTCCGGGGCAGCGGCCTGGTCAACAGCTACCTGAACGGCGACTCCACCACCGGCACCCTCACCTCGCCGGAATTCACCATCGACAAGGACTACGTCAACCTCCTCGTCGGCGGCGGCAACCACCCCACCGGCTCCGACAACCCCACCGCCGTCGAGCTCCTCGTCGACGGCCAGGTGGTGCGCAGCGCGACCGGAAAGGACGGCGAGGCGCTCAACTGGGCCTCCTGGGACGTCAAGGACCTCGCCGGCAAGAAGGCGCAGATCAGGATCGTCGACGACAACACAGGCGGCTGGGGCCACATCAACGTCGACCACATCATGCTGTCCGACATCAAGGCCCAGCCCGTCTCCCAGGAGACGTCCGTCAACCTGGTCGTCGACGGCCAGGTCGTCCGCAGCGCCACCGGCGCCAACAGCGAGACCCTGGACTGGGCCTCCTTCGACCTGCGTCCCTACGCCGACAAGAAGGCGCGGATCCAGGTCGTCGACATGAACACCGCCGGCTGGGGCCACATCCTGGCCGACCGGTTCACCGCCGCCGACGCCCCCGCCAAGTCCGTCGTACAGCGCGCCGACTGGGCCGACTACGGCAAGGACTACTACGCGGCCGTCTCCTGGGAGAACGCCCCGGGCGGCAAGCGCTACATGATCGGCTGGATGAACAACTGGGACTACAGCGGCGCCATCCCCACCTCACCCTGGCGCGGCGCGCAGAGCATCCCCCGGGAGATGGCCCTGCGTACGATCGACGGCCGGATCCGGCTGACCAGCAAGCCGGTGAACAGCGTGGCGTCCCTGCGGCGGGACCCGGTGTCCGCGACCGGGGTCACCGTCAAGAACACCGTCCAGCCCCTCATCGGTCCCGCGGCCCAGGGCAAGGCCCTCGACATCGAGGCGACCTTCTCCCTCAAGGACGCCGAACGCTTCGGCCTGAAGGTGCGCACTGGCGCAGGCGGTGAGGAGACCGTCATCGGCTACGACCCCACGACCCAGGAGCTCTACGTCGACCGCACCCGCTCCGGCGCCGTGGACTTCAACAGCACCTTCCCCGGCGTCCAGACCGCACCGCTGAAGGCCAAGGACGGCAAGGTGAAGCTGCGGATCCTCGTCGACTGGTCGTCCGTCGAGGTCTTCGGCGGCAGCGGCGAGGCCGTGATCACCGACCAGATCTTCCCCGACCCCGCCGGCCAGGGAGTGCAGGTCTTCGCCGAGAACGGCTCGGTGAAGCTGGACCAGGCCGTCGTCTGGCACCTCGACTCCGCCCACAACTGACAAGGACACGAGACCATGAAGAAAACCCTGCTCGCCGAGTTCACCGCCCGCGAGGGAGCGGAGGCCGAGGTCGCCCGCATGATCGGGGACTACGCCCTGAAGGTGCGCGAGGAAGAAGGCAACATCGCCTTCGACGTCTACACCAAGGCAGCCCACCCGCGCGCCTTCTGGATCTTCGAGGTGTACCGGGACGAGGCCGCCTTCCAGGCGCACCTGAACGCCCCGTACGGCGGCCCCTTCAACGCCGCCCTCACCCCGCTGATCGAGGAGGACGCCTCCGTGCTGACGTTCTTGGATCCGCTCGTTTGACGGCGTCTACGAGACGTTGGAATGGGCCCCACCTCGGCGCAATCTCATCCCGCACTCACCGGCCAAAACGATTGGGCACCGCGATGGGCGGGCGGATCGGCATCAAGGACGTGGCGGAAGCCGCCGGAGTCTCGGTCACGACCGTTTCCCACATCCTCAACGAGGTCGAGGGCAAGCGGATCAACCCCGAGACCCGGCAGCGCGTCCTGTAAACGGACCCGGCAGCTGGGATACGCGCCCAACGGACTGGCCCGTGGCCTGGGGCTGAAGCGGTCGAGCACCTGGGACCGCACTACGAGACGGGGGCGCGAGCCGTCGTGCAGCTGCTCGCGCTCACGGGAGCCCCGGACCGGGGGACTGGTCCGGTCGCCCAGGAAATGCTGCCGTGCCCGCTGGTGGCACGGGCATCGGTCGCTTCGCCCCCCGACTCTGACCCCGAGAGGGCGAAGCACCACCGATACAGGCGGCCGCATCAACGGCAGCCGGCACGGTCTCGCAGGACCGTGCCCAGTGAATCGGAGGAACCCGTGGAATCGAGAACCAGGCGCCTCGCGGTGTCGAGTCTAGCCGCGCTGACCGCCGCGACGCCGGGCGCGGGCTGCGGGGGCGGTGGCCCCGCGGCCGGCTCGGGAGCCGATGGCAACACCTGACCCTGTGGACCCACAACGCCGGCAACGCCACCGAGTACGCCGTCGTCAAGCAGATCGTCAATCGTCTGGCGACAAGAGGGCCGTTGGCGGATGCTGGACGGCTCGGCACTCGCCGACGGCCGGGGAGCGGCACAGCATCTCACGGTCGACCGCAACCACGCGTCCACCGTTGAGGCATGGGGTCTCAAGGGCAGTCGCAAGGGTCGTCGTCGCGTAACGGCCTGTTCGGACGTTGCCTCTGGGACGCAGGCCTCGTGCAGGGACGTATGGGACCTTTTCTCCGTTGACCGAACGGTCCGTCGGGCCTGTCCGAGGAGTAGGCTGAAATCACCGAGGATACTTCGCGCACAGGCTTCCAGGCTCGTGTCGTTTTCGGCGATTGAATACGCCGGGCCGGTCATGACCGGCCCGGGGCAGGGTTCGCGTCATGATTGCGACCATTTCCCTCCCGCCGACAGCCGAAGCCGATGACCGTGCGTTCTCCTCGTCGTCTCCCCGTCTGTCGCTCGCTCCCACCGGCCCCGCACCGGCTCTGCTGGACGGCGCATGGTGGCCCCGCTCCCGCGATCTCCGGGCCGAACTCCCCTCCCTCACGGCCGTATTGGATCCGTTGTGGGGGCGGATCACCCGGGTCACGGTGAATCCCACCCACTGGCCGGTCGTACCGCGCAAGGTGCCCGTCGCCGGGCACGTGGTGAAGGTGGGCTGGTTCCTGGCCGAGCAGGACCCGCACGAACTGCTGTTGCTCTCGTACGGCATGGGCCGCTGGAACCTCCTGGTGGTCCCGCCGCAGACGGCTCCCGTCTCGGCCGCCTGGCTGATGGCCGCCGCGAGTGACCCATTGGGCATGTCGACCGCCAGCCGGTTGATGGAGGAGGCGGCGCGCCTTCGGAGGGTGTCCGAGACGGACCGGGCCGTGGAAGCGGTCTGGGACTCCGAAGGAGGCCATGAGGCCCGCGATCCGGCCGCACGTCCCCGGATCCCGACCGTGACCGCCGGGATGCCGCTTCAGCCGATGGGGAGGTGAGGATCATGCAGACATTCGTGACCGTGGTCGTGGTCCTTGCGGTGATCGCCTTCGGGGTGCTCCTCATCCACTTGCTCAACTTGCAGCACAGTGAGCGCATCGCCGCCTTCCACTACGGCCGTTCCGGGATGCCGGTCCCGGGACCGGACCCGTTGGCTCCGCGGAAGGCCCGCGGCCGGTCGGGAGCGAGCGGCACCGCACGCCGCCGTGCCCCTCGTGAGGACGGCCCGAGCCGACCGAACAGACCGAGCCGACCGAATTGACAGCACCGACCCAACTGACAGCACCGACCGAACTGAAAGCACAGACCGCAGCCCAGGACCCCGGCCGCCGCACCGCACACGACAGGCCGGGGCCTTCCCGTGTCCTGTGCCTCCGAGCCGGGCTGCCCGGGCTCGGGGACGGCACCAAGCCAAGGAGACCGACGAGTGGTCCGCCCGAAGCCGATCGTCGGCCGGTCGACTGATTCTCCGACCCGCCGGCCCGGTCCGCCGACCAGGCTTCCGACAAAGCCGTCCGGGCCTCGGGCGGCATCCCTTCAGGACACGATGCCCGCCGGGCGCGGACCTTCCGTCCGATCCCATGGCGCGCATCCCGGACGACCGGTCCGCCATCCGCCGCCGCGCTCGCGAACCCCCGTTGCCGGACCGGCCCCGCCACGCGGCACTTTCCGACGGGTACTTCGTACGACGAACCGAGGAGCCATGGGCCACCCACAACTGAACGTCCACCGGCACGACCACACCACTCGCGCGCTGATCACCCTCGCAGGAGAGATCGACGTCACCACCGTCCCGTTCGTGCGCGCCGCACTGGCCGCATGCGTGCGCGACGGCATCCGCGCCGCCGACGTGGATCTCACGGCGGTCACCTTCTGCGACGCCAGCGGACTCAACGCCTTCCTCGAGCTCCACGCGGTTCGGCCACCGCCGCGCCGGGTTCCCGCTGCCGCGGGCGGTGCACCGTGACGGGTCCGCTCCGCCGGGAGCCGCCAGTGGCCGGGGGAAGCACATCGACTCCCGCGGTACGTCTGCGCCGACTGAACCGCTGGCAGGCCGAGACCCTGCGGGAGGACCTGGCCGACCTGTACGTGGAGTCCTCACGCGCGCGGGCAGGCCAGGAATACCGAGACCGGGAGGCGTTTCTGCGGCGGCTCACCGGCGACATACGGCGGGCCGGATTCGCCCTGCTGATCGCGGAGGACACGGCCTTCGCCGGGTGTGCCTACGGATTCCCCGTACCGCGCGAGGGGACCTGGTGGAGGGGGTTCGACGGAACCCTTCCACAGAGCGTCGAACAGCTCACCGCGTCCGGGCACGTCTTCGCGATCACCGAGATCGTGGTGCATCCCCATACGGACGACCACGGCCTCGCCCGCAGGCTCCAGCAACGCCTGCTCGCCGACCACCACGCCTCGCTCGGGGCGACACTGGTCGACCAAGCCGACGCTCCGGCCCTCGGCGCCTTCCTGTCGTGGGGGTGGCACGACATCGGGGCGATCCGTCGGCCGCCGGATTCCATGGTCCTCAGTCCGTCGGCCCCTGTGCTGCTGCGGGCTCTGGTCCTTCCCCTCGGCCCACGCACACCTGCCCGCCCGGACGGCCTCGCTCATGAGAACCGCACCCAACGGCCCGACTGACGACCAACGTGGGCAGGGCGCATGACATGGAAGCCGTCCGGAGACCGGCAAGCGCGGCTGACCTGCGGCTTCATGGGATGCCGCGCGGATGGTCCGGGCTGCCGGCGACTGCGTGGTCGGCCGGAGACCACGCCTGCTTCGACGCGAGGTTCGAAGGCACCGGCGACTTGGAAAGGCCCGCCGCGATCAGCGCACCGGGAAGCCGAAGGAATACCCCTGCTCCTTCAGCCACGGCAGAACCTCGCGCAGCGCGGCCACCGTCTGGGAGCGGTCTCCCCCCGCGTCGTGGAAGAGGAGGGTCGGGCCGTTGGAGATCTCGTTCTTGACGGTGGCGACCATGGTGCTCGTGCCGGGGCGTTCGAAGTCCTTGGAGTCGATGTTCCAGCCGAGCGGGCGCATGCCACGGGATGCGGCGAGGTGGCGGCTGTAGGGGGTGAAGGCGCCTCCCGGGGCCCGGTAGTACAGCGGGCGGACGCCGCCGGACGCCTCGGTGATCATGCGTTCGGCGTCCAGGATCTGCTGTGACTGGTAGGCCTCGGACTTGCGGTCCATGGTGACGTCGTGCGAAACCGTGTGGTCGCAGAGCAGGTGCCCGGCCGCCACCACCTGCTTGACGAGATCCGGGTGTGCGCGAGCCTGCGTGCCCACCATGCAGAACGTGGCCTTCACGCCGTTGTCCCGCAGCACCTGCAGGACCTGTGGTGTCCAGACGGGGTCCGGTCCGTCGTCGATGGTGATGTTGACGCTATGGGCACCCCCGTCCGAGGCATGCGCGATTTCCGCCGATACGGGTGTCGTCTTCCGGCCCTGCTGTGTGGGCGACTTGGCGGCGGGCGCCGAGACGCCTGACTGGGCGGGCCGTCCCCCGGTGGAACCGAGTTGCGCGCTCCAGAACGAGGTCGCCGCGGCCACCGCGGTCACTCCGAGCGCCGCCGCCAGCACCTTGCCGTACCATCCCCGTCCGCCACTTCGCACCATGTCTTCTGTTCCTCGCCGTCGCTGTGGGGCCTGTGCATCCGGCAAGAGGGAGTAAGGCGGGCGAAGGATCCGTCTGTTACCGATCACGGACAATCCCGCGAGGAGACCTGTCCGGCTCGGCGGACCAGCGGGGCTGCGCCTCACTCCCATGCCGAAGCCCGGATCGGGTCGCCGAGAGAACCTGCCCTGCCTTCCAGCCATCTCAATGAGGGGCGCGAGCGCGTGACCTGAGGAACCGTGCAGGGCGACCAGATCCGCCGGCTGACGGCCGACACTCCTGGTCCCTCCTCCCGGTACGGCGGCCAGGAACTGCCCGACGGGCTCGGGAAAGGGGTTGAACAGCCCCGCCGCCGGCGTGATGTCCGTGCTCGGTCTGACGATCCTGGTGGTGGCCGGACGCAGCGCCGCCTGGCACTTCCTGGGCACCGGGACCAATCACCAGCGGCTGCGGCAGCGGGTGTTGATCGCGGGACTGGCCTTCATCCCGATGTGGATCGAGGTCGCCGTCCGTTTCGGCCACCTCGATGACGTTCTGGCGCTTTTCTTCACGGCCCTGGCCGTCCGCGCCCTCACCCGCGGTGACGCTGCCGCGACGGGCATCTTCCTGGCCCTGGCCATGGACTCCAAACCGACCGCGCCGGCCTTCCTGCCGCTGCTGCTCGCACTGCCGAGAGGGCGGTGGCTGCGCGCGGGGCTGTGGTGCGCGGCTCTGGTCGGGGTGGTCTGGCTGCCGTTTCTGCTCGGTGCCCCGCAGTCGTTCGCCGCGGCCGGGTTCACCATTATGACGCGGCCCGCGGTCTGATCCGCCTGGGCTTCGCCGTCACCTCCACCGCATACGTTCTGTTCTGCCCGGTACGCGACCGGCGCCGGCGGCATTCCCTGGCCCGCGACAGCCAGGTGAGACCTCAACCCCGACGGCCGCTTCGGCGTCGTACCCCACGAGGTCCTGGACCAGCTCTGGGCGCCACCCCGGGACCGATGAGACCCCCTTGACCGCTCCGATAACATGATCGAACTAATGATCGCATTCCGTTACCCGTCAATACACAGTAAATCGACCAAATAATTGATAAATATATCAACGCGGACATTTTCGCGAATAACACGAATAGCGCGAATAGCGCGAACGAGACGCAGAAGCAGCTTCGCCACGTGGCTTCAACCGCGGGTGATCCTTTGGGTCGCGGCGGGTCTCGTGACCCTCGGATTTCTCGCGGTGCTGGAGATGGCGGCGCGCCGATACGACCTGCCGGGGCCCGTGACCTGTCAGCTGCAAGAGGTGATATTCCCCCCTAAATCGGGGTTCCTCCTGTACGCCAGTATGGCGTTGATGATGGTGGTGCTCACCTGGCGGCAACGGCTTGTCGCGGTCGGTGCCGCGTTCGGAATCGACCTCACCATCGCGCTGGTGCGGTGGGCGGCCGGCATCAAGGTGACCGAGGGGCATCCCTTCGGCAATGGCGCGCTGTGGGTGATTCTGGGCTGTGCGGTCATCGCGGTCACGCGCCGCACCGGCCCGGAACGTGTCCTGCTGCTGAAGGGCGTCGGGCTGGCGCTGCTGCTGGTGGCCGGCCGCAAGACCGGTGACACCTGGCTGCTGATCACCTCGAAGACCCGCCCGACCGTGCTCGACCCGTACCTGGCGACCGCCGATCACGCGCTGGGCAACCCGTCGTGGCTGGTGGGCCGGATGGTCAGGGCCACCGAACCGGTCGGCCCTCATGTTCTCGACTTCGTCTACGTCCAGCTCGCGGTGGCCGCGGTCATCGTCGCGCTGTACCAACTGCGGAACGTGGCGGTCGAGCGCCGCTTCCCGGCCCACCATCTGGTGCGCACCTTTCTGGTGATCGGCCTCCTCGGGCCGGGCATCTACATGATCTTCCCGGTGGTCGGACCGGTCTTCGCCTATGGCACCGGCGCATTCGGCACCGGCGGCGAGCACTGGGCGCTGGCCAACCTGTGGCCGGATACCCTGCCGCCGGTCAGTGCCCCGCACCCGATGCCGTACGACGAGATCACCCCACGCAACTGCATGCCCAGCCTGCACACGGCGTGGGCTCTCACGATCTTCGTCCACTCCCGCAGGGGGCCCAGGATCCTGCGCTACGCGGGCACCTTCTGGCTGGTCGCCACCCTCGGCGCCACGCTGGGATTCGGCTATCACTACGGCGTGGATCTGGTGGCCGGCGTGGTGTTCGCGCTCACGATCGAGGCGGCTCTGCGCTCGCAGGCGCGTGGCTGGGATCGCTCGGGAATCCAGCTGGTCGCCTACGGAACGACGGTCTTCGTCGCGCTCCTGGTGTCGTATCGCTTTCTGCCGATCGAAATGGCGGAACATCCTTTGGTGTTCGGGCCGCTTCTCCTTCTGGCGATGGCTTCGGTGATCCTCGGTTTCGTACGGACCACCAGACTGTGGGAGCCGAAGGTCCCGCCGATACGGCAAGCGGATCCGCAACCCGAACTGGTGTGAATGGTGTGCGCCGGGCTGGAGCGACTCACCCGGCAGCCCGCTCGAAGTCGGCGATGACATAACGGGCCTCGTCGTCGACCGCGTTCTTCTCCCAGTCCAGGGAGATCCGCACCGGATGCCCGTCGGCCGCGTACTCCGCCTCGGCCGTGTCCGCGTCGTCCCGCCGCGCCTGCTCCAGTTCACGGAGGAGTTCTCCGAGGGTGGGCACCGCGTCGGGGAGGTCCGCGACCACGCGCCGGCCGCTGTCGTCGAGGCCCACGGCCTTGGCCACGGCGCCGTCGCGGACCGTTATCCGGAAGGAGCCGATGAGGGCCCGCTCGCCCTCGCTCGACCGGAGCGTGTAGGTGTACGCGTCGGGCTCCTGCCATGGGGCCTGGTGGGAGGCCGGCGTCTCCGTGCCGCAGGCGGCGACCGCGCAGAGCAGCCCTCCGATCAGGGCGGTCTTGAATACGGCACGGGCGGTCTTGGCAGTCCTGGCGGTCATGGAGGCAGTCCCTTCGAATACGGCTACCGCTGTGACGCCGTTCCCCCGGGGAACGTTCGGCCGGGAGTTCGGCCGGGGGGCGTTCGCGCGAACTCTCCGTGATTTGGACGCCTGCTTCTCGTGCGCTGCATCAGCCCTGTACGGGCCTTAACCGCCCCTTCGCAACAGTGGCATCACTCGCCCCACCAGGGGGAACTGCAGAAGGGAAGAGTGCCATGGGTAAGGTCACGCGGCCGCAGCGCAGAGCGTTTCTCACGGGAGGGCTGCTGGCCTCCGCGGCGGTGATCACCGGCTGTTCGTCGAAGTCGGACACCAAGTCCGCGCCGAAGCCCGCGGTCGTGGAAGCGGCGGCGACTCCCTCCGCCGCGGCGGGCGCACGGCCGGACTCACCGTCGGCTGCCTTCGCGCGGCTGGTGGAGGGCAACAAGCGCTGGGTGGACGGGACGCTGCAGCACCCCGACCGTGACCCCGGGCGGCGGCAGTTCGTCGCCGAGGAGCAGAAGCCGTACGGCGTCATACTCTCCTGCATCGACTCCCGCGTGCCGCCGGAGCTCCTCTTCGACACCGGGATCGGCGACCTCTTCGTGATGCGCACCGGCGGACAGGTGGTCTCCCCGGTGGTCACCGGTTCCGTCGAGTACGGGCCCATGACCGCGGCGACCCCGCTGATCGTCGTCCTCGGGCACCAGCGCTGCGGCGCGGTCAAGGCGGCGTACACGGCGCTCAAGGACAACAAGCCGCTGCCCGGCAACCTCCAGTCGATCGCCGAAGCCCTCCGCCCGGCGTACGAGGAGATCTCCCGGCAGAAGCACGCGGACCCGGTCGACGCCATGACCCGCGTCCACATCAGGCAGACCTCCGCCGACCTGCGGACCAACGCCGATCTCGCCCCGCTCGTGAAGAAGGGCAACCTGGCCGTGGTCAGTGCCTACTACTCGCTGGACACGGGCCAGGTGGAGTTCCTGTCCGGGGCGCCTTCCGCCTGACGCGGCAGCGTCACACATGCCGAGGCGGAGGACGGGGGAGTGAGGCGCCCAGGCGCCCAAGCGCCCGAGTGGCGAAGCCTGCTCCCGTCCACCGGCGCCCCCCGTTGACCGCTGCCCTCCCGTTCAGCTCCGCATCCCCCGCACCCCCCGAATCCGCCGAGCCATCCGCGTCGCCACCCCCGCGAGCGCCCCGCCCACGACCACCCCCGCCCAAGCCGGCGCGAGAGCCCGTGCCCCGCGCCCCGGACGTGTCGGCCGGGCGCCCGGAGCCACCCCGTACGCACTGCCCGCCACGTCGGACGAGGGCAGTGCCGATGCCAGCAGTTCGGCCAGGTGGACGCCCTCGTGGCCGCCGCTGTCGAACTCGTGGATCTGGGTACGGCAGCTGAAGCCGTCCGCGAGGACGACCGTGCCGGCGTCCTCCGCCCGCAGTCGCGGCAGCAGGGCACGCTCCGCGCAGGCGCGGCTGACCTCCAGGTGGCCCTGCTCGAAGCCGAAGTTGCCGGCCAGGCCGCAGCAGCCGGCATCCAGTCGCTCGACATCGACCCCGGCGTCGCGCAGCAGCTTCTCGTCGGCCTCCCAGCCCAGTACGGCGTGCTGGTGGCAGTGCACCTGGGCCAGCGCGCGGGCCGTGCGGTCGGGTACCCGCGGGGGCTCGTAGCCCGGGCTGTGCTCGGTGAGCAACTCCGACAGTGTCACCGTCTGTTCCGCCAGCCGCCGCACATCCCGGTCGCCGGGAAACAGCTCGGCCGCGTCCGACCGGAATACGGCCGTACAGCTCGGCTCCAGGCCGACCACCAGACCGCCGTTCCGCAGATGATCGGCCAAGTGGCGGACGGTACGGGTCAGGACGCGTTCGGCGACGCCCAGTTGACCGGTGGAGATCCATGTGAGGCCGCAGCACAGCGGTTCGGTGGGCATGGTCACCCGCCGGCCCGCGTGCTCCAGCAGCTCGACCGCCGCCTGCCCGATGTGCGGATGGAAGAAGTTGGTGAACGTGTCCGGCCACAGCAACACGCTCCCGCGCTCCCCGGCACCGGAGGAGCCGACTGAGGAGCCGGTCGCCTCACGGCCGGCGAACCACCGTTGCAACGACTGCCGTGCGAACAGCGGCACTTCCCGGTTCTCGACGCCCGCCATCGCGACCGCCGCCCGGGACAGCGGTGGCGTGTGGGTGAGGGCGTTGACCACCGGACCGAGCCCGCCGCGGCCCACAGCCTGGGCGGCGACCGGCAGCCACCCCATCGACAGATCGGACCGCGGCCTGCGCCACGGCCGTCCCGCGTAGTGGTGGGAAAGGAACTCCGCCTTGTACGTCGCCATGTCGACATCGGCCGGGCAGTCGCTCTTGCAGCCCTTGCAGGACAGGCACAGATCGAGGGCGTCCTTGACCGCCTGCGAACGCCAGCCGTCGCGGATCGCGCTGTCGCCGTGCCCGTCGAGCATCTCGAACAGCAGCCTGGCCCGGCCCCGCGTGGAGTGCTCCTCCTCCAGCGTGACCTGGTAGGACGGGCACATCACCGTGCCGCCCTCGGTGTCGAGGCGACGGCATTTGCCCACGCCCACACACCGGTTGGCGGCGTCGGCGAAGGACCCTCCGTCGTGCGGGAAGCCGAAGTGCAGGTCGCGGGGGGCGTACGGGGCCCAGTCACCGCCGAGGCGCAGGTTCTCGTCGAGCCGGTACGGCGCCACGACCTTCCCGGGGTTCATCCGGTCGGCCGGGTCGAAGATGCCCTTGAGCCGTCCGAACGCCTTCACCAGCTCCGGACCGAACATCCGCGGCAGCAGCTCGCCCCGGCTCTGTCCGTCCCCGTGCTCACCGGAGAAGGACCCGCCGAACTCGACCACGAGATCGGCCGCCCGCTCCATGAACCGGCGGTAGTCGGCCACCCCCTGGGCGCTGTACAGGCCGAAGGGGATCCGTGTGTGCACGCAGCCCTGGCCGAAGTGGCCGTAGAGGCTGGGCCCGGTGTCGCTCTCGTAGCCGAACTCCTCGAACAGGCCGTGCAGCCGCCGCAGATACTCGCCGAGCCGCTCCGGCGGCACCGCCGAGTCCTCCCAGCCCTCCCAGGTGTCCGGGTGGTCGGGGATGTGCGCGGTGGCGCCGAGACCGGCCTCGCGGACCTGCCAGAGCCGGTCCTCGTGGCCGGGGTCGTCCAGGAAGGCGACCTCCGCGTCGTGCTCGGACTCGTGCAGTGCGTCCAGCATCCGGTGCGCGTGCTCGTCGGCCTCCTCGACGGTCTCGCCGCCGAACTGCACCATCAGGAAGGCGTTTCCGTCCGGCATCTCGGCGAGGGCCGGCTGGTTGAGGTGCTTGAGCCGTTCGTCGTGGATCAGATGGCGGTCGACGCCCTCCAGCGCGATGGGCTCGTACGGCAGGATCTCCGGTACGGCGTCCGCGGCGAGCGCGATGTCCGGGAAGCCCAGCACCACCAGCGTGCGTTCCTTCACCACCGGCACCAGCTCCAGTTCCGCCCGCAGGACGGTGACCAGCGTCGACTCGCTGCCGACCAGCAGCCCGGCGACGTCGAAGCCGTGCTCGGTGAGGAGCGAGTCCAGGTTGTAGCCGGAGACCCGGCGGGGGATCCGCGGGAAGCGGCGGCGGATGTCGTCGGCGTGGGTGTCGCGCAGGGCGCGCAACCGCCGGTAGACGGTGGCTCGCAGATCGCCCTGCCGCTCGATCTCGGCGTACTCCTCGTCGCTCGTCTCCCCGCACCAGAAGCGGGTGCCGTCGTAGAGGAGCACCTCCAGGCGGGCGATGTTGTCGACGACCTTGCCGTGCGCCTGGGCGGTGGCGCCGCAGGAGTTGTTGCCGATCATGCCGCCGATGGTGCAGTTGGCGTGGGTGGCCGGTTCGGGGCCGAAGCGCAGCCCGGTCGGGGCGAGTCGGCGGTTGAGCTCGTCGAGGACGATCCCCGGCTGGACGACGCACGTACGGGCCTCGACGTCGACCGACTCCAGGCCCGTGCAGTACTTCGACCAGTCGATGACCACGGCCGTGTTGGCGCACTGCCCGGCCAGAGAAGTCCCGCCGCCCCGCGACAGCACGGGCGTGTCGTGCTCCCGGGCCACGGCCACCGCCTCCGCGGCCGCCTCGGGGGTGTGCGGTACGACCACGCCGATCGGCGTCTGGCGGTAGTTCGAGGCGTCGGTGGAGTACGCGGCCCGGCTCCCCGCGTCGAACCGGACCTCCCCGTCGACGCGCCGGCGCAGCGCGGCCTCCAGGGCGGCCGCATCCGGCGGGGGAGCCGCCCCGCGACGTACGACGGGGGCGGGCAGGTCCGAGGTCCCCATGAACCCCTCCTCGGTGTCGGTGGCGAGCCCCGCCCGGGTACCCGCCACCGCACCGGCAACCGCCCGGCGCCCCGAACCGGCGGCTACTCCGGCGTCGCCTCGGCCGCGAAGTCGGGCATCAGCGCGCACATCGCCTCGCGCTGGGTGGGCCCCATGAACCGCGCCAGCGCCTCCTTGACCGTCTCGGCGAGAACCCCGGAGGCCTCCTTGAGCAGGCTCCGGGCCTTCTCGGTGAGGGCGACCTCGACGCCCCGCTTGTCCCCGCAGACCGACTTGCGGGTGACCAGCTCGGCGTGCTGGAGGCAGGCGATCTGGTAGGTGAGCCGGGTCTTGGGGCGGCCCAGGAGCTCGGCGATCCGCGTCATGCGCAGGGCCTCCCCGGGGTCCCCCGCGAGCAGGCACAGGACCAGGAACTCGTCGTGCGAGATGTCCAGCCGTTCCTTGACGACGCCGCGCAGCTCCTGCTCGACGGCCCCCGTCGCGGCCAGCATCAGCATCCAGGCGTGCAGCTCGACGGGCAGGAGTCCGTCACCGGAGGCAGAGGGGCAGTCGGAGAAGTTGGCCATGATTTCGAGTGTAGCTGTTGTTCAAAATTGGAGTATCGGCTAGCGTGGGGTCATCCAAATTTGGACTACGAAGCCGATCGCCCGGATACCGCCCCGATGCCCAGGAGTGAAAGATCATGACCGTTGCCGTCGAAACCGGAACCTGGCAGCTCGACCCCAGCGCCTCCACCGTCGCCGTCCGGCACAGGACGTTCTGGGGCCTGATGACCGTGAAGGGCACCTTCGACGCCGTCACCGGCAACGGCGAGGTGCGGCCCGACGGCTCCGCCGTCGGCACGATCACCCTGGACGTCGCCTCCCTGGACACCCGCAGCGCCAAGCGCGACGAGCACCTGCGCTCCGCCGACTTCTTCGACACCGCCAACCACCCCGAGATCACCTTCTCGGTCCGCAGCGCCGAGCTGCGCGACGGCGACGCCGTACACGTCGTCGGTCAGCTCACCGTCCGCGGTGTCAGCCGCCCCAAGACCTTCACCGCCCGCCTCGTCGGCGTGGACGCCGAGGCGCTCACCCTGGACGCCGAGTTCACCGTCGACCGCGAGCAGTTCGGCATGGGCTGGAACCAGCTCGGCATGATCCGTGGCCTCACCACGGTCGCCGGCACCCTCCGCTTCACCCGGACCGCCACAGCCTGACGTCGGTGCTCGACAGCGTCTGCGGTACGGCCGTGAAGGCCCGCAGCCGGATCCGTACACCCGGCCGAGGGGGCAGGACGAACCTCCCTGTGGGCGGCCGGAGTTCATAGCGGGCCGTCGCGCGGGCGGACAGCGTGGCCGGGCCGCGTACGACCGTCCAGTACTGGTTCATGCAGGCCCCTTGCGTAGGCCTCGCGCCGGATACGCAGGGCGTCGTCAGTACACGTCCCGCACGTACCGCTTCGCCGCCGCCAGCTGCTTCACATACGCCGCCGCCTCGGCCTCCTCCAGCCCGCCGTGCGCGACCGCGATGTCGCGGAGCGCCTGGTCCACGTCCTTGGCCATGCGCGAGGCGTCACCGCAGACGTAGAAGTGGGCGCCGTCCTGCAGCCAGCGCCACAGCTCCGGGCCGTGTTCGCGCATCCGGTCCTGGACGTACACCTTGCTGCGCTGGTCACGGGAGAACGCGGTGTCCAGGCGGGCGAGCGTGCCCTCGTCGAGGAGCTCGGTCAGCTCCTCCTCGTAGTAGAAGTCGCTGGCCCGGTGCTGCTCCCCGAAGAACAGCCAGTTGGGCGCCCGGTGCCCGAGCGCGCGCCGCTCCTGGAGGAAGCCGACGAAGGGCGCGACCCCGGTACCCGGGCCGACCATCACCATCGGCGTCGCGGCGTCCGCGGGCGGCCGGAAGTGCGGGGAGCGCTGGACGAAGACCGGCACCTCGGTGTCCGGCTCGGCGTCGGCCAGGAAGGGGGAGCAGACACCGCCGCGCGGCCGGCCGTGCAGGTTCTCGTAGCGCACGACGGAGACCGTCAGCGAGACGCTGTGCGGGTCGACGAGCGGGCTGGACGATATGGAGTACAGGCGCGGCTGGAGCTTCCTGAGCACCCCGGCCCACTCCTCGGCGCCCGCCCGCACCGGGTGCTCGGCGATGACGTCCACCGCCTGCCGCCCCCAACTCCACTGTGCCAGACCGTCCTTGTTGTCGGGCCGCAGCAGCCGACGCAGCTCCCGGTCGTCACGGACCCGCTCGGCGACGAAGCGGAGCAGGTCAGGGGTGATCCTCGTGATGTCCAGGTGCCGGCGCAGGGCCTCGGCGAAGGAGGTGGCGCCGACGCCGTCCAGCTCCAGGGCCGCCGAACCGTCGACGCCGGTGACCGCCAGCCACTCCTCCACCAGGGCGGGCGAGTTGACCGGCCGCACGCCGAGCGCGTCGCCCGCCTCGTACGTCAGCGAGGTCCCGCTCGTGTCGAAGGTGAAGCGCCGGACCTCCTTGCCCGCACCGGTGCGGCTGAGCAGCCGGTTGCCGACGAGGCGGGCGGTGGCGGGGGCGGGCCTGGGACCGGCCTTCGGCTTCTCGGCGGCCGGTACGGAAGCGGGTGCGGCAGCGGGGGCCGCCGTGCCGCCCAGTGCCGTGACGACCTGGTCGAGCCACGCGTCGGCGGACGGCTCGTAGTCCGGTTCGCAGTCCGTACGGGGGGCCAGGCGCACCCCGCCCAGTTCGTCCAGCCGGGCGTCGAGCCGACGCCCGTGCCCGCAGAAGTCGTCGTACGACGAGTCGCCGAAGGCGAGCACCGCGTACCGCACACCGTCCAGCCGTGGAGCGCCCTCCTCGGCCAGCGTGTCCCAGAAGCCCGACCCGTTGTCGGGCGCGTCACCGTCGCCGAACGTGCTGGTGATGAAGAGCAGGTCGGCCGTGCGGGCCAGCGCGCCGACGTCGGTCTCGTCCATGCCCACCAGGGTGGCCCGGTGCCCGGCCGCGCCCAGCCGCTGGGCGGTGGCGGTGGCGAACTCCTCGGCGTTGCCGGTCTGCGAGGCCCACAGCACGACGACCTCACGGCCGGGCGTGGGCGCGATGGCGGGCTCGGCCGCCGACCGTGAGTACATGCCGGCGAGGACGCCGTTGACCCACATCGCGTGCTCGGGGCTGAAGGGCGCGTCCGGCGGCAGGACAGGGATGCCGGGCGCGCCGGTCTCGATGCCGGCGAGGAAGCCGGTCAGATAGAGGCGTTCCTGGGCGGTCAGGACGGGCGGCGGGGCGGGGTCGAGCCCGAAGGGGTTGGCGCCCGGGGTGACGGAGGTCGGGACGATCACCGCGGCGGGTTCCGGCTCGGCGGGAACCGGGGGCGGCGCCGGTTCGCTGACCTTCGCCAGCGACACGGCGCACACCTTGAACTCCGGCTGGAAGGAGATCGGGTCCACCGCGTCGCTCGTCACCGCGTTGACGCTCAGATACTCCCCGAACAGGTCGTTCCAGTGGAACGGCGCGAAACAGCCCCCGGGCCGCACCCGATCGGTCACGACCGCCGGCAGCACGGCCCGCCCCCGCCGCGAGGCGACCTCCACCCGGTCCCCGTCGGTGATCCCCAGCTCACGCGCGTCCTGCGGATGCACCTCCACGAACGGCCCCGGGTTCAGCTTGTTGAGCTTGGCGACCCGCCCGGTCTTGGTCAGCGTGTGCCACTGGTGCTGCACCCGCCCGGTGTTCAGTACGAAGGGGTAGTCGTCGTCGGGCATCTCGGCGGCCGGCATGTGCGGCCGCGCGTGGAAGGCGGCCCGTCCGCTCGCGGTGGGGAAGCGCAGCCCGCCGTCCGCGTCGACGTACCGGATCGGATTGCGGTGGGGCCCCTCCACATCGGCCGCCGGCCACTGCACGGGCGTGCTGCGCAGCCTGTCGTACGTCACCCCGCGCAGATCCCAGCCGGTCACCGGGTTCCATGCCCGCCGTATCTCCTCGAAGACGTCCTCGGCACTCTCGTACGAGAACCCCTTCTCGTACCCCATCGCGCACGCGACGGCCGCGATGATCCGCCAGTCGGCCATCGCCTCCCCGGGCGGGTCGGCCACCGGACGGGTCAGCGTCAGATTGCGCTCGCTGTTGACGAAGACGCCCTCACCCTCGGTCCACATGGCGCCGGGCAGCACGACATCGGCGTACGCGTTGGTCTCGGTGTCACCGAAGACGTCCTGCGTGACGACGAACTCGGCGGCCTCCAGCCCTTCGATGACCGTACGGCGGTTGGCGACCGAGGCGACGGGGTTGGTGCAGATGATCCAGCAGGCCTTGATCTCACCGTCGGCCATCTTCTGGAACATCTCGACGGTGCCCTTGCCCACCCCGTCGGCGCGCAGCGTGCCCGGCGGCAGCTCCCACAGCTCCTCGACGAAGTCCCGCTCGGCGTCGACCAGAACGGACCGCTGCCCCGGCAGCCCGGGCCCCATGTACCCCATCTCGCGCCCGCCCATGGCGTTGGGCTGCCCGGTGAGCGAGAAGGGACCGGAGCCCGGGCGGCAGATGGCGCCGGTGGCCAGATGCAGGTTGACCAGGGCGTTCGTGTTCCAGGTGCCGTGCGTGGACTGGTTGAGCCCCATCGTCCAGCAGCTCATCCACTCACCCGCCTCGCCGATCAGCCGGGCGGCGGTGCGCAGGTCGTTCTCGTCGATCCCCGTGATCTCCGCGACGGCGGCCGGCGCGTAGTCGGCGAGGAAGGCGGGCATCTCCTCCCAGCCGTCGGTGTGGGCCGCGATGAAGTCGGGGTCGGTGTGGCCGTTCTCGACGAGCAGGTGCAGAAGTCCGTTGAGGAGGGCGAGGTCGGTGCCCGGCTTGAGCTGGAGGAACACGTCGGCCTTGGCGGCGGTGGCGGTGCGTCGCGGATCGACCACGACGAGTTTCGCGCCCGCCTTGACCCGCTCCATCATCCGCAGGAAGAGAATGGGGTGGCAGTCCGCCATGTTCGAGCCGGTGACGAGGAAGACATCCGCCTTGTCGAAGTCCTCGTACGACCCGGGCGGCCCGTCGGCACCGAGCGACAGCTTGTATCCCGCCCCGGCGCTGGCCATGCACAGCCGCGAGTTCGACTCGATCTGGTTGGTGCGGACGAACCCCTTGGCCAGCTTGTTCGCCAGGTACTGGGCCTCCAGGCTCATCTGCCCGGACACATAGAAGGCGACCGCGTCCGGCCCGTGCTCGTCGATGATCGTGCGGAGCCTGCGGGCGGTCGCCGCGATGGCGTCGGCGACCGAGGAGGGCGCCGGCTCCTCGCCCCGGTCGTCCCTGACCAGCGCGGTGGTCAGCCGCCCGGGCGCGGCGAGCATGTCGGCCGTGGTCGCGCCCTTGGTGCACAGCCGGCCGGCGTTCGCCGGGTGCGCCTTGTCACCGGACGCCTTCAGGACCGTACGCCGCCCGTCGGGCCCCATCCCGACGTCCAGCAGGATTCCGCAGCCGACCCCGCAGTACGTGCAGACCGTCCGGACCTGAGTCGGGGAGGTGGTCGAGATCACGCGCTGCCCTTCTCCGGCGGTCGGGGTGGTGAGTGAAGCGTACGAATTGCCCGTTACGTCGATGTCACATCCCTTGATCATGAGGAGTTACGTCGGCCACACAGTCGCCGAGAGGGCGATGTGAGGCGATGTGAGGCGTTGCGAGGCGTTGCGAGGGGGGCGGGACGGGGTGAGACGAGGGCGCGACGGGGGTGAGCCGGGGGTGGATCGGTCCGTGCGGGACGGTTCCGTGCGGTCGCGGACCGTGTCGCTGTTGGGCCGAACGGGTGACTTGGCGTAAGAATTGGCTGGTGCAGGCATTGAAGGCGAGTCAGGTCGGGGGGAGCCGGTGAACAGCCACGACGTCACCGATGAACAGTGGGAGGGGCTCGCCCAGGTCGTGCCGTTGCGCGGCCGTGACGCCTGGCCGTCCGCGGTGGACCACCGAGTGTCCCCGGAGGCGGTGACGGAGCCGCGCCGCCGGTTCGTCGTCCTGCGGGTCAACGTCTTCGCGGACGCCCGCGATGTCGCCGAGACACTGATGGCCGGGATTCCGGTGCTGCTGGATCTGACAGGGGCGGAGACCGAGGTCGCCAAGCGCGTGCTGGACTTCAGCACGGGTGTCGTCTTCGGGCTGGCGAGCGGGATGCATCGGGTGGACCGGAACGTGTTTCTGCTGACGCCGCCCGGGACCGAGGTGAGCGGGTTGATGGAGGGCGCGGGGGTGCCGGGTACCTGATCGTGCCGGGTACTCGGCAGTGCTGGGGCGGTGCCTGGGAGGACGCCTGGTGTGGGTGGTCCCTCGATCGTAGGAAGGGCGCCGCGGGGGAACGGTTCGCCTGAGCGTCGTGGGCCTACGGTCCGGACATGGCCGTGTCGTCGTCTGTCTCCGGTGTCGTGTCCGTGCCGTCACAGGGGCGCCGTGTGGGTGCGTCCCCTCCGGTGCGCCCGGCGGGCGGCGAGGCGTGTCCCGGGCGGCCTCAGGTCACCGAGCTGCGGCTGTCCGCGTTCGCCGGGCATCGGCGGGTCGCGCTGCCGGTCGGGGCGCTCACGTTCTTCGCCGGGCCGAGCGGGTGCGGGAAGACGACCGCGTTACGGGCGTACGAGGCGCTGGCCCGGCTCGGTGGGGGCGCCGTGGTCGGGGAGGTGTTCCCCGACCCGGTCGCGTGCGTTCCGGAACGGGCCCGGCCCGATGCGCAGCGGCGACGCGGCTTCCGTATCGGGTGCATCGCCGACGGTCCCGAGGGGCCCGTGCGGCTCGATGTCGCCGTGCAGGCCGAACCCGACCTGCGGATCGTGGGGGAGCGGCTGAGCGCGGGCGGGCTCGTCCTGCTGGAGACGGCCCTGCGTGATCCGGGCCGGCCCTACGTGCAGGCCGCCTGGCATACGGCCGGCCAGTCGCCGGTGACGCGGGCGCCGCTGCCCGACGACCGGCTCGGAACGGCGCTGTTGCCGCTGCGGGTGGCCGGGAAGACGGACGGGCAGCGGCGGGTGCTCGCCGCCGCGGAGCAGATGGTCGTGGCGTTGCGGTCGGTCTTCGCCTGTGATCCTCGGCCCGAGCGGATGCGGGGGCCCGTGCCGATCGGGTCCGGGCGGTTGCTCGGGAGCTGCGACAACCTTGCCGAGGTGCTGTGGCGCACCCGTGCCGAGTGCGGGCGGCGGCATGCGCAGCTCGTGGCGGCGGTGCGGGCGGGGTGTGCGGGGGAGGTGGCGGATGTGGTCGCCGAGGTGGTGGGGGACGGGACGGTGCGGGGGGTGCTCGACCGGGGGGACGGGGTTCGCACGGAGCTCGGGCGGCTGGGGGAGGGGGAGCTGCGGTATCTCGCGCTGTCGTTGGTGCTGTTGACGGGGCCCGGGGTGCTGGAGGTCGATCCGGCGGGGGAGGTGCCCGCGGCCATGCAGACGTTGAGTGTGCTGGTGGATGGGTTTGACCGGGGGCTGGATCCGGGGCAGCGGGGGGAGTTGGTGGGGCTGGCGGCGCGGATGTGTGAGCGAGGGCATATTCGGGTGGTGGGGGCCTTGAGTGACGTGGCGGGGGTTACGGGGGCGATGGAGGCGGCGGGGGCGGCCGGGGCGGCCGGGGTGGCCGGGACAGCCGAGGCGGCGGGGGTCGCGGAGGGGGGTCGCCTGACGGTGGTACACCTGGAGCCGTGACCGAACCTCTTGATGTGGCCAAGCTGCAGCGCAGGCTGGCCGAGTTCGCTGCCGCGCGCGACTGGCAGCCGTATCACACACCGAAGAACCTCGTCGCGGCGCTCAGTGTCGAGGCGTCCGAACTGGTGGAGATCTTCCAGTGGATGACGCCGGAGGAGTCGGCGCGGGTGATGGACGACGCCGAGAGCGCGGGGCGGGTGACCGATGAGGTCGCTGACGTGCTGGCGTATCTGTTGCAGCTGTGCGAGGTGCTCGGGATCGATCCGTTGGCGGCGTTGGACGCGAAGATCGATCGGAACGAGCGGAGGTTTCCGGCGCCGTAGTGGGGTGCGGTGGCGGGGAGCTCTGGCGGGGGTGGGGGGGGCTCGGGCGTGGGAGGGGAGGGGTGCCGTCCATTTTCACTCTGTGTATCCGTTCAGCGGGCCGTAGCCGAAAAGTTGTCCGCAGATTTCCGTCTTCCTCTGGCTTTTCGTCTCAGGGGCCTTCACTCTGGGTAGTGGACAAGGGAGTTCGGGCGGACGCGTGGGCAGCGCGTCGGGACAGACGGGGACTGCGGATGGACGCGGTGCGGCTGATCGTGACGAGCAGGCGGGCGCTGGCGGGGAGCAAGGGCGTAACGGAGATGATGACCGAGGTATGGCAGGCGCAGGCCCTCGCTCAGGCGATCGGCAGCCGGCTTGCGGTCTTCGGCCCACCTGAACTGCGGGGCGAGGCGCTCGGGTTGACGGAGTTGGCCGGGCGTGGGTGCGGGGTCCTGGATACGCCGGATCTGGCGGAGGGGGGCTTACGTGCGGCCCAGCTCACGGAGTTGGGTGACGCGCGGCAGGCGCTGATGCATCTGGGGAGCCTGCTGGGGGAGATCGGGATCGCTCTCGTCGGGATGGCCAGCGGGGCGGATGACGAGGCTACGTACTGGCAGTGCATGGAAGCGATCGACGCGGCGGACGAGTCTCGGGATCGGGTGCTGGAGATGCTGCGGAGACTTGCGGATCGGGATGAGGTGGTGCCGGAGGCGGGGTAGCTCGCCCGCGGGTGCCTCCGGCGGTTGGGTGGGGGGTGCCTGCGGCGGCCTGTTGCGGTGGGTGGGGGCTGGTCGCGCCCACGCGGCGGTAGCCGCACATTCGACACAGCCCCGCGCCCCTGAGGTGCCTGCGGCGGCCCGCTGGTGTCCGGTGGGGGTTCGCGTGGCGCGTGCGGGTGGGTGGGGGGTCGGGGCCGCGTCGGGGGGTGTCCGTCCTCGGTCCGGTGGTGGGCCTTGCGCGGGAGGGGCCGTTTCTTGACACCGGACTCTGCGGGCGGACACCCCCCGACGCGTCCCCTTGCCGCCGTGGGCGACTGCGGGCTCGTGGGGCCATCGGCCCCCAGCTGAGGGGACTTCGTCCCCAGTTCCCGTGAGCCGAGGGGACTCCGCCCCTAGCCCTCACCCACCTGCGGGCCTCGCCTCGCGGCGTCGGCGGCCGTTTTCGGTGCCGGTCCGGGCATCTCCAGCCCGTCCGGCGTTTGAGGACGAGGCCGCAGGCCGATGGAGGTCCAGGGGGCGGAGCCCCTTGGCGGGGTGGAAGGGGCGGGGCCCCTGGGGATGGGACGGGTAGGGGCGGCGGGGGCGAGAGAAGGCGCCCCCGCTGGGCGCGACGTCAGCCGGCCTCGTCCTGGCGTTGGGCGCCGGTCGACTGCAGGTCCGCGTCGAGGGCCGACAGGTCCGCGTTCAGGGCCGCCATCAGCTCCTCCATCTGCTGCAGCAGTCCTTTGGGCTGCCCGGCGCCAGTGGTGTGCTGTGGCGCGAATTCCTCGGACATGACGGCCTCCTCGGGGCTCCGGCCCCCCAATGCCAGTGGGCCGACACGATGACGCCCCGGCGGTCGAAAAGGCGGGGGCGGGCGCCGGGCGGTCCGGCTCCGTTCGAGCCAACGATCACCGTCGGGGGCGGTCACTGGCCCGGGCAGGGGGCGGCATGGGCGTTGACGGAATTCACTCGACCGGGGACGGAGGGGACAGGGGGACCCGTGGGGTTGACGGCCGTCGAGGCGTGCAGGATGGAGTCATGGATCTTCGCATCTTCACCGAGCCCCAGCAGGGGGCCACCTACGACACCCTTCTCACCGTGGCGAAGGCCGCGGAGGACCTCGGCTTCGATGCCTTCTTCCGGTCCGACCACTATGTGAAGATGGGCGGTGGGGACGGACTTCCCGGGCCCACCGACGCCTGGATCACACTTGCCGGTCTCGCACGGGAGACCAAGCGGATTCGACTCGGCACCCTGATGACCGCCGGCACGTTCCGGCTGCCCGGTGTGCTCGCCATCCAGGTCGCCCAGGTCGACCAGATGTCCGGCGGGCGCGTCGAACTCGGCCTGGGCGCGGGCTGGTTCGAGGAGGAGCACAAGGCGTACGGCATCCCGTTCCCGAAGGAGAAGTTCGGGCGGCTGGAGGAGCAGCTCGCCATCGTCACGGGGCTGTGGGCGACCGAGGTCGGGGCGACCTTCGACTTCAAGGGCGAGCACTACACGCTGAGCGAGTCGCCTGCCCTGCCCAAGCCCGCCCAGGACAAGATCCCGGTGCTCATCGGCGGCCACGGCGCCACCCGTACCCCGCGGCTGGCAGGCAAGTACGCCGACGAGTTCAACATGCCGTTCGCCTCGGTCGAGGACAGTGAGCGACAGTTCGGGCGGGTGCGGGCTGCCGCCGAGGAGGCCGGCCGCAAGGGTGACGACCTCGTCTACTCGAACGCCCTCGTCGTGTGCGTGGGCAAGGACGATCAGGAGGTCGCCCGGCGCGCCGCCGCCATCGGGCGTGAGGTCGACGAGCTGAAGCTCAACGGGCTGGCCGGCTCCCCGGACGAGGTCGTGGAGAAGATCGGCCGGTACCAGGAGGTCGGGGCGCAGCGGGTCTATCTCCAGGTCCTCGATCTGGCTGACCTGGACCACCTGGAGTTGATCTCCTCGCAGGTTCAGTCGCAGCTGTCGTAGGGCTGACAGGGGTGATGGGTGTGTACTCCGGCGGATCGGGTCGTGTGGCGCGATCCGCCGGGCGCCGCTTTCAGGGCTTGCGGGCGACCCCCACGTACAGCGGTATGTCCTCGCCGCCCGGTTGGTCGCCGAGCTCGGGGTGCCAGGCCGCGGCCAGTGCCACCCCGGGGTCGAGAAGGTCGAGGCCCGTGAAGAAGGCCGCGAACGTCTCGCGCGATCGCACCTGGGCCGGGGTGCCGCCTCTGCGGTACACCTCGACGACGCGCTCCCAGGTCTCCGGATCGAAGTCCCCCGTGGCGTGCGACAGCGTCACGTAACTTCCGGGCGCGAGTGGCTCGATCAACTCGCTCACGATCCGGGCCGGTTGGTCGTCGTCCGGCACCAGCTGCAGAAGCGCCACGAGGGACAGGGCGATCGGCTGGGTGAAGTCGAGGGTCTGGCGCGCCGCCGCGAGGATCTTTCCCGGTTCCCGTACGTCGCCGTGGACGTAGGCGGTCTTTCCCTCGTGTGTGCTGTGCAGCAGGGCCTCGGCGTGCCGGAGGACGATCGGGTCGTTGTCCGCGTACACCACACGGGCCCCGGGGATGATCCCCTGCACGATCTGGTGGAGGTTCGGCTCGGTGGGGATTCCGGTTCCGATGTCGAGGAACTGGCGGACCCCGCGTTCGGCCAGCAGTCGGGAGGCGCGGTGCATGAACCAGCGGTTGGTCCGCGCCATCTCCCGCACGGCGGGGAAGAGGGAGACCACTTGCTCGGCCGCCTCCGCGTCGACCGGGTAGTTGTCCTTCCCGCCGAGGAAGTAGTCGTACATGCGGGCCGAGTGCGGCTTGCTGGTGTCGAGTTGGGGCGCGCGTAATCCGGCGTCTGTCACGTGAGGGCCTCCGCTTCTGGGCGTACGCATACGCATCCTCATACGCATACTCATGCGCCGGCGCTCAGTCGTACGTCGTTCGAACGCCCGGACGTTCGGAGGCTAGCGAAAATTCTCGGGTGTTGCCGTGGACCGCTCTGTACGGTGGGCGTATCCGCAGTTCAGCCCACTACTCCAAGGTCACCCACCGTGTTCCTGACCATCACCACCACCGGCACTCCGGAACGTCCGGCCACCGATCTCGGCTTCCTGCTGCACAAGCATCCCGAGAAATCGCAGGCGTTCTCCACCTCCTACGGCAAGGCGCACGTCCTCTACCCGGAGGCGGAGACCGAGCGCTGCACGGCCGCGTTGCTGCTGGAGGTCGACGCGGTGGCGCTGGTCCGGCAGGGCAAGGGGAAGGGGCGGGGCGGCGCTCCCGACGCGGCGCTGGCGCAGTACGTCAACGACCGGCCGTATGCCGCCTCCTCGCTGCTCGCTGTCGCGCTCAGCAGTGTGTTCTCCAGCGCCATGCGCGGCGTGTGCAACGCGCGGCCGGGCCTTCCGGCGCAGGCGCGGCCCCTGCGGATCGAGGTGCCCTCGCTTCCGGCCCGGGGCGGCGCCGCACTCGTACAGCGGCTGTTCGAGCCGCTCGGCTGGGCGGTGACCGCCGAGCCGGTGCCGCTGGACGTGCGGTTCCCCGAGTGGGGTGACTCGCGGTATGTGCGGCTCGTCCTGGAGTCGGAGGCGCTGACCCTCGCCGAGGCCCTGAGGCATCTGTACGTCCTGCTGCCGGTTCTCGACGACGCCAAGCACTACTGGGTCGCCTCCGACGAGGTCGACAAGCTGTTGCGGGCCGGTGAGGGCTGGCTGCCGGACCACCCGGAGCAGAAGGTGATCACCAGCCGGTATCTGTCGCGCCGCTGGTCGCTGACCCGGGAGGCGATGGAGCGGCTGGAGCTGGTCCGGCTCGCGGAGGCCGACGACAGCGAGGTCGAGGACATCGACAACGCCGTCGAGGCGGAGGGGGAGACGGAGGAGAAGCCGACCCCGCTCGCCGTGCAGCGGCGGGACGCGATCATCACCGCGCTGAAGGCGTCCGGTGCCGCGCGCGTGCTCGATCTCGGGTGCGGGCAGGGGCAGTTGGTGCAGGCGCTGCTCAAGGACCCGGCGTTCACCGAGATCGTGGGCGTGGATGTGTCGATGCGGGCGCTGACCATCGCCGGGCGGCGGCTGAAGCTGGACCGGATGGGGGAGCGGCAGGCCTCGCGCGTGAAGCTCTTCCAGAGCTCCCTCGCCTACACCGACAACCGGCTCAAGGGCTACGACGCCGCCGTGCTCAGCGAGGTCATCGAGCACCTCGACCTGCCCCGGCTGCCCGCCCTGGAGTACGCGGTGTTCGGCGCCGCCCGCCCGCGGACGGTTCTGGTGACGACCCCGAACGTCGAGTACAACGTCCGCTGGGAGTCCCTCCCGGCCGGGCACGTCCGGCACGGTGACCACCGCTTCGAGTGGACGCGTGAGGAGTTCCGGGCCTGGGCGGAAGCGGTCGCCGAACGGCACGGGTACGGCGTGGAGTTCGTGCCTGTCGGGCCCGACGACCCGGAGGTGGGGCCGCCCACCCAGATGGCCGTGTTCGAGATGGGCAAAGCCGAGATGAGCACAGCCGAGACAGGTGCCGGTGCTGAGAAGAACGACGTGAACGTGAAGGAGGCGAAGGTCGCATGAGCGAGACCACCACCCGCGCAACCGAGGGACGGGTCCTGCCCGTCACCGACCTCTCCCTCGTCGTACTCGTCGGCGCCTCCGGCTCCGGCAAGTCCACCTTCGCCCGCCGGAACTTCAAGCCCACCGAGGTCATCTCCTCCGACTTCTGCCGGGGCCTGGTCTCCGACGACGAGAACGACCAGAGCGCGACCCGGGACGCCTTCGACGTCCTGCACTACATCGCGGGCAAGCGCCTGGCCGCCGGCCGCCGGACGGTCGTCGACGCCACCAGCGTGCAGCAGGACGCCCGACGGCAGCTGATCGACCTGGCCAAGCAGTACGACGTGCTGCCGATCGCCATCGTGCTCGACGTGCCTGAGGAGGTGTGCGCCGAGCGTAACGCGGGCCGCACCGACCGGGCCGACATGCCGCGCCGGGTCATCCAGCGGCACACCCGCGAACTCCGCCGCTCGCTCAGGCATCTGGAGCGCGAGGGCTTCCGCAAGGTGCACGTCCTGCGAGGCGTGGAGGACGTCGAGAACGCCACCGTCGTCACCGAGAAGCGCTTCAACGACCTGACCCACCTCACCGGCCCGTTCGACATCATCGGCGACATCCACGGCTGCGCCTCCGAACTGGAGTCGCTGCTGGGCAAGTTGGGCTACGTCGACGGCGTCCACCCGGACGGCCGTACCGCCGTCTTCGTCGGCGACCTCGTCGACCGCGGCCCGAACAGCCCGGGCGTGCTGCGGCGCGTCATGGCGATGGTGAAGTCGGGCAACGCGCTGTGCGTTCCGGGCAACCACGAGAACAAGTACGGGCGTTACCTCAAGGGCCGCAAGGTCCAGCACACCCACGGACTCGCCGAGACCATCGAGCAGATGGAGGGCGAGAGCGAGGAGTTCCGGGCCGAGGTACGGCAGTTCATCGACGGGCTCGTCAGCCACTACGTCCTTGACGGCGGGCGGCTGGTGGTCTGCCACGCCGGTCTGCCGGAGAAGTACCACGGCCGTACGTCGGGGCGGGTCCGCTCGCACGCGCTGTACGGCGACACCACCGGGGAGACCGACGAGTTCGGGCTGCCGGTGCGCTACCCGTGGGCGGAGGACTACCGGGGCCGGGCGGCCGTGGTGTACGGCCACACTCCGGTGCCGGAGGCCACCTGGCTGAACAACACCATTTGCCTGGACACCGGCGCCGTCTTCGGCGGCAAGCTGACCGCGCTGCGCTGGCCGGAGCGGGAACTGGTCGATGTACCGGCCGAGCAGGTCTGGTACGAGCCGGCCAGGCCGCTGCGGACGGAGGCACCGGGCGGACACGACGGACGGCCGCTCGACCTGGGCGACGTGCAGGGCCGCAGGGTCGTCGAGACCCGGCACTCGGGCCGGGTGTCGGTCCGTGAGGAGAACGCGGCCGCGGCCCTGGAGGTCATGAGCCGCTTCGCCGTCGACCCGCGCCTGCTGCCGTACCTTCCGCCGACCATGGCGCCTACGGCCACGAGTCACATAGAGGGCTACCTGGAGCACCCGGCGGAGGCCTTCGCGCAGTACGCGGCGGACGGCGTCGAGCGGGTCGTGTGCGAGGAGAAGCACATGGGCTCGCGGGCCGTGGCCCTGGTGTGCCGGGACGCGGAGGTCGCGCGCAAGAGGTTCGGGGTGGACGGGCCCACCGGGTCGCTGTACACCCGTACCGGTCGCCCCTTCTTCGACGACGAGTCGGTGACGGAGACGATCCTGGACCGGGTCCGGGAGGCGGTCGGCGAGGCCGGTCTCTGGGACGAGCTGGAGACGGACTGGCTGCTGCTCGACGCCGAGCTGATGCCGTGGTCGCTGAAGGCGCAGGGCCTGCTGCGCTCGCAGTACGCGGCGGTCGGCGCGGCCTCCGGGGCGGTGTTCCCCGGCGCGCTGGCCGCGCTGGAGGGCGCCGCGGCGCGCGGCGTCGACGTGTCGGACCTGCTGGCGCGCCAGCGCGAACGGGCCGCCGACGCCGCCTCGTTCGCCGAGGCGTACCGCCGGTACTGCTGGACCACGGACGGCCTGGACGGCGTGCGCCTTGCGCCGTTCCAGATCCTCGCCGTCCAGGGCCGCAGCCTCGCCGCGCTCCCGCACGACGAGCAGCTCGCGCTCCTCGACCGGCTGGTGGAGCACGACGGCACGGGTCTTCTCCAGACGACCCGACGTCTCTACGTCGACACCGGTGACCCGGAGTCGGTCCAGGCCGGCGTCGACTGGTGGCTGGAGATGACCGGCCGGGGCGGCGAGGGCATGGTCGTCAAGCCGCTCGGGGCGGTCGTGCGCAGCGGGGAGGGGCGCCTGGTCCAGCCGGGCATCAAGTGCCGGGGCCGTGAGTACCTGCGGATCATCTACGGTCCGGAGTACACGCGCCCGGACAACCTGGCCCGGCTGCGGCAGCGGTTCCTCAACCACAAGCGGTCCCTCGCCATCCGCGAGTACGCGCTCGGTCTGGAGGCCCTGGACCGGCTGGCCGAGGGCGAGCCGCTGTGGCGGGTGCACGAGGCGGTGTTCGGGGTGCTGGCGCTGGAGTCGGAGCCGGTGGACCCGCGGCTGTGACGGTCAGCGGCTGTCGACGGTCAGTGGCTGTCTACGTCAGTGGCCGTACACGGTCAGCCGACGAGTCGCAGCCGCTCCCGGCACACGCCCACGCGGAGGGTCTGACCCCAGGTCAGCTCCACCGCGTCCGTCTCCATCCCGTCCCCGAAGGCGACGAGCCGTTCGGACTCCACGGTGAGGTGGAGACGGTTCGCGGCGGCGAGTTCCCCCGCCACCAGTGAGGTACCGGTGGCGGGGGACGGCCAGGCCTCCCGCACGAACCACAGCAGGCGTTCCTCCGTGGGGGCGGGCAGCCGCAGCCGCCCGCCCCGCTCCTGCCACACCGACCGGATCCAGCCGGTCGCCCCCGTCCCGGTGCCGATCAGCACCCCGGACGAGGCCTGGGCCTCGACGACACCCCCGTCGTCCTCCAGGCCCAGGCGGTATCGGGCCGTCTGGTGTCCGACGGCGCCCAGGTAGATCTCGTTCAGGGCCACGAGCCGCTGCGTGTCGTCGGCGACGGCCTCCACCATGATGAGTTCGTCGCAGCGGACCCCTCCCGATTGCGTGGCGGCGAGCAACGGGCCGGCGTCCTCGGCGCGGTGGCGCACCAGGACGCCCGGGTTGCGGCCGGGGTCGGTGTCGATGCCCAGGACCGGCTGCCCGGCCAGGTACTTGGCCACGTTCGCGACCAGCCCGTCCTGGCCGACCACGACCACCACGTCCTCCGGCGCGAACAGGAACCGGTCCAGGTCGGCCCGCTCCACCCGGTTCTGACGCCAGGTCAGCGGGATCGCCGAGGCCACTGCCGTGAGCGCCCGGCGTGTCCGCTGGTGGCGTTCGGCGACCTCCGCGATGTCGCGGCCCCGGGAGGCGAGGAAGAAGGCGGCCTGGCCGTGGGTGCCGTGCCGGGCCACCAACTCCTCGTACTCCGTGGTGCGGTGGACGAGAACGACCCGCGGGGCGAGGCTCACGCCTGCTCCCGCGTACCGAGCCTGGCGAGCAGCCCCGTCAGCACGTCCGGCGACACCGTCACGCTGTCGATCCGCGGCAGGTTCTCCGCCAGCCGCGTGCCGGTGAGGGCGTGCAGCGTCGCCACGTCCACCTCCGCGTGCACCCGCAGCCAGGCCGCCTGTGCCTGCGCCCGCGCCGCACCGACCTCGCGCGCGCCCTCGGCCTCCGCCCGGGCCAGCCGTACGGACCGTGCGGCCTCCGCCTCCGCGAGCCGCACCGTCCGGGCCGCTTCCGCCTCGGCCCGCACCGCGTCCGCGGCAGCGCTCTCCTCGGCCTCGCGGCGTGCGTTCGTGCCGCGCTGTTCCACCAACTGCTCCTCGCGGCGGGCGAGTTCGATCTGGCTGGCCAGTTCGTTCTCGGCGATCGCGCGCTCCCGCTCGACGGCCACCGCACGCCGCTCGTACGTCGCCCGGTCCGCCTCCTGCTGGATCTGCTCGCGGGCCGGGGTGCGCAGCGCCCGCTCCACCTCCGGCTCCGGACGCAGCGCCACGACGCGTACGGCGACCACCTCGATGCCGGTCGCCGGGAGACGGGGCTCGCCGGCCAGGCCCGCCGCGATCCGCTCCCGCACCGCCGTCACGCCGTCGACCAGCGCCGCCGACAGCGACGTACGGGACAGGACGTCCAGCGCGTGCTGCTGGGCCGTCTCCGTCAGGAGCGTCCCCAGCTGCTCCAGCGGTGTGCCCCGCCAGGCGCCGGTGTCCGGGTCGACGGAGAAGTCCAGGCGCGTCGCGGCCAGGGCCGGGTCGCTGATCCGGTAGGTGACCGTCGCCTGGACGGCCACGTCCTGGAAGTCGGACGTACGGGCATGGAAGGTCATCGCCAACTCGCGGTCGTCGACCGGCACTTCGGAGAGCGCGGCGGTCAGCGCCCGGTACCAGAAGCTGAGTCCGGGGCCGTCGTGCAGCAGCTTTCCGCCGCGGTGGTGGCGGATGTGCGCCGTGGGCGCGCCGCGCAGATGGCGCCAGCCGAGGCGCCGGGTGATGTCGGCCATGGGATCCCCTCCATCATTTCTCGTCATGTAGACGATAAGCGGGTGGCCTGGTTGTCGTCAAGGGGACGAAAACGAGTGGAGGGCAAGGAGGTCAAGCAGGGGGTGAAGGCGGCCTCCGATGGTCAGGATGGAGGCATGGGATTCCATGTCGACTCCGAGGCCGGGCGGCTGCGCCGCGTCATCCTTCACCGGCCCGATCTAGAGCTCAAAAGGCTCACCCCCAGCAACAAGGACGCCCTGCTCTTCGACGACGTGCTGTGGGTGCGCCGGGCGCGCGCCGAGCATGACGGGTTCGCCGACGTCCTGCGCGACCGAGGGGTCACCGTCCATCTCTTCGGCGACCTGCTGACCGAGGCCCTGGAGATCCCGGTGGCCCGCACGCTCGTCCTGGACCGGGTCTTCGACGAGAAGGAGTACGGGGTGCTGGCCACGGACCACCTCCGTGCGGCCTTCGAGAGCCTGCCCTCGGCCGAGCTGGCCGAGGCCCTGGTCGGCGGCATGACCAAACGGGAGTTCCTGGAGGCGCACCCCGAGCCGACCTCCGTGCGCTTCCATGTCATGGAGCTCGACGACTTCCTCCTCGCGCCCCTGCCCAATCACCTCTTCACCCGGGACACCTCCGCCTGGATCTATGACGGCGTCTCCGTCAACGCCATGCGCTGGCCCGCCCGGCAGCGCGAGACCGTGCACTTCGAGGCGATCTACCGGCATCACCCGCTGTTCCGTGATGAAACGTTCCGCGTCTGGTCCGAGGGACAGGCCGACTACCCCTCCACCATCGAGGGCGGGGACGTCCTGGTGATCGGCAACGGCGCGGTCCTCATCGGGATGAGCGAGCGGACCACACCCCAGGCCGTCGAGATGCTCGCCCATAAGCTGTTCGCCGCCGGCTCCGCGCAGACGATCGTGGCCCTCGACATGCCCAAGCGGCGCGCCCTCATGCACCTCGACACCGTGATGACCATGGTCGACGGCGATGTCTTCACCCAGTACGCCGGGCTCGGCATGCTCCGCTCGTACACCATCGAACCGGGCGCCGGCGACAAGGAGCTGAAGGTCACCGACCACCCGCCGGAGCACATGCACCGCGCGATCGCCGCCGCCCTGGGGCTGAGTGAGATCCGCGTCCTGACCGCGACCCAGGACGTCCACGCGGCCGAGCGCGAGCAGTGGGACGACGGCTGCAATGTGCTGGCCGTCGAGCCGGGTGTCGTCGTCGCCTATGAGCGGAACTCCACCACCAACACGCATCTGCGCAAGCAGGGCGTCGAAGTGATCGAGATCCCGGGGAGCGAGCTGGGGCGGGGGAGGGGCGGGCCGCGCTGTATGAGCTGTCCGGTGGAGCGGGAGGCCGTATAGAAATGCTGAATTTCGTATAGACTTCCAAAGTCCCTGTACTCGCACCACTGGAGCGCCCCCATGGCGACTGTCCCGAGCGCCCTCGCCGGCCGCCACTTCCTCAAGGAGCTCGACTTCACCGAGCAGGAGTTCCTCGGGCTGATCGAGCTGGCCGCCGAGCTGAAGGCCGCCAAGAAGGCCGGGGCCGAGACGCCCTGCCTGCGGGGCAGGAACATCGCGCTGATCTTCGAGAAGACCTCGACGCGCACGCGCTGCGCGTTCGAGGTCGCGGCCGCCGACCAGGGCGCCTCAACGACGTACCTCGACCCGTCCGGCTCGCAGATCGGGCACAAGGAGTCCGTGAAGGACACCGCGCGTGTGCTGGGCCGGATGTACGACGGGATCGAGTACCGCGGCGACAGCCAGGCGAAGGTGGAGGAGCTGGCCGCGTACGCGGGCGTGCCCGTCTACAACGGCCTGACCGACGACTGGCACCCCACGCAGATGCTCGCGGACGTCCTGACGATGACGGAGCACAGCGCCAAGCCGCTCAAGGAGATCGCCTTCGCCTACCTGGGCGACGCCCGCTTCAACATGGGCAACTCGTACCTGATCACCGGTGCGCTGCTCGGCATGGACGTGCGGATCGTGGCCCCCAAGGAGTACTGGCCGGGTGACGGGGTCGTGGCCCGGGCCCGCAAGCTGGCGGAGGGCAGCGGCGCCGTCATCACGCTCACCGAGGACGTGGCCGACGGGGTCCGTGGCGCCGACTTCGTCGCCACGGACGTCTGGGTCTCCATGGGGGAGCCCAAGGAGGTCTGGGACGAGCGGATCGCCGCGCTCGGGGCCTATGCGGTGACCATGGACGTCCTGCGCGCCACCGGCAATCCGGACGTCAGGTTCCTGCACTGTCTGCCGGCTTTCCATGATCTCGGCACGAAGGTCGGGCGTGAGATCTTCGAGAGCCATGGTCTGGAGTCCCTTGAGGTGACCGACGAGGTGTTCGAGTCGGAGTACTCGGTGGTCTTCGATGAGGCGGAGAACCGGATGCACACGATCAAGGCCGTGCTGGTGGCGACGCTGGGTTGAGGGACGGGCGTTGCGCCGTAGGGGGCGCGTTGGTTGCCGGCTGCCGGTCGTGTGTGGTTGATCGCGCGGTTCCCCGCGCCCCTAGGGGGTTTACGTCGGCCGGCGTTGCGCTGGTACCACCGGCAGTCTGAACCAGACCGCCTTGCCCGAGTCCGTCGGGCGGTGGCCGCAGGACGAGCTCAGGGCGCGGATCAGCACCAGGCCGCGGCCGTGTTCCTGCCAGGGGTCGGGCTCGCCGGGCGTCGGGTGGGTCAGATTGCCCGGCGGGGCCGGGTCCGGGTCGTGGACCTCGACCTGGCAGCCGGACGGCAGCAGCTCCACCACGAGCTCTATCCGGCCGTCGCCCGCGGTGTGCTCCACGGCGTTCGCGACCAGCTCCGCCGTGAGCAGCTCCGCGGTGTCGCTGTCGGCGGCGTGCTCCAGCTCGGCCAGCGCCGTACGGACCAGCGCGCGCGCCACGGGCACGGCCGCGGCCGTGTGCGGCAGCGCGATGCGCCAGGAGGCGGATGCGGACGGGCGATCTTGCAAGGTGGGTCCGTTCATGAGCAGGCTGTCCTGCTTTCAACCTTATGAATGGTACGGCGCCACCCGGCAGAGGCTCCGAAGGGCACCGTTCGGGACCTTCGGCCCCGACTGATGGGCGGCTTACCCGGGTGAACGTGCGGCCTCGCGCGGCTGATCCCACCGTTACGCGGGTGTCGACGAGCCGTGACCGATGTGACGGGGCCAGGTCACACTCGAATGGGTTATCGCGCGACCGTGACGACAGTCAAAGTTGGGTGATAGCTTCGAAGGGGAGAGCTCGGAGGGCAGAGCTCCGTGATGCAGTGCCCGCCGTCCGCCCGAGGAGGCCGCACGTCATGAGTCCCTTCACCGGCTCCGCCGCCCGCACCTCCGACTGGAAACATCTGCGGGTCGAGCACGCCGACGAGGTCGCCACCGTCACTCTCGCCCGCCCCGAGAAACTCAACGCGCTCACCTTCGGCGCCTACGCCGACCTGCGCGATCTGCTCGCCGAGCTGTCCCGGGAGCGGGCGGTGCGGGCCCTGGTACTGGCCGGCGAGGGCCGCGGCTTCTGCTCCGGCGGCGACGTCGACGAGATCATCGGCGCGACCCTGTCCATGGACACCGCCCAGCTTCTCGACTTCAACCGGATGACCGGACAGGTCGTGCGCGCCGTACGGGAGTGTCCGTTCCCGGTGATCGCGGCGGTGCACGGGGTGGCCGCCGGGGCCGGGGCGGTACTCGCCCTCGCGGCCGACTTCCGCATCGCCGACCCCACCGCCCGCTTCGCCTTCCTCTTCACCCGGGTCGGCCTGTCCGGCGGCGACATGGGCGCGGCCTACCTGCTGCCCAGGGTCGTCGGCCTGGGCCACGCCACCCGCCTGCTCATGCTGGGCGAACCGGTCCGCGCGCCCGAGGCCGAGCGCATCGGCCTGATCAGCGAGCTCACGGACGAGGGCAGGGTCGATGAGGCAGCCCAGACCCTGGCCCGCCGCCTCGCCGACGGCCCGGCACTGGCGTACGCCCAGACCAAGGCCCTGCTGACGGCCGAGCTGGACATGCCGCTCGCGGCGGCCGTGGAAATGGACGCCTCGACGCAGGCCCTCCTGATGAACGGTGCGGACTACGCGGAGTTCCACGCGGCCTTCACGGAGAAGCGCCCGCCGAAGTGGCGGGGGAGGTAGGGATGTTCTCGGCCAAGGGGACTGCATCGCCCTCAGGGGCGCGGGGCCGTGCTGAATTTGCGGCTAACGCCGCGTGGGCGCGACCAGCCCCCACGAACCCGCAGCCGCCGAACAAGACCAGCCACCCCCAACGAGTCGCCATCATCGGAGGCGGCCCCGGCGGCCTCTACGCCGCAGCGTTGCTGAAACGCCTCGACCCATCCCGCGAGATCACCGTCTGGGAACGCAACGCCCCCGACGACACCTTCGGCTTCGGAGTAGTCCTCTCGGACGAAACCCTCGGCGGCATCGAACACGCCGACCCACTCGTCTACCAGGCCCTCCGCGAGGAATTCATCCGCTGGGACGACATCGACATCGTCCACCGCAACACCCGCCAAACCTCCGGAGGACACGGCTTCGCGGCCCTGGGCCGAAAACGCCTCCTGGAAATCCTCCACGCCCGCTGCCGCGAACTCGGCGTAGAGCTCCGCTTTCGCGCCGAGGCGCCCCCGCCGGAGACGCTCGCGGAGACCTACGACCTGGTCATCGCCGCAGATGGTGTGCACAGCACCACTCGTGAGGCGTACGCCCATGTGTTCCGCCCCTATGTGGCCAGCCACCACTGCCGTTACATCTGGCTGGCCGCCGACTTCGCCTTCGACGCCTTCCGTTTCGAGATCGCCGAGACCGAGCACGGCGTGATGCAGTTGCACGGCTACCCGTACGCGGCCGACGCCTCCACGGTCATCGTCGAGATGCGGGAAGAGGTCTGGCAGGCGGCCGGGTTCGCGGAAGTCGACGAGCAGGAGTCGGTCGAGCGCTGCGCCAAGATCTTCGCGGAAGCGCTCCGCGGACGTCCGCTCAAGTCCAACAAGTCGGCGTGGACCACCTTTCGCACGGTCGTCAACGAGCGCTGGTCGCACGGCAACATCGTCCTGCTCGGCGACGCCGCCCACACCGCCCACTTCTCCATCGGCTCCGGCACCAAGCTGGCCGTCGAAGATGCCCTCGCGCTCGCCGCCTGCATGGAGGAGCAGCCTTCCCTGGAGCGGGCGTTGGCGGCATACGAGCAGGAGCGCAAACCGGTCGTCGCCTCCACGCAGCGCGCCGCCCGCGCCAGCCTGGAGTGGTTCGAGAACCTCGGCCTCTACCTCGGCCAGCCACCCCGCCAGTTCGCCTTCAACCTCCTCACGCGCAGCCGCCGCGTCACCCACGACAACCTGCGCCTGCGCGACACCCACTTCACCGAGGCCGTGGAACGCGACTTCGGCTGTCCGTCCGGCACGCCCCCGATGTTCACCCGGTTCCGGCTGCGCGGCCTGACCCTGCGCAACCGGGTCGTCGTGTCCCCGATGGACATGTACTCGGCCACCGACGGCGTCCCCGGCGACTTCCACCTCGTTCATCTCGGCGCCCGCGCCCTCGGTGGCGCCGGCCTGGTGATGACCGAGATGGTGTGCGTGAGCCCGGAGGGGCGGATCACCCCCGGCTGTGCCGGCCTCTACAACGGAAAACAGGGGGAGGCCTGGCGGCGGATCGTGCAGTTCGTGCACGCGCAGGCGCCCGGCACCGCGATCGGCGTGCAGCTCGGCCACAGCGGGCGCAAGGGCTCGACCAAGCTGATGTGGGAGGGCATCGACGAGCCGCTGGACGACGGCAACTGGCCGCTCGTGGCCCCGTCCCCGATCCCGTACAAGCCGTACAGCCAGACCCCGCGCGAGCTGACCCGCTCCCAACTCACCGACATACGCGAGCAGTTCACGGCCGCCGCCTGGCGCGCCGCCCGCGCCGGGTTCGATCTCCTCGAACTCCACTGCGCGCACGGCTATCTGCTCTCCGGCTTCCTCTCCCCGCTGACCAACCGCCGCACGGACGCCTACGGCGGCTCCCTGGAGAAGCGGCTGAGGTTCCCGCTCGAAGTCTTCGACGCGATCCGGGCCGTATGGCCCGAGGAACGGCCCATGACCGTCCGTATCTCCGCCACCGACTGGGCCGAGGGCGGCACGACGGCCGAGGACGCCGTCGAGCTCGCCCGCGCCTTCGCCGCGCACGGCGCCGACGCCATCGACGTGTCGACCGGGCAGGTCGTGGCCGACGAGCAGCCGGAGTTCGGGCGGTCGTACCAGACGCCGTACGCCGACCGGATCCGCCATGTCACCGGCCTCCCGGTCATCGCGGTCGGCGCCATTTCGTCGTGGGACGACGTCAACTCGCTGATCCTGGCGGGCCGTACGGACCTGTGCGCCCTGGCCCGACCGCACCTCTACGACCCGCACTGGACGCTGCACGCCGCGGCCGAGCAGGGCTACGACGGTCCGGGCGTCGTGTGGCCGGCCCCGTACCGGGCGGGCAGCCGCCGTCCGCAGACCGGACGCACGGACGCCCCCAAGCCCCGCCTCACTTTGGGGAGTTGAGATTCACCATGCCCGCCGTGAGCGTCGCGCCGTCCGCCGGGTCGATCAGGATGAACGCGCCGGTGCGGCGGGAGACCGCGTAGTCGTCCAGCGCGAGCGGCTCGGCGGTGCGCAGGGTGACGCGCCCCAGGTCGTTCGCGTGCAACGCGGTCGCGCCGCCCAGGTCCCGGACGACGGCTCTGACCGTCGTGGTCGTGTGCCGGACCAGGACTCGGTCGCAGACCCGCAGAGGCCGGTCGGCCAGGTGACAGACGGCCGCGGTGACGTCCCGGGTGAGCGTGGGGACGTCGACACCCGCGGTGATCATTGCGCCGCGCGAGACGTCTCGCCGGCCGGCGAGACGCAGACTGATCGACTGCGGGGCGAACGCCTCCTCGACGGCCGTCCCGAGCACATCGATGCCGGCGATCTCCGTGGTCCCGCCGGAGGGATGGACCGTGACCCGGTCGCCCACCCGTAGCGAGCCGGACACCAACTGGCCCGCGTAGTAACGGAATTCACCGTCACGGATGACGTACTGGACGGGGAAGCGGGCGGGCGCGTCAGCGGCTTCCACCCCGACCGGGACGCGCTCCAGGAACTCCAGCAGCGCCGGGCCCGGGTACCAGCCCATGTGGGCCGAGCATTCCACGACGTTGTCACCGACGAGCGCCGACACCGGGATCGGTGTGAAGCCGGGAAGGCCCAGCTCGGCCGCGTGGCCCGCGAAGCCCTCGACGATACGGTCGAACGCCTGCTCCTCGCACCCGGCCCGGTCCATCTTGTTGACGGCGAGGACCACGTGCGGCACCCGGAGCAGCTCGGCCACGGCGGCGTGTCTGCGGGTCTGCTCGACGACGCCGTGGCGGGCGTCGACCAGGATGATCGCCAGTTCGGCGGTGGAGGCGCCGGTGACCATGTTGCGGGTGTACTGCACATGGCCGGGGGTGTCGGCGAGGATGAACCGGCGCCGGGGCGTGGCGAAGTAGCGGTACGCCACGTCGATGGTGATGCCCTGTTCGCGCTCGGCGCGCAGCCCGTCCGTGAGCAGGGCGAGGTCGGGGGCATCCTGGCCGCGGTTGCGGGAGGCGTGCTCGACGGCCTCCAGCTGGTCGGCGAGGACCGACTTGGAGTCGTGCAGCAGCCGGCCGACCAGGGTGGACTTGCCGTCGTCGACGGAGCCCGCCGTGGCGAACCGAAGCGTGTCAACGGTCATGACTAGAAGTACCCTTCGCGCTTACGGTCTTCCATCGCGGCCTCGGAGAGCTTGTCGTCGGCGCGGGTGGCGCCGCGCTCGGTGAGCCGGGAGGCGGCGATCTCGGCGATCACCTTCTCGATGGTGTCGGCGTCGGAGTCCACGGCGCCGGTGCAGGACATGTCGCCCACGGTGCGATAGCGGACCTGCCGTTTCTCCACGGTCTCGTGCTTGCGGGGTCCGCCCCAGTCACCCGCCGTCAGCCACATGCCGTTGCGCTGGAACACCTCGCGCCGATGGGCGAAGTAGATGTCCGGCAGCGCTAGGTGCTCGCGGGCTATGTACTGACTCCTGCGGCGTCTGGAGCTGGGTGGGAAGGACGAGCGACGGGTCCACCGGCGGCTCGTACGGGTCGTCGACGCCGGTCAGCCCGGAGAGCTGTCCGGCAGCCTGCCGGGCGTACAGCCCCTTCACATCGCGCTCGCTGCACACCTCGACCGGGGTGGCCACATGGACCTCGACGTAGGGCGTGGCGCTGGCCTCATGGCGTTTGCGCACGGCCTCGCGGCTGTCGGCGTAGGGCGCGATCACGGGGACGACGGACAGGACGCCGTTGCGGGCGAGCACCTCGGAGACCAGCCCGATGCGCTGCACGTTGGTGTTGCGGTCCTCCCGTGAGAAGCCGAGGCCGGCGGAGAGGAAGCGGCGTATCTCGTCGCCGTCGAGGACCTCCACGCGATGTCCCTCGGCCTTCAGCCGGTCCCCGAGCAGGCGGGCGATGGTCGTCTTCCCCGCGCTCGGCAATCCCGTGAGCCAGACGGTGCCTCCCTGGCTCCTTGCCGTGGTGGTCATGCGCAACGTTCCTCATTTCTTACCCGGCGGACGACCCGATGGACGCTAGGTAAGGAACTTGAGAAGAGACGCAGAGGAACCTGAGGGTTCCGTGAGTGGCGCGTGCTGTGCCCGAGGTCACAGACCGGCGTACGCGGCTCCCGCGTCCCGCAGACGCTCGTGCAGGCCCCGGAACACGGCGGCCGAGCGCGCGCCCGGCCAGTCCGCCGGCAGCAGCCGGGCGGGCAGGCCGGGGTCGGTGTAGGGGAGGTGGCGCCAGGAGTCCAGGGCGAGGAGGTAGTCGCGGTACGCCTCCTCGGGCACGGTGTCCCGCCGGCGCTCCCAGTCGTGCAGCACGCGCGCGTGGCGGTCGAGGAACGCCTCGTGCTCCTTGGCGATCGCGGCCAGGTCCCACCAACGGGCGACGGCCTCGACGGTCGGCGTGAAGCCGAGGTGCTCGCCGCGGAAGAAGTCGACGTACTCCTCCAGGCGCAGCCGCTGAAGGGTGTGCCGGGCCTCCTCGTAGAGCCGCGCCGGCGCGATCCACACGCCCGGCGCCGCCGTCCCGAAACCCAGGCCGGCCAGCCGGGAGCGCAGGACGTGCCGCTTCTGCCGCTCCGACTCCGGCACCGAGAACACCGCGAGCACCCAGCCCTCGTCCTCGGGCGGCGCGGTGCTGTAGATGCGCCGGTCGCCGTCGTCGAGCAACTGGCGGGCCTCCGGCGACAGTTCGTATCCCGCAGCGCCCTGTGCCGTACGGGCCGGCAGCAGGAGCCCGCGTCGTTTCAGCCGCGACACCGAGGAACGTACCGAAGGAGCGTCCACGCCGACCGCGGCCAGCAGTCTGATCAGCTCGGCGACCGGCACCGGGCCGGACATATAGCGGCCGTAGGCGCCGTAGAGCGTGACGATGAGAGACCGTGGTGCATGCTGGTCGGACACGTTGATCATCTTAGGTCGTACGGATCACTGCTGGTCACCCTGCGGGTTACTACCCGCGCGCAGCCGGAAACGCTGGAGCTTGCCGGTCGCCGTGCGCGGCAGCGCGTCCAGGAAGACGATCTCGCGCGGGCATTTGTACGGCGCCAGCTCGGCCTTGACGAACGCGCGCAGCGCCTCCACGTCCCGTCGCGCCCCCTCCCTGAGCACGGCGTATGCCACCACGACCTGTCCGCGCGCCTCGTCGGGCCGCCCCACCACCGCCGTCTCCACCACGTCCGGGTGGCGCAGCAGGGCCTCCTCGACCTCGGGGCCCGCGATGTTGTAACCGGCCGAGATGATCATGTCGTCCGCGCGGGCGACATAGCGGAAGTAGCCGTCACTCTCCCGGACGTACGTGTCGCCGGTGATGTTCCAGCCGTCGCGCACGTACTCGCGCTGCCGGGGGTCGGCGAGATAGCGGCAGCCGACCGGTCCGCGCACGGCGAGCAGGCCGGGCTCTCCGTCGGGCTGCTCCCGGCCCTCGTGGTCGACCACGCGCGCGTGCCACCCCGGTACCGGCATCCCCGTCGTCCCGGGCCTGATGCGCTCGTCGGCGGCCGAGATGAAGATGTGCAGCAGCTCGGTGGCGCCGATGCCGTTGATGATGCGCAGCCCGGTCCGCTCGTGCCAGGCCCGCCAGGTGGCGGCGGGCAGGTTCTCGCCTGCCGAGACGCAGCGGCGCAGTGAGGAGAGGTCGTGCGAGTCGAGTTCGTCGAGCATCGCGCGGTACGCCGTGGGCGCGGTGAACAGCACGGACACCCGGTGTTCGGCGATCGCGGGCAACAGCTGTCTGGGGCCGGCCTGTTCGAGAAGCAGGGCGCTGGCGCCGGCCCGCATCGGGAAGATGACGAGACCGCCGAGACCGAAGGTGAAGCCGAGCGGGGGACTGCCGGTGAAGACGTCCCCCACATGTGGTTGGAGCACATGCTCCGAGAAGGTGTCGGCTATCGCGAGCACATCCCGATGGAAGTGCATACAGCCCTTGGCTCGTCCGGTGGTCCCGGAGGTGAAGGCGATGAGTGCGACGTCGTCGGCCGCGGTGTCGGCGGCGGGGTACGGCGCGTCGGGTGCCGGGCGGCGCAACAGGTCGTCGGGGGCGTCGCCGCCGTACGTCGTGATCCGCAGCCCCGGTATCTCGGCCTTGGCGAGGTCGTCGACGGCCCGGATGTCGCACAGGGCGTGCCGCACCCGGGCGATCTCGCAGATGGTCCGCAGCTCGTGCGGCCGCTGCTGGGCCAGCACGGTGACGGCGACCGCGCCCGCCTTCAGCACCGCGAGCCAGCAGGCGGCCAGCCAGGGCGTGGTCGGGCCGCGCAGCAGCACCCGGTTGCCCGGGACGACGCCGAGGTGGTCGGTGAGCACATGGGCGAGCCGGTCGACGCGGGCGCGCAGTGTGCCGTACGTCCATGTGGCGCCGGACGGCGTGTGGAACACGGGACGCTCGTCGTCGGGGCCGTCGAGCAACTCGGCGGCGGCGTTGAGCCGATCGGGGTAGCGCAGCCCCGGCAGGTCGAAGCGGAGCTCGGGCCACTGGTCGGGCGGTGGCAGATGCTCGCGGGCGAAGGTGTCGACGTGGGCGGAGCGGTGCAGACCGGCCATGGCGGTTCGCCCCCTTGCCGTATGGGCTGCCTTGTGGGCTTCGTGCTTCTTGGCGTCGCGGTGGGCCAAGCGGGTCCGGGGGAGCGCGGGCACGCCCCCACGCCGCCCGGCACGCACTCTCGCCGCACCGGCCAAAGGCCCTGGTAGCTCCGCTACGAGGACCTTCGTCCGGCACGCCGAGAGCACGCACCGAACGACGCGGGAACGCACCCGCTCTCCCCCGGAGCCGCTTACCACAGGGAGCGTATCGTGTTGGTGACGACAGTCAATGGTGCGCGATATCGTCGAGGAGGTCCGTCGAGAGGGCCCGTCGCGGACGGCCCCGCAGGGAGGTCGGCAATGCCCGCATTCTCACTCGATCCACCGCAAACCGCCTGGTGTGCCGAACTGCGCACCCTGGCCGCCGAACGGCTCCGCCCGCTCGCGGAGAAGGGTGAACCCGGGCACGTCAACCGCCCCCTCGTCGCCGAGCTCGGTCAACTGGGGCTGCTGAAGCGGCTGTTCACCTCCGGCGCGGTCGACCTGTGCCTGATGCGGGAGTCCCTCGCGTACGCCTGCACGGAGGCGGAGACCGCGCTCGCCCTCCAGGGCCTGGGCGCCCATCCCGTCCATGCGCACGGCACCCCGGTCCAGCGGGAGCGCTGGCTGCCCAGGGTGGTCGAGGGGAGCGCGGTGGCGGCCTTCGCGCTGAGCGAGCCGGGAGCGGGGTCGGACGCGGCGGCGCTGGGGTTGCGGGCGCAGCGGGCGGAGCGGGGCGAGCGGGAGGCCTCGCGGCCGGGAGAGTCGGAGTCGGCACAGGCGCCGGACGCCTCACTCGCCGCTCACCCCGACGGCCCCACCCGCTGGCGCCTCACCGGCGAGAAGTGCTGGATCTCCAACGCCCCCGAGGCCGACTTCTACACCGTCTTCGCCCGCACCACCCCCGGAGCCGGCGCCCGCGGTGTCACCGCCTTCCTGGTGCCTTCCGACCGCCCCGGCCTCACCGGAACGGGCCTCGACATGCTGTCCCCGCATCCCATCGGCAGCCTCGACTTCGACGCCGTCCCCGTCACCGCCGACGACGTGCTGGGCGAGCCGGACCGCGGCTTCCGGGTCGCGATGGGCACCCTCAACCTCTTCCGGCCCAGCGTCGGCGCCTTCGCCGTCGGCATGGCCCAGGCCGCCCTGGACGCGACCCTCACGCACACGGCCCAACGGGACGCGTTCGGCGGCAAGTTGAAGGACCTCCAGACGGTCGCCCACCAGGTCGCCGAGATGGTCCTGCGCACGGAGGCGGCCCGCCTCATGGTGTACGCGGCGGCGACGGCGTACGACGAGGATGCCCCGGACGTGCCCAAGCGCGCCGCGATGGCGAAGCTGCTCGCGACGGAGACCGCGCAGTATGTCGTCGACACGGCCGTCCAGTTGCACGGTGCCCGTGCCCTGCGCCGCGGTCACCTGCTCGAACACCTCTACCGTGAGGTGCGCGCCCCGCGCGTCTACGAAGGCGCCAGCGAGGTCCAACGCGGCATCATCGCCAAGGAGTTGTACGCGACCATGGAGGCCGGCCGGTGAGTACCGAGCGCGTCAACCCGCCCGATCTGTCCCCGCCCACCGGCTTCTCCCACGCGGTCGTCGCCACCGGCTCACGGGTCGTGTTCCTGGCCGGGCAGACCGCGCTCGACGCCGACGGCAAGGTGGTCGGGGAGACGCTGCCGGAGCAGTTCGAGCGGGCGCTCACGAATCTGCTGGCCGCGCTGGCGGCGGCCGGCGGCACACCGGCCGACCTCGCGCGGGTCACCGTCTATGCCACCGATGTCGCCGGCTACCGCGACCAGGCCGCCCAACTCGGTCGTATCTGGGGGCGGTTGGCGGGCCGTGACTATCCGGCGATGGCGGTCGTCGAGGTCGTACGCCTCTGGGACGAGAGGGCGATGGTGGAGCTCGACGGCTTCGCCGTGCTGCCTTAGGGCTTGGTCGCGCAGCCGTAACCGTAACCGTAACCGTGGTCGTAGCCGTAGCCGTAGCCGTAGCCGTAGCCGTAGCCGTAGCCGTAGCCGTAGCTACAGCTCGTGCTCACGCAGCCATGGCCAGCCGCTCGGCCGGCACCCGGTGCGGTGCGACGACGCGGCCGTCGGGCAGGAGCTCACCGCTGTCGTCGAAGAGGATCGCACCGTCGCAGAGCAGGCTCCAGCCCTGCTCGGGGTGGGCGGCCACCACATGGGCGACGCGGCTGTCGGAGGAAGGGCACGAAGGCTGGCGGGAACACATGGCGCACCTCCACATAGGGCGGACGAGCCGTGTGGGTCGTCCATATGGGTAGACCATGCTCCCCTCGCGAACTCATAGGAACGGCCCGCCGTGAACCGTGACAACACGCGGACAACTCTCTGACGGATCCACGAAGGTCGGGGCGGACTCGCCACCGAAGGAGTGACGATCACGTCCATCAGCACACCGGCCGGGTACCAGTGGAACGCCCCACTCCGCCCACCGGGAGGTCATCCCATGCCCCTGCGCCCCGCCCTCGCCACCGCCGCCGGAGCCGTCCTGCTCCTGCTGGTCGCCGCACCCTCGGCCCTCGCCGACTCCGACGTCGCCGCCGACACCAAGGAGACCGTGACGGTCGACAAGACGGTCCGTATGGCCGCGGACGGCACCGTCACCGTCGGCGGCACCTACAGCTGCGTCGACAGCACGGGACCCGTCTTCGTGAGCGCCTCCGTCGGCCAGAAGGCCTCCACCACCCGGTACGCCATCGGCGGCACCCTCGCCGTGTGCGACGGCAAGAAGCACCGCTGGGAGAACAAGAGCAAGCACTCTCCGGCCGCCCTCAAGCACGGCAAGGCCGACGTCGAGGCCACCCTCGTGGAGCTGCGCCCCGCGGACGACCTGGGCGGCCTGCCGCTGCCCCACTTCCACGCGGCACTGAAGACGGACATCACGCTGTCGAAGGCGTGACGGCACCCCGTCGTCGGCCATCCCGTCCGCCGTACGGCCACGGCCATCCCGCCGTGCGCGCCACACCGCGCTCCTGCCGACCGAAGGGGCGCGGTGCCGCGCGTCGGTGTCAGGACGCGGACTTCGCGCGGCCGACCAGGTCCAGCGCGATATCGGTGATCATGTCCTCCTGGCCGCCGACCATGCCCCGGCGGCCGGGAGGCGGTAGCCGGGGACGTACGCCTGCACCCGCCCGACCATCTCCGCGACCAACACGACCCCGGTCCTCTCCCCGGAACCCCTGCGAATGCTCGCGTCCGGCTGGGTCGGATCCCCTTCGCCGTGAGTGACGTGCGGGAGCAGTCGGGAACGATATGGCGGTGCACGTCGATGCGATACCTGCCCGAGGGCGGGACCGCGGCCACGCCGGCAGCCTTGCTGTCGGCCTGCGCGGCCCCGGCACCGAGGGCGGTCGCCCCCTCAATCCTCTGGTCAGATGTCCCGGAAGATCTCGATCTGCGCCCCAATAGAGTTCAGCCGCTCGGCCAGGTCCTCGTACCCGCGGTTGATGACATACACGTTCCGCAGCACGGACGTCCCCTCCGCCGCCATCATCGCCAGCAGGACGACCACGGCGGGCCGTAGCGCCGGCGGGCACATCATCTCGGCGGCGCGCCAGCGGGTCGGGCCCTCGACCAGGACTCGGTGGGGGTCCAGCAACTGGAGGCGGCCGCCGAGGCGGTTGAGGTCGGTCAGGTAGATCGCGCGGTTGTCGTAGACCCAGTCGTGGATGAGGGTCTTGCCGGACGCGGCGGCCGCGATGGCCGCGAAGAAGGGGACGTTGTCGATGTTCAGGCCGGGGAACGGCATCGGGTGGATCTTGTCGATCGGCGCCTCCAGCTTGGAGGGCCGGACGGTGAGGTCCACCAGTCGCGTACGGCCGTTGTCCGCGAAGTACTCGGGCGTGCGGTCGTGGTCGAGGCCCATCTCCTCCAGGACCGCCAGCTCGATCTCCAGGAACTCGATCGGTACCCGGCACACCGTCAGCTCGGACTCGGTGACGACGGCGGCGGCCAGCAGGCTCATCGCCTCGACCGGGTCCTCGGAGGGGGAGTAGTCCACGTCGACGTCGATGGTGGGCACACCGTGGACGGTCAGGGTCGTGGTGCCGATGCCCTCGACCCGGACGCCGAACGCCTCCATGAAGAAGCAGAGGTCCTGGACCATGTAGTTGGAGGAGGCGTTGCGGATGACCGTGACACCGTCGTGCCGCGCGGCGGCCAGCAGCGCGTTCTCGGTCACGGTGTCGCCGCGCTCGGTCAGCACGATCGGCCGGTCGGGGCGTACGGCACGGTCGACGACGGCGTGGTACTGGCCCTCGGTCGCCGCGACGTCCAGTCCGAAGCGGCGCAGGGCGATCATGTGCGGTTCGATGGTCCGCGTGCCGAGGTCGCAGCCGCCGGCGTAGGGCAGCTTGAAGTGGTCCATGCGGTGCAGCAGCGGGCCGAGGAACATGATGATGGACCGCGTGCGTACGGCGGCCTCCGCGTCGATGGCCGCCATGTTCAGCTCGGCCGGCGGCACGATCTCCAGGTCGACGCCGTCGTTGATCCAACGGGTGCGCACACCGATGGAGTTGAGCACCTCGAGGAGGCGGTAGACCTCCTCGATGCGGGCGACCCGGCGCAGCACTGTGCGCCCCTTGTTGAGCAAGGAGGCGCACAGCAGGGCCACGCAGGCGTTCTTGCTGGTCTTGACATCGATGGAACCGGACAGCCGACGTCCGCCGACAACCCGCAGATGCATCGGACCGGCGTAGCCGAGCGACACGATCTCGCTGTCCAGGGCTTCACCGATTCGGGCGATCATCTCAAGGCTGATGTTCTGGTTGCCGCGCTCGATGCGGTTGACGGCGCTCTGGGAGGTGCCGAGCGCCTCGGCGAGCTGCGTCTGTGTCCAGCCACGGTGTTGCCGGGCGTCACGGATGAGCTTGCCGATGCGTACGAGGTAGTCGTCTGCCATGGGATTGAGGTTATCTCAGATATGAGATGGAACATTCCTAGGGGGGCCGTTCGGGTGACGGGCTGTCAACGCCGCTTGGCGGTACGGGTGCGACGCCACCCGAAAGGTCCGGGCAAATCAACCGATGTCGTACGACGTCCTGTACTGCTGTGCGTGCGCCGGGGCCCGTTCCTGCCGCCGGTGGTGATGGACCAGGAGCGCCGGTTGATGTTCAGCCGCACTCCGGGCAGGATCCGAAAGCTCTTGCGGAATGTGAGGGGCATGGACGCCTCCCTCCGGGGTCGAGGTATGTATCTCTCGGTTACCCCGACTTGGCGAACTGATGGCAGCGCGTCACGGAGAGTTCGCGCCGTACGACCTGAAAAGGCCGGCCCGACGCCCACGGCGTCGAGCCGGCCATTCCGGTGGTCCCACTCCTGACGGCCCCATCCCCTCGGGACGGGTCAGTCCGTGCCGGACTCCATCGCCACGCGGTCCAGCAGCGCGTCCTCCTCGGAGATCTCGCCGCGGGAGGCGATGGCCTCGGCGCCGCCCTGCGGCAGTTCCGGCATGGTGCCGATCAGCCCGGTGGCGGCGGCCTGGGAGGCGCCGATGGTGGGGCTGCCGGTGCCGATCAGGCCGAGGCCCGCGTACTGCTCCAGCTTGGCGCGCGAGTCGGCGATGTCGAGGTTGCGCATGGTGAGCTGGCCGATCCGGTCGACCGGCCCGAAGGCGGAGTCCTCGGTGCGCTCCATGGAGAGCTTGTCCGGGTGGTAGCTGAACGCGGGACCGGTCGTGTCGAGGATCGAGTAGTCCTCGCCGCGCCGCAGGCGCAGGGTGACCTCGCCGGTGATGGCCGCGCCCACCCAGCGCTGGAGCGACTCTCGGATCATCAGCGCCTGCGGGTCCAGCCAGCGGCCCTCGTACATGAGGCGACCGAGGCGACGGCCCTCGTTGTGGTACTGGGCGAGGGTGTCCTCGTTGTGGATCGCGTTGACCAGACGCTCGTACGCGGTGTGCAGCAGGGCCATGCCGGGCGCCTCGTAGATGCCGCGGCTCTTGGCCTCGATGATCCGGTTCTCGATCTGGTCCGACATGCCCAGGCCGTGGCGGCCGCCGATGGCGTTGGCCTCCATCACCAGGTCGACGGGGGAGGCGAACTCCTTGCCGTTGATGGTGACCGGGCGGCCCTGCTCGAAGCCGATCGTCACGTCCTCGGCGGCGATCTCGACCGACGGGTCCCAGAACCGGACGCCCATGATCGGCTCGACGGTCTCGACGCCCGTGTCCAGGTGCTCCAGGGTCTTGGCCTCGTGGGTGGCGCCCCAGATGTTGGCGTCGGTGGAGTACGCCTTCTCCGTCGAGTCCCGGTAGGGCAGGTCATGGGCGACCAGCCACTCCGACATCTCCTTGCGGCCGCCCAGCTCGGTCACGAAGTCCGCGTCCAGCCAGGGCTTGTAGATCCGCAGCTGCGGGTTGGCGAGCAGGCCGTAGCGGTAGAACCGCTCGATGTCGTTACCCTTGAAGGTCGAGCCGTCGCCCCAGATCTGGACGTTGTCCTCCAGCATCGCCCGCACCAGGAGCGTGCCGGTGACGGCACGGCCCAGCGGAGTGGTGTTGAAGTAGGCGCGGCCGCCGGAACGGATGTGGAACGCGCCGCACGTCAGTGCGGCCAGGCCCTCCTCGACCAGCGCCGCGCGGCAGTCGACCAGGCGCGCGACCTCGGCGCCGTAGGTCTTGGCGCGGCCGGGCACCGAGGCGATGTCGGGCTCGTCGTACTGGCCGATGTCAGCGGTGTAGGTGCACGGGACGGCGCCCTTGTCGCGCATCCAGGCGACCGCGACAGAGGTGTCGAGACCACCCGAGAAGGCGATGCCGACGCGCTCGCCGGTGGGCAGGGAGGTGAGGACCTTGGACATAGGAAGAGTATGCATGAAGACGCATGGTCATGCAAAGGGTGCATGTCGAGGCCCCGGGACATGACCATCCCGGCCCTATGTACTAGAGTTATCTCGACATCGAGATATCTGCCGAGGCGTACCGCGGTCGCACGCCCGTCACGAGTCTGGTGGTAAGGCATGCCTAACTTAGCCTTACCTTAGCGGATCGGCCAAGACGGTGTGGCGGCAGGATGCGGTGGTAAGCGCACAGAAATAAAGGAGACTGTCGTGTCGGCGAACAGCTTCGACGCCCGCAGCACGCTGCAGGTGGGCGACGAGTCGTACGAGATCTTCCGGCTGGACAAGGTCGAGGGCGCCGCGCGCCTCCCCTACAGCCTGAAGGTGCTGCTGGAGAACCTCCTCCGCACCGAGGACGGCGCGAACATCACCGCCGACCACATCCGCGCCCTCGGCGGCTGGGACTCCCAGGCCCAGCCGTCGCAGGAGATCCAGTTCACGCCGGCCCGCGTGATCATGCAGGACTTCACCGGCGTGCCCTGTGTCGTGGACCTCGCGACCATGCGTGAGGCCGTCGCGGCGCTCGGCGGCGACCCGGCGAAGATCAACCCGCTCTCCCCGGCCGAGATGGTCATCGACCACTCCGTCATCGCCGACAAGTTCGGTACGAACGACGCCTTCAAGCAGAACGTCGAGCTGGAGTACGGTCGCAACCGCGAGCGCTACCAGTTCCTGCGCTGGGGCCAGACCGCCTTCGACGACTTCAAGGTCGTCCCGCCGGGCACCGGCATCGTCCACCAGGTGAACATCGAGCACCTGGCCCGCACGGTCATGGTTCGCAACGGCCAGGCGTACCCCGACACCCTCGTCGGCACCGACTCGCACACCACCATGGTCAACGGCCTCGGTGTGCTGGGCTGGGGCGTCGGTGGCATCGAGGCCGAGGCCGCGATGCTCGGCCAGCCGGTCTCCATGCTCATCCCGCGCGTCGTCGGCTTCAAGCTGACCGGTGAGCTCACCCCCGGCACCACCGCCACCGACCTCGTGCTGACCATCACCGAGATGCTCCGCAAGCACGGTGTCGTCGGCAAGTTCGTCGAGTTCTACGGCGAGGGCGTCGCCGCCACCTCCCTCGCCAACCGCGCCACCATCGGCAACATGTCGCCGGAGTTCGGCTCCACCGCCGCGGTCTTCCCGATCGACGGCGAGACCATCAAGTACCTCAAGCTCACCGGCCGCTCCGAGCAGCAGCTCGCGCTCGTCGAGGCGTACGCCAAGGAGCAGGGCCTCTGGCTGGACCCGCAGGCCGAGCCCGACTTCTCCGAGAAGCTGGAGCTGGACCTCTCGACGGTCGTCCCGTCGATCGCCGGCCCGAAGCGCCCGCAGGACCGTATCGTCCTGGCGAACGCCTCCCAGCAGTTCGCCCAGGACGTGCGCAACTACGTCGCGGACGACTCCGAGGCGGGCAAGGAGTCCTTCCCGGCCTCCGATGCCCCGGCCGTCTCCAACGGCATCCCGTCCAACCCGGTCACCGTGACCGCCCCCGACGGCTCGACCTACGAGATCGACCACGGTGCGGTGACGGTCGCGGCCATCACCTCCTGCACCAACACCTCGAACCCGTACGTCATGGTCGCCGCCGCGCTCGTCGCGAAGAAGGCCGTGGAGAAGGGCCTGACCCGCAAGCCGTGGGTCAAGACCACCCTCGCCCCGGGTTCGAAGGTCGTCACCGACTACTTCGACAAGGCGGGCCTGACCCCGTACCTCGACAAGGTCGGCTTCAACCTCGTCGGTTACGGCTGCACCACCTGCATCGGCAACTCCGGTCCGCTGCCGGAGGAGGTCTCCAAGGCCGTCAACGACCATGACCTCGCGGTCACCTCGGTCCTCTCCGGCAACCGGAACTTCGAGGGCCGTATCAACCCCGACGTCAAGATGAACTACCTGGCCTCTCCGCCGCTGGTCGTCGCGTACGCCATCGCGGGCTCCATGAAGGTGGACATCACCAAGGACGCCCTCGGTGTCGACCAGGACGGCAAGCCGGTCTTCCTGACCGACATCTGGCCGACCGAGGCCGAGGTCAACGACGTCGTGGCGAACGCCATCGGCGAGGACATGTTCTCCAAGTCCTACTCCGACGTCTTTGCGGGCGACGCCCAGTGGCAGGCGCTGCCGATCCCGACCGGCAACACCTTCGAGTGGGACGCCGAGTCGACCTACGTCCGCAAGCCCCCGTACTTCGAGGGCATGACGATGGAGACCACCCCGGTCTCCGACATCAGCGGCGCCCGCGTCCTGGCCAAGCTCGGCGACTCGGTCACCACCGACCACATCTCGCCCGCCGGTGCCATCAAGGCCGACACCCCGGCCGGCAAGTACCTCACCGAGCACGGTGTGGAGCGTCGTGACTTCAACTCCTACGGCGCCCGCCGAGGCAACCACGAGGTCATGATCCGCGGCACGTTCGCCAACATCCGTCTGCGCAACCAGATCGCGCCGGGCACCGAGGGCGGCTACACCCGCGACTTCACGCAGGCCGACGCGCCGGTGTCGTTCATCTACGACGCCTCGCGCAACTACATCGAGCAGCGCATCCCGCTGGTCATCCTGGGTGGCAAGGAGTACGGCTCCGGCTCCTCCCGCGACTGGGCCGCCAAGGGCACCGCGCTGCTCGGCGTCAAGGCCGTCATCACCGAGTCGTACGAGCGCATCCACCGCTCGAACCTCATCGGCATGGGCGTTCTGCCGCTCCAGTTCCCGGAGGGCCAGAACGCCGAGTCCCTCGGCCTGACCGGCGAGGAGACCTTCTCCATCACGGGTGTCACCGAGCTCAACAACGGCACCACGCCGCGCACGGTCAAGGTCACCACCGACACCGGTGTCGAGTTCGACGCGGTCGTCCGCATCGACACCCCCGGTGAGGCCGACTACTACCGCAACGGCGGCATCATGCAGTACGTGCTGCGCAGCCTGATCCGCAAGTAAGCCTTCCCGCAGGCCACTTGAGGGCCGCGCTCCCGGTGACGGGGGTGCGGCCCTTCGCCGTGCCCACGCCGGGGAACCCCAGGTCATCACCCACCCTCAGGTGGAACACAGGGTTCCCTCAGCGGGCGCGGACAGCATCGGGACATGACCGCCACCGCTGGGTTCCGAAACGGACGCGTCCGTGTGCTCATCGTCGACGACGAGCCCGCGCTCACCGACGTGCTCTCCGTGGCCGTCGAGGAGGCGGGCTGGCGCGCCTGTCCCGCACCGGACGGACGGAGCGCCCTGGAGGTGGCGCGCGGGTGCGCGCCGCACGCCGTGGTGCTCGACGGGATGCTGCCCGACCTGGACGGCCTCCAGGTGCTGCGCCGGCTGAGGTGCGAGAACCCGAAGCTGCCCGTCCTCATGCTCACCGCCCGCGACGCGCTGGAGCACTGGCCCGACGGCCTGGAAGCGGGCGCCGACGACTACGTCACCAAGCCGTTCTCCCTGGAGGAGGTCGTCCTGCGGCTGCGCGGACTGCTGCGCCGGGCCGCGGCCGACCGGGCCCGGACCGACGACTCCGTACGCGTCCTCGGCGACCTCGTGCTGACCGAGGAGACCCGCGAGGTGCACCGCGCGGGCGTACCGGTCCAGCTCACCGTCAAGGAGTTCGACCTGCTCAGCCTGATGATGGGCCACCCCCGGCAGGTGCTCAGCAAGACGCAGATCCTCGACCACGTCTGGAGCAGCTCCTTCGACGGCGGCGGCAACCTGGTCGAGGTCTGCATCTCCGGCCTGCGCCGAAAGATCGACAGGGGCCGGGCGCCGATGATCCACACACTGCGCGGCCTCGGGTACGCCCTCCGCCCGGGGGAGAACGGAAGATGAGCACCCTGACCGCCCGCGAGCCGGCCGTCGGCAAGCGGGCCGCCCGCGAGCCATCCACCCGTAAGCCATGGGCGAGGCCGCGCACCCGGTCGATCCGCACCCGCCTGCTCGTCTTCGTCACCGCCACCCTCATCCTGGTCTGCGCCGCGATGGCGCTCACCACGGCCTTCGTGCAACGCGCCTACCTGATGGGCGACTTGGACGGCCGCGTCACCAACGCCGCCTCGCGCAGCCTGGGCGGAGCCGCACTCCACCCGGAGAACCAGGACGACCTGGGGTTCCTCAACGAGAACGGCCACCCCGCCGGCCTGCTCGCCGCCCGGCTCGACGGGGACGGCGCGATCGTCGCCGCCGAGGTCGTCAGCCAGGACGCGGCACCGAAGAGCCTCACCGCCCCGCAGCTCACCGCGCTGGCGGACATCGCCCCCGACGGCTCCAAACACACCCGCACGGTCCCCGGCCTCGGCACCTACCGGGTCACCGCCGTCGAGAGCGGCGGCATCCGGGTCCTCACCGGGCTGCCCATGGATGACGTCCAGCGCATGATCGGCGGACTGGTCGTCGCCGAGGCCGCCGTCGCGGTGGCCGGTCTCTTCGTCGCGGGCTGCGTCTGCACGGTGGTCATACGGCGACAGTTGCGCCCGCTCGGCCGGGTCGCCGCCACCGCCGCCGAGGTCTCCCGCGCACCGCTCGACCGGGGCGAGGTCGCCGGCCTCACCCGTGTACCGGCCCGGGACACCGACCCCGACAGCGAGGCGGGCCAGGTCGGCGCCGCGCTCAACCGGATGATCGACCACGTCGAGTCCTCCCTCACCGCCCGCCGGCACACCGAGGAGCGCATGCGCCGCTTCCTCGCCGACGCCAGCCACGAACTGCGCACCCCCCTCGCCTCGATCTCCGGCTACGCCGAACTCATGAACCGCGGCACCGACCGGATCGAGCCCGTGCTCGCCTGGCGCCGTGTCTCCGCCGAGTCGGCCCGGATGACCGGCCTGGTCGAGGACCTGCTCCTGCTGGCCCGGCTCGACGAGGGCAGGCCGCTGCACTCCGCCGAGGTCGACCTCGCGGCGCTGGTCGCGGAGGCGGTGTGGGACGCGCGGGCCGCCGGGGACGGGCACGACTGGCAGCTCGAACTCCGGCTGGACGCCCCGTCGCTGGTCCTCGGTGACGCCGCCCGGCTCCACCAGGTGGTGGCCAACCTGCTGGCCAACGCCCGGGTCCACACGCCCGCCGGCACGACCGTGGTCGCCTCCGTGGAGGCCGACCCCCACCGCTGCGTGGTCCGGGTGCGGGACGACGGCCCCGGCATCCCGCCCGGCCTCCTCCCACAGGTCTTCGACCGCTTCACCCGCGCCGAGACCTCCCGGGCACGCAGCGGCCCGCACGACGGGGGATCCGGTCTCGGCCTCGCCATCGCGGCGGCGATCGTGTCCGCGCACGGCGGCCGTATCGACGTGGAGAGCGAGCCGGGCCGTACGGAGTTCACGATCGAACTGCCACCCTCGGGCGCCGAACCGCCCCCGCTGGACACGGTGTCGGGGCCGTCGGCTCCGGCACGGGTGCCGTTCACGCGGACGTTCGCCCGCCACTCCTGACGCGCCCCGCAAGCGCCGCGGCCTCACAGGACCGCCTCCACCCCACCGCGGCCCTAACAGGACCGCCTCCACCCCACCGCGGCCCTAACAGGACCGCATCTACCCCACCGCCGCCTCACAGGACCGCATCCACCCCACCGCGGCCGCACGAGGACCGCACCCACCCCGGTCACCCCGGTGCGGTCCTCGTGCGGCACCCGTTTACATCCGCGCCACACGGCGCTACCTTCCGCAGCAGACGGGGTGGGAGCGCTCCCATAGTGGCGGACCGGAACCCGCCGCCCGGACCGTTCCCGCCCCGCGCATCCGCACACACACCCCTGTACGCATCCGCACGGCCCGTGCCTGACGCAACGGACTGGACTGTCATGATCCTGACAAATGCGAGGGCGGACGCCCCGCCCCGTCGATCAACTCTCCCCACCCGCGCCAGAGCCCTCTTCCTCGTCCTGGTCTCCCTGCTCGCGACGATCCCGGCCGTGGGGCTCGTCATGAGCACCGGCGGCGAGGCGGAGGCCCATGGCACCCCGATGAAGCCGGGCAGCCGCACCTTCCTGTGCTGGCAGGACGGCCTCACCGACACCGGTGAGATCAAGCCGGTCAACCCGGCCTGCAGGTCGGCCCAACAGGTCAGCGGCACCACGCCGTTCTACAACTGGTTCTCGGTACTGCGCTCCGACGGCGCCGGCCGCACCCGCGGCTTCGTGCCCGACGGCGAGCTGTGCAGCGGCGGCAACACCAACTTCACCGGCTTCAACGCGCCGCGCGACGACTGGCCGCTCACGCACCTCACCTCGGGCGCGACCGTCGACTTCTCCTACAACGCCTGGGCCGCGCACCCGGGCTGGTTCCACGTCTACATCACCAAGGACGGCTTCGACCCGAAGCAGACCCTCACCTGGGACGACATGGAGGAGCGGCCCTTCCTCTCGGTCGACCACCCGCCGCTCAACGGCTCCCCGGGCACGGTGGAGGCCAACTACTCCTGGACCGGGCAGCTTCCGGCGAACAAGTCGGGCCGCCACATCGTCTACATGGTCTGGCAGCGTTCGGACAGCGCGGAGACCTTCTACTCCTGCTCCGACATCGTCTTCGACGGCGGCAACGGCGAGGTCACCGGAATCAAGGAACCCGGCAACCCGACCGACCCGGTGCCCGGCGAGTGCTCCGCCACTCGCCGCACGACCGGCAGTTGGTCCGGCGGCTACCAGTCCGAGGTGACCGTCACCAACTCCGGCGACGTCCCGATGCTCGGCTGGATGGTCGACTGGACACTCCCCAATGGCCAGAAGGTCGAGAGCCTCTGGAGCGGCAACGCGACCTACACCGGTCAGGACGTGATGGTCCACAACGCCGACTGGAACGGCTCCCTCGATCCGGGGGAGAGCGCCACCTTCGGCTACGTCGTCTCCGGCTCCGGCGGCGACAGTACGACGACCCTGCCCTGCCGGGTGGGCTGAACCGCTGCTCCACGCGGACCCGGTGGGCGCCGAGCCGCCGCCCACCGGGTCCGCGCCTCTGTCGCCGTCGCGTTCACGTCGGCTGCGGACCTGAGTCCAACACGTCTGCCAGCCAGTCCAGTTGACGGCGGACGTGCACCGCGTCCCCGCCCTCGTGGCCGTTGAACGGATACGGGCGGATCTCCTTGCGCGGATCGGCACCCGACAGTTCCGCATAGCGGTTGAAGGCGCCGTACGCCCCGCTCGGCGGGCACACCGTGTCGCGCAGGCCGACCCCGAAGTGGGCCGGGGCGTGGGCGCGGCGGGCGAAGGAGATCCCCTCCATGTAGGAGAGCGTGGCGTACGCGGCCCGCTCGGCGCCCCGGTGCACCGCCAGGTACGCGGCGATCTCGCCGTACGGTGACGCGTCGGTGAGGTCGAGGGCGCGCCGGATGCCGCACAGGAAGGGCGCGGTGGCCAGGAGTGCGGCGAGGTCGGGGACGAGTCCCGCGACGGCCAGCGCGAGCCCGCCGCCCTGGCTGTTGCCGACGGCCGTGACCCGGGTGCCGTCCACGCCCGGCAGGGCGCGCACCGCCGCCACCGCGCGCACCGCGTCCGTGATCAGGCGCCGGTAGTGGTAGTCCCGCGGGGAGAGCAGGCCGCGTGCCGCCGGGCCCGGGCCGCCCGGTGCCACGGCGTGCGGGGCCGGGGTGGCGCCGCCGTTGCCGTACTGGTCGCCCTGGCCCCGGTTGTCCATCAGCAGATGCGCGTACCCGGCGTTCACCCAGGTCAGCCGCTCGTGCGGGAGGCCGCGGCCCCGGCCGTAGCCGGCGTACTCGACGACGGCGGGCAGCGGTTCGCGCACCCCGGCCGGCCTGCTGAACCAGGCCCGCACCGGGTCTCCCGCGAACCCCCGGAACGTCACGTCCCAGGTCTCGGTGAGCCGCAGGCCGGTCACCACCGGGTCCGCCGACACCGACACCTCGTGCTGGGCCGCCTCCTTGAGGGTGTCGCGCCAGAACTCGTCGAAGTCGGCGGGCTCCTGGGGGGCCGGGCGGTAGCGCTCCAGGTCCGCCAACGGCAGGTCGAACGCGGGCAACGATGGCCTCCGATTGTTGCGCCTCTACATCAGAATGTTTCGTAGCCTCTGGCTCGTGCGGGTCCCAGCCTCCTCGACTGACCTTCCTGTCAGCCCCATTGACAGCCATTACACCCGCCCCTAACCTCGCCGCAAAGTTGCCGGTACGACTCCGAAACTTTCGGTGCCACCGGGAGGCCACTGCATGAGCACGTCCACCAGATCGGCTCCACCGCCCGGCACCCAGGAGCCGCCGCCGAGCAAGACTCCACCCCGCCGAGGGCGGCGGACGAAGCGCACCGGATGGCGACGGGCGCTGCGCCGGGACTGGCAGCTGTACTCGCTCGCCGTACTGCCGCTGCTGTTCTTCCTCGTCTTCCGCTATCTGCCGATGATCGGCAACGTGATCGCCTTCCGGCGCTTCGAACCGGGCGGCTCGATCTTCGGCGAGCAGTGGGTGGGCCTGCGCTACGTCGAGATGTTCCTCAGTGACCCCACCTTCTGGCAGGTGTTCCGCAACACCCTGTGGCTCGGCGGACTCACGCTCGTCTTCTGCTTCCCGATCCCGATCGTGCTGGCGCTGCTGCTGAACGAGGTGCGCCGGCGTTCGCTGAAACGGTTCGTGCAGTCGGTGTCGTATCTGCCGCACTTCCTGTCGATCGTGATCGTCGCGGGCATCACGATGCAGATGCTCGCCACGGACGGCCCGATCAACCACGCGCTGGGCTGGTTCGGCCACGAGCCCATCCGGTTCATCCAGGAACCCGAGTGGTTCCGCACCGTCTACGTCGGCTCCGAGATCTGGCAGACCGCCGGCTGGGGCACGATCCTCTACCTCGCCGCGCTCACCACCATCGACGAGGACCTGTACGAGGCGGCCCGCATCGACGGTGCCAACCGCTGGCACCAGATCTGGCACGTCACCCTGCCCGGCATCCGGCCCACCATGATCACGCTGCTGATCCTCAACGTCGGCACTTTCCTGGCGGTCGGCTTCGAGAAGGTCCTGCTGCTGTACAACCCGCTGACCTATCCGACCGCCGACGTGATCTCGACGTATCTGTACCGCACGGGCGTCGAGTCCAACAGCTTCAGCTACGCCGCCGCCATCGGACTGTTCGAGGCGATCATCGGCCTGGTGCTGATCACGTCCGCGAACCAGCTCTCACGCCGCACAGTGGGGACCAGCCTGTGGTGAAGCCGAGCCGTTCCTACCGCGTCTTCCAGGGCGCCAACGGCGTCATCCTTACCCTGGTCGTGATCGTCACCCTCTACCCGTTCGCCAACATCGTCGCCCGCTCGTTCAGTTCGGAGCGGCACATCCGGGCCGGTGAGGTGACGCTGTGGCCCGAGGGGTTCAACCTCACCACGTACAAGATCGTTTTCCAGGACTCGGTCTTCTGGCGGAACTACGGCAACACCGTGCTGTACACGGTGGTCGCCACCGCCGTCGCCATGGTCCTGACCACCTGTTACGCCTATGTCCTGTCGAAGAAGCACCTCAAGGGACGCGGCGTACTGGTCGGCGTCGCCGTGTTCACCATGTTCTTCACCGGCGGCCTGATCCCCAACTACGTCCTGGTCACCAGCCTCGGCCTGAAGAACAGCGTCTGGGCCATAGCGCTCCCCAACGCGATCAGCGTGTTCAACCTGCTGGTCATGAAGGCCTTCTTCGAGAGCCTGCCGACCGAACTGGAGGAGGCCGCGCAGATCGACGGCCTGAGTACGTACGGCATTCTGCTGCGGATCGTGCTGCCCCTGTCGAAGGCGGTCGTCGCGACGATGGTGCTGTTCTACTCGGTGTCCTTCTGGAACTCCTGGTTCAGCGCCTTCCTCTACATGGACAGATCCGAGCTCATGCCGGTCACCGTCTATCTGCGCAACCTCATCTCCGGCGCCACCACGGGCGGCAACGCCGGTGCCGCCGACGCGCAGCTGAGCCAGGTCGGGGCCAACATCCAGGCCGTCACGATCGTGCTGACCTCGCTGCCGATCCTCTGCGTGTACCCGTTCGTCCAGCGCTACTTCGTCTCGGGCGTGATGCTCGGCGCGGTCAAGGGCTAACAAAGGAGTGCCTGTGTCATCCGTGAACAACGCAGGACAGCTGTCGAGGCGTCAGATACTCGCCGCCGCCGGCTTCGTCGGCCTCGCCACCCTCACCGGCTGCGGCAGCGGCGACGACGGCGGGGACTCCAAGGACCTGTCGAAGAAGAGGGACGGCGCGATGAAGGAGTACCGCGTCGGCCAGCAGTTCAAGGCGACCAAGCCGCTGTCCTTCTCCGTCCTGCACAACGACAACCCGGTCTACCCGATGAAGAACGGCTGGCTGTTCTGGAAGGAGCTCACCAGGCGCACCGGTGTCACCTTCGAGCCCGTCGCCGTCCCCCTGGTCGACTACGAGAAGAAGCGCAGTGTCCTGATCGGCTCGGGCGACGCCCCGTTCCTGATCCCGAAGACGTACCACCCCGCTGAGGTCGCGTTCGTGTCGTCGGGCGCGGTCCTCCCGGTCAGCGACTACGTGCATCTGATGCCCAACTTCCAGGACAAGGTCAAGCGCTGGAAGCTGGAGCCGGAGATCGACTCGATCCGGCAGTCCGACGGCAAGTTCTATCTGCTGCCCGGTCTGCACGAGAAGGCCAGAGCCGGCTACTCGCCGGCGCTGCGCACGGACGTCCTCGACCGGCTCGGACTGAGCCTGCCCACCACCTGGGACGAGGTCTACGAGGTCTTCAAGGCGATCAAGGAGGAGTACCCGGACCGCTACCCGTTCTCCGACCGCTGGAGCAAGAACACGCCCTACCCGGCCGCCGCGCTCTTCAGCTACCTCGGCCAGGCGTACGGCGTCCGGGCCGGATGGACGTACGACAACATCAGCTGGGACGCCGACGCACAGAAGTTCGTCTTCACCGGAGCGACGGACGCCTTCCGGCAGATGATCGAGTACGTGCGCAAGCTGGTCGCCGAGAAGCTGGTGGACCCGGAGAGCTTCACCCAGACCGACGACGAGGCCGCGCAGAAACTGCTGGGCGAGAAGTCCTTCGCGATCAGCGCCAACCCGCAGGTACTGGTGCAGGAGTACCGGTACAACCTGCACAAGCAGGTCAAGGGCGCGGAGATCGAGATGATCCCGGTGCCGCTGGGACCCGCCGGTCCCGTGGTGCTCGGCGGTGTCCGGCTGGAGAACGGCGTCATGATCTCCAGCAAGGCGCTCAAGAGCGACAGCTTCGTCGCGATGATGCAGTTCGTGGACTGGCTGTGGTACTCGGACGAGGGCCAGCGGTTCGCGCGGTGGGGCGTCGAGGGCGTCACCTACACCCGCTCGGGAAGCCAGTACAAGGCGAAGCCCGGCATCAGCCTCATGGGCTCCGACCCGGACGCCCCGAAGGACATGCAGAAGGACTACGGCTTCTACAACGGCGTCTTCGCCTACGGCGGCAGCTGGGAGCTCGTCTCCTCCATGTTCAGCCCCGACGAGAAGAAGTTCCAGGACGTCATGGCCCAGCGCGAACAGACGCCCATCGCCCCGGCCCACCCGCTGCAGTCCTTCGAGCAGGAACAGGCCACTCTGTGGGAGACGCCCCTCAGGGACCACGTCACCCAGAACACCCTCAAGTTCGTCCTCGGCAAGCGCCCGATGTCCGAATGGAACGCCTACGTCACGGAGCTGAAGGCCAAGAACATGGACAGGTTCGTCGACCTGCACAACAAGGCGTACGAACGCTTCAAGAAGGAGAACGGGTGAGCAGCGGCGTACAGCACGCGGCCGACTTCGGCGCGGGAGCCCTCTCCCGCGCCGCCGCCCTGATCCACACCCTGCTCACCGTCGAGGCCCTGCTGCTCCTCGCCGCCTCGCCCGGACTCGCCGGCCTGCTCCTGACCGGCCCCGACCCGGCCAACCTGCCCCTCGCCGCCGTATGCCTGCTGCCGCTCGGCCCGGCCCTGTCCGCCGCCCTGTACGCCCTGCACCACCGCAGCCGGGACCTCACGGAACTCCACCCGGCGCGGACCTACGCACGCGGCTGGCGGCTCAACGCCCTCCCCTCGCTGAAGCTCTGGACGCCCCTGCTGGCCTGGCTGACCGTCATCGCCTTCACCCTCACCCACTTCTCCGCCACCGGCCTGCCCGGCTGGTGGGCGGTACTGCTCGGCGCGATCGGCGTCGGCTCCCTGCTGTGGGGCGCGCACGCGCTGATCCTCACCTCGCTGTTCGCCTTCCGCACCCGCGACACCGCCCGCCTCGCCGCGTACTTCCTCGTCCGGCACGCCCGCGCCACCCTCGGTGCCGCCTCCCTGCTCGTGCTGGTGGCCGCGGCGACCGCCCTGCTGACCGAGGCCCTGCCCGCCCTGCTGGCCGCCCCGCTGCTGCTGTCCCTGCTGCACAGCAGCCGCCCGGTGATCGCCGAGACCCAGGAGGACTTCACCGCATGACCGCGCCGCGCACCCCGGGGATCCCGTACGGCGGCGACTACAACCCCGAGCAGTGGCCGGATCCGGTCTGGGACGACGACCACCGGCTGTTCACCCAGGCGCGAGTCGACACCCTCACCGTCGGTGTCTTCTCCTGGTCCCTCACCCAACCCGGCCCCGACACCTACGACTTCACGATCCTCGACCGCATCCTGGACCGCGCCGCCGCCGAGAACCGCCGCGCCTGCCTGGCCACCGGCACCGCGGCCCTCCCGCCCTGGCTCGCCAAGCGCCACCCCGAGGTCAACCGCACCGACTTCGAGGGCCGCCGCCACCGCTACGGCCAGCGCCACAACTTCTGCCCCAGCTCACCGGCGTACCGCGACCACGCCACGGCCATGGCGGCGCGCCTCGCCGAACGCTACGCGGACCACCCGGCGTTGCTCGCCTGGCACATCAACAACGAGTACGGCGGCGCCTGTTACTGCGACCTGTGCGCCGAGGCCTTCCGGGACTGGCTCAGGAACGAGTACGGCACTCTCGACGTCCTCAACGACGCCTGGTGGACGACCTTCTGGTCCCACCGCCACACCGACTGGGCCGAGATCGAGCCCCCGAACGCCCTCACCGAGCACTGGCGCGGCCCCGACCACACCGCCTTCCAGGGCATCACCCTCGACTACTTCCGCTTCACCACCGACGCCCTGCTCGGCTGCTTCCTGGCCGAGAAGGAGGTGATCCGCGCCCACGACCCCGACACCCCCGTCACCACCAACTTCATGGGCATGTTCCGCCCCCTCGACTACCACCGCTGGGCACCCCACCTCGACTTCGCCTCCTGGGACAGCTACCCGCCCCTCGACGCCCCGCCGACCTGGCCGGCCCTCGCCCACGACCTGATGCGGGGCCTGAAGGACGGCGCCCCCTTCTGGCTGATGGAGCAGACCCCGTCCACGACGGCCTGCCGTGACGTCAACCCCCTGCGGCGCCCCGGCGAGCTCCGCCTCGCCACCTTCCAGGCGATCGCCCACGGCGCCGACGCCGCCCTCTACTTCCAGATGCGCGCCTCACGCGGCGCCTGCGAGAAGTACCACGGCGCGGTCATCGGCCACGCGGGCCGTGACGACACCCGTGTCTTCCGTGAAGTCGCCGGGCTGGGCGGGGAGTTGGAGGCGCTCGGTGATGTGACCCTCGGCGCCCGCACCCCCGCTCGCACCGCCCTGCTCTTCGACTGGGACAGCTGGTGGGCCCTGGAGATCTCCGACGGCCCGTCCCGGCTGGTCAAGTACCAGGAGGTGGTCCACGCTTACTACCGGGCAGCCCGCGAGGCCGGCGCGGACGTGGACGTCGTCCCGGTCACCGCCGACCTGACCCCGTACGACGTGGTCCTCGCCCCCGTCCTGCACATGGTCAAGGGCGGCCTCGCGCAGCGACTGGAGGCCGTCGCGGCGCGCGGCGGCACCGTCCTGACGACCTTCCTCTCGGGCCGTGTCGACGCACACGACCGCGCGTTCCTCACGGACGTACCCGGTCCCCTGGGGCCCCTCATGGGCGTCCGCGTCGACGAATGGGACTCCCGGCCGCGGGACTTCGTACAACACGTCCAACTGGGGGAGCTGACCTGCGAGGCACGCCTGGTCTTCGAGATCGTGCTGCCGCGCGGCGCCGAGCCGGTCGGGACGTACGGCACCGACTTCTACGCCGGCACCCCGGCCGTGACCCGGAACCGCTTCGGCGAGGGCGGCGGCGAGGGCTGGTACGTCGCCACCGCCCTCGACCAGCCCGGCGTGGACTGGACCGTCCGCCGGATCCTGGCCCGCCACGACCTGCTCGGCCCCTACGCCGACCACCCCGCCCTGGAGACCGCGACCCGGGTCGCCCCCGACGGCACCCGCCTCCTCTTCCTCCTCAACCACGCCCCCGAACCGGCCCACCTGACGGCTCACGCGACCGCCACCGACCTGCTGACCGGCAAGCGGGTCGAGGAGGGCGAGCCACTGACCCTCGACCCGCTGGGCACAGCGATCCTCCGCGGTCAGTAGATGCGGCGCCCATGTGCGTCGGGCACACCTGACTTCCGGAAGAGGTAGCTGTTGACCTGATCGCGCCACTCGCGGGCGCTCCGGAGCTGCTCCTCGAACCGCTCCGTCACCCGCGCGTGGCGCGCCGGGTCCACGAGATCCACCAGCGAGGCCCACACCTCCCGGGCCGCCTCCACCTCCTCCACGCCCTCGAAGTGCGTGTCGTAGATGTGCTGGATCACCGTCTTGCCGCTGTGCAGCCTGTGCCCGTACGCCGTGTGGTGGAAGAACAGCAGCAGTTCGTCCGGGCAGGTGTCCGGCGACTCGTACACCGAGGCCCACGGCTTGGCGTACTGCCCCGCGAACCCGGTTCCCGTCGCCGCGCTCCGGTCGACACCGATGCCGTCGCGGTCGGCGAAGTGGTAGGTGCCCCAGGGGCTGTACTCATAGCCGTCGACGCTCGGCCCGTAGTGATGACCGGGCTGCACCATCCAGCCCACGCCGAGCGGAGCGGTGTACTTCTCGTACGTCCGCCACGAGCCGTCCAGGATCGCGCGCAGCCCCGCCGCCGGACCGGTGCCGAAGGTGAGCCGGATCCATTCGTCGAGGATCTGAAGCGGATCAGCGTGCGGCTGCCAGGCCAGCCGCCCGAAGGTGTACAGGTTCGCCTGGGCCAGCGGATGCCCGGTCCAGAACGGGTCGTCACCGACATTGGCCACGGCGACGAGCCCGCCGCGCGCCAACTCCCCGACCGTGGACTCGCCGTCGGCCCGGAACCGCAGCACCTCGCTCCACATGGGCCCCAGCCAGCACACATGCCGCTGCTGCCCGGTGTACTCCTGGGTCGCCTGAAGCTCCACCGCCAGCCGTGTGCCCGGCATCGCCCCGATGAGCGGGGAGACCGGCTCCCGCACCTGGAAGTCCATGGGCCCGTGCTTCACCTGGAGCACGGCGTTGCCGGCGAACTCCCCGTCCAGCGGCACGAAATGGTCGTACGCCGCACGCGCCCGGTCCGTCGTCCGGTCCCGCCAGTCCTGGCGGTGGTCGTAGACGAACGCCCGCCAGTGCACCGTCCCGCCGTGCGGTGCGAGCGCGGCGGCCAGCATGTTCGCGCCGTCCGCGTGACTGCGGCCGTAGGCGAAGGGCCCCGGCTGCCCCTCCGAGTCGGCCTTCACCACGTACCCGCCGAAGTCGGGTATCGCCTCGTACACCCGAGCGGTGGCCTCCGCCCACCACACCCGTACCGCCTCGTCCAGGGGGTCCGCCGTGGGCAGCCCGCCGAGCACCACAGGCGCGGAGAAGGTGACCGACAGATGGGTGCGGACGCCGTACGGCCGCAACGCGCCCGCGATCTCGGCGACTTCACCGATCCGCTCGGTGAGCAGCTGAGCCTCGGCCGCGTGCACGTTGACGTTGTTCACCGCCACGGCGTTGATCCCGCAGGCCGCCAGCAGCCTGCCGTACGCCCGCACCCGCCCCAGCAGCTCCCCGCGCGCCCGGCCGTCCGCCCAGAACAGCGACCCGCCCGCGTATCCGCGCTCCACCTGGCCCATGACCGGATGCACGGCCACGTTGTCCCAGTGGTCGAGCATGCGCAACACCAACTCGGGCCGGTGTTCCGCCCGTTGACGCTCGCCCTGGAACGCAGCGTCCCCGAGCCGTACGACGTGGAAGAAGCCGTACAGCAGCCCGGGCCCTCCGGCCGCGATGACCGTCGTACGGCCGTCCCCGCGCTCGAAGGTGAACGCCTCGTCGCCGTCGCCCCCGCTGCCGGCCTCGACGTCCGTCAACTCCAGCACCAGGTCGTACGGTTCGGGGGACCCGTCGCGCGAGACGCTCCCCCCGAACCGTACGCAGGCCTCCGCCACTTCCCCGTGCACCGTGTCCACCAACGGACCCGTGCCACGGATCAGCGTCCGACGGGTGCCGATCGGCCGGAACGCCTCGTCCGGCAGCCAGGCCGGATCGACACCCTGCATGAGACCCCCAATGCACCTGCTCAGGCGAGCAGTTCGACTTCAGCGACCACCGCCTCGCCGTCCAGCACCAGGCGGTACTTCCCGTACGTACCCGGCGACCCCACCGAGAACGCCCGTGTCTGCCGGTCCCAGGTGAAGGATTCCCCGGAGCGCTTGTCGAGGGTCCGCCATGTGGTCCCGTCCTTCGATCCCTGGAGGGTCCAGCCGGTCGGCGCCTTCGTCCGGTCCGTCGGCGAGGTGAGGGTGTACTGCACCGCCTCGGCGGCCTCGGGCACCGGCAGATCCACCGACGTGACGCTCGCCTGGGTCGCCGAGGTGTTGTCGAACAACGCTCCCTCGCCCTTCAGGACATCCGCCCGCGGCACCGGCACCTCGTCGTCCTCGGTGACCGACACCGGCGCCGCGTTCCTGCCGGTGCCCCATGTCGAGGGCCGCGGCCCCATGTCGAACTCCAGGACGCCACCCTTCGCGATCAGCGAGTGGGGGAGCGAAGTCGACCTCCAGGGAACCCCGTTGACCTTCAGGCCCTGGACGTACACATTGCGGGCGCTGTTCCTCGGCGCCTTGACGACCAGCTTGCGGCCGTTCTCCAGGTGGACGGTGGCCTTGGTGAACAGGGGCGAGCCGATGGCGTACTCGCCACTGCCCATCACCAGCGGATAGAAGCCGAGCGCGGAGAACAGGAACCAGGCCGACTGCTCGCCGTTGTCCTCGTCGCCGTGGTAGCCCTGCCCGATCTCACTGCCGACGTACAGCCGCGACAGCACCTCACGGACGTTCTTCTGCGCCTTCCAGGGCTGCCCGGCCGCGTCGTACATGTAGAGGGCGTGGTGGGCGACCTGGTTGGAGTGGCCGTACATGCCCATCCGGACGTCCCGCGCCTCGGTCATCTCGTGGATGACACCGCCGTAGGAGCCGACGAAGTCGGGCGAGGCCGTCTCCGGGGTGGCGAAGTACTCGTCGAGCTTGTCCGCGAGGCCGCCACGGCCGCCGTAGAGATTGGCCAGGCCCCGGCTGTCCTGGGGCGCCGTGAAGGCGTAGCCCCAGCCGTTGGTCTCCGTGTAGTCGTAGCCCCACACGCGCGGGTCGTACTTGGCGGACTCGACGCGCCAGTCGCCCTTCTCGTCGCGGCCCTGGAAGAACCCGGCCTCGGAGTCGAAGAGGTTCACATAGTCCCGGGCGCGGTTGAGGAAGTACGCGGACTCGTCCTTGTACCGCTTGTCGCCGGTCTTCTTGTACAGGGCCTGGCCCATCTTCGCGATGCCGTAGTCGTTGAGGTAGCCCTCCAGCGCCCACGACAGGCCCTCGTGCGTCTCGGTGCTCGTGTAGCCGAGGAAAGGCGAGGTCGCCATGCCCTTGCGGCCCACGCCGGACGACGGGGGCACTACGGTCGCGTTCTTCACGGCCGCGTCGTACGCCGACTCCGCGTCGAAGTCGACGCCCTTGACGTACGCGTCCGCGAAGGCGACGTCCGAGGAGGTGCCGGTCATCAGGTCCGCGTAGCCGGGGGAGGACCAGCGGGAGGTCCAGCCGCCGTCCTTGTACTGCTGCACGAAGCCGTCGACCATCTCACCCGCCTGGCCCGGCGTGAGGAGCGAGTACGCCGGCCACGTAGTGCGGTAGGTGTCCCAGAAGCCGTTGTTGACGTACACCTTGCCGTCCACGATCTTCGCGCCGGTGTGCGTGGGGGTGTCGGGATTCGGCATCGGGGAGAACGGGGACGCGTACCGGTACTTCCCACCGACCTTCTCGAAGCCCGAGTTCGGGTACAGGTACAGCCGGTACAGGCTGGAGTACAGCGTCGTCAGCTGGTCCGGTGTCGCGCCCTCCACCTCGACCTTGCCGAGCAGCCGGTCCCACCGGTGCTGGGCGCGCGCCTTCACCGTCTCGAAGGAGGCGCCGTCGACCTCCTGGCGCAGGTTGTCCTTCGCCTGGTCGACGCTGATGAGCGAGGTGGCGAGGCGGAGCGTGACCGTCCGGTCGGCACCGGCGTCGAAGCGCAGGTGCCCCTTCACCCCACTGGAGGATCCCTCGGTCACCGGCTGGTCGAACTCGCCGTACACGAACAGCCGGGTCGCGCCCGTCGACAGCCCGGACTTCACGTCCGAGTAGCCGGTGAAGGTCCCGCTCTCCTTGTCGAGCGTGAGCCCGGCCTGGTCCGTCACGTTGTCGAAGAGGACGCTCGCGTCGTCGCCCGGGTAGGTGAAGCGCAGCACCGCCGCGTGGTCGGTCGGCGCCATCTCCGCCTTGAGCCCGTTCTCGAACCGCACCCCGTAGTAGTACGGCCGCGCGGTCTCGTTCTCGTGCCGGAAGGCCAGCTCGCGTGCCTCGCGCCCGGTGTCGGGGGTACCGGAGGCGGCCGACGGCATCACCTGGAAGGTCTGCCGGTCACCCATCCAGGGGCTGGGCTCATGGCTGGCACTGAACGCCTGGATCGTCGGCAGGTTGTCGGCGTTGTTCGCGCGTGCGTAGTCGTACAGCCAGCTCAGCGAGCCCGCGTTCGTCACCGGAGTCCAGAAGTTGAAGCCGTGCGGCACGGCGGTCGCCGGGAAGTTGTTGCCGCGCGAGAAGCCGCCGCTGGAGAGGGTGCCGCGGGTGGTGAGCGCGTAGTCGGACGGGTGCGCCTTCGGCTTCTCGGGCGCGACGGACTCCAGCGTGATGTCGTCCAGCCAGCCCCGGAACTTCGCCGGGCCCTTGGGGGAGTCGTACGCCACGAGTATCCGGTCGACCGTCCTGCCGGCCGCGACCGACCCGATCCGCGAGGCGACGGCGTTCCACTGGTTGACGTACAGCACCTTGGCCGCGCCCTGTCCGCGCGGGGAGAGCGGGAAGCCGTGCTGGTCGGTGGCGCCGAGGTCGCTCAGATAGGTGCCGTCGGTGAAGGCGAGGTCGACGGAGACGTTCGTGGCGTCGTAGTCGCGGTCGCCGTCCGCCATCGACGGGAAGACGCGGTACGACAGCCGGGTGTCGGGGCCGACGGCCACGTTCACGTCGTAGACCTTGTTGTACGAGTACGCCCGCCCGTCCGCCGTGTGCCGGCCGGCGTACCGCAGCGCCCGCTTGCCGGTGAAGCCCGCGCCCGCCTTGGCCGTCGGCGAGCCGCTCGGGCCGCGGTCGACGAGGGAGAGCATGTCCTGCGGGACGGGGCCGTCGCTGCCGCCGGTGGAGAACTGGACGTCGGCGAGTTGCAGGATGTCGGCGCCGTTGTTCTTGGTGATTTCAAGCCGGAAGTGCCGGTATTCAGCCGGTTCCACGAGGTCGTACGTCTTTGTCTGGAACCGTTCGGCGAATGTCTCACCCGAGCGGGTGTCGAGGGTCTTCCAGTCCTTGCCGTCCGTGGAGCCCTGCAGGGTCCACTCCCGTGGGTCGCGTTCGGCGTAGTCGTTGGCCGAGGTGAGCGCGTATTTCGCGATCCGTACGGGCTTATCCAGGTCGAATTCCGCCCACCCCGTGGGTGCGAAGACCAGCCATTTGCTGCTCGGCTCCCCGTCGGTGAGGTTCTCCTTCACCTCGCCGCCGCCGGTGTTCTCGCCGCTGGCCCGTACGTCCGTGACATGGTCGGTCACATTGCCCGGAATGCCACTGCTGTAGCCGCCGTCGACGCCCGAGGCGCGCTTGCCGCCGTCCGCTGAGGTGTCGACGGTGTTGAGCCAGTCGGGTGCCGGATCGTCCGCCTCGAAGGAGGACGCGAAACTCCGGTCGGCCGCCGCGGGGGCGGCGGGCAGGGCGACCGCCGCGCCCTGCGAGCCCACGGTCAAAGCGAAGGCGGCCGCCGACACGACCGCCGGTCCACCCCATCTGTGCCGAGCTCTCTGCTGCATAAGCGGGTACCCTCCCTGCGCACGGGACAACGTTGTCAACATCGCTGCGCAAGGAACAGTTGTGGCTCAAGTGCTCTGTCGTGTCAAGGGTGTTGGGTGCGGCATTCGAGGGCAATGACAGGGATTTTTCCGCCAAGGAGCACACAGGCCGCTCATATTTCCGGCAGGTCTCAACTCGGAAAAGACCACCGGCCAACCTTGCATTCGATCTTGCTCCGTTGGCGGGAAGTGGACTATACCTGTCGGCGATTCACACGATTCGCACTTCCTGCACGACCCAGCCTGCACGACCAGCTCGACCCGACCGCGGTGCCGGGAAGGATCCGGTTCACCGCCTGAGTCCTGGAGAAGGCGAGGACTTGAGCATGGGATCCACTTCCGCCGAGAACCCCGAGAACAACGGCTCCGCCGGTGTGGGGCGCCGCGATCTGATCAGGCGGTCCGCCGCGCTCGGTCTGATCTCCGTTCCGACCATGAGCTTCCTGTCGGCGTGTGCCACCGGCGGGGGCGATGGCAGCGACGAGGAGAGCAAGGCGCCGGGTGGCGCGAAGTCCGCCACCAACCCCCTCGGGGTCAAGGAGGGCACCGCGCTGGAGGCGTTCATCTTCAAGGGCGGTCTGGGCGACCAGTACGCCAAGGACGCCGAGGCCGACTACAAGGCCAAGTACAAGGCCGACGTCAAGCACACCGGCACCCAGCAGGTCGGCCCGAAGCTCACCCCGCGCTTCGCCGGCGGCAACCCGCCGGACGTCATCGACAACTCCGGCGCCGACCACCTCGACATGAACAAGCTGTCCACCCAGGGCCAGCTCCAGGACCTCAAGGCGCTGCTGGACGCGCCCTCGCTGGACGACGCGAGCAAGAAGATCTCGGACGTCATCCACCCGAGCACCATCGAGAAGGGCAAGCACGGCGACACCTTCGACGTGCTCTACTACGCCTTCACCATCTACGGCACCTGGTACTCGCAGAAGGCCCTCGACGACAACGGCTGGGAATACCCCAAGACCCTCGACGACATGGTCAAGCTCTGCGGCGAGATCAAGAAGAAGGGCATCGCGCCCTGGACGTACGCCGGAAAGTATCCGTACTACGTCCATTTCAATCTGTTCGCCCAGATCGCCAAGATCGGCGGCATGGACGGCTGGATCGCCATCGACAATCTGGAGCCGAACGCCTGGACCGGCAACGACGCGGTCAAGCAGGTCGTCGAGCACTACGAGGAGCTGGCCGCCAAGAAGTACTTCCTCCAGGGCAGCCAGGGCCTGACGCACATTCAGTCGCAGACCGCCTGGAACAAGGGCAAGGCCGTCTTCATCCCCAACGGCTCCTGGGTGGAGAACGAGGCCGCCCCGACCACGCCCAAGGACTTCGCGATGTCGGTGGGCGCCCTCTTCGACGGCTCGAGCGGCGACAAGCTGCCGCACGGCACCCTGCGCGCCGAGCCCAGCGAGCCGTACATCGTGTCCGCCAAGGGCAAGAACCCGGCCGGTGGCATGGAGCTGCTGCGCATCATGCTCTCCAAGAAGCACGCGCAGAACTTCGCCACCAAGGTCAAGTCGCTCACCTGTGTGGTCGACGCCACCGAGGGCATGACTCTCTCGCCGGGCCTCGCGTCGGCGAGCAAGGCGTTCAAGGACGCCGGCGACAACATCATCAGCCTGCAGCTCCAGGAGTGGTACCCCTCGCTCACCGACGAGAAGATCGGCGGTCTCACCGGTCAGCTTCTCACCGGTGAGATGAAGGCGGCCGACTGGATCAAGAAGACGCAGGAATACGCCGACGCCGTGGCGAAGGACGACTCGGTGAAGAAGTTCAAGCGCGAGAGCTAAGAGTCCGGTCCGGCACGGCGGCACTCAAGGGGAAGGGCCGGGAAGCACCATGCAACACGGCAAATACCGATTCATCGTGGGCTTCCTGGCCCTGCCGGTCATCGTCTACGCGGTCTTCGTGATCTCGCCGTTCGTCCAGGCGTTCCAGATCTCGCTGACCGACTGGTCGGGGCTGGTCGGAACGGCGAAGTTCGTCGGATTCGAGAACTTCGAAAAGCTGTGGCACAACGAGGACTTCTGGAACGCGCTGTGGCACAACGTCTACATGCTGATCGCGGTGCCGATCGTGACGCTGGGACTGGGCCTGTTCTTCGCCTTCATGCTCAACGTCGGCGGAAAGCGACGTAAGAACGAGGTCATCACCGGGGTCACGGGTTCGAAGTTCTACCGTTTCGTCTTCTTCTTCCCGCAGGTCATCTCCATCACCATCATCGCCGTCATCTGGTTCAACATCTACAACCCGGACCCGCAGGACGGCATGCTCAACTCCCTGCTGGGGGCGGTCGGTCTGGACGGCTGGCAGAACGCCTGGCTGGGGGAGAAGAGCCTCGCCCTGCTGTGCATCATGGCGGTGATGATCTGGTCCCACGTGGGCTTCTACGTCGTGCTGTTCTCGGCGGCGATGGCGTCCATCCCGCGGGACATCTACGAGGCGGCGCTGCTCGACGGCGCCGGCCGCTTCCCCACCTTCTTCCGGATCACCCTGCCGCTGCTGTGGGACACGGTGCAGACCGGCTGGGTGTACATGGGCATCATCGCCCTCGACGGCTTCGCCCTGGTGCAGATCATGTCGGTCAACATGGGCGGCCCCGACGGCGCCACGGACGTCATGCCGCTGCGCCTGTATCTGACGGCGTTCCGCGACAGCCAGTTCGGCTACGCGTCCGCGATGGGCGTCGCGATGCTCATCGTCACCATGACGTTTGCAGTGCTCACCCTGCGCTTCGCGCGGCGTGAGCGGATCGAGTTCTAGGGCCTGTCCGGCGGGTCAGGCTGGAGGAAAAGATGCGGAACCTCATCGACGCAGGTGAGCGGGGTCCGGTGCGTGCAGCTGCAAGGCGGAGGAGGGCGGCGACGCGATGGGGGTCCCCCCGCGCGAGGTTGTTCGAGCGTGGGGGAGTCGGCAACCGACGACAACGCGGCAGATGTGCGTGCCAGACCCCGCGTCTCCGGCATGACCCGCTGGACAGGCCCTGGGGGGTACGGGCGACATGACGACGGACACGACGAACACGGGCACGGTCTCCAAGACGGACGGGGAGGACCGGCCGAGTCTCACCAAGAAGCTCGGCGCGACCGACGGCCGCAGCTCCGAGGGCGGCGTCCTGCACGTCTTCTCGCACGGCATGCTCGTCCTGTGGGCGCTGATGGTCGGCGTACCGCTGCTGTGGGTGCTGTGGAGCTCCTTCAAGACGAGCAACGGCATCCTGTCCGACCCGTGGGGGCTGCCGACCTCGCTGCACTTCGAGAACTGGGCCAACGCCTGGAACAAGGCGAACATGGGCCAGTACTTCGTCAACACCGCGATCGTGGTGGGCGGTTCGGTGATCGGCACCATGGTGCTGGGCTCGATGGCCGCCTATGTGCTGGCCCGGTTCACCTTCCCGGGCAACCGGTTCATCTATTTCATGTTCGTGGCCGGCATGTCCTTCCCGGTCTTCATGCTGGTCATCCCGCTCTTCTTCGTGCTGCGTGACTTCCCGGGCAGCTCGCTGCTCGCGACGTACCAGGGGCTGATCCTGGTCTACATCGCCTATTCGCTGCCGTTCACGGTCTTCTTCATGACCGCCTTCTTCCGCACGCTGCCCACCTCGGTCGCGGAGGCGGCGCTGATCGACGGGGCGTCGCACACGCGAACGTTCTTCCAGGTGATGCTGCCGATGGCCAAGCCGGGCCTGATCAGCATCGGCATCTTCAACTTCCTGGGGCAGTGGAACCAGTACCTGCTGCCGATGGTCCTCAACCAGAACGAGGACAAGTACGTGCTCACCCAGGGCCTGGCGATGATCGCCCTCCAGCAGGGCTACGAGAACGACTGGGGCGCCCTGATGGCAGGCATGATGATCGCGATGCTGCCGGTGCTGATCGTCTACTTCATCTTCCAACGGCAGGTGCAGGCGGGACTGACGGCCGGTGCGCTGAAGTAAACGCTCTCTGTTCGCTCCACCGTAAGCACCACATCACCCCATGTCACAGTGAGCCGTCCCACACCGGGGCGGCTGACGTGTGCGCGTACACATCCCCGGATCCGGTTCAACCTCTTGACGGGAGGCAACCCAAACGGCTCAGCTTAGAGTTCACTAGTTGGACACTGACGGGGCCTCATCGAAGCGGTCCCGCGCGCAGGAGGTCGTCGTGGAGACTCCGGGGTCGCAGTCGTCGCTGCACCGAGCCAACCTGGAGCGGGTCGTCCGGGCCGTCCGGCTGGCCGGTTCACTCACCCAGGCGGAGATCGCCAGGACCACGGGTCTGTCCGCGGCGACGGTCTCCAATATCGTCCGGGAGCTCAAGGACGGCGGAACGGTCGAGGTCACGCCCACCTCGGCGGGTGGCCGCCGGGCCCGCAGCGTCTCGCTGAGCGGGGACGCCGGGATCGTCATAGGGGTCGACTTCGGCCATACGCACCTGCGGGTCGCGGTCGGGAACCTCGCCCACCAGGTGCTGGCCGAGGAGTCCGAACCGCTGGACGTGGACGCCTCCTCGACGCAGGGCTTCGACCGGGCCGAGGAGCTGGTCAACCGGCTGATCGAGGCGACCGGCGTCGACCGGTCCAAGATCGCCGGGGTCGGCCTCGGCGTGCCCGGCCCGATCGACGTCGAGTCCGGCACCCTCGGCTCGACCGCCATCCTGCCCGGCTGGACCGGCACCAAGCCCGCCGAGGAGCTGCGCGGCCGGCTCGGGGTGCCCGTGCACGTGGACAACGACGCCAACCTGGGCGCCCTGGGCGAGCTGGTCTGGGGCAGCGGGCGGGGCGTGCGGGACCTGGCGTACATCAAGGTCGCCAGCGGTGTCGGCGCCGGTCTGGTGATCAGCGGCAAGATCTACCGGGGCCCGGGTGGCACTGCGGGAGAAATCGGGCATATTACTCTTGATGAGTCCGGCCCGGTCTGCCGATGTGGAAACCGGGGCTGCCTGGAGACCTTCGCGGCCGCCCGCTATGTGCTCCCGCTCCTCCAGTCCAGTCACGGCACCGACTTGACCATGGAGGGTGTCGTGCGGCTGGCCAGGGACGGAGACCCGGGCTGCCGTCGGGTGATCGCCGACGTCGGCCGCCATATCGGCAGTGGAGTCGCGAACCTCTGCAATCTCCTGAACCCGAGCCGCGTGGTCCTGGGCGGTGATCTCGCCGAGGCCGGTGAGCTGGTCCTCGGGCCGATCCGGGAGTCCGTCGGCCGCTACGCCATCCCCAGCGCGGCGCGTCAACTGTCCGTTCTCCCCGGGGCACTTGGTGGTCGTGCGGAGGTGCTCGGAGCCCTCGCCCTCGCGCTCAGCGAGATGGGTGATTCAACCCTTTTGGACAGCACGCTGCACGCGGCCACTCCCGCCTTCACTTAGAGAACGGATGGCACCGTTGCCAACCCGTTAAGGATTTACTTCTTGACGTCGCACGTGTGGCCGAGTTGACTTCCAGCCACCTCGGCCGCAACGTCGCGGCCTCGTCAGGGAGGTTTCTGAAGTGAACACGCGTATGCGTCGTGCCGCCGTTGCCGTTGCCGCTGGTGCGATGGCCGTCTCGCTGGCTGCCTGTGGCAGCGCCGAGGAAGCGGGCGGCGACAACGACTCCACTGCTTCTGCCGCCAAGGGCGACGACATCAAGGTCGGTCTCCTGCTCCCGGAGAACCAGACCGCGCGCTACGAGAAGTTCGACCGGCCGCTGATCGAGGAGAAGATCAAGGAGCTGACGAACGGCAAGGCGACGATCGACTACAACAACGCCAAGCAGGACGCCAACCTGCAGGCGCAGCAGGTCGACACCATGATCACCAACAAGGTGGACGTCCTCATCCTGGACGCCGTCGACGCCAAGGCGATCAAGAACTCCGTGCAGAAGGCCGTCGAGGCCGGCATCAAGGTCGTCGCCTACGACCGCCTGGCCGAGGGCCCCATCAGCGCCTACACCTCGTTCGACAACGTGGCGGTCGGCAAGACCCAGGGCGAGGCCCTGCTGACGGCCCTGGGTGACAAGGCCACCAAGGACTCCAAGATCGTCATGATCAACGGCTCGGTCACCGACCCGAACGCCGCGCAGTTCAAGGAAGGCGCCCACTCCGCCCTCGACGGCAAGGTCACCATCGCCAAGGAGTACGACACCAAGGAGTGGAAGCCGGAGAACGCCAACTCCGAGATGGAGGCGGCGATCTCCGCGGTCGGCAAGAACAACATCGCCGGCGTCTACTCCGCCAACGACGGCATGGCCGGCGGTATCATCACGGCCCTCAAGGCCGCGGGCATCGCCGACATCCCGGTCACCGGTCAGGACGCCGAGCTGGCCGCCGTGCAGCGCATCGTCGCTGGCGAGCAGTACATGAGCGTCTACAAGCCGTACGCCCCCGAGGCCGAGGCCGCCGCCGAGATGGCCGTCGCGCTCGCCCAGGGCAAGTCGCTCGACTCCATCGCCAAGGACAAGGTCGACAGCGGCAGCGAGAAGGGCGTCCCGTCCGTCCTCGTCGACGTCACCTCGCTGACGAAGGACAACATCAACGACACCGTCATCAAGGACGGCGTCTACACGGCCGCCGAGATCTGCACCGGCAAGTACAAGGCCGCCTGCGACAAGCTCGGCATCAAGTAAGCAGTACCGGGTCCCTTTCCAGGTGCGGGAATCCGTCCTTGAATTCCCGCACGGGACATGACTGCTCCAGACTCCTCCGGCGCCCCGCGCATCATTCAGCCCCGCAAGCTCGGCGCGGGGCGCCGGACGGAACCCCGCGGGTATCCCCCGCCCACCCACCCTGCATTTCTCTGCACAACCCTTCCGCCGGGTCAGGCGGCGAAGGAGATGGTTCACGTGTCCGCTACGCCCGTGCTGGCGTTGCGCGGGGTCTCCAAGCGGTTCGGTGCCGTTCAGGCGCTCACCGACGTAGAGCTTGAGGTCCACGCCGGTGAAGTGGTCGCCCTGGTGGGCGACAACGGCGCCGGAAAGTCCACGCTGGTCAAGACGATCGCCGGCGTGCATCCCATCGATGAGGGCGTCATCGAGTGGGAGGGCAAGGCCGTTTCGATCAACCGGCCGCACGACGCCCAGAGCCTGGGCATCGCGACGGTCTACCAGGACCTCGCGCTGTGCGACAACATCGACGTCGTCGGCAACCTCTACCTGGGCCGTGAGGTCCGCAAATGGGGCGTCCTCGACGAGGTCGAGATGGAGCGCCGCTCACGCGAGCTGCTCCAGACGCTGTCGATCCGCATCCCCAGCGTGCGTATCCCGATCGCCTCGCTCTCCGGCGGTCAGCGCCAGACCGTGGCCATCGCCCGTTCCATGCTCGGCGAGCCCAAGCTGGTCATCCTCGACGAGCCCACCGCCGCCCTCGGCGTCGAGCAGACCGCCCAGGTCCTCGACCTGGTCGAGCGACTGCGCGAGCGCGGCCACGCCGTGATCCTCATCAGCCACAACATGGCCGACGTCAAGGCCGTGGCGGACAAGGTCGCCGTGCTGCGCCTGGGTCAGAACAACGGTGTCTTCGAGGTCAAGACGACCTCGCAGGAGGAGATCATCTCCGCCATCACCGGCGCCACCGACAACGCCGTGACCCGCCGTGCGGCGCGCACGAACGGGGAGGTTTCCAAGTGAGCATCGACAAGACCTCCGCGACGGCGCAGGACCACGACGTGCGCAACACCGAGGCCGCCGCGGCCGCGGTGACCGCGGTCGACCCCCGCCTGCTGGTGCAGGAGCAGGGCCTGGCCGGTTACATCGGCGAGTTCAAGCGCAAGCTGAAGGCCGGTGAGCTGGGCTCCCTGCCCGTCATCCTCGGCCTGGTCGCCATCTGCGTCATCTTCCAGAGCCTGAACTCCGCCTTCCTGTCCGCGCAGAACATCAACGACATCACCGTCACGATGGTCGGCACGGGCATGATCTCGGTCGGCATCGTCTTCGTGCTGCTGCTCGGCGAGATCGACCTGTCCGTCGGCTCGGTCAGTGGCGCTTCCAGCGCCCTCGCGGCCGTCCTCGCGGTCAACCAGGGCTGGCCCGAGTGGGTGGCCGTGCTCTTCGCCGTCGCGGCGGGCGCCGTCATCGGCGCGGCGCACGGCTTCTTCTTCGCGGTGCTGGGCGCTCCCGCGTTCGCCGTCACGCTGGCCGGTCTGCTCTTCTGGCTCGGCTTCATGCTCCAGACCCTGGGCGAGAACGGCACGATCAACCTCGACAGCGACGGTCTGATCGGCAAGCTGACGACGTACTTCTTCACGGACGTGGCGGCCGCGTACGGCCTGGCGGCCGTGGTGACCGCGGTGTTCTTCATCACCTCGTTCCTGGGCAACCGCCGTCGTGCGGCCGTGGGCATCCCGTTCCGGCCGCTGAGCGACACGATCCTGCGGACGGCGCTGCTGGGCGTCGTCTCCTTCGCCGCGGCGGTCATGTACAACCAGTACAAGGGCCTGCCGCTGGCCACGGTCATCTTCCTGGTCTTCCTGGTCGTCACGGACTTCGTGCTGCGGCGTACCTCGTTCGGCCGCAAGATCTTCGCGCTCGGTGGCAGCGTCGAGGCGTCCCGCCGTGCCGGTATCAACGTGACCGCGGTGCGGATCTCCGTGTTCGCGATCTCCGGTGGGTTCGCGGCGATCGGTGGTCTCTTCCTGGCCTCGAAGATCGCGTCGGCCAACCAGAGCGCTGGTACCGGTGACCTGCTGATGAACGCCATCGCGGCGGCCGTCATCGGTGGTACGTCGCTGTTCGGTGGGCGCGGGCGGACCTGGAACGCGCTGCTCGGTGTGCTGGTGATCGTGTCGATCCAGTACGGGCTCCAGCTGGAGTCGATCGCCGAGCCGGTGAAGTACATGATCACCGCGGGTGTGCTGTTGACCACGGTGGTCATCGACTCCATCACTCGTAAGACGCAGAAGACGGCTGGTCGCGCGTAGCGCGGAACGCCGTCGCGCCGCAGGGGCGTGGGTGAGCTGGCGGGTGCCGGTCCGTTCGGGCCGGTCGCGCGGTTCCCCGCGCCCCTTCTCGGCGTTGTAGTACAGGGCGTTGCCGGGTAGAGCCGAATGCGTGACGTACGACGTGTGGGCCGGGAACCTTCCGTCCGAGCGGAACATTAGACTCGACAAGCCCGGCAACAGCTCGAAAAGCTCTACTGCAAGGAGGCACGGGTGCCGCTGCTGACCCGCATCAGGGGACCGCGCGATCTGGACCGGCTCAGCCCTGAGCAGCTGGACCAGCTGGCAGAGGAGATCCGCACCTTCCTCGTCGAGGCGGTTTCCAAGACCGGCGGCCACCTCGGCCCCAACCTCGGTGTGGTGGAGCTGACCATCGCCCTGCACCGGGTCTTCGACTCGCCCAAGGACAAGGTGCTCTGGGACACCGGCCACCAGTCCTACGTCCACAAGCTGCTCACCGGCCGCCAGGACTTCAGCAAGCTGAAGATGAAGGGCGGTCTGTCGGGCTACCCCTCGCAGGCCGAGTCCGAGCACGACGTCATCGAGAACTCGCACGCCTCGACCGTCCTCGGCTGGGCCGACGGGCTCGCCAAAGCCAACCAGCTGCGCAAACGCGACGACCACGTCGTGGCCGTCATCGGCGACGGCGCGCTGACCGGCGGTATGGCCTGGGAGGCGCTGAACAACATCGCCGAGGCCAAGGACCGCCCGCTCGTCATCGTCGTCAACGACAACGAGCGGTCCTACGCGCCGACGATCGGCGGCCTCGCGAACCACCTGGCGACGCTGCGCACGACCGACGGCTACGAGCGCTTCCTCACCCGCACCAAGGAGATCCTCGACCGCACCCCGGTCGTCGGCAGGCCGCTCTACGAGACCCTGCACGGGGCCAAGAAGGGCCTCAAGGACTTCATCGCGCCGCAGGGCATGTTCGAGGACCTGGGCCTGAAGTACGTCGGTCCCATCGACGGGCACGACATCGAGGCCCTGGAGTCGGCCCTCGCGCGCGCCAAGCGCTTCGGCGGCCCGGTCATCGTGCACTGCCTCACCGAGAAGGGCCGCGGCTACCAGCCCGCCCTCCAGGACGAGGCCGACCGCTTCCACGGCATCGGCCCCATCCACCCCGACACCGGCCTGCCGGTCAAGGCCTCCGGCGCCGACTGGACGTCCGTCTTCGGCGACGAGATGGTCAAGCTCGGCAAGGAGCGCGAGGACATCGTGGCGATCACCGCCGCGATGCTGCAGCCGGTCGGCCTGAAGAAGTTCGCGGACACCTTCCCGGACCGGATCTACGACGTCGGCATCGCCGAGCAGCACGGCGCCGTGTCCGCGGCCGGCCTGGCGACGGGCGGCGTACACCCCGTCTTCGCCGTGTACGCCACCTTCCTCAACCGCGCCTTCGACCAGGTCCTCATGGACGTGGCGCTGCACAAGTGCGGTGTCACCTTCGTGCTCGACCGGGCCGGCGTCACCGGCACCGACGGCGCCTCCCACAACGGCATGTGGGACATGTCGATCCTCCAGGTCGTGCCCGGCCTGCGGCTCGCCGCGCCGCGCGACGCCGACCAGGTGCGGGCGCAGCTGCGCGAGGCCATCGAGGTCAAGGACGCCCCGACCGTCGTCCGCTTCTCCAAGGGCGCCGTGGGACCCGCCGTGCCCGCCGTGGGCCGGGTCGGCGGCATGGACGTCCTGCGTGAGCCGGGGACGGACACGCCCGACGTGCTGCTCGTCTCCGTGGGCGCACTGGCCCCCATGTGCCTGGAGATCGCCTCGCTCCTCGACAAGCAGGGCATCACCACCACCGTCGTCGACCCGCGCTGGGTCAAGCCCGTCGACGAGGCCATGGCCCCGCTCGCCGAGCGGCACCGCGTGGTCGTCACCGTCGAGGACAACTCCCGGGTCGGCGGCGTCGGCTCGGCGGTCGCCCAGGCCCTGCGCGACGCGGGCGTCGACCTCCCGCTGCGGGACTTCGGCATCCCGCCGCGCTTCCTCGACCACGCCTCCCGCGCCGAGGTGATGGCGGAGATCGGCCTCACCGCTCCGGACATCGCCCGCCAGGTCACCGGGCTGGTCGCCAAGCTGGACGGCCGGTTCGACCGTACGGCGGCCGAGGTCGACTCGGTGGAGTCCGCGCGCGACTGACGCCAGCCACAGCGCGACCGACGCGAGCCATAGCGCCAAACGGGCCGGTTTCACTGCCGTGAAGGGTGGTGAAACCGGCCCATCTGTGTGAATCCACCCGCGTCGGGGCAGGCGTACCACGCCCCCTCTTGATCATGTCGAGGACGCAAGCGTGGGAGGTACGACCGTGAGCAGCACACTCTTCCGGACGAAGAGAGTCGAGCAGTCCATCCTCGATACCGAGGAGCCAGAGCACGCGCTCAAGAAGTCCTTGTCCGCGCTGGATCTGACCGTCTTCGGCGTCGGTGTCATCATCGGCACCGGCATCTTCGTGCTGACGGGGAAGGCCGCCAAGGAGAACGCGGGGCCCGCTGTCGCCCTGGCATTCGTCGCGGCCGGCGTCGTCTGCGCGCTCGCCGCGCTCTGCTACGCCGAATTCGCCTCCACCGTCCCGGTGGCGGGCTCCGCGTACACCTTCTCGTACGCCTCCCTCGGCGAACTGCCCGCCTGGATCATCGGCTGGGACCTGGTCCTGGAATTCGCGCTCGGCACGGCGGTGGTCGCCGTCGGATGGTCCGGTTACATCGCCTCGCTGATGGACAACGCGGGGTGGCATCTGCCCGAGGCCCTGGGCACCAGGGACGGGGCCGACGGCTTTGGTTTCGACATCCTCGCCGCCGCCCTCGTACTGGTGCTCACCGCGATCCTCGTACTCGGCACGAAGCTCTCCGCGCGCGTCACCTCGATCGTCGTCGCCATCAAGGTGACGGTCGTACTCACCGTGATCATCGCGGGCGCCTTCTTCATCAAGGGCGACAACTACGACCCGTTCGTCCCGAAGGCGGAGACGGTGAAAGCGGGCAGCAGCCTCGATTCCCCGCTGATCCAGCTCATGTTCGGCTGGGCTCCGTCCAACTTCGGCGTGATGGGTGTCTTCACGGCCGCCTCGATCGTGTTCTTCGCCTTCATCGGCTTCGATGTCGTGGCCACGGCCGCCGAGGAGACCAGGAACCCCCAGCGGGACATGCCACGCGGCATCCTGGGCTCGCTCCTGATCTGCACCACCTTGTACGTCGCCGTGTCCATCGTCGTGACGGGGATGCAGCACTACAGCCTGCTCAACGTGGACGCCCCCCTCGCCGAGGCGTTCAAGGACACCGGGCACCCCTGGTTCGCCGGCTTCATCAGCTTCGGCGCGGCCGTGGGCCTCACCACGGTGTGCATGATTCTGCTGCTCGGCCAGACCCGTGTCTTCTTCGCGATGAGCCGTGACGGACTGCTTCCCCGCTTCTTCTCCCACGTCCACCCGCGCTTCAAGACCCCCCACCGGCCGACCATTCTGCTCGGCGGGCTCATCGCGATCCTGGCCGGCTTCACGCCCCTGAGCGAACTGGCCGAGCTGGTGAACATCGGCACGCTCTTCGCCTTCGTCGTCGTCGCCATCGGCGTGATCATCCTCCGCAGGACCCGCCCCGACCTGCACCGGGCCTTCCGCACCCCGTGGGTGCCGTTCATTCCGATCCTGTCGGTGTGCGCCTCGCTGTGGCTGATGATCAACCTGCCCGCCGAGACATGGGTGCGGTTCGCCATCTGGATGGCCGTCGGCTGCGTCGTGTACTTCCTCTACGGCCGCTCCCACAGCCGCCTCGGACGGCACCAGGAGACGACCGTGCCCGAGGTCGAGAAGGGCCACGGCACGGACACGGCATAGCCCGACCCGACGGCACGGGACCGCGTGGGGCAGCCGGCTACGGCCGAACCGTGCGCGGTCCCGCCACGTCCGCCCCCAACTCCGTGACCCTGCGCCGAAGTTCGCGGTCCGCGGTCACCACGAGGCAGGCCCGCCCGGCCGCCCGCTCCACCAGCTCGACCATGTGGTCGTCCCCGCTCCGGCCCGCGGACTCCACCCGCACGCCCGGCACGGGCTCCACGCCCCGGGCGGCCCCCTCCACCACGAGCACGATCTCCACGGGCCCCGCACGCCCCGGCACCCCGTCCGCCGCCAGCCGGTCCCGCAGCCGCTCGGCGGCCCCGCGCCGATCCCGCCACCACCCGTCGGGCACCGACCCGACGACATTCGCGGCGTCGACGATGACGAGCAGGGGAGTGGCCTCATCCATGGGGTTATCCATGGGGTTCCTCCTCCTCGAAGCTGGCGAAGTACGCCGCCGCCATGTCCTCGTCGCCGTGCCCCTGCGCGTCCGCCCGCTCGAAGCGCGCCGCGCTCGCCGCGGCCACATCCAGGCGGGCGCCGTACCGCTCACCCGCCTCCACGATGAGCCGCGCGTCCTTCGCCGCCGTGGCCACCGCGAACTGGGCGGGGGAGAGCCCGCCGTTCAGCACCAGCCCGGTCTTGGCGCGCAGATACCCCATGTCGAGCGGGCCGCCTTCGATCACCTCGAAGAACCGTTGCGGATCCACGTCCAGGGCCTTGGACAGGGCCAGCACCTCACCGGCCGCGTTCGTCACCGCGAGCACCCAGCTGTTGGCGACCAGCTTCAGGCGTGTCGCGGTCCCGGCCCCGCCGTCCTCCCCGGTCCACACCGTACGGGCGCCTACGGCGTCGAACACCGGCGTCACCGTCCGCCGCCCCTCGACGGGCCCCGCCGCCAGCACCGTGAGCAGACCGGCCTCGGCGGGCTGACGAGTGCCGAGCATCGGGGCGTCGTAGAAGACGAGGCCGTGCTCGCGAGCGAAGCCGGCCAGGTCGGCGATCCCCTCGACACCGGCCGTCGTCGACTGCACCCACGCGGCACCGGAGCGCAGGGCGGGCGCCGCCTCACGCATGACGTCCAGCGTCGCGGGACCGTCGTACAGCATGGTCAGGACGACGTCGGCGCCCTGGACCGCCTCGGCGGGGGTGCCGGCGACGAAGGCGCCGTCGGCGGCCAGGGGCTCGGCTTTGGCCCGCGTACGGTTCCAGGCGCACACGGTGTGCCCGGCCTTCGCGAGGTTGCGGGCCATCGCGGCGCCCATGATGCCGGTGCCCAGGACGCTCACGGTGAGCTTGTCGGTCATGACGTCGACTTCCTGTTCTCGTACGGACGTTGCTACGGGGCGTGTGACCAAGATCATGCTTACATGCGTGAGCCGGTTTCGGTATGCCCCGATTCTCCTCTCGATCACCGCGCTTTCGCCGAAGTAGAGTCCTCAGCTTGTTCTCATGAAGTCTGGGCAGGGCTGGGAGCGCGGCTTTCGGCTCGAAGCGTTCCCCGGCTGCTCCGGAACGATCGAAGCCTGGCGGGTGTTCGTCGGCGCTGGCGCCCACCACGGATTCCCGCCGGAGACCGTCCGACGCGGACCGGCATCGCTCCGTCGGCCCCCTGTACGCCGCCAAGCGGCCTGCCGTGACGACGTGTCCGGAGGCTGACGCAGCATGGAAGGCAGTACTTCGACAGTGAACTCGAGTGATATCACGCCCGGAGGATCCGTGACCGAGGAGCGGGAAGACCGGTGGACCCTGGGGCTGCGAGGCATGCGGGTGGTAGCGGTCCATCAGACGTCGGATCCTCCGCGGCGCGTGGTGGCCCTGGCCGGCGGCGTGGAGCTGATATTCGACGGACCGGCGCATCTGACCCATGGGTCGGCCGCTGCTCCGGGCGCGGTGCCGCTCCCTGCCGAGCAATGGGGGAAGCTGGTGGGTGCCACCGTGGTGTCGGCGGTGGCATTCAAGTCCGGTGGGCTGCGCGCCGTATTCGACACCGGACACCATCTGAATGTTCAGGGGGCGATCCGAGCCGGCGGTTCGCATTCGAAGAGCGGGTGAAATGATCGAGAGCGCGGAGGAGTTCGTCCAGCTCCGGAAAAGCGGCGACGGCAGCGATTACCGGCGCCTGAAGAAGGACCGAGCACCCGCCGAAGTGTGGCGGGAACTCGTCGCGAACCACCCGGACACGCGGTTCTGGGTCGCCTTCAACCGCACGGTTCCGGCAGATGTGCTGCGGCAGTTGGCCAAGGACGCCGACTGGAGGGTTCGCGACAAGGTCGCAGGCCGGAGCGACACACCGGCGGACGTGCTCGGAGAACTGGCGAGGGACGCACACGACGCGGTCGTATCGTCCGTGGCGGGCAACCCGAGCACTCCGGAGGAGGCCCTGCTGATCCTGGCCGCGCACCCGTGGGACCAGGTGAGTGACACGGCACAACGGCTGCTCGCCGACGGAGGCCGCCGGTGACCACGGCAGGCCTGGGCGCCGAGATCAGCCGGATCCTGAGGGGTACGGTCGTCCACTCCGTCGGCAGGGCTGTGGACATGGGCATCGTCGAGTTCCACGGCCCCGGTCGCGAGGAGGTCATGGTCCACATGCAGTGCCCGTTCCGGATCGTGCGGCACGGGAGGATCCTGCTGGGGGTCCGCGGACATGCGCTATGCGCAGAAGGGCGGGGGGCCGACGGCCTTCGACGACTTCCGCATGATCTACGACGCGAAGACCACCACGTTCAATCGAGTGCTCGGCGAACTCCGCCCCTGCGTCGACGGCGTGACCGTCGGGGAGGCGGGTGAGCTCACCGTGAGCTGGGAGCAGGAGTTCCGGCTCGAGGTGTTCCCCGACTGCTCGGGGAACCTCGAGGCCTGGCGGGCCTTCGTCCGCGGTGGCGCCCACCACGGATTCCCGCCCGACACGGTCTGACGCGGTCACACCAGTCAGTTGGGGGGCGGGACAGGACCGCAGGCACGCCCCGCATATGGTGATCCGGTGAACGGCGACTGGCTCATCCGCGGCCGCGACGGCCGCCTCAGCGTCTATCTGCCGACCGACGACACCGTCCTGTGCCGGGCGGAACTCGGACCCGGCGGCCCCTGGGAACCCCCGCGCCGGGTCGGCGGCGACCAGAAGCTGCGCCCCGGCCCCGCGGTCGGCCAGGGCGCCGACTCCTACGCCCATCTGGCCGCCTGGCGCCCTACCAAGGCGGGCGAGGCGGGCCTCGTGCACTCCACGCACTTCCGTCCGCGCCTGGCTGCCCTGGACTGGATCTCCATCGGCCACCCGGACCAGGCCGGCGACCGCACCGGCACGCCCGCCGTCACGGTCGACGCACAGGGGCGGGCCCATGTCTTCGTCCGCAACAAGGGCGGCGGCGTGAGCATGCGCGGTCAGAAGGAGGTCGGCGGCTGGGGGCCCTGGCGTGACCTCAAGGGGGGCGACGTACAGGACGACTTGGCCGCCGTGACGGGGGAGTCCGGGCACGTCGAGCTGTACGCGGCCGTCCCCGGCGCCATCCTGCACTGGCAGCAGGAGAAGCCGGGCGCCGTCCCGGTCCTGGAGGAGGCGCTGGAGACCCCGGCCCGCCCGGGCACCCTGCACGCCCTGGCCACCTCAGCGGACCACACCACCCTCTTCTACGCCGACGACGCAGGCGACCTCTGCGCCTGGCGCCCCGGCACCAAGCCCGTGCCCCTGCTGGCCTCCGCCGGCCCCGGCCCGGTCTCCGCGATCCGCTGCGCACTCGACGGCCACGACTGCACGTTGCTCGCCCAGCGCTCGGCGAGCGGCCGCGTCGCCTTCGCCGCGTATCCGACGGAGCAGGAGGCGGCGGGCGCGTGGTGGACCGAGTCGGGTCCGCAGCTGCCGCTGGACGCGGTGGTGGGGCTGGCGGTGGACGAGGAGGACCGCGTGGTGGCGGCCACGGTGTCCCCGTCGACGGGACAACTCCTCATCACCCGACGCAAGGACGAGCCGGGACTGGCACTGGAGGCGTGGCGGGAGGTCTGAACGCCGGTCCCGGCACTCCAGCCCGTCCGGCGTTTGAGGACGAGGCCGTTCAGGCCGACACCGGGGTCCGGGGGCGGAGCCCTCAGCCACCCACCGCCAACGCCGGTGCCCCGCACACCAAGTAGGCATGCGGGGCACCGGCGTTCACAGCGGAGCGCTTACGCGGGGACGCTGGCCACGCCCGGCGCCAGGAACTTCTTGCCGTTCACGCGCTCGGAGACACCCTCGCGGTCCAGGTACGGCGTGATGCCGCCCAGGTGGAAGGGCCAGCCGGCGCCCGTGATCAGGCAGAGGTCGATGTCCTGGGCCTCGGCGACGACACCCTCGTCGAGCATGAGCCCGATCTCCTGGGCGACGGCGTCGAGGACACGGTCACGGACCTGCTCCTCGGTCAGGACGACATCGCCCTGCTTCAGCAGCGCGGCGACCTCGGGGTCCAGCTCCGGCTTGCCGGAGTCGTAGACGTAGAAGCCGCGCTTGCCCGCCTTGACGACGGCCGCGAGGTTCGGGGAGACCGTGAAGCGGTCCGGGAAGGCCCGGTTGAGGGTCTCCGAGACATGCAGACCGATCGCGGGACCGACCAGCTCCAGGAGCACGAGCGGGGACATCGGCAGACCGAGCGGCTCGACGGCCTTCTCGGCGACCTCGACCGAGGTGCCCTCGTCGATGACGTTCTGGATCTCGCCCATGAAGCGGGTGAGGATGCGGTTCACGACGAACGCCGGGGCGTCCTTGGTGAGGACCGCGGTCTTCTTCAGCTTCTTGGCGACGGCGAAGGCCGTGGCCAGCGAGGCGTCGTCGGTCTGCTCGCCGCGGACGATCTCCAGCAGCGGCAGGACCGCGACCGGGTTGAAGAAGTGGAAGCCGACGACCCGCTCGGGGTTCTTCAGCTTCGACGCCATCTCGGAGACCGACAGCGAGGAGGTGTTCGTCGCGAAGATGGCGTGCGCCGGGGCGACCGCCTCGACCTCCGCGAACACCTGCTGCTTGACGCCGATCTCCTCGAAGACGGCCTCGATGACGAAGTCCGCCTCCGCGAAGCCCTCGGCCTTGTCCAGGACACCGCTGACCAGCGCCTTGAGGCGGTTGGCCTTGTCCTGGTTGATACGGCCCTTGCCGAGCAGCTTCTCGATCTCGGCGTGGACGTAGCCCACACCCTTGTCGACGCGCTCCTGGTCGATGTCGGTCAGCACGACCGGCACCTCCAGGCGGCGCAGGAAGAGCAGGGCGAGCTGCGAGGCCATCAGACCGGCGCCGACGACACCGACCTTGGTGACCGGACGCGCCAGGTTCTTGTCCGGCGCACCGGCCGGACGCTTGCCGCGCTTCTGGACCAGGTTGAAGGCGTAGATGCCGGAGCGCAGTTCGCCACCCATGATCAGGTCGGCGAGGGCCTTGTCCTCGGCGTCGTAGCCCTGCTGGAGGTCGCCGTTCTTGGCGGCGGCGATGATGTCGAGGGCGCGGTAGGCGGCCGGAGCGGCCCCGTGCACCTTGGAGTCCGCGATGAAGCGGCCCTTGGCGACGGCCTGGTCCCAGGCCTCACCGCGGTCGATCACCGGACGCTCGACCTCGACGTCGCCCTTCAGCACCTGGGCGGTCCAGATCAGCGACTGCTCCAGGAAGTCGGCGCCCTCGAAGATGGCGTCGGCGATGCCCAGGTCGAAGACCTGCTGGCCCTTGAGCTGCTTGTTCTGGTTGAGGCTGTTCTCGATGATCACCGAGACGGCCTTGTCGGCACCGATCAGGTTCGGCAGGATCGTGCAGCCGCCCCAGCCGGGGACCAGGCCGAGGAAGACCTCGGGGAGCGAGAAGGCCGGCAGGGCCTTCGACACGGTCCGGTACTCGCAGTGCAGACCGACCTCGACGCCACCGCCCATCGCGGCGCCGTTGTAGTACGCGAAGGTCGGGACCGCGATACCGGCGAGGCGCTTGAAGACCTCGTGGCCGCCCTTGCCGATGGCGAGCGCGTCCTTGTGCTCCTTCAGCAGCTCGACGCCCTTGAGGTCGGCGCCGACCGCGAAGATGAACGGCTTGCCGGTGATACCGACGCCGACGATGTCACCGGCGGCGGCCTCGGCCTCGACCTGGTCGATGGCCGTGTCGAGGTTCGCCAGCGACTGCGGGCCGAAGGTGGTCGGCTTGGTGTGGTCGAAGCCGTTGTCCAGCGTGATCAGGGCGAAGCGCCCGGCGCCGAACGGCAGGTCGAGGTGGCGTACGTGCGCCTGGGTGACGACCTCGTCCGGGAACAGCTCGGCCGCGCCCTTCAGGAGCTCAGCGGTGGTGCTCACTTGTTGCCTCCGTCGAAGTGCGGGTTCTCCCAGATGACCGTCGCGCCCATGCCGAAGCCGACGCACATGGTGGTCAGGCCGTAGCGGACGTTCGGCTGATCCTCGAACTGGCGGGCCAGCTGCGTCATGAGACGCACGCCCGAGGAGGCCAGCGGGTGACCGAAGGCGATCGCGCCGCCGTACTGGTTGACGCGCTCGTCGTCGTCCGCGATGCCGTAGTGGTCGAGGAAGGCCAGGACCTGGACGGCGAAGGCCTCGTTGACCTCGAAGAGGTTGATGTCCTCGATCGACAGGCCCGCCTTGGCGAGGGCCTTCTCCGTCGCCGGGATCGGGCCGTAGCCCATGACCTCCGGCTCGACGCCCGCGAAGGCGTAGGAGACGAGGCGCATCTTCACCGGGAGGTTGTTCTCGCGGGCGAAGTCCTCGGAGGCGATGATCGAGGCGGTGGCGCCGTCGTTCAGACCGGCCGCGTTACCGGCGGTGACCCGGCCGTGGACGCGGAACGGGGTCTTCAGACCGGCCAGGCTCTCCAGCGTCGTACCGGGGCGCATCGGCTCGTCGGCGGTGACCAGGCCCCAGCCCGTCTCACCGGCCTCGGCGTTCGTGCGGCGCACGGAGATCGGCACCAGGTCCTGCTGGATCTTGCCGTTGGCGTACGCCTTGGCGGCCTTCTCCTGCGAGCGCACGGCGTACTCGTCGGCGCGCTGCTTGGTGATGTGCGGGTAGCGGTCGTGCAGGTTCTCGGCGGTCATGCCCATGAACAGCGCCGACTCGTCGACCAGCTTCTCGCTGACGAAGCGCGGGTTGGGGTCCACGCCCTCGCCCATCGGGTGGCGGCCCATGTGCTCGACACCACCGGCGATGACGGCGTCGTAGGCACCGAAGGCGATCGAACCGGCGACGGACGTCACGGCGGTCAGCGCGCCGGCGCACATGCGGTCGATGGAGTAGCCCGGCACGGACTGCGGCAGACCGGCGAGGATGCCGGCGGTACGGCCGAGGGTCAGGCCCTGGTCACCGATCTGCGTGGTCGCGGCGATGGCGACCTCGTCGATCTGCTTCGGGTCGAGGCCGGGGTTGCGGCGCAGCAGCTCCCGGATCGCCTTCACGACGAGGTCGTCGGCGCGGGTCTCGTGGTAGATGCCCTTCGGGCCCGCCTTGCCGAACGGGGTGCGGACGCCGTCGACGAAGACGACGTCCCTGACGGTACGAGGCACGATGGCTCTCCTCCAGATGCGGGATGGCACTGCTGCACGGCGCAAGCGCTGAGCGCGCGCTCAGGCTCATGCTACTTATGAGTAACGTAGCTGCACAGTCCTGGAGGCGGGAGCGGCGAAGGTCACATTCGAACGGGGCCGAGGGCGACGCCGCCAAGGGGCGCGGCCTGCATCGATGTGCGGCTCCGCGGCGTGGGCGCGACCAGCCGCAACGCACCCGCAGCCGCACCCGAAACCTCACCGCGGCGGCGCTGTGGACCCCCGAGGAGTCAGCACTGGAGTAGGCACGGGATGCGACCCCAGCCCACCCCCCATGATCACCCCGAACAACGTCCGAGCCACCTCCGCCCCGAACCCGTGCACGTCATGACTCATCGCCGACAAGGTCGGGTGCGTCAGCCGGCACAACTGCGAGTCGTCCCACGCCAGCAGCGACACGTCCTCCGGCACCCGCAGCCCCATCTCCGCCGCCACCGACAACCCGGCCACCGCCATGATGTCGTTGTCGTAGACGATCGCCGTCGGTCGATCGGGCGGCGCGGCCGAGAGCAGGGACCGTGTCGCTCGTGCGCCCGCGTCCCCGGAGAAGTCCGTCGCGACCTGCCACGCCCCGGCCAGCCCCACCGCCCCCGCCGCCTCGTCGAACGCCGCCGTACGGATGGACGTGTGCCCGAGGGCCGCCGCCCCGCCCACCCGCGCGATCCGCCGATGCCCCAGCGCGGCCAGATACCGCACGGCCTCCGTCACGGCGGTGGCGTCGTCGGTCCACACCGACGTCAGCCCGCCCGTCAGCGACGGGTGCCCGACCGCGACGACCGGCATCCCGAGCCGCTCCGCCATCGCCACGCGCGGGTCGTCCGCGCGGAAGTCGACCAGGATCGACCCGCCGATCTGCCGCCCCCGCCACCACGACTCCTGCAGCCCGGTCTCCTCCTCCACGGTCCGCACGAGCCGCAGCAGCAGCGAGCAGGAGTGCTCGGTCAGGACGCTCTCCACGCCCGAGATGAACTCCATGTAGAAGGGTTCGAGGCCGAGCAGCCGGGCCGGCCGGCAGATCGCGAGACCCACCACGTCCACCCGCGACCCGGCCAGCGTCCGCGCCGTGAGGTTGGGCGCCCAGCCCAGCTCCCGCGCAGCGCGGAAGATCCGGTCCCGGGTCGCCTCCGACAGCCCCGGCTTGTGGTTGAAGGCGAGGGACACGGCCCCCTTGGACACACCGGCCCGCGCGGCGACGTCCTTGATGGTGACGCGGGGGGCCGGTGTTGCCGTCATCGGCTGGGCTCCATGCAGTACAGGGCCGATCGTGCGGCCTCGGCGTCAGGAGTCCTCCAGCCGTGCACCCCGATGGTCACCTCTTCGCCGGGCAGCAGTGTGACGAGCCCCCGGTCGGCCACCGCGTCCGGATCCAGCCGGTCGGCCTGGAGGAGCAGATCCCGTACGACGGTGCGGGCCGTCACCGTGACACCGCCCGGCGCGAGCGCCACGTCGAACTCCGGCCGGGGGTACGGCACTTCGCGGTCCGGAGCCGGAAAGTGCACGGCCCTCAACCCGTCCACGTCCGCGACCAGGAACTCCTTCGGCCCGGCCGGCTCCACCTCCCTCGGTACACCCACCCGGGCCACCGCCCGCCCTCCGGCGGCGAACTCCACGCTCACCTCGCCGACCACCGCCCCCTCGACGGACATCCGCCGCAGCCGCACCGCCCCGCTCCACTCCCGCGCCGCCTGATTGACGACGGCCAACTCCAGCCCCTGCCCCCGCCCCCGCAGCGTCAGCAACCGGTCCGCGTACAGCCGCCGCAGCTCGTGGTACAGCGGCTTCTCCCGCCCGTCCCCGTCGATCGCCGCCCAGGACGTCACCGGCCAGCAGTCGTTCAGCTGCCATACGACCGTGCCCGCGCACACCGGCCAGTGCGACCGCCAGTGCTCGATCCCGGCCGCGACGGCCCGCGCCTGGTTGACCTGGGTGAGGTAGTGCCAGCGGTCGAAGTCCCCTTCAGGGAAGCCGAAATGGCGCTCCAGCCCCCGCCTCAGCTTCCCGTTCCCGTCGTCCGCCTTCTGGTGGTGCAGCATGCCGGGGGAGTCCGCCGCGAGCCACTCACCCGGCAGCGCGCGCCGCAGCGTGGCGTACGCGGGCGGCGCCTGCCAGCCGAACTCGGCCACGAAACGCGGCACGCTCAGCCGGTAGTCGGCGTAGTCCTCCCGGTTCCACACCTCCCAGGAGTGGTGCGTGCCGTGCGCGGGGTCGTTCGGGTGGTGGTCCCACGACCCGGACCACGGACTGCCCGCCGTGTACGGCCGCGTGGGATCCAACTCGGCCACCACCCGCGGCAGTACGCCCAGGTAGTACCCCTCGCCCCAGGACTCCCCGGCCAGCCGCGGCTCCCACTCCCAGTCCCGGAACCCCCACAGGTTCTCGTTGTTGCCGTTCCACAGCACGAGCGAGGGATGCGGCATCAGCCGTACGACGTTCTCCCGCGCCTCGGCCTCCACCTCCCCGCGCAGCGGCTGCTCCTCCGGATAGGCCGCGCACGCGAACGGGAAGTCCTGCCAGACCAGCAGCCCCAGCTCGTCGCAGGCGTCGTAGAAGTCCTCGCTCTCATAGATCCCGCCACCCCAGATCCGTACGAGGTCCACGCCCGCGCCGGCTGCCTGCTCCAGCCGCTTGCGGTACCGCTCGCGGGTCACCCGGGACGGGAACACGTCGTCCGGGATCCAGTTGACGCCCCGCGCGAAGAGCCGCTCGCCGTTGACGACGAGGGTGAAGCCGGTGCCGTGCGCGTCGGGCCGGCGGTCCAGCTCGACGGTCCGGAAGCCGATCCGCCGACGCCACACGTCCAGCGCGTCGTCGCCGTGCAGCAGCGTCAACTCGACGTCGTACAGCGGCTGTTCGCCGTATCCCCGCGGCCACCACCGTGCCACGTCCGGCACGGTCAGCCGTACGGCACCGCCCGTCCCCACGATCTCGGCCCGCGCCCGCACCCCGCCGACCGTGGCCTCCAGCCTGAGCGGTGCCTCGACCCGGGTCCGCTCGACGTCGACCGTCAACTCGACCCGCCCGGTGCCCTCTTCGACGGTCACCAGGGGCCGCACGCGCGCGATCCGGGCCGTGGACCACCGCTCGATCCGCACGGGCCGCCAGATCCCGGCCGTCACCAGGGTGGGCCCCCAGTCCCAGCCGAAGGAGCAGGCCATCTTGCGGAGGTACTGGTACGGCTCGGCATAGGCGGCGGGCCGCTCGCCCAGCTTGCCGCGCACCGCCTCGGCCTCGGCGTACGCGGAGGCGAAACGCACCGAGAGGCGCCCGCTCAGCCCCGTCACGTCGAAGCGGTACGAGCGGTGCATGTTCCGTACCCGGCCCAGGAGTTGACCGTCCAGGATGACCTCGGCGACGGTGTCGAGCCCGTCGAAGACGAGGTCGGTCTGCTCATGACGGGACGTGCCGGCCAGGTCGGTCTCATAGGTCCAGTCCCGCCGCCCCACCCACGCCACCTCGGCCTCGTCACGCCCGAGGAAGGGATCCGGGATCACCCCCGCCGCCAGCAGATCGGTGTGCACACAGCCCGGCACGGAGGCGGGGAGCGCGGCCCCCTCGTGCCGCAGGGTCCATCCGTCGGTGAGCGGTGTGGCCTGAAGCATGCGCACTCCTAAACCGATCCACCCCAGTGCGGGGACAGAATTTGGCATCGTTGGCGAGATACGGACTTTACCGGTTAAGAAAACGTTGTCAGAGTTCGGAACCAGCCAACCCGCTCGTGCTCGTCCGTCCCCAGAACGGAGCTGACGCACATGAACCGCCGTACAGTCCTCGCCATGGCCTCGGGTGCCCTGCTGCTCTCTGCGTGCACCGGCACCGGAGGAAGCTCGAAGGGCGCCGAAGCCAAGGCGGCCGACGACCCGTCGAAGGTGAGCGGCACCATCACCGTCCTCACCCATCGCACCGACCTGGTGCAGGACGGGACGATGAAGAAGTACGCCGCCGAGTTCAACAAGACGTATCCCCAGGTGAAGGTCGAGTTCGACGCCATCACCGACTACGAGGGCGAAGTCAGGATCCGTATGAACACGGAGAACTACGGCGACGTCCTCATGATCCCCGCCGTGATCGAGAAGAAGGACTACCCCAGGTTCTTCGCCTCGCTGGGCACCCAGGCCGAGCGGAGCAAGACGTACCGCTTCACCGACTACACGACCGTGGACGGCAAGGTCTACGGCCAGAGTCCGCTCGGTGCCGTCCCCGGCTTCATCTACAACAAGAAGGTCTGGAGCGAGGCCGGGGTCACCGACTGGCCCACCAGACCGGCCGAGTTCCTCGACGACCTGAAGGCGATCAAGTCGAAGACCGACGCGATCCCTTACTACACCAACTTCAAGGACATGTGGCCGCTCACCCAGTGGACGGATGCCAACGGCTCGGTCAGCTGCGACGAGCAGGCCACTACCGGGCTCGCCGAGGGCGACCCGTGGGCCGAGGGCGCCGACCTGCGGACCGCCGACACGCTGCTGTACGACATCGTCCACGAGGGCCTCGTCGAGAAGGACCCGACGACCACCAACTGGGAGGCGTCCAAGCCCCGGATCGCGAAGGGCGAGATCGCCACGATGTGGCTCGGCTCCTGGGCGGTCATCCAGATGCAGGGCGCGGCGAAGCAGGCCGGCGCCGATCCGGACGACATCGGGTTCATGCCCTTCCCCGCCCAGAAGAACGGCACGTTCTGCGCGGTGGCGAAGCCCGACTACAACCAGGCCGTCAACATCCACTCCGAGCACAAGGAGGCGGCCCGCGCCTGGCTCGACTGGTTCACCGACAAGTCCGGCTACGCGGCGGACAACCTCGCGCTCTCTCCGCTCAGGTCCGCCCCGCTGCCCACGGTCATGAAGCCGTACGAGGAGGCGGGGGTCAAGATCCTCGACCTCGACGACACCAAGGGCGCCGTGGTGAAGTCCATCGACAACCAGTCCGAGATCGGCATTTACAAGCCCGACTACCGCCAGGACCTCGTCGACCTCGCCCGCGGCGCGACCAAGGGCGACCTGGACGACTTCCTGAACGACCTCGGCGAGAAGTGGACCCAGACCCAGCAGTCCCTGGGGTCCTGATGACGGACACGACCGAGAAGGCGGCCGTCCAGGCCCCCGCGGGGCCGGTCGGCGCCGCCCCCGAACCGGCCCCCGCTCCGCGCACAGCCCGTCTGTGGCGCGGGGCCACCCCCTGGCTCTTCCTGCTCGGCCCGCTCGCCCTGCTGATCGTCTTCACCTACGCGCCGATCGCCAACATGGTCGCGTACAGCTTCACCGACTGGGACGGCGTCAGCCCCGAGCTGCACTACACGGGCGCGGAGAACTACGCCGAACTGTTCACGCGCTCCGACCTGTTCGAGGTCTTCTGGGTCAGCGGCTACTACCTGGCCGCCTCCGTCTTCCAGATAGTCGCCGCCCTCTACTTCGCCACGATCCTGAGCTTCAACGTCCGCTTCCGGAACTTCTTCAAGGGCGTGCTGTTCTTCCCGTACCTGGTCAACGGGGTCGCGATCGGCTTCGTCTTCCTCTACTTCTTCCAGGACGGCGGCACCCTCGACTCGGTCCTCGGCCTCTTCGGCGTGGAGACGGACCGCGCCTGGCTCGGCACACCGGAGTCGGCGAACACCTCCCTCGCCGCCGTCTCCGTCTGGCGTTACCTGGGCCTGAACTTCGTCCTCTTCCTCGGCGCCATCCAGTCGATCCCGGGGGAGCTGTACGAGGCGGCCGAACTGGACGGCGCGAACCGCTGGCACCAGTTCCGCCACATCATCGCGCCGGGCATCAAGCCGGTCCTGAGCCTGACGGTGATCCTCTCGATCTCCGGTTCGCTCTCGGTCTTCGAGATCCCCTACATCATGACCGGCGGGGCGACCGGCACCGAGACCTTCGTGATCCAGACCGTGAAGCTGGCCTTCCAGTTCAACAAGACGGGGCTCGCCTCGGCGGCCGCGGTCGTGCTGCTGCTCATCGTCCTGGCCGTGACCTGGGTGCAGCGGCGCCTCGTCCCCGACGACAAGGTGGACCTCGCATGACGCGCAGCGCAGTGGCCCGCACGCTGGTGTACCTGTCCCTGATCGCCGCGACGGTGGTGGTCCTGCTCCCTCTGGCAGCCGTGGTCCTGACGTCCCTCAAGTCCGAGAAGGAGATGGCCGACGACAGTGGAGCACTGGCCCTCCCCGACGACCTGCTGAATTTCGGCAACTACGCGACGGCGTTCGAGGACGGCCGGATGCTCTCGGCCTTCGCCAACACGGCGATCATCCTCGTCTTCGCCATCGGCGGCACGGTCCTGATCGGCTCTATGACGGCGTACGCCATCGACCGCTTCACGTTCCGCTTCAAGAAGCTGGTGGTGGCCCTGTTCCTGGTCGCCGCGCTGGTCCCCGGCGTCACGACCCAGGTGGCGACCTTCCAGATCGTCAACAGCTTCGGCATGTTCGACAGCCTCTGGGCGCCGATCGTCCTCTACATGGGCACGGACATCGTCTCGATCTACATCTTCCTGCAGTTCGTCCGCTCCATCCCGACCTCCCTGGACGAGGCGGCCCGCCTGGACGGCGCACATGCCTTCACGATCTACCGAAGGATCATCTTCCCCCTGCTGAAGCCGGCGATCGCCACGGTGGTGATCGTCAAGGGCATCACCACCTACAACGACTTCTACATCCCGTTCCTCTACATGCCCTCGGAAGATCTTGGCGTGATCTCGACGTCCCTGTTCCGCTTCAAGGGCCCCTTCGGCGCCCACTGGGAAACGATCTCGGCAGGAGCGGTGCTGGTGATCCTGCCGACCTTGATCGTCTTCCTGCTGCTGCAACGGTTCATCTACAACGGTTTCATGCGAGGCGCGACCAGGTGAGAAGCCTTCTCCTACGGCGACTCGGCGGACAACGCGGCCACCAGCACCGGCGTGACCTGCTCGACCTGCCAAGGCCGAGCCCCATAACCGGCCAACACCTCCGCAACCGCCTCCGCGTCGACCACCTTCGGCGGCTCCCAGCAGACCCGCCGCACGGTATCCGGAGTGATCAGGTTCTCCTGAGGCATGTTGAGCTGCTCGGCGAGCGCGGAGACGGCGGCCCGAGCCGCAGAGAGCCGAGCCGCGGCGGCGGGGTCCTTGTCGGCCCACGCGCGCGGTGGCGGGGGCCCGGTCACCTGCTGCCCCGGCGCCGGCAACTGCGACTCGCTCAAGGCCTTCGCACGATCCACCGCAGCCTGCCACTGCTCCAGCTGCCGCCTGCCCATCCGATGCCCGAACCCATTGAGCGCGGCCAGCGCATGCACATTCGCCGGCAGGGCGAGCGAGGCCTCCACGATGGCCGCGTCGGACAGCACCTTGCCCGGCGACACGTCCCGCTTCTGGGCGATCCGGTCCCGTGTCTGCCACAGCTCCCGCACCACGCCCAGCTGCCGACGCCGCCGCACCTTGTGCATCCCGGACGTACGCCGCCAGGGATCCTTACGCGGCTCGGCGGGCGGCGCGGACGCGATCGCGTCGAACTCCTGCTGCGCCCACTCCAGCTTCCCCTGCCGGTCCAGCTCCTTCTCCAGAGCGTCACGCAGATCGACGAGGAGCTCGACGTCCAGCGCCGCGTACCGCAGCCAGGGCTCGGGCAGCGGCCGGGTCGACCAGTCGACGGCCGAGTGGCCCTTCTCCAGGACGAACCCGAGCACGCTCTCGACCATCGCGCCCAGGCCGACTCTGGGGAACCCGGCGAGCCGCCCGGCCAGCTCGGTGTCGAACAACCGGGTCGGCAGCATGCCTATCTCGCGCAGACAGGGCAGATCCTGGGTGGCGGCGTGCAGCACCCACTCCACGCCGGACAGCGCCTCGCCGAGCGCCGACAGATCGGGGCAGGCGACGGGATCGATCAGCGCGGATCCCGCGCCTTCGCGACGCAGCTGCACCAGATAGGCGCGCTGGCCGTAGCGGTAGCCGGACGCGCGTTCGGCGTCGACGGCGACGGGGCCGGAGCCTGCGGAGAAGGCGGCGATCACCTTGGCGAGCGCCGCCTCGTCGGCGATCACGGGCGGAATGCCCTCGCGGGGCTCCAGCAAAGGGATCGGCGCCTCCGTAACAGAAGATCCGCCGTCGTCCGGAGGGGCGCCTCCGGTGGTTCGCAGTGAACTGTCTGCTGCGGTCTCTTGGGCGTCGGTCACATGTCAAGGGTATCTGCAAGGGCTGGCGTCTGACCTGCGCGTTCTGGACACGTTGGCGCTGACCTGGGGAAACACGGTGCGTGGTGGCTCACGACATACCGGTGCTTCTCGGCCAGGGGTGTCCTCGGTGTGCCCTGCAGATCACCGAAATCCTCCGAAAGCAGCTCATCACCACCCCGAGGATCCCTGCCGGCCCGGTGGGGCGAGGCAGGGGACTCGGTCGGTCCGGGGCCGGGCGTCAGGCCGGGCTCCGGCCCTCCGCGGTGGGAGTGGCCGGGCGGAGGGTGGAGATGAAGGCCTGGAAGTCCGCGAGGACGTCCTGGAGCTGGCTCGTCCTCGCCGTCAGCGCGATCTCGATCTCGGCGCGCTCACCGCGTCGCTGCTCGTTCTCCAGCAGCAGGATGAACTGACTCTGCGCGAGCTCCATCGGCTGCCCGTTGACGGTGGCCTGGATGCGCAGGTTCTGCACGATCCCGGGGGCGTCGATGAGGCCCGGCGCCGGCGAGGTACCCACCTCGGTGCGCTTGACGATCTCGACGGCGCCGACGTTCTCGCGCAGCCCCCGCACCGACTCCTCGGCGAGGCCGTGCAGGCTCGACGAGCCATTGAGGGTGTGGCCGGTGACCGTGATGTTCGGCACGAAGCCCTGGCCCTTGGAGGCCATGTGCAGGGCGACGAAGGCGGCGTGCGGGGCGCCGACCTCCTCCGGGGGTGCCGACTGCCAGCCCTGCGGGAGCTCGATGTTGAGCGGGACCGGAAGTGTGCCCGGCATGGTGGATCAACTCCTTGCGATACGGGTTCCGACGGTACGGGAAGCGAGGGGGAAGGGGGCGGCAGGGGAGAGGGGACGGCGGGGAGCCTCCGGCGGGGTTCCCCGCAGCGGGTCAGTCGAACCAGTCCCCGATCGCGTCGACCGCGTCGCCGGCCGCGTCGGTGACCTTGCCCGGGTCGATCTCGATCTGGCCGCCGAGCTTGCCGCCGACGCCGAGACCGACGCCCAGGTCGCCGCCGATGACGATCTTGCCGTCCTTCATGCCGGCGTCGAAGTGGGCCTCGGCGCCGGCCCCGGCCCACGCCTCCGCCGTGCCACCGACGCCGACCCCGGCGACGGAGGCGTGTCCCTCCGCGGTGGCCTTGGCACCGGCGAAGGCCTCGCCGCCGACGTGGACGCCGTCCGTGCCGATGGAGCCCTTGACGCCGGCCTCGGCGCCCACGTACGCCTCGCCCTTGCCGGAGGCCTCGAAGTAACCGACCCCGTACTTGCCCTCGGCCGAGGCCTGGGCGAGGTAGGCCTTGCCGGATGCCTGGGCGGTGGCGTTCCCGTCCACGAGGCCCACCCCGGCGGAGGCATCGACGCCGAGGAGGCTGACACCGGCCTTGCCGGAGACCTCGCCGCCCGCGAACTCACCGCGGCCCTTGGCCTCGGCGCCCCACACCTTGGCGTCGGTGGTCACGGACGGGCCGGCCACGGTGATGCCTGGTCCCTTGCCCTCGCGCAGCGCTTCCCGCTCCGCCTGCGTCATGTTCTTGTGGTCGCCCCAGGCCCCGATGGTCCGTGGGTCGCGTGCCCGTTCCAACTCGAAGAGCTGCTTGGACGTAGCGCCTGTGTTGTCCTGCGCCGCTTCCGAGGCCCAGAAGAGCCAGTCGGGCGCGTTGTCGCCCTCACCGCCCTGCGCCTTGAACTTCGCGGCCGCCGCGTCGCCCTCCGACTGGACATGGGCGCGCGCTGAGGCGAGCAGCTGCTCGCCGCCGCTCTCGTCGCCCCCCTCGTACAGCCGGATGGCCTCTTCCGCCTGCCCCTGGGCCCAAGTGAGGGCTCTGGCGTAGTCCCGCAGTGCTCTTGCGGCCGCGCCGAGCGAGTCCGAGCCGCGGTACCACTTGTTCTTCTGGCCGGAGAAGTCCTCCCAGAAGGCGTCACTGGCCTGTCCGTGCCAGCTGGGAATACGGACGGAGCTGAGTTCGTCCCCGATGCTGTCGAGGGTCTTCGCATGGCCGTCGAGCTTGTCCGCGTCGCCTGTGAGCTTCGACGGGTTGCCCGGGATGAGTTCGCGCGGGTCCTGGGTGGAGCCGAGTTGTGCCGCCATTGCTTCCCCGTCAGTAGCTCGGGCCGGCGACCGCGGGCCCGGTGAAGTGGTTCTGGGACTCCCGCTCGGAGCGCTCGTAGGAGGCGGCGTTCTCGTCCAGCTTGGCGGCCGAGTTCTCCCCGTCCTCCTTCATCGGGCTCTTGATGGCCTCCATCCAGGTGGCCATCAGCTGCCCGAACTCCTTGGCCGCGTCTCCGTGGCCGAAGTCGCCGCCGGCGTCCCCGAGTTCATCGAGCTTCACCTTGTCGCTCCTGCCCACGGAGTCCTTGATCTTCTTGGCAGCCGACCGCAGTTCGGACGGCTCCACATCGAACTGGCCCATCCGCTCCCCCCTCTACGTCCGAGCGGGTGCGAACTCACGGCCGCACCCTGATTGTTGAGAACGTCGAAAGGGTCTCTCACAGACAAAGACGCAGCAAAACCGGCCCTTGTCCTCACCACGATTCCTACCGGGAAGCTTCATGGCGCGACCGCATCGCGCGCCTCGGGACGGCTGCCGTTACGGCGCCTGCGGAGGCCGGGCGGGTGACAGCACTCCCAAGTGGCCGACGGCGTCGACGAGATACTCAAGGGGCTCGTCGAACGTCTCACTGCTCAGCTTGGTCTGCGCACGCGAGGTGATCAGCTGGCCGTCGTGGAGGCGGAGCGGCATCTCCAAGGCCCGAGGGTCGGACGTGAGGAACTCCGCCAGGCCGCCGAGCACCACTGCCCGGGCACGCTCCTCGTCGCGGGAGACGATGTGGAAGTCGTCGTCGAGCTGCGGGATTCCCAGCTCCATGGCCCGTCCCCGCAAGAGGGTGTCGAACCAGCCGTCGCGGTAGACGCGCAGGTCCGGAACCTCCACGCCCAGGTTCAGGGCCCAGACGGAGTGGACGATGACCTGCGTCGTCTCCGAGTCGATGTCGCTGTTGTAATAGCGGTACTCGAAGGCGCGGAAGCCGAATCCGCGGTACGTGCCGCTGACGACGTTGTCCCCCATGACGCCGCTGGCCTTGACCGGGAGCGGCTCGGCCCCCTGGTACGCGTCGACGAGGCTCGGCACGCCCTCCTCGTAAGTCCACCCGCGGCTCTCGGCGAACGACCGCAGCCGCGCGTACGCCTCTTCGGCCTCACGCTTCTTGCGGGCCTTGCGCCGGTTGACCCACACGACGAGTGCCGTGAGGGCACAACACCACACCACAATCAGGACTGCTTCCGCTCCACTCATGGAGCCAGCATCCCCCGAGGCCCCTCTGCGCGCCCGCCCCCCCGGCGCTCCATCACAATCCGCACCTCGCTGTCACACATTTCCCCCGCGCCCGCCGGAACGGTCCAGCGGGCGCGGCCCGGTCCGGCTCAGGAGGCGGTCTCATCGACCTTGATGTCGTAGCGGATCGTGCTGTCCTCGACGGAGGTGACCTTGACGGTCACGCCGAAGCTGGTGCCGTCGGTCGCGGTGAGCTCGCAGCGCAACGAGGTGCCGACCTTGCCCACGAGGTCCTCGGGGCAGGTGACGTCCGGCTTCGGCTGCCCCGTCTGCGCGGCGAGCTTCTCGGCCACCGAGTTCGCCACCTCGTCCTTGGACAGCTTGGCCTCCGACGAGCAGCCCACCAGCAGCGCAGCGGCGGCTGCGGCGGCGAGGCCCCACGAGGCCAAGGAAGAGGAGGACTTGCGCATTACGGGCTCCGTTCGGGGCGGGAAGGCTGTGAGGGTCGGAAGGTGACGCTCGGCAGTGCGACTTCTACCAGCCCCGGTTGCCCGCCTGGTGGATCTTCACATCCTCCTGCTCCCGCCCGCGAGTGATCTTCACCTGCCTCCGTCCCGGGCGGGCCGTTCCGGGTGCCGTACATGGACAGCGCCCGCCGACGGAACGTTCCGTCGGCGGGCGCCTGAGGGTCGCAAACCAGTCAGCCAGGTGAAGGATCCGGTCCACGACAGAGGGGGGATGTGGGCGGGATCAGCGGCCGATCCCGTTCACGTCGGGGAATGATCAAGGGTCAGTGGGTGATCAAGTGCAGTGGGTGATTAGGGGCAGTGGGCGATGAGGGGTCAGTGGATGATTCCCGTCCGCAGGGCCACGGCGACCATGCCGGCGCGGTCACCGGTGCCGAGCTTGCGGGCGATGCGGGCGAGGTGGCTCTTGACGGTCAGTGCGGACAGGCCCATCGAGACGCCGATCGCCTTGTTCGACTGGCCCTCCGCCACCAGCCGCAGCACCTCGACCTCGCGACCGGACAGCTCGCGGTAGCCGCCCGGGTGGCTCGGGGCACCCGGGTGGCGACGGTGCATACGGGCGGCGGCAGCGCCGATGGGAGCGGCACCGGGCCGGGTGGGGAGCCCGACGTTGGTGCGGGTGCCGGTGACGACGTAACCCTTCACGCCACCGGCGAGGGCGTTGCGCACGGCGCCGATGTCGTCGGCGGCGGACAGGGCGAGGCCGTTCGGCCAGCCCGCGGCGCGGGTCTCCGACAGGAGGGTGAGGCCGGAGCCGTCGGGCAGGTGGACGTCGGCGACACAGATGTCGCGGGGGTTGCCGATGCGGGGACGAGCCTCCGCGATGGACGAGGCCTCGATGACATCGCGCACACCGAGCGCCCAGAGGTGGCGGGTGACGGTGGAGCGGACGCGGGGATCGGCCACGACCACCATGGCGGTCGGCTTGTTCGGGCGGTAGGCGACCAGGCTTGCGGGCTGCTCGAGGAGAACGGACACCAGGCCTCCTGGGTGCGGGGACGGCTTTCAAGGTCACAGTCGTCTTCGGCACCAAACCTCTGGCCCTTTAGGGAAAGATCACGATTTAGTGAGTAACAATCGGGGCAATTCGGACGCGTGGTCGATCGTTCGGCGAGTAAAACGGTTCGATCATGGACTGATTCCTGACCGAAAGTGGCCGTATCGACAAAGTGACGGTCAAGCGAGTGGCCGTCGCGTGACGAACGGTTACCGGGACTGCGGGTCGCGGCGCTGCGGCAGCGTCACCACCGAGGCGTCGCCCGGACCCGCCGGGGGCAGACCCGCGACCTGGGCCAGCAGATCGCACCAGGACGCCAGATGGGCCGCGGTGTCCGGGACGCCGCCCAGGCCCTCGCGCGGGGTCCAGGAGGCGCGGATCTCGATCTGCGAGGCCGCCGGGCGCTCCGCCAGGCCGCCGAAGTAGTGGGAGCTCGCCCGCGTGACGGTGCCGCTCGGCTCGCCGTACGACAGCCCGCGCGCCTGGAGCGCACCGGTCAGCCAGGACCAGCACACGTCGGGCAGCAGCGGATCGACGGCCATCTCCGGCTCCAGCTCCGCGCGCACCAGGGTCACCAGCCGGAAGGAGCCCCGCCAGGCGTCGTGGCCCGCCGGGTCGTGCAACAGCACCAGCCGGCCGTCGGCCAGGTCCTGGTCGCCGTCGACGACGGCGGCCTCCAGCGCGTACGCGTACGGAGCGAGCCGCTGGGGCGCCTTGGTCTGCTCGACCTCGATCTGCGGCCGCAACCGACTGCCGCGCAGCGCGTCGACCGCCGCACGGAACGCCGGCGGAGCCGTATTCTTCGCGTTGCGGTCCGCCTCCCCGGTGTCCTTCGCGTCGTCCATCCCGCCAGTACCGTCCGACAGTCGTTCCTGAGCCGCAGCCATGCCGGGAAGATTAAGGGGAACGGGGGCTTCGTGCAGGGAGAGACACCCGGACAACACGTCAACCCCGGCGCCGGGCCCGATGCGGCCGTGCGAGACTTGCCCCCGTGAGTGCCAACCAGACGCCGCCGTCCGCCACGTACGACTCCGCTTTCCTCAAGGCGTGCAGGCGCGAACCCGTGCCGCACACGCCGGTGTGGTTCATGCGGCAGGCCGGGCGCTCCCTGCCGGAGTACCGCAAGGTGCGCGAGGGCATCCCGATGCTCGAGTCCTGCATGCGGCCCGAGCTGGTCACCGAGATCACCCTCCAGCCCGTGCGCAGGCACAACGTGGACGCGGCGATCTACTTCAGCGACATCGTCGTGCCCCTCAAGGCGATCGGTATCGACCTCGACATCAAGCCCGGCGTCGGCCCGGTCGTCGAGCGCCCGATCCGCACCCGCGCCGACCTGGCACAGCTGCGGGACCTGACCCCCGAGGACGTCTCGTACGTCACCGAGGCCATCGGTCTGCTCACCCGCGAGCTCGGCACCACCCCGCTCATCGGATTCGCCGGCGCGCCTTTCACCCTCGCGAGTTACCTCGTCGAGGGCGGTCCGTCCCGCACGTACGAGAACTCCAAGGCGATGATGTACGGCGACCCGGAGCTCTGGGCCGACCTGCTCGACCGCCTCGCCGACATCACGGCCGCCTTCCTCAAGGTGCAGATCGAGGCCGGCGCCTCCGCGGTCCAGCTCTTCGACTCCTGGGTCGGCTCCCTCGCGCCCGCCGACTACCGCCGCTCGGTGATGCCCGCCTCGGCGAAGGTCTTCCGGGCGGTCGAGGGCTACGGCGTCCCGCGCATCCACTTCGGCGTCGGCACCGGCGAGCTCCTGAAGCTCATGGGCGAGGCCGGCGCGGACGTCGTCGGCGTCGACTGGCGCGTCCCGCTCGACGAGGCCGCCCGCCGCGTGGGCCCGGGCAAGGCGCTCCAGGGCAACCTCGACCCGACCATCCTGTTCACCACCCCCGAGGCGGTCGAGGCCAAGACCCGCGAGGTCCTCGACGCGGCGGCGGGCCTGGAGGGCCACGTCTTCAACCTCGGCCACGGCGTCATGCCGTCCACCGACCCGGACGCGCTGACCCGGCTCGTCGAGTACGTCCACACCCGGACGGCACGGTAGCGGCGCTCACCACGTGTGGGGCCGCGCCCGCCTGCCGAACAGCAGGCCGCCCGGCTCCGGTGGCGGCGGTGTTCCCGGCTTGAGCGGCCAGGCGAGCGCCATCCCGGCCAGGAAGCCCACGATGTGCGCCGCGTACGCCACGGTGCCCGCGTCGGAGACACCCTCGCCGTTCGAGTACACCGCCTGCAGCACGAACCAGAAGCCCAGCACCAGCCAGGCCGGCAATCGCAGCGGCAGGAAGACCAGGAACGGGACGAGGACCCACACCCTGGCCTTCGGATACAGCACGAGATAGGCGCCGAGTACGCCCGCGATCGCCCCGGAGGCGCCGATCAGCGGGTCGGCCGAGTCGTCGTTGAGGAACGCGAAGCCGTACGACGCCGCGTAGCCGCAGACGACGTAGAAGAGGAAGTACCGCACGTGGCCCATGCGGTCCTCGATGTTGTTGCCGAAGATCAGCAGGAAGAGCATGTTGCCCAGCAGGTGCAGCCAACCGCCGTGCAGGAACAGGGCGGTGAACACCGACAGCGCCGGGGACTTGTCGTAGTCCGGCGGGCCGACCACACACCCCGGGTGCCCCTGCGGGCCCACGGCGACATCGCCCGTGGGGACCACGCCCGGCAGCTGATCGTGGATCAACTCCCTTGGTACCGCCGCGTAGTGGTCCAGGAACGCGTGCAGATGACACAGCTGGGACAGGCTGCTCTCACCGGCCACGGAGCCGGCGGTGCCGGGCGTGGACAGGAAGACGAGGACGTTCGCGGCGATCAGTGCGTATGTCACCCAGGGGGTGCGGCGCACCGGGTTCACGTCATGGACGGGGATGACCACGAGGGTCTTCTGCCCGGGATACGTCCGGCGAACCGGTGAACGCCGTCGTTCGGGCGCGCGTATCTGTTCTCAACCGCCCGTGGCACGGGGAAGGCGGGTCGCGGGGTCTACGTGAGGAACAGGCGATGAACGACCGAGTTACTCCACCCATGCACGCGTTGCCGGACGGGGAGGCCGAGCTCTCCGTGGTGGTGCGGCTGCCGTGGGAAGACGTGGCCCGGCTGGGTCAGGAGGCGGGGCGGCTCGCTGCGCAGATGCAGCGGCCGGTGACGTTGGACGAGGCCGTCAGTCATCGGTTGCGCTCCGCGCGGGGGGCCGCGCATGCGAAGCCGGCGGGAGAGCAGCCGGCTGCGGCCGCCGCGATGCCGCCGAGTGTGAGTGCGTCGGTGTCTTCGCTGCCCTCGCGGCCGCCGGCTGAGCAGGCTCGGCAGGCGATTGAGAGGATCAACGGATCCGCCTAGGCGCCGCGGGGGTGTGGGTGATTCGGCGGGTGCGGGGTGCGTTGTGGCTGGTCGCGCCCACACGGCGGTAGCCGCACATCGATACAGCCCCGCGCCCCTTAGGTGGGCTGCTGTACCGCTTTTGCCGCCTTGCGGGCCGCCACCAGCACCGGGTCCCACACCGGTGAGAACGGGGGTGCGTAACCCAGGTCCAGGGACACCATCTGCTCCACCGTCATCCCCGCCGTCAGTGCCACCGCCGCGATGTCGACCCTCTTGCCCGCGCCCTCCCGCCCGACGATCTGTACGCCCAGCAGGCGGCCGGTGCGGCGTTCGGCGAGCATCTTGACCGTCATGGCGGAGGCGTTCGGGTAGTAGCCCGCGCGGCTCGTCGACTCGATCGTGGCCGTGACGTACTTCAGGCCCGCCCTGCGGGCGTCCTTCTCGCGCAGGCCCGTGCGGGCGATCTCCAGGTCGCAGACCTTGCTGACGGCGGTGCCGACGACGCCGGGGAAGGTGGCGTAGCCGCCGGCGGCGTTCGTGCCGATCACCTGGCCGTGTTTGTTGGCGTGGGTGCCGAGGGCGATGTGGCGTTCCTGGCCGGAGACGAGGTCGAGGACCTCCACGCAGTCGCCGCCCGCCCAGATGTTCTCGTGGCCGCGTACCCGCATGGCCAGGTCGGTGAGCAGGCCGCCGTGGCTGCCGAGGGGGAGGCCGGCGGCCCGCGCGAGGGTCGTTTCCGGGCGGACGCCGATGCCCAGGACGACCACGTCCGCCGGGTGTTCGGCGTCCTCCGTGGCCACGGCCCGGACCCGGCCGTCCTCGCCGGTGAGGATCTTGGTGACCTCGGCGTCGTTGACCATGGTGATGCCGAGGCCCTCCATGGCCTCGTGGACCAGACGGCCCATGTCCGCATCGAGCGTCGACATGGGCTCGCTGCCACGGTTGACGACCGTCACCTCGTAGCCGCGGTTGATGAGCGCCTCGGCCATCTCGACGCCGATGTAGCCGGCGCCGACCACCACCGCGCGGCGGCCACGCGTGCGTGTCAGCGTGTCGATGAGGGCCTGGCCGTCGTCGAGGGTCTGCACGCCGTGTACGCCGGGGGCGTCGGCGCCGGGCATGTCGGGGCGGATCGGGCGGGCGCCGGTCGCGATCACGAGCTTGTCGTACGACGTCCAGTACTCGTCGCCGGAATCGACGTCACGCGCGCGTACCCGGCCGCCGGCCACGTCGATCTCCGTGACCTCCGTCCGCATGCGCAGGTCGATGTCCCGCGCGCGGTGCTCCTCGGCCGTACGGGCGATCAGCTGGTCGCGGTCGTCGACGTCGCCGCCCACCCAGTACGGGATGCCGCAGGCCGAGAAGGAGGTGAAGTGGCCGCGTTCGAACGCCACGATCTCCAGCTCCCCGGCGCTCCTGAGGCGGCGGGCCTGCGACGCCGCGGACATCCCCGCGGCGTCCCCGCCGATCACGACCAGCCGCTCCCGCGGACCCGACACTTCCCTCGCAGCGCTCATGTTCATGCGAACACGCTACGAGCGCCGGGCATTTCAGTCGCCCTCGCCGCTCTGTTCGTCGCCCGCGCGCGCGGGCCGGGGTGCCGGGCGGGCCGTCGGCAGCGGACCCAGCGCGGTCGTCACGGGCGCGGGCTCCGGGCGGCGCGGCAGCCGGGGCCGCAGGACCTTCAGCCACAGCAGCACGATCAGCGCCGCCACCGCGGCGAAGGGCAGCACGGCGCCGATCGCGACCGCCAGCCAGCGCAGCATCGTCACGAACGCGTCCCAGCCGCCCGCGAGGGCGTCCAGGAAGCCGGGGTCCTCGTCCTTCGCGACCTTCTTCACCGGCGTCTCCGACAGGGAGAGCGTGATGGTGGCCAGGCTGGTGCGGTCCTTCAGGGACGCCTGCTGGGCCAGCAGCGCCTCCAGGTCGGCCTGGCGGGAGCTCAGCTCGCCCTCCAGCGTGACCACGTCGCTGAGCTTGGTCGCCTGGTCCATCAGCTCACGGATCCGGGCGACACTGGCCCGCTGCGTCTTGATGCGGCTCTCCACGTCCACGACCTGGTCGGTGACGTCCTGCGCCTTGGCGCTGCGTTCGACCAGCTTGCCCGCGCCCTCCAGTTCCGTGAGCACCTCGGCGTACCGGTCGACGGGCACACGCAGGACGACGCGGGTGTGCTCATGGCCCTCCTCGTCGCGGGTGGTGGTCTCGTTGCCGACGTAGCCGCCCGCGTTCTCGGTGGTGGCGCGGGCCTCGTCGAGGGCCTTCGGTACGTCCTTGACCTGCACGGTCAGGGAGGCGGTGCGGATGATGTGGCTCGCGGTGGCCTTGGGCGGCGCGGTCGCCCTGTCGGCGTCGGAGCCGCTGCCCGGGGCGCCCTCCTTCGAGCCCGCCTGTGAGTCCGCCTGCCCGGCCTGTGCCCCGGCGGCCTTGCTGTCGCCGCCCGATCCCGAGTCGCCCGAGGCGCTGCAGCCGGTGAGCGCGAGGGCCGCGGCCAGCAGGAGGCCGACCAGGGCCTGAACCGGCCGCGCGGATCGTGCGGGACCTGCGGAATCCACGGATCGTGCGGAACGTGCGGAACGTCGTGTGCGCATGTGGGCGTACCCCCCGGGGGTCGTCGTAACGACTGACGCTTCTTCGACGCCGGGGTCCGGTGGAACGTTGGCGGTGCTCGGTCCCGATGCGGTCACGGTCAGGACTCGTGAAGGACACCGGGGCGCGGAGGGACTGTCAGTGGGGTCTGAGAGGCTGTGGACATGCGCGAAGTGGAGACTCGTACGGGCAGGGGCCGGGTGGTCGTCATCGGTGGCGGGATCGCGGGGCTCGCCGCGGCCCACCGGCTGCTGGACGCCGGACGGCGGGTGACCGTCCTGGAGGCGTCGGACCGGGTCGGCGGCAAGCTGCTGCCGGGCCGGATCGCGGGCGTGCGGGTGGACTTCGGCGCCGAGTCGATGCTGGCCCGCCGTCCCGAGGCCGTCGCCCTCGCCCGCGAGGTGGGCCTCGACGAGCGCCTCCAGCCGCCCGCCGTCGCGACCGCCTCGATCTGGACCCGCGGTGCCCTGCGCCCCATGCCCGAGGGGCATGTGATGGGCGTCCCCGGCACCGCGTCCGCCCTCTCCGGTGTCCTGTCCGACGAGGGCCTGGCCCGCATCGAGCGCGACGCCGACCTGCCCCGCACCGAGGTCGGGGACGACGTGGCGGTCGGTGAGTATGTGGCGGCCCGTCTCGGCCGGGAGGTCGTCGACCGCCTGGTCGAGCCCCTGCTGGGCGGTGTGTACGCGGGCGACGCGTACCGCATCTCGATGCGCTCGGCGGTCCCGCAGCTCTACCAGGCCGCGCGCACGCACGACTCCCTCACCGAGGCGGTCCGCGAGATCCAGGCCAAGGCCGCGGCCAACCAGCAGACCGGGCCGGTGTTCATGGGCATCGAGGGCGGCGTGGGTCAACTCCCGCTCGCCGTCGCGGAGTCGGTGCGCGCGCGGGGCGGCGAGATCGTGACCGGGGCGCCGGTGGCGGAGCTGAGCCGCGAGGAGCCCGCCGGGTGGCGTGTCGTCGCCGGTGACCGTGTGCTGCGTGCCGACGCGGTCGTCGTCGCCGTACCCGCCCCGGCCGCCGCGACCCTCCTGCGCGCCGAGGCCCCCGAAGCCGCCACCGAGCTGGACGGCATCGAGTACGCCTCGATGGCCCTGGTGACCCTCGCCTACCGCCGCGCCGACACCGACCTGCCCGCCGGCAGCGGCTTCCTCGTGCCGCCGGTGGACGGGCGCACCATCAAGGCGTCCACGTTCGCCTCCCAGAAGTGGGGCTGGATCGCCGACGAGGACCCGGATGTGGTGGTGCTGCGCACCTCCGTCGGGCGCTACGGCGAGACGGAGATCCTTCAGCGCGACGACGACCAGCTCGTGGACGTCTCCCGACGGGACCTCCGGGCGGCGACCGGCCTCGACGCCACCCCGCTGGAAACCCGCGTCACCCGCTGGACCGACGGCCTGCCCCAGTACCCGGTCGGCCACCACGCGCGCGTGGCCCGCATCCGCGAGCACGTCGCCAAGGTGCCGGGCCTCGCCGTGTGCGGCGCGCAGTACGACGGCGTGGGCATCCCGGCGTGCATCGCGAGCGCGTACGCGGCCGTGGACCAGCTGGAAGGCGATCTGCGCGGTGTGGAGGAGCTCACCGCCAACCCGGTGCAGAGTCTGCACGGCGGAGCGGGAGAATAAGGGACATGAGTGACGACGCCCCCACCACCGAGTCCGGCAGGAGCCCGAACAAGGGCAAGCTGGCCAAGGACCTCAACGAGGTCATCCGCTACACCCTCTGGTCCGTCTTCAAGCTGAAGGACGTGCTCCCCGAGGACCGCGCCGGCTACGCCGACGAGGTCCAGGAGCTGTTCGACCAGCTCGCCGCCAAGGACGTGACGATCCGCGGCACGTACGACGTGTCCGGGCTGCGCGCCGACGCCGATCTCATGATCTGGTGGCACGCCGAGACCAGCGACCAGCTGCAGGAGGCGTACAACCTCTTCCGCCGCACCAAGCTGGGCCGCGCCCTGGAGCCGGTCTGGTCGAACATGGCGCTGCACCGCCCCGCCGAGTTCAACCGCTCGCACATCCCGGCGTTCCTCGCCGACGAGACGCCGCGCAACTACGTCAGCGTCTACCCCTTCGTGCGTTCCTACGACTGGTACCTGCTGCCCGACGAGGACCGCCGCCGCATGCTCGCCGACCACGGCAAGATGGCCCGCGGCTACCCGGACGTCCGCGCCAACACGGTCGCCTCCTTCTCGCTGGGCGACTACGAGTGGCTCCTGGCCTTCGAGGCCGACGAGCTGTACCGCATCGTCGACCTCATGCGCCACCTGCGGGCTTCCGAGGCCCGGATGCACGTCCGTGAAGAGGTCCCCTTCTTCACGGGGCGCCGCAAGTCCGTGGCCGAACTGGTCGCCGGGCTCGCCTGATCGGACGCGGTGACTGCGGGTCGGCCTGGGGGGCCGGCCCGCCGCGCAGCGGCAATCAAATGCCGCGTCCCCCGGAAGATGCAGCACCGGGCGCCGCAAGTCTCCGTGGCCGAGCTGGTGCCGGGCTCGCCTGATCAGTGGGGGAGCCGGGTGGTCGCGGCCTCCTGGGGCCGGCCGCCCGGCTTCGTCGCGCCCGCCCGGTCGCCCAGCTTCTTCTTCGCCTGGTTCTCGCCCGGGCGCTCCGGCTTCGGCTCGGGGTGCCCCTCGCACGCCGCGCGCCGGGCCGGGAGGCGGCCCTCCAGCAGATACGCGTCGACGTGCCCGTTGACGCAGGCGTTCGGGCCGTAGGCGATGCCGTGCGTGCCGGCGTCCCGTTCGGTCACCAGGACCGAGCCCGCCAGCCGCCGGTGCATCTCCAGCGCCCCGTCGTACGGCGTGGCGGCGTCCCGCTCGGCGGCGAGGATCAGCGTCGGCGGCAGCTCACCCTGTCCGGTCCGCACATCGAGGGGCTTCTGCCGGGGCGCCTGCCAGTAGGCGCACGGCAGGTTCATCCACGCGTTGTCCCAGGTCTCGAACGGCGCCACGCGCGCGAGCCGGGTGTTGTCCCGGTCCCAGACCGCCCAGTCCGTCGGCCAGGGCGCGTCGTTGCACTCCACGGCCGTGTAGACCGCGCTGGAGTTCTCCTGCTCGGCCGCCGCCTCCGTGTCCGGCGCGGCCAGCTCGACCAGTGCCTTCGGGTCGCCCTTCAGATACTCCGACAGCGCCTTCGCGCGCGACGGCCAGTAGTCGTCGTAGTAACCGGCCTGCAGATACGCCTCCTGCAGCTGCCCCGGCCCGACCTTTCCGTCCGCCGGCTCCTCGGCCAGCCGCGCCCGCACCTTCTCGTAGCTGAGCAGCACGTCCTCCGGCGTGTCACCGAGCCCGTACACGTCGTCGTGCTGGGCGACCCACTCCCGGAAGTCCTCCCACCGCCCCTCGAACGCGGCCGACTGGGCGAGGTTATTGCGGTACCAGACCTGCGAGGGGTCGGGGTTGACCGCGGAGTCGAACACCATCCGTCGTACGTGCGAGGGGAAGAGCGTCGCGTACAGCGCGCCGAAGTAGGTGCCGTACGACGCTCCCATGAACGTCAGCTTCGACTCGCCCAGCGCGGCCCGCAGGACGTCCAGGTCGCGGGCGTTGTTGAGGGAGTTGTAGTGCCGCAGCGCGCTGCCCGTGCGCTCGGCGCAGCCGCGTGCGTAGGCCTTCGCCCGGGCGATGCGCTCCTTCTTGTACTCCTCCGAGGGGTGCGTCGGCGCCGGCGCCGGGCCCTGGACGAACTTCTTGGGGTCCTGGCAGGACAGCGGCGCGGAAGGCGCCACTCCGCGCGGGGCGTAGCCGACGAGGTCGTACGCGGCCGCCAGCCGCTTCCACTCGGGCAGCATGCCGATCAGCGGGAAGTGCAGTCCGGAGGCGCCCGGCCCGCCCGGGTTGTAGACCAGGGAGCCCTGCCGCGGCACCCGGCGCTTGCTGTTGTTCGGGTCCTTGTGGGTGGCGAGCGCCCGGCTGACGGCGAGCTTGATCTGCTTGCCGTCGGGACGCGTGTAGTCGAGCGGGACGGACACCGTGCCGCACTGCATCTTGCCCGGCAGGCCCCGCTCCTTGGCACAGTCGCCGAAGGTGATGCCGGCCGCCTTGGCGCGCGCGGCGGCCACGGTGGCGCCGTGCTGCTCGGCCGTGCCCGGGGCGGCCCCGGTGCTGCCGGCCGGGGCGGCGGAGAGGGTCGTCAGGAGCAGAGCCCCCGCGGCCGAATAGAGGGCGGCAGCTCTCATTGCGTATCCCTTCGCAGCACGGCAGCAACAAAAGGGATATTTCGTTCGTCTGTTGATGAAGGCAAGCACCATCCCGCCGGTGTCGCCTCATTGCCCCCTATGCGTCACCGGCGGCCGGTCGGGCGGGCGTCCCTCCGGCCCGGGTGGTTGTTCAGGACTGGCCGGGATTCTCGGGTGGGCGGCTGGTGGCCGCGGGCGGCAGGGCGTAACTCGGCGTCGGCGGCGGGGCCATCGGGACGGCCGGAGCCGGGTCGGCGGTCGGGCCGGGCGGCCCGGGGGGCGGGGTCAGCGGAGGGGTGCTGTCGGCGACCATGTCGCGGGCCAGGCTGTCGAAGTCGACGTAACCCGTGGCCTCCAGGACCGTGATGTGGTCCAGCACCGTGGTGTTGGCGTCGTCGGCGAGCTTGCGGACGAGCGAGTTGCGCGTACTGGCCCGCACCTGGGCGACGACGGAGAACACCTTGCCGTGCGCCAGCCGCAGGATGTTGGCGAACCGGCTGTCGTACTCGACGCCCTGGGCCCCGCTCAGGGTCGCCAGCCACTCCTGCTGCTGCTCGGTCGGCTCGTTGGGCAGCGCGAGACTGAGCTTGGCGGCGACGTCGCGCACCCGCTCGTCGAGGAACGTGTGCCCCTCGACGAGGTGCTGCCCCGCGGTCCGTACGGCCGGAGTGGTGCCCTTCTGCTGCGCCTGCTGACCGGCGGGCAGCTCCCAGAGCCCCGCCAGCCGGACCTTCGTGATGAAGTCCCGGTCGAGCGCGGACAGCGGCCCGTACCCGGTCGAGACGGTCTCGGCGTTGAGCGTGTCCAGACCGGTCCCGGACCGGTCGGCGTACGACCAGATCGGGAAGATCATCGCCAGCAGCGTCATCGTCAGGCCGGTGATGATGATCCCGGTGCCGCTGAAGATGCCTCGGCTGTTGATGGGCGGTCGCGGTCGCATGGTGCCTCCTGTTGCGGCACCGCACGTTAGTGCGCTTCGGGGGTGGGATTGGCATATTACTTCGGGGCACATCGGGGTCTACGCCAACTGCCGTACAGGAGCTAATGGTTGCAACGGGGGTGGATACGGGCGAACGGGGGAGTAGGGGTCGGTGTCGTACGGAAGCAAAGGGGGAGGAAAGCGGCGAGTCGCCCGTGCTGCGGGCCGGGGTGTTAACCCCGGCACACTCGGTCGGTCAGCGCCGCAGCAGCACCCGGCGCGTGGCCCGGGCCAGCCGCACTCCCGGCCGCCGCGAGTGCGGCCTCGGTCCCGACCGCTCCAGCCACCACTCCCGCAACTCCGCCCGCGCCCGCGCGTCTTCGAGCCGCCCCTCGGCCAGCAGATACCCGGCGAAGTCCAGCGCGTCGCGCCGATAGCCGTCGGTCATCGGGTGCCCGTGGCCGTACGCGAGGAAGGCCCGTCGGTACCCGTCCCCGAGGATCACCGGCAACTCGGGCGCGACCTTCGCCACGACGTCCGCCCGCTTCCCGGCGAGCGCCCGCGCCTGCACCCCGAGCCGCACCCGGTCGAACCCCTCCGGCACGGGCGTCCCGGCGACGAGCGCGGACAGCAGGGCGGCCTGCGCGAGGGCGAGGCGCTGACGGGCGGGGTCGAGTTCCCCGACCCGAGCGGCACCCTTCTCGGGCACCACTTCCCGCGAGGCATCCTCGGCAGTCGCCCCCGTCCCGGCTGCCCGCCGCTCGGCCGCCCCCTTTTCCAGCGCCCCGCGAATCGCCCCCAACTCCCGCTCCAGCTCAGCCGGTTCCGGAAAGTTCTCGTCCCTCTCCAGCAGCACGCCCGGCGGGGACACGCGGGACGCGAGGTCGGTCAGGACATCCAGGACCGGCTGCGGGACGGGGTGGGCGTGGCTGTCGTGCCAGACGCCGTCCCGTTCGAAGCCGCCCGCGACATGGACGTACGCGATGGCCTCCAGCGGCAGCTCGGCGAGCGCCTTGGCCGGGTCCTCGCCCCGGTTGACGTGGTTGGTGTGCAGGTTGGCCACGTCGATCAGCAGCCGCACCCCCGTGCGGTCGGCGAGCTCGTACAGGAACTGGCCCTCGGTCATCTCCTCGCCCGGCCAGGAGATCAGCGCGGCGATGTTCTCCACGGCGAGCGGCACGGGCAGCGCGTCCTGGGCGATACGGATGTTCTCGCACAGCACGTCGAGGGCGTCCCGGGTGCGGGGGACCGGCAGGAGATGCCCCGCCTCCAGCCGCGGGGACGCCGTCAGCGCGCCGCCCGCCCGTACGAACGCGATGTGCTCGGTGACCAGCGGCGACCCCAGCGCCGCCACCCGCTCGGCGAGCGCGGTCAGCCGCCCGGCGTCGGGCCGCTCCGCTCCGCCGAGGCCGAGCGAGACGCCGTGCGGGATCACCGTCACCCCGCGCTCCCGCAGCCGTACCAGGGACTCGGGGAGATGGCCGGGGCAGACGTTCTCGGCGACGGCCTCGACCCAGTCGATGCCCGGCATGCGCTCCACCGCGTCCGCGATCTCCGGACGCCATCCGATGCCCGTACCCAGTCGCTCCATCGTCCCCTCCTCGGCCTCTTCCGTACCCGCAGTCCCGTCTCCTCGGACGTGTCGGTGTGTGACGGGGGTATGGCCCCGCGGGTCTCGCCCGAACCCCGCGGGGGACACCTTCAGAGCAACATTTGAGGTTGGGACCCACGCCCCGCACCCACGCCCCGACCCACGCCCTGCTCACCGCCCCGCACACCGCGAACGGCCCCTGCACGGTCGTACGCGCGGGACAACGGGGATGTTCAAAGGCCGGAAGGCCTACCGCAGCGCCGGGTGATCGGCGACGACCGTGCACGAGCCGGGCGCGATCTCCGTGAACCCCGCGTCCCGCACCACCGGCAGCCCGCCCGTCGTCAGCTCGCGCCAGCGCCGCGGCTCCGCGCCGCGCACGGACAGCGGGAACCCCGCGTCGCGCCAGGCAGCCCGCTCCTCGTCCGACAGCTCCCACCAGGCGAGCTGCGCCGCGTGCCCGGTCTGCGCCATGGCCTTGCCGGCCGACATGTCGAGCTCGGGGTTCAGCCAGAGCACGGGCGCCGACGGATCGGCGTCCACGGGCGGCTCCGGATCGTCGAGATCCGTACCGGACACCTGGAGCTTCGCCAGCTCCTTGGGCCACCCGTCCAACGGCACGGGCGGGAAGACGCGCACCTCGGCCGACTTGCCGGTGACGGTGATGCCCGGCAGCCCTTCCGCCCGCCGCCACTCGGCACCGCGGGCCCGCCGCACCACCTTGCGGATACGGGCGTCCTGCCAGTCCCGCATCACCCGCGCCCACTCGCCCTCGCCGGCCGACCGCTCGTCGCTGAGGATCACCAGCACGGCTCGGGCGGCGGTCTCCAGCGCGTCGGTGCGGGCCGGGGGCGCGCTCTTCTCGATGCGGACGACCAGGGGCAGCACGAACTGCGGTGCCTGGTCGCGTGCGCCGGTCTGGGAGCGGAAAGGACTGTCGGTCGCGGGCGTGGGATGACTGTTCACGTCCTCAAGTGTGCCAACCCCGCGAGATGATGATCCGCATGCAACGCGATCTTCGTCTGGACAACGTGGGCCGCCGCTACGGCCTGCGCGGCCCCTGGGTGTTACGCGGCGTCGACCTCACCGTGACCCCCGGCAACCTCATCCGCGTCGAAGGCCCCAACGGCACCGGCAAGTCCACCCTCCTGCGCCTCCTGGCAGGCATAGACGCCCCGACCGAGGGCCGTATCACCGGCCGCCCCCGCACGGCCTACGTTCCCGAACGCTTCCCGACGGCACTCCCCTTCACCGCCGTCGGCTACCTCACCCATCTCGGCAAGGTGCACGGCCTCTCCCGCCCCGCGGCCGCCCGGGCCGCCCTGGAATGGCTCGACCGCTTCGGTGCCGCCGCGTACGCCCGCACGCCGATGGCTCAGCTGTCGAAGGGCAGCAGCCAGAAGGTCGCCGTCGTGCAGGCCCTCCTCGCCGAACCGGAGCTGCTCGTCCTGGACGAGGCGTGGACCGGCCTCGACGCCGCCGCCCGCGAGGAGTTGGAGCGGGCCGTCGCCGAACGCACCGCGGCCGGCACCGCCGTGGTCTTCGTGGACCACGACCCGGGCCGCCTGGCGGGGGCGCCCGACGCGACGTACACCGTGCGCGACGCGGGCCTCGACCTCCGTACGGAACAGCCGGCCGCGGACCCCACCGGCCCGCACGTGAGCGTCGTCGTCCAGGGTCCACGTGGCGCGCACCTCCCGACCGACGCGACCCGCACGGTCATATCCGCCGAGGAACCCGACCCCGGCACCCACCGCCTCACCCTCCCCGCGTCCCACTCGGACATCCTCCTGCGCGCCCTCCTGACGGCCCGCCCGCCCTGGCACGTGGTGAGCGTGAGCCAGGAGAGCGCGAGCCAGGACCCGCCCGCCACGGAGCCGACCCCCGACACCGAGAGCCGCCGATGACTGCCCTCCTCAGCTACCAGGCCGCCCTCCTGGTCCGCTCGCAGCGCTGGCTGCCGCCCTTCATCCTGTACGCCGCCTTCCTCGGCATCGGCGTGCAGGGCGGCCAGCCGGTCCTCGACTCGCTCGGCTACACGGCCGCAGCCCTGCTGCCCGTCACCGCCTGGCTGGTGCGGATCTGCGTCACCAATGAGCCGCCCGCCGCCCGCAGCTGTGTCTCCGCGGCGGTCGGGCCGGGGCGGGCACACCTCGCCGCGCTGCTGGTGGCGCTGAGCGCCGCGGCGGCCATGGGCGTGGTCGCGACCCTCGCCGTGACGCTCATCAGCGACCCGGTGAGCGCGGATCACCAGACGCGCGTACCCCGGCTTCCGGCGGGCGCGGCCGGGCTGCTCGCCACGCTGGCCTGCGCCCTGCTCGGCACGGCCGTCGGCGCCCTCACCACCTGGCCGCTGCTGCGCTCGACCGGCCGCGCGGTCCCCACGATGCTGCTCGCGGCGCTGCTGGCCGTGGTGGTGACCGGCTCCCCGGCCCAGGCGGCCGTCAGCGGCCTGGTCACCGGCTCCCGCTCGGGCACCGTCCCCCTGCCCCTGCTGCCCCTGGCGGCCGCGGCCCTGCTCACGGCGGCGGCGACCGCGGCGGCCTGCGCGCTCACCTCCCGCAGATCACCCTGAACAGGCAGATCACCCCGAACAGGCCATCACCCCGAACAGGCCGTGCGCTGCGCCTCCTGCCACTCGCAGACCGGGCAGAGCGTGATCCCCTTGTACGACTCCGGATACTCCGTCGGCTCCCGGCACAGCACACACTCCGCGTACGGCGGCCCGTCGGCCTTGGGCGGCCTGGCCGCGTTGATCAGGCAGTAGTCGGTCGTGGGCTGGTCCTCGCTCATACGTCCAGCGTACGAGCCTCAGCCCTGCCCGCCCGCCGCCCCGATCAGCTCGGACACCCGCACGAACCGGAAGCCCTTCGCGCGCAGTTCGGGCACGACGCGCCGGACCACCCGCTCGGTCGTCGGAGCCGCACTGAGCGTGCAGTGCAGGACGACCACGGACCCGGGCCGCACCCCGTCCAGCACCTCCTGGGCGACCGCGCGGGCGTCCGTCGCGAACGCGTCCCCGCTCACCACGTCCCACTGCACGGCGGTGACGCCGACCGGGGTCAGCGCCTTCAGCGCGCGCCGGTCGTAGCAGCCGCCGGGAAACCGGAAGTACGGCATCGCCTCCCGGACGCCCACCTTCCGGAACGCGGCGTACGCCCGCTCCACGTCCGCCCGCATCCGCTCCTCCCCGAGCGTCGGCAGTCCGTAGCAGTCGTCGGTGAAGGCGTAGTGGCTGTAAGAGTGGTTGGCGACCTCGAAGAGCGGGTCCCGCCCGATGGCCCGGGCCTGCCGGGGATACTCCTCGGCCCATCGCCCCGTCATGAACACGGTCGCCGGCACCTTCAACTCCCGCAGGGCCGCGACAAGCCCCGGATTGTCGAACCGTTCCCCCCGCGCCGCCCGCGCCCCCTGGCCGGCGGTCATGTCGGCGTCGAAGGTGAGCGCGACCGTCTTGTCCCCGGTCTGGGGGCCGTGCTCGAAGACGGGGGTCAGGCCGGCGGGGCCGGGGGCGAGGGTCGGAGGCCGGGCCGAGGGCGAGGTGGCGACGGTGGTGCTCGGAGCCGGGTGGGGAGCGCGGGTGGTCTCGGGCGACCCGCACGCGGCGAGTGCGCCGAGTGCCGCGCTCAGGGCACAGACGGCGGTGACGCGTCGTACAGATGTGATCACCGCATGAAGATATGGGGATCAGATGGTCATATCGGTACCTGGATGGGTGTGCCGGGTCCGAGTCACCCGCCCGGCGGGACCGGGCTTCTCGCGGGTCTCCTCAGTCGTTGCGGGCGCAGCGGCCCGTCGGTGCGGTGACCGGAGGGCGGCACTGGAGGATGGACTCGGCCGGGTCGGCGCTCACATAGCGGCCGATGCAGGTGTTCGGCGAGGTGCGGCCCCGCTCGGCGCAGAAGCTCAGGGCGGCGCGGCCGTCGGCGAAGGGGCCGGGGGCGTGGATCACCCAGTAGCCGGGGCGCAGGGAGGCGTAGTCGTCGCTGCGGAGGACGGTCGCCTCCGGCACGGTCCGGCGGATGACGGCCAGTCGCCGGTCCCGGGCGGCGGTGCCCGCGGTGAGGGGCTCGGAGTGGAGCTGGGCGATCCAGCGGCCCTCCGGGGTGGCGGGTGCTGTGGGGACGGGTGCTTGAAGGCTGGAGGTCGGTGCGGAGGACGGCCGCTCCGCGGCGGGGCTGGGGGTGGGCCGGGTGGCGGTCGGGGGGGTCGTGGTGCCGCCGGCCTTGTCGTCGCCGTCCGTGCCGCCGGGGCGCAGGGCGAGCGCCAGGGCCGTCGCGGTGGCGATCACCAGCGCGGCGGTCACGGCCACCACGAGCGGGGTGCGGCGCCGGGGCTCGCGCAGCCCCTGCGGAACCGTCGGGCGCGGGGTGTTCACCTGGGTGGGCGTCCGGTGCGGTGCCACGGGGGGCACCGTCGGCCGGGCGGCCGGGGCCGGTGTCGTCCCCGCCTCCACCTGCGCCAGCATCGCGTCCAGCCGGGCGGCGTCCGGACGCGCCGCCGGGTCACGGACCAGCAGGGCTTCGAGCACCGGCGTCAGCGGGCCCGAGCGGGTCGGCGGCGGGAGCGGGTCGTCGAGTACGGCGGCCAGGGTGGCGAGGGTGGTGGGGCGGCGCAGCGGGCTGACGCCCTCGACACACACGTACAGCACCACACCCAGCGACCAGAGGTCGGCGGACGGGTCGTCGCCGTGGCCCCGGATCCTCTCGGGGGCCATGTACTCGGGCGAGCCGACGAGTTCGCCGGTGGCCGTGAGGCCCGTCGTGCCCTGGAGGGCGGCGATCCCGAAGTCGGTGAGGACGGCGTCGCCGTCGATGCGCAGGAGGATGTTGGCCGGCTTGACGTCCCGGTGCCGGATGCCCGCCGCGTGCGCGGCCCGCAGCGCGGCGAGCACCTGGCGGCCGAGCCGGGCCGCCTCCGCCGGGGTCAAGGCGCCGTCGTCCAGCCGGCGTTGGAGCGAGACGCCCGGAACCAGCTCCATCACGATCCACGGATGCGGGTCGGCGTCCACGATCTGATGGACCATCACCACATGCGGATGGCTGAGCCGGGCCAGCGCACGCGCCTCCCGCAGCACCCGCTCACGCATCACGCCGACCGTGTCCGCGTCCGACCGCACCGCCTTGAGCGCGACCTCGCGGTGGAGCACCGTGTCGCGAGCCCGCCACACGGTGCCCATTCCGCCGCTGCCGAGCCGTTCCACCAGCTCGAACCGGCCGTCGACGAGATCCCCCGGAGCGTTCATGCCGCACAGGTTAGAGGACCGGCCGGAGAAGGGTCCTCCGCTTGGGGAGGCGTGACGGGGCGGTTACCTGCGCCAGGGTCCTGTGACCGCGAACGTCGTCCCCGGCGTGTAGCAGTTGACGTACATCGTCCCGCCGTCGGGCGAGAAGGTGACCCCGGCGAACTCGCCCCACTCCGGCTCTTCGGCGGTCCCGATGTTCTGGGCGTTGCGCGCCATCGCGTACACCTCCCCGCGTCGCGTCACGCCGAAGACGTGCTGGGCGCCGTTGCCGTCCTCGCACACCATCAGGCCGCCGCTGGGGGCGAGGCAGATGTTGTCCGGGGACTCGCCGGGGAGCTGGAGGTCGGTGTCGGGGCCGAAGACGATCACCAGGGTGAGGCGGCGCGCGGAGGGGTCGTAGCGCCAGATCTGGCCGTAGTGGTCCGCCGCCGAGCCGTCCGCGCTGCGGGCGAACGAGGAGACGAAGTAGACGGAGCAGCCGCCCCAGTAGCAGCCCTCCAGCTTCTGCGCGTGGGTGATGCCCTTCGGGCCGAAGTCCTGGTGGCGGATGGGGGTCTGTGCGGCCAGCGGGTCCGGTACGTCGACCCACTCGATGTTCTCGAAGCTCGCGCCCGTCTCCTGGATCGAGGAGAGGTCGGGGACGCCCGGCACGCGCATCGCCTGGAGGCGGCCGCCCGCGCGCAGGGTGCCCAGGCCGCCGTGCGGATGATGCGGCAGGAAGCGGTAGAAGAGCCCGAAGGGCTTCTCGAAGGCGTCCTCGGTCTCGTAGACGATGCCGCGCCGCGGGTCCACCGCGATCGCCTCGTGCTGGAAGCGGCCCATCGCGGTCAGCGGGACCGCGCCGGAGCGGTACGGGTTCGCCGGGTCGACCTCGAAGATGAAGCCGTGGTCCTTGGTGTAGCCGTTGGTGCCGGCCCTGTCCTCGGTCTCCTCGCAGGTCAGCCAGGTGCCCCAAGGGGTGGGCCCGCCCGCGCAGTTGACTGCCGTACCGGCGATGGCGACCCGCTCGGACAGGACACGGTTGCGGGAGTCCAGCGACAGCGCCGTACAGCCGCCCTTGCCGGCGGGGTCGTAGGTGAGGCCCTCGACCGTCGGGACGGGAACCCTGCCGTTGGCGCGGTTCTCGTGGTTGCGGACCAGGTGGACGCGGCCGTGTCTGCCGGGCAGGGCCGTCATGCCGTCGTGGTTGGAGGGGACCAGGCCCTCGCCGGAGCGGAGCTTGTCGCCCTCGCGGGAGAGGACGCGATAGGAGAAACCTTTCGGCAGGTCGAGCAGACCCTTCGGGTCGGGGACCAGCGGGCCGTATCCGGTGTGGCCGAGGTTCTGCGCGGCGGCGGTGCCCGCGAAGAGCTCGGTGAGATTGCCGGCGAAGGCGATCGAGACGCCCAACGCGCCGGTACGGGCGAGGAGTTGACGACGTGACTTACGGTCGGCGGTCGTGTTCTCGGGCATGGGGCAAACCTTCCTGCTGGCGGACAGGAACTGTGACCCCGCCGTGTCTATCATCTGGCACGAGTCGCGGGAACCACGCGCGTAGCGTGTGTCACTTCTGAAGGGGCGGTTCGGGGGTGTCCGGGGCGGACGCCGGGGCCGGTTCCGCGAGGAGATCCTGGAGGGGTTCCTCGATGGATTTCCCGGCGGACTCCTCGACGGCGATGCGCTCGGAGGCGGGCCTGGCCGCGTGGTCCGGCGGTGGCTGTGCCCCCCTCTCCAGGAACCGCAGCAGCTCCACCGGGATCGGCAGCACCAGCGTGGAGTTCTTCTCCGCCGCCACCGCCATCACCGTCTGCAGCAGCCGCAGCTGGAGGGCGGAGGGCGCGTCGGCCATCTGGTGCGCGGCCTCGGCCAGCTTCTTGGAGGCCTGGAGTTCGGCGTCGGCGTTGATGACCCGGGCCCTGCGCTCGCGGTCGGCCTCGGCCTGCCGGGCCATGGAGCGCTTCATCGACTCCGGCAGGGACACGTCCTTGATCTCCACCCGGTCGATCTGCACGCCCCAGCCGATCGCCGGACTGTCGATCATCAGCTCCAGGCCCTGGTTGAGCTTCTCGCGGTCGGACAGCAGATCGTCCAGATCGCTCTTGCCGATGATCGAGCGCAGTGACGTCTGCGCCATCTGGGAGACCGCGAAGCGGTAGTCCTCGACGTTGATGATCGCGGCCGAAGGATCCACGACCTTGAAGTACACGACCGCGTCGACCCGCACGGTCACGTTGTCGCGGGTGATGCCCTCCTGGGCCGGCACGGGCATCGTCACGATCTGCATGTTGACCTTGTGCAGCCGGTCCACGGCCGGGACGATCAGCGTGAATCCCGGCTGGCGCACGGCGCCCCGCAGCCGTCCGAGCCGCAGGATCACCCCGCGCTCGTACTGCTTGACGACCCGCGCGGCCGCCGCGAGATACACCACTCCCGCCGCGCCGACCCCCAAGGCCACGCCCAGCAGTTCCTCGACCATGACGACCTCCTCGCGGAGAGGCCCGTTCCGTGTACTCCTGTAACGATATGCCCGGTGTCTGGTCCGGGGCCATGGGCGGCCCCGGACCAGGGGTCATGCCTCAGCGGCGGCCATACGCCGGTCAGGGCGCCGTGACCCGCACCGGTTCCGTGCCGACCGCGCTGTGCCGCTCGGCCCAGTTCTCCAGGGCCGTACGGCAGGCGTGGTCCAGGTGGTGCAGTCCGGACAGGTCCAGCTCCACCGGACGGTCCTGGGGCAGGGCCTCCAGGCTGTCGAGGATCTTCGGCAGCCGGAGGAAGGTCGCGTTGCCCGACAGGTGCGCCTGGATGGGTCCCGCGCCCTTGTCGATGACCTCCAGCTTCACGTGCGAGGCCTCCCAGGCGGTCTTGGCGACCGACAGGGCCAGACCGATCAGCACGCCCTCGAACATGTTCACCGCGACGATCGAGACGGCGGTGACGACGAGGATCAGCGCCTCGCCCCGGTGGCCCCGCCACAGGGAGACGATCCCGCGGAAGGGGATCAGCTTGAAGCCCGCGTGGACCAGGATGCCGGCCAGCGCCGGGATCGGGATCAGTGCCAGCGTGGCGGGCAGCAGCGCCGCGAACAGCAGCAGCCACACGCCGTGCATGACCCGGGACGCCTTGGTCTTCGCGCCCGCCTGGACGTTGGCGGAGCTGCGCACGATGACCGCGGTCATCGGCAGCGCGCCGAGCACACCGCAGACGGTGTTGCCCGCGCCCTGCGCCATCAGTTCCTTGTCGTACTCGGTACGCGGCCCGTCGTGCAACCGGTCCACGGCCGCCGCGCTGAACAGCGACTCGGCCGACGCGATGAGCGTGAAGGCGACGATCGTGGCCAGCACGCCGACGTTGGCGAGCTCGCCGAAGGCGCTCATGGACGGCGGCTGGATGGATCCCAGCAGGCCCTTGACCTCGACGGTGGCGACCGGCAGGGAGAACACAGCGGCCACCGCGGTCGCCAGGCCGACCGCCGCGAGCGGACCCGGAACGGTGCGCACCTGGCGCGGCATCCGCTTCCACAGCACGAGTACGGCGATGGTGCCGGCGCCCAGTCCGATCGAGGCCAGTGCCCCGGTGTTCCCGACGGTGTCGGCGAGCGCGCCGGGCAGCCCGGCTATCTTCTCCAGGCCGGAGGCGGGCGCCTTGGCGTCCGCGACCGCGTAGAGCTGACCGGCGATGAGCACAAGGCCGATACCGGCCAGCATGCCCTCGACGACGGAGACCGAGATGGCCCGGAACCAGCGCCCCAGCTTCAGGGCGCCCATGAGGAGCTGGAGCAGGCCGGTGGCGAGCACGAGCACACCGAGGACCGGCAGCCCGAACTCCTGGACGGCCTCGAAGACCAGCACGGTCAGACCGGCGGCGGGCCCGGAGACCTGAAGGCTGCTGCCGCGCATCATGCCGGTGACGATGCCGCCGACTATGCCGGTGACGAGCCCGAGCTCGGCCGGCACTCCGGAGGCGACCGCCACGCCGACACACAGCGGCAGCGCGACGAGGAAGACGACCAACGAGGCGGCGAAGTCCTGCCGCAGGTGGGGGAACTTGGTCATCATGGCGATCACAGCGCCTCGAACGCGTCGGTCTCGGCGCTGTGGGCGCGCACGGCGCCCTTGTGCACCTCGTAGTACCAGGCGTGCAGGTTCAGTTGACGCTCCTTCAGCTTCTTCTCGATGAACGGGTACGACCGCAGCCGCAGCAGCTGCGTCAGTACATGGGCCTGGACGCCTTCGGCGACCTCCGGGTCCTCCACGGCACCCTTCGGGCGGGGAGTGGCGTGCGAGAGCCAGTCGCGCACGGCCGGTACGGCGTCCAGGTCGTCGCCGCGCACCAGCGCGCCGACGGCACCGCAGTGGGAGTGGCCGCAGACCACGATGTCGCTGACGCCGAGGACCTCCACGGCGTACTCGATGGTGGCCGCCTCGCTGGTGGGGTGCTGGGAGGCGTACGGGGGAACGATGTTGCCCGCGGTGCGGAGCTCGAAGAGCTCGCCGGGACGGGCGCCGGTGATCAGGGCCGGTACGACCCGGGAGTCGGAGCAGGTGATGAAGAGGACCTGCGGGGACTGCCCTGCGGCCAGCTTGGCGAACTCCTCAGGGCGCTGTCCGAACGTACGGGCGTTGTCGATGAGGGGCTGCATGTGTGGTGACTCCTCCTGGCGCGTCTCATTGGCGCGTCGGGGTTTTTACATGACAGAGGTGGGGGGAACTGCGCTGCTTCTCAGCAGCGGAAGACCTGAAGTCCCGCGGGAGTGTGGGACGTCGAGGATCTCGACGTGCGTTCATGCACGGTGCCGGGTGTGCCCGGCCGGTGCGTGGACGCGGGGTCCCGGGTGAGCAACGGCCGGTCGGGCGACTGGGGCCCGGAGTCGGCGAAGCGCAGTTGCGCACGGGTGCGAAGCGGACCGGTCGGGTCGCCGTCACCCGACGGCGCGCAGTGCCGGAACGCGAGGGTTTCGTCGCGCAGCGCCTTGCCGGAGAGTTTGATTCCGGGCTGAGCCTTGGCCTTTGCTTGACTGACCGTATGCGCGTGTGCGAAGGATGCGCTGGGTGTGAAGAACTGGAGGGCGAGCAGGACGGCGGCGAGGATCGAAACCGCGGTCCGTACCGTCGTACCTCGAAACATGCGCCCCCCTCCAGACAGTTCACACCTATGGTGCACACCAACGCTTGGTCAACCGTTGGTCAAGAAACACGTTAACCCGGCAAAGTTGTTTGCAGGGTTAACTTAACGTTTCGAGCTGAAGAGAGCCTGAAATGCGAGGGTGGCTTGGCTTGAACCACACCTTGACCAGGAGGAGTTAGTGGGTTACCAGGCTCTTGGCGTCGCGGGCCAGCGCGGTGAGTCGCGAGATGGCGCGGAAGTACTTCTTGCGGTACCCGCCCTTGAGCATGTCCTCGCTGAACAGCTTGTCGAACGGCTGTCCGGAGGCCAGGACCGGGACCTCGCGGTCGTAGAGCCGGTCCGCGAGCACCACGAGCCGTAGCGCGGTGGACTGGTCCGGAATCGGCTGGACGTCCGTGAGACACACGGCCTTCAGGCCATCGGTCAACGCGCCGTAACGGCTGGGGTGGACGCGGGCCAGGTGCTCCAGCAGATGCGGGAAGTCGTCGAGCGAGGCGCCCTCGGTGGCGTACGCCGCCTTGGTCACCTGTTCGTCGGAGTACGGCGCCGGCGCCTCGGGCAGGCCGCGGTGGCGGTAATCCTCGCCGTCGATGCGCAGCGGGCGGAAGTGGGCCGACAGGCCCTGGATCTCCCGCAGGAAGTCGGCCGCCGCGAAACGGCCCTCGCCGAGCTTGCCCGGCAGGGTGTTGGAGGTGGCGGCGAGTGCCACGCCCGCGTCGACGAGCTTGCCGAGCAGCGTGGAGACGAGGACGGTGTCGCCGGGGTCGTCGAGCTCGAACTCGTCGATGCACAGGAGGCGGTGACCGGAGAGGGTCTGCACCGTCTGCTGGAAACCGAGGGCGCCGACGAGGTTCGTCAGCTCCACGAACGTGCCGAAGGCCTTGAGGGACGGCTCGGCCGGGGTGGCGTGCCAGAGGGAGGCGAGCAGATGGGTCTTGCCGACGCCGTAGCCGCCGTCGAGGTAGACGCCGCGGGGCCCGGCCGGCACCTTGGGCGCCTTCGGCCTGCCGAACCCTAGGAACCCGCGCCTGGCCTTCCCCGCGCCGCTCGCGTGCGCCCCGCCGAGCCCGCCCGCGAAGGACTCCAGGACCCCGACCGCCTCGATCTGGCTGGGCTGGTTCGGGTCCGGGATGTACGTGCTGAAGCGGACCGAGTCGAAGCGGGGCGGCGGCACCATCTCGGCGACCAGCCGGTCCGCCGGGACGTGCGGCTCACGGGAGCACAGGGACAGCGGGCTCGCTTCGGCTATCGGGTGCGGACCGGAGGCGGCGGAGGAGGACGACACGGTTCACCATGCTAATCGCCGTGCCACACTCCTTGACATGCGACGCCTGTTCCCTGTGACCGATGAGACAGCAGCGAGGGCCTCCGGCGGTTCGGCCGGGGAAGACGAGGCCGGGGCCGCTGGAGGGGGGCTCGTGGCCGGTGAGGCCGAGGGCCCCGGTGGGTCCGGTGGTGGTTTTCCCGGGGGCGATCTCGTGGACCGGGAGTGGAGCCTCGCCGAGCTTGCCGCCGCCTACGCCTACCCCGACCCCGATCCCGCACTCGGCGGTCCGCAGCCCTGGCTGCGGGCCAACATGGTGTCCACGCTGGACGGGGCCGCCCAGCACGACGGGCGCTCGCAGCCCATCTCCACCGCGACCGACATGCGGATCTTCGGCACGCTTCGGGCGCTGGCGGATGTCGTGGTCGTGGGCGCCGAAACGGTACGTCTGGAGGGCTACCTTCCGGCACGCGTGCGTGCGGAGTTCGCGACGGCGCGCGAGGCGGCCGGGCAGGGGCCCGCGCCGGCGATCGCGGTGGTGAGCGCCGGCCTGGACCTCGACTACAGCCTGCCGCTCTTCACCTCACCCGCCGTGCCCACACTGATCCTGACGGGTGCCGCCGCGGCCCCGGACCGGGTCGCCGCCGCGGAGAAGGCGGGCGCCCAGGTGGTGATCGCCGGTGACGGCGTCGGGGTGGATCCCGTACGTGCCGTCCAGGCCCTCGCCGAGCTCGGTCACGTCCGGCTGCTGACCGAGGGCGGCCCGCGGATGCTCGGGCAGCTGGTGGCCGCCGGAGTGCTCGACGAGCTCTGTCTGACGATCTCCCCGATGCTCACCGCCGGAGACGCCCAGCGCATCGCGGGCGGGCCGTCGGTGGCGGTCCCGAAACGGTACGAGCTGGTGTCCCTGCTGGAGGAGGACGGCTTTCTGTTCGGGCGGTACCGGCGGACGTGAGGTTAGGTCGGTTCGGAAATGGGTTCTATGAAGGCCGTGCTCCCGAAACGGCGGAATCCACCGTTCCGTTTAGCTTCCGCCGGGCACACTAAAATTCGCAGCCCCCGTGCGAGCACGGGGCAGGATGGTTTCCGCAGAAGGGGCGCCCGGTGTTCACAAGCGTTTTGATGATCGAGAAGGCCCTGACGTCCGCCGACGTGGAGTTCGTCACCACCTTGCACGGGGACGAGCAGGTCTCGTTCCATGTGCTGCTCCAGCCGCGGGGTGAGCAGGCCGACAGGTTGTTGCGCGCCATCGACGACATCGCGCTCGGCGAGCTGGACGAGGCGGTGCGGGAGGGGGAGACCCCGGAGGGTGAGGAGGCGCTCAGTACGGGGGAGCGGGCGCTGGAAGTCTCGCTCACCGCCTTGCGCACGGCCGGGGCGGAGGCGGAGGGGCGGCTTCTGGAGGACCATCCGCTCGACGCGCTCAAGGTCGTGGTGGACGAGGTGGGGGCGGATGAGGTCATCGTGCTGACGGATCCCCACTATGTGGAGGAGTTCTTCCATCGGGACTGGGCGTCCCGGGCTCGGCACAAGGTGGGGGTGCCGGTGCTGAAGTTGTTCTCGCACAGTAAGGCGTAGTGCTTTTCGGGGCGCGCCGTAGGGGGTGCGGTGGATTCCCGGCCGCGGGTCGTCCGTGGCTGGTCGCGCGCACGCGGCGGAGCCGCATATCGGCACAGTCCCGCGGCCCCTGGGCCGGTACAGGTCCCCGCGTCCCATGCGTGAGGCCAGCCCTCACACCCAATAGGCTGGGGCCTCACCGTCGTATCGCACTCCTGGGAGAACACGCATGGCACCCGGCCTTCCCACCGCCATGGACCGACCGCACTTCATCGGCATCGGGGGCGCCGGGATGTCGGGGATCGCGAAGATTCTGGCGCAGCGTGGGGCCGAGGTGGCCGGCAGTGATGCCAGGGAGTCCGCGACCGCCGAGGCGCTGCGGGCGCTGGGGGCGACCGTGCATATCGGGCACGCGGCGGAACACCTCGCTGATGACGCCAGCTGTGTCGTCGTGTCGTCGGCGATCCGGAAGGACAACCCCGAGCTGGCACGCGCCGCCGAACTGGGCATTCCGGTGGTGCACCGTTCCGACGCGCTCGCGTCGCTGATGGACGGGCTGCGCCCGATCGCTGTCGCCGGTACGCACGGCAAGACGACCACGACGTCGATGCTGGCCGTCTCCCTGAGCGAGCTGGGCCTGAAGCCGTCGTACGCCATCGGCGGCGACCTCGACGCCCCCGGCTCGAACGCCCTGCACGGCGAGGGTGACATCTTCGTCGCCGAGGCGGATGAATCGGACCGCAGCTTCCACAAGTACGCGCCCGACGTTGCGATCGTCCTGAACGTCGAGCTCGACCACCACGCCAACTACGCGTCGATGGACGAGATCTACGAGTCCTTCGTGACGTTCACCGACCGGATCACCGAGGGCGGCACCCTGGTGGTCTCGGCCGACCAGGAAGGCGCGCGGGAGCTGACCCGGCGGGTCGCGGCCCGCGAGGTGCGGGTGGTGACGTACGGCGAGGCCGAGGACGCCGATGTGCGGGTCCTGTCGGTGGTGCCGCAGGGGCTCAAGAGCGAGGTCACCGTCGTCCTCGACGGTCAGGAGCTCACCTTCACGGTCTCGGTCCCTGGCCGCCACTACGCGCTCAACGCGGTGGCCGCTCTCGCGGCGGGCGCGGCGCTCGGCGTCCCGGCCGCCGAGCTGGCCCCGGCGCTGGCGGCCTACACGGGTGTGAAGCGGCGGCTCCAGCTGAAGGGCGAGGTCGCGGGCGTCCAGGTCATCGACTCCTACGCCCACCACCCGACCGAGATGACGGCCGACCTGGAGGCGATGCGCTCGGCCGCCGGGGACGCCCGGATCGTGGTCGTCTACCAGCCGCACCTCTTCTCCCGCACACAGGAACTCGGCAAGGAGATGGGCGACGCCCTCGCCCTCGCGGACTCCTCGCTGGTCCTGGACATCTACCCGGCCCGCGAGGACCCGATCCCCGGCGTGACCAGCGAGCTGATCATCGAGGCGGCCCGGGCGGTCGGCGCCGAGGTGACGCCGGTCCACGACAAGGCGGAGGTGCCCGCGCTGATCGCGGGAATGGCCAAGCCCGGTGATCTCGTTCTCACCATGGGCGCGGGCGATGTCACCGACCTGGGCCCGCTCATTCTGGACCGCCTGTCGAAGTGAGGGGCAAGCACTCATGTCGTACGACATCGAAAAGCCGGACGAGCAGTGGCGCACGGAGCTGACCCCGGCCGAGTACGCCGTCCTGCGTCAGGCCGGTACGGAGCCCGCCTTCACCGGTGAGTACACCAACACCAAGACGACGGGCGTCTACTCCTGCCGCGCCTGCGGCGCCGAACTGTTCACGTCCACCACGAAGTTCGAGTCGCACTGCGGCTGGCCGTCCTTCTACGACCCGAAGGACAGCGACGCGGTGGAGCTCATCGAGGACCGCTCCCACGGGATGGTCCGCACCGAGGTGCGGTGCGCGCGGTGCGGGTCGCATCTCGGGCATGTCTTCGAGGGTGAGGGGTATGCGACTCCGACCGATCAGCGGTACTGCATCAACAGCATCTCGTTGCGGCTGACGCCGGGCGAAGGCTGAGCCCGCTGCGCTGGCACGCAGGATGCCGGTGTTCCTAGACTCGTAAGGGACGTCCGGCCCGGTGGTCAGTCCCTGCGGGAAGGCGGTGGCGCGGCATGCCGTACGTCGCTGTGAGTGCGATCAGCCATCCCGGACTGCTGCGCAAGCGGAACGAGGACAGCCTCGTGGTCGGGCCGTGGACGCTGTGCGGCACCGTGACCGAGAATCCGCAGACCATGATCTTCCCGCTGGGCACGCCCCTAGTCGTGGCCGTCGCCGACGGGCTCGGCGGACATCCCGGCGGGGAGGTGGCCAGTGCCCTGGTGGTCCGTCGGATCGCGGCGCTCGGTCCCGCCCTGAGCAGCGAGGCCGCCGTCCGTGACGCCCTGAACGCCTGCAACCGCGCCGTGTACCAGGCGGCCGGCGGCGACCAGGGAGGCGAGCTCAGCGCCATGGGGACGACGATCGCCGGGGTCGTCGTACAGCCCGGCTCGCTCACGGCGTTCAACGTGGGCGACAGCCGGGTCTTCGCGGCGTCGGGCGACGGGCTGCGCCAGCTGAGCGTCGACGACAGCCCCCCGCACCCGGTCGGGCGCACCACCTCTCTCGTCACCCAGTGCCTGGGCGGCTCGCCCACCTATCGCGCCGTCCTTCCCCATGTCACGGCCGAGACCCTGACGCCCGGTGAGCGTTACGTCGTCTGCTCGGACGGGCTGACGGACCCGGTGCCGACGGACGTACTGGACGAGATCCTGCGGGAGCACGACGACGGCCGGGCGGCCTTCGAGCTGTGGAAGGCCGCCATCGACGCGGGCGGGCCCGACAACATCACGGTGGCGGTGGTGCGGGTCGCGGAGGAGTGACGGGGGAGCCGCCGAGCAGCCGGGGATCCAGGGTGAGGGGATCCAGGGCCAGAGGAGCCAGGTCAGAGGATCCAGGGCCGGAGGGGCCAGGATCAGAGGATCTTGCGCTGGACCATGATCGAGAGCACCAGGGCGCCCGGCAGCAGGGGTACCCAGACCGTCAGGACGCGGTAGCCGATGACGGTGGCCGCCGCCAGGCCCATCGGGGCGCCGAAGGTGACCATCGTGAACACCAGGGCCGCGTCCACCGGGCCGATGCCGCCCGGCGCGGGCACGGCGCCGACCGCCGTGCTGGCGAGGAGGAGCGCGAGGACCACCTGCGTCCAGGACAACGGCAGGCCGAGCGCGAAGCCGACCGAGGCGATCACGCTCGCCTGGAGCAGCGGGGTGGCTGCGGCCCCGCCCCAGAGGGCGAGAACGCGGCTCGGGCGGGTGTGCAGGATCCGCGCGTCCGTGAGGGCGGTGCGTACGAAGCCGAGGAGGGGGCGCCGTAGCGGGCGTACGGCCGTCACGAGCACGCCCGCCGTGACGAGGGCGGTCGTCACCCCTGCGGCGACCAGGAGCAACGTCCGCTCGTCCGGGACGAGTTCGCCCAGGTGCAGCAGCTCGGGGAAGGCCACGAGGAAGGCGAGGAGTACCAGCGTCTTCGCGATCGGCTTGACCAGCGAGTACAGGGCGAGGGAGGCGGTGGCCCGGGGCAGCGGGATGCCGCGGTTCTGGAGGAAGCGCAGGGTGACGGCGTGGGCGCCGATGCTCGCCGGCAGCACCTGGTTGGCCGCGCCGGCGGCGAACTGCGACGCGAGCAGCAGGCCCGGCGGAAGGCGTTCCGGCAGGGCACCTTGGCGGACGACCGCGGCGATCACCCAGCCCATGCAGGTGAAGAAGAGGCCGGCCAGCAGCCACCAGGGGTCGGCGGAGGCGAGCCGGGTGGCGCCGTCGCGGACGGTGTGCCAGTCGGCCGCCGCCCACGCCCCGATCAGCAGGAGCGGGAGCAGGGTCAGCGCGTGGCGGGCGAGGCGGGCGGGGGAGAGGCGGGGGCGGGCGGGGGCCCGGCTGGGAGCGGAGGCAGGGACGGGGCAGGCGGGCAGCGGTCCGGGGAGGTCGCTGAGCGGGAGCGAGGACACGGCGCGGTCGTCCTTCCGCGTCCTTTCCGCGCGGACGCGGGCCGGACGGCTAGAGGGCGAGGCAGGAGGGGACGACGGAAACGTGCCCGCCCGGCATGACGCCGCGGTGTCCGGAAGCCGAAGCGACGTCGGCGGGCGGGCGACGTGACCGGGGTATTGCTATACCCCGATCCGCCCCGCCACGACCCCCGAGACGGTAGCCGCGTGTGTCCGCCCCGCCGCCAGGGCCGTCCTCACCGCATCCAGTGCCCCGTCCTGCTCCACCCCAGGAACCGGCGTGCGCGACCACCGTCCGCCGTTCCGTCGGTGTCGAAGGCGCCGCCCTCGACCGTCAGGGCCAGGCCCGCCAGGGCCGGGGACAGGCGGGTCGCGACATGGGCGGGGTGGCGGGCCGTCTCCTCGGCCAGGCCGGTGAGGAACCGCCGCTGTTCGTCGGCTGGGCACAGGGACAGGTGGAACAGCATCTGGCGCCAGGCGTACGCCGCGTCCTTGATGGTGGGCAGTGGTCGCGGATTGCCCTGTACGCGGGCCGTCAGCCGGCACACGGTGGCGAAGCAGCGGTGCGCCAGGTCGGCGAAGCCGGGCTGCGGGGTGATCTCCACCCGGTGGACCAGCGTGGCGAGGTTGTGCGTGGTGAGGATCTGCGCCTGCTCGATCACGGTGCCGTTCGCCGCCACGGACCAGGACCCGGACGACGTCCCCCCGGCCCGTTCCGCGCACAGCCGTGCGAAACCGGGGGAGGTGCGGGGGCGGGACGAGCGGGTCAGCGCCGTGCCCGTCTCGGTGATCGCGAGGTTGCGGATCGCGGCGTAGTCGATGCCGTAGTAGCGCTCGTACAGCGTCCCGCCGAGCAGCTCACCCGCGATCCGGGCCGCTGTGAGGAACTTCGGGCTGAACGTGTCCATGAAGATGTCGGCGGCCAGCTCCTCCACGAACGGCGCGCCCAGGTCGCACTGGCGGGCGAGCACGCCGAGTTCGCGGACGAGCGGGTTGGGCAGGATCGTGCCCGGGAAGGCCTGCACGGCCAGCTCGCCCAGCTGCCGCAGTACGGTGAGCGCGCCGTCCTGGCCCGGTTTGCCGATGACGGCGGAGCGGTGCCCTGCCACCGCTCGCACCCAGGGCAGCTCCTCCACGCGTACCTGTCGTTCCAGGTTGAGCAGGAGCAGCGAGCGGCGGTTGCCGAAGGCCCGGTGGTTCGCGGCCATCAGCGCCCGCAGTGTCCCGTCGTCGTACGCCCGCGCGGTGGTGGCGGCGACCAACTGCGGCACCAGCTCGGCCAGGACCTCGGCGGACGGGACCACGCCCCGCTCCACGAGGGTGCCGATCGGCGCGCTCAACGCGGCCTCGACCACCCGGCGGATCACCGGCGGGACCTCCGCACCCGTGGGCAGGCCGGTCTCCCGCTCCTCCTGCTCCGTCACGGGCGTCAGCAGCGGGGGGACCTCGGTGATGCCCGTGTCCTGGGGCAGTTCGGCGAGCCGGCGCAGCAGCAGCTGGGCCAGCGCGTGGTGGGACGGGAGCGCCGCCTGGCGCGCCTGCTGTCCGCGCAGGGCCGTGTGGGGTGCGGAGCCGGGCAGGCCGCGTCGCCGGACCATGGACTGTGCCGCGTGCCGCAGCAGACCGAGCCGGCGCGCGTCCAGCGGGCGTCCGGCGACGGTCTCCTCCAGCGCGCCGCGCAGAATGCCCAGGTTCTGCTTGGGGTCGCGGTGCTTGGTGCAGTGGGTGTGCTCCGCGGCCAGCTGCCGGTAGCGGGCGAGCAGGGCGGCACCTCGGGCCAACCACTCGGTGTCCGGGGCGAGTTCGAGCACCCGGCCGTTCCCCGCCGTCTCCAGCCAGTGGGCCAGCAGCTCGTCGCCGAACGGCTGCCATACGGCCAGCGCCTCGCGCTGGGTCTCGACGGCCGCGTTGGGCCGCCGCCGTACGAGGGTGTCGACGGCGTCGGAGACGGTGTTGCGGTGGACGGCGGCCGTGGGGTCCGGCGCGGGGCCGTCCGCGGGCCGGGGGAGGAAGCGCAGCCGGTCGGCGAACGGCTCCAGTTCCGCCGCGAGGTCCAGCGCCCCGTCCGTCGCCCCGTGCCGCACCAGCCACGCCACCGTGAGCAGCGCGGCCTCCTCGGGCACGCCGACCTCGTAGTGGCCGTCGTCCAGCCGGGCCCACAGCCAGGCGAGTCCCGCTTCGGTGAGGCAGTGGGCGAAGAGCGCGCGCCGCTCGGCGGGCACCCCGAAACTCCGCGCGGCCTCGCTCTCGTACGGCTGGAGCGGGCCGCCCGCGCTCGCGGTACCGGTGGCGAAGCCGCCCCGCAGCACCTCGGGAGTCACCCAGGCCGGCAGTCCGGCCACCGGGGTGCGCGAACCGACCCTCAGCCGGCCCGCGGCCATCCCCGAGAGAACCGCCCGCCAGCGCTGCCCGCGCTCCTCGGCCCGGCGCCGGGTGGCGGGGTCCTCGTGGGTCAGCGCCGTCGTGAAGGCCTTGGCCAGCTGGGCCGCCGGGTAGGCCGGGGCCGCGGTGAGGGGCTGCTGCTCAGCGTTGTCGTCCATAAGCCGACGTGGCGGGTTCCGCCCCCGCGCCCTCCGGGTCCCGAGCCCGGTGCTCTGCTGCTGAGCTACACGTCGAGGCCGACGTGGCAGGTCCTGCCCCTGCGCCCTCCGGGATTACAGCCCGGTGCTCTGCTCCTGAGCTACACGTCGACGAAGGCCGACGTTAGCCGCCGGGGTGATCACCGTACAAACGGGTTTTCATAGCCGAGCGGCCGCGAGGCGGCCGCTGCTGAATCAGTGATCCACCGGGAGGTTGACTTTCGGCTGATCGAGCCAGAGCATTGCCGGGGTGAGCCACTTCGAGCACGTGTCCTCCCGGTCGACCGCACTCCCCGTCGACCTGGACGAAGCCGCCCACCGCTGTCTCGTCGCCGGGTTCGACGGCGCCACGAGCGTGCCGGACACGCTCAAGCAGCTCATCGACCGCGGCCTGGGCGGGGTCATCCTCTTCACCCGGAACATCCGTGACGCACGGCAGGTGCGCCGCCTCACGGACGAGCTGCGCGCGATACGCCCGGACCTCCTCGTCGCCATCGACAACGAGGGCGGCGGCATCGGCCACCTGGCCGCCGCCGGCGCCCCCGACGTCCCCGGCTCCTACGCCCTCGGCGTCGTCGACGACCCCAACCTCACCGCACGCTGCGCCGACGCCCTCGCCGGCCATCTGGCCACCCTCGGCATCACCGCCTCCTACGCCCCCGTGGCCGACCTCCAGCAGCGGCCGGACAACCCGATCGTGCGCACCCGCTCCTTCGGCGCCGACCCCGAACTCGCCGCACGCCAGCTGCGCGCCTGGATCACCGCCACCGAGGCCCGCGGTATCGCCTCCTGCGCCAAGCACTTCCCCGGCCACGGCGGCACCGTCACCGACAGCCACCACGCCATGGCCGTCGACCCGCGGCCGTACGACGAACTCCAGGCCGATCTCGAACCGTTCCGCGCGGCCATCGCCGCGGGCGTGCCGATGCTGATGAGCGCCCATGTCGTCTTCCCGGCCCTGGACCCCAACCGCCCCGCCACGCTCAGCCGGCGCGTCCTCGGCGATCTGCTCCGCCACGATCTCGGCTTCGACGGCGTCCTCGTCAGCGACGCCCTGGAGATGAAGGCGATCGCCGACCAGTACGGCGAGGCGGCGGGCGCCCGCATCGCGCTCGCCGCCGGCGCGGACCAGGTGATCGTCGCCGTGGGGGACCTGAACGTCACCCTGGACTGCCGGGACGCCGTGCTCGACGCGCTGCGCACCGGAGTGCTCGCGCAGGAGCGGATCGAGGAGGCCGCGGGGCGGGTGCGACGGCTCGCCGAGCGGTACGCGACCCCCGCGCTGGACGTCGCCGACTGGGACACGGGCGCCGGACTCGAGGCCGCGCGCCGGGCCGTACGGAGCCGGGCCCTGCCGGCCGTCGTGCGCGGCGCCCATGTCGTCGACCTGTTCCCGCCGCCGCATCCCGCGCTCAACTGGGGCGGCGAGGACCTGCTGACCGAGATACGCGCCGTCGACCCCACGTCCACGGGCACGGCGGTCACCGGGGAACCGGCCGACCCCGCCGAACTCGTCGACGGCACCCTGCGCTGCTGCGGGGACGCTCCGCTGGTCGTGGCCACCTGCGACGCCGGGCTGCACCCCTGGCAGGCCCGGCTGCGGGACGCCCTGCTGGAGCGGCGGCCGGACGCGGTGCGGGTGGACACGGGGCTGCCGGAGGGCGGCGCGCTGTGCTCGTACGGGCGGGGACGGGTGAACCTGCGGGCGGTGGCCGAGGCGTTGGCGGGCGTCACCGACAGCTGACAACCGCGACAGCTGTGGCGCGCCCGCCGGGGTGTACGGCGCTCAGGACGGCCGTACGACCTCCTTGATCCCCCGGGCCGCCAGGTACTCCCCGTCCTCCGCCCGCGCGGCCAGGACCACGGCCGGGCGCAGCCCCTCCGCCCGCATCCGCATCCAGGACTCGAAGTACGCGCCGCCCGGACCGGACACCGACCGGGTGCTCGGCGTGCAGTCCAGGAGCAGGGCGGTGTCGCGGGGCCGAGCCGAGTCCGGGGCCACGCGCAGCTCGGTGACGGTCTCGGCGAGGGCCTCGGCGATCGGCTTCGGGCGGCCCGTCGCGTCGAACAGGCCCAGCGTGTACTCCAGTTCCGGGAAGTCGGCCAGCGACCGGTCGACGTCGTGCGAGCACCACCAGGTCACACCCCACAGCCCCGCGCACTGCGCCGCGTTCCGTACGGTCTCCCGCGCGAAGTCCGGGGCGTCCGCGGCCGGGATGTGCGGTGCGGGGGCGCCCGTCTCCTGGACCCAGACGGGGCGCGCGGGGTCGGTGGCGTACGCCTTGGCCAGCTCCGTGCCGTACTCGGCGAGGTGCCGCACCTGCGGGGAGCGGGGGCCGTAGCGGCGCGCGCAGTCGCCGGAGAACACCCAGGGGTGGACGGTCGTCAGATCGCCCTTGCGGGCCGAGGCCTCGGGGGTGAAGGGGTGGTCGTCGCCGTACCAGGCCGCGTCGTAGGCGGAGTGCGTGACCAGGCCGCCTCCGGCGCCGAGTCCCTCGCGGGCCGCCGCCAGCAGGGTGTCGAGGTAGTGGTCCACCTCGTCGGCCGTCACCGGGTTGTGCTCGACCAGGTTGTTGAGCTCGTTGCCGAGTTGGAGGCCGATGAGGTTCGGGCGGCCGGTGAGCGCGCGGCCGAGGGCGCGCAGGAGGCCGGCCTGGGCCTCGATGGCCTCCGGGTCCGTGAACACGTTGCGGTGGTGCCAGCTGCGCGTCCACTCCGGGTAGAAGTCGAAGCTCGACAGATGGCCCTGGATGCCGTCCACCATGACGTCCAGGCCGGCCTCGCCGGCCAGGTCGACGAGGTGCGCCAGCTGGTCGACCGCCGCGGTGCGCACGAGGGTGCGGTTGGGCTGGAGCAGCGGCCAGAGGTGGAAGACGCGGACGTGGTCCAGGCCGAGTTCCGCTATCCGGTCGAGGTCCGCACGCGCGCGTGCCGGGTCGAAGTCGTGCCAGGAGTGGAACCAGCCGTGGCGGGGCGTGTAGTTGACGCCGAAGCGGAGCGGGTGGATGGGATCCTCCTCGAGCCGGGCTCGCACGGGGCTTGGCTGCCGTCTGTCTCTTGTCCGTCTCTTGTCTGATGCGAATGTATCAACCACCATGGGCGACGATGAATAGTGATTTGAACCAAACCTTGGCGTACGTCGTCGGCCTGGACGCCGGGGGCACCCGCACGCGCGCCGTTCTGGCGCCCGTGCGGGAGGGCGACCCCGTGGGCGAGGGCGTCTCCGGCCCCGGCAACGCCCTGACCGTGCCCGGCCCGCAGCTCACCGAGCATCTCGCCGAGGCCCTCGCGCAGGCCGTGCCGGAAGCGTTGCGCGGCCGGGTCGTCGCGGTGGCGGCCGGGTTCGCGGGCGCCTCGCGGACCGCTCCCGACGAGCCGGGCCGGGTCAAGGCGCACGCCGCCCTCACCGTCGCGCTGCGCCGGCTGGGCATCGGCACGGACTCGGTCGAGATCCACAGCGACATCGAGGCCGCGTTCGCCTCCGCGCCCGGTCACCCCGCCGACGGGCTCGCCCTGGTGGCCGGCACCGGCGCGGTCGCGGTGCGCATCACCGCGCGCGTGTGCACCGAGACCGCCGGCGGCGACGGCTGGCTGCTCGGCGACGACGGCAGCGGCTTCTGGATCGGGCGCGAGGCGGTACGGCTGGCACTGCGCATGGCGGACGGCCGGGGCGGGCCGACGGCACTGGCCGCGTCGGTGGGGCGGGCACTGGGCGTGCCCGACGATGTCCTGCCGGGGGAGGCCCCGGGCCCGTACGACACCGGAGCCTGGACCCGGGCCCGGCGCGAGGCCTACCGCATGCACCTGCTCCCCGCCGTGATGGACCGGCCGCCGGTCCAACTGGCCCGGCTCGCCCCGCTCGTCGCCGAAGCCGCCGCCCGGCACCGGGACGCCGTCGCCGAGGGGATCCTCGCGACGGCCGCCGACCACCTCACCGAGACCGTCCGCGCCCTCGAACCGCGGCCCGGCGAGCGGATCGTCGTGACCGGGGGGCTGCTCGGTCCCGGAGGCCCGCTCACCGATCCCCTCACCGCCCGGCTCCAGCACCTCGGACTCACCCTCGACCGGGTGGCCGCCGGCTCCCGGGGAGCGGTGGCGCTCGCGCGCCTCGCCATCTGAAGCAGGACGGGTGGCACGACCTGCCCGCCCGAACCGGCGGCACGGCCTGATCGCACGACCTGCCCGCACGACGGGCGGCGGGATCCGGCCCCACGACCCGACCGCACCGACCGTTCGCACGAAAGGGACCGGCCGCATGCCGACTCCGGACGACGCGGCCACGCCCCTCGTGGCCGACCGCCCCCGCTACCTCGACCCCACCGCCCCCGTCGAGACCCGGGTCCGCGACCTCCTCTCCCGCATGACCCTGCGCGAGAAGGCCGGCCAGCTCAACCAGCGGATGTACGGCTGGGACGCCTACCGTCGCACCCCCGACGGCGGCTTCGAACTCACCGACGCCCTGTACGCCGAGACCGACCGCTTCGAGGGACTCGGCGCCCTGTACGGCCTCCAGCGCGCCGACGCCTGGTCCGGTGTCGACCACACCAACGGGCCCGGCGCGGATGACGGGGCGGCCCTGGCGGAGCTGGTGCAGCGGCATGTCGTCGAGCGCAGCCGGCTCGGGATTCCCGCGCTGTTCGTCGAGGAGGTGCCGCACGGGCACATGGCGCTGGACGGCACGGTCCTGCCGGTCAATCTGGCCGTCGGCGCCACCTGGGACCCCGAGCTGTACGAACGCGCCGCCGCCCACGCCGCCGCCGAACTGCGGGCCCGCGGCGGTCATGTCGCCCTCGTCTCGGCGCTCGACATCGCCCGCGACCCCCGCTGGGGCCGCACCGAGGAGTGCTTCGGGGAGGACCCCTACCTCGCCGCGCGCCTCACGGAGGCCGTCGTCCGCGGCATGCAGGGCGAGCCCGCCGCGTACTTCGCCGCCGACAAGGCCCCCGTCGTCCTCAAGCACTTCGCCGGGCAGGGCGCCACCGTCGGCGGCCGCAACTCCGCCGAGTCCGAGCTCGGCCTGCGTGAGCTGCACGAGATCCACCTCCCGGCCGCCCGCGCCGGCGTCCGTGCCGGGGCCGCCGCCGTCATGGCCGCGTACAACGAGGTGGACGGCCTGCCCTGCGCCGGGAACAGGGCGCTGCTCACCGAACTCCTCAGAGACCGCTGGGGGTTCGAGGGACTGGTCATGGCCGACGGACTCGCGGTGGACCGGCTGGCCCGGATCACCGGCGACACGATGTCCGCGGGCGCCCTCGCGCTCGACGCCGGTGTCGATCTGAGCCTTTGGGACGAGGGCTTCACGCATCTGGCGGAGGCGGTCGAGCGGGGACTGGTGGCCGAGGAGATCCTCGACACCGCGGTCGCCCGCGTCCTGCGGCTCAAGTTCCGGCTGGGACTGTTCGATCAGGAGGTCGAGACGGGGGTCGGCACCGCGGTCGGCACCAGGGGCGGCACCACTCCCTTCCCGGCGAACGGCCGGGAGGTGAGCACCCTCCTCGCCCGAGGCGCGGTCACCCTCCTCCACGACGACGGCGGGGTCCTGCCCGTCGCGGCGGCCGTCTCCCGCCTCGCCGTCCTCGGCCCCCAATCCGCCACCGCCGCCCACCAATTGGGCGACTACACCGCCCCGCAGCGCCCAGGCACGGCGGTGAGCGTGCTGGACGGGCTACGGCGTCTCGCCCCGCCCGGCCTCGACATCCGCCACGCCCCCGGCTGCGCCCTCACCGGCGACGACCTCTCCGGCATCCCCGCGGCGGTCGCGGCGGCCGCCGCCTCCGACCTGGCCGTGCTGGTGCTGGGCGGCAGCAGCGCGCGTACTCCCGACACGGAGTTCGACGCCAACGGGGCCGCGCGGACCGTCGTCTCCGAGATGACCTGCGGCGAGGGCGTCGACCTGGCCGGACTGCGGCTGGGGAAGGCCCAGAACGCCCTGCTGGAGGCCGTCGTCGCGACGGGGACGCCGACCGTGGTCGTGCTCATCCAGGGCCGGCCGCATGTCGTGCCCGCCACCGGAGCCGCCCTGCTCACCGCCTGGTACCCGGGCCCGTGGGGCGGTGAGGCGATCGCCGAGGTGCTGCTCGGGCTGGCCGAACCCGTCGGCCGGCTGCCGGTCTCGGTGCCGCGCTCGGCGGCCCAGCTCCCCGTCCACTACAACCACAAGGACACCGAGTACGGCGGCTATGCGGACGAGGACGCCGAGCCGCTCTACTCCTTCGGGCACGGGCTCTCGTACACGAGCTTCGCGTACGGTCCGCCGCGGCTGTCGGGGCACACCGTCGAGGTCGACATCACCAACACCGGTCGGCGCGCGGGCCGTTCCGTCGCCCAGCTGTACCTGCGGCGGCTGCGGACTCCCGTGTGGCCGCGCACGCTGGAACTGTGCGGCTTCCAAGCTGTCGACCTGGCGCCGGGCGAGACCCGCACGGTCACGTTCCCGCTCGGCGCCGACCTGCCCGGCAGGGGCACGGTGGTCGAGTTCCGGGTCGCGGAGTCGGCGCGGGCGGCACTGACCGCCGTACCGACTCAGAGCTTCACGGCCCCCGAGGACACTCCCTTGTAGAACCACCGCTGCGTGATCACGAACAGCACCAGCACCGGGATCACCGAGATCACCGATCCCGCCATCACCAGCCGCTGGTCGTAGCCGAAGGACGAGGTCTGCAGTCGGGCCAGACCCAGCGTCAGCGTGAAGTGCTCCTCGGAGCGCAGCACGATCAGCGGCCAGAGGAAGTCGTCCCAGGCGCTGATGAAGGTGTTGATGGTGACGACCAGGATCGCGCCGTACGCGGACGGGAGGTACAGGTGGCGGAATCGCTTCCACTCGCCCGCGCCGTCCAGCATGGCCGCGTCCTCGATCTCGCGCGGCACGGCGAGGAACGCGGCCCGCATGATGAGGACGTTGATCGCGGCGACGAAGCCGGGCAGCCAGACGCCGACGAGGTTGTCGACCAGGCCCATGTCGCGGACGCTCAGGAACAGCGACACCATGATCGACTCGAAGGGGAACATCATGGACGCCATCAGCAGCACCCACACCAGCTTGCGGCCCTTCCAGGCGGGCTTGGAGAGCATGTAGCCGGCCATGGTGGAGAAGACCAGCTGGCTGGTGATGGAGATGACCGCGACGAACAGGCTGTTCCTGATGTACGTCCACACCGGCACCTGGTCGAAGACCTGCTCGTAGGCCCGCAGGGAGGGGTGGTGCGGGATCAGGGAGGCGCCCGCGCCGAAGACGTCCTCGGTGGGGCCCTTGAGCGACGACAGCACCTGCCACACCAGCGGGCCCACGGTGATGAACAGGACGAACATCAACAGCAGGTAGCGGACGACCAGTTCGCGGGGCCGGCCGTAGTCCCGCCAGCGCGGTGTCAGGCGCCGGTCCTTCTCGACGGCCGTGGTCATCCCTCGTCCTCCTTCGTCAGGCGCTGGGCGAGCAGCGTGAGGCCCAGGGTGAGTGCGAACAGGGCGACGCTGACCGCCGCGCCGTAGCCGGCGTTGCCGGTGAGCGGGTCGAGGCCGACGTCCCGGATGTAGAAGGGGAGGGTGCGGTCGGCGCCGCCGGGGCCGCCGGTGGCGCCGCCGAGCATGTAGATCTCGGTGAAGACGCGCAGCGAGCCGATGCCGGTGAGGGTGCCGACGAGCATCATCGACTGGCGTACGCCGGGCACGGTGATGTGCCAGAAGCGGCGCACCGCGCCCGCGCCGTCCACTGCCGCCGCCTCGTGGAGTTCCCTGGGCACGTTTCCGAGCGCGGCCAGGTAGAAGATCATGTACCAGCCGAGGCCCTTCCACAGCGTCAGGCCCATCGCCGACAGCAGGATCAGCCACGAGTCGGACAGGAAGGGGATGGCGTCCCGGATGATGTGGGCCTTCTGGAGCCAGGTGTTGACCAGGCCCTGGTCGCTCAGCAGCCACTGCCAGCTCAGGCCCACGACCACGCTGGAGGCGAGGACCGGGGTGTAGAAGGCGGAGCGGAAGAAGCCGATGCCCGGGAGGTTCCGCTCGACCAGGATCGCGAGCAGCAGCGGCAGCAGGACCATCAGCGGGACGACGATCAGCGCGTACAGGACGCTGTTGCGGGTAGCCAGCCAGAAGTCCGAATCGCCCAGCATCCGCGTGTAGTTGTCCAGGCCCACCAGGTTGTACGCGCCGCCGAGCGGCTTGGCGTCGGTGAAGGACACCAGGATGGTGTTGAGGAACGGGAACACCCCGAACACCGTCGTGCCGACGATCGCCGGGAGCATCCACAGCCAGGGCAGCCACCAGGGGCGGTAGAGCGCCGCGCCCCCCGCGTCCGCCGTCGGGCCGGGCGTGACGGAGCGGAGGGCGCGGCGCAGGCGCCCCGGCGGTTCCGGTACGGAGCCGGGGCGGGGGGCGCCCGCCCCGAGGGGAGCGGGAACGGGCGCCTGGTCCACAGTGTGCTGAGCCATCGTCAGCTGCCCTGCTCGATCAGCTTGTTGCCCTTGGCCTGGGCGTCCTCGAGAGCGTCCTCGGCGCTCTTCTTGCCCTGCATGGCCAGCTGGATCTGGGCCGAGATGGCGTTCAACTCGCCCGGCGTGAGGGCGATTTCGTCGGCCGTGGCGGTCTTGCGGTCACTGGCGACGATCTTCCGGGCCTCGGCGAAGGGGTCGGTGCCCTTCACCGACTGGAAGAACGGGTCGTCCAGTGAGGCCGTGGTCGACGGGAAGATGACCACGTTCGGGTCCTTCGCCCACTCGAGCTGGTTCTTCGCGTTGGTCAGGAACCGCGCGAAGGCGAGTGCGGTCACCGCGTTCTTGCTGGTGGAGGCGGTACCGATGTACTGCGGGGCGCCGACGGTGTGGCCGAGGTCGTCCAGCATGAAGCGGGCGACGCCGGTCTTCTTGTAGACGGTCGGGTTGTTCTGCTGGATGAACCGCAGGAAGTTGGGGTTGGTGGGGCCGTAGACCAGCTTGCCCTGGCCGTAGACGTTGGCCGGGTCCTGTGTGGAGGAGAGGGAGTCCCGGGGCATCCCGCCGGCCTTGTAGAGCTTGGTCATGGCCTCGACCCACTGGGCGGTCCTCGGGTCGTCGGCGAAGGTGAACGACTTGCCGTCGGCGGAGAAGATCTTGATGCCCATCTGCTGCCAGTCGGCCGGGATGCGCAGCTGCGGGTTGGCGAGGAAGGCGTGGTACTTGCCGCCCGAGGCCTTGGCCACCTTCTCCGCGTCGGCGAACAGCCCGAGGACGGTCGTCGGAGGTTTGGCCGGGTCCAGGCCCGCCTTCTTCATCAGCTCGGTGTTGAAGGTCTGCACGATGCCGCCGGAGTACCAGGGCAGCACGCTGTGCACCTTGGTGCCCGAGGCGTCGGCGTAGAGGCTCGACTTCCACAGCGCGGGGACGAACGGCTCGCCCGCGTCCGGCGCCTTCTTGTCCAGGTCGATCAGATAGCCGTTCTTGGTGAGCGCGATCGCCGTGTTGACGTTGATGTTCACCACGTCCGGCAGCGTGCAGCCCTGCGCGTCGGCGACCAGGCGCTGCGTGAAGGTGGCGTCGCCCGGGTCGTCGATCCACTTCACCTCGGCGCCCGGGTGCGCCTTCTCGAAGGCGGCGATGACGCCGTTGAAGTAGTCGCCGAAGTCTTTCTTCAAGTTGGTCGTCTGGAAGGTGATGTCGCCCTTGACGTCCCCCGTGAGCGCGCCGGACCCGACGTTCGCCTTGTCGACCTTGCAGCCGCCGGCCGTGGCCTCGCCGCCGTCGGAGCCGCCGCCGGAGAGGCCGCAGCCGGTGGCCGCGAGTGCCAGGGCGAGGAAACACGCCAGGGATCCGGGAAGTCTGCTTGCACGCATGGGTGCCCTCCTGCGGCCGACCGAGCCGTCTGGTTCGCTGGTGCTTAGCTGGTTCAAATCACCAACTTGGACGCTGATTGATGAAAAGGTGGACCAGAATTCATCGGAGGTCAATGGTTTCCGGGTTGCTTTTACGTTCCGTTCCGTTCAGTGCCGGTGCTCGTGGTCCGGGTGGGACGGGTCGCCGGGGTGCTCGTGGCCCGGGGCGTACTCCACGCCGGTGCGGGCCTGGTCCAGCCAGCCGAAGAAGGCCCAGCGTCCGGCCGCCTGCCGCAGCTCGCGCTCGATGCCGGGGCGCGTCCGCTCGTACGGCAGGAAGTCCGCGGGTGTGGCTGCGGGGCCGTAGGGGTCCACGCCGCGCCTGAGTGCGGCCGGGGTGAGGTAGCGGTCCCGGTTGCGGTCGTAGTAGTCCCGTACGGCTGCCTCGGGGATGTGCTGCTCGGCTTCCAGGTGGGCGAGCAGGGTGCGGGCGGCGGGGGAGTGGGAGAGGGCGACGGCGATGATGCTGCCCAGGTCTGCCACGGTGCGCTCCGCGGGTGGGGCCGTGGGGGGTGGGGGTGTGGAGGGTGGTTCGTCGGGTGCGGCGCCGTGGGGGCTGGTCGCGCAGTTCCCCGCGCCCCTTAGGGGTGCTGCAGGCCACGCCTTGCATGCCTGTTCTGCCAGTTCGTCGATCACCACCACCTGGGTCGCCCAGCGCCTTCGCTGGCGCTCGGCCCTTGCGAGTGCCTCCGGGCGGGTTTCGGGGTCTCGGGGCGGGACGGATCTGAGGAAGGCGTCCACGCGGGACCTGGGGATCGCCCGGCCGTGTACCAGGGCGGCGTGATCGTTCTCGTTCACTCCGTCACCTCCAGCGCTATCGCCTCCGTGTAGGCGACGCAGCCGTGCCAGCCCACCTTCGCCATCAGCCAGTACGAACCCGGCGGCACCGTTGCGCCGTCCACCTCGATCGTGCAGTCCTGTTGCTCGCCGCCCGGCACGGTGAAGCCCTGGCAGCCCGGGGTCACGCCCGCCCAGGTTCCCCAGGAGGAGACCGCCCACAGGGTGCCGCTGATCGGACCCCGGGTCGTGTTGCGCAGGGTCACCGGGACGCGGGCGCGTTCACCCCGGCGTACGCTCACCCGCTCGGCTCCCAGCTCGGTCACGAGCGTTGGACCCCTGTGCCCGTCCGGCACGTCCAGCGCCACCACGTCCTCGAACGTCTGCCCGCCGTACGACAGCCGGGCGGCGAGCCAGTGCCGGCCCGGCTCGGGGTCGGGCGGTGGGGTCACCGTGGCCTCGGCGACCGTGAACCCGCCGGGGCCCAGCGCGTACGGCAGTTCGGGTGGCTCGACGGACCAGCCGGGCGGGACGTGCAAACCGACCGTGCCCGACACGGGTGCGTCGGTCAGCTCGGAGCCGATCCGGACCGTCGCCGTGACCGGGCCGTCGGAGAGGGTGAGCGTGGTCGGGGAGACGTACACCGCGACCGGCATGTTGCCGCGCGGGGCGGGACCGGAGTTGTGGAGCCAGTAACGGGTGGGGACGGGCTGGGCGGGCTCGTGGGCGGCGACGCCGGCTCCGGGTGTCGTGTCCGCGTCCGTCGTGGCGAGGACCGTCGCCACCTCGAAGCCGGTCAGGTCGAGGTCGAGTGCGCCCTGAGCGGCGGGCGCCAGCGGCTCCCCGCGCCGCTCCAGTACGTCCGCCCGCGCACCGTCCGTCCACTCGCGCGGACCGTGCACCCGCGCTCGCACCGGCCGCCCGTTCACCTCGTGCATCCGGATGGCGACCCCACGTCCGGGGTCCGCCGCTGCCACACTTCCCCGGGCGAGCGGTGACCCGACCGGCTTGAACGCGTCGAGCAGGACCTCGCCGGAGGGCTCCAGTGCCAGCAGCACGGCCTTTCTGGGCAGCGCCGCGTCCTCGGATGCCGTCTGCCGTACCCGCCCTGTCAGCGGATGGTTGAAGGCATGTCCCGCCTGCGGCAGCCCCAGCTCTCTCCAGTCGCCCGCACCCGCGACCACGGCGTACTCGAACGTGTGGGACCAGCGCTGGAGTTGGAAGGCGGAGCCGTCGGGTGCCGTGCGCCGGGGCGGGTCCACCCAGATGCCGGAGGGCCAGCCCGTACAGGAGCGCATCAGGGACATGTAGAGGTCGCCGGACGAGGTCACCACACAGCCGGGCGTCCCACGGTTCAGGACCGCGAAGCTGCGCCCGTCCCACGCGTCCCCGGGCGGCAGCGCCTCGCCGCCGCCCGCCGCCGTGGCCCCCAGGACCGCGTCGTCCAGGTCGGCGATCAGCGCGTCGACGGCCTTGGCGTCGTCCTCGGGCCGGGCACCGGCCACCACGAGCAGCGGCAGTCGCTCCAGGTCGCGCAGGTCGGCGCCGGGCACCCACTCCTCCCGCAGCGAGGCGCGCGGTGCGACCCAGACGGAGGCCACGCCCCGCTCGGCGAGCTGGCGTCGCAGTTCGCGTCCGGCCGCCGGGTCCCAGCCGAGGGCCTCGGCGACCACGGAGTTGCGCTCGGGCGCGCCGACCGCGATCCGGATGTCGGGCAGGTTGGAGTCGACCTCCAGGTCGCCGTAGCGCGGGCCCCCGGCGATCGTCGAGGTCGCCGTCACACCCACGCGCACCAGGGCCGCCGCGAGGGCGGCGCCCAGCTCACCGGCGTCGTCCCAGGACCCGTACACCAACTCGGCGACACCGATGGACCGTTCGCCCAGATGCCTGCCCGAGCCGTCGGCGACCGCGACCCGCGCGGTGGAGCCCAGCCCGAACCACGTGTTGGCCGGATTGTCCAGCGTCCACGGGAACCGCTCGCTGTCCACCTCCACGAACCCGAACCCACGCCCGATCACCGCGTCGGCCACCTCGTGCACGGGCAGTCCGCCGCGCACGTCGGAGGGCCAGCGGACCCGGATCAGGCGGTCGGCGCCGTCGTAGCCGTCGATGGTCGTCGTGACGTCCAGGCGGTCGACGCCCTTCCAGAGCGTGAGCCGCTGTGCGTAGCGGAAGAGGCCCAGATCCGCGCGGACGGTGATCCGTGAGCCGGCGGGGGAGTACTCGACATCGATGTCCGCCGTGACGTCCCGGCCGCGGGCGGCTGTCGTGCCGGTCGGCGTGAGGTGCCAGGGGCCCTCGCCGAAGCGGGGGTGCCTCGGATACTCCTCCTGGACGACCAGCTCGTTGCCGATGTCGCCCGGGCGCAGGAGTTCGCGGCCGGCCTCCGCGAGGGCCCGCAGGCTGCTGACGGCGCCGCCGCGTGCGGGATCGACGGTCACCTCGTAGAACTCGTTGCGGATGGTGGCGCCCTCGCCGGGCGTCCACTCGGGGACGGTTCCGTCGGCGAGCGGGAGCGCCTTGAGGCCCATGCCGGGGACCTCCGGTACGACGATCCGGAGTTCGCCGTCCTCCCGTACGGCGGGCAGGGGCAGGCCGGTGTCGTCCAGCGGGACGCGTCCCGGGTCCTCGACGGACAGTACGTCCCGCCGCTCCCAGGTCGCCGCGTTGAAGACCACCAAGTCCGGTGCGCCGCCCGGCAGTCGGGCGACGCGGCGGGCCAGGGCGTCGGTCGCGTCGGCGTGCACGGTCTCGGCCAGGTCGTACAGCTCCCGCCAGCCGGTGAGCAGGTCGATGTAGACCTGGTCGGACTCCGAGCCGGTGATGGCGTCGTGGTGGGCGCCGTAGATCAGCTGCCGCCAGGCCTTGTCGAGCGCCGCGTCCGGATAGGGGTGCCCGGTCACCAGCGAGGCGAGCGTCGCCCAGGCCTCCGCGTCGGCGAGCAGCGTCTCGCCGTACCGCTGGGCCTGCTTGGTGTCGATGTAGGAGACGTCCTTGCCGGTGTAGACCGGGTTCATGTCCCGCGTCTGCGGGGAGGCCTTGCGGCCCTCCGCCGCCAGCTCCGCGCGTACGGCGGCGAAGAAGTCCCGGGGGATCCCGCTCACGAAGCGCGGCCAGACGTAACGGGCGTTCCAGTCCCGGTGGATGCCCATCACCCAGCGGCACGGCGGCGCGTAGTCACCGCCGACGGGCAGCAGCACATTGCGGGTGAGCGCGACCTGCTTCAACCCCCTGAACAGCTTGAGCGCGGCCGCCTCCGCCTCGGGGAGCGTGGGCGCGTTGTCGATCGCCCAGCCGGCGCCGTAGTGGTTGACCATGTACGCGGTGAGGATGCCGCGACCCGAGGGGGCGATCCAGTCGAACTCCGCCGGGAACTGCATCCGGTTCGGATCCCGCGGCTCCTCGCCGAAGACGGAGAGGGTGGGGCCCCACTGGTGAAAGGGTCCGCGCGCCCACGAGCTCGACGTCACGCCCGCGTCGGCCATCAGCCCGGGGAACTGCGGATCGTGCCCGAACGCGTCCAGCTGCCAGGCCGTCTCCGGCGCCGCCCCGATGATCCCGCGCTGGAAGCCGTCGCCGTACAGGGCGTTGCGTACGGTCGCCTCGGCGCCGGTGAGGTTGGTGTTCGGCTCGTTGTAGGTGCCGCCCATGATCTCCACGCGGCCGGTGCGGATCAGCTGGCGCAGGAAGGCGCGCTCCTCCGGGAAGGCGTCCCAGTACGGCTTGAGGTAGTCGACCTCCGCGAGCACGAAGGTGTACGCCGGGTCGCGCCGCGCCAGATCGCAGTGGGCGCGGACCAGGCTCATCCCGGACTGGCCGCGCGAGTCGAAGGTGCGGGCGGGCAGTCCGGTGCCGGCGGGGTCGTCGGCGACGTCCCAGGTCTCGGTGTAGGCGGCCTGGGTGTTCCACCAGACGGGGTCGTAGTGGAAGTGGCTGACCATGAACATGGTCCAACCGGGTTCGGCTGCCGTGAACGCGGCGGAGTGCTCAGCGCTGCGGGCCGGGTCCTCGGTGTCCTCGGCCATGACCCTGATGTGCGTACGCTCGCCGGGGGCCAGGTCGGTCGTCACCGGTATCTCGGCGCGTACGGTGCCGTCGTCCCCCGCGGTCGCCTCGGCGGTGCCGTGGACACCCGGGCCCTCGACGGTGAGCCGGACCGTCCGGCCGGGGGCCTCTCCGATCTCTACGGCCACCACCTGCCGCGGATGGTCCTCGGTACCGACGAAAAGCTCGGTCGACTCGACAGAGATGACGCGCATGGGGCTCCTACGAGTGCTCGTGGGGAGCCCCATCCTGGCGCAAGGGGATGATTCAAACAACCACCTTCATATATCTCAGGTGGTTCATCCATACAGCCCGGGCCGGGGTCAGCGAGCCCGGCGGTTCTTCGCCGCGTGCCGCGGTCCGATGTGGTCCGTCAGGGCGAGCGAGGCGCTGGCGCGCTGGTAGGAAACCTGGCCGACCCGGACGTAGAGACAGTCGACGATCATCAGGACGGAGTGCCGGCCGCCGATGCTGCCGGTGCGGAAGCTGGTCTCCGAGGTGGCCGAGATGAGCCGGATGTCCGCGGCCTTGGCCAGGGGGGAGCGCGGGTCGGTGGTGATGGCGATGGTGGTGGCGCCCCGCTCCCTGGCCATCTCGAACGGTTCGAGGGTCTCGCGCGTGGCCCCGGAGTGGGAGATGCCGATGGCCACGTCGGCCGGGGTGAGTAGGGCCGCGGAGGTGGCCGCCCCGTGCACCTCGGTCCAGCCGCGGACCTGGCAGCCGATGCGGAACAGCCGGGTCTCCGTCTCCTGGGCCACCGCCCCGCTGCCGCCGACGCCGTACACGTCGATGCGGCGGGCGCGGGCCAGGGCCTGGGCCGCGCGTTCGAGGGCGTCGAGGTCGATCCGCTCGATGGTCTGCTGGATCGCGCGCAGATCCGCGCTGCCGACGACCTGGACGACCCGCTCCAGACTGTCGTCCGGCGAGATGTCGGGGCCGATCTCGGCGCTGCCCCAGTCGGAGACCTCGCCACGACCGCGTTCCTGGGCCAGCTCGATCAGCAGATGCTGGTAGGAGTCGAGCCCGATGGCCCGGCAGAACCGGGTCACCGTCGCCTGGGAGGTGCCGGTGCGGCGACCCAGCTCGGCGGCCGAGCAGTGGGTGACGGCGGCCGGATCCTCCAGGATCAACTCGCCTACCTTGCGCAGGGAACCGGCCAGCCGGGGCAGCTCGGTGCGGATCAGTGTGGTGACGTCCGTCGGGGGCATGGGGAGAAGGTACCAGCCACCGTTTACCGCGCAGGTTGAATACCAGGACCGAGAGGGCAGGGGCGGGTGAGGGCGGACGTGAGGCTCATTGCCCGTACCGTGCGGTGTGTGATTTATTGATTCATCGATGCAGGAGTACAGGGTGGTTCAATCCATCAGGCCCAGTGGTCCATCAGTGGGGAGTGACCCGTGTCCGACGAGTCTGTGAGCGCCCGGCGTTTCGCGCGCGAGGGCATGGCCGTCCTCGACCGCCTGACCGAGTCCGCCCGTGACGACGTGGCCCGTGCCGCCGGACTCATCGCCGACTGCGTACGGGCGGACGGCGTGATCCAGGCCTTCGGCACCGGCCACTCTCAGGCGATGGTCCTCGAAGTCGCGGGCCGGGCGGGCGGGTTGGTGCCCACCAACCGGCTCAGCATCGCCGACCTCGTCCTGTACGGCGGTGACGCGCCGAGCGTCCTCGACGATCCGCTCCTGGAGCGCGAACCCGGTGTGGCCGCCCGGATCTACGACCTGGCCGCCCCGCGCACCGCAGATCTCTTCGTCATCATCTCCAACTCCGGCGTCAACAACGTCATCGTCGAGATGGCCCTGCACGCCAAGGAGCGGGGCCACCGGATCCTGGCCATCACCTCCCTCGCCCACACCCGGGCCGTCCCCGCGGGCCACGCGAGCGGCAAGAAGCTCGCCGACCTGGCGGACGTCGTCCTCGACAACGCCGCCCCGCCCGGCGACGCGCTCCTGGAACTGCCCGGCGGCGGCGCGGTGTGCGCCCTGTCCACGCTGACCGGTGTGCTGCTGGTGCAGATGGCGGTCGCGGAGGCCTCGGGTCTGCTCCTTGCCGCCGGGGAGCGACCGCCGGTGTACGTCTCGGCCAATGTGCCGGGCGGTTTCGAGGGGAACCTGGAACTGGAGAAGCGGTACGCCGGACGGATCCGGCGTACCGCGAGCTGATCACTCCACGGGTACGGGCGTCAGTGCGACGGCCAGCGGATAGGCGCCCGTCGTCAGGGGCGCCCCGGCGGTACCCGACGCGGTGTCGACCGGGACCAGGCTGTTGCCGTCCGCCGTGGTGACGTAGGCCGTAGCGCCGTCCCAGTCCAGGCCGACGTCGAAGGCGGACCTCCCGACCGTGACCTTGGTGCCGGGCGCGCCGGTCACCGTGTCGACGGGCGTGACGTAGTCCCCGGTGCTGGGGCTGACCCACAGGGTCCGCCCGTCCGGCGAGAGACCGAGTCCGTAGGCCTGACCGGTGACCAGCAGTGTCGGCTCGGTGTCGTTCGTCGCCGTGTCGATCGGAGTCACCGTCGAGCCGCCGGAGTTGGACACGTAGACCGTCTTCCCGTCGGGCGCGGCGACGACGTTGAAGGGGCGCGGGCCGACGGCGACGGCCCGGCCGGCCTGTCCGGTGGCCAGGTCGACGGGACTGACCGTGTTGTCGTGGATGTTGGCCACGTACAGCGTCCTGCCGTCGGGCGTGACCGCCATGTTCTCCGGCCCGTCGCCGACACGGACGGGCGTGCCCGCCTTGAGCGTGCCGGTGTCCACGGGCTGCACGGTGCCGTCCGTGTAGTTGGCCACCCACAGCGTGCCGCCGTCCGGGGTGAGCGCGAGACCGGCGGGGACCCGGCCGACGGCGACCGTGGCGGTGACCGTGCCACTCGGTACGTCGATCACGCTGACCGTGTTCGAGCCCTGGTTGGCGGCGTACGCGGTACGGCCGTCGGCGCTCACGACGACTTCGCCCGGGTTGTCACCGACCGCGATGTTCCTGGTCGTCCCGGTGGCGAGGTCGATGGAACTCACCGACGCCCCACTGAAGTCGGCCGTCAGCGCGCGCGGCGTTCCGGCGCCGTCGGTGACCCGCACGGGGAGCGCGCGGTCGAGGAGCCCCGTGCCCGACACGACGACGGAGCGGACGCCTTCGGTGGCGGCGGTGCCGGCGGTGAGGGTGACGGTGACCGAGGCCGGGCCGGTCACCGTGCCCTCGGCGGGAGTGGCGGTGACACCGTCGGGCACGTCGAGCTTCCAGCTGACGGCCTCGGCCCGCACGTCGGACAGGTCGAGGGTGACCGTGGCGGAGGCCCCGGGCCGCAGGGACAGCGAGTCCGGGGAGAAGGAGGCGTCGACGCCGGGGTCGGGTGCGGTCTCCAGCATCGTCGTGTAGAGGAACTGGTCCATCACGCCCGGGGACACCTGCTCGGGCACGGCGTCCAGTGCCTTGCGCTCGGCCCTCAGCCCGTTCCAGTACCGGGTGACGGCTTCCGCGTCCCCGTCCTTGTGGGCCAGCAGCAGGTCCACGGCGGTCTCGCCCGCGCTGCCGTAGCGGCCGAGCTTGTCGAGCCAGGCGGAAACCTCGTCCAGGAACCCCGGGTTGTCGAGCCGGGCGCGCAGCCGGTCCGGGGTGGCGGCCATGTCGGTGAAGTAGCCCTTGAGGGCGGCGGCGGCCCGGTCGAGGCCGCTGTCCTGCTCGTAGGCCTTGCGGAAGGCGGCGATCAGACGGGTGAGGGTCGGGGACTCGGTCGCATCGAGCTGGGAGGAGTAGTTGTTCTCGGCGAAGATCCGCAGCCATGGGGCGGCGCCGGGCCCGGCGAGGTCCCGTACGGAGGCGAGGAAGGCGGCCCGTGGGTCGTACGCGTCCGGGTTCCACAGATAGGCCGCCGACGTGAACAGCGCGATCCGGCTGGCCTCCCCCTGGACCATCGGGTTGGCGGTCACCCCGGTCGACGCGCTCGCCACACCGGGCTCGCGGCCGGTGTAGGGGCCGAGCAGGAGACGGCTGGTGACGTAGTCGTTGACCGGGTAGTTGTCCCAGACCAGGATCGGGTGGCCGTACACCTCGCGGGCCTGCTTCACCTGCTCGGCGGTGATGGTCGGCGCGATCACGCCGACGCCGGTCCACTCCACGACCACGGACGGGTCGAGCTTCTCGCGCAGAGCCTTCTTGTACGGGGAGTCGGCGAGGTCGGAGTACTCGGTGGGGACCGTTTCCAGGGGCTGCAGGTCGGTGTGTTCCGCGGTGAACTCCCGCCACACCGTGTTGAGCAGATGCGCCTGCGCGGTACCGGCCGCGCCCCCGCCCGTCCCGAACTCCGCCTCGTCGGCGGCGCAGTTCCACTTCGTGTAGCTGATGTCGTCGAGGGGGATCGCGAACGAACGCACACCGATGGCGTACAGCGAGTCGAACTTGGCGGTCAGTGCCTTGATGTCGGCGTCGGAGGAGTAGCAGACGGAGAGGCCGGGGGAGAGGGCGTAGGTGAAGCGGACGTGGTTGGCGCGGGCGCGGTCGACCAGTTCCTTCAGCTTCGCCAGATCGGCGGGCGGGTAGGCGTCGCGCCAGCGGGCGCGGAGGTAGTCGTCGTCCTTGGGCGAGTAGACGTAGACGTTCTGTTTCGTACGGCCGTAGAAGTCCAGTTGGGCGAGGCGCTCGGCGTGCGACCAGGGGGTGCCGTAGAAGCCCTCGATGACTCCGCGCAGGCCGGCGGTGGGCCAGTCGCGGACGGTCACGGCTTGTATGCGGTGGCCGGTGACGAGTTGGCGCAGGGTCTGGGCCGCGTAGAAGGTGCCGGTGGTGTCGACGCCGGAGAGGGCGAGGAGGGCGCGGCCGTGGGAGCGTCCGGCGGCGAGGGCGTAGCCGCCGGAGGGCAGGCCGGCCGGGGACTTGGCGCGGAGTTCCTTCAGCGCCGCCCCGGTGGCGGGGTTCTCGGCGGGGCCGCCGAGGTAGACCGTGAGGCCGGAGGCGGGCGGCTTCTCGCCCGCGGGCACGGTGACGATGTGCTCGGCGCCGGCGTCGCGCAGAACGGATGCGAGGAGGCGTCGGGCGGCGGGGTCGGTGCGCGGGCCGACGACCTCGACGACCTTGTCCGGCACGGTGAGTCGCCCCGCGCCCGTGTGCATGCTCTTCGGTGCCGGCCACACCTGCGGAGTGCGGGTGCGGGGCTCGGGTGCGGCGGCGGGCGTGGTCATGGGCGTGGCTGTGGCTGTGGCGGTTGCGGTCAGGCCGAGGGCCAGCAACAGGGCGGCGGTGGCCGATATCAGCGGGCGCCGGGGGCGTCTGACACGGACGGCTGGAAGCACAGGTCCTCCCGGGAGTGGATGAATCTATCCATCGGGAGATGCTAGGGATGCTGAATGCTTCATTCAATGGGGCTGGAGCGGGGGCGGAAGCGGGGCTGAAAACGGGGCTGGAACGGGGGCTGACCTTCAGTGAGGCCGGAACTCGCGCGTCGGACGGCAGGTGGGCGCACACTGGAAGTGGTGCTGTCGGTGCTCAAGGGGGTGTCGGCATGGCTGCGTCTGGGTGCCCGAGGGTGCGGCTGTGGCGGTGGCGGCGCAGTCCGCTGAGGCGGCGCAGTGACGTCATCGAGGGCTGGATCGTGCTGTGCGCATGGCTGTTCGCGCTGGTCGGTGCCGTGTTCGCGGGCCGGGCGGCGGCCGACGCGGTGGTCGCCTCCGCGGAGCAGCAGCGGGCCGAGAGCCGCCGGGTGACGGCCGTACTCGTGAAGGAGGCGGAGGATCCGGGGGCCACGCGGGTCACCACCGACCATCTCGTGTGGGCCACCGTCCGCTGGACCGACCCGGGCGGCACGACCCACACGGACGAGGCGCGGGTGCCGCCCAGGACGCATGCGGGCAGCAAGGTCGAGGTGTGGACGGACCGGCACGGAGTCATCGCCAACGAGCCGCTCTCCGAGGGCGAGATGACGCTGCACTCGATCGCCGGCGGCATCCTCGCCGGGACGGGCACCGCCGGTCTCGTGCTGGGCTCCGCCTGGGTGGTCCGGCTGGGGCTGGAGCGGCGGAGGCTGGAGCAGTGGGCGGCGGAGTGGGAGCGGCTGGACACCCCTTGGGGGTGGAAGACGGGCTGACAGGAGCCGGGCTGGTGGAAGCCGGGCCGAGGGGAGCCGCCGAGGGGAGCCGGGCTGATGGAGGCCGGGCCGAGGGGAGACGGGCTGATACGGCGGCAGCCCGCTGCGGGTGGCAGCGCCCCGGAACCCCTGGCGGGGCTCCGGGGCGCTGCCCTGTGTCACTTGACGTCCGCGCTCGGCAGCGCCGACGGGGACGCGGTGTTCAGGTCTTCCAGGCCCTTGGGGATGGCGAGCGTGAGGACCGGCGAGCCCGGCTGGGGCGCGGGCGGGGTCATCTGGTCCTTGGGGAGCTTCGGCGGGGTGGTCTGCTGGAAGTTGTTCGCGTCGAAGTTCACCATGCCCGTCTTCTCCAGGACCGTCATGTGGTCGAGCACGGTGTCGTTCGCGAGGTCGGCCAGCTGACGGACCAGGGTGTTCTGCGTGGTACCCCGGATCTTCGCGATCACCGGGAAGATCTGCCCGTGCGTCACCCGCATGATCGCGACACCGGTGGCGTCGAACTCCTTGCCCGTCTTGGAGTCCACCGTCGCCACGAACTGCTGCTGCTGCGGGCTGGCCTGGTTGGGCAGCGTGATGTTCAGCTCGGACGCGAGCTTGCGGCAGGCGAGGTCGAGCCGGGCGTGTCCGACGACGAGGTGCTCGCCGGCCTCCTTCATCTCCGGGGTCGTGCCCCGCTGCATGGCCATCATGCCCAGCGGGTGCTCCCACAGGCCGGCCGCGCGGACCTTGACCACGAAGTCCCGGTCGGCCTCGGTCAGCGGGCCGTACTGGGTGTTGGCGATGACGCGGTCCTGATTGACGGAGGTGGTCTCCACGCCCAGCATGGCGGGGTAGGCAAGGGCGGAGAGGGTCAGGACGAGGGCGCCTCCCACGAAGACGGTTCCTACCATGCGGCGCGAGATGGGCATCGTGCCTCCAGAGATGAACGGCTCAGTACTCCAGGAGGTACGGAAGAGACGCCCGAAACAATCAGCGCCGAGGGAAAAAACTTCCGGTGGGCTGTGCGTGGCGCATCACCGACGGGCGCTCAGCCCAGGTGACGCTCGAAGAACGCCATCGTGGCGTCCATGGAATCCGGCCACCGCGGCCCGAACGTGTGCCCCTCGCCCGCGTACGTCCGCAGCTCCACGTCCTTGCCCGCCGCCTCGAACGCGGCGGCGGTCCGCTTCGACCAGGCCAGGGGGCAGGTGTCGTCGGCCGTGCCGTGGTGGATCAGCAGGGGCTCGGTGACCCGGTCGACGTAGGTGACCGGCGAGACCTGCCGCCAGAACTCCGGGTTCTCCTCGGGGGTGCCGTGCGCGGCCTCGATCTCCTCGACGAGCGGGTCCCCCTCGGGCCGCTGGAACCGGTCGATGTTCTCCTCCGGGCGCGAGCTGACCGGCGCGAAGACCACGGCGGCGTCCACGAGGCCGGGCGCCACGACCAGCGCGTTGTACACGACCCCACCGCCCATCGACCGGCCCAGCAGGCCGATCCGGTCGTCGTCGACGTCCGGCCGGGCGGCGGACCGGAGGGCTTGTACGGCGGTGATGACGTCCTCGGTGTAACCGAGCCGGAGGTTGACGTCGTTGTCGGGGTCGTCGTCGGAGCCCGCGTGATTCCGGTAGTCGGTGTGGAGGACGACGTATCCCTTGCGCGCGAGGAGGTCCTGCTCCCGGGGCATGCCGCGGCCGGTCGTGTACACCTCCGGGTCGATGTAGCCGTGCGCCAGGACCAGCGCCGGGAAGGGACCCTCGCCTCGGGGGACGTTCATGATCCCGGAGATGGTCAGCCCATTGGAACGGTAGGTGACGGCGTACTGCGTGTAGGCGTCGGTGCGGAGGCGTACGGCTCCGAGGCGGAGGTCGGAGCCGTGGTGCTCGCGCCGGATCAGGGCGGGGAGGGACACGGGGTCGGCGGGTGTGGGCGTGGGGGTCGGCGTCGCGCTCGGGGTCCCGGAGCCCGCTCGGCTCGTCGTCGACGGCTCCGTGCGTGCCGTCTCGTCGGCGCCGTCTCCTTCGGTGCAGCCGACGGCGACCACCAGCACCAGCATCAGCCCGGCCCCGATCCGGGCCGCGCACCGCGGGGACCGCATGCGGTCAAGTATCGCGCGCAGTGGCGGGGTTGGCTTCTGCGGGGCTGGTGCTCGGACCTCGGTACTTGCCGGTCGGGGGCGAGTCCATTCGCCTTGCCGGTCGGCGGCCGAGTCCGTGCGCCTTGCCGGTCGGCGGCCGAGTCCGCTTGCCGAGCGCGGGCGGCTGTCCTCCCTGCCCTACCGCTGAGCCGATGACGGGGCACCCGGTGCCGGAAGGATCCTATTGAGATGGGCATCACACGGGTCTAGGGTGATATCGCCTGGAGGCCTTCGCCGTGCCGCTGGCCGAGTGGCGGTGTGCGGCCGGGGCGGCTCCAGGCGAGGAAGTGATCCGGTTGTCCGTCGCCTGGGACGACATCGGCGGGCTCGTCGATGCCCATGAACGTTTCCTGGCCGGCTCCCTCATCGAGTCGGACGTCAGGGACTCCGTGCTCGACTCCTGGAAGCGGTGCCGCTCCGCCGGGCTCGAGCCGCATCGGCTGCTGGTCCCCTACCGCGCGGACGTGACGCTGGACGACCGCTTCCTGCTCGCCGCGGACCCGGTCCTGAAGGACCTGAACGCCTCCCTCGCCGACGTCGGCATGGCGATCGCGCTCTGCGACGGACAGGGCCGGATGGTGCGGCGGCTCGGGGGTGACCCCCGGCTGCGCGAGCGCCTCGACGCGGTGCAGTTCGCTCCCGGGTTCGACGCCTCGGAACCGGTCGTGGGCACCAACGGCGTCGGCACCGCGCTGGCCGAGCGCGGCCCCGTCTACATCGCCGGCCGTGAGCACTTCGCCGACTGTCTGCAACCCTTCGCCTGTGCGGGCGCGCCCGTCCGTGACCCGCTCAGCGGGCGCATCGAAGCCGTACTCGACCTCACCTGCCTGCGCGACCAGGGCGACCCGGCCATGGTGCGGATGGTGCGCGACGCCGCCCGCAGCATCGAGGCCCGGCTGCTGGACCAGGCCACCCGGCGGGAACGCGCGCTGCTCGCCGCGTACCGTCGGACCGACGGGCATTCGGAGCGCTGGCCGAAACAGCCCGAGGGCCTGTCGTCCGGCCCGGACGGGGGCGTCGGCGCCCTGCCGCGGCTCGATCTGGTCGTGCTGCGGGCGAAGGCCGAGGAACTCCTCGCCTCGCCGCACCGCACCCTCGACGAGGTCGCCCTGCCCAGCGGCCGGACCGCCACCCTGCTGCGCCGCCAGGTCACGGGTGAGGCCGGGGAGATCGGCGTGGCGGTCGAGGCCCGTGTGCCCGGCGGCCCTCGTCTGCGCCATGTCGCACCAGCGCCCTCGCCGCCGGCCTCGCGGCCCGCACCGTCCACGCGGGTCGAGCGGTCGGCATTCGGCGCGGGGCCAGGGGCGGACGGGCAGGCCGCCGGCGCCCCCGGGCCGGCCGCTTCCGGCCCGCAGCCCGAGCCGGCCACGGGAGCCGCGACCGCGCCGCCCGCGATCGCCTCGCCCGCCATCGCCCCGCCCACTGTCCGGCGGCGCACCGTCGTGCCGTCGTCTCCCGCCGCCCCCACCGTCGTGTCCGAGCCGCAGACCTCCGCCCCTCCCTCACCGGACGGTCCGGGTGCCGAAGGCTGGCTGCTGCTCGTCGGGGAGCCCGGGGTCGGACGGCTGGCCGTACTGGCGCGGCGGCGACTGGAGCTGCTGCACGACGCGACCGTGCGGATCGGCACCACCCTCGACGTCACCCGCACCGCGGAGGAACTCGCCGAGGTGACCGTCCCCCGGTTCGCCGACTTCGTCGCCGTCGACCTGCCCGACTCGGTGCTGCGCGGCGAGGAACCGGAAACGCTCGGCGGCCGGACCGCGCTGCGCCGGGTGGCCATCCGCGCCGTACGCAAGGATGTGCACCATCTTTACGACGTCGGGGACACCGTCGAGTACGTGCCGTCCACGCCGCAGGCCCGCTCTCTGGAGACCAGGCAGTCCGTGCTGGAACCCGTCCTGTCCGCGGCGGGCGGCTGGATCGCGCAGGACCCCGAGCGGCTGGAACGGGTGCTCGCGGCGGGCATCCACTCCCTGATCACCGTGCCGCTGCGGGCGCGTGGCACGACCCTCGGCGTGGTCAGCTTCTACCGCTCCCTGCAACCCGCCTCCTTCGAGGACGACGACCTGTCCCTCGCGCAGGAACTGGCCGGCCGCGCGGCGATCTGCATCGACAACGCCCGCCGCTACACGCGCGAGCACAACACCGCTCTCACCCTCCAGCGCAGCCTGCTGCCGAGGGGGCGTTCCGAGCAGAGTGCCGTCGAGGTCGCCTACCGGTATCTGCCCGCGCAGGCCGGCGTCGGCGGCGACTGGTTCGACGTCATCCCGCTGTCCGGCGCCCGGGTCGCGCTCGTGGTCGGCGATGTCGTCGGGCACGGTCTGCACGCCGCCGCCACCATGGGCCGGCTGCGCACCGCCGTGCACAACTTCTGCTCCCTGGACCTGTCGCCCGACGACCTCCTCACCCACCTCGACGACCTGGTCGGCCGGCTCGACCGGGGCGAGGGCTGGGCGGCGGAGGGCACGCCCGACTCCGGCATCGTCGGAGCCACCTGTCTCTTCGCCGTCTACGATCCGGTGTCCCGGCGCTGCACCCTCACCCGCGCCGGGCACCCCCTGCCCGCGGTCGTCGCCCCCGACGGCACGGTCGAGTTCGTCGACCTGCCGTCGTGCCCGCCCCTGGGCCTGGGCGGCCTGCCCTTCGAGACGGTCGAGCTGGAACTGGCCGAGGGCAGCCAGCTCGTGCTGTACACCGACGGTCTGGTCGAGGACCGGCACCGCGACATCGACGCCGGGCTCGACCAGTTGCGTGCGGTCCTGGCCTGTGCCGGCCGCCCCCCGGAGGAGACCTGCGAGGCCGTCCTCGACGCCCTGCTCCCGGCCCGCCCCGGCGACGACGTCGCCCTGCTCGTCGCCCGCACCCACACCCTGGGCGCCGACCACGTGGCCCAGTGGGACCTGCCCAGCGATCCGGCGGTCGTCTCCCTCTCCCGTGCCGCCGTCACCGACCGGCTCGCCGCCTGGGGCCTGGACGACCTGGCCTTCACCACGGAACTCATCGCCAGCGAACTGGTCACCAACGCCATCCGCCACGCCACCGGCCCCGTCCAGCTCCGCCTGCTCCGCGACCGCGCCCTGATCTGCGAGGTCTCCGACGGCAGCGGCACCTCCCCCCGCCTGCGCCGCGCGCGCAGCACGGACGAGGGCGGCCGGGGCCTGTTCCTCGTCGCCCAGCTCACCGAGCGCTGGGGGACGCGGTACACCCCCAACGGCAAGATCATCTGGACGGAGCAGCCGTTGCCGTAAGGCGGAGCCATTGCCATGTGCGGCGGGTCCGTCACCGTGACGCCGGGGTGTCAGGCCTCGATGACCATCACGACCTCGCGCTGGACGACGCGCGGACTGTCGGCGACGACCGTGAGCACCCAGGTGCCGGGGCCCGCGGTGAGGCTGCCGCGGCGCTCTTCCGGGCCGGACGGGGCGAGCACGGTCCAGTCCTCCGGGTGGGGTGCGTCATGCGCGTGCAGTGCGGCCCGGACGGCCCGGCCGCGGGCCACGTCGGTGGTCACGATCTCGAAGGGCTCACCGGCCACCGCCAGTTCGGGCGTCACCAGGCCGAACTCGTCGTCGGCGAGCGTCGCACGGGCCGACTTGCCGGCGTAGATCGCGTCCAGTTGGTGCCCGAACGCCTCACGGTCGACGAGGGAGGAGTGCCGGTGGCCGTTCCAGACGGCCTCGTCGGTGCTGCGCAGGGCCCAGGCGGCGAACGCCGATTCCGCCGGAACCGTGCCGTCGCCCATCCAGGACTCCTCGTCGTCGAGCACGTCCACGAAGCGCAGCTCGCGTCCCGGCGAGGCGACCACGCCGTGCACGGTGCGATGGGCGCGTCCGCCCAGGCAGCGCACCTCGTAGGGCCGCCGTAGATCCGAACTCGCGCGCAGGTTGGCCAGGTTGGCGGTCTCGAACGCCTCGTGGAAGGCGAAGACGTCGTCCACCGTCGCGGTGGGCAGGCCCACGTCGATGTCGGTCAGCGGCTCGTAGTAGCCCTCGGGGTAGTCGGGGCGGCGGACCGCGTCGTACACCGGCAGGAGCTGCCCCACCGAGGGGAAGGTGCGTGCCAGGTCCGCGAGTTGCTCCATGACTCTCCGCACCGGCCCCGGCGCCGCACGCCCCAGGAGGCCGCTGTCAGAGCCCTGTCCGGTGAGGAACTGCACCGCCTTGGCCGCGCCCCGGTGCGGCGTCCCGACGGTCACCAGCCGGCGGGCCGTCTCGCGGCCGCCCAGGCACTCCAGGTAGTGGCGGGCGATCAGGCCGCCCATGGAGTGACAGAGGAGGACGACGGCGGGATCGTCCTCGGCCTTCGGATAGTGGTTCCTGAACTCCTCCCGCCACCGGGTGAGTTCGCGTTCCACACGGAGCTGGAGATCCCTGGCCGTGAGCCGGTTGGACAGCCGCCAGTCGTAGGGGAACACCACGAACTGCTCCGGGCGTATCCCGGTCAGCAGGCCGCTCACCTCCGGGTAGCCGTGCTGCATCAGCAGTCCCGGCAGCCCCGTCGGGCGCCGCACCAGGTCGAGGGCCTCGACCGCGAAGGGTTCCTCGGGGCGTTCGTCACCGATCCCCTCGGGCAGCCGCAGCCGTTCGATCAGCTTCTTCGGCGGCAGGGCTCCCATGAGAGCCCGCAACGACAGGTTCCACAGGTCCTTGCCGTCCCGGGTCAGACTGCTTCCCGTGATCCCCGGGACGAAAACGACCAGGTCATGCTTCACCGGGCTGCCTCCTCGACTCCTGATGCAATACGTCCGTACCGAGCACGAGCTGGTCGCAGCGCCGACGGCTCTGCAGCGCCAGCACCAGGCCCCGGCCCTCCTGGTACAGCGCGGCGGCCGCCTCGACGTCCATGCCGCGCCAGGGGACCACCGCCTGCTTCAGCGGGCGGCCAGGCCCTGGCCGCGTCGTACACCGCCAGCGTCCGCTCCCCGCCGCACACCACCAGCAGCGGCCGGTCGGCGCTCCCCGAGAACACGAGCGCCGTCGGGACGCCACCGTCGTACGGCAGATGTCGCGAGGCCCAACGCCCGTTCCGGAAGGCGGCCGTGTGGATCCGGTCCTGTTCGGCCCAGGCCAGCAGCGGGGTCGACCTGCCCATCACATGGAGTTCGCCCAGCGTCAGCATCGCGGTGCGCCGCCCCCCGTCGGGGAGGAGGGGCAGCGCGTTCCACGCGTCCCGGCCCGGCCGCCAGACGCTGAAGCCGCGGCCGGTGTCGACGACGGCCCAGGTCGTGCCGTCGGCCATGGCCCGCGCGCCGATCGCATGGGCCACGGCGCCGAACTCGTCCCGCACCGTCCACCGGCCGTTCACCAGCCGCCGGTGCAGCACATGACGCATGTCGGGAACGAACAGGCTCGGCACACCGTCGTGCTCCACGATCAGTCCGAGACCACGGGCGATCTGGCCCGTGTCGCCCCGCAGGGGGATGTCCTCCAGGAACTCGGCGGCTTGCAGGTCCGCGGACAGCGACCGGACACGGACGGTGCGCCCGAACGCGGTCGCGACGAGCCAGCGGCCCTCGTGCCACACGGCCCGCACGGCGGTGACCGGCTCGTCATGGTCCAGCGCGACCGGCTCGGTGTCCGCGGCCGGCGCCTCCGTGTACCCGGCGAGGACCATCCGTCCCGCCGTCCGGCACAGCAGCGCGGGACCCCGGTCCGGCCCCGCCGCTAGCTCCACCATGAGCCGTTCGGTGTAGCTGCGGTGCGGATGACGATGGCGTACGGCGGCCGCGGCGGCGACGTCCAGGACGCGGACGTGGGCGTCGTCGGCCACCGCGATCCGTCCGCTGCCGTCCGGGGCACAGGCCAACGCCTGCGGATCGCGGTGCCCGTGGAGTTCGAAGGAACACAGGCGCCGGTCGTCACGGAGGTCGTGCACGGCCACGCGGTCGCCCTGGTGCAGCACGAGCAGGGGACGGTCGCCCCAGTACCCCAGCGTCACCCCCCGGGCGTCCGGCGCGCCCAGGGAGAGCACCTGCTCCACGCTCCAGTCCGGCGAGCGTCCGCCCTTCTCCCGTGGCCAGGGGCCCGCCGTCATCGTGAGCCGCCAGACGTCCGCGGTGTGCCCGTCGGCACGCGCCAGCCACGCGTGGTGGCCCTGCAGTCCCGCCGCGGGCCGGATCGGTTCCGTGAGCGCGGCGATGGCCCGGACCTTGCGGCGCTCGGCGTGCGCCAGCGGCAGACGGGTCCCGAGCAACTCGGCGTTCCGGCCCGCCGGGTGGATCTCGTGGACCTGGGTCCCGGTGCCCGACGACAGCAGGAAGCACCGCCCGGCCAGCCGGACCAGGGCCAGACGCTCGACGGGGAGTGCGAAGACACCCCCCAGCTCGGCCTTCGCCGCGCTGTCGCCCGCCGACCACCGCCAGACCCACAGGCGCTGCCCGTCCGCGGCCATGACGAGGAGGCGGCCGGCGCACTCGACGGCGGTGAGCGAGGTCGGCGCGCCCGCCCAGTCGAGGACCTTGGTGGGCAGACCGGACGCGTCCTCCCACAGGAACACGCCGGCACCGTCGCTCGCGACCGTGGTCCGCCGCCCGCCTCCGGTCGTGTCCGTCACCTGGCGGAGCGAGCGCCGACGGTCCGGGGCGCGGTGGGTGAGGAGCTGCCTGCCGGTGTCGGGGGCGTGCACGGCGACCGCCCCGACCACCCCGAGCGAGAGGGTCGTCTCGGCGGACGTGCCGGACCAGCGGAGCGTGCGGGCACCGCCCCGGTCCGCCGGCCACCGCAGATCGAGCGGCTCCGGCGCGGCGTCGGTCCACAGCTCCGTCCAGGGGAGCTCGGTGAAGCCCGGCGAGGTCAGTCTGCCGTAGGCGCCGCCGGGCCGGTTGTGGTGGACGAAGGCCGCGGCGCGCAGCAGGGCCCGGCGCAGGACGGGATCGCGTCTGCCGCGGAAGCCGTCGGCGACCCGGAGGTAGAGCGCCGCCCCTTCGCACTCCGTGAGTTGGGTGACGGCGAGCGGCAGCAGCACATCGGGTTCGGTATGAACCAGGAACTCCGGATCGTCCAGGAGAGCGCGCAGCTGCTCGACGCCCGCCTGGGCCGCGTGACCGGCGAGGAACGCGCGCGTGTAGTCGTGGGCCGGGTCGTGCCAGGCGCCGCCGCAACGGGCGTGCAGGGTGTCGTGCACCCTGCGGTGCCCCTCCTTCGGGGTGAACCCCAGGCGTTCCAGGACGTGGACGCCGTAGCCCGCGTGCGCGAGCCGGTAGGCACCGGAGTCCACGGTCACCAGGCCGCCCTTGGCGGACTCCAGGACGTCGCGGACCTGTTGGGGGGTGAGCTCCCCGTGCGGCCCGTCGAGGGCGTTGGCCATGGCGGCGAGAAGGTGGATGTCGTCCAGTCCGCCTCCGTAGGCCAGGGCGAGCGGCGCGAGGGCGGCCGTGGCGCGGACGGTGCCGCCGCGCTCCAGGTGCTCGACCTCCCGGCGCACCCAGGGCTCCAGTCCCGAGCCGGTCTGCCGCAGTTCCGTCTCCAGCTCGCCCTGGCTGAGCGGCCGTTCGGCGCGCACCAGCCGCCCGGCGATCAGCCGGGCGACGACGAAGAGGCCCCCGCTCCCCTCGGCGAGGAGCTCGGCGGCCTCGCGACGGGCGAGGAGCCGTCGCTCGCCCGCGTACGGCCCCTCGGCGGCGAGGACGGCCTCGGCCATCGAGGCGATGTCCCGCCGGGTGTCGTCGTCCTCGCCCAGGGCCAGCGGAGCCGTGGTCTGCTCCAGTACGTCGAGCAGCGTCTCGGCCGGTACCGGCCCGGCCAGTTGGCGTCGGGGGCGCGGGCGGGTCCCCACGACCACCTTGACTCCCGGCGTCTGAGCGAGCCGGTTGAGCAGATACCGGGCGATGTCGGGGGACTGCCCGGGCATCGCCTCGTCGAGGCCGTCGAAGACCAGGTTGAGGGCGCCCACCCGCCGCACCAGGCCGTCCACGGCCTCGACGCAACTCCCGGGGTCGTGCGCCGAGTCGGGCGACGAGGGCCTCGCGCCGAAGGCCGCCAACGCCTTCCACACGGCGCCGGTGACCTCCGCCAGCGAGCGGTCACGGCAGCTGACGAGGGCGTGGAGGGTGCCGGGCCGTGGACAGATCTGCGGCGGGGGCGCGGGGTCGAGGCGTTCGCGGCGACGTGCCACGGACAGCAGGCCCAGCATGCCGAGCAGGGCGGTCTTGCCCGAACCGCCCGGGCCGGTGACCACCTGCATGCCGTGCGAGACCGTGTCCAGCCAGCGCACGAGTCGGCTCAGCGGCGCGTGTCGGCCGGTGAACTCCCGTTCCAGCAGGCCGCCTTCCTGGAGCAGAAAGGGCGACTCCTCGGCCCAGGGGAGCGGTGCGTCCTCGGCCAGCACGGCGGTGCGGACCCAGCGCCGCGGCCCTGAGCCGCTCTCGTCCCCGTCGTCCCCGTCGTCGAAGTGGGGGTTGTGCAGGAAGTTGTTGGGCAGTTGGCGGACCGCCTCGAAGCCGGGCCGCTCGTCCTTGGTCTCCAGCCCCTCGGCGGCGGCCTCCCGGTCGATGGCCTCGACCAGGTAGGGAACGGAGAGGTAGAGGGCCGAACGGTGCATCGGCCGGGAATGGTCGGCGACCACGATGTCCGGCTTGTTCAGCACATTGGTCAGCCACGCCAGCCACTGCCCCTCCCGGATGGTCTCGCCGACCCCGGAGGTGCCGATCACGGCGAAGCCGCTGGTGGAGTTCTCGTACGCCGCCGCGACCGACGCGCGTTCCTTGCTCACCGCGCGGCTCAGCGCCTGCCGCAGGTGCCCGTGGGAGGAACAGGCGTCGAGGACGAGCAGGGTGTGCGCCGGGTTCCGGGCATCGAGGACGCGGTCGACGAGGTCGGTCAGGGCGAAGGAACGGGACGGGTCGAACGGCCCGCCGGCCCAGCTGTCACCGCAGGCGAGATGAAAGGCCCCCTCGTCGTCGACGACGCCGTGGCCGGTCCAGTAGAGGATCTTCCGTTCCGCCCTGCGGGCGAGGAAGTCCTCCAGCCAGGCCTCGATCCGCTCGTGCGTCAGCCCGCCGGGCCGGTTCAGTACTTCCCCGAAACCGAGCTGGTCGTGAGCCAGCGCCACGAACTGTGCCGTCTCGTCGTCGATGTGCCGCAGGATTTCGGGGCCGCCCGGCCTGTCGTACGTGTGGACGGCCAGCGCACCGACCATGCCTCCGGCCCGTAAGGCGTCCCTCGCGTGTCCCCTGGACAATGGCAACACCCCGTCCCCCGTACGCCACTTGACCCCCTGGCAGCCCACTATCATAGATCGACTTGCCTGCCAAAAAGGAGAGTTGATGGCGTTTCGGGACAGGTTCTCGGTCGTGGGCAAAGTGACCGACTGCCATATTTACGAAGGAGACGGCACCCGCCCGATCGACGAGGAGAACGTCCGCGTCCTCTACGACCGCCGGCGGGTCGAGTTCCCCGACGAGCTGGGGTTGTGGCGGCGCGAGATCCAGGACGAGGAGGCCCGAAGGCAGGCGGCGGGGGAGCCGTACCGGTGGAACAACCCGCGTTTCGCGGTGGAGAGCCTGGTGGTCTCCCGGGGCCATGTCGCTGAGGAACCGCAGGTGACCCTCTCCTTGCTCGACGCCGACTACTACGACTTCCTGACGACGTCCCTCAACCTCGGACGGAAGCTGAAGAACGGGTCGACGCTGCGCAAGCAGTATCTGGAGGACGCCGATCCGCTGGACGCGCCGCCCTGGATGTTCTGCAGCCTGGGCGTGAACGTGGCGGTGGAGACGGGCAAGGACGGCAAGATGCTGTTCTCGCACCGCAGCGGCAAGGTGGCCGGACCGAACGCCTCCCGCTGGAACTCCTCGGCCAACGAGGGAATGGCGGCCAACCACGACGTGTCCGAGTCGGGCGAGATCAGCCTGCACCAGGTCGCGCGGCGCGCACTGCGCGAGGAACTCGCCGTGCACCGGCAGGACCGCGTCGATCTGGAGCTGCTCGGCTTCGGCCTGGACCTGCGCAACAACCAGTGGGCCGTGTTCCTCCGCGCCGTCCTGGAGGATCTCGGCGAGGAGGAGCTGCGGCAGCGGTGGAGCCGCGGCGTCGAGGACAAGTGGGAGCACGACGCCTACGCCTTCGTACCCTCCGATCCGGACTCCGTGCTGACCTTCCTCCACGAGACACCCGACTGGACCCCGTGCGCGCCCGCACTGTTCTACCTCGCACTCGTCCGTGGCACGGTCCGGGCCCACGGCGGTGACCCGGCCGCCCGGCTCCTCGTGGAGGAGGCCGAGCGCCGCGTCCTGGAGGGCCGCCGCGACGTGGGCGTCTAGCCCCGGACTTCGCGGGTCACCGTTTCAGGTCTGTGGCCAGCGGGTTTGTCCGATGTCGGTGTCGAGTAGGTCGAGGAGGTGGAGTTGGACGCCGCGGGTGATCTGGACGGTGGGCGGGTCGGTGATGTTGCCGATGCGCAGGGTGAGTTCGCCGAGGTGGTAGAAGACCATGCGGCCGGTGGGGCGGACCCGGCGGTTGTCGGGGTAGAGGCCGCTCATGGTCTGCTCGGGGCCGAGCGCGCGTCTGACCTGCCGTTCGATCAGGCAGAAGACGAGCAGGGCCAGGCAGATGACCTGGATCAGGGCGGCAACGCGCCGGTTGTGCTGCACGAAGACCGGCGCGACCGCGAGCGGGCCCTTGAAGTCGTGGTATCTGCGCTCGACCGCGCCCTGGCCCTTGTAGTGGATCAGAGTCTGCCCAGCGTCCGCCTGGTCGGCGGGGACAGACGTCAGCAGTGCGTACCAGCCGTCGACCACGGCTTCCGCCTTCAGCACGCCGGTGTCGAAGTGCCAGGCCAGGACCGGGGTGCCGTCCTCGTTATCGGTGACGGTCCAGCGCAGACAAGAGGTGACACGGCGCTTGGCGGCGATGACACCGATTCGGGCGACGATCTTCTCCCGGGTCTTGTAGTGGCGTCCGCCGGCCGCAGCGGTGAGCTTGTTCAGGTCCTGGGCGGCCTTGGCCAGGCGTTTGTCCCGGGCTGCTTGCTGGCCGGCGGCGTTCGCGGTGGAGTGGACCAGGATCCGTCGCACGGTGAGCACAGGATCGCTCTTGCGGGGCCCGGTCAGGGTGTGGGTGTCCTCCAGCACGCGGTAGGTCTCGCGCCGCTCGGCGGGCTTGCCCGCCTCCCGGTTGGGCGTCCAGTCCACGATGGTGGCCTGCGCGGGATCGAGAGCGGCATAGACCTCGTCCTTGACCTGCGCGGCCGGGGCCGGGGCGATGAACTGGACCCCGGCCGCCAGCAGGGCACGGACGTTGGAGTAGGACACCAGCTTGGAGTCGGCGACCATCAGGAAGTCGCGTTCACCGGCCATGGCCCGCAGGTCCTTCATCGCGCCGACGACCTGGCTGACCTCGGCCGCACCACCGCCGAAGACCCGGGCATGGAGCGGGATGCCGCCGTCGGCCGACACCGCGAGCCCGGCCTGGACCTGCTTCAGATCGAAGCGCCGGTCCTTGGGATGCCCGTAGCCAATGACGGGGAAGTCCTCCTCCTGACCCTCGACCGGGAAGGCCCCGTGCACGGACATGCTGGTCATGTCCCAGTGCATCCGGGCCACATCGATCCCGAACTCACCGATCGCCCGCGCCCCGACCGTGCCCGCGATGTGCTCCAGCTGCGGAGCGATCGCATCCAGTGCCCGGGCCAGACGATCATCGTTGAGCAGAGCGGGCTCGATCCCGAAGACCTCTTCCACTGCCCAGCACCTGGCCCAGTCCTCCACCCGCACCAACGGCGCGGGCGACGTCAGCCGGTTGGCCACCAACGCCTCGATCACCTGCCCGTGCGTCACCAGCGCACTCGCGCCACCAGGACACACCTCGTCGACGATCCCGGCGACATCCAGCCGACGCAGAAACTCGGCAGCGACAGGCAGAGCGCCCAGACGCTTCTCCACCACGGACGTCACCGCCACTTCAAGACGCTGACGCTGAGACCGTGGCCGCGGGGACCGGGAAGTCATCGACACACCCCACCCAACGCCACACCCCCGGCCCAGGACACACCCCGGACCGGTCACACCATACGAATCAACGACCCGCGAAGTACGGGTCTAGCCGTCCCGCGTCAGTGGGGCGGGTGCTCAGTGCATGTCACCCGCCTCCGGCAATCCCGGCCCGTCGCAGCGCACATCGCTTCCGGGCACCGTCCCGTCCACCAGGTAGGCCGCCACCGCGCCGTCCACACAAGCGTTCCCCCGACTGGCGAACACTCCGTGCGAGAAGTCGTGGTCGAGGGTCACCAGACGGGAGCCCGGGAGTACCTCCCGCAGTCGGCGGGCGCCCTCGATCGGGGTCACCGGGTCGTGGGCGGAGGCGACCAGCAGGACCGGTGGGGCGGCCGGGCTGCCGAGCGGGGTGCGACGGTCGGGGCGGTGGTGCCAGTACGCGCAGGCCGAGGCCTCCAGGCCGGTCAGGATCGGGTGCGGGTCGAGCCGCCGTATGCGGCGGATCTCCGCCACGATCTCGCGCGGGGCCGGTCCCGGACCGTCCGCGCACTTCACGATCCGGTTGGCCGCCTCGTAGTTGCGGGATTCCGGGCTGTCGAAGGCGGAGGCGGGGCGAAGACCGGCCACACCGCCGTCCGTCAGGTAGGTGCGCAGACCGTCGGCCAGGCCGGTCCAGCGTTCGGTGCGTCCGAGGGCGCGGTAGACGGCGCGGTCGAACTCCGCGGGGCCGAATCCGTTCACCGGGCGGGCGGCGAGGCCCTGGCGTACGCGCAGATGCGACCGTCGTACGGCGTCCGCGTCGCCGCCCAGTCCGAAGCGCTCCTCGTGCGCGGCCGTCCAGGTGAGGAACGTGTCCCGGGCGCGCAGCAGCGCCCGGCTCTGGAGCACGTCGAAGTCGTACCAGTCCCAGGGCCCGACCACGCTGTCCAGCACCATGCGGCGGACCCGGTGCGGGAAGCGAGCCGCGTAGGCCGCGCCCAGGTAGGTGCCGTACGAGACTCCCAGGAAGCTCGTGCGCGGCTCGCCCAGTGCGGCGCGGATCGCGTCCATGTCGTACGCCGTCTGCTCGGTGGACAGGTACGGCAGCACCGCCGTGCCCGCTCCCGTCGCGCAGTCGTCGGCCATGCGGCGCTGTGACGTGAGGTACGCCCGCTCGGCGCGCGGGCCCACCGGCACCGGGTCCGCGCCCGGACCGGTGAACAGGCCGCCCATCGCACCGCAGTCGACCGGCGTACTGCGGCCGACACCGCGCGGGTCGAAGCCGATGACGTCGTACGAACGCCGCACCCTCTCCGGGAGTTTGGCGCGCTTCGTCACCGCGTAGGGGAGCCCGGAGCCGCCGGGGCCGCCCGGGTTGACCAGCAGGATGCCGCGCCGCTCGGCCGGGGTGCCGGAGGCGGGGACACGGGAGACGGCGATCTCGATGCGCGGCCCGGAGGACGGGTGCCGCCAGTCGAGCGGGACGGTGAGGCGGCCGCATTCCACGCGGTCCGGCGTGGGCGGCGCCGGTACGGACGCCGGGCAGGGGCCGAAGGTGAGGGCCCTGGGGGCGGCCGTCGCCCGGGCGGGGGCGGCCGTGGGGAGCAGGGCGGCCGCGGCCACGAGGGCGCAGAGGAGGGTGGCGGGGCGAGGTGGGACGGACAAGGTCACTCCCAGGCTGGGTAAGAACGGGGTAGCAAATGAAAATGATTATCGCTAACGTGTGCGCGTCAAGTCCGGAACCCCTCCGACCGAGGGGCGCCCCGGGCTGCCTTGACGTCTGAACTCACGGCACGAAAAGGGGAGTTGTGGCTCATCTGCTGGTGGTAGAGAGCTGGGTCGGGTCGATGAGCAGACTGCTGCCACGGGCGATCCGGGAGGGCGGACACGAGTTCACCTTCCTCACCCGTGACCTGCATCACTACCTGCGCTCGGCACCCGAGGGCACGGCGCATCCGCTGCTCGGCGCCCGCAATGTGATCACCGCCGAGACCAATGACCTCGACACCCTGCTGCCCGAGGCGGCACGGCTGCACTCGGTCCTGGGCTTCGACGGGGTGATCACCTCCTGCGACTACTACCTCCCGACGGTCGCCCGCATCGCCGGGCACCTCGGCCTGCCCGGTCCCGGCCCCGAGGCGGTGGAGAACGCCTGCCGCAAGGACGCCACCCGCCGCGTCCTCGCCGACGCCGGCCTGCCCGGACCGCGCTTCGCCGTCCACGAGGAGTGGGCCGAGCTCGTGCGGGCCGCCCGGGAGATCGGCTATCCGCTCGTCGCCAAGCCGGTCGACCTGTGCGCCGGCATGTATGTGCGGCGCGTCGACGACGAGGCCCAACTCGCCGAGCTGGTAAGGGCATTGGCCGACTTCCCGGTCAACGCCCGCGGCCAGCGCCGCACCCCCGCCGTCCTCCTCGAAGAGCTCCTCGACGGCCCCGAGGTGAGCGTCGAGACCGTGTCGTACGCGGGCGCCGTGCACATGGTCGGCGTCACCGACAAGAGCATCGGCGGGGCGCCCGCCTTCATCGAGACCGGCCACATGTTCCCCGCCGCCCTGTCCCTCGCCGACCTCGACGCCGCCGAGCAGACCGCGCTCGGCGCGCTCAAGGCCCTCGGGCTCACGGACGGGGTCGTGGCGCACACCGAGATCAAGCTCACCTCCGACGGGCCGCGCGTGGTCGAGGTCAACCCCCGGCCCGCCGGCAACCGCATCACCGAGCTCGTCCGCCATGTCACCGGCATCGACCTCGCCGCCGCCTTCGTGGACGTCGCCCTCGGCCGCCGGCCCGACCTCGGGCGCACGGACACCGGACTGCGCAGTGCCGCCGTCGGCTTCCTCGTCCCGGACCGCGCGGGCACGCTCGAAGCGCTCGACGCCGGTCGACTGGCCTCGGCGGAAGGCGTGTTGGAGGTGCAGCTCGCCGAGCCCGGCAAGGCTGTGAAGGCGGCGGGCAGCAACAACGAGTACCTCGGCCACATCATGGCCGGCGACCCGGACGGACCCGGCGCCCGCGACCGCGTCGAGGACCTGCTGGCCGGGCTGCGCGCGGGGATGGTGATCCGATGACCGCCCTCAGCGCCTCACCGACGGCGCCCTGTCGGACGTACGACGATCTCGTCGCCCAGGTCCGCGCGGGCGCCCTCGGCCCCGACCCCCGCACCCAGCGCATCGCCGTCGCCTTCACCACCCGGCAGGCCGTACGGCACGACGGCCGCGGCACCGGCTACCGCAACGAGGTCCTCAGCCTGCGCCTCGCCGAAGCCGTCGGATCGTGCGCGGTCGAACCCGGCGAACTGCCCGACGGCGCGCTCGACGACTGCGTCGGCGCCGACGTGGCACGGCTGCTGGAGCACCCGCTGGCTGCCGTGCGGGTGGCAGCCCTGGACGCCTATCTGATGCACGTCATCCCGCACACGCCGGACCACGGGGCGCTGCCCGTCGCGCTGCCCGCCGGGTCGTCGCTGGAGAAGTCCACGGCCAGGGCGAGGGCCGTGGTGGAGCTGCTGGACCTGCCGGCCGACAGCACGGTGCTGGTGGTCGGAGTCGTCAACTCCCTGCTGGCGGAGCTGCGTTCGCGCGGGCTCGGCTACGTCCCGTGCGACCTCAAGGGCGGGGTGACGGAGTGGGGAGAGCCGGTCGTCGTGGACGCGCTCACCGCGGCCGAGAGCTGTGACGCGCTGCTGGTGTCCGGGATGACCCTGGGCAACGGCAGCTTCGAGGCCCTGCGCGAGCACGCACTGCGGCACGGCAAGCCGCTGGTGATGTTCGCGCAGACCGGCAGCGCGGTGCTGCCCCGCTTCCTGGGACACGGCGTGAGCGCGGTCTGCGCGGAGCCGTACCCCTTCTTCTGGCTCGACGGCGGGCCCGGGGTCGTCCACCGCTACCGCCGCGCCGGAGGTGCACGATGACCGCCACCGCGGTACGCCCCACCGCCCGCCCGGAGTTGCTCACCCTGCTCGGCCGTACCCCCGTCGTCCGTGTCACCACCGACCTGCCGCACGCGCACCCCGGTTTCTGGGCCAAGCTCGAAGGGCTCGCGGCGGGCGGGATGAAGGCGCGGGCCGCCGTGTCGATGCTGCTCGGTGCGCGGGAGCGAGGTGAGCTGCGGCCGGGCGCCCCGGTGGTGGAGTCCACCTCCGGCACACTCGGCATCGGGCTCGCCTTCGCCGGACAGGCGCTCGGCCATCCCGTCGTGCTCGTCGGCGACAGCGAACTGGAGCCGTCCATGCGGCAGTTGCTGCGCGCCCACGGCGTCCGTCTGGAGCTCGTCGACCGCCCGGCGCCGCAGGGCGGCTGGCAGGGCGCCCGCCTCGGCCGGCTGCGCGACCTGCTCGCCGAACTGCCCGGTGCCTACTGGCCCGACCAGTACAACAACCCCGACAACACGGCGGGTTATGCCTCGCTGGCCGCCGAACTCGGCGTTCAGCTCGACCACTTGGACATCCTGGTGTGCAGCGTCGGCACGGGCGGCCACAGCGCCGGGATCATCGGCCCGCTGCGCCGGCACTGGCCCGGGCTGCGGCTCATCGGCGTCGACGCCACCGGCTCCACGATCTTCGGCCAGCCCGCCCGCCCCCGGCTGATGCGCGGCCTCGGCAGCAGCATCCACCCGCGCAACGTCGCCTACGACGCCTTCGACGAGGTCCACTGGATCGGCCCCGCCGAGGCCGTGGACAGCTGCCGAAGGCTCGCCCGGGGAAGCTTCGTCAGCGGCGGCTGGAGCACGGGCGCGGTCGCCAGGGTCGCCGCCTGGGCGGCCCGCGTGCACCCGGGAGCGGTCGTCGCCACCGTGTTCCCCGACGGGCCGCACCGCTACCTCGGCACCGTCTACGACGACGACTTCCTCACCGCCCACGGCCTCGACCTCGCCGCGGCCGCCACCCGGCCCGTGGAGATACCGCACCCCCATGCCGCCGAGGCGAGCGGGTGGGCGCGGTGTGCCCGGGTCGCCGATCCGCTCTCTCCCGGAAGGACGCGATGAAGGCCCGCCTGCGCACCGTACGTCTCGAACTCGCCGAGCCGCTGCGCATCTCCCGCTCCACCATGACCGCCCGCGACGCCGTGTGGCTGGGCGTCGAACACGAGGGGGTGACCGGATACGGCGAGGCCGTCAGCAGCGTGTACTACGGGCTGGACGCCGACACGCTCGTACGGCTGATCTCGGCGGTCGGTCTGGAACGGTTCGCCGATCCCGAGAGCGCCCTGGAGGCCCTGTCCTCGGAGACGCGGCCCTCGGAGCCCCGGCCCCCGGACGGCGTACCGCCTGCTGTCACCGCCGCCGTCGAGTCGGCGCTCCTCGACCTCGTCGGCAAACGGGGCGGTGTGCCCGTCCACCGCCTCCTGGGCACTGAGACGTCGTTCGGTGTCGCCACCGCACGCACCATCGGCATCACCTCGCTCGCGCACGCGGCCGCCGAGGCCCGGCGCCTCGCCGCGAGTGGATTCGAGGTCGTCAAGGTGAAGGCGGGCTCGAACGATGCCGAGGACGACGTGGAGCGCGTGCGGGTCATCCGGGACGCGGCCCCTCATGTGCGGCTGCTGCTGGACCCGAACGGGGCCTGGAGCACGGCGGAGGCCCAGCGGCTGCTGCCCCGGTTCGCCGCGCTCGGCGTCGAGGCCGTCGAACAGCCGCTCGTCCCCGGTGACCCGGACGCGCTGGCCGCCCTCGCCGAGAGGTCGCCGCTGCCTGTCATCGCCGACGAGGACGCGGTGAGTATCGAGGACGTACGGCGGCTGGCCGGGCGCGTCCACGGCGTCAACGTCAAGCTCGCCAAGTGCGGGGGCGTCCGGGCGGCCCTGCGGATCGCGCGGTTGATCGAGGGCAGCGGGACGGAGCTGATGCTCGGCTGCCTCACCGCCAGCAGCCTCGGCATCGCGCCCGCCGTCCACCTGGCCGACCGCGCCCGCTGGGCCGACCTGGACGGGCATCTGCTGCTCGCGCACGACCCGTGGACGGGGATCGGCGGCGCGGACGGCACCGTACGCACAAGTGCGCGGCCCGGCCTGGGAGTCGAGGAGGTGACGGCGTATGAAGACGTGGCGTGAGATGCGCGGCTTCCCACTCGCCGTGCAACTTCTCCTCGTCAACCAGCTCGGCGTCAACACCGGCTTCTACCTCCTCATCCCGTACCTCGCCACCCACCTCGGCGAGAACCTGGGCATGTCGGCGGCGGTCGTCGGAATCGTCCTCGGCGTGCGGAACCTGAGCCAGCAGGGCCTGTTCATCATCGGCGGCTCCGCGTCGGACCGGCTCGGGGCGCGGGGCGTCATCATCGCCGGGTGCGCCCTGCGGACCGTCGGCTTCGGGCTGTTCGCGCTGGGCGACGGGCTGCCGGTGCTGCTCGCCGCGTCCGTGCTCAGCGGGCTCGCGGGGGCGCTGTTCAACCCGGCCGTGCGGGCGTATCTGGCGCAGGAGTCGGGGGAGCGCAAGGCGGAGGCGTTCGCGCTGTTCAACGTGTTCGCCACGACCGGCGCGCTCATCGGGCCGCTGCTGGGCAGCGCCCTGCTCCTCGTCGACTTCCGCACGTCCGCCCTGACCGCCGCCGGGATCTTCGCGGTGCTCACCGTGGCGCAGGCCCTCGTCCTGCCCGCGCGGAAGGTCGAACCCAGCGGCAACAGCGGTGTCCTCGGCGACTGGCGCGAGGTGCTCGGCAACCGGGCCTTCCTCGCCTTCGCGCTCGCCATGGTCGGCATGTTCACCCTGGAGAACCAGCTGTACCTGCTGCTGCCCGACGGGGCCCGCGAGGCCACCGGCTGGGACGGGGCCGCGGGCATCGTCTTCCTCGTCGGCACGGTGGCCAACCTGGCGCTTCAGCTGAGAATCACGACCGCCCTCAAGGCCCGTGGGGACAGAGCGCGTTGGATCGCCGTCGGGCTCGCGGTGATGGGGCTGGCCTTCCTGCCGGCGGCCTTCACGGCAGGTGCCGTGCCCGTTCTGGTGGGCGCGCTGCTGCTGTACCTCGGCATCATGATCGCCTCGCCGTTCGTGATGGAGCTGATCCCGCGCTTCGGGCGGCCCGAGCTGACCGGCACGTACTTCGGGATCTTCTACGTCGTCTCGGGCATCGCCGCCGCGCTCGGCAACACGGCCGTCGGCTGGTCCATGGACTCCGGCGAGCGGGGCGGCCACGCGTGGCTGCCGTGGGTGTGCTGTGCGCTGTTCGGGCTGGCCTCGGCGGGCGGGGTCGCATGGCTGCGCCGGCGCGGGGTGCTGCCGACGCAGGCCGACGAACCGGTGCGCGAGAGGGCCGACGCATGACCGACGGCAACCTCCTCACCGACAACCCGGCCCTCTACGAGGCCCGCTTCCCCGACCCCGACCGGCTCGCCGGGCGCTGGGCCGAGGACTGCCTGCGCCGCCACGGCGCCGGGCCACGTGTCCTCGACATGGGCTGCGGTACCGGGCGCGACGCCGCCCACCTGCACTCCGTCGGCCGTACGGTGACCGGCGCCGACCTCTCCGAGGCGATGCTGGCCCACGCCCGCGCCCACCACCCGGGACCCACCTATGTCCGGGCCGACCTGCACGGCTTCGCCCTGCGCGACCTGGGCGGGGACCCCTTCGACGCCGTCGTCTGCCTGGACAGCTCCCTGCTGTACTGCCACACCAACGACCAGCTCGACGGCTTCCTCGCCTCCTGCCGCCACGCCCTCGCCCCGGGCGGGCTGCTGGTCGCGGAGCTGCGCAACGGCGCGTACTTCCTCGGCCGTACGGACCTCCTCGACAGCCCGACGGTCAACGCCTTCACCTGGCGGGGCACCGCCTACCGGTCCACCACCACCCTGACCGTCGACCGCACCGCCCAACTCCTGCGCCGTACGCGCGTGTGGACCGCCGACGACGGAACCCCGCCGGTCGAACAGCGCTCCGCGTGGCGGCTGCTGTTCCCGCAGGAGCTACGGCACCTGCTCGCCGCGCACGGCTTCCAGGTGCTCGACCTCCATGACGGCCCCGGACCCCGCACCGAACCTCCCTGGCAGCAGGGCGAGTCGCCCGGCGACAGCACCGACGGAGACCGGCTGCACGTCGTGGCGCGCCTGAACACCACCCGCTGACCCACACACTCCAAGGAACAGTCATGAACGACGAACGCTTTCCCGGCCTGCACCGACGCGGCTTCCTCGCCGCGACGTCCGGTGTCGCCGCCCTCTCCCTCGTCGGCTGCGGAGGCGGCACCGACGACAAGGCGGACGCCGGGTCCGGCACCCCGAAGCGCGGCGGACGGCTGCGTGCCGCGTTCGCCGGGGGCGGCGCCAGCGAGACCCTCGACCCGCATCTGGCCAACCTCTTCGCCGACGTCGCCCGCGCCAAGGCGCTCTTCGACAAGCTCGCCGACTACGGCGCCGACCTCTCCGCCCAGCCCCGCCTCGCCGAGAAGTGGGAGTCCAACAAGACGCTCGACCGCTGGCAGGTGACGCTACGTCAGGCGACCTTCCACGACGGCAAGCCCGTCACCGCACAGGACGTCCTGTACAGCTACCGCCGGATCGCCGACCCCGAGCAGGCGTTCCGCGCCAAGGCGTCCCTGGAGCCCCTCGACCTAGACGCCAGCCGCGCCACCGGCGAGCGGTCCATCGAGTTCGTGCTCAAGCGGCCCACCGCCGAATTCCCCAACGTCCTGGCGGCGTTCGGCGCGTACATCGTCCCGGAGAACGCCACCGACTTCGACAAGAAGCCCGTCGGCTCCGGCCCCTTCAGGTTCGTCTCCTTCGCCCCCGGCCGCTCCGCCGTCTTCCGCCGCAACGACGACTACTGGGACGGCGCCCCGCTCCTCGACGAGATCGAGTTCGTCGTCGCCAACGAGGAGTCCGCCCGCGTCAACGCCCTCCTCGGCGGTCAGGTCGAATACGCGCACGAACTCAACCCGACGACCGCGCGGGCCCACGAGTCCGGGGGCCAGATCGAGATCGTGCGGCTGCGCAACAGCGCCATGCAGGCCTTCTGCATGAAGACCGACCGGGCGCCCTTCGACGACAAGCGGGTCCGCGAGGCCTTCTTCCTGATCGCCGACCGCCAGGAACTCGTCGACGGCGCGCTGTCCGGCGCGGGCGAGGTCGGCAACGACCTCTTCGGCAAGGGCTACGAGTACTATGCCGCCGGCCTGCCGCAGCGCGAGCAGGACCTCGACAAGGCCCGCGCCCTGCTGAAGAAGGCCGGCGCCGAGAAGCTCAAGGTCACCCTGGACACCTCGGCCGTCGCCGCCGGGTTCACCGAGGCCGCCGGCATCTTCCGCGACCAGGCCGCGAAGGCGGGCGTCACGATCGACGTGAAGATGGGCAGCAAGGACTCCTACTGGAGCGACATCCTCGACAACGGCACCCTGTGCTGCTACCGCTCCGGCGCCATGCCCATCGAGGCGCACTTCTCCCAGCGCCTGCTCACCGACTCCACCACCAACGCCACCAAGTGGCGGCACAAGGACTTCGACACCCTCTACCAGCAGGCCCAGTCCACCCGCGACAAGACCGAACGCGCCGCCGTCTACGAACGGATGCAGCGCCGCCTGTACGCCGAGGGCGGGTTCCTCATCTGGGGCTTCGCGGACTGGATCATCGGAACGGCGCGCACGGTGCGGGGGGTGGAGACCAAGGCCCCCGCCAACACCCTCGACTGGGCCCGCTTCGACAAGGTGTGGCTCGCGTGAGGATGAGCCCACTGCGCTCTTTCGTCGCCCGGCGCCTGCTCCTCGGTGTCGCGCAGACCGTGGCCGTGGTGCTGCTGGTCTTCGCGCTCACCGAGGCGCTGCCGGGCGACGCCGCGGTGGCCCTCGCGGGCGACCAGCCGGACCCCGCGCGTATCGCCGCGATCCGCGAGGCGATGGACCTGGACCGGCCTGCGTACGAGCGGCTGGCCGACTGGGCGACCGGGCTGCTGCACGGCGACTTCGGCACCTCCCTGGCCTCCGGCCGCCCCGTCACCCAGTACATCGCCGACGGCTTCGGCCCCACCCTGCTGCTGGCCGCGCTCACCCTGGCGCTCCTCGTCCCGCTCGGCTTCGGCCTCGGGGTGCTCGCCGCCCGCCATGAGGGACGCCTCGTCGACCGGCTGGTCAGCTCGGTGACGCTGGCCGTGTACGCCGTCCCCGAGTTCGCCCTCGGGGTGCTGCTGGTGACGGTCCTCGCCCTGAAGCTGGCCTGGCTGCCGCCGACGGCGGTCGGCTACGGCACCGACCTTCTCGGCCATCCGGCGGCGCTGGTCCTGCCGGTGCTGGTCCTGCTGTCCCGCCCGGTCTGCTCCCTGTCCCGGCTGGTGCGGGCCGGCATGGTCGACGCCCTGGCCTCCCCCTACGCCGCCCACGCCCGCCGCTACGGCGTCCCCGGCGTCCGCGTCCGCTACACCCACGCCCTGCCGAACGCCCTCGCCCCGGCCGCGCAGCAACTCGCCCGCACCGTCGACTGGTTGCTGTGCGGGGTGATCGTGGTGGAGGCCCTCTTCGTGATCCCGGGCCTGGGCACGGTCCTCCTCAACGCCGTGGCCGAACGTGACGTACCCGTGGTTCAGGGGCTGGCCGTGGTGTTCGGGGTGCTGACGGTCGTGCTCAACCTCGGTGCCGACCTGGTGGCCCACCGGCTCACTCCCCGGGCGGGGGTGGCCGCATGAAGCCGCCCTTCGGTCGCCATCGCCGTTTCGCGCTCGGCCTCGCCGTCGTCGCCGCCCCCCTGGTACTCGCCCTCTTCGGGCCGCTGTTCGTGGGCGACCCGGGACCTCACGCCATCTCCTTCGCCCAAGGCGGCGGCCACTGGCTCGGCACCGACTTCGTCGGCCGTGACGTGTGGCAACAGGTCCTGCTGGGCGGCCGTACGGTCGTCCTCACCGCGCTGGCCGCGACCGCGCTCGCGTATCTCGTCGCCGTCCCGGTCGCGCTGACCGGCGCCCTCACCCGCCACCGCCTGCTGGAAGAGCTGCTGATGCGGCCGCTGGACGTGCTGCTCGCCGTACCGTCGCTGCTGCTGATCCTGCTCGTGGCCTCCGTGTTCGCGCCGGGCGCGGCCGGGCTCGCGCTGCTCGTGGCGCTGGTGAACGTGCCCGACGCGGCCCGGATCGTGCGGGCGGCGGCGGGGGAGGCCGCGGCCCGCCCCGCCGTCGAGGCGCTGCGGATGCAGGGGGAGACCTGGTGGCGGATCGCCGTCGGCTACGTCGGCCGGTCGGCCCTGCGCACCCTCGCCGCCGACGCCGGGATCCGGCTGACCGGCGTGCTCTACCTGGTGTCGACGGCCGCGTTCCTCGGCGTCGGCGTCGCGCCGGACGCCGCCGACTGGGCGGTCATGGTCGACCGCAACCGCACCGGCCTGCTGGTGCAGCCCTGGGCCGTGGTGGTGCCCGCGCTGTTGATCGTCGCGCTGACGATGGGGACGAACCTGCTCTTCGACGCGGCGCTGGAGAAGAAGACCGGCCTGAGGGCGGAGGCCTCCCGGGAGGTCTTCGGGGAAGCCTTCGGGGAGAAGAAGGGGCGACGCCGGTGAGCCGGGCAACGGAGGCGGCGGTCGCCGAGATCCGCGACCTGCGTGTCGAGATCGACGGCCGTGCCATCGTCGACGGAGTGCACCTGCGGGTGCCGCCCGGCGAGGTGACCGCGCTGGTCGGCGCCTCGGGGAGCGGCAAGACCACGACGGGACTGGCGTTGCTCGGGGAGTATCCGCCGGGCGCCCGTGTCACGGGTGAGGTGCGGCGGCCGGGGGACGGACCGGTGGGCTATGTGCCCCAGCATCCGGCGGCCGTCCTCAACCCCGCGCGCCGCGTCAGCGCCCTCCTCGCCGACATCGCCCGCCCCCAGGTCCGCCACCTGCCCCGCGCCGAACGCCGTCAGGCCGCCCGAGCACTGGTCCTGCGAGCCCTGTCCGACGCCCAACTCCCGGACGCCGAAGTCCTGTTGCGCCGCTACCCGCACCAGCTCTCCGGCGGCCAGCAGCAACGCGTCGTCCTCGCCCAGGCCCTGCTGCTCGGCGCCCGTGTCATCGTCGCCGACGAACCCACCACCGGCCAGGACGCGCTGACCAAGAGCCGCATCGTCGAGCAGCTGGCCGCCGTCGCGGCACGCGGTATCGCGGTCGTCCTGCTCAGCCACGACCTCGACGTGGTACGTGCCCTCGCCCACGGGGTCCTCGTCATGCGCGCGGGCCGGGTCGTCGAGTCCGGCCCCGTGGAGCGGCTGTGGGCGGCACCCCGGCACGAGTGGACCCGTCGGCTGCTCGACGAACAGCGCGCCGCCCGGCAGGGCGAGGAGAGCATCGGAGCGGGTCAACCCGTCCTGGAGGTGCGGGACTTGACTGCCGTCCATGGCCGCGGAACCGTCGTTCTGCGCGCCCCGCACCTCACCCTCCACCCCGGCGAATGCCTCGCCGTCGTCGGCCGTTCCGGCAGCGGCAAGACCACGCTCGCCCGTTGTCTCGCGGGCCTGCACCGCGACCACGACGGTGAGATCCTGCTCGACGGCCTGCCCCTCCCGCGCAGCCTGCGCCATCGCGATCGGGCTCAACTCGCCGCCGTGCAGTACGTCTTCCAGGACGCCCGAGCCGCTTTCGGCGAGCACCGGCCCGTGCTGCACCAGGTGGCCCGTACGGCGGTACGGCTGCGCGGGACCGATGAACGGGCTGCCACGGACGAGGCGTTGAGCACCCTGAACCGCCTCGGCCTGGCGGAGGAGCCGGCTCACCGCCGCCCCGGTGAGCTCTCCGGCGGCGAACTCCAGCGCGCCGCCCTCGCCCGGGCCCTGCTCGCCCGCCCCCGGGTGCTGGTCTGCGACGAAGTCACCTCCGGCCTGGACACGGTCACCCGGCGGGGCATCCTCGACGTCCTCGCGGGTCTCGTCGGCGAGGGCGACGACCTGTCCCTCGTCCTCATCACCCACGACCTGGCCACCGCACGCCTGGCCCACCGCATCGCCGTGCTGGACGCGGGTGAGCTGGTCGAACAGGGGCCGGGGCGACAGGTGTTGACGGAACCTCAGCACCCGTTCACGGTCTCTCTCATGCGGACGACCGAGCGTCTGGAGACGGGAACCCGACGGTGAGAGCCGACCTCCGGGCGCCTTCGCGGAGGAGACGGGAAGGCCTCTGCGAGTGGCCCGGAGGTCGGCGGTTTCGGGGGCGCCCCCGGCTACGACCTGGTCGGCAGATGACGGCCGCGCGGACGGGCGGTGGCCTCGGCGAGCAGGGCGTGGATCTGGTGCACCGCCTCTCCCGGGTGGGTGGCCGGGCAGGCGAAGGGCAGGCGGACGTCGTGGTGGGAGCCCGGCGTCTCCAGCCGGAGCACGAGCCCGTGCCGGTCGAGCCGCAGCGGCCGTACACCGGTCGCGCCGAGCTGTTCCCGGGCCGGGAGCAGACGGGCGAGCGGGGCCACGGTGTGGGCGTGGGCCGCGTCCAGCCGGGCCAGCATCTCCGCCTCGTGCTTGGCCAGGGGATCGGGTGAGGCGAGGGTCAGTTCGTCGAGGGCGATGACGGTCGTCCCGTCGTCCTCGGTGAGCACGGCCCGGGCCGGATGGAAGACCAGGTTCTTCGGGCCGAGGGCGCTGAGCCGGCCGCCCAGGGTCAACCGGGAGCGCACCCGCTCGCGTACGGCCACGGCGGCGACGTCGGTGAACTCCACGAGGGCGGCGAGATCGCCCTGCGGCGCCACCGCCAGCTCGGCGGCCAGGTGGCCGTCCGGCGGGTTGTGCAGGAGCAGTCGTGCGGCGGCGTCGACGGTGTGCAGGCCGATCAGCTCGATGCGATGGCCCTGCGTGGTGACGGTCAGCGAGCCGGCCGCCGCCAGCACCGAGCGGGCGCGCTCGGCGGGCGTCGGCTCAGGGCGGGGGGCAGCAGACATGGAGACCTTTCGAGAAGCCCAAGGCGTTCGACTTAGGTAAGCCTAACTTTATTCTGCCGTCTCCGTGTCCGCCAACTCGGTGTTCGCCAACCGTGTGTCCACCAACTCGGTTCACCCACCCTGTGTTCCAACCCCCTGCTCACCAACCCGTCAGCAACAGGTGATTCACGGCCAGCGCGAGCACCGCCTGAGCCGCGAGCCACGTGCGCGGGCCCGTCAGGAACGCACAGGCAGGCAGCAGCCACAGCGCGAACGGCAGCCAGATCCGCTCCGTCTCCGCCTTGCTCATGCCGGACAGGTCGGCGACGAGCAGGGCGACCAGCGCGCCGAACACGAGGAGAGCGAGGCGCACTTGGGCCCGCTCAGCGCGCCGGACCAGCGTCACACCCGCCCGTCGCAGGCCGGCCACCGTGCCCAGGCCCACGATGACGACCGTGCACGCCGGATTGGCCCACACCCAGTAGCCGTACGGCCGCACACCCCCGGCACCCTGGTGGTAACGGGTGACCAGCAGGCGGTACGCCTCCCACCAGTCGAAGCCCATGACGGTGAACACGACGGGCGCGACCAGGAAGCCGGCCGACAGGAAGAGGAGAGGGCGGGCACGGTGGGAGCCCAGCAGCAGGACGACGGCGGCGATCACGGCGAAGAGAGTCAGGCCGTACGAGAGGTAGGCCGTCCAGCCGAAGAGGAGACCCGAGGCAAGCCCCGTCCACCCGGGCCGGTGGCCCGTCACCGCCCACGCCAGGAACGCGACCGCCCAGGCGGCGACCGCCGCGAAGTACCCGTCGGCCGAGGTGCCCACCCACACCGCCGCCGGGGCGAGGACGAGGAAGGGCGCGGCGCGGCGGGCGAGCCGCTCGTCGGCCAGGGCGCGTACGGCGACGAGGACCGCCACCGCCCCCGTCGTACCGACCGTGACGCACCAGGTTCCCGCCCAGCCGCCACCGCCGAGGCCGATCCGGTCGAGGAGGACGAAGGTGAGGGTGGCGCCCGGAGGGTGCCCGGCGACATGGGCGGGCCAGTTGTCCGGCGACTGGAGCAGGATGTGGCCGGCGAAGCCCCGGAGCGTGGCGGGGATGTCCTGGAAGCGGTCGATGACCCGGAGATACTCGTGCGGAGTCGTCAGCCGCACCGCGATGCCCCGGTGCCAGCCGTCGACCAGGGCGAGGGACCAGGTCCAGGCCAGGCCGGCACCCCAGGTCGCGAGGAGCAGTGGCCGCCAGCGCAGCCGGGCCGCAACCGAGGGGCCGTACGCCACGACCGCCGCCGCGACGGCGAGCGCGGCCGGGGTGCCGGGACCGGCATGCGGGCCCCAATCGGCCAACAGAGGCGGCCAGTTGACCCGGAGCGTGCCGTCCCGCTGCTGGATCACGGTGCCGAGGACGGCGGCGGTCACGACGAGGAGCACGGCGGCCGCTGCGGCGGACAGGTCATGGCGGAGGTCGCGGTTCACGCCAGAACGCTAGGCCGGGCACCTTCCGCCGGACGGTTGACAGGCGCGGACGTCAGAGATCCGTCATGGTTCGCGCACCCTCTCCCGGGGCGGACCGGACCTACCGTCGGGGCATGGCACGGACTCCCTCCTCCCCCCTCACTCCCTTCTCTCCCGCCTTCTGGCGCAGCCCCCTGCGCGGCCCCCGGCTGACCTCGGTGCTCGGCGTCGTCCTCCTCGGCGGGATCACGGTGCTGTTCGTGACGGGGCTGGTCTCCTACGCCGCCTACAACCCGAACCTGGCGCCGGTGAACGACAAGACCCCCGACAAGGGGATCCTCGGCTTCTACCTCTTCTCCTGGCCCACCGACCCGCACTGGCTGTACCGGCTCAACCAGGGCGTCCACGTCACGCTCGGCATCACCCTCATCCCCGTGCTCCTGGCCAAGCTGTGGTCGGTCGTGCCGAGGCTCTTCACGCTGCCGCCCGCGCGCTCCCTCGCGCACGCGCTGGAGCGGATCTCGCTGCTCTTCCTGGTCGGGGGCGCCCTGTTCGAGTTCGTGACGGGCGTGCTCAACGTCCAGCTGGACTACGTCTTCCCCGGCTCCTTCTACACCCTGCACTTCTACGGGGCGTGGGTCTTCATCGCCGCGTTCGTCGCGCACGCGGTGCTGAAGGCGCCCCTGGCGTGGCGGAATCTGCGCCAGGCACGGGAGGAGAGGAACGACCTGGTCCCGCCAAGTCCCGCCGAGGCGACCGTCACCCGGCGCGGTGCCCTCTGGTTCGTCGGTGGCGGCTCGCTGCTCCTGTTCGCCACGACCGTCGGGCAGAACTTCGACGGAGTCCTGCGCCGGACCGCCCTCCTCGCCCCGCACGGCGGCGCCGAACCGGGCAGCGGGCCGGGCGGCTTCCAGATCAACAAGACGGCCGCGTACGCGGGGATCCGCGAGGCCGAGACGGACGAGGAGGCGTGGCGGCTGGTGATCGAGGGGCGGGACGGGAGAACGGTCCGCCTCACCCGCGCCGACCTGCTCGCCCTGCCGTTGCACAGCGCGGCGCTGCCCATCGCCTGCGTGGAGGGCTGGTCGACGTCCGACCAGTGGTGGCGCGGAGTACGGCTACGGGACCTGGCGAGGCTGGTCGGCCACGACGAGGACCCGCCCGACGTCCTCGTGGAATCCCTCCAGCGACGCGGCGCCTTCCGCAGGGCCGCGCTGCGCGCCAACCAGGTCGCCGACTCCCGTTCCCTGCTCGCCCTGTTCGTCAACGGCGAGGACCTGACCCCCGACCACGGCTACCCGGCACGCGTCATCGTGCCCGCCGCGCCCGGTGTGCTGAACACCAAGTGGGTGGCGCGGATGACGTTCGGAGACCTCTGATGCGACGACCCCGGCCCGCTGTCGGCAGCCCGCTCCAACTCCTGCTCCTCGCCTGCTCGTTCGCGCTCACCGCGTATGCGGGCCTGCGGCTCCTGGACGGCGACCGGTTCGGGATCGCGCTGTGGTTCGTGGGGGCGGCGGTCCTCCACGACCTGGTCCTGGTGCCGCTGTACGGGGCTGCGGACCAGGCGCTGCTCCGGGGCTTCGAGGCGGCGGGAGGCCGGCGGTGGGTGTCGTACGTCCGTGTGCCCGCCGCGTTGTCGCTGCTGCTCCTGCTGGTCTGGTTCCCGCTGATCAGCGGGCGGGTGGCGGACCGCTACGCCTTCGCCACCGGCCTGTCCGCGGACGGCTTCCCGGCCCGTTGGCTGCTGATCACGGCCGTGCTCTTCGGCGGCTCGGCGGTGGTGTTCGTGCTGCGGCGGCGCAGGGAGGCCACGCACGCCGACCAGGGGTGAGGGAGGGGGCCGCTCGGCCCCCCCGGATACGCGGCTACGCCGCCCGCGTGTCCGCCGCCCGCGTCTCCGCCGACGCCACCGGAAAGCCCTCCGTGCGCAGGACCCGCTGCTCCGCGTCCACCGCGAACACCTCGCAACCCTCCCGCGCGGCCGCCCACTCGGCACCCTGCGCGCCCATCGCGAACGCGGCGGTCGCCACCGTGTCCGCCACGGTCAGGGAGGACGCCACCACGCTCAACGAGAGCAGGCCCGTCGCCGGACGTCCGGTCCGCCCGTCGATGATGTGGTCGCCGCGCTCATAGCGGGCGGACGTCGCGATCGCCCCGTCCCCGAGTTCGGCCACCACGCACACCTTGTCGGCCTGCTCGGGGTGCCGTACCCCCACCCGCCAGGGCCCGCCGGAGACGACCACGTCACCCCCGGCGTTGAGGACGAAGCGCCGCGCCCCCGCGGCCTTCAGCAGCTCGGCCGCCCGCTGCACGGACCAGCCCTTCACCACCGCGCACGGATCGAGCCCGCGCCCCGGCAGCCGTACGTCGAAGGCGCCGCCGGTGGCGACCCGGTACTCCTCGCACAGGTCCAGCACCTCGGCGAGGTCCGCGCTGACCCCGCTCCGCGCGATCTCGCCCCGGTCCAGTCGGCGCACCTCGCTGTCCGCCTTGAACGGGCTGAACCGGGCGTCGACCTCACGCAGCCACGCGAAGACGGCGTCGGCCGTCTCCTCACCGATCTGCTCGTCGTCGACCCGCAGCGAGACCGGGAACCCCATCACATGCTCGACGCGGTGCATGTCAGGCGCCCTTGGCGTCGATGGCGGCCTGGAGGGACTCCCTGTAGCCGTCGCTGGTGATCGTGGCGCCGGACACGGTGTCGATGTCCGAGCTCTGCGCCTCAAGGGTCTCCGCGATCAGCTTCGGTACCGCGGCCGTCGTCTGGGGGTGGTTCGGCTGCTGGAGCATCTTCACAGCCGTGATCTTGTCGCCCTCGAAGGACACCTGGACCTGCACCGGGCCCTTGTCGGTGTTCACCGTCGAGCCGTCGACCGTCTGCGTCTGCGAGGCGGCGGACGCCGAGGGGGACGCGGAGGACGAGGACGCCGACTTCGCGTTCGCGTCGATGGCGGCCTGGAGGGACTCCCTGTAGCCGTCGCTGGTGATCGTGGCGCCGGACACGGTGTCGATGTCCGAGCTCTGCGCCTCAAGGGTCTCCGCGATCAGCTTCGGTACCGCGGCCGTCGTCTGGGGGTGGTTCGGCTGCTGGAGCATCTTCACAGCCGTGATCTCGGAGCCCTGGAAGGTCACCTCGACCTGCACGGGGCCCTTGTCGGTCTGCACGGTCGAGCCCTTGACTACCGTGCTGCCCGACCCCGAGCCCGACGCGGCGGAGGACGCCGAGGGCGTCGAGGCCGGCGCGGCGGCCTCCGTGGCGGTGCCGAGGGACGGCTCGTAGCGCCAGACCGGGATCAGGCCCACGGCGCTCAGGACCAGGACAGGTATTGCTCGCTTCACGATGTCTTTCCCGTCCTGCTCAGCCGGCCAGGCTGAAACGCTCGAAGTGGACCTGCTGCTTGGGCACGCCCAGCTCGCGCAGGCTGCCGATCAACGCGTTCATCATGGGCGGCGGGCCGCACAGGAAGACGTCCCGGTCGGTGATGTCCGGAACCAGCCGCGCCAGCTCCGCCGGGGCCAGCTTGTCCGGGACGGGCGGGCCGGTCACCAGGTGCAGCTCGGCACCCTTGGCGTGGGCGAGCTCCACCAGCTCGCCGTGGAGGACCGCGTCCCGGTCCGTGGCGACCCGGTAGATCACGACCGCGTGGCCGTGCAGCTCCTCCAGCAGCGCCCGGATGGGGGTGACACCGACGCCGCCAGCGATGAGCACGGCCTCCGGCCGGGTGCGGTGCATCGCGGTGAAGGCGCCGTAGGGGCCCTCGGCGAAGACGCGCGTGCCGACCTTGAGGTGCCGCAGGCCCGCCGAGCCGGCGCCGGCCGCCTTGGCGGTGAGCCGCAGCTGGTTGCCGTCGGGCGCGGCCGACAGGGAGAACGGGTTCGCCTGCCACCAGCGGTCCTTCGTCAGGAACCGCCACAGGAAGAACTGGCCGGCCCGCGCGGGCAGCTTGTCCAGGTCGCGGCCGGTGACGTAGACGGAGACGACGTTGTCGGACTCGGCGACGACGGCGGAGACACGCAGCTGGTGGCGCCAGTTCCGCCACAGCGGCAGGACCAGCCGGCCGACGAACACCGAGGCCAGCGCGACGCCCCAGACGGCGTACCAGTAGGCCGTGGCGGCGGGCGAGGAGGTGAAGGACGTACCGACCGCGACCTGGTGCGTGAAGGCCAGGAGCACCGCGACGTAGGTGTACAGGTGGATGAAGTGCCACGTCTCGTACGCCAGCCTGCGGCGCGCGAACCGGGCCGACACCACGCCGATCACGATGATGATCCCCAGCGCGACGACGGCGCGCAGCACGCCCTCGACCGTCTCGGCGAGGTCGATCAGCTGGTTGACCGGGTCCAGGGAGGACGACTCGGCGTAGCCGAAGGTGATGAACACGACGTGCGAGAGGAGGGTCCACAGGACACTGAAGCCGGTCCAGCGGTGCCAGGACGTCAGCCGGTCCATGCCGATCCGGCGGTCCAGCCAGGGCAGCCGGGCCACCAGCAGCAGCTGGAAGGCCATGAGGAGCGCGCCGAACAGGCCGAAGAGCCGGCCGAGCACGATGAGCGTGTTCGAGGCGAAGCCGGCGGCGAAGAAGAAGTAGAGCACCGCGGCCACGTTCGCGGCCAGCAGGGAGTACAGCCCCGTGCGGGCGACCACCCTGGGGCGTATCGCCTTGCGGGGCGCTGGGGGCGCGGTGGGCGATTGGACGGTCGTCACGGGTGACAGCTCCTTGATCTCGTCTGTGGATACCGAGCTTGTCCGGCCGGTGCTGTCGAAAAGCTGTCGTATGTCTTTCAACTGCTTATCGATGTGGTCGCGGTACCTGCCCCGCCCCCGAGGACCGCCCCCCGGTGCCGCAGTATGAACGGGTGGAGAAAGTACGCCTTCTGGTCGTGGACGACGACCCGCCCATCGCCGACCTCGTGGCGACGGTCGCCCGCTACGAGGGCTGGCAGGCGATCACCGCGAACTCCGGTGAGGAGGGGCTGCGGCTGGCCGCCGAGTTCCATCCGGACATCGTGGTGCTGGACCTGATGCTGCCCGATCTGGACGGTTTCGGCGTCCTGGACCGGCTGCGCGGAGCCGGGACGATGGTGCCCGTGGTGTTCCTCACCGCCCGCGACGGGGTGGCCGACCGGGTGGCCGGGCTGACCAGGGGCGGCGACGACTACCTGGTCAAACCGTTCGCGGTGGAGGAGCTGATGGCCCGGCTGCGGAACCGTGCTGCGGCGCAGCGCCGGGCCCGGTTTCCAGCGTTCCGTCCTTCGGGTGGCCGACCTGATGATGGACGAGGACACCCGCGAGGTGCGCCGCGGCGACAAGCAGCTCACGCTCACCCCGACCGAGTACGAGGTGCTGCGCTATCTGATGCGCAAGTCGCCGACCGTGCTGACCAAGGCGCAGATCCTCGACCATGTGTGGGAGTACGGCTTCGGCGGCCGCTCGAACGTCGTCGAGCTGGTCGTCAGCCGGCTGCGCCGCAAGCTCGACGACACCGGCACGCCGCTGATCCACACCGTGCGGGGCTTCGGGTACGTGATCCGGCAGGCCGCCGAGTGATCGGGCGGCTGCGGCGGACCTACCGTGGGATGCGGCTCGGGACCCGGCTGGCGCTGGGTCTCGGAGTGCTGTCGCTCGTGGTGTTCGGCGTCGTGGGCACCGCCCTGACGACGTATATGCGCGACTACCTGTCGGCCCAGCTCGACACCCAGCTGGCGCAGGGCCAGATCGCCCAGTCCAAGTCCATCGCGGACTACGGCACGCTGACCGGGAAGAAGTACTACAGCTGGTTCTACGCCGTGTACGACGTGGCGGACGGCACGCCCGAGCTGCGCAGGCCCGAGGACCCCGCCGACCTGCCGAAGGACGTCGACGGCTTCACCTCCCTGGCGCGGGCGCAGGCCGAGGCGGACACGGAGGTCCTACGCACCGAGCACCTCCGGGGCAAGGGCGAGTACCGGCTGCGCGCCTGTGAGGTCGAGCCCGGTGTGGTGCTGGTCAGCGCGGCGCCCATGGACGACATCGAGGACACGGTGGGCCAGCTGATCACCATCCAGGTGGTCACCTTCGGCCTCGCGCTGCTGGCCCTCGTCGTGTTCGGGCGGGGCATGCTGCGGCGGGGCCTGAACCCGCTGAGCGACATGGCGCACACCGCCCGCGGTATCACCTCGCACGATCTGACGGACTCGGCACGGCTGCCCGTGCGGCACGACAAGCGCAGCGGTGGCCCCGAGGTCGAGGAGCTGCGCACCGCGTTCAACACCATGCTGGAGCACATCGACGACTCCCTCGCGGTGCGGGCGGAGGCGGAACAGCGCCTGCGCCGCTTCGTGGCGGACGCCTCGCACGAGCTCCGTACGCCTCTGATGTCGGTCCGGGGCTACGCCGACCTCTTCCAGTACGCCGCCGCCAACGCTCCCGAGGAACGGGACAGGCACCTGGCCCGCCTGCGCGCCGAAGCCGCCCGCATGGGCTTCCTGCTGGACGACCTGCTGCTGCTCGCCCGCCTGGACGCGGCCGAGGTGGAGACGCCGCTGCGCCTGCAGGAGGCGGACCTGGTGGACCTGGTCGGGCAGGCGGTGGACGCGTTCCGGGTCACCCGCGCCGACCACCCGCTGACGGTGGAGCCCGGACCCGGTTCCCTGAAACTGCGCCTTGACCCCCAGCGCATCCGCCAGGTCCTGGACAACCTGCTCGCCAACGCGGCGATGCACACCCCCGCCGGGACCCAGGTGTCCGTCGCGGTGTCGATGGCGAACGGCTCGGCCCAGGTCCGGATCGCCGACGCCGGCCCCGGTATCCCGCCCGCCGACCGCGAACGCGTCTTCGACCGCTTCTACCGCGTCGACAAGGCCCGCAGCCGCGACCGCGGCGGCAGCGGTCTGGGACTGGCGGTGGCACAGTCCCTGGTGCGGGCGCACGGCGGCCGGATCGACCTCACCAGCGAGCCGGGGGCGACGGTGTTCACGGTGACGATCCCGCTCACGCTCGGAGGTCTTACGGACCCGTGACATGACCGGCGCCGAGCCGCCGAAGCGTCCCTCGCGGTCCTAGCGTGAGCGCATGCGCGTACTGGTCACCGGCGGTGCCGGGTTCATCGGGTCCCATGTCGTCGAGGCGCTCGCGGCGCGCGGGCACGAACCCGTCGTGTACGACGTCCGCACCGACCCCGCATCGGACGTGCGCGGCCCGGATGCCGTCCGCCGGGCCCTGACCGGCGTCGACGCCGTGTGCCACCAGGCCGCGATGGTCGGCCTCGGCGTCGGGTTCTCCGACGCCACGGAGTACGTCTCCCGCAACGACCTCGGTACGGCCGTGCTGCTCGCCGCCATGGCCGACGCGGGCGTACGGCGGCTGGTGCTGGCCGGGTCGATGGTCGTGTACGGCGAGGGGCGCTACGAGTGCGAGCGGCACGGTGTCGTACGGCCGGGGCCGCGAGCCGTCGCCGACCTGGACGCGGGCCGCTTCGAGCCGCCCTGCCCGGTGTGCGGCGCCGCCCTCTCGCCCGGGCTGGTCGGCGAGGACGCCCCGGTCGATCCGCGCAACGTGTACGCGACTACCAAGCTCGCCCAGGAACATCTGGCGGCGGCGTGGGCGCGCGCGACGGGCGGCACGGCGGTGTCGCTGCGCTACCACAACGTCTACGGGCCGGGCATGCCCCGCGACACCCCCTATGCCGGGGTCGCCTCCTTCTTCCGCTCGGCGCTCGCGCGCGGTGCGGCGCCGCGCGTCTTCGAGGACGGCCGCCAGCGCCGGGACTTCGTCCACGTACGGGACGTGGCCGCGGCCGACGTGATCGCGCTGGAGGCGAGTGCGGCCGACCTGCCGGAGGGTGCGCTCACGGCGTACAACACCGGCAGCGGCGACCCGCACACCGTCGGCGAGATGGCCCGCGCGCTCGCGGCGGCGTACGGCGGCCCCGAGCCCGTGGTGACCGGGGAGTACCGGCTGGGCGACGTACGGCACATCACGGCGGACTCGTCGCGGCTGCGGGCGGAGCTGGGCTGGAAGGCCGAGGTGGCGTTCGCGGCGGGGATGCGGGAGTTCGCGGAGGCCGGCATGCGGGGGGCGTGATCCTCGGAGACCGGTGGAGCCGCACGCCTCTCAGGAGGCGGCGGGCAGCACCACCTCGAACCGGCAGCCGCCGGGGACGTTCCGTACCGTGGCCCGTCCCTCGTGCGCCTCGACGATGCCCCGCACGATGGCGAGGCCGAGCCCCGCACCGGCCGGGGGTGTGCGGGCGTGGGTGCCCCGCCAGCCGGTGTCGAAGACGCGCGGCAGATCCTCCTCGGGGATCCCGCCGCAGCTGTCGGTCACGGACAGCACCACGCCCTCGGCCGAGCGCTCGGCGGCGACGGCGACCGTGCCGTCGGCCGGAGTGCGCCGGATGGCGTTGACCAGCAGATTGCCCAGCACCCGGCTCATCTCCTTGCCGTCCACCTCCACCGGCACCGTCTCGATACGGTCGCCGACGAGCCGGACGCCGTGCTCACGGGCCAGCGCGTCCGCTCCCGAGAGGGCGTCGCCGACGAGGTCGTACAGGGACATCCGGGCGAGCGACAGGGGCAGGGTGCCCGCGTGGATACGGGAGAGTTCGAAGAGGTCGCTCACCATGCCGTTGAGGCGCTCGACCTCCATGCGGATCTGCTTGAGGTAGCGGTCGGGGTCGGCGGCCACCCCGTCCTCCAGCGCCTCCGCCATCGCGCGCAGGCCCGCCAGCGGGGTGCGCAGGTCGTGGGAGATCCAGGCGACGAGTTCGCGCCGGGAGGACTCCAGGGCCCGCTCACGCTCGCGGGACTCGGCGAGCCGGGCGCTGGTCGACTCCAGTTCCCGGCTCAGCGCGGCGAGTTCGGCGGTCGCGGGGCCGTCGGGCGAGGTGAAGTCGCCGCCGTCGCCGAAGGAGCGGGCGGCGAGCGCGAGGGCATGACTGCGGGCGGCGACCCAGCGGCCGAGCAGCAGGGCGGTGGCGAGCGAGACCACGGCGGCCATGGCGACGACGGTCGTGACGACGGTGAGGTCGTGCCCGGACAGGAACATCGCCTGCGCGACCGCGAGCGTGCCCGCGAGCATCGCGGTGACGCCGACACCCGCGACCACGGCGAGATGCGCGATCAGCGAGCGGCGCCGGATCAGCAGCAGCACGCACGCGCCGAGCACTCCGGCCGCGGCGGCGCCGAGGAAGGCGAAGAGGGCGATGAGGAGGGTGGCACGCACGGTCGTCACCCCTCGATGCCGGAGTCGGAGGCGGAGGCGGCGTCGACGTCGGAGGTGCCGCCGGGGCCGGTGTCGGTGCCGGTGGCCGTGGCGTCGAACCGGTAGCCGACGCCCCACACGGTCTGAATGAGGCGGGGCCGGGCCGGGTCGTCCTCCACCTTGCCGCGCAGTCGGCGGACGTGGACGGTGACGGTCGACAGGTCGCCGAAGTCCCAGCCCCACACCTCGCGCATCAGGTCCTCGCGGCTGTGGACCCGGCCGGGGTGGCGCAGGAAGAAGGTGAGGAGGTCGAACTCGCGGATGGTGAGGGCGAGTTCGGTTCCGTCCTTGGCGGCGCGGCGGGCCGCGGGGTCGACGCGGAGCCCGGCCGCGCGCAGGGTGGCCCGCGACCGGGCGGGACTCGGGCACGTGCGTCGGAGCACCGACTCGACGCGCAGGACGAGTTCGCGAGGGCTGAAGGGCTTGGTGACGTAGTCGTCGGCGCCGACCTCGAGGCCGAGGATGCGGTCGTCCTCGTCGCCGCGTGCGGTGAGCATGATGACCGGCACGGGTCCGTGGCCGCGTATCCGGCGGCACACCTCCAGACCGTCCATGCCGGGCAGCATCAGGTCCAGGACGACGAGGTCCGGCCAGTGCGCGGCGGCTCGCGCGAGGGCGTCGGGACCGTCTCCGGCGCGGTCCACGACGTAGCCGGCGCGGTCGAGGTACCCGGAGACGATCTCGGCGACGGTGGGATCGTCGTCGACGACGAGCACCCTGGCCCCGGCCTGCGGATACGGCTGTTGCTGCTCCATGCCGCCAGCGTCGCACCCCGCGAGCGCCCGTGCCGCCGCCTACGCCCGACGTCCCGGTTTCGTAAGGAGCCGCAGTCCGTTATGCCCTTTTCGTGCTCGTAGGGTGAAAACCGTGACGACCTCATCCGCAACAGCGAGTGAACAGGGCGCGGCCTCCGTCGACGTCGTGCTTCCCTGTCTCGACGAGGCCGGGGCGCTGCCCTGGGTCCTGGAGCGCGTACCGCCCGGCTGGCGGGCCCTCGTCGTGGACAACGGCTCGACGGACGACTCGGCCCGCCTCGCCCGCGAACTCGGCGCGACCGTCGTGCACGAGACGCGGCGCGGCTTCGGCGCCGCCTGCCACGCGGGGCTGACCGCCGCCACGGCCGACATCGTGTGCTTCTGCGACTGCGACGCCTCCCTCGACCCGGGCGACCTCGTGCCCTTCGTACGCCGGATCGCGGCCGCCGAGGCCGACCTGGTCCTGGGCCGGCGCCGCCCCCGGACCCGCGGCACCTGGCCCCTGCACGCCCGCGCCGGCAACCTCGCCCTCGCCCGCCTCCTCCACCGCCGCACCGGTCTGCGCCTGCACGACCTGGGTCCCCTGCGCGCCGCCCGCCGCGAGCCCCTGCTCGCCCTCGGCCTGACCGACCGGCGCAGCGGCTACCCCCTCCAGATGGTCGTCCGCGCCGCCGACGCGGGCTGGCGGATCGCTGAGTACGACGTCCCGTATCTGCCGCGTACCGGCGCGTCGAAGGTGACGGGGACCTGGCGGGGGACGTGGCAGGCGGTGCGGGACATGAGGCGGGTGCTGGGAGAGCCCGAGCGCGAACCCGAACCAGAGCGCGAACCAGAGCGCGAACCCGAGCCCGAGCCCGAGTGCGAGTCCGGGTCCGTCGGCCGGTCCCGAGTCCGACCCGATGCCGCCCCCTCGAAAGGAACCCGCCCGTGACCACGCTCCTCGTCATCGCCAAGGAGCCCCGCCCGGGACGGGTGAAGACCAGGCTGACGCCGCCCTTCACGCCGGAGGAGGCCGCCGCACTCGCGGAGGCGTCCCTCGCGGACACGATGGACGCCGTGGCGCGGACGCCCGCGCGGCGCCGTGTGCTGGTGCTGGACGGGGTGCCGGGCCCTTGGCTGCCGCCAGGCTTCGAGGTCGTACCGCAGTGCGCGGGCGGGCTCGACGAACGGCTGGCCCATGCCTTCGCGGGCTGCGACGGACCGGCCCTGCTCATCGGCATGGACACCCCTCAGGTGACGCCGGAGCTGCTGACGGTGGACTGGTCCGGCTGCGACGCGTACTTCGGCCCGGCCGAGGACGGGGGCTTCTGGGCGCTGGGTATGGCCGAACCGGACCCGTCGCGGCTGCGGGGCGTCCCGATGTCGACGCCGGGGACCGGCGCCGTGCAGCGGACCCGGCTCGCGGATCTGCGGGTGCGGGACCTGCCGCGCCTGCGGGACGTCGACACGGCGTACGACGCCGGCCTGGTCGCCAAGGCGGCACCGGGCGGGCGTTTCGCGAAGGCGCTGGCGCGGCTGACGCCGGTGGCGCACCGGTGAGCGGCGTGCGGGACGTGGTGTCGGCGCACATCTCCCCGACCACCCCACGGTCGCCCCACGGGACCGGCGTCGAGATCCGACCGCCGCGGTCTCCGGCCGACGACCGCCCCTGGTCCGCCGACCCCTACTCCCACGCCCTCCGCACCGGCCAGGGCCCCCTCTTCCTCCGCCGCGCCGACGGCTGGCTGCTCCCGCTCGACGTGGAGCGCTGGTGCGCGGACGCGGACGCGGCGGATCGGGAGGTGCTGCGGCGCTGTGAGGGTGCGGTGCTGGATGTGGGGTGCGGGCCCGGGAGGCTGGTGGCGGCGTTGGGCCGGCAGGGGCGACGTGTGCTCGGCATCGACGTCAGCGAAGCCGCCGTGGCGCGCACGCTGCGCCTCGGCGGCCCGGCCCTGCACCGCTCCGTCTTCGACCCGCTCCCCGGCGAGGGCCGCTGGGGCACCGCCCTGCTGGTCGACGGCAACCTCGGCATCGGCGGCGACCCGGCGTCCCTGCTCGACCGGATGGCCCAACTCCTCGCCCCCGGCGGCCTGTTGATCGCCGAGACCGTGCCGGACCTGGACCTCGATGAACGGGTCCAGGTGCACGTCACCGATGCCCGAGGTGCGACGACCGGCCCGCCCTTCCCCTGGGCCCGGCTCGGCACACCGGCCCTGCTGCGGCACGCGGAGCGCGCGGGCTGGTGTGCCGTCGACCGGTGGACGGCGGGCGGCCGTTCCTTCGTCGCCCTGCGCGGCCGTGGGCGTCAGCCGACGTCGGAGGCGTCCAGGCGGTACAGCCCGCTGTAGTCCGACACCGCCGTACCGTTCGCCTTCACCCACGCGGAGATCTCCGAGCTGCCACTGCCACTGCCACTGCTGCCGCTGCCCTGACCGCTGTCGCTGATCACGATGTAGTGCAACTTGCCCGCCTTCACCAGGCTCTTGAGCTTGGCCAGGGTCATCGCCTCGTCGGTGCCGGACCAGCCGCCCATGGAGATCACGGGCTCACCGGACTCCAGGATGATGGAGGAGACCGTCTGGTCGGTGGCCACCGCGACCAGCCAGGTGGCGCCGTCCTGGTTCTTCTTCAGGTACGTGATCATCTCGGAGGAGACCTGGGTGCCGCCGCCCGCCTGGCCAGCGCCACCGGTCCGGCCACCGCTGCTCGACTGGTCGCTGCTCGTCTGGTCGCTGCTCGACTGACCGGTGCTCGTCTGACCACCACTGCTCGGCGCGTTTCCGCTCGGTGCGTTACCGCTGGGCCGCTCACCGCCACCCATGCCGCCGCCACCGCCCATGCCGCCCATACCGCCACCGGTGTTCGGCCCGGCCGTCGGATTGGTGCCGTTGGTGCTCGCGGTCGTCGCCGCCGACGCCGAGTACGCGGCGGGTCCGGCCAGCAGCGCCACGACCGCCAGCAGTGCCGCGACCCCGATCAGCCGCCGCCGCTTCAGGAACCGCCCGGCGAGCAGCCCGAGCACGGCGACCGCACTCGCGGCCCCGGCCACGACCTCGGCGACGGTGTAGAGCGTCCCCGAGCCGGAGACCCGCTCCAGCAGCACGACCGCCCACACCGCGCTCGCCGCCACCGCGGCCGGCAGCACCCAGCCCCACTTCGCCGCCGAACCCTCGACGAACGCCCGGTAGAGCATCACGGCACCGATACCGGCCAGGGCCGCGACCCCCGGCGCCATGGCGGTGACGTAGTACGGGTGGAAGGTGCCTTCGGCAAGGGCGAAGGTCAGGTAGTGCAGGACGAACCAGCCGCCCCACAGCACGAGTGCCGCCCGCTTGACGTCGGTGCGCGGGGCCCGTCCGCGCAGCACCAGACCGCCGGTCAGGGCGACGACGGCGAACGGGATCAGCCAGGAGATCTGGCCGCCCATGATCTCGTTGAACATCCGGTACAGCCCGGCCTCGCCGCCGAAGCTCGCGCCGTTTCCCTGCGAGCCGACCGACGAACTCGCGCCGAAGACACGGCCGAAGCCGTTGTAGCCGATGACCAGGTCCCAGACCGTGTTGTCGGTGGAACCCCCGATGTACGGCCGGGCGGAGGCGGGGATCAGATCGACGACGGCCATCCACCAGGCGCTGCTCACCACCAACGCGACCGTGCCGACGGCGAGATTGCGGATCCGCCGGCCCAGGGAGGCGTCGGCGGCCCACAGGTACACCAGGAAGAACGCGGGCAGGACGACGTACGCCTGCATCATCTTGGTGTTGAACGCGAAGCCGATCGCCACGCCCGACCACACCAGCGGCATCAGCCGCCCGGTGCGCACGGCCTTCATCAGCGCGGCGGCGCCGAGCAGCATCAGGAAGACCAGAATCGGGTCGGGGTTGGTGTCGCGGTTGATGGCGACGCTGATCGGCGTGAGGGTGAGGGCCGGGGCGGCGATCGTCGCCGCGACCACCCCGAAGTCCCGCTTGACCATCCGGTACAGCAGCGCCACCGAGCCGACGCCCACCGCGACCATCGGCAGCATCAGCTGCCAGGTGCCGTAGCCGAACGCGCGGGCCGACAGGCCCATCACCCACAGCGCGAACGGCGGTTTGTCGACCGTGATGAAGCTTCCGGCGTCCAGCGCGCCGAAGAAGAACGCCTTCCAGCTCCGGGTGCCGCTGTAGACGGCCGCGTTGTAGAAGGAGTTTCCGGTGACGGAGGACAGGTTCCACGCGTACAGGGCCGTGGCCAGGAGCAGGACCGCCCAGAACGCGGGGCGGGCCCAACCGGGTTCCTGCGGGGGACCGGTGAACAGCCGGCGGGGACCGGTGTTCCGGACGGATGCGGAGGGCGGGGCGAGAGTCGTCATGGCAGCGACCATCGGGGCCGCTTCTGTGGGATCCCTGAGCCCGTGCTGAGGGAAGAGTGAGAATCAGCGAACTCACAGGTCGGTCACAGCGGGCGGGGCCGGGCCGGGTCGCAAACCCGCAACACAAACCCGCAACAGAACACGTCTAGACTCACTCAACGGCCCGACGCCCGTGGTCAAAAGCGGGTGAAATCTGCCAGACCCGAAGGGTATTCGGCGCTTTGATACGGATAGATTCAGTCACCAAGCGGTACCCGGACGGCACGGTGGCGGTCGACCGGCTGTCGCTGGAGATACCCGACCGCTCGATCACCGTTCTCGTGGGGCCGTCGGGCTGCGGGAAGACGACCACCCTGCGCATGATCAACCGGATGGTCGAGCCCAGCGAGGGCACCATCCTGATCGACGGCGTGGACAGCAGGCAGCAGCCGGTCAACACCCTGCGCCGGTCCATGGGATACGTCATCCAGAACGCCGGTCTCTTCCAGCACCGCACGATCCTTGACAACATCGCCACCGTGCCCCGCATGCTCGGCTGGGGCAAGGAGAAGTCCCGGGCGCGGGCGCGGGAGCTGATGGAGCGGGTGGGGCTCGACGGGGCGCTCGCCAAGCGGTACCCGTACCAGCTCTCCGGCGGCCAGCAGCAGCGCGTCGGCGTGGCCCGGGCGCTCGCGGCGGATCCGCCGGTGCTGCTGATGGACGAGCCGTTCTCGGCCGTCGACCCCGTGGTGCGCAAGGGCTTGCAGGACGAACTCCTGCGCATTCAGGAGGAGTTGGGCAAGACCATCGTCTTCGTCACCCATGACATCGACGAGGCCGTCAAGCTCGGCACGATGGTCGCCGTGATGCGTACCGGCGGCCAGCTCGCCCAGTTCGCCCCGCCCGCGGAGCTGCTGTCCCACCCCGCCGACGCGTTCGTGGAGGACTTCCTCGGCGCCGACCGCGGTATCCGGCGGCTGTCTTTCTTCCCGTCGGCGGGCCTGGAGTTGCTGACCGCCCCGATCGTCTCCGTGGACGCCACCGCCGAGCAGATCACCGCCGCCGGCACGGCCGGCACCCCGTACCTCCTCGTCACCGATACCGACGGCAAGCCCCTCGGCTGGAGCGAGCCGCAGGAGCTCACCGCCGGGGAGATCGAGGCCGACCGACTGCTGTCGTACGGGCGCCCGTTCGTGACCGGAACCGACTCGCTGCGGGCCGCCCTCGACTGTGCCGTGCTCTCGCCCACCGGATGGGCCGTCGCCGTGGACGCGGGGGGCCGTGCCGCCGGAGTCGTCTCGCAGCAGGTCATCGGCGAGGCCATTCGGGGTGCGCACGCGGAGCGCGGTGCGGACGGCGGCAAGGTTCAGAAGGTCGCGCCATGAGCGAACTCTTCGATCTGCCCAGCGACCTCCAGAACACCTACTTCGGACTGGTCGCGCTGCACCTGCGCGAGGCACTGATTCCGGTGCTCGCCGGACTGCTCGTGGCCCTGCCCGTCGCCCAGCTGTGCGTCCGGGTGCGCTGGCTGTACGCACCCGTTCTGTGGGTGACGACCGTGCTGTACGCGATTCCCTCGCTCGCCTTCTTCGTCATCCTCATCGACTACACCGGCCTGAGCGAGCTCACGGTGATGATCCCGCTGGCCGTCTACAGTCTGGTGGTGCTGGTCCCGGCGATCGTGGACGGTGTGCGGTCCGTGCCGCAGGAGACGCTGGCCGCGGCCACCGCCATGGGCTTCGGGCCCGTACGACGCTATCTCCAGGTGCAGTTGCCCATCGCCGCGCCCGCGATCCTCGCCGGACTGCGAGTGGCGTCGGTGTCGAGCATCTCCCTCGTCAGCGTCGGCATGCTGATCGGCAACGAAGGCGCCCTCGGCAACCTGCTCAACAGCGGCCTGATCTACAACCAGCCCCGCCTGATCTGGCTCTCCGTCGTGGGCACGGCAGTCCTCGCCCTGCTCGTCGACGCCGCGCTGATCGGCCTCCGTGTGCTGCTGACGCCCTGGATGCCGCGCGCCACCCGCAAGAACCCGCGCCCGCTCGCCGTGAAGGAGGCCGCCCGGTGAACGTACTGAACTTCATCAACTCCTTCTTCAGCGACAACGCCCACTGGCAGGGCTACGACGGCATCCCGACGCGGGTCGGAGAGCACATCGAGTACACGCTGCTGGCCCTCGGTATCGCCGCCGCGGTCGGCCTGCCGGTCGGTCTGCTCACGGGCCACACCGGGCGCGGCGGCAACGCGCTCGCCCTCATCGCCACCTCCGCCCGCGCGCTGCCCAGCTTCGGCCTGATGGTGCTGATGTTCATCCTGCTGGGCCTGGGGATTGCCCCCGTCATGATCCCCCTGGTCGTGCTCGCCATCCCGCCCATCCTCGTCACCACCTACGAGGCGATGCGCTCCGTCGACCCCGCCCCGGTGGACGCCGCCCGCGGCATGGGCATGGCCGAGACCGCGGTCCTCTTCCGCGTCGAACTCCCCGTCGCCCTCCCTCTGATCCTCAGCGGCCTGCGCTCGGCGGCCATCCAGATCGTCTCGACGGCCACCATCGCCGCGTACGTCAGCTTCGGCGGCCTCGGCCGCTACATCATCGACGGCCTCTACCAGCGGAACTACGAGAAGGTCGTCGGCGGCGCCACCCTGGTCGCCGCCATGGCACTGGCGACGCTCGGGCTGTTCTGGGCGGTGGGGCGGATCGCGGTGTCGCCGGGGGTACGCAGGCGAGTGTGACGCGCCGGGCCGCCCCCCCTGTGCGGGGCGGCGGCCCTGATCACCTCGCTACAGCTACAGCTACAGCTACAGCTACAGCTATGGCTGTGGCTACGGCCGTACGGCGATCGCGTCGACCTCGAACAGCATTCCTGGCAGCGCGAGCGAGGCGACGCCGCTCAGGGTCTGGGCGGGGAGCCGGTCGCCGAAGCGGGCGTGCAGCGCCCTGCCGAGGGCCTCCAGCTTCGCGGCGTCGTGGTCGACGATGAACGTGCCGAGGCGGACCACGTGCTCGTAGCCGAGGCCGACGCCCTCCAACGCCGACCGCAGGTGGTCGAAGGCCAGGTCGACCTGGGCGGCGAAGTCGCCGGGCACGGGCGCGCCAGTGGCGTCGGAGGCGTACTGGCCGCCGATGAAGACGAGTTCGCCGGGTGCCGAGACAGCGTGGCTGTAGCCGAACGGGGTCGGGTCGTGCAGGGCGGGCGGGTTGGTGATGGTGCGCTCGTCGAGGCTCATGGCAGGTGCCAACACCCTTGCTCGCGCGGGCATTCCGCGGTCGCCGTCATTCCTTTGTGCGGGCCAACGCCAGTTCCAGTACGACGAGCAGCGCGTCCCGCACCGAGCCGCGCTCGCGGGCGTCGAAGACGATGACCGGGACGCCGTCAGTGACGTCGAGGGCCCAGCGGATCTCCTCCAGGGTGTGCTCGACCTTGCCGTCGAAGGCGTTGGCGGCCACCGCGAAGGGGATGCCCCGGTGCTCGAAGTAGTCGACGGCGGCGTAGCAGTCGTCGAGCCGCCGGGTGTCGACGATGACGAGCCCGCCGACCGCGCCTTCGACGATGTCGTCCCACATGAACCCGAACCGCTCCTGCCCTGGCGTGCCGAACAGATACAGCTTCAGGGTGGGGTCGATGGTGAGGCAGCCGAAGTCCATGGCCACGGTGGTCGTGGTCTTGAGGGGGGTGTGCGTGAGGTCGTCCACGCCCGCCGCGACCTCCGTGATGGCGGCCTCGGTGGTCAGCGGTTCGATCTCGGAGATCGAGCCCACGGCGGTGGTCTTGCCCACGCCGAAGCCGCCCGCGATCACCATCTTGACCGGCAGCGGCGGTCGTACGGTGGCCGCCCGCGCGGCTGGCGCGCCGGTGGCCGGTTCAGTCGTCGTCACGGAGTGACCCCTCGTGAGTCTGGGATGGCGCGCAGGCCGGCGATCACCCTGCGCAGAACGGATGCGTCGTGGACGACGCCGGAGTCGGGCACGTGCACCGTCAGCTGCCCCGCGGCGCGCAGATCCTCCGCGAGGACGCGTACCACGTTGAGGTGCAGCCGCAGCCGGGCCGCGATCTCCGCGATGGACTGCGGCAACCGGCAGACGGCGACGATGTCGTGCTGCTCGAAGGCGAGTCGGTCGAGCGAGTCGATCCCCTCGGTGGTGGCCACCACCTGGGTCTCGACGGGCATCGCCCGCCCGTCGGCGTCGGCCACCACCCGCCCGGCGGTGAGCAGAAACGGCCGCACGGCGGAGGCAAAGCCCACCGGCTCCGCCGGCCCGCCGGCACCGGACCCGCCAGGACCGGACCCGTCAGGACTGGATCCGTCAGGTTGCGCCCCCTCGGACTCAGCCCCGTCCAGCTCCGGCCCGGTTGGTCCCGGTCCGTCGGTATCCGACGGGTCAGGACCCAATCCGTCAGGAGCAGGCCTATCCAGCTCCGGTCCGGCAGGGGTCGGACTGTCGGAGTGCGACCCGTCAGGACCGGACCCGTCAGCACCGGCCCCGTCAGGACCGGGCCCGTCAGGACTGGACCCGTCAGGACTGGACCCGTCAGGACTGGACCCGTCAGGACTGGACCCGTCAGGAACGGGCCCGTCAGGACTGGCCCCGTCAGGACCGGGCCCGTCAGGCTGCGCCCCCTCGGAGCCGGCCCCGTCGGGCTCCGGCCCGGTTGGTCCCGGTCCGTCGGCATCCGACCGGTCAGGACCCGATCCGTTAGGAGCAGGTCCGGCCGGCTCCGGCCCGGCCCCGGCCGGCTCCGGGCCGTCGGAAACCGGACCGGGAAGGTCCGGGCCGTCGGGGGCCGGTGGTGGGGTGCCGTCCGCCATGGGGTGTCCGTTCTCCTCGAGCGGGTGCCTCGGCTCTGCCCGGGGCTCTTCCGGCCCGGTCAGCGGGCCGACGCGGCGCCGACGCTGTTCTTCAGCTCCAGCACGAGCTGCGGGCTGAGCACGGAGCCGGCGCGGTTGGCGAACACGGTCATCTCGTAGGCGATGTTGCCCAGCTTGGCCTCCTTGTCGGTGACCACGCCGAGCACGGCGCCGCTGCCGATCGCGGAGACCAGGACGTGGCCGCCCTCCAGGTCGATGATGACCTTGTTGAGGCCGCCGAGGCCGTAGTTGCCGGAGGCGCCCGCGGCCAGGCTCGTGATGCCGGAGACGATCGCGGCGAGCCGTTCGGAGTCGGCGTGCTCACGCAGCTCCGACACCGCGATGAGCAGGCCGTCGGAGGAGACCGCGATGGCGTCGACGACGCCGGCCGTCTCCTTCGCGAAGCGATTCAGCAGCCAGGTGAAGTCGGCTGCGGCGGCCTGCAGTTCGGCCTGCGTGGGGCCTCCTACCGGGGTGCCACCTGTCGACGACGTGCTCACTGCTCCGCTCCTTCCGGGGGGTCGTTCCGGTCTTGCTCATGGGGGGTTGGGGTTGAGGTCGGCGTTCGGGTCGTGGCCGGCGCGGAGCGTTCTCCGGTGCTGCCGTGCCGGCTGTCGCGATGCGCGCGTTCCACGGCGGCCTCGAACTCGTCGAGCGAGGCCCGCACGGCCTCCGCGTCGAGCGTCCGCGCCTCCTGCCGCAGCGCCGCCTGCCGTTCGGAGGCCTCGGCGGTCGTCCGCAGGGTCGCGCCGCGGACGCGGCGACGGAGGGGGCGGGTCGCGGCGACGGCCGGTTCCGGCTGGTCGGCGCGGGCGTGGTCGACGGGTGTCGCGTCGCCGTCGCCGGTGCCCGACGGCGGTCCCTGCGGGGCCGATCCGCGGTGCGAGACCCGTCGGGGCAGCGGCCGCAGCCCGTCGCCACCCGTGTCGTCGGGTGCACCGCCGTCCCGCCGTACGGCATCCCCCGGCAGGGAGGCAGACGGCCGGGGCCCGGAGGCGAGGGCCGAAGGCTGGGTGGTGGCGGACGTTCCGGCGGCGGGCGTAGCAACCGCGGGCGTAGCAACGGCGGACGTAGTGGCGAGGCGCGTCGTGTCGGCGGAGACCGCCGCCAGGGCCGCCGTAGCCGTCGACCCCGTCGTGCTCCCCGTCACCAGCAGCGACGTCGGCACCGTCACCTCGGCCGTCACGCCACCACCCGGCGTCCGCGACAGCGTGACCGTGATCTCCCAGCGGCGCGCCAGGGTGCCGACCACGAACAGGCCGAGCACCTTCGTCGGTACGAGGTCGAGCCGTTCGCGGCGGATCAGGCGGGCGTTCTCCTCGTCGAGGCGCTCGGGGGTCATGCCCAGACCGTGGTCGGAGACGACGATCACCGCGTCGTTGCCGGACATCGCCACCGTCACCTCGACCGGGCTGCCCTCAGGCGAGAACGACACCGCGTTCTCGACGAGTTCGGCCACCATCAGCGTCAGGTCGCCGATGACCTCCGGCTCCACCATGGCCTCGGTCCGCGCGCGTAGCTCCACACGCTGGTAGCCCTCGATCTGGCCGAGCGCGGCGCGTACGACGTTGGTGAGCGCGCTGGGACCGGAGTCGAGGACGGTCTCGTGGATGCCGGCGAGCAGCATCAGGCTGTCGGCGTTGCGGCGCAGGCGGACCGCGATGTGGTCGATGGAGTAGAGCCGTTCCAGGAGCGCGGGATCCGTCTCGCCCCGCTCCACCGCGTCGATCAGGGACAGCTGGCGTGTGGTCAGGTTGCTGACCCTGCGGCCCACGTTGCCGAACATCTCGGCGACGTTGCGCCGGCTGAGCACCTGCCGCTCCAGCAGCGCGGCGGCCATCGTCTGCACCTGGTTGAACGTCTCGGCGAGTTCGCCGATCTCGTCGCGTGCCGTGACCGGCATCGCGGCCAGCAGGGGCGGGCCGTCGTCCTCGGCGTCGTCGTCGGCCACCCGGGCCAGCTCCCGCTCGGCGACCTCGGCGACCTGCCGCGCGGCACCCGTGAGGGCCTGCACCGGGCGGACCACCGAGCGGCGGACCAGCATGGCGAGGACCAGCCAGAGGGCGAAGCCGAACAGGGCGAGCCCCAGCAGCAGGAGCGCGCGCCACGCCGCCGTGTCCGAGGCGCTCTCGGCCTGGTCGGCGATCTGGCCGATGAGCGAGGTGGTGATCGCCAGCCGGGTCCTGGCCTGGTCGCGGTAGGCGCCGTAGGAATCGAGCGCCTCCGCGAGCGACTCGCGGATCTCGGCGGGCGAGTCGGCCTGCACCGCGCCCGGGTCGATCTGCAGCTCGGCGTACTGCCGGCTGATGGTGGTCTGTGACTGGGTGTACTTGATCCCGGCGAGCGTGTCGGCCTGTGCCTCGGTGGCGAACCGGGCGAAGCGCTCGGCCTGGTGGGTGTACTCGTCGTAGGCGCCGATCGCGGCGATGAACTCGATGAGCGCGTTGGAGTCACCGGTCGACGCGGAGAAGACGCCCGTCTCGAAGGCACTGTGGGCGGCGCCCGCGCGCAGCAGCGAGTCGAGCAGGCTGCCGGTGAAGGTGGTCGCGAGATCGGGGTTGCGGTCCAGGGCCAGGCCGTCGATCAGCCCCTGCGCGGCGTGCGTGTAGGCGGGGTCGATGTTGCTCGCGGGCAGATAGCCCCGCTCGACGGTGTCGCGCAGGCTGCTCAGGCCCTCGACCCCGCGCAGGGCCTGCGACTCGGTCTCCGGCAGCTGTTCCCCGAACGCTTCGCGCACCCGCTGGACCTGGAGGTTCACGCTGGACTGCGCCGTGCGGTAGGCGGCGGAGGAGGGCTCACTGCCCCTGGCGGCCTCGTGCCGCACGGAGAGCAGGATCGCCTGCTGGTGTTCGGCGGCCAGCCGGTCGACGAGGGTCGCGACCTCGACGCTCTCGCGGACCAGCCGGGCGGCGTCGGCGGCGTCGCGCGACTGCGCGGTCTGGCCGGCGATGAGATAGGCGAGGAGCGCCACGACCAAGGTCAGCGGCACACCGACCAGGAGGTTGAGCTTGCGGCGGAACGGCCAGCGGTCGGCGAAGCCATGTATACGACGCGGACGGGGCACGCCCACTTCACGAGTGGCCACCCTGCCTCCTTCGTGGGCGTCGCACGGCGCGCGAAGGTCGCACGTGACCGTTGTTGATCAAGTATGAAACGGCTTTCTGCGGGGGACGGTACCGCCCCTTGATCTCCGTGACCGGAACTGTACGTCAAGATTCCATTACGACCCCCTGCACCCCAACCGTCCCGCCTTCACATCAGAGCGCAACTGCCCGTTACCTTCCGATTTTTGAGGCCAATCGGTGACCTGACCGCTCTTGACTGACCGAGAACGCGCTGGATTGGATCAGTGGAAGAGTTCTCCCAACCCCCCTGAATCCGGAACGGGAATCGTGACTTTCACCGCCACACGCAGCAGGTCCCTCAGGAACCATCCCGGCGCGGCCGCCGTCGCGCTCGCCGCCACGGCGGCGCTGCTGGCGGGATGTTCCTCCTCCGACGACAAGTCCGACCCCCTCGCCGAGGACAAGCCGAGCGGTGACACCGTCGTCGTCGGCTCGAACAACTTCGCCGAGAGCATCCTGCTCGCCGACATCTACGGCGAGGCCCTCAAGGCCAAGGGTGTCAAGGTCACTTACAAGCCCAACATCGGCAGCCGCGAGACGACCTACGGCCTGCTGAAGAACGGCTCCGTCACGGTCCTGCCGGAGTACAACGGCTCACTGCTCGCCTACCTCGACCCGAAGGCGGAGCAGAAGTCGGCCGACGCCGTGAACACCGCGGTGAAGGGCAAGCTGGACGCGAAGCTGACGCTGCTGGAGTCCTCGCCGGCCGAGGACAAGGACTCCGTCAGCGTCAACGCCGAGACGGCGAAGAAGTACAAGCTGACCGCCGACTCCAGCCTCGAGGACCTCAAGGACATCGCCCCGGAGCTGGTGATCGGCGGCTCGCCCGAGTTCCAGACCCGCCAGCAGGGCCTGAAGGGCCTGGAGTCGGAGTACGGCCTGGAGTTCAAGTCCTTCAAGGCGCTGGACGCGGGCGGGCCGCTGACCCAGGCGGCGCTGACGAAGAACACCGTGCAGGCCGCGGACATCTTCACCACGGACCCGACCATCACCAAGGAGGGCTTCGTCGTCCTGAAGGACCCGAAGAACCTCTTCGGCTTCGCCAACGTGACCCCGCTCGTCTACAAGAGCGGCCTCTCCCAGGAGGGCGTCGACGCGCTCAACGCGGTCTCGGCCAAGCTGGACACCAAGACACTGCTCGACCTGGACTCCCAGGTGCAGCTGGAGAACAAGGACCCGCTGGACGTGGCGAAGGCCTGGCTGAAGTCGGCCGGTCTGGCCTGACCTCCGGCGGACTCGGCAGGCTCTCGCGGGGTTGTGACGGTTACTCGTCACAACCCCGCTGTGCTGCCGCTCAGTAGCCGACGTGGAAGGTGGCGTCCTGGCGCTCGGTGGCCGTGGAGACCGGGTCGATGCGCAGGGCGTAGTCCGCGTGCCGGATGTAGCGGGTCGGGTTGTTGTACGAGCGGAACGACGACCAGGAGGAGTCGGCGAGCCCGGCCGTCCGGTAGAAGGTCGCGTCCCCGGCGTACGTCGACGTGCCGTCGTTCGTGTCGAGGCGCAGGGCGTAGTTGTAGTGCCGCAGATAGCGGCTCGGGTAGTTGACCGACTGGAAGGACACCCCGGAGGCGTCCGCGAGGCCCGGCACCAGCTTCCACTGGGAGTCCGGGAACGGGTCGAAGGGGTACGGGTCTATCCGGCCGGCGAAGCCGCTGTGCCGGACGTAACGCGCCGGGTAGTTGTACGACTTGAGCCGGTTCCAGGCCGGCGCGCCCCACTTGGCGATCAGGTTGTTGTACTCGGTCGACGTGATCGGGTGGATGCCGCAGTGCTTGGAGTTGAGCGGCTGGGTGTAGAGCTTCTGGTCCAGCGCCGTCCAGGTCCCGGAGGCCAGGTCGTTCGTCTGCCAGACGTAGAAGACGCCGTTGGGCGTGTACGTGTCGCCCCAGAGGTACCACGTGTTGCTGGTCAGGGACTTGACCACCGTGGGGGCCTCGGTGCCGCCGTGGTTCACCGCCGTGCTGAACGGGGTGAAGCTGCCGGGGTTCAGGCTCGTCGAGCGGGCTCCGACCAGGGTGCCCGCGCGCTTGAAGTAGAGGTAGTTGACGCCGTTCACCCCGACGGTGAGGTTTCCGTCGATGACGTCGTAGCCGGGGTCGAAGAAGACCTGCGGGTTCGTCGTCGTACGGAAGTCGGTCGTGTAGCTGACCATGATGACGTTGTGGCCGCTGCTGTTCACCGACGAGTAGAGGATGCCGTACTGGCCGCGTGCGGCGTCCCAGAACGCCTCCGGCGCCCAGCTGTGCGTGGTGGTCATGTCGTGCAGTTTCAGCAGCCGGTAGCCGGTGAAGGTGCGCAGGTCGGTGGAGTCCCAGACGTGGATGTTGACGCTGGTGCGGGTCCAGTCCGTGCCGCTCAGGTCGGTCGCCAGGACGGTGAACGTGCCGTCCTGCTTGCGCAGCAGGAACGGGTCGCGCAGACCGCGGGCACCGAGGGTGGGGGTGGCGACGGGGGCGTTCTGGTTGAGCGGCGTCCACCGCAGACCGTCGGTGCTGACGGCCAGATGGAGGTTGTAGTCCGCCTCCAGCATGGTGTTGGACTCGGTGAAGTAGACCATCGCGTACGCCGAGTCGGCGGCGTGGGCCGTTCCCGCGCCGAGGGTGAGGGCACCGGTCGCGGCCAACGGGACGGTGGCGGCCATGCCGAGGAAGTGTCTGCGGGAGGGGTGTGTCATGCGGCTCTCCAGGGGGGCGGAGGGAGGGGTGCCGGGGGGCTTGCCTTACGGCTCTCTGGTTGTCTCTGGTGGAGATCTGGTCGACATTTCGAACGAGGTTCGGTTAATCGACCAGAAAGTAGGAGAGAGTTGAGGGCGCGTCAATCACATGGTCATCCTTGGCGGATTTCCGCCACTCGGACGTGACCGCTCGCGGCTCAGCTCGCCTCGCGGGCGTCCGCGATCAACTGGTCGATCAGGGCGATCAGTACGTCACGGCTCGACTCGCGCTCGCGGGCGTCGCACAGCAGCACCCGTACGTGCTCCGGGAGGGCCAGGGACTCCCTGATCTCCTCGGCGGGGTAGGGGTGGGCGCCGTAGAAGCCGTTGACGCCGACGACGAAGGGGATGCCCCGGCGTTCGAAGAAGTCGATCGCCGCGAAGCTGGACTCCGGTCGGCGCACGTCGACCAGGACGACCGCTCCGAGGGCGCCGATCGACAGGTCGTTCCACATGAACCAGAACCGCTGCTGTCCGGGCGTACCGAACAGATACAGCACCAGCTCCTGGCTGATGGTGATCCGGCCGAAGTCCAGGGCCACGGTGGTGGCCCGCTTCTCCTCGATGCCGTTGAGGTCGTCGATGCCCAGCCCCGCGGCGGTGAGAGGCTCCTCGGTGCGCAGCGGGGCGATCTCGCTGACCGACCCGACCATGGTGGTCTTGCCGACGCCGAAACCGCCGGCGATGAGTATCTTGACCGTGTCGGGAGGCGCGACCGCCTCCACGGTGGGGTCAGAGCCGGCCAAGGCCGTCCCTCACTTTCTGCAGCAGGTCCAGGTCCGGGGTGCGGGGGGTGACGGGGTGCGGCGGGTGCAGGGTGATCAGACCCGCCTCCAGCAGATCGCAGAGCATGATGGCGACCACGCTCACCGGAAGGTCGAGATGGGCCGCCAGCTCCGCCACGGCGATCGGCCGGGCGCAGTACCGCAGGATCCGCGTCTGCTCCGGCTGCGGACGCGGCGCCCGCTCCGGCGGCGGATCCACCGCCGTCACCGTCGTGATCAGGGTGAAGTCGGTACGGCTTGGCCGGGTCCGGCCGCCGGTCAGGGTGAAGGGACGTACCAGCCGGCCCGCCGAATCGTCTGGGCCCACCTCACGCGCCCGGGCCGACATGGGCCCGCGGCGCCGCCGACAGATGCTCGCCGATCTTCTTCACCAGCATGTTCATCTGATACGCCACCACACCGACATCCGCGCCCTGGTTGGTGAGGACGACGAGATGGGCGCCCGGCCCGGCGGAGGTCAGGATCAGATAGCTGTTGGCCATCTCGATCAGCGCCTGCCGCACCGGCCCGCCTCTGAAGTCCATGCTGACGCCCTTGCTGAGGCTCATCAGCCCGGACGCGGTCGCCGCCAGCCGCTCGGCGTCGTCGCGCAGGAACCCGGTCGACTTGCTCACCACCAGACCGTCCTCGGAGAGCACGACGGCGTGGTTGACGTCGGCGACCCGCTCCACGAGTCCGGTGAGCAACTGATCGAGCTGGGTGTCCGTGGCGGGGGTGGGGCGTGTCATGGCGATGTCCTTCATGAACGGTCGGCGGGCGGAGTGGAGGACGTGAGGGAGGAGGCCGAACGGGCCGGGCCGGCCTTGGACGGCTCCTCCCCGGCACCGTTGTCACGCGCCCCCCGAGTGGCCGGGACCCGCTGGTCCTCGGCCTTGGGCGCGTGCGGTGCCTCATGGTCGCCGTCGTCACGGGCCTGGAGCGTCCCCCGCTGGAAGCAGGCGAGGGAAGCGGCGGCACGCTCGGCGGTGAAGTCGTCGGTGCACCCGTCCTCTTCGGCGGACGGGGTCTCCTCACGCAGCTCGGCGGCCAGGCTGGTCTGCGGCACACGCCGGGGCAGCGGGGAGAGGCCGTCGCGGCGGACGGCGGGAGCGGCGGTCCGCTCGGGCGCGGCGGCACGCTCGGACACGGTGCGGGCCGGGACGACCGGGCGGGACTCCCCTACCGGCTCCTCCGGCTCGGCGGCCCCGGCGTGCTCCACCTCGGCCCGGTCCGGGACGGGCACGTCCCGCACCACGACATCGTGCGGGATCAGCACGATCGCCGTGGTGCCGCCGTACGGCGACGAGCGCAGCGTGACCGCGATGCCGTGCCGCCGCGCGAGCCGGGCGATCACGAACATGCCGAGCCGCAGATCGTCGGCGAGCGCCACCACGTCGAACTGCGGGGGCTCGGCCAACTGGGCGTTGAACGAGGCGTAGTCCTCCTCGGACAGCCCGAGGCCACGGTCCTCGACCTCCACGGCCAGCCCCTTGGCCACCATCGCGGCCCGCACCCCGACCGGCGCGGGCGCGGGGGAGTACTGAGTGGCGTTCTCGATCAGCTCGGCCAGCAGATGGATGACGTCCGCCACCGCGGGCGGCGCGAGATGCACCTCCTCCTCGGTGTGCACCTCCACCCGCTGGTACTCGGCGACCTCGCCGACGGCACTGCGCAGGATGTCGATCAGCGCGACCGGCTCGCTCCAGCTGCGGCCGGGCCGCTCGCCGCTGATGATGACGAGGTTCTCCTCGTAGCGGCGCAACTGGCTGGCGGTGGAGTCCAGTTCGTACAGGCCCTTGAGGACCTCGGGGTCCTGGTGCGCGCGCTCCAGCGCGTCCAGCTTGGTCAGCTGGAGGTTCACCAGGTTCTGGCTCTGCCGGGCGATGCCCAGGATGACCTTCTGGAAGCCGCGCCGGGTGTCGGCGAGTTCCACGGCGGTGTGCACGGCGGTGCGCTGCGCGGTGTTGAACGCCTTGGCGACCTGGCCGAGTTCGTCATGACCGTAGTCCAGCGGCGGGGTCGCCAGCTCCACGTCGACCGTCTCGCCCCGCTCCAGTCGGGCCACCACGTCGGGCAGCCGCTCCTGGGCGAGGCTCAGCGTGGCCTCGCGCAGGCCGTGCAGGCGCCGGGACAGCGAGCGGGTGATCCGCCAGGACATCCAGACGCACAGCAGCAGCGCGACCAGTCCGCCCGCGCTCAGCGACGCGGCCTTGATCAGCAGGCCGCGCGCGTTGTCGCCACTGCGTTGCAGCAGGGCCGTCGTCTGCTGCCGGATCAGGACCTCGTACTCGTCGGAGACCTTGATCAGCGCGGCCCGCCACTCCTTCTGCGCGTCGGGAACGACGATGTCGCCCTCGGCGTGAGCCGCCGCCCGGGCCGCGAGCACCCGGTCCTCGACGGTCTCCAGGGTGCGCCACTGCGGGGTCGCCAGGATCCGCTCGGTCTCCGCCTTCGCGCTCCCGGTGAGCGAGGGAAGGATCTGGTCCTGGACGAGCCAGCGGCGCGTGTTCACCAGCTCGGCGTACTCGGTCCAGGTCTTCTCGTTCATCTTCTTCGACGGCGAGGCCAGCGTCAGGAGCGCGTCCTCCCGGGACATCAGTTCCGCCGCGTGCTCCAGTGAGACGAGCGGACCGGCCTGCGAGGTGAGGTCGCCGTCGTCGACCTGGGAGAGCTCCTGGAAGGCGTGGATCTGGTCGTCGATGATCGACGTGTACTGGCCCAGCGCCTGCACGGCGGGGATGTCGGTGGGGTTGTCCACCTGACCCCGGTAGTACTCCAGGCTGCTCACGGACGCGACGACCGAGTACAGCCGGTCCTTGATGCGCGAGGGCGCCTGCTGGATCTCCTCCGACCGGGCCAGGAGCTTGGCGACCGCCTTGTCGGTCCTGCTCCGCTGCGCGTCCAGCGCGGTGCGGGCCTCCTCCTGCCGCGAGGCCAGCCATACGGCCGAGTAGCTGCGCTCCTGCTGCAACGCGAGCGTGGCCTCGGTGCCCATGGCCCCGGTCGACTTGCTCAGCCCGGTCTGCGACCGCAGCCGCAGGCCCTCCGAGAACATCTGGATCGTCGTCACGCTCCAGACGGCGGCGAGCGTGACGCTGGGCACCAGCGCCAGGAGGATCAGGGAGAGACGGATGGAGCCGAGGCGGCGCCGGGGACCTGTCCGTGGAGACATTGTCGTCCTAGGGCGATCAGCGATGACGGAAGCGGAAGGGGGACGAGCGCCAAGGGTGGCGGCGTGTCCGGCACGTCACAGGGGATGCGCAGGATGCTATCCGTACATGTGACCGCACACGTCACGCGTGACCGATTCTTTGGCGACACCGTCGGCGGAACTGTCCGGTCAGCGGGTTCCGTTGGCGGCGAACTCCGCGACCGAGGCGACGTTCCTCCTGGTGACGAACGCCGGCCCGGTGAGGACGGGAGCCTCGCCACCGCCGAGGGTGTTGCCGTTGGTCCGGTAGAGCCAGAGCGAGTCCACCGCGAGGTAGCCCTGGAGATATGGCTGCTGGTCCACCGCGAACTGCACATCGCCGCCCTGCACCGCCTTGACCAGGTCCTGGTTGAGGTCGAAGGTCGCGACATGGGCCTTGCTGTCCGCCTCCTGTGCCGACTTCACCGCGGCGAGCGCGAACTGCGCGCCGTTGGTGACGACTTCGTCGATGCTCGGGTCCTGGGAGAGGCGCGTCGCGACGGCGTCGGTCACCGCGTCCATGTCGGTGCCGTCCACGTAGAGGTTGTCGGTGTCGCCGCGGAACGCCTTCTTCACACCCGCACAGCGGGCCTCCAGGGCGACGTTGCCGCGCTCGTGGATGACACACAGGGCGTGCTCGGCCTTGAGGTCGTCCAGCTTGTCGCCGACGGCGCGGCCCGCGACGCTCTCGTCCTGGCCGAAGTAGCCGAGGAGACCCGCGGACTGCCATTCGTCTATACCGGAGTTGAGGCCCACCACCGGTATGCCGGCAGCCCGCGCCTCGGCGACCGGACCGGCCATCGCCGTCGGCTTGGCCAGCGTCACCGCGATGCCGTCGACCTTCTGGCGGATCGCGTCCCGCATCAACTCGGCCTGGCCCGCGGGATCGGAGTCGTTCGCGTAGGTCAGATCGATGCTGTCCTTGGCGGCCGCCGCCTGGGCACCCTTCTGCACCAGCCCCCAGAAGGCGTCCCCCTCGCCTCCGTGGGCGATGAGGGCGACCTTCAGCCGTGGGGTGCCCGCCGTGTCCGCGCCCGACGCGTCGTCGGTCGCGTCGACGGCGGAGCAGCCGGCCAGCAGCAGACAGGCGGCGGCCGTGACGACCGCGACGCGAGTGAGAACGGAGGAGGGGGGTGGGGTCTTCATGAGGGTGCGGCACCTCGCTGTGCGGCCGAGCCGGAGGAACGAACGAGAGCGCGGCCGGAGTCGAACGGGGAGGGCCCCGACCTGGTGAACTCTCGCTGGGGCGGAGCCAATCGCGTGTGACCACGGGTAGTCAAGTGTGCTACCACACGGCGTGAGTCGTTGCTGCCACATCGTGATGAACCGCTGGCGGGAGGCCGGTCGGCCCACTGATTGCACTCGCAAACAGACTCGCCATCGCCTCAACTCGGCGAGGTCCAGACCGGTGAAGAACTCCCCGGCCTCCGACAGGGTGCGCGGCCGCATCGGCATCCCCCGGGCCGCGTACTCCCTCCGAGGATGTAGTCGTAGATCCGTGCGGAGTGCGCGGTCTCGGCATCAATCGAATCGTCAGACATGAGGCCTCCGGGACGCGGGGGGCGGGCCGGGCTCAGTCTGTCAACTTCTCGAATGAACTGGGAAGTTGGCCGCAGGCGTACGTACACATCACCTCCGGGCCCCTCGAAAGCCGACGGCCCCATGCCCACCCAGGGGCGCGGGGAACTGCGCGACCAGCCCCCACGCACCCGCACCCGCCGAACCTCACCGCCCCCCATGGCGCTCTCGCGCCACGGCCCGGCGGCCGACGGAAAGCCGAGGAACCCGGTTCAGGCGGGCTCCCCAGCCTGCGGAGCAACCACCGCGCTCTTCCGACGACGACGCCGCCGAGGCTCCTGGTCCGGAAGCCACCCAAACGCCAGACAGCTCCCCACGATCCCCAACAGCAGCCCCACAAAGAACCCGCCCAGATTCGACGTGAGCCAGGTCCCCAGCGCCACCAGAACCCCGGTGATCGAGTAGAAGAGCCGCTGCGCCGGATTGAACAGGATCAGCAGCCCGAGCAGCACCATCAGCGTCGGCAGCAGATACCCGGCCAGCCCCTGCATACCGGCATGCAGCATGACCTTCATGGACGCCTTCATGGTGAGCAGAACCTCCGCCCCGCCCAGCGCGAGCAACACCCCGCCCCAGAACGGCCGGTCGGCCCGCCAACGACGGAAGGCCGACCGGAAACCCGTACGCGAACCCATCAGCAACCCGTGCTACTGAAGCGGAGTTTCAGGCCCGGAAGCTTGAACACCCCCGCAGTCGTCGCATAGTTGGTCTGCCGCAGATTGGCGATGCGCACGGTGTCCGCCTGCTGGCTGAAGACACCGATCGGCCCCTTCACCCCGGCCTTGGTCAACGTACTCGCGTCGTTGCCGATCTCGATGTTGGTGAACGCCGCGTCACCCGACAGCTCGGTCGAGTCGGTGGTCAGATCGCTCGCGGACACCTTCTCCGCCCCACCGCCCGCCGTGATGAGCAGGTTCGTGCCACCGAGGTCGACGCTCTGGCACAGCTTCGTGAGTGTCGCGTTCTTGATCGCGGACGTGACGACCAGCACCTGCCCGTCGGTGTCCCCCGCGTTGGGGCTGCCCGGCGCCATCTCGTCGAGGCCGCCGAACTGCTCGAACCCGGTGCCGTTGAGCTCGGTCGCGGTGACGGTGAAGGGCATACCGGAGATGGCGAACTGCACGCCCAGCGCACCCTCGGCGGTGAGCACCGCGAGCGCGCCGGCGACCAGGGTGGCCGGTACCGCCATCACGGCGGCCCGGCGCGCGCGGACCCGCCCGCGTCTCGCGGGACCGTCGGGGGTTTCAAACGCTTCGGACGCTTCGGACGCTTCGGAAACGGAACCGCTTACCGGGTTCTCAGGGGTGTTGTCGGCGGACGAAGTGACGTCCGAGGACGAGGCCATAACTGCTCCCAGGTGCATTAAGTGCGGGTAGGGCATCAGCGGCACGTTGTCCTGGCGCGGACAGCGCCCACGGCGCACGCCCCTCGCAACTCCCGGCGGGTGCAAGGGCTTTCTCGTACTCCGCAGTAGCCTGCCGGGAAGTTACCGGTGGTTACACTCAAGGGTCAAGGCAGTTGTGGAAAAAGGGTGTTGGTTGTGTGCCGCCTGTGCCTCACGGGCTTCCGATGGAGCCTCAGAGCGCCCACAAAGAACATCAACTCCCTTTCAGTGCCTTGACGTTGACTGACCCTCAGGTCTACAACTTGCCCTGGCTCCCCCCTGGATCCGTGGCGCCGGATCCGCCGTCGCGTGGCCTCTGCCCGCGTTCCCGGACCTGATGTCCTTCACATTCCGCGAGATCACTCCACGGCGCCGTCACGGTCGCTTCCCCCCTCGGTCCGTGCCGGACGCCCCCCGCCCGGTCCGGCCGGAGCCCTCCCCAGGGTCTCCGGCCGGTCACCGGCGGGCTGCCGTCGCCGGTCCGTGACGTACGGAGAAGGCGTCACGGACCGGCAACGGCCCACACCTGCATGCGCCCGCACCTCCCATCTCGACCCCCCCACCCCGAACCCCCCACCCCGAACCCCCCACCTCGAACCACCCCACCCCCAACCCCCTGAGCAGCGCAGCTGTCCTAAGGGCACACCCCCGCAACGAAAGCCGAGGTACACCCCATGCGCACCCGCACCCTCCTCACCCTCGCCGGCACCGTCGCAGCCCTCACCCTCCCCATGGCTGCCCCGGCGTCCGCCGCCGACGGCACCGTTCTCACCACCGGCTCCGTCGGCGGTACGGCCGTCGCGGCCGGCGAGGTCCTCACCGTGCCGCTGGCGAGCGGCACCGCCGCCACGTTCTACTCCAGCGCGAGCGGTACGAGCGGTATCTCCTGCACGTCGTCGCAGTTCACGGCCACCGTGACGGACAACCCCGGCGCGCCCGGCACCGCGACGGAGTCGGTCTCCGCGCACACCTTCGACGCCGCCAGCTGCACCGCCAACGTGGTCGGCGTGCTTGGCGTCACCGGCATCACGGTCAACAACCTGCCGTACAGCGCCGCCGTGTCCTCCGACGGCACCGTCACCGTCACCCCGGCCGCGGGCTCCACTATCCAGACGACGGTCGTCCTGCGGACCCTGCTGGGCAGCATCAACTGCGTCTACCAGGCCCCCAGCCTGTCCGGCACGGCGAGCAACGACGACAACACCATCAACTTCGCCGCCGCGCAGTTCACCAAGGTCTCCGGCTCGTCCCTCTGCTTCGCCAACGGCTACTTCACGGCCAAGTACGCCCCGGTGACCGGCAGCGGTGCGGCGGTCTACGTCAACTGACGTCTGCTGCCCAGGAGTTCACCTCCTGCGCAGTCGCAGCGCCAGGGCGGCGCCCCCGGTGAGCACCAGCACCGCGGCGGCGCCGCCCGCCAGCAGTGGCGTCGAGGGCCCCGTACCGGCGCCGCCGGTGGAGGCCACCGGCGTGCTGTCGGGCGCGGCGGTGTTCCGCGTGCGCCGGCTCTCGGCGCCGGCGGGGGCGGACGGCGTCGGCGAGACGGTCTGGCGCGGCTCGGTCGCCGGCGAAGGGCCGGCCGTCGTACGGCCGTTGTCGCGATCCGTGTTCGCCGCGGCGGAAGCCGTGCTCTCGCCGCCGCTCTCCTTGCCGTCGCCCTCCGCGCCACCGCTCTCCTCGGTGCCTCCGTCCTGCCCGGCCGGGAAGACCACATCCGAGCACGAGTAGTACGTGTCCGGCGTGCTGCTGTTCTGCCAGATCGTGTACAGCACATGGCGCCCGGTGCGGTCGGACGGCAGCGTCGCCCTGATCCGGTACGCCCCGTCCGTCAACGCCGGGTCCTTCACCTCCGCGAACGGCTTCTCCGGGAGGTCGGACCAGGACAGCGGCTTGGCCGCGTCGTAGCCGGGTTCGGTGAGGTAGAGCTTGAACGTGCCGGTGTGCGGGATCGTCGAGACGTACCGCATGGTCAGAGCGGAGCCCGGCGTGAGCCGGGTCGACGGCCAGTCGGCGCGGGCGAGGTCCAGGCCGCGGTAGGCGGGAAGTCCGCCGCTGCACAGCTGTCCGTCGGGCACGACCTGCCGGTCCCGGCCGTTCACGTTGGCGATCCGAAGGTTGTCCCAGGCGGTGAAGGGCGCCCCGTTCGACGCGACCGCCGCCCGGCACGCCGCCGACCGGGACGCGCTGCCGCCGTCGGGGGAGCAGGCGTATACCCGGCTGACCGGATCCGTCGGCGCACCGTGCGCACGGGCGGGGCCCGCCGCCCACACCGTGAGCAGCAGCGGCGTGACGGCGGTGGCCGCCAGGGCGGCGCATTGTGATCTCATCCAGGGCATCCGGGACATCCGGAACGTCTCCTCGGCCGGGGCGGGAAGGGTCCTCGTGCAGTACGGGAAAGCGGCCCGGCGCGTTCATTGCCCGACGAACCGGGCGGAGCCCGCCCAAACCGGTCAACCGGACGACGTAGAGGGTGGGTTTCCGGCCGGATCGAGGGTTTCCCCTGTATCCCGATGACCTTCTCTTTGCCTATCGTTCGACCACAGCCGACCCACAGGTAACCCCGAACGGGTCGTAGCTCGCGCCAGGCCGGCTGCCGCGCCCCGCACTTCGCACCGCCCCACCTGCGTTCGTTGCACTGCCCCCATCCGCCTTCTCGGCGTACCCCCCGCCGCTTCGAGGATGAAGCGAATCGACCGCCGCTCCGCGCTGCCCGGAGAACGGCCGGCCACGAAAGGGCACACCCTTGCGTACCTCTGACTCCCTCAGACGGAAGCTGATATCAGTCGCCGCGGTCTCCGCCGCGCTCTTCACGGCTGCCACCACCTCGGTCGCCGTGGCCCAGGATTCCCCCACCCGGGAAGCCGCCGCCCCCGTCCCGGCGGACCGGACCGAGGCCGCTCCCGGCACCCCGGCCTCGCGCCTCATCGTCGGCTACAAGTCCGGCGCCGCCGAGGCCAAGTCGAACAAGGCCGCCGAGGCCGACGCCGCCGCCAAGGGCAAGGAGGCCGGCGAGGACCTCGACTTCCAGCGCCGCCTCGGCTCCGGCGCCGCCCTCGTCGACCTGGGCGAGAAGCTCACCAAGCGCGATGTCGCCGACGTCGTCGCCGAGTACCAGGCCGACCCGCAGGTCGCCTATGTCGTACCGGACCGGCTGAACAAGCCGCTGGCCACGCCCAACGACACCGAATACGGCAAGCAGTGGGACCTGTCCGAGGCCACCGCCGGCATGAACGTGCCGGGTGCCTGGGACGTCGCCACCGGCAGCGGGGTGACCGTCGCCGTCATCGACACCGGTTACGTCACCCACTCCGACCTCGGCGCCAACATCGTCGGCGGCTACGACTTCATCTCCGACACCGCGGTCTCCAACGACGGCAACGGCCGTGACAGCAACCCGGCCGACACGGGCGACTGGACCACCGACGGCCAGTGCGCCAGCGACTGGACGGCCACCACCTCCTCCTGGCACGGCACCCACGTCGCGGGCACCATCGCCGCGGTCACCAACAACGGCAAGGGTGTCGCGGGCATCGCGTACGGCGCGAAGGTCTCGCCGCTGCGGGTCCTCGGCCAGTGCGGCGGCTACGACTCCGACATCATCGACGCCATCACCTGGGCGTCCGGCGGCTCGGTCTCCGGTGTCCCGGCCAACACCAACGTCGCCAAGGTCATCAACATGAGCCTCGGCGGGGGCGGCGCCTGCACGACCGCCACCCAGAGCGCCATCAACGCGGCCGTGAACCGTGGCACGACGGTCGTCGTCGCGGCGGGCAACAGCAACGCGAACGCCGCCAACTACTCGCCGGCCAGCTGCAACAACGTCATCAGCGTGGCGGCCGCCGACCGCCAGGGGAACCGCTCCTACTACTCCAACTTCGGATCGGTCGTCGACATCGCGGCGCCCGGCGGCGAGACCAACTCCGTCACCGCGAACGGCATCCTGTCCACGCTGAACTCCGGCTCCCAGGGACCGTCCACCGAGAGCTACGAGTACTACCAGGGCACCAGCATGGCCGCCCCGCACATCGCGGGCCTGGCCGCGCTGATGAAGTCGGCCAACGCGTCACTGACCCCGGCGCAGATCGAGTCGGCGATCAAGTCCAACGCCCGTACGCTGCCCGGCACCTGCTCCGGTGGCTGCGGCTCGGGCCTGGCGGACGCGGCCAAGACGGTGAAGGCGGTGAGCGGCAGCTCCGGCGGCTCCACGGGGGGCACCACCTTCACCAGCACCTCCGCCGTCGCCATCCCGGACAACGCCTCCGCGATCGAGTCCTCCATCGCGGTCAGCGGCCGCAGCGGCAACGCCCCGTCGACCCTCCAGGTCGGCGTGGACATCACCCACACCTACCGCGGTGACCTGGTCATCGACCTGGTGGCGCCGGACGGTTCGGCATACCGCCTGAAGTCCAGCTCCTCGGACTCCGCGGACAACATCAGCACCACCTACACGGTGAACGCCTCCAGTGAGACCGCCAACGGCACCTGGAAGCTGCGCGTCCAGGACACCGCTGCCCAGGACACGGGCACGCTCAACAGCTGGAAGCTGACCTTCTAGTCGATCTGGTAGCGACAACCGAACGCGTGCCCTCGAAAGGGCGCGTACACAAACGGGCGGGTCGGCCGGTGCGGATGGGGCATCGGCCGGCCCGCCGTACGTCGCGACCACCAACGGCCGGTGGCCCGCCATAGGTTGCGACCACCAACGGCCGGGGCGGAAACCGTCGCTCCGGTCGGCTCCGTACGCTCCGCGTACGCTCAGCGGCCGGGCGTGTCCACGACGGCCCGCTCGGTGTCGGCCTTGTCGAGGGCGGCCAGCACACGGAGCCCGCGGTCGGGCTCCCGGTCGATACAGGGCAGCAGGCCCGGGACCGCGATGCTCGGCAGGATGTGACCCCACAGGACCGAGACCCGTTCCGCCAGGTCGTCCCGGTCGGTCAGCGCGCGGGACATCAACTGGATTCCCGCGAACGCCCCGACCAGCATCTCCACCGTCTGCCGCGGCACCACGGTGGGCAGCAACTCGCCCTGTTCACGCGCCCGTTCGAGCAACCCGACCAGAACGTCCGCCCACTGCCGGAACGGGCCGGAATGGTCGACGCCGGACGGAGCGCACTGGTCCACCGCCAGCCGTACGCTGCCCTTGAGCAGGGAGTTGCCGAGCAGCCGCTGCCCGAACGCGAAGGTCATGTCGACCACTTCCTGCAGCTTGCACGACTGCGGTGGCACCGCGCCGAACGGCATCTGCTCGTCCAGCACGGCCTGGGCGAGGGATTCCTTGGAAGGGAAGTGGAAATACAGGGCGCCCTTTGTCACTTCGGCCCGCTCCAGGACCATCGAGATGGTCGTCGCGGTGTACCCGTGCTCGTCGAAGACCGCTCCGGCGGCCTCGAGAATGACCCTCCGCGTTCGGATGGCGCGCTCCTGCCTCGCCATAACAGCCCCTCCGCTGCGCCGAGTTGGCCTCTGCGCCGGGCGTGCGCCGGAGCGGTCGGGGCACTGCCGGGCGACCCAAGGCCGCATTGAAAACAAACCGGTCGCCTCGTACTCTAACGCTCGCGGCACGGGCACCTCGCCGTCTGTCAGCGCACATACGGGGGGACCCAAGGAGGGGACATGCCTCATCCGCGGCCACACGCCACGACCCTGCTCGCCGAGAGCCCGGCGGTACCGGAGGGCATGACCGCCACCGTACCCCGCCAGCTCGTCCACCGCGCTTCGGTCGCGGAAACGTTTCTCACGGGCGCGACCAGCATCGACACAGACCGGTTCACGGTCTTCGCCGAGTGGCCGCGCGCTCATCAGTTACACGTGTCGCCGGACCGCTCGGCCTACGAACCGCTCCTCGTCGCGGAAACCGTCCGCCAGGCCGGCGCACTCCTCGCGCACACCGCCTACGAGGTCCCCCTGGGCCACCAGTTCGTACTCAGGGAACTGCGGATCACCACGCGTCCCGAGCACCTGGTCATAGGCGCCGCCCCCGCCCAACCCGTCCTCCACATCACGGTCACCGACGTCACCCGGCGCGGCGGCCGCCCCGCCGGATTCCGCTACGACGCGGAGATACGGCTGGGCGAGGAGCGGGTCGCGACCGTGCACCTGGCCGCCACCTGGACCAGCGCGGCCGTCTACCGCCGACTGCGCGGCGGCCGTACCGCGGCCACGGTGTCCGCGCTGCCGGTCCCGCCCGGTCTGCCGCCCGCCACGGTGGACCGCGCCCTGCCCGCGGACGTCGTCCTCGCCCCGGCCGGGCACCCCGACGGCTGGCAGCTGCGTGTCGATACCGGGCATGCTGTTTTCTTCGACCACCCGCTCGATCATGTTCCCGGCATGCTCCTTCTGGAGGCCGCCCGCCAGGCCGCCCGGGCCCGGACCGGGACCGCGCACCGCACACCGACTTCGTTCCATGCCGTCTTCCATCAGTACGGCGAACTTGACCTGCCCCTTTGGATCGAGGCCGAGAGCCGGTCGGCTGCGAACGGCACCGATGTGCAAGTGGTGGGACGGCAGGGGGAGTCGACGGTCTTCGAGTGCGGGGTGGGTACGCGAGAGTGCTGAGCTATCGTGTGGGGAGCAAGAAACAAACGGCACGACCCGTTCTTTTCCGTCAGGAGTGTCCAGCTGATGGCGAGGCAGTTACGCGCTGAGCAGACCCGCACCACGATCCTCACAGCCGCCGCCGAACTGTTCGACCGTCACGGCTATGAATCGACCAGTCTCAGCGACATCGTCGAACAGGCCCAAGTCACCAAGGGAGCCCTGTACTTCCACTTCGCGGCGAAGGAAGACCTCGCCCAGGCCATCATGGAACTCCAGTCCCGGGCCTCCCGCCAGGTGGCCACCGAGATGGACGGCCGGGGCTACACCTCGCTGGAGGCCCTGATACGAACGACGTTCGGCATAGCCCGCCTGTCCGTCGAGGGCCCGATTCCCCGGGCCGGCCTGCGCCTGGCCACCGGGGGAGTGGTGATACGGCCCCCGCTGCGGCACCCCTACACCGAGCTGCTGGACATCACCACGCGCAAACTCCTCGGCGCCGCCAAGGAGTCCGACATACACCCGGACATCGACGCCGAGGCCGCGGCGCACTCCCTCGTCTGCTTCTTCGTCGGCACCCGCGTCGTCGGCCGCTCCCTCGAACCCGTCGCACGCCAGCCCCGGCGGGTGGCCGAGATGTGGCACATCATGATCCGCGGCCTGGTGCCGGTACCGCGCCGGGCCCGCTACCTCACGCTCGCGACACAGCTGGAGCGGGAGATCAGAGCCGTATGAGCCGTGTGACACGCGCGGTACCGTGAGGCGCATGCCCGAGAGGTCCGACACCCCGCCCGCGCCCGTCCTCCTCGGGAACGAACCCGGCTCGTTCCCTCACAGCGTCCTCGCCGAACGGCACCCCGCCATCATCCGGCAGGTGCGGGAGTCCTTCCCGTACGGCCCCGAGCAGCACCGCGCGCTGGACGAGCTCCTCGCGAACTGCACCAAGGGCGTGATCGAACCGCTCCCCGCCGACGCACCCGACCGCGACCGCTGGACGGCCTGGGCCGCCGACGCGCGCACCGGCCGCTCCTGGTTCGACGTACCGTGGCTGTGGTCGGAGAGCTACTTCTACCGCCAACTCCTCGAAGCCGTCGGCTACTTCAGCCCCGGGCCGTGGCAGGGCATCGACCCCTTCCGCCCCTCCAAGGCGGCGGAACTCGACGCTCCGGAGACGGACGAGGAACTGTCCGCACTCGGCGCCCTCGCCGACCGGCCCGCCGACGAGCAGGACCGGGCCCTGCTGCACGGCTCCCTCTGGGGCAACCGGGCGGACCTGGGATTCCGGCTGTCGGGCGCGCAGGACGAGACCTCGTCGGACACCCCGCCGCTGGTGGCCGACGACAGCGAGACCCTGTGGTCGCTGCTTCCGGCCACCGGCACGGCCACCCTCTGTCTGATCGCCGACAACGCGGGCCGTGAACTCGTCCCCGACCTGCTCCTCATCGCCCGCCTCCTCACCCAGGGGCGCATCGCACGGGCCGTCCTCCACGTCAAGCCGTACCCGTACTACGTCTCCGACGCCACGCACACCGACGTACTCGACGCCCTGCGCCGGCTGACCGCGGCACCGGGCGCGGCCGCCACCTACGGGCAGGTCCTCTGGTCGGCGATGACGAACGGCCGCCTCACCGTCCGCGCCCACCCCTTCTCCTGCGCCCCGCTGCCGTACGCGGAGATGTCCGGCGACCTCCGCGAGGAGCTCGCCGCCGCCACGCTCACCATCCTCAAGGGCGACCTCAACTACCGGCGCCTGGTCGGCGACCGCCGCTGGCCGCCGACCACGCCGTTCGCCGACGTCACCGCCTACTTCCCGGGCCCCGTCGCCGCCCTGCGCACCCTGAAGTCCGACGTGATCACCGGCCTGGACGCCCGTACGGAGGCGGCGCTGGTGGCGGCGGAGGGGCAGCGGTGGCGGACGGGCGGGACGCATGCGCTGATCCAGGTGCGCAGGTGACGACGGCGTCCCGGCCGTACGTCCCGCTCAAGTGATCTGCACCGGCAGTGACTTGAGGCCGTTGATGAAGTTCGACACCAGCCGCTTCGGGGGTCCCGCCGTCCGCAGTTCCGGCAGGACCCGCAGGGTCTCCCGGTAGAGCACCCGAAACTGGAGCCGCGCGAAGTGCGCGCCCAGGCAGACGTGCGGGCCGTCACCGAAGGAGACATGCGGGTTCGGGGCGCGGGACGGATCCAGCCGGTCCGGGTCGGTGAAGCTCCGTTCGTCGCGGTTGGCGGAGGCGTGGAAGACGACCACCTTGTCGCCCGCGCGGATGCGCCGGCCGGCCAGCTCCGTGTCCTGTACGGCGGTACGGCGGAAGGTGAGGACCGGCGGATGCCAGCGCAGCAACTCGTCGACGGCAGTGCGGAGTTCCACCTGTCCTGCCCGTAGTCGCTCGTACGACTCCGGGTGCTCCGCCAGTGCCAGCAGCCCGCCGGGTGCCGCGCTGCGGACGGTGTCGTTGCCCGCGACCGTGAGCAGGAAGAAGAACATCTCCAGTTCGAGCCCCGCGAGCCCGGCGTCGTGGGCGAGCGTGGTCATCACGTCGTCCTCAGGGAACCGCCGTTTGTGCGCGGCAAGTTGGCGCGCGTATCCGAACATGTCCCGCAGCATCGTGGGTGACCTCGGATCGACCGGCCTGCCGTGGGCGTCCAGCACCGGGGGACCCGCCTCGTCGGGATCCTGGTAGCCGATCACCCGCTGCGTCCAGTGCAGCAGCAGCCCGCGGTCGGCCTCCGGCACGCCGAGCAGGTCGGCGAGGTTGAGCAGGGCGTAGTCGTCGGTCACGGCGGTGACGAGATCGACGGTGGCGTCCGCCCCGCGGGCCGTCTCCAGGGCGCGCGCGAGGAGCGTACGGGCCCGCTGCTCCGTGACCCTGGTGAACCGTTCGACGCGTCCGGGAGTGAAGGCCCGGCTCACGAGTCGTCGCAGCCGGCCGTGCCCCGGCGGATCCTGATTGAGCATCATGCGGCGGATGAACGGCAGGTCGTCCGGGTCGGGGTCCCGGATCTGGGTCGCGCCGATGTACGAGGAGTACGTCGCCGAGTCCTTGAGCACCCGCACCACGTCCGCATGCCGGGTCACCACCCAGAACCCGGGCCCGGCCGGCCAGCCCAGCACCTCGGACTCCGCCTGCCACACCACGGGGTGGTGGTCGCGCAGGACGCGATAGGCGTCGTAGGGGACGCCCCCGGCGTACTGCCGGGGGTCGAAGACGTCGGGGGCGGGCGGCGCGTCGTGGACGGTCACGACCGCTCGCCGTCGTTCACGCGGTCCGTGCCGTCCGCCTGGCCCGCGTGGTCCGTGCCGTCCGCGCGCAGGAAGTCCTCGACCACGCGGATCAGTTCCAGCGGGGTCTCGTCCATGGCGTAGTGGCCCGCGGCCGTGAGTTCGTGCAGCTCGGCGCGGGGATACCAGGTCATCCACGTCTGCCGGAGCAGGTCGGCGGACAGGGCGGGGTCGAGCGCGCCGGCCACGGCGAGCGCGGGGACCGAGGAGCCCTCGACCCGCGTGTGGAAGTCCTCCCCGGCCCAGGAGTCCAGCCAAGCGCGGAACGCCTTCTGATCGCTGACGGCGAGCGAACGGGCGACCATACGGTCGAGCCAGGCGGCCGGTCGGCGGCCACCGGTGGTGATGTCGATGATGGCGCGCCGGTTCTCCGGCCTGTGCGCCGCGTCGGCGAACATCTCCCACTGCTCCGGCGGCAGCGCGAGCCCCGACGCGGGCACGGGCGAGACCCCGGCCAGCCGGCGCAGCCGGTGCGGGGCGACGGCGAGGAGGCGCTGTCCGACCGCGCCGCCCATCGAGTGCCCCACCACCGAGAAGCGCTCCCAGCCGAGCCGGTCGGCCAGTTCCACCAGGTCGACGGCCGCCTCGGCTGTTGTGTACGCGCCGACGGCGTCCTTGGCGGCGCCGTAGCCGCGCAGATCGACGAGCGCGTAGGTGAACTCCGTACGGTCGAGGTCGGGGAGGACGCCCGCGTAGGCGGACCGATCGGCGAACCAGCCGTGCACGGCGAACACCTTGTGGGCACCTTCGCCGTGCAGCTCATGCGGGAGCGAGAAGGAGGTCATGCGACCAAGGTGGCCCATATCGGTGAAGACCGACAGAGGGCCGGGGGCCGCAGGCCCCCAGCTTCGTCGCTCAGCCCACGCGCACGTCCTGCCACACCAGCCGGTGATCCGACGTCGGCACCGTCGTCCCGTTCCCGACCAGCCGGTACAGCGGATCGTCGGACGTCGGCCAGAAGACGCCGTTCCCGCCCGGTATCAGTCCCTTGGACGGCAGGACGTAGTCGACGCGCAGGTTCCCCGGAGCAGTGTCGCCGAAGTCGGACGTGTCGTACGCCGGGTCGCCGATGTGCGAGGCGTTGGCACCGCCCTGGACCTTCGCGGCCTCAACGCCGCCCGCGCTGGCCGGCGGGATGGCCGGGAGGTTCACCGTCGGGTGTTCGAGCAGTTGCCGTATGGCGTGGGCGTAGCTGTCACCGTCGTAGGGATCGGCGTTGTTGTCGCCCGCGATCACGAACCGTGCCCCGGGCCGCAGCCCGCCGCGCCGGCCCTTGTCGTCGTAGAGGTAGGAGCTGCGGCGGCGCCCGCCGATGTAGTCGGCCCACAAGCGGATCTCGTCGTGGTTGCGGCGGCCGTTGCGGTCCTCCGGGCCGTCGAAGGTGGGCGGCGTCGGGTGCGAGACCAGGAAGTGCACGGTGGAGTGCCCGATGCACACCGGCACGTCCCAGTGGCTCTTCGACGACAGCCTGAGGATCGCGCGGGCCTCGTCGCTGTAGTAGCCCGGGGGCATGACGTGGCTCGGCATGTCCTTCCACAGGAAGCGCTGGAAGGTGCGCACCGCGCGCGTGTCGATCGGAAACTTCGACAGCACGACCATGCCGTACTGCCCGGGGAACCAGCCGTAGCCGTACGCGTCCTGGCCGTACGCGTCCGAACCGGGCGTCGTGACCGCGCCATTCTTCCCGTCGAGGTCCACACCGGAGGCGACGCCCGTGTTCACGGGTCCGGTGAAGTGGTACGGGAAGTCGACCGGCTTCGCGCCGTTGTGACCGATGGCCAGGTAGTTGCGCAGGAACAGACGGACCGCCCTGCCCTGCTCGTCGTGGTCGAACTCGTTGATCAGCAGCACGTCCGGGTCGACCCGCTGGATGGTCTCGGCCACGTTGCGCGCCTGGGCGTTGTCCGGTGTGGACAGGTCGGTGACCAGGGCGCCCTGGTTGGAGCGGTTCAGGGAGGCGTTGAAGGTGGCGAACCGTACGGACCGGCGGCCGTGCCGCTCGGCCGCCGAGGCCGGGAACGCCGCGGTGGTGGCCAGCGCCGCCCCGGCGAGGGAGGCGAGCGCCGTGCGGCGTGAGAGTGGTCCGGTGGGGTTCATCGCGACTCCGGAAAGGGAGGGGGACACTTGAGGTGGAAGAAGTCTGCGCGCGTAGAGATGAACGCCACAAGGCCCGTCGAGAACTCCCGGATTCATCCGTGATTCACGCGATGGTGTGATCATGTGCCGCGCCGCGGATGCCACTTGAGCCCCAGGGGTAGGGCCCCGGCCATGACGCAGCAGCCCTTCGAACTCCCGCACTTCTACATGCCGTATCCCGCGCGGCTGAACCCGCACCTCGACGAGGCGCGCGCCCACTCGGTCCAGTGGGCGCGCGAGATGGGCATGCTGGAGGGGTCCGGGGTCTGGGAGCAGGCCGACCTGGACGCGCATGACTACGGACTGCTCTGCGCCTACACCCACCCCGAATGCGACGGCCCCGCCCTCTCCCTCATCACCGACTGGTACGTGTGGGTCTTCTTCTTCGACGACCACTTCCTGGAGATCTTCAAGCGCACTCAGGACCGCGTCGGCGGCAAGGCCTACCTGGACCGGCTGCCGCTGTTCATGCCGATGGACCTGTCGACCCCGATGCCCGAGCCGCAGAACCCGGTCGAGGCGGGCCTCGCCGACCTGTGGACGCGCACGGTGCCCAAGATGTCCGCCGACTGGCGCCGCCGCTTCTCCGTAGCCACCGAGCACCTCTTGAACGAGTCCCTCTGGGAGCTGTCCAACATCAACGAGGGCCGGGTCGCCAACCCGGTCGAGTACATCGAGATGCGCCGCAAGGTGGGCGGCGCCCCCTGGTCGTCGGGCCTGGTGGAGTACGCGACGTCCGAAGTACCCGCGTCCGTGGCCGAGTCGAGGCCGCTGAGGGTCCTGATGGAGACCTTCTCGGACGCCGTGCACCTGCGCAACGACCTGTTCTCCTACCAGCGCGAGGTCGAGGACGAGGGCGAACTCAGCAACGGTGTCCTGGTCCTGGAGACCTTCTTCGGCTGCACCACCCAGGAGGCCGCCGACACCGTCAACGACGTCCTCACCTCCCGGCTCCACCAGTTCGAGCACACCGCCTTCACCGAGGTCCCGGCCGTGGCGCTGGAGAAGGGGCTCACCCCGCAGGAGGTCGCCGCGGTCGCCGCGTACACCCAGGGGCTGCAGGACTGGCAGTCCGGCGGCCACGAATGGCACATGCGCTCCAGCAGGTACATGAACCAGCGCGCCGAGCCCACCGCGCCCTGGCGGGCCCCGACCGGCCCCGGTACCTCCGCCGCCGACGTCGGCGCGCTGCTCGCCGCGGCCGGCGCCGAACGCCTGCGTGCCTACACGCACATGCCGTACGAGAAGGTCGGCCCGTCCCGGCTCCCCGACTTCTACATGCCGTTCCGGCTGGAACTCAGCCCGCATCTCGACGGCGCCCGCCACCGCCTGACCGAGTGGTCGCACCGGATGGGCATCCTCGAGGAGGGTGTCTGGGACGAGGACAAGCTCGCCGCCTTCGACCTTCCGCTGTGCGCGGCCGGCCTGGACCCGGACGCCACGCCCGAGGCCCTCGACCTCAGCTCGCAGTGGCTCGCCTGGGGCACCTACGGTGACGACTACTACCCCCTCGTCTTCGGCCGGCGCCGAGACCTCGCCGCCGCGCGGCTCACCACCCAGCGCCTGTCGGCGTGCATGCCCGTCGACGGCGAGCAAGCGGCCCTCCCGCTCAACGCCATGGAGCGCGGCCTGGTCGACCTGTGGGCGCGTACGACGGCGGCCATGACTCCCGACCAGCGGCGCTACCTCAAGGACGCGGTGAACGTCATGACCGAGAGCTGGGTGTGGGAGCTGTCCAACCAGCTCCAGAACCGCGTCCCCGACCCGGTCGACTATCTGGAGATGCGTCGCGCCACCTTCGGCTCCGACCTCACCCTCAGCCTGTGCCGGATGGGCCACGGCCCCGCCGTACCGCCGGAGGTGTACCGCAGCGGGCCCGTCCGCTCGCTGGAGAACGCCGCCATCGACTACGCCTGCCTCCTCAACGACGTCTTCTCGTACCAGAAGGAGATCGAGTACGAGGGCGAGATCCACAACGCGATCCTCGTCGTGCAGAACTTCTTCGGCATCGACTACCCGACCGCGCTCGCCGTCGTGCACGACCTGATGACCCAGCGCATGCAGCAGTTCGAGCATGTGGCCGCACACGAACTGCCCATCGTGTACGACGACTTCGGGCTCTCGGAGGAGGCCCGGGAGATCATGCGGAACTATGTGGTCGACCTCCAGAACTGGATGGCCGGCATCCTGAACTGGCACCGGGAGGTCGACCGCTACAAGGCCGACTACCTGGCCCGCCGCGCACACGGCTTCCTACCGGACCGCGCCCCGGCCGTGCCCGTACTCGGCTGATCTCCCGCGCCGGGCGTCACGCGCGCGTGGGGACCTTCCCGGCCGCGTGCTCGACCGCGGCTCGTGCCAGTGCCCGGACGACGGGGTGCGGGCGCGAGCCGTCGCCGGAGAGTTCCGGCTGGAAGAGCGTGGCCAGGAAGAAGGGATGGCCGGGCAGTTCGGCGATCCGGACGTGACCGTCCTCGTCGTGCCCGCAGAAGCGCAGTCCGTGCGCCCGCAGGGTGTCGAGGTGGCGGGAGGGGCCGTACGCGCAGAAGTACCGTTCGACGGTCCGCTCCGAGCCGATCACCGACTGGGCGAGCGTGCCCGGCTCGATCCGGACCACCGCCTCGTGACCGACCAGCGAGCAGGCGAGGGGTTCGATCAGGAAGTCGTCGGCGTCGGGGTCGTTCTCGGCGTGGGCGACCCGGGTCAGTCCGCACACATCACGGGCGTACTCCAGGAGCGCGTGCTGGAAGCCGCCGCACGTACCGAGAAACGGGATGCCCTCCTCGCGCGCGGTGCGGATCGCGGACAGCACACCCGCCTCGCTGCGGTACGGGCTGCCAGGCAGCACCCACACGGCGTCGAAGCCGCGCACCGCGCCGTCGGCCGCCGCGTCCTGCGACGGGATCCAGTAGGCGTCGAGGACGAGCCGGTCGCGTTCGGCGAGGGCGGGCAGCAGGAGCGGTACGCGCGTGTGTGAGGCGACATTGGGGGAGCGATCCCCGACCAGGGCGAGCTTCGCCGTCCTGGTCGTCCGAGCAGCGGTGTTCGTCATGGCCTCATCCTGGGCGCGGCCCGGACTTCACGTCCAACGATGATTACTGGACCTCCGATAAGCAACGCTGATGCCATACGGAATCCTGTCCCGCATGGACCCCCACCTGCTGCGTACGTACGTCACCGTCGCCCGCCTCGCCTCGTTCTCCGAGGCCGCCCGCGAACTGGGCTACACCCAGTCGGCGGTGTCCCAGCACATCGCCGCGCTCGAACAGGACCTCGGCGCACCGCTTCTCACCCGTCGCCCCGTCGCGCCCACGGCGGCCGGCGAGCGGCTCCTCGAACACGCGGGCCCGCTGCTGCTCCGGCTGGAGGCGGCCCGCGCGGACGTCGTACGGATGGCGGCCGCGCCCGGCCACGCACTGACGCTGGCGACGGCGTCGACCGCGCTCGGACCTCGCGTCCTGGCCGCCCTTCCCGTCTCCGGCGTGACGCTGCGCGTGCTGCCCCGCGACGAGGTGCCCGCGGCCGTCGCCACCGGCACGGCGGACCTCGGTCTCGTGGACGGCCTCGCCGCCCCCAGCGACCCGCTGCGACTGCCCGACGTGGCGCCGCTGACCACGTACGGCGTGGGGGAGGAACCGGTCTGCGTCCTCCTCCCCGACACCCACCCGCTCGCCCGGCGCACCGGAGTGCGCCTCGGCGACCTCGCCGACGCCCGCTGGCTCGACGCCCCCGACGCGGGCCTGCCGCTCGCCCACCTCCGCGGCGCGAACGGCGGCCACGGCTTCCGCCCCGCCCTGCGCTACGAAGGCACCGACGTCCGCGCCCTCACCGCCCTGGCCGCGGCGGGCCACGGCCTGACCCTGCTCCCGCGCTCGGCGGCCCTCGGGGTGCCCCACACGGTCGCCGTACCGGTCACGGAACCGCGTGTCGTCCACCGGACGGAACTGGTGTGCGCGGCCGCCGGTGCGCCCGGGGGAGCGGCGGCCGTCACGGAGGCGTTGCTCGAAAGGGCCTGACAACGGGCCGGTTGCCGCTCTCACGCGGATGGCTTCCCGTGCTCGACCACCCGTTCCTGACCGCTTCGACCACCGCTCAGTCTCACTCGATCGTGGCTCGTTGTGCGCCGGTGCGCAGGGTAGTCACCAGCCGGAGGCGATCCGATGGAACAGACTGCGCTGCGACCCAAGCCCATGCCAGGTCAGAGCCCCGGCGACGATGCCGGGCCCGGCGCCGGCGCACGGCGCCCGCACGCCGCGCCCCGCCGGTGCGGCCGACGGCTCGCGACCCTGCTGTGCGCCCTGCTGGTCGGGCTGGTCCTGGTCCTGTCCGGAGTCGGACTCGGCACGCTGGGGGCCACGGTGATCGGCATGAGCAAGGTCGCCGAGCTGCAGCGTCAGACAGGCCAGGGCGCCCCCGCGAGCCCGGCCGAGTCGGCACACCCCGGATCGACGGCCCCGGCTCCCACCCCCTCGCCGGCTCCCGCCGCCGTCGCCACCCTCGGCGTGGAGGCCGTGGACGCCGGCAAGCCGGGCGCCCTGGTCGTCGGCGTCCACGTCCCCGGGCCGGGGTACTCGGCCGGCCTGGTCAGGCGCGACGTGATTCTCGCGTTCGGCAGGACCCGCATCGACTCGGCGGCCGATCTGGCGCGCGCCGTGGCCGGGGCCCGCCCGGGCGCCGAGGTCACCCTGACGGTGCGCCACCGCGGCGGCGGCTACCAGCAGCTGACGGCGATCCCGGGCATCGTCACCTGACCGCCGCGCATCCCTTGAGGGAGCAGGCGAAAACCACTGGTCACGATCCGCCGACAGGGCCACGATGACCCCATGCCGACCACCCTCATCGCCTTCCTGGGAGCCTGCACCCTCGTCGCCGCCTCGCCGGGACCCAGCACCGTTCTGATCATCAAGCAGTCCCTGCACAGCAGGCGATCCGGCTTCCTGACCGTGCTGGGCAACGAGACCGGCGTCTTCATCTGGGGCGTGGTCGCCGCGTTCGGCCTGACCGCGCTGCTGACGGCCTCCGAGGTGGCCTACGACGTGATGCGGATCGTCGGCGCGGTCGTCCTCGTCGGCTTCGGCGTCCAGACGCTGCGCCAGGCGCGCCGCGCGAAGGCTGCGGAGGAAACCGTCTGGGAGGGCACGCGGAAGACCGGCTGGGCCTCCTACCGGGGCGGGCTGCTGCTCAACCTCGCCAACCCCAAGGCGGCCGTCTTCGCGCTGTCCTTCCTGCCGCAGTTCGTGCCGGAAGGCGCCCCGCACCTGCCGGCCATGGTCGGCCTCGCGGCGCTCTGGGCGGTCTACGAGGTCGGCTACTACGGCCTGTACGTGTGGTTCGTGGGCCGGATGAGGACCGTGCTGTCCCGCGCGGGCGTGCGCCGGCGCCTTGAGCAGGTCTCCGGAGGCGTGCTGGTGCTCCTCGGCGTCCGCATGGCCCTGGACAGCTGACGCCATGCCCGGCCCACCGCACAAAAGCACGGTCAACCGGCTCGCGCCGCCCCCTCCGGCCGGGCAGGATGCTGCCCGTAGTCCTTTCACGCGCCCAGGGAGGCCCGGATGACCGGCACCGCACCCGCGCCCTTCACCACCGACGACTACCGGGCCCGTATGGAACGTGCCGCGCGGACGGCCGCCGACGCCGGCCTGGCCGGGCTGCTGGTGGCACCCGGCCCCGACCTGGTGTGGCTCACCGGCTACGCGCCCCCCGCGGAGACCGAGCGGCTCACCCTGCTGGTCCTCGTCCCCGGCCGGGACCCGGTCCTCGTCGTCCCCGCGCTGGAGGCCCCGGACGCCGCCAAGGCCGCCGGCGCGCCCGGCCTGACCCTGCGCGACTGGACCGACGGCAAGGACCCTTATGCCGCCACCGCCGCCCTGCTCGACACGAGCGGCCGGTTCGGCATCAGCGACAACGCCTGGGCGATGCACCTGCTGGCCTTGCAGCGGGCACTGCCCGCCACCGCGTACGCCTCCCTCACCGACGCCCTGCCGATGCTGCGGGCCGTCAAGGACGCGGCGGAGCTGGAGCTGTTGGCGGCCGCGGGTGCGGCCGCTGACGCAACGTTCGAGGAGATCCGGAAGGTTCCCTTCGGCGGCCGCCACGAGTCCGACGTCGCCGCCGACCTCGCCGGCCTGCTGCGCCGCTTCGGCCACTCCCAGGTCGACTTCACCATCGTCGCCTCCGGCCCCAACGGCGCCAACCCGCACCACGAGGTGGGCGACCGCGTCATCGAACGCGGCGACATGGTCGTCCTCGACTTCGGCGGCCTGAAGGACGGCTACGGCTCCGACACCTCCCGTACGGTCCACGTCGGCGAACCCACCGACGAGGAGCGCCGGGTCCACGACCTGGTGCGCGAGGCCCAGGAGGCCGGCTTTCGCGCCGTACGGCCCGGCGTCGCCTGCCAGGAGGTCGACCGGGCCGCCCGCGCGGTCATCGCGGACGCCGGGTACGGCGAGTACTTCATCCACCGCACCGGGCACGGCATCGGCGTCACCACGCACGAGCCGCCTTACATGATCGAGGGCGAGGAACAGCCCCTGGTGCCCGGCATGTGCTTCTCCGTGGAGCCCGGCGTCTATCTGCCCGGCCGCTTCGGAGTGCGCATCGAGGACATCGTGACGGTCACCGAGGACGGCGGCCGGCGCCTCAACGACACGACCCGCGAGATGGTCATAGTGGACTGACCCGGTGACCGCCCCCGGAGCAAGGAGCCCCCGCAGACCCCCGAGCGACAACGGCGCGACCATGACCCAGGCACCGACACCCACCGCGGACACCGTCCGCCGACTGGTCCGTTCCCTGCTCAAGGACGGCGTGGACGACTCGGCCGGACCCGAGGTCCGCCCGGCCGCCCCGGGCGCCGAACCCGCCACCTGGTGGGTCGGCACCCGCCATGTGCTGCGCCTCGCCCCCGACCGCGAGGCGGCCGTACGGCAGCGCCGCGAACTGCGGCTGCGCGACCTGGTCCGCCCGCATGTCCCGGTCACGGTGCCGACGAGCCTCGCCCACGGGGAGTGGGCGCCCGGGCTGACCTACACCCTGGACACCAAGGTGCCCGGCGGGGCGGGCGGGGAGCACGACGTGTCCGCCGTCGGCGAGGCCGACCTCGCCGGACTGCTCACGGGACTGCGCGAGGTCCCGGCACGGCAGGCCGAGACGCTCGGCGTGCCGCGCGCCGCACCACGCTCCCTGGAGGCCCTGCGCCGCGCCGCCGAACGTCCCGCCGCGCGCCTCGCCGACGCCGACGAGTTCGACGCCGCCCGGCTGCGCCAGCTCGCCCAGCCGGCCGCCGTCCAGCTGGCCGCCCAGCCCGGCACCGCCGTCCTCGTCCACCACGCCCTCACCGGCGACCACCTCGTGGTCAGCGTCGACGGCCGGGTCCGCGGCGTCCTCGGCTGGGCCGACACCGTCCTGGGTGACCCCGCCGAGGACATCGCCGGACTCGCCCTCGCCGTCGGCTCCCCGGCCGCCGTCCGCGCAGCCACCCTCGCCGGCTACGGCGCCCGCCCCTGTCTGCGCGGCCTCTGGCTCGCCCGCTGCGACGCGATCGTCCGCCTCGCGGACCGCCTCGACGGCAAGGGCGACACGCCCCCGCCGCTGCTGAGGAAGCAGCTTCGGCACGCCTGGGAGGCGATCCTCCTGGAGCGGGTGACAGAACTCAGGGAGGACGACGGGGAAGAGGAGCTGTAGTACGGCGGACAAGCCCCGGACAGCAGTGGTTCCCCGCCGCCCCGCTCACCCCTGCGACAGCACCACGCCCGACTCCCCGGGCACATGGAGCACCCCGTCCGCGCCCGGTGCCTCCACCGGCTCCCACGCGGCCAGCACGGTGGCCCGGCGCGGTCCCAGGGGGATGGCCGCCGGTTCCTTGGCGAGGTTGACGGCCACGCGGACGTCGCCACGGCGGAAGGCGAGCCAGCGCCCCCGCTCGTCGTACGCCACCTTGGTGTCCGCGAGATCCGGGTCGGTGAGGTCGGGCTGCTCGTGGCGCAGGGCGATGAGACGGCGGTACCAGTCCAGCACGCGCGCGTGGGGCTCGCCGTCGAGCTCGGCCCAGTCGAGGCAGGAGCGGTCCCGGGTCGCCGGGTCCTGCGGGTCGGGCACGTCCTCCTCGGCCCAGCCGTGCGCCGCGAACTCCCGCCGTCTGCCGCGTCGTACGGCCTCCGCGAGCTCCGGATCCGTGTGGTCGGTGAAGAACTGCCAGGGCGTGCCCGCGGCCCACTCCTCGCCCATGAACAGCATCGGCGTGAACGGCGCGGTCAGCGTCAGCGTGGCCGCGCAGGCCAGCAGGCCGGGGGAGAGGGAGGCCGCGAGCCGGTCGCCTTGGGCGCGGTTGCCGACCTGGTCGTGGGTCTGGCTGTAGCCGAGGAGGCGGTGCGCCCCCACGCGCGTACGGTCCAGGGGGCGCCCGTGGTGCCGGCCCCGGAAGCTAGAGTACGTGCCGTCGTGGAAGTAGCCGCCGGTGAGGGTCTTGGCGAGGCTCGCCATGGGGGCGCGCGCGAAGTCGGCGTAGTAGCCCTGGGACTCGCCGGTCAGCGCGGTGTGCAGGGTGTGGTGGAAGTCGTCGTTCCACTGGGCGTGCAGACCGAGGCCGCCCTCCTCGCGCGCGGTGATGATCCGAGGGTCGTTCAGGTCCGACTCGGCGATCAGGGACAGCGGCCGGTCCAGGTCGGCGGAGAGGGCGTCGACGGCCGTCGAGAGCTCCTCCAGGAAGTGGCACGCGCGCGTGTCCTTCAGGGCGTGCACGGCGTCGAGGCGCAGCCCGTCGAGCCGGTAGTCCCGCAGCCAGGCCAGCGAGCTCTCCATGAGATACGCGCGCACCTCGTCCGAGCCGGGCGCGTCCAGGTTGACGGCGGAGCCCCAGGGGGTGTGGTGCTTGTCCGTGAGGTAGGGACCGAAGGCGGGCAAGTAGTTCCCGGACGGGCCGAAGTGGTTGTGCACGACGTCCAGGACCACGCCCAGGCCCAGCTCGTGCGCCCGGTCGACAAAGCGTTTCAGCGCCTCGGGCCCACCGTACGGCTCGTGCACGGCCCACAGCGACACGCCCTCGTAGCCCCAGCCGTGCCGCCCGGGGAAGGGGCACAGCGGCATCAACTCGACGTGGGTGACACCCAGTTCGACGAGATGCCCGAGCCGCTCGGCGGCCGCGTCCAGCGTGCCCTCGCGCGTGTACGTGCCCACGTGCAGCTCGTACAGCACCGCACCGGGCAGGGGCAGGCCCGCCCATTCGGTGCGCCACTCGAATCGCGCGTGGTCGACGACCGCGCTCAGCCCGTCCGGGCCGTCCGGCTGCCGGCGCGAGCGCGGATCGGGCAGCACGGGCCCGTCGTCCAGCGCGAAGCCGTACCGCGTCCCGTCCCGCGCCTCCGCCTCACCCCACCACCATCCCGCGCGATCGGGATCGCGCTCCAACGCGCGCGTGACGCCCTCGCAATGTAGCGTCACACGGTCGGCCTGCGGTGCCCACACCTCGAACTGCACGGACGGTTCCCCTTCGTCTGCTCACCGTGACGTAGCCCGTCCATGGTGCTTCAAACGAGATCAATCCGCTTTTGAAACTTCCCTTTTGCGGCAGGTGTCGTGACCGGTCTCGTCGATCACGCGCGCGTGCCGACCGTTTCCCCGTTTTCTGGACACCGGGGGTTCGCTGACCGACAATCAGCGACGTGACGTCGTCATTCGAGTTCAACACGTACCCCGCGCGGCTTTCCGACGTGGAGCGCGACAAGGCGCTGAAGGTGCTCCGTGACGGCGTCGCCATGGGCCGGCTGTCGCACGACACGTTCGTGCGGCGCATGGAACTCGCCCTCTCCGCCCGCCGCGCGGACGAGCTCGCCGCCCTCACCGCCGACCTGCCCTCCGAGAGCCGACTGTCGCGCCTGGTGTTCGGCACCGTCGAGGCGGTCTCCGGCTTCACCGTACGGCTGCGCAGGGCATGGCAGGCCGAGCGGCTGCCCAAGCTGCTGCTGCCCCACCCCTCGGCCGCACACCCGCTGCGCATCGGCCGCGACCCCCTCAACGGTTTGCGGCTGACCCACGAGACGGTGTCCCGGGCGCACGCCGAACTGAGCAACCAGGGCGGCATATGGGTCCTGCGGGATCTCGGCTCCACCAACGGCACCACGGTGAACGGTCGGCGCGTCATCGGCGCCGTCGTGGTCCGCGAGGGCGACCAGGTCGGCTTCGGCCGGATGTCGTTCCGGCTGGCCGCGAACTGAGCCGGACCCGGCCCCGGCCCTGGCCTTATTTGAAGTGTTGACTCAAGTCCCTTTGCCCCCTGCGGTGTTGACGTGGTCGTCAACTCGTGACTGACTGTGCGTACACCATGCACATCAGGTGAACCGACGGCACCACATTGTGGAGGTGTGCCCTGCCGCCACTCCTCCGCTACCCGACCGTCGACGAGCTGGGCGCCCGGGCGGCCGCGCTCGTCGCCCGCCGCCCCCGCGACGCGCGTCTGCGCCGCGTCGGGACCTCCCGCGCGGGCACGCCCCTGTGGCTGTTGTCCGTCGGCCACGGCAGCCGTCAGGCCCTGGTCGTGGCCGGTCCGCACGCAAACGAGCCGGTCGGCGGCGCCACCGTGCTGCGGCTGGCCGAACGGGTGCTCGCCGACCCCCGTCTGCACGAGGGCGCCGACGCCACCTGGAACCTGCTGCTGTGCCTCGACCCCGACGGCCTGCGCCGCAACGAGGGCTGGCTGCACGGCCCGTACGCCCTCTCCGGCTACTTCCGGCATTTCTTCCGGCCCGGCTTCATGGAACAGCCCGAATGGCTGCCGGACGGCGCGGACCGGGCCGCGCTCCCCGAGACGCGCGCCCTGCTCGAACTTCAGGACGAACTGCGGCCCTTTCTGCAGTGCTCGCTGCACGGCGTCGACGTCGGCGGCGGCTTCGTCGAGCTGACCCACGACCTGCCCGGCCTCGCCCAGCGCGTCGCGCACGCCGCCGCCCGCCTCGGCATCCCGCGCGAGCTCGGCCCCTACGACACCCTGTACTGGCCGGAACTGGGACCCGCCGTCTACCGGATCCCCACGCCACGCCGAGGTGACCTGGCAGCCGCCATCACCGAGGCGGCCGTCGAGTCGACGTGGTTCCACCCGTATCGGCACGGCACGGTCACGGCAGTCGTCGAGGCCCCCATGTGGGGTGTGCCCGGCGTGGAGGACGGCGCTCCGCCCGCCGATGAGGAAACGGTCCTGCGCAGGGTGAGCCACACGTTGCGCCACGACACCCGCGTCCTGAACGGGCTGCTGGAACGCCTGCGGCTCCACCTGCCCGCCGGACCCGGAACGGCCCGGCTGCTCGCCCCGGTCGACGACTATTTACTGGTCTGCCCCGGGCTCGCCGACACCTGGGACCCCGATGTCAGGGACCCCGTCGGCCTCCACCCGCTTCCCCCGCTCAGCACCGCCCACCTGGCCGCCCTGCGCATCGCCGGGCGGCGCCTGGCGCTACGGACCGCCGGGCTGCTGCACCAGCTCGTGAGGGGCGTCGGACGCGATCCGGCCGGGGCGCTGCCGGAGCTGGACCGGCTCATCGAGGAGTGGTGCGAGGACTACCGCGACGGCTGCGGGGCGCGCTGGATACCGGTCGCGCGCCAGGTGGAGTACCAGTCGCGGGTCGTGCTCGCCGCGTTCGAACTCGCCGGGCGGCACGCGCGCGCGTGCTCCCGTTCGGGTGAGTCGGGGTGGAATGCCGGGGCCGCCGTGCCGATGCATCGGGAATGACGCAATCACTCACGGCGAAAGCGGTACGAGGCGGTCTGCTGGCGGCCGCCGCCACGCTCCTCCTCGGCGCGACTCCGGCGCGGGCGGCGGTCCACGAGCCGGCCCCGGGAAGCTGGCTCTACCTGACGGTCACCCGCGGCGACGCCCGGCACGGCGATCCGCACGGCACGCTGCTGCTGTGCGACCCGCCGCAGGGCCACGGGAAGGCGGCCGAGGCCTGCGCGGACCTCGAGAGGGTGGGCGGTGACATCAGCCGACTGCGCACGGTGGACACCTTCTGCCCGATGATCTACGCGCCGGTGACCGTCCACGCGCGCGGGGAGTGGAACGGACGGCCGGTCGAGTACCGCGAGACCTTCGCCAACGGGTGCGCGATGAGCTCGCGGACGGGGTCGGTGTTCGCGCTGGACGCCTGACGCCGTCGGACATACGGCTGACGCCGTACGGCATACGGCCGCACGCGCGCGTGCGTGCGTTGGCATGGGCTTACGCCGCCGGGTGCTCACTCGTGGCGGCAGGCTCACGCCGCCCGGTCGCGTGCGTGCAGCGCTGCCGCCACGACCGTGCGGGACTGGTGCTCGATCTGGTGCTCCAGGGGCACCCAGCGGGCACCGAAGCGTTCGGCGAAGGCATCGCTCCACGTCGCCACGAGGTCTTCGAGGCGCTGTGCCCCGCGGTCGTCGGCCTCCCGCAGGACGCGCAGCAGCATGGCCGCCGCCCGCAGCGGCAGCCGGCGCCCGAAGGCGTCCACGCTCCCGACGTACGCCATGCTGTTGTCGGCGGGCGGCGTGTGCGTCCAGTCCGCGGCCAGCCCCGGCACCAGCTCCAGCGCCCACTTCGAGGCCCGCAGCAAGGGCCCGTCGACCCCGTCCAGCCGGGGGAGCGCCTCGGCGAGCACCCGCTCCACCTCCAGCGTGTCCCGCAGCAGCCGGGCCGCCAGCCGCCGCATCGCCCTGGCCGGGGCCGGATGCGGAGCCGGGTCGTCCACCAGGTCGCTCGCCCACATCGGCACCTCGACGACCGCGGTCAGGCCGCCGTACCGGTGCACGTGGTACCAGGTGCTGCTGCGCGCGTCGTCCGGCATGCTCGGATACGCCGCACCCGCGCCCGGTGCCGGCATGACGTGCACCCCGGGTCCGGAGGCTGGCCAGCCCGCCGCGTCCGAGGCGCCGGTCTCCACCGGGATGTGCAGCTGCGCCGCCGACTTCGCGAAGGGCTCGGCGAGTCCGGGAATGTCCTTGGTCAACTGCACCCAGCTACCGCCCAGATCGGTTCCGTGCAGTGTCACCTGGAGGTAGGGGCGCAGTTCGTCGATGACCCGGGTCAGCGCGCGCGTCTCGGGCGGCAGCCGGTCGGGCGGCAGCGCGGCCGGCGCCCACTCCGGCTGCTCCTGAGCCGCCGGCCGGAAGAAGCCGCGGTGGTAGTCGAACAGGCTGCGCGGCGCCGGCGTGATGTGCAGGCTCGCCCCGTCGGGATCCGCGCACAGCAGGAAGTGCCAGGAGACATCGGCCCGCAACTCCCGCTCATGCATCACCCGTTCGGCGACCGCGAGCAGCGTGGGGCCGCCCGTCGGCTCGTTGGAGTGCGCCCCGGCGACCACCAGGACGGCGCGCCGGGCGTGACCGATGGACAACAGGTGGAGGGGTCTGCCCGCCCGGGAGGCCCCCACCTGTCTCAGTGTGCACAGGCCCGGACGGTGAGCGGCCAGCGCGCGGGCGGACAGGACTAGTTCGGTCAGGGAGGGGTAGCGCAGCTCCGGCAGGAGACTCACCCCCGTCACTTCCGCCCGGCTTCGCAATCCGCAGTACCCCATGGTCCGGTTTAGCTGTCAAGCAGTTCACGGGGGAGGCTCCCGGGGGCGCCCAGTTGCATTGACCGCCGGCAGGGGCGGGCGGCCGGCGTCAGCGGGCGTGCCGGGTCCGTCCCGCCGGGGTGCCGCACCCCCTTCGCCTGCACCGATACGCGTCGGGAGCGCGGGCGTGAAGCGGACCTCGACGCCCGTCACCGCGCGCCGGCCGCCGTCCCCGAGCCCCGGGAGCGTACGCGGGCCCGAGCCGGTCGCGGGTACGGGGCCGGGGCGCGCCGTACAGACGTACGCGCCGTGAAGCCGTACGTGGCGTGAGGCCGTACCGGCCGAGAGCGCGCTCGGCTCACCCCGCCGCTTCCCCGCCCACCCGCTCGAGCAACGCCACCGGCAGCCGCTCGAACAACTCCGCCACGCGCGCGTGCCCGGTGAACTCCCGCTCCGGAGCGAGCGCATCGGCCCACCGCCCCGGCGGCAACGGCAGCGAGGTGTCGCGCCAGCCGCCCGACCCCGCCAGCCGCAGCGACAGCCGCGTCACGGCGGTGACCACTTCTCCGGATCGCGCGAAGGACACACAGTGGGCGGCCGCGGGGCCCTCGGCGGGCAACGGCGTGTATGACGCGGAGTCCCCGAACACGTCGGGGCGTCGCCTGCGCAGCCGAAGCGCGGCCGTCGTCACCGCGCCCTTCTCGCCCGGATCCTCGTGCGGGAACCGCGCGACCCGGCGGTTGTCCGGGTCCACCAGCGCCCGGTACTCGCCCTCCGTGCCCTGATAGACGTCCGGCACGCCCGGCATCGTCAGCTGGGCCAGGGCCATGCCCAGCACGTTCGCCCGGATGTGCGGCTCCAGACGGCTCCGGAAGGCGGCCACGCGCTCGCCTTGCGTACCGCACGGCCCCGTGGCGACGAACGAGGCCACCGCCTCCTCGTACGGCGGTTCCTGCTCCGTCCAGCTGGTGAACATCCCGGCCTCGCGCACATGCTTCAGCAGTGCCCCCTGAACGCGGTCGACGTCCGCCTCGCCCAGCCCGAAGACCGTCTGCCAGGCGGCCCACGCCAGCTGCGCGTCGGGGACGCCCTCGCCGTCATGGGTCACCTCGGTCAGGACGTCCGCCCAGAGCTCCGGGCACTCCGTGAGCACGGCCAGCCCGGCCCGTACGTCGGCACTGCGTTTGGTGTCGTGCGTCGACGCGACCGTCCCGGTGCCGGGCCAGTCGCGCTGCACGCGCGCGCAGTAGGCGTGGAACTCGTCGGGCGTGACCGCGGGGCTCCCGGGGTTCCCGCCCACCTCGGTCGCCGACAACAGCGGCACATAGCGGTAGAACGCCGTGTCCTCCACGGACTTGGCCCGCAGCGCCGACGCCGTCTGCGCGAACCGTGTCCGGAACTCCACGTGCTCCGGTCCGTCACCGGCCCGCCCGAGGACCAGGTCGCGCACGACGTCGACCGCGCCCGCCTCCTCGGGCACGACGAAGGCGAGCCGGGCCTCGGCCGCCGCCTCCTCGGTGACCACACGGGCCGCGTCGCCGGAGGCGTACGGCCGGTAGACCTCCAGCCGGACGAGGAGCTCCTCAAGTGCCGTGCGCAGCGCCCAGGGCGCCCGGTCGCGCAGCGCGGGCTCCGGGGACGTGGCGCACAGGCGGCCCGCCACCCGCGTCAGCCGGTCCACCTCCGTGGCCAGCTCGTGCGTGAGCACCTTGTACGCCGCCCGCCGCACCGTCGCCTCCCAGTCGCCGCCCCGGTCCGTCTGCGGGGCCGCGAACCGCCGGTACTGGCCGAGGAGTTCCCCGAATCCGGCCGGGTCGGTGAAGAGGCCGTCCACGTGTCGCAGGGCGTCGTAGCCGGTGGTGCCGGCGACGGGCCAGGAGGCGGGCAGGTGCTCCCCGTCCGACAGGATCTTCTCGACGACCGTCCAGCGCCCGCCGGTCGCCTCGTGGAGGCGCTGGAGATATCCGTCGGGGTCGGCGAGGCCGTCGGGATGGTCGATGCGCAGTCCGTCGAGCACGCCCTCGTGGAGGAGCTGGAGGATCTTGGCATGCGTGGCCTCGAACACCTCCGGGTCCTCGACCCGCAGCCCGATCAGCTCCGAGATGCTGAAGAACCGCCGGTAGTTGAGCTCCGTACGGGCCAGCCGCCACCACGCCGGGCGGTACCACTGGGCGTCCAGGAGCTGCGTCAGCGGCAGTTCCTCGGTGCCCTCACGCAGCGGGAACACATGGTCGTAGTAGCGCAGGACGTCGCCGTCCACCTCCAGGTGAGCGAGCTCCTCGCCGAGCGGACGCCCCAGCACCGGCAGCAGCACCCGGCCGCCCTGCGCCTCCCAGTCGATGTCGAACCATCGCGCGTACGGCGACTTGGGGCCCTCGCGCAGCACCTCCCACAGGGCGCGGTTGTGGCGCGGGGCCATGGCCATGTGGTTGGGCACGATGTCCACCACCAGGCCCAGACCGTGTTCCCGCGCGGTGCGCGCCAGCGCGCGCAGCCCCTCCTCACCGCCGAGTTCCTCGCGCACGCGCGCGTGGTCCACGACGTCGTAGCCATGCCCCGACCCCGGGACCGCCTCCAGGACCGGGGACAGGTGCAGATGCGAGACGCCGAGCGAGGCCAGGTACGGCACGGCCGCCGCCGCTGCCTCGAACGGGAACGCGGGCTGCAGCTGCAGCCGGTAGGTGGCGGTCGGCACCAACGGGTCACGTCGCTCAGGTGTCATGGAAACCTACGTACCCGCCCTGCCGCCCTTCGTGTCATCGTCCCCTCCACGTGGGCCCACGCGCGTGCCTAGCTTCGACTGATGGGAAAGACGGGGACGACCGGGCGGCGCGGCACATCGGCGGCCTACCGTGAGGTGATCGGCCTGACCGGGCCGCTGCTGCCGGTCATGTCCTTCCTCGCGCGGCTGCCGACCGCCACGATCCAGTTCGGCAGTGTGCTGCTGGTCGCGCGGACGAGTGGCTCCCTGGCCGCCGCCGGGCTGACCGGCGGTGCGCTCGCCGTCGGGCAGGTGGCCTGCGGACCGCTGGTGGGCCGGCTCGCCGACCGGCACGGCCAGCGGACGGTCGTGCTCGGCTTCTGTCTCGCCAACGCCCTCGCGATCGCCGGGCTGGTCGTCGGTGCGCTCGCCGAGCTGCCCACGGCGGTGCTCGCCGTGCTGGGGGCGGCGGCCGGAGCCACTGTGCCGCAGATCGGGCCCATGGCCCGCGCCCGCCTCGTCGCTCTCGCGCGCGGTGCCGGAGCTCGTGAATCAACGGTGGGTGCCGCGCTGTCCTTCGAGAGCACCCTGGACGAGATCTCCTTCGTTCTGGGGCCCGCCCTGGTCGGGCTGGCGGCGGTGACCGCGCATCCGGGGTTCGCGCTGGGTGGTGCGGCGGCGCTGGTGGCCTTGTGCGGCGCGGGATTCGCGCTGCATCGGACGGCGGTGGCGACACGGCCCGCGGCCGTCGCAACGCCGGGGGACGGACGGTCCGCGTCCGTCGCGACGCCAGGGGACGGACGGTCCGCGTCCGTCGCCACGTCGGGGGAACGACGGTCCGCGTCCGTCGCGACGCCGAGGGGACGACGGTCCGGTTCCGTCCGGACCTCTGCGAGGCGACGAGCCGGTGCCGTCCCGACGGAGCCGACAGAACGCACCGGTTGCGTCCCGACGGAGCCGACGGAACGCACCCGTGCCGTCCCCACGGAGCCGTCAGCACGCACCGGTGCCGTCCCGACGTCCGCGGCGCGACGCACCGGTTCCGTCCCGACGTCCGCGGCGCGACGCACCGGTTCCGTCCATGCCCTCCAAGCCGCCCTAGCCCTCCAAGGCGCCATGTTCGGCGCATGCCAAGCCGGCATCACCGCCCTCACCGAGCGGCTCGGACAGCCGGATCAGGCAGGGCTCGTGTACGCCGCCATGGGAGTGATGAGCGCTGTCGCGGGACTCTCCATGGCCGCGGTGCCCGCTCACGTCGGACTGACCACCCGCTGGCGCGCGGCCACCGCAGCCGCGTGCGCGCTGTCTCTCCCCCTGCTGTGGACGCAGAGCCTCGCCGCGCTCTACGCCACCGTCACCGTCCTGGGCATCGCTTACGCGCCGCACCTCATCACGGTGTTCGGGCTCACCGAGCGCGTGGTCCCGCCCGCGCGGCTGGCCGAGGCGATGGCGCTGGCGACGAGCGCGCTGGTGGGCGGGCAGGCACTGGCGGTCGCCGTCACCGGCTGGCTCGCCGAGTCCTACGGCCCCGCGGCGGCATTCGGCGCGGGAAGCCTCGCCGCGGCGCTCGCCTGCCTGATCGCGCTGACGGCGAGCCCGGAGTCGTACACCGGACGCGCCGTCGAAGGCGACCGCCACGCGCGCGAACCCGACCCACCGCCGAGCGAGCCGCCGTCCTAGGGGGCGTTTTCGATAGTCCCGCACAGCGCCCGCGGCGCCCGGCACGCACCCTCACCGCACCGGCCAAAGGCCCGAGTACGTCCGGCACTCCCCCAGCCTTCGGCCGGGGGGACCCCCAGGGCACGCACCGGACACCGCGGGCACTGCACGGGACTTTCGGAACACCCCCTAGACCGGCCGCTGCAACACCGTCATGCTGCGGTCCACCAGCGTCAACCGCTCCCCGGCCTGCACCTTGGCTCCCGTCCCCGGCGGCACCCCGTCCGCGCGGGCGGTGTCGACGACCACCTGCCACTGGCGGCCGTGGTTGACCGGCACGACGAAGTCGAGGGTCTTCGGGGAGGCGTTGAACATCAGCAGGAACGAGTCGTCGCTGATGCGCTCCCCGCGCGCGCCCGGCTCCGAGATCGCGTTGCCGTTGAGGAACACCGTCAGCGCCGACGCCTGCGTCCGGTTCCAGTCCCGCTGGGCCATCTCCTTGCCCTGCGGAGTGAACCAGGCGATGTCCGACAGGTCGTCGTGCGTGCCCTCCACGGGGCGGCCGTGGAAGAAGCGGCGCCTGCGGAAGACCGGGTGGTCCCGCCGCAGCCACACCATCGCGCGTGTGAAGGCGAGCAGCCCGCTGTCGCCCCCCTGGGCGCCCTCCTCGGCTCCCTCCTCGGGGTCGAGCCAGTTCACCCACGCCAGCTCGCTGTCCTGGCAGTAGGCGTTGTTGTTGCCGAGCTGCGTGCGCGCGAACTCGTCGCCGTGGCTGAGCATCGGCACGCCCTGGGACAGCATCAGCGTGGCGATGAAGTTGCGCATCTGGCGGGCGCGCAGCTCCAGGACGGCCGGATCGTCGGTCTCGCCCTCCGCCCCGCAGTTCCAGGAACGGTTGTGGCTCTCGCCGTCCCGGTTGTCCTCGCCGTTGGCGTGGTTGTGCTTGTCGTTGTACGCGACGAGATCGTGCAGGGTGAACCCGTCGTGGCAGGTCACGAAGTTGATGGAGGCCAGAGGGCGCCGCCCGTCGTCCTGGTACAGGTCGGACGAGCCCGTCAGCCGGGACGCGAACTCCGCCAGGGCCCGGGGCTCGCCGCGCCACAGGTCCCGTACCGTGTCGCGGTACTTGCCGTTCCACTCGGTCCACAGTGGCGGGAAGTTGCCCACCTGGTAGCCGCCCTCGCCCACGTCCCACGGTTCGGCGATCAGCTTCACCTGGGAGACCACCGGGTCCTGCTGCACCAGGTCGAAGAACGACGACAGCCGGTCCACCTCGTGGAACTGCCGGGCCAGGGTGGCCGCGAGGTCGAAGCGGAAGCCGTCGACATGCATCTCGGTGACCCAGTACCGCAGCGAGTCCATGATCAGCTGCAGGACGTGCGGGGACCGCATGAGCAGCGAGTTCCCGGTCCCGGTCGTGTCCATGTAGTAGCGCGGGTCGTCCGTCAGCCGGTAGTACTGCGGGTTGTCCAGGCCCCGGAAGGACAGGGTGGGGCCCAGATGGTTGCCCTCGGCGGTGTGGTTGTAGACCACGTCGAGGATGACCTCGATGCCGGCCTCGTGCAGCGCCCGCACCGCCGACTTGAACTCCAGGACCTGCTGGCCGCGGTCGCCCCAGGAGGCGTACGCGTTGTGCGGGGCGAAGAAACCGATCGTGTTGTAGCCCCAGTAGTTGTTCAGGCCCATGTCGACCAGCCGGTGGTCGTTCACGAACTGGTGAACGGGCATCAGCTCCAGCGCCGTCACGCCCAGCTCGGTGAGGTGCTCGATGACCGCCGGGTGCGCGAGGGCGGCGTAGGTGCCGCGCAGTTCCTCGGGCAGCCCCGGGTGGCGCATCGTGAGGCCCTTCACGTGAGCCTCGTAGATCACCGTGTGGTGGTACTCGGTGCGCGGCCGCCGGTCGTCGCCCCAGTCGAAGTACGGGTTCACCACGACCGACGACATCGTGTGCGGCGCGGAGTCCAGGTCGTTGCGCTGGTCGGGTCTGTCGAAGTGGTAGCCGTACACCTCCTCGCCCCAGCGGATCGAGCCACTGATCGCCTTGGCGTACGGGTCGAGCAGCAGTTTCGCGGAATTGCAGCGCAGACCGCGCTCCGGGGCGTACGGGCCGTGCACCCGCAGGCCGTACCGCTGCCCCGGCATGACGCCCGGCACGTACGCGTGCCGCACGAAGGCGTCGCTCTCCCGCAGTTCCACCGCCGTCTCCGAGCCGTCGTCGTGCAGCAGACACAGCTCTACTCGGTCCGCGGCCTCCGTGAAGACCGCGAAGTTGGTGCCGGCGCCGTCGTAGGTGGCACCGAGTGGATATGCCTCTCCAGGCCAGACCTGCATGGACACGACTCTTTCAGCTCGGGCACGCCGTCGGGGGCGCCTTGACATCGAGTCTCCCCGAAAGTGATGGAACCACCTATGACTTACGTCCCTCTTATCGGTCGACCAGTGCAGACGCAGGTATAGCCATCAAGGGCGTACCAGTGGGGCAAACACGTACTCCCGAGGATGCTGGGGGAGTAGGGGGAAGATGTGCGCGAGATAGTGCACCGCCATCTGGGCAAGGTGGTGGCCGGTGCGGCCATCGCGGTGGCCGGGACCGCCGTGATGATCGGAATCACCCTGCCGGGCACGGCGGGGGCCGACACGACGGGAGGGACCGACAGCGGCGGCCAGTCCGCCCAACAGTCGGCTCAGGGGCGGGACGGCGCCGCCGCCGTGCAGCCCGGCGTGGTCGAGGAGGCGCCGGCCGAGGGCGACCGCGGCAAGGGCAACGACCCGCTGACCGACGACGAGATCGTGCGGGTCGAGAAGCTCGCGGTGAACCGGCAGCTGACCGACGGCAGCGAGAACGTCAGGGGCGCGCGCGGCCCGCAGCGTATCGACGTCCAGCTGGCCGAGCCGGAGGCCGACGAGGTCGACGACGCGAGCGCACCCCGGCGCGCCGACGTGACGGTCTACGACTACCAGGACGACACCCTCGTCACCAGGACCGTCAACCTCGACACGGGCAAGGTCGAGCGGACCGCGACCCAGCACGGCGTCCAGCCGCCCCTGAGCCTCGCCGAGCAGACCGAGGCCGCCAAGCTGCTGATCGCCGACCCGCTGGGCGCGGGCCTGAAGGCGGACTACAAGGACGCGACCGGCAAGGTGCTCACCTCCCCGGACCAGCTGCAGCTGAGCAGCATGGTGTACCGGGCGGCTCCGGGCGGGTCGGCGTCGGTCGAGAAGTGCGGCGAGCACCGCTGCACCCGGCTGTTCCCGAAGGTCAAGAACGGGCCGTGGATCGACACCCGGGCCTTCGTCATCGACCTGAGCGCCCGCAAGGTCATCAAGCTCGGCTGACCGGCCGCCGTTCACTTTTCCAACTCTGCTCCTCCTGTAAGGGAGTCACTTCTTCATGCGCGTCAACAGAATCAGCCGTGCCCGCAGGCGGGCGGCCCTCGGCCTGTCCCTGGCCGCGCTGGCGGCCGGCGCGACGACCGGAGCGGGACCGGCCGCCGCCCAGCCGAAGGCGGCCGCGGCCCCGGCCCCCAACTGCAGCGCGGCCTACCGCATCGAGCAGAAGCTCTCCACCGGTACCACCTGGCGGATGTGCTGGCGCTTCAACAGCACCTCCGGTGTCGTCCTCGAGGACATCTCCTACCAGCCGCCCGGCGAGGCCAAGCCGATCAAGGTCCTCAACAGCGCGAAGCTGGCCCAGATCCATGTGCCCTACGACGACGGCAACGCCGAGTTCAACGACGTGACGGAGTACAACTTCGGCAACGGCCTGCTGAACATGAAGCCTGCTGAATGCCCGGGCGGCACCATCAAGACCGTCAAGGTCCGCGAGCCCCTGTACTCCAACTCGCAGGACGTCAAGGGCCTGTGCGCCACGACCCGTTCCCGCGGCCACGCGTACCACCTGCAGACCGAGCCGCCGAACGGGAACATCGGCAAGACCTACCAGACCCAGGGCAAGGACCTGCTGCTCTACACCATCAACAAGGTGAGCTGGTACGAGTACATCACCGAGTGGCGCTTCCAGGACGACGGCACCCTCACCATGAACGTCGGCGCGACCGGCAGCCTCGCCCCCGAGGACTACGACGCCGGTGACGGCCTCGGCTGGCCCATCGGCAAGGGCGCCAAGGACTACGCCGACAGCCACAGTCACAACGTCTTCTGGCGGCTCGACTTCGGCCTCGACGGCTCCTCCAAGACCAGGGTCGAGCAGTACGACTCGAAGGTCAGCCCGGCCGCCGGCGACCAGGGGCCGACCAACAAGACGACGCTCACGAAGGTCACCAAGGAACTCGCGGGCGACGCCAAGAACATGCGCTGGTGGCGGGTGGTCAGCGCGGCGGGCAAGAACAAGGACGGGCACGCGCGCTCGTACGAGCTCGTTCCGGGCGCCACGACCAAGTTCCCCGGCCGCCCCTTCACCAACCACGACGTGTACTTCACCGAGTACAACAAGTGTGAGCAGTACGCCAGCGGCAACCTGCCCGCCTGCGGCGCCGGACACCCCACCTCCGTCGACAAGTGGGTCAACGGGCAGTCCCTCACTCACCCTGTGGTCTGGATGAATGTCGGCTTCCACCACATCGTGCGGGACGAGGACCAGCAGCCGATGCCGGTCCACTGGCAGGGCTTCTCGATCGCCCCGCGTGACGTGACCGCTATGAATCCGCTCACTCCGGCCGACCTCAAGGGCATCAACGGGCACGTCGGCCGGGACAGTTGAGAAACGACCCTGTCCATCCGGCTGCACCGCCCACCGCTCCCGGAGTACCCTTCCTTGATCGTTGGGACGGGGATGCTCGGGGGAGCGGAAGGCGGTGCGCGGGTGGGCTCGGGAGGGCTGGAGTTGCCCCCTGGTGACGAGGGTCACGAGGGGAACTCCGCAGACGTCCCGCCCGGCACGGTGTCCCTGGCCAGGCCGATGGAGACCAACTCCATCGGCCCGGAGCTGGACTGGGACACCGAGGCCTGGCTCGAGGTGCGCACCCGTGCCCAGCGGGCCGGCCGGGCCTATATCTGGCTGAATCTCGTCGAACAGCGGCTGCGCGCGGTCGTGGCCGCTGTTCTGCGCCCCATCTACGAACCCGTCCATGGCGACGACTGGGTGGTGGCGGCGGCCGGACCGGCCGGCCAGGAGTGGGTGCAGCGCGCGGTCGCCGTACGCGAAGTCAGCCGCCGCAAGGGCTACTTGCTGGACCCGGCCGACGACAACGTCCTCAGCTTCCTCACGCTGCCGCAGCTGCGCGAGCTGATGGTGCAGCACTGGCCGTGCTTCGAGCCGTACGTCGACGACCGCCGGGACGTCGAACTCGCCCTGGACGAGCTCGAAGTGACCCGGAACGTCGTCTCGCGCAACCGTGCCCTGTCCGAGGCGGTCCTCAACCAGGCCGAGCGGGCATCGGCGCGGCTTCTGGAGGTCCTCGGCGCGGGCGGCGACGTCCCGTCCGCGCGCCGGCTGCCCATCGACGCCGTCGAGGACCTGGTCGGCGACCGGTACGCCGACGTGGTCGCGGTGCACTCCGACCGGGTACGGCTGCTGCGGCAGTTCCCCGCCGAGGACATGTTCGGCGGCGCGCGCCGGCTCGACGCCATCGGTATCGGCCTGAACCTGCTCGTGCAGAACTTCTCCGGGCGGCGCCTGCTGCGCCTCGCCGAGTCCGGCTGCCGGGTACGGCTGCTGTTCCTGAACCCGGCCTCCAGCGCGGTCAAGCGGCGTGAGCGCGAACTCGGCATCAAGCGCGGCGAGCTGAGCCGCGCCGTCGAGATGAACATCCTGCACATGCGCCGGGTGCGGTCCCGGCTGCGTGACCCGGGAGCGTTCGAGATCCAGGTCTTCGACGAGACGCCCCGCTTCACGGCCTACCTCGTGGACGGCGACGGCTCCGACGGCATCGCGGTCGTGCAGACCTATCTGCGGCGGATGCGCGGGCTGGAGGCACCGGTCCTGGTGCTGCGCAACGGCAGCAGGGTGGTCAAGTCGGGCGAGATGGATGAGAGCGGACTTTTCCCAACGTATCGCGAGGAGTTCGAGCTCATGTGGGCGGATTCGCGACCGGTGTCCTGAACCGTCCCGCGGGGTAAGCGGAATGCGATCCTCTGATTGTCAGTGGCCCATGGGAAGGTGGAGACCACTGGGGGAACGCACCACCAAGAAGGGGGACCGCCCATGGGCTGGCACCGGGAGCTGCTGATCGGCTTCGACCTGGAGACGACCGGGACCGATCCGCGCGAGGCGCGCATCGTCACCGCGGCCGTGATCGAGGTCAGGGGTGGACAGCCCATAGGGCACAAGGAGTGGCTGGCCGATCCCGGCGTGGAGATCCCGGCGGACGCGGTCGCGGTCCACGGCATCAGCAACGAGCGCGCGGCCGCCGAGGGCCGCCCGGCCGACCAGGTGGCGGACGCCATCGCCGACGTCCTCGTGACGTACTGGAAGACGGGCGTGCCGGTCGTCGCCTACAACGCGGCCTTCGACCTGAGCCTGCTCTCCGCCGAACTGCGGCGGTACGGACTGCCGTCCCTGCGCGACCGTCTGGGCGGCCAGGACCCCGCCCCGGTCATCGACCCGTACACGATCGACCGCTGGGCCGACCGCTACCGCCGCGGCAAGCGCAACCTCGAAGCGGTCTGCCGGGAGTACGGCATCGCACTCGACGCCGCCCATGACGCCTCCGCCGACGCCCTCGCCGCGGCCCGGCTGGCCTGTGCGATAGGCGACCGCCACCCCAAGATCGCGGCCCTCGGCCCGGCGGAGCTGCACCGCCGCCAGATCGAGTGGTACGCCGAGTGGGCGGCGGACTTCCAGAACTTCCTGCGCCGCAAGGGCGACGCGACGGCGGTGGTCGACGGGACGTGGCCGCTCAGGGAGCCGGCGGGGGAGACCGTCTGAGCACGCGGGAGCACGGGAGGCAGGGGAACAGGGCGCCGCGTGCTGCCCTGAGGCCTTCTCGCGGCGCCCTCCGTCACACCTGAGGCGACGCGACCGCCTCCGGTGCCGCCGCCGCGACGCGCTCGATGCGGGGCTTGGCCAGCCGTTCGTAGTCCGCTCCCGAGATGAGCAGTGAGCGATCGAGCCGGGCCGCGTTGAAGTACAGCTTCGGCTGCGCCACGACGTCAGGGTCGGCGACCAGTTCGAGGTCCGGATCGAAGCTGAACGGCAGGACCGTGCCGGGGACGGCGCGGGCCAGCCGCTCGGCGGTCCGCGCATCGCTGAAGCCGACATAGCGCGCGTCGAACAGCGCCCGGACGGCGTCCAGGTCCACCCGGCGGTCCCCCGGGACGACCGCGAGCACATGACGTGTCGTGCGCCGGTCCACCTTGACCCGCAGCACGATGCACTTCGCCGCCTCGGAGGCCGGGTGCCCGCGCAGCGCGCAGACGGCTTCGGTGGCGCCTTCGGGTGCGTGGTCGATGAGGCGGTAGTCGACGGAGGAGGAGTCGAGCAGGGAGATCAGGTGGTCGTAAGTGTCGTGCTGGGAGCTGCCGTCGAGGGTGCGGTCGGGCATGTGGAGTCCTTGTCGAGGGGGTGGGCCGAGGTGTGCGGCGAAGTGTGAGGCGGGGGGAGTAGCTGTTCCGGTGCGCTGCGGTGCGCCCGTTCCACCGCCTGCCCCCAGTACGTGCCGGCGACCAGCAGGGCCGCCCCGAGACCGGTCAGCGGGGTGAGGTGGTCGCCGCCGAGGGCCACTCCCACTGCCACGGCCCACACCGGTTCGGTGCCCAGCAGCAGGCTGGCCCGGCTGGCGGAGGTGCGCTGCACGGCCCAGGTCTGGGCGAGGAAGGCGAACACGCTGCAGAACAGAGCGAGATAGACCAACTGGGCCCAGGTCGCCGGGTCGGCATGGACGAGGGTCGGCAGGTCGAGGGCGGCGGCCGGCAGGAACAGGACCGTGCCGACGAGGGTCTGCACGGTTGTCAGGTGCAGCGGACGGATCGCCCGCCCTGTGGTGAAGCGGCCGACCAGTGCGACATGCACGGCCCGGATCAGCGCGGCGCCGAGCATCAGCACATCGCCGAGGCGTGGCGCGTGGAAGCCGTTGCCGGACATCAGCAGCCCGACGGCCAGGACGCATACGCCGGTCGCGGCGAAGAAGGACCCGGGCAGCGCGCCACGGCGGCCGCCGCGGTCGAGGAGCGGGGTGAGGACGATGGTGAGGCTGATGATGAGACCGGCGTTGGCGGCGCTGGTGTGGGCGACGCCGTACGTCTCCACGACCAGGACCGCGGCCTGGGTCATGCCCAGGGGAACACCGGCCCGCAACTCGTCACGCGTCCACCGGCGCGACCCGCGCCGCCGGGAGGTGACCACGCCGAGACAGGCGAGCGCGGAGAGGGCGTAGCGGGCGAACAGCACCAGCAGGACGGGGAGCGCGTCGGTGGCCGTCTGGGCGGACAGATAGCTGGAACCCCAGACGAGCGCGACAAGGAGGAGTACCGCATCGGTACGGCGGACGTCGGACACCCGCCTACGGTGCACCGGAGTCATCCATGAAGCCCAGTACCACTTTCTAAAACGATCATTTAGCGGCACTACATCGTCCCTACACTGGGGCGATGGACGAACGGCAGCTGCGGATCCTGCGGGAGCTGGGCGAACTGGGCAGTGTCACGGCGGTCGCCGAGGCGCTGCTGGTGACACCGTCGGCGATCTCCCAGCAGCTACGGCTGCTTCAGCGGGCGATCCCGGTGCCGCTCACCGAGCGTCAGGGGCGCCGGCTGGTGCTCACCGACGCCGGACAGGCGCTGGCCGGTGCGGCCGTGGAGGTGGAGACGGCGCTCGCGCGGGCGCGGCACACCGTCGAGGAGTTCGTCGGGCAGCCGGACGGGGAGGTGTCGGTGGCGGCGTTCCACAGCGCGGGCTCCGCGTTCTTCCCGCCGCTGCTCCGCGGACTGGCCGGGCCGGGCCGTCCGGTGCTGAGGCTCGCCGACGAGGACGTACCGCAGGAGGACTTCCCGCGCCTGACCCGGGAGTACGACGTCGTCCTCGCCCACCGGCTGGACCACGCCCCGCCCTGGCCGGACACGGTGGCCAGCACGACACTGCTGCGCGAGCCGCTGGATGTGGCCATGCCCGCCGAGCATCCGCTGGCCGCCAAGCGCCGCGTCACGCCGCGCGACGTGGCCGACGAGCCGTGGATCACGGTGCACGACGGGTTTCCGGTCCTGGCCGTCATCGAGGCCATCGCCGCCGCGGCCGGGCGCCGCCCGCACCTCGCTCACCGCATCAACGAGTTCGCGGTGGTGGCCGAGGCCGTGGCGGCCGGTGGTGGCATCGCGCTCATCCCCCGCTGGACGATGCGACCGCATCCGGCGCTGGTCCTGAAGCCCCTGAGCGGAGTCCGGGCGAGGCGCCACATCGACGCGCTCTACCGCCCCGAACGCACGGCACGCACAGCGGTCCGCACCGTTCTCACCGAGCTGCGCCGCGCCGCGCGCGGCATCCAGAGCGTGGGGTCGTGAGCGCGCGGGATCGGGCGGCCGGATTCCGCCGTAGGCTCGTAGGCTGAAACCCGCACGTGAGGGACGGGAGACCGAGGTGGCCGAGACGGCGCTGACCGAGACGACGGTCGCCGAGGTGCTGGCCGAACTGGCCGGGCTCGACGACCCGAAGATCCGCGCGGTGAACGAGAAGCACGGTGACGATCACGGCGTGAACCTCGGCAAGCTGCGCGCGCTCGCCAAGCGGCTGAAGACCCAGCAGGAACTCGCCCGCCGGCTCTGGGAGACGGGTGACACCGCGGCAAGACTGCTCGCGCTGCTGATCTGCCGCCCGAAGGCCTTCACGCGTGACGAGCTGGACACGATGGTCCGCGAGGCGCGCACACCGAAGGTGCACGACTGGCTCGTGAACTACGTGGTGAAGAAGAGCCCGCACTCCGAAGATCTGCGGTCGGCCTGGTTCGCCGATCCGGATCCCGTGGTCGCGAGTGCCGGCTGGGCGCTGACCACCGAGCGCGTGGCGAAGAAGCCCGAGGGCCTTGACCTCCCCGGACTGCTCGACGTCATCGAGGCGGAGATGAAGGACGCCCCGGACCGCCTCCAGTGGGCGATGAACCACTGCCTGGCGCAGATCGGGATCGAGCACGCCGAGCACCGCACCCGCGCCCTCGACATCGGTGAGCGCCTGGAGGTGCTCAAGGACTATCCGACCTCGCCGGGCTGCACGTCGCCGTTCGCGCCCGTCTGGATCACCGAGATGGTGCGCAGACAGGGCGGCGAATGACCGGGGCGTGACTCCCTGACGGCGGCAGGACCCGTGCGTGCCGTGTGTGTGGCGGCCGAGCCGGGGCATCCGGATGGCCGGGAGGTCTGCATGGACATGAGTGTGGGGGCACGGACGGGACGTTTCCGGGCCCGGCGGGCGGCGCGGGGTTCGGTCACCGAGGGCGCGGCGCGGGCGGGCCTGGCCGCCCGGGGCGGGATCTATCTGCTCGTCGGCGCGCTGGCTCTGCAGGTCGCTTTCGGCGACACGAGCCGGCAGGCGGATCGCGGTGGAGCCCTGGCGGAACTGTCGCAGAAGCCGTTCGGCGCGGTACTGCTGTGGGCACTGGGCATCGGACTCGTCGGTATGGCCCTGTGGCGGCTGTCCGAGGCGCTCTTCGGCTCCGTCGGGCAGGACGGCCGCAGCGCGCCCAAACGGCTGCTGGCGGCCGTCCGCTTCGCGTTCTACGTCTTCGTCGCCTATTCCGTGCTGTCGTTCGCGGCGACCCGCGACCAGAGCGGCGGCGGATCCAGCGACCAGCAGTCCCGGGACGCCACCGCCCGGGCACTGGAACTGCCCGCCGGGCAGTGGCTGGTCGGCGCGGCGGGGATCGCCGTCGTCGTGGCCGGCGGCTGGATCGGCGTACGTGCGGTTCTGCGCAAGTACCACGACAAGCTCCGGCTCGGGCAGATGAGCCACCGGACGCGGCAGGTGGTCGACGTCACCGGTGTGGCCGGCGGCGCCGCCCGCGGGCTGGTGTTCGCCGTGGCCGGTGTCTTCGCCGTCCGCGCGGCCATCGACTACGAACCCGACAAGGCCAAGGGACTGGACGACACCCTGCGCACCTTCGCCGACACCCCGCTCGGCCCCTGGCTGCTGGTCTGTGTCGCGGCCGGACTGGTGCTGTTCGGGGTGTTCTCCTTCGCCATGGCCCGCTGGCGACGGGTCTGAGCCGACGGGGCCGAGCCGCGTGCGAGGGGCCGGGCGGCTGCGGGAGCCGTCCGGATCAGAACGGATACCACCGCACCGTCTCGTCTCCCTCCCGCAAGGACGCCACCCGCCGCCCGAACTCCGCCAACGCCTTCGGGTTGCCAGGCGCGTGCTGAGCCACCCACGCACAACTCGCCGTCTCCCGCGCCCCGCGCAGCACCGAGCACCCGTCCCACTCGCGCACGTCCCAGCCGTAGGTCTCGACGAACGACCGGTAGGCGGCCGCGGGCAACCCGTACCGGTCACGGGAGAGCGCCATGACCACCAGATCGTGCTCGCGCAGATCGGCCGAGAAGGTCTCCAGATCCACCAGCACCGGCCCGTCCGGCCCGACATGCACATTGCGCGGCAGCGCGTCCCCATGGATCGGCCCCGGCGGCAGCCGAGGAGTCAGCCCGGCCGCGGCCGCCGCGAACCCGTCGCGCCGCTCCCGCAGATACGCCGCGTCCGCCGGGTCGATCGCGTCCCCCGCCAGCCGCAGCCACCGCTCCACGCCGCCCAGCAACTCACGCGGCGGCAGACCGAACGAGGGCGCGGGCAGGGCGTGCACGACCCGTAGCAGTTCGGCCAAATCCCGTGGCTCGGCGGGCCGTACGGGATCGGGCAGCCGGTGCCACACGGTCACCGGGTGCCCCTCCACCAGCAGTGCCTCGGGCTCGGCCGGCCGCACCGCCGGCACGTCCGCCGCGGCCAGCCACACCGCGATGTCCAGTTCGCGCCGCGCCCGGCCCAGGAGTTCGGCATCGCGGCCCACCTTGACGACCAGGTCACCGGCGGCGAACACCGCGTTCTCGCCCAGGGAGAGCAGGCGCGCGTCCCGCGCCGGAGCGGGCAGTACTCCCGCCGCGGTCAGTACGTCCCGCGCCCGTGCCTCGTCCATCGTCCGCCTCCGTGTCCCGCCCGGCCTGTCCCACTTCGATACATATGGCGCCGTACTGGTGGCGCCCTTGATCCGTACCGAGGGTGTCCTGTTCTCGCCACCCGCCGGTCAGTCTCGCATTTCCACAGGTCGGACCGCGTGCGCGCGGCCTTGACGGGGTACGGCGCCTTCACGACCATGACGGGGCCCACCCGAGCCGCGCAAAGGGGCTGATTCCGTGACATCGGTGACCGAGGCGGAGAGGTCGGTGAGACCTGCGCCCGACCCCAGGAGACGGCGGCGCGTCACGGATCACGGTGCCTGGTTCCTCGTACTCCCCGCGCTGATCCCGATCCTGATCCTGAGCGTCGGGCCGCTGCTCTACGGCATCCTGCTGTCCTTCACCGACGCCCAGTCCGGACGGACCCAGCCCACCCAGTGGATCGGCGGTCTCAACTTCCGGGATCTGCTGCACGACTCGCTGTTCTGGGAGTCGTTCCGGATCGGCCTGGTGTGGGCCGTCGGCGTCACCGTGCCGCAGTTCCTGCTGGCGCTCGGCCTCGCCCTCCTGCTCAATCAGGACCTGCGGCTGCGCTGGCTGGCCCGCGCCCTCGCGATCGTGCCGTGGGCCATGCCGGAGGTCGTCGTCGGCGTCATGTGGCGGCTGGTCTACAACCCCGACGCCGGCATCCTCAACGAGACGCTCCGTGACCTGGGCCTCGGCGACGGCCGCGACTGGCTCAGCGGGCTCGGCACCGCCCTGCCCGCCGTGATCGTCGTGGGCATCTGGGCGGGCATGCCGACCACGACGGTCGCCCTGCTCGCCGGACTGCAGAACACCCCCCGCGAACTGCACGAGGCGGCGGCCGTGGACGGCGCCGGCGCCTGGCGCCGCTTCCGCACGGTCACCTGGCCCGCTCTCCGGCCGGTCGCCCTCGCCATCACGGCACTCAACCTGATCTGGAACTTCAACTCCTTCGCCCTGGTCTACGTGCTGACCAGCGGCGGCCCCGGCGGCCGCACCCGGCTGCCCATGCTCTTCGCCTACGAAGAGGCCTTCCGCTACGGGCAGTTCGGCTATGCGGCGGCGATGGGATGCGTGATGGTCGCGGTGATCTCGGTCCTCCTCGCCGTCCTCCTCGTCGGACGGCTCAGGGGAGGTGACGACGCATGAGCGCAGGCCGAGTCACGAGGGCGAGCCGAGCCGGGGGCGCAAGCCGAGCCCTGCGGACGAGCCCGGTCATGAGGACGAGCCGAACCGGCCGTGTCGGCCAGTACATCGCCCTGCTCGCCTATCTCCTCTTCCTCGCCTTCCCCTTCCTCTGGCTGATCTCCACCGCCTTCAAACCCCCGCGCGAACTGGGCAGTCTGCACCCCACCTGGATCCCGGAGGACCCCACCCTCGCCAACTTCCGCCAGGCCTTCGACGAACAGCCCCTGCTGCACGCCGCGTTCAACTCCCTGATCGCCGCGCTCGGCGCCGCCCTGATCGCCGTGGTGCTCGCGACGCCGATGGCGTACGTCATGGCCCGCCGTCGCACGCCTCTCGCCCGCGCGGCGACCGGCTGGGTCGTCGTCAGCCAGGCCTTCCCGCTGGTGCTGGTGATCATCCCGCTGTTCCTGGTGCTGAAGAACCTGCGGCTGATCAACTCGGTGCCAGGGCTGATCATGGTGTACGTCGTGTGGGCACTGCCGTTCGCGCTGTGGATGCTCGTCGGATACGTCCGTGCGGTGCCGCCCGAGCTGGAGGAGGCGGCGGCGGTCGACGGCGCCGGGCGGGTGCGGACGCTGGTGTCGGTGACCGCGCCGCTGCTGGTGCCGGGGATCGTGGCGACGGCGCTGTTCGCGTTCGTCACGGCGTGGAACGAGTTCTTCTTCGCGCTCGTACTGCTGAAGACCCCCGAGAAACAGACCTTGCCGGTCGTCCTCACCCACTTCATCGGGGCGGAGGGCGTCGCGGACCTCGGCCCGCTGGCCGCCGCCGCGTTCCTCGCGACGCTGCCCTCGCTGGTGGTGTTCGCGGTCATCCAGCGGCGGATCACAGGCGGCATGCTCGCCGGGGCGGTGAAGAGCTGATGCGTACGAGACTGCTGACGGCCCTGGTGCTGCCCATGGCCCTGCTGCTCGCCGGATGCAGCGGTGACGACGACAGCGGCGGTTCCGACGGCCGGATCACCCTGCGCTTCCAGTCCCTGGCCTGGCAGGAGGAGTCCGTCGAGGTCAACCAGGAACTGGTGAAGGAGTGGAACGCGACCCATCCCGACGTCAAGGTCGAGTACGTCCAGGGAAGTTGGGACAGCGTCCACGACCAGCTGCTCACCTCCTTCGAGGGCGGTGAGGCCCCGGACATCATCCATGACGCCTCCGACGACCTCGCGGACTTCGCGTACGGCGGCTACCTCGCCGACCTGACCGACCTGCTGCCGGAGCGGCTCAAGTCCGATATCCCCCAGCGCAGTTGGGAGACGGCGACCTTCGGGGACGGGATCTACGGGGTGCCCTTCCTCCAGGAACCACGGGTGCTCATCGCCAACGCGAAGTGGCTGAAGGAGGCGGGCGTACGTGTCCCCACCCCCGAACAGCCGTGGAGCTGGGCGGAGTTCAGGAAGGTCACCGAGCAGCTGAGCGGGGACGGCAAGTACGGCGTCGCCTGGCCGCTCAAGGAGCCCGTCTCCGCCTCCCTCAACCTGTCGCTGTCGGCGGGCGGACAGCTCTTCCACCGGGGCGCCGACGGCAGGGTGACCGTGCGATTCGAGAGGGGTGACGAGGTGATGCCGCGCACCGTCCACGACCAGGTCAACGCCGACCGCAGCGCGTCGCCCACCACCCTGGGCAGCGGTGGCTCGGACACCCTGCCCGGCTTCTTCGGCGGCCGGTACGCGATGGTCCCGCTCGGGTTCTCGTACCGCCAGCAGATCGTGCAGCAGGCGCCGAAGGGCTTCGACTGGCAGGTGCTGCCCGCCCCGGCGGGCGCCGACGGGCTCACCCAGGGCGTCAGCCCGCAGACCCTCTCCATCGCCGAGGACAGTCCGCACCAGCGGGAGGCGGCCGAGTTCATCGACTTCCTGCTCCGGCCGGAGAACATGGTCCGGCTGGCCCTGGGCGACTGGATGCTGCCGACCGGGACCGAGGCGCTGAAGGACCCGGCCCTGCACACCACCGAGAACGACTGGGCCACCGGCACGGCCCTCGCCGCACACCTGCGGTCGGCGCCCGCGCAGTCCGTGCGGGGCTATCCCGAGTGGAAGGACAAGGTCGCCACCCCCGCCTTCCAGGAGTACTACAGCGGAGCCATCGGGCTCGGTGAGCTGCGCGAGCGCCTGGAGGACGACGGGAACCTGGTACTGGCGCGCTACCAGCGCTGACGTAATTCGGTTGTCCACGTCACCCGGCAAGCCCTAACGTGCCGTCCGTGGCAGCGAACAACGCGATCATCAACACCGGTCACGGCCGGGGCTACGCGCACTCCGTACGGATGCGCCGCGGCCCCGGAGCCCTGACCGGCCCGGGGAGCCACGCCCGCTGATCCGTCGCGGCCTCGCTGTTCCTCGCAGTTACTCGTTCGTCCTCCTGTCTTCCGGTCAGGGCCTTCGTCTGCCCTTTTCCCTCCCCACGGAAGACAAGGACCGCAGGCCATGGCCCGCCCCACCCGCGTATCCCGCGCGCTCTCCCAGAACTTCCTCGCCGACCGCGCCGCCGCCGGACAGCTCGCCCGGCTCGCCGTACCGCACGGCCGGCAGACACCCCTGCTGCTCGAAGTCGGCGCCGGGAAAGGCGCGTTGACCGAGCTGCTCGCCCCGCGCTGTCGGAGCCTCCTCGCATACGAGATCGACCCACGGCTCGTCCCCGCACTGCGTACGCGCTTCTCGCGCACGCCCCAAGTCCGCGTCATCGGCGAGGACTTCCTGACCGCACGGCCCCCGCGCACGCCGTTCTCCGTCGCCGGGAACGTGCCTTTCTCCCGCACCGCGGCCATCGTCGACTGGTGCCTGCGGGCACCCGCCCTCACCGACGCCACGCTCCTCACCCAGCTCGAGTACGCCCGCAAACGCACGGGCGACTACGGCAGCTGGACCCGGCTGACGGTCCTGACCTGGCCCCGCTACGAGTGGCGGCTGGCCGGCCGCGTCGGACGGCACAGCTTCCGTCCCGTGCCGCGCGTGGACGCCGGGATCATCCGGATCGAGCGGCGCCGCACTCCGCTGCTCGACGCCGCCGCGTACGAGACCTGGCGGCAGCTGGTCGAGCTGGGGTTCTCGGGCGTGGGCGGCTCCTTGCAGGCGTCGTTGCGCCGGGCCCATGGGAGGCGACGGGTCGACGCGGCGTTCCGTGCGGCTCGCCTCGACGCGAGGGCCCTTGTCGGCGAGGTGCCGCCGGGGGCGTGGCTGAGGCTGCACGAGGTGCTGGCGGTACGGGCGTCATGAAAGCATGTTGCACGAGACGTATCGTCTCGTTTAAGGTCGGCTCCATGACCAGTCCTGCTCACATCGCCATGTTCTCCATCGCCGCCCACGGTCACGTGAACCCCAGCCTCGAAGTGATCCGCGAGCTCGTGGCGCGCGGGCACCGGGTCACGTACGCGATTCCCCCGGCCTTCGCCGAGAAGGTCGCCGGCACCGGAGCCGAGCCGAAGCTCTGGAACTCCACGCTGCCCGGCCCCGACGCCGATCCGGAGGCCTGGGGGAGCACCCTGCTGGACAACGTCGAGCCGTTCCTGGCCGACGCGATCCAGGCCCTTCCGCAGCTGATCGAGACGTACGAGGGAGACGAGCCGGACCTCGTCCTGCACGACATCGCCTCGTACCCGGCCCGTGTCCTCGCCCACCGCTGGGATGTGCCCGCGATCTCGCTCTCGCCGTGCCTCGTCGCCTGGGAGGGGTACGAGCAGGAGGTCTCCGAGCCGATGTGGGAGGAGCCGAAGAAGACCGAGCGCGGCCGGGCCTACTACGAGCGCTTCCAGGGGTGGCTGGAGGAGAACGGAATCGCCCAGCACCCCGATCCGTTCGCCGGGCGGCCCGACCGCTCCCTCGTCCTGATCCCGAAGGCGCTCCAGCCGAACGCCGACCGGGTGGACGAGACCGTCCACAGCTTCGTCGGCGCCTGCCAGGCCGACCGCACCGCCGAGGGCGACTGGCAGCGTCCGGCCGGCGCCGAGAAGGTCGTACTCGTCTCCCTCGGGTCGGCCTTCACCAAGCAGCCGGCGTTCTACCGGGAGTGCGTGCGGGCCTTCGGCGACCTGCCCGGCTGGCACCTGGTGCTGCAGGTCGGCCGGCACGTCGACCCCGCCGACCTGGGGGACGTACCGGCGAACGTCGAAGTGCGTTCCTGGGTACCGCAGTTGGCGATCCTGAAGCAGGCCGACCTGTTCGTCACCCACGCCGGCGCCGGCGGCAGCCAGGAGGGCCTGGCCACGGCCACCCCGATGATCGCCGTACCGCAGGCCGTGGACCAGTTCGGCAACGCGGACATGCTCCAGGCACTCGGCGTCGCCCGCCACGTGCCCACGGAGGAAGCCACCGCCGAGACCCTGCGCGAGACGGCCCTCGCGCTCGTCGACGACCCCGAGGTCGCCCGGCGCCTGAAGGACATCCAGGCCGAGATGGCCCTGGAGGGCGGCACACGGCGTGCGGCCGACCTCATCGAGGCGGAACTGCGGGAGGCCAGGGCATGAGCGAGGGCCCGTCGGCTCCCCCGGAGTCGACGGGCCCTCTTCTCGTCGGGCAGGTGGGTCAGACAGGCACCCGCTCACCCTCGTCGTCCCGAGCGGCCTTCCGTGTCACGGCCTCGGGCGCCTCGTCGTGCGTCAGGTCCGGCAGGCGGTTCAGCCACTTCGGCAGATACCAGTTGCGCTCGCCCAGCAGCGCCATCACCGCCGGGAGCAGCACGCCCCGGATGATCGTCGCGTCGATGAGGACCGCGGCCGCCAGGCCGACGCCCATCTGCTTCATGGACTGCATGGACAGCGTGCCGAAGATCGCGAACACGGCGACCATGATGACCGCGGCGCTGGTGACGACCCCGGCCGTGGTGACCACGCCGTGCTGGATCGCGTCCTTCGTCGTACGGCCCCGCAGGCGCGCCTCGCGGATCCGCGAGACCACGAACACGTGGTAGTCCATCGACAGGCCGAACAGGATCACGAAGAGGAACAGCGGCAGCCAGGTGATGATGGCGCCGACGCCCTCCGCGCCCACCAGGGACGCGCCCCAGCCGTGCTGGAAGACGGCGACGAGAATGCCGTACGCGGCACCCACCGACAGCAGGTTGAGCACGATCGACGTGACCGCGATCGTCAGCGAGCGGAACGACAGCAGCATCAGGCCGAAGGCGAAGACGACGACGAACGCGAAGACCGGAATGACCGCTCCGGCCAGCTGGTCGTTGAAGTCCTTCGAACCGGCGACCTGTCCGGTGATCGGCGCCTCGACACCGTCGACCTCGCCGAGCGTGGCCGGCCGCACCTCGTCGCGCAGCTTGTCCAGGCTCGCGCCCGCCTTGTCGAGGTCGGAGCCGCCGACCAGCGGGACGTACACGAAGGCGATGTTCTGCTCGTCGTGCAGCTTGATCTCCACCGGGCCGCGCGAGGCGCCCGAACTGATCGCCCGCTCACGGAAGTCGGCGAGCGCGGACTTCACCTCGGGGGCGTTGATGTCGTTCGCCCGGACGACCACCTCGGCCGGCTCGGAACCGCCCGGGAAGGCCTCGTTGAGCCGGTTGTACGTCTGCACGATGGGCAGCGAGTCACCGAACTCCTTGTCCAGGGTGAGCTGCTGGGTCTTCATGCCGAGCGCGGGAGCCGCGATGGCGAGCAGCGCACCGGCCGCGACGGCGACCGAGATGACCGGCCGGGCGAGCACTCCCTTCAGCACGGCCGTCCAGAACCGGCTCTCGCGGTTGCCGCGCCCCCGGTTGCGACGGAGCTTGCTCTGCGGGTGCAGGAAGGGGATCTTGCCCTTCTCGACCCGCTCGCCGAGCAGCGACAGCAGCGCCGGCAGCACGGTCACCGATCCGACCATGGCGACCGCCACGACCATCAGCGAGGCCAGGCCCATCGCCTCGAACTCGGCGAGCCCGGTGAACAGCATGCCCGCCATCGCCACACACACCGTGACACCGGAGACGATGATCGCGCGGCCACTGGTGGCGGCGGCGACCTTCAGGGCGGTCTGCGCGTCCCGGCCGGCCTCACGCTCCTCGCGCTCACGGCGCAGGTAGAACAGGCAGTAGTCGACGCCGACCGCCAGCCCGACCAGCAGCATCACGGAGTTGGCGGTGTCGCTCATCGGCATCACATGGCTGACGATGCCCATCAGGCCCATCGTCGCCATGATCGCGGTGACGGCCAGGAGCACCGGCAGCAGGGCCGCCACCAGCGCGCCGAAGGCGATGAGCAGAATGCCGAGGGCCACCGGCACCGCGGAGTACTCGGCCTTCTGGAAGTCGTCCCCGAACGCGTCGTCGAACGTCTTCATCATGCTCGCGCCGCCGATCTCCTCGATCCGCAGCGACTCGTGGTCCTTCTGGACGTCCTCGACGGCCTTCAACACGGGCTCCACGCGCTCGCCCGCGGTGTCCGCCTCGCCACGCATGTCGAACTGCACCAGCGCGCTGCGGCCGTCCTTCGAGATCGTCTGCGTGTCGTACGGCGACGTCACGTCCGTGACCTTGCCGGTGCCCTCGACCGCCTTCACGACCGCGGCGACCGCCGACCTGAACTCGGCGTCCGTGGCCTTGAGACTGCCGTCCTTCGCCTGGATCAGGACGGTCTCACCGGCCGGCTCGTCGATCCCGGCGTCCTCGACGATCTTGGCGGCGGTGTGTGTCTCGCCCTTCAGCTGGTCGCTGTCCTTGACGTCGACCCGGCCCGCCGCCGAACCGAGCCCCATCGCCAGGACGACGAACAGCACCCAGATGCCGACGGCAGCCCATCGGTGGCGGGCGCTCCAGCCGCCGGCGCGGGCGGCGAGCCCCCGCACTCGCGTATCTCCGTTCCCCATGACGGGCTTGCCCCCTTGATTGCGGTGGCGGCCCCCTGCCGCCCCCTTTCGTTTCGAAGGTATGGGCCGGATAAAGCCATCTCGTCGTGCTGCCCGGTGAAGTGCGGCGGCAAGAACTCATCCCCTCGGCCACCGGGTCCTCCCCACTGGGGAGGACAGGGGTCCCCTACATCTATCCGGCCGTGTCGGGGTGAAGATCGGGGGCGGGGAGGGGTGGATCATGGGGAACAGGTTGTGCTTCGTGCTGACCGGTAAGTAACTTACGGCTCCAGGCCGTCGTGCCCACCCCCACGGGGCACGACGGCCGCGCCAGGGCCAGGCGACCTTCGGGAGCACTGTCAGAGGGTCGCCTTAAGGTGGCCGGATGACGACGACGTATGCGGCGCTGCTGCGCGGAATCAACGTGGGCGGCAGCAGAAAAGTCCCGATGGCCGACCTGCGCGCCCTGCTGACCGGCCTCGGCCACGACGGCGTACGCACCTACCTCCAGAGCGGCCAGGCGGTGTTCACCGCCGACCACGGCGACGAGGAGTCGCTGGCCGCGGAGCTCGCCTCGGTGATCGAGAAGCACTTCGGCTTCGCCGTGGACGTGATCGTGCGAGGCCACGCCTATCTCAAGGCGATCGCCGACAACTGCCCCTTCCCGGCAGCCGAGTTGGAGGCGAAGCAGCTCCACGTCACCTACTTCTCCGCCCCGGTCGACGCCGACCGCTTCGCGGAGATCGACCAGGCCGCCTACCGCCCGGAGGAGTTCCGCCTGGGCGACCGCGCGCTGTACCTGTACGCCCCGAACGGCCTGGGGCGCTCCAAGCTCGGCGAAATCCTGTCGCGGCCCCGGCTCAACAAGGGTTTGATCGCCACCAGCCGTAACTGGAACACCGTCGTGAAACTCGTGGAGATGACAGGTGACTGACGCCCGCACCCCCGCCGTGCAAGCCGCCGTCGACGGCGAACTGCGCCTTCTCGAGCCGGCTGTACGGTCGTCGCCGGAACTGCTCGGGGAGTTGTTGCATCCCGAGTTCCGGGAGTTCGGCGCGTCAGGGCGGTACTGGGACCGGACGTCGATCATCGAGGCCCTGGTCGCGGGCGAAGACCCGGGACCCCGGCCCGTCGTCGTCTCGCCCATCCAGGCCGCCCAGCTCGCGCCCGACGTCGTCCACCTCACCTTCGACACGGAGAACAACGGCCGCCGGGCGCACCGCAGTTCGCTGTGGCTGCGGACCGACGACGCATGGCAGATGTACTTCCACCAAGGGACGCCGTTCAGCGCCGGGCGAGAGTGACCTTGCGCAGGCCGAACGAAGGCGACCTGGAGAGGATCTCGCGGGGCGGCGCCAGCCGCGGCTCCGCACCCAGGCGCCGGACGTCCTCGTCGGTGTGCGCGGCGGCCGCGGCGTCCAGGAGGGCGAGGTCGGCGGCGGACAGCGACGCGTCGCCGAAGCCCGCCAGAGGCTCCCAGCCGTCCCACGGCAGCGTCTCGACGCCGCCCCGGCAGGCGAGGTCGAGGACGAGGCTGCCCCGCACGAACCACATCCCGCGCAGGGCCTCGTCGCTCCAGAACCCGAACGCCCGCGGATCCGCCTCCCCGGCCCGGCACGCCCGCCACGCCTCGCCCGCCACGAGGAACCGGTCGCGCGGCACGTCCAGCGGATCGAAGTCCAGGTGGTCGTACGACGGATGCAGCACCTGCGGGTCCATCAGCCGCCAACTGCCGTCCGGCAGGCGGTACTCGGTGATCCAGTGGTCCTCGTGGAAGCCGTCGACGAAGTACGTGCCGAAGCCGCCGCGGACCCGGGCCGGCGTCCCCGTCGCGCGCAGCAGGGACACATGCAGCAGCGCGAAGTCCCGGCACGTGCCCACGAACCGTCCTTCCGGCTCGCGCGCGTCGGTCAGCGGGGTGTCCCCGCGCTCACGCAGGATCCGCAGGATGTCGGTGACGTAGCGCGACTCGGCGTCCTCGTGCAGGCGTTGCGCGGGGATGGCGTATCCCAGGCGCTGCCCTTCTCCCTGATGGATGATCACATCGCGTACGACGTGCGCGAGTTCACCCGGATCACGTGGCAGCCCGCTGACGTCCAGGCTTCCCGGATCGCTGTACGGCGTCTGCTTCAGATAGAAGTCGTCCATGCCGGGGACCCTCAAGCCTGCCCCAGGGGCAAGGTCAACCCCGGTGGACGGGTGTGCGAGGCTCGTCGTATGCGCTACATCATCATCGGTGCAGGAGCGGTCGGCGGTGTCATCGGCGGACGGCTCGCGGGCTCGGGGCACGAGGTCGTTCTGGTCGCGCGGGGCGCGCACTTCGAGGCCCTACGGGACCGCGGGCTGCGGCTCAGGGTTCCGGAGGGCGAGCTGATCCATCGGCTGCCGGTCGTCGACGGGCCGGCCGCGCTCGGGGAGCTCCGCCCCGACGACGTCCTCGTCCTCGCCGTGAAGACGCAGGACAGTGCGGCCGCGCTGCAGTCGTGGGGTCCAGCCCCGGTCGCGGGTGGCGGTACGGCCGCCGAGCGGCTGCCGCTGGTCTGCGCGCAGAACGGCGTCGAGAGCCAGCGCCTCGCCCTGCGGCTCTTCCGGCGGGTGTACGGCGTCTGCGTCTGGCTGCCGTCGACCTACGTCGAACCCGGCGTCGTCTCCGCGGCCGGCAGCCCCCTCACCGGCATCCTCCATCTCGGGCGCCACCCGCACGGCACCGACGAGACCGCCCGCCTCATCGCCGCCGGCCTGGAGAAGTCGCACTTCGAGGCGCCGGTCGTGGCGGACGTGACCCGCTGGCAGTACGCCAAGCTGCTGGCCAACCTCGGCAACGCCCTGGAGGCGGTGACCGGCCCCGTCGACAGCGAGGAGGCCGGGGCGCTGTTCCGGCGGGTGCGGGCCGAGGGCGCCGCCGTGCTCGACGCCGCCGGGATCGCGTACGCCGGTGCCGAGGAGCAGCGGGCGGTACGCGGCGACAAGGTCACCCTCGTCCCCCTCGACGGCGCCCCGCGCGGCGGCGGCTCCTCCTGGCAGTCCCTCACCCGCGGCACCGGCACCATCGAGGCCGACTACCTCAACGGCGAGATCACCCTCCTGGGCCGCCTGCACGGCGTACCGACCCCCCTGAACGACCTCCTCCAGCGCCTCGCCAACACCTTCGCGCGGGAGCGGCGGGCGGCTGGGTCGATGCCGGTGGCGGAGCTGGTACGGCTGGCCGACGAGGCGGTCGGGGCGACGGACCCCGCGTAAAGGGCGGACCCCGCGTAAAGGGCGAGCCCTACGCAAATGGCGGACCCTGCGTAATCCCGGGTCGTCGCGCTCAGGCGCCCATGGCCGTCAGCGCCGGCACCCCCGCCGCCTCGTACCGCTCCAGCAACACCCGCGCCACCTCGGGCGCCGCCCCGAGCACGTCCGCCAGGACGTCCGCCTCGGCGGCGCCGCGGGCGATGCGGTCCGGGAGGAAGCCGGGGGCCAGGACGTACGGGGCCACGGCCACACGCTCGCAGCCGAGGGCCCGGAGCTCGCGTACCGCGTCCTCGGTGCGGGGAAGGGATGCGGAGGCGAACGCAGGTCGCACGGCGCACCAACCGGTGTGCCGCCACTCCCGCGCGATTTCTGCGATCACTGCGATCGCCTCCGGGTCGGAGGACCCCGCCGAGGCCAGCACGACCCCGGTCGAGGACTTGTCGGCGGGGGTCAGACCCGCCTCGTACAGACGCCGTTCCAGGGCGGACAGGAGCAGCGGGGACGGGCCCAGCACCTCCGCCTGGCGGATGCGGAGCTGCGGCGGTGCCGCCCGCAGAACCGCCGGGATGTCCGCCTTCGCGTGGAACGCGCGCGTCAGCAGCAGAGGGAGGGCCACGACGTCACGGACGCCCTCCGCGGCCAGCGACTCCAGCACCCCCTGCACCGACGGGATGTTGAACTCCAGGAAGCCGGTCTCCACCCGCACGTCCGGGCGCAGCGAGCGCACCCGGCGTACCAGGGCGTGCACGGTCGCGGCATGGCGCGGGTCGCGGCTGCCGTGGGCGACGACGAGAAGAACCGGCTTCTGGAACACAGGACCTCAGCTCCTTGCCAGCAGACCGCGGCTGCGCAGCACCCACCGCTCCAGCGGGCTGAAGATCAGCAGGTCGATGGCGATGCCGACGATGAGGATCAGGAAGATGGCCAGGAACACCTGGGACATGCTGCTGTTGGTGCGGCCCTGCTCCAGCAACTGGCCCAGGCCGATGCCGAGATCGGGTGACGTGGCGATGATCTCGGCGGCCATCAGCGAGCGCCAGGAGAAGGCCCAGCCCTGCTTCAGGCCCGCCAGATAGCCGGGCAGCGCGGCCGGCATCACGATGTGCCAGGTGCCCTTCAGACCCGTCGCGCCCAGGGTGCGGCCCGCGCGCAGGAACAGCGGCGGCACCTGGTCGACGCCCGACACCAGGCCGTTGGCGATCGAGGGGACCGCGCCGAGCAGGATCACCGCGTACATCATCGAGTCGTTCAGGCCCAGCCAGATCACGGCCGGCGGCACCCAGGCGACCGACGGCAGCGACTGCAGACCGGACAGGATCGGGCCGATCGCCGCGCGCACGAACCTCACCCGCGCCACCAGCAGGCCCAGCGGCGTACCGATCGCCAGCGCCAGCAGGAAGCCCATCAGACCGCGCGAGACGGACGTCCAGATGTAGTCGAAGAGCGTGCCCTGCAGCCAGGACTGGCGCACCTCGCCCCATACGTCGGACGGCGAGGGCAGCTTGTAGTCGGGGGCGACCTCCGCCCACACCAGGATCTGCCAGACCGCCAGCACCAGCGCGACGGCGACGACGGGCGGCAGGACCTTCTGGGTCAGGGTGCGCCGGAACGGCGTACGGCCCGTCTGGACCGTGTCCAGGGCGTCCAGGCCCGCCTCGAGTCCGGCGAGATCGTTGCCGTCCTTGGCGGCGGTCGTCTCAGTGCTGGCCATGACGGCGGATCTCCCCACGCAGTTCTTCGGTGATCTCCCGGGACAGCTCCGCCACCTCGGCGTCCTCGATGCGGCGCGGCTGCGGGATGCCGACCGTCCACTCCCGGGCGATGCGGCCCGGCCGGGAGGACAGCAGGACGACGCGCTGGGCCAGCCGGACCGCCTCGCGCACGTTGTGCGTGACGAACAGGACGGACAACTGCGTCTCGCGCCAGATACGGGTCAGCTCGTCGTGCAGCACGTCCCGCGTGATCGCGTCCAGCGCGGCGAACGGCTCGTCCATCAGCAGCAGCTTGCTGTCCTGGGCGAGGGCCCGGGCCATGGCGACCCGCTGGCGCATCCCGCCGGACAGCTCGTGCACCCGCTTGCCGTAGGCGCCCTTCAGCCGGACCAGTTCGAGAAGCTCCTCGGCCCGCTCGCGCCGCTCGGCCTTGGGTACGCCCCGGAGCCTCAGGGCGAGTTCGATGTTCTTGCCCGCGGTCAGCCACGGGAACAGGGCGTGCTCCTGGAACATCAGCGCCGGGCGCCCGTCGGTCGTGATGCTGCCCGCGCTGGGCCTGTCCAGCCCGGCCACCAGGTTCAGCAGCGTCGACTTGCCGCAGCCGGACGCTCCGAGGAGGGTGACGAACTCGCCGGGCGCGACATCGAGGGTGATGTCGTCGAGGACGAGCTGCTGCCCGGCCGGGCCGGCGAACGACTTCGAGACGTGGTCGATGCGCGCGGCGTGCTCCACGGACGCATCCGTGTCGGCGGCCTTGGCGAGGGCGGTTGCCATGGTCGTCACCTCCTGGGAACTCGCGGAATCCGGAAAACGGGACTTACTTGACGCCGAGCCCGACGTCGTCGACCTCGGCTTCGCCCTCGGCTTTGAGGACCCTGTTCAGCGGTGCCAGGTCGTAGATGCCGGTCAGGTCCGGCTTCTGCAGCAGCCCCGCCTTGACCGCGTGCTCGGCCTCGGTGTTCAGCGTGGCCGCGAGCGGGTCGTCCGTGACCTGGATGGACTGCCATGCCGGGTCGAGAACTTCGGCCGGCAGCGCCTTCCCGGTGTCGGCCTTCAGCTGCGCGTTCGCCGCGGCCTTCGCCTTCTCCGGGTTGTCGTCGATCCACTTGTTGGTCCGCACCGAGGCGCGCAGTACGGCCTCGACGGCCTCGGGGTGCTTCTTGAGGAAGTCCTGCCGCACGATGACGTTCGTGATCACGAACTTCTTGTCCGGCCACAGGCCGGCCTCGTCCAGCAGCACCTTCCCGCCCTCCGCGACCAGCTTGGAGGCGGTCGGCTCGGGCACCCACGCGCCGTCGATCGAGCCGGACTTGTAGGCGTCCGGGGTGATCTTGTTGTCGGTCCGGACCACGGAGACGTCACCCTTGCCGCTCTCCGCGTCGACCTTCCAGCCCTGCTCGGAGATCCAGTTGAGGAACGCCACGTCCTGGGTGTTGCCGAGCTGCGGCGTGGCGATCTTCTTGCCCTTGACGTCCTTCAGGGACTTGATCTTCTCGGGGTCGACGACGAGCTTCACGCCACCCGAGGCCGAACCGGAGATGATCCGCAGATTCGTGCCGTTCGACTTGAGGTAGCCGTTGATGGCGGGGGAGGGGCCGATCCAGCCGATGTCGATGGACTCGGAGTTCAGCGCCTCGATCTCCGAGGGGCCGGCGTTGAACGTGGCGTACTCCGCCCTCGTGCCGCCCAGCTCCTTCTGGAACAGCCCCTCGTGCCGGCCGACCAGCGCAGTGGCGTGCGTGAGGTTCCCGAAGTAGCCGATCTTCACCGAGTCCAGGCCGTCGACCTTGGCCGCCCCGGCTATGGCGTGCTCCGTGTTCTCCTTGGCCTGGGAGCCGTAGCCGCAGGCCGCGAGGCCCAGCAGCGGCAGCGCGGCCAGGACGGCGAACGTCCGTCGCAGGGCGGGGGTGGCAGGCACGGGAGGTGTTCCTCTCGGTGGCCCGGCGCTCACGCCCGTGTCAGGTCGTGGCCGGGGAGTCGGCTGGTTCGAGCGCGGCGGCGCGCATACGGGGCACGCGGGTCAGCGCACACATCGCGCTCAGAAGTCCCACCCGTCGTCCTCGGCCTTGTCCTTGACCGGCTCCGGCGAGGCGAACGACTCGCCGACCATGCCCGCGGTGAGCGTGGTGCCGTCGTTCGGGTCGATCAGGATGAACGAGCCGGTACGGCGGGAGTCGGCGTAGGAGTCGACCGGCAGCGGCTCGGCGGTACGGACCTTCACCCGGCCGATGTCGTTGGCGACGAGCTGTCCGGGGTGCGGGTGCAGGGACAGGTCGTCCAGCGTGAGCCGGGACGGGATGTCCTTGACGATCGCCTTGACCGTGCGGGTGCCGTGCTTGAGCAGCACCCGGTGACCGACCGTCAGCGGCGCGTCGGCGACATGGCAGACCGTGGCCTCGATGTCCTGCGTGGTCGGGGGCGCGTCCTTGGTCGGCACGATCAGGTCGCCGCGCGAGATGTCGATGTCGTCCTCCAGCAGGACGGTCACCGACTGCGTCGTCCACGCGATGTCGACCGGCTCGCCCAGCAGGTCGATGCCGGTGATCTTCGACGTACGGCCCGAGGGCAGCACGGTCACCGACTCGCCGACCCGGAAGGAACCGGCGGCGATCTGACCGGCGTAGCCGCGGTAGTCGGGCAGCTCGGCGGTCTGCGGCCGGATCACGTACTGCACGGGCAGCCGGGCGTGGCAGTGGCGCAGGTCGTGGGTGACCGGGACCGTCTCCAGGTGCTCCAGGAAGGTCGGCCCGCCGTACCAGTCCATGTTCGCGGACGGGTCCACCACGTTGTCGCCGGCCAGCGCCGAGATCGGGATCGCGGTGATCTCCGGGACACCCAGTTCGAGGGCGTACGCCGTGAACTCCTCGGCGATCGCGGCGAACACGGGCTCCTGGTAGTCGACCAGGTCCATCTTGTTCACGGCGAGCACCACGTGCGGGACCCGCAGGAGGGCCGCGATCGCCGCGTGCCGGCGGGTCTGCTCGACGACGCCGTTGCGGGCGTCGACCAGGATGACCGTCAGCTCGGCCGTCGACGCGCCCGTGACCATGTTCCGGGTGTACTGCACATGGCCGGGGGTGTCGGCGAGGATGAACCGGCGGCGCGGGGTCGCGAAGTAGCGGTACGCCACGTCGATGGTGATGCCCTGCTCACGCTCGGCCCGCAGACCGTCCGTCAGCAGTGCCAGGTCGGGCGCCTCCTGGCCGCGGTTGCGGGAGGCGTGCTCCACGGCCTCCAACTGGTCGGCGAGGACCGACTTGGAGTCGTGCAGCAGCCGGCCGACCAGGGTGGACTTGCCGTCGTCGACGGAGCCCGCCGTGGCGAACCGCAGCAGAGTGGTGGCCGAGAGCTCCTCGGTCGTGATCGTGCTCATGCTTAGAAGTACCCCTCGCGCTTACGGTCTTCCATCGCGGCCTCGGAGAGCTTGTCGTCGGCGCGGGTGGCGCCGCGCTCGGTGAGCCGGGAGGCGGCGATCTCGGCGATCACCTGCTCCAGGGTCACCGCGGCGGAGTCGACGGCGCCCGTGCAGGACATGTCGCCGACGGTCCGGTAACGGATGAGCCGCTTCTCGACGGTCTCGCCGTCCTTGGGCCCGCCCCACTCGCCCGCGGTCAGCCACATGCCGTTGCGGGCGAACACGTCACGCTCGTGCGCGAAGTAGATCTGCGGCAGCTCGATGCCCTCGCGGGCGATGTACTGCCACACGTCCAGCTCGGTCCAGTTGGACAGCGGGAACACGCGGACGTGCTCGCCGGGCGCGTGCCGGCCGTTGTACAGGTTCCACAGCTCGGGGCGCTGGCGGCGCGGGTCCCACTGCGAGAACTCGTCCCGCAGGCTGAACACCCGCTCCTTGGCCCGCGCCTTCTCCTCGTCCCGGCGTCCGCCGCCGAAGACCGCGTCGAACTTCTCGCCCTGGATCTTCTCGGTCAGCGGCACCGTCTGCAGCGGGTTACGGGTGCCGTCCGGACGCTCCTTGAGCACACCCCGGTCGATGTAGTCCTGCACCGACGCGACGTGCAGCCGCAGGTTGTGCTTCTCGACCGTACGGTCGCGGTACTCGATGACCTCGGGGAAGTTGTGCCCCGTGTCGACGTGCAGCAGCGTGAACGGGACCGGCGCCGGCGCGAAGGCCTTCAGCGCCAGGTGCAGCATCACGATGGAGTCCTTGCCGCCGGAGAAAAGGATCACCGGCCGCTCGAACTCACCCGCCACCTCACGGAAGATATGGACGGCCTCGGATTCCAGCGCGTCCAGGTGGGAGAGGGCGTACGGGGAGTCCGTACCGTCTTCGCCCCCCTTGACCGTGGCAACGGTCGTCGTCATGCCAGTCCCCTCTCGGTGAGCAGCGCGTGGACCGCGCCCGCGGATTCCTGGACGGTCTGGTTCTGGGACTCGATGCGCAGATCGGGCGACTCGGGTGCCTCGTACGGGTCGTCGACCCCGGTCAGGCCGGTCAGCTCGCCCGCGGCCTGCTTGGCGTACAGCCCCTTCACATCGCGTACGGAGCACACCTCGACCGGCGTGGCCACGTGCACCTCGACGTACGCGGCCCCGCTCTCCTGGTGGCGCTTGCGCACCGCGTCGCGGCTGTCGGCGTAGGGCGCGATCACCGGGACGAGCGCCTTCACACCGTTACGGGCGAGCAGCTCGGCGAGGAAGCCGATGCGCTGCACGTTGGTGTGCCGGTCCTCGCGGCTGAAGCCGAGGCCCGCCGAGATGAACTCGCGGATCTCGTCGCCGTCGAGCACCTCGACGCGGTGGCCCTCCTCGCGGAGCCGGCCGGCCAGCTCGTAGGCGATGGTGGTCTTGCCGGCGCTCGGCAGACCCGTGAGCCAGACGGTGGCTCCGCTCGTCACGTGGTTCTCCAAATTCGCAGAAGGCTCGGTCATGGGTCAGCCGTGCAGCCCGCACTCGGTCTTGGCGCGGCCCGCCCAGCGGCCGGCGCGCGCGTCCTCGCCCTCCAGGACCCGGCGGGTGCAGGGGGCGCAGCCGACGGAGGCGTAGCCGTCCATCAGCAGCGGGTTGGTGAGGACACCGTGTTCGGTGACATAGGCGTCCACGTCGTCCTGGGTCCAGCGGGCGATCGGGGAGATCTTCACCTTCTGGCGCTTCTCGTCCCAGCCGACGACCGGGGTGTTCGCCCGGGTCGGGGACTCGTCGCGGCGCAGCCCCGTCGCCCAGGCCACATAGCCCTTGAGGCCCCGCTCCAGCGGCTCGACCTTGCGCAGCTTGCAGCACAGGTCGGGGTCGCGGTCGTGCAGCTTCGGGCCGTACTCGGCGTCCTGCTCGGCGACCGTCTGGCGCGGGGTGAGGGTGATGACGTTGACGTCCATCACGGCCTCGACCGCGTCGCGGGTGCCGATGGTCTCCTCGAAGTGGTAGCCGGTGTCGAGGAACACTACGTCGACCGGGGAGCCGCCGGGCCTCGCGCGGGAGGCGAGGTGGGCGACCACCGCGTCCTCCATCGACGAGGTCACGCAGAAGCGGTCCCCGAAGGTGTCGACCGCCCACTGGAGGATCTCCAGCGCGGAGGCGTCCTCCAGGTCACGGCCCGCCTGCTCGGCGAGCGCCTTCAGATCGTCTGTCGCGCGCTCTTCCTGGATCGTCGTCATATCTGTTCTCCCCCTGCGTCGTTGGGCTGAAGGCCCCGGGCGAGCAGCCCGAGGAACTTCAACTGGAATGCGCGGTTGCACGCCGCGCATTCCCACGCGCCGTGACCCTGCTCGCTGGGGCGGAGGTCCTCGTCGCCGCAGTAGGGGCAGTAGAAGGGAGCGGCCCGCTCGCTCATGAGAGGGCCTCCTCGGAGGCGCGCGCGGCCCAGGTGGCGAACCGCTCGCCGTCCTCACGCTCGTCCTGGAAGCGCTTCAGGACGCGCTCGACGTAGTCGGGCAGCTCCTCGGAGGTGACCTTCAGACCACGCACCTTGCGCCCGAACCCGGCCTCCAGGCCGAGCGCACCGCCGAGGTGTACCTGGTAGCCCTCGACCTGCTCGCCCTGGTCGTTCAGGACCAGCTGGCCCTTGAGACCGATGTCCGCCACCTGGATACGGGCGCAGGCGTTCGGGCAGCCGTTGAGGTTGATGGTGAGCGGCTCGTCGAAGTCCGGGATGCGGCGCTCCAGTTCGTCGATCAGCGCGGCCCCGCGCGCCTTGGTCTCGACGATGGCGAGCTTGCAGTACTCGATGCCGGTGCAGGCCATGGTGCCGCGCCGGAACGGGGAGGGCTTGGCCGTCAGGTCCAGCGCCTCCAGGGCCTCGACCAGCGGCTCGACCTGCGCCTCCTCGACATCGAGGACGATCATCTTCTGCTCGACGGTGGTGCGCACCCGGTTCGAGCCGTGGGCCTCCGCGACCTCGGCGATCTTCGTCAGCGTGGCGCCGTCGACCCGGCCGACACGCGGCGCGAAACCGACGTAGAAACGGCCGTCCTTCTGCCGGTGCACACCGACGTGGTCACGCCAGCGCTCGGTGGGCTCGGCGGGCGCGGGGCCGTCGGCCAGCTCGCGCTTGAGGTACTCGTCCTCCAGGATCTGGCGGAACTTCTCCGGACCCCAGTCCGCGACCAGGAACTTCAGGCGGGCCCGCGTACGCAAGCGCCGGTAGCCGTAGTCGCGGAAGATGCCGACCACGCCCGCCCAGACGTCCGGGACCTCCTCCAGCGGCACCCAGGCGCCGAGCCGGACGCCGATCTTCGGGTTGGTGGACAGGCCGCCGCCGACCCACAGGTCGAAGCCGGGGCCGTGCTCGGGGTGGTCGACGCCGACGAACGCGATGTCGTTGATCTCGTGGACCACGTCGAGGAGCGGGGAGCCGGAGATCGCCGTCTTGAACTTGCGGGGCAGGTTGGAGAACTCCTTGCTGCCGATGTACCGCTCGTGGATCTCGTCGATCGCCCAGGTGCCGTCGATGATCTCGTCCTCGGCGATACCGGCGACCGGCGAGCCGATGACGACGCGCGGGCAGTCGCCGCAGGCCTCGGTGGTGGACAGCCCGACGGCCTCCAGCCGGTTCCAGATCTCCGGCACGTCCTCGATGCGGATCCAGTGCAGCTGGATGTTCTGCCGGTCGGTGATGTCCGCGCTGCCGCGCGCGAACTCCTGCGAGATCTCACCGATCACCCGAAGCTGGTGGGTGGTGAGGCGACCGCCGTCGATGCGCACCCGCAGCATGAAGTGCTTGTCGTCCAGCTCCTCCGGCTCCAGGACCGCGGTCTTGCCGCCGTCGATCCCGGGCTTGCGCTGGGTGTACAGGCCCCACCAGCGCATCCGACCGCGCAGGTCGTTGGGGTCGATCGAGTCGAAGCCCCGCTTGGAGTAGATCGTCTCAATGCGTGTCCGCACATTGAGACCGTCGTCGTCCTTCTTGAACTGCTCGTTGCCGTTGAGCGGGGTGTGGTGCCCCATCGCCCACTGACCCTCACCACGGTGACGGCTCACCTTGCGGCGGGGAGTCGCGGCGGCAGGTTTCTGCGGGGTGGCGGCCATGGTTGATACGTCCTTCGGGACAGGCGGGAAAGCGGCTCTGACCTGCGCATACGGGCGCATGGGTATAGGTGCGCGTCATTGCGCGGGAATGAAGTGAAAAGAGAGAGATGGCGGGCGCTGCGGGGCTGTCAGCGCGCCGGACAGATGGCGCTGGACATGCGGCCGAGGTCGACGTGCCGCCGACTCACCAAGGCAATTCCAGTTCCAGACATGACGGAAGCGTGTCACGGCGATCTGGACAGAGTCCAGCTTCGTCCAATATCCGGACACCCTTGTCCCGGAGAGTGAGACAAGGGTGGTGTCGGTCACATGGCCCGAATCTGACCGTTTCTCCCCGGCTCAGCCAGGGTAAACGGGCTCAGCCAGGGTACGCGCCGGGCCACGGGCCGGGCGCGGCCACCACGGCCTCCTCCTCGACCTTGGTGTCGAAGAGCTTGAAGCCGCGGCGCAGATAGTTGTCCATGGCGTGCTCCCCGTCCTTGCTGCACGTGTGCAGCCAGACCCGCTTCGTCTGCGCCAGCCCCGGCCAGCGCTCCGCGAGGTCCCAGGCGCGGGCGGCGCCGTAGGAGAGCAGATGACCGCCGATGCGGCGTCCGCGGAAGGCGGGAATCAGCCCGAAGTACTCGATCTCCACGACCCCGTCGTCCTGCGGGCCCAGCTCCACATACCCCGCGGGCGTCCCCTGGTCGTAGGCCACCCACGTCTCGACGCCCGGACGCTCCAGGTGCGCCTGCCACTGCGCGTACGTCCAGCGCAGCCGGTCGATCCACAGGATGTCGCCGCCCACGGACGCGTACAGGAACCGGCTGAACTCGGGCGAGGGCACCTCGGAGCGGACGATCCGCACGTCGCCCTCCGGGGCTTGGGCCGGGAGGAGGTCGGTCGGGGAGGTCTGCTCCAGGGACCAGGTGGTCACGGGGATGTTGGTCATGACGGCCAGGGAACCACCCGAGTGGCCGATCTGTCGATCGGCGTCCACGCGGACCGCACAGGCCGGGCGGCTATCCCAGCGCCCGGTCGATCGACGTCAACGGCACGGCGAACAGTGCCCGGCCCGACTGGGACCAGACCTCGCCGGTCTCCTCCCAGTACGACAGGGGGCCGGCCTGGATGCCCCAGCAGCGGGGTGCTTCCTCCGAGCCGCAGCGGGTCGCCTCGGCGCCCTCGGTGTCCTGGCGCCACAGGCTGCCGTGCCGGTCCGTGGTGCCCGGGGCGCGGCTCACGTACCAGTCGGAACGGTCCGTCCCGGCCGTCGGGCGGGACAGGACGCCCTGGATGCCGGAGGCCTCCGTCTCGTACGCCTCGACCGCCGACGCGGATCCGGTGGCGTCGGTGGACAGCAGGCCGGTGCGGCCCGGGTCGGTGCTGAAGTCGTAGCGCCACAGACGGGCGAGCCGGTCGCTGTCGGCGGCGGTCCGTTCGCTCGCGACCAGGCTGTCGGGTGCCGTGCCGCGGTCGAGGGAGATGCCGCCGAGGGCCGGGGCGGCGTTTCCGCCGGTCAGGCGGTACGAGCCGACGGCCGGCAGGACGAAGCGGTAGCCGTGGGCCGACCAGCCCTTCTCGACGCGGCCCACGGCGGCGCTGTCGACCGTGGTGCGCTGGACGCGGTTCATGTCGTACACGTACAGGCCGTCGCCGGCGGTGACGAGCAGTTTGTCCTGGTACCAGACCATGCCCGACAGGCGGGACGTCAGGGCGCGGTAGTCCCGTCCGCCGTCCACCGGGACGACGAGCAGGGCCGACGCGTATCTCGGGCGGCCCAGGTCGTTCGCGTCGACGAAGGCGACCCGGGCGAGGCCCCGGTCGGCAGTGCCCTGGCTCCAGCCGGAGAGCAGCACCCGGTTGTCGTTCCACCAGCCGTCGTCGTCGGCGTCCCCCGACGTGGTGACCGCGCCGGCCCGCCAGGCCCGGGTGTCGGCGGCGTCCCAGCAGTACGCGCGCGTGGCCGTCGGCGCGACCGGCAGCGCCGTGCGCTCGCCGGCCGTACAGCCGGACCCGGTGCGCAGGCTCCGGTCGGCGGTCTCCAGAACGGCACGGACACCGACCGGCTTGCCCATCTGGGAGGCGAGTTCGTCGAGGGTGGACTGCGGGACCAACCGCTCCTGGAGCCGGAGCGCGCGGGTCTCCGCGGCCCTGGTGAGAGGCTCCAGCGCCCCGGGGTTGTCGCCGACCGTCGCCTGTGACGCGCTGATCATCGTCGCGGCGGCGGTGAGGGCGAGGGCGGTTCCGGCGAGGAACGCGCGCGCCGCGCGGCCCTGCCTGCGTCGACGGTGTCTGCCGCGGTGCTTCATCACAACCTCCCGAGGCGGGCCAACTGCGGCCAATGGTCCGTGCGTTGACCAAAGGAGCAGGTGGGGTGGCCCATGCAAGGATGCTACGGCAGTTGGGCACGGTTGCGGACTAAGACCCCGCAAATATGCGGAAGATGCACCCCGCGGGCCGCCGGAGCCAGGTCAGGCCGGCCCGGACCGGCCCCGCACCACCGCCGGGGCCGTCGAGTGCGGCAGCAGATCGCGGGGGTCGTCCGGCAGCAGCACCTCGACCTCGGCGTCCTCGCCGAAGCGGTACGGCCGGTGCTCCAGGAACGCCCCGAGATAGCGCCGTACCCGCGACATCTCGGCGCGCACCGTCACCGTGCGGCCCGCGTCGCCGAACATGTCCTCGGCCAGCTCCGCCGCGCTGCGGCCGGCCCGGTGCAATGCCAGCAGATACAGCAACTCGGCATGCCGGGGGCTCAGTTCATGGCTCCAGGTGCCCGCGCCGCCGGACACCGTCACCGACCAGCGGCGCGGCTGGGTCAGGTTCAGCGCGATCCGGGTCGCCCCGGGCGGCACCGGCTCGTCGGAGGCCCGCAGCAGCCAGCCGCCCGCCAGCGGCTCCACCGAGCACACGCCCAGCGGCGGCAGCCACCGTCGGCCCGGCGACAGGGACTTGGGCAGCGCGATCCGGTGCGTGTACGGCATCCCGGTCACCGCCGCGGTCCAGCCGTCCCGGTCCACCACCAGGGCCCGGCCCGGCAGCCGGGCCAGCACCGGTGCCGCCACCGCGCGCAGCCGCTCCAGTGAGGTCAGATGCAGCTCCCGCAGCCGGGCCTCGGCGAGCTTGGCCACCGAGTCGACCCAGGCGAGCGTGGCCGGATGCATGGTCTCCAGCGGCCCGCTGACGTCCACCACCCCGATCAGCCGGCCGTCCCGCGGATCCGTGATGGGGGCGCCGGTGCAGGTCCAGGAGGTCTGCGAGCGCTGGAAGTGCTCGGAGGCGAAGACCTGCACGGGCCGGCGCACGACCGCCGGGGTGCCCACGCCGTTCGTGCCGACGACGCTCTCCCGCCAGTCGGCGCCGAGTTCGAACCCGAGGCCGTCGGCCTTGCGCAGCACGGACGAGTTGCCCTCCCGCCACAGCACCCGGCCCTCGTCGTCGGCGACGACCATGATGTGGTGGGCGATGTCCGCGACCGACAGCAGGCCCTCGCGCAGCACTGGCAGGACATGGCGGAGCGCGGTGTCCTCGCGGCGCCGCTGCACCTCCTCGCGGGACAGCAGCCCGGACCGGAAGTCGTGGTCCGGATCGACACCGCTGCGCAGCATGCGCGACCAGGACTGCTTGATCACCGGGCGCGGTGCGACGGGCGCGCGCCGGCCGGAGAGGGTGGCGGAGCGGACCTCGCTGAGTAGCCGCGCCGCGCGTGCCGCGTCCACGGCGGCCAGCTGCGTCACCTCTGTCGGCGAGAGCGGCAAGGGTCCTCCTGTTCGGCTGCGGCTGGTTTCGGCTGCGGTGGTTCGACCGCGTTTTGGCCGTGTGTCTCATAGTGCCGCCCGCCACTCGCGGAGGCACACACTCCGCACACAGTCGCCAACAAGTTGCAACCCCTTGCAACCCTGGTGGACCGTCCTGGGCTGGTTGAAACTTGAGCAACGCCGTCCCGAGCGGCGTTCGCGGCCTCGAACGGGCCATGGTTGGGGGTGGTGCCGTGTCGGCGCAGCACCACCCCCTACCTCCGGCGGTTGGGCGGGTTGCGCGACTGGGGGTGCCGCTCTCTGTGCGTTGGCGTCTGCGGGCTGGTTTGTGGCTGGTCGCGCAGTTCCCCGCGCCCCTTGGATCGGTCAGGCCTGCGGCCTGGACCGATCCACCACCGACGTCAGGTCGAGAGTTGACGGCAGGGTGCCGAAGGCCATGCCTCCGTCGCTGCCCAGCCGGGAGGCGCAGAAGGCGTCGGCGACCTCCGGCGGTGCGAAGCGGACCAGCAGTGAGCCCTGGAGGACCAGGGCGAGCCGTTCCGTCAGGCGGCGGGCGCGGGACTCGATGGCTTCGAGGTCGGCGAGGTCCGTCAGGAGGTTCTTGATCGCCGCGTCCAGGCGGTGATCGGCGCCGCGGGCCTTGCCGACCTCCTGGAGGTAGGCGTTGAGGGCGGCGGGCTCGCGTTGCAATGCCCGTAGTACGTCCAGGGCCTGGACGTTGCCCGCGCCCTCCCAGATCGAGTTCAGGGGGGACTCGCGGACCAGGCGGGGCATGCCGGACTCCTCGACGTAACCGTTGCCGCCCAGGCATTCGGACGCCTCGACCGTGAGGGGCGTGCAGCGCTTGGTCACCCAGTACTTGGCGGCCGGGACCGCGATCCGCAGCAGGGCGCGCTCCTGCTCGCCGCCGTCGTCGTAGGCGGCGGCGAGGCGGAGTGCGAGGGTGGTCGCCGCCTCGGATTCGACGGCCAGGTCGGCCAGGACGTTGCGCATCAGGGGCTTGTCGGCGAGCTTTCCGCCGAAGGCCTCGCGGTGGGTGCAGTGGTGGACCGCCTGCGTGACGGCCTGCCGCATCAGACCCGCGGAGCCGAGGACACAGTCGAGCCGGGTCGCCGCCACCATCTCGATGATGGTGCGCACCCCGCGGCCCTCCTCGCCGACCCGGCGCGCCCACGTCCCGTCGAACTCGACCTCGGCGGAGGCGTTCGAGCGGTTGCCCAGCTTGTCCTTGAGGCGCTGGATCAGGAAGACGTTGCGGCTGCCGTCGTCCAGTACACGCGGCACGAGGAAGCAGGTCAGTCCCTCCGGTGCCTGCGCGAGGACCAGGAAGCCGTCCGACATCGGCGCCGAGCAGAACCACTTGTGGCCGGTCAGGGTGTAGGTGCCGGCTTCGGCGAGCGGGGTGGCGGCCGTCGCGTTGGCGCGTACGTCGCTGCCGCCCTGCTTCTCCGTCATGCCCATCCCGAACAGGGAGCCGGCCTTCTGCCCGGCGGGCCGCAGCTCACGGTCGTAGATCAGGGACGTCAGCCGTGGCTCCCACTCGGCGGCGAGGCCGGGGTCCGTGCGCAGGGCGGGGACCGCCGCGTGGGTCATGGACAACGGGCAGCCGTTGCCGGCCTCGACCTGGGTCCAGAGCATGAACGCGGCCGCCCGCCGTACATGGCCGCCCGGCCGTGCCCAGGCCGCGGTCAGCCCCGCCGCGACCCCCTTGCCGAGCAGCCGGTGCCAGGACGGATGGAAGTCGACCTCGTCGACACGGTGGCCGTAACGGTCGTGGGTGCGCAGGGTCGGCGGGTTCTCGTTGGCCAGCACCCCCCACTCCTGCACCTGCGCCGATCCACACGTCTTCCCGAGCCCCGCGAGCTCGCTCCGGGCCTCGTCCAGCACCTCCGGGGCGAGATGGCGTTCGACGGCCGCGCTCAGGGCCCGGTCGGCGGTGTAGGCGTCGTACCCGACAAGGGGCGGGGGCTGGTTGGTCACGGTGTGCGTGCTGCCTGCCATGGCTGTGAACCTATCCCTCCACGGAGCGTCGGTCTCCACCCTGACACGGCACGGGCGTGGGGATCGGGCGGGTGGCGAGTGACCGGACCCGGCGCCGCGGTGAGTACGCACCCGCACGGCGGATACCTTTAGGTCGTGCAGCCAGCAAGTGAATCCCCCCAGCGGCCCTCCGGTCGTCTCCACCGGGCGCGTGTCCTCTACCGGAACGTCTCGAAGCGCAGGACCGCCTGGCTGCTGCTCAAGGACACCGTCAACTCCTGCATCGAGTACCGCATCCTGGGCCTCGCCGCCGAGGCCGCGTTCTTCACGCTGCTGTCCGTGCCGCCGCTCCTCCTCAGCCTCATCGGCCTCCTCGGTTATGCCGACGACTGGACCGGCACCGACACCATCAGCAGCCTGGAGGCCAACCTCATCGAGGCCTCGCGCACCGTCCTGTCCGACAAGGGCGTGCGCCAGATCGCCCAGCCGATCCTGGACGACGTGATGCACGGCGGCCGCCCCGACGTCATCTCCGTCGGCTTCCTGTTCGCCCTGTGGTCGGGGTCGCGCGCGGTGAACGTCTTCATAGACACGATCACCGTGATGTACGGCCTCGACGGCGTCCGGGGCATCGTCAAGACCCGGCTGGTGGCGTTCCTGCTGTTCATCGCGGCCCTGCTGATCGGCTCGGTGGCGCTGCCGCTGATGGTGGCGGGGCCGGACGCGGTGGTGCGGATCGTGCCGTGGTCGGAGACCGTGGTGCAGGTCCTGTACTGGCCGGTCGTGATCGTCCTGTCGATCGCCTTCCTGACCACGCTCTACCACGTGTCCGTGCCGGTCCGCTCCCCCTGGATCGAGGACGTGCCCGGCGCGCTGGTCGCCCTCGGCATGTGGGTGCTGGGCAGCTTCCTGCTGCGCATCTACCTGACGAACACGATCGAGGGCGCGTCGATCTACGGCTCCCTCGCCGCCGCCGTCGCCGTGATGCTGTGGATCGGTGTGTCCGCGTTCGCCGTGCTCGTCGGGGCCGCGGTCAACGCCGCGATCGACCGGGTCTGGCCGGCCGCCGCGACGGCCGCGGCCCGTGCCGCGAACGAACGGCTGCGCGAGGCCCAGGTCGCCGAGTACGTCGCGCGCACGGCCGCGGCCCACGAGCACGATCCCGAGGACCCGGACATGCCGTCGGAGTTCCCCGAGCGCTGGACGCGCTTCCTGCCGCCGGAGGACGTGACGTCACGGCTGCGGACCCATGTGAAGAGCCCGCACCACCACCATCCTCCGCACAAGCCCGAGGACTCCTAGGCCCTGACGACCGCCCGTCGGCTCAGGCTTTCCACGCCCCCGCCGCCGCGGCCTCCCGCGCGAAGTCGGCGAAGTCATGTGGCTCGCGGCCCAGCACCTCGCGGACGTCGTCCGTGAGATGGGCGTTGCGGCCGTCCATGAGGGTGCCGAAGACCTCGATCAGGAGCTCGACCTCCTCGGGCGGTACCCCGAAGCCGGTCAGGGCCTCGCCGTAGGCCCGGGTCGGGACCGGCGTGTACGTGATCGTCCTGCCCGCCGCCTCGGAGATCTCCGCGACCGCCTCCCGCCAGGACAACAGCCGCGGCCCGGTCAGCTCCAGCGTCCGGCCCACATACCGGTCGTCGGACGTCAGCACGGCCGTCACCACGTCCGCGATGTCCCGTACGTCGACGAACGGCTCCTCCACCTCGCCCGCCGGGAAGACCAGCTCCCCGTGGACCATCCCCTCCACCAGCGGCCCCTCACTGAAGTTCTGTGAGAACCACGCGGCCCGTACGATCGTCCAGTCCGCGCCGGACGACGTCAGCGCCTCCTCGGTCGGCAGCGCCTGATCCTCACCGCGCGCCGACAGCAGCACCAGCCGCCGCACCCCGAGCCCGACCGCCTCCCGGGCGAGCGCGCCGACGCCCTCGGCTGCATCCGGGGCGCCGACGTCGGACGGGTACATCAGATACGCCGCGTCCGCGTCGCGCAGGGTCCGAGCCCATGTCGTCGGGTCCTCCCAGTCGAAGCCCTGCGCCCGGGAAGCGGGCCGTACCGTGAGCCCGGCCCCGCGCGCCGCTTGCGCCACCCGGCTCCCCGTACGACCCGAGGCCCCGGTCACCACCACCGTCATCCGCTGCGTGTTCGCCGTCCCGGCTGCGTTGTCCGTCATGCCTCCAGTCAACGGCCGTGCGCCCCAACAGCCCATCGCTGAACGCCTCATTCCCATGCGCGGACGTCTACGCTGACGGCATGGACGCCCTTGCAGGCCTGTTGGAGGGTCCACGCGCGCGTGGCGCCTTCATGATCCGCGCGTGTTTCGAGCCGCCCTGGGCCATCCGCGTCGAGGACCGCGCCCCGCTCACCGTCATGGTCATGGTCCGTGGCGACGCCTGGGTGATCCCCGACCAGGGCGAGCGAAGCGAGATGGGGGTCCCCCCGGCCGAAGGCCGGGGGAGGATCCGGCTGCGCCCCGGCGACCTCGCCATCGCCCGCGGCCCCGACCCCTACGTCTGCGCCGACGACCCCGGCACCGCACCCCAGGCCCTGATCCTGCCGGGCGCCGAGTGCCACTACCCCGACGGACGCTCCCTCAGCGGCTCGATGGACCTGGGCGTGCGCACCTGGGGCGACCGGCTCGACGGTTCGGCCGTGATGCTGATCGGCACCTATCTGTGGCAGGGCGAGATCAGCGGGCGGCTGCTGAACGCGTTGCCTCCGCTGCTCTCCCTCACGGCCGACGTGTGGGACTGCCCCCTCACGCCGTACCTCATGGAGGAGATCGTCCGCGACGAACCCGGGCAGGAGGTCGTCCTGGACCGGCTGCTCGACCTGCTGGTCATCGCCGCGCTCAGGGCCTGGTTCTCCCGGCCGGAGGCGGCGGCCCCGGCCTGGTACCGGGCCCTGGCGGACCCGGTCGTCGGCCGCGTGCTGCGACTCGTCCAGGACGACCCGGCCCACCCCTGGACGGTGGCCTCGCTGGCCACCAAGGCGGGAGTGTCCCGGGCGGCGCTGGCCCGCCGGTTCACGGAGTTGGTGGGGGAGCCGCCGATGACGTATCTGACGGGGTGGCGGCTGGGGCTTGCGGCAGACGCGTTGCGGGACAGCGATGCCACGCTGGACGCGATTGCCCGGCAGGTGGGGTATGGGAGCGCGTTCGCGTTGTCCAGTGCGTTCAAGCGGGTTTACGGGGTGAGTCCGCAGGAGCATCGGGGGCGGGTGGTCGTGGGGTAGGGCCGGGTTCGCCGTGGGGGCGCGTGTTGTGTGCGGGCCGCGGCTGGGACGTGGCTGGTCGCGCCCACGCGGCGGAGCCGCACATCGACACGGCCCCGCGCCCCTGGGGGCGGCGGCGTAGCCTGATTCATATGTACGCGGAGCGCCCGTCCCGTCTGCCTGGTGCCGTGGTTTGGACGAACACCACTGGTGGGTCCGGTGAAGGCCGTGTTCTGCCCGACGGGTGTATGGATCTCCTGTGGAACGACGGGCGGCTGTTGGTCGCCGGGCCCGACACGCGCGCGTACATCACCGAAGGGGGCCGGACCACGTGGGCCGGTGTCCGGCTCTTTCCGGGGACCGCGCCCGCCTTGCTGGGCGTGCCCGCGCACGAGCTGCGTGATCGGCGGGTCGACCTCGTGGATCTGTGGCCGGTCGCGGAGGTGCGGCGGTTGCGGGGCCGTATCGAGGCCGCCGCCGACCTCGTGACGGCTCTCGAGGACGTGGCGTTGGAGCGGGCCGCCTCTGCCGAGTCGTCCGACCCGCTGCTACGGCATGTCGTCACCGCTCTCGACTCGGGTCGCCCCGTCGCCGCCACCGCCGACGAACTCGGTCTCGGCGCCCGGCAGTTGCACCGCCGTTGCCTGAACGCCTTCGGGTACGGGCCCAAGACGCTGGCCCGGATCCTGCGGCTGCAACGCGCGCTCGCCCTGGCCCGTGGCGGCACGGCCTTCGCGGAGACCGCGGTGCGGGCCGGGTATGCCGACCAGGCGCATCTGGCGCGGGACGTAAGGGAGTTGGCGGGTGTGCCGCTCGGAGAGCTACTCGGCCGGCGTGGCGGCTAGCGGTGCGAACAGGTCGACGCCGTTTCCGTCCGGGTCGTGCACGGAGGCGTAGCGCTGGCCCCAGAAGGCGTCCCATGGCTTGAGTTCGCCGTGGTAGCCGGCGCCCACCAGTTCCTCGTACACCGCGTCGACCTCAGAAGGCTCCTCGCACCGCATCGCCAGGGAGTGCCGGCCACCGCCGGTGGGCGGTTGCCACTCGGGGAGGAAGGACCGCACCGTCTCCTCGGTGTCAAGCAACAGCCGTAGTCCGCCCGGGAGTTCGGCCTCGGCGTGCGGCTCGTTGGCGGCGCCCTCCGGGAACGCGAACCCGAGGCGACGGTAGAAGGCGACCGAGGCGGCCATGTCGGAGACGACGAGGCCGATGGCATCGAATCGTGGAGTCATGCGGCCACCGTAGGCAGCCGGGGGCCGGCCGGTCTTGAAGGAATCGGACACTCCTGGGGGCGGATGCCCTAGTCGAAGGTCACCGGGCCCCGAGGCGTGTCCACCGTCCAGGAGATCCCCACCGGGCCCTTCGTGAGGACGAGGGCTGTGCCGAGGGCCGCCAGCAGGGGGCGGATCTCGTCCGGCTCGGGGGCGCTCGCGGAGAGGGACAGCAGGGGGGTGGCGGGCAGGTCGGAGGCGGTGGGGTGGACCGTACCGCTCCAGTCGATGAGGAAGGGGACGAGGCCGGAGGGGTGGGCGTCGTCACCGTCGGTGAGCCGCCATTCCAGGAGGGTGCCGTCGGGTCTGCGGCGGCTCATCGCCTGCGCCGGGCCGGGGTCGTACCCCCGGCTCCGGGCCGCCGCGATGGCCGCGTCCAGGTCGGGCGGGCTGATCGCCCAGGTGACCGTGCGCGGGGCGGTGAGCCCGTCGACTTCGAAGGGGCGGGGCCGGCCGGGCGTGGACTGCTCGGGATCCGGGCCGATGATCTCCAGGTAGCGGGCGCCTCCCAGCGACACGAGATAGTTGCGGGTGCCGAGCCCGACATGGACGCCGCCCGGTGCGGGGGTCACGCCGGTGCGTCGGGCGAAGTCGGCGACCGTGGCGGACAGGTCGGGGGTCGCGAGGACGAGATGGTCCAGGAGCGCGGGAATGGCGTTCATCGCAGCCGAGGCTACGCAGAGCGGCGCGCGATATGGAACACCTGTGCGCCGGGAGGAAGAGGAAGGGGTGGCGGTCACTCGTCGTGGATGACGGTGCCGTCGTCGAGCAGCGTCGGATGGATCTTCACAGGCGTCCACCGCGTCGGCCTCCCGCACCCAGGCGGTGGGGTCGTCGCGGCGGATCAACTCCTCGTGGAGCGCGTGGATCTGTCGCTGCCAGTCGTGCGTCATGCACGCATCGTCGTGGAACCGGGTGTGCCCGCAGGGGTGAACCGACCCAACAAGCAGGACTGTTGGGCCTCCCCGCCCCGAGTGATCCGAAAATTTCGGATCACTCGGGGGAGTGGGACCGTGCGCCCAGCTCACCTAGGGTCGGCCGCATGGCCGCACGACTCCTCGTCTACACCCGCACCACCGCCTACCGGCACGAATCCATCCCGGCCGGCGTCGAAGCCGTACGCACCCTCGGTGACTTCGAGGTCGACCACACCGAGGACCCGACGGTCCTCGAACGGCCCCTGGACGGCTACGCGGCCGTCGTCTTCCTCTCCACCAGCGGCGAGGTGCTCACCCCTGCCGGGCGTGAGCGGCTCGCCGCGTACGTCGAGTCGGGCGGCGGCTTCGCCGGGGTGCACGCGGCGGCCTGCACGGAGTACGACTGGCCGTACTACGGCGAGCTGTTGGGTGCCCGGTTCGACCGGCATCCCGAGTACCAGCCGGGCAAGGCGGTCGTCGAGGACCGCGAGCACCCGGCCACCCGGCACCTTCCCGACGTGTGGGACTTCGTCGACGAGTGGTACGACTTCCGCAGCAACCCCCGGGGCGCGGTACGGGTGTTGGCCCGCGCCGACGAGTCGTCGTACGACGGGGGCGGCATGGGGGAGGACCATCCCCTGGTGTGGTGCCGTGAGCAGGGAGCCGGGCGCGTCTTCTACACGGCCCTCGGCCACGCCGCCGAGGCCTACGACGATCCCGGCTTCCGTGCGCATCTCCTCGGCGGCATCAACTGGGCGGCACGGCTGGGGTAGAGACGAGGCGGGCCAGCGCGGCCTGGCCGGGCGGACCCCAGGTGGGCTTGCCGCCGGGGCGGCCGTGGACCCCCGCCTCGCCGATGAAGATGCAGCCGAGGGCTTGCCTCACCGCGCAGCCACGGGCTCGGCGCAGGGTCGCGGCGTCCGGCGTCGGCTCGTAGGCGGCGTAAAAGCGGTCGACGGCGCCGTCGGGCAGCAGGAGCCAGGCGGCGGCGAGATCCCAGGCCGGATCGCCCGCGCAGAGGTCACCGAAGTCGATCACGCCGCAGAAGGTGCCCCGCGCGGTGAGGACGTTGGCCGGGTGCAGGTCGGCGTGGAGCCACAGCGGCGGCCCCGCCCACTCGGGCGCGGCGACGGCGTCGTCCCAGACCGCGCGCACGGCGTCCGGGTCGGGGAGCAGGCCCAGTTCGGTGGCTGAGGCCAGTCCCTTGACGACCCCCTCGGCATGGTCCGCCAGCGCGCCCCCGCGGTCCCGGCCGGAAGGCGCCCCGGCAGGCGCGGGACGGTGAAGAGCCGTCAGGAAGGCGGCCAGGGCGTCGGCCGACGCCTCGGCGTTCGTGGCGGGAGCGCGGTCGGCGGGCTCGCCCTGCACCCAGGTGGTGACGATCCAGGGCCGGGGAAACCGCTCGGAGGGGCGGCCGAGGCGCTGCGGGACCGGGACCGGCAGCGGAAGGTGCGGGGCGAGTGCCGGCAGCCAGGTGTGTTCCTTCTGCAGCAGCGTGTCCGCGGATTCCGTCGCCCACGGCAGCCGGACGGCGAGGTCGTCGCCGAGCCGCCACAGCTGGTTGTCCCAGCCGCGCGCGCCGAGTGTCACGGGGCGATCGGCGAGATCGGGGTGCTGGTCGTGCAGCAGTTCCCGGATCAACTCGGCGGTGATCTCGATCTCGGTGTGGGTCATACGGAGCAACGGTAGCCGGACGGCCGCCCGGGCCGACGCGGGCGGGCCCCGGCGCGTTCGTCTCGCGCCGGGGCCCGGTACCGCTGCCGTTCACGCCTGCCGTCACGGCGTCACGATGCCGGAAGCCGCCTGGCGAGCGCGCGGAACTGGGGGCCGTAGGTGCCGGGGACGTAGGGGTTGCGGGTCTCCATCAGTTCCACGGCGGGCCTCTCCAGGCCGCGCATGGCGTGGATCGCCGCGTCCAGGGTGCGGTGGCCGCCGCCGGCCCAGGCCGCGTCGAGGGTGTCCAGCACGGTGCTGTAGGTGGCGTCGAAGTGGTGCAGGAGCCGGCCGACCTGGGCCGGCGGGCTGGGCCAGCCGCCGACCGGGATCGGGGCCATGGGGCGCACCTCGGGGAAGGGCACGGGCGCGCCGACGTACTGCCAGCCGCGGTCGGTGCGGCGCAGCTCCCGGCCGTGGTAGATCTCGCCGAAGGCGTAGTAGTGCGCCGGGTGGTCGTCCTCGAAGGAGGCGGACGGGGAGCTGGTGGTGCCCTCGCCCTGCTCCATGATGATCCTGACGGCTTGCTCGACGTGGTCGAGGTTCCCGATCGGGGACAGGTCGTCGGAGAAGACGTACTGGGACAGCTGCCCCCGCACCGACAGTTCCGGCCGCACCGCCCGGAACGCGTTCAGCAGCGCCTCGTAGAACTCGCCGACGGTGGGGGAGGTCTGCGCGCTGCGGACGAGCGATTCCTCGGGGGCCTCGATCGCCATCATCACGTCGCGCACGAAGGCCTTGGTGAGGCCCGACAGGTAGACGGTCACTCCGGCACGGACACCGCCGGGCAGCGGGCCGGGGTAGACGGGCGCGGCGGCCTTGATCTGCGGCCTCCCGCCCACGGCCACAAGGAGGTTGCAGGCGATGCCGAGGTGGTACATCTCGTCGCCGACGATGCGCTGGATCAGGCGCGCGACCTCACTGCGGCGGTCCTTCACCGACCACAGACCGCAGAAGTAGGGCGGGATGGTGGCCAGTTCGAGTCCGACGGCGACCTGAAGGGCCGACCTGATCCAGTCGACTCCCCGGCCTTCCCGGGGAACGGACAGCAGCCGCGCCACGGAGCCGACGGCGGGCGCCGCGAGCGTACCGCCCGCCGACGGTGCGGCAGCCTGCGCGGGACCGGTGACCGCGACGGCGGCCGACGCGCCGCTCGCCAACGCGGCCGACGCCAGGAAACTCCTGCGCCTGAACGGGGCAACTGTCTGCCTGTCCGGCTCTTCGCTCATACCCGTCACTCTCGCCTCAGCTCATGGCCATGGCCCCGCCTCGGCTCGATGCCCCCGGGACCCTCGGACAGCTCGCGAAGCTAGCAACGATCACCATCGCCACCAGGGCAGACGGGCCGGGCGGCGCATCAACCACCCTGTCGGTCCAACGCGATCAAGGGTGGCACCGCATCGCGGGACCGCTCAGTGCACGGGGGAGTCGACGGCGCTGTCCCCGGCCTCGCGCACCGCGATCCGGGCGAGTTTCGTCAGCATCATGCCGTTGCGGATCCGGACGAGATAGTCGACGGGGAGCCCGTGCATGCGGACGCCGGGCCCCCGCAGGGCATGCCAGTCGAGGATGAAGAGGGTGTTCTCGCCCCACGGGATCAACCGCATCGCGATACGGGCCGCGCCGAAGGGGTCCGCCTTCGCCTCCAGCTCCAGACGGCGTCGAGGTTCGCAGATCCGGACGACGCAGCTGTCGTCCAGGAGCAGCGGGCCGACACCGACCCGGACCCGCAGTCGGGCGCCCACGTCGGGCCAGTGCCGGTCCGCGGCGAGGACCTCCTGCGTCCCCGACACCCACTCCCCGTAGCGGTGGCCGTCGGACAGCAGGCTCCAGACCTTGGACGGCGAACTCAGAATCAGACGGCGGTTCCGGGCCACACCGACCACGCTCCTTCGGGAAGATCCTGAGCCGCTCGACCTGCCCTTCGAAGCTAGCCGCCCGCCGCATCCCCAGCACGCGTAGTAGGGGGTCCGCCCGGCCAACCAGGTGACGGACTCGGAAAGGGAATCAGAAAGGGACGCAGAGACGGACGCAGGGACGGACTAGCAGGGCAGCCCGCGCGGCCCGGCCGTGCTCGACCGTTCCACCAACCGGGTCGACAGCTCCGTCCGCGTGCTCTCCGGCCGGTCCCCGTCCATCATCCGCACCAGCAGGCGCAGCGCCGTCGCCGCCATCTCCGACAGCGGCTGGCGGACCGTGGTGAGGGCCGGGGCGATCCAGCGGGCCTCCGGAAGATCGTCGAAGCCGATGACGCTCATGTCGTCGGGCACGCTCAACCCCCGCTCCGCCAGCGCCTCGTAGACCCCCAGGGCCATCCGGTCCGAGCAGACGAAGACGGCCGTGGGCGGCTCGGGCAGATCGAGGAGTTCCAGCATCCGGCGGTGGGCGACACCCTCGTCGAAGCCCGCGTGGCGGACGTACTCGGGACGGTGCCGCACTCCGGCCGAGGCGAGCGCCGAGCGGTAGCCGGCCACCCGGGCGGTGCTGCACATCTTGCGCTGATGACCGGCGATGACGGCGACGCGTTCGTGGCCCAGCGCCAGCAGATGCTCGGTCGCCGTCACCCCGCCCTGCCAGTTCGCCGCGCCCACCGACACCACGCCCGGCGGCGGCTCCAGCACCGGGTCGATCATCACGAACGGGATGCGGTGCTGCTCCAGCCAGGCGTACTGCGACGGCGTCAGCTCGGCCAGGTTGAACAGCACCCCGGACGAGCCGCGCGCGGTGAGCTTGTCCAGCCAGCCGCGCTCCGGGCGCCCGCCCCGCGTCCGGGTCAGCCCGGCCGAGACGACCACCTCGAGGCCCGCGTCATGGGCGGCCGCCTCCACGCCGTGCAGCACGGCACCTGACCACGAGGTGTCCAGTGAGTGCACGACAAGGTCGACCAGGCCGGGTGTCTTCGCCGCGTCGAAGCGCGGTCTGCGGACATAGCCGAGCCGGTCCAGCGCCTCGGTGACCCTGCGGCGGGTCTCGGGGGCCACGTCCTCCCGGCCGTTGACCACCTTGGACGCGGTCGGCACGGACACCCCGGCCTCGCGGGCCACGACGGCAAGGGTCGGCCCCGCCGCCACGCTCGCTCCGCCCGTACGGACCATCGGGAACCACCTCTCCGGCCCGCCCGAGGGCCATGAAAAGTTTCGACCAGCGCGGAAACAGTAAGCGCTTCCTATCCTAGGTTCGCCGCAGTGAGTCCGGAAGGGGCCGGAGATCGCAGGTCTTCACGGTCCGCGACTTTCGAAACTTCGAACGCACCCCGGGCTACCAGCAGGTGAGGCGGAATCCCGTGAAATCGGCCGTGAACGACGCGTCGACGAGATCCACCGCATGGACGCCGGCCATCGCCCCGGTGAACCGCAGCTTGGAGCCGTAGTCGTCGGAGAGCCTGGTGAAGTCCAGCGGCGGCGCGACCGGAGTGCGCACACCCCCGCGCACGTACCAGAACCGCGCCAGGCCGTCCTCGACCGTCACGCCCAGGGTCACCGGCGCGCTCGCGTCCACCTCCACGACAGCGACCTGCCGCGTGCCGAACTCCTCCCGCTCCACGAGGCTCAGCACCGTACGGCCCACGCCTCGCCACTGCTGCCCGCGCTGCCCCTCACCCTCGGGTTCCGCCCAGGTGAGGTCCAGGCTCAGGTAGGCCTCCGCGTTGTACCGCAGGACCAGCCCGGCGGCCTGGGTGAAAGTGCGGGGTGCCGCCTCCACGGTGACCTCGGCCTCCGCGCGGTGCTCGGTGATCCGCCGGGCCAGCAGACTGTGCGCCCACCGCGACTCGGGACCGTGCCGGCCGCGCAGCCGGATCCAGCCGGGGCGGGTGCCGGCGTCGGCCCAATCCGGGTCGGCGTAGCCGCGCAGGGTGCTCCAGGGCCAGCCGAGGGGCTCGTCGGGACCGGCGTCTCGCGAGTCGGGCGGCTCGGGGGTGACGGGACGCGTCGGTACGTCGACCTCGACCGCCGGATGCCACCCCCCGTGCCGCAACCGGGGCCACCCGTCCTTGTCCCAGGTCAGCACCTGGATCGCCGTCTCCCGGCCGAGAGGGCAACGGGGGCCGTCGGGGGTCCGCAACGGCCGTGCCGTCAGGTGACTCATCACCCACTCGCCCTCGGGCGTCTCCACCAGCTCCGCGTGCCCGGCCTTCTGCAACGGCACCGAAGGATCGTCGCGCGTCGTCAGCAACGGTTGGCTGTCGAGCTCGTACGGCCCGGTGATCGCACGACTTCTCGCGACCAGCACCCCGTGCTCGACGCCCGTGCCGCCCTCCGCGAGCACGAGGTAGAACCAGCCGTCCCGCTTCACCAGCTTCGGCCCCTCGATGAGCCGTTCGTGCTGGAGCAGCAGATGAGTCTCACCGATCGGGACCAGCGTCTCGCGGTCCACCTCGGTGAGGACGATCCCGGCGAACCGCCGACCGTCCGGACGATGGTCGTTCTGGAGGTTGAGCAGCCACAGCCGCCCCTCTTCGTGGAAGAGCGCGGGGTCGAACCCATGGCTCGCGATCCGCCGCGGCCGCGTCCACTTGCCGCCGGCCTCCGTGGCCGTACTGACATACGTGTCCGTGTCGAAGTACGGCGTGCCGACCGAGCGCACGACCGAGTACACCACCCAGAACCGCTCCCCGTCCCAGCTCAGCGACGGAGCCCAGATGCCACCCGAGTCGGGCACACCGGCCAGGGAGTCGCCGGGGACCGCACCGCGGACGTGGCCCGCGTACTCCCAGTGGGCCAGGTCCCGGGAGCGGTGGACCGGGATCGTGGGGAACCACTCGAAGGAACTCGTCGCCACGTAGTACCAGTCGCCGACCCGGACCAGGGAAGGGTCCGGGGCGAAACCGCGGATGACGGGATTGTGCAGCAGGGTCACTCGAACACTCCCAGGACGGCGGTCACTTGAGGGCCCCCAGCGTCACGCCGGTCCGCCAGTAGCGCCGCATCGCGACCATCATGATCGCCATCGGCACGATGGACAGCAGCGCACCCGTCAGGACGAGACTGGTCACGTCGATGCCCGACTCCAGGCGCTTGCCGGACCAGTTGTACAGACCCAGGTTGAGCGTCCAGTTCTCCTCGCCGCGCAGCACGGTCAGCGGGAGGAAGAACGCGTTCCAGGTGTTGACGAAGGCGAGCAGGAACACCGTCGCCCCGCCCGTCGTCATCATCCGCAGCACGATGCTGAAGAAGATCCGCAGCTCACCGGCGCCGTCGAGACGAGCCGCCTCCAGCAGCTCGAAGGGGATGGTGGCCTCGGTGTACACCTTCGCCAGATACACACTGAACGGATTGATCAGACAGGGGATCAGCATCGCCCACGGGGTGTCGACCATCCCGATCGCCGAGAACAGCAGATACAGGGGCAGCGTGAGCAGCGCGATCGGAATGAGGAAGGACCCCACCACACACGCGAAGACGGCACCCCGCCCGGGAAAGTCGAACCGTGCCAGGCCGTAACCCGTGGCGAGCGCGATGAGCGTGCCGCCGAGGGAGCCGACACCGGCGTACAGGAACGAGTTGGCGGTCCAGCGCAGGAAGATGCCGTCCTCGTAGGTGAAGACCTGCTGGATGTTCTCCCACAGGTGCCAGCCGGAGAACCACAGCCCGTTGCTCTGGTACAGCCCCACCCGGTCCTTGGTCGCGGCGATCATCAGCCAGTACACGGGGAACAGGCTGTAGGCACTGGCCAGGACCAGCCCGACCAGCATGAAACGCTGCCCGCCGCGTGAACGGGAGGCCGGATCGGGCCGGGTACGCCGCCGGACGGCACCCCCACGGGGCGGCACGGCAGCCGTCCGCACCCCGCCCTCCTCGCGATTCTCCGTCAGCGCCATCAGTCCGCCTCCTTCGAGGTCAGCCGGTAGAAGAGAAGGGAGGCGATGCCGAGGATCAGGGCGAGCAGCACCGAAAGGGCCGCGGCGTAGTGGTAGTTGCCGGCGTTGAACGCCTGGTTGTAGATGATCATGATCGGGGTGAAGCTGTCGCTGACGGTCTGCGGGGTCACGTTCCGGAACAGCGCCGGCTCGTTGAAGATCTGCAGCATCTGGATGATCGACAGCAGCGCGGTCAGCACCAGCGCCCCGCGCACGAAGGGGATCTTGATGTTCAGCGCGATCCGCATCTCGGAGGCGCCGTCCAGCCGCGCGGCCTCGAACAGCTCGCGTGGCACGCCCTGGAGGGCCGCGTAGATGATCACCATGTTGTAGCCGATGCCGTGCCAGGTCAGCAGATTGCCGATGGCGGGCCACACCATGGAGGGCGCGAAGAAGTTCCAGTCGAACCCGAAGATTTCCCCGAGCGGGGTCAGCGGCCCCACCTCCGGGCTGTACAGGTTGATCCACACGAGCGCCGCGACCACGCCCGGGATCATGTACGGCACCAGCAGCAGGATCCGGAACCGCCCCGCCACCTTGGAGCTGACCGCGTCCAGGAACAGCGCCAGCACCAGACTTACGAGCAGCATGAACGGAATCTGCGCACAGGCGAACAGCACCACCCGGAGGATGGAGGTCATGAACGCCGAGTCGGTGAGGCCGTTCTGGTAGTTCTCCAGCCCCACGAACTCCGTCGTGGCGCCGCCGAGCCCCAGCCCGGACTGCTTCTGCAGAAACAGCGACTGGTAGACCGCGTAACCGATCGGGAGCAGATACAGGAAAGCGAAGCCGAGCTGGAAGGGCACCGTGAAGGCGGCACCCTTCCAGCGCTGGGAGCGAATCATCGAGTCTGCCTCAGCCCTTGACGCTGATGCCGCGCTGCTTGAGGTCGTTGACCGTCCACTCCTGCATGTGGTCGAGCAGATCGGTGACCTTCTGCTTCTTGCTGACGACCGCGGCCCACTCGTCCTGCATCTCCGTGAACATCGCCGTCCAGTTCGGCCCGAAGGCCCAGTCGGTGGTGACCGTCCCCAGGCTGTCGGTCACGACCTTCTTGGCAGGCTCGTAGTTCTTCCCGAGCAGCTTGTCCGAGATCGCCTCGGCCACATACGAGTCACTGTCGGCCAGCGCAGGCATCACACCACTGCCGGTCTCCGGGCTCGCCATGGTCTTCACCGCACCGGTGTCGGTGGACATCCACAGCGCAGCCTGGGCGGCCTGCTCCTTGTTCTCGCACTGCTCACTGACCAGCGTCAGGTTGCCGCTCTGGTTGGTCCCGGCCGGCGTCTTGGCCGCCTCGCCCTTGAACGTCGGCCAGGGCGACAGCGCCCACTTGCCGAAGGACTTGGTGAAGTTCTGCACCATGCCCGACATCTGCCAGGTGGAGATCTGCCGGGTCGCGGTCCCGCCGTTGTCGTAGTTGCGCTGCACGGCCGCGTAATCGGCGAAGGACAACTTCGAGTTCAGGTCGTTGTCGATGATCTCCTGGATCACCTTCGCGGCCTTGAGCGTGCCCTCGTCCTTGAAGTTCACCACCCACGAGTCACCGTCGATGCTGTACCAGTGCGCCCCGGCCTGCATCGCCAGCACCTCCAGGGTGCTCGGGTCCTCACCGGCGTAGTTGGTGATCTTGATGTCGTGCTTCTTCAGTTCCTTGCCCGCGGCGATGAAGTCGTCCCAGGTGGCCGGCGCCTTGAGCCCGTACTTGTCGAAGAGGTCCGTCCGGTAGATGGTGAAGGCGGGCGCGGAGGCGGTCGGCACCCCGTACACCTTCCCCTGCACCTGACCGGTCGCCCACGACCCGGCGTTGAACTTGGCCTCGTCGCCCTTGACGTACTGGGTGATGTCGGCCAGCGCACCCTGCGAGACCCAGCTGGTCACGTACTCACCGGTGTTCTGCAGCAGACAGGGCGCGTTGCCCGCCTTGACCGCGTTCGTCAGCTGCTTCTGCATGGTCAGCTGGTCGGTGACCTTCGTGTACTTGAGCTGAACATCCTTGTGGCTGGCGTTGAACGCCTTCACGACCGCCTCCTGGCCGTTGGCCCAACCCCAGAAGTCGAGGGTGACCGGACCGGAGGACTCGGAGTCCTGGGAGTCGGACCCACCGCATGCGGCGAGCAGACCCGACAGCGCGATTCCCGCGACGGCTGCGGAGGCGAACCTTCTCCGGGGGCTGGTGAAGTTCATCTGACCGTGATCCTTCGGAATGAGTGCGTTCTTGCGGAACGGCGGCGGCTCGGGTGGCGCCGGCCAGGAACGGCGGCCGGAAAAATCGTCGGCTCGCGGTTGCGGGGGGTCGGCCAAGCGGAAGCTGTAGTAAGCGGTTGCAGGGACGGTAGGCCGAGGGCTCTGCTCATAGCAAGAGGTGCGCGGAAATTTGTTACGCCGTTCTGTCCGCGCGGTTATATCTTCGCGCGGGTCGACACCGGCGGGCGCGGACGGACCTACCCGCAGGTCAGAGCCACCTCAGCCGACATGCACCCGGGCCGTCGGGAGCGCTCTCGACCGCCCCGCCCCGACATGGAAAACTTCCCAGAAACCGTTTACGAAACGACCGTGCCGGAGCGATCCGTCGCCGGCTGTCCGCTCCCGCCCCGGCCCTCCAGGGCGCGAGACAGCCGTCAGTCCCTTTCCCGCCGACCGGCAGGCGGCCGAACGGAGTTGCGTACGACGACATGGGTGCCCAGCACCAAGTGGTCGCCGTCGCCGCCCTTGCGGCGACCGGCACCACCCTCCCGCCGGTCGGCCACGGCGCGCAGCGCCACCCGCCCCATCTCCTCGTACGGCACGTGCACGGTGGTGAGTTGGGGTGTGAGCTGGGAGGCGAGGGGGATGTCGTCGTAGCCGACGATCGACACGTCCTCCGGCACCCGCAGCCCCGCCGCCCGCAAGGCCTGCATGGCGCCGGCGGCGACCACGTCGGTCCCCGCGAGCACGGCGGTGAACTCCATCTCCTCCGCCAAGGCCTCCTCGACGGCCTCGTACCCGTGCTCGTAGTCGTACGGCCCGTGCCGCACCATGCCCGGCTCGAAGGACACGCCATAAGCCTCGAAGGCCCGCCGGGCGCCCTTCAACCGGCCCTGCGCGGTGGTGAGTTCGGCATGCCCCGGCAGCACGAGCACCCTGCGGTGCCCGGCGGACAACAGATGGCTGGCCATGGCATAGGCGCCGCCCTCGTTGTCGTAGTCCACCGTCGTCGCCGGAACATCACCCTCCAGCGGCGGTCTCCCGACCAGCACCAGATGCGACCCGGCGGCATCCAGGGAACGGGCGAACCGGGCCATGCGCAGCTGGTACTCGTCGTAGTCGTAGGCCCCGCCCAGCAGCACCACGGCGGCGACCCCCTGCTGCCGCATGAGATTGACCAGGGCGAGTTCCCGCTCGGGATCGTCCCCCGTGGTCCCCACCAGCGAAAGCCAGCCACGCAGCGTGGCGGCCCCCTCAACGCCCTTCGCCACATGGGCGAACGCGGCACCGGTGATGTTGTTGATGAGGATCGCCACGGTGGGCGTACCGCCGCCGGCCAGCGAACGGGCGTGGGCGTTGGTGACGTAGTCCAGGTCCCGGACGACCTTCATCACCCGGCGGCGCAGGTCCTCCGAGACCGGGTAGTTGCCCGACAGGACGCGCGACACGCTGGCGACGGAGACACCCGCGCGCTCCGCCACGTCCCGGATGGTGGCCCGACCGGCGTCGCCGGACACCTTGCGCTGACTCACCCTTGCGGCTCCTTCACCGTTGCGCCTGCCTCGGCATATGGCCGGAAAACGCGCCCCCACCGATACAGAAACCGTATCCCATACCCCTCGCCAAGCCCCTGCCGTTGCCTCACCCCGCCCACCGGGGCCGCACCGGCCCCGGGCAAGTGCCCACCAACCCGCACTGTCTGCCGGACACCGGCCGCGAGGGAGCCGAAGGGGCGCGCCGGTGTCGAGAGACCGAACGCGCGGAGGCCCGAAGGGTCGAGCACGATCGGTCTCTCCACACCGGCACAAGGCGCCCCGTAGGCGACCGAGCCAGACATTCGGCACGCCAGCTGCAGGACTCGGCCAGGCAACGCGCTCTGCTGCAAGGCCTGGCCCGGCAACGCGCCCAACCAGAATTCGCCCCCGCCGCCCCTGCCCGTCCCGCCCCTGCCCGTCCCGCCCCTGCCCGTCCCGCCCCTGGGGCTGCGCCCCCAGACCCCCGCTGTCGGCCCGAAGGGCCGCGTCCTCGAACGCCGGACGGGCTGAGAGCGCAGTGCCCTCAAGCCACCCGAGCCATATCCGCATGCACCACCTCATGCCGCAACGTCCCTCCACCCCCCACCCGCTCCAGCTCCTCCACCACGATCCGCCCCAGCCGCTCCAGTTCGTTCCCGAGCGACCCGGCGATATGAGGAGTCAGGAAGACATTGGGCAGGTGATACAGCGGCGACCCCGCAGGAAGCGGCTCGGGCTCGGTCACGTCGAGCACCGCGTGCAGCCGCCCGGCGACCAGCTCCTCCGTCAGTGCCTCGGGATCGACCAGCGCCCCCCGCGAGGTGTTGATCAGCACGCCCCCGTCCCGGATCAGCGCCAGTCGCTCTCCGTCCAGCATCCGGTACGTCTCCGGGATGTCCGGGGCGTGCAGGCTGACGATGTCGCTGTGCCGTAGGAGGTCGTCGAGCGAGAGGAGCTCGGCGCCCAGCCCGGCGGCCTCGGCGGCGCTGACGTACGGATCGTGCAGCAGCACCGTGAAGTCGAACGGCCGCAGCAGTTCCAGCAGCCGTCTGCCGACCCGTGACGCGCCGATGACGCCGACGCGACGGCCGACGTTGCCGATCGCGGCGGTGTCGCGCTGCGTCGGGTAGGCGTGCGTGCTGCGAAAGCGCTCCCGGTGGCCGAAGGTGTCCTTCCCGGCGAGCAGGATCATCGCCAGCGTGTACTCCGCGACCGGCAGAGCGTTGCCGGTGACCGCGCTGGAGACGGTGATCCCCGCTTTCCACAGCGCGTCGCCGACCAGTGAGCGGACCGAGCCGGCGGCGTGCAGTACGGCGCGTAGCCGGGGTGACGCGGCGAGGACGTCGGCGTCGAGGTGGGGGCAGCCCCAGCCGGTGATGAGTACCTCGGTCCGGGCGAGGACCTCGGCCGCGGCCGCGTCGGCGAAGTCTCGTACGACGAGCGTGGGGTCGAGCTGGGACGCCTGCGTCAGCCGGGCCATGAGCGGTGGCGGGAAGAGCAGGGGGAGGTGCACCGGATCCATTGCGAACACGGCCCTCGGCAGGTGCGGGCTGGGCATGACTCTCCTGAGGCGCTGAGTTGAGACGCTGATTGCAGACTGAGGCGCTGTGTAGAAACCGTTTCAGAAAGCGCCTTCTACCGTAGATCTGGAGCAGGAGCCGGTCAATCACCCGGATGAGGAGCGAAGTTCGCCGGTCGGCAGCTTCGCCACCGGTCGAGGCGCCACCAGATGAGGGGGTTGGGTCGGGAAGCGGGTGAAATCGGTTACTAGGTGTTCCGGGTTGTTTCCGTAGGGCTGTGGTGGCACGACAACCGGTTCCTGCGACTACCGGCATCAGGCTCGCCCCTACCTCTGCCAATCGCCCTGCTCAGAGCACCTTTTCCCGCCTTCGTGCACCCTCCGCCGTCATGAAGCGGAGGTTACAAAGACTTTTCGAAAGTTCGCCAAGGCTCTTGACGTGCCCCCCGGCCCGGAAGAGGCTCTGCCCCAACGCCATAGCAACCGGTTGCCAACTTGGCCCGGTTTCCGATCGGCGGGCCGCTCGTTGGCCGATATGTCGAACGAACTGAGCAGGAGGTGGTGCGCTCATGCGCCCACATGCCGGCGCCCCCCTGAGCCGCCGCCGATTTCTCGCCCTTTCCGCGGGTGGTGCCGCGACCGGCGCGGCGGCGCTCAGCGGCTGCGCGCTCCAGGTGTCGAGCGGGGTCAGCGGATCCGGTGAGACCGTGACCGTGATGGTCAACTCCGGGGACATCCTCCCGGAGCAGGTCCAGCAGGCGAAGAAGGATCTCGGCATCAAGATCGTCCTGGTGAAGTACGACATCACCAAGCTGATCGCGATGCTCACCAGCGGCAACCCGCCCGACCTGGTGCGCGGCGTCGGTGCCGTGGAGCTGCCGTACTTCGCGGCGCGGGACGTGGCCGAGGAACTGGACCCCTACTTCGCCCGGAGCAGCGTCCTCAAACTGGACGACCTGGACCCCGTCAACGACCTGTGGCGGTTCGACGGCCGTACCCAGGGCAAGGGCCCGCGCTACGGCATGGCGAAGGACTTCTCCCAGGACTCCATGTTCTGGTACAACACCGCGGCCTTCGACAAGGGCGGTGTCGACTACCCGCCGGAGACCGAACCGGTCACGTACGAGGAGTGGCTCGACAACGCCAGGCGCCTCGTGCAGCGCAAGAGCGGCCAGACCACCGTCTTCGGCGGCAGTTTCAACGGGCTGACCCGGGCCACGCTCCTGGCGACCATGACGGCGTCCGCCGGCGGCAGCCTCTTCAGCGACGACTTCTCCCGGGTCGACTTCACCACCCCCGAGGCCCGCAAGGTGCTGACCTGGTACATGGACTACGCCAAGACCAAGGTCGGGCCGAGCCTCATCCAGCCCGACCCCAATGGCTGGGACGGCCCCACCTACCAGGCCGGGCGGATGGCCATGTCGAACTCCGGCTACTGGATGGGCGGCATGATCTACCCCGACCAGAAGCTGGCGCAGGTGTCCCGCCTGGCGCCCGCCCCGGTCTTCGCGGGCGGCGAGCGGATCAGCGCCTGCCAGGGCGGCACCGGACTGTGGATGCCGCGCGGGGCGAAGAACAAGGACGCCGCATGGCGGGTCTTCGAGTGGTTCTTCGGCGAGGAGCCGGCCAAGGCGCGCGCCTCCGGCGGCTGGGGCATCCCGACCCTGAAGTCCCTTCGGTCGCTGATGCCGGCGCAGGAGGACTACCAGAAACGCGTGCTCAAGGTGCAGGAAAACGAGCTGAAGCACTTCTCCGTCGTCTCCTTCACCCCCTACTCCAGAGCGGACGCGGTCGACGCCCTCTTCAACCAGATCGCCCCCGCCGCGATGAACGGTCAGATCTCCGTCGACACCCTCGCCGGGCGTCTGAACTCGGCCATCAACGAGCAGATGAAGCGCGGTAAGGAGCAAGTGGGATGACGGTTGACCAGATCTCCTCCGTCGCGGACCGGTCGGGCGCCGCCGCGGACGCCGGACGCGCCCCCGCCACCGGCGGGCCGCGGATCTCCATGACCGCGCGCAGGCACCGGGCGTTCTACATGTTCACCTCGCCCTGGATCATCGGGTTTCTGCTGCTGACCATCGTGCCGATGGGGTACGCGCTGTGGCTGAGCTTCACCACGTTCGACGGCATCTCGCCGCACTGGCGCTACGTCGGACTCGGCAACTACCGCGAGCTGCTGAACGATCCGGTGACCTGGGACGCGCTCGGCCGCGCGGGCCTGTTCGCGGTGACCTCCGTGCCGTTGTCGATCACGGCGGGGCTCGGCCTCGCCGTCCTGGTCAACCGGCCGATCAAGGCGCGCGGCCTGTTCCGCACCCTGCTCTACCTGCCCGCCGTGGTGCCGCCTGTGGGCGCGGGCCTCGCCTTCAAATTGCTCTTCGACCAGAACTCCGGCGCTGCCAACGGCGTCCTGACCTCCTTCGGCATCGACGCCCTGGCCTGGCTCGCCGACCCCTACGCCCGCTACGTACTGCTGATGACCGTGCTCTGGGCCGCCGGAAACGTCATGATCATCTCGCTGGCCGGCCTTCAGGACGTGCCCCGCGAGCTGCACGAGGCGGCCCGGATCGACGGGGCGAGCGCCTGGCGCACCTTCCGCAGCATCACTGTGCCGCTGCTGTCGCCGGTCCTGCTCTTCCAGACGGTGACCGGGATGATCGCGTCGGTGCAGACGATCATGCCGCTGCTGCTGGCCCCGCTCGGCGACACGAGCGGCATCACCACGGTCCCGCAGTCCAACTACCTGTACATGATGCACGTGTTCGCGCAGTACTTCGCGCTCGGCCGGTACGGCTACGCCTCCGCGCTGCTGTGGGTGCTCTTCGTCCTGATCCTCGTCGTGACCGGACTGATCTTCAAGTTCACGTCCGGCGCGGTGTTCTACAACGTCGACCCGGAGGCGAAGAAGTGACCGCCACCACGCTGCCGCCCAAGTCATCGACTCTGCCGCCCACGTCATCGACGACGAACATGCGCGTCCGGGTACGCGCCAAGCGCCTCGTCCTCTACACGGTCCTCGTCTCCGTCACCGGGCTGTTCCTCGGCCCCTTCGGCTGGCTGATCCTCTCCGGCCTGAAGACCCAGGGCGAACTGGCCGCCTCGCCCGTGCACTGGCTGCCCGACGTCTTCCAGTGGCACAACTTCGCCGACGCCTTCACCCGGATCGACTTCCTCGGCTACGCCCGCAACTCCCTGATCATCGCCCTTCTCTACGCCACACTCGTCACCCTCAGCTCGGCCTGGGTCGGCTTCGGGTTCGCCCGGCTCGACGCGCCCGGCAAGAAGGTGCTGTTCGGTGTGCTGCTCGGCTCGATGATGCTGCCCCAGATGGTCACCCTGCTGCCCACGTACCTGATCTTCGCCAAGTTCGGCATGGTCGACACCTACTGGCCGTGGGTGCTGTGGGGCCTGTCCGCGGCGCCGTATCTGGTCTTCCTCTTCCGGCAGTTCTTCGCGGGGATGCCGCGCGAACTGGAGGAGGCCGCGATCGTCGACGGCTGCGGATACACGTCGATCTTCTGGCGGATCTTCCTGCCGCAGTCCTGGTCCGTGCTGTCCGCGAGCTTCATCATCTCCTTCACCTGGACCTGGGGCGACTACATCGCCCCTCAGCTGCTGCTGTCCACCGACCACACCACGCTCGCCGTGGCCGTGATGACCGCCTACGTCAACGAGGGCGGTACGCCCGTCCCCGAGCTCCAGGCCGCCGCCTCCGTGATGTACGTCGTCCCCATCCTGCTGATCTTCCTCATCGCCCAGCGCGGCTTCGTCGCCGGGATGTCGACCTCCGGTCTCAAGTGACCTTCCGTATCTCTCCTCTCCCCTTTTGCTGAAGGAACTTCTCCATGAACGACACCAAGAGCACCGGCGTGTCCCGGCGCACCCTTCTCCAGGCCGCGGGTGCCACCGCAGCCGCGTACTCGTTGATCGGCGCCACGGCCGGCACCGCGAGCGCCGATGACACACCGGCGTCGGCGGACAAGCTGGTGGTGTACCCGATTCCGAGCGGGGTCCCGACCAACTCGAGCTTCGCCGTCAAGGCCCGTACGCCGGGCGGCGAATGGCAGACGGTGCCCGTCTACCGGTCCCGGGCGAAGCAGATCGACGCGAACACGGGCAGCGGCCCGGTCTTCAACTCCTCCGTCGCCACCTTCGACTTCCAGGGCACCGTCGAGGTCGCCGTCACCTCGTCCAAGGGCGCCATCGGGTCCGCGCGGATCCGGCCGCTCTCGTACGACATCGACTTCACGGTGGACGGTGCCACGGTGAGCTTCACGCTCGCCGAGCCGCGCAACCTCTCCATAGAGATCGACGGCGAGATCTTCAACAACCTCCAGCTGCACGCCAATCCGATCGAGACGTACGTGCCCGACCCGGACGACCCGGATGTCATCTTCTTCGGGCCCGGCCTGCACAAGACCACCGACAACGTGGTGAAGGTGCCCAGCGGCAAGACGCTCTACCTGGCCGGTGGCGCGGTGCTGACGTCCAGGGTGGAGTTCGACACGGTCGAGAACGCCCGGCTGCGCGGCCGCGGTGTGCTGTACAACTCGCAGAACGGCATCCTGGTCAACTACTCCAAGAACATCGAGATCGACGGCATCATGGTGCTCAACCCGAGCAGCGGCTACTCGGTCACCGTCGGCCAGTCGAAGCAGGTTACCGTCCGCAACCTGCACTCCTACAGCCACGGCCAGTGGGGCGACGGCATCGATGTCTTCTCCAGCGAGGATGTCCTCATCGAGGGCGTCTGGATGCGCAACTCCGACGACTGCATCGCGATCTACGCCCACCGCTGGGACTACTACGGCGACTGCCGCAACATCACCGTCCGCAACTCCACCCTCTGGGCGGACGTCGCGCACCCGATCAACGTCGGCACGCACGGCAACACCGACAAGCCGGAGACCATCGAGAACCTCGTCTTCAGCAACATCGACATCCTCGACCACCGCGAACCGCAGATGGACTACCAGGGCTGCATCGCGCTCAACCCGGGCGACAGCAACCTGCTGAAGAACGTCCGCGCCCAGGACATCCGGGTGGAGGACTTCCGCTGGGGCCAGCTGATCAACATGCGGGTCATGTTCAACAAGTCGTACAACACCTCCGTCGGCCGGGGCATCGACGGGGTGTTCATCCGCAACATGACCTACACGGGCACGCACGCCAACCCGTCCGTCATGGTCGGCTACGACGCGGACCACGCCATCAAGAACGTGACGTTCCAGAACCTCGTCATCAACGGCAAGTTCATCGGCAACGGGATGAAGAAGCCGGGCTGGTACAAGTTCACGGACGTGATGCCGGCGTACGCCAACGAGCATGTGATCAGCCCCCGGTTCCTGAACTCCACCGAGGCCACGTCCACCGCCAAGCCCGCGATCACCAGCCCGGACCAGGCCACGGCCACCAAGAACCAGGTCTTCAACTACCTGATCACGGCCGACGAGCTGCCCACGTCCTTCGCCGCCGGGGGCCTGCCGAAGGGGCTGGACATCGACACCGCCACCGGCCTGATCTCCGGCACGGTCAGGGACAGCGTCGGTAGCTGCACCGCCACGGTATCGGCCACCAACAGCGTGGGTACCGCGACGCAGACCGTCATACTCACCATCGAGCACGCGTGACGCGGCACCTGTAGAACAATGGAGTCACCCGTGCTTCCTCTCAGCCGACGGTCCTTCCTCGGCGCGGCGGGCCTCGTGGCCGCGGCCGGCGGCGGACTGCTGTCCGTCTCCGCCGCGGCGGCGTGGGCCCAGGACGCCACCACCCCGTCCCGCGCCTTCACCCACCCCGGACTGCTCCACAGCGCCGCCGACCTCGCCCGCATGAAGGCCGCGGTCGCCGCCCAGGAATCGCCGATCTACGACGGTTACCTGGCGTTTTCCGCCCACGCCCGCTCGAAGTCGACGTACCCGATCCAGAACACCGGCCAGATCACCTCCTGGGGCCGCGGCCCCACCAACTTCCAGAACCAGGCCGTCGCCGACTCGGCCGCCGCCTACCAGAACGCCCTGATGTGGTGCGTCACCGGCAACCGCGCCCACGCCGACAAGGCCCGCGACATCCTCAACGCCTGGTCGTCGTCCCTGACGATGGTCACCGGCGCCGACGGACCGCTCGGCGCGGGCCTGCAGGCCTTCAAGTTCGTCAACGCGGCCGAACTGCTGCGGCACAGCGACTACGACGGCTGGACGGACGCCGACATCGCCCGCTGCGAGCGGTCCTTCCTGGACGTCTGGTATCCGGCGATCTCCGGCTACATGCTCTACGCCAACGGCAACTGGGACCTGACGTCCATCCAGTCCATCCTGGCCATCGGCGTGTTCTGCGAGGAGCGCACGCTCTTCGAGGACGCGCTGCGGTTCGCCGCGGACGGCGCGGGCAACGGCAGTGTCCACCACCGCGTCGTCACCGACGGGGGACAGGGCCAGGAGTCCGGCCGCGACCAGGGCCACGAGCAGCTCGCCGTCGGCCTGATGGGCGACGCCGCGCAGGTCGCCTGGAACCAGGGCGTCGACCTGTGGGGCTTCGACGGAAACCGTATTCTCGCCAACGCCGAGTACGCGGCGAAGTACAACCTCGGCGGAGACGTACCCTTCACCCCCGACCTCGACCGCACCGGCAAGTACATCAAGAAGACGGTTTCGGCCATCGGCCGTGGCAATCTGCCGCCGATCTACGAGATGTACTACGCCCACTACGCCGGCGCCCGCGGCCTCGACACCCCGTACACCAAGGCGGCCGTCTTCCGCGGCACCGGCGGCGCCCGCGTCGTCGAGGGCAGCAACGACGACCTGCCGAGCTTCGGCACCTTCACCTACGCCGGCACCAAGGCCGCGACACCGACCGTGCCGACGGCCCCGGCCGGGGTCACGGCGGCGGGGGACGGCAAGAAGGTCACCCTGGCGTGGCTGCCGTCCGCCTGGGCGACGACGTACAGCGTCCACCGGGCCACCCGCCCGGCGGGGCCGTACGAGGAGATCGCGAAGGACATCGACGGCACGACGTACACGGACGACGACGCACCTCCCAGGCGGACCTGCTACTACACCGTCACCGCCACCAACTCCCAGGGCAGCAGCCCCGAATCGAGCCCGGCCGCCGCCTCCGCCGGCCTCCCCGAGCCCTGGTCCACCCAGGACATCGGCGAGGTGAAGATCCCCGGATTCGCTGCCTTCGACGGCGAACGGTTCGTGCTGGAGGCGTCCGGGACCGCCGACACCTACCGCCTCGTCCACCTCCCGCTGCCGGGGGACGGCTCGGTCACCGCGCGGATCGTGTTTCCGCTCAGTTCCCAGTACGCCAAGATCGGCGTTACTCTGCGCGACTCCCTCGACGCGGGTGCCGCGCACGCCTCGATGCTGATCCAGGGACTGCCGCTGCACACCTGGAGCGGCGTGTGGAGCGTACGCCCCGAGGCCGGGGTGGGGATCTCCGCGACCGGCAGCACCCCCGTACCGCCCGCCCAGCAGCAGTCGATCACCGGGAACGCAGCCTTCCCGATCTCCAACCTCGCCACCCTCCCCGAGTCGGCGACCCCGCTCGAGGCGCCGTACGTCGAGGGCGCGGGAGACGGTTACCGGCTGCGGGCACCGTACTGGGTGCGGGTGACCCGCAAGGGCCGCCGCTGCACCGGCGCCATCTCGCCGGACGGCATCCGCTGGACCGAAGTCGGCGCCACCGACGTCGAGTTGGGGCACACCGCGTACGCGGGACTGGTCCTCACCTCCTGCCTCGGTGTCGACGAGGAGTACGCCGAGACCGGCACCGGCGCCTTCGACAACGTCAGCGTGGTCTCCAGGTCGACGGGCGAGGTCTGGTCCGTGCCGCGCCCCGCCCGCACCGCCACCGGCCCGAGCGCGACCTCCGGCGCCGACGCGGTGGAGCTGGCCTGGACCGACCCGGACCTCTCCGCCCGCTACAAGGTGCTGCGCGCCACGAGCGCCGACGGCCCGTACGACACCATCGCGACCGGCGTCGGCCCGGTCGGCTTCGGCACCCGGCTGACGTACGCCGACGCCACCGGTACGCCCGGAACGACGTACCACTACGTCGTCGCGAAGACGAACTGCGGCGGACGCGGCCCGCTCTCGGACCCCGCTTCCGCCGAGATGCCGACCCCGGGCACACCCCGACTCACCTCCGCCACAAGCGGTTTCGGGAACAAGGGCGTCGCCTTCCGCCACCTGCTGCGCGGCTCGCACGAGCCCGTGCGGTTCACCGCCGACGGACTGCCCGACGGCCTGCGTCTCGACAAGCGTACCGGACTGATCTGCGGAACACCCAACGAGACCGGCGAGTTCACCGTCACCACCACCGCCGGCAACGCGGCCGGCGACGGCACCGGCACACTCACCCTCACCATCGGCACACCCCCGCCCGGCCCCTGGACGTACGGCGACCTCGGCGACCCCGTGTTCGACGACCGCGCCTTCGGGACGCTGGGCGTGGTCGCGATCCGTACCCCGGGCAGCACGTCGTACGACGGCGGGACCTTCACCGTGCGCGGTGCGGGTGTCGACCTGAACGCCAACGGCCAGGGCATGACCGGCCAGTTCGTACGACGGCCCGTCACCGGCGACTGCGAGATCACCGCCCGGCTCGGCTCCCGCACGGGCGCGAGTGCCGACCGGGTGGGCCTGCTGATGGCCAAGTCGCTGTCACCCTTCGACCAGGCCGCCGGGGCGATCGTCACCGGCGGGACCACCGCGCAGCTGATGCTGCGCACAACCGTCGCCGGAAAGTCGGCCTTCACCGGGAACGGGGTCGCCACCCTCCCCGGACTGCTGCGGCTGAAGCGCGTCGGGACCGCCTTCACCGCAGCCCTGTCCACCGATGACGGCGCCACCTGGACCACCCTCGCCACCGGCGAGATCCCCGGGTTCGGTGACGCCCCCTACTACGTGGGTCTCGTGGTCTGCTCCCGCGACCCCCTGACCCGCTGCACCACCGAGTTCAACGAGGTGAGTATCACCACCGACTGATCCCCCCACGGATTGGAGTCGCACCAATGAGCCGCACTTCCCCCCATCAGCACCTCCCCACAGGTGAGCTGAGCCGTCGCGGTCTGCTCAAGACCGCGGGCGGTCTCACCGCGGCCGTCGCTCTCGGGACCGCGTCCGTCGCCACCACGGCGGACGCGGCCCCCGCGACCTTCACGCACCCCGGCATGCTGCACAACGCCGGTGACATCAACCGGGCCAAGGTCAGGGTCGCCGCGGGCGACGACCCCTGGCTGTCCGGCTGGAACCGGCTGACCGCCAACTCCCGCTCCCAGTCCACCTGGACCAACCGGGCCACGGCCACGATCATCCGCGGAGGTACCGGACAGAACTACGGCCTGCTCTACAACGACATCGCCGCCGCCTACCAGAACGCCCTGCGCTGGCGGGTGGCCGGCACCGAGGCCAACGCCGTGTGCGCGGCCAACATCCTCAACGCGTGGTCGAGGACCCTCACGACGGTCACCGGCAACGCGGACCGGTTCCTCGCCGCCGGCATCTACGGCTGGCAGTTCGCCAACGCCTGCGAACTGATGCGCGGCTACGGCGGGTTCGACCTCGCCGCCGCCCAGGAGATGATGGTCAGAGTCTTCTACCCGCTCAACAACCAGTTCCTCACCGGCCACAACGACGCCTGCATCACCAACTACTGGGCCAACTGGGACCTGTGCAACATGGCCTCGGTGATGGCCATCGGGATCCTCACCGACAACGCCGCCAAGTACGACCAGGCCGTGAACTACTTCAAGAACGGTGCCGGAAACGGGGCCATCCAGAAAGCGGTGCCGTTCCTGTACTCCAACGTCGAGGGCTACGACCTCGGCCAGTGGCAGGAGTCCGGCCGAGACCAGGGCCACACCGTGATGGGCATGGGCCAGATGGGCGCCATCTGCGAGATGGCCTGGAACCAGGGCGACGACCTGTACTCCTACGACGGCCGCCGCTTCATGAAGGCCGCCCAGTACGTCGCCAAGTACAACCTGGGCAACAACGTCCCGTACACCACCTACAACTGGGGGACCGGCCAGAACTGCGCCCCGCAGTCACAGACAGTGATCGGCTCCGGCAGTCGCGGCCAGGTCCGCCCGGTGTGGGCCATGCTGCACTACCACTACGGCCGACGCCTTCTCCTCGACGACAAGTACATCTCCCAGATGTGCTTCTCGGTGGCCCCCGAGGGCGGCGGCGGTGACTACGGCACCGACAGCGGCGGTTTCGACCAGCTCGGCTTCGGCACTTTGATGTACGCCAAGTAGCCGTGTACGCCGAATAGCCCTCACACCCGCTCGTGCACCGGAATATCGGGCCACAATGAGTTGCTCTGATCTTCACGGGTGCACGAGCGGGTGTGAGGAGGCTGGTGGACATATGGCAGCGGTCCAGACAGATTCCGTGACAGACCCCGTGGTGAGCACGCCCTACGGTGCCGTACGGGGCCGCTACGAAGACGGCGTCGCGGTGTTCCGGGGCATCCCCTACGCGGCGCCTCCGTTCGGCCCGCGCCGGTTCCGGCCGCCCGTGCCGCCGGAGCCCTGGGACGGTGTGCGCGAGGCCGTCGCCTTCGGGCCGACCGCGCCGAAACCGCCGTACTCCGAGGCCTTCGCGCAGTACCTGTCCGACCCCGTCGTGCCCGGCGACGACTGTCTCAACCTCAACGTCTGGACACCCGAGCCGGGCCCCGGCGCCAGGCTGCCGGTCATGGTGTGGCTGCACGGCGGCGCCCTGACCCGGGGCTCCGGGGGCATGCCCGTCTACGACGGCCGGACCTTCGCCCGCGACGGGGTCGTCCTCGTCTCGGTCAACTACCGGCTGGGAGTCGAGGGCTACGGCTACTTCCCCGACGCCCCCGCCAACCCCGGCCTGCGCGACCAGCTCGCCGCCCTGAAGTGGGTGCACGAGTCCATCGCGGCGTTCGGCGGCGACCCCGACCACATCACTCTGTTCGGCCAGTCGGCCGGCGCGATCAGCGTCGGCGCGCTCCTCGCCGCCCCGCAGGCCCAGGGCCTGGTCCGGCGGGCCATCCTGCAGAGCGGGCCGCCCGAGGCCGCCGAACGGGACAAGGTACGGCGCATGGTGCGCCGTATGGCCACCCGGCTGAAGATCCCCGCCACGGCCGCCGCCTTCGCCGAGGTCGACCGTGAGCTGCTCCTGCGCACCCAGGCCGAGGTGGGCAGGCTCAGCAGCCCCGTGCTGGGCGGGCCCGCCTTCGGGATCGTCGTCGACGGCGACCTCGTGCCCCGTCACCCCCTGGAGGCACTCACGGAGGGTGACGCCGCGGCCGGCGTCGACCTGATGATGGGCTGGACCCGCGACGAGTACCGGCTGTGGCTGGTGCCCGGCGGGCTCCTGGAGCGCGTCGACCGGCTCGGCGCGGTTGCCCTGGCCGGTGCCATGGCCCGCTGCCACGTCGGCGCCGACGTCCCCCGCGGCTACCGCGCCCTGCACCCGGCGGCCGGCCCCGCCGAGATCGTCGGCCAGATGGTCACCGACCATCTGCTGCGCGCCCCCCTGCACCGCTTGGCCGAGGCGCGGCCCGGGTCGTCGTACATGTACGAGTTCGCCTGGCCCTCCACGCTCCCCGACCTCGGCTCCTGCCACGCGCTGGAGCTCGGCTTCGTCTTCGACACCGGCGACGTCCCGGAGTCGCGCAGGCTGGCCGGCGAGGGCGCCCCTCAGGAGCTGGCCGACGAGATGCACGGGGCGTGGGTGAGGTTCGCGGTGACGGGGGACCCCGGCTGGCGGGCCTGGGACGACTCGCGGCCGGTGCGGATCTTCGGCGACGGCGAGACACACACCGCGCACGGCCCGCGCGACGCCGAACTCGCCCTGTGGGCCACGGCGGTCACACCTGCGGAACCCACCCCCGCCACGGTCCCGCCCCTCGCTCAGGCCGGGCGCGGCGCCGAACTGCGCGCGGTGGTACGGCGACTGCGTCTCCCCGGCGCGGTCCGCCGGCACTGACTCCCACGGGGGTGGGCATCCGGGCGGCCCCGCCCGTAAGGCAAGATCCTTTGCATGTACGCGTACGAGGATTCCTCACGGTGGATGCCCGAACCGGTGCGGCCCCGAGGGAAGTTGACCCTGCTCTTCATCGCGACCGTGGTGTTCTTCCCGGTGCTGGTCGTGGTGTGGCTGGCGGTGTTCGCCGCCCTGCTCGCCGTGGGCCTGTTGACCGAGGTGATCGCGGCGTTCAGTGACCGGTACGAGCGCGGGTTCATGAAACTGATGGACCGGATCCTGGACCCGCTCGCGGGCCTCGCCCGCTGGTGCGTGACCTGGCCGGAGCTGCGGCACGAGGGCGACACGGAGTACTACCGGGCCCGCGTCGACAAGAAGATCGCCCGCGCCACGGCCCGCGCGTCGGCCCCGGCCCGGCCGAACCGGGCGAAGCCGTCCGTGGCGTGCTCCCTGCACCGGCGCACCTACCGCGGAGTGGGCGCCGGGTACGTCGCCGAGGCGGCCCGCGCCCACGGCTGGGAGCTGCAGCCCTCGGACGTACGCAAGGAGGTACAGCTGATCCGGGCGGCCGCGTTGCATCCGGCACCACGCTGACCGCGCCCGCTCCCGCCGCCTGACGCCTTCCGCGGCATCGCGCTCTACCGCGCCGGCGCCACCGAGTCCCGCACCACCACATGCGTGCCCAGCAGCAGATGCTCGTCCGGGTTCTCCGGGGTCCGGCCGAGCGCGGTGCGTACGGCGAGGCGGCCCAGCTCCTCGTAGGGGACGTGGACCGTGGTCAGGGCCGGGTGCAGGTCGCGGGCGAACGGGATGTCGTCGTAGCCGGCCAGCGAGACGTCGCCGGGCACGGTCAGGCCGGCCTCGTGCAGGGCGGTGAGCGCCCCGGCGGCCACCATGTCGGTGGCGGCGACCACGGCCGTGAACTCCAGCCCCTGCCCCAGGGCCTCGCGCATCAGCCGGTGCCCGGAGTCGCGGGTGAAGTCGCCGTGCAGGAGCAGCGCCGGGTCGGGGTCCAGGCCGCGGGCGCGATGGGCGGAGAGATAGCCGCGCTCACGGCCCTGCGCGGTGGTGTGGTCGGACGCGCCGCCGAGGAACAGCACCCGCTGGTGGCCCTGGGAGAGGACATGGGCGACGAGCGCGTAGGCGCCGCCTTCGTTGTCGTACTCGATGACGGTCACCGGCGCCCCGGGGCCGAGCGGCGGTCGCCCGCACAGCACCAGCCTGGACCCGGCCGACGCCAGCGAGTCGGCCATCCGGCGGGTGCGCTCGCGGTACTCGGGGGTGTCGGCCGAGCCGCCGACCAGGATCACGGCGGCGGCGCGCTGGGCGCGCATCATCTCGACGAACTCCACCTCGTGCTGGACGTCGCCCTCCGTCGTGCACACCAGGCACAGATGCCCCAGCCGCCGGGCCTCCCGCTCCACGCCGTACGCCATGTGCGCGAACGACGGTCCGGTGATGTCCTCCAGCACGAACGCCAGCGTGGGCGTGCCGACCCCGGCGACCGCCTTGGCCCGCGCGTCGGCGACATAGTCCAGGTCACGGACCGCCCGCATCACGCGGGTACGCGTCGCCGAGCTCACCGGATACACCCCGCCGAGCACCCGCGACACGGTCGACGCGGACACCCCCGCACGGGCCGCCACATCCCGGATGGTGCTCCGCCCCGCGTCCCCGCTCTTCCTGGTCATCCCTGCCTCGCCCCCTTCGAACTGCGGAAACACGGCAGCAACCGGTTCCCGTCCCGGAGGCTAGCAGTGCGGTGGGAGAGCCGACAGCCGTTACGCCTTCAATGCCCCCGCGATCCCCGAGATCGCCTCCGGTCCCACCCGGCAGCACCCCCCGATCAGCCGTGCCCCGGACGCCCGCCACCCGCGCACCTGCTCCGGCGCGAAGCTGGCCCGGCCGGCCCAGGCCCGCGCCACGGCGTCCCAGGCCTCACCGCTGTTCGGGTAGACGACGACCGGCTTGCCCGTGACCCGGGCGGCGGTCTCGACGGCGCCCTCGACGTCCTCCGGCGCGCAGCAGTTCACGCCGACCGCGATCACTTCGTCGGCTTGGGCGGCCAGGGCGAACGCCTCCTCCAGCGGCTGTCCGGCGCGGGTGCGCTCCCCGGCGACGGAGTACGACAGCCAGGCCGGCACGCCGAGCCCGCGCACCGCCCGCAGCAGCGCCTCGGCCTCGTCGGCGTCCGGAACCGTCTCCAGCGCCATCACATCGGGACGGGCCCCGGCCAGCACCTCCAGCCGGGGCCGGTGGAAGCGCTCCAGCTCGTCCACGCTCAGCCCGTACCGCCCCCGGTACTCGGAGCCGTCCGCCAGCATCGCCCCGTACGGCCCGACCGACGCGGCCACCCACAGCGGCCGCGCGATCCCCTCCTTCTGCGCCCGACGGGCGGCCTCGCGCGCCAACTCCACGCTGAGGGCGAGCAGTTCGGCCGCCCGCTCCTGCCCGATCCCACGCCTGGCGAAGCCCTCGAAGGTCGCCTGGTAGCTGGACGTGATCGCCACGTCCGCGCCCGCCTCGAAGTAGGCGAGATGCGCCTCGGTGATCGCCTCCGGCTGCTCCGCGAGCAGCCGCGCCGACCACAGCTCGTCGCTCAGATCGTGCCCGGCGGCCTCCAGCTGGTTGGACATGCCGCCGTCGAGCACGACGATTCCGGCGGCCAGGGCTTGGGCGAGGGTGATGGTGCTGGTCATGGTGAGACGGTAGTCGAGACGGGGCGGATGGCCGGCAGGTGGGACACCCCTTGGGCGTCCCCGAGCGGCGGCTGGGGCCCACCCAGAACGCCTCACCCGGAACGCCCCGCCCGGAACACCCTCCCCCTACGCCGCGTGCCGCCCGCCCCGCCGGCGCCCGCGCCCCCGCCCGAATCTCGTCGCCGGTACCGCCAGCCCGACGAGCAGGCCCGCGGCCAGGACGTACGGCCACCAGCCGAGGCCGTCGGCCGCGGCGCCGGTGGTGCGGGTGTCGGGGGTGGCGAGGGTGTCGGCCGCTGTGCGGGGGGTGTCGGAGGCGGGGGAGGGGGTGGGGGTGACGGCGGTGAGGACGACGTCGTTGCCGTCGCCGCCCCGGTAGCTGATCCGGTAGGTGGTGTCGTCCAGCTGGAGTTTCCTGCCCTCCTTGAGGCCGGTGAAGGTGCCGGTCGTCTTCGTGGGGCCCCGGTGGTCGAGGAGGGTGATCTTCCGGGGGGATCCGGAGGCGGTGGCGGCGGACGCGAGGTCGAGGTCGCCGGCCAGGCGGACCGCGCCGGTGACCTTCAACGGGCCGTCGCGCAGGACCAGTTCGCCCTGTGCCGACTGGGTGTAGTCACCGGAGACGGTCAGGCCCGTCGCGACCACGCCGTCGTTCGTCACCGCTCCCCGCACGGTGCCCTTGCCGGTCAGCGTCTTCGCATCGCCCACGCGCAGTCCCGACGTCGACGCGTCCAGGCGGGACTTCGCCGACGTGAGCCGGATCGCCTTGCTGCGGGCGAGCCTCGCGCCGCCGCGCAGGGCGAGGGTGCCCCGCTTGACCGTCGTCGCGCCGGTGTACGTCACCGCGCCGCCCGTCAGGGTCGTCGTCGCGGCCCCCGACTGTGTGAGCGACCCGCTGCCGGTGACGCGGGACAGGGAGAGCGGCTTGCTGGTGTTGTTCAGGACCAGCGAGCCGTCGTTGACGACCTTGTAGAGGTCGCCCCGTGTGTAGAGCCCGCCGTCGCCGCCCGGCCTGCCGCTGCCCAACCGCAGCACGGCACCCTTCTCGACGGTCGTCGAGCCGTCGTAGTACTGCACGGCGGCGAAGGTGACGTCGTTGCCCCTCGTCCCCTTGATGACGAGGTCCCCGGCGCCGGGTGCGGCGAGCGTGTCGTGGAATCTGCCGCCGCCGATGGGGGCGCCCAGCGTCACCGGGCCGTTGTAGTCGAAGGTGAGGAGTGAGCGGGAGCGGGCCGCGAGCAGGTTGATGTAGACGGTCTCCGCCGTGCCCGGCATGAAGATCCTGTTCGTCGTGCCGTCGCCCCACTGGACGTTCGCGCCCTTGATGTTGGTGCCGCGCTTGTTGACGTTCTTCCGCGCGGGTGTCCAGTTCAGGGCCGGGTCGCTGAGCGAGGGATCGGTGTCGCCGCCCTGGTTCGACCAGCTGTACTGGCCCGTGAGGATCACCTTGCTGCCCGGCCGGGACTGGACGTTGATGTCGCTGCCGTACTCGCGCTGGTAGAAGTCCATGGCCATGGTGACGGTCCGGCCCAGCGGGGTGTCCACGGTGTACGTGCCCTGGTTGAGGATCTTGCGGACGTTGGGCAGCGACGTCGCGAACTCCGGGCGTCCGGCGTTCACCTGCGTGCCGTTGTCGATCACGCCGGAGAAGGGGTGGCTGCCCGACAGGTCCCAGGTGCCCCAGAGGAACCGCGGCTGGGTGATGAGCCCGGAGCCGCTGATCGTGCCGAGGTTGTAGGCGCTCTTCAGCGACAGCCGCAGGGTGCCGTCGACCCGGATGTTGTCCTGGTTGAGCCGGAACGCCGGGGTGTTGTACGGGAAGTGGCCGATCAGCCCGGTCGTCCCGCCGTTGCCGTACTGCAGGGTCGCCCCGCGCTCGACCGTGACGGCCGGCGGGTCGGCGGCGGTCGTGGTGACGTACGGGTGGTTGCCGCCGAGGACGCTCACCTTCTGGCGCTGCCGGGACTTCGGCAGGGTGAAGTCGCTGTCCCTGGTCAGGATCAGGGTTCCGGTGCCGCGCACGGTGAGCGTGCCCTCGCCGCGGAAGACGCCGTCGTACGTCGTCGTCCCCGACGGCACGGTGACCACGGTGTCGCCGCTGAGCGTCACGTCCCGGCCCCCGAGGACGTCGGCGGTCACGTCCCGGCCGGCGGCGGCCGCGGAGGGACCCGCCACGGTGAGGGTGGCCACCGCCGCGAGGGCGCCGACGGCCGCTGCTGTCTTGTGGGTATGGCTGCGCACGTCATGGGAGACGTGGCGGGGGAGGGGGTGATAACAAAAAATGGTGGGCGGATGGAAAGCGCTCTCCCTTCGTCACGTCGGACCCGTTGACCTCCTGGTTGCGCAGCTCTAACTTTTGGGCGTTCGGAATGACAGATGACGTCCGGAATTTCGAACCAACGGCATTCGAACCATGGGCATTTCCACCCATCCCGAACTCTTCCCCCCTGAGAACCCCCGAGAGGCAGTCCGCATGAGCCGCGCAGACGACCTGCCCCCAGTCCCGAGTCGCCGACATCTGCTGAAGGGCGCCGCAGCCGCCGGCGCCCTGACCGCAGCCTCCGCCTTCCCCGGTGTCGCCCACGCAGCACCCTCGAAGGCAGCCCCCTACGTGAACCCCCTCGTCCAGCAGCGCGCCGACCCCCACATCAACCGCCACACCGACGGCTTCTACTACTTCACGGCCACCGCCCCCGAGTACGACCGCATCATCCTGCGCCGCTCCCGCACCCTCAACGGCCTGACCACGGCCGCCGAGTCGGTCATCTGGCGGGCCCACACCACCGGCGACATGGGCGCGCACATCTGGGCGCCGGAGCTGCACCGCATCGGCGGCAAGTGGTACATCTACTTCGCCTCCGCGCCCGCCGAGGACGTGTGGAAGATCCGCATCTGGGTCCTGGAGAACTCCCACCCCAACCCCTTCAAGGGCACCTGGGTGGAGCGGGGCCAGGTCAAGACGGCCTGGGAGACCTTCTCCCTCGACGCCACGACCTTCACCCACCGCGGCACCCGCTACCTCTGCTGGGCGCAGCACGAACCCGGCATGGACAACAACACCGGGCTCTTCCTGTCCGAGATGGCGAACCCGTGGACCCTGACGGGACCTCAAGTGCGCCTTTCCACGCCCGAGTTCGACTGGGAGTGCATCGGCTACAAGGTCAACGAAGGCCCCTACGCCCTGAAGCGCAACGGCCGGATCTTCCTCACCTACTCGGCCTCCGCCACCGACCACCACTACTGCGTCGGCATGCTGACCGCCGACGCGGACAGCAACCTGATGGATCCGGCCGGCTGGGCCAAGTCCCCCACCCCGGTGTTCACCAGCAACGACACCACCAAGCAGTACGGCCCCGGCCACAACTGCTTCACCGTCGCCGAGGACGGCCGCAGTGACGTCCTCGTCTACCACGCCCGCCAGTACAAGGAGATCGTCGGCGACCCGTTGAACGACCCCAACCGCCACACCCGCATCCAGAAACTCGGCTGGAACCCCGACGGCACCCCGAACTTCGGCATACCCGTGGCCGACGCCACCGCCGCAACCGTGAAGGAGAGTGCGTGACATGAGACGCGTGTACGCGGTTCTGCTCGCCCTCTGTCTGGCCCTGGCCGGTGCCCTGGTCACCGCAGGACCGGCGCAGGCGGCACCCCAGACCATCACCAACGGCACCCAGTTCACCGACCCGTCGGGCAACCCCGTGCACGCCCACGGCGGCGGGGTCATCAAGGTCGGCTCGTACTACTACTGGTTCGGCGAGCACCGCAACAGCGACAACACCTTCCGGTACGTGGACGCCTACCGCTCCACCGACCTGAAGACCTGGGAGTTCAGGAACCACGTCCTGACCCAGTCGAGCGCCTCGGAGCTGGCCACCGCCAACATCGAGCGCCCGAAGGTCATGTACAACGCCTCCACCGGCAAGTTCGTCATGTGGATGCACAAGGAGAACGGCACCGACTACAGCGAGGCCCGCGCGGCCGTCGCCGTCTCCGACACCGTCGACGGCAACTACACCTGGCAGGGCAGCTTCCGCCCGCTCGGCCAGTACATGTCCCGTGACATCACGGTCTTCGTCGACACCGACGGCACCGGCTACATGGCCTCCGCCGCCCGCGAGAACTACGACCTGCAGATCTACCGCCTGACCAGCGACTACACGGGCATCGCGGCCCTCGTCGCGGACCCCTGGCACGGCGGCCACCGCGAGGCCCCTGCCCTGTTCAAGCGGAACGGCGTCTACTTCATGCTGACGTCGGGCGCCACCGGCTGGAACCCCAACCAGCAGCAGTACGCCACGGCCACCAACATCGCCGGCCCGTGGACCGCGATGACGAACATCGGCGACTCCACGACCTACGGCTCGCAGACCGCGTACGTCCTTCCCGTGCAGGGCACTTCGACCACTTCGTACCTCTACCTGGGCGACCGCTGGGGCAACTCCTTCGGCGGCACCGTCAACGACTCCCGCTATGTCTGGCTGCCGCTGACCTTCCCCTCCTCGACCTCGATGTCCATGTCCTGGTCCCCGGAGGTCACCGTCGACACGGCCACCGGCTCGGTCAGCGGGACGAGCGCCACGTACAACACGCTGATCGCCCGGAACTCCGCCAAGTGCGCCGACGTGACCAGCCAGTCGCTGTGGCAGGGCGCCCAGATCAAGCAGTACGACTGCAACGGCGGCAACAACCAGAAGTACTGGTTCAAGTCGGTGGGCGGCGGCTACTACCAGCTGATGGTCAGGAACAGCTCCCTGTGCGTGCAGGAGAACGCGAACACGGTCACCCAGGAGAACTGCAACGCCTCCGCGTCCAGCCAGCAGTGGTCGCTCACGACCACCGGCTCCTACGTGAACATCAAGTCCCGCGCGACCGGGGAGTGCCTGGACGTGAACGGCGCGTCCACCGCCAACTCCGCCGCGATCATCACGTACACGTGCAACGGCGCGACGAACCAGCAGTGGACGCGCGGGTCATGAGGTGCCGTCAGGCGAGCAGGTCGATCGCGTCGATCGCCGTGCCCGCGCTGAGATAGCCCGTCGTCCCCGAACCGCTCACCACGTCGATCTTCAGCACGTTGTACTGGCCGGTGTCCGTCAGCCAGGCGGACGCCGGCACGCTGTACGTGAACGTGTGGTTGTTGCCCCGGTACGAACCGTTGGTCAGCGACCGGGTGTTCGGCTGCGTGGGCGGGGAGGGGATGGCGGACGTCCAGGCGCCGTTGACCGAAACCTGGGGGCGGCCGTTGGCGTACGCCGTCGTCACCCCGATCCGCAGGGTGTGCGCGGCCGCCGCCTGGGCCGCCGTCAGCTTGAAGTACACCAGGATCCCGCTGTTGACGTCCTTCCAGAGGTAGCACGGGAAGGACGCCGTCTCGTTGTTGCCGATCACCACGTTGCCGGTCCAGGAGGCGGCCCGGACGTCCGAGGGGTGCGCGTACGTCATCAGGTCGGCGTTCTTGAAGCCGCTCGGCGCGCCGTTCCAGTCGCCGATCCGCCAGATCGCGGCGGCGTTGCTCGGGTCGTTGGAGGACGGGACGGCGATCGTGTTCAGGGTGGTCGTGCCACCGGCCGTGACGGTCACCGACCCCGTGTACACGGCGAGTTCGCCCTTGAAGACCGTGAGGGTGTAGGTCCCCGGCAGCACACCCCCGATCGAGAAGTAACCGTCCGACGACCGCGCCGAACCCCAGTACTGGGCAGCCGAGTTGGCGAGCCCGACCGTGTACGCGTACGCCGTGTTCCGGCCGGAGATCCCGACCCCGGCCACCTTGCCGCGCCCGCTCGCGCCGACGTACCCGGACATGCCGAGCGAGTCCGCCCACGAGGTGGTGAGCGTGCCAGGGAACAGCGACGAGGAGGGTGCCCCGCCGTCCGTGAGGGCGATGACGTACGGGCCCTGGAGCCCGAACCGCTGGGCCTCGGTCTGGTTCTGGCCGTAGTACAGGATCTCGTACAGGCCGCCGCCGTCCGCGCTCTGGTGCCGCAGCAGCGAGCGGTAGAACGGGCCGCCGGACGCCTTCTCGTGGTTGCTGCGCACGATCCACAGGCCGACGCTGCCGGTCTTCCAGCCGATGTAGTCGTAGTCCATCACCCGCAGCTTGGAGTAGTGCTTCGAGCGGGTCTGACCGTCGGACTTCGCGAAGACGTCGGAGGCCTCGATGGTGCTGTTCGTGTACGTGTAGGAGTCGGGCTCGTCGTTGAGGAACAGGCCCTTCTTCACGCGCAGGATGTAGCGGGTCGCGGAGACCGACGTGTCGGCCTTGTTGGTCCACAGGTAGATGTTGTTCTCGCCGCTGCGGGCCGCGTAGTAGTGCCGCAGCGTGCCGTACGCGACCGAGATCAGGATCGTCGTGCCCGACTGCTTGACGGTCACGGTGGAGCTGCCGAGGCCGGACTCGATGTGCGAGTTCATGCCGCCGTAGCCCTGGTACTCCGTGCCCCGGTAGACCAGCGAGGTCAGGTCGCCGTTGGACTTGCTGACCTTGAAGACGAGGTTCGCGCCGGTGTCGACGACGTAGTTCGAGCCGTCGTCGCTCCAGCCGAAGGCCGCGGCGGATGCGGTGCCGCTCAGCGCGGCCGTGCCTGCGACGGCAGCGGTGCCGAGCACGAAGGTGCGGCGTCGGACCGGTCTGATCGTGGATCCGGACATGGGGGGTGCCTCCTTCGAGAGGTGCTTCGAGAGGTGCTTCGAGAGGTGCTTCGAGAGGTGCTTCGAGAGGTGTGGGGGTGGTGCGGGTGAGAGCGAGGGTGACAGTTGAATCGATTTCGCGAAAGGGCTTTCGTGGCGGAGAAGTTGGCAGTCCTGTGAAATTGAGCCGGGGTCTAGAAAGCGCTTGCAGAACCGGGTACGGTCCAGCGCCAGGCCTTGTCGTCTGTGGAGGAGCCGACGAATGAGACGTTTCAACCTCGCCGTCCTGGCGGCGGTGACGCTGAGCACCGGCCTGGCGGCCGTACCGGCCCAGGCGCACGGGACGTACGACGGCCGGCGCCCCCTCGGCGTCGACAACTGCACCGCCACCGCCTGCCACTTCGACGTCCCGCCCGGCACGTACGACGTGAAGGTCCTGCTCGGCGGCGAGGCCGCGTCCAGCACGAGCGTCACGGGTGAGACGCGCCGCGCCCTGCTCCCGGAGACGGCCGCCCCGGCCGGCGAGCGAGTCTCCCGCAGCTTCACCGTGAACGTCCGCACCCCCGAGGGCGAGCCCACCGGCCCCGACGGAACCCCCGGCCTGGACCTGCGACTGGGCGGCTCGGCCCCCGCGCTCGCCGACATCAAGGTCACCCCGGCCGCACGGCACACCCGCCGGATCTTCCTCGTCGGCGACTCCACGGTCTGCGACCAGCCCGGCGACCCGTACTCCGGCTGGGGCCAGCAACTGCCGCAGTACCTCCGCAAGGGCGCGTCCGTCGCCAACTACGCCGACTCCGGCGAGAGCACGGTCACCTATCTCGCCGACTCCCGCCTCTGGGCCACCGTCCAGCCGCAGATCCGCCCCGGCGACCTGGTCCTGATCCAGCTCGCCCACAACGACAAGACGACCGACGAGGCGACCTACCGCGCCAACCTGGAGGCCCTGGTCGCGGGCGTCCGCGAGAAGCACGGCGAGCCGGTCCTCGTCACCCCGATCGTGCGCCGCTGGTTCAACGCCGACGGCACGCTCAACAACGGCACGGCCCTGCTGGTGAACGGCCTCGGCGTGGACCACCCGGCCGTCATCCGCTCGGTCGCCGCCGACCGGAACGTCCCGCTGATCGACCTGACGGCGAAGACCAAGACGCTGGTGGAGGCCCTGGGCGTCGAGGCCTCCAAGGCGCTGTACCTCTACAACGAGAAGCGGGACAACACGCACACCTCGGTGCACGGCGCCACGGTGTACGCGGGCCTCGTCCGTGACGAACTCGTCGCCCGGCATCTGGTGCCAGGGCCTGTCTTTCGGCCCGGCCCGACCTTGCCCGACGGCACCTCTTGAACCAGGGTGTGCGTGCCAGACCCCGCGGCCAGAGCTGGGCCGAAAGACAGGCCCTGGGCCTGGTGCGGGTGGGATGAACTCCTGGGGCGCCCCGACCGGAACCGGGGCGTCCCAGGCCTGAACGGATCCGGCGAGAAAGAGAACCGATGCACCTGCCTCCCGAAGACCCCGCCCTGAGCCCGCGCACCGGCTACACCCGCGCCCACTGGGAGGCGGCCGCCGACGCCCTGCTCACCGCGGTCGAGCCGTACGCCACCGAGGACCGCGCCCTCTACCACTTCCCCGGCGACCGCCAGAGCCGGTCGGGCCGCCTCTCCGACGGCCTGGAGGGCTACGCCCGTACGCTGCTCCTCGCGGCCTTCCGCCGGGACGAGACGGCGTTGGAGCGCTACGCCGACGGCCTCGCGGCCGGCGCCTCGGGTGTCTGGCCCCGCATCGAGGACCGGAGCCAGCCGCTGGTCGAGGCCGCGTCGATCGCCCTCGCCCTGCGGCTGACCCGGCCGCTGCTGTGGGACCGGCTGGACGACTCGGTGCGGCAGCGGGCCGCGGCCTGGCTCGGGGACGGGCTGACCGCGGAAGCCTGGCCCTGCAACTGGGAGCTGTTCCCCGTCACGGTCGGCGGCTTCCTCCAGGAGATCGGGCACGAGGCCGAGGAGTCCCGCAAGGCGATCGACCGGGGACTGGAGCGCATCGAGGACTGGTACGTCGGCGGCGGCTGGTACACGGACGGCGACGGCCGGAAGTACGACTACTACAACGGCTGGGCCATGCACCTCTACCCGGTGCTGCACGCCTGGCTGGCCCAGGACGAACGGCTCCTCGACCTCTACGGCGGCCGGCTCTCCCGGCACCTGGAGGACTACGCCCGCCTCTTCGGCGGCGACGGCGCCCCCCTGCACCAGGGCCGCTCCCTGACCTACCGCTTCGCGACCACGGCCCCCTTCTGGCTCGGCGCCCTCACCGGCCGCACGCCGCTCACCCCGGGCGAGACCCGACGGCTGTCCTCCGGCGCGCTGAAGTACTTCCTGGAGCGGGACGCCGTGGACGAGCACGGCCTGCTGACCCTCGGCTGGCACGGCCCCGACGAGGCCGTCCTGCAGGGCTATTCGGGCCCGGCGTCCCCCTACTGGGCGAGCAAGGGCTTCCTCGGTCTGCTCCTCCCGGCGGACCACGAGGTGTGGACGGCGGTGGAGGAACCCGCCCCCGTCGAGCGCGCGGACGCGGTCACCTCCGTCGCCGCCCCCAACTGGCTGCTGCAGTCCACGCGCGCGGACGGCCTGGTCCGCCTCCACAACCACGGCAGCGAGGACGTCCGCTACGACCCGTACTACACGCGCCTCGCCTACTCGACGGTGACGGCGCCCGCCCCGACGTACGACAACAGCGTGATCGTCGGTGACGATCCGAGCCGTACGGACATCGTGCCGCTGGGCGTGGGGGAGGGCGTGGGCGGCGGCTGGGCGGCCTCGCGGCACTCGGCCGGTGACGGGGCGCGGGTGACGAGCGTGGTGCTCGCGCGGGGGGCCGTGGAGGTGCGGGCCCATCTGGTGGCGGGTGCGGCACCGGGGACGCCGGTCCGGATCACGGGATGGGCCGCGCGGGACGGGGCCCGCGCCGAACTCCGCCCCGTCGCCCGGCTCGACGACGACCTCACTGGCGTCACCGACGCCAAACCCACCCTCTTCGTCGCCCTCGCCCGGCTCACGGCCCAACCGGAACCCGCGCCGCTGGACGACCTGGTGACCGTGCGCGTGGACGACGACGGCGGGCTCCACGTCCGCTGGAACGACGGGCATGCCGTCCGCGTGCGGTTGGCGGACGGCGAGGGCGTCGGCGTGCGGGCCGACGACTGACCTCTCGGTTGGTGATGCCCGCGCGGTCGACTGCTCCGGCGACGGAGGGGGGCCACCAGGCCTCAGGGCTTCAGGGTTTCAGGGCTTCAGACGAGCGATCTGCAGGGTCGTCGTGGTCGGCGACGCGCCGGTGAGGGGCGTCGCGTACGACGGTGTGACGGGCACGGACGCCCAGGTCAGCGTTCCGTCCTTCTGGACCGCGATGTCGCCGGTGATCCGGGTGCCGACGACCTTCGTGGCGCTCTGGAACTTGCCGTTCCAGTCGATGAGCCGGAAGCTCGTGCCCGTGAAGGTCCCGGTGCAGGTGCCGTCCTTGCACTTGGCGTTCTTCAGGGACTCCCAGGACAGCAGCAGCCGGCCCTCGCCGTACGGGGCGAGGCGGACGTTGACGTGCTCCGTGCCCTTGTTGCCGGAGAGGTGGATCGCCTTGCCGGGGCCGGAGTTGTGGTTCTTGAGGAAGGCGACGGCCACCTGGTGGGTGCTCGTCCTCGGGGTGACCGTCCAGCCGCGTCCGCTGGAGTCGTCGGGGTTCTTCCTGGCGGAGGCGGCGCCGCGGGAGGCGAAGGCGGTGGCGTAGCGGCCGGTGGAGGACTTCACCAGGTCGCCGGTCCGGCCGGGATACATGCCGCCGCAGTAGCCCGCCCAGCACTGCTCGCGCTGGACGACCGGGGCGTTGTCGGGCGCGCCGATCCCCGTCGACACGAACAGGCCCGAGCGCCAGTCGTCGAAGCAGAGGGAGGTGAAGGCGCCGGTCTTCTCGGGGTACAGGGCGATCCCCTCGTTGTGGCTGCACCCCCAGCTCCAGCCACCGCTGAGCTTGGCGCCCTTGGCGCTGACGTACGACAGCTTGTCGCCGAAGTGCCCGTCGGCGAAGCCGCCCGCCCCGTGCACGACGAAGTAGGCGCCGTACTTGCTGCCGTTCCAGGTCAGCTGGCCGTCGAGGGTCGGGGAGGTGTCGTTGGAGGAGGTGCCGGTCAGCTTGGTGCGGAAGGTCTGCCTGCCGTTGGTGTAGCGCACGATCGCGGCGGCCGTCTCCTTCCACTTGTTGGTGTCGGAGACCCGGGTGAGCAGCGCGAAGCCGTCGTTGTGCGCGACGATGCCGCCGACCTCCTTGGTGCCCTTGACGACCGTGTCCGTGCCCGAACGCTTGCCGGCCGCGGTCAGCGGGGTGACATGGATGCCGTCCGCCGCGGGCCAGGCGACGCGCAGGGTGCCGTTCGGGGCCACCGCCGTGGCCGTGCGCGTCCACTCACGGGTGTTGTTGTAGCCGGCGGACAGGTAGGGGAACTTGGCCGGCAGGCTCACCGTGGTGCTCGTGGGGGTGAGGCTCGGGGCGGCGCTCGGGGCGGCCGCGGCGGTGGCGTACCACGCTCCCACCAGGGCGGCGGTGGCGGCGAGGCCCGCGATGAGCGGCTTGCGGGCGGCACGGGCCCGGCGATGGCTGGGGGCGCCGGAAGCGGGCGCGGGCGTCGACTGTCCTGCGGAAGTCATGCACTGAGGTCGCCGCCGGAGCCGGGTAGGTTGCTGGAAGTTTCAAGAGTGTGGGCCGGGTCACTTCGGCCGACACCGAAACGACGTGGGCCTAGCGTTTCGAGCATGACCGAAACCGCCCCTCGGACCCCCTCCGCCGCCGTCACCGGCATGGTCGACCACGTCCTCACCCTGGCCGCGACCTGGCCGCACTGGGACGGCCGCCCCGCCCATGTCGACGACCGCGTCCACACCCCGCACAAGGCGATCCGCCGCGTCGCCGATCACCTCATCGACCACCTGGCCGAGCTGGAGGCCAGGCTGGCGGGCGAGGAGCCCCGGCCGGACCAGTGGCACGCCTCCGCCCTCACCGCCGAGGCGGACCTCGCACCCTTCACGACTCAGGACCTGGACGAGGCCCGCAGTCGCCTCACGCGACTCGCCCGCATCTGGGCGAACCGGCTCGACGCACTGAGCGACGACCAGCTCGACCACTCGCCCGGCGAAGGCTGGAGCTTCCGCGAACTCGCCCACCACCTCGAGGGATCCACCTACTACGCCGATGCGGTGGGCGATCTGTCGTGACCCGGTTCGCCGACCTCCACCGAGGAGACGAGCCTCTCCTCCTCCCCAACGCCTGGGACCATGCCTCGGCCAGGGCACTCGCCGACCAGGGGCTTTCGCGCGATCGGCACGACGAGCCTCGGTGTCGCCGCGGCCGCCGGTCTGCCCGACGGGACGTCGGACACCCGCGACGAGACACTGCGGCTCGCGCTCGCCCTCGGCTCCGGTCCGTATCTCCTCTCCGTCGACGCGGAAGCCGGCTACAGCGAAGTCCCGGACGAGGTGGGGGAGTTCGCCCGGGAGCTCGCGGCCGTCGGCGCCGTCGGCATCAATCTGGAGGACCGTCTGGGCTCCGTCGCGCTGCACGCCGCGAAGATCGAGGCCGTCAAGGCGGCGGCACCGGGCCTCTTCGTCAACGCCCGCACCGACACGTACTGGCTGGGCGACGGCGAGCAGACGGCGACCCGCGTCGACGCCTACCAACAGGCGGGCGCCGACGGGGTGTTCGTCCCCGGACTCACCGACCCGGGGGACATCGCCACCCTCGTCGAGCGCCTCGACGTGCCCCTCAACATCCTCTACGCCCCGACCGGCCCGACCCTTCCCCAGCTGGCCGACCTCGGCGTGCGCCGCGTCAGCCTCGGCTCGCTGCTCTACCGGCGGGCGCTGGGTGCGGCTCTGGAAGCGGTCGCGGAGATCCGGGCCGGCCGGAGCCCGCTGGGCACCACCCCGTCGTACGACGAGGTGGACGCGTTCAGTCGCCGTTCCTGTTAGCGTTGACTGTTTCCCGGGTATCAGACCCTTTGGACTCATCACCGGCGAGGGACCGAGGAACCATGACCATGGACATCCCCGGCGACAGGCGACTGGCGGCCGCCGTCGTGATGGACGACAAGCAGCGGGTGCTTCTGGTGCGCCGCAGCGAGAAGGAACGGTTCCTGCCGCGGGTGTGGGGCGTCCCCTGCGGGAAGCTGGAGCCGGGTGAGAGTCCCGAGGACGGCGCCTTGCGTGAGCTGAAGGAAGAGACGGGGCTGCTCGGCGAGATCCTCCGCAAGGTGGGCGAGTCGTCCTTCCTCAGCGACTACCGGGGGCACGAGATCAAGAACTGGCAGGAGAACTTCCTGGTCAGGCCCTTGACCGGCGCGCTCACCCTGCCCGAGCCCGACCAGGACGCCGCATGGCTCGCCCGGGCCGAGCTGACGACCGTCGACATCGACGAGTACAACCTCGACATCGTGCGGCAGGCGTTCACAAACCCCTGAGCCGCTCCGCCAGTTCACGCAGCGCCGCCAGGTAGTCCGGCACCGCCAGCGGCACCTTCGCCACCGCGCCCGGATGTGGGCCCGCCGCCGTGAACACATCGGTGTGATGCCGCCGTTCGGAGCCCGTCTCCAGGAACAGCGTCACCGTCGGCGCGTCCGTGTCGCACCAGGCCCGGTGCAGGGTGTGCGCGGGCAGCGCGTACGAACTGCCCGCCGCGTACTGCCCCGTATGTGTCAGCCGCAGCCGCGCCGGACCGGCCGGCTTCAGCGTCCAGTCCGCCGACCGCTCCGCCAGCGACTCCTCGTACCGAGCGGCCGCCAGACCCCCAGCACGGTCGTCGACCTCGTACAACTCCATGGCCAGTCGGCCCCGTACGACATAGGACGCCAGCGGGGAACGGTGGTTGTGGATGTCCTCCTTGCCGATCGTGCCCGCGCCCGGATGCCATACGTGGGCGCGCAGCATCCGGCGCGGTCCGCCGTCGATCAGCAGCAGCTTGTCGAAGCCGAGGACATGACGGTACGACAGCCGTGCGCAGCCCTCCGGATCGCTCTCCCCTGAGGCCAGTTCGTCGATCAGCTCCAACAGGCGGTCGAGTGCGCCGAGTTCGGCGACGACACGGCGGGCCGCGGCCGCCATGTCGTGCTCGGGCAGCTCACCGTCCAGCGCCCCGGCCAGCAACCGCCGCGCCGCCAGGACCTGCCGACCGCCCATGCACCATCCTCCAACGCCCGCTCATCATCGCCGAGTTCAACCCTCCGGCTGATACATCCATACGGCATGCCCGCGCAGCGCCGAAAGACCTTGATAGGTCATCCACATGGGCCGCCGCAGCTCGGTGCTGTCGCCCAGCCCCCACGACCAGATGCCGTCCGTCTGCCCCGCCCACACCGCGGCGACGGCCCCCTCCAGCCGGACCCGCCACTCGTCCTCCAGCCCGTCCGCGCGGGCGATCTCCAGCGCGCCCGGCGAGAGGAGGGCGCGCGCCAGCCAGGAGGCGGTGAAGTGCCGTACGTTCAGCACCTCGTGGCGTGAGGGGTCGTCGGTGCGTGGGCGGCGTACCTCCTCGTGCAGGTTGTCCAGGTCCGGGCAGGTGTCGTGCGGCGCGTCCGGGCAGGACAGCAGCCAGCGCACGCCGTCCTCGCGGGCGGTCCGGGCCCGGACGGCGCGGGCGTCCGTGTCCTCGCCCATGACCCGGGCCGCCCGGTCGAGGGCGACGACGGCCTGCGCGGTGTGCAGTGGGGACGGTCTGCCGTACGGCGGCTGAAGACGGTAGCCCCAGCAGCGCAGATGCTCACGGCGGGGGTCGCTGATCGCGCCGTCCGTGAGGGCCTCGCGCAGCGTCGGCAGGATCTCGGAGCGGGGCGCGGCACGCAGCAGTCCGCGCAGCACGGTCGTCACGACATGCGTCGACTCCAGCCCGGCGCGGTCGAGTTGCCGGGTGAACGCGCCCGCGCACCGGTCCACCTCAGCGGCCAGCCGCTCGGCCGACGTCCCCGCCCGGGCCAGCGCGCCCAGCACCAGCGCGGTGACCTCCGGGCGCGCCTCGGACCCCTGCGAGCGCGCCGACCAGCCGCCGCCCGGCAGCCGCAGCCGCCACAGCGTGTCCACCAGGTCGCCGGTGCTGAGCCGGCCGTCGGGCACGCCCAGGTCGAGCATGATGTGCAGGCCGTACGCGGTGCCGACCGGGGTGGGCCGGGGCGGCGTGTTCTCGCCGAGGGAGTGCGGCCAGCCGGTCAGCCGCCCGTGCCGCGGGTCCTCCACGACGGAAACCTGGTCGACGAGGGCGTCGTAGGCGGAGGCGAAGACACGGGGGAGCGGGCCGGGCGCCCCAGGCGCCATCGCGGCCGTTCCCACGGCGGGGACCTCCGCGCGCTCCGCCGACGCCGCCGTGCGGGCCCGCAGCAGTGCCGCCGCCAGCCAGGCCGCGACGAAGGTGCTGAGCCCGCTGACCCCGGAGATCAGATACCGGGCGGCCGGACCGTCGATCGAGTCGGGCAGCACACTGAACAGGAACTGGAACACGCCGTACCCGGCCGCCGCCGCCCCGAGGCCGCCGAGCCAGCCGACGAAGCGCGCCGGGGGCGAGCCGTCCGGGGTTTCCTCGTCCGGTGCGGGAGGGGTGGGACCGGGCTGTCGGTCCCTCAAGGGGCCGCGTCCGAGCTGCGGTTGGGACAAGGCGCGCTCCCTCCCCCGGGGTGAAGGCGTGTGACCTCCGCGAAGCTTCCAGTCTAAGTGGTCAGCGTGGCACCTGGGGCGGCTGCCGGTCGCGCTCGCCGCGCGGCCAGTTCACGAGCGCCACGTGCAGTGCGTCGACAGCGCGCCCCCAGGACTCGGCCACCTCCCGGGGAGCGCCGAAGGCCCCGGTGGACTCCAGCGCGCAGTAGCCGTGGAAGGTGCTGCGCAGCAGGCGGACGGCGTCGGTGAGGTCGGGTTCGTCGAGACCGTAGGCGCGGAGCATGCCGTAGGTGATCTCGGCGGTGCGGCGCATCGCGGGGGAGTCGGCGACGAGGGCCTGGTCGATCCGGATCTGGGTCGCCGCGTAGCGGCCCGGGTGCTGGAGGGCGTAGCCCCGGTAGGCGTCGGCGAACGCCTTCAGCGCGTCCTTGCCCGCCCGGCCCGCGACCGCCAGGGCGATCCGGTCGATCATCTCCCCGCCCGCGAGCAAGGCGATCCGTGTCCTGAGGTCCTGAAGGTTCCGGACATGCGAGTAGAGGCTCGCGTCCTTCACGCCGAAGTGCCGCGCCAGAGCCGACAGACTGACCCTCTCGAAGCCGGCCTCATCGGCCAGGTCCGCGGCGGCCGAGGTGATGCGGTCGGCGGTGAGACCCGCTCGGGGCATGAGGTGACCTCCGTTGCTGTGAGCGCTAGCCTATAACCTAGGGTGTTTAGGAAGCTCGGTCCTGTCGCATCAGCGACGGCAGCCCGGTCAACACACCCCAGCCCGCCGCACCGGCCGCCAGCAGGGCCGCCGGCCAGCCCGCCCCGGCGGCGAGCGCCAGACCGCCGACCACAGCGGCGGCGAGCAGGGCGAGGGTGAGGGCGACCAGAGTGCGGACATCGAAGAGCGGCATGTTGTGTCCTTCCCGTACGTCTCGGGGCAGTCGCCCCCGAGGGATCCGTACGGCCAGCCTCCGGCCCCGCGAACCCTTCCGGCGGCAATGGCGAACGACTCCGAACGACCACGAACGATCGACGAGATCCCCGAACTCGCGGGCGTGGCTACGCTGATGACGAACCGTCGGCATCCGCGTGTCAGGGGAGACACATGGCCACTCCGCAGGGCACCCCCGAACCACTGCTCCGCTTCTGCGGCACTCTGCGGGAACTGAAATTCGTCTCGGGAGCGCCCTCGCTCGGCGACCTGAAACGGCGTATGCCCTCACGGCCCGCCGCCAGCACGCTCAGTCCCCTGCTGGCCGGGAAGATCCGACGTGCCCCGCGCTGGGAACTCGTGCGCGAACTCGTCACCGCCTGCCAGGAGCACGCGAAAGCGGTCGGCATCGACCTCCCCGAGGACCTCGGCTCGGTGACGGCCTGGCGCCGACGCCATGACGAACTGGTCCGGGCCCTGGACGGTTCGGCACTCCAGCAGTCGCCCGGCGAAACCGGCGAGCTGCTGCGCCTCACCGCGTCCGGACGGCCACCCGTCCTCGGTGAACTGACCGACACCGAACTGGGGGTGGCCCCGCCCCTGCCCGGTGCGGACGCCGGATACATCGCCCGGGGCGACTTCGACGAGGAGATGCGCAGCATGCTCTCCCTCGACGGCCCGCCTTATCCGTATGTCCTCGCGTACGGCGAGGATCGCGCGGGCAAGACCCGGTCGGCCGTCGAGGCGCTGCGCGCGGAGTTCGCCGCCGACACACCGGTGCTGATCCCGCACACCGCCGCCGCGCTGTCCCGGCTGCGCTCCTGCGCGCAGGCACTGGGCCGCCTCGGGACACCGGCCGTGCTCTGGCTGGACGATCTGGCGGAAGCCGACCTGGAGGGGCTGACGCCCGAACTGCTGGACTGGCTCTCCGGCTGGGCTGTGACGGCCGGAACCATCTCGGCGCGCCGATGCGGGGCGATTCTGGAGGAGACCGCACCCGACGGTGCCGCCGCCCGAGCCGCGCTGAGCATGGCGTGTCTCGTGCATCTGCCGCTCGAACTCGGCGACGCCGAGCGCGCCCAGGCCGCCTGGCACTTCGCGGACGGTGCCGCGCCCAGGAGCTTCGCCGAGGTGGTGGAAGCCGCGCAGCCCCGCGAGATGCTGCTGCGGCTCAATACCGCCCGGTCCGCCAACCCGGTCGGCGTCGCCGTGGTCCGGGCCGCTGTGGACTGTCACCGGGCCGGACTCGACCGGGGGCTGACCCGCGACGAACTGCTCCAACTGCTCCGGCCGTACCTGACCGCGCTCGGCGTCCCCATGACCACGGAGGACGGGTTCGAGCAAGGACTGGCCTGGGCCCGGGACCCGGTCGTGGGGGGCCGTGCGCTGCTCCAGCCCTCGGCTCCCGAGGCGGGTGCGGACCGCTGGCAGACCGCGCCGGAGCTGGTCGGCGAGGCCGACTCCGGTCCCGTCCCCGGCTTCCTCTGGCCGGCGCTGCTGGAACTGGCCACCTCCGAGGAGGCGTTGGACATCGGCTACCAGGCTTGGCGGCGGGACGTCCCGGTCTACGCGGCCGCCGCCTTCACCAGGGCCATGGAGGACGAGGAGAACCGGCCGGTCGCCCTGCTGTGGCTCGGGAAGGCGAAGCGGCTGCTCGGCGCGAACTCCGGCGCCAAGGAGGCCTTCCGGCAGCTCATCGCGACCGGGGACGCCGAGAACCGGGCACAAGCCGCCCTGGAACTCGGCGCGTTGCTGAAGGACGAAGGGGACACCGCCGGTGCCGAGGAGGCATGGCGCCGGGCGGCGGCGGACGGGGACGTGAAGCGCCTCGCACCGATCGCCCGCTTCCAGCTGGCCATGATGCTGGTGCACGAAGACGCGGACAGGGGGGACATCGAGGCCCTCTTCCGCGAGGTCGCCACGAGCGGACACACCGATCTCGCTCCGAGGTCGTGGGCCCTGCTCGCGGGGCTGTGTCAGGACCGCGGTGATCTGCCGGGTGCCCTGGAGGCCTGGGAACGGGCCGCGGAGTGGGATCACCCCGAGGTGACGGCGCTGAGGGAGACTTCGGTCCCCGATCTCAACCAGCGCATCGTGGAGCTGGCGGAGGCGCACCGCGGTGGAACCGCGCCCCGGACCGCCGGGGAACTGCTGGAACAGGCCGACCGACTCAGGGATCTGGAGGACTGGACGGGAGCGCTGGCCGCCTTCCGCGCCGCCGCGGACTGCGAGGATCCGGACGTACGAGCCCAGGCGCTGCTCGGCGCGGCCTTGATCCAGCGGGGGCAGGGGCAACTCGGTCAGGCGTGTGCGGACTTCGAGGCCGTCGCGGAGTGCGGTGTGCCCAGCCATGCGGCCAAGGCGCTGCTGGAACTCGGCGTGATCCTGGACGGGGAAGGAGACGTGCCGGGGGCGTACCGGGCGTGGTCGAGGGCCGTGGAGACGGGCGTGGTCGACGAGGCGGACATCGCCGCACTCAACCTCGGCCTGCTGGAGGTGGGGCGCGGGCGTGACGACGCGGCGGAGACGGCCTTCCGCCGAGCGGTGCGGTCTCGGAATCCGAGGATCCGCGCGAAGGCCGCGCTGAACCTGGCAGTCCTGCACGACGCGTTCGGGGCCGAGCACGAGTCGGTGGACGACTGGTACCGCATGGCCATCGGGACCGAGGACCCGGAGTTCATGCCGCAGGCCGCCATCGCCCTGGGCGGCCGCCTGATCGGACGGGGTCTGCGGGCCGAGCCGAAGCGGCTGCTGGCCATGGCGATGGGCGCCGACGACCCCACGGAGAAGGCGCGGGCGACCATGTTCCTGGGGGCGCTCCACGACCTCGACGACGACGTGGACCGCGCGGCGGCCCTGTACCGCCAGGCCATGGAACTGAGGCACCCGGACCACTCCGTCGAGGCCGAGCTGTACCTCGGGCGGCTCTGTCTGCGCACCCATCGCGACGATGCGGCCCGCTGGCACCTCCGGGCGGCCCTGGAGGCCGGGCACGCCGAGCACTCACCCGAGGCGGGGCTGCTGCTCGCGCAGATCCACCAGGGGTACGGCGACCTCGACGAGGCCGAACTGCTGCTGGCGCAGCTGGTGGAGACAGGCCATGAGGAGGTGGCCCCCGAGGCGGCGGGGCTGCTCGGCGACCTGCTCGCGGACCGCGGTCGTACCGAGGAGGCCCGGCGGGTGTGGGCAGGGGTGGCCGCGGCGGGCCGGGAACCGGAAGCGGGCATCGCTCGCACCCGGCTCGCGGCACCCGACGGCGACTGAGTCCGCGGCGGGCTCAGACCGCCCCCGTCTTCACCGGTCCGGTCTCGTACGCCGGCACCACCGCCCGCGCCCGGTAGCGGAGCGTCAGCTTCGCGAAAGCCGGTGCACGCGGGATCAGCCGGAAGCCGGTCTGTCGTCTCGTCCCTCGGCGTCTTCGACACCGTCGTCCTCAACGCCCGTGACCGCAGGCGGACTTGGGCATGCTGAAGTCGATCGACATGACACCGCGGCAGGTCACGGTGATGACGGTGACGTCGATGGCCGTCCTCGGCGTGATCGGCTCCCTGCTCGGCATCCCACTGGGCGTGGCCGGCTACCACCTCGTGATCCCGCGGATGGCGGATGGCGGATGGCGGATGGCGGACGCGTCGACATCACCCTGCCCGCGTACCTGACGGACGTGTGGCAGGCCCCGGCCCTGGCCGGGCTCGGCCTCGCGGGGTCGGTGGTCGCGGCGCTGGGGGCGTTGGTTCCGGCGCGGCGGGTGGGGCGGCTGACGGTCGCGGAGGCGTTGCGCAGCGAGTAGCCGGCAGCGGGCGAGGGGCCGTGGTCAGCAGCGCTTGCCGTCGGTCACCACCAGCGCCACGTCCTCGGCCCGTACGCGCAGGGAGTGGCGGGCGGTGTCCTCGCCGCGAGCCGGGTCGGGGTCCCAGAGCCAGAGGGTGTCACCGTTCGCGCGGAAGGAGAGGACCGGATGCCCGGTCGGTACGGGTCCGTTGATGACGGAGATCTTCGGGCTCAGGGGCTCGACGCAGACGAGTTCGCCGTCGAGGCCGAAGTAGGCGGCGGGGCGTCGGCCGGCGGCGGCCGCGTCCACGGCGCGGTCGGCGGCCTGGTCCACGTCGTCCAGCGCGATGTCCACCACCGTCAGCAGCATGACCAGGCCCACCAGGGGCAGGACCCAGCGGAGGAATCCGGTGACACCCGTCTGCACGTTGAAGTGCCGGGCCCAGCCGGCGAGCGCGACAAGGACGAGCAGACAGGCCGTGGTGGTGGCCAGCGGCTTGAACGCCACGGCGTACTGCCAGTAGAAGCCCACGTGCACCGTGCCGGCGGGGATCCCGAAGTAGTCCTCCAGATACACGGCGTGCAGGAACGAACCCACCCACGGCACGACGAACGGCAGCGGCGCGGCGAGGACGGGGAGGAACCACTGCACGTTGCGGCTGAACCAGGATTCACTCAGCGCGTACCACAGGCCGAACACCGTGAGGCCGATCCCCAGCGTCGTGCCGAACCCGGCGAGTAACCCGGCCGCCCCTGTGTCCTGGGCGTCCGCCCAGAGGAAACTGATGACCGTCAGGCCGCCGGTGATGACCGCACCGCAGCCCAGCCTCACGAGTTTCGGGCGGGGCTCGTTCGAGGTCACCCACGCGCCCACCGGCCGGCAGAGCGCGGCCGGTACGGCGGTCGCCAGCAGCCGCCACGGGGACGTGAAGGCGGCGAGCACGATGCCGCACGCGACGCTGACGAGTACCACCAGGCAGGCCAGTGCGATGGTGGCCGGGTCCCGATGCGCCTCGGTCGACCCGGTACCGGCCCGGGGCCCGATCGCCCGGCGTATGTCGTGCGCGTCGGGGTCGAACGGCGGACCGCCGAGGTTGCGCGCCGCCAACTCGGCGAGCACCTGCTCCCGTTGCTCGTCGGAGTACGCGCCGCGCAGCTGCAGGGTGTGCCGTACGTCCAGGCCACCGACGGCCACCCAGTGCTCGGCCAGCCACCGCACCACGGGGCTCGCGTCGCCCGGCACCCTGCGGTGTACGTGGTAAATGGTGTGCTGGTCAACGGACTTGGGCGGAATGAGCTTGCTCTCGCGCACCCACAGATCGAGCTTCCGTCTCTTGGCGACCGCAGTGAGCTGCTCGACCGCCGTCGACCTCGCGGTCCAGCGGGAGCCGTGGACGGGTATCTCGACGACCAGCCCGGCGTAGCCCTCCTCGACGGTGACCGAGTCACCGTCCCGCGCGGGCCGCACCCCCCACCCCTGAGCGCCGAACACCCCGGTCGCCAGCTCCAGTTCGTCCTGGTCGTCACGGACCTCGACGACCAGGCGAACCCTGCGGTTGAACGGTCCCTGTACCTCCGGTGTCACCGGCGAAGTTTCGCATACGGCGCCGATCAGCCGACCGGCGCGTACAGCACCCCCAGCTTGTCGACCTCGTCACCGGCCCGCCCCGTGAACCCGGCGATCTGCCAACCGGACGGTGCCGTGAAGGTCTTGGTGTCCGACGTCGCCGTACCGGCCGACAGGGTACGGCCCTTGTCGGTGGTGAAACTCGCCGAGAAGATCCGCGTACGCCCGTCCTTCTGGCCCTGCGTCAGCTTTACGGCGGTGAGGTGCTCCCCGGAGGCCAGCGTCAGGGACGTCGCCGTGCCGCCCGTACCGCCGTGGGTGAGGGCCGTGCCGCCGTCGTGCGTGAGGGACACCGCGTCCAGGCGGGAGCCGCCGCGCAGGGTCAGGGTGCGCGGGGACACCGAGGCCGGCAGGTCGTCGGCGTCGTTGAAGGCCGTGCCGTGCGGGCCGCCGAAGAAGTCACTCGCCTTCAGGGCCGGGTTGAGGGTGTAGGAGAAGTCGACCGTGTGCGGGAAGTGGTCGGACAGGTTGCCGCCCGCGGAGTCAAGGAACGACGCCCACTCGTTGTTGTAGCGGGTGGCGTCCAGCGTCAGCAGCTTGCTGCCACGGTAGAGGACCTTGTCGACGACCTCGCAGCCGTTCGTCGGCGCCGTCGTCGGGCACAGCAGCGCGTCCGCGCCCTGCGTCGGCCGGACACCGCCCTTGGCCAGCTTCACCCACGCGTCCGTCAGGCCGTTCTCGTCGGCGAGGGTGCGGATGTTGTCGCCGCTGCGGGTATACCGGGTGTTGGTGTCACCCATGACGATGACCGCGTTCCCGGCCGAGTTCGCCTGGATGAAGTCCGACAGCTGCTCGACGTTCGCGCGGCGGGCGGCCAGCGCGTCGTCCGTGTCGTCGGCGTTGGTGTGGACGTTGTAGAGGTCCACGAAGACCCCCTCGGCGAGGCGGAGCCGGGCGAGCGAGAAGCCCTTGGGCGTCAGGCAGTTGGTGCCGGTGCAGTCGTTCCACTTCACCCGCTCGAAGTCCTCGAAGGGGTGGTCCGAGAGGGTGTTGAGACCGTCGCCGAAGGGCACGCCGCCGCTGGTCGCGGTGCGGTACGGGTGGTTGTCACCCGCGTACAGGGCCGCGTGGTAGTTGAAGTCCTCCTGCACGTTCACGATGTCGTACGCCGCCAGCCGCGGCGAGATCAGCGGGGTGTTCGTCTCCGGATTGCCGGAACTCAGACCTTCCGGGAGGCCCGCGACGTTGTACGTCAGCACGTTGAAGGTGCCGCTGGAGGCGGCCGCCGCGGGCGTCGATCCGGTGGTGGCGAGGCCGGTGACGGCCAGGGCCGCGGCCGCGAGCGTGCCGATCAGTCTTCTCATGGTGGGGGCGTCTCCGATGAGTGACGAAGAAGATGAGCGCTGTTCAGTTTCGATGTCAACCAGAGTGACGTACAAGGGCTGTCGGGGAAACAGTGAAGGACGGGCACTGCCGCAGCGAGCCCGTCCGGCAAGTCGGTCCAGGCGGCCTTAAGTCGGTCCAGGCGGCCTGCGCACCGTGCTCACGCGCCACCCACGCAGCACCCGGCGCAGCGCGCTGGGTGGCGCGCGGGTGGCGTGCGCTTCAGTGCTTCCGGGAGGCGGAACATCCTGCTGCTGCGGGAGCCTCGATCCGCGTTCCCCGAGATGAGTGCGCGTTGCGCTCACTCAGGGAGGTGGAGGGGGAACATGGCGCGAAACTCGCAGCATCTGAGGATCAAGGTGCTGCTGTTCATGGGGTTCGTGGCGATCGGGGTGGTCATCGGGGTCGCCGTGTACGTCGGCTTCACCATGGGGGGCGGGCAGGGCCGGGGGGCTTCGGGGGAGCCGGGCGGCGGACGGGACGATTCGACGTTGGTGAACGTCCTGCCGCTCCTCGCGGCCGTGATCAGCTCGATCATCACGCCCCTCCTCACCCGACTCCTCGGCACCCCCTCGGAGAACCCGGCGGACCGGGTCCCCCTGGCCGCGGAGGCCCTCGCCCGGAAGGTGCGCGGCGAGCGCAAGGCGGAGGCCCGGCTGCGCCGGTTGCAGGACCCCGCCCCGATGGACATCCGCTGGACGCGCGGCGACGTCTGTCTCTCCGACCACCGGCACAACGTGCCCGACGACGCGACACTCGCCGGAGCGCCGGAGGGCCACGGCGGCGTCGCCGAACTGGCGGCCGCCTTCGCCGCCCATCCGCACCGCCGCGTGGTCGTCCTGGGGCCGGCCGGATCCGGCAAGAGCGTCCTGGCCAACCGAGTCACGCTCGCGTACCTGGAACGAAGGGAGAGAGGCCGGGCCGTACCGGTGATCCTCCCGATCGCCTCGTGGGACGTACGGCGTGACGGTCTGACGGACTGGATCGTGCGCTGCCTGGTCGCCCAGTACGAGATGCTGGGCATGACCGCCCCCGCCGAGGACGTGGCGCGCGAACTGCTGGACCGCGAGCTGATCCTCCCGGTCCTGGACGGGTTCGACCAACTGCCCGAATCCGTCAGGTCGTTGGCCATGCGGCGGCTGAACGCCGAGCTCGACGAGAGCGTGCCGTTGCTGCTCACCAGCCGACCGGACGCCTACGCGGCCACGGTCGCGTCGACGGACGTGCTGACCGCGGCCACCGTGCTCGAACTCCTCCCCGTCCCGCTGGAGACCGCCTGCGCGTATCTGGCGTCCGGCGCCCCTCCGCTGCGCAACGCCGACGGAGAGCTGGAGACCGTCTGGGCGCCGGTCGTCCACCGGCTCCGCCACGATCCCGAGCGGACACCCGCCGCCGCGCTGCGCACCGTCCTCGGTTCCCCGCTCATGATCGCCATGGCCCGGCAGGTCTGCGACGGCTCGCGCGAGGACCCCGACCGGAATCCGGCCGTGCTGCTGGAGGATCGCTTCAGCACACCGGAACGCATCGAGCGCCATCTCCTCGACGCCTATGTACCGGCCGTCTACGGCCCCTCCTCGGGCGCCCCCTGGACGGCCCGCAAGGCACGGCGTCAGCTCGGGTTCCTGGCCCGGCACGCCCGGGGCCACGGCGGCGGCACCATCGCCTGGTGGCGGCTGGAGGCCGAACTCCCTTGGCCAGTGCGGTGGTTCGGACCCCCGCTGCTCGCGTCGGTCTGCTCCGGGGCGCTGCTGGCCCTGCTGGCTCCGGCCCTGTCCGAGGACGCCTTCGAGACGTACTTCGGCGCCAAGCCCGCATCGCTGCTCTTCCCGCCGGCCGCGATCTTCTGGATCGTCGGGTTCGGCCTGACCCTCGCGATCCTCTCCTACGACCGTCCGAGCTGGACGGACAGTGAACGGCGACGCCGGTCGACGGGCCGCCGGGCGCTGCTGGTGACGACCCTCGTCGCGCTCGAAGCGCTCCACACGTGGCAGTCCGCCGAGCAGATGCCGGAGCAGGTGTGCCAGGAGACCCGCCAACTGAGCCTGGGCGTCACCGCGGCGCTGCTCGTCGCCTTCTTCGACGCACGCCGGACCGCGCAGCCCGTCACACTCCCCGGACGCGACAACGTCACGGTGATCGTGCGATGGCTCGGCCGGGGGCTGCTGTTGGGCGCGGCGCTGGGGGCACCGACCGGAGCGCTGACCTGTCTCCTCAACACCTGCCTGGACCAGGGCCGGGACCCGGGGTGGTCCGCCGGGCTCGCACTCGGCTCGGGTGCGCTCATCGGCGGCTTCATCGGCTGCGTCGCGGTGCTCGCGATGTCCGTCTTCCACGCCGGCGCACGCACGGTCGACGTCCAGGCGGTGCCCTCCCCGGAACGGAGCCTGACCCAGGACCGCAGGACGGCCCTCGTACGGGCCGTCCTGGTCGCCCTCCTCTCCTCACTGCTCCTGCTCGCCGCCCGCCTGCCGAGGGCCGCCGAGGCAGGCGGCATCGAGCAGATCTGCGGCCTTCTGTGGCTGTCCCTGGCCCCGGCCACCCTGGCCCTGAGCGCCTGGGGCCGGTTCCTCACCGCACGGGTGTGGTTCGGGCTCACCGGACGCCTGCCCTGGCGACTGCTGACCTTCCTGAAGGACGCGCACGCACGCGGTGTGCTGCGTCAGACGGGCGCGCTGTACCAGTTCCGCCATCTGCGGCTCCAGGAGCGCCTGTCCGCACGGCCTCCGGGGCGGGGGTGAGCACAAGAGGTCATCCGTTCACTCCCGCGTAGTGCCCCAGCGCCCACCGCCACAGCCACCGCGCCCCCAGATACGCCACCAGCCCCAGCAGGGGCGAGGACGCCGCCAGCCAGTACGGAACGGACGTGTCGTGGCCCGTGAGGACCGCGGCCGGGAAGTACGCGACGAAGGCGAGGGGGAGGGCGAAGGTGAGGAAGCCGCCGACCGCCCTGGGCAGGACGTTCAGCGGGTAGCTGCCGAAGGTGCCGAGGAGCTCCTCCAGCCAGCGGCCCCAGTAGTCGGCGGCGGGGTAGCGCAGGCACGCGGCGGCCACGGCCGTGAACAGGGCCGCCTCCAGGAGCATCCCGCCGATCACCGCGGCGATCAGGTAGGAGACCTGGCCCGCCGACCAGTCCAGGGTGCTGCGGCTGAGCGCGCCCACCATCAGACCCGCGGCGACCGTGAGGTCGCCGATCGCGTTGGTCGGGAAGTAGGCGAGCTGGACCTGCCGGTGGACCGGCATCGGGCGGAGGAGATAGATGTCGATCTTCCCCTCCTGGACCTGGCGGCCGATGAAGTGCACACGCCCCAGCAGGAGCACGAACAACCCGTGCGCCAGCATCCGGATCGCCGGGATCAGCAGCACGTCCGAGCTGTTCCAGCCGCCCATCCCGGTGAACCGGGCCAGCAGCACCGTCGCGAACACGATCACCGACATCTGCCAGATCGCGCCGATCGCGATGTTCAGCAGGAACTCGGTGCGGTACTCCATGGAGGAGCGGATGTTGAGCAGCGAGATGCGCCAGACGAGGCGCAGGGACTTCACGGCTTTCGACGACATCTCAGCCTCCCTGCGAGATCACGCGCCGCGCGGCTCGCCGCCACACCCACCGGGTGAACAGCGCCAGCACGACGACCCAGGCAGCCTGGACGGCCAACTGGACTCCGGCGTCGGACAGTTCGATGCGACCGACATAGATCGACAGCGGCACGCTCAGTGTCGCCTGGAAGGGGAGGAAGGTGCTGAGCGTGATGAACCAGTCCGGGAAGAACCACAACGGCGCGTACACCCCGGACATCAGGTTCTGCGCGAAGATCAGGATGAGCATCGCGGAGTTGTTGCGGATGGTGAAGAAGCACAGCTGGTCGAGGACGAGCATGACGTAGTACAGGACCCACTGGCCGAGCAGCATGCTCACCGCGAACACCCCTGCCACCGCAGCCGACTTGGGAGGTTCCACGACCCCCACGGCGAGGCAGACCGCGAATCCGCCGAGCGCCCACGCCAGCCCGTAAAGCTGCTCGCCGAGGGCGCGCAGGGCGTAGTAGCGCTGGGGCGGCAGCGGGCGCAGGTACCAGTAGACGATCGTGCCGAAGTGCATGTGCTGCAGCACCGTGTCCCGGCCCGCGTACTGGTCCAACTCCCGCAGCCGGGAGGCGAGTACGGCCAGGACGGCGTACGTGACCGCCTGGTCGCGGGTCAGCCCGGCGGTGGTGCCGGTGTGGGAGTACAGGCCGCGCCACAGCGACGCCACCAGGACCACCTGGACGGTCAGCCGGAGCAGGACGGCCGTCATCCGGGGCGGCGTGTGCAACTCGCCGAGCGGCGTGACGCGGGCGGCGCGCCAGCCGTGCAGTACGGAGGCCATCTCAGGCTCCTTCTGCCGCGGTCTCGGCGTGCACATACGCGGCCCGCATCACGTCCTCCAGGTCCGCCTCGTCGAGGGCGAGGTCCGTCACCTCGTACCGCTCGATGACCTGCTTCAGCGCCTGGTGCACGGTCGGCGCGTCGGGGCCGTCCGGGCCGAAGACCGCCTGCGGGCCCTCGTGCCGCAGCAGTGCGATGCCCGGCAGGGAGCCGACCTCGGTGTGCGGGTCGGCGAGCGATACCCGCACCTGCCAGGTGGACCCGAACTTGCGGCGGATCTCGTCGAGGGTGCCGTCCAGGACGAGCCGCCCGTGGTTGATCAGCACGACCCGCTCGGCGAGCCGCTCGACCTCGGTCATGTCATGGGTGGTGAGCAGGACCGTCCGGCCGCGCTCCTCCACCTGGTGCCGCAGGAACTCCCGCACCTGCTCCTTCACCACCACGTCCATGCCGATGGTGGGCTCGTCGAGGAAGACGACCGGCGGGTCGTGCAGCAGGGCGGCGGCCAGGTCGGAGCGGACGCGCTGACCGAGGGAGAGATGGCGGACCCGGGTGTCCCAGAAGGAGGAGAGGTCCAGGAGATCGTCGAACTCCGCGAGTCTTGCCGCGTGTTCGGCCTTCGGCACCTCGTAGATGTCCCGCAGGATGGCGAACGACTCGCGCACCGGGAGGTCCCACCACAGCTGGGTGCGCTGTCCGAACACCGTGCCGATGTTGCGGGCGTTGCGCTCACGCTCCTCGTACGGCACCACCCCGGCGACGCGGGCCGACCCCGCGGTGGGGGTGAGGATGCCGGTGAGCATCTTGATGGTGGTGGACTTGCCGGCGCCGTTCGGGCCGAGCAGGGCGAGGAGTTCGCCGGGGGCGACGGAGAAGGTCACGTCGGAGACGGCGTGCTTGGCGACCTTCCGCGGGTTGACCAGAGAGCGCAGTGCGCCGGTGAAGCCGGGGCGGCGGACGGTGGTGTGGAAGGTTCGGGACAGACCGCGAACCTCGATATTGCCATTCAAGTGCATCAACGCCCTTGTTCTGAACGCAAGTTGCGGCCGGTCGGCATGTCTGCCGACCGGCCGCTGGTGGCCCTTCCGACGGTGTCGGAAAGTCGATCAATCGGTCAATCGATTTACGGTTTTCTCACCGCGAATTCTCACTCGTGGTTCGAGAACACGAACGAGAACTCCGTGGGCTCGGCCTTCAGGAAGTACTGCGGCAGCGGACCCGGACCACACGACTGCGAACCGATGCCGTGCTGGCCGTGGTCGAGGTTGATCCACAGGGTGTCGCCCGGGGTGAGGTCGGTCAGATGCCGGGCGGCGTCCAGCTGCTCGTTGGTCCAGGGCCGGGCGCTGAACCAGAACTCCGGGTCGCCCTCGATGCGCAGCCCGCCCAGCTCCGCCCAGCGGACGTCGGCACGGGCGCCGTTCTCCTGCGGGCGGACGTACGGGGTCTGCAGGTCGTCGATGCCCGGCAGCCACTGCCCGAGCTTCGAGGCGGCACGGGTGTCGGGGTACGCCTCGGACCCGCCGCCGAAGTACAGGACTTCCCGCGCGGCGTCGGCCGGCAGCCCGAAGCGGATGCCGAGCCGGGGCAGCGGCAGGGCCCAGTCGCCCTCGGGCGTGACGGACACGGTCAGCTTCAGCCGGGTGCCGTCGGACGTCCAGCGGTACACCGTGCGCAGGCCCACCTCGGCGGCGGCGGGCGCCACCCGGGTGCGGACGGTCAGCGCGTCGTCGCCCAGCTCCACGGCGTCCAGCCGGTGCTGCATCCGGTGCAGGCCGAGCTTGCGCCACAGCACGCCGTAGCGCGTGTCGTCCTGCCAGGAGGCGCCGTCGTCGTTGTCCGTCGTCGCCCGCCACACGTCCAGGCGCAGCCCGGTCACGTCGAGGCCGCAGATCGTCGTCGGCCGGCCCGAGCGGGCGTCGAAGGTCGCCGGGCCGAGCGTGATCAGCCGCTCGTCGTGCACGGGCCGCTGCGAGGCGGCGACGGTCGCGGGTGTGCGCAGGGCGACGGTCTCCTGACCCCACGCCACCTCATGGCCCTTGGGCCCCCAGGCGGTGTCCTCGGCGAGCAGCGCGCGAACCGTCCACAGGACCTCGTCGCCCTGGCCGTCGGGGGCCGCCGCCGGGAGCTTGACCTCAGCCGACTCACCCGGCGCGAGGGAAGGCACGGTGAGCGTGTGCGCCCCGGTGGGGAATCCGTCCACCGCGTAGGAGAACTCGAACTCCAGGTGCGAGAGATCGGCGAAGTCGTACGCGTTCGTGATCCGTACGGTGCCGCCCGTGCCGTCGCCCTCGATACGGACCGGCTCGATCACCTTCTTGTACTCGGCGAGCCCCGGGGACGGCCGCCGGTCCGGGAAGATCAGCCCGTCGCAGACGAAGTTCCCGTCGTGCAGCTCCTCGCCGAAGTCGCCGCCGTAGGCGTAGCCCAGCTCGGGGTGCTTGACCCCGTGGTCGATCCACTCCCAGATGAAGCCGCCCTGGAGGCGCTCGTACCGTTCGAAGATCTGCTGGTAGTCGGCGATCCCGCCCGGGCCGTTGCCCATCGCGTGGCCGTACTCGCACTGGATGAAGGGGAGTTCGCGCCGCTTGCGGGTGCCGCCGTCCAGGTCCTGCCCGATGCGCTCGACCTCCTCGTGGGAGGCGTACATCCGCGAGTACACGTCGGTGTCCCGGCAGTTCCAGTCGCCCTCGTAGTGCACGAGGCGCGAGGAGTCCCGGCCGTGGATCCACTCGGCCATGGCGGTCAGCCCGCGCCCGGTGCCGGCCTCGTTGCCGAGGGACCAGAAGACGACGGACGGGTGGTTCTTGTCCCGCTCGACCATACGGGCGGCGCGGTCCAGCAGCGCCGGGGTCCAGCGGTCGTCGTCGACGGGGTTGTCCCGCCAGCCCTGCTCGGTGAAGCCGTGGGTCTCCAGGTCGCACTCGTCGATGACCCACAGGCCGTACTCGTCGCACAGGTCGAGGAAGGCCGGGTGCGGCGGGTAGTGCGAGGTGCGCACCGCGTTGAGGTTGTGCCGCTTCATCAGCAGCACGTCCTCGCGCATGGTCTCCAGGTCGAGGGCGCGGCCCTTCTCGGGGTGCCACTCGTGCCGGTTGACGCCCTTGAAGAGGATCGCCCTGCCGTTGACCTTGATGAGGCCGTCTTCCAGGACGACCGTACGGAAGCCGATGCGCAGCGGCACGCGCTCGCCCGCCGTGACCAGCTCGCCGTCATACAGCTTCGGTGTCTCCGCCGACCACGGCTCGACCGCGACCGTCACCGGCTCACCGGTCGCGACATCGATGTCGAGGGCGGGCACGGACACCCGCCCGTCGACGTCGGAGTCGACGCGCAGGGTGCCCTCGCCCGTGGTGTGGTCGTAGGAGGCGTGCACGAAGAAGTCGCCCACGCTGCCCGTCGGGCGGTGCAGCAGGGTGACGTCACGGAAGATGCCCGGCAGCCACCACTGGTCCTGGTCCTCCAGGTACGAGCCCGCCGACCACTGGTGCACCCGGACGGCGAGCACGTTCCCGGCCGGCTTCAGCAGGTGCCCCACCGCGAACTCGTGGGGCAGCCGGGAGCCCTTGAACTCGCCGATGTCCGTGCCGTTCAGCCAGACCCGGGCGCAGGACTCGACGCCGTCGAAGCGCAGGACGGCACCGCCGTCGGCCGGCCACCCGTCGGGCAGGTCGAAGACCCGCACATGGTCGCCGGTCGGGTTGTCGGTCGGGACGTGGGGCGGGTCGACCGGGAAGGGGTAGAGGTGGTTGGTGTAGATGGGCGACCCGAACGCGCCGTCGCCCTGCAGGACCCAGTGGCCGGGGACCGTGACCTCGGCCCAGTCCCCGGCGTCGTACCCCTCCTCGGCGAACGAGTCGTCCTCGGCGTCGGCGGTCGCCGACAGGCGGAAGCGCCAGCTGCCGTTGAGGGACAGGGACTTCGCGTCCGAGGACGCGTACCAGGCGCGGGGCGGGAGCGCCCCGCGGCCCGGGGAGACGTCCTCGACGTAGTCGACGGAGGGGGTGGTGCGGAAAGACATCGGTCTCCAGCTCTTGGGAAGAAGGCGTCAGCCCTTGATGCCGGTCTGTGCGATCCCCTGCACCAGCCAGCGCTGCAGGAAGAGGAACACGAACACCAGGGGCAGGATGGAAACGGCCGTGGCCATGAAGATCAGATGGAAGACCACGGTCTGGTTGGTCATGTAGCTGGAGAGCGCGACCTGGACGGTCCACGAGCTCGGGTCCTGCCCGATGACCAGGGGCCACAGGAAGGCGTTCCAGCCGTTGATGAAGGTGATGGTCGCCATCGCCGCGAAGAAGTTCAGCGAGTTGGGTACGACGACACGCCAGTACGCCCCCCAGTAGCCCAGGCCGTCCATGCGTGCCGCCTCCTCCAGTTCCTTGGGGAACCCCAGGAAGTACTGCCGAAAGAGGAAGCAGGTGAAACCACTGAACAGGCCCGGGATGATGAGGCCCCGGTAGGTGTCCACCCAGCCGAGCGAGGAGACCAGCACGAAGCTCGGCACGAAGGTGACCGCGGTCGGGACCATCAGGGTTCCCAGGACGGCGTAGAACACCTTGTTGGCGTGCTTGTACGGGATGCGGGCCAGACCGTAGCCCGCGAGGGAGCACACCAGCAGGACGCCGACGGTGTGCAGGGTGGCCACGACCGCCGAGTTCCACAGGGACTGGGCGAAGGGGACCGTCTCGTCGCTGAAGAGCTCGCCGATGTTGCCCCACTGGATGTCCGTGGGGAAGATCTTCCAGTTCTCTCCGGTGATCTCGGCGTCGGTGGAGAGGGCGTTGCGGACGATGATGTAGAAGGGGACCAGGAAGAGGAAGGCGGCGACGCCCGTGGCGATGTAGAGGCCGGTGGAGCTCATCACGCCGCCACCGCGCCTGACCCGGCCGGGTGTGTCCGACGTCGGTGCGGATTTCCGCACCTTGGGCATGGCGGTGGTCACTTGGACTCGTCACCCCTTCCAAAGCCCATGATCTTGCCCTGGAGCAGGGTCACGGCGCAGATCAGCACGGTCAGGATGAGTGCGCCCGCGCTGCCGGCGCCGTAGTCCTGGCTCTCGCCCAGGGCCTTGTAGTAGAGCTCGACGAGGGGCGGGCGGCCCCAGGTGGTCTTCGACAGCAGGTTGAAGAACTCGTCGAACGCCTGGTAGGCGGCGATCAGCAGCAGCAGGATCACCGCGGTCGACGTGGCACGCAGCTGGGGCAGGGTGATGTACCAGAAGGTCTGCCAGCCCGACTTGGCGCCGTCGATGGCGGCGGCCTCGTACAGCTCTTCCGGGATGTTCTGCAGCGCCGCGATGAACAGGATCATGTAGAACCCGGACTGCAGCCACAGCCGGGCGGTCACGATGACCAGCCAGTACCAGGGCGGGTTGGGGTCGATCAGCCAGGCGATGTTCTCGACCCCGAACCAGCCGAGGACCGTGTTCATCAGGCCGAAGCGGACGCCGCTGAAGATGGACATCTTCCAGATGAGCGCCGCGGCGACATAGCTGACCGCGGTCGGCAGGAAGAAGACCGAGCGGAAGAACGCCCGCATGAAGCGCATCCGGTTCACCAGCAGTGCCAGGCCCAGCGAGAGCGCCCAGGTGGTGGGCACGATGAACGCGGCGAAGACGGTGAAGGTGCCGAGCGAGCCGACGAAGTCGTCGTTCGTCAGCATGTACTTGTAGTTGTCGAACCCGACGAACTTGTCCGGCGTGACGGTGAAGCGGGCCTCGAAGAAGCTCAGCCAGAGGCTCCATAGGATCGGTGCGTAGACGAAGATCGCCAGACCGATCAGGAACGGCCCGGTGAAGAGCCAGAAGGCGAAGGTGGGGCTGCCCCGCAGACCCCGCCGCGGCTTGGCCGATGAGGCCTTCGCCGGGGCGGAGCTCGCGAGGTCGAGCTTGGTGGTCGTCGACATGTCGTGGTCCGTCCCGCGGCCTATCCGAACAGCTTCTTGAGCTCGCGGTTGACGGCCGCGTCGCACCTGTCGAGAGCCTTCTCCGGGTCCATGTTCTTGCGCACGCAGTTGGCGAAGACGTCCTCGAAGGCGGTGCGCATGGCCTGGGTCCAGCCGATGTTGTCGAAGTGCCCGAACTCGTTGAAGAGCTTGACGCCCTCAGCGGCGTTGCCCGACTTGAGCTTGGTGGCGGACTCGGCGAGCGAGGTGCGCGGCGGGATGTGGAAGCCGTAGGAGGTGGCCCAGTCCTCCTGGTACTCCTTCTGGTCGATCCACAGCCACTTGACGTACTCCTTGGCCGCGTCGACGTTCTTGCCCTTGGCGTTGACGAACATCGACCAGCCGCCGTTGTAGACCGACTGCTTGCCGTTGTCCGTGACCTTCGGGAAGGGGAAGACGCCCCAGTCGTCGCCGAGCGCGTCCTGGATTGCCGGCATCGCCCACATGCCGCAGAACTGGATGGCGCACAGGCCCTGGTTGAAGGAGGAGGGGTCCCAGGACTCGGTCGGGGCGCCGAGGAGCAGATCGCCGCTGGTGAACAGCGTGCGCATCTTCTTCAGACCCTCGACGACACCGTCCGTGTGATAGGCGATCTCGTTCTTCTCGGTGAGGTGCTGGGCGCCGGCCGACCAGATCAACGTGTCGTTGACGCTGTGCAGGTCGTTGCCCATGTACAGGCCCTTGACCTTGCCAGTGGTGAGCTTGGCCGCGGCCTCCATCAGCTCGTCGAACGTGGTCGGCACCTCGACCTTGGCCTTCTCCAGCATCGACTTGCGGTAGAAGAAGAACTGCGGGTCGTCGATCATCCGGACGCCGTATATCTTCCCGTCGACCGTGTGCGACTTGATGTCGGCCGGGTTGAAGTCGTCCTTGACCGGGTCGATGATGTCGGTCAGGTCCGCCACCTGGCCGCTCTTGACCATCTGGATCTGCGGGTGGAACTCGAAGAGATCCGGCGCGTTCTTGGTGAGCAGGGCCGAGAAGAGCTTGCTCTCGAAGTCCGAGCTGGTGATCCACTGCGTGGTCACGTTGGCTTCCTTGTACGCCTTCGCATACCGCTTGATGGCCTGCTCGGTGCCCGCCTCGCCGTACGCGTGGAACATCTGCACGAGGTTGGTGCCCGAACCGGACCCGCCACCGCGGCCGTTGTTGCCGCCGCACGCGGCCAGCCCGCCCGCGGCCGCCAGGCCCATCGCGGCCCGCAGTACGTTCCGGCGGTCCCAGTTGCTGTTGCTCAATGCCGACATGCTGACGTCCTTGTCTCGAGTACGGCTGCGGCCCTGTGCTCGTGCCTGTGGCTGGAGCGGCTCAGCGCCAGTTGGCTCAAAGGGGGGTGCGGTGCGGGACGTTAACCTTCGGCTAAGGCTTCGGCAAGGGGTTGGACGAAGCCTGTGCGAAGCGTTGCGCAACGTTCGGGATACCGGACGTGACGGCTGGTGCGGGACACCGCACCAGTGACCCGCGACGGTCGCTAGGAAGGCGGTGCGGTACGGCTCCTGGCGGGGGTGGTGGTTCGTTTCGGCTGCCTCTGTCCGACGGACCGCAAGGCCCCCTCGAGCGCGAACGTCGCCGCGCCCAGGCACACCGGGTCGGTGGGGATCGGGGAGAGGACGATCTCGGTGGCGGCCATCGGCCGCGGCAGCGCGTGCCGGGCGACGGCCTCGCGCACCTCCGTGACCAGGGGTTCGCCGAGGCCGGCCGCGACCCAGCTGCTGAGCACGACCACTTCGGGGTTGAACAGGTTGACCAGGTCGGCGATGCCGGCGCCCAGGTAACGGACGGTGTCGCGGACCACCTTGAGCGCCACCGGGTCGCGCTTTCGCAGCCCCCGGGCGAGCGCGTCGATCGTGGCCGTCTGGTCCTCCGGATGCAGCAGCGGGCTGTCGGCGCTCAGCTCCCGCAGGGTCAGCATGATCCCGGACGCGCCGACGTACGCCTCCACGCAGCCGTGTCTGCCGCACCGGCACAGCCGTCCGTCCAGGACGATCGTGGTGTGGCCCCACTCGCCGGCGCTGTTGCTGACGCCCCGGTGCAGCCCGCCGCCCAGGACCAGCCCGGCGCCCACGCCGGTGCCGAGGTTGACCACCACGGCGTCCCCGCTCCCGCGCGCGGCCCCGAACCACAGCTCGGCCACCGCGCTGGCCCGCAGCGGGTTGTCCAGGTACAGCGGGTAGGCGATGTGCTCGGTGAGCAGGTCGAGCAGCGGCACGTCGTGCCAGTCCCAGTTGGGCGCGTACTCGGAGAACCCGGTGGCGCGGTCCACCTGCCCCGGCACGCTCACGCCGACGCCGAGGACACGCGCGCCCTCGATGCCGGCCTGCGCGACCACCGAGCCGACGGCGGCGGCGACATGGCCCACCACCTGCTCGGGGAGGCTCTCCCCGGGGCGGACGTCCTCCTCGGCCCGGGCCAGCACGTTCAGCCCGAGGTCGAACAGCTCGACATGGACGTACGTCTCCGCGATGTCGACGCCGATCAGGGCGCCGCCGGACGCGTTGACGGCCACGAGCCCCCGGGGACGGCCGCCCGCCGAGTCCTCGAAGCCGACCTCCGTGATCATGCGGAGGTCGAGCAGCTCGCCCACGAGGGTGGCGACCGTGGCGAGACTGAGACCGGTGGCGGCCGCCAGCTCCTGCCGGGAGGTGGGTGACGCGGCGATGATCTGGCGCAGCACCTCGTAGCGGTTGGCGGTGCGGATGTCGCGTGATGTGCCGCGCTTCATCGAACTCCCCTCACTGGCGGGCGCCGGCTCGGTCGGGTCGGCCGGGGTTGTCCCCCCGGGAAACACGGCACCGGCATGCCGGGTCGTCGTCGGCACCGGCGCGGCGCAAGGCTATGGCGTGCGGAGACTTTCGACAAGGGGTTAGGAAAGGGGGTTTACGAAGTCCCTCAGGGCTTCACTCACCCATTATGTCCTGCACGAAGGCGTTGGCGAATTTCCGACCCGGGTCCAGCTCCCGCGCCAGCGTACGGAAGTCCGCCAGTCGCGGATACCGTCCGCGCACGACCTCGGCCGCGACCGCGAACACCTTCCCCCAGTGCGGCCGCGGCTCGAAGGCGTCCAGCGCCTCCTCCAGCCGCCGCACCACCGGCAGGACGGCAGCGGTGTCCGCGATCCACGTGAAGTGCAGCGCCACCGTGTCCCGCCCGTAGGAGGGGCTCAGCCACTGGTCGTCGGCGGCGACGGTCCGCACCTCGCAGGTCTGGAGCACGGAGGCGACCGTCTCCCGGATCCCGTCGATCGCGCGCAGCGCGTCGACGGCGTACCGGCGCGGCAACAGATACTCCGACTGCAGCTCCGCCCCGCTGCTCGGCGTGAACTCCGCCCGGAAGTGCGGCAGCCGCTCGTGCCACGGCCCCGGCACCCCGAACTGCTCCGTGCAGTTGACCGCGGGCATCCCCGGCACCGGGTGCAGCTTCTCGGTGGCGGGCGCGGCCCACGGGAAGTCGGGCAGCGGCTGGTCGGTGCGTCGCTTGAGCCACACCTGCCGGAAGCCCGGCGCACGCCAGTCGGTGAACAGGCTCACGCTGTACGCCGACGCCATCACCGTCTCGAACGCCGCGAAGTCCAGCCCGTCCAGCGGCAGCTCGGTGAACAGGTGCTGCTCGACGGCGAAGGACGGCTCCAGGTCGAGGGTGAGCGCCGTGACGACACCGAGGGCGCCCAGCGAGGTGACGGCCCCGCCGAACCGCTCGTCGCCCCGCCCGACGGTCACCACCGACCCGTCTCCCGTGACCAGCTCCACCTCCCGCACGGACGAGGCCAGCGCGCCGTTGCCGACCCCCGACCCGTGCGTGCCGGTGGCGACCGAGCCGGCCACCGAGATGTGCGGCAGGGACGCCATGTTGGGCAGCGCGAGCCCGTGCGCGTCCACCGCGCGGGCGAGCTCGGCGTACCGCACGCCGCCCGAGACCCGCACCGTACGGGCCGTGCGGTCCACGTCGATCACCGGTGGCAGGCCGGCGATCGACAGCAGGAGACCCTCGGGCCCCGGCTCGGCGATCCCGTTGAACGAGTGCCCGCTGCCCAGCACCCGGACCGTCGCGCTCCCGGCCACCAGGGCGCGGATCGCGTCGAGCGAGTACGGCCGGTGCAGTTCCTTGGCGGTGTAGGTGATGTTGCCCGCCCAGTTGGTGATCGTCTCCGTCATCCCTCGCCGTCCTTCAGGGTGAGTGCGTGTGCGTTGACCCTCTCATCCGCGGCTGCCTACGGTAGATACCGCTTTCCATGCCACCCGACCGCACCCCCGCCCCACCTCGCCGAGCCGGAGGCCACGTCCTTGACCCAGCGGCCGTACGCCATATTCGCCATGTCCGCCGAGAACGTGCCGCAGGTCTTTCCGCCGGAGGTGCTGGAGCGGCTGCGGGAGTCGGTGGACATCGATCCCGGCCTGGTGGCGGAGGACTTCACGGACCCGGACCCGCGCCTGAGGGACGCGCTCGCCCGCACCGAGTTCCTCGTCACCGGCTGGGGCTGCCCCCGCCTCGACACGGCCGTACTCGACGCCGCACCGAAGCTGCGCGCGGTGCTGCACTCGGCCGGCTCGGTCAAGAGCCTCGCCACGCCCGAGCTGTGGCGCCGGGGCATCACGGTGACCTCGGCGGCGGTGGCCAACGCCGTGCCCGTCGCCGAGTACACGCTGGCCATGACCCTGCTCGCCGGGAAGGACCTCTTCGCCGCCCGCGACCGCCTGCGCACCGAGCGGGCCTTCCCGGGCTGGGGGCTCGTCCCCGGCATCGGCAACCACGGCCGCCGGGTCGGAGTGATCGGGGCCTCGCGCATCGGCCGCCGGGTGATCGAACTCCTGCGCCCCTTCGACCTGCGGGTGAGTCTCACCGACCCCTACGTCGACGCGGCCGGCGCCGCCGAGCTGGGCGTCCCCCTGCTCGACCTGCCCGAACTGCTGCGCACCTCGGACGTCGTGACGATCCACGCCCCCGAGACCCCGCAGACCCGCCACCTCATCGGCCCACGCGAGCTGGCCCTCATGCCCGACGGGGCGGTCCTGATCAACACCGCGCGCGGCGGCCTGCTCGACCACGACGCCCTGATCACCGAACTCCGCACCGGCCGCCTCTCCGCGATCCTCGACGTCACCGACCCGGAACCGCTCCCTGCCGACTCCCCCCTGTACGACCTGCCCAACGCCTTCATCACCCCTCACCTCGCCGGCTCCCAGGGCAACGAGGCGTCCCGCCTGGGCCTCGCGGTGGCGGAGGAGGCGGCACGTCTGCTGGCGGGCGCCGGGCCGGCCCACCCGGTCGACCCGGCGATGCTGGGGCGGGAGGCGTAGACGCGGCGGGGGTGCTTCGCGCGGGTGTTTGCGCGGGTTTCGCGGTACGGCTTCTGCCGCTCGCCGAGTTGCCTCTGCGCGGGCGACGGTGAAGACGGGCCCGGTGCTACGCCAGGCCGGGGCAGCCGGGCAGCCGGGCAGCCGTGCGTCCAGCGGCCGGCCGGAATGCCTTCGACGACGACCCGCCATGTATCGACCCGGCACGCACATCGACCCCGCGCGGCTGGAGCCGTATCGACGCGGGGGAGGCAGGGGGCGCGGGCGGGCCGTTGGTCCCGGCCAAGCTCCGCGACCGGCCTCCGTGCCCCACCTGGCCTCCGTGCCCCACCCGGCCTCCTTCCCCCCGCCCGCCGGTCGGAGCCTGACACGTTCGCCCCGCAGGGGACCCGATGCGGGCCGGGCTCGGGGAGGGGCATACCGTAAGGAGTCGTACGCCTGAGCCGGGAGGAGATTACGGATGGGCAGCCGCACCGCACTGGTCGAGGATCTGATGGAGCGATTCCCGCACGTTCCGCGGGAAGCCGTCTTCAAAGAGGATCTGCTGCGGGGTGGCGTGGCCTTCGACCCGTCCGCCCTCAGCGACAACGAGTCCGGTGAGGTGAAGCCGAAGTCGTACTTCATCTTCTCCTTCGACCACGGCACCCTGCCCGAGCTGGGCGAGGCCGCGCTGCGGCGGCCGCCGGAGGAGATCATCCTCACCGGCGGGCCCTACGACCTGCGCCGCACCGTCGTCTCCGTGCGTGTGAACCCGTCCTCGCCCTATCGGGTCGCCGCCGACGACGAGGGCATGCTCGGCCTCTACCTCGACGGCAAGCGGATCGCCGACGTGGGTGTGCCCCCGATGCCGGAGTACTACCGGCACAAGCTCTCCAGCGGGAAGTCCGTCATGGAGGTGGCCCCGACCATCCAGTGGGGCTATCTGATCTACCTGACCGTCTTCCGGGTCTGCCAGTACTTCGGCGCCAAGGAGGAGTGCCAGTACTGCGACATCAACCACAACTGGCGCCAGCACAAGGCGGCCGGGCGGCCGTATACCGGTGTGAAGGACGTCGACGAGGTCCTGGAAGCCCTGGAGATCATCGACCGCTACGACACGGCGAAGGCCTCGACCGCCTACACCCTCACCGGCGGCGCCATCACCTCCAAGCTCCAGGGCCGTGACGAGGCCGACTTCTACGGCATGTACGCCAAGGCCATCGAGGAGCACTTCCCGAACCGCTGGATCGGCAAGGTCGTCGCCCAGGCACTGCCGCGCGACGACGTGCAGCGCTTCAAGGACTACGGCGTGCAGATCTACCACCCCAACTACGAGGTGTGGGACGAGTACCTCTTCAAGATGTACTGCCCGGGCAAGGAGCGCTACGTCGGCCGCGACGAGTGGCACAAGCGGATCCTGGACTCGGCGGAGGTCTTCGGCGCGCGCAATGTGATCCCCAACTTCGTGGCGGGCGTGGAGATGGCCGAGCCGTTCGGCTTCAAGACGGTCGACGAGGCGATCGCGTCCACGACCGAGGGCCTGCGCTTCTTCATGTCGAACGGCATCACGCCCCGCTTCACCACGTGGTGCCCGGAGCCGACGACCCCGCTCGGCAAGGCCAACCCGCAGGGCGCGCCGCTGGAGTACCACATCCGCCTGCTCCAGGCCTATCGCCAGACCATGGACGACTTCGGTCTCTCCTCGCCCCCCGGCTACGGCCCTCCCGGCCCCGGCCGTGCGGTGTTCTCGGTCAGCTCCTTCATGGACAGCCTTCCGGGGCAGGAGCAGGAGCAGGAGCAGGAGCAGAAGTCCGCGGTCGTGGACTAGCGCTCGACGGCGAAGTGGTCGAGGATTCAACGACGGGTTGGGTGAGACAGACGGGGCCGACGTCCGTACAAGTGGCTGAGTTCCACTGAAGTTGCGGGGGCGCGGCCTGTCCTGACATCTGAACACGGCGCTTGTCAGTTGTGTTGGAATCGTGAAAAGCTCATCTCCTGCCGCGAGGTTCCCCCCAACTCCATTGCCAATATGGCGAGTTGACCTCGCATGTGGATGCAGGAGACTCATGCCCGACCTGCCGACCCCCCAGGACGCCACCGAGGCAGCGCTGTTCTCCGAGTGCTGGGACGCCGTGCTGTCGTACTCCGACCTGTGCACGGCTGGCTCCACCGCGGCCCATCAGCTTGCCACGGAGGCGTTCTCGACCGGTATACGCGAGGCCCGCGACACCGAGGCCGGGACCTTCCGCAGCGCCGGCCGCCGCCCGGCCCGCCTGCCCCGCATCCCCCTGCTGCTGACCGCCGTACGCACCACTGCGGCCGCCTGGGAGGAGAGCGGACAGGGCCACAAGCTCGACCCCGACCTGCGCCTGTGGCTCAACTCCGAGAAGGCCGACCGCTACACCAGCCCCCCGCTGCAGCGCCCGCTCGCGCTGCGCGGACTGCGCGACATGCAGGAGCCGGACGCGGCCCTGCTGTGGCTGGCCGAGGTGGAGGCGCTGCCGCTGCACGTGGTGGCCCGTCGGCTCGGCCTCGACCCGGCCGCCGTGTCCGAGGAACTCACCCAGGTCCGCAGCCTGTTCAGGGACCGCTGCCACCGCAACCACCTCGACACGCCGATGGACGCGCGCTGCCGCAGCTACGCCCGCCTCCTCGACGCCGTCACCCGCTCGACCGGCGCCGACGCCCCCGGCGACCTCTCCCGCCATCTCGCCACCTGCGTGCCGTGCGCCGAGGCCGCCGCCTGTCTGCGACTGAACGGCGCCGGGCTGCCCGCGGCGCTCGCGGGCGGTGTCCTCGGCTGGGGCGGCCTCGCCTACCTGGAGCGCCGCCGCAGAGCCGCCGAGGTGCGCCTCGGCGCCGGACGCCCCGACCCGGTGGACGCCGCCCCGCCGAACCCCGGCGCGCACAAGGCACGCGTCGTGCGCAACGGCCTCCTCGTCGCCGCCGTCCTCGTCTCCGTGCTCGCCCTCGCGGTGTCGATCATGCCGGCCGGCTCCACCGGCGACGGCAGCACGGCGGGCGGCGACCCCTCCGACCGCCAGCCGGTCGCCGACCCCGGCTTCACCCTGCCGGTCACGGCCGCCACCCGGCCCTCCGAGGACTCCCCGGAGCCGTCGGACAGCGCCCCGGACGCCGACGACTCGCCCGACCCGAAGAAGCCGGACCCCGGACCGCAGGGCACCACGTCGTCCACGGCCGGCGCGGACGATCCTGACCGGCCGGACCCGTCCGCGAGCGAGCCGGTCACCTGCAGCGTCGACTACGACCTGGTCAACGAATGGCCCGACGGCTTCCAGGTCACCATCACCGTCACCACCGAACGCGCCCTCGACGACTGGCGCGTCGCCTGGTCCTTCCGGAACGGCCAGCAGGTCGGCCAGATGTGGGACGCGAGCTTCGCCCAGGACGGCCCCCGGGTCACCGCCACCGCCGCCGACTACAACAAGACCGTCCCCGCCGGCGGCGAGCTCGCCTTCGGCTTCCTCGCCTCCCGGAAGGGCGAGAACTCCCCGGCGTACGGCTTCACGCTGAACGGGCACGACTGCGCGAAGGTGTGAGACCCGAAGAACACACTGTGGCGGTGCCGTTCGACAAGTGTCGCCCCTTTCCCGCGTCGTACGGGTCGTACCCCTCCGCGAGCCGACGCCGGCTCACTATCCTCCGTTAGAGGGGCTGGGCTCCTTCACGGCCGTTCGGGCGGGCGCTCACCCTCTACGGTGCTTGTTCCGTGCACACGAAACGTCGTTCGGGCACCTCCGCAGGCCCGAGGTGCACTCCGGTGACAGCTGAGGGAAGGGCTGCGAGCCCATGGTCGCACTCGATGTGGTCAGCGCGGTGATCGGCTGGCTGGTGGCGCTGTGCGGTGACTCCGGCTTTCACCTGGTGCGGGACCAACGGGACGAGCGGGCCCTGCGGAAGACACTCCAGGGCTGCATGGACTCCGTGGTCGCCTCCGTACCGCCGAACTCGCGCAGGACCCTGGAGCGCGGCATTGCGCGGTACTTCACGTCACCGCCCGCCCTGCGGCTGGATGGTACGCAGCCAGTGCACGACGCCCTGGAGGCCGCGGTGGACGCGCAGATCGCCGAGCTCGGCCAGTGGGTGGCGCGGACCACGGGTGTGCCGTTCGTGGAGGCCGTGGCCGTGGAGCCGGACGAGCTGCGCACACGGATCACCGATGCGATCGTCTCAGGTCTGCGGCAGTACGCCGCCGCCGGCGGCATGAGCGAACTGGTCCGCGCACTGGACACGGCGGAGATACTGGGGCGGATCAACGCGCTCGGCCTGCGGCTGGACGGGCTGACAGTCCCCTCCCGGGCGGCGGTCGCCTTCAGCCTGCCGCGCGACACCGCGTCCTTCACTGGACGGGCCACCGAACTGGAACACCTGATGCGCACGGTCGACCGGGACACGCGGGAGCCGGATACCTCGCCCGTCCTGGCAGTGCACGCCGTGGACGGCATGGCAGGGGTGGGCAAGACGGCGTTCGCGGTGCGCACGGCTCACCTGCTGGCCCCCCGCTTCCCCGACGGTCAGCTCTTCCTGCACCTGCACGGGCACACTCCGGGCCGACGCCCCGTGGACGTCTCGGACGCGCTGGTCTCCCTGCTGCTCACCCTCGGCGTCCCCGCGAGCACGGTTCCGACGGACGTCGGCACACGAGCGGCCATGTGGCGAGGCGTGGTCCGGTCCAAGCGAGTACTACTGGTACTCGACGACGCGGTCTCCAGCAGCCAGGTCCGTGCCCTGCTGCCCGGCTCTCCCGGTTCTCTGGTGATCGTCACCAGCCGACGTCGGCTCACCGCGCTCGAAGGGGTCGTACCGATGAGTCTGGGCATTCTCGCGCCCACCGAGGCCACGGAGCTGTTCGCCCGCCTGGCCGGGCGCCCCAGCGTGGACGCGGCCGACCCGCAGGTCGCGGAGGTGGTGCGGCTGTGCGGCTACCTTCCGCTGGCTATCCGGCTGACCGCGGGCAAACTCGCCCACCACCCCAGTTGGACCGTGGACGACCTCGTCCAGGACCTGACGGCCACCCAGGACCGGATCGCGGCCATGCGGGCCGAGGACGACTCCGTCCAGTCGGCGTTCGACCTGTCCTACGGGGACCTCTCCCCCCAACAGCAGAGGATCTTCCGCTGTCTGGGGCTGTTCCCCGGGACCGAGGTGGACGCGTTCGTGGTCGCGGCACTGGCCGGGGTGTCGCCGGCCGACGCACAGGACCTGCTGGACGGGTTGTTCCAGCACCACTTGGTCGAAGAACCGGCCCGCGGCCGCTACCGGCTGCACGACCTGATGCGCCAACGCGCCACGTCGCTGGTCTCCCTCGACCCGGTCGACGAGATCGAGTCGGCGGTGGACCGGATGCTCGCCTACCACGTGCACACCCTGCTGCGCGCCACGTCGTTCCTGGGCGCCCGGATCCCGGTGACGCCGGCCGAGGTACCGGGCAGCCCTCCGGACGCCATGCCGCGGATCGACGACGTGGAGCAGGCGCTGGCCTGGATCGGGACCCGGCGAGCGGATCTGCATGCGGTCGCCGACTTCGCGGCAGCACGCAGCCGAGGGGCCTACACCGTACGCATCGCCGCGACCCTGCACCCGTATCTGCGCGCTCAGGGGCACTGGGACCAGGCACTCGTGCTCCACCGGGCGGCACTGGCCGCAGCGGCCGCGGCGGGCGACCGGGTCGGCGAGGCGGAGAGTCTGGCCAATCTCGGTGCGATGCAGCGGCTGCGCGGCGACTACCTGGCCGCGCTGGAGACCCACCGGCGGGGCCGGGAGGTGCACAGGCGACTCGGTGACCGGCTGGGCGAGGCGACCGCGGTTCACGAACTGGGCGTCAACCAGCGCCTGATGGGGGAGTACACGGCCGACCTGTCCCACCAGGAGGAGGCTCGAGCGCTCTACCGCGCCGTGGGCAACCGCATCGGTGAGGCGAACACTCAGCACGAAGTGGGCACGCTGCACTGGCTCACCGGGAACCTCGCCGCGTCCCTGGACGCTCAGTCCGAGGCCCTGGAGATCTATCGGGAGCTGGGCAACGACTTCGGGATGTCCTTCGCCCACAACGAACTCGCCGTGGTGGGCCGCCTGATGGGCGCCCTCCCGACGGCGGCGACCCACGCGGCCCGCGCGCTCGATCTGCACCACCGACTCGTCAACCGGCACGGGGAGGCGTACTCCCGCGCCGAACTGGCTCTGATCATGGCGATGACCGGCTCGATGAATGACGCGCTCGCCGCCGCCGCGGCCGCCGTCGATCTGCACAGGGACCTCGGCAGTACCTACGGCATGGGCATGGCCGTGCTGGCGCTGGGCACCATCCAGCGTCAACAGGGCGACGACGCGGCAGCGCTCACCTCCCTCGTGCACGCTGTGGAGATCAACCGGGAGACCGGGTTCCGGCACGGTGAGGGCTGCGCGCTCAAGGAAGCAGCTGTCGTACGCGACCGGCTGGCGCACGAGGACGAGGCGGACGCCGACTTGGCCGCTGCCCAGGAACTGCACCGGCGATTCGGCCACTGCTACGCCCTGGCGGACGCGTTGGTGGCCGAGGGCGACATCCTCGCTCGCCGTGGTCACCCCGAGGCGGCGCGGGGCCCCTACGAAACCGGCCGGGAGCTGGCCCGGGAGATCGGGGCGCCCCTGCTGGAGGCGCAGGCGGGGGAGGGGGGCGGACGGGCCCTTGTCGCCGTGGGTGACTGGGATGACGGGGTGCGGTGGCTGCGCGCCTCGCTCGTGCTGTACGAGCGGGCCGGTGTGGCCGACGCCCGTCGAGTCACGGAGTTGCTGGGGCGTCTGTGAGACGGCCGACGCGGCAGTTGGCGATCTGCTCGCGGGCGTACACAGTGCAGGGGGCGCCCAGGTCGGCTGCCCTCTGGTAGTGGTCGCGGGCCTCGTGCAGTCGCCCGACGAGTACCAGGAAATCGGCCAACCGCACTTGGGAGACCGGGTCCTCGGGATCCGCGCGGACGACGGCCCGCAGTCGGCCCTCCGTCTCCTCACGGTCGCCCCGGGCCTGCGCCGTCCTGGCCCTGGTCATCAGCACGAGCCGGAGATTTTCCTCCGCGAGGAGCCGGCGCTGCGGCCCGGCCGCTCGCAGCGCCGCACGGGCCAGGCGCTCGGAGGTGTCCAGCATCTCTCGGACCCGGTCGTGATCACCTTGATGAAAGGGTACAAAGCTCACCCCCCGCCAATAGACACTGAGCAGGATCTTGCTGTACGTGCCAGATGGTGCCCGTGCCACCAGGGCCCGAGCCGCGGAGTGCCATTGGGCCATCGCAACCAGTGAGACGTCGGACCGCGCGTGCTCCACCACGAGGCCGACCGCGGCGCCCAACCGTAGGGGCGGCGGCAGGTCGTCGTCCTCGGCCTGGGTGCGCAGCAGCCCTCGCAGTCGGTCAGTCACCTCGGGGGTGTCGCCGAGGACCAGACGCCGGGCCGCACAGAGCCGTTGAGCAAGCCGCAGCCCATCGTGCACGGAGGTCCTGCCAGGGAGGGGGAGAGCGGCCAGGACGCTCCAGAAGCCAAGCCGGGCCAGAACGGTGGATACGGCCAACTGCCTTGTCAGGTCGAGCTGTTGCCAGGTGTCGAGGTCGGCGCACAGGCGTTGCCACGCGAAGCTGCTACGGGCCGTGGGGCGCTCGCGGGGATCTCGTATCGCGACATCCTGCTCCCCGGCCTCCGCGGCCTCCCCGGCCAAGGCCGCGCGGAAGGAGGCGGAGGGGAAGGACTGGTAGGGCGGCAGCGGCAGGTCCGCGAGGTAACGGCGCCCGGTATCGGCGACCGCCCGGGCGTGCAGGGGGCCGTGATCGGAGCCGAGGTCGTGGTACGCGGCCAGACGGTAAAGGGTCACAGCGACTCCCCGAGGGCGTCGAGCATCCGCGCACGGATGTGGTGAATGATCTTCCACAGATCGGGGCCGTACACGGACGGGTTGTCGAAGCCGTGGCCGGCCCGGTAACGGTGGGCGAGCAGGCCGCCGCCGCAGATCCGTGCGATCGGGCAGGCCCGGCACTCGGCGGCCAGGGCGGCAGGTCCGCTCTGGCACGCGACGATCGACGGTTGGCTCAGTGCGGCGTCGAGGGGGTGATCGTGAACGTTCAGGCCGAGCCGGGCCGCTCCGGGATACGCGGACTTGAGCGAGTCGACCTGCTCCAGACTCCCGTCCGTCTCGATGACGAGCGTGCGGCACGGAGCCTGCCCCAGGGACTCGGTGGCGATGTCGTCCCCCAGGAGCAAGCCCATGACGTTCTCGAACAATCGGATGCCGGTACGGCGCTCGGGAGCATGGAACCAGTGGTCGAAGATCCGCAACAGCCAGTCGGCGTAAGGGGTTTGGCGGTGGTCGGCGCCGCGGTGCGGTGGGCGACGCGACCAATTGCCGTGAGGCAGGAGGAAGTCCACCACCGGAGGCCGGTGACGAATCAGTGCCCGATAGGTGCTCACGGGGTCGTGGGTCACATCGATGGTGCACAACAGCCCGGTGAACAAGTGCCGAGTGGCCGGCCGAGTGAGCAGAGCGAGCCCGTCGGCGATACGGGTCATGCTGCCGCCGCCGTGGTGATGGCGCCGGTGACCGTCATGGTCGGCGTCGGTGCCGTCGAGGCTGACGCCGACCTTGATGCCCCAACGCGAGAAGACCTCGAGGAAACGCGCATCCAACAGCGTCCCGTTCGTTTGCACGCCGAGGGAGAGCGCCGTCGACGGCGGCATGGCGCTGCTCACGGCGTCGGCGATCCGCCCGATGGCGGCAGGTCCGGCGAGGAGCGGTTCGCCGCCGTGCAGCACGACGTGCACCCGGCCGAGGTCGAACGTGCGGGCGTGGTCCGCGATGCGGTGCGCGACACGTGCGACGACCTCGTCGGACATGACACGGGGGCGCTCGCGCCAACTGTCGTCGCCGCTCCGGTAGAGGTAGCAGTAGTCGCAGGCAAGGTTGCAGCGACCGTGGACCTTGAGGACGAACTCGTTGAACGGAACGACGTCGGGCCGAAGAGCGGGCGGCTTCACAGGCCCGGTTCTATGAAGGAGTTGAAGGACCCGATGTCCGGTTCCCCCAGCAGCCTGGCACGGTGCCGCTCCAGGACGACCCGCAGGGCGGGGTTCATCCGTTGCACGAAGCGCAGGAACTCCTCGGTCGGCATTCTCGCGAGGTGCGAGGCATCGATCGCCACACCGTCATCTACCTCCTGCTGGCCCCTCACGTCGCCCCCGTCCCCCACACACTTGAAGGGTGATGAAAACGACGATAGAGCGTGCGCCGTGAGGCGAACAGCCTGCGTGACTGGCCACATGGCCGGAGTGCGAGGGCGCGGAAGAGGCGTGGCCTCCGGCCGAGGCGCGCGGCTGAGGTCACCCGTTCCTCTGCGGTGGGCGTGGCGTCGGCGCCCTCAGGGAACTTGAGCCTTGAAGGCGGTTTGCTCCGGCGCGGGAAGAGCCACTTGCGGCGCGTTCCGCGGGCCCGCGGAGGCAGGGACTGGCGACCTCGCTCGGAGTGAGCACCGGTCTAAGCCTCGTTCAAGCTCAGGACCAAGGGAAGGTCGGGGCCGTACGGAGGGTTCCCACCGGCACCCGGCGGCGACCGCGCGAGCAGGCGTGCGAGCAGGCGCGCGAAGAAGCCCTGCTCGTCGAGGAGTTGCCCGAACCCCAGGTCTTCGCCCATGGACCCCGCCTGGATGAGCGGCCGGCCTCCGTGATCTGACGGATATTGGGTAGCGCCCGAGTGTGCGCTCTTCTAGGGTGAGGATCGCTTCGCGCGGTGGCCGTCGGCTGCCGTGGTCTGCTGAGTGAGGAACGGGAGGTGTGACCGATGGCTGTCTCTGTGGTGGGCGCTGCCCGCAACCAGAAGATCATCCACTCCACCTCCGTGGCCTCCGGCTGACCTTTCCTGCTTCTTCGCGCCTGTGACTGCGCGCGGCCGGGGCCACCCCTGTGAAGGGTTCCCCTTGAATCTCTCTTCTCTTTCGGCTTCTTCCGCTTCGTCGCACCCTCTGGCCCCGTACGGCTGGGACGAAGCATGGGAAGCGGAGTTCTCTTCGTACGGCGAGCAGGGTCTCCTGCCCGGCCGCGTCGTACGCGTCGACCGCGGGCAGTGTGACGTCGTCACCGCCGACGGTCTCCTCCGCGCCGACACGGCGTTCGTCACCCCGCACGATCCGCTGCGGGTCGTGTGCACCGGTGACTGGGTCGCCGTCGAACCGGCCGGGTACCCGCAGTACGTACGCGCGTATCTGCCGCGCCGTACCGCCTTCGTGCGCTCCACCTCCTCCAAGCGGTCCGAGGGGCAGATCCTCGCCGCCAACGTCGACCACGCCATCGTCGCCGTGTCACTGGCCGTCGAACTCGACCTGGGGCGCATCGAGCGCTTCCTCGCGCTGGCGTGGGAGTCGGGCGCGCAGCCGCTCGTGGTGCTCACCAAGGCCGACCTCGTGCCGGACGCGGTGACGCTCGCGCATCTGGTCCAGGACGTGGAGACCACGGCGCCGGGTGTGCCGGTGCTGTCGGTCAGCGCGCTGGACGGGGCCGGGCTCGACGTCCTCGTCGCGGTCGTCTCCGGCGGTACGTCCGTGCTGCTCGGGCAGTCCGGGGCGGGCAAGTCGACGCTCGCGAACGCGCTGCTCGGCGAGGACGTGATGGAGGTCCAGGCCGCGCGCGACGTCGACGGCAAGGGCCGTCATACGACCACCACCCGCAATCTGCTCGCCCTGCCGGGCGGCGGCGTCCTCATCGACACGCCGGGGCTGCGCGGTGTCGGCCTCTGGGACGCCGAGGCCGGGGTCGGCCAGGTGTTCTCGGAGATCGAGGCGCTGGCCGAGCGGTGCCGATTCCAGGACTGCGCGCACGAGAGCGAGCCGGGGTGCGCGGTGCGCTCCGCCATCGACGCCGGTGAGCTGCCCGAGCGGCGGATGGAGAGCTACCGGAAGTTGATGCGGGAGAACCAGCGGATCGTGGCCAAGACGGATGCGCGGCTTCGGGCCGAGATCAAGCGGGACTGGAAGCGGAAGGGGGCGGAAGGGCGCGCGGCGATGGAGGCGAAGCGGGGGCGTTGGCAGTGACGTTCCCGGCGTCCGAGTGACCGCGTCCGGGGGGCTGCCGGCCCCCGGACCCCTGCTTCGGTCCTGAACGCGTCTCGTCCTCGAATGTTGGACGGGCTGGTTGGTCAGCGCCATGTCCGTTTTCCGCTAGCCCACACCCCGGTCACGGCGGGACACTGGGCGGTGTGATGGACGAAGACACCAGGTACGAGGCCGTGCGGAGCCGTGACGCCCGTTTCGACGGCGAGTTCTTCTTCGCCGTCGAGACGACCGGCATCTACTGCCGCCCCAGCTGCCCGGCGGTCACGCCGAAGCGGTGCAATGTGCGGTTCTTCGCGACGGCCGCCGCCGCGCAGGGCTCGGGTTTCCGGGCCTGCCGGCGGTGCCGGCCGGACGCCGTGCCCGGGTCCGCCGAGTGGAACGTACGGGCCGACGCGGTCGGGCGGGCCATGCGGCTGATCGGCGACGGGATCGTCGACCGGGAAGGCGTCGCCGGGCTCGCCGCGCGGCTGGGCTACAGCGCCCGGCAGGTGCAGCGCCAGCTCACCGCCGAGCTCGGCGCCGGGCCGGTGGCCCTCGCCCGGGCCCAGCGGGCACACACCGCGCGGGTGCTGCTGCAGACCACCGAGCTGCCGATCACGGAGATCGCGTTCGCGGCCGGGTTCGCCAGTGTGCGGCAGTTCAACGACACGATCCGGGCCGTCTACGCCTCGACCCCGAGCGGGCTGCGCGCCGCCGCACCAACCGGCGGCCGCCCTTCCCGGCGTACGGCGACACCCTCGGCGGGGATCCCCCTGCGGCTCGCCTACCGGGGCCCTTACCAGGCCGGAGCCGTCTTCGACCTGCTGGCCCGCGAGGCCGTCGCCGGCCTCGAGGACGTCTCCGGTCCGCCGGGTCACCGCACCTACCGCCGCACCCTCCGGCTGCCCCACGGCACCGCCATCGTGGCGGTGGAGGAGCGGCTGGACGGCGCGGGGAGGCAGGCGCGGGCGGCTCACCCCGGCGGCTGGCTCGACGCCCGCCTGCATCTCACTGATCCCCGCGACCTGACCACCGCCGTCCACCGGTTGCGGCGGCTGTTCGACCTGGATGCCGATCCCTACGCCGTCGACGAGCGGCTCGGCGGCGACCCCCGGCTCGCTCCGCTGGTCGCCGCCCGGCCGGGGCTGCGGTCGCCCGGGACCGCCGACGCGGAGGAGCTGGCCGTACGGACGCTCGTGGGGCCGGAGCGGGCCGAAGTGCTGGTGCGGCGGTACGGCAAGGTGCTCGACGCGCCCTGCGGCAACCTCACCCACCTGTTCCCCGAGGCGGCCGTCCTCGCCGAGGCCGAGCCCCACGGCCCCCTGGGCGCGCTCACCGCCGCCCTCGCCGACGGCGCCGTACGACTGGACCCGGGCGCCGACCGGGACGAGGCGGAGGAGGCGCTGCTGGGGCTGCCCGGGCTCGACGCCCGTACCGTCACCGGCATCCGCACCCGTGCCCTCGGTGATCCGGACGTCACCCCGCCCGGCGTCGATGCCCCTGACAGCTGGCGCCCCTGGCGCTCTTACGCCTCGCAACACCTGCGTGCAGCAGGGGAGTTGGAGTAACCATGATTGTCCCGACCGCGCACTGGACCGAAGTCGACAGCCCTGTCGGCCCGCTCCTCCTCACCGCCGACCCCACGACCGGCGCTCTGACCTCCCTCTCCGTGCCCGGCCAGAAGGGCGGCCGTACCGTCCAGGAAGGCTGGCGGCACGACCCCGCACTCTTCCGTGCCGCCGAGGAACAGCTGGCCGCCTACTTCGCCGGTGAACTCAAGGAATTCCAGTTGGAGCTGAGCAGCGGCGGCAGCGAGTTCCGGGAGCGGGTCTGGGCCGCCCTCGACACCGTTCCCTACGGCGCGACCACGACGTACGGCGAGATCGCCGCGCGGATCGGTGCCTCCCGCGCCGCCGTACGGGCCGTCGGCGGCGCGATCGGCGCCAACCCCCTGCTGATCGTCCGCCCCTGCCACCGTGTGATCGGGGCCGACGGCTCCCTGACCGGGTACGCGGGCGGCCTCGAACGCAAGATGCGGCTGCTCACGCTGGAGGGCAGGCTCTAGGCCGGACACGGCCTAGGGGTCTCCGGCTCGGCCGTCGGCTTCAGCTCCGCCGGGAGCCCCCAGCGCGGTGCCTCCGCGTTCGGCCGCACCGGCGCGATCGTCAGGTCCGGGCGGTCGCCGCGCGCCGTGATCAGCGCCGAGTCGCCCTTCCGCAGGGCGATGCGGAGCGCGCCCTCCCCGGCGTCGGAGTGGCGCAGCGGCCGGCCCCGTCCGTCCCGCACGTCGACCGGTCCCGCGATGCCGTGCCGACCCGATGAATCAGCCTCGGCGGCCTCAGATCGCCAGCCTCAGATCACCAGCCTCAGATCACCAGGCCCAGACCAGCCCCGGACTATCAGCCCCAGATCACTGCCCACACCCACGCCCCCGCGATCAGCTGGCACGTGAACAGCTCCGCCAGCACACTCGACCCACCCGACCGCATCGCCGTCCGCAACGCGGCCCTCGCCTCACCGTGGCGGCCGAGCCGGAGCCGTTCTCCGAGGTAGACGCCCGCCATGAAGCCGGGGACCGAGCCGAGCACGGGGATCAGGAAGAAGCCCAGGAACGACCCCGTTCCGGCGTACGCGACCACCCGCCGGCTCGCCCAGTTCGGGCGCAGTCCGCGCGGTGGCAGGGCCCAGCGCACCACCTGGGAGACGAACAGCGCGACGGTGGCCCCGACCAGCACCCACCACGCGACCGGCTGGGGGTCCTGCAGCGCCCACCACATGACGGCGGCCCACACCAGCCACGACCCCGGCACACCGGGTACCAGCACTCCGCAGAGGCCGAGCAGGAGGACCAGGCCGACCAGTGCGAGGTCCGACACTCCCATCTGACCAGAGTGCCGGAGCCCGCGAGAACCCGCAGATCAGCCTCGTCGCCGCAGGCCCGACCCACGGTCACCCGTGCCGCCCCCCGCACCCCGTCACCCCTGCCGCCCCCGCACCCCGTCCCCCTACCGAACCCCGCCCCCTGCCGCCCCCGCACCCCGTCCCCCCTACCGCCCCCGAGCCACCCACCCCCGCTCGTACGCGTGCCACCCCAGCTGCAGCCGGGTCGTCACCCCGGTCAGTTCCATCAGCCGCTTGACCCGGCGCTGCACGGTCCTCAGGCCCAGGTCCAGCTGCTTGGCCACGCTCGCGTCGGTCAGGCCGGCGAGGAGCAGGGAGAGCACCTCCAGGTCGGTGTCGTCAGGTCCGTCGGGCTGCTGCTCGGTGACGCCGGACGTGCCGAGGCGGAGCGGCAGCGCCTCCCGCCACACCGACTCGAACAGCCCGGAGAGCAGTTCCAGCAGTCCGCTCGCGTGAACGACAAGGGCGGCCGGCTCCGCGGTGTGCGAGGTGAGCGGCACCAGGGCGAGCGTCCGGTCGGCGATCACCAGCTTGGTCGGGACCTGGTCCACGACCCGTACCTGCTCCTCGCGGCCGAGGGCGGCGGACAGCTCGGTGATGCCGTCCGGCTGGTCGAGGACCGCGCGCTCCAGGACCACCCGGTAGCGGACGCCGCGGTCGGCGGCCTGCTCCTCGGCGTCGTTCTCCATCCCGGTGACGGCGACCGGGTTGCCGGTGACCAGCGCGCACACCTCGTCGCTCGCCCCGAGCTGGAGCTGGAGGAAGCGCTGCGAGACGGCGGCCGCGCCGATCACCACCTCGACGAGATCGTGCACGGCGGGCTCGGCGGCCCCCGCCCGGTACTCCTCGGCGAGCAACGCGGCCGCCAGCTCCGCCTTCTCCAGCTCGTGCCGCTGCTGGGTGAGCAGCGCGCCCAGCGCCACCCCGGGCGGCGCGGCGACCCAGCGGCCGGGCCGGGCCGAGGACTGGGCCGCGAGTCCGTGCCGCTCCAGACGGCGCAGTGCGCGCTCGGTGTCGTACTCGCCGAGCGTCAGCCGCCGCGCGAGGCCCGGTACGTCGGCGGCCCCCACGGACACCAGGGCCCGGTACGCCGACTCATGCGTCTCGTCGAGACCAATCACTCCCAGCATCGGGCCGCGCCTCTCCCCAAAAGACCACCGGTGTTCGGTCCGTGGCGGAAAACGGCCACGGCGTGAAACCGCCTCGGCACATCATCGCCGCACCACCCGTCACTCTGCCAAGGTGTCGCCACAGCAGCATCAATCACCGCCCGCTTTGCCCGACTTGGGCCATCTTGGCCTGCGCTTTCGCGTCCATGGGGCAGGCGGCGGCACGGAAGAGGGCGATCTTGGGGAGAGAGGTATCGCGTACGGCCATGGGCGCGGCGACCGCCTCGATCCCGGCCGTGACGACATCCGTGCCCGACGAGGACGAAAACACGTACTCGCGGGGCATACCGCTGCTTTCCCGCGGTACACGCTGCCGGAGGACGGCCTCAAGACGCTCCGCGCCGAGGACGGACGGGAGATCACGCTCACGACGGCGGGACCTGGACGGCGACGGTGGACCACAGCGGAACGACAGGAAGGCAGGTCACACTCGAGACCGTCCTGACCGACTCGAACGGCACGTCGGTCACCCAGATCGTGACCCGGGCCCACGACGTGCGCCGAGCGCGCGAAGGGGATCTGGGCCCGGGTCACTCGGCAGTCGCCGGGCGGTTCTCCCGTGGGGGGTGGGACCGCCCGGCGACATGTTCGCCCCTTGTTTCGCCCGGAGTATCGCAAGACTGTTCAACACCTCACCCGACAACGGCTTTCGAGGCGCTTCACCGGGTCGGATTTTCCTGATGCCCCGTTTTCATCCGGCCCCTGCGGTGGACAATTGGGGGCATGAGCCAGCAGGGGGGTAGGCCCACCGCTCACGAGGACGACTGGTGGGGGCAGCTGTACGGTGACTTCACCGAGGACACGGGCCCCACGGCGGCGCCCGACTCGCTGGACGACCGGTTCGCTTCCGCGGCGGGGACGGTGAACCAGCACTCGGGGGCGGGGATTTCGGGGGCGGGCGCGGCTGTTCCGGCGCCGCGGGCCGACACCGATGCCCCACCGGGCCGGTCGACGTTCCCGCCGGGTCTGCCGAAGCCGCCGGGGTTCCCCGTGGAGTCACCGCCGGCCGACGAGGGGCCGCCGCAACCGGCTCCGGTCCCGGCCCCTGGCCCCGGGCAACCTGCCCCGCCCACCCCCGCCCCCCGGCCTCTCGACTACGTGGGTGACGGCCCTCCCACCTACGCCGCCGCACCCACCGCCCTCCCGCCGGCGGACCCCGACGACCTGGACGACCTGGTCGCCGACACCGTCCTCGACGGCGCCCGCTACGGCGCCTGCACGCTGCGTGCCGTGTCCCTGCGCGGAGACTCCGCCCGCTACCGGGGTGAACCCCGCCGCGACTCCCTCCTCACCGCCCGCTTCGGCACCGGCGAACACGCCCTGATCCTGGTGGCGATGGCCACCGGCGCCCGCGCCACCCCGGGCGCGCACCGTGCCGCCGCCGAGGCCTGTCACTGGATCGGCCGGGCCGTCGGCCGCAGCCACCCGAAGCTCGCGGAGGACATAAGGGCCGCCCGGCGCGGCGACCTGAAGTCCGGACTTCACCGCCTCACCGACCGCAGCCTCGGCAAACTCCGCGCCAGCGCCGCCGAACAGGGCATCGAACCCGAGGAGTACGCGGCGACCCTGCGCTGCCTCCTCCTGCCCGCCGACCCGGAATGCCGTACGCGCGTGTTCTTCGGCGTCGGCACGGGGGGACTCTTCCGCCTGCGGAACGGCGAATGGCAGGACATCGAGCCCCGCGTCACCGACGTCACGGGCGAGCCCGTCGTCGGCTTCGGCTCACTCCCCGCCGAGACTCCCGAGGGCGACCGCCTCACCATGGACCTCGGCATCACCACACCCCCGAGCCCCTACGACCAGGCCCCCGAGCCGCCCCGCGAACCCTTCCGCTTCCGCGCCTCCGTGGCCCGCCCCGGCGACACCCTCCTGATGTGCACCGGCGGCCTCGCCGACCCCCTGCGCGGCGAACCCGAACTCGCCGCCCACCTCACCGGACGCTGGTCCGACCCGGAGCCGCCCGGACTCGCCGAGTTCCTCGCCGACACCCAGGTCCGGGTGAAGGGATACGCCGACGACCGTACGGCCGCGGCGGTGTGGGAGGCGTAGCGGCCCCTGGCCCAACGGCTCAGTTGTACGGCACCCACTCACGGGCCGAGGTGTCGTAGGCATAGTTCGGCAGGCCCTTGGTGCTCGTCGTGCGGAACGGGCGGCCGTGGTCGTCGATACGGACCGTGCCGGTGCGGCCCTGCGAGGACCAGTCCAGTTCGAGATACCAGCCGCAGTCGCAGCCGTCCGTCCGCGCGTCGACCAGCAGCACCTCCGGGTCCTCGGCCGACACGCGGTACGGCAGCTTCATCGCCGGGATCGTGGTGCCCGAGTCGTTGCCGTCGGCCGGGCGGGCGATGGGCCGGTCCTTGTCCAGGTCGACATCGAAGTAGCGAGGCGTCAGCGCTCCGCCGCAGCCGTGGTCCATGGCGTACGAGGTGCCCTCGACGGGTGCCGCGCGGCCGGCGACGCGGACGCGCAACGCCTCCAGGACTACGGCCGTGGACGTCCGCCCCTGCACGGTGATCTTCACCAGCGTCTGCCCGCCGTGCACCGCGCCCTGCGTCCGCGCCCAGGTCTCGGCGTCCTGCGGGGCCGGCGGCGGGGGCACCTGCTGCGGGGCCTTGGTGATGACGTAGTCGTGGCCGCAGCCGGCCTGCCACACATGGGAGTTGGCGCTCCAGGTGAGGGGCAGACCGGCCGGGGGCTGCCGCGGACCGGCTCCCTTTGACGGGCTGTCGGCGGATCCCGTGGGCTTCACCGAGGACTTCTTCGACGTCGGTGTACCGCCCGAGGGAGTCGGCGTGGTGAGGGAGGGCTTCGATGACGCGGTCGAGGTCGGGCCGGGAGCGTCGGCCGCCTCCGTACGGGTCGGATCGGCGCCCTGGACGGAGTCGCTCGCTCGGGAACGGTCGTCGTCCGGCAGAGCGGAGAGGCTCCCCAGGGTGGCGAGGAGGGCCGTCGCCACGGCAGCGGAGACCAGGAGGCGCCTTCGCCGGTACCAAGGGCGGTGAGCAGGCGCGCCCGGTGCAGGCTCTTCGCGGACCGGTGCGGGGGAGTCGTCCGGCGGACCTTCCGTGGCGGAGGGGGCGCCGTCCGTGCCGCCCGTCGCCGGGGGAGCCGCCGTCCGCGACCGCTGGCGCGCCGCCACCGCCAGGATCCAGCGGCGGTGCAGCTCCAGCCGCTCCTCCGGGGTCGCCTCGCACAACGCGGCGAACCGTTCCACGGGGGCGAAGTCGAGGGGGACCGCGTCACCGGCGCAGTAGCGGTGCAGCGTCGAGGTGTTCATGTTCAGACGGCGGGCCAGCTGTCCGTAGCTGCGGTCGGTGCGGTCCTTCAGGCGCCTGAGCGACGCCGCGAACTCCTGGACGTCGTCGTCCTGTGCTGCAGACACCGTTCCCCCGTGTCCTCACCGTCCCGGGACGGCATCCCAGGCACTCCATATACCTGCACGTCAGAAGGGCTGGGATGGTTCCACCGTCGCGGATCGGGTGCGGGAGCTTGCGGCGGCCCGCTGTGGCGGCTGATGCTCTTGGTGTCGCACCGACCAGGGCCGGACGGACCATCCGCCGTAGGTGACGACCACTTTCGATCGCTCACGCTCTCATCTGACTCTTCTCACTCATCTCATTCACGGGGGACACCCATGCCCAAGCGCACTCGAACCGGCGCGCTCGCCGCACTCGCCGTCGCGACTCTCGCCGCCGGCGCCGCACTCACCGCTGCGCCTGCCGGCGCCGCGACCAAGGCGCCCGCGCCGAAGTTCCTGTCGGCGTCCCAACTCCCGCCGCACCCTTCCTCCGCCTGGACCGCCGACAAGGTCACCGACGGCGTCCCGGAGGAGATGCAGTACTGCTTCGGCGAGTCGCTGCTCGCCTACGACTCCCGCTACCGCACCTTCCGCACCGAGCTGGAGACCAACGCCCAGCAGCTCAACGTCGTGGTGGGCGACAGCGCCAAGGCCAAGGCGCTCGCCACCCGCCTCGACAAGGAGATCAAGCGCTGTGTCGCCCGCATGGACGCCGCCCCGGACATCGAGGCCGACTACAAGAGCTACGGCAGCCTGCCGGTCGAGGAGGGCGCCCGCGTCCACGGCTTCGCGACCCGTGCCTCGTGGGGTGCCATGGACATCCACCTCCTCTCCGTCGGCCGGGACGGCGGCACCGTGACCGTCGTGCAGTGGGGACAGATGGGCGACTTCACACACGCGCCGGTGAAGGCCTTCAGGAAGACGACCACCACCGCGGTCAACAAGCTCTACTGACCGGCGCGGCACCGGCCCACCGGACCAGCGGGGCCGCCCTCCCGGACGGGGGTCGGGCGGGCGGCCCCGCATCACCGACGGACATCGAGGGCTGCTGAACAAGCGAATTCCGGCCAGTTTCGTGGGGCGCGGGCTCGGCACGGGGCGTCGGCGTCGACGGCGCCTCGATGTCGAGCTCTCAACTGCCCCATGCCCGCGTCACATACGGCCGGAACGGTAGCGGGGAATCGGCGGGCGGGGCGATCTCCTCCGGTCCGGACGCCCGTGCGCACGTCGGCTCGAAGCCGTGCGGGACTGCCCTGGTCGGGCCGCTCCCGCCGGGAACGGATGAACCGCCCCGCCTCCTCCCACCCGGCGCCCGCCCTCGGTCCGCAAGCCGCGCCGTGGCCGGTGGCCGACTCGGTCCGCTCGTCGCGCAGGGCGGCTTCCCGGCGTCCGGTGGGTGACGTTCCGGGTTTCATGCACCCGGCGTGCGCCGCTCCAACCTTGGCCGAACACCCGGTCGTTGACGATTCGACATGACTGGCGCCGGTTCCATCGGGAAATGGATCCCGTGAACGTGTTCGAGCCAGGAGGGGAACCGACATCGGCACGCGGGCGGGGGTCATGAAGAGGCAGGCACGAGGGGGCGGTCCCATAGCGTACGGGGCCTCCTCGGTGGAGACAGTGGAGGACCAGGCCGCGAGTGCGGGGGAACTCGCGCGGACGCCGCAGCTCAGGCGCAGACTCGGGCGGGCGGACCTACGGGCCGTACCGGAGGCGCGCAGGGCGCTGCGCGACCTGTTGCGGCACTGGGGGAGGCCCGGACGATCGGACATAGCCGAACTGCTGACCAGCGAGCTCGTCACCAACGCGATCGTCCACACCGACCATGAGGCGGTCCTGACGGCGACCGTCGGACCGGACGGACTCCGGGTGGAGGTGCGGGACTTCGTGGCCCGGCGGCCCAGACTGCGCGTACCGATCGCCGACGACGGTACGAACGGCAGAGGCCTGGTCCTGGTCCAGTCCCTCGCGGACGCCTGGGGCGTCCAGCCGCACGGGGTGGGGAAGGCGGTGTGGTTCGAACTCGACGCGGACGCCGCGTGACGCTCGGTGCCGGTGCCGTCCGACACGGGAAGGGGCGCGACCCGAGCCTCGGGTCGCGCCCCTTCCCGTCGATGAGTGGCGTGCTCAGCCGAACTGCTGCTCAAGATCCTTGAGCTTGCGCTCCAGGGAGTCGAGCCGTGGCAGCGCCATTGTGTCGTCCTCCGCGGTGAGGTCGACGGCGACCGGGTCAGAACCGGTGCGTACGGGCTGAAGCGAGGGACGTGACCGTACGGGCAGCTGCTCCGCGGATATGGCAGGCTCCGCGGTGACCTGAGTCGACGCACGCTCCAGAGCCTGCGTCTCGCCCTGGCGGCCGCCACGGCCGACGAAGCCGCGGTGGCCCCGGCTGATGGCCTTCAGCTGGGCGCGCTCCATGCGCTGCTGCTCGCGGCGGCGCATGCGGGTCTCGTCCTTCTTCCGCTTGTCGTCGCGGACCTCGTCGACCGCCTCGTCCAGGCTGCGCACGCCCTCCAGGAGCATCAGCGACCAGGCCTTGTAGGTCTCGCGGGGGGCCCGCAGCCAGCGGACGATCCGGATCTGCGGGAGGGGCCTCGGCACCAGACCCTGCTCGCGCAGGGCGGCGCGGCGGGTCTGCTTCAGCGCCCGGTCGAAGAGGACCGCGGCGGAGAGGGACATACCGGCGAAGAAGTGCGGGGCGCCGTCGTGGCCGATGCCCCTGGGCGCGTGCACCCAGTTGAACCAGGCCGCGGCGGCCGCGAAGGTCCATACGAGTATCCGGGAGCCGAGGGCCGCGTCACCGTGGCTGGCCTCGCGCACCGCGAGGACGGAACAGAACATCGCGGCGCCGTCCAGACCGAACGGCACGAGGTACTGCCAGCCGTTGTGGAGGCCGAGGTTCTGTTCGCCGAAGCCGACCAGACCGTGGAAGGAGAGCGCGGCGGCCACGGCCGCGCAGCAGAACAGCAGCACATAGGAGGCGGTGCCGTATATGGCTTCCTTGCGCCTGCGGCGCTCCTCGCTGCGCTCCCACGAGTCGTCGGCGCTCGTGTCCTTCCCCGTGGTGGCCTTCCCGCGCCGGAGCACCGCTATCGCCACCAGCAGGCCCAGGAGCAGGACGGCGCCCGGAAGCAACCAGTTCAGCGATATGTCGGTCAATCTCATCTGGGGTCCCTTGCATTGGGATAGGGCGTAACGCCCGCCATAGTGGCCCAATCCCACTGGCCCTCAGGGGGTTTCGGGGCAAGAGGCCGCCAAGGAAGTGCAAGGGAATGCCCAGGGCGGCTTTCTGCTCGAACTGCCGCTTGAGGGGCGGGAGTTGAGTTCGAACAACACTACCCGTGCGGGTGGTTCCACGGAAAGTTCCTGCGTGAAGTGAGGAATCTGTGAAACGCCTGTAACCGTAACGGGTGTCCTGCTCGCGGGTGATCTTACGGCACGGCGGCTTACGCCCGTTCCTGAGGGTGCCTCAACTGGCGGCGGCCAGAAGCTTGGTGACCCGGTCCGCGTCGCAGGTGCGCGGGCAGGTGGGGCAGGTGTCCTCGGGGCGCAGTGTGTAGAACATGCAGCAGCTCGCCCGGTCCCGGGTGGGCAGCGCCTCGCCGTTCGGGCCGGAGAGTTCACGGAAGGCGGCCGAGCCGACGTACGGCCGCGTCGCGCCCGGCAGGAGCAGCTCCAGCTCGCGCTGCGCCCGCTCCTGCTCCCCGTCGCCGAACAGGTGGGCGACGTACCAGAGGCCCTCGACGACCTCGTCGGTCGCCATGCCCCACAGTGCGCGCCCGCGACGCCGCATGCGGGGCCCGAATCCCGCGAGGACCGGTTCGAGGTGCTCGGCGACGGCGGCCCGCACCTCGGCGCGCAGTGCTTCCTCGTCGGGTACGACCCTCGCGCCGGGCAGGGTGGCGGCCGGGTCGCCGGGGAGGCAGGCGAACGTGGCGGGGCGGGCCGCCAGGCGGCCCATGGGGAGGCCGGGGGCCGTGCGGTCGTACGAGACATGCGTCACGGGGAAGCGGGGGACGCGGCGGAGCAGGAACCACGGCACGGTGATCAGCAGGCAGGCGGGCCAGGCGTACCGGTGCAGGCCGAAGCTGGCGACGACGTCCGCGCGTGCGGACTGTCCGTAGTCGCGCAGTATCTGCGCGTCGTCCCAGGCCAGGAAGGTGTCGAGGCCGGTGCCGCCCTCTGCGAGCGCGGTGGCGGTGATCCAGTCGCCGTGGTGGGGGAGTGGTGCGTCGGCGGAGGGCTGGGTGATGTCGAGTCCCGGGAAGACCTCGGTGAGGCGGGTGTAAGCGTCCGCTAGGGCCGAGGGGGGCACAGGCATACTGGACCGCCGATCCGCGAGACTTTGAAGGTAAGGCTTACCTTACCCAAGATCGCTGCGATTTGAACTGTCGTGTTCTGCGCCTAAGGTGCTTGACGGGCGAGTAACAACCAGCCGTAATGACCCCAAGTACCGATACGTCCGGAGGAGGACCCGTGAAGCAGGGCGCGCAGGGCTCCGCGGGGACGGGGAATCCGCCGGTTTCGGAGGCGGGGCGTGGGGCTGCTGCCGGTGCCGGCGAGGCGCGGGTGCCGTCGCAGGGGCGGGCCGCGGACTTGGACGTGGGCCGGGGCCGGGGTCGGGGCGAGGATGTGGACCGGGGCCGGGATGTGGATCTGGGCCGGAGTCCCTCGGTGCCGGCGGCTCGTGGTGAGCACGTCCACAGTGAAGCGCCTATTCCGCGACCGCGGACCGTTGTTCAGCGGGCCTCGGTGCGGGGGCAGGTGCTCGACGCGCTGCGTACCGCGCTGGTCACCGGTGAACTGATGCCCGGGGTGGTCTACTCGGCCCCCGCCCTCGGCGATCGCTTCGGCGTCTCCGCGACGCCGGTCCGTGAGGCCATGCAGCAGCTCGCGCAGGAGGGCGCCGTCGAGGTCGTCCCCAACCGGGGGTTCCGGGTGGTCGAGCGTGGCGCCCGGGAGTTGGCCGAACTCGCCGAGGTGCGCGCGCTGATCGAGATTCCGGTGATGCTGCGGCTGGCCCGTACGGTTCCCGCCGAACGCTGGGCGGAGCTACGGCCGTTGGCCGAGGCGACGGTCCGCGCGGCGTCGACCGGCTGCCGGGCGACCTACGCGGAGACAGACCGTACCTTCCATCGCGCCGTGCTCTCCCTCTGCGGCAACGAACAACTCGTCCAGATCGCGGACGACCTCCACCGCCGCGCCCAGTGGCCCCTGGAGACCCATGCCCGTCCGTCGGGCCGCCACGCCGACCTCCTTGCGGACGCGGCGGAACACATGGCGCTGCTGGATGCGTTGATCGCCGGGGATGTGGACGGGGTGCGGGTGCTGGTGGGGGGACATTTCGCGGGAGATGCCTGCGGCGGCCCGTCTCGGTGAGTGGGGGTTCGCGTAGCGCGGTACGCCCGGTGGGTGGGCCGGAGCCGCGCCGGGGGGTGTCCGTCCTCGGTCCGGCGGGCTGGCCTTGCGTGAGAGGTGCCGTTTCTTGACACCGGACTCTGCGGGCGGACACCCCCCGACGCGTCCCCTTGCCGCCGTGGGCGACTGCGGGCTCGTGGGACCACCGCCTCCCGCCCTCAGGGGACTTCGTCCCAACGGGCTTCGCCTCACAGGTGCCTCACCCCACGCCCCCGCAGGGGCTTCGCCTCGCCTCCGGCGGCGGCCACCCTTCGGCGCCGGTCCAGGCATTCTCAGCCCGTCCGGCGTTTGAGGACGAGCCGGCAGGCCGATGGGGGTCCAGGGGGCGGAGCCCCCTGGCGGGGTCGAAGGGGCGGAGCCCCGGGGGGATGGGATGGGTAGGGGCGGCGGGGGCGAGGGAGACCAGGGCGCGTTACGCCGCCGCGGGTGGCATCGGGGCCAGTTGGCGGGCCAGCCAGGTGGGGACGCCGCCCAGGAGGCGGAACAGGCGGCGAGCCTCCTCGCGGAGCCGCGCGGCCTCCGGCTCGGACTCCGCGTCGGCCAGGGACGCCAGCGCGGGGGCGGTGCCCACCAGATAGCCCAGTTCCTCACGGATGCGCAGGGACTCGGCGAAGCCGTGGCGGGCCTCCGCCAACTCGCCGTCGCGCAGGGCGAGTCCGGCGAGATGGCGCCAGGTGAAGGAGAGGAGGAGGGGGTCGGCGTGGGCCGTCGCGCCCGCGTGTGCGCGGCGGTATGCCGCGCGCGCCGCTTGGGGCGAGCGGGCGAGGTTCTCCGCCAGGAGCCCGCGTCGGAAGTCCAGCAACGCCCTCCCCGCAGCCCCCGGAGGGATCAGCGCCGCCGCCCTCCCCAGCGCGGCCCGCGCCTCGTCGGCCCGGTCGCGCACGGAGTGCAGCGTGGCCGCGTAGGCAAGTTGCCCGCGTTCACAAGCGGCCGCGCCCCGCTCTTCGTCACTGTGGGCGAGCGCCTCGGCCGTACGCAACGCGTCCTCGGCCTCCTCCCAGCCCTGCTCGGTGTAGAGACATCGCTCCACCAGCAGCGCGGCCCGCTGGAGCGCGGCCGGCGCGGTGACCGGCTGTAGCAGGGCCGCCGCGTCCGCCCAGCACGCGCGTGAGCGCAGCCGCCATACCGCGGTCTGGAGTGGATCGTCACCGGCGGTCGTTCCGTTACCAGACATGGCGGTATACGCCACCTCGCCCTCCCCGAGCACGCCATCGAGCTGTTGAGTGGTGGCGGCATCTCAGCACGGATCGCCGGGTTCGGCCAAGAGGGTGGGTGAAGGATTTCACAAAGTCGTGGGACAGCGGCGGCACTTGGTGCCGTCCGGCGGGGGAGGGGAGCGAGGTCAACTCATGCGCAATGCCAAGAAGAAATCCAGCTTGTCCTCCAGCCGGGAGAGGTCCCGACCCGTCAACTGCTCGATCCTGCCCACTCGGTAGCGCAGTGTGTTGACGTGCAGGTGGAGACGGGTCGCGCAGCGGGTCCAGGAGCCGTCGCAGTCGAGGAAGGCTTCGAGGGTGGGGATGAGCTCGGCGCGGTGGCGGCGGTCGTAGTCGCGGAGGGGGTCCAGGAGGCGGGCGGTGAAGGCCCGGCGGACGTCGTCCGGGACGAAGGGGAGGAGGAGGACGTGGGAGGCCAGTTCCTGGTGACCCGCCGCGCAGACCCGGCCGGGGCGTGCCGCGGCCACCCGGCGGGCGTGCCGGGCCTCCTCCAGGGCGCCGCGCAGGCCCTCCGCCGAGTGCACCGCCGCGCTCACGCCGAGCGTGACCCGGCCGTCGCCGTCGAGGCCCGCCGACAGGGCGTCGCGGACCGAGTCCAGGAGCGCGTCGGCGAGGATGCCGGCTTCCGAGCCGTCGTGTTCCGCCGAGACCGCCGGGAGGGGGACCAGGGCGATCGCCTCGTCGCCGGTGTGGGCCACGGCGATGCGGTCGGACGGTTCGGGGCCGGTGGCGAGGGGGTCGACGAGGATCTCCTCCAGGAGGGACTGGGCGATCGGGCCCTCCTCCTCGATGTCGCCGCCCTCCCACTCGACCCGGGCCACGACCACCTGCCAGTGCGGGGCCGCCCCCAGGCCGGGCAGCAGGACCGGGGCCGCGACGCGCAGGCGTGCGGCGATCTCGGCGGGCGCGGCGCCCGTCTGGACCAGTTCGAGGACCTCCTGGGCGAGGCGGCGGCGGACCGTGCGTGCCGCGTCGCGGCGGTCGCGTTCCACCGCGATGAGCTGGGTGACGCCCTGGAGCAGGTCGAGGCGCTCCTCCGGCCAGTCGCTCGCGTCCGCCTCCACGGCCAGCAGCCACTCCGACAGCACCGTCTCGCGCACGTCCCGTGCGGCCTGCGCCGAGCGGCCCGTGCTGCGGATCGGGAAGAGGGAGTACTGCGTGTTGCCGAGGGGCAGGCGGTGGGGGCCGCGGCGGCCCGTGCGGGCGGCCGTCAGATGCTCCGCCGCCAGTCTCGCGCACACCTCGGGGGCCAGCGCCGGGCCTCCGACCTTCGAGCCCGCGATGAGCCGGCCCGTCGGCGACAGCACCCACGCCCGCAGGTCCAGGTCCGAGCCGAGGAGGTCCAGGACCACGTCCGGGCCGCCGCCCGCCGGGCCCGACGTCATCATCCGGCGGTGCCGGTCGACCACGGCCGCCAGGTCCCCGGCGCGCTCGCCGCTCACCTGCCGTACGACATGCTCGGTGATCGTCGCGAACGCCACCGACTCGTGCACCGCGAAGAGCGGCAGGCGGTGGCGGGCGCAGGCCAGGACCAGGTCGTCGGGGATGTCGCCCAGTTCGGCCTCTCCGGCCCCCAGCGCCGCCACGCCGGCCTGGGCCAGGAGACGGACGAAAGGCTCGGAGTCCGCGGAGTCGCGGCGCCAGGCCAGCCCCGTGAGCACCAGCTCACCGCCGGAGAGGTAGCGGCTGGGGTCCCTGAGGTCGGTGGTCATCACACCGCGCACGGTGCGGTCCAGCTCGTCCTCGCCGCCGAGCAGCTTGAGGCCCAGCGCGTCGGTGTCCAGCAGTGCGCGCAGCCGCATTCTCGTCGCCGCCGTTCTTTGTCTCGAAATCTACGATGAATCTTGATGAGCTTGATGGGGCTGTGGATGAGGCCCGGTCTGCGGGCCGATGAGCGGCGCCGGGGGCGGTGCTCGTCGTCTTTCGGACGGTGCCCCAGGTCACAGGCTCGTGCCCGATGTTTCCAGAGAAAAGCGTGGAGGTTACTGGTGGCCTCCGTTCATACGAATCTACAAGATGCCCACCCTGGCCAGCCAACTCCTTCATGGTTTCCGTGACTGACCCCGGTGGAGCACGGCGCTGTGTACTGACGTCAATGCGCGTTAACAGCACATGAACGAGCCGGGCCCGCCGCACCTGATCTGGCTCAAACCGTACGACCCCACGAGACGAAGAAGAGAGCCGGTCATGGACTTCCTTCGCCCCGCCAGCTGGGAGGAGGCGCTCGCCGCGAAGGCCGAGCACCCCACCGCTGTGCCGATTGCGGGTGGCACCGATGTGATGGTCGAGATCAACTTCGACCACCGCCGGCCCGAGTACCTCCTCGACCTGAACCGCATCGGCGACCTCTACGAGTGGGAGGTCGGCGAGGACAGCGTGCGGCTCGGCGCCTCCGTCCCGTACACCCGCGTCATGGAGAACCTGCGCGCCGAGCTGCCGGGCCTCGCCCTCGCCTCGCACACGGTCGCCTCCCCGCAGATCCGCAACCGCGGCGGCGTCGGCGGCAACCTCGGCACCGCCTCCCCGGCCGGCGACGCCCACCCCGCCCTCCTCGCGGCGGGCGCCGAGGTCGAGGTCGAGTCGGTGCGCGGCAGCCGCCGTATCCCGATCGACGAGTTCTACACCGGCGTGAAGCGCAACGCGCTGGCCGCCGATGAGCTCATCCGGGCCGTGCACATCAAGAAGGCCGACGGGCCGCAGCAGTACTCCAAGGTGGGGACCAGGAACGCCATGGTCATCGCCGTGTGTGCCTTCGGGCTCGCGCTGCACCCCGAGACGCGGACCGTTCGTACCGGGATCGGTTCCGCCGCTCCTACGCCCGTCCGGGCCAAGGCCGCCGAGGAGTTCCTGAACGCCGCGCTCGAAGAGGGCGGCTTCTGGGACAACGGCAAGATCATCACCCCGTCGGTCGCCAAGCAGTTCGCGGAGCTGTGCTCCGGCGCCTGCAACCCGATCGACGACGTCCGGGGCACGGCGAGCTACCGCCGCCACGCGGTCGGCGTCATGGCGCGCCGCACGCTGACCTGGACCTGGGAGTCGTACCGCGGCACCGCCGCCCGCACGGAGGGAGTCGCCTGATGCGCGTCAACTTCACTGTCAATGGACGTCCGCAGGAAGCCGACGATGTGTGGGAGGGCGAGTCCCTGCTGTACGTACTGAGGGAGCGGATGGGCCTTCCCGGGTCCAAGAACGCCTGTGAGCAGGGCGAGTGCGGGTCCTGCACCGTCCGGCTGGACGGGGTTCCGGTGTGTTCGTGCCTGGTGGCCGCCGGGCAGGCCGAGGGCCGTGAGGTCGTCACCGTCGAGGGGCTCGCCGACTACGCCAAGCAGCGGGCAGAGGGCGGCGGTTGCGCCTCCGGTGCCTGTGGGACCTCCCTGCAGGATGCCCAGCATTGGGCGGCCAAGGGACAGGACTCGCAGACCGGTGAGGGCACCGAACTCTCCCCGATCCAGCAGGCGTTCATCGACGCCGGCGCCGTCCAGTGCGGCTTCTGCACGCCGGGGCTGCTGGTGGCCGCCGACGAGATGCTGGAGCGGAACCCGAACCCGAGCGACGCGGACATCCGCGAGGCGCTGTCGGGCAACCTGTGCCGCTGCACCGGGTACGAGAAGATCATGGACGCGGTCCGCCTCGCGGCCGCCCGGCAGGGAGAGGCGGTCTGAGCGACATGCCCACCAATGGCGCTCCCACGAAGATCACCCAGGGGTCCCAGACCAAGGGCGGCATCGGCGAGTCGACGCTCCGCCCGGACGGCACCCTCAAGGTCACCGGCGAGTTCGCGTACTCGTCCGACATGTGGCACGAGGACATGCTCTGGGGGCAGATCCTCCGCTCCACCGTCGCGCACGCCGAGATCGTGTCCATCGACACGAGCGAGGCGCTGGCGATGGCGGGTGTCTACGCCGTCATGACGTACGACGACCTGCCGACCGACGTGAAGAACTACGGCCTGGAGATCCAGGACACCCCGGTCCTGGCGCACGGCAAGGTACGCCACCACGGTGAGCCGGTCGCGATCGTGGCCGCCGACCACCCGGAGACCGCGCGCCGCGCCGCCGCCAAGATCAAGGTCGACTACCGCGAGCTGCCCGTCATCACCGACGAGGCCTCCGCGACCGCCCCGGACGCGATCCTCGTTCACGAGGGCCGCGACGACCACCACAGCGGCCACGTACCGCACCCGAACATCGTCCACCGCCAGCCGATCTTCCGCGGCGACGCGGCGGAGGCCGCCAAGAAGGCCGACGTCGTCGTCAGGGGCGAGTACACCTTCGGCATGCAGGACCAGGCCTTCCTCGGCCCCGAGTCCGGCCTCGCCGTGCCGGACGAGGACGGCGGCGTCCACCTCTACATCGCCACCCAGTGGCTGCACAGCGACCTGAAGCAGATCGCCCCGGTCCTCGGCCTGCCCGAGCGCAAGGTCCGGATGACGCTGTCCGGTGTCGGCGGCGCCTTCGGTGGCCGCGAGGACCTGTCGATGCAGATCCACGCGTGCCTGCTGGCGATGCGGACCGGGAAGCCCGTCAAGATCGTCTACAACCGCTTCGAGTCCTTCTTCGGGCACGTCCACCGCCACCCCGCCAAGCTCTACTACGAGCACGGCGCCACGAAGGACGGCAAGCTCACGCACGTGAAGTGCAGGATCGTGCTGGACGGCGGCGCGTACGCCTCCGCGTCCCCCGCGGTCGTCGGCAACGCCTCTTCGCTGGCCATCGGCCCGTACGTCGTCGAGGACGTCGACATCGAGGCCATCGCCCTCTACACCAACAACCCGCCCTGCGGCGCCATGCGCGGCTTCGGCGCGGTCCAGGCGTGCTTCGCCTACGAGGCGCAGATGGACAAGGTGGCGAAGCAACTGGGCATGGACCCCATCGAGTTCCGGCAGCGCAACGCCATGGAGCAGGGGACCATCATGCCGACCGGGCAGCCGGTCGACTCCCCGGCGCCGGTCGCCGAACTCCTGCGCCGCGTCAAGGCGATGCCCATGCCGCCGGAGCGCCAGTGGGAGTCCAGCGAGGGCGCGGACGTACGGCAGCTGCCGGGCGGTCTGTCCAACACCACGCACGGTGAAGGCGTCGTACGCGGTGTCGGCTACGCGGTCGGCATCAAGAACGTCGGCTTCTCCGAGGGCTTCGACGACTATTCCACCGCCAAGGTGCGCATGGAGGTCATCGGCGGCGAGCCCGTCGCGACCGTGCACACGGCCATGGCCGAGGTCGGCCAGGGCGGGGTCACCGTCCACGCCCAGATCGCCCGCACCGAGCTGGGCGTCACCCAGGTGACGATCCACCCGGCGGACACGCAGGTCGGCTCGGCCGGCTCGACGTCCGCGTCGCGCCAGACGTACGTCACCGGCGGCGCGGTCAAGAACTCCTGCGAGCTGGTCCGCGAGAAGGTCCTGGAGCTCGGGCGCCGCAAGTTCGGCTCCTACCACCCCGCCTGGGCCACCGCCGAACTGCTCCTGGAGGGCGGCAAGGTCGTCACCGACGGCGGCGAAGTGCTCGCCGACCTGGTCGACGTGCTCGAAGGCGAGGCCGTCGAGATCGAGGCCGAGTGGCGGCACCGTCCGACCGAGGCCTTCGACCTGCGCACCGGCCAGGGCAACGGCCACGTCCAGTACTCCTTCGCCGCGCACCGCGCCGTCGTCGAGGTGGACACCGAGCTCGGCCTGGTCAAGGTCATCGAGCTGGCCTGCGCCCAGGACGTCGGCAAGGCGCTCAACCCGCTGTCCGTCATCGGCCAGATCCAGGGCGGTACGACCCAGGGTCTCGGGGTGGCGGTCATGGAGGAGATCATCGTCGACCCCAAGACGGCCAAGGTCAGGAACCCGTCCTTCACGGACTACCTGATCCCCACCATCCTCGACACGCCGACCATCCCCGTCGACGTGCTCGAACTCGCCGACGACCACGCCCCGTACGGGCTGCGGGGCATCGGCGAGGCCCCCACCCTGTCGTCGACCCCGGCCGTCCTCGCGGCGATCCGGAACGCGACGGGCCTGGAGCTGAACCGCACGCCGGTACGGCCGGAACACCTCACCGGCACGGCGTAGGAAATCAGCGAGGAATTCCGCAAGGAATCCAGCAAGGCTCTCCGGGCGGTGCCGGGAACGTCACACTTCGCCGCGCCGCCCGGAGGAACCAAGTACCGCACTGCTCGCGGAACTTGACTCCCCCGCAGTACAGCTCCACAGATCCTGTTCGTTCGTCTCGGGCCGTCCCCCGGGTCGTGCGGCCGAAGCACCTTCCCAAATCCCGCGCCACATGCGTGGTTGGCCGACCGTCAGGGCGGTCGACGCGGGTGCCCCTTTGAACCTTGGGAGTAGGCCCCACATGACCCAGCAGTCACTGGAGCCGACGACGTCGGCCGAAGACGCGGGTGAAGGAACCCGCGTCCCGGCCGGCAGGTCGTGGCTCGATCGGTACTTCCACATATCCCACCGAGGATCGACGGTCGCGCGCGAGGTGCGCGGCGGCGTCACCACCTTCATGGCGATGGCGTACATCCTCCTGCTCAATCCTTTGATCCTGTCCGGCAAGGACGCGGCAGGGGACACGCTCGCCCAGAAGGCGCTGATCACCGCGACCGCGTTCGCGGCGGCCTTCACCACGCTGCTGATGGGCTTCTTCGGCAAGGTGCCGCTGGCCCTCGCCGCCGGCCTCTCCGTCTCCGGCGTCCTCGCCTCGCAGGTCGCCCCGCAGATGACCTGGCCGCAGGCCATGGGCATGTGTGTGATGTACGGCGTGGTCATCATGCTGCTGGTCGTCACCGGCCTGCGTGAGATGATCATGAACGCGATCCCGCTCGCGCTGAAGCACGCGATCACCATGGGCATCGGCCTGTTCGTCGCCCTCATCGGCTTCTACAAGGCCGGCTTCGTGCACCAGGGCGAGGCGACCCCGGTCACCCTCGGCCCGGCCGGTGAACTGGCCGGCTGGCCGGTGCTGCTCTTCGCCGTCACCCTCCTCGCGATCTTCATGCTCCAGGCCCGCGGCATACCCGGCGCGATCCTGATCGGCATCGTCGGCGGCACCGTCCTGGCGCTCGTCCTCAACGCCTTCGACGTCATCGACCCCAAGCAGTGGGCCAGCGGCGCTCCCGAACTGCACGGCAGTGCCGTCTCCATGCCGGACTTCTCGATCTTCGGCAACGTCGAGTTCGGCGGCTGGGGCGAGGTCGGCGCGATGACGGTCGGCATGATCGTCTTCACGCTCGTGCTCGCCGGGTTCTTCGACGCGATGGCGACGATCATCGGCGTCGGCACCGAGGCCAAGCTCGCCGACGACAAGGGCCGGATGCCGGGCCTGTCCAAGGCGCTGTTCATCGACGGTGCGGGCGGTGCGATCGGCGGTGTGTCCGGCGCGTCCGGCCAGACGGTGTTCGTCGAGTCGGCGACCGGTGTGGGCGAGGGGGCCCGTACGGGTCTCTCCTCGGTCGTCACCGGCCTGTTCTTCGCGGCCTGTCTGTTCTTCACGCCGCTCACGGCGATCGTGCCGGGCGAGGTGGCGGCCGCTGCCCTGGTGGTGATCGGCGCCATGATGATGATGAACGCGCGGCACGTGGACTGGTCCGACCGGGCCACCGCGATCCCGGTGTTCCTCACCGTCGTGATCATGCCGTTCACGTACTCGATCACGGCCGGTGTCGCGGCCGGCGTCATCTCGTACGTCGCCATCAAGATCGCTCAGGGCAAGGCACGGGAGATCGGGGCGTTCATGTGGGCCCTGACAGGGATCTTCCTGGTCTATTTCGCCCTCAATCCCATTGAGAGCTGGATGGGCGTGCACTAGCCGGTGCGCCGGTCAGTGTGAACCGCCCTCCGCACAACCGCTGTTAGGAGACCGACAGATGCTGGACATCGCCGAAGAGCTGCACCGGTGGGTCGAGCAGGGACGCGACTTCGCCGTGGCCACCGTGGTGGCGGTCGGCGGCAGCGCACCCCGCCAGCCCGGCGCCGCGCTCGCGGTGGACGCCGACGGTACGGCGATCGGGTCGGTCTCCGGCGGCTGTGTGGAGGGCGCGGTCTACGAGCTGTGCCAGCAGGCGCTGCAGGACGGCGAGACGGTCCTGGAGCGCTTCGGCTACAGCGACGAGGACGCCTTCGCGGTCGGTCTGACCTGCGGAGGCGTCATCGACATCCTGGTCACGCCGGTACGGGCCGCCGACCCGTCCCGCCCGGTTCTCGCGGCCGCGCTGCGGGCGGCCGCGAGCGGGGAGGCGGCGGCGGTGGCACGGATCGTGTCGGGGCCGGACGAGCTGAAGGGCCGCGCCCTGCTGGTCCGCCCCGACGGCTCCCCGGAGGGCGGCTTCGGTGCCCACCCCGAACTGGACCGCACGGTCGCGGCGGAGGCGGGCGCCTTCCTCGACGCGGGCCGCACCGGCACCCTGGAGATCGGCGAACAGGGCTCGCGCTGCGGGGCCCCGCTCACGGTGCTGGTCGAGTCCTCGGTCCCGGCGCCCCGGATGATCGTCTTCGGCGCGATCGACTTCGCGTCGGCGCTGGTGCGCATCGGCAAGTTCCTGAACTACCGCGTGACCGTGTGCGACGCCCGCCCGGTCTTCGCGACGAAGGCCCGCTTCCCGGAGGCGGACGAGATCGTCGTCGAGTGGCCGCACAAGTACCTGGAGCGGACGTCCGTCGACGCCCGGACGGTCCTGTGCGTCCTCACCCACGACGCCAAGTTCGACGTACCCCTGCTCCAGCTCGCGCTGCGTCTGCCGGTCGCGTACGTCGGCGCGATGGGCTCCCGCCGCACCCACCTGGACCGCAACGAGAGGCTGCGCGAAGTCGGCGTGACCGAGCTGGAGCTGGCGCGGCTGCGGTCCCCCATCGGGCTGGACCTCGGCGCCCGTACGCCCGAGGAGACGGCCCTGTCGATCGCCTCGGAGATCGTCGCCGACCGGCGGGGCGGCAGCGGGGTTTCCCTCACCGGCGCGCATACCCCGATCCACCATGACGCGTCGTCTTCGGCGGTGGGGCGGATCGGGTCGGTGGCGTGAGCCGGCCCGAGCCCACGCGATCGCCCGGCTAGCGGCGGCGCACGGTCGGCTGGTCCGGCCAGGTGAACGCGTAGTCCGGCTCGCCGCCCCGCACGACCCGTACGAAGCGCAGCAGTTCCCGCACGATGCCCGCGTTGCCCATCGCCCACCCGGTCTCCGGTTCGAGGGCGCTCGGGTCGGCCCGGTGCTCGACGTTCGACCAGCGGGCGCCCTCCGCGTCGCGGGTGGCGCGGGCGGCGATGTCGGTGACGAGGAGCTGGGCGAACTCGGGGGAGTCGCCCTGCTCGGCGATGCGGTCACAGGCGAGGGCCAGGACGCCCGCCGTGCCGCAGCAACGGCCGTTGTTGTCCCAGAAGCCGGGGCGCAGCCGCTCGGGCAGCCCGGAGTGGGTGACGGTGTGCCAGCAGCGGTCGGCGAGGGCCGACCAGGTGGGGTCGGCGGTGAGGTCCCGTAGCAGGCGGAAGACCTGGGCGTCGCCGGTGGGGCCGTGGCACCAGCCGTAGTTGTACCGCTCGACGACGTCGCGGGGGCGGTCCCACGGGTCGGAGTGGGGAACGAGGAAACCGTCGGGGCCGGCCTCGTCGCGGGCGACCACGTCTGCGGCACCGGCGAGAGCGAGGTCCACCAGGTCCGTGCGGCCGGTCGCGTGACCGACGGCGGCGAGCCCGTACACGACGCCGAGCGTGCCGTGCGACATGTGGTGCATGCGGGCGACCGCGTCCGGTCGGTCCACCCAGGCCCAGTGGACCCCGGCCGCGGTCTCCTCGGCCGTGCGGGCATACGGCTCCACCGCTCGGACCGCCAGGTCCTCAGCCCCGGCAATGAGCGCGCCCAGGCCGATCCCCGCGTTCCCGCCCATCAGGTCGAACCATTCACTCCAGCGCGTTCCGTCGAAGCGCGCCCGCACCAACTCCAGGGCACGGTCGCTGGCGGCTCCAGCGGCCGCGTCGCGCAGGTCGTCGTGAACGGCACGCAGCACGAGGGCCGTTCCGGTGCGGCCGAAGTAGAGCGAGTCGTCCTCCACGCGCTCGACGGACTCCGCCAGCCCGCGTACGGCGCGCAGGGCGGCGTCCGCGTAGGAGTCGTCGTCGAAGTGCCGCCATGCTTCCAGGAGGACCGGGATGATTCCGGCCGTGCCGTTGTAGAGCATGGGTTCGAGCTCGTCGTCGGAGGGCCTGACGGGCCAGCCGATGCCGCCGTCCTCCCCGGCGTCCCGCGCGCCGGCCAGCAGCCACCGCAGCCCGTCCACGGCCAGCGCCTCGACCTCGTCGACAGTCGGCGTCTCGACCTTGTTGGGTGTCACGTCCCTTGCCCCCGCTTCCGTCCATGTGGCGTCGTTCAGTCGCCCCAGTAGCCGAAGATCCCCAGATGGCTCGGCTCCTCGCCGGTGTACAGCACGACGCACAGACCGGTCCACCGCATTCGGCACTCGTCGAGGAGTGTCCCGCCCCTGTCGTGCGGCGGGCGGTCCATGGCCGCGTACGACTCGTCGAGCAGTTCCTGGAACCGTTCGGGTGTCGGCCGGTCGGCGCCGAAGTGGTGCAGGATCCGGTCGGGCGCCATGGGACGCAGGGTCCCGTAATCCTCGACGGCGTGCGTCGACGGAGCGGCGCTCGTGTGGACGACCCGCTGGATGTCGAGGATCGAGTGAGTTCCCTCCTCACCCATGAACTCCTCGTCGGCCCACAGCTCCTCGACCGACCCGTAGTCGTCGTCGCGGCCGTACAGCTCTTCGAAGACCTCTTCGTGCAGTACGGCCAAGGACTCCTCGACGCCGCCCTTGTTCGCGGTGATGTACTCCCAGCCGCTGGCCCCCAACGCGCCCTCCCCGAGCGAGATCCGTACTGTCGGGGTCACTCTAGGAGAGGGCACTGACATCGGCCGGTCAGGCGCTGCGCAGCAGCCGGTTCACCGCGCGCCCGAACACGTACCGCGCCGTACGCTCCACGACGCCGTCCAAGCCCCCCGGCACGAACCGCACCCCGAGCTCCTCCCGCCACACCACCCGCGCGCGTCCGCCGGGCCCGGGCCGTACCTCGATCTCGGCCCAGCCCGTGACCACCCGGCCCCGCTTCTCCAGCCTGCACAGACCCGGCGAGTCGTCTCCGGGCGGCTGCCACACCGTCACCTCCATCGGGTCGGCGAAGGAGAGGGGGCCGATTCCGGAGCGGGCGACGACGAGGGTGCCCTCACGGGTCGGTGCGGCGGGCGTGACCCTGATCCGGGTCAGGGGTACGGCCCGGGCATGGCGGGGCCACTCCGTCAGACGGCGCCACGCCTCGTCGAGGGGGAGCGGAACCGTGCGTTCGAGCAGGAAGGTGACCACGGGACGATCTTAAGGAATCAGGGCTGGTCATCGGCGCGGTCGTATACGTGGGCGTGCACGCGCGGCGGACCGGACGGCCCTACCGGTACACCTCACCGGCCTCGGCCCGCCCCGGCGCCAGCAGTTGCGGCACGGTCACGAACACATAGCCCCGTTGCTTCAGCGCGTCGATGATCCCGGGCACCGCCGGCACGGTCCCGTCGTAGAGGTCGTGCAGCAGGATGATGCCGTCGCGGTCCGCCTGCGCGAGGACGCGCTGGTGGATGAGGTCGGGGTCCTTGGTCAGGTAGTCCTTGGCGGTGACGCTCCACAGGGCCTCCGCCATCCCCAGCTCGCGGCAGATCTCGTGCACCGTGTCGTGCGTACGGCCCTGGGGCGGCCGCATCAGCGTCGGACGCTTGCCGATCAGGCGCTCTATCTCCTTGTTGGGGCGCTCCAGTTCCTCGCGGATCTCCTGGGGCTCCAGCTCGGTGAGCCGGTCGTGGTTCCAGGTGTGGTTGGCGACCTCGTGGCCCTCGTCGGCCCTCCGCTTCACCAGTTGCGGGTACTTGTCGATGTGCCCTTTGCCCATGAGGAAGAAGGTCGCCGGGATCTGCTTCTCCTTCAGGATGTCGAGCAGCCGGGCGGAGTGTTCGCTCGGCCCGGCGTCGAAGGTCAGCGCTATGCTCCCCCGGAGGGGGCACCCCCCCATTCACTCCGACTCCGCTCCGTTCGCCTGGCGGCAGTCGCATCCCGTGAGTGCCCCCCCAGCAGGGAAGCGGCCGCCGCCGAGACGGCGACGGCACGCAACCCGGCCCCCGTTCTTTTCATCTTCTTGGTCAGAGAAGGCATGCCGCGACTATACATGGCGAGTATAAACGGCATTTATACGCGGTATTTATAGTTGTTGACCTGGGGTTTTACTGGGTCACTGGGCGTAGAATGTGGCGTCCCCCCGGTCCGTCGCCGTACTCGGGACCTGCACCTGGAGCAGGTAGTCGTAGTGCCGGATGTAGCGCCCGGGGAAGTTGGACGACTCGTACGAGATTCCCGCCGAGTCGGCCAGTCCCGCCCGCTTGTAGAAGCTGGCGTCGGCCGCGAACTGCGTCGTGCCGTCGTTCTTCTCCAGCCACACCTCGAAGTTCTTGTGCCGCAGGTAGTAGCCGGGGAAGTTGGCCGACTCCAGCGACACCGTGCCGCTGCCGGTCAGTCCGGTGACCACGCGGAACTGCGAGTCCGCGAGCGGGGACACGTTGGCCTCGATGCGGGCGCGGTACTCCCAGTGCCGGATGAAACGGTCCGCGAAGTTGTACGACGAGAAGCGCTGCGGCGTGACTCCGTCGGCCACCGGGATGCCGAAGTCGGGGGTGCCGTCGGCCTTCCAGTACAGCTTCTGGACGCGGGTGCGGCGGTTGGGGTCGTTGAGCGGGTCGCCGGTGATGTCCTTGTAGCTGCGGTCGTGGTAGACGAGGATGTCGCTCTTGCCGTCCTCGGAGACGGTGAAGGAGTTGTGGCCCGGACCGTACTGGCTGGTCGCGGCGTTGCTGGTGAACACGGGCGTGGGACTCTTGCTCCAGTTGGCCGTGTTGAGCAGGTCGGCGCTCGCGGAGGCGGACAGCAGCCCCAGGCAGTAGTTGCTGTCGGTGGCGCTGGCGGAGTACGACATGAACACCTTGCCGCCGTGCTGGATCACCGCCGGACCCTCGTTGACCTTGTAGCCGACGATCTCCCAGGAATAGGTGGGCCGCGACAGCATCACCGGAGTGCCGGTGATGGTCCAGGGGTTGGCCATCTTCGCGAGGTAGATGTCCGTGTTGTTGTTCACCGACGGGTCGCGCTGGGCCCAGGCCAGGTAGCGCACGCCGTTCACGACGAAGGTGGTGGCGTCCAGCGAGAAGCTCTCCCACTGGGTCTTGATCTGCCCCTTCTCCGTCCAGGTGGCGGTCAGCGGGTTGGCGCCGGTGCCCTCCAGGACGTACATCCGGATCGCCCAGATGTCGTTGGTGGCGCCGGCGGCGAAGTAGATGTACCACTTGCCGTCGATGAAGTGGATCTCCGGCGCCCAGATGTGCGCGCCCATGACCCCGCTGGTGTGCTTGGTCCAGATGGTGACCTCCTGGGCCGTCGACAGGCCCTGGATGGTCGTCGCCCGGCGCAGCACGATGCGGTCGTACTCGGGGACGGTCGCGGTGAAGTAGTAGTAACCGTCGGTGTGTTTGAAGATGTGCGGGTCGGCCCGCTTCTCCGCGATCGGGTTGGTGTAGGTCACGGCGGGGGAGGCGGGCACGGCCGCCTGGGCGGCGGGCGCCGGCCCGGCGAGGCAGGCCGCCAGGGCGACGAGGACGGCCATGAGGAGTCGTACGGCTATGCGTCTCAAGGGAGTTCTCCGGATCGGAGGGGGTGATCAGAGGGGTGGTCAGAGGGGTGGTCAGGGGGATTGGTCAGGGGCCTGATCAGGTGGTGGGGACGAGCTTCCACTGCTGGCAGTTGTTGTTCAGCCACGTCCACTGGCGTACGTCGGCGCCGTTCGCCGTACCGCAGTCGGCCACGTCGGCGACCTTGCCGGTGGACTCGTTGACGATCCGGACGTAGTCGCCGCTCGCGGTGAGGACGAGCCGGTAGCGCTGGCACTTGTTGTTCAGCCAGGACCACTGCCGGATGTCGGCGCCGTCGGTGGCGGAGCACTCGGCGGTGTCCATCACCTCGCCGGTGGCGACGTTGACCAGCCGGTTGGTGTCGTCGCCGAGGTCCTCGACCTTCCACTTCTGGTTGGCGCCGCCGGTGCAGCTCCACTGGAAGATGTTGGTGCCGTCGGCGGTGTTGCCGCCGTTGACGTCCAGGCACTTGCCGCTGTTGCGGTTGACGAGGGTGTACGACGTGGGCGTCGCCGCCGTCTCGCCGGACGGGCCGGGCAGTGTGGTGCCGAGGGCGACGGGGGTGCCGAAGTTCGGGGTGCCGTCGGCGTTCCAGGTGAACTCCTGGGCGCGGGTGGTGCGTCCGTTGCCGCAGCCGCCGTTGGACGCGGAGTTGGCGTGGTAGACGATCCAGTTCTCGGTGCCGTCGGGCGAGGTGAAGAAGCCGTTGTGGCCGGGGCCGTAGACGCTGTTCGCGTCACTGCGCTGGAAGACGGGGGTCTGCTTCTTCGTCCAGGACGCCGGGTTCAGCGGGTCGGAGCCGGTCAGCTCCAGTTGGCCGAGCTTGTAGTCGGCGGTCTGGCAGGAACTCGCGGAGTACGTCAGGAAGGTGCGGCCGTTGCGGTAGAGCGGCTCGGGGCCCTCGTTGACCGGGCTGCCGGAGCGCTCCCAGTCCAGAGTCGGACTGGAGATGACCGTGAAGGTGCTGCTGGCGAGGGTGTACGGATTGCTCAGCGGTGCGATGACCAGGCTCTGCGTACTGCCGTTGATGAACCCGCTGCCCAGCAGGTACAGCTTGTTGTCGGCCTGTAGCACACTCGCGTCGATCAGCCAGCCGCCCGGCGTGAGGTTGGACCCAGTGAGCGAACCCTTGTAGGTGTACGGGCCCATGGGGTCGGTGCCGGCGCTCTCCAGGACGTGCGTGCGCTGTGAGTCGCAGCAGGCGACGCCCGCCTGGCCGGCCGAGTAGTACACGTACCAGTGGCCGTTGAAGAGGTGCATCTCCGGCGCCCAGAAGTTGGTGTTCCGGGTGGACGTGGCGTCCGAGTACACCTGCACGTTGGGCGCGGTGGCCAGGCCCGCCAGGGTCGGCGACTTGCGGATGCCGAGGATGCCGGTGAACGTCGTGGTGATCAGGTAGTAGTTGCCGTCGTGGTACTGGAGCCAGGGGTCGGCGCCCTTGGACGACTTCAGCGGGTTCGTGTACGGGCGGCCGTCCGCTGCCGACGCCGGCTGGGTGGTCGCCACCAGGGCCACCAACGCGGCGAGCACGCACAGGAGCAGTGATCTGCGGCGTTTCCTGAGCGGCGGGTGAGACATCCGAGGCATACGAGACCGTCCCTGTCCGTTAAATCGGTTCGTAATTTCGAACGGAGTTCGTGATTTCGATCGTGATGAGGATCAGAAGATAAAAGTGGGCCATCCTCCCGTCAACGGTTTCGTCATACGCGCTTTACAAACCCGCGTGCGGACGCACGCCTGGCGCGGGTGCGTGATCATGCGCTTGCCCGTTCAGGTGATGAAACGAGGGACGGGCCACCGGCCCGTCTCCCGCCCCCGTATCCAGGGCACATGGACCATCACCGCGCGCCCACCGGCTCAACTCCCTTCTCCCGTAGGCAGTTCACGACCGTGTCCGCCACGACGGCCGCCCTGGCCGCGTTGACCCCGACCGCGGCCGCCGCCGCACCTGCCGCACCCGCCGACCCCCACCAAGCCCCCCACCGGCCGCGCTCCACCGCCGACTGGGACACCTGCCTCGCGGTCGCCCGCGCCCTGCTGGTGGTCGACGAGCACGACCGGCCGCTCGTACCGACGTACCGGAAGATCCTCGACTCCGGGCTGCCGCGGGCGAAGACGAAGACCGCGAAGAGAGTCCTCGTCGTCGGTGCCGGGCCCGCCGGTCTGCTCGCCGCCTGGCTGCTGAAGCGGGCCGGGCACCGGGTCACGCTCGTCGAGGCCAACGGCAACCGCGTCGGCGGCCGCATCAAGACCTTCCGCACCGGCGGTCACGAACAGGCGGCCCAGGTGTTCGCCGACCCCGCGCAGTACGCGGAGGCCGGCGCCATGCGCATCCCCGGCAGCCATCCGCTGGTGATGCAGCTGATCGACCAACTCGGCGTCAGACGCCGCCGGTTCCACCTCGTCGACGTCGACGCCGAGGGCAAGCCCGTCAACAACGCCTGGCTGCACGTCAACGGCGTCCGCGTCCGCCGCTCCGAGTACGCGAAGGCGCCCCGCAGGATCAACCGCTCCTTCGGCGTCCCCCGCGAGCACTGGGACACCCCCTCCTCGACCATCCTGCGCCGCGCCCTGGACCCCGTACGCGACGAGTTCAGCACCGTCGGCCCGGACGGCAAGCGGGTCGACAAGCCGATGCCCGAGCGGGTCAAGGGCTGGGCGCGGGTCGTGCAGAAGTACGGCGACTGGTCGATGTACCGCTTCCTGACCGAGGAGGCGGGCTTCGACGAGCGGACCATCGACCTGATCGGCACCCTGGAGAACCTCACCTCACGGCTGCCGCTCTCCTTCATCCACAGCTTCATCAGCCAGTCGCTGATCAGCCCGGACACCGCGTTCTGGGAGCTGGTCGGCGGCACGGCGACCCTTCCGGACGCGCTGCTGAAGGAAGTCGCCGACGTCCTGCGCCTGGACCGGCGCGCGACCCACATCGAGTACTGGGCCCCCGGCCGGCCCGGCGCCGACGACACCTCCCACGTCAGCGCCAAGGGCCCGCACGTCTGGATCGACACGGTCTCCGAGGGACGCGGCGGCAAGGTCGTGCGCGAGCAGTTCACCGCTGACCTCGCGATCGTCACCGTGCCCTTCTCGGGGCTGCGGCAGGTGCAGATCAGCCCGCTGATGTCGTACAAGAAGCGGCGCGCGGTGGCCGAGCTGCACTACGACAGCGCGACCAAGGTGCTGCTCGAGTTCGGCCTGCGCTGGTGGGAGTTCACCGAGGCCGACTGGAAGCGGGAGCTCGACGCCGTACGCCCCGGGCTCTACGACGACTACCGCAAGGGCAAGGCACCCGCCGACGGCAGCCTGCTCGGCGCCCACCCCTCCGTCCCGGACGGCCACATCAGCGACGCCCAACGTGCCCACTACGCCGCCAACCGCTGGGCCACCCGCGACCAGCCTGAGGCGGCGCACATCATCGGCGGCGGGTCGGTCTCCGACAACTCCAACCGCTTCATGATCAACCCCTCCCACCCGGTCGACGGCAGCAAGGGCGGCGTCGTCCTCGCCTCCTACAGCTGGGCCGACGACGCCTCCCGCTGGGACTCCCTCGACGAGGACGCCCGCTACCCGCACGCGCTGCGGGGCCTGCAACAGGTCTACGGCCAGCGCGTCGAGGTCTTCTACACCGGCGCCGGGCGCACCCAGAGCTGGCTGCGCGACCCGTACGCGTACGGCGAGGCGTCCGTGCTCCTGCCCGGCCAGCACACGGAGCTGCTGGAAGCCATCCGCACCTCCGAGGGGCCGCTGTACTTCGCCGGGGACCACACCTCGGTGAAGCCGTCGTGGATCGAGGGCGCCCTGGAGTCGGGCGTGCGGGCGGCGCTGGAGGCACACGGGGGCTGAGACCCCGTGCGGGGACGCGGCGTACGGGCCGGCCCTCGGGCGCACCGGGGACCCGGCCCGTCACGGCTCGTCCGTCAGGCCGGCCAGGAGTTCGTCGGCCAAGCCGCCGTATCCCGCCGGTCCCTTCCCCAGCGGCTGTTCCGTCCAGATCACCTTGCCGGCCGGCGTGTACCGCGTGCCCCAGCGCTCGGCGAACTGGGACACCAGGAACAGGCCCCGGCCGCCCTCGTCCGTCGTGGCCGCGCTGCGCAGGTGCGGGGCGGTGCTGCTGCCGTCGGAGACCTCGCAGATCAGGGCGCGGTCGCGGATGAGGCGGACGCGGATGGGGCCGGTGGCGTGGCGCAGCGCGTTGGTGACCAGCTCGCTGAGGATCAGCTCGGTCGAGAACGCCTCGTCCTCCAGGCCCCAGGCGTCCAGCGTCCGGGCGGCGGCGGCGCGGAGCCGGGCCACGGCCGACGGGTCGTCCGGGACGTCCCAGGCCGCCGCGCGGTCGGCGGCGAGCATCCGCGTCCGGGCGACGACGAGGGCGACGTCGTCGCGCGGCCGCTCCGGCAGCAGGGCCGCCAGCACCGCCTTGCACGTCTCCTCCGGCGTCCGGCCGTGCGTCGGCGGCGCCGCGGCGAGCGCCCCGCGCAGCAGCTCCAGGCCCTCGTCGATGTCCCGCCCGTGGTCCTCGACCAGCCCGTCCGTGTACAGGACCAGTCCGCTGCCCTCGGACAGCCGCAGCTCGGTCGCCTCGAAGGGCAGACTGCCGCCCAGCCCCAGCGGGGGTCCGCCGGTGACCGAGGGGAACTCGACGTCGCCGTCGGGGTGGACGACGGCCGGTTCCAGGTGGCCGGCGCGGGCGAGGGTGCACAGCCCGGAGGACGGGTCGTACACGGCGTACAGACAGGTCGCCCCGGTGACCGGCGCGGCCTCGCCGTCGCCCTCGTCCTGGTCGATGCGGGCCACCAGCTCGTCCAGATGGCCGAGGAGTTCGTCGGGCGGCAGGTCCAGGGTGGAGAAGTTGTGGACCGCCGTACGGAGCCGTCCCATCGTCGCCGCCGCGTGCAGCCCGTGCCCCACGACGTCCCCCACGACCAGCGCCACCCGCGCGCCCGGCAGCGGGATGACGTCGAACCAGTCCCCGCCGACCCCGCCCTGCGCCGCCTGCGCGGGCAGATAGCGGTAGGCGACGTCGAGGCCGCTCTGGTCGGGCAGGGCCCGGGGCAGCAGGCTGCGCTGGAGCGTGACCGACAGGGTGTGCTCACGGGTGTAGCGGCGGGCGTTGTCGATGCTGACGGCGGCACGCGCGACCAGCTCCTCGGCGAGGGAGACGTCCTCCTCCTCGAACGGCTCGGGCCGGTCGGCCCGCCAGAAGGTGGCCATGCCCATGATCACGCCACGGGCGCGCAGCGGGACCGTGAGCATCGCGTGGATCCCGAACCCCACGATTCTGTGGGCGTTCTCGGGGTCCTGGTCCTGCCAGCCGGAGAAGGCGGGCATGTCCGCCTCCAGCACGGACTCGCCCGTGCCGAAGCCGAAGGCCTGCGGCGTGGTCGGGGCGAAGTGGATCAGCTCGCCGATCGGGTAGAGCGGGCTGCCCTCCCGTACGCCCCGGAAGGCGACCCGGCGCATGTCGGTGCGCCCCTCCTTCGGCTCCTCGCCGCGCAGCACCGGGTCCGCCAGGTCGACGGAGACGAAGTCGGCGAACCGTGGCACCGCGAAGTCGGCCAGCTCCTGCGAGGTGCGCGTGACATCGAGGGTGGTGCCGATCTCCAGCCCCGCGTCGTACAGCAGCTTCAGCCGCTCCTGTGCCACGTCCGCCCGGCCGGACATGGTCCGCAGCTCGGTGGTGTCCCGCAGTGTCGCCACGCTGCCGGGCGGCCCGCCGGCCCGGTCGGTCGCCCGCTGGCTCACGGCCAGCAGCCGGCCCTGCGCCAGATGCACCTCGTCGGTGGCGTCCCGCCCGGAGGCGAACAGCCCGGCGAGGTCGCTGCCGATGCCCAGGGCGAGGCACGGCCGACCCTCCGCGTCCGCGGCCAGCCCGAGCAGCCGGCGCGCCTCGTCGTTCGCCAGCGCCAGCCGCCCCTCGCCGTCCAGGATCAGCACGCCCTCCCGCACGGCGTGCAGGACGGCGTCGTGATGCTCGTACATCCGGGTCATCTCAACCGGCCCCAGCCCGTGCGTCTGGCGCAGCAGTCGCCGGCTGACCAGCGCGGTCCCGCCGGTGGCGAGGGCGAGCACGGCCGCCGCCGAGCCGAGCAGCATCGGCAGCTGGTCGTCCACGATCCCGCCGACGCTGGACAGCGTCACACCGGCGGCCACCAGCCCGACGACCCGGCCGTCGCCGTCCTCGACGGGGACGACGGCCCGCACGGACGGCCCCAGCGTGCCGGTGTACGTCTCGCGCACGATCCCGCCCGCCACGGCCGGTGCGATGGTGCCGACGAAGTGCTTGCCGATCTGGTCGGGGTTGGGGTGCGTGTAGCGGATCCCGTCGGTGTTCATCACGACGATGAAGTCCACGTCGGTCGCCTCGCGCGCCGCCTCGGCACGCGGCTGGAGCAGCACGGTCGGGTCCGGGTCCGCCAGGGCGTCCACGACACCCGGCGAGTGCGCGAAGGCCTCGGCCACGGCGAGGGACCGGTTGCGGGCCTCCCGCTCGGTGTCGGTGCGCACCTGCAGTACCAGGGCCACCACCGCGGCGACGACGAGAAGCACGACGATCGCCGCCTGCAGCACGAAGACCTGCCGGGCAACGGTACGCGCGCTCACCAGCGACCGCAGGCGGCCGAGGACTGCGGCCATGCCTCATTTCTAACACCGTTTGCCGGGCCGGGCACGGCTGTTGTCCGGGGACGGTCCCTACGAGCGGACAAGCGGGGCGTGGTCGGCCGGCGGACGGCCCGGTGCGTGGAAGAAGCCGGTCGCCGGACGAGGCCCTCGCGGGCGATCGGACGCCGGGGCCGAGGGCGTGAGCCATGCCCGGGCCGACCACCGGTCTTCCCGCGGCGCGAGGCTCAGGTCCGGACGGCCCCGGGCCGACGGCTGCCGTCGTCGGCCACCCGGTTCACGGAGTCGCTCGTGGCGATGCCGCGGGCGGCCGACGGACCTACGGTGAGCACGACCCGATGCGCCCGGCGTCGGATGCCGCGCGGGGGGCGGTCGGGACGGCGGCGTCCGGCATGCGGAGCAGCAGCAGTGCCGCGTCGTCGTGCAGCCGGCCGCCGACATGGGCCAGCAGTTCGTCGTGGAGTGCGGTGACGGTGCGTACCGGCTCGTCGGAGGTGTGCCGCGCCAGCCCGTCGGCGAGCGCATAGAACTCACGGTCGTGGTCGCGGGCCTCGGTGACGCCGTCTGTGTAGAGCAGCAACTGGTCCCCGTCGCAGAAGGGCAGCACCTGCAGCGCGGGGCTCTCGCCCGAGAGGGTGCGCAGACCCAGGGGCGGTGCCGGGCGGTCCGGTTCGACCGGTACGACGACGGAGTCGCGCACCAGCAGCGGCGGCGCGTGCCCGCAGTTGACGACCTCCAGCTGCCCTTCCCGGGGGTACCCGGCGACCACGGCGGTCACGAAGTCGTCGTTGCCCAGGTTGCGCGCCAGACTCCGCTCGATCCGCGCCACGACGGCGAGGAGGTCGGGCTCGTCGTAGGCGGCCTCCCGGAAGACACCCAGCACCAGAGCCGCGGTGCCCACCGCGGGCAGCCCCTTGCCCCGCACATCGCCGACGATCAGCCTGACGCCGTAGGGCGTGGACACCAGCGCGTAGAGGTCGCCGCCGATCCGGGCCTCCGCGGCGGCGGCGCTGTAGCGGACGGCCACCTGGAACGGCCCGACCGTCGCCGGTACGGGCTGGAGCAGCGCGTGCTGGGCGGCCTCGGCGACGGAACGCACCGCCGCGAGCACCCGCTCGCGCCGCCCGCGCAGCGCGCTGGCCAGGCTCCCGGCCAGGGTGACGGCCAGCACCGCGGCCAGCACGACGGCCAGGTCGCGGTCCCCGACCTGGTCGCGGATGCCGAGGATCGCGCCCAGGGCGGCGGCGAGCAGTCCCACCCAGAGGACTCCGCGCGGCCCGTTGGTGGTGGCGGCGAGCGCGGGACCCACGGCGAGGAGCGGCAGCCAGGTCATCCCCGATCCACAGATGAGATCGACGAGCACGATGGCGGCGACGATCAGGATGGGCAGGACGGGCGTGGTGGCGACCAGTCGCCTCGGCCAGTGGTCAGGACCGTGGTGCGGGGCCTTGCTCATGTCTTGTCGGCTGTCCTCACCTGTGAGCGGGGGGCATGCGCCCTTTGAAATGTCCGATTTATATAAGAAAACCGGTCGGACCCCGGACAGGACAAGGACACGGATTTCAGATAGTGAGCGACAGGCCCCTGGTCACGCGGCTCGCGGTCGGGAGCAGGCGTGCCCTGACCTCCTCCAGGCGGGCGCGCGTCTCCTCGATACGGGACCGCCGGCCGGCCCGCAGCGAGACGCCGAGCGAACCGAGGGTGTTGCCGCTGTAGACGGGCACCGCGACACAGACCGTGCCGAGGGCGTACTCCTCCATGTCCGTGACCGCCGGGGCCAGGGGCGAGGAGTCGAGCCGCCGGATCAGCTCCGGAGGGTCAGTGATCGTCCTGGGGGTGAGGTCGGGGAGCGCGTGCCGGGACAGGTAGTCCTTGCGTGACTCCTCGTCCAGCTCGCGCAGGACGGACTTGCCGAGCGCCGTGGCGTGCCCGGCGTCCTCGAATCCCACCCACAGATCGACCCGGGGGGCGCGCGGGCCGTCGACGATCTCGGCGACCCGGATCTCCCCCTCCTCGTAGAAGGTGAGGTACGCGGCGGACGACAACTCGTCCCGCAGCGCGGCGAGCGTGGGGCGGATCCGGCTGAGCAGCGACTGCGCTCGCCCCGACGTGTGCAGCGTCTCCAGCCGCTCGCCGAGGATGAACCCGCCGTCGTCGAGCTTGCGTACGTATCCGTCGTGGACCAGCGTCCGCAGCAGGTGGTACGCCGTGGCCAGGGGCAGGCCGGTCTCCCGCGCCAGTTGCTTCGCGGGCGCGCCGTTCTCGTGCGCGCTCATCGCCTCCAGCAGACGGAACGCGCGCTGTACGGAGCCGATGAGCGTAGGGCCGGTCTCGACACCCATACGAACAGCGTGCCCCGGGCGCCCGGCGCGGGCAAGGCGGGCCCGTCCGGCGCGACGGAACGCCTCGGCCTACGGGACGGGACCGACTCCCGCCTCCAGCACCCGTGCGACGAGAAGCGCCACGTCGTCGTGGTCGTCGGGATGGCGCAGGCCGTACAGGAGGAGGTCGCAGGTCTCCTCGAGCGGCCTGCGGGGTTCGTCGAGGAAGCCCAGGAGGACGTCCAGGCGGTCGTCGATGGAGTGGTGCCTGGTCTCGACGAGGCCGTCGGTGTAGAGGACCAGCAGATCGCCGGGGCCGAGGTCGACCGTGGTGGTCCGGAAGGGGATGCCGCCGACGCCGAGCGGGGCACCGGTGGGCAGGTCGAGCAGTTCGGGCGGGCGGCCGGGGCGGGCCAGGGCGGGCGGCATGTGTCCGGCGTTGGCGATGTGACACAGCCGGGTGCGGGGGTCGTACACCGCGTACAGGCACGTGACGATGTAGTGCTCCAGATCGCAGGTGATCTTGTCCAGGTGCTGGAGCACGGTGCCGGGATCGAGGTTGAGGTCCGCGTAGGCGCAGGTCGCGGTGCGCAGCCGGCCCATGGTGGCCGCGGCGTCGATGCCGTTGCCCATGACGTCGCCGACGACCAGGGCGGTCGCGTCGTCGTCCAGCGGGATGACGTCGTACCAGTCGCCGCCGACCTCGCTGGTGGCCTGCGCGGGCTGGTAGCGGGAGGCGAGCTCCAGACCGGTGTGGTGCGGGGGATGGTCGGGCAGCAGGCTGCGCTGCAGGGTGAGCGCGGTGTTGCGCACGCTCTGGAACCAGCGGGCGTTGTCGATGGCCACGGCGGCCCGACTGGCCAGCTCGGTGGCCAGGACGACGTCGTCCTCGTCGAACGGCACCGGATTGCGGGTCCGCTTGAGGTCGAGGGCGCCGAGCACCTCGCCGTGCGCGATCAACGGCACGGCGAGATAGGAGTGGACGCCCGCGCGGGCCAGCAGGGACGTGGCCTCGTCGTCCCGGGCGATGCGCGGCAGATCCCGCTCGCCGACATGGCGCACCAGGACCGGCCGGGCGGTGTGCACGCACAGGGTGACCAGCCGGTCGCCGTCGTACGCGGCGAGGTCACCGGGCGGGTCGGCCGCGCGCAGGGCCGCGCTCGGGTAGGCCGCCTTGAGGGCGAGGGCACGGAACAGCTCCGGGCCGTTGTCCGGCTCGCGCATACGACGGCAGGCCAGCGCGGAGTCCAGGACGTCCACGGCGACCACGTCGGCCAGTTCGGGGGTGGCGACGTCCGCCAGTTCGCGAGCGGTCCGCTCCACCTCCAGCGTGGTGCCGACGCGGGTGGAGGCGTCGGCGATCAGGGCCAGCCGCCGCCGGGCCCGGTCGGCCTCGGCGGCCGCGCGGTGCCGCTCGGTGACGTCGACGAACGAGATGGCCGCGCCCAGGACCCGCCCCCCGGGGTCCTCCAGCCGGTAGAAGGACAGCGACCAGGCGTGCTCGTTGTCGGGGTCGGCCGGCGGGCGGCCCACGTGGTACTGGTCGAGCAGCGGGGTGCCCGTGGTGAGCACCTGGCGCAGGGCGGACTCGATGGTGTCGATGTCGGGCAGCGGCAGCGTCTCCCGCAGCCGGCGGCCGACGTGGTCCTCGGCCGGGGTCGCGTCGATCCGCTCCAGCGCCGGGTTGACCAGCAGATAGCGCAGGTCCGGGTCCAGCAGGGCGAAACCGATCGGGGACTGGCTGATCAGCCGCTCGCACAGCGCCAGATCGGTCTCGACGCGCTGGAGCAGGGAGTGGTCGGCGGCGATGCCCAGGGCGTAGACGTCACCGAGATCGTCCAGCAGCCGCATGTTGCGGAACTCGGTCAGCCGGGTGCTGCCGTCCTTGTGCCGCACGGGGAAGGTGCCGGCCCAGCTCCGGCCCGTCTCCAGCACCTCCGTGAACAGCTGCGTCACGGCCGGCAGCTGGTCGGGGTGGATGAACAGCCGCGCCGCGTGCGTGCCGAGCGCCTCCTCGGCGGTGTAGCCGAAGAGCTCCTCGGCCTGCGGGGTCCAGAACACCACGCGCCCGGCGGCGTCGACGACCACCGCGGCCACGCTCAGCACATCGAGCAGCCCGGTCGGGCGGGGCGGCTCCGGGTCGTACCCGCCTCCGTCGGACCCGAAGGATCCAGCTGTCATCCCGGCTCCTCCTCCACCGGCCGCCAGGGCCGGCACCTCCATGCTCCCTCCGCCCGCACCGGCTTGCCCAGCGGCGGACACGGGGCGCTTTCGGCCCGTGCACATCGGACGCACAAGCAGGAACATGGTCGTGTAGAGGACGGGACCCATGGACGCTGCGTGAGGACCCATGGATGCTGCGCGAGAACGACCGGAGGCGCCCACGTCCGCAGGACCGAGCGCGCTCTTCGACGCGTCCACCGACGCGGCGGCCGTGGTGTCCGCACGCGGTGTCGTCCTCGGCTGGACCCGGGCCGCGGAGGAACTCGTCGGCCATCCGGCGACGGAGATCGTCGGCGCCCCCGCCGCGGCCCTGGTGGCCATGCCGAGCGATCCGGTCCGGGTGGCCCATGTCGCCGAGCGCTGCCGGGCCGGCATGGGGTGGAGCGGCCTGATTCCGGTACGGCACCGTGACGGCCGCCGTATCGACGTGGAGCTGCGGGTCTCCGCGTCCTTCCGGATCGGAGCCGACGAGTGCTTTCTGATCTCGGGGCGGGAGCGGAGGCAGCAGTGGACGGTGGGCCAGTCCGTCCTCGACGGCTTCCTGACCCGCTCACCGGTCGGCATGGCCGTGATGGACACCCAGCTGCGCTACGTCTGGCTCAACGACACCCTGGAACGCTTCGGCGGCGTCCCCCGCGAGCAGCGCCTCGGCCGTCGGCTCAGCGAACTGCTGCCCGGACTGCAGGCGGAGACCATCGAGGGCCTGATGCGCAAGGTCCTGGACACCGGCCTCCCGGTCACCGACTACGAGTACGTGGGATGGAGTTGGGCCGACCCGCACCGGCAGCACGCGTACTCCACGTCCTTCTTCCCCCTCGTGGACCCCGACAACTCGATCACCGGCGTCTGCTACATGGTCTCGGACGTCACCGAGCGGTGGACCGCCCGCCAGCTGTTGTCGCTGGTCAGCGAGGCCGGGACGCGCATCGGCACCACGCTGGACGTGCTGTGGACGGCCCAGGAACTCGCCGACTTCGCCGTTCCCCGCTTCGCGGACTTCGTCGTCGTGGACCTGCTGGAGCCCGTGCTCAGCACCGAGGGGCACGGCGCGTGGCTGACCGACGCCGGGCCGGCGCCCGCCAAGCCGGTGATGCGCCGGGCCGGCATGAGCTCGGTGCGCGAGGGCTGCCCGGAGGCGGTGGCGCGGGTCGGGGAGCGGGTGGACTTCGTTCCTCCGCCGCACGGAGCGCATCTGCTCATCGACGGCGGGCCGATCCTCATCCCGGTCCTCGACCCGTCCGACGAGCTGTGGGCCACCGAACAGCCCGCGCGGGCGGCGAGCATGCGCGAGTTCGGCCTGCACTCCCTGATCTCCGTGCCGATGCGGGCCCGCGACACCGCCCTGGGCCTGACCACGTTCATCCGGTCGCTCAACCCCGTCTCGTTCCAGCCCGACGACGTCCTGGTCGCCCAGGAGCTGGTCGCCCGAGCGGCGCTGTGCGTCGACAACGCCCGCCGCTACACCCGGGAACACACGGCGGCGGTCACGCTGCAGCGCAGCCTGCTGCCCCAGGCCCTCAGCGGCGGGACGGCGCTGGAGGTGGCCTCCTCCTATCTGCCGGCGGACCCGACCGGCGGGGTCGGTGGCGACTGGTTCGACGTCATCCCGCTGTCCGGCGCCCGGGTGGGCCTGGTCGTGGGCGACGTGGTGGGCCACGGCATCACCGCCGCGGCGACCATGGGCCGGCTGCGCACCGCCGTACAGACCCTCGCCGACATGGAGATGCCGCCCGACGAACTGCTGGCCCACCTCGACGACCTGGTGCTCCGCCTCAGCGAGGAGCAGACGGGCGAGGAGCCGACCGAGGCGGCCCACCAGGGCACGGCCGGCTTCCTGGGCGCGACCTGCCTCTACGCCGTCTACGACCCGATCACCAGACGCTGCACGGTGGCCCGGGCCGGACACCCGCCCCCGGTCGTCGTCGCGCCCGACGGCCGGGTCTCCTTCCCGGAACCCCCTGCCGGGCCGCCGCTCGGGCTGGGCGGGATGGGGTTCGAGACCTCCGAGATCGAGCTGGCCGAGAACAGCCTGCTCGGTCTCTACACCGACGGTCTGGTCGCGGCTGCCGACCACGACATGGAGCGGGGCATGTCCCGGCTCGGCGACCTGCTGTCCCGACGGGACTTCGACCTCGACACCCTTTGTTCGTCGGCGGTACGGCGGCTCGTGCCCGTACCGCAGCCCGACGACATCGCCCTCCTCCTGACCCGCACCCACGCCCTGGGCGCCGAGCACGTCGTCTCGTGGGAGGTCCCCGTGGACCCCGCCGCCGTCGCCGACCTCCGGGCCCGGGCGACCCGCCAGGTGGAGGCCTGGGGCTTCGGCGAACTCGCCATGACGACCGAGCTGATCGTGAGCGAGCTGGTCACCAACGCCATCCGCTACGCCGAACCCCCCATCCGCCTACGCCTGATCCGCGACTCCCGCCTGACCTGCGAGGTCGCCGACGCCAGCAGCACCGCCCCCCGACTGCGGCACGCCCGCAGCATGGACGAGGGCGGCCGCGGCCTGTTCCTGGTGGCCCAGCTCGCCCACCGCTGGGGCGCCCGCTACACGGCCGTCGGAAAGATCATCTGGGCCGAACAGGAAACTCCGTGACCGGAGATCCGGAAAGAGCCAGCCCCTTCCGGCGAAGCCTCATGAACGCAGCGCGTCCGAGACCGACTTGACGCCGCCGTGCGCGGTGAGTCCCCCGTCCACGGGAATCTCGGCGCCGGTGATGAAGGACGCCTCGTCGGAGAGCAGGAACACCACGAGCGGGGTGATCTCATCCACGGTGCCGGTGCGGCCGAGCGGGGTCTCGCGGATGTTCGCCTCGCGGAAGGCGGGGGCCGCGGAGGCGGTCATCTCGGTCTCGATGTAACCGGGGTGGACGGTGTTGACGCGGATGCCGCGCGGGCCGAGCTCCAGCGCGGCAGCCTTCGACAGGCCCCGCAAACCCCACTTGCTCGCCGTGTAGGCGACGGGGTAGTGGCCGGTGAGCGCGGCAGTCGAGCCGACGTTGACGACGGACGAGCCCGGCGGCATCAGCGGGGCGAGACGCTGCATGCCGAGCAGCGGGCCGGTGACGTTGACGGCATGGACGCGGTCGAGGTCGTCCGCGCGTACGTCGCCGAGGCGGGCGCGCCAGGTGATGCCCGCGTTGTTGACCAGGCCGTGGACCCCGCCGTACGACTCCCGCAGCTCGGCGGCGAGTACGGACCACTCCGCGTCGCTGGTGACGTCGAGGCGGCGGCAGCCCGGGGCGGCCGTCACGTCGGTGGCGATCACCCGGGCGCCCTCGCGGGTCAGCGCCTCGGCCTCGGCGGCGCCCTGCCCGCGGGCCGCGCCCGTCACCACGACCACCTTGCCGAGGAGCCGCCCGGGACGCAGGCCGCTCACGGCCGCTCCCGGGGACGCCGCCGGGCGACCGGCACCGGCACCGGGCCGGGGCCGGCCACCACGGTGTTGGACACGGAACCGATGCCCTCCACGGTGAGCGTGACCGTGTCGCCGGGCCGCAGCGGCGCCGGGTCCTGTCGCCCGCGCACACCCCACAGCTCGGCGAGACAGCCGCCGTTGCCGCAGGTACCGGAGCCGAGCACGTCACCGGGGCGCACCCAGGTCCCGCGCGAGGCGTAGGCGACCATCTCCTCGAAGGTCCAGCTCATGTTGGACAGCAGGTCCTCGCCGACCACCTCGCCGTTGACCTCGGCGGTCAGGGCCAGCCGCAGAAAGCCGTCCGCGTCCCGGTACGGCTCCAGCTCGTCGGCGGTGACGAGGTACGGGCCGAGCGTGGTGGCGGTGTCCTTGCCCTTGCAGGGGCCGAGCCCCACCCTCATCTCCGCCGACTGCAGGTCACGGGCCGACCAGTCGTTGAAGACCGTGTAGCCGACGATGTGGTCGCGGGCCTGCTCGGGCGTGAGGTCGCGGCCCTCGCGGCCGATCACGGCGGCGACCTCCAGCTCGAAGTCGAGCACGGCCGACCCCGGCGGCACGGGGATGTCGTCGTGCGGGCCGTACACCGCGTAGGGGTTGGTGAAGTAGAAGGTCGGAGCCGCGTACCACCGCTCCGGCACCCCGGCGGCCCCGTCCACGGAACGTCGTACGCCCTCCACATGCTCCTCGAAGGTGACGAAGTCCCGCACGGTGGGCGGCTGGAGCGGCGGCAGCAGACGGACGTCGGACAGCGGGACGGCGTCCCCCACGGGACGGCTGCCGACGGCGTCGAGGGGGGAGGTGCCGTCCGGCAGGGCCCGGACGACGGTGCCTTCCACGACCCCGCAGTGGCGTCGTCCCTCGTACAGATAAGTGGCGATACGCAAGGCTCGGCCCCCTACACCGGCGGGGCGACGAACACGCCGCGGTCGATGTCGTTGAACGACTCCTTGGCGACCAGCTCGTTCATCGGGTTCGCCGTGCCCCACTGGTCGGTGACCTCGGGCTGGGAGAAGTCGTAGACGTGCGGGTGCCAGGTGTCCTCGTCCAGCTCCTCCAGCTCGGTGGTGTACTCCACGGTGTTGCCGTGCGGGTCGAGGAAGTACGTGAAGGTGTTGTCGCCCGCCATGTGCCGGCCAGGCCCCCAGATCTTGCGGACCCCGGCCCGCATCACCCGGCCGGAGCCGCGCATGTACTCGTCCAGGCCGCGCATCTCGAAGGAGATGTGGTGCAGGGAGGTGTGCGGGCACTGGGCGATGGCCATCGAGTGGTGCTGGTTGCTGATCCGCATGAAGTGCATGACCTCGCCCATGTGCGGCGAGCTGAGCGTGTCGGAGAGACGGAAGCCGAGGTGGGTCTCGTACCACTCGCGGGTCTTGTTCAGGTCGGGGGAGTTGAGCACCACGTGGGAGAGCCGGACCGGGATGGCCTCCTTCTCCTCGACACGGCGGTGCTGCCGCGCCGCCACATCCGCGGAGACCTCGATGGTGCGCCCGTCGCCGTCGAAGAAGCGGAAGCCGTACCCGCCTCCGGGGGTGTCGATCTTCCCGGGCTGCGAGATCAACTGCACGCCTTGGGAGAGGAGTTGCTCGGCGAGGGCGTCCACGTGGGCCGGGCTGCCCGCGCCGTAGGAGACCAGGTCGAGGCGCTTCTCCTCGGCCTTGCGCAGCCGTACGACGTACTGCTCGGGGCTGCCCTCGGCGGCCAGGAAGGAGATGCCGGAGTCCTCGGCGACCTTGGTCAGGCCCCAGACACCGGCGTAGAAGTCGAGCTGCTTGTCGTAGTCGGGGACGGCGAGGTCGACGTGCCGCAGATGGGTGAGCAGGCGGTTGCTCATGGGGGGTTCCTCCTCAGGCGAGGTTCAGCAGGGCGACGGCGTTGCCGCCCCGCACCGCGTGGAAGTCGTGGTCGGGCAGGCCCGCTGAGCGCAGGGCGGCCAGCGGGTCGTCGGTGCCCATGTCGAAGGGGAAGTCGGAGCCGAGCAGGACACGGTCGGCGCCGGCGACGCGGATCAACTCCCGCAGGACGTGCGGGTCATGGACGAGGGAGTCGAAGTACAGCTGCTTCAGGTAGCTGCTCGGCTCCCGTGAGCAGCTCCGGGCGTCGGGGCGGGCCCGCCAGGCATGGTCGGAGCGGCCGATGTGGGTGGGGAGATAGCCGCCCCCGTGCGCGGCCACCAGCTTCAGCCCCGGATGGCGGTCCAGGGCGCCGGAGAAGATCAGATGGGAGAGCGCGACGGCGTTCTCGGTGGGCTGGCCGACCGTGTTGGACAGGTACCACTGGTCGAGGCGCTCGTCGAGCGTGCAGCCGAACGGGTGCAGGAAGACCAGGGCGCCGGTCTCCTCCGCGCGGGCCCAGAACGGCGCGAGCCGTGGATCGGAGAGCTCGACCATCCGTGTCCCGCCCGGCCCCGGGGCGTGCGAGGAGATCTCGACTCCCCTCAGCCCCTGGTCCAGCGCGTGGTCGAGCAGGGCCACGGCGAGGTCGGGATGCTGGAGCGGGACCAGACCGAGGCCGTACAGCCGGTCGGGAGCCTTGGCGCAGTGCGCGGCGGTGCCCTCGTTGGCCAGCCGGCAGATCCGGTCGGCCAGTCGGGCCCCGGCCCAGTAGTGGTAGTGGTTCGGTGAGGGGCTCACCACCTGCGCGTCCACACCGGACGTGTCCATGGCCGCCAGGCGCACCGCCGCATCCGTCAGACTCGGCACCCGCGCGCCCACCATGGGGCCGTTCACCGCGAGGGCCGCGGGCCCGTTGCGGCGGGCGTCGAGGTCACGCGCCTCTGCGAGGCCGGGATGACCGGCGACGGCCGCCTCGATCTCCGGCAGCAGGAGGTGGGCATGGACGTCGATGGTGGGCGCCGTCACGGCAGCTCCTTCAGGAAGTTCATCGTGCGGCCGATCAGCCCGGGGACGTCGGCGTCGCGCACGCCGTCCAGCTGCCACCGGCCGATCTGCACGGACGCCTCCACGACGGTCCGGACCCGGGGGACACGGCGGTCGTAGTACGTCTGGAACAGCTCGTCGTCCCAGGGCCGTCCACTGGTGAGCAGTTCGGCGAGAACGAGGGCGTCCTCCAGGGACATGGCCGCGCCCTGCGCGATGGTGGGCGGGCAGCAGTGGGCCGCGTCACCGAGGAGCACGACCCGGCCGCGGTGCCAGGAGCCCTCGACCAGCATCCGGGTGAACCAGGTGTAGTTGACCTGTTCCGGGTCGGTGATGTGCCGGGTGATCTCCGGCCAGGCTCCGCCGTACTGCTGTGCCAGGCGGCGCATCTCGTCGGCGTGCTCGGCCGGGTGGACGGCCGCGCGGTCGCGGCACGCTTCGACGACGTACGCGTAGATGGTGTTCTCGCTGGTGGGGCAGTAGCCGGCGATGTAGGCGGGCCCGCCGTAGGCGAGGTCGGTGCGTACGACGCCCTCGGGCCGTGGAGCGGCGATGCGCCAGATGGCCATGCCGGTCGGCTCCGGTTTCTCGGTGATGCCGATCGCGGCGCGGGTGGCGGAGTTGAGGCCGTCGGCGCCGATCACCAGGTCGTAGCGGCCCTCGCCGCCGTCGCTGAAGCGCACCGAGACCCCGTCGGCGTCCTGCTCCAGCGTCTCGGCCGTGACACCGAGGCGGACCGTGGCGCCGGAGGCGCGGACCGCGTCGATGAGGATCTGCTGCAGCCGGGGGCGCTGCATCCCGAGGGTGGCGGGCAGGTCGTCCCCGCCGGTCCGGATGTCCTCGGCGACGAACAGGACGGTGCCGTCCGGGGCGGTCACACCCAGCGAGTCGAAGGGGTAACCGGAAGCCTCCACCCGTTCCCACACGCCCAGTTCGCGCAGCGCTCGCAGGGCGTTGCCCTGGAGGGTGATGCCGGAACCGGTGGTGGCGTTCCAGTCCGGCTTCGCCTCGATCAGGTCGACGGCGATGCCGGCGCGGCGCAGCAGGATGGTCACGGCGTTGCCGGACGCGCCTCCGCCGATGACGAGGACGGTGGGATCGGGGCTGTCAGCCATGTCGGGGAAACCTCCCGGGGTCGGGGCCGCGCGACGACGGGCGGCAGGGTGCGGTGGGCTACTTGACGGCGATGGGATTGACGGGGGAGCCGACGGCCCCCGTGATGGGCAGCGGCGCGGCCGTCAGCCAGAACTCGTGTACGCCGTCCGCCGCGCAGTCCTCGGCGAGCGCCTCCAGGTCCCACATCTCGCCGATCAGCAGCCCCATGTTGGGGATGACGACCTGGTGCAACGGCTGGAAGGCGTTCTCGAACTCGTTGGGCCGCACCTCGAACCCCCAGGTGTCCGTGGCGATCGCGGCGATCTCCGTACGGTGCAGCCACCCGGCCGACGTGAACGACAGGCCCGGCGCGGGGCCGCCCGCGTACTCGCCCCAACCGCCGCGGCGCACCCGGGCCAGCTGCCCGGTCCGTACGACGACGATGTCCCCGCGGCCGACGGCCACGCCGTGAGCCGCGGCGGTCGTGGTGAGGTGCTCCTCGGTGATGGCGAACCCGTCGGGCAACTCGCCGTCCGCGCCCACGACACGGCCCACGTCCAGCAGAACGCCACGCCCGGCGACGTACGGCGCCATGTGCTCGATGCCGGTGACCAGGTCACCGTCGGAGGTCACGACCTTCTCCGCGGCCCGCCCGTTCCAGGCGTTGCCGTGGTCGAAGATGTGCCCGAGCCCGTCCCACTGGGTGGAGCACTGCAACGGCATCGCGATCACGTCGTCGGCGCCGCCGATCCCGTGCGGGAAGCCCTGGTTCCCCAGCGCCGCGTCGGTACCCGTGTCGAGCATCGTGTGCACGGGGTTGGTGCGCCGGCGCCAGCCCTTCTGCGGCCCGTCCATGTCGAACCGCTGCGACAGCGAGAAGCTCACACCCCGCCGCACCAGGGCGGCGCCCTCCCGGCGCTTGGCCTCGTCGAGGAAGTTCAGGGTGCCGAGCACGTCGTCCTCGCCCCAGCGCCCCCAGTTGGAGTACGCCTTGGCCGCCTCGGCGATCGCGCCCTCGGGGTCGTGCCGGTCGGGGCTCACGGCGTTCCCTCCGCCACACAGCGGGTGCGCTGCACGCCCAGACCGGTGATCGACCCCTCCATGACGTCGCCGTCGCGCAGAAGCCGTCCCCAGTGGATGCCGTTGCCTGCCGGGCTGCCGGTCAGCACCAGGTCGCCGGGCAGGAGCCGGGCCGTCTGCGAGACGTACGACACGAGCCGCGCGATGCCGAAGAGCATGTCCTTGGTGGACTCGTCCTGCATGGTGTCGCCGTTGAGCTTGAGGGTGACCCGCAGATCACCGGGGTCGGTGACCGCCTCGGCCGGGACGAGCCACGGGCCGAGCGGGGTGAACCCGGGCGCGTTCTTGCAGCGCAGCCAGTCGGTGCCGATGGCCTTCATGTCCCGGCGGAACACGGTGGCCCGATCGGTGAGGTCGTTGGCGATCGTGTACCCGGCGACATGCTCCAGCGCCTCCTCGACGGGGACCCGATAGGCCGGCTTGGCGATGACCGCCGCCAACTCCAGCTCCCAGTCCGGCTGTTCGGCCCAGGAAGGGAGGACGACGTCGTCGTACGGACCGGCGGTGGTGGTGGGCAGGCCGATGAACACGTACGGAAGGTCCTCGGCGGCCCGCCGGTCCATGATCGACGCGATCTCGGCCCGCGCCTCCTCGACCGTGCGCGGGTCGTCGGGGGAGCGGTGGGCGACCTCCAGGTCGATCACGTGCTGCCGGTAGTTGGCCCCGGACTGGAAGATCTGCCGGGGTTCGACGGGAGCGTGCACGCGCAGGCCCTCCAGCGGCTGCCAGTCCTGGGTGTCGTCGTCCGCCAGGGCGCGCAGCAGGGGGAGCGTGCCCTCCCACCGTTCCAGGACGGCACGCACCCCCGACGGGGCCCAGTCCAGGGTGCTGCTCAGATCGAGCACCCGTCCCTCGGCCAGAAGACCGGGAAACGGATCCCGGTCCCCGTCCCGGGGGGAGAACGTGCCGAGCGCGAACGGGCCGGCAGGTTGCGCGAGCGTTGCCATGAGATTTCCTCCTGCTGGGGTGCGGTCTACTCTGGCCCTGACCGGCGGATCACGGAAATCAATCCTGTGAATGCGCCGGATCCATGACATGGATGGCTCTCGCTTGCTGGGTGGTGCCCGTTGAACCTGTCCCGACTCGACCTCAACCTGGTCGTGGCCCTGCGCGCGCTACTGGAGGAACGCAACGTCACCAGGGCCGGCGAGCGCATCGGACTGAGCCAGCCGGCGATGAGCGCGGCCCTGTCCCGGCTGCGCCGCCATTTCGACGACGAGCTGCTCGCCCGGACCGGCAACGCCTACGAACTGACGCCGCTCGGCGTCGCGTTGCGGGACCGCAGCGCCACCGCCTGCGACCTCCTGGAGCGGGTCTTCGCCAGCCAGGCCGACTTCGACCCGGCCGCCGAGGCCCGCGAGTTCACCCTGCTCGCCTCGGACTACGGCGCGGCCGTGTTCGGCGCCGCGCTCGCCCGCGCCGTCCACCACGAGGCGCCCGGCATCCGGCTCACCTTCCAGCACCCGGCGCCCTCGGTCGTCGAGAACACCGCGACCGTACTGAGCACGGTGGACGGACTGCTGATGCCGCACGGCGTCATCGACGGCTTTCCCGCCGTCGACCTCTACCGGGACCGCTGGCTGTGCCTGATCGCCGACGACCACCCCGAGGTGGGTGACACACTCACCCTCGACCACCTGGGCCGCCTGCCCTGGGCCGTCTACCAGCGCCCGTACGACGCCCCGGCCGCCCGCCAGTTGAGCATGCTCGGCATCAGCCCTCACGTGGAGGTCTCCGTCCAGACCTTCCAGCTGCTGCCGTTCATGATCGAGGGCACCCGTCGGGTCGCGATGATCCAGGAGCGGCTCGCCCGCAGGGCGGTGTGCTCGGCGGGGGTGCGGGTGCTGCCGTGTCCTTTCGAGGCCGTACCGGTGCAGGAGGCGCTGTGGTGGCACCCGCTGCACGCGCAGGACGCGGCGCACATCTGGCTGCGGCAGAAGGCGGCGGAGGTGGGGGAGACCCTGAGGGAGGAGGGCGGGGGCCTTCGGTGACCGCATACGCCCTGGGCTCCTCGGGGGCGTTGCCCGTCAGGCCAGCCGTTCCGGCAACGGCCGCGGATCGACGGCTCCCGCCCGACGCCGTGCGGCCGTCCACGATCCGGCCGCGACCAGCATCGAGGCCAGCCCCAGCACACCTACCGCACCGGCGAGCGAACCCACCCCCGCCGCCACGGCCAGCAACACCAGCGGACAGACGAACTCACCCCCGAAGAAGGCGGCCGTCCACAGCCCCGTACCAGTCGCCGTGGATGGGTTGCTCCCTGCGTACCGGACACACATGGCCCGCGGCCTGCGTCGGACTCAGCTCGAGGCGGCCACGACCGCGAGCCCGAAGCCGACGAGCGCGACGTGTCGTCCGGCCGGGCGCACGGTGCCTCTTCGGATTGCGGACGTGGCTGATCGGGCTGGTCCGCCATGGGCTGCCGACGGCGGGTCGGCCGGGTTCGGCGGGGGCGTCTGGTTCTGGCCGAGGAGTACCCCGGCAACCCCAACCCACGGCCTGCCGCGCTCGAACAGGAGGACCTGCTCGACGACCCCTTGCGTCTCGCGCTGCCCGAACGCGCCGCCCGCCCCGACGCGGACGGCCCGATGACGGCCCTGCGCTCACTGGCGGATCATCCCTGGGTGATGGAACCGAGGGCACGGCCGCCCGGCACTGGGCCGTGACGCCGTGCCGCGAGGGCGGCTTCGCACCCGGCGTACGGTTCGAGGCCACGGACCTCCTGCTCCACCTCCGCCTCGTCGAGCGGAGTCACGCCGCGGCGTTCTCCCCGACCTCGTCCGGAGCGGCCGCCCCGCGACCGTCCCCCAGCGCCACCTCCCTCGCGGCCGCGCCGCCCGCCGCGTCTTCACCGTCGTACGCATTGGCCGCGGCCGGCACCCGGCCATCCTGGCGTGCCGGGACACGCTCAACCGAGCGACCATGCTCCGCCAGGGCTCGCCATCGCCGTAGCTGGAGCCGTGTCCGGCCTCGTCCGGACAGCGGTGTGCCGGGCCCGGATGTCCGGGCCCGGCTCTCATCGACGTGCGACATCCCCTACGGTGCCGAAATCAGCTCCGTCTTGTCGTCGTCACCACCCGTGCCCCTCCTTCTTGTGGGACGAGTGCTTCGGCTTGCTCGGGTGCTTGGGGTGGTCCGGCTTCTCGGGGTAGGCCGGCTTGACCGGATGGGCCGGCTTTTCCGGGTACATCGGCTTGACGGGGTGGGCGGGCTTTTCCGGGTACGCGGGCTTGACCGGCTTGACGGGGTAGGCGGGCTTGACGGGCTTGATGGGGTAGGCGGGCTTTTCCGGGTAGGCGGGCTTGACGGGCTTGATGGGGTAGGCGGGCTTTTCCGGGTAGGCGGGCTTGACCGGGTAGGCGGGCTTTTCCGGGTAGGCGGGCTTGACGGGCTTGACCGGGTAGGCGGGCTTTTCCGGGTACGCGGGCTTGACCGGGTGCTCAGGCTTGACTGGCTTGACGGGGTAGGCCGGCTTCTCCGGGTACGCAGGCTTGACCGGGTGCTCAGGCTTGACGGGATAGTCGGGCTTGACCGGCTTGACAGGGTATTCGGGCTTGACCGGGTGCACCGGGTATTCGGGCTTGACCGGGTGCACCGGGTGCTCGGGCTTGACCGGGTGCACCGGATACGCCGGCTTCGTCCCGTGCGCCGGATAGGCGGGCTTGGCCGGGTACGGCGGGTGTGGGGTGGTGTCGTCCTGGGCGTGGGCGGTGCCCGTGCTCGCCAGTGCGGCTGCGGCGAGCGCGGCAGCCATGGCGGCTGGCGCCAGAACTGATCGCCATCTAGGCGATGTCGTCATTGTTTCCACTCTCCTCGACTTGGTTCAGGGCCTCGTGACGGGTGGTCAGCACCAAGAGCCGGACAGTGAAATGAATAGGAAATCGGGTGATATGAATAACGCTGCGGCGGTCATAAGCCACCGGATGGTGTAGCGCAGGAGGCCAGTTGGCCCGAGGAGGGGTGAGGCGGCGAGAGGGGTGAGGAGGTGGAGTCGCCGGCCGCGGCCGCGACGGCGGTGACCCCGGGTCCCGCGGCTCGCGTCAGGCCGCGGGCCGCACGAGGCCCGACTCGTACGCGAAGGTCACCGCCTGGACGCGGGCGCGGGCGCCGATCTTGCCGAGGATGTTGCTGACGTGCGTCTTGACGGTGGTCGGCGCGATGGACAGCCGCTCGGCGATCTCGGCGTTGGACCAGCCGGAGGCCACCGCGGTGAGGACGTCGCGTTCGCGTCCGGTGAGGGCGTCGAGGCCGGAGGTGCGGGGGAGGGCGCGGCCGGTGTGCTGTTGGCGGACGGCGTCGATGAGCGCACGGGTCAGGTCCGGGGTGATGACGGCGTCTCCGGCGGCGACGATGCGGACGGTCGAGGCGAGTTCGTCGGGAGCTGCGTCTTCGAGCAGGAATCCGTCCGCGCCGGCGCGCAGGACGGCGTAGGCGTGTCCTTCGTGGCCGGCGGGGGTGAGCACGAGGACGCGGGGCGTGTGCGTGGCCGCGTCCGCCGGTTCGAGAAGCCGGGGGCCGCGTCGCGCACGTGTGATGCGCCGGACGGTCGCGAGGTCGTCCCTGCCGGGAAGGTGACTGCCCATCAGGACGACGTCGGGACGGAGCGCGGCGCTCATCTGGACCGCCTCGGCCCCGCTCGTCGCTTCCCCGATGACGATCAGGTCGGGCTCGGGGTCCAGGAGCATGCGCAGGGCGAGACGCTGCAGTTTCTGGTCGTTGACCACGAGTACGGAGACCATGGCTGTCTTCTCCCTGATGGAGGGCCGGGTGGCCGTCTACCGAGCGGAACGAAACCGTTTCGTTCACCACGTTACCGTAGCGCTGGTAAAGGCGAGGTAGGCGAACGGCCAGGACCTCGCATTCGAGGTCACCGAGGGGCCGGAGTGACCGTCGACGCTCTGAGGAAGGCCGGAGGACTGAGGGTGGGGGCGGGCGGCGCGAGGGCGTCAGTGGGCGAAGACGGCGCCGGCCGACGTCACATGGACCGCCGTACCGGCGAGGACGCTCAACCGGGCGTTGCGGCGCCACTGATGGAGGCCGACGGTGACGGCCAGGGCCGCCAGTGGGGCCACGGCGCGCGAGTCGGTGACGGACACCTCGCGCAGGCAGTGGACGACCAGGATCACCATGACGCCGGCCGGCATGCGCGTGCTGAGGTACTGCAAGGTGGCGCCGGCGCGCAGCGGGGCCAGAGTGGCGAAGGGCGGCGCGCAGGCTCCAGGTGACGGCGGCGATGAGGATCGCGGCGACGGCGTAGCCGGTGTCAGGCATGGGCGGGGCTCTGGCCGTTGGCGAGGTGGCGGGCCGGCAGCCCGGCGGTGAACGGGGCGAAGGCGGCCAGGAGCATCTCGCAGGGGAAGAGCAGGCGGGGCCGCCAGGGCGCAGACGAGGGCCGGCAGCGGGTCGGGAGGTCACCGCGCAGATCCCGTACGGCGTCGAGCGCGAGGACGACGAACAGGGCCGTCAGGGCGAAGTCCAGGCTGGTGACGCCGTCCGGGACGAGGGAACCGAGCAGGGCCCCGGCGGTCGCGCTGCCCGCCCGGTACAGGTACCTGGTCCGGCCGGCGCATCACCGGCAAGCTCAGCGGCCGCCCCGCCGTCCCTCGCCTCGAACCCCACCTCACGATGAAGACGATCAAGGCGGACGGCTGAAGGGGGCTCCGGAACGACTGGCCAAGGGCCGAGCCGTACGTCACCCGGCGGGTTCGATACGCAGGACGGCGCCGGTGTCGCGGATCTCGACGACCTGAAGGCTCATGGCGTCGTTGATGGTCGCGGCGGGGCCCTCGCCGCAGCTCAGCGCGACGCCGCCCCCGCCCTCCGACGACACGCCGCCGCCACCGGAACAGCCCGAAACGCTGTAGCCCGACCCAGTGAGCCGCGCGGTCATCTCGACCTCGCCGCCGGTGATCGCCGTCACCTCGATCGGCCCGAGGCCGTACGCCTCCGGCACCGCCACGACATCCCCCACGGCGACCTCGATCTCACACGTCCCGTCGGCGCACGGCCCGGTCGGCGAGGGCGACGGCGTGGCCGTCTGTGGGGGCGTCGGCGTGGGGTCGGACGCCGGTGCCCCGGAGCGGGACCCGCTGGGCCGGTCGTCCGCGGCGGCCCCGTCCGAAGCGTCCGAGGAGCACGACGTGAGAGCGGCGAACACGACAGCGACGACAACGGCGACGACGGCGGTGAAGGATGGTCTACGCATCATGGCGTCCATGAGACCCGCCCCGGCCGGGACCCCTCCCGTCGCCCCGAACGGGGAGTACAGGAAGCGGTTCGACCGAACCGACTTCGAGCCCCCCGGCTTTGGTCGCCCCAGGCAAGATTGTCATGGACGGGGCGCACGTGATCGGCGTATCGTGCCTCGGCCGCGCGTCGTTCCGCGGACCGATTCACTTCTCGTCCGTGGGAGCCACCTCGTCATGTCCGCATCCAGTGAGCTGCGTCCGCGTCCGCTGCTGCCCTCAGGGGCTCCCGTATCGTCCCTCGGCCTCCTGGTCGCAGCCGTCGGGGGCCTCGCTGTGGTCGCCCTCTGCGATGTGTTCAGCCTGTTCGCCGGTTTCAGGCTCCAGGCGGCGCTCGACGCGGGGGGCGGCTTCGTCACCGATTCGCCTCAGGAACTGGAAGCCGCTGCCTCGCTGTACGAGACGGCCGGGCGGTACCAGGCCATCGTGTACGTGCCCGCCGCGATCATCTTCATCGTCTGGTTCTTCCGTATGCGACGCAACACCGGGCTGCTGGCACCGGACCGGTTCCGCAACGGGCCCGGGTGGGCCGTCGGAGCCTGGCTCATTCCGCTGGTGAATCTCTGGATGCCGTACCGCGTCGCCCTCGACATGTGGGGGGCCGCCACTCCGCTGCCGTCCGAGGGCGAGCGGTACCGGGCGCCCATCTGGCCGGTGAACGCGTGGTGGGGCCTGTTCGTCTTCAGCGTCCTGTTCAACCGGTACGCGGAGATGAAGTACACGAATGCCGTGAATCCGACGGCGATCAAGGACGCGGTGCTGCAGTACATGGCGGCCGACGTGCTGCACATCGTCGCCGCCGCTGCCGCTATGTACTTCGCGATCCGGCTGACCACCATGCAGCGGATCAAGGCGGTCGAGGGGCCGTACCGGTTGGCGGTCGCGCAGGAGCCGTCGGCCTGAAGCGCCGCGGTTTCAGCGCCGCGCCGCGTTCCCGCGCGGCTGAAAGCGGGTTGAAACCGATCTGAACCGCCGCGGGCGCACGCTCTGCGGCATGACGACGACGGACCACGAACTCGAACTCGCGATCGCAGCCACCGGGTTGCGCAAGTCCTACGGGGACAAGACCGTCCTGGACGGCATCGACATCCAGGTACCCGTGGGCACGATCTTCTCCCTGCTCGGGCCGAACGGGGCGGGCAAGACCACGGCGGTGAACATCCTGTCCACCCTCGTCTCGGCGGACGGGGGACAGGCGCGGATCGCCGGGTACGACATCGCCGCCGAGGCGCAGGCGGTTCGGGGCGCGATCGGTGTCACCGGGCAGTTCTCCGCCGTGGACGGGCTGATCACCGGCGAGGAGAACATGCTCCTCATGGCGGACCTGCACCACCTCTCCAAGCGTGAGGGAGGGCGGGTCACCGCGGAGCTCCTGGCGCGCTTCGACCTCACCGAGGCGGCGAAGAAGCCCGCCTCCACCTACTCCGGCGGTATGAAGCGCCGCCTCGACATCGCCATGACGCTGGTCGGCAGCCCGCGGATCATCTTCCTCGACGAGCCGACCACCGGTCTCGACCCGCGCTCGCGGCACAACATGTGGCAGATCATCCGCGAGCTGGTCTCCGACGGCGTCACCGTCTTCCTCACCACCCAGTACCTGGAGGAGGCCGACGAACTCGCCGACCGCATCGCAGTCCTCAACGACGGCAAGCTCGCCGCTCAGGGCACCGCCGAGGAGCTCAAGCGGCTCGTCCCCGGCGGCCATGTACGACTGCGCTTCGCCGACCCGGTGGCCTACGAACGGGCGGGCACCGCACTGCGCGAGACGACCCGCGACGACGACGCACTCACCCTCCAGATCCCCAGCGGCGGCAGCCAGCGCGAGCTGCGCGCCATCCTCGACTGGCTCGACGCGGCCGGAGTCGAGGCCGACGAGCTGTCCGTGCACACCCCCGACCTGGACGACGTGTTCTTCGCCCTGACCGCGACCGTCGCCCCCGCCCCGTCCAGCGCCAAGGAGACCGTCCGATGAGCACCGCCGGCTACCCGTTCCGCGACAACGTCACCATGCTGCGGCGCAACCTCCTGCACGCGCGCCGCTACCCCTCCCTGACCCTGAACCTCCTGCTCACCCCGGTCATCCTGCTGCTGCTCTTCGTCTACATCTTCGGCGACACCATGAGCGCGGGCATCACCGGCGGCCCCGGCGACCGTAGTGAGTACATCGCCTACATCGTCCCCGGCATCCTGCTCATGACCATCGGCGGGACCGCGATCGGCACCGCGGTGTCCGTGGCGTCCGACATGACCGAGGGCATCATCGCCCGGTTCCGCACCATGGCGATCTCCCGCGCCTCCGTGCTGATCGGCCATGTCGTCGGCAGTGTGATCCAGACGCTGATGGCGCTCGCGGTGGTGCTGGGCGTCGGGCTGGCCATCGGCTTCCGGCCCGACGCCACACCGGTGGAGTGGCTCGTGGCGGTCGGGCTGCTGACGCTGGTCAGCATCTCGCTGATCTGGATCGCGGTCGGCATGGGACTGGTCAGCCCCAATGCCGAAGGGGCCAGCAACCTCGCGCTGCCCCTGATGGTGCTGCCGCTCCTGTCCAGCGCCTTCGTGCCGGTGGACGCCATGCCGGGCTGGTTCCAGCCGATCGCCGAGTACCAGCCCTTCTCGCCCGCCATCGAGACCCTGCGCGGACTGCTGATGGGCAGCGAGATCGGCACGAAGAACGCGGTCCTCACCGTCGGCTGGTGCCTGGGCCTGACCGTGCTGGGCTACTTCTGGTCCAGGGCGCGGTTCAGCCGCGAGCCGGGGCGTTGAGCTCGCGCAGCGCCACCGCCCGCAACTCCTCCCGCCCCAGGGCGGCGTACGCCCGGTGAGCCTCGGCGTACGCCGCCTTGTCGGCGTTCTCGGCCGCCCGGCGGGACCGGGCCGACGACAGGGTGGGGAACTCCCGCCCCACCAGCATCCGTTCCGCCAGCGCCACCAGCCGTACGGCCGTCGCGTCGCCCCGGGCCAGCCCGGCGAAGCCGAGCGCCAGCAGGACGGTGCCGTAGACCGGGAACTCCGCCGGTGACTTGACGTCGGAGTCGCCGGTCAGCCTCCCCAGCAGCCGTTCCCGCAGCTCGTCGGCGAGCCCGGCCACCGGCTCCAGGCGGCCGTGCTGGGCGTGCGCCGCGAGCGCGGCCGAGCGCACCCCCAGCGACCACGGCTCCACGAACGGATCGTCGGCGTGCAGCGGGACGGCCTCGCGCGTTCGCGCCACCGCCTGCCGCCACAGCCCGAGCCCGGTCTCGGTCAGCCCCCGGGCCAGCGCGATCTCCGCCCGGGACGACAGGTCGGGGGTGAAGATCTGCATGCCCTCCGGCTGCCGGTCCAGGGTGGCGAGCCCGAGCCAGTACTCTGCCTCGTCGATCTCCCCGCGCTCCAGACACGCCTGCACCAGGCTCCACCGCACGCCGACCCAGTCCCACCGGTCGCCGAACGCGTCGAGCGTGCCGAGCAGGGCGCGCAGATGGTCGTACGCCTCCTCGGCCCGCCCGGACTGGAGGCCCAGTTCGCTGATCCGGCCGTGGCTGAGCAGCATCATGGACGGGTTGCCCAGCGGGGCCAGCGTGTCGGTCATCCGGCGGGCGCACTCCAGCGCGCGCTCCGGTTCGTGCTCGGCCTCCCACACATAGCTGGCCACACAGGTCGCGACGCCCGCCAGCAGGGGCTCCTCGGCGTCGCACAGTTCCTGGAGCCGTGCGTAGCGCGGCGGATGCATGTCCGGTACGGCGTTCAGCACCAGGGTCACCGCCCGCAGCAGCGTGTCCGGCGGGGCGGGCGGCAGCCGGCGCAGGGTGACGAACTGCCGTACGGCGCGGGCGCCGCGGCCCATGAAGAGGCCGGCGGCGCACACCGCCGCCGCGCTGCGGGCCGGTTCGACATCGTCGGGGCCCGGCCGGAAGTGCGACAGCGGGCCGCCGGTCTCCGCGGCGACGGCGGCCAGCCGGGCGTAGTTGGTGTCGGTGGCCCACAGGGAGGCCAGTACGGCGGTGACGGCCGCGGTGGTGGGGCCGTCGGCGCGGGCCAGCGCGTACCGCAGCGCCAGGACGAGGTTGTCCTGCTCGGCCCGGATGCGGAGCCGGGCGGGCAGCTGATCGCCGGTGAACAGCACATCGTGGTGCGCACGGCCGAAGTCCCGCGCCCAGCACAGGAACCGGCCGGTCACCGCCTCCTCCTCACCGGCCTCGGCGCGCCGGGCCGCGCTGAACTCCCGCAGCGTCTCCAGCATGTGGAAACGCACCCCGCAAGGGCCGTCGCCCACCTTGATCAGCGACTGGTCGGCCAGCTGCTCCAGCAGCGTCAGCGCGTCGGCGCTCTCACCGAGCACGTCCTGCGCCGCGTCCTCGCCGAAGCCGCCGGGAAACACCGACAACGCCCGCAGCGCCGCCCGCCCGTCGGGCTCCAGCAGATTCCAGCTCCACTCGACCACCGCCCGCAGCGTGCGGTGCCGGGCCGGTGCGTCGCGGGCGCCGCCGCGCAGCAGCGTGAAGCGGTCCCGCAGCCGGCGGGAGATGTCGGCCACGGACAACACCCGCACGCGGGCCGCGGCGAGTTCCACGGCGAGCGGCAGCCCGTCCAGGTGCCGGCAGACCTCGGCCACCGTGCCCTCGGGCAGCTCCACACCGGGCCGGGCCGCCCGCGCCCGCTGCTCGAAGAGTTCGACCGACGTCGCCAGGGACAGCTCCGGCAGGGCGTACACGGACTCCGAGGTCAGCCCCAGCGGAGCCCGGCTGGTGGCGAGCACCCGCAGCTCCCTCGACCGCGCCACCAGGGTCTGTACGAGGGCGGCCGCGCCGGAGACCACCTGCTCGCAGTTGTCCAGCACCAGCAGGGTGGGCCCCGTGCCCAGCGCGGCCACGATCCCGCTGACCGCGTCACCGGCGGCGAACTGCCGGGTTTCCCCCGCCCCGACGGCCGAGGCCACCTCGCCCGCCACGTCGTCGTCGGCGGTGACACCGGCCAGGGCCACGAAGTGCACCACGGGTTGCTCGGCCACCCGGCTCACCGCGTGGGCGAGCCGGGTCTTGCCCAGCCCGCCGGGCCCCACCACCGTGACCACCCGGGCCGTCCGCAACAGCCCTGCCACGGCGGCGATGTCGGCTTCCCGCCCCACCAGCGGGTTCGGCTCGTGCGGCACACCGTGGCGTACCGGCGCCGCGTCCGCGCTCAGCAACTCCTGGTACGTGACCCTGAGTTCGGCTCCCGGATCGGTACCCAGTTCCTCACGCAGCCCACGGCGATAGGCGTCGTACCGGGTCAGCGCCGCCGCCCGGCCCGCGGTGGCGGCCTCGCAGCGCAGCAGCTCCGCCAGCACCTCCTCGTCCCGCGGCAGCTCCTCCGCCAGCCCGGCCAGCGGTGCGGCGGCCTCCTCCCGCCGCCCCAGCCGGGCGAGCGCCAGTGCCCGGCAGCGGACCAGCGAACGGTGTGCCCGGACGCGATCGCCGCGCAGCGCCACCACGGGATCGTGCAGGTCCTCTCCGGCCCCCGCACCCACACCGCCGTCCCACAGGGCCAAGCCCGCCTCGGCCTGCGCCAAGGCGCCCTCGTGATCCCCGGCACGCGCCCGCTCGGCGCTCGCCGCCTCGTGCAGCAGCAGCGCGGAACTGTCCACCCGAGCCTCGTCCAGCGCCAGCCGATAGCCCGTCGGTGTGCTCACGACCAGCTCGGCACCCACCTGCGCCCGGAGCCGCGACACCAGGATCTGCACCGCCTTGCCCGGTCGCTCCGGCAACTCCTCCGGCCACAGCCCCTCCACCAGCCGGCCCGTGCTGCACCCCGTGCGCAGATCCTCCGCGAGCAGCGCCAACAGCCCGCGCAGCCGCGGCGCGGTGATCTCCCGTCCACGACAGGCGACTCGGGAGAGCAGGGTCAACTCGGTCGTCACCCGTGAAGGTTAGCCAGCACAACGCCGAACGCACCCGCTGGACGGCCGTCTTGCGCGGTCGCCGGGGGCGGGGATGATGAGTGAACCGGCTGGGCCGATCTCCCGAGGAGAGTGACAGCTGATGAGGGTGTGTGTGGTCGGGGCCGGCCCCGGGGGAATCGTCAGCGCCAAGGTGCTGTTGGAGAACGGCTTCGACGTCGCCGTCATCGACAGGTTCCAGCAGGTAGGCGGAACCTGGTCAGCGGAAGGCTGCTACGACGGGCTGGCCAACCAGGCCAGTCGCCGCCTCTTCGAATTCGCGGACCTGCCCAACCGCCTGCACTTCGCTGGCGCGGTGGACACGCAACGCTATCTGGAGCACTACGCCCGGACCTTCGGTGTGCTGGACCGCGTGCGGACCGGCACGGAGGTGGTCTCCGTCCGGCCGGTGGAGGGGCCCGGGCGGCTGGGCGCCTCCGGCTGGTGGATCGACTCCCGGCCCGCCGGGGTGAACCTGCCCGCCGGGGAGAAGACGGCGGCGGAGGTGCAGCGCGAACGATTCGACTACGTCGTCGTCGCCAGCGGGGCTCATCACCATGCCCACCTGCCGGAGTTGCCCGGGCGTGAGTCGTTCCAGGGGACCGTGCTGCACTCCAACGAGGTGCGCGCCGGCACCTTCACCGGCCGGCGCGTGGTCGTCGTGGGCGGCGGCAAGTCCGCGCTGGACCTGATCACCCGCGCCGCACGCGAGGCGACCTCGGCCACCCTCGTGCAGCGCAAGGTGAACTGGATGGTCCCCGAGCGGCTCCTGCTCGGTCTGGTCGGCTACAAGTGGATCCTGTTCACCCGGTTCGGCGAGGCACTCCTGCCCCGTTACCACGATCCGGCCTGCGTCCGTCCGATCGACCGTATCGACGAGCGGGCCAAGCGCGCTCTGTGGTGGGTCATCACCCGCGACATGCTGTTCTCCACCGGGCTCTACCGACTGCCGAAGCACCTGCGGCCCGCTCGACGGCTCCCCTTCCACCTGGCCCACGCGGGAGTGATGCCACGCGGCTATGTGCGGGCCGTCCGACGCGGCCTGATCGCCACCGAGGTCAGCGCTGTCGAGGCGTACACCGACAAGGGACTGCGACTGGCGACCGGCGGGGAAGTGGCCGCGGACGTCATCGTGTTCGCCACGGGGCACCACAAGGTCTTCCCGTTCCTGGACCCGCGAGTGCCGGTGCACGACTCCGCCGGGCGGCTGCGGCTCTACCGAGGCATCGTGCCCCCCGACGCCGACCGGCTGGCGTTCGTGGGTTTCCGGCAGGTCTTCAACAACATCATGGGCATGGAACTCACCGCCCACTGGCTGACCCGCCACTTCCGGGCGACGCTGCGCACCACCCCGGGCGAGCAGGAGATGCGGGAAGCCATCGACGCCCGCCTGGCCTGGCAGGAACAGGTCCTGCCGGGCTCCGGCGGCTACGACTTCGGTCCCTACGACATCCACTGCGCCGACGAACTCCTGCACGACATGGGGTTGCCGTCCCGCCGCGCCCGCAACCTCCTGGCCGAATACCTGCTTCCCGGCGGAGTCGCCCACCGCTACGCGGGCCTGACTCGACCGGCGCGGGGCGGCGCCTCGCCCGAGTGACGCCGGAGGTTGTGCACTACGTTGACGAGCGTTAGAAATCTGCCCTAGATTCTCGATGCCCTCGCTCAGTGCACTGAGCATCTGCTCGGCCCCCGCCCCACACCCCCGAGGAGCCGTCGCCATGCCGTCCCCCACCAGCCCCCACCCTCCCCGCATAGCCCGCACTCGCCTCCGCATCGCCCTCGTCGCCCTGGTCACGCTGGCCTCCGCGGCGCTCACCACGCTCCCCTCGCCGGCTGCCCAGGCGGACACCCCGGCCCCGACGCACCTCACCGGCACCCTGCCGGACGGCGCCACCTGGATCGCGGACGTCCCCGAGCGCTGGAACGGCACCCTGCTGCTGTTCAGCCACGGCTTCGGCCCCCTCGTCGCCAGGAACGCCCCCACCGAGGCCGTACGCACAAAGTTGCTCGCCGAGGGCTACGCGATGGCCGGCTCGTCGTACGACCCCCATGGCTCGATGTGGGCCCTGAACAGCGCCGAGCGCGACCAGTTCGCCACGCTCGACGCCGTCACCGCGAAGATCGGCGAGCCCAGGCGCACACTGGCCATCGGCAACTCGATGGGCGGGCTGGTCAACGCGCAGCTGGCCCGGGACGGCGGCGGGCGCATCGACGGCGCGCTCGGCCAGTGCGGTCTGGTCGCGGGCGGCACGGATCTGGACAACTACCAGCTGGACGCCGAGTACACGATCGCCCGCCTGCTGCTGCCCGGACAGGACGTGAAACTCGTGCGGTTCGACATCTCCGCCGAGGCGTCCGCCACCGCCGACCTGCTCACCAAGGCGGTCACCGCCGCCCAGAGCACCCCGCAGGGCCGCGCCCGGATCGCCCTGGCCGCCGCCTTCCTCAACCTGCCCGCGTGGTCGCCCGGAAAGGACCGGCCCGCCCCGACCGACTGGGCGGAGCAGCAGGAGCAGCAGTACGACTGGTTCGCGCAGGGCATCCTGTCGTTCGTCGAGGGCGGCCGGTACGCCGTCGAGCGGTCCGTCGGCGGCAACAACTCCTGGAACCGGGGCGTGGATTACGCCCGTCTGCTCGCCGGTTCCGCACACGCACCGCAGGTTCGCGCCCTCTACCGGGCGGCCGGCCTCGACCTGCGCGCCGACCTGCGCACCCTGACCGAGGGCGCCACGATCACCGCCGACCCCGACGCCGTCCGCACCGCCCGGCGAACGTCCTCCGCGGGCCAGGGACTTGAGGTGCCTCTGCTCAACATCCACACCACCGCCGACAACCTGGTCCCGGTGGAGCAGGAGAACCGCTTCGCCGCCCGCGTGCGCGCCTCCGGCGACGGCGCGCTGCTGCGGCAGGCGTACGTCGAGCGGCAGGGCCACTGCGCGTTCACCACCGCCGAGACCGTGGCCGCCCTGCACGCTCTCGAACACCGCGTCGACACCGGCCGCTGGGACGACGCGGCGACTCCGGCAGCCCTCCAGCGGTCCGCCACCGAACTCGGCCTGGACGGCGCGGCGTACGTTCCGTACCGCCCGGCCCGGCTGACGGTCGGCCGCGACCGCCCGGGACACCCCACCGACCGCTGACGGTCGAGCTGTGCGGCCCCCTTGTCGGCGCCCGCGCGTCAGCCGTCCGAGGTGCCCGCGCCGACGGTGGCCGCCGCGGCGGGTGCCGGGCCGGGGAGTCGCCGCGGCCGATCCGCCGGGCGAGCGGTACGAGGGAGATCGCGACCGCGCCGACGACCCCTGCGAGGGCGAAGCAGGCCGATGACGCCGCCCGCGTTGATGACCATGAGGAAGCTGACGGAGGAGTTCAAGCCGTAGCCCTCGGCGCGCATCATCCGCGGCAGCCGGGTGCTCACGCCGTATACGAGGAGCTGGCCGCTGAAGGAGGCCAGGCCGGCCACAGCAGCGGGGTCGACCAGCGCGACTCGGGGCGGAAGAGTTCGCGTACGGCGGCTGCCCGGCCCGCCGCACCGGCGGCCGGGGCGGCGACGGCGGTGGGCCGGGGCAGCCCGTAGCGGTCGGTGACCGCGTCGGCCGTGTCCCGACGCCGCGCGCCGGCAGCACGCCGGGCGACTCGGGCAGCAGCTTCAGCAGCAGCGGTACGGCGATCACGGCCGGGCCGACCGTGCCGCCCCATCCGTACGGTGGCCCGGAAGGTGACCGGGGCGAGCAGCGCGTGGCGGGAGCGAAGTCACAGCAGATCTCCGCCTGCCCCGCAGCAGAGTCGCAGTCCGGTGGGGGAGACGTGCGGCACGCCCGTGAGGGCCGCGCTCATGAGGAGGTCAGTCTTTCGGGCGCCATCCCCAACCAGCGGGCGATGTCGCGCTTTCCCTCGCTGCCGACCACCAGGATCCGGCTGTCGCGCTTCTGGGTCACCCAGCCCTTGGCCAGGAACGCGGAGAGGATGGCCGCCCCGACCCGACCCGCGAGGTGGTGCTTGTCGCTCGTCCAGTCGACGCAGTGGCGGACCGTGGCCGACGAGCCGCCGACGTCGTGGACCTTGATGGCGCCGAGCATCTCCTGACCGGCCAGGGTGACCCGGTAGGCCGTGGGTCCTCTGCCCGTCCGGGCTATCGCACCACGGTCCAGTAACCCCTCCATGACGGTGACGCCCAGGTCGCCCGCCGCGTGGTCGTAGCACGTGCGGGCGACCTTCAGGGAACAGGAACGGCGGTATGAGCGCAGCGAGTTCGGCCGGAAGGGTGGCGACAGCCGGGCCAGGCACTCCAGGGCCGTGGCCACGTCGGCGGAGGCGAGGCTGTAGTAGCGATGCCGTCCTTCGCTGCGAACGGTGAGCAGATCGCCGTCGACGAGCCGGGCCAGGTGAGCGCTCATCGTGGACTGGGCGACCCCGGCCTCGACCGCCAGTTCCGACATGGCCAGGGACTGCCGGTCCAGGAGGGAGAGCAGGATCCGGGCTCTGGTCGGATCAGCCATCAGGGCGGCCGGATCTACGAAGTTGGCGTCGCCGGCGAAGTCACGCACGCGCTCCACTCCTTGGTCTCTCCCGTGAACGGAGGGCGGGAAACAGCCCGGAAACCGTTCGTACTTCAAGGTGTTACTCGGTCAGAAAGCGCCTACCACGCCGGAGTGGTGAGCACGCTGCGGGCCCAAGGGGTTTCCGATTCTTGAGGAGGGCTTGGGCGGGCGTTTGCGGCCCTTTGCTCGTTCGATACGCAAGGGCCCGCCGGACACCTGGCGTCCGGCGGGCCCTTCGATGCGGGGGAGAGGAACGTCGGCATTGGGCGCCCCTCCGGATCAGTGTGCCGAGGCCTCCTCCACTCCCTGCCGGGGGATGGTCACCACGGTCAGCAGTGCGGCCGCCGCCCACAGCAGGGCGCAGAGCAGCCCCACCCGGTGGAGCCCGGTGAGGAAGCTCCCGGACGCGGCCGGGTCGCCGACCAATGAGCCGAGCACCGCGATGCCCAGGGCCCCGGCGGCCTGCCGGGCGGTGTTGTTGACCCCGGAGGACAGGCCCGGCCGGTCGTCGGGACCGGCCCGCAGCGCCGCCGCCACGACCGCGGCGGTCAGCAGCCCCATGCCGGCGCCCAGGCCGACGAGGACCGGAACCAGGACCAGGTAGCCGCTGCCGGGGGTTACCGCGAGCAGGGAGAGCGCGCCCGCCACGCCGAGCAGCAACCCGGCGAGCATCGGGGGGCGCGGCCCGAAGCGGGCGACCAGACGTCCGGTGAGGGGCGCGCCGGCAGCGAGCGGCACGAACAGAGGCAGCATCATCAGGCCCGCCTGGAAGGCACTGCGGTGCTGCACCCCCTGGAGGTACAGGGTCACCACGAACACCGCGCCGATACCGGTGAAGTTCATCGCGGCGGCCACCGTGTTCGCGCCGGAGAACGCCCGGCGACGGAACAGCTCCAGCGGCACCATCGGCGCCGCCGCCACCCGTTCCCGCCAGATGAACCCGGCCAGCAGCGCGACCGAGAGCAGCGCCGCCACCGCGACGGTCATCGCGGAGGCGCCGCCTCCCGCCGCGACCGCGCAGTACACGATGGAGCCGAGGGCCGCCGCGGCGAGCGCGGCTCCGGGCAGGTCCATCCGGTGCTCCGGCGTGCCGCCACCGCCCGGCACGAGCCGCAGGGTGACCAGGGCGGCCACCGCCACCAGCGGGACGTTCAGCCAGAAGACCGCGCGCCAGCCGGTGGCGGTCACCAGGAATCCGCCCAGCAACGGCCCTGCCGGCAGGGCCAGGGCCGACACCCCGGCCCAGATGCCGAGAGCGCGGGCCTGTTCCGCACGGTCGGGGAAGGTGCGTTGGACGACGGCGAGGGTGCCGGGCAGCAGCAGCGCCGCGCCGACACCCTGGAGCGCGCGAGCGCCGATGAGAGCGCCCGCGGCGGGGGCCAGGGCGCACAGCAGGGAGGCCAGCCCGAACAGCCCGAGTCCTACGACGACCACGCGCCGGTGCCCCAGGCGGTCCCCGAGCGCTCCGCCGGCCAGCAGGAACGCGGCGAGCGCCACGCTGTAGGCGTCCACCACCCATTGCAGTCCGGACAGCCCTCCGCCCAGGTCGTGGCCGATGCTCGGGAGGGCCACGTTGACGACCGTCACGTCGAGTTGCACGAGAAACATGCCGACACACATCACGAGCAGCACGAGGGTGCGTCGCATGCCCTCGGGCGCCGGGGAGCGACCCGGATGTTCCTGGCCAGGTGCGGAGGACGTTGTCTTCATGGTTTCCATCGTTACTCCGATGTGTTTCGGTGCGGAGCGAAGCGTGACCGCGCGTCGCGGACCGGCACGCACCACGGCCCGGGACACGGAGCCGGTCCGCGTCCCGAGCCGTGGTGCGACGGCCTCAGGCCAGCCCGGACAGCAGGGCGGCGCGCAGCGTCACCCCTCGGCCGACTCCGTCGAAGTAGTGGGTGTTCGCCAACTCATCGGTTTCCGGCGGCAGTTCGGGCCCAAGCGGACCCGTGTGGGTGACGGGTACATCCGCCCCTACGGTGCGCAGCAGCCGGGAACTGAGGACGAACCGCTCATCGAGTACCGCGCCGCGTCCGTGGTCGCGCACCGCGCCCTGATGGAAGTCGGACAGCTCGAACGGGATCGCGCACACCGCGTCGGAGAGCCGTAGCAACTCCTCGCTGGTCTCCACGTGACGCCGGGACAGACCGGTCTCGTCGATGAGGTCCGCCACGTCCTGCGGCAGCGTCGCCCCGTCGGGTGTGAGGAACACCAACCCCGCGGCGCCGAAGGCGCTCAGCGCGTACACCAGGGAGCGGGCGACACGGCAGCCCGGATCACCGAGGTAGCCGATGGTCGTGCCGTGGAGTGTCCCCAACTCCTGCCGGATGGTCCACAGATCCAGCATCACCTGAGTGGGGTGTTCCCGGTCGCCCGTACCGGCGCTGATCACCGGCACCGGACTGACCTGGAGCGCCTGTTCAGCCGCGTCGTCGTCGGTGTGCCGCAGGACCAGTACGTCGACGTAGGAGCCGAGCACCCGTACGGTGTCGTCCAACGACTCCCGGTAGAAGTCCCCGGCCCGGGTGGTCGTGACGTCGGCGAAGCCGATGGCGGAGCCGCCGATCCGGTGCGCCGCGGCCTCGAAACTGAGCCGGGTGCGGGTGCTGTTCTGGTAGAACGCGGTGCCCACCAGCAGCCCGGGCGCCATCCGCGCGACGACGTCCCGGGGCTGTGACTCCAGCCAGGTCGCCCGGTCGAAGAGGGCCTCGTAGTCGGCCTCCGTCCACTCCGCCAGACTGGCCGCGTGACGCGGGGGCGACGTCAGTGTCTTCACCACCACTCGCCCTCCACCGTCTTCATGGTCCACATCTGGGTGTCGATCATGGAGTAGCCCGGCGTGACGGGCAGCGGTACAGCGCCCGGCAACTGGTCCAGGCCGGTGATCGCCTGGCCGAGCCGGGAGGCGAGCATGCCCTGGGCGAGAGGCGGGGTGCCGGCGAAGATCGGGCACTCCTGCTTGTGGATGAACCACTCGTCGAGCATCTCCCGACTCGGGTAGTCGGGCATCTCCGGTATGAAGCGGCTGATGAGCTGACGTGCGTTCTTCTCGTTCATCGGCTCGTGCTGCGGTACACCGAAGTAGTCCTCGGCGGTCATCGAGTCCTTCGTCCACTTGAAGAAGAACGTGCGATGCCCGAAGACCGGCGTCAGCATCATGAACCGGCACTGTTCGGAACGCCGGAACGCCTGGTGGAGGGTGTAGCGGGCGTCGATCTCGTACAGCTCGATCTTGTCGAGTACGTAGTCGCAGCCCTCGAAGAACTCGTCGACGGTCTCCTCACAGATGCCCTCGGGGAAGACGTCGATGTTCACGTCGCGTGTGGTGTCGTGGACGAGTTCGGCGACGGCCTCGGCCTTGTTGCGCCCGACGTTGCCGATGGTCGCGCCGAACTGCCTGTTGATGTTGGACACTTCGAACGTGTCCGGGTCCGCCACCTTCAGGTTCCGCACACCCATGCGGACGAGCCGTTCAGCCGTGGCACCTCCGATGCCACCCACGCCGGCCACACCGATCGTCGCGTTGCGTAACCTCAGCTGTCGCTCGCGCTGCTCCTCCTCGGTGTCGCCGAGCCAGCCGAGATTCCGCTTGACCCGCTCCCAGTAGTAGTCCTCGTCGGTCCGTTCGGCGACTAGGCGCTGACGGTCTGCCATGACAACCTCCCGGTTCTCTCCGGACGTCGGGGCGGCACCTCACGGCGAGGCGCCGCGCCCCGGAACGTCTCCCACGCTAGGAGCCGGTGGCTTCGACGCGGCCCGAAGTGTCATGGGCGTCAAGTGCCATGGGCGTCAAGTGCCATGGGCGTCCGCATCGGCCGACGGACCGTCCGTGGAGGCCGACGCCGACGGAGGGTCACGTCCCTCGGGAAGGTCAGTCCGGTGCGCCGTTGTAGAGCCCGATCGCGCTGAACTCGCCGCGCTCGCCGTCCGGCAGCCACCACTGGTGGCCGTAGCCCATCTGGGCAACAGCTACTACTCGCCTCACCTCCGCCGGCCGAGGGCATGTCGATCTGCGTGATCGAAGTCGCGGACCAGGGACCAGGGCTGGGTGCACGTTCCGCTTGGTTCTGCCCGCCCGTGGGTGAGTTGCTGAACGCCACGGTTACGACTTGGCCCTGACCAGCCCGGCGTCGTAGGCCATGATCACGGCCTGGATGCGGTCGCGGGCCCCGATCTTGGCGAGGACCCGTCCGACGTGCTTCTTCACCGTGGACTCGGTGAGGACGAACCGTCCGGCGATCTCCGCGTTCGTCCAGCCCTGGCCGATGGCGACCAGGACCTCGCGTTCGCGGTCGCTGAGGGTTTGGAGCCGGGGGTCCTGCGGGGCCGTTGCGTCGGCGGGGGCCAGGACCTGGTGGGCGTAGGCGTCCAGCAGTCGGCGGGTCAGCCGGGGGGGCCACGACGGCGTCGCCGGTGGCGACCGCGCGGATGCCCGCGACGAGTTCCTCGGGGCGGGCGTCCTTGAGCAGGAAGCCGCTGGCGCCGGCGCGCAGGCCGTCGTAGGCGTACTCGTCGAGGTCGAAGGTGGTGACGATGAGGACGCGGGTGCGGCCGCGGGTGGCGATGATGCGGCGGGTGGCCTCGATGCCGTCCATGCCGGGCATGCGGATGTCCATGAGGACGACGTCGGGGCGGAGTTCGGCGGCCATGCGGACGGCCTCGGCGCCGTGCTCGGCCTAGCCGACCGGCTCCAGGCCGGGCGTGCCCTCCAGGAGCATGCGCACGCCCATGCGCTGGAGGGGCTGGTCGTCGGCGATGAGTACGGTGGTCATGGCAGGTGGTCTCCTGATGCCGACGGGGCGGGTGCGGAGGGTACGTCCAGGACGACGTCCACGAGCCAGCCGTGTCCGGTCCCGCGAGGTCCGATGTTGACGGCGCCGCCGTACATGGCGGCGCGCTGGCGGATGCCGACCAGGCCGTGCCCGGCGTCGCCTGAGCCGGTACGCCCTTCCGGCCGCGTTCGTACGGGCGTCCCCGGCGGTGTTCCGGTGTCGGCGACCCCGATCCGCACCTTGCCGGCCTCGGCCGCCACGGTGACTTCGGCCGTGGAGCCGGGGCCCGCGTGCTTGAGCGTGTTGGTCAGGGCTTCCTGCACGATGCGATAGACGGTGAGCTGCACGCCGCTGCCCAGTGAGCCGAGGTCGCCGACGGTCCGATAGGTCACCGCCACACCGGCTGCGCGTACCCGCGTCAGCAAGGGATCCAGATCACCGATCCCCGGCTGCGGGCTGTGCATGCGCACGTCGTCCCGCTCCTCGCGCAGGACGCCCAGCACCCGGCGCAGTTCACTCATGGCCTGGCGGCCGGTGTCGCCGAGGATGCGCAGGGCCTCGGCGGACCGCTCGCCCCGGTTGGCGGCGAGGGTCGCGGCGCCGTCGGCCACACTGACCATGACCGAGAGATTGGGGCCGACGATGTCGTGCATCTCGCGCGCGACACGCCCTCCGGGTCGAGGCCGTTGACCGGTTCGTCGAGCAGGACGATCGCCGGGTCGCCGAGGAGGGCCGAGGCGATGCCGAGCCGCTGGCCCATGCCCAGCGAGAACGCCCCGACGCACTTGCCGGCCACGCTGGTCAGTCCGGCCAGCTCGATGACCTCGTCCACCCGGCGGCGCGGAATGCCATGGGTGTACGCGAGCGCCATCAGGTGGTTGAACGCGCTGCGGCCGGGGTGGACGGACTTGGCCTGGACGTCGCGGGCATCGAGCTGACTGTGCTGCACACCCCGGGCCACGCGCCGGGCGCCATCTGCCTCTACGCCCCTGCCCTGGACACCGTCTTCACCGGCGACACCCTCTTCCAGGGCGGCCCCGGCGCCACCGGACGGTCATTCTCCAGCTTTCCCACGATCATCCGCTCGATCCGCGCCGAACTGTTCTCCCTCCCGCCGGAGACCGTCGTGCGCACCGGGCACGGCATCAGCACCACCATCGGAACCGAAGCGCCCCACCTGTGGGAGTGGACCGTCGACCGCGGCTACTGAGGAAATGTCACTCTCACCAGTGATTCCACAACACCTGTGGCAACGGTTGGAGTTCCAATCGCTGCCACTGAGCTGCACCGCTTGAGTTTCGTCGCCGCAGGAACACGGCGAACCCCGGAGAGGCCCGCGCAGTGGCAACGATCTCGGGAAAGGCCCCGGTCGGGTCACCACTGGCGCGGGAGTGGATCAGCACGCGGCTTCGGCCCAACGGCCCACGAGTGCCTGGTAGCCGTCCCGCTCGGGCTCCGCCGCATGATCCGAGGGAAGGGCGGGATCAGAGGTGGGTTTGGCGAGCATCGGATCCGGTAGGGGCCAGGTCGAAGGCATGGTCGACGAGAGCTGACGCAGCAGCGGCTGGGACGAAACGCCGAATCGGGAGCGTAATTCGCGGGCCGATCCCCTTGCGTTGGGCTTGATCCATGAGTGGCCGTGGCCGATGCTCCGAGCGTGTCCCTGAAGCGGGATGTCCTTTCAGGGGAAGGACTTGAGCTATCGCCGCAGGTTCAAGCTGGAAGCAAGCGCGTTCCCGTGCCGTGCCGGACGGTACGACTTCGGGCCGTCCGGGATGACAAGCGGCCCAGCTGAACGCGGAGGGTAGGTGCCTCGGCGTCACGGTCCGTGATGCCCCGCAGGAGTGGCGGGCGCTGTCGCAAGCGCCGGACAGGAAGCCAGCCGGGCTCGTTGCGCGACGCGTGGCTGCCACCCTTCTCCCCGGATGCTCCCCGGCGTTCATCGATTCCCAAAAGACCTGGTCAGAGGCTTGCCGGAAGCAGGTCGAGGAAATCACCCGCATCGCTTCTCCCCGGAGGCTACCCACAGCCGTTTCTGGCCCGATCCGTGAGAGATGCGAGAGCGAAGCGCGACAAAGACCTGAGCGTGGTGACGGGAGCCTAGAGCCAGTCCCGCCGCTTGAAAATTACGTACAAACTTGCGCAGACTACCCCCATCAAGCCGATCGCGAAGGGGTATCCGAAGGTCCAGCCCAACTCCGGCATGTGCTCAAAGTTCATGCCGTAAATAGTTCCCACGAGCGTGGGAGCAAATAGAATCGCCGCCCACGAAGAGATCTTCTTGAAGTTGTCTGTCCACCTGGTGGCGCTGACCTGTGGCAACACGGTTGAAACTGTCTCTGACCTGTGCGGACACCTCTTTCAGCGTCTTTCAAGAGCGTGCCGGGTTACGCAGCCGATTCTCCCCACGCGCTCCCCAGGGCGAATCGTGCTCCCCGGATTCTCCCCAGGAGGGGCTGGCGGTCAGGGCGCCTGTGACGTGATGTGCAGGCTCGTCTGACGGGTTGCAGGGGTAACGATCAGTGACTTCTGTTGCGACTCGCGACAGTCAGGCCACGGGCGTCGGTGGCGTCGGACGGTCAGGTTCCTGACGTCGGACGTCCGGCGCGGGTCCGGGGCCGGTTCCTGGCCAGGCCGGTTTCCACGGCCGTGAGCAGAGCGAGGGTGGCGTCGAGGTGTGTGGCGTCGTGACCGGCGGCCGCGGAGACGGCCGCGGCCCATTCCCGGCGGACGAGGGCGTAGTTGGTGCGTCCGCGTTCGGTGGTGTGGACGGTGACCCCGCGGCCGTCTCCCGGGTCGGCGCTTCGCTCGACCAGGCCCTTGCGCTCCAGCCCGCCCAGGACGGTGGAGAGGTTGGTGCGCTGCAGCCCGGTCGCGGTGGCGATGCGGCTGGGCGGGGCGGCGGGCTCGCGCTGCAGGTGACGCATCACCATGCCCTCGGACGGTGACAGCGGGACGGCCCGCTCGTCGGTGTAGCCGCGGAACTGGATCTCGCGGCTGATGATCAGCACGAGGTCGGCCAGCTCGGCCCACCGCAGGTCGTGGTCCGGTCCTGCGGTCGTGCCTGTCTGGTGCGCTTGGTCCTCCATCACGGCTCCAGGGTACGGGGTTGCCGCCAAGTGGTGATAGGGGCATACTCCTTATGTGCTCATAGTTATGAACACATAACATTTACTCTCTGGGAGCTGTCATGACGACAACCACTTCCTCCCGGCAGGCCGGGGCGACCGCGCTCTCGCCCCATGCCGCGGCCCGCGCCGGCGGGCTCCACCCGGTCGGGGTGTTCATCCTGCTGGCCGGAGCGTTCCTGCCGATCATGGACTTCTTCATCACCAACGTGGCCCTGCCCAGCATCGACGCCTCGCTGCACGCCTCGGCGTCGTCGCTGGAGCTGGTGATCGCCGGGTACGGCGTCGCGTACGCGACCCTGCTGGTCCTCGGTGGCCGTCTTGGCGACCGCTTCGGCCGTCGGCGCATCTTCCTCGGGGCGCTCGTGGGCTTCGTGCTGGCCTCCTTGGCCTGCGGCGTCGCCCCGGGCGTGGGGGCGCTGATCGCGGCCCGCATCGTCCAGGGCGCCACCGCCGCCCTCCTCATCCCCCAGGTGCTGGCGACCTTCCACCACGTCCTCGAAGGAGAGCGCAAGTCCCGAGCCGTCGCCCTGTACGGCGCCACCTCCGGAATAGCCGCCGTGGTCGGCCAGCTGGTGGGCGGTCTGCTGGTCAGCGCCGATGTGGCCGGCACCTCCTGGCGGCCGATCTTCCTGGTCAACGTGCCCATCGGGTTGGTGGTGCTGATCGTGGCGGCACGCATCGTGCCGGACACCCGCTCGCACCACCCGGTCGGCATCGACCTGCCCGGCACCGTGCTGTTCGCCGCCACCCTGACCGCCCTGCTGGTCCCGCTGACCGAGGGCCACTCCCTGGGCTGGCCCTGGTGGACCTGGCTGCTGCTCGCCGTCGCGGTCGTCCTGGGCGCCGCCACCTACGTCGTCGAGAAGCGCACCGAGCGGCGCGGCGAGGTCCCGTTGCTGCCGCCGTCCCTGCTGCGCCTGCCGTCGATGTCCCGCGGCCTGGTCATGGTCTTCGCCTTCAGCATCGGCTTCGGCGCCTTCATGTTCGTCTTCGCCCTCACCGTCCAGAACGGCCTGCACGCCGACGCCCTGCACAGCGGCCTGGCGATCCTGCCGATGGCCCTGCTCTTCTTCGCCGGCTCCCTGGTCGCGCCCCGCCTGATCACACGGTTCGGCCGGGCGGCGCTGTCCGCCGGCGCCGTCGTCCAACTCGCCGGACTGGTCTCGCTGGTGGCGATCCTGCTGGCGAACTGGCCGCACGTCAGCCTGCGGTCCATGGCCGTACCACTCGCCCTGGTCGGTGCCGGACAGTCGATCCTGTTCGCCGGCCTGTTCCGCAGCGTGCTCGCCGACGTCCCCACGCACCTGGCCGGCATCGGCAGCGGCGTACTGATCACCCTGCAGCAGAGCGGACTGGCTCTCGGTGTGGCCACCCTCGGCACCCTCTATCTGGCCCTGGCACCGCACAACGTCGCCCACGCGTTCGCCGGAGTCGAGTACGTGCAGATGGGCATCGTCGCCCTCCTCGCGGTCGGTGCCGCCGCCCTGCCGCGCTTCACCAAGTCCACGTCGGCCGCCACTCCCGTCGTCGACGCCTGAACCCGCCCCTCTCGAACCTCTCGTAAGGGAGCAGTGATGAGTCTTCTCGACTTGTCGCGATGGCAGTTCGTCATCACCGTCATGTTCCACATGACCTTCCCGGCGATCACCGTCGGCCTGTCGATCTTCCTGGCGGTCGTCTACGGCCTGTACTGGCGTACCGGCAGGGCCGTCTACCTGCAGATGTTCCGGTTCTGGCGGCGCATCTTCGCCGTCGGCTTCGCGATCGGTGTGGTCGCCGGCGCCGTCATCACCTTCCAGATGGGCCTCAACTGGGGCGTGTACGGCGCGAAGACGGGCCCCATCATCGGGCCGATCATCGGCATGGAGGTCGTGACCGCCTTCTTCGTCGAGGCAGGCTTCATCGGAGTCCTGCTCTACGGCGACGGCCGCGTCCGCAAGGGCACGATGTTCGTGTCCACCGTGATGGTGTCGGTCGGCACCGTCCTGTCGTCCACGTGGATCATCGCGGCGAACTCGTGGATGCAGACACCCGCCGGATTCAAGGTCGTCCACGGCCAGTTCGAGCCCACGGACTGGATGCGCGTCATCTTCAACCCGTCGTTCATCTGGCGCTGGCCGCACATGCTGGCCGCCGTACTGATCTCGGCGAGCTTCTTTGTCGCCGGGATCTCGGCCTGGTACCTGGTCAAGGGGCGCGCGAAGGGCTTCGCCCGCCGCTCGATGTCGATCGCGCTCGGGATCGCCGCGCTGCTGATGCCCGTTCAGCTCTACCTCGGCGACAGTGTGGCCGGGCACGAACTGCCCTACCAGCTTTCCAAGTTGGAGGCGATCGAAGGCAACTGGGACAACGGCGACACCGGGTTCGTCCTGTTCTCCATTCCGGACCAGCAAGCCGCGCGGAACATCGCCGAGCTCGACATCCCCTGCCTCGGCAGCTACATCGCCAAGGACCTGACCTGCAAGACGGCCATGCCCGGCCTGAAGCTCACACCGGCAGCCGACCGGCCCGACATGGCCGCGACCTTCTGGGGGTTTCGCGTCATGTTCCTGGCGGCCGTGCTGATGTTCGGCACGGCGTTCGCCGCCACGGTCCTGCGTATGCGCAACCGCCTGTGGACCGCGCGTCGCTTCCACCGGTTCGTCCTCTGGACGACACCGGTGGGGATCCTGGCCATCCTCGGAGGCTGGGTCACCGCCGAAGCGGGACGGCAGCCGTGGATCGTGTTCGGGCAGCTCCGCACCTCGGCCGCGGTGTCCCACCTGGCACCCGGCGAAGTCCTGTTCTCGGTGATCGGCTTCTCCGCGCTCTACCTGATCATGCTGGTCGCCTACGTCGCCTACATCGTCCGCACCATGCGCATCGGCCCGGAACGCCACGACCCCGGGCGGGAAACTCCACCGGAGAACCTGCCGGACACCGGCCTTGCCAGGGACGGCGTACCCCAGGAGCTTCCCGTACAGATCGGCTCCCGGGAGGTGGCGGCGCGATGACCACCACCCTCTGGGCGGCGACCGTCCTCGTCTGTCTCCTGATGTACGTCGTGCTCGACGGCTACGACCTCGGAGTCGGCGTCGCCACCCTCTTCGAACGCGACCCCGCACACCGGCGGCACATGCTGGAGTCCGTCGCGGTGGGCTGGGACGGCAACGAGACCTGGCTCATCCTGCTCGGCGTCGCGCTCTGGGCGGGCTTCCCCCTGGCCTTCGGCACACTCCTGCCGCACGCCTACCTGCCGATGACCGTGCTGCTCTTCTCCCTCGTCGTGCGCGGCGTGAGTGTCGAGATGGCGTCCCAGACGCCGCCCGCTCCCCACTGGACCAACGCCTTCGGCGTGGCGTCGCTGCTGGCCGCGTTCGCACAGGGCTTCGCCCTGGGGACCCTGACCTCGGCAGTACATCTGCGCGGTGACGTCTACACCGGGTCGGCCTTCGGGGCCTTCAGCTGGTTCTGCGTGCTGTCAGGGCTCACTGTCACGGCCGCGTACACCGCTCTCGGCTACGCCTACACCAAGCACAAGTCGTCCGGGTCGCTGCGAGAGTCGGCGGGACGGCGAGGTGTGGTCGCCACGGTGGCCGGGGGAGTGCTGCTGGTTCTCGTCCTCGTCACTGTCGACACCACCGCGGCACCGCTGAACCTCGACAGCCCGGGGCGCGCCTTCGCGTTCGCCGTCCTGCTGCTGTTCGCCGCCGGGGGAGCGGCCACCTCACTCGTCACGTTTCCCTGGAAGCGGCAGTCCGGGGCGGCGGACACCCTGCCGCTCGGCGGGCTCGTGATCGCCACGGTGTCCGTGTTCCTCGCCCTCGGCGTCGCCCGCTACCCGGTGCTCCTACCGCCGGGTCTCACCGTCGACAGCGCGGCCGGCCCGCACTCCACGATGGTGTTCATCCTGGTGGGCATCGGCCTGAACATGCCACCGGTGCTGGCCTACAACGTGTTCGCCCACCGGGCCTTCGCCGGAAAGCACGACACCGCAGGAGCGCACTCATGACCACCCGAAGCTCGCTCCCCACGCCGTTCCGTCTCGTGCTGCGCCTGCTCGCCGCGGTCGTCTGGACCGTGCTGGGTCTGTTCGCCTACTTCGTCTGCCAGGGGATGTTCGGTGGCTACGCGCAGATCCACTCGCACCTGCTGACCACCCTGGGCATGATCGCCATCGCTCTGACCGGTGGCATCGCATGGATCGTCGACGAGCGGCGCCCTCATGACGACGAATGAGATGTACGGGATGAAGGGGCCGAGTGAGCCGGGCGCCGCCGGAAAGCCGCAGGACGACGACGCGTTGCTCACCGTATGCGCCGCGCCGGGACGGCACTGGTTCCGCCTGTCGGGCACCCTCCGGACACTGGAGACGCTGTTCACGATCACCCGCTGGGGCGCCCTGGCATGGACGGCCCAGGCAGCGATGGACCGGGCCAGGGCGCACCAGACGTGGGGCCTGGTGGCCTTCGCCGTCATGAGCGTGCTGGCGGTGGGCGCCGACTGGGCGGCGGGCACGCTCGCCGAGCGGGGCGCACGTGCCGTCGCGGCCGGACTGCGGCGGCAGTTGACGGGCGCTCTGCTGCCGACCGTCGGGCGGATCAGCGAGACCGGCCCGGCCGAGGCCGCGTGGGCGATGGTCGACCTGGCCGACGACGTCGCCGACTTCCACGCGCAGACCGTGCCCCTGCGCCGGTCGGCACCGCTGTCCATGCTCGCCGTACTGGCGGTCACGGCCGCGGTGCACTGGCCGGCTGCGATCGTGCTCGTCCTGACCACCGCGCTGCTGCCCCTCAACATGCGCCTGGCGGGCCTGTTCGCGCAGGACGGCGCGGACCGGCAGTCGGCCGCGACCCGGCACCTGAACGCCGTCGTCCTCGACAGCTTCCGCGGCATGCGGACCCTGCGCGAGCTCGGCGCGGTCGGCCGACGCGGCCGAACCCTGGCCACGGCCGCCGAGCAGCTGAACAAGGCGACGATGAGCGTGCTGCGCCGGGCCTTCCTGTCCGGGATGATCATGGACGTCGTCATTACGTTCTCCATAGCGGTGAACGCCACGTACATCGGCCTGTCGCTGCTCGGCTATATGCAGGTGCCGCACGCCCCGCACCTCACGCTCTTCACCGGTCTGCTGGTGCTGCTCGTCTGTCCGATGTACTTCGCCCCGATGCGGGCCAGGGCCTCAGCCTTCCATCTGCGGGAACGCGCGATGGTTGCGTCCGGCGCCATCCACGGCATCGTCGAGGACACCCCCACTGAGGTGATCCCGGCGGCCCGTCCGCCGCTGACCGACCCGGTCGGTGTGTCGCTGACAGCGGTCCGGTTCCGCCACAGCGGCGCCGACCACGACACCGTCAACGCGGACGCCGAGTTCGCACCGGGCAGCTGGACGGCGATCACCGGTGCCTCCGGTTCCGGGAAGAGCACGCTGCTGTCGCTGATCGCCGGCTTGCGCCGGGCGTCGGCCGGCTCGGTCCGGTGGCAGACCTCGTCCGTACGGCAGGCGCCGGTACTCGGCGGATGCGCCTGGGTCGGACAGCAGACCGTGCTGCTCGACGCGACCGTCCGCGACAACATCCGCCTCGGCCGCCCGGATGCCACCGAGCAGCAGATCCGCAGAGCCGTCGAAGCCGCCGGGCTCAGCGCCGTGATCGAAGGTCTCCCCGAGGGACTGAACACCCGTCTAGGTGAGGGCGGTTGGGGTGTGTCGACCGGTGAGGCCCGCCGGATCGCCGTAGCCCGCGCCTTTCTGCGCGGAGCCCGGCTCTGGCTGCTCGACGAGCCGACCGCCCACCTCGACGCGGACAGTGAACGCGAGGTCGTCGAGGCCCTGCGGCGGGCCACCGACGGCTGCACGGTCATCGTCGCCACCCACTCCTTCCCGCTGGCCGCAGCGGCCGACACCGTGCTCGCGATCGACGACGGCCTCCTGCACGACGCGAGGCCGGTGAACGCGTGATGAGCAGCAGCCGTAGCCCGAACAACCGTGGTGGGAGGGCGCGTTCCCTTGCGGCGGGCGGGTTGGTGCTCGCGGTCGTCGCCGAACTGTCCTCCGTCGGACTGCTCGGGCTCTCGGGCTGGTTCATCAGCGCCTGCGCCGTCGCCGGGGCGGCCACCTTCAGCTCGTTCTCCTACATCGCCCCCAGCGGCGGTGTGCGCGCGTTCGCCCTGGCCCGCGTCGCCGGCAACTACAGCAAGCGTCTGGTCCTGCACGCCGCCGCTCTGCGCCGGGTCGCCACCGCTCGGGCCGGTCTGTTCGACCGTGCCGCAGGCGCCGACCGGGCACAGGCGGACGGCCTGTGGTCGGGTGAACTGCTCGACCGCAGCATGGCCGACGCCGACAGCGCCGGGATGGCGCTGATCGAGTGCACAACCCCCGTCGCCGTCACCGCCGCGCTGACCGTCGCTGCCGTCCTCGCCGTAGAGGTGTCCACGTCCATCGTGCCGGCAGCCGTACTCGCGGCCGGTGTCGTCGTCATGGCGGTGATCGCCCACCGTACGCCCGGCACCGCACGCGAAGCCGAGCAGCACACCCGCAAGGCGCTGCGCGCCGAACTCGTCACCGCTGTCGACGCATGGACGGAGCTGGCATCGCTCGGCGCCGCCGAGCAGCTTGCGGCGCGTACGACGGCGAGGTTCACCCGACTCGACGCCGCACGGGAAGCGGCCGGTCGGCGCAGGTACCGGACCAGGCTGGTCAACGGCCTGATCGGCACGGCCACGCTGACCGCCACGGCCGCCATCGGGACCGGCAGCGCACCGGACGCCCCCACGTTCGTGTTCGTCGCCCTGCTGTCCCTCGGCGTGCTGGCCCAGGCCGAGCAACTGGCGACCGCCACCGAAGCCCGAGCCACCGCGAAGGCCGCACACCGCAGGCTCACGGCAAGCGCGCCGAACAGCGCGAGCGACACCGCCGTTCCGGAGATACGGTCATGGTCCACCGAGCACGGCATCGGCTTCGCCGACTACCCTCTTCCGCCGATGGCCCTCCGGCCCGGGCGTGTCCTCGGCGCCACCGTGCCCCGGGGCGCGATGCTCGTCGTCACCGGCCGCTCCGGCAGCGGCAAGAGCACTCTGCTCCGAGCCCTCGCCTCGTCGCTCCGGCAAGCGACCGAAGGCCGCGGCGGCCGACCCGCTGTCGTGGCCGTCGCCGCAGACGACCACCTCTTCACCGGCACACTCGGATCCAACTGGCGCCTCGCCGACACCGCTCTGACCGACGACGAGATCGACGAACGCCTCGCCCAACTGCGGCTGAACGACAGCGGACTGACCGTCACAACCCCCGTCGGCCCCGGCGGGAGACAGCTCTCGGGCGGGGAGCTCCGCCGGGTCTACCTGGGCCGGGCCCTGGCCCGCCACCCGTACGTCCTGATCGTCGACGAACCGACCACGGGCCTGGACGAGCGAACCGCCCGACACGTACTCGGCATCCTCCAGAACCTGCCCGACACCACCGTCGTCCTCGCCCTGCACGACGTACCGGCGAGTCTCGAGCTGTCCGGGCACGTGACGCAGCTGCCGCTCGACCACAGGGGACCGTAAGTTCCGCACCTCCCAGGAGGCACCATGACCACAGCACAACCCCGCGACGTGCTCACCGGGCCCCGTAGCGCGCGGCCGGACGCGACACAGGCCGAGGCGGAGCTCCAGGCCCGCTTCGAACCGGCCCTGAAGTTTCTCGACCGGCTCTACTCGGCCGCCCTGCGCATGACCGGCCATCCGGCCGACGCCGAGGACCTCGTCCAGGAGACGTACGCCAGGGCCTACACCTCGTTCCACCAGTTCCGCGAGGGCACGAATCTCAAGGCATGGCTGTACCGCATCCTCACCACCACCTTCCTCAACTCCCGCCGCAGCCAGCGGCGTCGGCCGCAGTACGACGGCACGGCGGAGGTGGCGGACTGGCGGCTGGCCCGTGTCGAGTCGCACACGTCCACGGGCCTGCGTACGGCCGAATCCGAGGCGCTCGACCACCTGCCCGACGCGGACGTCGAAGCGGCACTGCACGCCATCCGTGAGGACTTCCGGATCGTCGTGTACCTCTTCGACGTCGAGGGCTTCACCGTTCAGGAGATCGCAGACATCATGCGGACCCCCGTAGGCACGGTGCTGTCCCGACTGCACCGGGGGCGCAGGCAGTTGCGCTCGCTGCTGGAGGGCTACGCCCGCGAGCACAGGATCGTCCCGGCGGGCCGCTTCGGGAGCGGTGAGCGGAAGCGATGTGGCCACGCGTGACAATCCGGAAGATCCGCCATCGCAGCGTCACGGGTTTCCCGTCCGGGGCCGCCCAGCCGGAAGCCATCCCCTTGCCGCGCCTCAGCCGGTCGGGCGTGAGCGGGGTCTTCTCGCGGTTCTCGCCTGCCTGACGGCCGTGGGCCCGCTGGCCATCGACATGTACATACCCGGCTTCCCGGCGATAAGCCGCACGTTGCACACCACCAGCTCCGCAATTCAGCTGACGCTCACGGCTTTCCTGGCCGGCGTGGTCGTCGGCCAGATCGTCATCGGGCCCGTCAGCGACAGTCTCGGCCGGCGGGGGCTGCTGATCGGCGGCTGCGCCGGATTCGCCCTCGTAGCCCTGGCCTGCGCGTTCGCTCCCGGGATCGGCACGCTCATCGCCGCCCGATTCCTGCTGGGATTCGCCGGTGCCGCCGGCATGGTCCTCGCTCGTGCAGTGATCACCGATCGTTTCCACGGCCCTGAGGTGCCCCGCCACTTCGCTCTGCTCTCCCAGATCATGAGCGTGGCCCCCGTCGCCGCCCCCGTCATCGGAGGGGCGATCCTGTCCGTGTCCTCCTGGCGGGTCGTCTTCGGTGCCCTCTGCCTGGCCGGGATACTCCTGCTCGTCGCGGTGCTGGTGAAGGTGCCCGAGTCCCTTCCACCGGAACGTCGCCAAAGGGGCGGCCTCGGGGGGACGTTCGACGCGATGGGCCACCTGACGCGCAACCGGCCGTTCATGGGCTGCGCCCTGGTACTCGGCTCGGCCTCAGCCGCGCTGTTCTCCTACATCAGCGGCTCCAGCTTCGTCTTCGAGCGCATCCACGGCACCTCCCCGGCCGTGTACTCGCTCATCTTCGCCGTGAACGCGATCGGCATGCTGTTGGCCGGAGCCCTCTTCAGCAGACTGAGTCTCCGGGTGAGCGTGAACACCCTGCTGACCGCGGCGGTTGCCGTGTGTCTCGCGGGGACCCTCACCCAAGTCCTGCTCACTATGGCCCTGGGAGACCGCTTCGCCGCGAGCTGGATCTGCCTTTGTTCGTCGTGCTGTGGGGGATCGGCATGCTCCTGCCGGCCACCATGACCCTCGGACAGGACCTGGGCCGCGCCGCGCCCGGAGCGGCGTCCGCCCTGCTCGGAGGGCTGCTGTTCCTCTTCGGCGCGATCGCCTCTCCTGTGGTGGGTCTTTTCGGCGAGACCAGTTCGCTGCCGATGTCCCTGATCATGCTCGTGTCCGCCGCTCTGGCAGCCCCGGCCCTCGTCGTCCTTGCCCGCCCGCGGGCTGTCACTCCGTCAGGACGAGACATGATTATGGGCGCATAATAATTATGGAGCTATAGTTATGAGGCCATCCGTATTTTCTCGAATCGAGGTCTGGCATGAACCAAGGAACGGAACCCACCGGGGGTTCGACACGACGCCAACTGCTGCGAGCCGCGGCCATCGGAGGGACGGCCGCCGCTGCGGCGTCACTGCTTCCCGCACCCGCCGCCTGGGCCGACACGCGGGCACGCGGCGGCTCCCAGTACGTTGCGGGAGTTGACGTCCTCCCCGACACCTCCCACGCCACCAGTGCCCTCGCCGCGCACATCCGCGGCTATTACCAGGCGAAGAGCGACCGCAACCTCGCATGGCAGTCGTCCTACTTCTCGCACCGGCAGACCACCTACATCGACGCGATCCTCGGGTGGCACTGGTACACCTGGCAGGACCTGCACGACGGACTCGCGACGTTCTATCCCAAGTGGCCGAAGGACAGTAAGTCGTATCCCACACGGATCCTGGGGGACACGACGAGCGCGATCCTCTTCTTCACCGACACCCCCGGCATGTTCGGCCCCGGCCAGGTGCGCAACGCGGGAGCGGTCAACTTCAACCGCCAGGGAAAGATCGAGCGTTGGGTCGACTACTGGGACTCCAGGCAGTTCGGTGTGTCCAGTTGGCGGCAGGAGCAGGAGCCGCCGAATCAGTGGCCGACCGATTTCCGGGAGTCCACGGTCGGAGAAACCGCCTCACCGCTGATGCGCCGAGTCGCCGCCGACCTGGCGGACGCCCTGCGCAGGAGTGACATCGCTTCAGCGATGGATCTCTTCTCGTCCGACGCCGTCTTCGAGGACGTGCCGGCGCACATCCAGATCACCAGCAAGGCGAGCATCCACGCGTACCTGACGAAGGCCGGCTCGGTACTGCCGTACGTCGGCGCGGGCACCGGCGTACGGCACGTGCTCGGCAACGATGTCGGAGGGGGGTACGAATGGACCGCGGTCAACAGCCCGGTTCCCCGAGGCATCACCGGTATCGAACTAGACCCGTGGGGCAGGATCGAGCGCTTCACCGCGGTGTGGAACGGCGCCTACGCCGACGACGCCCTGCTGACCCTGCTGGCGCGCGAGGCGATCGAACGATGACGGTCACGGCCGTGGGGCGATCGATCCCATGGCCGGCCGTGCACGCGTGATGAGGCCGGCCGGGCGGGCGCCCCACCACGCCGCTCGCCCGGCCGGAGCCCCGGCGGCAGCGGCCAGGGCGTTGACACATCCCGGACCGCGGCCGGCGAGTCGGCCCCGCGCCGTCTACGCACTGTCGGCCTCGCACGGCTCGACAGGACCCGCGGGCAACCAGCGTTCCAAAGGGAGAGTAGCGCCGGGAAACCGGCTCTGACCTCAGTGAGCTGCCCCGACTTTCGTAGAGTCTGACGGCGAGGCCCGCATCGCCCTCACCACGGAGACAGCGCTGAGCGCCCCTTCGTGGTGTGGTGCGCCCTCTTGCCGCTGTCGTTGCGGAGACTCCCGTACGAACTGCCGCAGTGCGCCGGGTGAGCCGGCACCTCCGCAAGCCGGTGAAGGAGATCTCCGCCGCGGTGAAGCAACTGACCTCCGCCATCACGAGGATGGGGGACTGGGCGGCCAAGGCCCGTGCGCTGGCGCACAATGCCACCGCATGACATTGCCTCGCAGGAACCCGGACCTCCTCAGAGGCCCGGGTCCTGTGTCGTCACGTGTGCTGCTTGCATACTCGCGGCCTGACAGATGCGGTCTCGCCTGGCTGTGTTCAGTCGATGTCGGGGTCACCGAGCTCTTCGAGGAAGCGGCTCGCGAGGTCGTCGGCCCACTCCACGGCCCAGGTGCGCAGAGCGGTGATGGTGGCATCGTCGAGGCCGTAGACGGTGAAGGCTTCGTCGTCGGTCCACTCGGCACCGGTGAGGTTCGCCTGGAGGTCCTCGCGCTCGAAGCGGCCGCGGGCGTGGCGGCGGCCGAACTCTTCGAGCTCGGCATTGCTCCAGCGGTGGGAGGCTGCGAACACGTCGATCAGGTCGCGGGGTGCTCCGCGGTCGGCGAGGGCACGGACCTTGGTCCCGATCACGTCCTCCTCGGCGAGGACGGGCCCATACGGGCTCTGGGTGATGGGTCGTCAGAAGATCTCTTTGAGGATGTCGACTTCGCACTCCTGCCCGGTGGCGGGGTCCGTCACGGTGAAGCGAGCGGGCAGCGGGGCGGTCTCCAGCGCCTGCACCTTCCAGCCCCGGGCTGTCAGGCCACTCAGAGCGCGGCTGCGATGTCGGCCATGAGCGCCGGGTTCTCGGTGGCGACGTCCAGGTCCTGGCTGGGTCGGTTCACGAGGCGGTGCGCCCTCACGGCATACCCGCCGGTGAGGACCAAGGGGTACGGCGAGCCGAGAGCGATCACATCCGCGAGTAGCCGCGTGTGCAGCTCCGGCATGCCTGTCACGCGGCTGCCCGGGTGCGGGAGGCGAGTTCGGGGAAGGTGTCCTCCCACACAGTGCGCACGGTGCGACCGGCGAGGGTGCGCAACACGGGCCACAGCTCGAGGAGCAGATCCCGGTTGAGGTAGTGGGGCAGGTCGTCGTGCAGGCCCTCATGCAGGACGGTGCGGTACAGGCCCATGCGCTGGCGAGGTTTGCCCAGGTCGTACGAGGTCATCCCGGACCATGCCAGGTGCAGCGGCAGCTCCACGACACCGTCGGTCGGCCCGTGTAGCTCGTCCAGCGACTCCGGCAGACGGCGCCGGAACTTCTCCCGGTACAGCGCGAGATCCTCGGCGTCTGCGCCCGAGAGGTTCCTCGGCCCGGGGCCGGTGTGGTGCGGGTAGGAGGCCATGCCATGGCGGCCGCACAGGGCAGGGGGCTTGTGGCTCCGTCCATGGAGCCAATGTCACTGTCTGTTGTCCGCTGCGGATGCAGCAACGGACACCGGCGAGACGCGTGGTGCGGAACGGGGCGGCGACGAAGTTGCCGGTGCAGGGCCTGTGTCGTCGGCTGATTCTCCCCAGCGCCATCAGAAGGGTAAAAGACCTGGTCAGGGGCTCAACTGAGGCAGGTAGACGAGATCCCTCGCATCACTTCTCCCCAGGGACTCCCCAGGGCTGATTCCGACCCGTTCCGTGACCGGTGCGAGAGCAAAGGTCGCAGAAGAACTGGGCTCGGCGAGATCGGTTCAGAGCCAGTCCCGCCGCTTGAAAATCACGTACAAACTGACGCAAACGACCCCCATTAGCCCGATCGCGAAGGGGTATCCGAAGCTCCAGCCCAACTCCGGCATGTTCGCGAAGTTCATGCCGTAGATGGTCCCGACGAGTGTGGGAGCGAAGAGAATCGCCGCCCACGACGAGATCTTCTTGATCTCCTCGTTCTGCTCGAACCCCGCCTCCGCCAACGCCCGCATCTCCGCGTTCTGTTGCTGCGTGACCAGCGTGGCGTTGACCGTGAGGATCTCCGTGAGGGCCTGGCGGAAGCCGTCGACGCGTTCGCTGGTGTGGGTGACGTGGTCGGCCACGTCGCGGAGGTAGCGCTGCAGTTCCTCGTCCGTGCCGTATTTGGAGAAGCCGGCCATGAGGCCGTGCAGCATGCCGACCAGCGGGCGGGTGGCGCGCTGGAACTCGACCATTTCGCGGGAGAGTTCGTAGATACGGCGGGAGACCTCGGGGTCGCCGCGGAAGACCTCGGTCTCGATCTCGTCGATGTCGTTCTGGACGCCCACCACGACCGGCTCGTAGCCGTCGACCACCGCGTCCAGTATCGCGTAGAGCACCGCCTCCGGGCCGAGTTTGAGCAGTTCCGGGCTCTCCTCCATGCGTCGGCGCACCGCCGACAGGTCGGGGGCCGCGCCGTGGCGGACCGTGATCACGAAGTCGGGGCCGACGAACACGTGCAGTTCGCCGAAGTCGACCTCCTCGGGCGCGTCCAGGTAGCGGGCGGCACGCAGGACCACGAAGAGGGTGTCGCCGTAGCGCTCCAGCTTGGGCCGCTGGTGGGCCTCCATCGCGTCCTCCACCGCGAGGGGGTGCAGGTCGAACTCGGCGGCCAGGGAGAGGAGTTCGGCTTCAGTGGGGCGGGCCAGGCCGATCCAGGCCATGCCGGACGGCTGGTCACGCAGCTCGCGGAAGGTCTCGGCGAGGGCGGCGGGGGAGGAGACCCGGACGCCGTCCTGGTACAGCGCCGACTCCACGACGCTCGCCACCTCGACGGAATCGGCGGCCGCGGGGCGCGCCGGAGGTGCCGGGGCCGGTGGCTCCGGTGGCTGCGGCGGAGTGAGGGCTCGGCGCCAGACGGACTTCATGGAATTCTTCGAGGCGGGGCGGGCGCGTCGCTCGGACATCGCGGCTGCCTCCCGATCGAGACGACGAGTGCGTGTGCGTGTGCGTGATGTGCGTGTGCGTGTGCGTGATCACGGAGCAGGATATACGGGGCGAATGACATGGTGGGGGAGTCCCATCCTGTATTCGTACTCCGTGAGAGTTGCGGACAGAACATGTCCGCAAGCCTCGCTGGCTTGCGGAGCATGACGAAGACGACGAAAGCGGCGAGGACGATGACCGGGACAGGCCCCACCCTCAGCACCCGCGCCCTCAACCGCGCCACCCTCGACCGGCAACTGCTGCTGCGCCGCTCGCCGCTGTCCGTCATGGCGGCCGTGGAACATCTGGCCGGCCTCCAGGCCCAGGAGGTCAAGCCGCCGTACTACGCGCTCGCCGCCCGCCTGGGCGGCTTCACGCCCGAGGACCTGGCCGGGCCGCTGGCCGACCGCGCCGTCGTGCGCATCGTCACCCTGCGTTCGACGATCCACCTGCACACCGCCGACGACAGTCTCACCCTGCGCCCACTGGTCCAGCCCGCCCGGGACCGTGAGGTGAACCTCTTCCGCAAGGGCCTGGCCGGCGTCGATCTCGACCGGCTCGCCGGCCTCGCCCGTGACCTCGTCGAGGCCGAGCCGCGCACCATGAAGCAGCTGCGCGAGGCCCTGAGCGCCGAGTGGCCGGACGCGGACCCGCAGTCCCTGGCCGTCGCCGCCCGCTGCAAACTCCCCCTCGTCCAGGTCACCCCGCGCGGACTGTGGGGCCGCAGTGCTCAGGTCGCCCTCACCACCGTCGAGCACTGGCTGGACCGCCCCGCCGGGCAGGCCGCCTCCCCGGATGCCGCGGTGCTGCGCTATCTGGCCGCCTTCGGGCCGGCCTCCGTGAAGGACATCCAGACCTGGTCCGGCCTGACCCGGATGCGCGCCGCCTTCGAACGCCTCCGTCCTCAGCTGCTCACCTTCCGGGACGAGAACGGCGTCGAACTCTTCGACCTCCCCGACGCCCCGCGCCCCGACCCGGACACCCCGGCCCCGCCGCGCTTCCTGCCCGAGTTCGACAACCTGCTCCTCTCGCACGCCGACCGAACCCGCGTGATTCCGCCCGCGAACCGTGGCCGTACCTGGCAGGCGAACACCTTCTACTGCCCGCTCCTCGTCGACGGCTTCCTCGCGGGGGTGTGGCGCATCCTCGGCGACGCCCTCGTCATCGAGCCGTTCACCGAGTTCAGCAAGGAGCAGCGGGCGGAAATCCTTGAGGAGGGGGAGCGGATGCTGCGGGTCCTGCACTCGGAGGCGGCGTACGACATCCGCTTCGGGACCGTCATCTCCTAGCGGTCGTCGCCCGGCGACCGGTGTCCGTCGGAGTCAGTCCGCCCGCCCCGTCACCGCGACCGTCACCCCGAGCCCGATCATCGTGCACCCGCCGGCCCCGCCTATCAGCGACAGCCGGCGGTCGGAGCGGGCGAACCAGTTGCGGGCGGCGGACGCGGTCAGGCCCCACAGGGTGTCCGTGACCAGGCCGATGGTGATCGGGACCAGGCCCAACAGCAGCATCTGCAGGGGGACATGACCCGCCGAGTGGTCCACGAACTGGGGGAGTACGGCGGCGAAGAACACCACGCCCTTCGGGTTGGTGACGCCTACCAGGGCGCCGTCGAGGAGCGTTCGCAGATCACCCCGGGACGGTACCGGCGGCTGCGTCGCTATCGCCGACGCCTTCAGCTCCCTGCGGTGCCGGAACGCCTGCACTCCCAGGTAGACCAGATAGGCGGCGCCGGCCAGCTTCACCGTCAAGTAGACCGCCACGGACCGCTCCACCAGGGAGCCGATTCCCACGGCGACGGCGACGACCAGCAGATACGAGCCGAAGACATTGCCGAGCGCGGTCGCCACGGCGGTGCGGCGGCCGTGGGCCAGGGCGCGGCCGATCACGAACAGCACGCTCGGCCCCGGAATCACGATCACCAACAGCGACATCGCGGCGAAGGCCAGCAAACGGTCTGCGGACACCATGCCCATCACCCCCATCCGTCAGCCATTCAAACAGGCCCCACTGACAAGGGCCATGGGTGACGGCGGACATGGATAGGGGGCGTTGCGGGCCGCTCGTGGAGGCCCGCAACGCCCCCTGGTCTTTCACCCGAGGTGTGCTCGGGAGACCTTCTGGACGACAGTCCCGGTCAGGACTCGACCTGTTCGGTCACCTCGTCCGAGAACGTGGTCAGCCGGGTGTAGACACCCGGGTAACCGGCCTGGGCGCAGCCCTCGCCCCAGGAAGTGATCCCTGCCAGGACGCCCCCGATGATCAGGGGACCGCCGCTGTCGCCCTGGCAGGTGTCGACGCCGCCGGAGGTGTATCCGGCGCAGACCATGTCGGACGAGAGGAAGTCCGAACCGTAGGAGCTCGCGCAGCTGGAGTTGGAGACGATCGGCACGGTCGCCGTCCGCAGCTGGTTGGAGGAGCTGCCGTTCGAGGACGTGGTGCCCCAGCCGATGATGCGGGCGGTGGTGCCGGCCGCGTAGACGCCGGTGTCCGAGGAGTCGACGTACGACGCCGTCGTGTACGGCATCGAGGTCGACAGGGTCAGCACGGCCACGTCGTTGCCCTCGGTGGCGTCCGTGTAGTCCGGGTGGACCCAGATGTCGCTGACCCGGCTGACGGTGCCGTTCGTGCCGTTGAGGTAGGTGCGGCCGCCGACGACGCGGACGCTGCTGGTGGTCTCGCCGACCATGCAGTGGGCCGCGGTGACGACCTTGGTGGCCGAGACCAGCGTGCCGCCGCAGAACTGGTTCTGCGAGGCGTCGGTGATCTGCATCATGAACGGGTACGCGGTCGTCGTGGTCGTGGTGCCGCCCACGATGCGCGAGGAGGCGGCCTCAGCGGTGGGGGCGCTGAGCAGTGCGGCCGCGGCGGCGGCAGCGGTCGCCGCGACGGCGGCGGTCTTTCTGGCACGGGTGAGCCCGAACATGAGACTCCTCATCAAGGAATTGCCGGTGGGGGGTCGCGCGGGTGTGGGGGGTTGTGCACGGGGGTCGCGGGACCGACCCCCGTGTGCCCGGGCGAGCGGCACGAACTCAAGGTAGGTCCCGGAAGTTCCCCTTCCCAATGAGGGAACCCCCTAAGGGAGTTGGGCAGGGAAAACCCTCGGTCGTGTCCGGCTAAACCTCCGCGACCGACAAGGACGGGTGAACTCACACGCCCCGAGGCGTCGTACAGCGCCTCAAAGGCACTTCGTCGCGCGCCCCGAACTCACTTCGCGCGCCGTCCCGCCGCCAGTCTGACGATGTCGACCCGCGATCGGATCCCGAGCTTGCGATAAACGCGGGTAAGTGTCGCTTCGACCGTTTTGACGCTGATGAACAGGCGCGCGGCGATCTCCCGGTTCGTCGCGCCCTCCATGACGAGTGCGGCGACCTGACGCTCCATCGAGGCGAGCCCGTCCAGGCCCTCAAGACCGGTCCGGCGCCGTGGCGGCGGGGGTGGGGACCGCCGCCACGGGACGCGCGGCGGCCGCCTCGACCTGCCGCAACCAGGGCAGCGCCCGGCAGCGGCGGAACAGCCGGGCCGCCTCGTCGTACGACGTCGGCCCGGGCGCGCCGGTGCGCAGCTGAGCCAGGGCGAAGGCGGCGCGGGCCTCCTCCAGGCTGTAGCCCAGTTTGCCGAGCCGGTCCTGCGCCGACGTCAACTGGGCCACCGCGGCGTCCTGTTCGCCGCGTGCCGCGCGGAGCAGCGCCTCGGCCCGGTCCAGGACGGCCAGGACGCAGCCGCGGTCCAGCCGCAGCGCCACCTCGCGCGTGACGTCGATGACGTCCTGTGCCTCCGCGATCTCGCCGCTGCGCACCAGGGCCTCGGCGAGGTCGCCGTGCCAGCGGCCGCGCGCCGGGTCGGTGATGCCGAGGCCCTGCTCCACCTCGCGCACCCGGCGCAGCGAGACGACTGCGCCCTCCACGTCCCCGGCCACCAACTGGGCGTGGCCCAGAGCGGCCAGGGCACGGGAGACGTACATCTGGTCGCCGTCCTCCTCGGCGTGCTCCACCGCTTCCCGGGCCAGCGCCAGGGCCCGGTCCACCTCGCCGCCCGCCGCCTCGGCGAGCGAGGTCAGCACGGCGGAGGCCACCTCGCCGATCCCGGTGTCGCGGGCGAGACGCAGGCTCTCGCGGGCCAGGTCCAGGGCGCGCCCGCAGTGGCCGGAGTGCAGCTCGGTCTCGGCCACCCCGCGCAGGAAGTGCACCTCGCTCTCGACCGACCCGCGCCGCCGCACCTCCCGCAGCAGGGCGGTGACCGCCGCGCGCGCCTCGGCCAGCTGGTCGCTCATGATCAGCCAGCGGAACCGGGAGTAGCCGGCACCGTTGTGATGGCACGCCACCCTCGGGTCCTGCGGCTCCTCCAGCGCCCGCCGGATGGTCGCGGGGGCATCCGGGTGGCCCATCAGCGTCTCGATCTGGGCCTGGAAGGCGAGCGCCATCAGCTCGGTGTACCGGTCGCCGGCCCGCGCGGCCAGCTCCGCCGCGTACGCCGCCTCACCGCGGGCCTCGTCGAAGTCGCCCTCCACGAGCAGGGCGCGCCAGGTGAGCTGGTAGTGGACCAGGGCGAGCAGCCTCGGGTCGTCGCCGGCGTCGGCCAGGGCCTGCGGGAAGATCGCGTCGACCTCCGTCATGGCGTGGCCCGCCGTGTCGATCACGATGATCCAGGCCCGCACCCGGTCCTCGGGCACGGTCGCGCGGCTGAGCACCTCGCGGGCGATGTCCCGGGCGAGGTCCAGCTCTCCGGCGGTGATCGCGTCCTCGGCGGCCGCCAGGCGCACCACTTCCGGGCTCGGCGTCCCGTCGGCCGGCGTGTGCCGCGCCGCGAGCAGCCCCAGCTGCGCGGCCACCGACGGCGCGCCCCGGTCCCGGGCCTGTGCCGCGGCCTCGGCGAGACGGGCGGCGACCTCCAGATCGGTGCCGTGGGTCGCGAGGGCCAGGTGCCGGGCGCGTTCGATCGGGTCGGAGGCCGCCGTGGACAGCGCGGCGTGCGCGGCCCGCCGCTCCTGCGCGGGCGCCTCCGCGTACAGCGCGGCGGAGATCATCGGGTGCGCGAACCGTACGGCGGGCCCCTCGGGCTCGGTCGCCAGCAGTCCGAGTTCGGCGGCCTGGGCGGTCTCGGCCTCGGCGTTGTCCCGGCCGGCCGCGTGCAGCAGGGCCACCGTCGGGCGGGCGCCCGCGCTCGCCACGAGGAGGGTGCGGCGGGCCTCCTCCGACAGCATCTCCAGGCGGTTCAGCACCAGGGCGCGCAGCGAGGTGGGCACCGGCAGCGGTTCGCCCGGGCGGGGCGGGGTGGGGTTCTCGGCCAGGGCGCGGCCCAGTTCGAGGGCGAACAGGGCGTTGCCGCCGCTCGTGCGGTGGATGTCCCGGACCGTGGAGCGGGGCAGGCCGGTGTAGCCGCGGTGGTCGAGCAGGGCCGACAACTGGCCGCGCGAGAGGGGGCCCAGCCGTACGGCGAGGGTGTCCGGCGGGGACGCGCGTAGATGGCGGTCGTACTCCTGGCCGTCGGTCCGCACCGCGCACAGCATGCGCACCGGGGTGTCGCCGAGGCGGCGGGCGGCGAAGCCGAGGAGTTCGGCGCTGGCCGGATCCAGCCACTGGAGGTCGTCGGCGACGACGAGAACGGGCCCGGTGTCGGCGAGGGCGCGCAGGGCCGACAGCACGGCCAGGCGCAGCGCGAGGCCGTCGCGCTGGAGGGTGGACTCGCCGCGGCCGGTGAGCGCCGACTCCAGGGCGGTGCGCTGGGCGGCGGGGAGCCGCTCGGACACCTCGTCCAGGACCAGGCCGAGGAGGTCGGCCAGGGCGAGGAAGGGAAGGTGGGATTCCGACTCCGTGGGGGAGCAGCGCAACACGGTGCGCGCCGCCCCGCCGTATTCCCCGGCCAATGCCCGCAGGACGGTCGACTTCCCAATTCCGGCGGGTCCGTGAAGCAGCACGCTGCCGCCCCGCCCGAGCTGCTCACGTGCCGCCGTGAACAGCTCCTCCCTGCCGATGACCTGGTCGGGGCGGCATCTGGCAGGCTCCTTGAAGTCCCGTCGCACGGTCACCGCTCCCCTCCGTGTGTCGTGTCCGGGCCAATATTAGGCAACGGATCTTTGAAATTCGGACTGCCGACATGGTGAGGCAAATAACAGCTGTGGAGAGCTTGCGATCGTCATGGGGAAATTCACGGCGCGGATGAATGAATGGGCGGTCGTCGCAGTGGGCTGGACCACGGGCGGCGCACCCGCCGCCCCTACGGCAGCAACCCCGCCCTCCGTGCCGCCACCACCGCCTCACCGCGGGTGTGGGCGCCCAGCTTCCGCATGGCCGAGCGGAGGTAGCCCTTGACCGTCTCCGCGCGCAACCCCAGCCGCTCGGCGGCGACCGCGTTCGTCGAGCCGGCGGCCACGCACGCCAGCACATCCACCTCCCGTGGGGCCAGCTGCACGCCGTCCCGGCAGCCGGTCGAGGTGGGCGCGGGCCCCTCCGCCAGGAGGCCGCACACGTCCAGGAGTTCCGTGCGCAGCGCGGGGTCGTCGATGCGCGGGGCCAGGGCGCGCAGGGCCGCGTGGGCCTCACGGACCTGCTCCCACGCGGCACCCCGGTCGTCGTCGTACGGCGCCGTCCGCGGCCGGGCCGCCTCCAGCAGCCCCCGCACCTCGTCCCGCACCACCAGCGCCTGCTCCACGTCCCGCGCCGCCTCCACGGCCGCCGTCAGCGTGCGGTCCCCCAAGGGCTGGGCCGTGCGCAGGGCGCCGTACAGGACACCGCGCACCCGGCGCCGTACGACGACCGGGACCGCCAGCACCGAACGCAGGCCCTCCATGGCGACGGCGGCGTCGTACTCGTGGGTGATCTGCCGTGAGGAGGAGTAGTCCGTGACCGCGCAGGGGCGGGCGAGGGCCACCGCCTTGCCGCCCAGACCGTTGCCGGCGGTCACCGCGAGTCTGCTCAGGGACTCGGTGGCCGTGCCGTTCAGTTCGCTGATGCGCATCCGTGGGCGCCCCGGCTCGACCATGCCGCCGAAGGCGACCGGAAGTCCCGTCGAGCGGCGCAGGCGCACCAGCGCGCTCCCCATGTCCACCGATGCGGCCGCGTCAACTGCCACGTGCTCGCCCTTTCACCGCTGTTTCCCGAGCGCACACCCCCGTTCGGGGGTAGTGAGACCCACGTCACGGATTACACGATGACAGAGAGCCGCCCGGCAAGGCCCGGTCAACCAGGAGGAAAGATGACGACGGGGACGGAGCTGTTCCGCCACGCGCGGAACTTCCTGCTCTACCACCGCGAGGACTACGCGACCGCCTACGAGGGCTTCGACTGGCCGCGACCCGAGCGGTTCAACTGGGCGCTCGACTGGTTCGACGTCATCGCGGCCGGAAACGACCGCCTCGCGCTGCACATCGTCGAGGAGGACGGCAGCGAGGTCCGGCTGTCCTTCGCCGAGATGGCCGAGCGGTCCGACCGCGTCGCCAACTGGCTGCGGGCACGGGGCGTGCGGGCCGAGGACCGGGTCCTCGTCATGCTCGGCAACCAGGCCGAGCTGTGGGAGACCGCCCTCGCCGCCATGAAACTGCGCGCCGTCGTCATCCCGGCCACCCCGCTGCTCGGCCCGGCCGACCTGCGCGACCGGGTGGAGCGGGGCCGCGTCCGGCATGTGCTCGTGCGGGCCGAGGACACCGGCAAGTTCGACGAGGTGCCCGGCCGCTACACGCGCGTCAGCGTCGGCGGGGAGCATGCGGGATGGCAGACGTACGAGGACGCGTACGCCGCCTCCGCCCAGTTCACCCCCGACGGTCCGACCGCGTCCGACGACCCGCTGATGCTCTACTTCACCTCCGGCACCACCGCCCGCCCCAAGCTCGTCGAGCACACCCACGCCTCGTACCCGATCGGGCATCTGACCACCATGTACTGGATCGGCCTCAAGCCCGGCGACGTGCATCTGAACATCTCCTCGCCCGGCTGGGCCAAGCACGCCTGGTCCAACCTCTTCGCGCCGTGGAACGCCGAGGCGACCGTCTTCATCCACAACTACACGCGCTTCGACGCGGCCCGGCTGATGGCCGAGATGGACCGCGCGGGCGTCACCACGTTCTGCGCCCCGCCGACGGTCTGGCGCATGCTCATCCAGGCCGACCTGAGCGCGCTGCGCACCCGGCCCCGTGAGGTGGTGGCGGCGGGCGAGCCCCTGAACCCCGAGGTCATCGAGCAGGTCCGGCGCGCCTGGGGCGTGACCATCCGCGACGGCTTCGGGCAGACCGAGACCGCCGTCCAGGTCTCCAACAGTCCCGGCCAGCCTCTCAAGACCGGCTCGATGGGCCGCCCCAGCCCCGGTTTCCGCGTCGAACTCCTCGATCCGGTCTCCGGCGCGCCGGGGGCCGAGGAGGGCGAGATCGCCCTCGACCTGTCCGCCCGCCCCGTCGGGGTGATGACCGGCTACCACGGCGACGGCGACCGTACGGCGGAGGCGATGGCCGGCGGTTACTACCGGACGGGGGACATCGGTTCGCGGGACGCCGACGGCTACATCACCTACGTCGGCCGCGCGGACGACGTGTTCAAGGCGAGTGACTACAAGATCTCGCCGTTCGAGCTGGAGAGCGCCCTGCTGGAGCACGAGGCGGTGGCCGAGGCGGCCGTCGTGCCCGCGCCGGACGAGCTGCGGCTCGCGGTGCCGAAGGCGTACGTCGTCCTGGCGGAGGGCTGGGAGCCGGGCCCCGACACGGCCAAGGTGCTCTTCGAGCACTCCCGTGAGGTCCTGGCCGCGTACAAGCGCATCCGCCGCCTGGAGTTCGCGCCGCTGCCCAAGACCGTCTCCGGCAAGATCCGCCGCATCGAGCTGCGCGAGGCCACGGCCGCCGGGTCCGGCGCCGAGTACCGCGAGGAGGACTTCCGATGAGCGCCGAGTCGTCGTACACCCACGGGACCGGGGACACGCCGCTGCTCGGCGACACCATCGGAGCCAACCTGGACCGGGCCGTCGCCACCTGGCCGGACCGGGAGGCGCTGGTCGACGTACCGTCCGGCCGGCGCTGGACCTACGCCCAATTCGCCGCCGATGTCGACGAGTTGGCCTACGCGCTGCTCGCGAGCGGAGTCGCCAAGGGCGACCGGGTGGGCATCTGGGCGATCAACTGCCCCGAGTGGGTCCTGGTCCAGTACGCCACGGCCCGCATCGGCGCGGTCATGGTGAACATCAACCCGGCCTACCGCACCCACGAGGTCGAGTACGTCCTCAACCAGGCCGGGATCTCCGTCCTCTTCGCCTCCGTCAGCCACAAGACGAGCGACTACCGGGCGATGGTCGAGCAGGTGCGCGGCAAGTGCCCGCAGCTGCGGGAGACCGTGTACATCGGCGACCCGAGCTGGCAGGCGCTGATCGCGCGGGGGACACCGGTTCCGTTCGAGGAGCTGTCCTGCGACGACCCGATCAACATCCAGTACACGTCGGGCACGACGGGCTTCCCCAAGGGGGCCACCCTCTCCCACCACAACATCCTCAACAACGGCTATTTCGTCGGCGAGATGATCGCCTACAGCGAGCAGGACCGGGTGTGCATCCCCGTGCCCTTCTACCACTGCTTCGGCATGGTCATGGGCAATCTGGCCGCCACGTCCCACGGCGCCTGCATGGTGATCCCGGCCCCCTCCTTCGACCCGAGGGCCACGCTGGAGGCGGTCCAGCAGGAGCGCTGCACGTCCCTGTACGGCGTCCCGACGATGTTCATCGCGGAGCTGAACCTCCCCGACTTCGCCTCGTACGACCTCTCCTCCCTGCGCACCGGCATCATGGCGGGCTCGCCCTGTCCGGGGGAGGTGATGAAACGGGTCGTCGCCGAGATGCACATGGCGGAGGTCTCCATCTGCTACGGCATGACCGAGACGTCCCCGGTCTCCCTGCAGACGCGGCGGGACGACGACCTGGAGCACCGCACGTCCACGGTCGGCCGCGTCCTGCCGCACATCGAGGTGAAGATCGTCGACCCGGCGACCGGCGTGACCCGGCCGCGCGGCACGGCGGGCGAGCTGTGCACCCGCGGCTACAGCGTGATGCTCGGCTACTGGAACGAGCCCGAGAAGACCGCCGAGGCCGTCGACGCCGGTCGCTGGATGCACACCGGTGACCTCGCGACGATGCGCGAGGACGGCTACGTCGAGATCGTCGGCCGCATCAAGGACATGATCATCCGGGGTGGCGAGAACATCTACCCGCGCGAGATCGAGGAGTTCCTCTACGCCCACCCGAGGATCGCGGACGTCCAGGTCGTCGGGGTGCCGCACGAGCGGTACGGCGAGGAGGTGCTGGCCTGCGTCATCCCGCGCGACGCGGCCGATCCGCTGACGCTGGAGGAGCTGCGGGCCTTCTGTGACGGGCAGTTGGCGCACTACAAGATCCCGAGCCTGTTGCAGATCCTCGACTCCTTCCCGATGACGGTGTCCGGGAAAGTGCGGAAGGTGGAGTTGCGGGAGAAGTACGGGGCCGCCTCGGACTAGGGGGCGTTCCGCCGGAACGGGCCCTGGTTCCCGCCCGGTTCCGGCTGGTCGCGGCGCATGCACACGCGCGGCCACCGGTCGAGGCCGAGTTCCGCCTCGTGGGCGCGGATCCTCCGCAGCCCCGGGGTGAGCTCGGCGTCGTCCAGGGCGCGGAAGCCGAGGCGGGTGTAGTACGGCGCGTTCCACGGGACCTCGGTGAAGGTGGTCAGGGTGACGGCGGCGAGGTCCTGCTCGCGTGCGCGGTCGGCGGCGTACGTCAGGAGTGTGCGGCCCACACCCCGGCGGGCGGCGTCCGGGTGGACCGAGACCTGCTCGATGTGCAGGGCGCCGTCGACGGGCTCGCAGATCAGATAGCCGACCGGGTGGTCTCCGGCGTCGCGGGCCACCCAGGCGCGGCCCGCCCGGCGGTAGCGGTCCAGGACGTCCAGGGCGGGCGGCTCGTCGTCGGCGATCGCCGGCATGCCGAGGTCGCGAAAGGCGGCTCCGGCGGCGCGTTCGATGTCCTGGAGGACGGGGAGGTCGTCGGACGTCGCGGGGCGGATGCGCATGGGCCGAGTGTCCGTCGGCGGGTGCGCCGGGCGCGAGCGGATTACCGGGCGCCCGTCGCGTCCAGTTCGTCGGCGAGGCTGTTGACCGGCTGGGGCGTGCCCGTCAGGTCCAGGACGAAGAGGGGGACGCCCAGCGAGTCGGCGCGGGCGCGGGCCTCGGGGGCGTATCCGGCGAGGGAGAAGTAGACACAGGCCGCGGACTCCGTCATGGCGGTCAGCCACAGGCACTCCACGTCACGGAGGGAAGCCGGCGCCATGGTGGGGTCGACCTGGGCGAGCAGCCCGTGTGCGGCGATGCCGATGCCGGTCGGAGGGCGCTGGTCGGCGCGGCGGATGTCCCGGTAGCCGAGCCAGCGCAGATAGACGGCGGCCGCCGTGACCGCGTCGCGTGCCGTGCGGATCGTGATCGGCTGGAAGGCGCGGCGGGGAGGGGGCGACTCCCGCGGTGCCGCGTCCGCGTCCGCCTCGGCCACCGGGACGCGCAGCACCGTCCCGCAGGGGCAGCCCAGCTCCGGCCGGGGCCACTCGTTCTCGCGGCCGCACGCCCCGCAGCGCACGCCGACCCATTCCTCGTCCCAGGCGCGATGGGTGATGGCCGTCGCGGTCCCCCGCGGGTCGAGCGTCGGCGCGACGGGCGCGCCGCACTCGCACGGGTAGACGGGCGCCGCGTAGAGATGCTCCCGCCGACAGGCCGGGCAGCGCACCGACACGCTCTCGGACATGGCCCACTCCAGGACGACCTCGCATCGGGACAGCGCTCCCATCGTCCTCCAGGTGATGCCCGGTTGTCCGCCCCTTGACGGTGTTCACCGTGCCCACCTACATTGCTTCCAGATAGTAGAAAAGTGTTTCCACGATACGGAAACACTGTCAGTAACGCAGAACAGACATCGTCACGGAATTGCTCACCGCGGGGCGCGACGGGAGTGCGAATCCGACAGCCGAAGCAGGAGTACTCAATGGCTCGTATGACCGCTGCCCGAGCGGCAGTCGAGATCCTCAAGCGCGAGGGCGTCAGCAACGCGTTCGGCGTGCCGGGCGCGGCGATCAACCCCTTCTACGCGGCGCTCAAGGCCTCCGGTGGCATCAACCACACCCTCGCCCGCCATGTGGAGGGCGCCTCGCACATGGCCGAGGGGTACACCCGTACGCACCCGGGCAACATCGGCGTCTGCATCGGCACGTCCGGTCCCGCCGGCACCGACATGATCACCGGCCTGTACTCCGCGATCGGCGACTCCATCCCGATCCTGTGCATCACGGGCCAGGCACCGACCGCCGTGATCCACAAAGAGGACTTCCAGGCCGTCGACATCGCCTCGATCGCCAAGCCGGTCACCAAAATGGCGGTGACCGTCCTGGAGGCCGCCCAGGTCCCCGGCGTCTTCCAGCAGGCCTTCCACCTGATGCGCTCCGGCCGTCCCGGCCCGGTCCTGATCGACCTGCCGATCGACGTCCAGCTGACGGAGATCGAGTTCGACCCGGAGACGTACGAGCCCCTCCCGGCCTACAAGCCGGCCGCGACCCGCGCCCAGATCGAGAAGGCGATCGGGATGCTGAACGCGTCCGAGCGGCCGCTGATCGTCGCCGGCGGCGGTGTCATCAACGCCGACGCCGCCGACCTCCTCGTCGAGTTCGCCGAGCTGACCGGGACCCCGGTCGTCCCGACCCTGATGGGCTGGGGCCTGCTGCCCGACGACCACGAGCTGAACGCCGGCATGGTGGGCCTGCAGACCTCGCACCGCTACGGCAACGCGACCTTCCTGGAGTCCGACTTCGTCCTCGGCATCGGCAACCGCTGGGCCAACCGCCACACCGGCAAGCTCGACGTCTACACGGCCGGCCGGAAGTTCGTCCACGTCGACATCGAGCCGACCCAGATCGGCAAGATCTTCGCCCCCGACTTCGGCATCGCGTCGGACGCCAGGGCCGCCCTGGAGCTGTTCGTCCAGGTGGCGAGGGAGTTGAAGGCGGCGGGCAAGCTCCCCGACCGCTCGGCGTGGGCGGCCTCCGCGCAGGAGCGGAAGGCGACCCTCCAGCGCCGTACGCACTTCGACGACATCCCGATCAAGCCGCAGCGTGTCTATGAGGAGATGAACAAGGCCTTCGGCCCCGAGACCCGCTACGTGTCGACGATCGGCCTGTCGCAGATCGCGGGTGCCCAGATGCTGCACGTCTTCAAGCCGCGGCACTGGATCAACTGCGGCCAGGCGGGCCCGCTCGGCTGGACCATCCCGGCCGCGCTGGGCGTGGCGAAGGCCGACCCGGAGGCGCAGGTCGTCGCCCTGTCCGGCGACTACGACTTCCAGTTCATGATCGAGGAGCTGGCGGTCGGCGCGCAGCACAAGATCCCGTACGTCCACGTCCTGGTCAACAACTCCTACCTGGGCCTGATCCGCCAGGCGCAGCGGGCGTTCGACATCGACTTCCAGGTCAAGCTGGAGTTCGAGAACATCAACTCGCCCGAGCTCGGCCTCTACGGCGTCGACCACGTCAAGGTCGCCGAGGGCCTCGGCTGCAAGGCGATCCGCGTGACCGACCCGAGCGAACTGGGCGCCGCCCTGGAGCAGGCCAAGAAGCTCGCCGCCGAGCACCAGGTGCCGGTCGTCGTCGAGGCGATCCTGGAGCGGGTCACCAACATCTCCATGTCGACCACCAACGACATCAGCAACGTGGTCGAGTTCGAGGAACTCGCGACGGAGCCGGAGCACGCGCCGACGTCGATCAGGACGCTGAAGGTCTGACGCGGCGCCGAAGCGTCGGCGTTCAAGTCGTCCGGTTCGCCCCCGAGTTACCGTTCCGAACGGGTGATCGGCCGAGGGTGACGAGTTGAGCACCCAGTGTCGCCGAACCCTGCCCGCGCGGCCCCCGCGTGTGGCAGGGTTCTTTCATGGCAGGAGTGTTGGTACCGACCCGTGTGGGCGGTGTCGAGGTACTGGTGGAGACCGTGCCGGTGCCGGGCTCGGAGCGGACTTCGGGCCGCTTGGAAGAGGCGGGGCAAAGGGTCGTCGAGGCATTCGACCGAGCGCAGGACACGATCACCGCGCTCGCCTCCCAACTGGCGGGCACCTTGGCGGCCATGGGGGAGCGGGCCGTGCGGCCCGACCACGTGGAAGTGCAGTTCGGGCTGTCGTTCACCGCGCAGGGCGGCATCGTGGTGGCGGGCGTCGGCTCCCAGGCCTCGCTGCAGGTGACGCTCTCCTACGACCGGCCCGGGACGGAACCACGCACCGACCCCTTACGGGCGGATCCCGACGCTTCCCCGCCGCTGGAGCCGTCGGAATAGGGCGCGCCCGGGATGTCGGGGGAGAGGCGCGTACCGGCCTACCTGGGCCGGGTGCTGACAGATGACGGAGAACCTGCGGGAACCTGCTTCCAGGTGACCCCGGGTGTGCTGGCCACCGCCTGGCATGTGCTGGCCGACGTGGGCGCCGAACGGGTGGGCGACACGGTCGCCGTGGACGGGCTCCCCGCGGGCGGCCAGTCCCCGGCGCTCGCCGAGGTGTTCCGGATCGACCCCGCGCACGATCTCGCCGTGCTGCGCCGGGAGCTGCCCCTGCCCGCCTCGATCGGGCGGCTGCTGTTCAGCGACGGGCAGGATGTGGGCACCGAGGTGGTCGTGACCGGGCATGCGCGGGTGCCGGACCAGGCCCGGCCCTACGGCAGCCAGCGCTACGTGGACGCGCCCGGCATCTGGGCCGGCGGCACCCTGCGCGACGACACCATCGCCCTCGGCCGACTCTCCTCCCGTGACCTGATGCGCGGCATGAGCGGCGCCCCGGTACGCAGGCGGTCCGACGGCGCCGTGGTCGGGGTGGTCTCCGAGCGGTACAACAGCGCCGACGGCTGGCTGCGCGACTCCGTCTGGGTGGCCCGTACGGAGGACCTCGTACCGCTTCTGCCCGTCCCCGGCGGACTGCCCGCGCACAGTGGTCCGCCGCCCCCGGTGCGGGCCAGGCCCACCCCCGCGCGGCCCGCCGGCCGAACCCGGCCACTGGAGTTCCGGGCCGCCCCGGGCGGTGGGTCGCGGGTGACCGCGGCCGAACTGCGCGCTGCCTGGGACGACCAGGCGCACACCGGTCGGCCGCTCGCCCTCGTCACCGACTTCGCACCGGACGCCGAAGCCGCCCTCGCCGCGCTGACCGTCGCCGACCGCCCCGTGCGCTGGATCGACGGGCAGAGCCTGCTCGACCCCGAGCCGCCGACGCGGTGGGACTCGGACGCCCCCGACCCGGCGTCACCGCAAGGGCCGCAAGGTCCGGCACACGCACGGACTCGCCGAGCCGCCCGTCTCCCCGACCCGCCGACGCGGTGGGACTCGGACACCGCCGACCCCGCCGGTCTCGCCGACCTGCCACCCGGGCTGCTCCTGGTCGACTTCTCCTCGGCGCGTCCCGACCGACTCGACCGAGTCGACACCGCACGCACCTCGGCCCTGCTTCGGGAGCTGCTGTGGTGGGCCGGGCTGCGGGGACATCGCGTCGCCCTGGGGCTGCCCCGCTATGTCGCGCCCGTCCTGGACCTCGGCGCCTGCGAGGTCCACCGGTCCGAGCGGCTGTTCTCGCCCGCCTACGCCTACCGCGTACGCGAATGCGAGCGACTCCTGCGCGGGCCGCTGCCCGTCCAGGACGTACTGCGGCCGCTGCTGAGTGCCAACAGTGCCGCCCTGCCACCGGTCGTCGCCGGTCTCCTGGCCGGTCGGCCGGCGGGTGCCGCGCGCAAACCGACGCTGACCGGGCCGGACCTCATCGCGTTGGCCCGCGGTCTCACCGAGGAGGGCTTCTACGAGATCGCCTACCGGCTGGAGGCGCACTGCCGCACCGCGCCGGGCCAGGAACTCCTCGTGCCGCTCACCGCCGACATCTGGCCGCACCCCGGCGTCGCCGACCACGACACCGTCGTCGGGTTCGCCCCCTCGACCACGGATCTGCCCGCCCTCCTGCGCCGCGGCGTCCTGAGCGGACCGGCAGGCTCGGGCAAGTCCACGGCGCTCACCGACATCGAGCACCGCTGGTCCATTCCCCACCTGGACCAGGACGCGACGCCCGCCGTCACCTATGTGCCTCTGCTCGTCTCCCTGGACGCCTCACCGGAGGACGACGGGGAGAAGGACCACGACGGCAGGGGAGACGAAGGCAGGGGAGACGAAGGCAAGGGTGAGGGAGACGACGAGGGAGGCAGGTCCGGTGCCCCCGCCGCCCGTGCCCTCCGCAGGCGTATCGACCTGTACCTGCGCCGTGAGGAGTTCCGCTGGTTCGAGCACGGTGACGACGGCGGCGAGCTAGCCTGTCACGCCCTCCTGGGCCGACTCGGCTCCCTCGGGAGGCTGCGCGATCTCTTCGGCTCACCCGTGCTGCTGCTTCTGGACGACGCCGACCGGCTGCCCGCCGCCCTGCAGGACCGGCTCGCCGACGAGGTGACCGCGCTGGGGCGGGACGCCGCGGACGCCGGGATTCTGCTGGCCGCGCGCGGTGAACGGCTCGCGCAGACGCTGAAGTGGCGAGAGGCACGGCTGCGCGATCTGGACGAGCGTCAGGTCGAGCTGTTCGTGGAGCGGCGCCGAGGCCATCCGGCGCTGCCCGATCTGCTCACGGCGTTCGACCGCCCCGTATCCGGCCACATCCGCAACCCCCATCTGCTGGAACTGCTCTGCGACATGGCGCCCGTCGGCGACGAGCTGCGTGACGCCAACCTCAGGATGATCGTGGAAGGACATCTGGAACACCGGGCCCGCCGCGCCTCCCGGAGCGGTCGCCCGCCGCGGGCCACGGTCGACGACGGCGTCCGGTGGGCGGTGGGAGAGCGCGCCGCCGACCTCGCCGTCTGGCTGCCCGAGACGGCGTGCGAGCTGCTGGTGTCGCGACGGCGCCGACGCCAGGTCCGTACCCGCCGCGAACGCCTCCTCGCCGCCGACGCCCGCCTGCTCGGCCTGTTGCGTCCGCATCCGACCGGCGACGTGGTCGAGTTCACCTCCGCCACCCTGCGGGACTACTTCGCGGCCGTCCATCTCGCCGCGCGGATCCGTCGGTTCCGGCGTGTGGAGTCATCGCTCTCGGGATACCTGCGCCGGCTCGACGAGGACGACTGGGCGGCGGGAGAGTGGCGTGGCGTCTGCCTGTTCCTCGCCGCGCTCCTGCCCGAACGGGACGCACGGCGGCTCGCCGAGGTGCTCGTCGATCACGGACAGGCGCGCCTGGCCCACGAATGCGCGCTGGAACTGCTCCACGCCCCGCGCGTCGGCGCGTTCACCGCGCGTGCGCTCGGCGAACGCGTCAGGGCGTCCGCGCAGAACCCGGCGGCCCTCGCCGCCCGCATCGAGGACACCCGGGCCCTGGGCCGCCATGACCCCCGGATCAAGGTCGACCGGCCCCTCGACGGCATGGTCGAGATCCCGGCGACCCAGCGGACCGGTGCCTTCCGGATCGGCCGCTACCCGGTGACCGTCATGGAGTTCGCCAGGTTCGTCGATGACGGCGGCTACCACGTCCCGGACTGGTGGAGCGAGACCGGCCTGGAGTGGCGGAACCAGGAGGGCGTCCGCCACCCCCGGTACTGGCGCAACCCCGTGGTGAGCCGCCCCAACCACCCCGTCACCGGCGTCAACTTCTTCGAGGCGTCCGCCTACTGCGCCTGGCTCACCCACCAGCGCCCCGCCCATGTCTTCCGGTTGCCGTCCGCCCTTGAGTGGGACCGCGCGGCGCACGGGGACGACCGGGTGCTGGAGCTGATGACGACCATGTCCGGGCTGGCCCGGCGTCCCGACGAGCCGCCTTCCGGTGAACTGGTCGAGATCACCGAGCGAACGAAGGAGCTCGCCGCGCAGGTACGCGGGCAACTGGCCGCCTACGACGAGATCCCGGCGCCCGTCGGCATGCTCCCGCCGACCCGGTTCGGCGTCCACGATCTGCTGGGCGTGCTGTGGCAGTGGTGCGGTACCTCGATCGACCTGCTGTCGGCGACCGAGCTGGAGTTCCGCGACCTGCCCGCGGCCCCGGTGACCGACCCGGCCGCCGAGCGTGGCCATGTGCTGCGGGCACGCCGCAGTGCCCGGGCCGGCACCGTGCCCGACGTGGACCGCGGCACCCGGGTCGTCGTCAAGGGCGGCGGACCCACCGGCACGCTCAGCCCCACCTCCCTGCTGACAGGTGGCTGGTTCGACCCTCATGTGCGGTTCCACCACCTGGGTTTCCGCGTGACCTGTCGGCCGGCCGCCGACTGACACCCGAACGCCGGCCCGGACCGGCGCCGAACGAAGGACGACGACCATGCCCCGAGAAGTGGTGATCGACGGTTGCACCATCCTGCTGGCCGAACCCGTCGAAGTGCCCCGGCGACCGTTCATCGGACGCGGTGAGGAACTGGAGATGTGCCGTATCGCCTGGGGCGTCAGCCTCGACGGCGAACGGCTCCTGGACGATGCCCGCCCGCCCCTCAACTTCCGTCTGGAGGGCGCCCCGGGCATGGGCAAGAATGAACTCGTCTACGAGATCGCCCGCTGTCTGGACATGCCCCTCTACATCGTCCAGGGCCACGAGGAGCTCACCCCCGAGGACCTGGCGCTGCTGCTCACCCCGGACCCCAAGGCCCAACTGGACACCGGAGTCCCGCTCGTCCTGCGGGCCAGCCCTCTGGCCACGGCCCTGTTCGAGGGCGCGCTGTTCTTCTTCGACGAGATCAACCGGGTACCGGACCGCGCACTCAGCCCCCTGGCGTCGGTGCTCGACGGCCGGCAGTCCATCTACTCCGCGATGACGGGCCTGCACATCGGCCCGCCCGACGACGAGGCGAAGGCGCGCTTCCGCTTCTGTTGCGCGCTCAACCCGTCGCTGAGCAACGCCGGGCACGTCCTGCCCGAGTACATCGAGCAGCGCACGCTCCCGGTGATCGAGGTCAAGCCCCCGACCTTCGACGAACTGCTCACCATCCTGAACGCCCGCCTCAACCTGTCCCCGGAGTTCATCGTCGCCTTCGAGCAGTGGTACGCGGAGGAGCGCTACGAGGTGTCGGTGCGCCAGGCGCTGGCCCTGATGACGTACGCGGTCAACTACGAGGAACAGGTCGGCGGCGAGAAGATCGGCATCCTGCGCAAGTTCGCCGCCCGCGTTCTCGGCCGCGGACGCTGACCGGGGCGGCCGTCGATGCCGAAGCCCTTCCTGTGCCAGGGCCCCGTGCACTTCGTGCCGGTGCTGCGCCACCACCTCGGTTTCGCCGTGCAGGTCCAACGGGCCGTCCACGAGATGGGCCTGGGCGAGAGAGACGCGGTAGCCGTCGCGCTGCCCGACTCGGCGCGGCCACGGGTCCTGGAGGCCGTCGCCGCGCTCCCCACGGTCTCGCTGGTCATCTCGTCGGTCAGCGACACCGACCGTCGTGAGGTCTTCCCGGTCACCCCGGCCGACGGCATGGTGGAGGCCATTCGGATCGCGCTCGAACTCGGGCTGCCGCTGTGGTGCGTCGACCAGGAAGTGGCTCCCGGCCATCTGGTGGACCGCTTCTGCCTCAACGACGAGGAATGGCCCGACGACGGCTACGCCCTCCGGCACGGTGCCGAGGCCTATCTCGACCTGGTCGCCGACCAGCTCCTGCGCCCGCCGGCCCGTTTCGAACCCGTGGACAGCTGGCGCGAACTGCACATGGCCGCCCGGCTGCAGGAACTCGCCGGACGCCATGAGCGGATCCTGTTCGTCTGTGACGCGACCCATGTACAGCCGATCCGCCGGCTGCTGCGCAGGCCCGTGCCACCGGTCGAGGTGGGGCAGAGTGCGCCCCCGCGCCCCCGCTACACCGTGGTCCCGCCGAGCCTGCCCGTACTGATGCGCTACCTCGACCACATCCCGCGCCTGGTCGAGGTCTACGAGCGGATGCGGGCCCAGGGAAAGGCGCACACCTTCGACAAGCTGGACGCTCTGCTGGGCATCTACGACGAGCTCAGCCGCGGCGCGCGGGACCTGCGCCTGTCCATCCGGCACTATCAGGCCTTCGTCAGCGTGCTGACCCGTCTGATGGAGATCGAGCGGTTGCTGTCCCCCCGGTTCGACGTGGTGCTGCTGGCGGCCGCCGGCTGCTTCCCCGCGGTCTTCCACGAACGGGCCTTCCGCCATCTGCTCGGTTACCACGACCAGGTACGGGTGGAACGCATCGGCCGGATCCGGGGCACCAGCGAGGCCGTCTTCGACGTGGAGTCCGTGGCACCCCGCCGTAATCCGGGGTTCTACGTGGCCCGCAACTGCACGCGCATGGAGCAGTTCTACGTGTTCGTGCCCTGGCCGGCCGACGAACGCCGTAACGGGCAGGAGGGCCCTGAGGTGGCAGTGGACATGCCGCCCGGGATCACGGTCGATCTGGACACCCCGCCGGCTCCGCCCCGGAGCGTCCGGTCCGGCATGTTCGAGCACACAGAGGCATGGCCCGTCATGAGCCTGTTCGTCAACGAGATGCGCGCCAAGGCGCATACGCTGGCCCGGCTGCCCGCGGACAGCGACGTCAAGAGCCTTGAGTTCACGGGGTCATTGGCCGACGGCATCGATGTGCGCCGCACGCTGCGCAGCCATCTGGGACCCCGGCCACGTCTGTACGTCCGCCACGAACGCGTCGGCCGGCCCCAGCCCGTCGACTCGAACGAGCCGATCGTCTGGATCGGCGACGGCTACGACACGGTCCGCCCGGACCACGCCGGCAAGAGGATGGAACTGCTGTATTGCGGCTCCGACAAGCGGCCCCTCACGGTCGAGTGGCATCTCTACGAGTCCGGAGGTGCGCGGGTGTCGGCTGTGGGCCGACGTGGTTCGCCGCTGGGGATCGACTGGTACCGCGTGTACGGACGGCTCCAGTTCCTCGACTACCGCCTCACCGAGGCGGATGTGGAGCGACGGCTGGGCGACGGGATCCACCGCCGCGTCCCTCAGATCCATGAGTTCGGCGACATGGAGCTGTTCCGCGAGGAGATCTCCGACCGCTACCAGCTGGAGCTGACCTTCGCCCGCTGGTGGGAGGTGATGCTCGTCGCCGCGCTGCACTATGCCGAGCGGTCCGTCGTGCTCGTGGCGCCGCCCACGCTGCTGGTGCCGGAGGCGATCCCCCGGCGGTTCGCCGCCCAGCACAAGCGGATCGTACGGGTGTCGCCGGCCCGCTTCACCACGGAGGAGCGGCGTCGGCTCGGACTGCTCTACATGATCACGCACCAGCACCGGTCGCGGGGCGACATGCTCGACCCCGAGTATCTCGACTTCCTCGTCGACGAGTTCGGCGACGCCATGAAGAGCTACTGGACGTGAGCCTAGGTGCCGTCCGCCGAGGTGAACCAGATCGGGTCGGTCATCGCGAGGGCGAACGTGCCGAACTGCGGTACCCAGTGGGCGAACGCGTCGTAGTCGTCCCGCCACAGGGCGGGCAGCGCGAAGTGCGTGGTCAGCAGGCGCACGTAGTCGGCCCGGTGGTGGGGGCGCCCGGTCATCAGCCACGCGGCGTAACACCCCCAGGATCGGGAGAAGTTGAGACCGCCCTCGTGTGCGGTGCGGATCCGGGCCCGGGTGAGGGGCGCGGTCCGCTCGACGGGCCGTGCGTACGGTTCGGCGGCCGCGCCGCGCAGCCCGCACTGCAGTGCCAGTACCGCCGTCAGGTGCTCCGGTGAGAAGAAGCCCGGGGCACGCCGGTCCCCCCGGGGGCGTGCCGCCAGGATGCGCCGCGCGGACTCCTCCGCGGTGGCCAGCCGGGGCCCTTGCCCACATCGGGAGGCCCAGGCCAGCAACGCGGAGGTGGCCCAGATCGCGCTGCGATATGCCGGGGAGCGGGCGGCGGAGGCGTCGGGGGCGCTATCGCGCAGATGGTCCGCGACGAGGAGGGCGGCCACGTCCGCGAGTTCGTTGAAGGCCGGGATCCCGGCCCGGCGGGCCTCCAGATCGAGATGGAGGACCCAGGCCGCGCCGTACGGCACCTCGTGGGCGAGGTGGCCGGCGCGCAGGACGGCGGTCTCGGCGTCGATGTCGCGCGCCCCGCCGGTGGCGTGGAGGGCGAGGTCACGGTGTGTGGCGTCGCCGGTGAGCCGGGCGATGGCGAACAGTGCGTAGGTGCCGTGGACGGCACTGTGCCAGTCGAGGCAGCCGTGGAACCCCCGGTGTTCGGTGTCCCTGCGCTGCAGCGCCGTCCCTACGACGGCCGCGAAGGCCGACAGCATCGACGCACGCCCGGCGCACAGGCGTGACCATCCGTCGCCGTCGCCCGTCAGGCCGGGGCTGTCGTCGGACACGCGATGCCTCCCTCCGGCCCGGCACGCCCCGCCGGCGGGCAGGACGGGCGGGGCCCCACGACCGGCAACTACCGCCTCCTGTCCAGCGGTTGAGGCCTTCCCGCTGCTTCACGATACAAGCGCCGCGGTCGGCCTGCCATGCGCGCGGGGAGTACCGCGGGCGCGCGAGAACAGCGGTCTGTGCCGGGGGAGGGCGCCGAAGAGCGCCGGGTACGGGACCGTCCGTACCCGGCGCTCTTCAGCCGGTGAGGTATTCGGTGATGGCCGTCCGACGGTGCGAGGCTGGGCGCGACAGGACATTCGCGCCGCCGGACGGGGTCTGGGGGGGCTCGGGACCGCGGCGGCAGCGACGGAACCGGGTGGCTCCTTCCCTCTGGTCGAGAAGGAGGTCCGGACCTTCACCACCGCACTGGCTCGCACGCCGCCGCGGTCCTCACGTTGCCCGCGCCCCTCTGCCGGTCGACCACCCCTCATCCGGGTCGATCGGCGTCGTGGCGCGGGCGGTGCGCCCGGCTCATGACCTCACGTCAGGAGTCGGACGCGGTCTGGGGGTTCAGTCCTCGCGCAGCGCGCGGACCGCCTCCTCCACGCGCTTGCCGTACTCGGGGTCGGCGGCGTGGAAGTGGGCCAGGTTCTTCTCGATCACGTCGTCGCGGGAGACCTGGGAGAGGCCACCGGCGATGTTCGCGATCAGACGGGACTTCTCCTCGGCCGACATCAGCCGGTACAGCTCGCCGGCCTGGAAGAAGTGGTCGTCCTTGGTGTGGAGCGGCGCCTCGTGGGTGCCGGTGTGGCCGGACACCGCCAGCGGGGCCGACAGGGGGCGGCCGGTCTCCACCGGGCCGTCGTAGGAGTTCGGCTCGTAGTTCTTCGCCCCGCGGCCCTGCGAGTTGGTCGCCATGAGGCCGTCCCGGCCGTAGTTGGCGGCCACGGTCGCCCTGGGCGCGTTCACGGCCAGCTGGGTGTGGTTGACGCCCAGGCGGTAGCGGTGGGCGTCCGCGTAGGCGAACAGACGGCCCTGGAGCATCTTGTCGGGCGAAGGGCCGATGCCGGGCACGAAGTTGTTCGGGGAGAACGCGGCCTGCTCTACCTCGGCGAACACGTTGTCCGGGTTGCGGTCCAGGACCAGCCGGCCCACGCGCTGCAGCGGGTAGTCCTTGTGCGGCCACACCTTGGTGAGGTCGAACGGGTTGAAGCGGTAGTCGGCCGCCTCGGCCGCCGGCATCAGCTGGACGTAGAGCGTCCAGGACGGGTGCACGCCCCGCTCGATGGCCTGGAGCAGGTCCGTCTGGTGGGAGTTGGGGTCCTTGCCCGCGAGTTCGGCGCCCTGCTCGGCGCTCAGGCAGCGGATGCCCTGGTTGGTCTTGAAGTGGTACTTGACGAAGAAGGCCTCGCCGTCGGCGTTCGTCCACTGGTAGGTGTGCGAGCCGTAGCCGTTCATGTGGCGGTACGACGCCGGGATGCCGCGGTCGCCCATCAGCCAGGTCACCTGGTGCGTGGCCTCGGGGGCGTGCGCCCAGAAGTCCCAGACGTTGTCCGGCTCCTGGCGGCCGGTGAACGGGTCGCGCTTCTGCGAGTGGATGAAGTCGGGGAACTTGATGGGGTCCTTGATGAAGAACACCGGGGTGTTGTTCCCGACGAGGTCGTAATTGCCCTCTTCCGTATAGAACTTGACCGCGAAGCCGCGCGGGTCACGGACCGCGTCCGCGCCGCCGAGGCTGTCGGCCACGGTCGAGAAGCGCAGGAACACCTCGGTCCGCTTGCCGACCGCGCTGAGGAAGTCGGCGTGGGTGAAGCCGGTGACGTCGTCGGTCACCTCGAAGTGGCCGTACGCGCCGGAGCCCCGGGCGTGCACCACGCGCTCCGGGATGCGCTCGCGGTTGAAGCGCGCCAGCTTCTCCAGGAGGTGCTGGTCCTGGAGCAGGAGCGGGCCGCCGACGCCGGCGGAGGCGGAGTTCTGGTTGTCGGCGACCGGGGCGCCGGACTCGGTGGTGAGCACGCGCTTCGACATCGTGGACCTTCCGTGCGGTAGCACTTCCGTGCGGGTGGCAGCGGAAAACTCTTTCCGCTTGATGGAGCCTAGAAGTGGGAGAATCTGGGCGTCAACAGTTTGTTGAAGTTGATTCCGGGCGGCGCCCCCGCCTGGGCGCGACAGGACAGGTGTCAGCGAGGACGCCGCCCGGAAGTCTCGGGGTCCGGTCAGACCTGGGCGCCGGAGAGGCGCTCCACGGCCCGCAGCAGGGCCGAGTGGTCCAGGCCGCCGTCGCCCTGCGTGCGCAGGGACGCGACCAGCTGGGCGACCACGGCACCGACCGGAAGGGCGGCACCGACGTTGCGGGCGGCGTCCGTGACGATGCCCATGTCCTTGTGGTGCAGGTCGATCCGGAAGCCGGGCTTGAAGTCCCGGTTGAGGAAGTTGTCCTTCTTCCGCGTCAGCACGGTCGAGCCCGCCAGGCCGCCGTTGAGGACGTCCAGCGCGGCCTTCAGGTCCACACCCGACTTCTCCAGGAAGACCACGGCCTCGGCGCACGCCTGGATGTTCACGGCGACGATCAGCTGGTTGGCCGCCTTCACGGTCTGACCGGAGCCGTGCGGGCCGCACAGCACGATGGTCTTGCCGAGCGCCTCGAGGATCGGCTTCGCGGCGTCGAAGTCGGCCTGCTCGCCGCCGACCATGATCGACAGTACGGCCTCGATGGCGCCGGCCTCGCCGCCGGACACGGGGGCGTCCAGTACGCGGATGCCCTTGTCCTCGGCGGCCTTCGCCAGGTCGACCGAGGTCTGCGGGGTGATCGAGGACATGTCGATCAGCAGCGCGCCGGACCTCGCGTTCTCCAGGATGCCGTCGGGGCCGTAGGAGATGGCCTCGACCTGCGGGGAGGCAGGCACCATCGTGATGACGACGTCGGCGTCCCGCACGGCCTCGGCGATCGAGCCGGCGACCGTGCCGCCGGCGGCGGCCAGGCGGTCCAGCTTGTCCTGCTCCAGGGTGAAGCCAGCGACGTCGTAGCCCGCCTTGATCAGGTTCTCGGACATGGGGGAGCCCATGATGCCGAGGCCTATCCAGGCGATCTTGGGGAGGTTGCTCATGATGGGGTACCTCTCTGAACTGCTGTGGTGCGTCAACGAAGAGGTGCCGGTCAGCGAGAATCAGCCCGTCCGGCGTTTGAGGACGAGGCCCTTTCGGGGCCGAAAGCGGGGGTCTGGGGGCGGCAGCCCCCAGGAGCGGTGCCGTCAGCGGGCGGCGCGGTGCTCCACCGGCAGCCAGTCGAACGCCTCCGCGCTCGGGCGGTCACCCGGCTTGTACTCAAGGCCGACCCAGCCCTCGTACCCCGCCTTGCGCAGCTGGTCCAACAGCTCCTCCAGCGGCAGCGCCCCCGTGCCCGGCGCGCCGCGGCCCGGGTTGTCGGCGATCTGCACATGGCCGGTCTTCGCGGCGAACCGCTCGATCACCGCCGGCAGGTCCTCGCCGTTCATGGACAGGTGGTACAGGTCCATCAGGAACTTGGCGTTGCCGAGACCGGTCGCCTCGTTGACCTTGTCGACGATGCCGACGGCGGCCGGCGCGGACACCAGCGGGTACAGCGGCGACTCGGGCTGGTTCAGCGCCTCGATGAGGAGGATCGCGCCGATCCGGTCGGCCGCCCGGGCCGCGAGGGCCAGGTTCTCCAGTGCGAGGGCGTCCTGCTCGGCCGGGTCCACGCCCTCGACGCGGTTGCCGTACAGGGCGTTGAGGGCCTTGCAGCCCAGGGAGGCCGCGAAGTCCGCCGCCACGTCGATGTTGGCGCGGAACCTCTCCGACTCCTCGCCCGGGACCGACAGGGCGCCGCGGTCGGGACCGGGCAGCTGACCTGCGTAGAAGTTCAGCCCGGTGAGCTGGACGCCCGCGTCCTCGATCGCCTTCCTCAGGGCGTCGAGCTCGGACCGCTCGGGGGTGGGGGAGTCGATCCAGGGCCACCACAGCTCGACCGCGGTGAAGCCGGCCGCGGCGGCGGCCGCGGGGCGCTCCAGGAGCGGGAGTTCCGTGAAGAGGATCGACAGGTTGACGTTGAAGCGCTGCTCTGCGAATCCCATCGCCGGCGCTCCCTTCCGTGTCGAGATTCCATATTGCGGAAGTTAGTTTCTGCGTATTGGAAGATTGCCGTTGTGTGTCCAAGCTTGTCAAGAGGGCTCGGCGGAAGGCGGTGCCGCGCGTTAGGTTGACCGCGTGCGATTGAGAGTGGAGTTCACGACCGAGCCTTTCGACCTCGACGAGGCGCCCGCGCACGCGCTGGCGGCCCGCGAGGTCATCGAGGCGGCCGCGCTCGACGCGGTCGACGTCGGTCCGTTCGGCAACACGGCGGAGGGTGGTGCCGACACCGTGCTCACCGCCGTGGACGCCCTGCTGCGCAGGAGCCTGGAGGCCGGGGCCACCCGGATCTCGCTCCAGGTCAACGTGGTCGGGGAGGGTGAGGAGTGACCGGCACCGGGGATGAGCCCTTCATCGCGGCCGTGAAGCCGCTGGTCGACGCCATGGGCGGCGAGATACTCCCGCCCGACGAGGCCGGCCCCGAGGATGCCGTGCTCTCCTGGGAGGGTGCCGACGTCGTCGCCGTACGTCTGCCCCAGCTCGCCGACTCCCTGGATCACATCCTGGCGGCCATGGAGCGCAGGAAGGGTCAGCCCCTGGCCGACCTGGACCGCAAGGCCAAGCAGGAGGTCGTGCGGATACTGGAGGCGCGGGGCGCCTTCTCCGTGCGGCACGGTGTGGAGACCGTGGCGAGCGCGCTCGGGGTGAGTCGCTTCACGGTCTACAACTACCTGAACCGGGACAAGAACGCCTGAGACGGCCCGCCCGGTTTCGTCACCGCGAATTTTCAACAAAGTGTTGACGTCTCGTCGTCGTAGGGCGTTAGCTATCGGCACGCCCCGTTCAGTACGAAGGCCCTTCGCGGCCACGGAGGCTCCCGTGACGTCGAATTCCACGCCCCCGGGCCTGGCCCGGTTCAACGCCCTGGAGGAGCACGCGGCCCACGCCGCTCTCCACGAGGCGTGCGCCTCCACGGCGTGGGCGAAGCGGCTGCTCGCCGCCCGCCCCTACGCCACCACGGACGACCTCTATCTGGCCAGTGACGCCGCCATGGCGGAGCTGACCGCCGAGGACCTCCAGGAGGCGATGGCCGGGCACCCGCCGATCGGCCGGCCCAAGCCGGGCGATCCGACCTCGGCCCGGGAACAGCGCGGCATGGCCGGCGCCTCCGAGGGGCTCAAGGCGGAGATGCTCGAACTCAACCTGGCCTACCAGGACAGGTTCGGCCATGTCTTCCTGATCTGCGCCACCGGCCGGACCGGCGAGCAGATGCGCGACGCGGTCAAGGAGCGGATCGGCAACTCGCCGGAGCAGGAGCGGGAGATCGTCCGCACCGAGCTGGGCAAGATCAACCGTATCCGGCTCGCCCGGCTCGTCGGCGAAGACTGATCTTCGCCGAAGACCGACCTTCGCCGAAGACCGACCTTCGCCGAAGACCGACCTTCGAGGAAGACCGACCTTCGAGGAAGACCGAAGAGGACGCCTGACCATGAGCACCAGCACCACCGCCTCCGTGTCCACGCACATCCTGGACACCAGCATCGGCCGCCCCGCCGAGGCCGTCGCCGTCCAGCTCTCCGCCCGTAGCGGCCGGGACGCTTCGTGGCAGGCGCTCGGCGGCTCCGCGACCGACGCGGACGGGCGATGCAAGGACCTCCCGGCGCTGCCGGAGGGGACCACACACGTACGGCTCGACTTCGCCGTGGAGCCGTATTTCGAGAAGAAGCAAGCCGATGCGCAGCAGGACGCCCCCGCGAATCGGGACAGCGGTGCCGTGTTCTTCCCCGAGGTGGCGATCACCTTCGCCGTGCAGCCCGGGGAGCATTACCACGTGCCGCTGCTGCTCAACCCGTTCGGCTACTCCGTTTACCGAGGGAGCTAGCAGACATGCCCACGATCCTGGGACAGAACCAGTACGGCAAGGCCGAGAACCGAGTCGTAAAGATCACGCGGGACGGCGCCACCCACCACATCAAGGACCTGAACGTCTCCGTCGCCCTCTCCGGTGACATGGACGAGGTCCACTACTCCGGCTCCAACGCCAACGTCCTGCCGACCGACACCACCAAGAACACGGTGTACGCGTTCGCCAAGGAGTACGGCATCGAGTCCGCCGAGCAGTTCGGCATCCACCTCGCCCGCCACTTCGTCACCTCGCAGGAGCCGATCCACCAGGCCCGGATCCGGATCGAGGAGTACGCCTGGGAGCGGATCGACGCTTCCGACGCGAACTCGCAGTTCATCGGCGCCGACGAGGTCAAGCACTCCTTCGTCCGCAAGGGCCAGGAGACCCGGGTCACGCAGATCACCTACGACGGTGAGAAGTGGGAGGTCGTCTCCGGCCTCAAGGACCTCGTGGTGATGAACTCGACCAACTCCGAGTTCTGGGGTTACGTCAAGGACAAGTACACGACGCTCCAGGAGGCGTACGACCGCATCCTGGCCACCCAGGTCTCCGGCCGCTGGCGGTTCAACTGGACCGACGACGAGCAGCGGATGCCCAATTGGGAGAAGTCCTACGAGCAGACCAAGAAGCACATGCTCCAGGCCTTCGCGGAGACGTACTCGCTCTCCCTCCAGCAGACCCTGTACCAAATGGGTTCGCGCATCATCAACAACCGCAGCGAGATCGACGAGGTCCGCTTCTCCCTCCCGAACAAGCACCACTTCCTGGTGGACCTGGAGCCGTTCGGGCTGAAGAACGACAACGAGGTGTACTTCGCCGCCGACCGCCCCTACGGCCTGATCGAGGCCACCATCCTGCGGGACGGCTGCGAGGCGAAGATCCCGATGGACCTCACCAACCTCTGATCCATCCCCTTTCGGCACCCGTGACCGGGGAACCCGCCTCCCGCGGACCCGGCTCCCCGGTCACGGCACTCAAAACTCCCGGGGTCCTGCCGTGCCCTCTCCGATCAGCACAACACCCGTGAAAAAGGGGCGAACCATGGCAGCAGCCCAGCGCATCGTCATCGAGAACTGTTCGATCGCGACGGTGGACGCGAAGGACACCGAGTACGCCTCGGGCCACATCGTCATCGCGGACAACCGCATCGAGTCGCTCGGCGCGGGCAGGGCCCCCGAGGGCCTGGAGAACGTCGTACGCCGCGTCGACGCCACCGGGCACCTGGTCACTCCCGGCCTGGTCAACACCCACCACCACTTCTACCAGTGGATCACCCGGGGCCTGGCCACGGACCACAACCTCTTCAACTGGCTCGTCGCCCTCTACCCGACCTGGGCGCGCATCGACGAGCAGATGGTGCGCTCCGCCGCACAGGGTTCGCTGGCGATGATGGCCCGCGGTGGCGTGACGACCGCCATGGACCACCACTACGTCTACCCGCAGGGCTCCGGCGACCTCTCCGGCGCCATCATCGGTGCCGCCCGTGACATGGGTGTCCGCTTCACCCTCGCCCGGGGCTCGATGGACCGCAGCGAGAAGGACGGCGGACTGCCGCCGGACTTCGCCGTCGAGACCCTCGAAGGCGCGCTGGCCGGGACCGAGGAGACCGTCAAGCTGCACCACGACGCCTCCTTCGACGCGATGACCCAGGTCGCCGTCGCCCCCTGCTCCCCCTTCTCCATCTCCACCGAGCTCCTGAAGCAGGGCGCCCAGCTGGCCCGCCGCCTCGGCGTGCGCATGCACACCCACGGCTCGGAGACCGTGGAGGAGGAGAAGTTCTGTCACGAGCTGTTCGGCATCGGCCCGACCGACTACTTCGAGTCCACCGGCTGGCTCGGCGAGGACGTGTGGATGGCGCACTGCGTCCACATGAACGACTCCGACATCGCCGCCTTCGCCCGGACGAAGACGGGCGTCGCCCACTGCCCGTCCTCCAACGCCCGCCTCGCGGCCGGCATCGCCCGCGTCCCCGACATGCTCGCGGCCGGCGTCCCGGTCGGCCTCGGCGTCGACGGCACCGCCTCCAACGAGTCCGGCGAGCTGCACACCGAACTGCGCAACGCCCTGCTCATCAACCGCCTCGGCGCCCACCGCGAGGCCGCCCTGAACGCCCGGCAGGCACTGCGGCTCGGGACGTACGGCGGTGCCCAGGTACTCGGCCGCGCCGCCGAGATCGGCTCGCTGGAGCCGGGCAAGCTGGCCGACCTCGTGCTGTGGAAGATGGACACCCTCGCCCACGCCTCCATCGCCGACCCGGTGACCGCCCTGGTCTTCGGCGCGGCCGCCCCGGTCACGGCGTCCTTCGTGAACGGCCGGCAGATCGTGGAGCACGGACGGCTCCTCACGGCCGACGAGGACGCGATCGCCCGCTCCACGCGGGACGAGGCCCAGCGCCTGGCGAGGATCGCCGCGCAGGCCTGACCAGTTGAAGATCTCCGGTCGGGAGGGACGGCTCCCTACCGGTGGCCGTGGACCCGAGCGGGGTCCATGGCGGCCGTCTCCGGGGCGCGCGTGAACGCGTGCGCCCCGGAACGGTCTCCGTTTCCCCCAGAACGGGCCCGTCCCCGGTCCCGCACGACCACTCGCACCACCTCCAAGACACCCACGTCAGAGCCGACGTGTTACCCGACCGGAGGAGAGCCGCAGTGTCCGCCCAGCCCGTTTCGAGCCACCCCGTCGACGAGAAACTCCCCGCCCTGAGAATGGCGACCACCGGTCTGCAACACGTGGCCGCCATGTACGCGGGAGTCGTCGCCCCGCCCCTGATCGTCGGCGCGGCCATCGGCCTCTCCGCCACCGACCTGACCTTCCTCACCGGCGCCTGTCTGTTCACCGCGGGTCTCGCCACCTTCCTCCAGACGCTCGGCATCTGGAAGATCGGCGCCCGGCTGCCCTTCGTCAACGGCGTCACCTTCGCGGGCGTCGCCCCGATGACGGCGATCGTCGCCTCCACCGAGGACAAGTCCGACGCCCTGCCGGTCATCTTCGGCGCGGTCATCGTCGCCGGCCTCCTCGGCTTCCTCGCCGCCCCCTTCTTCAGCAAGGCGGTGCGCTTCTTCCCACCGGTGGTGACGGGCACGGTCATCACCCTGATCGGCATCTCCCTCCTGCCGGTCGCCTTCGGCTGGGCGCAGGGCCCCAACCCGGCCGCGGACGACTACGGTTCGGCGACGAACCTGGGCCTGGCGGCCGGGACGCTGCTGATCGTGCTGCTCCTGCGCCGCTTCACCACGGGCTTCGTCAAGCAGATCGCCGTGCTCCTGGGCCTGGTCGCGGGGACGCTGATCGCGATCCCCTTCGGCGTCACGGACTTCGGGCCGGTCGCGGACGCGGATGTCATCGGCTTCCCGACCCCGTTCCACTTCGGCGCGCCGCAGTTCCAGCTGGCCGCGATCATCTCGCTGTGCGTGGTGATGGTGGTGTCGATGACCGAATCGACGGCCGACATGCTGGCGCTGGGCGAGATAGTCGACCGCCCGGCCGACGAGAAGACCATCGCGGCCGGCCTGCGCGCCGACACCCTCGGCTCGGCGATCAGCCCCCTCTTCAACGGCTTCATGTGCAGCGCCTTCGCGCAGAACATCGGCCTGGTCGCGATGACGAAGATCCGCAGCAGGTACGTCGTCGCCGTGGGCGGTGGCTTCCTGGTGCTGATGGGCCTGTGCCCGATGGCGGCCTCGCTCATCGCGGTCGTACCGCGCCCGGTCCTCGGCGGCGCGGGCGTCGTCCTCTTCGGTTCGGTGGCCGCGAGCGGCATCCAGACCCTTGTCCGGGCCGGCCTCGACAAGGACAACAACGTCCTGATCGTCGCCGTCTCGCTGGCCGTCGGCATCGTCCCGATCACGGCGCCGGAGTTCTACCACGCCTTCCCCGAGACGGCGCGGATCGTGCTCGACTCCGGCATCTCGACGGGGTGTGTGGCGGCGGTCCTGCTGAACCTGGTCTTCAACCACCTCGGCAAGGGCGGCCGGGACGCCCATGACGTGACCCACCCGATGGAGGCGGGGGAGGAGATCACCGGGACGGCGACCCGGGCCCCTGCCACTCCATGAGGTTGGCGAACAGCTCGGCCTGCTCGACGGCGTCGTCCAGCGCATGGTGCGTGTGACGGCGCCTCGACAGCAGCACGCGCGGCATCGTGCCCTTGGCCACCGCTCGCAGCGGCAGCCCGGCCTTGGTGGCGTACAGCGTCTTCATGTCCAGGCAGCCGGAGTGCCCGAAGGGGCTGGCTCCGGTGAAGCGGATCAGGTACCAGTACAGGAACGTCCAGTCGTATGACGCCGGGTAGCCGCACATCACCGGCTGGGCGTCGGCGCTGACCTCGCGAACCCAGCGCGTGAACTGGGCGAGCGCCAGGGCGGGGTCGAGGCCCTCCCTGCCGAGGCGCTCGCGGTCGAGCCCGCTCACGGCCAGCGCCTCCGGCACGAACTCCTCGCTGACCGGGCGCAGTTCACGGTAGAAGGTGTGCCTCTCCGGGTCGGCCGCCGTGAACCCGTCCGCGTCCTGCACTCCGGCGACCGCCGCGCCGAGGCTCAGCATCGAGTACGGACCGGGGATCGGGCCGTCGGCCTCGATGTCGACGGAGATGTAGAGGCTGGGTTTGATACGTCGTGCGGCCATGGAGTGGGAGCTTCCCAGGTGGCCCGGGCCTTCCGCATCCGAATTCCGCTTAGGCTTCTGCCTCGGTCAACTCCAGGTTGACCGGGGGTTCAGGGGTTCAGGGGATGAGGGGGGAAGCGGGCCGATGAGCAACGCTACCGAGGTGTTCCAGCCACTCCAGGCGGACGATCCGCCCGTCGTGGCCGGGTATCGCCTCGCCGCCCGGCTCGGTGCGGGTGGCATGGGGCGGGTCTATCTGTCGCACACGCAGGGCGGCCGACCGGTGGCGATCAAGGTGGTACGGCCGGAGCTGGCCGACGACCCGGCCTTCCGACGGCGGTTCCGCCGGGAGGTGGAGGCGGCCCGGCGCGTCCGTGGGGCGTACACCGCCGAGCTGATCGACGCCGACGCGGACGGCGTACCACCCTGGCTGGCACGCTGTACGTGCCCGGGCCCTCCCTGACGGAAGCCGTCGCCCGGCGCGGACCGCTGCCGGTGCCCGCGGTGCTGTGGCTGACGGCGGGGGTGGCCGAGGCGCTCCAGGCCATCCACGGCGCGGGCATCGTGCACCGGGACCTGAAGCCGTCGAACGTGCTGCTGGCCGCCGACGGGCCCCGAGTGATCGACTTCGGCATCTCGCTCGCCTCCGACCTCAGCTCCCACACCGCCACGGGCTCCACCGTCGGCACGCCCCACTTCATGGCCCCCGAGCAGGCGTCCGGGGGTGAGGTCACGGCCGCGACCGACGTGTTCGCGCTGGGCCAGACGGCGGCGTTCGCGGCGCTGGGCCGGCCGCTGTACGGGGAGGGCTCCGCGGTCGGCGTGCTCTACCGGATCGTGCACGACGAACCCGACCTGTCCGTGCTGCCCGAGCAATTCCGGCCGCTGATCGCCCGGTGCCTGGCCGCCGTCCCGGAGGAGCGCGCCACCCTGGCGGAGATCGTCGAGTGGTGCCGGCGACGGCTCGGCGCGGACGCCGACGCGGGCGCGGGGCCGACCGTCTGGCGGGACGTCATGGGCCCGGAGGTGACGGTTCCGTCCCCGGTGCCCGACCCCACCCGGGTGCTGCACACGCGGCCGCTGGTCGTCACACAACCGCAGCCGCAGTCGGCGGAGCGCGACGAGCGGCGGGCGCGAAGACGGCGTACCGCGCTGGTCACGACCGCGGCGGTGACGGCCGGGGCCCTGGTGCTGACGGGTTTCGCGTGGATGGTCTCGGACGCGGGGGACAGGTTCCGCGACTGGGTCGCGGGCGCATCGGCGACGTCCGGCCCGGGGGAGACCGAGGGGTCGTCGGGTAACGGGGCGGGGGCGGAGTCCACGTCATCGGCATCCGCGCCGACGTCGGGAGAGCGTGCGGATTCCTCGGGCACCGATGGCCGGACACCTCAGGCGTCGAAGCCCACCGCGACCACGTCCGCGTCACCGCAAGTCCTCACTCAAGCCCCTGTGCTGCTGAACGCGGAGACGTCATTGAGCTTCGAGGAGCCGCTCTGGCGCGAGGACCGTAAGGGCGACATCCGCTTCGACTGCGAGGAGGCCAGCTGCGCGATCGAGAGCGACACCAGTGTGTTCCTCCAGATGCTCGGCAGTTCGGGGACCACCCTCGACGAATGCCGTCTCATGCTCGGTGGTGCCGATCGCCACCGCTGGACGCTGGCCGCGGTGGCGGCCGGCAGCGAGATCTGCGTCAAGCACCCCTCCGGGGACATCGCGCTGCTCGTGGTCCAGACGAAGTCGACGGCGCTCCCGGAGCTCGGCTTCCTGAGCCTGGACATGACGGTCTGGAAGAACGCGGCCTAGCGATTCGGGCCCCCGCCCCGTGGCGACAGGCGCTCGCCCCGGCGGAACTCCTGGAGTCCTGCCGGGGCGAGCGATGTCACTGCGGGGTGTCACCGTTGGCCGGGTCAGCGGGTGAAGGTCACCCGGTTCTCCTTCAGGGCCCCACAGTTGGAGCCCGTCACCTGCACGTACACGTTCTTGATGTGACCGCCCCAGTCGACGCAGTGCGCCTTGCCGTAGACGTAGGTCGGTCCGGCGTACGACGTGTACTGCCCGTAGTCCTCGTCGTACTCCTCGGTGTCGGACACGTAGATCCACGCCGACATGTCAACGGCGGTCCCCGGGTTGTTGCGGATGGTCGCCACGCAGTTCTTGCCGTTGGAGGCGTTGTACGTCAGGTAGATGGTGCCCAGCGAGCCGACGGCCGCCGAGTTCACGGTCTTGTAGCTGCTGCCGCAGACCTTCTGCGGGGTGGTGTTGGGCGCGGCGGAGGCCGGCGCGGTCAGGGCGGCCGTGGTACCCACCGTGAGGGCCGCCAACGCGGCAGCGGACAGGACAGAACGTGCGTATCGCATATTTCCCCCTGGTCTCCATTGGAGGTGGTTGCTCCTGCATGGTGTGACCCACCGGATATGCGAATGGTTGTGCTCAGTTCTGACGCTTCCTCAACAAAACCGCCGCCAGCACCAGCGCCCCCGCGGCGATCAACGTCCCTGCCTGGAAAGCCAGTTGATAACCCGCCGCCGTGGCCGCCACCGGATCGGCGCCCCCGGCGAGCAGGTCGTCGGTGTGGCTCGCCGCCAGGACCGACAGTGCGGCGAGGCCCAGTGAACCGCCCACCACCTGGGTGGTGTTGAAGAGCCCCGACGCCAGCCCCGCGTCCTCCTCGCGGGCCCCCGACATGGCGAGCCCGGTCAGCGCGGGCATCGCTGCGGCGAACCCGGTGGCGAGCAGGAGCAGCGGCGGGAGTACGTCGGTGAGGTACGAGCCGTCGACCGGAGCGCGGCTGAGCAGCGCCATGCCCGCCACGATGAGCGCCAGCCCGGCCAGCAGCACCCGGTACGCGCCGAACCGGCCGACGGTACGGGCCGACAGGCCCAGCATCAGCACCCCGATGGCGATCGGCGCCGGCAGGAACGCCGTGCCGGTGAGCAACTCACCGTATCCCAGTACGCGTTGGAGGTAGAGCGCGCCGATGAACTGGAAGCCGTACATCGTCGCGATCATCAGCATCTGGACGGCGTTCGCACCGCTGAGCAGCCGGGAGCCGAACAGGCGCAGTCGCAGCAGCGGGCGCGCGGCCCGCGCCTGGCGGAGCGTGAACGCCACGAACAGTGCGAGGGACAGGGCCGCCAGGAGCAGGGTGGCGGTGAGGTCGCGGTCGCCGGCGCCGACGATGACGTACACCGTGAGCATCAGCGCGCCCGTGACCAGTGCCGCGCCCGGGTAGTCGGCGCCCCTGCCGAGCCCGGCGCCGCGGTCGGCCTCCAGTACGCGCACGGCCGCGAGCCAGGCCACGATGCCGATCGGCAGGTTGATCAGGAAGATCCAGTGCCAGTTCAGGGCCTCGGTCAGTGCCCCGCCGAGGAAGGTGCCGAGCGCCCCGCCCGCCGCGCCGACCGCGCTGAACACCGCGATGGCACGGGCCTGTTCGCGCGGCTCGGGGAACAGCGCCACCAGCATGCCGAGCACCACGGCCGAGGTCATCGCCCCGCCCACGCCCTGCAGGGCGCGCGCCGCGATCAGCGCGCCCTGCTCGGTCGCCACCCCGCACAGCACGGAGGCCGCGGTGAACACGGCGAGCCCCGCCGTGAACATCCGTTTGCGGCCGACCAGATCGCCGAGCCGGCCGGCGAGCAGGAGCAGGCCGCCGAAGGGGATCAGATAGGCGTTGACGACCCAGGCGAGACCCGGCCCCGAGAAGCCGAGGTCGCTCTGGATGGCCGGCATCGCGACCGTGACGATGTTGCCGTCCAGGATCGTCATCAGCGTCCCCGCGCACAGGACGACGAGGGACGCCCAGCGCGAGTACGTTCGGGGGGACACCGTGTGTGTCGGTGCCTCTAGCGTGGTCGACATGGCCGGTTGGCCTCCGCATTCTCCGTAGAACCCTCAGGTACACGACGGAACCCTTGGTGCACGACTTGTAACGGGGTTCATCGTGGGTGACCATGGAGAGCGGCGTAAGGAGGCAGTCCGATGTCCCAGAGGAACACCGGTGTTACCGTCCAGGTGGTGAACGCGCACGCGTGCCCAGTCCGCGAAGTTCTTGACAGGGTCTCCGGGAAATGGAGCGTCCAGATCCTCGTCGCGGCCGCCCACGGACCCATCCGCTTCACGGAGCTGGAGCGCAGCATCGAGGGCATCAGCCGCCGAATGCTGACCCTCACCCTGCGCAATCTGGAGCGCGACGGTCTCGTGACCCGTACGGTCCATCCGACGGTGCCGCCGAAGGTGGAGTACGAACTGACGCCGGTGGCCCGGGAGTTGCACGAGACCCTGCAGCGCCTGACCGACTGGGCCGAGCGGAACAGGGTCTACATCGCCGAGTCGCGCGCGGCGTACGACGAGGAGCACGCACCGGAGTTGGTGTGACTACAGTCCGAAGAGGCTCGGGTCCGTGGCCAGTTCCTTGAAGTAGTCCTGCGGATTGGCCACCATCTTGCGCTCCTTGAGGTCCAGCAGCCCACCGACCGCCGTGAGTTCGGCGGCCACCGTGCCGTCCGCCTTGCGAACGGTCTGCCGGATGCGGAACGTCTTGCCGCCCGACCACTCGAAGGCGCAGGTCACATCGACCTCGTCACCGGCGAGGAGCTCCCGCTTGTAGCGGATGGTCGTCTCCAGCGCGACGGGCCCCACACCCTTGCCTGTCAGCCCCGACTGGCTGATGCCCGCGGCCTGGAGCAACGACCAGCGGGCGTGCTCCGCATAGTTGATGTACACGCTCTGGTTGACGTGCCCCTGCACATCCGTCTCGTAGCCGCGGACGGTGATCCGGACGGAAAACGGCTCGCTCACTGCTTCCCCTTCTCGCCTTCGATGCCCTGGGCACCGATCTTGGCATGCCCGTCATGCCCGGCGCGGGGATGCCAGCAGATATCGCGCTCTTGTACGAGGCTCGGTGTGTTCGCCGACCTGCCACCCCGCCTCCTCCAGTGTGGCGGCGCAGGCCCGCAGACGCGCGCCGTCCGGCTCGTGCACGGCCACCGCCTCGGGCTGAGGCGTCGCCCGCACCCGGTAGCCCTCCCCGGCGTCCTGGCCGGCCGGACGCTGCCCGGCCGCCTCCAGGGCGAGCGCGGCGGCCTGCACCAGATGCGTACGCTCCCATGCGCACGGCCGGTCCATCGCCCCGTCCGGGTTGGTCATCCGGCGCAGCTCCAGCAGCCCCTGCCAGGCACTGTGCACCTCCCGGACGCGGGCCGGCCCCGTCGGCGGCGGGTCCTCCTCGCCGCCGATCCGCGCGGCGAACACACCGCCGGCCGCGGGAGCCTCGGCTTCCGGAGGCGCCGCCGGCTCGGCCTCCCGTATCCGATGCCCCGCCGGCGTCAGAAAGTGATCGTGCGGCGGTCGCGGGTGCCGGAAGGCGAGCCCCCGCTTCACCAGCGCGGCGAGCTGCGCCTCCGTACCCCGGAGCCGCCCGGTGACGGGATCGGCGGCATCGATGACACGCCGCTGGGCGGCGGTCGGCGGTCGGGTCACGGCGTGCTCCTCCCCGGGCGACGGGGTCCTCACCCCGGCTGCGCCGACCCCTGCCGGTCAGGCGCATGCGCACCATCTGCTGGGAAGGCTACGACCCGGGTCTGACATTCCACTCGGCGATCACCGGCCGTCCGTGCTCCGTGCCCAGCCGGCACACCGTCCCCGTCGCCAGCTGGAACAGCGCCCCGTCCGCCGCCGGCAGCCCGAGCCGCCGGGCCGTGAGCACCCGCAGGAAGTGCCCGTGCGCCACGAGCGCCGCACATCCCTCGCCGTCGCCGAGCGCGGCGGCCACCTTGGCCAGCATCCGGTCGGCGCGCTCCCCGACCTGCCGCACGCTCTCCCCGGGGTGGTCGGGCGGGCCGGGCGCGACCCCGTCCGTGAACAGGAACCACCCCGGCCGCTCCCGCTGGATCTCGACGGTCGTGATCCCCTCGTACCCGCCGTAGTCCCACTCCCGCAGATCCGCGTCGACCGCCACGTCCGGCACCTCGTGCAGCCCGATGAGCTCGGCGGTCTCCCGTGCCCGCCGCAACGGGCTGACGAAGGCGGCCCCGATGCGGTGCGAACGGATCAACGGCATCAGCCGCCGCGCCTCCTCGCGCCCGTGCTCGGTCAGCGGCACGTCCGTCCAGCCGGTGTGCCGCCCGGACCGTGACCACTCGGTCTCGCCGTGCCGGACCAGAAGGAGATCACCCACCTGCGCGCCCTTCCCGCTCGCCTCCCAGCACCGTGCCATAGCGTTGCCGACGGCCGCAGGGCGGATTGGGCCGGACGGCCTGTGCCGGGCCCGCCCGGACGGCCGTCGTCGTACCTCAGGACCGGTTCAGACCCCCGGCAGGCCCTGCACCGACTGCGCGAGCTGTCCGACCGCGACGACGAGCGGGGCCACCGGCTGGACGAACTCGTTCAGCCGGTGGAGGGCGCGCCGCAGGACGGTCGGCTGTGGCTCCTCCTCCTGGAGTTCCTCGCGCAGCCGGCGCAGCTCCCTGCTGGTGGCGTCGGGGTCGGCGAGCGCGGTGCGGTGCTCCTCCAGCAACCGCTCGACGACGGCCAGGAGTTGGGCGGTGCGAGCGGCCTGCTCCGGGTCCTGCGTCTGGAAGGAGACGGCGCCGGAGGACGCCTGGGCGCCGTCTCCCACGGCCTGGTTGCCGACGTACTGGGTGCCGCCGCTGATCATGACGCCCTTGTTGACGGGAGGGCCCTGGCGCCCGTCGTCGTTTCGCATGAGAAGTCCCCTACTTGTCGGAGCCGCCGGCGGCGCTGAGGGCGGAGGCGCCGGACTGCTGCGGGATGTTCTGGGTGGCGGTCGCGCCCGCGCCGATCGCCTGATTGCCGATGATGCTCATGCCGCCCTGCTGGATGAGCCCCTGGTTGAGGATCGTCTGCTGCTGGGTGCGGAAGTCGGTGATGTCGTAGCCGTGCGCGTCCAGGAACTCCCGGATGGCGGCGAGGGTGTGGCGTTCCACGAGGGAGACGATCCGGCCGGAGTCCACGACCTGGAAGTAGTTGTGGTAGTCGGGGCTCAGCGCCATCTCCCGGATGCTCACCCGGGCGCCGTAGTCGAAGACCGGGTCCTGCTCCATGGCCTTCAGCTCGTCCACCATGCGCCTGGTGTGCCGGGTCTCGAAGCGGGCCTGGCGCCATGCTCGGTACGGCGCGGCGAAGAACGCGCCGCCGGTGCGGGCGAGGGAGGCCAGCAGCAGGCCACGCCTGCCGTCGGGGCCGAGCGGGCCGCGCAGACGGTCCACGACGTGGTAGTCCGCGGCCACCGGGCCGAGCACATGGTTGTCGCAGTGCAGGTGCAGCGTTCTGCCCGCGGTCGAGAAGTGCAGGAACACGCTCGGCACCACGTCCCCGCCCCACATCGGGACGTGCACCGCCAGATAGTGGCGGACGGTCCCGGTCGGACGCAGCATGATCTGCTCGACCTCTTCGGGGGACAGCCGGACGGTCGGGGTGATGCTGCGCTCCGCCTCGATGAACCTCTCGTCGTCACCGATGGTCGTGCCGTTCGCGAAGACGCGGTCCTCGATGACGAGGGATCCGAGCGCCTCCTCGCCGGCTTTTGCCGCCCCGTCGGTGACGCCGCGCTCGGCGACCGCGCGCAGTCGTGCGCGGACGTGGTCGATGAGTTCGGCGACCGTGAAGGGCTCCGGCTCGGCGGGGCGTGCGGTCACGCCGACCTTGTCGTCGGCGGGCAGGAGCGGCACCGCGAGCGACCACTTGGAGCTGGTCTCCGAGTAGCCGCGAACGGGGTGTACCCGCTGTACACCGTGACGTTGCCGACCTGGGCCTGCCGGAGGGCCGCGAGCCGCTCGGCCATCCACTGCCGCCGCGGGACGGTGGGGCGGGGCTGCTGGGCGAACGTGTCGCGGGTCATGGTGGTGCGCAGCAGCTGGTCGACGTCCCGGTCGTGGTCCACGACCGTCATGTGGGCGAACACCACCGCCCCGATCGACGCCAGGACGGCCGGCACCCCGCCCAGATAGGCGCCGAGCAGCCAGCCGAAGAAGCCCGACGCGGGCAGCGACGAGACGAGGGAAGCGAAGTAGAAGGCGAGCAGTGCCACCACGCCGGCCGAGATGGCGCCGGCCACCAGTGCCTTGCCGCCGGGCTGGTGGTGGCCGCGGGTGGCCAGGCTCGGCTGGGCGCCGGGGCGCCGGGTGGTCGCCAGGAGCATCGCGACGTAGAGCAGCCACAGTGGTGCGAGCAGCGCCACGACGGCGAACGCCCCCGCCAGGCGCAGATCGCGCTGGTGACGCAGTTCCTGTGCCGTCAGGCAGTGGCGTGCCACCGACACCAGGTCGACATCGGGTGAGGGGGCCACGGCACTGGCCTCGTCGGCCAGAACCTCTTCCACCACCCGGTCGGCGAAGCGTTCGTCCACGTAGGCCGCGGTGCACAGATAGCGGGTGACATCACCCGGTGTGCTCCCGACCGGCATGCGTACCTGTGGGGTCGTCATGCCGAGCCCTCCCTTTCTCCTCCTGGCCGGTGACGTCCGCCGGGCGGCGACGGATCTCTGGGCGGTGACGGACCTCGGGACGCGGGTGCCGGGTGGCCCGGCGGTCAGCAGCGCGAGCAGTACGCCGACCGCCAGGCCGAAGACGAGGGCCGAGAGCGTGAGGTCCTTCAGCAGGGTTCCGGTCGGTGACACCTCCGCGTCCGAGCCGAAGGTGTCGAGCAGGCCGACCCGCAGCAGCGCCTCGACCTCGGTCGCCAGCACACCCACGGCCAGACAGCGGATCCAGGCCGCCCTGTGGCGCAGCAGTCGCGATGCGAAGAGGGCGAGCCCCGCGAGCAGCGCCACGACGCAGACGTTGTCGATGACCAGGAAGGTCACGCTGCCGTACCGGTCGAGGGAGTACTCCCAGCCGGGGACGAGGGCCGCTTCGGTGAGCGTGCGCAGGGTCTCGTCGCCGGAGAGCTCGATGTAGAACTTCTCGATGTAGAAGTCCCAGACCGGCTGCTGTGCCCACGGGCTGCCCCCGACGACAACGAGCAGGAGCAGCAGGGCTATTCGGCCGCGTAAGAACGATGGCGAGTCGGACCCACTCCGAGACAAGAACACCTGCCGGTTCCCCCATCCCTGACCCCAGAGATCAGTGGCCGCACTCTATGGCATCCCCCTCCTCTGTGATCGCGAATCGGCGAACATCGGAAAACCCGGCTCAACCGCCCCGGCGGTTACTGCCGGTACCCGCTCAGGAACCGCCCGATCCGCCCGATCGCGGCCTCCAGATCGTCCGCGTAGGGCAGGGTCAGGATCCGGAAGTGATCGGGTGTCGGCCAGTTGAAGCCCGTGCCCTGGACGACCTGGATCTTCTCCCTGAGCAGCAGGTCCAGGACGAACTTCTCGTCGTCGTGGATCTTGTACACCTCGGGGTCCAGGCGGGGGAAGGCGTACAGCGAGCCCTTCGGCTTCACACACGACACACCGGGGATCTCGTTGAGCTTCTCCCAGGCCACGTTGCGCTGTTCGTACAGCCGCCCGCCCGGCACGGTCAGCTCGCGGATGGACTGCCGGCCCCCGAGCGCGGCCTGGATGGCGTACTGGGCGGGCGCGTTGGCGCACAGCCGCATGGAGGCCAGCATCGTCAGGCCCTCCAGGTAGTCCTTCGCGTGCTGCTTCGGACCGGTGACGACGAGCCAGCCGGAGCGGAAGCCCGCCACCCGGTACGTCTTCGACAGGCCGCAGAAGGTGAGGACCACCAGGTCGGGGGCGAGGGTCGCGACCGAGTGGTGCACGGCGTCGTCGTAGAGGATCTGGTCGTAGATCTCGTCGGCGAAGACCATGAGGCCGTGCCGGCGGGCCAGGTCGAGGATGCCCTCCAGGATCTCCTTGGGGTAGACCGCGCCGGTGGGGTTGTTCGGGTTGATGATGACCACGGCGCGCGTGCGGTCCGTGATCTTCGACGCCATGTCGTCCAGGTCCGGGTACCAGTCGGCCTGCTCGTCGCAGAGGTAGTGGACCGCCTTGCCGCCGGCGAGGGTCGTCACCGCCGTCCAGAGGGGGAAGTCCGGGGCGGGGATGAGGATTTCGTCGCCGTCCTCGACCAGGGCCTGTACGGCCATGGAGACCAGCTCGGACACGCCGTTGCCGAGGAAGACGTCGTCGACGCCCACCTCCAGGCCCAGGGTCTGGTAGCGCTGGGCCACGGCCCGGCGGGCGGAGAGGATGCCGCGCGAGTCGGTGTAGCCGTGCGCCTGGGGGAGCATCCGGATCATGTCCTGGAGGATCTCCTCCGGCGCCTCGAAGCCGAAGAGCGCGGGGTTGCCGGTGTTCAGGCGCAGCACGCTGTGGCCCGCCTCCTCCAGCGCGTTCGCGTGCTCGATCACCGGGCCGCGGATCTCGTAACAGACCTCGCTCAGCTTGCTCGACTGCCGGAACTCCATGCGTGCTCGCCCTCCGGTTTCGTGTGTTGCTTGGTTTTACCAAGTTCGAGCTTGGAAAGTCCAACAACATGTCTAGACTGCGTCGCATGTCACCTCGCCGAAGCTACGACCAGTACTGTTCCGCCGCCCGGGCGCTCGACCTCGTCGGCGACCGCTGGACCCTGCTGATCGTCCGGGAGTTGCTGGCCGGTCCGCGGCGCTACACCGACCTGCACGCCGACCTGCCGGGCGTGAGCACGGACGTACTGGCCTCACGGCTGAAGGACATGGAACGGGACGGCATCAGCACGCGCCGTCGGCTGCCGCCCCCCGGCGCGGCGTACGTCTACGAACTCACCTCCCGCGGGCGGGAGCTGCTGCCCGTCCTCCAGGCGCTGGGGGCCTGGGGACAGGCCGAGCTCGGCGAGCTGCGGCCCACCGACGCCGTGCGGGCGCACTGGTTCGCGCTGCCTCTGCTGCGGTCGCTGGAAGGGGCGGGGCTGGTCGAAGTCCGGCTGCAGGAGGGGAACTTCCATCTGCACCTCGGCGCCGACGACGGGCCGGTCTACGGGGACGGCCCCGCTCCCGGTGAGCCCGACGTACGGCTGGTCCTGGACCACGGCACGTGCGAGGCGGTCGCACGGGGCGAGTTGAGCGTGACGGACGCCGTACGGGACGGCCGTATCCAGGTGACCGGCGACGGGACACTGGCCAAGGCGCTGCTCGACTTCTGAGCGGCGGAGGGCCCGCCGTACGGCGACGTACGGCGGGCCCTGCCAGGGGTTCCGGCAAGCCGTCAGGCGCCCGGCGGCACCCGCGTCGGCCGACCCGCCCCGCGCGTCAGCGCATACCCGCCGACACCCGCGAGCGCGGCCAGCACGCCCCCGATCGCCGTCCAGACCCATCGGTCGGACCACCAGCCGGACGCCCAGCCATCGCTGGGTTCGAGGCTCGCGAGCAGGGCCTCCTTGGTCGACTCCTCCTCGCCGCCCTGGGTGATGGCCCCGGCCCCCGGCACCAGCGGTGCCGCCAGCGAGCCGTCCACCGCGGCCGCCCCGCCGATGTCCTTGGAGTCGACCCGGACCTCGGCGTCGACGGGCAGACCGAGGTCGGAGGCGGGTACGTCCACGACCGTCAGCCGGATGTAGTACGTGCCCGGCAGCGGGTCATCGGCCCAGGGCTCCGACCAGGCGCGGACGGTCCGCAGGACGCAGGCCACCTCGACCGAGGCCGCGTCCGAGGCGGCGGTGCGCGTCTGGGCGCCGGACTGGCAGGCCTGGCGGCGCCGCAGACCGTCGTACACGTCGATCTGCCAGGTCTCGGCGGCGTGCGTGTCCGGCAGCTTCACCGTCGCCTTCACGGTAGGGCGCCGGCCGGCGTCCGCGGGGAACGACCAGTACAGGTAGTCGCCCGTGGAGGCACTCGCGGTGGCCGTCCGGCCCTGCTCGAACTCGGTCGCCGTACGGAAGGAGGTGCCCGCCCGGGTCGGCGCGCCGCCGTCCTCCGACGCGCTCGGCGACGGCGAGGAGTCGGCGACGGCCGGGGCGGCCGCCAGCCCGAGCATCAGCGCGGCCGCGCTCAACACACGTGTGATCCGCATCAGTTGGTCCTCCAGACCGCGACGCGCCAGCGCGAGAGCCAGCCCCAGACGAGACCGGCGAGGAAGCCGGTGAGGATCAGCGCGCCGAGCAGCCACCAGCCGCGCCCGAGGCCGAAGGCGGCCACGTCGCTCGCCGCGTCCGGCCCGTGCACGACGTCGATGGTCACTTCGAGCGGCAGACCGGGGGTGGTCTTCACCCCGCTCGCCGCGGAGAAGGAGTGCGTGGCCTGCAGGCACACCGTCTCGGGCGCGACCTCGCCCTCCACGTCCTCCCGCTCGGCCTTCGGGTAGCGCAGACCCGTCGAGATCACGTCGGTCCGCCCGTTGCCCGCCGCCTCGCCGCGGACGATCTCCCGGCCGCGCTCGGTCGTCGCGCGCAACAGCAGCCCGTACGACGGGTTCACCGCACGGTCGGCCGCCACGCTCACCGAGGCGCGCAGCTCATAGCCGTCCGGGACGCTCACGCGGTACCAGCGCTGCTGTCCGAACTCCTCGCGGTCGGTGTACAGACCGGACTTCAGCGTGGGCGCCTTCGCGCACTGGTCCGCGCCGGTCGTCGCGACCGGTGTCACCACCGGGTCGGCCGCGCGGTCCACCAACTGGTTGACCTTGTCCGCGAGTTCGTCGGTGTGCTCGACCGAGGTGAAGGTGCCGCCGGTCGCCTCGGCGATGCAGCTGAGCTGCTGCCGCAGCTTGGTGTTGGGGACCAGGCCGAGCGTGTCGATGGTCAGGCCGATGCCCTTGGCGGCGATCTCGCGGGCCACCTCGCACGGGTCGAGCGGGGCGCAGGTGTCCTCGCCGTCGCTGATCAGCACGATGCGCTTGGAGCCCTCGCCGCCGTCCAGGTCCTCGGCCGCCTTGAGCAGCGCGGGACCGATCGGCGTCCAGCCGGTGGGCGTCAGGGTAGCCACCGCCGTCTTGGCCTCGGTGCGGTCCAGCGGGCCGACCGGGTAGAGCTGCGCGGTGTCCTTGCAGCCCGTCTTGCGGTCGTCGCCCGGGTAGTTGGCACCGAGGGTGCGGATGCCGAGCTGGACCTCCTCGGGTGTCGCGTCCAGCACCTCGTTGAAGGCCTGCTTCGCGGCGGCCATCCGCGACTGGCCGTCGATGTCCTTCGCCCGCATCGAACCGCTGACGTCGATCACGAGATCGACTTTCGGAGCGGTGGCGGTGGTCTCGTCGGCGACCGCCCCGGCCGGGAAGGCTATCCCGGCCGTGAGCGCGGCGAGCAGGGCACAGACCCCGGCCGCCAGCCGTTGTGTTCTGATCATCGGCGGATCTTATTGATCAGAGGTGTCCCGCTTCAAAACGAGGCCGGAACACCTGTCGGAACACATGCCGGCCACCGGTCAGAACACCTCGGTGACCAGCGGATTGGGCAGCTCCGCCCACTGGTCCCCGGGCGTCCCCGGCGACAGCCGCATCAGCGACAACGCCTTCGTGGGCAGCGCCTCCTCACGCAGCGCGGCCAGATCCACGGTTCCCGGCAGATCCCGTACGACCGCCTCCAGCGCCCCGCGCAACGCCGCCCCCGACCCCGCCGTACCCGCCAGCGCCCCGGCCACCAGTGAGCCGAACAGCTTGCGGCGCAGGGTCGTCACGTCGTCCGTGACGACCCTGCCCGTCAGCTCCGGCATCGGGATGCCGTGCCGGGCGAGCCGCGCCGGGCTGACCCGGATGTCGGCGAGGTCGCGGTAGACCAGCCGCACCGGGGAGCCGCTCTCCGACAGCACCACGAGCAGGTTCTGGCCGTGCGCCTCCAACGCCACGCCCCACTCCAGCAGCCGCAGCCCCACGGTGAGCGCGAGACGCGTGAACTCGGCCAGCCACGCCGGGGATCCGGGCAGCCCGGTGGTGGCGAGCGCGGCGACCGGTACGACTCGCTCCCCGGGGCCCGCGTACTCCTGCGGCGACTCGCGCAACACGGCCGCCAGATCGGGGGAGTCGGCCGTCGCGGCCCCCAGCGTGCGGGTGACGTGCAGCAGCCCGTCCATACGGACCGCCAGGGTCTCCGCGAAGTCCGACAGTGTGGCCGACAGCCCGATGGAGTACACCGAGATGTCCCGCACCGAGGACGTCAGCCGGGCGCTCAACGCGGTCTTGACGTGCGGCCCGTCGGGGAGGGCGAGCGTCCGCAGGGACATCAGCGGATGCGCGGCGATCCCGTCGCCGCAGACATCGCCGGGTCGCTTGAGCACATGCTCGGCCTGCCACGGATGCACCGGGATCAGCAGCCGCTCCCCGTCCCTCATCCCCTCCGGCCACCGGCCCGTCACCAGGCACTCGTCCGCCCGCACCGGCACCGCCCCCAGCCTCACCACCGGCCGGTGCTCGGGCCCGTACGCCAGCTGCTCGGCGGCCGAGAAGCCGGGCCGGGAACGGCAGTTGGGATGGAACGGATGGCCGTCGACCACGCGCTGCTCCCACTCCCAGTCCCGCCGGGGCCACTCCTTCGGGTGAGCGGCCTGTCCGACCTCCTGCCCAGCCCGCGACAGCGCCAACGAGGCGACACTGTGGCCGAGTTCGGCGGCGAAGGCCGTGCCGTGCGGTACCGAGAGGTCGGCCAGCAGCCGGGCCGGATCGTCGTACGACGTCCGGTCGAACCGTACGCCGGTGACGTACGCGGCGGTGGCGAACGGGTCGGCACGCGGGCCGTGCAGCCGGCGCCCGTCCGAGAGGCGCAGGGTGAGGCCCTCCGGGCCGGGCTCACGTCGGGCGATCCAGGGCACGGGCTCGTGCACGAGGGCACGCCACAGCCGGGTCAGCACGGCCGCCCGTGCCCCGGGGAGCTCGGCCGCGTACCGCGACGCGAGTTCGGGGCGTACATCGGCCAGTTCGGCGGCGACCTCGGCCTCGGCGCTGGGGGGACGGTGCACGGGTGGGCTCCTCGGGTACGAGTAGGACGTCGGGCCAGGCGCCGACGACAGACATACTGATCGTCTTCCCGTCTGAACGGCCCGTAGAGACCGTCGTGAACGGACTTGTAGAGACCGTCCGGAACGGACCGTAGAGACCGGCCGGAACGGACCGTAGTGACCGTCCTGAACGGACCGTAGAGAACGAGTGGATCGCGTGCACCTCAACCCTCCACCCGCCGCCGACGTCGCGGAACGCGCCGACGTCCACGCGGTCGCGCCCCTGCTGAACTGCCTGCTGCGCGAGGTGGCCGAACCACACGGCGAGTCCGGCGGACGGCGGGTGTACCGGCTGCCCGGCACCGGCCGCCTGCTGCGCGTCCTCGGGGAGCGACGGCCCGCCGAGCCAGAGGTGGCCGCGGACGGCGCCTGGCAGCGCGTCGGACACACCGAGCTCGTCAAGCTCGTGGCCGACGAGCTGCGCCGCCACACCGGTCTGTCCAACCACGAACTGCCCGCCGAGATGATCGACAGCCGGGAGGCGGTGGCCGCGCTGCTCACCGCACGCGCGCGTGCGACCCCGCCGGACGACCTCTACCTCCGCTCGGAGCAGTGCCTCCTCACCGGCCACCCGTACCACCCCGCCCCCAAGGCGCGCGGCGGCGGCCCGGTCGCGGCCTGGCTGCCGTACGCCCCCGAGGCGCACGCCCGCTTCCCGTTGATGCTGCTCGGCCTGCGCGAGGACGCGGTCGTCGAGGAGGGCGACACCTCCGCCCTGGATGCCCTCGGCGAGGCCCCGCCCGGCTACCGGCTGCTGCCCGCGCACCCCTGGCAGCTCGACCTGGTCGGCCGGGAGCTCGCGCCGGCGTTCGCGGACGGCAGGCTCCTGCGGCTGGGCACGACCGCGTTCGACACCTGGCCGACGGCCGCGATCCGCACGCTGTACGCCCCCGAGCGCGACCTCTTCCTGAAGTTCAGCCTCGATGTGCGCATCACCAACGACATCCGCCGGCTGTGGCGCCACGACCTGCTGAAACTCCGCCGCACGGACACGGCGGCGGCCACCGCGCTCGCCACCGTCGACGGCCCCGCCGCCTGGCTCGGCGACCGCGGCTACCGCACCGCCGACTTCGCCTTCGAGGAACTCGCGGTCCTGGTCCGCGACGGGCTGCGGGGCAGCCTGCTGCCCGGCGCGACCCCGCTGCTCGCCGCCGGGCTCACCGAGGGTTTCGACGGCAGCCCGGTCGCCGGCGCCGAGGACCCGGCGGTGTGGTGGGAGGCGTACCTGGCCCAGGTCGTCCCGCCCGCCCTCGGAGCCTTCGCCGACCACGGCGTCGTACTCGAGGCGCACCTGCAGAACACGCTGGTCGCCGTCGACGCCGACGGCTTCCCCGTGCAGGCCCTGTTCCGGGACGCCGAGGGCGTGAAACTGCTGCCGGAGGTGTCCCGGGCGGCGGGCTGGGAGCGGCTGGTGTACTGCCTGCTCGTCAACCACCTCGTCGAGATCGCCGCCGCCCTCGTCGAACACCACCCGACCCTGGACCCCTGGCCCGCCGTACGCCGCGAGCTGTCCCGCCACGACCTCCCCGAGATCCCGGCCCTGCTGTCCGCCCCCAGCCTCCCCGGCAAGACCAACCTGCTGCTGCGCTGGACGGGCGCGGACGGCGCCGACGCCCGCTACCTGCCGCTTGCGAACCCGCTGGCCGGTACATGACCTGAACTACCCTGGCCGGTGTGCTGCGCGACGTGACTGCTGTTCGATACGTGACCCCGCTGCGGTCCGGCGGCTCCGTGCCCGGAGTCGTCGAGGCCGACGACCTGGGCACGTACGTCGTCAAGTTCACCGGCTCCGCGCAGGGCCGCAAGGCCCTGGTCGCCGAGGTGATCGTCGGGGAGCTGGCCCGCGCTCTGGGCCTGCGCTTCCCCGAGCTGGTCCTGGTCCACTTCGACCCGGCGATCGCGGACGGCGAGCCGCACCAGGAGGTGCGGGAGCTGCACGCGTCCAGCGCCGGGATCAATCTCGGCATGGACTATCTGCCGGGCGCGCGGGACTTCACCCCGGAGGTCGCCAAGGCCTTCCGCGTGGACCCGCTGGAGGCCGGCCGGATCGTCTGGCTGGACGCCCTGACCGCGAACGTCGACCGTACGGTGCACAGCTCCAACCTGATGATCTGGCCGACGCTGGGGACCGTGCCGCCCCGCCTGTGGCTGATCGACCACGGTGCCGCACTCGTGTTCCACCACCGCTGGGACGGCTCGGATCCGGAGAAGGCGTACGACTTCCGCCACCATGCCCTCGGCCACTACGGGCCCGACGTGCGCGCCGCCGACGCGGAACTGGCGCCGAAGGTGACCGAGGAACTGCTGCACGGGATCGTCGCGGAGGTGCCGGACGCCTGGCTCACCGACTTCGCCTCGCCCGGCGAGGCACGTGAGGCCTATGTGACGTACCTCCACGCGCGCGTGCGCGCCTCACGGCAGTGGCTGCCCACGGACTTCCCCAGCAGGGAGGAACTCGCCGCCGAGGAGGCCCTCCGGGCGGCGAGGACACAGCAAGGTCGGCCGGAGTGGCTGAAGCGGGTCCCCGACCTGCACGGCAAGCCGGCCGCGGAACAGGATTGGTCGGTGCATCTCGGATGACGGATGAGCAGGGGATCGACATCGGGCTTCCGGACGTTCAGCGCGTCGAGATCGAGTACTGCACGCAGTGCCGCTGGCTGCCCCGCGCGGCCTGGCTCGCGCAGGAACTGCTCACCACCTTCGAGACCGAGCTGACCGAACTCGCCCTGAAGCCCGGCAAGGGCGGCGTCTTCGTCGTCCGCGTCAACGACGAGGTCGTGTGGGACCGCCGTGAGCTGGGTTTCCCCGAGCCCACGGCGGTGAAGAGGGCCGTACGCGACCGAGTGGCCCCGGGAAGGTCCCTGGGCCACTCGGACACACCGGCTTCCTGAGGGCTCAGCCCTTCAGCTGCTCGTACGCGGGCAGCGTCAGGAAGTCCGCGTAGTTCTCGTCGAGGGAGACCTCCAGGAGCAGGTCGTGGGCCTGCTGCCAGTGGCCGGCCGCGAAGGCCTCCTCGCCGATCTCGGCGCGGATGTCGGCCAGTTCCTCGGCGGCGACCTTGCGGGCCAGCTCCGGGGTGGCCTGCTCGCCGTTCTCGAACTCGACGCCCGCGTTGATCCACTGCCAGATCTGAGAGCGGGAGATCTCGGCGGTGGCCGCGTCCTCCATGAGGTTGAAGATGGCGACCGCGCCGAGGCCGCGCAGCCAGGCCTCGATGTAACGGATGCCGACCTGGACGGCGTTGACCAGGCCCGGGTACGTCGGCTTGGCGTCCAGCGAGTCGACGGCGATCAGGTCGGCCGCCTGCACGGAGACGTCCTCGCGGAGGCGGTCCTTCTGGTTCGGCTTCTCGCCGAGGACCTTGTCGAAGGACTCCATGGCGATCGGGACCAGGTCGGGGTGGGCCACCCAGGAGCCGTCGAAGCCGTCGCCGGCCTCGCGGTCCTTGTCGGCGCGGACCTTCTCGAAGGCCACCTTGTTGACCTCGGCGTCGCGGCGGGACGGGATGAAGGCCGCCATGCCGCCGATCGCGTGCGCGCCGCGCTTGTGGCACGTGCGGACGAGGAGTTCGGTGTACGCGCGCATGAACGGGGCCGTCATCGTCACCGCGTTGCGGTCCGGGAGGACGAACTTGGCGCCGCCGTCACGGAAGTTCTTGACGATCGAGAACAGGTAGTCCCAGCGGCCGGCGTTCAGCCCGGAGGCGTGGTCGCGCAGTTCGTAGAGGATCTCCTCCATCTCGTACGCCGCCGTGATCGTCTCGATCAGGACGGTCGCCCGGACGGTGCCCTGCGGGATGCCGACGTAGTCCTGTGCGAAGACGAACACGTCGTTCCAGAGGCGGGCCTCCAGGTGCGACTCCGTCTTCGGGAGGTAGAAGTACGGGCCCTTGCCGAGGTCGAGCAGGCGCTGGGCGTTGTGGAAGAAGTACAGGCCGAAGTCGACGAAGGCGCCCGGCACCGGCCGGCCGTCGACCTGGAGGTGACGCTCGTCGAGGTGCCAGCCGCGCGGGCGCATGACGACCGTGGCGAGCTCCTCGTCGGCCTTCAGCGCGTACGACTTGCCGGACTTCGGGTCCGTGAAGTCGATGTTGCGGGTGTAGGCGTCGGCCAGGTTGATCTGGCCGAGGACGACGTTCTCCCAGGTCGGCGCGGAGGCGTCCTCGAAGTCCGCGAGCCAGATCTTCGCGCCCGAGTTGAGGGCGTTGATGGTCATCTTGCGGTCGGTGGGGCCGGTGATCTCGACCCTGCGGTCCTGCAGTGCGGGCGGGCACGGGGCCACCCTCCAGGAGTCGTCCGCGCGGATCGCGGCGGTCTCCGGGAGGAAGTCGAGCGTGGAGGTGCGGGCGATCTCGGCGCGGCGCTCCGCACGGCGGGCGAGGAGTTCGTCACGCCGGGGCGTGAACCGGCGGTGCAGCTCGGCCACGAAGGCGAGGGCCGCGTCCGTGAGGACCTCCTCCTGCCGGGGCAGGGGCTCGGCGTCGACGATGGCCAGCGGGGACGGCGCTGGTGCGGACATGAGATGTCACTTCCTTCAGCGAGCTACGAAGACGAGCGGTCGAGCTTTGGCACCGGGTGCCAGTCTTCCCGGGTACGGCTGGGAACGCCCGCGGAGCAGTCGGGCGCTTCTGAACAGTGGATACTAGTTTCCTCATGGTGGAAGTTCAATCGTTTGTTGATGTCGAGATTCTCTGAGTCGAGGCAACGTGGCTCTGGGTGCCACCGCACTTACTCAAGGTGGGCGAGATCGGCCTCCGTGTCGATGTCGTACGGCCGCGCCACGTCCCCGCACTCGACGAGCCTGATCGCCTCCTCCCGCTCCTTCAGATAGGCGCGTGCCCCTCGATCACCGGTCGCAGTCGCCGCGACGCCCGCCCAGTGCGCGGCGCCGAAGAGCACGGGATGACCGCGTACGCCGTCGTAGGCGGCCGAGACGAGCGACGTCTCGTCCTCGTACGCGGCGAGCACGCGCGCCACCGCGACCGGTCCGATGCCGGGCTGGTCGACGAGCGAGACGAGGGCCGCCCCGGCCCCCGTGCCGGTGAGCGAGTCGAGCCCGGCGCGCAGCGAGGAGCCCATCCCCTCGGCCCAGTCCGGGTTCTCCACCAGGACACAGTCAGCGAGCTCCGCCTGCTCCCGTACGGCGCCGGCCTGCGCGCCCAGCACCACGTGCACCCGGGTGCAGCCGGCCGCCCGCAGCACCCCGACGGCGTGCTCGACGAGGGGCCGGCCGCGGTGCCGTAGCAGTGCCTTGGGGCGTCCGCCGAGCCGTCGCCCACCTCCGGCGGCGAGCAGCAGACCGGTGACCAGGGGGGCTTGTTTCTCCGTCATGGGTCCTGCATACCTGACGCCCGCAAGGCCGCCGGGTCTCCTTGGGCTGAATATCGGTCCGCACGGTGGCGCGCCCGGCACCGGTGGCGTTTACTGACCCGCGTCCCCGGCGCCCGACCATCGTCCAGGGAGCTCGACGGGGGATGCGTACTGCAGGCGCACAACGGCGTGCGAGGGGGAGTGCTTTGTTGCGGAGCTTGGGGCAGAGGCCGGTGACGGGCAGCGACGAGGATGTGAGGGTGGTGGAACTGCGGACGGCGGTCTCCCGCCTGCGCCGCGAACTCGCCGCGCATCCCGCCGAGTTCCCCGACCGTGGGATCGCCGAGGACGAGCTCGCCGCTCTCGCCGCGATGACGATCGACGGCGCCCCCGAAATCCCGCGCCTGCGCCGGTCGTTGCTGTTGATCGCCGGGGCGATCGGCTCCGTGAGCGCACTGGCCCGTGGACTGTCGGACGTACGCGACGCGGTGGACCTGTTCGGGGAACCGCCGCGCCGCTGACTCGCCGTGCGGCCCCGCTCAGATGTCGACGACCAGTTCGTAGCCGCCGCTCCGCATGTCCTCGCACAGGGCGTGGACGACGTCGAAACGCTTGCCGAACTCGGAAGAGCCCTGCCAGGCCCGCATCGAGTCGAGATCGCCCCAGGCGGCGAAGGACACGAAGGAGTTCGGGTTCCGCAGGTCCCGGACCAGACGCGCCCCGAGGAACCCCTCGTTCGCCTCCTTGGTTTCCCCCTGCTCCCGGGCTAGGGGGTGTTTCGAAAGTCCCGCACAGCGCCCGCGGCGCCCGGCACGCACCCTCGCCGCACCGGCCAAAGGCCCAAGTACGTCCAGTACGAGGGCCTTCGTCCGGCACTCCCCCAGCCTTCGTCCGGCACTCCCCCAGCCTTCGGCCGGGGGGACCCCCAGGGCACGCACCGGACACCGCGGTCACCGCACGGGACGTTCGCAACCCCCCCTAGGCCGTCGGCCCCGAGCTGGCCAGTGCCTCCGACAGCTCCGATGCCACCTGCTGCAGCACGGGCACGATCTTGTCCGTCGCCGCCTCCGTGACGCGGCCCGCGGGGCCCGAGATCGAGATGGCGGCGGCGGTGGGGGAGTCGGGCACCGAGACGGCGAGGCAGCGGACGCCGATCTCCTGCTCGTTGTCGTCGACCGCGTAGCCGGCCTGGCGTACGTCCTCCAGGGCGGCGAGGAAGCCCTCCGGGGTGGTGATCGTCTTCTCCGTCGCGGCCGGCATGCCGGTGCGGGACAGCAGCGCGCGCACCTCGTGGTCCGGGGTGTTCGCGAGCAGCGCCTTGCCGACCCCCGTGGAGTGCGGGAGCACACGCCGGCCCACCTCGGTGAACATGCGCATCGAGTGCTTGGACGGCACCTGGGCGACGTAGACGATCTCGTCGCCGTCCAGCAGGGCCATGTTCGCGGTCTCGCCGGTCTCCTCGACCAGCCGGGCCAGGTACGGCCGGGCCCAGGTGCCCAGCAGCCGGGACGCGGACTCGCCGAGGCGGATCAGGCGCGGGCCGAGGGCATAGCGGCGGTTGGGCTGCTGGCGGACGTATCCGCACGCCACGAGCGTCCGCATGAGGCGGTGGATGGTGGGCAGCGGCAGCCCGCTGCTCGCGGACAGCTCGCTCAGGCCGACCTCGCCGCCGGCGTCCGCCATCCGCTCCAGCAGGTCGAAGGCGCGCTCGAGTGACTGGACACCGCCACCGTTGTTGGCTTTGGCGGGGTCGGTGGTGCTGGCGTTGGACGTCGGCACGGCGCGTTCCTTTCGGGACCGGTGGGAAGGGCAGAAGCCTACCCGCCAGTCGGTTGACTCCCCGCTTGTGCGTAGCTACGTTCTGCTTGCCGAAATTGTAATTCCACTTTGTGGAAATGTACAGAGAGTGCGGGGCGGGTGCACTGTGGAGAAGTGTGCCCTTGACGGCGCGGGAACGGGAGTGAAGACTCCTTCAACAGAAAGTTGAATTCCGCTACACGGAAGTCAATGGCGGCAGAGAGGGGTCCGGGTGTCCGACGCTGAACTGGTGCTGCGCTCGACGCGAGTCATCACCCCGGAAGGGACACGGGCCGCCTCGGTCCTGGTCTCCGCCGGCAAGATCACGGCCGTACTCGGGTACGGCGCCGAAGTCCCGTCCGGCGCCCGGCTGGAGGACCTCGGCGACGACGTCCTGCTGCCCGGTCTGGTCGACACACACGTGCACGTCAACGACCCGGGCCGCACCGAGTGGGAGGGCTTCTGGACCGCCACCCGCGCCGCGGCGGCCGGCGGCATCACCACCCTCGTCGACATGCCGCTCAACTCCCTCCCGCCCACCACGACGGTCGGGAACCTCCGCACCAAGCAGGACGTGGCCGCCGACAAGGCGCACATCGACGTCGGCTTCTGGGGCGGCGCCCTGCCCGACAACGTCAAGGACCTGCGCCCGCTGCACGAGTCCGGTGTCTTCGGCTTCAAGGCATTCCTGTCGCCGTCCGGCGTGGACGAGTTCCCGCACCTCGACCAGGACCAGCTCGCCCAGTCCCTGGCCGAGATCGCCTCCTTCGACGGCCTGCTGATCGTGCACGCCGAGGACCCGCACCACCTCGACGCCGCCCCGCAGCAGGGCGGCCCCAAGTACGCGGACTTCCTCGCCTCGCGCCCGCGCGACGCGGAGGACACCGCGATCGCCCAGCTGATCGCCCAGGCGAAGCGCCTCCACGCGCGCGTGCACGTCCTTCACCTCTCGTCGAGCGACGCGCTCCCGCTGATCGCCGAGGCCAGGCGGGACGGCGTACGGATCACCGTCGAGACCTGCCCGCACTATCTGACCCTCACCGCCGAGGAAGTCCCGGACGGCGCCAGCGAGTTCAAGTGCTGCCCGCCGATCCGCGAGTCCGCCAACCAGGACCTGTTGTGGCAGGCGCTGGCCGACGGCACGATCGACTGCGTGGTGACCGACCACTCGCCGTCCACGGCCGACCTGAAGACCGCCGACTTCGCGACCGCCTGGGGCGGCATCTCCGGCCTTCAGCTGAGCCTCGCGGCCGTATGGACGGAGGCCCGCAAGCGCGGGCACGGCCTGGAGGACGTCGTCCGCTGGATGTCCGCGCGCACGGCCGAACTGGTCGGGCTCGACGACCGCAAGGGCGCCATCGCGGCGGGCCGGGACGCCGACTTCGCCGTCCTCGCGCCCGACGAGACCTTCACCGTGGACCCGGCCGCCCTCCAGCACCGCAACCGCGTGACCGCGTACGCGGGCAAGACCCTGTACGGCGTCGTGAAGTCCACCTGGCTGCGCGGCGAACGCATCGTCGCGGCCGGCGAGTTCACCGACCCGAAGGGGCAGCTGCTCACCCGCGCCCACTGACCCCCTCACCCGCCCCCCCCGCACCGGCCGACTCCAGAAAGGCAGAACCACCACCGTGACGGCGATACCGAGCTTCACCGGCGACGCGAACCCCTATGGAGGCGGCGACCCGTACGCGGACTACCGCACCGCCGACTTCCCCTTCACCCAGTACGCCAACCTCGCCGACCGCCGGCTGGGCGCCGGTGTCATCGCCGCCAACGACGAGTTCTTCGCCCAGCGCGAGAACCTGCTGGTGCCCGAGCGGGCCGAGTTCGACCCCGAGCACTTCGGGCACAAGGGCAAGATCATGGACGGCTGGGAGACCCGCCGGCGGCGCGGTGCCTCCGCCGAGCACCCGTGGCCCACGGCCGAGGACCACGACTGGGCGCTGGTGCGCCTCGGCGCGCCCGGCGTGATCCGCGGGATCGTCGTCGACACGGCCCACTTCCGCGGCAACTACCCGCAGGCCGTCTCCGTGGAGGGCACGTCGCTGCCGGGCTCGCCCTCGCCGCAGGAGCTGCTGGCGGACGACGTGAAGTGGACGACGCTGGTGCCGCGCACCTCGGTGGGCGGGCACGCGGCGAACGGTTTCTCCATCGACGTCGAGCAGCGCTTCACCCACCTGCGGGTCAACCAGCACCCCGACGGCGGCATCGCGCGCCTGCGCGTGTACGGAGAGGTGGCACCGGACCCGAAGTGGCTCGAGGTGCTCGGCACGTTCGACGTGGTCGCCCTGGAGAGCGGCGGCCAGGTCGAGGACGCCTCCAACCTCTTCTACTCACCCGCCACCAACACCATCCAGCCGGGCCGCTCCCGCAAGATGGACGACGGCTGGGAGACGCGCCGCCGCCGCGACCAGGGCAACGACTGGATCCGCTACCAGCTGGTGGCGCAGTCCCAGATCCGGGCGATCGAGATCGACACGGCGTACCTCAAGGGCAACAGCGCCGGCTGGGCGTCGGTGTCGGTGAAGGACGGCGAGGACGGCGAGTGGACCGAGGTCCTCCCGCGCACCCGCCTCCAGCCCGACACCAACCACCGCTTCGTCCTGCCGACCCCCGCGGTGGGCACGCACGCGCGCGTGGACATCTTCCCGGACGGCGGCATCTCCCGCCTGCGCCTGCACGGCTCGCTGACCGAGCAGGGGGTGGCGGGGCTGGCGGCCCGGCACCAGGAGCTGGGCGGCTGAGACGCCCGGTCCGCCGAACCCGTGGGGCGCACCGGCCCGGACAGCACCGGTGCGCCCCACGACATGTCACGCGGCGTACCCGCCGTCCACCGCGAACTCCGTGCCCGTGACGTAGTCCGCCCCGGCCAGGTACGCGACCGTCGCCGCCACCTCGTCGGCCGTACCGAAGCGCCCCAGCGCGGTCATCGCCGACTGGACGGGTGCGTACGGGCCGTCCGCCGGGTTCATGTCGGTGTCGACGGGGCCAGGGTGGACGATGTTCGCCGTGATGCCGCGCGGGCCCAGCTCGCGCGCCAGGGCCTTCGTCAGGCCGATCAGGGCCGACTTGCTGGTCGCGTAGAGGGTTCCGCCGGGGCCCGGCACCCGCTGCGTCATACATGTGCCGATCGTGATGATCCTGCCGCCCTCGCTCATACGGGCGGCCGCCGCCTGGGAGGTCAGGAAGACGCCCCGGACGTTCACCGCGAGGACGCGGTCCACGTCCCCGAGCGCCAGGCCGTCCAGCGGGGCCAGCACACCGATACCGGCGTTGTTCACCAGCACGTCCAGGCCGCCGAGCGCCTCCACGGTGAGTTCCACCGCGCCCGCCGCCTCGTCCGCGTCCGCGGCGTCCGCCCGCAGCGCCACGGCCCGGCGGCCCAGCGCCTCCACGGCCCGTACGACCTTCTCGGCCGCCTCCTTGCCGTTCACATAGGTCACGGCGACGTCCGCGCCCTCCCGAGCGAGCCGCAGCGCCGTCGCCGCGCCGATGCCGCGACTGCCTCCGGTGACCAGGGCCACCTTGCCGTGCAGGGTTCCCCGAGTGCTTGTCGTGGGTCCGTAAGTGGTTGTCATACGTCCATCCCAGCGCCGCGAGAGACGAAGTGCTGGCGGCGAACGGACACCGAGATCCGAGGGCGGAACGAGGCGGAACCCACGCCGATGAGTTGCGGGTGCCGGAGAGGTCTGAGGTGATGACAACAGATCCCACCCCGGAAAGAGGCACCTCTCATGGGCAAGCTCGTCTCCACCCTCTTCGTCACGCTCGACGGTGTCTACCAGGCCCCCGGCGGCCCGGAGGAGGACACCCGCGGCGGCTTCGAGCACGGCGGCTGGAGCTTCCGCTACGCCGACGACGACTTCGGCCGGTTCATCAACGACGTCTTCGGCCGCCCGGGGGCCTTCCTCCTCGGACGCCGTACGTACGACATCTTCGCGGCGTACTGGCCCAAGGTGACCGACCCCGCCGACCCGGTCGCCGCCAAGCTGAACGGGTTGCCTAAGTACGTCCCCTCCTCGACCCTGGCGAACCCCGGGTGGGCCGGCACCACCGTGATCGGCGGCGACCTCGCCAAGGAGGTCACCGCGCTCAAGGAGCGCACCGACGGCGAGTTGCAGGTCCACGGCAGCGGTGCCCTCGTCAGGTCCCTGCTGGACCTCGGGCTCGTCGACACCCTGCACCTGCTGACCTTCCCGGTCGTGCTCGGCACGGGCCACCGGCTGTTCACGGAGGGCGCCGTGCCCACCGCGTTCCGGCACACCGGCGGCAGCGTCACGAGCACCGGCGTCGCCATCAACTCCTACGACCTGGCGGGCCGCCCCGAGTACGGCTCGTTCGCCCTCCCGGAAGATGCCTGACCAGCCGTCCTCGGCGTTCTCGCACGACCTCATGAAGATCGCGTGAGGACGCCGGGACGTACGTTAACTTCCCGAAAACTCATCGGACTTGCCGGGAAAATCTCCAACTTTGACATTGACATGCCACTGTCTACGCGCGTCATCATGAAGCCATGAGATTCCCCCCACGAATCACCCGCATCGGCGCCGCGGCCGCCGTCCTGTCCGCCCTCCTCGTCGGCGGCACCGTCACCGCCACGCCGGCGGCCGCCGCGGTCGGCAGCATCTGCTACAGCGACCTGCCCTCCCAGGCGCACGACACGCTCGACCTGATCGAGCAGGGCGGCCCCTACCCGTACTCGCAGGACGGCACCGTCTTCCAGAACCGGGAAGGCATCCTGCCCAGCCAGTCGTCCGGGTACTACCACGAGTACACGGTCATCACGCCTGGTTCCTCCACGCGCGGAGCGCGCCGGATCGTCACCGGTGAGGAGAACCAGGAGGACTACTACACGGCCGACCACTACGAGTCGTTCGACCTGGTCAACTACGGCTGCTGAGCCCGTAGGCCACGGTCGGCGCCGAGGAACGGTGCGACCAGCCGGAGGCCCGGTCCGCGTTCAGCCGGACTTCCGGCTGCTCCCGGCGGCCGCGAACAGCGCGACCGCCAGCACGAGCAGTGCGACGCTCGCGTAGATCCCGTAGCCGTCGAGGAAACCGATCCGCTGGACGAGACCCCAGTCCCAGTCGGTGAACTCGTTCAGCAGGCCCGCGACGCCCTGCACCAGGGCGATGACTCCGAGGAACTCCAGCAACTGCTTCATGCCATGACTCTCGCCCCGCGGACCCCCCACGCCTATCGGCCGCGGGGCGAGCCATGGCAGACGGAAGTTCCCGTTCCGGGCGGGCCCGCCGCGTCCAAAGTCTGTACTGGCGCGACTTTGGTCGGCGATCACGCCGGAGGAGGCGCGCCGCGGGCGGCCACTGCGTAGATTTGTCGATCGTGAGTGGTGACAAGTCGGTGCACGCACCGCAGGCGTTCACGGTGCGGCGCTGGTTGCTGCCCTCAGCCCTGGTGAAGGAGTTCGATCTCGACCCCGAGCGCTCCGGGCGGCCCCGGCGCACCGCGCGCGACTGGGTGGTCGACTTCTTCTGTTTCCTGCTCGCCGTGACCCTGGGTCTGCTGACCGCGGACACGGTGGCCGACGAGAACATCCCGGTCGGCCTCGCCGCCTTCGACCAGATCCTCGGCACGCTCGCCTGCGCGGCGGTGTGGCTCCGGCGCCGCTGGCCGGTCGGGCTCGCCATCGCGATGGTCCCGGTCTGCTTCGTGTCGAGTACCGCGGGCGGCGCCGGCGTTATCGCCTTCTTCACTCTCGCCGTGCACCGGCCCGTCCGGTACGTGGCCTGGGTGGGCGGCGCGTCCCTGGCGCTGACCCCGCTGTTCTTCTGGCTGCGCCCCGACCCCGACCTTTCGTATGGCTGGGCGATCTTCGTCGGTGCGATGCTGACGGGTGGGGTCGTCGGCTGGGGCATGTTCGTCCGGTCCAAACGGCAGCTCATGCTGAGCCTGCGCGACCGTGCCCGACGCGCCGAGACGGAGGCGCGGCTGCGTGCCGAGCAGGCGCAGCGGCTCGCCCGCGAGGCCATCGCCCGGGAGATGCACGACGTCCTCGCCCACCGGCTGACGCTGCTCAGCGTGCACGCGGGCGCACTGGAGTTCCGGCCCGACGCGCCCCGCGAGGAGATCGCACGGGCGGCCGGCGTCATCCGCGAGAGCGCCCACGAGGCCCTCCAGGACCTGCGGGAGATCATCGGCGTGCTGCGCGCGGGCGAGTCCGACGACTCCGGCCGCCCCCAACCGACCCTCGCGGCGCTGGAAGCACTGGTCACGGAGTCCCGCGAGGCCGGCACGAAGGTCGTCCTCGACCAGCACGTCACCGACCCCGCCGCCGTCCCCGCCGCCGTCGGCCGCACCGCCTACCGCATCGCCCAGGAGGGCCTGACCAACGCCCGCAAGCACGCGCCCGGCACGGAGGTCACGGTGACGGTGACCGGCGCTCCGGGCGAGGGGCTGTCCGTGTCGGTACGCAATCCCGCGCCCGAGGGCGAGGTCCCCCACGTTCCCGGCTCCGGCCAGGGCCTGATCGGCCTGACGGAACGGGCGACGCTCACGGGCGGGCGGCTGCAGCACGGGCCGGTGGCGGACGGCGGGTTCGAGGTGCGGGCCTGGCTGCCGTGGGGGTGACGCGCGTCGGTCCACGCGTGGCGTGCTCAACAAGCGCCCCGGCGCGCGCTGTTGCGGGCCGCGCGGCGTTCCTCACCGCGACTCCACGCCGTCCGGCCCCCGCGCCCCGCACAACCGTGATTACGTGTGGCACATGACTGCGATCAGACTCCTCCTCGTCGACGACGACCCGTTGGTCAGGGCCGGGCTGTCCTTCATGATGGGCGGCGCCGACGACATCGAGATCGTCGGCGAGGCGGCCGACGGCGACGAGGTCGAGACGCTGGTCGACCGCACCCGGCCGGACGTGGTCCTGATGGACATCCGGATGCCGTCGGTCGACGGACTCACCGCCACCGAGCGGCTGCGCGGCAGGAAGGACGCCCCGCAGGTGGTGCTGCTGACCACCTTCCACGCCGACGAGCAGGTGCTGCGCGCCCTGCGGGCCGGCGCCGCCGGGTTCGTACTCAAGGACACCCCGCCCACCGAGATCGTCGAGGCGGTGCGCCGGGTCGCGGCCGGCGACCCGGTCCTGTCGCCCACCGTCACCCGCCAGTTGATGGACCACGCGGCGGGCGCGGCCGCCGACACCCGCCGGGCACGCGCGCGTGAACGGCTCACCGCCCTCAACGACCGCGAACGCGAAGTCGCCGTCGCGGTGGGCCGGGGCCTGGCCAACGCGGAGATCGCCACGGAGCTCTACATGAGCGTCGCCACCGTCAAGACCCATGTCTCCCGCGTCCTGGCCAAGCTCGACCTCAACAACCGTGTGCAGATCGCCCTGTTGGCGTACGACGCGGGACTTCTGGAGGAGTCGGAGGAACCGGAGGAGGACGGGCACTAGGCGGTGCTCCCGCTCGTTGTCGAGGTGGTGGGAGGGGGAGCGTCATGGCGGACGTGATCGACCTGGGGGAGTTCGGAGCGCGGTTCCGCACCGACCCGCATTCCGTGTACGCGCGGCTGCGCGAGCGCGGTCCGGTGCACCGGGTGCGGCTGCAGGTGCCGGACGAGCACCACGAGGCGTGGCTCGTCGTCGGGTACGAGGAGGCGCGTGCCGCGTTCGCCGACCCGCGGCTGGCCAAGGACGGCAGCAAGATCGGGGTGACGTTCCTCGACGAGCAGTTGATCGGGAAGTATCTGCTGGTCGCCGACCCGCCCCAGCACACCCGACTGCGCGGCCTCATCACGCGCGCGTTCACCATGCGCCGCGTCGAGCAACTCCGGCCGAGGATCCAGCAGATCACCGACGAACTGCTCGACGCGATGCTGCCGCGCGGCCGGGCCGACCTCGTCGACTCGTTCGCCTATCCGCTGCCGATCACCGTGATCTGCGAACTGCTCGGCGTGCCCGAGATCGACCGCACGGAGTTCCGCAAGCTGTCCACGGAGGCCGTCGCGCCGACGAGCGCGGAGAGCGAGTACGACGCCTTCGTGCGCCTCGCCGCGTACCTCACCGAGCTCATCGAGGACAAGCGCCGCACCGGGCCGAGCGCCGACCTGCTCGGCGACCTGATCCGCACCACCGCTGAGGACGGCGACCGGCTCTCGCCGGAGGAACTGCGGGGGATGGCCTTCATCCTGCTCATCGCGGGCCACGAGACCACGGTCAACCTCATCACCAACGCCGTCCACGCCCTGCTCACACACCCGGACCAACTGGCCGCCCTGCGCGCCGACATGACCCTGATCGACGGCGCGATCGAGGAGGCGCTGCGATACGAGGGGCCGGTGGAGAACGCCACGTTCCGATTCGCCGCCGAGCCCCTGGAGATCGCCGGAGTGCCGATCGCGCGGGGCGAGGCGGTGATGATCGGCCTCACCGCCGCCGACCGCGACGGCGCCCGCTTCCCGGCCCCGGACCGCTTCGACATCCACCGCGACGCCCGCGGCCATCTCGCCTTCGGCCACGGCATCCACTACTGCCTGGGCGCACCCCTGGCCCGCCTGGAAGCCCGTACGGCGATACGGTCCCTGCTGGAGCGCACTCCGGGCCTGGCCCTGGACGGGGCGCCGGGGGAGTGGCTGCCGGGCCCGCTGATGCGTGGGGTGCGGAGTCTTCCGGTGCGCTGGTAGTGGAGCGCCCACCGAGGCCGGTCGGGCCCGGCGGTCCTCACAGCGCCGCGGTGGGAAAACCGCCCGGAATCTCCGCGAGCGCGACCGGTCTTCGCTCCCGCCGCGACCGCTCGCACGCCTCCGCGATCCGCAGCGCCTGCAGGGCCTCCCGCCCGTCGCAGGGATTGGCCCGCTCCCCGCGCACCACCTCCACGAACGCGTTCAGCTCCGCCTCGTACGCGGGCCCGAACCGCTCCAGGAACCCGGACCACGGTTTGTCCGCCGCGGGCGGCCCGGTCGGCTCGGTGGACGCGATCGGCGTCCGGTCGTCCAGGCCGACCACGATCTGGTCCGCCTCCCCGGCCAGCTCCATGCGCACGTCGTATCCGGCGCCGTTCAGCCGGGTCGCCGTGGCCGTGGCGAGCGTGCCGTCGTCCAGCGTGAGCAGCACCGCCGCCGTGTCGACGTCGCCCGCCTCACGGAACATCGCGGGCCCGGCGTCCGACCCGGCCGCGTACACGTCGACGACCTCGCGCCCGGTCACCCAGCGCAGCACGTCGAAGTCATGGATCAGCGTGTCCCGGTACAGCCCACCGGACAGCGGCAGCCAGGCGGCCGGCGGCGGCGACTGGTCGCTGGTCAGCGCGCGCACGGTGTGCAGACGCCCGAGCCGCCCGGACCGCACCGCGTCGCGCGCGCCCACGTACCCCGCGTCGAAGCGGCGCTGGAACCCCATCTGCAGGATCGTCCCGGCCGTCTCGACCTCACCGATCGCGTGCAACGTGCCCGGCAGATCGAGCGCGATGGGCTTCTCGCAGAACACCGGAAGGCCCGACCTCGCTGCCCGGCCGATCAGTTCGGCGTGGGCCGACGTCGCCGTCGTGATCACCACCGCGTCCACGCCCCACCTGAAGATCTCGTCCACCCCCGGCGCGGCTGTCTCCCCCAGCCCGTGCGCCAGCTCCTGGGCCCGCGCGACGTCCGCGTCCGTGAGGATCAGCGACCCGACGTCGCGGTGCCGGCTGAGCGTGTTGGCGTGAATCGTGCCGATGCGGCCCGTACCGATGACCCCGATGCGCATGGAAACAAAGTGGGGGTTCAGTGCGTACGCTGTCAATGCATATGTCCGGACAATCGAACTACACGACTTCCCGTCAACAACGCGTAGAGCTACGCTCGGCCCGTGCCGAAACCAGAAGTGGACCCGACCGTGGAACTCGAGCTCAGTGTGGACCGGAGCAGTCCGGTGCCTTTGTACTTCCAGCTGTCCCAGCAGCTCGAGGCCGCGATCGAGCACGGAGCGCTCACCCCCGGCAGCCTGCTGGGCAACGAGATCGAACTCGCCGCACGCCTCGGCCTGTCCCGGCCGACCGTCCGCCAGGCCATCCAGTCGCTGGTCGACAAGGGTCTGCTGGTACGCCGCCGAGGCGTCGGGACGCAGGTCGTGCACAGCCAGGTCAAGCGCCCGCTGGAGCTCAGCAGCCTCTACGACGACCTGGAGTCGGCCGGCCAGCGCCCGGCGACCAAGGTGATCGTCAACACCGTCGTCCCGGCGTCCGCCGAGGTCGCGGCCGCCCTGGGGGTGGCCGAGGACAGCGACGTACACCGCATCGAGCGGCTGCGCCTCGCGCACGGTGAGCCCATGGCGTACCTGTGCAACTTCCTGCCGCCCGCCCTGATCGACCTGGACACCGCGCAGCTGGAGGCCACCGGGCTCTACCGGCTGATGCGGTCCGCCGGGATCACCCTGCACAGCGCCCGGCAGACCATCGGCGCGCGCGGCGCCACCGCCGCCGAGGCGGAACGGCTCGCGGAGGAGGAGGGCGCCCCCCTGCTAACCATGCAGCGCGTCACCTTCGACGACACGGGCCGAGCGGTCGAGTACGGCACCCACACCTACCGCCCGAGCCGGTACTCCTTCGAGTTCCAGCTGCTCGTACGGCCATGAGTGCCGCTGTCGTACGGACTTGACCGGGGGCGCAGGAACACCGCAGTGGTCGTAATGTCCGGACAAGTTGCTGTGACCCGCGCCGCCCTTTGCCGCCCCGTTCGGCACCCAGCGTGAGCGTGCGGCAGAATCGGGCCTGATGAGCACCTACCGCGACTTCACCGCCCCCATCGGCTCCCGGCGAGCCCCCGTGCTCCGCACCGTGGGACCCCGGGAGCGCCGCTCGCACCTGACCGCACCCCGTGTGCCGACCGTCGGGATCGACATCGGCGGTACGAAGGTGATGGCGGGTGTCGTAGACGCCGACGGCAACATCCTGGAGAGGCTCCGCACGGAGACCCCGGACAAGTCCAAGAGCCCGAAGGTCGTCGAGGACACGATCGTCGAGCTGGTGCTGGACCTGTCCGACCGGCACGACGTGCACGCCGTGGGTATCGGCGCGGCCGGCTGGGTCGACGCCGACCGCAACCGCGTCCTGTTCGCGCCCCACCTGTCCTGGCGCAACGAGCCCCTCAGGGACCGCCTCGCCGGGCGGCTCGCGGTGCCCGTCCTGGTCGACAACGACGCCAACTCCGCCGCCTGGGCCGAGTGGCGCTTCGGCGCCGGACGCGGCGAGGACCACCTCGTCATGATCACGCTGGGCACCGGCATCGGCGGCGCGATCCTGGAGGACGGGCAGGTCAAGCGCGGCAAGTACGGCGTCGCCGGTGAGTTCGGCCATATGCAGGTCGTGCCCGGCGGCCACCGCTGCCCGTGCGGCAACCGCGGCTGCTGGGAGCAGTACAGCTCCGGCAACGCGCTGGTCAGGGAGGCCCGCGAGCTGGCCGCCGCCGACTCGCCGGTGGCGTACGGGATCATCGAGCACGTCAAGGGCAACATCGGCGACATCACCGGCCCGATGATCACCGAGCTGGCCCGCGAGGGCGACGCGATGTGCATCGAGCTGCTCCAGGACATCGGCCAGTGGCTCGGCGTCGGCATCGCCAACCTCGCGGCCGCCCTGGACCCGTCCTGCTTCGTGATCGGCGGCGGTGTCTCGGCCGCCGACGACCTGCTGATCGGCCCCGCGCGGGACGCCTTCAAGCGCCACCTCACCGGCCGCGGCTACCGCCCTGAGGCCCGCATCACCCGCGCCCAGCTCGGCCCCGAGGCCGGCATGGTCGGCGCCGCCGACCTGGCCCGCCTGGTCGCCCGCCGCTTCCGGCGCGCCAACCGGCGCCGCGTGGAACGATACGAACGCTACGCGCGGTTCGCCGAGGCCCGCCGGTCGCCGTCGCAGGGGTCGGCGTGACCGTGTCCGTACCCCGCCAGGCCGACTCCCCGGACGAGCCGCAGCAGCCGACCGAGGACCGCCGCCACATGATCCGCCGCAGGGCGCTCACCCTGCTCATCATCGTGCTGCTCATCGGCGTCCCGGCCGGCTATCTGGTGATCTCCGCCAACCAGAGCCGCGACAGCGGCAAGGACAAGGAGGAGAAGTACTCGGCGACCGGGCTCACCCGGCACTGGCCGTCGAAGGTCCAGCGCCGCCTGTACCAGGTCCCGATCCCGGACTGGTCGTACCAGGTCGCGTACTACGAGACCAACAACTGGAAGACCAGCCGGCTCTACGTCCAGTTCCAGACGGCCGACAAGAACCTGGACTGGTTCTTCGACACCATGGGCGTCACCCGGGACGAGCTGAAGCGGGACGCCATCACCATCAGTGCCCGCGACCAGAAGATCACCGGCTGGGACTTCAGCGGCCCCGGCCCGTGGTACGGCTTCGTCCACAAGCAGAAGAACCCGGCGCCCACTCAGGACGTCGTCATAAACATGTCCGACCCGGCCAATCCGTTCGTGTACGTCGTCTCGCGTACGGTCCCCTGATCACCCCGTGCGGTCCAGGCCCTGTCCAGGGTCCGCGACGGCCGCCGGAGCCGATTGTCAGACCCCGCCCGTAGAGTCGGAGACGGTTGATCCGACTCATGGGCGGGAGGTGACAGGACGTATGAGCGACAGCGTCGCGCACAGCAGTGGCGCCGCGGTGGCCGAGCAGGCGAGGGGGGCCGTCCCGGTCCGGCTCGCGGCCGTCTTCCTGCCTGCCTCCCTTCCGCGCGAGGGGCGGATGGCCTTCTGGGACCCGGAGGGCGGCCCGCTGCCCGCCGAGGACACCGAGCTCACTGTCGTACGACGCCATGGAGCAGGCGTCCGCCGCCGGACCACCCCCGCGCTGTCGTTGCCGCTCGACGAGGCACTGCCGCTGCTCGTGCGGGCCCGGCGGGACCCGGCCGCCCACCCCGCCACCGCCTGCTGGGGCGCGGCCGCACTGCACGCGCTCCGCCTCACCGCCCGCGGCCGGCTGCTGCCCGGCCTGACGCCGACCGGCCACGACGCCTGGCGGGCCGGCCCGCTCGACCCCGACGACATCGCCCACCTGCGAGCCGTCGCCGCCGCCCTGCCCCACGAAGGCCACGCGGTCCCCCTGCCCGGCCCGGGCCCGCTGCGGCTGCCCCAGCCCGAGGCGCTGATGCGGTCCTTCCTTGACGCGGTCGCGGACACCCTGCCCCGCACCCCCGCCGCGCCGCACGCCTCCGGGAAGCCCTTCGCCGCGCGCGAGGCGCAGCGCCTGCCCGACGCCCACGACTGGGCGGCCGAGGTCGCCGCCGGCATGGACGCGGGCGTACGGATCTCGCTCCGCCTCGACCTGTCGGCGTACGACCTCTTCGACGACGACGGCGCCGGCGTACGCAGCGCGGGCGCGGCGATCGTCCAGGTGCACAGCCTCGCCGACCCCACCCTGGTGGCCGACGCGGCCGCCCTGTGGTCGGGCCAGGCGGACGCGGCCTTCGGGCCACGCGCGCGGGTGGACGCGGCGCTGGCGGTGCGGCGCGCGGCGCGCGTGTGGGGGCCGCTCGACCGGCTCTCCGAGCAGGAGGTGCCCGACGTACTGGCGCTGTCCGAAGAGGAGTTGGGCGACCTGCTGGGCGTGGCGGCGACCCGGCTCGCGGCCGCCGGAGTGGCGGTGCACTGGCCCCGGGACCTGGCGCAGGACCTGAGCGCGGCCGCGGTCGTACGGCCCGCGCCGGGCTCGGCGACCGACGGCACCGGCTTCTTCGAGAGCGAGGAACTGCTCCAGTTCCGCTGGCAGTTGGCGATCGGCGGCGATCCGCTCTCCGAGACCGAGATGGACGCCCTCGCCGAGGCGCACCGCCCGGTCGTCCGGCTGCGGGACCGCTGGGTGCTGGTCAACCCGGCCCTCGTCCGCAAGGCCCGCAAGCGGGAACTGGGCCTGCTCGACCCGGTCGACGCGCTGTCCGTCGCCCTCACCGGCAGCGCCGACGTCGACGGCGAGGCCGTCGAGGCGGTACCGGTCGGCGCCCTGGCGGCCCTGCGCGACCGGCTGACGGCCGGGGTGCGCCCGGCCGAGCCGCCGCCGGGACTGCGGGCGACCTTGCGGGACTACCAACTCCGGGGCCTGGCTTGGCTGGACCTCATGACGTCCCTGGGGCTCGGCGGTTGCCTCGCCGACGACATGGGCCTCGGCAAGACGATCACGGTCATCGCCCTGCACCTGAAGCGCGCAAGGACGGCCCCGACCCTCGTGGTCTGCCCGGCGTCCCTGCTGGGCAACTGGCAGCGGGAGATCACCCGTTTCGCGCCGGGCGTCCCCGTCCGCCGCTTCCACGGCCCGGACCGCACCCTGGAGGACATGGACGGCGGCTTCGTCCTGACCACGTACGGCACGATGCGGTCGACGGCACCGACGCTGGCGGCGCACACCTGGGGCATGGTCGTCGCCGACGAGGCACAGCACGTCAAGAACCCGTACTCGGCGACGGCGAAGGCCCTGCGCACCATCCCGACACCCGCGCGCGTGGCCCTGACCGGCACACCGGTCGAGAACAACCTCTCCGAACTCTGGGCGCTGCTCGACTGGACGACACCGGGCCTGCTCGGCCCGCTCAAGTCCTTCCGCGCCCGGCACGCACGCGCGGTGGAGAACGGCGAGGACGAGGAGGCGGTCGGCCGACTGGCCCGTCTGGTGCGCCCCTTCCTCCTGCGCCGCAAGAAGTCCGACCCGGGCATCGTCCCGGAACTGCCCCCCAAGACGGAGACCGACCACCCGGTCCCCCTCTCCCGTGAACAGGCCGCGCTGTACGAGGCGGTGGTGCGGGAGTCGCTGTACGCCATCGAGACGGCGGAGGGCATGGCGCGCCGCGGCATGGTCCTGAAGCTCCTCACCTCCCTGAAGCAGATCTGCGACCACCCGGCGCTGTACCTGAAGGAGGAGACAGCGGCGGCGACCGAGCGACTGGCCGCCCGCTCCGGCAAGCTGGCGCTGCTGGACGAACTGCTGGACACCCTGCTGGCCGAGGACGGCTCGGCGCTGGTCTTCACGCAGTACGTGGGGATGGCCCGCCTGATCACCTCCCACCTCGCGGGGCGGGCGGTCCCGGTGGATCTGCTCCACGGCGGTACGCCGGTCCCGGACCGCGAACGCATGGTGGACCGCTTCCAGAGCGGTGCGACCCCGGTCCTGGTCCTCTCCCTCAAGGCTGCGGGCACTGGCCTGAACCTGACCCGCGCGGGCCATGTCGTCCACTTCGACCGATGGTGGAACCCGGCCGTCGAGGAACAGGCCACCGACCGCGCCTACCGCATCGGCCAGACCCAGCCCGTCCAGGTCCACCGCCTCATCACCGAAGGCACGGTCGAGGACCGCATCGCGGAGATGCTCGAGTCCAAGCGGGCCCTGGCCGACGCGATCCTCGGCTCCGGCGAATCGGCCCTCACGGAGTTGACGAACCGTGAGCTGGCCGACCTCGTGTCGCTGCGGAGGGAGTCATGACGGGGGTGGGGGAGCGGGGACGTGGTGCGGGCGGGCAGCCAGAGATGGGCGGGGGCGAGCGGGAGCGGGACCGCGCTTCGAGGGTGGATGAGTTGAGCGGGCGGGAGGAGTCGAGCGGGCGGGAGCCGAGCGGACGGGAGGAGCCGAGCGGGCCGGGGGAGCCGAGCGGACAGGGGGAGCCCGAGCTCCGACCGGCCGACGTGGCACGCCGGGCGTTGCGGGCTGCGCGGGAACGGCGGGAGGGGGCGCAGGAGCGGGACGTGGAGCAGGGGACGTCTGCCGAGGAGGAGTTGGCAGCGGACGAGCTGACCGGCACGCCCGCCCGTCCCGGAGCCCGGCCGGGCGATGAGGCCCGTGCAGCGCTGCGGCGTGCGGTCGCCGCCAGGCGGGGCGGAGGCGGGGGCGAGGGCGCCGAGGGCGAGGCGAGGGGATCCGCGTCGCGCGGTGCTGCTGAGGAGCAGGGGGCGGCCGCTGCGAGTTCTTCTGCCGGGGTACGGCGTGCGTCGCCGGATACCTCGGACATCTCAGGTGCGTCGGACACCTCGGGCGTTCCTGACGGTGAGCGGGCCGTGTCGTCGGGTTCCGCCGAGGCGGGGCACGTCTCGGCCGACCTTTCCGGCGGCGGCCGGGAGCTGCCTGACGAGGACACCGCCCGGGATCGGGCAGCGCCGGTCGGTGCTTCCGCCGCGGACGCCTCCGTCGCCGGTCGGGATGTGTCGGACGCCTCCGCCGACCACCAGGACGAGCCGGCTGCAGAAGCGGGATCCGCCCCGGAGGCGCTCGACCCCGTCTCCGGCCGGTCAGGGGCACGTCCCGCCGATGCCGCCCGGGAAGCGCTGCGCGCCGCCTTGGGGGAGAGGCGTCGGGCGGCCCAGGCGGATGAGGCCGACCGGGGAGCCAAGGGCACGCGACGGTCTCGGCGACCGGCGCGGACCACTTCCGGGGGCGGCGGTTCCGACAGCCTTCGGGCGCGTGACGTAGGGGCGTTGCTCGCCGGTGCCTTCCGGATGCCGTCCTCGGACTCGCCCCTCGGCGATGACTTGGGCGCGCCCGATCCGGCTGCCGCACCACAGCGGAACGTACCCACGAGCCCCGCATCGGAGGGGCGCCCCGGCAGCGCTTCCTCCACCGGGCACTCCGAGCCTCCCGAGCCCCCCGCGCACCCCGAGCCCGCGGCACCCCAGATCCCCCGCTCCATGGCCGCCCCGGGCCGGGACGGTGAACTCCGCCGTACTTTCCCCGCCTTCGCGCCCCGCCCGACGGACGACACCCGCTTCGCCGAGACCTGGTGGGGCAACGCCTGGGTGACCGCCCTGGAGGAGGGCGCGCTCGATGCCAAGCGGCTCGCCCGCGGACGCGGTTACGCGCAGGAGGGGCACGTAGATGCCATCACCGTGACGCCGGGGCTTGTGCTGGCGTATGTGCGGGGGAGCCGGCCGCGGCCGTATCGCGTGCAGGTGCGGCTGCGGACGCTGGGCGACGACGACTGGGCGCGCTTCCTGGATGCCGTGGCCGAGCGGCCGGGGCACATCGCGGCGCTGCTGGACAAGGTGATGCCGCAGTCCCTCGCGGAGTGCGGGGTGCCCTTGTTGCCCGGCCCCGGCGACCTCGATCCCTATTGCAGCTGCCCCGACCGCGGCCACCCCTGCAAGCACGCCGCCGCCCTCTGCTACCAGACAGCACGTCTGCTGGACGCCGACCCCTTCGTACTGCTCCTGTTGCGCGGCCGGGGCGAACGCGGGCTGCTCGACGCCCTGTCCCGCCGCAACGCCGCACGCGCGGCCCGCGCCGCGCAGGAACAGGGACCGGCGCCCCAGGCAGGCGTACGGGCCACCGAAGCACTGGCCCCTGACCGCCGACTGCCTTCCCTCCCCGCCCCGTTGCCCGTGCCTCCGCATCCCGAGCAGCCGCCCGTCTACCCGGCGGCACCGGGCGGCCCGGACCCCTTCGCGCTGGACCAGCTGGCGACCGACGCGGCCGCCCGCGCGCACGCCCTCCTCAGCGCCGGCCGTGACCCGGTGGCCGAACTGACCTTGTGGCAGGACGCGGTCCGGCTCGCCGCCGCCCGGCCCGGTTCCGGCCTCACCGCAGGCACCCGCGCCCTGTACTCCTCCCTCTCCACCGCCGCCGACCGCACCCCGGCCGAGCTGGCCCGCGCCGTCGCCGCCTGGCGCCAGGGCGGTCTCGAAGGGCTCGCCGTGCTCGAAGAGCCCTGGGACCCGCCGGCCGGCCGCTTCGACCGGGCCCGCCCGCTCCTGCTCGCCGCCGACCTCCCCGCCTTCCGTCCGTGGCGCAATCGGCTCACCCACCCCCGTGGCCATGTCCAACTCCGTCTCGGCCGCGACGGCCTCTGGTACCCGTACGAATCGGAACCGGGCCACGACGACTGGTGGCCCCGCGGCACCCCCGACCTCGACCCGGTCGGCGCCCTCACCGGCCTCGGCGCCTCACCGGAGGGCTGACCCGGCGGCCGGGCGCTCCACTGCTCCGGCCGGCCACGACGGTGGCCGCCTGGGCCGCCCCTGGAGCAATTACACTTCCGCGAAGTCGCCGCGCGACAGCGCAGTTGGCCAGAAACGAATGGTGGGAGAGGCCATGTCAACGGGGGGATGGGGTCCTGGACCCGGCATGGGGCAACCCGGCGGCAACGGACCGGGAGGGCAGGTCTGGGGCGCTCCATACGGGCCGCCGCCCAACGCCCCCTACGGCCCGCCCGCACCGCAGCCGGGCCCGTACCCGAATCCGTACCCCAACGCGAATCCGTACCCCAACGCGAATCCGTACCCCTACGGCCCACCACCCGCGGCGCCCGTCCCCGTTCGGCGCCGGCGCAGCCGCCTCTGGTACTTCTCCGTCTTCTTCCTCGCCGGCGCCATCATCCGCTCCGCGCACCGCGTCGCCACCCGGCTCTTCGTACGGGAGGGCGACGGCCGGATCGAGGACCGCACCGTGGACCGCGTCCAGATGGCTCGCACGGTGCTCGGCGCCGCGGCCACCCTCGCCCTGATCCTCGTCTACGGCGTGGAGGCGGACCGCTGGGAGAACGCGGCGGCCGACGGCATCGGCAACCTGATCATCGCCCCGGTCCTGCTCATCTGCGCCGGACCGCTGGTCATCCTGGGATTCATCTACTACGCGCCCGCGCATCTGCGTCCGCAGATGCGCTCCCGGCTCCGTGCCCCGCTCAAGGCGGTCGGCTGGTACCTGCTGACGGTGCTGGTCATCGGCGGAGTCCTGTACGGGACGGCCCAGATGGCGATCGACGAGCGGAAGGACTGGGTGGCCGTGGTGGTCGCCCTCGTGGCGACGGCCGTGATCGTCTGGGGATTCCCCTTCTTCTTCCTGGCGTCGCTGTACTCCGCCCGCAGCGCCTTCAACACGGCCCACGTCCACCCGATGCTCCCGCCCGTGGTCACCGCGGTGCTGGTGTGGGTGCTCGCGGCCTTCAACCTGGCCTACAGCGGCATGCCGGAGGGCCCGCCGGCAGTCCAGTTCTGCTCGTTGCTGGGCGGGCCGGTGTCGGTGACCGCCGTCTCGCTGTGGGAGATGAGGCGGATGCGGACCCGGTTCGGGGTCACCGTCCGAGGCTGAGCCGAACCGGCGCCCCGGAAAGCCGTGTGAGGGTTACCGGCTGATGTGAGGGAGCCAGGTGTGAGGACCTGGGGCCCAAGGGGCCGGCGGTCGGAAAGGCCGGTTGGCGTGGAGCGGTGAGTGAGACGAAGACCCCTGCCCTCCAGTACCGCTTCGACGGCCCGGAAGACGCCCCGGTGATCATCCTCGGCCCGTCCCTCGGTACGACGTGGCACATGTCGTAGTGAGGGAGGGCGTGGGGCTCCCGCTCCCGCGCCTGGGTCCGGCTGGTACCGATCGAACGGTCCACGATCACGCGTAGCTCCACGGGGGCGCCGGTCTTCGCGGCCGGGCACGGGACGGCATACGAGCCTCCCCGCGCCCTCGCGTCCCGTGACGCGTGGCCGCGGTCCACGGTGAGCCGGCCGGCGGTGGGGTCGAGGCTGATGTCGAGGTACTCGCAGTCGTCCGCGGCGGTGACCAGGCGCAGGCCGCTGGTGCCGGTGGCGTCCGGGGTCAGGACGGCAGTGAGGTCGAAGGTGCGGCTGACCTGGCCGAGTTCGGCCGCCCCGGACTGTGTGACGTGTCCGGTGCGGTGCAGTACGCGTTCGCCACGCAGTGCGAGCAGTTCGCGAGCGGGGCGTTGGGCGACCCTCTGGAAACCTGGGTGCCGAAGCTGTGGATGAACGTCCAGACGTCCCTGTATACCGGATGAACGCCGATTCCAGGATGGAGAGGTGAGAGTGCGTCGGATTACTGGTGGGCCGGATCGGCTGATGGTTGGTGTTTCTGGAACGCCTCGGTCATCTGCGCGCCGATCTCCGGGGTCAGCCGACCCGTCAGCTCGAACCCGAGTTGATGGGCGACGTCACGGCTGTGCATGTCGACCGAGGACTCCACGAGGTCCGCGTACACATCGACCGAGCGGCGAATCCGCCGTGGCGATACCAACAACAGCCAAAGTCCTGGCACGAGCGCAGGCCACCAGTACGCGCCGACCACCAGGTAGGCCAAAGTCCACACCGGCGTGCGGGCGGCTGAGGCACAACGCTCCTGGATCGTCGTCACCTCCACCCGTGCCGCGTCAGGCAGCACCAGCCACAGCCGGGGCCACGTGGTGGTCAGGTCGAGGCCGGTGCCGCGGCGGACGCGGTCGGCGACGGCACGTAGCCGGTCGCCCGCCCATGTCGGGCAGTTCGGCTCGGTCTCGGAGATCGCGTCGCGGCGCAGCACGGCGCGACGCGCCGTGGCCTTGGCGTGGCGGTTGTCCGGGTCGGCCAGCACCGCCCTGATCGCGGTGTCCGCCTTCGCCGCTGCCCGGTGCCAGCGGCGGTGGCGCAGCGCGGTGAACGGCCGGCCGAGGCCCGCGCCCGTCGCTCCCCAGGAGCCGATCACGACATCGCCCAACGCCGTCACCGCGACCCCCACCGCGGCGGTCGCGGCGAGGAACCCCGCCGCGGTCCACACCAGAGCCGGTCCCGTGGACACCGCCAGCACCCGCGTCCGCAGCAGCGCGATGTCGAGTGCGTGCGAGGGTCCGAGTACGACCGCCGCCACCACGACGGCCACGAACACCGCGGCCGGCAGCGCGAGTACGGCGGCCCAGCGACCTGCCAGGTTCTTGCCGAGCTCCGTGAGGAAGGCGTTCACAGCTCGACCCTGATCTCGCGGAACGGCTGCCCGGTGAGATGGCACGACGGCTGCTTGTCGGTCGCCTCGCGCGGGCACGCGCCGGTCGGGCACTTCCATGCCGTGACGACCACGCTCCGTGGTCCCGGCCACCGGGCGAAGTTGCGGTACGCCCGTGTCAGGTTGTCGATGCCGTGCTCGGCGAAGGCGCTGTCGAGCAGGTCGAGGTCCGATTCGGGCACCGCGCCCCGAGAAGCCGCCTCGACGACCCTGGCCAGCACGTCCGCCACGCCGTACCGCGCGGCGCGTTCCGCCAGCGCATCTCCCGCCTGTTGGCAAAGAGTTCCGACACGCGGACCGGTCGTTGGTGCCATGCCGACTCCGAACCCCCTTCGCCACGATCCGGTTAACGCTACCGTGGAGGGGACGGATCGGGGGGCCGCGTGTACGACGATGTCCGGTTGGTGGTCGAGAACTTCGAGTCTTCCGCTGACGTCGGCGCACTGCTCGCCGCCGCCCTCCCGCCGCCCTCGCAGTGCCCGCCGCACCTGCTGCCGCACCTCGCGCAGGCGTACTGGCTCCGCTACCGCGCGCAGAGCGGGTTCGACGGCTTGATCGACCGGGAGTTCTGGGCGTCCCTCGTGGGCGGGGACGCTGATCCCGCGGTCGCCGCCGTCACCGCCGCCGAGCAGTACCGGGAGCTGGTGGAGGCACGGGCGGATTTCCTCGAATGCCAGGACCCCGAGTCGCTCGTCGACTTCGTGAACGCCTACACCGCGTTGCTGGACGCTGTGGACGACGAGAGGATGAAGGCCGCGCTCACCGTCGACCAGTGCGCCTTGCTACTCATGCTCGACGAGTACGACGGCACGAACGACTACGCCGAGAAGGTCCTCAACGCGCTGAGCTGGGCGCTGGACCGCACGCCCCACGGCGACCCGCAACGAGCCCGCCGGCTGGTCGATCGCGCCCGCGCGCAAGCGAACGCGGGCAGGCGACGAGGGCAGGTGCTCGCCGACTACCGGGCCGCCGCCCAGCTGGCACTGCGCGAGCGCCCCGTGTGGCGCGATGTCGTGGTCGAGCTCGCGCAGTACGAGTCCGACCTCTACGCGCACGGCGCCGCGCCGATCTATCTGGCCGGCGCGTTCGTCACCTGCCGCGACCTCGCCGACGCGCTGGAGCGGGATTTCGGCAACACGATGACCCTGTCCGCGCTCGCCCAGCTCGAACATGAGGTCAGCAGCCGAATCGGGCCGGACGTGGCGCGTTTCCTGCGGACCTGCCACCGCGATCCCAGCGTTCTGCAGGCGCAGCGCGACAAGGTCACGGCCCTGCTGCGGCAGAACATCGGGCCCGGCGTGCTGGTGGAACGGCGAGACCAGGCGTGGTTGCTCGCCATCGGGCTGCCGCTCGACCACGAGGACAGGTCGGGCGCGCTGCTGGACCTCTATCACCAGCACATCGACCTCTGGGAGCTCGGCGGGGACACCGAGGCGATCGGGCTCGCCTACGACACGGTCTTCGAAGCGATGCTCACCACCTCACCCGACGCTCGCAGAGCCGAGCTGTTGAAGGCGCTCGCCCATGCCGCGGCGACCATCTCCGTACAGACCGGCTCCCCCGAGGACGCGACAGTCGCGGTCGCCGCGGCACGCGCCCTGCTGGAGATGCCTGCCCGCGACGAGGAGCAGCGAGCACTGTGGCTCGCCACCCTGGCATCCGCGCTGGTCGAGCAGTTCGAACGCGGCGCCAACCCGGCGGCCGGCCGGGAGGCCGTCACCGTCGCGGAGGAGGCCGTTGCGCTGACCGCACCCGGCGAAGAGAACCTCCCGCTTCGCTGGTCGACCTTGTCCATGGCTGCGCGGGCGGTGGCCGAGTCCGGGGACCACGGCCTGTTCGCCCAGGCCGTCGAGGCGGGGGCCCAGGCGGTGGCCACGATCCCCGCGGACGACCTGCGCCGTATCGGGATGCTCTACAACTACGCCGCCGCCGTGCAGACGCAGGCGGTCACCACCGGCGCGACGGACGCCGAGCCGTTCCGCGAGGCCGAACGCGCCTACCGCGCCGCGCTCGCACTGCTGGCTCCCGACCACCCCGACACCCCGCGCATCGAAAGCACGATCGCCGACGTGCTCTACCACCGGTACCACCAGTGCGGCGACCTCGACGCACTGGACGACTCGCTCGACCTCGCCGAGAAAGCCGTTCGTGAGACGCCGCGCGACCACCACTGGTGGCCGCTGCGGGCGTTCGCACTCGCGCGCTCGGCCCGTGCGCTGGCGACGTTCGGCGGGCCGCGCGCCGACGAGCTGCGCGAACAGGCGATCACTTACTACCGGGCGGTCGGCACACACCCGGCCGCCACCGCTCAGCACCGGATGATGTGCGAGCAGGGGCAGGCCGCGATGCTCGCCGAGGCGGATCCGGCGACGGTGCTGAACGCGCTGGAACGCGTGATCGCCGCCATTCCCGCGGCGGTCAGCCGGGCGCTGCCGCGAACCCAGCGGCTGCGGGCCGTGCGGCAGTTGGACGGGCTCGCCGACCAGGTGGTGGACGCCGGGCTGCGATCGGGCGAGCTGGACCGGGCGCTGGAGCTGCTCGAACAGTGCCGGGCCGTGCTGTTCGGCGATGCGTGGGGAATCCGCCGCGGCTGGGCGAAGCTGGTCGAGATCCGGCCGGAGCTCGCCGAGGAGCTCAGCCAGGTGGAGAAGGATCTCGCCAACGCCGACTCCTACTCCGACCTGACGTTCCAGATCGAGGTGGAATACCGCGGCCAAACCTCCACCAGGGACTGGGATCCGCGACCGCAGGCCGTTGAACGGATCAGGCGGCTCGCGGCGCGGCGGGACAACCTGATCGAGACCGCGCGGGCGGTGCGGGGGTTCGAGAACCTGCTGATACCGCCGGACCTTGAGATGCTGCGCGAGCGCCTGATCGGGCACACCGTGGTGATCGTCAGCACGGCGGGCACCGCGCTCGTCGTTCCCGGCGACTACCTGCAGCCCGTCGAGACCGTGCCGCTGCGGCAGCTGACCGCAAGCACGGCCCGTGCCCAGGTCAGGAAAGTGCGGGCGGCGATCGCTGACGTGAAGGCCCCCGAGTGCTCGTTCGACCGGCGCGAGCAGGCCCAGCTGGACGTGCACGCGGTGCTGGAGTGGTTGTGGGACACCACGGCCGGGCCGATATTGGACCGGGTCGCGGACTCGCGGCTGTGGTGGTGCCCGATCGGCGTCATGGCAGGGCTGCCGCTGCACGCAGCGGGCAGGCACCGCGACCGTGCCGGGCGGACCGTGTTCGACCGCGTTGTCTCTTCGTACACGCCGTCGCTCACCGCGCTGGCCGACACCGTCACCATGCCCACGCCGCGCCACGCCCGTCCCACCGCGCTCGCCGTCGGCGTGGGCGAGCGTGAAGGCGTGCCCACGCTGACGAGCGCCCGCGACGAGGCCGAGGCGGTGGCCGCGCTATTGCCCGGCTCTACTGTGCTCGTCGATTCCGCTGCCTCCGCGGACGCCATCAAGGATGGCCTGCACGACCATGCGATCGCCCACTTCGCCTGCCACGGCCGTGCGGTGAGCTCCGCCGAGCACCCCGACCTCGGCGGGCTGATGCTCAACAACGGGATGTTCGTGCCGTCGTTCGTGCGCGACTTGCGCACCACGCAGGCGCAGCTCGCGTTCCTGTCCGCGTGCGACACGGCCAGTCCCGACCCGGCGCTGCTGGACGAGCCGCTGAACCTGGCATCGGCGTTCCACCTCGCCGGCTTCCGCGGCGTCATCGGCACGCTGTGGCACACCGCGGACAGCACCGAGACGGCCGTGGCGGTGTACGAGGCGCTCACCGCGCACGGCACCCGGCCCGCCGACACCGCCCGGGCGGCCACCGCGCTCACCGAGACCTCCCGTCGCATGAGGGACGCCTACCCGGCCGTGCCGACGCGGTGGGCCGCGCACGTGCACGTCGGTGACTGAGCTGCTGGACGGTGCCACCCCCGGGTTCGGGGCGGTCTGGACAGAGGCGCATCAGCCACTGCTCTGTTCAGCGGCTTGCAGTGTTGCGATCACCGAGCACTTCGGGCGGGCCGACGACGCCAACGGCGTGCCGGGCGCGGACTTGGGCCCTGCGGCCGTGGTGGTTGGCGGGCGCTGCGTTGCCCGAAGCGCACGTTCACGCACCCCGGTCGGGGACTACCAGTAGTGCCGCCTGCCACCGACGGCGCGGCCGACGGAGCCGAGGAGGAACAGAACCGCGCCGATGACGAGCAGGATGATCCCGATCGTCCACAGGATGCCGATCCCCGCCACGAGACCGATGACGAGCAGGATGATACCGAGAATGATCATGGTGGCCTCCTGGGTCCCCACTGTGCCGTGTGGCTTCTTCTGACACTCATTCCGCCGCCCGGCTCTTACTCTCACCGTTGCAGGAGCGGGCGTCGCCAGCGCCTGAGCCGGTTGCTCAAGTGGTCAGCAGGCGGTTGAAGAACGACCGGTACTGGCGCAGGGCCGTGCGGAGATCTTCCGTGTTCACCTCCTCGCCCTGGTTCCACTGTTCTTCCAGGTTCTTCTTGTGGTCGGCGAACGTCGCGGCCAGTGTCTGCATGACGTCCGCGACAAGCGCGTCAGCCTTGTGCACGGCTCCACGTGGGTCGTCGACGAACTCGTTCTGAATGCTCTCCCAGCGCCCACGGAAGCTTTCCTCGTCCTCCGTCGCGAGGAGCTGCGGCGGCTCTTCCTCCGCCGGAGTGGCGGCCTTCTCGGCAGGGGGCGCGGCTTCGCCACCACCCGCCGTCGCGGTGGCCTCGCCGGGGAAGGCGGGGGTCTCGGGGCGGGCTTCGGTGTCTTCACCCAGGTCCCGGTTACTGCTGGGCTGGGCGAGGTCATCGGTGGACAGACCGCTCTGGCCCGATTCTGGTATGTATTCGCGTCGCATCTTCACTCCGTACGCCTCGACTGCCTCAGGCCGGGGGCCCGAGGTGGCGGCCTGACGGTCATGTGTGAAGCGGGTCAGGTCCGGGCGTGACGGGCCTGACCGCCGTTGGAGAGCAGCTCGTCAAACAGGGCGCGGTAGTGCACCATGGCGCCCCGCAGCTGCTCTGTGGTCGCTTCGTGCTTCATGCTGAGCTGGTTGACGTCGTGAGCGGCGCGGTAGTGCTCCAGGGTGCGGCCATGCTCGACCGAGAGGTCCTTGAGCCTCTGCTCCAGGCCCTCGGTCGGATAGCCGCGCTCGCGCATCAGGGACGTCACCAGAATGTCCGCGTCCTGCACGGCATCCTCCGGGCGGTCCACGAACTCTCCCTGTACGTTCTCCCAGTCCCGGGTATACCGGTCCCGGACGGTCCCCGGTAGTGGCCTGATTTCCAGCGCGTCGTGGCGCTTCTCGCGTGCACTCAGATCGCGCTCGGCCTTGAGCCGGCCTCCGGCATCTTCGACCGTGCGTTCGTATTCAGGGCCAAAACGCTCACGCAGGTGTCGGCGGCGCTGAACGAGAACGGCTCCCGCGGCAAGCACCACCAGCACCACCGCGACGGGGATGATGATCGCTAGGAGGGTCCCAGTTGACATCGCTCCGACCCCCTCACGTGTGCCGGTTTGCAATATTTAGTCTAGTTTATTCTCCGTGCCCCAGGGAGATGCTGTCCCACGGACGAGGGAGGGGCACGCATGGTCGACCTGCGGGGCGTCGGGGCGAACCCGGATGCGGTTGAGCGGTTGCTTGTCGTCGGTAGCGGGACGCGCGGGCGCGGGCCTGGTGACGCCATCGCTGCCGAGACCAGCGGAGTCGGCGCGCGAGATCGTGGACCGGATTGATCAGTGCCGCGAACAGATGCTGGAGCTCGTTGCCGGCCAGGGGGATCAGGTCTCCGGACGCTGGGGTCATCCCGACGTTCGGCGGCTGCGGTCACGGCGAGGAACGCATGCGCGAGCATGGCGAGAGTGAGCCAACGGTGCCAGGAAGTCCACCAGCGAACCTGGTGCTCGTCCAGGCCGGCCAAGCCTTTGCCGGCCTGGAACGCCCCTCCACCGTCCAGCGCCGGCCGGCCACCCGCACCAGATCGGACAACGGCACCGGGCGCCAACGAATAGCAGCAGTAGAAGGCGAGTTCACCGCTGCGCCGGTTGCGGCGGACCAGCAGACACCAGTGCCGGGGCCTGCGGGCGGTTGGGCCGTGGATGTCGACTTGGGCCCAGTCGGATTACCGCTCGCCCTTCGCGCCCCAAGCCCCGAGGCTGAACTCAGGCTCCGTCGTGAGCACGCACTGCTGACCCGACTGCAGGGCCGGTTGCCCGTGCCGCCAGTGCAGGAAACAACCGTGGCCACGCTCACACTTGGCTACGTGGCCGGTACGCCCGGCCAGGAACTTCTGGACGCTGGCCAACCAGAAGCTGTCTTGGCGAGCTGTGGGGAATTGCTGCGCCGTATCCACAAAATCTTTCCGGGCCTACGGCGGGGAAGTACCGCCCTGGCCGGTCCGCAGGGCCGCCATGCTGACCCGGTGCGAAGAGCTGCGGCGGCTCTGCGACCAAGGGGCGCGCCGCCACAGCGGACTGGCATGAGTAGCCGGCTATCCGGGCCCCGGCGGAGGGGGCCGGGACTGTGACAGGCCATTGGCGCTGGTGGTGTTGCCGGTTCTCGTGGACATCGAACACCGTGCTACCCGAGTGCCTCCCATGCCGTCCGGGGTCGTGTCCCCCGCGTGCGCGGCCGGCGTCCAGCAGTTCCTCTTCGGCAGGTCGGACAGCAGCCCGAGCACCAACGCGGTTGTGCGGCGGCGTGGTCCGACCCGCGGGAACCGGCCGCTGACTCGTCTCCGCACCGGCCCCGACCGGCAGGGTCACGACCTACGGCTGGAGTATCAGCCTCCGCCTTCACTCGCGGCGCGGCGTAAGCCAACGTCCCCGGACAGCACACCTAGGGCCACGGCCGCAGTCACGTCCCCGACGGTCGCGGTTGTTCCGGTGGTACCGAGCTCTCGGCGGCCGCCATCCACTGGTCCAGGTCGGCCTGGGTGAACTCTGCCCACGGGGGGATCTCGGGGAGCCGGCGGAGGAGGTCGTAGGCCTCGGAGATCTTGGAGCCGCGGAGGACCGGGGAATGGCAGCCTGCGATGACCTCGGCGTTCAGGCGTTGGAAGTCGTCCACGACCGTCCGGAACTTCTGAGTGTCCAGCAACGCGACCCAGGGAGAGACCAGCCGTCCGCCGAAGAATTGGCCGTCGCGGAATTCGTCCGCGGACAACGCCGCTACGTCCGGCATCGGAGTGGGTACGTTCGTGGCGAAGGTGTCGACGGCCCACAGGACGTTGGTCTTCGGGTCGAAGAGGGCGCGGGTTGTGGGGTTGTCGTACAGGGGCGGTCGTTTGGCGACCAGGGTGCGGTCGCCCGCGTCGATCGTGTCGCCGTCGGTCATGAAGCGGCACCGGTTGATGGGGGTCTCCCACTCCTCGGCCATGCGGCCGATGGAGAACCATGTCGTCAGCAGGGTCGCGTTCGGGCATTCGGCGAGGACCGCCAGGAGGTTGCCGGCGTGGTCGCGGTCGTCGTGGGTGAGGAAGATCCACCGTACGTCGAGGGGATCCACGACGGACCAGGCTGCCTCCAGCCACTGGGAGCGCACCGCGGGCGCCCCGGTGTCCACGAGGACCGGTTCGGCTCCCCGGATCACCATCGAGTTCATCGGAAAGTGGCCGACCGGCGGGGCCTCGAGGGCCCACGGGATGACGAACGTCTCCTCGGCGATCTTGTGCGGCTGCAGAAGGTTGAACGTTTCCATGGTTGGCATCGCTGCTCTCCCTAGGACGGAGTCGCCGCAGCATCCATGAATCCAGTGCAGCCCCGTGGCGGGCCGTCGTCAAACGCGGAACGTTCAGCTTTCTACCAACGTGCTCAGGCTTCGGGCATCGGCTGCATCTGAATTCCGTGCCGTGCGGCGATCTCGATGATGCGGTCAATGTCCGGCGAGGTGTCCGACTGGGGCGGCAGCTCGCGTCGCTGGGCGGGTTCGCCTGCCTCCGCGAAGAATTTGTCCATGTCGCCCGGCGTGTAGGTGACCAGGAGTCGTACGGTGCTGGTGGGCTCGAACCGCTCCAGGGTGCCTTCGGGGATGTGGAAGAACGATCCAGGGCCGCCTTCGACTGTCTCGCCGCCGATGTGATAGCGGAGCGTTCCCTCGATGACGTAGACGCTCTCGGTGCCGGGGTGGGTGTGGGGCGGTGGGCCCATCCCCTCCGGAATGGTCATCTCCATGACGGTCATGGCGCCGTCGGTCTCGTCGCTCGACGCCTTGACCTCGTACAGGCCGTTCAGCATCCAGAATGCCTGGCCTTCACCGCTGTGACGCGCATGGGCGTTGTTCACCATGGGGCACCGCTCCTTCCTCGGTGACCCCATCCGTCCCCGCCGCGGAGCCGGCAGAAGCCCGCCATCCGGGTGTGCGTGCCGGTGGATGCCGGGTGGCGTCACTGTGGCCGCGCCGCGTGATCAGGTGCCGCTCGGCCTGATGGCCCAGCGATACCGAGCCATGGTGTGTCGCGCGACGTATGGTCCGTTGGGGGCCCGACGGAGGCACTGATGACCGATCACCCGAACATCGCTGTATTCCGGCGCGTCATGGCCGCTTTCGCGGCAGGCGACATGAATGCGCTGGCGGAGGTCTTTCACCCCGAGGTGGTGTGGCATATCGGGGGCAGGAACCCCCTGGCGGGAGAGTACCGAGGGCGTGAGGACACGTTCGCGGTGTTCGGGCGGGAGTTCCAGCTGACAGGCGGCACATATCGGCCGCAGCTCCACGATGTCCTCGCCAACGACGACCACACGGTCGCGCTGCTGCACGTCACCGCGTCACGTGCAGGCAAGGAACTCGATATGGACTACGCCATCGTCTTCCACATCAGTGACGACAAGATCACCGAAGGGTGGGTGCTGACGGCCGACCCGCAGTCGTACGACGAGTTCTGGTCGTAGGCGCCGACGGCTGTGCCGGGCGGTGAGCATCGGGTGAGGTGGTAAAGCCGATTGCGAGGCTTTGACGCGGCCACGTGCGCGGCGGCGGTGAACTTCGTAGTGCCGTTCGTTCTGTGTGCCGAGCGCCGGATACTTCAGTTGCCGAGGGCCGCCTGGTGGGACGACCGACAGCCGGTCAGACCGCCGCACCCAGCATTCGGTCCATCGACGGACCCGACATCTGCAGACCCGGCAGCAGCCAGTCCTGGAACGGGGCCAGCACGGCCAGCACGAACAGGGCAACGCCCACCGCCCAGCTGAGCCAGGGACCGCCCCGCCACAGCTTCTCCAGAAAGATCACCGCCGCGAGTCCCGCCATCGCCGCCACATTCATCACGCCGAGCGGGATCAGGACGATCATCAGCCCCCAGCAGCAGCCGACGCAGTAGAGACCGTGGTGCGCGCCCACCCGCAGATCCTTCGCCCACGGCCGGAACCGTGCGTACCGCAGCAGCTGGAACATCGGGCTGCGGCAGTGCCGCAGGCACACCCGCTTCAGCGGCCCGAACTGCTGAACTCCCGCGAGCAGGAACGCGCCCGCACCGATCCAGCGCCCCGCCTCAGGGTGATCGTCGACCAGGTGGCCGGTCGCCGCCAGGGCCCCGTACACGAGCAGCCCGAACCCGGACCAGGCCAGCAGGTAGCCGCCGACGAATTCCGTGAGGCGCAGCGCACGGACGCGGCCCGCGGTGCCGCGGTTGATCGCCTGTACCCAGGTCAGTGCCACGGGTGCCAGCGACGGCAGCATCATCGCCACCATCATGATCACCCACAGGAGGAGGAAGAGCGGAAACGCCAGGCCCATGGTGCCCGGCTCCATCCCCATGTCGCGGGACTGCGCGGCCGTGAGCACCCACGCCAGAGCGGCGATCAGGGTCAGCAGGGACCAGCCGAGGGCAAGATCACGCCTCGGTAGCAGGACCCCCGGCCGGGTGGGCTCCGGTGGGGCGAGCCGGAGATGCGGCATGGCATGCCTCCCAAGGATGCCTGCCGCCCCGGTGGCCGCGGCGAGCACTCCGAAGACATCTCCAGCAGAGCACAGAATCGCAGGCTGCAAAAGCGCATGACCGGGCCACGGGACACAGCCGGCATGACAGTGCGGGCCTACCCGGTGCGTCGACGACAGCGCCGGATGGCGACCCCATGACGACCCGCCAGGCGAAGTGTCTCGGCATTCCGGTGCTCGACGGGCTGACCTGTGCTCTGGGGTGGGACCGCCGAAGACCCGTGCGTGGAAATGAGGTTGCTGAGTGACCTTGGGGGGCGACCGCTGCACAGCGATGTGCTGTGACGTCACGGTTGCAATACGTGCTGGGTGCGAGGGTCCCGCTCAGCCCCTCCCGCTTCCGAAGGGCACTTCGCTTCGGCGTCGGCGAGGCGCACCCTGGAGGTGACGCCACTCCCTGTACTGGGAGAGGAGGAGCGAGATGGCTGAGCAGACCACCAGCAGCCCGCCCTGGCGCGTGGTCGGCGACTGGTTCGACACCTGCAAGTGCGCCATACCGTGCCCGTGCACATTCGCCCAGCCCCCGTCCGAGGGCGATTGTGAGGGCGTGCTCGCCTGGCACATACGTGAGGGACAGTTCGGGGATGTCCGGCTCGACGATCTGAATGTCCTGATGCTCGGGTCCTTCACCGGCAATGTGTGGACCGGCGAGCACACGGACCCGTATGCCGCCGTCTTCGTCGACGAGCGCGCCGACGACCAGCAGCGCGCCGCACTCGGCGCGATCTTCGGTGGGGAGGCCGGCGGCTGGCCGCAGCAGTTCGTCGAGGTCTTCGGACCCGAGATGCGCGGCATGGACGTCGCTCCGATCACCGTCGAAGTCGACGAGGACCTGGGGTCGTGGCGCGCCGAGATCCCCGGCCGGGTAACTGCTCGTGCCGAGGCCCTCACCGGCCCCACCACGCCTGAGGGGGCGCGGGTCCAGGTCCACAACGCCCCCGGTGCCGAGGTCGGCCCGGGGCAGGTTGCCACCTGGGGCCGGTCCACCAACGACCAGGCGGACGCCTTCGGCTTCAGCTGGAGCCGAAGTGGCAAGTCCAGCAAGTACTTCCCCTTCGACTGGAGCGGCCCCGACTGATGTGCGATCAGTCATCTGGGCCCGCCCTGCCACAGCTTTCCGAGGAAGACCACCCGGGCCGGACCCGCCATCGCCGCCACATTCATCTCGCACGCGGCGCGAGAACGGTGCGGCGAGCAGGAACGGCCGAGGTGTCTGGACGAAGTCCGACCAAGGGTCTCCATGACTGCCGTAGGGCAGCGGTCAGTACTGCTCGGTCTCCACGAAACCCGCGTCCCCGTTGTCGTCCGCGCCGAGGGCAGCGGCGGTCGGGTCGAATCCGGGCGGGCTGTCCTTGAGGCCCAGGCCCATGCCGGCCAGCTTCGCCTTGACCTCGTCGATCGACTTCGCACCGAAGTTACGAATGTCGAGGAGGTCGGCCTCGGAGCGCGCCAGGAGCTCACCCACCGAGTGGACGCCCTCACGCTTTAGGCAGTTGTACGAGCGGACCGTGAGCTCCAGCTCCTCGATCGGCAGCGCCAGATCAGCGGCAAGGGCGGCGTCCGTGGGGGACGGGCCCATGTCGATGCCCTCGGCGTCGATGTTCAGCTCACGGGCCAAGCCGAACAGCTCGACCAGCGTCTTACCGGCCGACGCCATGGCGTCACGCGGACGCATCGCCTGCTTCGTCTCGACGTCGACGATCAGCTTGTCGAAGTCGGTGCGCTGCTCGACACGCGTGGCCTCGACCTTGTACGTGACCTTCAGAACCGGCGAGTAGATCGAGTCGACCGGGACACGACCGATCTCCTGGCCCACCTGCTTGTTCTGCACGGCGGAGACATAACCACGGCCACGCTCGACCGTGAGCTCCATCTCCAGCTTGCCCTTGCCGTTGAGCGTGGCGAGGACGAGGTCGTGGTTGTGCACCTCGACACCGGCCGGCGGCGCGATGTCGGCGGCGGTGACCAGACCCGGGCCCTGCTTGCGCAGGTACATCACCACAGGTTCGTCCTGCTCGCTGCTCACGACCAGCTGCTTGATGTTGAGGATCAGGTCGGTGACGTCCTCCTTGACGCCCGGCACGGTGGTGAACTCGTGCAGCACACCGTCGATACGGATGGATGTGACCGCCGTACCCGGGATCGAGGACAGGAGCGTACGGCGGAGGGAGTTGCCGAGGGTGTAGCCGAAGCCCGGCTCCAGCGGCTCGATCACGAACCGGGAGCGGAACTCGTCGACGACCTCTTCGGTCAGTGACGGACGCTGAGCGATCAGCACGAGGTGTTGCCTCCAGTGGTTTGGCGCCCGCTATGTGACGCCGTGGATATCACGAAGGGTACGGGCGATACGGTCTCGGCAGAGGCCGAACCCTCCGTCACTTGTCAGCCCCGGACGCCACCCGGGGTGGTCGGGGAATGTGCCCCACAGGGTCCGTCGGTCTCGCGGACAAGGCCGGTCCTCCTCCGACGGGTGTTGGGACTCGGGAACGATTCTGGCCACACTCCGGTTCCCGCGCCTCCCGGGCCCGGTCCGGAGGACGGTGCACGCGTGCGGCGGCCACCTGCGACGGTGCGTACCCAGGCAGCGGTCCTGATCGCGGGTTCCATGAACCCGATACGTATCGTCGGGGCATTTGTAGCTGGAAAGAGCGAATCGGTGACGAATGCCTTGTCCGGATGGTGGGTCGTGTCGCACCGTTCAAAGGGGTTGTGAGCGCGGACCGGACCCGCTCGATGCCCAGAACGCGGCACGCTCGGTGCTGAGCGGCCGGGCACGCGCCCAGGCCAAGTCCCGGCACGGACTCGGCGGTCACGGCCCGGACCCTCGATCAACCAGCTCAAGGCCGTCCTCGTGACCGCCGATCCGGTCCTGCGGGAAGAACTGGCCGGGCTGAACAATTCGGAACTCTTGCGCATCTGCGCACGGCTCGGCGACGACAGCCAGGACGAAGAGGACGAAGAGGATGGAGCAGGCGCGGTGCTGAGGGCCGGCAGTACCGCCGGCACAACCGCGGCTGTGATCGGCAGGCCAACGCGGTGCACGGGATCGTGCAGATCAGGGTACGCTCCGACCCCCGCACTAGGGAGCACTGCGAGCGTCGTATCGCCGAGGGCAAGACCTGGCGCGAGATCGTCTGGTGCCCCGAACGCTATGTCGCCGGCGAGGTCTTTCGCCTGATCCGGCCCACATCCTCACACTTCTCGTCGTAGATCCTCACACCCCCGGTAATAGGGGCCGTCGTAGGATGTGGGAGCGTGAGTCGGGTGCGTGGCTCCAGCCGCCGGGGACGGTGCACAGGTCGAGGATGATCGGCCTCACGAGGCCAGCCCGCAGTAGTCCTGCACAGGATGGCTTCGCTGCGGCAGGCCCAGGGGAAGCAGCCGTCGACCACCCGTTGGTTCCCGGGAGCGGTGCAGGAACACCTGCCCGAGCAGCCGACCCGCCGCACGAAGGCACCTCCCGGTGCGAAATACTCTCCCGATGAGTTCACGCATTTCCCCGATCAGCCAGCCGATCACGATACGGAGGGCAGTCGCGCGGGATGCCAAACGGCTCACGCGGCTCGTGCGTGGCTCAGGCGCCTACGAGGGTAAGTACGCAGCCGCAGTGGCGGGCTACCGGGTCGGTCCTGATTACATCGAAGCCCACCGCGCCTTCGTAGCCGTGGGCGCCGACGAGCATGGAGGTCGGGTCCTCGGGTTCTACTCGCTCGTCCTCGCTCCACCGGAGCTCGATCTGCTGTTCGTCGCCGACGAAGCGCAAGGACGTGGTATTGGACGGCTGCTCGTTGCGCACATGCAGTCCGAGGCCCGTGCCGCCGGGCTCGACCGTGTCAAGGTCGTGTCGCATCTTCCCGCCGAGGACTTCTACCACCGCGTCGGTGCAGTGCGGACCGGGACCGCGCTCGCGAACCCGCCCGCCGTGCTGTGGGACCGTCCCGAATTCGAGTTTCGCATTCCTTCGGAATGAGCGGTGTGCCGGTTCGCAGGGCACCGGCTTAGCCTGCATGGTGGCCGGCATGCAGGAGCCGCTGGACGCCGCGCGCTCCGTGTGTGCCGTCGTCTCCGCCCTGGCGGGGGGGTGCCCCTATGGGTTTCGTCAACCTGTGGGGGCGGGTTGGGGTTCGTAGAAGGTGCCGTCGCGGAGCATCGCGAAGAGCACGTCGGCTCGTCGTCTCGCGAGGCAGAGGAGGGCTTGGGTGTGGTGCTTTCCCTGAGCGATCTTCTTGTCGTAGTAGGCCCGCGAGACCGGGTCGGCCAGGGCCGCGAACGCGGAAAGGAAGAAGGCCCGTTTGAGCTGCTTGTTTCCCCGGCGGGAGGGCTGTTCGCCGCGGATCGACGAGCCCGAGCTGCGGGTCGCCGGAGCGAGTCCGGCGTATGCGGCGAGGTGGGCGGCGGACGGGAAGCTGCTGGCGTCGCCGACGTCGATGAGGATCCTGGCTCCGGTCCTGACGCCGATGCCGGGCATGGACGTCAGGACCTTGGAAAGAGGGTGAGCCTCCAGCAGTTCCTCGATTCTCGTGGCGAGGAGTTTGCGCTGGTCGAGGACGGCTTGGAGCGAGCTGGCGAGGCTGGGGACGATCAGGGCGGCGGCGTCCGTGCCGGGGACGACGACGGTCTGCTCGTCGAGCGCGGTGAAGATGTCCTCGATCAGCCGCTGGGCCATCCTCGGAGCCTTCGGGCGTATCAGGCTGATCAGCCGGCGCCGTCCGGCCTTGCGGATCAGAGTTGGCGAGCCGAACTGGTCCAGCAGTCTGAGCACGGCCGGGTGCTGGATGCGCGGGCCCAGGACCCGTTCGAGGTGCGGGTGGATCTGAGTGAGCAGGCCGCGCAGCCGGTTGCTGATGCGGGTGGCCTCGCCGGCCAGGTCGTCGTCGAAGCCGACGATCATCTCCAGCTCGGCGATGGTCTCGTCGTCCAGCTCGATGGAGCGGAGTGTGTGCGGCATCGACCGGGCGGCGTCGGCGATGACGAAGGCGTCACGGGCGTCGGTCTTGGCCTCGCCGGGATAGAGGTCGGCGATCCGCCGCATCGTGAGACCTGGCAGATAGGCGACCTGGCAGCCCATGTCGCGGGCCACCGCGATGGGCAGGGCGCCGATGGAGGCCGGCTGGTCGACGACCACGAGCACGGTGCCGTGCTTGGCCTGCAACTTCGCCAGAACTTCGCGGAGTTTGGGCTCGGAGTTGGGCAGCCGCTTGTCGAAGGCCTTCTTCCCGGTCGGGGTGATGGCGGTGGCGTGGTGTTCGCCCTTGCCGACGTCCAGGCCGAGGAAGACGCCGATGTCGCTAGTGTCGATCACGTGCAGTCTCCGGTCGTTCTTGCCCGGCCGTCCCACGGCACCGATCCGCCACATCCACATTACGAAGAGCCTCCCCGCCTCCGGAGAAGCAGGTGGTCATGCCCCTAATCAGCGGTCTGTCGATGCCTCCGGAGCTGGTGACACCACCCCCCGGGCCATACGTTCGACAGGGGGGAGAAGTCATGCCAGCTCCAGAGGCCGGGAGCCCCATTGCGGGGCCACGAAGAAGGTAATGGGGGGGGGATCGCCTGCGCCGGCGGCCACTCCCGGTGGACTCCCTCACCTCCGGCACTCCCAGAGACATCGAAATCGCGCGAACCTCAGCTCGCTCCATACACGATCGAGGTCGGTCGCTGTAAATACGTATGTCACGCCCGCATCAGGAGCGAGGCGAGGGTGCTGCCGGACGCCTTTCGAAGACGTCTTACGGACAGCCGCGTACGTCGTCGCCCCCTGGCGGTCAGGGTTGCACTTTGTGAGACCGCTCTTCCTGAAACGTAGCACTCCGAGTGGATCAATATCTGGGCTCGCGAAGTGAGGTTTTGGCGGACCGCGTAGTGAGAGTGTTTGCCGCAATGAGCAGAGCGGAATTGCGTAATGCGCACGGGGCGTTTCAGTCTACTACTGTCGATCTCAGTTGCAGTTGTGGTTCCCGAAACTTCAAGTGCCTCACCCGGTTCTGTCGGTGGGAGCGCTTCTGTATTTCCGGTCATTTCCGGCGGGGTAATCATTGCGGCGACATGGCGTCCGCGCAGTGCGGATTCCGATGTGCTGCCCCGAAGGAGGTGTGAAATGGCTGCTGGTACCGTGAAGTGGTTCAACGCGAAAAAGGGATTCGGTTTCATTAGCAGGACGGTGGCGGCGCTGACGTGTTCGACCGCTACGGTGATGCACGAGCGTCCTGAAGAGCTGCGCCACAGCCGACGCTCGGATCTCACGTCCCCATCGCGTCACCCATTGCAGCACCTGTGCCCCGGATATTTCCGCCGGCCCAAAGAGCTGTTTCCTTTTGCTGCCGGTCCATACTTGTGATTCTCCATGCCGCTCATTGCTTCGGGAATTCCTTGGTATGTGCCATATCGAGGAAGGTTCCGCATGAACCGCACACGTACGAACGATCGCTCCGCCCGCACCCGTAATGGCGGCGCCGACGCAGGAAGGGGCGGCAGCCGCTTCGGCTCGCAGGCACCGCGCCGTTCGGGCGGGCCTGCCCGGTCCGGTGGTTACGGCCGCCGGTCCGCCGCAGTGCAGGGTGAGTTCGCGCTACCCAGGACGATCACCCCCGCGTTGCCCGCCGTCGAGGCGTTCGCCGATCTCGCCATGCCCGAGCCGCTGCTGGCCGAACTCGGCAAGCAGGGTGTGACCGCGCCGTTCCCGATCCAGGGCGCGACGCTGCCCAACTCCTTGGCGGGCCGTGACGTTTTGGGCCGCGGGCGTACCGGTTCCGGCAAGACCCTCGCCTTCGGCCTCGCCCTGCTCGCCCGCACCGCTGGACGGCGTGCCGAACCCGCCAGCCGCTGGGACTGATCCTCGTACCGACGCGTGAGCTGGCTCAGCAGGTGACCGACGCGCTCACTCCGTACGCCCGTTCCGTCAAGCTGCGGCTGGTCACGGTGGTGGGTGGGATGTCGATCGGCAGGCAGGCAGGCGCGCTGCGCGGCGGGGCCGAGGTCGTCGTCGCGACGCCCGGCCGGCTCAAGGACCTCATCGACCGTGGCGACCGCCGACTCAACCACGTGGGCATCACGGTGCTGGACGAGGCCGACCAGATGGCCGACATGGGGTTCATGCCACAGGTCACCGCGCTGCTCGACCAGGTGCGTCTGGAGGGGCAGCGGATGCTGTTCTCCGCCACCCTGGACCGTAACGTCGACCTGCTGGTGCGCCGCTATCTGACCGACCCCGTCGCGCATTCGGTCGACCCCTCGGCCGGTGCCGTCACGACGATGCAGCACCACGTCCTGCACGTCCACGGCGCCGACAAGCACGCCGCCACGACCGAGATCGCCGCCCGCGACGGCCGCGTGATCATGTTCCTGGACACCAAGCACGCCGTCGACCGGCTGACCCAGGACCTGCTCAACAGCGGGGTACGCGCCGCCGAACTGCACGGCGGCAAGTCGCAGCCGCAGCGCACCCGCACGCTGGCGCAGTTCAAGACGGGGCACGTCACCGTACTGGTGGCGACCAATATCGCGGCGCGCGGCATCCACGTCGACAACCTCGACCTCGTCGTCAACGTCGATCCGCCGACCGACCACAAGGACTACCTCCACCGCGGCGGCCGTACCGCCCGCGCGGCGAGTCCGGCAGCGTCGTCACGCCGTCACACCGAACCAGCGCCGCGGCACGGTCCGCCTCATGTCGGACGCCGGAATCCGGCCGCAGACCACCCAGGTCCGCTCGGGTGACGAGGCCCTGAGCCGGATCACCGGCGCCCAGGCCCCGTCCGGCATCCCGGTCGTCATCACCGCACCGGTGGTCGAACGCCCCCAGCGCAGCGCCTCCTCCCGAGGCCGACGCCGCCCTTCCCCGGCGACCCGGCGCGCCCCCGCGCGCCAGACCGTCCTCGACGCGGTGGCCTAGAACCTTCGTGATCGGAAAGTTGACCCATCTCTGGGAGGCACCCTTTGACGCTGATTCAGATGCAGTTCCTCTCGGCGGACGCCAAATCCGTGCACAGGACGGCGGTGGAGGTCATGGACGCGGCCGAACGCAGGTCGGTGACGACATGAGCGTCGAGGTGGCGCCGGCCGTCATGGCCGCCGCACGCACGGGCCGACTGGTCGTCTGCGACCAGGACGACCAGCGCATCGGCCTGGTGACCCGAACCGACCTCACCGCCGTCCGCGACAGCTCCGACTACACGGACCGCGTCCGCCTGCGCGACATCCTCGCGACCACGGCTCGTTCACCTCACCCGTGACCACGATGGCCGAAGCCGACCAGGTGATGCGCTCCCGTCGGCTCGGTGCCCTGCGGGTCGTCGACGAGCAAGGCAGCGATCCGGGCATCCTCGCCCTCTCCCGCTGAATCGCCTCATCCCTGGTCGGACCGTTCTCCCCTTTCTCTCTGTGAGGCCACATGCGCTGCGTCATCGCCCGCTTCCCCTTCGAGCTCACCAAGAGCGGCGTGCTGGGATCGATGGAGGGCGTCAAGCCCGAACCGGTCACCGGAGAATCGGTGCTCATCGGCCGCCGCCACTACCCCGTCAAGCAGGTCGGCCAGGTCATCACCCGCCAGGACCGCCGTGACTTCAGCGCCGCCGAGGTCCTGCGGGCCGTGACTCAGCTCGGCTGCACCTGCCGCGCCGTCCCCAAGGCTGCGCCCCTGGGCATTCTCAGCCCGCTGCAGCACGCCTCCGCGGTGCTCGGCAGCCCCGTGGCGGTCTGACCGGGGCAATAGGGATGCGCATGCGCGGCACATGCCGGCTGCGGTCGTGAACAACGACCTGGTGCCAGTACGGCGCCAGGGCCCCTCAACGCGTTCCACAGAGAGGTGCAATGACAGCAGACGACACGTTCGGCCGTCTCGATGACGACGACTACCCCGCTTACACCATGGGCCGGGCCGCCGAGATGCTCGGCACCACACAGGGCTTCCTGCGCGCCATCGGCGAAGCCCGCCTCATCACCCCGCTGCGCTCCGCAGGCGGACACCGCCGCTACTCCCGCTACCAGCTGCGCATCGCCGCCCGCGCCCGGGAACTCGTCGACCACGGGACCCCCATCGAGGCCGCCTGCCGGATCGTCATCCTCGAAGACCAGCTCGAGGAAGACCAGCTCGAGGAAGCCCAGCGCCTCAACGCCGAATATCGCCGTGCCGCCGAATCGGCGAACCCATCGGCAGCAGCGTGAGATGAGCGCCCGTCAGCGTCGGCGGGCACCGCACGCTCGGTCTCGGTGTGCGGTGTGATCATTTCCCATGGTGACGCGCAGGCCGTGCGTGTGTGTGGGTGTCGCGTCCGCGCAGCTGTCGTGATTCGGGATTCCCTCTTGCCCACGCCTCTGGTGTGGGCGTTCTGCTGTGCTGTGCCGCAGGGACCAGGGCGATTACCTCCGTCTGCCACATGGAGTGCCCGGTGCTCCTGTCGCGGGTGAGGGCGGGCGAGGTCCTGCACGCCCTCGCATGGCGTGACCGTGACGCTCGGTTGACGCTCCGGACACTCCAGAGACCGTCCCCAAGGTGGGACAACCGCTGCTGACCTGCGGGTTGTCGCGCCTCCAGCTCCTTGGTCCCGATGACTCTTCATGTGGAGTGGGTTGCCACCCCGGTCTCCTGGGGTGGCTGCTGACTCCCGTGCCCGACCTCGATGCCCGCTGGCCGCGGAACCGGGGACAGTGCTGCCGGGCTGTGGCTCAGGCGTCGATGATGACGGGGATGATGAGGGGCTTGCGGCGGTGGGTGCGGAACGCCCAGTTCGCCACGGCGCGTGCGACGAGTTGTTCGAGTTGGTGCGCGTCCCCGACGCCTTCCTCGGCCGCGGTGGCCAGGGTCTTCTCGATGACGGGGATGACGGGCTCGAAGGTGGTGTCGTCGTGGACGAAGCCGCGGGCGAGGAAGTCGGGGGCCTCGGCGAGGGCGCCGGTGTCCGCGTCGACGATCGCCACGACCGTGACCACGCCTTCGGCGGCGAGGGTGAGGCGGTCCTTGAGGGAGGCTTCGGTGGCGCCGCCGACTTCCATGCCGTCCACGTAGACGTTGCCGGCGGGGACCTTGCCGGTGATGGACGCGCGGCCGTCGACGAGGTCGACGACGACGCCGTCCTCGGCGATGACGACTCGGTCGGGGTCGACGCCGGTACGGATGGCGAGGTCGCCGTTGGCCCGCAGGTGGCGCCATTCGCCGTGTACGGGCATGACGTTGCCGGGTTTGACGATGTTGTAGCAGTAGACGAGTTCGCCGGCGCTGGCGTGCCCGGAGACGTGCACCTTGGCGTTGCCCTTGTGGACCACGTGGGCGCCCCACCGGGTGAGTCCGTTGATCACGCGGTAGATGGCGTTTTCGTTGCCGGGGATGAGGGAGCTGGCGAGCAGGACGGTGTCGCCCTTGCCGATGCGGATCATGTGGTCGCGGTTGGCCATTCGTGACAGCGCGGCCATCGGTTCGCCCTGGGAGCCGGTGCACACCAGAGTGATCTTGTGGTCGGGGAGCTTCTCCAGCTCCTTCGTGCTCACGACCAGACCGGAGGGGACCTTCAGGTAGCCCAGGTCGCGGGCGATGCCCATGTTGCGGACCATCGACCGGCCGACGAAGGCGACCTTGCGGCCGTGCTGGTGGGCGGCGTCCAGGACCTGCTGGATGCGGTGCACATGGCTGGCGAAGCTGGAGACGATGACCCGGCGCGGCGCGGTGCGCATCACCTGCTCGATCGCCGGGTTCAGTTCACGCTCGGAGGTGGTGAAGCCGGGGACTTCGGCGTTCGTGGAGTCGGTGAGGAACAGGTCCACGCCCTCCTCGCCGAGGCGGGCGAAGGCGCGCAGATCGGTGATGCGGTCGTCGAGAGGGAACTGGTCCATCTTGAAGTCGCCGGTGTGCAGCACCATCCCGGCCCGGGTGCGGATCGCGACCGCGAGGCTGTCCGGGATGGAGTGGTTGACCGCGACGAACTCGCAGTCGAAGGGCCCGAAGCCGCGCCGGTCGCCCTCCCGCACCCGCACCGTGCGCGGCCGGATGCCGTGTTCCTTGAGCTTGGCCTCCAGGAACGCCAGCGTCAGCTTGGAGCCGACGACGGGAATGTCGGACCGCTCGCGCAGCAGGTACGGCACGCCGCCGATGTGGTCCTCGTGGCCGTGGGTGAGGACCACGGCCACGATGTCGTCCAGCCGGTCCCGGATCGAGGTGAAGTCCGGCAGGATGACGTCCACGCCGGGCTGGGTCTCCTCGGGGAACAGCACGCCGCAGTCGACGATGAGCAGCTTGCCGGCGTGCTCGAAGACGGTCATGTTGCGGCCGATCTCACCCAGGCCGCCCAGGGCGACGACCCGCAGCCCTCCTTCGGGAAGAGGCGGGGCGGCTTTCAGCTCGGGGTGCGGATGACTCATACCCTGACGGTACCCGGAGAGCGGGACGGCATGATCCATCGCCTGTGTGATCTCTCCTTCCGACGGAGCGGAGCACCCGCGGCGGCTGCCCCGGGATGACCGCATTACGTCGGCGGCCGGCCCGGGCAGGCACTCACGGCCGCTGCAGTATCGAGGTTGCATGTGATGTCGACCTTCGCGGCCCGTTGTGGTCGGCCGGAGTCGGATTCAGGGTGTTCCATGAGGGATCGTGCATGTTCTGCGGTCCCGGGCCGGGGGCCCTGACTGTGGGGAGAATTGGCGGGTGCTGTCCTGCGGCGGGGTCTGACTCTTGAGATCTCCTTGCCGACGATCAGGCGCCATCACGGTTCAGACCGCCCGAGCAGGCAGGTGTCGGCTGCCCCGAAATACCACCACGCGCGAGGCGGATGACCGTGACGACCAGACGGCGCAGCACCTTGTCCGCCGAACGTGACCCGCCCGTTCGAGGCGAGGTCGTCCTGGGTGTGGACACGCGGCGAGGTCCATGTCCCCGCCGTTCTCTGCCTACTTGCCCACTGGGTCAGGTGCTGGGCACCAAGTCCTTTCCGGGCACGGCGGCCGGGTATCGCCGGCTGCCCGTCCGGGCCGCAAGCTGGCGACGGTCCGGTGCAGAGCGCCCGGATGCCCATGAAATAGCTCCAGCCACGAATGCAGGGACGGGTACCAGCTGCCCGCCCCTGCCTCTGCCCCACGGACGTCCCCCGCCCTACATCGTCGCCACGCTGCGCGGCGTGAGTGGGGCGCACCCACCGACGTGGCCACCTCATACACGCCCGTGCGACGCGCTCCGCCGAAGCGTCCACCACTAAGCCGCTGAAGGGCCAGGTTTCGGAGGCCCCGTCAGCTCGGAGTATGCCCTTTGTGGAGGGTGTCGGCCGTGCGGTCGCCAAGGCGGGGGGCGAGCAGGGATGCCCGCGCCGTCTCACGTCGAAGTGCGTGGGTGATGGCGCGCGCCTCGATGCCCGCCTGGCGAAGGACGCCCGTGAGGGGATTGGTGTATCCGGCGAAATACAGGCGCGGGGCTTCGGGATGGGTCTGTGCCCCCACGGCGAGGGGTTGCCCGGCTTCGTCGAGTACGCCCAGGGACCCGACCAGGTCGTGCAGGCCGGGCCGGTAACCGGTGGCTGCGATGACCGTGTCGGGTCGCAGTCGGGTGCCGTCGGCCAGTAACACGTCGGGGCCGTCGAACGCCTGGACGGCCGCGACCGGCTCGACCCGCCCGGACCGGACGGCGTCCACGAAGCCGTGGTCGAGCACCGGATTGACGTCTTCGCGGGCATTGCGGGTGTACAGGCCCGTGCGGGGCCGCGGCAGTCCCCGTGACGTCAGGTCGGGCACGGCGAGACGCTGCGTGAGCAGGGAGGTGCGGTCGCGCCACGCGAGCGGGAGGGCCTCCGTCAGCCGGCCGACCGCATGCCATCGGGCGCTGGAGCGGGGCAGGATGTTGGGTGGCGTACGGACCGCGATCCGTACCCGCTCGGCTCCGGCCCCGGCCAGGACGCTCGCGATCTCGGTACCGCTGTTGCCGGCCCCGACCACCAGGACGTGCTGCCCGCGGTAGGGCGCCGGAGAGCGGTAGTGGGCCGAGTGCAGCAGCGTGCCGGTGAAGGTCGAACGCCCGGGCCACTGGGGGAGGTTCGGGGTATGGCAGCGGCCGGTGGCCACCACGACAGCGCCAGTGGGCAACGGGCCGTCAGGGGTGTGGACCAGCCACAGTGCTCCCCGACCGGGCTCGGCCCGTTCGATGCGCTGCACCGGGGTGGCCAGCCCGACGGCGAGCCGGTGATGGGCGACGTAGCGCTCCAGGTATCGGACGTAGTCGTCCCGGCTCACCCATGGGCCCGCCTGGCGGGGCACCGGCAGGCCGGGGAGTTTCGAGGCGCCGGGGGTGGTGTGCAGACTCAGATGGTCATACCGCTGCGTCCAGCTCGCTCCTACTCGGTCCGCCTGTTCCAGGATCACGGTCGCCACACCGGCGCGGCGCAGTAGCGCGGCAGCTGCGAGGCCATGGGGACCGGCTCCGATGACGATCGTGGGCGCGTGGAAGTCTGGCTGTGGTGTCGGGGGCATCGCCTTCTACAACGGCATGTGGCGCCGCACGTCACGCCCGACTCGGAGGCGCAAAGCCTGTGGAGTGGCGATGCTGATGCGGTGGTTGCCGTTACACCAGCGGTACGGACTCGTTGAACCGCGCATCAGCGCTAGCGGCGTGCGGGCGATCGGTCCGCCGGGGCCGGACCGTCCGGGCGAGCACGGCTGACCGGCCAGGACCCGGATGAGGCAGGTAGGTGTCGATCTGCCGGTGGGCCCTCTGTGGGCCGACGCGCTACGCCCATCCGATCTCACGAGGGGCTGATGTGCAGATGGCAACGACGCGTCACCGGCCACGGCTTCGGATCAGCGGAGTATGCAAGGAGTACGGCGGCAGGCAGGTCCTGCGCGACGTCGACCTCGAGGTACCCGCCGGGACGCTGGTAGGAGTCGTCGGTGAGAACGGGGCCGGCAAGAGCACTCTGCTGCAGATCGCCGTAGGGCACCTCGCACCCGACCGCGGGACGGTGACTCGGGCCGGGGCTGTGGGGTACTGCCCGCAACGAGTGGTACTGAACGATGCGTTCACCGTCGGGCAGCATCTGAGGTTGTTCCAGATGGCCTACCGGCTGCCGGCGCTCGAGCGCGTCGACGAGCTGATGGAGCTGCTGGCGCTGACCGGCTGCCGACGACAGCGGGTCGGCGAGCTCAGTGGCGGAACGCGACAGAAGCTGAACCTGCTGATCGCACTCATGCACGATCCGCAGTTGCTGGTCCTGGACGAGCCCTACCAGGGCTTTGACTGGGACACCCATCAGCGGTTCTGGACCCTGGCCGCCGATCTGCGTGATCAGGGCCGGTCGATCATCGTGGTCTCGCACCTGCTGCACGAACTGCACCACTTCGACGCGATCGCTCATCTGCGTGAAGGGCGTCTGCACTTCGAGGAGACCAACCGTTGAGGCTCTCCTGGACGGCGTTCACCGAACTGCTGCGCTGCACTCTGCTGGGCCACCTGCGCAACCGGCTGGCCTTGGCCCTGGCGGTGGCGTTCATCCCGCTCTGGATCGCCGTGGCACGCCTGTGCACCTCCGACAAGGTGGTGCGCATCTGGCTGGACGCCCTCAGCGCCTCCGCCTCCGCCCCGGCCAGCCAGGTGGGTCAGGTGGCCAGTGCGCTGGGCGCCGTCACCATGGTCGCCGGCTTCATCACCTTCACGGAGACCTTCCAGTCCCGGCAGATGGACCGCCGTCTGCTGCTGGCCGGCTACCCCCGTCTTCCGATGCTGCTGGCCAAACTCGCTGCCGTCGCCCTCACCGCCGCCCTGCTGGCCTTCTACACGACGATCCTGCTGTGGATCTCCCTGCCCGTGCGCCACACAGGTCCCCTGGGACTGGCCCTTGCAGCCGCGGGCCTCGCCTACGGCGGGATCGGTCTTCTGCTCGGCTCCCTGGTCCGCGGCGAGCTGGAGGGCTTCTTCCTCATCATCATGCTCAGCCTGGTCGACACCGGCCTGCAGAATCCCGTGTTCAACACACTCATGGATGTGGCGGGCGTGTCCGCGCTTCCTCTGTACGGCGTGAACCAGCTGGCACTGAGCTCAGTCCTCACCCCACACATCCCCTGGTCCCACGGCCTGCTCTCCCTCACCTGGTCCGCAGCGACCGGCGCCCTGGCACTGCTACTCCTCCACACCCATCGGCCTTCCCGCTCCCCGCGGTCCCACAGGACGTGAGTCCAGGCAGGATGATCACGGTGAGGACGGTTTCCTCCCGGGCCCTTTCACGGGCGTCCTGGCCGTCGCCACGGGCCAGGCGGACCTGCGGGAGCCACGACCAACCGCGTTTTTGCACGGCCTCGTGTGCGGCCGTACCGTCCTCGCCTCCGGTGATCGTGCCTGGCTTCGCGGCGGTACTGAAGGCCCCCGGGCGGCGGCCGCCGCCCCCGCGTCTGGTCGATGTTGCCAGCCGCGACGGTCCCGTTTCGCCCCCTTGTCCGGGTGGTCCCAGGCGTCACCCTTCGCAGCGCGGGCGACGCACGAGGTCGCTTTCTCATCCTGTAAGGAGCGAGCACCATCCGCCGGACTTGTTGCTCGTCTCGTCGCTGATCGACTGGAGCGGGGGCCGGGCTGAAGTGTGGTCCGCTCACGGCTGACCAGTGGCGCTGGTTCGTGCGCCATGGTGAACGCGTAGGTCACAGCCGTCTTATGAGGTGTGGGCTGGTGACGTCCGGCGGCGGGTGACCGCCGTTGCATCGCCGTTCCGGCCGGCGCCTGGCAGCCACCCGCTGATCGACCGGCACGCTTCAGGTGGTACTCCCCGCGATGGGGCGGTGCGCGTGCTCGTCCGGAGTCATCCCTGGTCCTCTGACGAGGGGTAGATCCGCCACAGCTGGGAGAGGTTCGGTCCGCCCCACATGCGGGTCAGGCCCACCAGCCGGTCGTTGCCCTGGAGGTGGTCGGCGATGGCCAGGGCGTAGCGCGGGTGCACGACCGAGACCATGTAGAAGTCGTTGCCTCGCTCGGCGTGGGAGACCAGCCGCCAGTGCTGGCTGAGGCTGTCCGTGCTCTCTCGAAGAGTCACGATGTCGGGCGGGTTGGCGCCCGCGGTGAGGCAGCGGTGGTTGGCGTACGACTCGATGCGCACTGTGCCGTCGGAGTTCTGCCGCAGGAACCATCGGTGCGAGTTGTTGTCCTTGGCGAACGGGTCCTGTGCCCAGGTCTGGGTGTGGTTGCCGACACCGTCGTGCCAGTCGTTGCACATGAAGTAGGTGCCGGTGACGTGGTGGGTCATCGTCACCGATCCGCCCGCTCTCGACGACGGCCGAACGCTGACCCTCTGACGGCGTATCAAAACTGACCCTCTTGGTGATCTTCGTCTGACTCTGGCCTTGTTGATCAAGGTCAGGAGGAAGAGGTGATCCTTGTGGAGGACTGGGCAGAGATCCGTCGGTTGCACCGGGCCGAGCAGATGCCGATCAGGGCGATCGCCCGCCATCTGGGCATTTCGAAGAACACGGTGAAGCGGGCGCTGGCGCACGACCGGCCGCCGAAGTACGAGAGGCCGGCCAAGGGCTCGGTGGTGGACGCGGTCGAGGTGCAGATCCGCGAGCTGCTGCGGGAGACGCCGACGATGCCCGCGACGGTGATCGCCGAGCGGATCGGCTGGGACCGCGGGATGACCGTGCTCAAGGAGCGGGTCCGCGACCTGCGTCCCGCCTATATCCCGGTGGACCCGGTGTCGCGGACGACGTATCGGCCGGGTGAGCTGGCCCAGTGCGACCTGTGGTTCCCCGACGCGGAGATCCCGCTCGGCTACGGGCAGACCGGGCAGCCGCCGGTGCTGGTGATGGTGTCCGGCTACTCGCGGATGATCGCCGCGAGGATGCTGCCCTCGCGGCGGACCGGGGACCTGATCGACGGGCACTGGCGGCTGCTGTCCGCCTGGGGCGCCGTCCCGAAGATGCTGGTCTGGGACAACGAGTCCGGGATCGGCCGCGGGAAGGTGACCGGCGAGTTCGCCGCGTTCGCGGGCCTGCTCTCCACCAGGATCTACCTCTGCCGCCCCCGCGATCCAGAAACGAAAGGGCTGGTGGAGCGGGCCAATGGTTACCTGGAGACCAGCTTCCTGCCGGGCCGTCACTTCTCCGGCCCCAACGACTTCAACGCCCAGCTGGGCGAGTGGCTGAAGGTCGCCAACCGGCGCCGGCACCGCGCTCTGCAGGCCCGTCCGAGCGAGCGGTGGGAGGCGGACAAGTCCGGGATGATCGCGCTGCCGCCGGTCGACCCGCCGTCCTGGTGGCGTTTCTCCATCCGGCTCGGCCGCGACCACTACGTCCGCATCGACACCAACGACTACTCCGTCGACCCCGCCGCGATCGGGAGGACGGTGACGGTGCTCTGTGACAACGATGAGGTCATCGTCCTGGCCACCGGCGGGGAGATCGTCGCCCAGCACCCCAGGTGCTGGGCGAAGCACCAGACCCTCACCGACCCCCAACACGCCGCCACCGGCACCCGGATGCGTCAGGGAGTGCACCGTCAGCAGGCAGCCCGCCAGAGCCGGCTGGCTGCTTCGTCCGGCCCGATGGTCGAGGTCGAACAGCGCGAACTGGACACCTATGACCGACTGTTCACCGTCATCGACGGCGGCGGCGACAAGGAGGCGAGCTGAATGCCCCGCCCCGCGACAGCCTCCGGCGACGACGAAGGCGAGGAAGAGCCCGGCGCCGTCGAGAAGACCACCACCGCCAGGACGGCAGCGGCGGCATCCTCCCGTCGGACGGGCCGGCAGACCTTGACTGACCTGGCTTTCCTCGCCCGCGCGATGAAGGCCCCGGCCCTGCTGGACGCCGCCGAACGGCTGGCCGAACGCGCCCGCAAGGAGTCCTGGACGCACGCCGAATACCTCGTCGCCGTGCTCCAGCGCGAGGTGAGCGCCCGCGAATCGCACGGCGGCGAGGCCCGCGTCCGCGCGGCGAGGTTCCCCGCCGTCAAAACGGTCGAGGAACTCGACGTCACCCATCTGCGCGGGATAACGCGCCAACAGCTCGCGCATCTGGGTACGTTGGACTTCATCGCCGGGAAGGAGAACGCCGTTTTCCTGGGTCCGCCCGGGACCGGAAAGACACACCTGGCGATCGGGCTCGCGGTCAGAGCCTGCCAGGCCGGACACCGCGTCGCCTTCGCGACCGCCTCCGAGTGGGTCGACCGGCTCGCCGCCGCCCACGCAGCCGGCCGTCTGGCCGACGAGCTCACCAGACTGGGCCGCTACCCGCTGATCGTGGTGGACGAGGTCGGCTACATCCCCTTCGAGGCCGAAGCCGCGAACCTGTTCTTCCAGCTCATCTCGAACAGATACGAACGCGCGTCCGTGATCGTCACCAGCAACAAGCCCTTCGGACGCTGGGGAGAGGTCTTCGGCGACGAGACCGTGGCCGCCGCCATGATCGACCGCCTCGTCCACCACGCCGAGGTCCACTCGTTCAAGGGCGATTCGTATCGCATGCGCGGCCGCGAACTCGGACGCATCCCCACCGACAACCAAGACGACTGAACACACGCAACAGAAGACACCTGGGTCACTATTCACCCGCCCAAACTGGGTCACGGTTCACCCGCCGCCGACACCCGCGAGCAGTACGAGGTCGCTCATGTCAGTGCTCCTCAGCCTCGAGAGTCTCTTCAGGGGGCGCCCATGAAACCCAGCGTAAAGAGCCAGCTGTAGCTCCACAGCGTGGCCAACTGGTCGTTTCCCGAGGTCAGAGGCTGTCCGGGAGATCTCGAACGGATGAACGGCGCTACTCGGACCCCCTGACCGAGCGTCACTCACATGGCCCGCAGGCGGCGCAACGAGGTGGCAGGGCACCGCGGAATTCGAACGGGCAGGGTGAACGCCATGCGGCAGGCGAGAGCTGCAAGAGCGAGAAAATGACAACCGTCCCGACGAGAGGGCTGTCTCATTCCGTTTCCTTGTCACGCCGGCCCTGAAGGTGCCAGGAGGCCGCGACTGCCGGAGAAGGTGCGGTAGCAGACTCCGAAGGAGCCGCGTATGTGCAGGGCGCGACGAGGCCCTGCTCGAGCTAGCCGTGCGGTGCGCCCGGCCCCGCCGGGCAGGTGCTGGCAGGGTGCCTCAGCGTTCCCCAGCGGCGAGGTCCGCTCCTCGATCCTGCTGCGGCGTCTGCGAACGTCTTCATATCGCGCAGCGGGCGGCGCTGCTGCTGGGCCACCCACTGCGTATCGGCCCGCGTGCCCGCACGTCGGGGCCCCTGCCTCGTGGCGCATGCAGCCGTGGAGGAGCCGCACCGGTCGTTGAAGCAAACCTGAACCAAGGTGTCGGCTTCTGTAGCGGGTGAGAGTTGAGGAGCCCCGTCGGCTGATGCCGATGGGGGCTCAGCGTGTGGTGGGTTGCGACGGCGTGCCGTGATTGGCGGGAGTAGTGGTTTCGGCTTTCCGTCGCACTGCGCCGTTTCGACGAAACCGGAGTGCTTGATTGCCCCTGCCCCAACGGGGCGGAAAGTACGCGGGCCCTGACTCGACCCGATTCGGCCCCGACGGGTCACCCGGCTTGAGAGATCCAGAAGTTGGCGGACAGCGTGTGCCGGAAGCGGCGGACGCACTCGGCAGTGCCGTCCGAGGGTGTCCCGCTGCGAAGTGGGTGGACGGCGCCCCGCTGTTGCCGGCGCCCTGGACGTCGACCGAAGCACCGTCTACCGCTTCATCGTCGCCGGCGAACTGCCCGTCGTCGGCCTGCGCGCCGGGACGCGGAGTTCCCGCCTACGTGCCCCCGCTGCCAGGCTCCGGCCCCATCGGCGCCCCGGCCGTCCTGCGGTTCATCAATGAGCTCGTCGAGGCCGGGGCGACCAGGGTCGTCCGGCCTGCCTGCCCGCGCTGCTACGAAGTGAAGGCACTGTCCAAACTGCTGGAGGGCAAGAGGATCTGCCGGGCCTGCTTCGCTCACCACGCGGCCATCCCCTGCTTCAGCTGCGGCGCCGTGCGCGAACCCGCCACCCGTGACGCCGAGGGCCGGCCGCTATGCCCCAACTGCATGATCAGACAGCCCGACAACCCGTTGCGCGAGTTCGCCGGCTACCAGCCGAACGAGGCCTCGCTGTAGCCCGCGCATCCGGCTACGGTCGAGCCTTCTACCAAGCGTTCACCGTGTGTGTGGTTCAAGCTGCTGGTGGGCGGGATTCCGGAAAATTTCCAGGTGAGTCACGCCGAGCCTCGTCCGTGCCACCACACTCGATGCCGCAACCCGAACCGCCTGTGAGGCCGTGATCAAAGAGGAAAGCGTTTCTCGTAGCGACTGAAGGAGCGCACGCGCCCGGAGGGCCCGCTGCCGACACGGCCACGAGTACATGCCGGAGAACGTATACCTGGGCTCTCGGCGGCAGGTTCGGCAGTGCGGGAGCGGGGCAAGGCCCGCTAGGTTCACCCCGGCGATGTGACATCTCGTGACAGATGAGAGGGGCAGGCGGGTGAGTGAGACACCGATGAACACCCTGCAATACCGCTTTTGACGGGCCAGAAGACGCACCTGTCCTGATCCTCGGTCCCTCACTGGGTACAACTTGGCACAGGTTGTAAAAACCGTCCAAGGGCGTCCAGTTGGTCCAAGGCGAGCGTATAAGTCCAGGTCAGGACCCTGTGATATGAGAGCGTCCACGAGGCTGGTGACACACGTGTGATGGTCCGTGACGCGTGAGGACCCTCGTCGGCTTTCTCCGGCGGGTCGAGCTGTGCTTCACCCGGGCCTACGCCTCCTGGGCCAACGCGATCGAGGCGCATTTCGGTCCGCTGCGGCAGTTCGCCCTGGCCAACTCCCACGACCGCAACTACCCTGCGCAGACCCGGGCCCTGCACGCCGACCTGCGCTGGCGCAACGCCAACGCCCTTCATCCTGACGTCCTGGCTGCCCAGCGCAAGGAACGCGCCCGTATCCGGAGCGAGAAGGGCATCCGCTGGGGAGGACGTGTCAGATTGCCGGTCGCGTGACAACCGGCCCGGCCCAGTCGCACAGCCCGGATCGCAAGGAGCTCCGCATGGGCCATCAGGACGTCGACGCCGCCGTGGCAGAGATGCTCCAGGTGCTCAGCCCCCATACCGCCGAGGGCTGGGCGGTCCCGGCGGGATGGCTCGAATGGACCTGCCGATCGTGATCTCACGGATGATGCTCTTGGTGCGTCAGACGGTGGTGCCGTAGCGGCTGACCATGAGGGTGACGGCTTCGTTCACGACAGTGCTGTCCGCGGGGCCGGGCGGGATGAAGTCGTGCTGTACCAGTTGTGGCCACAGGAGCTGTCCGCCGATCATGCCCAGGAACTGCTGGGCCACCTCCGCCGACGTCAGATTTCGGCCGTCAGCCGAGTGGAAGTGCAGCGTGCCGGCCTCGACCTCGGCGTCCAGATAGGTGCGTAGCCGGTCGAAGAACGGTCCGCGGTCGATGGCGAAGCCGGTGCCGACGCTGTCCGCGAGTTCCGGCAGGCGAGGGAGCTCGGTGATGACCAGACGGCACAGGGCTGCGGTGCCGGGCCGTCCGAGCAGACAGGCGTAGTCGCGGCCGATCCGGGTGAGCCCGTCCTGGGGGTCACCCGGCATGGGCGGTTCGGCATACTGCACGTCCAACTGCCACTGCTGGGCCGCGACAGCCTTGAACAGGGCAATTTTGGACGGGTACCGCTTGAACAGGGTGCCGGTGGAGACGCCCGCCTTCCTGGCGATCTGCGCGAGGGAGGTCCGGTCGTAGCCCTGCTCCAGGAACAGGTCCCGCGCAGCGCAGATGATGCGCGCAAGGTTTTCGGCCTTGACCCGCTCGTGGTATCCGGCCTGCCCCTTCCCACCACAGGAAGCGGCGTCAGCCTCCGCACCGGTCTCCACCCTTGCTCCCTTCATTCTCACGTCATAGGGGATTTTCCCACGTCAGAGAATCGTCTGACCCCCGTCCAGCACCAGATCCTGGCCGACGGTGAAGGCGGAGGCGTCGGACGCGAGGTAGACCACGGCTTCTGCGATCTCCTCGGACTTGCCCATGCGTCCCAGCGGGATGGTGGAACTGATCCCGTCCAGAACCGCGGCCTGTTGCGCGGGGTCCTCGATCCCGAGCTTGGAGTACAGCGGCGTGTCCACCGGCCCCGGACTGATCGCGTTGAAGCGGATGCCGTGCGAGGCCAGCAGGTCCGCGTTCCATGACCGCATCAGCGAGCTGACGGCCGCCTTCGTGGCGGCGTAGGCGTTCGAGCGCCCGTAGCCGCCGTGCGCGCTGTTGGAGGCGTTGAGGATCACCGACGCGGGATTGCCCAGGAGCGGTATGAGGGCCTGGGTGAGGAAGAAGACGCTCTTGACGTTGATGTCGAAGAGGCGGTCGAAGCTCTCCTCCGTGTGATCCTCGAAAGGCCGCCAGTCCGAGACACCGGCGTTGAGGAACGCCACGTCCAGTTGCCCGAAGTGCTCACGCACCCGCTCCACCAGAGCGCGCTGGGCGTCAAGATCACGTGCGTCCGCCCGCACCACCGGCACATCCTCCCCCAGGATCTGCCGCGCCTTCTCGGTGCTGTCGGGAGTGACCCCCGTGACCAGCACACGAGCCCCCTCCGCAACGAAACGCTGCGCGGTCTCCAGACCGATTCCACTCGTGCCGCCGGTGATGAGGGCGCGCTTGCCCGCAAGACGATTCATCGCTGCTTGATTCCCTACGGAGACATGGTAAGTCAATCGACTCACCATTCAAACGTAGCCCCGCCCGCCCCCAGAGGCAAGTCGATGCACTTACCTCCTGCCGGGCAGGTCCACCACCTCGGCCTCAAGAGACGCTGATCATCCCCGCCGCGCGGCATCATCGGGGGCAAGTCCGGCGGCGGGCGGGCCAGGCCGATTTCGTTGAACCGATGGATCACGTCCCGGACGGTGCCCTCGACGACCTGAACCAACTGGGCGGTCACCGGCACACGGTTTCCGCCGGCGGATGCCGGCAGCATCATGTCCACCATTGGCGCACCGAGCTGGTACCGCCCCGGCGAACATTCCCGCTCACGGCACTTCCTGTCCTTCGCGGAGATGGTGGTCACCCAGGAGAGGTTCCCCGGGCTGCGGGGTGTGCCCCGGATGCTCACCCTGAACCGGCGCCTGGCCCCGGTCTTCGGCGCCCTGCCGTTGGCCGACGCGGCCGACGAGGCGACCGGGCGCCGTGAACGGATCCCACTCCCCGTCGGAGGCGAACCGGCCGCGGGTGTCCTGGAGGACGACCATGAAACCGCGGCGGGCGGCCGCCGTCGGATCGAGCATGCTGGTCATCATGGGCGTCTGCTTGCCGTACGGCAGCCGGCTCAGCAGGACCGGCCACGGCCCCGCGCCGTCGGGCCGGTAGACGTCCGCGCGCAGCACCGTGCCGTCACGCATCCGCGCCGGGACGTCGAGCTCGATCCGGATCTCCGCCATGCACTGCTCCTTGGGTCAGTGGTCCCGGTGATCAGGCCACCGCGTTCAACAGGTCGGCCAGGACGTCGGGCCGTTCCAGGGCGATGAAGTGGCCGGCCGTCGGCACCTGTGTGAAGTCGGCGGCCGGAAGCAGTTGCCTGTTGGCCTCCCGGTCCGAGGGCCGGGACCAGTCCTTCTCGCCGTAGACGAGGTGGATGGGTGCCTTGACCTCGGGGTAGCGCGAGCGGGCGGCGATGAGGCTGGGCAGGGCCTGGTACACGCCCCGGGCGACGGTCGGGTAGCCGGGGCGCTTGCCCACCTGGAGGAGCTCGTCCACGTAGTCCTCGCGCAGTGCGCTCTTGTCGCCGAGGCCGCCCTGAAGGATCTTGCTGAGCGCGGGCTTTGGCTCCACCCCGGCGATCACCGGGCCCACCCCGGGGGCGAGAACACCGCTGATCACCACACGGGCGAGGAGGCTGGACCGGGCGATTCCGCCGCGGAAGTCGTAGGTGTTGACCGCGACGACGCGCCGTACCCGCTCCGGCAGATCGGCCGCGGTGGTCAGGGCGAGCACGGCCCCCATGGACTCCCCGACCAGGGTCACGTCGTGGAGGTCGAGTTCGGTGAGGAGCCGCTTGACGCCCGCGCGCATGGCCGGCTCGTCGTACGACGCACCGGGCACGATCTCGGAGTAGCCCATCCCCGGCAGGTCGAGGGCGTACACGGTGTACTGGTCCGCGATCAGCGGGATGAGGGAGCGGAAGTGCTCGGCCTGGGTGCGCACGGTGTGCAGCAGGACCAAGGGGGCGCCGCTGCCGGCCTTGAGGTAGCGCAGCGTTCCCTCGCGGCCGTCACGTCCTGCGCGTGGGGCGATGGTGTGTGTGGTGGTCCCCGGGATGTGAATCGTGGGACGTGACTCCTGGCTGGGCATCTTGCCGTCTCCCTGTCCTGTCTTCCCTGTCCTACTTGGCCAGCTGCTCGTACAGTCCGGCCAGGTCGCCGGCCAGCCCGGCCTTGACCTGGCGCGTGATGTCGTCGGCGAGCACCTCGTACGCGCCCGTCTCGACCCCGTCGAGGGCGAGGGCCGCGATGTCACGAGGGTCGGACTTGGGTGCGTCGACGCCCGCCGCCAGGTCCGTGTCGACGTACCCGACGTGCAGTCCGGTGACGGCGATGCCGCGCGGCTGAAGCTCCAGGCGCAGGGAGTTGGTCTGCGACCACAGGGCTGCCTTGGAGGCGCTGTAGGAGCCGCCCAGGGCCAGCCAGGAGAGCACGGAGTGCACGTTGAGGAGGTGGCCGCCGCCGTTGCGCTCGATGACCGGCACGAAGGCCCGGGCGACCAGGAGCGGGCCGTAGAAGTTGGTCTCGAACTCCCGGCGTACGTCATCGACCGGAGAGTCGAGGAAGGAGGCGCCGACCGCGGCACCCGCGTTGTTGATCAGCACGGTGACGTCCTGCGCCTGTGCGGCGGCCGCCGCCACGGAGGCCGGGTCGGTGACCTCCAGCGCCACGGGGACCGCGTCGGGGTGCGTCACGGTGCGCGGGTCGCGGGCCGTGGCGTAGACCTTGGCGGCACCGCGCGCGTACAGCTCTTCCACCAGCGCCCTGCCGATGCCGCGGCTGCCGCCGGTGACGAAGACGTTGGCGCCCTTCAAAGCGGTCATGACTGCCTCCACAAGAATGAGAAACCGATCGGTTTCCACCACAGTAAACCGTTCGGTTTCCGAGCGCAAGCTCATCGAAGGAGCCAGTCGCGTGGGGCCGGCTTCAGGGTGTCGTTCCGTATCCGTGAATCCCCGGGATGATGAGCTTTCCGTCTGTTTGTCCAGCCTGGTCGATGTCGGCTTCGTCAAGGCTGAGCTGGAGCTTGAGACCGAGCTTTCCGACCGTGTCGTAGAGCCACTCCGGAACGGTGTCGGGGGTGAGACGGAGGCGGAGGACGGGAGGCAGGGGAATCCCTTCGGCGCCGGAGAGGGTGCCCGTCAGGCTCTCGACGTACATGGTGATGCGGTCGCCCCGCAGCGTTGACGTCGAGCCGGGCGCTCCGTCGATGTGCTGGATCTGCGGGCCGACGGGTACGGCCATCTTCAGGTCGCGGATCGTGACACCGGCCGCGGAGCACTTGAGCACCCGCTTGGGTCCGGCGGCCGTGTCCACGGTCACCACACGCCGAAGACGACGTCGCGCAGTTCGAGACGGCTTCCCTTCATGTTCCAGGACTCGGCGGCGAATCGACCGGCGCTCTTGTCCTGGGGGGCCGCGAGATCGCTGATGTCGCAGGTGCGGTCGGTTCCCTGGGGTGACTGCGTGGACTGCGGGCGGGGTGAGGGGGCGGTGGTCTGTTGGCCGGGGGAGGGGGATGCGTGGGGAGTGGCCGGTGGCAGGTCCGAGGGTTCCGTGGGTTCCGTGGGCGTTGGCGTCGGAGCGGCCGAGGTCGGCGAGGGGCTCGCGTCGGGTGCCGGACTCTGCTGCGCGGTGTCGTCGCGGAAGAGGGGGCCGAGGAGGCCCGCGAGGCCGGTGGGGGCGGAGGTCGCGCTCGGCGATGCGGTCGGAGCCGGGGCGAGGCCCGTCTCCTCGCCGGCGGTGTGCTTCGACGGTTTGGCGGACTCGCCGCTCGTATGGGCACTGGGCGTGCTGGGAGAGGCGGACGGCGTCGGCGCCGCGGCGGTGGCCGGCGGGTCGTCGGAACGGGCGCAGTCGACCCCGTCGTCGGCCGCCTCTTCGGGAACGGAATGCACCGCGGTGGCACTCGTGTCGACGGCGGGCGGACGCTGACTCCCCAGGACGAGAGCGGTCGGCAACGCGGTCAGTGCGAGCGCCTTCCCGAGCGGCAGGCGAAGTCGGGTCAGCGCGGACGTACGAGGAACGGCGTGCCGGCCCTTCGGCGGCCGCACGAAGTGGACTTCTGCGGCCTCGCCGCTGATGTCGGATGACTGATCAGCCATTCCCCGGCTCTCCCTCCGAGCCGACCGTGCCGCCGGGTAGGTCCGCCTCCACCGGGCCCCACGCCAGAGCCAGGAGTCCACCCGTGGCCGCGAACAGGGTGCCGACGAAGAATCCGCCGAAGTTCGAAATGGGGAGTGACAGCACGCCGAGAAAGATGGCGACGCATCCGGCGAAGAACCTGATGATCGGCTGGAACCAGAGGAGTCCGCCGAGGACGATCAGCGTCAGGCCGATGATCAGCGAGCCCGCCCCCGCGGTGGTGGATATCGCCACGGACAGGGTGCCCAGGGAGAGGTTGAAGTACGGGAAGTAGATGATCGGCGTGGCGGAGAGGAGCAACAGGAGGCCCGCCCAGAAGGGGCGGGTGCGCCGCCAGGCCCGGAAGGCCTGGCGAGCGCTGGCGAAGCCGCATTCACTGTGGGGGTGCGCGGATGCGCCGGCACTCGTCATGGGGAAGCTCCCAGATCGTGAACGGGTGGGGGAGGAGGGTGGGAGCGAGGGTCAGAAGCAGTCGTGGCGGCCGGCCGCGATGTTCATGTGCAGGCCCGCCAGTTCGAACGTCCCGGCAGAGGTGGCCCAGACCCTCTGGTGCGCGTCGATGATCTCGATCGAGTCCGCCTGCTGGGCGTAACCGTCGGGGTCGACGCGGTCCTTGGGGTTGACGTGACCCTTCGTGATGGAGCCGTGGCGACGCCGATGTCGACGTTGTTGAAGGTGCCGGACTTGGCCTGGAGGTCGGTCATGTCGATGAACAGGTAGGCTCATGGAGAACACGGACAGCGGGAGGAAGGCCGCGGTCAGACCGCCGAACACGACCAGCAGGAGCAGGAAGAGCACGGGGGCGGAGATGATTTCCGCGGTTCTCAGGTCGTGTTCGATCTTCTCGCTGGCCTGGTGGCCGGTGGGCACCGTTCCGCCCTGCAGGGTCTGAAGGCCGGGTGCCGGGATCTTGTCCTTGACCGCCTCGTAGGCGTCCTCCTTGGCCTTCTCGCTGCTGCCGTGGAGGTTCAGTGCCACATAGGTGGCGTGCCGGTCGTGGCTGACCTGCGCCGGCATCTTGGTCTGCCAGTAGGGCATGTAGCCGGTGACGTCCGACTTCGGCAGGGACTCCACCTGCTTGACGACCGCCTGCCGGAAGGACGGGTCGTCGACGGTGCGGTCCTCGTCGCGGTAGACGATCACCGCGTCGGGCGTCCGCTGCGGGAACGCCTTCTCGGCGATCCGGGCCGCGCGCTCGCTGCCGGAGCCGGGGTCCTGGAAGCCGAGCGGTGTCAGGGAGCCGAAGACTCCGGCATCGTAGGCGCCGGACAGGGGACGGCGAACAGCATGGTCAGTATCAGCAGGGGCTTTCGCCTGCGGTGGAGCAGGCGCCCGAATTTCTCGAACATGGATTTTCCTGGATGGGTGGGAAGTTGCTGTCAGCCGAGGCTGAGGACGGCCTCGACCAGCAGGTCGGGCTGCTGCTCCTGGAGGAAGTGACCGGCGTCGGGGACCGTCAGATGGCTCCGCCCCTTAGCGCCCGGGATGTGCTGCTGGAAGACCTGCTCGAAGGCGCGCGTGATGTCCTCGTGCGCGGCGAAGGCGGTGAGGAACGGCTTGCCGAAGGCAGTCAGCTCCGCCCAGGCGCGGCCCAGCATCGAGGCGGGCGGGTCGGTGGCGTCGAGCGGTACGAGGTGCGGGAACTGCCGTGCTCCGGCGAAGTGCCGAGCGGACGGGAACGGAGCGTCGTAAGCGGCCGCCTCCTCCTGGCTGAGCACGTGGGCGGTCTGGTTGAGGGCGCTGTCCGGGCTGCCGACGGCCCATGAGGCGGTCAGGCCCGGTGACTCCGACTGCTCCAGCCAGTGCAGGAAGGCTCCGGCGGCGGGCGTGAACTGCTCCGGCGTGAACGAGGCCATGACGTCCGGTGCGGCCAGGCCGGGCTACGAGCGGGCGCTGCGGGCTGTGGTGGCGGGGTGGCGGGGCAGCGGAGAGCCGGTTGCGGGGCTCGCGGCCCCGTAGGGGCTGTCTCCGGGGTGGCGCAACTCGGGCCGCAACTCGGGCTTGCATGTGGAAACCGATCAGTTTACTGTGATGAAACTGATCGGTTTCTCGCCGTGTAGACGGGCGAGTTCCGGACCCGAGTCACTAGGAGCACGGATGACTGCCGCGCGCGATGCCGAGGGACAACCGTCGAGTCCCCGGCTTCCGGCGAAGCTGGCCGCCCACCCGTCGGTACAGGCCGTACTCGACCGGCGCGGAGCCGGTCACGCTCCACGCCCGCCGGCAGTGATCGACGCGGCCTGGCTGCGCGAGCTGTGCCTGGCGGCCGGCGCGGACGACGCGGCCGCGGTGAGCCTGGACCACCCCGACCTGGCCGGCGAGCGCGAGTACGCGCTGTCGGCGCTTCCCGGCACCCGCACCCTGATCGCGATGGCGGTCCGGATGAACCGCGACAACTGCCGCTCCCCGGCTCGCAGCGTGGCCAACCAGGAGTTCCACCAGACCGACGAACAGGCCAACCAGGCCGCCCGCACAGTCACCCGGGCCCTCCAGGACGCCGGCTACCGCGCGCTCAACCCGTCCGTCGGCTTCCCCCAGGAAATGGACCGCTTCCCCAGCGAGCGGATCTGGGTGGTGGCGCACAAGACGGTCGCGGTGGCCGCCGGGCTCGGCGTGATGGGTCTGCACCGCAACGTCATCCACCCGAAGTTCGGCAGCTTCATCCTGCTGGTCACCGTGCTGGTGGACGCGGAGGTGAGCGCGTACGGGCAGGCGCTGGACTACAACCCCTGTATCGACTGCAAGTTGTGCGTCGCAGCCTGCCCGGTCTGCGCCATCGCCAAGGACGGTGCCTTCGACGGGCTGGCCTGCACCACGCACAACTACCGCGAGTTCATGAGCGGGTTCACCGACTGGGCGCAGACCGTGGCCGACAGCGAGGACGCCGCCGACTACCGTTCCCGGGTCACCGATTCCGAGAGTGCCTCCATGTGGCAGAGCCTGTCCTCACCGCCCGGCTACAAGTCCGGCTACTGCCTTGCCGTCTGCCCCGCCGGCGAGGACGTCCTGGGCCCCTACCTGGACGACCGCAAGTCGTTCATGGACACCGTGCTGCGACCGCTCCAGGACAAGAAGGAAACGCTGTACGTCCTGCCGGGCTCGCACGCGCAGGAGTACGCCCGGCGCCGTTTCCCCCACAAGCCCGTCAAGGAAGTCACCGGTGGCTGGCATCCTCCGGCAAAACGCGCCGCGTCCCCCGACCGAGAGACACGTAAGTCATGAGCGGCGTTCACCCCTTCCGCGTCCTGCGCGCCAGACCTCTGTGGATCGCGAACGGCGTCATCACGGGCGTACTCGCGCTGCTGTTCGCCGTGTTCTACGTCGGCGCCAACATCGATCCGGTCGGTCACACGAAGGAGTTGCCGGTCGGCCTGGTCAACGCCGACAAGGGAGCCGCTGTCGCCGGCCAGCAGGTCAACCTCGGGGCTCGGATCACCGAGTCGATCAAGAAGTCCACCGCTGGCGGGGACAGGATCGACTGGAAGGTGATGGGCGAGAAGGAGATGAAGGAGGAGCTCGGCAAGGGCAAGCTGTTCGGCGCGCTCGTCGTCCCCGCCGACTTCACTTCCTCCGTCACCGCACTGACCGGCACCGCACCCGCCGGGACCCCGGCCCGCCCGACGCTGACGGTGCTCACCAACCAGTCGGCCGGCAGCGTGGGCTCCGGCCTGGCCCGGACGGCGACGACCCAGGCGGCCGAGAACGCCTCGCGCCAGCTCGGCAAGCAACTGACCGCGCAGACCGGCGCCCAGCAGGCGAAGCTGCCCGCCGCGGCACGCGTCCTGCTCGCCGACCCGGCCGCCGTCACGGTCGAGGACGGCCATCCGCTCGCCTCGCACAGCGGCCTGGGCCTGACGGCGTTCTACTACGCGCTCACCCTCGTGGTCGTGGGCATGCTCTCCGCCAACGTGATCAGCGGCCAGGTGGACCACGCCCTCGGCTACACCCACAACGACATGGGCCCGCTGCGCCTGCACCGCCCGCTGATCCGGGCGACCCGGGTGCAGACCCTCGCCATCAGCAGCACCCTCATGGCCGGCCTGTCCCTGCTGATGGGCACCCTGGTCATGGCCGGCGCGGTCGGCATCATGGGCATGGACGCCTCTCACCTGCCGCTGCTGTGGCTGTACTCGGTGTGCGCCATCGCCGTCTCCGGGATCGGCGCCCTCACTCTCCTCGCGGTCTTCGGCACGCCCGGCATGCTGGTGGTCACGCTGGTCTTCATCGGGATGGCGGTACCCACGGCCGGCGCCACCACCCCCATCGAGGCACTGCCCGGCTTCTACCGCTTCCTCGCGGAGTTCGAGCCGCTGCGGCAGATCACCGGCGGAATCCGCTCGATCCTCTACTACGACGCCCAGGGCGACGCGGGCTTGACCCGGGGCTGGGTCATGATGGCCGTCGGCCTCACGGCGGCCGCACTGTTCGGCTTCGGCGTGACGCGCTGGTACGACCGCAAGGGGCTGCACCGCATCCCGGTGGAGACAACGCCCGAGAAGACGGCGGCCCCCGCATAGCGCAGGCCGCCCTCCACCCCACCCAGGACGGGGCCATCACTCGGAGTGGCCCCGGTGTGTGCAGCCCTGCCGGGGACGACGGGCACGCACACCCCACGGCTCGGCGACGGCCTTTCCCCCAGGCCGTCGCCGAGCCTCCGCGCGGACGCCACCTCGGAAACCGATCGGTTTTCTTTTGCTTCCCTTTGGGTTAACCTCGCGGTATGACCACCGAAGTGAAACTCAGCCCCAGGGAGCGGTTGCTGGAGGCGGCGGCCACCCTCACTTACCGGGACGGCGTCAACATCGGCGTCGAGGCCCTGTGCAAGGCGGCGGGAGTGTCGAAGCGCTCCATGTACCAGCTGTTCGAGAGCAAGGACGAACTCCTGGCGGCAAGCCTGGAGCAGCGCACGTCCGCCTACGTGGCGGCACTCCTGCCCGCGGCGGACGACGACCGTTCGCCCCGGGAGCGGATCCTGCATGTCTTCGAGCAGGTGGAATCGCAGTCGGACGCGCCCGAGTTCTACGGCTGCCCCTTCCTGGCCGCGCAGATCGAGCTCAAGGACCGGAGCCACCCCGCGAGCCGGGTCGCCCATGGGGTCAAGGAGAACCTGACCGCCTTCTTCCGTGCCGAGGCCGAGCAGGGCGGGGCGAGCGATCCCGGCCTGCTGGCCCGGCAGCTCAGCATGGTCTTCGACGGTGCCAGCGCCCGCGCCGGCATCGGTGCGGACAGACTGACGGGGCTTGTCGCGCCCACGGTGATCACCCTGCTCGACGCGGCGGGCGTGCGCTGACGGATCGCCCCTCCGGAACGCTTCCCCGCCTTCTGGCGTTCTGGGGGAGCCCCATGGCCGCAAGCGTGTTGCCGAGCATGCCGCAGGCGAAAAAGCTTGCGGTCCGGTCGGCATCGGCACCCAGCGACAGGTGCACGGTCTCCCAGATCCTCATCCAGCCGGCCCGGACGACCTAGCAGATCAGGTCATCGCCCTGCGCCTCGTCGGCCGCCACGACGGCGTATCCCTGCATCTGCATCAGGTGCGTTTCGGGGTGCGTCGAGATCAGCTGCGCGTAAGTGTCCGTCATGGCCTGGCGGGCCCGCTCGCCGTCCTCCACCCCATCGGCCGCCCTCTGGAACGCCAGGCGAGTGTCTTCCATGCTCCGCGTCAGAGCGGCGACGAAGATCGCCTTCTTGTCCGGGAAAAGCCGGAAGAGATACGGCTGCGTGACGCCGACCCGCCTGGCGATCGCCGCGGTGGTGGTGCCGTCGTAGCCGGCGATCGCGAACTCGGCGATCGATCGCCGCGCGGATGACGCTCTCGCGCCTCCCCTGCGCGCTGAACCCGCCCATGCCGTCCTTCTCTCTGCTTGAACTTGCATGCGGAAACCGATCGGTTTACAGTGCTGGAAACCGATCGGTTTTTCAATCAGCGCGGGAGACATGATGACGACAGATCGGCCGGTGGCACTCGTGACCGGTGCCTCATCCGGCATCGGGAAGGAGACCGCGCTCGCACTGGTCGCAGCGGGTTTCGACGTGGTTGGCACAAGCCGCGACACCTCACGTGTCACCCCGCTCGACGGTGTGACGTTCCTCGACCTCGACGTGTCCGCCGACGCCTCGGTCACCGCGGCGGTCCAGGCAGTGAGCGAGCGGTTCGGGCGGATCGACGTCCTGGTCAACAACGCCGGTGTCGGCTCGACGGGGGCCGCGGAGGAAACCTCCGTCGAGCAGGCCCAGGCCGTCTTCGACACCAACGTCTTCGGGGTCATGCGCATGGTGACGGAGGTCCTGCCGTACATGCGCGCCCAGAAGCGCGGCCGCATCATCAACATCTCGTCCGTACTCGGATTCATGCCCCAGCCGTACATGGCCGTGTACGCCGCCTCAAAGCATGCGATCGAGGGCTACTCCGAGTCCCTGGACCACGAGGTCCGCGAACACGGCATCCGGTCGCTGCTCGTCGAACCCGCCTACACCAGGACCGGATTCGAGGCCAACAGCGCGAAGCCGGACACACCCCTGCACGCCTACGCGAAGCAGCGGCAGACCGTCGACCGCGTGCTGGCGGAGGCGGTCAGGGACGGCGACGCTCCTGCCGTCGTCGCCAAGGCGATCGTCGCGGCGGCGACCGACGCCAGGCCGAAGCTGCGCTACACCGCCGGCCCCCTGGCCGGACGCGTGAGCACACTGCGCCGTCTCGTCCCCGCCCGGGCCTTCGACAAGCAGATCCGCAAGATCAACCGCCTGGCCGGCTGACGCGCAGGCTCAGCCGGAGACGGCCACCCGGCACGGTCGCCGCCCTCCCTGACTTTCCGAACAGCTGACCCACCCCCACTGGACAGAGGACACGTTGATGCAAGAGCGCAATCCCATCCTGATCACCGGTGCCGCCGGCGAAATCGGTGGTGTGAGCCGGACGATGGTCGACATGCTGCTCGAACAAGGGCACCCCGTGCGCGCGTTTGTACGGCAGGACGATGAGCGCGCGCACTCGCTCCGCCAGGCCGGGGCGGAGGTTTTCGTCGGTGACCTGCTCACCATCGCCGACGTGACCGCCGCGCTGAAGGGCGTCCGGCGCATCTACTTCAGCATGAGCCTGTCGCCGTACTACACCGACGCCGTCAGCCTGATGACCGCGGCGGCGCGGGCCCAGGGCGACATCGAGGTCTTCGTCAACATCTCCGAGTACGAGCAGTCGTTCATGACCTTCGACCACATGACCGCGCCGGAGGAGGAGCGGCGCGCGCGGCTCGGCGGACTCGTCGCCAACTGGTCGCCGCAGCAACGGGCCCACTGGGTCGCCGAGCGGGTGCTGGAGTGGTCCGGCGTGCCGACCGTCAACATTCAGGCGGCCTTCTTCGTCGAGAACCCCATCATGACCTGGCTGGCCCTGGGCTCACTGGCCGACGGTGAACTGCGCCTGCCCTTCGGCGACCACCGGCTCGCACCCATCGCCGGTTACGACGTCGCGGAACTGTGCGCGAAGATCCTGGCCGACCCCGCGCCGCACATCTCCAAGTCCTACGCGCTCACCGGCCCGGAGCTCAAGGACATGCACGGGATCGCCGAGGACTTCGCGGCCGTGCTGGGACGCCCGGTCACCTACGTTCCCGAAGACATCGAAACCTGGAACAAGACCTACGTGGACACCAACATGTCCGCCTACCCGCACATCGCGGAGCACCTCAAGACCCTGACCCGGATCATCGGCCGCGGAGGATACGGCGGCATCACCGACGAGCTGGAAACCCTGCTCGGACGCCCGCCGAAGACGGTGCGCTGGGCGTTGGAGAACCACCCGCGCATCCGGAAGCTGGCCACTGCGTGAGCCGCTAAGCGGTCCGGAGCAGAACAACGACGCCACGCGGAGTCTTCGAGCCAAGGACTCCGCGTGGCGGGGGCTTCGGCCGAGCGTGGTCCGCCCGGCCGAAGCCCCGGCGGCCCCCCCCGGACGCAGCCCGAACGAACGCCCTCACCGGCGGCGAAGCGGAGACGTGTCGCACGTCTGCCTCGCCGATGGCGAAGGTCGCCGGCCAACTTCTGCGCGACGGTCCACGGGCGGCGCTGGAGGGCGGCGTCGTGCGACTGGGCGCTCGATGCAACGACCGAGGGATGACCCCATCCGGCAACTCACCTTCATTGCCGGCAGTTCCTCAGGGCCGCGCACCGTGCCGCCTCCCCGCGAGCACGCTGTGCGGCCCTACGCCATCGGGGCCTGGCTCACGCGGCGTGCACGGTGGCACCCATCCCGGCTCTGGCAACGCAGTTGGTTGCATCTTCAAGTGGGCCTGTCGCAAGTGCGTAGCCGTTGTCCTTGTGCGCGCACGCGCTGTCGGCACTGGGCGTCGGCTGTTCGAATGGTCTCGATCGACGATCGGGTCTGAACACAGGGGCACCAACCCACTTGCCTATTGGGCGTATTACTCCGCCGACCACCTCACCTGGCTCCGCGCCCGCGGCCCGATCCCGCGGATCGCGCGTCCGGGAATCGAGTCCGGCGAGCGGCTCGGCCGTCACCGCTGGAAGATCGAGCGGTCGATCTCCCGGCTGTTCGGCTACCGCCGGCTCACCGTCCGATACGAACGCAAGGGCAGTCACTTCCTCGCCTTCCTCGGCCTCGCAGCAGCCCTGACCGCTACAAGAAGCCCGCCGAACTCACCACGGGAGACCTCCTCCAATTCTTGATAGACCCGTTTTCAGGCAGAGGTGCCTGTGACCGCGGTGCCGGACCTGGTCAGCGTGTACGTCAAGATCGCCCCGCTCCAGAAGTGGAAGGTGAGGGTCACTGTGGTGTTGTCGGTGACACCGTCGAAGAACGCGGTCGGCAAGGTGATCGTGCCTGCGGTGTAGTCCGGTGTGAAGGCCACATTGAACTGCTTGTACGTCGTCCAGGACTGCGGACCGGCGGCGGTGCCGTCGGCGTAGACGGCTTCCATGGTCGCCAACTTGTCGCCGTTGAACGCGGTGGGTATCACCAGCGAGGCTGTCGTACCCGTCGCGCTCGTCAGCACCGGCTTGTCATAGGTGATGACGTTGACGGCCCAAGGAATTCCTTCCGTGAACCGGAGGGACAGGACGGCATTCGTGCCGTGCTCCTGCGACGCGGTCAGCCGGCTGAGCGTCGCCGCTGCGATCGTCAGCGTGTTGCCGCTGACGGTGTAGTCCACGCCCCGGATCAGGGGGCGGGTGCCGACATCGATCCTCAGCAGCCTGGTGCCGTTGAGGTTCAGCGTGATCGTCGCGTCCGTCGGGGTCTTGCCCTTGGGCACGAAGAGCTGATCGGTGGACGCGGTGCCGGAGCGCCCGGTCCAGCTGGAACGTATCTGCGCATAGAGGCTCGGGTCGTTCCATTGCAGGGTGCGGCGGTTGAAGCGACTGCCGTTGTCCCACAGCATCGTGGTCAAGCCCCGGTAGCGCGCGTAGTAGCCGAGATACTCTAGGTACTTGAGCGTCTCGCCCTGTTCGACCGTGCCGGGGCCGGAGTCCCAGCCGAGCAGCCCGTACTCACCGACGACGACCGGGATCCCCTTGGCCACGAAGGACCTGTGCAGCAGGTCGAACGTGTCGGTCAGGTCCTGCTGGGTGGCCGCGTTGAAGGTCGTGTAGCCGGCGAGGTTCACGCTGAAGGGCCAGAAGCTGTAGTAGTGGATCGAGGCCACGAGGTTGGGGTCGTCGAGCGCGGAGAAGGTGGCGAGCAGGGTGTCGATCTTGGGCTGATCCGGGGTGTCCCCGAGGGTCGGCATGACGAGCAGGCGGTCGGCATTGCCTCCGCCGGTCGCGCGCACGACGGAGTGGAATGTCGTGTTGAGCTCGTTCATCAGAACGGCGTTCTGCTCGTCGCCGGAACTGCCGTTGAAGAAGGGCTCGTTGATGCTCTCGAAGAGCAGTCGGCGCGGCTCGTCCCGGAAGGTGGCCGCGATCTGCTGCCAGGTGGCCGTGTACTGGGCCAGGACCGCGTCATGCTGGGTCGGCATGTTCGGCACCCACTGCCACGCGTCGCCGTGCATGTTGATCAGAACGTAGAAACCATCGGCCAAGGCCCAGTCGACCACCTGCTTGATCCTGGCCAGGAACACCGGGTCGAGGGTATAGGTCGGAGCCGGGCCCTCGTGCTGGCCCCAGGTCACCGGGATCCGGATGCTTCTGAAGCCCTGTGCCTTCAGCCTGCGGAAGAACGCCTGGGTCACCCGCGGGTTGCCCCACGCCGTCTCGTCGGCGCCGATGGCCTCGAAGCTGTTGCCCAGATTCCAGCCGGGCTGCATGTCTGCGACTACGTCCAGCGCGGACGCCGACGCGGCGGAAGCAGTGGACCGGGCAGCGGCCTGGGCGGCCGTCGGGATGGACAACGCCGTGACAGCGAGGGCCGCGGAGGTCGTCATGACCTGGCGGCGAGTGAAACCGGCTGAACTCGGCATAGAACTCTCCATTGAGTCGAAAGGCCTTCCGCCCATGTCGAAGGCGTGCAACGTCGAAGCGCTTCGACACGTTGCGGGAGCCTAGCGCAACCTGGCGACGGAGAGAACGGGCTGACTCGCGTGGAACCCTCCATCGAGTCGAAAGGTTGCGCGTCGAAGCGCTTCCTTATGATGGGGCGTCAGGGGCGGCGCCACGCACGCGTTCCCTGGTCATCTGCCGCCGATGCCGATCGGACCGGCGGTCACCCAGTGGGGGATCTCACGCCTTCTCGGCACCCGGCCCGCGGGCAACGGAACCGGCAAGTCCCGAGAAGCCGCGGCGGCGGAGGCGACCGGCAGGCCAACGCCGCCCTGCACCGGATTGTGAAGACTTGCCCGCGCTTCGACACGCGCACCCAGGACTGCTACGAACGCCGCATCAAGGAGGGCAAGGCCCGACGCGCAATCGTCCGATGCCTCAAACGCTACGCCACCCGGGAAGTCTTCCGCCTGATCAGGCCGACACAGTCATGCCCCCCGTCATAGGGGCGTCCGCGACTACCAGTGCGCATGCCGAAATCCAGCGGTCTTCACCGCTGTCCAGTCACAAGTCCCTAAGGGTGGGGGCCTTGCCGGTGGCGGCCTTGATGGCGGCGCTGGTGCGGTTGAGCTGGGAGGCCACCTGCTCGGGGGTGAGCTTGGTGAGGTCGGGGTGGTTCCAGGAGTGGTTGCCGACCTCGTGTCCGGCGCGGGCCTCGGCGCGGACCAGGTCGGGGTGGGCGGCGACGTTCTGGCCGACGGTGAAGAAGGTGGCACGCGCGTTGTACTGCGCCAGGGAGGTCAGCAGGGTCGCGGTCTCCGGCGCCGCCGGCCCGTCGTCGAAGGTCAGCGCGATGCACGTGACCTTCTTGCAGTCGGTGTCGTCGTCGCCGGAGGCGGTGTGGGTGGGGACGGCCGGTGCGGGGATGGGCGCCGCGCCCAGGTCGAGCGAACGGCTGGGTGTCATGGTCTGCTGCTGGAGACGACGTCCGAACGCGGACAGCCAGGGGGTGATCGTCTCCTTGGGGAAGGGCACCAGGTAGGTCCCGGCGGCCGGGGCACCCACCTCGCCGCGGTCGAAGGTCACTCGCAGTCCACCGTCGGTGGTGAAGGCCATGTCGTCCAAAGCGGCGGTGCGGGAGGCCGGGTCGGCGAACGTGTCGTCGAGGGTGGCCGTGTCGACACCTTCGCGCCCCTTGAGCCGATCCTTCAACGCGGCGATGAAGGCGTCCCTGGAGCGGCGTCCAGCCAGATCCGGGCCACGCCTCGCTCAGTGGTGAGGGCGTCCCTGGTCGGCCGGGTCAATGCGGCCCACACCGAGGCGACGTCCGGTTTCTCGGCGGTCACCGACTCGCCGTGCACGGCGGGCAGCTGGCGCTCTACCTCGACACCCGCCGACCGCAGCCCACGCTTGGCTCCGTCCGCCGCTCTCGCGGAGTCCTGGTAGGAGACGATCAGCGGCAGAGTACGGCGGCGGGCATCGTCGTAGCCGTCGGCGACCAGCTGGGTCACGTCGAACAGCCGCCGATCAAGGCGTCCGCTCGCCATCAGCGGGGCCGCGTCGTCGGGGATGACGATGTGTGCCCCCCGAAACTCTGGATCGAGTACGGGACCTTCGCGCGGCCCTTGCCCCGGTCCACGCCGACGACCCGGGTGCCGCCGGTCACGCCGACGGTGTCACCGGTGACGAGGGTGACGCGTGTGGTGGCACCGGGCAGGACGGTCGCGGGTTGGGGGGCCGTGCCCGTTCGCGAGGTGACGGCGAGGGCCGTGGTGATGGTGAGCCCGGCTACCGCCAGGAGCGCGACTGAGCCGTACGTCACGGCCCGGGTGCGGTACTTGTGCAGTCTGTGCTTGTTCGGCTTGTTCGGCTTGTACGGCAAAGGAGCTCTCTCTTCCCCGGTCAACGAGGTGCGTGGCGCGCGTCGGCGCGCGAAGCGGCCCCGGGCAAGGGGGAGTGCCTGGGGCCGCTTGCGGTGGGGTGCGGGTGACGTGGGCGTCACCGGCTGGGAGAGAGTCTTGGGCGGGCGGGGATTTGTAAGTAACCCCGCCAGGCCACTGAACAATCTGCCGGTCCTGCACAGCGGTTCACGTCTGACATACAGGGAGGTGGCCCGGTGGTCCGGCTAATCGACCACCGCCTGTCGGCGGCGGTCGTGGAGGACGACGCGGCGCCGCCGTATCGGGAGCCGGCGCGGTTCGAGCCGTACGACAGTGGCCTCTTCGCCGGCCGGGAGAAGCGGCCCGCGGGATGCTTCTGAGGGGGGTGCTGGCTGTTTGCAGGCCCTGGCGCCGGTGCGCGAGGACGTCGTCATCGCCACCAAGTTCGGCTTCTCCTCGACGGCACCGGCTCCATCGGCCTGGACAGCCGCCCCGCGCACATCCGCGCAACCGTGGAGGGCACCCTGCGCCGGCTGGGCGTGGACAGTGTGGACAGTATCGACCTGCCCTATCAGCACCGCGTCGATCCCGACGTGCCCATCGAAGAGGTCGCCGGCGTAGTGAGGGAGCTCATCGGGCCGGGAAGGTCGAGCACTTCGACTCCCCGGCACCACGAAGATCCACCGCTTGCGGGAGAACACTGCCGCGGTCGACGTCGAGCTCACCCCGGAGGATCTGAAGGAGATCACCGAGGCGGCCGACCGGGTCGATGTCCGCGGGGATCGCTACCCCGAACACATGCAGCGGTGGACCAATCGCTGACCCGCCCCGGCTGCGCGGCCCCGCCGGGGGAGCACGCAATGCTGGGCGGCGCTGACGGTGGCCGCTCAGGTGAGCGGCCGCCCATGTTTGTCAGAGCTCGAACTCTCCGTCCCGGGTCTCGGGAAGAGCCAGGACACACGCCAGGCTGACGAGGCACAGCCCGCCCGCGTAGGCGCCCAGCGCCAGCGGCGACGCCCAGTGGCTGTTCAGCCAGGTGGCGACCAGCGGGGCGAAGCCGCCGCCGAGCGTGTTGGCGAGGATGAACGTCGCGGAGGCGCCCGTGTAGCGCAGCCGGGCCGGGAACAGCTCCGGCAGGAATGCCGCGATCGGCGCGAACATCAGCGTGAACAGGACCAGGCCGACCGTGAACGCCCCTGTGATGACGAGCCCGTTGCGGGTGTTCAGCGCCCCGAACATGGGCAGTGCCCACAGCACGCATCCGATCGCGCCTGCCAGGATCACGGGTCGTCTGCCGACCCGGTCGGCCAGCCGGGCGGCGGGGATGGTCGTGGCGGCGGCAGCGAAGGCTCCCACGCTCGCGGCGGTCAGCATCGTGCCCTGGGAGATGCCAAGGGCTTTCGGCCCGTACGAGATGCTGTAGACGACCGTCAGGTAGTAGACCGAGGAGCCGCCGATCCCGGCGCCGATACCGAGCAGCAGCCGGCCGGGGTGTTCCTTGAGCAGAGTGCCGAGCGGGAATCGGGGGGTTGCTTCTGCGGTACGTCCCCGCTCCGCGAACACCGGAGATTCGGTGACCCTCGTACGCACCCAGAGACCGATGACGATCAGCAGTGCGCTCAGCAGGAAGGGCACGCGCCATGCCCCGGCCGCGAAGCCGTCGCGCCCGGCGATGGAGAGGGTTGGCAGAATCACCGCGCTGGACAGCAGGAAGCCCAGCAAGGGGCCGACCTGCGGGATCGACGCGAACATCGCCCGGCGCCCCGGGGGTGCGTGCTCGGCGGCCAGCAGCACCGCGCCGCCCCACTCGCCGCCCATGCTGACGCCCTGCAACAGACGGAGCGTCACCAGCAGGACGGGGGCGAGCAGGCCGGCGGTCTCGTACGTCGGCAGCAGCCCGACGCCTACCGTCGCCACGCCCATCAGGAGAAGCGAGATGACCAGTGCCCGCTTGCGGCCCAGCCGGTCGCCGATGGTGCCGAACAGCACCACGCCCACGGGGCGGGCCAGGAACGCGGCCGCGAAGGTGAGGAAGGCGGCGAGGGTCTGGACCGTGGTGCTGCCGGACGGGAAGAAGGCCGGGCCCAGGACGAGCGCGGCGGCGGTGCCGTACACCGCGAAGTCGTAGTACTCGACCGTGGTGCCGATGAGGCTCGCGACGGCGACCCGCGACACCGTCCTCGTGTCGCTCGGTGTTGTGTCGGGGTGCGTGGGCGGACTGCTGACGGCTTCGGACATGAGCGGCTCGATTCCGGTTGGACTGTGGCATGGGAGGCCGGTGATCCACACCACAGCGGGGACGTGATGCGCAGAAAGGTGACGCCTGGCCGAAAGCCGTGCACGCGGTCGTGCCGTCCTCCGGCACGCCGAAGGCGGCTGCGATATGTGTGCTTCGCCGGAGTGCTCGTCATGGCCGGGGGCCGCCGGTTTCCGACCTGCGCTTAGAGTGATGGCGTGTCCGAAGGAAACGCCGTGGTGGCACGCAATGTGCGCCTTCTCCGAGAGCAGCGGGGTCTGTCCCTGGCCGAACTGGCCCGGCAGGCGGGGCTTGCGAAGCAGACCCTGTCGAACCTGGAGCAGGGGGCGGGTAACCCCACGGTGGACACCTTGTTCTCCATCGCGACCGCGCTCGGCGTGCCCGTCACCAGGCTCGTGGCGGAGCGCGAACAGGTGATGACCGTGCAGCGGGGCGACGACGTCGTCTGGCAGCGGCACGCAGGCTACGAGTCCCGCTCGCTGGACCACGTCTACGGATCCGGTGTCATCGAGAACTATCTGGTGCGCATCAGCCGGGACTCTGAAGGTGCGGGCAAGCCGTCCGAGCCGCACCCGGTGGGCACTCTGGAGCATCTGTACGTCATCAGCGGCCGGGTGCGCGTGGGCCCCGCCGACGCTCCGGTAGAACTGTCGGCCGGCGACTTCGTCCGCTATCCGGGCGACCGCCCGCATGTGTACGAGTCGTTGGACGGCGAGAGTCTGGTGCACATCGTGGTGAGTGTGCCGAGGGTGCAGCCCGGTACCGGCGGAACGACCGTCGCGCGCACGCATGGCGGCGGTCGGCACTGAGCGCCGGGATGGTGCGCCGTCGGTCGGCACGTCTGCTTGGTGCGTAAGGCCCGGACCGGAAGCGTGGTCACGGCGGGCAGGCCGCTGGGGGAGTGGATCTGGTGCGGGTCAGGCTCCCAGAAGGCCGCCGAGCCCGGCGGGTGCCGCCTGCCGCGCCTTCGCCGCGGTGATCGTCCGGCCCGCTTCGAAGGCGACGCGGCGCAGGGCCGGGGCGAAGCGGGCGGGGTCGAAGCGCCGGTCCGCGCCGGCGATGGACAGAGCTGCCACGGGGCGACCGGCGGGCCCCATGATCGGTACGGCGACGCAGGTGAGGCCGAGGGCGGCTTCCTGGCGGTCGTAGGCGATGCCGTCCTGGCGGATGCGGCGCAGGTCGGCCCGGAAGCGGTCGGAGTCGCTCAGGGTGTACTCGGTGCGGGCGGGAAGCCCCGCCTCGATGGCCGCCTCGGCGGCGTCGTGGTCGAACGCCAGGAGAGCCTTGCCGACCCCCGTGCAGTAGGCGGGCAGGCGGGCGCCGATCCTGGAGGGCGAGCGGGCCGCCCGGTGGCCGCTGAGCTTGTTGACGTAGACGATGTGCGTGCCGTGGAGCACGGCGAGGTGCACGGTCTCGTGGGTCAGCTCGTACAGGTCCGCCAGGTGGGGCAGCAGCCGCTCCTGGAGCAGCGGGGTGTGGGGGCCGTAGGCCCGGCTGCCGATGTCGAAGAGCTGCGCGCCCAGCCGGTAGTCGCTGCCGACCCGCTCGACGAGGTCGTTGCGCTGGAGGATGCCCAGCAGCCGGAAGGTCGTCGACTTGCTCATGCGGGTCCGGCGGGCCAGCTCGCTCACGCCGATCTCGCCGTCCAGCTCGGCGAGGAACTTCAGAAGGGTGAGTGCCTTGTCGACGGCGGTCTGCTGTGCCGGCGCGGTGTCCGGCTCGCACTCGGGTGCGGGCTCGCTGTGGTGCGAAGGAGGGGAGTGGACTGGCATGGCGGGCTCCGATGACGATCAGGGCGACACATTAAAATGGACGCATGTCCAATGTAGGTGACCATTTCGGGGTTGTAAACGGGCGAAGCCTCGGTGCTGTTCCATATCTCGGCACGATGGCTGGGCAGGGCATCGCCGGGCGACGTCTCCTGTGCCCATGCAGCGACATGGCACCGCGGCCCCGACCGCCTCAGCGCCGCAGATTCCCACGTGCGAGGAGGCCCACCGATGACATCCACCCCTGTCCGTCCGGCGGACCGTCCGGCTCGTGTCCGCGAGCCTTCCGCCGACGTCGGCGCCTACTTCGACCTGGACCGGGGCCTCATCGACCGGACGATCTTCAGCGACACCGGCCTCCACCGGCAGGAGCTGCGCCGCGTCTTCGCGCCGAGCTGGCTGTTCCTCGCGCACGAGAGCCAGTTCAGCAAGCCCGGCGACTTCTTCACCACGTACATGGGCGAGGACCCGGTCATCGTCACGATGGGCCGCGACCGGAAGCTGCGGGCCTTCCTCAACGCCTGCCGCCACCGGGGCATGCGGGTCTGCCGCGCCGACGCGGGCGCCACGAAGGCGTTCACGTGCAGCTATCACGGCTGGGCGTACGACACCTCCGGCAAGCTGATCAACGTACCCAACGGCGAGGACTATCCGGCCCACTTCGACCAGGACCAGTGGGGTCTGATCGAAGTCGCCCAGCTCGACATGTACAAGGGACTCGTCTTCGCGACCTGGAACCCCGAGGCCCCGTCGCTGCGCGAGGCGCTGGGCGGCCTCGCCTGGTATCTGGACGCGATGCTCGACCGGGACCCGGAGGGCACCGAGGTGGTCGGCGGGGTGCACAAGTGGGTGCTGGAGGGCAACTGGAAGCTCGCCGCAGAGCAATTCGCCTCCGACTGGTACCACGTCAACATCTCGCACGCCTCGGCGCTGATGGTCATGTCTCCCACTGGCAAGGGCCCCAAGGCCGAGATCGTGCAGACGCCGGGAAGGCAGTACACCGACCCGCTCGGCCACGGGCACGGCTTCCCCACCCACCCGAAGAGCCGCTTCGACGACCGGGTCGTACACGGCCACTACGACTACGCCGCGCTGCGCGAACGCCTCGGTGACGCCCGCGTCGAAGGCCCGATGACCACTGGTCACGGCACGGTCTTCCCGAACTTCTCGTACCTCCCGGTCAACGGGTCCATCCGTGTCTGGCATCCGAAGGGGCCGGACAAGATGGAGGTCTGGGCCTGGACACTCGTCGACAAGTCCATGCCGGACGAGGTCAAGGACGCCCAACGGATCTACAACCTGCGGACGTTCGGGCCAACCGGCATCTTCGAGCAGGACGACGGCGAGAACTGGAGCGAGGTCCAGGCCACGGCCCACGGTTTCGTGTCCGGCTCCATGACTCTCAACTACCAGATGGGCCTGGGGCTTCAGACGGAGGACGGCATCCATCCCGGCACGACCGGCCGCCTCTACAGCGACGGTGCCGCCCGCGGTTTCTACACCCGCTGGCGCGACCTGATGAACACGCCGGCCTGGCACGAGAAGGACAGCTGATGAGCACGAGCACCACCGGTACCGGTATCCGCGTCGCCGAGGTGGGCGACATCGAGGAGGGCGAGGCGCTGAAGGTGGCCGCCGAGACCACCGGCCACGGCGGCGCCATCGCCGTCTTCCACGACGGCGGCGCCTACTACGCCCTCGACGACACCTGCTCCCATGGCCAAGCCTCGCTGTCCGAGGGCTGGATAGAGGACGGCGAGGTGGAGTGTCCGCTGCACAGCGCCCGCTTCTGCCTGAAGTCCGGCGAACCTCAGTGCATGCCCGCCACCGTCGCCGCAGGTACCCACCGGGTCGAGGTCCGCGACGGCGGCATCTGGCTGCACCCCGGCCAGGAGGCCACCGCATGACCCACCCGCAGCGCATCGCCGTCGTCGGCGCGGGCCTGGCCGCCGTCTCCACCTGCGACGCCCTGCGCGCCCAGGGCTACGACGGTGAGCTCACGCTGTACTCCGCCGAGCACGGACTGCCGTACGACCGGCCGCCACTCAGCAAGGACGTACTGCTCGGCAAGGCCCGGCGCGACGACGTCCTGCTGCGGCCGGAGCGGTGGTACGAGGAGCAGCGCGTCGAGTTGCGCGAGGGCACGCGGGTCCGGGCGCTCCGCCCACACGAGGGCGGCCTGGAGCTGATCGACGGGTCGATCGTGGGCACCGACATGATCGTGCTGGCCACCGGCGGCACGCCCCGCGCGCTGCCCGTGCCCGGCGGCGACGACCCGGCCGTCCACCTGCTGCGTACCTGGGAGGACGCCGAGTGGCTGCGGGAACGCCTGCTGCCCGGTGCCCGGGTGGCCGTGGTCGGGGCCGGACTGATCGGCGCCGAGACCGCGGCCGTCGCCCAGGCCCTGGGCTGCCGCGTCACCCTGATCGACCCGGTGCCGGTGCCACTGGCCGCGGTGGTAGGGGACGACATCGCGAGCGCCCTGCACCTCAGGCACTCCGCCGAGGGCATCGAAGTGATCACCGCCGGCGTCGAGCGCGTCGAGGCCCGGACCGGAGGCGCTCTGCTGCACCTCCACGGGTATGGCGAGGCCATCGCCGCCGACACGGTGGTGGTCGGCATCGGCATCCGGCCGGCCACCGAACTGGCCGAGGCCGGCGGACTCGCCGTGGACAACGGCATCGTGGTCGACGCCGGTCAGCGCACCTCCCATCCGAACGTCTTCGCCGTCGGTGATGTGGCCCGTCGGGACGGGCATCGCGTACGGCACGAGCACTGGGAGGCTGCCCAGCAGGGGGGCGAGGCCGCCGCCCGCGGCATCCTCGGCCGCCCTGTTCCGGAGCCCGGTGCGCCGTGGTTCTGGTCCGACCGGCACGGCTCGCGCCTGGAAGCGGTCGGCACGATGGCTGACGCCGAGCGGACCGTGCGGCGCGGCGCGCCTGAGGACAGCGCTGCCTTCACCGTCTTCGGGCTGCGCGGTGATCGGGTGGTGGCCGCGGCCGCCATCGACCGCGCCCGGGACATCAAGGCCGCTCGCCGTCTCGTCGACCGCCGCACCGTGGTCGACCCGGTGCACCTGGCCGACGAGAACACGGACCTGCGGGCGCTGCTCAGGCGCTGACCCCCGCCGTGCCACACACCGGCACACGCGCTCTCCGAACCACCCTCTCCGCGCTGGAATGACAGAACCGAGCGCGGCCCGCTGGAGGACCCACCGATGAGTATTCACCCGGAGCCGGCGGTCGACGAGGCCTCGACGGTCTCCTACGACGACATCCGCCTCCACTTCGAGGTGCAGCGACTGTACGCAGTTGAGGCACAACTCCTCGACCAGCACCGCTACGCGGACTGGCTGGAGCTGTTCGCCGACGACCTGCACTACTGGGCGCCGGTGCGCACCAACCGGCTGCGCCGTCAGCAGGCCCTGGCCGACGGCTCGCCCGGCGAGGTGGCGATCTTCGACGAGACCAAGGCGAGTCTGGCCTGGCGGATCCGCCGCTTCGACTCGGGCATGGCGTGGGCCGAGGACCCGCCCTCGCGGACCCGGCATCTGATCACCAACGTGACGGTATGGCCGGGCGAGGCGAGCGGTGAGTACGTCGCCGAGTCGGCGTTCCTCTGCTATCGCAACCGGCTGGAGCGCGAGGTCGACCTCTACGCCGGCGGTCGCACCGACGTCCTGCGGCGCACCGAGGACGGCGGCCTGCTCATCGCCCGCCGCACGATCCTGCTCGACCAGAACGTCCTGCTCGCCAAGAACATCAGCACCTTCCTGTGATGACCGACCGGAGACCCACGTGAGCACTGCACAGACTGAAGAGCCGAAGCTCGTCGAGCACACCGTGCGGACGACGCTCGGGACCGTCGCGGTCAGCGAGGCCGGCGAGGGCCCGGTGCTGGTGATGCTGCACGGCGGCGGTCCCGGCGCGAGCGCGGTGGCCAACTACCACCAGAACCTGGCCGCCCTCACCCCGCACTTCCGGGTCGTGCTGCCCGACCAGCCCGGTTTCGGCGGCAGTTACCGTCCGACCGAGGCGGACCTGGACGCCCGTAGCATCACCGAGATCACGGTCGACGCGCTGCTACAGACGCTGGACGCCCTCGGCATCGACCGGTTCCACTTGCTGGGCAACAGCCTCGGCGGCGCCGCCGCCATCGCCACCGCACTCGAAGCCCCCGAGCGCGTCGAGAAGCTGGTACTGATGGCGCCGGGGGGCGGCTGGCTGCCGTTCGGGCCGACCCCGACCGAGGGCCAGAAGGCGATGTTCCGCTACTACAACGGCGAAGGCCCGACGGTGAAGAAGATGCGGGACTTCATCCGCGTCATGACCGCCGAACCGAAGCGCTGGGAGGACACCGTCCAGGCCCGCTACGAGGCCTCCCTCGACGAGTCCCACATCGCCTTCTACCACGCCTACAACGCGGCCTTCGCCAAGCGGCACGGCATGGACCCGCTCTGGCAGCGCGTCCACAGGATCAAGGCGCCGACCCTGCTGCTGTGGGGCCGCGACGACCGTACGATCACCCTCGACGGCGCCCAGCTCATGCTCAAGCAGATCCGCGACGTCCAGCTGCACGTCTTCGGCGGCTGCGGGCACTGGGTGCAGTTGGAACGGCAGGCCGAGTTCGAGCGCCTCGTCACCGACTTCCTCGGTGCCCGGTGATGGGCGGCTGGCTGGAGGGCGAGGTCGCCCTGATCACCGGCGGCGGCTCGGGCATCGGACGCGCGGTCGCTCTGCGCTATCTGGCCGAGGGGGCGCACGTCGCCGTACTGGACCGGGATGCGGAGCAGTTGGGCGACCTCCCGGACGGGGTGCTGACCGTCACGGGTGACGTGCGTTCCCCGGACGACCTGCACCGGGCGGTCGAGGCCACCGTCGAGCGCTTCGGCAAGCTGGACATCCTCGTTCCGAATGCCGGAATCTGGGACTACCACCGCAGCGTCACCCGGCTGTCCGGCAAGGAGCTGTCCGAGGCGTTCGACGAGGTCTTCGGCATCAACGTCAAGGGATACGTCCTGGCCGTGGAGGCTGCTTGGCGGGCACTGGTGCGCAGTCGCGGGAGCATCGTCATGACCCTCTCCAACGCCTCCTTCCACACCGACGGCGGCGGCTCCCTCTACACCGCCAGCAAACACGCCTGCCTCGGCCTGCTCCGCCAGTTCGCCTACGAACTGGCGCCGAAGGTCCGCGTCAACGGCGTCGCCGTCGGCGGTATGCGCACCAAGCTGCGCGGCCCCGAGAGCCTGGGACTGCAGGACCGCACGCTGGAGGCCTCCTTCGCCAAGAACGAGGCGTCCGGCGACAAGCAGCCGCCTCTCATCCCCTTGTACGACTGCAGCGTCGAGCCCGAGGATTTCACCGGCCCGTACGTCCTGCTCGCCTCCCGCACCAACAGCGGCACCGTCACCGGAGCCGTCATCCCCGCCGACGGCGGCATCGCCGTGCGCGGCTTCCGCACCGCCGCCGGCGGCGCAGGCCTGTAGAAACCTCCGCCTCCTGTACGACACCCTCCGCTTTCGTACGACAGCCATCGAAGGAGCCGCCGTATGGCCGCCGTCGACATCAGCCCCGCAGCCGCCCTGCACCGCAGAGCCAAGTACCCCACGCCCACCGCCCTCGTCCACGAGGGCCAGGAGTTCTCCGCCGCCCAGCTCAGCCGCGCCGCCATCGAACTGGCCGCCGGGCTCGCCGAGCAGGGACTGCGCCGCGGCGACCGGATCGCCTACCTCGGCTTCAACAGCGCCACCTTCTTCCACACGCTGTTCGCCGCCGCCCACCTCGGGGCCGTCTTCGTCCCCGTCAACTTCCGCCTCGCCGCCGACGAAGTACGCCACCTCCTCACCGACAGCGGAGCCCACACGCTGGTGGTCGAGGAGGGACACCGCGAACTGGTGGAGTCGGTCTTCGGCGACATCCCCGCCCGCCGCCACATCCTGGTCGACACCGACCCCGCCTGCCCGGCCATCGAGGCACCCGCCGCCGCGTGGACGCCGCTGTCGGAGCTGCTCGGCCCCGGCCGGCCCGAACGGGAGCCGGTGCCGTTGCACGACGACGACCTCGGCGCCCTGATGTACACCTCCGGCACCACCGGCCGCCCCAAGGGCGTCATGCTCACCCACGGCAACCTGTGGTGGAACGCGGTCAACGTCGACAGCATGGTGGACACCCGCTCCGACGACGTGAACCTGGCCGTCGCCCCCCTCTTCCACATCGGCGGCCTCAACGCCCTGACCCTGCGCACCCTTCTGCGTGGCGGCACGGTCGTCCTGCGCCGCGGCTTCGACCCCGCCCAGTGTCTGGAGGATCTCGTTCAGCACCGGGTGACGGCCTTCTTCGCGGTCCCCGCCATGTACGGCGCCCTCGCCCGCACACCCGGCTTCGCCGAGGCCGACCTGGGAGCCCTGCGCTCGGCGGTGGTCGCGGGCGCCCCCGTCCCGCCGCAGCTGATCAAGGACTACGCCGAACGCGGCATCCTGCTCCAGCAGGCCTGGGGGCTCACCGAGACGGCCCCCTTCGCCACGTACCTGCCCGCCGAGCTGACGCTGGAGAAGGCGGGCTCGGCCGGCGCCCCTATGCCGTACACCGAGATCTGTCTCGCCGATCCCGTCACCGGCGCCAGGATCGCCGAGGCCGACACCCGCGGCGAGATCTGCGTCCGCGGACCCAACGTCACCCCCGGCTACTGGAACAACCCGGAGGCGACCCGCGCCGCCTTCGACGACGCCGGCTGGTTCCACACCGGCGACATCGCCCACCGTGACAAGGAGGGCTTCTACTACATCGTCGACCGGCTGAAGGACATGATCATCAGCGGTGGCGAGAACATCTACCCGGCCGAGGTGGAGCGCGTCCTCGCCGCCTGCCCCGGCGTCCTGGAGGCGGCCGTCATCGGCGTCCCCGACCCGAAGTGGGGCGAAACCGCCCAGGCCGTTCTCACCTGTGCGCCCGGAACCTCGCTCACGCTGGAAGAGGTACGGGAGTTCGCCGGCCGGCACCTCGCCCGCTACAAGCTCCCCACCCGCCTCCTGCTCGTCGACCAACTGCCCCGCAACGCCAGCGGCAAGCTGGCCAAGGGCGAACTGCGCCGACTGGTCGAGGCGGATGCCGAGCCGGCCGCCGACGCGGTGTGAGCCCGTCATGACCACGTTGCCCGACGTGCAGCCGCCGCCCGAGCCCGTCCTCGGCGACGGCTGGACCCTGCGTCCACTCGTCGACGCCGGTCACGGCGTCCACGCGTACGCCGTCGCCCCGCGCGGCGGCGGCACACCGGTCGAGCTGCGGCTGTACCGCGTCCAGCGCCATCCGCTGCGTGCCTGCTACCCGTACGGCGCGTATGACATCGCCGTTGGGCTGGTCCTGGTCCAGGACGCGCGGAACATGGCCGGTCGGCTGCTGAACGACCTCGTCCCCGCGCTGTTCGCCGCCGACCCGCACTGCCGCCGTGTGGTCGCCGCGCCGGCCGAGGACGACACGGCCCTCCAGGCCGCCTTCCAAGCGGGCGGCTTCCGCCGGGTCGCGGAAGCGGACCTGCCGAACGGCAGCGTCGTCCTGTTCACGGCGGAACCGTCCTGGCTGGCCGATCTCCCCACGGCCTTGGACGACATGCCTCACTGAGCCCACTTCCCTCCACGACGGCCGACGGCACAGGTACGAGACCTGGCCGTCGGCCATCGGCGTTCACCCCGAAAGTGGCGCAGCCCCGGACACGACTACGACGGCCTCCGTGCTGCACAGCGGCACACAAGCTGGAGCCAGCACCGTGCCCCCGTCACCTTGATCTCGTGCTTGCCGCTATCGCCATATCCCAGAGCGCCACCGACCCCCTCTCCGGGCTCGCGTTGCGCGACGACGTACCGGAGCCCGCACCGAAGCCCGGCTGGTCCCGGGTCCGTGTCGTGGCCTCCTCGCTCAACATGCACGACCTGTGGACCCTGCGGGGCGTCGGCCACCCGCCCGAGCGGCTCCCGATCGTCCTCGGCTGCGACGCGGCCGGATACGACGAGGCCGGCAACGAGGTGATCGTCCACCCGGTGCTCGGCGACCCGGACGCCGGCCGCGGCGACGAGACGCTGGACCCGAACCGGGCGCTGCTGTCCGAGCAGCACGACGGTGCCTTCGCGGAGTACGTCACGGTCCCGACCCGCAACCTGGTTCCCAAGCCCGCGTGGCTGTCGTTCGACGAGGCCGCCTGTCTGCCGGTCGCCTGGACCACGGCCTACCGGATGCTGTTCACCCAGGCCCGGATCACCGCCGGCGACCGGGTGCTGGTGCAGGGCGCGGGCGGCGGTGTCGCCTCCGCCGCGATCAAGCTCGCGGTGGCCGCGGGTGCCGTCGTCTACGCCACAAGCCGCAGCGAGGACAAGCGCGCTGAGGCCCTCGCCTGGGGCGCCCGGGCCGCGCTGCCCACCGGCGAGCGGCTGCCCGAGAAGGTCGACGTCGTCATCGAGACGGTCGGGGAGGCGACCTGGTCGCACTCGCTGAAGTCGCTGCGGCCCGGCGGCACGGTCGTGATCGCCGGAGCCACCAGCGGCACCAACCCGCCCGCCGACCTGGGCCGCGTCTTCTACCTCCAGCAGCGCATCCTCGGCTCCACCGGCTGCACCCGCGCCGAGCTGGTGGCGATGCTGCGCATGCTCGACGCGACCGGGGTCCGCCCGGTGATCGACCGGACCCTGCCCCTCACGGACATCCACAAGGGATTCCAGCTCATGATCGACGGCGGGCTGACCGGAAAGCTCGTCATCCACCCGTCGGATTCCCCCTCTCACCGATAGGAACGCCCATGCCCGCAGCAGCCGTCGGGCTGTCCCACTCGCCCCTCATCGGCAAGAACGACCCCGACCCGGAGGTCCTGGCCCGTGTCGACGAGGCCGTCGACACGGCGCGGACCTTCATCCGTGCCTTCGACCCGGACCTGGTCGTGCTCTACGCTCCCGACCACTACAACGGCTTCTTCTACAAGGAGATGCCGCCGTTCTGCCTGGCCACCGAGGCACACGCGGTAGGCGACTTCGGTACGGCCGCGGGACCGCTGTCGGTCGACACCGAAGCCGCGAAGGCTCTGGCCCAGGGTGTGCTCGACAGAGGTATCGACCTCACTGTGTCGGCCCGAATGACCGTCGACCACGGCTTCGCGCAGCCGCTTGAGGTCCTCTTCGGCGGCATCGACCAGGTTCCGGTCGTGCCCGTCTTCGTCAACGGCGTGGCCACACCGCTGGGTCCGGTGAGCCGCATCAGGGCCCTGGGGACCGCGATCGGGCAAGCGGCCGGCCACCTCGACCGCCGGGTGCTGTTCCTCGCCTCCGGCGGTCTCTCGCACGATCCGCCCGTCCCGGTCCTGGACGGGGCACCGCCCCGAGTCGCCGACGCGCTCATCGAGGGCCACCCGCCGACGCCCGAGCAGCGCGCGAAGGGCGAGCAGCGAGTCGTCCAGGCGGGGCGTGACTACGCCGCCGGGTCGAGCGCGATGATCCCGATCAACCCCGCCTGGGACAACCGTCTCCTCGACCACTTGGAACAAGGCGAGTTGGCGGAGTTCGACTCCTGGACCGTGGAGGGGATGGCCAAGGAGGCCGGCGGCTCCGCCCACGAGGTCCGCACGTGGATCGCCGCGTTCGCCTCCCTCGCCGCCACCGGGCCGTACGAGATGACCTCCCGCTTCTATGAGGCCATCCCCGCGTGGATCGCCGGGTTCGCCGTGGCCACGGCAGAGGGGCGGTGACCGGCATGACGCACACGCCAGTTGACGCACAGGCCGTGGTCCGCGCCGCCGCACGGCTCGCCACCGCCCTGGACGAGGGCCGCCCCGTCCCGCCCGTACGGGACCTCCTCGGCGCACACGACATCGCCGCCGCCTACGCCGTACAACAGGAGCTCAACCGTCGCAGGCTGGCGGACGGCGCGGTCGTCGTCGGCCGCAAGATCGGCCTGACCTCACCCGCCGTGCAGCAGCAACTCGGCGTCGACCAGCCCGACTTCGGTGTGCTCTTCGCCGACATGGACGTCTCGGGTCTGCCCGAGGTGCCGTCTGGGCGGCTGCTCCAGCCCAAGGCCGAGGCGGAGATCGCCTTCGTGCTCAAGGAGGACCTGGCCGAGGGCGACCTGACCCCGGCGCGGGTACGGGCGACTGTGGACTACGCGGTCGCCGCGCTGGAGATCGTCGACAGCCGCATCGCCGACTGGGACATCACCCTCACCGACACGGTCGCGGACAACGCCTCCAGCGGACTGTTCGTCCTCGCCGAACACCGGCTCATCCTCGACGAGTTCGAGCCCCGCGAGACCACCATGCGGCTGTACGCCGACGACGTGCTCGTCTCCGAGGGCTCCGGCGCCGCGTGCCTCGGCGACCCGCTGAACGCGCTGGCCTGGCTGGCCCGTACGGCACGGGAGTTCGGCGATCCGCTGCGCGCGGGCCAGGTCGTCCTGTCCGGCGCGCTCGGCCCCATGGTCCCCACTCCTCCCGGCACCCGGATCCGCGCCGAGATCAGCTCGCTCGGCGAGGTCACCGCCGCCTTCTCCGAGAAAGCCGCACCCTCCGAAAAGAGAGACGCATGACGAAGACCAAGGTCGCCATCATCGGGTCCGGCAACATCGGCACCGACCTGATGATCAAGATCCTGCGTCTGTCGGACACCCTGGAGGTCGGCGCCATGGTCGGCATCGACCCGGAGTCCGACGGCCTCGCGCGCGCCGCCCGCCTCAGGGTCCCCACGACCCATGAGGGAGTCGACGGGCTGATCTCGATGCCGCACTTCGACGACATCGAGATCGTCTTCGACGCCACCTCGGCCAAGGCCCACCTGGCCAACGCCCACAAGCTGGCGCCGTACGGCAAGAAGCTCATCGACCTCACGCCCGCGGCCATCGGCCCGTTCGTCGTGCCGCCGGTCAATCTGGAGGAGCACCTCGACGCCGGGGCCGACAACCTGAACATGGTCACCTGCGGCGGCCAGGCGACCATCCCCATGGTCGCCGCCGTCTCCGCGGTGACCGACGTCCACTACGCGGAGATCGTGGCCTCCATCGCCTCCAAGTCGGCCGGACCCGGCACCCGTGCCAACATCGACGAGTTCACCGAGACCACCTCCCACGCCATCGAGACCGTCGGCGGCGCCGCGCGCGGCAAGGCGATCATCATCCTCAACCCCGCCGAGCCGCCCCTGATCATGCGGGACACCGTGCTCTGCCTCACCGGTGACGTCGACCAGGACGCCGTGCGCGCCTCCGTCAAGGAGATGGCCGATCGCGTGGCCCAGTACGTGCCCGGCTACCGCCTCAAGCAGGAGGTGCAGTTCGCCCCCGTCGCCGAGGACGAACCGGTGCACACCCTGGTGCCCGACAGCGCCGGTCCGGTGACCACCCGGATCTCGGTGTTCCTCGAAGTCGAAGGTGCCGCCCACTACCTGCCGGCCTACGCCGGAAACCTCGACATCATGACGTCGGCCGCGCTGCGGGTCGCCGAGTCGATCGCCCGGCGCAGCGCCGTTCCCGTGGAGGCCCACCGATGAGCCGCAGCCTGTACATCCAGGACGTCACCCTGCGCGACGGCATGCACGCCATCCGGCACCGCATCGACCCGGTCGACGTGGGCCGCATCGCAGCCGCCCTGGACGCGGCGGGTGTCGACGCGATCGAGGTCGCGCACGGCGACGGCCTGGCGGGCGGGTCGCTCAACTACGGCCCCGGCAGCCACACCGACTGGGAGTGGATCGAGGCGGCGGCGGACGCGATCGAGGACGCGGTGCTCACGACCCTCCTCCTGCCCGGTATCGGCACGATCGCCGAACTCGAACGCGCCCACGCCCTGGGCGTCCGCTCGGTCCGCATCGCCACCCACTGCACCGAGGCCGACATCTCCGCCCAGCACATCGCCAAGGCCCGCGACCTCGGCATGGACGTCTCCGGCTTCCTGATGATGAGCCACATGGCCCCGGCCGCCGAACTCGCCGCCCAGGCCAAGCTCATGGAGTCCTACGGCGCCCACTGCGTGTACGTGACCGACTCCGGCGGCCGGCTCACCATGGACGGCATGCGCGAGCGCGTCCGCGCCTACCGCGACGTCCTCGACCCGGCCACCGAGATCGGCGTACACGCGCACGAGAACCTGTCGCTGTCGGGTCGCGAACAGCGTCGTCGCCGTGGAGCAGGGCGTCACTCGCGTCGACGCGTCCCTCGCCGGGCAGGGCGCCGGCGCGGGCAACTGCCCCATCGAGGCCTTCATCGCCGTGGCCAATCTCCAGGACTGGAAGCACGGTTGCGATCTGCTCGCCCTCCAGGACGCCGCCGACGATCTGGTACGACCGCTGCGCGACCGCCCGGTCCAGGTGGACCGCGAGACCCTCACCCTCGGCTACGCGGGCGTCTACTCCTCCTTCCTGCGCCACGCCGAGCTCGCCGCCCAGCGCTACGGCGTCGACGCCCGTGCGCTCCTGCTGGAGGTCGGCCGCCGGGGCCTGGTCGGCGGGCAGGAGGACATGATCGTGGACATCGCCCTCGACCTCGCGTCGGGCGGGGCAACCCCGGTGAGCTGAGCACCGATCGACTGCGGCGTCCTGAACGGCTGCAGGAAGCACGGAAACGGGGTCACGCCCGGTATGGGCGTGACCCCGTTCGCGTGGATCAGCGGCGGTCCTTGGTGGTGAGGGAGGCGTCGACGAGGTCGGCGGGGACCGTGGTCCGCGTCTGACAAGGCGCGTCGGAGCCCGCCGCGGTGGCAGTGTCGGGGTAGGCGCAGATGGTCCGCTCGACGCCCGCGGCGGTGTCCTTCTGGTTGAAGGACTGCGGCGCCTTGCCGCGTTCGGTCCACGTCTGGAGGGAGTCCAGAAGCTGGGACAGGGGCGGGGCGGTGCCGGTCAGAGCGGGGGCGGTGCCGACGTTGGGGAATTAGAAGGTGCGGACGAACGACCGGGTGCCCTCGACGCCGTAACGGTCGAACAGGCGCTGCTGGTAGTTGTAGGAGCCGAAGGGCACGATCAGTGGGTCGTTGACCCCCAGGTAGCAGAGGATCTTGCCGTTGTTGCGACGAACGGCCGACAGATCGGTGCTGTCGGTCGAGGCGGTCGCCTGGAACTTGCGGTAGGAGGCCTCGAAAGCCTGGGGGAAGTTCTCGATCGTCAGGTGGCGGCGCCAGTCGTAGCCGGCGTCCTGCTCCAGCCAGTAGCGGACGTAGGTCTCGATCATCGGGCTCATGGCGTTGCCGCCGGGCAGCAGGGTGGAGAAGTGCCGCGTGTGATGCCGCCCCACAGGCGGTTGCCGCGTGCGCCACGGGGGCCGTCCCAGATCAGGTTGACGGCCTTGGCCTCCTGCGGGGTGAGGCCGCTGACCTTCCTGGCGTCGAAGTGGCAGCGACGGGGCTCGGCGATGACGCCGTCCGTGACGCCGTCCTGGCTGTCGCAGGCGGCAACGGCGGCGGCGTTCGCGGCGTCACTCCTGGCGGGCGCCAGGCCCTGGGGACCCAGCAGCTCGTTGACGACCACGGCGGGCCAGGCCTCCCCGATGATGAACCGGTTCCAGTTCATGGCCGGGTAGCCGAGGATGAAACCGCATCAAGAAATGCCACCGAACGCAAAGGGACAAGTCCGGTACCGGTTCGTGATCGATGTAGGCATTGACCCCACCACCGGGAAGCGAAAGCAGCTAACCCGTACATTCGGCACGCTGAAGGAAGCGAAGGCCGAATGCGCGCGCATCACCAACCGTCGCCAGGAAGGGACGTTGGTACCGCCGAATAAGGTCACCGTGAATGAGTGGCTCGATCAGTGGCTGGCCATGAAGGCGGAGGACCTGGAAGAAACGACCATCTACAACTACCGGATCACCCTGGACCGGGTGCGGGGGAGGCAGTCGCTGGCCGGTGAACGGGCACTCCCGTTGCCGGCTCCGGTGCTGGCTGCTCTCGAGTCGTTCAAGGCTCTCCAGGCCAAGGAGAAACTGGCTCTGGGCGAGGCTTACGCGGATTCCGGCTACGTCCTGGTGCACGAGACCGGAGAAGCCTTCACGATCAAGCAGCTCCGGCGACGTGCGTACCGGCTCATGGAAATCTTCGGTCTTCGCCGCGTTCGTCTCTGCGACGCTCGTTCGTCGTGCCTCACGTACCTGGCAAGCAACGGTGTGCCAGATCACATCCTTGCGCGGTGGGCCGGACACACGAATGTGAGGACCACCAAGAAGTGGTACGTGAAGCCGGACGTAGAAGATCTCCGCGCAGCCGCCACAGCGTGGAACGGCCTTCACGGTGTTGAGTCGGAGGGACAAGCGTGAGTCCGTCGGCCTACCGACCGAGCGACCTGCCCAGCCGTATGGCAGCCAAGATCGAGGTTGACCCGGAGACCGGCTGCTGGCTATGGACCGGTAGCTGCAACGGGGAGGGGCAGTCAGGCTATGGCCAAGTTTCCCACGAGGGAAAAACACAGCTTGTTCACCGTGTGGTGTTCAGGCTGCTGGTCGGGGAGATCCTGAAAGGCTTTCAGATGCGTCATGCCGATCCTTTGGGACGGCACTACACGCTCTGCTGCAACCCGGACAACCTGGAAGCCGTGCCAAAGCAGGAAGCTCGACGGCGCAGGGACTGGGATAGCGCGCGAGCCAGGACGACGCACTGTCCCTACGGCCACGCGTATTCGCCGGAGAACTCGTACCTGGATGCCCGAGGGTTCCGGCAGTGCCGGACGTGTCGCGCCGAGAGAGTCAGAACCGCCGGGTTCCCCCGGCCGTGTGAGATTTCGTGATGCGTGAGAGGGTCTGAGGCGTGAGTGAGACACCGTCGAACACCTTGCAATACCGCTTTGACGGGCCAGAAGAGGCTCCCGTCCTGATCTTGGGTCCCTCCCTGGGTACCACATGGCACAGGTTGTAGAGACCGTACAGTGGCGTCTATGCCGGACCATTCCGGGCATGAAATTGCAGGTCAGCGATCCAGCGCACCTTCGGTGCGCGCCGGGGGCGTGGTAAATGCCGTGGCGCGCGCCGGAGGTGCTTCTTGTGTGCCCTGCCGTGGATTGATGCCGGTCCGGGACACTGGAGGGGTTCGTTCCGGCCGAGACCGATGCCTCTGTGATGCCGGTGAGCTCGCAGGTCAGCGTGGTACTGGGGGCCTTCCACGGGCACCGTGGAGTGTTGCTGTGAGCACGAGCGTCAGAATTCCTGTTTCACCCTGGCCCTCCCGGAACGGCGTGCAATGCACTGGGCGCCGGGGAGGGAGTGGGATCCGTGGACGTGCTGCATGAACGCTGCGCGGGGCTGGACATCAGCAAGAAGGACGCGAAGGCGTGTGTCCGCACGCCGAGCACGAAGCGCCGGGGCTCGTTCACCAACGAGACCACGACGTGGGGATCGACGACGCACGCGGTCCTGGCCCTGCGCGATCACCTGCTCGCCGCGAACGTCACCCTCGTGGTCATCGAGGCGACGTCGGACTACTGGAAGCCCTACTACTACGTGCTGGCCGAAGGCTTGAACGTGATCCTGGTCAACGCCCGGCAGGTCAAGAACCTGCCCGGCCGCAAGACCGATGTCTCGGATGCGGCCTGGCTGGCCCAGCTCGGCGCCCACGGCCTGGTGCGCGCCTCGTTCGTGCCCGAGCAGCCGGTGCGCGAACTACGGGATCTGACCCGGGCCCGCACCCAGATGACCCGTGAGCGCGGCCAGCTCGTCCAGCGGCTGGAGAAGCTGCTGGAGGACACCGGCATCAAGCTCGCCGCGGTCGCCTCCGACATCATGGGCGTCTCCGGCCGGGCCATGCTCGAAGCCCTGATCGCCGGGGAGCGTGACCCGCAGCTCCTCGCGGAGATGGCCAAGCGCCGGCTCCGCAACAAGATCCCCGAGCTCACCGAGGCCCTGACCGGCCGCTTCCGTGACCACCACGCGTTCCTGGCCCGGCTGTATCTGGACCAGTACGACCAGCTCACCGATGCGATCGACCGGCTCACCGCGCGGATCGAGGAGGCGATGGCCCCCTTTCGCCCAGCCCTCGACCTGCTCGACACCATCCCCGGGATCAACCAGGCAGTCGCCGAGGTGATCATCGCGGAGACCGGCGGCGACATGAGCCGGTTCACCTCCGCCAAACATCTCGCCTCCTGGGCGGGTGTCTGCCCCGGCCACAACGAGTCCGCCGGCCGCACCAAAACCACCAAGGTCCGCCCCGGCAACCCCTACCTCAAGGGCGCCCTCGGCCTGGCAGCGTTCGGCGCGGTGAGAACCAAAAACACCTATCTGCAGGCCCGTTACAAGCGGCTGACCGCCCGCCGCGGTCCGCTGCGGGCCCTGGTCGCGGTCGAGCACTCGATCATCACCGCGATCTGGCACATGCTCACCGACCACGTCCCCTACCAGGAACTCGGCGGCACCTATTTCACCCAACGCGACCCCGAACGCGCCACCCGCCGAGCGATCACCTCACTCAACCAGCTCGGCTACACCGTCACCCTCAACCCGATCGAAGGCGCAGCCTGACCACCCATGACCAAGCGCCCGGCGGCCGCGACGACCACCGGGCACCCAGCCCTGCCCAGACCCACCCTGACCTGGACCTATTTACGCGTCAGAGCCTCTTAGTCCGGGAGGGTCTGCCCAGTTGGTGATGGCTGTGTGATACGCGGGTGATACGGCGAGGCCCCACCGAGGTCCGTCATGGCGGGATCTCTGCGCGGATCCGTGAGACGGCGAAGCCGCACCGGAGCACTCCGGTGCGGCTTCGCCGTGAGATCGAACGCGCTGGCGCGCACGATGCGGTCGGTGCCTCGTGGGGGTCCGTTTGCCTGTGACTCCCTCGGGCGCCTGATTTGCGATCGCACCCGCCCATGCGTCCGTTCGAGGGGCGCGTGCCCCTCCCAGCGCGACCGGGTCATGTGAGTGCGGGAGCGGGAACGGCCGGATCGACCAGCTGGTCACCGGCAGCAGATGAACTGGCGATCTGTGGTGGAGCCATGGCTGCATTACTGTCAGGGGCGATGTCCATGTGGGCGTCGATCCGCACTCCCGTAACTACTACGAACGCGGCATCGGGAACCCGCGCGAGATCGCGACGTCGCTGAAAGTACGTCCTACGAGCCGACGGACTCCCATGGCAGGGCAAGTTGTTGGGGGAGCCGAGACAGGGTGTGCAGGAGATCGTCACGGTTGAACTCGATTCCGGCTGTCAGGAGGGTGCGGGTGTGTAGGTCGAGCGCATCGAGGAGTGCGTCGGGGAGGCCGACTGCGATGGGAATCTGCCAGGCGTCCTTGAGGAAGGTGTCGAGTCCCTGCTCTTCAGCCCGCAGTGCATGTGAATCGACCACGGTTTGAGCGACTTCATGGGCCCACGGACGGAGCGGCCTCGCGCTCCGATGATTCGGTTCCCTGCGAGTTGAAGTGCGCGCAGTGCGGCCATCTCCGAGACTGCGGTGATCAGCACCGCACGACTTGAATCAGATCTGCTCCATGGAGATGGGCCCGACAGAGAACGGCCTTCGAGATTCGCGCCGCGAAGGTCTGCCTTACGAAGCAACGCGCCGATCAGGTTGATCGCCCTCAGTTCCAACTCTGGGCTCTGCGGCCGACGTCCCAACACGGTGAGCGCTGCCTGCGCATCCGCTGGCACGCGCGCATCAACTGCATTCAGGGCGGCGGGTGTTTGTGCATGCTCCCGCAAAAAAGCAGCCAGGACTTCCACGATCGTGTAGTGGTCGCGCGCTGAGTCGGCCATGATCCGCTCCAGCCCGTAGATTCCGCCCATACGTTCATCGCCCTTGTCCGAGGCGAGCTGCCCAATCGCCGTCGCGTATCGGTCGGTGACTTGGCCTTCACGTGACAGAAGGTAGTTGCGGGCGGTGAAGACGAGTGCACCCACGGCTCCAATTCCTGCCGCAGACTGAATGATGGATTGCCGAACAGTGTTCAGTGCCGCCGCCCGGTCCTTCGCATCGGAGATCGTCCTCACGGTGTCTCCGGCGATCAGCCAGGTCAGGGAGCCGAGCGCTACCCACCAGAAAAACACCACCGCGACGACTGTGCCCGCTACCGACATGGTTTGTCTGAATCGGATCCGCCCCCAACGCGTATGACCCCTTTACCCGCATGGGGGAGGAGTTGACACCTGCACGTCCAAGTCCCAGCTCTGCAGGCCCTCGGTTGAGCTGGGACAGGAGGCCCGCAGGCGCGGCGGCGGGGTCGTCGTCGCGACCCTGCAGCCGGCCGGTCGACGTGCGGACGACGGCCGTGGTGGGCGCAGGCGTGAGGCGAGGATGTCGGTCAGTCGCCCGGCGTGAAGTGCGGCATGGGAATCTCGAAGTGCACCGTGGCGACGCCTGGTCCGTGCTCGCCTGTGGTGCGGGCGTCGAACACCTCCTTGGACAGGCTGCGCCAGAAGGCTTCCGCACCCTCGACGTTGACGTTGGTGTGGAGGTAGATCCGCTCGTAGCCCGGTGTGTTCGCGATGAAGGCGCAGGCCGTGTCGACCAGGGTGCGGGCGAGCCCATGACGCCGGTGGTCGGGCCGTACGTACACGCGGACCAACTGGGCGGTGGTACCCGACGGGTAGAGCTCGGCCAGCCAGCGCGGGTGCGGTGGGTGGGCAGGGCCCGCAGAGCGCACTCCGGTCGTGGCGACCACCTCGCCGTCATGGATCGCTACGAGGAGCAGGTGCCGTTGGTTGTCGAGGTACGTGCCCTTGAGGTCCATCACGTCCCGGTGCCAGTGGGGCACGTATCCGTATCCGAACTCCTTGTAGAGGGTGTCGAGCATGACGCTGCGCGCGGCGTCCGTGTCGGCCGGTGTCGCGGGGCGCACGGTATATCCGCGGTGCGCGGTCTCGCTCACGGGTTTCTCCTGTCTGGCGTGTGCGTGGCGGGCATGCACGTCTGTTCGGCGTGTCGTCTGCGCAACAGTGCCGTCGCGTGCCCCAGATCGACTCTATCCAATTTAATGAAAACGGTTTTCAGGTCTGTGTGTGTCTAGTGATCCGGTCCCATGTGGCGAACGTCAGTTGCCGCGCTGGTTCGATGCTGAGCTTCGGAGTCGCCAGCCGGAGCACTTTGGGGGGCAGTGGGGGTCGCGCAGGCCGAGGCGGAGGTGCTCGATGTGGTGGACGGCCTGGTCGAGGAGTTGGGCGACGTGGTTGTCGTAGAGGCGGTAGACGATGCGGCGGCCGTCGCGTTCTCCGGTGACCAGGCCGAGGGCGCGCAGGAGCCGGAGTTGGTGGGAGACGGCGGACTGTTCCATGCCGACGGCAGCTGCGAGGGCGCCGACGGGGTGCGGGGCGTGCCGCAGGGTGGTGAGGATGCGCAGTCGGGAGGGTGTGGCCAGGGCCTGGAGGAGGCGGCGGTGGCCTCGTCGAGGCGGGCGGCCGCGAGGATGTCGCGGCCGCCGCCTGTTCCGCTGTCGGTTTCAGCGGCGTGCACGGGTCCTCGTCTCGCGGGGTGGGCGGACGAACTGGAGCTTCAGTGTGGGCGGGGGTTCGGCGAGGCGGCCCGCGGAGTCGGTGGCCGCCGCGCGCAGGCGGTCGAGCTGCCAGGCGTGGTCGGTGCCGGGGTGCTTGCGTGGGTTGCCGCAGCAGCAGCCGCGGCACACGACCAGTGTGCACGGACGGTTGGCCGCGCCGATCGTCAACGTACGGCCGGCGGTGGCGATCGGTGTCGTACGGCGGTTCACAGCGTTGTCCGCGAGGGCAGGCCGTAGGCCCGTATGCGGCCGTCGCGGTGGGCGGTGATCAGCAGGTGCGGTCCGGCCCAGGCCAGCGCGGCGACCGCGGAGTCGGCGTCGTCCAGTGTGCGCACCGGACGCAGCCGGTTGGCTGGCTGTCCGGCGGTGGCGTACCAGAGCGCGATCGTGCCGTCGTGGCCGCCGCTGGCCAGATGCCCGGCCGGTCCCGGCCGGTCCCGGCCGCCAGGCCAGCGCGGTAATCGTCTCGTGGCAGCGCAGTTGGCGCGGCGCGGTGCCCGCCGGGCCTTTGCCGGAGAAGTCCCAGACCGTCAAGTCGGGGGCGCCGTCGGCGGCGAGCCAGAAGCCGGTGTCGTCGAAGGCGAGGCGGGAGACCTTCTCCGGGTAGCCGGACATGGTCAGTTCGCTGCCGTCGCGGGTGCGCCAGATGTGGATGGAGGCGTCCTGGTTGCCGCTGCAGATCCACTTCTCGGTCGGGGCGACCGCGAGTGCGAGGTGTGAGCCGATGTAGGGGTAGATGACGACGGGCTGCGCGGTGTGGCGCTCGTGGCCGCGCACGGCCCCGTACGCGGCTACGGCCAGCCGCCGCCCCCGGCGCAGCCAGGCCAGGTCGGTGACGGTGGACGCGGCGGGCTCGGTACGCCACAACTCCTCGCAGTCCGCGTCGAGTACGAGCGCCACGCGCCCGGAGGCGACGGCCACCCGCTCGTCGTTGGCCCAGGCGGCGGAAGCGGACCAGGCACCGGATTCACGTACGACGGTGCGGCCGTCCGAGCGCCGCCACAGCGCGTACCCCATGGGCCCGGTGACCGCCAAGTGCTGGGCGGTGGGGGAGAGGTGATTCTTCAGGGCGCCGCCGGGCAGGTCGAGTGCGCCCATCTCGGCACCCATTGCGGCATCGAGTACGCGGACCGTGCCCTCGGCTCCGGCGACGGCCACGAGGTCGCCGCGCGCGCTGAGCGCGACGGGGGCGTCGTCGATGGTGATCTCCCAGGCGACGGTCAGCGCCTGGTCGGGTGCGGTGATGCTCACGCGGCCGCTCCCGCCGTGGCCAGGCAGTCGGCGAAGCCGCGCTCCAGCTCCTCGCGGTCGAGGTTGCGACCGATGAAGACCAGCCGGTTGCGGCGCAGTTCATCGGTCCGCCACTGGGCGCCCTCCTCGCCCATCAGCAGCATGTGGACGCCCTGGAAGACGTACTGCCTGCTGGAGCCGGCGATCGCGAGGATGCCTTTGGAGCGGAAGATGTCGGCGCCCTTGGTGCGCAGCAGGTTGCCCAGCCATGCATTCAGGCGGGCGTCGTCGACCTCGCCGTCGAGTTCGATGCCCACGGAGGTGACGGTGGCGTCGTGCTGGTGCTCGGTCTCGGTGAGGAAGGTCGGGTCGTCCTTCAGGACCCGGTCCAGGTCGAAGGCGCCGACGTCGAGGATCTGTTTCAGGTCGACCTCGGCGTTTCGAGCGCGCAGGATCTGCACCGGCGCGTTGATCGCCTTCACCCGCGCCTCGACCTCGGCGAGGGTCGCCTCGTCCGCCAGGTCGGTCTTGTTGAGCACGATGCGGTCGGCGAAGGCGATCTGCTCGACCGCCTCGTTCTCCACGCCCTCCGGTTTGACCTCGTCCAGGTGCTGGAGGACGTGGGCGGCGTCGACGAGGGTGATGATGGCGTCCAGGCGCAGTTGGGCGGCGATCTCGTCGTCCATGAAGAAGGTCTGCGCGACGGGGGCGGGGTCGGCCAGGCCGGTGGTCTCGATGAGGATGTGGTCGAACTTCTCCCGGCGGCGCATCAGGGCGCCCAGGATGCGGATGAGGTCTCCTCGGACGGTGCAGCAGATGCAGCCGTTGTTCATCTCGAAGATCTCTTCCTCGGCGTCCAGCACGAGGGCGTCGTCGATGCCGATCTCGCCGAACTCGTTCTCGATGACGGCGATCCGCATCCCGTGGTGCTCGGTGAGGATCCGGTTGAGGAGGGTGGTCTTGCCCGAGCCGAGGAAGCCGGCCAGGACGGTGACGGGCACGCGGCCGTCCACAGGGGAGGGATTGGTCATGCGGGTCGGGCTCCTTCGGGTGCGGTAGTGAGCAGGGCGGTCTTGAGGTCGGCCTTGGTGATGTCGTCGGCTGGTTGGTGCAGGGTCCAGCGGCGGGGTGGCCCGTTCATGGGGAGGACGGCGACGACCGTTTCCAGGGGCGGGCAGCCCGGTTCGGTACAGGCGAGCTGGCGGATCACGACGGCGGTGTCCTCGTCGAGGTCCAGCAGGGCGCGTACCGCCTCCTTCAGCTCGCGCAGCCGTGGGCTCGGTGTCGCGGGGTTTCCGAAGCCAAATCCCAGTGGCATAGCGGAAGTTCTCCTTCGTCCGTGGTGGGCTGACAGCTGGCGCAGACGCCGGTGAGTTCGACGGTGTGCTCCACCGCGGCGAATCCGGAGTGGGAGGCGATGCGTTCAGCCCACTCCTCGACGACCTCGGAGTCCACCGGCCGGCTGCTGCCGCAGGCGCGGCAGATCAAGTAGTGGCGGTGACTGTCGTCGGGCCGCCACCGGTAGAGCCGTTCACCGGCGCCGGCTTGGACGACATCGACCGCGCCCGCGGCCTCCAGGTCGCGCAGCGCGCGGTACACGGTGGTCAGCCCGATCCGGGTTCCGTCTTCGGTCATGCGCGCGTACAGATCCTGCGCAGAGACGAAGTCGCGGCAGTTCGCGAGAGCTTCCAGGATGGCCGACCGCTGTCGGGTGGGCCGTTGTTGGGCCGTCGGGTCGCTCACACCAAGTTTCACCCCCAGTGCCAGGGCGGGAATGCCGACTGATGAAAATGAAATCCATATCCATATGAACGGTAGCTCATGTATGGGGCGGGGTGCCAGACGGTAAGGCTTCGCGTCGCTGGGAGGCGTGGCCGACGTCGACCTGTTCCGAATCGACGGCTGATGCCAGGCATCCCGGCGATGCGTTCAGCAGCGGTGCAGTGGGGCGTATGGACAGGTGGAGGCAGCCAGAACTTCGGCCTGCGCGTGATGTGCGGGGATCGCCAGGCCGACGTCCTCGGGATCAGCGCACTCGCCGTTTTTCCAGTGGTGCGGCACGCAGGCGTGCAGCGGTGTCGCTCGGCAGGTGCGGGGTGTGGCCTACGAGCCGGGCGGAGTTGGCGACCACGGCGATGCTGCTGGTGTTGTGGAGCAGGGCGGCCAGGACGGGATTGATGGAGCCGCCGGCGCTCGCGATGAGGCCGGCGAGGTTGACGCCGATGGACAGGGTGTAGTTCTGGCGTACGACGCGCAGGGTGTGCCGGCTGAGTTCGACGACGGCGGCGACATTACGCAGGTCGTTGCCGGCCAGGGCGATGTCGGCGGTCTCGAGTGCGACGTGGGAGGAGTGGGCGCCCATGACGATGCCGACGTCGGTGAGGGCCAGTGCGGGGGCGTTCAGCCTGCGTGCTCGCACGGTCCCGCGTCGACGCAGCCGAGCTTTGAACGAAGGCGGCGACTCCTACGGCTCGCAGCGGCCGGTGAGCATCCGGTCAGGGTTCGCCTCCAGTTCCCCTGCCGTCCCCCTCGGCCCCAAGACTCCAGACCATCACAGCAATCTCATTGCCTCCTCTTTTGAAAATGATTATCGTCTTATTCGTGCCCGTGCGGGCATGAACATGACCCAAGGGGGGTTCCTTTTGCGTACCCACAGACGCCTGCTGACCGTCACCGGCATCGCCGCCGCCGCGCTCGCCACAGCCGGCCTCAACACGTCCGCCTTCGCCGCCACCACCCTGAGCAGCGGCCACGTCGATGTCCTCGACGCCGAGTGGGACGGCGCCGACCTGCATCTGCACGTTCACGACGAGGAGAACGACACCGAGTACGAGCCCGCGGACGTGACGTTGGCGGTGCCGGCGGCTGCCAGGGTCGCCAACCCCGGCCACGGCTGGCTGGGTTCGGGCAGCCAGGTGTGGCTGCTTCCCGAAGACGAGCTCGTCGCGGATTCGCGGGGCGTACTGTTCCCGGGCATCTCCACCGAGCACCTGAGCACGGGTGTCTTCGCCAACAACACGGTCACCTACACCCTCGTCAGCGCCACCCGCAACGGCGCCACCACCGAGGACTTCAGCATCTACGCGGGAAGCACCCGCTGGTACGACAGCAACACCGCCACCACGAACTTCAAGTCCAGGAACTTCGGAGTCGGCACCCACAACCACGCCACCTGGGCTTTCGAGGAGGCCGGCACCTACCAGCTCACCTTCAGGGTCCGGGGCACGGTCGGCGGAGTGATCGAGCAGACCACCGCGACCTACACCGCCGTCGTCAGCTCGTGATGCGGGCCCTGACGCGCGACAGACGTGCCTTCACCAGTGCGGTGCTCATCGCGGCGACCGCGGTGCTCCTGGGCGCGGCAGGGCTGGTCGCCGGCGGCGGCGGGGCAGCTCGCGCCGCCGGCGGTGCCACGGTCATCGACGAGGGCGAGCTCGATCTCACGCCCCGACTGGTCGCCGGGAGACTGGAGTTGCAGATCGACGACCGCGGCGGCGACACCGAGGTCGTACGGGAGCCGTCCGAGGTCGTCCTGCATGCCGGTCCGGCGACCAGGGAAGACCTCATTTCACCGGTCTATCCGATCCTGGGCGACACGCTGGTCTCCGCCTACTTCTTCAATGGCTGGGAGAACGCGGGACAGATCTTCGCGCCCGAACCGGGCTGGAACGGCACCGAGACGGGCGGCGACACCGAGGTCCGCCTCGCCGGTTTCGAGGGGCCGGGGCGCTTCGCGCTGTACACCTACACGCGCGAGATGGACGGCAACGACGAGAGCGCGGTGCAGCACCTCAACAGCGGTGACAACGCGTACAGTTCGTTCACCCTGTCCAAGGACCAGCAACGGGCCGTGCCCACCTGGGGCTTCACCGAGGAAGGCGTCTACCGCCTGACCTTCACCGTCACCAGCGGCGCCTTGACCGACACCGAGACACTGGCCGTGGTCGTGGGCGACGACGTCGACCCGAACGACGTGCTGCCCGGCGACGGCTCCACCCCGGCGCCCTCGACGTCCCCGCCGTCCATGAGCGCCTCGCCCTCGACGAGCGTGACGCCCACCGCACCGGCGGCGCACGTCATCGACAACGGCCACCTCGATCTGGCCGCGCGCCCGGTGGACGGTTCGCTGCAGTTCCAGATCAAACAGGGCACGGCGAACGACTACGACTGGCGCGAGCCTGAGAAGGTCGTCCTGCACGTGAAGCCCGGGGCCCGGCGGAAGATCACCGAGGGGTACGAGTTCCTGGGGCCCGTGGGCGATTCCGTGTGGTGGTTGCCCATCCAGCAGGTGGACGGTCTCGTGTGGCCCGGCTGGAGTACCGACCAGTTCAAGAGCTCCGAGATCGACGGCCGTGTGGCCTTCCGTCTCGACGCCGTCCAGGGCCCGGGTGCGCTGAGCATCTTCACGGAGGGCTCGGTCGGTTCGGTGACCATGCACGCCCACAGTGGGGACGGGCTGCCGGACAGCTTCGATCTGTCCGTGCCGACCCACCGCCACACCGTGTGGGCCTTCGCGCAGGAGGGCGTCTACCGCACCACGTTCACCGTCAGTGCCACCCTCGCCGACGGCAGGAAGGTCAGTGACACGGAGACCATCGCCTGGGTGGTCGGGGACAACGAGGACCCGTCGACCGTGAAGCCGGGGGAGGGGGACGAGCCGACGGCCACGGCGTCGGGGTCGGCCTCGGCGACGCCGACCGCGACCGCGTCCCCGTCGGTGTCCGTGTCCGGCTCGGCCTCGGAGACAGACCCGGGCGGCGGCTCCTCCGGAGCCGGCGGAAGTTCGTCGACCGGTGGCAGCGGCACCTCGACGACCGGCGGTCTCGCCTCCACCGGTGCGCAGGTCGGCGTGATCGCGGGCGTCGCGGTGGTCGCCGTGCTCGTGGGCGGTGGTGTGGTGTTCTTCGTGCGACGACGCCGTACCGCCCAGTGAAAGCTCCGCGTACGGCGGACCGGCGCCTGGCAGCGACCCGGTCCGTCGTACGCGGCATTGTCGTGTTCGAGAGAAGGAGGAGCCCCATGCGGGGCCACCCCAGACGCACCACCGCCGCGCTGATCGCGGCGAGCGCCGCCCTGCTCTCCGGATGCAGCGGGCTGCAGGCCGGATCGTCCGACGCCCAGTTAACGGTGTCGACGACCACCGCGATCATCGCCGACCTCGTCGAACAGGTCGGCGGCGACCGCGTCGACGTCACCTCGATCGTGCCGCACCACGGCGACCCGCACTCCTACGAGCCGAGCCCTGGCGACGCGGCCAAGGTCGCCAGAGCCGACGTCGTGTTCAGCAATGGCCTGCTGCTCGAAGAGCCCGGGATCATGAAGATGGTCCACACCAACGCCAAGAAGTCCGCACCGAAGATCGAGATCGCCGAGAAGCTGGAGGAACACGGCGGCACGGTCATGAAGTTGGAGGAGGACCTCGGACTCGACGTGCTGTGGCTCGGCTGGGCCGTCGAGGGCGAGGTCGAGGGCGACGGCTCCCAAGTCCGCACGTCCGCCACGAAGCTGGAGGGGCCCGGCGAGCTGCGCGTGTATCTCACCGACACGCTCGGCAAGCCCAAGGTGTACATCGACTCCGCCGACGGTCTGGACGACGCCGACTCCTTCACCCTGCCGCCCGAGGCGCACACCCACGTCAACTGGGCGTTCAGCGAGCCCGGTACGTACCGGCTGACCGTCGAGGGACAGACCGAGACCCTCGACGGAAGGACCGCGGACATCGGCAGCGGCACCTTCACCTTCACCGTCGGCGACGGCACCGAGGCGCCCGAGGGGGCGACCGTGCTCGACGGCGGGCACGCCGACGTGGCGCTCAACGCCGAGTCCGGGAAGGTGTACGTCCGCGCCGACGAGGAGGCCAGCGGCGAGCAGACGCGGCTCGCGGCCGGCGACGTGGTGCTCAACGTGCCCGACCGGGCCAAGGAGACGGTGCCGAAGGAGGAGCCGTACGCCTTCCTCGGCGAGGCGGGCGACGAGGTGTGGGTGCTGCCGCAGGCCGTGATCGGCAAGCACGTGCACGGTGACATGGACCCACACGCCTGGGCGGACGTCGCCAACGCGGAGGCGTACGTGCGGCGGATCGAGGCCGAGCTGATCAAGGCTGATCCGGAGGGGAAGGCGACGTACGAGAAGAACGCCGCCGCGTATCTGAAGACGCTCGGCGCCCTCGACGAGGAGGTCGCGAAGAAGCTCGCGACCGTGCCGGAGGAGAACCGGAAGCTGATCACCACGCATGACGCCTTCGGGTACCTCGCCAAGGCGTACGGCATGGAGATCGCGGGCTTCGTCGTGCCCGTGCCGAACCAGGAGCCGAGCGCGGCCGAGGTGGAGGAACTCGGCGACACCATCCGGGAGAAGAAGGTCCCGTCGGTGTTCCTGGAGCCGAACCTCGCGGCGCGCGCCGACGTACTGCGCCGGGTCGCCGAGGACGAGGGGGTCGGGATCTGCACGATCTACGGCGACTCGTTCGACGACAAGGTCGACGACTACGTATCGATGATGCGGCACAACGCGAGCGAGCTCGCCAAGTGCCTGGGGGAGGACGCCTGATGAGGGGCATGCGGAAAGTGCAGCGGGTCGCCGTGGCGGTGGTTCTCGCGGCCACCCTGGCGGGCGGCGGAGTCGCCGTCGCTGACGACAGTGCGACAGGGACCGGACTTGGCCGGATCGCTTACGCCGACGGGGCGTTGACCCTGGATCCGGCGGACGGCGCCCATGTGATCGAGGTCGGCGACGCGGGCGTGACGGACGACTCGGCACCTGGGTGGGACACCACTGGCGTACCCGAGGGCGCGGTGGCCGGGGACACCGTGCGGTGGTCGCTGACCGGGCTCGAGGGGCCGGGTGACCTGAAGGTGTACTCGGACGAGGACGAGCAGGGAGGCGACGCGGAGGACGCGCTGCTGTTCGACAGCGCGGACGACCTGCGTGACGAGCACGACCTGCCGGTTGGCCAGCAGGGTGCCACGCGCTGGGAGTTCAGCAAGGACGGCACCTACCAGGTCATCTTCACCGCCGAGGCCACGGCCGCGGACGGGCGGGAACTGTCCGTGGGGACCGTGTACACGGTCGTGGTGGGGAGCGCAGCGGACGGGGAGGACACGGGCACCGACGAGCCGGTCGCCGAAGAGACCCCCACCGAGGACACGGCCGAAAAGGTACAGATCCCTACGGCGGCCGGGAAGGCCGTGACAGAGGCGGCCGAGACCGAGCGGCGCGCCGCCCTGGCCGCCACCACAGCTGCCGCCGACGTCGTGTCCGACAAGAAGGTCCTTGACGAGGGCCACGTCGACTTCGCGGCCCGCGTCGTCGACAACAAGCTGCAGATCCACATCAAGGACGGAACCGTCTCGGGAAAGACCACCTGGCGCGAGCCCTCTTCCGTCGTACTGCACGTCAAGCCCGCGGCCAAGAACACCCTCCCAGCAGGCGACGACTTCGCGTTCCTCGGCAAGGGCGGCGACCCGGTGTGGCTGCTCGACCAGGTACAGCAGGAGGGGCTGCTGTGGCCCGGCTGGTCGACGGACAACATGGAGGCCGGGGCGACCAAGGGGGGCGTGGAGTTCTCGCTCACCAAGGTGGATGGTCCTGGTACCTACGCGCTCTACACGTACGACGCCATGTCGGGCGCCAACGTCCTGTTCAACAGCAAGGACGGGGTGCCGGACTCCTTCGACGTGCCCGCCAACACGCACGCACACGGCGGATGGGCGTTCACCAAGGAAGGGACGTACCGACTCACCTTCAAGATGAGCGGAACGCTGGCGAACGGCACGAAGGTCTCCGACACCGAGACGGTGACGTTCGCGGCCGGCGACACCGACCCCGCAGCCGTCACACCGGGCGACGGCTCGGGCAAGGGAAACTCGGGGACCTCCGGCTCCTCCGACACGACAGGCTCGGCGGGCTCCGACTCCACATCCACTGGCGGCACCTCGACCGACGGTTCTGACGACGGCTCGATGGCCTCCACAGGCGCCGGCCAGGGGCTGCTGCTGGGCACCGCGGCCGCCACGCTCACCACCCTGGGTGCCGCCTCCGTGCTGGCCGCCCGACGCAGGAGGACTGCACGTGGCTGACGGCTTGGCTGACGGCCCGGGCCCGCTGCTTCGGGTCAAAGGCGCGACCGTCGTCCTCGGCGGACGGCCCGCCCTGGAACGGGCCGACCTGACCGTCGACGCGGGCGAACTGGTCGGGCTCATCGGACCCAACGGCGCCGGGAAGACGACTCTGCTGCGGGCCGTCCTCGGGCTGGTGCCGCTGGCCGGGGGAGAGGTGGCCGTCGAGGGACGGACCGGGCGTAAGGCCGGGCAGCGCATCGGCTACGTACCCCAACGGCACGAGTTCGCCTGGGACTTCCCCATCGACATCGCGGGCGCGGTCCTCACCGGACGCACCCGGCAGATCGGCTGGCTACGCCGCCCGAGTGCGGCCGACCGGGCGGCGGTGGACGAGGCACTGGAGCTGACCGGGCTCACCGACCTGCGCCAGCGGCCCGTCGGCGAGCTGTCCGGCGGCCAGCGGCAGCGGGTCCTGGTGGCCCGCGCCCTGGCCGCCGGCCCGCGCATCCTGCTCCTCGACGAGCCGTTCACCGGAGTCGACGTACCCACCCAGGAGCTGTTGAACGAGCTGTTCGGCCGGCTGGCCGCGGAAGGCAGGGCGCTGCTGATGACCACCCACGACCTGGCGGCCGCCGCCCGTACCTGCCACCGGGTGGCGCTGATCAACCGTACGGTCGTCGCCGAGGGCGGCCCCGAACTCCTCGCCGACCCCGACCAGATGCTGCGGGCGTTCGGCCTGGACCGCGCGATCGGAGCCGTAACGTGATCGAGTTCCTCACGGATCCCTGGCAACTGCCCTTCATGCAACGGGCGTTCGCCGTCGCCGCGGTCATCGGCCTGGTGTGCGGAGTAGTGGGCGTGTACGTCGTGCTGCGCGGCATGGCGTTCATCGGCGACGCCGTTGCCCACTCGGCGTTCCCGGGCGTGGCGCTCGCCTACGCCTTCGAGGGCAACCTGCTCCTCGGTGGCGCCGCGGCCGGCATCACCACGGCCGTCCTCATCGCCTTCGTCTCCCAGAACCGGAGACTGAAGGAGGACACCGTCATCGGCGTCTTCTTCGCCTTCGCCTTCGGACTGGGCATTGTCCTGGTCTCCACGCGCGATAGCTGGACAACGGACCTGTCCTCGTTCTTGTTCGGCCAGGTCCTCGCGGTCAGTGCGTCGGACGTGTGGACCGTGGCCGCCATCGGGACCATCCTGATCCTCGTCGTGCTGGCGATCGGCAAGGAACTGGTCGCCGTCAGCCTGGACCGCGAGGCGGCACGCGCCGCCGGCCTGCCGGTGTTCCGCCTCGACCTGATCCTGTACGTACTCGTCACTACGACGATCGTGATGTCCCTGGAGGCCGTCGGCAACATCCTCGTCCTCGCCCTGCTCATCACCCCCGCCGCCACCGCCCGCATGCTCACCGAACGCCTGTGGGCGATGACCGTGCTGGCCTCGCTCATCGGCTGCACCGGAAGCGTGGCCGGCCTGTACGTCTCGTACACGTACGACCTGGCCGCAGGCGGCTCGGTGGTTGTGGTCCTCACCGGCCTGTTCGCCCTCACCTGGTGTCTGGCACCCCGCCACGGCCTGCTCGCGAAACTCGTCCGACGCCCGGACCCCACTGCCGCCGTCCCCGTGCACGCCGGACGGTGACGGCCGACGAGCGGCCCCGCGCACCTTGCGGGACTGCTCGTCGCCTTGGCGCCGAGCTCCAGCAGCGCGCGCTCGTCCCTGACGGGGCGCCCGTCGCCCTGCGGACCTGGCCTTGTTCCCGGGGCCTCTCGGCCGAGGAGCGTCGTCGTCTCCGTCCTGCAGGAGGCTGAGGAGATCCTCCGTGTCCGTGTCCGCGACGGCCAGCCCGGTGTCCAGGCTTTCCTGTCCCCCGGCGGCCTTCACCGCCGCCGTCGCTGTACTGATCATCGCCTGCCCGTGCGCGCTGGGACTTGCCACCCCGACCGTACGGCCCGGGGAGAAGGTCGCCACCGACGGGACCGTCGTCGAGGGCAGCTCCGCCGTGGACGCGTCCATGCTGACCCGTAGTGCTGCTGATCGCCGCGGCCACCCTCGGCGGCTGGCAGCGGGCAGCGCAAGGAGAGGCCAGTGACAGGTCCGCGAACAACCCTGACCGGGAGCGGTACCTTCAGCTGCTCGCAGTGATCAACAGCTGGTCGCCCCCGGAAAACCTGGCACCGGTACTCGACTGGTTCATCCAGGCCTTGCGTGACCCGGATATCGGGGTAGCGGCCCGGTCGCGACGCGGCGTGGCCGGACCGGTTCACGTCACGCTGCCTTCGCCTGGACGGCGGGTTCTGGGCTGGACCGCGCCCTGGCGGCAACTTCCGAGTGTCGGCGCGGCCGCCGCCAGTACCGGGGGAGGCGATGCCGCGCGGCTTGACGTCGAGCGGCCCGCCGCAGCCGCCGGACTCCTCCCGATATCACGCTGTACGGCAGCCAGGACGGTGTCGACATCCTGCTCAGCCGCCAGGAGGCACCGGCCACGGACGGCTCGGCCCCCTGCTTCCCGATGAGGCAGGGGGCCGAGCCGTCTCCGCCGTCAGGCGAGCGGCGAAGCTGTTCGCCCTGGACGGCTTGGAGGTCGATCCCGACGCGGAGCGTGGTGCCGATGGCGGCCATGCCGGCCTGGACGACCTGGACGACCTGGTTGTAGTTCATCGCGAAGTCCTCGCGCGGCAGTTCCACGGTGGCCCGGAACGCGACCCGTGGGCCGCCCCACGGGTCGGGACCGGTGCCGAGGTAGGCCAGGTCCAGGTCAACGACCCGGGCCTTTGTTTGTTTCCTGACCGCCGACGCCAGCGCGGAGGCCGACGGCCCGGCGCGCACGCCACGGGTGGGTGGCGTTGCTGCCGGGCCGTCAGTCACTCACGCGCTCTCACTTCCCGTGCGAAGCCCTGCGGCGGCGTCCGCGAAGCACCAGCACACCGCCGACAGCGATGACCAGCAGGCCACCGAGGGCGCTGTACGTGACAGCCTTGCTCACCCCGGTGGAAGCCAGGGGGCCCGACGTGCTACTGCTCGGGGTCGGCTGGCCGACGGGTGCGCCGAACTCCCCCTGCGCACGGGTGCCGATCGTGCCGGAGGCGGAGACAACCGGCGTGGGCGCGGTCGGCGTTGGGGCGGGCGACGGCTTGTCAGCGCTGGCGGTCCCTGACGCGGGCTTCAGCTGAAGAGTCGTGATCGAGTACGGCGGCAGCGTCTGTGCGCCCGCCGTGCCCCGCTGCGCCGTCGTCAGGGCGGTGTCTCCCTGGGCATACGAAACGGTCGTGACCGCTCCTGCGGCCGGGGTGAATCCGGCGTACGAGAGCGACACCTGCGCCGCGTTCTGCGGGTTCTTGTTGGTCAGCATGACGTTCAGACCGCCGTTGCTGTTCCGCACCGCGTGCACGGTGACCGACGAGTTGCCCGAGGACGACTTGACCATGGTGTCGCCGGGCTGCGCCAGTGCGGTCAGCGAGCGGATGCCCCAGTAGGTGGGGAAGGGCGTGTCGCGCCGCGGTTGGCACTTGCCCCCGGCGCAGGTTCCGGCGGAGAGCACACCCCCGTCCCGGTAGTCGGTCTGGCCGTGGACGGTGGTGGGTGCTTCGCTCGTGCCGTTGTGCAGGTTCCACCAGTCCACGTGGGTGGCGCCCTGCTCGAACCAGGTCATGTAGGTGTCCGGCGCGAACAGGGCTGCCGCCTGGCTGGTCAAGGCGGGTGAGCCGACGCCGTCGGTCTCGGTGACCGCGATCTCCACCGAAGCGGCGTTCGCGCCCGTGTACTTGGCGATCAGCGAGCGCAGCGAGGACCTGACACCGGTGATCCGGGAGGGGGTGTTCAGCAGGTCGGCAGTGGTGGTTCCGCCCGGATACCAGTGGACGATGACGAAGTCGATCGAGCGTCCCGCGATGGAGAGCACCGTGTTGTTCCAGTCGGCGCTGTCACCGGGAGCCTTCTCCGCATCCGGCCAGAAGCCGGGGGTGGTGAGCACCGCTCCGATCTTCACCTTCGGGTCCACGGCCTTCATCGCCTTCGCGTAGGCGACGAGGTTCTTCCCGTACTCCTTCGGGCTCTTGTCGGCGTGGTTGTCGGTTTCCCAGCCCTTGCCGTTGCCGTAGTGCCCGTTGCCGTAGACCTCGTTGCCGATCTCCCAGTACTTCACGCCGTAACCTTTGTCGACGTTGGCGTACTTGACCCAGTCGGCGGCCTCCTGGGGGGTGCCGGAGCCGTAGTTCGCGGTCAGGATCGGCTGGGCGCCGACCTTCTTCGCGGTGGCCATGAAGTGGTCGAAGTCGGTGTTGGAGGGGATCCAGCCGCTGCCGTCGCCGTAGGTGTGGGTCTTCCAGTGGTAGTCGTCCGCGCCGGAGCCGCCGGGATAGCGCAGCTGCCGAACTCCCGCGGCCTTCATCAGCGATGTCACCTTGGCGTCGCCCATGTGCTCGTCGCCGTAGCCCGTGTTGAGGCCGACACCACTGCTGGGCACCGTGCCCACGGAGGTTCCGGCATCCACACGGATACCGACGGTCGGCGCGGCGCCCGCGCTGGGCGCCAGGGCACCGACACCGGCCGAGGCGGCGAGCACCGCCACCGCCCCCACGACAAGATGCCGGAGCACCCGGCTACGGCGGCGGGGCGTGCGCCCCCGAGGCATCGGCTGCTCGGCGGATCTCGGGTCGTCTGGTGACACGTGGGGCTCCGATCGGGTGTTGACACAGAGGGCGTAGCGCCGCTGACCACGGCTCGCCCTCGTCGGTACACCCCCAAGTGGCCACTCGGAGCGGAAAGGTTGCCATCTCAATCATTTATTTCGCCGAGACCCGGTCGCACCGTCTCACCGGACCCGGTGCCCCGGTGCCCCGCCAGGGCTCTCTTTCCACCTCGACGGCGCGAACCATCTCATGCTTCCGGTCGCACACCGCCCCGCGGTGGCCGAGCGGCTGAAGCCGCACAGGAAGCACAGGAAAAGACAGACGGCGGCTGCCGCCCATCAACCGCCACGCCCGCGGTGACTCCAGGCCGTGACCGCTGTCTCAACGACGACTCCGAGGCAACCCGAAAGAGTGAACGCGCTGACCAGCACTTCCACGCGACTTGTCCATGTCGCGCCGCAGACTTTGTGGCAGGGCTCGTTTCTTGCGGGTCCTGCTGCTTGAAGGAGTCTGATCGATCATGGTGAGACCGCCGGCGCTGCCGCCGGAAGAGAAGGTCCGGATCGTGCTGTCGATCCTGGCCGGTGAGATGACCGTTGCCGAGGCCGCACGGCGGGCGAAGGTGTCCGAGCAGTCGATCGGGACCTGGAAGCGCCAGTTCCTGGAGTCCGGCCGGGCCAGCCACGGGGGCAAGTCCGGCCCCAGCACCCGGGAACAGCAACTCGAAGCCCGGGTCGCCGACTTGACCCAGGCGCTTGGTGAGGCCGCGGTCGAGCTGCGGGTGTGGAAGAAGTCCGGAGGGCCGGCTGGGCCCTTCGAGGACCTCGAGGTGATCCGCACCGAGAGGGCATGCCGACCGCGAGGTTCTGCCGGCTCATCGGCGTGCCCGAGCGGACCTGGCGCCGTCACCAGGCCCGCGCCCGCCGGGGCGCGCATGCCAGAGGACCGTGGCCGCGCCCGGCCCGCGAGAGCGTCCGGGAGACCGCCCGCCGGCACGCGCTCGCGCACCTGGCCTGGGGCCACCGCAAGGTGTGGGCGATGTGCCGCCACGACGGCCACCGCGTCTCCCAGGCGACCGTGCTGCGGCTGCTGCGGGACGAGGGCCTGCTGCTGGAGGCGAACTACCAGCGGGAACGGCGCCAGCTCGCCGCAAGGCCGCCTTCGCGACCGAGCCCACCGGCCCGAACCAGGTCTGGCAGCTCGACTTCTCCGAGTTCGAGACCGCCGCGGGCGGCGCGGCACCTGGCGGCTCGCGGGCTGCCGGGACTACTGGTCGAAGTACGAGCTGGGCTGGCACGTGTCGCCCACCGCGAACCAGCACGACGCCATCGCCGCAGTCGAACTCGCCATCAAGGACGCGGAGTTGCTGGCCGGAAAGCCACTGGCCGAGCTCGCCCCGCGCGACGCCGACGGGACCGTGAAGCTGCTGGTCACCATCGTCACCGACAACGGCGGACCGTTCCGCTCGTTCCGGTCCGAGGCGTTCATCGCCACCCGACCGGAGCTGCGGCACGTCCGCACCCGGGTCCGCACGCCCAGGCAGAACGGCTCACGCGAGCGCGGATTCGGCTCGCTCAAGTACGAGAAGCTGTTCCTCGAGGAGATCCCCGACGCCCTCGACCTCGTCCGGCACGCCGAGGACTACCGGCGCGACTACAACACCGTCCGACCGCACGAGGCCCTGGCCTGGAACCGGCCCCACGATGTCCATACCGGCGCCGCGGACCCGCTCGTCCCCAACTTTCCCGAACCCGAAAACCTGCCAACTGCTTGACGCGGGACAAAGACACAAGAAACCCCCGACAGCCCCAACCCCTAAACCACCAGCTCAGAGGCTCCCTGGAAAGAATCCGCACCCAAGCGCGATGAACCAAGAACCGCCTGCAACTGACCTGACCTGACCTGCTGAAACTGCTGCTCGTCCAGTGGCGTATATCGGCTACCCAGGCCAGCGAAAGGCCCTGGACAGGGTCGGGCGCCGGGTTGCCGGCCCGGGCCCGACCCTGTGTTGGTTCAGCTCTTGCCGGTCAGGCGCCAGACCTGGTTCTTCTTGGTGGCCAGGGCACTGGCGGAGTCACAGGTCCACTGGTGGACCAGTGCTCCGACGGCGGCGGAGATCTCACTGACGTCCACGCACTTGCCGCTGTGCACCGCGACGAACTGGTAGTCGTTCGCGGCGACCTGCCGCAGCGTGAACTGCTGGTTCGTGCCGCCGTGGCAGGTCCACTGGTGGACCGCCGCGTCGTCGGCGGTGGAGAAGCTGCTGATGTCGAGGCACTTGCCGCTGTAGTGGTTCACCAGGAAGTAGGTGTCCGCCACCCCTGGCACCGGGCGGAAGTCGAACCGCTGTTCCGCACCGGCGCCGCAGGTGTACTGCCGGTACTGAGTGCCGTCGGCGGTGCTCTGGTGGGGGTCGTCCAGGCAGTACCCGCTGTGCTGGGCGACGGCGGTTGACGAGAAGGCGGGCTGGCCGGCGGTGAACTGCCACCAGTTCATATTGAACAGGTACCCGCTGCCACCGGCGAAGCTCAGATACAGGTCGTGGGTCCCGGTCGCACCGGTAACAGGGCACGAGACCGTGCTCCAGGTCTGCCAGCCTCCGGTGCCCGACACAGTGCATGTCCCGACCGTTGGCCCAGTAGTACTGTCCAGGTGCAGCTCAACTCGGCCGCCGCTGGTGCTTGATGCCACCCTGGCGGTGAACGAGCTGGCACCCGCGCCGAATGCTACGCCCTTGACCTTGACGTAATCGCCGTTTTCAATCCAGCTGATGTTCATCCCGCCCTCGCTGGAGGGTTCGGTTTCGATGCCGCTGCCCCACGCGATGGTCTCGGCTTCCTGACGGACATAAGGATCGAGTGTGCCGACCTGCGGCGCCCCGGCCGTCGTCATATTCATCGTTGGAATGGTGCCGTCGGCGTTGTAGCTGAACTTCTCCACCGCGACCGACCGGGTGAAGCCACTGCCGCCCGGCAGAGCGCCGTTGTGGTAGAAGAAGTACGAGCCGCCGTTGAAGTCGACGACGCCGACGTGGTTGGTGAAGCTGCTGCCCTCCGAGGGCATGATGGTGCCGCGATACGTCCACGGTCCGGTCGGGCCGGGCGAGGTGGAGTAGGCGATGAACTCAGAGCAGCATTTCGCCGCGAACACCATGTAGTACAGGCCGTTCCGCTTGTAGAACCACGGGCCTTCCTCGTACAGGGTGGGTCGGTTCGCGTCTCCCGTGCGGGTGCCGAACCCCGCGGTGGTCAGCGGTATCTGCGTCGGGCTGCCGGAGTACGAGATCATGTCGGCGTTGAGCCGCACGTACCAAAGATTCGGGTTGCCGTAATACAGGTAGGCTTGCCCGTCGTCGTCGATGAAGACGGTCGGGTCGATCTCACTGTTCTCCACCAGCGGGTGGCCGAGGGCGTCCCGGAACGGGCCGGTGGGGCTGTCCGACACCGCCACGCCGATGGCGAATTGCCCGGTCGCCCGGACCGACACCGGCACGTACCAGTAGAACTTGCCGCCCCGTTCGACGGCCTGGCCCGCCCACGCGTTGGCGCCCGCCCAGCTGAAGGTGTTCAGGCTGAGCGGTGAGCCGTGGTCGGTCCAGTTGACCATGTCGGCGGAGGACCACACCCGCCAGTCCTTCATCACAAAGGAGGTGGAGCCGTCCTCGTCGTGCCCGGTGTACAGGTAGACCCGGCCGTTGTAGACCAGCGGTGCCGGGTCGGCGGTGTAAATGTGTTGCACGATCGGGTTGTCTGCCCGGGCTGCGGCCGGAAGAAAAGCCATCATACATAGAAGGCTTATCGCCAAGGCGAGGACGCGTTTCGACCACCGCTGAAGTGTGAATTTCACCTTTTGAGTCCCTTGTTCGGTTGGGATACGAAGGGGTTGCGTCGGCGGGGACCGCCAGCAGCCCGGACCTCTAGCGCTGCAGTGTCAGCACGCCCGGCCGGTACGGCAGGAGGCCGTAGTCCCCGCCGTCGCTGCTGGGGTCGCGCCCCTGGTAGAGGAACTGCAAATTGCAGGGGTCGATGGTCTTGGTCTGGTCGGGGTTGGTGCGAACCAGATCGCCGTGGCTGATGTCGTTGGTCCAAGTCGCGCCGCTGTTGGCCTTGCCGGCGAAGGGGTTGGTCACGGTGTCGGCCTGCGGTGTCCAGGTGCCGTCGAGGCTGGTGGCCGTGAACGAGCGGAAGTAGCGACCACTCCCTGTGTAGTTCTGGGCCTCGACGATCATGAGGTACTGGTTCTGCCCCTGGACCTTGTAGACCTCGACCGCCTCGAACAGGTCGAGCGGCGTGTCGCTCATGATCTTCGTGTACGACGAACCGAAGCTGCCCGGGAAGTTGCCGATGGGCATGCTGGCGCGGTAGATACCGCCGCGGTCGTCTGCGAAGAACAGGTACATGTTCGTGTCGTCGGCGATGAGGGTCTGGTCGATGGGGGCCCCAGGGGCGGGGAGGGTGCCCGTGAACAGCTGCTGCTGCGGGCCCCAGCCGTTGGGGTCGGTGGGGTCGCTCGAGGTGCGGTAGGAGAAGGGGTCGGGTCAACCCCCCCACTGGTAGGCGAGCACCCAGAGGTTCTTCGGGGCGAAGTAGAACAGCGTCGGCGCGATGGCACCGAAGGACATTCTGTTCTGGGTGGCCGACGCCATGTCGGACCAGTTCGTGAAGGGGCTGAAGGCCGTCGACTCCCAGGCCCCCTGGTCACCGGCGACGGTGTTGTGCGTCGTGGCATAGACGACGTGCTTGCCGTTGTAGACGACGTTGGTGAAGTCCTTGAGCGAGGCCCACCCCGCGCTCGGGGTTGCCAGTGGGCCGGTCGATGTCCAGCGGTACGTCGACGGCAGCGTGCAGGTGCCTGTGCCCTTGTCCACCTGGACGAGTTGCCACTGCTGGTTGGTGCCGCCCCAGTCGCTGTACTGCACGACGTTGGCGCCGTCGTTGGTGGCCGCGTTCTGGACCTCGACCGCCTTGTTGCTGTTGCGGTTGATCAGCCGGACGTAGCCGCTGTCGGAGTCGGCGAGCCGGAACTGCTGGTTGGCGCCGCCGTGGTCGGTCCACTGGTGGATGGCGGCGCCGTCGGCTGTGGACCAGCTGGATACGTCGATCATCTTGCCCGAGTGGCGTGCCTTGAGCCGGTAGTAGCCGTCGCCGGAGTCCACGAACTGGAACTGCTGGTTGGTGGCGTTGGTGCGGGTCCACTGGACGACGTTGGCGCCGTCGGAGGTGGAGGAGTTGTAGACGTCGAGGGCTTTGCCGCTGTTGTGGTTCACCAGTACGTACCAGGCGGTGGTGTCCACCGTGGCGGCCGATGCCGGGGTCGTGGCCATCGTGAGCAACGCGCCCACGATCGCCATGGCTGCCGCGGCGGCCGCCCCCGACCGCCGTCGACGACGCCACCTCGCGGCGCGCGCTAACCAAACCGACATAGCGTCTTCCTTCCATCATTGGGATCGCCGACATGAGACGGGCCGCATCGGCGCGGACGACAACTGCCCAGGAAGCGTCGTGTTAGCGTTAACATTTCCGGGGGGCCGTGAACGCACAACGTGCACTGTGAGCGATGACATCGGCCACTGTTTCAGCGAAATAACGGCGACGTCCTGGGCCGCGCGGCTGGCGGCGGTGATGGTCGGGCCACCTCCGCATAGGCGCGCCCGGTATGGCCGCTGTGCGGAAGGGGTCAGGCACGTCCGCGCCCGAACCCTTCCCGTGGTTCAACCTGGGCAGGGTTTATCAGCACATCTGGGTAAAGCGGTGCCGCCGCCATAGAGCGGCGGCACCGCTTGTACCCGTCAGGCCGGCGGCCGGGTCTGGTTCATCGGTAGCCGGCGGCGGCGATGTTCGCCTGGACCGCATTTTCGGTCGCGTCCGACGGGTAGCCCGAGACCATGGCACCCTCGTAGAACGTGCCCGCGCTGTCGTTGATGTTGCCTACCTCGGGTGAGCAGCAGTCGCCGCCACTGCCCAGGACGATGGCGCCTTGCTTCTTCATCGGGCTGTATACGTTGGGCTCGTTGGGAAGCGCGCCGTCCCATAGGGTGTTCAGGCTACCGGACTGGGCATTGCTGCCCTTGATCGCGAATCGCGACGTCCCGTTGTTCTTGAGTGTCGCCGTGACGAACTTGCTGCTGAACGCCTGCTGGTTCGGGTTCCACGTGCTGCCGCCACCTGGGAACAGGCCCCATTCGAGGTCGGCCTGCACCCAGGGTCCGGTTCCGGAGCAGCCGCCGAACCAGCAGCTCGTCCCGAAGTAGATGGCGTCCATGGCACCTGGCCCGTCGGCCTTGCGGGTGGTTTCGCTGTTGCCGTAGTCGAAGCAGCAGCCGCTGTTGACATGCGTACCGCTGGTGACCATGTACATGCCCTCGGGTGCGCTGCCCGTCGGGATACCCGTCAGGTGGCCGTCACGCCAGTAGCTGGTCCCGGGGTTGATGTACAGCGAGTAGGCCTTGCTGCCGCCGACCGTCAGCGATTCGGTGGTCGCTACGGCCGGGCGGGTCTGTGGTGAGCCCGGGACCACGCTGGAACCCTGGTACCACAAGTCGTTGCCATGCCCGGACTGATCGAACAGGACCGTGATGACACACGTGGTGTTTGCGCAGAAGGAGTCCTGGGCCGCCGCGTTGGCGACGCCGCCAGGGGTCAGTACGCCGATGTTGCGGGTTGTGTTGTCTGAGGAGCGTCTGACCTGATACAGGTCTCCGGTGTAGGCGCTGTAGAGGGCGCGCGTTGTGCTGTGCGCCGCCACGCAGGGCGTACCACCTGCGCCGTAGATGTCGCACGGGCCGGAGCCGGTGCCCGCATCCACCTGGACGAGTTGCCACTGCTGGTTGGTGCCGCCCCAGTCGCTGTACTGCACGACGTTGGCGCCGTCGTTGGTCGCCGCGTTCTGGACCTCGACCGCCTTGTTGCTGTTGCGGTTGATCAGCCGGACGTAGCCGCTGTCGGAGTCGGCGAGCCGGAACTGCTGGTTGGCGCCGCCGTGGTCGGTCCACTGGTGGATGGCGGCGCCGTCGGCTGTGGACCAGCTGGACACGTCGATCACCTTGCCCGAGTGCCGCGCCTTGAGCCGGTAGTAGCCGCCGCCGGAATCCACGAACTGGAACTGCTGGTTGGTCCCGTCGTGCCGGGCCCACTGCGTGATCGCGGCGCCGTCCGCGGAGCTCGCGTCCGCCACGTCCAGCGCCTTGCCGCTGTTCCGGTTGACCATGACGTACCAGGCGTTCGTGTCCACAGGGGCCGCTTGCGCCGCCGGCGCTCCGATCACGACCAGTAAACCGGCCATCAGGGCGGTGACCATGCCGATCACCGTTGTTCGACTGCCCATGTTCACCATCTTTCTCATTCGTCAGCCCGAGTGGGCTCAGCGCTGGACGCGCCCGAAATCGTGGCACCGCTTGGTTGCGGTGGTCAGGATGACTTCACTGTGGAGTGCCGGTGGAATCGCCCACGCGGTGAACAGCTCGTCCACGCGTCGGCGGACCGCACCCCATCGCGATCACCGTGGGTCAGGCGGGTCAGCGCTGCAGGGTGAGCAGGCCCGGCCGGTACGGCAGTTTCAGGTAGTTGGGTTCCTGTGTGTTGTTGGGGAGGCCCTGGTAGAGGAACTGCAGGTTGCAGGGATCGATGGTCATGGTCTGGTCGGGGTTGTTGCGGACCAGGTCACCGTGGCTGACGCCCTGGGCCCAGGTGGAACCGCTGTTGGCCTGGCCCGCGAAGGGGCTGCTCTCGCTGCCGGCCTGGACGGTCCACGGACCGTTCAGGCTGGAGGCGGTGAACGAGCGGAAGTAGCGCTTCGTCCCCTGCGCCTCAACGATCATGAGGTACTGGTTCTGCCCCTGGACCTTGTAGACCTCCGGCGCCTCGAACAGAAGGTCCCTTGCGTCGCTCATGACCGTCGTGTACGAGGAGCCGAAGTTGCCCGGGAAGTTCCCGATCGGCATGCTCGCCCGGTAGATCTTGCCGTTGTCAGCGGCGAAGAACAGGTACATGTTCTGGTCGTCGGCGATCATGGTCGGGTCGATCGGGGCGTTCTTCTGGTTCGCGTCGGGGCCGTCGGGGAGGCTGCCGGTGAACAGCGGCTGCCGGGCGGACCAGCCGTTGGGGTTGGTGGGGTCGCTGGACGTGCGGTAGTGGAGCGGCCACTGACCCCACTGGGACACCATCACCCAGATGTTCTTGGGCGCGAAGTAGAACAGTTCGGGCGCCACCGCGTCGTCGTTCATCTGGGTCTGGGTGGCCGCCCCCATGTCCGACCAGTTCGTGAAGGTACTGAACCCCGTCGAGCCCCACTTAGTTCCGTTGGAGGTGGTCGCGTAGACCAGGTGCTTGCCGTTGTACGTGGTGGTGGTGAAGTCCTTCAGCGCGAGCTGCCCGTTCGCCGGCTCCGCCAGCGGGCCGGTCGAGGTCCACCGGTAGGTCGACGGAAGGGCACACGCGTTGCTTGCCCCGGACAGGCCGGTCCACTTCTGGTTGGCGCCGCCGTGGCACGACCAGATCTGCACCCCCGTGCCGTTGGCCTTGCCCCAGCCCGAGACCTCCAGGCACAGCCCGGACCGCACGCCGACGATGGTGCCGTCGGGGTTCACCCGCCACTGCTGGTTGTCGCTGCCGTTGCACGTCCAGATCTGCACCGGGGTCCCGGACGTGGTGGCGCCGCCCCGGACATCCAGGCACTTGTTGCCGTACACGGTCAGCTGGTTGCTGTCCGTCAACGTCCACTGCTGGTTGGTTCCACCGTGGCAGTCCCAGATGTGCACGTTCGCGCCGTCGGTCTGGCTGAAGCCCTCCACATCGAGACACCGGCCGGAATCAACACCGCGCACGTCGCTGGTGGTGGCCGCCTGAGCCGGGCCGGCGACGAGCAGCGCCGCCAACGCGGCCAGGGCCGCGACCGCGGCGGCGAGCACCGTGGACGGGCGTCTGGGACTGAAACTACGTCTGGGCATAAGGACCTCGTCATCCTTGAACAAGCGACTCCGGTTTGCCCCGTCAGAGGCTGTCCGGATGCTGGTGTGGTACGACCCCGACTGTCCGGTATACCGAACAGGGGTCGAAGTACCGATCGAGAGAATGCTAGACATCCCATGAATGACGTCAATACATCTCGCAAAATCCGCGGGCAGAAACGTTCGCAGGCTGAAACCAGGCGGCTTCAAGTCCCGTGGTTGTACGGGTCTTCGGTGTGAGGGGCAGGTAGCGGTGCGGGCCCGGGCTTGGTGATCATTACGGACCCCGACCAGGTCGCTCACCTGAGTCTCTGGTTCGGCTCGGTGCCCGACCCGCGCTCGCGGCGGGGCCGGTGGCACTCAGGAACACCGCGCTGGCAGCGGTCCGGGCACCGGTGGAGCACGGCTTCGCCCACCTCGAGAACTGGCGCGTGTTCGGCAAGGTCCGCACCGACCCGACGTGGGCGACCGCCTTGGTGGGGTCCCTGCTCGTCCTCACAAACCGCGACGTTTCCCGGTGACCGACGATCTTCACCGAAGTCATCCACCCACGACCAGCACGAGCATCCCGAACCCCGCACACACCAGACCCGTGACCAGCAACTTCACGATGCACAGCGCTCAGTGCAGAAGAGCCCATTCGTGTCTGCCCGTCTGCAGTTGCCAACGGCCCGCGCGGCGCAGTTCCGGCACGACGCGATGGCCGTGCAACGCATCGTGCGCACCGCGCTGTTCGACTGAGGGCCGGACTGTATCGGATGGTCAGGGCGTGCTCAACTCGAAGCGTTCCACCAGCACTTCGCCGCCGAGGGCCTGGGTGGCGTGGTTGAAGACGGCGAAGCGGTAGCCCATGAAGAAATGAGGCCTCTCGTTCATGGTGAAGGCCGGGCCGAGCGGGGTGAAGGTGGTGCCGTCGGTGCTGTAGGAGAACGTCGCCTGGCGGCCCGGCCCCGGGCTGATGTCGGCGGCGGCGCGCAGCCAGACGCGGCTGCCGGACGCGGGGAGGTCGGCGCCGGCCTGCTCGGTGCCGGTGCCGGTGGTGTTCCAGTCGGCGTCCATGGTCAGGCCGTCGAACATCACCAGCCTGCTGACGCCGTCCTGCCGCGTGACGCCGATCCAGGCGGAGGAGTCCCGCAGCATCGCCAGCCCGGCCCGGTCGCCGTCCGCCATCCCGGAGCAGTCGAGCACGACGGTCGCGGTGGAGGCGGGGCCCTGGATGCGGCGGGTGAGGGTGTTACGGGCGTTGTAGAGGTCGTCGGTGACGGTGGCGGTCCTGAGGGTGAGCCCGTTGTCGACGGTGAACGCGGCGGTGTCGGGGTTGTGGTTCCACTCCCAGTACGGCGCCGGCGCCGTCCCCTCGAAGGTGTCGGCGCCGGTCATCGGCGGGAGCGGGTGCGGGGTGACCGGGCAGGGGTATGTCTCGCCCCACGCGCCGGCCACGGTCTGGAGCTCGGGCCAGCCCTCGGCGTTCCAGGTGACCGGGGCCAGGGCGGGGACGCGGCCGCCGGGATAGGCGTCGATGAAGCCCATGTAGTACCAGTCGCCGTTCGGGGTGTCGACCAGCGAGCCCTGGTGCGGCACACCGCCGCCGGGGATCGGGCCGGGCAGGTCCAACAGCACCTCCCGCATCTCGTACGGGCCGAAGGGGCCTGAGGTGGACTTCCAGATGTACTGGCCGTTGGCCGGGCGGGTGACGAAGATGTAGTAGTTCCCGTTGATCTTGTAGAAGCGGGAGCCCTCCATCAGGTGCATGTCGTCGGGCTTGGTGAGCACGTGCTCGGACCTGACCTCGGTGCGCATGTCCGGGGAGAGCTGCGCGACGTGGATCTCGTTGGCGCCGTACGCCACGTACGGGGTGCCGTCGTCGTCGAAGAGCAGCCCCGCGTCGTAGTAAATGCTGCCGATCTCGGCGTGCCGGGCCCAGGGGCCCGCCGCGTCGGTGGCGCTGTATACGTACGACCGCTGCCAGCCGATCTGGCCCAGCCAGTAGAAGGTCTCGTCGCTGGGGCGGTGGCGCATCGAGGACGCATAGATGCCCTGGACGTACGCCCGTCCGCCGTTGAGGTCGTACGCGTCGCCGAAGTCGAGGACCGGCACCGAGTGGCCGATGAACTCCCAGTTGACCAGGTCGTAGGAGCGCAGGACGGGCGCGCCCGGCGAGTAGTGCATGGTCGAGCCGGTGTAGTAATACGTGTCGCCGACGCGGATGACCTCCAGGTCGGCGAAGTCCTGCCAGATCACCGGGTTGGTGAACTGCTCCCGCTGGGCCGTCGTGTCTTTCCGGCGGCTGTGGGGGTGTTGGAGCCGGGACATCCGCGATCAGCTTTCTCACGTGTGGGCGACCGAGAGCCGAAGGGGCGAGAGGGGTCAGGGGGCGAGAGGGGTCAGGGGGTGAGCGGCTCGTAGGTGAACGCGACCGTCGGTGGCGTAGGGGCCGATGACGCGGCCGGTGAATCCGCCGGCGACCTCGGTGGTGAGGTAGCGGCCGTCCAGGGCGGCGAGTTCGGTGAAGGTGCCGTCCTCCTGGCAGGTCCCGAAGCGTACGACGTCGGGTCCGGTGCGGGCGTCGTTGAGGGCGGTGCGGGCGGTGATGTCGAGGCCGAGGACGACGGGCCCGGCGCCTTGTCGGACCGGGCGACGACGCTGCGCAGCGGGCCGATACGGGCGATGACGCGTACTTCGTCGAGGCGGACGGCGGGGCCGCCGCTTCCGCCGTAGACGTCGAGTTCGGCCCTGGTCCGGCAGGAGAGGTGCGCCTGGCGGCGGCCGAGGAAGGTGACATCGGGAGCGTCGAGGCTCCGGCCGAGGGCGTGCAGGGTGAGGTAGCCGGCGCGTTCGCGGGTGGTGATGCGTGGCGGGACACTGCGGAACGAGCAGAGCGGGCAGGAGTACAAGTCTTCGAAGCGCTTCGATATTGCAGTGAGGTTAAGGGACCACCTGTGGGGCCACAAGGCTCGCGTCAACTTTCCCTGAGACCATTGGAGAGTGGGAGGTCGACGGGGTCTTCTGCGGGTCTGCGTGAGCTTGGGTGAACGCCTTGACGCCTGGGTCGGGGTGACGGAACATCGAAGCGCTTCGAACCTCGACTCATCTGCTCCCGCACCACCTCCAGCTCGGCCTCCAGGTCTTCTTCCTGCTTCGCATCCTGCTTCTCCTCCTCAAGGGATCTGAGTACGTGACCGAAAGCTCGCCGCCCCTCTTCCGCGACCCCACCGCCGCCCTGGACCAGCGCGTCGACGACCTCCTCTCCCGCCTCACACTCGACGAACGCATCGCATTCCTGCACCAGTTCACCCCCGCGGTGGACCGTCTCGGTCTCGCCGCCTTCCGCACCGGGCAGGAGGCACTGCACGGTGTGGCCTGGATGGGGCCCGGCGACGGTCTTCCCGGCAGGCGGTCGGCCTCGGCGCGACCTGGAACGACGGCCTCGTCCGCCGGGTCGGCGACGCCGTCGCCCAGGAGACGCGGGCGATGCGCGCACGCGACGACCGGGTGGGGCTCAACGTGTGGGCGCCGACGATCAGTCTGCTGCGGCACCCGCTGTGGGGCAGGAACGAGGAGGGCTACGCCGAGGACCCGCACCTGACGGCGGCGATCGCCACGGCGTACACCCGCGGCCTACGCGGCGACGACCCGGCGTACTGGATGACGGCCCCCGTCCTCAAGCACTGGATGGCCCACAACAACGAGACGGACAGGTCGACTTCGTCCTCCTCGGTACGGCCGAGGGTCCTCCACGAGTACGACATGCGCGCCTTCCGCCGCCCCGTCGAGGCCGCAGCCGTGGCCGGGGTGATGCCCGCGTACAACCTCGTCAACGGGCGGCCGAACCATGTCTCGCCGTACCTGCGGGAACACCTTCGGACCTGCACGGACCAGGAAACTGCAGCCTCTGGGCAGACGTGGCCCCCCGAGCAACATAGGCATCCACGGCAACCCCGATCCCGACAACTTCGAGGTGCTGGAGAACCTGCGCTTCGAGAACATCGACATCCTCGACCACCGTGAGCCGCAGGTGAGCGCCCAGGGCTGCATCGCCCTCAACCCCGGCGACGGCAACCTCATCCGCGACGTCAGGTGCGACAACATGCGCGTCGAGGACATCCGCTGGGGCCAGCTCGTCCAGATGCGGATCACCTACATGCCGAAGTGGAACACCGCACCCGGCCGCGGCATCGAGAACGTCTACATCAAGGACCTCACCTACACCGGCACTCACGCCGGTACGTCGCTGCTCCTGGGCCTCGAAGGGGACCACCTCATCAAGGATGTCACGTTCGAGAACCTCGTCGTCAACGGGCGGGTCATCCGCGACAGCGGGGGCAAGCCGGCCTGGTACTTGGCCTCGGACGGCGTGCCCATGTTCGCCAACGAGCACGTTCACAACCTCCGCTTCCTCACCACCGAGGAGGCGGCGGCTCTGTAACCGCCGGCGCCCGGCCCCGGCGTCTTCCTCAGGCGACGCCGGGGCCGACCACACACCTTTGACACCGGCAACGAGCGGGTCGGTCGCGTCCACCAGTTCCTCGACAGCTGTCTCGAAGGCTCCGTACGGGGAGGTGCGCAGCCACCCTTCACCCCGGTCTCTTGACGGCCTCCCCTCCAGGTACCCCTCAACTCTCTTACCGATACAGAATTCTCCCGAGCTCCTTGGAGCCCCCATGTCCACCGTTACCGCCATCGTCGACCTCGACATCGAGGGTCCGACGATCAGCCGACATCTCTACGGTCACTTTGCCGAGCACCTCGGCCGCTGCGTCTACGGCGGCTTCTGGGTCGGGGAGGACTCGACGATCCCGAACGAGGGCGGCATCCGCCTTGACGTCGTCCAGGCGCTGCGTGCCCTGAACATCCCCAACCTCCGCTGGCCGGGTGGTTGTTTCGCCGACGAGTACCACTGGAAGGACGGCATCGGCCCCCGTGACCAGCGCCCCCGGATGGTCAACACCCACTGGGGCGACGTCGAGGAGAGCAACCACTTCGGCACCCACGAGTTCATGGCGTTGTGCGAACTCCTGGGCACCGAGCCCTACATCAGCGGCAACGTCGGCTCCGGCACCGTGCAGGAGATGAGCGAGTGGGTCGAGTATCTGACCCGCGACGGCGACAGCCCCATGGCCAGGCTGCGCAGGGCCAACGGCCGCGACGAGCCCTGGCGGGTGAAGTTCTGGGGCATCGGCAACGAGACGTGGGGCTGTGGCGGCAACATGCGCGCCGAGTACTCCGCAGATCTGGCCCGGCAGTACGCCACGTACTGCCGCGACCACGGCGACAACAAGCTGTACCGCATCGCCTCGGGCGCGACCGGCGACGACTACAAGTGGACCCGCACCCTTATGGAGCAGATCAACTGCTTCGGCTGCGAGGCCACCCCGCGCACTTTCTTCCAGGGCATATCCGTCCACCACTACACGATGTCCGGCACTTGGGAGGCGAAGGGCAGCGCCACCGACTTCGACACCGACGACTACTACCGCACCATGGCCTCGGCCCAGCGGATCGACCGTATCCTCACCGGCCACTCCACCGTCATGGACATCTACGACCCGGGCCGCAGGGTCGGCCTGGTCCTGGACGAGTGGGGCACCTGGTGGGACGTCGAGCCGGGCACCAATCCGGGCTTCCTGTTCCAGCAGAACACGCTGCGCGACGCGCTCGTGGCCAGCACCCACTTCGACATCTTCCACAAGCACGCCGCACGTCTGTACATGGCGAACATCGCGCAGACCGTCAACGTCCTGCAGGCCATGCTCCTCACCGACGGCGACGCGCTGGTCCTCACCCCGACCTACCACGTCTTCGAGATGAACAAGGGCCACCAGGACGCCACCTCACTCGCCGTGCACCTGCGCACCGAGGATGCCCGGCGCCGGGTGGGGGACGCCGAGCTCGACACGCTGTCCGCCTCGGCCAGCATCAAGGACGGCACGGTGCTGATCTCAGTGTCCAACCTCGACGCCGAGGAACCGGTCGAGGTGACACTCGACCTGCGCGGGGGAGCGGTCGGCGAGCCGACCGCTCGTCTGCTGACCGCGGACAGACTCCAGGTCCACAACTCCCCGGACTCACCCGAGGCGGTGGTTCCGCGCCCGTTCGACGGCGTGAAGCCAACAGGTCAGGGGCTCGTTCTGACGCTGCCTCCCCACTCGTTCATCACCGTCCAGGCCCCCGTGGCCCGCACGCACTGAGGAGCCGACATAACGAGCCGGACGCCCGACATCGCTGTGGGGACGGTGATCCACGGCGACACCGTGGCGTCCGGCACCGCCATCTCGCCCGATCTCTTCGGGGCGTTCTTCGAGGACCTCAGCCATGCGGCGGACGGCGGCCTGTACGCCGAGCTGATCCAGAACCGTTCCTTCGCGTACAGCCGCGCCGACCGGCTTGATTGGCATGCCCTGACCGCGTGGGAGGTGCTGGAGCGGGAGGGCGCCGCCGGGGCGGTCGCCGTGTCGGCTGAGGCTCCGTTGCACCCGGCCAACCCGCAGCACGCCGTCCTGCACACCACGGCCACCGGCACGGCCGCCTCGGCGCCGGGCTGCGCAACGAGGGCTTCGACGGCATCCCCGTCCAGGAAGGTGCACAGTACGACGTCAGTGTCTACGCCAGGCTCGTCAGACGGCACGGCGGTCCGGCTGGTGGCGGTGATCGAGAGCCGTGACGGCGAACGGGCATACGCAGAGGGGGGGTTGCGTCCGGTCGATGGATCCTGGGAGCGGCATGCGAGCGTGCTGACCTGCGCCGTTACGGACCCGGAAGCCCGGTTCACTCCCACGTCGACCGGTGTCGGCACCGGCCAAGCGGACCTGGTCTCCCTCTTCCCCCAGGCGACGTTCTGGGGCTGACCGGGCGGACTGCGCGCCGACCTGGCCGAGGCTATCGCTGATCTGAAGCCCAAATTCGCTCGCTTTCCCGGCGGTTGTGTGGCGCACGGGGCTGCCTGGCGAACATGTACCGATGGTGGACACCATCGGTCCGCTGCCCGGCCTCAGACAGCAGCACAACCTGTCGGGCTACCCGCCGCGCAGGCGGGCAGCGCCCCGGTGCTGCGGCAGCGGGTGCTGGTGCTGTACCTGTCCACCTCGGCCCTGGACTCCCCGGTCGTCGGCTGGGCACGCTACGACGGGACCGGCCGCACCTCCGCGACCACGGGAGACAGCGACGAGCCGCCGTACGAGTCGGGCGTGGAGGCCCTTCGCGACGGCTGGCGGTTGATCCAGGCCGCCCAACTGATCCCGCCCTGTCCGGGGGGCGAGTACGACGTCTCCTTCCTCAAGCACGAGTTCTTCTTCGAGCAGATCGTCGACGTGCGAGCGGAACGGTGACCGGCAGTCGCCGTGTGCGGTGGGAGCAGTCGGCGGACGGAGTGCGGCTGACCTGCCGCGGACTGTCCATGCGGGCGGTCTGGGAGGGGCCCGGCATCCTGCGGGTCGCGGCCCGCCCCGAGTCCGACGGCGGCCCCGTCCTGGCCGATGGCCCGATGCTCGATCCGCTGCGCGAGCGACGACGACCCGGAACCTTCACGCTCATCGAGAAGGACGATGAACTGGTCATGTCCGATGGCTCGTTGACCCTCGTGTCGACCTCGCCACCGGACGGCTCAGCTACCGCGGCCCGTCCGGGGAACCACTCTTCAGCGAGCTGGAGGCGGACGCGGTCCAGCTGGAGCGCCGCACGCCGGCCGGCGCGACCGACTCCGCTCCCGGCTACCGTGCCCGCCTCGGACTGCGGCTCACCGATGGCGAAGCGCTGTACGGCCTCGGCCAGCACGAGGAGGGCCGGCTGGACCGGCGGGGCACGACGCAGTACCTATACCAGCACAACCTCAAGGTCAGTGTCCCCTTTCTGGCATCCACCCGCGGCTGGGGTCTGTTGTGGCACGGATACAGCGCGATGATCTTCCAGGATGACGCGGCGGGCTGCCGGCTCCAAGCCGAATGCGTACCGGAACTGGACTACTTAGTGCTGGCGGGACCCGGACTCCATGACGTGGTCCGCCCGCTACCGGCGGCTGACCGGGGCCGCGTCGATGCCGCCACGCTGGGCCTTCGGCTTCATCCAGTCCACGGAGCGTTACCACGACCAGGAGGAACTGCTTGCGGTCGCCCGGCGCTACGTCGAACTGGGGCTGCCCCTTGAGGGGATCGTGCTGGACTGGATGTCCTGGCCGGACGGCCTGTGGGGACAGAAGTCCCTCGACCCCGCGCGCTTCCCCGACGCCGAGGACCTGTGCCGCCGTATGCACGACATGGGCACCAAACTGATGGTCTCCATCTGGCCGCACGTTCACGGCGACGGCACCGACCAGCTCGAACTCGCCGCGGCCGACGCGATGCTGGCGAACGGAACCACGTACGACGCCTTCGACCCGAAGGCCCGCGCCCTGTACTGGAAGCAGGCCGAGACGGCTCTGTTCGCCAAAGGGGTCGATGCCTGGTGGACCGACTGCTCGGAACCCTTCGAGGCCAACTGGAACGGTGCGAGGGAGCCGTCCCCCGAGGAGCGGATGCGCATCAACACCACCGAGGTGGAGCGTTACCTGGGTCCGGACCGCAGGAACGCCTACTCCCTCCTTCACAGCCGCGGAATTTGGGAGGGGCAGCGGGCCACCGGCAGCCCGAAGCGGGTGCTCAACCTGACCCGGTCCGCCTATCCCGGCCGGCAGCGCTACGGCACGTACAGTTGGTCCGGTGACATCGTCGCGACCTGGGAGTCACTGCGCCGGCAGGTCGCCGAGGGGCTGAGCTTCGCCGCCTCCGGCCTGCCGTACTGGACCACCGACGTCGGAGCCTTCTTCCCCGGCAAGGTCTGCCCCGGCTTGGACGGGGCGTCGTTCCTGCGCGGCGACTTCGACGCGGGAGACAAGACCTGGGCTACCGCGAACTGTTCCTGCGCTGGTTCCAGTACGCCACCTTCCTGCCGATGCTGCGCACGCACGGCACCGGCACGCCGCGCGAGATCTGGCACTAGTACTGCAACGGTGCTTGTTCTGATTGCTGGGCAGTTTTCAGGGGCTGTGTCCGCGTCGTTTGTAGTGGCTGATGCGGGCTTGGTGCTGGCGTCGTCGGCGCCAGGTTGACCAGTGCAGGATGTGGTCGGCCGGGGTGGGGCGGCGGTTGGTGAGGCGGGTGATCAGGCGTCGGATCTCGGCGAGGCTGAGGTGGATGAGCTGGGAGGATCCGTTTCTGCTTTGTCCGTGTCGAGCTGGCGGGCCCGCAGGACAGTCAGACAGGCGTGGGCGGCCATGGCCAGGGTCATGTGGCGGTGCCAGCCCGGGTAGCGGCGGACCTGGTAGTCGTCCAGGCCGCACTCCTGCTTCGCGGTCTGGAAGCATTCCTCGACTGCCCATCGGCTGCCCGCGATGCGGATCAGCTCGTCCAGCGTCGTGTCGGCGGGACAGTAGGCGATGTAGTAGGAGATCTCCTCGGGCCTGCTCACGCTGCGGCGGGCGAGGACCCAGTGCCGGCGGTCCTCGCGGTGCCAGGGCCGCACCTCGACGCGGGCCCAGTCGAAGATCCGCCGGCCGTGGGCTCCTTCACCGCAGGAACGGCGTTTCCATTTCTGCCGCGGCAGGCCGGGAAACAGGTCGTGGACGGGGTGGTCGATGGACCAGCGGGTGACGACGGTGTCGTGCCGGGTGGTGGCCATGACGTGGAAGACATCCGCCTGTTCCAGCTCGAACCGCCAGCCCTTGCTGAAGCCGTAGGCGGCGTCCGCCGTCACCCAGCCGAACGGGATACGGTCGGCGATGGCCCGGCGGACCATCGCCTTGGCCATGGCCACCTTCGTCTCGAAGGCGACACTGTCGTCGATGCCCGCCCGCCGGCACCGTTCCCGGTCATCCGTCCAGGAGGTGGGCAGATACAGACGGCGGTCGATCAGAGTGCGTCCACGGCCGGTGGCGTAGGCGAGGAACACACCGATCTGGCAGTTCTCGGTGCGGCCGGCCGTTCCGGAGTACTGCCTTTGCACCCCGGCCGAACGGACGCCCTTCTTCAGAAAGCCGGTGTCATCGACGATCAGGACGGCCTCGCGGTCTGCGAGGTGTTCCACGACGTAGTCGCGTACGTCGTCCAGGACCTCGTCGGCGTCCCACTCGATCCGGTTCAGCAGCCGGTGGATGCGATCGGGACCCGTATGCCCGGCCTCCTCCGCCAGCGTCCAGCCGTTCTTCCGCTCCAGCGGCGCAACCAGCCCACGCATGTAAGCCAGCGCCGACTGACGCGGCTCCTCCCGGTTGAACCGGTGCACGAACCGCTCATGCAGAGCACCCAGTTCCCCCGCCCACAACCTGACACCAGCAAGGTCCCCACCCATAACAACACCAACGACTGAACTGGCCAGCAGTCACGGCAAAGACCGTTGCAGTACTAGGGCGCGTATCGGGTCGTGATCAATCTGGGGGATTCGCCTTCGTAACGGAGTCTGGATCGGTAGACCTTCTTGTGTGACGCGAGTGCAACTGACGGATGAGGAATGGGAGTTCGTCGAGCCGTACCTGCCGATCGGCGAGTACGGTCCGTACCCCGAGCGGCTGCGGCAGCAGTTCGAGGGGGTGATCTGGCGGTTCAGGACCGGCGGGCAGTGGCGGGAGATGCCGCAGGAGTTCGGTGCCTGGTCAACCGTCCACAACCGCTTCCGGCAATGGCGTGACGCCGGCGTCTTCGAGGCGCTGCTGGAGGGCCTGATCGCGGAAGCCGCGAAGCGGGGTGAGATCGATCTGTCCCTGGTCAGCATCGACTCCACCACCGCGCGCGCTCACCACGACGCAGCCGGGATGCACCTGGGCCAGGACGTCCTCACCGCCCTGGAGAAGGCTGCTACCGAGGCGGAGAAGGCCAGGTCAAAAGGGGCAGCCTCGAAGAACAAGACGGACAGGACACTGAAAACGATCCCGGGCGGGAGGAACGACGACGCGTCCGGCGTCGGCGAAAACTCCGGCTGAAGGCCGCCCTCCTGGGACGCTCCAGGGGCGGGCAGACCAGCAAGGTCCACCTCGCCGCCGACCGCAAGTGCCGCCCGCTGGCGTTCGTGCTGACAGCGGGCCAGGCCGCGGACAGCCCGCAGTTCATCCCCGTGCTCAAGCAGTTACGGGTCCGCGGGCCCGTCGGCCGCCCCCGCACCCGGCCGGAAGCGGTCGCCGCCGATAAGGCCTACTCCTCCCGCGGGAACCGGGCCCACCTGCGCAGGCGCGGCATCAAGGCAGTGATTCCGGAGAAGAAAGACCAGGCCGCAAACCGGAAGAAGAAGGGCTCCGCAGGCGGTCGACCCGTCAGCCACGACGCCGCCCTTTACAAGGAGAGGAACACCGTCGAGCGTCTGATCAACAAGCTCAAGGCCTGGCGAGGCATCGCCACCCGATACGACAAGACCCCAGACAGCTACCTCGCCGGCCTCCACCTACGAGCCTCGATGATCTGGATCAACTACCTCACCCGGCCCACCAGCTGATCACGACTCGATACGCGCCCTACGGCGAGCCGGGTGACCCTGTGTACGAGACGCTGGTCCGGTTCATCCGCCTGCGCAAGGCTCTGGTCCCCTACCTCTATTCCCTCGCCTGGCAGGTGCACTCCGAGGACAGCACGATGTTCCGTCCGCTGGCCTTCGACCTCGTCTTCCCGGGCGCGGACGGCTCGTTCGTGCTGTACGAGGACGAAGGCGACGGCTGGGGCTACGAGCAGGGCGCCGGCGCCCGCACCGAGCTGCGCTGGGACGAGGCGAACGGCACCCTGACCGTCGGCCGCCCGGTGCGCGACTACCCCGGGCGCCCGGTCCGTCGCGTGGTACGCGCCCGGCTGGTCGAGCCCGGCCGGGGCTGGGCCGAAGCATCGGCGTTGTGGCTCACTGCCGAGCAGCAGCGCCAGGAGCTGCGGATTCCCTTGCGACCGTCGCGATCGTCGTCGCGGCGGTCCTGACCGGGGGCGCTGTCCCGCGTCCCCCTGTCCGTACCGAGAATGAATGGCTCCGCACTTCCCCGGTGCGGAGCCGTCGCTATTTGTTCTGTCGGTTCACTCCGGGCGGGTGGAGAGACGGAGCAGCACCGCCGAAGGGGCCGACGGGAGGGAGACGTCGAGCGTCGCGGCCTTCGGGTCCCACGTGGCTTGCGCCTTGGTGGTGGAGGGGTACAGCACGACGACGCCGACCCGGGCGCCGCGAAGGGTCGGGAACGGGAGAACGGCCGACTCGGCGGAGTCGTCACCGGGACGGCGCCACACGGTGACGTACGTGGTGTCGGGGGTGTGCAGGGCCAGGGCGATCCACGGGTCGTACCAGCCGGGTAGGCCCAGCGGCCAGGCGGGGACGGCGGTTGCCAGGTCGCCGCGGATCGTCTTGTGGACGGCGACCGCCTCGTGCGCCAGGGCGAGGGCGTCGGGGGCGAGTTCGGGGAGGAGGCCGGAGAGGTGGATGCGGCCGAGGAGGGCGCTGGCCATGGTGAAGGCGACCTCGTCGAGGGAGTCGTCGGGCAGCGGGTAGGCCCACACCGCCCCTTGTTCCGGCGTGACCGCGGTGGGTGCGGCCGCCGCGATCGGGGCGTACAACTCCAGGTTCTGCTGGTCGCTGGTGGAGTGCAGCTGGACGCGCGAGAGAAGGGCGTAGTCGGAGCGCTTGCCGCCGGAGGCGCAGCTCTCCAGGACGAGGCCCGGGTGGCGGTCCAACACGCCGTCCAGCCAGTCGAGGAAGGCGCGGTTGTGGCCGAGCAGGCCGTCCGCCGGGGACTCACCGGGGTGACTGCTGGTGCCGGAACCCGCGTCCACGTTGTAGTCGAGCTTGAAGTAGCCGATGCCCAGGCCGTCGACGAGCCGGTCCACCACCTCGTCCAGGTGGGCGCGGGCGGCGGGGTGGCGCAGGTCGAGGTGGTAGCGGCCGTTGGCGTTGACGCGGGCGCCGTGGCGGCGGAAGAACGCCTCGTCAGGCAGGGCGGTGGCGATCGGGCTGTGCACGCCCACCACTTCGGGTTCCAGCCACAGTCCCGGCACCATGCCGCGCTCCCGTATCCGATCCATGACCTCCCCCAGGCCGCCCTCGCCGGGAAAGCGGGAGGGGGCGGGCTCCCACGCGCCGACGGTGGTCCACCAGCCGCCGTCCCCGTCGTCGTACCAGCCGGCGTCGATGACGAAATACTCGGCGCCCGCCTCGGCGGCGGCGTCGATGTGCGGCAGCAGGCGGGCCGTGGTCGGGTCGCCCATCAGGCAGTTCATGTAGTCGTTGAAGATGACGGGAAGGTGCTGGTGGTCGGGGTGCGGGCGGCGGATCGCCCGCCGGTATCGGGTGAGGGCGGCGAACGCCTCGTCGATGCCGCCGGTCTCGGTGAGGGCGAGGGCCACGGGGACGGTCGTGGAGCTCGCCCCCGGCTCAAGACGGTGCGACCAGCCGTGCCGGACGTTGGTGGGGCCGGACAGGGACAGGAATCCCGTGTCCATGTTCTCCCCGCAATCCCATTGCCAGCCGCCGCCGTTGGTCTCCAGCTGCCACAGCCAGGTCCGCCCCGTCTCGCGGTCGCTCAGCGCGCCCATCGGCAGGTGACCGCCGCTGGAGCAGGAACCCTTCCCGGCGATGGTGAGGGTCCCCATGCGGTAGGGCTGGTGGACGCGGCCGTTGATGTGCGGGACGGCCTGGCGCAACGGGCGCCGCTGCCAGCGGTGCTCGTTGATCCAGTCGTGCTCCGCCCACAGCAGGTCCGCGGTCTCCAGCTGCGCGGGGTCCGTGGTGAGGACGCCGAGGACGAGGGAGGTGACCGACTCCAGGTCGAGTGGGTTGCTGCCCCCGTTGCGCAGCTCCACGTGTGCACGCAGGACCGGGATGCCGTCGGGCGAGCGGTAGACCACGTCGGCGGCGAGGTCCGTCTCGGGGTCGTGCAGGCGGACGGTCAGCTGGTGCCAGTCCCCGTCGCGCCGGGCGTCGTGGCTGAGGTAGCGCAGCCGTGCGCCGACACTGTCGACCAGGCGCCGGCTCGACGAGTCCGGGTCCTGGGCGCCCACGACGGCCTCGACCAGCGGCAGCGACTCCCTCGAACCGGCCGGCCTGGGCACGGTGTCGGGGGCACCGAGGTGACGGAGTCGCGGACGGCCGTCCTGGTCGGCGTCGATGATCAGGCGCAGGGCGTCGTGGCCCCAGTCGAGGAGAACGCGGGTGTCGATCATGATGAGTGTTCCTTCGCTTCTTCGGTGTCAGCGGCTGGTGTGCGCGGCGAGCGCCCGGCCCGCGTGCGCCGGTACGGCAGCGGGCCGCACGGGGGTGCTGGTGATGTGGACCGGCTGTCCGGCTTCGGCCGCGGCGAGCAGCGCCTCCATGGCCTCCAGGACGTGATAGGCGAGGCAGCCGTCCGCGCGGTGCGGGGTGTCGGTGGCGTGGGCGGCTGCCAGGTCAGCGATGCCGTAGCCGCGCTCGGCGCCCGGGTAGCCGCCCCGCACGGGGACGTCCTCCCAGTCCTTGGTCTCCGCGCCGGCCCGGAAGAGGCGCACCGGGCCGTCGAAGTGGTTGGGGTCGGGGACGGACAGCGAGCCTTCCGTTCCGTAGATCTCGATGTGCGGCAGGCCCGCTGCCCAGACGTCGAACGACATCACCAGCGTCGACAGCGCCCCGCTCGCGTGCTCCAGAACGCCGGTGACGTGCGTGGCCACCTCCACCGGGAACGTGGTGCCCGCGCGCGGACCGTGGCCGACGGTGCGCTCGGACCGCGAGGCGGAGGTCATGCCGACCACCTTGCGCACCGGACCGAGCAGGGTGACGAGCGCGGTGAGGTAGTACGGCCCCATGTCGAACAGCGGGCCGCCGCCCGGCCGGTAGTAGAACTCCGTTGCCGGATGCCAGAGTTCAGGGACCGGAACCACCATGAAGGCGGTCGCGGCGACGGGTGTGCCGAGTTCCCCGGCGTCCAGCACCGCGCGGGCGGTCTGCACGCCCGTGCCCAGGACAGTGTCCGGCGCGCAGCCCACCCGTTCCCCCCGCCGCTTCGGCCGCGTCGAGGACGGATCGGGCCTCAGTCGTGGTCGCGGCCAGGGGCTTCTCGCCGTAGACGTGCTTGCCCGCGGCGATCGCGGCATGGGCGACCTCGGCGCGTGCTTGCCCGCGGCGATCGCGGCATGGGCGACCTCGGCGTGGGCGGCGGGGACGGTCAGGTTGAGGACGAGGTCGACGTCGTCGGCCGCGCACAGCTTTGGCGGTCGTGGCGCGGGCGCCGGGGACGGTGGCCGCGACGGCGCGGGCGCGGGCCGCGTCCAGGTCGGCGACAGCCGTGACGCTCAGATGCGTCAGCGCGGGGAGGGTGCGCAGATAGGCGCCGCTGATCTGTCCGGCGCCGACCAGCCCGATCCGCAGGGCTATGGGGCGTTCCGTCAACGGGTCGCCCATGCCATGCCCTTCCGGATCATCGTGTCGACCTCGGGAACCTCCAGGTCGGCGAGGCTGTGTCCGAGGGTGGTGACGAACACCCGGCCCGCGCCCCAGTGCCTGGTCCAGGTGACCGGCACCGGCGTGCCGAGGAGTTCGGGATGGTCGGGATCGGGGCCGTACCCGGTGACGGCGAGCACCTCGATCGCAGGATCCACGTGCAGGTAGTACTGCTCGGTGGTGACGGTGAACGGCTTGATGCCGCCTGCCAGCACCGGATGGTCGGCCTTTTCCGGGACGGGGCGCACCTCGAAGGTCGTGAACTCCCGTGCGTGGTGCACGAACTGGCCGCCCGTCATCATCTGATAGCGGGTCTCGGCGCGGAACGCGTCGACGATGCCTCCGTGCCAGCCGGCCAGGCCGGTCCCCGCCCCGACAGCCTGGCTCAGGCCCTCCGCCTGCGGGCCGGTGATCTCGCCCATCGTCCAGCACTGCACCACCAGGTCCGTGGCGGCCAGCAGCTCCTCGTCGAGGTAGCTGTCGAGCGTGCCGGAGACGGTCACTGCGTAGCCGTCCGCCTTGAGTGCCGTGACGTAGCGGTTGGTGGCGGCCACGGGGACGTGCCCGTCCCAGCCCCCGCGGACTACCAAGGCCTGCTTGACAGACGTCACAGGCCGTTCCCGGGGGCATCGGTCAGGTCCACGTCCACGGGAGCCTGGGTAACGGCAGGCGCGCGCCATGTAGCGAGCGCGTGGGCCAGATCGCGGCCGGGCACGGTGCTGAGGGGAGCTGTCACGCTTCTTCGTCCTGACAGCTCAAATCGCCTTTGTCGCAGGGTACGTGGTGGATGCGAGCGTGACGTTCCGTGGGTGACCATGGTGTCTCCTCGAGTGCGGATGCCGTGGGGGCGCCAGGAGGTCTGGGAGAGCTCCAGGAGTTGACGGTGTGGAAGTCGGTGCGTCAGGGGGTGGGGGAGCGCAAAGAGGAACGCTCCGCCGTGTTCGATATTACGAACTACGGTCGAAACATCGACCATCAAAATGGTAGGAGCCCTGTGGATAACGTCAACCCCTTGAGCGATGTCGTCGGGGGAGTTGGCTGGTGGGTGCTGAAACCACGGGTGGTGTCCGTAAGGCCCCTCCATCGGTGTCGGTGAGGGCTTCCAGTACGGCCATCCTGGAAGCCCTCATAGGGGTCCTTGCACTATGAGCGTATGACCCCTGAGGGCGTTCCGGAACGGAGTGCTGGACGCGGACGTCGCGCTGTCGTCCGGGCCGCCGCGCACGCGCGCGTGGCATCCGGAGGCGTCCGATGTCGCGCCGAGCCGACCCTCTCACCGGCACCACCGAGGTCGGCACCGTGGTCATCCGCGAGCTGATCCGCGTCGCGGGCAGCCGGTGGGCCGTGGAGGAATGACCTTCCCCTCGTAGCGTTGAGGCTGTGACTGCAGGGGAAGTTGAGAGTCATGGCGGAGAAGCGACAGTCGTACGATGCCGAGTTCCGTGAGGGGGCTGTGCGGATCGTGGACTGAGACGGGGAAGACGATCGCGCAGGTAGCGGCCGATCTCGGGATCAAGGAGACCACCCTGGGCAGCTGGGTGGCGCGGGCCCGGAGGGCCGGCGGGGACGGGACGCTGGGCGAGCTGGAACGCGAGGAGCTCGTGCGGCTGCGCCGGGAGAGCGTGGAGAACCGCAAGCGGATCAAGGAAGTTGAGATGGAGCGTGATGTCTTCAAGCGTGCCATGGCTCTCTGGGGGAAGTGACCGAGAACGAACCGGAGGCGCTGGTCGCCTTCATCGGTCGCCAGAGAGCCGAGCACAACGTGCCCCATCGGATGTCCTGTCGCCTGCTCGGGGTGAGCGAGGCGTGGTTCTACAAATGGCGGCGACGTTCCGCGGAGCCGACGGAACGTGAGGTCAGGCGCGTGAAGCTGGAGGAAAGGATCAGGTACTTCTTCCGCGCGTCGGGCGAGACGTACGGGTCGCCGAGGATCACGCTGGATTTGTGGGAGGAGGGCTGGCAGGTGTCGGTGAACACCGTCGCCGAGATCATGGCCGAGCTCGGCCTACAGGGGCGCAAGCCCCCGCGTCGGCGGAAGTCACTGACCCGGCAGGGCAAGCGGAAAGCCGCCCCTGACCTGGTGCGTCGTCGGTTCGACGCTGTCGCTCCGGATCTGCTGTGGTACGGCGACATGACCGAGATCGAGACCGGCGAGGGCAAGATCTACTTGGCGACGGTCATCGACGCGTTCTCGCGGCGCTGTCTCGGCTACGCGATGGGCGAGCATCACGACGCGGCCCTGGTCGGGGCGTCGTTGAAGATGGCGGCCGTGACACGTGGCGGCAGCCTGGATGGGACGATCTTCCACAGCGACCGCGGCGCGGAGTACACGTCCGAGGCGTACAACAAGCTCTGTGACCGCCTGGGCGTGGTGCAGTCCATGGGACGGGTGGGGTCCGCGCTGGACAATGCCGCCGCGGAGAGTTTCAACTCGCTGATCAAGGTCGAGTACATCCACCGCCGACAATTCGCGACCCGGACCGAGGCCCGCCTGAAGATCGCCACATGGATCACTGGGTTCTACAACCCGCGACGAAGGCACAGCGCGGCCGGCGGCCTACCGCCTGAGGAGTTCGAAAGAATCATCGCCGAAGCGCGCGAGCGACACTGCCAGAAAGATCAGACCGCATAACCAAAGTCTCTACGGGACCAGGGGGTTGACAGATCTGCTGTGGCTGCCGCGGAAGGTGCTGGTGCGGCAGGCGTGAGGCCACGGCCGCGCGAGCCTGCCGCACAATCTCCGGGCCCGAGGCTCGAAAAAAATCCTCCGCGCGGCGGTGCAACGAAATCCGATCCTCATGGACTCCTTCAACCATCTAGGAGGTGCCCATGTTGGATCGGAAAGAGGCTCGGGACGCGGAGTTCCAGAGCTTCGTCGTCGGCCGCTGGCCACGGATGCTGCGCACGGCTTTCCTGCTCACGGGGGAGCAGCATGCCGCGGAGGACCTGGTCCAGTCGACGCTCGAACGGGCCTATGTGGCCTGGCGCAGGGTCGGCGCGGCCGACGACCCCGACGCGTACGTACGGCGCGTGATGATCAACGCGCACGCCCGCAGGCACCGCAGACGCCTCAAGGAGTTCCTGGCGCCGAAGGACTACTCGGGCCTCACCCACGAGCTGCCCGACGCCGACGACCGCATCGCGCGGGCGGACGACCGCGGCGCGCTGCTGACGGCGCTCGCCGCACTGCCCGCGCGCCAGCGGGAGGCGGTGGTCCTGCGGTACTGGGAGGACCTGAGCGAGGCGCAGGCGGCGGAGGCCATGGAATGCAGCGTCGGCACGGTGAAGAGCAACACGGCGAGGGGGATCGCGAAGCTCCGCGCCCTGCCGGGACTGGCCGAGGCACTCACGAACGGAGGGCGGAAGTGATGAGCGCGGACAGGGAGACGAACCACGACATGACGTACGACGAGGCGCACACGGACATCACCCTCCTGCTGGCGGACGCGGCGGACGAGGTGGAGGTCGGCGCGGCCCCCTATCAGGCGGTGGTACGGGGAGGGAGGCGTCGCAAGATGCGCCGCTGGGCGGTGGCCGCCGCGGCCGCGGCGGTGATCGCGGGGTCCACGGGGACGACGCTGACGCTGGCGGGAGGCACGGGCGGCGGGCACGGGGCGGGGCAGGTGGCCGCGCGACCCTCGGCGGGGACGGCGAAGCAGAGTCCCGAACGGCGGGTGACGACTCTGGCCAGGGGCACGGACCACGGCAGGAAGTGGAAGGTCGACGCCGCCGTCTGGACCGCGCCGAAGACCACGGCGAAGGCACGCGCCCAGCTCGCCGAGATGGCCCTGTACGGGGAGAAGCCGGTCAAGGTGGAGAAGGCCTCGGACCTGGTGGGCGAGAGCTGGCACTTCGTGCACCAGACCGTGGAGGGCAAGCCGTCGACGGTGATCCTGAGAGCATTCAAGAAGGACGACGTGGTCGCGGGCAAGGACCTCGAGGCGTACCCGAGGCTGTTGGACACCGACCGGGTCGGCGCCCCGCAGCGCCTGGTGATCGGCCAGGTCGCCCGGACCGTCCAGGAAGTCACCTGCACCTGGGACGACGGCACGAAGACCCGGGTGGAACGGGCCCCTGCGGGGGCCGGCGACTTCAAGAACCTGATCCGCGAGGTGGACGGCTCCCCGAAGGACTGGTTCGTGTGCCTGGGCCCGGACGGAGTGAACTACAAGAAGGCGGAGGCCACGGGGTGAGGTGAGCGATGCGGGCAGGGCGGCGGCAGGGGTCACAACCACCCCTGCTGCCGCGCCTCCCGCATCGCCTCCATCCGGTTGCGGGTGCCTGTCTTGCCGATCGCGGAGGAGAGGTAGTTGCGGACCGTGGACTCCGAGAGGTGGAGCTTGGCCGCGACGATCTTCCACAGCGACCGCGGCGCGGAGTACACGTCCGAGGCGTACAACAAGCTCTGTGACCGCCACAGCCGCCTGTGCGCCGAAGCCTGCCGCTCGTGCGAGCAGGCGTGCAACGTCCTCCTCCAGGCGCTCGGCTGACCCCATCAGACGGGCTCACGCCCCTGTACCGGTGCCAGACGCTCGTCCCAGGAAATCGGCCGCCGTGGAGGTGAGGCCCTGCAGAGCAGTTCTTGGTGCTCAGTCGGGTCCCGGTTCTGCCAGCAGTGAGCCGAAGACGGATCTGCCCAGCGCTTCGGCGCGGACTGGACCGATGTCGGTGCCGGTGTAGTCGGCATGCTGCTCGGCCCACCTGCCGGCGTTGTGGCGGCTGGTGAAAAAATCGCCGCCGTGCGGGGCGGCGCCGCGCGGCGGCTTGGGACGGCGGTCGGAGGACGACTGAATGCCGGATGCCCCGCCGCTACGGCCGCGACGCCGTCCGGGTCTCCTCGTGGGCGTGCGGGTATTTTGCGGTGCGGTGCTGGAAGGCGAGCACCTTGGGGTTTTGGACGACGCCACGGCGGATCTCGATGGCGCGCCGGATCGTGTCGTCGGTGTCCCAGCCGTCGGGGCCTTGAAGCACGACGTCCAGATACGGCAGGAGGGCCTCGCTGTTCTCCCAGGTCGCGGAGTTCCACAGGTAGGAGGGGCTGTGGTCCACCGCGTAGTATCTGACGTGGTCGCCGACGGTGAACATCGGGTCGGTGAAGGTGGTGGGTCGGGCCCAGTCGAAGCCCATGCCCTCGTCGCAGGAGACGTCGATGACCAGGGTGCCGGGGGCCAGCTTCGGCAGGTCCTCTTCTATGAGGAACATCAGAGGCGCGTCGGTGTCCTGCAGCACGCAGTTGACGATGATGTCGTGCCCGGCGAGGAACTCGGCCAGCGGCAGCGGGCCGTTTTCGGTGAGGGCGACACTGCGTCGCGGGTCGAGGGTATCGGCTTTGTCGTGGTCGAAGTGGACGATCCGCGCGGAGTGGATGGGGGAGCTGACAGCGGTGACGCCACGCGCGGTGAGCACGTCGACGTCGTGCACGCCCAGGGCGCTGAGCGCGGTTACCGCGCCGCGGGCGGTCGCGCCGAAGCCGATGACGACGGCGCGCTGCCGCCGCCCGTAGTCGCCTGTCACGCCGGTCAGTTGCATGGCGTGCAGGACCGAGGAATACCCGGCCAGCTCGTTGTTCTTGTGGAAGACGTGCAAGTTGAAGGCGCCGCTGCGGGACCAGTGGTTCATCGCTTCGAAGGCGATCAAAGTCAGCCGTCGGTCGATGGCGGTCTGGGTGAGCCTCTCGTCCTGGACGCAGTGCGGCCAGCCCCACAAGACCTGGCCCTCGCGCAGTTCCGCCAGGTCTTCGTGGAGCGGTTTGGCCAGCAGGATGACATCGCAGTCGGCTATGAGTTCCTCGCGCGTGCGGAAGCCCGCGACGAGCGGGGCGAGCCGGCTGTCCGGGACGCCGAAATGCTCTCCGTAATTTTCCTGGAGATAGATGCGCTCGCGGAGACCGGCGTCGATGCGGTCGAAATGAGCGGGGTGAACGGGCAGACGATGCTCGTTTTCCTTGCGGGTCTGCGACATGATTCCGAGCGTGAGCTGCTGCAAAATGCCCCTTTGGTTGCTTCCTGTTTAGCACACCGGGGCAATCCGGCAGCCGGTCGCGACGGGCGGGGCCAGGGGCGGGTTTCCGGCGGCCTGGGCTGCCATGGCGCGGGCGGTGCCTGCCGAGGTCGATTCTGCAAGCTGCCCCGGCTTCCCGTACGGCAGGTCCGGTGCCGGCATCGGGTGTGCCGGGCACGCTGTCACCTGTGCGGATGCCGCTGGGGGGCCTGCTGGTACCCCTCACAGCGCGGGCTCCCACGGCGTCGCGTATCCGGCCGCATCCTTCGCGAGGCGACATGCGGGACGCTGGCCCTGGCGCGTTTTCGCTGGCGGCTGCCGTCAGGGCGATATAGCGTTGTGATCAGCAGTCGTGGTTCCGAAGTCCCGTTCGCCCGTGATCGCCATCACGGGCGTTCTTGCGTTTCAGCGTTTCTCCGGACCAGGGCGATCACCTCCGGGCGCGCAGGGTGCGGGTCCGGTTTTCCCTCGAAGGAGACGGTCATGGCCAAGGGCACTGTCAAGTGGTTCAACAGCGAGAAGGGCTTCGGCTTCATCGAGCAGGAGGGCGGCGGCCCCGACGTCTTCGCCCACTACTCCAACATCGCTGCCCAGGGTTTCCGCGAGCTGCAGGAGGGCCAGAAGGTCGAGTTCGACGTCACCCAGGGCCAGAAGGGCCCGCAGGCGGAGAACATTCGCCCCGCCTGATCGCGCCGTCCTGATGATGCCCGGCGTCCCGACTGCGGAACGCCGGGCATCAGTCGAGGCTCACCCACAGGCTGTGAATGATGCGCGGATTGCGCGCAAGTAGCGTGGTGTGCCCCGTCGTCGAGACCACGCGCCCCCTGGCCGCGGCCGACGAAGTCGCCCGCCTCACCCAGGTTCCCTGCGCGCCGCCGAACTGGCCGTCGGGCGCCCCCGCTCTCAGGCCGAGCGCGCCGAGCAGGCTCATGATGTCTATGAGCCAGAAAACCGCCTGGTCGCCCGCACCCTGGACAGCTTCTGGCAGACGCGCCTGGCCGAACTGGCCGAGTCCGAGCAGGCCCTGCGACGGGGACCGTAGTGGCCGTGACCCCATGCCGAAGGGGGACCAGCGTGGCCAGGAACCGGTCGACGAACACCAGCCTGTGCTGCGTGCTGGCGCCTACGGCCCGCTTCCGCGCTTGGCCCGGTGACGCGCATTCCACAACGAATCGGCTTCGCCGATGAGTTCGGCAATCGCTCCCGCCGTCAGACCCGTGATCCGCCGGTTGCTGATGACCACTGTGCGAGTCGAGTTCCCCACCACACGATCATGATCGACCATCAAGGGCTCAACGTCTCACCGCCAACCTTGCACCAGCTCGTGAGCTTCGAGGCGCGCTACACGCAGTGGCCCCTCGCGCCCCGCGATGTCGGTGCGGCGGGATACCGTCCTCTGCACGCTGAGGTGGGGGGAGAACCATGGCGAGGAGCGCCCGGGCGGAGCAGCTGCGGAAGTACGGCCGGTCCGTGCTGGAGGGGGCCCGGTCAGACCAAGTCCTGCGCATGGCACGGCAGGTGAACGCCGTGTCGTACACGAGCGCGCGGGAGTACGCCGGCCGCTCGCTCTTCGAGTTGCTGCAGAACGGTTACGACGCGCATCCGAGGGATCGCCGCGACGGACGGGTCCACGTCCTGCTGGACGAGGCGGAGGGCGAATGGGGGATGTTGTACGTAGCCAACGGCGGAACGCCCTTCACCTGGCGGAACGTCGAGCGGATCTGCGAGCTCGCGCAGAGCTCGAAGGAGGTCGGCGAGGGCATCGGGAACAAGGGCGTCGGGTTCCGCAGCATCTTGCCGATCAGCGACGCGCCCGAGATCTACAGCGCAGACCCCGACGGCCCGCTCGGACCGGAATTGGACGGGTACTGCTTCCGCTTCGCGCAGAAGGCCGACGTGGAGGAGTTCCTCGCCGGTGAGGACAACGCCCACGAGGTGGCCGCCGAGTATCCGCCGCTCCAGGCGCCACTGCCGCTGGACGATGTGCCCGCGACCTGTCGGCATCTCGCCGCCCAGGGGTACGTAACCATCGTCCGGCTGCCCTTGCTGAGTGAGGCCGCCCGGGTCGAGGTCTGGCTGCGGATGCGCCAGCTCGCGGGGGCGAAGGTACCCGTGATGCTGTTCCTCGATCGGCTCGCTATCCTGACGCTGGAGCGGCGGGCCTTCGGTGGCGAGGCGGGCGAGTTGGACGACCGCCAAGAGGCGCTCGAGCGGCACGAGCTGACCCGCTCCGAGAACCGTTTCGCGGTGGCGCAGCAAGGCGCCGGGCACGGATTCCCCGTCTCCTGCGCGACCGTGGACCTGGGGCCGTCCGGCACCTTTCTCGTAGTGCGGGGCACCGTGGAGAAGGAACGGCTGAACAGCACGCTCGCCGAGGCCGTGGGTTCCGGGCTCCTCGACGACACGTGGCAGGAGTGGAAGCGGTCCGCCGTCGTCGAGGTCGCGCTCCCGCTGCCCGCCCCACGCCGACCGCGACGCGGGCAGATCTACACATTCCTGCCGATGGGCGAGGACCAAGCCGCGCCGTTCCCGGGACACGTGAATGCCCCGTTCTTCACCAAATTCGACCGCACCGGGCTTCCCTCCAACAATCCCCTCAACGTGCTGCTGCTCGATGCGGTCGCCGAGACCTGTCTGGCGGCCGCTGCCGTATTGCGTACCGTGCCCGAGCCGCCCATGCGGCAGTTGGCCGTGGACCTGGTGAGCTGGGAGAGTGAGAAGGGCTCGGCTGGGCGGCTCCGCGCGGCGGCTCTGCGCGTGCACGGGTGCGAACTCGCCGACGTACCGCTCGTGCCCGTCCTCACCGCGGACGGCGCCGTGTCGGAAGCGGGCTGGACCCCGCCCCGGGGCGCGGTCCTGTGGCCGGACCTCGACCTGACCGTTATCACGGCACGCCGCGCGCACGAGGCCGGGATCGTGGTGGCTGATCCCGAGATCGGTGGCGACCGACTGAAACGGCTGGCCACCCTGTGCAAGGCTCGCGTGCCCGTGGGAGCCGTGCCCGGAGATCCTCGCCGATTACGTGGAACGGATCGTCGGGGGCCTTCCCCTACCCCGGCTCGGTGAGTCCCCCGAACAGTGGAGCGCGCTGTACGAGGATCTGGCTGCCCTCTTTGAAGACGACCGGGCATGTCCTGCAAGGCAGGCAGTTGTTGCTCGCGGAGGACTGCACACTGCGGCACACCAACCGTCCCTCCGGCAGGGCGGGTACGGGCACAAACACGCGTACACAGGGCAAGCCGAGCGGTCAAGGTGTCCGCCGTGAGGCGTTCTTCCAGCCGGTGCGTACGGAGGCGAACCAAACCGAGGCCCCGTCCGTCCCCGCCCTGCTAGGCAAGCGGATGTTCTCCCTGCACCCGGGGCTGGTCTGGAAGGACCGCGGCGAGCGTACGCGTGGGCGGGCCGCCCGCGCCTTCCTCGAGCAGGAGGGACTCGTCCGGCCGTACGACACGAGGGGCTTGCTGGACCACGTACGGCAGGCGCTCAGCGCGAGCACCGATTTCCGGCTGCGGCTCCAGACCCTGCGGTTCGTCTTCCGGCTGTGGCAGCCGCGGCGTTCGCTGGGTGGGACGGACATTTCCTCGCTCGGACTGTACGTACCGTCGGCGGACGGCCGGCAGATCAGGGCGAGCGGCGCCGTCTTCGGCCGGGGCTGGGGCCGCGCGTCCGTCGGTGAGGACCTGGCGGCGGTGGTCGCTGCCGGGTACGACGTGTCGAAGAGCCTCAAGGCGATCGCGGGACGCCTCCTTGCCGCACCCGAGGAGGAGACCGAGGAGTGGCGGGCGTTCCTGCTGGAGGCCGGGGTGGCCGACGGGCTGGTTCCGGTCAGCTCTCCCGATGCCTTGAGCCGGGTGGACCAAGGCCGGGAGCTCAGCGCTCGGCAGCTGGTCCGCATGGCGAAGGTGTCTGGCGAGGTCCAGGAGCAGTGGGAGCCGTTCGTCCACTGGCCCGGTGTCTACTACCCCCGGACGCCGTACCGGGGAACCCCCGCCTGGCGGCTCCCCGGCCAGGACGTCGTCGCACGCCTGGGGCAGGAGGCCCGGCTGGCGTACGCACGGCTTGTCCTGCATGGTCTGGCCAGCTGGGAGGACGCGAGGTTCGCCAGTGTCTGGACGAGTGCCGGCAGCCAGAGTTCCCCGGACAGAGAACGGGTCCTGACCCCCCTCGGCGCCTTCGTCCGGGAGCAGCCGTGGCTCCCGGTGCGGGACCGCGAACGGGTCATCCGGTTCGTCCGGCCGGCCGATGCCTGGCACTGCCCGCCCGGGCTAGAAGAAGAGCCCTCGTACGTGCCGACTGTCGACCATCGGCTGCGCCACCTCCTGGAACGCGGGAAGGCGGGCGACCGCCTGCGGGAGATGCGCCTGCCGACCTGGGGCGACTTCCGGGACAGCTCCCGCCTCATCGCCGCGCTGGGACGGCATGCGGCGGAGGGCGCGCTGGGGGCCGAGGACCGGCCCGCCGCGCAGCGCGCCAACGAACGCGCCTGGAGGCACCTCGTACGGCGTCCCCGTCCCGCACTGCCCGAGGGTGCCAGTCTGCTCGCTGAGTCCGGGGACCGGCTGATCGGCGTACCGCTGTCCGCCTTGGACGGCGGGGAGAGCGGTGGCGATGGTGATGCAGGGACCGTGCTCTACGTCAGTGGTGAACGCGACGGCCTGACGGCCTTGCTGGTACGGGAGATGGCGCGCCCCCTGCTCACTCTTCCCGGTGTCTCGGCGGAGGCCGCCGAGCTGATTGCGGCCGAACGCCCCGCCACCGTTCGGCACACCGACGACCTGATGTTCACGGTGACCGTGGACGGCACACGGGTTAACCCCCAGGCCATGGGAGAACCACTGGTCCAGCAGTTGCCCTGGCTTACGCTGGCCGTGGGCGTTCTCTGCGACCACCTGGCGCGCGGCCCCCGGGCGAGCGAAGCCGAGCTGAGCGAGCTGACGTCCTTGGTTCGGAGCGTACGTCTGCACCGCTACCGCTCCTGGAACATCGAGCTCGACGGTCGGCCCGTGACCTTGCCGGGCCGCCTCGGCGGAGTGCTGCCGCTGCCCGATCCGAGGCATCCGCTCGTCCTCGCCCCGGCAGGCGAGTCGGGCTGGTCCGAGATTACCCGCATCGTGATGGCGGTCGCCGAGCTGGTGGGACGGCGTGAGTTCGGCGACCGGCTGCGCCTCGCCGCTCACCAGCTTGCTTCCCGCCACGCCGACCTGCGTGACCCGGGCCAGGAGGAGCTCGCCGACGCCCTGGAAGTCACGGCCCTCCAGGTTGAGGAGACGAGCCGCCGGATCGACGGGGCCATCGGCGTGGTCCTGGAGCGCTGCCGGCCCTTCCTCGTTCACCTGCTCGGCACGGAGACCGCGAACTCGCTGCTCTTGCCGCCGCCGGGCGGCACCCGGGAGTTCCAGACTCACCTCGAGAAGTACGTCGCCGAGCTCCCGGTCCCCGTATCTGAATTCATCGCCAGAGCCCGCGCGGCCCGCGGTACGGACGAACTGCGGCGCGACCTGGGCATCGGATTCGCCGAGCTGAACGACACCCTGCGCGCGATGAGCCCACCCCTGGACCCGGTCAGCCACGCCGCAGAGCACGATGAGGCGCTCCGCACCTACCTGGACCTGCGAAAGAAGGAGCTCGTCAACCGGCTGCGCTGGGCGGTGCTGGAGGACTTCGATGCGCGCCGTCCGATGCCCGATTGGCCCTCGGTCCGGGCCCTGGACTGGATCACCGTACCGGAGGCATGGGAGTACACCGTGGACACGGCCGACACGGGGCTCCTGGAGGCGCACGTGGAGGAGCAGTTGAGGCTGCGTCTGCGCCGCCCGGTGCCGTTGCCCCGGTCGGGTGAACGCCTGCCCGCCCCTGACCAGGTACGCGGCGCGAACCTTCGTACGATCACCGGCCTGGCCACCGAACTCGCAGTCCTGGTCAGGGCGGCGGGACACCCGTTGCCGGCGACCCTAATCGGAGGCGAGCCGGCCGAGGAGGTCACCGCGCGGCTGGAGGCTGCGGGTGCGCTGGACTTTCGACCTCTGTCCCCTGCCGACGTCGTCGGCTGGCTGGCGGCCCTTGGCCAGTGGCCCGACGGGATGGCGGGGGCGACGGACCCGGAACAGCACGGGCTGTCCGAGGCCGACCTGGAGCGGGTGCGCAACGCAGCGGAGCACGAGCGCCGCAAACGGGAGCGTAAACGGCGGTCGATCTCCGTCGGAGGCCGCGACTTCGAGGTGTCCTCCGGTGACTTCACCGCCCTCACTCGCGAACTCGACCGGGTCCTGCAGAGCGGCTCGGCGCCGGGCATCACTGCCGCCGGACCGCTCCGCTTCACCGACCCCCGACCTCAGACCGGGCGCACCCAGACCACCGGTCGCACGCGTGGATGGCGGTACGGGGGCGGCACGGACAGCGGGCTGACCACAGCCCAGCCGGAGGCCATCGGGTACGTGGGCGAGTGGTACGCGTACCAGTGGCTGTGTGCTCGCTACCCGGACCGCTTGGACGAGACTTGCTGGGTGTCGGGCAACCGTCGGAAAGCCTTCCCCGGACCATCCGGCGATGACGGTCTCGGCTTCGACTTCCGGGTCGGCTCCGGCAGCCAGCCCTACCTGTACGAGGTGAAGGCGACCGCGGGCGAAGGCGGCCGCTTCGATCTGGGAGAGAGCGAGGTCCGCGCGGCCCGCCAGCACGCGGGCAACGACCGCTGGCGCCTCCTGGTGGTCACCCACGCCCTCACCTCGCACAGGGTTGCCATCCAGATGCTCCCCAACCCCTACGGAAAGCGCGGCCAGGGCCGCTACCGTGAGGAGGGCGGGGCACTGCGTTTCTCGTACCTGCTGTGACCCTTACGTCCGACGCCAGCGCGAGATGAGTCGGGGCTGTACGACAAGGTCAAAACTTTGCGAGGCGGATCTGGTAGCAGTCGCTGCACATGCCCATATTCGAGAAGAGGGCGGCGGCCCGATCGCAGAAGGTACAGACGCCTTTGTGGGTCGGTCCGCAGTCGATCCAGAACCAGGAGCCCTCTTGCGGTGAATGGGCCCCATCGGGGTGCTGATCACGGGGTGGGGCCGCTGCCGTAGCCGGTGAGGTCACCACCTCCTTGCGTGACGCCTCCCCGTCAATACCGGTCAGGAGTGGATGAAAGGCAACGCCTTGTCAATCCGCCTAATCAGATTGAGCATCGGTTCGGGCGAAGCCATCCGGCAATGATCGAGTCATGCCGCTGCACCGGGTTCGATGGGACGGTTGTGCAGCGCCATCCCGGACGGGGTCTGACTCATGAGATCTATGACCGAAGTGTCCAGTCACGGGCTTGTCGACTGTCGTCGCGGGATGCTGCCTGCCATCGAGCCACAGGGCGTGTCCCATAGGGGCCTTGCCGACGATCAGGCGCCATCACAGTTCAGACCGCCCCAGCAGGCCGGTGCCATCCACCCAGCCAGCACGTCACCACGTGGGAGGCGAACCATTATGACGACCCGACAGAGCAGCACCTCCTCCAGCACGGATCCTCCCGTTTGGCGCGAGGTCGTTCTGGGTGTGGACACGCACGGCGAGGTTCATGTCGCCGCCGTGATCTCCCCGCTCGGGAAAATCCTGGGCACCGAGTCCTTTCCGGCCACGGCGGCAGGCTACCGACAGCTGCTTGTCTGGGCCCGCAAGCGGGGGACGGTGCGCCGGGCGGGCGTGGAGGGCACGGGCACCTTCGGAGCGGGCCTGTCCCGCTACCTGCTGGCTCAGCACGTCGAGGTGTTCGAAGTGAACCGGCCCGACCGGTCGGCCCGCCGTCTGCTCGGCAAGTCGGACCCGCTCGACGCGCAGGCCGCAGCACGAGCTGTGCTCAGCGGCCGCGCCCGGGCCCGGGCCAAGCCCGGCGACGGTCCGGTGCACAGCGCCCGGATCTACAAGCTCGCCAAGGACTCCGCGGTCAAGGCCCGCACCCAGGCGATCAACCAGCTCAAGGCCGTCCTGGTCATCGCCGACCCCGCCCTGCGGGAACGAATGTCGAGCCTCGGCAACGCCGAGCTGTTCCGCACCTGCGCGCGCCTCGGCCCACTCGACGGTGGGGGAGACGAGGACGCGGTGGCCCAGGCCACCCACATGACGTTACGTATGCTCGCCGAGCGCATCGAACAGCTCACGGCTCAGATCAATGAGCTCACCCAACGCCTGACCCGGCTCGTCGAACACCACGTCCCGCAGCTGCTCGAACGGGTGGGCATCGGTCCGGACAGCGCCGTCACTCTCCTGATCGCCATGGGAGACAACCCCGAGCGGCTGAACACCGAGGCGTCCTTTGCTGCCCTTTGCGGAGTCAGCCCCGTCGAGTACTCGTCGGGGCGGCGGCGCACGCGTCGGCTCAACTACGGCGGCGACCGCCAGGCGAACGCCGCCCTGCACCGGATCGTGTTCACCCGGCTGCGCCACGACCCGCGCACCCAGGCGTACTACGAACGCCGCACCCAGGAGGGCAAGACCCGCCGTGAGATCATCCGATGCCTCAAGCGATATGCCGCCCGCGAGGTCTTCAACCTGGTCAGACCAGTGTCCAGCACCCCCGCGTTATAGGGGCGTCTGTGAGACGTGAGAGGGTCTGGGGCGTGAGTGAGACACCGTCGAACACCCTGCAATACCGCTTTGACGGGCCAGAAGAGGCTCCCGTCCTGATCCTCGGTCCCTCACTGGGTACCACATGGCACATGTGGGACAGGCAGGTCCCCGAGCTGGCCCAGCAGTGGCGTGTCTTCAGGTTCGACCTGCCGGGACACGGCGGCGCGCCCGCGTACCCGTCGGGCTCCGTCGCCGAGCTCGCCGAACGGCTGCTCGCCACCCTCGACGGCCTCGGGGTGCAGCGCTTCGGCTACGCGGGGTGCGCGCTCGGCGGCGCCCTCGGCATCGAACTCGCCCTGCGCCACCCGGAGCGCATCGCCTCGCTCGCCCTGATCGCGGCCTCGCCCCGCTTCGGCACGGCCGACGAGTTCCGGCAGCGGGGCGTGATCGTGCGCACGAACGGCCTCGACCCCATCGCCCGCACCTCGCCGGACCGCTGGTTCACCACCGGCTTCGCCGCCGCCCAGCCCGCCATCACCGAGTGGGCCGTGCAGATGGTGCGCACCACCGACCCCGGCTGCTACATCGCCGCCTGCGAGGCGCTCGCGTCCTTCGACGTACGCTCCCAGCTCGGCGGCGTCGCCGTGCCCACGCTCGTTCTCGTCGGCTCGGACGACCAGGTCACCGGCCCCGCGGAGGCCCGGACCCTCGTCGCCGGCATACCGGACGCCCGCCTCGCCGTCGTACCCGGCGCCTCCCACCTCGTCCCGGTCGAGCAGCCCGCCGCCGTCACCGATCTGCTGGTCCGGCACTTCACCACGGCCTGGCAGCCCGCCTACGACTCCTCGACCGGCCAGATGGCCATCGTCGCCGCCCCCGCCAAGCCGGTCCTGGCCGCCGCGCCCGCGCAGCCCGCGCCCATAGCCGAGATCGCGTCGGCCGTCGTACCGCCGCCGGTGATGGGACGGGCGGACCCGTACGACGCCGGGATCAAGGTCCGTCGCGATGTGCTCGGCGACGCGCACGTCGACCGGGCGCTGGCGCAGGCGGACGAGTTCTCGGGGGACTTCCAGGAGTTCATCACCCGGTACGCCTGGGGCGAGATCTGGAACAGACCCGGCCTCGACCGGCGCTCCCGCAGCTGTGTCACCCTCGCCACCCTGGTCGCGGGCGGCCACATGGACGAACTCGCCTTCCACACCCGCGCCGCCCTGCGCAACGGCCTCACCCCGGACGAGATCAAGGAAGTGCTGCTCCAGGCGGCCGTCTACTGCGGCGTACCGGCGGCGAACAGCGCGTTCAAGGTCGCCCAGCAGGTCATAAGGGAGGAGACCACTCCCACGGAGTGACACTCCCAGGGCGATCGCGAGCCGGCCCGGGGGCAGGATGGGGCCATGAAGCTCACGAAGAAGTCGCACGCCTGCGTCCGCCTCCAGAAGGACGGGCGCACGCTCGTCCTCGATCCCGGAGGATTCAGCGAGGAGGACGCCGCGGTGGGCGCGGACGCGATCCTCGTCACGCACGAGCACCCCGACCACTTCGACGAGGCGCGGCTGCGGGCGGCCCTGGAGGCCGACCCGGCCGCCGAGATCTGGACGCTCCAGTCCGTCGCGGAGCAGATCTCGGCGGCGTTCCCGGGCCGCGTCCACACCGTCGGCCACGGCGACACCTTCACCGCCGCCGGCTTCGACGTCCAGGTCCACGGCGAACTGCACGCGGTCATCCACCCGGACATCCCGCGCATCACGAACGTCGGCTATCTCATCGACGGCGGGAAGGTGTTCCACCCCGGCGACGCCCTCACCGTTCCCGACCACCCGGTCGAGACCCTGATGCTCCCGGTCATGGCGCCCTGGAACAAGATCTCCGAGGTCATCGACTACGTCCGCGAGGTCAAGCCCCAACGGGCGTACGACATCCACGACGCCCTGCTCACCGACCTGGCCCGGCCGATCTACGACCGCCAGATCGGCGGCCTGGGCGGCTCGGAGCACCTGCGCCTGACCCCGGGGGACTCGGCGGAGGTGTGAGCGGTCCCACCCCGGGCGGGGCCGGGTTGTCAGTCCCGCCCGGTAGGTTGGCAGACATGCGCATCGCGACCTGGAACGTGAACTCGATCACCGCCCGCCTGCCGAGGCTCCTGGCCTGGCTGGAGAGCAGCGGCACCGACGTGCTGTGCCTCCAGGAGGCCAAGGTCGCCGAGGACCAGTTCCCGTTCGACCCGCTGCGCGACCTCGGCTACGAGGCGGCGGTGAACGCCACCGGCCGGTGGAACGGCGTGGCGGTGCTCTCCCGCGTAGGCCTCAAGGAGGTCGTCAAGGGCCTCCCCGGCGACCCCGGCTACGACGGCGCCGAGGAGCCCCGCGCCATCTCGGCGACCTGCGGCCCGCTCCGCGTCTGGTCGGTGTACGTGCCGAACGGCCGTGAGGTGGATCACCCCCACTACGCCTACAAGCTCCAGTGGTTCGAGGCCCTCAAGGCGGCCGTCGCCGGCGACGCGGGCGGCAGCCGCCCGTTCGCGGTGATGGGCGACTACAACGTGGCACCGACGGACGACGACGTCTACGACGTGGCCGCCTTCGAGGGCCTCACCCACGTCACCCCCGCCGAGCGCGCCGCCCTCGCCTCCCTGCGCGAGTCCGGCCTCTACGACGTGGTCCCGCGCCCCCTCAAGTACGACCGCCCGTACACGTACTGGGACTACCGCCAGCTCTGCTTCCCCAAGAACCGCGGCATGCGCATCGACCTGGTGTACGGCAACGAGCCGTTCGCCAAGGCGGTCACCGACTCCTACGTGGACCGCGAGGAGCGCAAGGGCAAGGGCGCCTCGGACCACGCGCCGGTGGTAGTGGACCTGGACGTCTAGACGCTGTCCAGCCCCTCCAGCCCGTCCGGCGTTTGAGGACGAGGCCGTTCAGGCCGATAGGGGGGTCTGGGGGCACAGCCCCCAGACCCCCACCCCGACGCCGGCAACCTCACGGCACCAGCAACCTCAGATCCACCGCCTCAGCCAGCGCAGCGAGCCCCGCATCGCCGGGATGCAGATGGTCCCCACTGTCATAAGCGGGCAGCATGCGAGACGGCCGCGCGGGATCCCGTACCACCGCGTCGAAGTCGAGCACGCCGTCGAACGCGGCGCCGGAGCGGATCCACTCGTTCACCTCGACCCGCTCCATGTCGGCCAACGCGGTGCACCGCGCCTCCCCCTCACACGGCAGGATCGTCGCCGCCAGCATCCGCAGCCCCCGCGCATGCCCCCGGTCCGCGATCTCGCGCAGCCCGGCGATCACCTGCTCCGCGGTCGTGTCCCACCGCACATCGTTGACGCCCTCGAACACCACCGCCGTCCGTGCCGACGTCTGGGCCAGGACATCCCGGTCGAACCGGTGCAGGGCGCTCACTCCGGCCGTGTCCGTGGAGATGCCGTCGCCGGGGTAGCGGTCGGAGACCACGCGGTTGCCTGAAATCCCCTGGTTGAGCACCCCGTAGCGCGGGACCGCACTCTGCTTCAGCAGCCGGGCGGCCAGCACGTTGGGCCAGCGCCGGTTGGCGTCCATCGTGGACTTGTCGCCGTCGGTGATCGAGTCGCCGAGAAGCACCACGGACCCGGGCCCACCGCCCACGTCGACACCGGTCAGCAGCGGCCAGCTGGTCAGGACCGTGGGGTACGCCGAGGCGGAGCCGTCAGCCGTGTGGTCACCGGGTGCGCTCACATACGACCGCTGCTGCGCGAGCCGGTGCACGGGCGCGGCCGGCACGGTCCCGGGCAGATGGAAGCTCACCAGCAGGTTGGTGTCCGCGGGTACGGCGAAGCCGAGCGGGTCGCTGTACGCCTGCGCCCCCGCCGGGATCTCCACGCCCGCAGCACCCCGGAAGGACACCGCGACCGGCGTCGCCCGCGCCGCCGCGCCCGCCGCCTGGACCGCCACCGTGGCGCTCCCGATCCGCACCGACGCCGCCGCGAAGGTGTTGTCGAACCGCAGCCGCACCCGCGGCCCGCCGGCCGAGGTGTGCACCACCAGCCGCAGCGTCCGGTCGGTCCACGGCCCCACGGTCGGATAACCGCCCGTCGCCGTCGCCCAACTCCCCGTCCAGCCCGTCGCCTGGGCCCGTACCGCCAGCGCGAACACATGCAGCGCGGTCGCCCGCGGCAGCCGTACGGAGGCGACCGTGCGCTTCACCAGGAGCGGCACGGTCATGACGTACAGCCGCGGCCGCTCGGCGAGCTGGCCGCCGGGAGTGTTGATGTGCGTCAGGGCCACCGCCTTGGTGGCGAGCGGGCCGGTGCGCCAGTCGGGGGCGGTCAGCCGGTAGGAGGTGCGGCTGCCGTCGGTGTACGTGACGGTCCCGGTGCCGCCGGCGGGGGAGCCGCCCGTGCTCGCCACCAGGAAGGCGAGGGCGTCGCCCCGTCCGCGCACCCGCACGTCCTGTCCGGCGGCCACGACGTTGTCGGGCCGGCCCGGCTTCCGCTTCGGCCAGGTCAGCCGGGCCCCCTGCACGGTCAGAGCGCGGCCCGGTCTCCAGCCGGCGGCTGTGAGGGCCTGTGCCGACAGGGAGGCGCCCGACCCGTCGAAGTTCGCCTCGGCGGGCCGGGCGTCGTCGCTGACGGCCCTGTTGTCGAAGAGCCGCTCCAGCGGAAGCGGCCCGGCTCTGCGTTCGGGGGCCGCCTGTGCGGAGACACCCGGCACCAGGACTGCGAAGAGAGCGAGGACCACCGCGGAACTCCACACACGTCGGCGCAACTCCGACTCCTCCCGTTCACGACCGCTCAGGACTGTGTATGACTGCACATGACAACTTCAGGTGAGACGTACAGGCGAGACGTACACGAGACGTTCCGACGAGACGCAAGACGCACCGTGAAGTTAGAGAGGCACCCGTGACCCGTCAACGAGCCATGCCCGAACTCGGCGTGAACTCGACCGGAATCGGCGGTCCGCGCGCCTGTGGTGCGTTCGGCAGTACGAATGACACGCTGGGCATATGAAGATCCCTTTTCTGGGCAACCGACCCGACAAGCGCGGGGCCCCGGACCCCGAGGGCATCGCCGAACTCCTCGCCGAGTGCGAACTCCTGCGCTCCCATGCCTCCCGGGCGGGGGTCCAACTCGACGACACAGTGGCCTCGTTGGAGGCACTCGACCAGTTGCTGCCGCGCTGGCGGGACGACGAGGAGATCCTGCCGTGGCTGGGCAACGACGCCGGTCTGTATCTCGGCACCGTCATCGTGCGCACCGTGTCCGGGGCCGCCTGGGAGATCTGGCCGGACGGTCAGCCGGTCGTCCGGCTCGCCTCCGGCCGTGAGTTCGATGTCGTGACGTCCGGGCAGGAGTGGGCGGTGAGCGGGGTCCCAGAGCTCTCGCAGCTGTATGCGGAGGTCGCGGAAGCGTGAGGCCCCGTCCTCTAGTTCGACATAAGTTCGGCGTAAATACGGCTTATGCCCGAAAAGTGCGTGTCGGGCATTAAGTCCACTGTTGCCCGGATAGTTTGCGAAAACCGCTACACAGCTGAGAGCGACTGGGGCTGGGCATGGCTGGCGAACCACTGATCGAGCTGCGTGACGTCAACAAGTACTTCGGGGACCTGCATGTCCTACAGGACATCGATCTCACCGTCGGCAAAGGGGAGGTGGTCGTGGTCATCGGCCCCTCGGGGTCGGGGAAGTCGACGCTGTGCCGGGCCATCAACCGGCTGGAGACCATCGAGTCCGGCACGATCCTGCTGGACGGACAGCCGCTGCCCGAGGAGGGCAAGGCACTGGCGCGGCTGCGCGCCGACGTCGGCATGGTCTTCCAGGCCTTCAACCTCTTCGCCCACAAGACGGTCCTGCAGAACCTTTCCCTGGGCCAGGTCAAGGTCCGCGGGCGCAAGAACGAGGACGCCGACAAGCGCTCCCGGGAACTCCTCGAGCGCGTCGGCGTGGCCGACCAGGCGGACAAGTACCCCGCGCAGCTCTCCGGCGGCCAGCAGCAGCGCGTCGCCATCGCCCGGGCCCTCGCCATGGGGCCCAAGGTGATGCTGTTCGACGAGCCCACCTCCGCGCTCGACCCCGAGATGATCAACGAGGTGCTGGAGGTCATGCGTCAACTCGCCCGCGACGGCATGACGATGATCGTCGTCACCCATGAGATGGGCTTCGCCCGCTCGGCCGCCAACCGCGTGGTGTTCATGGACGACGGCCGCATCGTCGAGGACCGCAGCCCCGAAGAGTTCTTCACCAACCCCAGCAGCGAGCGCGCCCGGGACTTCCTGTCGAAGATCCTCCATCACTGAGCGGGGAGTACGCCCCATGCCGAGACGAACGGTGTTCCTCCCCACCGGCATCCCTGCCGGAGTCCCTTCCGGAATCGCCGCCGGAATCCCCACCGGAATCCTCGCCGTGTCCGGCGTCGACTACGATGTTTCGTCCGTCCCCAAGGCCGTGGAGGTGGCCCCGGCCGCGACCAGGGACGCTGCTGCCGGGTGGGGATCCCCCCACGGCCCCTGGACCAGGGGCAGCAGGGGGCAGCAGTCATAGAGCCATACCCGCCCGGCGCCGGCCGGAGATCACTGCTCGCGCAGTGGAATCGACACGTACGACGGGTCGTTCGCCGGTGAGGAGAAGGTCAGCCGTGCGCCGGACGGGTTGTGCTCGATGTAGAGCGGGTCGACCGTGTCGACGACCAGGGCGAGTCGATGCCCTGCCGGGACGTCGTAGGCCGTGGAGTACAACTCCAGGTCGACGGCGAACGGCTTTCCGGGCGTACGCCCGTGGAAGGTGTACGGCGCGTTGCTGACCAGCTTGCCGAGGCCGAGCGGGCCCACGTCGTACAAGTAGGCGACGAGGGTGCCGCTCTCCTTGGTCGGGGTGACGGTGGTGTGCAACTTCGCGGTGCCGCGCACGCGTTGGGGCGTTGCGTACTTCTCCGACTGCCATACGCCCGCCCAGAGCCGGGGGATCGGCGGGATCGAGGCCATCGGGGGCACGTGGGCCACCTGGTCGAGGATGCTGGACAGGAAGACGACCCCGCCGTCCGCGCCCGAGTTGACGTTGGTGTGGATCGTGGTCGTGCCGGCGAGGGCGATCTTCTTGTTCGTCGCGCCGACCGACTTCCAGTCCGGATAGCCCTCGTAGCCGCCCGTGGAACGGGACTTGAGCTGGACGGGCAGCTCGCGGTTGATGCCGTTGTCCTCGCCCTTGAGGTAGTGGTCGAACCAGCGCTCGGTGTCCGTCCACACGTCGTTGGGCAGGCCGAACAGGCCGGTCAGCTCGGCGGTGGCGTGGTCGCCGGGGCGGAACTCCAGCCGCTTGGGGCCGGTCAGCTTCTCGTAGAAGTCCGCGTACTGGTTGGGCGGGAAGATCGTGTCGCCCCAGGCGTTGGCCATCATGACCGCGGCGCCGTTCTTGTTCAGTTGGTCCACGTATGTAGCGGCCGAACGTTTCTTCCCCCAATTGATCATGTCCTGTTCCTTGGACAGGTTGGAGGCGTAGAAGTCGTTGAAGATCTGCCGGACTTCGGCGCTCTGGCGGCCGGTGACCAGGCTCGCGCCGTCCAGTAGTGCGGCCGCCTGGACGTGCTGGGTGCGGCCGGAGTAGATCGAGCCGATGAGGTCGGCCCAGCCGCTGAGGGCGGCGACCGCCTTGACCCGTTTGTCGTGCGCGGCGGTCAGCAGGCTGATGCCGGCGCCGTACGAGACGCCTGCCATGCCGATGTGGCCCGCGTCGGCAGGGGTGTTGGCGAGCGCCCAGTCGATCACCCTGGACGCGTCGGCTATGTCTGGCGGGCCCGCCACTTCTATCTCGCCGCCCGACTGCCAGAAGCCGCGCACGTTGTAACTGACCACGACATAGCCCGAGTCCGCGAGCTTCTGCGCCTGCGCGAAGTACTCGACCTGGGGCAGGCCCCAGCTCGTGGGCAGGACGAGCAGCGGGTAGCGGCGGCTGCCGTCGGCGCCGGCCGGCGTGATGACGTTCGCCTTGAGGGTGGTGCCGCCGTCGCCGCTGATGTCGACGAAGCGGACGCTGTTCGGGGCCGCCTGTGCGGCGGGGGCGAGCCCGAGGGCGCTACCGGCGATCAGTGTCGCGGAGACGGCGCCCACGGCGGTCGTACGCAGGGCCTTGCGATGGTGTCCCACGGGTCACTCCTCACTCGTGTCAGTGCAAAGTGACCGAACGGTAACCGTGGCCCCTTACCGCAAGTAACCTGTCGGTAAGTTACGTGACGGTAACGATTGCCGGAATGTGGTGAACCTCAGGAGGCGCGGTGGGTATTGCGCGTAGCCGCCGCCGGTGTCGGCAGGGGGGCCTGGGCCGCCCTGGTGACATCCGCGACCAGCTCCACCACATCCGGGCCGTAGGCCTGCGAGTTGACCACCTTCAGCAACAGGACGAAGGAGCCGGTGCCGTGCTTGCGGGTGAGCCGCTCGTGGTTGCGGGCGAGGTAGCGGGTGGCGGCCTGGTTGGTGATCGCGGTCTGTCCGCAGAAGAGGAAGACGGGGCGGGGGCCCTGGCTCTCGCCGACGGTGAGCCGGGCGAGGAGCGCGTACTCCTCCTTGCCCACCTCCACCCGGTAGCGCTCGGAACCGACCTGCAAAGCACCCCGGTCGGGGCCGGGCTCGGCGTCGACGTTCACCCGCACCCCCGGCAGCAGGGAAGCCAGGTGCGCCATCATGCGGCGGTTCGACGCCGGGCCGCCCACGCAGAACTCGGTGCGCTCGCCGAAGCCCTGGCGTGCCGCGTCGTGCGGGACGATCTGGGCGTGGGCGTTGCAGTCCTTGATGAGGGCGGCGAGTTCGAGGAGCGCGAACACGTCGTAGCGCATCACCGTCAGCTCGGGTCCGCCGGCGCCGCGGTTGACCACCAGCAAGGACTCGGCGTTGTCGGGCAGCCCGAAGAAGGCCTGCTTGCGGCGGAGTTTCCGCTTCCACAGGTAGGTGCGGGTGAGCCAGCCCAGTCCGGCGCTGACGGCCGCCGCGACCACGCCCAGCACGATGTTGCGTACGTCGTCATTCATGGGCGCGCATGGTAGCGGGCCAACACAAACCCGTGTTCGAGCCGAGCCTCGGCGCGGTCCGGCTGACGGGGGCATGCCGATCGCATTAGGCTGCCCGGACGGTCCCTGACTGGAGGTGCGGATGCGTCGCCCTGTCGCGCGCAAACTGTCGGTCCTGGCGGTCTCGGCCGCCGTGGTGTCGGTGGGGGCCGCAGCGCCACCCGCCCCCGAGAGCACGGCAGTCGAGAAGGTTCCCGTCGCCGTCGGCTACGGCGGCGCGGTGTCGAGCGTCGACGCGGACGCCTCCGCGGCCGGCATCGAGGTCCTGCGCAACGGCGGCAACGCCGTCGACGCCGCCGTGGCCACGGCCGCCGCGCTCGGCGTCACCGAGCCCTACTCGGCCGGCATCGGCGGAGGCGGCTACTTCGTCTACTACGACGCCAAGTCCCGTACGGTGCGGACCATCGACGGCCGTGAGACCGCGCCGCTGACCGCGGACTCCGGCCTGTTCGTGGAGAACGGCACGGCGATCCCCTTCGCGGAGGCCGTCAGCAGCGGCCTCAGTGTCGGCACGCCGGGCACGCCCGCCACCTGGCAGAAGGCGCTGGACCAGTGGGGGAGCAAGCGGCTCGGCACGCTGCTGAAGCCCGCCGAGCGGCTCGCCCGGAACGGCTTCACCGTCGACGGCACCTTCCGCGACCAGACCGCCGCGAACGAGGCCCGGTTCCGCTACTTCCCGGACACCGCGAGGCTGTTCCTCCCGAACGGGAGGCTCCCGGTCGTCGGCTCCACCTTCAAGAACCCCGATCTCGCCCGCACCTACGCCGAGTTGGCCGGGAAGGGCGTCGGCACGCTCTACCGCGGCGATCTCGCCGAGGACATCGTCGACACGGTCAACCACCCGCCCGTCGACCCCGGTTCCGGCTGGAACGCCCGTCCCGGCGACCTGACCGCCAAGGACCTGGCCACCTACCGCACCAAGTCGCAGGCGCCCACCAGGACCTCGTACGAGGGTCTCGGCGTCTACTCCATGGCTCCCTCCTCCTCCGGCGGCACGACGGTCGGCGAGGCGCTCAACATCCTGGAGAACACCGACCTCTCCAAGGCGAGCGAGGTCCAGTACCTGCACCGCTACATCGAGGCCAGCCGTATCGCCTTCGCCGACCGCGGGCGCTGGGTCGGCGACCCGGCCTTCGAGGACGTACCGACGAAGGAGCTGCTGTCGCAGCGGTACGCCGACTCGCGGGAGTGCCTGATCAAGGACGACGCGGTGCTGACCAGCCCGGTCGCGCCGGGCGATCCGCGCAACCCGGCGGCCTGCGACGCGAGCGGCACGGCGGCACCGACCACCTACGAGGGCGACAGCACGACCCACCTCACGGTGGCCGACAAGTGGGGCAACGTCGTCTCGTACACGCTCACCATCGAGCAGACCGGCGGCAGCGGCATCACGGTCCCGGGCCGCGGCTTCATCCTCAACAACGAGCTGACGGACTTCTCCTTCACCCCGGCGAGCCCCGACGTCCACGACCCGAACCTGCCGGGGCCGGGCAAGCGGCCGCGCTCGTCGATGTCGCCGACGATCGTCCTCGACCAGCACCACAAGCCCGTCGTGGCGCTCGGTTCACCCGGTGGCGCGACCATCATCACGACCGTTCTACAGACCCTGACCGGCTTCCTGGACCGGGGCCTGCCGCTCGTCGACGCGATCGCCGCGCCCCGCGCCAGCCAGCGCAACCAGACCACCACCGAACTCGAACCGGGCCTGTACAACAGCCCGTTGCGGGCCCAGCTGGAGGCCATCGGGCACGGCTTCCGGCTCAACCCGGAGATCGGCGCGGCGACGGGCGTACAGCGGCTGCCGAACGGCAAGTGGCTGGCGGCCGCCGAGACGGTACGGCGGGGCGGCGGCTCGGCGATGGTGGTGCGCCCGGCGCCGTAGGCCCCGGCCGGAACGTCACCACCGGGAGCCGGTAGGTCACGAACGTCACCACCGGGAGCCGGTAGGTCACAACTCGGGGGCGGGCGGCAGCTCTTCCGCACGGAAGGTGAGCCGTCCGTCCTGCACGTCCACCGTCACCCGGCCGCCCTCGCCGATCCGGCCGTCCAGGAGCAGCCGGGAGAGCTGGTTGTCGACTTCCTTCTGGATGGTGCGGCGCAGCGGGCGGGCGCCGTACTCGCGCTGGTAGCCGCGCTCGGAGAGCCAGTCGACGGCCGTGCCGGTGAAGTCGACCGAGACGCCCTGGGCATGCAGCAGCCGCCGGGTCTGGTCCAGCATCAGGTTGGTGATCTGCTGCAACTGGTCCGGGGTCAGCTGGCGGAAGACGACCACTTCGTCGATGCGGTTGAGGAACTCGGGCCGGAAGTGCTCGCGCAGCGGCCGCAGGACCCGCTCGCGCCGCGCCTCCTCGTCGGCCTCCTCGCCCCCCGAGCCGAACCCGATCCCGGCGCCGCCCCGGCTGATCGCGTCCGAGCCCAGGTTGCTGGTCATGACGATGACCGTGTTGGTGAAGTCCACCGTGCGGCCCTGGGAGTCGGTCAGCCGCCCGTCGTCCAGGACCTGGAGCAGGATGTTGAAGACGTCCGGGTGGGCCTTCTCGACCTCGTCGAGCAGCAGCAGCGAGTACGGGTGCCGGCGCACCACCTCGGTGAGCTGACCGGCCTCCTCGTGGCCGACATAGCCGGGCGGGGCGCCGATCAGACGGCTCACGGTGTGCCGTTCCTGGTACTCGCTCATGTCCAGGCGGACCATGCGCTCCTCGCTGCCGAACAGCGCCTCGGCGAGCGCCCGGGCCAGCTCGGTCTTGCCGACGCCGGTCGGGCCGAGGAAGAGGAAGCTGCCGATCGGCCGGTCGGGGCTCGCCAGTCCGGCCCGCGAGCGCAGCACCGCGTCGGAGACGACGCGCACCGCCTCGTTCTGGCCGATGACCCGCTCGTGCAGATGCTCCTCCAGGCCGAGCAGCCGGTCCTTCTCCTCCTCGGTGAGGCTGCTCACCGGGATGCCGGTCTGCCGGGACACGACCTCCGCGATGGCCTCGGTGGTGACCTCCAGGTGGAGCCCCTCGTCGACCTCCTCGGTGCCGGACGCGTCCGCGATGCGCTGCTTCAACTCGACGATACGGTCGCGCAGTTGGGTCGCCTGCTCGTACTGCTCGTCGGCGACCGCCTGGTCCTTGTCCCGGTACAGCTGCTCGACCTCGCGCTCCATGGCCCGGACGTCCGTGCCCTTGGTCCGCGCGCGCAGCCGTACCCGGGCGCCCGCCTGGTCGATCAGGTCGATCGCCTTGTCCGGCAGGCGGCGGTCGGTGAGGTAGCGGTCCGACAGTTCCACGGCGGCCACGAGCGCCTCGTCGGTGTAGCGGACCTGGTGGTGGGCCTCGTAGCGGTCGCGCAGGCCGCGCAGGATCTCGATCGCGTCGGCGGCGGTCGGCTCGGGGACCAGGATCGGCTGGAAGCGGCGGGAGAGCGCCGCGTCCTTCTCGATCCTGCGGTACTCCTCCAGCGTGGTCGCGCCCACGATGTGCAGCTCGCCGCGCGCGAGGGCCGGCTTGAGGATGTTCCCCGCGTCCATGGACCCGCCCTCGCCGCCGCCTCCGGCGCCCACGACGGTGTGCAACTCGTCGATGAAGACGATCAGTTGGTCGGAGTGGGAGCGGATCTCGCCCACGATGTTGTTGAGCCGCTCCTCGAAGTCACCCCGGTAGCGGGTGCCCGCGACCACGCCCGTCAGGTCCAGCGCGACCACCCGGCGGCCGCCGAGGATGTCGGGCACGTCGCCGTCGGCGATCCGCTGGGCCAGGCCCTCCACGATCGCCGTCTTGCCGACGCCCGCGTCACCGATCAGCACGGGGTTGTTCTTGCCGCGCCGGGAGAGCACCTCGATGGTCTGCTCGATCTCCTCGTCACGGCCGATCACCGGGTCGATACGGCCTCTGCGGGCGAGGTCGGTGAGATCGCGGCCGTACTTGTCGAGGGTGGGCGTACCGGAGTCGACGCGCGGCCGCTGGTCGATGCGGGGCCGGGGATCGGAGGCGTCCGAGGCCTCGGACGGCCCGCCGGAGGGGGCGAACCGGGCCGCGTTGAGGATGTGCCCGGCCGCGGAGTCGGGGTTCGCGGCGAGGGCGCTGAGCACGTGCTCCGGGCCGATGTATCCGGTGCCGCGCGCCCGGGCCAGGTCGTGCGCGTCCAGCAGGGCGCGCTTGGCGGCCGGGGTGAGGGAGAGCGACGTCGGCGGCGGGACCTCGCCCGGCGGGTGCTGGACGGGGCCCGACCGCTCGTCGATCTCCGTCGCCAGCGAGTCGGGGTCCGCGCCGGCCCGGCTGAGCAGACTCCGGGTCGGCTCGGCGGACAGCGCGGCGCGCAGCAGATGCTGGGTGTCCAGGTCGCGGCTGCCGTGCTCGGCGGCGTACTGCGCGGCGCCCCGCACCAGCTCGCGGGCCGGCTGGCTGAGCAGGCGGCCGATGTCGATCTGCCGGGGGCCGGGGCGCGGTCCGCCGAAGAAGCGGGCGAGGAATTCTCCGAAGGGGTCGTAGTCTTCCGGACCACCATTGAAGCCGCTGGTCATGGCGTTCCCATCCGGCGTCCCTGCGCGGGCAGGGTCGCCCTCGCTGATCGGCGTGCCGGGGCCGGGTAACCGGGTTCGGGCACGCTCATGCCACGATGGCACGTTCTGGCCCAGGGGGCATGTGCAGGAACACCCGGACTTCGACCGCTTCGCACCGCTTGCGGCCGTCGGGTGCGCGTGGCAGGGCGCAATCCGGCGTGACCTCCTCAGCCGTTCGCCCGACGGCCGCCGGGGTCCGCTGACGGCCCGCCGGGGCGCAGCATCTGGCTCCTGGCCAGGTCGCGGTAGAGGGGGTTGCGGGTCAGCAGGTCCTCGTGGCGTCCGCAGGCGGCGCTGCGGCCCTCGTGCAGCACGACGATGTGGTCGGCGTGCTGCACGGTGGACAGGCGGTGGGCGATGACCAGCAGAGCGCACTCCTGGGCGATCTCTTTCATCACCGTGGTCAGCGCCGCCTCGTTGATCGCGTCCAGGTGGGAGGTGGGCTCGTCCAGCAGGAGCAGCGCGGGGCGGGCGAGCAGGGCCCGGGCCAGGGCGACGCGTTGGCGTTCGCCGCCCGAGAGGGTGCCGCCGCGTTCGCCGATGACGGCGTTCAGACCGCCGGGCAGCCGGTCGACGAGCTCCTCCAGCCGGGCCAGCGCGAGGACCCGCCGGATCTCCGCCTCCGGGGCGTCGGGCACGGCGTAGGTGATGTTCTCCCGCAGGGTGCCGTGTACGACGTGGGTGTTCTGGTCCACCACGGCGATGCGCCGGCGGCAGGCGTCGCGGCCGAGTTCGGCGGCGGGCCGCCCGTCGAACAGCACGGTTCCCGCGTCCGGTTCGTAGAACCCCGACACCAGCGCGAAGACGGTGCTCTTGCCGGCTCCCGAGGGCCCCACCAGGGCCACGTGCCGGTGGTGGGGGACGGCGAAGGACACGCCGGAGAGCACCGGTCGGCCCGGCGTGTAGCCGAACCGGACGTCGTGCAGCGCGAGCGCGAGCCGGTCGGCGGGGACGGACGGGACGGGCCGGGGACGGGGGCGGGCCTGCTCGACCGACGGCCCCGTGTGTTCCACGGGAAGGCGCAGCGCCTGGTCGACGCGCCGGTAGGCGCCCATGCCGCGCTGGATCAGCCCCACCGCGTGGAACACCGAGGACAGCGGCAGAACGAGGTACGAGGCGTACAGCAGGAACGCGACGAGGTCGCCGAGCGATCCGGCGTGACCGCTGACGCGCAGGCCCCCGACGACCAGGACGATGAGGAAGGAGCCCTGGACGGCGAGTTCGACGGCGGGACTCATGACGGACGCGAGCTTCGCGGTGCGTACTCCCGCGTCGTAGGCCTCCTCGACCCGGGCCCCGATACGGGCCGCCTCGCGGTCCTCGGCGCGGTGCACACGGACCATGGGCAGGGCGCCCAGAGCGCGTTCCAGGTCCGCGGCGACGGCACCGACCGAGTCCTGGATGCGCTCGGAGGCGCGCCGGATGCCCTGGAGCAGCGAGGTGACCACGGCGGCCGCGACGGCCACGGTGAGCGCGACCAGAAGCAGCAGCAACGGGTCGAGCCAGGCCATCAGGACCAGCGCTCCGGCGGCGATGAGGCTTCCGGTCACCAGGTCGACCAGGGACTGCGAGACGACCTCGCGCAACAGGGTCGTGTCGGCGGTGACCCGGGAGATGAGGTCGCCGCTGCGGTGGCGGTCGTACTCCCGCATCTCCAGCCGGAGCAGGCGCCCCACCAGGCCGATCCGGAGCTGGCGTACGACGCCCTCGCCCATCCGCTCCAGCAGGAAGCGTCCCGCCGAGCCGATCGCCGCTTCGACGAGGAACAGTGCGCCGAGCAGGGCCAGCAGCGGCCAGATGACCTGTCCGCGACCGCTCGCGTCCACGGCGTGCCGGGCCACGAGCGGCTGGGCGAGCCCCAGGGCGGAGCTGGCCAGGGTCAGGGCGGTGGCCGCGGCGACGGCGACCCGGTGTCCGGCGGTGAGCCGGTACAGCGTGGCCACCGCCGCGGGGGTCGACCTGTCCTCGCGGCCGGGCTCACGCGGCCCGGCGTCCGCGGCCGTGGTGCCGGTCACCGGCCCGGCCTTCGCAGCGCCACCCTCGCTCGTCGGCCCAGCGCCCGCAACGGCCCCGTCGCTCATCGGCCGGCCGGCTCGACGGCCACCAGCCGGGCGAAGTAGCCGTCCGGTACACCCTCGCCGACGGGGTGGCCCTCCGTCTCGATCCAGGCGTGCGCGGTGAAGGGCGGGACGACGCGGACCCCGGCGCACCACGTCGGCCACGTTCCCTGGAGCCGGCACAGCAATGTGGCCCCCAGGGAACGCGGCAGGCACCCTTTCGGCCCGGTACAGCGCAGGCTGACGGCGCACATGGCGTCCCGCGCGGCCTGGGCCTGCGTGGTGGTGGCGGGCGCGGCCCCGCGGCGCAGGACACCGAGGACGGCGCGGATGCGGCGGGGCGGCAGCAGGGCGAGCGCGACGGCGGGGAGCAGCACGAGGCGGGCGGCCAGACGGCGGCCGAGCGGCACACCGGTGGGGCGTTCCAGTGCGCTGGGTGTCGTCATGAGGCCAGCCCCGCCTCGCGCAGGTGCCCGACGAGCGCCTCGACGTCCTGCTGGGCCTGTGCCCGGTCGATGTCGAACTCGCGGACCAGGGCGGCGGCCGCGTCCGCCTCCTCGCCGCCGTCGAGCAGGGTGCGTACCACCAGGGTGGCGGTCGGGTTCAACTCCCAGTAGGTTCCGGCCTGTTCGTCCAGCAGGACGGTGCCGTAGTCGGTCTCGGCCGTGGAGACGTGTGCGTCGAACCGCAAGGGCATGCGCTCGCCTTTCTGACGCGGTGCGGGTTATCGGGGAGTGTGGGCACGGCTGCGGGGCAGCCCCCGCAGCCACACCTCGGCGGCGATCGTGGAGTAGAGGATGGCGTCGGACAGGCCGGGGGAGGCGGGCCGCAGGGCGAGGCGGCGCAGCTCGGCGCCGTCCACCAGGCCGAGCGACGCCAGCCGGGAGTCCTCCCACAGCGCCAGCAGGTCGGCGCGGTGGTCGCGCAGTCCGTTGGCGGCGTCCATCGAGGCCGCGGCCTTGGTGGTGCGCCGCAGACAGGCCTCGGGCACCAGGCCGCTCATCGCGGCCGTCAGCACCGGCTTGTACGCCCACGGCGTGACGCGCTCGACGGGGCGTACGGCCAGACACGCCTCGATGACGCGGTCGTCGAGGAAGGGATGGGCCATCGGCAGACCGGCGCGGGCCGCCATCCGGTCCCACTGGCGGATGACACGTGTGGTCGAGCGGATCTGCTCCAGGTCCGCATGCATCCCCCGGTCCGGATGCAGCGGTGCCACCGTCGCCGCGGCGTCGAGCAGCGCCCGGCCCGCCAGCCGTTCGGCGTCCGGGGTCGCCCAGCCGAACAGCCGCGGAGCCATGCCCCAGCCGAGCCCGGTGGCCACGGAGGAGGGCGACGGATCGCGCAGCCGGTCCGCCGCGTCGGCGAGCCACCTGCCGTACGGCCGGGAGTCCGCGAGGGCGCGGGCCGTACCGCCGAGCGGCCAGCGCCACAGGGCCCGGAACCCACGCAGCTGCCGCAGGGCGAACAGCGGCCGGGTGCGCAGCAGGCGGTGGTAGTAGGCCTCGGAGCACCAGGCCACGTGGTCGCCGCCGATGCCGGTCAGATGCAGCCGACTGCCGCGTGCGCCGAGGACCGGCAGGTGGTGCAGGACCCGGGAGCGGTCCATGACGCCGATGGTGGGCTCGTCGAGGAGGTCGTCGATGCCGAGCAGGTCCTCGTAGACCAGCGGTGAGGCGTCCGCGTCCCAGATGACGTGGTCGACGTCCGGGAGGTGCCCCGCGGCCAGCTCGGCCCAGTACAGGTCGGTGTCCGCCGGATCGCGGCCCGGCCAGGTGCTGGCCACCACGCGGGCGGGGGAGCGGTCGGCGAGGAAGCAGACGGAGGTGGAGTCCAGCCCGCCGGACAGGTCGCAGCTGACCACGCCGCCCTGCTGGGTCCGTGCGTTGACGGCTTCCTGGAGCGCCGTCCGGATCAGCGGCGCCGACTCGGCGAGGGACCGGACCGGCTCCGGCGGTGTCCACCAGCGGGTGTGCCGTACGGAGCGCCCGTCCGCGGCGATGATCAGGGCGTCCTGCGGGGGCACGGCGGTGACCGGGCGCCACAGGGAGGTCTCGAACAGGGGGTAGGGGGCCGGCCACAGCAGCCGGACGGCCAGCTCCTGCGGATCGGGGTCGAGGCCGAGGGCGGCGGCGAGCGTGTCGGCACGGGTGGCGGCCACCCGTACGCCGTCGATCTCCGCGTGGAAGACCAGCCGCAGGCCCGAGGCGGTGCCCTGGACCCGGACCTGTCCGTCGAGGGCGGCGACGAGGTGGAAGCTGCCGGGGAGGGAGCGGGCCAGCGCGTCGAGCTCCGCGAGGTCCCTCAGCCGTGCGGCCCTGCGCCGCAGTTCGCCCGCCTCGACGGGGCCGTTGCCGATGACCGCGAGGGCGGCCTCACCGGCGCTCGCCGTGACGATGTCCTCGTCGTGCCAGCGGCCGACCAGCCAGGGTCGGCCCGACGCGTGGGTGAGGGTGCGGTAGCCGGGCGGGGCGAAGGAGCGGGCCACGGCGGCCGCGTCCTCGCAGTCGGTGAAGACCGCGAAGTCCGCGTCGCCGGGGCCCGTCCCCGCACTTTCGTGCAGTTCAGTCATGACGTCGGGTCAGTGCCGTCGCCCGTCAGTTCTTGCTCAGGATCAGCCGGTCGCGGCCGTTGCGTGCCAGGAGCCCCGTCTCCTTGCGGAACGTACCGAGCCTGACGAGCGTCGGTGCTTCGTATGCCTTCTTCATGACTTCTCCTTCACTGCGGGTGGTGTCCCAGTCCCCGGGCGGGGACCGGACGCAGCACCAGCTAGCTGCGGAAGGTGAGGGTGAGGCAAGGTGCAGCACGAAAGTATGACGGTATGAAAAGGCAGATGACTCCGGCCTGGGATCGGCGCACGTGCCCGACTTGAGGCGTCCCGCCTGTCGGCGGTTTTGCGTGTGCATGTGCGAAGAAACGTTCCCAGGTGTGGCTCTCCGTGGCGGCGCGCGCCGTGCACGAGGACCGGGCGGGGGAGCCTCCGGGGCGCACTGCACGGCCGTCGGTGCGCACCATGTTCGGCGGGCGCAGGGCCCGGCGGGCGGTGTGGTCAGAGGGCTTCCCGGGCGGTGAGAACGCGCGGTCCCGCGTCGGTGATCGCCACCGTGTGCTCCACGTGCGCCGCCCGGGAGCCGTCGTTCGTGCGCAGGGTCCAGCCGTCCGGGGCCGCGTGGTAGTCGTCCTTGCCGCTCGCGACGAGCATCGGCTCGATGGCGAGGACCAGGCCGTGCCGCAGGGGCATGCCCCGGCCCGGGCGGCCCTCGTTCGGTACCGACGGATCCTCGTGCATCTTGCGGCCGATGCCGTGCCCGCCGAACCCGTCCGGGATGCCGTACCCGGCCGTCCGGCACACCGAGCCGATCGCGTGGGCGATGTCGCCGATGCGGTTGCCGACCACGGCCGCCTCGATGCCGGCCGTCAGCGCGCGTTCCGCCGTCTCGATGAGGCGTACGTCGGCCGGGCGCGGCGTGCCGACCGTGAAGCTGATCGCCGAGTCGCCCGCCCAGCCGCCCAGTTCGGCGCCGCAGTCGATGGAGACCAGGTCGCCGTCGCGCAGGCGGTACCCGGTCGGGATGCCGTGCACGATCGCGTCGTTCACCGAGGTGCAGATGACGGCGGGGAAGGGGACGGGGGCGAAGGAGGGGCGGTAGCCGAGGAACGGGGAGGTCGCTCCCGCCGCGCGCAGCACCTCGCGCGCCACCTCGTCCAGCTCCAGCAGGGATACCCCCACGTCAGCGACCTTCCGCACGGCCGTGAGGGCCTGCCCCACGACCTGCCCCGCCTCGTACATCGCATCGATCGACGTGTCCGTCTTCAGTTCCACCATGCCAATTACTATACCGGTATTTGAATGGGGGGACGCGCGCTGGGGGCGGTATTAGAATGGGCGCCATGGTGCGCACCCCTCTCACCCCCGAAGAGCGTGAACGCGGCGAGCGGCTCGGCCGGCTGCTCCGCGAGGCCCGCGGCGGCCGCAGCATGACGGAGGTCGCGGCGAGTGCCGGCATCTCCGCCGAGACGCTGCGCAAGATCGAGACCGGCCGGGCGCCGACACCGGCCTTCTTCACGGTGGCCGCGCTCGCGCACGCCCTCGGCCTGTCGATGGATGAGATCGCCGGGCGCTGCACACCGGTCACCGAGGCCGCCGCCTGAGGGGCCGGGCCGCCGCGCACGTCACGTTCTGGCAGCCGCGGCGCACTCTGCGTCCATTCGGAAAACTCCCCGTAGCCCGTTCGTAACATGACTGGTGTTGCCTAACGGACCGGAGTACTCCGGTCTGGCGGGAGTTGGGCGATGTCAGTGGATCAACTCCCGGCCCGGGTACGGGAGTTCGTGAACTACCTGGACGGCCTTGTGGCGCGCCTGGACCAGGGCGGCGGCTGGTGCGGGGTGTTCTGGCAGCGCGACCCGGAGGGAATGCAGGCCTGCCTCGACGGACGCGAAGTACCGCCCTGGGACGTGGTGGAGGCACTCCTGCACGACCTCGCCGGCCAGTACGGCCCCGGCGGCGCCGCCCCCGAGACGGAACGCGCCCGCGCCCTGCACACCGCCGCCCTCGCCGCCTATGACGCCCGGCCCGGCGCCCGCGACGCCCTCGGTGACCGCCTCGACGTCATGCTCCGCGAACAGCGGTACGCCGCCGAACGCCAGGCGGAACTGGGTCGTTCACTCGCCTCGGCCGGCAGTCAGGAGCAGGCCGACGCCATCCGCCTCGACCTCGCCTGGGCCCGCGACGACCACGAACGCGCGACCGCCCGCTGCGCCGAACTCCGCACCCGGATGGCCGCCCTGGACCGCCGGACGGCGAGCGCACGGGGGCAGGCGATAGGTCGGGAGCGGGAGCGGGAGCAGGTGGGGGAGGGGGGCGTCTTCCGGGCCGACGACGGGTTCGGGGGTGCCGCGTCCGGCGGTGGCCGGTTCGGTGACGGCCGGTTCGGGCACGACGGGGTTGGCCACGACGGGGTTGGCCACGGCGGCGCAGGGCGCGGCCGGTTCGGCGACGACGAGTTCACGGGCAGCGGGCCCGGCGACGACCGAACCGGCGGTGACGGCGTCGGGCACGGCCGGTCCGATGACGGTGGCTTCCGACGCGGCCCGTCCGGTCACGATGGCTTCCGAAGTGACCGCCCCACCGGCGAGCGGTTCGGTGCCGAGGCGTCCGCGGTCGACGGTACGCAGCCGAATCAGGCCGGTCACTCCGGCGAGGGCAGCCAGAACACGCCGGGTCAGCGCGCCGCGCGGCCGGCCGCCGGGACGACCTCCTGGGCAGCCGGGGAGCAGGGGAACGCCGCCTCCGGGGCGACGGGTCGGCCGGACGCGCGGGGGACGCGCAAACGCCGCCGAGGCAGTGCCCGCTTCGCCGGGATCGGCGAGGAGGACGCGGCCCCCGTCGTCGTACCGCCTGCCGCCGCGCCCGCCCTGCCTACGCTCCCCACCCTCCCCGCCCAGCCCGTCACCGGCCGCCGTACTCCGCGCGGCGCACGGTTCGCCGGGGCCGCGGTCGAGGCGCCCGCGATGCCGGCGGCGCCGCAGGCCGAGCCGATGGACGTGGCGGATCGGCGGGAGGTCCTCGGGACCGTGGAGACGCTGGTGCGGCTGCGCGGCGAGGGGCGCAGCGGCGAGGCGCACGCGCTGCTCGTCGAGGCCGCGTACTGGCCCGCCGTACGCATTCCGCTGCTCGCCGCGGAGATGCAGCGCGCCGGGCTCGGGGCCGACTGGGCGAGCCTGCTGTGGGAGGCCGCCTCGCTGCCCGCCGAGCGGCTCGTCGCCGCCGCCGACGCGCTGACCGCGGCGGGGCGCGCCGAGGACGGGGAGCAGATCCTGCGGCAGGGCGTGGGGCGGCCCGCGCACGAGATCGGGCAGGCCGTCCTGGCGCTGGCCGGCGAGGGGCGGCACCGCGAGGTCCGCGCCCTGCTCGACGCGTACGTCCGCGTGCGCACGCCGGAGGAGGCCGCCCGCAGCGCCGCGCCCGATCCGAGGACGCTCGTACCGCTGCTGCTGGCGGCTGCCCAGGGCGTCTCGGACGAGTGCCGGTGGGATCTCGTCCACGCCCTGCGGGTGGCGGGCCACACGGCCTGAGCCGCCGGGAGCAGGGGGTGTGACACCCCCTGGACACCCCCTCCCACCGGCCCCATCCGTCACCCTCAGGAGTGTGAAACGTGATCGACTCTGCGGGTTAACGACGATGGTCTTGGCAAGGCTGTTCCGGGGGCTTACTTTCGAGCCTCTACGGCCCCCCTCTACGGGCGTAGAGGCTCTGACGTCCCGTCGAAGGAGCAGCTCATGGCCAACGTCGTACGTGCCGCTCTGGTCCAGGCCACCTGGACCGGCGACACCGAGTCCATGGTGGCGAAGCACGAGGAGCACGCCCGCGAGGCGGCCCGCCAGGGTGCCAGGATCATCGGGTTCCAGGAAGTCTTCAACGCGCCCTACTTCTGTCAGGTCCAGGAACCCGAGCACTACAACTGGGCCGAGCCGGTCCCCGACGGGCCGACCGTACGGCGTATGCAGGAGCTGGCCCGCGAGACGGGCATGGTGGTCGTCGTCCCCGTCTTCGAGGTGGAGCAGTCCGGCTTCTACTACAACACCGCCGCCGTGATCGACGCCGACGGCACCTTCCTCGGCAAGTACCGCAAGCACCACATCCCGCAGGTCAAGGGCTTCTGGGAGAAGTACTACTTCAAGCCGGGCAACATCGGCTGGCCCGTCTTCGACACCGCCGTGGGCAAGGTGGGTGTCTACATCTGCTACGACCGTCACTTCCCGGAGGGCTGGCGGCAACTCGGTCTCAACGGGGCCCAGTTGGTCTACAACCCGTCGGCCACGTCACGCGGTCTGTCCGCCTACCTGTGGCAGCTGGAGCAGCCCGCGGCGGCCGTCGCCAACGAGTACTTCGTGGCCGCGATCAACCGGGTCGGGCAGGAGCCGTACGGCGACAACGACTTCTACGGGACGAGCTATTTCGTCGACCCGCGTGGGCAGGTTGTCGGGGAGGTCGCCAGCGACAAGAGCGAGGAACTCGTCGTCCGCGACCTCGACTTCGACGTGATCGAAGAAGTGCGGCAGCAGTGGGCCTTCTACCGCGACCGCCGCCCCGACGCCTACGAAGGACTGGTGCAACCGTGACCAAGGACCTGCTGGGACGCCATCACGCCGTCATGCCGGACTGGCTCGCCCTCTACTACGAGGAGCCGCTGGAGATCACCCACGGCGAGGGCCGCCACGTGTGGGACGTCGAGGGCAACCGGTACCTCGACTTCTTCGGCGGCATCCTGACGACGATGACCGCGCACGCGCTGCCCGAGGTGACGAAGGCGGTGAGCGAGCAGGCCGGGCGGATCATCCACTCCTCGACCCTGTACCTCAACCGGCCGATGGTGGAACTCGCCGAGCGCGTCGCCCAGTTGAGCGGTATCCCGGACGCCCGTGTCTTCTTCACCACCTCCGGCACCGAGGCCAACGACACCGCCCTGCTGCTCGCCACCACCTACCGGCAGAGCAACACGATCCTCGCGATGCGCAACAGCTACCACGGCCGCTCCTTCAGCGCGGTCGGCATCACCGGCAACCGTGGCTGGTCCCCGACCTCGCTGTCGCCGCTGCAGACGCTGTACGTCCACGGCGGAGTGCGCACACGCGGGCCGTACGCGCAGCTGAGCGATGACGACTTCATCGCGGCCTGCGTCGACGACCTCAAGGACATCCTCGGCCACACCCGTCCGCCCGCGGCCCTCATCGCCGAGCCCATCCAGGGCGTCGGCGGCTTCACGTCCGGCCCGGACGGCCTGTACGCCGCCTTCCGCGAGGTGCTCGCCGAGCACGGCGTCCTGTGGATCGCCGACGAGGTGCAGACCGGCTGGGGCCGCACCGGCGACCACTTCTGGGGCTGGCAGGCGCACGGGCAGTCCGGTCCGCCGGACATCCTGACCTTCGCCAAGGGTATCGGCAACGGCATGTCCATCGGCGGGGTCGTCGCCCGCGCCGACATCATGAACTGCCTGGACTCCAACAGCATCTCCACCTTCGGCGGCACCCAGATCACTATGGCGGCCGGCCTCGCCAACCTGTCCTACCTGCTGGATCACGACCTCCAGGGCAACGCCCGGCGCGTCGGCGGGCTGCTCGTCGAACGGCTGCGGGCCGCCGCCACGCACGTGCCCCACGTCCGGGAGGTACGCGGCCGGGGCCTGATGCTGGGCATCGAGATCACCCGGCCCGGCACGGACGAGGCCGACCCGGCCGCCGCGTCGGCCGTGCTGGAAGCGGCCCGCGAGGGCGGCCTCCTCATCGGCAAGGGAGGCGGCCACAACACCACCTCCCTGCGCATCGCCCCGCCCCTGTCCCTCACCGTCGCGGAGGCCGAGGAAGGCGCCGCGATCCTCGAGAACGCTCTGAGGAGCCTCTAGCAGGACCCGAGCGAGTACCTGAGTGAGTACCTCAGTGAGACCCGAGTAAGGGAACACCGCCATGACCACCACCTCGGAGTCCTTGGAGCCCACGGAACCCCTGGAACCCGCCCTGTCGGTCCGGCAGGTCCTCACCCTGGAGCGGGTGCTCGCCGGGGAGCCCGAGGTGGTGGCCGGCGCCGGTCAGCTCGACCGGCCGGTGCGCTGGGTGCATGTCGCCGAGGCACCGGACGTCGGGGTGATGCTCAGCGGCGGCGAGATGGTGCTCACCACCGGGGTGCTCCTCGCCGGGGACGAGGACAAGCAGGCCGAGTACATCCGCTCCCTGCACCGGGCCGAGGCCGCGGCCGTCGTCCTGGGCCTCGGCCGGGCGTTCCCCGCACCGCCGGAGGTGATGCGCCGGGCGGCCGAGCGGTGCGGGCTGCCCATGGTCGTACTGCACCGGCCCTTCCCCTTCGCCGAGCTGACCGAAGAGGTCCAGTGCCGGCTGGTGCGGAGGAAGTTCGCCGCCGTCAGCCTCTCGGAGGCCGTACGGACCGCGCTCACCGGACTCATCACCGCGGGCGCCCCGCTCCAGCGGCTCCTCGACGAGGTCGCCGCGCACAGCGCCTGCCCCGTCGTCGTCACCAACCTCGCCCACCGCGTCCTCGCCACCGCGGGGGAGCGGTCGGCCGTGGACGACGTGCTGCGCGACTGGGAGCGCATCGCCCGGCAGGCCGGCGGCAGCGAGGGCGACGGCTGGATCCGCGCCGAACTCGGCGGACGCGGGGAGCGGTGGGGCCAGATCATGCTGTGCGGGCACCGGGGCGACACCGCCACCGGGCGGCTGCTCGCCGACCGCGCCGCCGAGGCACTCGTGCTGCACCGCATGCTCGGCGGCGCCTCCGCGCAGACCTGGGAGGAGCAGTCCGCGCAGAGCCTGCTGACCGACCTCGTCAGCGGGGTCGTACCGGCGAGACAACTGCTGCCGCGCGCGCGGGCCGCCGGGTTGCCGGTCAACCGGCGCGCCTTCGTGCCGCTGGTCGTGCGCGATGGTGAAGCGGCCCAACTGGAGCGTGTCCTAAGGCTGTTGGGGCTGTCCGGCATCGTCGCCGAGCTCGCCGACGGGGCCACCGCCGTGCTGCTCAGCCTTGCCCGGGACCAGGACGCCGGCGTGCTCACCGCGAACCTCGCCGCCCGGGTGCGCGCGGAGTCGGGAGGCCCCAGGACCGTCGTGGCCGCTGCCGACGCGCGTACCGCCTGGGACGACGTACCCGCCGGACTGCGGGAGGCCCAGCATGTCGCCGATGCCGTCGCCGACTCCTCGGCAGCCCTCGACCTCCCGGCCGTCGTCCGCCTCAAGGACGTCCATCTGCGCGGCCTGATCCGGCTGTTGCGGGACGACCCGCAGGTGCAGTCGTTCGCGGAGCGGGAGCTGGACGGGCTGCTCTCCGGAGCGGACGAGGACCTGCTCGCCGTGCTGCGGACGTATCTCGCCTCCGGCCGCAACAAGTCCCGCACCGCCCAGCTCCACCACGTCTCCCGGCCCGCCCTCTACCGCCGCCTGGAGGCGATACAGGGACGGCTCGGCGTCGACCTCGACGACTTCGAGCAGGCCGCATCGGTGCACATCGCACTCCTCGCGCACGACGCGCAACAAGCCTGAAACCTGCCACGACCTGGGAAAGCGGCGGTGAAACATGGGATCACGACAGGGTGACACCGTGGCACGCCGGATGCCCGCAGACGTGACACCGTGCAACTCAAACCGCTGGTCCGGACTTCCTAGCCTTCTCGCACACCGAGCGACCGGAGGTCCCGATGAGCCGAGTGATTCGTGCCGCCCTCTTCCAGACCGCCTGGACCGGCGACAAGGAATCGATGATCCAGGTACACGAGCAGGCGGCCCGCGACGCGGCCGCGCAGGGTGCTCAAGTGCTGTGCTTCCAGGAGCTGTTCTACGGGCCGTACTTCTGCCAGGTCCAGGACAAGGCGTTCTACGAGTACGCCGAGCAGATCCCGGAGGGCCCGACCGTCCGGCGCTTCCAGGCACTCGCCAAGGAGCTGGGCATCGTCCTCGTCCTGCCGATGTACGAGGAGGAGCAGCCGGGCGTCCTGTACAACACCGCCGCCGTGATCGACGCGGACGGCTCCTACCTCGGCAAGTACCGCAAGACCCACATCCCCCAAGTGCAGGGATTCTGGGAGAAGTTCTACTTCCGTCCCGGGAACAGCGGCTGGCCCGTCTTCGAGACGGCCGTCGGGAAGATCGGCGTCTACATCTGCTACGACCGCCACTTCCCCGAGGGCTGGCGGGCGCTGGGCCTGGCCGGCGCCGAGATCGTGTTCAACCCCTCGGCCACCTCCCGCGGGCTCTCCCGCTACCTGTGGCAGCTGGAGCAGCCGGCCGCGGCCGTCGCCAACGAGTACTTCGTGGGCGCGATCAACCGGGTCGGCGTGGAGGACCTCGGCGACAACGACTTCTACGGCACCACCTACTTCGTGGACCCGGAGGCCCAGTTCGTCGGGGAGGTGGCGAGCGACAAGGAGACCGAACTCGTCGTCCGCGACCTGGACCTGGCCAAACTCCGCGAGGTCCGCGACCGCTGGCAGTTCTACCGCGACCGGGCGCCGGGGGCGTATGGACCGCTGACAGCACCGTAAAAGCGCCGTCAGGGCAGCGGGCCAAGGGGCGCGGGGCTGCATTGGATATGCGGCTCCGCCGCGCGGGCGCGACCAGCCACACACAACCGCCACTTTGACACCGCGAGGAGCGACCACGACATGAGCACCCGGACAGTGATCCGCGGCGGCCTCGTCATCACCGCGTCCGACGAGATGCACGCCGACGTCCTGATCGAGGACGGCCGTATCGCCGCCCTCGCCGCGAGCGGCACCCCGGTCGCCGAGGCCTGGACGGCCGAGCGGACCATCGACGCCACCGGGAAGTACGTCATCCCGGGCGGCGTCGACGCCCACACCCATATGGAGCTGCCGTTCGGCGGCACCTTCGCCTCCGACACCTTCGAGACCGGCACCCGGGCCGCCGCCTGGGGCGGTACGACCACGATCATCGACTTCGCCGTGCAGAGCGTGGGCCACTCACTGCGCGAGGGCCTGGACGCCTGGCACGCCAAGGCCGAGGGCAACTGCGCGATCGACTACGGCTTCCACATGATCGTCTCCGATGTGAACCAGGAGACCTTGAAGGAGATGGACCTGCTGGTGGAGGAGGGTGTGACCTCCTTCAAGCAGTTCATGGCGTATCCCGGCGTCTTCTACTCCGACGACGGACAGATCCTGCGCGCCATGCAGCGCTCCGCCGAGAACGGCGGCCTGATCATGATGCACGCCGAGAACGGCATCGCGATCGACGTGCTGGTCGAGCAGGCGCTGGCGCGGGGCGAGACCGACCCCCGCTATCACGGTGAGGTACGCAAGGCGCTGCTGGAGGCGGAGGCCACCCATCGGGCCATCCGGCTGGCCCAGGTCGCGGGCGCCCCCCTCTACGTCGTGCACGTCTCGGCCATGGAGGCGGTGGCCGAGCTGGCGCGGGCGCGCGACGAAGGGCTGAACGTCTTCGGCGAGACCTGCCCGCAGTACCTGTTCCTGTCCACCGACAACCTCGCCGAGCCGGACTTCGAGGGCGCGAAGTACGTGTGCTCCACGCCCCTTCGCCCCCAGGAGCACCAGGCCCACCTGTGGAAGGGGCTCCGGACGAACGACCTCCAGGTCGTCTCCACCGACCACTGCCCCTTCTGCTTCGTGGGCCAGAAGGAGCTGGGGCGAGGGGACTTCTCGAAGATCCCCAACGGCCTTCCCGGCGTCGAGAACCGGATGGACCTGCTCCACCAGGCCGTCGTCGACGGCCGCATCTCGCGCCGCCGCTGGATCGAGATCGCCTGCGCGACCCCGGCCCGGATGTTCGGCATGTACCCGAAGAAGGGCACCATCGCGCCGGGCGCGGACGCCGACGTCGTGATCTACGACCCGCAGGCCGAGCAGGTCATGTCCGCCGTCACGCACCACATGAACGTCGACTACTCGGCGTACGAGGGCAAGCGGACCACCGGCCGGGTCGAGACGGTCCTCTCGCGCGGCGAACCCGTCATCACCGAGCGGGAGTACACCGGCCGCGCAGGGCACGGCGTCTACACCCCCCGCTCCACCTGTCAGTACCTCAACTAGGAGCGGAGCACATGGACTTCGGACTCGTCCTGCAGACCGACCCGCCGGCCTCGCGGGTCGTCAGCCTGATGAAGCGCGCCGAACGCAGCGGGTTCGGCTACGGCTGGACCTTCGACTCGGCCGTGCTCTGGCAGGAACCGTTCGTCATCTACAGCCAGATCCTGGCGAACACGCAGAAACTGAAGGTCGGCCCGATGGTGACCAACCCGGGCACCCGCACCTGGGAGGTCACCGCCTCCACCTTCGCCACGCTCAACGACATGTTCGGCAACCGCACGGTCTGCGGCATCGGCCGCGGCGACTCGGCGATGCGCGTCGCCGGCCGCAAGCCCAACACCCTGGCCCGGATCAGCGACGCCATGAAGGTCATCCGGGCGCTGGGCAGCGGCCAGGAGGCCGACCTCGGCGGCGGCACGGTCGTCAGGTTCCCCTGGATCAAGCCCGGCGCCGAACTCCCCGTATGGATGGCGGCGTACGGTCCGAAGGCCCTGAAGATGACCGGCGAGGAGGCCGACGGGTTCATCCTCCAGCTCGCCGACCCCTATCTGACCGAGTACATGGTCAAGGCCGTTAAGGAGGCGGCCGTCGCCGCCGGCCGCGACCCCTCGGACGTGAAGATCTGCGTCGCCGCTCCCGCGTACGTCACCGCGGACGACTCGCCCGAGGCCCTCGCCCACGCCCGGGACCAGTGCCGCTGGTTCGGCGGGATGGTCGGCAACCACGTGGCCGACCTGGTCGCCAAGTACGGGGAACACTCCGCCGCCGTACCCGACGAACTCACCGAGTACATCAAGGCGCGTGAGGGGTACGACTACTCGCATCACGGCCGCGCCGACAACCCGGACACCCAGTTCGTGCCCGACGAGATCGTCGACCGGTTCTGCGTCATCGGACCGGTCGAGAAGCACATCGAGAAGCTGAACGCGCTGCGTGAGCTGGGCGTCGACCAGTTCGCCGTCTACGACATGCACGACGCGCAGGAAGCGGTGATCGACGCGTACGGCTCGTCGGTCATTCCTGCGGTCAACAACTCCTGACGTCCGTAAGCCAGTTCAGGCACGGCACAGCAACACCGCTCCAGCCGACCCCCCCACACCTTGTCTCCCTCCCCGCGGTCCCGGCCTCCCCGCCACCCCGCCTCGGGGAGGGAGGCGGGTCCGGGGAGGGGCGGGTACGCCCCCGCCCCTCCCAGGACCCGCCCAAGGCCCCCGCACGGCCTATCCCTCCCGTCCCGTACGTCGATTGGCCTGCTCATGACCGAAACAGTTCCCACGGGGTCACCGATATCCCAGTCCGCCGACACCGGCGGACGTGTCGAACTCGCCCCCGAGGCATTCCCCGCCGACAGCCCCTTCGCCAACGAGGACCTGCGTCCCGTCCCGGTCGCCGAGCGCAAGTGGACGACGTACAACTTCGCGGCCCTGTGGATCTCCATGGCCCACTGCATCCCCAGCTGGACCCTGGCCTCCGGCCTGGTCAAGCTCGGCATGGACTGGAAGCAGGCCGTCTTCACCATCGCCCTGGCCAACGTCATCGTGCTGCTGCCGATGCTGGCCACCGGGCACGCCGGTCCCAAGTACGGCATCCCGTTCCCGGTGCTGGCGCGGGCCTCCTTCGGGCTGCGGGGCGCCAACATCCCGGCGCTGATCCGGGCGGCCGTGGCCTGTGGCTGGTTCGGCATCCAGACCTGGATCGGCGGCAGCGGCATCTTCGTGCTGGGGTCCAAGCTGACCGGCGGCGGCTGGGAGAACGCCGGGAAGATCGCGGGCAACCCGTGGCCCCTGTGGCTGTGCTTCCTCCTCTTCTGGGCGCTGCAGATCGCGATCATCTACCGGGGCATGGACTTCCTGCGGCACTTCGAGAACTGGGCCGCGCCCTTCGTCATCGTCGGCGCTCTCGTGCTGCTGGTCTGGATCGCGGTCAAGGCGGACGGGTTCGGCGCGCTGCTCGACCAGCCCTCGAAGCTCGGCTGGGGCGCCGACTTCTGGCCGGTCTTCTTCCCGTCCCTCATGGGAATGATCGGCTTCTGGGCCACTTTGTCGCTCAACATTCCTGACTTCACCCGCTTCGGCGCCAGCCAGAAGGCGCAGACCTGGGGCCAGTCCCTCGGTCTGCCCACGACGATGACCCTCTTCGCGATCCTCGCCGTGCTGGTCACCTCCGGCTCCGAGGTCGTCTACGGCGAGGCGATCTGGGACCCGGTCGTCCTCGCGGCCAAGGCGGACAACGCCTTCGGCCTGCTCTTCGCGCTGATCATCGTCCTCGTCGCGACCGTCTCCGTGAACATCGCGGCGAACGTGGTCTCCCCGGCGTACGACCTCGCGAACCTGGCGCCGAAGCTCATCAACTTCCGTACGGGCGCGCTGATCACCGGTGTCGTGGGCATCCTGATCTTCCCGTGGAAGCTGATCTCGACGCCCGAGTTCTACATCTTCACCTGGCTCGGCGTGGTCGGCGGCCTGCTCGGTACGGTCGCCGGCATCCTGATCGCTGACTACTGGATCGTGCGCCGTACGGTCCTGCACCTCGCCGACCTGTACACGCCCGGCGGGCGCTACTGGTACTCGTCCGGCTGGAACTGGCGCGCGATCGTCGCCTTCCTCGTCGGCGGTGTCCTCGCGGTCGGCGGCTCGTACTCGGGTGTCGGCGACGACGGTGCGAAGACCGGGCCGTTCCCGACGGACGGGCTGATCCCGTTCCTCAAGCCCCTCGCCGACTACGGCTGGGCGGTGGGTCTGGGCGCCTCGCTGGTGCTCTATGTGGTGCTGATGGCCGGCCGTCGGGAACGCGCCGGGGCCTGAAACCGGACCCGGCCTTGGGGCCCTGGGGGACGGTCAGCCCTTCTGACCGTTCTCCAAGGCCGCCACCGCTTCCCGGGCCGCCTTGATCGCACCCTTGTTGATCTCGTCCGTGGCGGGCGCCTTCTTCGACTCGAAGTCGCTGCCGCTGTAGGTGATGGAGACCAGCGCGTTGGACGTGCGGACCAGCACCACGCCCTCGCGGGTCTGCTGCTTGTCCTCGGTGGTGAGGTTCACGACCGAGTACCCCGAGTCGCCGATGCCCGGGACGTCGCCGCCGCCACTCCGGTCCGCGACGCGGTCCTTGAAGGACTTCTCGGCCGCCTCATCCGACTCGGTGATCTCGAAGGACACGTCCAGCCACCGGTACTCGTACCCCTTGAGCGCGTTCCAGGAGCAGGTGCGGCGCAGCTTGGAGTCGGTCGACGGGATCTCCTTGCCGGCCGTCTTGGCCTCGGGGACGAGCGCCTTTATCGACTTCGAGCTCAGGCTGTCGCACGGGGCGGGAGCGGAGGCGTACGTCTTCGAGACGGCCGCCGTCGCGGGGGCCGTGGGCGACTCTTCGCCGCTCTTCTGGGCCGTCGTGCCCTCCTGGGCCGCCGGTGTCGCGGCGAGCGGTCCGGACGACAGCGCCCAGCCCGCCGCGGCGAGCACGACGACGGGCGACAGACGCGCGGTGAGGGTGAGCGGCAAGGGCAGAGAACGCACGGCGCACTTCTCGTGGGGGACGGTGCGGAGGGAGTCCGCACTGCGGACGGGACGCCAGTGTCACACGACTCCCTGTGGGGCGGAAGTGCCAACTCGCTCCGTGCTGACGCCATTACGGACGGGCCGCGACAAGGCCGCAATTACGTGGTGTCCTGGGCGACTTACAGGGCCTCCTGGATGATTTGGGCGCAGATAGCGCTTTCGATGCGGTCCACCGCCAGGAAGGCGCCGTACGCGACGAGGTGCACCAGGCAGTGGTCGGTGTGCTCCGGCCGGCGCCATGCCGTCACGTCCTCGTCCGTGATGCGGTACGGGGCGAGGGCGGCCAGCAGGGCCAGCCGCGCCCCCGGGCGCTCCCTGCGGTCCGGGAACCCGTCCCAGGCGAGCGGTGGGTGCGTTCCGTCCCAGTCCTGGATGGTCTGTTCCACGAGGTCGTGGTCGTCGGTGTCGAGGAGGCCCGCACCGCTCATGGCAGCCCTGAGCAGCGCCGCGTACGCGATGCCGACGGGCGTGCCCTGCGCCCAGGCGGGGGCTTCGCCGGGGTCGACGGGGTCGAGCAGCGGGAGGGACACGCCGGGGCGGGCGGGGCGGCGTACGGTCCGGGCGAGGGTGCGGCCCGTGAGGCTGCGTACCGCGCGCAACCGCTGGGCGCCCGCCGGCAGCAGGTTCTCGGTCAGCAGGGCCGACGTCATCCGGTTGATGAAGTGGAAGGTGAGCGCGGTGCCGAGATAGGCGGGGGCGTGCTCGCGCGGGAAGGGATACGGCTCCAGGGCGGCGCCGGGCACGCGTGTGTGCTCCCCCCAGGCCAGCACACGCGCGTGCTCCGCGTCCTCCGGGCGCTCCCCGCGGGCCAGCCGCTCGGCGAGCGCGTGGTCGCCGGTGGCGTGCAGGAGCACGGTGTGCGCGTCCACGCAGAACGGGCACTTGTTGGCGAGGGACACCCCGAGTGCCGCCAGTTCTTTGCCGGTGCGGCTGCCGGCCCCCGCGATGAGGGACTCGCGCATCAACGCCCAGGTGGGGGCGAGGAGTTCGGGCGCGGAGGACAGGACGACGAAGGTGACGGGTTCGGCGATGCCGAAGTCGAGGGCGATCTGCGCGTACACCTCGGCGACGGTGCCGGTGGCCGACTTGGGCGGGAGGGGCTCGGTGTGACGGAAGGGTGTGGGCATGGACAGCAGCGTGCGCCGCCGGGGCGGTCCGGGTCGTCGTACCGCCGAAGACAGTCGGTGCTGCACCGGCGGGGCGGGCCGCCGACCGGCACTACTACGCGGGGAGTAGTCGAAGAGCCGTCCACAGGGCTGACGCCGCTGTCAGTGGGGCGGTCTACTGTGCGGGGCATGAGCGGGTATCGGATCACACGCGAGCGGCTCGCCGACGCGACCGTCGCGGTCGTGGTCGGCGTGATCACCGTGCTCGTCGCCGTGGCGGACGACCGGGCGGGGCCCGTTGATGGGGTGCTGATCGTGGCCGGTTCGCTGGCCCTTGCCGCGCACCGCACCGCACCGCGCGCGGTCCTCGCCGTCACCACCGGCTGTCTGCTCGCCGAAGTCGTCCACGCCGGGCCCGCGGCCACGTTGGCCATCCCCGTCGTCGGCGCGGTGCACACGGCGTCGCGGACCGGGCACCGGGGCACCGCCGCGGCGGCGGCCGCCGTCTTCCTCGGCGGATACGCGGCGGCGGGTTCGGCGACCTCGGACATCACCCGCGAGACCCTGCTGCTCGCCGGCTGGTTCCTGTGCGCGGTGGTGACCGGCCTCGCCGACCGCAACTGGCAGGCGTATCTGCGGCAGACGGAGCAGCGTGCCCTGGAGGCCGAACGCACCCGGGAGGAGGCGGCGTTGCGCCGGGCGGGCGAGGAACGCCTGCGCATAGCCAGGGAATTGCACGACTCCCTCACCCACAGCATCTCGATCGTCAAGCTCCAGGCGGGCGTGGCCGTGCACCTGGCCCGCAAGCGCGGCGAAGAGGTGCCGCCCGCCCTGCTCGCCATCCAGGAGGCGAGCGGCGAGGCCATGCGCGAGCTGCGTGCCACGCTGGAGGTACTGCGCACCGACGAACCGACCGGCACCCCCGCACTGCTCGTGGAGCGGGCACGGGCGGCGGGGCTCGCGGTCGATCTGACGGTGACGGGGGAGGAGCGGCCACTGCCCGCGACGGTGGACCGGGCGATGTACCGCATCGTCCAGGAGGCACTCACCAACGCGGCTCGGCACGCGGGACCGGCCAAGGTGAGCGTGCGACTCGCTTATGAAGACGGTGACCTGGCCATATGCGTCGAGGACGACGGAGCCGCCGATCCGTCCAGTCCGCCCACTCCCGGCATCGGCCTGACCGGCATGCGTGAACGGGTCACGGCCCTCGGTGGCACCCTGGACGCCGCCCCGCGCGAGGCGGGCGGATTCGCGGTGCGGGCGCGGCTGCCGCTGGGGGAGGCGGGATGACGGACGGCGTGATCAGGGTGGTGCTCGTCGACGACCAGGCGCTGATGCGGGCCGGCTTCCGGGCGCTGCTGGAGGCCGAGGACGGCATCGAGGTGGTCGGTGAGGCGGCGGACGGTGAGCGGGGAGTGGCACTGATCCGCGCCCAGGTGCCCGACATCGCGCTGATCGACGTACAGATGCCGGTGATGACGGGCATCGAGGCGACCCGCCACATCGCCGCCGACCCGGCCCTGTCGGGAGTCCGGGTCGTGATCCTCACCAACTACGGCCATGACGCGTACGTCTTCGAGGCGCTGCGGGCCGGCGCGAGCGGCTTCCTGCTGAAGGACACCGAGCCGGCCGACCTGCTCCAGGCGATCGAGGTGGTGGCGGGCGGCGAGGCGCTGCTGTCCCCCTCGGTGACCCGGACCCTGATCGGCGAGTTCGTCTCCCGCCCCCCGGACCGGGCCACGGCACCCGGCCTGGAGTGTCTGACCCGGCGCGAACGCGAGGTGACGGCGCTGGCGGCACGCGGCCTGACCAACGAGGAGATCGCCGAGCACATGGTGATCAGCCCGTTCACGGCGAAGACCCACATCAGCCGGGCGATGACGAAGCTGGGCGCGCGGGACCGGGCCCAACTCGTCGTGTTCGCCTATGAGTCGGGGCTGGTGGCCCCGCGCAGTCCCGACGCCTCGGCGTTCTGAAGCGAGCCCGGCGACCCGCCCGGGCGGGGCCCCGCCCCGTTCACCGCGCCGGGCTGCTGCTCGAAGGCGGCGAGGATGCGTTCGGCGGCGAGCGTGGCCGTCAACTCGCCTTCCCTGACCTGCTGTTCGAGCGCCGGCGCGAGGGACCGTACCGCCGGGTCGGCGTGCAGACGGCCGAGGAGTTCGTCGCGGACCATGGTCCAGGTCCAGTCGACCTGCTGGTCGCGGCGCTTGGCGGCGAGGCGGCCGGTGGAGTCGAGAAGCGTCCGGTGCTGTTCGAGACGCTCCCACACGGTGTCCAGGCCGATCGACTCTCGCCCGCTGCAGTGCAGGACCGGCGGGGTCCAGACGGCGTCCTTGCCGTGCATCAGCCGCAGCGCGCCCGACAGTTCGCGTGCGGCAGCCTGAGCGTCGCGCTCGTGCGGGCCGTCCGCCTTGTTGACGGCGAGCACGTCGGCGAGTTCCAGGACGCCCTTCTTGATGCCCTGGAGCTGGTCGCCGGTGCGGGCGAGGGTGAGCAGCAGGAAGGAGTCGACCATGTTCGCGACCGCGGTCTCCGACTGGCCGACCCCGACCGTCTCCACCAGCACCACGTCGTAGCCCGCGGCCTCCATCACCACGATCGACTCACGGGTGGCCTTCGCGACGCCGCCCAGCGTGCCGGCCGTGGGGGAGGGGCGGATGAAGGCCGCCGGGTCGACCGCCAGGCGCTCCATCCGCGTCTTGTCACCCAGGATCGACCCGCCCGTACGGCTGGACGAGGGGTCGACGGCCAGGACCGCGACCCGGTGGCCGAGCCCGGTGAGCATCGTGCCGAACGCGTCGATGAACGTCGACTTGCCGACCCCCGGCACCCCGCTGACGCCGATCCGGCGCGCCTTGCCGCTGTGCGGCAGCAGCTCGGTCAGCAACCGCTGGGCCAGCGCCCGGTGCTGGGGCCGGGTGGACTCGACGAGCGTGATGGCGCGAGCGACGATCGCCCGCTTCCCGTCGAGTACACCCTTCACATACGCATCGAGTTCGATCGCCATGGGATTCAGTCGCCGTGCCCGAGATCGGCCGCCAGCCGCCGCACCAGGTCGTAGGCCGCGTCCGGGATCACCGTCCCGGGCGGGAAGACGGCCGCCGCGCCCATCTCGAGCAGTGTCGCGACGTCCTGCGGCGGGATCACCCCGCCGACCACGATCATGATGTCCTCGCGGCCCTCCTCGGCCAGCGCCTCCTTGAGCGCCGGGACGAGGGTGAGGTGACCGGCGGCCAGCGACGAGACGCCGACGATGTGCACATCGGCCTCGACGGCCTGGCGGGCCACCTCGGCCGGGGTCTGGAACAGCGGGCCGACGTCGACGTCGAAGCCGAGGTCGGCGAAGGCGGTGGCGATCACCTTCTGGCCGCGGTCGTGGCCGTCCTGGCCCATCTTGGCGACCAGGATGCGCGGACGGCGGCCCTCGGCCTCCTCGAAGGAGTCCACCAGGGCGCGGGTGCGGTCCACGGACGGGGACTGGCCTGCTTCGTTGCGGTACACGCCGGAGATCGTACGGATCTGGCTCGCGTGCCGCCCGTACACCTTCTCCAGGGCGTCGGAGATCTCCCCGACGGTCGCCTTGGCGCGGGCCGCGCGCACCGCCAGCTCCAGCAGGTTGCCCTCGCCGTCGGCCGCCCGGGTCAGGGCGTCCAGCGCGTCCCGGCAGGCGGTCTCGTCCCGCTCCGCCCGCAGCCGCCGCAGCTTCTCGATCTGCTGGGCGCGCACGGAGGAGTTGTCGACCTTGAGGACCTCGATCGCCTCGTCGCTGTCGACGCGGTACTTGTTGACGCCGATCACCGGCTGGCGTCCGGAGTCGATGCGGGCCTGGGTGCGGGCCGCGGCCTCCTCGATGCGCAGCTTGGGGATGCCGGCGTCGATCGCCTTGGCCATGCCGCCCGCCGCCTCCACCTCCTGGATGTGCTGCCAGGCCTTGCGGGCGAGGTCGTACGTCAGCTTCTCCACATAGGCGCTGCCGCCCCACGGGTCGATGACCCGGGTGGTGCCGGACTCCTGCTGGATCAGCAGCTGCGTGTTGCGGGCGATGCGCGCCGAGAAGTCGGTGGGCAGGGCCAGCGCCTCGTCGAGGGCGTTGGTGTGCAGCGACTGGGTGTGGCCCTGCGTCGCCGCCATCGCCTCGACGCACGTACGCGTGACGTTGTTGAACACGTCCTGCGCGGTCAGCGACCAGCCGGACGTCTGCGAATGGGTGCGCAGAGAAAGCGACTTGGCGTTCTTCGGGTCGAACTGCTTGACCAGCTTGGCCCACAGCAGTCGCGCCGCCCGCAGCTTGGCGACCTCCATGAAGAAGTTCATGCCGATCGCCCAGAAGAACGACAGCCGGGGCGCGAACGCGTCCACGTCCAGACCGGCCTCGCGGCCCGCGCGGATGTACTCCACGCCGTCCGCGAGCGTGTACGCCAGCTCCAGGTCGGCCGTAGCACCGGCCTCCTGGATGTGGTAGCCGGAGATGGAGATGGAGTTGTAGCGCGGCATCCGCTGCGAGGTGAAGGCGAAGATGTCGGAGATGATCCGCATCGACGGCTTCGGCGGATAGATGTAGGTGTTGCGGACCATGAACTCCTTGAGGATGTCGTTCTGAATGGTCCCGGCCAGCTTCTCGGGCGGTACGCCCTGTTCCTCCGCCGCCACGATGTAGAGCGCGAGCACCGGCAGCACGGCGCCGTTCATCGTCATCGACACGGTCATCTTGTCGAGGGGGATCCCGTCGAACAGCTGCCGCATGTCGTAGATCGAGTCGATCGCCACGCCCGCCATGCCGACGTCACCGGTCACCCGCGGGTGGTCGCTGTCGTAGCCGCGGTGGGTGGGCAGGTCGAAGGCGACCGACAGGCCCTTCTGGCCGGCCGCGAGGTTGCGGCGGTAGAAGGCGTTGGACTCCTCGGCGGTCGAGAAGCCCGCGTACTGGCGGATCGTCCAGGGCTGGTTGACGTACATCGTCGGGTACGGGCCGCGCAGATACGGCGCCATGCCCGGGTAGGTGCCGAGGAAGTCCAGGCCCTCCAGGTCACGACCCGTGTACAGCGGCTTGACCGCGATGCCCTCGGGGGTCTCCCACAGCGGCTCGTCGCCGCCCGAGGCCTGCTTGACGGCCGTACGCCACTCGTCGGCGCCGCCGCCGGCGGCCGGGGTCCCCAGCTCGATCCCGGAGAAGTCGGGGATTCCCATCAGGACACTCCCATGCGGTCGAGGGTGGCGGACAGCACGGCGACGGCGTCACAGCCCGCGAAGACGTACGAGTCGACACCGGCGTACTGCCCGGGCCGGCCCGCGAGGAACACGTGCGTGGCGCCCGCCGACCTGAGCTCGGCGGCCACGGTCGCGGCCTGCTCCTCGTACAGGGCGTCGCTGGAGCACAGGCACACCTCGGTGGCGCCGCTCTCCTCGAAGGTGCCCTCGGTGACGGGCTCGATGCCGCCCGCCTGGAAGAGGTTCGACGCGACGGTGAGGCGAGCGGTGTGCGCGGCGGCCGGGCCGAGCGCGGCCAGGAACACCCGGGGCCGGGAGCCGGTGGCGGCCAGGTGGGCGTCGGAGCGGGCGCGCAGGGCCTCGTACGCCTCGTCGCGACGGACCCGGGGGAGCCCGCCGGACGGGGGCTCGGGGGCGGGCTCGCGCTCCACGGGCGGCTCGGAGAGGTGCGGGAACTCGCTGACACCGGTGACGGGTTCACGCCGCTTGGCGAGCTTGCCGGTGCGGGCCTCCCAGGTGGCGGCGAGGTCCTGCCGCAGCTGACCGGAGCGCAACGCGGCCGCCTGGCCGCCGCTCCGCTCGATCCGCTGGAAGAACTCCCAGCCCGCCCGGGCCAGTTCGTCGGTGAGGGACTCCGCGTACCAGGAGCCGCCCGCCGGGTCGATCACCCGGGCGAGGTGCGACTCCTCGATGAGGATGGTCGAGGTGTTGCGGGCGATGCGCCGCGCGAACGCGTCCGGCAGACCGAGCGCGTGGTCGAAGGGCAGCACGGTCACCGCGTCGGCGCCGCCGACCCCGGCGGCCAGCGTGGCGACCGTCGTGCGCAGCATGTTCACCCACGGGTCGCGGCGCGTCATCATCACCGGCGAGGTGACTGCATGCTGCACCTGAGCGCTGGGCGCCCCGCACACCTCGGTCACCCGCGCCCACAGCCGGCGCGCGGCCCGCAGCTTGGCGATGGTCAGGAACTGGTCGGCGGTGGCCGCGTACCGGAACTCCAGCTGCGCACAGGCCTGTTCGACGGTGAGCCCCGCCGCGGTGAGCTCACGCAGGTACGCCACACCGGTCGCCAGCGAGCAGCCCAGCTCCTGGGCGGCCGAGCCACCGGCCTCGTGGTACGGCAGAGCGTCCACGGTCAGCGCCCGCAGCCCCGGGTACTCCTCGGCACACAGCCGCGCCAGCGAGGCGACCGGCGCGAACGCCGAGGACTGTCCGGTACGGGCCTCGTGGCCGAGCGGATCCCCGCCGAGGTTGCCGCGCGCCGCCTCCTTGGCGACGCCCCGCTCCTCGTACAGCCGCAGCAACTCCCGCGCGGCGGGCTCCACATCGGCTCCCGCGTCGAGGGCTACGGGGGCCAGGTCGAGATAGACGCCGTCCAGGACCCGTCCGAGCGACGACACCGGGATGCCGCCCTCGCCGAGGACCAGCCACAGCGAGGTGACGCCGTTCTCCAGGTCCGCGAGCGCCACGCCGTCCGCGGCCGTCGTGTGCCGCTGCCGCAGATCCCAGCCGCCGACCGTGTTGCCCTCGGCGCGACCGCCGCGGATGAACGGGGCGAACCCGGGCAGACCGGGATCGGGCGCGGCGTCGCGCGCGGTGTACAGCGGACGGGTGCGCAGCCCGTCCTCCAGAGCAGTGGACAGAGCTTCCTCCGCTGCCGCGCCCGAGACGTCCTTGCCCGACTTGCGCAGCACACCTTCCACCAGGTGTTGCCACTGCTCATGGGTTGCGTCAGGGAACTCGGCGGCCAGCGAGAGCCCGTCGTCAGGCAGGACCGTCATGCTCGGATGCTAGGTCAGATCGACAAAGGAGCAGCAGTGGGCACGGCTGTGACCTTTCCCTCTCCCAGGTTGTGACCTGGGTCTCCGCACCCTGTCAGGCCCCCTCCGCCTGCCTGGGGGAGCGTGCCGAAGGCGGGGAAGATGTGGTGGAGGGTGGAGAGGTGACCCGGTTCGATCGATAGCCTGCCCGGTGATCAGGCACATGGTCAGGCGAACGCGAATCCTGGACCGAACTCGGCGTCCCGGACTCCGCGTCCCGGACTCCGAACCGCGAGATTCTCCGCGAGGTGAGAGGCCCAGATGTTCACCACCCGCCCCACCCTCCAGGGCACCTTCGGCATGGTGTCCTCCACCCACTGGCTCGCCTCGCAGTCCGCGATGGCCGTGCTGGAGGGTGGGGGCAACGCGTACGACGCCGCCGTGGCGGGCGCGTTCGTGCTGCATGTCGTCGAGCCGCACCTCAACGGGCCGGCCGGTGAGGTGCCGATCCTGCTCGCCCCGGCGGGCGGCGAGGTGCGGGTGCTGTGCGGGCAGGGTGTGGCGCCGGCCGGGGCGAGCGTCGGGCACTACCGGGGGCTCGGGCTGGACCTCGTGCCCGGGACGGGACCCCTCGCCGCCGCCGTGCCCGGCGCGTTCGACGCCTGGATGCTTCTGCTGCGCGACCACGGCACCAAGCCGCTCGCCGATGTGCTCCAGTACGCCATCGGCTACGCCGAACACGGGCACGCGCCCGTGGAGCGGGTCGGCGAGACCGTCGAGACCGTGCGGGAGCTCTTCGAGACGGAGTGGACCTCGTCGGCCGAGGTCTATCTGCCGGACGGGAAGCCGCCCCGGCCCGGGGAGCTGTTCCGCAATCCCGCCCTCGCCGCGACCTGGAAACGGCTGCTCGACGAGGTCGCCGGTGCCGGGGACCGGGTCGCGCAGATCGAGGCCGCGCGGGCGGTGTGGCGGACCGGTTTCATCGCCGAGGCCCTCGTACGGCAGGCCCGGCGGCCCACCATGGACACCAGCGGCGTGCGGCACTCCGGCACCCTCACGGCCGCCGATCTCGCCGGCTGGTCCGCGACCTACGAGGCGCCGGCGATGTACGACTGGAATGGCTGGACCCTGTGCAAGGCCGGCCCCTGGAGCCAGGGCCCGGTCCTGCTCCAGCAGCTCGCGCTGCTGCCGCCCGAGCTGCCCCGGTACGGGTCCGCCGAGTACGTCCATCTGCTGGTCGAGGGCTGCAAGCTCGCCATGGCCGACCGGGAGGCCTGGTACGGCGACGCGGCCGAGGTGCCGCTCGACGAGCTGCTGTCGGACCGGTACAACGCGGCCCGGCGGCAGCTGGTCGGCGAGAAGGCCTCCCACGAGCTGCGGCCCGGCAGCCCGGGTGCCCGCGCCCCGCGACTGTGCGCCCACGCGCGCGTGGCGGCCACCGACGGGCCCGCCTTCGACGCGCTGGGCGTCGGTGAGCCCACGGTCGCCAAGAGCCCGACGTCGCCGGTGCCGGGTGAGCCCGAGGTCTCCGGCGACGGGGGCACCCGTGGCGACACCTGCCACCTCGACATCGTCGACCGCTGGGGCAACATGATCGCGGCCACCCCCAGCGGCGGCTGGCTCCAGTCCAACCCCGTCGTGCCCGAACTGGGCTTCCCGCTCGGCACCCGGCTCCAGATGACCTGGCTGGAGGAGGGCCTGCCGAACTCGCTGACACCGGGACGGCGGCCTCGTACGACGCTCACGCCCTCGATCGCCCTGCGCGACGGCGTGCCCGTCATGGCCTTCGGCACGCCGGGCGGGGACCAGCAGGACCAGTGGCAGCTGCACTTCTTCCTCGCGGTCGCCCTGCGCGCCCCGGTCCGCGGCGGCCTCGACCTCCAGGGCGCGGTCGACGCCCCGAACTGGCACAACGACAGCTTCCCCGGCTCCTTCTACCCGCGGGGGATGCGACCGGGGAGCGTCACCGTGGAGTCCCGTACGGCCCCCGAGGTGGTGGAGGAGCTGCGGCGGCGTGGTCACGAGGTGACCGTCGGCGACGCCTGGTCGGAGGGACGGTTGTGCGCGGTCGCGAGGGACCCGGAGAGCGGGGTCCTGTCGGCGGCGGCGAATCCGCGGGGGATGCAGGGCTACGCGGTGGGGCGCTGACGACAGGCGCCGGCACCATGGGCAGGCCCCTGACCTGGCCGTACGCACACCCCATGTTCATGCCGATGCCATCCGGCGTCCACCCGGCAGGCGGGGATTGTCAGTGGGGCGTGCTCTCATGGAGGGGTGATCGGATACAACGAAACCATCGACGAGTTTCTCGCACAGCATGCGACAGACGTGGAAGAAGCCATCCGTAAGGCGGCCGAGGGCGAGATCATGCCCCGATTCCGGCAGCTCGCCGCCCATGAGATCGACCAGAAGGCCGGACCGCACGACCTGGTGACCGACGCCGACCGGCTCGCGGAGAAGTACCTCACCGGGGTGCTCGGCGCGCTGCTGTCCGGCTCGGTCGTGGTCGGCGAGGAGGCGGTGCACGCCAACCCGGCGTCGTACGACGCGCTGCAGGGCGACGCCCCGGTCTGGATCGTCGACCCCGTCGACGGCACCCGCCAGTTCGTCCACGGGGACCCCGGCTTCTGCACCCTGGTCGCGCTCGCGCAGCACGGCGTCCTGCTCGCCTCCTGGACCTACGCCCCCGCCCGTGACCAACTGGCCACGGCGATACGGGGCAAGGGCGCCCACCTCGACGGCGAGCGGCTGCACTCCGGCGCGCCGGAGCCCGGCCGGGACCTGCACATCGCCACGTCCCACCCCGACTACACCACCGACGACCAGAAGCGCGCGCTGCTGGGCCTGTGGACCGACGGAGTCGACCCGCGCCCCTGCGGCTCGGCGGGCCTGGAGTATCTCGCCATCGCCCGGGGCGAGTTGGACGCGACCGCGTTCAGCTGGGAGGCCGCCTGGGACCACGCGGCGGGCATCCTCCTGGTCGAGGAGGCGGGCGGCGCCCACCTGACCCACACGGGCGAGCCCTTCCGGATCACGGGCGGCAACGCCCTGCCGTTCACGGCGGCCCGGGACGCGGCCACGGCTCGCCGGGTCGCGGCACTGCTGGCGGAGAACTGATCGTCCGAGAGCTCGGCCCGCCGCACGTCGGCATGGTCCGGCACCCCTGGGCGGGGCACCGCACCCCTGGTCTGTCAGTGCTCCGGCATATCCTGACCTTCAATGGCCATCGGCTGACGAAGGAGTCCGAAGGTGCCGTCGATGCTCGATGCGGTCGTGGTGGGTGCGGGGCCGAACGGACTGACCGCTGCCGTGGAGCTGGCCCGCCGCGGCTTCTCCGTGGCCGTGTTCGAGGCGCGTGACACCGTCGGCGGAGGAGCCCGTACCGAGGAGCTGACCCTCCCCGGCTTCCGGCACGACCCGTGCTCGGCCGCGCACCCCCTGGGCATCAACTCGCCCGTGTTCCGGACCATGCCGCTCGACCGCTACGGCCTGGAGTGGCTGCACGCCGAGCTGCCCATGGCGCACCCCTTCACCGACGGCAGTGCCGCCGTGCTGTCCCGGTCCGTCGCCGAGACCGCCGCCTCGTTCGGCCCGCGCGACGCGGGCACGTACCGCAGGCTGGTCGAGCCGTTCCTGGCCAAGTGGGACACGCTGGCCCGTGACTTCATGTCCCTGCCCCTCACCGCGCTCCCACAGGACCCGGTCACGCTCGCCCGGTTCGGCCTGGTCGGACTGCCCCCGTCGACCTGGCTGACGCGGCGCTTCCGCGACGAGCGGGCCAGGACGCTGTTCGCCGGCCTCGTCGCGCACGTCATCGCCCCACTGGGCGGCTTCGCCACCAGCGCCATCGGACTGGTCTTCGCCCTCGCCGCCCACGCCCGCGGCTGGCCCGTGGCCCGCGGCGGCTCCCAGTCCATCTCCGACGCCCTCACCGCCTATCTCAAGGACCTCGGTGGCACCGTCCACACCGACTACGAGGTCAAGCGGCTCGACGACCTGCCGCCCGCGCGCGCGTACATCTTCGACACCTCACCCACGGCGCTGGCCCGCATCGCCGGCTTCGGCCGCTACTACGAGGGGTATCGCTACGGCGCCGCCGCCTTCAAGATCGACTACGCGCTGGACGGCCCGGTGCCGTGGACCTCGCCGGAGGCGCGGCGGGCCGGCACCGTGCAGGTCGGGGGGGACAGCGCGGAGATCGGCGCGGCCCTGCGCGCCGCCTCCCGGGAGGGGAGGGCGCCCGACAAGCCGTTCCTGATCACGGTGCAGCCCAGTGTCGTCGACCCCACGCGAGCCCCTGAGGGCAAGCATGTCTTCTGGGCGTACGGGCATGTGCCGAACGGCTGGACCGGAGACCTCACGGACGCCCTCGAACGTCAACTGGAGCGCTTCGCCCCGGGGTTCCGCGACCGCGTCCTCGCCCGCGCGACGGCCGGCCCGGCCGAACTCGCCGCCCGCAACGCCAACTACATCGGCGGCGACATCGCCTCCGGCGCGGCCTCCGGGCTCCAACTCCTGCTCCGGCCCAAGCTGTCGCTCTTCCCCTACCGCACCCCGCACCCCGCGGTCTTCATCTGCTCGTCGGCAACCCCGCCCGGACCGGGCGTGCACGGCATGTCGGGACACAACGCGGCCAAGGCGGTGTGGCGGCGGCTGCGGCAGGAGCCGTAGAGCCGTGAGGCCCGTGACGTTTCGGGAGATCCGAGTGACTGCTCAAACGGCCCACGTTTACCGGTAGTTCGGGTTCCATGGTAAGGAAATTCTGTGTCTACTTTGTCACTCCACTTACCGGGGGGTAGGTACCTGAACGGTCAACAGCCGCGAGTAGGGTGCCGCCCATGAAAGATCGGAAAGCGGTTGTCCGCTTCGGTTCCCGGTCTGCCGTGCGCCTCACCGACCTCGCCCTGCTCGTCAGAGCGCCGGCCGCGCTGAGCGTGCCCGGTGACGTGATCGCGGGGGCGGCCGCCGCCGGACGCCCGCTGGGTGCCCGTACCTTCGGAGTGATCGGTTCCTCCGTCTGTCTCTACTGGGCCGGCATGGCCCTCAACGACTACGCCGACGCCGCGGTCGACTCCGTCGAGCGGCCGGATCGGCCTGTGCCCTCGGGGCGTGTTCCGCGGCGTACGGCGCTTGGCGTGGCCGGGGCGTTGACCGTGGCGGGGATCGGGCTTGCCGCTGCCGCGGGGGGCCGGCGCAGTGTGGGTGTCGCGCTGCCCTTGGCCGGGCTGGTGTGGGCGTACGACCTGAAGCTCAAGTCCACGCCGTTGGGTGGAGTTGCCATGGCTGGGGCCCGGGTTCTGGACGTTCTGGCCGGAGCGGTTGTGCCTGGGGCCGGTGCCGAGTCGGTCGGGGGTGCGCTGCGGCGGGCTGCGGTGCCTGCCGGGCTGGTCGGGGTGCACACCGGTACGTTGATGGCGCTGAGCCGGCATGAGATCGGTGGGGCTCCGGTGCGGGTTCCTGGTGCGACGCTTGCCGTGTCCGCGGCGACTTCCCTGGCTACGGCCGTTCCTGTCGCCCGAGACGCCGTAGGAAGTGCCGCGAAAGGTCGGTCTGCGTCTGCCGCGCCATCGTGGCTGGTCGCGCCCCGCGGCGGAGCCGCGATTCGACACAGCCCCGCGCCCCTCAAGGGGGTTGTCGGCACCGTGACTTCCAAGAGGCTGCGTGCCGCCCTCACCGTCGGCGGTGCCCTTGCCTATCTCGGGACCTATGGTTCCGCCCAGGTCCGTGCCGTGCGGGAGCCGTCGGGGGAGAACGTGCGGCGGGCCGTGGGGGCCGGGATTCTTGGGCTGTTGCCCTTGCAGGCAGCGCTGACCGCGCGCGGTGGGGCACCGGGTGTCGCCGCGGCGCTCGGTGTCGTCCATCCCCTCGCGCGACGGCTCGCCCGGCGCATATCGCCCACCTGAGACCCACCTCCGTGTGAGGAACCCGCACCATGAGACCTCCCCCCGAAACTCCCCCCACCCCTCTCAAGTTCGGCTACGGCACCAACGGCTTCACCCACCACCGGCTGAGCGATGTCCTCGTCGTCCTCGCCGACCTCGGCTACGACGGGGTCGCCCTCACCCTTGACCACGGCCATCTCGACCCGTACGCCGACGACCTGCCCCGGCGCGTCACCGCCCTCGCGCGACAGCTCGCGCGGCACGGCCTGGACGTGACGGTGGAGACCGGCGCGCCGTTCTTCCTCGATCCCTGGGGCAAGCACCTGCCCACGTTGATGTCGGACGGCTCCGAGTCGAGGATCGACCTGCTGCGCCGCGCCCTGCGCATCGCGGCCGACCTCGGCTCGCCCACCGTCCACCTGTGCAGCGGCCCGGCGCCGGAGGGGTTGCCGGAGCGGGACGCGTGGAAGCGGCTCGCGGCCGGTGTCGAGACCGTGCTGGAGACGGCGGAGGGATACGGGGTGGCGCTGGCCTTCGAGCCGGAGCCGTACATGTTCGTCGACACCGTGCGGGACTGCCTGCACCTCGCCGAACTGGTCGACGGGCACGAGCTGTTCGGGATCACCCTGGACATCGGCCACGCGCACTGCGTGGAGAAACGTTCCGTGCTCGACTGCGTGCGCGACGCGGCACCGCTGCTGCGCAATGTGCAGATCGAGGACATGCGGCGCGGCATCCACCAGCACCTCGAATTCGGCGCCGGCGAGATCGACTTCCCGCCCGTCCTGGATGCCCTGCGTGACCTGGACAACCGCGGTCTGATCTCCGTGGAGATCCAGGGCGGTTCGCTCGACGCGCCCGACGTGGCCCGCCGCTCGATCGAGTTCCTGCGCGCGGTCCACTAGGGGGTGTCTTCCGGATCAGCCCGGCGTCGCGGGCTGATCCAGAAGACACCCCTGGTCACCGCCCCGCCCGTCCCCTTCTGGCCCCACTCCTCCCACCTCGCAGAAGGCTGTCCCTCCATGGCTGTCACGACCGCCGCCCCCTCGGCCCCGCCGGACCCCCACCCCGCCCTGAACGCCGTACTGGACCCCGCGGCCCGCACCTGGCTGGACGAGAGCGCCGCGAAGGTCGCCGCCGAACCGGCCGCCGTACGGCGCCTGTTCCCAGCCGCACGCCGGCGCTGCGGGCACGCCCGTATCGACCCCTGCTGGACCGTCGACGAGGCCGCCCGGACCGTCCTGCTCACCGCACTGCCCCTGCGCGGCCAGGACCTCGCCGACGAGGTCGTCCGCCTCCACCGGCACGGCGACCCGGCGGAACAACGCGCCGTCCTGCGCGCCCTGCCGCTGCTCGACCTGGGCGACCTGGCCCTGACCCTCGTACGGGAAGCCCTGCGCGGCAACGACACCACCCTGATCGAGGCCGCCCTCGGCGCGTACGCCGCCGCGCACCTCCCGGACGCCGAGTTCCGCCAGGCCGTACTGAAGTGCGTCTTCTGCGAGATCCCCCTCGACCGCGTCACCGGCCTCGACACCCGTGCCGACCGCGAACTGGCCCGTATGCTCGCCGACTTCGCCCACGAGCGGATCGTCGCCGGGCGGGACGTACCGCAGGACGTCCGGCCCCTCGTCCGTGCCTTCCCGGACGTCATCGGCGCGGAACTCGGGCAGGCGCTCCAGCACACGGACACCGATCCACTCACGGACGTACTCAAGGAAGAGGGCTGACCGTGCGCATCTTCGACCCCCATATCCACATGACCTCCCGCACGACCGACGACTACGAGGCGATGTACGCCGCCGGGGTGCGCGCCGTCGTCGAGCCCGCCTTCTGGCTGGGCCAGCCCCGCACCTCGCCCGAGAGCTTCTACGACTACTTCGACGGGCTGCTGGGCTGGGAGCCGTACCGCGCCGCCCAGTTCGGCATCCAGCACTTCTGCACGATCGCCCTCAACCCGAAGGAGGCGAACGATCCGCGCTGTGTGCCGGTGCTCGACGAGCTGGACCGCTACCTCGCCAAGGACCGGGTCGTCGCAGTCGGGGAGATCGGCTACGACTCGATGACGCCGGAGGAGGACGAGGCGCTGGCCCGTCAGCTCCAGCTCGCCGTCGAGCACGAACTGCCCGCCCTCGTGCACACTCCGCACCGCGACAAGGCGGCCGGCACCCGGCGCACCCTGGACGTCGTACGGGAGTCGGGCATCGCCCGCGAACTCGTCGTCCTCGACCACCTCAACGAGCTCACCGTCGGCATGGTCCTCGACAGCGGCTGCTGGGCCGGGTTCTCGATCTACCCGAAGACCAAGATGAGCGAGGACCGGATGGTCGAGATCCTCAAGGAGCACGGGACGGACCGGGTCCTCGTGAACTCCGCTGCCGACTGGGGGCGTTCGGACCCGCTCAAGACCCGTAAGACCGCCGACGCCATGCTCGCCGCCGGCTTCGACGACGCCGCCGTGGACGAGGTCCTGTGGCGCAACCCCGTCGCCTTCTACGGCCAGAGCGGACGGCTGGAGCTGGACGAGCCCAAGCCGGACGGGGAAGCCACCTTCCAGGGCAACTCCATACGGCGCGGGGGAGCGTGAGCATCCCATGCGCTTTCTGCATCCGGACGGTACGACCGTCCACCTCGGCTACTGCAGCAACGTCCACCAGGCGGAGGACCTCGAGGGCGTCATCGCCCAACTGGCCGACTACGCCGAGCCGGTGCGCGAACGGCTCGGGGCCGACCGGCTCGGCATCGGGCTGTGGCTGGCGTGCCCCGTGGTCACCGAACTCGCCGATGACGAAGGGGCGTTGGCGCGCCTCAAGCGCGAGCTGCGGGCGCGCGGGCTGGAGACCGTCACCCTCAACGCCTTCCCGTACGCCGGGTTCCACCGCGAGGTCGTCAAGAAGGACGTCTACGAACCCGACTGGGCCGACGAGGCCCGGCTGAAGTACACCCTGGACTGCGCCCGCGTCCTCGCCGCCCTCCTCCCGGACGACGTCGACCACGGCAGCGTGTCCACCCTCCCGCTCGCGTGGCGCACCCCGTGGACGCCCGCCTGCGCCGAGGAGGCCCGGCACGCCCTGGAGCGGCTGACCACGGGGCTCGCCGCGCTGGAGGCGTGGACGGGCCGTCGTGTCCGCGTGGGCTTCGAGCCGGAACCCGGGTGCGTCGTCGAGACCACCACCCAGGCCGTACGGGAGCTGGGCGGACTGGACCCCGACCGGCTCGGCATCTGCCTCGACGCCTGCCATCTCGCCGTGCAGTTCGAGCCCCCGGCCGACGCCTTGCGGCGGCTCGCGGAAGCCGGAATGCCCGTGGTCAAGCTCCAGGCGTCCTGCGCCGTGGAGGCCGCGAACCCGGCCGACCCCGCCGCCCGCGCGGCCCTGCACCGGCTCGCCGAACCCCGGTTCCTGCACCAGACCCGGACCGCCGGCGACGGTGACGTACTCGGCGTGGACGACCTCCCCGAGGCCCTCGACGGCGAGCTGCCCGCCGACGCCGGCCCCTGGCGCGTCCACTTCCACGCCCCGCTGCACACCGAGCCCGAACCCCCGCTGCGGACGACGGCCGACCAGCTCGACCAGGTCCTCGCCGGGCTGCTGGGCGGGGACTCGGCCGGCTGCGACCACATCGAGGTCGAGACCTACACCTGGTCCGTCCTCCCCGAACCGCCCGCCGACCTGCCCGGCGGTATCGCCGCCGAACTCGCCTGGGCCCGCGACCGGTTGACCGGCCTCGGCCTCAAGGAGGACCCGTCATGACGACCGACCCAGTGACCGAGCCGGTGAACCGCGTTGTCGTCCTCGACATCGTCGGCCTCACCCCGAACCTCCTGAAGCACATGCCGGCTGTCGCCGCCCTCGGCGACCGCGGCTTCCAGGCCCGGCTCGACACCGTGCTCCCCGCCGTCACCTGCACCGTCCAGTCCACCCTCCTGACCGGCGAACCCCCGTCCACGCACGGCGTGGTGGCCAACGGCTGGTACTTCCGCGACCTCGGCGAGGTCATGCTGTGGCGCCAGCACAACGCGCTCGTCGGCGGCGAGAAGGTCTGGGAGACGGCCCGGAGGACCAACCCCGACTACAAGGTCGCCAACATCTGCTGGTGGTACGCGATGGGCGCCGACGTCGACTGGACGGTCACCCCGCGCCCCGTCTACTACTCCGACGGCCGCAAGGAACCCGACTGCTACACCTGGCCCCCGTCCCTCCACGACGAACTCATCGACCGGCTGGGGCCGTTCCCCCTCTTCACCTACTGGGGCCCGAACGCGGGCATGCCCTCCACCCAGTGGATCCTGGCCGCCGCCCGCCAGGTCTTCGACGAGCACCGCCCCGACCTCACGCTCGTCTACATCCCGCAGATGGACTACGAGCCCCAGCGCTCCGGCCCGGATTCACCGGAGACCATCCGTGCCGCCCGCCAACTCGACGAGGCGCTGAGCCCGTTGATCGACCACTTCCTGCGCGCGGGCGCCACCGTCGTCGCCCTCAGCGAGTACGGCATCACGCCCGTCTCCCGCCCGGTCGACATCAACCGCGCCCTGCGCCGGGCCGGGCTGCTGGAGGTGTACACCCAGGACGGCATGGAGTACCTCGACCCGTGGACCTCGCGCGCCTTCGCGGTCGCCGACCACCAGGTCGCCCATGTGTACGTCCGCGACCCGGCCGACACCGAGGCGGTCGCGAAGGTCGTCGGTGAACTCGGGGGCGTGGAACGGGTGCTGGACGCCGCGGGCAAGGCGGCCCACGGTCTGGACCACGAGCGCTCCGGCGAACTCGTCGCACTCGCCGACCCCGACGCCTGGTTCACGTACTACTACTGGCTGGACGACGACCGCGCCCCCGACTTCGCCCGCCAGGTCGAGATCCACCGCAAGCCCGGCTACGACCCCGCCGAGCTCCTCTACGACGAGACGGTCCCCGCGGTGAAACTGCGCGCCGTCGGCCAGGTCGCCCGCAAGAAGCTCGGCTTCCGCTACCGCCTCAGGACCGTCCCCCTCGACCCCTCCGGCGTCCGCGGCAGCCACGGCCGACTGCCCACCGACCCCGACCACGGCCCCGTACTGCTGTGCTCGGAACCGGAGCGGGCGAAGGACGCCTACGCGGCCACGGAGGTCAAGTCGCTGCTGCTGGGCCTGGCGGGCCTGCACGGGACGTCCGACGCAGAACGAGGCGCGGAACACGGCACGGAACAAGGCGCAGAACAAGGCGCAGAACAAGGAACGCAGAAATGACGACGCATCCGCCCCTCCCCACCATCCGCCCCCTGCTCGACCCGGCCCCCGAGTACGCCAAGTGGCAGTCCGAGGAGTCAGCCCTCCGGGTGACGATCTGGGGCGACAACAGCCCGTGGCTGATCACCGGTCACGAGGACGCCCGCACGGTCCTCGCCGACCCGCGCTTCAGCGCGGACGCCAACCACCCGGCCTTCCCCCACACCCGCCCCGGAGCCCCGCCGCAGGCCCCCGGCCTCTTCCACCAGATGGACCCGCCGGACCACACCCGGCTGCGCCGCATGCTGATCCCCGACTTCACCTTCCGGCGCATCGAGCAGCTGGAGGGCGCCGTCCAGCGGATCTGCGACGACCTCCTGGACGCGATGACGGCCGGCGGCACGACGGAAGCGGACCTGGTGGCGTCGTACGCGCTGCCGCTCCCCACCCTCGCCATCTGCGAACTGCTCGGCGTCCCCTACGAGGACCACGGGTTCTTCCGCGCGAAGTCCAACGCCCTCACCAGCGTCGCCGGCGACCCGGCCGAGGCGATGGCCGCCCGCGTGGCGCTCTACGGCTACCTGCGCGCCCTCATCGAGCGCCGCACGCACGACCCCGCCGACGACCTCGTCTCCCGCCTGGCGACGGAGCGCGTGGCGACCGGCGAGGCCACCCTCGACGAGGCCACCGGCATGGTCTCCCTGCTCCTCCTGGCGGGCCATGAGACGACGGCCAACATGTTCCCGCTGGCCGCGATCGCCCTGCTGCAGAACCCGGCCCAGCTCGACGCACTGCGCTCCGACGACTCCCTGTGGCCGGGCGCAGTGGAGGAACTCCTGCGCCATCTGACCGTCATCCACTCCGGGATCCGCCGGGTCGCCACGGAGGACGTCGACCTGTCCGGCGTCCGTATCCGCGCGGGCGAGGGCGTGGTGGTGGCGTTGCAGGCCGCCAACCGTGACCCGTCCGTGTACGCCGACCCCGACGCCCTCGACGTCCGCCGCGACGCGAGCGGCCACCTCGCCTTCGGCCACGGCCTGCACCAGTGCCTCGGCCAGTCCCTCGCCCGCACCGAACTCCGCCTCGGCCTGTCCACCCTGTTCCGCAGGCTCCCGTCCCTGCGCATGACGGTCCCGCCCGAGTCGCTCGCCCTCTCGACGAGCACGGTCCACGGGGTGCGCTCGCTGCCGGTCGCCTGGTAATGAACCGCCCGTAGGTGGCCAGGGCTGCTATAGAGGCAGCCATGACCACCATCAGGCTCGTCCAGGGCGACATCACGCGAGAGACGGTCGACGCGATCGTCAACGCCGCGAACTCCTCCCTCCTCGGCGGGGGAGGAGTCGACGGCGCGATCCACCGCCGCGGCGGCCCCGCGATCCTCGACGAATGCCGCAAGCTGCGCGCCTCCCAGTACGGCAAGGGTTTGCGGACGGGGCAGGCGGTCGCCACCACGGCGGGGGAGCTGGACGCGCGGTGGGTGATCCATACGGTGGGTCCCCGGTTTACCCCTGAGGAGGATCGGTCGGAGTTGCTGGCTTCCTGCTACCGGGAGTCGCTGCGGGTCGCCGACGAGCTGGGCGCTCGCACGGTGGCGTTTCCGGCTGTCTCCGCCGGGATCTACGGGTGGCCGATGGAGTATGCCGCCCGGATCGCGGTCGAGACGGTGCGGGCGACGGAGACGGCGGTCGAGGAGGTTCGGTTCGTGCTCTTCGACAAGCGGGCGTTTGAGGCGTTCGCCGCACAGCTCCGCTGAGAAATGACACCCCGTCAGACCATGCGGCACGTGGTCGTACCGCAGGCGCTGCGGGCCACGGCCAACTGAAGCGCCGACTCCGAGCGCTTCTTCCTGCGCGTCCTCACCCTGCTGCGCACCGAGGACCCGGTCCGACGCCCTCGCCCGCGCGGCAGCGGACGCCCGCGTCCGCGCCACGGCCTACGCCGGCCTCAACTGCTGGAGATCCACCGCACCAGTCTGCGGGTGTCCCGGCCTCGTGTGCCGGTCCCGTCTCTCAGCTCGCTGCGGAGGCCTGAGGGGCCGGACGGGGCTTCACCGCCCGCGCCTTCGTCATCGGCACCAGCCCCGACCGCGCCTACGGGCGGCCCGCTGACAGCCGACCGGAACCACGTGACCCACGAGCTGAACGACTCCCGGCCTTGATCCGTACCACCTTTCGTGCAGCCACAGTCACACCGAGGAAGCTTCGTGCAACCACACCGAGGCCGCAGCGGCCGCATCGCGACGGCGACCGGCAGTCTGGCTCTTCTGCTCCTGGCCACCGCGTGCGGCGGGGGTGAGGACGGCAAGGGGGCCACCGCGAAGGGCAGCCCCACGAACGTCTCCGCCACCGTGGCCGCCGTCGTGGCACCGGCCAGGGTCGAGGTGATCGCCGGCCTGACGGGTTGCAAGGTCAAGATCCGGACCGAGGCGGACGAACTGCGCGAGGGTGTCTGCCGGACGAAGCGGGGCGACTACCTCATCACGACTTTCCCGCAGGAGAAGCTCAAGGTGACCTGGCTGGACGCGGCCGCCGTCTACGGCGGCAAGTATCTCGTCGGCACCCGCTGGGTGGTCAGCGCGAAACCGGAGTTGCTGGAGCAGCTGCGCCCCCGACTGGGCGGGGAAATCCAGCAGTTGCGGGGTGTGGGCCCGACTCCCGCCCCCTAGGCCTCGGTCTCCGCCTCGGCCGCGTCGCTGATGCCCAGCCGCAGATGCTCCACGTGGTACACGGCCTGGTCGAGCAGCTCGGCGACATGATGGTCGTGCAACGCGTACACGACCGAGCGGCCGCGCCGCTCACCCACCACCAGGCCCAGATTGCGCAGCAGCCGCAGTTGGTGCGAGCAGGCGGACTGTTCCATCCCGACCTCGGCCGCCAACTCCGTGGCCGGCAGCGGACCCTCACGCAGCCGCGCCAGGATCAGCAGGCGGGAGGGGGTGGACAGGGCCTGGAGGGTGGTGGCCACCTTGGCGACGTTGGCCGCGTCCAGGCGTACGCGCTCGGGGGCGTCCTGCGCGGCGGTGACGGCTCCATGACCCATGCCGGGTATCTTACCCATCGCACGTGAACACATGAATGATTATTCATGTATGGGGTGATCCGGCAGCTCCCAGGACAGGCGAGGTTGATGTCGGATTCTCGCGAGCCCTCGTCGCCCGTGGTCGATGCTGGACGCATGCAGAAGGGGATGCACACCGACACCGAGCGCTGCGTGCGCGCCGTCCAGTCCAAGGACGCCCGCTTCGACGGCTGGTTCTTCACGGCGGTCGTGACGACCGGGATCTACTGCCGGCCCAGCTGCCCGGTGGTCCCGCCCAAGCCCGAGAACATGCGGTTCCAGCCGAGCGCGGCAGCCTGCCAGCAGGCCGGGTTCCGGGCGTGCAAGCGCTGCCGCCCGGACACCAGCCCCGGCTCCCCGGAATGGAACCAGCGCGCCGACCTCGTGGCCCGCGCGATGCGGCTGATCGCCGACGGCGTCGTGGACCGCGAGGGCGTGCCCGGCCTCGCCGCCCGGCTCGGCTACAGCACCCGGCAGATCGAACGCCAGCTCCTCGCCGAACTGGGCGCCGGCCCGCTCGCCCTGGCCCGCGCCCAGCGAGCCCAGGCGGCCCGCCTCCTCATCGAGACGACGCCCCTGCCCATGGCGGACATCGCCTTCGCGGCCGGGTTCGCCTCCATCCGCACCTTCAACGACACCGTCCGCGAGGTCTACGCCCTGGCCCCGACCGACCTGCGGGCCCGCGCACCCCGCAGCGACCCCGGGACCGCCGCGAAGACCACCGGCACCCTGACCCTGCGCCTGCCGTTCCGCGCCCCCCTCAACCCCGACAACCTCTTCGGCCACCTCGCCGCGACCGCCGTCCCCGGGGTCGAGGAGTGGCGGGACGGCGCCTACCGCCGCACGCTCAGGCTGCCGTACGGCCACGGCCTCGTGTCCTTGGCACCCCAGCCCGACCACATCGCCTGCCGCCTCACCCTCAGCGACCTGCGCGATCTGACCGTCGCGATCAGCCGGTGCCGCCGGATGCTCGACCTGGACGCCGATCCGGTCGCGATCGACGACCGGCTGCGCACGGATCCCCTGCTCGCGCCCCTGATCGACAAGGCACCCGGGCGCCGGGTCCCGCGCACGGTCGACGAGGCGGAGTTCGCCGTACGGGCCGTGCTCGGGCAGCAGGTCTCCACGGCCGCCGCCCGCACCCACGCGGCCCGCCTGGTCACCGCCCACGGCGAGCGGGTCGACGACCCCGAAGGCGGCCTCACCCACCTCTTCCCGTCCCCCGAGGCGCTGGCCTCCGTGGACCCGGAATCACTGGCGATGCCCCGCACGCGCCGAGCGACCTTCACCACCCTGGTCCGTCAACTCGCCGACGGCGAGGTGCGCTTGGGGCCCGACAGCGACTGGCGGGAGACCCGCGCCCGCCTCCTCGCCCTCCCCGGATTCGGCCCCTGGACGGTCGACGTCATCGCGATGCGCGCCCTCGGTGACCCCGACGCCTTCCTCCCCACCGATCTCGGAATCCGCCGCGCCGCCCAGGAGTTGGGCCTCCCGTCGACTCCGGCGGCCCTCACGGCCCGGGCGGCCGCGTGGCGCCCGTGGCGGGCGTACGCCGTCCAGTACCTGTGGGCGACGGACAGCCACCCGATCAACTTCCTCCCCGTGTAAGCACGTTAGGAACACCTGATGAAGCAGCACACCGTCATCGACAGCCCGTACGGCCCCCTGACGCTCGTCGCCGAGGACGGCGTCCTGTGCGGCCTCTACATGACCGACCAACGCCACCGCCCGCACGAGGAGACCTTCGGCACCCGCGACGAGTCCCTCTTCGGAGCAGCCGAGGAACAGCTGGGGGCCTATTTCGCGGGTGAGTTGAAGGAGTTCACGCTGGAACTGCGCCTGTGCGGAACGCCGTTCCAGCGCAGCGTCTGGGAGCAACTGCGCAAGATCCCGTACGGCGAGACCCGCTCCTACGGCCAACTCGCCGACACCCTCGGCAACGCCGGTGCCTCCCGCGCGGTCGGCCTCGCCAACGGCAAGAACCCGATCGGCATCATCGTCCCCTGCCACCGCGTCGTCGGAGCCAACGGCAGCCTCACCGGGTACGGCGGCGGCCTGGACCGCAAGCAGCGACTGCTGGACTTCGAGAACGGAGCGGCGCTGTTCCAGGGAAACACCCCCTAGCCTTCCGGGCGGCTGCTTCAGTCGGCGAGTCCGCGCAGCAGCTTCGGCAGCGCCGTGCCGATGGGCTCGCGTATGACCTCGTCGGCGCGGTCGTCGTACGGCGTCGGCTCGGCGTTGACGATGATCAGCCGGGCGCCGTGGTCGGCGGCGACGCCCGCGAGCCCGGCGGCGGGCTGCACCTGGAGGCTGCTGCCGACGGCGATGAACACCTGGCAGGCCTTGGTGATCGCGGCCGCCTCGCCGAGGACCACGGGATCGAGCCGCTCGCCGAACATCACCGTCGCGGACTTGAGGATCCCGCCGCACTCCAGGCACGGCGGGTCGTCCTCACCGGCCTCCACCCGCGCGAGGGCGTCCTCCATCGGCCCGCGCGCATGGCACTTCGTGCAGAGCACACTGCGCGCGCTGCCGTGCAGTTCGAGCACCTTGCGGGCGGGCATCCCGGCCAGCTGGTGCAGCCCGTCCACGTTCTGCGTGATCACCCGCACCGGCACCCCGGACCGCTCCAGCTCGGCCACCGCCAGGTGCGCCGCGTTCGGCTCGGCCTTGAGCGTGCGGTTCTTGCGCCGCATCTGCCACGAGCGCCGCCGGATCTCCGGATCGCCCATGTAGTACTCGTACGTCACGAGCTTCTCGGCCTCCGGATCCCGCCGCCACAGCCCGTTCGGGCCGCGGTAGTCGGGGATACCGGAGTCGGTCGAGATACCGGCGCCGCTGAGGAGGGCGACGAGGGGCTTGGTCATGCTGCCGAGGGTAGGACGGGCGCCCTGAACGCGGCGAATGGATAATCGACCCGGCCGGTGGAAGATATTCGACCCTGCCGTGGAAGTCATGGCCCCCGGTCAGTCCACCCGGTGACCGTTCTCCAGCTCCGCCGTCCCCCCGCCGTCCGCGAGGACGTCCAGTGCGGCCAGGACGCGGCGGCCCAGGGCGCCGGGCAGATGCGCGGTGATCTCCCCGCGCGGAACCAGCCGCCAGGACAGCAGCTCCGCCTCCTGCAACCGGATCGCCTTGAAGTCGTCCTCGCCGAGTACGCCACCGTCGTACAGGTACGCCACCAGCGGCGGCCGCCCCGTCCCGTGCACCCAGTCCACCGCGAGCAGCCGGCCCAGCTCCCGGTCCAGGCCGATCTCCTCGGCCGTCTCGCGGCGCGCGCCCTGGCGAGGCGTCTCGCCGTCGTCGGACTCGACCGTGCCGCCCGGAAGCGCCCAGCCCTCACGGTAGTTGGGCTCCACGAGCAGCACCTGGCCCTCGGCGTCCCGGAAGAGGGCGGCGGCACCGGCGAGGACGCGGGGGAGACCCGCGATGTACGTGGCGAAGTTTTGCGTCGTCGTCATCCAGGCAGCGTAACCAGCCCGAGCGACCACACCTCGACCGTCGGGCCGGCTCGGGGAAGCACACACCCCGCTCAAGGAGGCACACGCCCGCTCGGCGCAGCGGGTGCCCTGCTCCGGAGCGCGCACGCGCCGCTCTCCGTCGCTCGCCGGCACTACTGGACCTGGTGGATCTAACGGACCTGGTGGACCTCCGCCTGGGCCAACCGCACCGTCCGCTCCGCCAGCTCGCTGATCCGCACCCCGTCGAACCCGAAGACCGCGCTGCGGACCGTGTCCTCCAGCGGCCCGGTCCACTGGTCCGGGATCGCCTCCGCCCCTCCCAGTACGCCCGCCACCGAGCCGGCGGTCGCGCCGTTGGAGTCGGTGTCCAGGCCGCCGCGCACGGTGAGGGTGATGGTGCGGGTGAAGTCGCCGTCGCCGTACAGGAGCCCGGCGGTGAGCACGGCCGCGTTCGGGATGGTGTGGATCCAGCCGAGCCCGGCGGTCTCCTCGGCGACCGTGGCGAGCGTGTCCTCCCAGGTCATCCGGGTGTCATGGAGCGACACGACGCGGCGTACGGTACGGGCGAGGCGGCTGCTCGCCGGGATGACGGCGAGCGCCTCGTCGACCGCTTTGCGGACCGTGGGCGCCGTGAACGCCGCCGCGATCAGCGCCGCCGCCCACATCGCGCCGTACACGCCGTTGCCGGTGTGCGACAGCACCGCGTCCCGGCGGGCGAGGGCGGCGGCGCGGCGTGGGACGCCGGGGCAGGTCCAGCCGTAGATGTCGGCGCGGATGAGAGCGCCGATCCACTCCTGGTAGGGGTTGTCGTACGTGGCGGTCAGCGGCGGCTTCAACCCGTTCGCGAGGTTGCGGTACGCGGCCCGCTCCGCCGTGAAGGTCTGCAGATACGGCAGCCGCAGCAGCCACAGGTCGCCGACCTGCTCGGTGCTGAAGGCGAAGCCATGGGTCTCCAGCAGGTCCAGGCCGAGGATCGCGTAGTCGACGTCGTCGTCGCGGCAGCTGCCGTGGATGCGGCCGCGCACGCACTGCCGCCACTCGGGCCGCAGCTCGAAGCCGTCGTCCTCGCTGATCGGCTCGGGAAGATAGTCGGTGAGGGGCAGGGCGGCGGCCTGCCGCAGATACTGGTCGATCCGGTCCCGCGTCCACAGGTCGCCCTGCTCGACCGGTTTGCCGAGCATGTTGCCGGCGATCCGGCCCAGCCAGCCCCCGAGGACGCGGTCGGCGAGCTCTGGCTCAGTGCCCACAGGGGTCATAGGACCGGTTTACCCAATTCCGGCCGCGGTCGCTCGGTGTCCGGCAGCTCGCACAGCCGCTTCCCAGGCCGCTCGTACGTTGCTCCCACAGCCTTCTCAGGGTCCGGGCATCGCATGACGTCATGGGCCTCCTCCGGTTAAGGTCGCAGCGGCGCGACTGGCCTTGGCGTGCGCGAGGCCCGGAGAGCAAGGGGAAAATCAGGTGACACAGCGCGTGCTCATCGCCGCGGACAAGTTCAAGGGGTCGCTGACGGCCGTGCAGGTCGCCGAGCGTGTGACGGCCGGTCTGCGCCGGGTCGTGCCGGGCCTCGAGGTCGAGGCCATGCCGGTGGCCGACGGCGGCGACGGGACCGTGGACGCGGCGGTCGCGGCCGGCTTCGAACGGCGGGAGGTCCGGGTCGCCGGGCCCCTCGGGCACGAGGTGACGGCGGCGTTCGCGCTGCGCGGCGACACGGCCGTCGTGGAGATGGCGGAGGCGAGCGGCCTGCAGCGGCTGCCCGCGGGCGTCTTCGCACCCCTCACGGCGTCCACGTACGGTTCAGGGGAGCTGCTGCGGGCCGCACTGGACGCGGGCGCCCGCACCATCGTGTTCGGGGTCGGCGGCAGCGCCACCACGGACGGCGGGGCCGGAATGCTGAGCGCGCTCGGGGCGCGCTTCCTGGACGCGGACGGGGAGCCGGTGGCGCCGGGCGGGGGAGGCCTGCGCGACCTGGCCACCGCCGACCTGTCCGGCCTGGACCCGAGGCTGTCCTCCGTCGAACTGGTGCTCGCCAGCGACGTCGACAATCCGCTGACCGGTCCGAAGGGCGCACCCGCGGTGTACGGCCCGCAGAAGGGCGCCTCGCCGGACGACGTGGCGGCGCTGGACACCGCGCTCGCGCACTTCGCGAAGGTGCTGGAGGGGGCGGTCGGCCCCAGGGCGGCCGCGCACGCCGCCGCGCCCGGGGCCGGTGCCGCGGGCGGTATCGGCTACGGCGCCCTCCTCCTCGGTGCCCGTTTCCGCCCCGGCATCGAGGTCATGCTGGACGTCCTGGGCTTCGCGCCCGCGCTGGAGCGGGCGGACCTGGTCATCACCGGCGAGGGATCGCTGGACGAGCAGACCCTGCACGGCAAGGCCCCGGCGGGCGTCGCCGCCGCCGCCCGCGCGGCCGGCAAGGAGGTCGTCGCCGTGTGCGGGCGCCTCGCGCTGGTGCCGGAGGCGCTCGGGCGGGCCGGGATCCGGCGGGCGTACCCGCTGACGGAACTCGAGCCGGACGTGGCCAAGTGCATCGCGGACGCGGGCCCCATCCTGGAACGCTCGGCGGAACGGATCGCCCAGGACTTCCTGTCCTGAGCCCGGGCTTCTCTCGCCCCCGCCGCCCCTACCCGTCCCGTCCCTGGGGGCTGCCGCCCCCAGACCCCCGCTTCGGCCCTCCGGGCCTCGTCCTCAAACGCCGGACGGGCTGAACAACCAGCCCCTCCGGCGTTTGAGGAGCGGGGTCTGGGGCGGAGCCCCAGAAGGATGGGACGGATAGGGGCGGCGGGGGCGAGAGAAGCCGGGTGCCGGGTATGCGAAGGGCCCCGGACCGACACGGTCCGGGGCCCCACTCAGCAGAGCGTTACGGCAGCTGCGCCGCCCGCGCCTCACGCCGGTTGTCGCGGAAGTTGTTCACCCGACGGGCCGTGGCGAACAGCGGGATGACCGCGCCCGTCACCAGCTGCAGCGCGCACCCGGTCTGGAGCAGCAGCTGCCCGCTCGGGGCGTCGAAGGCCCAGGCCGCCAGCAGACCCATCGACACGACGATCCAGGTCAGCATCGCCACCGCGAGGCGCCCCCGCGGCTTCGGGTACTCGACCCGGCTCACCATCAGCCAGGCCGTCCCCAGAATCGCCAGCAGCGTCGCCACGAAGGGCAGCTCCAGCAGGACGATCGAGACGACCGTCAGCGCCCCGAACGGGGACGGCATGCCCTGGAACATGCCGTTCGGCACCGTCACGCAGGAGAACCGCGCGAGTCTCAGCACCACCGCGAGCAGAACGACGATCGCGCCGACCGCCGCCACCCGCTGGTGCGCGTCGTCGGCGACCATGCCGTAGACCAGGACGAAGTACGCCGGGGCCAGGCCGAAGCTGATCAGGTCCGAGAGGTTGTCCAGCTCCGCGCCCATGGGGGAGGAGCGCAGCTTCCTCGCCACCAGGCCGTCGAACAGGTCGAAGACCGCCGCGCACAGCATCAGGATCACCGCAGTGGCCGCGCTGTGGCGGGCCATGCCGGTTTCCTGGCTGCCGGTGAGGTGCGGGATCAGGATGCCGGTGGTGGTGAAGTACACCGCCATGAAGCCGCACGTGGCGTTGCCGAGAGTGAGGGTGTCCGCTATCGACAGGCGGAGAGAAAGAGGCATCTCCTCCTCTTCGTCGACCTCGTCGGCCTCGGGCACCCAGCCCGGCTGAGTCTCAGGATCAATCACGGTCAATGCGAGTCACCCCAGCCACGGTCTTCTGCCCGACCTCGACCGCGACCTCCACGCCCTCGGGCAGGTAGATGTCGACACGCGAGCCGAAGCGGATCAGACCGATACGGTCGCCCTGCTCGACCTTCGTGCCCTGCGGGATGTAGGGGACGATACGACGGGCCACCGCGCCGGCGATCTGGATCATCTCGATGTCGCCGAGTTCGGTGTCGAAATGCCAGACTACGCGCTCGTTGTTCTCGCTCTCCTTGTTGAACGCCGGAACGAACCCGCCGGGGATGTGCTCCACGGACGTCACGGTGCCGGAGAGCGGGGCACGGTTGACGTGGACGTTGAGCGGGCTCATGAAGATCGCGACGCGGGTGCGGCCGTCCTTCCACGGCATGATGCTCTGCACCACACCGTCGGCGGGCGAGATGACCCGGCCCTGGGCGATCTCGCGCTCGGGGTCGCGGAAGAACCACAGCATGCCCGCCGCGAGCGCGGTGGCGGGCACGGCCACGGCCTTGGCGACGCCGGAGCGGCGTGCGCGGGCCAGGCTGAGGGCTGCGGTGGCGACGGTCGGGAGAAGCCACGGCGATGCTCCGCGCGCGAGGCGTACGCCGGCCCGGCTGTCGCGAGGTGCAGAGGTTTGGCTGTGGGGCATGGATGACCTTCGTAGCGGATGATGCCGCGCTTCGACGGGGGACGGCGGCTTTCCCGGGATCGTACCGGTCGCGGGCCACAACTGGGCAAGCCAGGAAGTCGAGTCGGCGGCCGAAGCGGATTGACGGGGTGTGATCTTCTTCTCGAAGAAAACACCCCGAACCCGGACATCTAGCCCTGGAACCGATACTCTTCGAGAAGCCTGCGACCGATGATCATTTTCTGGATCTCGGCGGTACCTTCACCGATAAGCAGCATCGGGGCCTCACGGTAGAGGCGCTCGATCTCGTACTCCTTGGAGAAGCCGTAGCCGCCGTGGATCCGGAAAGCATCCTCCACGACCTCCTTGCAGTACTCGGAGGCGAGGTACTTCGCCATCCCTGCTTCGAGGTCGTTTCGCTCCCCTGAGTCCTTTTTGCGAGCCGCGTTCACCATCATCGCATGCGCCGCCTCGACCTTGGTAGCCATCTCGGCCAGCTTGAACTGGATGGCCTGGTGCTGAGCGATCGGCTTGCCGAAAGTGTGACGCTGCTGGGCGTACTGGACGCCGAGCTCGAACGCACGCTGAGCGACGCCACAGCCACGCGCCGCCACATTCACGCGCCCGACCTCGACGCCGTCCATCATTTGGTAAAAACCTCGACCGGTGACGCCGCCGAGCACCCGATTGGCCGGAATGCGCAGGCCGTCCATGATGAGTTCGGTCGTGTCGACGCCCTTGTAGCCCATCTTGTCGATCTTGCCCGGGATGGTGAGGCCGGGGCGGACCTCTCCGAAGCCGGGCTCCTTCTCGACGAGGAAGGTCGTCATCGACTTGTGGGGCGCGGTGCCCTCGGGGTGTCCTTCGTCACTTCGGACGAGTACGGCGACGAGAGACGACGTTCCGCCGTTCGTCAGCCACATCTTCTGGCCGTTCAGGACGTACTCCTCGCCGTCCTTCACCGCCTTCGACGTGATGGCCGACACATCGGAGCCCAGGCCCGGCTCCGACATCGAGAAAGCGCCGCGGATGTCGCCGGCGGCCATCCTCGGCAGGAAGTGGTCCTTCTGCTCCTGCGTGCCGTGCTGCTTGAGCATGTACGCCACGATGAAGTGCGTGTTGATGATGCCGGAGACCGACATCCAGCCGCGGGCGATCTCCTCGACGCAGAGGGCGTACGTCAGGAGCGACTCGCCCAGACCGCCGTACTCCTCGGGGATCATCAGGCCGAAGAGGCCCAACTCCTTGAGGCCGTCGACGATCTGCTGCGGGTACTCGTCGCGGTGCTCCAGCTCGGTCGCGACCGGGATGATCTCCTTGTCCACGAAGTCGCGGACGGTGGAGAGGATCTCCTGCTGAATGTCGGTCAGACCGGCGGTCTGGGCGAGGCGCGCCATTACTTCTCCTGCTGCTTCAGCTCCGGGCGGCCGGGCTGCTCGCCGCCGCGCTCCTTGATGTAGGTCTCGGTGGGGACCATGACCTTGCGGCGGAAGACGCACACCAGCGTGCCGTCCTGCTTGTAGCCCTTGGTCTCGACGTAGACGATGCCGCGGTCGTTCTTCGACTTCGACGGCCACTTGTCGAGCACGGTCGTCTGGCCGTAGATCGTGTCGCCGTGGAAGGTCGGCGCCACGTGCTTGAGCGACTCGATCTCCAGGTTGGCGATCGCCTTGCCGGAGATGTCCGGCACGGACATGCCGAGCAGGAGGGAGTAGATGTAGTTGCCCACGACGACGTTCTTGCCGAAGTCCGTCGTCTTCTCCGCATAGTTCGTGTCCATGTGGAGGGGGTGGTGGTTCATGGTGAGGAGACAGAACAGGTGGTCGTCGTACTCCGTGACCGTCTTGCCCGGCCAGTGCTTGTACGTCGCCCCGACCTCGAACTCCTCGTAGGTGCGTCCGAACTGCATGGCCTTACGCCTCCGGGATCTCGAACTTGCTGGTGCGCTGCATGCCGGCGGCGCGGCCCTTGCCGGAGATGACCAGGGCCATCTTGCGGCTGGCCTCGTCGATCATCTCGTCGCCGAGCATCGCGGAGCCCTTCTTGCCGCCCGCCTCGGACGTGTAGTAGTCGTACGCGTCCAGGATCAGCTCGGCGTGGTCGTAGTCCTCCTGCGAGGGCGAGAAGATCTCGTTGGACGCCTCGACCTGGCCCGGGTGCAGCACCCACTTGCCGTCGAAGCCGAGCGCGGCGGCGCGCTGGGCGACCTCGCGGTAGCCGTCGATGTTGCGGATCTGCAGGTAGGGGCCGTCGATCGCCTGGAGGTTGTTGGCGCGGGCGGCCATAAGGATCTTCATCAGGATGTAGTGGTAGGCGTCCGCCGGGTAGCCGGGCGGCTGCTCGCCCACGACCAGCGACTTCATGTTGATGGACGCCATGAAGTCGGCCGGGCCGAAGATGATCGTCTCGACGCGCTGGGAGGCCGTCGCGATCTCGTTGACGTTGTTCAGGCCCTGGGCGTTCTCGATCTGCGCCTCGATGCCGATCTTGCCGACCTCGAAGCCCATCGTCTTCTCGATCTGCGTCAGCAGCAGGTCGAGGGCGACGACCTGCTGGGCCGTCTGGACCTTCGGCAGCATGATGCAGTCGAGGTTCGGGCCGGCGCCCTCGACGACCGTGACGACGTCGCGGTACGTCCACTCGGTCGTCCAGTCGTTGACGCGCACGACCCTCGTCTTGCCCGTCCAGTCACCCTCGTTGAGGAACTTGACGATGGTGTGCCGCGCCTCGGGCTTGGCGAGCGGGGCGCACGCGTCCTCCAGGTCGAGGAAGACCTGGTCCGCCGGGAGGCCCTGAGCCTTCTCCAGGAAGCGGGGGTTCGAGCCCGGCACTGCCAGGCAGGAGCGCCGCGGGCGGAGACGGTTGACGGTCATGCGGGGACCTCCAGGGGGTCGAGCTTGTTCGCTTTCCGGATCTCGTCGACGATGCGGCCGATGATTCCGGTGATGTCGAAGTCCTTCGGGGTGAAGACGGCGGCCACTCCGGCGGCCCGGAGCTGCTCGGCGTCACCATTCGGGATGATGCCACCGGCGATCACGGGTATATCTGTGGCACCGGCCACACGGAGCCGTTCCAGGACGTCCGGCACGAGCTGGGCGTGCGAGCCGGACAGGATCGACAGGCCGACCGCGTGCACGTCCTCCGCGAGGGCCGCGTCCACGATCTGCTCGGGCGTCAGCCGGATCCCCTGGTAGACGACCTCGAAGCCGGCGTCACGCGCCCGCACCGCTATCTGCTCGGCGCCGTTGGAGTGCCCGTCCAGGCCCGGCTTGCCGACCAGGAAGCGGAGCTTGCCGACGCCCATGTCCTTGGCCGTGAGGTCGACCTTGCGGCGCACCTGGGACAGCGCAGAGCCCTCCTCGGCGGGGATGGCCACCGGCGCCGACGACACACCGGTCGGCGCCCGGAACTCGCCGAACACCTCGCGCAGGGCCCCGGCCCACTCGCCGGTCGTGACACCGGCGCGGGCGCACTCCAGGGTGGCCTCCATGAGGTTGGCGGTGCCCTTCGCGGCCTCCTTCAGCTTCTCCAGCGCCTTGCACGGGCGCGGATGGTTGAAGGGCGGCTGGTAGCGGGTGTCGCGCCAGTTCTGGAGCCCCGCGATCACCCGGGCCTCGACGGCCGGGTCCACCGTCTGGATCGCGGTGTCCAGGTCGGCCGTCAGCGGGTTCGGCTCGGTGCCCTCGAAGGCGTTGACACCGATGATCTTCTCCTGGCCGGACTCGATCCGGCCCCGGCGCTCGGCATGCGAGGCGACCAGCTGGGACTTGAGATAGCCGGACTCGACGGCGGCCATCGCGCCGCCCATCTCCTGGATGCGGTCGATCTCCGCGAGCGAGCCCTCGACCAGCTCGTCCACCTTCGTCTCGATCACCTTCGAGCCCTCGAAGATGTCCTCGTACTCCAGCAGATCGCTCTCGTACGCCAGCACCTGCTGGATCCGCAGCGACCACTGCTGGTCCCAGGGCCGGGGGAGACCCAGGGCCTCGTTCCAGGCGGGCAGCTGCACGGCACGCGCGCGTGCGTCCTTCGAGAGGGTCACGGCCAGCATCTCGAGGACGATCCGCTGGACGTTGTTCTCCGGCTGCGCCTCGGTCAGACCGAGGGAGTTGACCTGGACGCCGTACCGGAAGCGGCGCTGCTTGGGGTTCTCGATGCCGTAGCGCTCGCGCGTGACCTTGTCCCAGATCCGCCCGAACGCCCGCATCTTGCACATCTCCTCGATGAAGCGGACGCCCGCGTTCACGAAGAAGGAGATACGGGCCACGACGTCCCCGAACTTCTCGGCGGGGACCTGCCCTGAGTCGCGTACGGCATCGAGGACCGCGATCGCGGTGGACATCGCGTACGCGATCTCCTGGACCGGCGTGGCGCCCGCCTCCTGCAGGTGGTAGCTGCAGATGTTGATCGGGTTCCACTTCGGGATGTGGGAGACCGTGTACGCGATCATGTCCGTCGTCAGACGGAGGCTCGGCCCCGGCGGGAAGACGTGCGTCCCCCGGGACAGGTACTCCTTGACGATGTCGTTCTGGGTCGTGCCCTGGAGCTTGGTGATGTCCGCGCCCTGCTCCTCCGCGACGACCTGGTAGAGCGCCAGCAGCCACATGGCGGTGGCGTTGATCGTCATCGAGGTGTTCATCTGCTCCAGGGGGATGTCCTGGAACAGCCGACGCATGTCACCGAGGTGCGCGACGGGCACGCCGACCCGGCCGACCTCGCCGCGGGCGAGGATGTGGTCGGAGTCGTAGCCGGTCTGCGTGGGCAGGTCGAACGCGACCGACAGGCCGGTCTGCCCCTTGGCGAGGTTGCGCCGGTACAGCTCGTTGGACGCCTCGGCCGTGGAGTGACCGGCATAGGTCCGCATGAGCCACGGCCGGTCCTTCTCCCGCTTGCCTTCGGCGGGCTGACGCTCAGTCATCTATGACCTCGGGTGTCTCAGATGGTGCGGATCAGATGTTGCGGAAGCGGTTGATGCCGTCGATGTGCTTGGCGCGCATCTCCTCGTCGCGCACGCCGAGGCCTTCCTCGGGGGCCAGGCACAGGACGCCGACCTTGCCCTGGTGGAGGTTGCGGTGCACGTCGTAGGCCGCCTGGCCGGTCTCCTCCAGGGAGTAGACCTTCGACAGCGTCGGGTGGATCTTGCCCTTCGCGATGAGCCGGTTGGCCTCCCAGGCCTCGCGGTAGTTGGCGAAGTGCGAGCCGATGATCCGCTTCAGCGACATCCACAGGTAGCGGTTGTCGTACTCGTGCATGTAGCCCGAGGTCGAGGCGCAGGTGGTGATGGTGCCGCCCTTGCGGGTGACGAAGACCGAGGCGCCGAAGGTCTCGCGGCCGGGGTGCTCGAAGACGATGTCGATGTCCTCGCCGCCGGTGAGCTCGCGGATGCGCTTGCCGAAGCGCTTCCACTCCTTCGGGTCCTGGGTCTGCTCGTCCTTCCAGAACTTGTAGCCCTCGGCGTTGCGGTCGATGATCGCCTCGGCGCCCATCGAGCGGCAGATGTCCGCCTTCTGGTCGCTGGAGACGACACAGATCGGGTTGGCGCCACCGGCCAGCGCGAACTGCGTGGCGTACGAGCCGAGTCCGCCGCTCGCGCCCCAGATCAGGACGTTGTCGCCCTGCTTCATGCCGGCGCCGTTGCGGGAGACCAGCTGGCGGTAGGCGGTGGAGTTGACCAGGCCCGGAGCGGCGGCCTCCTCCCAGCTCAGGTGGCCCGGCTTGGGCATGAGCTGGTTGGACTTGACCAGGGCGATCTCGGCGAGGCCGCCGAAGTTGGTCTCGAAGCCCCAGATGCGCTGCTCGGGGTCGAGCATCGTGTCGTTGTGGCCGTCCGAGGACTCCATCTCGACGGACAGACAGTGCGCGACGACCTCGTCACCGGGCTTCCAGGCGTTGACGCCGGGGCCGGTGCGCAGGACGACGCCCGCGAGGTCGGAGCCGATGATGTGGTACGGCAGGTCGTGGCGCTTGGTGAGCTCGCTGAGCTTGCCGTAGCGCTCCAGGAACCCGAAGGTCGACAGGGGCTCGAAGATCGAGGTCCAGACCGAGTTGTAGTTGACCGAGGAGGCCATGACGGCCACCAGGGCCTCGCCCGGTCCGAGTTCCGGCACCGGCACGTCGTCCAGGTGGATCGACTTGCGGGGGTCCTTGTCGCGGGTCTGAAGCCCCGCGAACATCTCCGTCTCGTCCTTGTGCACGGTGATCGCGCGGTACGACTCGGGGAGGGGCAGAGCGGCGAAGTCGGCCGGCGTCGATTCCGGCGACTGGATCGCGTCCAGAATGTCCTTCACGGTCACGGTGTTGCCTCCGGCGGTGTGCACCCTGAGGGAGGGGTGCTGAGGGTTACGTCGGTGCTGCTGAGGGTTTTTGGTGGGTGCCGTCGGTTCGGCGGATGGTGCTGTTCGGCAGCGCTTTGTGGCGCGGGAGGTTGCCTGTGACGCAGGCGCCGGGCGCGCAGACCCCGGGAGGGGTTTGCGGGGACAGCCGACGTACGAAAGGTCTCTGCACGCCGGCCGCCCGGACTCCTTCAACGTATGGCACGGCGTGTCACCTGGCAAGGCACCGAGTGCCAGAACTTGCTCTCAGATGAAATCTTTACGTAACAAATGAGCGATGATCGATCAAAGCTACCGACGAGTAGGTGCTAATCGGGCGCTATCGGTCGCCTGCCGGTCCTGCGCGGGTCGGGGGCGCGGGGGTGACGGCGGTGCCCGCGCCGTCCCGGTCCGTACGACTGCTGGGACGGACCTGTCAGGCGGACGCCGTGGTGATCGCCGCGGGCGTCTGGTCCCGGCAGGTGAGCGCCTGGCTGGGCGTGCGGATCGAGGTGGCAGCCGGGACGATGGAGTTCGACCGGGCCCCGGACCGCTTCCGGCAGGGCCGCGTGGAGGCGCTGGTGGCGGCCGCGCGGCCGTATCTGCCGGGAGCCGACCGGGATCGGCGCGAGCAGGAGTGGATGGATGGGGCCCCGCCCGTGACCCCGGAAGGGCTGCCCCTGATCGGCCCGCTCCCGGGCCGCCCCCGCGTCCTGCTCGCCACCGGCCACAACATGCTGGGCCTGATGCCGGCCCCGGCGACGGGGCGGCTGATGGCGGGGCTCCTGCCGGGGAACGCGGACCCGGGGCCGGCGGCGAGGTTCACCCCGGGCCGGTCCGTCCGGTGCCGGGACTGACCAGGGACTTTCGCGATACGCCCTAGGCGCCCAGGCCGAGCAGCGCCACCTGGAGGGGGAGCGCCGGCTCCTCGGGGAGGGCGGGCGGCTCCTCGCCGCGGCCGGTGTGCGTGGGCGGGACGGCGCGCAGGCCCTTGATGCCGTCGGCGGCCCACTTCGCGTCCGTCGCGGGGAGGGACAGGGTCATGCGCCGCCCGTCGGCCAGCGTGGCTTCGAGCTTGGTCGGGTCGTTCGTCTGCATGGCAACCCACCTCCGTCGCACACCATGAAGATCGTGCTTCGACATGGAGGACGGACGGGTCGGGGAAATGGTTCCCGTGGAGGAGCCCGCCAGGAGGCCCGCCACACCCCGCTGACGCTCTACGCCCGCTCCTTCAGCGCCTGCTCGATCGTCCGCATCACCTCGTCGAGCGGCGCGTCGGTCCGCGCCACGGTCACCAGCACCTCGCCCTGCGTGGCCACGGAGGCCGGCGCCGTGCGCGGGGCGGTGTCCCGGCCCGCCCCGATGCCCGTCCCGAACGTCCGCCGTACGATCGCGAAGGCGTGGTCGAGCTGCGCCTCCACGTCGCCCTGGCCGCCGGCCCGCAGCCAGCGCCGCAGGACGTGGTTGTGGGCGGTGACCACGGCGGACGCGGCGACCTCGGCCAGCAGCGGGTCGTCGTTGGCGTCGTCGTCGTGCGCGTGCTCGTCGAAGTGGCCGAGGAGGTAGCGGGTGAAGAGGCGCTCGTAGCGGGCCACCGACGCGATCTCCGCCTCGCGCAGGGTGGGCACCTCGCGCGTCAGCTTGTAGCGGGCGACCGAGATCTCCGGCCGGGCCGCGTACATCCGCATGACTTCCTTGATGCCACGGCACACCGTGTCGAGCGGATGCTCATGGGCCGGGGCGGCGTTGAGCACCGCCTCGGCGCGGATCAGGGTGTCGTCGTGGTCCGGGAAGATCGCCTCTTCCTTGGAGCGGAAGTGGCGGAAGAACGTGCGGCGGGCGACCCCGGCCGCGGCCGCGATCTCGTCGACGGTGGTCGCCTCGTACCCCTTGGTCGCGAACAGCTCCATCGCCGCGGCCGCCAGTTCGCGGCGCATCTTGAGCCGTTGGGCGGCCGCGCGACTGCCGGCGGCACTTTCCGGCGCGTCGGACGTGGCTGGTGTACGTGAGGACTTGGCGGGCTGGGACATGACCCGAACGTACTGCATGTGCGCAGCTTGATGCGCATGCACGGGGTTTCCCCCGCCCTGGACGGGCGGGGGATTGCCGGGTCGGGCGGGTGGTGGCGAGCTGCTTCGGTCGGCTGGGGGAGAGCTGCGCGGGGCGGGTGGGGGCGGGCCGGCGGGGTCCAGCAGCCCGCCCCACTCCTGACCGTTGCTGAACCAGTCGCCGGGCCGCTCAGCGCCGGGCATATTCGCGGAAGCCGCGGCCGGTCTTGCGGCCGAGGCAGCCCGCGGCCACCAGGTGCTCCAGGAGCGGCGCCGGGGCGAGACCCGGGTCGCGGAACTCGCGGTGCAGGACCTTCTCGATGGCCAGGGAGACATCGAGTCCGACGACGTCCAGCAGCTCGAACGGGCCCATCGGGTAGCCGCCGCCCAGCTTCATCGCCGCGTCGATGTCGTCGAGCGTCGCGTAGTGCTCCTCCACCATCTTGATCGCGTTGTTCAGGTACGGGAACAGCAGCGCGTTCACGATGAATCCGGCACGGTCGCCGCAGTCCACGGCGTGCTTCCTGATCCGGCCGCAGACCTCGCGGACCGTGGAGTGGACGTCGTCGGCGGTGAGCACCGTACGGACGACCTCGACCAGCTTCATCGCCGGGGCCGGGTTGAAGAAGTGCATGCCGATCACGTCCTGCGGACGCGAGGTGGCGCGGGCGCAGGCGACGACGGGCAGCGACGAGGTGGTGGTGGCCAGGACCGCGCCCGGCTTGCAGACCTTGTCCAGCGTCGCGAACAGCTGCCGCTTGATCTCCAGGTCCTCGGCGACGGCCTCGACGGCCAGATCGACGTCGGCGAACGCGTCGTACGAACCCGCCGCGGTGATCAGATCGAGGGTCTGTGCGGCGGCCTCGGCGGTCATCCGCCCCTTGTCGACAGAGCGGGAGAGCGACTTGCCGATACGGGCCTTGGCGGCCTGCGCCTTCTCCTCGCTGCGGGCGGCGAGCACGACCTCGTACCCGGCCTTGGCGAAGACCTCGGCGATCCCGGACGCCATGGTGCCGGAGCCCGCGACGCCGACCGAGCGGACCGTACGGCCGGGGGTCAGGGCGGCGCCGTCCAGCGGCGTCAGCGCGTCCCGCACGACGGTGGCGCTGCCCGGCGCCTCGTACGTGTAGAAGCCACGGCCCGACTTACGGCCCGTCAGACCCGCCTCGCTGAGCTGCTTGAGGATCGGGGCGGGGGCGTGCAGCCGGTCGCGGGACTCGGCGTACATGGCCTCCAGGACCCGGCGCGCGGTGTCGATGCCGATCAGGTCGAGCAGGGCCAGCGGGCCCATCGGCAGGCCGCAGCCCAGCCGCATCGCGGCGTCGATGTCCTCGCGGGAGGCGTACTTCGCCTCGTACATCGCGGCCGCCTGGTTGAGGTAGCCGAACAGCAGCCCGTCGGCGACGAACCCGGGCCGGTCGCCGACCGCGACGGGCTCCTTGCCGAGGTCCAGGGCGAGGTTCGTGACCGCGGTGACGGCCGTCGGCGCGGTCAGCACGGAGGAGACGACCTCGACCAGGCGCATCGCGGGCGCCGGGTTGAAGAAGTGCAGTCCGAGCACGCGCTCGGGCCGGGCCGAGTCGGCGGCCAGCCGCGTGACCGAGAGGGCGTTGGTCCCGGTCGCCAGGATGGTCTCGGGGCGCACGATCCCGTCCAGCTCGCGGAAGAGCTGCTGCTTGATCTCGTACGACTCCGGCGCCACCTCGATGACCAGGTCCGCGTCGGCCGCGGCCTGCAGGTCGGTGGAGGTGCGGACGCGGGCGAGGGCCTCCGCGCGCTCCTCCTCGGTCAGCCGGCCGCGCTCCACGGCACGGGCGGTCGAGGACTCCAGGGCGGCGACGGCCTTGGCGGCCGCGGCCTCGCTGATGTCGATACCGATGACCTCGCGACCGGCCTTGGCCAGGATCTCGGCGATGCCGGTGCCCATGGTGCCGAGGCCGACGACGGCGACGGTCTTGAGCGGGGACAGAGGGGTGTCGGACGAGGTGTCGGACAGGGGAGTGGCCATCGCGGGACTCCAGGAATGAGGGTGACGACTGGAAGCGCGCCCGGGTGCGCCGAAAAGGCGCACCGGGTGCGGAAAGGAGTGAGTGCGGGTGTTGCCGGGCTACTGGCGCACACGCCCGGTGCCGTCGCCGAGCGCGTGCACACGCGCCGGGGAACGGAGGATCCGACCGGCCCTGTCCCGGAGCCGGGTCGTACTGCGGTACCTGATGTACCGAACCGACCAACACTCGCGGCGGCTGCGTCACCAGGCCGCTGCAAGCAAATCCACGAGTGGGTGTCTCGCTCGTATGAGCTTAACCGGTGGGTAACGAGCACGCCAGACCTCGTCTTTGTGATGTAGGTCCCGCGACACGGGCCGCTTGCATACGCTCGCCTTCATGGACGAAGAGTTGCGATCACTCACGGAGCGCTTGCGGCAGGAGTCCGGGGCGTCGGCCGCGTACGAGCACCTCGTGGCGACCGAGGACCTCGACGAACTGGCCGGCGTGCTCACCGCGCCCGGGCAGCCGTTGTGGGCCAGGGAGTTGGCCGCGTTCCGGCTGGGCCTCGCCGGGGACCGGCGGGCCTTCGAGTCCCTCGTCCTGCTGCTCAACCACCGAGACCCGGAGCGCTGTGTCTCCGCAGCCCACGCCCTGGCCCGGCTCGGCGACCCGCGCACGGCCCGCGCGGCGGCCGCCCTGGCCACCAATGAACTCCGTGTCGCCTACGCCCTGCTCCCGGTCCGGCTCCTGGTCGAGCTGCGCGCCCCCGAGGCCGTGCCCGCCCTGATCACCACCCTGGAACGCCGCCTGCACCCCCACGACCCGTATCGGCGCGTGGCCCTCGCCTGTGTGGAAGGCCTCGGCACCCTCGGCGACACCCGCGCCAGACGCGTCCTGAACGAGGCCCTGGCCCACCCGGCGCTGGCCGAGGCGGCGGTTCAGGCGCTGGCGCGAATCCCCCGGCAGCGGTGAGAGAGTGCCGGCCGGCCGGAAGTGCGGGACGCGGTCACTTCCGGTCGACCGGCGGCAACTCGCGCGGCCGCGATGCCGCTCACGCCTAGCGGCGGCCCACGGGCTGTGCGCCGACAGGAGGCCTGCGCCGACAGGGCGGCCGCGCGCCGGCGCAGGCGACCACCGGGCACGCGGGCACCTGTCGCAGGCTCGCTGCCCTCCACAACGGCGGTGCCTCGGTCAGGCCGGCGTCAACTCCCGCGCATACCGCACCTCCGGCACCTCGACCCCGTCCACCTCGAAGGGCTCCTCGGCGCCGTCCGGGCGGAAGCCCGCCCGTTCGTAGAAGCGCCGGGCGCGGGTGTTGTCCTTGAGGACCCAGAGGAGGAGGCGGGTGTGGCCGGCGGTCGTGCAGCGGCGTAGCGACTCCTGGAGCAGGGCCTGTCCGATGCCGTCGCCGTATCGTCCGGGGGCCACGTAGATGGCGTACAACTCGGCGTCCCCGGTGCGTACTTCGCCGTCGCGGTACGGGCCGTGGCAGGCCCAGCCGACGACCTGACCGTCCTGCTCGGCGACCAGGTCGAGCACGCCGCCGTCGGCCTGCGAGAGGTAGGCGCGGCGGCGCTCGGCGTCCTGTGCCACGTCGAGGCCGTCCAGGTACGACTGCGGTAACAGACCCTTGTAGGCGCTCTGCCAGCCGCCGATGCGGATCTCGGCGACGCGGTCGCAGTCGGCCGGGGTCATGGGGCGGATCCGTATGCCGTCGTCGTCCATGACGGCACCGTAGAGATCCCCACCCGGGTCCGCCTCCGATTAACCCGGCAGCACCGCGAACGCCTCGACCTCCATCAGGAACTCCGGCCGTACCAGCCCGGCGACCTGCACCGCCGACGCCGCCGGCAACCGGTCGTCGGGTATGTGCTCGGCGCGGGCCGCGCGGAGGGCCGGCATGTGCGCGATGTCCGTGACGAAGTAGGTGAGCTTGACGACCTCGTCGAAGGTCGCGCCGGCCGCCGCCAGGCAGCGCCTCAGGTTCTCGAAGACCTGGCGGGCCTGGGCCGCCGGATCGCCCTCGCCGACGAGCTTGCCGTCCTCGTCCAGGGCGAGCTGGCCGGAGACGGCGACGAAGCGGCCGGTGCCGAGCACGACATGCGTGTACTGGGCGGCGGGGGCGACTCCGTCGGGGGCGGGAATCCTGGTCAGCTCACTCATGCGTCCATGGTGGACCATGGGTCTGACAATGCCCCCGACGGATCGACGGATCGACGGATCGACGGATCGACGGATCGACGGATCGACGGATCGACGGATCGACGGATCGACGGATCGACGGATCGACGGATCGACGGACCGACGGACAGGCATCAGGCTCTCAGTGGCGGAAGCCGATCAGCCTGTGCAGTTCGGCGCCGCGTGCCGCCGCCGATGTCGCCTTGGAGCTCAGCGGCTTCGGGCCGGGCCGGGCCTCGCACACCGCGTCGACCGCGCCTTCGCCGCGCGGCACCGTCCCGTCGGTCAGGTAGGCCGCGAGGTGCTTGTCCAGGCAGGAGTTCCCGCCCAGCGTGATGCCGTGGTTGCCGCCGCCGCGCTCGACCACCAGGCTGGAGCGGGTCAGCTCCCGGTGCACCGTGACGGCGCCCTGGTACGGGGTGGCCGCGTCGCCGGTCGCCTGGAACAGCAGCACCGGCGCCACCTTGGCGTTGGTGACGCTCACCGAGGCGAGGGACTTCTTCGGCCAGAACGCACACGGCGCGTTGTACCAGGCGTTGTTCCACGTCATGAACGGCGCCTTCGCGTACACGTTCCAGTTGTCCGACCGCCACCGCTGCCAGTCGCGGGACCAGGCGGCGTCCCGGCACTGCACGGAGGCGTAGACGCTGTAGCCGTTCTCGTCGGACGCGTCCGCGGCGCCGAACCTGTCGTAGACCTCGATCAGCGGATCGGCGTCCTTGTCTTTCGCATACGCCGCGAACGCCTCGGCGAGATAGGGCCAGTAGCCGTTGTAGTAACCGCCGGGCAGGAAGGTGTCCTCCAGTTCGGAGGGGCCCACCTTCCCGCCGGCCGGCGCGTTGGCCAGGGCTGCCCGCATCGCGTACCACTTGGCCTCGACCCGCGCGGGATCGGCGCCGAGCCCGTACGTCTTGTCGTACTTGGCGACCCACGCCAGGAACGCGCGGTGCCGGTCGTTGAAGGCGACGTCCTGCGCGAGGTTGGACTGGTACCAGACACCGGTGGGGTCGACGACCGAGTCCAGGGCCGCGCGTCGCACCCGCTGCGGGAAGAGCTTGGCGTAGACCGCGCCCAGGTAGGTGCCGTACGAATAGCCGAAGTAGCTGATCTGCCTGGTGCCGAGAGCCGCGCGGATCCGGTCCATGTCCCGCACGGCGCTGATCGTGTTGAGGTGCGGCAACACGTCCGCGTACTTCTTGCCGCAGGCCTGCGCGAAGGCCTTGGCGCGCTGGAGGTTGGCCCGCTCGATCGCCGGTGTGCGCGGCACGGAGTCCGGGCGCACCGGGGCGAAGTAGCCGGGCTTGCAGTTGACGGCCGGCTTGCTCGCGCCGACCCCGCGCGGGTCGAAGCCGATGACGTCGTACTGTGCCGCCACCGCCTTGGGCAGTGCGGAGGCGACGTATCCGGCGAGCGTGAGACCGCTGCCGCCGGGGCCGCCGGGGTTGACCAGCAGCGGGCCCTGGTACTTCTTCGCGGTGTGCGGGACGCGGGACAGCGCGAGGGTGATCTGCCGTCCGCGCTGATCGGCGTGGTCGAGTGGCACCTCCAGGGACGCGCACTGGAGCGTCGGGTACTTGGTGGTGCCGCACTTCTTCCAGGTGAGGGGTGCGGCCTGAGCGGCTTCCGCGGTGTGCGGGGCACTCGCCTCGGCGGCGGGGACGGCCGTCACGGTTCCGGCCATGACGACGGCGGCACCGCACAGCATGGCTGCGCGTTTTCCCATGGGGTCCTCCCAGGACGGAGGGGATGCGGACCGCGAGAGCCACGGTCCCGGCCGCATTCATCCCGGTACGGACGCCTGGAAGAACTGGATCTGAGAAGACTTGACTCTATTGGGCCGAGAGATGCGCCCCAATGCCCACCGATGCCCCCAATGCGCCCAACGCCATCAGAGCAGGGAGAGCTGAGAGCTGAGTCAGAGCAGGGAGAGCTGAGTCGGTTCCGACCGTGTGTGCCCGGCGGGCTCCGGTTCGGGCTCGCGGATCCGTCGGGGTATGCCCGCGCGCGTGGGGCCGATGCCGTACTCCTGCGCCAGGTCGTGGACCTGACGGGTGATCCGGCGCTGGTACCACTTCGGCGCGTAGGCACCGTCCGCGTACAGCCGCTCGTAACGGCGCACCAGGTGCGGGTGCTCGCGGCCCAGCCACGCCATGAACCACTCGCGCGCCCCGGGCCGCAGATGCAGCACCAGCGGTGTGACCGAGGTCGCCCCGGAGGCCGCGATCGCCCGCACGGTGGCCCGCAGTTGCGCCGGCTGGTCGCTCAGGAAGGGAATCACCGGCGCCATCAGCACCCCGCACCCGAGCCCGTGCTCGGCCAGGGTGCGTACGACGTCCAAGCGTCGCTCCGGCGCGGGCGTGCCCGGCTCCACGGTGCGCCACAGCTCGGGGTCGACGAACCCGACCGAGACGGAGACACCGACGTCGGTCACCTCGGCGGACTGCTTCAGCAGGTCGAGGTCGCGCAGGATCAGCGTGCCCTTCGTCAGGATCGAGTACGGGTTGGCGTGATCGCGCAGGGCGGCGAGGATGCCCGGCATCAGGCGGTAGCGGCCCTCCGCCCGCTGGTAGCAGTCGACGTTCGTGCCCATCGCTATGTGCTCGCCCTGCCAGCGACGTGAGGAGAGCTGGCGGCGCAGCAGCTCCGGCGCGTTCACCTTGACCACGATCTGGGAGTCGAAGCCGAGGCCCGTGTCCAGGTCGAGATAGCTGTGGGTCTTGCGGGCGAAGCAGTACACGCACGCGTGCGAGCAGCCCCGATAGGGGTTGACCGTCCACTCGAAGGGCATGCGCGAGGCACCCGGCACCCGGTTGATGATCGAGCGGGCCCGGATCTCGTGGAACGTGATCCCGGCGAACTCGGGTGTGTCGAAGGTGCGGGTGACCACGGCGTCCGCGCCGAACAGCGCGGCGTCGGCCCGGCTGTGTTCGGACTCCAGGGTGAGGTTCTCCCAGCGCATGGTGCCTCCTCGGTAGCACTGCCCCCAGAATAGAACACATGTTCCCTTGATCGTGCGACCTATCTCCCGGCTTCGTTTCCGATCACTGTGCGATCGCTTCGGTGAGCTGATCGGGACCCCGATTTGGGCGGTCCGGCAGCGGGGTGGTTGGCTTGCTCCAACCCCCGAGAAATCAGGTCCTGGAGGAAGTCAATGGCGCAGGTCGAGGCCACTACGGAGCGGGTCGTCGCGGCGGACGCGGAGAAGGTGTTCGACGCCCTCGCCGACTACAGCGGCACCCGGCAGAAGATCCTGCCCGAGCACTTCAGCGAGTACGAGGTGCGCGAGGGCGGCGACGGCGAGGGCACCCTCGTCCACTGGAAGCTCCAGGCCACCAGCAAGCGCGTCCGCGACTGCCTCCTGGAGGTCAGCGAGCCCACCGACGGCGAGCTCGTCGAGAAGGACCGCAACTCCTCCATGGTCACCACCTGGCGGGTCACCCCGGCCGGCGAGGGCAAGTCGCGGGTCGTCGTCACCACCACCTGGCAGGGCGCCGGCGGCATCGGCGGCTTCTTCGAGAAGACCTTCGCGCCCAAGGGCCTCGGCCGCATCTACGACGCGCTCCTCGCCAGGCTCGCCGCCGAGGTCGAGAAGTAAGTCCCCGGTGTGCGGGGGCCCTTGGCCCCCTCACCGGATCGAGTGGATCTCGCTCGTGTCCGGGATGGCACCGTAACTCGCCGTGCTTGCTCGTAGTTGTCGCCTAATGCGGGAAATGTGAGCAGGTACGGCGAGGGGAGCGGTCCGTGGGCGGCGCGACGTTGGTGCAGGACGAAACCGTCACCGCACCTCCTCCACAGGCTCCGCCCCAAGACGCCGCGCCCCGACTGAGCCCGCGCCGGGTGCGGTTGGTCTTCGTCGGACTGATGCTCGCGCTGCTGCTGGCCGCGCTGGAGCAGATGATCGTCGCCACCGCGCTGCCGAAGATCGTCGGCGAGCTGCACGGCCTGGACAGGATGTCCTGGGCGATCACCGCCTACCTCCTCACCGCCACCGTCGGACTGCCGGTCTACGGCAAGCTCGGCGACCTCCTCGGCCGCAAGGGCGTCTTCCAGTTCGCGATCGTCGTCTTCGTCATCGGCTCCGCGCTCGCCGGCCGGGCCGAGACCATGGACCAGCTGATCGCCTACCGCGCGGTCCAGGGCGCCGGTGCGGGCGGGCTCATGATCGGCGTCCAGGCGATCATCGCGGACATCGTGCCGGCCCGGGAGCGCGGCCGCTTCATGGGCCTGATCGGCGCCGCGTTCGGACTCGCCTCGGTCGCCGGACCCCTGCTGGGCGGCTACTTCACGGACCACCTCTCCTGGCGGTGGTGCTTCTACGTCAACGTCCCCTTCGGCATCGTCACCCTGGCCGTCGTCGCCGTCGTACTGAAGCTGCCCAGGCCCGAGGCCAAGGCCCGGCTCGACATCCTCGGCGCCCTGCTGCTCGCCGCCGCCTCCACCTGCCTGGTCCTGCTGACCAGTTGGGGCGGCACCGAGTACGCCTGGGACTCCCGCGTCATCCTCGCCCTCGGCGCGGGCGCGGTCCTCGCCACCGTCCTCTTCCTCGTCGCCGAGCACTTCGCCGCCGAACCCCTCATCCCGCTGCGGCTGTTCAGGGACTCCGTCTTCAACGTCACCGGGCTCGTCGGCCTCGTGATCGGCGTCGCCCTGTTCGGCGCCGCCAGCTATCTGCCGACCTACCTGCAGATGGTCGACGGGGCCACGGCCACCGAGTCGGGCCTGCTGATGCTGCCGATGATGGGCGGCATCGTCGGCGCCTCCATCGTCTGCGGCCAGCTCATCAGCCTCACCGGCCGCTACAAGATCTACACCGTGCTCGGCAGCGCCCTCTCGGCCCTCGGCATGTGGCTGCTGTCGCGTCTCGAGGCCGACACGCCCCGGCTGCACTACAGCCTCTGGATGGCCGTGCTCGGCGCCGGCATCGGCATGGTGATGCCGGTCCTGATCCTCGCCGTGCAGAACTCCGTGCGCCCGGCCGACCTCGGCACCGCCACCAGCGCCAACAACTACTTCCGGCAGATCGGCGGCAGCGTCGGCGCCGCCGTCTTCGGCACCCTCTTCGCCGACCGGCTCGCCGACGCCCTGGCCGAACGCCTCCCCACGCCCGCGGGTGGCGAGCTGCCCGACCCCGAGTCCATCACCCCGCAGCTCGTCCACACCCTGCCCCAGGCGCTGCGCGACGACTACATCCAGGCCTACGCCGACGCCATGCCGAGGATCTTCCTCTACCTCGTGCCGGTGCTCGTCCTCGGTCTGCTGATCGCCTTCTTCCTCAAGGAGAAACCGCTGGTGTCCCACAACGCCCCGGCCACGGAGACGGAATCGGCGCCGGTGAACACCCAGATCCCCCCGGCCCGTTCGCCGTACGCCGCCGAAGTTCCCGTGCGTGGCACCGTGCAGCATCCGGACGGGACGTACGTACCGCGCGCGGCGCTCACGCTCATCGACATCGCCGGGCAGCAGGTCGGGCGCGGCGGGAGCGGCGACGACGGGCGGTACGCGCTGGCCACGCCGGGCCCGGGGTCGTACGTCATGATCGCGGCGGCGGGCGGCCACCAGCCGCAGGCCGTATCCGTCACCATCGGTGAGGGCCCCGTCGAACTGAACATCGTCCTCGGCGGCGCCGGACGCCTCGCAGGCCGGGTGCTCACCCCGGACGGCACCCCCGTGGACGCCACCGTCACGCTCACCGACGTGCACGGCGAGGTCGTCGCCACCACCCGCAGCGGAAGCGAGGGCGGCTACGTCATCACCGAACTCGTCGCCGGGGAGTACACCCTCGCCGCGAGCGCGGCCGCGTTCCGCCCCGCCGCCGTTCCCGTCACCGTCAAGGCGGCCCGCGAGACCCGCCAGGACATCGAACTCGCCGGCGGCGCCCTGCTGCGCGGCACCGTGCGGGCGGGCGGCGGACGGCCCGTCGAGGACGCGCGCGTGACCCTCCTCGACGCGGCCGGCAATGTCATGGACTCGCTCACCACGGGACCGGACGGCACCTTCCGGTTCGTCGATCTGGCCACCGGCGAGTACACCGTCATCGCCACGGGTTACCCGCCGGTCGCCACCGTGCTCCAAGTCGCCGGGGGCGGCCGTACGGAACGCGATCTTCAGCTCGGGCACGAGGACTGAGCCGACGACCGGGACACGGGCCTGTCCTGCGCGGACGCGGCGCGGACGGGCCCTCCGGCCGACGCGCGGGCCGACGTGAACCCGTCTCATCAATTCCCGTATTGCGTCACATCACCTCGGCCCGGAGCCGTACGGTGGTGGGGGCGCGCAGATCTTGCGGAGCCTTGGGGGAGAGAGGGCCTGGGCCATGGACCGTGGCACCGAGAGGGACGGCGCGGTGGCGGAACAAGCCGCCTCCGGACGGATCCCGCTGGCCGTGGTCGTGGTGGACCGCGAGGGCCTCGTCTCGCACTGGAGCTCCGGCGCACGCCGTCTGTTCGGTGCCGCCAAGGAGGAGGCGCTCGGACGCCCGGCCGTCGATCTGCTGCCCGTCTCCGGAGCGCTGCCCGAGGACGACGACATCTCGCCGTACGGCGCCTACGCGGCGTACGACGGTCTCGGCCACGATCTCGAATCGTCCCTCGACGGGCGGCTGTACTACCCGGCGGCGGGCCGCGCCCGCCTCACCGTGCCCGAGCGAGACCGCGTCGATGTGCTGTGGTGGGCCTACCCGCTGGTGGGACCGGGCCCCGAGCGGCTGCTCGTGCTGGGCGCCGACGTGGGCCGGCTCCAGCAGGACGACCAGGACCACGACGGGGACACCGGCTACGAGCGCGTCGCCCCCGCGTTCGCCCTGCACACCGACTTCCCCGGCGCCGAGGAACTCGCCCGCAAGCTCCCCGAGATCCTGCCCAGCATGAGCGTCGACGAAAGCGCCCGCGTCGTCGGACAGATCCTCGAACTCGGCTATCCCGTGCTGGAGTTCAGCCAGAACGACCGGGTGCCTGTCACGCCCGACTGGGGCGTGCCCCGGCGCGTCGAGCGCCGGGTCCGCCGGGAGCGGGCCGCCCGGGCCGCCGCACAGGGCCTGCCGTTATCGCGGGAGGACACCGACGAGGTGGAGGACCTCGAATACGCGGCCGTACGCGAACGGCTGGAGTTCCTCAACGAGGTCAGCGGCCGCATCGGCACCTCCCTCGATCTGTCGCGGACCATCATCGAGGTCAGCAAGGCTGTCGTGCCCCGCTTCACCGACGTCGCCGGCACCTATCTGCGTGAACAGGTCGTCGCGGGTGAGGGGTTCCCCGAGGGCGTGCCGGACACGACCACCATGTGGCACCGGGTCGCCGTCGAGCACACCGACGAACCCGGCCGCTGGGACGACGTCGTACCGGTCGGCGAGGCCATGCCCTTCCCCGCGCACACGCCGTTCTTCCAGTGCATGACCACCGGCGAACCCGTCCTCGTGCCGCGCATCAGCGAGGAGATGGGCCACGCCATCGCCTCCCAGTTCGAGAAGCGGGACATCCGGCCGCTCATCACGGGCCGCTCCATGCTGGTCGTACCGCTCAAGGCCCGCCATGTCGTGCTCGGGTTCATGATCCTGCTGCGCCACCCCGAGCGGCCCGTCTTCAACGACATGGACCGGGTGACCGGCGCCGAACTCGCCGCCCGCGCGGGCCTCGTGCTCGACAACGCGCGCATGTACACCTACCAGGAGAGCGTCGCCGAGACCCTCCAGGACAGCATGCTGCCGCACATCCCGCCGCGCATGGCGGGCTGCGACATCGCCACCCGCTATCTGCCCGGCACCCTCCTCGGACGGGTCGGCGGCGACTGGTTCGACTCCGTGAAACTGCCCGGCGCCCGCACCGCCCTCGTCGTCGGCGACGTGATGGGCCACGGCCTCAACTCGGCCGCCATGATGGGCCAGTTGCGTACGGCCGTGCAGACCATGGCCGCCCTCGACCTGCCGCCCGCCCGGCTGCTGCGCAACCTCGACGACCTCGCCCAGCGCCTCGGCGACACCTACCTCGCGACCTGCCTCTACGCCGTCTACGACCCCATCGCGAGCGAACTCCACATCGCCAACGCCGGCCATATCCCGCCCGCCCTGGTCCGCGCCGACAACGGGCGCAGCGAGCTGCTCGACCTGCCCACGGGAGCGCCGATCGGCGTCGGCGGGGTGCCCTTCGAGGCGGTACGCGTGCGTGTGGAGCCCGGCGACCGGATCGTGATGTGCACCGACGGCCTGGTCGAGGTGCGCGGCGAGGACATCGGCGTCGGCCTCACGACCCTCTGCGAGTCCGCCGCCCACCCGGCCGCCTCCATGGACGACGCCTGCGACACCATCATCCGCGCCCTCAACACACGGGGCGGACGCAAGGACGACGTGGCCCTGCTGATGGCACGGCTCAACGGCATCGCACCGCAGGACGTCGCCGAGTGGCGGCTCGCCCTCGACCCGGAGGAGGTCGGCCGGGCCCGAGCCGTCGTCCGGGAACAGCTGCACGACTGGGGTCTGGAAAGGGTGGCCGACGGCGCCGAGCTGATGGTCAGCGAACTCGTCACCAACGCCGTAAAGAACTCCCACAGCCGCCCCGTCGAACTGCGCCTCGTGCGCGGCGACACGCTGCTGTGCGAGGTGGACGACGACGACCACGACCTGCCGACCCTGCTGAACGCCGGGCCCGCCGACGAGTCCGGCCGCGGGCTGCGGGTGGTGAGCGTGCTCGCCCGCGAATGGGGCGCGAGCCGGACGAGCACCGGCAAGGCCGTCTGGTTCGAACTCACGCTCCCGCGCCGCTGACGCATCCCGGCGCACAGGGCGTACGACGGCGGACGAGTCTCGAATACGGAGTGAACGTATGCGCCGCGCGCTTGTGGCCGGAACCAGGCCGCGATAAACCGTACTCGCCCGTCACTTCACGGCGGGTCGGCGTCGCAACCTGGGGAGTCGGTCATGAGTGTGACGAGTCGTTACCGGGAGGCCTGGGAGGGCTTCTGGCGTGAAGCCCCGGAGGAACCCGGGGCGGTGTTCTGGGACGCGGAACCGGCCCTGACCGCCGGCCGCCATCTGGCCCTCTTCGAGGCGCACCTGACCGATCCGGGCCTGGCGATGGTCGACCTGGGCTGCGGCAACGGCACCCAGACCCGTTTCCTCGCCGAGCGCTTCCCGCGCGTCGTCGGCGCCGACCTGTCCGCCGCGGCCCTCGACCACGCCCGCCGCGCCGACCCCGCGGGGCAGGCGACGTACCGGCTGTTCGACGTCGTGGAGAAGACCGAGGCCGAGACGCTGCACGCCGAACTCGGCGACACCAACGTCTATATGCGGGGCGTCCTGCACCAGGCCGAGCCCGACGACCGGCAGTCGATGGTGAACGGGATCGCCACGCTCGTCGGTGAGCGCGGCCGGGTCTTCCTCGTCGAACTCTCCGAGTCCGCCAAACCCGTCCTGCTGGGCCTCGCCCAGAGCCCGTCGGGACCGCCGCCCAAGCTCGCGCCCATCTTCCGGCACGGCATCGCCCCCGGCGAGGTGGCCGACGCGTCGGTGCCCGAGTACCTGCGCGCGGCCGGGCTCACCGTCCTCGCGAGCGGCGAACTGCCGCTGACCACCACGGAGTACGGGCCGGACGGCACGCGGATCGAGCTGCCGTCGAAGTGGGTGGTGGCCGGCCGCACGGCGTGAGGAGGGCTCGATCCGAGCCGACGGTGGTCCGCCCGCCGGGCGCCCTTCCGTGCAGGACGCCGGCGGGCGGACCACCCGGGGATCACTCGACCCCGCGGCCCCGGCGGTGGGCCACCCAGCCCGTGGCCACCAGGGCGGCCGCTAGCGCGGCGGCGGAGACCACGGTGACGCCGGTGGAGGCGAGGCTGCCGCCCGTGGGGGACGTGCCGTTGCCGCCGGTGGTCGCGCCAGTGCTGCTGCCACCGGTGGTGTCCGCTCCGCCGCCCGTCGTGCCGCCCGAGGAGCCGGAGCCGCCCGTGCCGCCGGTGTCACCGGGCTCCGGCTCCGTCTCCACCGGGTCCTGTCCGACGAAGCTGACCGGGACCTTCACGTCCTGGGAGCGGTCGCCCGAGAGGGTGTGGTCGGCGCGGGTGGCGAGGACGCACCTGGCCTTGAAGCAGTCGGTGAACTCGTCCTTGGCGTCCACCGACAGCTCGACCTCGAAGGAGCCGCCGTCGCCGTACGGGATCGCGAGGTCCTGGCCGTAGTCCGGCGGGTTGGAGGAGATCCACGCCGAGGAGTGGGACGCGCCGCTCATGTCGACGCCGCCGACGCACGGCGTCGGCAGTTGGCCGTCCCCGTTGTCGACACACAGGGCGACGTAGACGCCCTTGTCGACGTCGTAGCCGGAGCCGGTGACCTTCAGCGTCTGGTTCTCGGTGGCCAGGCGGTTGACCGGGGTGACGGTGAGCTTCTGGCCCTCGTAGCCGGTCTCGGTCCTGCTGCCCGAGGGCTCGGATTCCTCGCCGTCGCCGCCGCCGGTGGTGCCGCCGGTGGTGCCGCCGTCCCCGGTGGACTCGGTGACCGTCAGCGTGACCGGTGAAGTGCGGGTCGTGCCCACGGAGTTGGCGAACTCGGCGCGGTACCGGTAGCCGTCCTGCGCCGCCCTGGCGGTGAAGGAGTACGCGTTCTCCGTCGCGCCCTCCGGCGTCGACCAGGTCTGGCCGCGGTCCGGGCTGACCTGCCAGCGCACGGTCGGCTCCGGGGTGCCCTCGGCCGCCGCGACGAACGTGACCTCGTCGCCGGGGTCGACGGACTGGTCGGTGGGGGACTGGGTGACCTTGGGGGACATGCGCAAGTCGAGCTTGACGACCTTGCTCTCCGCCTGCTTGGTGACGTGGACGGAGGTGGCGCCCGGGGCGACGGCGACACCCGCGAAGGCGCCCGCGAGGTTCCCCGGCAGGGAGACCGGGTCGGCGGCCTGCCGGAAGGTCGCGCTGTCGAGGATCTGGAGCGAGCTGTTCTGGTCCGAGGTGCTCTCGGCGAGGTCCTCGCGCAGCACGAAGGCCCGCCCGGTGGTCTTGTCGAAGGCCGCCGCCGTGGGCCGGTCCGCGCCCGTCAGGGTGGTCAGCGGCTTGCCGTCCTCGTCGAGGACGAGCACCGAAGTCCCGCTCGCCACCCAGACGTTGCCGGTGGCCGGGTCCGGTTCGACGAAGAAGACGGGGTCGGCGGGGAGTTCGGCCGTGGCGGTGACCTCGAAGGTGGCGGTGTCCACCCGGCGCAGGACCGGCTTGCCCTCGCTGGTGCCCACGGACCAGGCGGCACCGTGCGCGGCGTCCACGCCGAGCAGGCTGCCGCCCTCCAGCGTGAGCGTGTCCATCACGGCGCCGGTGGCGGTCTCGACGCGGCGCAGCTCGGGTCCGGCCGCGACCAGGACGGTGGCGGGGTCGGCGTCCTGACCGACTCCGGTGAACGTCGCGCCGTTGAACCAGACGCCCCGCGCGACCGCGTCCCCGTCCTTGGCGGTGCCTAGGCCGCGCAGCGGATAGCGGAAGACCACGCCGTCGCCGGGGAGCGGGCCGGCGATCCGCCGGACCACACGGGCGGCCATCGCACCGTTCGGGCCGGGTGCCTGGGCGATGTGGCCGAGGACTTTCCCGTCCTCGGGGTCCAGGACGTACAGGCCCTGCTCGGCCACGTCGGAGGTGTCGGGGATGTTGTCCGAACCGACGTACAGCTTCCCCGAGTCGGGGTGCAGGAGCAGGGGGGCGCCCCGCGGTGGTGAACTCGGCCGCCCTCACATAGCCGACGGTGCCCGGCGGGACGTCCACACCGTCGCCGTCGCCGTCGTCGCCGTCACCCGGGTCCTGGCCCTCGAAGGTGATCGGGATGCGGACGTCCTGGGAGCGGTCGCCGGCGCCGTTGTGGTCGACACGGGTGACGACGGAGCAGGCGACCTCCAGGCAGTCGAGGCCGCTGTCCTTGGCCTTGACGCCCAGGCCGACGTCGAAGGTGCCGCCCTCGCCCCACCGTTCGGCGATCGTGCCCGCGCCTTCGTCCGAGGCGTCCCTCGGGATGATCCACACCGAGGAACCGCTGCTGCCGCTCTGGTCGGCACCGCCGAGGCAGGGGGTGGGGATGCGGTTGTCGCCGTTGTCCTTGCAGACGGCGACGTAGACGCCCTTGGTGTCGTCGTAGCCCTCGCCGGTGACGCGTCCTTCACCGTCACCTTCCGACCGTCGGAGGAGGCGACGGTGACGGGCAGTTTCGGGGGGTCGTCCTCGACCCGGCCACCGAACTCGCCGACGTCTCCACCCGCACCACCCGCGTCGCCGAGGCGCTCGGCGTCCCCGGGGCGGGCGAAGCCCTGAACAAGCGCATGAGCGACGAACTCGCCGCCGCCCGCGCCGCCGTGCCCCGGGGCAGCAAGCCCAAGGTCGCCTTCCTGTACATGCGCGGCAGCGCGGCCGTCTATCTGATCGGCGGCAAGGGTTCGGGTGCCGATTCGCTGATCGAGGCCGCGGGGGCGGTGGACGCGGGCAAGGAGGCCGGGCTGGACAAGCCGTTCACGCCGATCACCAGCGAGGCGCTGGTGCGGGCCCGGCCGGACGTGATCCTGATGATGACCAAGGGGCTGGAGTCGGTCGGCGGTGTCGACGGGCTGGTCGACATTCCCGGCATCAGCCAGACGCCGGCCGGAATGAACCGCCGGGTCGTCGACATGGAGGACGGGGTGCTGCTGGGGTACGGGCCGCGGACGCCGCTGGTGATCGACATCCTGGTGGATCGCATCCACCAAACGTGAGAAAAGTTCAGGGTTGCGGCATCTGGTGGCCCCGAGACCCCGCTCTGGCGCAGGCGACGTTCCCGGTTCGCCGACTCGGGACACGAGTACTCCGGCTTCGGCGGAGGCGGCGTCCACGGCTACCGCTCCCTGGAGGGCACCTTCCTCGGCGGCTGCCTGTTCTTGGGCCGCGCGGCGGGGCGGGCGGCGGCAGCGGCGTCGGCGACCTGAAGCGATACCGGGCAGGCACCCGGACTGCTCAGGTCTCGGTCGGCACGCAGAGGACGGGGACGCTGGAGAGGTGCAGGAGCTTGTGGGGGGTCGAGCCCAGCAGCGCCCCGCGCACGGGGCTCTCGCCCCACGTACCCACCACGATGAGCCGCGCCGCGTGGCGCGACGCGGCGTCGATGAGCGCCGGTGCGGGCTTCTGGTCGATGAGCTCGACCGTGGTCCGCACGCCGGCCTCTTCCGCCACCCGGACCGCCCGGTCCAGTGCGTGGTGTCCGGCTTCGCGAACGGCATCCTGGTGGGCGACGTACTCCTCGCCCACCGAGCCCGGAGCCGCGGCGCCGTAGACCAGCACCAGGGGTTCGTCGAACGCTGCCGACATCTCGATGGCGACGGTCAGCGCACGCACCGCGCCGGGGGACTCGTCGAAGCCGACGACGACTGACATCTTCAGGACTCCCTGCTCCCCGGCTCCTCGCCGTCGACGAGGGCGGGGTCGACCACACCGGGGCGTTCCGACCAGAACACGGGAGCCAGCAGCCGCCACACGACCATGATGACCACGCCCGTGACGGTGATGCCGATACCGATGACGAGCGGGGGCCCGAGCCCGAACCACGAGTCGCCGCTGTAGGAGTTGGCGGGGTCGGACATGTCGATGACCGATTCCACCAGCAGCCAGGACAACAGTCCGGCGCCGACGAGCGGGCCGAGGCCGATGAGGACGAAGTGGTGGACGCTTCTGGTCAGGTGGCGGCGGTAGTAGACGGCGCAGGCGGCGCCGGTGAGCGCGTAGTAGAAGGCGATCAGCAGGGACAGCGCGGTGAGCGAGTCGAACAGCGCGTTGGAGCTGATCTCGCTGACCACGAGGTACCAGGCGATGGCGATCCCGGCGACCCACCATGTGCTCACGTCGGGGGTGCGGAACCGCGGGTTGATCCGGCCGAAGTGCGCGGGCAGCGCGTGTCGGCGTGCCATGGAGAGCGCTGTGCGGGACGCCGGGATGATCGTCGTCTGCGTCGAGGCCAGCGCGGACGTCGACACAGCGAGCAGGACGACCCAGTGCCAGCCGCCCATGGCCTCCTCGGCGAGCAGGGCGAAGATGAACTCCTCCTCCGCCGCGTTCTCGGCCAGATAGGCCGTTCCGGCGTAGGCGACCACCGCGAAACCGACCGCCACATAGGTCACCAGCAGGATGACCGTCGACCACACGGCGGCCTTGCCGGGAGCCGTGGCGGAGTCCTCTGTCTCCTCGGTGAGGTTGACCGCCGACTCCCAGCCCCAGTAGATGAACACGCCCAGCAGCAGGGCCCCGGTCAGGGAGGCCCCGCCGGCTCCGAAGGCGTCCAGCCAGCCGATCGCCGGTTCGACGGAGTCGAGCGTGCTGGTGTCGGCGTAGACGCGGTACAGCGCCACCACCGCGAAGACGAGCAGGCAGACGACCTGAGCGAGGATCAGGATGTTCTGCACCTTGGCCGACAGTTCGGTGCCGATCACGCAGATGCCCGTCATCACCAGGATGAGCAGCACCGTGAGCAGCCGGCGTGCGGCGTCGTTGTCGACCCAGCTGTCGAGGCCGAAGGAGAGCAGGGCGAAGGTCACGGCGACATCCGCCAGCGACCCGACGACCAGGACGCCGGTCATCGCGATGGCCCAGCCGCCCAGCCAGCCGGCCCACGGCCCCATGGCCCGGGTGACCCAGGAGAACGTCGTACCGCAGTCCTGGTCGACCTTGTTGAGGTAGTAGAACGCCGAGGCGATCAGCAGCATGGGCACGAACGACGCGAGCATCACGCCGGGGGCGTGGATCCCCACGAGGGCCACGACCGGACCGATGACCGCCGCCACCGAGTACGCCGGGGAGGTGGAGTTGAGCCCGATGACGAGCGCGTCGAGGAAACCGATCGCATTGGGCTTCAAGCCGGCGGACTGCGGCGGGACCGCGTCCGCGGTGTCGTTGGCCATGTTCCCTCACTCCCTGGTCTGTGCATCCATAGAACAGGGAGTGGTGGGACATTCAGGTCATTGATGACCTTTACTGGCCTTATGTCGCCTCAGGCATCAACCCTCGGCGGGTGCCGATACGAGCGCGACCAGGTCCTCGGCGGTGCGCGGGCCGTGCCCCGAGTCGGTCAGCAGGCCGTGCGATCGCAGGAGTTGGGCGGCGGCGACTCCCCACGGCAGCCGCAGTCCCGCCTGCTGGAGGAGATCCGTGCGGGCCAGCATCGTGGGTGCCGGTCCGGTGCGGACGCCGGACGGGGTGAGGAGGGCCGCGTCGTCGGCCCAGCGCAGGGCCAGGTCGACGTCGTGGGTGGCCATCACCACCGTGGTGCCGCTCGCGCGCAGGCCGTCGAGGGTGGCGAGAAGGCGCTCCTGGCCGTCGGGGTCGAGTCCGGCGGTCGGTTCGTCCAGGATCAGCACGCGGGGCCGCATCGCGACCGCGCCGGCGATCGCGGTGCGCTTGCGCTGCCCGTACGACAGCAGATGCGTGGGCCGGTCGGCCAGCGCGGTGATGTCCAGGGCGGTGAGCGCCTCGTCGACCCGCGTGCGCACCTCGGGGTCGGGCAGGCCCAGGTTCAGCGGGCCGAAGGAGACGTCCTGGGCGACGGACGCGGCGAAGAGCTGGTCGTCGGGGTCCTGCACCACCAGCTGCACGGTCGTCCGCAGCCGGGTCAGCCCCTTGCGGTCGTACGTGACCGGCGTACCCGCCACCGTCAACCGGCCGTCGTGCGGGCGCAGTCCACCGCTGAGCAGCCGCATCAGCGTCGTCTTCCCACTGCCGTTGCGGCCGAGCAGCGCCAGCGCGCGCTTCTCGCTCACATCGAAGTCGAGGCCGCTGAGCACGACGGGGCCGTCCTCGTAGGCGTAGGACGCGCCCCGCAGGGCGACCAGGGCGGTGGGCTCGCTCATGGCAGGGCCTTTTCCAGTACGAGGGTGAGGGCGGCCAGCGTCGCGAGGAGTGCGCAACTCGCGGCCGTGAAGCGGACGGAGACCCGGGCCTCGGGCACCAGGACGCGCAGCGTGCCGTCGTAGCCGCGTCCGGCGAGCCCGGCCTGGAGCCGGGTGGCCCGGTCGAAGGCCCGCACGAACGCGGTGGCGCCGAGCCCGGCCAGGGACCGCCACTCCGCGGCCCGGCCGGTGTGCCCGAGCCGGGCGGCCTGGGCCTCCCGGATGCGGCGCATGGAGTCCAGGAGCAGGAAGCTCATCCGGTACGTCACCAGGGCGACGTCGACGACGGGCGCGGGCACGCCGGCCTTCACCAGGCGGGGCAGGAGATCGGACATCGGGGTGGTGAAGGCGAACAGCAGCACGCCCAGGGAGGCGGCCGAGGTGCGCAGCAGCAGCTCCCCGGCGCGCAGCGGGCCCTCGTCGGCCAGGGACACGAAGCCCTCCGGCCCGCCGACCTGGACCAGCAGCGTGACCGCGCCGGTCACACAGAAGCCGAGCGGCACCCGGTAGGCGCGCCACAGCCGCCGCGCGGGCACGCCCGCCGGACCCAGCAGCACGGCGAGGGCGGTGACCAGGACGAGTGCCGCACCCGGCCAGGGCGGCAGCGAGATCGCGAGCACGGTGAGGCCGAGCCCGAGCACGGCCTTGTCCACGGGATGACGGTGGCGCCAGCGACTGCTGTGCGCCGCCGCGTCGATGGGCAGCACGAGACGTCAGGCCCTTTCGGCCGTGGACTCCTCGGCGGCGGCCGTGTCACCGGCCGGGCTCCCGGAGTCCCGTTCCCGCTCCAGTGCCCGCTGCTCTCCCTGTCGCCGTCCCCGGTGCAGACCGAAGTAGTAGGCGAGGACGCCGACCCCGAGGGCCGCCTGGAGGGAGAACAGAGCCGACTCGATCTCGCCGGACGGCGGCTCGTACAGCGGCGAGAACCACGGCTCGTAGTCCGGCTCGATCTCGGTGATCGCCGACTCCGCCTCACCGTCGGCACCCGTGAACGGCTCCTCCTTGTGGTCGCCGAGGCCGAGGGCCAGCGGCAGCACCGCGAGGGCGGCCACGACGAGCAGCAGCAAAATGTTGATCTTCGTGTTCCTGCTCATCGGGCCACCGCCTCGCTCTCGGTCCGGGACTGCTTCTTGGCGAGGAGCACGCCCAGCCGGGTCAGTTCCCCCTTGCTGGACTGCACCAGCAGCCGCATCACGAGCACCGTGAGCAGGCCCTCGCTCACCGCGAGGGGGATCTGGGTGACGGCGAAGATGGAGCCGAACTTGCCGAGCGCGCCCAGGAAACCGCTGCTCGGGTCGGGGAACGCGAGCGCCAGCTGGACGCTGGTCACGCAGTAGGTGGACAGGTCGGCGACGAACGCGCCGAAGAAGACGGCGACCATCAGCGGCACGTCGTAGCGCCGCAGCAGCTTGTAGACGGCGTATCCGGCCCAGGGTCCGGCGATCGCCATCGAGAAGACGTTGGCGCCGAGCGTGGTCAGGCCGCCGTGCGCGAGCAGCAGCGCCTGGAAGAGCAGGGTGATCGTGCCCAGCACCGCCATGATCGGCGGCCGGAACAGGATGGCGCCGAGGCCGGTGCCCGTGGGATGCGAGCAGCTGCCGGTCACCGAGGGCAGCTTCAGCGCGGACAGGACGAACGTGAAGGCTCCGGAGGCGCCGAGGAGCAGGGTGCTCTCGGGGTGCTCCTTGACCTCACGGGTGAGTGAACGGACGCCGTGGACGACGAAGGGCGCGGACGCGACGCCCCAGGCGACCGCGTGCGCCGGAGGCAGAAAACCCTCGGCTATGTGCATGGCTCAGCAGACCCTCTCCAGCACCTCGTGGATGGTTGACGCGCCTTGGCCGGTCTCCTGGCTGACGGGTAGCACCGCCCGTGCTCCGCCTTCCCGGATCCCGAAGGACCCAGTGGCTGCCTGTCAGGGCTGGAGCCGGACTTCCCGATTCACAGTGGCGAGGGCCGCACCGGCATCACACCGGATTTCCCGTTCACCAAGGCGTGGTGACAGTAGTGCCCGGACAGGGTGGCTGACAAGCGCGCCCAGGGGGCGTGAAAGGGGCGCTCGCTCGCTGCGTGACGTGCCCGGGCAGCGGCGCGGCACGGAGGGCCCGTGAGCTCTCAATAGTTCTCGATCGTGGGTGTACCACCCGGCTCGCTCCTCTCGCCGGCCCCCGCGCACCGGCGTGGCTTCCGAGGTGGCGACGAGTCCGGTGGGGGTGCCGCACTCCCCGGCCCCACCCGGCGCCCTGTGCGCGCCAGTTCGCTGGGTGCGCACGTCGTGCGCCGGTCCTTCGCGCCTTCGCACGGCCATGTCCCGTGCCGGACATTGCTGTTCTGAGGAAAGTCGGGGCCGGCGGGCCCATCCGGTGACGTCCGGGCACAGGCACCTGCTGACGTCGTCGGAAGCTGTTCGGGGGGAACTGTGCGGAGCGGTAGCAGAGCGGCGGAACGCTGGTCCGCGGCCGGAGCCCGTCGAGGCAGTCGCCCCTCGCCGCCATCACCGACACCCCTCGGCTCCGCCTCCGGGCGGCAGTGGGTACAGGACTTCGTCACCTTCCCGGTCAAGGTCGGGAACCTCGACCGGTCCGGCCCGGCCGACTCCAGCGGCATCATCAAGACAGCCCCGCTCGGCCCTGCTCGGCCGGCCGGGGTGTCCTTCCTCGGGCCGTGGGCCCGGGCGCGTCATGTTCGGTCCGTCGGACGTCGGCTCGGGCGAGGCCCACCCGGGGTGCGCCGCAGGGCGCCCAGGGGTGGCGCGATCGTTACCCCTGTCGATAAGCGGCCCTGAGGGGAATTCCAAGCACGGCTTATAGGTGCTCTCCGGTGTGCGTGGCCGAGAAGATTCCTTGACGGAGCCGGTTGGCAACTGACAGCCTTCACATGGCTGTTGCACATATCTCGCAGGTACGGGAATTGACCAACCCGTCCAGCCTGCCGGAAGAGTGTGCACTCACCTTCTCTTTGGGAGGCCCCGCGCCGAGGGGAGATGTCGGCGAGGAAAAAGCACGGGGGTGCAAGGTGCCGGGCTCCTTCGTGCTGCTTCAGTCCAGGCAGGAACGGGGGCCAAGATGAAAATTCTTCACATGCTGGTCGGGTCGGAACTCGGGCGGCTCGGACAGGAGCTGACGGAGTATCTGACGGACGCCGGGCATTTCGTCTGGATGCTGGACGGCGATCCGGTCGGGCCGGCCGAGTGGCGGGCGCGGGCGACCCACAACACGAGCGTCGTCGACGAAAGCGCGCTCGCGGACCGGCATCTCGACTACGTTGTCGGCTCCGCCGTCGCCGCCGCCTGCCGTCCGGACGTACCGGTGCTCACGCCGGAGCTGCTGGCTTTCGGGGCTCAGTCCGAAGCCCGCTGTACGGTTCGGCTGACCAGGGGCGATGTGCGGGTGTGCGCCACGCCCGCCGCCGGTGACCCGCGAGGAGCGGTCCTCGGCGCGTGCGTCGACGCGGTGATCCGCCTCTCCCGCGAAGGGCACGGATCCCTCGCGCCCGAACCCCGGCGGCAGCGCTCGGACGACCTGCCCGAGTTGCTGCGCATGGAACACGCGGCCGGGCTGCTGGCCGCCCGGGTGCGCGCCGCCGACCGCGCCGAGGACCGCTTCGACCTGGCCGAGGTCATGGGGTCCGACATCGCGGAGGCCCCCGGGGAACGGGAGATCCTGTATTTCCCCATCGATGCCCGGGCGGCGCTCACGCCCGAACGGCTCGAACTGCTTTCCCTGGCCCTGCAGATGGTAATGAACTCCCGGAAGCCGGGGACCTATGTGCACGATGTGCGCACACCGGCCGGGCGAGTGCGCAAATACTTGAACGTTGACCGGGATCTGCGTCACCCGGAACTCCTCGACCGGCTTCACGATCCGCTCTACCGTTCCTGTACGAACGCTTTTTATGAATTCAACGCGCTTTTCTCGCAGGCGCGTCCGCCCCGGATTCTCGTGCATTACAACGGGGCTTCCGGACCCGCCGCGGACGCCGAATCCCCGGATTCCGAGGACGCCCTCCTCGTCCTGAGGTATCGCGACGAACGCGCCCGGCTGGAGGTGGAGGCGCCCGCGGGGCTGCCGTTCCTCGCCGTGCTGCGTGACCATGTCGACGCCTTCCTCGCCCGGCTCGACGGATTCGAACAGGGCCGCACCACCCTCGGGGCCCTGCTGTGCCTGCCCGACGCGCTGCGGCGCGGTCTGCCGGCGCGGGCCCTGGAAACCCGTGCCCCGTATGACGAACGGCCCCTGCACCACCTGGTGGAGGAGCAGGCCGCGCGGCAGCCCGACGCAGCCGCCGTGGTGCAAGGCGGCACGACCCTGACCTACCGGGAGTTCAACGAGGCGGCCAATCGTTTCGCCAGGCTGCTCCGGGACCGCCACGGACCCCGCCCCGGCGACCTGATCGCCCTGTACCTGGACCGCACCGAGCATCTGCTGGTCGCCGCGATGGCCGTGCTCAAGCTGGGGTGTGCCTACGTCCCGCTGGACCTCGGCTCTCCCGCGCGCCGCACCGCCGCTATCCTCGCCGACAGCGAGCCCGTCCTGGTCGTCAGCGACACCGCGCACCACACGGGGCTCGACGACATCGCCGTGGGCATCCCCGTGGTGGCGGCCGACTCCGACGACGTACGGGACGTGGCAGCCACCTATGACGGAGCCGACCTCGGCGTGCCTGTCACCGGCTCGGACCTCGCGTACGTCATCTACACCTCGGGGACCACCGGCAGCCCCAAGGGCGTCGCCGTGGAGCACCGCGGCTACCTCAACATCGCCCAGGACATCGGCCGATGCGTCGGCTTCCGGCGCGGCGAACGCATGCTGGCCGTCACCACCGTCGCCTTCGACATCTCCACGCTGGAGCTGTACATGCCGCTCCTGCACGGCGGCACCGTCGTCCTGGCCGGCCGCGCCGACCTGCTCGACGTCTCCCGCCTCGTCGAACTCATCGAGGACGGCGTGTCCGTCGTCCAGGCGACGCCCTCCCTGTGGCAGCTGATCACCCAGAACCTCGGCGGCAAGCGGCTTCCCGTGCGGGCCCTGTGCGGCGGCGAGGCCCTGCCGCCGCAGCTCGCGGCCACCCTCGTCGCCACGGTGGACCAGTGCTGGAACGTGTACGGCCCCACGGAGACCACCGTCTGGTCCACCCGCCGCCTCCTCACCCCCGACGACTCGCGTCCGCTGATCGGGACCCCCGTCGCCAACACCCGCTGCTATGTGCTGGACGAGGAGCTGCAACCCCTGCCCCCGGGTGTCGCGGGCGAGCTGTGCATCGCCGGCACCGGTCTGGCCCGCGGCTATCTGAACGCCCCCGAGCTGACCGCGAGCCGGTTCGTCGCCCCGCCGCCCGCGACCGACGGCACCGGCGCGGCCGTACCCGAGGAGCGCCTCTATCGCACCGGCGATCTGGTGCGCGCCCTTCCGGACGGCGAACTGGAGTTCATCGGCCGCAACGACTTCCAGATCAAGCTGCGCGGACACCGCATCGAACTCGGCGAGATCGAGAGCGCGCTGACCGCCCACCCCGCAGTCCGGCAGAGACTCGTCATCGTCCACGAACCGCCCCGCGCGCCGGGCGACACCGACACGCCCGCCGACGACGTCCGCTATCTCGTCGCCTACTACGTGGCACCCGAACCACCCGCCCAGGAGGAACTCCAGCGCCATCTGGCCGGGCTGCTGCCCGACTACATGATGCCGACCGTGCTCGTCCCGCTGGAGACCATGCCGCTGAACGTCAACGGCAAAGCCGACCGCGGCGCACTGCCGGACCCCGGCGAGTTCCTCACCACAGGGCATGTCGCGCCGGCCGACGAGCTGGAGACCCGCCTGTGCGAACTCTGGGCCGAGGTGCTCGGCGGGACCGGCCGGGCCGTGGGCGTCACCGACGACTTCTTCCAGTGCGGCGGCAACAGCATCCTGGGCATCAGGCTCGTCAACCGCATCAACCGCGAGCTGGGCTGCGACCTCCGCATCCGCGACGTCTTCCGCGAGAAGACGGTCCGCCGGCTGGCCCCGCTCGTCGCCGCGAGCCTCGGCGGCTTCGCCTACCGCGACCACGTCCTCGACGGCACCGACACCGACCACCTCCACGAGCCCTTCCCGCTCACCAACGTCCAGCAGACCTACTACCTGGGCCGCTTCCACAACTTCGAGCTCAGCAACGTCTCGACCCACGTCTACAGCGAGTTCCGCTACGGCAGCGTCGACCACGAGCGGCTGGAGAGCGCGTTCAACCGGCTCATCGAACGCCATCTCGCCCTGCGCACGGTCTTCACCGACGGACAGCAGCGCTTCCTGCGGGAGGTCCCCCGGCACCGGATCCCGTTCCACGAACTGCGTGACGAAGGCGAGTTGGCGGAACTGCGCGGCCGGTACGCCCACAAGCTGTACGACCCCGAGCGGTACCCGCTCTTCGACATCGTGCTGAGCCGCCTCGACGGAGTCTTCCGGCTGCACATCAGCTTCGACGCCCTCGTCATCGACATGGCGAGCTTCGACATCCTCTTCGACGAGTGGGCGCGGCTCTACGCCGATCCGCAGTGCTGCCTGCCCGACCTCGGCGTCAGCTACCGCGACTACGTCCTCCAGTACGAGAAGGTCCGCGACAGCGAGCTGCTGCTGAGGGACCAGCGGTACTGGGAGGACAAGGCCGACGACTACCAGCTCGACCTGCGGCTGCCGCTGCGGACCCACCCCTCCGGCGTCGGCACCCCCGTCTTCCGGCGCAAGAGCGCCGTCATCCCCACCGCCGTATGGGAGAAACTGGCCGACCGCTGCCGCCGCCACGGCATCAGCCCGACCGCCCTCGTCCTGGACGTGTTCGGACGGGTACTCGGCCACTGGAGCGGCCAGGACCGGCTCTGCGTCAACCTCACGCTGTTCAACCGGCTGCCCCTGCACCCCGACATCGACGGCGTCATCGGCGACTTCACCGTCCTGGAACTCTTCGACCACCGCACGGCACACGGCATCGGCGTCGCCGACACCCTGCGCCGTGTCCACGGCGACCTGCTCCGGGACATCGACCACCAGCTGTTCGACGGCGTCGACTTCCAACGGCTGCTGAAGACCCGCCACTCCATGCCCGTCAGCAAGATCGTGGCGCCCGTCGTCCTCACCAGCACCCTGGGCGCCAAGACGAACGCCAGCATGTTCGAACTCGTGCTGGACGACTCGTACCAGGGAGTCGACCACGCCATCTCCCAGACGCCGCAGGTGTGGCTGGACAACAAGGCGTACGAGACGGACGAGGGCTTCGTCGCCGAGTGGGACTACGTCGAGCAGCTCTTCGACCCGGCCGTCCTCGACGCCATGCACAGCGCCTACTGCCGGCTCATCGGGGAACTCGCCGAACTCGACTGGGAGACCGCCGAGTTCCCGTCCCTCCCGGTGCCCGCGGAGGACCTCGCCCTCATCGAGGCGGCGAACACGACCGGGGACGCTTCGGGGGAGGAGACCCTCTTCGGCCTCTATGAGCGCCGGCTCGACGACAGCCGCCGCGCCGCCGTGGCGGTCATCGACGCCGGGACCGGCCGCAGTCACACCTACGGCGAGCTGTACGGGGACTCCGAGCGGCTGGCCCGGCGGCTGCGCGGTGCCCTCGGCGACACGACCGGCGAGCGGCTGGTCGGGGTGCTCGCGGAGAAGGGCTACCTCCAGGTCGTCGGCACGCTCGCGGTGATGAAGTCCGGCGCCGCGTACGTCCCGCTGAACGTCGAGTGGCCCGGCGGACGCCTTGCCGAGGTGCTGGCGCAGGCGGGTGCCGGGGTGGTGCTGGTGTCCCGGGCGCAGGCGGCGCGGCCGGAGGTGGCCGCGTTGGGCGACGCCGGGTGCCGGGTGCTGGTGGTGGAGGATCTGCCGGCCGGCGATGACGTGGAGGCCAGGCTGCCGCGGGTGGACCCGGACGACGTGGCGTATGTGATCTTCACGTCGGGTTCGACGGGCCGCCCGAAGGGAGTGACGATCAGTCACCGGGGGGCGGTAAACACGCTGTTAGCGGTCAACGACCGGTTCGGTGTCGGTTCCGGTGATCGTGTGCTGGCGCTGTCGGAGCTGAGCTTCGACCTGTCGGTGTACGACCTGTTCGGTGTGCTGGCCGCCGGTGGGGCGATCGTGTTCCCGGCGCAGGGGGAGACGAAGAATCCGGCGCACTGGGTGGAGTTGGTGCGACGGCATCGGGTGACGGTGTGGAACAGCGTGCCGCAGTTGGCCGGTCTGCTGGCCGACGAGGCCGGTGACGTGCCGGGTGCCTTGGGCTCTCTTCGGGCGGTGTTGCTGTCCGGTGACTGGATCCCCACCCAACTGCCCGAGCGCCTATGGGAGTTGTCGCCGGGCGTGACAGTGATGAGCCTGGGCGGTGCCACGGAGGGCAGCATCTGGTCGATCTGGCATGAGGTCGACCGGGTCGATCCGACGTGGACCAGCGTCCCCTACGGCACGGCCATGCCCGGCCAGCGTATGTATGTCCTCAACGGTGCGGGTGAGCACTGTCCGGTCGGGGTCGCGGGGGAGATCCACATTGGGGGAGGGGGTGTCGCGCTGGGCTACTGGAGGGACGAGGAACGCACCGCGGAACGGTTCGTCGAGCACCCCATGCTCGGGCGTCTGTACCGCACAGGTGACCTGGGTCGATGGACCCGGGACGGCTGGATCGAGTTCCTCGGCCGTGACGACTTCCAGGTCAAGCTCAACGGCTACCGCGTCGAACTGGAGGAGATCGCCGCCAAGTTGAGCCGACTGCCCGGCGTGGACAAGGCCGTCGCCCGGGTGCAGAAGGACGACACGCAGGACCGCCTGGTCGCCTACCTGGTGCCCGAGCCGGGGCACACACCGTCGGCGGATGCCGACGAGGGCGGCCTCGACAAGCAGGCCTTCGTCCTCGGTGCGCCGGGCCTTCTCGACGATGCCGTGCCGCGCCTCGCCCTGGAGATCCACCGCGACCCGGCGGAGTACGCGCGAGCCAAGAGCTACCGGCACTTCCTGGACGCACCCGTCGACCCGGCCCTGGTGCGCGGGCACTTCGCGGAGCTGACGGCACCCGTGGGCCGCGCCATGGAGGGCACTGCCGACAACGCCACACCCTCCGGAGCCGAGGACCTCGCCGCGGTCCTCGGCGTGCTCTCCGCGGTGAGCCTGCCCGGCCGTACGCTGCCCAAGTACCGTTACCCGTCCGCGGGCAGCACCTACCCGGTACGCACCTTCCTGCGCACCCCCGAGGACGCAGGGCACCGGCACGGCGGACACCTGTACTTCCACCCGCTGACCGGGGAACTCGGCGCGCACCAGCTGGACGCGGTCGCCGCCCGGCCGAGGGACGACGGCAGCGAACTGCACCTCGTCGTCCACTGGCCCGCCATCACCCCGCTCTACGCGGACCGGTCGCGGCACCTGGCGCTGCTGGAGGCCGGGCACATGCTCGCCCTGCTCACCGAGGCGCTGGACGCGCGAGGCCTCCCGTACCGCGTGGTGCCCGAGGAGCGGGCGCTTGACGCGGAGCACACCGGGGTGTGCCGCATCGTCCTCGGCGCACCCGGCGGGTTCCGCCCGGCCCCGCTGGACCTGGGCTGCTGGATCAGGGACGCCGACGGCGCGCCGCGGTTCGCCGAACCCGACGGAAGCCGCCGCTACGACCTTTCCGCCGTGCCCGTCTTCGACCGGGGCGACGACGCCCACGCGGTCCTCGGCCGGGCCCGCTGCCTGCTCACCCTGGAGGGAGAGGCCACGCCCGAGCATCTGCTGTCGGCCGGGTTCCTCTTCCAGCGGCTCGCGGAGCGGCTGCGCGCCGAGGGCTTCGGCACCTGCCCGCTGGGCCTGACGCCCACCGACCGTACGGTGTACGCCCTCGCGGTCGGGGCCGTGGACGAGGAGGCGCGGCAGGCCCCCGAGAGCCCCGCCGAACCGCCCACCCTCGTGGAGGTCGTCACCGGCGAGCTGGCCCGCGCCCTGCCCGAGTACATGCTGCCCACCGGCTACCGCGTCCTGGACGCCCTGCCGCTGAGTGCCAACGGCAAGCTCGCCGCCGACCGGCTGCCGCCGGTGGAGTCCGAGGGCACCTACGTCGCGCCCGCGACCGCCACCGAGCGGGCCCTGGCCGAACTCTGGGCACGGATCCTCGGGCGCCCGGCCGAGGCGATCGGCACGACCGACAGCTTCTTCGCCGTCGGCGGCAACTCGCTGGCCGCCATGCGGCTGGTGCGTCTGCTCCAGCGCGACCTGGGGTGCGATCTGAAACTCCGGGACCTGTACGCCAACGACACGATCCGCACGCTCGCCGAGCACATGGGCGCGGCCCCGGCGGACGTAGCACGTGAAGAGGGAGAGCTGTGAACTCCGAGCTGGAACTGCTGAACGACCTCCGAGCCGCCGGAGTTCTCCTGTGGGCCAAGGGCGAGGGCCGCCTCGGCTTCTCCTTCCCGCAGGCCACCGGCTTCCCGCAGCCGCTCAAGGAGCGGGTGAGCCGCCGCAAGCGGGAGCTGCTGCGCATCCTGGAACTGAACCAGGCCGACAGCGAGGAACGGGCCCGGCGGACCACCCACTGGAAACTGCCCGACGCGGCCCACGACCGGACGCTGCTGTCGGTACAGAAGGGCATGTACCTCCAGGGCCGCATCGACGCACTCGGCCACACCTACACCATCCCCCTCTTCGTCGAACTCACCGGCACCGACGCCGAGTCGGCCGAGCGAGCCGTGCACGCCCTGCTGGCCGCCGAGCCCATCCTGCGCATGAGGGTGCGCGAGGACCTGTCGTACGACGTACTGCCCGCCGACGCGTTCACGGTCGCTCGCGGCAGGGTCACGGAGGACCGTCTCGACGCACTGCGCGACGAGCGCGCCCGCACCGCCTTCCCGCTGTCCGACGGCCGGCTGATCCACCCCGAGGTCATCGAGGTGACCGGCACCGGCGCGGTCGTGGTGGGTCTGACGCACCATCACATGCTATCCGACGCCTACTCGGCGGATCTCCTCGTGCACCGCCTGATCACGCTGCACGACACATCCACGGACGACACACTCCTGGGTGGCGCTCCCACAGACGGAGAACCCACGGACGGAGAAGCCACGCTGGACTACTTCGACCTCGTGGCCCAGCAGCGGATCGAGCTGGCCGAACCCGAGTGCGCCGCAGCCCGCGACCGTCTCGCCCGCCGCCTCGCCGCCGCCGGCAAACCGCGGCTCGGGCGCAGGGCCGCGCGCGGCGCCGACAACCGGGCCGCCACCCTCCACCGCACCCTGGACCCGGACACCCACCGGGCGCTCACCGACCTGGCCGCCCGGCACCGGCTGAGCCGGTACGCCCTGCTGTTCACCGGCCTCTACCACACGCTCAGCAGCTTCACCGGCGGTCAGGACGACTTCGCCGTCGCCCTCACCGTCGCCAACCGCCCGCCCGCCTTCCAGTCCGCGATCGGCCCGTTCGTCAACACGCTGCCCCTCATGCCGGAGTACCGCGGCGGCGACACGTTCCTCGACAACGCGCGGCGCGTCAACGACGCGGTCGTCGACCTGAACCAGCATCACCAGCTCAACATCGACATGCTGGCCGACGCCCTGCCCGGGGGTGCCGCGGACCTGGCCGACACCCTCCCCGTGCTGTTCACCCTGCACAACTTCACGCCCGTCCGGATGCCCGCCACCACCCTCGGGCACCGCGTGCTGCCGTACGAGGACCTTGCGGAGAAGTTCGGGATCTCCGTCATCGCCAAGGAGGGCGACGACCGGGTCGACTTCACCGTCACCTACGCCGAGGCCCGCTACGCACACGAGCAGGTCGAGGCGCTGCTCGACGCCTACCTCACCGTGCTGCGCTCGGCGGCGGCCACGCCCGACGCCGTCATCGACCAGCTGGACCTGATGCCGCCGCCCGAGGCGACGCGCCGCACGGCCGAGTGGAACGCCACCGAACGGGACCACGGGCCGGCCCGCACCGCCGTCGAGATGTTCGAGCTGCAGGTGCGGCGCTCACCGGACGCCACCGCCGTCGTCCACGCCGGACGCCGACTGACGTACCGTCAACTCAACGAACGAGCCAACCACTTGGCCCATCTGCTGCGGCACCGGTACGCGGTGGCTCCGGGCAGCCTGGTCTGTCTGCGGCTGGACCGCGGCGAGCACATGCTCATCGCGGTGCTCGCCGTTATGAAGGCGGGCTGCGCCTACGTCCCCGTCGACACGGACGCCCCGCATGAGCGGCTGCGCTTCATCCTCGCCGACACCGGCAGCCCGCTGCTGCTCACCGACGCCCGCAACCGGACGGCCTGCACGGCGGCGGACCCCGGCGTGCCGGTCGTGGCCGTGGACGAGGATCTCCACGAGGAGGGCCCCGAGGCCTCCGACGAGGGCGCCGCGCCCGTCGGGCAGCCCCACGCCGACCCCGGCCTGCCGCTCACCGGCTCCGACCTCGCCTACGTGATCTACACCTCCGGCACCACGGGCCGGCCGAAGGGCGTGCTGTGCGAGCACGGCGGGCTGGTCAACCGCGTCCAGTGGATGAACCGGATGTTCCCGCTCGGCCCCGACGACCGCGTCCTGCAGAAGACGCCGTACGTCTTCGACGTGTCCGTATGGGAGCTGCTGTGGGCCGTCTGGTACGGCGCGGCCGTGGTCTTCGCCGAGCCTGGCGCCCACAGGGACCCGTACGCGCTGACCGGGCTCATCGAGCGGGAGCGCGTCAGTGTCGTCCACTTCGTCCCCTCGATGTTCGCCGTCTTCCTGGAGGCGGCCGACGGCACGGCAGGAGCTCCGGAGGCGCTGGCGGGGCTGCGCCTCGTCTTCTGCAGCGGTGAGGAGCTGAAGCCGGCCCAGGTCCGCGACGCCCACCGGCTGCTGCCGGGCGCGCACCTGCACAACCTGTACGGGCCCACCGAGGCGTCCATCGACGTCCTGCACCACCCGTGCACCGACCCGGACCCGGACACCGTGCCCATCGGCACCCCCATCGACAACACCCAGGTGTACGTGCTGAACGCGGCGCGCCGGCCGCTGCCCGCCCACGCCGTCGGCGAGCTGTACCTCGGCGGCACCGGACTCGCCCGCGGCTACCTGAACCGCCCCGAACTCACCGCCGAGCGCTTCGTGCCCAACCCCTTCGGCGAGGGCCGTCTGTACCGCACCGGCGACCTGGTGCGGCAACGGCCCGACGGGACGGTCGAGTTCCTGGGCCGCGACGACTTCCAGGTCAAGATCCGCGGCTACCGGATCGAACTCGGCGAGATCGAGGCCGCGCTCACCCGGTGCGCCGGTGTCCGCCAGGCCGTCGCCCTGGTGCGGCAGCCCGACCCACGGCACCAGTACCTGGTGGGCTACTACGTCGCCGACCACCCCCTCGACGAGACCGTCCTCACCCGGGCCCTGCACGAGACGCTGCCGCCGTACATGGTGCCCGGCACCCTGGTCCACCTGACCGCGCTGCCCGTGACCCTCAACGGCAAGCTGGACCGACGGGCCCTGCCCGACCCCGGCCTGCCCCACGTCAGCGAGGAGCGGCTCGCCCCCCGCACCCCGCTCGAGGAACGGGTGCGCGACCTGTGGGCCGACTGTCTCGGACTGCGCCCCGAGGACCTGGGCGTCCGTGACGACGTGACCCGGCTGGGCATGGACAGCATCGTCGCGATCCGGGTGGCCGGCAGGCTGCGCAAGGAACTGGGCGTCACGATCGCCGTCCGCGACATCTTCTCCCTGCCCACCGTCGAACAGGTCGCCCAGGTCGCCGCCCTCGCCGATGCCGAGCCGGTCGCCGATGCCGTGGTGCTCGCCGAACAGGGGTCGCTGGCGGGTGAGGTGCCGTTGCTGCCGGTGCAGGAGTGGTTCTTCGGGCGGGAGTTCGTGCGGCCGGGGCACTGGAACCAGTCGTTCCTGGTACGGACACCGGAGCTGGACGCGGAGCGTCTGGAGGGGGCGTTGCGGGGGCTGGTGGAGCGCCATGACGCGTTCCGGCTGCGCTTCCGGGAGAGCGGCCAGATCTATGACGTGGCTGCTGAGTTCCCGGGGTTGCGGGTGCTGGACGTGCGGGAGTTGCCGGGCGGTGAGGGCACGCGGGAGTTCGAGGCGGCCCTGCGTGAGCGGTTGACCGACTGGCAGAGCGGCTTCGACCTGGAGCAGGGTCCGGTGGCTGCCTTCGGGTACCTGCACGGGTACGCCGATGGCGGCAGCCGCGTGTTCATCGCCCTGCATCACCTGATCACCGACACGGTCAGCTGGCGGATTCTCGCCGAGGATCTGCATTCCCTGTACGAGGGCCGCGATCTCGGTCCGAAGGGGACGAGCTATCGGCAGTGGTCCCAGGCCGTGGCGGACTACGCCCGTCAGCGACCGGACGAGACCGCCTACTGGGAGGACCTGCTCGCCGACTTCGCCCCCGGCATCGGCGGATGGACCGACACGGGCACCGACCGCAGCGAGGAGTTCGCCCTCGCCGAGGACGCCACCCGCGACCTGCTCGGCCCGGCCCACCGCGCCTATCACACCCGCGTCGACGACCTGCTGCTCACCGCGCTCGCCCGCGCCCTGCAAGCCGTGGCGGGCGGGGACGTCCACCACGTGGTGCGCGAGGGCCACGGCCGCGAGGACATCGCGCCCGGCCTCGACGTCAGCGGCACCCTGGGCTGGTTCACCACCCTGCACCCGGTGCGGCTGCCGCTGGCCGACGACCTCGGCGCGAGCATCCGCGCCGTCAAGGAGAGCCTGCGTGCGGTACCCGCGGGCGGCATCGGCCACGGCGCGCTGCTCGGCCGGCGCTCTCCGTCTGCGCCCCTTCCCCCGGTGTGGTTCAACTACCTGGGCCGGCTCGACGCGGAGAGCGCCGCCACCACCGGCTCCACCGGATGGCGGCTCGTGCTGGAGGACGGCGGCGAGACCATGCCGGCCTGCAACACCACCGGCGCGCTGCTGACGGTCCTCGCCCACGTCGGCGAGGGCAGGCTGCACGTCCGTCTGGACAGCAGGCTGGACGCCGCCACCACCCGGGCGCTGGCCGACGCCCTCGAAGCGGCCCTCACCGAGGTCGTCAGCCACTGCGGGAACCGCACCACCGTGCGCTACACGCCCAGCGACTTCCGGGACGTCCGGGGCGAGGCCGACCTGTCGGCCCTGCCACCCGCGCCGGGCGCCGACCCCGGCGACTGGTTCGACATGACCGAGATCCAGAAGGCCTATCTGGTCGGCCGGCTCGGCAACTACGAGATCGGCAACGTCGCCAACCACGTCTACAGCGAATACCACTACCGGGACCTGGACACCGACCGCCTCCAGGAGTCCGTCAACCGGCTGATCGCCGAGTGCGACGTACTGCGCACCGTGTTCTCCGCCGAGCGGCTCCAGCAGCGCGTCCTGGACCCCACCGAGGTACCCCGCTACGAGGTCCGGGTCCACGACCACACCGACCGCGACCACGACCCCGACCGGCCGAGCCCGGTCCGGGAGCGGCTGTCCCACCACCTCTACGACCCGGAGCGGTTCCCGCTGTTCACCTTCGAGGTGAGCCGGTTCCGCGACCGCAGCGTGCTGCACGTCAGCTGGGACCTGATCGCCCTCGACGTGCAGAGCAGGCTCGCCGTCATGCGACGCCTCGACGACATCCACCGGGGCACCGACCGGCGCCCGCCGCTGCCCGCGGCCGCCTTCAAGGACTACCAGGACTACGTCACCCTGCTGAAGCACTCCCGGTGGTACGAGGCCGACCGCGTCTACTGGCAGGACCGGCTGGCGGGCCTGCCACTGCGCTGCACCCTGCCGTTCGCCACCTCGCCCGACAGCGTCACCCACCCCCGCTTCGCCGAACACACCCTGCGCGTCGGCCCCGACGTATGGGGCCGGTTCAAGGAGCGGGCACGGCAGCACGGTGTGTCGACGTCCTCGGTGCTGCTCGCCCTGTTCGGCAGCGTCGTCTCGTACTTCTCCGGGGCCCGCGAACTGCCCATCACTCTCACCCTGTTCAACCGCCTCCCGGTGGTCGAGGGCACCGACGAACTGCTCGGCAACTTCACCTCCACCGTCCTCCACCATCACACCGACCGCGGCGGTGACGCCGAGACCCTGACCCGGCACACGCACGACCTCCTGTGGGAGAACATCGGCCACGCCCTGTACTCGGGCGTGGAGGTCCAGCGCGATCTGAGCCGGCTGCACGGCCTCGACCTGACCCGCGCCGTGTCGCCGATCGTGTTCACCGGCGTGGTCGGCCAGGAGACACGTGAGGTCGACCGGGCCGCGTTCCTCGACGACCGCGAGCTGACGGCGGAACGCCACTGGAGCGCCCAGACCTCCCAGGCCTGGATCGACCTCCAGGCAGTCGAGATCGCCGACGGCTTCATGAGCAAGTGGCTCTATGTCGACCAGCTCTTCGACCGCACCTTCATCGACCACCTCAACCGTGTGTACTGCACCCTCATCGAGCACCTCGCGAACGCGGACTGGTCGACCGGGCTGCCCCGCGACCGCTACCTCCCCGAAGCCGACCGCGCCCTCGTCGAGGCGGCCAACGCCACCGGCGCCCCTTCCGGTGAGGAGACCCTTTTCGGCCTCTACGAGCGCAGGCTCGACGACGACCGCCGCGCCGCCGTGGCGGTCATCGACGCCGGCACCGGCCGCACCCACACCTACGGCGAACTGCACGACGACTCCGAGCGGCTGGCCCGGCGGCTGCGCGGCGCCCTCGGCGACACGACCGGCGAACGGCTCGTCGGCGTGCTCGCGGAGAAGGGGTACGCCCAACTGCTGGCCACCGTGGCCGTGATGAAGGCCGGACTCGCCTATCTGCCCCTGCACGTCGACTGGCCGACGGGCCGCGTCCAGGACGTACTGGCGCAGGCGGGTGCCGGGGTGGTGCTGGTGTCGCGGGCGCAGGCGGCGCGTTACGAGGGGGACGGGTGCCGGGTGCTGGTGGTGGAGGACCTGCTCGCCGGTGACGGTGCGGAGGCCGCCCTGGCGGAGGTCGACGCCGAAGACGTGGCGTATGTGATCTTCACGTCCGGCTCGACGGGGCGTCCGAAGGGAGTGACGGTCAGTCACCGGGGCGCGGTGAACACCTTGCTGGCGGTCAACGACCGTTTCGGCATCAGCGGTGGGGATCGTGTGCTGGCGTTGTCGGAGCTGAGCTTCGATCTGTCGGTGTACGACCTGTTCGGTGTGCTGGCGGCCGGCGGGACGATCGTGTTCCCGGTTCAGGAGGAGACGAAGAATCCGGCGCACTGGGTGGAGTTGGTGCGACGGCACCGGGTGACGGTCTGGAACAGCGTGCCGCAGTTGGCCGGTCTGCTGGCCGACGAGACCGGTGAGCTGCGGACCTTGCGGTCGGTGTTGCTCTCGGGTGACTGGATTCCCACTCAACTCCCTGCTCGACTGCGGAAGTTGGCCCCCGAAGCCAAGGTGATGAGCCTGGGTGGTGCCACGGAAGGCAGCATCTGGTCCATCTGGCATGAGATCGGGGAGGTCGATCCCGCGTGGACCAGCGTCCCCTACGGCACTGCCATGCCCGGTCAGCGCATGTATGTCCTCAACGGTGCGGGTGAGCACTGTCCGGTCGGGGTCGCGGGGGAGATCCACATTGGGGGAGGGGGTGTCGCTCTCGGTTACTGGAGGGACGAGGAACGCACCGCGGAACGGTTCGTCGAGCACCCCATGCTCGGGCGTCTGTACCGCACAGGTGACCTGGGTCGATGGACCCGGGACGGCTGGATCGAGTTCCTCGGCCGTGACGACTTCCAGGTCAAACTGAACGGCTACCGCGTCGAACTGGGTGAGATCGAAAGCGCGTTGACCCGCGAACCGGAGATCGCGCAGAGCGTGGTCCTCGTCAGGGAACAGGACGCCCGGGCCGACCGCGCCCGGCAGCTCCTCGTCGCCTACTACGTCTCCCCGGCCCCGCTCGACGCCACGCGCCTGAGCGAACGGCTCTCCGCGCACCTGCCGGCGTACATGGTCCCCGAGGTCTTCGTGCACCTCGCGGAACTGCCGCTCAGCCCCAACGGCAAGCTCGACCGCGACGCTCTCCCCGAACCCGCGCCGACCGTCGAGGACATCGTGCCGCCCCGCGACGAACGCGAGCGGCGCCTGCGCGACGTATGGGCCGACGTGCTCGGCATGCCCGCCGAACAACTGGGCATCACCATGGATCTGATGAGGCTCGGCATGGACAGCATCGTCGCCATCCGCGTGGTCAGCCGGATCCGCCGACAGTTCGGCGTCCGGGTCGGCGTACGGGACGTCTTCGAGCACCGTACGGTCGAGCGCTTCCACGACCGCGTGCTCGCCGTCGCCGAAACGGACACCGCCGTGCTCGCCGAGCAGGGAATGCTGGCCGGTGAGGTGCCGCTCCTTCCGGTCCAGGAGTGGTTCTTCGGGCGGGAGTTCGTGCGCCCAGGACACTGGAATCAGTCGTTCCTGGTGCGGACGCCGGAGCTGGATCCGGAGCGTCTGGAGAGGGCGTTGCGGGCGTTGGTGGAGCGTCACGACACATTCCGGCTGCGTTTCCGGGAGGGCGTGCAGTTCTACGACGCTGAGGCCCAGGTTCCTGCCTTGCGGCTGTTGGATGTGCGGCAGCTGTCCGAAGAGGTGGTCCGTGAGCGGTTGACCGACTGGCAGAGCGGCTTCGACCTGGAGCAGGGTCCGGTGGCTGCCTTCGGGTACCTGCACGGGTACGCCGATGGCGGCAGCCGCGTGTTCATCGCCCTGCATCACCTGATCACCGACACGGTCAGCTGGCGGATTCTCGCCGAGGATCTGCATTCCCTGTACGAGGGCCGCGATCTCGGTCCGAAGGGGACGAGCTATCGGCAGTGGTCCCAGGCCGTGGCGGACCACGCCCGTCAGCGACCGGACGAGACCGCCTACTGGGAGAACCTCCTCGCCGACCTGGACGAGGCCCCCGTACCGCTGCGGGACACGGGCGTGTCCGTGGACTCCGAGATCACGCTCGACGCGCGCCGCACAGGGCTGCTCCTCGGTGACTGTCAGCGCGTCCACGGCACGCGGGTCGACGAGTTCCTGCTCGCCGCGTTCACCCGCGCCCTGGCCGACCTGACCGGCCGCCCGGTCCACCATCTGATGGTCGAGGGACACGGCCGCGAGGACATCGCGCCCGGCCTCGACGTCAGCCGCACGCTCGGCTGGTTCACCACCCTGCACCCCGTGCGCGCGGAGACGCACGACGACCCCGGGCGCACGCTCGCGACCGTCAAGGACGGGCTGCGTGCGGTGCCGGGCAAGGGCGTCGGGTACGGGCCACTGTGCGGCTACGACCGCCCGCTGCCCCGCGTGTGCTTCAACTACCTGGGCCGGCTCGACACGGGGAACACCGGCCCCTGGCAGGTCGCGGACGAGCCCGGCGGCGAGTGGAGCGACCCGGCCAACCTGCTGCCGTACGCGGTCACCGCCACCGGCATGGTGACCGCGGGCCGGCTGCGGTTCACCCTGTCCTGCCGCCTGCCCGAGCCGGACGCCCACCGCCTCGCCCGGGCCTTCGAGAACCGGCTGACGGCGCTCGTCGACACCACGGCACACAGCACCCGCACCTACCTCACCGTCGGCGACATCGACGGCCTGCTGCCCCAGGAGCACCTCGACCGGCTCCAGGCCGACCGCGAGCTGGACGGCGTCTTCGCCGCCACCAGCCTCCAGCAGGGGTTCATCCACCACGCCGTCGCCCGGGGCGACGTCGACGACGCCTACCGGGTGCAGGCGGTCTGGGACTACGAGGCCGGCCTCGACCCCGACCTGTACCGCGCGGCGTGGGCGCATGCGCAGCGGAGCTTCGCCGCGCTGCGGCTGCGGTTCGACTGGCAGCACGAGATGGTGCAGGTCGTCGACCGCGAGGCGGCGCTGACCTGGCAGTACGTGGACCTCAGCGGCCACCCTGACGCCGCCGCGCGCGACGCCGCCTTCCAGGCACTGCTGGAGAGCGACCGGGCCACGCCGTACGACCTGCGGGAGAGCGGCCTGTTCCGGGTGTGCCTGGTCAAGTGGGGCACGGACCGCTTCACCTGTGTGCTCAACACCCATCACGCGATCCTCGACGGCTGGAGCAGCCCGCTGCTGCTGCGGGCCCTGCACGACGCCTACCTCGCCCTGCGCGACGGCCGAGCCGCCGAACCCGCCGACGACGACTACGCCGCGGTGCAGCGCGGACTGCGCCGGCACGCTCACGAGCACGACGCGTTCTGGCGCGCCTACGTCGCGGACGCCCCCGACGCCTGCGACCTGAGCGGGCTGCTGCGGCCCGAGGCCCGCGGCACGGACCTGGCCGCCCACCGGCAGGTCCTGCGCCAGGAACAGCGGACGCTGCGACTGCCCCCGGCGCTGCTCATGCGGCTGCGCGCCGTCGCCCAGGACCACGGTGTCACCCTCAACGCCCTGCTCCAGTACGCCTGGCACAAGGTGCTCGGCGGCTACGGCAGGGCCGCCACCACCGTCGTCGGCACCGTGCTCGCCGGGCGCGACCTGCCCGTCGACGGCATCGAGACCTCCGTCGGTCTCCACCTCAGCACCGTCCCGTTGATCGCCCGGCACGGCATCGGCGCCGACAGCGTGATCGAGGAGGTCCAGCGGCTCCAGGACGACCTGCACGAGATCAGCCGCCGCAGCGGCGTCGACCTCGCCGCGCTCCAGACGGGCGGGCGGCGCCTGTTCGACAGCCTGTTCATCTACGAGAACTACCCGGCCGTCACCGACGAGGAGCACGAGCGCCTGCTGCGGCCCCGCTTCCGCTTCCGCCACCAGAAGCGCGACTACCCGCTGGTCCTCTCGGTGACCGAGCGGGACGGACACGTCACACTCGTCCTGGACCACGCCGCGGAACTGTTCGCCTCCGACGCCGCCGACCGCCTGCTGTCCGGCGTCGAGACCGTCCTGCACACCGTCGTGGACGGCCCCGGCACCTCCCCGGCCGATCTCGTACTGACCGGACCGGACCAGGCCTGGCAAGAAGCCGAGTGGAACGCGACCGGCACCGCCGAGCCCGCCGAACAGGTCATCCACCACGCCTTCGAGGCGCAGGCCGCCCGCACACCCACCGCGCCCGCGGTCACCCACGGCGGCACGACACTGACGTACGCGGAACTCAACGCGACCGCCAACCGCCTCGCACGCCTGGCCCGGCACCGGGTGCCCCTCGCACCCGAGGAGCCCGTCCTGCTGCTGCTCGACCGGGGCATCGACACCCTGACCGGTCTGCTCGCCGTGCTGAAGGCCGGCTGTGCCTATGTGCCGCTCGACCCCGGCTACCCGGACGAGCGCATCGCCCGTATCGCCGAAGGCAGCGGCGCCCGCCTGGTGCTCACCCGGACCCGCCACCGCGACCGGCTGAGCGCACGGTTCCCCGACCTGACCGTCCTCGCCGTCGACGCGCCCGAGACGCACGCCGCGTGCGCGGCGCAGAGCGCGGCCGACCTGGACCTGCCCGTCACCGGGGACACCCTCGCGTACGTCCTCTACACCTCCGGCACCACCGGGCAGCCCAAGGGCGTCATGGTGGAGCACCGGGCCTTCACCACCACCATGGCGGCCCTGCGCCGGCGGCACTTCCCCGGGGACGCACCGCTGCACACGTACAGCCTGACCAACTACGTCTTCGACATCTTCGGGCTGGAGTACGGCCTGACCCTGCTCGGCGGCGGCAGCATGGTCCTGGGCGACCCCCTGGTGGCGGAACTCGACTGCACGGGCTACGACTTCGTGCAGCTGACGCCCAGCCTGCTGGAGATGAAGCTGCCCGCGCTGCGCGGCCTCGCGCACACCCGGCTGCTGGTCGGCGGCGAACGGCTGGACAGGCATCTGCTGCGGGCGGCGCTACGCCACTGCCCGCACGTCGTCAACGTCTACGGCCCGACCGAGACCACCATCTGGTCCACGTCCCGCGCCTACACGGCGGCGGACGCCGACGGCCCGCTCCTCGTCACGATCGGCCGGCCCCTGCCGAACGAGCGGGCGTACGTCCTCGACGCGCGGCTGCGGCCCCTGCCCCCGGGCGCGATCGGTGAACTGTACCTGGGCGGCGCCGCCTTGGCCCGCGGCTACCTCGGCGACCCGGAACTCACCCGGGACCGCTTCGTCGACGCGTCCGCCGCAGGTCACGGACGTCTCTACCGCACCGGTGACCTGGCCCGCCGACTGGACGACGGCGAGATCGAGTTCGTCGGCCGCGTCGACGACCAGGTCAAGCTGCGCGGCCACCGCATCGAACTCGGCGAGATCGAGAGCGCGCTGTCGGCGTTCCCCGGCGTACGGCAGAGCGCCGTGATCGTCGGCTCGCTCGACGGCGCGACCGACACACCGGACAGCGCACGCAGCCTCATCGCCTACTACGTCGCCGAGCGGGCCCTCGACGAGGACGCCCTCCGCGAGCACCTCGCCTCGCTGCTCCCGGAGTACATGCGGCCCGCGGCCCTGGTGCACCTGACCGGACTTCCGCTGTCCTACAGCGGAAAGCTCGACGTCAAGGCGCTGCCCGCACCGCACCGCCGGGCCGCCCGGCCCACGGCCGTGGCCCCGTCCGGCGACACCGAACGGCTGCTGGCCGGGGTGTGGCGGGACGTGCTCGGCGTGGACGGGGTCGGCGTACACGACCGCTTCTTCGAGCTGGGCGGCAACTCGGTCCTGCTGACCAAGGTCCACGCCCGCCTCCCCGAGGAGATCCGGCGCACGGTGACCCTGACCGACATGTTCCGCCTGCCGACCATCGCCTCCCTGGCCGCGCACATCACCGGCCGCGGCGACGGGAGCCGGCCGCACCGGGATGCCGTCGCACGCCCGGCCGGTCCGCGGCCCGCGGACACCGGCGGCGGCCGGGACATCGCCGTCATCGGCATGGCGGGCCGCTTCCCCGACGCCGACGACCTGGACGAGTTCTGGCACAACCTGGTCACCGGGCACCACAGCGTCGTACGTCCCACCCGTGCCGAACTGCTCGCCGCGGGCGTGCCGGAGCACGATCTCGACCAGCCCGGCTATGTGCGGGCCCACAGCAGGCTGCGCGACATCCGGTCCTTCGACGCGGAGTTCTTCGGCTACTCGCGCCACGAGGCACGGACCATGGACCCCCAGCACCGGGTGTTCCTGGAATGCGCCTGGCACGCCCTGGAGGACGCGCACTGCGACCCGGCCGCGTACGACGGCGACATCGGGGTGTACGCGGGCGCGGGCCAGAACGACTACGCCCAGGACCACGTACTGCCCTCGCTGGGCGACCCCGACCTGGCCACCCGCTACCAGGTGATGATCAACAACCAGGTCAACTTCCTCTGCACCAAGGTCGCCTACAGGCTCGGTCTGACCGGCCCCGCCGTCACCGTGCAGACCGCCTGCTCCACCTCCCTGGTCGCCGTCCACCAGGCGTGCACGGCACTGCTCGCGGGTGACTGCGACGTGGCGCTGGCCGGCGGCGTGTCCATCGGCAAGCTCCGCGCCGAGGGCTACGTCCACCAGGAAGGCATGGTCTTCTCGCCGGACGGCACCTGCCGGGCCTTCGACGAGGCCGCCCAGGGCACCGTCGAGGGCCAGGGTGCCGGCATCGTGGTCCTCAAGCGGCTCGACCGCGCGCTCGCCGACGGCGACCGCGTCCGGGCCGTCATCAAGGCCACGGCGATCAACAACGACGGCCGGAACAAGGTCGGTTACACCGCCCCCAGCCAGGAACGGCAGGCCGCGGTGATCCGCACCGCCCACGAACGGGCCGGCATCGAGCCCGCGAGCATCGGCTACGTGGAGGCCCACGGCACCGGCACCCCCCTCGGCGACCCCATCGAAGTCGCCGCCCTGCGCCAGGCGTTCACGGCCGCGGACACCGCCTCCGACACCGCCTGCGACACTCCCTCCGACACCGCGCCGCACCGCGTCGCCCTGGGGTCGGTGAAGACCAACATCGGCCACCTCGACGTGGCCTCCGGCATCGCCGGGCTGATCAAGACGGTGCTCTGCCTGGAACACCGCACGCTTGTGCCGACCCTGCACCACACCCGGCCCAACCCCCGCCTCGAACTGGAGAAGACCCCCTTCCACGTCGTCACCGAGCCGACCCCGTGGCCCGACGGCCACCCGGTCCGCCGGGCCGGCGTCAGCTCCTTCGGCATCGGCGGCACCAACGCCCACGTCGTCCTGGAAGAGGCCCCAGCGGCACCGGAACCCACACCCGGGCCCGCCGCACGCACGCACACCCTGTTCATCGTCTCCGCGCCCGCACCGGACGCCCTGGACCGGCAGTCGCAGGCCCTGGCCCGCCATGTCGCCGAGCACCCGGACGTCCCGCTGGAGCGGCTGGCGTACACCCTCAACACGGCCCGGCACCGCTTCCCGCACCACCGCGTCGTCGTCGCCGACGGGCAACAGGACCTCCTCGACCGCCTGGCCGAACCGGAGCGCGCCCCCGTCACCCACCGCCCCGGCCGCCCCGTCGTGTTCCTGTTCCCCGGGCAGGGCGCCCAGTACCGGGACATGGGCCGCGCCCTGTACGCGACCGAGCCCGGCTTCCGGGCCCATGTCGACCACTGCCGGGAGCTGCTGCGCGACCACCTCGGCGCCGACGCCTCCGAGGCCGACCTGCTCGGCCGCACCGACCGGGTCGGGGACACGCGGTTCACCCATGTCGCCCTGTTCGTCGTCGAGTACGCGCTGGCCCGGTGGTTCACGGACCTCGGCATCCGTCCGGCGGCCGTGATCGGCCACAGCCTGGGGGCCTACCCGGCCGCCTGCGTGGCGGGCGTGCTCTCGACGGAGGACGCGCTCACGCTGGTCGCCGAGCGCGGCCGCCTGCTCTCGGACACGCCCCCCGGCGCGATGCTCGCCGTACCCCTGCCCGAGGACCGGGTACGGCCCCGACTCGACCGGCACGGCCTGGATCTGGCCACGGTCAACGACGCCACGAGCTGCGTGGTCTCCGGCCCCGCCGACTCCGTCGACGCGCTCACCGCGGAACTGGCCGCCGAGGGCGTCACGGCCCGCCGCGTAGAAGTCTCACGCGCCTTCCACTCCCGCCTGCTGGACCCGGTCCTCGACCGCTTCGGCGGCGCCCTGGAACGCGTCCGGCTGCGGGAACCCGAGCTGCCGTTCGTCTCCGACCTGACCGGCGACTGGGCCGGACCCGACGAAGTGCGCCGCCCCGCGTACTGGCGCGACCACCTGCGTCGAACCGTGCGTTTCCACGACGCGCTGAGCACCCTGTACGGCGACGAACGCCTGCGGGACGCCGTACTACTGGAAGTGGGCCCCGGCAAGGTCCTCGCCCGAGCGGCCCGCCGCCACCCGGGACGCGCCGGCCGCCTGGTGGTGCCGACCATGCCGTCGGCCGCCGACGCCGGGCACGAGGAGCCGGTCGCGGCGCTGCACGCAGTGGGCACGGCTTGGGCGGCAGGAGCGCATGTAGACGCAGAGGCGCTGCACGGCCTGACGACAGGGGGCCGAGTGCCGCTGCCGGGTTACGCCTTCGCCCGGCAGGAGCATTGGCTGGAAGCCACCCCCACGAATTCAACAGGGGTTCTGCAACGCCCTCCAGGGGCGCGGGGCTGTATCGATATGCGGCTCCGCCGCGGGGCGCGACCAGCCCCAACGGCGCCGCAGACGAACGAGACCGCAACCACGGTGGAACACGCCTGGCGCACAGTCCTCGGCGTAGACACGATCCACCCCGACGACGACTTCTTCGCCCACGGCGGCGACTCCCTGGCCGCCGTACAGCTGGTCGCCCGCATCCACCAACTGACCGGCGTCCGCGTCGAGTTCATGGCACTGGAACGACACACCCCACAGGCCCTCACGGAGGCGCTGGACGAGCTGCGCACCGGATCCCGACCCGAGGCCGACGGGCCTCAGAACCTCGTGGTGATCAAGCCCGGCGCCCCGCACACACGCCCGCCGCTGGTCCTCGTGCACCCCATTGGCGGAGACGTCTTCTTCTACCGGGACCTCGCCGCCTGTCTGCCGGACGACCAGGCCGTGTACGCGATCCGCTCGCCGCTCCTCGCCGGCACCGGCACCGCCGCCCTCGACACCGTCGAGGAGATGGCGGCCCACTACCTCGAACAGCTCGCCGAGTTCGGGCTCAAGCCGCCCTACCGGCTGGGCGGTTCGTCGTTCGGCGGCCTCGTCGCCTACGAGATGGCCCAGCAACTCGACCGGAGCGACGCCCACCGGCCCGGGGTCGTGCTCATCGACAGCCCCGCCCCCGGCAACCTGCCCCGCGAGATGACCGACGACGACATCCTCGACTACCTCATGCGCTACGGCCTGGCCCGGCTGGACGTGACCGGCGAGGAACTGGCGGCACAGCCCACCCTCGATGACCGGATCCGCCTGATCGCCGACCGGGCCCGGGGCACCGAGTTCGAGGCGCTGCTGTCCGCCGACTTCCTGCCCCGCTATCTGCGCGCCTGGCAGCGGCACAACCGGGCCATGCACGCCTACACCGCCCGCCCGTACGCCGGAGACGTCCTGTTCTTCTCCCACCAGGAGGAGATCGAGGAGTTCCCCGCCGACCAGGCCCCGCACTGGCGGCGGCTGGCCCGAGGCCGCTTCCGGAACGTTCCGGTGCCGGGCAACCACCTCAGCATGAACGGGATGCCGCATGTCGCCACGATCGGCGCCCACCTCGCACGGGGAGACAACGGTGAGTGAGCTGACCAGCGGCGCGCGGTGCGCCGTACCTGGCGGCCGGATCTGGTACGACATCCTCAACCCCGGCGCCCCGGGCACCCCGTTGGTCACCGTCCACGGCGGCCCCGGCACCCCCCACGACTATCTGCGGCCCCTCGCCGACGCCCTGCCCGGCCATCCCGTGGTGGTCTACGACCAGACGGGCTGCGGGCGCTCCACACCGTGGCCCACCGACGGGCGGCCCTGGCGGCTGGAACGCCTCGTGGACGAACTCGACGTCCTCGTCACCACCCTCGGCCTGCGGCGCTTCCACCTCCTCGGCCACTCCTTCGGCACGATGATCGCCTGCGACTTCGCGCTGCGCGGCACCCACCGCCCCGACTGGCTGGTCCTGGTCTCGCCGGTGCTGAACGTCCGCAAGTACGAGGAGGACATGCGGCAGTTGCTGTTCCGACTGCCGCCTCGGACGGCCCAGGCCATCAGCGACGCCCTGCGCACCGACCGGTACGACACCGCCGCGTACCGGGAGGCGGCGCTCGTCTTCGCCGAGCGCCATATGTGCCGCGTCGAATGGCCCGACGAACTGGTCGACGCGACCCTCGGCACGGTCACGTCGGTGCGGGACGCCCTGTGGGGGCCCACCGAGTTCCGCGTGACCGGCGGCCTGCGCTCCTACACGCGCAGTGAGCAGCTGCCCGGCCTGGACGTCCCCACCCTGTTCCTGGGCGGGGAGCACGACTTCGTGCCCGCCCGGGCCTGCGAGGCCTACGCCCGGGCCGTACCGCGCGGACAGACGGCGGTCGTCCCGGGCGCCTCCCACATGCCGCACCTGGAGCGACCCGAGCTGTTCGCCAAGGAAGTGCTCACCCGGATCGGCGGACCCGGGTGAGAAAACGAGTTGTGGCGACCGGCGACGATGTGGCTACGATGAGCGACGACCAATCTTGTATCGAGGACCGAACCCGTAGCGAGGACCACACTCGTATCGACGGTCGGCCTCGTACCGGGGAACGCTCAGAAGGGGACACGTTGCAGTCGGCGTCACGCGCCACAGGTGGCGAGCGAGCGGGCCGTAGGCCACGCAACGCGCAGGCCACCTGGTGGCCGCTGATTCGAAGACTCACCACGCACCGCTGACCTTGCCGTGAGCTCCGCAGCTCCCGGCACGGCGCGGTTCCACGTGCCCACCCTCTTCATCCGGCCGGTATCCGGCGTGCCCGCGGTCCGTCGCGCCCTCGCGCGGCCCCGGGGTCCGACCGCGCCCGGCCCTTCCCTCACGAGGCCATGAACAACAACAGATTCCTGCCCGCGCTGCTCGTCGTGGCGCTGATCGGCACCATCATCGAGCTGGACATGTCCGTGCCCAGCTTCCCCGACATCGCACGGGCGCTGGACGCGTCCGAGTCGTCGGTCCAACTCACCGTCACCTACAACTTCTTCGGCTACTGCCTGGGCGCCCTCGTCTACGGACCGCTGTCCGACCGGTTCGGCCGGCGCGGCGTCATGCTGATCGGCAACGCCGTCATGCTGGTCGGAGCGCTGGGCTGCGCGATCGCGCCGACCATCGAGTTCCTGCTCGCCTCCCGGTTCGTACAGGGCATCGGCGCCAGCACCTCCGTGGTGCTCGTCTTCGTGATCATCGCGGACGTCTACGAGGGCACGCAGCTGCTCAAGATGTTCGGGCTGACCAACGCCGCCATGTCCACCTTCATGACGGCCGCCCCGGCTCTCGGCGGCGTGGTCAACCGCACCATCGGCTGGCGCGGCAACTACGCGGTGGTCTTCGGTATCACCCTGGTGTCGCTGCTGCTCATGGCGCTGTTCCTGCCCGAGACCAGGACCGAGCGGGTCAAGGTCGGCGTCCGGCAGGTGGCGGGCGACTACCGACGGCTGCTGGGCAGCAGGGAGTTCGTCGCCGCGTCGCTCGTGCCCAGCCTGCTGTTCGCGGCGTACATGGTGTTCATCGCCGCCAGCTCGTTCCTGTACACGGACACCTTCGGGCTGTCCACGCTGGCCTTCGCGGGCAATCTGCTGGTCATCGTCGCGTCGTTCGCCGTCACCAGCCTCTTCGCCACGAAGCTCATGACCCTCGTCGGAGGTCCCGGGCGCACCGTGGCGTGCAGCATCGCCGCCGCCGTGACCGGTGTCGTGCTGTTCCTCGCCTTCGGCGACGGTCCGGTGTCCACCACCGTTTCGCTGGCCGTGTTCTGCGTCGGCTTCGCCGCCGTCTACCCGGTCGTCTTCGGCCGGTCCCTCCAGGTCTTCCCCGAACTGCAGGGGGCGGCGTCCTCGCTGAACATGAGCGGCCGGGCGCTGCTGGTCACCCTGTTCACCGGGGTCGCGAGCAGCCTGTTCACCGGTGACGCCGTCGTCACCGCGGGAGTGATGGCCGTGGCCACCGTCGTGGCCGTACCGCTGGCCTTCCTCAAGCCCCGCGCGGCGGCCGGCGAGCAGGCCCCGGACCGGTCCGACGCGGTGACCGGAACCGGCTGACCCGGCCCGCTCCTCGACCTACACCGCTCCTCGACCTTCACCGCTTCTCGACCTCGACCCCTCATCACACCGCGGGTGAGGGCGCGTCCAGTGCCGCCCTCACCCGCCCCTCTCCCCGTCATCGACAGGCCGCGCCGGCCGACCACCGTGCCGGCGCGCCCGGAAAGAGGCTCGTCATGACCACCCTCCGGCAGGAGAACGCCCCGTCCGAGCGGACGCTGTCCAGCCTGACCGCGCAGTACACGGAGCGCTGGGAGGCCCGCTCCTCCGTCCGCACCCGCCCCCGCAAGACCATCGACTTCACACAGAGCGGCTTCTTCTTCCCCGAGGACAAGCAGCCCCTGCTGCTGGCCGAGGAGGTCCGGACGCTCGGACAGGCCGCCAAGGACGACATCCTTGTGCAGTCCTTGTACAAGTACCTGCACGACATCGTGAACCTGGAGATCAAGGAGATCGTCTCGGCCTGCTCCAAGGTCCTCCACGGGGACCTGCCCGTGACGTTCACCGAGGAGACCAGGCTCAACACCTACTCGATCGTGATCGACGAGTACTACCACGTCTACCTCGCCCAGGACATGATCCTCCAGCTGCGCCAGCGCTACCCGCACCTGAGCGACATCGACTACGCGCTGCCGGACTCCCGGCGCGCCGTCAGCGAGATCCGCGACAAGCTCGACCCTCGCTACCACGACGTCTTCGAGGTCCTCGCCAACTGCTGCTTCGAGACGACCCTCGTGCGCGAACTCGTCGAGTTCTTCAACAGCCCCGGCGTGCACCCCTCGATCAAGTACTACGTCAACGACCACATGAACGACGAGTCCCGGCACTACGCGTTCTTCTTCGACCTGATGACCCATCTGTGGCGGGAGATCCCCGAGGACTTCCGCGAGGCCATCGGCACCCACCTCGCGGAGTTCGTCACCCTCTACCTGTCCGTGGAGTCCGAGAAGCAGTTCAACACCGAGCTGCTCAGCACCCTCATCGACGACCGCGAACAGGCCCGCGCCTCCGTGGAGTCGCTGTACGCCGGGTTCGAGATCACCCCCGACGTGCCGATCGTCAAGAACGTCCTGCGGGCCCTCGGCAACGCCGGAATGCTCGCCCACCCCACCGTGCGCGCCGGCTTCGCCCGCATCGGCTGGACGGTCTGACGGCCCGACGCCCCCGCCCCGACTCCCGGAGAGAACCCGACCATGGCATCAACCGTTTCCCACCACACCGGCACCAGGATCACCGACGCGGCGAGCACCGAGCGGATCGCGGCGGACATCGAGCGCCGGCTGCGCGCAGCCGACCGGCTCGTCCTGCCCCTGGCGGACACCCTCGAACTGCTCCATGAACTCCAGCAGTTCGACCTCGGCCGCTTCCTGCTGCACAACCGCGGCCTGAACGGCTACTGGACGTCGTACATCTTCCGCAACGCCCCCGAGGGCCCCGTCACCCCGCTGGAACACTGGCTGCTCAACGACTCCCTGCTGTGCCGGGCCCGTGAGCGCTACCACCGCTTCCGGGCACTCGTCGCCGAGTGCGTCACCGACGGCGCCACCCTGGCATCCATCCCCTCCGGAGTCATGGACGACCTGCTCACCCAGGACTACCGGGGCATCGAGGACGTACGGCTGGTGGGCGTCGACCTCGACACCGAGTCCCTGCGGTACGCCGAGGAGAACGCCCGGCGATACGGGCTCGCCGACCGCACGTCCTTCCGTCACGAGGACGCCTGGAACCTCGGCGCCGAGGCGGAGTTCGACCTCGTCGTCAGCAACGGCCTCAACATGTACGAGTCCGACCCGGAGCGGCTGACCGGCCTGTACCGGAGCTTCCACCGGGCACTGCGGCCCGGCGGCCGGCTGCTGATCAGCTTCCTCACCCCGCCGCCCCCGCCGCCGTGGGAGGCCCCGGAGCACGCCGCGGCCTGGGGGAAGTACGGCATAGGCGAGGACGATCTGCGCCGCGAACTGTCCCTCATGGGTGACATCGTCCGGGCGACGTATCTGAACTTCGCCGACGAGAGCGACGTACGCGCCCAGCTGACGGCGGCCGGCTTCACGGTGCGGTCGGTCCAGTACAGCGCCGGCGGCGTGCTGCCCATCGCCACAGCCGTCAAGTGACCCACCCGCCGTGGGGGAAGCCGGGGCCCGGAACCACCCGGCCCCGGCTTCCCCCACGGCTGCCGCACCCCCTCACCGAACCACTGCCCGGAGCCCTGCTTCCCGTGATCACCGCCACCGACCTCGAACTGCGCGCAGGCGCCCGCGTCCTGCTCCAGCAATCGTCCTTCCGCATCGCCAAAGGCGACCGCGTCGGCCTCGTCGGCCGCAACGGCGCGGGCAAGACCACCCTCACCAAATGCCTGGCCGGCGAAGGCCCCTCGGCCGGCGGCACCGTCACCAGCGCCGGAGCGGTCGGTTATCTGCCGCAGGACCCGCGCACCGGAGACCTCGACGTACTGGCCCTGGACCGGATTCTGTCCGCGCGCGGCCTGGACGCCGTGATCCGGGCCCTGCGCGAGTGCCAGAACCGCATCGCGGACGGGCCCCGTGCCGCCCAGGAGAAGGCGTTGCGGACCTACGAGCGGCTGGAGAGCGAGTTCCTCGCCAAGGGCGGCTACGCGGCCGAGGCCGAGGCCGCCACCATCGCCGCCAGCCTCGGCCTGCCCGACCGCGTCCTGGACCAGCCGCTGCGCACCCTCTCCGGCGGCCAGCGCAGGCGGGTGGAGCTGGCCCGCATCCTCTTCTCGGACGCGGACGTCCTGCTCCTGGACGAGCCGACGAACCACCTCGACGCCGACTCGATCGTCTGGCTGCGCGACTTCCTCAAGCACTACCAGGGCGGGTTCGTGGTCATCTCGCACGACCTCGACCTGATCGAGACGGTCGTCAACAAGGTGTTCCACCTGGACGCCAACCGCTGCGCCCTGGACGTCTACAACATGGGCTGGGCGCGGTACCAGACCCAGCGCAGCGCCGACGAGCGCCGCCGCAGGCGGGAGCGCAGCAACGCCGAACGCAAGGCCGCCGCCCTCACCTACCAGGCCAACCGGCTGCGCGCCGGCACCAAGGCGGTCGCCGCACAGAACATGGCCCGCCGCGCGGAACGTCTGCTGGCGGGGCTGGAGGAGGAGCGGCGCGCCGACAAGGTGGCCAAGCTCCGCTTCCCCGAACCGGCCCCCTGCGGCAGGACACCCCTGGCCGCGGAGAGCCTGTCGAAGGCGTACGGCTCACTGGAGGTCTTCGCCGGCGTCGACCTGGCCGTGGACCGCGGCTCGCGCGTGGTGATCCTCGGTCTGAACGGCACCGGGAAGACGACCCTGTTGCGGCTGCTGGCCGGCGTGGAGAAGCCCGACACCGGCCAGGTGGTCGAGGGCCACGGACTCAAGCTCGGCTACTACGCGCAGGAGCACGAGACGCTCGACCCGGACCGCACGGTGCTGGAGAACATGCGCAGATCGTCGCCCGGCCTGGACACGGTGGAGATCCGCAAGGTGCTCGGCTCGTTCCTGTTCTCCGGTGACGACGTGGACAAGCCGGCCGGTGTGCTGTCCGGCGGCGAGAAGACCCGGCTGGCCCTCGCCACGCTGGTGGTGTCCTCGGCCAACGTGCTGCTGCTGGACGAGCCGACCAACAACCTCGACCCGGCGAGCCGCGAGGAGATCCTCGGGGCCCTGCGCACCTACCAGGGCGCCGTCGTCCTCGTCACCCACGACGAGGGCGCCGTGGAGGCCCTCCAGCCGGAACGGATCATCCTGCTGCCGGACGGCGTAGAGGACCTGTGGAACGACACGTACGCCGATCTCGTGGCGCTGGCCTGATGAGCGCGGCCCCGACCACACCGTGCGGACCCCGCCCCGACCTCGGCGCGGGGCCTCCGCAGCGCCGGGGGCGGCTCCCGCTGCCCGACGGCCGCCGGCTCGGCTGGGCCGAGTGGGGGCCGCCCGACGGCGAGCCGGTGCTGCTCTGCCCCGGAGCCGCCACCAGCCGGTCGCTCGGCTTCGGCACCCACCTGCTCACGGACTTGGGGGTGCGGCTGGTCTCGGTGGACCGGCCGGGGCTCGGCGTCTCGGACCCCCAGCCCGGGCGCACCCTGCCCGACTGGCCGCACGACGTGGCGGCCCTCGCGTCGGCGCGCGGCCTGGGCGTCCCGCGCATGGTCGGGTTCTCCCAGGGCGCGCCCTTCGCCCTGGCCTGCGCCGCGCACGGCGTGGCCTCCGCCGTGGCCGTGGTCTCCGGCGGCGGCGACATGACCGACCCGGGACTCGCGGACGTACTCGACGCACGGGTGCGGCCCCTGGTCGAAGCGGTGCGCATCGACCCGGGGCGCGCGGAGCAGCACTTCGCCGCGTGGGCCGGCCCGGACACCCTGTGGGAGGCGATGACCTCCCACTGTGCCGGCGTGGACCGTGCCCTCGTCGACGACCCGTCGTTCGCGCGGGCATGCCGCCGGGCGGTGGCCGAGGGCTTCGCCCAGGGCCCGGCCGGATACGCCCGCGACGCGGTCCTCACCCTGGGCCGGTGGCCACTCGACCTACGGCGCGTCACGGTCCCCGTCGACCTCTGGTACGGCGAGCGGGACACGAGCCCCTTCCACTCGCACCGGCTGAGCGAGCCACTGCTGTCCCATGTGCCGACGGTCCGCCGGCACGTGGTCCCCGGCGCAGGGGGACTGCTGCTGTGGACGCACGCGGCGGACGTCCTCAGGTGCCTGCTGCGGTGACGAGACCCGTCCTGGATACCGCTCTCCGATTCGTAGGAAGTTCCCCCGCCGACGCGTAACGTGAATCCACATGAAGATCCTGATCAGCGCCGACATGGAGGGTGCCACCGGCGTGACCTGGCCGGCCGACGTACTGCCCGGGACGCCGCAGTGGGAGCGGTGCCGGGGAATGTTCACCTCGGACGTCAACGCCGCTGCTCTGGGCTTCTTCGACGGGGGTGCCGACGAGGTCGTCGTCAACGAGGCCCACTGGACGATGCGCAATCTGCTGCTCGAACGGCTCGACGAGCGGGTGGAGATGCTCACCGGCCGGCACAAGTCGCTGTCCATGGTCGAGGGCGTGCAGCACGGCGACGTGGACGGCATCGCCTTCGTCGGCTACCACGCGGGCGCCGGCATGGAGGGCGTCCTCGCCCACACCTACCTCGCCAACTCCGTCACCGGGGTGTGGCTGAACGACGTACGGGCGAGCGAGGGGCTGCTGAACGCGCATGTCGTCGCCGAGTACGGCGTGCCCGTCGTGTTCGTCACCGGCGACGACGTGGCCTGCGAGGACGCGCTCGGGTACGCGCCCGAGGCGCTGAAAGTCGCCGTCAAGGACCATGTCTCGCGGTACGCGGCCGTGTGCCGTACGCCGGCCAGGACCGCCGCCGACATCCGGGCCGCCGCCAAGGAGGCGGCCGCGCTGGCGGTCCGTCAGACGCCGGTGAGCGACGGGCCGTTCACCGTCGCGCTCGAATTCGACGCCGAGCATCTCGCCATGGCCGCCACCGTCGTCCCGGGTGTCCGACGGATCGGGGAGCGGAAGGTGGCGTACACGAGCGAGCGCATGTACGAGGGAATCCGTACCTTCAAGGCGGTCACCACGATCGTCTCGGCCGCGGTGGAGGAGCAGTATGGCTGACCAACAGGCACTGGACGAGGTCGTGACGTTCACCTCGGACCTCATCCGCATCGACACGACCAACGGGGGCGGCGGCGACTGCCAGGAGCGGCCCGCCGCCGAGTACGCCGCCGCGCGGCTGGCCGAGGCGGGCCTGGAGCCCACGATGCTGGAGCGCACCAAGGGCCGTACGAACGTCGTCGCCCGATTCGAGGGCACCGACCCGTCGGCCGACGCGCTGCTCGTGCACGGTCATCTGGACGTGGTGCCCGCGCAGGCCGCCGAGTGGAGCGTGCACCCCTTCTCCGGGGAGATCCGCGACGGCGTGGTCTGGGGCCGGGGTGCGGTCGACATGAAGAACATGGACGCGATGATCCTGGCCGTCGTCCGGGCCTGGGTCCGGGAGGGCGTACGGCCCCGCCGGGATGTCGTGATCGCGTTCACCGCCGACGAGGAGGCGAGCGCCGAGGACGGCTCCGGATTCCTCGCCGACCGGCACGCGGGGCTCTTCGAGGGCTGTACCGAGGGCTTCAGCGAGTCCGGCGCCTTCACGGTGCACGACGGCAGCGGGCGGCAGATCTACCCGATCGCGGCGGGGGAGCGAGGCACCGGCTGGGTCAAGCTCACGGCCCGCGGGCGGGCCGCGCATGGCTCCCGGCCCAACCGGGAGAACGCGGTGACCCGCCTCGCCGCCGCAGTCACCCGCATCGGCGCCCACGAGTGGCCGCTCCGGCTGACCCCGACGGTCCGCGCCGCCCTCGCCGAACTCGCCGCGCTGTACGGCCTGGAGGCCGACCTGGACGACGTGGACGGCCTGCTGGAGAAGCTCGGCCCGGTGGCCAAGCTGGTCGAGGCGACCGTGCGCAACAGCGCCAACCCGACGATGCTGGAAGCCGGTTACAAGGTCAACGTCATCCCGGGGGAGGCCGTGGCCTACGTCGACGGCCGCTGTCTCCCGGGCGCCGAGGACGAGTTCCGTGCCACCCTCGACGAACTCACCGGGCCCGACGTGGACTGGGAGTTCCACCATCGCGAGGTGGCCCTCCAGTCGCCGGTGGACTCGCCGACGTACGCCAGGATGCGCGCCGCCGTCGAGGAGTTCGCGCCCGAGGGGCACGTCGTGCCGTACTGCATGCCCGGCGGCACGGACGCCAAGCAGTTCTCACGGCTCGGCATCACCGGCTACGGCTTCTCCCCGCTGAAGCTGCCGGAGGGCTACGACTACGGGGCCATGTTCCACGGCGTCGACGAGCGCGTGCCGGTGGAGGCGCTGCACTTCGGGGTACGCGTCCTCGACCGCTTTCTGCGCACGGCCTAGCCGAGACGGGAGAGACAGTGCGGACGCTGGCGTACGGTTCCTGGCCCTCGCCCATCGACGCGGCCCTCGCCGCCACCCACGACGGGCACCCCGAGTACGTGGGCTTCGTCGGCGACGAGGCGTGGTGGACCGAGCCACGGCCCACGGAGGGCGGCCGGCGCACCCTGGTGCGGCGTCGGGCCGACGGCACGGAGGAGTCCGTCCTGCCCGCCCCGTGGAACGTGCGCAGCCGGGTCGTCGAGTACGGCGGACAGCCCTGGGCCGGTGCGGTGGTCGACGGGCGGCCGCTCGTCGTCTTCGTCGACTTCGCCGACCAGCGGCTCTACCGGTACGAGGAGGGCAGCGAGCCGCGTCCGCTCACTCCCGTCTCGCAGGTGGGCGGTGGACTTCGCTGGGCGGAGCCGCAGTTGCGGCTCGGACTCGGCGAAGTGTGGTGCGTGCTGGAGGAGTTCACGGGGGACGGGCCCACCGATGTGCGGCGCGTCCTGGCCGCTGTCCCGCTGGACGGCTCGGCGGCCGAGGACCGGGACGGCGTACGCGAACTCACCGACGTCCGGCACCGGTTCGTCACCGGGCCGCGGATCTCGCCCGACGGGCGGCGAGCGGCATGGCTCGCCTGGGACCATCCGCGGATGCCGTGGGACGGCACGGAGCTGCTGGTCGCCGACGTCGGCGCCGACGGCACGCTCGGCAGCGCGCGGACCTTCGCCGGTGGGCCGGAGGAGTCGATCGCCCAGGTCGACTGGTCGGGCGACGGGCGGCTGCTGTACGTGAGCGACCGCAGCGGCTGGTGGAACCTCTACCGGGACGGTGAACCGCTGTGCCCGCGTGAGGAGGAGTTCGGCGGGCCGCTGTGGAAGCCGGGCCTGCGCTGGTTCGCCCCGCTGGCGTGCGGGCTCGTCGCCGTGGTGCACGGTCGCGGGTCGACCGCCCTCGGCGTGCTGGACCCCGAGACCGGCGAGATCGTCGACGCAGCGGGCCCCTGGACGGAGTTCGAGCCGACCCTCGCGGTGTACGGCGAGCGGATTGCCGCCGTCGGCGCCAGCCCGCGCAGCGCCCACGAGGTGGTCGAACTCGACACGTGCACCGGCCGGGCCCGGGTCATCGGCGCCGAGCACGACGACGCCGTCGACCCCGCCTACTACCCCGAGCCGCAGATCCGCACCTTCACCGGCCCCGCCGGGGACGAGATCCACGCGCACATCTACCCGCCCCACAACCCCGGTTGCGTCGCCCCCGCCGAGACACCGCCGCCGTTCGTCGTCCGGGCGCACGGCGGCCCCACCTCGCGGGCGCCCCTCGTGCTCGACCTGGCCATCGCCTACTTCACCTCGCGTGGCATCGGGGTCGCCGAGGTCAACTACGGCGGCTCCACCGGGTACGGCAGGGAGTACCGCAACCGGCTGCGCGAGCAGTGGGGCGTGGTCGACGTCGAGGACTGCGCGGCGGTCGCGCTCGCCCTCGCCGACGAGGGCACCGCCGACCGAGCCAGGCTCGCCATCCGCGGTGGCAGCGCGGGCGGCTGGACCACGGCCGCGTCGCTCACCGCCACCGACGTCTACGCCTGCGGCACCATCCTCTACCCCATCCTCGACCTGGCCGGCTGGGGCGACGGAGAGACCCACGACTTCGAGTCGCAGTACCTGGAGTCCCTTGTCGGACCGCTCGCCGAGGTGCCCGCACGCTACGCGGAACGCTCACCCGCCGCCCACGCCGACCGTCTCACCGCGCCCTTCCTGCTGCTCCAGGGCCTGGACGACGTGATCTGCCCGCCCGCGCAGTGTGAACGTTTCCTCGCCCGTATGCAGGGACGCCAGGTGCCGCACGCCTACGTCGCCTTCGAGGGGGAGGGGCATGGATTCCGGCGCGCGGAGACGATGATCCGGGTCCTGGAGTCCGAACTCTCCCTGTACGCCCAGGTCTTCGGGCTGAACCCGCCCGGCATCCCGACACTGGAGCTCACCAAGTGAACGATCCCGTACGGCCCCTTGTACGGCCGTTCCGTCTCGCCCCCGGCGCCCGCGTGGCCGTCGTAGCCCCCAGCGGGCCGGTGTCCGAGGAGCGGCTGCAGGCCGGGCTCGACATGCTGCGCGGCTGGGATCTCGACCCGGTGGTGGCGCCCCATGTGCTGGACCGGCACGGCGAGTTCGACTATCTGGCGGGCACGGACACCGACCGGGCCGCCGATCTGCAGACCGCCTGGTGCGACCCCTCCGTGGACGCGGTGCTGTGCGCTCGGGGCGGATACGGGGCCCAGCGGATGGTCGATCTCCTCGACTGGGAGGCGATGCGGGCGGCCGGGCCGAAGGTGTTCGTCGGGTTCAGCGACATCACCGTGCTGCACGAGGCGTTCGCCACGCGACTGGGTCTGGCCACGCTCTACGGGCCGATGGCGGCGGGCATCGACTTCATCAAGAACGGGCGGGCGCAGGAGCATCTGAAGGCCACGCTGTTCGAGCCGGAGTCGGTGCGCACGATCACCTCCACCGGCTCCGCGCTGGTCCCGGGGCGGGCACGGGGTGTCACGCTCGGCGGCTGTCTCTGTCTGCTCGCCGCCGAGGCGGGCACCCCGCATGCCCGGAACTCCGCACGCGGTGGCCTGCTGTGCCTGGAGGACGTGGGCGAGGAGACGTACCGGCTCGACCGCTATCTCACCCAACTCCTGCGTGCCCGCGCGTTCGACGGGGTGCGCGGGGTGCTGCTCGGGTCATGGCTGGAGTGCGAGCCGTACGAGCGGGTGCGTGCGCTGTTCATGGACCGGCTGGGCGGCCTCGGTGTGCCCGTCGTGGCGGAGTTCGGCTTCGGCCACTGCGCAGGCGCGCTGACGATCCCCTTCGGGGTGGGTGCGGAACTCGACGCCGATGCGGGTGAGTTGACCCTCGACGAGTCGGCTCTGCGCTGACCGCTCTCCACTGAATCTCCGTCAATAACCCTCTTCCCAGTGATTGACCTCGTCTGACACGTGTCACACCATGACAACCGACCAGTACTTACTGGTCGGTAAACAGGGCTGTCTCAACGTGCCTCAGTGTGGAGGTCTCCGTGTCCCGACGTGTGCCCAGATTCCGGACCCCGCTCGCTCTCGTGCTCGGCGCCACGCTCACCGCACCCCTCGCGCTCACCGCTCCCGCCGCCGCGAGCGGCCAGTTCACCGTCACCGCCCTGAAGTTCACCGTCCAGGCAGGCGGCCGCACCTGCACCGTCGACGCCGACCTGTACCGGCCCGCGGGCGTGGACCGCGCCCACCCCGCACCCGCCGTCCTCGCCACCAACGGCTTCGGCGGCAGCAAGTCCGACGGGTCCACCGACGCCATCGGCAAGGCCTTCGCCCAGCGCGGGTACGTCTCCCTCGTCTACTCCGGGCTCGGCTTCGGTGAGTCCGGCTGTCTGATCTCGCTCGACGACCCCACCATCGACGGTGTCGCCGCCGCCCGGCTGATCGACTTCCTTGGCGGCAGCCGCGCCGCCGACGGCGGCACGAAGACCGACTTCGTCGCCCTCGACGCCCCGGGCGACCCGCGCCTCGGCATGGTGGGCGGCTCCTACGGCGGGGCCATCCAACTGGCCACGGCGGCCGTCGACCAGCGCCTCGACGCGCTGGTGCCGATGATCACCTGGAACGACCTCGCCCACTCCCTCGCCCCGAACAACGTCATGGCCGACGGCAGTGTGCCCGGCGCCTTCAAATGGCAGTGGGCCAACGGCTTCTACCTCATAGGCGAGGGCCAGCCGCTGCTCCAGCCGAGCCTCGACCCCTCCCGCATCAACTCCCTCGCCTGCCTCCACTTCGTCACCAAGGCCTGCGACACCGTCCGCACCCTCAACTCCGGCCGCTTCCCGGCGAAGCAGACCGCCGAGCTCCTCGCCTACGCGCGCGGCGTCTCGCCGGTCTCGTACCTGAACCGCGTCAAGGCACCCACCCTCCTCGTCCAGGGCCAGGCCGACAGCCTCTTCAACCTCAACGAGGCGACGGCGACGTACAGGACGCTCAAGGAGCGGGGGACGCCGACGAAGATGATCTGGCAGTCCTGGGGTCACAGCGGAGGCATCACCGACCAGGCCGCCGGGGAACTCAACCTCGGCCAGGGGAACTTGGAGACCAGTTACGTGGGCCGGCGCATCCTCGCCTGGTTCGACCGCTACCTGGACAAGAGGAACGTCGACACCGGGCCCGCCTTCGCCTACTACCGCGACTGGATCACCGATCCCGACGGCACCTACGCCACCGCGGACCGCGTCCCCGCGCTCAGCCGGACGCTCTACCTCTCCGGCGACGGCAAGCTCGTCGACAACCGCAGCAAGGTGGCCCGCGGCAGCCGCACCTACACCAACTGGCTCGTCCCCACCAGCCACTCCGAGAGCTCACTCGCCGGAGCCATCGGTCTCCCGGACCCGGCGCCGTACGACACCAAGGGCACCTACCTCGACTGGACCAGCGAACCGCTCACACGCACCACCGACGTCGTGGGCGCGCCCCGGGCCACCCTGAAGGTCGTCTCCCCGAAGGCCGAGCGGACCCAGCACTCCGGGGACGCCGCCGACAAGCTCGTCCTGTTCGCCAAGCTGTACGACGTCGCGCCCGACGGCACCCGGACGCTGGTGCACCGGCTGGTCGCACCGGTCCGCGTGCCCGACGTCACCCAGAGCTTCACCGTGACCCTGCCGGGGATCGTGCACCGGTACGAGAGGGGGCACCGGCTGCGGTTCGTGATCGCGGCGAGTGACGACGCGTACTTCGGGAACCGGGGGATCAAGCCGGTGACCGTGGTCAGCGCGCCCGGGGACACGGGGGTGATCCAGCTCCCGGTGATCGACTGAGCTCCAGGACACGCTCACCGTGCGTGACCGTGTCCGGCGGAGCATCCTTGTCATATGACCGCGAAGACGACGTCGCGGAGCGGAAGGAAGGCGGGCGGGACGCAGAGCGGCCGGCGCTGGGCACTGACCCCCAAGGGGATCGCCGTGCTGGTGCTCCTCGTCCTCGCCCTGGTCTTCATCTTCGAGAACACCCGCGACACGGAGATCCGGCTGCTGGTCCCCCTGGTCACGATGCCGCTGTGGCTGGCGCTGCTCGCCATGGGCGTCGTCGGTGCGCTGGTCGGGGCGTACTTCATGGGCCGCCGCCGCTAGCGGGTCGTCGTAGGCTGGCGCAATGCCGCACCCCGCGACCCGCTATCTCGCCGAAGGCCCCCGAGTGGGCATACGTCACTTCACCTACGAGGACGGTACGGAGTTCACGGCCCGGGTCCGGGAGAGCAAGGAACTGCACCACCCGTGGCTCTTCCCGCCGGACGGCGCCGCCGCGTACGCCGCGTACGCCGGGCGGCTGATCGAGGATCCGAGCAAGGCGGGGTTCCTGGTCTGCGCGAAGGAGGAGGGCGGGGGCATCGCCGGGTTCATCAACATCAACAACATCGTCGAGGGCGCCTTCCAGAACGGCGCCCTCGGTTACGGCGCCTTCGCCCACGCGGCCGGGCGCGGCCTGATGCGGGAGGGCCTCGACCTGGTCGTGGGCCACGCCTTCGGGCCGCTGCGGCTGCACCGGCTGGAGATCAACGTCCAGCCGGCCAACACCGCCTCGATCGCCCTCGCCCGCGCCTGCGGCTTCCGCCTGGAGGGCTTCTCGCCGGGCATGCTCTTCATCGACGGGGCCTGGCGGGATCATGAGCGATGGGCGATCACCGCCGAGATGCGGGCTTGCGGTTGATCTTCATCGTGTCGAGGTCCGTGACCGTCGACTTCAGATCACGGAAGCCGTAGCCCAGCTCGCGAAGGGCGCTCTCCGCACGGTCCTCGGCGATCGCGCCGGCCATCTCCTCGCCCTCCGCCGCGTCGGAGACCACGACATAGCGCATCGAGAAGTGCTTGAGCGGGGACGGCTCGTAGGAGAGCGACCCCTCCTCCGTGAACCGCATGCTGGTCAGACCGTGCTCGGCGGCCCCGGCGAGCAGTCGTGCCCGGGCCTCTTCGGTGAGCCCGTCCCAGCTGCCCCGGACGATCACCCGATAGGTGTGCTGCTCGCTCATGCTCCCGTTCCCCTCAGCCCTGACGGTCCACGTACTCGTAGATCGCCCCGTCCGGATGCATCGCGATCAGATTGCGGCCCACCGGGGTCGGCACCGGGCCCGCGATGATGTGCGCGCCCAGTTCGGTGAGCACCTGATGGGCCTCCTCGACGTCCTTGACGGCGATCGTCGCCGCGACCTTGCGCAGCACCTCCAGCTCCGCCTCCGGGCCGCTCATCAGCAGGAAGCAGCCGATCGCGGCCACCTGGACGCCGCCGCGTTCGAAACGGAGGGCTTGGCCGCCCGCGAGCCGCTCGTAGAAGGGGACTGCCCTCTCCAGGTCGTCGACGCACACGCGCAGCGTGGTTCCCAGGATGTCCATACGGACGAGCCTAGTTGGGGGCGCCCGGACAGGGAGATCGTTTCACGCGATCCCCTCACTCGTGGGGCGATGGCTCACGCGTCGGTACGGGTCGTGACGGAGCGCGTTATGCGTACGCCTGTACGGGTACCCGGCCGACATGGACCGCTTGGATCATCTTGAGCACCTGGACAAGCACCTGGTCGACGAACTGGCACAGGTGGCGCGTGAGACCGTGCGCGACGAACTGCGCGAGCAGACGCGCAGGCAGCGTCGCCGGGCCATGCTCTACGCCGGCTCCGGCGCCGTCGCCCTGTACGCGGGCGCGGCCCTCGCGCTCGCCCTCGGGCTGGGCCTCGCCACCGGGCTGCCGGACTGGGCCGCGGCGCTGATCACCGCGGCGATCCTCGGCGTGGTGGCGTATGTGCTGCGCGGCGCGGCACGCCCCTCGGCGTCCCGGCCGACGCCGGACCACGCGGCCGGGCCGGGCCACGCCCCCGGACGCACCGTCGGCGGCAGCGCGCCGGCCGCCCCGCCCGGCGGGCTCGGCCTGCCCTATCCGCCGATGCCGGCCGGCCCGCCCGAGGCGGGCGTGCCCGGCGCGGTGCCGCCGGACACGAACGACACCGACCCCGAGCAGCCGCACCACCGGGCGTGAGGCCGGTGCGCAAGCCGTGGGAGGGGGCCCTGCCGCACCGCGGCAGGGCCGTCGTCGTGACCGGGGCCAGCGGTGGCGTCGGCCGGGCCGCGGCCCTGGCCTTCGCCGCACGCGGCGACCGGGTCGCCCTGCTCGCCCGGGGGCGCGAGGGTCTCGCCGGGGCCGCGGACGAGGTGCAACGGGCCGGTGGTGAGGCCTTGGTCGTCACGGTGGACATGGCCGACGCCAAGGCCGTCGACGACGCGGCCCAGCAGGTCGTCGACGCCTTCGGGCACATCGACGTCTGGGTCAACAACGCCTTCGCCGGGATCTTCGCCCCGTTCACCGAGATCACCCCGGACGAGTTCCGGCGGGTGACCGAAGTGACGTACCTGGGGTACGTGTTCGGCACCCGGGCCGCCCTGCGGCACATGCTGCCGCGCGACCGGGGCACGATCGTGCAGGTCGGATCCGCGCTCGCCTACCGCGGGGTACCGCTGCAGTCGGCGTACTGCGGGTCGAAGCACGCGATCCAGGGGTTCAACGAGTCGCTGCGGTGCGAGCTGCTCCGTGACGGGAGCCGGGTGCGGACGACGATGGTGCAGATGCCCGCCCTCAACACCCCCCAGTTCGACTGGGTGTTGAGCCGCATGCCGGGACGCGCCCGGCCGGTGGCCCCGGTCTACCAGCCGGAGGTGGCCGCGCGGGCGATCGTGCACGCCGCCGGGCACGGGCGACGCCGGGAGTACTGGGTGGGCGGCTCCACGGCGGCGACGCTGATGGCCAACGCGGTCGTTCCCGGGCTGCTGGACCGGTATCTGGCGAGGACCGGGTTCGACGCCCAGCACGACGAGGGTGAGCAGGCCGGCCCGGGGAACCTGTGGACGCCGGCCGACGGTCCGCACGGTCGGGACTTCGGGGCGCACGGGCGTTTCGACGAGGAGTCCCATGCGGGAAGCCCTCAGGAGTGGCTGTCCCGCAATCGCGGCCGGGTGGGGCGGGCGGTCACGGTCGGCGCCGGGGTGCTGGCCGCGCGACAGCTGACCCGCAGGCTGACCGGCCTGACGCGCCCGAAGCGCAGCTACCTGACGCGCCCGAAGCACAGCTAGGCGACCCGGAACTCCTGTACCTCCTCCGCCCGTAGCGTCAGCCCGTGGCCGACGCCCTGGGTCGGGGTGATCGTGCCGCCCCTGGGGTCCAGGGCGCCGTCGAAGAACATGTCCTCCACGCGGACGTGGTCGTGGAACCACTCGATGTGTCGCAGGTTGGGGAGCGCGGCGGCCGCGGCGGCGTGGGCGTGCGGTGCGCAGTGGGCCGAGACCTCCAGGCCGTGGGCCTGGGCGAGGGCGGCGGCGCGCAGGAACTCCGTGAGGCCGCCGCAGCGGGTCGCGTCGATCTGGAGGCAGTCCACCGCGCCGGCGGCGATCATGCGGGCGAAGTACGGGAGGTCGTAGCCGTATTCGCCCGCCGTGACGTCACACGGCAGGGAGTCGCGGATCAGCCGCAGACCGGCCAGGTCGTCCGAGGACACCGGCTCCTCGAACCAGCCGACGTCGTGCTCGGCGAGGGCGTGGCCGACGCGGATCGCCTGCTTGCGGGTGTAGGCGCCGTTGGCGTCCACGTACAACTCCGCCTCGGGGCCGATCACTTGGCGGGCCGCCCGGACCCGGGCGACATCGCGCGGGGCCGCGCGGCCCCGGTCCTCGCCGATCTTTATCTTCACGCGCGGGATGTCCTGGCCGTGCACCCAGCCGTTCAACTGCGCTGCCAGATGCGTGTCGTGGTACGTCGTGAAGCCTCCGCTGCCGTAGACGGGGACCTGCTCGCGGCAGGCGCCCAGCAGCCGGGCCAGGGGTAGTTCGAGGAGTCGGGCCTTGAGGTCCCACAGGGCGATGTCCAGCGCCGAGATCGCGCACGCGACGATGCCCGGGCGGCCCGCGTTGCGGATCGCGCGGGACATCGCGTCGTGCGCGGCGGGGATGTCCAGGGCGCTGCGTCCCTCGACGAGGGGTGCGAGACGGTCGCGCAGGAAGTCGCCGACCGCCGCCGGGCCGTACGTCCAGCCGGTGCCGGTCGCGTCGCCCGCCGTCACCTCGACGATCACCACGGTCGTGGAGTTCCAGGCCAGCGTGCCGTCCGCCTCGGGGGCGTCGGTGGGCACCGTGTAGACGGAGACGACGGGGAGATGGAGTTTCATCGCGTGGGCCCGCCCCTTGTCACGGCTGAAGCTGCGGCAGCACCTTCGTACGGTAGAAGTCGAAGAAGCCGCGCTGGTCGGGGCCGATCTGGCTGACGTAGACCCGGTCGAAGCCGGCCTGGGCGAACGCGTTCAGCTCGGCCACGTGCTCGTCGACGTCGTCGCCGCACACCGTGTTCTCGCTCACCATCTGCTCGGTGACCAGTGGTTCCAGCTGCTCGAAGTGACGCGGCGAGGGCAGGATCTGGGCCATCTCGCCGGGCAGCAGCTGGTTGGACCACAGTCGGCGCACCGTGCGTACGGCCTCGTCGCGGTCGGTGCCGTAACAGACCTTCGTGCCGCCCATCACCGGCTTGGCGTGCCCGCCGCCCTTGCGGAACTGGGTCACCAGCTCCTCGTCCGGCATCATCGTGATGAAGCCGTCGCCGACCCGGGCCGCGAGCGAGGTCGCCGCCGGGCCGAAGCCGGAGATGTCGATCTGGACCGGCTCGTCGGGGACCGTGTAGAGGCGGGCGTTCTCCACCCGGTAGTGGGCGCCGTAATGGCTGACCTCCTCGCCGGTGAACAGCCGGCGCATGATCAGGATCGCCTCCTCCAGCATCTCCAGGCGCACGCTCGCGGGCGGCCAGATATGGCCGAGGATGTGTTCGTTGAGGGCCTCGCCGCTGCCGACGCCGAGCCGGAACCGGCCGTTCGTCATGACCGCGGAGGTCGCCGCGGCCTGCGCCACCACCGCCGGGTGCATCCGCACGGTCGGGCAGGTCACGGCCGTCTCGATCGGCAGCGACACCGCCTCCGAGATCGCGCCGATCACCGACCACACGAAGGGGCTCTCGCCCTGCGCGTCGTTCCACGGGTGGTAATGGTCCGAGATCCACAGCGACTGGAATCCGGCCTGTTCCGCCATCCTCGCCTGCTCGACGAGTTCGGCGGGACGGAACTCCTCGCACGCCAGGAAATAGCCGTACTCGGGCATGGGGGGCACCTCCGGAACTGCCGCGTCGGATCAGCGGCGGGGGACGGGTCGCCGTCCGGGTACCCGGGGGCCCGGCGGGAAACCGGGCCGGAACGGGGCTGTCCGGGTCCGCGTGCCGGAAACCGGCGCCGGCCCGGGGCGACGTTTGGGGGCCTTGGCCAGGGGGACGCGGAAGGCTCCCGAGGTACGCGACAGCCCCGGAGGTCAACCGTGAGTCGACCCCGCATTGTGATCGTCGGCGCCGGATTCGCCGGGTACCGGGCGGCCCGGACCCTGTCCCGGCTCACCCGGAACAAGGCCGACATCACCCTGCTGAACCCGACCGACTACTTCCTGTATCTGCCCCTGCTGCCCCAGGTCGCCGCCGGCATCCTGGAACCGCGCCGGGTGACCGTCTCCCTCTCCGGCACCCTGCCCCATGTACGGCTCGTCCTGGGCGAGGCCGACTCCATCGACCTCGACGGGCACACCGTCCACTTCACCGGACCCGAGGGCGACGGCGGAACCCTGCCCTTCGACCGGATCATCCTCGCCGCGGGCAGCGTCAACAAGCTGCTGCCCATCCCCGGCGTCGCCGAGCACGCGCACGGCTTCCGTGGCCTGCCCGAGGCGCTGTACCTGCGCGACCATGTGACCCGGCAGGTGGAGCTGGCGGCCGCCGCCGACGACCCCGAGAGCTGCGCCGCGCGGTGCACCTTCGTCGTCGTGGGTGCCGGGTACACCGGTACGGAGGTCGCCGCGCAGGGCCAGCTCGTCACCGACGCCCAAGTGCGCAAACACCCGCTGCGGGCGGGCATGCGGCCGCGCTGGCTGCTGCTCGACATCGCCGACCGTGTCCTGCCCGAGCTGGACGAGAGGCTCTCGCGCACCGCCGACCGGGTGCTGCGGCAGCGGGGCGTGGACGTACGGATGGGCACCTCCGTGAAGGAGGCGACGCACGGTGGGGTGCTGCTGACCGACGGCGAGTTCGTCGACACCCGCACCCTGGTGTGGTGCGTGGGAGTACGGCCCGACCCGCTCGCGGAGTCCCTCGGACTGCCCCTGGAGCGGGGCCGTCTCCTCGTCGACCCCCACCTCCAGGTGCCGGGCCGGCCCGAACTGTTCGCCGCCGGGGACGGGGCCGCCGTGCCCGACCTGGAGAAGCCCGGCGAGTACACGCCGATGACGGCCCAGCACGCCTGGCGGCAGGGCAGGACCGTGGCCCACAACGTCGCCGCGTCCCTGGGCCTCGGCGAGCGGCGCGCCTACCGCCACCGCGACATGGGCTTCGTCGTGGACCTCGGCGGCGTCAAGGCGGCCGCCAACCCGCTCGGCGTCCACCTGTCCGGCGTGGCGGCGGGCGCCGTCACCCGCGGCTACCACCTCGCCGCGATGCCCGGCAACCGCGTCCGCGTCGCCGCCGACTGGCTCCTGGACGCCGTACTGCCGCGCCAGGCCGTGCAGTTGGGGCTGGTGCGGTCGTGGTCGGTGCCGCTGGACACCGCCTCGCCGGAACTGGCGCGAACGCCGGGGCGGCCGGAGAAGACGCCTGCGCCCTCGGAGGGACCGAGTCCCGGGGCGTCCGGGTCGGCCGGACGCGAGCCCGAGCACGCGCAGGCGCGGCAGCCGAGCAGCGAGGCGGCGCAGACCCGGTCCGGCGGTGAGCCGGCGAAGAACCTGCCCGCGGGTGAGCCGGCGAAGAACCTGCCCGCGGGTGAGCCGGCGAAGAACCAGCCCGCGGGTGAGCCCGCGAAGAACCAGCCCGGCGGTGAACCCGCGAAGAACCAGCCCGGCAGCGAGCCGGCCAAGAACCAGCCCGGCAGCGAGCCGGCCAAGGGTCCGGGGCCCGGCCCCGCGGTCGGATCCGAGCCGCCCGACCCCGTCCAGGACCCCGACGCCGGCAAGCACCATGAACCGCCCGGCCCGGTGACGCGCCCCGATCTGCGAGCGGGCCGGGAGCCGGAACCCGGTTCCCCCGCGGGCGGTGAGGCGCCTCCTGGCTCGCCGGCCGTCCACAAGCCGCATCCGGACGCGCCCATCGCCCCCGAACCCCGCTCCCCCCAGCCTTCCGAAGGAGACCAGGACACCCATGAACACCGCTGAACTCGTCGAGCTGGCCCAGCAGTTGCGCGTGGACAGTGTGCGTGCCGCCGATGCCGCGGGGTCGGGGCATCCGACGTCGTCGATGTCCGCCGCGGACCTGATGGCCGTACTCCTCGCGGAACACCTCCGCTACGACATCGACCGCCCCGCCCACCCCGGCAACGACCGCTTCGTCCTCTCCAAGGGGCACGCCTCGCCCCTCCTCTACGCCGCCTACAAGGCCGCGGACGCCATCGAGGACGGCGAACTGGTCACCTTCCGCAAGCTCGGCAGCCGGCTCGAAGGGCATCCGACGCCGCGGCGGCTGCCGTGGGTGGAGACCGCGACGGGTTCGCTCGGGCAGGGACTGCCGATCGGCGTCGGGATCGCGCTGGCCGGGAAGCGGCTGGACCGCACCGGGTACCGGGTGTGGGTGCTGTGCGGGGACAGCGAGCTCGCCGAGGGATCCGTGTGGGAGGCCGCCGAGCACGCGGCGTACGAGCATCTGGACAACCTCACCGCGATCGTCGACGTGAACCGGCTGGGCCAGCGCGGACCGACCCGGCACGGACATGACCTCGACGCCTACGCCCGCCGCTTCCAGGCCTTCGGCTGGCACACCATCGAGGTCGACGGGCACGACGTGGACGCCATCGACCGCGCGTACGGGGAGGCCGAGTCCACCGTCGGACAGCCCACCGTGATCCTTGCCCGCACCCTCAAGGGCAAGGGCGTCGGGGCCGTCGAGGACCGCGAGGGACTGCACGGCAAGCCGCTGCCGGACGCCGACGAGGCCATCGCCGAGCTCGGCGGACCGCGTGACCTGCGCGTCCGGGTCCATGAGCCGCCCGCCACCCGCATGCTGCACGCCGTACGCGCCGGACACGTCGAACTGCCCCGCTGGGAGACGGGCGAGGAGGTCGCCACCCGCAACGCCTACGGCGAGGCGCTCGCCGCGCTCGGCACCGGCCGCGGCGACATCGTCGCCCTCGACGGCGAGGTGAGCGACTCCACCCGCGCCGAGTTCTTCGCCAAGGAGCACCCCGACCGGTTCTTCGAGTGCTACATCGCCGAGCAGCAGCTGGTCGCCGCGGCGGTGGGGCTCGCGACCCGCGGCTGGGTGCCGTACGCCTCGACCTTCGCGGCCTTCCTCACCCGCGCCCACGACTTCGTGCGCATGGCGTCCGTCAGCGGCGTCGGCATCAACCTCGTCGGCTCGCACGCGGGCGTCGCCATCGGGCAGGACGGCCCGAGCCAGATGGGCCTGGAGGACCTGGCGATGATGCGGGCCGTGCACGGCTCGACCGTGCTGTACCCGTGCGACGCCAACCAGACCGCACAGCTCGTCGCCGCCATGGCGGGCCTGGACGGCGTCCGCTATCTGCGCACCTCGCGCGGCGCCGCCCCGGTGATCTACGGCCCCGACGAGGAGTTCCCGGTCGGCGGCAGCAAGGTGCTGCGCTCCAGTGACCGCGACCGGCTGACCGTCGTCGCGGCCGGCGTCACCGTGCACGAGGCACTCGCCGCCGCCGACGCGCTGGAACGCGATGGCATCCAGGTCAGGGTCGTCGACCTCTACTCGGTCAAGCCCGTCGACCGGGCCACCCTGCGCCGGGCCGCCGAGGAGACCGGCTGCCTGCTCACCGTGGAGGACCACCACGAGGAGGGCGGCCTCGGCGACGCCGTCCTCGACGCCTTCCTCGACGGCCGCCCGGTGCCCCGTCTGGTGCGCCTCGCCGTCCGCAGGATGCCCGGCTCGGCCTCGCCGGACGAGCAGCTGCACGCCGCGGGTATCGACGCCGCGTCCATCGCCGCCGCGGGGAAGCTGCTGGTGGAGGAGGCGGTCGTACGGTGACCGGCGGCGACGATACGAAGCGGGTGCGGGCGGGCCGTCGTACCGTCGAGGTCAAACGCGTCGACAAGGTGCTCTTTCCCGGTGACGGGGACGCGAAGGAGTACACCAAGGGCGACCTCGTCGACTACTACCGGTCCGTCGCCGAGTTCATGCTGCCGCACCTGCGCGGCCGTCCGCTGATGCTGGAGCGGCACCCCGACGGCGTCGACGGACCGCAGTTCATGCAGAAGAACACCCCGGAGCACTACCCGGAGTGGATCACCCGGGTCGAGGTGGCCAAGGAGGACGGCACCGTCCGCCACACGGTCTGCGACGACGTCGCGACCCTCGTCTACCTCGCCGACCAGGCCTGTCTCACCCTGCACCGCTGGCTGTCGCGCACCGACCGGATCGACTTCCCCGACCGGATGGTCTTCGACCTCGACCCGGCTGGCGACGACTTCGGGCAGGTGCGGGAGGCGGCCGGGCTGCTCGGTGAGCTGCTCGACACGCTGAAGCTCCCGTCGGCGCTGATGACGACCGGGTCGCGCGGCCTGCACGTGGTCGTACCGCTGAAGGGGGAACAGGACTTCGACGAGGTGCGCGGGTTCGCCCGGGACGTCGCCGACACCCTCGTCGATGCCCACCCGGACCGGCTCACCACCGCCGCCCGCAAGAAGGACCGCGGCGACCGCCTCTATCTGGACGTACAGCGCAACGCCTACGCCCAGACGGCGGTCGCGCCCTTCACCGTGCGCCCCCGGCCGGGCGCCCCCGTGGCCACGCCCCTGACCTGGGCCGAGCTGGACGACCCGGACCTCGACGCCCGCCGCTGGACCATCGCCGATGCCGTGGAGCAGGCCCGCACCAACCCGTGGGCGGGGGTGATGAGCCGCCCCCGCGCCCTGGGGCCCGCCCGGCGCAGGCTCGACGCACTCCGTGGCTGACACACACGAACTCACGGGTTTGGCCAACGCCTTCCGGGCCACTCGCCGTGGGAGGCGCCCATGACTGATTCACAGAACTCACCCAAATCATCCAGACAACGACAGGGCGGGGCGGACGACATGCCGAGCCCGATGGAGGTCCTGCGCCAGGCGCGCGCCCAGCTCGCCGAGCTCACCGGCAAGGCCGCGGAGACGGTGTCCTCGTTCGAACAGACCGAGGACGGCTGGGCGCTGGAGATCGAGGTCCTGGAGCTGACCCGTGTCCCCGACACGATGAGTCTGATGGCGAGCTACCAGGTGGAGCTCGACCAGCAGGGACGGCTCACCGGCTACCGGCGTGTCCGCCGCTACGAACGCGGACGGTCCGACGCACACAGGCCGGGCGGCCGCTAGGCCGCCCGCCCACGCCCGTCACACCATCCCCAGACAAGGAGGAACAGCCGGCATGACCGTAGTACCGGCACAGCAGACCGGAGGCGGAGGCGGCAGCAGCGGCCTCTATGACGTCCTGGAGCTCGTCCTCGACAGGGGGCTCGTCATCGATGCGTTCGTACGGGTCTCCCTCGTCGGCATCGAGATCCTCAAGATCGACGTCCGGGTCGTCGTCGCCAGCGTCGACACCTATCTCCGCTTCGCCGAGGCGTGCAACCGGCTCGACCTGGAGGCCGGACCGCGCAAGGACCCGGGCCTGCCCGACCTCGTCGGCGAGCTCACCGAGTCCGGCGCGCGCGGCAAGTCGAAGGGGGCGCTGTCCGGCGCCGCGGAGACCATCTCCGACGCCTTCAAGCAGGCACGGGACGAAGGGGAGCGCGAGCCCAAGCCGCGCGCCCGTAAGTCCACGGCGGCCCGCAGGAAGGAGGAGCAGGAGTGAGCACGTACGTGTACGGCATCACCGCGAGCTCGCACCCCTCACTTCCGAGCGCCGTGGGCGGCGTCGGCGACCCGCCGAGCCCGATCCGCGTACTGAAGGAGGGTGGCCTGGCCGCCCTGGTCAGCGACGCCCCCGAAGGGCTGCGCCCCAAGCGCAAGGAACTGCTCGCCCACTCGAACGTGCTCGCCGAGGCGGGCGCGGCCGGGTGCGTGCTGCCCATGCGGTTCGGGAGCATCGCCCCCGACGACGACACGGTCACCGGAGTCCTCGCCGAACGTGCCGAGCACTACAAGGAACGCCTCACGGCCCTGGACGGCAAGGTCGAGTACAACATCAAGGCCAGCCACTCCGAAGAGGCCGTGCTGCACAGCGTGCTGTCCGAGAACCCGGAGATCCGGGCCATCACGGAGGCCAACCGGCAGGCAGGCGGCGGTACTTACGAGGAACGGCTCCGGCTCGGCGAGATGGTGGTCGCCGCGGTCAAGGCCCAGGAGGCCGAGGACGCGACCGACGTACAGCACACCCTGGAACCGGCCGCGGACGCGGTCAGCGTGGGCCCCGACTCCAGCGGCTGGCTCGCCAACGTGTCGTTCCTGGTGGACCGCGAGGGGGTCGAGACCTTCCTCACTGCGGTGGAACAGCTCCGCAAGGGCCACCCCCACCTCGATCTGCGCGTCAACGGCCCGCTGCCGCCGTACAGCTTCGTCGATCCCGGTCCCGCCGAGCCCGCGGGGACCATGACCGGCGCGGAGAGCGCGGAGGAGTGAGGCCGTGGGACTGATCGGAGAAGTGGCGCTGCTGCCGTTCGCCCCGGTGCGCGGCAGCGCGTGGGTGATCAGACAGGTCTTGCAGGAGGCGGAGCGCCTCTACTACGACCCGGCGACCGTGCGCGCCGAACTGGCCGCCCTGGAAGAGCAGTTGACCGCGGGCGAGATCGACGAGGAGGAGTTCGACCGCCGGGAGGACGAGCTCCTCGACCGGCTCGAGACCGCCCTTGCGCACGGCACGGGCAAGTGATGGGACGGCACGATGAACCGAGTGGGACTGGGCCTCGCGGTAGGGGCCGGATACGTCCTCGGACGTACGAAGAAGATGAAGCTGGCCTTCGCCATCGGCACGTTGGCGGCCGGCAAGCGGATGCAGCTGAGCCCGCGGGCGCTCGCGGACCTGGTGTCGCAGCAGCTGCAGAACAACCCGCAGTTCAAGGAGATCGGGGACCAGCTGCGCGAGGACCTGCGCGGGGTGGGCAAGGCCGCGTCGGGCGCCATGTTCGAGCGGCAGCTCGACGCCTTCGCCGACCGGCTGCACGGCCGTACCGCACAGGTCCGTGACCAGTTGGCCGGCGTCGCGCCCGGGACGGAGGATCTCGGTCCGGACGACGAGGAGTACGAGGAGCCGGAAGAGGAAGACGCTGAGGAACCCGAGGCCGAGGCTGAGGAATCCGAGGCTGAGGAGCCTGAGGCTGAGGAGCCCGAGGCCGAGGAGGAGCCGCGCCGGAAGGCGGCGAAGAAGGCACCGGCGAAGAAGGCTCCGGCCAAGAAGGCTCCGGCGAAGAAGGCCGCCGCGAAGAAGGCGCCCGCCAAGAAGACCGCGGCGAAGAAGGCCGCGGCCAAGAAGACACCGGCGGCGAAGAAGACGGCCGACAGGAAGCCCGCCGCCAAGAAGACGACCGCGGCGCGCGGGGGCGCCCGCAGCGCACGGTCCCGGCTGCAGAAGGGCGGCGACGAGCGATGACCGAGACAGTCGGATCCGCGACCTCCGCGGCCAAAGGGGCCACGGGGCCGATCAGCGGCCTGGCGCACAGCGAGGCCGCCGACCGGCTCAAGGCCGAAGTGCAGGAGTACCTCGCCGCCCAGGCCACGCGGCTGCTGACCGGCGCCGGCCACAAACTCGGCGAGGCCACGGGCAAGCTGACCGACATGGCCGAGGGCCGCAGCCCCGGCTTCGCCAAGCTCGCCCTGGACGGCGGCCGCAAGATCGCCGAAGGCAAGGGACCGCTGCGCACAGCGCTGGAGCTCGGCGCCACACGCGTCAAGGACAACGTGACCGGCGCGCTGAAGAACCTTGGCGGCGGCAAGGGCGGCGGCAAGGGCGGGGCGGGCAAGAAGCCCACCGTCATCCTTGAGTACGTCGACGTCGGCGTCCCGCTGCGCACCGCGTACGACCAGTGGACCCAGTACCAGGACTTCAGCACCTTCGCCAAGGGCGTGCAGAGCGCGAACCGCGCCGACGACACGACCTCCGACTGGCAGCTGAAGGTCTTCTGGTCCAACCGCAGCTGGAAGGCGCAGACCACCGAGCAACTGCCCGACGACCGGATCGCCTGGACCTCCGAGGGCGCCAAGGGCACCACGAAGGGCGTCGTCTCCTTCCACCGGCTTGCCGACAACCTCACCCGGGTCCTGCTGGTCGTCGAGTACTACCCGCAGGGCCTCTTCGAGAAGACCGGCAACATCTGGCGCGCCCAGGGCCGCCGCGCCCGGCTCGACCTCCAGAACTACGTCCGCTTCATCACCCTCAAGGGAGAGGCGGAGGACGGCTGGCGCGGTGAGATCCGCGACGGCGAAGTCGTCCGCAGCCACGAGGACGCGGTCGCGGAGGAGGACGAGGAGGCGTACGAAGGAGAAGAGCAGGAAGACGGCGAAGCCGCGTACGCGGAGGAGGAGAACGGGGAGTACCCGGACGAGGACACCGGGGAAAACGAGGAAGCGGAGGACACCGAGGACACGGAGGAGCCGGAGGGCGAGTACGAGGCCGACGGCGAAGACGAGTACGAGGCGGATGCCGAGGACGAGTACGAGGACGAGCCCGAGGCTGACGCCGAGGAGGAGCCCGAGCCCGAGGACGAGGACGAGTACGCCGGTGGCAGGAGCCGCCGATGACGACTCCCGGGCGGCTGCCCCAGCCCTATGGCCACGACAGCAGTGCCAACCTCGCCGACATCCTGGAAAGGGTGCTCGACAAGGGCGTGGTCATCGCGGGCGACATCCGGATCAACCTGCTCGACATCGAACTCCTCACCATCAAGCTGCGGCTCATCGTGGCCTCCGTCGACAAGGCGAAGGAGATGGGTATCGACTGGTGGGAGGACGATCCGGCGCTGTCGACCCGCGCCCGGCGCGACGAACTCGCCCGGGAGAACGCCGAGTTGCGTGAGCGCCTGGCCCAGCTGGAGCCCGCCCGGCAACAGGAGGAGGCCTCATGACCGGACTGCGCTACGTCTACGCCGTCTGCCGCCCCTTCGGCTCCGCCCTCCAGAGGCAGCTGATGGGGGTCGCCGGGTCGCCCCCCAAGCAGCTGACGCACCACGGCCTGATCGCCGTCGTCAGTACGGTGCCGGAGGCGGACTTCGCCGAGGAGGCGCTGCGCGCCCACCTGGAGGACCTGGACTGGCTCACCGCCACGGCCCGGGCCCACCAGCAGGTCATCGACGCGCTCACCGTCGTGACCACCCCGCTGCCGCTGCGGCTCGCCACCGTCTTCCGGGACGACAGCGGCGTACGGACCATGCTGGAGGCCCGTGAGGAGGACTTCCGGCGCGTCCTGGACCGGCTGGAGGGCCGGGTCGAGTGGGGCGTGAAGGTGTACGCCGAACCTGAAACCACGGAGGCCGCGCAGCCCACCGAGCCCGCGCGGCCGGAGGAGGGGGTGCCCGGTTCGGGCCGCGACTATCTGCGCCGGCGCCGAATGCAGACCCGGGCCCGGGAGGACGTGTGGCAGAAGGCCGCCGCATTCGCCGGCCGGCTCCACGAAACACTTTCCGCGTTCGCCGAGGATTCCCGGCTGCACGCTCCGCAGAACACCGCACTTTCCGGTGCGTCCGGGCAGAACATGCTCAACGCCGCCTATCTGGTGCCGCGCGCCGTTTCCGAGGAATTCGTGGAACTGGTGGACCGGGAGAAGGACGACGCCCCCGGAATCCGGGTCGAACTCACCGGGCCCTGGGCGGCCTATTCCTTCACCGACGAGTTCGCGGAGGAGCCGGAGGTGGAGCCGTGACCGCCGTCGAACGCCGTGAGATCGCCCTCGTGGACCTGCTCGACCGGCTGCTCTCCGGGGGCGTCGTGGTCACGGGGGACATCACTTTGCGGATCGCGGACGTCGACCTGGTCCGGATCGACCTGAACGCGCTGATCAGCTCGGTCAACGAGCAGGTCCCGTCACCCTGGGGGGAATTGGTGTGACGTCCCACCGCAACCGGCTGGACCTCGACCCCGACACCGTGGAACGCGACCTCGTGAAGCTCGTCCTGACGGTCGTGGAGCTGCTGCGTCAGCTCATGGAGCGCCAGGCGCTGCGCCGCTTCGACACGGGCGACCTGAGCGAGGAGCAGGAGGAACGCATCGGGCTCACGCTGATGCTGCTGGACGACCGTATGACCGAGCTGCGGGACCGCTACGGACTGCGGCCCGAGGACCTGAACCTGGACCTCGGGCCGCTGGGACCGTTGCTTCCCAGGCAGTGAGAACGGAACCGTAGTTTCCCGGGAAGCTGTAGTTTCCCGGGAAACCGTAGTTTCCCGGGAATGAGAAATCGGCAGTGAAATAAATTCACTGCCGATTTCTCGCTGTTAACTTGGATTTACCATCGGTACCAGCGACCCCTGCCTCCTGCCGCGGTGGTGCCGCGCATCACGAAACCCAGGAGCCACAGCACCAGAACCACGACCGCGATCCACCAGAGTGCCTTCAGTGCGAACCCGGCGCCGAAGAGAATCAGGGCCAGCAGCAACACGAGCAGAATAGGAACCATAGTTTTTTGACCTCCTGCTCATCGGGTTTCCAGAAAAACGCGATTCAGGCATCTTTACGGCACAGAATCTCCCCGTGCAGAACACTGAACCAGCCTTCTTCCTGTCGGCCCCACTCCCGCCAGGCCTCCGACACGGCGCGCAGTTGCTCCGCGCTCGCATGTCCGCCCTCCGTGGCCCGCTCGGCGTACGCCGAGGCCAGCGTGCGGTCCGCCCACAGCCCGCTCCACCAGGCCCGCTCGTCCGGCGTCGAGAAGGTCCAGGTGCTCGACGTGGCCGTGATGTCCGTGAACCCGGCCCGCAGCGCCCAGGACTTCAGCCGGCGCCCGGCGTCCGGCTCGCCGCCGTTGGCGCGGGCGACCCGGCGGTACAGGTCCAGCCAGGCGTCCATGCCCGGGGGCGCCGGATACCAGGTCATGGCCGCGTAGTCCGAGTCGCGGACCGCGATGAAGCCGCCCGGCCTGGTCACCCGCTTCATCTCACGCAGCGCGGTCACCGGATCGCCGACGTGCTGCAGCACCTGGTGGGCGTGGACGACACAGAACGTGTCGTCCGGGAAATCCAGGGCGTGCACGTCCGCGACCGCGAAGTCGACGTTCGCCAGACCGCGCCCGGTGGCCGTGGCCCGGGCCTGGTCCAGGATCTCCGGCGCCCGGTCGACACCGGTGACCTGCCCGTCGGGGACCAGGGCCGCCAGGTCGGCGGTGATGGTCCCCGGGCCGCAGCCGACGTCGAGGATCCTCATGTGCGGCTTCAGCGAGCCGAGCAGGTAGGCCGCCGAGTTGGCGGCCGTACGCCAGGTGTGCGAGCGCAGTACGGACTCGTGGTGCCCGTGGGTGTAGACGGCGGTCTCCTGGGCCTTCGACATGCGTGTTCCCCTCGTCTCGTCCTGCCGGGCGGTGCTCCATACGGTACGCCCGCATGTCGAATGGTGAGACCTGCGTTTTGCTATCTGGACTGACGGGGCATCAGGCCCCGGGCAGCGGGCGGTAGACCGTCAGCGCCTCCGGCAGCTTCTCCAGCGTCACCTCGCCGTCCACCTCCGTGACTTCGCCGTCGTACGCGAGGAGCGCGCCCGGGGTGACGCCGGACAGGTGCAGCCGGCCGACCTGGACCGCCGCGTGAGCCGGTGAGCGGGTCAGCGGGCCCGCCACGGCGGCCGCGAGCAGACGCAGCGCGGGCCGGCGTCCGCCGTGCACGACCCGTACGTCGAGCACGCCGTCCGCGAGATTCAGGCGCCGGGCGGGGGCGAGGCCCATCCGGTGGTAGGTGCCGTTCCCGGCGAACAGCATCCACAACGGATGCGCGCGGCCCGCGACTTCGGCCTGCAGCGGGTGCCGGTCCCGGCGCAGGACACGCAGGGCCCCGAGCACCCCGGCCGGCCAGGCACCGATGCGGGACGAGAAGCGGTCCCGCTCGCGCACCAGCTCCGGGTACACGCCGAGGCTGCACGTGTTGAGGAAGACGCCCTGCCGTCCGTCGCAGGTGAACCGGCCCACGTCCACGCGCACGGCCTCGCCGCGCTGGATGGCCCGGCTCAGATCGCGTTCGTCCTCCACACCCAGGTCGAGGGCGAAGTGGTTCAACGTGCCGCCGGGCAGCACCGCGAGCGGCAGGCCGAACTCCAGCGCCACCTCGGCCGCCGCGTTCACCGTGCCGTCGCCGCCGCACACCCCGAGCACCCGGGCCCGGACGGCCGCCTTGCGCAACTCGGCCGGGGTGTCCGCCGGTTCGCACTCGACGAGCTCGGCACGCGGCAGCGTGTCCAGCAGCGCGTGCACCCGGTCGGAGCTGCCCGACCCCTTGTTGGCCACCACGACCAGGCCGTCGCCGTCCTCCAGCGCCGGGACGTCCGTACAGGGCCGGGCCGGCGGGACCAGCCGGTCACGCGTCGGCACCATGCCCCGTACGGCGAACGCGGCACCCGCGCCCAGGGCCGCGCCCGCCACCACGTCGCTCGGGAAGTGGACGCCGGTGTACACCCGCGACAGCGCGACCGACCAGGCGATCGGGGCCACCGCCAGGCCCCAGGCGGGCGACTCCAGCGCGACTCCGGTCGCGAACGCGGTCGCCGACGCGGCGTGCCCGGACGGGAACGAGGTGGTGATCGGCTGCCGCTTCAGCTGCCGGCCCAGCGGTACGGGGTCCAGGACGGGACGGGGGCGGCGCACCGACCGCTTGCCGAGGGTGTTGATGGTCAGCGAGGCCAGGCTCAGCGAGGCGAGGCCCCGGGCCGCGGCCCGGCGGGCCCTGGGGGTACGGCTGGCGGCGATCGCGGCGGCCGTCGCGAACCACAGCACACCGTGGTTCGCGCTCCGGCTCAGCCGCGGCAGGACCGGCTCGGCGTACGGCCAGTTCCGCTCGGCGGCGAATTCGAACAGCCGGGAGTCGAGGGCGAGGAACCGGTTGCGCAGGGCGTGCCGGCCGGGTTTCGGGACGGTGAGGTCGACGTCTGGGCTCATACAGGGCTGGGTACCCTGAAGTCGCCGATTGCTGACCGGCCGGCGGTGACCGACACACGGAGGAACCCGTCCATGCGCCTGCTCCTCGTCCGCCACGGCCAGACTCCGTCCAACGTGGACCACCTGCTGGACACGGGTGTTCCGGGCGCCGGTCTGACCGCGCTCGGCGAACAGCAGGCCGCGGTTCTTCCCGAGGCACTGGCCGACGAGGACATCGAGGCGGTCTACGCCTCCACCCTGATCCGTACGCAGCTCACCGCCGCGCCGCTGGCCGCCGCGCGGGGCCTTGAGGTGTTCGCGGGGGACCTGGAGATGGTGCGCGGCGACACCGAACAGGGTGTGCTCTACATGAGGACGGTGTTCGCCTGGGCGGCCGGGGACACGGGGCTGCGGATGCCGGGCGGTGAGAGCGGTGCGGAGGCGCTGGCGCGCTACGACGCCGTGGTGGCGGAGGCCGCGGAGAGTGGGGCCGGGACGGTGGCCATGGTCAGTCACGGCGCCGCGATCCGTCTCTGGACGGCGGCGCGGGCGGCCAACGTGGACGTGCCGTTCGCCGCGGCGCACCCGCTGGACAACACCGGAGTGGTGATCCTTGAGGGAGCGCCGGGGGAGGGGTGGAAGGCGTTGACCTGGGCGGGGGCCGTGGTGGCTCCTGCGGGGGAGGGCGGACCGACGGGGTGGGCGGTGGACGCCGAGTAGGGCCGTGCCGGGGTTTCTCGCCCCCGCCGCCCCTACCCGTCCCATCCCTTGAAGGGGCTCCGCCCCTTCGACCCCGCCAAGGGGCTGCCGCCCCCCGGACCCCCCGCTATCGGCCTGCGGCCTCGTCCTCAAACGCCGGACGGGCTGAAATGACTGGGCCGGGGCCGGATATGCGTTTGCCCGAGCCCGTGGCTGGACCTCAGAATGCGCCCTATGGGACACCTGGAAGCCGCGCATCTCGAGTACTACCTTCCCGACGGGAGGGCATTGCTCGGCGACGTGTCGTTCCGGGTGGGGGAGGGCGCTGTCATGGCGCTCGTCGGGCCCAACGGGGCCGGGAAGACGACCCTGCTGCGGCTGCTCTCCGGGGAGCTGAAACCGCACGGCGGCACCGTCACCGTGAGTGGCGGCCTGGGTGTGATGCGGCAGTTCGTGGGATCCGTACGGGACGAGACGACCGTACGCGACCTGCTGGTGTCGGTCGCGCCGCCGCGTATCCGCGAGGCCGCGCGGGCCGTCGACGCCGCCGAGCACGGCATCATGACCGTCGATGACGAGGCCGCCCAGTTGAAGTACGCGCAGGCGCTCGCCGACTGGGCCGAGGCGCGGGGGTACGAGGCCGAGACGCTGTGGGACATGTGCACCATGGCCGCGCTCGGCGTGCCGTACGACAAGGCGCAGTGGCGGCAGGTGCGGACCCTGTCGGGCGGTGAGCAGAAGCGGCTGGTGCTGGAGGCGCTGCTGCGCGGCACCGACGAGGTGCTGCTGCTCGACGAGCCCGACAACTACCTGGATGTGCCCGGCAAGCGGTGGCTGGAGGAGCGGCTGAAGGAGACCCGTAAGACGGTCCTCTTCGTCTCCCACGACCGCGAACTCCTCGCCCGCACCGCGGAGAAGATCGTCTCCGTCGAACCCTCGCCCGCCGGGGCCGACGCCTGGGTGCACGGCGGCGGCTTCACCACGTATCACGAGGCCCGGCGCCAGCGCTTCGCCCGCTTCGAGGAGTTGCGCAAGCGCTGGGACGAGAAGCACGCCCAGCTGAAGAAGCTGGTGCTGACGCTCCGTCAAGCTGCCGAGAACAGCCCTGACATGGCCTCCCGCTACCGGGCCGCCCAGACCCGGCTGCGCAAGTTCGAGGAGATCGGCCCGCCGCCGGAGCCGCCGCGCGAGCAGGACATCAGGATGCGGCTGAAGGGCGGCCGTACCGGGGTACGGGCCGTCACCTGCGAGGGACTCGAACTCACGGGCCTGATGAAGCCGTTCTCCCTGGAGGTCTTCTACGGCGAACGGGTCGCCGTCCTCGGCTCCAACGGGTCCGGCAAGTCGCACTTCCTGCGGCTGCTGGCCGGCGACGACGTGGCGCACACGGGGGAGTGGAAGCTGGGTGCGCGGGTCGTGCCCGGGCACTTCGCGCAGACGCATGCGCATCCTGAGCTGGTCGGCCGTACGCTCCTCGACATCCTCTGGAAGGAGCATGCCCAGGACCGGGGCGCCGCGATGTCCCGGCTGCGCCGTTACGAGCTCACCCACCAGGCCGAGCAGGCCTTCGACCGCCTCTCCGGCGGCCAGCAGGCCCGTTTCCAGATCCTCCTGCTGGAACTCGAAGGCGTCACCGCCCTCCTCCTCGACGAGCCGACCGACAACCTCGACCTGGAGTCCGCCGAAGCCCTGCAGGAGGGGCTGGAGGCCTTCGAGGGCACGGTACTGGCCGTCACCCACGACCGCTGGTTCGCGCGCTCCTTCGACCGGTACCTGGTCTTCGGCAGTGACGGGCGCGTGCGGGAGACCGCGGAGCCGGTGTGGGACGAACGGCGGGTGGAGCGGGCACGGTAGTTCCTCGCCCCCGCCGGACGGGCTGAATCCAGCCCCTCCGGCGTTTGAGGAGCGGGGTCTGGGGCGGAGCCCCAGAAGGATGGGACGGGTAGGGGCGGCGGGGGCGAGAATCTCTCGCTCAGGGCCAGCGCAGCAGTGCGCCCAGGCCGCCCGCCGGGGTCTCCCGCTGGGACGCCGGGGTCACGGACAGGGCCCCCGCCCCCGTGGCGACCGCGCAGCGGATCAGTGCGTCGTCGGCGCGGGACGACCACGAGTGCTGCTCGCCGAGGATCTTGAGGTCCGTCCGGCGCACCGCCAGCTGGTCGGGTTCCTCGCCGATCCACACCTCGCGGTGCGCGTCAGGACCGTCCGGCCGGATCAGGAGCTCGTCGATACGGTGCTCACGCGCCGCCTCGACGAGCGCGGGAACGCCCTCCACCGCCCCGGCACGCCCCTCGGACCCGGGTTCGCGCGCCGCCAGGAACCGCTCCAGCTCCCGCACGGCCCGCTGCCGTACATGATCCTCCCGCGCCCGTTCGACGTCCTCGTCGAGCAGCCGGCTGTCGGTGCCGTGCGGGGCCTCCACCACGAGGTCGTGCAACCGCTGCGGCAGCCGGTCGTGCACCGTCCGCCGCTCCCGGTCGTCACCCACGAGGATCAGCAGGTCGGCACGGGTCTCCTCCTGGCAGACGGTGAGCGCGTCGGCGATCTCGGCCGCGTTGTGCTCCCAGGTGTTCTCCACCTTGAGCTGGAAGTGCCGCTCGGACCAGTCGGCCGTGCTCGTCCGGTGGATCGGATGCGGTCGGCCGGTGACCGTACCGACGTCCTGCCGGCCCAGCGCGGTACGCAGCTCGAAGGCGGCGCCCCGGCGGTCGACGTAGGCCACCACGCAGACCGGGTCCTCGCCCGCCAGCTCCAGAAGCGGCGTGGTGTGCGGCAGCGGCGCCCAGTCGGCGCTGTCGCGCAGCGGGGCGCGGGACAGCGGCGGATCCAGTACCACCTCACCCGCTCGGGCGAAGATCGCGCGGCCATGGGGTTCGGAGGAGTGCCGCAGTTCCTCCAGCGCTTCCCGTACGGCCCGGCAGGTCGCGTCGTCGGCGCCCTGCCCGGCGAGCTCCCGGGACAGGGCCCGAGCCGTCAGGTGCCGTTCATGGGGGGTGTCCTCCGTGTGCCGGGAGGTGTCCACGTATACGGAGGCCCAAGGGCCGGGGTGTTCGTACAGTGGGTTCAGGAAGGCGAGATCCATGGTCTGTCTCTCCTGTACGCCGCTCGGGTGCTGTGTGCTCCACGGGCGGGTACCCGGACCGCATGATTGAACACGACGAGCGGGGCACCACCATGACCGGAGTCGACCCCAGCCGGCTGGACGACCAGCAGCTCATGAAGGAGCTGGAGACCATCCACCGGACGCGTCACGACACGCTGCTGTACGGCTCGAACGGCGCGCTGCGGGCCCACAACGAACGCATGGCGCAGCTGGAGGGCGAATACCTGCGCCGCAACCCGCGCCGCACGGTGGCCGCGGGCCGCACCCGCGAGGGCGCCCGCGACCGCAACGTGTGATGAGCGGGGCGTGCGCCGCGCACGCCCCGCTCATCACGGCTGATCATCCGGCGCTCAGCGCGCTCAGCGCGCTCAGCGCCGCACCGGCGGACGCCCCCAGTGCCGGTGCGCCGACAGGGCGGCCTTGAAGGCCTCCAGGAAGTCCCCGCTCGCCGGACCGGGTGACGTGTCCGTCACCACGCCCTGGTCGACCACCGTGTGGTGGAACTCGGCAGACAGCCGTACACCTTCCGGCTCCAGGGACGACAGGACGCCCACGCCGGAGCCGAGCGCGCCGACCGGCTTGCCGTGCCGGTAGGCGTCCCGGACGAAACGCATCGCGTCCTGATCGGCGGCCGTGGGCGGGGTGCCGTGGGGGCCGCCGGGCACCAGTACGGCGTCGTACAGCACGGAGGCGACGGTCGGCAGTGCGCGGTCGACCTCGCACCGGTCACCGTGCGCCCCGGCGACCGTACCGTCCGTCGGCGCCAGCGCCTCGACGATCGCGCCCTCGGCCGTGAGCGCCTCACGCACCGAGTCGACCTGCGCGGTGTCAACGCCGTCCGTGACCAGGACCGCGATCTGCCGGGTGCGGATCGAGCCGTCGCCGCGCTGCGACTCCAGGCTCAGCGCGGGGGAGGAGAGCTTGTCCGCCGCCTGCGTCCCGGACGGCTCCGGCACCCCGATGCCGCGCGCCACCTGGGCGGCGAGGTCGCCGTTCACCTGGGCGAGATGCTCGACCGTCCGGGCCCGCACCTCCTTCGCGCCGACCTTGCCGAGCTCGAACCGGAACGCCGCGACGATGTGCTGCTTCTCCCAGTCCGCCATGCTGTTCCAGAACATCGCCGGCTGGCTGTAGTGGTCCTGGAAACTCGGGCTCCGGCGCCGGATCTTGGCGCCGTCGACGCGTTCGGCGTAGTGCGTGTACGCGCTGCCGTCGACACCGGCGTGCGCGGGGCAGCCGCCGCCGAGGGAGTTCGGGAAGTAGTTCGTGCCCCGGTGGATCGCGCTCTGGTGGTAGCCGTCGCGCTGGTTCGTGCGTACGGGCGCCACCGGCCGGTTCACCGGAATCTGGGCGAAGTTGGGACCGCCCAGCCGGATCAACTGCGTGTCCAGGTAGGAGAAGTTGCGGGCCTGGAGCAGCGGGTCGTTGGTGAAGTCGATTCCGGGGACGATGTTCGCCGTGTGGAACGCGACCTGCTCGGTCTCGGCGAAGAAATTCTCCGGGTTGCGGTTCAGGACCATCCGGCCGATCGGGCGGACCGGCACCTGTTCCTCCGGGATGATCTTCGTGGCGTCGAGGAGGTCGAAGTCGAAGGCGAACTCGTCCTCCTCCGCGACGAGTTGGACACCCAGTTCCCACTCCGGGTACTCGCCCGCCTCGATCGCGTCCCACAGGTCACGCCGGTTGAAGTCCGGGTCACGGCCCTGGCACTCCTGCGCCTCGTCCCACACCAGCGACTGCACGCCCAGCCGCGGCTTCCAGTGGAACTTCACGAACGTGCCCTTCCCGTCCGCGTTCACGAACCGGAAGGTGTGCACGCCGAAGCCCTGCATCATGCGGTAGCTGCGCGGGATGGCCCGGTCCGACATCAGCCACATGATCGCGTGCAGCGTCTCCGGCTGCAGCGACACGAAGTCCCAGAGGGTGTCGTGCGCGGAGGCGCCGGTGGGAATGTCGTTGTGCGGCTCGGGCTTCACCGCGTGCACGAAGTCGGGGAACTTGATGCCGTCCTGGATGAAGAAGACCGGGAAGTTGTTCCCGACCAGGTCGTAGTTCCCCTCCGACGTGTAGAACTTGGTCGCGAAACCGCGCACGTCCCGCACGGTGTCCGCCGACCCCTTCGGCCCCTGCACCGTGGAGAACCGCACGAACACCGGGGTCCGTACGGCCGGGTCCTGGAGGAACGCCGCGCGCGTGAACTCCGCGCAGGACTCGTACGGTTCGAAATAGCCGTACGCCCCCGCCCCGCGCGCGTGGACCACCCGCTCCGGGATCCGCTCGTGGTCGAAGTGGGTGAGCTTCTCCCGGAAGTGGAAGTCCTCCATCAGCGTCGGCCCGCGCTCCCCGGCGGCGAGCGAGTCGTCGGTGTGGTCGACCTCCACGCCCTGGTCGGTGGTGAGCGGCCCGGCCGTCGGGTCGTCCGCCCGGAAGGCCTCCCGCTGCTCCTCCTTGCGGTTCCCCATTACGACGCCTCCCTCGCGAACACTTCCAGGAACGTCTCGCAGAACGCCTTCAGGTCGTCCGGCATACGGCTGGTGACCAGCTTGTTCGGACCGTGGTCGCAGATCCGCACCTGCTCGTCCACCCAGGTGCCGCCCGCGTTACGGACGTCCGTCTGCAGACTCGGCCAGGAGGTCAGCACCCTCCCGCGCACCACGTCCGCCTCCACCAGCATCCAGGAGGCATGGCAGATCGCGGCGACCGGGCGGCCCTGGTCGAAGAAGTCCCGCACGAAGGCCACGGCCTTGCGGTTCATCCGCAGATAGTCCGGGTTGGCGACGCCGCCCGGCAGGACCAGCGCGCCGAAGGAGTCGGCGGACGTCTCGCCCACGACCTCCTGCACCGGGAACTTGTCCGCCTTGTCGAGATGGTGGAACGCCTGGATCGTGCCCGGCTTCGTCGACACGAGCACCGGCTCATGGCCCGCGTCGACCACCGCCTGCCATGGATCGGTGAGCTCGACCTGCTCGACGCCCTCGGGGGCGGTCAGAAATGCGATACGCATGATGTCTCAACGTCCTTCCGTGGCCCTGAAGTGGGCCTCGTCGCTCGTGAAACGCTTCTTGTCCCGCCGACGGGCACGCACGCACCGCCACAGCTCCTCGCCGTACGGCAGCAGCACACAGGCCCCGATGGCGACGCCGATGCCCGCGAGATAGCCGCGCGACAGCGGCCGCCGGCGCGGCACCAGACGCCACGCGTCGGGATCGCCCCGGCCGCCGCGCAGCAGGGACTTCACCTGGTCGGCGTGCAGACACATCAGCACCGTCAGTCCGCCGAACGGCAGCGACTCCAGGAAGCCGTGGATGTGCCGCTCGACCGGCTTGACCTCGCGGTCGCTGCCGACGGCCGTCCGCACCTCCCACAGCGCGGTCGCCTCGTGCGCGGCCGTCGCGCCCGGTTGGAGGCTCCGCAGCAGCGGGTTGACCTCGTAACGCAGGGTCAGCGCGATGGGGATACCGACCTCGGTCATCATCAAGGTGGGGGCACCTCCCACGCCTTGAGGGCAGTGGGGGAGGATGAGTGTTTCCTTGACGCCCGCCGTCTCCTCGATCCGGGTCCGGCGGTGCATCCACCAGTCGGCCACGCCCGGGACGAGGCGTCGCCGACGTCGACGGTGACTCCGGAGATGGTGATCTCGGCGGCCTGGTCTCGGCTCATCCGATCACTCGTCCGGAGCCGCACGGCTGATCTCGGCCAGCGCCGAGTCGGGATCCTGGGTCTCGGCCACATCCCCGAGGCTGATGACGCCGACCGGCAGCCCGTCCTCGACGACCGGCAGTCGCCGTACCGCGTGCTCGCGCATCAACGCGACCGCCACGGACACCCGCTCGCCCGGGTCGATCACCACCGGGTCCCGGGTGCACACCGACCGGGCGCTCACCGTCAGCGGGTCGGCGCCGTCCGCGACCGCCCGCACCGTGATGTCACGGTCGGTGAGGACGCCCACGACGTCCTGGCCGTCGGCCACCACGACGTCGCCGATGTCCTGCGCCCGCATCAGCTGCGCCGCCTCGACGAGCGAGGCGTCCGGGCGCACGGCGACCACACCCGGCGTCATGACGTCCCTCACGAAATCAGCCATCCCTGGTCCCCCTGCGCTCCCCGGTCCCGGTCAGGGCCTCGGCCAGTTGCTGGACGTTGGCGTAGCGCGTCGAGCGCGGCAGGCGCTCCAACGACTCGACCAGAGCGTCGGGCGCGTACCCGCGGCGCAGGGCCACGGCCAGTTCCCGGGGGCTCGCCGGGAAGGCGCTGCGGCCCAGGATGCGCGCCAGTTCGAGCCGGACCGTCGCCAGGGACGCCGTACTCCCCGGTGTCACCGGACCACCCGCGACCTCCGGATCGTCATCGGCGGACGGCTCCGGGTCGTGCCACTCCTCGGTCCGGGTGGGGTGGCCGGACCTCAGCAGTCCTTGCAGTTCATGCTTCATCTCGTCGTCACGGTGAACGCTCAGCCGGTCACTGCCTCGCTGCATGACTCCCTCCAGATCTTCGGCGTGCGCACCGCGTACCCGTACATCCGGGGGCAACACAGGGTTTGCGCACCGGAAGGGGGGAGACCCGGTCCCTTACCCCCCACGCACGTTCTGCTCCGGGGAAGGACCAGGTCATGGCACTGCTCGCTGTGCTCCTCCCACTGCTCATGCTCGGCGTGGTGCTGGCACTGGGCCGTTACGAGGATTTGCTGCTCCCGAAGGACCCCAACGAGGCGGACCGGCCGGAGGGGGCGGCGCTCGGACACTGAGGCGTCGCCCTTCGCTGAGCCGGCATTCGGCACGGGGCCGGTCGCCCCGGCCCTGTTCCGGCCCGCTATTGCCCCCCCGGACTGCCGGGCGGGCGTCGGCAGGCGGTCGGCGCCCTCGCCGCCCGCCCGCACTCCCTCGCACCGCCTCCGCGGCGCCGTTCAACAGTTCAGTTCAGTGGCCCTTCTTCTCCCGCCCCGGCAGGAACTCCTGCATCTTGGCCTTGAATCCCTGCTTGATCATCGACCCGCGATCCGCGTCCCCCTTCAGGATCGACGAGGCCGTGGCCTCCATCTGCTCCCAGGTGGCGTGCGGCGGGATCGGGGGTACGGCGGGGTCGGTGAGGAACTCGATGACCGCGGGGCCGTCCGCCTCCAGGCCCGCGCGCCAGCCGGCCTCGACGTCCTCGGGCTTCTCGACGCGGATGCCGGTCAGGCCTAGGGAGCGGGCGAAGGCGGCGTACTGCACGTCGGGGAGCTCCTGGGAGGGCAGGAAGGACGGGGCGCCCTCCATCGCGCGCATCTCCCAGGTGACCTGGTTGAGGTCGTGGTTGTTCCACACGGCCACCACCAGCCGCGGATCCTCCCACAGATCCTTGTACTTCGCCGCCGTGATCAGCTCCGCCAGGCCGTTCATCTGCATCGCGCCGTCACCGACCAGGGCGATCGCCGGACGGTCCGGGTGGGCGAACTTGGCGCCGATCGCGTACGGCACACCGCAGCCCATCGTCGCCAGGGTCCCGGAGAGCGACCCGCGCATGCCCGGCCGCATCGTCAGATGGCGGGCGTACCAGTTCGCCGCGGAGCCCGAGTCGGAGGACACGATCGCGTTGGCGGGGAGCAGCGGGTCCAGGGCGCGGGCGACGTACTCCGGGTTGATGGGGTCGGCGGACTGGTTCGCGCGCCGGTCCATCACCTCGCTCCAGCGCACCACGTTGTCGCACACCGTGTCGTACCACTCGCGACCGCGCTCCTCGGACCTGATCAGCGGGATCAGTCGCTCCAGCGTCGCCTTCGCGTCGCCGACGAGGTTCACCTCGTACGGATAGCGCATCCCGACCATGTGCGGATCGATGTCGATCTGCACACCCCGCGCATCGTCGAAGTCCGGCAGGAACTGGGTGTACGGGAAGGAGGACCCGATGGTCAGCAGGGTGTCGCAGTCCCGCATGAGTTCGTACGACGGGCGGGTGCCGAGCAGGCCGATCGAGCCGGTGACATACGGCAGTTCATCGCTCAGGACGTCCTTGCCGAGCAGCGCCTTGGCCACGCCGGCGCCGAGCAGTTCGGCGATCCGCTCCACCTCGGCCCGCGCGCCGGCCGCGCCCTGCCCGACCAGGATGGCCACCTTGTCACCGGCGTTGAGGATTTCGGCGGCCCGGCGGATCGAGTCGTCCGAGGGGATCGCCGTCCAACTGCTGCGGTCCAGGCTGGAGGGCACCATCTTGAACTCGTGCGTGGGCGGCGAGTAGTCGAGCTCCTGCACGTCGCCGGGGATGATGATCGCCGTGGGGGCGCGACGCGCGTACGCGGTGCGGATCGCCCGGTCCAGGACGTTCGGCAGCTGCTCGGGGACCGTCACCGTCTCCACGAAGTCCGAGGCGACGTCCTTGAACAGCGTGTGCAGGTCCACCTCCTGCTGGTACGAGCCGCCCATCGCGGTGCGGTGCGTCTGGCCGACGATCGCCAGGACGGGGACATGGTCGAGCTTGGCGTCGTACAGGCCGTTCAGGAGGTGGATCGCGCCGGGTCCGGACGTCGCCGCGCACACCCCGAGACGGCCGCTGAACTTGGCGTAACCGACCGCCTGGAACGCGGACATCTCCTCGTGCCGGGACTGGATGAAACGGGGCTCGTTCTCGGCGCGGCCCCACGCGGCGAGCAGGCCGTTGATGCCGTCGCCGGGATAGCCGAAGACGTGCTCCACACCCCACTCGCGAAGGCGCTGCAGGACATGGTCGGCGACCTTGGTGCTCATGCGGGACCTCCTGGGTCCGGTGGGGGACTGTGCGGCTCCGCTCCGAGTGACCCCGCGGGACGGTGGAAAACCTGCCCGGTGGTTTGGGGCCCGGGGGTGGGGGCAGGCGAAGAAACAGTGCTTCGGACAGGAGGCACGTCCGTGGGAGCGGGGATCCCCCGCCACGGGTGTGTCCCGCTCCGGTGCGCGCCCGCACTCCCATGGTGACCGTCCAAGCCAGAGCACAACCAAGGGAGTTGCGACGCCCGATGCCCACTTCAGTGAGCGCGAAGCACCACCCCCACGACGACGCCCCCGACACCGCGGAGGACTTCCGCAAGCTCGCCACGCTGCCCGAGGGGCAGCAGCGCGACACCCTCCGCGAGAGGATCGTCGAGGCGTGGCTGCCCATGGCCGACCGGCTGGCCGGACGGTTCCGCAGCCGCGGCGAGAGCTTCGACGACCTGCGCCAGGTCGCCGCCCTCGGGCTGGTCAAGGCCGTGGACCGATACGACCCCGAACGCGGCAACGCCTTCGAGAGCTACGCCGTGCCCACCATCACCGGTGAGATCAAGCGGCACTTCCGCGACCACATGTGGACGCTGCATGTGCCGCGCCGGGTGCAGGACCTGCGTAACCGTGTGCGCTTCGCCGTCCAGGACCTGCAGAACGTCTCCGGTCGCCGGCCGACGGTCGCCGAGATCGCCGCGCACGCGGACATGAGCGAGGCCGACGTCAAGGTCGGACTGGAGGCACTGGAGAGTTTCACCGCCCTGTCGCTGGACGCGGAGCTGCCCGGCAGCGAGGACGGGTATTCGCTGAGCGATGCGTTGGGTTCCGCCGATCCCGCGCTGGACACCGTCGTCGATCGTGAGGCGGTCGCGCCTCGGCTGGCGGCTCTGCCCGAGCGTGAGCGGGCGATTCTGTACATGCGGTTCTTCGGGGACATGACGCAGAGCCGGATCGCCGAGCAGCTCGGGATCTCGCAGATGCATGTGTCCCGGCTGATCAGCCGGTGCTGCAGTCGGGTGCGGGAGCAGGTTCTGAGCGACGTCGGCTGAGGAGCGGTTGCGCCGTGGGGGTGCTAGGGGGTTCCTGTTGCCGCCAGTGCCATGTGGCGGGACATGGTGTCCAGCGCCTTGGCCTCTGCCATCGAGAACGCCAGGCGGGCTCCGCAGCGGAAAAGTGTGAGTACGCCCTGTACGGCGCCCTCGACCACGACAGGCACGCACAGCAGTGATGTGACGTTCGCCTGTACGAGGACGGGGGCGCCGTCGGTGTCGTGGCCGAAGGCGTCCGGGTTCGGGGGGCGGACCTGGAGGGTGGGGGAGGCGGTGCGTGCCGTCTCCACGACGAGGGGGCAGGCGGCCGGGGACTGGGACGACAGCGTCTTCGCCGCCTTCGCCGAGGGGGCCAGCACCGTCGTACGGGAAAGCCCCGCCGTGCCCGTGTCGGCGATCACCCAGTCGGCGAAGCGGCCGTGGAGGACCCGGGCCGCCTGCCGGACGACCGCCTCGCGGTCGCCGCGCGGGGCGGTCAGCAAGGTCGTCGTCATCTCGTCCAGGACGTCCATCAGGGCCGCGTGCCGTGTGGTCTCCGTGAGGTCGGGGACCTGGGTCGTCGGACTCTCGCCCGCACCCGGGGACCCGGACGCGCCGAGGTCGCCGGGCTGCAGCACCACCAGCACGGTGGTGTGCGGCTCGCCGCTCGGGCGTACGGCGGTCAGGGTCGCGTGGACCGGCACGGACGGGCGCTGCTGGAGGTGCACCGTGAGGCTGCGGTCGCCCTCGCCGCGGGCCACCGCCGCCGCCTGCGAACGGAACGCGGCCCGGTCGGCGTGGGCGAGGAACCCGGTCAGCGGCCGGCCCGTCGCATAACCCGCCCGGACACCGGTGAAGGACGTCCCGGCGAAGTTCAGCCGACGCACCACCGCCTCCCGGTCCACCAGCGCCACCGGGAGCGGAAACCGCTGGAACACCGCCCGGAGCAGATGCTGCTCCTGACGGTCGGCGGACGACGTACGGGGCGGCCCGCTGGAGGACAGCCGCTCGTACCACGGCCACAACTGGTCTGCGACATGGTCGAGTTCGAAGATCGCCGCGTCCAGTACGGTCGGCAGGTCCCCTTCCGACACGGACCGCGCCGCCTTGAGTTCCGCGACGCGGCGCACGAAATCCGCGAGCTCTTCACCGAATTCGTCGGTCTTCGCCATAGGAATGAACCTAGCTCGTGGCGACGGACGCCGGGACAGCGGGGAGCCAACAGGCCCGCCCTGTTCTTCCGCTGTTTTCCCCGCGTGGGTGCGGGAACGCGCAGGAGGAGAGGAGGAGTTGAGGATGTCCGCTCACCACCCCGCAGGTCACTGGGGACACGAGTCCGCCGAAGCCGCCCTGCCCGGGCGCCGGTTGTCCGAGCTGGTCGAACAGGCCGTGCGCTGCACCCCCGAGTGCTGCGGAGCGAGCAGCATGGTGGCCGAGCCGGCGGCCGAGCGGCCCGCCGCCGTCACCCACCCCGACCTGGCCGGCCTCGTCGCCGTGCAGCTCCGCTCCGGGGACGGACCCATTCCGGCCGCCCTGGAACGCGGTGAGCCCGTCGACTCGGCCGACCTGCTGCGCGACGAACGCTGGCCGCAGTACCGCGCCATGGCGCTCGACTCGGGCGTGCGCTCCAGCGTCACGCTCCCGTTCCGCCGCCCCGGACTGACGGTGACACTGAGTCTCTACAGCTTCCGCCCCGGCGCCCTGGAGGACGTCGCCCACGGGCCCGTGCACGCCCTCGGCGACTTCGCCGCCAGCTGCCTGGTCCGCGACCGCTCCTACCGCGCGGCGCTCACCGAGCTCGACCATCTCGGCACCGCCCTGCGCACCCGGCCCGTCGTCGACCAGGCGTGCGGCATCGTCATGCACGTCCTCGGGTGCGACGCCGACGCCGCCTTCGGCGTACTGCGCCGCATCTCCCAGGGCACCAACCGCAAGCTCTCCGACGTCGCGTCCGGGGTCGTCAGCCGACGGGGACGCGGGCTGGAGCGTGACTTGGCGGCACTGCTGAACTGACGGGGCGCGTCGGGGCACGCGACGGGGACGGGGCGGGGACACGGCGGAGACAGGGCGGGGAGGGGGATGTCACCCGCTCGGCCGTCTCTCGTCCCGCGAATGGTGCCCGGCCGCGCGCGCCCGGACGCCGGGCGGGCTGTCATGGCTGCGGGGGCACGACCGCCGTACCCCCGCAGCCGTCGGCCGAAGGAGCTCACCCCATGCGCCGCACCGCCCGCGCCCTGTCCGTCGCCGCCTTGGCCGGTGTCGTCCTGGGCTTCGCCGCCTCGGCCGTCTTCGCGGAACCGACCGCGGAGGTCAGCCCCGGCAGCGTCTCCCCGGGCGACAGCGTCACCGTCTCGGTCTCCTGCGACCCCCTCGGCGGGACCGCGCCCGCCACCCTCGACGCCACCTCACAGGCCTTCGAAGAGGGGACCGTCGAGCTGAAGCGGGTCTCCGGCAACGACGAGAAGGAGGCCGGTCCCGCCTACAGCGGTACCGCCCGCATCCCCCCGGCCGACAACGTCGAGGGCGACCCGGACGCGGTCGGATCGGACTCCGCGTGGACGGTCGACGGCACCTGCCCGGCGGCGGCCGGTGGGGAGGGCACGCCGTGGAGCGCGACGTTGAGGGTCGCTCTCGACAGCGGTGGCGGGCCGGGCGCCAAGGACGCAGGGACGGACGGAGGCATGGACGGAGGGACGGGCGCAGGCCAAGAGGGCGGTACGGACGGAGGCATGGGCGGCTCGGCCGGTGGCCAGGGCGGGATGGAGGGAGGCCAGGATGGCGTCGAAGGTGGGCAGGGTGGCATCGAGGGAGGCCAGGGCGGCACCGAAGGTGGCCAGGGTGGCATCGAGGGAGGCCGGGGCGGCATCGAAGGCGGCCAGGGCGGCGGCCAGGGCTGGATGGAGGGTGGCAGCGGCGCCACGGACGGCGGTGGTCAGCACTGCGCCGATCCCCGTTCGGACATTCCCGAATCCGACATGGCCGAACCCGGCGGGGCCGAGACGGACTGCGCCGACGAGGCGACCCACCACGGCGTGCGGGCCGGCTCCGGCGGCACCTTCACCGACTCCGTCCCCGCCCTGGTCACCGGCGGTTTCCTGATCGCGGGCGCGGCCGGCGGCGCGGTGTACCGACTGCGCCGCAAGACGCCCACCACGGAGGACTGACGCACACCGGCGCTGTGACGGGCGCAACCCCTGCGGGCGCCCATGGGCCGGCGGCACGATGGGTACTCACTGAGGCACCAGGCACAGCGCGGAGGCACGAATGCGCCCGACGGACCCAGAAGGCCACGGCCCCGTCCGCTACGGGCCACCGCTGCCGGGCGACGGGCTGCCCGTGCTGCCCGAGCTGGCCGCCGTCCTCGCCGCGGCCGCCGGACGGGCCGCAAGCGAACCGGTCGGGGGCGGCACCCCACTCCTGGAGGCCGCGTGCGGTTACTGGGACCGGCGCGGGCTGCCGACCGAGCCCGCACAGGCGGTGGCCGCCCCCGGGGCGCCCGCCCTGCTGCTCGCCCTGACCGCCGCGCTCGGCGGCGACGTCCTGGTGCCCAGGCCCTGCGCCGCCTGGTGGGCGCCGTACGCACGCCTGTTGGGCAGACCCGTCTTCCATGTGGCGACCGCGGCCGAGAGCGGCGGTGTGCCGGATCCGTACGCCCTCCTGGAGACCGTCCGCCGGGTCCGCGCCGAGGGCGGCGACCCGCGGCTGCTCGTGCTGTCCGTCGCCGACGACCCCACCGCCACCGTGACCCCGCCCGAGGCAATGCACGAGACCCTGGAGGCCGCCACCGACGAGGGGCTGCACCTGGTCAGCGACGAGACCTGGCGCGACACCGTGCACGCCCCGCATGACACCGTGCTGCTCAGCCCCGCCGAGATGCTGCCCGAGCAGGTCACCGTCGTCACCGACCTGGCCGGTGCCCACCTCCCGCCGGGCTGGCCGGCCGCGGTCGCCCGGTTCCCCGCGGACGGCGCCGGGAGCGACCTCCACGCGCGCGTGCTCGACGTACTCACCGCGCTCGGGGCCCGGGTCGCCGCCCCGGTCGCCCACGCCGCCGGGTACGCGCTGGAGGAACCAGAACCGGTCACCGAGCGGATCACCGCCGCCGTACGCCTGCACGCGCGCGTGGCCGCCGCCGCGCATGCCGCCGCCGTGGGAGCGGGCGCCGTGGCGCGGCCCCCGCAGGCCGGGCGGCACCTGTACGTCGACCTCGGCCCCCTGCGCGCCGGGCTGTCCGCGCACGGCGTGGGGGACGCGCAGGACCTGGAGGACTTCCTCGCCGCCCGGCTCGGCATGCCCGCGCCCGGCGGACACCGCTTCGGTGACGACCTCGGCGCGCTGCGGGTGCGGCTGTCCACCGGCCCGCTGCTGGCCGGCACGGACGCGGAACGGGCGGAGTGCATCACCTCACCCTCGCCGCTGGAACTGCCGCACGTGCACCGTGCGTTGATCCACTTGACGTCGGTCTTCGACGATCTCCGTGACGAAGCTCAGCGATGGGAGCCTCCTCGATGACGCAGCAGTCCGAGTCACCCACGTCGACAACACCGCGCAGGCCCACCCGGGAAGCCGGCGCTCCGGCGGACCCGTCACCCTTCGCGCCCGCGTTCCCGCCCCTGCCCGCACCCCGCCCGCTGGGCGAACGCCGGGTGTGGCCGCGGACCTTCCACGACCGGCTCACCGCCCCGCTGCCCGACATCAAGACCCTCGCCCGCTTCGCCCGCGAAGGCTCCGTACGCCCCGGCCGGGAGGGCCTCGCCGACATCCCCCGGCTGCCCTTCGAGCCGCGCCCCGTGCCCCGCGTGGACGCACGCACGGTTGCCGTCTCCTGGGCGGGGCACGCCAGTTGGGTCGTGCGGATCGGCGGACTGACCGTCCTCACCGACCCCGTCTGGTCCCGCCGCATCCTCGGCACCCCGGCCCGGATCACCCCCGTCGGCATCGCCTGGAGCGCCCTGCCGCGTGTCGACGCGGTCGTCATCAGCCACAACCACTACGACCACCTGGACGCCCCCACCCTGCGCCGACTCCCGCGCGACACCCCCGTGTTCGTGCCCGCCGGCCTCGCCGCCTGGTTCCGTCGCCGCCGGTTCACGCAGGTCACCGAGCTGGACTGGTGGGAGGCGGCCGAACTGTCCGGCGTCCGCTTCGACTTCGTCCCCGCGCACCACTGGTCCAAGCGCACCCTCACCGACACCTGCCGCAGTCTGTGGGGCGGCTGGGTCCTCACCGCCCCCGACGGACAGCGCGTGTACTTCGCGGGCGACACCGGCTACGGCCACTGGTTCACCCACATCGGCGAGCGCTACCCCGGCATCGACCTCGCCCTGCTCCCCATCGGCGCCTACGACCCCCGCTGGTGGCTCAGCGACGTCCACTGCGACCCGGAGGAGGCGGTGCGAGCGGCCCAGGATCTCGGCGCGCGCCGGATGGCACCGATGCACTGGGCCACGTTCGTGCTGTCGGCGGAACCGGTCCTGGAGCCGCTCACGCGGGTGCGTGCGGCATGGGAGAAGGCGGGCCTGGACCGCGAGGACCTGTGGGACATGCCCGTTGGCGGCTCACGGGTGCTTGATATCGCCGCGTAAGGGTCCCAACCTCAGGGGCGCGGGGCTGTATCGATACGCGGCTCCGCCGCGTGGGCGCGACCAGCCACAACGAAGCCCGCACCCCGCAACGAAACCTCACCGGGCAGGTCGAACCCGCTTCCACACGGTTGGCGCCACACTGATGACCAACGTCAACGCGACCGCCGCGACCACACCCTCCCAAGGCTCCGAGAACAGCGACCCCCCAAGAATCCCGATCAGCTGATACGTCACCGCCCAGGCGAGGCACGCCGGCAAGTTGCCCCGCGCGAACCTCCGCATCGGCCACTTCGCCAGCAGACACGCCAACATCACGGGCAACCGCCCCGCCGGCACCAGCCGGGACAGCACCAGCACAGCCACCCCGTGCGCGGCGAGCTTCTCCTGTGCCTGCGCGAGCCGGTCCTCCGGCGCGCGCGAGCGGATGGCCTCCAGCCACCGCGAGCCGTTCTTCGACTTCATGCCGCGCCGCCCCAGCCAGTACAGCGTCGCGTCGCCCAGGAACGCGGCCGTCGACGCCGTCACGAACACCAGCGCCATCGAGAACGGTGCCGTCTGGTGAAACGCCACCACCGCCGCCGAACTCACCAGCGCGCCCGTCGGGATCACCGGCACCAGCGCCCCGATCAGCACCAGCAGGAACAGCGACGGATAGCCGATCGCCTGCTGCGTCGACTGCGTCGGCACCACCACCGTCGTGGCGGCGGCCAGCAGCGTCACCGGGTCACCTCCGGGCGCACGCGCTCCCCGTGCGCGAGCCGATGCACCGACACGCCGGGCGCGCGCTCCGCCGCGATCCGCGCGAACTCGTCGCCGGGTGCGTGGAATTCATGGGGGCGTACGGCATCCATGCCGATCGGCCAGTACGTGCCGTAGTGCACCGGCACAGCGCTGCGCGGCGCGAGCCGGGCCAGCGCCTCGGCGGCCCGCCCCGCGTCGAGATGGCCCTCCCCGAGATACGGTCCCCAGCCGCCGACCGGCAGCAACGCCACGTCGACCGGCCCGACTTCTTTCGCCATCGCGTCGAACAGCCCTGTGTCCCCGGCGAAGTACGTGCGTGCCGCGCCCTCGATGACATAGCCGAGGGCGGGGGAGCGGCGCGGACCGACCGGCAGCCGCCGCCCGTCGTGCCGCGCGGGCACGGCCCGTACGGCCAGACCGCCCACCGTGGTCACGTCCCCCGGCTCCACCTCGCTCACCAGCAGGTGCGCGAGCCGGCGCAGGCCCGGCACCGCCCGGAGCGCGCCCCGGGGCACGAGCAGGCGGGTGCCCCGCTCCAGCCTGGCCAGGGACGGGACATGCAGATGGTCGGCGTGCAGATGGGAGACCACGGCGACGTCCGCGCGCCAGGCGCCGGGCGGTGGCAGCGCGCCCCGGCGGCGACGCAGATGTGCGAGCCGGCGCGCGAACAAGGGGTCAGTGAGAACACGTACGTTCGAATCCTCGACCGTGCAGGTGGCGTGCCCCCACCACGTGATCTCCACGGGCACCTTCTTTGCCCCCTTCGCGCGACTCCCCGAAGCGTACGTGCTGGAGTAGGGTCGGCGGCGAAACCCGGAGGTGAGGGGGACGCCATGGGGTCATCCGTAGTGCGCGTGACGGCGATCGCCAGTCTGACGCCGCTCGAAGAGCTGGACGCCGACCCCTTCCTGGTGGACTCCCGCAGCCAGCACGCCATGTGCGCGCGCTGGGCCGCCGACCACGGGTACGTCGTCGCGCGCGAGCTTCTCGTCCGCCGGTTGCGGGCCGACCACAGCGTCCTGTGGGAGGGCGTCCGCCCCGGCCTCGACCTGTTCGTGGCGCCCAGCCGCAGAGTGCTGGAGAGCGCGTTGTCGTCCGTCGAGGAGTTCACCGCGGAGTGCGCGCGGCGGGGGGTGCGGGTCGAGATCGTGGGGCGCGCGGAGCCGTTGTACGACGCGCAGATGAAGGCACGGGTGCACCGGAGGCTGTCGATGCCGACGGCCGGCTACGACGGTCGTTGACAGCCACCCTCAGCCCCTGCGGGGGCGGGTAGGGACGGCGGGGGCGGGACAATGGCCGTGAGAACCCGGGTCGGGTCGGGAGGTGAGGTGGGCTGGGCGTGCGTGGTGAGCGTTGGCGGCGGGTCGCCAGCCAGGTCGGGCGGAGTGTGGCCGTGTGGGCGGTCTCCACCGTCACCATGCTCGTCCTCGCCGGCATCCTGCCGGACTTCCAGCTCCAGTCCCCGGACGGCGACAGCGCCACGAGTATCGCCATGACCGCGGCCCTCGGCGCCGGTGCCTTCGGTCTGCTGTCCGCGCTCGCCTGGCCTCTTCTCGTACGGCTCCTGCTGCTCGTGCCCGCGCTCGTCCTCGGCCTCCTCGTCTTCTTCCTCAACGGCTCCCTGCTCATCGTCGCCCTGCGCCTGGTGCCCTCCGGTGACAGCGAGGCCGCCCCCGAGACCGCCGTCATCGTCGCCGCCGTGATGTCCGCCGTGGCCTCCGCCACCGGCGCCGCCCTGGCCGTACGGGACGACGACGCGTACCGGCGCCGGCTCTACCGCCTCGCCGACCGCCGCCGCAGAACCCTGCCACCCAGCCCGTCCAGCCCCGGCACCGTCTTCATCCAGCTCGACGGCGTCGGCCACGACGTCCTCCTCGACGCCGTGGGCAAGGACCTGATGCCGACGATCGCCCGCTGGCTGGGCAGCGCCGGGAGCGGGGGGCCCGGAGGCGGTCCCGGCGTCCCCGCCCGCCCCACCCACCGGCTCACCCCCTGGCGCACCGACTGGTCCAGCCAGACCGGTGCCAGCCAGCTCGGCATCCTGCACGGCAGCAACCACGACGTCCCCGCCTTCCGCTGGTACGAGAAGGCCGGCCGTGAGGTGATGGTCTGCAACCGTCCCGCCAACGCCGCCGAACTCCAGCGCCGCGCCATCGACCGCACCGGCGACGGCGGACTCCTGGCCGGCGACGGCGCCAGCCGTGGCAACCTCTTCAGCGGCGGCGCCGACGAGCAGGCCCTCGTGCTGTCCATCGCCACCCGCCGACGCGGCCGCGACAACCGCTCCCGCGCGGGCTACTTCGCCTACTTCTCCGACCCGGCCAACGCCGTACGCACCGCCCTGTCCTTCGTCGCCGAGGTCGGCCGCGAGCTCGGTCAGTCCTCCCGGGCCCGCGCCCGCAAGGTCCGCCCACGCGTCTCCCGCGGCGGCCTCTACCCCCTCGTCCGCGCCTTCGCGACCGTCGTCGAGCGGGACGTCGTCGTCGCCGCGGTGATGGGCGACATGCTCGCCGGCCGTACCGCCGTCTACGCCGACCTGGTGGCGTACGACGAGGTGGCGCACCACTCCGGGCCGTGCGGCCGCGACGCCGAGAAGGTCCTCGAACGCCTCGACCGGGCGCTCGCGTTGATCGAGAACGTCGCCGAGCACGCGCCGCGGCCGTACCGGATCGTCGTGCTCTCGGACCACGGACAGAGCCCCGGCGAGACCTTCCGGTCCCGCTACGGACTGGGGCTCGGCGATCTGGTGCGGGCCGGCTGCGGGCTGCCCGTGCCGCGCAAGGCGCAGCGCACCCACAGCGGCGCCGAGGCCCGCGCGGCCGTGCGCGCGGCGCTGCGCCGACCCGTCGAGGAGGGCGGCGAGCAGCGTCGCCCCTCCCGCCGCTCGGAGCCGATCGTGCTCGCCTCCGGCAACCTCGGCCTGGTCTCCTTCCCGGACGTGCCGCACCGGATGACGAAGGAGGAGATCGACGCCCGCCACCCGGCCCTGCTCACCACCCTCGCCAACCACCCCGGCGTCGGCTTCCTGCTCGTCCGCAGCGAGCAGCACGACGGGCTGGTGCTCGGCGCGTACGGCGCCGAGATCCCGCTGGACCGACTGGACGACGATCCGGGGCCGTTGAAGGTCTTCGGGCCGGGCGCCGCCGACGCCGTGCGCCGCACGCACACCTTCCCGAACGCCGCCGACATCATGGTCAACTCCGCGTACGACCCGACCGAGGGCGGCGAGGTCCTCGCCTTCGAGGAGCAGATCGGCTCGCACGGCGGACTCGGCGGAGCCCAGGGCAAGCCGTTCCTGCTGTCGCCGCTGGCCTTCTCCGTGCCGGTCGGCGACGGGGAGGACCTCGTCGGCGCCGAGCACGTGCACCGCGTACTGCGCCGCTGGCTGCGGGAATCGAACGGACCTCAGGTGCCCTTGGCGGCGGAGCCGGAGGAGCGGGCTGCCTGAGTGCCGGCGCTGGCAGTGGCGGTCCGTGCAAGGAATCGGATGACAGCCGCAACCATCAATTGAGAACCTCGACGGCGAGCAACCACATCCGCGAGAGCGGCGCCGGTTCAGGCGCAAAGAGGGGAGCCCCTGCTTTGCAGGCAGCCGTTACCGTCACGCCGGCGCCGAGCCCGGCCAGGTCCTCGTGGAGTGGCGCGGCTGGTACGGGCAGCCCCCGGACCACCAACTCGCGTTCGCGACCGCGTTGACCCGGACCGTCTCCACCGCGATGGACATGGCGGGCGGCCGCCGCGACTCCATGGACGGCGAACCGCTGCTCGGCGGCATCGCGGCCGGCATCAAACTGGTCGCCGACGCCGAACTCGCCCGCGCGCACGGCATCTCCGTCGCCGCCGTCAACGCCGAGGCCGGCGAGATGGCCCAAGGGCTGCTGTACGACGCCCAGTTCACCGGCCTGTCCGCCGAGGAGGTGTACGACCGGATCGTCGGCGACCCGCGCCGGATGCGCCGGCTGGCCACCCTGCGCGGCAAGGGCGTCGGCGACATCCTGGGCGGGCCGCTCGGCCGGCCCGGGGACTACTGCGACCTCGACGAGTTCTATCGGCGCGGTCTCTCACAGGGCCTCGACCTGCACCAGCAGCAGGAACGCGGCTTCCTGTCCGGCGGCCTGGTCCAGGAGATCCGCGTGCTCAGCCAGGCGCCGCTGCCGTGGGCCGTCGCCTGCCGTTCACCCCGCGTGGGCCGGTCTTCCGGGTGCCGTGAGCCGGAGTGTGATCGGATGGGGGCACGGACCCCGGAAACGGGCCCCCACGCGAAAGGAAGAATCGTGGCTACCACGCGCTCCGCACACACCGTTTGGGAAGGCAACCTGCTCGAGGGCAACGGTGTCGTCAACTTCGACTCTTCTGGTGCCATCGCCGCCCAGCCGGTCACGTGGGCCTCGCGCTCCCAGGACGCCAACGGCAAGACCAGCCCCGAGGAGCTGATCGCGGCCGCGCACTCCAGCTGCTTCTCCATGGCGCTGTCGCACGCCCTGGCGGGTGCCGGCACGCCGCCCACCAAGCTCGTCACCTCGGCCGACGTGAGCTTCCAGCCGGGCGAGGGGATCACGGGGATTCACCTCACCGTCGAGGGGACGGTGCCGGGGCTCGACGAGGAGGGCTTCACCGCGGCGGCGGAGGATGCGAAGAAGAACTGTCCGGTGAGTCAGGCGCTGACGGGGACGACGATCACGCTGTCGGCGAAGTTGGCGTAGCGGGTCGCCTACGGGGGTGCCGCGGCGGCTGTGTGGCGTCCGCGGCACCGTGGGGGCTTGTCGCGCCCACGCGGCGGAGCCGCATATCGATACAGCCCCGCGCCCCTCCGGGGGTGGCCCTTCGGGCCAGCCCCCGGCCCCCTGAGCGAGCGCTCAGCTACCGTTTGGTGGCCGTCCGCTCGGTCACTCGTCCCATTGACAAGAACCCGCTCAAGTTTTGTGCTGGAGTTCAAGGGGCGCCCTGGCGGAAGGGGACAGCGATGGCACGCGCGGTCGGGATCGATCTCGGGACCACGAACTCGGTGGTCGCCGTCCTGGAGGGCGGCGAACCCACGGTCGTCGCCAACGCGGAGGGGGCCAGGACCACACCGTCGGTCGTGGCCTTCGCCAAGAACGGCGAGGTGCTCGTGGGGGAGGTGGCCAAACGGCAGGCGGTGACGAACATCGAGCGCACCGCCCGATCGGTGAAGCGGCACATGGGCGACGGGAGCTGGCGCTTCCCGGACCAGGGCGGCATCGACGGCACCCGCTACCGGGCGCAGGAGCTGTCGGCCCGGGTGCTGCAGAAGCTGAAGCGGGACGCCGAGTCCTATCTCGGCGAGGACGTCACCGACGCGGTGATCACGGTCCCGGCGTACTTCGACGACTCCCAGCGGCAGGCGACCAAGGAGGCTGGGGAGATCGCGGGCCTGAAGGTCCTGCGGATCATCAACGAGCCCACGGCCGCCGCCCTCGCCTACGGCCTCGACCGGGGCGAGGAACAGACGGTGCTCGTCTTCGACCTCGGCGGCGGCACCTTCGACGTCTCGCTGCTGGAGATCGGTGACGGCGTCATCGAGGTCAAGGCCACCAACGGTGACACGCACCTGGGCGGCGACGACTGGGACCAGCGGGTCGTCGAGTACCTGGTGAAGAAGTTCAAGGGGCAGAACGGCATCGACCTCGGCAACGACAAGATGGCGCTGCAACGCCTGCGCGAGGGCGCCGAGAAGGCCAAGATCGAGCTGTCCTCCTCGTCCGAGACGACGATCAACCTGCCGTACATCACCGCTTCCGCCGAGGGTCCCCTCCACCTCGACGAGAAGCTGACCCGCGCCCAGTTCCAGGAGCTCACCGCGGACCTCCTCGACCGCTGCAAGACCCCCTTCCACCAGGCGGTCAAGGACGCCGGCATCAAGCTCTCCGCGGTCGACCACGTCATCCTCGTCGGCGGCTCCACCCGGATGCCCGCCGTCACCGACCTAGTGAAGGAACTGACCGGCAAGGACCCGCACAAGGGCGTCAACCCCGACGAGGTCGTGGCCGTCGGCGCCGCTCTCCAGGCGGGCGTGATCCGCGGCGACGTCAAGGACGTCCTCCTGCTCGACGTCACCCCGCTGTCCCTCGGCATCGAGACCAAGGGCGGCATCATGACCAAGCTCATCGAACGCAACACGACCATCCCCACCCGGCGTTCGGAGATCTTCACCACGGCCACCGACAACCAGCCCTCGGTCGGTATCCAGGTCTACCAGGGCGAACGCGAGATCGCGGCGTACAACAAGAAGCTCGGCGTCTTCGACCTCACCGGTCTGCCCCCGGCCCCGCGCGGTGTCCCGCAGATCGAGGTCGCCTTCGACATCGACGCCAACGGGATCATGCACGTCTCCGCGAAGGACATGGCGACCGGCCGCGAGCAGAAGATGACGGTGACGGGCGGCTCGGCCCTCCCGAAGGACGACATCGACCGCATGATGCGGGAGGCCGAGGAGTACGCGGAGGAGGACCGCAAGCGCCGCGAGGCGGCGGAGACGAGGAACCAGGCCGAACAACTCGTCTACCAGACCGAGAAGTTCGTCCGCGACAACCAGGACAAGGTCCCCGCGGACACCAGGTCGGAGGTCGAGTCGGCGGCGGCCGAGCTGAAGCAGCTCCTGGCGGAGAACGCCGAGACGAACGCCCTGCGCACCGGCATCGAGAAACTCGCCACGGTGAGCCAGAAGATGGGCCAGGCGATGTACGCGTCCGCCTCCGGCGGTTCAGCAGCCGAGGAACAGAGCGCGAGCGCCTCCGATGAGGAGGGCGTGGTGGACGCGGAGATCGTTGACGACGAGAAGGAGCAGAAGGGCGGGGCAGCCTGACCTGCTACACGTCCGTCTTCTCCCAGCCCCGCCGCTCCGGCCGGGGCCCCAGCTGTCGGGGGTCCCGGCTGCGGTACACGACATACGGCCGGAACAGATACTGCACCGGCGCGCTGAACATGTGCACCAGCCGGGTGTACGGCACCAGCGCGATCAGCACCATGCCGATCACGGCGTGGATCTCGTAGAGCACCGGGACGCGCGCCATCAGGTCGGTGTCCGGGCTGAGCGTGAACAGGCTGCGGGCCCAAGGGGCGATGGACTGGCGGTAGTCGTAGCCGTCGCCGGAGGCATGGGTCAGCTTGGCGACCATGCCCATCACGATCGCCGCGACCAGCACGAGGTACATCACCTTGTCGTTGGCGGTCGTCGCCCGGAACACCGGCGCCCGGGTGCGGCGGCGGTAGACCAGCAGCGCGATCCCGCCGACCGTGACGAGGCCGGCCGCCGTACCGCCGTAGAGCGAGAACCGGTGGTAGGTGTGCTCGCTCACGCCGACGGCGTCCGTCCACGACTCGGGGACGAGCAGCCCGACGACATGGCCGGCCAGCACGAAGAGGATGCCGTAGTGGAAGGCGGGCGAGGCGATGTTCAGGAGCCTCGACTCGTACACCTGGGACGAGCGGGTGGTCCAGCCGAAGCGGTCGTAGCGGTGCCGCCAGAACAGGCCGGCCACGAGCAGGGCGAAGGTGACGTAGGGCAGGACGCCCCAGAGCAGTGCGGTCATGGGCGCGTCCCCGTCTGTGCGGTCGGCAGGGTGGCGCACACGGCGTCCAGGACGGACGCGTACGGTGTGCCGAAGTCGGTGAGCCGGGCGCGGAGCTGGTCCAGGCAGTCCCGGTGCTCCAGCAGGAGATCGGTGTTGCCGGTGCGGGCCGCGAACTCCAGTACCGCGGGAAGGAAGTCGGGCAGTTCCTCGCCGGTGAACTCCAGGCCGTGGTCGCGGTAGAAGTCCTTGAAGCGGACCAGCGACATGCCGCGCCGCCGGGTGTCCCCGTCGCGCCACCAGCTCAGGTACAGGCTGTGGCGGTTCCTGAGATCGAAGACCTGGACGTAGTGCGCGGCCAGTTCGCCGGATGGGGTCACGGCCGCGTGGTCGGTGAACTCCCGCAGCTGCGGGGCCGCCTCGCGCAGCAGCGGCAGGCGGGCGCGGAAGTCGTCGTCGGGGTAGGTCAGGCAGAGAGCGGCCGCCTGGTAGAGCACCTCGAAGGACGGCATCAGGCCTCCTCGGGTTCGGCTGTGGGGTCGGCGGTGGGGGTGGTGTCGGCCGGGTCGTCCGCGGTCTGCCGGCGGCGCAGGAGGTGGAAGTTCTCCACCGGCACCAGGGGCAGCAGCTTGCGGCCCGAGTCCTGGCCGAACGGGCCGTCCCCGCCCATCCCGGGCCCGCCGTCGTAGTCGAGGCTGCACCCCTCGGGGAGCGCCGACTCCTCCAGACGCCGGGCGTCGGCGACGGCCGCCGTCGGAATCACGTACCGGTCCTCGTACCTGGCGATCGCCAGCAGCCGGTACATCTCCTCGATCTCGGACGCCTGCATGCCCACGGCGTCCGGCACCGAGGGATCCGGCTCCTCACCGAGGTTGATCGCCCGCATGTGGGAGCGCATCGCGGCGAGCTTCTCCAGCGAGGACCGCACCGGGCCGATGTCACCGGCCGTGAACATTTCCGCCAGGTACTCCAGCGGAATGCGCAGGCTGTCGATCGCCCCGAACAGGTTCCCGGCGTCCTCACCGTCGTGCCCGGTCTCACTCAGCGCGTCCACCACCGGGGACAGGGGCGGGATGTACCAGACCATCGGCATCGTCCGGTACTCCGGGTGCAGCGGGAGCGCCACCCGGTACTTGCTGATCAGCGCGTGCACGGGGGAGCGGCGGGCCGCCTCCACCCAGTCGTACGGGATCCCCGCCTCGTCGGCGGCCCGCTGCACGGCACGGTCCTCGGGGTCGAGGAACACGCCCAACTGAGCCTCGTACAGCTCCCGTTCGCTCCGCACGGAGGCGGCCGCGGTCACCTTGTCGGCGTCGTACAGGACCACCCCGAGATACCGCAGCCGGCCCACGCACGTCTCCGAGCAGACCGTCGGCAGACCGACCTCGATCCGCGGATAGCACAGCGTGCACTTCTCCGCCTTGCCGGTGCGGTGGTTGAAGTACACCTTCTTGTACGGGCATCCCGTCACGCACATCCGCCAGCCCCGGCACCGGTCCTGGTCGACGAGGACGATGCCGTCCTCCGCCCGCTTGTACATCGCCCCGGACGGACACGACGCCACGCACGACGGGTTGAGGCAGTGCTCGCAGATGCGCGGCAGATAGAACATGAAGGTCTGCTCGAACTCGAACCGCACCTTGTCCGAGGCCTGCCGGCGCGCCCGCTCGGCCATCGGGTCGAAGTCGCCGTAGGCCGGGGCGCCGGCGAGGTTGTCGTCCCAGTTCGCCGACCACTCGATCTTCATCGGCTTGCCGTCGAGCTGCGAGACCGGCTGGGCCACCGGGAAGTCGTCGCCCAGCGGGGCGTCGGTGAGGTTCTTGTAGTCGTATGTCCAGGGCTCGTAGTAGTCCTTGATCTCCGGGAGTTCGGGGTTGGAGAAGATCCCGGCGAGCTTGCGGATCCGGCCGCCCGCCTTCAGCTTCAGCGCGCCGCGCCGGTTCAGCTCCCAGCCGCCGCGCCATCGCTCCTGGTCCTCGTAGCCGCGGGGATAGCCCTGGCCGGGGCGGGTCTCCACGTTGTTGAACCAGACGTACTCCATGCCTCGCCGGTTGGTCCACGCCTGCTTGCAGGTGACCGAGCAGGTGTGGCAGCCGATGCACTTGTCGAGGTTCATGACCATCGCGATCTGGGCCATCGGGCGCATCAGTACTCGACCTCCTGGCTGCGGCGGCGGATCACCGTCACCTCGTCGCGCTGGTTGCCCGTGGGGCCCAGGTAGTTGAACGCCCAGGACAACTGGGCGTAGCCGCCGACGAGATGGGACGGTTTGAGGATCAGCCGGGTGAGTGAGTTGTGGATGCCGCCGCGCCGGCCGGTGGCCTCCGTCTTCGGGACGGCGACCGTGCGTTCCTGCGCGTGGTGCATGTAGACGGTGCCGGCCGGCATCCGGTGCGAGACGACGGCCCGGGCGGCGACCACGCCGTTGCGGTTGACCGCCTCGACCCAGTCGTCGTCCACGACGCCGATCGCGTCGGCGTCCTGCGGGGACATCCAGATGTTCTGGCCGCCGCGGGAGAGGGCCAGCATGAAGAGGTTGTCCTGGTACTCGGAGTGGATGGACCACTTGTTGTGCGGGGTGAGGTGGCGGACCGTCACCTCCCGCTGCCCGTCCGGGCCGAGGCGGGGCTCACCGAACAGCTTGTTCATGTCCAGCGGCGGCCGGTAGACGGGGAGGGCCTCGCCGAGTTCGTGGATCCAGTCATGGTCCAGGAAGAAGTGCTGGCGGCCGGTGAGGGTGTGCCAGGGCTTGAGGTGCTCGGTGTTGAGGGTGAAAGCGGTGTAGCGCCGCCCGCCCGACTCGCTGCCCGACCACTCCGGTGACGTGATCACCGGCACGGGCGCGGCCTGGGTGTCCGCGTACGTGATCCGCTTGCCCTCGTGCTCGGCCGCCAGGTGCGCCATCTCCTGCCCGGTGCGGGCCTCCAGCGTGCGGAAGCCCTGGGTGGCGAGGCGGCCGTTGGTGGTGCCGGAGAGGGCGAGGATGGTGTTCGCCGCCTTCACGGCCGTGTCGAGGCAGGGGCGGCCGTCGGGCGTCACGCCGTTCAGGTGCCGGAGGTCCTCGACCTCCTCATCCGGCTTCAGCGTGATCCCCTTCGCGGGCAGGCCGAGCTGCTCGACCAGCGGCCCGAGGGCGCTGAACCTGGCGCCGATCGCCGTGTAGTCCCGTTCCACGACGGTCAGTTGGGGCATGGTCTTCCCGGGGACGGGATCGCACTCCCCGCGCTTCCAGTCCAGTACGACCCCGCCCGGCTGGGCGATCTCGCCCGGGGTGTCGTGCTGGAGCGGGGTCGCCACCAGGTCCTTGCGTACGCCGAGATGGTCGACGGCCAGCTCGCTGAGCCGCTCGGCCAGCGCCTTGAACGTGTCGAAGTCGGTGCGCGCCTGCCACGGCGGATCCACGGCCGGGGTGAAGGAGTGGACATAGGGGTGCATGTCCGTGCTGGACAGGTCGTGCTTCTCGTACCAGGTCGCGGCGGGCAGCACCACGTCCGACAGCAGCGTCGACGACGTCTGCCGGAAGTCCAGCGACAGCAGCAGGTCGAGCTTGCCCTCGGGTGCCTCGTCGCGCCAGGTCACATCCCGCGGGCGTACGTCCTCGGGGGCCTCCTCGGCCTGGAGGGACGAGTGCGTGCCCAGCAGGTGCCGGGTGAAGTACTCCGCGCCCTTCGCCGACGAGCCGAGCAGGTTGGCCCGCCAGAGCGTCAGCACCCGCGGCCAGTTCTCCGGCGCGTCCGGGTCCTCGCAGGCGAACTTCAGGGTGCCCGCCCGCAGTTCGGCCACCACCCTCGACACCGGGTCGCCGAAGGTCTCGCCCAGCTCCAGCGGATTGCGGTCGAACGTCGGATACGACGGCATCCACCCCACACGCGCCGACAGCGCCAGACAGTCCGCGCCCGTCATCCCACGGAAGCGGCCCGAACCGAGCGGCGAGGCCAGCACATCGGCCGTGAACAGGTCGTAGCGCCACTGGTCGGTGTTGAGGAACCAGTACGCCGTGCCGATCATCTGCCGTGGCGGCCGCGACCAGTCCGACGCCGCCGCGAGCGTGGCCCAGCCGGTCACCGGACGGCACTTCTCCTGGCCCACGTAGTGCGCCCAGCCGCCGCCGTTGCGGCCCTGGCAGCCCGTGAGCTGGAGCAGGGCGAGGAAGGCGCGGTAGATGGTCTCGGAGTGGAACCAGTGGTTGGTGCCGGCGCCCATCAGGATCATGCAGCGGCCCTTCGACCGCTCGGCCGTCCGCGCGAACTCCCGTGCGATCCGCACGCACTTGGCCGCCGGGACGGAGGTGTGCGCCTCCTGCCAGGCGGGCGTACCGGGCGCGTCGGGGTCGTCGTACGACGCGGGCCAACGGCCCGGCAGCCCCGGCCGCCCCACCCCGTACTGGGCGAGCAGCAGGTCGAAGACCGTCGTGACCAGCGGGCCGTGCGCACCGCCGAGCTTCGTCGCCGGGACACCACGCCGTACGACGTCCCCGCGCCCCTGCCCGTGCGGCCCGCCCTCGGTGTCGAAGCGCGGCAGCAGCACCTCGACACCTGCCGAGACCTCACTGCCGTACAGGCTCAACTTCGGGCTTATCTCGCCGAGTTCGAGATTCCATCTGCCCTCGCCCGACTCGGACCAGCGGAAGCCGAGGGATCCGTTCGGGGCGACCGCGCGGCCCGACACCTCGTCCAGCACGACCGTCTTCCACTCGGCGCTCCCGCCCCCCTGGCCCAGGTCCGAGGCGCGCAGGAACTTCGCGGGGACGTAGGCGCCGTCCCGCTCCTCCAGGGTGACCAGGAAGGGCAGGTCGGTGAACTGCCGTACGTAGTCCGCGAAGAACGGTGTCTCGCGGTCGACGAAGAATTCCTTGAGGATGACGTGGCCCATCGCGAGGGCCAGCGCCCCGTCCGTGCCGGGGTGCGGATGCAGCCACTCGTCGGCGAACTTGGCGTTGTCGGCGTAGTCGGGGGCGACCACCACGACCTTCTGGCCCCGGTAGCGGGCCTCCGCCATCCAGTGGGCGTCCGGGGTACGGGTCACCGGGACGTTCGAGCCCCACATCATCAGATACGCCGCGTCCCACCAGTCGCCCGACTCCGGGACGTCCGTCTGGTCGCCGAAGACCTGCGGGGAGGCGACGGGCAGGTCGGCGTACCAGTCGTAGAAGGACAGCATCGGGGCGCCGATCAGGGAGTGGAAGCGGGCGCCCGCCGCGTGCGAGACCATCGACATCGCGGGGATGGGGGAGAAACCGGCGATACGGTCGGGGCCGTACGTCTTGATCGTGTGGACGTGTGCGGCGGCGACGATCTCGATCGCCTCGTCCCAACTCGCCCGCACCAGACCGCCCTTGCCGCGTGCCTGCTGGTAGCGGCGGCGGCGCTCGGGGTCGTTCTGGACGTCGGCCCAGGCCAGGACGGGGTCCCGCAGACGCTCCTTCGCCTCCCGGTACATCTCCAGGAGCACCCCGCGGATGTAGGGGTAGCGGACCCGGGAGGGTGAGTAGGTGTACCAGGAGAAGGCGGCGCCGCGAGGGCAGCCGCGGGGCTCGTACTCGGGGCGGTCGGGGCCGACGCCCGGATAGTCGGTCTGCTGGGTCTCCCAGGTGATGATGCCGTCCTTGACGTACACCTTCCAACGGCAGGAGCCGGTGCAGTTCACGCCGTGCGTGGAGTTCACGACCTTGTCGTGGCTCCAGCGGTCCCGGTAGAAGGCGTCCGCCTCCCGCCCACCGGTCAGCCGGACGCTGTGCAGATCGGGCGCGGCAGTGCCCGGCCGGAAGAACCTGCCCGCCTTGAGCAGCGCCGCGCCCGGCTCGGCGGGCGGCGGGGTGGGCGGTATCTGCGTGTCGGTCACCGGCGCTCCCTTGCTTGCCCTAGGGCCGAACCTAGGGCGGCGCGCGGGAGCGCACCCCTTCACCGCACCCGTACGGGTCAGGCCCGCGGCCGGACCCCGCGGTCAGACCTTGCGGGCGACCCCCGCGTACACGGGCACGATGCCCTCCGCCTGGGCCGCCACGTCCTCCGGCCCCGGACGCCAGCCGGACACCGGGATCACCCCGGGGCCGAGCAGCTCCAGGCCCTCGAAGAAGCGGGAGAACTCGGCGAGCGAGCGGGGGTGGAAGGGGGTGCCGCTGCGCCGGAAGTGCTCGGCGGCCTTGTCGATCGCGGCGGGGTTCAGATCGGGGGTCACCTGCGACAGGATCAGATGGCTGCCGGGCGCGAGCGCGGCCACGTACTTCGCCAGCAGGCCGTAGACGTCGTCGCCGTCCCGCTCGTCGCCCAGATAGTGGGTCAGCGCCACCAGGGACAACGCGATGGGCGCACCGAAGTCCAGGGACTCGCCGGCCCGGGCGAGCAGCGCGTCGATGTCGCGGACGTCCGCGTGCACATAGGCGGTGGTGCCCTCGGCGGAGCCGTGCAGCAGCGCCTGCGCGTGGCGCAGGACGATCGGATCGTTGTCCGCGTACACCACCCTCGCCTGCGGGGCCACGCCCTGCGCCACCTGGTGCAGATTGGGTTCGGTGGGGATGCCCGTGCCGATGTCCAGGAACTGCCGGACGCCGGCCTCGGCGACCGTGGCGACGGCCCGGTGCATGAACCGGCGGTTGGCGCGTGCCCCGCGGACCGCGCTGCTGTCCACGGCGAGAATCCTGCGGGCCAGTTCCTCGTCCACCGGGTAGTTGTCCTTGCCGCCCAGCCACCAGTCGTACACCCGGGCCGGATGCGGCCGGCTGGTGTCGATACGGGCGGGCACGGCATCGGATCCGGTCATGCGGGGTGTTCTCCTCGGGCTCGTCTGCGGTCGTGGACAGGTAGGTCGTACCCGGGGGCGGGAAAGGTTGCCGCACGCCGCGCGGCAGTGTTCGCGGCGCGGAAGTCCTCGCGGCGCGGAGGATCTCGCAGCTCAGAACTCCTCGCGGCGCTCCCGGAGGATCTTCTTCGTGCGCTCGGCCGACGCGGCGGCCGTCGACATGTGGTCCAGGACCTCCAGATGCGTGGCGACCTCCTGACGGGAGTCCAGATACAGGGCGCCGGTCAGGTACTCCGTGTAGACCATGTCGGGCAGCTCGGGCTCGCCGAAGCGGAACAGGGTGAAGGGCGCGTACGTCCCCGGGTGCGGGCCGGAGGCGAACTCGGCGACCTGCAGCGTGACGCGGTCGCGCTCGGCGAACTCCAGGAGCTTGTCCATCTGGTCCCGCATCACCGCACCGCGGATGCTCACGGGACGGCGCAGCACCGTCTCGTCCATGATCACCCACAGGTGCGGCGGGTCGGGGCGCTCCAGGAGCCGTTGCCGTTCCATGCGCAGCGACACATGCCGCTCTATGCTCTCGGGCCCGGTCTGCCCGATGGTCCCGGCCTCCAGTACGGCACGCGCGTAGTCCTCGGTCTGCAGCAGACCGGGCACGAAGTGCGGCTCGTAGGAGCGGACGATGCGGGCGGCGCCCTCCAGACTGACGTACAGGCTGAACCAGTCCGGCAGCACGTCATGGAAGCGCTGCCACCAGCCCGGCTGGTTGGCCTCCTCGGCCAGGGTGACGAAGTCGGCCGCCTCGCCCTCCGGGACGCCGTACGTCTCCAGCAGGACCTGCACGTACGGGATCTTCAGGGCGACCTCGGCCGTCTCCATCCGGCGTACGGTCGCCGGGGCCACCCGCAGCACGCGTCCGGCCTCGTCGCGTCCCAGTCCCGCTGCCTCGCGCAGCTCCTGGAGGCGCTTGCCGAGTACCACCTGGCCCACGGTGGGCGCGGGCCGCCGTTCACTCACGCCACGCCCTCCCCTACGCGCCGAAAGTACGGGGTGCAGTGTGCCATGTTCCGGGGGTCCGCACAGGGGGGCGGGGCCAAGGGCTGGGGCCGGTCGCCGTCAGGGCAGCAGTGACTGAAGGTACTTGACCGTCGCCGGGTCGGCCGGGAGGAGGGTCTCGATGGCCAGCTCGGCGACGGTCACGTCCATGGGGGTGTTGAAGGTGGAGATGGAGGAGATGAAGGACAGGACGCGACCGTCGTGCTCGATCCGCAACGGCAGCGCGAAGTACGGGACGGGCTCGGCCGGTTCGGCGGTCCCGCGGGACGGTGACTCCTCCGGCACCGGATAGGCCGCCACCTCCTCGTACAGCTTCCGCAGCGGCTCGGAGCGGTGCAGGGCGATCTGTCGTTCCATCTGGGCGAGCAGATGCCCGCGCCATTCCCGCAGGTTGCGGATGCGCGGTGCGAGGCCCTCCGGGTGCAGGGTCAGGCGCATCGCGTTGAGCGGGGGTTCCAGGAGGTGCTCGGGGATGCCGTCGAGCAGCATCAGGACGCCCCGGTTGGCCGCGTGGACGTCGTACATGGCGTCCACCACGAGGGCCGGATAGGGCTCGTAGCCCTGGATCAGCTGCTCCATGCCCGCGCGGAGCGCGTCCAGCGCCGGGTCGTCCAGCGGGGTCTCCGGGTAGCGCGGGGCGTAGCCGGCGGCCAGCAGCAGCGCGTTGCGCTCCCGCACCGGCACGTCCAGATGCTCGGCCAGCCTCAGCACCATCTCCTCGCTCGGCCGGGAACGGCCCGTCTCGATGAAGCTGATGTGCCGCGCCGAGGAGTCGGCCCGCAGCGCCAACTCCAGCTGGCTGACCCGCCGTTGCACCCGCCAGGCCCGCAGCAGGGGGCCCACGCCCGCGGGCCCCGTCGTTACTTTCCCGTCGGTGGGGCCGGTGGCGGGCGTGGCGTCTGCGGACGGGACAATGGTCATGAGTACGACCGTAGTCGAGGAGTGCGCGTGATGACTGAGCCCTGGACGTCGTCCCTGGTGGGAGAGGCCATGTACCGCGCCCGAGTGCGTGGCTGTCTGCTCGGCGGGGCCCTCGGTGACGCCCTCGGCTACCCGGTCGAGTTCAGCTCGCTGGAGCGGATCCGCGCGGCTCACGGCGAGCGCGGGGTGACCGGGCCGGTCTTCGCCGGTGACAGTGACGTGGCCCGGATCAGTGACGACACGCAGATGACCCTCTTCACCGCCGAGGGGCTCATCCAGGCCCACCGGCGCGAGCGGCTGAAGGGCATCGGCGGCGGGTGGGCCCTGCTGGTGCGCTGGGCGTACGAGCGCTGGCTGGAGACCCAGCGCCACCCCGGCCCGGAGCACGCCGCACCGCCGCAGAGCGGCGCCCCCGAGGGCGGGCTCATCACCCAGGCCTGGCTGTACGCCCGCCGCGCGCCGGGCAACGCCTGTGTGTCCGGGGTGGCTCAGATGTACGCGCCCGACCCGTCGCTCACCCTCGACGGCAGGCCCGGCGAGGTCAACCCCGACTCCAAGGGCTGCGGCGCGGTGATGCGCTCGGCGCCCTTCGGCCTGCTGAACACCGCCGACCCGGCCTTCGCCATGGCCGCCCGCGCCGCCCAGATCACCCACGGTCACCCCACCGGCTACTACGCGGCCGGCGCGCTGGCCGCGATTGTGGCACACCTCCTCGCCGGGGAGTCCCTGGAAGGCGCGGTCCTGCGCACCCTGCGGCTGCTGAAGCGCCACCCCGGCCACGAGGAGACCTCGGCCGCACTCACCGAGGCCCTCGACCTGGCGGCAGAAGGCGCGCCGAGCGCGGAGAAGGTCGAGTCCCTGGGGGAAGGCTGGGTCGCCGAGCAGGCCCTCGCCATCGGCGCGTACTGCGCGCTCGTCACGCCCACCGTGCGGGACGCCCTGCTGCTGTCCGTCAACCACTCCGGCGACAGCGACTCCACCGGCTCCATCTGCGGAAACCTGCTGGGCGCCCGGTACGGCGACCTCGGCCTCCCGCACGAGTGGGTGGAGCAGGTCGAGGGCCGGGCGCAGATCGCCGCGCTCGCCGACGATCTGGCGGCCGAAGGTGTCCGCCGCTGACCCACCGGGCACCCCTCTGACCAGGGCCGCCGCGCCCCGGCTGTGGCAGTCTGAAGACGAACCCCCCATAGCCCTCCCGTTCAGGAAGGAGCGAGGCCATGCCCCTCGAACCGCTGTCGCAGAAGGAGATCGAGGACCGGCTCGCGGAACTGCCGGGCTGGTCGCTGGACGGCGACCGCATCGCCCGCTCCTACCGGCTCCCCTCGCACTTCGCGGCCACGGCGATGGTCGTGCACATCGCCCAGGTCCAGGAGGAGCTCGACCACCACTCCGACCTCACCCTCGGCTACAACACGATCTCCCTCACCGTGAACACCCACACCGTGAGCGCCGTGACCGAGCGGGACTTCGCACTCGCCCGCCGGATCGAGGATCTCGCGCCTGGTCACGGGGCAAGCTGAAAGGTGTGCTGGACTACGACAAGGAAGCGGAGCGTTACGACGCCTCGCGCGGTGGTGAGCCCAGGGCGGCGGCCGCGGCGGAGGCGGTGCTCGGGCTCCTGCCGGCCGGGACGCGGCGCCTGCTCGACGTCGCCTGCGGCACCGGCATCGTCACCCGGCGGCTCGCCGCCGCGCGCGACGGCCTGAGCGTGACCGGCGTCGATCGGGCTCCCGCCATGGCCCGGCAGGCCGCCGCCCGGCTGCCCGGCTCCGTCGTCCTCGCCGACAGCCGCCGGCTGCCGTTCGGGGACGGCCGCTTCGACGCCGTCAGCAGCGTGTGGCTGCTGCACCTGGCCCGGACCGCCGAGGACGTGCGCACCACCGTGGGCGAGTGCGCCCGGGTCCTGCGGCCCGGCGGGGTGTACGTCACCACGGTCGACAAGGCCGCCGCCCACAACGTCGGCAGTGACATCGATGCCGTCATGGCCTCCCGTCCGCGCCGCCCGGCCCGGGACCAGGCGGCACTCGTGGAGGCGTACGCCCTCGCCCACGGCCTGGTCCCGGCCGGGCAGGCCCGTTTCGCGGGACACGGCCAGGGCCGCAGCCCACGCCGCACGGTCGCCGACCTGCGCCGCGGCTGGTTCGTCGCCCTGCCGCCCGGCGGCGCGCTCGCCGACGGATTCGCCGCCCGCCTGGCGGAGCTGCCGGACCAGGACCGGCCCCGTCCGCACCCGGTGTTCAGCCTGCGGGCGTTTCTGAAGCCCGAGTGAACTCCATGGTCCAGTTCGTCAGCCAGGTCCGCCCGTCGTCGAGTGAGAACGCCTGCTCCCAGCGGGCCGACGTCGCGGAGATGCCCGACCAGACGAACCGCACCCGTACGTCCTTCCCGATGGGGGTCCCCCCGCTCGAGCGAAGCCGAGAGTGGGGGAAGGTGTCGTCTCCGTAGAACTCCCCGCGCCCGCCCTCGAACCGGCCGAAGACCGGCGGGAACAGCGTCCCGCTGACGCTGGAGGCCCAGTTCAGCGACCACCGCCCGGTCTCCGGGGCGAAGAGCCGCAGCGTCGCGCCCTTCGCAGAGAGGTGCGGCATGTCGATCTCGTCGAGGTTCGCGGCCCCGTCGAACAGCGGTTGGCAGCGGCTGGTGGCCGGGAACTCCTCCCAGCCGCTGCCCGGGTCGAGGAAGTCGGTGCGGCGGCGGTCGAGGACCTCCCACTCGCCGTGGAAGAAGGCGAAGTCGTGCGGGCTGCTCATGTGCGGTCTCCTGTGGTTCCTTCGGGCAGGGAATCGGCCAGCGGTGTCGGCCGGCCTTCACTGACTCGTCCTCAAGGCGGGGCGCTGGTACGTCGTCGCGGGTCCCGGACCCCGCACCTACCGCGTCGACCAGATCCTCCGACCCACGCCCGCCGACGAGGAGTTCGCTCGCCCCCACGACTTCGATCTGGCCGCGTACTGGAGGGCGTACCAGCGCGACTTCCACGACCGGCTGTACCGCCGGGAGGCGGTGGTGCGGCTGGCTCCCGGAGTGACTCTCGACCGCGCGGCCAACCACCGTACGGAGAGGGACGGTTGGACGACGGTCACCGTCCCCATCGAGTCCGTCGACCACGCCCACGCCGAGTTCCTGCGCCTGGGCGCCGGCGTCGAGGTGCTCGAACCGCCCGAGCTGCGCGAGAGGATCGCCCGGACGGTGGCCGAACTGGCCGAGAGATACGGCAACTTACGTACGCACGGCGGCGACTGAGGGTACGGAACCCGTCCGTCCTCCCGAGGAGGTACGTCACGTGCAGCACCCGCGCAAGCACCGCAGACGCCGCGCCGCTCTCTCCGCGTCGCTCGCCACCGCCGCCCTGGTCGCCGCCGGGCTCACCACCCTGAACAGCGCCGGCACGGCGGAGGCCGCCACCGCCCGTCAGGTCGAGGCGCTCGACCGGGGCGTGGTCAGCGTCCACACGTCGAGCGGCAACCTGGTCAGCTGGCGCTGGCTCGGCACCGACCCGGACAACGTCTCCTTCAACGTCTACCGGGCCGGCACGAAGGTCAACGCGACCCCGGTCACCGGCGCCACGAACTACTTCCACTCCGGCGCCCCCGAACAGGCCGACTACACGATCCGCGCGATCGTGAACGGCGTGGAACAGGGCGACTCGGTGCACGCCGTCCAGTTCCGCACGGGGTACAAGGACGTCCCGATCAGCCCGCCCGCCGGCGGCACGACGCCCGACGGAGTCGCGTACACCTACGAGGCCAACGACGCCTCCGTCGGCGACCTCGACGGCGACGGCGCCCTGGACATCGTCCTGAAGTGGCAGCCCACCAACGCCAAGGACAACTCCCAGTCCGGCTACACCGGCAACACGATCGTCGACGGCATCAAGCTCGACGGCACCCGGCTGTGGCGTATCGACCTGGGCCGCAACATCCGCTCGGGCGCGCACTACACGCAGTTCCAGGTGTACGACTACGACGGCGACGGCAAGGCCGAGATCGCCATGAAGACGGCCGACGGCACGAAGGACGGCACCGGCGCGGTGATCGGCAGTTCATCGGCCGACCATCGGAACTCGTCCGGCTACATCCTCTCCGGGCCCGAGTACCTGACCATGTTCAACGGGCAGACCGGCAAGGCGATGGGGACGGTCGACTACGTCCCGGCGCGCGGCACCGTGTCGTCCTGGGGCGACTCGTACGGCAACCGCGCCGACCGCTTCCTCGCCGGCACCGCCTACCTGGACGGCTCCCGACCCTCCCTCATCATGGCCCGCGGCTACTACACCCGTACGGTGATCGCCGCCTGGGACTGGCGAGGCGGCAGCTTCACGCGCCGCTGGACCTTCGACACCAACTCCTCCACCAACAGCGGCAAGGGATTCGACGGCCAGGGCTCGCACAGCCTCTCCGTCGGGGACGTCGACGGCGACGGCAAGGACGAGATCGTCTACGGCGCGATGGCCGTCGACGACAACGGCAACGGCCTGTGGACCACCAGGACAGGACACGGCGACGCCCAGCACCTCGGCGACCTGGACCCGTCGCGCGCGGGACTGGAGTACTTCAAGGTCTCGGAGTCGACCGGCCAGCCGGCCGAGCTGTACATCAACCCCGCGAACGGCACCGTGAACTGGTCCCTCGCCGCCTGCTGCGACAACGGCCGCGGAGTCGCCGGGGACATCTGGGCCGGCAAAGACGGCGCCGAGGTGTGGTCCGCCTCCGATACCTCCATCCGCGACGAGGCCGGCGCCACCAAGGGCCGTGAGCCGTCCTCCGTCAACTTCCTGTCCTGGTGGGACGGCGACCCGGTCCGCGAACTCCTCGACGGCACCCGCATCGACAAATACGGCACGTCCTCCGACACCCGCCTCCTCACCGGCTCCGGCGTCTCCTCCAACAACAGCACCAAGGCCACCCCCGTGCTGTCCGGCGACATCCTCGGCGACTGGCGCGAGGAGGTCATCTGGCGCACCAGCGGCAACACGGCCCTGAGGATCTACTCGACCCCGTACGAGACGACCACCAGGATCACGACCCTCCTCCACGACCCGATGTACCGCACGGGCCTGGCCTGGCAGAACACCGCCTACAACCAGCCCCCGCACCCGAGCTTCTTTATCGGCAACGGGATGCCGACGGCGCCCCGGCCCACCGTCTACACGCCCTGAGCGTCGGCGGCCATCTCTAACGGCCCGGCAGCCCGGACGTCATAACGGGCTGCCAGGTTGCTTTGCCGCCCCGGAACTTTTCGGTGATCCGTACAACCATGCGGGTTCTTTACGTGTCCTTCACATGCGTACCACCGAAATCTGGGGAGAACATGGTCCACCACACCCGCATACGTCTCGCCGCCACCGCGGCCGTCGCCGTCGCCGCGCTCGGCCTGACCGCCTGTGGTTCCGGCTCCGGCGACGAGGTCGTCGACAAGCCGAAGGCGAAGGCCTCCGCCACTGCAGGCGGCAACGAGAAGGAGCCGGCCGCCGAGAAGAGCAGTGCCGCGCCCGAGGTCGCCAAGGTCGGTGACACGCTCGCGCTCAAGGGCATGGAGAGCGGCAGCGGACTCGACGTCACGGTCGTCAAGGTCGCCGACAACGCCAAGTCCAGTGACGAGTTCTTCGCCCCCGAGTCCGGCAACCGGTGGATCGGCGTGCAGTTCCAGCTCGTCAACACCGGCACCAAGGTCTACTCCGACGCTCCCATCAACGGCGCGAAGATGGCCGATGACCAGGGCCAGCAGTTCGGGACCGTCATCGCCGACATCACGGCCGGTCCGTCCATGTCGTCGGACGTCCGGCTGAAGCCCGGAGGGAAGGCGTTGGGCTGGATCGTGTTCGAGGTGCCGAAGGCGTCGAAGGTGGCCACCGTGACGTTCGGGATGGACTCGGGCTTCGCCGAGCAGATCGGGGAGTGGCAGCTGTAGGCGACAGCACCGAGGGCGCGTACCGGCGAACGGCACGCGCCCTCGGGCTCGCTCGGCTCAACTCACCGCGCAGCTCTGGTCACCCAGCTTGAAGGCGGTCGGTTTCGCGTTCGTTCCCGACCAGCTTCCCGTGAATCCGAAGCTCACGGACGAGCCGGCCGCCACGCTGCCGTTCCAGCCCACGTTCTTCGCGGTCACCGCCGAGCCCGACTGCGTAGGGTCGGCGTTCCACACCTGTGTGATCCGCTGCCCGTCCGCGAAGGTCCAGCCGAGGGACCAGCCACTCCAGGCACTGGAACCGGTGTTGGACAGCTGGACGTCCGCCTGGAAACCGCCCGACCACTGGTTGGTGACCTTGTACGTCACGGTGCAGGCGCCGGTCGGCGTCGGGTCCGGATCCGGGTCGGGGTCTGTTGTGCCGCCGCCGGCCGTGTCGCCGTAGATGACGCCCCGGCCGTTCGTTGCCACGTAGACCCGCCCGTACACCCGGGGGTCACCCGTGATCGCCGCACCCGTCCAACCCCACTGGTGGGCGTCGTCGTTGACGCGGGTCCAGGTGACGCCCTTGTCGACGGAGCGGAAGATGCCGCGGACGCCGCCGATCTTCGCGCTGGTGTAGAGGGCCTGGTACGAAGCATCCGTCGCCGCCTTGCCGAAGCCGATGGCGTCGGCTTGCTCGACGTTCGAGAGTTTCGTGAAGCTCGCGCCCCCGTCGGTCGAGTGCCACAGGCCGTACGCTCCGTCCGTGGCGCCGCCCGCCAGCCAGACGTCACCCTTCACGCCGGGCAGCGCCTTGAAGCGGACGCTGTCACCGCTCGGCAGCCCGGCCGCCGAGGACGCGGAGAAGGTCGCGCCGCCGTCCGAACTGACGTAGAACTTCCCGGACTTGAAGCCGTAGAAGGTCTTCGGGTCGACCCGGTCGGACTCGACGATCGCCCCGGCGGGGATCCCGCTCGACGCCTGCCAGGAGTTGCCGAACCCCGTCGTGTACTGCACGCCCGTGCCGGCGGGGCTCCACACGAACCGGCTGCCGTCCGCCGCCGCCGCGACCGTACCGCCGCCGCTCACGCCCGACGGGTCCGTCCCCGCGAACCAGTTGGCGCCGTTGTCCGTCGAGAACGCGATGTGCGGGCCCGAGTCCAGGTTGCCGACCCGGACCACCGTGTCGGGGTTCGTCTCGGCGAAGTCCAGGCTGGTGGTCGTGGTGAAGTTCGGCTGGGTGAACATCATCGAGGGGACCTTGGTGAGGTCCGTGTGCCGGAAGCCGCCGATATCACCGAGGGCGCTCAGGAGCGGGGCGCCCGACGGGGGAGAGGCGAGGTCGTTGACCGCCGTCTCCTCCAGGCCCTGCACCATCGGCTTGATCGTGAACTGGCTTCCGCTGTCCCACTTCGTCAGGTCCTCGGTGCCGTAGATCGTCGCGCCCGTCCCGTACATCATCCGGTTGGAGTTGAACGGGTCGATCTCCAAGGCCTCGGTCATCCAGCCCAGTTTCGGCGTCTGCTCGGGCGGTGACGGATTCGCGCCCCAGGTCAGCCACGGCGACGACGAGACGTCCATCGTGTAGCGGTTGGCGCGGTTGGGGTACGACGTGTAGTCCCACGCCTTCGTCCAGGTTCCGCCGCTGTCCGTTGAGCGGAAGATCTGGGTGTCCGGCCACCAGGAGCTGTACGCCGTCGCCATCACCGTGCCGGGCTTCTGCCGGTCGACGGTCAGGCCCGCGAAGCCGTAGTAGGTGTCGGCCTCGGCGACCGGGCTGATGTCGGTCCAGGTGCCGGTCGCCGTCGCGTAGCGCCACAGCCGGCCCTTGCCGCCGTCGTACGGGCCGCCCTTGTCGCTGTAGGCGAGGTAGAGGTAGCCGTTCGACGCGTCCAGGACACCCTTGTGGGCCAGGTATCCCGTCGGCTGCCCGGCGACCCGCGACCAGGTCGCGCCCGCGTCGGTCGACCGATAGACGGCGTTGTCCTTGTCGGCGACCCCCACGTAGATGGTCTTCGTGGCGTTCCCGGACGTCCCCGTGGACTCGTCGAACGTGACCCAGACGAGGCCCTGGTTGTCGCTGGCGTACCCGCTGGTGTCGCTCGGATCCTGCACGTAGTTGCCGACGTTGGGGAAGTTCGCCACCTGCGACCAGGTCACCCCGGAGTCCGTCGACCGCCACAGCCCCTTGCCGCTGGGCGCGCCCAGATACAGCACGCTGTTCTTGTTGGGGTCGACCGCCAGCCGCTCACCCATGCCACGGCCCGGCATGTTGCCGCCCACCTTGAACGGCAGCTCCGTCTTCTGCCAGCTCGCGCCCCGGTCGGAGGAGCGCATGACCGCGCCGTTCTTCGGGTCCCAGCTGTTCGTGTACGTCCCGACCGCCGCGTACACCCGGTCCGGGTCCACGGAGTCGGACGCCAGGCTCACCACACCGGTGTGCCCCCAGTCGTCCCAGCCGACCGAGTCCTGCAGCGGCGTCCAGGTCTTCGACGACTCCTGCCAGCGGTAGGCGCCGCCGATGTCGGTACGGGCGTAGGCGAGGTTCTTCTCCTTTCGGTTGAAGACGATGCCGGGGACGAAACCGCCGCCGTCGATACGGGCGTTCTTCCAGGTGTAGGTGTCGGCGGCGATCGACACCTTCTGCGTGGCAGGGGCGGCGAGTGCGGGCGGGGTGCCCGCGAGCAGCCCGGCCGCGAGGGCCAGCGCGGCGGTGAGGATGCGGGTTCTTCGCACGGTGGGGGTCCTCTCCGGGGTGCGGGTGGGGGATGGAAGTGACATGGGGAAAGCGCTTTCCGTTGGGGGCGAAGACGGCCGGGCGATCCCCAGTGCGGGTGGGGACCGCCCGGCCGACGGGGCGGTGACGCCCCAAGGGGCGCGGGACTGCATCCATGTGCGGCTCCGCCGCGTGGGCGCGACCAGCCACAGCGGACCCGCAGTCGAACGCGGCCCCTCCCGCGGAGCGCCCTAGCGGGGGCTGGTCATTCGAGGAGCTCCGCGTACGAGCCCATGGCAAGCGCGATGTCCGCCTGGGCCCAGAACCGGTGATACGTGAACGACGGTGCCGCACCGCCCGCGAGATACGCCTCGATCTTCGACCAGGCCGGGTCGTCCTCGTAGAACGAGCGGATCGAGTCGAAGGTCGACGACGAGTTGATCGCGTCGCCGTTCGGCATGGTGCCGGTCCAGCCGCTCGGGACGTAGATCCCGTCGTCGAAGCGGTTGTAGTCGGCGCGGGTCTCCGGGACGGCGATACCGAGGTCGTCCTGGTAGTTGTCCCACATGCCGTCCAGCAACGCCTTCGCCGTCGTCGCGGCAGCCGTGTCACCGGAGCGGTCGGCGTAGTACGTCAGGGTCTTGGCGTACGCGGCCGCCACACCGACGTCATTGGTGTAGTCGGCGACGGTGACATGAAGTCCGTTGTTCGCGCCCGGACTTGACGCGTTCCAGGTGTCGGGCTGCCCCGACCACTGAAGCGTCGACGGGATCCGGTACGTACCGTCCGGGTTGACGGTCGTCTCGGACAGCGCCCAGTCGACCCACTTGTCGAGGACGGCCTTCGCGGTCGCGTTCCCGGTCTGCTGGTAGTACTCGGCCACCCGCTCCATCGACCACGCCTGGAAGCCGAACCACTGGTTGGACGGCGGGTCGTGGTAGACGGGCTGCTGGTCGTAGTACATGCCGTAGAACGTGGACTTCCCGGCCGGCGGCGTCGCGTACCGGCCCGCCCAGCTGTTGGTCGCACCGCCCGCGATCGCGCCCTCGCTGGACTGCAGCCAGCGGTAGAACTCGACCTGTCGTTCCAGCGACTTGGCCCAGTCCGCCTGTCCGGTCGCCGACTTGGGCTTCAGGTCGGCGTAGTTGGCGAGGGCATAAGCGGCCATCGGGTTCTGGTAGCCGCCGTGCGCGTGACTGGAGCCGATGCGCCAGGCCCAGCCCGCCGAGGTGTCGGTGGCGCCGCCCCAGGCGTAGTACCAGGACAGCAGGTAGTGCGAGGCGTCCTTGCCGGTGCCCGCCGGGCAGGACGAGGCGCCCACACAGTTGCCGACCTTCTTGAAGTACTTGTCGTACATCGCGTAGCGCAGGTAGTCACCCATCTTCGCGGCCTTGGCCACGGTCGCGGAGATCTGGGCGCCCTTGCCCTGCTCGTCGGCCCACTTGTCGGCCCAGTACGCGGCCTGCACCGCACGCGCGTCGGCGTCCGGGGCGTTGGTGAACTTCCACTGCTTGGCGTAGGAGGCGTCACCGGTGAAGAGGTCCAGGTAGCCGTTCTTCCCGCCGTACTTGAAGGCGTCGCAGGTCGGCTGCGGCACCGTCTCCCACACCGACTCCTGCGCGCCGCGCTGGAAGGTGTTGATGTACGACGGCCCGGTGTCCGACGGCCCCGCCTCGCACTTGCCCGGCGAGTTGCCGTAGCCGTAGATGTTGTCGACGTCCTGGAGCCAGTGCATGCCGTAGACGTCGTCCGTGCCGTACGCGCTCTTCAGCTCGCCCGCGATCGGGTCCGAGCCGACCGAGACCGACGCGTCGAGCTTCGCCGGGTACTCGTTCGGGGTGTCCAGCTCGGGCGCGTAGGTCGCCGGCTTCGAGGCGTTGTAGAAGGAGTTGGTCGGCTGGTCGGCGTGGGTCGGGATCATGTACTTCTCCATGATCTCCCAGGCGCCGTTGAACTTGGTCCAGTCGCCCGTGACCTTGCCGTACATAGCCTGCAACCAGAGAAGGTAGCTGTAGGCCTCCGACGTGGTCTCATGACCGTGGTCCGGCGCCTCGACGATCAGCGTCTCCACCGAGTGGTAGGGGATGCCCTCGGGTGAGAAGTAGCCGTTCGCCGGGTTGGTGATCTTGCCGTACAGCTCCAGGAAGCGGGCGTCGTACGCCTTCGTCGCCGCGATCTGGGTGACCGTGACCGACGCCTTCGCGTGCCCGGTGGCGGTCGACTCGAAGGTCGCCGCGCCGGTGCCGGAGGAGGCGGCGGTGATGGTCACCTTCTGGGCCGTGTTCCAGTTCGAGGGCGTGAAGGTGAGCGAGGCGCCGCCGGTCACCGACAGGCCCGAGTTGCCGCTCGCGCGTGCGGTGGTGACGGTGACGTTGGCCGACGGCTGGGTCGACAGCTTGATGTCGTACGACGCCGTCTTGCCCTGCTGGACCGGGAGTTGGGTCTGCGAGGCCACCACGGCGGGACCCGAGGCGACGGTGACGCCGACCGGCGTGGACTCCGCGGACGCGCCCAGGCTGTCGTACGCCTTCGCGAGGAGCGAATGACTGCCCACGGTCAAACTTGAGACCGAGAGCGAGTACGGCGCCGTCGTGTCCGTGCCCAGCAGCGTGGTGTTGTCGTAGAACTCCACCTTGCTGATCGTGGCGTTGTCCGCGGCCGCGGCGGTGGCCGCGAGCGGGACGGAGTCGCCCAGGGTGTAGACGGCGCCCGCCGCCGGGCTGGTCAGCACGGTGATGGGGGGCTGGTGGGCGCCGGTACAACTGGTGCCGTTGATCGCGAAGTTCGTGGGGGCGGCGTTGCTGCCGCTGTAGCTGAACTGCGCGCCCGTGGTCACCGCGGCTCCGGCGGCGATCCGCGCGTTGTGGCCGGCGTCCTTCACGGTGATCGACTGGCCGGACTGGCTCCAGGTCCCGTTCCAGCCGTTGCCGAGCTTCTGGTTGCCCGCGTAGCTGTACGTCAGGGTCCAGCCGTCGATGACATCCGTACCGCGGTTGGTGATCGTCAGATCCGCGGTGAAGCCGGAGCCCCAGTCATTGGTCCGGTAGTCGACACTGCACTGAACTGCGGCCGCCTGGGCGGGTGTTGAACCCGTGCCCAGCATGGTCAAGGGGAGTGCCAGGGCCGCTACGACGGCGGTCCACAACCGTCGCGCGGTTCTGCTTCTGCGTGGGGGATGCACGTGCTGGTTCCTCCTTGCGGCTCGGAGAAGTCAAGGCTTGAACCAGTGGGAGCGCTCCCATAGTGGGGAAGGGGGTGCAAGGGGTCAAGGTGCTTGAAGAGTCGAAAAGATTCGACGGATTCAGTTGAGGGAAAGTCAGCAACTCCTCTGTCCTTTACCCTCACTTGGCGCTAGCTTCATTGACACCAGTGGGAGCGATTCCATCAGTCGACGCGTCCGTCACGGCGCGCTGATCTGCAAGGAGCCGCTCATGCGACACCCCCCGCGTTCAGTACTTTTAGCCGTCGCCGGCACCTCCTCCTTGCCTCTTGCGCGCCCTGCACGGACGAACCGTCAGCACCCGCAACCAAGAAGGAACCCGCACTCATGAGTCGTACCAGAACCGCGATGCTCGCCGCCCTGGCGCTGGTCGCCGGAGCCTCGGGGACCGCGCTCGCCGCGGCCGCCCCCGAGGACATCGGCACGGCAGCCGTCCCCTGCACCGTCGACTACAAGGTGCAGAACCAGTGGGACACCGGCTTCACCGCCGCCGTGACGGTCACCAACCAGGGCTCCGCCAAGTCCAGCTGGTCGGTGAAGTGGTCGTACGCCGGAAACCAGAAGGTCACCAGCGGCTGGAACGCGAAGATCAGCCAGAGCGGCGCCGCTGTCACCGCCACCAACGAGACCTACAACGGAACCCTGTCGACCGGCGGTTCGGTCAGCTTCGGCTTCCAGGGCTCCTACAGCGGCACCAACGCCCTCCCGGCCACCTTCACCCTCGACGGCGTGACCTGCAACGTCGACGACGGCAGCGGCGGACCGACGGATCCGCCGGACCCGGGCCCGACCGGCCCCAAGGTCGACAACCCGTACTCCGGCGCCAAGGTGTACGTGAACCCGGAGTGGTCCGCGAAGGCCGCCGCCGAGCCGGGCGGCAGCCGCATCGCCAACCAGCCGACCGGCGTCTGGCTCGACCGGATCGCCGCGATCAACGGTGTCAACGGCGGGATGAGCCTGCGCGACCACCTGGACGAGGCCCTCACCCAGAAGGGTTCCAACGAGCTCGTCGTCCAGCTGGTCATCTACAACCTGCCGGGACGTGACTGTGCCGCCCTCGCCTCCAACGGTGAGCTCGGCCCGACGGAGCTCGGCCGCTACAAGACCGAGTACATCGACCCGATCGCCGCGATCCTCGCCGACCCGAAGTACGCCGCGCTGCGGATCGTCACCACGATCGAGATCGACTCGCTGCCCAACCTCGTCACCAACACCGGCAGCCGGCCGACGGCCACGCCGCAGTGCGACGTGATGAAGGCCAACGGGAACTACCAGAAGGGCGTCGGCTACGCCCTCAACAAGCTCGGTGACGTGGTCAACGTCTACAACTACATCGACGCCGGCCACCACGGCTGGATCGGCTGGGACGACAACTTCGCCGCCAGCGCCACCGTCATGAAGGAGGCCGCCACCTCCGAGGGCGCCACCGTGAACGACGTGCACGGCTTCATCGCCAACACGGCGAACTACAGCGCCCTGAAGGAGAACAACTTCACCATCGGCGACTCCGTGGGCGGCAAGTCCGTGCGTGAGTCCAAGTGGGTCGACTGGAACCGCTACACCGACGAGCTGTCCTTCGCGCAGGCCTTCCGCAACCAGCTGGTCACGACCGGGTTCAACTCCGGTATCGGCATGCTGATCGACACGTCCAGGAACGGTTGGGGCGGCTCCGCACGGCCCGCCGGTCCGGGCGCGATGACCGACGTCGACACGTACGTCAACGGCGGCCGCTACGACCGCCGTATCCACGTCGGCAACTGGTGCAACCAGTCCGGGGCCGGGCTGGGTGAGCGGCCGCAGGCCAATCCGGCGGCCGGGATCGACGCGTACGTCTGGATCAAGCCTCCGGGCGAGTCCGACGGTGCGAGCAAGGAGATCCCGAACGATGAGGGCAAGGGCTTCGACCGGATGTGCGACCCGACGTACACCGGCAACCCGCGCAATGGCAACAACATGTCCGGTGCGCTGCCGGACGCTCCGCTGTCGGGGCACTGGTTCTCGGCGCAGTTCCAGCAGTTGATGCGGAACGCGTACCCGCCGTTGTCGTAGTGCTGTGAGTGCGACTGCGGGTCCGTTGTGGCTGGTCGCGCCCGCGCGGCGGAGCCGCATATAGATGCAGTCCCGCGCCCCTTCAGGGCGTTGTGGTCCGCCGGGGCTCGGTCAGTTCTCTCTGGCCAGACCCCGGCGGATCGCGAACTCCACCGCCGAGTAGTTGCCGTCGGCCCGCTCCAGCTCCAGTGGCTCCGTCGGGTGCAGCGGCGGCTGGGCCATGAAGCGCGGCCGGGTGCCGTGGTGGGGCTGGGCGGCGTGGACCAGGAAGGGGTGGCAGAAGTAGACGTCGCCGGGGTTGCCGGTGGCGTGGGCGAGGGGGCGGTGGGCGGAGGCTTCGGCGACCTTCGGGCCGAGCTCCAGGAAGGAGGCGCCGGTCTCGCCGTACGGTGCCAGGACCGGCGGTACGTCGAGATGTGAGCCGACCCGGATGCGGGTGGGCGCGTCGTCCTCGGTGACCTCGCTGAACAGGAACAGCATCAGCAGCGCACGGTCCTTCGAGCGCACGTTCGTGTGGGGTTGCTCGGCGCCTTCGGGGGTGTAGCTGGCCTCGATGTGCCAGCCCGCGTCGTCCGGTTCCTCCTCGTGCGGGAACCGCAGCGGGAAACTCCCCAGCGAGTACCGCGACTGCCAGCGGTCCTCACCCACCAGCGCATCGAAGGCCTCGTGCAGCACGGGTGTGTTGACGGCGGCCGCGAACGGCCCCTGCGCCATGTCGTACACCCAGTGCACGGGGTCCTTCCAGGTGCCCGGGTCCTCCCGGTCGTACCCCGTCTCCCGCCACAGCAGCCGTGCGCAGTGCTCGGCGACGCGCGGCGGAAAGGCGCCCTCGATCTTCACGAACCCGTCATTCAGAAAGCGCCTGACCATCTCGTCGTCCATCGGGCCATCGTGGGCGACGGACGTCCGAGGCCGCACCCCATTTTCTTGCCCCGTTTTTGCCGCTACGGCAAGGACAGTGGCCCGGAGGCCATCCGCCGGAGCAGGCTTGCGGCATCCGGACGAGAGGCGGACCACCATGGCGCACGAGAACCACCAGAACCACCAGCACAGGCACCAGCACGACCACACGGACGTCGACTGGGAGGAGATGGGCCCGCTGCTGGAGGCCCAGGCGGAGCTGTTCACGCCGTTGTACGAGCACGCCATGGCGTGGCTGGCCAAGCGGCAGACCGAGCCGGGGCTGGTCGTCGACGTGGGCAGCGGGCCCGGCGTCGTCGCCTGTCTGCTCGCCGACACGTTCCCCGGCGCCCGGATCGTCGCCGTGGACGGATCCGCACCGCTCCTGGAGCGGGCCCGGGCGCGCGCCGAGCGGCTGGGCGTCGCCGACCGCTTCGGCACTCTCGCCGGTGAACTCCCGGACGTTCTGGAGGACCTGGACTACCCCGCCGATCTGCTCTGGGCCGGCCGAAGCCTGCACCACCTCGGCGACCAGCGGGCGGCGCTCGCCGCGTTCGCCGCCCGCCTCACGCACGGCGGCACGCTGGCCCTCCAGGAGGGCGGCCTGCCGGCCCGGTTCCTGCCGCGCGACCTCGGCTTCGGGCGCTCCGGGCTGCAGGCGCGGCTCGACGCGCTGGAGGCGGAGTGGTTCGCCGCGATGCGCGCGGACCTGCCCGGCTCCGTCACCGAGACCGAGGACTGGCCGGCCCTGCTCACCGCCGCCGGCCTCCGGCCCACCGGCACCCGCACCTTCCTCCTCGACCTGCCCGCCCCCACCACGGACCGCGCCCGCGCCTACGTCGTCGCCCACCTGACCCGCATCCGCGAGGGCGTCGACGAGCGCCTCGACGCCGACGACCGCGCGACCCTCGACCGCCTCCTCGACCCGGACGACAAGGCGAGCCTGTACCACCGTCCGGATGTGTTCGTGCTCGCGGCGCAGACGGTGTACACGGCGGTACGGACGACCACCTGACCGCACCTGCTCGTCGCACTGGGCCTTGACTTCGAGAACTCTCGAAGTGATGGACTCCCCCTCGTCCGAAACGAACACAGGGGGACCACCATGACCGGCTCCATCACGACCGACTCCCCGGTCGCACTCATCACCGGCGGCGGCAGTGGCATCGGCGCCGCCGTCGCACGGCAATTGCTGGGCGCCGGGTACCGGGTGACCGTCACCGGCCGTGGCGAGGCGCGACTGCGCGGCTTCGCCCGGGAACTCGGGGACCCGGACGGGCTGTTGACGGTCGTCGGGAACGCGGCCGAGTACGCCGATGTCCGGGCGGCCGTGGACACCACGCTCAAGGCGTTCGGCCGGCTGGACACGGTCGTCGCCAACGCCGGTTTCGCCACCCACGACTCGGTCGCCGAGGGCGACCCGTCCGGCTGGACCGAGATGGTGCTGACCAACGTCCTCGGCCCGGCCCTGCTGATCCGCGCCTCCGTCGACGCCCTGAAGGAGACCCGCGGCCGGATCGTCCTCGTCGGCAGCGTGGCCGGATTCGTGCCCGGGCCGGGCAACATCTACGGGGCGACCAAGTGGGCGGTGACCGGGCTCGCCGAGAACACCCGGCGGCAGGTGACGGACTGGGGCATCGGCGTGACCCACATCGCGCCGGGCCGGGTGGAGACACCGTTCTGGGACAGCTACGGCAGCCTGCCGCCCGGGCATCTGCTGACCGCCGACCAGATCGCCGACTCGGTGGTCTGGGCCATCCGGCAGCCCGAGGGCGTGGACGTCAACACCGTCGTCGTACGGCCGATCGGGCAGCCCAACTGACGTACTACCGCGTCTGGTTGCGCGCACTCAGTCGCTCTCGATGAACTCCTGCGCCAGCTCCTCGCCCAGCGAGACCGCCGCCTCGTGGCTCTCGATGGGCGAGACGAGGGAGTCCCTGAAGAGGATGTACGTCACGCCTGAGGCGGTGCCGCCGGTGGCGGGGTCGGGGTCGATGCCGAGGGCCTCGGCAGCGGCGTAGGAGGCTTCGCCGATGATCCGCCGGGGGCCGGTGTCGCCGACGACGGCGTAGAGGACCTGGTCGTCGTGGACGACGGCGACCACGCTGCCGCCCGTGATGCCCGCCGCCTTGTGGTCCCAGATTTCGCTGACGCCGGGGACGACGACGTACGGCAGCGTGTCGGAGCGCAGCGGCCTGCCGTCGGACTGGTGGAACGCCGTGTCGGGCAGGAACCAGGGGTCGGTGTGCTCATTGCACTTCTCGGTGCGCCGGCCGTCGCAGTCGATGTCCATGTCGGCCTTCCAGAAGACGGCGCCGTTCGTGCCGCACACGGGGACGGTGGCCGGGGCCGTCCCGTCGGTGCGGTACATGCCATGCGAGATCTGCTCGCAGGACGTGACCTTCGCGAGCAGGTCGGCCGCGCTGACCGAGCTTTCCCGGGCGGCCGGCGGGTCCGGCATGACGGAGGCGCTGGTGGGGAGCGCTCCGGCGGCGAGCAGCGCGGCGCCGGAGGCGGCGGTCAGGGTCGGTGTTCGGATGCGCACGGGGGCTGGAGCCTCCTGGTAGGAAGGTTTCCTTACTGACGCTGATTGCGGCGTCACGACCCCAGTAGAAGACTGGACATACCGAAGCTTTCGGATATCTGCCCAAGCTTCTGGGAGGTGTCATGTTCGTACGCGCCATCTACACGACCGGTGACCCCACGAAGATCGACGCGGCCATCAGGGCATTGAACACAGAGGGGCGGGAACTGCTGGAAGACCGTCCGGGATACCGCGGAGCGAGTGTCTTCGTGGACCGCACGCTCGGGAAACTGCTCGCGGCGAGCTGGTGGGAGTCGGAGGAGGCCCGGCAGAACAGCGACGAGGTGCTGCGTGAGCGGCGGGCGGGCATGCTGGAGCCGTTCCTCGGGACGGTGGCGGTCGACAACTACGAGGCGTTGGTCTTCCACCAGGTCCGGCAGCCGGAGCCGGGCGGCGGACTGCGCGTCACCAGGCTGGAGTTCGACCCGACCGACACGGACCTGCTCGCCGACACGTTCCGGGCGACGGTGGTGCCCAAGCTCGAGACCCTCGCGGGGCTGGCCAGGGCGTCCCTGCTGGTCGACCGGGAGCGGGGACGCGGGATGGTCGGAGCCCTCTTCGTCGACCAGGCGTCCCTCGCGGCGTCCCGCGCGGGACAGGCGGCGGCCAGGCATGAAGGTGCGGCCAAGGCCCATGTGACCGTGACCGGCCTGGAGGAGTTCGAGGTCGTCCTCTCCGACGTGCGGGGCGACTGAAGCGTCCCGCATCCGGACCGCCTCCCGATCCCGGACCACGTCCCGAACCCGACCCGAACGCCTCCGCCCGCCGCTCACAGCTGAGCGGCGGGCGGACGGTCGTGTCGAAGCGGGTGTCAGCCCAGGTCGAAGGCGGCCGGGTCCGGGCCGATCCGCCGGTCCTCGTTCAGCGCGCTGATCGCCGCGAGGTCCTCGTCGTCCAGGCTGAAGTCGAAGACCTCGATGTTCTCCTTGATCCGCGAGGGCGTCACGGACTTCGGGATCACGACGTTGCCCAGCTGGAGGTGCCAGCGCAGCACCACCTGGGCCGGGGTGCGGCCGTGCTTCTGCGCGATGGCGACGATCGCCGGGACCTCCAGCAGCCCCTTGCCCTGGCCGAGCGGCGACCAGGCCTCGGTGGCGATGCCCTGCTCGGCGTGGAAGTCGCGGGAGGCGCGCTGCTGCAGGTGCGGGTGCAGCTCGATCTGGTTGACCGCCGGGATGACCGACGTCTCGCCGAGCAGCCGCTCCAGGTGCTCCGGAAGGAAGTTGGAGACACCGATCGCACGGATACGGCCGTCGGCATGCAGCTTCTCGAAGGCCTTGTACGTGTCGACGTACGTGCCCCGGGCGGGCAGCGGCCAGTGGATGAGATACAGGTCGACGTAGTCCAGACCCAGCTTCTCCAGCGACACGTCGAAGGCGCGCAGCGTGGCGTCGTATCCCTGGTCGCTGTTCCAGAGCTTGGTGGTCACGAAGACGTCCTCGCGGGGGAGGCCGGCTGCGGCGATCGCCTTGCCGGTGCCCTCCTCGTTGCCGTAGATCGCCGCTGTGTCGATGCTGCGGTACCCGGCCTCCAGCGCGGTGGAGACCGCCCGCTCCGCCTCGTCGTCCGGCACCTGCCAGACGCCGAAGCCCAGCTGGGGCATCTCGACGCCGTTGTTGAGGATGATCGGGGGGACCTTGCTGCTCACGAGCTCTTGATCCTTACGGTTGTCGTCAGGTGGTACTCACATCGTCAACGATCACGGGCCGCGATGCATTCCTGACCGGAGAATCCGTGGGAATCGGCCGGCCTCACGCCCGGTACAGCGCCTCGACCTCGCCCGAGTACGCGTTCTCGATCGCCTTGCGCTTCAACTTCAGCGACGGCGTGAGCAGTCCGTGCTCCTCGGTGAACGGCTGGGCGAGGATACGGAAGGTGCGGATCGACTCTGCCTGCGAGACCAGGGTGTTGGCGGCGACGACCGCGCGCCGCACCTCGGTCTCCAGGTCGGCGTCACGGACCAGCTGGGCCGGTGTCATCTGGGGCTTGTCGCGCATCATCAGCCAGTGCTCGACGGCCTCCTGGTCGAGGGTGACCAGGGCGGCGATGTACGGGCGGTCGTTGCCGACGACGATGCACTGGGCGACCAGCGGGTGGTCGCGGACGCGCTCCTCCAGCACTCCCGGCGAGACGCTCTTGCCGCCGGACGTGACCAGGATCTCCTTCTTGCGGCCGGTGATGGTGAGGTAGCCGTCCTCGTCGAGGGAGCCCAGGTCACCCGTGGCGAGCCAGCCGTCGTGCAGGGACTCGTCGGTGGCCTTCTGGTTGTTGAGGTAGCCCTGGAAGATGTTGGCGCCGTGCAGCCAGATCTCGCCGTCGTCGGCGATGTGCACGGTCATGCCCGGGATGGGCTGGCCGACGGTGCCGTAGCGGGTGCGATAGGGCGGGTTGGCGGTCGCGGCCGCCGTGGACTCGGTGAGGCCGTACCCCTCGTAGACATGGACGCCGGCGCCCGCGAAGAACAGACCGAGGCGCCGGTCCATGGCCGAACCGCCGGTCATCGCCTGTTTGATACGGCCCCCCATCGCGGCCCGCATCTTGGAGTAGACGAGCTTGTCGAAGAGCTGGTGCTGCATGCGCAGACCGGCCGACGGGCCGGGGCCGACGCCCCACGCCTTGGCCTCGATCGCGTCCGCGTACTTCACGGCGACCTCGACGGCCTTCTCGAAGGCGCCCGACCTGCCCTCCTTCTCGGCCTTGCGGCGGGCGGCGTTGAAGACCTTCTCGAAGATGTACGGCACGGCGAGGAAGAACGTCGGCTTGAACGCGGCGAGGTCCGGCAGCAGGGCGGCCGCGTTCATCTGCGGCTGGTGGCCGAAGCGGACCTTGCCGCGGATCGCGGCGACCTGCACCATCCGGCCGAAGACGTGCGCGAGCGGCAGGAACAGCAGGGTCGCGGCCTCGTCGCCCTTCTTGGAGTGGAAGACCGGCTCCCAGCGCTCGATGACGGTGTCCGCCTCGAACATGAAGTTGCCGTGCGAGATGACACAGCCCTTGGGGCGGCCCGTCGTCCCGGAGGTGTAGATGATCGTCGCGACCGAGTCGGGGGTGACCGCCTGACGGTGGCGGTGGACCACCTCGTCGTCGAGGTGCGCGCCGGCGTCGTACAGCTCCTGCACGGCGCCCGAGTCCAGCTGCCACAGCTGGTGCAGCCGCGGGAGCCGGTCGATGACGGTGGCGATCGTCATCGCGTGGTCCTCGTGCTCCACGACCGCCGCCGAGCACTCGGCGTCGTACAGCGTCCAGAAGCACTGCTCGGCCGAGGAGGTGGGGTAGATCGGCACGACCTGGGCGCCGATGGTCCACAGCGCGAAGTCGAAGAGCGTCCACTCGTACCGCGTACGGGACATGATCGCGACCCGGTCGCCGAACCGGATGCCCCGGGCGAGCAGGCCCTTGGCGAGGGCGAGCACCTCGTCGCGGAACTCCGCGGCGGTGACGTCCCGCCACTGCCCGCCCTCGTCCTTGCGGCCGAGGGCGACATAAAGCGGATCGTCCTGGGCATGCTCGAAGACGGCGTCGGCCAGGCCGCCCACCGGCGGCGCCAACGCCAACGGAGGGTTGGTGAACTCGCGCAAACCCCGCTCCCCGCTCCCCGTCCGGATGCCTCGCTGACACTCCGCTCAGCGCCGTGAAAGCTACCCCAACCACGTTTCGGACGGGAGAGGGCCGGAAATCGATGGGTGCTCAGGTATGCACTGGTCAGCGTGGGAAAATACGCTCACATGGGGAAGGGTCGGACAGAAAACTGACGGTTGAGTAAGTTTCGGGCCCGTAATCTCCACCGAATCTGTACGACCGGGTTACCCGGTCCGGGCCCTGTGGATCATGTCCTCCCCGGCGCGCCGTCGTCTCTTCGGCCAGCGTCTCTTCTGTCAGCGTCTCTTCTGTCAGCGTGCGAGTCGCCGAACCTGTCACACGGGTCCTCTTCACGGGCGATCCTGACCAGGGGACGCTTGGGCCCGTCGCGGCACCTCCGGCGGAGCGCTCAGCGCCGGTGCAGCCGGTCCCCGCCCGCCAGGATCGCCGCGGCCAGCGCGTCCGCCGCCCCCTGGGCGGCCGTCCGGCGCGTTCCGTGGACCAGTACGAAATCGACCCGCCCCAGCTCCGGCAGCCCGGCCCGCTCGGGCACGCGTGCCAGCCCCGGTGGAATCAGCCCTCGCGAGTGCGCCATCACACCGAGCCCGGCGCGTGCCGCCGCGATGAGGCCGTTGAGGCTGCCGCTGGTGCACACGATCCGCCAGTCACGGCCCTGGCGCTCCAGCGCCTCCAACGCGAGCGCCCGCGTGATGCCCGGCGGGGGGTAGACGATCAGCGGCACCGGACGGTCGGGCTCCAGGCGGAGCCGCTCCGCGCCGATCCAGACCAGCCGGTCGTGCCAGACCAGTTCGCCCCGTGGCTCCTCGGGGCGGCGCTTGGCGAGGACCAGGTCCAGCTTTCCGGCGGCCAGTTGCTCGTGCAGGGTGCCGGAGAGTTCGACGGTCAGCTCCAGGTCGACCTCGGGATGGTCGTAGCGGAAGCCCTCCAGGATCTCGGGCAGCCGGGTCAGGACGAAGTCCTCGGACGCGCCGAAGCGGAGCCGGCCGCGCAGTCGGGTGCCGGTGAAGAACGCCGACGCCTGCTCGTGCACCTCCAGGATCCGGCGGGCGAAGCCGAGCATCGCCTCGCCGTCCTCGGTCAGCTCCACGGAGTGCGTGTCCCGGGAGAACAGCGGCCGCCCGGTGGCGTCCTCCAGGCGCCGCACGTGCTGGCTGACGGTCGACTGGCGCAGGCCGAGGCGCCGGGCGGCCTGGGTGAAGCTCAGCGTCTGGGCCACCGCGAGGAAGGTGCGCAGATGGGAAGGGTCGTACACGCCCCCAGGCTAACGCCGTTATCGCGGAACGTGATGACAGTCAGAGTGGTATGCCGGATTCCCGATCGCTGATCGCCGGAGGACGATGGAGAGGGCACGTCCGTGCCGGGAACCCGAAGTTCAGTGAAGCGACAGCCGCGTACGACAGCGAAGTAGTGGAGCACAGTGAAACGCCTGCAATGGCCGCGTTGGATGCCGATCGACCCGTACATCCTGCTGCTGCTCGGGACCGTGGGCCTGGCGGCCCTCCTCCCGGCGCGCGGGACGGCCTCCGACGTGGCGTCCGGTGCCTCCACGGCCGCGATCGCCTTCCTCTTCTTCCTCTACGGCGCCCGGCTGTCCACCCGCGAGGCGATGGACGGGCTGAAGCACTGGCGGCTCCACGTCACCGTCCTGGCCTGCACTTTCGTCGTGTTCCCGCTCCTGGGCCTCGCCGCCCGCGGGCTCGTCCCGGTGCTGTTGACCCATCCCCTCTACCAGGGCCTGCTCTTCCTCACCCTCGTCCCGTCGACCATCCAGTCGTCGATCGCCTTCACCTCGATGGCCCGCGGCAACGTGCCCGCCGCGATCTGCGCGGGCTCCTTCTCCTCCCTCGTCGGCATCGTCATCACCCCGCTCCTCGCGGCGGCGGTGCTCGGCGGCAGCGCGGGCGGCTTCTCCGCCGACTCGGCCGTCAAGATCGTGCTGCAACTGCTGGTGCCGTTCGTCGCGGGGCAGCTGCTGCGCCGCTGGATCGGCGGCTTCGTCGCCCGGCACAAGAAGGTCCTCGGGCTCGTCGACCGTGGCTCGATCCTGCTGGTCGTCTACACCGCGTTCAGCGAGGGCATGGTCCAGGGCATCTGGCACCAGGTGAGCCCTGCCCGGCTGGCCGGCCTGCTCGCCGTCGAGGTGGTGCTGCTGGCCGTGATGCTGGCCCTGACCTGGTACGGCGCCAAGGCGCTGCGCTTCGACCGCGAGGACCGCATCGCGATCCAGTTCGCCGGTTCGAAGAAGTCCCTCGCCGCCGGGCTGCCCATGGCCGGCGTCCTGTTCGGCGCGCACGCCTCCCTGGCCGTGCTGCCGCTGATGCTCTTCCACCAGATGCAGCTGATGGTCTGCGCGGTCATCGCCAAGCGCCGGGCCCAGGACACCGACACGGATGCCGAGACGGGTGCCGAGGCCGACGTCGACGCCCCGGAGCAGGTCACCGCGTCGGAGCGACCCGCAGCGTCACGAACCGCGGTCGGTACAGGGACACGTTCCGGTTGAGCTGCGCCGCGGCGCCACCCGTCTCCAGCCAGTTGACGTCGTAGCTCAGCACGAGCCGTCCGTCGCCGCTCAGCTCGGGGTGCGTCTGCGGGTTGTAGGCGGCGACCTGACCGCCCGGCGGCAGCGTCGGGCTGAAGTCCTTCGTCGGCCCGTGCCACGGGCCGGCGGGGGAGCAGGCCCAGTACGAGGTGACGGTCGTCAGTCCCTCGGTGCCGGCGGCCATCGTGAACAGTACGTACGTCCCCCGCACCCGCACCACCGAGAACGCGCTGCCCACCCCCTTGCGCTGCCCGTCCCCGAGCACCGCGCGCGGCCGGGCCGCCGCCCCGGCCCACTCGGAACCGTTCCAGTACCGCCAGGCCCCCGGGTCGGCGAGCCTGCCCTCGGGCACGCGCGCGACGTACGCGTGCGAGGCCGGCCGGGACGCCGCCTGGCCGTCGTCGCCCCCGAAGACATAGGTCCAGCCGCCCTCCTCCACCAGCGTCGTCCCGAACAGCACACGCCGCGACGGATCCGGCACCAGCTGCTGATCGAGCACCTTGACGACCGACTCGACCCGCAGATCGGGCAGCGAGAGCGTGGCGACCTCGGTGGCGGTGGGCACGCCGTAGATCCACGGGGCCTGCCCCGCCGTACGCACCCACAACAGCACCCGTACGACCTGCTCTGCCGAGTCGGGGGAGCGGGGCTCGACGCGGGCCGCGACCGGCCAGCGCCACTGGTCGGGGGCGGGGTCGGGGAACAGGGGAGTGGCGAGCGTGCGCTCCAGACGTCCGTCGCGCATGACGACCGCCGAGTTGCGCACCAGGGGAGCGGTCGTGTCCCGCCAGGTCGAGGACTCGCCGAAGGGGTTGGGCGGGGCGTGGACCTGGCCGAGGTAGGTGTCCGAGAACAGCCACAGCAGCCGGCCGTCCGGCAGCCGCACCGAGTGCGTGCCGTCGCCGCCGGTCCAGTCGTCGATGCGGGAGGGGTCGTCGCCGTACCGGGCGAACTCACCGGTCAGGCCCTCGTCGGCGGACCAGGACGTGACCGAGTGCGGCCGACACGCGTCACCGCCCTCCCGTTCGCCGTCGTCCGGGAGGGCGGTGAGCAGCACGGCCGCGAGAACCAGGGCCAGCAGGAGGCCGAGCCCGGTTCCCGTGCGCTGCCGTGCTCGTGCGTCGTCGGGCACGCCTGGGACGTTAGTGGTCTCAGCCCACCCGGTCCATGGGCAGCCACAGGACAGTGTCGGACGTGGCCGAACTCTTACGGCCACCGACCTGTGCCGCGGCGTTGAGCTCCGCGTCGCCGAGCGCCCGGTTCCACACATGGACGTCGTCGATCGCGCCGGTGAGGAAGGCCCGGCTGTCCATGCGCTGCCCGACGTGCACACCGAAGGGCGAGTTCCGGCTGACCGAACCCGGTACGTCCGTGCTGCTGATCGCCCTGCCGTCCACGAGGAGCGTCAGCTTTCCGCCGCCGCGCCGCAGCGCGAGGTGGTGCCACTCGTCGTCGTTGTGGGCGCCCGCGGCCCACACGGACGAGGTGTGCACGGTCCCGAACCCCTCCCGGGTGGTGATCAGGGCGCGCACCCGGTCGTTGTCGGGCTCACCCCGCAGCCAGATCTGCGGCTGGGTGGAGCCGATCCCGCCCATCCACAGGAACGGCTGCTCACCGGTCGTGGCGGAGTACCGGAAGAACAGCGCGACCGTGAACTCACCGGTCCCGAGCGGAAGTTGAGACCGGTACGGCAGACGTACGGCGTCGTCGGCGCCGTCGAACTCCATGGCCTTGCCCACCACACCGTCCGTCACCCCGGCGCCACCGAGGACGGTCGCGCGGGGTGCGCCCGGGGCGAGGTCGGGCGTGGTCGGGTCGGGGCCGCGACGCGGTCCGAGCCAGTCCTCGGTGAAGCGGGCGAAGCGGATCTCGTCCCGCGCGTCGACGGCGCCGCCCTCGTACATCAGGCCCACGGTGGAGGCGTCGATGCCGACCATGTCGGAGTAGCCCGACCAGTCCGTGGTGACGACCTTGCCGCGGTCCACGCTGTCCCAGGTGGTGCCGCCGTTCCAGGAGGACCGGATCATCATGGTCCGCCGGCGGTCGGGATCGCCGGGCGCGGACAGCAGCAGCCGGTTGCCCAGGCGGAGCGTGGCGCCCTGCACCTGAGGCGTGTAGAGGTCCGGAAGGTTGCGGAACGGGCCGGTGAAGCTGTCGCCGCCGTCCCGGCTGTACGTCTGGGAGCGGTGCCCGAGGTCGGTGCCGTCCTGTTCCCGGCCGCTGATGAGGATCGTGCCGTCCGTGCGCTCGGTGAGGGTCACCTCGGACGGCTTCTGCCGGAACGTGCGGTCCGCGGCGGAGATGGCCCACGAGTCGGTGGCGCCGATCCTCCAGCTGTCGCCGCCGTCGTCGCTGACGATGAGGGCGGCGTGGTTGGCGGTGACCCGGCTGCCGTCCCAGGTCTCGGTGTTGACGCCGAAGACCAGCCGCCCGGCGTGCTTGCCCCTGGTGAGCTGGAGGCCGTGCACGGGGCCGGTGGCGTACCAGGAGTTCCAGTTCGCGGGCAGTATCTCGGCGCTCAGATCGCGCGGCTCGGACCAGGTCAGACCGTCGTCGTCGCTGTACTGCAGATGAGGGGTGCGCTCACACGGCACCGAGCAACTGCCGCTGTCCGTACGGCCTTTGTTGTACGTCTCCGCCAGCAGGATGCGCCCGGTCTCGCGGTCCACGATCGGCGCGGGGTTGCCGTGCGTGTCGCCGTTGCCCTCGTTGACGACCTGGAGCGGCCCCCAGGTGCGGCCCCCGTCCGTCGACCGCTTGAGGACGAGGTCGATGTCGGCGGCGTCACCGCAGTTGAGCACCCGCCCCTCGGCGAACGCCAGCAGCGTGCCGTCCTTGGACTTCACGATCGCCGGGATGCGGAAGCAGGCGTACCCGGGGTCCTGGGAGGCCTTGAAGAGCACCTGCTGCTCGAACGGCGATGTCCTGGTGCTCGGTTGGGACTCCGCCGGACCTGACGTCGCGGCCGTCGCCGTGAGGGCGACGGCCGCGACTAGGGCAGCTCTGAGACGTGCGCGAACTCTTGACGGCATGGTGCGGCCCGCCCTTCATCGGCTGGCAATGGTCCAGGCATCTGAACATTCGGACATCCCACGTCCAAAGTGCGCATCACAGACGTTAGTTGGGCTATCGCACCCATCACAAGAACCGTGCACGTGTCACGTCACGGATGGAGTACTACTTTCCCTCGGTTGACCCGCGCCTCGATGGCCGCGTGTGCCGCAGTCGCCTCCTCCAGCGCGAACTCTCCGTGCACGGCGGGCGTCAGGGCCCCCTCGGCGAACAGCTTCCACAGCTCCTGCCGCCATCGCTCGTACAACTCCGGCTCCTCCCGGGCGATCCGCGCCATCTGGAACCCGACGACGGACCTCGCCCTCACGAGAAGGTCGTACGCCTGAATGGTCCCGCCGCCCGAGCTGTACGCCACGAGACGTCCGCCCGGGCCGAGAGCGGCGAGGGCCGGGGTGAGCAGGTCGCCGCCGACGGCATCGAGAACGTAGTCGACAGGAACTCCCCAGGCGTCGTCCGCATATCCGACCACCTCGTCGGCACCGAGGGAGCGCACGAAGTCCGCCTTGGCCGGATCGGACACGGCGCCGACGACCCGCTCCGCACCCCGCGCCCGCGCGAGCTGCACCGCGAGATGCCCTACGCCGCTCGCCGCCGCGGTGACCAGTGCGGCCTCCCCCGGCTCGGGCCGGGCGGCCTCCAGCGCGCCGAGTGCGACCAGGCCGCTGCGGACGAGGGCGACGGCATCGGTGGCGGTGGCGGTGTCGGGCACCGGGGAAGCCATGGCCTCGTGCAGGAGTGCGTAGTCGGCGTATGCGTGCCCGAACCACAGTCCGGTCACGCGGTCACCGACGCCGAAGCGGGTGACCCCGGCGCCCATGGCCATGACGCCGCCCGCGATCTCGCCACCCAGTGGAACGGCCTCGGCGGCCTCGGTGACCTTGCGGACGACGGGGAGGGTCACGCCGATCGCCTCGCACCGGACGAGGAGCTCACCGGGACCCGGTTCGGGGACGGGGGTCTGCTCCAGGAAGGGGGGGGGCCGCCGGTGGACCCGTAGCGGACGCGGCGCATCGCACCTCCAGAAGTCATTGGGGATACCAACGGTTTCGACGGTATCGGGCGGTCGTTGGGAAGTCCAATGACTTCTCGGTAAGGTGTGCGCATGCCCGAAGCCCCGCTCCCCGCGATCCGCTCCCTCCCCAGCTGGCTGCTCGGCCGCGCGGCGGCCCGGGGGCGATCCCTGGTGGCCGAGGCGCTGGCGGCGGAGGGTATGAAGATGTGGCACCACGTGGTGCTCTCCGCCGTCCGCGACCTGGCCCCGGTCGCGCAGGCGGACCTCGGCCGCAGCGTTCAGCTCGACCCGAAGGACCTGGTCGGGATCCTCGACGACCTCCAGGCGCAGGGCCTCGTGGTCCGCGCGCCGGATCCCAACGACCGCCGCAAGAACGCCGTCTCCCTCACGGGCGAGGGGGCACGCCTGCTGAAGCGCTGCGAGAAGGTGGCCCGCGAGGCCAACGACGCGCTCCTCGCCCCGCTCTCGGCGGCCGAACGCGACCGTTTCATGGACCTGTTGATCCGGATTTCCGGTACGCAGAGCTGACGACGGATAACGTTCCGTCATGACCGCAGCCTTTGCCCTCGAACCCGCACGCACTGCCCTGGTGCTCGTCGACCTGATGGACCGCATCGTCGCGCTGCCCCTGGAACCCCGGAAGGGCGCCGAAGTCCTCGTCATCTGCGAGGAGTTGGCGGCATCCTTCCGGTCGGCGGGAGCGACCGTCGTCCTCGTCCGCGTCGAACGCGCCGGCACCGCCGAGCAGCCGCCCGGCAGCGGACTGGTGCGAGGACTCCTGACGGACGGCGACCTCGAGATCGTGAAGCGCACCATCGGCGCCTTCCAGGGCACGGGCCTGGACGATCGCCTCCGCCAACGCGGCATCACCACACTGGTGTTCGGCGGCATCGCCACCAACCTGGGAGTCGAGTCCACCGCACGGGCCGCCGCCGACCTCGGCTACGACCTGGTCTTCGTCGAGGACGCGATGGCCGCCTTCACAGCCGCCGAGCACGAGGCGTCGGTACGGCTCGACTTCCCGAGGCTGGGTTCGGTGGCCCGCGCCACGGATGTGACCTTCCAAGCCACGTGAGCCGGGCCGACCAGCCCACACCGACGCCGGGCAACGGCCCACCAACAGTCACTGTCCCCACGACACCGGCCGCGAGGGAGCCGAAGGGGCGCGCCGGGGCGAGAGACCGAACCCGCGGACACCTCCAGAGTGGGTTCGGTGGCCCGCGCCGGTGTCGAGAGACCGAACGCGCGGAGGCCCGAAGGGTCGAGCACGATCGGTCTCTCGACACCGGCATATGGCGCCCCGTAGGCGACCGAGCCAAACACAGCGGGGCCCCTACAGGCGCAGGGGGCGCTCCCCGCCGTTCAGGGCCCCGCCGTCGTGCAGCGGGGGAACCTTCTCAGCCCTGGGCGGCCGCGGCCCGCAGGGCGATGCGGTCCTCACCCGCGTACACGTTCATGGAGCTGCCCCGCAGGAAGCCCACCAGCGTCAGCCCCGTCTCCGCGGCCAGATCCACCGCGAGGGACGAGGGCGCCGAGACCGCCGCCAGGACCGGGATGCCCGCCATCACGGCCTTCTGGGAGAGCTCGAAGCTGGCCCGTCCGGAGACCAGAAGGACCGTGCGGGACAGAGGCAGGTCGCCGTTCTGCAAGGCGCGGCCGACCAGTTTGTCGACCGCGTTGTGCCGGCCCACGTCCTCCCGTATGTCGAGCAGCTCGCCGTCCTCGGTGAACAGGGCCGCCGCGTGCAGCCCCCCGGTCCGGTCGAAGACCCGCTGGGCCGCGCGCAGCCGGTCGGGGAGGCTCGCGAGCAGGTCGGGGTCGAGCCGGACCGGGGGAGCGTCGCCGCCGTGCGTGTCGTCAATGGGCCAGCGGGCCGTCGTACGCACCGCGTCCAGCGACGCCTTGCCGCACAGCCCGCAGGACGACGTCGTGTAGACGTTGCGTTCGAGGGTGATGTCGGGGATCACCACTCCGGGCGCGGTCTTCACGTCCACCACGTTGTACGTGTTCGAGCCGTCCACCGTGGCGCCCGCGCAGTACACGATGTTCTGCAGATCGCCCTGCTCTGCGAGGACCCCCTCGCTCACCAGGAATCCGGCGGCGAGCGCGAAGTCGTCGCCGGGTGTGCGCATGGTGATCGCCAGCGGCTTGCCGTTGAGGCGGATCTCCAGGGGTTCCTCGGCGACGAGCGTGTCCGGGCGGGTGGAGACCACCCCGTCCCGGATCCGGATCACCTTGCGTCGTTCCGTGACTCGTCCCATGTTCCCGTCCCCACCAGTCCCTGATCAGTCCCGGTTCTGTACGTGCTGGTAGCCGAAGCGGCCCTTGATGCACAGGTTGCCGTGGGTCACCGGGTTGTCGTGCGGCGAGGTGACCTTCACGATCTCATTGTCCTGCACGTGCAGCGTGAGGTTGCAGCCCACACCGCAGTACGCGCACACCGTGGTGGTCTCCGTCTGCGCCGACTCGTCCCACGTACCCGCCGCCCGCATGTCGAACTCGGACTTGAAGGACAGCGCCCCGGTCGGGCACACCTCGATGCAGTTCCCGCAGTACACGCACGCCGAGTCGGTCAGCGGGGCGTCGTGCTCCACGGCGATCCGCGCGTCGAACCCCCGCCCGGCCACCGAGATCGCGAAGCTGTTCTGCCACTGGTCACCGCACGCGTCCACGCACTTGTAGCAGAGGATGCACTTGTCGTAGTCGCGCACATACAGCTCGTTGTCGACCTTCGGCTCCTCGTTGAGCCGCGCCGCGTCCGGGCCGAACCGGTCCGGTTTCGCCTCGTACTCCTTGATCCACCCGGCGACCTGCGGGGTCGTCGACAAGTCGACCGACGAGGCGAGAAGCTCAAGGACGATCTTGCGACTGTGCCGGGCGCGCTCGGTGTCGGTCCTCACCTCCATCCCGGGTTCGGCCTTGCGCGAGCAGGCCGGGACTAGCGTCCGCGACCCCTCGACCTCGACGACACAGACGCGGCAGGCGTTCTTGGGCCGCAGTGTGTCCCCCTCGCACAGGGTCGGGATGTCCTTCCCGGCCGCCCGGCAGGCGTCGAGGATGGTGGAGCCCTCCGCCCCGCGCACGGGCTCCCCGTCGATGGTGAACTCCAGCAGCCGGCGCGGGATGCCCAGCGGTACCACGGTCATTCGTACGCCCCCAGACGGTCGATGGCGGATTCCACGGCGTTCCACGCGGTCTGCCCCAGACCGCAGATCGAGGCGTCCCGCATCGCGCGGCCGACCTCCCTGAGCAGGGCGATGTCGTCGGCGGCCGCCGCACCCGTGCGCTCCACGATCCGGTGCAGCGCCTCCTCCTGCCGTACGGTCCCGACCCGGCACGGCACACACTGACCGCACGACTCGTCGCGGAAGAACTCCGCGATGCGCAGCAGCAGCCGGGGGAGCGGAACCGTGTCGTCGAAGGCCATGACCACGCCCGAGCCGAGCGTCGTGCCCGCCTCCCGTGTGCCCTCGAAGGTGAGCGGGACGTCCAGTTCGTCGGGCCGTACGAAGCCGCCCGCCGCGCCGCCCAGCAGCACCGCCCGCAGCCGGTCCCGTACTCCGGCCAGGTCCAGCAGTTCGCCCAGCGTCGCGCCGAAGGGGAGCTCGTAGATGCCGGGCCGCTCCACACTCCCGGACACGCAGAACAGCTTCGGGCCGGTGGACCTGTCCGTGCCGATCGCCGCGTACGCCGGGGCGCCCATCGTCAGGATCGGCAGTACGTTGACCAGCGTCTCGACGTTGTTCTCCACCGTCGGCTTGCCGAACAGCCCCTTCTCCACGGGGAACGGCGGCTTGGAGCGTGGCTCGCCCCGGTAGCCCTCGATCGAGTTGAAGAGAGCCGTCTCCTCACCGCAGATGTACGCCCCGGCGCCCCGGCGGATCTCGATGTCGAAGGCGTATCCCTGGCCGAGGACGTCGTCACCGAGGAAGCCACGCGCGCGTGCCTGCGCGAGGGCGTGTTCCAGGCGGTGCAGGGCGCGCGGGTACTCGCCGCGCAGATACAGGTAGCCCTTGTGGGCGCCGGTCGCGTACGCCGCGATCGTCATCGCCTCGACCAGTGCGTACGGGTCGCCCTCCATGAGCACGCGGTCCTTGAAGGTGCCCGGCTCGGATTCGTCGGCGTTGCAGACGACGTAGTGGGGGTGGTCGGGCTGCGACGCCGTGGCCTGCCATTTGCGGCCGGTGGGGAAGGCGGCGCCGCCACGCCCGACCAGGCCGGAGTCGGTGACCTCGCGGATGACTCCGGCGGGACCGAGTGCGAAGGCCCGGCGCAGGGCGGTGTAGCCGCCGTGGGCGCGGTAGTCGTCCAACGACGACGGGTCGACGACTCCGACGCGCCGGAGCAGGGTCAGCGAGGGGTCCCCCGCCTGCGGCACCGCCATCGCCGCCGACGGCTCCTCCGGCGCCGAGTCCGGGGCGCTCGCGGCGAGAGCGGCGTCCCGCACGGTCGCCGGCGCCGAGACCGCCGTACGCACCGGATCCCCGGCCTTGATCGCGAGCGCAGCCGGAGCCCGCTCGCACAGGCCGAGGCAGGGGCTGCGCTCCACGCTCACCCCACTCCCGAGCCCCAGCCCCGCCTCGATCCCGGCGCACAGCTCGCTGGCCCCCGCGGCCGCGCACGCGAGGTCGGTGCACACGTGGAGGACGGTCGCGGGGCGTGGCTTGACCGAGAACATGGCGTAGAAGGTGGCGACGCCGTACGCCTCCGCCGGTGGCACGGTCAGCCGTCGGCACAGGTAGTCGAGGGCGCCCTCGCTGATCCAGCCGATCCGGTCGTTGATCGCGTGCAGCCCCGGCAACAGCAGGTCGCGGCGGTCCCTGGCCTCGCGTCCGCCCCTGGCCCACCTGAGGTCCGCGTCGGAACGGTCGGCGCCCTCCCAGGACGACTCGGGCGGACCGAGCAGGGCGTCGACGGCCGCCCGTTCGTCGTCCGTCGGTTTGCTGTCACCGAAGTGCAGGTCCACTTACGTCACCTCACGATGGTCGCGACGGGGAGCTTCTCGATCCGGATCGCCGACGCCTTGAACTCCGCCGTCCCCGCGATCGGGCAGTTCGCCTCGATCGTCAGCTGGTTGGTGTCCACCTCGTCGGGAAAGTGCATGGTCATGAAGGCCAGCCCGGGCCGCAGCGCGGTGTCGACCCACACCGGCGCGACGACCGACCCGCGCCGCGACGTCACCCGGACCTCCTCGCCGACCACCACCCCGTACCGCTCGGCGTCCTCCGGGCACAGCTCGACGAACTCGCCGCGCCGCAGTGGGGAGGCGAAACTGCCGCTCTGCACACCGGTGTTGTAGGAGTCGAGCCGCCGCCCGGTGGTGAGCCGGACGGGGTACTCCTCGTCGGTGAGGTCGACCGGCGGATCGTGCTGGACGATCCCGAACGGCGCCGGCATCCCGCGCTCGGCCGGGTCCTTCTCCCACAACCGGGCGTGCAGATACGTCGGTTCGAGCTGCTCGGTGCTCGGGCAGGGCCACTGGATGCCCTGGTGCTCCTCCAGGCGTTCGTACGTCATCCCGTAGTGGTCCGGCGAGACCGACCTGAGCTCGTTCCACACGGCCTCGGCGTCGGCGTACTTCCAGTCGTGGCCGAGCCGGGCCGCCAGCTCGCAGATGATGTCGATGTCCTCGCGCGCCTCGCCGGGCGGAGTGACGGCCCGTCGCACCCGCTGAACCCGCCGCTCGCTGTTGGTCGTCGTGCCGTCGGTCTCCGCCCATCCGGCGGTCGCGGGGAGGACGACGTCGGCCAGCTCGGCCGTCTTCGTCAGGAAGATGTCCTGGACGACGAGGAAGTCCAGCTGCCGCATGCGCCGTACGGCCTGTTCGCTGTCCGCCTCGGACTGCGCCGGGTTCTCGCCGATGCAGTAGACGGCCCTGAGCGTGCCCTCCTCCATGGCCTCGAACATCTCGGTGAGGTTGAGCCCGTAGTGGGGCTGGATGACGGTGTCCCAGGCCGACTCGAACTTCAGGCGGGAGTCGGGGTCGAGGATGTCCTGGAAGCCTGGGAGGCGGTTGGGGATGGCGCCCATGTCGCCGCCGCCCTGCACGTTGTTCTGGCCGCGCAGGGGCTGCAGCCCGCTGCCGTAGCGGCCCACGTGCCCGGTCAGCAGGGACAGGTTGATCAGCGCGCGGACGTTGTCGGTGCCGTTGTGGTGCTCGGTGATGCCGAGGGTCCAGCACAGCTGGGCGCGCTCGGCGCGGGCGTAGGCGTGCGCCAACTCCCTTATGGCGGCCGCCGGTACGCCCGTCACCTTCTCGGCGAGGGACAGCGTCCAGGGCTCGACGAGCGCCTTGTACTCCTCGAAGCCGCTGGTCGCCCTCTCGATGAACGCCTCGTTCGCGAGCCCCGCGTGGATGATCTCGCGGCCGATCGCGTGCGCCATCGGGATGTCGGTGCCGACGTTCAGCCCCATCCAGCTCTCCGCCCACTCGGCGGTGGAGGTGCGGCGCGGGTCGACGGCGTACATGCGGGCGCCGTTCCTGATGCCCTTCAGTACGTGCTGGAAGAAGATCGGGTGCGCGAAGCGGGCGTTGGAGCCCCACATCACGATGACGTCGGTGTGCTCGACCTCCTCGTACGAGGAGGTGCCGCCGCCCGAGCCGAAGGCCGCCGACAGGCCCGCCACGCTGGGCGCGTGGCAGGTGCGGTTGCAGGAGTCGACGTTGTTGGTGCCCATGACGACGCGGGCGAACTTCTGCGCCACGTAGTTCATCTCGTTGGTGGCCCGGGCGCAGGAGAACATGCCGAAGGAGTCCCGGTTGCGGGCCAGCCCCTCGGCGGCGCGGTTCAGGGCCTCCTCCCAGCTCGCCTGCCGGAAGGGCTCGTCGCGTGAGTCCCGGACGAGGGGGTGGGTGAGCCGGGTGTAGGTCTTCGGGGTCCGGTCGCGTTTCCTCGTGCGGCGTTCGTCAGAGTTCATGCGGCGCTCCTCAGCGCGAGCAGGTCCGAGATGGCGTGCACGGTGCGCAGGGTGGGCACCGACACGCCGGTGATCTCCGCCAACTCGACGACCGCCGCGAGGAGTACGTCGAGTTCGAGCGGTTTGCCGCGCTCCAGGTCCTGGAGCGTGGAGGTGCGGTGGTCGCCGACCCGCTCGGCGCCCGCGAGGCGGCGCTCGATGGAGACGCCGACCTCGCAGCCGAGGGCCTCGGCGACCGCGAGCGTCTCGGTCATCATGGTCTCGATGACCTTGCGGGTGCCGCCGTGCAGGCACATCTGCCGCATGGTGGCGCGGGCCAGCGCGCTGATCGGGTTGAAGGAGATGTTGCCGAGCAGTTTGAGCCAGATGTCGTTGCGCAGGTCCGGCTCCACGGGGCACTTCAGGCCGCCGGCCACCATGGCCTCGCTGAGCGCGAGACAGCGCATGGAGACGCTGCGGTCGGGCTCCCCGATGGAGAACCTGGTGCCTTCCAGGTGCCGTACGACACCGGGCCCTTCGAGTTCGGTGGCGGCGTAGACCACACAGCCGACGGCCCGTTCGGGCGCGAGCACCGCACTGACCGCGCCGTCGGGGTCGACACTCTCGACGCGGTGGCCGTCGTGCGGGCCGCCGTGCCGGTGGAAGTACCACCAGGGGATGCCGTTCTGGGCGGCCACGACCGCTGTGCCGTCGTGCAGAAGGGGCTCGATGAGCGGCCCGCACGCCGCGTACGAGTTGGCCTTCAGACCCAGGAAGACGTAGTCGACCGGGCCGACTTCGGCCGGGTCGTCGGTCGCGTGCGCGCGGGCGGTGAAGTCGCCCCGCGGACTGAGCACCCGCACCCCGTGCTGCCTCATGGCCGCCAGATGCGGTCCACGGGCGATGAGGTGCACGTCGGCGTCGGCGCGATGCAGCGCGGCTCCGACGTAGGCGCCGATCGCACCGGCGCCGAGGACTGCAACTTTCACTTCGGAACGCTCCGTTCGGTCGAGGGAGTACCGCGGAGGTGGCTGGGAAGTAACGTCCGATCAGGTCGAATCTCGTCGACTGAATATTGTCTACAGTATGGATAGGGGGTCAGCAAGGGGTCGCGCACGGCGTTCGAGGAAGGCTTTCCGGACAGTGTTCGACCGTTCGTCGCCCCCGGCATACCGCTCACCGCACACGGTCGACGCGCCGACTTCTCAACTTCCCGCTCACTCCCTACCGTTCGGGATCATGAGTCCACCGGTCGCACCCCCGGGGTGGAGCCGCTGGCTGGTTCCCCCCGCCGCGCTCTCCGTCCATCTCTCCATCGGCCAGGCCTACGCCTGGAGCGTGTTCAAGCCGCCGCTCGAATCCGCACTCGGCCTGAGCGGCACGCAGAGCGCGCTGCCGTTCCAGCTCGGCATCGTCATGCTCGGCCTGTCGGCCGCGTTCGGCGGCACGCTGGTGGAGCGCAACGGGCCGCGCTGGGCCATGACCGTCGCCCTGATCTGCTTCTCGTCCGGCTTCCTGCTCTCCGCGCTGGGCGCCGCCACCGAGCAGTACTGGCTGATCGTCCTCGGCTACGGCTTCGTCGGCGGCATCGGACTCGGCATCGGCTACATCTCGCCCGTCTCGACGTTGATCAAGTGGTTCCCGGACCGGCCCGGCATGGCCACCGGCATCGCGATCATGGGCTTCGGCGGCGGCGCGCTCATCGCCTCGCCCTGGTCGGCGCAGATGCTGGAGTCGTTCGGCAGCGACAGTTCCGGGATCGCGCTGGCGTTCCTCGTGCACGGGTTGTCGTACGCCGTCTTCATGCTGCTCGGCGTGCTGCTGGTCCGGGTGCCGCGCACCGAGAAGCCGGCCGGTGGCGACGGGCCCGGCGCCGTCGACGGGCCGCAGGTGTCCGCCCGCAACGCCGTGCGCACGCCGCAGTTCTGGTGCCTGTGGATCGTGCTCTGCATGAACGTGACCGCGGGCATCGGCATCCTGGAGAAGGCCGCGCCGATGATCACGGACTTCTTCGCGAACACCTCCACACCGGTCTCGGTGTCGGCCGCCGCCGGCTTCGTCGCCCTGCTGTCCGCCGCCAACATGGCGGGCCGGATCGGCTGGTCCTCGACCTCCGACCTGATCGGACGCAAGAACATCTACCGTCTGTACCTGGGCGCGGGTGCGCTGATGTACGGCTTGATCGCGCTGGCCGGCGACTCCTCGAAGCCGCTGTTCATCCTGTGCGCGCTGGTGATCCTCTCCTTCTACGGCGGCGGCTTCGCGACGATCCCCGCCTATCTGAAGGACCTCTTCGGGACCTACCAGGTGGGCGCCATCCACGGGCGGCTGCTCACCGCCTGGTCCACGGCCGGCGTCCTCGGACCGCTGATCGTGAACTGGATCGCCGACCGGCAGGAGGAGGCGGGCAAGGACGGTGCGTCCCTGTACACAATGTCCCTGTTCATCATGATCGGGCTGCTCGCCGTCGGCTTCGTCGCCAACGAACTCGTCCGGCCCGTCCACCCCCGCCATCACATTCCCGCCCCCGCGCCGAAGGAGAAGGAGGCCGCCGATGTCCAGCGACAGCAGTAGCGGTCCGACCGACCGACGGGCGCTGATCGCCTTCGCCTGGGTGTGGGTGGGGGTACCGCTCGCGTACGGGCTCTACGAACTCGTACGGAAGGCGACTCAGCTGTTCACCGGGTAGGCGTTCGAGAGGTGTTCGGGCGCCCGGGGTCTGAGGGAAGCCGACAACGCGGGCGCCCGTTTCCTGTGGCATCACCTGCACCCGTACCCGCGAGTCACTGATCAGACTGGTGAATCCCGCTACCCGAGGCCCGAGGGGATCACCATCGATGAACGGCTCGCGCATTGCCGCAGTCGGCCACTACCAGCCCGCCAGGGTGCTCACCAACGAGGACCTGGCGGGCATGGTCGACACCAGTGACGAGTGGATCACATCCCGGGTGGGCATCCGTACGCGCCACATCGCCGGGCCCGACGAGCCGGTCGACGAACTGGCCGCGCACGCCGCCGCCAAGGCGCTCGCGGGGGCGGGCCTCGCGCCCGCCGACATCGACCTGGTCCTGGTCGCCACCTCCACCGCCATAGACCGCTCCCCGAACATGGCCGCCCGGGTCGCGGCCCGGCTCGGCATCCCCTCGCCGGCCGCGATGGACGTCAACGTCGTCTGCGCCGGCTTCACCCACGCCCTGGCGACCGCCGACCACGCCGTCCGGGCGGGAGCGGCGTCCCGGGCGCTGGTGATCGGCGCCGACAAGATGTCCGACGTGGCCGACTGGAGCGACCGTACGACGTGTGTGCTGGTCGGGGACGGGGCCGGAGCGGCCGTCGTGGAGGCGTCCGACGAGCCCCGGATCGGGCCCGTGCTGTGGGGTTCGGTGCCCGAGATGGGGCACGCCGTGCGCATCGAGGGGCAGCCGGCCCGGTTCGCCCAGGAAGGGCAGAGCGTCTACCGCTGGGCGACGACGCAGCTGCCGGCCATCGCCCGCCGGGCCTGCGAACGGGCCGGTCTCGCCCCCGAGGACCTCGCCGGAGTCGTCCTGCACCAGGCCAACCTGCGCATCATCGAGCCCCTCGCCCAGAAACTCGGCGCGGTCAACGCCGTGGTCGCACGCGATGTCTCCGAGTCCGGAAACACTTCGGCGGCGAGCATTCCGCTGGCGTTCTCCAAGCTCGTGGAGCAGGGGCGGATCTCGACCGGGGACCCGGTGCTGCTGTTCGGGTTCGGCGGGAACCTGTCGTACGCCGGGCAGGTCGTCCGCTGTCCCTGACCCGGCGGTCTCCGACTCCCGTCGCCCCTGACGCCTGTGTGACGTGGGCAACTCCTCGGTGCCCTGGCCTTTGTGCGCCGTAGACTGTAGACGAAAGACAATCGATACTGGCTTTCCAGTGACGGCCGGCAATCGGACGCAGTCGCCAGGTGTTCGCCCAGGAGGGGGACCGATGTTGTCGACAGGACTGCCGCAGGGTGCGGTGCCCAAGCTCGAACGGCCCGGTCCACTGCGCGACCGCGTCTACGAGGCGCTGCTCGAACTCATCACGACCCGCGCCCTCCAGCCGGGACAGCATCTGGTCGAGAGCGAACTGGCAGGTCACCTCGGTGTGTCCCGGCAGCCGGTGCGGGAGGCGCTGCAGCGGCTGAACACGGAGGGCTGGGTCGATCTACGGCCCGCGCAGGGCGCGTTCGTGCACGAGCCGACGGAGGAGGAGGCCGACCAGCTCCTCACCGTCCGTACGCTCCTGGAGGCCGAGGCCGCCCGGCTCGCCGCCGCCCATGCCGACAGCGCCGGCATCGCGGCGCTGGAAGAGCTGTGCGCGGAGGGCGAGAAGGCCGTCGCCGCCGACGACGTGGACACCGCCGTCGCCCTCAACGCCCGCTTCCACGCGAAGATCATGGAGCTCGCGGGCAACGCGGTCCTCGCCGAACTGGCGGCCCAGGTCGACCGCCGCGTCCGCTGGTACTACACACCCGTGGCCCGCCAGCGCGGCCAGCAGTCCTGGATCGAGCACCGGGGGATGATCGCCGCGATCACCGACCGGGACGAGCAGCGCGCCACGCAGCTGATGCGGGAGCACACCGAGCACACGCGACGGTCGTACCACGCACGCGCCAAGTCCTGAGCCCTGCCGCCGGGTGCGGGAGCGTGCTCAGGAACGGGCCGAGGTGAACCAGGCGTCCAGGTCGCGCACGATCTGTGCGACCCGCTCGTCCTCGCCGAAGTCGGTCATGTCGACGCCCTGCTCGGAGAAGGTCTCGCCCACGCTGGAGTCCAGGAAGTACGGGATGATCGTCAGCCGTTTCTCGTCGCTGAGCCGGCGCGCGGTCACCAGCTCCCGGCGGCACCACTCGCTGCGCCAGTACGCCGCGCTCACCAGCGGCACGAAGACCTGACTCACCGTCAGTTGCTGATCGAGGCGCTCCTGCCAGTTGGAGCCTCGCGGGATCGTGTTGTTGTGCAGGTAGTGGAAGAAGTCGAAGTTCTGCAGCTTCAGGGCGCGGCCCACCTGACTGGACAGCTCGGTGTCCGTGCCAGCCGTGCTCAGGAAGATCTTGCCGTCGGCGCGCCCGATGCTGCGGATGTAGCCGATGCCCTCCGCGAGGCTGCGGAACTGCTGGCGAGGAAGGGCGAACCGCTCCAGATGGCGCTCCAGTTCACCGATCAGCTCCGCCGGGTCGCGCCACCACAGCACCGGGTCCTGCGACTCGGTGGCGTGCCGCAGGGGTTCGCCGACCACCAGGTCGGGCAGCCCGTCGACGGGCGGGTCCGCGCCCTCGAAGTGGGCCAGGTTCAGCCGCGGGACGAACAGGCCGAACAGCAAGGGGTAGAGACTGGGCGGGAGTTCGGGTGAGCGGACGTCCACGACGACGAAGTCGAAGCGCTCCAGCTGGTGGGGGAGCGTGCCGGGATTGCTGAGATCGAGGGTCACCTCGCGAACGGCGTAGCCGAACTTCTCCAGCGTCCGCACGAGCTGCGGACGTACCTCCTGGTAGGCGGGCGTATCGGGCAGCGCGAGGCCCGCCTCGCCGAGCAGCCGGTCGCCCGCGGCGCTGTAGCCCTGGGACTGCAGGGCCAGACGGCGGATCGGCTCGTCGAAGCCGTCGTAGGTGTCCAGTTCCTCGCGGTCGAAGACGAACCGCTCGGCGGCGTCCGGGAAGAGGTGCGCCGGCACGCCGCGCTCCGCGAAGACCAGGCGGGGCTTGCGGGCCAGTACGGCGAGGCCGTGCTCGTACACGGTGAACGGTGAGCACTTGTACCGCGGCTGCCCGCGGCGCAGCGGCACCACGGCGACGAAGCAGGCGCTGCGTCGCATCGTCATCTCCAGATGGCAGGTCGACGGCGGCCCGGACCGGGGATCCACCGTGAACCCGAAGCCGTGCGCGTCGAAGGTGCGCCAGAAGTACTCGTTCACATCCCGGTCCTCGCGCCGGTAGCTGTGGCTGAAGTACGTGGGGATCCGTCGCCCGGCGCTCATGGCAGCAGGTTGTTCCCGGTGGCGTCCGTGCGCGGACTGGCGAGCTGTACCCATGTGCCCATCTCCCGCTGCTCGATACGAGTGACGCTCGCGGCGAGCACACGGTCCCGGGTCCGGTCGTCGGCGTAGGGCTCCGCCCCCGTGTAGTAGAGGCGGCGCTCCGCCTCGACGGCCTCGCGAGCCTCGCTGAACCGCAGGTAGTCGTCCTGCCAGTGGAAGACGGAGCGCAGACCGGTGATCACCACGACGACGCTGCCCAGGACGGCCGGCACCTCGGCGTTCCTGGACGAGAGGACCGCCGAGACGGGAATCGCGGCCGAGACGAGCAGCAGCAGCGTCTCGGTGAGCCGGAAGTAACGGCGGGCCTTCATGGCGGCGTTGCGAGACCAGTCGTACGACCCGTTCGCCACGCGCATCGCATAGCCGGGCCCGGTGTCGGGGGAGCCGCCGGACCGCGGGGGAGGCTCTGCAGGAGGGGGCGAGGGTGTGGCGCCGTCCGCGGTGTGGTGGCCGCCGTGCGCCGGAACCGGTTCGTCGGACGAGGATCCCTGAGCCATCCGCGCTCCCCCCAAAGCACTCCTGTCGGGCAGGGAAAGAGTAGCCAACCGAGGCCCCCGTCGCGCCCCTTTGGCGCACAGAGACGATCAGCGCAGGTGTCGTGCGCGCTCTCGCGCGCTCTGGCCTTTGTCCTCTGAGTGGAGAAAGTTGACGGCAATCTCTGCGCAACTTCTTCCCACCTCCGGCGGCCACTGCTACGTTCCCCTCGAAAGCAGGCCACCGAGGTGGCCGAAATCCGGCGCGCACAGGCCGAATGAGGCGGGGAGGGGCTTGTGAGACGAATGACGGCGCGACCCGCGAACGCCCATCAGGCCCGACTGCTCAAGCTGTTGCGCGACGGCGGGCCCAACTCGCGGGCCCAGCTGGGCGATCAGATCGACCTCTCTCGGTCCAAGCTGGCCGTGGAGGTGGACCGGCTGCTGGAGACGGGCCTGGTCGTGGCCGACGGACTCGCCGCCTCGCGCGGCGGGCGCCGCTCCCACAACGTCCGGCTCAACCCCGGGCTGCGCTTCCTCGGCGTCGACATCGGCGCGACCTCGGTCGACGTCGCCGTCACCAACGCCGAGCTGGAGATCCTGGGACACCTCAACCAGCCCATGGACGTCCGCGAGGGCCCGGTCGCGGTCTTCGAGCAAGTCCTGTCCATGGCAGGGAAGTTGAGGGCCTCGGGGCTCGCGGAAGGGTTCGACGGCGCCGGCATCGGCGTCCCCGGACCGGTTCGCTTCCCCGAGGGCGTCCCGGTGGCTCCGCCGATCATGCCGGGCTGGGACGGCTTCCCCGTGCGGGAGGCGCTCAGCCAGGAACTCGGCTGCCCGGTCATGGTCGACAACGACGTGAACCTCATGGCGATGGGGGAGCGGCACGCGGGCGTGGCCCGTTCCGTGGGCGACTTCCTCTGCGTCAAGATCGGCACCGGCATCGGCTGCGGCATCGTCGCGGGCGGTGACGTCCACCGCGGTGTCACGGGCAGCGCGGGCGACATCGGGCACATCCAGGCCGTCCCCGACGGCCGCCCCTGCGCCTGCGGCAACCGGGGCTGCCTGGAGGCCCACTTCAGCGGGGCGGCCCTCGCCCGGGACGCCGTGGAGGCGGCCCAGCAGGGACTCTCCCTCGAACTGGCCACCCGGCTCGAGGCGAACGGCACCCTGACCGCCGTCGACGTCGCCGCCGCGGCCGCCGCGGGCGACGCCACCGCGCTCGACCTGATCCGCGAGGGCGGCAACCGCGTCGGTCAGGTCATCGCCGGACTCGTCAGCTTCTTCAACCCGGGCCTGGTGGTGATCGGCGGCGGGGTGACCGGCCTCGGCCACAACCTGCTCGCCGCGATCCGCACCCAGGTCTACCGCCAGTCGCTGCCTCTGGCGACCGGCAACCTGCCCATCGTGCTGGGGGAGTTGGGACCCACCGCCGGAGTCATCGGCGCGGCCCGGCTCATCAGCGACCACGTGTTCTCACCCGCGTAAGCCACTCACTCCGTACGGCTCACCGGCACCGCACCTCGCACAGCGCTCAGCCCTGCCCTGCTCTGCCTCACCCCGCCCTGAAACCGGCCCGCACGCCCGCCAAGGGGACCTCATGGCACCAGACCACCGCTGCTCAGCATGTCCGGCATCACCAAGTCGTTCCCCGGAGTCCGCGCCCTCGACGGCGTCGACCTCGACGTCCAGGCCGGTGAGGTGCACTGTCTGCTCGGCCAGAACGGCGCCGGCAAGTCCACCCTCATCAAGGTCCTGGCCGGCGCCCACCAGCCCGACACCGGCACCATCCACTGGCGCGGCGAAGCGGTCACCCTCCGCTCGCCCATCGCCGCCATGCGCCTCGGTATCGCCACCATCTACCAGGAACTCGACCTGGTCGAGCATCTGTCGGTGGCCGAGAACGTCCACCTCGGCCATGAACCCACGGCCGCAGGTTTCGTCGTACGCGGCAAGGTGGCGCGAGCGTCAACCGCCCAGCTGCTCAAGCGACTTGGGCATCCGGAGATCGATCCGGCGCTGCTGGTCGGTGAGCTGTCGGCGGCGCAGCAGCAGATCGTCTCCATGGCGCGGGCGCTCTCCCATGACGTACGGCTGATCGTGATGGACGAACCGTCCGCCGCCCTCGACCCGGACGAGGTCGACAACCTCTTCCGTATCGTCGGCGACCTCACCGCCGCCGGAGTCGCCGTCGTCTACATCTCGCACCGGCTGGAGGAGATCCGCCGGATCGGCGACCGGGTGACGGTGCTGAAGGACGGGCGAGCCGTGGCGGGCGGGCTCCCGGCGAAGACGACGCCGACGCGTGACGTCGTGGCGATGATGACGGGACGCAATGTCGAATACGTCTTCCCCGAACGGCCGACCAGGGATGTGACGGCCGGACAGCCGCTACTGGAGGTGCGGGGACTCGCCCGGGACGGGGAGTTCGAGCCGCTCGACCTCAGCGTGCGGCCCGGCGAGATCGTCGGGCTCGCCGGGCTGGTCGGCTCGGGGCGCTCCGAGATCCTGGAGACGATCTACGGGGCCAGGAAGCCCAGCGCCGGTCAAGTACGCGTGCACGGACGGGAGTTGAGGCCCGGCAGCGTACGGGCCGCGGTGCGTGCCGGACTCGGCCTCGCGCCCGAGGAACGCAAGGCGCAGGCGCTGCTGATGCTGGAGTCCGTCACCCGCAACGTCTCCGTCTCCTCCATGTCCCGCTTCTCGCGCGGCGGCTGGATCGACCGGGCCGCCGAACTGGGGGCGGCGCGCGCCGCCACCCGTGAACTGTCGCTGCGGCCCGACAACCCGTCCGTGCCGGTGCGCACCCTGTCCGGCGGCAACCAGCAGAAGGCCGTCCTGGCCCGCTGGCTGCTGCGCGGCTGCCGTGTCCTGCTGCTCGACGAACCCACCCGCGGCGTCGATGTCGGAGCCCGTGCCGAACTGTACGCAGTCGTGCGCCGGCTGGCCGACGAAGGCCTCGCCGTCCTGCTGGTCTCCAGCGAAGTGCCCGAAGTGCTGGGCCTCGCCGACCGCGTGCTGGTGCTGCGCGAAGGCCGCGTCGTCCACACAGCACCGGCCCGTGAACTCGACGAACACCGCGTACTCGACCTCGTCATGGAAGGAAGCCCGGCGTCATGACGCAGCACGCCTCCCCGCCCCGGGACAGCACCGGCAAGGTGCGGTCGGCCGGTGCACCGCCCGCCTGGCGGGGCCTGATGGCCCGCGCCGACGTGCGCACCCTCTCCCTGCTCGGCGTCCTCGCCGTACTGATCATCATCGGCGGCATCACCAAGCCGGACGAGTTCCTGGACACCCGCAACCTCCAACTCGTCCTCACCCAGGCCTCCGTGATCGGCGTCGTCACCGTCGGCATGACCTTCGTCATCGTCTCCGGCGGCATCGACCTGTCCGTCGGCGCGATCGTGGCACTCGCCTCGGTATGGGCGACGACGGTCGCGACACAGGAGTACGGCTTCGTCGGCATCCTGTTCACCGCGGTGATCGTCGGCCTCGGGTGCGGGCTGGTCAACGGGATGCTGATCGCGTACGGCGCGATGGTCCCGTTCATCGCCACGCTCGCCATGCTGGCCTCCGCGCGCGGACTGGCGCTCCAGATCACGGACGGCAAGACGCAGATCGTCACCGTGCCCTCCGTGCTGGACCTCGGCGAGCGCGACGCGTATGTGCTCGGCATTCCACCACTCGTCATGGTGTTCGCGGTCGTGACGATCATCGGCTGGCTGATCCTGAACCGCACGACCTTCGGACGCCGCACGGTCGCCGTCGGCGGCAACGCGGAGGCGGCCAGGCTCGCCGGCATCGACGTCCGCCGCCAGCGGCTCTACCTCTATCTGCTGTCCGGACTGTGCTGCGGTATCGCGGCCTTCCTGCTGATCATCCTGGCCGGCTCCGGCCAGAACACCAACGGCAACCTCTACGAACTCGACGCCATCGCGGCCGCGATCATCGGCGGCACGCTGCTCAGCGGGGGCCGCGGCACCATCACCGGCTCCGTGCTCGGCGTCCTGATCTTCACCACGATCACCAACATCTTCGCCCTGAACAACCTGCAGAGCGACGTCCAGCAGATCGCCAAGGGCGCGATCATCGTCGCCGCCGTGCTGGTCCAGCGCCGTACCGCGAGCACGACCTGAGGGCCGTAGCGCTTCCCGCTCAGCACGACCTGAGGGCCGTACCGCTTCCCGCTCAGCAATACCTGAGGAAAGGGTTCACCGCCATGCCAGAGCTCACCAGTCGCAGAGGGCTGCTCTTCGGATCCGCCGCCATCGGGGCGGGGGCCCTCCTCGTGGGTTGCACCAGCAACGAATCCGGCGACGAGCCGGCCGCGAACGACCAGCCGGCCGCCGACGACAAGCCCGGCAAGGAGGTCACCATCGGCTTCGCCGGCCCGCAGGCCGACCACGGCTGGCTCAACGCCATCAACGACAACGCCAAGAACCGGGCGAAGAAGTACTCCGACGTCACCCTGGAGATCACCGAGGGGTCGAACGACACCGCCGCGCAGATCGGCCAGATCGAGACGCTGATCAACAAGAAGGTCGACGTCCTGGTGGTGCTGCCCGCCGACGGCAAGGCGCTCACCCAGGTCGGCCTGAAGGCGATGCGTGCCAGGATCCCGGTCGTCAACCTCGACCGGGTTTTCAACTCCCCACAGGCGTACCGCTGCTGGATCGGCGGCGACAACTACGGGATGGGGCTGAACGCCGGTCACTACATCGGCGAGAAGCTCAAGGGAAAGTCCGACGCCAAGGTCATCGAACTGGCTGGGCTGGACAACCTGGAACTGACCCAGCAGCGCACCCAGGGCTTCGACGACGCCCTGAAGAACTACCCCAACATCAAGAAGGTGGCCCGGCAGGCGGCCGAGTTCACGGTCGAATCCGGGCAGGCCAAGATGGCCCAGCTCCTGCAGGCGCAGTCGAAGTTCGACGCGCTGTGGAACCACGACGACGACCAGGGGGTGGGCGCGCTGCGGGCCATCGAGCAGGCCGGGCGTGACGACTTCCTCATGGTCGGAGGCGCGGGCGCGTTGTCCGCGTTTCAGGCGATCAAGCAGGACAACGGCGTCCTGAAGGCGACTGTTCTGTACCCGCCGACCATGGCCGCGTCCGCGATCGACCTGGCCCGTGCGCTGGGGCAGGGCAAGGGCGTCGGCGGCATGGCCGAGTTCGAGATTCCGGCTTCGATCACGCTGTACTCGGCGGTGGTCGACAAGGACAACGTCGACCAGTACATGCCTACCGGCTTCAAGTGAGGCGCGTCCTGTCCGACGGGGCCCAGGGGTTCGTCGGGCAGGGCGGGGAGCGTCTGGTGGATCGAGCCGATTCGGGTGCGGCGGGCTGGATACGGGCCGACCGAGAGTGGCGGTTGGATACGGGCCGACCGGGCGCGGCGGCTGGATACGGGCCGAACGGGCGCGGCGCCTGGATACGGGCCGACCGGGCGCGGTGCCTGGATACGGGCCGACCGGGCGGGGTCGAGGACTTCGGGCGGTGGGGCCGTGGAACTGTGGGCCGAGGGGCCGTGGGGCCGTCGGGCCGCGGGGCTTTGGGACCTTGCGGCTGTGGCGCCGCCGGGCTGTGGGGCCGTATGGGAGCCAGGCGCCGCGGCACGGGGGGCCGCGGCGGCCGGGACCGGGGGAGTCGGGGCGGCCGGGCTCTGGGGTTTGGGGAGCCGGGGCGGCCGGGACCGGGAAAGCCGGCACGGTCGAGCTTGGGAAGCCGAGCCCGGCGGTGCCCGGGAAGCCGGCCGGGAAGCCGGGTCTCCGAGCCCGGAAGCCAAACTCCGAGCCCCGAAAGCTCAGGTGGCCGAGCCTCCGGAGCTCAGGTGGCGAGGCCGGGGAGCCGTTCGCCTGCGACGGTCGTTGCCGCAGACCGGTCGACGTCGAGCGCCGCGGAACAGTCGACGGTGACCGGCCGCACCGCGACCGACCACGGCCGTAGCTCCGGCGAGGCTCCGGCAAGGCCCGAGCGTGAGGACGGCACGATCCGCAGGACGCCCCCGCAACCCCCCACCGCGGCACGACGACGAGGAGGACTATCGCATGGGACAGCCGCAGCAGCCCGACGAGGCCGAGGCGCGGACAAGGGCCACGGTCGCCGAGACGGGCGTGCCCGGGCCCCCGGCCGGGGCGGGCGGGTCCGGCCCCGCGGCCGAGACCGGGGCCGAGGTGTCCCCGCCCGGCACGGCGGCGGGAAAGCAGCCGCTGCGCGTCGGCATGGTCGGCTACGCCTTCATGGGCGCCGCGCACTCACAGGGCTGGCGCACCGCGGGCCGGGTCTTCGACCTGCCCCGCAGCCCGGTCCTGGCCGCGATCTGCGGGCGGGACGCCACCGCCGTGCGGGCGGCGGCCGAGCGGCACGGCTGGGCGGCGGCCGAGACCGACTGGCGTGCCCTGATCGCGCGGGACGACATCGACCTCGTCGACATCTGCACCCCCGGCGACAGCCACGCCGAGATCGCGCTCGCCGCGCTGGCGGCCGGCAAGCACGTTCTGTGCGAGAAGCCCCTCGCGAACAGCGTCGAGGAGGCGGAGGCGATGGCGGTGGCGGCCGAAGAGGCGTACGGTCGGGGCCAGTTGGCGATGGTCGGCTTCAACTACCGCCGGGTGCCCGCCACCGCACTCGCCCGCGACATGGTCGCCGAGGGCCGCCTGGGGCGGCTCCGGCACGTGCGGGTGACGTACCTTCAGGACTGGCTCGTGAACCCCGAGTCCCCGCTGACCTGGCGGCTGCGCAAGGAGCTGGCCGGCTCGGGCGCGCTCGGCGACCTGGGCGCGCACATCATCGACCTGGCGCAGTACCTGACGGGGGAGCGGCTGTCCGGGGTGTCCGCCGTGACGGAGACCTTCGTCAAGGAACGGCCGCTGCCCGACGGACCCACGAGCGGCCTCTCCGCCGTCGCCGCGAGCGGGACCGGTCAGGTCACCGTCGACGACGCCGCCCTGTTCACCGGACGCTTCCCCTCCGGAGCCCTCGCCTCCTTCGAGGCGACCCGCTACGCCACCGGCCGCAAGAACTCCCTGCGCATCGAACTCAACGGCGAGCACGGCTCGTTGGCCTTCGATCTGGAGCGCCTCAACGAGCTCGCCTACCACGACGGTACGGAACCCGGAGTCCATGCGGGCTTCCGCCGCATCCTCGTCACCGAACCCGACCACCCCTATCTGGACGCCTGGTGGCCCCCGGGCCACGGCCTCGGCTACGAGCACACCTTCGTCCACCAGGCCCGCGACCTGGTCCACGCCATCGCCGAGGGCCGGCAGCCCGAGCCCTCCTTCGCCGACGGGCTGCAGGTGCAGCGCGTGCTGGCGGCGGTGGAGGAGAGCGCCGCGAAGAACTCCGTCTACACCCCGATTGCGGTCTGAGGAGGCTGACGCGCAATGCCGCGTACGTTCACGCTGTTCACCGGCCAGTGGGCCGATCTGCCGCTGGAGGAGGTCTGCCGGCTCGCCCGCGACTTCGGCTACGACGGGCTCGAACTCGCCTGCTGGGGCGACCACTTCGAGGTCGACAAGGCACTCGCGGACCCGTCGTACATCGATTCCAGGAAGGCGCTGCTCGACAAGTACGGCCTCAAGTGCTGGGCGATCTCCAACCACCTGGTCGGCCAGGCCGTCTGCGACGCCATCATCGACGAGCGCCACCAGGCGATCCTGCCGGGCGAGGTGTGGGGCGACGGGGACCCGGAGGGGGTGCGGAAGCGGGCCGCGGACCGTATGAAGGACACCGCGCGCGCCGCCGCCGCCCTCGGCGTCGACACGGTGATCGGCTTCACCGGCTCCGCCATCTGGCACCTGGTCGCGATGTTCCCGCCCGTGCCCGAGTCGATGATCGAGCGCGGCTACGAGGACTTCGCGAACCGCTGGAACCCCATCCTGGACGTCTTCGACGAGGAGGGCGTGCGGTTCGCGCACGAGGTCCATCCCAGTGAGATCGCCTACGACTACTGGACGACCTGGCGGGCCCTGGAAGCTGTGGGGGGCCGCCCCGCCTTCGGCCTGAACTTCGACCCGTCGCACTTCGTGTGGCAGGACCTCGACCCGGTCGGCTTCCTCTGGGACTTCCGCGACCGCATCTACCACGTCGACTGCAAGGAGGCCCGCAAGCGCCTCGACGGCCGCAACGGCCGTCTCAGCTCCCACCTCCCGTGGGGCGACCCGCGCCGCGGCTGGGACTTCGTGTCGGCCGGGCACGGCGACGTCCCCTGGGAGGACGTCTTCCGGATGCTGCGCTCCATCGACTACAAGGGCCCGATCTCCGTCGAGTGGGAGGACGCCGGCATGGACCGGCTCCAGGGCGCCCCCGAAGCGCTGACCCGCCTCAAGGCGTACGACTTCGAGCCGCCCAGCGCGTCCTTCGACGCCGCGTTCAACAGCTGAACCACGCACCCGACGCAGGTCGGGAACGGGGGCCGGCCGCACCGCCGGTCCCCCGTCCGACCTGCACGGATCCTGCTTTGTCCTGTGCGGGGAGAAAGTTCAACCGAGTCTGACGCAAGGGGTGTTCGCCCCGGACGGACGCGGTTACCGTCCCTGAAGTGTTCAGGACACACACGAGAGTGTTCGTGGCGCACGCGAGTGTTCGTGGCGCACACGAGTGTTCATGGCACACCCGCCTCCGGGGTGACGGCGCACCCCGGCGCCCGCACCGCACGTCTTCGCACCCACCCAGTACGGCCCACCCGTTCCCGGAGGGACTTCGTGCACAGATCGAGACTCAGAAGCACCCGCACCCCGAGGCGTCCCAGGCTCCGCACCCCCCTCGCCCTGTTCACCGGCCTGCTCCTGGCCGTGGGCGCCCCGGCCACCGTCGCCGGCGCCCACCCCGGCCACCCGGAGCACGACGAACCCGCCGCCGCCGAAGGGCAGTTCCAGCAGGTGCCGCTCGCCAAGGGCGAACCCGAGATGGGCGAGCCGATGTCGCTCGCCGTACTCCCGGACCGCAGCGTCCTGCACACCTCACGCGACGGCACACTGCGCCTCACCGACCAGGGCGGCGTCACCAAGGTCGCCGGCAAGCTCGACGTCTACAGCCACGACGAGGAAGGCCTTCAGGGCGTCGGCATCGACCCGGACTTCAAGAACAACCGGGCGATCTACCTGTACTACGCCCCGCCGCTGGACACCCCCGCGGGCGACGCCCCGGAGTCCGGCACCGCCGAGGAATTCAAGAAGTTCGACGGCGTCAACCGCCTCTCCCGCTTCGTCCTCAACGCCAACGGCACGCTGAACACGGCCAGCGAGAAGAAGGTCATCGACGTCGCCGCCTCCCGCGGCACCTGCTGCCACGTCGGCGGCGACATCGACTTCGACGCGGCCGGCAACCTCTACCTGTCGACCGGCGACGACACCAACCCCTTCTCCTCCGACGGCTACACCCCCATCGACGACCGCGAGGGCCGCAACCCCGCCTTCGACGCCCGCCGCAGCTCCGGCAACACCAACGACCTGCGTGGCAAGATCCTCCGTATCAAGGTCGCCGAGGACGGCTCGTACACCGTCCCGGAGGGCAACCTCTTCGCCCCGGGCACCGAGAAGACCCGTCCCGAGATCTACGCGATGGGCTTCCGCAACCCGTTCCGGATGAGCGTCGACGACAAGACCGGCATCGTCTACGTCGGCGACTACGGCCCCGACGCGGGCGCCGCCGACCCGAAGCGCGGCCCGGGCGGGCAGGTCGAGTTCGCCAAGGTGACCAAGGCCGCCAACTTCGGCTGGCCCTTCTGTACCGGCGACAACGACGCCTACGTCGACTACGACTTCGCCACGAAGGAGTCCGGCGAGACGTTCGACTGCAACGCCCCGAAGAACACCTCGCCGTACAACACGGGCCTGGTCGACCTGCCGCCCGCGCAGGCCGCCTGGATCCCGTACGACGGCGGCTCCGTGCCCGAGTTCGGCACCGGCTCCGAGTCCCCGATGGGCGGCCCGGTCTACCGCTACGACCCCGAGCTCCAGTCCAGCGTGAAGTTCCCCGAGGCGTACGACGGCGACTTCTTCGCGGGTGAGTTCGGCCGCCGCTGGATCAAGCGGATCGAGCAGAACGAGGACGGCTCCGTCGCGAAGATCAACGACTTCCCCTGGACCGGCACCCAGATCATGGACATGGAGTTCGGCCCCGACGGCGCGCTCTACGTCCTGGACTACGGCATCTCCTGGTTCCAGGCAGACGAGCACTCCGCGCTGTACCGGATCGAGAACGCCGAGGACGGCTTCTCGCCGATCGCCGAGGTGAGCGCCGACAAGACGTCCGGAGCGGCCGGCCTGAAGGTCACGTTCACCGGTTCCGCCAAGGACGCCGACTCCCCGGACCTCACCTACAGCTGGGACTTCGGCGACGGCACCAAGGGCGAGGGCCTCAACCCCACCCACCGGTACAAGAAGGTCGGCACCTACACCGCCACCTTCACCGCCAAGGACCCCGAGGGCAACACCGGCAACGCCAGCACCCGGATCGTGGTCGGCAACACCGAGCCCAAGGTGAGGATCGACATCCCGGGCAACGGCGCCCTGGCCGAATTCGGCAAGCCCGTCCCGTTCAAGGTGACCGTCACCGACCCCGAGGAGACGATCGACTGCTCCAAGGTCAAGGTCGCCTACAGCCTCGGCCACGACTCCCACGCCCATGAGCTGACCAGCGAGATGGGCTGCGAGGGCACCCTGACGCCACCCCCCGGTGACGGCGGCCACGACCCCAACGCCAACATCTACGGCGTCGTCGGCGCCAGCTACACCGACGGCGGGGCGAACGGTCAGGAGGCGCTGACCGGCACCGCCCGCGCCGTGCTCCAGCCGCTGCACCGCCAGGGCGAGCACTTCACCACCCAGTCGGGCGTGTCGGTGATCGACAAGACCGGCGCCAACGGCGGCAAGACCGTCGGCAACATCGACGACGGCGACTGGATCTCCTTCACCCCCTACCGGTTCGACGGGCAGAAGAAGATGACCGTGCGGGCCTCCTCCGGCGGCGCGGGCGGCTTCATCGAGCTGCGCACCGGCTCGCCCGACGGACCGCTGCACGGCTCGGCGTACATCCCGCCCACCGGCAGCTGGGAGACCTTCCAGAACATCGACGTCCCTCTGCGGTCGCTGCCCAAGCGCACCACGGAGATCTACCTGGTCTTCAAGGGCGGCGAGGGTGCGCTGTACGACGTGGACGACTTCGAGTTCTCCAAGCAGCCCTTCAAGGGCGGCAAGAAGGTCCTCGTCTTCTCCAAGACCGCCGGCTTCCGGCACGACTCCATCCCGGCCGGCATCACCGCCCTGAAGGAGCTCGGCGCCCCGGCCGGCATCACGGTCGACGCGACCGAGGAAGCCCGACAGTTCACCACGACCAATCTCGCCAAGTACGACGCGGTGGCCTTCCTGTCCACCACGGGTGACGTGCTCAACGCCGAGCAGCAGAAGGCGTTCGAGGACTACGTGGCGGGCGGTGGCGGCTACATGGGCATCCACGCCGCGGCCGACACCGAGTACGAGTGGGAGTTCTACGGCGGCCTCGTCGGCGCCTACTTCGACTCCCACCCGGCCATCCAGAAGGCCACCGTGCGCGTCGAGGACCACGACCACCCGTCGACCGCGCACCTGGGCGACGCCTGGGAGCGCACCGACGAGTGGTACAACTACCGCACCAACCCGCGGGAGCAGGCCAAGGTCCTCGCCACCCTGGACGAGACCACCTACCAGGGCGGGAACATGAAGGGCGACCACCCGATCGCCTGGTGCCAGAGCTACGGCGGCGGCCGGTCCTTCTACACCGGCGGCGGCCACACCAAGGAGTCCTACGCCGAAGAAGCCTTCCGGGCCCATCTGCTCGGCGGCCTCCAGTACGCCACCGGCCAGGTCAAGGCGGACTGCAAGCCGAGCAAGGACTACCGGAAGATCTTCAACGGCCAGACCCTGGAAGGCTGGAAGCAGGCCGGCCCCGGCAAGTTCAACGTCAAGGACGGCACCCTGGAGTCCGAGGGCGGCATGGGTCTGCTCTGGTACCAGGCCAAGGAGCTGAAGTCGTACTCCCTCAAGCTCGACTGGAAGATGCAGGGCGACGACAACTCCGGGATCTTCGTGGGCTTCCCGGCCTCCGACGACCCCTGGTCCGCGGTGAACAAGGGCTACGAGATCCAGATCGACGCCACGGACGCGCCCGAGCGCACCACGGGATCCGTCTACTCGTTCAAGTCGGCGAACATCAAGGCCCGTGACCAGGTCCTGCGGCCGCCCGGCCAGTGGAACTCCTACGAGATCAAGGTCCAGGGCGAACGCCTCCAGGTGTTCCTCAACGGAGTCAAGATCAACGACTTCACCAACAAGGACCCCGAGCGGAGCCTGACCGACGGTCACATCGGCCTCCAGAACCACGGCGCCGACGACCAGGTCTCCTTCCGCAACATCCAGTTGAAGGAACTGCCCACCACGGGCGGCTGAGCGGCGGCGGGCGGGGGACGCCGGACCCCCGCCCGCCGTCTTTGTCCTTCCCACCGGGGTTCGCGCGCGACAAGAGCGACAAGAGCGACAAGCGGGACAAGCGCGACAGGTACGACAAGCATGACAGGCACGACAGGCACGGCAAGCATGACAGGCACGACAGGCACGACAAGGAGGCTGCCCATGTCCGCGTCCCTCTCCCGACCGCGTGTGGGAGTGTGGCTGATCGGAGCCCGAGGTTCCGTCGCCACCACCGTCGTCACGGGGTGCGCCGCCGTCACCGCGGGGCTGCACCCGCCCACCGGCATGGTGACCGAGACCGCGGCGTTCACCGGCAGTGGCCTGCCCGCGCTGGCCGACCTCGTCTTCGGGGGCCACGACACCCTCGACTGCCCCCTGCCCAAACGCGCCGAGACCCTGACCGCCGGCGGTGTCCTCCCACCGGGCATCGCCACCGCCGTCGCCGCCGAACTCGCCGCCGCCGACCGGGAGATCAGGCCCGGCGGCCCCGCCCCGGGGGACACCAGGAGCGAGGCCGACCTGATCACGGCCTTCGCCGACGACATACGCGACTTCGTACGCCGCCACGATCTGAACCGGGCGGTGGTGGTGAACGTCGCTTCCACCGAACCCGCGTCCCAGGGGCCCGACGCCCCGCTCCCCGCCAGCACTCTGTACGCGCTGGCGGCCCTGCGCGCGGGCTGCCCCTACGTCAACTTCACCCCGTCCGAGGGCATGCACCACCCCGTCGCGGCCCGCGAGGCCGAGCGCAGCGGCCTGCCCTACGCCGGCCGGGACGGCAAGACCGGACAGACGCTGCTGCGAGCCGTGCTGGGCCCGATGTTCGCGCAACGGGCGCTGACGGTCCGGGCCTGGTCCGGCACCAACCTGCTGGGCGGCGGTGACGGCGCGGCCCTCGCCGACCCGGCCGCCGCCGCCGCGAAGAACGCCGGCAAGGAACGCGTCCTCGCCGAAACCCTCGGCACCGTCCCCGAGGGCGAGGTGCACATCGACGACGTCCCCGCCCTCGGCGACTGGAAGACCGCCTGGGACCACATCGCCTTCGACGGCTTCCTCGGCACCCGCATGATCCTCCAGACCATCTGGCAGGGCTGCGACTCGGCACTCGCGGCGCCCCTGGTACTGGACCTGGCCCGCCTCGCCGCCCGCGCCCACGAGGCCGGCCTGACCGGTCCGCTCGGCGAACTCGGCTTCTACTTCAAGGACCCGGTGGGGGGCGGCCCGGCGAGCCTGGGAGAGCAGTACGCGGCGCTGGTCGGCTTGGGGGACCGGCTCCGCCTGGCGGGTGCCGGCGAGACCGCTCGGGGGACGACGGCTCGGGGCGAGGCCGCCGCCCAGGGGGTTGGGCACTGCGAGGCCGCTCCTCGGGGCGCCGATCACTGTGAAGCCGCAGCTCGGGACGCCGGTCACCGCGGGGCTGTCGAGGAGGCTTCTGAACGGGGCGTCGAGGAGGCCCCCGACCGAACCGTCGAGGAGGCTTCCGACCGGGCTGTCGAGGAGGCTTCCGAACGGGCCGTCGATCCGTGCGAGGCCGCTCCGGGTGGGCGACCGTGAGCCGTAGCCGCGCCTGGGCCGAACTGCTGCGGCTCCCCGCTCTGTTCACCGTCCCCGGCGACGCCCTGAGCGGTGCCGTCCCCGTCGCCGCCAGTACCGACGCCGTTCTCACCGGCACCGCCACTGACCCAGCGTGCCGTCGGCGGCGGCATCCGCGCCACCTTCCGCTCCAGGGGGCGCCAGCGGCCCGCGCCGGTTCCGGGCCCACCGTCGTGGCCATCGCCGCGCTCGCCCCGATCGGACGGAAGTCCGCGAAGAAGGTGACCATCGTATGAGCCCGCGGCCCCGCCCGGCGCAGAACCCCGCCGAACCGTCCTCCCGCCCCACCCCTCTCCGCTTCGGCTACGGCACCAACGGCCTCGCCGACGTCCGGCTCGACGACGCCCTGGCCCTCCTCGCAGACCTCGGCTACGACGGGGTCGGCCTGACCCTCGACCACATGCACCTCGACCCCTTCGCCCCTGACCTGCCCGCCCGCACCCACCGAGTCGCCCACCGCCTCGGTGAACTCGGCCTGGCCGTCACGGTGGAGACGGGCGCCCGCTACGTGCTCGACCCGCGCCGCAAACACGGCCCCTCCCTGCTGGACCCGGAGCCCGACGACCGCGCCCGCCGCGTCGACCTGCTGCTGCGCGCCGTCCGGGTCGCCGTCGACCTAGGCGCCCACGCCGTGCACTGCTTCAGTGGCACCCTCCCTCCCGGCACGGACGAGGACACGGCCTGGAAGCGGCTGGCCGACAGCCTCACCCCCGTCCTGGACGCCGCGGCGGCCGCCGATGTGCCGCTCGCCGTCGAACCGGAGCCCGGCCACCTCGTCGCCCGCCTCGACGACTTCCACCGCCTGCGCCGCACCCTCGGCGACCCGGACCCGCTCGGTCTCACCCTCGACATCGGTCACTGCCAGTGTCTCGAACCCCTCTCTCCCGCCGACTGCGTACGCGCCGCCGCGCCCTGGCTGCGCCACGTCCAGATCGAGGACATGCGCCGCGGCGTCCACGAACACCTCCCGTTCGGCGAGGGAGAGATCGACTTCCCGCCCGTCCTGGCAGCCCTCGCCGCCACCGGCTACCAGGGCCTGACCGTGGTCGAACTGCCCCGCCACTCCCACGCAGGCCCTCACTTCGCCGAACTCTCCCTCCCGTTCCTCCGCACGGCCGAGGCCACGGCCCCCCGATCACCCGGATCTGTCCCACCACACGGCGATCCCTCCGCCACCCCCGAAGGGAGCACCTCATGAGCCAGCCCCGCACCAACCCGGCGACCCCGGGCGCGGCAACGGGGAACCGTGCAGCCACGCAGAACCGAGCGGACGCCGAGCCCCGAACCGGCGCCGAGCCCCGAACGAGCGCTGAGAGCCGGTCCGACACTGCGGGCCGGGCTGGCAGCGAGAGTCGAACCGGCGCCGGGGACGGAGCTGGCGCCGTGGGCCGACTGGGTGCCGAGGGTCGAGCGAGCGCTGCGGGCCGGGCCGGCACCGAGAGCCGAGCCGGCGCTGGGGAGGGAACCGGTGCCGGGGGCAGAGACGTCGCCGGGGCGCGGGCCGACGCCGACGGCAGAGAGGTCGCCGCAGGGCGGGCCGGTACCGAGGGCCGAGCGAGCAAGGAGGGCCGAGGCGACGCCGGGGCCAGAGCCGGCGCCGATCCCCGCGGCGGCACCGAGGGCAGACCGACCGCCCAAGGCCACGCAGATGCCCCGAACCCTTCCGACACCCCAGGCACCCCCCTCGCCCTCACCCCACCCGCCGACCTCCGCGCCCACCTCACCGCCCACCTCGACTCAGCCCCCGCGCCTGGCTGCGTCGGGCCCTCGACGAGGCCGCCGCGAACCCCGGCACCCATGGACCCATCTCCGTCTGGGAGTTGCGGATCGCCGAGGCCGGTCGCCGCTGTGGCCCCGAGTATGCGGATGCCGCCCGCGTCCTCATCCTGCACGCGGCTCGCGCCGACGTGGACGCCCTCGCCCGGGTCTACTTCCAGGGCACCGCCGCCGAACGCCGCGCCGTCCTGCACGCACTGCCCCATCTGGTCCCCGGCCCGGAAGCCCTTCCGCTCGTAGAGGACGCCCTGCGCACCAACGACACCCGGCTCCTCGCCGCCGCCGTCGGCCCCTACTCCGCCCGGCACCTCGACCCTCACCAGTGGCGGCACGCCGTCCTCAAGTGCCTGTTCACCGGTGTCCACGTAGACACCGTGGCCGACCTGGACCGCCGCGCCCACCGCGACGCCGAACTCGCCCGCATGCTCGGCGACTACGCCGCCGAACGCATCGCCGCCGGCCGTCCCGTACCCGAAGACCTGCACCGCGTCCTGACCTTGACCGACCCCACGGCCACCCCACCCGCGCCCGCCGCCACGCTCGGCCGCCGCGGCACCGACGGCAAGGAGTCCTGATGCGCCTCTTCGACCCCCACATCCACATGACGTCGCGCACCACCGACGACTACGAGGCCATGTACGCCGCCGGCGTCCGAGCCGTCGTCGAGCCCTCCTTCTGGCTGGGCCAGCCCCGCACCTCTCCCGCCTCCTTCCTCGACTACTTCGACTCCCTGGTCGGCTGGGAGCCCTTCCGTGCCGCCCAGTACGGCATCGCCCACCACTGCACGCTCGCCCTCAACCCCAAGGAGGCGAACGACCCACGCTGCGTGCCGGTCCTGGAGGAACTGCCTCGCTATCTCGTCAAGGACCAGGTCGTCGCCGTCGGTGAGATCGGCTACGACTCGATGACCCCGGCCGAGGACACCGCCCTGGCCGCCCAGCTCCAGCTCGCCGCCGCCCACGAACTTCCCGCACTCGTCCACACCCCGCACCGCGACAAGCTGGCGGGTCTGCGTCGCACCCTCGACGTCGTCCGGGAGTCGGCACTGCCCCCGGACCGCGTCCTGGTCGACCACCTCAACGAGACGACGGTCAAGGAGGCCAAGGGCAGCGGCTGCTGGCTCGGCTTCTCCGTCTATCCCGATACGAAGATGGACGAGGAGCGGATGGTCGCGATCCTCCGCGAGTACGGTCCCGAGCAGGTGCTGGTCAACTCCGCCGCGGACTGGGGCCGGAGCGATCCCCTGAAGACCCGCAAGGTCGCCGACCTGATGCTCGCCGAAGGCTTCGGCGAGGACGACGTCGACCGACTGCTGTGGCGCAACCCTGTCGCCTTCTATGGACTCAGCGACCGCCTCACCCTCGACGTCGCGACCCCGGAGGCGACCCACGAGGGCAACTCCATCCTCCGTGGCGCCCCGAAGGACCCCGAGGAGGGACCGGCCGGCGCACCGGGAGAGCGGGAGGACCCGACCGCCGCCCCCGTTCCGGGAGCGTGAGCCATGCGCTTCCGCCACCCCGACGGCTCCACCGTCCACCTCGCCTACTGCACCAACGTCCACCCGGCCGAGACCCTCGACGGCGTCCTCGCCCAACTCCGCGACCACTGCGAACCCGTCCGCAGACGGCTCGGCCGCGACCGCCTCGGCATCGGCCTGTGGCTTGCCAAGGACGCTGCCCACGCCCTCGTCACCGACCCGTCGGCCCTGCGCGGTCTGCGCACCGAACTCGACCGGCGCGGCCTCGAGGTCGTCACCCTCAACGGCTTCCCCTATGAGGGCTTCGGGGCCGAAGAGGTCAAGTACCGCGTCTACAAACCGGACTGGGCCGACCCCGAACGCCTCGACCACACCACCGCCCTGGCGCGCGTCCTCGCAGGCCTCCTCCCCGACGATGTCACCGAGGGCAGCATCTCCACCCTGCCCCTCGCCTGGCGCACCGCCCACGACGAGCGCAGCGCCGAGACGGCCCACGCCGCTCTGCTCACCCTCGCCGAACGCCTCGACGCCCTGGCGGAGTTGACCGGCCGCGACATCCGCGTCGGCCTCGAACCCGAACCCGGCTGCATCGTCGAGACCACCGGCGACGCCATCGCCCCACTCGCCGCGATCGGCCACGACCGCGTCGGCGTCTGTGTCGACACCTGTCACCTCGCCACCTCCTTCGAAGATCCGCACACCGCCCTGGACGCCCTCGCCCAAGCCCACGTCCCCGTCATCAAGTCCCAGCTCTCAGCAGCCCTGCATGCCGAACACCCCCATCTCCCCGATGTCCGCGAGGCCCTCGCCGCCTTCGACGAACCCCGCTTCCTGCACCAGACCCGCACCGCCACCGCCGCCGGCCTGCGTGGCACCGACGACCTCGGCGAGGCGCTCAAGGGCGACGCCCTGCCCGACGCCTCGCCCTGGCGGGCCCACTTCCACGTCCCGCTCCACGCGGCCCCCGCCGCGCCACTCACCTCCACGCTCCCCGTCCTCAGGGCCGCACTGGCCCGACTCGTCGGCGGCCCGCACCCGCTCACCCGCCACCTCGAGGTCGAGACCTACACCTGGCAGGCGCTACCGGCCGAACTGCGACCCCGCGCCCGCAGCCACCTCGCCGACGGCATCGCCGCCGAACTCACCCTCGCCCGCGACCTGTTGACCGACCTCGGACTCAAGGAGCTGCCATGACCGAGCCACCGGACCCGACGATCTCGGCAGTCCCAGCAGTCCCGGTCGAGACCCCGGCACCCCGACCTGACGCGACCGTCATGCGCCGCCCCACCCCTCTCCTCGTCCTCGACGTCGTCGGCCTCACCCCCCGTCTCCTCGACCACATGCCCCACCTCAAGAGACTCGCCCAGTCCGGCTCCCACGCGCCGCTCGGCACCGTCCTACCGGCCGTCACCTGCGCCGCCCAGTCCACGTTCCTGACCGGCGCCCACCCGTCGGAGCACGGCATCGTCGGCAACGGCTGGTACTTCCGCGACCTCGGCGACGTACTCCTGTGGCGCCAGCACAACAGACTGGTCGCCGGCGACAAGCTGTGGGACGCCGCGCGCCGTGCCCATCCCGGCTACACGGTCGCCAATATCTGCTGGTGGTACGCCATGGGCGCAGACACCGACATCACCGTCACCCCCCGCCCGATCTACTACTCCGACGGCCGCAAGGACCCCGACTGCTACACGCGGCCGCCCGCCCTGCACGACGAACTCACCGCGAAACTCGGCACGTTCCCGCTCTTCCACTTCTGGGGCCCCGGCGCCGACCTCGTCTCCAGCCGCTGGATCATCGACGCGACCCGCCACATCATCCGCACGCGGCACCCCGACCTGACCCTGTGCTACCTCCCTCACCTCGACTACGACCTGCAACGCTTCGGCCCCGACGACCCACGCTCACTGAAAGCGGCCGCCGACCTGGACGCCGCCATGGCCCCGCTGCTGGATGACGCGCGCGCAGAGGGCCGTACCGTCGTCGCGCTGTCCGAGTACGGCATCACCCGCGTGAGCCGCCCCGTCGACATCAACCGCGCCCTGAGGCGGGCGGGCCTGCTCGAAGTACACACCCAGGACGGCATGGAGTACCTCGACCCGATGGCGTCACGCGCCTTCGCGGTCGCCGACCACCAGATCGCCCACGTCTACGTACGCCGACCGGAGGACCTCGACGCTACCCGGGCAGCCCTGGACGGACTCCCCGGCATCGATCAACTCCTCCACGACGAGGGCAAGAAGGACCACCATCTCGACCACCCGCGCTCCGGCGAGCTCGTCGCCATCGCGGAGCCGGATGCCTGGTTCACGTACTACTACTGGCTCGACGACGCCCACGCGCCCGACTTCGCGCGACTCGTCGAGATCCACCGCAAACCCGGCTACGACCCGGTCGAACTCTTCATGGATCCCCTCGACCCCTACGTCAAGGTCAAGGCGGCGACCGCGCTCGCCCGCAAGAAACTCGGCATGCGCTACCGCATGGCGGTCGTGCCCCTGGATCCGTCACCTATTCGCGGCAGCCATGGCCGCATCCCCGAGAGCGACGACGAAGGTCCGCTCCTCATTTGCTCCACCCCCCGCGCTGTCGGCGACCGCGTCGCGGCCACCGATGTGAAGTCACTTCTGCTCCGACTCGCCGGTCTCGGCTGAGTGGTCAGCCCGCTCAGTTCCGACCGATCACAAGTGAAGCACTCACCACTGACAACGGCCTTCGATCACAGGGAGTTCCAGGCATGAGCCGCTTTTCCCAGACGGATCCCGAACTCACCCACCGCCTCACCAGACGAGGCATGCTCGGCGTCGCTGCCGGCACCACGGCCGCCGCCCTGCTGGGCGCCGCCGCAGCCCCCGCGACCGCCGCCCCCGGCACCGCGCCCACTACCGACGCGGCCTCCCGCGGCGCCGGCCGAGGCCGCCCCGTGCTCCCGCCCGGCCGCCTCGGCATCCAGCTCTACAGCCTGCGCGACAAGGTCTCCACGCTCGGCTTCGCCCCCGTCTTCGCCGAGTTGGCGAAGTACGGCTACGACGAGGTGGAGTTCGCCGGATACACCCAGGGCTCGGCAGGCCCGATCACCCTCGCCCAGCTCAAGCGGCTGGCCCGGAACCACGGCCTGAACCCGATCGGCAGCCACGTCGGCTACTACTCCAACGACCCCGGCGCCTACACCTTCGCCCAGAACCTCACCAAGGTCCTCGACGACGCCCAGGCCCTCGGCCTGAAGCACATCGGCACGGCCTCGGGGCCGTTCCGCTACGGCTCTACCGTCGACGCCTGGAAGCGGGCCGCGGAGGAGTTCAACACCTACGGCGCGGCGGCCAAGGCACGCGGCATGAAGTTCTACCAGCACAACCACTCCGAGGAGTTCTCCTTCGCCACCGACAACCCCAAGGTCCGCCTCTACGACGTGCTGCTCGCCGAGACCGACCCCGACCTCGTCTACCTGGAGATGGACATCTTCTGGGCGTACTCGGGCCAGTTCCGCTTCTCGAAGCGGCCCGACGGATCGGCCGCCCCCTTCGAGCCGCTGGACTACGTCCTCAAGCAGCCGCACCGCTACCCGCTCTTCCACGTCAAGGACGGCGTGAGTGACCCGACCAACCAGTACGGCTACGACATGGTCGACGTCGGCGACGGCGACATCGACTACCAGCGGTTCATCTCCGCTGTGACGAAGCTGCGCGGACAGCGGTTCGCCCACCACTGGCAGGCGGAACACGACAACCCGACCGAGTCGTTCACGTTCGCACGCCGTTCGAGTGAGCACCTGCACTCGCTGCGGGAGAAGGGCTGCTGACGGCCGTACCGACGTGAGAGGCCCTCCCCCGGATCGGGGAGGGCCTCCTCATGTGCGCGGCCTGTCAGCGCGCAGGGTGCGGAACCGCCACGCTCCGCCCCGGCTGCCGCAGCAGCAACGCGATCGCCGCCGCCACGAGCGACACGCCGCCGGCCAGCGCGTACGCGCCGTCATATCCCCAGGCCGCGACGACCATGGAGCCGAGACCGCCACCGAACAGGCCGCTGATCAGCTTGCCGCTGTAGACCAGGCCGTAGTTGGTCGCGTTGTGGTTCTCCCCGAAGTAGTCCGGGGTGAGCGCCGCGAACAGCGGGTAGAAGGCGCCGCCGCCGAAGCCGGAGAGGAAGGCGAAGAACAGGAACAGCCATTCGCTCCGGAGGTCTCCGGCCCAGATCACTCCGAATTGGGCGAGACCCAGGACGACGATCACGGACACCAGCGTCGACTTACGGCCCCAGCGGTCGGACAGCCAGCCCACGACACCGCGGCCGACGCCGTTGATGACCGCCATCACACCCATCGACGACGCCGCGACCAGCGGGCCGAAGCCGACCTCCTTGGCGTAGTCGACCTGGAAGGAGATGCCGAAGATCGACACCCCGGCGGTCAGCACGACGGACAGCCACATCAGGGGCAGCATGCCCGTCCTGATCGCCTCCCGGGGCGTGTACTGCTTCACCGCAGGAGGGTTCCTGGCCAGGCTGACCGCGTTCTTCCGGTCGCCCGAGAACGACAGCGGATCGGCGTCCGCGGGCCACCAGTTCTTCGGTGGGTCCTTGAAGAAGAACGCGCATCCGAAGACGACGATCATGATGTAGCAGCCGATCAGGTCCAGCACCCGGTGGTAGTTCGCGGTGTCGAACCCGTAGTTGAAGATGAAGATGAACGGCAGCGATCCGTACGCGAACCCGCCGTTGACGAACCCGGTCCGGGCCCCGCGGCGTTCCGGGAACCACTTGCCGACCATGTTGATGCAGGTCGCGTAGACCAGGCCGGCGCCGATGCCGCCGATGACACCGAAGCCGAGAATCGCCAGCAGGACGTTGTTCAGGTGCGAGAGAGCGAGGAACCCCAGCAGGCACATGCCCGAGCCCAGGTACATGGCCCTGCGGGCCGTCAGGATGCCCTTCTCGCGCAGCCAGCCCGCCGGGAAGGCGACGCCGGCCTGGAAGAACACCCAGACGCTGAGGATCCAGAAGGTGTTGCTCTGCGTCCAGCCGTGCGCGTGGGACAGGGTGTCCTCCGCGGAGCCGTACGCGTATTCGAAGATGCTGATGGCCATCATGGCGATCCACGGGAGGTACACCATGATCTTGCGCGAGTGGCCGAGGAGGTCCCGGTCGGTCTCGCCGACGCGGTAGACGCGCCCGCGCGCGTCGGTGACCTCGCGGTAGGGACGGTGTGCGGCGTCGGAGTGTGCGGACGAACTGCTTGCTGCGTACGGATCTGCCGTCATGTCAGGCCATGTCCTCGCCGAGCGGTTGCGGGTTGGGAGAGATGCGGCTCGTTTCCTTGTCGCGTCCCGGCGGGCTGAGGAACAGCGCCACGCAGCCGGCGAAGAGCGAGATCGAGCCCGCCAGGATGAAGGCGCCGGAGTGACCCCAGGCGCTGACGACCACGGCACCCATGCCCGCGCCCAGACCGGAGACGAGCTTGGCGCTGTAGACCATGCCGTAGTTGGACGCGTTGTTGTTCTCGCCGAAGTAGTCGGCGGTCAGGGCCGCGAACATCGGGAAGATGGCGCCGCCGCCGAAGCCGGAGATCGCGGAGAAGATCAGGAACAGGGTGAGGTTCTTGCTCTCGGCCGACCAGAGGATGCCGTACTGGGCGAGGCCCAGGATGACGCACACGGCGAGCAGGCACCGCTTGCGTCCGTAGAGGTCGGAGAGCCAGCCGATCACGCCGCGGCCGGTACCGTTGACGACCGCCTTCAGCGACATGGCCGTCGCGACGATGCCGCCCGCGAATCCGGCCTCCTCACCGATGTCCACCTGGAAGGCGATACCGAAGATGTTCACGCCGGACGTGCACGCCAGACAGAACCACATCAGGGCCACCCGCCCGGTCTTCCAGGCCTCGCGCGGGGTGTACTGGCGCACGGCCGGCGGGTTCATCCGCAGCGAACGGGCAGCGCGCGGGTCCTTGGGAGGGTTGAGCGGGTCGACCGCCGCGGGCCACCAGTTCTTCGGCGGGTCCTTGAAGAAGAAGCCGGCCACTCCCACCATGGTGGCGAGGAAGAGGCCGACCGAGACCAGCACCCAGCGGAAGTTGGTCAGGTCCATGTAGCCGGTGAAGAGGAAGACGAAGGGCACCGAGCCGTAGGCGAAGCCGCCGTTGACGAATCCGGTCTTGCCGCCCTTGCGCTCCGGATACCACTTGCCGACCATGTTGACGCAGGTGGCGTAGACCATGCCGGCGCCCATGCCGCTGAACATACTGAAGCCGATGTATGCGACGACGACATGCGGTGCGTAGGCCAGCGAGAGGTAGCCCACCAGTGTGCCCGCCGCACCCAGCATCATGGCGAAACGGGCCGGCAGCTTGCCGGACTCGCGCAGCTTGCCGGCGGGAAAGGCCACCGCGGCCTGGAAGAACACCCAGACCGTCATCATCCAGAAGATGTGCGCACTGGCCCAGTGGTGCGCAGTGTGGAGGGTGTCCTCGGCGGACGCGAACGCGTACTCGGCGGAGGAGATGCCCATCATGCCGATCCAGGGCAGGATCACCATCCACTTGCGCTTGCGCCCCATGATGTCGATGTCGGACTCGCCGATGCGGTAGACGCGTCCGTTCTTGTCGGTCACCTCGCGATAGGCGGTGACCCGTGGAACGTCGGTGGTTGTCACGTTGGTTGCACCCCTTGCGTCGAAAGTTCTGGCCAGCGCCCCCTGTCCAATGCCTTTCGTGCGCGCGCGGGTCCCGGGGCCGGCCGACGCGCACCGTCGGCCGGCCCCCCCGCTGCCCTCACCTCATGAACCGCCCCCCAACAACCCCGCGGCCCGCGCCCACCGGTACTTCGCGCCGAGCACGGCCACCGGCTTCTCCGTCGTGTACGGGTACGCCACGACCCCCCGCTCGTACAGGTACTGGCAGGCCTCCTCGACCTCGACGTCACCCGCGAGCGACGCGACGACGGGCTTCTCTATGCCCCGCTCACGGAACTCGGCCACCACGCGCGCGGTGAGCTCCGCGAAGACCATCGGGGGAGTCACGATCGTGTGCCAGTAGCCCAGGACGAGCGAGTGGATGCGCGGGTCCTCCAGGCCGAGCCGGATCGTCGCCTCGTACGTCGACGGCGGCTCGCCGCCCGTGATGTCCACCGGGTTGCCCGCGGCCCCGAAGGGCGGGATGAACTTCCGGAACGCCTCGTCCAGGTCCGGCGGGATCTCCATCAGGGACAGGCCGTTGTCGGTCACGGCATCCGACAGCAGCACGCCGCTGCCGCCGGCCCCCGTGATGATCACGACGTTGTCGCCCTTGGGAGTGGGAAGCACCGGCAACGCGCGCGCGTACTCGAGCATTTCGTTCAGCCCGGGCGCCCGGATAACACCGGCCTGCTTGAGGATGTCCTCGTACACGGCGTCGTCGCCGGCGAGGGCTCCGGTGTGCGAGCCTGCGGCCTTCGCGCCCGCCGCCGTACGTCCCGCCTTCAGCACCACGACCGGCTTCTTCGGTACGGTCGCCCGCGCTGCCTCGACGAAGGCGCGCCCGTCCTTGAGGTCCTCCAGATGCATGGCGATGCAGTCGGTGTGCGGGTCCTCACCGAACCAGGTCAGCAGGTCGTCCTCGTCCAGGTCCGACTTGTTGCCGAGGCCCACGATCGCCGACACGCCCGTCTTCGTGGTCCGCGCGAAGCCCAGGATGGCCATCCCGATACCGCCGGACTGCGAGGTCAGCGCCACCCCGCCCTTGACGTCGTACGGCGTGCAGAACGTGGCGCATAGGTCCTGCCACGTCGAGTAGTAGCCGTAGATGTTCGGCCCGAGCAGCCGCACGCCGTGCCGCTCGGCGATGGCCACGATCTCCTCCTGGAGTTCGTGCTCACCGGTCTCCGCGAACCCGGAGGGGATCAACACGGCGTTGGGGATCCCCTTGCGTCCCACCTCCTCCAGGGCCGAGGCCACGAACTTGGCGGGGATCGCGAAGACCGCCACATCCACCTCACCGGGAACGTCCGTGACACTCTTGTACGCCTTGCGGCCCAGAATGTCATCGGCCTTGGGGTTCACCGGATGGATGTCCCCGGCGAAACCACCGTCGATGAGGTTGCGCATGACCGAATTGCCGATCTTGCCCTGCTCGTTGGAGGCCCCGATGACGGCGACCGATGACGGCTGCATCAACCGGCGCATGGAGGTGAGGATCTCCTCGCGCGAGTAGCGGCGTCGCTGCTTCGCCGGAGCTTCGGCGAGGATCACTCGGATGTCCGCCGCCACGGCCCCCTCCGCGGTCGCGATGACCGGGTTGAGGTCCACCTCCGCGATCTCCGGGAAGTCCGCGACCAGCTGCGAGACCCGCCGGATCTGCTCGGCGATCGCCCACCGGTCCACGGCGGCCTGGCCGCGCACCCCGTGCAGGATCTCCGCCGCCCGGATGGAGTCCAGCATGGACAGTGCCTCGTCGGCGGTCACGGGAGCGAGCCGGAAGGTGACGTCCTTGAGGACCTCGACCAGCACCCCGCCGAGCCCGAAGGCCACGACCTTGCCGAACGTCGGGTCGGTGACCGCGCCGACGATGACCTCCTGCCCCCGTGGGAGGAGTTCCTGCACCTGTACGCCCTCGATACGGGCATCCGCGTCGTACGCGCGCGCGTTGTCGACGATCTTGTGGAACGCGGCCCGTACGTCCGTCGCCCCCTCGACGCCGACGATCACGCCGCCCGCGTCGGTCTTGTGGAGGATGTCCGGCGAGACGATCTTCATCACCACGGGCCCGCCGAAGCGCGCCGCGTACGCCACCGCCTCGTCGACGTCGGTGGCGAGCTCCTCGCCCGGTACGGCGATCCCGTACGCGTCGGCGATCACCTTGCCCTCGGGCGCGGTCAGCGCCGTGCGTCCCTCCGTCCGCACGGAGTCGAGGAGCGTCCGCACCCTCAGGACGCGGTCTTCGGCCATCACGTCAGATCACTCCGTTCGACTTGAGCAGGCGCAGCTCCTCGTCACCGAGGCCGAGCTCGCCGATGTAGACCTCTTCGTTGTGCTGGCCGAGCAGCGGTGAACTGGACACCTCGACGGGGGAGTCGGAGAGCTTGAGCGGGCTGCCGACGGTCACGAACTCGCCCCGCTCAGGGTGCGGCACGGTGACGACCATCTCGTTGGCGACCAGCGAGGAGTCCTCGATGATCTCCTTGGTCGACAGGATCGGTCCGCACGGGATGTTGTGGGCGTTGAGCCGCTCCAGCACCTCCCACTTGGGCAGGGTCGAGGACCACTCCTCGATCAGCTGGAACATCTTGTTGAGCTTGGGCAGCCGCGCCTCCGGCGTCGCCCACTCGGGGTCGTCGGCGAGTTCGGGCCGGCCGATGAGCTCGCTGATCGGCTGCCAGCCGACGGGCTGCACGATGACGTATACGTAGTCGTTCGGGCCGCCCGGCGCGCACCTGACCGCCCAGCCGGGCTGACCGCCGCCGGACGCGTTTCCCGAGCGGGGAACTTCCGTGCCGAAGTCCTCGTTCGGATATTCAGCAAGCGGCCCATGTGCCAGGCGTTGCTGGTCCCTCAGCTTCACCCGGCACAGGTTGAGTACAGCGTGCTGCATGGCCACGTTGACCCGCTGCCCACGCCCGGTGTTCTCGCGCTGGAACAGCGCCGCGAGAATCCCCGCGACGGCGTGCACACCCGTCCCCGAGTCGCCGATCTGGGCTCCGGTCGCCAGCGGCGGCCCGTCCTCGAAACCGGTGGTCGACATCGACCCGCCCATGGCCTGCGCGACGACCTCGTACGCCTTGAAGTTGGTGTACGGGCCGTCACCGAACCCCTTGATGGAGGCATAGACGATACGCGGATTGATCTCCTGGATGCGGTCCCAGGTGAAGCCCATCCGGTCGACCGCGCCCGGTCCGAAGTTCTCGACCATGACGTCGGAACGCCGGATCAGCTCGGTGAGGATCTCCTTGCCGCGCTCGGTCTTGGTGTTGAGGGTGATGCTCCGCTTGTTGCAGTTGAGCATCGTGAAATAGAGCGAGTCGACGTCGGGGACGTCGCGCAACTGCTTGCGCGTGATGTCACCGGTCGGCGCCTCCAGCTTGACGACGTCAGCGCCGAGCCAGGCGAGCAGTTGGGTGGCGGAGGGACCGGACTGGACATGGGTCATGTCCAGGACGCGGATGCCTTCGAGAGCCTTGGTCGACGTACCAGTCATGAAGGCCTCCTCACTTGTACATGGTCTGGTTCATGGTTCCGGGGGCGTACGCGTCGGGGTCGACCCAGACGTTGATCAGCGACGGCTTCCCGGACTCGCGGGCGCGCCGCAGCGCGGGGCCGATGTCGGCGGGGTCACGGACCTCCTCGCCGTAACCGCCCAGCATCTGCGCGAACTTGTCGTAGTGGACGTCGCCGAGGGTGTTGCCGACCCGCTCGCGCTCCAGGCCGTACTTCTGGGCCTGGCCGTAGCGGATCTGGTTCATGGAGGAGTTGTTGCCGACGATGCCGACGAAGGGGAGGTCGTAGCGGACGAGAGTCTCGAAGTCCCAGCCGGTGAGGGAGAACGCGCCGTCGCCGAACAGCGCGACGACCTCCTTGTCCGGTCGCGCCTGTTTGGCCGCGAGCACGAACGGCACCCCGACGCCGAGCGTGCCGAGGGGGCCCGGGTCCATCCAGTGCCCGGGCGACTTGGGCTGCACGACCTGACCGGAGAAGGTGACGATGTCGCCGCCGTCGCCGATGTAGATCGAGTCCTCGGTGAGGAAGTCGTTGATCTCGCTGACCAGCCGGTACGGGTGGATCGGTGAGGCGTCCGACCTCAGGCTCGGCAGCCGCTTCTCCAGGGCGGTCTGCTCGGCCGCGCGCAGCTCGTCGAGCCACTCCTTGCGCTTGGACGCACCGCCGTTGACGCGTCCGGAGGCGGCCTCGGTCACCGACTTCAGCACCAGCCCGGCGTCGCCCACGATCCCGAGGTCGATGTCGCGGTTCTTGCCGACGGTGCGGTAGTCGAGGTCGATCTGCACGACGGTCGCGTCCGGCGACAGCCGCTTGCCGTAGCCCATGCGGAAGTCGAAGGGCGTGCCGACGATGACGATGACATCGGCGTTGGAGAAGGCGTACCGGCGTGACAGCTGGAAGTGGTGCGGGTCGCCGGGCGGGAGCGTGCCGCGGCCGGCGCCGTTCATGTAGGCGGGGATGTTGAGGGTGCGGACGAGGTCGATGGCCGCCTCGGTGCCGCGTGTCGTCCACACCTGGCTGCCGAGCAGGATGGCCGGCTTCTCGGCGTGGACCAGCAGGTCGGCGAGCTTCTCGATGGCCTCGGGGTCGCCGGCCGAGCGGGTGGAGGCACGGTAGGCGCCCTCCTTGGGCACGCGCGCCTTGCTCACCGGCACCTTGGCGTCGAGGACGTCGCGCGGGATCTCCAGGAAGGAGGGCCCGGGCGCGCCGTGGTAGCACTCGCGGAACGCCATCGACACCATGTCCGCCGCGCGCGCCGTGTCCGGCACGGCCGCCGCGAACTTGGTGATCGGCGTCATCATGTCGACGTGCGGCAGGTCCTGGAGGGACCCCATCTTGTGCTGGGTGAGGGCGCCCTGGCCGCCGATGAGCAGCATCGGGGACTCGGCGCGGAAGGCGTTGGCGACACCGGTGACGGCGTCGGTGGTGCCGGGACCCGCGGTGACGACCGCGCAGCCGGGCTTGCCGGTGATGCGGGCGTAACCGTCGGCGGCATGGGCGGCGACCTGCTCGTGACGGACGTCGACGACCTCGATGCCCTCGTCGACGCAGCCGTCGTAGATGTCGATGATGTGGCCGCCGCACAGGGTGTAGATGCGGTCGACCCCCTCGGCCTTCAGCGCCTTGGCAACGAGATGACCACCGGAAATGACGTCCTGGGTGTCGTCGGGCATGGCGAAGTCCTGTCCCTTCGTAGGGGGTTGGAACGGCTCTCGCGGTACATTGCATACAGTCGACGAATACTGTATGAACCTTGTTATCCCGCATCCGGTGGGTGGTGTCCAGGGGGCGTGCGGCACTTTTGAGTCAGGAGCCGGAATGGACCTGTACGAACACCAGGCAAGGGAACTCTTCGAGGAACACGGCATCTTGGTGCCGAGGGCAGAGGTGACGGACTCACCCAAGGAAGCCCGCGAGATCGCACGCCGACTCGGCGGCCGGGTCGTGGTAAAGGCGCAGGTCAAGGTCGGTGGCCGGGGCAAGGCGGGCGGCGTGAAGCTCGCCGCGGACCCCGCGGCCGCCGAGATCACGGCACGCCAGATCCTCGGCATGGACATCAAGGGCCACACCGTCGGCAAGGTGATGCTGGCCCAACCCGTGGACATCGAGACCGAGTTCTACGTGTCCTATGTACTCGACCGCGCGGCGGGCGTCTTCCTCGCCATCGCCTCGGCCGAAGGCGGCATGGAGATCGAGGAGGTGGCCGCCACCCGACCCGAGGCCGTGGCCCGCATCGCCATCGACCCCGCCGAGGGCGTCACCTCCGCGAAGGCGGGCGAGATCGCCGAGGCGGCCGGACTGCCGCCGCAGACCGTCGACGTGCTCGTCCGGCTCTGGGAGGTGCTGGTCCGTGAGGACGCCCTCCTGGTCGAGGTGAACCCGCTCGTGCGCACCGCGCAGGGACAGATCCTCGCCCTCGACGGCAAGGTCACCCTCGACGACAACGCCCGCTTCCGGCAGGCACGTTGGGGCGCCGACGGTGTCGAGCACGACGACGCGCTGGAGGCGGCGGCCGCCGCCAAGGGCCTCAACTACGTCAAGCTCGACGGCGAGGTCGGCATCATCGGCAACGGCGCCGGACTCGTCATGTCGACCCTCGACGTCGTAGCGGGCTGCGGCGCCCGTCCCGCCAACTTCCTCGACATCGGCGGCGGAGCGTCGGCCCGGATCATGGCCGACGGCCTCTCCGTCATCCTCTCCGACCCGGCCGTGAAATCGGTCTTCGTCAACGTCTTCGGCGGGATCACCGCGTGCGACGCGGTCGCCGACGGCATCGTGCAGGCCCTGGACAGCGTCCAGTTGACCAAGCCGCTCGTCGTACGCCTCGACGGCAACAACGCCGCCCGGGGGCGCGCCATCCTCGACGACCGCGCCCACCCGCTGGTCCAGCAGGCCACCACCATGGACGGCGCCGCCCAGCGGGCCGCCCGACTCGCCGCCGCCACAGCCTGAGGAGACATGACGACATGGCCATCTACCTCACCAAGGAGAGCAAGGTCCTCGTCCAGGGCATGACCGGCGGCGAGGGCATGAAGCACACCCGGCGCATGCTCGCCGCGGGCACGAACGTCGTCGGCGGCGTCAACCCGCGCAAGGCGGGTCGGACCGTCGACTTCGACGACCGGGCCGTCCCCGTCTTCGGCTCGGTCGCCGACGGCATCCGCGCGACCGGCGCCGACGCGACCGTGGTCTTCGTGCCGCCCGCCTTCGCCAGGGCGGCCGTCGTCGAGGCCGCCGACGCCGGCATCGGACTCGCCGTCGTGATCACGGAGGGCATCCCGGTCCACGACTCCGTCGCCTTCACCTCGTACGCGAAGACCAAGGGCACCCGCGTCATCGGCCCCAACTGCCCCGGCCTGATCACCCCCGGCCAGTCCAACGCGGGCATCATCCCGCCCGACATCACCAAGCCCGGCCGCATCGGCCTGGTCTCCAAGTCCGGCACACTCACCTACCAACTCATGTACGAACTCCGCGACATCGGCTTCTCGACCTGCGTCGGCATCGGCGGCGACCCGGTCGTCGGCACGACCCACATCGACTGCCTGGCCGCCTTCCAGGACGACCCCGACACCGAACTCGTCGTCCTCATCGGAGAGATCGGCGGCGACGCGGAGGAACGCGCGGCCGCGTACATCCGAGACCACGTCACCAAGCCCGTCGTCGGCTACATCGCCGGCTTCACCGCCCCCGAGGGCAAGACCATGGGCCACGCGGGCGCGATCGTGTCCGGCTCGTCCGGCACCGCGGCGGCGAAGAAGGAAGCGCTGGAGGCGGTAGGGGTACGGGTCGGCGGCACGCCCACCGAGACCGCACGGCTGGTGCTGGACCGCCTGGGCGTCGAGGTGTGACGTCGCGCATGGCGGAGGCGAGATCGGTTTCACGAGTGGCCGCCCCTCGCCGACACCCGCCCCAGCCTTGTACGTCCCCCGCGTTCATGCGCCATGTACGTCCGCCGCGTACGTCCGCCACGTTCATGCGCCATGTACGACCGCCCCCGACTGTGCACCGAGAGCGGAGACCCGATGGCAACCAACCTCACCCTCAAATCAGGCACCTCCTGGACCGACGCCTGGCAGCGATGCCTCACCGTCGCCCCGGAGGCCTTCCGGGACGACCGTGTCCTCAACCTCTGGAACTCCACCTGGCAGGCGGACGGCCGACCGCTGCCCGCCACCAGCCCCGTCGACGGCACCCCGATCGCCGGCCCGCCGCGCCTGGACCGGGCCACCGCCCACCAGGCCGTACGCGCCTCGCTCGACCAGCACCGCGCGTGGCGGCACATCCCGCTGGATGAGCGCCGCGCCCGTGTCGCGGCCACGCTCGACGCCCTTACCCAGCACCGGAACCTGCTCGCCCTGCTCCTCGTCTGGGAGATCGGCAAGCCGTGGCGACTCGCGCAGGCGGACGTCGACCGGGCCATCGACGGCGTGCGCTGGTACGTCGACGGCATCGAACCGATGGTCGCGGGCCGTGCCCCACTGGACGGCCCGGTATCGAACGTGGCGAGCTGGAACTACCCCATGAGCGTGCTCGTTCACGCAGTGTTGGTACAGGCATTGGCAGGCAACGCGGTCATCGCCAAGACCCCGACCGATGGCGGTGTCGCCTGCCTGACCCTGGCCTGCGCGCTCGCCGCCCGCGAGGGGATTCCCGTCACCCTCGTCAGCGGCAGCGGAGGCGAGCTGTCGGAGGCGCTGGTGCGGGCGCCCGAGATCGGCTGCGTCTCCTTCGTCGGCGGCCGCGACACCGGCGCCGCGGTGGCCACGGCAGTCGCCGACCTCGGCAAACGGCACGTACTCGAACAGGAGGGACTCAACACCTGGGGCATCTGGAACTACACGGACTGGGACGCGCTCACAGCGGTCGTACCCAAGCTCTTCGACTACGGCAAACAACGCTGCACGGCGTACCCGCGCTTCGTCGTCCAGCGTGAGCTGTTCGACGAGTTCCTGGCGGCGTACCTCCCGGCGGTGCGCAGGCTCAGGGTCGGGCATCCGCTGGCGGTCGAGAAGGAGGAGGACCCCTGCCCGCAGCTGGACTTCGGTCCGGTGATCAACGCGGCCAAGGCGAAGGAACTCCACGACCAGGTCGCGGAGGCCGTCGACCGCGGCGCCGTCCCGCTGCACCGGGGCAGCCTGTCGGACGCTCGCTTCCTGCCCGGCCAGGACACGTCGGCGTACGTTCAGCCGGTCACGCTGCTGAACCCGCCCCCGTCTTCGCCGCTCCACCACGCGGAGCCGTTCGGCCCGGTCGACACCATTGTCCTGGTCGACACCGAGGCGGAGCTGCTGGCGGCGATGAACGCGTCCAACGGCGCGCTCGTCGCCACCCTGTCCACGGACGACCGGGAGACGTACGACCGCCTGGCCCCCCAGATCCGGGCGTTCAAGGTCGGCCGTGGCAAGCCACGCTCCCGTGGCGACCGCGACGAGCTGTTCGGCGGCTTCGGCGCGTCCTGGCGCGGGGCGTTCGTCGGCGGCGAGCTGCTCGTGCGCGCGGTGACCCTGGGGCCGGCGGGGGAGCGGCTGCCCGGGAACTTCCCGGACTACCACCTCATGCCATGACGGGGCTGGTGGCGCCCGCCCCGCGTGGGTGCCACCGGCGTGCTGTCGACCTCACCCCGCCGCACGGCCCGCGGTGACCCTCCGGCGCACGGATATGCAGGTGAAAGGCACTCCGAAACCTTGGTATTGTTGTCCACGTCGCCGAGGGGAACACCCCCGGCAAGGCGGCAGACACCTAGTCCGGGTGGCGGAATGGCAGACGCGCTAGCTTGAGGTGCTAGTGCCCTTTATCGGGCGTGGGGGTTCAAGTCCCCCCTCGGACACAGATTGTTTCTGGTTCATGCGGGTCGAGGGTTTCCTCGGCCCGCATGAGCTGTTTTGTGGCGCCGGGGGGCGTCGGTCAGGCACTGTGGTCCGGTCAGGCACCGGGGTCCTGGTCAGGCGGCGCGGTTCGGTCGGCCGGCGTGCAGGGCCGCGACGACACCGCCGTCGACGAGAAGGTCGGTGCCGCTGACGAAGGCCGAGTCCGGGCCGAGCAAGAACGCGGCCGCGGCGGCGATGTCGGCCGGTGTGCCCAGCCGTCCGGCGGCGGAGGCGTCGATCATCGCGCGCATGGCGGTGCCGCTGTCGCCCGCCAGTTCCTGCTGCCCCATGGGAGTGGAGATGACGCCGGGACTGATCGAGTTGATCCGGGCCCCGCGCCTGCCCCACGTCACCGCGGCCGCCTGGACGCGCAGGTGGTTGGCGCGTTTGGCGAGGCCGTAGCCGGCGGCGCCGGAGGTCACCTGGGCGAGGAACGGCAGATCGAGCAGTTCGTCGGCGGGGGTGTGGGCGAGAGCCCGCTCCTGCTCGGCATCGAGGGGAGCGGTCAGATGACCGGCCATGCTGGAGAGGACGACGCCGGCCCCGCCCTGGGCGACGACCCGCCCGAACTCCTCCAGGGTCAGCGCCACGCCGAGTAGGTCGACCGCGAGGATCGCGTCGACGGGCGCCTGCACCGGGGAGAGTCCCGCCGTGTGGACGACCTCGGTGACCTTGCCGAGTCCCGCCGCCCGTTCGGCGAGGTCGGCCACCGAGGCACGGGAGGAGACATCGACGCGGGAGGTCACGACGTCGTATCCCTCGCCGCGCAGCGCCTCGGCCGCGGTGCTCAGTATCCTCTCGTCGAAGTCGGCGAGCAGGACCTTCTTGCCCGCACCCTGACGCCGGGCGATGCTCTGTCCCATTCCGCCCACACCGATGACGACCAGAGTGTCGACGCTCATGTGGTGCCCTCCTCCATATGGTGCCCTGCTTGGAGCTCAATACATTACGGACCGTTCCGTAATTGAATGCAATACCCAGCCTCTACGATGGGGGCATGGCAGAGGTACGTCGACGAGGGCGGCCCCGCAATGCGACCGCTGACCGGGCCATCCTCGAAGCAACGCGGGAGTTGCTCGTCGAGCACGGCTACGCGGGGCTGTCCATGGAAGGGGTGGCCGCGCGGACCGGCGTCGGCAAGCCGACCGTGTACCGGCGTTGGCCCTCCAAGGGTGTCCTCGTCGCCGAAGCGGTCAACCACGGTTTCCTGACCGCTGCGCCCGGACACGGCGTCGGCCTGCCCGACACCGGCGACATCGAGGACGACCTCCGTGAGTGGCTGCGCGGCTACGCCGTCCTGGCCGCGGACCCCCGCCACACCCCTCTCGTACTGGCCCTGACCGCTGCCGCGGCGGAGAATCCGCGTGACGCCGAGGTCCTCTACCAGCAGCTCACCGGCCCCCGGCACGAGGCACTCGTGGAGCGGCTGCGTCGCGCTGTGGACGCCGGTCAGGTGCGGGCCGACGCGGACCTCGACGCCGTCGCCGACGCCGTCACCGGTGCTCTGCTCTACCAGCTCCTGACCGGAAACGCCGCAGCCTCGGAGCGACGGGCCGCCGCGCTGGTCGACATCCTCCTCGGCGGGCTTCGCGCCACCCCCGGCGGGGCCTGAACCGGCTGTCGGCTGTCAGCCGTCCTCGTCGTCCAAGCCGTCCGAATCGCCCGCACCCCTCGGCCAGGGCCGCCCAGTGATCCGTTCGATGTCGGTGTGGAACTGCCGTAGGTCGGCGATGAACCGGTCCAGGCGCTCGGGAGTCCAGTCGGCCACCACGGTGGACAGGCTGGTGACGATTCCCTCGCGTTGTTCCGAGAGGAGCCTGAGGCCCTCCTCGGTGATGCGGAACTTGCGGGCCACTCCGCCGGCCGGGTCGAGTGTCCGCTCCACCAGGCCGTTGCGCAGGAGGGCCGAGGTCTGGCGGGTGAACGTCGACGCGGCGAGTCCGAAGGCCTCGACGAAGTCCGGGATGGACATCGGGCCCTGGGTCTCCAGCCTGGTGAGGAGAACGTAGGCGCTCTGGTCCAGCGGGTCCCCGCCGCGTGGCCCCCGGGGTGCGCGCATCTCCTGTGCCGGGTGAGGATCAGCAGCCTCGCTCGATGCGTTCCGCGGCCTCTCGGGCGCCCAAGCCGCTCTCCTTCCCGGCCGTACGGCCAAGTCCCCAGGTCCCCACGTCAGCGGGTCCCCACGTCCCATGCAAGGTGATGCCAGATGCGCGAGAACGAGCTTCTTCGGCTGCCGCTGCCCAGCGACAACCCCTTGGAGCCGCCGGCCGAATGGGAGCGACTGCGCCGCCGGTGCCCGGTGACCACCGTTGAACTCCCCAGCGGCGACAAGGCGACCTATCTGACCCGGTACGACCACGTCAAAGCCCTGCTGTCCGACGCCCGTTTCGTCCGCCCGACCGCCGAGGACGTGGGCGCCGCCCGGATCGCCCCCGAAGGAGCCGGTGGTCCCGCCGCCGACGGAAGCACGACCCTGGCCCTGCCCGACCGGGGTGAGCCGCACCTGCGGTGGCGACGGCAGGTGGGCAAGTACTTCACCGCCAAGCGCATGACGGCCCTGCGCCCCGGCATGGTGCGGACCGCCGAGGGCCTCGTCGACGACATGGTCCGCCGCGGGCAGCCCGCCGACCTCAAGGCCGGCCTCGGCTTCCCGCTGCCCGTCTACGTCATCTGCGACATCCTGGGCGTCTCCGCCACCGACCGGGACTGCTTCTCGCACTGGTCCGACGCCTTCCTCAACGTCAGCCGCTGCACCGGTGACCAGACCCGGGCGGCGTACGCCGAATTCGCCGAGTACATGTCCGAGCACATCGCCGCCACGCGCGCCGAGCCCGGCGAGGACCTGATCAGCATGGTGATCCGGGAGAGCGAGGGCGAGGGCCGGGGGCTGACCGACGACGAGCTGCTCGGCACCGCCATGGGGCTCCTGGTCGCCGGGCACGAGACCACCGCGAACATGATCGGCAAGATGGTCGCCATGCTGCTCGCCGACCGCACCCGGTGGGAGCGCCTGCTCGCCGACCCCTCCCTGGTGCGTACCGCGGTCGACGAGGCGCTGCGCTTCGACGCCAACCTCGGCTTCGGCATCCGGCGTTACCTCACCGAGGACGTGGAGGGCGACGGCGAGCTGCTGCCGAGCGGCACCACCGTCGTGTGCAGCATGCCCGCCGCCAACCGGGACGAGCGGGTCTTCACCGACGCGGACGACATGGTGCTGTCCCGGTCCCCGAACCCCCATCTCACCTTCGGCGCCGGACCGCATTCCTGCCTCGGGCAGAGCCTGGCCCGCACCGAACTCCAGGTCACCCTGGAGGTCCTCCTCCGCAAGCTGCCGAACCTTCGACTGGGCGTACCCGTCGATGACTTGAAGCGGGTGGAGGGCCTTCTCGTCGGCGGGTTGCGCACCGTGCCCGTGCGGTGGTGACGGCTCCCTCGTCGGAAGGTAGGCAACAGCCGTGAAAGTCCACGTGGACTGAGCCGCTGCTGCGGCGCCGGCCAGTGTGTACTGGTCGCATCCGAGGTCTTCGACCAGTGTGACGAGGACGGGATGGTCACGCTCCTCGAACCGAGCCCCGCCGCCGACCTGCACGCAGCTGTACGCGAGGCTGCCGCGGTCTGCCCCGCCTCGGCCATCACGATCGACGACGACCACTGAAAATCAGCTGCTTCGACCCCGCCCGGCTCCCTACACTCACCACGCAGCAACGCGCCGCGCATCCATCAGCGGCGCGTCACCGTGACGAGTCGAGGGGAGCCGGGCCGTGTGTGACCGCACCGCCGTCGTCGTCTCCCCCTTCCGGTACGCCTGCCCCTCCCAGCACGTCTCCCCTTCCCGGTACGACGTGATCCTCGTGTCCTGGTCCTCCCGGTGCCCGCTGCGCGGCCGGCACCGGATGCCCGTGACGAGCATCTGAGAGCGCCCGAACACGTCAACACCCCTGTCTCCTCCCGATCCTGATCGGGCGGCAGGTCGTGCTCACGTGCGTGCACGCAACACGTCCGGGAATCGCGCTGACCCTTTTCGTTCTGGATCAACCGGATCATCCGAAAGGCCAAGGGCCGTGCGCACCAACCTCAACACCCTCGCCGTCGTCCGCAACCTGGGCATCCTCGCCCACGTCGACGCCGGCAAGACCACCGTCACCGAGCGGATCCTGTACGCCACCGGGACCACCCACAAGCGGGGCGAGGTCCACGACGGCACGACCGTCACCGACTTCGACCCGCAGGAACGCGATCGCGGCATCACCATCTTCGCCGCGGCCGTCAGCTGCGCCTGGGACGGTCACCGGATCAACCTCATCGACACGCCCGGGCACGTCGACTTCGCAGACGAGGTGGAGCGTTCGCTGCGTGTCCTGGACGGCGCGGTCGCGGTCTTCGACGCCGTCGCGGGCGTCGAGCCGCAGAGCGAGTCGGTGTGGCGGCAGGCCGATCGGCACGGTGTGCCGAGGATCGCCTTCGTCAACAAGCTGGACCGTGCCGGGGCCGACCTCGACACGGCGGTCGCCTCGATCCGGGAACGGCTGCATCCGGCGCCGCTGGTCGTGCAGTTGCCCATCGGCGCAGAGGACGGGTTCCGCGGCGTCGTCGACCTCGTACGGATGCGGGCGCTGGTGTGGGCCGACGGCGCCGACACGGCCGTAGAGGAACAAGTGCCCGAGGGAATGCGGGAGGAGGCGTGGCGGCGTCGGCGGCTGTTGGAGAAGGCGGTGGCCGAGCTGCATGCCGGTGCGCTGGAGGAGTTCTGCGCGCGGTCGGCGCTCTCGCCGGAGACCCTGGTCGCCGCCCTGCGCGAGCTGACGCGCAGTGGTGACGGGCTGGTCGTGCTGTGCGGCTCGGCGTACCGCAACCGCGGTGTCGAGCCGCTGCTCGACGCGGTCGTGGCGTATCTGCCCTCGCCGCTGGACGTACCGGCCGTACGCGGCCTGCGCGACGACGTGGAGGAGGAGCGGCCCGCCGATCCGTCGGCGCCGTTCGCGGCGCTGGCGTTCAAGGTGAGCGCGACCTCGACCGGGCGGTTGACCTACCTGCGGGTGTACTCGGGAACGATCGAGAAGGGAGGCGTCGTGTTCGACGCGGGCACGCGGCGCACCGAGCGGATCGGGCGGATCCTGCGGGTCCAGGCCGACCGGCACGCCCACGTGGACCGGGCGGTCGCCGGGGACATCGTGGCGGTGGTCGGCCTGAAGTCGGCCCGCGCGGGATCCACCCTCTGCGCACCGGACGCCCCGCTCGTCCTCGAACCGCCCGGTGTGGCCGACCCGGTGGTGTCCGTGGCGGTCGAGGCGCGCAGGTCCACCGACACCGACCGGCTGGCAGCCGCGCTGGCACGGCTGGTGGACGAGGACCCGTCGCTGGTCGTCCGGACCGACGCCGAGACCGGCCAGACGGTGCTGTCCGGCATGGGCGAACTGCATCTGGAGGTCGCGGTGGAGAAGATCCGGCGGGACCTCGGGCTGGACGTCAACGTCGGCCGCCCCCGTGTGGCCTACCGCGAGACGGTCGGCCGAGGGGTGTCCGGCTTCGTCTTCCGGCACGTCAAACAGGACGGCGGGGCAGGGCAGTTCGCCCATGTCGTCCTCGACGTCGAGCCTCTGGAGACGGAGTCCGGCTTCGAGTTCCGCTCGGCCGTCGTCGGCGGTCGGGTGCCGCAGGAGTACGTCCGTGCCGTGGAGGCCGGCTGCCGGGACGCCCTCGCCGAGGGCCCGCTCGGCGGTCACCCGGTGACCGGACTGCGCGTCACGCTCACCGACGGGTCGACCCATGTGAAGGACTCCTCCGACACGGCGTTCCGCACCGCCGGCCGACTCGGCCTCCGCGATGCCCTGCGCGCCTGCGCGATGGTCCTCCTGGAGCCGGTCGTCGAGGTCACGGTCACCGTGCCGGAGGACGCCGTCGGCGGAGTCCTCGGCGACCTGGCGGCTCGGCGCGGCCGGGTCTCGGGCTCCGTCACCCGGGCGGGCGCGGCGGTCGTCACGGCGACCGTGCCGCTGGCCGAGCTGTTCGGCTACGCGACGCGGTTGCGCAGCCGGACGCAGGGCCGCGGCACGTTCACGGCCCGGCCCACCGGCTATGCGCCGGCGCCCGTCACGGCGCCGGCCCGGTGACCGACGGGGCGGCCCCACCCGTACCCGGGTGGGGCCGCCCTCGCGGTGTTGTCCGCGCTGCGGCGCTCAGGGATACGCCACCACCGTCGACGGCACCGTGGACGTTCCCGACGTCGGCGCCCCGGTGTCGTTGATGACGCACTCGTACTGCCCGTTGCCGCCCAGGGAGACCACGAGGAGGTCGTGGAAGCGCACCCCGGGCCGGACGGGGGCGGCGAAGCCGTGGTGCTGCACGATCGAGGGGTTGACGTTGTAGTAGCAGTAACTGCCCAGGCCCCAGCCCTCGTGTGCCGTCACACCGTCGCCGACCTTGTAGGCGGCGTAGCCCTTGATCGAGCCGTTCTGGATGGCGGCCTGGTCCGGGGCGTCGTACGCCTTCTCGTTCTGGAAGAAGATCGTGCGGCCCCGCTGGCCGAACCACTGCACGTCGTACTTGTTGAAGTGCTCGACGAACAGGCCGGTCGCGAGGACGTCGTCGCCGTTGACGACGACACCGTAGTCGGCGCGGTTGGTCTCCCAGCCGACGCCCTCGCCGTGGTCGGCACGCCACACCCAGGTGTGGTCCACGATCGTGTGCCGGCTGTTGATCACCATGCTGGTGGTGGCCTTGCCCGCGCCCGCCCCGCCGATGCGGACGAACACGTCCTGGACACTGATCGGGTTGGCGGAGTGGTCCCTGGAGGCGCCCCGGGGCCCGATCTCCAGCAGGGTCGTGGAGTTGACGGGTCCGGCGTCGACCAGGAAGCCGGCCAGCCGGACTCCGTCGACGTCGGCGACCCGCACGGCCGTGGCGCCGCCCTCGGGGATCAGCGTCGCGTAGCCGAGGCCCAGGACGACGGTGTTCGGCCGGTTCACGCGGAGCGGCTGGTCGACGCGGTAGATGCCCGGAGTGAGCAGGAGGTGCAGTCCCTGGGCGAGTGCCTCGTTCAGCGTGGCCGCCGAGACGCCGGGCCGGGCGACGTAGAACCGCGTCAGGGGCAGCGAGGTGCCTCTCGGGGTGCCGTTTCCCCAGGTGACGCCACGGGCGTTCGTCCGCTTCTCCGGCAGGAGGACCCGGAATTTGTTCCCCTCGACGTACAGGAAAGGCTTCTCGCGCGAGACCGGAGTCGTGTCGAGCGTGGTGTACGGCGGGTTGGGGAAGCTCTGCGCGGGGGCGCCCTCGACTCCGGAGAACACCATGTTCCACACGCCGTTGAGCCAGCTGCCGATCGCGCTGTCCCGGGTGTACCACTGCTGCTGCGAGTACGGTCCGACCTGGCCGTCGATCCGGCTGTCCGCGATGTAGCCGCCGCTCGCCCACCCGTAGCCGGTGGGGGAGAGGTTGAGGCCACCGCGCACATGCATACGGCGGAACGGGGCGGCCTGCGCGACCGCCCACCGGTTGGTGCCGTTGACCGGCACCAGGGCGAGGTTCTCCGCCGAACGCCAGAAGTTCTGTGTGGCGTTGCCGTTGAACCAGCCGGCGTCGACCGTGACGTCGCCGTTGATGGTGGTGTCGTCGGGGGACAGGCCCAGGCCCGCGATCGAGGTGTAGAAGCCGAGTTGGGCGTTGAGGCCGTGGTAGGTGCCGGGTTTGAAGAGCAGGGCGTAGCGGCCGGTGCCGAACTGCGCCGATTCCTGCTGCCGGAACACCTCGTCGAGGCGGGCCTGGATGCCGGGGGTCGACGGGTCGAAGACGAGGACGTTCGGGCCGAGGTTGCCGCCGCCGGGCAGGGCGCGCGGCTTCTTCCGGGCGGACGGGGTGGCCGACGCGGCCGCCGACGACGGCGTGGACACCGCGAGCACGGCAGGCGTGGCCGCCGCCGCGGCGCCGAGCAAGGTGCGGCGGCCGATCGAGGGCTGCCGGGAAGGTGCGGGGGAAGCGGAGGAATCAGACATGGGGCGGCTCTCCTGGTTCAGGAAGTGAACGTCGTGGGGTGCGGGGAGCGCTCTCTCGCCGGTGAATGGTTCAGCTGTAAAACGAAGTAGTCAAGAGGTTGGACGGGAGTCGGGTGACTGTGTCAAAAGCCTTGACGCGGACTCGCCTTGAGGCTTAACTCACGCTCTAAATTAAGCAGCAGTACTCCCGGAAGGGACACCCGAGCCATGCGTACAACGCGAACCGCGGCCGTAGCCGCCGTCACCATGTCTCTGGTCCTGGCCGCCGCGGCCTGCGGAGGCGGTTCGTCGACCGACGGCGGCGGATCCAACGACCGGCCGAAGACGCTGACGTACTGGGCCTCCAACCAGGGCGCGAGCATCGAGGTGGACAAGAAGGTCCTCCAGCCCGAACTCGACAAGTTCGAGAAGCGGACCGGCATCGAGGTGAAACTGGAGGTGGTCCCCTGGTCGGACCTGCTGAACCGCATCCTCACCGCGACGACCTCCGGCCAGGGCCCCGACGTCCTCAACATCGGCAACACCTGGAGCGCCAGCCTCCAGGCCACCGGGGCGCTGCTGCCCTGGGACGAGAAGAACTTCGCCGCGATCGGCGGCAGGGACCGCTTCGTCGACTCCGCGCTCGGATCGACCGGAGCCGAGGGGCAGGACCCGGCCGCCGTGCCGCTGTACTCGATGGCGTACGCGCTCTACTACAACAAGAAGCTGTTCGCCGATGCCGGCATCGCCAAGCCGCCGGCCACCTGGGACGAGCTGATCGCCGACGGCAAGAAGCTCTCCGGGGACGGCAAGTGGGGCCTGGGCGTGGAGGGTTCGAACCCGTCCGAGAACATCCACCACGCCGTCGTCTTCGCCAAGCAGCACGGCGCCGACTTCTTCACCGCCGACGGCAAGCCCGACTTCACCTCCGACCAGGCCGTCGCCGGCGTCAAGCAGTTCGTCGACCTGATGGCCAAGGACAAGATCATCGCCCCGGGCAATGCGGAGTACGCCCAGAACCAGTCCGTCAGCGACTTCGCCAAGGGCAGGACGGCCATGCTGCTGTGGCAGTCGGCGTCCGCCAGCCTCGAGTCGCAGGGCATGAGTGAGGACTCCTACGGCATCGCCCCGGTGCCCGTGCGGTCCGGCACTCCGGGCTCGGGCACCGGCGTCAACTCGATGGTCATGGGCATCAACCTGGCCGTCTTCAAGAACACCGACAACCTCGACGGCGCCACGAAGTTCGTGAAGTTCATGACGAGCGACGCGGAACAGAAGGTCCTCAACGCGGCCTACAGCTCGATCCCGCCGGTCAAGGGCGCGCAGTCGGACACCGCGTTCAACACGCCGGCGAACGCCGTCCTGAAGGACACCCTCGCGGCGAGCGCCGTAGCGGCTCCCCAGGTCGCCGACGAGTCCCAGTTCGAGACGGCGGTCGGTACGGCCGTCAAGGAGCTGTTCGCCGACGCGGCCGCCGGACGCCCGGTGACGGAGGACTCGGTGAAGGCGGCCCTGGAGAAGGCCCAGCAGCAGATGCCGACGAAGTGAGCACCATGACGACCACGGTCCCCACCAAGGCCGCCGTGCGTCACAGTTCCCCCGGGAGGGCGGACGGCCCCCGCCGCCGTCCCGGGCGGATCCGCCGCATCGGACTGCCGTACCTGCTCCTTCTGCCCGCCCTGCTCCTCGAACTCCTGGTCCATCTGGTGCCGATGGTCATCGGCATGGTGATGAGCTTCAAGGAGCTGACGCAGTTCTACATCCGCGACTGGGGTACCGCGCCCTGGTCCGGCCTCGACAACTACCAGGTGTCGGTCGACTTCGACGCCCCGGTGGGCGAGGCGCTGCTGCACTCGTTCCTCGTCACCGTCGGCTTCACCGTGCTGTCGGTCGGCCTGTGCTGGCTGATCGGCACCGCGGCCGCGATATACATGCAGGACACGTTCCGCGGTCGCGGACTGCTCCGGGCCCTGTTCCTCGTCCCGTACGCGCTGCCCGTCTACGCGGCCGTCATCACCTGGGTCTTCATGTTCCAGCACGACAACGGCCTGGTGAACCACGTCCTGCACGACCAGCTCGGCCTCACCGACAAGCCGTCCTTCTGGCTGATCGGCGACAACAGCTTCTGGGCGCTGCTCACCGTGTCGGTGTGGAAGGGCTGGCCGTTCGCCTTCCTCATCGTCATGGCCGGACTCCAGAACATCCCGAGGGAGCTGTACGAGGCGGCCGCCCTGGACGGCGCCGGGATGTGGCAGCAGATCCGCCGGATCACCCTGCCGTCGCTGCGCCCGGTCAACCACGTCCTGGTGCTCGTTCTGTTCCTGTGGACGTTCAACGACTTCAACACGCCGTACGTCCTGTTCGGCAGGGCCGCGCCCGCGGCGGCCGACCTCATCTCGGTGCACATCTACCAGGCGTCGTTCGTCACCTGGAACTTCGGCACCGGCTCCGCCATGTCCGTACTGCTGCTGCTCTTCCTGCTGGTCGTGACGGGCGGGTACCTCGTGCTCACCTCGCGCGGACGGAGGGCCTCCGATGCGTAACTCGCCCATGGCGCCGCCGCGTTCCTTCCTCTGGTCCCGGCGGATCTTCCTCACCCTGCTCGCCGGCTTCGTCCTGGTCCCCGTCCACGTCATGGTCTCCAGCTCGCTCAAGCCGCTGGCGGACGTCTCGGGCGAGTTCCGCTGGCTGCCCAGCGAGCTGACGATCCGCCCGTACATCGACATCTGGTCGACGGTGCCGCTCGCGAAGTACTTCGTGAACTCGCTGATCGTGGCGGGCGCGGCGACGGTCTGCTCGGTGGTGATCGCGGTGTTCGCGGCCTACGCGGTCAGCCGCTACTCCTTCCGCGGCAAGCGCGTCTTCACCGTCACCGTCCTGTCCACCCAGATGTTCCCGGGCATCCTCTTCCTCCTCCCCCTCTTCCTCATCTACGTCAACATCGGCAACGCCACCGGCATCGCCCTGTTCGGCTCGCGCGGCGGCCTGATCCTGACGTATCTGACCTTCTCCCTCCCGTTCTCGATCTGGATGCTGATCGGGTACTTCGACTCGGTGCCGCGCGACCTGGACGAGGCGGCGCTGGTCGACGGCTGCGGACCGCTCGGCGCGCTGTTCCGCGTCGTCGTGCCGGCCGCGGTCCCCGGCATCGTCGCGGTCGCCGTCTACGCCTTCATGACCGCCTGGGGCGAGGTCCTGTTCGCGTCGGTGATGACCAACGACACCACGCGCACCCTCGCCGTCGGCCTCCAGGGCTACTCCACCCTCAACGACGTGTACTGGAACCAGATCATGGCCGCCTCCCTGGTCGTCAGCGTCCCGGTGGTGGCGGGATTCCTGCTGCTCCAGCGTTATCTGGTCGCCGGCCTGACCGCGGGCGCCGTCAAGTGACCGCCCGCCCCCGACCGATCAGCACCCCCGACCGATCAGCACCCCCGACCCGACCGATCAGTCCGCACCCCACCAGCACCCCCCATCCCGAAGGGATCTCCGTGTCCGACCGCATCGACCTCGCCGCACTCCCGCACGACTTCCTGTGGGGCACGGCCACATCGGCGTACCAGATCGAGGGAGCCGTGGCGGAGGACGGTCGTTCCCCGTCGATCTGGGACACGTTCTCGCACACACCGGGCAGGATCGCGGGCGACGACCACGGCGATGTCGCCTGCGACCACTACCACCGCTGGCCCGAGGACATCGGACTGATGCGTCAACTGGGCACGAACGCCTACCGGTTGTCGATCGCCTGGCCCCGCGTCATGCCGGGCGGCGACGGCAAGGTCAACGCGAAAGGCCTGGCGTTCTACGACGAGTTGGTGGACGGACTGCTGGCGGCCGGCATCACGCCCTCCGTCACCCTCTACCACTGGGACCTGCCGCAGCCCCTGCAGGACCGGGGCGGCTGGCCCGAGCGCGAGACGGCCGAGCACTTCGCGGCGTACGCGGCCGTCGCCGCCGAACGCCTCGGCGACCGCGTCACCCACTGGGCCACCCTCAACGAACCCCTGTGCTCGGCGTGGATCGGCCACCTGGAAGGCAGGATGGCCCCCGGCCTGACCGACCTGACGGCCGCCGTCCGTGCCTCCTACCATCTCCTCCTCGGGCACGGCCTGGCCACGCAGGCGATCCGCGCCGCGGCCCCCGGGGCCGAGGTCGGCATCGTCAACAACCTCTCCACCGTCCACGCCGCCTCCGACCGCCCCGAGGACGAGGCGGCGGCCCGCCGCATGGACGGCCACACCAACCGCTGGTGGCTCGACCCGATCCACGGCCGAGGCTTCCCGGCGGACATGCGGGAGGTATACGGCGTCGAACTCCCGGAACGCGCGGGCGACTTGGACATCATCGCCGCCCCCCTGGACTGGCTGGGCCTCAACTACTACTTCCCCGCGACCGTCGCCGACGACCCCGCCGGCCCGGCCCCGCGCGCCCGCCAGATCCGCCGTGCCGGCGTGCCGCGCACCGGCATGGACTGGGAGATCGACGCCGGCGGCATCGAGACGCTCCTGCTCCGCCTCACCGACGAGTACGGCGCCCGTCGCCTCTACGTCACCGAGAACGGCTCCGCTTACCCGGACGTCGTACGCCCCGACGGCACCGTCGACGACCCGGAGCGCCAGGACTATCTGGTCCAGCACCTCGCGGCCTGCGCCTCCGCCGCCCGCAAGGGCGCCCCGCTGGCCGGGTACTTCGCCTGGTCGCTGCTCGACAACTTCGAGTGGGCGTACGGCTACGACAAGCGCTTCGGTCTCGTCCACGTCGACTACGGCACACAGGCCCGCACCATCAAGGGCTCCGGCCACCGGTACGCGGACATCATCCGCGCACACGGAGCCCGGGCCGAGCGCGCGGCCTGACGGTCAGCAGTCCCGGAACTCCGGCGACTGGTTCAGCACCTGCGACCGCACCGACGTGAACCGCGCATACGTCTCCCCGTCGCGGCCCTCCGGCCGGAACGCCGCCACCCGGTGGCAGTTCTGGAAGGCGAGGGTCACGCCGAAGTGCCGTTCCAGGCTGCCGCGGATCGCGTCGCTGGCGAGGGCGCGCAGGAGCTGGCCGCGTTCCCGCTCGGACGGGGGAGGGGTCTGGTTGTCCGTGAACTCGGCGGTTCCTTCGCGGAGTTCGGCCGCGAGGGAGGCGATCAGGTCGTAGGCGTACGGCAGCGAGGTGCGGACGGTGTCCACGAAGTCCTCCTCGCGGATGTCACCGTGTTCGGCTTCGGCGAGGAGCTTCGGGGAGACGTCGAGAGACATGTGCTTGTTTTCCTGTTCCGGGGGAGGGGGCGGTGCTTGGGGGGATGCGGTGCCGTCAGGCCAGTGCCGCCGGGCCGGCCGGCAGTGTGCCCGGCACGAAGTCCGGGTCGACCTGGGCGGCCAGGTCACCGCCCGTCCTGTCGTCCGCCCAGGCGCGGGCGTTGCGCAGATGGAACTCGACGGCGTGGCGGTGGGTGGTGGGCCAGTCCTTGGGGTGGGCGTCGACCGCCTCGCGGAGGACATTGAGGGCGTGGACGTTGTGGGACTCCAACTCGCCCTGTTCGCGGCCCTGTTCGGCCGCGCGGACCCATGGGGAGTGGACCAGGTGGGTGAGGAGGTCGTCGCCCACCTCCTCCTTGAGGAAGAGCAGGTCGTCCTCGCCCGTCACCTTGTTGCCGATGACCGCGAGGCGGATGCCGAACTCGCGGGCGTGGTCGCGGTACTGGCGGTAGACCGAGACGCCCTTGCGGGTCGGCTCCGCCACCAGGAACGTCATGTCGAAGCGGGTGAACAGTCCCGAGGCGAAGGCGTCCGCGCCCGCCGTCATGTCGACCACCACGTACTCGCCCGGTCCGTCGACCAGATGGCCGAGGTAGAGCTCCACCCCGCCGAGCTTGGAGTGGTAGCAGGCCACCCCGAGGTCGCTCTCGTCGAACTCGCCGGTGACCATCAGGGGTACGTCCACGCCCTGGGCATCCACGCGCCGGACGTGCCGCGCGTGCAGTTCGTCGTCGCCGAGCAGGGTCAGCAGGCGTGAGCCGCTGCCGGGCGGAGTGGTCTTGATCATGGCGTCGGCGGAGGGGATGCGCGGGTTGGTGCCGCGCAGGAACTCCTTGATGTCCCGCACATGGGCGCCGAGCGGCGGGGCGTCCAGGGCGTCCCCGTCATGGCCCAGTGCCTCGGCGAGGTGCTGGTTGATGTCGCCGTCGATGGCCAGCACGGGCGCGCCGGAGCGGGCCAGATGGCGGGAGAAGAGTGCCGACAGGGTGGTCTTGCCGCTGCCGCCCTTGCCGACGAACGCGATGCGCATCAGCGGCACCCCGCCTTCGCCACCAGCGTACCCTTTTTGAAAATGGATGTCATGTGGCAAGGTTGGAGGTGATCTTCGATCACTGTCAAATCCCCAGAGCCGTAAGGGGGTTGCGGGGCAGGGCGGGGGTGGCTGGAAAGGCCTTTCGCGCTTGATGCATATGATGTGCAAGTGCACGACTACAGCATCAGGGCGGCGAGCCCGGACGACCTCGACGGTGCGCGAGCCCTGATGCTCGACACCGTCTACCACGACTTCGGCACCGGCTATGTGCCGCGCTGGCACGCGGACATCATCGACCCGGCCGCCGCCTATCTCGCCCCGCCCCGCCACACCCTCCTCGTCGTGCTCGACCCGCGCGACCACGGTGTCGTCGCCACCGCCGCCCTCGACTCCCGCGGCCCGGCCCACCCGCCGAACCCGCGCGACCTCGCCGAGCGCTACCCCTCCGGCGAGACCGCCCAGCTACGCCGCGTCTACGTCCGCCCCGAGCACCGCAGGCGCGGCCTCGCCCGGCGGCTCGTCGACGAGCTGCTCGCCTTCGCCGCCGCGGACGGCGGCTACCGCGCCGTCTATCTCCACACCGACCCGAAGGTGCCGGGCGCCGAGAGCTTCTGGCGCTCGCTCGGCAAGGTCGTGCACGACGAGCGCGAGGACACCGACGGCGGCAACGGCGTCGTCCACTTCGAGATACCGATGGAGCGATAGACCGTGCCACGCCGAACCCGCCCGCTCCTCGCCGCCCTCGCGCTGGCCCCGCTCCTCGCCGGCTGCTTCGCCTCCAGCGGCGGAACCGACTCCGCCGACGGCGCCGACGCCGGCTCCCGCCTCCGCGTCGCCCTGGCCTTCCCGCCCGCCGAGAACCTCTCTCCGTACGGCGCCGACTCCACCATCCTCAGCCGCCTCGGCGTCACCGAGGGCCTGACCGCGCTGGACGCCAACGGCGCCGCGGCTCCCGCCCTCGCCGCCTCCTGGCGCCAGGAGGACGACCGCACCTGGCTGTTCACCCTGCGCGAGGCCACCTTCCAGGACGGCACCGCCGTCACCCCGGCCGCGGTCGCCACCGCGCTCACCCACGCCGCCCGCGCCAAGCCCGTCCCGGCCGCCCTCTCCGGCGTCACGTTCACCGCGAAGGCCGACGGCGGCACCGGCGTACGGATCACCACCAAGACCCCCGACCCCGTCCTGCCCCTGCGCCTGTCCAGCCCGTCCCTCGCCATCCTCTCCGGCAAGGCGTACGGCCAGAGGGACAAGGTCGACCCGGTCGGCACGGCCACCGGGCCCTTCGAGCTCACCAAGGTCCTCGGCGCCACGGCCGCCACCCTCGACCGCTACGACGACTACTGGGGCGGCCGCGCCCAGGCCCCCGGCATCGACGTCAAGTTCGTCGCCGACGGCACCGCACGCGCGAGCGCCCTGCGCACCGACCAGGTCGACCTCGCCGAGGCGATCCCCGTCGCCCAGGCCGCCACCCTCGACAAGGCCACCCGCGAGGCCACCGCCACGACCCGCACCACGAGCCTCCTCCTCAACACGGAGAAGGGCCCCTTCAAGGACGCCGGGCTCCGGGCCGCCGCCCGCGAGGCCGTCGACACCTCCGCGCTCGCCAAGGGCGTCTACGAGGGCTACGCCGACCCCGGCGCCGGCATCTACGGGCCCGCCGTCACCTGGGCCGCCGGCAAGCGGACCGAGCCGGCCGGACGCGCGAAGGCCGGCAAGCCCGACGGGACGCGCATCACGCTCGCCACGTACGACAACCGGCCCGAGCTCCCGGAGGTCGCCCAGGTGCTGAAGCAGCAGCTGGAGGAGGCCGGGTTCGAGGTCACGCTGGAGGTGCGCGAATACTCACGGCTGGAGAGCGACGCGCTGGACGGCGAGTTTGACGCTTTCGTCGGCGCCCGCAACAGCCTGGTCGACACCGGCGACCCCGTCGGCGTCCTCGCGAGCGACTACACCTGCGACGGCAGTTACAACCTGGCCCTGCTCTGCGACAAGGACGTCGACCGGGCCGTGGCCAAGGCCGCGGACATCGCCGACACCGCCGAGCGACAGGAGGCGGCGATGGCCGCCGAGGCCGAGATCCTCGGCACCGACACCGTCCTACCCCTGGTCCACCAGCGCATCATCACCGGCGTCGGCAGCTCCGTCCGAGGCGCGCTCCTCGACCCGTACGAGCGCACCCTCGTCGGCATCGGCACCCGGCGCTGAGGCATGCGGCGCCAGGCAGTCACGCTCCTGTGGCGTGCGGGGATCGCGGCCGCCCTGGTGTGCGCCATCGGCGTACTGCCCTGGCTCACGCACACCGACCCCGCGCTCACCGTGCTCAAGGCCCGGTCGGCGGACCGCGACCCCACGCCCGGGGTACTGGCGGACATCCGTGCCCAACTCGGCCTGGACCACGGCCCGTTCCACCTCCTCGGTGACTGGCTGGGCGGGCTGTGGCGCGGGGACGCCGGCCGGTCCTGGATCTCCGGCAGCGAGGTCGCGCCCGCCGTGCTCCAGGCCCTGGGCGTGTCCCTGCTGCTGATGGCGGTGGCCCTCGCGGTCGCCACCGCCACCGCCGCGCTGATCTGCGCCCGCACCCTGTGGCTGGGCGCCCACCGCCGACTCGACGGACGGCGGGCCGGAGGCAGCGGTTCGGCCGTCCTCGCAGCCCTCCCCGAGTTCCTCACCGCGTCCGTACTCGCCACCGTCGTCGGCGTCCAACTCGGCTGGCTGCCCGCCCTCGGCTGGTACGGCCCGCAGTGGACGATCCTGCCCGCCCTCGCCCTGGGCCTGCCCGCGGGCGCCGTCCTCGGCCGGCTCCTCGACGACCTCCTGCCCGGCGCCTTCGCCGAGCCCTGGGCCCTGGCGGCCACCGCACGCGGACTCCCCGGCCGCACGGTCGCCCGCCAGGCCCTGCGCCGCTGCCTGCCCGGGCTGCTCCCCAACACCGGTCTGTTCGTGGTCGGACTGACCGGCGGATCGGTCACCGTGGAGCAGATCTTCGACATCCCCGGCCTGGGCCGCACCACCCTCCAGGCCGCCCTGGCTCAGGACCTGCCCGTCCTCCAGGCCGGCACCCTCGCCCTCACCCTGCTCGCCGCGGCGGCCACCGGCCTGGCCCACCTCCTCACCCGCCAGCTGATCGGCCCCGCCCTGCGCGACGGAGCGCTGCCCTCCCTGCACCGCCCGACACCACCAGCCCGCACGATCCTGCCGTTCGTCCATACCGCCCTGCTCCTCACCGTCATCGCCCTCGGCCTGCCCCGCGACCCGCTGACCCTCGACACCACCGAGCGCCTGGCCGCCCCTTCCCCCTCCCACCCGTTCGGCACCGACGCGCTCGGCAGGGACGTCCTCGCCCGCGTCGGCCACGGCGCCCTCGACACCCTGCTGCTCGCCCTCGCGATCACCGCCGCCACCCTCCTCACCGGCGTGGCACTCGGCCTGCTGCCCCGGCTGTCCGGCCCGCTCGTCGACACCGTCACCGCACTGCCGCCGGTCCTCGTCGCCCTGCTCGTCACCGCGGTCGTCGGCAGCGGAACCGCCACGCCCGCGCTCGCCGTGGCCGCCGTAGCCTGGGCGCCGCTCGCCGCCCACACCTCCGCACTGCTCCGACAGGAACGCGCCGCCCTCCACCTCACGGCCACCCGGGCCCTGGGGGCCGGCCCCTGGTACCTCCTGCGCCACGAACTCCTGCCCGCCGTCGTCCCGCCCGTCACCCGCCACGCCCTGCTCCGCCTCCCCGGCGTCGCCCTCGCCCTCGCCTCGCTGGCCTTCCTCGGCCTGGGCGCCCAGCCGCCCTCCCCGGAATGGGGCCTGCTCCTCGCCGAGAACCAGCCCTACGCCGAGCGCGCCCCCTGGGCGGTCCTCGCCCCGGCCGCCGTACTCGCCCTGCTGGGCGCGCTGGCGGTGACGACGGCGGGAGGCATACGGAGCGAACGGCGACGACGGGCCGGCACCGAGCCCGCCCTCCCACTGCCCGAAGATCAAGCCCCCACCCGGGAGTTGGTGAAGACCGGATGACCTCGCTCCTGTCGCGCGGCCTGCGCAGCAAGGCGCCCGACCGTCCCCGCGTCTCCACCCTCCTCCGCCTCCTCATCCTCACCCAACTCGCCTTCAACATCGGCTTCTTCGCCGTCCTGCCCTTCCTCTCCGAGCACCTGGGACAGGCCATCGGCATGGCGGGCTGGCTGGTCGGGTTCGTGCTGGGGCTGCGGACCTTCAGCCAGCAGGGCCTGTTCGTGGTGGGCGGGGCGCTGGCCGACCGGTACGGCATACGGCCGGTCGTGCTCACGGGCTGCGTACTGCGGATCGCCGGATTCGCGTGGCTCGGTTACGCGCAGCAGACATGGGCGGTCATTGCCGCGGTCCTGCTGATCGGGTTCGCCGCCGCGCTGTTCTCACCGGCCGTGGAGTCCGAGGTGGCCCGGCAGGCGGTGTTGTGGGAGGAGTCGGGGGCCGGTTCCCGCACCCGCGTCCTCGCGCTGCTGACCGTGGCCGGACAGGCGGGCGCGTTCATCGGCCCCTTGCTCGGCGCACTGCTGCTGTCAGTGGACTTCCGTACGGTCTGCCTCGCCGGCGCCGCGATCTTCGTACTCGTCCTCGCCGGGCACGCGTGGCTGCTGCCGCAGCACATACCCGGGCGGGGAGGCGTACGGTTCCGCGGCGGCATGGGCAAGCTGCTGCACAACCGCCGCTTCCTCGCCCTGTGCTGCGCGTACGGCGCCTACCTGCTCGCCTACAACCAGCTCTATCTCGCCCTCCCCGACGAGGTGGAGCGCGCCACCGGCTCCCAGGCACCGCTGGCCTGGCTCTTCGCCCTGTCCTCGCTGCTGGTGGTGACGGCCCAGCTGCCGGTCACCCACTGGGCGGAGGAACGGCTCACCCTGCGCCGGTCCATGGTGGCCGGCCTGCTGCTGATCGCGGCCGGGTTCGCGGTCGTGGCCGCCGCCCTCCCCGCCGACCGGACTGGCACGGCGGCCCTGTTGCCCGCAGCCGGTTTCGTCATCCTTCTCACCTTCGGCCAGATGCTCGTCGCACCGGTCGCCCGCGCCTGGGTCTCCGACCTCGCCGAGGAGGGCCGACTCGGCCTCTACACCGGCGCGTTGTCCTCGATCTCCGGCCTGATCGTCCTGATCGGCAGCTCGGCGACGGGGACCCTCCTGGACACCGGCCTGCCCCCCGCCGTTCCCTGGCTGGTGCTGGTGGCCGTACCGCTCGCGGCCATCGGGTTGCTGCCGCGCCGGTAAGGCCCGCCGCATGGACGTTCAGGCGGAGATCGCCCGCGAGGCGAGCCCAGAACCCGCGACAGCCTCCGGCCTTCTGCCGCCGATGCCCTCGCCCCCGCCGCCCCTGCCCATCCCATCCCCAGGGGCCCGCCCCTTCGACCCCGCAAGGGGGCTGCCGCCCCCCGGACCCCCGCTATCGGCCTGCGGCCTCGTCCTCAAACGCCGGACGGGCTGAAGATGCCGGGACCCGCACCGAAAAGTGGCCGCCGCCGCACGCGAGGCGAAACCCTGCGCGTAGGTGGGGGATCAGGCCAGCGCCCCCACGCGCCCGTAGTCGCCCACGGCGGTGAGGGGACGCGTCGGGGGGTGTCCGCCCGCAGAGTCCGGTGTCAAGAAACAGCACCTCCTGGCAGTACGCCAGCCACCGGACCGAGGACGGACACCCCCCGACGCGGCCCCGACCCCCCCACCCACCCGCACGCGCTACGCGCACCCCCACCGGACACCAGCGGGCCGCCGCAGGCACCTCAGGGGCGCGGGGCTGTGTCGAATGTGCGGCTACCGCCGCGTGGGCGCGACCAGCCCCCACCCACCGAGACGGGCCGCCGCAGGCACCCCCTCAGGACGCCACAAGCTCCCGCACCCCCGTCACCCCCACCTGCCGCCGCGTGCGCGACGTCCGGTACAGCCACAGGATGTCCCGGCCGAACGACCAGACCAGCGCCGCCAGAGCCGCCGCGGTGACCGCGAACGTCGCCGCGTAGGGGAAGAAGCCGGACGCGGCCAGCAGCAGGAACACGCCCTGCATCGCGGCGACCGTCTTGCGGGCCGTGCTGGGCGGAAGCGGGGCGTTCAGCCAGGGCCAGAAGCGGGCGGCGGCGACGAAGCCGTAGCGCATGGCGCCGATCAGGAGAACCCACGGACCCAGCGACATCGAGACGTACACGCTCAACACCAGGATCAGGAACGCGTCCACCTCCATGTCGAAGCGCGCCCCCAGGGCTGTCGACGTGCCCGTGCGCCGGGCCACCTTGCCGTCCACACCGTCGAGGATCAGGGCGACCGCCGTCAGGCCGACGAACAACGTCACCGGCGGCGAGCTCTGGAAGGAGTCCGCCACCAGCGCAGTCACACCACCCACCAGCGTCGCCCGCCCGAGGGTGACCCGGTTCGCCGGGCCGAAGGAACGCAGCCGGGACCGGTGCAGGGCCAGCGAGAGCAGCGCCCAGGAGGCGATGGCGAAGACGAGGCCGGTCAGCAAGCCCGCCGGCCCCATACCGATCGCCGGACCGAGCAGGGCCAGCAACAGGATCTGCACGCCCGCTCCCACAGCGGTCTCCTGCTGGACCAGCCTTGCTTCGTACGTGTTGTTCAGGGCCACCGCACATTCCTCCGGCCAGATGACAGAGTCGATCAAGGCCGCGTACTGTGCGCGACCTGTGCACACCTCGGTACGTGAACAGCTTCCCGATCGTTCAGGAGGATTCCGATGAACCGCACCGCACGTGCGTTCTGGCTCAGCTCTCCGGGTGAAGGAGAGATCCGGGAGGTCACCCTGCCGGAACGGGGCGAGGACGAAGTGCTGGTGCGGTCGCTGTACTCCGGAGTCAGCCGGGGCACGGAGACACTCGTGTTCCGGGGCGGCGTCCCCGAGAGCCAGTACGCGGCCATGCGGGCGCCGTTCCAGGAGGGCGAGTTCCCCGCCCCGGTGAAGTACGGGTACCTGAGTGTCGGCGTGGTGGAGGAGGGGCCGGACGAGCTCGTCGGGCGTACCGTCTTCTGTCTTCATCCGCATCAGACCCGGTACGTCGTCCCCGCGAGCGCCGTGACCGTAGTGCCGGACACCGTGCCCGCCGAACGGGCCTTCCTGGCCGGCACCGTCGAGACCGCCGTCAACGCCCTCTGGGACGCCGCACCCCTGGTCGGCGACCGGATCGCCGTGGTCGGCGGCGGCATGGTCGGCTGCTCGGTGGCCGCCCTGCTGGCCCGCTTCCCAGGGGTACGGCTCCAGTTGGTCGACGCCGATCCGGGCCGGGCCGAGGTCGCCAAGGCCCTGGGTGTGGGCTTCGCCTCGCCCGAGGAGGCGCTCGGCGAGTGCGATCTGGTCGTCCACGCCAGCGCCACCGAGCAGGGCCTCGCCCGGTCGCTCGAACTGCTCAGGGCCGAGGGCACGGTCCTTGAACTCAGCTGGTACGGCGACCGGCAGATCAGCCTGCCGCTCGGCGAGGCCTTCCACTCCCGCCGGCTGAACATCCGCAGCAGCCAGGTCGGCACCGTCTCCCCGGCCCGCAGCGGCAGCCGTACGTACTCCGACCGGCTCGCCCTCGCCCTCGACCTGCTCGCCGACCCGGCCCTGGACGCCCTCGTCACCGGGGAGAGCGCCTTCGAGGAGCTGCCCGAGGTGATGCCGAAGCTCACCTCCGGGGAGGTCCCGGCGCTCTGTCACCGCGTCAGGTACACGGACACCCCCTGACGGACTCGTTCATTCCCGGACGACATTCCCGGACGACAAGAGCGCCTGACCTGAGAAAAGAGTGAGAGACGGCTGAACAACGGGAAGCGAAGAGCCGTACTACACGGCATCCCCGGCGGCAATCAGCCGGGGACTAGGCGTACCGCACCTGGAGGGTCGTCCGTTGTTCAGCATCACCGTCCGCGATCACATCATGATCGCCCACAGCTTCCGCGGCGACGTCTTCGGGCCCGCACAGCGTCTGCATGGAGCGACGTTCCTGGTGGACGCCACGTTCCGGCGCGAGCAGCTGGACGACGACAACATCGTCGTCGACATCGGACTGGCCACGCGGGAACTGGGCGCCGTCGTCGGGGAGCTGAACTACCGGAACCTCGACAACGAACCCGACTTCGCCGGCATCAACACCTCCACCGAGTTCCTGGCCAAGGTCATCGCCGACCGGCTCGCCGAGCGGATCGAGAAGGGCGCGCTGGGCGAGGGTGCCCAGGGCCTCGCGGGCCTCACCGTCACCCTGCACGAGTCGCATGTCGCCTGGGCGAGTTACGAGCGTGCGCTGTGACCGACGTGACGCTGGAGAAGAGGCCCCTGCACCAGCCGGGCCCGGAGAAGACAGATAAGACGGACAAGGCGGGGGTGACCAAGCTCGGCTATGTGCCGGTGCAGCACTCCGTCCTGAAGAACGCCGAGATCATCCCCATGTCCCTGCGCTCCGTGCACTTCGTGATGCCGGGCGGCGTCGACGACCCGACCGTGCCGAGCGGCGGCAACGCCTATGACCGGCGCGTGAGTCTGGACCTGCCCGGCTTCGGCTGGCAGGTGCACAAGCACGCGGTGGACGGCAGCTGGCCCTGCCCCGACGCCGCCGCCCGCACGGAACTCGCCCGCACGCTGCGGGAGTTCCCGGACGGCACGGTCGTCCTCCTGGACGGGCTGGTCGCCTGCGGCGTGCCCGAGATCATCGTCCCGGAGGCGGAGCGGCTGAGCCTCGCGGTCCTCGTCCACCTCCCGCTCGGCGACGAGACGGGGCTCGACCCCGTCGTGGCCGCGGAACTCGACGCCCGGGAGCGGACGGTGCTGCGGGCGGTCCCCGCGGTGATCGCCACCAGCGACTGGGCAGTCCGCCGCCTCGTCTCCCACCACGGCCTCGCCCCCGAACGGGTCCATGTCGCCGCCCCCGGCGCCGACATCGCGCCCCTCGCGTCCGGCACGGACGGCGTGTCCCGCCTGCTGTGCGTGGCCGCCTTGACACCGCGCAAGGGACAGCACCGGCTGGTGGAGGCCCTGGCGGCGGTGACCGACCTGCCCTGGAGCTGCGTGTGCGTGGGCGGGCTGAACCAGGACCCCGAGTACGTGGCCGAGCTGCGGTCCCTGATCGCGCGGCACGGCCTGGAGGACCGGCTGATCCTCGCGGGCCCGCAGGCCGGCGCCGAACTCGACGCCAGCTACAACACTGCCGACCTCATGGTGCTCACCTCCTACGCCGAGACGTACGGCATGGCGGTGACGGAAGCGCTCGCGCGCGGTATCCCCGTACTGGCGACGGACGTCGGCGGGCTGCCGGAGGCGGTCGGCCGCGCTCCCGACGGCGGTGTCCCCGGCATCCTCGTCCCCCCGGAGAACCCCGCCGCGATCGCCGCCGAACTGCGCGGCTGGTTCGGCGAGGCGGACGTACGACGCCGACTGAAGGCGGCGGCCCGCGGACGCCGGGCCGCCCTGAACGGCTGGGCCGGCACGGCCCGCAGCCTGGCCGCGGTACTGGGCCGACTGCCTGACGAACCCCGGAGGGCGGCATGAGGAAGACGGCGAGGACACGGACCGGCGGGACGATTCCGGCCCAACCGGGACCGAGGGACGCGGCGGACGCGACGGACGCGTCGGCTCCGGCGCAGCAGCCCGGGCCACAGAGCGGGATCGTTTCGGCGGAGGATGACATGAGCGGCGTATCCGTACCGACGGGGTCCGACGCGGACGCCGTGATTCTCGGGGCCGGCCCCAGCTACCGTCCCGGGGAGCGGGCCACCGTACGCCTCCGGGACGCGGGGCCCGACGACCCGGCCCGCTACGCCCCCGAGTGGCTGGAGCTGCGCGAAGGCGCCGATGCCGCCGCGCGGGCCCATGACCTGCTCGATCCGCTGCGGATCCGGCTCGCCAACCTGCCCGGACGCGCCGGACTGGTCATCCACGACGTGGGCTGCGGCACCGGCTCCATGGGCCGTTGGCTCGCGCCCCACCTCGACGGCCCCCAGCACTGGGTCCTGCACGACCGCGACCCCTACCTCCTGCACTTCGCCGCCGTGGCCTCCCCGCGCTCCTCCGCCGACGGCAGCCGCGTCACCGTCGAGACGCGCCGCGGCGACATCGGCCGTCTCACCGCGGACGCCCTCGACGGCGCCTCGCTGGTGACGGCCTCCGCGCTGCTCGACGTCCTCACCCGCGAGGAGATCGACACCCTCGCCGCCGCCTGTGCGGGCGTGGGCTGCCCGGCGCTGTTGACGCTCTCCGTCGCCGGCCGCGTCGAACTCACCCCGTCCGACCCGCTGGACACGGAGATCGCCGAGGCCTTCAACGCCCACCAGCGCCGCTCGGGCCTGCTGGGCCCGGACGCGGTCACGGCGGCGGCCGAGGCGTTCGCCGAGCACGGCGCGACCGTACAGGTGCACCCGAGCCCGTGGCGTCTCGGCCCCGACGAGTCGGCGCTCACCGCGCAGTGGCTGCGCGGTTGGGTCGGCGCGGCGGTCGAGGAACGCCCCGAACTCCGTGAGCGCGCCGACCGCTACCTGTCCGAACGCCTTGCCGCCTGCCAGGCCGGCGAGCTGCGCGTCGTGGTCCACCACAGCGACCTGCTCGCACTGTGCCGGCCGACGGGCGGAGCGTCATGAGCGTGGAGACGGTGGCCAGGCTGCGCGTCACGCGGCGCGCGGCCGAGGCTTCGGCGGTACGTACGGCCGCCCCCGCCCCCACCCTCGCGCCCGCCCCCACCGCCGCGCCTGCCCCCGTCCCCACCGCCGTGGCCGTCTCCTCCTCCCGTATCGGAGTCGTCGTCACCGAGCCCCGCCCGGAAGCCGAAGCCGTCGATCCCGAGGCGCCACGTGCCCGCCGTCCGCGCCGTTTCTTCCGCGCCCTGCTGTCCCGCCTCAACACCCCCACCGTCCGCACCCACCTGGGCACGGCCGTCGGTGTCGCGATCCTCGTCGTGCTGTTCTGGCGGCTCGGTACCGGCGTCTTCCTCGACGGGCTGCGGCGGATCGACGCGACGGCGCTGGTCGTGGCGCTCGGGATCGGGGCCGCCACCACCGTGTTCAGCGCGTGGCGTTGGCAGTTGGTGGCCAGGGGCCTGCGGATCCGGCTGCCGCTCGGGGCGGCCGTCGCCGACTACTACCGCGCCCTGTTCCTGAACGCGGCCCTCCCGGGCGGCGTCATCGGCGATGTGCACCGGGCGGTGCGGCACGGGCAGAGCGCCGGTGACATGGGCCGCGGTGTCCGTGCGGTCGTACTGGAGCGGACGGCGGGTCAGGTGGCCCTCGCGGTCGTCGGCGCCGTCGTACTGCTGACGATGCCGTCACCGGTGCTGAACGAGGCCCGCGACCTCACCCCGCTCATCCTGTTCGCCGCCGTGGGCGCGCTCGCCGTCGTGGCCGCCGTACGCATGAACCGCGCGCCGTCCCGCCGCGACCGGACGAACCCGACCGCCCTGCGCACGACCCTTGGTGAGGCGCGCGAAGCCCTGCTGTCCCGCCGCAACGGCCCCGGGGTCGCCGTCTCCTCCGTCGTCGTCCTCGCCGGCCACCTCGCGATGTTCGTGGTCGCCGCGCGGATCGCCGGGTCCGCCGCCTCCGTGGCCGTCCTGCTGCCGCTCGCCGTCCTGGCCCTGCTCGCCATGGGCCTGCCCCTGAACATCGGCGGCTTCGGCCCCCGGGAGGGCGTCACCGCCTGGGCGTTCGCCGCCGCGGGGCTGGGCGCCGACACCGGCCTGGCCGTCGCCGTCGTGTACGGCGTCCTCAGCTTCGTGGCCGCCCTGCCCGGCGCCCTGGTCCTCGTCGCCCGCTGGTACACCGGCCTGCGCGCGGACTCCGGGTCCGTCGTGACCATGGCGGACCCGGAACCCAGCCGCTATTTTCGTGCGTCTCCCGTGTCCCGAACGGAATCGTCCGCGGAGGTCAGCAGTGACACATACGCGCCGAAGGAATCCGCGAGGCTCGCCAGCAGCCGCTTCCCCTTTTCCGCGGAACCCAGCGAAGGGCGGCCGATGACGCCCGAATCGGTATAGCCGGACATACCGAGGGTGAGCAGATGACGGCGGTCGTCCGATACGAAATCGGAAGTCTCATAACCGGGTCGGATCAATTCGGGATGAGTGTGCAGAAGGATGGAGGTCTCAATTTCCCCCGCGTGCATGTCGGTGAGCAGCGAGGTCTCCACCCCCGCCCGCTCCCGTGCCGCCTCCCAGTCCTCCGGGGCCGGGAACAGTGCCATCCGCTCGCCGCGCGCGCAGGACTCCTGAACGACGTTGCCCAGTACGTAGTTTCCGCCGTGACCGTTGACCAGCACCAACGCGTCGACGCCCGAACGGCGGAGCGAATCCGCTATGTCCCGTATCACCGCATGAAGGGTCACGGAGGAGATGCTGACGGTCCCCGGCCAGGCCGCGTGCTCGTGCGAGCAGGAGATGGTCACCGGCGGAAGGAGGTGCACCGGGTGCGCCGCGGCTATCTCGCGCGCGATTGCGCAGGCCACGAGCGTGTCGGTCGCCAGTGGAAGGAACGCGCCGTGCTGCTCGAAGCTTCCCACCGGAAGGACCGCGACCTGTCGTGAAACGCCCGCTCCTCGCGTCCGTACGTCTTCGGTGGTGTCCGCCGGCACCAGCGAGTGTGCCGCCGGCCGCGTTTGTGAACCACTCATCTTTTCACGGCCCTTCGTCTCTGCTTAGGAACTGAAGAATCATGACAGAAAAAATTGGCGTACTCGGCAAGAAGTCCGGACAGCGGACGCAGCGTTCCGGCGTGGAACGCGTGGTGAATGCCCCGCTGCCCACCGTGTACGGGGAATTCCGCGCGATCGGCTACCTCGACCACGACCGCGGTGACGAGCAAGTGGCCCTGGTGTACGGCGAGATAGGCACGGACGACGTTCTCACCCGGCTGCACTCCGAGTGCCTGACCGGCGACGCCTTCGGTTCCCAGCACTGCGAGTGCGGCGACCAGCTCGCCTCCGCGCTGCGTGCCGTCGTCGCCGAGGGCAGCGGCATCGTCGTCTACCTGCGGGGCCACGAGGGCCGCGGCATCGGTCTGCTCGGCAAGCTGCGGGCGATGGCCCTGCAGGCGGAGGGCCTGGACACCGTGGAGGCCAACCTGGCGCTCGGCCTGCCGGTGGACGCCCGCGACTACGGGGTCGCCGCCGAGATCCTGCACGACCTGGGCGTGGCGAGCGTCCGCCTGATGTCGAACAACCCGCGCAAGCGCGAGGCGTTGGTGCGGCACGGCATCCAGGTGGCCGAGCAGGTACCGCTGCTGATCCCGCCGTGCGAGAACAACATCACCTATCTGCGCACCAAGCGGGAGCGCCTCGACCACCATCTGCCCCATCTGGACGCGGTCGCGCACCTGTCCTGACGAGGCGCTCCGCCGGGTTGTGCCGCGAGGGGGATCAGGCCTCCGTGACGGCCTCGTTCACGAACCGCTTGAGGTCGTGGAACAGCGTGTGCGAGGACTTCGGCCGCACCTGCGTCATGAACTGCACCGTCAGGTCATGGCGCGGGTCGACCCAGAACGTGGTGGTCGCCACGCCGCTCCAGCCGTAGGCGCCGAGCACGGCCGGGGCCTTCGTGCGCGTCGGGTCGATCACCACGGAGACGCCGAGACCGAAGCCGATGCCGTCGTTGCCGGGCTCGTCATGGGCGGGGCGGCTGCCGAAGGCGCGCAGATCGGCGCCGCCGGGCAGGTGGTTGGACGTCATCAGGTCCACGGTCCCGGGGGCCAGCAGCCGGGTGCCGTCGAGTTCGCCGCGGCGGCGCAGCAGTTCCATGAAGCGGTGGACGTCGTGCGCGGAGGCGGCCATGCCGCCGCTGCCGGACAGGAAGCGGGGCCGGCCGCGCAGCGGGAGACCGGGGATCGGCTCGATGCCGCCGCTGTCGGTCTCGCCGTACAACTCCGCGAGCCTGTCCGCCTGTTCGTCGCTCACGCAGAACCCGGCGTCGGTCATCCCGAGCGGCCCGAAGATCCGCTCGGCGAAGAACGCGTCGAGCGGCTGCCCGGACACCACCTCGATGACCCGGCCCAGCACGTTGGTGGCGACCGAGTAGTTCCACTGCGTCCCCGGCTCGAACTGCAGCGGCAGGCTCGCGTACACGTCGACCGTCCTGGCCAGGTCGGAGCCGGGCAGCACGGCCGACTCCAGGTTGGCGTCGCGGTAGAGGGCGTCGACGGGGTGCGTGTGGTAGAAGGCGAAGGTCAGTCCGGCGGTGTGGGTCATCAGGTGCCGGACGGTCATCGGGCCCTCGGCGGGGCGGGTCACCGTGTCGGTGCCCGATCCGCTGACGTACACCCGGGGCTCGGCGAAGGCGGGCAGATGGCGGCCGACCGGGTCGTCGAGCGACAGCTTGCCCTCCTCCACCAGCAGCAGCGCGGCCACCGAGGTGACGGGCTTGGTCATGGAGTAGATCCGCCACAGCGTGTCGGTCTCGACGGGCAGCCCCGCCGCGAGGTCCCGGTGGCCGTGCGTGGTGAGGTGGGCGACGCGTCCACCGCGGGCGACGGACACCAGGTAGCCGGGTATCCGCCCCTCGTCGACATAGTGGGCCAGGTGCTGGTCGAGGCGGTCCAGTGCCTTCGCGTCCAGCCCGACCTCACCCGGGTCGACCTCTTGTGTCAGCAGTGCCATCGTTCTCCTCCGAATACGTACGACGAGGGTGCGCTCCGGCATACCCCGACGGAACGGCCTCTGATCTCATCGTCGCGCAGGAACACGTGTACGGTCCGTCGATTGGCCATGATCGTCGTTCGGCGCGGCATGCCGTCCCGGCAGCCACCGGCCCAGGGCCACACCGGCCAGGGCAAGCACGGCGAAGACACCGAGCGGCAGCCCGGAGCCGCCACGCGCCCCCATGAGGGCGGTCGCGGCGGCCACGCCCAGTACCGGCCCGACGTTCATCGCGGTCTGCTGCAGCCCGCCCGCCACACCGGCCGACCCGACGGCGGCCTCCCGTACGACGACATGGGTCGCCGCCACCATCACCGTGCCGAACCCCGCCCCCACCAGGGCGAACCCGGCGCACAGCACAGGAACGGCCGACGCGCGGGAGAGGACCAGGATCCCGAGCGCCAGGACCGCCATCGCCGCCACCGTCGTCCGGCGGGCCCCGGCCCGGCGCAGCAGCACCGCGCAGGCGGGCGCCGCCACCACCATCAGCAGGGCCAGCGGCAGGCTGACCAGGGCGCTGCGGAACGGGTCCAGGCCGAGCGTGTCCTGCAACAGGAACGTGCCGACGAACAGCGTGCCCGACAATGCCGCCGACGCGGCCACCAGCATGCCGAGCGCCGAGCCGACGGCCGCCGACCCGATGACGTCGGGCGGCAGGAGCGGGCTCGCGGTACGGCGCTCGTGCCGGACGAAGGCCACGCCGGTGACCGCGGCGGTCGCGGCGGTCAGGGCCCACCCCGGCAGCGCGACGAGGGCGTGGACCAGACAGGCCAGGGTCACCGCGAGCAGGAGCGCTCCGGGCAGGTCGAGCCGGGCGGGAGGGGCCGTGTGCGGGGGCCGTACGGCGAGGGCGAGCAGGCCGAGGACGAGGGCGGGGACGACATTCAGCAGGAATACGGCCCGCCAGCCCGGCCCCGCCACCAGCGCACCTCCCACCACCGGCCCGGCGGCGGCCGCCACTCCGATCGCGGCGGCCCGTACGGCGATCGGCGCCCGCAGGCGGTCGGGCGGGAACGCGGCCCGCAGCATCCCGAGCGTGGCCGGCTGCAACAGCGCACCGAACACGCCCTGCACGGCCCGCAGCCCGACCACCCAGCCGATACCGGGCGCCAGAGCGATACCGGCCGAGGCGGCCCCGAAGCCGAGCATGCCGATACCGAAGAGGCGATGGTGCCCGTACCGGTCACCGAGGCGCCCGGCGAACACCAACAGGCTTGCCACGGCGATGAGATAGCCGGTGCTGGTCCACTGGACCTGTTCGAAGGAGGCGTCCAGGTCGCCTTGCAGGGTGGGCTGGGCGATGGTCAGGACGGTGCCGTCGAGCGCGACGACCACGGCCCCGACGACGCTGCTCGCGAGCGTGAGCCGCGGGTTCACTCGCTCACCGGCCCGAGGTGCGCGTCCAGGGCCGACCGCAGCAATGGTGCGAAGTCCTCGCTACCCGTGGCGAGTTGGAGACTTCCCCAGCCCTACAGCTGTGCGATGCCGTGCAGGTTGGCCCACAGCGCGCCCGCGAGGAGGCGGGCGTCGGCGTCGGGGCGTACCCGCCCGACGAGGTCCACCATGCGACCGAAGAGGGGCAGGCTGGTGTCCCGCAGGCCCAGATGGCCGCTCTCCAGCAGATCATGACGGAACATCAGCTCGTACATGCCGCGATTGCCCAGCGCGAACTCCAGATAGATCCCCGCCAGCGCTGCCACCTGCGCCCGCGGGCTCGCCGCACCGCCCTCGGCGGCCACGGTGGCCATGGTGGCCCGCCGCCCCAGCTCTTCGAAGCCGCGGCGTGCGATGGCGGACAGCAACTCCAGATGAGTGGGGAAGTAGCGGCGCGGCGCCCCGTGCGAGACGCCCGCCCGGCGGGCGATCTCCCGCAGGGTGAGCGCCTGTACGCCTTCGTGGGCCACTAGATCCACGCCGACGTCGATGAGCCGGGCCCGCAGCCCGGTCGCGGATTCCGATTCCTCCATAGACAGTGTCTACCATGATCGAGTAGACACTGTCTACGGAAAGGGGGTGGGCGAGGGGCCGGAGGGGAATGGGCGGACTCCTCGGCACGGTTGATTCAGGCATGACTCAGGACGCCACTCAGAACGCACTGCTCGGGCTGCTTTCCGAGGGCCACGGCGGGGTGCTGGTCACCCTCAAGCGCGACGGCCGGCCGCAGCTGTCGAACGTCGGCCACGCCTACTACCCCGACGAGCGGATCATCCGCGTCTCGATCACCGACGACCGCGCCAAGACCCGCAACCTGCGCCGGGACCCCAGGGCGTCGTACCACGTCACGAGCTCCGACCGACGGGCGTACACCGTCGCCGAGGGCACGGCAGACCTGTCGCCGGTCGCGAATGGCCCGTACGACGCCACGGTCGAGGAGCTCGTCCGGCTCTATCGGGACGTCCTCGGCGAGCATCCCGACTGGGACGACTTCCGGGCGGCGATGGTCCGGGACGGTCGGCTGGTGCTGCGGCTGCGCGTGGAGCGGGTCTACGGCATCCCGAAGGGAGCCAATCGCGGCTGACCATCCGTCACCTTTCCTGCCCGCCGCCGGGGTTGATCACCTCGGAGTGAGGTGGAGACATGGCCGGGGGAGCCGGAAGTCGTCGTTGAGGAGCGGAAGTACGGTCCGGCAGTCGGGGCGCGGAGGTCAGGTTCGCGCACGCCGGCCGCCCCTGAATCCGGCCGGTGCGCGCGAAGCCTGGTCATGCTGTTCTTTTCTGTTCGATCTGGCCGATGTTCTTGCGTGAAACGTCAACTGTCAACGGGGGCTGTGGCGGCCGACAGGGCCTAGGGCGCCGGGCCGAGGGCCGATGACCGATGGTTCCGGCGGATCCGAGCCGCCTACGCTGCCGAGTGGATCAACGCTCATCAGGACGTCGGACGCAGGGGGGTCGACATGCCGGTCAACGGCCGCAGCCACATCCGTATCGCCCGCCCGTCCCGGGACCTCGCCGCGGCGGAGCGGTTCTGGGCCGAGGGGCTCGGACTCGCTGTCGTATGGCGGGCGGTGGGCGGCCCGGAACCGGGCGAGCACGACCTGTTGATGCTGGGCTGGCCGGACGCCGGCTGGCACCTGGAACTCGTCCACGAGCCCGCCCACCCGGTCGAACCCCGCCCGACCGAGGAGGACCTCCTCGTCGTCTACGTGGACGGTGCCGTGCCGGACGACCTGGTGGCCCGGCTGGAGCGGCACGGCGGCAAGCGGGTCCAGTCGCCCAATCCGTACTGGAACGAGTGGGGCGTCACGATCGAGGACCCGGACGGCTACCGGCTGGTGCTGTGCAGGAGGGCGTGGTCGAACGCGTAGCGCCGCCCCATGTCATCACTCAGGCCCCGGCGCTGTCTCGGCGTCAGGGGGCCTGAGTGACCAGTGGAACCGGTGGAGCGAGTGGATCCAGGGAGGGGATCAGGCCGCGACCGTCTCCCGCTGGGCCTTCTTGTCGGAGGGCCGTTCGCCGAGCTGTTCGGTCGGGACCTTGGCGGTCTCGCGGGCGGAGAGGGCGGCCACGATCGGCGGCACGCACAGGGCCGCCGTGAAGAGGGCCACCGCGGACCAGTCGTCGCCGTCCGGGCCGGCGATCTGCGCGGCGAAGGTGACCGCGAAACCGGCGACCGCGAAGCCGATCTGCGTGCCGATGGCCATGCCGGACAGCCGGACCCGGGTGGAGAACATCTCGCCGTAGAAGGAGGGCCACACGCCGTTCGCGGCGCTGTAGACCACGCCGAAGGCGATGATGCCCAGCAGCAGGACGAGCGGGTAGGAGCCGGTGGAGATCGCCCACAGGTAGAGGAACATCGTCACCGCGCTGCCCGCCGCGCCGATCAGGTACACCGGGCGGCGCCCGATGCGGTCCGACAGCGTGGCCCACAGCGGGATCGCGGCGAGCGCGACCAGGTTGGCGAGAGCGCCCACCCACAGCATCGAGGACCTGCTCATCCCGACCGAGTCACTCGTGGCGTACGACAGCGCCCACACGGTGAAGATCGTGCTGACCGAGGCGACCAGGGCACCGCCGATCACCCGCAGCACATCCGCCCAGTGCTCCCGCATCAGCACCGCGAGCGGCATCTTGGCGACGCCCTCGCTCGCGGCCTGCTGCTCGAAGGCCGGCGTCTCGTCCAGCTTGCGGCGGATGACGTAGCCGACGACGGCGACCGCGATGCTCATCCAGAACGGAACCCGCCAGCCCCACGACAGCAGCTGCTCCTCCGGGAGCGCGGCGACCGGGATGAAGACCAGGGTGGCCAGCAGCTGCCCGCCCTGGGTGCCGCTCAGCGTGAAGCTGGTGAAGAAGCCGCGCCGGTGCGGTGGCGCGTGTTCCAGGGTCATCGAGTTGGCGCTGGCCTGCTCGCCGGCCGCCGAGATGCCCTGGAGCACCCGGCACAGCACCAGCAGGACGGGCGCGAGGGTGCCGACCTGGTCACGGGTGGGCAGACAGCCGATGAGGAACGTCGACACGCCCATCAGGATCAGCGTGAAGACCATGATCTTCTTACGGCCCAGCCGGTCGCCGTAGTGACCGAGGAACAGCGCGCCGACCGGCCGGGCGGCGTACGCGACACCGAACGTGGCCAGCGACAGCAGGGTGGCGGTCGCCGGGTCGGACTCGTCGAAGAAGACCTCGGGGAAGATCAGCGCGGCGGCGCTGCCGTAGATGAAGAAGTCGTAGTACTCGATAGATCAGGCCCGCAGACGTCCCTGACCTGCGCGAACCTTGACCCCAGTCCCCTGAGTGGGAAACAAGTGGGAAAGAAGCTAGGCGCCTTGAGTCCCAGCCTTCTCCTGCAGACGCTCCCACCGCTCCTGCAACGTCTTCATGATGCCCTGCTCCATCGGCACTGTCACGCTGCTGTACGTCCCCTCGACCCCCGGCAGCTCATGCCCCATCCGGGCCTCCACCGCGTAGCGACTGTGCCCGTCCTCATCCAGCCACGCCTTCGCCCCGTGCCGCAGCAGGTACAGGCGCCTACCGGCGAACGACGGCACCGCAGGGATGGCGGGCCTGTTCCAGCGGGCCTGCTTCGCCTTGCGCTCGTCGGCGCCATCCGCCATCGGCCGCCACCATCGGTAGTCGAAGTTCACCACCCCGAGGCTGCCACCCTCCAGGGCAGGGAACACCCACTTGCTGTCGTGGCTTTCCAGTAGCTTCTCCAGCATCCCGGCCAGGAACTGAGGCACCACGAGCGTGCGGTAGCTCTCGTACTTTGGCGGCATGAAGGTGAGCGAGCCGCCCTTGTACTGCACCTGCCGCTCGACACGGATCGCCGGCATCAGCCCGTCGCCCTTGCCGTACCGCTCCAGGTCGTCCTCGTAGCGGTCCTGCTCGTCCGGGTTCAGGCGCAGATCGGCGCCGGGCCAGTTGGGATAGCAATACTCGCGGGTGAGCCCGTACAACTCGGCGGGCCGCATCCCGGTCATCGCCATCGTCCAGATGAACACGTAGCCCGGCTCACCCAGCAAGGTTCGGGCGTTGACCGCAAGCTGCTCGACCGCTTCCGGCATCATGTCCCGCTTACGCTCCTTGGGCTTGCGCGTGTATTTGCCGCGGCGTCGGGTGCGTTCGACGGGGGACACCTTGATGAGCCTCGGCACCGCGTCATCGAGGATCATCCCGAGGATGGTCATGACCTTCTTCGCCGTGTTCGGCTTCAGCACGCTGTTGATGTGCTTACGGAATGCCCGGTAGGCCATGACGTCGATGTCGGCGACCGCGGCGTTCCGTTTCTTGAAATACGGGCGGATGTGGGTCTCGACGATGGACCGGTAGTTGCGTTCCGTCAGATGGGCGTGGTCCAGGCCGGCGAGCCAGCTGTCAAGCCAGTCGGACATGAGGGTCGCGCCGTCGCGGTTCTTGACGTGCGTGCCGTGGCGGATCTCGTACAGCTTGTCCTGGCCGTGCTGGAAGGCTTCATCCTCGTCGGTGAATCCGCCCTTGGACTCGAAGCGTTTACGGCCGTCGTCGTGGTACTCGCCGTTCCACCACTTCACGCGGCAGGTGCCGCCCCGCCACTCTACGTAGATGTCCTGCGCGCGTCTGGCCATGTTGCCCCCTTGCTGCTGTGGTGGCACGGCCGCCCGGCAGGTACCCCTACCGCCGGAGCGCCGTGTTCACCATGATCTCAGCCAGCCTGTCCGAGAGGACAGTGCGGGCAGTGACCGCATTCACCACCAAGGTCCCTCACCAACTCCCGCATCGTGGCCTTTACCTCAGGTCTTCCGCGAGTCTGGCTCGGAACCACACAGACGATCCCGGTGTCGGTGCGGGCTGCTGATCCGGTGAAGCTTGGCCCGTGGTCGACTATGAGTGCGTCTCTTTGCAGCATGGCTCCCCCTATGAGTCGCCGTCAGGGAAGCCTCCGAGGACGTGTCACGACTCTGCCACGTTTGAGACCTGTTGGGACCGGTTGGGACTGAAGTGATGCGTGCAGAAGATGTAACAAACCCGTAAAAGCAAATGGTTGTACGCCGAACGGCTGAACCTCGGCTAGATCAGGCCGCGTTCCCGCAGATCGTGCACTGCGCGTTCACTCATCGCGCGAATCTCCTCGGCCGACGTGCCCTTGGCTGTGGCGATCAGCGCCAACTGCACCGTCTCGATCGCCTGCTTCTCGATGACTTCGTCCGGGATGGCCGACTTCTGGACACCTGAGGCGGCTGGGTCCCTCATCTCCTCCACCAGTGCCGGCTCGCTACCCCCGAGAACCCTGAGGCAGCTACCGGGGGCCCACCGCAGGAGGCCGTCAACCTTGACGTAGTTGGTCTCTCGGATCGGAAGACCCTTCTCGACGCGCTGCCAAGTCCGGTTGGAGAGTCCGCCGGCTGCAGCGTTCTTGTCGTTCAGGGCAAGGCCGAGCTCGGCTCGGCGGCGGCGGGCGAGCGTCGCCAGCGACTCGTAGTCGCGATTCTCGGCGGGTGGCATGCCCTCATCTTGGCAGGACTGGCGGGGACCAGCCAGGACTAGACCGCACTTCGGCCCAATCTCTATCCCACACTTACGCAGCTCAATGGGCATGTGTGGGCATTAACTGCACACAGGGGCTCACAGATGCCTAGACATGTTGGGCATCTATGGGTATGTTCTCTGTGTGGCGCAAACCCCAACCACCTACACGGTGGACGGGACGGCTATCTGCACCAAGCGCATGTCCGCGGGGATGGAAGTCCAGCAGCTCGCCGACCTGGTCGGCATCACCGCCAACTACCTCCGAAAGGTGGAGCGCGGTGTCCGCACCCGCATGAGACCTGGCCCCTACCAGGCGCTCCGAGCCGCCCTGCAAGCGACCGAGACCGAACTCCTCGCCCCCAACGTGGACCCCCCAGAAAGGAAGTGAAGTGGCTACGAAGCAGTCCCCTCGGACCCCCACCGAGCCCCGGGACCTCAACGCGCCCTTCTTCAATCTGCGCGAAACCGCCTGGCTCCTGCACTGCAGCTACGACACGGTGCGACGCGCCATCAAGGCCGGCCTCCTGCCCTGCAGCCAGCGCGTTCCGGGCGGCGTCATCGTCGTCACCCGCGAAGACCTCGACGCCTACCACAGGGCGACCCGCACCGTGCCCATTCAAGGCGCCCGCCGCAAGCCGGCCCGCGCCGCCGCTTGACGGCAAAGCCCCCACCGCCGGGCTCTGACACACCGGCAGCAGGGGCGCCGCGGCCAAGGCCGCGCGATCCACCCACACCATCCAGAAGAGAAGGGCGAACCGTTGCCTGACATCATCCCACCCGCCACCGAGGTCAATCGAACCTCACCCGTCACCGAGCTGTGTGACTTCGAGTTCATTGGCGGTGGCCAATGCTCAAAGCCCGCAGGCCACTGGACGCCGCGGCGCGACGACCCCCACGTGCCGGTCAAGGGCCCGAACGCCGGGGCGCGTGCATTGCGCGCCCTGCCCGTCCCTGCCGAGGGCGGCGAGCAGTACCGCGACGACGTCCGTGATGCACTGCCGCAGCAGGCTGGAGCGAGGACTCCCGAGGCCAGTGCGTGGCGCCGAACGGCGCGGTGTGGGTCGAGACCAACGACGAGCTGGACTCCGGCATCGACGCCCCTGACAACTCCTGGTCGGTCGCCTTCGATAGCACCGTCCCGGCCGTGGTCATCGTCGCCGCTGCTCTCACAGCCGCTGGTCAGGCGGTGGCCCGATGAGCCAATTCGACCTGACTGAGTTCGACCGCATCACGTCGTCGGTCCCCGTCATCTCCCCGTTCCAGGCGATGTGGAACGAGGCGGAGGAGATGCTCCGCGACACGCACCCGGAGGGGTTTGAGGTCGAGGAGATCGGCCGGATCGCGTTCGACTCCCTGCCGGAGGACGAGAAGGCGGAGGCGCTCGACTGCCTCTTCTACACGTTCTGGTCCGCGGTCATGGCTGACCGCGAAACCCGCGCCCGCCACGAAGCTGCTGGCGGTGCGGCATGAACTGGTACGACAGGGGCGGCAACCCCATCGACGTCGCAACGGCCAACGAGCTTCTAGGAAACGCCGAGTACAAGCGGGTCGGTCTGACCGAGGTCGCCTCGAAGGACCGGTCCCTAGTCCACCTGGTGTCCACGGTGTGGCTCGGTCTCGACCATAACCACGTCGGCGGAGAGCCCGTCCTCTTCGAAACGATGGTCTTCGGCGAAGGCGACTGGGCCGATCAGGACTGCCAGCGCTACAGCACTGAGCTTGAGGCGCGTATCGGCCACACCGAGATGGTGACGCTGGTCGCGGCCACGGTGCCCGACGAGTTCATCACCGAGTTGCCCGCCTGGCCGGAGCAGGGCGGTGCGACATGACCGAACCGATCACTTCCCTCCCCGAGGCCGTCGCCGAGTACGGCGCCCTGCCGATGCCGGCTGGTCCAACCGCTCTGTCGGATGCCGAGCTTGCCGACTACGCCGCGCTGGACTTCACCGAGCTGATGGACGCGGACGCTGCCGCCGTCGTGGCCCGCATGCGGGACCGGCTGATCGGCGAGATCCGGCGGCTCCGGGCCGAGGGGGCGGCGTCATGACCGTCGACCTTTCCCGCCTGGACGTGCCGCGCGCCGACGTTGAGGCGCACATGGCCGAGCAGAAGGCCATCGCCTGCCTGCTGGCCGCCCGGGTGACCGCCCCGGCGTGGTGCGAGTCGGACCGGATCGCCTACGCCCTCGACGTCCGGTTGATCGAAACCCACGCCGCCGTCGCCAGCAACAACGACTACCCCGAGTGGGCCGCCCGCCTGGCCGCCCAACCCACCTACCACGCTTCGAAGGAGGCGTCATGACGACGTTCGCTGACCTGGCCCGCCCGATGGCGCTCATGCGCCTGCTGCTCGCCGACCACCCGAACCTCCCGGCGCCCCACGTAGGCGTGTCACCGCACTACCCGCACCGCCTGAGCCTGTCCGTCCACGGCGACCTCGACGGGTTCGAGGCGTGGCGCGAGGCCCTCGGTATCGACGCGGAGGCAGTACGCCACAACACGCAGTCCGGCGGCACAACGCTCGTCCTGTCGGCTGCCGCGACCGTCGCAGACGCCCACGTCGAACTCATCGGCTACGCCCCCAACCTCGCCCTCGTCACCGAGGCGGTGGCCTGACATGGCGACCGTCATTGAGCCCCGCCCGTTGGCCGACTTGGAGCAGGATGCGGTCGCCCGCGTCGAGGCCGAGTTCGCCCGCCGCGCCCAAGGTGCCAAGCCGTGGACCACGACCGAGATGGTCGAACGAGTCTGCCGCGTCCACGCCCGCTATGAACAGCGCCGCCAGTGGCTGCGCAGGCACGAACAGCAGGCCGCGTGATGGCCGCCATCGACCTCGCAGCCCTGCCGCCGACGATCGTCGTCCCCGGCATAGCCGCCTGGCTCGGCTGGACGCCGCCCGAACCCGACGACTCCGTCGACTCCTACGAGGCCTACCTCAACCGACTCACCGAGGAGGCGGCGTGAACCCCGTCCTCGCCGCCGCGATCGTCGCCCTGTACGTGGCCCTGGTCTACAAGGCGGCAGCGGCCAACGCCCGCTGGCTCGCCCGCCGGGACCCACAGTGACCGCCCCGCCGACGCGACTGTCGCCGATCGCCGGCCTCGCCAACGACCTGATGCGGCTCGCCATCGTCCGCGGCCAGGCCGAGGTCATCGCACTCGAAGCCCAACTGATCGCAGCAACCGCCGAAAACCAGCGCCTGAAAGGAGGCGAGCAGTGATCTACCTCGCGCCGTTCGTCCTCATCGCACCGCTGCCCCTGCTGCTCGTCATCGAGCGCATCCGAGCCAGCCGGGAGGGCCAGTGAGCACCCTCACCGACCTGCTGCCCATCCGCCTCGGCCTGTTCGACCGGCCGGCCCGCAAGCCCAAGCACCGCGCCATCGACGAGGTGGAACGGCTGCGGCTGAAGCAGTCCTGGGCCGACCTCCGCATCAAGACCCTGGTGGTCCAGCTCGACGACCTGCACCACGAGCACGCCGAGGTCATCGCCCGCATCGACGAACGCCACGGGGAGATCGTGCGGGGCCTTGAAGCGCAGATCACCCGCCTGGAACGACGCCTGGAGGTCAGCGTCCTCGCCGAGGCGGCAGCCGCGCAGACCCAGGAGATCGACCTGCGGACCCTGCAGGAGCGGTTCGCCGAAGGGCCGGTCGTCGCCCTCAACCAGACACCGCAGGCCCGCCGCAGCCCGGACCACGTGCCCGGCTGGGTCAAGGACCAGGCCGAGCCGACCGCCTGACCCGTCGGCCCGGCGGTGCACCCTCCCGCCGCGGCCGGCGCCCAACAAGAAGCCCCGGACGCTGACATCGCCTGGGGATCCGACATCAGCATCCCACGGAGATTGAAATGGACCAGCCCTTCCTGTTCCCCCTCGCCGACCTGAAGACCGAGGGATACTCCCAGCCTGAGCCGACCAACGAGGTCGTTGAGGAGACGGACGAGACCGTCGAGGACGTGGCCTGATGCGCGCCACGACCCCTCAAGCCGAGCTTGCCGCCGCCGCCAAGTGGGCGGCCCGGCAGGCCCCGAACAAGGCCGCCAACCCGGTCCTGCTCGGCGCCCGATTGGAGGCTGGCGACGACCAGCTGCGGATCAGCGTGTGGGATGGCGCAACCGCCGCCCACGCCACCCTCACCGCCGACGTCGAAGAACCCGGAGTGATCGTCGCTTCGGCGCAGATGCTCGCCGACATCACGGGAAGCCTGCGTAAGAGCGACGTCACCCTGGCCGGCGACCACAGCCTGACCGTCACCACCCCGGCCGCCGAGTTCAACATCCCCGGTATCGACCCGCACACCTACCCGGCACTGCCCGGCCTTCCAGGCACGCACGGCACGGTGGACGGCGGCGAGTTCGCGACTGCCTACCAGCGGGTGCACCGGGCCATCGACCCCAAGGCGTCCGGCTCATTCGCCGGGATGGCCGGGATCCGACTGCGAGTCGTCGGGGACCAGTTGATGCTGTCGGCCACCGACCGGTTCCGCATCGCCACCGCCTGGCTGCCCTGGCGCGGCGACGGCGAGGCTGCGGGCTTGGGCGTGCTGCCGTCGAAGGTGATGGCCGACAACGCCCGCACCTTCGACGGCGCCCTCCAGATCGCGCTGCCCGAAGAGGGTGAGGGCACCGCCGCACTCATCACCGAAAACCGGGCCGTCTCCACCCTGCTGATCGAACCCGGACTGTTCCCGCACAAGGTCGACACGCAGGTTCCCACCCAGTTCACCGGCACCATCACCGGCGACGCCAGCGAACTCGCGGCGGCCGTGCAGGCGGCAATGACCGTGTCCGACGGAACCCTCCTGTGGATCAACACGAACGGCAGCGACGTCACCCTGCGCGCCGGCCGTGACGCCTCCAGCCGCATCACCGTCGACGCCCAATACGACGGGGACCACAGCGAGTTCGAGATGGCCATCAACGCCGACTTCCTCACCGACGGGCTCACCCCCATCGCCGGCCAGGTCCACCTGAACCTCACCACGCCCATCACCCCGGCCCTCATCGAACCGGTCGACGAGGACGGCTACCGGTACGCCGTCGTCCCCATCCGCGACCCCGCCAAAGCCGCCGCCTGACCAGGAGACCCAGCCGTGATCACCATCGCCGACCGCACCCTCAGCCGCCTTGTCGCACAGACCCGCCCGCACGTCGGGAACCTGATCGACGCCGAGGCCGTTCAGTGCATCACCTTCGACCACGACGGCCGCCATCTGTACGCCATGGCCACCAACCGCTTCACGATTGCCGTCGCCCGCACCCAGGTCACGGGCGGCGACGACGAGCCGTGGTCCGCCATCGTCCACCGCACGCAGCTGCCTGAGGTGGCCGCCGCGGTCAAGCTCCTCGACGCCAACACTGTCCAGTTGGAGCGCACGAAGGACCAGTTGATCCTGTCCGGGGAGCGCGGGCACCGCATCGCCGTCGACCTCAGCCCCTATGCCAAGGAACCGCTCGACTGGCGCAAGATCCTGCTGCCCGCCCTGGAGAAGCCGGCCGCCGGCGTGCAGACGGCTATGGACCCCAAGTTCTTCGGTGCCTGGAAGAACTTGCCGAAGCCCGTCCAGATGTGGTCCACCGGCGAGGGCCGCCTGTCGCTCGTCGTTGCCGCCGACTTCATCGGCGCGCAGATGCCGATCCGTCGCGAGGGTGCCGACCTCGAACTGCGCCGCGAACTCGACGCCTGGCTGGCCGCCAAGCGTGAGGAAACCGCAGCCGCCGAGCCAGCCGCCGCCTGACCCACAGCCCCATAGCCGGCGGACGCGTCGAGCCCTCCTCTCCGCGCCGCCACCCCAGGGCAGCCGCCCCGCCCACCCCCAGGCCTGGGGCGGCTGCCCGCCCAACCGCACACCCATTTGGAGACCACATGAGCACCACCAGCCCCACCATCCCGCCGGACGTCGCGGCACACGTCCTGTTCCACTACGGCCGCGAGGGCGGCTACCAGGCTGGATCGTTCACCACCGCGCTCCTTTCCGCGATGGGCACGGCCGACCCCACCAACCTCGGCCGGCTCGCCGCCGGATTCCCCGAGTACGTAGCTGCGGTCACGGCCATCCACTACGACCCGAACGGCGTCGAGCGGCTGCAGGACCTGGCGGCCGGCCGATGCATCCGCTGCAAGAAGGACGACGGGCCCAACACCCCCGCCGGACTGTGCGAGCCGTGCGCCCGCCCGATGCCGCTGGACGGCGTCGCATGACCGACCCCCGCCACGCCTACGACACCGACAATGGGCGCTACTACCGCGACCCGGCCGGCGGCCCCGACCTGGTCTCCGTCACGAACGTTCTTTCCGCGGGCGTTGCGAAGTTCGCGCTCGTCCCATGGGCCGTCAAGCTCACCGCCGAGTACTGCGTCGACAACCGCATCGACGTGGCGCGCCGAGCCCCGCACGACCGCGAGCAGCTCCTCAAGGACATCAAGGCCGTCCACCGAGACGCCCGCGACAGGGCCGCCGATCTAGGCACCCGCATCCACAAGCGCGCCGAGAAGATGGCCCTCCGCGCCCCGTTCGAGCCCGACCCTGAAGTCGACCCCTACGCCCGGCAGCTCACCCTGTTCTGGGAGCGGTGGGGCGTCGACCTCGAAGACGACATCGTCGCCGCCGAGATCACCTTTGCTCACCGCCGTCTCGGCTATGCCGGCACCGGCGACCTGATGGCCCTGCTGCGCACCGGCTGGCGCCGCATCCGGGGACGGCGCACGAAACAGCTGTGGCTGATCGACTACAAGACATCTGCCACGCGGCCCGCCTCGTCGGTCTACCCCGAGAACGCCATGCAGCTGGCCGCGCTGCGATTCGCCGAATGCGTGTGGCTACCGGATGACACCGACGGCCCGGTCCCAGCCATACAGCGCACCGGCGTCCTCAACCTCCGCCAGCGCTCCCACGCCCTCGTGCCCATGCCCGGTAACCGGCGCACCCACCGCGCTTTCCGCGGCGCGCTGGAGACCACCAAGTGGCTGCACGCCGCCCCTGCCGCCTACCCCGCGCTCCTGCCGCCCCCGGCCGAAGTGCAGTCGACCCGAAAGGCAGCCTGACGATGGGCTCCCGCCTCCTCAACATCCAGCGCCGCGCCGCCGAACACGGCCGGCTCCGCACCGGCTTCACTCAGGGCAACGGGCCCGCCCGCTCCGCGACCTGGATCGTCACCTCCCACAGCGAGGAGCATGTCCGCCGCGCCGCCGAATTGTGGGGCGGCGAGGCGGAGCCGTGGACCCCGCTCAACTCGACGATCGGCCAGTGGCGGGTCATCACTCGGGTCCCGGCCATCGAGGCGCTCATCACTCCGGGCGACCCGCTCAACCAGTACAACGAGCTGTGGACCAAGGGCGGCTGTCAGCGCCGCTGTGACGGCGAAACCGAACTACTGTCCCGCCAGCCCTGCATCTGCGCCCGCCAGTTCGGTGAGGACTGGCATCAGAAGAAGAAGGGCACCGTCTGCTCCGCCACCTCCCGCCTGAACGTGATGCTCCCGGACCTGTCCGGCATGGGCATGTGGCGGGCCGAGACCCACTCGTTCTACGCGGCGTCCGAGTGGGGCGGCATGGTCGACATGGTCCTCGCCGGGACTGACGGCAAAGGCTTCGTGCCGGTCACCTTGCGGATCGAACCCCGCCAGGTCGTGCGCGAGGGGAAGACGAAGAAGTTCCCAGTCGTCGTGGTCGAACTCCGGGGCGTCACTCCGCGGCAGGCGCTCACCGGGCCGATGACCGCCGCGACCGCACTGGACCCGGCCGGAGGCCAGGCCGTTGCCGCCATCGAGGCACCCCGGCCGGACTACCTCGCCGAAGCCGAAGGCGCCCTCACCTCCGACGACGTGCGGGATGTGTGGCGCCGCGCCAGCGCCAACGGCCACGTCGACCCGAAGGGTCGCGACGAACTGTCCAAGCAGCTCATGGCCATTGCCGAGCGGATGGACGCCGAAGCCAACGACACCAACGACGACGAGCCCGTCGAGGGCGAGCTCGTCGACTAGCCCGCACACGTCTGAGCCGGCCGCACCCGTAATGCGGCCGGCCCGGGACTCACCACACCACACCCGGAAGGGAGCACGCCATGCCTCGCCTCACGCTCGCCGAGCAGGTCGCCGGCGACGTCCGCGACAAGACCCTCGCCCAACTCCTGCGCCAGGCCTCGGACTGGGACCGCAAGGTCGTCGCCCAGGCCGTCCTCATCTGGATGCGCGACCACGACACCGTCTCCGCCAACGACCTGCGCGCCCAGCTGCCTGAGGTTGCCGCCGGCGTCCTCCCCGGCGTGCTCCGCGGGATGAGCCACAACTACCTGATCGGCACCGGCGACTACGTGCCGTCGACTGCGCCGAGCACCAAGGGCCACCGCATAGCCGTCTACCGGCGCCGCACCGCCGCAGACCGGGCGGAGGTCGCGTGATGCTCGACGCCCTCAACCACCTGAACCTCGGCGTCGCCTACCTCCTCGTCGTCGCATGCGGCGGCATCGGCGCCGGCGTCGGCTGGCTCCTCAGCAGGAGGCGGCGATGACCAACCTCATCACCGCCGCAGCGCTGATCGTCGGCGGATTCGGAGTCGCGTGGTGGCAGCTGCAGCGCGGCATCCGCAGCGACAGGCGCCGCACGCCAGCCGCACCAGACAACCAGCCCGGCACCAACACGGACGACCTGTGGACCTGCCGCCACATCCTCCGCGAACCCCTCGCCGACCCCGACCACACCCGCCGCCTCATCAACTACCTCCGCGACACCGGAGAGGAGAACCCGCAGCCGTGACCACCTCGACACCGACCCGCACCGACGCCGAGCCGGTCCGCCGCCACATCCGCACCCTCTACGCCGCAGGCTTCACCGACCGGCGCATCGCCGCCATCGCCGGCCTCGCGCCCGAGACCGTCAGCAGCTTCACCCGGCCCATCAACCGGGCGGGCAACCGCAAGGGTGTCAAGCGAACCTGCACCCCCAGCGTCGCCTCGAAGATCCTCGCCGTGCGGGCGGAAGACGCCCTGCCCGGACTCGTCGACGCCACCGCTACCCGCCGTCGCGTCCAGGCTCTCATCGCCATCGGCTGGCCCATCGAGCACATCGCCCGCCACATCGGCGTCACTGGCAACCACCTGCGGCTCGCAATGGGCCGGCCCCGCGTGTACGGCCGCACCGCCCAGGCCGTCATCGACGCCTACAACGAGCTGAAGGACAAGAGGCCCCACAGGAACGGCGTCGGGAGGGTCGAAGCCAGCAGGGCACGCCGCCGCGCGGAAGCCAACCGCTGGCCCAGGCCCGCTTACTGGGCCGAGCGGATGGACGTCATCGACGACCCCGACTTCGAGCCGCTGTACGGCGTCACCCGCAGGGAGATCGTCGCCCAGGACGCCAACTTCATCATGCGGACGGCCGGCCTCAACAAGGCGGCCACCGCAGCCCGCCTCGGCGTCGACAAGAGCTACCTCGACCACGCCTTCCGCGACCACCCGGAGTACGCGATCGAGGTGGCGGCGTGATCCAGCGACCACAGCTCACCGTCCACGGCTTCGCCGGCATCGGCTGGTCCGAGGCCGGCCTGGACAACGAGATCGGCCTGGAGCTGGACGAGGCCGCCTGCCGCACCCGCATCGGTGCCGGGCACAGCACCATCCGCTGCGACGTCACCCAGTACCCGACGTGGGTCTTCAAAGGCCGCACGTTGAGCAAGGTCGACTCCCCGCCCTGCCCCGGCTTCAACATGTCCGGGAAGAAGCTGGGCCTCCTCGACCTGCCGCTCGTGCACCAGGCCATCGAAGACCTGTCCCGCGGCAAGGACACCCGGGCCGCCATCGGCGCCGCCTGCCGCGACGAACGCAGCATCCTCACCGCCGAACCCATGCGCTGGCACTACGACTTGCAGCCCGAGTGGATCTGCATGGAACAGGTGCCTTCCGTCCTGCCGGTCTGGCAGCAGTACGCCGAGACCCTCACCCGCTGGGGATATAGCGCCGTCGCCGGCATCCTTGACGCCGCGGACTACGGGCTCGGGCAGACCCGCAAGCGGGCCGTCCTCATCGCCTCCAAGGCGCGCGAGGCCATCCTCCCGGCTCCGACGCACGGCGGGCTCGGACAGCCGCCGATGGTGTCGATGGCGGAGGTACTCGGCTGGGGCTACACCCAGCGCCCAGCCCCGTCCGTCACCGGCGGCGGCACCTACACCGGCGGCGCCGAACCCTTCGGCAACGGCACCCGGCAGGCCATGAAGCGGGCCATGGGAACCGCGGCATGGAAGGACCGGGACATCCCGAACCTGCGGCCCACGGTCGCCGAGTGCGCCGCCCTTCAGGGCTTCCGTCCCGGCCTGCAGTTCCACGGCCGGCAGGGCCAGCAGTACCTCACCGTCGGCAACGCCGTGCCGGTCCCGCTCGCCGAAGCCGTCATCCGCGCCGCAGCCGGAATCAGCGAGCCCCTGCGGGCCGCCGCGTGACCGCGGGCCGCCGGCCGCGCGACCGGCCCTGACCCGGCAGCAGCCGACCGACTAACCCCATCCGCAACAGCCAGGAAGAAGACGCCATGCCCAGCAGGTTCGAGTTCGAGCGAGCAGTGAGGGCGAGCAGCCTGCCGCCCCTCGCGCGCCTGCTGGCGCTGACGATCGCCACGTGGGCGAACCCGGACACGGGCGTGATCCCGGCGAAGTTCCAGCCTTCCCTGAGCACCCTGATGGCGGCCACGGGGATGTCGAAAGGGTCGCTGCTCACTCATCGCAAGACGCTCGACGAGGAGAAGTGGGTGACATTCACGTCGCCCACGCTCGAGGACCAGCGACGCAAGAAGGCCAGGAATGTCTACAAATTGCACGTTCCGGCTGGGTCAGCTACTGACCTAGCTACTGGGTCAGCAGGTGACCTAGACAATCCGGACACTGGGTCAGGAGCTGACCAAGAGCTAGGTCAGCAGATGAACCAAGTTGGGTCAGCAGCTGACCACAAGAGTTCCTCTACCTCTTCAGCTAGCCAGCAGGACGGCCCGAAGCCCGACGGCCCCCGCATCGCCACCAACTGCCAGCCGCTCGTCACCGCCATGCAGCAAGCAGGGATCCACGTCTCCTGGGAGCTGTCCGCCAACGAATGGCTCCAAGTCGAATCGATCATCAAGCGCATCCCGATCGATCTCCTCGTAGCCGACGCAGTCGAAGCCTGGCACCGCGCCCGCAGCACCCCGCGACTCGCCCGCTACTTCCTCGCCGGCTGGCGCGGCATCCCCGCCGTACCCGAAGGCGCGCCACGCCAGCCCGCCAAGCCCGTTCGCCATCTCCGGCCCGTTGCCGGACAAAGCCCTGAAGACAGGGGGATCTTCTAAGTGACCACCGACCTCGAGCCCGACCACGCGGACATCCCGCTCGAGCGCGTCCCACCGCAGGACTTCGAAGCCGAGCAGGGCGCCCTCGGTGCCTGCCTGCTCTCCAAGAGCGCCCTCGCTGAAGTCCTCGACGTCGTCGAGTCCGCCGCCTTCTACCAGCCCCGCCATCAGCTGATCTTCAACGCCATCGCCCACATGAACTCCCGGGGCCTGTCCGTCGACCAGCTCGACTTTGCGGAGAATCGTGATCTTGAACAGATAGTGGCTTCCCTGTTCGGGTGAGCCCGCTGAGTGGCTTGCGGAACGTCAGGCTGAACGTGAAGAACCATCAGCGGTGTTGATCCAACCGCCTCGAAGCGAGGAAGTTGCCGCTGATGGTTCCGGGGATGACGTTACCGGCGTCGTTGCTGCTTGTTCTGCAGGTCACTCGTCCGTGTTTCACGAAGCATTCGTTCGAGACGTTCTGCCATCTGGTGGCCGGGATGGCCGCGCAGACGGGGCGGCGTACGGTCACCGGGATGCTGACGGGGGCGGGACTGTCGCGGCTGTGGCCGCACCGCAGGGCCCACGCCTTCTTCTCTGAGGCCTCGTGGGATCCCGACCAGCTCGGCCTGCGCCTGGCCCGAGCCGTGGTCGAAGCCCTGCTCCCAGCGGACGCGCCGATCCTGGCTGTCGTCGACGACACCCTGCTGCACCGGGTCGGCAGGAAGGTCTTCGGGGCGCTGTGGGCGCATGACGGCTCCGGGCGGGGCAAGGACAAGCTCGGGTTCGGCAACACCTGGGTCATCTGCGCGGTCGTGGTCCGCCTGCCCTTCCTCGCCAAGCCGGTCGCTGTGCCGGTGGCCGCCCGGCTGTGGCGGGGCAAGGCCACCGCCTCCCGCACCGACCTGGCCCTGGAGATGGTCCACGACCTGGCCGCGCTCTTCCCCGGCCGCACTCTCCACGTCACCGGCGACGCTGCCTACCACTCCGGCAAGGTCGCCGACCTGCCCCCGTCGGTCACCTTCACCACCCGACTCCCGCGCAACGCCGCCCTGTCCGCGCCGACCCCGCCCAAGACCAACAAGCGGGGACGGCCCCGCAAGAAGGGCAGGGCGCTGGGCTCACTGACCGCGATTGCCCAGACGGCGACATGGCGCCTTGCCGTCGTGGAGCGTTACGGGCGCATGGAGTTCGTGTGGATCACCGAGAGGGAATGCCTGTGGTACGGAGCCTTCAAGGACCTCCCGGTCCGCCTCGTCCTGATCCGCGACCTGAACTCGACCCGCCCGTACGACCTCGCTCTGATCAGCACCGACCTGGTCAGTCCCGCCGACGACCTCATTGAACGGTACGGCACGCGCTGGCCGATCGAATCGATCTTCGAGCACATGCGCCAGGATCTCGGCGTCGGCCAGGCCCGCAACCGCACCCGGCGCGCGGTGGAGCGCACCGTCCCCTTCGGCCTGGCCGTCTACACCATCGTCGTCCTCTGGTACGCCGCCCACGGGCACCACCCCGCCGACATCGCCGACCGGCGCGCACGACAGCCCTGGTACGCGACGAAGGCGACCCCGGCGTTCAGCGACATGGTGATCAAGCTTCGCCGGACGATCATCGCCGCCCGCCATATTCACAACCCTGCAGGTCAACCCGGTCCCGATGAAATCGCCGCGGTCATCCGCGCCTGGGAAGCAGCCGCGGCGTAGAGCCCGCCACCCCAAGATCACCATTCGCTACAAACACGAGGACCAGATCACCCTCGGCAAATACCTCGCAGACACCGGCGACCTCATCCGCGCCGGCGGCACCCAGTACCTGTACCAACTCGTCCGCGCCGTCCCCACGGCCGCCAACGGCGAGTACTACGCCGAGATCGTCCAGGACCGCGGCCTCCGCCGCTCACTGATCGAACTCGGCACCCGCACCGTGCAGGCCGGCTACGGCACCACAGGTGAGACCACCGACCTCATCGAACGCGTCGTCGCCGAATCCCGGGACCTCCGCGACCGCGGCATGGCCTCCGAAGACCTGCCCGTTGAAGACATCCTGGACTTCGTCCAGCACGAGGACACCTACGACTGGGTGGTGCCCGGCCTCCTCGAGCGCCAGGACCGGCTGATCCTCACCGCGTCCGAAGGCGGCGGCAAGTCAACGCTCCTGCGGCAGATGTCCGTCACCCTCGCCGCCGGCATCCACCCGTTCCGCACCTGGGAGACCATCGACCCCGTCAAGGTGCTCACCCTCGACTGCGAGAACGGCGAGGCCGCCTCCCGCCGCAAGTTCCGCCCCCTCCTCGCGGCCGCCGAGGCCCTCGAGCAGCCGGTACAGCGCGGCCAGTTCCACATCGAGTGCCGCCCCTCCGGCCTCGACCTCACCCGACCGTCCGACCGGGCCTGGACCATGCGTCGCGTCGAGAAGATCAAGCCCGACGTCCTGATCATCGGACCCGTCTACCGACTCCACGCCGGCAACCCCAACGACGAAGAGCTCGCCCGCAAGGTCTCCGTGGTCATCGACGAAGCCCGCGCCACCGCAGGTTGCACCGTCCTAATGGAAGCCCACGCCCCCCACGGGAACAACATGGGCCCCCGCTCCCTGCGGCCCCTCGGCAGCTCCCTGTGGATGCGCTGGCCCGAGTTCGGCTTCGGCCTGCGCCCGGTTGAGGACGAGAAGTCCGCCCAGAACGTCGAAGGCGCCCGCGGCCGGCGCGTCGTCCCCTGGCGCGGCAGCCGCGACGAACGCGACTGGCCCGCCTTCATCAAGCAGGGCGAGAAGTGGCCCTGGATCTCCTACCGGCCCATCGACGCCGACCAGTTCAGCGGTTACAGCGAGACAGGAGCGATCTGGTGACCGACACCTGCCCCAAGTGCTGTCAGCGCAACATCCCACCCCGAGCCGAACGCACCGACGGAACCCAGATACGCAGCGCCTATCGCTGCCCCCGGTGCAGCCACGCCTGGATCACCAGCCGACTCCGAACCGCCTACCCCGCCGCCTGAAAGGACCCGCCATGCCCCGCCGCAAGCCCACCGTCCGCGTCCACCACAGCGCCAGAGGCTGGGTGCTGCCCGACTTCACCGACCTCCACGACTGCACCACCAACTACCACCGCGAACAGGACGGCCAGATGCCGTGCACCGAGGTCGCGGTCTGGAAGGTCGTCGAGGACCACGGCATGCATCTGAGCATCGGCTTCTACTGCGACCCCGACCTGCCCGCCAAGCACCGCCAGCCCGCCGCCTGATCCCCGCGCCCACTCGCACCACACCCACCCAGGAGCCCACATGACCAGCAACAACACCACCACCGACCTCGACGCGCTCAAGCCGCTCGCCGCCGAGATCGAAGCCGCCATCCTCGAAACGCCGATCCGCCTCGGCAGCAATGACTGGGGCACCATGCTCGGCTCGGCGATCCTCGCCCGCGTCGCCGTGTTCATGGGCCGCGAGCTCGGCCCAGACGCCCACGTCCTCGCCGAGATCCAGGCGGAGCGGGCACGGCAGGACGCCAAGTGGGGTGAGCAGAACCACCCCGACGGCACCGGATACCCGTTCTCCCGGGCAGGCGCTGAGATCGCCCGCTCCAACTGCCAGGCCGCGGCCGAGGCGGGCGAGGTGACGTGGCGGCTGATCTCCAACGAGGAGCACGCCGAAGCCATGGCCGAGTCCGACCCGGTGAAGCTGCGCGCCGAGCTCATCCAGGACGCGGCCGTGAAGGTCGCCTGGATCGCCGCGATCGACCGCCGTCTCGCCGCCGCCGCCCGTCCGTCTGTCTGATCCGCCTGCCCGAGAAAGGACCCGCCATGACCACCACACCCGCCCCCACGCCGCGCAACCAGCTCTACGCCGCCGCCACCCGCCTGAGGCAGATGCGGTTCCCCGCGGCCATGACTGACGGCGGCCATGACAAGCTCCCCATAGGCGGCCATTTAAGGCCCCACTGATGGCCACGGGATTCCCCGAGTACGGCCAGATTTCTCCCCGCTCGCCCCGACAGGTCCTGCTCGGCGACGCTCGAGCGGGTGAAGAACAGCAGGGAGATCATGGAAATCCTTGAGGCATACGACCTCACGGGGAGTTACCGCGCCGCGGCCGAGCTGGCCGGGTGCGACCACCACACGGTGGCCCGTTATGTGAAGATGCGGGCCGCCGGGCAGAACCCTGGCCAGCACCGTCACCGGTCCCGCGCGATCGACGACTACCTGCCGAAGATCGAGGAACTGGTGGTCCGCTCGCAGGGCAAGGTCCGTGCGGACGTGGTCCACAAGCGGATCACCGCGATGGGCTTCGCGGGCGGGGAACGCACCACCCGCCGCACGGTCGCCGAGGCGAAAGCCCAGTTCAGGGCCGGCCGGCGCCGGATCTACCGGCCGTGGGTGACCGAGCCGGGGCTCTGGCTTCAGTACGACTTTGGCGACGGCCCGGTGATCAAGGGCCGCAAGACCACGCTGTTCTGCGCATGGCTGGCCTGGTCCCGCTTCCGTGTCGTCATTCCGATCTGGGACAAGACGCTGCCGACGGTCACCGCGGCTCTGGACGCCACCTTCCGCAGGCTCGGCGGAGTGCCGGCCTACGTGCTCACGGACAACGAGAAGACGGTCACCACTGATCACGTCGCCGGGATCGCGGTCCGCAATCCGGAGATCGTCGAGGTCGCCCGGCACTACGGCACGACGATCAGAACATGTCTGCCGGCGGACCCGGAAACCAAGGGCGGCAGCGAGTCCACGGTGAAGATCGCGAAGGCCGATCTGGTCCCGAAGGACGTGAACCTGCGCGAGCAGTACAAGACCTTCGGCGAGCTCGAAGCGGCCTGCCGGGCGTTCTGTGATGATGTCAACTCCCGTACTCACAGGGCGACTCGGAGCAAACCCGTCGATCGTCTCGCGGAGGAACGCCACCGTCTTCACCCGCTGCCCAGGCGGCCGTTCACCGCCACCTTCGGCACCACCCGCCGGGTCACCTGGGAGTCGACGATCTCGGTCGAAGCGGTCCGTTACTCGGTCCCGCACGAGCTGATCGACAGCCGGGTCTGGGCCCGTTTCCACGGCGATGAGCTGATCGTCACCGCCGTCGACGAGCACGGCTCGGCCCGCGAGGTCGCCCGGCATCCGCGCGGCCAGGCGGGCTCGCCGGTCCTGGACGACGCCCACTATCCGCCGCGCGAGGACAAGGAAAGCGACAGGACCCCGAGGGCCACCTCTGCCGAGGAGACCGCGTTCCTCCAGCTCGGGCCCGGCGCCGCGAGCTGGCTGATCGAGGCCGCAGCGACCGGAGTCCGCCGGATCAAGGCAAAGATGGCCGAAGCCGTCGCACTCTCAAAGCTCTACTCGATAGCGGAAGTTGACCGGGCCCTCGGCACCGCCGCGGTCACCGCCCGCTTCGCGGACAAGGACCTGCTCTCCATCCTCGACTACCAGGCCAGCCACGAGATGGCCGAGCCGGTCCGCCGAAGCGAGGACCACTCACTGCAACCCGGCACCTCCGCCTGGTCCGCCCTCGGCGCCACCCCCAGCACTCCTGATCTTTCCGAGTACGACGAAAGCGACCAGCTCTGAGTGGACGTTAAGTCCGATCTTCCTCGGTTCGTGATCGCTCGATCGTGGTACTGATCGCCGTGCAGGCCACCTGCTGGGCATGTCCATGCTGAGATGTAGGGCGTGAAGAGAGAGCCGTACCTCAGCGACTTATCGGACGAGCAGTGGGCGTTGATCGAACCGATGATCACGGCCTGGAAGCAGGACCGGGTGGCCCGGTCGGCGACCGGAGATCCCGGGTCCTGCGACCTGCGGGAGGTCGTGAACGCGATCTTCTATCAGAACCGGACGGGCTGTCAGTGGCGCTATCTGCCGCACGACTTGCCGTCCTGGTCGGCGGTGTTCTACTACTTCGGCCTGTGGCGTGAGGACGGGCTCGACCAGCGGATTCAGGAGCTCCTGCGCTGCCAGGTACGGGAGAAAGCGAAGCGATTAGAGGACCCGTCCCTCGTGATCATCGACACCCAGTCCGTCCGCGCGGCCGCGGGTGTCCCGAAGACCACGACGGGACTGGACGCCAACAAGAAGGTCTCGGGCCGCAAGCGGGGGCTGGCCGTGGACGTTCTGGGGCTGATCATCGGCGTCGTGGTGCTGGCCGCCTCTGCCCACGACAACGCCGCCGGCACCGCCCTGCTCGACCAGGTTGCCGACCGCTGCGGGAACCGGCTGGAGAAGGCCCTGGTGGACCAGGGCTTCAAGGACCAAGTCATCATTCACGGGGCCCTATTGGACATCGACGTCGAGGTCGTCCGCCGCAACCCCGAAGACCAGGTCAAAGGGTTCGTCCCGCAGCCGAAAAGGTGGATCGTGGAGCAGGTCAACGGCACGTTGATGTTGCACCGCCGCCTGGCCCGCGAGTACGACCACCGCACCGACACCTCCACCTCGCGTGTCTACTGGGCCTCCATCGCGAACATGACCCGCCGCCTCACCACACCGAGTCCGACCTGGCGCGACACCCTCGAGCTGGCCGCGTGAACATCACCGAGCTCCTGGCCAGCCTCCAGGCCCAGCACGACGAGACCGGGGACCGGGCCCGTGAACTACGCGACCAGATCGAGCACTTGACCACCGCCCTGACCGAGACCGAAGCGCGACTCGCAAAGCTGACCACCACCCAGAAGGTCATCGCCGAACTCGCACCGGCTGGAAACGAACCCGAACCGCCCGAGACGAACACCGCCTACCAGGCCATCGTGAACGCCTTCAACCAGCACCCCGACCAGGAGTTCCGGGCCCGTGAGCTGCACGAACTCCTCGGCATGCCCACCGACGAGGCATCGGTCAACGTCACCCGTGCTCGTCTCGGACGCCTCGTCCGCCAAGGCTTCCTCACCCAACCCGGACGAGGCCGCTACCAGAAACGGACTTAACGTCCACTGATGGCCACCCCTCTTCGCACCGTCCCCGGCACCAACGGCGACCCGCTCGCCGAGGCCATCGAGCTCACCAAGCGGCTCAAACTCCCGCACATCCGCAGGTCGTTAACCGACATCATCCCCACCGCGAAGGCCCAGCGCTGGGATCCCGCCGAGGTCGTCCGCGTCCTGCTGGCCGAGGAAGCCGCCGGACGCGACCGCGCCAACCTCCACACCCGCCGCAAGCGGGCCGGCTTCCCCACCGGCAAGACCTTCGGCGACTGGCACGAGGGCAAGTCCTCCATACCCAGGGCTGTCGGCGTACACGTGAACGTGCATAGTCACGTACGGATGAACGTGCATAGTTCCTGATGTGTTGAGGGCCGGTGCCCTGCACTCTGCTGCCTGTTGTTCAAGGTTGCAGAGAGGGGTCGATGGTGGTCTTGGACCCGCAGCGCTGGCTGGAACTCCGGCGTTTTCGTGGCCTGGTCGAGTCCGGGGCCATGAGCCTGTCGGAGGTTGCCAAGGAAACCGGGCTGAACTGGCGGACGGTCAGCAAGTACTTGTCTGCCGACGGGTCGGCGTCGCCGCCGCGTCGGACGGTGAGCGGGCAGCCACGCAGGCGGGTGGTCGATGAGGTCGCCCCGCTGATCGACGCGATGCTTCGGGCCGAGGTCCTGATGAAGGCCGCGGTGATCCACGAGCGGCTGGCCAAGGAGTACGGGTTCACCGGCAACTACCAGCGGGTCAAGCTCTACGTTCAGGAAGCACGCCCGAGGATCGCCGAGGAACTGGGCATCACGCCGAGGGAACTGGCGGGGATGCACCGCCGGTTCGAGGTGATCCCGGGCGCCCAGGCGCAGGTGGACTGGGGTGATGAGGGCAAGACCCTCGCTCACCTGGGCATTCCCAAGGTCTACTCCTTCCACATGGTGCTGTCGTACTCGCGTGACCCGTTCTGCTGCTTCACCACCAGCCTGGATCTGCAGACGTTCTTCGACTGCCACCGGCGGGCGTTCGCGCACTTCGGCGGGGTGCCGATGACGATCGTCTACGACCGCACCAAGACCGTCGTCCGCCGCCACGTCGCCCCCGGCGAGGCGGTCCCGCTGCACCCGGAAGCGGTCGGCTTCGCCGGCCACTACGACTTCGACATCGACGTCCTGGCCGCCTACCGGCCGCAGGGCAAGGGCCGGGTCGAGCGGCAGGTCCTGATCGTGCGCGACCACGTCCTGTCCGGGCGGGCCTTCTCGTCCGTCGAGGAGATGGACGCGGCGTTCGCCGCGTGGGTGCCGCAGCGGCGGGCCCAGATCCACAAGACGCACCGGGAGGTCATCGGTGAGCGGGCGGCCCGGGACCACGCGGCCCTCAAGCCGCTGCCTCCGACGCCGTATCTGGTGGCCGAGCGGCATCTGCGGCCGGTCGGCAAGGACTGTCTGGTCGCCTTCGGCGGGAACCTCTACTCGGTGCCCGCCCGCAAGGTCCGCCCACGCCAGCTGGTGGAGATCAGGGCTACAAAGTCCCAGGTCATGCTGCACTCGACCGCCCCTGATGCCAGCGGGGAAACGCTGTTGGCCATGCACCCGCGGGCAGTCGGCCGCGGTGTCCGCATCGTGGAGGAGAAGCATTGGGACGGTCTGCCCACCGGCCAGGGCCGCCGGACCACCAGCGGCGACGTCCCGCCCCAGCCTCGTCACGAGCGTGTCCCCGGCGAGGAAGCCGGTCCGCTGCAGGCCCTGCTGCACCGGGCCGCGGCCACCCGGATCGAGGTCGGCCGTCGGCCGCTGTCGGTCTATGACGAGCTGACCGGCACCCGTCCCTTCACCACCCACCCGAGCACGAGGGAAACGTCTTGAGCGAGCTGGTCTCCACCCGCGTCCGCAGCACGGCCGGCAAGCTCGGCCTGCCCCACCTGGCCGAAGCCATCAACGAGTACATCCGGCGGGCCGACGAAGCGAAGATGGGCTACCTCGAGTTCCTCGACCTGGTCCTGTCCGAGGAACTCGCCGTCCGCGACGACCGGCGCTTCCGCCAGGGCCTGCGGCTGTCGAGGCTTCCACACCACAAGACGCTGGACGAGTACGACTTTTCGTTCCAGCCCGACCTCGACCCGCGCAAAATCAAGGACCTCGCCACCCTCTCCTTCGTGGAAGCCAAGGCGAACGCGGCCCTGCTCGGGCCGCCCGGAGTCGGCAAGACCCACATCGCCATCGCCCTGGCCGTCGCGGCCTGCCGGGCCGGCTACTCGATCTACTTCACCAGCCTCGACGACATGGTCCGCAACCTCAAAACCGCCGAAGCCGCCGGCCGGCTGACCAACAAACTCGGCACCTACCTGCGGCCGAGTGTCCTCGTGGTCGACGAAGTCGGCTACCAGCCCCTCGAACGCGCGGAAGCAAACCTGGTCTTCCAGGTGATCTCCAAGCGCTACGAGAAGGGCTCCATCATCTTGACCTCGAACAAGACTTTCAGCGAGTGGGGCCAAGTCTTCGGCGACGAGGTCCTCGCCACCGCGATCCTCGACCGGCTCCTCCACCACTGCGAAGTCGTCCCCATCAACGGCCCGAGCTACCGACTCAAGAACCGCCTCAAGGCCATCGAGCGGGAAACCGAAGTGGCCTGACACCTCTGCACGTTCAAACGTACGCAGCTATGCACTTCAGCTCGTACGCCGACAAGGGCCACTCAGGACGCCCTCAAGAGCCTGGAATGGATCGGCCGCCGCGAGAATTTTTGTGTCTGTGGACCGTCGGGCACGGGAAAGTCGCACTTCACGGAGGCGCTCGGGCAGACCGCGGTCGAAGCCGGCCTGACTGTCGCCTGGTTCACCATCGAGGACCTCGGCGCCCTGGTCCGCCGCCACCGGGCGGACGACTCCATCGCCCGGGCCCTCGCGAAGATCGTCCGCTCAGATTTGATCATCGTTGACGACATCGGGCTGCTGCCCGTCTCCGAGGATGCCGCCGAGGGCTTCTACCGCTTGGTGGATGCCGCATATGAACGGCGCTCGATCGCGGTTTCGAGCAACCTCCACCCCTCCGGATTCGACGAGATCATGCCCAAGACCCTGGCCACGGCGACCGTCGACCGGCTACTTCACCATGCCCATGTCACGGTCACGCAGGGTGATTCGTTCAGGTTCACCGAGGCCACCACCGGCAAGGGGGTGAAGCCCTTCAGCTGACCCACACCATCCGAGGGCGGGGAGATATCTGGCCGCCACCGGGGAACTTCCAGGCTCTGTCGCGAGTTTGGTGAAAGACCCCGCGTGGATCTTGGTTAGGTGGCGGCCGGGTTGCCGCAGCATTTCTTGTACTTGCGGGTGGAGCCGCACCAGCAGGGGCTGTTGCGGGGCGGAGGCCACGGGGTGGCCTGGCCCCGGGCGGCGAGGTCGGCAGCGTAGTGGGCCCGGGTGTCACCGTCCTGTGGGGCAAGGTTCTCCTCGCGGGTGAAGGACTCGAAGTCGCTCACGGTGCCGTGCGCTATGCCGAGGTGGGGTTCGCCTTCGACGGACAGGCGTTGCAGCATCTGCTCGACGTGGCGGGTGTGTTCGTGGTGCTCGGTGCCGTAGTGGCCGGCCAGCTCGGGCCATGTCTCCAGCAGTTGGGTGAACTCGTCGGGGCTCCAGAAGAGCGCGCAGGTCATACGGGGCCGGGACCGGGCTGCCCGGCGGGCTTCGATCTCAAGGGCCAGTTCCTCGATCGAGGCGATCAGGGCCTGGGGATTGTTGCCTGCTGCTTCTCGCAGTTTCGGGTTGTGGAGGTCGTCGAGGGTGCTGGTCGCACGGAGTTGTGCCGGGCTGTTGTCGTAGAGGTTGTGAGCGATCTGGTCGAGGTCGTCGCAGGGCTGGCCGAGACGGCGCCGGACGCGGTGGCGGCTGATGATGAGCATCTCGATGCCGTTGCCGACCGTCGCGTCGCGAACAGCGTCGACGGAGAGGGGGGTGGCGGGGCCCAGGAGATGGGTCACTCCGGCGGTGAACCAGTCCGCGGCCTCGTGGAGGTGATCTGCGACCTCGAACATCTCCGCGACGATCTCCCAGGGCCCGGCATCGGCCGGGTGCCGGCGGCGCAATGCTTCGGCCGCTTCGCGGGCCTGGTCGGTGCGTCCTGCGTTCCACAGTGTGTCGATGCGGAATGCCTCGATGAGGTGGGGGTCTTCGCAGTCGCTGTCCAGGACCTGCTGGAAGAGCGCGAGCGCCCGCTCGTGCTGGCCGGCGCGGGTGTAGAACTCCGCGGCCTCGGTCAGGAGTTCCTCCTGGTCCCGGGGATACTTCCGGGCCAGGGCCTCAAGTTCTTCGGCCTGCTGGACATCAGTACGCTCGACGAGAGCAGGCTGACGGTGTGCGGGGCGGCGCTTGCGGGACATACGACCACACTATCGACAAACGCGGAGCCGGTGCGGTGCGCCGGCGAAGGGCTCAGAACGGGTGCGGCTCAGCGGGCGCCGCGCCCGGGGACGGCTGAGCCGAAGCCGATCCAGGCCCGGCCGTCGACGCAGGCCCGCCCTGGGCCGGCACGCCTGGCCGGTAGGTTTTGGTGACCTTGGCGGTCGCATACGTCAGGGAGACGGCGACGTCCTCGGCATCGATCTCCAGGACGGTACGGCGCTGGCCCTCCTTGTCGTCGAAGGTGCGCTGTCTGAGGCGGCCGGTGACGATGATCCTCATGCCGCGGGCCAGCGACTGTGCGGCATTCTCGCCTGCTTGTCGCCAGAGTGAGCAGCGCAGGAACAGCGGTTCCCCGTCGACGAATTCGTTGCGGTCGCGGTCGAACACGCGCGGGGTGGAGGCGATCGTGAACCCGGCGACGGGCAGGCCGGAGGCGGTGTGGCGCAGTTCGGGATCGGCGGTCAGGTTGCCCGCCACTGTCACCAGCGTCTCGCCTGCCATTGCCGCCCCGCCTCTTGTCCTGTTACTGGAACACGCCCACCGTACCGGCCCTGCGGGCCCGCTGGCACGATGACCGGTATGACGAGCGAGGAGAAGGTGCTGGAGACGGCGGCTGCGGCACTGAGCGAGGCGCAAGCGGCAGTTCATGCGGCCCGTCGGAGTCTGACCGTGGCGATTGTCACCGCGTACCGGGCTGGGGAGTCGGCTCCCCGCATCGCCGAGCGCACCGGCATGAGCATCATCGAGATCCGGAATCTGCTGGCCGCAGCCGGAGCTTCCCGCCGTCGAGCGTGACCAAGTGGCCGCCGGTTCAGGAGGGGAGCAGGACCCGTTTGCGCAGCAGGTCCGGTTTCGCGCGGCCGAACATCTGCCGTTTCAGCATCTTGATGCGGTTCACGTGCCCCTCGACCGCGCCGGAGCTCCAGTGCAGGGACAGGCCGGCCATGACGGCGTCGAAGTCCTTGCGTAATCCGGTGGCGAAGCCGTGCAGCTCGGGCAGGCCGCTGGCCTCGGCGTCGTGTACCCACTTTTCGAGTTTGTCCTGGCCGCTGCGGGTGGTGAGCATCTCGGCGAAGCGGGTGATGAGCACGCAAGCGGCATTCAAGTCACCGCAGCGGTCGCGGAGTTCCTGCACCGTGACACGCTCGTGTTTGTAGCGAATGGTGATCTTGGGGTGGCGGGCTCTACGCCGCGGCTGCTTCCCAGGCGCGGATGACCGCGGCGATTTCATCGGGACCGGGTTGACCTGCAGGGTTGTGAATATGGCGGGCGGCGATGATCGTCCGGCGAAGCTTGATCACCATGTCGCTGAACGCCGGGGTCGCCTTCGTCGCGTACCAGGGCTGTCGTGCGCGCCGGTCGGCGATGTCGGCGGGGTGGTGCCCGTGGGCGGCGTACCAGAGGACGACGATGGTGTAGACGGCCAGGCCGAAGGGGACGGTGCGCTCCACCGCGCGCCGGGTGCGGTTGCGGGCCTGGCCGACGCCGAGATCCTGGCGCATGTGCTCGAAGATCGATTCGATCGGCCAGCGCGTGCCGTACCGTTCAATGAGGTCGTCGGCGGGACTGACCAGGTCGGTGCTGATCAGAGCGAGGTCGTACGGGCGGGTCGAGTTCAGGTCGCGGATCAGGACGAGGCGGACCGGGAGGTCCTTGAAGGCTCCGTACCACAGGCATTCCCTCTCGGTGATCCACACGAACTCCATGCGCCCGTAACGCTCCACGACGGCAAGGCGCCATGTCGCCGTCTGGGCAATCGCGGTCAGTGAGCCCAGCGCCCTGCCCTTCTTGCGGGGCCGTCCCCGCTTGTTGGTCTTGGGCGGGGTCGGCGCGGACAGGGCGGCGTTGCGCGGGAGTCGGGTGGTGAAGGTGACCGACGGGGGCAGGTCGGCGACCTTGCCGGAGTGGTAGGCAGCGTCGCCGGTGACGTGGAGAGTGCGGCCGGGGAAGAGCGCGGCCAGGTCGTGGACCATCTCCAGGGCCAGGTCGGTGCGGGAGGCGGTGGCCTTGCCCCGCCACAGCCGGGCGGCCACCGGCACAGCGACCGGCTTGGCGAGGAAGGGCAGGCGGACCACGACCGCGCAGATGACCCAGGTGTTGCCGAACCCGAGCTTGTCCTTGCCCCGCCCGGAGCCGTCATGCGCCCACAGCGCCCCGAAGACCTTCCTGCCGACCCGGTGCAGCAGGGTGTCGTCGACGACAGCCAGGATCGGCGCGTCCGCTGGGAGCAGGGCTTCGACCACGGCTCGGGCCAGGCGCAGGCCGAGCTGGTCGGGATCCCACGAGGCCTCAGAGAAGAAGGCGTGGGCCCTGCGGTGCGGCCACAGCCGCGACAGTCCCGCCCCCGTCAGCATCCCGGTGACCGTACGCCGCCCCGTCTGCGCGGCCATCCCGGCCACCAGATGGCAGAACGTCTCGAACGAATGCTTCGTGAAACACGGACGAGTGACCTGCAGAACAAGCAGCAACGACGCCGGTAACGTCATCCCCGGAACCATCAGCGGCAACTTCCTCGCTTCGAGGCGGTTGGATCAACACCGCTGATGGTTCTTCACGTTCAGCCTGACGTTCCGCAAGCCACTCAGCGGGCTCACCCGAACAGGGAAGCCACTATCTGTTCAAGATCACGATTCTCCGCAAAGTCGAGTGACACGGTCGTCCTCGGGCAGGCCGTCAGGGTGGCGCAGGATCATCGTGGTGACCTCCCTGTTCTTCGGCGCCGGTGGGCGGGCTGTCGGCTCGGCGCCCTCCTTGAGTCGCAGCAGGAAGCGGCGCACAGTGCGCTCACTGACCTTCAGCCCCCGGCCGGCGAGCTCCCGGTGGAGGAGGCTGGTGCTGCGGCAGCCTTCCGCCCAGCGAGCCGTCAGATAGTGGGCGTGTCCGTCCAGGCTGCTCTGCCGGCCCGTCGGGGAGCCGATCAGCTCTTCCGGTGTCGCGGCGTTCATGCACTTGCGGACCGTCTTCGGGTCGAGCCGCAGTTCACTGACGATGAACCCGATCCCGGCGCCCTTGGCCATCAGTGCGTGCACAGCGGCATGGCGTTTGTGGACGATCGCGTAATTCGGCTCTGTCGCTGATCTTGTGACCGAGCCGGTGATGTCAGTGGCGGGTGCCATCGTGTCCCCGGTGTGCTTCGCGGAACTTTGAGGGGCTTGTGCCTCATCTGGCCGGTGTCGTAGTGGAGTTGGTTGAGCAGAGCATCGGCGGCATCACGATGCACGCCCGGGTCCGGGCGGCCGATGCGGTGTGTCCGCACTGCGGCGGCGTCTCGGGGCGGGTGCACGGCCGGTACCTGCGGCGACTGTCCGACGCGGCAATCAGCGGCGCGCGGGTGGTGATCGAGCTGCTGGTGCGCCGGTTCCGGTGCCTGAACGCCGCCTGCGCGGCGGTGACGTTCGTCGAGCAGGTCGCCGGACTGACCAGCCCGCATGCCCGCTTCACGCCGCTGCTGCGCGGGGTGCTGACCTCGATCGCGGTGGCGCTGGCCGGGCGACCGGGCAGCCGCCTCTCGGTGGCGCTGGGGGTGCCGGTGGCCAAGGACACCCTGTTACGCCTGCTCAGGGCCCTTCCCGAGGAGCCTGTCGAGCCCGTCAGGGTGCTCGGTGTTGACGATTTCGCCCTACGTAAGGGCGACTCGTACTCGACGATCTTGGTGGACCTGGAACGCCGGCGCCCGATTGACGTGCTGCCCGGACGCGACGCGGAACCGCTGGCCGCCTGGCTGGGTGACCACCCCGAGGTGGAGATCATTTGCAGGGACCGCGGTGGGGCCTACGCCGAAGGCGCCCGCACCGGCGCCCCGCAAGCGGTCCAGATCGCCGATGGCTGGCATTTATGGAGGAACCTGGGCGAAGCGGTGGAGAAGACCGTCGGAGTCCATCATGCCTGCGTCCGGACGGTGTTCGCGACCGCCACACCGGCGATCCCGCCTCCCGGAGACGACATTTGGCAGCTGGCGCCGCCCGCCGCCGACACGATGCTCGATGTGTGCGGGCGAGAGCGCCGCCTGGTGACCCGGACCAAGGAGCGGTACGCCGCCGTCCAGCAACTCCTGGCCGACGGCACCACTCTGGAGGGGATCTGCCGGACGCTGCGGCTGGACCGGTCCACCGTGCGCCGCTTCGCCCGCGCCACCAGCATCGACGAACTGCTGGTCAAGGCCACCAACCGGTCCACCATCCTCGACCAGTACAGGTCGCATCTGAACCAGCGATGGAACGAGGGCTGCCGCGACAGCGCGCAACTCCACCAGGAAATCCGGGCCTTGGGATTCCAGGGCAGCATCCAGACCACCCGGCGCTACCTCCGCCCCTTCAAAACCTCCACCCCCGCCGCACCGGCCGCGCCCCGTCCGGCTCCGCGGCCCCGCCGCATCGTCCGCTGGATCATGACCAGCCCCGGCAACCTCCCGGACGAGGACGCCCTGGCACTCAAGGAGATCCGGGCCGGCTGCCCAGAACTCGACGCGGCCACCCGGCACGTCCGCGACTTCGCGGAGATGATGCGCGACCACAGCGGCGACCAACTCCCCGCATGGATGGAACGCGTCGAACACGATGCCCTGCCCGCACTGCACTCCCTGGTCAACGGCCTGCGCCGCGACCAGGGCGCCGTCGTCGCCGGCCTGTCCAGCTCCTGGAGCTCCGGCCAGGTCGAAGGTCAGAACACGCGAGTCAAACGGATCAAAAGGGACGGATACGGCCGGGCCAACTTCGACCTCCTCCGAACGCGCATCCTCTGCCGCACCTGACCGGCTCGGTCACAAGATCAGCGACAGAGCCGAATTTCGTGATCGTCGACAGCGTTCACGGACCTTCTGTGCACGGATCCCTTCGGCCTTGCCGGGCACCGCGGTAGCCTTCTTCTCCGGCACGGGTGGTATCCACTGCGAGCGCAGGCGGGCGACGAGCCGTTCGGTGGCCAGGCTCAGGTTGTGCCACAAGTGCCACCGGTCGGCCACTTGTTCGGCTGCGGGGGCCCCGCGACTGGCGCCTTCGGAGTAGCAACTGGCCCGGTCACGGCAGATGACGTCAACGCCGGGGTGGGCGAGCAGCCAGTCGGCGAGAGCCTCGGCGGAGCGTTCGGGCAGGACCTCGACCGGACGGCGGCTCTCCATGTCGATCAGGATCGTGCCGTAGTTATGCCCCCGCTTGAGCGCGAAATCGTCAACCCCCAGCACCCGCACGGTCTTCGGCTCAGGCTCGGGCAGAGCACGGATGAGCCGGAGCAAAGCATCCTTGCCGATACCGATGGCCTGCACCTCGGTCAAACGGGCGCCGGCCCGGCCGCCTAGAGCGAGGGCGATGGCTTCCCGCGCCCGGCGCAACAGGAGGGTGCAGCGGCCGTGGCGGAAGGTCAGCCCGTCGATCTGCTCGGCGAAGGTTCTCTTCCCGCAGTCGGCACTCACGCAGAAGAACCGGCGAACTCCCAGGTGAAGTACGGCCTGCTGGCCCGCAATCGCCGTATCGGAGATCTTCCTCTCGTAGCGACTGTGCACCCGCGTGGACACCGCGCCACAGCCAGAGCAGACTGCCGCTGGCTTCCGCCCCCGCGCGTGAATCCGAACCGTACGGCCCGTCACCCAGACCCGCTCGACATGCAGGGCCCCGAAATGCGGAAACAAGACAGCGATCAACTCTGCGACAGACACCCGGCATGATCACGAATCCTCAAGATCCACGCGGGGTCTTTCACCAAACTCGCGACAGAGCCAGAACTACATGGCCGTTGACACATGACCGCCACGTCGAGCACCGCCGCCCTCGTCGGGGCGCGCCTGCCGCTCGCGCAGCTCCTGGAAGCGGTCGCGTCCAGCGCGCTGGAGAACGACCACGAGGAGTGCGCGTCCTGGTGCAGCCCCGAGACGTGCGACCTGTCCGCCGCCCTGGCTGTGGGCCGCCAGATCAACGCCGCCTGATCCGCCTGCCCACCCCACCACCCGAAGAGGGCACCGTGACCGACACCACCGCCACCGACCGCCACGAGCGGTACGCCACCGCCATCCGCACCGCAGGCGATACCGCCTACGGCAACCAGCCGTTCTACGAGGCCATCACCGCGGCCGTCATCGGCGTTGCCGACGCCGAGCAATCCGAGCTGCGCCGCGAGCGTGACCTCGCTATCGCTCACGACCGCCAGCCGTACCCGACGGCATGGGCCTACGAGCAGGCCTGCAAGGCGCGGGAGAAGCACCGCGAGCGGGCCGAGGCCGCCGAGGCGGTCATTGCGGACGTCCAGGCCAAGCACAAGCCGCGTACCGAGCGCCACGGCGCTGGTTGCGTGCAGTGCGGAACGGTCTGGCCCTGCGCCACCTACCGCGACCTGGACGCCGTCGGCCAGTCCAATCCCCGCATCCCCGATCACACCGTCAACGAAGAACGGCCCGCCAGTGAGGACGACACCCCTCGACATGAGATCTGGTCCGCCCACTGCGAGGACGGCTGCTGCCGGTGACCGTGCCCGCCGTTCCTGCCCAGTGATCACAGACGGCCCGCTCCGGGCGGAATCCGGAGCGGGCCACCCAGACCGTACCGCCCACCCCCGGCTGCCTGTTCGCGGGCAGCCGGCCCATCCGAAGGACAACGCTGTGACCGACCCTGACCGCCCGTTCCGCGACGAGCCCACCGAGGTGCTCCGCGCCGCCCACGGCCTCGCCGCCACCCACGCCCGGCATGCCGCCCGCTTCAACCCCGACGCGGACAGCCCGCAGTCCGCCGCCGCCGACCTGTTCCGTGACGAACTCCAGCACCGAGGTGAGCTGTGACCACGACCGACCAGCCGCAGGGGCCCGAGTACACGCCCTGCACCCAGTGCAGCCACATCGAGCCCGAGCACCGGCCGGACGCCGGACCGTGTCTGCTGTGCGACTGCGCCGCGTACCGGCCCGCTCCTGCTGTTCCTGCCGGGCAGGCGCCCGCCACCGGCCGGGCGGACGTCGAGCCGAGCGATCCCACCGAGTGCTCCGGTGACGAAGGCTTCTGCGCCGAGCACGGCTTCCACCGGCACAGCCTCAAGCAGCCCGGCGAACCCGAGCCCGACACCGACCGGGCCGGGCTGCGGCAGCTGATCGCCAAAGCGCTGGTGCGCTACGACTGGAACGCCGGACTCTCGGGCCGGGTCACGCCGAGCGAGCACCACTACGGCGAGGCCGACGCGGTGCTGGCCGTGCTGCCCGACCGGGCCGCCCTGATACGGGCCCACGTCACCCTCGCCGAGCAGGCGGGCCGGGACCAAGCCGCACTCGCCCGCGTCCGGCAGCTGCACGACAGGCTCGCCGAGGACACCGACCTCACTTCGCCCAACGACCCGATCACCCGAGGCGCTGCGGCCAAGCGGATCGCTGCCGCGCTCGACAGTCTGACCACCCCCGCACCCGCCGACCGGGCCGCCGAGGTGGCTGAGCTTCGTAGGAAGCTTGCCGCAGCCGAACGCATTCGGGAGAACGCCGACTTCCACCTGGGGCAGGAGATGGCTCGCCGCCAGTCGGCCGAGAAGGAGGCGGCTCGTCTGTCCGCCGACCGGGCCGCCGTGCTGACCGACGCCGAGCGCACGATGCTGGCCTACGCCCTCGACCAAGCCCAAGAACGGATCTGGTCAGAGGACGGCTTCACCGACGAGGACCAGGCCGCCGTCACCTCACTGCGCCGCTTGGCTGCCGCCCCCCGCCGTCGTGTCTGCCGTGCCGGGGCAGGCGGACAACGAGACGCCCGGCTGCGGCTGCCCGCACCCGGCCGACGAGCACAGCGTGTACGGCTGCGCCGACGGGTGCGCCTGCGAGTGGATGCCCAGCCGGAAGCCCGCCGCCGGGGCACAGCAGCCGAAGGAGGCCTGAACCGTGACGGCCCGCGAACTCCTGCTCGCCACCCTCCGCCAGACCCCGCGCGGCTACCTGGACCACACGTTCGGCGACGACGCCACCGTCGAGCAGGTCGCCGACTACATCCTCACCAGCCGCGACGAGGAGACCCTCAACTCCGCCGCCGACGACTACGAAGCCGCCACGCGCGAGCAGTACCCGGGTCCCATCTACGGCGCCATCCGCAGGATCCGCGCCTACAAGGTCGGCGCGTTCCTCCGCGCTCGTGCGGCCGAGGACCCGTCGTGATCGCCGAGGCCATCGACACCGTCCTCACCCTCGGCTGGGCACTCGCCGCGTGGATCGTCCTCACCGCGCTGGCTGCCGCGCTCGCCCTCCACACGGTCATCGCGATCGCGTGGTGGGCGGGGAGGGCCGCATGGCGGGCATGCAGGCGGCTGTACGGCCGTCTCCCGGCCTCAACTCCACTTAGGGCAGTCCGGGAGCCTCAGGTAACTCCCGGAGCCCCACAGGCCCCTTCACGCCCCGTGCCGTCCTGGGCGCACACCGACGACCACCGAACGGACCAAGCCGCATGAAGCCGTACCGCGTACTCGTCACCGGCAGCCGCGACTGGCCGCGCCGGGAACTCGTCCGACTCGCCCTCGATGCCGCGTTCTGCGAAGCGACTAACTCCGGTCGGCTCATGATCCTCGTCCACGGCGCCTGCCCGCGCGGAGCCGACGATCAAGCAGCCGACTGGGCCAACTACATGATCCGCCGCGACCTGCCCGTCAAGGTCGAAGCCCACCCCGCGAACTGGCAACTGGAGGGCAAGCGGGCCGGGTTCATCCGCAACGCCCACATGGTCAACCTCGGCGCCGACGTCTGCCTCGCCTTCATCCGCAACGGCAGCCGAGGCGCCAGCCACACCGCCCGGCTCGCCGAGGAGGCCGGGATCCCGACGAGGCGGTGGACGGCATGACCGCCCGCACGACCCCCGTATCCGCCCCACCCTGTCCCTGTGGTGCAGCCGCGTACTCCGCCGCTGCTACCCCGGCCAAGTCCCCGCCACCGTGCTGGAGCGCGCACTCCGCATGCTCGCCACCGCCGACGGCCACCTCGACACCAACGGGTCCATCAAAAACCGGAGGCCGACGTGAAGGCCGCCCCGTCATCACGCCGCGGGCCCAGTAGCCGGCCGCTGACGAGCCGCCAACTCAGGCACTCCGGCTGGCCGCTTCCGGCCACACGCACCAGCAGATAGCCGGGAAGCTCGGCATCGCCCCGTCCAGCGTCGGCAAGCTGCACACGGAGATCTTCCGGAAGCTCGGCGCGAAGTCCATGCCGCACGCCGTCCACCTCGCCTACCAGACGGGCATCCTCCGCCGCGAACGCCACGGCGACCACGCCGGATACGCAGCCCACGTATACCGCGGCGAAGACCCCTGCGACCGATGCAAAGCCGGCGAGAAGACGTACCGGACCGAACGACGCCAGCAGCGACGCGGCGCCACAACCGACCAGCAGCAGGAGGCAGCATGAAGCTTCCCGGCCGCGCGTGGATCGCCATCCACCGCGTACAGAACCGCTGGCACGACCTCCTCGCCGTCCTGTCCGGCTACTGCAACGACCGCCCCCAAAAGACCGGCGTACCCCGAGAAGGCGGCGGCTACCGCAACTGGCGGTGCGCCCTCAAACGCCGTCACGACGGCATGCACCGCACCGGCAACTACGTGTGGGAAGCCGACGGCAAAGTCACCTACCTGCCCGCCCCACACGGCAGCGGCAAAGAAGCCCACCAGCCCTGGCGGCGCGACATGACCCCGACCATGCGGCAGGCCCGCAACCGGCGGCACTGGGACGAAGAGCAATCCCGGCTCGTCGGAGCCGGACTCCAAGAGGAAGGCCTCCTGTGAGCGACCCGGCCGAGCCCGCCGTCAGCGTCCACGGCGCCCGCAACATGAGCCCCGAAGCACGCGAAGCCGTCGACGTACTCATCGACATCGCCAAACGGCAGATCCTCGAAGAGCCACCCGACCACACCGACGGGCCCAGCGTGGAAGAATGCGCCGCAGGCGACCGCGCCCACTGGGCAGACAAATACGCGGGGGACAGCCAGTGACCAGCGCCGACAGCATCATCGACCAGATCGACGGAGCCCTCTACGACTGCAGCGTCGGCCCCGACGCCATGCGATACGCGCCAGGCGGGGCACAGTCGGGCGAGCGGGTCATCACCATCACTGCCGACCAGGCCGCCGCACTCCAAGCCCGCTTCCGCGAAGTCGGAACCTCAATCAACCTCGCACTAGCAGCCTTCGGGCCAGCCGCAGCGAACGCCGCCCAAGGCCTGGCCGCCTTCACGCAAGCCTTCCAGGAAGCCCGCCAAGCCGAACACCGGCCCGCATGACGAAGCCCCCCGACCGCAAGCGGTCGGGGGGCTATCGCTGTGTCCGATTCGCGACCTTGTCGACCATTCGACCTGCCACGACCCTTTCCAGGTCAGCTGACGATCAGAGGGGGACTTCGTGCCGTTCGGCAGTGCAGACAGGGAACTACTCCGCCAAGTCGGCAACCAGCTCAGCCAGATCGCCGCAGAACTCGCCGCACTCAAACAGCAGGCCGCCGACCAGCAGCACTCCATCGACCAGACCCGACAGGACACCAACGCCGACATCACCACCGGTCTCGCCGAAATCCGCGCATTAGCCCGCGACGGACTGGCCCGAACCAACGAAATCGCCACCGGCCCGCTCTCCAGCATCGGCAACGAACTCGTCGCGATCCGCGGCGCCATCACCCAGCTCGGCAACCAGGTCCTGCAGGCAGTGGCCCCGCCCACCCCGGAGCCGGCGCCCGAGCCGGTCCTCGTCGAGGACACGCCTCCCGCTCCGGACCCCGAACCCCAGGCGGCGCCCGAGCCGGAAGTCGCCCCGCAGTCACCCAGCGACGACGACCTCGCCATCCTCCGCGCCGCCGCCGGCATCTCCGCCGCCGAACTCCAGATGCATCGCGACGCCTGGGCATTCCTCATCGAACAGACCGCAGGCGAGGAGCACTTCCACATCCCCGGAAAGGTCGAAGACCAAGACGGCGCCGTCACCGTCCGCGTCTCCGGTCCCAGCCTCGTGGCCGCCATCACCAGCCTCGACCGCGTGAACCGCAGCGCCGTCAATCCGGTCACGAGCGCCATCGCAGGACACCTCCACGCCCGGCTCACCGAGACTGTGGAAGAGATCATCACCCGGCCACACCGCGGTGACGGAGCCGACCCCGTCCGCATCGTGATTGACGACAGGGCAAAACCAGACAGCAGCGAGGACTGAAAGCGAAGCGCCCCCAGCCCGGACAGGGCGGGGGCGCTTTCGTGTATCGGCTCCTACTTGCCGTACTGCCATCCACTGCCGGTCCCGCGGTACTCGGAGACAGGGATCGGCTGCACGCCTTCGCGCATCCGCTGCCGGTAGAGCATGCCGTGCAGGTGGTCGACTTCGTGGGCGACGAGTCGGGCCATGCCCCGCTCGAAGATGGTGATCCGCTCCTGCCCGTCGATGTCCGTGTGCTCGACGCTGATGGCCATCGGCCGGGGGACCTTGCCGCGCACATCGAAGAACGACAAGCAGCCCTCGTACTGCTCGTCCGTCTCGGGCGACTCCTCGACGATGCGCGGGTTGAACAGCGTGATTGCCTCGCCGTCGGGGGAGCGGACGATGGCGGCGGCCCGGTCGATGCCGATCTGCGGCGCTGCGACGCCCATGCCCTTGCCGAAGACGTGCACGGTGGAGGCCCGTTCGGCGGCGGAGATCAGTTCGGCGACGACCCGGCGAGCATCTTCGGCCTCGTCAGGCAGGACGAACAGGCGCGCGGTCTTCGTCAGGATCGGATCGCCCTCTTGGACGATACCGACGGCGCGCATCCTCTCGCTCGCGGTCGCTTCGGGCTCCAGTACGTGCAATGCATCCTCCTGGTTTGGGCGGGTTCGGAACTTCCATTCAAGCCGATAGCGGGCGTGCAGTGGGGGGTCTTCGGTGGACCAGGAGAAGACGCGTCGGCCGTCCTCTTCGGTGCGGCGGATCGCGGTGCGGAACGGCATCGCCTCGGCGGTCATGCTCGTCTCGGTGCCCCACACCACCGGGTCGAGGTCGGCCGGGAAGTCGAGGCGGACGCTCATGCGCTGCGTGGGAAGACGGACCGCGCGCTGGAACCAAGACCCCCACTTGTCGTCCCCGACGGTGTAGCTGTACTCCAGCCACACGGACTCGCCGGGGTATAGCGGGTACTGGCCGAAGAGCAGCCACAACTCCTTGAAAGCGTCCCGGTCGTGCTTGACCCGCCATGTCAGCGGCTCGCCGTCGATGGAGGCGGACAGCCCGATCTCGTCCCATGTCAGCGGGTGGTCGCGGTAGTGCTGGTTCGACCGCTCGGGGTCTCCCGGGTAGCGGTCGACGGAGATGCGGATGAGGTACCGGGTGACTGGGTCGGGGGAGTCGTTGTAGAGCTTGCGCCGCTGGGTGGCCCGGTAGGTGTGGCCGTCGTAGTAGAGCGTGGTGTCCTCGTGCTCGACGATCAGGCTCGTCGTGTGCGACTCGTCGCCGTTCGGCGCCGGATGAGGCGCGGCTGGCGGCCTGCCGGTGGCCTCCAGGTCGCGGAAGGCGCGGCGCAGCGCCCCACCGGCACGGAGGACGTCGTCGGCCTGGGCGGCGAATCCCTTGGACGGCGCCAGCTGGCCGCCCTCGACCTTGGAGACGTAGGACGGCGTGTAGCCGACCTTGCTGGCGAGCGCGGATTGCGAGAGGCCCCGCACGTCGCGCCAGTACTTGAGCTCGGCGATGAACGCCTCGGCTGCTGCCTGCTCCTCGGGCATGGCTCCCCTGCCTGTGCCTGTGATTGACGTGTGAGTGATCGACTCTCAGGCTGCCGTCACACCCCGGGCTCGGGGTGTCCTCGGTGGTGAGAGGCGGGGCGGCTATCCCCGCCGCACCCTGAGGAGCGATCTTGACGACAGAGCCCAGAGATTACGAGGGCAGGACTGGCGGCTTGTCGGGCCGCTTCGGAAGTTCGTCCGTCTCGTGCGTGAGCCATTTGAAGAACTCGTTGATGTGCGCGTTCAGGGTGGAGTCCACCTCGGCGACGGCTGCCTTGGCGCGCTCAAGCAGCTCGGGTTCCGGGCGGTATGTCTTCGCGGGGATTCTGTGGACTCCATGGGGCATGGCGAAATCTTCGCACGGTGGATTGCCACCGGTCCATAGGTCGGGTTATGGTGGTGGAGTTCCACCGCGGGGCTGCCTTCCACCAGCACCCGTGTGCACAAATGAAAATGGCCCCGCCCTGGGCTTCCACACACCAGGACGGGACCTGCACGACCTCCCTGACGTAACCAAGGAGTCGGCATGACCAAGCTTAGCGGTGCGCCCGAGCGCGCCGACCAGACGACCAACGTCGCCACCTTCCCGGCGATCGCGCCGGGTCATCACCTCGCCCCGGTGGGGATCGGTTCCCCTGGGCCCGAGCAGAAGATCGTTTTCCTGCCGTGCCCGGACTGGTGCACCACGAATCACGTCTCCGAGTGGGTCCACTTCATCGAGGACGTCGATCACACAGGTGAAGAGTTCGCCGTTCACGTGCACTCGTTCCTCAACCCCGCCAAGCCGGCGTACACGCTGACGGCTGCGGTCGGCTGCGACTCGATGTCGTCCGACCCGCAGATGCGTGCGGCGCACGTGATCGTGGGCGACGAGGGCAGTGTCGACGCCTACCTGACGCCGGACATGGCGTCCGAGGCGGCTGACGATCTGCGCAAGCTGGCCGCGAAGCTCGACGAGGCCGCCCGTACCGCTCGCCTGCACAACCAGCACGCGGCGGAGGTTGCGGCATGAGCACCTCCACCTTGTCCCCGGCTGACGTTGCCGCGCACGTTGAGGCGCAGGGCCCGGTCCGTTCGTCTCGCCCGCAGCTCCCGGCCCGCATCGTCCTGGAGTCCTTTCCGGCTGGCGGCCCGCGTGGCCAGTGGCCGGCGGAGTCCTTCGCCGCGGAACGTCGCCGTGAGGGTGTTCCGGCCCGCGTGGTCATGGACCTCGCCTCGGACTCGTTCCTCGTGATCGTCGAGGCGTCGTCGTGAGTTCCGCCGACTGGGAGCGTCTGCTCCGCAAGCTGCGCGAGACGAACCACCGCAGCGAGCACCCACTCGCTGACCCCTAGACCGCCGCGTCGGCGGAGAAATCCGATCCCCCACGGCACCCGCCGACGCGGCCCCCACTTCGCACCACCCATCCATCCCGGCATGACCACCCGAGGAGATCAGCTATGCCTTCTTCCGCCCAGATCGCCGCGCCCGCCGCCTGGCCCGAGGGCGTCATTGCCCGCTACCTCACCGACGCGGGTAAGGCGCTTGCCGACCCGAGGATCACCGTCGACCTCCGCCAGGACAGCGACACCTCCGACATCACCGGCACCTGCCGCGGATGCGAGGCGACGTTCGCTGAGAGCAACTACATCGGCCGGTGCCTGTCCACGGGCAAGCACTGGGCCCAGGAGCACGCGGAGAAGTGCCGCGCCCTGCCCCGCCCCACCGCCTGACCCACCCACCGTTCCCACGTACCCGGAAGGGCTGTACCGCCATGTCTATTCAGGACCGTGCCCGTCTGATCGACCAGTTCATTGCCGCCGACGAGGAGACGCGCCGTCTGATCCTCGACCAGGCCGCCGGCGTCGACGCCGTCACCCAGCTGGGCCCGCGGCTCGTCGACGAACTTCGCGGACTCCGACTCCCCGTCGCCGCCTGATGGCCGCCTTGTCGGCCGCGCATGCGGACACGCAGCAGGTGATCGCCCGAACCGACAGCAAGGCGTCGCTGCTGCTGGCGTTCGACGGTGTGCTGGCGGCGGGCGCGTGGACGGCGGGCCGGGAGTTGGACCCCACCGTGTGGCTGATGGTTCCGGCCGCCGTCCTGCTGGCCGGGTCGATCTCGGTCCTGCTGTGGACGGTCCGGCCCCGTCTCGGTGACGGGCGGCACGGGTTCCCGCTGTGGGCGACGCTCACCGCCGACACGCTGCCCGACGCGATGACCGAGGCCGGTGACGCCGGGGAAGTCGTGCAGCTGTCACGGATCGCGGTCCGCAAGATGCGCCTGTTCCGGGCGGCCGTCGACCTGACCCTGGCCGCTGGCGGACTGCTGGCTGTCGCACTCGGCGCCGCGGCCCTCCTGTAGACCGCCGGGCGGCGGCACCCCCAACCGCCGCCCGGCACCACCCCTACTGGCCTTGTTGGAGGCCGCATCCCTGGTGCGGCGCCCTGCACGACCAGCACCACCTATCTGATCCCAACCTGAGAGGCATCTCCATGAAGTTCAAGGCCACGGCCAACGTCACTGGCAACCGCACTGGCACGAAGAGGCAGGCCGTCATCACGCGGCCCGCCGAGTCCGAGAGTGACGCGCGCGCCAAGTTCGAGCGAGACATGCGCTTCGTCAACCACACGATCGACGGCGACATCAAGGTCGAGCGCGACAGCTGACTGGCTGCCCGATCCGCCCGTCTTGCACGGGCGGTGAGGGGAACCGCTCAGCGTTCCGCCACCCCACCGAGAGGAGCCCGCCATGGGCCGGTTCAAGAACACCGCCGAGGAGAAAGCCAACGTCGCCGCCATGAAGGAGGCGGACCGCCGGCTGAACGAGAACTCCGACCGTGAGCGCCGAGCCGGGATCCGGCACGAGACCCCGGAGTACCAGGAGCTCAACGCCAAGGCCAACGAGGCCGCCGCGAAGGTGCCGTTCTGGCACGGCGGCACCAAGAAGGGCCGCTGACCGTAGCCCTCGGCCCGCGACACCCTGCGCGGGCCCTGGAGATCGGCCAGCACCACCCCACTCCGACCACCCTGAGAGGGACCTGATGCGCCCGTATCTGATCACCGCGAAGCCTGGCCGGCTCAACCGTGCCGCCTGCTGGGCGGGCCGGTGGGCGCTGAAGTTCCTCGCCCTGGCCGTGATGGTCGGGCTCGGCGCCGTCGTCCTGGTCGTGCGCTGCGCCCGGCCGGTCATCAACTACACCGCCACCCGCGCAGCGTGGCTGGAGCTGTGGGCGGCGTCGGTGACCGGGATCGGCCCGGTCGGCGCTGCCTTCGGCTCCGGCCTGACCGACGAGTTCGTTCGTGAATTCCACAAGGCGCGCACGGGCGCGCCCGCCTGAGAGGACCAAGCCATGCGTCTCTTCTATGCCTTCTCGATCTTCGCCAGCATCGCGACTCTCGTCTTCGCGATCGCGTTCAACGTCGGCCGGTGACCTGATGCCGATCACGTTCCGTAAGAGCTTCCGGATCCTGCCCGGGGTCCGCCTCAACATCAACCGGCGCTCGTGGTCGATCACGTTGGGCGGCGGCAAGGGGCCACGCCACACGATCTCGTCCACCGGACGCCGCACCACCTCGTTCGATCTTCCCGGACCCTTCGGGTTCCGCCACAACCACCGCCGCTAGGCCCTGAAAGGACTGATCCACCGTGACCGCCACGTCTGTCGAGAAGGTCAACGGCTCCGTCGTGGCCTCACCTGAGCCCCGGTTCGACCCGGTGGCGCTGGCCGAGGCGGAGGCGATCCGGACCCGCGCCGCCGCAGAGGCCGACGCCCTGCGCGTCGAAGCTGCAGCCAAGGCTGAGGCCGAAAAGGTCCTCGCCGCAGAGCAGGCCGAACAGCTCCGCCTGGAGAACGAGAAGACGCGTCTGGCTGTTCAGCGCAACGAGCTCCGCTTCCAGCGCGAGCAGGCCACCGAACTCGCGAAGATCGCCAAGGCGGATACGGAACGAGAGGAGATCGAGCGCCAGGCGCGAGCCGCCCGCGCACAGGAAGCCGCCGAAGCCCAGGCCAAGAAGACGGCCGACGCCGAGGTAGCGCAAGCTGACGACCGGTGGCGGCGCTACGCCCTGAACTTCTACCGGGTCTGCGCCGTCGTCGCCCTGCCCGTCCAGCTCAACGCGTTCTACGACCCCGACGCGCTGTGGCTGATGGCCGCCCCGCTCATGCTCGAAGGCGGCGCCTGGGTGGTCCAGAAGGGCGCCGCCTCCGCAGTCGCGAACGGGCGGCCCTCCTGGCACTACCGGCTGATCTCCTGGCTGCTCGCGTTCATCGCCGCCGGGATCAACCTGTGGCACGGGCTTGCCGCGTTCGACCCGGCGACCGCCCTCGGAACCGCTTTCGCCTCCATCGCCGGACCCGGCGTTTGGGACCTCCACGAGCACGGCCGCATCCGACGCCGCGACGGCGTCCCCACCCGGAGGGAGCGCAAGGCCGCCGAGAAGGAGGCCGAGCGGATTGCGGCGGAGAAGGCTGAGAAGGAGCTGCGGGCAGCCGAGCGGCAGGCGTACCTGGAGAAGGCGGAGCGGGAGGCCGCCGAGGAGCTCGACCGCATTCGTGCCGAGGAGTTCCCGGACGTGCACCGGCACGCCTGGCGACTCGTCGCCGACTACGGCAAGACGGCCATGACTGAAGCCATCTGGCGACAGGCCAAGCTCGACGTCGAGGGCGCCCCGCCCGGTGAATCGGCGGAGGTAATCCGTATGCGTAACGCCGCCGAGATGCGTGTCGAAGCAGCCCGTCAGAAGCGCTCCGTAAACGGATCATCGCAGCAGGTCGCATCGCAAGTGCTCGGTTCCAAGAAGCCTCGCGTCTACAACCCTCCGGGACGCCCCGGAAAGCGCACCAAGGGCGACGTGAAGTACACGCCCGGCGCGAACCGCCAGGCATCCATCGCCGCCCGTCAGGCCGCCGCCAAGAAGGACCCGTCATGAGCCTCGACCAGCACCCCGACTTCCCCGCCGGCTGGGACGACAGCAAGGTGATCCCGGGCGAGCTGTACGTGCCCGACGACCTGTCCGGTGAGGACATCGCGCCCGGCATCGTCGTCCCCTACGATGCGCGTACCCCGGTACTCCGGCAGGCCGGGACCGGCGCCATGGTCGTCGCCTCCGTGACCGGTCGGGCGTGCGGGCTGACGGCCCGCTGGTTCTTCACCGGCGCCCGCTCCGTGTCCGTCCTCGGCTGGCGATACGTCCGAGCCCACGACCTCCAAGAAGTCCTCGGCGGCATGTCGAAGGGCGCCGACTGGAACAAGGTCGACATCGTCCGAAAGCGCCGCTGGAAGTTCCTCGGCTGGGCGGCCGGAGTCACCGCCGGACTCAACGTCACCGGCTGGTGGGCGCTCGTGAAGTACACGGGGCTCACCGCCGCCGACTCGTGGTGGATCACCCCCGCGACCCTGACCCTTGCCGCGGCCACCGGCATCGCCTGGTACGGCCGCTACCGGATCAACAGCCCCGGCATCGCCCCCGAGCAGGTCATCGCCGACCAGGACAACCCCGAAGGCGAGGAGCCGTACCCGCTCGCCTGGGTGACGGACGGCGGTCAGGCCGCGGACTGCCTCGGCCGGGCCCTGTACGCCGAGGGTGCCGACTACCGGGACGTGAAGACTCTCGCCCGCCACGACTGGGGCTGGGAACTGGAAGTCATCCTCAAGGGCTCCACCCCCGGCAAGGTCCAGGCCGCCGCCGACCAGTTGGAGTCGCACCTCGGCCTGCCCGACGGCGGATTCATGATCGAGCCGGACGCCCGGGACAAGTCCCGCATCGTCGTCCGACTCGTCCAGTCCAATCCGTTCGCCGACATGCCACGCCCCGCCGTACACGCCCCTCGCTCCCTCTCGGTGCACGACACCATCGCCATGGGCCGGGCCATGGACGGCAGCCTCTTCGAGCTGACCCTCGACGGATTCTGCGCGCTCATCATCGGCGCGATGGGCGCCGGAAAGACGCTGGGTGCGCTGCGCACGATCGCCGAAGCACTCACCGCCTGCCGAGACGCCGTGTGCTGGGACCTCGACCCGATCAAGGGCGGCCTGTCCGAGTTCGGCGACCTCATGGCACGGCGGGCCCGCACCCCCGAGGAATGCGAGGAGGCCCTCGAAGAAGCCCTGTCCTATGTGACCGCGCGCGGCAAGCTACTCCCCAAGCTGGGCATGGGGGACCGCTGGCACGCCACGCAACAGCACCCCAACCTGTACATCTTCATCGACGAGTTCATCCAGCTCAGCCCCCGCGGCAAGGATCTCGCCATCAAGATCCTGCGCACTGGCCGTCAATACGGCATCTTCCTGGAAATGGCCGGGCAGGAGGCGACCGCGGACGCTCTCGGCGACGCGATCGCGATGATCGTGGCGTACCGCATCCTTATGGCCTGCCGGTTCGAGGACGTGCGTATCGCGTTCGGTCCTGGTGCCGGGGCGCAGGGCTGGCGTCCGGACCGCATGAAGCCGGCTGTCGGCCCGGTCGCCAACGACGCAGGCCAGGCCATGATCATGGGTGGGCCGTTCAACCGGGCCATCCGCTACCAGTTCAACGGATACACCCGAGACCAGATCGCCAGCTCAGTCCCCGAGCGTCTCGCGGCCGGCGTCACCCGCATGGACGCCGACACGGTCCTCAAGGCCGGCGCCACCCTCTCGGCCACCGAACAGCGCGGCACTCTCACCGACCGCCTGGTCGACTCCGTCCACCCGGACGCCGAGTTCGTTGCCGCACTGCTGGATCTCTTCGACAGCAAACGCCGCGACTTCCTGCCCACCAGTGAGGTGCTGCTGCCTGCTCTGGCCGCGGCTGGCCTCGACGGGATCGACGCCACCGCGCTGTCGAACCGGCTGCGGAAGCACGCCCCCGGAGTGAAATCGGACCGCACCGACTGCCCCGAGGGCACCTACCTGCGTGGCTGGCACCGAGGGGACGTCGAGCGGGCTGCAGCGGGTCTCTTGGACCCGGCGAAGACCCGGCAGAACCCCGGCATGCGGGCGGCGTAGACCCGGCGGAGCCTCGGCGGAGTCTTAGGGCATCGGTGCAGGTCGCCGGGTGCCTGCCGGGCTTTCGCCGGGGTAGCGCCGGGCTTCCGCCGCCCTATTGATCCATATATGTGAAGTTCTTGATGAGGAGTAACAGATCATGGCTGCGAAGACGTCAACCGCCCGCAAGCGGGCCACCGCGCGCCGCAAAACCGCCACCCGTGGCCGGCACCCCGCCCGCCGCGTCAAGATCCCCCGGAGCGGCCCCCTCCACGCCCGCCTCAGCAGCTGGCTCGTCCTCCGCGTCATCGTCCCCATGGTCGACGACCACAAAGACGTCGTCCGCTCCCGCAAGGACGCAGCCATCCTCCGCGCCACCCACCAGGGCTGCCCCAAGTGCCACGGCAACGGACAGATCTTCACCAAGGGCAAAAACGGCTCCTTCACCGGCTCCAAGCCCTGCCCCGCACCCGCCACCAAACAGAAAGTCTCCCGCTGGGAGATCAACCGCGCCGCCCGCAGCATGGACAAGAACACCGGCCTCATCGGCTGGGCCTGCCCCTGCGGCAAGAAAGAAAAGCCCCGCTACCGCGACGCCAAACTCGCCACCAAAGCCCTGCGCACCCACGAACGCCACAAGCACGGCGGCAAGACCGTCGGCGGCGCCTGGTACGCCCAAACCACCGACGCGGGCGCACAGGCCGGCCAGAAGCAGCCCCAACCTGTCCCGTCCAAGGTCGTCACCGACTCCGGCCTCACCGACGAACAGTGGATCAAAAAGAACAAGAAGATCCACCCCGGCAAAGCCATAGCCCAAGGCAAGTGCTGGATGTGCGCCGGAGAAGGCAAGCTCCACGCCGCGGTCGGCGACCAGCAGATCCTCACCGTCTGCCCCACCTGCACCGGCAACGGCAAAGCCCCGACCGCCGCTTGATACCGACAGGAGGCACCATGCGCCGCACCTACCACTGGACCGCTGACGTCAGCGACGGCAAGCACCACGACGGCGAATCCGCCTGAACCGTCCGCGCCAACAGCGAAGCCGAAGCCAAGGCGGAGATCGCCAAGTGGGTCCGCAACGACGGCATCCGCAAGGGAAACCGCCGCCCCTGGACCGCCAACAACATCCAACTCAGCTAAGGAGACCCACCCGCCATGACCGTCCTGCCCGAGCCGCCCGCCGCCCCCGCGGCCGGGCAGGCCCACATCGACGACAACGCCCGCCGCCTCCTCGCCGCAGTCGAGGAAGCCATGCAAACCCCAACCTCCTACCGCGACGACACCCCCGTCCCGCGCTACGGCGACACCCTCCCCGTCCAGCAGCCCGGCCGGCCCGCGATGAGCGAGAAGGCCACCGACGCCAGCGTCATGATGATCGCCGGAGGCTTCCTCAGCCTCTGCCTCGGCGCCGCCATCTCCGGCGTCCTCTACTTCTCCGGCACCGCCAACGAGACCGTCGTCATCACCGTCTGCGCCGCCCCGCCCGTGACCTTCCTCGCCCTCAAATCCCTCATCAAGGGCGTCAAGCGGGCGCCGGAGATCCACAACCACCACTACAGCGGCCCCGTCCACCAGCAGCACACGGAAACCCACAGCCGCAGCATCTGGAACAAGAACACCAACCAGTAGGAGAGGACACTCAGCCCATGGGATACGCGTACTACGAGATCACCCGCAACGGCGAGACCATCCAGGCCGGTTACAGCGTGCCGACCGACTGTGAAGAGGACGGCTGCGAGGAGAACATCGACCGAGGCCTCGCCCACCTCTGCGGTGAGACGCCGGGCGGCGACGAGCACGGCTGCGGCGGCTACTACTGCGGCAACCACCTCTACATGGCGCCCGGCCCCGGCATGCGAGACCTCTGTCGACGATGCTGCGACCGCGCTGAGGCAAACGAGAAGCAGCCCGCCTGATCAGCCCGACCCGCCAGGCCCCGGCCCATTCGCCGGGGCCTTCGCCGTGGGTACAGCCCGTGCGATCCAGCCCCGCCCCGTGCCGGCGGTCGGCAGGATCGTCGGCCGCGCACCCAACGCCGCACACAGGCGATCCAACGCCGCCTGGCAGGCCTGTTCGGTCTCCGCCCTCACCATGTACACCAGCTCGCCCATGAGTTGAGTGTGGCGTCCGGCGTGGGGGAGTGGGACCCCGTCGAGTGAATACGGGGATCGGGACCGTCCAGTGTGCAACCATCCACCTTCTTTACGTGTCCTTCACATCCACAGCACACTTCCCTGGGGGGACCATGAACCAGCAGTACCCGCAGCAGCCCCAACAGCCCAACTGGGGCCAGCAGCCCACACAGCCCGGCTACGGCTACCCGCCCCAGCAGCCCTACGGGCAGCCGCCGTTCCAGCCGCAGCCGCCGAAGAAGCGCAACGTCGGCAAAATCATCGGCATCACCGCGACCGTGGTCGTCGGCCTCATCGTCATCGGCGCCATCGCCGGAGGCGGAGACGACTCCGCCAAGGACAACAGCAACAAGGACAAGGCGGTCGTCGCCACCAGCGACAAGCCCAAGGCCGCAGCCGAAGAACCCGCCGCGGACGCCAAGCCCGCCAAGGAGAAGCCGGCGGCCGAAGACAAAAGCCAGGCCGAGCAGTTCAAGGACTGCGTCAACAAGTCCGGCACCGCCCCCGAGAAGACTGCCGTCGGCCACGTCACCAAGGTCACCGGCGCCGACAAGAACAACGACATCCTCGACGCCGCCGAGGTGTTCACCGACTTCAAGGGCGGCTTCCTCAGCGAGAACACTGGTGACGCCAAGCTGATCGCGTCCGCGTTCGCATCCTGCTACGAGTCGAAGAACGGCTTGGTGACCGTGTACGGCAGCGACGGCGACATGATCTCCAACGGCAACTACTAGCCCACCCCAGGGAAAGAGGCCCGGTCGTCCCCGTGGACGGCCGGGCCTTCCCTATGCCGTGGGCGGCTTCCGCCAGACGTTCAGCCCGCGCCCGGTGTAGTTCGCAGAGGTCTCCACCGTCGGCCCGTTCCATCCTAGTGACAGGACCGCACGCAACTCGTCGGGGCGAAGGAGCGGAGGGCTGGGCATCGTTCCGCCTGAGCGGCGGAGCAGGAAGCGCGTCACGCACACGGAGATGATCACGCCGAGCAGTGACCCACCGCCAAGTCCAAGGAGCGCTGCAGTTCCGGGGCTCATGTCGCAAGTCTCCCAGACGCCCCCGACTGCGCCATTGGCCTCGGTTGTCGGCCTCATGCGGCACCATTGGCATATTGGATCACTCGCTTCCCGTACCACCGCCGAGGAGCACCGTCATGCACGACCCTGCGCCGCCGCCCACCAAGCTCTGTGAATGCGGATGCGGAAAACCCACCCTCATCGCCACGCAGAATCAACCGAAGTCTGGAACCAAGAAGGGCGAGCCAGCCCGCTTCCTCGCAGGGCATCACGGTCGACGCCTCAAGCCCGAAGGCTGCGAAGTCCCCGACTGCGCAGGCACGTACTTCGGCGCCGGCTTGTGCGTGAAGCACTACATGCGCAAGCGGCGGCACGGGAACCTGATCGGCAAGCTTCCCCAGGGGTCTGCCGAAGAGCGCTTCTGGCGATACGTCGACAAGACGGGCGAGTGCTGGACCTGGACGGGAGGGCACTCCAACGACGGTTACGGCCGCTTCTTCATCAGCGAAGGCGAGGGCAATGTCGCGGCGCACCGCTTCTCGTACCAACTACACAACGGCGAAATACCGGACGGTCTCATCATCTGCCATCGATGCGACAACCCTCCGTGTGTAAGGCCAGACCACCTGTTCGTGGGTACGCACCTCGACAACGTGCGGGACATGTTCAGCAAGGGTCGGAACGTCTCCGGGATGAGCAAAAGGACCCACTGCAAGAACGGCCACCCGTTCAACCAGGAAAACACCCTGATTCAGCCCGGTGGGTGGCGTCGCTGCCGAACGTGCCGCCACCTCAGCTACGTCAAGCGGGTCGCAAGGAAGAAGGGTGCCCAGTGAGCGGTGCTGTCGAAAGCGGAGACTACGTCTGGCCGACATGCCTCGCATGCGGACGCGACCTGTGGACCAACGAACTCGACCGACTGGCCTGCCGGCCGTGCGAGGAACGCACCGCCGCCCGAATAGCCGAACTGCCCGCCCTGTTCCGGCAGCTGGACACGACGGCCGCCCTGATGAAGGGCGCCTCCCGCAGCGGCAGCCCGACGTCGGGGTCGCGGACGCCGCCGATCCCGCCCCGCCTGGACGTCCTCAACCTCGTCTCGCCCGGCGGAGTCGCAGCCCGACTCGGCGCGATCGAAGACGCATGGCGGGCCACCCTCGGCTGGACAATCGCCCCCTGGCGCGGCAGCCCGGCTCAGGCCGTACCGCGTCTCGCCGAGTTCCTCGCCAACAACCTCCTGTGGGCGTGCTCCAGCTATGAGGCGGTCGGGCAGAACATCGACGACCTGCGGCGCCTCCACGGCGAATGCGCGGCCCTCGTCAACGACGAGCGGCGGCCCGGCCGGGTACAGATCGGCAACTGCCCCATGCAGGTCGGCGACGAGCTGTGCTGGACTCCGCTCACCGCCACCGCCGCCAGCCACCGCGTTAGATGCGGCGGCTGCGGGACACGCTGGGAGACGCTAGGGGAGTGGCGGGAGCTGCGGGCCGCACAAGAAGCCGTGCTCGCCGAAGCAGCAGGAGTTGCAGCATGAGCGAACCGCGAACGCACGACTTCGGACCCGGCCGACGTGGCTGGGGGCACGATTACTCCATCAGCGGAGTGACTGACGGCGGGCAGCGCCTGCGCGCCTCCGGCTGGGGGCACAGCGGCCGGATTATCCAGGAAGGCGACTACCTCCTTCTGGAGGCGAGGGGCGGCAAGCGGGCGACTCGATACCAGGTCGAGAAGATCCGCCATCTCATGGACCCCATCGACATGTGGCACGCCGACCTCGTTTTTGCGCCCCGGGTGTACGCCACCCAGGAAGAGAAGGACGCGGCCCGATGAGCGCCGCTCCGCTTCCGCACGCGGCGGACCGTCTGCCCATCGTGACCGCCAGCGACGGGCAGCCCTACCTGCCATGCGCCGCCGTCCTCGCCCTGCTCCGGGCCATCGCCGAGTCCTGCCGCAACCTCGCCGACGACCCCGACTGCACCCTTCCCGGCGCTGGGGAAGCCATCGACATCGAAGCCGACGCCCTCGAAGCACGCGCCATCGCCCCCACCACGGAGACAGCATGAGCGACAAGGCCCGCTTCAGCCCGCTCGCATTCGTCGCCGCGACCGGCGCCATGGCCGAAGCGCAAAGCGCCGCCAAACAGGGGCTCGCGTCGGTCCAAGCCGCATTCGAGGAGGCGCCCAGCATCCGCCTCTTCAACGGCCGCCGCATGCAGTGCAAGGACATCCCCGACGAAGTGTTCCTCGACGCCGTCCGCCGCACCCCCGGGACTGCGAGCGGAAACTGGCGGATGCGCTGGAACGTGCAGGCCGCCCTCGAATCCGTCGTCGGGCCCGTTCCAGAGAATCTGTTCCTCGCCAAGGCTCGCCGCCTGTTCGCGAAAGGCCTGCTCGGCGGGTGCGACTGCGGATGCCGAGGTGACTGGCATCTGCCTGAGGAATGCAACGCGTACAACTGCTGTCACCCCGAATGACCTGCGCGAATCCCGCCGAATAGATCCAAAAGGCGGTAGAATTGGGGCAGTTGAGACCCCGGCGAGGTGGCTAGACCTCCCGGGGCGTGGCCGACCGCTACAGGAGAGCGAGCCAGCATGGTCCAGAGTAACCGCAAGATCCCTATCGCCCGCCCATACGGCAGGGCAACGCAGGCATCCACTGGACTGCGCCCGAGCGTCGAAGACCGAGTCAGTGCCATCGATCAGGACGACCCGGCCTTCATGTTCGTAGCTGCGGAACTCCAGAGGGTCCGGCGAACGGGCGAAGAGCTGACCCCGGACTTGATCTCGACAGCAGTGAGTGCCGGGCGCAAGAAGCACGCGCAGTACGTCCAGGACGAGGCGGACAGCCGACCGGGGCGCATTCCTGAGTCGATCGTCTACTACGTGCGGCGCGGCCCGCTCGTAAAGATCGGGTACACCGCTCAGCCGCACCAACGATTCAGGGATCTCCTGCCCGACGAGATCCTTGCCTGGGAGCCGGGCGGGAAGGCGGAAGAAGCTCGGAGACACCGACAGTTCAGGGAGCTTCGGATCACTAACCTCGATTCGTCAGCGGGTTTCAGTCGCTGAGTGATCCGGCGGTTCGCCCGTAATGTCCTCTGCCGTTGGAGGACGGGCCGTCGCGTAACGCCGCGGGGTGCGCCGGGTTCCACAGGCCCGGAGACTGCGGTCCTCCTCCTTCCTGGTCCTGGTCCTGGTCCTGGTCGGGGCGGGGCCGGCTGTCAGGTGACGGCCGGAAGCTGTGTGAGCCTGCTCCAGCAGGTGGTGAACGCCTTTGCCCAGGGCCAGGTCCGTTCGATGCGCAGGTAGCGGCGTCGGGCGTGGGCGGCGAGGCGGGCGGGCAGGTGGTAGAGGCGGAAGCGCATGGTGTCCGGCTCGGCGTGTTCGAGCCCGTCCTGGTCGTGCAGGGTGAGCAGCCGCAGCCAGGCGTCGAGATCAGCCGCGAGGTTGCAGGCAAGCATCCATCCGGCGTTGACCTGCCACGACTTGGACGGGAGGTTGTGCAGGCCCATGGCTTTGCCGGTGCGGATGCGATCCTCGACCTCGGCGTGGTCGCGGTGCAGGGCATCGAGGAACTGGACCTGGTGCGAGCCGGGGATGCCCCACAGGTGCCGGATATTCGTCGCGGTGATCGAGTAGCGCCAGCCGGTCTGTTTCTCGAAGTCGGTCAGCTTCTTGTGCTGCCGCCGTGAGGGTCTGACCCGGCGGACGATCAGCCGCATCCCCTCGGGCCAGCCCTCGCGGGTGTTCACCCCGGTCAACTCGGCGACCTGGTAGCCCTCCTGGACGCTGCCGTCCTGGTGCAGGGAGGTCTCCCATGCGCTTTCGGGGAGTTTCGCGATCGCCGCCTCGTCCTCGGGCGTGATCTTCCAGCCGACGGTGTAACGGACCGTGCGCCGCTTCGTGTTCAGTGACTCCAGGTGCTCCAGCAGGCCGTGCGTGGCCCCGGCGCCGTCGACGCGGATGAGGAGCTTGGCCTGCGAGGAGCCGGGGACCTGCTCCAGACAGGCCGCCAGCACGCGCAGGTGGTCCTCGACGGTGTTCGCCCCGGCATTCCCGCAGCGCAGCTCCATTGCCAGGCTCTCACCGGTGTTCGCGCACCAGCCGGCCAGCGGGTGGAAGCCGAACGTGCCCTTGAACGTCGCCGCTGCCCCTTCCTTCTTCGAAGCGGCAGTGATGACCGTGGCGTCCAGGTCCACGACGATCCAGCCCTTCAAGTGCCGTCCGGCAACGGTGAGATAGGGGAAGCCGCCCGGCCGCAGATGCAGCAGGCCCCACACCTGGCGGCGCACCCGCCGCCGCACCTTCGCGATCTTTCGCAGCGTGTGTTCGTCGAGGCCGGCCAGCACCCGGCGCATCGTCGAGTCCGACACAGCCGGGCCGAAGAGCTGCTGGTGGTGCAGGTGGAGCTGCTCGGCCTCCAGCAGACTCCGTGCTCCGAGCACGATCGCCACAGCCAGCTGGACCAGCACCCCGCTCCGCTCCCGCCACCCGGCCGCCGTACTCGACGGCAGCACCCGGGCCAGTCCACCCGTCAGCCCCAGGCGGTCGGCCAGTTTCCGCAGCAGCACCGCCCCCGCGTGCCCTACCAGCTTCTTCCCGTCAGCAGCCACGGACAGCCGACGGTCCCACCCTGTACTCTCGACCACCAGAAAGGTGCCTTGCTCTCTGCAGCGGATACGACGTAGACACTCGCATCCTCGCAGGTCAACGGCACCTTTCTGCTGTCAGGCTGTCAGCTCAACCAATTCCGCTGAATAGCCAGGGGCTAACGGAGCTGAGTACTTCCGCCGCAGTGCGTCATTGGACTCCCACATCGAAGAAGTGCGCGCGCGGCACGGCGCCCCCGACCCCACGTGGCCGACGCTTCAGACGCTTCCGCAGAAGCCTGGACGCCTCCGACTCCCCGAAGTCCCCGTCACGCCACACTTGGTCACCTTGGAGGCCGGGACCCGGCTGCTTGGCATTCGAATCGGAACCGCGCGCGTGTGGATCCACAGAGGGAAGCTGCGGCACATCTTGGAGGGTGAGGGCGGTGCTCGGCTCTACTTCCTCTCCGACCTGAAGTCCCTGCATTCCGGGGGTCGCCGGTCACCGTGAAAGGCATCTGACGAACGGGGCTTGACAGATCGCCAAGCTGTAAGTCACATTCTTGATCGTGGCACACGAGTCACAACACGCTTCTGAAGCCCCCGCCGTGAAACATCCGGTGGGGTGAGGAGCCCCACGTTTTCCGGACAGTCACCTATTGGCTAATTTATGCGGCGAGCTGCTGATTCAGGTACGTGTCATGGACCTCTCGTGGGGTCCGATACCCGAGTCCCGAGTGGCGGCGTTTCGTATTGTAGCGGACCTCTATGTAGCGGGCAATGTCACGATAGGCGCGTTCACGAGTGGGATAGACTGTCCGATGGACCCGTTCATTTTTTAGGGTCGCGAAGAACGATTCCGCCAGGGCATTATCGTAACAGATACCGGTCCGCCCGACAGATTGCCGGATACCGAGCTTGTCCAGCGTCCGGGCGAACTGTTCTGAAGTGTAATTACTGCCGCGATCCGAGTGAAATATAGCGTCCTCGGAGAGCGAGTGATTGCGGGCCGCCATTTCGATGGCAGCCTCGATGAGCGGGGCCTTGTAGTTGTCATCCATCGCCCACCCAATCACGGCCTTAGTGTGGCAGTCAATGACTGTAGCGAGGAATAGCCAGCCTTCCCAGGTCGGAATGTAGGTGATGTCACCGACCATTTTCTTCCCCGGTGCGTCGGCGGTGAAGTCGCGGTTCACGAGGTCGGGGATCGGCCCGGCCCGGCCGTCGTTCTCGGTGAGACTATGGCGCCACGGCCGTGGCTGGCACGCCTGGAGGCCCAGCTCCCGCATGAGGTCACGCACGAGTTCGGGCCCGCAGGCCACGCCCCAGGCAGTGAGGTCGGCGTGCACGCGCCGGTAGCCGTAGGTCCCGTCGGAATCCTGGAATGACTTGGTGATCAGTAATTTCAGATCCTCCCGTCGCCGGGCGGTCACCGAAAGCGGCCGGCTCCGCCATTCATAGAATCCGGAGCGGGACACTTCCAGCCAGTCACACATCTTCGCGACCGGCGGTATCTCTTCGGTGTTCGTGGTGGATGTCGCGCACTCGGCATCGATGAACTCGAACCTTTCGCTCACCGAGGATCCTTGGCAAAGTACGCTGCGACTTTTTCCAGGAAAGCGACCTTCTGCCGCAGTTCCCTCAGTTCGCGTTCCTGTTCACGGAGCCGTGCCCGTTCATCCACCGTCAGGGGCGGCTCCTCTCCCGCGTGCTCACGACGGTAGGCGTTGACCCAATTCCCGAGCGTGCCTTCGACAAGTCCGAGTTCCCGGGCGACCTGGGCAACCGGACGCGACGTCTCGATCACCATCTTCACGGCCTCCTCCCGATACTCGGGAGTGAACTTCCTGCGTTTCTGCGACAACCGACTTCCCTTTCCGAACAAACCCACCCTAGTGGGACCACTGTCCGGAAACTTCGGGGCGCCTCACACCCCCTTGGGAGGTCGGGCCTTCGGTTGTCAGGTGTGGGCTGCCAGTTCGAGTTCCAGTAGCCACTCGATGGTCTCAGCGTGGTGACGTGCGTGTACGAGATCGTTCCCCCAGGCGTACAACCCGTGTCCGGCTACGACCACAGCAGGCATACGAGGGTCATGGGCAGCTTCGAGGCGGTTGCCGAGGATGTCCATGTCCTGGCTGTTGGCGATGACAGGGAGGAGGACTTGCTCATGTTCGGCTGGGCGGCCGACTCCTTTGAGCATTTCCAGATCCTGGAAGACGATTTTGTCGGGATGGCGGTGGCCCATGGCCACCGAGGCGACGGTGTGAACGTGGGCCACGGCGCCGGCGTCGGTGAGACTGGCGATCCGGGCATGCAGGGCGGCCTCCGCTGACGGCCGGCCGCCGCCGACGGCCTGACCGTTGCTGTCCACAAGAACCACGTCCGAGGGCGTCAACTCGCCTTTGTCCATGCCGCTGGCGGTGACCGCCAGTTGCAGGGGGACGCGACTCAGGACGACTGAGAGGTTGCCGGACGTTCCGCGCATCCAGCCGAAGGAGGCGAACCGGGCGGCCTCCGCGGCCAGTTGTGCGCCGGCCGCCTCAAGAGCGGCTGTGAGCGAGTGATTTACCATACTCATGCACTACTCCCGGTAGGTACGATGGAGATTTCGGTGAAGGCGGAGACTTCGGGATGGGCGCCGACCCCCTGGTTGTAGTAGGGCTCGCCAGTGCGGCGGACTCCTGCCGTGAGCCAGCCCGCGTCCCGGGCCGCGTCAAGTTCGGCGGATCTGTCGGACAAGAACAGAAGGCGGTGCGGTTTCACCCCGATGGCCGAGGCGATGGCCTGGTAGGAGTGCGGTGACTGCTTGGGGCCGGCGTTCTCGGTGTCAAACAGCGCATCCAGTAAAGCTGTCAGGTCTCCTTCCGGGCTGTGGGCGAACCACGCCCGCTGAGCAGCTGTCGAGCCTGACGAGTAGATGCACAGCCGTACACCGGCTGCACGCCACGCGCGCACGGCGGGCACGACGTCCGGATAGAAGTGCGATACCAACTCGCCGCGCGCGAATCCCTCGGCCCAGACGATCCCCTGGAGCGTCTTCAAGGGGGTGACCTTGGAGTCGTTGTCCAGCCAGGTATTCAGCGTCTGCTCGATGCGGGCGAGGTCCGCATGCGGCTCGGAGAGCAGATCCCGTATCTGCGCGAGGGCGCGTTGCACCGGCGGATCGGCTGCACGCTGCCTGAGCAGGTTGAGGAACCTCTCCCGGGAATAGGGGTAGAGGACATCGGTGACGAACCGTGTGGCGCTGGTGGTGCCTTCGATGTCCAGGACGACGCAGTCGGCGGCGAAGGTGGTGGTCATGCGGGCGGCTCGGGAGGAAGGCCGGCCTGGATGGCATCGAAGTCGGGAAATCGGCATGCGATGTCCGAGCCGGTGAAGGTTGCGATCCATCCGTCCTTCTCGTGGAAGAACCGGATGGCGGTGAATGCGGGACGGGTTCCCATGTCGAACCAGTGCTTGGTGCCTTTGGGGACGGCGAGCAGGTCTCCCCGGGCGCAGTAGACGGCGTGCACGTGTCCGGCTATGTGGAGGTAGAAGACGCCGGCTCCTGCGGTGAAATAGCGGACTTCGTCATCGTCGTCGTGGGTGTGCTCGTTGAGGAACGTCTCTCGGGCTTTCTTAGCCCGCTGTGGCCAGTCGGGAGTATCGCTTGGGTGCAGGGCCACGGCATCGACGGTGGTGAAGCCCTCTTGCGTGGTGAGTGTGTCGATCTCAGCGTGGTAGGCGGCGAGGATCTGTTCGCTTCCGGCGGTCACCGGGACGTCGTCGTGGACCGGCCATCGTTCGAAGCGCACGCCAAGGGGTGTCAGCGCGGCGGCGATGGCGGCGGGGACGGTGGTGCGGCGCAATACTGTCTGGGGACCGGTCTCAGGCCAAGTGGTCAGAAGTGTCATTACGACTTCCTTGTGGATCGATTGTCTACTGGAGATGGCTCAGCCCCGGCGCCTGCGGCCAACGGGCAAAGGCTCTTGGAGCACGGAGCAGCACGCTTGCCGTGCTGGCGGTCAGGGCAGTTCGAACGGCAGGGTCAGCCCGTCGAGAACGCTGGCGCACAGGCAGGTTCGCTCTTCGGGGAGGAGCCTTACTGCTCCGAGAATCACCCTCTTGACCCGCTCGGTGTTCTCCTTGAACACCTTGAAGACCGTCTCCTGGTCAACGGTTGCGCCGGTCTCGATGCCGGCGTCACGATCGGTCACCAGCGCCACGGTGGTGTAGCAGAGGCCGAGTTCTCGTGCCAGTGCTGCCTCCGGGTGGCCGGTCATGTTGACCAGCGACCACCCGGAGGCGGCGAACCATCGCGACTCCGCCCGGGAGGAGAACCGCGGGCCTTCGACCACCACCATGGTGCCCCCGTCGTGTGCCTGGATACCGGCTGCTGCCGCCGACTTGAGCACGGCCGTTCTGCCCCTGGCGCAGTACGGATCCGCGAAGGGCACGTGCACGGCTCCGCTGTCGTAGAAGGTCTGTATCCGCCCGCTGGTGCGGTCGACGATCTGATCGGGGACGACCATGCAGCCGGGGCGCAGCTCCTCACGGAGCGACCCGACGGCGCACGGGGCGAGTACCTGGCGGACTCCGATAGAGCGCAACGCCCAGAGATTCGCTCGGTAGTTGATTGTGTGGGGTGCAAGACGGTGATCCCTGCCATGGCGGGGCAGGAAGGCAACCGTCCGGTCGGCGACAGCACCGATGGTCAATGGGTCCGACGGTCTCCCGAATGGCGTGTCCACGTCCGTTTCCCAGGCGTCTGTGAAGAGTTCGTACAAGCCGCTGCCGCCGATGACGCCTATCCCCGGGTCGGGGAAGGACCGGCTCGTGCATTCCGCCGGCTTCAACTGCTCTGTGCGCATCGTCTCTCGTCCATGGTCGGGTGCGAGGCATGGATAGGGTCAGCCCCGCGCTGTGTGAAGGGCCAGCAAGGGGTACTGCGCAAGGCGTTGTGCACCGCCCAGGTCGGCCAGAGCAACCACGATGGCGAGGCCGGCGACCTGGGCGTCGCTCGCCTGCACGAGCGCAGCCGCCGCGGACAGGGTGCCGCCGGTGGCGAGCACGTCGTCCACGCACAGAACACGCTCTTTCGGCTCTATCGCGCCCTTGGCGACTTCCAGCGCGTCGCTGCCGTATTCCAGCTCGTAGGCGGCCTGGTGTACGGGACCGGGGAGCTTGCCGGGCTTACGCGCAAGCGTGAGTGGAACGCCGGCGCGGATCGACAGCGCGGTCCCGAGCATGAACCCGCGGGCTTCCACGGCGAGGATGCGGTCGAAGCTGCCATCGAAATGCCGGATCACATGGTCGGCCAGCCCTGCCAGGAGGCCGGACTCCTCGTACACGGGGGAGAGATCGCGGAAGATCACACCCGGCCTGGGGTAGTCCGGGAACTCGGTCAGCAGCGAGGCGATCCTGCCGCTGAGCACGGCGGCCGGTTCCGTGCTTGCGGGGACTGGAAGCGTGCCCGTCCTGCCGGGGGTGACCGTATGCCGTTCCGAGACGATGGCGGTGATGAGTTCGGCGGGGGTGATATCGAACGCAGGGTTGTAGACGCGAGCGTCGGCGGGCGCGACAGGTGTACCCGCGCAGCTGATCACTTCGGTTGAGTCCCGCTCCTCGATGACAATATCCGTCCCTTGCCCAACATCGCGGTCCCAAGTCGACTCGGGCGCGACCACGAGGAAGGGGATTCCATGCCTGGCGGCCGAGACCGCCAGACCGTACGTGCCGATCTTGTTGGCCACGTCGCCGTTGGCAGCGATGCGGTCGGCTCCTACGAGGGCGCAGTCCACCAGCCCCTGGGCCATGGCGGACGCGGCCGCAGCATCCACGCATAGCCGGTACGGCACCCCGGCCTCACCCAGCTCCCAGGCGGTCAGCCGGGCCCCCTGCAGCAAGGGCCGGGTCTCATCGACAAGGACTTCCGCTACGTAACCACGGGATGCGAGATCGGTGATAGCACCGAGCGCGGTGCCTCCCGCAGCTGTAGCGAGTCGGCCAGTGTTGCAGTGCGTAAGAAGACGCAGTGGGCGCTTCTGTGCCAACGACAGCACCAGGTTCGCCGCTCGCCGGGCCGCCATACGGTTGACTTCGACGTCTTCCTGCAGCAGGGCCAGCGCTTCCGCGAGGACCGCGTCGGCACCCTCAGGGAGCCGTTCCAGCACTCGGCGAACTGACCACTGGAGGTTCACCGCGGTAGGGCGAGCCTGGGCCAAGCGAGCGGCATCGGCCCGTACGGCCGCGTCGTCCGGCTTCCCTCTCTTCTGCTGCTGCCCTGCGGACAGGGCTACCCCCAACGCGCCCGCGAGCCCAATAGCCGGAGCTCCGCGGATCGCCAAGGACTGGATGGCATCAATCACCTGATCCACTGTCCGCATGCGGACCAGGCGGTACTCATGCGGGAGTCTGCGCTGGTCCACGGCCACAATTGTTCCATCGTCCCAGCCCAGCGAGGTCTTCATACGACACTCACCCTCATGGCGCTGGACGCCGCCTGCCGCAGCTTCTCAGCGCGGTCGATACGCTCCCAGGTGAAGTCCGGCAGTTCACGGCCGAAGTGGCCGTAGGCAGCGGTCTGGGCATAGATCGGGCGCAGCAAATCCAAGTCGCGGATGATCGCGGCGGGGCGCAGGTCGAAGACCTGGGATATCGCCTCCTGGATCCTCGCCACCGGCATGGTCTCGGTGCCGAAACACTCCACGAACAGGCCCACCGGCTCGGCCTTGCCGATCGCATACGCGACCTGCACCTCGCAGCGCCGAGCAAGACCCGCCGCCACAATGTTCTTGGCCACCCAGCGCATCGCATACGCCGCCGACCGATCTACCTTGGACGGATCCTTGCCGGAAAATGCCCCGCCACCGTGCCGGGCCATACCACCGTAGGTGTCGATGATGATCTTCCGCCCGGTCAGGCCCGCGTCACCCCTCGGCCCGCCGATCTCGAACCGCCCGGTCGGATTCACCAGCAGCCGATACCCGTCAGTGGCAAGGCCGATCCCCTGCTCCGCCAGCGCCCTCAGCTCCGGCTCGACCACGAACTCAGGGATCCATGACTCCAGCAACTCCAGGCTGATGTCCGAGGCGTGCTGCGAAGAGACCACAACCGTGTCCAGCCGCACGGCCCGGTCGCCCTCGTACTCGATCGTCACCTGCGTCTTGCCATCCGGCCGCAGGTACGGGATGGCGCCGTTCTTGCGCACCTCGTCCAGCCGCCGGGCCAGCCGGTGAGCCAAAGTGATAGGCAGCGGCATCAGCTCGGGGGTGTCGTCGCACGCGTACCCGAACATCAGGCCCTGATCACCGGCGCCCTGCCGGACCAGCTCATCCTCAACGCCTTCCACTCGCACTTCGTAGGCGGATTCCAGGCCCTGCGCGATGTCCGGAGACTGCGAGCCGATGGACACCGAAATGCCGCAGGAGGCCCCGTCGAAGCCCTTCCCGGAGGAGTCATAGCCGATCTCAAGAATCTTGTCCCGGACCAGCTGTGCAATAGGCACATGGGCCTGGGTGGCCACCTCGCCGGCCACATGCACCAGACCAGTCGTGATCAACGTCTCCACGGCGACCCGCGATGAGGGATCCTTCTCAAGCACGGCATCGAGAATGGTGTCGCTGATCTGGTCAGCGATCTTATCGGGGTGTCCCTCGGTCACAGACTCCGAGGTGAACAAACGGCGAGACATTTTCATTGTGTTGAGTCCGATTTTGTCGAGTTCGCTGCCGATACTGAATATGTTTTGCTGACTATTGCCGGTGCGAGTGCAGTGCATCCGAAGCTGACAGCTTGCACCGGGCCGGTGGTTCTTCATGCAAGTCTCATTGACTGGTGTCGTCGGCCAGCAGTCGATCGAGAGTTTCGTCGTAGTAGTCGGCGCACGTGTTGAGGCGCATCTCGACACCTGTCAGCACCGCCGCTGCCGAGTCCCGTTCGACTGTCGGCAACATGACATTTTCCAGCCACTTGCTCCTGTGGTGCTTCTCGGGTTCGGCGTGAGTCGAGTAAACGGCCACCGTATCCGGGGCGTCGAGTCCCACCCGCCGACATCCGCGAATCACCTTTGCATGGTGCTGGGGATCGACGTAGTCGGTAACGCCCATAGCGCCGATGTGTTCGTTTCGAAGTCGGCGGTTGATACACAGTAGGTAGAACAGGTTAATACCTGCTAGAGCACGCCAGCCGAGTCTGGACGCCAACTTGATTGGGTCCTGGGGAGCACCGACAGAAGACAACGTTTTATGGATCAAAACGGTATGTTGCCCGCGATCGGTTACTTCGTCATTGAGGATGGAAACGACCTCACTCTTGACGCGTTGATCATCCGTACCCAGAAGGGTCATAGCGATGATGTCGAAAAAGTCGAGAGCCAGTGCTCCATCGAGGGCGATGAAGCGGGATACTCCAGCCCTGTCCGCTTTCTCCGCGAGGAAGTTCCCCAGGGGGTGGCAGATGACTCGATGTTTGCCGACTAAGTCCAGGAAAACGGCAGTAAACTGCTCTGGACGGATACCATTCCAGTCGCCGCACCGGCTTCGCTCGTACCGTTCCCAGGAGCTTTCGAGTGAGAGTCGAACTTCGAGCAATGGCGGGCTGAATTGATTCGCTATTTGTCGGCCACTGGCAGGTGTGTGGAAATTCTGCCGGTATAGATGTGCCAGCGTAGCGTGTGCATCCCTCAGGGCTCGGGGCTCCCGCCGAATGAATGCCGCGGCAGCAACCATGCGGGCGGCAGACCGCAGCTCCTCTCGAAAGCCAGGGCTCTGCTCGAAAAGCGAATCGAGATCGGGGTGGTCAAGCAGGCGCTTCACCGTTGTCTCGAGTTTGCTTTCCATGCACAGGCTATGTGTGCCCACGGAGAGTGGATCATTGAAAACTGACACGAATCCCTCACTTTGATGTGTCAACTTTTTCTGCCCCTGTCACATATCCGGCCCGTCGCGTGAGGCATATACCGCACTGGATTTCCCGCCCGAACCATTCTCAGCCTGTCAGCCGCAGCGGCATCCTGGACGACGGAGCGGAACTCCTCACGCAGACCGGAGACTCCTCAAAGGGAGAGTTGAGACGTGGATGATTGAAGCCCTTCCAGTTGCTCGTCGTAGTAGTCTGCGCAGGTGTTGAGACGCATCTCTGCACCAGTCAGCACGTCCGAAGCGGCGCCGGGGTAGCGTTCGGCTGCCGGTACCATGACGTATTTGAGCCAGTCGTCGCCGTGCTCCATCTCGAGTTCGATGTGGGCTGTGTAGAAAATGGTTGTCTCCTGGCCCAGCCCCACCCGTCGGCAGCCACGAGTCACCTTCGCGTTGTGAGGAGGGTCAATTGATTCGCCGACGCCCATAGCGCCGATATACTCGTTACGCCAGCGGCGGTTGATGCCCAGCATGTAGAAAAGGTTAAGGCCAGCCAGGCCGCGCCAGCCAAGGCCCGAGGCCAGCTGCGTTGAATCGGGCGTTGCTCCGACAGAGGCCACCGAGTTACTGATCAGCCGGGTATGCATTTGGGCATCGCTGGCACCGGCCTCGTCGTCGAGATTGTTGACTACTTCGCGCTTCGCGATCTGATTCTCTTCTCCAATAAGAGTCAAGGCGATGAGAGTGAAGAAGTTGAGGGCCAAAGCACCGTCGCAGGCGATGTAGCGGCAGATGCCGTCCCGGTCAGCCTTCTCTGCGAGGAAATTCGACAGGGGGTGGTGAGCGGCTCGGTGTTCCGCCAAGAGAGCCAGGTAGGCAGCGGCGAACTTGTCGGGGCCAATGCCGCTCCAATCGCGACAGCGGTTTCGTTCATAGCGCTCCCAGGGAAGCTCCAGGATGCGTCGGACTTCGAGAAGGACCGGATTGAACTGGTTCGCCAGATGCTGGCCGGGGCCGGGCGTGGCGAAGTGGTCCCGGTACAGGTGGGCGAGCGTAACGTGCGCTGTCCTCAGAGCCTGGGGACTTCGCCGGGCAAACGCCGCTTCCGCCACGTCATGGGCGGCAGAGCAGAGATCCGCGCGTAGCCCAGGGCGCTGGTCGAAGAGGGAATCGAGACCTGGGTAATCGAGCAGGAACGCGACATTCGCGTCAAGTTCGCGTGCGTTGATAGCAGATACTGTCGCCTCTGGCGAGTCCGCGTATTCCATCATGGGTTTCCTCCTACTTCAGTCGCACCGGCACCCTTAACAGCCGCCGCTGGCCATCAGTGCACCATGACCAGCAGGCGTCGCATAGAGCCCGCACAGGCAATCGCGGGGCACTTGACACAAGATTGTGCGTTCGTGAATCAATCTTTGTGGTGACGGGGTGCTTCCACGGCCCCGGCGTTGTTCCGTCTTGGCGTGATACGCCCGGTTTGGTTGCCCGTTCGGGGTGAGATGGCAAACGAGCGCGACTTCTGATGATCTTTCAGGTCTCTACGCCAAAAGATCGTCACAGGAGTCGCGCTCGTGCCCGTATCTTCGCTGATCCCCCCTGCCATTGGCCAGCTCACGGACCTGGCACTGTGGGAGGACGAGCTCGCCTCCGACCCGGCGACGGCGGAGTCCGCGCTGGTCAGCAGGCTGCAGCGAGTCCCGGACCGGCGCGCGAAGCGTGGCCGACGGCACGCGCTGGTGGTGATACTGGCGCTGACCGCGTGCGCGACGCTGGTGATCGGCGGCGACTCGATCGCGGCGATCTGGCAGTGGGCGGCCCGTGCCCCGCAGGCGAAGCTGGCCCGCATCGGCGCCCGGTACGACCCGCTGACCGGCCGCTACCTCGTGCCGAGCGAGCGGACCTTCCGGCGAGTGCTCACCAATCTGGACACCGACGCCCTGGACACCGTGACCTGCGAATACACCACAGACCTCGCGCGTGGCACCGTCCCCGCGCCCGAGATCCCCGCCACACCGGGACCGGTGGAGCGCGAACAGCGCCGCGCCGCCCAGCGCTCGGCCGAGCACCCGGTACCGGACGGGCTGCTGTCCGCCGCCGCCCTGGACGGCAAGGCCCTGGCCGGCGCCCGCACCGAGAGCGGGCGGGTCTTCCTCGTCGGCGCGGTCGACCACGCCAGCGGCGCGGTCCTGGGCCAGACCCAGGTACCCGACAAGCGCGGCGAGGGCGAGGCCGCCCGCACCCTGCTCACTCAACTCGACCTGCCCGGCTGGGTGTTCACCCTGGACGCGCTGCACACCACCACGAAGACCGCCCGCCTGATCACCGGCTCTCTCAACGGCCACTACGTCCTGATCCTCAAGGGCAACCAGCCCCTCGCGCACGCCGCCGCCCAGATGCTGCTGACCCGCACGGACGCCGACTTCGCCGAGACCACCGCGACCGACGACGACCGCGCGCACGGCCGCACCGAACGCCGCGCCCTGCGCACCGCACCCGCCGACGACGCCCTGTTCCCCGGCGCATCCCAGGTCTTCCGCCTCCGCCGCGACACCGGCAACCTCGACGGCGAATGGACCAGCAAGGAGATCGTCTTCGGCGTCACCAGCCTGCCGCCCGACCTCGCCGGCCCCGCTCACCTCAACCATTACGAGAGGCTCCACTGGACCGTGGATAACAAGATCCACTGGGTGCGAGACGTCACCTTCCGAGAAGACAACTCACAGGTCAGGACCGGTACAGCCCCCCGAGCCCTGGCCAGCTTCCGTAACCTGGCGATCAGCACCATCCGCCTCGCCGGACGCGCCAACATCGCCCACGCCCGCCGCGACCTCCTCCGCCACACGGACGCCTTCAACGTCTACGGCATCTGACCAACCGGCACGGAACCGGACATCACATAACTACGCCGGGACCATGGGGGTGCTTCATGATCCCTTGCCGGGCAAGGAGGCCTATTGGTTGGCAGCATGCGTTCGCTCCTGTAATACATGGAGAGGAAGCAGCGGCGTCCCTCATGAATCAGGAGTCGACGAGCCGCCCCCAGGTAATAGGAGGCACACATGAGCCGTGCTCTGTTCAGTCGACGCCTGTCCGGCCTTGACACTACGATCTTTTCCGAGATGTCCGCCCTTGCTGTGGCGACTGGGTCGATTAACCTGGGGCAGGGATTTCCCGACACAGACGGTCCCACATGCATTCGGGAGGCGGCCGTGGAGGCAATCCGTCGCGGGTGGGGTAACCAGTATCCGCCCGCGGCAGGGATCCCCGAGCTGAGGGACGCCGTCGCTAGGCACCAGGAACACTGGTATCAGCTCCCTTGTGATCCCGACAGTGAAGTGCTTGTTACCACCGGTGCCACTGAGGCTGTTGCCGCAGCATTGCTGGCCTTTGTCAATCCCGGTGACGAGGTGATCGTCCTGGAGCCGTACTACGACTCGTACGCGGCCGGCATTGCCTTGGCCGATGGCGTACGCGTGCCGGTCACATTGCATGCCGATGGCGACGGCTTCGGCCTGAATCTGGACGAGCTACGCGCCGCCGTTACCTCTCGCACCCGGGCCATCGTGCTGAACACGCCCCACAATCCCACGGGCGGGGTGCGCACTCGGGAGGAGCTCGCTGGCATCGCCGAACTGGCCTGCGAACGGGACCTGATCGTCATAACCGACGAAGTGTACGAGCACCTGATCTTTGACGGCCGTGTGCACCTGCCCATCGCAACCTTCCCGGGCATGTGGGACCGGACCGTCACCATCAGCTCCGCCGGTAAGACCTTCTCGTACACCGGCTGGAAGGTCGGCTGGCTCACGGGAGCGCCTCGGCTGGTGGCAGCGGTGCGCTCAGTGAAGCAGTACCTGACCTACGCCGGCTCCGGTCCCTTCCAATACGCCATAGCTGAGGCACTCCGGCTGCCAGACAGCCACTTCGCCTCCCTCCAAGCAGACTTGCAGCACAAGCGCGACCTACTGGTAGCCGGGCTGCACTCCGCCGGTTTCGAGCCCATCCGGCCTGCCGGGACGTACTTCATCACCGCCGACATCCGGCCCCTCGCCGCACGTGGAGTCCCCGACTGTAAGGACGGGCAGGTCTTCTGCCGGGCACTGCCAGCAATGTGCGGGGTCGTGGCCATCCCTAACTCGTCCTTCTACGACAGCACCGCGGGCACGCATTATGTCCGGTTCTCCTTCTGCAAGCGGAACGAGATCCTCCATGAAGCCGTCGAACGCCTCCAGACTCTCACGAGTTGATGGCCTGCCAACCTTTTCCAAACGACTCCGCACGTCGCGCTCCCGCCGAGTCGGGCCTTCCCCCCGAGGGGTGGACACCTGTTCGTTTCGTTATGCGGCGAGTGTCAGGGTAGCTGACAGCTGTTCGTAGGCGACGGGGCTGAGCTGTCCGTTCGCCGAGTGGCGGCGCCAGGTGTTGTACCGCGTCAGCCAGCGGAACACGGTGCGCCGGCAGGCCTCGGCCCCGTCGAAGCGCCGGGCGCCCTGGAGGATCTCCCGTTTGAGGGACGCGTGGAAGGACTCGCAGGCGGCGTTGTCCGCGCTCGTTCCGACCGCGCCCATGGACTGGGTCACGCCCAGCTCAGCGCAGAGATCAGCGAATTGGCGCGACCCGTATTGCGCCCCGTGATCGCTGTGGAAGACCGCGCCGTCGAGGCTGCCGCGGGTGGCGGCGGCCATCCTGAGTGCGTCGGCGACGAGCTCGGTGCGCATGTGGTCGGCGATCGACCAGCCCGCCACGCGGCGGGAGAAACAGTCGATGACGGTCGCCAGATACAGATGCTCGCCATCGCCGCCAGGCAGATACGTGATGTCGCCCATGTACTTCTGGTTTGGCGCGGGCGCCGAGAAGTTGCGTCGGAACAGGTCCGCAACGGGCGTGACCGACGGCTCGGGGACAGTCGTACGTACCTTCTTGCGCAGGCGGAAGCCGGCGATACGGAACTTGCGCATCACGCGGGCGACCCTCTTCTCATTGATCTCCATGCCGTGTGTATCCCGCAGCTCGGCGGTGATGCGCGGGGCGCCGTAAGTGCCGCCGGAGTCGGTGTGGATGGTGCGGATCTTGCCGGCCAGCACCTCATCGGCCTGCTCGCGCTCGGCCCGGGCAGCGCGGGCCCCGCGCCACTTGTAGTAGGTGGAGCGGGCCACTTCGAGCACCTGGCACAGTCGCGTGACCTTGAAGGTCTTGCGGTGGTCCTCGATGAACTGGCAGCGACTCACCAGCTCATCTCCGCGGCGAAAAACTTCGTCGCCTTACGCAAGATGTCCCGCTCCGTGGCCAGGGTCGCGTTGTCCTTCCGCAAGGCGGCGTTCTCCTTGCGCAGGGCCGCTAACTCGGCCTCCAGTTCTTCCTTCGTGGCTTTGCTCACCAGGGTGGTGTCCTTCGTGTTCTTCGTGGGGCTGTCGGCGCGGGCGCGGTCGGCGCGGATCCAGTTCCGCAGCGTCTCCGGGTTGATCCCCAGATCGCGGGCCGCCTGCACGATCGTAAGGTCGGGGTCCGAGTGGTACAGCGCGACCGCGTCGGCCTTGAACTCGGGCGAATAGACCTTCATCACCATAAGTGATCCTCCTGCCAGCCCCTCACCGGGGCTGATCGAAGGTGTCCACCACTCAGGGGGAGGGTCCGTCACGGCCCGGGGGCATGGCCGACAGCCGCAGGGAGCCGTCAGCGTGGACGAGCCTAGAGATCCGCCAGCCGTCAGGACAGACCGCGCACCGTTAGCCGCTGGCGTTGGCAAGCTCGCCCCGTTGCAGCGGGCCTACGGCGCCTACGCCAGGCACTTCCTGAAGTGCGACGCCTGCCGCGACGTCGACCAGAAGTGCGAGGACGCCGAGGCGCTGTGGCGCACCTACCGCACCGTCAGCGGGGCTGCCTGCGACCGGATAGCCGACGCCGGCCGGTGATGGCCACTTTCCGACTGGAGCCCGCAGTCGTGCGGGTTACCGGCAGGGACGCTTGGCCAACGCCCCACCTGCGGTTACATAAACGCACGGGGTGTGGACAGAAAGTCAACGAATATGCAGAGGACACCTTCCCCGGTGGCCGAAAGTGGGCTTTACTCGTGACCCCGGTGGCCCCCACCCGCCAGGTCGAAAGCGCGTTCTGCTACCGCATGGGCGCGAGTCGAATCAGCCACCGATCCATCGGCAAGATGAGATCGGCAGTCTCCAGGGGGCGACCGTCATGGTCGAAACGAGTGCGCACCACGCGGAACGCCGCCGCGTCCACCAGCAGGCCCAACGCGTGCGCCTGCACCTCGGTCAGCGCCACACACCCCAGCTCTGCCGAGTACGAGACGTGCGGCTGCCGCTGCCCTCGCCACCAGGACGAGACGAGCATCGCCGACCTGCCGCCGGGGTCCAGGCACTCCACGGTCTCGTGTCGCAGCAGCGCACCCACCCGGACATCCAGCCGCTCGGCCAGTTCCTCGGTGGCCGGCCGCGGGCCGGTGTCGGTGGTCTCGCTGGAGTGCGGCCAGTCGGCGTCTGCGTCCGTGAGTGTGCGCATAGCAGGAGGATGCGCCACATACACGGCCTTACGCTCTTCGCCCCCAAGGACGCCGGCGCGGCGCAGCAGGACACGCGCCAGGCGCATGGTCTGCGGGTGCACGTGGTACTCGGCCGCCATCTGAACGCGCGAGGGGAGGGGCTGGCCGGGCTGCCATTCACCAGCCTCGATGCGGCGGCGGATGTCTGCGGCGATGCGGCGGTACTTCGCAGCTTCTGACATCCGGACCCCTGGCCGTCGATCATGACGTGAGGCCTGAAGGTACGAAGCCGCCGCGCGGCTGGATATATCCAGAGCCGCCGAGGCGCACGGCGACACCTGTTGATAGCTGAAGAGTGAGGTTTCGGCACCGCGGAGTTCAGGTCTCCGAGGCGCTGATTGGCCCGCCGCCCGGCCGTGTACCCCCCTACGACGGTCGGGCGGCGGTCCGTGTGGGTGCTTGGCAATGTCTGTCCGGCATCCACCCGAACGAGTGAACTCTTGACCGTTATTCAGGCAGGGTTTGCTCGTTGAAGATAGAAGCCGGGCCCGGTTCCCCACTTCGCCTCCGAGGGCGTTCCCAGGGGGATCCGGGCCCGGCGCTTTGTTGCGTCGCCTTGGGGACAGTCTGCCACTGGGAAACAAGTGGGAAACGATCATGGGTACACATGCACACACATGAGTACGGGTGCACATGCGGGCGAGGCATAGAGCCAGCTAGGGAAGTCGGGGAACTTCAAACCGAATGCTCAGACGTTCGCGGGAAAACACCACTTGAAGAAGTCGTAGTACTCCAGGGCGCTGCCGATCCAGGCAGCCGTGGCCGCTTTCTTCGGCTGGCCGACGGCGGTGTCGGGGACGGACACAGGGGTGCTCCTTCGAGGGAACTCCACCATAGGGGGAGTGAGTGCAGAGGAGAGGTGCCGGATCCCTGGGGTGACGGGGCGGCCGACCGGGAGCTACCCGGTTAATTAACCCACTGGATAGTTAGTAGCGGATGGCTACGGATGTTGCGCCGCCGTTTCCACGCTGTCAAGAGGTCGTGCCGAAGGATCTTGCCGGGTCAGTCCTCGGCCCGCGGTGCCGTCAGGTACGCGATCACCATGTCGCCCAGCATCGTGCGGTAGTGCTCGCGCTGCGCCGGATCCACCAGGTCACGGCCGAACAGGGCGCCGAAGGTGTGCCGGTTGGAGACCCGGAAGAAGCAGAAGGAGCTGATCATCGCGTGCAGGTCGACGGCGTCCACATCGGCCGTGAACAGGCCGGACTTCTGCCCCGACTCCAGGATCCGGCGGATCACGTCCAGCGCGGGTGAGCCGATCTTGCCGAGCTTCTCGGAGGCGGCGATGTGCTCGGCGCCATGGATGTTCTCGATGCTGACCAGGCGGATGAAGTCGGGGTGCTGCTCGTGGTGGTCGAAGGTCAGCTCCGCCAGCCGGCGGATGGCCGCGACCGGGTCCAGATGCTCGACGTCGAGCTGCTGCTCGGTCTCCCGGATCACGCCGTACGCCCGCTCCAGCACGGCCGTGAACAGCTGCTCCTTGCCGCCGAAGTAGTAGTAGATCATCCGCTTCGTGGTGCTGGTGCGGGCGGCGATGTCGTCGACCCGGGCCCCGGCGAAGCCGACCCGGGCGAACTCCTGCGTCGCGACGTCGAGGATCTCGGCCTGGGTGCGGGCGGCGTCACGGGTCCGCCCGTTGCTGCGTGCCGGCTCTTCGACGCTGGTCATCGGCTTCCTTCGGCGAGGGGCGAGCGTGCCCCGGTGGCCCACCCGCGTGCCGGTGATTGTAGAAGCCCGGTCGCCCGGCGGGTCGGGACAGGCCTTCCCAAGCTCCGGTCCGCCTGCTATTACTAACTCACCAGTTCGTACATTAGTGAGCCGCTCAGGAGGTCCCCCGGTGGGCAAGGACGCCAAGGACTCGTATCTCGTCGGGCTGATCGGCTCCGGCATCGGACCGTCGCTCAGCCCGGCGTTGCACGAGCGGGAGGCCGACCGGCAGGGTTTGCGCTATCTGTACCGGCTCATCGGCATCGACACGCTCGGCGTTCCGCCGCAGGCGGTGGGAGACCTGGTGCGGTCCGCCCGCGACCTCGGCTTCGACGGGCTCAACATCACCCACCCCTGCAAGCAGCTCGTCATCGAGCACCTGGACGCGCTCGCCCCGCAGGCCGAGGCGCTGGGGGCGGTCAACACCGTCGTCTTCGAGGACGGCCGGGCCGTCGGCCACAACACGGACGTCACCGGCTTCGCCGCGTCGTTCGCGCGCGGGCTGCCGGACGTGCCGTTGGAGCGGGTCGTGCAGCTGGGCGCCGGGGGCGCGGGGGCGGCCGTCGCGCACGCCATGCTCACGCTCGGCGCCGAGCGGGTCACCGTGGTCGACGCGCTGGCCGACCGTGCCGCCGATCTCGCCGCCGCCCTGAACCGGCACTTCGGCGCGGGCCGCGCGGCCGGCGCCGCCCTCGACGCGCTGCCCGCACTGCTGACCCACGTCGACGGCCTGGTGCACGCCACCCCCACCGGCATGGCAGCCCACCCCGGGATGCCCCTGCCGGCCGAACTGCTCCACCCGGGACTGTGGGTCGCCGAGGTCGTCTACCGCCCGCTGGAGACGGAGCTGCTGCGCACGGCACGCTCGCTCGGGTGCGCCACCCTCGACGGCGGCGGCATGGCCGTCTTCCAGGCCGCCGACGCCTTCCGCCTGTTCACCGGACACGAGCCCGACAGCGCGCGCATGCTCGCGGACATCGCCGAGCTGGCGGACGCCGTGGGAACCCCGAGCCAGTAAGAGCCAGGAGAACAGGAAGAGCCAGGAGAAGAGGTACCGGCATGCGCACATCCATCGCCACCGTCTCCCTCAGCGGATCCCTCACCGAGAAGCTCACGGCCGCCTCCCGGGCCGGTTTCGACGGGGTGGAGATCTTCGAGAACGACCTGCTGGCCAGCCCCCTCACCCCCGAGGAGATCCGCGCCCGCTGCGCCGACTTGGGCCTCACCGTCGACCTCTACCAGCCGATGCGGGACATCGAGGCCGTGCCCGCCGACGAGTTCGCCCGCAATCTGCGCCGCGCCCGGCACAAGTTCGAGCTGATGCGGCGGCTCGGCGCCGACACCGTGCTCGTCTGCTCCAGCGTGCATCCGCTCGCCGTGGACGACGACGCGCTCGCCGCGTACCACCTGCGCCAACTCGCCGAGGTGGCACAGGAGTTCGGCATCCGGGTGGCGTACGAGGCGCTCGCCTGGGGACGGCACGTCAGCACGTACGACCACGCCTGGCGGATCGTCGAGGCGGCCGACCACCCGGCGCTCGGTACCTGCCTGGACAGCTTCCACATCCTCTCCCGTGGCTCGGACCCCAAGGGCATCGAGGACATCCCCGGTGAGAAGATCTTCTTCCTCCAGCTCGCCGACGCCCCGCTGCTCGCGATGGACGTCCTGCAGTGGAGCCGCCACTACCGCTGCTTCCCCGGCCAGGGCGGCTTCGACGTCTCCGGACTCGTACGCCATGTCCTGCGCACGGGATACGACGGCCCCCTCTCCCTGGAGGTCTTCAACGACGTCTTCCGCCAGGCCGAGGCCGGCCCGACCGCCGTCGACGCCCACCGCTCCCTCCTGGTCCTCCAGGAGACGGTCGGCGTCGCCGCCCCGCCCGCGCCCGTCGTCCCCACCGGCGTCGCCTTCGCCGAACTGGTCACGCCCGACGCAGAACCGGTCTCGGCCGTCCTCGGCGCCCTGGGCTTCGCCCGCACCGCACGGCACCGCAGCAAGCCGGTCGACCTCTGGCAGCAGGGCGAGGCCAGGATCCTGGTCAACACCTCCGGCGCCGCCCGCCGGGACGGCACCGGACTCGCCGCGATCGGCCTGGAGTCACCCGACCCGACCGGCGCCGCCCGCCGCGCCGAGGCCCTCCTGGCCCCCGTACTGCCCCGGCGTCGCGCCCCGGAGGACGCCCCGCTCGACGCGGTCGCGGCACCCGACGGCACGGAACTCTTCTTCTGCGCGACGCAGCAAGAACTGCCCAACTGGCGGGCCGACTTCACGGACGTCGAGCATCAACCCCTGGCGGCGGGCGTCCAGGGCATCGACCATCTCGCCCTCACCCAGCCCTGGCACCACTTCGACGAGGCGACCCTCTTCCACCGCAGCGTCCTCGGGCTGCGGGCCCAGGAGAGCGTCGACGTCGCCGACCCGTACGGCCTGATGCGCAGCCGCGCCGTCACCAACGCCGACGGGAGTGTGCGGATCGCCCTGAGCGTGGGCGCGGCGCCGACCGACGACACGGTGCACGCCCAGCACATCGCGCTGGCCACGGACGACGTGGTCACCGCGGCGCGCCGCTTCCGGGGCGCGGGCGGCCGGCTGCTGCCGATCCCCGCCAACTACTACGACGACCTGGCGGCGCGGTACGAGTTCCCGGACGGCGAGCTGGAGACGTATCGCGAGCTGGGCATCCTCTACGACCGTGACGCGCACGGCGAGTTCCGGCACTGCTACACCGTGACGGTCGGCCGCGTCTTCTTCGAGCTGGTGCAGCGGGACGGCTACCGGGGCTACGGTGCCCAGAACGCGCCGGTGCGGCTGGCCGCCCAGCACGCGGGGCGGCCGGTCCGGTGACCGGGAGTCACTGCCGGCTGACGGTCCGGGTGACGCCGGCGATGACCGTGGTGGCCAGGATCCAGCCGGCCAGTACCAGGACGTACGACAGCCACTGCTGCCCGCCGTCCGGGGCGTACGCCGGTTCCTGACCGAAGGAGATCACCGGCAGCAGCAGATCGAGCGTGTAGAAGACCGGGTTGAAGTGCGGTGCCTCGTCCGCCTTCAGCGGCGGGGGCGCGTGCACCGCGAACGTGACGGAGCCGACGGCGAGCAGCGACAGCAGCCAGCCGAGCGCCCGCATCGGGCGGAACCCGTAGCCGACGGTGGCGTCCTGGACGTGGCCCCACAGACGGCCGTACCAGGGCAGCGTGGTGCGGTGGCGGCGCTGCTTGGCGAGCTGGACGAGTCGGGCGGCGTGGTCGTCGCCGGTGCGGCGGTAGGCGGCGGTCAACTGCTCGTAACCGTGCGGGTCGAACCTGTCCTCGTCCCGCTCCAGCATGGGCAGCCGCTGCTCGGGCGGCACGTGCGGGGTGAGCGAGGTGTAGGTGAGGTCGAGGATGCGGACCTGGTCCGGGAGCATCTCCGGCTCCAGGTTGAGGTGATCTATCTGCGAGCGGCGCAGGTTGAGCATGCCCTCGATCCGCGGCCCCCTGCGCAGCCACAGCTCGCCGATGGCACAGCTGCTCGCCCGCATCGCGGTGCCGCCGGGGTTGGACAGCCGACTGTGGAGCAGGTCGAGCCGGCCGGGTATGCGGGCGCCGCGCAGGTCGATGCGACCGTGGGCGCGCAGCCGTCGGCCGAGCACGTTGGCGCCCACTTCGAGGGCCTCCGCGTCGATGACATTGCCGCCGGGGTTGTGCAGCTCCGAGTCCTCCAGATCGAGCGAGCCCGCCACGGTGGCGCCGTCCAGCCGGACCCGTCCCCGCGCGCGCAGGTGATGGGCGCACAGGTCGTCGTCGACGGACACCTGGTTGAGCTGGAGGGCGGCCTGCGCGCCGTCGCCGACAGCGATGTCCGCCTGATCGATGAAGAGAGCGCCCGCGATCTGCGCGCCGTCGACGCGCACGGCCCCGTCGAACCGGCAGCGCGTCAGCCTCAGGCTGCCGTCGATCCGGGCACGCGTCACCGAGAGGCCGGGCAGCTCGGAATCCCGCAGGCTGACATAGCGCAGCTGGGCGCCGACGAAGTCCGGGGCGCTCTCGAAGCGGCAGTGGGTGAGGTGGAGGACGCTGTCGACCGTCGCGTACCTCAGGTCCAGCAGACCGGTGACGAGAGCGCCTCTGACCTTCAGGGCCGCGATCTCCCCGGGCTCTCGCGGGCCGTTGAGCAGCAGCGCCCGCAACACCCCTGCGCGAAGGGTGCGTTCGGGCGACCCTTCCGGTTCGGTCCCCTCACGGAAGTCCACCTCGGCGCCCGTGGCGTAGGCCTGCCACACCCGCTGCTCGGCCGGCGTCAGATCGTTGATCTCCATCAGCGGGGACTCTGACGCCGGCCGCCGAACCTGTCAACTCCGCCCCGGGAGTTACGGCCGGGTGTTCCTCCCCCACTGCCTCAAGGGCGTGGGGGTGCCCCCACGGCGATCACGGGACGCCCATGCTCCGTCGACAGGCGGCTCACCGTGCCCGTGGCCAGCTGGAACAGCCGCCCGTCCGACGGGGCCAGCCCCAGCCGACGGGCCGTCACCACGCGCAGGAAGTGCCCGTGGGCGACGAGGACGACATCGCCGTCGAGCAGCGCCACGTCCACCCGGGACAGCACCCGGTCGGCGCGGGCCCCCACCTCGGACGGGGACTCGCCGGGGTGACCGTCCGGTCCGGGCGGCACTCCGTCGGTCCACAGGTACCAGTCGGGGCGGGAGCGGTGGATGGTGTCGGTGGTGACGCCCTCGTAGCCGCCGTAGTCCCATTCATGCAGGTCCGGGTCCGGTACGGCCGCGGACACGCCCGCGAGTTCGGCGGTGCGGACCGCGCGGCGCAGCGGACTGGTGAGGGCCAGGGAGAAGGAACGGCCGGAGAGGAGCGGAGCCAGGGTCTTGGCCTGTTCCTCGCCGGCCTGGGTGAGGGGCAGGTCGGTCCAGCTGGTGTGCTGTCCCGACCTGCTCCACTCCGTCTCACCGTGGCGGACCAGTAGGAGATCCCCCACGGCGGGCTACTCCTTCGACTCGACGGCGTGCCCGCCGAACTGGTTGCGCAGCGCCGCGATCATCTTCATCTGCGGGGAGTCGTCCTGGCGGGACGCGAACCGCGCGAAGAGCGAGGTGGTGATCGCCGGGAGCGGCACCGCGTGGTCGATGGCGGCTTCCACGGTCCAGCGTCCCTCGCCGGAGTCCTGCGCGAAGCCCTTCAGCTTCTCCAGGTGCTCGTCCTCGTCGAGGGCGTTGACCGCGAGGTCCAGCAGCCAGGAACGGATGACCGTGCCCTCCTGCCAGGAGCGGAAGACCTCCCGGACGTTGTCCACCGACTCGACCTTCTCCAGCAGCTCCCAGCCCTCGGCGTAGGCCTGCATCATGGCGTACTCGATGCCGTTGTGGACCATCTTCGCGAAGTGCCCGGCGCCCACCTTGCCCGCGTGGACATAGCCGTACGGCCCCTCCGGCTTGAGCGCCTCGAAGATCGGCTTGAGCCGGTCGACGTGCTCCTTCTCGCCGCCCACCATCAGGGCGTAGCCGTTCTTCAGGCCCCACACGCCGCCGGAGACGCCCGCGTCGACGAAGCCGATGCCGTGCTTGCTCAGCTCCTGGGCGTGCTTCTCGTCGTCCGTCCACCGGGAGTTGCCGCCGTCGACCACCGTGTCGTACGGCTTGAGGAGGCTGCCCAGCTGGTCGATCACGAGCTGGGTGGGGTGGCCGGCCGGGACCATGACCCAGACCGTGCGCGGCGCGTCGAGCTGGTCGACGAGGTCGGCCAGGCTCGCGACGTCGGACAGTTCGGGGTTGGTGTCGTAGCCGACGACGGTGTGGCCGGCGTTGCGCAGACGCTCGCGCATGTTGCCGCCCATCTTGCCGAGACCAACAAGGCCGATCTGCATGTCAGTTCACTTCCCTCTGGACGCCCTGCGCGTCCGATGCGTTCTTGAGCGAGCGGTACGCGGCCACGAGGGCGGCGGTGGACGGGTCGAGACCGGGGACCTCGGCCCCTGTGGTGAGGGCGGGCTCGACGCGCTTGGCGAGGACCTTGCCCAGCTCGACGCCCCACTGGTCGAAGGAGTCGATGTTCCACACGGCGCCCTGCACGAAGACCTTGTGCTCGTAGAGGGCGACCAGCTGGCCGAGGACCGACGGGGTCAGCTCGGGGGCGAGGATCGTGGTGGTGGGGTGGTTGCCGAGGAAGGTGCGGTGCGGGACCTGCTCCTCGGGAACACCCTCCGCGCGCACCTCGTCCGCGGTCTTGCCGAAGGCGAGCGCCTGGCCCTGTGCGAAGAGGTTCGCCATCAACAGGTCGTGCTGCGCCTTGAGTTCGTCGCTCAGTTCGGCGACCGGACGGGCGAAGCCGATCAGGTCGGCCGGGATCAGCCGCGTGCCCTGGTGGATCAACTGGTAGTAGGCGTGCTGCCCGTTGGTGCCGGGTGTGCCCCACACCACCGGACCGGTCTCCCAGCCCACGACCTGGCCGTCGCGGTCGACCGACTTGCCGTTGGACTCCATGTCGAGCTGCTGGAGATACGCCGTGAACTTCGACAGGTAGTGCGAGTACGGCAGCACAGCGTGCGACTCGGCGTCGAAGAAATTGCCGTACCAGATGCCGAGCAGGCCCAGGATCAGCGGGGCGTTGGCCTCGGCGGGCGCGGTGCGGAAGTGCTCGTCGACGGTGTGGAAGCCGTCGAGCATCTCCCGGAAGCGGTCCGGGCCGATGGCGATCATCAGGGACAGGCCGATCGCCGAGTCGTAGGAGTAGCGGCCGCCGACCCAGTCCCAGAACTCGAACATGTTGTCCGGGTCGATGCCGAAGTCCGTCACCTTCTCGGCGTTCGTCGACAGTGCGACGAAGTGCTTGGCGACCGCCTTGTCCTCGCCGCCCAGCCCGGCCAGCAGCCAGGAGCGGGCCGAGGTGGCGTTGGTGATCGTCTCGATGGTGGTGAACGTCTTGGACGCGACGATGAACAGCGTCTCCGCCGGGTCCAGGTCACGGACCGCCTCGTGGAGGTCGGCGCCGTCGACGTTGGACACGAACCGGAACGTCAACTCCCGTGCGGTGAACGGTCGAAGCGCTTCGTACGCCATCGCGGGCCCGAGGTCGGAGCCGCCGATACCGATGTTGACCACATTGCGGATACGACGGCCCGTGTGGCCGGTCCACTCGCCGGAGCGGACGCGGTCCGCGAACGCGCTCATCTTGTCGAGCACCGCGTGCACCCTGGGCACGACGTTCTCGCCGTCCACCTCGATCACGGCCTCGCGCGGCGCCCGCAGCGCGGTGTGCAGCACGGCCCGGTCCTCGGTGACGTTGATCCGCTCGCCGCGGAACATCGCGTCCCGCAGCCCGAAGACGTCGGTCGCGACGGCCAGTTCCCGCAGCAGGGCGAGCGTCTCGTCGGTGATCAGGTGCTTGGAGTAGTCGAGGCGCAGATCACCGACGCGTACGACGTACCGCTCGGCGCGGGAGGGATCGGCCGCGAACAGCTCACGCAGCCGCGGGCGCTGCAGCGCGTCCGCGCGGTGGTCCTCCAGGGCCGCCCACTCGGGGCGCCGGGTGAGCCGCGGGGTGCCGGACGGCGATGCGGACGGCGAGCCGGACAGCGAGTCAGACATGGTCAGGGGTCTCCTTGGTGGCCTCGCCCCGCAGGGCGATGGCGTACATCTCGTCCGCGTCGAGGCGCCTGAGCTCCTCGGCGATGAGTTCGGCGGTGGTGCGGACCTTCAGCGCCAGCGTGCGGGACGGCTGGTCCGGCAGGGAAAGCGTGGCCAGCGGGCCCTCCGGGCGGTCGATGACGATCTCGCCGTTCTCGGTGCCCAGGCGCACCCCGGTGACGACCGGCCCGGCGGTGACGACCCGCTCGGCGGTGACGTGGAGGCGGGCCTCCAGCCAGCGGGCCAACAGCTCCGCGGCCGGGTTGTCGGCCTCGGCCTCCACGACGGCCGAGATGATCGGCACCCGGGCCTGGTCCAGGGCCGCGGCGAGCATGGAGCGCCACGGGGTGAGCCGGGTCCAGGCGAGGTCGGTGTCGCCGGGCGCGTAGGAGCGGGCCCGGGCCTCCAGGTCCACCAGCGGGCTCTCGGTGGTGTAAAGGTCGGTGATCCGGCGCTGGGCCAGCGCGCCCAGCGGGTCCTTCGCGGGGTTGTCCGGCGCGTCCACCGGCCACCACACGACGACCGGCGCGTCCGGCAGCAGCAGCGGCAGCACCACCGAGTCGGCGTGCTCGGACACCTCGCCGTACATCCGCAGCACGACCGTCTCGCCGGTGCCGGCGTCGGCGCCCACCCGGACCTCGGCGTCGAGGTGCGCGCGGGTGCGGTCGCGCGGGGTGCGGGCGTGCCGCTTGATCACGACCAGGGTGCGGGCGGGGTGCTCGTGCGAGGCCTCCTCGGCCGCCTTGATCGAGTCATACGCGTTCTCCTCGTCCGTGACGATCACCATCGTCAGGACCATGCCCACGGCCGGCGTGCCGATCGCGCGGCGGCCCTGCACCAGCGCCTTGTTGATCTTGCTTGCCGTGGTGTCGGTCAGGTCGATCTTCATGGCCTGCGCCAGCTCCGTCCGTCTCGTGCGAGCATCTCGTCGGCTTCCTCGGGTCCCCAGCTCCCGGACGCGTACTGCGCCGGCTTGCCGTGGGTGTCCCAGTACTCCTCGATCGGGTCGAGGATCTTCCAGGACTCTTCCACTTCCTGGTGACGGGGGAACAAATTGGCGTCACCGAGGAGGACATCCAGGATGAGCCGCTCGTACGCCTCCGGACTGGACTCCGTGAACGACTCTCCGTAGGCGAAGTCCATCGTCACGTCCCGGATCTCCATGGAGGTGCCCGGCACCTTGGACCCGAACCGCACCGTCATGCCCTCGTCCGGCTGGACGCGGATGACGATCGCGTTCTGGCCCAGCTCCTCGGTGGCCGTGGAGTCGAAGGGGGAGTGCGGCGCCCGCTGGAAGACGACCGCGATCTCGGTGACCCGCCGCCCGAGCCGCTTTCCGGTGCGCAGATAGAACGGCACGCCCGCCCAGCGCCGGTTGTCGACGTTCAGCTTGACGGCGGCGTACGTGTCGGTCTTCGACCGCCGGTCGATGCCGTCCTCCTGGAGGTACCCGACGACCTGCTCGCCGCCCTGCCAGCTCGCCGCGTACTGCCCGCGCACGGTGTGCTTGCCCAGGTCCTCCGGCAGTTTCACCGCCTTGAGCACCTTCAGCTTCTCGGTGAGCAGCGAGGCGGCGTCGAAGGCGGCCGGCTCCTCCATGGCGGTCAGCGCCATCAGCTGGAGCAGGTGGTTCTGGATGACGTCACGGGCCGAGCCGATGCCGTCGTAGTAGCCCGCCCGGCCGCCGATGCCGATGTCCTCGGCCATCGTGATCTGTACGTGGTCGACATACGACCGGTGCCAGATCGGCTCGAACATCTGGTTGGCGAACCGCAGCGCCAGGATGTTCTGGACGGTCTCCTTGCCCAGGTAGTGGTCGATCCGGAAGACCTGCTCCGGGTCGAACACGTCGTGCACGATCGCGTTCAGCTCACGGGCGCTCGTGAGGTCGTGGCCGAACGGCTTCTCGATGACCGCCCGCCGCCAGGACCCCTCGGGGGCGTCCGCCAGCCCGTGCTTCTTCAGCTGCTGCACGACGTTCGGGAAGAACTTCGGCGGTACGGAGAGATAGAAGGCGTAGTTGCCGCTCGTACCGCGGGCCTTGTCGAGCTCGTCGACGGTGCTGCGCAGCTGCTCGAACGCCTCGTCGTCGTCGAAGGCACCCGGGATGAACCGCATGCCCTCGGAGAGCTGCTGCCAGACCTCCTCGCGGAACTCCGTACGGGCGTGCTCGCGCACCGAGTCGTGCACGACCTGCGCGAAGTCCTGGTCCTCCCAGTCCCGGCGGGCGAACCCGACGAGGGAGAAGCCCGGCGGCAGCATGCCGCGGTTGGCGAGGTCGTACACGGCCGGCATCAGCTTCTTGCGGGACAGGTCGCCGGTGACCCCGAAGATGACTAGCCCGGACGGGCCCGCGATCCGGGGCAGACGGCGGTCGCGCGCATCCCGCAGGGGGTTGTCCCAGTCGGAGATCATTCTGCGTCAGCTCCCTTGCTGCCGAGCGACTTCTTGACGGCGTCCAACAGGTCCTGCCACGCCACCTCGAACTTGGTGACGCCCTCTTCCTCCAACCGGGTGACGACCTCGTCGTACGAGATCCCCAGCGCCTCCACGGCGGCCAGGTCGGCGCGGGCCTGCGCGTATCCGCCGGTGACGGTGTCGCCGGTGATATCGCCGTGGTCGGCGGTGGCGTCGAGCGTGGCTTCGGGCATCGTGTTGACAGTGCCCGGCGCGACCAGCTCATCCACGTACAGGGTGGACTTGTACGCCGGGTCCTTCACGCCGGTGGAGGCCCACAGCGGGCGCTGCTTGTTGGCCTTGGCGCCGGTGAGGGCGGTCCAGCGGTCGCCCCCGCGTGCCGAATTGCCGGCAGAGCCGAACCCATCTTCATAGGCCTCGTAGGCGAGACGGGCGTTGGCGAGCGCGGCCCTGCCCTTGAGTGCGAGGGCCTCGTCCGTGCCGATCGCGGTCAGCCGCTTGTCGATCTCGCTGTCGACGCGGGAGACGAAGAAGGACGCCACGGAGTGGATGGCGGACAGGTCCAGGCCCTGCGCGGCGGCCTTCTCCAGACCGGCCAGGTAGGCGTCCATGACCTCGCGGTAGCGCTCCAGGGAGAAGATCAGCGTGACGTTGACGCTGATGCCCTGGGCGATGACCTCGGTGATGGCCGGGAGACCGGCCTTGGTCGCGGGGATCTTGATCATGACGTTGGGCCGGTCGACCAGCCAGGCCAGCTGCCGGGCCTCGGCGATGGTGGCCGCCGTGTTGTGGGCGAGCCGCGGGTCGACCTCGATGGAGACCCGGCCGTCCCGGCCGTCGGTGGCGTCGTACACGGGCCGCAGGATGTCGGCGGCGGCGCGCACGTCGGCGGTCGTCATCATGCGCACGGCCTCGTCGACCGTGACGCCCCGCACCGCGAGGTCGGCGAGCTGCTCCTCGTAGCCCTCACCCGAGCCGATGGCGGCCTGGAAGATCGAGGGGTTGGTGGTGACGCCGACGACGTTCTTGTTCGCGATCAGCTCGGCGAGGTTGCCCGACTCGATGCGCTTGCGCGACAGGTCGTCCAGCCAGATCGAGACGCCTTCGTCGGCAAGGCGCTTGAGGCTGCCCGCGGTCGAGGTGGTAGCGGTTGCTTCGGTGCTCACTGCGATCATCTTCCTTCTGGCGTTCGGATCAACCGCGGGCGGCGGCCAGCGATTCGCGGGCCGTGGCGGCGACGTTCTCGGGGGTGAAGCCGTACTCGGCGAACAGGGTCCCGGCGTCGGCGGAGGCACCGAAGTGCTCCAGGGAGACGATGCGTCCCGCGTCTCCGACGAACCGGTACCAGGTGAGTCCGATCCCGGCCTCGACGGCGACCCGCGCCTTCACGGCCGGCGGCAGGACACTCTCGCGGTACTCGCGCGGCTGCTCCTCGAACCACTCCACGGACGGCATCGACACCACCCGGGTACCGATCCCGTCGGCCTCCAACCGCTCCCGCGCGGCTACGGCGAGCTGGACCTCGGAACCGGTGGCGATGAGAATCACCTCGGGCGTCTCGCCGGAGGACTCCTGGAGGACGTAACCGCCCTTCGCCACATCGGCGTTGACCGGGAGCGTCGGCACACCCTGGCGCGTGAGCGCGAGGCCGTGCGGGGCCGGGCCGGTGGAGTGCCGCTTGAGGATCTCGGCCCAGGCGACCGCGGTCTCGTTGGCGTCGGCGGGACGGACGACGTTCAGGCCCGGGATCGCGCGCAGCGAGGCCAGGTGCTCGACCGGCTGGTGGGTCGGACCGTCCTCGCCGAGACCGATGGAGTCGTGCGTCCAGACGTACGTCACCGGCAACTGCATCAGGGCGGACATGCGGACCGCGTTGCGCATGTAGTCGGAGAACACCAGGAACGTGCCCCCGTAGATGCGGGTGTTGCCGTGCAGGGCGATGCCGTTCATCTCCGCGGCCATCGAGAACTCGCGGATGCCGAAGTGGATGGTGCGGCCGTACGGGTCGGCCTCGGGCAGCGGGTTGCCCGTCGGCAGGAACGAACTCGCCTTGTCGATGGTGGTGTTGTTGGAGCCCGCCAGGTCGGCCGAGCCCCCCCACAGCTCCGGGACGACCGCGCCGAGCGCCTGGAGCACCTTGCCGGAGGCGGCACGGGTGGCGACCGACTTGCCCTCCTCGAAGACCGGCAGGGAGTCCTCCCAGCCCTCGGGCAGCTGTCCGGCGACGATCCGGTCGAACAACTGGGCCCGCTCGGGGTTGGCGGCACGCCATGTGCCGAGCTGCTTGTCCCAGGCCGCGTGCGCCTCGGCGCCCCGGTCGAGGGCGCGGCGGGAGTGGGCGAGGACCTCGTCGGCGACCTCGAAGGTCCGCTCCGGGGCGAAGCCGAGGATGCGCTTGGTGGCGGCGATCTCGTCGGCGCCGAGGGCGGAGCCGTGGGAGGCCTCGGTGTTCTGCGCGTTCGGAGCGGGCCAGGCGATGATCGTGCGCATCGCGATGATCGAGGGGCGCTCGGTCTCGGCCTGCGCGGCCTTCAGCGCCGTGTACAGCGCGCGGACGTCGATGTCGCCGCCCAGCGCGGGCTCGATCCGCTGCACGTGCCAGCCGTATGCCTCGTAGCGCTTCAGCACGTCCTCGGAGAAGGCCGTCGCCGTGTCGCCCTCGATGGAGATGTGGTTGTCGTCGTAGAGGAAGACCAGGTTGCCGAGCTTCTGGTGGCCGGCGAGGGAGGAGGCCTCGGCGGAGACGCCCTCCTGCAGGTCGCCGTCGGAGACGATCGCCCAGATGGTGTGATCGAAGGGGGACTCGCCCTCCGGAGCCTCGGGGTCGAACAGGCCGCGCTCGTAACGGGCGGCCATCGCCATGCCGACGGCGTTGGCGACACCCTGCCCCAGCGGACCGGTGGTGGTCTCCACACCCGCGGTGTGCCCGTACTCGGGGTGACCCGGCGTCTTCGAACCCTGGGTCCGGAACGCCTTGAGGTCGTCGAGCTCCAGCTCGTACCCGGCGAGGAAGAGCTGGGTGTAGAGGGTCAGCGAGGTGTGGCCGGGGGAGAGGACGAAGCGGTCACGGCCGGTCCACTCGGGGTCGGCCGGATCGTGCCGCATCACCTTCTGAAAGATCGTGTAGGCGGCCGGGGCGAGGCTCATCGCGGTGCCCGGGTGGCCGTTCCCGACCTTCTGTACGGCATCGGCCGCCAGGAGGCGGGCCGTGTCGACGGCACGCCGGTCGAGTTCGGTCCATTCGAAGCTGTCCGGTGTCTGCGTGCTCATCTTCAAAAAATCCTCGATCGCAGCGAAGTGGCTGGTCCAACGCGTTCAAAAGTAAAAGTCTGACTTTTACTGGGGAAGGTCGGCGTGTGTCACGCTGTGGTGAAAGTGGGACACCGCGAGGAGCGCTGTGCACGGCTGAGCGTGGGGCGCGCACGAGTGAGACGGCACGAGACGGACATGGCGGATATGACGGACGTGAAGGCTGAAGGCGGCAACGGGATACGGACGTTCCCGTTCCCGGTCGATCTGAGCGTCCTCGGCGTCGGCATGCAGGTCGGCCAGATGGGCGCGGGGCGCACTTGGCACGCCGCCGACGCGCCACTGGAGCGCGTGCACCGCATCGACTTCCACATCGTGATGCTCTTCGACGACGGTCCCGTACGCCACATGATCGACTTCGCCGAGTACGAGCCGAACGCGGGCGACGTGTTGTGGATTCGGCCGGGTCAGGTTCACCGTTTCTCGGGGACGGGCGCCTACCGGGGCACCGTCCTGACCATGCAGCCAGGCTTCCTGCCCCGCGCCACGGTGGAGGCGACCGGGCTCTATCGCTACGACCTTCCGCCCCTGCACCACCCCGACGAGGCCCGGCTTACCGCTCTGCGTTCGGCGCTGGCCCAGCTCCAACGCGAGTACGAGGACACGACGACCCTGCCCCTGAGCCTGCACACCGCCGTCCTGCGCCACTCCCTGACGGCGTTCCTGCTGCGCCTGGCCCACCTCGCGGCGAGCTCGGCGGAGGCCGAGCGCCGCCAGGCCGACACGACCTTCACCCTCTTCCGGGACGCGGTCGAGCAGGGCTTCGCCACCAACCACAGCGTCAGCGCGTATGCCGACCAGCTCGGTTACTCCCGTCGGACCCTCGTCCGCGCGGTCCGCGCCGCCACGGGGCAGACCCCCAAGGGGTTCATCGACCGGCGCGTGATCCTGGAGGCCAAGCGGCTGCTGGCCCACACGGACATGCCGATCGGGCGGGTGGGGGCGGCGGTGGGGTTTCCGGATGCCGCGAACTTCTCCAAGTTCTTCCATCAGCACACGGAGGTGACGCCGGCGGGGTTCCGGGCGGAGATGCGGTGACGCTCCGCTGGGTGGGGCGGGGGGGTTGTTGGTTGGCTGCGGGTTCGTTGTGGCTGGTCGCGCCCACGCGGCGGAGCCGCATATCGATACCGCCCCGCGCCCCCAGGGGTTGTCGGGCCGTGGGCTGGTCTGTTCTGGGGGTCCGCGCACACCCGTCCAGCGATCCCTCCAGTCTGTCCTGGCCTCGGCGGGTCTTCTTGACAAGGCCGGCTTGCTTGTCTACGAGTGCTGAATGACCGACCGCGAAGAGATCTCCGACGCCGTGCCGTTGCCGGACACGGAGGTTGCCGCGACGCATGCCGCGGACGCCCTCCTGGAACACCTGGCCGACAGACTCGGTGCCAGTGCCTCGGTCACCGCTGTCTACGGCGAACCCGTCACCGCTGACGGTGTCACCGTCATCCCGGTCGCCAGGGTCGCCTTCGGGCTGGGCGGCGGAGCCGGGCTGGGCGGTGAGGCCGGGGCCCGTGAGGGCGGGGGCGGTGGGGGAGGGGCGGATGCCAGGCCGGTCGGCTACATCGAGATCAGCAACGGCGTCGCGACGTACCGGCCCATCCGCCGCAACTGGACCGACGTCGCGCTTCCGCTCGCCGCGCTGGTTCTCGGAGCCGCCCTCCCGAAAGTCGTCCGGATGCTACGGCGGCGACGTTGAGCACGGCGGTGGCCATGACGGTGCCCCGCGGGCCGGTGGGGTCTCGCGGGGCATCGACAAGGCGGGGGCCGTAGTGCAACGCACCTGTCAGCGGCCGAAGTTGAACCAGTTCACGTTCACGAAGTCCGAAGGCTGGCCGCTGGTGAAGGTGAGGTAGACGTCGTGCGTGCCGGTGACACCGCTGATGTTCGCCGGGATCGTCCGCCACGACTGCCACCCGCCGGTGTTGCCCACCGAGAAGCTGCCGACCGGTGCGTTGCTGCGACTGTCCAGGCGCACCTCGACCAGGCCGCTGACGCCGCCCGCCGCACCGCTCGCCACCCGGGCCACGAACTGGGTGGCCGCCGTGGAACCGAAGCTGACGCCCTTGTACAGCGCCCAGTCGCCGTTCGCCACGGCGCCGATGTTCTGTCCGCCGCCCGAGTCGGAGGTGGTCTCGGCGCTCACGCCGCTCTGGCTGTCGTACGACTCGGCCTGGATGGCGCTGTAGGCGTCACGGTTGCCCGTCGGCGGGGGCGTGGTGCCGCTCCCACTGGCCGACAGCACCTGGACGTAGTCGACGACCATGGCGTGCCCGGGCTGTGTTCCGCTGTCCGGGCCGCCTCCGAAGGCGTCCGGGAAGCCGCCGCCCATGGCCACGTTGAGGATGATGAAGAAGCCGTGGTTCGTGGCGTTCGCCCAGGTCGTCGCGTCGACCTGGTGGGCGCGCACGGTGTGGAAGTTGGTGCCGTCGAGGTAGAAGCGGATCTCCTCGGGGCTCGTCGAGCGGTCCCACTCCATCCGGTAGGTGTGGAAGCCCGCCTGGCAGGTGGTGCCGGAGCAGGTGGTGTTGCCGCCGATGCCGCTGGTCTCGTTGCAGGGCCCGCCCGGTGAGGTGCCGCAGTGCATGGTGGCGAACACGGTGTTCATGCCCTGCGTGTTCTCCATGATGTCCAGCTCGCCGACGCTGGGCCAGTTCCAGTAGTCGCCGCGGTAGGGCGCGCCCAGCATCCAGAACGCCGGCCAGTACCCCTTGGCGGCGGCCCCGGTCACGTTCGGCACCTGGATGCGGGCCTCCACGCGGAGCTTGCCGCCCGCCGGGGGCTGGAAGTCGGTGCGGTTGGTCTCGACGCGGCCGGAGGTCCAGTTGCCGGAGGCGTCCCGGCGCGGGGTGATGCGGAGGTTGCCGCTGCCGTCGAGCGCGACGTTCTCGGTGCTGTTCGTCATCGTCTCGATCTCGCCGGTGCCCCAGTTGGCGGGACCGCCGGGGTAGCCCTTGCCGGTCGCGTACTGCCAGTTGGAGGTGTTCACGCCGGTGCCGGCGGCGCCGTTGAAGTCGTCCAGGAAGACCTGCGTCCAGCCCGACGGCGGCGTGGGCGCGGAGGCGTTCGCGGACGGGACGGCGACGGTGGCGGCGGCCGCGGCCAGGCCGAGGGTGCCGAGCAGGGCGACGAGCGTCCGCCTGAGGGAGCGGTGTCTGCGGTGTATGCCGGAGGGTTCACTCATGGGGGTGCTGCCTCTCGGTGTACGGGGTGGAGGTGCGGGGACCTTTGGCTTTGAGAGCGCTCTCAAAGTGTCGCCAATGTGCTCCCCGTCCCTCCGGTCGTCAAGAGGTGAAGCAGAGAAAACCCTTCCAGTACAGGGGAGTTCACCCTGTGAATGCGTACATGTGCTAGACCCGTACTTCGCGGGTCGTTGATTCGTATGGTGTGACCGGTCCGGGGTGTCCTGGGCCGGGGGTGTGGCGTTGGGTGGGGTGTGTCGATGACTTCCCGGTCCCCGCGGCCACGGTCTCAGCGTCAGCGTCTTGAAGTGGCGGTGACGTCCGTGGTGGAGAAGCGTCTGGGCGCTCTGCCTGTCGCTGCCGAGTTTCTGCGTCGGCTGGATGTCGCCGGGATCGTCGACGAGGTGTGTCCTGGTGGCGCGAGTGCGCTGGTGACGCACGGGCAGGTGATCGAGGCGTTGGTGGCCAACCGGCTGACGTCGCCCGCGCCGTTGGTGCGGGTGGAGGACTGGGCCAGGTGCTGGGCAGTGGAAGAGGTCTTCGGGATCGAGCCCGCTCTGCTCAACGATGATCGTCTGGCCCGGGCACTGGATGCGATCGCTCCGCAGCTGGAGCACATCGCGGGCACGGTCGGGGCGCGGGCGATCGGTGAGTTCGGGATCGATGTGGCCCGGATGCACTGGGACATGACCAGCATGTCCGTGCACGGGGCCTTCCCGGTCGAGGGTCAGGAGGAGGACTTCCCCGTCATTGGCTACGGGCATCCCAAGGACCGGCGCTTCGATCTGAAGCAGGTCCAGGCCGGGCTCGCGGTGTCGGCCGACGGCGGCATCCCGCTCCATGCCCGGGTCTTCGGCGGTGGTGCGGCCGAGGTCAGCCAGGTCGTCGGCGCGATGAAGGACCTGCGGGCCATGGCCGGTGAACGCGACTTCCTGATGGTCGCCGACTCCAAGCTGGTGTCCTACTCCAACGTCCGTGCCCTGCTGGCGGCCGGGGTCCAGTTCATCGCCCCGGCCCCGGCCGCGCAGGTCAAGGACGAGGTCTATGCCGCTCTCGATCCCGCGCAGGCCACCATCGTGGACTGGACGCCCAACCGGGAGGCGGGCAAGCCCGCCGAGCGGCGCGAGACCTACCGCGTGCTGGAGGACACCCACACCCTGACCGGGCCCCGCAAGAGCGATCCTGTGCTCACCGTGCGACGGATCCTGGTCCACTCCACCGCGAACGCCGCCGGCCAGCAAGCAGCCCGGGACAAACGCCTGGCCAAGGCCGCCCAGGACCTGAACAAGCTCACCGCTGCGGCCGGCGGACGCCACTACAAGACCCGGGAGAAGATCGTCGCCCGAATCGGTGTCATCGCCGCCAAGCGCCGTGTCACCTCTTGTCTGCGCTGGACCGTCACCGATAACGAGGACGGCACCCCGGTCCTGGCCTGGCACTTCGACACCGGCGTGCTGAAGGCGGAAGCCGTGGTCGACGGCTGGTACGCACTGCTGACGTCTGTCCCCGCCGACCAGGCGGACGCTGGGCAGACTCTGATCCACTACAAGGGCCAGGGCGCGGTCGAGCGCAGATACCACGACTTCAAGGGCCCGCTCGCGGTCGCGCCGGTCTTCGTGCAGCACAACCGGCGCGTTGCCGCCCTGATCCAGGTCATCTGCCTGGCCCTGCTCGTCTTCTGCCTGATCGAACGGCAGGTCAGACGCGCGCTCGGCCCCGAGCAGACCATGAGCGGCCTCTACCCCGACAACCGCCGGGTCCGCCCCACCGGCCGCATGGTCTTCTACCACCTCGGCGAACTCACCCTGCGCATCGGCAACATCACCGACCCGCCCACCGTCCAGATCACCCGCGGCGTCCAACTCCACCTCCTCGACCTACTCGACACCGACATCGGACAAACCCGCTGGCCACAGACCTGAAACGGTGACCCGCGAAGTCCGGGGCTAGACCGCGCTGCCCGCCCTCCACTGGGCCCACGACAGGTTCCAGCCGTTGAGCCCGTTGGCCGGATCGACGGTCTCCTCGCCCGAGTTCTGGACGACGACCACGTCCCCGAGCATCGAACTCTCGTAGAACCTGTAGCCGTCGACCGATGTGTCGCTCGCGCCCTTCGCGTCATGCAGGCCTACACAGCCGTGGCTGGTGTTCTCGTTGCCGAACGCCGAGGTAGACGCCCAGTAGTTGCCGTGGACGAAGGTGCCGGACGTGGTCTGACCTTCACGGACGAGTGTGCCGTCGGTGACGGTGACCTCGACGGGGCTGGTGAAGGCGGCCTTCGTGGTGCCGTCGGCGGGGGTGACCGTGATGGTCGGCTCGGCTGCCGCGGACGCCGTCGTCCTCGCCCCCTCGGAGGCGTCCGCCGCCCCACTGCACCCGCTCAGTACGGCTGCGGGCACCACTCCGAGCACGGCGAGCACACCGCGCCGGGACCACCTCTCCGGCTGCCGTTCGGACGGGCTCGATATGTGCGGGACCCCCACACCGCGCCTTCCGGAGATTTCTGCTGCGGTACGCCTGCATCGTGCAGCTTTTTCCTGGGTTGTTCCTTTGAATCCCGGCATCACAGCCTGAGATTCTGGTGAGACACCGGAAGAGAGAAGAGGCCCCGACCGTATGGAACTCGCCTTCACCGGCCGGGTGATCGAATGGCGCGGACCGGCGCCGTACTACTTCGTCAGCGTGCCCGACCAGGAATCCGCCGACATCCGTGAGGTCGCCGCGATGGCCACGTACGGCTGGGGCGTGATCCCGGTCCAGGCGAGGATCGGCGAAGCCACCTTCGAGACCTCCCTCTTCCCCAAGGACGGCGGCTACCTGCTGCCGCTCAAGAAGGCGGTGCGGGTGCCGCGGGGTCTTGGGGCCGGTGACGAGGTGATCGTGGAGATGACCGTGCGGCTGTAGCGGGTGTGGCGCGGGTTGGTCGGGCGTGGCGAGGGGGCGTCACGCGGCGTCTGTGTGCTAGTCCGGCTGTCCCTCCGGCCCTTGCGAGGGATCACGGCGGCAGCCGTCTGCTCGCCTGGGCTGTGGATTGGTTCGGGCGTCGCAGGGTCTTGGGGCCGGTGATGAGGTGGCTTCAGGGATGAGGGTGTGCGGGTTGGACGGGCGCAGGGCCGGCGTACGGTGCCTACGCCCCCTTGTCCGGATGCCAGCCCAGCCCCCGCGAGATCCCGCGCGCGGCGAGCCGCACCGCCGGCACCAGTACCGGGACTTGCGCGTCGGCCTGGGGCACGACGACGGAGACGGCGGCGACGACCGACCCGCCCGGACCGCGTACCGGGGCGGCCACCGAGAGCGCGTCGTCGGTGACCTGGCGGCTGCTCACCGCCACCCCCGTGCGGCGTACGTCGGCCAGCATGCGGCGCAGCCGGGCCGGTTCGGTGACGGTGTACGGCGTGAAGGAGGCGAGCGGCCCGGCGCAGTACTCGTCCTGGAACTCGGGGTCGCCGTGCGCGAGCAGCGCGAGCCCGACCCCGGTGGCGTGCAGCGGCCAGCGCGCCCCGACCCGGATGTGCACGCCCACCGCGGAGCGTCCCGACAGCCACTCGATATAGACCACCTCGGCCCCGTCCCGGACCGCCAACTGCACGTTCTCGTGCGTCGCTTCGTACAGGTCCTCCAGATACGGCAGCGCGAGCTGCCGCAGCGCCAGCCCGCGCGGCGCCAGTGCCGCGAGCTCCCAAAGCCGTAGCCCGACGTGGTACTGGCCGGAGTCGTCCCGCTCCAGGGCGCCCCACTCGGTGAGAGCGTTCACGAGCCGGTGCGCGGTGCTCAGGCTCAGCCCGGCCCGCCGGCTGATGTCCGTCAGACACAGCGCCGGGTGTTCGAGGTCGAAGGCGCCGAGCACGGACAGCAGCCGGTCGGGAGCGGAGCGCGTCGCTCTGGCCGGCGCGGACGAACCAGACGGCCCGGACGGCACAGGCTGCGGCACGGACGGCACGATGTCGGGGGTCATAGGCACCTCATCCCCTCGTCACCTCATCGCCCCGTCACCCCAGTCCGGACTCGGTGACGCGCTGCAGCAGCGAGTGGAGCTGCTCGCGCTCGGCGGGGTCGAGGGGCTGGAGGAGGTCGTTGGTGACGCGCTGCCCGGCCTCGTCGGTGTCCCGCAGGAACGCCCGGCCGCCCTCGGTCAGGACGATGATCCGGCTGCGGCGGTCGTCGGGGGAGGGGCGCCGCTCGGCGAAGCCCAGCTTCTCCAGGTCGTCGACCAGGCCGACGATCGCGCTCGGGTCGTAGCCGAGCGACGCGCTCAGCTCGCGCTGGAGCGCGCCCGAAGACGTGGCGAGGAACCGCAGCACCGCGTAGTGGCGCAGGCGCACCCCCGACTCCTGCAGGAACGTGTTGAACAGCTGACCCGAGCGCAGGCCCATGCGGTACAGCAGGTAACCCGTGTCCGCGTGCAGTCCGCGCATCCACGGTTCGTTCGCGTCGACGGGTGCCGGGTTCGTGGCGGGCTGGCGGGCGATGGCGGGCTCCCTGGTCTCGGCCCCCGGTGTCGGGGGTTCCTCTGTGCAGATTCCAGCATGACGCACCCGAAGGTCGCCAACAACTATTGACGACAACAATTATTGCTCTTAACTTCGATCTCGTAGCCGCACCCCACGTCGAAGGGACCCCTCCCGTGCCCAGCATCGATCTCACCGGCAAGGCCGCCGTCGTCACCGGCAGCGGCCGGGGCCTCGGCCTCGCCTACGCCCACGCCCTGGCCGCGCACGGCGCCTCCGTGGTCGTCAACGACGTCGACGAGGCCGTGGCCGAGGCGGCCGTGAAGTCCATCACCGAGGCCGGCGGCACCGCCGTCGCCGAGGTCGTCCCGGTCGGCACGACCGAGGCTGCGGAGCGCCTGGTCAACCGAGCGGTCGAGGAGTTCGGGCGGCTCGACATCCTGGTGACCAACGCGGGCATCCTGCGCGACAAGGTCCTGTGGAAGATGACCGACGACGACTTCGACGCGGTGATCACCACCCACCTCAAGGGCACCTTCACCTGTGCCCGCGCCGCCGCCGTCCGCATGCGCGAGCAGGGCGAGGGCGGCACCCTCGTCCTGGTCGGCTCCCCGGCCGGCCAGCGCGGCAACTTCGGCCAGACGAACTACGCCGCCGCCAAGGCAGGCATCGCCGCCTTCGCCCGCACCTGGTCGATGGAGCTGGGCCGCGCGAACATCACCGTCAACGCGATCGTGCCGGTCGCCGCGACCGCCATGACCGAGACCATCCCCGCTTTCGCCCCGTACATCGAGGCGATGAAGAACGGCGAGCCGCTGCCCGACTTCCTGCGCAAGGGCGAGGGCTTCGGCACCCCCGAGGACTGCGCGGCCCTCGTCCCCTTCCTCGCGTCCGAGGCGGCCCGGGGCGTGACCGGTCAGTGCATCGGCGTCGGCGGCGACAAGGTGGCACTCTGGTCGCATCCGCAGGAGATCGCGGCGGCCTACGCCGACGGCGGCTGGACCCCCGACACCCTGGCCGACGTCTGGTCCACCTCGGTCGGCGCCGAACTCCAGTCGGTCGGCATCCCGGCGCCCAAGTTCCCGGAGGCGTGATGGACCTGTCCATGAATGTCGACGACCTCGTCGCGATCGACGTCCACACCCACGCGGAGGTGTCCTCCAAGGGTCACTCCTCCCTGGACGACGACCTGCACGACGCCTCCTCCGCCTACTTCAAGGTCGAGGGCAAGCGGAAGCCGACCCTGGAGGAGACCGCCGCGTACTACCGCGAGCGGAAGATGGCCGCCGTGATCTTCACGGTGGACGCCGAGTCCGCCACCGGCACCGCGCCCGTCCCGAACGAGGAGGTCGCGGAGGCCGCGGCCGCCAACGCGGACGTCCTCATCCCCTTCGCCTCGATCGACCCCTTCCGCGGCAAGGCGGGCGTGAAGCAGGCCCGCCGCCTGGTCGAGGAGTACGGGGTGAAGGGCTTCAAGTTCCACCCCAGCATCCAGGGCTTCTTCCCCAACGACCGCTCGGTGGCGTACGACCTCTTCGAGGTGATCGAGGAGACGGGCACCATCGCCCTCTTCCACACGGGCCAGACGGGCATCGGCGCCGGAGTCCCCGGCGGGGGCGGCATCCGGCTGAAGTACTCGAACCCCCTCCACGTCGACGACGTGGCGGCCGACTTCCCGCACTTGAAGATCATCCTGGCGCACCCGTCCTTCCCCTGGCAGGACGAGGCCCTCGCCGTCGCCACGCACAAGCCGGGCGTGCACATCGACCTGTCCGGCTGGTCGCCGAAGTACTTTCCGCCGCAGCTGGTGCAGTACGCCAACACCCTGCTGAAGGACAAGGTCCTCTTCGGCTCCGACTTCCCCGTCCTCACCCCCGACCGCTGGCTCGCCGACTTCGAGAAGCTGTCGATCAAGGACGAGGTCAAGCCGAAGATCCTCAAGGAGAACGCCGCCCGGCTGCTCGGGCTGACGAAACCGTAAGGGGCGTGACATGCGCAACGAGGGACTGGGGTCATGGCCCGCACGCCGGGCCCGCAAGACCCCGCACCGCACCGCCCTGATCCACGGCGAGACGTCCATCGACTACCGCACCCTGCACACCCGCACGACCCGCCTCGCCCACGCCCTGCGCGAGAGGGGCGTGCGCCGCGGCGACCGCATCGCCTACCTCGGCCCGAACCACCCCTCCTACCTGGAGACCCTGTTCGCGGCCGGCACGCTCGGCGCGGTCTTCGTCCCGCTCAACACCCGTCTGGCCGGCCCGGAGATCGCCTACCAACTCGCCGACTCCGGCGCCAAGGCCCTCCTCTACGGCCCGTCGCACGCCGGACTGGTAGCCGGACTGCCGGGCAGCACGGACGTCCGTACCTACGTCGAAGTGGGCGCCGAGTACGACGCGGCGCTCGCCTCCGCCTCCGAGGAGCCCATCGACACGCCGGTCACCCCGGACGACACCTGCATCATCATGTACACCTCGGGGACGACGGGCCGCCCCAAGGGCGCGATGCTCACCCACGGCAACCTCACCTGGAACGCGCTCAACGTCCTCGTCGACACCGACCTGACCGCCGACGAACGCGCCCTGGTCTCGGCCCCGTTGTTCCACACGGCCGGTCTGAACATGCTGACGCTCCCGGTCCTGCTCAAGGGCGGCACCTGTGTCCTGGTCGAGGCCTTCGACCCGGACGCCACCTTCGACCTGATCGAACGGCACCGGATCACCTTCATGTTCGGCGTGCCGACCATGTTCGACCAGATCGCCCGCCACCCCCGCTGGCCCGGCGCCGACCTGTCCTCCCTCCGCATCCTGACGTGCGGCGGCTCCCCGGTCCCGACCCCGCTCATCGCCGCCTACCAGGAACGGAATCTGACGTTCCTTCAGGGCTACGGCATGACGGAGGCCGCGCCCGGCACCCTGTTCCTGGACGCCGAACACGCGGTGAGCAAGGCCGGTTCGGCGGGCGTACCGCACTTCTTCAGCGACGTACGGGTCGTACGGCCGGACATGGCGCCGGTCGACGTCGGCGAGACCGGCGAGGTCGTACTCCGCGGCCCGCACGTCATGCCCGGCTACTGGGGACTGCCCGAGGAGACGGCCGCGTCCTTCGCGGACGGCTGGTTCCGCAGCGGGGACGCGGCCCGGATCGACGAGGACGGCTATGTCTTCATCGTCGACCGCATCAAGGACATGATCATTTCCGGCGGCGAGAACATCTACCCCGCCGAGATCGAGGACCTGCTCCTCGCCCACCCGGACATCGTCGAGTGCGCGGTCATCGGCGTGCCCGACGACAAGTGGGGCGAGGTGCCGCGCGCGGTCGTCGTCCCCCGCGAGGGAGCCGCACCGGACCCCGACGCGATCCTCGCGTCCCTCGCCGGACGCCTCGCCAGGTACAAGATCCCCAAGTCGGTGGTCCTCGCGGACGAACTCCCGCGCACCGCCTCGGGAAAACTCCTCAAGTCCCGTGTCCGTACCCGGTACGGCAACAGTTAAGGAACCCCATGAGCATCACCGTGAACGGCCTCGACGAACTGAAGAAGCTCGCGGGCAGCGACCTCGGCACCAGCGAGTGGATCGAGATCACCCAGGACCGCATCAACACGTTCGCCGACGCCACGGGCGACCACCAGTGGATCCACGTGGACCCGGAGAAGGCGGCCGAGGGGCCGTTCGGCGCGCCCATCGCCCATGGATATCTGACGCTCTCCCTCTTCATCCCTCTGTTCACCGAGCTGTTGGATGTGCAGGGTGTGACGACGAAGGTCAACTACGGCCTGAACAAGGTGCGTTTCCCGTCTCCGGTGAAAGTCGGGTCGCGGATACGGCTCGTCGGTAATCTGGCGGAGGTGGAGGAGGTGCCGGGCGGCGTACAGATCGCTGTGGAAGGCACCATCGAGATCGAGGGCGGGGCGAAGCCGGCGGCCGTACTGACGAGCCTGTCGCGCTTCTACAGCTGAGGTGTTTCGTTACCCCGAAACGGTACCGATATCCCTCGGACGGAGGCATAGTTTGGTCGTCAGCGGGTACTGACGACCCCGCCGCTGTACCGTGCTGCCAGAGTGTCCACTCACTCGTCTTCACCCCACCGAGGTGCGGCCGTCGGCCGCCGAAGCTCACACCGCCGCGCCGCGTCTCGACGCTCCGCACGACCCGAAGAGCGTCCGAGGCGTACGTCGCGCCCGCTCGTCCTCGCAGACGCGCAAGGGGGCAGGGGTCACCTTCCAGTCGTCCATCTGAGGACAACCGTATACTCCGTCATGACCGGTCCGACCGCCCCGCTGCGGCAGCTCGTGCTGAAAGTGCACAGCAGATGCGATCTCGCCTGCCGGCACTGCTACGTCTACGAGCACGCCGACCAGAGCTGGAGCTCGCGACCCAGAGTGATCTCACAGGAAACGATCTCCTGGACCGCCCTCCGGCTGGCGGAGCATGCCAAGAAGCACCAGCTCGCCTCCGTACAGGTCATTCTGCACGGAGGCGAGCCGCTGCTCGCCGGTCCGGCACGCCTACGGGCCGTCTGTGAGGCGCTGACCCTCGCGCTGTACGGCGTCTGCGCCCTCGATCTGCGCATCCATACCAACGCCGTTCAGCTCGGCGAGCGCCACCTCGACCTCTTCGCCGAGTACGGCGTCCGGGTCGGCGTCTCCCTCGACGGGGACCGGGTCGCCAACGACCGACACCGGCTCTTCGCCAACGGCCGCAGCAGCTACGACAAGGTCCTCCGGGCCATCGCCCTGCTCGACCAGGACCGCTACCGCCACCTGTACGCCGGCATCCTGTGCACCATCGACGTGCGCGACGACCCCGTGGCCGTGCACGACGCCCTGGCCGCCCTGCGGCCCCCGCGCGTCGACTTCCTCCTGCCCCACGCCACCTGGGACGCCCCGCCCCTGCGGCCCGACGGCGCCGAAACCCGGTATGCCGACTGGCTCCTCGCCGTCCATCGCCGCTGGAGCGAGCGGGGGTGCCCGATGCCGGTGCGGCTGTTCGACTCGGTCGTCAGCACCCTCGGCGGTGGTCCCGGCCTCACCGAGGCGATGGGCCTGGAAGCCGCCGATGTCGTCGTCGTCGAGACCGACGGCACCTACGAGCAGGCGGACTCGCTGAAGACTGCCTACGACGGGGCACCGGTCACCGGCAAGGACGTCTTCCGGCACACCCTCGACGAGGTGGCCCGCCACCCCGGCATCACCGCCCGGCAGCACGGCCTGGACGGCCTGTGCGCCGAGTGCCGTTCCTGCCCCGTGGTGCGTTCCTGCGGCGGCGGACTGTTCGCCCACCGGTACCGGTCCGACGGCACCGGATTCGACAACCCGTCGGTCTACTGCGCGGACCTCAAGGAACTGATCCAGTCGATCGACGCCCGGACCGGCGTGAGCGCGACCCGTCCGGTCGAGGGCTTCGACGCGCTCGCCGACGGCAGCGACGAAGGCGTCGGAGTACGGCAGTTGGCGCGGATCCGCCAGGACATCACCCGTGAGCTGCTGACCGCCGTACGCGAGGAGATCGGGCCGAGCGCGGGCGAGCTGTGGGAGCGATCCTGGCAGCTGGCCCTCGACCTGGGGCGACGCGACGGTGCCCTGCTCGAACCGCTCCTGGCGCACCCCTACACCCGCACCTGGGCCGTGCGCTGCCTGGACGAAGCCGCCTCGCCCGCTCATCTGGCCTCCCTCGTGGCCGCCCTGGCCCTGCCGGTGCGGGTCGGAGAGAAGGCGTCGGTGCCGGTGCGTGACGGCGTCGCGTATCTTCCGGGCCTGGGCAGCGTACGCGTCCATCTTCCGTGCTCCGTAGTCGAGTTGACGGAACATCACCTCCAAGGTCCGGACTGGGAACCGCTGCACCGGGTCCGCGGTGACGGGCTGGACATCGTTCTGGACGACGCAGACCCCCATCGCGACTGCTTCCGCACTGCGGTCGGCGGACGGCTGACGCAGGGGGAGACCGACCTCTGGCGTCATGTGCTGCCACACGCCTGGGCGTTGATCCGCAAGACCTTGCCGGCCGTCGCCTCCGGGATGACGGAGGGCCTGCGCGTGATCACTCCGCTCGCCGCTCCGCCGGATCCCGAACACTTCGTACCCGGCGGCGGATTCGGCGCACTGGGCGTCCGTCTCGACGCCGCCCCGGAACGCGTCGCCGTGGACCTCGTGCGCGGCTTCCGGCTCGATGTGCTGGACGCCCTGCTCGACGCGTGCGACCTGTACGACGAGTCGGACGCCCGCACCGGGGCGCTGCTCGGCGACACCTACGCGCGCGCCGCGACCGACGCTCTACGGCACGACACCGAGGCGGCCCGCCGCACGCGCGCCCAGTGGGCCGAGCTGTCGGCGGTCGGCTCGCTGACCGCGCTCGGCCGGCGGTTCGTCGAGGGCATCGGGCGGAGTCTGTGACCGCAGCCCCCTCGCTCGCCGAGGACCTCGTGGCACTGGGCCTGCGGCCCGGAGCCACCGTGCTGGCCCACGCCTCCCTGCGGCGGGTCGGCGCCGGAGCCGACGTCACCCTGGCCGCCCTGCGCTCCGTCCTCGGCCCCCGGGGCACGCTCGTCGTCCCGACGTTCACCGCGGGCAACTCCGACACCTCACCCGCGTACCGGGACCGCACCCGGAACATGACGACCGATCAAATCCGGGCACTGCACCGCCAGATGCCGCCCTTCGATCCGGACAAGACGCCCTCCGAAGGGATGGGGCGGCTGGCCGAGGCCGTTCGGCGAGCCGACGGGCGGGTACGCAGCTCGCACCCGCAGACCTCGTTCGCCGCCGTGGGCGGCCGGGCCCCGGAACTGCTGGCCGTGCACGACGAGAACTGCCACCTGGGTGAGCGCTCTCCACTGAACCGGCTGTACCAGGCCGGGGCCCAAGTGCTGCTCCTGGGCGTCGGCTTCGAGGTGTGCAGCGCCTTCCACCTCGCCGAGTACCGGGTCCCTGATCCGCCCCGGCGAACGTATCGCTGCGTCGTCCTGCGCGACGGGGCGGGCCACTGGCTGTCGTACGAGGACATCGAACTGGACGACAGTGATTTCGGTGTGCTGGGCGCCGACTTCGAGAAGGGTGACGCCGCCCGTGCCGACCCGGTCGTCCGCGGCGGGCGCGTCGGCAACACGCACGCCAGGCTCTTCCCGCTCGATGCGGCCGTGGACTTCGCCACCGCCTGGCTGGCGGGAAATCGACCCCGCTGCCTTTTCACGGACCCGTCACAAATCGCTGCGGGGTTCCTGCACTGAGTGTCCACCCCCGCGGGGCCGGGCAAGGGGGTGCGGGGGACGGGATCGGGGGATCGCGTGGAGCCGACGGAACCATGGGGGGACGCCACCGCCCCCTATTTCTTTCTCAGTTACGCCCGAATGCCACAGGACGGATCCGGAGCGACCAACCCGGATCTGTGGGTCCACCGCCTCTTCGAACAACTCTGCGAACACATCAGGAACATGACGGCGCATCCGGGCGCGCCGGGATTCATGGACGGATCGATGCGCGTCGGGCAGATCTGGAGCAGTGAGCTCGGCGACTCGCTGGCCCGCTGCCGGGTGTTCGTGCCGTTGTACTCGCCGCGGTACGTTGGAGGCCGTCATCCCCGCGAACCAGTCCAGCCCGTCCGCGTCCCGCGGGGCGAGGCTGACCAGGACGGCGGCCCGGGTCACCCGGTCCGGCAACAGGGCGGCGCAGGCGAGAGCGTGCGGGCCGCCGCCGGAGCGGCCGACCACGGCGAAGCGCTCGACGCCGAGGGCGTCCGCGATGGCGGCGACATCGCCGGAGACATGGGCGACCTGACGTCCGGGGAGGCGGTCGGAGGGGCCGTAGCCGGGGCGGTCGTAGGTGATGAGCCGGACTCGCTGGTGGTAGAGCAGCATCGGCCGGGGTGCGGGGCCGAGCCGGCTGCCGGGCGTGCCGTGCAGCAGGAACACCGGTGAGCCGCCGGGATCTCCGCTGATCTCGACGGCTAATCGGCGCCCGTCCCCCGTGTACACGTCTTTGAGCATGCACGGTCCCCTTCCAAGCCCCCGCCCGCTGCGGCATGCCGTGTGGTCGTGCAACGGCCATTCCCCATCGTGCTCCAGATCATCCCGATGTGCGGGTGTTTCCGGCTTCCGGCAGCCCAGGGACCGGGAGGAGGTTCGAATCAGCCCGTGATCTGCTGGTACGAGTACACGGCGGTCGCCGCCGCGCACACCCCGGGCGGGATCATCTGGGCGCGCAGGGTGTCGCTGTTCACGTCGTAGTCGACGCCCTCCGTCTCGAACGTGCCGAACGTGCCCGTGCACACGCTGCGTTGGGGCAGCGCGAACAGGCTCTCCACCGCGCCCGTCACCGGCTGACCGTCCACCTTGCGCGGCAGGTCGACCTGGAGGAGGGGGCGGATCTCCGGGAAGAGCGTTCCCGAGGCGTCGTTCGAGGCGCACACCAGGCGGGTGTCCGTCACGAAGTCGCAGCCCTGGATGTCGCGGACGGGCTTGTCCAGGGTGATCTGCCAGGCCTCCTTCAGGTCACCCCCGGACTGGGGTGTGGACGGGTTCAGCAGGGGGGCGGGGAACACCTGGAGTCTTCGCTGCTCTCCCCACTCGCCCGACACCAGCCACTGCCCGTCGGGCGAGACGGTGGCGAAGGAGTTGTTCAGCTTCTCGCCCGGGTTGAGTCGGTGGACGTACTCGTAGCGCTTCCCGGCCGGGGTCGTCACCGCGAACATCTTGGACGTGGCCGTGTCCGGGCCCTGATAGGCGTCGAAGACATGGCCCCGTGCGATGTCCGGGTCGCCGACGTGGTTCCAGCCCTTGACGCGCAGGGCCGGCGGGATGGAGGCGAGCCCGCGGTACAGCAGTGAGCCGTCCGCGCGGCTCGCCAGACCCTGCCCGCCGCCCAGCGTGTCCGTGTACCCCGTGCCGGTCTCGGCCCAGTGCGGGGCACCGGCGGCGGACGCCGTCCCCGTGCCGAGGGCGAGGGCCGTCAATAAGCAACCGGGGATGAGGAGATGACGCTTCATCAGGCTCCTGCCACGTCGACGAACACCGGGTTCGAATAGAACCATGTATCCGCCCACGGGTCACCGTCTCCGGGCGCGTGCGGGATCGGCCCGTGCGGGTCGACCGACGCGCCGAGGTAGCCCGCGCCCTGGCGGTTGCCGTCGCTGCCGCGCAGCCGGACGTAGAAGGACTCGCTTCCGGCGGTCAGCGGGATGCGCAGGGTGTACGTCCCCTTGCGGCCGCTCACGTCCGCCGTCCGCACGACCTTGGTGTCGGGTGCCTGCCAGGTGTCCCGGTCGGTCACCGGGCCGCGCACCGCGCCCCGGATGACGTCCACGTGCGCCAACTCCGGCAGGATTCCCTGGGGGTTGGGCCGGGAGGCGGTCGTGACCGTCACGTTCAGGGTGAGCTTCTCGCCCTTGCGCACCCGCAGCCGGCCGCCCAGGGTGACGCCCCGGCCGTGGTCGCAGTCCCGCTTGAGACGGACGTCGAGCCCGTCGAGCAGATGCCCGTGGTCGAGCCAGACCCGGCCCGCGCGCAGGCCCGCCATCACCGCGCGGTAGCCGTAGCGGGTCACACCGACGTGGGTGCGGCTGAACTGGCCCGGCCAGAAGTCGCTGCCCGGCTGCGGAGTGGTGGTGTCGACCGGGTCGGGGAGCTTGCCGGTGGTGTCGAAGTTCTGTCCCGCGGGCCAGACGCCGTTCTTCCAGGTGTCGAAGACGATGCGGTGGGCGTCGGAGTTCGTGGTGATCGAGAACAGGCGGCCCTCCGCCAGCATCGAGTCCCACAGACCGCCGACCGTCGCGGTCGCCCAGTCGAAGCCGCCGTACGTCAGATACGCGTCCGCCGGGTAACCCGCCCAGGACTGCGCCGACGGCTTGTTCTCGTACTCGCCGCGGATCGAGGTCGCGCCGCGCCAGCCGGGGATGGCCGCGCCCTGGGCGCCGGGGGCGCCCTCCATGCCGACCATGATCTCGGGGGCCGCGTCCCGCCACGCCCGCATCTCGTGCGGGGAGTCGATGCCGAGGCGCATCGGGTGGTTGGCGAGGACGAGGACGTCGTCCACGTAGCCCGTGCGGCGCTGCTCGGCCAGCCACTGGAGGGCCTTGACCGCGTGGGCCTCGTTGCGGGCGGTGTCCGCGTCGGCGGCCCCGCCCTTGTCGTAGCCGAGCAGCTTGCCGTCGTAGGCGCTCTCGAACCGCGTGAGCAGGTCGACCTCGTGCGCGCCGGGCGCCGCGAAGACCGTGCAGTGCTCGGCGGCCGGGATGTACCACTCCAGGCCCTGGAAGATGAGCTGGCGCGGGTTCTCGGCACGGGCCCTGAGGATCTCCTCGTGCTCCAGCGCGGCCCCGTACTTGGCGTGCCCGAAGTTGGAGTGCTCGGTGAACACCATCCAGTCCAGGCCGTACTTGGCGCTCGCGGCGGCGAGTTGGGAGAACGTGTACTTGGCGTCGTGACTGTAGACGGAGTGGATGTGGTGGTCGCCCACGAGGTAGGCGAGGCGGGGGGCGTCGCCGCCCAGGCGCGGGCCGGAGGCGGCCGAAGCCGGTGCCGCCACCGCGGGCACGGCCGCTCCGCCCAGCGCGAAGGCGGCACCGAACAGGCCCGCGCGGCGCAGGAGTCCGCGCCTGGAGACGCCCTGCTGGTCGAGGTCGGCAGGGGAGACGGACGGGTCGGCCCAGCTGGGCAGCTGCTGCTCGGTCATGGTGATCCTCGAAGGGCGTCAGTGAAGGGCGTCGGTGAAGGGCGTCAGTGGGTCATGAAGGACTTGACGGGCAGCGCCCGCGCGACGATCCGGACGTCGCCGAGGCGGCCGTGGAGGATCTGGTCGATCTTGCCGCCGTACTCGTAGCCGCCGAGCAGCCACGGCAGCCCGACGGACGTGATGCCGGTCGAGCGTGCCTTGGGGTTGCGGACCACCGGGCAGCCCTCGACGTACATCGTGGTGTGCTCGCCGTCGTTGACGACCGCCAGGTGCCACCAGGTCTCCAGCGGGGTCTCCTGGGCCCAGTTGGTGGCGATGCCCTCCTGGTTCAGCGGGCGCATCGCCCACTGCGGCTCCCGGTCGTTGGACAGGGAGAGCGTGGCGAGCGGCTCGTCCGGGTCGTCGGCGGTCTTGCCCGCGGCGCCGCCCGTCCCGGTGCGGCTCAGCAGGCCGGACCAGGCGTGGTGGTCGGGGTCCCAGTCGGCGGGGAGACGGTAGAACGCCTCGATGGTGTAACCGTCCCGGAATGTCGCCGAGTTGAGCGGAGCACCGTCCACCGTCCGCAGATACGCCCCCTTCAGCGGGGACTTGAAGCCCTGGAACTCCAGGCTGCCGTGACCGGGCTGGTCGGGGTGGTGGTCGGCGGACCAGCCCAGCTCGCCGTCGCCGACGGTGACGAGCGTGAGGTCGTTGCCGCGCCCGGAGAGGTCACGGACCATGGTGCCCTCCACCGGCTTCTCGAAGCGCCAGTACGCCACCGTCCCCGGGATCAGCAGCCGCGAGGCGGGGCGCGCCGGGCGTGCGGGCACCGGGGCGAATCCGGAGAAACGGTCGGTGAAGTCGATCTCGACGCTGAACCGGTCGGCGTCGCCGCTGAGTTCGATCTCCTGCCGCTCCAGCTCGTTGAGGCTCTTGGCGGCCCGGCCGAGGATCCACGGGGAGACCGTCTCCACGTCGATGACGTTCCGGTCGAGGTCGAAGCGGTACAGGCGGATCATCGCCGCGCCGCCGAAGTAGCGGTTCTGGTAGTTCGTCAGATGCAGGTGCACGTCGTTCCCGGCCGCGTTCCTGCGGGTCGCCCGGGCGGCGGGCCAGTAGTGCCCGTTGAGGGTGAGGAAGATCTGGTCGTGGTCCGCGATCAGCTGGTCCCACAGCTGCTGCCCGTACGCCGACAGCGCGTCGTCCTCGACGACCAGCTCATGGGTGGTGAGGACGACCGGCGTCTTCGGATGCCGGGCGAGGACGTCCTTGGCCCAGGCGTAGCCCTTCGCCGACAGCCGCCAGTCCAGCGCGAGCACCATCCACTCGCGCCCGGCGGCCTTGAAGAGGTGGAAACTGTTGTAGCCGTCGGGGGAGGCACCCCCGAACGTCTTCTTGCCCTGGAACCGCTTCGGCCCGAAGGCGTCCAGATACGCCGTCGCTCCGCGCTGGTCGTCCGTCGACGACTTCACGTCGTGGTTGCCGGCGAGGACGCTGTAGCCCACGCCCCGCCGGTCCAGGAGCCGGAACGCCTCGCTGATGGCGGCGACTTCGGGCTGGGTGCCGTTCTGGGTGAGGTCGCCGAGGTGGGACAGGAAGACGATGTTCTCCTTCCGGCCGTGCTCCAGCAGATAGCGCAGGGACGCCTCGACCGGCGCCTTGTCGATGCTCGGCCCGTCGAACAGGTACTGGGTGTCGGGCATCACGGCGAGCGTGAAGCGACGGCTGTCCGAGTCGGGCCGCCAGTCGTCCGCGGATGCCGCTTCGGCCACGGTCGGCAGCGCGACCGAAGCGGTGGTGGCGGCGCCGATCAGCGCCGTGGCCCGCAGGAAACTGCGTCTTGCGGCGCCGGCCTGCGCGGCCTCGCCCTGGTCGTGCGCATGCGAAGTACACATGGGTGCTCCATGAAGAGAGGGAGAGGAAGAGTGTTCAGAGGACGCGCAGGGTCCAGCTCCAGCGATGGATGCCCGGTGCGACGCGATACGAGGGGAAGGTGTCGGGGCCGCACGACGCCGTGCCGAGGCCTCGGTGCGCCGCGTCGATGTGGACCACGCAGCCGGGGCGCGGCACCAGTTCGTCGTGGTGCGTGGCGGCGGTCAGGTCCTCGGCGCGGTAGCGGGTGACGGAGACCTGGCGCGGCTCGTCCAGCGCCACCGTGAGGCCGGTGGCGTCCGGCCCGGACAGCGTGAACCGCCGTACGCCGTGCCGGCCGCCGCTCTCCTGGGGGCGCAGGTAAGGGGTGAACAGGTCGTCGACGGGGACGGAGTGATGGCCGACCGGCGCGCCCGCGCCGCGGTCGGGGTACGACTCCCACGGGCCCTGCCCGAACCAGTCCAGCAGGTCGAGCCCGGCGATCGTCTCGAAGACCGTGCCGACGCGCGCCACGTCGTCGAACGCCTCCGGAAGCTCGGCCTCCTCCTCGACACGGACGCCGCCCGCGACGGGCGTGAGCACCTGCCGGTGCCGTACGACACCGGCCGCGCCCGCGTACTCGGCCTCCACCGTCACACGTCCGGTGTCCTCGCGCACCGACACGACCTTGCGTACCAGGGCATCGAGCCCCCAGCTCCGCCAGCGCCGCGCCATGCCGCCCAGCTCGTCGTTGTCGGTGGGCGCCCGCCACAGGGAGAGGGCCGGGGCGGCCGTCAGCAGCGGATGGACGAGGAGCCCCTCGTCGTCGACCTCGACCGGACCCGCCTCGACCGAACCCGCCTCGACCGGACCCGCCTCGACCGAACCGGCGGCCGCCACGGAACCCGCCGCGACGGCTTCCTGCCCCATCTCCGCCGCCCGCAGCAGCACCTGCGGCACGCACACTTCCGTGCCCCGCGGCGCCCACGGCAGGTCCTGCGCCGTGGTCACCCGCAGTGTCAGCCACGCCTCGCCGCCGTCCTCCGGCAGCGCGAACGGCAGCGGCACCGCCGCGGTCTCGCCCGGGCACAGCTCGGGAAGCCCGGCCGGTGCGGTCAGCGTGCGCCCGTCCGCCAGCGCCAGCTCCCATACGGCGTCCAGCCAGTCGAAGCCGCGGAAGTGCTGGTGGTTGGTCAGGACGACGCCCTCGTGCCGGAAGCAGTCGATGCGCACCGGCGCCGCGATCTCCCGGTGCTCGTACATCGCCGGCTTGGGCGTGCGGTCGGGAAACACCACGCCGTCCGCGATGAACGCGCCGTCGTGGATCGTCTCGCCGAAGTCACCGCCGTACGCCCAGCGGTACCCGGGCGCGGCGACACCGTTGTCATAGAGCCCGGCGCCCCCACGCCCGGCCGGTCTTCCGTCGCTCACGTGTTGCAGAATCCCGTGGTCCCAGAACTCCCAGATGAACCCGCCCTGAAGACCTGGGGTGGCCTCGATGGCAGCCCAGTGGTCGGCCAGGGTGCCGTTGCTGTTGCCCATGGCGTGCGAGTACTCGCACTGGATGAGCGGCTTGGTCTGCTCGCCGGAGAGCGCGTGGGCGACGCAGTCCTCCAGCGGGGCATACATCGGGCAGGCGATGTCGGAGGCCAGGCCCGGGTCCGCCCAGCCGAGTTTGGCCGCTCCCTCGTACTGGATCGGCCGGGTCGGGTCGTGCCGGCGTACCCAGCCCGCCGCGGCGTCGTGGCCCGCGCCGTAGTCGGACTCGTTGCCGAGCGACCAGATGATGACCGACGGATGGTTCTTGTCGCGCAGGACCATCCGTGAGACCCGGTCCACGAAGGCGTTCAGATAGCGCGGGTCGTCGGCGATCTCGTGGGCGTGGTCGTGGGACTCGATGTCCGCCTCGTCGACGACGTAGAACCCGAGCTCGTCGGCGAGGTCGTAGAGCGTCGGGTCGTTCGGGTAGTGGGCGGTGCGGATCGCGTTGAAGCCGAAGCGCTTGAGCAGGACCAGGTCGGCGCGCATGTCGTCGTACGACACCGTCCGGCCCGTCAGGGGATGGAAGTCGTGCCGGTTCACGCCCCGGATGAAGACCCGCTCGCCGTTGACCAGCAGGTCCCGGCCGACGATCTCGACGTCCCGGAAGCCGATCCGGTGGCGGGAGGTGTCGGCGACCGTGCCGTCGGCGCGGTGCAGGCGGATGGTCAGGCCGTACAGTTCGGGCGTCTCGGCGTTCCAGGTGCGCACGTCGGGGACGGTGGTGTGCAGCCGTACCTCGCCGAGGAAGTCGGAGACCCGCTCGTCCTCGACGTTGGCCCGGTCGAAATCCGCGTCCTGGGCGAGGAGTTCACCGTCCAGCTCGCCGGTGACGTACCACCCGTCGGGCAGCGCGCCGCCGGTGTCCCGCACCCGGCAGTCGACCCGCAGCTCACCGCTGTACGCGGCCCGCACGGTCACGTCCGCGAGATGCAGGGGGTCCCGCGCGTACAGCAGCACCGAGCGGGTGATCCCGCCGTGCCACCACTGGTCCTGGTCCTCGATGTGGGAGGCGTCGGACCATTTGACGACGGTGAGCCGCACGGTCGCGGGCGAGCCGGGGTGGACGACCCCCGTCAGATCGAACTCGGCGGCCAGATGGGAGTCCTTGGAGATGCCCACCGGCCGCCCGTCCACATGCACCAGCAGCACGCTCTCGGCCGCCCCGACCTGGAGCACGATCCGGCGTCCCGCCCAGTCGGCGGGCACGTCCACCTCACGCTCGTACACACCCGTCGGGTTGGCGGCGGGGGAGTGGGGCGGGTACTCGGGGAACGGCATCCGGATGTTGAGGTACTGCGGAAGGTCCTCGGCGCCCTGGAGGGTCCAGACGCCGGGTACGTGCGCCGCCGACCACGCACCGCCGACCGGCGCGTCCGGAGCGGACAGCAACTGGAAGCGCCAGTCGCCGTCCAGGGGGAGTGCTCCGGAGCGCCGGTCGACGGCGTTCATGGGGAGTCGCCCCCAGGAGGTCACCTCGGGTGCCTCCCAGGGGCGCAGGGCGATCAGGGGATCGAGGGGTGCGTCGGTCATGACCATTCCGAAGTCGGTGCGGTGGGCCGGGGCAGGGGGTGGCCTTGCAGACCCCAGGCGGGGTCGACGGGGATGCCGAGCCGGTCCAGGACGGTGGGGGCGATGTCGACGAGGCGGGGCGTGTCGAGCCGGGTGCCGTCCGGCCCGCCGGGCTCGGCGAGGATGACGAAGACTTCCCGCTCGGCACGCGTGTCACCGCCGTGGCCGCCGGTGTCGAGGTGACCGTGGTCCGTGGTGACCAGCACGGTCCAGTGCTCGTCGGCGCGCCCGGGGTCCGAGCGCCGGGCGTCGATCGCCTCCAGCAGCCGCCCGAGGTGGGTGTCCTGGGCACGGAGAGCGTCGTCGTAGGCGGGGGAGAGGGGGCCCGTGGCGTGGCCGGCCTCGTCGGTGGCGCCGAAGTACACGAACACGGCGTCCGGGTCACCCCTCGTGAGCCAGCGTGTGACCGTGCGGGCCACGCGGCGGTCCGCGGTCTCGTAGCCGCGGGACTCGCCGTTGTAGCGCACTCGCCGGCCGATGGCGCGGCCCAGTGTGCCGCGGCGGACCAGAGCCGGCCAGGACACCGCGGCCGCGGTGCGCAGGCCGGGCCGGGCGGTGGCGGCGCGCGTCAGGAAGTCGGGATAGCGGGCGTAGTCGGCACCGAGGAAGTCGTTGCCGGTCACTCCGTGCCGGTCGGGCCAGACCCCGGTCAGCACGCTCGACCAGCCGGGGCCGGAGTCGGTGTAGGCCATGCTGGTGGACGGCCCCTCGTCGGCCTGGCCGTCCACCTCGCCGTAGGGCAGCAGGCTGGTGCCATGGGCGCCCGTGGCCATCAGGCCGTGCAGTACGGGTGCCGTGGAGGGCGAGCGGGTCAGCAGGTCGAAGCGCAGCCCGTCCATGCCCACCACGAGCACCTTGCCGCGTTTCGGCCGTCCACCACCGGCGACTTCCACCACTGTGCACCTCTCTCCCGACACCGGCTCAGCTGCCCTGTACCGCACCTTCGGTGGCGCCCGCGATGAACCCGCGCGCGAAGACGCTGAAAACGATGACCAGAGGGAGGGACGCCATGAGCACCCCGGCCATGACCATGCTGTAGTCGGTGCTGTGGCCGACGTTGAGCTGGGCGAGCTCCACCTGCAGCGTCACGTGTTCGGGGTTGGTGAGCACGATGAGCGGCCAGACGTAGTCGTTCCAGGCGCCGACGAAGGCGTAGATGGCGAGGAAGGACATCGCGGGCCTGATCATCGGCAGCGCGACGTTCCAGTACTGGCGGAAGAACCCGGCCCCGTCGATGCGCGCCGCGTCGAGCAGTTCGTCGGGCACGCCGTTCTCGATGTACTGGCGCAGCCAGAAGATGCCGAAGGCGTTGGAGAGGGCGGGCCAGACCAGCGCCTTGAGCATGCCGACCCAGCCGATCTCGGACATCAGGATGAACTGCGGCAGGACGGCCAGTTGGAGCGGCAGCATCATGAACACCAGCAGCGTGCCGAAGAGGACCTTGCGCCCGGGGAAGTCGAACTTGGCGAAGGCGAAGGCCGCCAGGGAGTCGACGAACAGCACCAGTACCGTCGTGACGGACGCGACGACGATCGTGTTGAGCATCGACCCGAAGAAGTCGATGGTGTCGAGCACATGCCGGATGTTCTCCAGCAGATGCGAGCCGAACGTCAGCTTCGGTGGGCTCTTGTAGATGTCCTTGGTGGTGTTGGTCGCCATCACGATCGTCCATACGAACGGGAAGACCGAGATCAGGACGGCCACCATGAGCAGGATGTGCGCGGACAGGCCCTTGGGGCGGCGCAGCCGCTTCGCGCCGGTGGCCGGCCGCGGCGTGGCGGCTGTCGTCATGACTTCCTCCCTCGTTGCACGATGCGCCAGTTGACGACGACGAGCACGATGATCAGTACGAAGAAGGCCCACACGATGGCCGCGCCGTAGCCGTAGTCGTTGTCGAGGAAGGCCGACTGGTAGAAGTACAGCAGCGTGGTCAGGCCCGCCTGGCCGGGGCCGCCCAGGTTCTGGTTGGCGGCGTTGCTGGCGAAGAGCACCTGGGGTTCGCTGAAGCTCTGCAGACCGTTGATGGTCGAGATGACGACGGTGAACAGGATGATCGGCCGCATGATCGGAATGGTGATCTGGAAGAAGGTCCGCACCGGCCCCGCGCCGTCCATCCTGGCCGCCTCGTAGACCGACTGGGGGATGGCCTGGAGGCCCGCCAGATAGATGATCATGTTGTAGCCGGTCCACATCCACGTCATCAGCGCCGCGATCACCACTTTGATCAGCCACGGATTGCTCAGCCACGGCACGGGTGAGATGCCGACCGTGCCCAGGATCGCGTTGACGAGGCCGAAGTTGTTGCTGAACACCGCGCCGAAGAAGATCGCCACGGCGACGATCGACGTGACGTTCGGTACATAGAGGGCGATGCGGTAGAAGCCCTTGAAGCGGCGCACCGAGTGCAGCAGCGTGGCCAGCACCAGGGCGCCGAACAGCGTGGGAACGGTGGACAGGACCCAGATCGCCAGGGTGTTGCGGATCGACAGCCAGAAGACCGGGTCGTTCCAGAGGAACTCGAACTGCTGCAGCCCCACGAACTGCTTGGTGCCCAGGCCGTCGTAGCGCTGGAAGGCCAGATACAGCGAATAGAAGACGGGGACGAAGGAGAAGGCGGCGAAGATCAGGTAGAAGGGCGAGATCGCCAGGTACTGCCGCCAGTACGACAGCACCCCGCGACGCCTGGGCCGAGCGGCGCCCGCGGGCGGGGTGCGCCGCGGGCGGAAGCGGGCCGGGCCCGCCCCGCCCCGGTGCCGGTGCACCGGGGCGGGGCCGGTGACCGGAGGGGACGACACCTCAGCTCACCCCCTGTCGCCGGGCGATCTGCTTGGCCTGGCTGACCGCGTCGTGCCAGGCGTCGTCGGGCTTCTTGCCCTTGGCCTCGATGCTGCTCAGCTCGGCCGTGAAGGGCGCCATGACCGCGGAGTCCGCGGGCGCCTCGTAGCTCACCGGGATGGCTTCGGCAGCCGGGCCGAAGACCTCGATGATCTTCTGTCCGCCGAAGAAGGCGTCGGGGCCCGTCATGGCCTCCATCGAGTACGTCGCCGGAGAGGCGGGGAAGATGGTGGCGTCGGTGTAGCTCTTGGCGTTGTTGTCCGGGCTGAGGATCCAGCTGATGATCTTGAACGCCTCTTCGGGGTTCCGGCACTGCGAGGGCAGGGCCAGATAGGAGCCGCCCTGATTGGCCGGCCCGTGCGGCGTCGCGCAGACCCGCCACTTGCCCTTGGTGCCCGGGGCGGCCGACTCGATGTCCAGCGCGTGCCAGGCGGCGCCGAGTTCGGTGGCCAGGTTCTTGCCAATGGCGGCGTTCCAGGTCTGGTCGTTGATCTTGGCGTCGATGCCGAGCGTGTAGGGGCGGATCGCCGTTTCCCACGCGGTGCGGATGTGCTCCTGGTCGCCGATGAAGTGGTTGTCCTCGTCGATGAACCGCTTGGTGCCCTGGCCGACCGCGATGTTGAACACCGCGCTGATGTTGTTGACCAGGAAGATGCCGGGCAGGGCCTTCTTCAGCTCCGAGCCGAGCGCGAAGTAGTCGTCCCACGTCTTGGTCTCGGCCGCGACCTTGGCCGGATCGGTGGGCAGCCCGGCCTTGTCGAACAGGTCCGCGCGGTAGAACAGCGCGGTGGGACCGATGTCGATCGGGAACCCGATCTGCTTGCCGTCCTTGGTCTGGGCGAGCTTGGTCTTCCACTCCAGGTACTGGGACGAGATCTTCTTGAAGCCCAGGTCGTTCAGGTCGAGGAAGCGGTCGGCGTTGGGCAGGAAGGAGGCTATGTCCTCGCCCTTGATGCCGGTGATGTCGGGCACCGAGGAGCCGCCCGCCGCGAGGGTGGTGGTGAGCTTCTGCTTGAAGTCGCCGCCGATGGACGCGGCGGTCAGCTTGATCTGGCTGCCGAAGTGCGTCTTGGCGTCGGCGACCACCTTGTCGCTGAGGGCGCCGCCCCAGTACCACAGGGTGAGGTTCTTGCCGTTCTTGGTGCCGGCCGATTCCGAGCCGCCGCCGCAGGCGACGGTCAGGCCGGAGGCGGCCGCGGTGAGCGCGGCGGCCTGGAGGAAGCCTCTACGGGAAAGGTCCACGGGTGACTCCTGTTGTTCCTGTTCGACGTGGAGAGGGGGTGGGAGGGTCAGGGCCGCCGTTCGCAGGCGCGTGGGCCCACGGGCATGGGACCGGTCGGCGGGGTGACGGGGGCGTGGCGCACGGGCGGGCCCACGTCGGCCGGGATGCGGTGCGCGAGAAATCCGTACGCGCGCCGTAGTTCGGGGTCTTTCGCCGACCGCCACCAGCGGTCGACGCCGTACCAGCCGGGGGCCGCCAGCGCGCCGCCGTGGTGCCGTACGGACAGTCCGGCGGCGAGCACGGCGAACCGGAGCCGTTCCTCCAGCGGCCAGCCGCCCAGCGAGGCCGCGACGAAGCTCGCCCCGAACACGTCCCCGGCGCCCGTCGCGTCGAGGACGTCGACGTCCAGGGCCGGGACCTCCGCGTACTCGCCGGTCGTCTGGTCGACGGCTACGGCGCCGTCCCCGCCGCGTGTCACCACGGCCACCGGGACCAGCTCACTGAGCGTGCCGAGGGCCGCGACCGCGCTGTCGGTGCGGGTGTAGGCCATGGCCTCGGTCTCGTTGGGGAGGAAGGCGTGGCACAGGGAGAGCTGGTCGAGCAGGTCGGTCGACCACTGCTGGGTGGGGTCCCAGCCGACGTCGGCATAGATCTGCGTGCCGTTCGCGGCGGCCTTGGCCAGCCATGCGCGGGGTTCGGCCTCGATGTGCACGAGGGCCGTGCGCGCCTCGGGCGGGTCGCCCATCAGCGCGTCCTGCGAGTACGGGGGCTCCTGGCCGTGGGTGACGAGGGCCCGGTCGTGGCCGTAGGCGAGGGAGACGGTGACGGGGGTGGGCCAGTCGTCCGCCGTGCGGGAGAGCGAGAGGTCGATGTCCTCCTGGTCGCACAGGACGTCCCGGCACCACTCGCCGTAGAGGTCGTCGCCGAACACCGTGGCCAGCGAGGTCCGCAGGCCGAAGCGGGCGGCGGCCACCGCCAGGTTGGCGATGCCGCCCGGGCCGCAGCCCATGCCGCCCGTCCAGATCTCCTCGCCCGGGGTCGGCGGCTTCCCGAGCCCCGTGAGGACGAGGTCGTAGAAGAGCAGCCCGGTCAGCAGCACATCGGGCCGGTCGTCGTCCACGGATCGCGTCCTCTCGCTCGTGCTCCCGCTCGCCAGAGCTCGGAGATCGTCAAAACTCTTCATTTCGGTGAGCGGAATCGTGCGCCGATCGGAGAGATTGGTCAATACCCGAGCAGAAATGAGCATGGCGATGATTGAAGATGACGAGTAGTGTTCACGCCGTGCTGGCAGAACGACGACACCAACTCATCCTGCGGGCCCTGCGCGCCGGGGGCCCCGCGGCTGTGACCGACCTCTCCGAGCAGCTGGGTGTGAGCCCGGCCACGATCAGGCGTGACCTGGTCAAACTCGAGGAGGACGGCCTGCTCACGCGGGTGCACGGCGGCGCGGTAGTGGAGGAGGGCGACCAGCCCTTCGCCGAGGTCGCGGAGATGCGCGTGCCCGAGAAGGACGCCATAGCCGCACACGCCGCCGCGATGATCGAAGATGGTCAGTCGGTGCTGCTCGACATCGGCACCACCGCCTTCCGGCTGGCCCGCCAGCTGCACGGCCGCCGCCTCACCGTGATCACCAGCAACCTGGTGGTCTACGAGGAACTCGCCGACGACGAGGGCATCGAGCTGGTGCTGCTCGGCGGCATGGTCCGCCGCGAGTACCGCTCCCTGGTCGGCTTCCTCACCGAGGACAATCTGCGCCAGCTGCATGCCGACTGGCTCTTCCTGGGCACCAGTGGAGTACGGCCGGGCGGGCAGGTGATGGACACGACGGTCGTCGAGGTGCCGGTCAAGCGGGCCATGATCAAGGCCGGCGAGAAGGTCGTGCTGCTCGCCGACGCGGCGAAGTTCCCGGGTACGGGGATGGCGAAGGTCTGCGGTCCGGATGACCTGGACGTGGTGGTGACGAACGCGCCGGTCGACGCGGCGACCCGGTCCTCCCTGGAGGAGGCGGGCGTCGAGGTGGTCGTGGCAGGAAAGGTTCAAGTGTGAAACTCACGATTCTGGGCGGCGGCGGATTCCGCGTGCCGCTCGTGTACGGGGCGCTCCTGACGGACCGCGCCGAAGGCCGGGTCACCCGCGTCGTGCTGCACGACCTGGACGACCGCCGGCTCTCCGCGGTGACTCGCGTCCTCGCCGAGCAGGCGGCCGGAGTGCCCGACGCGCCCGAGGTGACCGCCACGACCGACCTGGACGAGGCCCTGCGTGGCGCCGACTTCGTCTTCTCGGCGATCCGCGTCGGCGGCCTGGAGGGCAGGGCGAACGACGAGCGGGTCGCGCTCGCCGAGGGCGTCCTCGGCCAGGAGACGGTCGGCGCGGGCGGCATCGCCTACGGTCTGCGGACCGTCCCGGTCGCCGTCGACATCGCCCAGCGCGTGGCCCGGCTCGCCCCCGACGCCTGGGTCATCAACTTCACCAACCCGGCGGGCCTGGTCACCGAGGCCATGTCCCGCCACCTCGGCGACCGCGTCATCGGCATCTGCGACTCGCCGGTCGGCCTCGGCCGCCGTATCGCCCGCGTGCTCGGCGTGAAGAATCCCGGCGAGGCGTGGATCGACTACGTCGGCCTCAACCACCTCGGCTGGGTGCGCGGCCTGCGCGTCGCCGGCCGCGACGAACTGCCGCGCCTGCTCGCCGACCCCGACCTGCTCGGCTCCTTCGAGGAGGGCAAGCTCTTCGGCGTCGACTGGCTCCGCTCGCTCGGCGCGATCCCGAACGAGTATCTGCACTACTACTACTTCAACCGGGAGGCCGTCCGCGCCTACCAGCAGGCCGAGAAGACCCGTGGCGCCTTCCTCGCCGACCAGCAGGCGCACTTCTACCGCGAGGTCGAGCGGTCGGACGCCTCCGCCCTGGAGATCTGGGACCGCACCCGCGCCGAGCGCGAGGCCACCTACATGTCGGAGAACCGGGAGACGGCCGGCGCCGGCGAGCGCGACGCCGACGACCTGTCCGGCGGCTACGAGAAGGTGGCGCTCGCGCTGATGCGGGCCATCGCCCGTGACGAGCGCACGACCCTGATCCTCAACGTCCGCAACCAGGGCACGCTCTCGGTGCTCGACTCCGAGGCCGTCATCGAGGTGCCGTGCCTGGTCGACGCCAACGGCGCCCACCCGGTCGCCGTCGCCCCGCTGCCCGATCACGCGACCGGCCTCGTCTGCTCGGTCAAGGCGGTCGAGCGGGAGGTGCTGGCCGCCGCCGAGTCCGGTTCCCGTATGACCGCCGTGAAGGCCTTCGCGCTGCACCCGCTGGTCGACTCGGTGGGCGTCGCCCGCAGGCTGGTCGAGGGCTACTTCTCGGTCCATCCGGGACTGTCGTACCTTAGGTAGCGCTCGCCTCGGAAAGCGCTTTCACCCACCTCGCTTCCCTCTCCGTTCTCTCCCTCCCTGGAGACCCCTCATGCACGACGAACGCCGCCGGATCGAGGAACGCGTCGAGCGCGTCCACAACCAGCGCATCAAGCCCGCGATCTACTCGGCCACCGTCCCCTTCGAGGTCGAGGCCTGGCAGGCGCCGGGTGAGCCGGTCTCCTTCGAGGAGGCCGCGGCCGCCCGCTACGCGCCCTTCGCGATGGACACCCCGTGGGGCCCGCCCTGGGGCACGACCTGGTTCCGGATGCGCGGCCGGGTGCCGGCCGAGTGGGCCGGACGGCGCGTCGAGGCGGTCATCGACCTCGGCTTCGTGGGGGACTGGCCCGGAAACCAGGCCGAGGCCCTGGTCCACCTGCCCGACGGCCGCCCCCTGAAGGCGGTCAACCCGCTCAACCAGTACGTCCCGATCGGCAACCCCGTCGCGGGCGGCGAGGAGATCGACTACCTGGTCGAGGCCGCCTCCAACCCGGACATCCTGGCCGACAACTTCTCGAGGACGACCCCGCTCGGCGACATCCTCACGGCGGGCGACAAGCCCCTCTACACCTTCCAGCGCGCCGACATCGCCGTCCTGGACGAAGAGGTCTGGCACCTCGACCTCGACATCCAGGTGCTGCGCGAGCTCATGGTCCACCTCGGCGAGCACGAGCCGCGCCGCCACGAGATCATGCACGCCCTCGACCGGGCCATGGACGCCCTCGACCTGGACGACGTCTCCGGCAGTGCCGCGGCCGTCCGCGAGCTGCTCGCGCCCGTCCTGGCCCGCCCCGCGCACGCCAGCGCGCACACGATCTCCGGCGTCGGCCACGCGCACATCGACTCGGCCTGGCTCTGGCCCATCCGCGAGACCAAGCGCAAGACGTCCCGCACCTTCTCCAACGTCACCTCGCTGGCCGACGAGTACGACGACTTCATCTTCGCCTGCTCCCAGGCCCAGCAGTACGAGTGGGTGCGCGACAACTACCCGCACGTCTGGGCCCGCATCCAGGAGTCCGTGAAGAAGGGCCAGTGGGCGCCGGTCGGCGGCATGTGGGTGGAGGCCGACGGCAACCTGCCCGGCGGCGAGGCCATCGCCCGCCAGCTCATCCACGGCAAGCGGTTCTTCATCGAGCACTTCGGCGTCGAGACCAAGGGCGTCTGGCTGCCGGACTCCTTCGGCTACACCGCCGCCTACCCGCAGCTCGCCAAGCTCGCCGGCAACGACTGGTTCCTCACCCAGAAGATCTCCTGGAACCAGACCAACAAGTTCCCCCACCACACCTTCTGGTGGGAGGGCATCGACGGCACCCGCATCTTCACCCACTTCCCGCCGGTCGACACCTACAACGCCCGCTTCAGCGGCGAGGAGATGGACCGCGCGGTCCGCAACTACTCCGAGAAGGGCGCCGGTACGCGCTCGCTGGCCCCCTTCGGCTGGGGCGACGGCGGTGGCGGCCCCACCCGCGAGATCATGGAGCGGGCGCGCCGCCTCGCCGACCTGGAGGGCTCGCCCAAGGTCGTCGTGGAGCACCCCGACGAGTTCTTCGCCAAGGCCCGCGAGGAGTACCCGGACGCCCCCGTGTGGGTCGGCGAGCTCTACCTGGAGCTGCACCGCGCCACCTACACCTCCCAGGCCCGCACCAAGCAGGGCAACCGCCGCTCCGAACACCGGCTCCGCGAGGCCGAGTTGTGGGCGACGACGGCCGCGCTGCACGCGCCGGGCTACTCCTACCCGTACGAGAAGCTGGACCGGCTGTGGAAGACGGTGCTGCTGCACCAGTTCCACGACATCCTGCCGGGCTCGTCGATCGCGTGGGTGCACCGCGAGGCGGAGGCCGAATACGCCCGCGTGGCCGAGGAGTTGGAGGCGCTGACGGCCGAGGCGGTCGCGGCGCTGGGCGCGGGCGAGGCCAGGGTCTTCAACACGAGCCCGTTCGAGCGCGCCGAGGTGGTCCGCACCGCCGAGGGCACACCGGCGTATGTGCGGGTGCCCGCGAACGGCAGCGCGCCCCTGACGGGAGCCGAGCCCGCGCAGCCGGTCTCCGTCTCCGGCCGGGTCCTCGACAACGGACTGATCCGGGTCGAGGTCGCCGAGGACGGCACCCTGTCGTCCGTCCGCGACCACCGGACGAACCGGGAAGTCCTCGCCGACCAGGGCAACCTGCTCCGCCTCCACACGGACCTGCCCAACTACTGGGACGCCTGGGACATCGACAAGCACTACAAGAACCGTTACAAGGACCTGCTGGAGACGGACGCGGTCACCGTCGTCGAGGAAGACCCCCTCGTGGGCGCGATCCGCGTCACGCGGTCCTTCGGCAAGGGCTCGAAGATCACCCAGATGATCACGGTGCGCGCCGGCAGCCCCCGTATCGACTTCGAGACCGAGATCGACTGGCACGAGGCCGAGAAGATCCTCAAGGCGGGCTTCCCGGTGGACATCCGGGCCCCGCACTCCTCCGCCGAGATCCAGTTCGGCCACGTCCAGCGCCCCACCCACACCAACACCAGCTGGGAGGCGGCCCGCTTCGAGGTCTCCGGTCACCGCTGGGTGCACATCGCCGAGCCCGGCTACGGCGTCGCGGTCATCAACGACTCGACGTACGGCCACGACGTCTCCCGCACGGTCCGCGAGGACGGCGGTACGACGACCCGGGTCAGCCTCAGCCTGGTCCGCGCCCCGCGCATCCCGGACCCCGAGGCCGACCAGGGCAAGCACCGCTTCACCTACTCCCTCCTGCCCGGTGCGAGCATCGAGGACGCCGTCGCCGAGGGCTACTCGCTCAACCTCCCCCTGCGCGTGGCGGACGCGGCGGGCGCGCCCGAACCGGTCGTCTCCGTGGCCGGGGACGGGGTGACCGTCGAGGCGGTCAAGCTGGCCGACGACGAGTCCGGTGACGTCGTCGTCCGCCTCTACGAGTGCGGTGGCGGCCGGTCGACCGGCGTCCTGCGCACCGGCTTCCCGCTCGCCGGGGCCCAGGTGACCGACCTGCTGGAGCGCCCCCTGGAGGACGCGGACGTCAACGCGGACGGCGGGGTCGCCGTCGCCCTGCGCCCCTTCCAGGTCCTCACGCTCCGACTGCGGCGCGCGGAAGGGAGCTGAGCGGGGGTGCCCATGCAACCCTGGTTCCCCGACGCCAAGTTGGGGATCTTCATCCACTGGGGCATCTACGCCGTGGACGGTGTGCAGGAGTCCTGGTCGTTCTACGACGACATCGTCCCGTACGACCAGTACATGACCCAGTTCGACCGCTTCACGGCATCCCGCTACGACCCGCGCGACTGGGCGAAGCTCTTCGCGCGGGCCGGTGCCCGGTACGCCGTCCTGACCAGCCGCCACCACGACGGCGTCGCCCTCTGGGACACCGCCCACGGCGACCTGAACGTGGGCCGCGACCTGATCGGCGGCTACGCGGACGCCCTGCGTGAGCAGGGCCTCAAGGTCGGCCTCTACTACTCGCACTCGGACTGGAGCCACCCCGACTACGCCTCCACGCGCAAGCCCGGCCGCCCGCCGGAGCTGGAGGACAACCGGTACTCGGAGGTCGCGGCCGAGGACGAGGACCTGGACGCCTGGGAACGCTTCCTCGCCTACCGGGACGGCCAGATCCGCGAGTTGACGTCCCGTTACAAGCCGGACCTGCTGTGGTTCGACGGCGAGTGGGACCGCAGCGAGGAGCAGTGGCGCATCCCCGAGCTGGCCGCGCTGATCCGCTCCGAGGTGCCGGACGTCGTCTTCAACGCCCGCATGCTCAGCGAGGGCGACTACGCGACACCGGAACAGGGCGCCCCGGTCGTCCCGCCCGAGGGCCCCTGGGAGCTGTGCCTGACGCTCAACGACTCCTGGGGCCACCAGCACCACGACCACAACCACAAGTCGGTCGACCAGCTGATCCGCTACTTCACGGAGACGATCGGCGGCGGTGGCAACCTGCTGCTCAGCGTCGGACCATGCGAGGACGGCACGATCCCGCAGGAGCACGTCGAACGCCTGGAGGGGCTCGGCGACTGGATCGCCAAGCACGCGGAGGCGGTGTACGGCACCGGGCGGGGCCTCCCGGCCGGGCACCACTACGGCCCGAGCACCCTCTCCGAGGACCGTCGCACCCTGTACCTGGTCCTCTTCGACGCCCCGCGCGCCGAGATCAACGTGCGCGGACTGCTCGGCTCGGTACGCCGGGTCACGGTCCTCGGCAGCGGCACCGAACTGGCCCACCGCATCACCGGCGGCCTGCACGAAACGCCGGGCGTCCTCTGGATCGAACCGCCCACCGGGGCGGACCTCGACCCGCACGCCACCGTGCTCGCCGTCGAGCTGGAAGGGGAACTGGAGCTGTACCGCGGCGCGGGCCGCTTCTGACCCACTTCTGAGCCGGCGACGCACCTTCGAGTCGGCCGGCCGCCGCCCCCGTGACAGCGCCGGCCGACCCGAAGCCCCCGTACATCCCCCGTGGTGGTGCGTTCCCCCGTGGTTCCCCCGTTGCCTTGCACTCTTATGAGCGCGCTGTCCGCGCCCTGATACACCCTTCCGGAAAAAACTTCCCGGCGGGGGCGAAGGGCGACCTCAGCCGGTGAAGCCGGCGGTGATGGACGTGAACTGCCAGTTGTTCTGGCTGATCCCGGAGCAGTTGCTCGTCACACCGCCGCCCGGGCACGGCCGGTCGCGGTTGACCGACCAGAAGGCGAGACGGGCGATGTGGTGCGAGTTCGCCCAGTCCCGGATCTGGGTCCAGGTCGCGGGTGAGGTGAGCTCCTGCTGATCGGACAGGCCGTTCATGCCGGAGATGCCGATGTGGGCGTAGGCGGTGGCGTAGTCCCAGCCGAAGGTCGCCTTCAGCTTGTTCTTGAGCCCCTCCGTCGCGTTCACCGTGTTGCCGTACATGTCGGCGCCGCCGCCGAAGTCGAACGGCATGATCGTGAAGACGTCGATGTCCGCGTTCAGTGCCCTGGCCTGCTCGATGAGGCGGTTGCCCCAGTAGTTCGGGCCGGTTGTCGACGTACCGAAGGTGATGATGGTGCGCAGCCCCGGGTTGTTCGCCTTGACGATCTTCAGGGCGTTCAGGATCCGGTCCTGCACGGTCGCGTTCTCGAATTCATCGGTGTTCTCGATGTCTACGTCGATCGCCTTCAGCCCGTACGCGTCGATGACCTTCTGGTACGCACCCGCCAGCGCCTCGGCGCTCGAACAGTTCGGCCCGAGCTTGTTGCCGCTCCAGCCGCCGATCGACGGCACGATGTCACCGCCCGCGGAACGGATGGAGTTGATGACGCTCTGGTCGTTCCCGCCGGTCAGCGGGCGCTGTCCGTCCCAGGCGGGGTTGCAGCCGCCGGAGGAGAGGATGAACGCCATCGTGTACCACTTGACGCCCGTCGCGTTCATCACCGAGGTCGCGCTCGGCGGGTCGCCCCAGCCCAGGTACAGATAGGGCGCGGCCTGCTTGAAGCCGGTACCGCCACCGCCGCCCGCGTCCGTCGTGACGCTGACGGTGTTGGAGGCCGCCGACACGTTCCCGGCCGCGTCCCGCGCCTTCACCGTGAAGGAGTGACCCGTGCTCGGTGACAGACCGCTGACCGTGGCACTCGTACCGGAGACACTGAGCACCTGGCTCGAACCCCGGTAGATGTCGTACGCCGTCACCCCGACGTTGTCCGTCGAGGCGTTCCACGCCAGCGAGACGCTCGACGACGTCTTGCCGGTGGACCGCAGGCTGCCCGGAACGGACGGCGCCTGACTGTCCGAACCGCCGCCACCGGGCCCGTCGAGGCTGATGTCGTCGGCGTAGTAGGTGCCCTGGGCGTACCAGCCGTGGACGTAGACGGTGGCGCTGGTCTGGGAGGCACCGGTCGTGAAGGACACGGTGAGCTTGCTGTACGCCGACGGCGACGACGTCCAGGTCGACGCACCACCGTGCACGCCGAGGTAGACGTACGACCCGCGCACCCAGCCGCCGAGTGTGTACGTCGTGTTCGGCTGGACCGGGACGGTCTGGGTGCACTGGGCGATGTCACTCGAACTCACGGCCCCTGCGAGGGCCTTGGAGCCGGTGTGCACGGGGGATGACACGACCGAGCCGAGGTTGCCGCCGCAGGACCAGGGCGAGAGCCCGCCCGACTCGAAACCGGAGTTGGAGAGGAGGTTGGCCGCGTGGGCCGTACCGGGAAGGGCGACGACTCCGGTGACCGCGAGGGCGGCGGAGCCGAGCAGGGCGAGAAGACGACGTCTGAGTCGTCTGAGGGGTTGGTTGCGCACGCGATCTCCCTGGGAAGTGTGGGGTGTTCGGGAGTGCACGAGGTGCAGAGCCGTGCAGATGAGGTGCGCAGACCAAGTTGGTATGGACCAATTCCGGTGTCAAGGCCTGACGTCGAGATTGGTCCATACCGGCGAGGGCGACTCTGTCAGGGATGCGGGGCTGTCTCGATGTGCGGCTCCGCCGCGCGGGCGCGACAAGCCACAGCGAATCCCGCACCCGGCAGGCAACCTAGAGCGGCAGAACCTGAGCCGCCCCGGCCACACCGACGGAGTCAGCCGGCGCCGGGGCCGGCATCGCCGGCAGCAACGGCCCCTCGACCTCCGCCCGCTGCTGCGGAATGGACACCGGCCGCAGCGGCCGCGGCCCGGAGACCACCGTGTAGTCCTGTCCCAGGAACGGCGGCGCAACCTCCCCCGGGTCCTCACCGAGCGCCAGCTGAACCGCCAGCCACGGCACATTGACCCCGCACAGCGACAGCTGGTGCAAGCCCCCGGCGGGCCGCGTGTTGACATCCATCAGCACCGGCGTCTCCCCGAACATCCGGAACTGGATGTTGGACAGATGGTGCAGCCCGAACCCCTCCGCGATCAGCCGCGCCGGCTCCAGCCACTGCTCCTGGAGGGTGAACCCACGACGGCGACCGTTCTTGAGCCGGCCGATCGCCAGCCGGACCCGGTTGTCGGGACCGGTGAGGCAGTCCACCGAGACCTCCGGCTGCTCCAGCCGCGGCATCACCAGCCAGTCCACCGGCTCGTCGGCCCGCCGCAACGCGTCCACGACAAGATCCAGCTGCACATACGGCGTGGGGAACCCGCTGAGGTGCATGAGCGAGAAGGGGGCGCGCGTGATCACACGGAAGCCCACCCCGCCCGCGCCGGACGCCGGCTTGAAGCAGGCCTTGTGTCCGCCCGCCTCCAACTCGTCGACCGCCGCGATGAGTTCATCGGCGTCACGCACCCGCCACCACGGCGGTACCGGCACCCCGATCGCCTGCACGGCCTCGTACGCGATCACCTTGTCGTGGAAGACCGCCACGGCCTCCGGCGGGGGCGCGAGGAGCGCCGTACCGATCGCCTCGAAGTCCGCGCGGTGCGCCACGATCGCCGACTGGTGCAGCCGGGGCACGAACACGTCGATGCCGCGGCGCCGGCACTGGGCGAGGGCGTACTCCACGTATCCGGCCGGGGACAGGCCCTCCGGCTCCAGGTCGGCGGTGTCGGCGGCGGCCAGCACGGGCGAGTCGGCGTCCCCGTGTGTCGCATGGATCTCGACGGCCCGATCACTGGGATTTCGCCGCAGTTGATCCATGAAGAACACGTTCTCCGCGTACGTGCGGTTGAGCCAGACGCGTACGCGAGAGACCATGCAGGGCCGTCCTTTCGGGGTTCGCGGGCAGGGCGAAGCAGGCCCATGCCCGGGCAGAGTGGTTGGAGGGACACCAAATCGCCCCTTGCGAAGGGGCGTTGATAGCCGTGGTGTTGGGGCGATCATACGGCTTTCAAGGGCGGCCGCGTGCAACGTACGTGTTACGGAATTGCGGATCATTCCTGACCACCCCGGCCACCCCGGCCACCCCGGCCACCCCGGCCACCCCGGCCACTCCGGCCACCCCGGCCACCCCGGCCACTCCGACCGCGCCCTGCCGGGGCGCCGACCTGATCCCCCTTGTACCGTGAACACATCCTGTGTTCTCGTGGAGTCGTTCGTGTGATCGAAAGGGGCGAGGGGTGACGTCGACGGTCGGCGGTGCCGGACAACTGCTGGCCATCAGCGACCTGCACATCGGCTACGAGGAGAACCGCGCCCTCGTCGAGAAGATGCGCCCGGACTCCGACGACGACTGGCTGCTCGTCGCCGGTGACGTGGCAGAGACCGTGGCGGACATCCGCTGGGCCCTCAAGACGCTCGCCGGCCGCTTCCGCAAGGTGGTCTGGGTGCCCGGCAACCACGAACTGTGGACCCATCCGAAGGACGCCGTCACCCTGCGCGGCGTCCCCCGCTACGAGCACCTTGTCGAGATGTGCCGGGAACTCGGCGTGACCACCCCCGAGGACCCCTACCCCGTCTGGGACGGCCCCGGCGGCCCGGTCGCCGTGGCGCCGCTCTTCCTGCTGTACGACTACTCGTTCCTGCCCTCCGGCTGCACCACCAAGGAGGAGGGGCTGAAGTACGCGCACGGGACCGGCATCGTCTGCAACGACGAGTACCTGCTGCACCCCGACCCGTACCCGTCCCGCGAGGCGTGGTGCGCGGCCCGGGTCGCCGAGACCGAGCGCCGGCTCGCCGCCCTCCCCGCGGACCTGCCCACCGTCCTCGTCAACCACTACCCGCTGGACCGCCACCCCATGGACGTGCTCTGGTACCCCGAGTTCGCCATGTGGTGCGGCACCCGGCTGACCGCGGACTGGCACCGCAGATTCCGCGTCGAGACCATGGTCTACGGACACCTCCACATCCCGCGGACCACCTGGCACGAAGGCGTCCGCTTCGAGGAGGTGTCGGTGGGCTACCCCCGTGAGTGGCGCAAGCGAGCGGACCCGCCCGGACGGCTGCGCCGGATTCTGCCCAGGGAGGACGGCACCCGTTGATCGAGGAACTCCTGCCGGCCTCGGTGGTCACCGTCGAGGCGTACGGCGACGAAGAGCCCGCGAACACGGCCCTCTACCCCGAGGAGGAGGCGGTCGTGGCCCGGGCGGTCGACAAGCGCCGCCGTGAGTTCGCCGTCGTACGCTCCTGCGCGCGCCGCGCCATGGACAAGCTCGGCGTGCCACCACAGCCGATCCTGCCCGGCGAACGCGGCGCCCCGGCCTGGCCGGCCGGCCTGGTCGGCAGCATGACCCACTGCGACGGCTACTGCGCCGCCGCGCTGGTCCGCGCCGCCGACCTGGCCTCCCTCGGCATCGACGCCGAGCCCCACCAGACGCTCCCGGAGGGCGTCCTGCCCGCCGTCGCCCTGCCCGCCGAGGCGGAACGGCTGCGCCGCCTGTCCGGCGACCACCCCGGCGTGCACTGGGACCGGCTCCTCTTCAGCGCCAAGGAATCCGTCTACAAGGCGTGGTTCCCGCTCACCGGGAAGTGGCTGGACTTCACCGAGGCCGACATCGACGTCTTCACCGACCCCGGTGAGCAGGGCAGCGGCGGCTTCCGCGCCCGGCTCCTCGTACCCGGCCCGCGGGTGGGCGACCGCCGGCTCGATGGGTTCGAGGGCCGTTGGACCGTCCGGCGGGGGCTGGTGGCGACCGCGGTGAGCGTGCCGCACACCTGACCCCCGGCCTGTCGCGGGATCCGCTACGGCTCCGCCGGGCACCAGCTCTGCAGCATCCGGAAGAACGCCTCCTCGTTGCCGCTCAGCCCCGCGTCCGCCAGCGCCTGTTCGGCCTCGGCGAGGACAGCGGGCGGCACGATGGATGGTCGGCTTCCTCCGGGCGGACCGTCGAACGCGGCTCGTACGGTGTGCAACAGCCGCAGATAGGCCTGGACGGCGGTGCGCTCGCGGTCGGTCAGTACGGCGGTGGGCATCGGTCGGCTCTCCCCGGGTCGGCGTCGTCGCGTCACGCCCCGCACATGAGGGCGCACCACCAGCTTGCCGTCCACCACTGACAATCGGGCCCCGGCAGGGCTGTGGGTCAGCCCTGTGACCCCAGGTAGCCCAGTGACGCCTCGATCCGCCCCGCTAAGTGGTCCCGCTGACCGCGCACCGAGGAATCCGCCAGCCAGGCACGGCACTTGCTGGCCAGCAGCAGGCCGAAGCTCTCGGCCTCCCTCTCCTCCGCCTGGTCGAAGTGGTTGCGGGCGGCGACCTTCAGCACCGTCGACCGCAGATCGGCGGTGTCGTCGAGGAGCCGGGCCGCCACGGAGGCGCCCTCGACGCTGTGGCTGCTGTGGCCGGCCTTCATGTGCCACAGCTCATGGCCGAGGATCACCAGCTGGTGGTCGGGCGCGGTGCGTTCCTCGATCACGACGAGGTCCTGCTCGGCCATGTCGAGCCACAGCCCGCTGGCGGTGTCGGGCGGAAAGGCGGCCGTACGGAAATGGACGGGACGGCCGCGGCGTCTGCTCATCGCGTCGCACAGCGCGCGGTACAGCTTCTCGGGCGGCGCGGGCGCCGGAAACGCCAGCTCCGCGACCAACTCGCCGCACAGGCGGCGCATTTCCCTAGCGGTGCCCACAGATCTCCCGTTCTCCCCGGTTCACGACTCGGGCCGCTTGACGCTCTCCAAGAGCATGTCCAGCCACTCCGCGACCTTGTCGCGATGCTGGTCGGTGGGCAGTTGTGCGGCCCGCCAGGCGATGCCGCGCACACCGTGGTCCTGCAGGAGTCTCTCCAGCGGATCCTCGGCGGCCTGGGCCGCCTCGCGCTCCGCGAGCTTCTGCAGCAGGTCCTGCTCGGTGCGCTGGAGGGCGCCCGCGAGCGCCTCGGGGTCCTCGGCCGTGAGGAATCCGGCGTGGACGCGGAAGAAGCGCTGGATGGCGTCGCAGTGCTCCATGGTGGGGCGCCGGTCGCCGTTGATGAGGGCGCCAGCCTGCTGCCGTGACATGCCCGCGCCGTCCGCGATCTCCTGCTGCGTGTACTTGCGGCCGTTCGGCTTCAGGCGGGTGCGGCGCAGGAGGTCGAGTCGCTGCAGGAACCGGGCCTGTACATCGGGCTCACCCGCGGGATAGCCGCTGAGCAGGGCCTTGACCACGGGCACCGGGACGCCGGAGGCGACGGACAGACGGCCGGTGTCGAAGACCTCCGCGTGCGGCACGCCGAGGCGGTCGGCGAGCGCGGTGACACGAGCGGCGACGGCCGGCAGCGCAGCCGTCGGCGTGGCGCCCGGACCCTCGATGCCATCCGTCACCGACAGATCTCCTACGTCTCTCACAGGCTTCTCACAAGCGGTTGCCGTGAACTCGACGGAGATTACCGGGTAGTTCGAACGCACATCCAGGTCTCGCCACAACTGTGTCCAATTTCAGCCGTCAACCGACATGAAATGCCACGATAGTTGACACGGCTCCGGCGCGGGCAGCAGGATCAAGGCGCCATGTGAAGGCCGCATAGGCAAGAGGGGTGACCTCCCGATGGCATATCAGGCAGGTGGGCAGCGGTCCGTACCGCGGCCCGTCCCCGAGCGGCCCGAGGCCGAGGCGTATCTGCGTGACTACGCCGACCTCGTGGAGGCCGTGCCCTTCCCGTCCGTCGTCGTCGACCACCGCTGGGACGTCGTCCTGGCGAACACCGCTTTCGCGTCACTTTTCCGCGGCGTTGGCCCCCATCCGACGGCCATGCCCGGCGACAACCTCCTCAGGTTCGTGCTCTTCCATCCGGACGCGAGCACCGTCCTCGGCGAGCACGAGTCCAGCTGGTGCCTGCCGATGCTGGCCCACTTCGCGGCCGCGCTGGAGCGGCACGGCCACGACCACGGCCTGCAGGCCATCCGCCGGGAGATCGCCCAGGACCCGATCATGGAGGCCGCCTACCGGCAGGGCCTGCCGCACTGGATCCGCGCCGTCGGCGAGCGGGCGGTCGCCCAGGACGGCGCCGTACGCCCGCTGCTGCACCCGGACCCGCGCTGGGGCGCCACCGACTGCCGGGTCGTCGACGAGACGCCCCGGACCCTGCAGGAGATGGGGTACACCCGGCTGACGCTGGTGCTGCGCGAGGTGCGCCGCGACCGGCCCCGGGCCCGAGGGGCCCGGCGCGCCCCGGCCCACCTGCACGTGGTGCCCACTCCCGAGGACTGAACGGGGCACCGCCGGCGTTCAGGTCGTCGGCGGCGCCCCGTCAGGGTCACCCGGGCCGTAGGCGGCCGGCCGGCGGGCCGGTTCAGTGAAGTGGAGGCGTATCCGACTTCGTGACCGCGTCCTGGACGACCCCGCGCTTCGCCGCCTGGATCTGCGCGTACACATGGGTGCGCAGCTCGGCGAAGCGCGGGTCCACGCGGGTGTGCAACTGGTCGCGTTCCGCGGGCAGATCGACCTTCAGCTGCTCCTGGACGACGGTGGGGGAGGCGGACAGGACGAGCACCCGCTCGCCCAGGTACACGGCCTCGTCGATGTCATGGGTGACGAAGAGGATCGTGATGCCCCGCTCCCGCCACAGCCCCCGGACCAGGTCCTCCAGATCGGCCCGGGTCTGCGCGTCCACCGCCGCGAACGGCTCGTCCATCAGCAGCACACGGGGCTCGTACGCCAGCGCCCGGGCGATGGCGACCCGCTGCTGCATCCCGCCGGACAGCTGCCACGGATACGCCCCCTCGGCATCCGTCAGCCCCACCGACTCCAGCGCGTCCCGCACCAGCTCTCGCCGCCGTGTTCTGCTCAATCCCTTCTGTTTCAGCGGGAGTTCGACGTTCTCGCCGACCCGCATCCAGGGGAAGAGGCTGCGCCCGTACTCCTGGAAGACGAACGCCATCCCGGGCGGCGGGCCGCTCACCTTGCGCCCCTCCAGGAGCACTTCACCGCTCGTCGGCGTGAGCAGTCCGCCCATGCACTTGAGCAGGGTCGTCTTGCCGCAGCCCGACGGGCCGACGAGACAGACCAGTTCGCCCGCGTCGACGGTGAAGGTGAGGTCGCGCACCGCCTCCACGCGCCGTCCGGAACCCTCGTAGACCTTCTTCAGGCCGCGTACGTCGAGCATGGACCCGCCCTTCACGGTGTTCACTCAGGACCGCCGGGTGGTCGCGCGCAGACCGCGGTACCAGCCGAGCACCCGGCGCTCGACCAGCTGGAAGACAACGGAGAGCAGGAAGCCGAGCAGTCCGAGGACGAGGATGCCGGTCCACATGTCGGGGATCGCGAAGCTGCGCTGGAACTGGACGACGGTGAAGCCGATGCCGTTGTTGGCGGCGAACATCTCGCTGATGACCATGAGGATGATGCCGATGGAGAGGGCTTGGCGCAGTCCGGCGAAGATCTGCGGGCTCGCCGAGGGCAGCACCAGACGGCGCAGCCGGGCGATGCCCGTGACGCCGTACGAGCGGGCCGTCTCCAGCATCACCGAGTCGACCGCGCGCACGCCCTCCACGGTGTTGAGCAGGATCGGCCAGACGCAGCCGCTCGCGATGACGACGATCTTCATGCTGTCGCCGATGCCCGCGAACAGCATGATGACCGGGACCAGCACGGGCGGCGGCACGGCCCGCAGGAACTCCAGGACCGGCTCGCACACCGCACGCACCCTGCGGTAGGAGCCGATCACCGTGCCGACCGCCACGCCGGCCACGGCGGCCACCGCATAGCCGCCCAGGAGGCGCAGGATGCTCGGTACGACGTCCGTGCGCAGGCGGTCGGCCGTCCAGACGTCCGGGAAGGTGTCGAGGATCGTCCGCAGCGGCGGCCAGAACGGGTCCGTGCTGCCGTCCGACGCCGCCCACCACACGGCGACCAGCACCACGGGCAGCGCGACGACGAAGAACAGGCTCCGCAGCAAGCGCACGATCACACCGCCACCTCCCCGCGCACCGACTGGTGCCAGGCCAGCGCCCGCCGCTCCACCGTACGCGCGCCGACGTTGATGAGCAGCCCCAGGAGCCCGGCTACGACGATGAGCGCGTACATCTCCGGCACCGCCTGCGAGGTCTGCGCCACCGCGATCTGCCGGCCCAACCCCGGGGCACCGATGACGAGTTCGGTGGTGATCGCGAGGATCAGCGCCACCGCGGCGGCGAGCCGCACGCCGGTCATGACGTACGGCAGGGCGGTCGGCCACAGCACATGGCGCACGCGCGCCCAGGTGCCGAGGCCGTAACTGCGTGCTGTCTCCTCGGCGACGGGGTCGACGTCCTGGACGCCGTACAGGGTCTGGATCAGTACCTGCCAGAAGGAGGCGTACACCACCAGCAGGAGCACCGACCTCAGTTCGGTGCCGTAGAGCAGCACCGCCAGCGGGATCAGCGCCACGGACGGGATGGGGCGCAGGAACTCGATGGTGGAGGCGGTCGCGTCGCGCAGGTACGGCACGACGGAGACGAGCACGCCGACCACGATGCCCGCACAGGAAGCGATCGCCAGGCCCAGCGCCCAGCCGGTGAGTGTGTCGCCGAGCGCGCTCCAGAAGGCGGCGTCGGCGACCTCGTCCACCAGCGCTTCGGCGATCCGGCTCGTCGGCGGGAAGTACGCCTCCTTGACCAGGCCGAGGCGCGGCGCCGCCTCGCCCAGGGCGAGGAAGGCCGCGAGCCCGGCCGCACCGAGTGCGACGTTGCCGCCCCTCACGCGGTCGTGTCCCTCATACGTCCCCCGCCCCTCACGGCAGCAGCGCGTCCAGGTCGGGCGTCTTCTTGAAGAGGCCGTCCTCCTCGCCGAGCTTCATGAGGGCCTCGACGGAGGCGCGGTTCGGCTCGCTCGGCCACTTCGGCAGGATCACCTGCTCCAGCACCGACGCCGGGATCTTGGTGTACGTCGTGACGATCTGCCGGGCCTCGTCCGGGTGGGCCTCGGCGTACGCGAGGGACTCGGCGGTGGCCTCCTGGAACTTCTTGACCACGTCCGGGTGTTGCTGCGCGTACTGCGTCGAGGTGAAGTACATCGCGACGGTGACCTCCGGCGCGACGTCGACCAACGGCGAGGCGATCTCCCGGCCGCCCTGGCTGCGGATGGTGGCGGTCGCCGGCTCGACCACGCAGGCGGCGTCGATCTGGCCGTTGTCGAGGGCGGCGGGCATCTGGTCGAAGGGCATCTCGACGAGGGTCACCTTGTCGGGGTCGCCGCCGTCCTGGCGCACGGCCTGGCGGACCGCGGTCTCGTTGATGTTCTTCAGGGTGTTGATAGCGACCTTCTTGCCCTCCAGCTGCTTCGGCGACTTGATCGGGCTGTCCTTCTTGACCATCAGGCCGTTGAAGTCCTTGCCCCGTACGCCGGTCGAGGCGATGCCGTTGGCGACCGCCTTCACGGGAACGCCGTTGGTCTGGGCGACCATCAGGGACGTCACATTGCTGAACCCGAACTGGAACTGCCCGCTGACCACGCCGGGCACGATCGCCGCGCCGCCCTGGGCGGGGGTGAACTCCAGCTTGAGACCTTGCTTTTCGAAGAATCCCCGCTTCTGGCCGAGATACAGCGGCGCGACATCGACGATCGGGATGAGGCCGAGCTTGACGGTGGTGACACCGCCGGACGACGCGCCCGCGTCCGACGAACCGTCGTCGGACGAGCCGCAGGCCGTCGCGACGAGCAGCAGGGCGCCGGCGGTGAGACCGGCCGACAGACGACGCATGGCTCCTCCTGTACAGACAACGGTGCAGCGGTGTTCCGACAGGTTGTGCGCAAGGCGCACAGTAGTGCGCGGGAAGGCTCAGCGGGAAGGTAGAAGTCTCAACCGGTCCAGGTCAATGAGTTCGCCGACAACATTGTTGACACTATTGGAGGTGGCGATGCTTCCGGGAGACCGCGCACCGCACTTCGTGAGGTCCTTCGAGCGCGGCCTCGCCGTGATCCGCTCCTTCGACGCCGAGCACCCCGCCCGCACGCTCAGCGAGGTCGCCCAGACCTGCGACCTGACCCGCGCCGCCGCCCGCCGCCTGCTGCTGACCCTCGTCGACCTCGGCTACGTCCACCAGGACGGACGCCTCTTCCGCCTCACCCCGCGCGTGCTGGAACTCGGCTACTCCTACCTCTCCAGCGTCACCGTGCCGCAGATCGCCGAGCCGCACCTCGAGCAACTCGTCGCGCACGTACGGGAGTCGTCGTCGCTGTGCGTCCTGGACGGCGACGACATCGTGTACGTGGCGCGGGTACCGACCCGGCGCATCATGACGGCGTCCATCACGGTAGGCACCCGATTCCCGGCGTACGTGACGTCGGTGGGCCGGGTGATCCTCGCCCACCTGCCGGAGGAGGACGTCGAACTCCGGCTCACCCGAGCGGGGTTGAAGCCCCTGACCGCTCGCACGATCACCTCGCCGGACGCCCTGCGGGCGGAACTGCGGCGCGTCCGCCGGCAGGGATACGCCATCGTCGACCAGGAACTGGAGGAGGGGCTCCGGTCGGTCGCCGCCCCGGTGCGGGAGCCGGACGGCGAGGTGGTGGCCGGCGTGAACATCGCGGTGCACGCCGGCCGCACCTCGGTGGACTCGATCCGTACGGACCTGCTGCCGTATCTGCTCGCGGCGGTGGCCCGGATCGAGGCCGACCTCAGGATCACAGGTCCAGCACGAGCCGCTTCCCACGGCACCGGGACACACAGATCATCATCGTCTCGCCGCTCTCCTGTTCCTCGGCCGTGAGTACGGAGTCCCTATGGTCCGGGGTGCCGTCGAGGACATCGGTCTCGCAGGTGCCGCAGGTGCCCTCCGTGCACGAGAACAGCACCTCGACACCGGCGCCGCGCACGGCGTCCAGCACGGAGACGTCCGCGGGCACGGTGACCGTCCTGCCGCTCTGCGCCAGCTCGACCTCGAACTCCGTGTTCTCGCCGTCCTCCTGCTCCTTCGGTGCGAACCGCTCCACCTGCAGCAGCCCGGCCGGGCACCGCGCCTCCACCGCGTCGAGCAGCGGCCCGGGCCCGCAGCAGTAGACGAGCGTGCCCTCGGGAACGTCGTCGAGCACCGAGGCGAGATCCAGAAGACCGGTCTCGTCCTGCGGGGCGACGGTGACGCGGTCGCCGCCATAACGGCCCAACTCCTCGGCGAACGCCATGGACCGGCGGGTCCGTCCGCCGTACAGCAGGGTCCACTCCGCCCCCTCGGCCTCCGCCGCCGCCAGCATCGGCAGGATCGGCGTGATGCCGATGCCGCCCGCGATGAAGCGGTAGCGGGGCGCGGGCCGCAGGGCGAAGTGGTTGCGCGGCCCGCGCACCCGCACCTTGTCGCCCTGACTCAACTCCTCGTGCACATGGGCGGATCCGCCCCGTCCCTCCGGCTCCCGCAGTACGGCGATCCGCCACGCCGAGCGGTCCGCCGGGTCACCGCACAGCGAGTACTGCCGCTCCAGCTCGGGACCGAGAACGACGTCGATGTGCGCGCCCGGCTCCCACGCGGGGAGCTCCTCGTCGAGGGGGTGGCGCAGGGTGAGGGCGAGCACGCCGTCGGCCGCGAACTTCCTTTGGGCGACGACGAGTTCGGCTTCGTACACGGTCATGAGCTGTTTCCTTGCGGCTCGTGTCCCTGGGTCTCGTGTCCCTGACTCTCGTGTCCTTGAGGCTGGTGTCCCTGGGGATGGGCGAGCATCCACTCCCACATCTCGATCGGGTCCTGCGAGGTGTGCTCGCGGCCGCAGTGACAGGTGCCGTGCAGGACGTCGGTGCCCGGCAGCCAGTCGATGCGGTAGATCTCGCCGGTGGGGCCGGCGCTCACAGGACCTTCTCCACGGGCTTGTCGCCCTCCTCGACCAGCCGGGCGAGGATACGGCGGGCGGCCAGGCCGCCGGTGTCGATGTTGATGCTCAGCTCCTGGTAGCCGTGCCGCTCGGTGCCGAGGGTCCGCTGGAGCAGGTTCAGGGCGGTCACGTCCTGCATGACGACGGTGTGGTTGTTGCCGCGCAGGAACTCGGTGACCTCGTCGTCGTCCGTCGCCCAGTCCCGGGAGACCGCCCAGAAGTCGTACACCTTGCCGTCGCCGGACGGGGTGATGGCGTACGTGATCTCGGTGTGGAAGCCGTTCGGGTCGCTGCCGTCCGCCTCGGGCAGCACACCGACCGGGGCGATCCGGCTGTGCAGCAGGTAGAGGCAGGGGGCGTGGTACTCGATGTCCTGCCAGCGGGTGATCCGGCCCTCGATGCCGGTCGACTTGGCGTAGAACGGCGGGCACTCCGCGTCGGCCATGTGCCGGCTCACCCGGACGATGCCCGCGCCCTCGTCGACCTCGGTGGTGATCGGCGTCTCGGCGACCTCGGGGGTGCCGATGTAGCCGCCGTGGAGGTAGGTCTCGTGGGACAGGTCCAGGAGGTTGTCGACGAGGAGGCCGTAGTCGCAGTCGATGGGCTCCATGCCGCGCACGGTGACCCAGCCGGGGGAGTCGAGGTGCTTGGCCCGCGGGATGCTCTGCGGATCGGCGAGCGCCGGGTCGCCGATCCACACCCAGATCAGGGAGTCCTGCTCGACGACCGGGTACGAGGCCACGCGCGCCGTCCGCGGGACGCGCTTCTGCCCCGGCACATACACGCACGTACCGGTCGTGTCGTACGTGAACCCGTGGTACCCGCACACGATCCGGTCGCCGTCGAGCCGGGTCGGGGCCTCGGACAGCGGGTACCGGCGGTGCACACAGCGGTCGTGCAGGACGACCGGCGTCCCCTCCTCCTCCGTGCGGTACAGCACGAGGGTCTCACCGAGGATCGTCCGGCCGAGCAGCTCCCGCCCCACCTCGTGGCTGTAGGCGGCGACGTACCACTGGTTCCTGGCGAAGGCTGTCGTGTGAGGCATGGCAGAGGTTCCCGTCTCTGAGAGCGGGGCGCCCTCGCCCCGCGTGCCGTGGTGGACTCAGGTTCCTGAGGGCCGCGACCGCCGCGCAAGGCGGCTTCTGCCAGGCGGAAGGGTCTCCGTGAAAGAGCTGTTCAGGGTCTTGTCATGCGCGGCTTGGGCAGTGTGACGGCCGACAGTTCGACGAACTTGGCCCCGTTCTTCTGGAAGGCGCTCTCTGTCTTGACGCCCCAGGCCAGGGCGGAGGAAAGGGTGTGACTGATGCGGTGCATCGTGGCCGCGGAGGTAACCCCTGCGCAGGCTCGTGCGTCCGTCGCGGAGGGCCGCGTTGGCATCGAGGTAGGCACGACGTGCGCGACGGCGTTCGAACAGCTTGTCCTTGGCCTGGATCAGAGAGGCCGGCGCGCCGCCTCACGACAGCCGGGCCTTCAACCCGCACACGCCAGGAACCCCACCCGAGCAAACCGAAGGGTCCGACGAAAAGCTGACGGACCCTCACGAAAGATCGAGGCCAGCGCTAACCTTCCGCACTCTCAGGTCAAAGCCGTCCCCAGCAGCTCGACGCGATGCGAAGTCGTTCGGGCGCTCACACCGAGTATGCCGAAGATGAGATCACGGCCCATCGTCGCGCCCACCAGCGTATTGACCGGGCCGAACGAGGCCGCCATCGGTGTGACCGCGGCTCCGGTCGTGGCCTTTGCCTCTTGGCGTGACGCGATGAAGGCCGGGACATCGGCGGGCCGGATCAGCGGGCCACTCGACCCTACTCGGAGGCCGCAGCCTCCCGTGATCATCGACGCTCCGCGCTCAAGACAGGCTTGAGCGCACAGTTCCGGCAGCGATGCAGGACGGTCGGCCGCGACAACGAGGAACCCACCTTCGCGCAGGTACGGCACCAACGCCTCGCTGGTCGTGATGGTTTCCATGACAGCGGTCGGCTCCGCTTCAGGGAGGCGCTCACGCACCCACTCGCGGGCCACATCGACCTTTGCCCGTCCGACGTCACAACGCCGGTAGAGATATTGGCGGTTCAAGTTCTCCAGCGCGACCCGGTCGCCGTCCACGAGCGTGAGCCCGCCCACGCCCGCACCCACGATCTCAGCCAGCACCGCGCCGCCGATGCCGCCGACGCCGAGAACGGTCACGTGCGCCGCGCGCAGCCGATCCTGTGCCGCGCCGGCATCCAGACCCAAGGCCGCGAAGTACTCGACCTGGTTCCTCCAAGCGGACGAGTGCCACGAACGGTCGAACGGTGCGACTACGAGGCGAAGCTGAAGAAGCGTACGCACGATGGCGTCCACTCGGCTTCCGCTCGGCGCTGGGAGGCCGGCCGGCTCGTCGGAGACCGCTTTGAGCCATTCGAACATCGATTCAGGGCAGCGTCGGACCAGCAGTACCTCGTCGGAAAAAACGCGCAGCTCGTCGCCGTCGCGGGACCAGGTCGCCGCGGGCGAGAGAACGTAGCGGTCGATTCCGTCAGCCATCCCTGGCCTTCCTTCGTAGCGAGATCACCGTTTGACGAAGATCACGGAGAATCGGCGTTCCAGCTGAACCGGGGGAAGCGCACGGCGCCCATCGGTGGCCAGGGCCGACCTGCCAGTGCCTCGCGCTGCAGCCAGTGGCCTCGGAGACGCAGGAGCGGCAGGACGGGACACTGCTCGCGGACCGCTCGACGCAGCTCGTCGTACGCCGCATCGTCGTCCGGGACTTCGGACAGCCGGTGCAGCAGCGGCGCGAGGACGGGGTCACGGCGCGCCGGGTCGAGCAGGTCCAGAGCACAGATCGGATCCTCGAAGAGCGGGCCCCGCAACGCGAGGAGCACGTCGCAGGACTGCGCCGAGCCCGAGACGAAGTCGGCGGGTGCCAGCTCGACCTCGACACCGAGGTTCTCGGTCAGCTGGGTCGCGACCTCTTCGGCCACGTCCCGGTTGGGGTAGTAGTTCCAGTACCCCAGGCGCAGCCGTACGCCGGAGCCGACGGTGCTGGGCGGTGCCTCGACGTGGTGGTCGGGCGCCGCCGCCTCCACACCGTTCCAGCACCGTGCGACAAGGCGGTCGTAGCGAATCGCGCCGAGGAGCCGGCGACGGAACTCCGCGTCGCCCACCGCCGACGGGCTGTCGGGGTTGATCTCCAGACGCATCTCGATCGCGGTCGGTGCCGTGTGGAACACCTGGCTGTCCGTGAAGTCCGGGACGCGGTCGAGCGGAAACGCCGTCGCGCACGTCACATCGACCTCGCCCCGCCGGAACCTCTCCGGGGCGTCGTGCGGATCGCGGCGGACGAGCACCCGCACAGGTGGCGTGCCGGCCTTGACGGGTTCGAGCCAGTACTCGTCATCGGCGGTGCGCACGGCACGCTCGTACGTACCGGAGGACAGCTGCCCGCACGACGAGATCGGAGCGAGATCGACGCTCCGGAGCAGGCTGGGAAGGTGAGGCGCCTGGCGGCGGAGCTCGATGACGAGCGCGTCCTTCGATGTGCGGACCGCGCGGATGTCGCGCAGGAACCGCTGGAGCGACGGAACCGTGAGTGCGGTCCGGATCGCCCGGGCGTGATCGCGCGCACGCACCGGGCTCCCGTCGGAGAAGGACGCGCCCCGCTGGACGCGGTAGTGCTGGCTCAGCCCGTCGTCCGCGACCCACATGAGATCGAGCCGGCTGCGTTGGCTCGCCGCGGCGAACCAACGGCTCAGGTAGTCGCCTCCCGTGGGCCCGTGCCATCGAATCGGGTCGTCGTCCACCTCGACAATGACGGGGCGCGTCACGTTCACGTGGCCACGAGGGGGCTGTCGACCACCGGAGGAGTCCGTTGGGGGGCGTCCGGCGAGGCGTCGATCTGCGCACACAACTCTGCCACCGCCGTCGCGACCTCGCGCAGCCGGCCAGGGGCGATGTTCGCGAGGAGAGCTTCGCGTTCTTCCCGCCCGCGCGGCATGAGGGCCTTGAACACCTTGGCCTGCGCCGGCGTCAGGCGGAGAGTCGACACCTCTGCCTCACTTGCGCGATACACGACCACGACCGTCGGACGGCTCAGCTCCGGCTTCCAGGTGATTTCGCGCGGGTCGGAAATCATCGTGACGACGTCGACATCGAAGTCCGCGATCAGGAAATGCGGCTTTTCCTCCACGGTGGCGGGCCGCCGGTACACGTTGACGAGCTCTTCCTCGACCTCGTCCCCCCGGAACTCCGCAAGCATCGAGTCGTATGCGAACAGCGCCCTGGCGGCTTGCGCATGCACGCCCTCCATGTGCGCCAGAATCTCAGCGAGCGCTTCCTCGATGGGCATTGCAGCCCGTTCGAGCAGTGCGTCGATGAATTCAACGTACGTGTGTCCCGCACCCTGCTTGAGGAATCGCAGCAAGTGGTAATAGCGGCGCGTGAAATACCGTGAAAGGCGCAACACGTCCTGGTAGTACTCGTAGTCGCGATTCCCGCTGCGAATGAAGCTGAATCCGGTGAAGGTCGCCAGATCGTCCCTGATGAGCGCGCGGACGTCCGACGGGAGGAAGGTGCCCATGACGTCGAGTCCGCTTTCGAGCGGTTCGAGTGCAGCCCGGTACTCATCCGTGATCTCAGCGCCTGGAAGCGGCTGAAGCACACTGAGGTCACTGTTGACGGCACCGTAGGCGATCGCGTCGAAGACGACCTCCAGTGCCTTCTCGAGGTCTTCGGCGCTCTCGTCCGGGTATCCCACGATCGTGTTCGTCTCGAACTGGATGCCGACTTCCTGGGCGGACCGGAAGAACTCGTAGGTCCGCTTCGTCGAGGGCATCTTCAGCATGGCCTTGAGGATCTTCTCCGACCCCGCGTCCGTGCCGCAGAAGATGTTGAAGCATCCCGCGTCGGCCATGCGCCGCAGAAGGGACGGGTTGACATTGTCCGGTCGGACCGCGCAGCCCCACTCGAACATGTCGTTGTGCTCGGAGAAGTAGGACACGAACTCGTCGAGGTACGTGCGCTTGTTGGCGAAGTTGTCATGCAGGAAGTTGAACTGGGTCACCCCGTAGGTGCGGTGCAGGAAGCGAAGCTCGTCGAGGATGACCGCGGGATCCTTGATGCGGAAGTCGCGGTCCCAGAACGTCGACGTCATGCAGAACTTGCACGAGTAGGTACACCCGGAGCCGATGTGCACGTCGAAGATGTGCGGGGTCGACAGCCGGATGTAGTCGCCCATCGGGACGGCGTCATACGCGGGCATCGGCACGAGGTTCAGGTTCGTGGTCGGCTGAGGCCCGCTGGACACGGCCTGGCCGTTCTTGCACGACCAGAAGCCGCGTACCTCGGCGGGATCGGCCCCGTCGGCAACGGCATCCGCGAGAGCGGTGATCGCGAGCTCTCCCTCACCGCGGCACACGAAGTCGACGCAGTCGGCGAAGCGCGGGAGGGCATCGGGGAAGACACCGAACGTCCCGGGTCCACCGAGAACCACCGTGACATCGGGCCGGAGCCGCTTGACCTGACGCCCGATGAGAAGGCATGCCGGGAGGGTGTCCGCGAGACAGGTGAGGCCGAGAACGTCGGGATCGGCGGCGAGGAAGCGAGCGCAGGTCTGGTCGAGCCAGTCAGCATCACTGGGCTCGAAGGCACCGATCCGGTGCTCGTACTCCAGGTCGACGACGACGGTGGGATGACCGTGCGCCTTCAGTGGTGAGGCAATGCAGAGCAGTCCGAGAGGAACGAAGAACGGAGAATTGACATCGGAATTGATCAAGGGCCGGCCGAGCGTCACGCGAGCATGCCGCGTGGACGATCGAACCGACACCTGGCCCTCCCCAGCAAACGAGAGGGCCAGTCGTTTCGGAGTCGGCATCAGATGCGATCAGCAGCGCCGCGCAACGATGGCGCCCAAAGTAGCCGATGACAGGGTGATCAGCTCGACATCATCGGCGAGGTCAAGACCTTCCTCGTCGGAGAAGAGCACCATGTCCGGCTCCGCCTCGTCCATCGCGATCACCGGACGTTCCTGTACTTCCTGCGTCATCGTGGTCCCCTCTTTGCCTTGACTGGCTCCAACATCCTTATCTCATACAGTCTTTGGCGTCTCGTCAATGGGGAGTCAACACGATTCCCGGTGCCACACCTGATCCCGGATCCATCGGCCGATGTGCGGCAGTGATGTTGCCGGGAATGAGGACGTGCCCTGTGGCCTGCGACGATGGGAGTTCTTCAGGCTTCCGGCACACAGGATCACGAGGGCACTTCCGAGAGGCGATCTCCCCACGCCGCAGGGCGGGTCTCGGTGCGGTTCGATGATCCGAATCTGATCGCGTACGGGGGGGGGCGGCCCTGCTGGTGGGGGCCTCTCCCTGAGTGGCGGACACGATGATCCCGGGTCTGCCTGATCCGGAGGAAGCGAGGAGACCGCCGATGGCCAATCGATTCCGCTTCTCCCGCGGTTGTCAACGCAGCAGGCCGTGAATGTCCTGGTCGGGGCCCTTGTCGTGCCAGAGGGGGAAGCAGTGCTTCACCGCTCCGGGTGGGGGCATTCGGGGGACAGGAACTGCTGACGGCCCGTGCGGTTCCGGCAGAGGCTCGCGTGCACAAACTCCCACATCGCGTACCTGCCCCGATGTCCGCCGACCGACGGATGCCGGGCCTTTCCCGCCCCTTGTAGGTCTTGATCGAGTCTGGGTAGGCTGCTGCCGGTCCGGAACAGTGCCAAGCGGAAAGGTCGCCGTTTGATGCTGCTCACCTTCAGCGGACAAGGGCTGAACATGGATGGTTTCCCGCCATGTGGCGCAAAAGGTCAAGGCACCGGAATCCGCGGGCCGCGGAAGCCGATTCGGCGATCACTCCATTCAGCGAGCCCAGTCATTCAGGGCATTCGGCAGGGTCTTCCTGCCGGCGGTCATGAGGTTTCTTGAGGCTGAGGGATCGTCTCCCGACGAACACTCGGCCCACGGTTCCTGCATCAGCCTGGAGGGTGTGGGTGCCACCGGCCCCCACTTTTAATGTGTCTTCCGTTATGTGACATTCGGGACGGAGCTAGGATTGTGACGTCTTCGCAGGCCAACGTTCCTGATCTGGAATCCACGGCAGTCCCGTTCTTTCCGATTCCCAGGGCGCCTGGTTGTCCGCTGGATCCGGCACCTGAGCTCGCCGAACTACAGGAACGGGCGCCGCTGGTCCGAGTCCGGCTGTGGGACGGCAGCACTCCGTGGCTGGTGACGCGGCATGCGGAGCAGTGCGCGCTGCTGTCGGACCGCCGGGTCAGCGCGGACTGGATGCAGCCGGGCTACCCGTTCCACAGTCAGTTTCTGCAGGACCACCATGAAGAAGGCCAGTTCCTGACCGCCATGGAAGGCCCCGAGCACCTCCGGCTGCGCCGGATGATCGCCCGGCCGTTCACCCCCCGCAAGGTCGAGCAACTGCGGCCCACAGTCCAGCAAGTCGTCGACGACCACATCGATGCTCTGCTGGCCGGCCCGAAGCCGGCGGATTTCGTGGCGGATTTCGCCCTGCCGATTCCGTCCATGACCATCTGCCACGTGCTCGGCGTCCCTTACGAGGACCACGACTTCTTCCAGCACGCCATCAGGACGATGACCAGCAGCGACGTCCCGGACGACGTCGTGAACAAGTCCGAGCGCGAGCTGTATCACTACCTGGCCAAGCTGATCGGCCGCAAGCTCGCTGCCCCCGAAGACGACCTGCTCTCCCAGCTGGCCACCGAACGGCTGGCCACCGGCCAGCTGAACCGGCACCAGCTGGTGATGCTGGTCCTGTTCCTGCTGATCTCGGGGCACGAGACCACGGCCAGCATGATTGCGCTGGGCACGCTGGCCCTGCTGCAACATCCCGACCAAATTACCGTGTTGAAGGACTCCGACGGCCCCGAGGTCGCCGCGGCCGTCGACGAGCTGCTGCGGTACCTGACCACCGTCCAGCCCGGCCGTCGCCGCGTGGCCGTGGAGGACATCGAGATCGCCGGGCAGGTGATCCGCGCCGGCGAGGGTCTGATCCTCCCGGAGGAGATCGGCAACCGCGACGAAAGCGTGTTCCCCGGTGCCGGGGAGCTGGACCTGCGCCGCGATGCCAGCCAGCATCTCGCCTTCGGGTTCGGTGTGCACAAGTGCACCGGCCAACCGCTGGCCCGCCTGGAGCTCCAGGTCGTGTTCGCCGCCTTGTTCCGGCGCATTCCGACACTGGCCCTGGCCGTCGACCTCGGCGACCTCCCGTTCATGGACGACGGGCTCGGGTACGGCGTCAAGAAGATGCCCGTGAGCTGGTAAGTGATATCAGTGATCGATGGCCGACTCGAAGCGCTCGTCGAGGAGTGGACCACGCTCGGGCTCACGTTCCGTGAGGGTTCGACGTACCTGGCACCCGCGACGGGACTGCGTTGGTGACCCCGCCGGCAGCACGCCCGCGGACGAGCCGTCGGCACCTGTTCGCGACGATGGAATTCCGTTCCGTCGGCAATCGGGCGGACCTCGTCTCCCTGGCGCGAACGGGTTACGCCGGAGTGCGGTTGGCCGGACATCACGTCATGCCGTCCATGCCCGATCGCGATCTCGTCGCCCTGATCGCACTGCTGCGCGACGCGCGCGGCGTCGGCCTGCGGGTCCTGTGGAGCGGCGAATGCGGCGACCTCGACGTCCGATGCCTCCAGCACCTCGATCCGCCGCGTCGGTCTGACGGCACCTTCGTATGGTCGCCACGAGCTGATGCGCAGCTCCTCGCACGGCGCGGTCCGACGGTCATCTCCGTCGACGACACGCGTCTAGGTCCCCGCCGACGCATCGTCATCGACCGCTCCACACCCGAGGCGAACGTTCTCGAGGCCGTCGACTGGGAACGCGAGATCACGGCCACGGAGCGGGCAGGCATGCGCGGCCTCACCCGGGACGGCTTGGCCTTCTCTTCTGGCGACTACTGTGTGGGCCTTCCCGTGCGCCAGGGGATCTGGTGTGTCTGAGAGAGTGTTCGAGATCTGCCTCCTGCCGAACGGGGCCTGGCACGCGCCCCCGCTACGTTGGAACGCCGCGCCCGTACTTCCCGTCCGAACGAGGCCTTCCGCCCTGCGCTCGCACGCACCAGGTCCCGCTCGGCCCGCCGCCCTTCGGGCGGACGAAGCCAGCTCTCAAACACGCTCTGAGCGCTTCGTTCGCTTCAGGACGGCGGAAATCCTGATTCCAGGCGGTCACAGAACTCGCGTGCGAGCCGACCAGGCTCCGGTACCCTCACAGGACGCAGTCGCCGCCCACGGCCGTCCTCCCGGGAACCACGTGACGAGATCCGGGATTTCCCTGACCTCACGCCCACGCTGGCTCCAAGATGTGCGCAACCGTTTCCAGGACATGCACGCTACCGGTTCCAGCACTTGGCACCTCCACCGAGGATGGCCGCGGCGCCGGCAACGGTTGCCGGAGGGTCGGCCCAATGTCCTGCGCGAAGTACGGACTGGAGGTTCCGGTAGACGGCGGAGTCCCAACACCAATGATCACCGGAGTCACCAGGGGGAGCCCGCAGCATGACCACCACGGAGGCCCTTGGCGGGTCGGCTTCGGTCGACGATGCAGCACGAAGTGTCACGCGGCCGTTCTATGTATACGCCGTGCTCGCCAACGCGCTGTTCCAGCGCGGCGTATTCGTCCTCTTCCTCTATGAGCGAGGCTTCTCCGTCGGGCAAGTGGCCCTACTGCAGACACTGATCTTCCTGGTCAGCGGAGTTGCGGAGATGCCGACAGGAATCATCGCCGACCGAATCGGCAGGCGTGCCAGCATCGTGATCGGCCAGGTGCTGATCGCTGGATGTCTGCTCGGTCAGGGGACGTTCTCCAACTACTGGGTGTTCCTGGCGCTGTTCATCGGGCAGGGCGTGGGCATGGCATGTGTGTCCGGTTCGGACACCGCCCTGCTGTACGACCTGCTCGTGCGTCGTGGTGCAACGGCCAGCTACGTCAAGATCAAGTCCCGGTTCACCATGCTCGGGACGGTCACCTCGGGAGCCGCCATCGCCCTCGGCGGCCAACTGCAGCAGATTTCCTGGGGAGTCGTCTACGTCGGTTCGGCGGCGTGCCTCGTCCTGGCCGTGGTGGTGCTGACGTCACGGGTGCCCGAGATCCGCGGCGCGGACGCGGTGGACGAACAGGACGGAGCCGAGGAGGCGCACCGCGACGCCACGGCATGGCGGGCGATGCTTCGGGTCGCCACGCCGGCGCTCGTGACGCTTGTCGTGGTGTCCGGATTGATGCATGCGACGTTGACGCCGTACATCATTTTCACCCAGAAGACCCTCTCCGATCAGGGAGCGGGCACCGCGTTGGTCAGCGTGGTCATATCGGCGGGATTCTTCGTCGGCGGGCTCACTCCCTTGCTGTCGGACCGCGCGGACCGGCGCATCGGGTATCGGATCATCGTCCCGGTGTCTCTCCTGATGCTCGCCGTGGCGCTCGGCCTGAGCGGCTTCGGCCTTGTCTGGGTCACCATCGCCGCGTTCCTGGTCCTGGTCGGAATTCCCGAGATCACCGCCGTGCTCGTGGACAACGTGTTCAACGAGTCAGTGCCGTCGCGCCACCGGGCGAGCCTGCTGTCGATGATCGCATTCGTGGAGTCGGTGCTCATCGGCATCGGCTATCTCGTCCTCGGCGCGCTCATGGACGGCCTGGGCTCCAGCGTGGGCATGGCCACCTACGCCGCGGCCCCCCTGCTGGCATGTCTCCTGTGGCTCCCGGTGCTCTTCCGAGGGGCGCGGGTGACCACCGAGATCGAGAAGCCCGCCGATCAAAAGGCATCCTGAAACAGACCAACGATGAGGAGCCGAAGTGGAATTGATGCAGATCGGGCACAACCGGCCGGTGCTGGATCCAATCCCGCCGGTCGTGCACGAGGACGCCCTTTCGGTTGCGTTGGTCTGCATGCCCTGGGCCGTGGTTGACATGCCCTCACTGGCGCTGAGCACGATCGCTCCGTTGTTCGAGCAGCGCGGAGAAGTTGAGAAGCTCGACGTCGTCTATGCCAATATTCGGTGGCTCGACTTCTTGGTCCGGGAGGCGGGCCTCGAACGTGAGCACTACGAACTGATCGTCGATGCTGAAGTGTTCGGGGTCGGCGAATGGGTCTTCTCCAGCTGTTTCCGCCCCGGTATCGACCCACGCCACACGAGTTTCTATGACCTCGTGAGCGACAGTGAGCACGTTGATGCCTATTGTGCGCTGTTTCGCGCGGCGCCCGCCTTCATCGATGAGTTGGCCCGAGATCTCGTAACGTCAGGTGTCGATGTCCTGGGGTTGACGACGACGTTCGATCAGAACATTGCCTCGTTCGCGCTCGCGCACCGCGTCAAGGAGTTGTACCCAAGCATCGTCACGATTCTCGGCGGGGCGAACTGCGACGGCGTTCAAGGTACGGCAGTCCACCGTGCTCGCGCGGAGTTCGACTACGTGATCCGGGGCGAGGCGGAGCACTCGATCGCGCCCCTCATCGCCCACATCGCGGGATGTCGTAGCGGTGACGAGAACAGGCATGACGAACTGCTGCGTGCCGTGCCTGGCCTGTGCTGGCGATCCGACATCGATGGAGCCACGGTAAGCAACCCCATCGGACCGAAACCCGTCTCCATGAACGCGGTGCCGGAGCCCGTCTACGATCACTATTTCCGCGATTTGCGGAAGTCTCCGGTCGCTCAACTCGTCGATGTCAAGATTCCTCTGGAGGCCAGCCGCGGATGCTGGTGGGGTGCGAAGCACCATTGCACATTTTGCGGCTTGAACGGGTCGGCCATGGCCCATCGGGCAAAGCCTGCCGAGCGCGTGCAAGAGGAGGCCAGCCGGGCTGTCCGTCGGCACAACGTGCTTGACCTGGTGTTTTCTGACAACATCTTGGCGCCCGAACATGTCGTTCGACTGACCACGGATATGGCGCTGCCCGCTGAATGGGACGTCCGGTTGTTCGCCGAGGTGAAGTCGAACCTCAATTTCAGTCAACTCGAGTCCCTTGCGCGCGCCGGTTTCACGCAACTGCAACCGGGTGTCGAGAGCCTCTGCACACCCATCCTACGCATCATGCGCAAGGGGGTGACCGGGTGGCAGAACGTCCGATTCCTACGAGACTGTGCCACCTGCAGGATCTATCCGTCGTGGAACATCCTCGTGGGTTTCCCCGGGGAGCATGACCGCGACTACACGGCATTGATCGAATCGCTCCCATCCCTCCATCATCTGACGCCGCCCGCCGGGGCGTTCCCGATCAAACTGGAACGCTTCAGCCCCTACTTCGACGATCCAGAACTCGGTCTCCGGGCTCTCGGTCCCTCGCGCAACCTGGTGAGCGCTTACGAGGGGGTAGTGGACGCCCTCGATGATCTCGTCTACGTGTTTGAGTCCGAGCCCGCTGGCATATCACCTGAGACGGGTGAGATGTTGCGCGAAGCGGTCGCGAACTGGAAGGCCACCGCATCGATTTCTCGGCTGGTCGCTCTGCCGGCGCCGGACGACTCGCTCGTCGTCGTCGACGACCGGCCTGCCTGGCCCTCTCGTGAGGTGGTGCTTCAACCGGGTCTCGAGGCCGAGGCCTACCGTGCACTGGCCAAGGGCAAAACGCTTCCTGCACTCGGTTCCACGATGCGCTCGCTCGGGATTGCAGTGCGGGAAGGTCAGCTCGAAGAGCTCGTCGAGAATTGGACGGAGCTCGGCATCGTTTTTCATGAGGATTCCACCTATTTGGCGCTCGCGACAGGATTGCGTTGGTGACGAAGCAGACAGCAGAGCGGCGGTCGAACCGACGAAGGCTCTTCGCGCCAGTGAATCTCCACTCGATGCAGGGCAGGGAGAATCTCGTCACCCTGACCCGGTCGGGATACGCCGGGGTTCGACTGGCCGGTCACTTTGCCATGTCGGAGATGGGCGATCGCGAACTCGTCTCCTTGATCGCGCTGCTCCGCGACGCGCGCGGCGTTGGTTTGCGGGTTTCGTGGAGCGGCGACTGTGGCGCCCTCGAGGTCGGGTGCCTTCGCCACCTCGACCCGCCACGGCAGCCGGACGGCACCTTTGCGTGGTCGGCGCAGCAGGGAGAATCCCTTGTCGTTCGGCGCGGTCCGGCGTTCCTAGCCGTTGAGGACACACGCTACGGGGAGCGTCGCCGCGTCGATATCGACCGCTCGGAACCGGCGGCAGCCGTTCTTGACGAAAGCCGTTGGGGGCACACGATCACCCCCGTAGAAGCGGCCAGTCTGCACGCTCTTGAATTGCACGACCTCGTCTTTCGTTCCGGCGACCAATGTGTGGGTATTGCCGTAAGGCAAGGAGTCTGGTGTGTCTGAAGGCAACATTCTCTTCCGCAAGACACTCGATGAGCGGACCGTGTCGCGAGGGGCGGCGGATCCAGCCGCCACCGTCGTTCCGATGCGCATGGGATCGGCAGGAGTGGGACTGCTCGTCAACGATCACCGCGAAGCCACCCGCATCTTGTCCGACGTCGAAACCTACGGCAGTGCGGGCGAACTCATGGCGAGCGTTTTCGACGAGCCGGCCGAGTCGCATCCGGATTCGATGTCCGAGATGGTCTTCGCGGTCAACCAAACCGATGGGGAAGAGCATCGTCGCGTACGGCGCGCACTTCGGAGGGTCATCGATACTCGCGTGCGCGATGTCTCGGACCAACTGATTCAGGATGTCCAACACTCGATCGAGAGCGCGCTCGCCCTGGGAAGGCTCGACGCGGTCGCGTCGATCGGCGTGCCCATCGCCGACAGTGTCATGTCGCGATTGCTTGGACTTGACGAAAACCTCGTCTCGGCCCTGAGGACCGCGGTTTACCGGGGATACCCGGTGCGCGAACTTGACGCCACGCTCGTCGACTGGGTGCGCGACAGGCGTGCTCACCCCGCCGATGACCTCGTGTCGGACCTGATGGCGGAACTACCTTCTCTCGACGATCGACAGGTTGCGGCGAACACTCGACTGCTCGCGCTGTCGGGTGTCGAGGTGTTGGCGGCACTGATTACGAATGGAATCCTCTGCCTGGCGCAAGATCCGAGGACTCAGAGTCTCGTACGCGATGACGAGACGCTGCTGCCTGGCCTCGTCCATGAGGTGCAGCGGTACGCGAGCCCGATTGCGCGGGGGATCTATCGGATGACGAAGCAGCCATCCGTGATAGGCGAGTACGCAGTTCCCGCAGGTACTTTGCTCGTCATCGGGGTGGACGTTTGCAACAGGGACACGTCAGCACTTCCCGATGCTCACAGGTTTGACCCCACTCGCGGTCAGGATTTCGAACATCTGACGTTTGGTCGTGGGCGGCATTCATGCCTGGGCATTCCAGTCACACGTCTGATTGCGGCGCAGGCCCTGCGCACGTTTCTCTCGGGAACAACGAGTTTCGGCCTGACCGTGGAGCCGTCAGAGCTGCGTTTCCACGATACTGGGGTCATGAACGGTCTCGTCGAACTCCCGATTTGGGTTGAGTGCGCGAACTAGCGTCTGCTGATCCTGATTTCGTTACTTCGCGTTGTTATTGACGAGTTTTCTTCACGCTGGTCTGGACGAGTCGGACCTTGACGAGGATCTCGTGCCCCGAGCAGCGCGTGCGGATCGTGGTGGGCGCCCGACTGCAGGCGATCACGCTCGGCCGGACGTTGACGCTCGCGAACGTGCCGCGGCGGATGGACTGCCGGGTGACGAGGTTCTTCGCCGGCCACGCCTTCACGTCCGGGGTGGTGTGCGTGGAGAGGCTGTCCAGGACGATATGGATTTCCTTCCCCGTATGTGGCTTGACGGCCTTCTTCAGGAACGCCAGGAAGGTCGCGCCGTTCCGGTTCGGCCTGCACTCGCCCAGCACTTCACCAGCCGTTGTCTTTCCGTACTTGATTGCCGAGTTCGTGCTGGTCAGGCATGGTGTTGTGGGTTCCGTGGCAGCAAGGACACGTCGTGTCGGTGCGGTCGTGGAGGTTCGGGATGCCGAGCTCGGCTGGGAGCGGTTCGTCGTCTCACGGGAGACCGTGGTCGAGGTGCTCTCCGGCCCGGACGGTACGACGACGACGGACGCGCCGGGGCCTGCCGGTCCTGAGCCGTCGTCGGCGTCGCCGTCGGCTGGGGGTGCGATGCCGGGCTCGGTGGTCCCGGCCCGGTGTGAGGGGCCTGAGGTCTCGGCGTTGTCGCCGGAGTATCGGCGGATCATGACGGTGCTGGCCGCTGCTGAGGTCTCGTTGACCTGCAAGGAGCTGGCTTCCGGGCTCGGGGTGGAGCCGGTGGCGGCGAAGGTGGAAGGGGTGCGGTCCAAGGCGAACCGCCTGGTGCGGCGGGGCTGGGCCGTCAAGGAACCCTCGGGACGGTTCGCGATCAACGGCCGCGTGCGAGGCGGCGGTTCATGAGCATCGTCATCGACCACAGGATCAGCGCCTCGCTGGAGTCGCACCGGCGCTTGTAGTCCCGGGCCAGGCGCCTTGAGCGCATCAGCCACCCTGTGGTCCGGCCTCCTGGGGCCCGGAGGATCGGGCATCCTGTGAACACCGGGACTAGTACTGCAACGGTCTTTGCCGTGACTGCTGGCCAGTTCAGTCGTTGGTGTTGTTATGGGTGGGGACCTTGCTGGTGTCAGGTTGTGGGCGGGGGAACTGGGTGCTCTGCATGAGCGGTTCGTGCACCGGTTCAACCGGGAGGAGCCGCGTCAGTCGGCGCTGGCTTACATGCGTGGGCTGGTTGCGCCGCTGGAGCGGAAGAACGGCTGGACGCTGGCGGAGGAGGCCGGGCATACGGGTCCCGATCGCATCCACCGGCTGCTGAACCGGATCGAGTGGGACGCCGACGAGGTCCTGGACGACGTACGCGACTACGTCGTGGAACACCTCGCAGACCGCGAGGCCGTCCTGATCGTCGATGACACCGGCTTTCTGAAGAAGGGCGTCCGTTCGGCCGGGGTGCAAAGGCAGTACTCCGGAACGGCCGGCCGCACCGAGAACTGCCAGATCGGTGTGTTCCTCGCCTACGCCACCGGCCGTGGACGCACTCTGATCGACCGCCGTCTGTATCTGCCCACCTCCTGGACGGATGACCGGGAACGGTGCCGGCGGGCGGGCATCGACGACAGTGTCGCCTTCGAGACGAAGGTGGCCATGGCCAAGGCGATGGTCCGCCGGGCCATCGCCGACCGTATCCCGTTCGGCTGGGTGACGGCGGACGCCGCCTACGGCTTCAGCAAGGGCTGGCGGTTCGAGCTGGAACAGGCGGATGTCTTCCACGTCATGGCCACCACCCGGCACGACACCGTCGTCACCCGCTGGTCCATCGACCACCCCGTCCACGACCTGTTTCCCGGCCTGCCGCGGCAGAAATGGAAACGCCGTTCCTGCGGTGAAGGAGCCCACGGCCGGCGGATCTTCGACTGGGCCCGCGTCGAGGTGCGGCCCTGGCACCGCGAGGACCGCCGGCACTGGGTCCTCGCCCGCCGAAGCGTGAGCAGGCCCGAGGAGATCTCCTACTACATCGCCTACTGTCCCGCCGACACGACGCTGGACGAGCTGATCCGCATCGCGGGCAGCCGCTGGGCAGTCGAGGAATGCTTCCAGACCGCGAAGCAGGAGTGCGGCCTGGACGACTACCAGGTCCGCCGCTACCCGGGCTGGCACCGCCACATGACCCTGGCCATGGCCGCCCACGCCTGTCTGACTGTCCTGCGGGCCCGCCAGCTCGACACGGACAAAGCAGAAACGGATCCTCCCAGCTCATCCACCTCAGCCTCGCCGAGATCCGACGCCTGATCACCCGCCTCACCAACCGCCGCCCCACCCCGGCCGACCACATCCTGCACTGGTCAACCTGGCGCCGACGACGCCAGCACCAAGCCCGCATCAGCCACTACAAACGACGCGGACACAGCCCCTGAAAACTGCCCAGCAATCAGAACAAGCACCGTTGCAGTACTAGGGCGCGTATCGAGTCGTGATCAGCTGGTGGGCCGGGTGAGGTAGTTGATCCAGATCATCGAGGCTCGTAGGTGGAGGCCGGCGAGGTAGCTGTCTGGGGTCTTGTCGTATCGGGTGGCGATGCCTCGCCAGGCCTTGAGCTTGTTGATCAGACGCTCGACGGTGTTCCTCTCCTTGTAAAGGGCGGCGTCGTGGCTGACGGGTCGACCGCCTGCGGAGCCCTTCTTCTTCCGGTTTGCGGCCTGGTCTTTCTTCTCCGGAATCACTGCCTTGATGCCGCGCCTGCGCAGGTGGGCCCGGTTCCCGCGGGAGGAGTAGGCCTTATCGGCGGCGACCGCTTCCGGCCGGGTGCGGGGGCGGCCGACGGGCCCGCGGACCCGTAACTGCTTGAGCACGGGGATGAACTGCGGGCTGTCCGCGGCCTGGCCCGCTGTCAGCACGAACGCCAGCGGGCGGCACTTGCGGTCGGCGGCGAGGTGGACCTTGCTGGTCTGCCCGCCCCTGGAGCGTCCCAGGAGGGCGGCCTTCAGCCGGAGTTTTCGCCGACGCCGGACGCGTCGTCGTTCCTCCCGCCCGGGATCGTTTTCAGTGTCCTGTCCGTCTTGTTCTTCGAGGCTGCCCCTTTTGACCTGGCCTTCTCCGCCTCGGTAGCAGCCTTCTCCAGGGCGGTGAGGACGTCCTGGCCCAGGTGCATCCCGGCTGCGTCGTGGTGAGCGCGCGCGGTGGTGGAGTCGATGCTGACCAGGGACAGATCGATCTCACCCCGCTTCGCGGCTTCCGCGATCAGGCCCTCCAGCAGCGCCTCGAAGACGCCGGCGTCACGCCATTGCCGGAAGCGGTTGTGGACGGTTGACCAGGCACCGAACTCCTGCGGCATCTCCCGCCACTGCCCGCCGGTCCTGAACCGCCAGATCACCCCCTCGAACTGCTGCCGCAGCCGCTCGGGGTACGGACCGTACTCGCCGATCGGCAGGTACGGCTCGACGAACTCCCATTCCTCATCCGTCAGTTGCACTCGCGTCACACAAGAAGGTCTACCGATCCAGACTCCGTTACGAAGGCGAATCCCCCAGATTGATCACGACCCGATACGCGCCCTAGCGGAGCGGGGGCGCGATGGACCTTGGCAGCGGCGGGACACGGAGGCTCCGGGCCTGGGCGCGGGATGCGGTCAAGCGGGCCGATCTGCTGATCCCCTTCCACCAGGTGCCCCCGAGGGTGCCGCGCGGGGTTGTCGTCGACCAGGCCTTCTTCGACCGGACTCTGGATGAACTGACGCAACTGGAACGGCTGTTGGAGTCGGATGGGCAGCGGCGCACCCCCGTGGTGGCCCGGCTGGGGGTCCTGCTCGCCCTGCGGCACATGAATGGCGGCCCGGCAGAGGATCGGGGCCGGGCGCTCGTGCACCTGCGCCACGTCCGCGAGGCGGAGCCGCAGGCCCCCAACTGGGAGCGGCAGTGTGTGGCGCTGTGCCTGCTGCTTCTGATGGCGCCGCCACCGCAACTCGGCGGTGGTATCGGCCTGGCCCCTGACTTCCCGGCCGCCCTGAACTGGTACCTGACACAGATCGGCCGCGACGGAATGGCCGAAGTGCCCGCGCTCCTCAGCGACGTCCAGGACCTACCGATGCCGCCCCAACTGCGGGCGGAAATACAGAAGTTGGATCCGGTGATGCCCGTGCTCGAGGAGCTGCTGCGGACGGGCGGCGTCAGCGACACGATGCAGCAGCGCCTGAAAGACGCCCTGCCCGAGGACTTCCCCTACGAAGGCCAACTCGGCGGGCTGGCCCACTCCATGGGACTGCGGAACGCTCCTGGGATGCCCTCGTCGCCACCGCACCGGGCAGCCGGTCGCGACGACCCGCCCCGAGAGCCGGCAGCCGGTGGTTCCGTCCGTCAGGTCGCCGGCGAGGTCGACGCCGAGACCTCCGCCGCGCTGCTCGCGGCAGCGGCAGCGATCGGGACGGGCGATCCGACACTGCTCGACACAGCCGTGCGCCAGATGGCCGAGGTCGCGGGCCGGCTTCCGCCGGGGCACCCGATGACCCTCACCATGAAGGCCGTGCGTGCCGTCCTGCTGCACGGCGCAGGCAGCATTACCGGCAGCGGCCAGGACGATGACTTCGCGCACCGAGTGACCGAGGAGATGAAGGCCGGTCTGGGGCTGGAGGAGGCAGCGCCCGCCTCGGGCGCGGACGCCGACGCCCGCCACGCGATTCGTATCCTCTCGGTGCTCTCCCGGATCTCGCGCGCCGAACGAGCCGAGGATCTGGGCAGGCTGGATGAGGTCCTGGACGAACTGCGGGGCCTCCATGCGACCGTGCCGAGGGAACAGGCCTCCTGGATTCTCGTTCCCCTGGCGCTGAGCCAGGCGTATCAGGCCCGTGGCTCGCTGCTGGAGGACGAGTCGGAGATCCTGCGCGGGCTCGCGCACCTGGAGGAGTGCGCACGGTCGGCGCCGCCGCCGTGGGACGAGATGCTGGGCGAGCTGAACAGGCAGGCGAAGCTCCTGCGCGGGCACTACGAGAGCGATCCCGCGCTGGTCGAGGAGAGCCTGTACGGGGCGGGCCGAGTGACTCCTGCCCTGCCCATGAAGCGCCAGCTCGAAGAGCAGCGTACGGCGCTCGCCCTGATGGAGCGGTACGAGTACACCGATGACCCTGCCGACCTGAACCGTGCCATTGCGAGCCTGGAGCGGATACGTGAACGCGCCCGGCAGGGCCAGGAAACGGCCTTCGCGGCGGACGCGCTGTGGCACCTCGTCAGGGCGTACTGGCTGCGGTGGTTCCGGACGCAGAACCCGGAGGAAGTGCACGCCGCCACGAATGCGGGGCTGGACGCCTTGCACGCCGTCTCGGCCGACGTACTCCTGCAGGTCGGCTCCGAACATGGCCTGCAGACGGCCCGGTCCGCGGCCGACCGAGCGCTCATGACCGCCCTGGAAGCGCTCGGCTACCGGCGGCACGACAGCCGGATGACGCTGTTCGCCACCCCGAGCATGGCCGAACTGCGGGCGGGGGTTGCGGCGGGCGACGCCGACGTACTGGTCTACCTGCTGCCCGGGCAGGGCGAGGCCCACGGGATGGCGATCGCCCTGGGACCGGACATGGAGCCGGAGGTGCTCGACCTGCCGTCGCTGCTCGCCACGCCGAGCGGCCCGCTGGCGGAGTACCTGAACGCTGCGGTGGCCCGCTCCCGGGTGGGCGGCGAGGTCAGCGAGCGCAGGTGGGAGAGGGCTCTTGGCCGCCTGTGCGACTGGGCCTCGTACGCGGTCATGGCACCGCTGACCGAGCAGCTCGAAGACCGCCTCGCCGCTTATGCCGGGCGGAACACGGCGCGGACCACCGCCCGGCGCGGCCCCCTCCGCCTCGTGCTGGTGCCGTGCGGGAACCTCGGCGTCGTGCCGTGGCATGCCGCGCGCCATCGTGAGCGGGGTGACTACCGCTACGCCTGCCAGGACCTGGTGGTCACCTACGCGGCGTCGGGCAGTCAGTTCCTCGCGGCGGTGGGCCGCGACCGTCTGCCGGTGGATGCGGCACCGGTGCTCGTGGCCGATCCACGGATGGACCTCACACACGCCGAACGCGAGATCAGCGCACTGCACCGTGCGTTCTACCCGCGGGCGCGGCTCTACGGGGAGTTCTACGAGGCGCCGGTTCCGCCCCAGGCGCCGGGAACGCCGGACGAGTTGCTGGCCGTACTGGGTCAGGCGTCGTTGCTTCATGTGGCGTCGCACGGGTCCGCCGGACCACGGCCGACCGTGTCGGCCCTCAGCCTGGCGTTCCCCGGCGACAGTGAGGTGTGGCCGGCCGAGCGAGGCGGCCCGGGCGCGGTGCCGGACCTGGGCATGCTGACCGTGACCCGGCTGCTGGATGTCACGGAAGACAGCGCCGAAGGCGCGGCCGCCGCCGTCGGACCCGCCGCCTCCGCTCGCCGTCGCGCCGGGCCGCTGGTCGTGCTGAGCGCCTGCGAGACGGACCTGAGTACCCGTGATCACGACGAGGCGTTGACGCTGACCACAGCGTTCGTGGCACGCGGCGCGCGGAACGTGGTGGGATCGCGATGGACGACGGTCGACAGCGCCTCGGCACTGATGATGGCGGTGTTCCACCATTTCGTGGCGGTCGAGGGCCAGGCCCCGGCGAACGCCCTGCGGTCGGCGCAGTTGTGGATGCTCGATCCACAACGCGAGGTTCCCGGCAGTGTCGGCGACGCGCTGGCGCGTGACGCCCAACTGCCGGGCCTGGACCGGCTGTCGGTGTGGGCCGCCTTCATTCATCAGGGACATCCGGGGCAACCTGGGCTGTCGGCCACCGCTGCGGCCATGGAGGGGGCCACGTGAATCCGGAGGAACTGCTCGACCTGGTCCGCCTGCACTGGGACGGCATCCGCAGCGCACTCGACGACGCGGACCGCGACGAACTCGTGTCCAGGCTCGGCGCACTCGCGGCCACGCCGCAGCAGGAGGCACGGGCGGTGCGCAGGGCCGTGCAGGGGGTACGGAAGGCGCTGGCGGATTTCCTTCCGCCCGGACACCCGGTGCGTACCGCGCTGGACGGCCCCCGGCTGGCCGGTCAAGTGGTGGTCGGCCCCCACGTGGTGGAGCAGGCGCGGGAACTGCACACCTGGCTCACCTCGGCCGGCCTTCGCACGTCCGGTGGCCCGGTGCCCGCTCTCCCCGCGGACCCCGAGGGGATCATCGCGGCGGTGCGACGACGGCTGCTGGCGCAGCCGTCGTTGTCGGCGCGGGAGGTACGCGACTGCTGCGACAGTACGGACGGGCTCATCGCACTGGACGATCCGGTGGACGGGCCGCGCTACCCGGCGTTCCAGTTCGCCGGTGACGGCGGCGCACCGATCCCCGTCGTGCGGCGGGTCAACCGGCTGCTCCTTGCGGACCAGGATCCGTGGGGCGCGGCCGACTGGTGGCTGAGTGGCAACCAGTGGCTGGGCGGGCGGCCCGCCGCACTGCTCGGGGTCCTGCCCGAGGAACTGCTGGCCGGTGCGGCCTCGGCGATGCTGGAGGGCGACTGATGCCCGACCGCCACCCGCCGACGGCGTACCGGATGACGCCGCACCTGTGCACGCTGCCTGCCGGTACCGAGTTGTGGCGGTGCCACAGCAGCCGCCGCCCTGCCGAGGGGTTCAATCCGGTCGCCGCCGACTCGCACTTCGGCGGCAACCGCTTCGACGGCACCCCCGAGGACCCGTATCCGTTCCTGTACGCGGGCGCCGAACCGGCCACCGCGCTGGCCGAGGTGCTGCTGCGTTCGCTGGCCTTCGACACGGGCTCGGGCCTGCGTCTGGTGCCCCGTGCGTGGGTGGCGGGCCGCTCGTTGACCCTGCTGCGGACCCGGGTGGAGCTGCGGCTCATCCAGTTGCTGTCCGAGGAGGACCTGGCCGCGGTGTGCCAGGACTCCTGGCTCCTTGAGACGGAGGGCGCGGGGTATGCGCAGACCCGACGCTGGGCGAGCGAGTTGCGCACCCAAGCCCCGGAGGCCCAGGGCCTGTTGTGGCACTCGCGGCGACACCGGCCGCGGCCCGCGGTGGTTCTGTTCGGCGACCGCTGCGGCGAGGACCCGCTCAAGCCCGACCCCGGCAGGGGGACGACCGACCTGGGGTCGCCGACGGGGATCACGGAGGCGAACCGGCTGCTCGCTCCCCTGCGCGCGGCAGTGGTCCCGGGAGAGTCGGGCTGACCGCTTGATGCGGTTTGTTGCAAGGGGCATCCTTGTCGTCATGCCATCCGGGACAGCCATGCCATCCGAGCCGGACGGTCACGGGCCGGCCGACCGTGTGTCGGTCGATCACGCCTCGGTCGTCCGTGACCTCGGAGTGCTCCGTCGCGCGGGGATCGTCCGGCTGCGCTCGCTGGATCTGCCGGCCCTCGCGCAAGCTGCGGCGCAGACCGGTCAGCCGTCCCCCGCCGCGGTGGAACAGCTGTTACGGCAGGCAGCGGCGCGACTCGACGGCGGCAGCCTGCAGGAGGCGGCCGCGTACACACTCGGGCTGACGCCGGGCACCCGCGACTGGCCGGGCGCCGACCGGCGCAGGCGAGCCGCCGGGGTCTACGGTGTCAGTGTGGAGCGGCTCCGTAAGTTCCATGAGCCGATGGTGCTGGACCAGGTCGCCGAACAGATCGTGCAGCTTGTGCAGTTGACCGGGCACGCCCCGCCCGCCGACCCGGCCTCGGACACCCACCGGGCGCTCCGCGCGCGGGCGGGCGGCCGGACGGTTCCGGTGACCCTGCACATCCACCCCGTCGATCTCCTGCGGGACGTGGACGTGATCGTCTCGCCCGCCAACACCTACTTCGCGCTGCCCGAGGCGTACAAGTCCTCGGTGTCGGCCTTGCTGCGCCGGGCCGGGGCGCGACGCGGCCCGACCGGGGATCTGGTGCAGGACGTCATCCGCGACGAACTGCGGGAGTGGGCCGCGCAGCGGCACACATCGGGACGCCCGGTGCTGCCCGGCACCGTGGCGGCCACGGGTTCCGGCGCCCTGGCGGAGCAGGGTGTACGCCGCATCTACCACGCGGCCGTCGCCGTGCCCCGCGCCGGGACCAACGACTACGACGTACTGCCCGCCGACGTGACCCGTGCGGTGGCCCGGGCCCTGACGATGCTGGCCGAGGAGCGCGACCGCTTCGATCCGCCGCTGCGTTCGGTGTGCCTGCCCCTGATCGGTTCCGGGCGGGGCGGCCTCTCGTACCAGCAGAGCCTCCACGCCCTCTGGGCGGCCGTCGAGGCGGAACTGGCCCGTGGAGCCGACTGGGACCTCCACCTGATCGTGCGCCGGGCCGCTTCGGCCGACCTGCTGACGCGCACGCTCACGGGAACGCTCACGGGTGACGGGACTGCCGGTATCCGCCCCGGTTCCGCCCGGTCCGCGACCAGCCCGCCTGGTGCACTGGAACAGGGGGGCGAGGCGGGCACACCGAATCGGTGAAGTCCAAGTCCCTTGTACAGCAACGGGGTTGAGGGGCCCTCGATGCGCGACGGCGTCGGCCGGGCCGCCGGTTTCCGGTACCGGCCGGGAGGGAACCACCGCTCGCGGATGAGCGTTCCGCACGGCATGGGGCCCGCCGGTCCGAACGCGCGGCACGCAACAGGCAGTCACAGCCGAGACGAGAGGGCACACTGACGATGAAGGAAAGCAACCGGGGGCATCTGCTCCCCATCTACGTCCTCGCCGACGAGTCGGGTTCGATGTACGCGCACATCGATGATCTCAACGATGGGCTGAAGTCCCTGCACCAGGCACTGCTGGGAGAGCCGATGGCCGCCGCCAAGGTGCGCTTCTCGGTACTCGGATTCTCCGACGACGTCATCGAGCGGGTGCACCAGGTGGACCTGCGCAGCGCGAACGAGTTCCCGAAGCTGCACACCCGCGGATCGACGAGCTACGCCGCGGCGTTCAAGGACCTCGCCGAGCGTATCCCGGTCGACGTCAAGGACCTCAAGAGCCAGGGCTACCAGGTGCACAGGCCTGCGGTGTTCTTCCTCAGCGACGGAGTCCCGAACGGCGGGGAGAACTGGCAGGAAGCGCTGCGCCGGCTCACCGACCGTTCGGTGACACCCGCCGCGCCGAACATCATCGCCTGCGGCATAGGTGACGCGGACGCGGAGACCATCAACAAGGTCGCCACGCAGCCGGAGTTCGGCTTCGTCGCCGACAAGGGTGTCGATGTCGGCGCGGCCATCGCGAAGTTCTGCGCCGCCCTCACCAAGAGCGTGATCGCCTCGGGCCGCTCACTCGATTCGTCGAACCCACACCTGCAGGTCGACAAGCCGGAGGGTTTCACCGTAGCGATCGACGTGATCTGACATGGCGCCGCCTTCCAACCGCCGCCGGGGGAAGACGCAGAGCGACCCCGCCCGGTACGTGCCACCGCCACCAGGACCACCGCCGATTCCGCCGCGGCCGCCGGAAACCCCGGAGGACCACCGGTTCGGCGAGGCGTCACGGGGCGCGCCCCGTGACCTGCCCGACGGCATGGCCGATGACGCGCCGTGGGACGTGAGGCCGGACGTGGCCGGACACGGTTCCGCCCCAGCGCCGCTCCGGCACCCGGGCAGTATCCCGTCCCCGCCGAACGGCCCCGCGGACCAGTGGGGTCCTGTCGTCGTGGACAGAGCCGTGATGGCCTTTGACCCGGTGCCTCCCACGGGGATGTCCTACCGCCCCGACACCGTCTGCGACGGCTGGTCGACGGCGGCACTGGACGTACGGCTGGCGTCCGTACGCGGCTACGAGCACCGGCACGACGGCACGCAGCGTGAGGACGACGCGGCGATCGCGTGGGACCAGGGCACCGGCACCGTGGCGTTCGCCGTCGCCGACGGCGTGTCCGAGGCCCACCAGCCGCACATCGGCGCGCAGTTGGCGTGCCGCAGCGCGGTCGACGAGATGCTGTCGCAGGTGAGGAACGAGGGTGGCTTCGTCGTCGACTGGCACAAGCTGCTGTCCACCGTGCACTGGCAACTGCGCGAGCAGGCCCGCCGACTTCTGCACCTGCAGGACGAGGCAGGGGTGCAGGAGACGGCCGAGCTGCTGGGTACGACCCTGGTCGCCGGCACGGCCACACCCACCGAACGAGGGGTGGAGGTCTCCGTGGTCTGGGTAGGCGACTCCGGCGTGTGGCAGCTCAGGCACGACCGCTTCCACGCGATGGGCGGCGGCAAGAGGACCGGGCCGGATGGGCTCCTGTCGTCCGCGGTGGACCCGCTGCCCCTCGTCCCGGCGGTCGTCCGCCCCCTTTCCACCGTCCTCGAACCGGGCACTGTCCTGCTCATCGGCACCGACGGTTTCGGCGACCCGCTCGGTGACGGTGAGGGAGCCGTGGGGCACCTGTTCCGCTCGGAGCTCCGGCGCCCCGTATCGCCGTTGAGGTTCGCGCACCTGCTGGACTTCTCCCGGGAGACGTTCGGGGACGACCGCACCCTGATCGCGCTGTGGCCGCGCGAGACGGCACCGGGAGCCCCCCGGTGAAGGTTCCGTGGGTCCGGCCCGACCAGCTGGGGCAGTACACGGCGCACCGCCTCGGCGACGGCGGGCAGGGCATCGTCTACGGGGTGCCCCGGGCACCGGGCAAGCTGAGCGGACAGCTGGCCTACAAGGAGTACCGGCCACAGGTGCGCCCGGACCCCGTCGCGCTGCAGGCGCTCGCCGCCTCGCTCTTCACCCTTGACCCGGCCGACCAGTCCTTTCTGTCCGACCGGCTGGCCTGGCCGACCGCGATCGTCTACAGGGGCCGTGCGCCCTTGCAACTGCCGCTCTCGGCGCACTCCGGCACCACCGTGGTCGGATTCCTCATGCAGCGCGTGGGGAGCGAGTTCGAGTTGAACAGCGCCGCGATCGGCGGTGTCAAACAGCAGGGCCTGGAGTTTCTGCTCAACCCGGAAGCGTTCCTGCAGACCATCGGGCTGACGCTCGACGACCGTACCAGGCTGGACCTGCTCACCGATCTCGCCTCGACGCTCAGTCGGCTGCACAAGGGGGGCGTCGTGGTGGGCGACCTCTCGCCGAAGAACGTCCTGTTCACCCTGGACGGTGGGCCCCGCGTCCTGCTGATCGACTGCGATTCGATGCGGTATCGCACCCAGGATGTACTGCCCCAGGTCGAGACCATCGGCTGGAGTGTCCCGGAGTCGGCGAAGGCCACGCCGGCCTCCGACACGTACAAGTTCGGACTGATCGCCGCAAGACTCTTCAACCAGGACCAGGTCAGTACGGATCTGGGGCCGCTGCGTGGCGTCGCGGCCGACGTGGCGGATCTTGCGCAGCGGAGCACACAGAGTGACCCGGCCCGGCGACCGGCGCTGGCGGAGTGGCTCCATCCACTGGAGCAGGCGCGCAACCGGACGCAGCCGGGCAAGCGCACCACGGTCAACGCCCCGAGGCCGTCGACGCCGCGCCCCGCACCGCGCCCCGCACCGCCCGCAACGCCGCGCCCCGTAGGGCCCGCGGCACCCGCTTTCCCCGGCGGAACAGGCCCGGCAGGAAACCCGGGTGGTAAGTCGTCGGGCAAGGCCGCCGCAGGTGTCGCCGCCGCCATCGCGGGAGTGATGCTCGTGTTCGCGCTCGCGGACGGCCACAGCACGTCGGGCGACGACTCCGGCTCCTCCGCGATCCCCCTTGTTTCTGCTGATCCGTACGTGCCCGACGATCCCACGTATGGTGACTCCGCCGTCGATCCCGTCGATCCCGTCGATCCGGACGACACGGTGACCGAGGACCCGTCGACGGAGGAACCCGACCCCGATCCGCTGACCGACGATCCCGCCCCCGAAACGACGGAAGCCCCGGCCCCGCCACCTGCCCCGACCTCGCCACCCGCGCCGCCTCCACGGCCGAACTATTACGGCGCCATAGCCGTGGCGCGCAACGGTGCCTACGGCCGAGCTTGGGACTACAAATCCGCCAGTGCTGCGCGGCAAGCCGCACTGAACAACTGCCCAGGCAGCTGCAAGGTCCTCGTGTCGTTCGCCAACAGCTGTGGCGCTGTGGCCTACAACCCCACCGCCCATCGCTACTGGGGTGGTCACGGCGCCAGTCAGACCGAAGCCAAGAACAACGCGATAAGCCATGCAGGCGGCGGGGATTGGATCACCGTGGTATGCACCACGCGGTATACCTCCTGAGCAGTCAGCTGATGCCATCCTGGAAGTCGCTGGTCAGGTCGGCTGGCTTGCGGGCCGGATAGCTTCTGACCTGGCCAAGGCGGTGAACCATCACGCGGGCGCTCAGCAGCCGGCCGCCCGCGGAGCGCGGGCCGGGCAGGGCCAGCAGGGCGTTTGCCGCATTCAACGCTCGCCGCCCTCCGGGGCTGGTTGGGCCCGGCCGGCAGCGCAGGGCCCGTCGAAGCGCTCAAGCCTCTTGGTCGTCCTGCGGCTCGGCGAGACGGTCGTCGACCGCTTCCAGCAGCAGCTCGACCAGCTCCCGAGCTTCGGACGGCTCGGCGGCCGGCGTCGCGCCCTGGTTGGATGCTCGCCTTCACCTCGAACATCCCTTGCCCGAGGCTCGGGTGCGTCCGGACTACGCGGTGTAGACCAGTTGGTGACGTCCGCCGCGCCACTGTGCCAGTACCTGCGCGAGGGCGACTGCTCGGTCGTTCGACGGCCATCGCGGGAGAACTCAGCAGGCGCGGCCGCCGCCCGAGCCACCGCACGGCTTGAGCAGTTCACACTGGCTGCGGCTCACTGGCGCACCGTCGACGAGGCGCCTGGCCGCTGGCTGAGGGGAGGGCCCGGCTCAGTCGCTGAGACGGGCGCTGTCCGATGAGGCTGCCTGCCTGGCGCAGGCTGCTCGACCCGGCAACCAGCCTTTTGTGGCTCAGCGTTCCAGCGGCTTGTGGGCGGTCTCGGGGAGCCGTAGGTACACCAGGGACGAGCCGAGGCACAGGACGGCGACGTACCAGGGGAAGAGGTCGGCGTGGCCCAGCTCCTTGAACAGCGTGCCGATGTACGGCGCCGTACCGCCGAACATCGCGACCGTCAGCGAGTACGGGAACCCGATGCCCGCCGCCCGCACCCGGGGTGGGAACACCTCGGCGTTCACGGCCGCGCTGATCGACGTGAACCCGGTCAGCAGCACCATTCCCGCGCACTGCACGAGCAGCAGCATCGCGAACGAATCGCGCAGGGCGTGCAGCAGGGGGACGGTGAGGAGCGTGAAGCCGAGGCCGAAGAAGAGGAGGAGGGGGCGGCGGCCGAAGCGGTCGGAGAGGAGGCCGCCGAGGGGCTGGAGCAGGCCGAAGAAGGCCAGCGAGATGGTGCCCGCGAGCAGCGCGTCCGACTTCTCGATGCCCGCGTTGAGTTCGGCGTACGTCGGCAGGTACGACGTCCAGGTGTAGTACGCGATCGTGCCGCCCGCCGTGATGCCGCAGATCAGCAGGGACTGGCGGGGATGGCGGCGCAGCGCCTCGAACAGGCCGGGGCGCGGGGCCTGTTGCTGTTCGGTGCTCCTGGTCTCCTGCGCGCCCTGACGGATCCAGAAGCCGACGAGGCTGAGTACGGCGCCGAGCACGAACGGCACCCGCCAGCCCCAGCCGTTCATCTGCCCGTCGCTCAACGTGTCCACCAGCAGCGTCGCGATACCGGACGCGACGAGCTGCCCGGCTGTCGTCGACACGTACTGGAAGCTGGAGAACAGCCCGCGACGGCCCGGTCCGGCCGACTCGACCAGGAAGGTCGTCGACGCCGCGAACTCGCCGCCCACCGACAGGCCTTGGAGCAGGCGGGCCAGGACCAGGACGACCGGAGCGAGGACGCCGGCCGTCTCGTACGTCGGCGTCAGCCCGACCAGCAGGCTGCTGCCGCCCATCAGCAGGATGGTGACCGTCAGGGCGGAGCGCCGGCCGCGGCGGTCCGCGATCGCGCCCATGAGCAGTCCGCCCACCGGACGCATGAAGAAGCCCACCGCGAAGACCGCGAACGTCGACAGCAGCGGTACCAGGGAGTTGCCCGCGCTCTTCGGGAAGACCTCGGCCGCGATATAGGTGGCGAGGAACGTGTAGGCGTACCAGTCGTACCACTCGACGGCGTTGCCGACCGAGGCGGCGAGGAGCTGGCGTACGGGCCGTGAAGCCGGCGGGGAATCCGTGCGCGTCGTCTCTGTCATGATCGCGACCATCCCCGCACCCGGGTCCCGGCACACCTCCCGTACCGGCGACTTTCACACGAGCGCCACCAGACCCTTCCCTGACGTTTGGTGCTCCTGGAACACTCCTTCCGCGCGCATTCCGTCACCACCGGCCGGTCAAACCACCCTCCATGGGAAGAGGTCCCTCACTCATGCCCGAAGTCAACCGGCGCCGATTCCTGCAACTCGCGGGCGCGACCACGGCGTTCACCGCACTGTCGAGCTCCATCCAGCGGGCCGCCGCGCTTCCCGCGAACCACCGCACCGGGTCGATCGAGGATGTCGAGCACATCGTCGTCCTGATGCAGGAGAACCGTTCCTTCGACCACTACTTCGGCAAGCTGCGCGGTGTGCGCGGCTTCGGTGACCCGCGCCCGGTGAAGCTGGACAACGGCAAGTCGAACTGGCACCAGTCGGACGGCAGCAAGGACATCCTGCCGTTCCACCCGGACGCCGACGACCTGGGCATGCAGTTCCTGGAGGGCCTGCCGCACGGCTGGACCGACGGCCAGCAGGCCTACAACGGCGGCAAGTACGACAAGTGGATCCCCGCCAAGGGCACCACGACCATGGCGTACCTGACCCGCGAGGACATCCCCTTCCACTACGCCCTCGCCGACGCCTTCACCGTCTGCGACGCCTACCACTGCTCCTTCATCGGCTCCACCGACCCGAACCGCTACTACATGTGGACGGGCTACACGGGCAACGACGGCACCGGCGGCGGCCCGGTCCTCGGCAACGACGAGCTCGGCTACGGCTGGACGACCTACCCCGAGCGCCTGGAGCAGGCGGGCGTCTCCTGGAAGATCTACCAGGACATCGGCGACGGCCTGGACAAGGCCGGCTCCTGGGGCTGGATCGAGGACGCCTACCGCGGCAACTACGGCGACAACTCGCTGCTGTACTTCAACAAGTACCGCGACGCCAAGCCCGGCGACCCCTGGTACGACAAGGCCCGCACCGGCACCGACGCCAAGAACGGCGACGGTTACTTCGACCGGCTCAAGGCCGACGTCCAGGCCGGGAAGCTGCCGCAGATCTCCTGGATCGCCGCCCCCGAGGCCTTCTCCGAGCACTCCAACTGGCCCTCCAACTACGGCGCCTGGTACATCGCCCAGGTCCTGGACGCCCTCACCTCCAACCCGGAGGTCTGGTCGAAGACGGCCCTGTTCATCACCTTCGACGAGAACGACGGCTTCTTCGACCACGTGGTGCCGCCGCTCCCGCCGAAGGACGCCTCGCGGGGCAAGTCCACCGTCGACGTCTCGCTCGACCTCTACAAGGGCGACAGCAACCGCCCGGCGGGCCCCTACGGCCTCGGCCCGCGCGTGCCGATGCTCGTCGTCTCACCGTGGAGCAAGGGCGGCTACGTCAACTCCGAGACCCTCGACCACACCTCGATCCTGCGGTTCATGGAGCGCCGCTTCGGCGTCAAGGAGACGAACATCTCCCCCTGGCGCCGGGCCATCTGCGGCGACCTGACCTCGGCCTTCGACTTCTCCCGCAAGGACAGCCGCCCGGCCGCCCTGCCGGAGACGGACGAGTACGAGCCGCAGGACCGCGAGCGGCACCCCGACTACAAGCCGAAGCCACCGGCCGACCCGGACATGCCCCGCCAGGAGCGCGGCCTGCGCCCGACCCGGCCGCTCAAGTACGCCCCGCACGTGGACGGCTCCGTCGACGTCGCCGCCGGCAAATTCACGCTCGCCTTCGCCTCCGGCGCCAGGGCCGGTGCCGCCTTCCATGTCACGTCCGGCAACCGCACCGACGGCCCCTGGACGTACACCACCGAGGCCGGGAAGAGCATCGCGGACACCTGGAACTCGGCGTACTCGAACGGCTCGTACGACCTGACCGTGCACGGCCCGGCCGGCTTCGTGCGCTGGTTCAAGGGCTCGAACAAGGCGGCCGGCCCCGAGGTCACCGCCCGGCACACCGGCGACGACATCGAGCTGACCTTCACCAACAAGGGACCGTCGAGCGTCCGCCTGAAGATCGCCAACGGGTACGGCGGTCGGGCCACCACGGTGACCGTGCGGCCCGGCACCACCGTGTGCCGCACGGTCGACCTCGCGGGGAGCCGGCGCTGGTACGACCTGACCGTCACCGCCGACGCCGACCCGGCGTTCCTGCGGCGGTTCGCCGGGCACGTCGATAACGGGCGGCCGGGTGTGAGCGACCCGGCGATCATCACCGAGTAGCCCGGATCGGAGCCCGGATCGGAGCGCTGATCCGAACGCTGCTCAGAGTGCTGTGAGGTGCCCCGGCTCCCGTTGCCGGGGCACCAACGCGGGTTCCGGCTTCGCCGATTCGGGCTCCAGGGCCAGTACGGCGGCCACGGGGTGCTCGTCGTCGGCCCCGTGGGGGTGCGGGACATCGAGGTCATGGGCGTGCGTGACGGCGGGCTCGGGTGTCGCCCGGCTGAGCAGCACCACACCCCAGGACGCCAGCCCCGCCCCGGCCAGGGCCAGCAGCACGCCTGCCGCGCCGCCCTGCAAGCGCTCGCCGAGCAGGACGAGCCCGATCACCGCGGCGGCCAGCGGGTTGGCCAGCGTCACCATGGCCAGCGGCGCGCCCAGGCCACCCCGGTAGGCGGTCTGTGACAGCAGCAGCCCGCTCGCCGCGAGAGCCGCGACCAGCAGCGCCACGCCGACCACCTGGAGACTGAGCAGCGGGGCGGAGTGGTCCGTCACGGCCACCGTCACGGTCTGCGTGAGCGCCGAGCCGACCCCGGACGCGAAGCCGGACGCGGTCGCGTGGCGCAGTCCCGGCCGGGTGCCCGGCCGCGACAGCGTGCCGATCAGGGCCACCGTCACCGCCGCGACCGCCACTGCCTCGGACGTGCTCAGTACCGCGTCGGGCGCGTGCCCGGACGCCGTGACGAGGATCGCTGCCAGGCCGACGAGCGTCAGCGCGGTACCGCGCCACTCGACCGCGCTGACCCGCCGCCCGGCGACGCGCGCGCCCAGCGGCACCGCGGCCACGAGGGTGAGCGCGCCGAGCGGCTGCACCACGGTCAGCGGACCGTACTTCAGGGCCACGACGTGCAGGAGCGCGCCGGAGCCGTTGAGCAGGACCGATCCCCACCAGGCGCCGGAGGCCACCAGCTGCAGCAGTCCCTTCCCGGGGGCGCGGGAGGCCAGCCGCTCCTGGGCGACGGCAGCGGCGGCGTAGGCGACCGCGGAGAACAGGGACAGGACGACGGCGAGCAGGGTGGCGTTCATCGGGCCGCTCCCACGAGTACGGCTTCCTCGTCCGGGGCCGCGTCACGGGCCGCCGGTACGAGCTCTTCGGTGCCGCGTCCGGCCGTGGTGGCCGTGCGCCGTGGCAGGTGGATCACAGCGAGCGCGACACCGAGCATGGCCGTCGCCACGATCGCGTCGAGCCAGTAGTGGTTGGCCGTGCCCACGATGACCAGCAGGGTCAGCAGCGGGTGCAGCAGCCAGAGCCAGCGCAGGCGCGAGCGGGTCGCCACGATCAGTCCGATCGCCACCATCAGGGCCCAGCCGAAGTGCAGCGACGGCATCGCCGCGAACTGGTTCGAGAGGTGGTCCGTCCGGGGTGAGCCGTACACGGAGGGGCCGTATACCAGCCCGGTGTCGATCAGGCCGGTCGCGGCGAGCATGCGCGGCGGGGCCAGCGGGAACGTCAGATGCACCACCAGGGCGGCGGCGGTGACCGCGGCGAGAACGCGGCGGGCCCAGACGTAGTGGGCGGGGCGGCGCAGATACAGCCAGATCAGGAAGGCCGCGGTGGCCGGGAAGTGGACGGTCGCGTAGTAGGTGTTCGCGAGGTGTATGAGCGTGTCGCCGTGCAGCAGCAGATGCTGCACCGAGCCCTCGCCGGGCAGATGGACGGCTCGTTCCAGATCCCACACGCGGTCCGCGTTGCGGAAGGCCTCACCGGTGTGGCCCGTCGCGAGCTGCCGGCCGAACTTGTAGACGAGGAAGAGCCCTACGACGAGCAGGAGCTCCCGGACGAGCGGAGGCCGCGCTGTCGCGTCGGGCTCCGCCTGGGCAGACTCGGTGCGGCCATTCATTCCCCCGGCCCTTTCGCTGAACGGTGGGTGGTGCCTGATGGTGCTGGTGGAGCTTGTCGAGCCGGTGACTGTGACTGCGCGCGCCCGGCGCACTCATCGATACGGCAGCGTACCGAAACGTCCATGTACCGAAACGCTCATGTATCGATACGCCACTGTACCGATACGATGGCGTTCCGGTACAGTGGCGTATCGATAGACGTACGACACACTGGAAGCGCGGCCTCGCACACATCCCCGGCCGCCGCACCCGAGTGAGGAGAAGAGCCCATGACGTCGCAGGCCGCGGACGGACCGGAGACGGTCGTCGCCTCGCGCCGCTCCAAGATCACGCCCGAGCGTGAGCAGGAGTTCTTCGACGCCGTGCTCGAACAGATCCGCGCGTCCGGCTACGACGCCGTCACCATGGAGGGCGTCGCCACCAGCACGCGGTGCAGCAAGTCCACGCTCTACCGGCAGTGGCGGACCAAGCCCCAGTTCGTGGCGGCGGCCCTGCGCGCGAGCCGGCTCACCCGCTTCGAGGGCATCGACACCGGCACGCTCGCCGGTGACCTGCGCGAGGCGGCGCGGGCCGCGGGGGCGTGGTCCGGCAAGGACACGCGGCTGTTCCAGGCGCTGGGGCACGCCGTGATGGAGGACCCGGAACTCAAGTGCGCCTTGCGTGAGGCGCTCGTCGACCCCGAGATCGAAGCACTGCGGCAGATTCTTCGGCGGGGAGTCGAGCGCGGGGAGGTCGCCGCCGACCATCCCGCGCTGGAGTACGTCCCCGCCCAGATCTTCGGCGTGCTGCGGGCGCGTCCGGTGCTGGAGGGCGAGGACGCCGACCCCGACTATCTCGTCCGTTTCGTGGAGGCCGCGGTGCTGCCGGCACTGGGCCTCACCTGAGACTCAGGCCGCCGTTCACGGGATGACTGGACGGTGACCTGTTCCGCGCCGCACCGTGGGGACGGGGGCGGCGCGCACCCCCCGGCCGGGTGGGGTTCCCCTTGAGCGGAGGGGCGCCCCACCCGGCCGCACTACGTCCGGGGTGCCTCGGATCCGGGGAGGTGTCGGGTTCCCGGTGTCCGTCGGGTCCGGGGGCGTCAGACGTCCTGGCCGTTGCCGCCACCGGTGGACACCTTGATGCCCTTGGCGATCTCGTCGAGGACCGACTGCCCCTCGTCGACGTCGACGCCGATGCGGACCACGACGATCTGCTGCTCACTGACGGGCGAGGGGAAGGCCAGCGACTCGACGTACCCGTCGGCGCCCTTGCTCGTGACGGCCTTCCAGCGGACCAGATAGCCCTTCTGCCCGGCCACGGTCACCGCCTTGGAGGCCAGCACCTCGTGCGAGGTGATCTCTCCGTAGCCCTTGCCGTAGGACTCCTCGGCGTTCGCCGCGATGTCCGCCTTGGCGACCTCCTCGGCGGTGTCGCCCTTGGTGCCGAGCGCGAGCGCCGGTGCCGAGTAGGCGCCGCCCTTCATGCAGGTCTGTGAGGTGTCGGAGGGGCACTTGTACGTCTCGTCCGACCCGACGTGCGCACCCCAGTCGATCTTCTGGCCGTACCAGCCGTCCGGGATGGCGAGGCTGATCCCGCTCACGGCGTCGGTGACCGAACCGCTGTCCACCTTCGGCGCCTCGGACTGGTCGGGGGAGGGCGACTGCCCACCGGAATCGCCGTCGCCGCCTCCGGACCCGCCGTTGCCACCACCGGAGTCGCCGAACGGGCCGCCCTGACCGCCACCGGGACCGCCCTGGCCACCTTGGCCGCCCTGTCCCCCCGGGCCGCCCTGCTGCTGGGAGTCGGCGCTGCCGCCGCCCGAGCCGTCGTCGGCGGTCAGCGCGTACACGCCGACGCCGATGCTCGCGAGGACCACCGCGGCCACTCCCACGGCTATCCCGGTGCGCAGACCGCGTCGCCCGCCCGACGGCGGTTGGCCGGGATATCCGGGATGCACCGGATACGCCCCGCCGGCCGCCAACTGCTCCGGAGGGCCCCATGCGTCGGTCGACCCCGCGGGCCGGACCTGGTCCGTCCATGCCTTGCCGTCCCACCAGCGCTCGGTGGGCGGATCGTCACTTTTCTGCCCCGGGTCGGGGTACCAGCCGGGAGGAGTCACCTGCGTCATGCGCCCACCGTATGAGGTGTCGGTGAAAGTCGGATGAGAGGAACCGGCCCCAGAACCACGGGATCCGGCTCTGGAACCCCAGGGTCCGGCCCCGGAACCCCGGGATCCGGCTCTGGAACCCCGGGATCCGGCCCCGGAACCCCGGGATCCGGCTCTGGAACCACAGAATCCGGCCGCGCGACCGTACCTTGGGATCCCATCACTCCAGCACGAGCCGTACCGGCTGCCTCTCAGCGGGCGGGGGCAGCCGCAGTCCGTCCCGGCCCGGGGTGATCGAGCCGAGCACGCGCGCGTGGCGGGCGCCCGTGGCCGACGACGCGGTCCCGGGTAGTCCGTGGGCGGTCAGGAAGCCCAGTACGGCGAAGGCGTACGCCTCCTTCGCGGCCGTTGGCAGTCCCAACTCGTCGGAGGTGCGCAGGGTCACCCCGGGCAGGCGCCGGCCGAGCATCGTCATCAGGACGGGATTGCGGGTCCCGCCACCCGAGGCGATCACCTCGGTCGCGCCCGCCGCACGTACGGCGTCGGCGACCGTCCATGCCGTGAGCATGGTCAGCGTGGCGACGACGTCCTCGGCGGGCAGGGTGCCGAACCCGGCCAGCGCGTCTCGCAGGTGGCCGAGGTGGAACAGCTCCTTGCCGGTCGTCTTGGGTGCGGGCAGCGCGTAGTACGGCTCCTCCAGCAGCCGTCGCAGCAGCGGCTCGTGGACGGTGCCGCGACCGGCCAGCGCCCCGTCCAAGTCGTACGCCAGCCGTCCGCCGCTGAAGCCCCGCGCCGCCGCGTCGATCAGCGCGCAGCCGGGCCCGGTGTCGAAGGCGGTGCCGTCGGGCGTGGTGAGGTTGGCGATGCCGCCGATGTTGAGGGCGACGGGCGTGCCGGTCCGGCCGCGCAGCCACAGCAGGTCGACCAGGCTGACCAGCGGGGCGCCCTGGCCGCCGGCGGTGATGTCGCGCGGCCGGAAGTCGGCGACCACGGGCAGCCCGGTCGCCTCGGCGATCCACGCGGGCTGCCCGAGCTGGAGGGTGCCGTACACCTTTCCCTCCTCGGCCCAGTGGTAGACCGTCTGCCCGTGCGAGGCCACCAACTCGGCCTGTCCGTCGCACAGTTCACGGTCGGCCCGGAGGGCGGCCGACGCGAAGGCCAGCCCGATCCGTGTGTCGAGCCGGCACACCTCGGCCATCGAGGTCGTCCCGGGCGGCAGCGCCGCCCCGAGCGCCTCCCGCAGGACGTCGTCGTACGCCTCGCTCACCAGCCCCAGCGGCTTGAGGACCAGGCTGTCGCCGACGAGGCTCAGGTCGGCGACAGCCGCGTCGATGGCGTCGTACGACGTTCCGGACATCAGGCCGATCACCCGCATCAGCTCAACTCACCCTCCAACGTGGCCACTTGTCTCCGTTTCGGTGCCACGGTCAGCGCGAGGACGCTCACCGCGCAGGTCGCGGCCGCGTAGTACGCGGGGATGTCCACGTTCCCGGTCCGTTCGATCGTCTCCGTGATGATGAGCCCGGCGCAGCCCGAGAACACCGCATTGGACAGCGCGTAGGCGAGTCCCAGCCCCGTGTAGCGGACGTTCGTCGGGAAGAGCTCCGAGAGCATCGCCGGACCCGGCCCCGCCATCAGCCCCACCACGGCACCCGCGCCCCACACCGCCGCACCCTTCACGGTGAGGGAAACGCCCGGGTCCTGGAGAAGGTTGAGCAGCGGCACCGCGAGGACCACGACCAGCAGCGCCCCCGTCAGCATCACCGGCCGTCGTCCGACCCGGTCGCTGAGCCACCCCGCCGGCACGATCGTCACCGCGAAACCGAGGTTGGCCAGCACCGTGGCGATCAGGGCCTGCTGGAAGGTCGCGTCCAGCGCGGACTGCAGATACGACGGCAGCACGACCAGGAAGGTGTACCCGGCCGCCGCCCACCCCATGATCCGCCCGGCGCCCAGCGCGATCGCCCCCGCGACCGCACGCCCCGGCGGCCGCTCGGCCTCCCGCTCCTCCCGGAACGCCGGCGTCTCGTCCAGCCGCAGCCGCAACCACAGGGCGCCCAGCCCCAGCGGCAACGTCAGCAGGAACGGCAACCGCCAGCCCCAGTCGCCCAGTTGCCGCTCCGTGAGCACAGTGGCCAGCAGCGCCGCCGCCCCCGCACCGCCCAGCAGCCCCAGCGCCACCGTGAACGACTGCCACGACCCGTACAGCCCGCGCCGCCCCGGTGGCGCGAACTCGGTCATCACCGACACCGCGCCCCCGAACTCCCCGCCCGCCGACAGCCCTTGAAGCACCCTCAGAAACGTCAGCAGCCACGGGGCGAGGGCGCCGACCGTGTCGTACGTGGGCAGCGCGCCGATCAAGGTCGTCGCCCCGGTCATCAGCGTGATCACCAGGATCAGCACCGGACGCCGGCCGATCCGGTCGCCCAGCCGGCCGAACACGGCCGCTCCGACCGGCCGGAAGAAGAACGCCAGCGCGAATGACGCGTACGTCCTCACCAGCGCCTCTACCTCGCTGCCGCCCTCCGGCGTGAAGAAGCGCGCCGCGATGATCGTCGCGAAGTAGCCGTAGACCCCGAACTCGTACCACTCGATGAAGTTGCCCACCGAACCCGCGACCAGCGCCCTGCGGGACCGGACCGGGACCCGGTCGGGGGAAGTCGACGTCATGTTCGCGCCTCCTGAATCGTGAATGGCGGTGGAGAGGCCGGTTTTTGACTGTTGGTAAGTTCCCGCGGGGCAGGTCGCGGGCCCTTCGCGTCGCCCGCGCGCACCCGTTGTCACCCATCACGGCAACAGCTGCCCGGACCCCCTCCACTTAGGCAATCGGACGGCTACGCTCGAGGTCTGTACGTCGTTCGGGCGACTTGGGGAGGTAGCGGGATGACGGAGGTACGGCCCACACAGGCCGCCTCGGCCTCCCTGTGGGAGCGCGACGAGGAAGTCGCCGCCGTCGAGCGGGCGCTCGACACCCTGTGCGCGGACAAGTCCTCCTCGGGAAGTCTCCTGGTGCTCCGGGGCGAGGCGGGACTCGGCAAGACCGCGCTGCTGGCCGAAACACGCCGCATCGCCGAGGCCCGCGGCTGCCAAGTGTGGTCCGCCCGGGGCAGCGAGACCCTGAATTCCGTTCCCTTCAACGTCGTACGGCAGCTGCTCCAGCCCGCGCTGCTGTCCCTGATGCCGGAAGAGGCACGCGAGTACCTCGGCGACTGGTACGACGTCGCCGGACCCGCCCTCGGCATCACGGAACCGGGCGAGCGCCAGGCCGACCCGCAGGGCGTCTGCGACGGCCTGGTGGCGGCCGTACGCCGACTGGCCCGCCGTGACTGGCCGCTGGTGCTGCTGATCGACGACGCCCACTGGGCCGACCAGGAGACCCTGCGCTGGCTCGCCGCCTTCGCCGAACGCCTCGGTGAGCAGAACGTCCTGGTCGTGGTGGCCCGCCGCCCCGGCGAGGTCAGCGGCGACAGCGCCCGCCACCTCGACGCGGTCGCCGCCGCGGGCAGCTCCGTCGCCACCCTGAGCGCCCTCACCCCGGACGCGACCGCCGGCCTCACCCGCGCCACCCTGGGCGCGCACGCCGACGCCCCGTTCTGTCGCGAGGTCTGGGCGGTGACCGGCGGCAACCCCTACGAGACCGTCGAACTCCTCGCCAAGGTGCAGGACAGCGAGTTCGACCCGACCGAGTCCGCGGCCGGCGAGCTGCGCGCCCTGAACCGCTCGGCGCGCGGCGGCGGCCTGGTCGCCCGCCTGGAGACGCTCGGCATCGAGGCCACCCGGTTCGCCTGGGCGGCCGCCATCCTCGGCACCGGCATCTCGGTCGACCTGGTGGCCGAGCTCGCCACCATGAGCGTGGACGAGGCCGTGCGCTGCGCCGACCTGCTGCGCACCGCCCGCATCCTCACCGAGCCCGACCCGGCGGGCGCCCAACCGGACGACGGCGACCTGGAGTTCGTCCACCCGCTGATCGCCACCGCCGTCTACAACTCCATCCCCGACGCCCTGCGCACCGCGATGCACGGCATCGCCGCCCGCGTCGTCACCGACAACGGCCGTGGCGCCGCGGTCGCCGCCCGCCACCTCCTCGAGGTCCACCCGGACAACGACGAGGAACTCGTCGAGCAGCTGCGCGAGGCCGCCCGCGAACATCTCGCCGTCGGCGCTCCCGACGCGGCCCGCCGCTGTCTGGAGCGCGCCCTGCTGGAGCCGCCCCTGCCCGAGGCCCACGCGCGCGTGCTCCACGAACTGGGCTGCGCCACCCTCCTCACCGCACCCGCCACCACCATCGACCACCTCCAGACCGCCCTCGCCATGCCCGGTCTCGACGGCGACGAACGCGTCGACGCCGTCTACCGCCTCTCCCAGGCCCTGCTCCACAACGACCAGCTGGAGGAGGCCGTCCGCACCGTCGAGGCGGAGGCCGCCCGGCACCAGGCCGGCCCCGCGAGGCTGCGGCTGCAGGCCGTGCAGTTCATGTGGGAGGGCATCCACGCCGGCGAGGACACCTCCCCGGGACGCTCCGCACGCCTCGCCGAACTCGCCGCGACCTGCACCGGCCGCGACAACTCCGAGCGGGCCCTGCTCATCCTGCGCGGCTTCGACGCGATGGCCCGCGGCGAGAACGCCGAAGAGGTCGTCGAGCTGTGCGACCGCGCCCTCGTCAACGGCCGCCTCGCCCCCGGACTCGGCTGGACCGACCCGGAGTGGGGCATCGAGCCGCTGATGATGCTGGCCAACTCCTACGCCTTCACCGACCGCCTCGACCGGGCCGAGTCCCTCTACAACGAGGCCCTTCGCGCCTACGAGTCCGCCGGCTGGAGCGGCGGCCACCTCGCCCTGGCCCACGCCTACGTCGGCGTCGGCCACCGCAGGCGCGGCCGGCTCCGCGAGGCAGAGGCCTCCCTGCGCAAGTCGCTGGCGCTCGCCGAGCGCGTCGGCCGCGGACTGCCCCTGTACTGGTCCGCGACCTGCAACCTCGTCGACACGCTGCTCGCCCGCGGGCACGTCGACGCGGCCTGGGAGATCGCCGAGCAGTACGGCTTCGCCCCGCCCTACCCGTCCACCATCGTGCTGCCGGACCCGCGCTCGGTCCGCGGCCGACTGCTCCTCGCCGTCGGCCGCACCAAGGACGGCATCAACGAACTGGAGGCGGCGGAGAAGGCGGCGGCCGTACGCGGCCACCACAACCCGGTGCTCGTCCCCTGGACCGTTGATCTGGCCCGCGCCCTCGCCAACGAGGACCCGGCGCGCGCCGCCCGGCTCGCCACCGACGTCCGCAGGCACGCCGAGCGGCTCGGCACCGACACCGCCCTCGGCGAGGCCCTGCGCTGCGCAGCCGCCCTGGAGACCGGCCAGCGCGCGGTACGCCTCGCCGAACAGGCCGTCACCTATCTGGAGGCCTCGCCGTGCCAGTACGAGCACGCGGCGGCCCGCGTCGAGTACGGCATCGCCGCCCGCTCGACCGCGGAGCTCCAGCGCGGGCTGACGCTGGCGCGGTCGTGCGGGGCGGACGGACTGGTGGCACAGGCGGAAGCGGCGTTGCTGTCGGGCGTGGTGTGAGAGTCGGCGGTGTGAGAGTCCGTGGTGTGAGCCGGGTCAGAGGCTCAGCAGCTGACGGGTGACCGCGGCCAGCTGCTTGCGCACCTCGGGGTCGTACGTCCCCTCGTGCGCCCGGGCCGGGCTCGTGCCGTCGAAGTACCGGCCCGTGCCCAGGTCCTGGGTCGCCAGGGCCAGGACGGCCGGGGCGCCGTCGGCGACCGTGTTCCAGGGCGCGACCCCGCCTTCACGCACCATCGCCGTGTCCATGAAGGTCGCCGGATGAACCACGTTCACCGCGACGCCGGTGTCCGCCAACTCCTCCGCGAGGGCGAACGTATGGGCCGCCAGAGCGAACTTGGCTCGTCGGTACGCGGCGAAGCCGTCGTATCCGCGGCGGAACTCCACATCGTCGAAGTCGGGGGGCTCCTGGCCGGCCGAGCCGACGTTGACGATCCGGGCGGGCGCGTTCGCGCGCAGCACCGGGAGCAGGGCAAGCGTCAGCGTCACGGGCGCCAAGTAGTTGACGGCCAGCCGTAGTTCGTGTCCGTCGGCGCTCAGCTCGCGCCCCGCGCCGGGCGCGCCCGCTCCCACGCCCGCGTTGTTGATCAGCACCTCCAGATCGGGATGCGCGTCGGCGACATGCGAACCCAGCTCGCGCACCTGCGTCAGCGAGGCCAGATCGGCGACGAAGCCCTCGGCATCACCTTCGGCCCGCAGTTCCTCGACCAGCTGTCGCGTACGGTCCGGATCACGACCGTGGGCGAGAACGACATGCCCCGAGCGGACCAGCTCGAAGGCCGCGTACCGCCCGAGGCCGGAGGTGGCGCCGGTGATGAGAATGGTGGACATGCCTCCACCGTAAGCACGTGGTGGAGGTGTGTGGGAGCTACTGGCGTGGCTACGACCAGCAGAGTCACCCTTCCTCTTCCGCGAGGACCCGCTGCGCCGCCGCGAACGCCGAGTTCGCCGCCGGAACCCCGCAGTACACGGCCGTCTGGAGCAGTACGGCCCCGATCTCCTCCGGGGTCAGCCCGTTGCGCCGGGCCGCCCGCACATGCATGGCCAGCTCGTCGTAGTGGCCGTGAGCGACCAGTGCCGTCAGGGTGATCATGCTGCGCTCGCGGCGGCTGAGTGTCGGGTCGGTCCAGATCTCGCCCCAGGCGTAGCGCGAGATGAAGTCCTGGAAGCGCGCGGTGAACGGCGTCTGCCGCGCCTGGGCCCGGTCGACGTGCGCGTCACCGAGCACCTCGCGGCGCACCTCCATGCCCCGCTGGGCGCCGCCGCCGAAATGCGCGCGCAGGGCGGTCAGCACGGCCTCCGGACACTGCGCCGGCGCCAGATGCGAGGCCCCCGGCAGCTCGACGAGCGCGGCACCGGGCACGGCGTCCGCGATCTCCCGCAGATGCGCCGGAGGCGTCGCCGGATCCTCCCGCCCCGCGATCAGCAGGGTGGGCGAGGAGATCTCGGGCAGCCGTTCGCGCAGGTCGAAGGCGGCGAGCGCGTCACAGCAGGCGGCGTACGCGCCCGGATCGGCGTCGCGGTGGTCCCGGACCAACTCCGGCACGGTGAAGCCGGGCGTGAACCAGCGGTCGTTCGCGCCCGCGGCGAGCCTCGCCAGCCCTTGACTCCGCACGACCGCGGCCCGCTCCTCCCACGGCCTCGCACCGTTGAAGTGCGCCGACGAACAGATCACGGCCAGCGAGGAGACCCGCTCGGGATGGTGCACGGCCAGGTGCAACCCCACCGCACCACCCAGCGACACCCCCGCGTAAGCGAACCGCTCGATACCCAGCGAGTCGGCGAGCGCGAGCACCAGGCCGGCGAGGTCACCGACCGTCGCGCCCGCGCCGATGAGGTCGGCGGCAGACCCCCCGTGCCCCGGCAGATCCCAGCGGATGACCCGATGGGTGATCGACAGCTCGGGTGCGACCTTGTCCCACAGGGCGTACGAGGTGCCGAGCGAGGGGCCGAGAAGCAGCGGGGGAGCGGAAGTGGGGCCCTCGGCACGGTGGTTGAGCAGTTTCTCGGTCAACGTCGCTCCAGAGCACGGTCGGTGAGGGGCCCGGCGGAGCCGGTGTAGTGGGTGGGATCGAGGTCGACGTCCGTCAGTTCCGGCGCCTCGGCGAGCGGGCGGCCCTCGGACGCCAGTCGGGTGAGCAGTTCCTTGGCGCGGGCCCGGCCCAGCACCGGGGCCAGCTCGGCGGACAGCCGCTCGGACACGATCAACCCATGGGTGAGGTCGAGGTGTTCGCGCATGGCGGCAGGTCTGACCCGCAGCCCCTCGGCCAGTTCCACGGCGTCGCCGGCGGCCCCGCCGACCAGCCGCAGCAGCTCCCGCAGCGGCTCCCACTCCGCGTGCCAGGCGCCGGCCGGCCGCTCGTCCTCCGCTGCCAGCGACCCGTAAAGAGTGGCCGCGAGTTGAGGTGCCCGCCGCGCCGCGGAGGCGATCAGCATGGACCGTACGGGATTGGACTTGTGCGGCATCGCGGACGAGCCCCCGCCGCTGCCTTCCGCGAGTTCCGCGATCTCGGTGCGTGAGAGCGTGAGGACGTCCACGGCGACCTTGCCGAGCGCTCCCGCCGTGAAGGCCAGGCACCCGGCGAGATCGGCGACGGGTGTGCGCAGCGTGTGCCACGGCAACTCCGGGGCACGAAGGCCGAGTTCACGGGCGTACACCGTCGGTAGCTCGACCGGATCGGCTGCGCCGTATGCCCCGAAGGCCGCCAACGTCCCCGCCGCGCCGCCCAGTTGGGCGGGCAGCGAGTCCCGTACGGCCGTCACCCGGTCCCGCGCGTCCAGCACCAGCGACCGCCACCCGGCCGCCTTCAGCCCGAACGTCGTCGGTACGGCGTGCTGGGTGAGCGTCCGCCCCGGCATCGCGGTGTCGCGGTGCTCGGCGGCCAGCCCGGACAGAGCCCTTTCCGCACGGCCGAGGTCGCCGAGGACCAGGTCGAGGGTGCGCGCGGCGACCAGCATCGTCGCCGTGTCCATGATGTCCTGGCTGGTCGCGCCCCGGTGCACGTAGGGGCCGTACTCGCCACCGACGGCCTTCGTCAGATCCGCGACCAGGGGGATCACCGGGTTGCCGCCGGCGCGGGCACGCTCGGCGAGGGACCGTACGTCGAAGCGGGCGGCCTCCGCCGCCTCCGTCACCGCCGACGCGGCTTCGGCCGGGGCGAGACCCAGGGCGGCCTGGGCGCGGGTGAGGGCGGCCTCCGCGTCGAGCAGGGCCCGCAGGTAGGCCGCGTCGGAGGTGGCCGCCGCGGCGGGGGAGCCTGCCCACCCGGGGGCGAGCAGGCCGGTGTCCGGATCGGGAGAAGTCACTGGAACTCCAGGAAGACCGTCTCGCCTTCGCCCTGAAGGCGGATGTCGAAACGGTAGGTGCCATCGCGCTGTTCCCGCGCGATCAGCGTGTCGCGCCGCTCGGCCGGCACCCGGGCGAGCAGCGGGTCCGCGGCGAGGGCCGCCTCGTCGCCCGGCAGGTAGATCCGCGTGTACAGATGCACCAGCAGACCGCGCGCGAACACGCACACGCTGATGTACGGCGCGCTCAGCCCGCGCGCGCCCGGCCGCAGCGTCCGCGCGGTCCAGTGCCCGTTGGCGTCGGTCTGGATGCGGCCCCACCCCGTGAACTCCACGCCGTTGCGGCCCAGATAGCCGCCGCTCGCCGGGTCGCGCCGGATCGAACCGTCGACCTGCGGGACGTTGCCGTCCGGGTCGGCGCTCCACAGTTCCACGAACGCGTCGGGCAGCGGGTTGCCCCTGCCGTCGTGGATGTAGCCCTGGAGGGCGATGCCGGCCGGGTGCCCGACGGGCGCGATGTCACCGCCGCCGGGGAAGGGCAGGGCATGGCCGTAGAAGGGGCCGACCGTGTGCGAGGGGGTGGGGAGCACGGTCTCCGGGCGGCTCGTGTCGATCTTCGTCATGGCGGGTCAGCGTCCCTCTTCGATCCAGGTGGCGTTCGGTCCGTCGAGGACGATGTCCCAGTGGTAGCCCATCGAGAACTCCGGCACCGACAGGCTGTGGTCGTAGGTGGCGACCAGCCGCTGCCGGGCCGCGTCGTCCGTCACCGACTGGATGATCGGGTCGTACGGGAACAGCGGGTCGCTCGGGAAGTACATCTGCGTCACCAGCCGCTGGGTGAACGCCGTACCGAACAGCGAGAAGTGGATGTGGGCCGGCCGCCAGGCGTTGACGTGCTGGCGCCAGGGGTACGGGCCGGGCTGGATGGTGGTGAAGCGGTAGAAGCCGCTGTCGTCGGTCAGCGTGCGGCCGACGCCGGTGAAGTTCGGGTCCAGCGGGGCGTCGTGCTGCTCGCGCTGGTGGGCGTAGCGGCCGGCCGAGTTCGCCTGCCAGACCTCGATCAGCTGGCCGCGGAGCGGACGGCCGTCGCGGTCGAGGAGCCGGCCCTCGACGGTGATGCGCTCGCCGATGGGCTCCCCGTTGTGCTGCCGGGTGAGGTCGTTGTCGATCTCGGTGATGTCCCGCTCGCCGAAGGCGGGGGAGTGCAGCTCCACCAGCTCCGGGTCCTTGCTGACGTCGATCGTGATCGGCGGCTGTTTCGGATGCCGCAGCACCGAGGAGCGGTACGGGGTGTAGTCGCGGCGCGGGTGGTGCTCGACAGGGGCGCCGTCGGCGACGCGCTTCTCGTACGCGGCGCGCTCGGCCGCGATCTCCTGGTCGATGTCGTGCTGAGTGAGAGTCATGGGGGATCCTGCGTTCCGTTAACGTTCGAGGACGAGGGCGAGGCCCTGGCCGACGCCGATGCAGAGGGTGGCGACGCCGACTCCGCCGCCCTCGCGGGTGAGTTGGTGGGCGACGGTGCCGGCGAGACGGGCACCGGAGGCGCCCAGCGGGTGGCCGAGGGCGATGGCACCGCCCCGGGGGTTGAGGATCGCCGGGTCGAACTCGGGCCATTCGGCGACACAGCCCAGCACCTGGGCGGCGAAGGCCTCGTTCAGTTCGAGGACCGACAGGTCGTCGAACGTCCTGCCCGCCTTGGTGAGGGCTCGGTTGACGGCTTCGACGGGGGCGAGGCCGAAGTAGTCGGGGTCGAGGGCGTGCACGCCGGTGGCGGAGATCCGGGCGAGCGGCTCGCGGCCGGTGGCCTTCAGGCCCTCCTCGTCGACGAGGAGCAGGGCGGCGGCGCCGTCGTTGAGGGGGGAGGCGTTGCCCGCGGTGACCGTTCCGTTCTCCTTGCGGAAGGACGGCTTCAGCTTCGTCATCGCCGCGAGGGAGGCGTCCGCCCGTACGGACTCGTCGGCGGCGAAGAGGAGCGGGTCGCCCTTGCGCCGGGGGATGGAGACGGGGGCGAGCTCGGCGTCGAAGAGGCCCTGCTGCTGTGCCGCGGCCGCCTTCCGGTGCGAGGCCAGCGCGAACTCGTCCTGCTGCTCGCGGCTGATCTTGTGCTTCTCGGCGATGAGTTCGGCCGACTCGCCCAGGGGGATCGTCCACTGCGGTGCCATCTTCGGGTTGACCATGCGCCAGCCCAGGGTGGTGGAGTACAGCTCCGTGTGCGCGGCGGGGAAGGGCTTGTCGGACTTGGGCAACACGTAGGGGGCCCGGGTCATCGACTCGACGCCGCCGGCCACGGCGATGTGGGCGTCGCCGGCGGCGATGGCGCGGGCCGCCTGGATGACCGCCTCCAGGCCGGACGCGCACAGCCGGTTGACGGTGACGCCGGGCACGGAGGTGGGCAGGCCCGCGAGGAGCGCGGCCATCCTGCCCACGTTTCGGTTCTCCTCGCCGGCGCCGTTGGCGTTGCCGAAGTAGACGTCCTCGATCCGGGACGGGTCCAGGCCGGGGGTGCGGGCGAGGAGTTCACGGAGGGCGTGGGCGGCCAGGTCGTCCGGGCGGACGGAGGCGAGGGTGCCGTTGTAGCGGCCGATCGGGGTGCGGACCGCGTCGACGATGTAAACGGTGTTCACAGCAGATTCTCCGCGACGGTCAGTTTTGCGTCGGTCTTGGCGATGATCTCGTCAACGGTCACGCCGGGCGCGGTCTCCACCAGCACCAGACCGTCCTGTGTCGCATCCAGCACGCCGAGGTCGGTGATGACTCGGTTCACACACGCCTTGCCCGTGAGCGGCAGCGCGCACTCGGCGAGGATCTTCGCCGAGCCGTCCTTCGCGGTGTGGGTCATCACGACGATGACCGTGCGGGCCCCGTGCACGAGGTCCATCGCGCCGCCGATCCCGGTGATCAGCTTCCCCGGGATGGCCCAGTTCGCCAGATCACCGGTGGCGGAGACCTGCATGGCGCCGAGCACGGCGACGTCGATGTGCCCGCCCCGGATCATCGAGAAGGACAGCGCCGAGTCGAAGAAGGACGCGCCCGGCAGGACGGTGACGGTCTCCTTCCCGGCGTTGATCAGATCCGGGTCGACCTGGTCCTCGGTGGGGTAGGGGCCGGTGCCCAGGATGCCGTTCTCGGACTCCAGGATCACCTCCACACCCTCGGGGAGGTAGTTCGGGATCAGCGTCGGCAGACCGATGCCGAGATTGACGTACTGCCCGTCCCGGAGTTCGCGCGCGGCCCGCGCGGCCATCTCTTCCCGTGTCCACGCCATCAGTTGCTCACCGTCTCTCGTGCCGGGGGCACGGAAATCGTGCGCTGTTCGATGCCCTTGTCGGCGGCCTGCTCCGGGGTGAGCGCCACGACGTGCTGCACGAAGATCCCCGGCAGGTGCACCGCGTCCGGGTCGATCTCGCCGGGCTCGACGAGTTCCTCGACCTCGGCGATCGTGACCTTGCCCGCCATCGCCGCGAGGGGGTTGAAGTTGCGGGAGGACTTGTTGAAGACCAGGTTCCCGTGCCGGTCGCCCTTCGCGGCCCGCACCAGCGCGAAGTCGGTGCGGATGCCGCGCTCCAGGACGTACTCGGTGCCGTCGAACTCCCGCACCTCCTTGGGCGGCGAGGCGAGCGCGACGCCGCCGGAGCCGTCGTAGCGCCAGGGCAGTCCACCGTCGGCGACCTGGGTGCCCACACCCGCCGGGGTGTAGAAGGCGGGGATCCCGGCCCCGCCGGCCCGCAGCCGCTCGGCGAGCGTGCCTTGCGGGATCATCTCGACCTCCAGCTCGCCGGCCAGGTACTGGCGGGCGAACTCCTTGTTCGCGCCGATGTAGGAGCCGGTCACCCGAGCGATCCGTCCCGCCGACAGCAGCACGGCCAGCCCCGACTCCATCGCCCCGCAGTTGTTGGAGACGACCGACAGTCCGGACACACCGCGCTCGTACAGCGCCTGGATCAGCACGTTCGGCACACCGCTCAGCCCGAAGCCACCCACCGCGAGCGACGCGCCGTCGCCCACATCGGCCACCGCCTCCAGGGCCGTGGCGACCACCTTGTCCATCCGAGAAGCCCCATCTCTTCCGAGCTCTCAGCACCCGGATTAGTCAGGGTACTGATTATTTCAGCGAGGTTGCCTCTCACGCTGCCACCGGAGCAGTAAGCCGTCAAGACCTCGGTAAATGGCAAATCCGAGAGCCGTTCACCCAGAAGACAGTCACCCCTGGGTCCGGTATTGTTCAGTGCACCGACGATTACGACCAGGGAGCGCGCATGGCCGCCGTGGACCTCACCACCCACCCCGGGCACCTGGCCCGGCGGCTCCAGCAGGCGCACTACCTGCTGTGGAACACGATGGTCTCCGAGGAGATCACCTCGCCCCAGTTCGCCGTCCTCAACGCCCTCGTCGCCGAGCCGGGCCTGGACCAGCGAACGGTGGGGGAGCGGGTGGGGCTCGACCGGTCCACGATCGCCGAGGTGATCAGCCGGCTCGGCCGCCGCGGTCTGCTCGACAAGGTCCGCGATCCGCAGGACGGCCGCCGCTTCCTGCTGCGCCTCACGGACGAGGGGCTGCGCACGCACAAGAAGCTCACCGTGCGCACGGCTCGGATGAACCAGGTCTTCCTGGCCCCGCTCTCCACCGATGAGCAGGCGCTCTTCTTCGATCTGATCCGGCGCGTCGCGGACGCGGCCGAGGGGCTCCGCAACCCGTCGGAACCCCTCGTCGCACAACCCTGAACCTCGGTCAGGACGCTTGCGCGTTCGCCGCCTCGCGCCCGCGTGCTCAGGACGCGTTCGCGAACACCACCCACACCTGACCGTGCTTGAAGTTGACCCGCTTCCCGTCCTTGGTCGTGAACGTCGTGCCGTCCGTGGCCTTCGGACGCTTCCAGTTGACGTCGTAGGCGCGCCCGTCGCGCAGCACCCGCGCCTTCCCGGAGCCCACCGTCTCGGTGTACGGCGTGTTCTTGCCGAGGGAGTCGTGGAACGTGGACTTGCGCACCTTCACGTACTGCACGACTACCGTCCCGACCGCGATCCGCTTCCCGTCCGTCGTCTCGGCGGCCTTGCCGTCCATGGCGACGAGCCAGCGGTTCCGGCTGCCGGACCAGGTGAAGGTGTACTGGGCCAGCTCGTAGCGCACCGTCTGCGAGGTGGTGGCCCTGCCACCGGCCGGGGCGGCGCCGAAGCGGAAGCCCGTCGTCAGGGCGTCCATGCCGGGGGCCGAGGCCATGAGCCGCTGGGGCCGTAGGTACAGGTTGTGGGGTGAGGGCCGGTGCTTGCTGCGGAAGTACGCGTCGGCCGCCTTGCCGGGGGGTACCGCCTGCAAGGGGGCCTTGTCGATCAGGGGCAGGAGCCTGCCCTGCGCCCCGGAGAAGGCGAGCGTCGGCCGGTTGAACTGGCGCAGCAGCTCCAGATCGCTCTCGCGTGCGCTGCGCACCGGCCCGACGGCCTTCGGCAGCTTCGACGCGTACACCGCCATCAGACGGCTCAGTCCGCCCTCGACCTGCTCGACGTACACGACGTCGGCGGCGCTCAGACCCGTGTGGGGCCGGGCGGCCCGGGCGTTGTCGATCTTCACGGCGAGCACCGAGGCGCCGTTCGCCAGGCTCGACGAGGGCGGACGCGTCTTGCCGCGGCCGTCGTCACGCGGGCCGTCGGACATCGTGCAGCCCGCCGCGAGGGAAGCCGTCACTGCGGCCGCCAGCAGCCCCGCCATGGTCGTGGCGCGTCTCGTGCGCGCCCCTCTTTGCCTGCCCACCGTCGCCACCCGCAACCACCCGCCCAGTCCGTGTCATTAATTGTGCGCTTATCAGTTCATAGGCGTGCATACCCGCTTGCTTCCGGCTGGCCGCGTGAATCCGCCGATCGGCCCTGGCACGGACAGCCGGTCGGCCCACACCGCCGAATCGCTCGGACCGGCCGTCGACCGCCGGCCGGTCCGAGCGATTCGGCGGCGGAGCGCCGGGTACCCGGCGCCCACCGCACCAGCGGACGCACACGCCACGGAGGGAGCGCGGGGCGATGAGGGCAGTGACCTGGCAGGGCAAGCGCGACGTGCGCGTGGAGAACGTGCCCGATCCGACGATCCAGGAGCCGACGGACGCGGTCATCCGCATCACGTCCACCGGGCTGTGCGGCTCCGACCTGCACTTGTACGAGGTACTGACACCGTTCATGACACCGGGGGACATCCTCGGTCACGAGCCGATGGGCATCGTCGAGGAGGTCGGCGCCGGGGTGCCGGACCTGCAGGCGGGCGACCGGGTCGTGGTGCCGTTCCAGATCGCCTGCGGCAACTGCTGGATGTGCCTGACCGGGCTGCCGACCCAGTGCGAGACCACCCAGGTCACCGGCGAGGGCATGGGCGCGGCCCTGTTCGGCTACACCCGCCTGTACGGCGCGGTGCCGGGCGCCCAGGCCGAGTACCTGCGCGTCCCGCAGGCGCAGTACGGCCCGATCAAGATCCCGGAAGGACCGGACGACGACCGGTTCGTCTACCTCTCCGACGTCCTGCCCACCGCCTGGCAGGCGGTCCGCTACGCCGAGGTCCCGCAAGGGGGCAGCGTCGCCGTGCTCGGCCTCGGCCCCATCGGCGACATGGCCTGCCGGGTCGCCCAGGTGCAGGGCGCCGGGCGGGTGATCGGCGTGGACCTGGTGTCCGAGCGGCTGCGGCGGGCGCGTGGACGGGGCGTCGAGACGTACGACCTCAGGAGCTTCGACGACGAGAAGGAGCTCGTGGCGGCCATCCGTGACGCGACGGACGGCCGTGGCCCCGACGCCGTGATCGACGCCGTCGGCACCGAGGCCCACGGCAGCGCGGCCGCCAGGCTGGCCCAGTCGGCCTCGGCGATGCTGCCCCGCAAGATCAGCGGCCCCTTCGCCGAACGCTTCAGCATCGACCGGCTCGCCGCCCTCTACACCGCCATCGACCTGGTGCGGCGCGGCGGCACGATCTCCCTGTCCGGCGTGTACGGCGGTATGACGGACCCGATCCCGCTGCTCACCCTGTTCGACAAGCAGATCCAGATCCGGATGGGGCAGGCCAACGTGCGCCGCTGGAGCGACGACATCCTGCCCTACCTGACGGACGAGGATCCCCTCGGCGTCGACGACTTCGCCACGCACCGCGTGCCGCTGAGCGACGCCCCGCACGCGTACGAGATGTTCCAGCGCAAGGAAGAGGGCGCGATCAAGGTGCTGATGAAGCCCTGACTCCCGCTCGACAACCCGACGACTCGACAACTCGACACGAGGTCTGAACCGGTCCGGCCTGCGGCGCGAACTCGTCAGACCTGCGGCGCGAAGATCTCCGCCAGGTCGTAGCGGACCGGCTCCTCCAACTGCGCGTACGTGCAGCTCTCGGGGGCCCGGTCCGGGCGCCAGCGGCGGAAACGGGCCGTGTGCCGGAAGCGCGCCCCGTTCTCCATGTGGTCGTACGCGACCTCGGCCACCCACTCCGGTCTCAGCGGCACCCAGGACAGATCCTTCTTGCCCGACCAGCGGCTCGGCGCACCCGGCAGCCGGGCCGACTCATGGGCCGCCTCGTCGGCCCAGGCTCCCCACGGGTGCCCCGCGACATCCGCCATGCGCAGCGGCTCCAGCTCCTCGATCAGCTCGGCGCGCCGCTTCATGGGGAAGGCCGCCGACACGCCCACATGCTGGAGGGCGCCCCGGTCGTCGTAGAGACCGAGCAGCAGGGAACCCACGATCGGCCCGCTCTTGTGGAGGCGGTAACCCGCGACGACGACGTCCGCCGTCCGCTCGTGCTTGATCTTGAACATGGCCCGCTCGTCCTGGCGGTAGCGCAGGGTGAGCGGCTTGGCGATGACACCGTCCAGACCCGCCCCCTCGTACTGCTCGAACCACCCCTGGGCCGTGTCGATGTCGGTGGTCGCCGGCGCCACGTGCACCGGGGCCGTCACCCCGGACAACGCCAGGGTGAGCCGCGCCCGGCGATCCGCCAGCGGGACCTCCAGCAGCGACTCGTCCGCCAGCGCCAGCAGGTCGAACACCACGAACGACGCCGGGGTCCGCTCGGCCAGCATCCGCACCCGGGAGTCGGCCGGGTGGATGCGCTCGGTGAGCGCGTCGAAGTCCAGCCGCCCCTCGCGGGCGATGACGATCTCCCCGTCCAGCACGCACCGCTCGGGCAACCGCTCCTTCAGCCCCGCCACCAACTCGGGAAAGTACCTGGTCAGCGGCTTTCCTGTACGGCTCCCGAGCTCGACCTCGTCCCGGTCGCGGAACACGATCGCCCGGAACCCGTCCCACTTCGCCTCGTACTGCATGCCCGGCGGGATCTTCGCCACCGACTTGGCGAGCATCGGCTTCACGGGCGGCATCACCGGCAGGTCCATGCTGTCGATTCTGCTCGCATACGGCTGCTGCCGCCCGGTGTGCGAGGTGTGCCGGGTCCGCCTACCGTGGCTCGCATGGGCGAAGCGGTGGAACTGGAAGCGGGCGGCCGGACCGTGCGCCTGTCCAACCCGGGCAAGGTCTTCTTCCCCGAGCGCGGCTTCACCAAGCTGGACCTCGCCCGCTACTACATCGCCGTCGGCCCCGGCATCCTGCGCGCCCTGCGCAACCGGCCCACCACCCTGGAGCGCTACCCGGACGGCGTGACCGGCGAGTGGTTCTACCAGAAGCGGGCGCCCAAGAGCATGCCCGACTGGATCCCCACCGCCCACATCACCTTCCCCAGCGGCCGAAGCGCCGACGAGATGTGCCCCACCGAGGAGGCCGCCGTCCTGTGGGCCGCCCAGTACGGCACGCTCACCTTCCACCCCTGGCCGGTCCGCCGCGACGACGTCGACCGTCCCGACGAACTCCGCCTCGACCTCGACCCGCAGCCCGGCACCGACTTCGACGACGCCGTCCGTGCCGCCCACGAACTGCGCGCCGTACTCGACGAGTTCGGCGGTCTGCGGGGCTGGCCCAAGACCTCCGGCGGGCGCGGCCTGCACGTCTTCGTGCCCATCGAACCGCGCTGGACGTTCACCCAGGTCCGGCGGGCCGCCATCGCGGTCGGGCGGGAGCTGGAACGCCGGATGCCGGAGCAGGTGACGATCAAGTGGTGGAAGGAGGAGCGGGGCGAGCGCATCTTCGTCGACTACAACCAGACGGCCCGCGACCGCACCATCGCCTCCGCCTATTCCGTACGGCCCCGCCCGCACGCCCCCGTCTCGGCGCCCCTGCGCTGGGAGGAGGTGGGGGTCGCCCACCCCCAGGACTTCGACATCGCGACCATGCCCGCACGGTTCGGCGAACTCGGCGACGTGCACGCGGACATGGACGACCACCGCTTCTCGCTGGACGCGCTCCTGGAGCTGGCCAACAAGGACGAACGCGACCACGGACTGGGCGATCTGCCGTACCCGCCCGAGTATCCGAAGATGCCGGGTGAGCCCAAGCGGGTACAGCCGAGCCGCGCGAAGAAGGAACCGGGCGGGACGGACTAGGGGGTGTTCGAATCTCCCGCACAGCACCCACGGTGCTTGCGAAACACCCCCTAGGCCGGCCCGGCGAGCGTCACCAGCCGATGGCAGTCCCTCAGCAGCCCCTCGTCCGCCGCGACGTCATAACGCATGCTCATGCTGGAACTGTCGTCGCCACGCCGGTCGTTGCTGTGGCGCCGTGGGGAGAACAGCTCCTCGCGTATCAGGGGGAGGGCCGGTGCGGCCGCGGGCCCCATCTCGATCAGGCAGGCGGTGACGGTCGGCCGGGTTCCCGGGGAGGCCGCCCACTTGTCGAGCAGCCTCGGCAGCACCTCGTCCACGTCCCGGATGGTCTTCCACAGCGCCACGATCACGTCCGTATGCGCGTCGTGCGCCGCGAGCAGGTCCCGCAGCCGCGGAGCCAACGGCGCGGCGACCGGGCCCAGTGCGGCAGTGGCCTTCAGGGCCGGAGACAGCTCCAGCCACCTGTCCGACTGCAGGCCTTGCCGAACCAGGGGGAGGAGGGGCTCGCCCTCGCCGCCCACCGCCGACAGCGCCGCCGCCGCGTCCAGCCGGATCTCCAACGGCACCGACGCCGTGGCGACCAACTCCCGCAACCGTGGCCCCGCTTCGGCTGCCGCCGCCGACCCGTACCGGGTGAGAGCGCGCGCCAGTGACCACATGCGCATGCGCCCGATCCCGGGCTCCACCATCCTGACGAGGAGCGGCAGGGACTCGGCACAGGAAGCGCACCGAGGGCGCCGACCAGCCGTTCCCGTGCGGGACCGCCGTGGCCGGACGGCAGTGCCATGAGCCGGCGGTGCAGCTCCGGCCCCAGCGGTGCCGCGGCCTCGGGGCCGATCCTCTCGACCCACGTGCCCAGGCCCTCCGGGACGGTTCCGTCCCGCGCCAGCACCTCGGCCAGTGCGGGGACGGCCCGTGCGTCGCCCTGAAGCGCGAGCGCCTCCAGCGCCTTGCCGAAGAGGGTCCCCTCCCAGTCGCCCGGCTCCCAGGTGTCGTCCCACTCCCGTACGCACACCGCGAGGACGTCGGCGATGACCCGCGCGATCGGAGCCACGTGGCACAGCTCGGTCAGGGCACGCTGTGAGAGCCGGGGTTCGTCCTCGACCAACTGGCGGGCGAGCAGCGCGACCGGCAGGTCGTTCGGTGCCCGCCACCCCGTCAGCAGCGTGCCCGCCATGTCGACCGCGGCCATGCGCTGTCCCCAGTCCGGGGTCTGCAACTGCCCGACGAGGAGATCGAATCTGGGCTCTGTGTGATCACCGAGGGCCAGGTGCAGCTCCTCCAGCAGGTCGCCGGCCATGGAGGCGTCGACGCCACGCCGTTGTGTGGCCTCGAGCTCGCGCAGGTACGACACCATCGTGTCCGTGCGGGGCCGCTCCGGCGCGGCCGGGCGCTCGTGCCCGGCGTCGTCCTGCCCGGCCTCGTCCTGCTCGTGCGCGAGCCGCATGATGTCCAGGACGGTCTCCACCAGGTCCGCGGGCAGTGACGTGGCCCCGCAGCGCGCCAGTTGGACCAGACCCGCCAGCCGCTGCTCCGGGTGGGACGCGACCGTCACGACCTCCCGCAGTACCGCGCCCGCCTCGGCTCCGAGCGCGTCCCGGTGGTCGGCACCCAGCCTGCCGATCGCGTGGACGAGCCCGCCCACGGCGTCCGGATCCCGCTCGACGGTCAGCCGCTCCCGCAGCGAGCCCAGGACACGGGCAGGATCCGGATGCACATGGGCCAGCGCCGCTGCGGCCGCCGCACGCACCTCGGCGTCCGGATCCGCGAGCAGCCCGAGGAAGACGTCCGCGCGCCCCCGGACCGTGGCCCAGGCGTCCAGGAAAGGCCGGACGAACGCGGCGTCCTCCTCCTCGTCCTCGAAGAGGCCCCCGATCTCCTTCGGGTCGGGTTCCCGCTCACCCGCGATGCTGCACAACAGACGCACGACCGCACCCCGGTCGGCGACCGCCTCGGTGATCACGAGCTCGAAGAGGAACGGTATGCAGGCGACCGTGCTGTCGTACACATCGCCCTGGTGGTGCAACGCCCCGTACATACCGTCGAGCGCGATCTCCCGACGGGCCGGGTCGTCCGAGGCCAGATCCCGCAGCAGGTCCGGCACATCTGTCGCCGAGTCGGTGTACGCATGCCCCATCGACGCCCAGTCGACGTCGTCGATTCCCGTGAACACGTCTTTCCTCCCTTAGGGCCTGTCTGACAGTTCCCGCCTGCCCCGCGGCGCATGGCACGCACGCTCGCCGCGTTGCCGAACCGCCCACGTGGCTCCGCCACGCGGACGCTCCGGCGCCTTGCGATCGCACGCACCATGCGCCGCGGGGCCCGCCCTACGGGCGGACGACGGGAATTGTCAGACAGGCCCTGCGCAGTGGCGCACGGCGGCTGCCACTGATCGACAGCATGCCGTACGCCACTGACAAGGGGCCGTGCGGGAACCCTGGCTAGAGCTCCTTGATCCGGATGTCCCGGTACGAGACCACATCCGTCGTACCGTGCACCTGGAGACCGACATAGCCGGAGGCGAACCGGCGCCCGTCCGTGCCCGGGTCGTCCGAGCGGGGCGGAACGAAGTCCTGACCGCCGATGTTGTCGAACTCGTTGATCAGGACACCGTTGCGGTAGACCGAGTAGTGCTGGTCGACCACGCGGATCTCGTAGTCGTTCCACGTGCCCTTCTGGGTGACGCCCGCACCGGCGAGCCCCACCCGGTCGAAGCCGTAGACCGAACCTGTCTTGTACATGTCGCCGTCAGGCCGGTCGAGCACCTGCACCTCGTGCCCGTACTTGATGGCGACCCACTCCGGCCGTGGCTCCTCGGGGTGGTCGTGGACCCACGGGAAGCGGACGAAGACCCCGGAGTTGGCGTTGCCGCTGCCGGGAGCGTCGTCGCGCCACTGGAGCTTGAGCGAGAAGTCGCCGTACTTCCGCTCCGGGAACCACAGCATGCCCAGCCCCGGCTTGCTGGTGCCGCTCGTGATCGAGCCGTCACCGTTCGGCGCGAACGAACCGCCGCCCACCTGCTGCCACTTGGCGAACGACTCCGCGCTCCCGTCGAGGATCGTGCGGTAGCCCTCGGTCTGGCCGGGCTTGCCGATCCCGGACTGCCGGGCGGCCTTCCGGACGGCGGTGTACTCGCGCTGGTCGACGACCCCTTCCCTGAGGAGATCGTCCAGGACCGTCGTCACGTGCTTGAGGAACAGCGCGTGGGACGTCCACTCCTTCTCGTCCTCGATCAACTCGTTGATCCGGCACCGGCTGTTGGTGAGCCGGTTGGGGACACCCGAGTCGACCGCTCCGACGATCACGGTCAACCGCTCGTCGAACTCCGGGCAGTTGGGCGCCGGTACCTGGCCGGACACCACGGTGAAGGTCACCGTGCGGGCCGCGGCGGTGTTGCCCGCCTTGTCGGTGGCCCGGTAGGCGAGCGTGTGCGTGCCGGCGCGGTCGACGACCACCGGGGCGCCGTACGCGAGATACGGCCCGCCGTCGATCGAGTACTCGATCCGGTCGACACCGGAGCCGTGGTGCTCGTCGGTCGCCGTGACGGTCACCTTGGCGTTGCCGATGTACGCCCCGTCCGAGTTTCTGGTGCCCTCGACCGTCACACCGGTCACCGGCGGGGTCGTGTCCGGTTGGGGCGCCGCCACGACCGTGAACTGCACGTTCTTCTCCGCCGAGACGTTCCCCGCCTTGTCGGTGGCCCGGTAGCGCACCGTATGGCTGCCGGCCTCGTGCACCATCACGGGCGCGGTGTACGGCTGCCAGACGCCGGAGCCGATCGCGTACTCGATGGTGTTGACGCCGGAACCGGTGTCGGAGGCGGAGACAGTGACGGTCGCCATGTCGACATACGTGCCGTCGGAGTTCTGCTCACCGCTCACCGTCGCCGAGGTCTCCGGCGCGGTCGTGTCCTCGGTGGGCGGCGGCACCACCGTGAACGCCACGTTCTTCTCCGCCGAGACGTTCCCCGCCTTGTCCAGGGCGCGGTAGCGGATCATGTGGTCGCCGACCTGGTCGACGACGACCGGGGTGGTGTACGGCTGCCAGGCGCCCGCGTCACCGATCGCGTACTCGACGCGGTCGACCCCGGAGCCGCCCTCCTCGTCGGTGGCGTGGATCGCCACGCTCGCCGAACCGACGTACTGGCCCTGTGAGTTCTGCGTCCCGCTGACGTGCGCCGAGGCCTCGGGTGCGGTCGTGTCCTCGCCGCTGCCCTCGGTCACCACGAGGATGCCCTGCATCTGCCCGTGGCCGGGGATCGTGCAGTAGTAGCGGTACCGGCCGGGGGTGAGCGTGACCTCGGCGGTGTGGCGGCCGCCCTGGTCGTCGTTCGGGTTGGCGAGGATGTTCAGCTGGACGTCGTTGTTGTACTCCGGGTCGGACGTGTCGAACGTCAACGTGTGCGGCATCCCGGTGGTGTTGCCGGTCGCCGTGCTGTTCTCGAAGACGATCGTCGTCGTGCCCGCCACGGCGGTCGCGGGCGCCGAGGCGTACTTGGTGATGTCGTCACCGGCGGTCCAGGTGAGGACCTGTGCGGCCGCCGCCTGAGGCTGGGGCTGTGGCTGTCCGGTCGCGGGCAACGGCTGCAGTCCGAGCACCACGAGCAGCGCGGCCAACAGGGCCGCCCACATTCTTCGTTGCCGTGTCACTGCGTCCCCCTCGCCAGCTGGTCGGCGGCCGGAGTCGGTGCGCCGCCCGTGTAAGTGACCCGCCACAGCGCCGACTTGGCGTCCGAGGTGAAGAAGCCGCGGCCGTAGTCGAGCACATACAGCGCACCGTCCGGACCGAACTTCCAGTCCATGAGGTTCTTGATGCCGTCGTTGCCGGTCGGCACGATCTTCTTCAGCGACTCCGAGTGGACCGGCAGACCGCCGTCACCATGCGTCTTCGGGTCGGTGATCACCGCGTTGCGCGGCTGGTCGGCGTCGTAGAAGTCGCCGACGAACCACTTGCCGTCCCAGTAGGCCGGCCACCTGGTCTCACCGCCGCCCGCCGCGTCGTACCGGTACACCGGCCCGTTCATCGCCGCCTGACCGCCGCCCTTGAGCCACGGCAGCCCATAGGTGGCCTCCTCCTGCTTGTACGACGGGACGCCGTTCGCGTCGCGCGGGAAGTCCGGGGCGCCGCCCTGGGGCGAGTACCAGATGTTGTTGCCGGTGACCGGCGGGAGGTTGACGAGGCCGTCGTTGTTCGGCGACTCGTTCTTCGGGTGGTCGCAGTCGTACCAGCCCAGCGGTTTCGTCGGGTCGGGCAGATTGCGGTCCCGGTAGGGCTGCTTGTTGCCCATGCAGTACGGCCAGCCCCGGTTGCCCGCCTTGGTGATGACGGCGAACGTGTCGTACTTCGCCGGGCCCCAGGTGGTGGAGGGCGCCGAGGCGTCCGGGCCGACCCAGCCCGCGTACAGGACGTCGGTCCGCTGGTCGACGGAGATGCGAGCGGGGTTCCTGACCCCCATCACATAGATCTCGCCGCGTGTCTTGCCGCCGCCCTCGTCGGTCTCCCTGCCGGTGAAGAGGTTGCCCTCCGGCAGCGTGTACGTGCCGTCCGGCTCCGGGTGGATGCGCAGGATCTTGCCGTTGAGGTTGTTGGTGTTGCCGGCGGTGCGGCGCGCGTCGGCGAAGGACACGCCCTTGTAGTCGGGCTCGGGGTTGTTGCCCGAGTAACCGCCGCTGAAGCCACTGGAGTTGTTGTCGCCGGTCGCGATGTACAGGTTGCCCTTGGAGTCCCAGGCCATCCCGCCGCCCGAGTGGCAGCAACTGTGGACCTGAACCGGCCACTTGAGCAGCACCTTCTCACTGCTCAGGTCCAGCTTGTTCGTCGCGAGGTCGAGCGTGAAGCGGGAGACGCGTCGCTCGGCCATCCGTGTGTCCCGGTTGATCTGCGAGTGCGGGGTGTAGTGCAGATACACCCAGCCGTTGTCCTCGAAGCGCGGGTCGAGCTCGATGCCGAGGAGCCCCTCCTCGACCTTGGTCAGTTCGTCACCGCCGCCCTTGTTGCCGAAGACGGTCAACGCCCCGGCCAGAGTGACCTTCTCGGTCTTCGGGTCGTAGACGTGGATCTCGCCCCTGCCCTTGCCGATGTCCGGGTTGTTCCAGTCGGTGATCACCGGCTGGGAGGAGTCGGCACCGCCCCGGCCGATGTAGAACACCCGTCCGTCGGGCGCCGTGACCAGGCCGTGCGGCTCGCCGATCTGGTCGTTCCGGCCCGGCTGGTTGGGCTGGGTGAGACGCTCGGCCTTGTAGTTGCCGGTGATGGTGGCCTTGCAGTCGGCTTGCACCAGCCGGGTGGTCCACAGCAGGGCGCCGCGCAGATGCGTACGGAAGTCGCTCTCGTCGTACGACGACACCGTGCCGCCCATGCCGGTGTAGAAGGAGCGGCCGCCGTCGTAGTCACGGCACCAACTCACCGGGTGGTCCCAGCCGTTGGCGCCCGTGCCCGGCTGGTAGGTCGACTCCCGTACCCGGGCGACGGTGTGCACCGCGCCCGAGGGGTTCTTGGCCCAGTTCAGCCACTTGTCCGGCCGTTTCCACTGCACCGGCAGTTCCTTGGTGGCCGGGTGCTGCCGGTCACCGACCTCGACGACGGCCCGCTGTACGTTCGTCGGGCCGCCGGCCGCCGGGCGGGCGCCGACGAGACCGGTGAACCAGTCGGAGTACGGCTCCGCGCGGGCCGCGTCATGGATGCCGACGAAACCGCCGCCCGCCTCCATGTAGGCCTCCAGGCCCGCCTCCTGCTCGGGGTCGAGGACATCGCCGCCGCCGGTGAGGAACACGATGGCGTTGAAACGGCCCAGTCTGGTCTCGTTGGTGAAGACCGAGGCGTCGTTCGTGGCCTCGATCCTGAAACGCTGGTCGGCCGGGCCCGAAAGGCCGATCTTCTCGATCGCCCCGATGCCGGCGTTCACCAGCGGCGACTCGTCGCCGGCGGCCGCGGAGCCGTAGAAGATGAGCACCCGGACATTCGCGCCGCCCGGCGGCGACTTGACGGACATCGTTGTCAGGGGTGGCTCCGGGGCCGGGCGCGCGTCGGCGGCCGGGGCGGACATCAGCCCGGCGGCGACGATCCCGGTGGTCACAGCGGCCACCCAGGTCTGTCTTCTCGTGCTCAACCCTCGTAAGTGCATGGGCACCTCCACGGTCACAGCAACAGCGACAAGGAAGCTAGACCCCTTTGAACGACTCGCCAATACCTATGGCCGTACTGGGACCAACTTTGTCCTGAGTGTGGATAAACGGGAGATCGACCGGTACCGTCTCACCGGTTCATCCCCGTAATTTCCTTACCGCCGCTGGGAGTTCGGCATGAACAGACGCAGCTTCGACAGGCGTACCTTCAACAGACGTGTGCTGCTGGGCGGCGCGACCGCCGCGACATCGTTGTCCCTGGCGTCGGTGCCCGAGGCCGTGAGCGCCGAGACGCCCCCGAAGACCGCCCCGGCCGGTGGCGAGGTCAGGCATCTCAAGCTGTACGCCGAGAAGCTCGCCGACGGGCAGATGGGCTACGGCTTCGAGAAGGGCAAGGCGACGATCCCAGGCCCGCTGATCGAGGTCAACGAGGGCGACACCGTGCACATCGAGTTCGAGAACACGATGGACGTACCGGTCAGCCTGCATGTCCACGGCCTCGACTACGAGATCACCAGCGACGGCACGAAGCTCAACAGGAGCGACGTCGAGCCCGGTGGCACCCGCACCTACACCTGGCGCACCCACGCCGCCGGTCGCCGCAAGGACGGCACCTGGCGGGCGGGCAGCGCCGGTTACTGGCACTACCACGACCATGTCGTCGGCACCGAGCACGGTACGGGCGGCATCCGCAAGGGCCTCTACGGGCCGGTGATCGTCCGGCGCAAGGGCGACATCCTCCCGGACGCGACCCACACCATCGTCTTCAACGACATGCTGATCAACAACAAGCCGGCGCACAGCGGTCCCGACTTCGAGGCCACGGTGGGCGATCGCGTCGAGTTCGTGGTGATCACGCACGGCGAGTACTACCACACCTTCCACATGCACGGTCACCGCTGGGCCGACAACCGCACGGGCATGCTCACCGGCCCGGACGACCCCAGCCAGGTCATCGACAACAAGATCGTGGGCCCGGCGGACTCCTTCGGTTTCCAGGTGGTCGCGGGGGAGGGGGTCGGGGCGGGCGCGTGGATGTACCACTGCCATGTCCAGAGCCATTCCGACATGGGGATGGTGGGGCTGTTCCTCGTGAAGAAGACGGACGGGACGATTCCGGGGTACGAGCCGCACGAGCACGGCCATGAGGCGGCCTCGGGGCCGGCGCACCAGCACTGACGGACCATCCGAGAGCGCTCTCACCTCCTCCTCTCACCACGGCTATCCTGATCCGCAGCCGCCGACGAGGAGCCCGAAAGTGACCGAAACCGCCCCGCGCCCCACCCTGGAGGCCGTGGCCGCCCGGGCCGGTGTCTCGCGGGCCACCGTGTCCCGGGTCGTCAACGGCGGGGACGGGGTGAGGGAGCCCCTCGTGGAGCGGGTCCGCAAGGCGGTGGAGGAACTCGGATACGTGCCCAACCAGGCTGCCCGCAGCCTGGTCACCCGGCGGCACGACGCCATCGCCGTCGTGGTCGCCGAACCGGAGACCCGCGTCTTCGCCGACCCCTTCTTCGCGCTGCAACTCCGCGGCATCAGCAAGGAGTTGACGGCCCACGACAACCAGCTCGTGCTGCTCCTCACGGAAGGCCGCGACGACCACGCCCGCGTCGGCCGCTACCTCGCCGGCGGCCATGTCGACGGGGCGCTCGTCTTCTCGCTCCACCTCGACGACCCGCTGCCCGGCCTGATCCAGCGCGCCGGCGTCCCCACGGTGTTCGGCGGACGGCCCGGCTGGAGCGGCGACCGGCGTGGCGTCGTGTACGTCGACAGCGACAACCGAGGCGGCGCCCGCGACGCCGTACGCCACCTCGCCGGCCTCGGCCGAACGCGCATCGCGCACATCACCGGCGCCCTCGACCAGACGTCGGCGGTGGACCGGCTCGACGGATACCGGGACGTCATGGTGGATGCCGATCCACGGCTGATCGCCGAGGGCGATTTCACGCCGGCCGGTGGTGAGCGGGCCATGCGGGAGCTTCTCGAACGCTGCCCGGACCTCGATGCCGTCTTCGCCGCCAACGACCTCACCGCGGCCGGTGCGCTGCGGGTGCTGCGTGCGTCGGGGCGGCAGGTCCCTGACGACGTCGCGGTCGTCGGGTTCGACGACATGCTTCCGGTGGCGGAGCAGACCGACCCGGCGCTCACGACCGTCCGTCAGGACATCGAGGAGATGGGCCGGTTGATGGCCCGACTGCTGCTGCGCGGCGTCGACCGCCACACCGGTGAGCAGGTGGGAGGCGCGCCGTCCAGTGTCGTCCTGCCGACGACACTGGTTCGACGCGCTTCCGCCTAGGGGGTGTTTCGAAAGTCCCGCACAGCGCCCACGGCGCCCGGCACTGCGGGGCTGCGAAGGTCGCGACGGTCGGGCTGAGACGCCCGCCGGCGCCCCCTCAGTCCTGCGTCGCGCCCTCAGCCCCGCGTCGGCGCGCTCTTGATCACCGCGAAGCGCGCCCCGTACGGGTCGGTGAGCTTGGCGATACGGCCGACGTCCGGCAGGTCCGTGCCCGGCATCCGGACCGTGCCGCCCAGCTCCTGGGCCTTGGCGACCGTGGCGTCCGTGTCGGTGACCTCGAAGTACGGCAGCCAGTAGGGCGGGCCCTCGGCCTCCGCCGGGTCGTCGGCCTTGTCGACGACGCCGCCGAACATGGCGTCCTCCCCGGCCGCGGCCGGCCCGAACGTCGTATAGGTGCCGCCGTAGAAGTCGAGGGCGAAGGTCTCCAGGCCGAGCGTCGCGTTGTAGAACCCCGCAGCGGCCGGCACGTCCGTCGTGTACAGCTCCAGCCAGCACAGCGAGCCGGGCTCCTGGACGAGGTCGAGCCCCTTGTTGGTGCCGGGCTGCCAGAGGCCGAAGCCCACGCCCGCCTTGTCGGCGAGGATGGCCATCCGGCCCATGTCCATGACGTCCATGGGCTGCACCAGCACCGAGCCGTGCGCCTGCTCGGCCGCCTTCGCCGTGGCGTCCGCGTCCGGCGTCTGGAAGTACACCGTCCAGGACGGCGGACCCTGCTCCTCGGTGGTCTGCATACCGCCGGCGACCGTTCGGCCGTCGAGTTGGAAGAGGCCGTAACCGCCGGTCTCGGGCCCGCCCGGCTGGAACCGCCAGCCGAACAGGCCGCCGTAGAAGGAACCGGCGCCCTCGATGTCGGGTGTGCCGACGTCGATCCAGTTCGGCGCGCCGGTGACATAACGGGTGGTGAGCATCATCGCCCTCCTCGGACGGTCCCTCTGTCAGCTCTGCCGATGTCTGCTCTGCCGAGTCTTCCACCGCCCACTGACAATCGCTGCCGGAGCGCCGCCGTCGGCTGCGGCCGCCGTTGTGATCACTGGAGGTAACCACGGCGGATCTCCGCGCTTTCAACTGTTTCCGCGCGCCGCCGTGCGCCGCACCGCGCGGAGGGGGACCATCGAGTCGGCCGGAGGCCCTGCGGCGCGGCGTTGATCCCGCGTTGATCGAACGTTTTTCGGCGACCGGCACGATCCTGCGCATGCACATCGAAACGATCGCAACGATCAGCTCGCCCGACCTGGACTGGCAGCAGGAGGCGTTGTGCGCGCAGACCGGGGCGGACTTCTTCTTCCCCGAGCCGGGCAGCTCCGTACGGGAGGCGAAGCGGATCTGCGGCATGTGCCCGATCCGCTCGGCCTGCCTGGACTACGCGCTCGACAACGACGAACGCTTCGGCGTCTGGGGCGGCCTGTCGGAGAAGGAACGCCTGGAGCTCAGGCGTACGTCACGCTGAACGACCGGTAGGTGCGGGCTGCGTTCGGGGGCCCTGTGGAGCAGAGGCGGGCGCTGAAACGGGGCGGGGCCGTATGGGGGACGGCGGCGCCATCGGCACCTGCATCGGCATTGGCATCGGCATCGCCGATGAGGAACTCGCCGCCTTCCACCGTCGGTCGGCCGGCTGCGGCGCCGCAAGGCGCGGGACGCCTGGGCGTCGGCATCCGACGCGGCGGCGATGGCCGCGACGGCCACGGCGGGCGGGACCGCAGGGAGGACGCGCCGCTGGTCTCTGCCGACGAGGCGGCGGGCGTTACCGGCGTCCCGGGTGTCCCGGCCGGCGTCGAGGTCTCGGGTGGCGCGGGGGTCTGTCGCGGTCACCTCCGGGTGCTCGGATCCGGGCAGCCCGCTCCGTATCCGCACCCGCTCGGCGGGCTCGTCCTCGATGAGCCCGAGCAGCCGCAGGCCACAAACGCCCCGCACCGGCAAATCGACGCCGACCCGCCAAAAGGGCGGGCCGGCCGTCGATCATCGGGCTCGGTGCGCGTCAGCCACCGGCGCGCGCCACCATGCGCGCCTTCCGGGCCGCCAGCTTCTCGTCGAACTTCGACGCCTCCGCGTCCAGGCCGCTCATGTACAGGCCGAGTTCCTCCTGGGCCTTGAGACCCTCGGGGCTGAGGCCGCCGATCTCCATGACCTTCAGGAAGCGCAGGACGGGCTGGATGACGTCGTCGTGATGGATGCGCATGTTGTAGATCTCGCCGATCGCCATCTGCGCGGCGGCCCGCTCGAAGCCGGGCATGCCGTGGCCGGGCATCCGGAAGTTCACGATCACGTCGCGCACCGCCTGCATCGTCAGGTCGGGCGCGAGCTCGAAGGCCGCCTTCAGCAGGTTGCGGTAGAAGACCATGTGCAGGTTCTCGTCGGTCGCGATGCGGGCCAGCATCCGGTCGCAGACCGGGTCGCCCGACTGGTGACCGGTGTTGCGGTGCGAGACACGGGTCGCGAGCTCCTGGAAGGAGACGTAGGCCACCGAGTGCAGCATCGAGTGCCGGTTGTCGGACTCGAAGCCCTCGCTCATGTGGGCCATGCGGAACTGCTCCAGCTTGTCCGGGTCCACCGCGCGCGAGGCGAGCAGGTAGTCACGCATCACGATGCCGTGCCGGCCCTCCTCGGCGGTCCAGCGGTGCACCCAGGTGCCCCAGGCGCCGTCACGGCCGAAGAGCGAGGCGATCTCGTGGTGGTAGCTGGGGAGGTTGTCCTCGGTGAGCAGGTTCACGACCAGGGCGATCCGGCCGATCTCGGTGACCTTGGACTGCCCCTTCTCCCAGGCCTCGCCGTCCTCGAAGAAACCGGGGAAGTTGCGGCCGTCGCCCCACGGCACGTACTCGTGCGGCATCCAGTCCTTGGTGACCTTCAGATGCCGGTTGAGCTCCGTCTCGACCACTTCCTCCAAGGCGTACAGCAGCCGGGCGTCGGTCCAGACGGCAGGACTACCGAGGTGCGGGGAAGCGATCGTCACGGGAACTCCAGGGGGACGCACAACAAGGGGAAGACTGACCGGCGAGCGGTTGCCGGGAACCTACGGAATCGTAGGCTACGAGACCGTAGGTTACGAAGCCGTAGGTTAAGAGCGGTGTAAAGACTGCTGATCAGCCATGTTTCGGTCGGGAATTCCCGGGTGCGCGCAAAGCCCCAAGGACCCGCAGGTCCTGGGGCTAAAGAGGGTGGCGCCCGGCCGGTCAGGCGTACAGATCACGCATCCGGACCGAGAGACATGTCACACATCCCTCTAGCTTCTCGAACTCGCTGATGTCCACCACCACGGGCTCATGGCCCAGGTCGGCGAGCAGTTCCGCCGTCTTCGGCGCGCTCGCGGCCATGAGCAGCTTGCCGCCGCCGAGCAGCACCACATGCGCCCCGGACTCCTCCGGCACCGGCAGGAAGCGCGGGAACAGCGACGGGACGTCGAGCTGCGGGATGCGCCCGAGAATCGTTCCGTCGGGCAGCGCCGTGATCGCCGACTTCAGGTGCAGCACCTTGCTCACCGGTACGGCGACGACCCGCGCCCCCAGCGGCTCGAAGGCGGCCCGCACCTGCTGGACGCCGGCCGCGTTGGTACGGCCGCCCCGGCCGACGTAGATCGTGTCGCCGACCTTCAGTACGTCGCCGCCGTCCAGCGTGCCCGGCTCCCAGATCCAGTTCACGGAGCAGCCGAGGGAGGCCACGGCCTCCTCCACGCCGAGGGTCTCGTCGCGCCGGGACTCGGCGCCGGGCCGGGTGATCAGCGCGACGTTCCTGTACATGACGACGGTGTCCTCGACGAACACCGAGTCGGGGCAGTCGTCGGCCGGGTCCACCTCGATCGTCTCCCAGCCGTGCGTGCGCAGGGCCTCCGCGTACGCCTCCCACTGCTCGACCGCGAGGTCGACGTCGACCTTCTCCCGGTCGATGTGTGTCACCAGGCCGTCGGCGAGGCGCGGGCTGGGGTGGCGGATGAGGGCCTTCTTGCTGGGCACGGGGGATCTCCGGGTCGGTGGCAGGTGTCGGCGCCCTGATGCATCGGGCACCGATCCGCCATCATGCAGGTGTTACCCGTCCGTACAAAACCCCTCGGTGTCAGGCTGTGGCCCTCCTGAGATGCTCCGCGGTGAAGGAGCCGCGGGCGGCGAGGAGCTGTCGCGGGGTTCCCTCGAAGATCACCCGGCCGCCGTCACGGCCCCCGTCCGGCCCCAGGTCGATGATCCAGTCGGCGTGCGCCACCACGTCCAGGTTGTGCTCGACGACCACGACGGTGTTGCCCGCGTCGACCAGCCGGTCCAGCAGTCCGAGCAGCCCGTCGACGTCGGACATGTGCAGTCCGGTCGTAGGTTCGTCGAGGACGTACACCGCGCCGGTGCGGTGCAGCCGCGTCGCCAGCTTGATGCGCTGGCGTTCCCCGCCGGAGAGGGTGGAGAGGGGCTGGCCGAGCGTCAGGTAGGTCAGCCCCACGTCCCGCAGGGCGCGCAGGCGGCGCCGGACTCCCGCGTCCTGGAAGAACCCCAGGGCCTGCTCGGCCGTCATCTCCAGCACGTCCGCGACGGAGCTGCCGTCGACGGTCAGCCGCAGCACCTCGTCCCTGAAGCGCCGCCCCTCGCAGTCGTGGCACGTCGTCGTCACCGGGTCCATGAAGGCCAGGTCGGTGTAGATGATCCCGCGGCCCTCGCACGTGCCGCACGCGCCGGAGGAGTTGAAGCTGAAGAACCCGGGCTCGGCGCCCGTCCCGCGCGCGAAGATCTTCCGTACCGTGTCCATGATTCCCAGGTACGTCGCCGGAGTCGACCGCGCTGAGATCCCGATCGACGACTGGTCCACGACCACGGCGTCGGCGTGCGCGGCGGTGAACTCCGCGACCAGCGTGCTCTTCCCGGACCCGGCGACCCCGGTCACCACGGTGAGCACCCCGGCCGGGAACCCGACCGTCACGTCCCGCAGGTTGTGCCGGTCGGCGCCCTTCACCCAGAGGCCACCGCTCGCCGCGCGGACGTCCTCCTTGAGTGCCGTACGGCGCCCCAGGCACCGTCCGGTCACCGTGCCCGACCCGGCCAGCTCGCCCGGCGTCCCCTCGAACACGACCCGTCCGCCGCCCGCGCCGGCCTCCGGTCCCATGTCGACGACGTGGTCGGCGAGCGCGATGACGTCCGGGTCGTGCTCGACCACCAGCACGGTGTTGCCCTTGTCGCGCAGCCGCAGCAGCAGGTCGCCGAGGCGGCCGACGTCGCGCGGGTGCAGTCCGACGCTGGGCTCGTCGAAGATGTACGTCATGCCGGTCAGGCTGGAACCCAGGTGGCGGACCGTCTTCAGGCGCTGTCCCTCGCCGCCGGAGAGCGTGGACGTCTCGCGGTCGAGGCTGAGGTAGCCGAGGCCGATCGCGTCGATGCGTTCGAGGGCGGCGACGGCGGCCCCGGCGATCGGCCCGGCGACCGGGTCGTCGATGTCCTTCAGCACGGCGATCAGGTCCGTGACCTGCAGATGCGCGCAGTCGGCGATGCTCAGGCCGTTGACGCGGGTCGCGAGCGCCGCCGCGTTCAGCCGGGCCCCGTCACACACCGGGCAGGCGCCCTCCACCAGGAACTCCCGCACCAGGTCGCGGGTCTTCTGGCTCATCGCCGACAGGTCCCGCTTCAGGTACAGCCGCTCGAAGCGGGTGGCGAGCCCCTCGTAGTCGGTGGTCCAGGTGCCGCCCGTGCCATGGACGGTGACCTTGCTGCCGGGCCGCCCGCGCATCAGGAACTCCCGCTCCGCGGCGGTGAAGCGCCCGACGGGCTTGTGCGGGTCGAGGTCGGCGCTGTTGGTGTACGCCTGTCCCTGCCAGGTGCCCGCCGCGAACGGCGGGAAGCGGACCGCCCCGTCGGCGAGCGTCCGGTCCGCGTCGAGGATGCGGTCCCAGTCCGGCCGTACCGTACGGCCCAGGCCGTCGCACTCCGGGCACATGCCGGAGGGGTCGTTGAAGGAGTAGGCGGTCGCCGGGCCGGCGCTCGGGGTGCCGTGCCGGGAGAACAGCACGCGCATCACCGAGTGGATGTCGGTCATCGTGCCGACCGTGGACCGCGAGTGACCCCCGATCGGCCGCTGGTCGACGACGATCGCGGGGGAGAGGTCCTCCAGCGCCTCCGCGTGCGGCCGCTCGTACTTGGGCAGCCGGTTGCGCACGAACCAGGTGAAGGTCTCGTTCAGCTGGCGCTGCGACTCCACCGCGATCGTGTCGAAGACGATCGACGACTTCCCCGAGCCCGAAAGGCCGGTGAACACGGTCAGCCGGCCTTTCGGGATGCGGAGGGAGACGTCCTTGAGGTTGTTCTCCCGGGCTCCGGTGATGGTGATGAAATCGGGCGTGAAATCGGGCATGAAGCCGAAGCTAGACGGGATACCCGACAGCTTCTGGCGTGATTTCCTTCAGTTCTCCGTCCTCCACCATCAGCCAGCGCGTGATGCCGACCGACTCCAGGAACGGCAGGTCGTGACTGGCCACGAGCAGCGCCCCCTCGTACGACTCCAGGGCCGTGGTGAGCTGCCGTACGCTCGCCATGTCCAGGTTGTTCGTCGGCTCGTCCAGCATCAGCAGCTGCGGCGCGGGCTCGGCCAGCATCAGCGCCGCCAGTGCCGCCCGGAAGCGTTCGCCGCCGGAGAGTGTGGCCGCCTTCTGGTCGGCGCGGGCGCCCCGGAACAGGAAGCGGGCCAGCCGCGCCCGGACCCGGTTGTTGGTGGCGCCCGGCGCGAACCGGGCCACGTTCTCGGCGACCGACAACTCGTCGTCGAGCACGTCCAGCCGCTGCGGCAGGAACCGCAGGGGCACATGCGCCGTGACCTCTCCGGACACCGGCTCCAGCTCCCCGGCGATGGTCCGCAGCAGCGTCGTCTTGCCCGCGCCGTTGCGCCCGATGAGGGCGATCCGCTCCGGCCCGCGCAGATCGACGCCGCCGGTCACCCGCGCACCGTACGCCAACTCCAGGTCCTGGAGCGTGAGGACGGTCCGCCCCGGCGGTACGGCCGTGTACGGCAGGTCGACGCGGATCTCGTCGTCGTCCCGTACGGCGTCCACCGCTTCGTCGAGCCGTTCCCTGGCCTCGGCGAGCTTCTCCTCGTGCATGATGCGGTGCTTGCCGGCGGACTCCTGTGCCGCCCGCTTGCGCGCACCCATGACGATCTTCGGCTCGCGCTTCTGGTCCCACATCTTCTGCCCGTACCGCTTCCGCCGGGCCAACTTGACCTGGGCGTCGACCAGTTCGCGCTTCTGCTTCTTCAGGTCCGCCTCGGCGACCCGCACCATGCGCTCGGCGGCCTCCTGCTCGGTGGCGAGTGCCTCCTCGTAGGCGGAGTAGTTGCCGCCGTACCAGGTGACCTCCCCGGAGCGCAGATCGGCGATCTGGTCGACGAGGTCCAGGAGTTCGCGGTCGTGGCTGACCACCACCATGACCCCGGGCCAGGACGCGACGGCCGCGTACAGCCGCCTGCGCGCGTACAGGTCGAGGTTGTTGGTGGGCTCGTCGAGCAGCAGGACGTCCGGGCGGCGCAGCAACAGCGCGGCCAGCCGCAGCAGCACCGACTCGCCGCCCGACACCTCGCCGATGGTGCGGTCCAACTCGACGTGTCCGAGACCGAGTTCGCCGAGGGTGGCCACGGCCCGCTCCTCCACGTCCCAGTCGTCGCCGACGGTCTCGAAGTGCTCCTCGGCCACGTCGCCCGCCTCGATGGCGTGCAGCGCGGCGCGCCGTTCCGCGATGCCGAGCGCCTCGTCGACCTTCAGGCCGGTGTCGAGCGTGACGTTCTGCGGGAGGTACCCGACCTCGCCCGCGACGCGCACGGTGCCGTCGGACGGGGTGAGCTCACCGGCGATGAGCTTCAACAGAGTTGATTTTCCCGACCCGTTGACGCCGACGAGTCCGGTCCTGCCGGGGCCGAACGCGACGTCGAGACCCTCGAAGACGGGGGTGCCGTCGGGCCAGGTGAAGGAAAGGGTCGTACAGGTGATGGAAGTAGACATACGGGCCTCCGCGGATGCTCGAAGCGATCAAGGGCAAACGCGTATCGAGACACCGGCGACCGACGGGGAGGCCTCGGAGAGGTCAGGGAAATGCGGAAGGCCCTGCTCCGGAGGACGGCTCGAACGCCGAGGTCGCACGCAGCGCAAACACACCTCAGGTGTGGCGCGGTGTCTCAGGACCTCAGACGAGCAACGTCCCTCTCCAATCGACGGCAACAGGACCGCTGTACACCGTAGGAGGGGGCGGAGAGGGTGTCAACGCAATTAATCGGCCTTCCGGCCGCGCCGGCGGTACACCCCGCACCAGGACACTTCGGGAGACCTCAGCAGGCGTCCCGGATCAGCTCCGCGAGATCCCGGTCCAGGTCCAGCTGCAGGTGCTCCAGCCCCAGCGGCACCAGCTCGCTCGTCGCCTCCAGGAACCGCCGCACCTCACCCGACCGAATGTGCACGACCGCCGTACCCTCGGGCGCGTGGAACTCCAGCACCGTACGGTCGAACCCGTACGGCCGCACCCGGACGTCGCCGTGCCCCTCGGGTCCCTCAAGGCCGGCCACGAGCAGCTCCCGGCTGAAGGTCCAGCAGACGTCCACGCCTTCCAGCGTGGCCGGGGCCGGGAAGGTCATGCGGACGGCGAACGGGTCGCGCCGGTCGTAGTGCAGGGTCGCCGGAATGCTCGGCATCCGCGGCGCGGCGGCGACGAGACGGGCCTCAACGGGCTGCTCGATTACGGTGGACAACGCCATGCTCCCTTGTGACAGCTGGACGAACTTCCGGCGGACGAGACCGGGCACTGATAGAGACGACGGAATCAGCCAATCCGTGCACACGGAGGGCGAGTGACCTCTGTCACCGCCTTCATGCACGGGGGTGACTCGTTCGCCCTGCTGTGCCGGGAAAGTCACCTGTGACTGGTGTGGCCATCTGGACGCCGCCGGGGTGCTGGGCTAGCTTCGCCCGCCATGAGGCGTTCGGGGAGCACGCGACGGTCGGGGCGTACGTTTCGGACAATCGCCGCGGGGGTGGCCTGCGGGGCGGCGCTGGCCGCGCTGACGGCCGTACCCGCGCAGGCGCACGGGCCGGAGCGCCGGGTGCCGCGCTGGGAGCTCAAGGACAGCGGCACCCCCGAGGTGCGCTTCCGGGGGTTGTCAGCGGTCAGCCGGAACACCGCGTGGCTGGCCGGAACCGAGGGCACCGTCCTGCGCACCACCGACGGCGGCACGAGCTGGCGGAACGTCTCGCCGCCCGGCGCCGGCGAGCTGCAGTTCCGGGACGTGGAGGCGTTCGACACGCGCCGGGCCGTGGTGCTGGCCATCGGAGAGGGCGAGGCGTCCCGCCTGTACCGCACCGACGACGGCGGTGTGACCTGGACCGAGTCCTTCCGCAACACCGACGCGCGAGCCTTCTACGACTGCATGACCTTTTTCGACCACCGCCACGGACTGGCGATGAGCGACCCGGTCGACGGCCGGTTCCGCATCCTGTCGACCGGTGACGGCGGCCGCTCGTGGAAGGTGCTGCCCGACGCCGGGATGCCCGCGGCCCTGGAGGGCGAGGCCGGCTTCGCGGCGAGTGGGCAGTGCCTGGTCTCCTCCGGGCCGAAGGACGTCTGGCTGGCCACCGGCGGGGCCGCACGCGCGCGTGTACTGCACTCCCGCGACCGGGGGCTGACCTGGACGGCCGCCGACGCGCCGATCCCGGCGGGCGACCCGGCCCGTGGCGTCTTCGCGCTCGCCTTCCGCGACCGTACGCACGGCCTCGCGGTCGGCGGCGACTACCGCCCCGACCAGACCTCCCCGCAGGCCGCCGCGCGCACCCACGATGCCGGTCGCCGCTGGCAGCCCGCCGACACGCCCCCGCCCGCCTACCGCTCCGGCGTCGCCTGGCTCCCGCACAGCCGCACCACCGCCGTCGCCGTCGGCCCCACCGGCACCGACCTGACCACCGACGGCGGCCGCACGTGGCGGACCGTCGACACGGGCTCGTACGACACCGTGGACTGCACGCCGGACCTGGGCTGCTGGGCGGCGGGGGAGAAGGGCCGGGTCGCGCGTCTGGAGAGCTGACGCCGCAAAGTGGGTACTCGGGCGCCGACTGCGAGAGGAGTGACCCGACATGCCACGCGGTTCGAGCCCCAAGCGGGAACGCCAGTACGAGCACATCAAGGAGAGCGCCGAGGACCGGGGCGAGAGCACCAAGCGCGCCAAGGAGATCGCGGCGCGGACGGTGAACAAGGAGCGCGCCCGGTCCGGCGAGTCCAAGTCCGCCAGCCGTACGTCCACCCAGGACATGTCCTCGGGCAAGCGGGGCGGCCAGAGGTCGGGCCAGGGCTCCCAGGGACCCACGAGGGACCAGTTGTACGAGGAGGCCAAGAAGCGCAACATCCACGGGCGTTCGGACATGAACAAGAGCCAGCTCAAGCAGGCGCTGGGCAAGTGAGGTTCAGCGGGGTGTCTCGCGGTACCGCTGAAGCTCCGGCGCCGTCTTCGTGGCGACGAACTCGGTGATGCGGTAGGCGCAGACCCCGGCGGTGACGAACGGATCCCCCGCGGCGATCTCCTCGATGCGTCCGCGGTCCTCCGCGACGGCGAGGATCACCCCGCCGTCGCGGGGGTTCTTGCGTCCGGACGCGAGGAACACCCCCTGCTCGTACTGCTCGTCGAGCCACGCCACATGGGCTTCCAGCACGGCGTCGACGTCCTCGATCGGGGCGGTGTAGGTCAGCTCCAGCACGAACATGATCGCGAGCGTACCCCCGGGCCCGTACGCTCGTGCCCACCATGACGACCGTAAGCATTCCCGCGGGCTGGCCCGCGACCGAGGAAGAGGCCCGCGCCGTCCAGGACGAACTGCGGGAGCGGGTGGTGCTCGACGAGCCGGGCCCACCGCCCGGATCCGGCCATGTGACCGGCGTCGACGTGGCCTACGACGACGAGCGGGACGTGGTCGCGGCCGCGGCGGTCGTCCTCGACGCGGCCACTCTGGACGTCGTCGCCGAGGCCACGGCCGTCGGCCGGATCTCCTTCCCGTACGTCCCCGGTCTGCTCGCCTTCCGCGAGATCCCCACGGTGCTGGCCGCCCTCGACGCCCTGCCCTGTCCGCCCGGCCTGGTCGTCTGCGACGGCTACGGCCTCGCCCACCCCCGCCGCTTCGGGCTCGCCAGCCACCTCGGCGTCCTCACCGGCCTGCCGACGATCGGCGTCGCGAAGAACCCGTTCACCTTCACCTATGACGACCCGGGCCCCGAGCGCGCCGCCGCCTCGCCCCTTCTCGCCGGCCCCGAGGAGGTCGGCCGCGCCCTGCGCACCCGCGACACCGTCAAGCCGGTCTTCGTCTCCGTCGGCCACCGGATGAGCCTCGACAACGCCTGCGCCCACACGCTCGCCCTGACCCCCGCGTACCGGCTGCCGGAAACGACCCGCCGCGCGGACTCCCTGTGCCGGCAGGCGCTCAAGGCGGCGACCAGTCCGAGGCCGGAGCTCGCCGCTCGGGCTGCGGCGGATCCCACCCGGACGTGGGGGCGTTCCGTGTTCGAGCGCCAGCCCCTGCCCGTGAGCTGGGCGGGTCGGGTGCTCGCGGCGGCGGCGGAGGGCCTGGGCCGGACTCCGGAGATCGACGCCGCGGTGGAACTCGCGGCCGACCGCACTTGGTGGAGCCAAGGGCGTGAGGTGTTCGAGCTGGTCCGCGGGCGAGGGCACGATGCCTGGGAGCACCCGACGGAGCAGCAGCGGCTGTTGCTCCGTCTCGCGGAACTGGTCGGCAAAGTCGCTCACAACGAGGCGGGGCCCGCTCCCTTCTTCGACCATCACGCGGGCTGGCAGATCGGCCCCATCGCCGTACGGCTCGCGGTCTCCGCGCCCGATCCGTCCGTGCGGGACCGGATCGCGGAAGCGCTGGGGGACTGGCCGTCGACTGATGACGCCGAGCGATGAAACCGACTGAGAATCCCGACTGAGTACGTCGTCTGAGTACCCGTACGGATGTCGTTCCCTGTCGTGATCGGCAGGCTGTGACGCATGACGACGCACCGCGCCCCGAAGCCCCTCGCCGACCCCAACCGTCCCGTCGAGCGGGCCGTGACGGCCGCGCTGGTCGTTGCCACGCTGGCGGGGCTCGGCTGGATTGTCGGGATGATCTACACCCTTGCGGGATGGCCCCTCTAGGGGCCCGGGGGGCCGTTCCCCGCGCCGGGGGAACGGCCTCGGCGGAATCGGTTCAGCGGGTGGCGGCCACCCGGAAGGTGATCCCCGCCGTCCGTAGCCGCTCGATCAGCGCGTCCCCCATCGCGACCGCCGTCGTGACCTGGCCGGCCGTGGGCGGCAGGTCGTCGAAGGCCAGGGACAGGGCCGACTCGGCGAACATCTTCGCCGTCTCGCCATAGCCGGGGTCACCGCCCGCCACCTCGGTGAACACTCGCCTGCCGCCGCCCTCGCCGACGAAGCGGACGGAGAACCAGCTCTTCGCGCGCTTCTCGGGGCCCGGCCCGTCGCCCGGCTTGAGCCGGTCGGACAACCAGCGCCGCGCGGGCGGCAGTTGGGCGGCCGTGGCGAGTGCGCCGACCGCCGCGACCCCGCCGAGGACGACGGGCAGATGCCGTACGGCGGCGTAGTGGCGGTAGCGGAAGTCGGGGCCGTACCGATCGAGGGCCCGCGCGGACCGCTTGACGATCTGCGGGTCGATCGTCGGCAGCGGCACCGCCCAGGCGCCCACCTCCTTGGCGAAACGTGGCGCACCCGTCGGCGCATGCGCCCGACGCCCCATCAGCCGCGGCTCGTGGCGGCCCCGGTCGCGCGCGGCGGACAGCATCTGGCGCCCACGCGAGAACTGGTTCAGGGCCGACGCGAACGTGCCGCCCGAGAACATGGCGTCCGCGGTCACGAACCCGTCCACCGTCAGCGGCACACCCTCCGGCAGCTGCTGGACCGTGAAGTACGCGCCCAGGTCGTGCGGAATCGAGTCGAAGCCACAGGCGTGCACCAGCCGCGCACCCGTCTCACGCGCGCGTGCGTCGTGCCGGACGTACGTCAGGTCCACGAACTCCGGCTCACCGCAGAGGTCGAGGTAGTCGGCCCCGGTCTCCGCGCAGGCCGCGACGAGATCCTCGCCGTACTTCACGTACGGGCCCACCGTCGTGGCCACCACGCGCGCGTGCTCGGCGAGACTCCGCATCGAGGCCGGATCGGCGACATCCGCCTCCAGCAGCCCGATCCCCGCCCCGCCGGGCAGCCGCTCGCGCAGTCGCTCCAGCTTCTCCTTGCTGCGCCCGGCGATCGCCCAGCGCAGCCCCTCGGGTGCCCGCGCGGCCAGGTACTCCGCGGTGAGGATCCCGACGAAGCCCGTCGCTCCGAAGAGCACGATGTCGTACGGGCGATCCGTCCTGTTCAGCCTGGTCATGACACCCCTCGGTCTCGCAGCACGCGCCGTTGTCGGTGGCCGAGGCTAGCGTGAGGTGTGCGGAGCCCGACGACGAGCCCGGAGGTAAGCGGTGGCCGTGCCCAGGTCTGCCCTGAAGAAGTGGGAAAAAGTGCGCGAGTTCGCGCTCGGAATGCCCGGTGCGGTCGAGGAGTTCCCGTGGGGCGAGACGGTCGCGAAGGTCAACAAGAAGGTGTTCGTCTTCCTCGGCGTCGACGACGGCAGCTATCCGCTGGGCGTCACGGTGAAGCTCAAGGACGAGTCCGCCCACGCCCACGCCCTGACCTGCCCGGGCGCCGAGCCCGCCGGATACGGCCTCGGCAAGTCCGGCTGGGTGAGCATCCCGCTGGAGCAGCAGGGCGCCCCGGCGGCGGAGCTGCTCTGCGACTGGGTGGAGGAGAGCTACCGCACGATCGCGCCGAAGCGGCTGATAGCGGAGCTGGACGCCCGCTGATTCCGTCGGGGCGGGTTCGCGTCCGGGCTTCCGGCGGGTAACTTCCTAAGCGCTTGCTCTTGTGTCCATCGGCGCATGTTCTTAGCATCGCTGGTGTTACAGCAGTTGTGTCATACCCCTGGGGGCAGCATGGCGACGACGCCAGGACAGGGCCCGCTCACCGGCGTGCGCGTGGTCGAGCTGGCCGGAATCGGGCCCGGCCCGTTCGCCGCCATGCTCCTGGCCGATCTCGGCGCCGACGTCGTCCGCGTGGACCGGCCCGGCGGCACGGGACTCGCCATCGACACCGCGTACGACATCACCAACCGCAACAAGCGCTCGGTGATCGTCGACCTGAAGTCCCCCGACGGCCCCGCGCGCGTCCTCGACCTCGCCGCCCGCGCCGACATCCTCATCGAGGGCAACCGCCCCGGCGTCGCCGAACGCCTCGGCGTCGGTCCCGAGGCCTGCCACGCCCGCAACCCCGGGCTGGTCTACGGCCGCATGACCGGCTGGGGCCAAGAAGGGCCGCTCGCCCACCGCGCCGGCCACGACATCGCGTACATCGCCCTCACCGGCACCCTCGGCATGATCGGCAGCCCTGACGAACCGCCCGCCGTCCCCGCCAACCTGGTCGGCGACTACGCGGGCGGCTCGCTCTACCTCGTCGTCGGCGTCCTCGCCGCCCTCCACCACGCGCGCGCCACCGGTACCGGCCAGGTCGTCGACGCCGCCATCGTCGACGGCACCTCCCACCTCTCCGCGATGATCCACGGCATGCTGGCCGCCGGCGGCTGGCAGGACCGGCGCGGCGCCAACCTGCTGGACGGCGGCTGCCCCTACTACGGGACCTATGCGACGGCCGACGGGAAGTACATGGCCGTCGGCGCCCTGGAGCCGCAGTTCTACGCCGAGTTCCTGCGGCTGCTCGACATCGAGGAGCACGCGGACGCCCGTAAGGACTGGTCCCGCTGGGGCGAGCTGCGCGAGGCGGTCGCGACCCGCTTCAAGTCCCGTACGCGGGACGAGTGGACGGCCGTCTTCGAGGGCTCCGACGCCTGTGTGGCCCCCGTCCTGTCCCTGCGTGAGGCCCCGCACCACCCGCACCTCGCCGCCCGAGGCACCTTCACCGACCACGGCGGCATCACCCAGCCCGCCCCCGCGCCCCGCTTCGCCGCGACCCCGACGGCCGTACGCAGCGGCCCGGCCCAGCCCGGCGCGGACACCGCCGGCGTGGCGCGCGACTGGGACGTACCCGACCTGATGAAGGGCGCCGACACGGACGGCCCCGCGACGAAGGGCCTCGCATGAAGCGGCAGATCTTCGCCCCCGAGCACGACGCGTTCCGCGCGACCGTGCGCAGCTTCCTGGCCAGGGAGGTGCTGCCGCACTACGAGCAGTGGGAGAAGGACGGCATCGTCTCCCGCGACGCCTGGCGCGCGGCCGGCAAGCAGGGCCTGCTCGGCTTCGCCGTCCCCGAGGAGTACGGAGGCGGCGGCACCCCAGACTTCCGCTACAGCGCCGTCCTCGCCGAGGAGTTCACCCGCGCGGGCGCCCCGGGCCTCGCCCTCGGCCTGCACAACGACATCATCGGCCCGTACCTCACCTCGCTCGCCACCGACGAGCAGAAGCAGCGCTGGCTGCCCGGCTTCTGCGACGGCTCGCTGATCACGGCCATCGCCATGACCGAACCCGGCGCCGGCTCCGACCTCCAGGGCATCCGCACCCACGCCGAGGACCGCGGTGACCACTGGGTGCTCAACGGCTCCAAGACGTTCATCTCCAACGGGATCCTCGCCGACCTGGTGATCGTCGTCGCGAAGACGACCCCCGAGGGCGGCGCGCGAGGGCTGTCGCTGCTCGTCGTCGAGCGCGGCATGGACGGCTTCGAGCGCGGCCGCAACCTCGACAAGATCGGCCAGAAGGCTCAGGACACCGCCGAGCTGTTCTTCCGCGACGTCCGCGTGCCCAAGGAGAATCTCCTCGGCGACCTCAACGGCGCCTTCGTCCACCTGATGACGAACCTCGCGCAGGAGCGGCTGAGCATCGCGGTCTCGGCGATCGCCGCCGCCGAACACCTGCTGGAGATCACCACCGAGTACGTCAAGGAACGCGAGGCGTTCGGCCGGCCGCTGGCCACCAAGCAGCACATCCGGTTCGAGATCGCCGAGATGGCCACCGAGTGCGCCGTCACCCGCACCTTCCTCGACCGCTGCATAGCGGACCACGACAACGGCGAGCTCGACGCCGTGCACGCCTCCATGGCCAAGTGGTGGGCGACCGAGCTGCAGAAGCGGGTCGCGGACCGCTGCCTCCAACTGCACGGCGGCTACGGCTATATGAGCGAATTCCCCGTCGCCAGGGCCTTCACCGACGGCCGTATCCAGACCATCTACGGGGGGACGACAGAGATCATGAAGGAGATCATCGGCCGTTCCCTGCTCGGCTAAGGCTCCCTTGCTCGGCTGACCCTCACCCTCGAAAGGCTTCCCTGTGAGCACCGAAGCGTACGTGTACGACGCGATCCGCACCCCGCGCGGCCGCGGCAAGGCCAACGGCGCCCTGCACGGCACCAAGCCCATCGACCTGGTCGTCGGCCTCATCCACGAGATCCGCGACCGCTTCCCCGGCCTCGACCCGGCCGCCGTCGACGACATCGTGCTGGGCGTCGTCGGCCCGGTCGGCGACCAGGGCTCCGACATCGCCCGGATCGCCGCGATCGCCGCCGGGCTGCCGGACACGGTGGCGGGCGTACAGGAGAACCGCTTCTGTGCCTCGGGCCTGGAAGCCGTCAACCTGGCCGCCGCCAAGGTGCGCTCCGGCTGGGAGGACCTCGTCCTCGCCGGCGGCGTCGAGTCCATGTCCCGGGTGCCGATGGCCTCGGACGGCGGCGCCTGGTTCAACGACCCGATGACCAACCTCGCCGTCAACTTCGTGCCGCAGGGCATCGGCGCCGACCTCATCGCCACCATCGAGGGCTTCTCACGCCGCGACGTCGACGAGTACGCGGCGCTCTCCCAGGAGCGGGCGGCGACGGCCTGGAAGGAGGGCCGCTTCGACCGTTCCGTCGTCCCGGTGAAGGACCGCAGCGGCCTCGTCGTCCTCGACCACGACGAGCACCTGCGCCCGGGCACCACCGCCGACTCGCTCGCGGGGCTCAAGCCGTCCTTCGCGGACATCGGCGACCTGGGCGGCTTCGACGCCGTGGCCCTCCAGAAGTACCACTGGGTCGAGAAGATCGACCACGTCCACCACGCGGGCAACTCCTCCGGCATCGTCGACGGCGCCTCCCTCGTCGCCATCGGCTCGAAGGAGGTCGGAGACCGCTACGGCCTCACCCCGCGCGCGCGGATCGTCTCCGCAGCCGTCTCCGGCTCCGAGCCCACCATCATGCTCACCGGCCCCGCGCCCGCCACCCGCAAGGCGCTCGCCAAGGCCGGGCTGACCATCGACGACATCGACCTCGTCGAGATCAACGAGGCCTTCGCCGCGGTCGTCCTGCGCTTCGTCAGGGACATGGGCCTGTCCCTGGACAAGGTCAACGTCAACGGCGGCGCCATCGCCCTCGGCCACCCGCTCGGCGCGACCGGCGCGATGATCCTGGGCAGCCTGATCGACGAACTGGAGCGCCAGGACAAGCGGTACGGCCTCGCGACCCTCTGCGTCGGCGGCGGCATGGGCATCGCGACCGTCATCGAGCGCATCTGAATCCCCGGCGGAACCAAGAGACTTCAGAGACTTCAACGGAGACCCCCGTCATGACGCAGAGCACCACCATCCGCTGGGAACAGGACCGCACCGGCGTCGTCACCCTCGTGCTCGACGACCCCAACCAGTCCGCGAACACCATGAACCAGGCGTTCCGCGACTCCCTCGCCGTGATCACCGACCGGCTGGAGGCCGAGAAGGACACCATCCGCGGGGTCATCATCACCTCCGCCAAGAAGACCTTCTTCGCGGGCGGCGACCTGCGCGACCTGATCCGGGTCACCCCCGAGACCGCGCAGGAGCTGTTCGAGGGCGGCCTGGCGATCAAGCGCCAGCTGCGGCGCATCGAGACCCTGGGCAAGCCGGTCGTCGCCGCGATGAACGGCGCGGCCCTCGGCGGCGGTTACGAGATCGCGCTCGCCTGCCACCACCGCATCGCCCTCGACGCGCCCGGCTCCAAGATCGGCTGCCCCGAGGTCACCCTCGGCCTGCTGCCGGGCGGAGGCGGCGTCGTGCGCACCGTTCGCCTCCTGGGCATCGCCGACGCGCTCCTGAAGGTCCTCCTCCAGGGCACCCAGTACAACCCCCAGCGCGCCCTGCAGAACGGCCTGATCGACGACGTGGCCGCCACCCAGGAGGAGCTGCTCGCCAAGGCCCGCGCCTTCATCGAGGCCCACCCCGAATCGCAGCAGCCCTGGGACAAGCCGGGCTACAAGATCCCCGGCGGTACGCCCGCCAACCCCAAGTTCGCGGCGAACCTGCCCGCCTTCCCGGCCGGCCTGCGCAAGCAGACGAACGGCGCCCCCTACCCGGCCCCGCGCAACATCCTCGCGGCCGCCGTCGAGGGCTCGCAGGTCGACTTCGAGACGGCCCAGGTCATCGAGGCCCGCTACTTCGTCGAGCTGGCGGCGGGCCAGACGTCCAAGAACATGATCCAGGCGTTCTTCTTCGACCTCCAGGCCGTCAACTCCGGCGCCAACCGACCCAAGGGCATCGAGCCGCGCAAGGTCCGCAAGGTCGCCGTCCTGGGCGCCGGCATGATGGGCGCGGGCATCGCCTACTCGTGCGCCCGCGCGGGCATCGAGGTCGTCCTGAAGGACGTGACGCTCGAAGCCGCCGTCAAGGGCAAGGGCTACTCCGAGAAGCTGTGCGCGAAGGCGGTCTCCCGGGGCCGTACGACGCAGGAGAAGGCGGACGCGCTGCTGGCCCGCATCACGCCCACGGCCGACCCCCAGGGCGTGGCCGGCTGCGACGCGGTCATCGAGGCCGTCTTCGAGAACCCCGAGCTCAAGCACAAGGTGTTCCAGGAGATCCAGGGCATCGTCGAGCCGGACGCGCTGCTGTGCTCCAACACGTCGACCCTGCCGATCACGGTGCTGGCCGAGGGTGTGGACCGCCAGGCCGACTTCATCGGCCTCCACTTCTTCTCTCCGGTCGACAAGATGCCACTCGTCGAGATCATCAAGGGCGAGCGCACGGGGGAGGAGGCGCTGGCCCGCGCCTTCGACCTGGTCCGTCAGATCAACAAGACGCCGATCGTCGTCAACGACTCGCGCGGCTTCTTCACCTCCCGTGTCATCGGCCACTTCATCAACGAGGGCGTGGCGATGGTCGGCGAGGGCATCGAGCCCGCGTCGGTCGAGCAGGCGGCGGCCCAGGCGGGCTACCCCGCCAAGGTCCTCTCCCTCATGGACGAACTGACCCTCACGCTGCCGCGCAAGATCCGCAACGAGTCCAGGCGGGCCGTGGAGGAGGCGGGCGGCACCTGGACGTCCCACCCCGCCGAGGCGGTCATCGACCGCATGGTCGACGAGTTCGGCCGTGAGGGGCGTAGCGGTGGGGCGGGCTTCTACGACTACGACGCCGACGGCAAGCGGGTGGCCCTGTGGCCGGGCCTGCGCGAGCACTTCACCCGCGAGGGCGCGCGGATCCCCTTCCGGGACATGCAGGAACGCATGCTGTTCTCCGAAGCCCTGGACACGGTCCGGCTCCTGGAGGAGGGCGTCCTGACGTCCGTCGCCGACGCCAACATCGGTTCCATCTTCGGCATCGGCTTCCCGGGCTGGACCGGAGGTGTCCTGCAGTACATCAACGGCTACGAGGGCGGCGTCCCCGGCTTCACGGCACGCGCGCGTGAGCTGGCGGAGCGGTACGGGGACCGCTTCGCTCCGCCGGCGCTGCTGGTGGAGAAGGCGGAGAAGGGGGAGCGGTTCGGGGACGCCTGACGCCTGACGCCGGGCGCGGGGGAGTGTCTTCGCCCCCGCCGCCCCTACCCGTCCCATCCTTCTGGGGCTCCGCCCCAGACCCCGCTACTCAAACGCCGGAGGGGCTGAGTAGTTCAGCCCGTCCGGCGTTTGAGGACAAGGCCACCACCGTCCCGAACCCCCACCCACCCGCAGGGGGCTCCGCCACAAAACGCCGGCCCAGGCATCTTCAGCCCGTCCGGCGTTTGAGGACGAGGCCCCTTCAGGGCCGAAAGCGGGGGTCTGGGGGCGCAGCCCCCAGGGGATGGGACGGGTAGGGGCGGCGGGGGCGAGATCTGTCAGGGGGATCCGGCGTCCTGCGGCATGCCGCCCAGCCACTCCCGCAGCTCCTCGCGCAACGACCGCTGAAAGGTCGTCAACAGTGCCTGCACCACCACGGGTTGCATATACGCGGACAGCGACTTCACGTCCTGCGCGGCACGCTCCGACACCTCGCCGCGAAAGAGCCGCGCCAGCTCGTGCGCGGCGGCACGCGAGTGCTCGATGAGGACCTTGCGCGCCGCGAGGATCGCCTCCTGCGACAGCGGCACGTCCAGCAGCCCCACGCCCAGCCGCAGCAGCCCGAGGTCGACCCGGTAGTCACCGTCGGCGTCACCGACACCGTCGCCCGGCTCGACCACCCCCATCGCGACCAGCCGCTCCACGTCCTCGTCGCCGAGCCCCCGCCCCGCCCGCCGCTCCAGCTCCCCCCGCGTCACCGTCTCCACCGCGTCCGGCGCCCAGGAGGCCACCACGGCCCGGTGAATGGCGAGGTCATGGGCGTCCAGGTCCGGCGGCAGCTGCTGCAGATACCGCTCGATCGCCGCCAGCGTCATCCCCTGCTGCTGCAGCTCCTCGATGAGCGCCAGCCGGGCCAGGTGCTCCCGCCCGTAGTGGCCCACTCTGCGCGGACCGAGCACCGGAGGCGGCAGCAGCCCCTTGGTGCCGTAGAACCGCACCGTGCGGACCGTCACACCCGCCCGCGCGGCCAGCTCGTCGATCGTGAGGGTCATCTCCTCGGTGCCGGTCGTCATGTGCAGCAGTATCGCTGTCTCACCGGTGCTGTGACACCTCCGGTGACCGATGAGGACGGTGCGGAGGTTCCCTGTGAGAAGTAACGCTCTGTGACGCGCGCCACCGCGTGAGCCGCGCCTCTGGGGGAAGGTGACCCCTTGGTCTGCGTCTTTACCGAGGGCGCAGACCATACGTACGTCCGGACACCCGAGCGAGACCCGCTCGGGCGCACCAGAGAGTGGTACCCCCGTGAGCAAGGACGCCGTGAACACGGCCGTGGCCGCACCTCGCAGCGACGCGGCCCAGATGCCCGCGGACGCGGGCGACGCCGGTTACAGCAAGGACCTCAAGGCCCGCCACGTCAACATGATCGCCATCGGCGGGGCCATCGGCACCGGCCTCTTCCTCGGCGCCGGCGGCCGCCTCCACAACGCGGGCCCGGCGCTGGCGATCGCCTACCTGGTCTGCGGCATCTTCGCCTTCTTCGTCGTCCGTGCCCTCGGCGAACTCGTGCTCTACCGCCCCTCGTCCGGCTCCTTCGTGTCGTACGCGCGTGAGTTCCTCGGCGAGAAGGGCGCGTACGTCGCCGGCTGGATGTACTTCCTGAACTGGTCGACGACCGGCATCGCCGACATCACCGCGATCGCGCTCTACACGCACTACTGGAGCATGTTCACGGACATCCCGCAGTGGGTCCTGGCCCTGGCCGCCCTCGCGGTGGTCCTGGCGGTGAACCTGATCTCGGTGAAGATCTTCGGCGAGATGGAGTTCTGGTTCGCGATCATCAAGGTCGCCACCCTCGTCGCCTTCATGCTCGTGGGCATCTTCCTGCTCGCCACCCAGCACGAGGTCGGCGGCCAGACCCCGGGCCTGGACGTGATCACCGACAACGGCGGTGTCTTCCCGCACGGCATGATGCCCGTCGTCCTCGTCATGCAGGGCGTGATCTTCGCGTACGCCGCCCTGGAACTGGTCGGCGTCGCCGCGGGCGAGACCGCCGAGCCGGAGAAGGTCGTCCCGCGCGCGGTGAACTCGATCATGTGGCGCGTCGGCCTCTTCTACGTCGGCTCGGTCGTCCTCCTCGCCCTTCTCCTGCCCGGCTCGGTCTACTCGGCCGACGAGAGCCCCTTCGTCACGGTGCTGTCGAAGATCGGCGTCGAGGGCGCGGGTGACGTGATGAACCTCGTGGTCCTGACGGCGGCGATGTCCTCCCTCAACTCCGGCCTGTACTCCACGGGCCGCATCCTCCGCTCGATGGCGATGGCGGGCTCGGCCCCGAAGTTCACCGCCCGCATGAACCGCAGCCAGGTCCCGTACGGCGGCATCCTGCTCACCTGCGCGGTGTGCGTCCTCGGCGTCGGCCTGAACTACCTCATGCCCAGCCAGGCCTTCGAGATCGTGCTGAACGTCGCCTCCCTCGGCATCATCAGCACCTGGGTGATCATCATGATCTGCCACCTGCTCTTCGTCCGCCGCGCCAAGGCGGGCCTGGTCACCCGCCCCGGCTTCCGCCTCCCCGGCAGCCCGGTCACCGAACTCGTGACCATCGCCTTCCTGCTCGCCGTACTCGGCCTGATGTGGAACGACCCCGAGGTCGGCCGCAAGACCCTCCTCCTCATCCCGGTCATCGCCCTGATGCTGATCGTCGGCTGGTTCGCGATCCGCCGCCGGGTCGCCCGCGCGGAGGACCGGGAGCTGACCGACCTCACGAAGTAAGGGGTGATCGGAGGCCGTTGTCAGTGGCGGGCTCTACGGTGGCGTCATGTCGGAGATCACTCACATCCGGGGTGACGCCACCGTTCCGTCGGTGAAGGGGGAAGGGGGCCGCCCCTTGTCGTCCTGCGGTCAGGCACGCGCCCGAAGGGGCGCGGGGCACTGCGCGACCAGCCACGTAGGGGCCGCAGGCACCCACTGTCCGGAAGGCCCATAGCGAGAAGACCGTCCCACGCAGCGGAGTAGATTCGCCGTCACGGTCCACGACCATGGGGAGAGCGCCAGTTGAGCCGCGACATCGACGTTCTCGTGCTGGGCGGGGCCGGGGTGGACACCATCGTGTACGTCCCCGAGCTGCCGCTCCCGTACGCCGACAGCTACATGATCGACAGCGGGATCCGCACCCGCGCCGGCCAGACCGGGGACTTCGTCGCGGTCGGCCTGCGCGCCCTCGGCCTGCGCACCCACCACGTCGACTTCCTCGGCGACGACCCCGAGGGCGACCTCGTCCGCGCCCTGCACCGCGAGCACGGCATCGCCCTGACCGCGATCCCGCAGCCGGCCGGCACCAAGCGCGCGGTCAACCTGGTCGGGCCGGACGGACGCCGGCTCTCCCTGTACGACACCAGCAGGGCACACGCGGACGACCGGTTCCCCGAGGACACGCTGCGGACGCTCGCCGGGGCGAGCCGTCAGGCGCATGTGTCGATCACCCACCCCTGCACCCACGCCCTGCCCATCCTCCGCGAGGCCGGCCTCACCCTCTCCACCGACCTCCACAACTGGGACGGCGAGAACCCGTACCACGAGCCGTTCGCGTACACCGCCGACGTGGTGTTCCTCTCCGCGGCCGCCCTGACCGCCCCGGAGCGGACCATGCGCCGTATCGCCGAGCGGGGCAGGGCCGAGGTGGTCGTCGCCACCGCCGGAGCCGAGGGCGCGTACCTCCTGACCGACGGCGAGGTCACGCACGTTCCCCCGGTGGCCCCACCGGCGCCGGTGGTGGACTCCAACGGCGCCGGCGACGCCTTCGCGGCCGCCTTCCTCCACGGCCGTCTGGCCGGCGAGCCACCGCACCGGTGCGCTCTGTACGGCGCGGTGGCCGGCGCCCATGCCTGCACGGTGCCGTCGACGGAGACGGCCCCGATGGACGTGACCGAACTACTCAGGCGCACTGCCACGCTCTGAGCGGCGCGGACTCAGTGCTCGTGCACGCCGTTCGTCGCGGCGATCTTCTTCCAGGACGCAGGCTGCCCGGGAACACCGGACGCCCTCGCGATCGAAGCCGCCCCCGCCGCGGCGGCGCCCGGCTTCGACGGCTGGAACAGCCAGGTGTCGAAGAGCGCCGCCAGCGGCTGCCCGGACACCTCCTCGGCGTACCGCTGGAAGTCGGCCACCGACGCGTTGCCGTAGGCGTACTTCTGCGTCCAGCCCTTGAGGATGGCGAAGAAGGCGTCGTCACCGATCTCGTTGCGCAGCGCCTGCAGGGCCAGCGCGCCCCGGTCGTAGACCGCGATGTGGAACTGGTTCTCCGGACCGGGGTCACCGGGCCGCACCTTCCAGAAGGCATCGCCGGCCGCACGCGAGGCGTACACGTAGTCGGCGATCTCCTGCGCCGTCCCCTCGCCCTCGTGCTCCGACCACAGCCACTGCGCGTACCGCGCGAAGCCCTCGTTGACCCAGATGTCCTTCCAGTCCTTGACGGACACCAGGTCGCCGTACCACTGATGGGCCAGCTCATGGACGACGACGGAGGTGTTCGACCCGTTGGCGAAGTTCGCCGGGCTGTAGAACGGCCGGGTCTGCGTCTCCAGCGCGTACCCGGTGTCGGTGTTCGGGACGTACCCGCCGAGCGCGTTGTAGGGGTACGGCCCGAAATACCCGGAGAGCCAGTCGGCGATCTCCCCGGTCCGCTCGATGCTCGCCTTCGCCGCACCGGTCTTGTCGCCCAGGTCCTTGCTGTAGGCGTTGATGACCGGGATGCCGCTCTCGCTGGTCCCTGTGGTCACGTCGAACCTGCCGACGGCGAGCGTGGCGAGATACGTCGCCTGAGGCTTGTTCGAGCGCCAGTTGTAGCGGGTCCAGCCCAGCCGTGAACTCGTCGACTGCAGGGTGCCGTTGGAGATGGCCTGGGTGCCGTCCGGGACCTGCACCGAGACGTCGTACGTCGCCTTGTCGAGCGGGTGGTCGTTGCTGGGGAACCACCACCAGGCGGCCTCGGGTTCGTTCGCCCCGACCCCGCCGTCCGGGGTGCGGTGCCAGCTGGTGAAGCCGTACGCCTTCTTCGACGACGGCACCCCTCGGTAGCGCACGACCACCGTGACGTCCGTGCCCTTGGCCAGCGGCTTCTTCGGTGTGATCTCCAGCTCGTGCTCGCCCGAGGTCGCGAACGACGCCTTCACGCCGTTGACCCGGACCTCGCTGACGTCCAGCAGAAAGTCCAGATTGAACCGGGACAGATCCTGCGTCGTCCTCGCCAGCAGGGTCGCCGTCCCCTCCAACTCGTCCGTGGCCGGCTGGTACTTCAGCCGCAGGTCGTAGTGGGAGACGTCGTATCCGCCGTTGCCGTAGGCCGGGTAGTAGGGGTCGCCGATGCCCGGAGCGCCGGGGGAGTGGCTCGCGGCCGACGCCGGGATCGCCAGCATCAGAGTGGCGGCTGCGAGTGCGCCCGGCGCCATGATTCTGCGGTGCACGAAAGCTCCAAGTCGTAGGGGCCCGAAGTCTGTCCGGAGCCTATTCAGTACCTGTGGCTCCGGTGTGTCCATGACCACCGCTGTCACACGATCGCCATTCGGCCGCAATGGGCCAGCCCGCCCCAGGGGCGTTTATCGGCCACACGGGACCTCATACGCCGTCAGCCGCCCTCTTCTGCATGGGAGTTCACCGATGTACCGTCCGCGCATGCCGAAACGCATGCGCTTCACGATCTGGAGACAGCTCGCGGCGGTGGCCACAGCCGCCCTGCTGGCCACGTTCCTCGCCCCCGCGACGGCCCACGCCGCCCCGCGGGAGAGCAGGCCCGTCCACTCGTACGAGAACGCCATCCGCGAGGCCGTATGGGTGGACACGGGACTCGACCTCGACCGGGACGGCGAGAAGGACCGCGTCGCCGTCGACGTCGTCCGGCCCCGGGAAGCGGCCGCGCAGGGCCGCAAGGTGCCCGTCATCATGGACGCCAGCCCGTACTACTCCTGCTGCGGGCGCGGCAACGAAAGCCAGAAGAAGACGTACGACGCGAACGGCGCCGTCGTCCGGATGCCGCTGTTCTACGACAACTACTTCGTGCCTCGCGGGTACGCCTTCGTCGGCGTCGACCTCGCCGGCACCAACCGCTCCGACGGCTGCGTGGACGTCGGCGGCCGCTCCGACATCCTCTCCGCGAAGGCCGTCGTCGACTGGCTGAACGGCCGCGCCAAGGCGTACACGACCCGCACCGGCACCACCAAGGCCGAAGCGACGTGGACCAACGGCCGCACCGGAATGATCGGCAAGAGCTGGGACGGCACCATCGCCAACGGCGTCGCCGCCACCGGGGTCGGGGGCCTGAAGACCATCGTCCCGATCAGCGCCATCTCCTCCTGGTACGACTACTACTTCCAGCAGGGCGCCCCGCTGTACGACTCCGGCCCCGACGCGCTGTCCGACTACGTCGACAGCCCCGACGCCCGCGCCCGGTGCGGCGCCGTCCAGCAGGCGCTCGTCGACGGTGCCCCGCGCACCGGGGACTGGACGCCCCTGTGGACCGAGCGCGACTACGTGAAGGACGCCCGCAAGGTCCGGGCCAGCGTCTTCCTCATCCACGGCATGCAGGACCTCAACGTCCGGATGAAGCACGTCGGCCAGTGGTGGGACGCCCTCGCGAAGAACGGCGTCGAGCGCAAGATCTGGCTCTCCCAGACCGGTCACGTCGACCCCTTCGACTTCCGCCGCGCCGAGTGGGTGGAGACCCTGCACCGCTGGTTCGACCACGAACTCCTCGGCTACGACAACGGCATCGACCGCGAGCCGATGGCCGACATCGAGCGCCACCCCGACCAGTGGGTCACCTCGAAGGTCTGGCCGCCGCGCGGCACCGACACGACCACCCTGCGCCCCGCCGAGGGCAGCCAGGCCGGCGTCGGCACCCTCGGCCTGCGCAAGGGCAACGGCACCGAGACCTTCACCGACGACCCGCAGCACGGCGAGACCGACTGGGCCGCCCACATCGACCGGCCCACCCCCGACAAGGCGGGCTTCGTGACCAAGCCGCTCACCCGCGACCTGCGGCTGTCCGGCTCCTCCGAGGTCACCGTCACCGCGACCCCGACCACCTCGACGGCCCACCTCTCCGCCGTCCTGGTCGACCTCGGCCCCGACACCATCCGTGACTACGCGACCAGCGGCGAGGGCATCACCACGCTCACCGACCGCACCTGCTGGGGCGCGAGCACCACCGGCGACAGCGCCTGCTTCAAGGAGACCGAGGCCAAGACCGCCGACGTCGACTACACCGTGGTCAGCCGCGGCTGGGCCGACCTGGGCAACCACGCCTCGGACCGCAAGGGCCTGCCGCTCACCCCGGGCAAGGCGTACACGATCACCCTCGACCTGGCGGCCACCGACCACGTCGTCCCGGCCGGCCACCGCCTCGCCCTGATCGTCGCGGGCACGGACAAGGACCTGATCGACCCGCCGTCGACCAAGCCCACCCTCACCCTCGACCTCTCCCGTACGAAGGCCCGCGTCCCGCTGGTCGGCGGCGCCCACGCCTTCGCCCGCGCCACGGCGGGATCCGTCGCCGCGGCCCCCGGGGCCACGCCCCTCGACGGCGTGTCCGCACCGCGCACCACTCACCGCATCCCGGAGGGAGGCCAGTGACCCGCCCCCGAACCCGCACCCTGACCTTTGCCGCGGCAGCCCTCGCCGCGTCCCTCGTGGCGGTCCCCGCCCAGGCCGCCGACTCCCCGCCCCGCACCGGCTTCGAGGAGTCGAACGGCGCCCGCTGGACGACCCAGCCCGAGGAGCAGAGTTTCCTCAGGGCCGTCGACAAGGCGAGCGACCGGGTCTCCGTCACCCGTATCGGTACGACGAAGCAGGACCGCCCGCTCCAACTGGTCCGGATCGGTACCCGCCCCACCCCCAACAAGGTGCTCCTGGTGTGCAGCCAGCACGGCGACGAGCCCTCCGGCCGCGAGGCCTGTCTGTCCACCGTCCGCGACCTGGCCTTCGCGAAGGACCGGCAGACCCGGCGCTTCCTGGAGCGCACCACCCTGCTCGTCGTGCCCACCGCCAACCCCGACGGCCGGGCCGCCGACACCCGGGGCAACAGCGACGGCGTGGACATCAACCGCGACCACCTCGCGCTGGCGACCGCCGAGGGACGCGCCATGGCCGCGGTCGTCCGTGACCAGCGCCCCGACGTGATCTACGACCTGCACGAGTACGGCGCCACACCCCCGTACTACGACAAGGACCTGTTCGACCTGTGGCCGCGCAACCTCAACACGGACGCCGACGTCCACGACGAGGCGCGGACCCTGTCCCAGTCGTATGTGCGCCCCGCCGCCGCGGGCTCCGGTCACTCGACGGGCACGTACGGCATCTGGACCGACCCCGTTACCGGCGAGCCGATCAAGCAGGTCGCCGGCGACGGTCAGGAACGCATTTTGCGGAACATGTCCGGCATCAAGCACTCGGTGGGCCTGCTCATCGAGAGCCGCGTCGATCCCCTGACCGACGAGGAGAAGGCCGACGAGTCGCTCAACAACCGGCGTCGGGTGTACTCCCAACTAGCGGCGCTGGACGGCCTGTTCGACTTCACCGAGGTCCGTCGCGGACAGGTCGAGTCGGCGACCGGCAGGGCCCGGCTCGCGGGCTTCGCCGACACCGGGCCCGTCTACGTCGGCGGCGCCGACAACGACCAGCCGGAACCCGCCGAGGTGATCCAGGACCCGCCCTGCGGCTACCGGCTCACCACCGACCAGTACCGGCAGGTGAAGGACGAACTGGCGCTGCACGGAGTGAAGTCGAAGGCGACCTCCACGGGCGCCCTGGTCCCGCTCCGCCAGTCCCTGCGCGCCCTCGTCCCACTGCTCCTCGACGAGCGCGCCCCGTACCGCATCACGGCCGGTGAGCCCGACACCGACTGCTCAAACGGCTGAGATCGACGGGATCTGTGGTAGGTCCTGGGAGACGACGTGGAACCGGCGTATCCACCGTTCACCGGGGAAGGTGCCGCAGATGACTGAGGATCTGAAGAAGAGAGGTGGCCGGGAGGGTCCGTCGGACGCTTCCGGCCACGGCAGCACGGACCGAGTGGTGTTCGGCGTCACCGCCGTCATCACTGTGGCCTTCGTGATCTGGGGCTGGGCGGGCACGGACTCGCTGGAGAGCGTGTCCACGAAGATGCTGAACGGCCTGATCCACAACGGCGGCTGGGCCTTCATGCTCGCCGCCTCGTGTTTCGTCGTCTTCGCGCTCTGGCTCGCGATCAGCCGCTACGGCCGCATCCACCTGGGCGCCGAGGGCGAGGAACCCGAGTTCAAGACCGTCTCCTGGGTCGCGATGATGTTCAGCGCCGGCATGGGCATCGGCCTGATGTTCTACGGCGTCAGCGAGCCGCTCTCGCACTACACGACCCCGCCCCCGGGCACGAACCCCGCCAACTCCGGCGAACGCATGGAGACGGCGATGGCGACCACCCTCTTCCACTGGACGCTGCACCCCTGGGCGATCTACGCGGTGGTCGGCCTCGGCATCGCCTACAGCACCTTCCGCAAGCGCCGGCGCCAGACGATCAGCGCGGTCTTCACCCCGCTGATCGGGGAGAAGCACGCCAACGGCGCCGGGGGACGGGTGATCGACATCCTCGCGATCATCGCCACCGTCTTCGGCTCCGCCGCCTCGCTGGGCCTGGGCGCCCTCCAGATCGGCTCCGGCTTCCAGGAGCTGAACTGGATGGACGACGTGAGCACCGGTCTGCTCGTCGCGATCATCGCGGTACTGACCCTCGCCTTCGTGGCCTCCGCCATCTCCGGCATCGAGCGGGGCATCCAGTGGCTGTCCAACACCAACATGGTGCTCGCCCTGATCCTCGCGGTCTTCGTGTTCATCGCGGGCCCCACGATCATCGTGCTCGACCTGCTGCCCACGTCGATCTTCGCGTACCTCGGCGACCTGCCGCAGCTCGCCGGCCGCACCGAGGCCAGCGGCGGCGAGGGCGTCGCGGACTGGCTCGGCAGCTGGACCGTCTTCTACTGGGCCTGGTGGATCTCCTGGACGCCCTTCGTCGGCATGTTCATCGCCCGGATCAGCCGGGGCCGCACCATCCGGCAGTTCGTCGGTGGCGTCATCCTCGTGCCCAGCACCGTCAGCCTCGTCTGGTTCGCGATCTTCGGCGGTACGGGGATGAAGCTGAAGGAGGGCGGCGGACTCGCCGGCGAGGACACCCCCGAGGGTCAACTCTTCGGCCTCCTCCAGGAGTTCCCCATCGCGACCGCCACCAGTCTGCTGGTGATGATCCTGGTCGGCATCTTCTTCGTCTCCGGAGCCGACGCCGCCTCCATCGTGATGGGCACGCTCTCCCAGAGGGGCGCTCTGGAACCCGGCCGCTTCGTCGTCGTGTTCTGGGGTGTGGTGACCGGAGCCGTCGCCGCCATCATGCTGCTCGTCGGCAGCGGCCAGGGCGACGCGCTCACCGGCCTGCAGAACCTCACGATCCTGGCAGCCGCGCCCTTCGTCCTCGTGATGATCGGCATGTGCGTCGCCCTCATGCGCGACCTGCGCCGGGACCCCGTCATCGTGCGCGGCGAGATGGGCTCCGAGGCCGTCGAACTCGCCGTGATCGAAGGCCACAAGAGGTACGACGGCGACTTCGAGATCAAGGTCGGCCCGGGCCCCGGCACCGAGGCGGAGGGCGACCCGCTGGGCCACGACCACGGCTGAGCGGGCACGCCCCGGGGGAGGAGGCGAGCAGGACGGCCTCCTCCGCCCCCCGCACTGGCAGCCGCACGGCTCCGGCGCGGGAGCGCACCCCCCGGGGCGGCGCGAGCGGTTCGATCCGGTACGGCCATCAATGCGCCCCCGGCAACCGCGGAGGCTGAGCCGGGACCTTTAGCGGAATATGTCATGCCGCGCTCATATCGGTCCCGCCGTGGGGATACTCACAGCATGTCTGCCGAGTACGCGACCTTCGGCCTGGCACCGGCGATGCGTGCCGGTGGCGTCCTCGCCAACGGTGACTACCAGGTGCACCGGGACTTCGTGGACTTCATCGTCGACGGACGCCCGCTGCTGTTCCAGCTCTCCGACCTCGACGCCGTCTCCCCGCTCGCCTCCGACGTCCCGCCCGCCATCTTCACCGCCCAGGTCCGCAGCCTGCTCCTGGAGGCGGCAGCCCCGCTTCCAGGCGGCCGGTATGTCATCTACGGCTGCCCGGACTGCGAGGACCTCGCCTGCGGCGCCGTCACCGCGCTCATCGACAAGGACGGCGACGACTACATCTGGCGGGACTTCGCCTGGCAGACCGACGAACACGCCGACCTGCAGCTCAACGGCTACCACGGCATCGGACCCTTCCGCTTCCGGGCCACCGAGTACCGCGCGGCGCTCGGCTCCCTGCTCGACCGTGACTCCGAGGCGCCACGGCGCCGCGTACTCCTCATCGGCGCCCGCGTCGCCCTCCTGGCCAAGCTCGCCGCCGCCCTGCGCACCATCGGCATCGGCGCCGAGATCACCCACGAGGTGAGCGGCGTCGCCGCCGACGAACTGCGCACCTACGGCGCCGTGGCCTTCGGCCGCGGGATCGGCGAGGAGCAGCGCGCCGCGGTACGCCGCGCCTTCGCGGACGCCGGGGTCGAGGTGGCGTATGTGGACGGCCTCGCGCCGATCGTGCCGTTGCTGGTCGCCCAGATCGAGCACGCCCTGGACCGCAGTCCGGCCGAGCAGCGCCGGCTGACCCGCCTGGTGGCGGCCGACGGGGAGGCGGGCGTCGAGGTCACCTCACCCTGCCGGGTCCGCCTCACCACGTATCGCGTCGATCGTCTGTACCGGACCCATGCCCATGAGGTGTTCGACGGTGTCCTGGAGGCGGGGCGGCACCGGATCGCGCTGGACGCGAAGGCGGTGAAGGGGGAGTCGTACGTGGTGGCTCGGACGTCGGGGAGTGTCCTGGTGGAGGCGGTGGCGCTCCGCTAGGGGTGCCGCGATGAGGTGGGTGCCGCCAGGTGTCGGCGGTCGTCTGCGGGTCCGTTGTGGCTGGTCGCGCAGTTCCCCGCGCCCCTTCAGGGGGCGTTGCCGCCCCCGGCGATATTGCGCGCCGGAAGAACGCCGACGCGTTCGTGGTGGCGTGGCCACTAGGATCGCCCTCTGTGACCGCAACCCTCGTCGCCAAGAACCTCGCCGCCGGCCACGGCGACCGCTCCCTGTTCAGTGGGCTCGACCTCGTCGTGGCGCCCGGAGACGTGATCGGCCTGGTCGGGGCCAACGGCGCGGGCAAGTCCACGCTGCTGCGCCTGCTCGCCGGGCTGCTCGCACCGGAGGAGGGCGAGCTGAGGCTCTCCCCGCCGACCGCGACCGTCGGTCACCTCCCGCAGGAGCCCGAGCGGCGCCCCGGCGAGACCGTGCGGGCGTTCCTGGCCCGCCGCACCGGAGTCGCCGAGGCCCAGCGCGTGATGGACGAGGCGACGCAGGCCCTCGTCGACGGTGCGCCGGGCTCGGACGACGCGTACGCCACGAGCCTGGAGCGCTGGCTCGACCTGGGCGGCGCCGACCTCGACGAGCGGGCGGAGGAGGTCGCCGACTCGCTGGGCCTGGCGGTCGACCTGGACCAGCCGATGACGTCCCTGTCGGGCGGCCAGGCGGCCCGCGCGGGGCTGGCCTCGCTCCTGTTGTCCCGCTACGACATCTTCCTGCTGGACGAGCCGACGAACGACCTCGACCTCGACGGCCTGGAGCGCCTGGAACGCTTCGTCGGCGGCCTGCGCGCCGGGACCGTCGTCGTCAGCCACGACCGCGAGTTCCTCACCCGCACGGTCACCAAGGTCCTCGAACTCGACCTCGCCCAGCGGCAGATCAACCTCTACGGCGGTGGCTACGAGGCCTACCTGGAGGAGCGCGAGGTGGCCCGTCGGCACGCCCGCGACGACTTCGAGGAGTACGCCGACAAGAAGGCCGCCCTCCAGGACCGGGCGCAGATGCAGCGCTCCTGGATGGACAAGGGCGTCAAGAACGCACGCCGCAAGGCGAACAACGACAACGACAAGATCGGCCGCAAGTTCCGCAGCGAGGCCAGCGAGAAGCAGGCCGCGAAGGCCCGCCAGACCCAGCGCATGATCGAGCGCCTGGAGGTCGTCGAGGAGCCGCGCAAGGAGTGGGAACTGCGCATGGAGATCGCGTCGGCGCCACGCTCGGGCGCGGTGGTCGCGACCCTGCGGCACGCCGAGGTCCGGCGCGGCGACTTCATCCTGGGCCCGGTGACCCTGCAGATCGACTGGGCCGACCGGGTGGCGGTCACGGGCGCCAACGGCGCGGGCAAGTCGACGCTGCTGGGCGCCCTGCTGGGCCGCGTCCCGCTGACCGCGGGGCAGGCGACGCTCGGCTCCGGCGTCCTGATCGGCGAGGTCGACCAGGCCCGCAAGCTCTTCCACGGCGAGGAGTCCTTGCTGGACGCCTTCTACGCGGCGGTCCCCGACACGGAACCGGCGGAAGTCCGCACCCTCCTGGCCAAGTTCGGCCTGAAGGCGGACCACGTCCTGCGCTCGGCGGCCACCCTCTCCCCGGGCGAACGGACCCGCGCGGCCCTCGCCCTCCTCCAGGGCAAGGGCGTCAACCTCCTGGTCCTGGACGAGCCCACGAACCACCTCGACCTGCCGGCCATCGAGCAACTGGAATCGGCCATGGACGCCTACGAGGGCACCCTGCTCCTGGTCACCCACGACCGGCGCATGCTCGACGCGGTCCACGTCACCCGCCGCCTGGAGGTCGCCGACGGCAAGGTGACCGAACGCTAGGGCGGGTCCGCCGGGGGCGTGTGCGTCAGCGCCTGGGGTTCAGCAGGGCACAGACGAAGTTCTCCTGCACGGCGCGCAGCTTCCGCAGCAGGTCGGGTTTCATGGCCTCGGTGATCTGGGTGGTGGCGGAGAAGGTCAGCGACCGGCGCCCGTCCGGCGTCGCGGCGATCAGCTGCGTGTAGCCGAGGGTGTTGCCGGTGTGCCCCTGCACCACACCGCACGGGGTGGTGTACCGGAAGATGGCCAGCCCCGCGGCGTTGCGCCCCGGCCCGGCGGGCTCGGACGCCGCCCCGGGGATCCAGCGCCGCTGCTCCCGTACGACATGAGGGCCGTACAGCCGGCCGCCGGCGTAGCCCCGGATGAAGCGCGTCATGTCGGCCGGCGTGGAGACGATGCCGCCCGACGCCCACACGCCGGACATGCTGAGGACCTCGCTGACGTCTTCCGGCGGCTCGGGCGGGCTCACGTCTTAGCCGTGCAGATAGGGCCTCGGCATCCGGTAGCCCTGCGGCAGGCTGGTCTGGCGCAGGCCCAGCGGCCGGTACACCAGCTCCTCCAGCAACCGCTCGTACGGGACGCGGGTGACCGCCTCGGCCATGAGGGCGACGGCGATGTTGTCGGAGTTGGAGTACTTGTACCGGGAGCCGGGCCGGAAGCGCAGGGGCTGGCCGGCGACGTAGTCGAGCAGCCGGCGGGAGTCGAAGTGGTGCCGGGGGTTCGCCATGAGGATGTTCAGGAACGCCGGGGCCCGCGAGTAGTCGGGCAGGCCGCTGGTGTGGTTGAGCAGCTGGCGCAGTGTCACGGCGCCCCAGGCCCTGGGCAGGCGGGGCAGCCGCTCGCGCAGGGTGTCGTCGAGACTCAGGTAGCGGCGGTCGACGAGGGACAGGGCCACCGCGCCGCTGAACGCCTTGGCCGTGCTGGCGATGCGCATGTGGTCGTCGATGTGGGGCCTGCGGCCGGTCGCCAGGTTCGCGACCCCCGCCCGGACGACCCGGCTGCTCCTGCCGTCCTGCAGGACGGCGATGACGCCGGGCGGGCCGCCCGGCGTGCGGACCAGGTCCTTGAGCTGCTGCCGGAGCGCGGCGTCGGTATGCGGTCCGGGCGGCGTGGCGGCGCCCACGGTGGCCGAGGACAGCAGGGTCAGGCAGATGGTGATGAGGGAGACCGCGCCCAGACGGGGCCGAGCGGGGAACGGCGGCGGCGGCGAACGGGGGTCGGCGTCGGTTCTCCCTGAGCGGCGGCGGGCCTCGCGGACTGGGCGTCCAGCTTCGCCCGCCCGGATCCGGTCAGCTGCTCGTGCTACTGCACTCGGCCCAACGTGCCGTGCCCCCCGGATCCGCCGAACCGAGTCGCCAGCCCCGGGTAGTCGACGACCAAGCCGTCGTCGTCGAAGTCGATATCGCTGCGGAAGTCCCCGGAGACGAAGCGGATGCGATGCTGCCCCAGGTGCGTGTAGGTCTGCCGCGAGGGGAGGACGGCCAGGTCGGGCACCGACACCCAGGCCATCAGCAACTCCCGTTCCCCGGGGGCCAGATGAAGACCGTGCCGCAGCACCGGCATCGTGTTGGTGAGCGGGCACAGGCCCAGATCGCAGTCGAGCGCCCCGTCGACTGCGGGCAGGTGCTCACCGTTCGCCGTCCACCGGCCCGCTCCGTCGTGCCGCAGCTCGAGCGTGCGCACACCGCTCGCCGACTCCACGGTGACCAGCAGCCGACGGGTCACGAAGGCGTCGGCCGTGTCGAGTTCGTACGAGATCCAGTACGGCTCCGGAACCGTACCGACCGCCCGTCCACGGCCGCTCAGGGTGCCGTCGCCGAGCTCGATCCAGGCGGTCTCGACGCCCTTGCTCTCCGACACTTCCCAGGTGATGACACGCGACCTCGGCATGACCTCACCCTACGGGCGAACCGGCCGGACCCTCCGTGGCGTACCGGAGAGCCCGGGCCCGTGTGTCGTCTCAGCGCTTGCCCCGCTTGGGGTCGACCAGACCGGCGCGGCGCAGAGCGTCGGCCATGGCGCTGTTGGCCGGAGGCGGCGCCTGACGCGAGCCGCCACCGCCGCCGCGGCCCTGCCGCTGCTGCGGCGGGCGTCCGCCCCGCTGCCGGCGTTCGCCGCCACCCCCGCCCTGCTGCCCCTGCGGAGCCGCCTCGTCGTCGAGACGCAGCGTCAGGGAGATCCGCTTGCGCGGAATATCGACGTCGAGGACCTTCACCTTGACGATGTCACCGGGCTTCACCACGTCCCGCGGGTCCTTGACGAACGTCTTCGACAGCGCGGAGACATGCGCCAGACCGTCCTGGTGGACACCGACGTCGATGAACGCCCCGAAGGCCGCCACGTTCGTCACGACGCCCTCCAGGACCATCCCGGACGACAGGTCGGAGATCTTCTCGACGCCCTCCTTGAAGGTGGCCGTCTTGAAGGCGGGACGCGGGTCGCGTCCGGGCTTCTCCAGTTCCTTCAGGATGTCGGTCACGGTCGGCAGACCGAACGTCTCGTCCACGAAGTCGTTCGCCTTCAACGACCGCAGCACGCCGGTGTTGCCGATGAGCGCGGCCACCTCCTGACCGGAGGTCTTCACCATGCGCCGGACGACCGGGTACGCCTCGGGGTGCACGCTGGACGCGTCCAGCGGGTCGTCGCCGCCGCGGATCCGCAGGAAGCCCGCGCACTGCTCGTACGCCTTCGGGCCCAGGCGGGCCACGCCCTTGAGCTGCTGGCGGGACTTGAACGGGCCGTTCGCGTCCCGGTGCGCCACGATGTTCTCCGCCAGCCCGGAGGTGATGCCGGAGACGCGCGCGAGCAGCGGTGCGGAAGCGGTGTTGACATCGACGCCCACGCCGTTCACACAGTCCTCCACCACCGCGTCCAGCGAGCGCGACAGCTTCACCTCGGACAGGTCGTGCTGGTACTGGCCGACGCCGATCGACTTCGGGTCGATCTTCACCAGCTCGGCCAGCGGGTCCTGGAGCCGGCGCGCGATGGAGACGGCGCCGCGCAGCGACACGTCCATGTCGGGCAGCTCCTGCGAGGCGAAGGCCGAGGCCGAGTACACGGACGCGCCCGCCTCGGACACCATCACCTTGGTGAGCTTCAACTCCGGATGCTTGGTGATGAGTTCACCGGCGAGCTTGTCCGTCTCACGGGACGCCGTACCGTTGCCGATCGCGACCAGCTCGACCGCGTGCTCCTTCGACAGCCGGGCCAGCTTGGCGATCGCCTCGTCCCACTTGTTGGCGGGGACGTGCGGGTAGATGACGTCGGTGGCCACCACCTTGCCGGTCGCGTCGACCACGGCGACCTTGACGCCCGTACGGAAGCCCGGGTCCAGGCCCAGCGTCGCACGCGTGCCGGCCGGGGCGGCGAGCAGCAGATCGCGGAGGTTCGCCGCGAACACGCCCACGGCCTCGTCCTCGGCCGCCGTGCGCAGACGCAGCCTCAGGTCGATGCCGAGGTGGACGAGGATGCGGGTCCGCCAGGCCCAGCGGACCGTGTCCTTCAGCCACTTGTCGGCGGCGCGGCCGCGGTCGGCGATCCCGAACTTCCCGGCGACGATCCCCTCGTACGACGACGGCCCCTCGGTGGGCTCCTCCGGCTCCAGGACGAGGTCGAGGACCTCCTCCTTCTCGCCGCGCAGCATCGCCAGGATGCGGTGCGAGGGCAGCTCGGTGAACGGTTCGGCGAAGTCGAAGTAGTCGGCGAACTTCGCGCCCGCCTCCTCCTTGCCGTCGCGCACCTTGGCGGCCAGCCGCCCGCGCACCCACATGCGCTCGCGCAGTTCGCCGATCAGGTCGGCGTCCTCCGAGAACCGCTCCGTGAGAATCGCCCGGGCGCCCTCCAGGGCGGCCTGCGGGTCGGCCACGCCCTTGTCGGCGTCGACGAAGGCCGCGGCAGCGGCCAGCGGCTCGATGGTCGGATCAGCCAGCAAGCCCTCGGCGAGGGGCTCCAGCCCGGCCTCCCGCGCGATCTGCGCCTTGGTCCTGCGCTTGGGCTTGTACGGCAGATAGATGTCCTCCAGCCGGGCCTTGGTCTCGGCGCCGCGGATCCGGGCCTCCAGCTCCTCGGTCAGCTTGCCCTGCTCACGCACCGATTCGAGGATCGCCGTCCGCCGCTCCTCCAACTCCCGCAGATAGCGCAGCCGCTCCTCGACGGTGCGCAGCTGCGCATCGTCGAGCATCTCGGTCGCTTCCTTGCGGTAGCGGGCGATGAAAGGCACCGTCGAACCGCCGTCGAGCAGCTCCACGGCAGCCTTCACCTGCCGCTCTCCTACGCCGAGCTCCGCGGCGATCCTGCCTTCGATGGACCCTACGAGGGGTGTCGTCACGATCCCGTCCCGCCTTCTCACTGAGGTTGCGCGGCAATTGTGGCAGGTAGCACCGACAACCGGGGATCAGGGCGGCGACTCGGCCGGTCGCGGCGGGACGGAATCAGGCCCGGCGACTGCGCGTACTGCTCGAGGCACCACCGAAGAGCCGGGCGAGAGCCCGGAACGGCAACGTCACGACAGTGGCGATCGCGCCGCCTATCTGCCGGAGTACATCTGCGATTGCACGGAACACGTGGTTGCTCCTTCCTCAGGTTGAGGACCGAGTACCGCGACTGGCGCCCCCTATTCAGCCCGTCCGGCGTTTGAGGACGAGGCCGTAGGCCGATAGCCGGGGGTGCAGGGGGCGGCGGCCCCCTGGCGGGATCGAAGGGGCGGAGCCCCTTCAGGGATGGGACGGGTAGGGGCGGCGGGGGCGAGCAAGTCGTGGCGGTCCGCCGCCCCGGAGGGCTCAGCCCTTGCCGGTCAGGTCCGCCGGGAACGCCCCCGCCGCCACCGCCGCCCGCGCGAACTCCGCACCGAGTCCCGTCAGCCGTGCCACCCCCTCCGCCCCGAGGTGCTCGTAGGGCGCCTGATCCAGGCGGTCCGTCTCGGACTCGATCTCCGCGCGCAGGGCGACACCCTCCGGCGTCAGATCGCCCGAGTCGCCCAGCAGACCGCGCTCACGCAGCCGCCCGGACGCGGCGTCCCAGTCCTCCTGGGTCCAGCCACGCGTGGTGACCACCCACTTCGGCGCCATCCCCTTGCCGGTCGCCGTGTGGGAGACGACGGCCTCGAGCCCGTCGAGCCCGGCCGCCATCAGCACGGCGAGATGCCCGTCCCCCCGGTGCTCGCGCAGCAGCGTGGTGGCGTGGAAGTACGCCAGGTGCGGCTCCTGCGGGACCGGCAGGTCCGCGTGGGCCGAGTACAGCGGCCGGGCGCTGCGGGAACAGGCTTCCGTGGCCCGGAGCGCGAGCCGCGCGGCCTCCGCCATCTCCGGGGACGTCACGACGTCCTCGCCCAGCAGCCGCCGCAACGCCGAGTCGACCGCACGCGCGCGTGCCGCGAGCACGTCCTCGGGGGAGGCGATCGCCCAGACGGCGGGTACGTGCCGGGCCACCAGCTCGTGCTTGTAGTTGTAGAACGTCGCCGTCACCGCGCCCGCGCCGACCGGTCCCAACGCGGCGGCCCGTACCGCGAAGTTGACGGCCTTGGGATGCGTGATCCCGAGGGCGCCCAGTTCCTCGCCCAGCTCAGGGGCGAAGTAGGACGTCGCGTGCAGGGAGTTGAGCACGTGGTGGCAGCGGCGGCCGGCGAGGGGCTCCAGGGCGGCAGTAGTCATGCACCGGAGGTTACCAACCGCTTGGTACGTCCCTTCCGGGCCAGGAGGACTCATGGCAGGAAAGGTGGGGAGCCCGTCATTGTGGTCAAGTCGTCGCTGTCGGAACAATCGATGGCATGGCCCAGCGAACCGTTCTCTTCGTCGTCTTCGACGGTGTCCAGAGTCTCGACCTGACCGGCCCCCTGGAGGTCTTCGTGGGGGCCGAGAAGCACCGGCCGGGCACCTACCTCATCCGTACGGCCTCCTTGGACGGCGGCCCCGTCCGCACGTCGAGCGGCCTGACCGTCGTACCGGACGCGTCCTTCGCCGAGGTGCCCGACCCGCACACCCTCCTCGTCCCGGGCGGTGAAGGCACACGTGGGCCCCAGCCCGATCTGATCGGCTGGCTGCGCGAACACGGTCCCGCGGCCGAGCGTCTGGTCTCCGTCTGCACCGGCGCGATCCTGCTCGCCGGAGCGGGTCTGCTGGACGGTCGCCGTGCCACGACCCACTGGGCGTACTGCGACAAGCTCTCCCGTGACCACCCCGAAGTGGAGGTCGACCCGGACCCCATCTACATACGTGACGGGCACGTGGCCACCTCCGCCGGCGTCACCTCCGGCATCGACCTCGCCCTCGCCCTGGTCGAGGAGGACCTGGGCCGGGACATGGCCCTCGGCATCGCCCGCCACCTGGTGGTCTTCCTGCGCCGACCGGGTAACCAGGCCCAGTTCAGCGCCCAGCTCGCCGCCCAGACCGCCCGACGCGAGCCCCTTCGGGACGTCCAGCGCTGGATCACCGAGCACCCCGACGCCGATCTGAGCGTGGAGACACTCGCCGCCCGCGCCAGCCTCTCCCCGCGCCACTTCGCCCGCGCCTTCCAGACCGAGACCGGTATGACGCCGGGCCGGTATGTGGACCGCGTCCGCCTCGAACAGGCCCGCCGCCTCCTGGAGGACACCACCGACGGCGTCGAGGAGATCTCCCGGGCCAGTGGCTACGGCACCCCCGAGGCCATGCGCCGCGCCTTCGTCAAGACCCTCGGGACGGCCCCGGCCGAGTACCGCCGCCGGTTCCGCCCCGCACCGGCCCACTGAGACCCCTGCCGAAAGGAAGCACCATGCAGATCGCGATGGTCCTCTACGACCGCTTCACCGCCCTCGACATCGTCGGGCCCTACGAGGCGTTGAGCCGTCTCCCGGACGCGCGGGTCGACTTCGTCGCCGAGACCGCGGGATCCGTGCGCGCCGACACGGGCTTCCTCGCCCTCACGGCCGACAAGGCGCTGGCGGACGTGCCCCACCCCGACGTCGTCGTGGTGCCGGGCGGACCCGGAACCTTCGCCGAGATCGAGAACGAGACCCTCCTGGAGTGGCTCAGGACCGCCGACACCACGAGCACCTGGACGACCTCCGTGTGCAGCGGCTCGCTGCTCCTCGGCGCCGCCGGCCTCCTCGAGGGCCGCCGTGCCACCTCCCACTGGCTCACCCTCGACTTCCTGCCGCAGTACGGCGCCGAGCCCACGGGCGACCGGGTCGTACCGGACGGCAAGTACATCACCGCGGCCGGGGTCTCCTCCGGCATCGACATGGGTCTGACCCTGGTCGGGAAGATCGCCGGTGACGAACACGCGCAGGCCGTACAGCTGTTGACCGAGTACGATCCGCAGCCGCCCTACGACGCCGGCTCCCCGCAGAAGGCGCCCGCGCACCTCGTCGAGGAGTTCCGCACGAACAGCCGCTTCAGCCTGACGTAGGGACGTTCCAGGTGAAGCGCGGCTGCCTGCGCTCCAGGAAGGCGGCGACGCCCTCCGCGGTGTCGCCGCTTCCGCGCGCCTGCTCGGCCCAGTGATCGTCGCGGTCGGTGCGCCCGTCCGCGAACTCCTTCGCCGCGGCCTGCGTCAGCTGCGAGCGCGACACCAGGATCCGGGTGAACTCCGTGACCCGCTTGACCAGTTCGCCCTCGGGCAGCACCTCGTCCAGCAGGCCCGTACGCAGCGCGCGCCCGGCGTCGATCAATTCACCCGAGAACAGCAGGTACTTGGTGGTGGCCGGTCCCACCAGCGACGCCAACCGCCGTGTGGAGGAGGCCGGATACACGATCCCGAGCTTGGCCGGCGTCACCCCGAACAGCGACCCCTCCTCGGCGAACCGCAGATCACACGCCGCCGCCAGCTGCGACCCGCCGCCCACACAGTGCCCCCGGATCGCCGCCAGCGTCGGCTTGGGGAAGGCGGCCAGCGCCTCCTCGGCGGCCACGGCGAGCCCCTGCGCCTCCTGAGGCGACCCCTGGAGCGTGGAGATGTCGGCGCCCGCGCAGAACGTCCCGCCCTCGCCGGTCAGCACCAGCACCCGTACGGCCGGATCGGCGGCCAGCGTGCCGAGCAGCGGCGGCAGCGCCCGCCACATCGCGGCCGTCATCGCGTTGCGCTTGGCGGGGTGGTGGATGACGACGGTGGCGACCGAGTCGGTGACGCTGTGCAGCAGCTGGGGCTCCATGGGCCGGATGCTATCCGGCAGCGTCGAACGGCCGATCGGGAAGGGCCCCGGGGACGAGTTACGGCACCGGGTGCAAAGGGGACTCACAGGAGGGAGCGACCGAGGAGGCGCCGATGGAAGGCTCCGCCAAACCCACGGGCGAGACGGCGAAACTGCACCGCCGCTTCGGCTGGCTCGCCGCGCTCGGCGTGGTCCTTGTCCTCGCGGGTCTCGTCGGCCTCGTCTACACCGGCCTCGCCACCCTGACCTCGATGATCCTGTTCGGCTGGCTGCTGCTGATCGGCGGTGCCGTGGGGCTGCTGCACGCGGTCCAGGCGCGGGGGAACAACTTCTTCTGGCTCGGGGTGGTGGTCGCGGCGCTGAACATCGCGGCCGGTGTGGTGGTGATCCGCACCCCGGAGGCGGCGGCCGAGGCGCTCACCATGTTCGCCGCTCTGCTGTTCCTCACCGGCGGGGTGTTCCGGCTGGCGGGCAGCCTGGTGGTGCGCGGACCGCAGTTCGGCTGGACGCTGGTGCAGGGCGCCTTCGGCCTGCTCCTGGGCATCCTGGTGCTGGCCAACTGGCCGAGCAGCAGCAAGTACGTGATCGGGACCTTCTTCTCCCTCGCCCTGCTCTTCGACGGGCTCGGCCTGATCGCGACCGGCTACGGTGGACGCCGTGTCGTCAGCATGGTCTCGAAGCAGCTGACCACCGAGAGTGACGAGCGGGACGGGCCGGACGGCGGCGGCGTCAAACCCGTACAACCCGAATAGTTCGTGAAGTCGGCACAAGCGGCGCCGGAGCGGTCCCACAACTGACCGTGTCATACGCCAACGGTCAGAAACGCTCGATACCCGCTGACTTCTGTTCAGTTCTACGGTCCGGACCTGCTCATTACCAACACTCGACGTGTGGTGACAATCGAGCGCGAGGGTGGCGACCGGACGATGGAGAACCACGGGCGCGGGTCCGGCCCACGCCCAGGAGGTGGCGCGGACGAACCTCTCGTCCAGCGGCCGCCGAATCCACTGCCGTACGAGGGCGTCTGGCGGTTCACCGCCCCAGCCGTCGACGCCTCGGTCCCGCAGGCCCGGCATGCCGTACGGGATCTGCTGTACCGCCAGGGCGTGCCGGTCTCCGACGATCTGGTGCAGGGAGTGTTGCTGATCGTGTCGGAGCTGGTCACGAACGCAGTCCGGCACGCGGCGCTGCTGTCGCCGACACTTGCCGTGGAGGTCGCCGTCGGTGCCGAGTGGCTGCGGGTGTCGGTGGAGGACAACCACCCCTACCGCCCGACCGCCCTGGAGGCCGACCATGGCCAGACCGGCGGTCGCGGGCTGCTCCTGGTCCGCGAGGTGACCCGGGAGGCGGGCGGCGTGTGCGACGTCGAGCACACGGCGAGCGGCGGCAAGGTGATCTGGGCCGCCGTCCCGCTCACGCCCGTGCGTGTGCCCTGACCCCCCTCGGGGTCCTCACCAGCCGGCCGACGGGCCCGTCAGCTCTCTGACCGCGGGGCGGGCCGCGTCGAGGACGGTCATGAACCAGGACGAGAAGGTATCCTTCGCGTGGCGCTCCGCCAGTTCGGCCGGGGTCACGAAGGCGGTCTCACCGACCTCCTCCGGGTCCGGCCGCAGCGGGGACTGCACCAGGCCGACGAAGAGGTGGTTGTACTCCTGCTCCACCAGACCCGAGTCCGGGTCCGGGTGGTTGTAGCGGACCGTCCCCGCCTCGGCGAGCAGCGACGGGGAGACGCCGAGTTCCTCGTGGGTGCGCCGGGCCGCGGCCGCGAAAGGGGCCTCGCCGGGGTAGGGGTGGCCGCAGCAGGTGTTGGACCAGACGCCGGGGGAGTGGTACTTGCCGAGCGCCCGCCGCTGCAGCAGCAGCCGGCCGTGCTCGTCGAAAAGGAACACGGAGAACGCGCGGTGCAGCTGCCCGGGAGGCTGATGGGCGGCGAGCTTCTCCGCGGTGCCGATCGTCACACCGTTCTCGTCGACCAGTTCCAGCAAAATCGCGTCTGCGGTGCCGTTCGACGCACTGTGCGTCGCGGTGGCAGGTGTGATCGGCATACCCATCCTTCGCCTCGGTCTTGCGCCCCAAGTGTGCCGTACGAATCCGGCACTCCCGGCAGTTGATCGTGCCCGGCGCGGCGGGCACGGAACCGCGCGGAGGGGCGCTGTAGGCATGAGGACGCGACCCACCACCGGATCGCTGCATTCCATCCGTACTGACGTCTTATCGGACCGTACGGTTGTTTCAGTGACAGAGCCGGGCTTCGTGCTCCGCGTGCCCGACCGGCTCCAGCTGGAAGGTGCAGTGCTCCACGTCGAAGTGGTCACCGAGGCAGCCCTGGAGCTCGTGCAGCATCTTCTCGTGGCCGATCGCGTTCAGGGCGTCGGAGCGCACCACCACATGGGCGGACAGCACCGGCATGCCCGAGGTGATCGTCCAAACGTGCAGGTCGTGGACGTCCTCGACGCCGTCCAGGGCGAGTATGTGAGCCCGCACCTCCGTCATGTCGACGTCCTTCGGGGCCGCCTCCAGCAGTACGTCGAGGGTCTCGCGCAGCAGCTTGAAGGTGCGCGGCACGATCATCAGGCCGATGACCAGCGAGGCGATCGGGTCGGCGGCCTGCCAGCCGGTGGCCAGGATCACCGCTGCCGAGATCAGCACCGCGAGCGAGCCCAGCGCGTCCGCGGCCACCTCAAGGAAGGCGCCGCGCACGTTCAGGCTCTCCTTCTGGCCCCGCATCAGCAGCGTCAGCGAGATCATGTTCGCGACCAGGCCGATCGCACCGAACACGATCATCAGGCCGCCCTCGGTGTCCGCGGGCGTGAAGAACCGCTGGATCGCCTCGTACAGGACGTAGCCGCCGACGCCGAGCAGGAGCAGACAGTTGGCGAGGGCGGCGAGGATCTCCGCGCGGGCGTAGCCGAAGGTGCGCGTCGTGCTCGGTGGCCGGTTCGCGAAGTGGATGGCGAGCAGTGCCATGCCCAGACCGAGAGCGTCTGTCGCCATGTGCGCCGCGTCCGCGATCAGGGCGAGCGAGTCCGCGGCCACCCCGCCGATGATCTCGACCACCATGACGCCGAGCGTGATCGACAGCGCCACGCGCAGTCTCCCGCGGTACGCGGCAGCCGCCGTACCGCTCGTCGGCACGTGCGTGTGCCCGTGCCCGTGATCGTGCCCAGCCCCCATGGGAAAGCCGCCCTTCCGTGGTCCGTCCGACGATCGGAATGTCCGTCCGGGGTCACAGTGAACTACGGGTGGGGGGTATCGGGCAACGCGGCACTGAACACCGTTGTCATGTGCCCTGACCTGCGGAAACGATCCGCAGGTCAGAGCCTCGCATGATCAGTTGCCCGACCGGCCACCACGGTGCAGCAGCCACCCCTGCCATGCCGACTCGACCATCTCGCGTACCCCGCGCCGAGCCGTCCAGCCGAGCTTCTCGGCGGCCAGTGCGGCCGAGGCGACCGCACGCGGGGCGTCCCCGGGCCGACGGGCCTCGACGACGGCGGGGCGGGCGTCGCCGGTGACCTCGCCGATGACGGTGATCAGTTCGCGGACGGAGACGCCCGCACCCCTGCCGATGTTGACCGTCAGATCACCGGTCGCGTCCGCCGCGGTGAGCCGTCGGGCCGCCGCCAGGTGCGCCTCGGCCAGGTCGGCGACATGGATGTAGTCACGGACGCAGGTGCCGTCCGGCGTCGGGTAGTCGTCGCCGAAGATCCGCGGGGCCTCGTCGCGGGTGAGCCGGTCGAAGACCATGGGGACGATGTTGAAGACGCCCGTGTCGGCCAGCTCGGGCGATGCGGCGCCCGCGACGTTGAAGTAGCGCAGGCACACGGTCGAGATGCCGTGCGCGTGGCCCGCCGCCCGCACCAGCCACTCCCCGGCGAGCTTGGTCTCGCCGTACGGGTTCACCGGCGCGCACGGAGTGTCCTCCGTGATGAGGTCCACATCAGGGTTGCCGTAGACGGCGGCGGACGACGAGAACAGGAACCGCTTGATCCCCGCCTCGGCGACCGCTTCCAGGAGCGTGCCGAGACCGCCCACGTTCTCCCGGTAGTAGCGCGTCGGCTGCGCCACGGACTCGCCGACCTGCTTGCGCGCCGCGAGATGCACCACACCCGTCACCGCGTGCTCGGCGAACACCCGCTTCAGCAGGTCTGCGTCGAGCGAGGAACCCTCGACGAGGGGGATGTCCGCCGGGAGCCGCGCGGGACGTCCGGCCGAGAGGTCGTCCAGTACGAGGACCCGCTCCCCGGCGTCGGTCATGGCCCGCGCCACATGTGCTCCGATGTAGCCGGCTCCGCCTGTGATCAGCCATGTCATGGTCGCCCACCCTATGCCGGGGCCCCGGCGCGGCTCACAATGTCCCCGATGCCCCGGTCTGGAAGCGCGAGTTTGTGGGCGGGCCCCGGAATCCCCGATGATGATCGCGGCAAAGCTCTGGGCAAACCACGTTGATCGTTCCGCCGAACGGCCGGTGAACGTCGGCTTCCAATCATCCGATAGCCTCTGCCGACACGCCGCCCGGCCCGCCCTTCGGGCGGACGACGTCAACTTGACGACAGGGCCCCGGAATGGGGCGCCGCCACCATGAACATGACCGGCGCGGACACGCCGGCACCCAGGGAGTGAGTTCGGTTGTCGACCGCCATCCTCACCGGTCAGCCGGTCCCCGGATCGTCGATCGAGGGCGATCTGCGGTCCCTCGGCTACGACGTGCGGGTCGCCGCCGACGCCGCCGACGCCGAGACGCTCCTCGCCCAGGTGCCCGGCGACCAGCGGGTCGCCGTCGTCGACGGCCGCTTCGTCGGCCACCAGCACGCGCTGCGCCTCGGCCTGACCGACCCCCGCTTCCCGCTCGCCGCGATCCCGGGCGCCGTGACGGCCCAGCCGACCGGCCGCCACGCCCTGACCCGCGCCATGGCCCGCGAGAACTCCGCGGGCGGCGGTACGGCAGTGGCCGTCGACAGCCTCGCCGACCGCATCGTCACCGCCCTCGACGACGAGGGCACCGACGTCCACCGTCCCGAGCTCGGCAGCCTGGTCGCCGCCGTCCCGGCCGACCCGCAGGCCCGCAACGAGGCACGGCAGGCCGTCTCCGCCGTCGACGACGAGGCCGTACGCCTGAAGTCGGCCGTGAAGTCCCGCGACGGCTTCTTCACGACCTACTGCATCAGCCCGTACTCCCGCTACATCGCCCGCTGGTGCGCCCGCCGGGGCCTGACCCCCAACCAGGTCACCACCGCCTCCCTGATCACCGCGCTCATCGCGGCGGGCTGCGCGGCCACCGGCACCCGGGGCGGGTTCATCGCCGCCGGCCTCCTGCTGATCTTCTCGTTCGTCCTGGACTGCACCGACGGCCAGCTCGCCCGCTACTCCCTGCAGTACTCCACGCTCGGCGCCTGGCTCGACGCCACCTTCGACCGGGCCAAGGAGTACGCCTACTACGCCGGTCTCGCCCTCGGCGCGGCCCGCGGCGGCGACGACGTCTGGGCCCTCGCCCTCGGCGCGATGGTCCTGCAGACCTGCCGGCACGTCGTGGACTTCTCCTTCAACGAGGCCAACCACGACGCCACCGCCAACACCAGCCCCACGGCCGCCCTCTCCGACAAGCTCGACAGCGTCGGCTGGACGGTCTGGGTGCGCCGGATGATCGTCCTGCCGATCGGCGAGCGCTGGGCGATGATCGCGGTGCTGACGGCGGTCACTACTCCTCGTATCACCTTCTACGCGCTGCTCATCGGCTGCGCCTTCGCCGCGACGTACACCACGGCGGGCCGCGTACTGCGCTCGCTGACCCGCAAGGCCCGCCGCACCGACCGGGCGGCGCAGGCGCTGGCGGACCTCGCGGACAGCGGGCCGATCGCCGAGGCGCTGGCGCGAGTACTGGGCAAGCTGCCCGCGAAGCCGCCGTTCGGCGCCCGGGTCTTCGTCGCGGTGCCCGGCGCGGCCCTGCTGGTTCTCGCTGCGGTGCTGGCGCCGTACGGCAGCGCGCTGCCGGTCGCGGCGGCCGCCCTGTACACGCTCACCTCGGCCGCCGCCGTCGCGCTGCCCCTCAAGGGCGCCCTCGACTGGCTGGTCCCCCCGATCTTCCGCGCCGCCGAATACGGCACCGTCCTGGTCCTCGCAGCCAAATCGGACGTGAACGGAGCCCTTCCTGCGGCTTTCGGGCTGGTGGCGGCCGTCGCCTACCATCACTACGACACGGTCTATCGCATCCGCGGCAACGCGGGCGCGCCCCCGCGCTGGCTGGTGCGGTCGATCGGGGGGCACGAAGGCCGCACGCTCGTGGTCACGGTGCTGGCCGTGCTGCTCACCGCCGCACAGTTCAAGGTCGCGCTCACGGCTCTCGCCGTGGCCGTCGCCCTGGTGGTGCTCGTCGAGAGCATCCGCTTCTGGGTGTCCTCCGGGGCGCCCGCCGTACACGATGAAGGAGAACCCGCATGATCGGCCTCGTGCTGGCGGCCGGCGCCGGACGGCGTCTGCGCCCCTACACCGACAGCCTTCCGAAGGCTCTGGTGCCGGTGGGGCCCGCGGGCATAGAAGGCGAACCAACGGTTCTCGATCTGACCCTCGGCAACTTCGCCGAGATCGGTCTGACCGAGGTCGCGATCATCGTCGGCTACCGCAAGGAAGCCGTGTACGCGCGCAAGGAAGCCCTGGAGCGGAAGTACGGGCTCAAGCTCACCCTCATCGACAACGACAAGGCCGAGGAGTGGAACAACGCCTACTCCCTGTGGTGCGGCCGTGACGCACTCAAGGACGGCGTGATCCTCGCCAACGGCGACACCGTGCACCCGGTCTCCGTCGAGAAGACGCTGCTCGCCGCCCGCGGCGACGGCAAGAAGATCATCCTCGCGCTGGACACGGTGAAGAGCCTGGCCGACGAGGAGATGAAGGTCGTCGTCGACCCCGAGAAGGGCATGACGAAGATCACCAAGCTGATGGACCCCGCCGAGGCCACCGGCGAGTACATCGGCGTCACCCTCATCGAGGGCGACGCCGCCCCCGAGCTGGCCGACGCGCTCAAGACCGTGTGGGAGACCGACCCGCAGCAGTTCTACGAGCACGGCTACCAGGAGCTCGTGAACCGCGGCTTCCGCATCGACGTGGCGCCGATCGGCGACGTCAAGTGGGTGGAGATCGACAATCACGACGATCTCGCCCGTGGACGGGAGATCGCGTGCCAGTACTGACCCGGCTCATCCCCTCGCCGCTCGTCGTCGACATCCGCCCGGGTGCCCTCGACGACCTGGGCAGTGTGCTCGCCGACGAGCGCATCTCGCACTCCGGCAAGCTGGCCGTCGCCGTCAGCAACGGCTCCGGTGCCCGGCTGAAGGAGCGGCTCGCTCCCGCGCTGCCCGGCGCGACCTGGTACGAGGTCGGCGGCGGCACCCTCGACGACGCGGTCCGGCTGGCCAGTGACATAAAGTCCGGCCACTACGACGCCGTCGTCGGACTCGGCGGCGGCAAGATCATCGACTGTGCCAAGTTCGCCGCGGCGCGCGTCGGTCTGCCGCTGGTCGCCGTACCGACGAACCTCGCGCACGACGGTCTGTGCTCGCCGGTCGCCACCCTCGACAACGACGCGGGCCGCGGCTCCTACGGTGTGCCGAACCCGATCGCGGTCGTCATCGACCTGGACGTCATCCATGACGCCCCGGCCCGTTTCGTGCGCGCCGGCATCGGCGACGCCATCTCCAACATCTCCGCGATCGCGGACTGGGAGCTCGCCAACCGCGTCAACGGCGAGAAGATCGACGGCCTCGCCGCCGCGATCGCCCGCCAGGCCGGCGAGGCGGTACTCCGGCACCCCGGCGGTATAGGGGACACCGACTTCCTCCAGGTACTCGCCGAGGCGCTGGTGCTCAGCGGTATCGCCATGTCGGTGTCGGGTGACTCCCGCCCGTCCTCCGGCGCGTGCCACGAGATCAACCACGCCTTCGACCTGCTGTTCCCCAAGCGTGCCGCCGCCCACGGCGAGCAGTGCGGACTGGGCGCGGCCTTCGCGATGTACCTGCGCGGAGCCCACGAGGAGTCGGCCTACATGGCCGAGGTGCTGCGTCGGCACGGGCTGCCGGTACTGCCCAAGGAGATCGGCTTCACGGACGACGAGTTCGTCCGCGTGGTGGAGTTCGCTCCGCAGACCCGGCCCGGCCGCTACACGATCCTCGAACACCTCGACCTGACAACCGACCAGATCAAGGACATCTACGCCGACTATGTCAAGGCCATCGGTAGCTGAACTCCGCCCCGTCGTTCACCCCGCGGGGGTGAAGGACCGGCGCAGCGGTGAGCACTGGATGGGACGCCTCTACATGCGTGAGGTGTCCCTGCGGGTCGACCGCTACCTGGTGAACACCAGGGTCACGCCCAACCAGCTCACCTACCTGATGACCCTTTGCGGTGTCCTCGCGGCCCCGGCACTCCTCGTGCCGGGGATCCCGGGGGCGGTGCTCGGCGTGGTCATGGTCCAGCTCTATCTGCTGCTGGACTGTGTCGACGGCGAGATCGCGCGCTGGCGGAAGCAGTACTCGCTCGGCGGGGTCTACATGGACCGCGTCGGCGCCTACCTCACCGACGCCGCGGTGCTGGTCGGCTTCGGTCTGCGCGCCGCCGACCTGTGGGGCAGCGGCCGTATCGACTGGCTGTGGGCGTTCCTCGGCACGCTGGCCGCCCTCGGCGCCATTCTGATCAAGGCCGAGACCGACCTCGTCGGTGTCGCCCGCCATCAGAACGGCCTGCCGCCGGTCAAGGAGGCCGCCTCCGAGATGCGCACCTCCGGCATGGCGCTGGCCCGCAAGGCGGCCGCCGCCCTCAAGTTCCACCGTCTGATCCTCGGTATCGAGGCGTCCCTGCTGATCCTGGTCCTGGCGATCGCCGACCAGGTCCGCGGTGACCTGTTCTTCTCCCGGCTCGGCGTCGCGGTGCTGGCCGGCATCGCGCTGCTGCAGACCCTGCTGCACCTCGTGTCCGTCCTCGCCTCCAGCAGGCTGAAGTGAGCGGCATGGGCTCTTCACCGGCACCCTCAGCGAAGGTCGGCGCGGTCATCATCACGATGGGCAACCGCCCCGACGAGCTGCGCGCCCTGCTCGACTCGGTCGCCAAGCAGGACGGCGACCGGGTCGAGGTGGTCGTGGTCGGCAACGGCTCTCCGGTGCCGGACGTCCCCGAGGGCGTCCGCACCATCGAGCTGCCCGAGAACCTCGGCATCCCCGGTGGCCGCAACGTGGGCATCGAGGCCTTCGGGCCCAGCGGTCGCGATGTCGACATATTGCTCTTCCTCGACGACGACGGCCTCCTCGCCCACCACGACACCGCCGAGCTGTGCCGCACGGCCTTCGAAGCCGACCCGAAGCTCGGCATCATCAGCTTCCGCATCGCCGACCCGGAGACCGGAGTCACCCAGCGCCGCCATGTGCCGCGGCTGCGTGCCGCCGACCCGATGCGCTCCTCCCGGGTCACCACGTTCCTGGGCGGCGCCAACGCCGTCCGTACCCAGGTCTTCGCCGAAGTCGGCGGGCTGCCGGACGAATTTTTCTACGCGCACGAGGAAACCGACCTGGCATGGCGGGCCCTCGACGCGGGCTGGATGATCGACTACCGGTCCGACATGGTGCTGTACCACCCGACGACCGCGCCCTCGCGGCACGCGGTCTACCACCGCATGGTCGCCCGCAACCGCGTCTGGCTGGCCCGGCGAAACCTTCCCGCCCCCCTCGTCCCGGTCTATCTGGGCGTCTGGATGCTGCTCACCCTCGTCCGCCGCCCCTCCCGCCCCGCCCTCAAGGCATGGTTCGGCGGATTCCGGGAAGGGTGGTCCACCTCGTGCGGTCCACGCCGGCCCATGAAGTGGCGTACGGTGTGGCGGCTGACTCGACTGGGCCGTCCTCCCGTCATCTGACAAGCTCGGTCCTGAGAGCCCCCGGGCCACATCCGGGCCCCAGGTTCATGCCCATGCCCGCACAGGCTGCGCATCTCGAAGACGAAAGTTTCCACTGGTGAGTGAGACAACGCACGACGGCGGAGTCGCGGTGAGCGCGCCTCCGTCGCCCGACGAGGGCCTCACGGCGGCCGAGCTGGCCGCCAAGTACGGGCTGACCGTGAGCGGCGCCCGCCCCTCGCTGTTCGAGTACGTCCGCCAGCTCTGGGACCGGCGGCACTTCATCCTCGCGTTCTCGCGGGCGAAGCTGACCGCCCAGTACAGCCAGGCGAAGCTCGGCCAGCTCTGGCAGGTGGCCACCCCGCTGCTGAACGCGGCCGTGTACTTCTTCATCTTCGGCCTGCTGCTGGGGGCCCGGGAGGGCATCCCGCACGAGATCTACGTGCCGTTCCTGGTGACGGGCGTGTTCGTCTTCACCTTCACCCAGAGCTCGGTGCTCGCGGGCGTGCGCGCCATCTCCGGCAATCTCGGCCTGGTGCGCGCGCTGCACTTCCCCCGGGCCTCGCTGCCGATCTCGTTCGCGCTGCAGCAGCTCCAGCAGCTGCTGTTCTCCATGATCGTGCTAGTCGTGATCATGGTGGCCTTCGGCACCTACCCGGACCTGTCGTGGCTGCTGGTGGTGCCCGCTCTGGCCCTGCAGTTCGTCTTCAACACGGGACTCGCGCTGATCTTCGCCCGTATGGGCAGCAAGACGCCCGACCTCGCTCAGCTGATGCCGTTCGTCCTGCGTACCTGGATGTACGGGTCCGGCGTGATGTTCAGCATCCCGGCGATGCTCGCCGACAAGGACGTGCCGGGCTGGCTCACCGACATCCTGCAGTGGAACCCCGCGGCGATCTACATGGACCTGGTGCGCTTCGCGATGATCGACGGGTACGGCTCCTCGTACCTGCCCCCGCACGTGTGGGCCTTCGCGCTGGGCTGGGCGTTGCTGGCCGGGGCGGTCGGCTTCGTCTACTTCTGGAAGGCGGAAGAGAGGTACGGCCGTGGCTGACGTCAAGAAGGACGGGCCGCAGGTCCCCACCGTCATCGCGGACGAGCTGCACATCGTCTACCGCGTCAACGGCGCCAAGTCCGGCAAGGGCAGCGCCACCGCCGCCCTCAGCCGCATCCTCAAGCGCGGCGAGGAGCGCGGCGTGCGCAAGGTGCATGCCGTTCGGGGCGTCTCCTTCACCGCCTACCGCGGCGAGGCCATCGGCCTGATCGGCTCCAACGGTTCCGGCAAGTCCACCCTGCTGCGCGCCATCGCCGGGCTGCTCCCGGCCGAGAAGGGCAAGGTCTACACCGACGGCCAGCCCTCGCTGCTCGGCGTGAACGCGGCGCTGATGAACGACCTCACCGGCGAGCGCAACGTCATATTGGGCGGGCTCGCCATGGGCATGTCCCGTGAGCAGATCAAGGAGCGCTACCAGGAGATCGTCGACTTCTCGGGCATCAACGAGAAGGGCGACTTCATCACGCTCCCGATGCGCACCTACTCGTCCGGCATGGCGGCCCGGCTGCGCTTCTCCATCGCCGCCGCCAAGGACCACGACGTCCTCATGATCGACGAGGCGCTCGCCACCGGTGACCGCAAGTTCCAGAAGCGCTCCGAGGAACGCATCCGCGAGCTGCGCAAGGAAGCCGGCACCGTCTTCCTCGTCAGTCACAACAACAAGTCGATCCGCGACACCTGCAACCGCGTCCTGTGGCTGGAACGCGGCGAGCTGCGCATGGACGGACCGACGGACGAGGTCCTCAAGGAGTACGAGAAGTTCACGGGCAAGTAGTCCACCCGGACATGGGCCGTACGGCCCAGGACGCTTGGCGGGGCCCTGCCGGAACTGCCCCGGCGGGGCCCCGCGTCTGCAAAGGAAACGTCAACTCCGGCTGGCCACGGGAACCTTGACGCCAATCGGTGTGTTGTTGTGATGTGCAGGACACCCCCACGGGCCCGGCCCCGTTGTACAACGTAAGCTGTACCGGTACCGAAACGCGGCAAGTGGGGCGATAAGGAACCACACCCCCCACCCCGGGCTGCGGCGCGGACGGCCGGGCGGCGTGTCCGAAATAGTGTGCATTGGGTCTGCGGTGTAGAACGGGAGATGTGACGGCAATGGCTACGGAAACTCCCCAGCTCCACGCAGCATGTGCCGTCCCCGCGCCGGGCAGCCCATGGTGACGGCAAGCGGCACGCGCACAGGTGATCCGGAGCGTGGCACGCTCGACAAGGCCGCTGCGGAGAACTTCCCCGTGGCGCCTTTCTTCCTGCCCAGGGCCTGGCGCGCCGACCTCATGGCCGTCTACGGTTTCGCCCGCCTCGTCGACGACATCGGCGACGGCGACCTCGCGCCCGGCGGCGCCGACGCCCGACTGCTCGGCGTGTCGCCCCGGGAGGCCGAGGACCGCCTGGTCCTCCTCGACGCCTTCGAGACCGACCTGCGCCGTGTCTTCGACGGGACCCCGCGCCACCCCCTCCTACGCCGCCTGCAGCCGACCGTCCGCCGCCGCTCGCTGACCCCCGAGCCCTTCCTCGGCCTGATCGCCGCGAACCGTCAGGATCAGCTGGTGGCGCGGTACGAGAGATACGACGATCTCCTTGCCTACTGCGAACTGTCCGCCAACCCCGTCGGCCGTCTCGTCCTCGCCGTCACCGGCACCGGGACACCCGAGCGGATCCGCCTCTCGGACGCGGTGTGCACGGCGCTGCAGATCGTCGAGCACCTCCAGGACGTCGCCGAGGACCTCGGCCGTGACCGGATCTATCTGCCCGCGGCGGACATGAAACGCTTTCACGTCCAGGAAACCGACCTCGGGGCAGAAACAGCAGGCGCATCGGTGCGCGCACTGGTTGCATACGAAGCCGAACGCGCTCAGAACCTCCTGAATGAAGGCACCCCCCTGGTGGGTAGCGTCCACGGCAGACTCAAGCTGCTGCTCGCGGGTTTCGTGGCCGGGGGAAGGGCGGCGATCCGGGCGATCGCCGCCGCCGAATACGACGTACTTCCCGGCCCGCCCAAGGCCAGCAGGCTCCAGCTGCTGCGCGAGGTGGGCGTGACTCTGCGAGGAGAGGGGTGATCCGGACCGTGGAGTCTGCACCACACGCGTCCGCACCGGTACTCGCCGCCTACAGCTACTGCGAGGCCGTGACGGGGCAGCAGGCCCGTAACTTCGCCTACGGCATCAGGCTGCTTCCCACGCCCAAGCGCCGCGCGATGTCGGCGCTCTACGCGTTCTCGCGCCGCGTCGACGACATCGGCGACGGCGCCCTGACCGGCGACGTCAAGATCGCCCGGCTCGAGGACACCCGGAAGCTGTTGACCCGGATCCGCGACCGAGCGGTCGACGAGGACGACATCGACCCCGTGGCCGTAGCCCTCGCCCACGCCGCCGACAGCTTCCCGATCCCGCTCGGCGGCCTGGACGAGCTCATCGACGGCGTCCTGATGGACGTACGCGGCGAGACCTACGAGACCTGGGACGACCTGAAGGTCTACTGCCGCTGCGTGGCCGGCGCCATCGGGCGGCTCTCGCTCGGTGTGTTCGGCACGGAACCCGGCGCGCGCGGCGCCGAGCGCGCGCCCGAGTACGCCGACACGCTCGGGCTGGCGCTCCAGCTCACCAACATCCTGCGGGATGTGCGCGAGGACGCCGTGGGCGGGCGCACCTATCTGCCCTCCGACGACCTCGCCAAGTTCGGCTGCTCGACCGGTTTCAGCGGGTCGACACCACCGGAGGGCTCCGACTTCGCGGGCCTCGTGCACTTCGAAGTGCGTCGGGCCCGCGCCCTTTTCGCCGAGGGCTACCGACTGCTCCCCATGCTGGACCGGCGCAGCGGCGCCTGTGTCGCCGCCATGGCCGGCATCTACCTCCGTCTCCTCGACCGCATCGAACGCGACCCGGAGGCCGTGCTGCGCGGCCGGGTCTCCCTGCCCGGGCGCGAGAAGGCGTACGTCGCCGTGCGGGGTCTGTCCGGTCTGGACGCCCGGCATGTGACCCGCCGAACCGTCAGCCGTGCCGTCAGGAGGCGTGCCTGATGGACATTCGGGTCCAAGGTGATGCCACCGGCGAAAAGTGGCGGGCAACCCTCCGCCGCCGGGTCGCGTCCCTGACTGAGACGACCGGCCGTGCACCGTTCAAGTACCGGCACGGCGGTCGCGCAGGGGAGGGCGCACGATGACCGACGGCACGCGACCGGAAGGGTCGCTCGCGGACATCCCGGGACACTCCGGCAAGGACGCCGTCGTGGTCGGCGGCGGGCTCGCCGGCATCACCGCCGCGCTCGCGCTCGCCGACGCCGGAGTGCGCGTCACCCTGATCGAGGGCCGGCCGAGGCTCGGTGGCCTGGCGTTCTCCTTCCAGCGCGGCGATCTGACCGTCGACAACGGACAGCACGTGTATCTGCGCTGCTGCACCGCCTACCGCTGGTTCCTCGAACGCATCGAGGGAACGGCGCTGGCACCGCTGCAGGAGCGTCTCGACGTGCCCGTGGTCGACCTCGCGCGGCCCGCTGGGCGACGGCTCGGCAGACTGCGGCGCGACGCCCTGCCCGTACCCCTGCACCTGGGCCGGAGCCTGGCGACGTATCCGCATCTGTCGCTCGCCGATCGCGCCAAGGTCGGGCGTGCCGCGCTCGCGCTCAAGGGGCTCGACCTCGCCGATCCGAGCCTGGACGCACAGGACTTCGGCAGCTGGCTGACCGCGCACGGTCAGTCGGCGCGTGCCGTCGAGGCCCTGTGGGACCTGGTCGGGGTCGCCACTCTCAACGCGGTCGCGGGCGACGCCTCACTGGGGCTCGCCGCGATGGTGTTCAAGACCGGTCTGCTGTCCGACCCGGGCGCGGCCGACATCGGATGGGCGCATGTCCCGCTGGGCGAACTGCACGACCGGCTGGCCCGCAAGGCGCTCGACTCCGCGGGCGTCCGTACCGAGGTCCGTACACGCGTCACCTCCATCTCCACTGACGACAACGGGCGTTGGAGCGTTCAGGTTCCCGGCGAGACACTGCGGGCGGACACGGTGGTGCTCGCGGTGGCCCAGCGTGAGGCGTACGACCTGCTGCCCGAGGGTGCCCTCGACGCCCCCGAACGGCTGCTGGAGATCGGCACCGCGCCGATCCTCAACGTCCATGTCGTGTACGACCGCAAGGTCCTCGGAAGGCCGTTCTTCGCGGCGCTCGGCACCCCGGTGCAATGGGTGTTCGACCGCACCGGCGCCTCCGGGCTCAGGGACGGCCAGTACCTCGCCCTGTCCCAGTCGGCCGCGCAGGACGAGATCGACGAGCCGGTCGCCGCACTGCGCGAGCGGTATCTGCCCGAGCTGGAGCGGCTGTTGCCCAGGGCACGTGGTGCGCGGGTGAAGGACTTCTTCGTGACCAGGGAGCGCACCGCGACGTTCGCTCCGACCCCCGGCGTCGGGCGGCTGCGGCCCGGCGCCCGTACCAAGGCACCCGGCCTCTGTCTGGCCGGAGCGTGGACCGCCACTGGGTGGCCCGCGACCATGGAGAGTGCGGTCCGCAGTGGCGTGAGTGCGGCGGGAGCCGCGCTGAGCGCCCTGGGCCGGCCCCGCCCCCACCACCTCTTCGACGTCGAGGAGGCGGCGTGATGCTGAACCAGCGCCCGGCGGCAGGCCCCCGCACCCCCGGTACCGCAACAAGAGGAGAGACCGTGCCCACAGTGCCCCCGGCCGAGAAGGCCGCTCGAGAGACCGCGGTGGACGTGACCGCGCTCCTGGAGCGTGGGAGGACCCTGGCCACGCCGGTCCTGCGGGCGGCGATCGACCGCCTGGCCCCTCCCATGGACACCGTTTCCGCCTACCACTTCGGCTGGATCGACGCCGCCGGCAACCCCACGGCCGGCGACGGCGGCAAGGCCGTACGCCCCGCCCTCGCGGTGCTCTCCGCCGAGGTCACGGGCGCCGCGCCCGAGGTCGGCATCCCCGGCGCCGTCGCCGTCGAGCTGGTCCACAACTTCTCGTTGCTGCACGACGACCTGATGGACGGCGACGAACAGCGCCGCCACCGCGACACGGTGTGGAAGGTGCACGGCCCCGCCCAGGCCATCCTCGTCGGCGACGCCCTGTTCGCCCTCGCCAACGAGGTCCTGCTGGAGCTCGGCACCGTCGAGGCCGGCCGCGCCACCCGCCGTCTGACCACCGCCACCCGCGCTCTGATCGACGGCCAGGCGCAGGACATCTCCTACGAGCACCGCGACCGCGTCAGCGTCGAGGAGTGCCTGGAGATGGAGGGCAACAAGACCGGCGCCCTGCTCGCCTGCGCCAGCTCCATCGGAGCGGTGCTCGGCGGCGCGGACGACCACACGGCCGACACCCTGGAGAAGTACGGCTACCACCTGGGCCTGGCCTTCCAGGCTGTCGACGACCTCCTGGGCATCTGGGGCGACCCGGTCTCCACCGGCAAGCAGACCTGGAGCGACCTGCGTCAGCGCAAGAAGTCCCTCCCGGTCGTGGCCGCGCTCGCGGCGGGCGGCTCCGCCTCCGAGCGGCTCGGTGAGATCCTCGCCGCCGACGCCAAGAGCAGCGACTTCGAGAACTTCTCCGAGGAGGAGTTCGCGGCCCGCGCCGCCCTCATCGAGGAGGCGGGCGGCCGCGAGTGGACCGCCGACGAGGCACGCCGTCAGCACGCGGTCGCCGTCGAGGCCCTCGACGCCGTCGACATGCCCGACCGGGTGCGGGCGCAGTTCACGGCGCTCGCCGACTTCGTCGTCGTACGGAAGAGATGAGCACCACCGGGCGAAAAGAGATGATCAGTATCGGTCGAATAGCCCTCGCTTAGTCGCCGGCCGGTGTGGCGGGAACCAGCGCACCGGCCGACGGCGGACCCACAGCAGACGCACTACCAGGAGCACTGCACGAAGGGGAAGCCATGACAGCGACGACCGACGGAAGCGCCGGGGCTCTCCCGCCCCGGGCAGCCTCGGCCAGCGACACCGACAGTGAGACCCCCGCGGCGGCCGGGGTGCACGAGGCCGCCCGGCGCGCGGTCCGGCGCGCCACCGACTTTCTGCTGACGAGGCAGGACGCCCAGGGCTGGTGGAAGGGCGACCTCGAGACGAACGTCACCATGGACGCCGAGGACCTGCTGCTCCGTCAGTTCCTGGGCATCCGCGACGAGAAGACCACACAGGCCGCCGCGCTCTTCATCCGTGGTGAGCAGCGCGAGGATGGCGCCTGGGCCACCTTCTACGGGGGGCCGGGCGAACTCTCCGCCACCGTCGAGGCGTACGTCGCGCTCCGCCTGGCCGGCGACGCGCCGGACGAACCGCACATGGCGAGGGCGTCGGCGTGGATCCGTGAGCGGGGCGGCATCGCCGCCGCCCGGGTCTTCACCCGGATCTGGCTGGCCCTGTTCGGCTGGTGGAAGTGGGAGGACCTGCCCGAACTCCCGCCGGAGCTCATCTACTTCCCCAAGTGGGTGCCGCTCAACATCTACGACTTCGGCTGCTGGGCCCGGCAGACCATCGTCCCGCTGACGATCGTCTCCGCGAAGCGCCCGGTACGGCCCGCGCCCTTCCCGCTCGACGAACTGCACACCGATCCCGCCGACCCCAACCCGCGCAAGCCCCTTGCCCCGGCGGCGAGTTGGGACGGCGCCTTCCAGCGGCTCGACAAGGCGCTGCACCAGCTGCGCAAGGTCGCCCCGCACAGGCTGCGCAGAGCCGCCATGAACAGCGCAGCCCGCTGGATCATCGAGCGGCAGGAGAACGACGGCTGCTGGGGCGGCATCCAGCCCCCGGCGGTGTACTCGATCATCGCCCTGCACCTGCTGGGCTACGACCTCGAACACCCCGTCATGCGCGAGGGGTTGGCGTCGCTGGACCGTTTCGCCGTGTGGCGCGAGGACGGGGCCCGGATGATCGAGGCCTGCCAGTCACCGGTCTGGGACACCTGCCTCGCGACCATCGCACTGGTGGACGCGGGCGTTCCCGCCGATCACCCGCAGCTCGTCAAGGCCGCCGACTGGATGCTGGGCGAGGAGATCGTCCGGCCAGGCGACTGGGCGGTGAAGCGGCCTCAACTGCCGCCGGGGGGCTGGGCGTTCGAGTTCCACAACGACAACTACCCCGACATCGACGACACCGCCGAGGTCGTCCTCGCGCTGCGCCGCGTCAAGCACCACGACCCGGAGCGGGTCGAGAAGGCCATCGGGCGCGGGGTGCGCTGGAACCTCGGGATGCAGTCGAGGAACGGGGCGTGGGGCGCCTTCGACGTCGACAACACCAGCCCCTTCCCCAACCGGCTGCCGTTCTGCGACTTCGGCGAGGTCATCGACCCGCCGTCCGCCGACGTCACCGCGCACGTGGTGGAGATGCTGGCCGTCGAGGGCCTCGCCCACGACCCGCGCACCCGGCGCGGCATCCAGTGGCTGCTCGCCGAGCAGGAGCCGGACGGCTCGTGGTTCGGGCGCTGGGGCGTCAACTACGTCTACGGCACCGGGTCCGTCGTACCCGCCCTGGTGGCGGCCGGGTTCCCGGGCTCGCACCCGGCGATCCGCCGCGCCGTCGCCTGGCTGGAGTCCGTCCAGAACGACGACGGCGGCTGGGGCGAGGACCTGCGCTCCTACAAGTACGTCAAGGAGTGGAGCGGCAAGGGCGCCTCGACGGCCTCGCAGACCGCGTGGGCGCTGATGGCGCTGCTGGCCGCGGGGGAGAGGGACTCCAAGGCCGTCGAACGCGGCATCGAGTGGCTCGCGGCCACCCAGCGCGAGGACGGCTCCTGGGACGAGCCGTACTTCACCGGCACCGGATTCCCCTGGGACTTCTCGATCAACTACCACCTCTACCGTCAGGTGTTCCCGCTCACCGCGCTCGGCCGGTACGTCCACGGAGAGCCCTTCGCCGAGAAGCCCCACGCGCACGGGGCGGCCGGGAAGTCGCTCGCCGAGGCCAAGGGGAGCTGATGAGTCCCCAGCCCGCCCCGGCCCCGCTGCTGATCGCCTGCGCGCTCGGTATCGAGCAGCTCGCCCTGCGCGCCGGCGACCGCGGCGGTGCCGACGGGCCCGTCACCGTGCTCCGTACGGGCATGGGGCCCCGGGCGGCCGAGCGCTCCGTCACCCGGATGCTGGCCGACCCGGCCCTCGGCGGGGCAGCCGTGCTCGCCACGGGCTTCTGCGCGGGGCTCGCTCCCGATATGCACCCCGGTGACCTGGTCGTCGCCGAGGAGACCCGGGATCCGGGCGGAACCGTTCCGTGTGTCGGAACCGACCTACTCGTCAAAGAGCTCGCGCGCGCCGTCCCCGGCCGCACCGTCCACACCGGACCGCTCACCGGCTCGGATCACATCATCCGAGGTCAGGAACGGTCCGATCTGCTCACGACCGGCGCGATCGCGGTCGACATGGAGTCGGCGGCCACGCTCCTCAGCGCCGTGCGCGCGGGCGAGCGCCCGGTTGCGGCCGTCCGGGTGGTCGTGGACGCTCCAGAACATGAACTCGTCCGGATCGGCACGTTGCGCGGTGGAATATCGGCTTTCCGCGTCCTTCGTTCCGTTCTCCCCGCATTCTATGAATGGCACCGTTCTTTGCAGCTCCCCAGGAGGTGAGCCAGATGGCCATGCCGCTGCGTCAGTCCATCAAGGTCGCTACTTACTTGGCCGAACAGAAGCTCCGTCGGCGGGACAAGTTCCCGCTCATCGTCGAGCTGGAACCGCTCTTCGCCTGCAACCTGAAGTGTGAGGGCTGCGGCAAGATCCAGCACCCGGCCGGAGTGCTCAAGCAGCGCATGCCGGTCGCCCAGGCTGTGGGAGCGGTACTCGAATCAGGCGCGCCGATGGTGTCCATCGCCGGCGGTGAGCCCCTGATGCACCCTCAGATCGACGAGATCGTGCGGCAGCTGGTGGCCAAGCGGAAGTACGTCTTCCTCTGCACCAACGCCATGCTGCTGCGCAAGAAGATGGACAAGTTCAAGCCCTCGCCCTACTTCGCCTTCGCCGTGCACATCGACGGCCTGCGCGAGCGCCACGACGAGTCGGTGGCGAAGGAGGGTGTGTTCGACGAGGCCGTGGAGGCGATCAAGGAGGCCAAGCGGCGCGGCTTCCGGGTCACCACCAACTCCACCTTCTTCAACACCGACACCCCGCAGACCATCATCGAGGTGCTCAACTTCCTCAACGACGACCTCAAGGTCGACGAGATGATGATCTCGCCCGCCTACGCCTACGAGAAGGCCCCCGACCAGGAGCACTTCCTCGGCGTCGAGCAGACCCGCGAGCTGTTCAAGAAGGCATTCGCGGGCGGCAACCGCAGGAAGTGGCGGCTCAACCACTCGCCGCTGTTCCTCGACTTCCTCGAGGGCAAGGTCGACTTCCCGTGCACCGCCTGGGCGATCCCGAACTACTCGCTCTTCGGCTGGCAGCGTCCCTGCTACCTGATGAGCGACGGATACGTCCCGACGTACCGCGAGCTGATCGAGGACACCGACTGGGACAAGTACGGCCGCGGCAAGGACCCGCGCTGTGCCAACTGCATGGCGCACTGCGGCTACGAGCCGACCGCCGTCCTAGCCACCATGGGCTCGCTCAAGGAGTCGCTGCGCGCCATGCGTGAGACGGTCTCCGGGAACCGGGAGTGACACCATGACCGCCATCTCCTTGGGCGTCCCCGAGGTACCCCTCCGGCCGGTCGCCGAGCGGCGTGTGTCGCGGCAGATCCAGGTCGGCCCGGTGGCGGTCGGGGGCGGTGCGCCCGTGTCGGTGCAGTCGATGACGACGACCCGTACGTCCGACATCGGCGCCACCCTCCAGCAGATCGCCGAGCTCACGGCCTCCGGCTGCCAGATCGTCCGCGTGGCCTGCCCCACGCAGGACGACGCGGACGCCCTCTCGACCATCGCCCGCAAGTCGCAGATCCCGGTGATCGCGGACATCCACTTCCAGCCGAAGTACGTGTTCGCGGCGATCGAGGCCGGTTGTGCGGCCGTACGCGTCAATCCCGGCAACATCAAGCAGTTCGACGACAAGGTCAAGGAGATCGCGCGGGCCGCCAAGGACCACGGCACGCCGATCCGGATCGGCGTGAACGCCGGCTCCCTCGACCGGCGGCTGCTGCAGAAGTACGGCAAGGCGACGCCGGAGGCGCTGGTGGAGAGCGCGCTGTGGGAGGCGTCGCTCTTCGAGGAGCACGACTTCCGGGACATCAAGATCTCGGTGAAGCACAACGACCCGGTCGTGATGATCGAGGCGTACCGGCAGCTCGCGGCCCAGTGCGACTACCCGCTCCACCTCGGGGTGACCGAGGCCGGTCCCGCCTTCCAGGGCACGATCAAGTCGGCCGTCGCCTTCGGGGCGCTGCTGTCGCAGGGGATCGGCGACACGATCCGGGTGTCGCTGAGCGCCCCGCCCGCAGAGGAGGTCAAGGTCGGCCTTCAGATCCTGGAGTCGCTGAACCTCAAGCAACGGCGCCTGGAGATCGTCTCCTGCCCGTCGTGCGGGCGGGCGCAGGTCGACGTCTACAAGCTGGCCGACGAGGTCACGGCCGGCCTGGAGGGCATGGAAGTGCCGTTGCGTGTGGCCGTCATGGGGTGTGTGGTCAACGGCCCCGGGGAGGCGCGGGAAGCGGACCTGGGGGTCGCCTCCGGCAACGGAAAGGGGCAGATCTTCGTGAAGGGCGAGGTCATCAAGACCGTCCCCGAGTCGAAGATCGTCGAGACCCTGATCGAGGAGGCGATGAAGATCGCCGAGCAGATGGAGCAGGACGGGGCCGCATCGGGCGCCCCCACCGGCACGGGGAAACCGGCAGTGACGGTGAGTTGAAGCGAGGCACGGACCGAGAGGGGGCCCGAGCGTGACGATTCTGGAGAGCATCCGGGGACCACGTGACCTGAAGGCGCTGTCCGAGGCGGAACTCGGTGAACTGTCCGATGAGATCAGGGAGTTCCTGGTGCACGCGGTCGCCAGGACCGGCGGACACCTCGGGCCCAACCTGGGGGTGGTGGAACTCTCCATCGCGCTCCACCGGGTCTTCGAGTCACCGGTCGACCGCATCGTCTGGGACACCGGCCACCAGAGCTACGTACACAAGCTTTTGACGGGGCGTCAGGACTTCTCCAAGCTGCGCGGCAAGGGCGGCCTGTCCGGCTACCCCTCGCGCGAGGAGTCCGAGCATGACATCGTCGAGAACAGCCACGCCTCCACCTCGCTCGGCTGGGCCGACGGGCTCGCCAAGGCCCGCGAGGTGCAGGGGGAGAAGGGGCACGTCGTCGCGGTGATCGGCGACGGGGCACTGACCGGTGGCATGGCCTGGGAGGCGCTGAACAACATCGCGGCCGCCAAGGACCGGCCGCTGATCATCGTCGTCAACGACAACGAACGCTCGTACGCCCCGACCATCGGCGGGCTCGCCAACCATCTCGCGACCCTGCGCACGACCGACAGCTACGAGAAGGTCCTGGCCTGGGGCAAGGACGTATTGCTGCGGACCCCGCTCGTCGGCAACACGATCTACGAGTCGCTGCACGGCGCGAAGAAGGGGTTCAAGGACGCCTTCGCGCCGCAGGGCATGTTCGAGGACCTGGGGCTGAAGTACGTCGGCCCGATCGACGGGCATGACCTCGGGGCCGTCGAGTCCGCGCTGCGGCGGGCCAAGCGCTTCCACGGACCGGTGCTGATCCACTGCCTCACGGAGAAGGGGCGCGGCTATGAACCCGCCCTCGCCCACGAGGAGGACCACTTCCACACCGTCGGCGTGATGGACCCGCTGACCTGCGAGCCGCTCGCGCCGTCCAACGGGCCCTCCTGGACGTCGGTGTTCGGCGAGGAGATCGTGCGGATCGGGGAGGAGCGCGAGGACGTCGTGGCCATCACGGCGGCCATGCTGCACCCGGTCGGGCTCGGGAGGTTCGCGGAGAGGTTCCCGGACCGGGTCTGGGACGTCGGAATCGCCGAGCAGCACGCGGCCGTGTCGGCGGCGGGCCTCGCGACGGGCGGGCTGCATCCGGTCGTCGCCGTCTACGCCACCTTCCTCAACCGGGCCTTCGACCAGCTGCTGATGGACGTCGCGCTGCACCGGTGCGGGGTGACGTTCGTGCTGGACCGGGCCGGTGTCACGGGCGTCGACGGGGCTTCCCACAACGGCATGTGGGACATGTCGATCCTCCAGGTCGTGCCGGGACTGCGCATCGCCGCGCCGCGCGACGCCGACCAGCTGCGCGCGCAGCTGCGGGAGGCGGTGGCCGTCGACGACGCGCCGACGCTCGTGCGCTTCCCGAAGGAGTCCGTCGGTCCGTCGATCCCGGCCGTCGACCGGGTGGGTGGCCTGGACGTGCTGCGTCGGGACGCGGGCGAGCCGGAGGTCCTGCTGATCGCCATAGGCGTGATGGCTCCGGTGTGCCTCCAGGCGGCCGAGCTGCTGCGGGCGCGCGGCATCGACTGCACCGTCGTCGACCCGCGGTGGGTGAAACCCGTCGACCCCGCGCTCGCCCCCCTCGCCGCACAGCACCGGTTGGTGGCCGTCGTCGAGGACAACAGCCGCTCGTCCGGAGTGGGCGCCGCCGTGGCGCTGGCGCTGGGCGACGCCGATGTCGACGTGCCCGTGCGGCGGTTCGGCATCCCCGAGCAGTTCCTCGCGCACGCCAAGCGGGGCGAGGTGCTCGCCGACATCGGGCTCACACCCGTCGAGGTCGCCGGCCGGATCAGCGCGAGCCTCGCCCTCAAGGACGCCGAGGGCGGCCCGGCCGGCACCGAGCGGGCCAACGGCGGCCATGACGGTCGTACCGTCGTGCCAGTCAAGGAGAAGGCCGAATGACCACGGAGTTCGACCTCGGCAGACTCCTGTCCGAGCGCGGAGCCGAGCGCTACGAGCTGCACGGCAAGTACCTCAACCACCAGCTCCCGCGCATGCTGCACACCATCGGCTTCGACAAGGTCTACGAACGGGCCGAGGGCGCGTACTTCTGGGACGCGGACGGCGACGACTACCTGGACATGCTCGCCGGGTTCGGGGTGATGGGCCTGGGGCGACACCACCCCGTCGTCCGCAAGGCGCTGCACGACGTCCTCGACGCACAGCTCGCCGACCTCACCCGCTTCGACTGCCAGCCGCTGCCCGGGCTGCTGGCCGAGAAGCTGCTCGCGCACAGCCCGCACCTGGACCGGGTGTTCTTCGGCAACAGCGGGACGGAGGCGGTCGAGGGCGCGCTGAAGTTCGCCCGGTACGCCACCGGCAGGCCCAGGATCCTCTTCTGCGACCACGCCTTCCACGGGCTGACCACCGGTTCCCTGTCCGTCAACGGCGAGTCCGGTTTCCGGGACGGCTTCGCCCCGCTGCTGCCCGACACGGCCGTACCCCTCGGCGATCTCGACGCCCTGGCAAGGGAGTTGAAGAAGGGAGACGTCGCCGCCCTGATCGTCGAGCCGGTCCAGGGCAAGGGGGTGCACGAGTCTCCGTCCGGCTATCTGCGGGCCGCCCAGGAGCTGCTGCACAAGCACAAGGCGCTGCTCATCGTCGACGAGGTGCAGACGGGGCTGGGCCGTACCGGCGACTTCTACGCCTACCAGCACGAGGACGGTGTCGAGCCCGACCTGGTGTGCGTGGCCAAGGCGCTCTCCGGCGGGTATGTGCCCGTGGGTGCCACGATCGGCAAGGAGTGGATCTTCAAGAAGGTCTACTCGTCCATGGACCGGGTGCTGGTCCACTCGGCGAGCTTCGGGTCCAACGCCCAGGCCATGGCGGCCGGGCTCGCGGTCCTGTCCGTCATGGAGAACGAGCAGATCGTCGCGAACGCGCGGGCGACCGGGGAGCTGCTGAAGTCCCGGCTCGCGGCGCTGACCGACAAGTACGAGCTGCTCGCCGACGTGCGCGGCCGGGGCCTGATGGTAGGCATCGAGTTCGGCCGGCCCGACTCGCTGAAGCTGCGGAGCCGTTGGACCATGCTCCAGGCCGCGCGCAAGGGGCTGTTCGCGCAGATGGTCGTCGTACCGCTGCTGCGGCGGCATCGGATCCTCACCCAGGTCTCCGGCGACCACCTGGAGGTGATCAAGCTGATTCCACCGCTGATCATCGGCGAGCGGGAGGTGGACCGGTTCGTCGACGCCTTCACGGATGTGATGGACGACGCGCACAGCGGTGGCGGGCTGATGTGGGACTTCGGTAAGACGTTGATCAAGCAGGCGGTCGCCAACCGATAGAGACGGCCTGAGGGAGGCGAGCCGGAGCTGTCGCCTGGACTTTTGCCTGCGAGGCAAGAAATTTGCCGCAGAGGCAAGACTCGGGCTGAATGGAGAGCATGAGCTCTCCCGACAACGAGCCCGACAACGAGCCCGACAACGGGCTCAAGGGCGATGCGACCCGGCCGGCCGAGGCCCTGCCCGTCGTCGCGCCCCAGCTTCGCGCGCTGCGCCGCCGAGCCTCCCTCACCCTGGAAGCCGCGGCCCGTACCGCCGGGCTGTCGCCCGCTCACCTGTCCCGCCTGGAGACCGGTCGGCGCCAGCCCTCGCTGCCGATGCTGCTCGCGCTCGCGCGTGTCTACCGTACGACGGTCTCGGAGCTGCTCGGAGAGACGGTCGCCGACCGGGACGCCGTGGTGCGCTCGGCCGACATGGAGCCGACCGCGGCCGGCGGCTGGACGTACTGGCAGGCAGGCGCCCCCGGGCGGGGTATGCAGGCCCTGCGGGTCCATGTGCCGTACGGCTCGCAGGGCGACATCGTGCGGGTGCACCCCGGGGAGGAGTGGCTCTACGTCCTCGACGGGCGGCTGCGGTTGCGCCTCGGGGACACCACGCACCGGCTCGCGCCCGGCGACAGCGCGCACTTCGACTCGCTCACCCCGCACCGCATCGCCGCCCAGGAGCCGGGCGGGGTCGAGCTCCTCTTCGTCCACACCCTGCTGCAGAGCCCCACGGCCGCCCTGTGCCTGGGCCCCACCCCTGGAGAGACGCCATGAGCGACATGGAGACGAAGTTCCCGCGTGCCCTGTGGGTGCGGCTCATCATCTACATCGCGGTGGGGCATGTCTTCGCTGCCTTCGTCTACCTGCTGTTCGAGGTGGGCGCGAAGTAGGCACGGGCGTGGTGGCGTCCGAGGTCAGTCGAGCAGCCGCTCCCGCAGTCGCTCCCGGAGCTCCGGGGTGACCCGCAGCCCCTGCTCCAGGTAGGTGTCGACGCCGCCCCACGTCTCGTCGATGGTCTCGAAGGCCGCCGCCAGATACTCGGCCCGGGCGTCGAACAGCGGGCTGAGCAGCTCCATGACCTCGGGCGAGTAGGCCGACGGGTCGCTGCCGCTGCGGCGCACCTTGTAACGGCGGTGCTTGGCGTTGGACTCCAGGTAGTCGGTGATGATCGCCTCGCGCTCAACTCCGAGGGCGAGCAGCGTCACGGCGATGGAGAGACCGGCGCGGTCCTTGCCGGCCGCGCAGTGCATCAGGGCGGGCACGCTGTCCTCCGCGAGCGCGTGCAGCACCTGGGAGTGCTCGGCGGTACGCTCCTTGATGATCGTGCGGTAGGAGGCGATCATCCGGCCCGCGCCCTTGCCGTCCGAGAGGATCTCCCGCAGCTGGTCGATGTCGCCGTCGCGGACCATCTTCCAGAACTCCGCGCCGTCCGCGGGGTCGGACAGCGGCAGGTTCACATTGCGCACCCCCGGCAGCTCCACGTCGGCGCCTTCGAGCTTCTGATCGGCCGCGTTGCGGAAGTCGAAGATCGTGTGCAGCCCGAGGGAACCGAGGAAGACGGCGTCGTCCTCGGTCGCGTGCGCGAGATGGCCACTGCGGAACAGGACCCCGTGTCGCACCCGTCGTCCGTCCACGGTCGGCAGTCCGCCCACATCGCGGAAGTTGCGAACTCCGGCCAGTTCGGGCTCGGTCGACGGGATCTGCTGCGTCACGGGGGCTCCTCCCAGTCGGCCCCGGCGGTGCGCTCGGTGTGCGGCCGACGGGGTGCGCTCTCGACCATACGACATGGCTTCCTGGGGCAATGAGTTGTCCACAGGCGTTGCCTCAGGAGCGCGCGGCCCTTGATGATGTTGGTGCTTGATCGCACCTGTTCGTCTCTGTGGGGGGCTTGATGCTGGAGATCTCCGACAACGGCCGTACGTGGCTCCTCTCCGGGCCGACCAGCGGTTACGCCCTGCATCTGACCGACGGGGACGAGCTGCTGCACCTCCACTGGGGGCCGCGGATCGCGCTCGCCGACGCCGAGGCCCTCGCCGTACGCCCGCTGCCGGAGTACTGGCCCTTCGAGTCCCCGCTCGACGGGCGCGAGGAGTACCCGGTCGAGGGCGGCCCCCGCTTCGCACGGCCCGCCCTGTCCGTGCGCACCGAGGAGCGGCGCGGCACCGAGTGGGGTTTCGAGCGGTACGAGGCCGAGGGTGACGAGCTGCGGTTGCGTTTCTGTGACGACGGGCTGACCGTCACCCTGCACTACCGGATGCGCGGGGACGTCGTGGAGCGCTGGGTGACCCTGGACAACCAGGGGCCCGTGGTGGAGCTGCTGCGCGCCGACTCGGCCACCTGGACGCTGCCCGACCGGGAGGACTGGCGGCTGTCCCAGCTGCACGGCCGCTGGGGCGCCGAGTCCCGGCTGGCGCGGTCCCCCCTCACCTACGGTGAGAAGGTCATCGGCAGCCGCCGCGGGCACACCGGGCACCAGCACCTGCCGTGGGTCGCGCTCGACACGGACGCCACCGAGGAGCGCGGCGAGGTCTACGGCTGCGCCCTCGGCTGGTCCGGGTCCTGGCGCATCGCCGTCGCCCAACTGCCGGACGCGCGCGTGCAGATCACCGGCGGCGCCGGATACGACGACTCGGGCCTGCTGCGGCTGGCGGCGGGGGAGTCCTTCACGACGCCCGTCTTCGCCGGACTGTGGAGCGACGGCGGCTTCGGCGGGGCGAGCCGCGCCTGGCACGCGTACCAGCGCGCGTATGTGATCCCGGACGCCGACCAGGACCGGCCCGTGCTGTTCAACTCCTGGGAGGCGACGGAGTTCGACATCTCCGAGGAGCAGCAGAGTGTGCTCGCGCGGCGGGCCGCGGCCATCGGCGTCGAGCTGTTCGTGGTCGACGACGGTTGGTTCGGGGCGCGCACCAGCGACCGCGCCGGGCTCGGCGACTGGACGCCCAACCCCGACCGCTTTCCGTCCGGCCTCAAGCCGCTCGCCGAGTACGTGCACGCGCTGGGTATGCAGTTCGGTATCTGGGTCGAACCGGAAATGGTCAATCCGGACAGTGAGTTGTATCGCGCCCATCCTGAGTGGGTTCAGCATCAAACGGGACGAAAGCGGACGGAATTCCGCAATCAGCTCGTACTGAACCTGGCGCGCGAAGACGTCCAGGAGCACCTCTGGGAGCGGCTGGACGGGATCCTCTCCAGCGCCCCGATCGACTATGTGAAGTGGGACTTCAACCGCTGCTTCACCGACGCCGGCTGGCCGGGTGAGTCGTACCCGCAGCGCCTGTGGGTCGACCACGTGCGCGCCCTGTACGGCCTGCTGGACCGGCTGCGGGCCGCTCACCCGGGCGTCGCCTTCGAGTCCTGCTCGGGCGGCGGCGGACGGATCGACCTCGGCGTGCTCGGCCGTACGGACCAGGTGTGGACCTCGGACAACACCGACCCCCTCGACCGGCTGGCCATCCAGCAGGGATTCAGCCAGATCCACCCGGCCCGGGCCATGGCCGCCTGGGTCACCGACAGCCCGAACGCCATGCTCAACCATCGCGCCAGCTCCCTGCGCTTCCGGTTCGTCAGTGCCATGGCCGGGGTGCTCGGGGTCGGTGGCGATCTCACCCGATGGGCCGAGGAGGAGCTCGCCGAGGCGCGCGAGTGGGTGACTCTCTACAAGGAGATCCGGCCCGTGGTGCAGCGCGGTGACCTCTATCGCCTGCGGGCTCCGCGGGGCGGACTGAGTGCGGTGCAGTACGTGCTCGGGGACGAGACGGTCGTCCTCGCCTGGCTCCAGGCACAGAGCTACGGCGAGCCCGTTCCGGCGCTGCGACTGCGCGCCCTGGACTCGACAGCAGCGTATGAATGCCTAGAAACGGGCGAAATTCACCGAGGTGCCGTACTGGGACACAACGGACTGCGGGTCGGTTTGCGGGGTGACCTCGATGCGACGGTTATCCGACTGCGTCGCATCTAGGCGTTCTGTCCGAATTGACGCCTTCATTCCAACTTGCTCTGGGGTAAAGGAAGGTGGAGCAGTGTCACGTGAGGAGCGTCATATCCGTGACGGTGCGTCGCCCGTCATGTCCATGTAATTCGCGTGCTTTTCAAGGGGTTTTGAGTCCGGCGGCACCCCGATAATTCACGCAGGGTGACGGTTAATTCCCACAAGGGATCAACAGGAACGCATTCGGACGGAACCCCTCACTTGTTCCCTCGCGTCTTCCTCGCTTACGTTCGCCACCAATCCGGACGGACGCCGAATCCTGCCGCCGACCGGATCCCGCGCAAACCCACCCGTGTACGGCAGGAGCGGGGGACCCACAGGTACAACCGCCTGTTCCGGTCTCCGGAACAGGCTTGGGGTCAAGTCGCGTCCCCACGTGACCGGGCATCTCCAGCCCGAACCCGACAGCTCACCTCGCAGGCGCCGGAGAGGAATTCGCCATGCCCGCGAAGGGTAAGCACCGCCGCCCGAAGTCCCTGCGCCTCACCCGCTCCATCGCCGTCGCCGGAACCGGGGGCGCCGCTCTCGCTCTCCCGCTGATCGGTGCCACCGGCGCCCACGCCGCTCCCTCGCAGTCCGTTTCGGAAAAGGCCGTTCAGTCCCTTCCGGTGACCGAGAAGAAGACGGCCGAGAAGAAGGACACCGAGAAGAAGGGCCTGCGGACCTATTCGGTGAAGGTCGGCGATTACCTTTCGAAGATCGCTGACGAGCAGAACGTCAGCGGTGGCTGGAAGCAGCTCTACGCCGACAACCGCGAGGCCGTCGGCGACGACCCGTCGCTGATCCACCCCGGCCTGAAGCTCTCGATCGGCGGCAAGAAGGCGACGAGCGCCCCCAAGTCGTCGTCCTCCCCCTCGTCTTCCTCCTCCGTGCCTTCCTCCTCCGCGCCTTCCAAGTCGTCCTCGGACTCGGCCGCCTCGAAGTCCTCCGCCTCGAAGACGACCACGACCAGCCAGAGCGCCGAGAACGCCGGCACCTCCAGCGGCTTCTCCGCCCCCGTCGACGGTGCCGCCGTCGGCACCGCCTACAAGGTGGCGGGCAGCATGTGGTCGAGCGGCTACCACACCGGTGTCGACTTCTCCGCCGCCACCGGCACCCCGCTGAAGGCGGTCGGCGCGGGCACCGTCGTCTCGGCCGGCTGGGGCGGTGCGTACGGCAACCAGGTCGTCATCCAGCTCGCCGACGGTTACTACGCCCAGTACGCCCACCTGTCCTCGCTCTCCGTCTCCAGCGGCCAGACCGTGACCGCGGGCCAGCAGATAGGCCTCTCCGGCGCGACCGGCAACGTCACCGGCCCGCACCTGCACTTCGAGATCCGCACCACGCCGGACTACGGCTCGGACATGGACCCGGTCGCCTACCTCCGCTCGAAGGGCGTCGCCATCGGCTGACGGCGGCCCTCCGCGAAAGCCACCTGCCTGACACGCAACCGAAGGCCGGACCCCGATCCCCGGGTCCGGCCTTCGGTGTGTCCTGGGATGGGTCGTGGGGCGTGTCCCGGGTGTGTCCTGGGGTGTCGACAGCGCGGGGGTGATGGGGGGAGAGTGATCTCCGTTCGGTTGGTGCAAGCGCTTTCCATGTCTGTGCTCTCCATGTCATCACCCCAGCGAAGGAGCCCTATCCGTGTCGACCACGCGCAGAGCATTCGGAATCCTGGCCGCGGGCGCCACCCTGGGGACGCTGACCCCGGCGGGCGTGGCGAGTGCCGCTGCTCCCGGCCGCCGGCTGATCGCCCGCGACGACTTCTGCCACGGCCTCGGCCAGTGGGTGACCGAGCTGCAGGGCGGCGGCACCGTCACCGCCTCACACGGTGTGCTGGAGATCGACGTGCCGAGCGGGGCGACGGTGTGGTTCAAGGAGCGGCTCGAAGGGCCGTACGTCCTCGAGTACACGGCCACCGCGGTCTCGGCCGGCGGCCCCAACGACCGTGTCTCGGACCTCAACAACTTCTGGAACGCCGTCGACGTCCGTTCCCCGGACGACCTCTTCGCCACGCGGCGGGGCGGCGCGCTGGAGGAGTACGACCACCTCAAGACCTACTACGCCGGCTACGGCGCCAACTACAACACCACGACACGACTGCGCCGGTACGTCGGTGAGGCCGGGGTCCGTCCACTGCTCTTCGACTACACGGAGCCGCTGCTGGTGCCCAACCAGCCGAACCGGGTCCGCATCGTCTCCGACGGCTCGACCGTCCAGTGGTGGAACAACGGGCGCCTCGTCTTCGACCACACCGACCAGGAGCCCTACACCAGTGGGCACTTCGCCTTCCGGACCGTGTGGAGTCACTTCCGGGTCAGCGACTTCCGGGTATGGCGGTTGCGCCCACAACACCCCTGATCAGAGGGTTATTCCAGGCTTGGTGAACACTTTAGAAGTGGCTTATCTCACCGCTCGTCAACCCTTGCCTACGGTCGCGTAGGTCACATTCGAAGGTGAATCATGTACCGATGTGGCAGACGATTCGAAGAGTGACAGCAGATCAGTGATCGGGTCGTACGTCGCGGTGGGGGACAGCTTCACCGAGGGCGTCGGCGACCCCGGCCCCGACGGGGCGTTCGTCGGTTGGGCCGACCGGTTCGCGGTCCTGCTCGCGGACCGGCGCCCCGAGGGCGACTTCGACTACACGAACCTCGCCGTGCGCGGCAAACTGCTCGACCAGATCGTCGAGGACCAGCTTCCGAGGGCCGTCGAACTGGCCCCGGATCTGGTCTCGTTCTGCGCGGGCGGCAACGACATCATCCGACCCGGAACCGACCCCGACGAGGTCGCCGAGCGCTTCGAGCGGGCGATCATCCGGCTCACCCCCGCCGTCGGCACCGTCATGGTGACGACCGGCTTCGACACCCGTGGCGTGCCCGTGCTGAAGCACCTGCGCGGCAAGATCGCCACGTACAACGGTCATGTGCGGGCCATCGCCGACCGGTACGGCTGCCCGGTGCTCGACCTGTGGTCCCTGAAGACCGTTCAGGACCGGCGGGCCTGGGACGACGACCGGCTCCACCTGTCCGCAGAAGGGCACACGCGCGTGGCGCTTCGCGCGGGCCAGGTCCTCGGTCTGGAGGTCCCGGCCGACCCGGACCAGCCCTGGCCGCCGCTCCCGGTTCGCGGCACCCTGGAGATCCGCCGGGACAACGTCCACTGGGCGCGTGAGTACCTGGTGCCGTGGATCGGGCGGCGCCTGCGGGGCGAGTCGTCGGGGGACCATGTGACGGCCAAGGGCGCGCTGTCCCCGGACGACATCAAGATGCGGATCGAATCGGTGGCTTGAGGCGACGCCTCGGTGATGTGGGCCGTGCCCTGTTCGGGGGCGCGGCCCACACGGCTGTCGCGGCCGCGGTGAACCCGACCGCTCGGCGATCGACGACCTCACCGCGCCGACGCCGTCAACGCCTCCCGCTCCAGCCCCAGTTCCCGGGCGAGCGCCTCGTCCACCCACTCCTGCGCACGCGCGCGTGACACCGCGCCGCGGTACGACGTCAGCTGTACGGCGAGCCCGTCGAGGAGGGCCGTGAGGCGCAGGGCCGTGCCGCCGGGGTCGGAGCAGGCGAACTCGCCCGCGGCCACGCCCTGGGCGATGACCTCGGCGAGGGCCGCCTTCCACTGCCGGTCGAGGTCCCGTGTGACGTCCTGCAGCGCGGGCTCACGCAACGCTCCCGCCCAGCCCTCGATCCACAGCCGCCAGCCCTTGGCCTGGCCGGTCGGCGCGTACCAGCGCACGGCCGCCCGCAGCCTTCGCAGCGCCGTCGTGCGGCGGCCGAGGATCCTTCGCAGCCTGGCCAGGTCGCCCTCGGCCGCGTGGGTGAAGGCCGCGGCGACCAGCTTCTCCTTCGTGGCGAAGTGATAGAGCACCAGCGCGTTGCTCACCCCGAGCGCCGAGGCAACGTCGGCGATCCTGACCGCCGCCACGCCCCGCGCCTCTATCTGCTCCACGGCGGCCCGCAGCAACTCCTCGCGCCGCTCCGCCACGCTCAACCGCACTCTTGCCACTCGGTCACCCTAAAGCCTGGCCACGGACCGTTCCCGGGCCGCGGTCGGGCGAGGAGGCTCGTCCGCCGTCACCGGTGCCGGCCGAACCGCTCGGCGATCACCGGCAACCGCTCCTCCGCGATGGCGTGAGCGGCGGCCCGGGGCGTCGTCCCGTCGGCCTCGGCGCGCGCCAGCGTGCGGTCGGTCAAGGCGCGCATCGAGCGTCGCGTGTGGGCGAACGCCTCGTCCGCGGACGGGCCGATGTCGCCGAACAGCGTCCACCACCACCAGGCGTTCGTGGCCGAGTTGACCACCACGTCCGGCAGCACGGTGACGCCCCGCGCGGCGAGCAGCCGCTCCGCGTCCGGCCGTACGGGCATGTTGGCGGCCTCGGCGATCCAGCGGGCACTGATCCGCGCCTGGTTGGCGGTGTCGATCACATACGAGACGGCCGCCGGCACCAGCACCTCGGCCTCGGTCGACAGCCACGCCTCGCCCGGCAGTTCGCGGTCGCCACGACGCAGCGCCGCGCGGTCGACCGTGCCGTACGCGTCCCGTGCCGCCAGCAGGCTCTCGATGTCGAGGCCCGCGGGGTTGGCGATCGTGCCCTTGATGTCGGCGACGGCCACGACGGTGAGCCCCGCGCGCGTGAGGAAGCGCGCCGTGGCCCCGCCCATGGTCCCGAGGCCCTGCACGGCGACGCGCGTCCGCCAGCGCGGGACACCGGCCCGGCCCAGCGCGGTGAGCACCGACTCGGCGACCCCGCAGCCACCGACCAGCTCGTCGAGCCCGATGCCGTCCACCTCGACCGCGAACGCGTCCGCGAGCCGCTCCCGCGCGTCGGCCTCGTCGTCGAGCAGCGGGTACACGGCCTGCACGGACGAGACGAGCCCCGCCTCGGCGGCCGCCCGGTCGACCACGTCCTGAGTGAGCCCGAGGTCCTCGCCGGTGGTCCAGAAGCTCTCGATGCAGGGCCGCACGGCCCGCAGATAGCGCACCAGCAGCCCGTACGCCTCCGGATCCCGGGGATCGCAGTCGATACCGCCCTTGGCGCCGCCGAGGGGGACGTACCGGGCCTCGGGGTCGTAGTGCAGGGCCTCCTTCAGGCTCATGCCGCGGGCGAGCCCGGTGACCTCGTCCAAGGTGCAGCCCGGCCGCATGCGCAGCCCACCGCTGGACACCCCGCGCACCAGCCGGTCGATGACCAGGAAGCCCTGGCGGCCGGTGACGTCGTCGGTCCAGGTGAGCGACAGCAGGGGGGTGGTCATGAGGTCTCCGGGGGAGGGCGGGGGCCGCGTGCCGCGCGCGGCTACTGAACGATGGGTCAGTATCGAAGCGGGCGCGGGGACATGTCAACGTACGGAATGGATCAGGGGGCGTCCGGGGTTGTCGGAGGGGCCGCACATAATGGAATTTCTCACCGACTCCACCTGGAGGTACCGTGGCCGGTTTCCGTTTCCCGAGCTCGGGGCTCCGTGCCCTGCGGCCCGAGGCCTTCGGCGTGGACCCGAGCGGTGAGCGCATGGCGCGCATCCGCAGATCCCCGCACTTCCGGGACGGGGTGTTCCAGAACCCCGGCGGCACCGCCCGGACCAGACCCTCCGGATCGATGCTGGAGTTCGCCAAGGTCTTCTTCGACCCCGACACCCGGCCCCGCCGTGCGCCGAAGGGCACTGTGCCGGTCCACCCCACCACCTACGCCGACCTGGCGAAACCGCCCGCCGACGGGCTGCGCCTGACCTGGCTGGGGCATTCGAGCGTCCTCGCGGAGATCGACGGGCACCGGGTGCTCTTCGACCCTGTCTGGGGAGAGCGCTGCTCCCCGTTCCCCTTCGCCGGGCCCAAGCGGCTGCACCCGGTGCCGCTGCCGCTCGCCGAGCTCGGCCCGGTCGACGTCGTCGTCATCTCGCACGACCACTACGACCACCTCGACCTGCCCACGATCAAGGCGCTGGTCGACACGGACACCCTCTTCGCCGTACCGCTCGGCGTCGGCGCCCACCTCGAACACTGGGGTGTGTCGGCCGACCGGCTGCGCGAGCTGGACTGGCACGAGACGACGAAGGTCGGCGGACTCACCCTGACGGCCACCCCCGCCCGCCACTTCTGCGGCCGCGGTCTGCGCAACACACAGCACACTCTCTGGGCGTCCTGGGTCGTCGCCTCGGACGAGCACCGGATTTACCACAGCGGTGATACCGGCTATTTCGAGGGCTTCAAGGACATCGGCGCCGAGCACGGCCCGTTCGACGCCACGATGATCCAGCTCGGGGCCTACTCGGACTTCTGGCCCGACATCCACATGACGCCGGAGGAGGGCGTCCGGGCCCACCTCGACCTTCAGGGCGGCGATCCGGCCGTGGGCGTCATGCTGCCGATCCACTGGGCCACCTTCAACCTGGCGACACATCCCTGGGCGGAGCCGGGGGAGCGGACGATGCGGGCCACGCACAAGGCCGGCGTCACCATGGCGGCTCCTCTCTGTGGTGAGCCCTTCGAGCCGGCCTCGGTGCCGCCCGTGACGCCCTGGTGGCGTGAGGTGGCCGTAGAGCCCGCCGGGGGATGGCCGGCGTGGCCGCCGGTCGCGCCGGGTCCGGACAGGGCAGACAGGATGGACAAGCCGGATATGCAGGACGGTGTGGCGGTCGGCTAGCGCGTCCGCGACTTTTGCGGGCCCCGTCGGTTGTGGAGCGGGGCCCGCGGTGGCGTACGTCGGACTCGCCGTGGCGTAAGACGAACTCGCCGTGGCGTAAGGCGAACTCGCCATGGCGCACAACGATCCGTGCGGGCGCCCACCCCGCTGTGCGCGCCCTTGCGGGACGGTTCGCGCGGGGCATGTGCAAGCGCTTCGGGGCGCTCGCGGAGCCATGCGCGCCGATACGCCCCGTGACATTCCGGAGGTCGGAGAACGGGGCCGCGCAGTGCTGAAACCGCCCCGGCCCGGGTGGCCGCGGGCGAGGGAATCAGGAGTCGGCGAGGCTGCGGCAGCCGAAGTGCCCCGACCCTCGACTTTTCTTCGTGACCACTTCTGACCAGGTCCGATCGTTCGACTGCTTCTTGTGGACGAACGGTGGAGCGGGTTATCGGTCTGTCGTACGAGACCTCATACCAGAGCGGGACGCTGCCTGCGGGACTTTGTCAACTGCCCACCGCACTTGATGCAGAGCCGACTACTGTCAGTGTCCGTCGGGCGACACGGAGCCGCATTCGTGGACTCTGTCGACCGACATCGCGATGGCGCATGCCCCGGGCCGCGCAGACCGCGCGCACTCCCAAGGCCCCGACCGACGGACCAGTACGAGGACCCCGATGTCTCAACTCCGCGCCCCGGCCGCACGCGCAGACCGCCGTGAGGGCGGGCGGCACGGGCGCCCGGCCGCCCGCACCGCAACCGCGCTGCCCGAGACCCATATAAGGCCCCAACTGCTGCGTCTGGCCGTGCTGCCGCCCGTAGCGGTGAGCCTCAGCGCCTGCGCGGCCGTACTGTTCGCCGTGCGCTCCACCGGTGCACGGCCGAGCCTCACCCTGTGGGGCGTGCTCGCCGGCGCGGTCTCGGTGACCGTGGCGGGCATCCTGATCGCCGCGGTGGCCGCCAACCGCACCGCCAAGGCCGTCACCGACCGCATCGGCGCACTCCGCCGCAGCAGCGCGCGCGGCGAGGCCGATCTGCGGGCCCTCGTCGAGACACTGCGCCGCGGCGACGGTCCGCCGAAGCGCAAGCCGCGCAGCGGTCCGCCCGAGGGCGCCGACGACTTCGAACTGCTCGCCGCCGACCTGGCCCGCGCCCATGACGGGGCGGTCACCGCGGTCGTCCAGGCCTCCCAGCTCTCCAGCCAGGCGGGCAGCGAACAGAAGCTCGAGGTCTTCGTCAACCTCGCCCGGCGCCTGCAGTCGCTCGTCCACCGCGAGATCTCCATCCTCGACGAGCTGGAGAACGAGATCGAGGACCCCGACCTGCTCAAGGGCCTCTTCCACGTCGACCACCTCGCCACCCGCATCCGCCGCCACTCCGAGAACCTCGCCGTGCTCGGCGGCGCCGTCTCCCGTCGGCAGTGGAGCAACCCGGTCTCCATGACCGAGGTGCTGCGCTCGGCCATCGCGGAGGTCGAGCAGTACTCGCGGGTCAAGCTCGTGCCGCCCATCGACGGCACCCTGCGCGGACACGCCGTCGCCGACGTCATCCACCTGCTGGCCGAACTGGTCGAGAACGCCACGGTGTTCTCCGCCCCGCACACCCAAGTCCTGCTCCGGGCCAACCTGGTGACCTCAGGGCTCGCCGTCGAGGTCGAGGACCGCGGGCTGGGCATGCCGGTCGGTGAGCAGAGCCGTATGAACGCCCTGCTCGCCGACCCCGACCAGGTCCACGTGGCCAGCCTGCTGGCGGACGGACGCATCGGACTGTTCGTCGTGTCGCAGCTCGCGAAGCGACACGGCATCCATGTGCGGCTCCAGACCAACATCTACGGCGGTGTCCAGGCCGTACTCGTCGTGCCGCAGGGCTTGTTGGGGACGGAGCAGGGGGCTCGTGGCGGCGGCGCGCCGCGGGCGCATGATCCGCAACAGGCTGCCGGCTCGTCCGTACCACCGCACTCCCCGCCCCAGGCACGTCCTCCGCAGGCGCCGGTGCCGCCGCAGCAGCATCGGCAGCCCGCGTCGGCCACACCGGCCGCCTCGGCGGCGTCGGAAGGCGGGCAGCGGGGGGCGGCCGAGGCATCGGCGGGCGGCTCGCATCGGAAGCAGCCGCAGTCCGGGGGCTGGGGCGCGCCCTCCGGTGCGAACGGGACCGGACCGGCACCGCTGCCTGTACGTGGTGCTCGTCGCGAAGAGCGGGCGAACCCGGCCGAGGCGCTGCCCGGCATCAGGCCCGACGAACGGCAGCAGGTCGCGGACAACACCGCCACACCGCTGGCCCCGCGCACCGGCACCGTCCGCGGCACCATGGGCAAGCCCCAACTGCCCCGACGCCGGGCCCAGGAACACATCGTGCCCCAGCTGCGGAGCGCGCCCGCGCCACGTCAGGAATCCGACCATGTGGCTGGGCACGACCCGGGGCTGATGGCCGCCTTCCAACGGGGCATCGGGCTCGCCGAGACACAGCAGCACATGGAGTCGGCGCACATGGATGCAGGCCACATGGACACCCCGCACACGGCGTCTGGCCACATGGACTCGGGGCACACGGCATTCGCCCCCACAGCGTCTGGCCCACACGTGAGCGCGGGCCACATGGACGCAACCCGCATGGATGCAACCAATGTGGACGCAGTCCACATGGACTCGGCACACACCGCCGGCACCCAGGGCACCACATCCGCCTACACCCCCTCGCCGCACAAGTCCTCGGACACGACGTCGACCGACCCGGACCCCACACGCCTGGAGTCCATGCGCCCGGCGTCGATCCGCCTGGAGCCGACGAGCTTCGAGACGGGGCGGGCCCAGCCCACCCGCCCGCACCCGACATCCCTGGACGCGCTCCACACAGACGTGACCGCCATGCCTCCCCGGCCCTCCATGGACGTATCGCCCATGGACCCGGACCACATCACCGAGACCCGTCCCGGGTCCGCGCCCGGCACCGACCACACCCCCTGGCACGACGGGAGCGCACCAGCCGGATGACCACGACCGTGACCAGCTCGACGTTCGCCTGGAAGTCCACCCCCACCCCCAGCGCTCCCGCTGACCTTCGTACCTCAAGGAGTCGATCCATCATGGCGAGCGAAGCGCCGACCGCCCATGTCTCCGATCTCGACTGGCTGATGAGCGGCCTCGTGCAGCGGGTACCGCACACCACCAGTGCGGTACTTCTCTCCTGCGACGGGCTCGTGAAGTCGGTTCACGGCCTCGACCCGGACAGCGCTGACCACATGGCCGCCCTGGCCTCCGGCCTCTACTCACTGGGCCGCAGCGCCGGGGTCCGGTTCGGCGACGGCGGCGACGTGCGCCAGGTCGTCGTCGAACTCGACTCGATGCTGCTCTTCGTGACGACGGCCGGTTCCGGCACCTGTCTCGCCGTGCTGGCCGGCCGTGAGGCCGACGCGGCGGTACTGGGCTACGAGATGGCGATGCTGGTCAAGAGCGTCCGCCCCTACCTGGTCACCGCACCCCGGCAGCACTCCGTCGACCCCTCGGCGCTGAGGCCTTGAACGTGACGGCGGCCGGTGACGGGCCCTGGCTCGACGAGGCGGCCGGACGGCTGGTGCGCCCTTTCACGGTCAGCAACGGCCGTACCCGGCCCACCATCGCGCTCGATCTCATGTCGCAGGTCATGGCCACCGGGGCGACCCCCCTCGGCTACCTCGGCCCCGAGCACGAGCAGGCACTCGACCTGTGCCGCGGTCCCGTCTCGGTCGCCGAGGTCGCCGCCCATCTGAAGCTGCCGGCGGCGGTCACCAAGGTGCTGCTGTCGGACCTCGTCGACTGCGGGGCGCTCACCACCAAGCCCCCCGAGTTCCACCACAACCCGACTGACCGGGCCCTTCTGGAGGCAGTGCTCGATGGACTACGACGACAGCTCTGACCCCTTCCCCACCGCACTGAAGATCTTGGTGGCGGGAGGGTTCGGGGTCGGCAAGACGACTTTCGTCGGCGCGGTGAGCGAGATCGCGCCGCTCAGCACGGAGGAGCTGCTCACCACGGTCAGCGCCGCGACCGACAACCTGGAGGGCATCGAGAACAAGGTCGAGACGACGGTGGCCATGGACTTCGGCCGCATCACACTCGATCCGGAACACGTCCTGTATCTGTTCGGCACGCCCGGCCAGGAACGGTTCTGGTTCATGTGGGACGAACTCTCGGAGGGCGCGCTCGGCGCGGTCATCCTCGCCGACACCCGGCGCCTGGAGGACTGCTTCGCCGCCGTCGACTTCTTCGAGCAGCGGGGGCTCGGCTTCATCGTCGCGATCAACGAGTTCGACGGCGGCTACCGGTACGACCCCGAGGAGGTCCGCGCCGCGATCGACCTCGACCCGCAGATCCCGGTCGTCCGCTGCGACGCCCGGATCTCCAGCTCCGGTGTCCAGACCCTGCTGACCCTGGTACGGCACCTCATCGCCCACGCGCCGGCACCCGCGCCGAGCCACGGGGCCCACATGTGACATCCGCACACACCAGCACGGAGCCGCATATGACCTACGCCCACAGCGACGGAATCCGCCCATGAGCTACGGCCCACCCCACCCGGTCGCTCGCCTGCTGCTCACCCCCGAGGACAAGGAGGCACCAGCCCGCGCACGGCGGCTGTTCCAACTGGGACTGGGGGAGCACCCCGATCCGGCCCTGGATGTCTTCGCGGACCATCTCGCCGAGCTCGCCGGGACGCCGTACGCCATGGTCAACTTCATCGGCGAGAACCGGCAGTTCTTCGCCGGCCTCCATGTGCGGCAGACCGTGAGCCTCGCGCGGGCCGACGACGCGAAGCCGGAGCTGGGCCGCCAGATGGAGCGCGACCATGGGTTCTGCCCCCATGTGGTCGTCCGACACAAGGCGCTGGTACTGGAGGACGTCCGCGACTATCCGCGGTTCGCCGGGAACCCGATCGTCGACGAGTTCGGTATCCGCTCCTATCTGGGCGCCCCGCTCATCGACTCCACGGGAATGGCGCTGGGCACGGTGTGCGTCGTCGACGTGGAGCCGCGGCCATGGGGGAAGGCCGGACTGGAGACGATCAAGGCGTCCGCGGCGGAACTGGTGATGCGGCTGGAGCGACGGGCGGCGGACGGGCTGCCCCTCTAGGGGGTGGCGGAGGGCGTGAAGGAAAGCTGTGGCGCCGCTTAAGAAAACCTCGATGGACCTGGGCGCCGCCGTACGGCAGATTCATCTGCGATTCCACCCCCCTCCCCGGCCGCGGGCGTCTTCGGCATGCCCGCGGCCGGGACTCACGCACAGGAGCCGCACCGTTGAAGGCACTGGTCAAGGAGAAGGCCGAGCCCGGGCTCTGGCTCGCGGACGTCCCGGAACCGGCTGTCGGACCCGGTGACGTACTGATCAAGGTGCTGCGCACCGGCATCTGCGGCACCGATCTGCACATCCGTTCCTGGGACGGCTGGGCGCAGCAGGCGATCCGCACCCCGCTCGTGCTCGGGCACGAGTTCGTGGGCGAGGTCGTGGAGGTCGGGCGCGACGTCAGTGACATCACCCCCGGCGACCGGGTCAGCGGCGAAGGCCATCTCGTGTGCGGCAAGTGCCGCAACTGCCTGGCCGGCCGCCGCCACCTGTGCCGGGCCACGATCGGCCTCGGCGTCGGACGGGACGGCGCCTTCGCCGAGTACGTCGCCCTGCCCGCCGCGAATGTGTGGGCGCACCGTGTGCCCGTGGACCTCGACGTCGCCGCGATCTTCGACCCGTTCGGCAACGCCGTGCACACCGCGCTGTCGTTCCCGCTGGTCGGGGAGGACGTCCTGATCACCGGCGCGGGCCCCATCGGCCTGATGGCGGCGGCGGTGGCCCGGCACGCCGGCGCGCGCAACGTCGTGATCACCGACGTGAGCGAGGAACGGCTGGAGCTGGCCCGCAAGGTGGGCGTGAGCCTCGCGCTGAACGTGTCCGAGGCGACCATCGGCGACGGGCAGCGCGCACTCGGCCTGCGCGAGGGCTTCGACATCGGTCTGGAGATGTCAGGCCGCCCCGAGGCCATGCGCGACATGATCGCCAACATGACGCACGGCGGCCGGATCGCCATGCTCGGGCTCCCGGCGCAGGAGTTCCCGGTCGACTGGGCCCGGATCGTCACCTCGATGATCACCGTCAAGGGCATCTACGGCCGCGAGATGTTCGAGACCTGGTACGCGATGTCCGTGCTGCTGGAAGGCGGCCTCGACCTCGCCCCCGTCATCACCGGCCGGTACGGCTACCGCGACTTCGAGGCGGCGTTCGCCGACGCGGCGAGCGGCCGCGGCGGCAAGGTCATCCTCGACTGGACCGCCTGAGTCACCGCGCAGGCCTCCGCGTGAGTCCCCGCGTAACGCCTTTGCGTGAGTCCCCGCGTAAGTCCTCTGCCCTTTCTAGGAGCTTTCTGATGTTCGACTCCGTGCGCGACGACCTGCGCGCCACCCTCGACGAGATCCGCGCCGCCGGCCTGCACAAGCCCGAGCGGGTCATCGGCACCCCGCAGTCCGCGACGGTGGGCGTCACCGCGGGTGGCCGCCCCGGCGAGGTCCTCAACTTCTGCGCCAACAACTACCTCGGCCTCGCCGACCACCCCGAGGTGGTCGCCGCCGCCCACGAGGCGCTGGACCGCTGGGGCTACGGCATGGCCTCGGTCCGCTTCATCTGCGGCACGCAGGAGGTGCACAAGGAACTGGAGGCACGGCTCTCCGCGTTCCTCGGCCAGGAGGACACGATCCTGTACTCCTCCTGCTTCGACGCCAACGGCGGCGTGTTCGAGACGCTCCTCGGCCCCGAGGACGCGGTGATCTCCGACGCGCTGAACCACGCGTCGATCATCGACGGCATCCGGCTGTCCAAGGCCCGCCGCTTCCGGTACGCCAACCGCGATCTGGCCGATCTGGAACGGCAGTTGAAGGACGCGTCCGACGCCCGGCGCCGGCTGATCGTCACGGACGGCGTCTTCTCCATGGACGGCTATGTGGCGCCGCTGGCCGAGATCTGCGACCTCGCCGACCGCTACGACGCCATGGTCATGGTCGACGACTCGCACGCCGTCGGCTTCGTCGGCCCCGGTGGCCGCGGCACACCCGAGCTGCACGGCGTCATGGACCGCGTCGACATCATCACCGGCACCCTCGGCAAGGCGCTCGGCGGCGCGTCCGGCGGCTATGTCGCGGCCCGCGCCGAGATCGTCGCCCTGCTGCGCCAGCGCTCCCGGCCGTACCTGTTCTCCAACACCCTGGCCCCGGTCATCGCGGCCGCCTCGCTCAAGGTCCTCGACCTGCTGGAGTCGGCGGACGACCTGCGGGTCCGGCTGGCCGGGAACACCGCGTTGTTCCGCCGCCGTATGACGGAGGAGGGCTTCGACATCCTCCCCGGCGACCACGCCATCGCGCCGGTGATGATCGGTGACGCGGCTGTCGCCGGCCGGATGGCGGAGCTGCTGCTGGAACGCGGTGTGTACGTGATCGGCTTCTCGTACCCGGTGGTGCCGCAGGGCCAGGCGCGCATCCGCGTGCAGCTGTCCGCCGCGCACTCGACGGACGACGTCAACCGTGCCGTGGACGCCTTCGTCGCGGCCCGGGCGGAACTGGAAGGCTGAGATCCGGCCGGTCCGGACATCTTGCGATAATCGATCTCATGATCGAAGCGCGGCGGCTCCACATCCTCCGTGCGGTGGCCGACCACCGCACGGTCACGGCGGCTGCCGCCGCGCTGTACCTGACCCCCTCGGCGGTCTCCCAGCAGCTCACGGCCCTGGAACAGGAGACGGGCCACCGCCTCGTCGAGCGCGGCGCCAAGGGCGTACGGCTGACCCCGGCCGGTGAGATCCTGCTCAGCCACACCAACGCCGTCCTCGCCCAGCTGGAGCGGGCGGAAGCGGAACTGGCCGCGTACAGCTCGGGCGCGGCCGGCACGGTCACCGTCGCCTCCTTCGCGACCGGTATCGCCCTGGTCGTCGCGCCCGCCGTGACCCGCCTCGCCGAGACCGCCCCCGGCATCCGCATCCGCGTCCAGGACGCCGAGGGCGACGCCAGCCTGCCGATGGTGCTGGACCGGCAGGTCGACATCGCGGTGGCCGTCGAGTACCGGGGGGCGCCGCCCGCCGACGACCCCCGCCTGGCGCACGTACCGCTGTACGCCGAGCCGTTCGACGCGGTCGTCCCCGTGCGCCACCGGCTGGCCGACGCACCCGAGGTTCCCCTCGCGGAGCTGGCCAAGGACCCGTGGATCGGGCCGTACCCCGGCAACCCCTGCCACGATGTGGTCGTCCTGGCCTGCGAGAACGCCGGTTTCCAGCCTCGTCTCGAACACTCCTCGGACGACTTCCGCGCGGTCGTCGCCCTCGCCTCGGCGGACGCGGGCGTGGCGCTCGTACCGCGCACGGCGCTGCGCGGCATGGACCTCACCGGGGTCGTCGTCCGGCCCGTGGACGGGGTGGCGCCCACGCGCCGGGTGTTCGCGGCCGTACGGCGAGGCGCAGAGGAGCATCCGTTGATCCGGCCGGTGCTGGAGGCGCTGGGGGAGGCTGCGGGGGAGTGAGCCGAGGAGTGAGCCGCCCGTAACGCCGCCGTTTCATATATGGGATAGCGTCCCGGATATGAAATCTGCGCTGGATGCCGGTGAACCCGCCGAGTCCGTCGACACGCGCCTCGGCGCCCGCCTGGCCGAGTTGCGGGCCGAACGCGGCTGGTCCCTCGGTGAGCTGGCGGAGCGCAGCGGCGTGAGCCGGTCGACCCTGTCCCGCGCCGAGCGCGCGGAGATCAGCCCCACGGCCTCGCTGCTGAACCGCCTGTGCCATGTGTACGGCCGGACCATGTCCCAGCTGCTCAGCGAGGTCGAGGCCGAGCCCGCCCTGCTGGTGCGGGCCGCCGAGCAGCCGGTGTGGGAGGACCGTTCCTCCGGATTCGTACGAAGGTCCGTGTCACCGCCGCACGCGGGGCTGCGCGCCGAGGTCGTCGAAGGGCGGCTCACCACGGGCGCCGACATCGCGTACGACCGGCCGCCCGTGCCGGGGTTGGAGCAGCACATCTGGGTGCTGGAGGGAGCGCTCGACGTAACGGTCCAGGAGACCGAGCACCATCTGGACGCGGGGGACTGTCTGCGGATGCGGGTCTGGGGGGCCACGAGGTTCCGCTGTCCGGGACCGGGCGCGGTGCGGTACGTGCTGGCGGTGGTGCTGCCGTGATCGTGACGCGACTGGACGAGGCCCAACTGCTCCAGCGGGTCGCGGACTTGGCCGATCTGCTGGTGGACACGGTGGCGGACGGCGCCTCCGTCGGGTTCCTCGCACCCCTCGACCGTAGGGCGGCCATGGTCTGGTGGAAGGAACGCGCGGCCGCCGTGGCGGCCGGACAGATGGCCGTGTGGGCGGCACGCGATGGCGGGCGAACCGTCGGCACGGTCAGCCTGGCCTTCGCCGACAAACCCAACAGCCGGCACCGGGCGGAGCTGGTCAAGCTGATGGTGCACCGGGACGCGCGGGGGCGGGGCCTCGGCCGCAGCCTCCTGACGACCGCGGAAGAGGCGGCGATCGGCGCCGGGATCACCCTCCTCCACCTGGACACCGAGACCGACAGCCCCGCCGAGCGGCTGTACGGCTCGGCCGGCTGGACCCGGGCCGGAGTGATCCCCGACTACGCGGCGAGCCCGGACGGGGTCCTGCGGCCGACGACGATCTACTACAAGCACATCTGACCGCTCGCGACGGACGTGTTGTCAGTGCCGCGTGGAACACTCGCCGTCGTCACTCGGCCGAAGGGCCGAACGAGCGGTGCATCAAGGGGGATTGTCTGCCATGGGCGTGAGCATCTCGTTCGTCAGCGCGACGACGGAGGAGCTGGACAGAGCGGAGAAGGACCCGAGTTGGGCCGGTCAGTTCGTCTGTGACCTGTACGGCGCAGACACCTACCCGATGCCCGGTCGCCTCTACGGCGGCCCCGACAGGTCGTTCGCCGGCCTCCAGTTCCTCTTCGACGAGGCCGAGATGTCACTCGAGTTCGTGATGGACGGGTTCCAGATCCTGGAGGACGGCACCCTGTTCGGGTGGACCGCGGAGCAGATCGGCAGCGTGGCCCGGGAACTGCGGGCGACCTCGTGGGAGACCTTGGCGGCCCACTACGACCCGGAGCGGATGGCGAAGGAGGACGTGTACCCCAACATGTGGAGGTTCGACCCCGAGGGGCGGCGGGACGGGCTCGAAGGCGCCTACGACGGGCTTGTCGCGTTCTTCGGAGAAGCGGCTGACCGCGGACTCGGGGCGTTCATGAACTTCAGCTTCTAGGGTGCGTTCGCGCCTTTCCCCCACCAGGTGACGGAAAGCCCCTCTCACCAGGTGATTGTCAGTGCCGGCCGCTACCGTGCCTCTCATGCCGGATGCCGAAGACGTACGCCGTATCGCCCTCTCTCTGCCGGACACGACGGAGAAGATCGCTTGGAGCATGCCCACCTTCCGGGTCGCGGGCAAGATGTTCGCCACGCTGCCCGAGGAGGAGACGTCCATCGCCGTGCGCTGCCCCAAGGAGGAGCGTGACGAACTGGTGCTGGCCGAGCCGGGGAAGTTCTGGATCGCCGACCATGAGGCGCAGTTCGCATGGGTGAGGGCCCGGCTCGCGGCGTTGGAGGGCGAGGAGGAACTGCGTGACATCCTCGCCGACTCCTGGCGTCAGGCGGCACCGACGAGGCTGCTGGACGCGTATCCGGAACTGGGGCGGCCGACGGGGGAGTGAGACCCGTGGGGCCCGGAGCGGACGTGAAGCCGGTCGCACGCAGGGAAGCCGCTGGGCACGCAGGGAAGCCGCTGGGCACGCAGGGAAGCCGTTGGGCACGCATAAACGGGTGCGCGACCACCGACCCGAGTGCGGTATTGTTTCCATGCACGTTCGGCCGGGGGAAACCCCAGGTCAGACGGGCACCGGGACGTGGCGCAGCTTGGTAGCGCACTTGACTGGGGGTCAAGGGGTCGCAGGTTCAAATCCTGTCGTCCCGACTTTACGAAGTCGCAGGTCAGGGGCCGTTTCAGAGGAGATCTGAAACGGCCCCTTGATGCTTCTTGGGGACCAGGGCACTTGACTGCGCCATGCGGCCCGTTGACATGCGCGCGGCGTGTTCCAAGCGTGCGTTGACGACTCCCGGCAGGAGGCTTCTGGACCTCCGGGAATGACGGTGTGTCAGTTATCGTTGATGCTGGCCGGAAGGGGTGCGAGTCAGTCGGGACGAGGAAGACTGCTGTCAGGCCGTGGGAGATCGATGACGAGTTGTGGGCGCGCATCGAGCTGCTGCTGCCGGTCGTCCCGCGTAATCCGCGGCGTCCGGGTCGTAAGCGTCTGGATAGTCGCAAGGTGTGTGCGGGATCGTTTTCGTGCCTTACGGCAACTGCTCGTACTCCCGGCGAGACAGGGGCGCCGGCCAACACTGCCCTTCACGCTGAGCCCCGCGCGCTGCTACCGCTGGGCGACAATCCGCATGCGGTGGCCGCAGGCGGCGGCAAAGCGTTCTGAACAGGACGGTCCCACTTGGCAGAAGCCGTCCTGGGCGTCCAGGTGGTCCAGGGCGAGACGTAGGTCCAGGTCAGAGCCCTGTGACGTGAGGGTGTCCGTGGGGTTCGTGATAGGGGCGTGACAGGAATGGCGCTGCAGAACCCCCGCTGGCTCGCCTCCGTCTGGCGAGGCTACGTGATCGCCGGGGGCCCGGCCGGCGCCCGGTGGGCGAAAATCCTGGTGTGCGGGGCCGACGGAACCGGGTAACGTCATGGTCATGTTCTTCCAGACGCCGATTTACGAGTGAGAGCGTGATGGGCCCCTGCCGATGTCCTTCGACGTCGCCGCGCCCGTCGCCGACCGATGAATCCGTAGATCACTTCACATCATTTCGGGAGAACCTGTGAGCAAGAACATCAACAACCCCGTGGGCATGGGCGGCGGCAAGCGCAAGAAGCTGTCCCGCGCCGAACGGCAGAACAACGGTCCGCACCGCAACCTCGACCGCCAGGGTGCCGCCGACCAGAAGGCGGAGCTGGTGCGCAAGATGCGCGAGAAGGCAGGCGCAGCCGAGGGCGCCGGGCAGACGGGCGACGACACCGCACAGAGCTGACGCACCGCCGCCGCAGGGCGGCACCGCACGGGGCAGGGCCCGGACCGCGACACGTGGTCCGGGCCCTGATGCCGTACCGGGCGCGGCCGGTCTCGCTCAGCTCTCGGCCGAGTACCCGCGTCTCAGCCGACCACCCGGGCCCGCAGATTCGGCAGCCCCGTCACCAGGCGGCAGCCCTCGCACCGCCGAGACCTGTCCGGCGAAGTCCGTGTTGATCGTGCGCGACACGGCCGCCGGCGAGGTGCGGTGACAGAAGGAGGGCGAAGGATCAGCCATGTGATTGCCTCTTGACCCTCTGGCGTCGCCCTCGTCCGTCACACCCTCGACGACCTGCGCTGACAACGTCCCGGCCGCGCTGAGCGGCCGGGTCCGATGTCGCTGGTGGCCGCCTCGACCACGGCGGTGCCGTCGGCATCGAGGCGGGCCCGGGCCTGCGCGGGATACCGTCCCGGGTCGTACACACCGGTGGCCATGCCCATGCCTATCAGCCAGTCCCCGTCCCGCGTCGAGCGCGGCTTCGGGTTACGGCGATCCCAGCCGAACTCACGGGCACCGACCGTGTAGCACTCACTCAGCCGGCGGGTGGAGAACGGCTCGTTGGTCGACTCGTCCTCGCTCGGCTCGTTGCGCCGACGCAACTCGATCGGGTCGACGCCGAGTTCGTGTGCGAGCTCGTCCATGGCCGACTCGATCACGAACGACGCCGACGCGAAGCCGGGCCCGCGCATCCAGATCGGGGTGTTCACGTCCAACGGCACCTGCCGGTACGCCTGACGGACGTTGGGCATGCTGTAGAGCATCTGCCCGGCCGGCATGACCGCCTCGTTGAACGTCTCGTACGAGGAGGTCTCGGCGTCGATGCCGTGGATCGGCGCGTTCAGCCGGCCGCGCCGATCGCTGCCAAGGCGCAGCCGGTATTCGTAGGCGGGCCGGAAGCCGGTGCCGAAGTACATCTGCTTGCGGCTGAGCACGAGCTTGACCGGCCGCCGCGTCACCCGCGCGGCGAGCGCGGCGACGATCGTGTGCGGCCAGCAGCGCAGCCCGCTGCCGAACCCGCCACCGACGAACGGGTTGATGACCCGCACCGCGTCCGCCGGCAGGTCGAAGACCGCGGCGATCTCGTCGTGCGTGCCCATCACCCACTGGGTTTTGTCCCATACGGTGAGCCGGTTGCCGTCCCACCGGGCGACGGTGGCGTGCGGCTCCATCGGGTTGTGGTGGTTGCGTGCCAGCTCATACGTCAGGTCCAGCCGTACGGCCGAGGAGCGCAGCCCTGCTTCCGCGTCCCCACGTGCGTAACGAGTCGGCTCGCCCGGCTTGGCCTTGGTGAGGTCGGTCGAGGGCTGCTCGGCGTCGTAGCGGACCTTGACCAGGCTCGCCCCGTGCTGCGCGGCCTCCAACGTGTTCGCCACCACCACGGCGACCGGTTGGCCGTGGAACAGCACCTGGTCGTCCTGGAACACCCGAAGTCTGCGCCCGGGCGGGTTGTTGGAGCCGGCGTTGTCGCGGTACGGCAGCTTCGGCGTGTTGCCGTGGTGGATCACCCGCAGCACACCGGCGTGTTTCTCGGCGGCGCGCGCGTCGATGGAGGTGATCCAGCCGCGTCCGATGCTCGCGTCGACGATGACGGCGTGTACGGCACCCTTGATGTCGTGTTCGGCGGCGTACTCCGCCTTGCCGGTGACCTTGAGCCGGCCGTCCACGCGGGACAGCGGCGCACCTACGGCGGCCTGCGGCTAGGGGCTCATTCCATCTCTCCTACGGTGCGCAGCTGGCGTTCGACGGTCCGCTTCAGGAGCGCGACCTTGAACCGGTTGTGCTGAAGGGGGCGGGCGCAATCGGCCGCGTGGTCGGCGGCCGCGGCCCACAGCCGGTCCGAGGGGCGCTCACCGATCAGGGCCCGCCCGATGGCGGGCAGCTTTATGGCCGGACAGGTCTGGGGAAGCGCACTCAGCGAGGGACGGGCGCGTCGGCCCGCGGAACGTGGGAATCTCCAGATCGTGGCCGGCAGCCTCCTCGCCGTCGGCGAGGACGCGGCAGCCGCCCGCGACCTGCTCCGCCCGATGATCGCGCTCTACCTCGGCGGCATGGGCGCCAAGGGCAAGAACTTCTACAACGACCTGGCCCGCGCGTACGGTTACGAGGAAGCCGCCGGGAAGATCCAAGACCTCTACCTGTCCGGAAGGAAGAGGGAGGCGGCGGAGGCGGCTGTTCCCGACGAGCTGACCGAACTTGTGTCGTTATGCGGCCCCGAGGGTTACGTACGCGAGCGCATCCAGGCATTCCGCTCCGCCGGTGTCACCCAGCTGAACGTCCGGCTGGTCGACCCCGCCTGCCCGCCTCGTCGAGAAGGTCAAGGGCTGGCTCTGACGGCTGCTCAGTTCGTGCCTGCCCCGGGACGGTGCCAGGCCGTGAGGACGGGACCGGCGCGGTTGACGGGACCCGGTAGTGGTCGTGCTGAGCGGCCGACCGTTGTCGGGCTGTCCGGGTGGGTCACGCGTGGATTCGAGGTCGCGGCCGCGTATCCGCTCGATCGTGCGCAGGCGTTGGTAGACGGTCTCCCGGACAGACCGTCTGAGCGAGCGGCGATGGTCTTGTTGCCGGCCGCGTCCAGGTACCGGCGCATGGTCGTCAGGAAGTCAGTGCCGTGGCGGGTTTCGCGGTCGTTGAGTCGGCCCAGCTGCCGTTCCGCGTGGTCGACACTGCGGGGGCTTTGCTGCGGAGCGGTCGGGGGAAGTCTCCGCAGTCACGGGACGGCACCTCCCTGATGAGGCGTTGCGGCCGACGCCCCGATTACGGCGGTGCGCCCCTGGTCTTCATTCCGCAGCGCACGTATCCCCGCTCCACCACCGTGGACCGGGGCGGAGGGTGCACGGGTGGTGACGATATGCTTACCTGATGGCCCGGAATCCCCGTCGTACTGTCGTCGAGGAGTGTCGGGGGATGGGACAAGGAGCCGGTCCGGTCGAGCGCGGGGGCCAGGGGGGAGACGATGGAATGCGGCAGGCAGGTGTGCTCGATGTCGGGTGCCACAGTGCTCTGCTGACGGTGGTGCGGCGGCGTCCGGGTACGGTGCTGGAATCGGTGTTCTCCCGCAAGGTGCGGCTGAGACTGCACGAGACCCTCGACCGCAAGGGGCGACTGGAGAAGGCCGGCATGAAGAGTGTCGAGCGGGCAGTGGCCGAGGCCGTCGCCGCGGACCCGCGTCTGCGTGGACCGGAGGTGTTCGCGTTCGCGACCTCCGTCATCCGGGACGCGCCCAACCGCGACGAGGTCATCGCGCGAGTGGCACGCACCACCGGCACCCGCCTGCGCGTGCTGACCGGCGAGGAGGAGGCACGGCTGGCCTACGTAGCCGCCCGCCAGTGGGCCGGCCCGACGGCCGGGCAGTTGCTGGTCCTGGATATCGGCGGCGGCACCGTGGAGATCGCCTCCGGCACCGGAGACCAGCCCCGCGTGGTCAACTCGCTGCCGCTGGGCGCCCGCAGGATCACCCGGGACTGGCTTCCCGGCGGCACCGCGCCGTCCCGACGCCGCCTCGACGAGGTCCTGCAGCACCTCTGCGAGTCTCTGGAAGCCGTCCCCGGTCTGCCGCAGGCCGAGCCGGGAGGGCGGGTACTGGCCTGCTCCAAGACCTTCGAACAGCTCGCCCGGCTCGCCGCCGCCCAGAGCAGGACACCGCGCACCAGGCGGCGGCTGACGCTGCCCCAACTGCGCACGGCAGTCTTCCTGCTGGCCGATGCGGCACCGTCCCACCGTGGCAAGCTGCCGGGCATCTCCCGGCACCGCGCCGAGCAGTCCCTGGCCGGAGCCTTGATCGCACAGGCCCTCATGGAAGCCTGCGGGGCCAAGAGCGTCGAAATCTGCCCCTGGTCCACCCGGGAAGGGCTACTGCTCGAACACCTCGGCGTGGCCCCCACCCCGGCCGGCCGCCCCCGCCTCGTCGGCTGAGCCCAACGGACCTGGCCTCCCGAAGGCTTTCCCTAGTTCGGCATCCAACTCCTCAACGCGCCGCCTCGCACCCTTCCACCGCTCACCGATGCAGCGGGCACATCGGCCGTAAACCGGCAGTATCCCGTACGGCGTTTCGGACCCGGGCCGTGTACGGCGTGGGCGGCTCCGAGAGGCGTCGACGGCGAGCCACAAGGATGGCGTCGGCGAGCTCGCGGACGCCATCCCCGAATCCTTCGGTTCGTTCGCGGGCTTCAAAGCGCAGCTCACCAAGGCCGCCGCGACCACACAGGGTTCGGGCTGGGGGCCTCGCCTACGAGCCGCTCAGCGGTCACCTGATCGTCGAGCAGGTCTACGACCACCAGGGCGACGTCGGCCACGGCTCGACCCCGGTCCTGGTCTTCGGCGCGTGGGAGCACGCCTTCTACCGTGTGACATGAGGGCCGGCAACGCCGAGAGGAAACGGCCGAGTGCGGCTCCCGTGCCCGACCTCGATGCCCGCTGGCCGCGGAACCGGGGACAGTGCTGCCGGGCTGTGGCTCAGGCGTCGATGATGACGGGGATGATGAGGGGCTTGCGGCGGTGGGTGCGGAACGCCCAGTTCGCCACGGCGCGTGCGACGAGTTGTTCGAGTTGGTGCGCGTCCCCGACGCCTTCCTCGGCCGCGGTGGCCAGGGTCTTCTCGATGACGGGGATGACGGGCTCGAAGGTGGTGTCGTCGTGGACGAAGCCGCGGGCGAGGAAGTCGGGGGCCTCGGCGAGGGCGCCGGTGTCCGCGTCGACGATCGCCACGACCGTGACCACGCCTTCGGCGGCGAGGGTGAGGCGGTCCTTGAGGGAGGCTTCGGTGGCGCCGCCGACTTCCATGCCGTCCACGTAGACGTTGCCGGCGGGGACCTTGCCGGTGATGGACGCGCGGCCGTCGACGAGGTCGACGACGACGCCGTCCTCGGCGATGACGACTCGGTCGGGGTCGAGGCCGGTACGGATGGCGAGGTCGCCGTTGGCCCGCAGGTGGCGCCATTCGCCGTGTACGGGCATGACGTTGCGGGGTTTGACGATGTTGTAGCAGTAGACGAGTTCGCCGGCGCTGGCGTGCCCGGAGACGTGCACCTTGGCGTTGCCCTTGTGGACCACGTGGGCGCCCCACCGGGTGAGTCCGTTGATCACGCGGTAGATGGCGTTTTCGTTGCCGGGGATGAGGGAGCTGGCGAGCAGGACGGTGTCGCCCTTGCCGATGCGGATCATGTGGTCGCGGTTGGCCATTCGTGACAGCGCGGCCATCGGTTCGCCCTGGGAGCCGGTGCACACCAGAGTGATCTTGTGGTCGGGGAGCTTCTCCAGCTCCTTCGTGCTCACGACCAGACCGGAGGGGACCTTCAGGTAGCCCAGGTCGCGGGCGATGCCCATGTTGCGGACCATCGACCGGCCGACGAAGGCGACCTTGCGGCCGTGCTGGTGGGCGGCGTCCAGGACCTGCTGGATGCGGTGCACATGGCTGGCGAAGCTGGAGACGATGACCCGGCGCGGCGCGGTGCGCATCACCTGTTCGATCGCCGGGTTCAGTTCACGCTCGGAGGTGGTGAAGCCGGGGACTTCGGCGTTGGTGGAGTCGGTGAGGAACAGGTCCACGCCCTCCTCGCCGAGGCGGGCGAAGGCGCGCAGATCGGTGATGCGGTCGTCGAGAGGGAACTGGTCCATCTTGAAGTCGCCGGTGTGCAGCACCATCCCGGCCCGGGTGCGGATCGCGACCGCGAGGCTGTCCGGGATGGAGTGGTTGACCGCGACGAACTCGCAGTCGAAGGGCCCGAAGCCGCGCCGGTCGCCCTCCCGCACCCGCACCGTGCGCGGCCGGATGCCGTGTTCCTTGAGCTTGGCCTCCAGGAACGCCAGCGTCAGCTTGGAGCCGACGACGGGAATGTCGGACCGCTCGCGCAGCAGGTACGGCACGCCGCCGATGTGGTCCTCGTGGCCGTGGGTGAGGACCACGGCCACGATGTCCTCCAGCCGGTCCCGGATCGAGGTGAAGTCCGGCAGGATGACGTCCACGCCGGGCTGGGTCTCCTCGGGGAACAGCACGCCGCAGTCGACGATGAGCAGCTTGCCGGCGTGCTCGAAGACGGTCATGTTGCGGCCGATCTCACCCAGGCCGCCCAGGGCGACGACCCGCAGCCCTCCTTCGGGAAGAGGCGGGGCGGCTTTCAGCTCGGGGTGCGGATGACTCATACCCTGACGGTACCCGGAGAGCGGGACGGCATGATCCATCGCCTGTGTGATCTCTCCTTCCGACGGAGCGGAGCACCCGCGGCGGCTGCCCCGGGATGACCGCATTACGTCGGCGGCCGGCGGCCGGTACAGGGAGTGGTGAAGGCGGTACCACCTTCCGTGGGTGAACCGGTGGCGCATCTGATCGCTGTCTCATCGAAGGGTGGCTCGATGAGCAGCGGCAACAGGATGGTCGATCGTGTGCACCCGAGCGGTTCTGCGCAGATGGCCGCCCGCAGAGCCCGTGTGCGGATGCGCCGGCGAACGGTGGGCACCAGGCGCCCGCAGCCGTTGACCGCCGGGGAGGTCGCCCTCGGCGTGGACACTCATCGGGATAGGGTCGTCACCGCCGTCGCCGGTGTCGTCTCGGTGGCGATCGCCTTCCTGCTGCCGGAGATCCGGCTCGACCAGACCACGACGCTGCGGCAACGCCTGGTGCCGCTGGCCGACCGACGGGTGCTGAAGGTTTTGCTCGTCAGGCTGGTCGCGTTCATCGGCATCTTCCTCCCCTTCACCTATATGAGTGCGGTCTTCGAGCCCGCGACTGGCGGCGACCAGTCCCGGCTCGCCCTGCTGCTGGTGTTCGGCATCGCGGCCACGGCGGGGAACCTGACGACCGGCTCGCTGGCCGACCGGTACGGCCCCCGGCTCGTCGTCATCGGTGCCACCATGGGCGTGGCCGCGGTTTTCCTGTTGATGTTGCCCGCCCGGGAGACATTCGTGCTGGTGGCCGTCATGAACGGCCTGAGCGGCGTGGTGTCCTTCTCGGTCATCGGCCCGCAGCAACACCGCATCATCGGCTACGCGCCGCCGGGGAGCGCGTCTCTGGTCACCTCGCTCAACATCTCCACCGCGCACCTGGGGAACTTCCTGGCCAGCGCTCTCGGTGCGGTCATCCTCACCACCGCTGGCTCAGCGGCGCTGCTGCCGACAGCGGCGGTCTTCGCTCTCACCGCGGCCTTGCTCACCTGGTGGTACACCCGCGCGGCGGGCGGCGACGGAGCTAGCCCCGCCGCGGACACAACCGATTCGACGGTGGCCACCCGGTGATCCTGGGCGTCGGCCGGGATCACGTCGTACCGACACCTCCGAGAGGATTCGCATGACCATCGAAGCTGCCCTTCTGCGGCGGGTTCGCTCACTACAGCCATCCCTGGCAGCGCTTGTTCACCCGGACCTGGCTCCGCCTCGCGGAGCTGGACCCTAACGCCTTCGCCGAGTACACCCTGCTGCACGCGCTCTCCGACGGCCATCTGGACTCGCTCCAGGCCAGTGAAAGGCTGGAGTTGCGTGCCGGGCTGATGCCTTCCCCGGCATGGTCGCGATCGCCGAGCTCATCAGCCGTCTGGACATCAGCGAGTACTTGCCGAAGATCACCGCGCCCACTCTGGTGGTCGGCATGAAGAAGGACCAGCTCGTGCCGCTCAGGTACGCCAGGCGATTCCACGAAGCGATCCCGGACAGCAAGTACACCGAGATCGATTCCGGCCACATGGTGGCGTTGGAGAAGCCCGCGGAGTTGCTCGCCCTGATCGAGGACTTCCTGGAGACCGGCCAGGGGACCGCCCAGGTCCGCTAGCGCCCCGGTCCTGCCGCCGCACGCCCGTTCCACGATCCGTCATGGAGAAACCAGAGGGATATCCGGTATGAGCAGCCACATCCTGGTCATCCACCGATGGCATGACCGGTATGCGCTCTACGACCGCTACATCGATCACGGTACCCATCGGGTCACATATGTCTGCACGGAACTGGGGGCGAACTCCGTTCCGCGGGATGCGGCCGCGCTGCGCGTCGTGTCGGCGACCCACGACCTCGCCGAGGTGATGGCGGCGGTGACCGACCTGGCCGCCCTGTTCGGGAGTCCGGACCGGGTGGTCGCCCTGCACGAGGGCGACCTGGACACAGCGGCCGCGGTACGGGAACGGCTGGGCTGTGCAGGACAGGACCCGACCGAGCTCGCCCGCTTCCGCGACAAACTGGTCATGGCGGAGACGGTGGCCGGAGCAGGGGTCCGCGCACCGGCGTTCGCCGACGCGCCAGACGGGCAGCGGTCGTCGTAGCCGACCGGACCTCATCCCTCACAGCTCATGCAGAAGTCGATACCGGTCGAGAGCATGCGTGCCATCGTGCCTGTGCTTCCTCCCTGCGACTGTCCATGTGCCTACGGGACGATGGGGTAATCGGTGAACTTCTCGGGGTGGACCGTGGCGACGCAGTTCATCGTGGTCTGGTCCGAGATGCCGAAGACCTTCATCAGGTGCACCGGATCTCCGGTCTCGCATGCCTCGTCCAGAATCCGGTCGATACGCAACTGGCGGGCGTTGAAGCCGAGTTGCTGGAAGATCCGCTGGAAGGCGTAGGGGCTCATCAGCGGAGCAGCAGGATCGTGCGCCGAGACCCGCGTGATGAACAGGTGCGGGTTGGTGGAGTACGGCCAGCGCGTGGACCGATCCTTGGGCATGGTGGCGATCACCGCCAGGGTGAGCTCGTCCAGGTAGACGAGCCGGACCAGCTTCCCGGAGGCATCCCGCAGGCCAAGCGTGCCCTTCGACCGGTCCAGGCCCTTCAGCTGCGCCCCGCGGATGGCGTGCGCGCCCAGGGCGTGGATGGCCGCTAGCGCGACCGCGACCTTGCCGACGGGGGTGGGGGCACGGTCGATGAGTCCGGCGAGCCGGCCCGAGGGGACCGGGCGCAGGACGACGGTGCGGCGGCTGGCGCTGACCTTGCGCGCCGGATCGTGGAAGATGGCCCGCTCGCGCTTGAGCGCCTGGAACAGCGACCGCAAGGCGTAGAGAACAGTCACACCGTCGATATCGTCGACCGCTGCCTGGACCTGATCGGCAGTGATCTCACGCAGGGAGGCGACGGATGGTCCCCAACCTTCGAGAATCGGGACCAGGCAGCCCAGGTACCCCGACACCGTTTTCCACGGCATGGTGCGTGATTCCCGTCGGCCTTCACCACGCAGCACCGCGATCCACACGTCCACTTCGGCGAGCAGGTGCGCTGGTAGCCGCTGACGCAGTCGCGCTGCGCCGGCCCGGTCGGGATCGGCGCGCCGGACGTGATCAGGGACGAGCAGGCCCGTTCCGTCAGGAAGGGGAGATGCTCACGGAGGGTCCGTTCCTGTTCTGCGATGAAGCGTTGTGAGGCCCAGCGCATCTCGGATGAGCCGTTCAAAATCTGGCGGCTGGACGGTATCCATGGAGGGCCGCAATCAGTGGCGTTACCTCGAATATTGGTCGATGCCGCCGCGCCTTACCCGGTGCCTGAGGGCAGAGCAGACCGAGTCAGTGGGGACCAGTTGGGGACCACACGGTTTGCGCGATGGCGCACGACTGGCCTCCTACGCACAACTTGCGCCCCATTAAGCCTGCTATGTTCTGGTATTGCCCCTGGCTCTTATTCCTGGGGGTCAAGGGGTCGCAGGTTCAAATCCTGTCGTCCCGACTGGAGACGGTCGTAGATCGGGGCCGGTTTCGGAAGCATTCGAAACCGGCCCTTGATCATTCTTGGGACAGTCGGGGACAGCCGCCCGTGCGATCATCCGGTACGAGACCGCCGAGTACACCTTTGGCCAGCGGTACGGCCCCCAAAACACGCCTGTATCGGAGGAAGCCGTACCTCTGGGATCACGGATTAACGGAGGCGCTGGGGTCGCGGCTCGACTTCGGTTCGGTGGGCATGATCCGTTCGGCCTGTCCCGCGCGGCGGCGGAGTAGGGCCAACGAGGCCAGAACAGCGAGTAGTTCGACAGCCGCCGCTGTCCAGCCGACCGCCGCGGCGCCCCCTTCGGCGAGTGCCGCGGAACCGAGGAAGCCCCCGGCGGAGATGCCGACGTAGATAGCGCTGCTGTTCAGGGAGAGGACGACGCTCGCCGACTCCGGGGCCAGCTGCACGAGGCGGTGCGACTGGATGGGTGCGAACGCCCAGCCGAAGATGCCCCAGGTGACAAGGCCGACAACGGCCCAGCCTGCTCCCGTGGCACCGCCCACGCCCAGTGAGCCCAGAAGGCCGAAGGAGGCGAGCGCGAACAAGAGGCCGGTCGTGGTGACTACGGTGAGTTTCGGTGCGGGAAAGCGGTCGGCGGCCCGGCCGCCCAGGTGATTGCCGGTAACAGCTGCCAGGCCGTAGATGGCCAGCCAGATGCTCAGCATGGTGCCGTGCACGTTCCCCACCTCGTCGAGCACGGGGCTGAGGTACGTCAGCAGGGTGAACGCGCCGGCGATCCACAGGACTGTGACGCACAGCGCACTGGGCACTCCCGCGGTTCGTGAGGCCGCCACGCGGGTGCGCAGGTCTGCGGGCGGGTTCGGCGGCAGTGGCGGGAGCAACAACACCAGGCCCAGGCAGGCCAGGGCACCGAGAGCCGCTACCACCAGGAAGGTGGTGCGCCAGCCGAACGCGTTGCCGATCAGTGTGCCCAGCGGCACACCGACGGCGGTGGAGACGGCGATGCCCGCACTGACTGTGCTCAGCGCACGACCACGCTGCTCGGCAGAGACCAGCGAGGGGACGACCGCCACTGCTCCGGGACTGAACACCGCCGCAGCCAGGCCCGCCAGGACCCGGATGGCGATCATCGTCTCGTAGGAGTCGACCAGCGCGGCGGCCACATTGGCGGCGGCGAACACCGTCAGGCTGGAAATGAGCACAGGGCGCCGCGGCAGGTTGCCGAGCGCCACTGCGAGCAGCGGCGCGCCGAGGGCGTAGGCCAGCGCGAACGCGCTCACGAGGTGGCCCGTGTCGCTGTCCGACACGCCGAGGTCGCGGCCCATCTCGGGCAGGAGCCCGGCGATGACGTAGCCGTCGGTGCCTATGGCGAACAATCCGACCGCGAGAAGGATGAGCCAGGCGCGGGTGGACATGGGGGAGGGCCTCCAGGAGGGCTTCGAGATACGTACGGGGGGAAGCAGGGCTTGCGCGCTGCCGCTGGACGGGCTCCGGGGACGTTCCGCCCGGTTCCCGCCAGGCTCGTCAGGGGCTCACGTGCAGCCGTCCGGGTGCGCGGCGTCAGCGCTTGCTTCCCTCGACATCACTGTGTGCGGTCCTCGTTCGTTCGGTCGCTGCCCGGCCTGAGCGCAGGCGACCCGACCCGGCTGTCATGACCTGGGCAGATGTGCGCGTAGCTCAGGCAACACTGTTCCGGGGCGGAAAGACCTCCGCCAAGGAGCAGAACCGTCAGGCCCCGCCAAATTCCTGCCGGTTGGCGCCAGTGACACGGCCGTTGCGCACCCTCGTCGCCCGCGCCAGGTCGTCGGTCAGGTCGGCCACGGGGCGGCGCAGCGCGCTCGGCAGGTCCGGTCGCGCCAGCAGCTCCCGGGCGGCCGCGAGTGTCTCAGGAGTGGCGCTGTGCCGCGGATAGAGGGCCTTGATCAGCAGGTCCAGCACAAGGTCGCCGTGATGGGCCAGGCGCGGGGCTTCGGCGAAGAACCTGTCCACATAGACATCGGTCAGTTCGGTCTGTTCGGCTGCCAGAAGCCGGAGGCCAGGGCGAGCAGGCCGTAGTTCGACAGCCCGCCCGAGGAGAACACCGCCTTCCATGCGGCCTTCTTTGCGCCGGAGTCCGGCAGCGCGGAACGGCACTTCATCGCCGCGTCGTCCGCATCGGACCCCGGATCCTCGGCATGAGCCCGGTCCACCTCCTCGGCGCTGAACGCGCCCAACACGGTCAGCCGCAGCCGGATCCGCCAGCGGAGGTCACTGTCGAGCACCAGCCCGGCCGGCAGCGACGATCCCCGGCCTTCTGCCTCGGAGCGAAGCCAGCCCGCGAGTTCGTCCGCATCGTGCGAGAAATCGATGAGGGCGCGCAGCAGGGCCAGCGCGGTCTGGTCGCCCGGCTGCGTGCGGGCCAGCCGCTCACGCAGGGCGGCGGTCACCCTGCCCATGGTGGACGGCCGGTCGGCGGGCGACAGGAACCGGTCGGCCACCTCGAACCGGGCCTGCTCGAGCACCTCGGTCAGGATGGACAGCTCCGGCTCGTCCGCCAGCATGCCGGCGACCAGAGCCAGATGGGCGGCCGCAGGGTAGCTGCCGTCCTGAACGGACAGCAGCAGCTGGCACCACACCATCGCCCGGTTGATCGGGGTCAGTCCGGGCAGCAGCCGAGGGAGCGCGGCGAGGGACCTGTGGTCGAACCGGATCTTCGCATAGGTCAGGTCACCGTCGTTGAGCAGTACCAAGGCAGGTTCGGGCAGGCCGACGAGCTCCGGCAGCTCGGTGCGCGGACCGCTGAGGTGTGCGCGCTTCAGCGTTCGCACGCCATCCTCGTCGTAGAGGCCGATGTCCAGGGTGTGCGGGCGCAGGACCGGGTGGCTCTCGGGAGCGGACTGCTCCACGGCTGCGGAGACGATGCGGCCGTCGTGTGTTACGAAATCCGCCCGGAGGGTGTTCAGGTTCGCCGACCTCAGCCATGCGTCCGACCAGGTGCCGATGTCCAGGCCGGCGGATGCGTCGAGGACGGAGTCCAGCGCGGCGAGGAAGTCGGCGTAGGAGGCGGTGGAGTGAGCATGCCGTTCCATGAAGGTTCGCAGACCCTCGCGGAGTGCGTCATCGCCGATCGCGGTGGCGAGTTGTCGCAGCGCCGAGTGCCCTTTGAAGTAGGAGATCCGGTCGAGGTCCAGCAGCGCGGACGCCATGTCCCCGGCCTCCAGGTTCACCGGGTGGGTGGAGGGGCGCTGGTCGGCGAGATAGGCCTGGCCCTTTCGGCGAGCCGCGAACGTGGTGGGTGGCCCGGTGAAGCGGGTGACATCGCTGGTGATGCGATGGGCCAGGTAGTCGGCGAACGCCTGGCCCAGCCACAGGTCGTCCCACCACGCGCTGGTCACCAGGCCCGCCATCCACATGAGGGAGATGCCGTGGGCGAGCACGACGGCGCGGGTCTCGCGCTCGCTGTCGGTGGCCGCCGAGCTGAACACGTACTGCTCGCGCAGCAGCACCAGACCCGGATGATCCAGGGACAGGACGCTGAACTCGGGGACGAACATCTGGTCGAACTTGGGCGAGGGGTAGGGCACTCCGAAGAGCCGGGCGCACTCGTCGAGACACTGGCGCGTGACCTCGAACAGCTCCTCGACGTCGCTCTTGAGCGCGTCGGCGAGGGAGGCCCGGCAGTGCAGACCCAGCCGGATCGCTCCGTGCCGGGAGTGGAACGACTCGTACGGGCCGGCGGCAAGGGTCGTCAGGTAAGTGGCCTGCGGTTCGGTCGGGCCGATGCGCCAGCGACCGGCGCCCGTCGCGACCGCCTCGCCGGTCGCGAGCACCTGCCAGTTGGCCGGCACGGTGACGTCGAAGGTGAACGGCGCCTTCAGGTCCGGCTGGTCGAAGCAGGCGAAGATCCGCGGGGCCTGGTCCACATAGGGAAAGCCGTACACGTAGACGTTCTCGTCGGCCGGGTCGACGTATCGGTGCAGGCCCTCGTTGTTCTTCGAGTAGTGCATGTCCGCCACGACGGTCAGCTCGTTGTCGGCGCCGAGGTCGGTCAGGGGCAGCCTCCCGTCGGTGAGCGAAGTCGTGTCCACCACACGGCCGTTGAGCTCCGCGGACAGCAGAGCCGCCGGCTGGACGTCGAGGAAAGTGCTCTCGCCCGGGCGATCCGACCGGAAGCGGATGGTGGCGACGGAGCGGAAGACATCGTCTCCGCCAGTGAGGTCGAGGGCCACCCGGTACGCGTCCACGGTGACCTTCGAGGCACGGTCGACCGCCTCGACCTTGGTGAGGCTGGGCATGATGACCTCTTTCGCGGCGTCGGTGATGGGTCGAACTGAGAAACATTGCATGAAGCAGAGGTGTGGAATGCAGGAGAGAGCGGCTCTTGGGAGAGGTGACATTTCGGCCCCAAAGAGCACCGCGGGCCATGTCCTGGGGGTCGCGGAATCTCGCCGTCTGAAGTGACCGGAGGATATCGCCCGACCGTCGGTGACGCTGCAGACATGGGGCGGATATTTTGCGGGACTGTAAAAGCCTTAAGCGATTTGACGGACGCCTGTCAACAGGGCAAATCGGGTCCATCTTCGCTCCTTTCGATACTTTCCCTGTTCTTTGTTCAAGTGAGGAGGGGGCGCAGCTGAACACGCTGCGCCCACCTGCTGGGCGCCCGGTGATCAAGGTAGTGACCAGCCGCTATCTGGCGTATGGCGGCAACGGTGAGTGTGGCCGACACTCCTGGCGCAATCGTTTCGGTGCTGTCGTTCCCTCGGTTCAAGGGGCGGAAGTTGCACTGTTTAACTTCCTGGACGGAGCGGGAGACCGATGGGTATGCTCGCTTGCGGTAATCGCTTTCTGTGAGTCATCGATTCAGTCCGAGAATTAATTGGGGCGGCGAGGTGCTGAAGCAGTGAACGAAGGACAAGGCGGGTCTGGTATAAGGCCGTTAGTTATTCTGGTTGCATCTGGAATGCAGCCATATCGCGAGTATCTTCTCCGCTCCATCGGGCAAAGGTTCCGGGTCATCTGCTGCACACCGAGGAGCCGGCGTGGGAGAAGCCCTGGCTGGACGGGTGGACGGTCGTTCCCGACACCTGTGACGGCCCTGCGATGGCCAAGGTCGCCGAGGAGCTGAATGCCCGCACGCGGGTCAGTGGAGTGCTCTGCTGGGACGAGGTGCGCATCCATCCGACGGCGTACGTCGCGGAGGCGCTGGGACTGCCCGGCGGTGACCCCTCGGTCCTGTGGCGTCTGCGTGACAAGGGCCAGTGCCGGGTGGCGCTCGCGGCAGCGGGTGTGCCGCAGCCGGCCTCCGCGCCCGTGTCCGACCTCACGGGAGCGCTCACGGCCGCCGAGCGGATCGGCTACCCGGTGATCCTCAAGCCGCGGGGACTGGGCGCGAGCCTGGGGGTGATCAAGGCGGACGACCCGGGCGCGTTGCGGGACGGCTTCTCCTTCACCAGTTCCATCGAGGTACCGCCGTCCGTGGTCTACAACTCCCCTGAGCCGTACCTTGTCGAGGAGTGCGTCACCGGCGAGGAGATCAGCGTCGACGCGGTGGTGTGCGACGGCGTGGTCAGCCCGGTGTTCGTGGCGCGCAAGGTGGTCGGCTACCCGCCGTACGCCGAGGAAGTCGGCCACTTCGTCGACGGGGCCGACCCCCTCCTGGCGGACCCCGAGCTCCGCCGGGTGCTGTCCGACACCCACGCCGCGCTCGGCGTTCGGGACGGGTGGACACACAGCGAGTTCATGCTCACCGACACGGGGCCGAAGCTGATCGAGGTCAACGGCAGGCTGGGCGGGGACCTGATCCCCCGCCTCGGGCAGCTGGCGACCGGCATCGACCCGGGCCTGGCCGCCGCCTCGGTCGCCTGTGGGCGAGAGCCGGATCTGCGCATGACCCGCAGTCAGGTGGCGGGAGTCCGCTTCCTGTACGTGGACAAGGACGACACCGAGATCGCGTCCGCCGGCTTCCCGAACCGGCTTCCTGACGCGGTCGACGAGGCCGTGACCCTGGCGGCGCCGGGAGCCGTCTTCTCCCCACCGCCGAAAGGCACGGTCTGGGGCCGGATCGCCTATGTCGTCGCGACCGGCACCTCCAGGGAGAGGTGCCTGGCGGCGCTGGACGCCGCGGAGACCGCTTTCGCCTACAGCGCACGCTGAGGGCCCGCAGGGGGAAGTGCGCGTACTCGGTCACCGGACTTCGTGGTCCGGCGAGAAGGCCGCGCGTAGAAGACGAGTGAGAACGAAACTCGCCAGAAGCGGGGAGAACTTGATGGAATCGCCAGCCAGGGTTTCACTGGCCGACTTATCGACCGGCATTTCGGTGCGGTTCAACGCCGAGGACGAAGCCCACGTCAGACGGCTCGCGGAAATGGACGACGAACTTCCGCCGATCATCGTGCACCGACAGACCATGCGGATCATCGACGGAGTGCACCGCTACCGCGCGGCGATCATCAGAAAGCATCAGTCGATTCGTGTCGAGTTCTTCGACGGTTCGGAGGAGGACGCCTACATCCGCGGCGTGCAGGCCAATGTCAGACACGGCCTGCCTCTCACCCTCGCGGAGCGGAAGGCGGCGGCCGAACGTGTCATCCGCATGCGGCCCGAGCTGTCTGATCGCGCCCTTGCGGGGATCACCGGGCTCTCCGCCAAGACGGTGGGTTCCATTCGGCGGAGTTCAACCGGGAGAGAAGCGCAGTTGAACGCCCGCGTCGGGCTGGACGGCCGGGTACGGCCGGTGAATGTCGAAGAGGGGCGCCGCCGTGCCCTGGAGATCATCCGTCAGGACCCCAACGCCTCGGTCAGGGAGATCGCCCGAGCCGCGGGAGTCTCGGTGGGCACGGCCCACAACCTCCGCACACAGCTGAACAGTGCCCGGACGGCGGGAGCCCACCCCGGCGGCGACTCGGCGCTGCACTCCGTCACCGTGAGGGCGGCGAACGCCGGCGCCGAGGAGTCCACGGGCGACGACGAGCCCTCGCCGGCGACTGCCACCGTCACCCCCGTCCTGGCCCACCGGACCCACCGGAGCACGCCGCGGCGGGAGTCGTCACCGGACGTGTCCCACCGGCTCTTCGCCCGCCTGGAGGGCCTCAGGCGCGACCCGTCGCTGCGCTTGACGGAACGAGGGCGAGCCCTACTGGTGTGGTTGGGCCGCCGGCTGACGACATATGGCGAAGCGGCGCGAGAGCTCGACAACATCCCACCCCACCTGGTGCCGGTCATAGCCGACCTGGCGCTGGAGTGTGCGGACGAATGGCGGCGGCTGGCGGCCGAGTTGCAGAGCCGAAACCGGCAGACGCCCCGTGAGGGATCGAGCGCCTGATGGATCGAGCCCTGAGAGATCGAGGGAGACACCGTGATCATCGGTCTTGACCACGTTGGTGTGGCGACCGGGGATCCGGCGGGAGCCGGATCGCTGCTCGCTCTGCTGGGCCTGTCCATGGAGGACCGGGGCGAGGCCGCGGACTACGGCGTGGACTGCGAGTTCTGGACGCCCGCGGAGGGCGGCCCCGCCGTCGAACTGGTCTCCCCACGAGACGAACAGGCAGCCGTCAGCGGGCGGCTCGCGCGGAAGGAGCAGGGCCTCTACCACGTGGCCTTCGAGGTGGATCATCTCGAAGGCGAACTCGACCGGCTGCGGCGCGAAGGGTTCGTGCTGGTGGACGAGGAGCCCCGGGCAGGGGCCCGGGACGGCATGCGCGTGGCCTTCGTGTACGCGCGGCGGCCCGCCGCACTCTTGATCGAGCTGGTCGAGTACCGGCGGTCGGACGTGCCCTCGTGAACGTGGCCGTCGTCGGTGGTGGTCTGGCCGGCGCGGCCCTCGCCTGGCGGCTGTCCCGCCGTGGTGTGCGGGTCACGCTGTTCACCGGCGGTTCCGGCCGCCGGTGGACGGACGCCACGGGCGCGTCCGGTGGACTGGTCCGTGGGTTCGAGCCGGATCCGGCGGCCGCCGCCGTCGCCGCGGAGAGCCTGGCCGAGTTCCGGCGCGATGCGGTACTGCGTTCCTGGGCCGGATACCAGGAGTTGACCTCCACCTATGTCCTGGCCGCGGACAGCGACCCGGACCGGGCCGAAGCGGCGGTGTCCGCGGTGGACGGCATCCTGCCCGGATCGGCCACTCTCCGTCCCGCAGCCGGCCTCGCGCCCTTCCGGGGGCTGCCCGACGGTGCGCTGGCGGTCGTGGAGCTGCACGCCGGTTACATCTCGCCCGCCCGCTTGCGCAACTCCCTGGTCGCCGACGCGGTCGCGGCGGGAGCCGAGTTGTGTCACGTGCCGGTGGCCGGGGCACGTCCCGACCCGGCGGTCGTGCTTGCGGACGGCACGGTCCGCCGCTGCGACAACCTGGTGCTGGCCGTGGGTGCGTGGACGCCTCGACTGCTGGACGAGTGGGGGCTGCCCGGCCAGCGGCTGCGCACCAAACAGATCCAGTACACGCTCGGACGTGCCGCGCCGCCCGGCCTCGGCGCGTTCGTCGACGACACCTCGGGGCTGTACGGGCGCCCGGTGTCCGCCGGGCTCTTCCTGCTCGGACTTCCGTCCGACCGATGGCAGATCGACCCGGCCGACGTGGCGGCCGATCCGGCGCTGGCGCGCCGGGTGACCATCCGCGCCGCGGAACGGCTGGGCCTGGGCGCCTGGCCCGGCGCGGCGGCCAGAACGGTGGCGGCCCTGGACTGCTACCCCGCCGGCCGCGGCGGTCTCAGACTGCGCGCCGCCATGCCCGGATCCCCCGTCTTCACCTTCACCGGGGGAAGCGGCGGCGCGGCGAAGACCGCGCTCCTCGCCGCCCGTCGGGCCGCTGCCGAACTCGTCGGCTAAGAAAAGATCCCGTTCACGAAAATAAAGAAAACTGGCGTACGGAATCTTCTGTTGCCGAAATTGTGCGCCGGGTAGCGTGAATTTCCGAACCCCTTCACCGATTCGCAGCGATGTCACCGAGATTGGGGATTACGTTGGTGCGCAACGAAGTGGAAGTGCTTGCCCTGGGGGCAGGTCCGGCCAATCTGGCCCTCGCCGTGGCCATGGAGGAGCTGGCAGCCGAAGAAATCGCCGCCGGCACCTACGTCGCCGAGGCACACGACAGCGTCGTTTGGCAGCGCGGGATGCTGCTCCCGTGGACGCAGAGTCAGGTTTCCTTTGTCAAGGACCTGGTGACGCTGCGAAACCCGCGCAGTAAATTCTCATTCATCAATTTCCTGCATTCGGTGGGACGGCTGGACGAGTTTGTGAATCTCGGCACCTTCACTCCGTACCGCCAGGAGATATCCAATTATCTCCAGTGGGTGGCGGACTCGATGAGCCGGGTGCGCATCGGCTATGGCAAGCGTGCGCTGTCCGTGGCCCCCACGTGGAACGCGGACGGGCAGGTCGAAGGATGGCTGACCCGGTTCGCCGACGACACCGAGACACTCTCCCGGCACCTCGTCATCGGCACGGGCCGCGATCCGCTCGTCCCCGAGGAGTTCGCCGGTCTGCCGGCCGACCGGCTCATCCACAGCAGCACGTACGCCGAGCGCATCGCCGATGTGGACGCCTCGGCCACCCGCCGCATCGTGGTGATCGGTGGCGCGCAGAGCGCGGCCGAACTGCTGTGGGCCGCCCATCAGGAGTTCCCGTCCGCCGAGACGACGATGGTGATGCGCTCGATCGGCTTGCGGAACTACGAGTCGAGCAAGTTCACCAACGAGATCTTCTACCCGTCGTTCATCGACGAGTTCCACGCCGCGGCCCCGGAGGCGCGCGGCCAGCTGCTGCGGGAGATGCACCTGAGCAACTACGGCGGACTGGCGCCGGCGATGCTCGAGACGCTGTACCGCCAGCGCTACCTCGAGCGACTGAGCGGCGAGGAACGGCTCCGGATGATCACCATGACCGACGTCCTCGCCACCCGCGTCGAGGACGACGAGGTCGTGCTGTCGCTGGTCGACCGCCGCACGGGCCGGACCGACGAACTGCGCTGCGACCTGGTGCTGCTCGGCACGGGCTTTTGCAGCGCGATGCCCGCGCTGGTGCAGGGGCTCGCGGCTGAACTGGGCATCGACGAGGTCACCGTGGACCGCGGCTACCGCCTCCAACTGCCCGCCACCGACGGCGCCTCCTGCTATCTCCAGGGCGTCAACGAGGCCACGCACGGAATCGCGGACTCGCTGCTCAGCGTGCTGGCCAGCCGGTCCGGGGACATCGTCAAGGGCCTGCTGGCCGGACGCCGCGCGGTTCCCGCATTCGCCGAGATCGGCTGACAGCCGGTCATCACCGATCCGGAATTTCGAACGGAGGACCATCGTGCCCATGGAGATCCGTCCGCTGCGGCGGCAAGAGCTCCAGCTCGACAACCAACTGCGCGCCCAGCGCCTGATGCCGTGGCCCTTACTGAACGCCCCCTTCGAGGGGTCGTGGTGCGTCGCGGAGCCCGGGGTGTCCTCGGGGGCACACGGGCACCACGAGTACGAGATCTGGATCGCGCTGCGGGGAACCGCGGAGATCCTCACGGAGGGGCGCCGCGTGCCGTTCTCGGCCGGCGACGTCATCCACTTCACCCCCGAGACGGTCCACCAGCTGGTGAACACCTCGGACGAGGCCTTCGAGATGTACGCCATCTGGTGGGACGCCGACCTCGTGGCGGGCTTCGCCGACCGGCACACCGCCGCTCACGCGGCCGTCGAGGCGGGGAGCGAACGGACATGACCGCACGCCCGCGCATCATCATCCCGGCCACCCCCACCCCCAACGGGGACCTGCACGTCGGCCACATCGCGGGGCCGTACCTCGCCGCCGACATCTACGCACGGTGGCTGCGCGCGGAGGGCGAGCGGGTGACCCTCACCACCGTGACGGACGACAGCCAGAGCTACGTCGTCACCACGGCGGCCCGGCGGGGCGTCACCCCCGAGCGGCTGTGCGCGGAGTCGACCGCCGCGATCGGGCGGTCTCTCGCCGCACTGGGCATTGAGCTGACCTCGCCCGGTGACCGGGCTCTGCCGCCGGTCGACGACCGCTACCGGGCCGCGGTCACCGGCTTCGTCGCGGCGCTGCGCGCATCGGGCCGACTGCGCCTGCGCACGGTTCGGCTGCCCTACGCCGAGGAGAGCGGCGTGTATCTCTACGACGGCCTCCTCAGCGGCCGTTGTCCCAGCTGCGAGGCGGCCAGCGCGGGAGGGGTGTGCGAGGACTGCGGCCATCCGAACAACTTCGACCAACTCCTCGAACCGCGCTATTCACTGCGGCCGCAGGAGCCGGTGTCCTTCCGTGAGCAGAGCATTCTCGTGCTGCCCATGGAGGAGTACCGCGCCGAGCTGGAGGAGCGGTTCGCGGCCACCGCCGAACGCTGGCGTCCGCACCCGCTGCAGGTCGTGCGTGAATTGCTGGACCGTCCGTTGCCGGAGATCCCGGTGACGTTCCCCGGCGGCTGGGGGGTGCCGGCGCCGTTCGAGGATCTCGCCGGGCAGATCGTGTATCCGTGGGTCGAGGCCATGCCGGCCTCGATGTACGCCACATGGTGGGCCAACGGCGCCCCGGCGGACGAGCCGTACGACGCGTTCTGGCGGTCTGGGCGCGGCGCGGAGCTCGTGTACTTCCACGGGTTCGACAACGTGTATCACTGGGCTGTCATGGACCTGGCATTGCTGCTGGCGCACGGAGACCGCTATGTACGCCCGAGCGCGAGCGTCTGCAACGAGTTCTACGAGCTGGAGCACGCCAAGTTCTCCACCAGCCGCAACCATCTGATCAACGCCGGCGACCTGGTCTCCGACTGCCCCCGGGACGTCGCCCGGTTCCATCTGGCACTGACCTGCCCGGAGCGGGAGCGGACCAACTTCGACCCGGCCGAACTGGCGGCGGGCCGGCTCACCGGGCCCTGGAACGCCCTGGCCGGCCTCCTCGACACCGTTCTGGCCGGACGAGATCCGCAGGAGCCGGTGCCGGTCACGGACGCGGGCCGCCGCGACAGCGAGGCGTTCGCCGACGTCATGCGCGAGTGCTTCGAGCTGGAGACCTTCAGCCTGGCCCGGGCCGCCGCGCTGCTCCTGGCCCGCACCGAGGAACTGCGGGACGACACCACGGCCGTGGCCCGGCCCGGCGACTTCATGCTCGGGGTGCGCACCCTGCTGGCCTGGGCCGCGCCGATCATGGTGGACACCGCCGCCCTGGCCGCCGCGGACGGTGTCGACCTCAGCCTGTCGGCCGCGCGGTTCGAGAAGGTCACCCCTTTCCGCCTGCCCCGGCTCACCGAGGCGGTCCAGGCCGCCGTCTGACGTCCCGGCGCGGCCGACGCAGCGTCCGGTGACATCTACGTGTTCGACCACTCGGCATGGAGAACTTCGTGAAGTTGCTGACCATTGAGACGGTCCAGTACCTCTCCTACTACATCTCGCGCTACCAGCAGGTCGAGTCCCACGGCTTCGACCTCTACGTCCTCAATGGCGAGGGCACCCCCGACTTCTGGCCCGAAGACCGTTACCGGCTGGCCGGGAGCCGCGACATCGGCCGGATCCTCGAAGTGGCCCGTGAATGGCACAAGACGGAGCAGTTCGACGGTGTCATCACCTTCTCGGAGTCCGCCGTCATCACCGCCGCGGCTGTCGCCGAGGAACTGGGGCTGCCCGGCATCGGCGTGGAGGCCGCCAAGGCGAGCCGGAACAAGTACCTGATGAGGCTGGCCCACCAGCGCGCCGGGGCGCCGCACCCCTCCTTCCGCTACGTGGCGACGCTGGAGCAGGCGCAGGCGGCAGCGCAGGAGTTCGGCTACCCCGTGATCCTCAAACCGACCATGGGCGCAGGCAGCCACTATGTGTTCCGGATCGACGGCCCGCAGGAGATGGCGGAGCGCTTCGCCCAGGCTTCCGAGGGCATCGGCTCCCTGTTCTGGGCCCACTCCGAGGTCACCGGACTGGACCTGGGCCCGCAGGGGCTGCTGGTGGAGTCCTTCCTGGACGGCGCCGAATACCTCATGGAAGCCCTGGCCTGGGACGACGAGGTCTACCTCGGCTCGGTGGTGGACCGGATCACCGAGGAGGGCGCGACGTACGACGACGACATCCACCACGCTCCGACAGCGTTGAGCGAGGCCGACCTGAAAGCCGTGCACGATGTCGTGCGGGCGGGCATGCGGGCGCAGGGGCTGCGGCGCAGCGTCGCCCACGCCGAGGTCCGCTTCCACCAGGGCAAGCCGTACGTGCTGGAGATCGCGGCCCGGGTCGGAGGCGGCGGACTCGACGAGATCGCCCGGCTGACCGCTGACTACGACCCGATCCGGGCGGTCGCGGACATCGGCCTCGGCGTCAAACCCGCGGTCCGGCACTACGACCCCACCGGCGTGCACATCACCTCGATGTGCCTGATCTGCGACGCCGGGGTCGTGCGCCGGATCGATGTCCCCGAGGACGTCAGCGCGTCGGAGCGGGCCTTCCTGCTGAAGATCACAGCCCGGCCGGGAGACCTCATCCGGCGCCCGCCCGACGGCAACACCATCTTCGGCTTCCTCGGCACGACCGGCGACTCGCTCGAGGACGCCCGCCGAACGATGAACGACTACGCCCGCCGCATCACCGTCGAACTGGAGCCGAAATGATCGACTACGACGGCAGGAGGTTCCGGCCGGTCGGCGCGGACGACGGGGAGAACGGCCGGTCGGCCGTCTACCACCAGCACGGTGACCTTCTCTGGGGCGAGTTCTCGGGAGGGGACGCGCGACGGGGCACCCTGACCGGCGTCTGTGCCGAGAGCGGTGAGATCGAGTTCGCGTACTGCGTCGTCCTCGCCGACGGCTCCGTGGTCTCCGGGCACTGCCGCTCGGTCCCGGAAGTGCTCGACGACGGCCGGATCCGGCTCGCCGAGACCTGGGAGCGCTTCGGCCGGCACGCCGCCCGGGGCACCGGCCGGCTGGAGGAGATCCCCGCCGCGTCGCCGAACGGCGCCGCCGCCCCGCACCACAGCGCCGACCGGCCCGAAGGAGGGCGTACACGATGACGGAGACGACCACCCGGGCCGCCCGGCAGGACGGCCGCAGGCCCAAGCGGGGCGGAACCGTGACCTGGGCGTGCGCGCCAGGTTTCCCGCCGGCCGTCATCTTCCCGTTCACCCCGGCCGAACGGATGGGCACGCGGAACATCCTGGAGTTCCAGGCGCTGATGTACAGCACGCTGTACTACTTCGGCAGCAGCGGACAGCCCGAGGTGGACTACGCCCGCAGCATCGCCGAACCGCCCCAGTGGAGCGAGGACGGCCTCACCGTCACCGTCCGCGTCAAGCCCTGGAAGTGGTCCAACGGCGAGACCCTGTGTGCGGACAACGTGCTGTTCTGGGTCAACCTGATGAAGGTCAAGGGGGACCGGTACGGCGAGTACGTCCCCGGCTACTTCCCCGACAACCTCACCGACTACGGCAAGCGGTCGCAGGACACGGTCTACTTCACCTTCGACAAGGCGTACTCCCAGCGCTGGGTGTTGATGAACCAGCTCAGCACCATCACACCGCTCCCGAAGGCATGGGACCGCACCGCCGAGGGCCCCGCCAACGCCTCCGGCGACCCGGCCGACGTCGAGGCCGTCTACGCGTACCTGATGGCCGAGCAGGGCGACATCCTCGACGAGGGCAACGCGGCACGCACCCGCTGGCCCGACAGCCCGATCTGGTCGGTCGTCAGCGGACCGTGGCGGCTGAAGAGCTACACGCTCGAAGGGGTCGTCACCTTCGTCCTCAACGAGCACCATTCCGGGCCCAACAAGCCCTATCTCGACGAGTTCCGCCAGATCCCGACCTTCTCCGACGAAGAGCAGTACGAGATGCTCCAGCGGGGTCCGCGCGGTGAGGGCGCCATCCAGGTGGGATACCTGCCGCTCAGCTTCGCCACGGAGCCGGCCGAGAGCCCGGACAAGGGCGGCCCCAACCCGCTGGACCACTACCGGCTCGTACCGCAGACCGCCTACTGCATCCGCTACATCTCGCTCAACTACAACAATCCCACGGTCCGGGGAAGGCTCTTCGCCCAGCCCTATCTCCGCCAGGCCGTCCAGCTGTGCCTGGACCAGGACTCGGCGGTACGCGACATCTACCAGGGCTACGCCTACCGGCAGAACGGGCCGGTCCCCATGCTCCCCAGGACCGACCTGGTCTCTCCCGGGCAGCGCGAGGGCGCCTGGCCACTGCCCTTCGATCCGGACCGGGCGCGGCAACTGCTGGAGGCCAACGGCTGGGACACCAGCGTCACTCCGGCCGTCTGCGTCCGCCCGGGCACCGGACCGGGTGAGGCGGGCGAGGGCATCCCTGCGGGTACGCCGCTCAGCTTCCTGCTCCGCTATGTCGAGGGCCGGCCCGCGCTGACCCGGCTGATGCAGCAGCTGCGCGCGGACGCCGCCAAGGCGGGGATCGACGTCCGGCTGGAGGAGGTCTACGGATCGGTGCTGGTGGCCGAGGACGCGCCCTGTGAGGCGGGCCCCGACTGCCTGTGGGAGGCGTGCTGCTGGAACGGCGGCTGGGTCTTCCACCAGCCCACCGGCGAGATCCTGTTCAGCACCGGCGCCGGCGGCAACTTCGGCCACTGGTCGGACGCGCGCGCCGACGAGCTCATCGCCAAGACGGTGACCACCGACGACATCCAGGCCCTCTACGAGTACCAGGACTACATCGCGGAGCAGGTCCCTGTGATCTTCACACCCAACTTTCCGATCCGGCTCTTCGAGGTCTCCGAGGACCTGCACGGCTTCGAGCCGATCAACCCCTTCGGCATGATCGCTCCCGAGAACTGGCACTACCTTGAGGACTGAGACAGCTGTGGCGGTCGCCCCCGTCGCGCCCCTGGGCCACACAGCGCTGCTGGTGTTGCTCGTGCAGCTCGGTGTGCTGCTGGCGCTGGCACTGCTGCTCGGACGGCTGGCGACCCGCCTGGGCTGGCCCGCGGTGGTGGGAGAACTGTGCGCCGGGGTGCTCCTCGGCCCGTCCGTACTCGCGCCGCTTGCGCCCGCACTGTCCGGCTGGCTCTTCCCGCAACAGGCCGAGCAGGTTCATCTGCTCGATGCGGTGGGGCAGTTCGGCGTACTGCTGCTGGTCGGGATCAGCGGACTGCACCTCGACCTCGGGATGATCCGCAGACAAGGTGCGACAGCCGCCCGGATCAGTCTGTTCGGTCTCGTGGTGCCGTTGGGTCTCGGACTGGCCCTGGGCCTGGTGCTGCCCGGCTCGCTGCTGGCCGAGTCCGGTGACCGCACGGTCTTCGCGCTCTTCCTGGGCGTGGCGATGTGCGTCAGCGCCATCCCGGTGATCGCCAAGACGCTGATGGACATGCATCTGCTGCACCGGAACATCGGGCAGTTGACGCTGGCGGCTGGCATGATCGACGACGCGGTGGGCTGGCTGCTGGTGTCCGTGGTGACGGCCATGGCCACCACCGGGGTGACGGCCGGGACGGTGCTGTCGTCGGTGGCCGCGCTCGTGGCGGTAGTGCTGCTGGCGGCGCTGTTCGCCCGCTGGCCCGTGCCCGCGCTCTACCGCCGTGCCGGGCGGGCGGACGGCGCGGGGCCGGCCATCACCCTCACGGCGGTGCTGGTGCTGCTGTCCGCCGCGGGCACCCATGCCCTCGGGCTGGAGCCTCTCTTCGGCGCGTTCCTGTGCGGCGTGGCCATATCGGCGGCGGGCGGGGGCGGTGTGGTGCTGCTCGCGCCGCTGCGGGCCGTCGTCCTCGGGGTGCTCGCACCGATCTTCCTCGCGTCAGCGGGCCTGCGGATGGACCTGACCACCCTGGTCCGACCCGAGGTGGCGGCCCTCGGCGTCTCAGCCCTGGCCGTAGCCATCCTGGGCAAGTTCGCCGGGGCCTACCTCGGCGCCCGCACCAGCAGGCTCAGCGGCTGGGAGGCGCTCGCCCTGGGGGCCGGCATGAACGCCCGCGGAGTGGTCGAGGTGGTGCTCGCCATGGTCGGGCTTCGGCTGGGCGTGCTCACCACGGCCACCTACACCGTCGTCGTCCTGGTCGCGGTGGTGACCTCGGTGATGGCCCCGCCCGTCATCAAGTTCGCGATGGCCCGTATCGAACCGACCCCTGAAGAAGAACGCAGACGGCGGTTGCACCTCGGCGACAGCCCGCGGCGAGACACAGCCGACCTGACAAGTGAAGGCAGGACTCAGTGAACAGCCAACCGATCGACTTCGGCATCGTGTCCTACGGGTACGCCTTCGGGGACGACTGCGACGTCGTCGCCGAGGCCGTCGAGGAGTTCGTCGACGACCCGGAGCGTGTCTACCGCTGGGGCTACAAGCGCTTCCACCGCGCCCCGGAAGGCATGACGGGCACCCAACTCGCGGCACGGGCCGCCCGGATGGCCCTCGACCGGGCGGGCCTGACCCCGGACGACGTCGACCAGTTGATCCTGGCGGTCTCCGATGTGCCCGATTACCTCAACTGGGACGCGAGCGCCGCGCTGGCGCGGGAGCTGAAGATCCATCTGAAGCCCACCCTGCTGCTCAGCGAGGGCTGCGTCAGCGGAGTGACCGGCTTCGGGAACGCGGCGGGTCTGTTCGCCGTCCACCCGGAGCTGACGAACGTCCTGTTCGTCGCGGTGAACCGGGTGAGTGAGTACCACCGCAACCGTATGAAGGTGAACAACGCCATCCACAGCGACGGTGCCTCCGCCGTCGTCCTGCGCCGTGGGCACGACGCAGGCCGGTGGCTCGCCACCGAGCAGTTCACCGACCCGGAGGTGGCCGACTGGTTCCGCACCGACTACGGCGGCTCGGTGGCCCCGGTCGCGCCCGACGGGTGGACGGTCCGTGACCACACCAACGGCCTGGAGCGCGTACAGGACCACTTCCGGGACAACCCGGCGGGGTTGCGCGACTTCGTGCGGGCTCTCAACAGCCGGCTCGTCGAGGTGGTGGACCGGGCGTGTGACCGGGCCGGGGTGAAGCGCGAGAACATCGCCAAGGTGGTCCATCTCAACGACAACCAGGGGTCGTTCGAGGAGATCGCCGAGGAGTTCGCCATCCCCGTGGACCGCACCAACGCGGCGATGGCCGCCCTGCACGGGCACATGGGCGCGGCCGACCACGTCGCCACCGTCGCGATGATGACCGAGACGGGCGAGCTCGTCCCGGGCGACGTGGTGGCCATGATCGGCATCTCGATCGGCATGCGCTGGTACTGCACCCTGGTGAGGATCTGATGACCGAGCTGATCGACGCCCTGCGCGGGGCCGTCTCCGCCGGGCATGCGCCCCCGGCCGATGTACGCCTGGCGCTGGCCGGGACCGACGACCCCGCCCTGCTGCGAAAGGCCGGACGTGCCCTGGCCGCTCTGGCCGACCCGGCGGGAGAGCTGCGGCCGGTGCGCGTGTCCGTGGTGGCCAACTGCACCGTCGGGCCGTTCGAGGCGTTGCTCCGGTCCCGCCTGGTGGGAGCCGGAGCGCTACCGGAGATCACGGCCGCCCCGTACGGGTCCTTCGAGATCACCCTGGCCACCGGCGGTTTCGACGCCGCGTCCGATCTGGTCGCCTGCGTACTGGACGAGTCCTGGTTCCTGCCGGCCGAACCGGACTTCGCCGAGCCGCAGTCGGCGGCCGGGCATCTGGAGGACCGGCTGCGACAGCTGCGGGAGCTGGTGACGGTGGCGCTGTCCACCACCAACGCCACGCTGGTGCTCCACACAGTGCCGTTGCCCGGGCACATCCGGGACACCATCGTCAGTCTCCGGGACCGCACCGCGCTGACCCGGCTGTGGTACCGGCTCAACACCGGCCTGCTGGAACTGGCGGAGGAGTTCGGCCAGGTCCAGGTGGTCGACCTGGTGGGCCTGTTGGGCGATGCCGGAGTGCGGGCCCGCGACGAGCGCCTGCACGCGTACGCCGATCTGCCCTATACCGATGGAGCGTTGCTCCTTCTCGCCGACGGGGTCCGCCGGGTGGCGCAGGCACGGCTGGGACTCTCCCGCAAGGTGCTCGCCATCGACCTGGACAACACCCTGTGGGGCGGGGTGCTGGGCGAGGTCGGTGCGGAGGGTGTGGCCCTCGGCGGTCTGTATCCCGGTAAGAGTTACCAACGGCTCCAGTGGACCGTCCGCGCCCTGCGGGACCAAGGCGTCATCCTTGTCCTCGCCAGCAAGAACGATGCCGAGCCGGTGGAAAGGGCGCTCTGCGACCACCCCGAAGCCCTGCTGCGGCCGGAGGCATTCTCGGTCAGCATGGTCAACTGGGACTCCAAGGCGGGCAACCTGCGCCAGGCCGCCGACACACTGGGGCTGAGCACCCAGTCGATGGTTTTCATGGACGACTCGGCGTTCGAGCGGGGCGAGGTCGCCGCGCGGTTGCCCGAAGTCGCACTGGTCGACGCGAGTGGGGAGCCCGCGCAGCTGGTGACCTCGCTCGTGCGGGGCGGCTGGTTCGACGTCCTGGAGCTGACGGGCACCGACCTCAAGCGCCCGGAGCTGTACCGGGCGCGAGGGCTGCGCAAGGACTTCTCGGGTGGGTTCGCCTCGGCCGAGGAGTACCTGTCGGCACTCGACCTGAAGGTCCTGATCGAGCCGGTCACCCCGTTCGGCGTCGCTCGGGCTGCTCAACTCGCGGCCCGCACCAACCAGTTCAATTTGACGGGGGTCCGGTTCGACGAGGTGTCGACGCGAGCCATGCTGACCGACCCCACCCGCCTCGTCGCGGTTGTCTCGGTCTCCGACCGGTTCGGGGACGAGGGGATCGTCGGTGCGGTGTGGGTGGACCGGTCGGCGGAGACGTGGCACGTGCTCAACCTGGTGCTCAGTTGCCGGGTCCTGGGCCGGGGTGTCGAGTTCGCTGTGGCCGGCTGGGTGGCCAGGCAGGCCGAGCAGGCCGGTGCCACCGGGCTCACCGGCGCGTTCGTGCCGTCGCCGAAGAACAGCGTGGCGGCGGGTTTCTGGGAGAAGGCCGGCTTCGAGGCCCGCGGGGACGGGCTGTTCGCCTTCGCGCCAGGTCGGGATCCCGATCCCACCCCGTCATGGATCCCCACCGAGAGCGGCCCCGCATCCGAGGCCACCGCCCACGAACCGCCCACAGGGAGTTGACATGAGCGAAACCGTCGAGGAGATCGGCGAGATCGTTGTGGCCGTCATCGGCGACGTCCTCGCGTGCAGCCCGCAGGACCTGAGGGACCAGCCCGTCCTGGCCGCCCACGACTGGGACAGCATCACCTCGCTGGAAGCGCTGGCCCAACTGGAGAGCGGCTTCAAGGTGAAGCTCGAACTGCGTGACTTCCACGCGGCCCGGACGACGGACGAGATGACCGCACTGATCGCCAAGGCCCTGGACCGCTGAGCCGGGCCACGGCCCGAAGGCGACCGGACAGAAATGGAGAGACGGAACGTGAGTCTGCTCGAAGTACGGATGTTCACCGTACAGCCCGGTCGGCGGGGGGAGTTCGACCGGATCAGCCGCGACAGCACGATCCCGATGATGCGCCGCTGGGGCATCGACGTGGTGTCCTACGGCCCCGCGCTCAACGATGAGGACGGCTATGTCCTGCTGCGGGTGTTCGCCTCCGAGGAGGAGCGCGTCGGTGTGCAGGAGCGGTTCTACGCCAGCGAGGAGTGGACCGAGAACTACGAGAAGCCGGTCATGGAGATGATCGCCGACTATCGCACGGCGGTGCTCCCGCTCGACACGGCTCCGCGTGAACGCCTGGGCCGGTGACCCACCACGACATGCTGGAACTACAACGAGGAGGAAGCAGCCCATGCTGACTGACACGGACCTGTCAGCCACTCCCGCGAAGCCGACACCGAGTCGGGCGGCGATCCCGCGCCGGCTCCTGATGTGCGCGCCCCGCTTCTTCGACGTCACCTACTCCATCAATCCGTGGATGAACCCCCGCAAGCCCTCCGACGGGTCCCTGGCCCTGCTCCAGTGGGAGCGGCTGCGCGAGGTGTACATCGCGCTGGGGCACACGGTGGAGCTGATCGAGCCGCTGCCGGGCCTGCCCGACATGGTGTTCGCGGCGAACGGGGCGACGGTCGTCGACGGCAAGGTGTTCGGCGCCCGATTCCGGCACATGGAACGGACCGCTGAGGGACCTGCCTATCTGGAGTGGTTCCTGCGCAACGGTTTCGAGGAGGTGCTGTGGCCCGAGGCCGTCAACGAGGGTGAGGGCGACTTCCTGCTGGCGGGCCGCCGCATCCTGGCCGGGACGGGCTTCCGCTCCGACCCCCGGTCCCACATCGAGGCCCAGGAGTTCTTCGGTCTGCCCGTGACCGGTCTGACCCTGGTGGACCCGAACTTCTACCACCTGGACACGGCCCTGGCCGTCCTGTCGCCGGACGAGATCATGTACTACCCCGACGCCTTCTCGCCCGGCAGCCTGTCGGTCCTGCGCGAGATGTTCCCGGGGGCCATCGAGGTGGCGAAGGCGGACGCGGACGTGTTCGGGCTGAACGCGTTCTCCGACGGCTACAACGTGGTGCTGCCGCAGGCGGCGACGGGCTTGGTCGAGATCCTGAAGGACCGGGGTTTCAATCCGATCGGGGTGGACGTCGCCGAGCTGCTCAAGGCGGGCGGTAGCGTCAAGTGCTGCACGCTGGAGCTTCGTCAGGGGCGAGGCTGAACAGCAGGGTCGGAGGGACGGGGACGATGGCCACGGCGCAGGACGTCCGGACACTGGCGCTCACCCTGCCTCGCACGGAGGAGGCACTGGTACGCGACCAGGTCAAATTCCGGGTCGGCCGGCTCGTCTACGTGGCGCTGTCCCGCGACGAGCGGTCCATGGGATTCGCGTTTCCACGGGAGGAACGCGTCGAGCTGATCGCCTCGGAGCCGGAGAAGTACTTCATGCCGGTGCCCTCCGACGAGCGGTACAACTGGGTCCGCGTGTGGCTGGCACCGCTGGACGAGGACGAACTGACCGAACTCGTCGTCGGCGCCTGGGCGATGGTCGTGCCCAAACGGCTCTCGGTGGACCGCCTGGCCCAGCTGGAGGCACGGACGGTTCGGCGGGACGAGCCCGCCGCGCCCGTGAAGGAGGAGGGTGCGGGAGATGACTGACGGCGGCGGCGCAGAGGTGTACGACCTGGTGACTCTGGACGCCCGTCAGGCCGCTGAGGGACGCCGGTACCTGGAGTTCCTCCACATTCCTGCCATGAGCGCCGGGATGTACGCGCTGCGGGCGGGGGCCGACGATCCCCAGCAGCCGCACGCCGAGGACGAGCTGTACCACGTGGTCAGCGGTCGCGCCGTGCTGCGGATCGGTGAGAAGGACCATCCGGTGGCAGCCGGCTCGGTCTGCTTCGTGCCGGCGCGTATACCGCATCGCTTCCACTCCATCACCGAGGACCTGCGCGTGCTCGTCGTCTTCGCGCCGAGCGAGACACCCGAGCCGTGATCCGCGGCGATGGCCGGTGAGGCGCGTTCAAGTGGCGACCGGCCACGCTTGAACGCCTCGCCCATCGCGTGAACATTGCCGAAAGGACAGCGCGGCTGATTCGCTGTCGAACACTGCGGTACCGATTTCTCTGCTGCTGTCCGAAGACGAAAGCTGGGAGTGGTGTGCGTGCCTACTGAGAACCGCTGGCGTATTTCCGTGGATCGTGATTTCTGTATCGGCTCCGGAGTCTGTATGGGAGACCGGCCCGACCGCTTCAGGTTGCAGAACGGCCAATCGCAGCCGATCGACGCGGAAATCGACGCGGACGACGAGGTGTTGGCCGTCGCGGATTCCTGCCCGCGGGAGGCGATCCGCATCGTCGAGGTGTCCACGGGCAACGTACTGGCCCCGGTGGATTGAGAGGATTTCAGATGCAGAATTCCCAGGCGGAGATCCTGGAAAAGATACCCGCCGATTTCGTACAGGACTCCTACGCGCTCTACGCCCGGTTGCGGGAGGAGGGGCCGCCGCGCAAGGTCTTGATGCCGCACGGCGTCAAGGTCTGGATGGTGACGCGCTACGACGATGTGCGGACGCTCCTGGCCGACAGCCGAGTGAGCAAGGACGGCCGGCGCATCAACGAGATGTTCGCCCGGCATGCCGAGACGCCCACCGAAGCACCGGCCGCGGTCGACAACGACCTGGCGGCGCACATGCTCAACAGCGATCCCCCCAACCACGCCCGGCTGCGCCGGCTGGTCGGCAAGGCGTTCACCGAGCGCCGGGCCAAGGCGCTGCGCCCCAGGATCGAGGAGATCACCGACGAACTGCTGGACCGGTTGGCCGAGAACCCGCAAGCCGATCTCATCGAGCAGTTCGCCGCCCCTCTCACGATCACCGTGCTCGCGGAGTTGCTCGGCGTGCCCCCCGAGGACCGTGCGGTGTTCCGTTCCTGGACCAACACCCTGGTCGGTGCCAACCACACCGAGGAGGAGGTGGCCTCGGCTTCGGCCGCCGTCACCGAGTTCACCGAGGCGCTCATCGACGCCAAGAACGCCAACCCGGGCGAGGACATGTTCAGCGCCCTCGTCCAGGCCACCGAGGACGGCGACCGGCTCACCAAGTCCGAACTGGTGGCGATGGTCTTCCTCCTCGTGGTCGCGGGCCACGACACCACGCTCAGCATGATCGGCAACGCGGTCCACGCACTGCTGCGCAACCCCGACCAGCTGGCTCTGCTCAAGTCCGACCCGTCGCTGCTGCCGAACGCGGTGGACGAAATGCTGCGCTACGAGGGGCCGGTGGGGCTGGCGACCTTCCGGTTCACCACGGACGACATCCCGCTGAACGGCGTGACGATTCCTGGCGGTGAGATCGTGGTGGTCGCGCTGGGCTCGGCCAACCGGGACGCCGAGAAGTTCGAGAACCCCGACGAGCTGGACATCACCCGCAGGATCAGCGGAAACCTGGCCTTCGGTCACGGCATCCACTACTGCGCGGGTGCGCCCCTGGGCCGGCTCCAGGTGGAGATCGGCGTGGGCCGGCTGCTGCGGCGCTTCCCGGACCTGAGCTTCGCCGCCGACCCGGACACGTTCCGCTGGAAGGCCAGCACCATCATGCACGGCCTGGTCGAGCTACCGGTCCGCACGGTCGCCTGAGGCCGGGCCCGGGGGGAGGGGGTGGGGGTACCGGCAAGCGGCACGCCGGTACCCCCGAACCGTCAGGCAGTACGCCGGAAGTCCATGACCCAGTTGGTCTCCCAGTCGCCGTCTCCCGTCATGGCGAACGCCTGCTCCCAACGTGCCGAGTCCGCGGTGATCCCGGACCAGATGAAACGGCATCGCACGGAGGCACCTTGGTGGATCTCCTCCCCGTGGAACTCGCCGACCCCGTTCGGCCCGAACCGGCCCACGATCGACGGGGACATCCGGCCGGTGAGGCTGTTGACCCAGTTCAGGGACCACTCGTCGCGCTCTGTGTCGTACAGGCGCAACGTGAGACCCGAGAAGTCCTTGGTGGGAAAGACGATCTCGTCCAGGTTCGCCCCGCCGTCGAACAGAGTGCCGCGGCAGGTGGCCGTCGCGGGGAACTCCTCCCAGTCGCCGCTGCCGGACAACGGTTCGCGCAGCCGGCGGTTGGTCACGTGCCAGGTGCCGATCAGGAAGTCGAAGGCGCCCGGCCCGGTGGGGTGGGCGAGGGAGGCGGCGGAATCCGTCACGCTTCTGTCCTTTCGGGCTGTGCGGCGGGGTGAGAGGCGGCGTCGAGGTGGGCGCGGAGAAGACCGCCGGGCCAGGAATGGAGAGGAGCCTTCTCGGGCCGGCGCACGGCCTGCGCGACGACCGCGTCCGTCAACTCCTGTTCGATGCCCATCCGGGGGTGGAGCCGTTCCACCTCCTCCCGTACGGCGGGATCGTCGATCGTCTCCTGGCCGAAGTCGGTCAGCACGCCCAGCCGGGTGAGCAGGGTGAGGGGGCCGCGTCTTTCGGCGATATGGGGTGAGGTGTGCAGGGCGATGGCCTCCCACACCAGGTCGACCCGGGCGGCATCCAGGCCCTCGGCGGTCAGTAGTTCGGCGGCCGCGTCGGCGCCCTCCACCTCGAACCGGAGAGGGCCGTCGTGGGCGTCCGAGGTGCCGAGGTCGTGCAACGAGCAGGCGTAGAACAGCAGATCGTCGTCGTAGTCGGTGCCGGGGGCCATGCCGCGTCGTTCGCCTGCGAGAACGGCCCACAGATAGGTGCGGATGCTGTGGTTCACGATCGCCGGGCGCACGAGACGGTTCAGGACGTGCTGCGCCCTCGTCGCACCTGGATGACTGGGCAGGGAAGGTAATTCGATCACGGGCTCACCATAGTGCCGGTTTGGTATATCGCCATGGGCGCGGATTGAATCGCGGAATTAGCGACAGCGTTCGCAGAATTCCGGGCACTCCCTCTCATCCGACGCGCTTTGTGGACGGCGACGTCCCACGCCGCTGCTGGGCCGCGCGATGGCGGAAGACGTGGCGGTACGTCTGCGGGGAGATACCGGTGAGCCGGCCGAAGTGGTACCGGAGGTTGGTGGCGCTGCCGAACCCGGTGCGTTGCGCGACGCTCTCCACCGGGTCTCCGGTCGTCTCCAGCAACTCCTGGGCGAGCCGGACCCGTTCCTGCAGGACCCACTGCAGGGGCGTTGTGCCGAGAGCCTCACGGAACCGACGGGCGAAGGTACGCTCGCTCAGCCCCGCCTCCCGGGCGAGCTGCGGCACCGTCAGCTGCTCGTGCAGACGGCGGCGGGCCCATTCCAGGACGGGCGCGAGGGTGTCGTTCGTCCTGCGCACCCGGACGGGCGGTCGTGCGTACTGGGCCTGTCCGCCCTCGCGGTGTGGTGGTACGACCATGCGCCGGGCGACCTCGTTGGCGACCGCGGAGCCGAAGTCCTGGCGAACCAGGTGGAGGCAGAGGTCGATGGCGGATCCCGTGCCGGCCGAGGTGAGGATGGTGCCGTCCTCGATGTAGAGGGACGTCGGGTCGAACTCGACATCGGGGAAACGGTGGCTGAAGTCCATCGCGTTCATCCAGTGTGCCGTGGCCCGCCGTCCGTCGAGCAGCCCCGCGGCCGCCAGCACATAGGCGCCGGAGCAGATGGAGACGATGCGCCGGCCCAGCTCATGGGCCTTGCGTACGGCCTTCAGCAGGGCGACGGGAGGATCGATCTGCACGTCCCGGGAACATGCCGCCACCACCACGGTATCCGCCTCGGGCAGCTGGTCCAGGCTGTGCGAGGCGGGCACGACGAGCCCGGCCGCGGTGCGCAGCGGACCGGACTGCGCGGCGCACAACCGCATTTCGTACCAGGGATCGACCAGGTCACTGCGGTCGATGCCGAACACCTCGCAGGGAACGGCCAGTTCGAACGTCGGAGCACCGTCGGTCACGGCGACGGCCACAACATGTCGCTGCATGGCAGAAATTTAGCGCACCCTGTCTTTTCCGCCGCTTGTTCATGCTGATCATGTCAGGAACCCTCTTCCCATGAGCTCCGAGACGAGCGAAACGAAGAGCCGGTCAGCGGGGCGGCTCACCGTATTCCAGGGCACGGCGATGTACGTGGGCGCGGTCCTGGGTACCGGGGTGATCGCCCTGCCCGCACTCGCCGCCGAGGCCGCCGGCCCCGCCTCCCTGCTCGCGTGGCTCGCGCTCGTGCTGCTGTCGGCTCCGCTGGCAGCGACCTTCGCGGCGCTGGGCGCACGGCATCCGGACGCGGGCGGGGTGTCGACCTACGCGCGCCTGGCGTTCGGTGACCGTACGGCAGCGGTGGTCGGCTGGTGTTTCTATCTCGCGGTGCCCCCGGGGGCGAGCGCGGCCGCTCTCTTCGGCGGCGCCTACGTGTCGGCGGCGCTCGGCGGCGGACGGACCACCACCACGGTGACGGCGGTCGTGCTGATGGTCGTCGTCACCGCTTCCAACGCGGTGGGCGTACAGGTGACCGGGCGGTTCCAGTTCGCCCTGGCCGGGCTGCTCGTCGCCCTGCTGCTGGTGGCGGTGGCCCTGTCGCTGCCGCACGCGAGCACCGAGAACCTGAGGCCCTTCGCACCGCACGGCTGGGCGGCGATCGCTCCGGCAGCGGCCCTGCTGGTGTGGAGCTTCGCCGGGTGGGAGGCGATCACCCACCTGGCGGGTGAGTTCCGCTCCCCGGGCCGTGACCTGCCCCGAGCGACAACGGCCGCAGTCGTCATCGTCGGCGTGCTGTATCTGGCCGTGGCCTTCGCCGTCATCGCGGTGCTGGGGCCGGGCGCCGCACACGCCGAGGCGCCGCTCGGAGAGCTCATGGCCCGGGGCCTGGGCGGCAACGCCCGGATGCTGGCCGCGGTGGCGGCGCTGCTCCTCACCCTCGGAGCGATGAACGCCTACTTCGCGGGCGCCGCCAAGCTCGGTGCCGCACTCGGCCGCGACGGGGCGCTGCCGGCCTGGCTCACCCGCGGCAGCACGGTCGGCGAGGTGCCACGCCGCAGCCTCGGCATAGTCTCCTCGCTCGCCCTGCTGACGCTGGCCATCGTGACCGTGACCGGCCTGGGCGCCCGCCCCTTGGTGCTGCTGACCACAGGGTCGTTCGTAGCGGTGTATGCCGTCGGCGTGGCCGCCGCGATGCGGCTGCTGCCGAAGCGAGGCAAGGCTCGGACGGCGGCGATCGTCGCGCTCGCCGCGGTGGTGATCATGCTGCTCATGTCGGGCCGGTACCTCCTCTGGCCGCTCGCGGTCACCGGCGCCGCACTGCTCTACCTCAGCCTCGGAGGCCGGCGCGCTGACCGAGGGACATCCGTCGGGGCGACAACGGACGGCGTGCAGGCCGTGGTTGCCGCCCCACTCATTGACTCGTCTTCGGACCCCCTAGAGAGAAACTCGTGACCGACAGAACTCTGACCAGTGTGCCCGCCGGACCGCACACGCCCGATCTGGAACAGCTCCGAGCCGCGGTGGCCCGGTTCTCACAACTGCCGGGCGTCGACCGGACGGCCACACCCGAGACCACCGCGCCCACGCTGGACCTCGCGATCCGGGAGCACCGCACGGCGCTGCTGAGCTGGCTCAACTCCTGGGGATGCCGCATCCGCTACCCCCGCGACGGGGAGACCGATCTGTTCGACGCAGGCATCCGCGACTGGGCGGCCCGCTGGGCGGGCGCGATGGTCCCGGCGGAGGTGACCCTCGCCCAACTGACCCACCAGGACATCACGTTGCTGGGCGAGTACTACGCGGATCTGGCGAACCTGACCGTCGGGACGCCCGCGCGCCCGCGGTCGCTCGGGCCCACGGCGGCGGCCAAGGCGCTGTACCGGTTGCGCCCGCGCACCTTCATGCCATGGGACGACGCCATCGCGAACAGTCTGCACGGCGCCCGCGACGCGATGGCGTTCATGGCCCACCAGCGCCTCGGACAAAGATGGGCACGTCGGCTGCTCGACGAGAGCGGGCTGGACGAGCGGGCGCTGGCCTCGGCCCTCGGCAGCGAGGGCAGGTCACTGCCGAAGCTGCTGGACGACTACTGCTACATGCGCTTCACCAGAGGAGACTTCGCCCCGTGAAGTCGATGACAGCGAATTGATCCCCCGCCATTTCTTGGAATTCGGATACGAAGCCCAGGAGTTCATTCACTGCCGCTGCGAAGGCAGGATGGCTAGGATTCTCGGCATGATGGAATTAGACGATCAGAAGCGCCCGGAACCCCCGCTTTCGGGCGACGAGACCGCCACGTTGCTGGGTTTTCTGGATTACCAGCGCGCGACACTGGAATGGAAATGCTCGGGGCTGGACGCAGCCGGTTTTCGGGCGACCGTCGGTGCCTCCACCATGACGCTGGGCGGGCTGTTGAAGCACCTGGCCTTCGCCGAGGACTGGTGGTTCTCCCGGGGACTTCACGGCCACGATCCGGCGCCCCCGTGGAACGCGGTCGACTGGGACCACGACAGCGACTGGGACTGGAACTCGGCCGCCGACGACACTGCGGAGCAACTCCTGTCCCTCTGGCGGGATGCCGTGGCTCGCTCCCGTTCCCTGACCGCGGAGGCGTTGGCGAAGGGCGGCCTCGCCCACCTGGCCCGACGCCCGCAGTCCGGCGGTGAAGCCCCCAGCCTTCGATGGATCGTGTGCCACGTCATCGAGGAGTACGCACGTCGCAACGGACATGCCGACCTTCTCCGAGAGTCGGTCGACGGGCTCACCGGCGTGTGACGGCACAAGGGCGGGTGCGAAGCCTCGCCCGACCGGATCCCGGAACCGCGCACCGGCATGCGCGGCCCGACGCCTGCTGGCGGGAATTCAGTGATCATTGACGGTTCTGTTCATTGTTCATCCTTCTGGGATGTCGAAGACTGACGGAGGCGAGTGGACGGCCCACGAGGCCGCGTCGTCGTGAACATGCGCGTGGAAGGGCGAATGATGATTCCAGCTGGTGAGACCTTCGACAGGACCTGGCCCTACCCACCGCATTTCACGGAGGCCGCAGGATTTCGCCAGCATTACGTCGATGAAGGTCCGCGCGACGGCGGCGGCGCCGTCGTGTTCCTGCACGGCGAGCCGACATGGGGCTACCTGTGGCGGCACCTGATCGGACCGCTCGCCCAGGAACGGCGGGTCATCGTCCCCGACCACATGGGGTTCGGAAAGAGCGCCACCCCCGCAGATCGCACCTACCTGGCCGGGGAGCACATCGACAATCTCGAAGCGCTGCTGGTCGACGTGCTCGATCTGCACGACATCACGCTCGTCATGCACGACTGGGGCGGACCCATCGGCACCGGATTCGCATTACGCCACCCCGGCCGCATCGCCCGCGTCTTCGCCACCAACACGGTCCTGCCGCTCGGCCTGCCCGGCTACGACAAGCTGATGGCGGAGAACTTCGCCGACAGCCACTGGTTCCGCTGGGCGAGTGCGGCCCACGCCAACGGCACGCTGGAGCAGACCCTGGGCGGAGCAGGCAGCAGCGTCACACACCTGATGCTGGCGCTGCAGACCATCACGCGCCCACAGCACATCACCCCCACCTGGGTCCGTGCGTACGCCGCGCACTTCACCGACCGGGCCGCCTGCCAAGGCGTGCTCCGCTTCCCGCAGCAGCTGGTGGCACCGGACCCGGACGTCGCACCCTCACCGCCGAACCCGGACGCTGTCGAGGCGTTGCGGGCCAAGCCCGCCGTTCTCGTGGAGGGCATGCGCGACACCGCCCTCCTGCCGCGCTACGTCATCCCCGCGTTCCAACTGGCCTATCCCGATGCGCCGGTGATCGAGCTGCCGGATGTCGGGCACTTCCCCTCCGAAGACGCCCCCGAGACCCTGCTGGCCCTTCTCCAACTCTTCCTGCAGACCACCTGACAAGCTCCAGTGCCGTCCACCGGCGTGCGCATCCCCGGCCAGACCCGGGCCTCGACCCACCCGCCTGGGTCCGCGCACCCATGCCGTCGGCCGCGCCCCGCCACCGAGGCGGGTGATCGGATGCCCCGACGGTGCCCTGTCCGCTCCTCTGGAGGTACACCCCCCACATGTCCCACAGGGTCTGGCTACTCATGCTCGCGGTTGGCACCTTCGCCATCGGCACCGATGGCTATGTCATCGCCGGTCTGCTGCCCGAGATGGCGCACGATCTCGACGTGACCGAGAGTGCGGCAGGCCAGTTCGTCACCGTGTTCGCCCTCGCTACGCGATCGGCGCCCCCGTGCTGGGCGTGGCGATCGGTAATCTGCCGCGTCGGCCGGTCCTCATCGGCAGCCTCGGTCTGTTCGTCGTTTCCAACGTCGCCGCCGCCCTGGTCGACTCGTACGGGACGATGCTCGCCGTGCGGGTCCTGTCGGCCATCGCCGCCGCCGTGTTCACCCCGGCCGCGGCCGCCGCCGTACCGGCACTGGTCCCCGCCGAAGAACGCGGCCGGGCGCTGGGCACCGTGGGCGCCGGTATCGCCATCGCCACCGCGGCCGGCGTGCCGCTGGGCACCCTCATCGGCGGCGCCTTCGGCTGGCGGACCACCTTCCTGTTCGTGGCCGGCCTCAGCGTCGTGGCCACCGTAGGACTGGTGCTGATGCTGCCTCCACTGCCGCCGGATCCCGCCATCGGTCTGAGGGCACGGCTGTCGGTGGCACGGACCCGGGGGGTCCCCGCGATGCTGGGCCTCACCATGCTGTGGATCTCCGGCGCGTTCACCGTCCTCACCTACATGAGCCCGGTCCTGGACGCGGTGGGCGGCATCCATGGGGGAGCACTCAGCATCTGGCTGATGATCTTCGGTGTCGCGGCTGTGGCGGGCAACGCGCTGGGCGGACGGGCCGCCGACCGCTATCCCACGACCCGGCTCATGGTGATCAGCACCTGTGGACTCACCCTCGCTCTGGCCTCCTTCGGTGTGCTCGGCTCACTGGGCGTGCACGGCTCACTGGGCGCGGGGCTGGCCGCCGTGGCTCTGGTGGTCTGGGGCATCTTCGGCTGGTCCTTCGCTCCGGTGCAGCAGCATCGGATCGTGGAGCTGGCACCGGAGTCCGCGGGCATCGTCCTGTCCCTGAACGCAAGCGCCATCTACATCGGCATCTCCCTGGGCGGTTTCCTCGGCTCTCTCGCACTCGACCGGTCCGGGGTCCCCGCAGTCGGCTGGACCGCGGCCGGGCTGGAGATGCTGGCCGTCACCGCGGCAACGGCCATCGCCGTGCGCACGCGACGGCATCCACACCACGGCACAGACACGGCTTCCAAGACCCGGGCCAGTCACACGGACAACTCCTCGCTCCCTCTCTGACGACAAAAGGGTGATTACTGTGAACACGTCCGGCACGACCGGCGCAGCCATCCCGCGACCTGAGACATCACGAGGTGGCCTGACCCGTCGCGGCTTCGCCACAGCTACTCTCGGCGCCACCGCAGCCATCGGATTACCGGCCAGCGCGGCTCAGGCTGCTCCCGCCGCCTCGCAGCACGGGTTCGACCCCACGGACTGGGGTTCCGTACGCGACCAGTTCGCACTGTCGCGTGACTACCTGCAGTTCTCGGCGTTTGTCCTCGCCTCGCACCCCCGCCAGGTCCGTGACGCGATCGAACGCCACCGCGACGCGCTGGATGCGGACCCGATCGCTGCCGGAGCCGGCTTCATCGACCAGGACCGCAGCCTGGAAGTGCGCGCATCGCTGGCCGGCTTCCTCGGTACCGACGCGGACGACGTGGCATTGACCGACAGCACCACCATGGGGCTCGCACTCCTCTACGGCGGCCTGCGGATGGGTAGCGGCCAGGAGATGGTCACCAGCGAGCACGACTTCTATGCCACGCACCAGGCGCTGCGCCTGCGCCACCAGCGAGATGGTGTCCCGGTGCGCAAGATCAGGCTGTACGACGACCCGGCAATGGCGACGACGGACGAGATCGTCACCCGGATTGTCCGCTCGATCACCCCACGCACCCGTGTGCTCGCTCTGACCTGGGTGAACTCCGACAACGGCGTGAAGCTGCCGGCGCGTGCCATAGCCGACGCGTTGCGAGACATCAACGCCAGGCGGGATCTCGCCGACCACGTCCTGTTCTGCCTGGACGGTGTCCATGGATTCGCCGCCGAGAACAGCACGATGACGGACCTCGGCTGCGACTTCTTCGCCACCAGCACGCACAAGTGGCTGCACGGACCGCGCGGTACCGGCCTGCTGTGGGGCAAGCCCGAGCACTGGCCGTTCGTGGCTCCGGTGATTCCCAACTTCAGCCGTGAAGGCTATGAGGGCTGGGTGGGCGACCGCGACCCGGTGGCGGCGCCCGCGATCCTCGAAACCCCTGGCGGCTACCACTCCTTCGAACACCGTTGGGCCGTTCCCGCGGCCGTCCGCTTCCACGAGACCATCGGCCGCGCCCGAATCGCCGAGCGCATCACCTCCCAGGCCACCCTTCTCAAGGACGAACTGGAGCGGCTCCCGAACGTACGCGTCCTGACCCCCCGCGACCCGTCCGTGTCGGCCGGCGTCGTCTGCTGCACCGTGGAGGGCTGGGCCGCTGCCGACGCCGAACACGAACTCCGCGCCGCCCACAAAGTCATCGCCACAGAGACCCCCTACGCACATCCGCACCTGCGCTTCGGACCGACCATGGTGACCGCCCCCGAGCAGATCGGCAGGGTCGTCAAGGCCGTGAGGGCGCTGCGCTGATGGCGCATGGCGCGGTGAAGCCTGCCCGGCCCCTCCCGGGCCACACCGGTACGAGCCTCACCTCGCCGCCCCTCCGACGCGGCCACCGGTCTCGACGCAGGGCCAGAACGCCGGCGCAGCACGGCAGATCGGACAGCCACTGGCCAGGGTGCCAGGGCGATGCCCGTGCACCGTCTGACGGCCTGTTAGCGCCGGCGTTCCGCAGGCCGCCGTCGGCGCCCCCGTCCCCCGGGGGGTGCCGACGGCTTCGCTGCACTCCGACCGGCGTGGACGCCAGGTCCCAGTCGCCCGTGACCACGTCCTGTCCGGTCATCCTTCCTGCCTCAGGTCAATCGCGGTGTCCCGCATGGCCACGATCCATCTCATGAGGAGAAATCCGGTGCAATCCAGCTCCCTGCGCCCGGAAATGAAGCAGTTATTGGACGCGTTACTCGACGTTCCGGCCTACGTGATGGGGCGGGAGATGGATATTTTGGGCTGGAATACCCTTGCCGCGTCTCTTTACGGCGATTTCGGAGAAATGGCGCCTCGGCAAAGAAACTGGGCTCGCATCACGTTTCTCGACCCCCGGGCTCGCGAGCTCTTCCCCGACTGGGACCACAAGGCTCTGGAAGTGGTCCATCACTTACGAACGCAGGTCGCTCGTGCTCCCCATGACTCGCGACTTATCACGCTTGTCGACGAACTCTCTGCCGAAAGCGGGGACTTTCACTTGATCTGGTCCCGGGGGATGGGCACGGAGATGATCCGCGGCCCGAAACGGATCCATCATTCATTGGTGGGGGACTTGACTCTCTGGTTCGAGGTCCTGGAACCCGCCAATGAACCCCACCAGTTTCTGATCACCTGTCATGCCGAGCCGGATTCCCCCTCCGCAGAGTCGTTACGGCTGCTGGCGAGCTGGGGTGCATGACGGGTGTCCGCAGGCCATGAGATGTCTTTCGGCTGGATTCCCGAGACACGAAGGGAAAGAGTGAGAAATGGGCAGTTCCATGCTGACATTAGGTCCCCTCGATCTTGACGAGATACGCAGCTCGGTCGACTCCGTCCTGGATGCTTTCCTGGTCGATAAATCAACGACTGCCGCAGACGGCTGTTTCCCTCCGGAAGCAATAGAGATCTTCCGTGACTTTCTAAGGTCCGGCGGAAAACGCATGCGACCACTTCTCTGCCTGGTCGGCTGGCATGCCACTGCCGAGAGTGCGGACACGGAGAAGGTCCTGAGAATTGCCGCCTCGCTTGAGATGTTTCACGCGTTCACCTTGATTCATGACGATGTCATGGACAACTCGTCCACGCGCCGGGGCAAACCGACGGTACACCGCGCCTTTGCTCACAGGTACGCTGCACGCCCTGACGCCATGGAATTCGGAACCAACGCTGCCATACTGCTCGGTGACCTTGCTCTTGCCTGGAGTCAGGAGCTTTTCCACTCGGCCGGCCTCACTCCGGTGCAGCTTGCTGCTGCTCTCCCTGTGCTGGATCTGATGCGTACGGAGGTCATGTACGGACAGTACCTGGATCTGCTGACGGCGAAGAGTTTCACTACTGACCTCGATCACGCGATGGAGATCATTCGATATAAGACGGCCAAGTACACGGTCGAGCGTCCGCTGCATCTGGGCGCCACGATAGCTGGAGCCGAGCAGGACACAAAGGAATCCTTGAGTTCCTATGCCATCCCGGTGGGCGAGGCCTTTCAGCTGCGGGACGATCTTCTGGGCATCTTCGGGGACCCTGATATCACTGGCAAGTCAGCGATGGAGGACCTGCGCGAGGGGAAGGGAACCGTGCTTGTCGCGTTGGCGCTGGATAGAGCCGACTCGCATCAACAGAGCGTGCTGAACACCCTGTTGGGAGATCCGGACTTGGATGAGCGAGGGGCTGAAAAAATCCGCTCCATTCTGCTCGTGACCGGAGCCTGCAACACGGTGGAGCAAATGATTGCCGACCGCCATCAAGCAGCCCTCGATGCTCTGGGAAAGGCGAATTTCTCGACTGCGGTCACAGCGGCACTCGAGCAACTCGCAACTGTGGCGACAAAGCGAATTTCTTGACTGTGTTCAAACGTGGCAACGGAGGAGAAGTCATGGCAGAAGTCAGGCCGAAAATGCTGGGAGATGAGGTTGAGTTCTACCTCCCGGAGATCAAAAGAATCATCCCTGTGAAGTGTCACCCGCAGTACGCCAGGGCAGAAGAGCTCAACACCCGCTACATCCGATCCGAGCTGCGGGGCTTGTACCGGGATGAAGCCGAATGTCAGAGGAATCTCACCGATCTGCATGCCCTGTGGGCTTGTCTCGTCAACCCGAACGCAAAGGACGAGAGGATCGTCAAGGGCGCTTACTGGACGAGCTGCTGGTTCACATACGACGACATCATGTCGGATGCCGGCTGGCTCGGGGTGATGCCCGCACAGGCGCAGGAAGTGATCGATGATGTTCTCCCCGCCCTGAACGGCGAGGACGACGGCACCGGAAAGAAGTACCGAAAGGCGGCGCGCGACAACATACTCATGATGCAGCCGGATATGACGCCGCGGCAGATGAAGCGGTACTTGAGGAATTTACGCGAGTACATCGACGCGTTCACCGACGAGGTTGTCATGCGCGCGCGAGGTGAGATTCCAGACTGGAAAACCTACCTGGACATGCATGTCACATCCGGATGCGAGGCCAACCTCACCGTTCTTGAGTACGGCCAGGGTTTCGACCTGACCGAGGAATTGGAGACGAGTAAGGAATTGAGGGAGGCCCGTCGGCTCGTGGGCGAAAGCTATGTCGTCGTGAATGACCTCTTCTCCTTCAGGAAGGAATACTTTCAGGGCGACTACGGGAACGCCATTTCCGTCTTCATGCTCAACGAGGGACTGCAACTCCAGGACGCCGTAGAAAAGCTCTGCGGGCTCATCGAGGAGGTGGAGCGGAAATTCGTCGAGAAACGTGAGGAGATACTCGGGAGCAACATCGGGACGCGTCCTGATGTGCGCGCCCATCTGTCCGAGCTTGGCTATGCGATCGCTGGCAATCTGGAGTGGTCCTATCGAACCCCCAGGTACAACGGTGCCGGACATGTATGGAACGGTGTGCGGTCAGGAAAGGTCACCATAACGCCTGAGAGGACCATCTACCATGGCTGATGGAACCTTCGCCGAAGAATCCTGCCCCTATGCTGCCGAATCCGCGAAACCCGCCAGGTTCGGCCGGATGCCCGGCGACCTGCCCATCGTGGGACATGCAATCGAGCTGTACCGTCGGCCGCTCGAATTTCTGTCCTCACTGCCTGCGCACGGTGACTTGGTCGAACTTCGACTCGGACCGGGCCGGGCATACATGGTCTGCACGCCTGAACTCACACGGCAGGTACTGCTTGACGCCCGTACCTTCGACAAGGGAGGCCCTGTCATCACTGCAGGGCGCCAACTCATCGGCGACGGTCTGGCCACGTGCGACTGGCTTGAGCACAAGAGGCAACGCCCGTTGGTCCAGCCCGCCTTTCGCACCGATCGCATCACGTCCTACGCGAGGGTGATGGAGGAGGAGATCCAGGCGACCATGGTGGACTGGCGCGATGGTGCCGTCCATGACATCAGTGCGGCGTTACGCTCTCTGACCATCCGGGTCACTGCCAGGACATTGTTCTCCGCTCCCATGGGTGCCTCGGCGGTCGCGGAAGTGGAACAGGGTCTTCCTTCGGTGCTCAGCGGCCTCTACTGGCGGATGCTGGTACCGCTCCAAGCGCTCCACAAGCTACCGACCCCCGGCAATCGGAGATTCCGGAGGTCGCTGGCGAGACTGCACGATGCCATCGGCGGCATCATCGCGGCATATCGGAACTCCGAAGGCGGTCACAACGACATCCTGTCGGCCATCTTCGAATACCGAGGTGGTGAGCACGGTGACAGTTTCTCGGATGGAGAGATACGCAACCAGATCTTCACCTTCCTGATAGGCGCGACCGAAACCACGGCATCGGCGCTGTCGTGGGTCTTTTATCTTTTGAGCGAGAACCCGGAGGCGGAGGAGAAACTTCACGCCGAGGTCGATGCCGTGCTGAGCGGAAGGGCGGCCGTGCAGGCGGACCTTCCCCGCCTGGACTACTGCCGCCGCGTCCTGACGGAGGCGCTGCGCCTGTACCCGCCGGTTTGGGCGGTATCCCGCACGACGACATCGGAAACCGAGCTTGCCGGACACACGTTGGCGAAGAACACCACAGTGATATGGAGCCCGTATCTCCTGCATCGAAACGCTGATCTCTATGCGGAGCCCGATGGGTTCGACCCGGATCGCTGGCCCGCCGGGCACAATCCGACAGACTCTCGTGGCGCGATGTTCCCGTTTGCGGCCGGTCGTCGGAAGTGCATCGGAGACAACTTCGCCATAGTGGAGGCGACTCTGGCCCTGGCGACGATCGCGAGCCGCTGGCGGCTGAGCCGACCGGATGGCACGCGTCTGGTGCCGGAACCCAAGATGACCCTCGGCACTGGTCCGCTGCCCATGGTGTGCACATCGCGAAGCCCGCAGCTCGTCAGCAGCAACTGACTGGCTCCTCGCCTGGCGTTCAGTGGGTCTGACCTGCGAAAAAACGCAGCTGAAGTCACCTGTGACGCTCACTCCTGGGGCAAGGGGTCGCAGGTTCACCTCCTGTCGTCCCGACGGTGCGAAGGGTCTTCGCGGGCGAGAGCCTGTGAAGGCCCTTTTGGCCGGGCAGCCGCGCTCAGTGGGTGGCGGCACCGAACCACTGGGGCAGATGGCTGAGCAGATCCCGCTGATCTTCACCGGCCCACGCCACGTGGCCGTCCGGCCGCAGCAGCACCGCGGGCGCGTCCAGTTCCTCGCCGGCGTCGACGACCCGGTCGACCCGGTCCGACCAGCCCGCCACCGAGAGCCGGCCGGTCTGGTCGAGGAGCAGTCCGCGGCCGCCGTGCATGAGGTCGTAGAGGCGCCGATGCTTCAGCTTCATGTCCCGCAACCGTCGGCCGAGCAGTTCGTGGCCCTCGCCGAAGTCGTAGCGGACCCCGGTCGCGATGATCTTCTCGGTCAGGTACCGGTTCACCTGCTCGAAGTCCATCAGCTCCGACAGCAGCCGGCGCACCGCCTGGGGACCCGGCTCGGGGGACATCAGCTCCATCTGCGCCCGGGTGTTGTCCAGCACGTCGGCGGCCACCGGGCGCCGCTCGGTGGCGTAGCTGTCCAGCAGCCCTTCCGGTGCCCAGCCGTTCACCGCGGCGGCGAGCTTCCAGCCGAGGTTGAACGCGTCCTGGATGCCGAGGTTGAGCCCCTGCCCACCAACCGGCGGATGGATGTGCGCCGCGTCGCCGGCCAGCAGCACCCGGCCTGCCCGGTAGCGCTCGGCCAGCCGTGTGGCGTCGCCGAAGCGGGACAGCCACCGCGGTGAGTGCACACCGAAGTCGGTGCCGGCGAACACCCTCAGCCGGCGCTTGACCTCGTCGAGGGTCGGCGGCACCGAGCGGTCCTCGGCCACGCCCTCGGCGGGCACGACGACGCGGAACACCCCCTCCCCGACGGGCCCGAGGCCGAACCGCTTCTGGGTCTTGCGGACTTCGGTCACCACGGCGGCCAGCGCCTCCGGCGGCATGGTCGCCTCCATCTCGCCGAGGAGCGTCTCGACCCTGCTCGGCTCGCCGGGGAAACCGACGCCGATCAGCTTGCGCACCGTGCTGCGGCCGCCGTCGCAGCCGACGAGGTAGCGCGAGCGCAGCCGCGTGCCGTCGGCCAGCTCGACGGTCACCCCCTGGTCGTCCTGGCTCAGCCCGACCAGTTCACAGCCGCGGCGGATGTCCGTGCCGAGCTCGCTGGCGCGCTCGGCCAGCAGGCGGTCGGTGGTGGTCTGCGGGATGGCGAGGACGTAGGGATGCGCGGTGTCCAGACCATCGGGTGCGGGCTTGCCGATACCGGCGAAGAAGCCGCCGACCGGGTGCTGCCGCCCCTGTGCGAGGAACCGCTCCAGCAGACCGCGCTGGGCCAGCACCTCGATGCTTCGTACGTGCAGGCCCAGCGCGCGCACGAACGGGGCGGGTTCCGCGTCCCTCTCCAGCACGACCACGTGCACGCCGTGCAACCGCAGCTCGGAGGCGAGCATCAAGCCGGTCGGTCCGCCGCCGGCCACGATCACATCGACCGTCACACCGATCACCACCACGCTCATTTCCGCAGGTACTGGCTTCGGCCGGAGATTCTGCGGTACGAGGGGGGCCTTGCCGCAAGCCCCCCTGTGCGCTATACGTTGAGAGTGGCAAGGAGTGGGTGACCTCCTTGCCTTTGTCTTTGCCGAGGGCATTCGGCGGTATCGGCGATATCCGAGGGCATGCGGCCGCATCCATGGCTTGCGCACGTCGGTGGGCGAGGACGGTGCCCGTTGTTCACCTCCTTCCGGCACCATCGAAGGCGTTCCGCCCCACCGTCACACCGGGAGTACGCCATGCCCCGCTCCGAAGCCCGCGTCGTCACCGACCGCCCGCAGCGCTACGCCAAGCAACTCGCGTCCCACCTGGGCCGTCGCAGCGAGACCAGCTGGGACGAGGCGACGGGGGAGGGCCGGATCGTCTTCCAGGGCGGGACCGGCACCCTCACAGCGGCCGAGGGCGCCCTGCTGCTGTCGGTGGAGGCCGACGCCGAGCGGCTGGAGCTGTTCGAGGGCGTCATGGGCCGGCATCTCGTCCGCTTCGGCACCAAGGACGAGCTGGTGGTCGAGTGGCGCCGGGACAACGGCGAGCCCGGCACGACCCAGCGCAAGGGCGATGAGCCCGAGGCTGCTCATCGCCCGGAGTAGGCCCGCCTCACGACCGTCAGATCACGCAGCCCACGTGCGCCAGCGCCTGCTTCAGCAGCACCCCGTGGCCGCCCGGCATCTCGCTCTGCACCGCCGGTGACAGGGCGTCCTGCGGGCTGAACCAGACGAGGTCGAGGGCGTCCTGGCGGGGGCGGCAGTCGCCGGTGACCGGGACGACGTAGGCGAGGGAGACCGCGTGCTGGCGCGGGTCGTGGTACGCCGTGATGCCCTGCGTCGGGAAGTACTCCGCGACGGTGAACGGCTGCAGGGACGTCGGGACCCGGGGGAGGGCCACCGGGCCGAGGTCCTTCTCCAGGTGGCGCAGGAGGGCGTCGCGGACGCGTTCGTGGTGCAGCACGCGGCCGGAGACGAGGGTCCGGCTGACCGTTCCGTCCGGTCCGATGCGCAGCAGGAGGCCGATGCTGGTGACCTCGCCGCTGTCGTCGACGCGCACGGGCACGGCCTCGACGTACAAGATGGGCATGCGGGCGCGAGCCTGCTCCAGCTCGTCGCTCGTCAGCCAGCCGGGCGTGGTCTCGGTCATGTCAGACATTGCTTGATCATACTTTCCGGGAATTGCGAACGCTCAGTCGCGGTGCGGGCGGGGTTCGGGGGCGGGTTCGGGTAAAGGGAGTCGATAGAGGCGGCGGGCATTGTCGCCGGCCGCCCACGCCGCGATCCGCAGCGCGTCCGGCAGGCTCAGCTCGTCGGCGTCCACCCGGTCCTGGAGCAGCTCGCCCAGACCGCGGCGGAACGCCAGTGCGCCGAGCCGGTAGAACTCCGCCAGACCATAGGCGTCCGAGCTGTACAGCAGTTTGCGGAACGGAGTGATCTCCAGCACCTCCGCCAGGATCGCCCGGGACCGCGCGGGACCGACATGGTGCAGGGTGAGGCCCACGTCCAGGTACACCTGCTCGAACACCGCCGCCAGAAACGCGGCCTGGCGCTGGTACGGCCAGCAGTGCAGGAACAGGACGGGGATCGTGCCCTTGGTGAGATGCAGCCAGTCGGTCAGGTGGGTGGGGTCGGCCCGGTGCAGGCGGATGTCGCTGTCGCCGAACCCCGTGTGCAGCTGGAGGGGGAGGCCGAGGTCGACGGCGGTCCAGAGGAGATGCCGTACGAGGACCGGGTCGGCAAGGCGGCCGCCGCCCGTCAGCAGGCGCCGGGCCGCCTCGGTGACCTCCGCGTCCGAAGGGCGCGCCGGGTCCAGGTCGAAGCCGGTGCGGTAGGCGGCCACCGACTTCACGGCCACCACGTACGGACGCCGTACGGCCTCCTCGGCGGCCGTGCGGACCGCGGTGGCGTACGCGTCCGGCTCGACTCCCTCGGCCGCCACCGCCTCGGCGACCGCTTCCAGCCGTACGACTTCGTACGCGGCCGCGTCGACGGTCGCCGCCAGCTCCCGGGGCGTGGTGAGGGGCTGCGGTGTGTACCCGGTGTCGACGCAGAACACCTCCGTTCCGGCGGCGGCCAGGAACCGCCGGTTCACCTCGTCCCGGCCCAGCTCCGCGCGCCGGGCCAGATACGCGTCGGCGGGGGCGTGGCGCGGCAGATCCAGCAGGGGTGCGCAGTGGCGGCGTACGGCGACGCCGACCGGGGTGTCGAAGGGCGAGATGCCGGGCCAGGGCTCGCCCTCGGTGAGCAGGGACTCGAAGCCGTTCCTGGCCAGATCAGTGGTGACGACTCCGTGGCAGTGGTGGTCCACCAGCGGCAGTGCCGCGAGCGCCTCATGGACCGGGCCGGTGGTGCTCACGTCAGTACTTCCAGCGGTACGCCGCTGCCACCTGGTCGTCGTCCAGCCCGGCCACGGCCGCGAGTTCTCCCTGCCGTACGGCGATGACGGCGTCGGCGAGGACCGGGCCCAGCGCGGCACGCAGCGGCTCGTTCGTACGGAACTCCTCGACGGCCTCGCCCAGGGAGGCCGGCAGCCTGCGGACACCTCGGGCGGCGGCTTCCTCCGCACCCAGGTGGGCCGGGTCGCCGGTGATCTCCTCCGGGAGCCGTGCGCCCGACGTCAGTCCGTCCAGCCCGGCGGCGATCAGGCAGCCGAGGGCGAGGTACGGGTTGGCGGCCAGGTCCACCGGCTTGACCTCCAGGTTGGCCGCCTGGTCGCGGTGGCCCGCCGTGCCGGTGACGACGCGCAGCCCCGCCTCCCGCGTCTCCCGGCCCCATGCGGTGAACACCCCGGCCCACTGCGAGGGCTTGAGCCTCAGATGGCTCGCCGGGCTCGGCGCGGTCACCGCAGTGAGGGCGGGGAGGTGGGCGAGCACGCCGGCCGCGAAGGACTCGGCCTCGGGCCGCATGCCGTGCCGCCGGTCGCCGCCCGCGTGCAGGTTGACGCCGTCGCGCCAGGCGGAGAGGTGGATGTGGCCGCCGTTGCCGACGCCCTGCCCGAGGACCGCCGGGGCGAAGGACACCGCGAGGCCGTGGCGCCGCGCCACTGCCCGGATCGTCTGCCGGACCAGCACGCTGCGGTCGGCCGCCGCCACCGGGTCGAGCGCGCTCACCGAGAGCTCGAACTGCCCGGCCGCGTACTCGGGATGGAGCTGGTCGACCTCCACGCCCTGCCGTGCGAGCGCGGCCAGCAGATCGGCGGCGCAGTCGCTCAACTCGACCTGGCGGGTGGCGCCGTACGCCGGACCCGTGACCGCGGGCACGAACTCGCCGTCGACGCCGGGAGGTTGGGCGAGGGCCCACTCGATCTCGATGCTCGCCCTGAAGGTGATGCCGTGGCGCTCCGCGGCTTCCCGGACCGTCCGCCGCAGGAAGGTGCGGCTGCAAGCGGGATGCCGCTCGCCCTCCTGGGTGATCCGGTCGACCGGCGCCCACGCCCAGCCGGGCTGTCCGGACAGCTCCACCAGCAGATCGAGGTCGGGGTAAAGGCGCAGATCGCCGTCCGGGGAGCCGAGGACGTCGGTGGTGACGATGGAGTCGTTCGCGAGGAACGTGTCGAACACCGGTGACATCCCCACGCCCCAGGCCACCGCCGAGGCCAGCTTCGCCGTGGGGATCGTCTTCACCCGGGCGATGCCCGCCGTGTCGACGTAGGCCAGGACGATCCCGTGCACGCCCCGCCCGGACAGCTCGCCGCTCAGCGCGCCGGCCCGCTCGACGTCCCCGGGACGCCCTCCCGGGACGGGATCGGCAAGGGTGGTCATACGGTCTCCCGGTCTCCTCGACGAGCTCGGCCTGCGGGCCGGGTCGTTCCGGTTCGTGCGGTCCCTGCTGGGCGTCAGGGTTTCACGGCCACCGCGCCGTACTGCGGCACCGCAACGGGAGAGTCGGGGGCGCGCCACTGCGAGCAGGACACCATGCCCGGCTCCAGCAGCTCAAGCCCCTCGAAGAACGCGGCGATGTCCGCGCCGCTGCGGGCGGTGATCGGCGGTGTGGCGTTCTCGTTCCAGAACTTCATCGCCGGGATCTGGCCCTCGCCGCCGAGCTCGGAGTCGAAGGTCGGGTGCGTCAGGACCAGATGGCTGCCGGAGGGTACGGCCGCCAGGACGCGCCGTACGATCTCGCGGGCCTTGTCGTAGTCGAGGACGAAGTTGAGGATGCCCAGCATCATCACGGCGACGGGCTTCGTGAAGTCCAGGGTCTGCGCGGCGCGTTCGACGATCGCGTCCGGGTCGTGCACGTCGGCGTCGATGTAGGCGGTGACGCCCTCGCGGGTGCCGGTCAGCAGGGTGCGGGCGTGCACGAGGACGATCGGGTCGTTGTCGACGTACACGATCCGCGAGTCGGGGGCGACGCGCTGGGCGATCTCGTGTGTGTTGTCCGCCGTCGGCAGCCCGGTGCCGATGTCGAGGAACTGCCGCACGCCGCGCTCCTCGGCCACGAACCGCACGGCCCGGCCGAGGAAGTCGCGGTCCGCGCGGGCGATGTCGCGGATGATCGGGAACATCCCGGCGACCTGCTCGCCGACCTGCTGGTCGACCTCGTAGTTGTCCTTGCCGCCGATCCAGTAGTTCCACACGCGCGCGTTGTGCGCCACACCGGTGTTCAGCTTCGCCGACCCGCCCGACGGGGTGTGGCCATCACTCACGACTCGTCCTCTCCTCGCACGAACGACCGATACCGGCCATCGCCGCCATTGTGCCGCCCGTTGATCACGTTGTCCCGGGAATCGGCAGAGCCGGCAGGGCGGTTGGCGTGGGGCGTGGGGCGTGCGGCTGTCGGCTGTCGACGTGCGGGAGGGAGCCGTCGGCCGTGCTACTCGATCTCGCCGGGGCTCGCGGCCGGCGACTTCCCGGCCAGGACGTCCTTGAGGCGCTGGGTCCCGAGCTGCACCGCCTGCTCCACGGAGTCGTGCTCGTCCCCGTCGAGGCCGCCCGCCGTGACGGTGATCGCGTTGTTCCCGACGCGTACGGCGGCGACGTCGAGGGTCAGCGTGGCGTCCTCGCCCCCGCTCTCGCCCTTCACCGTCACCCGCAGGCCCTCACGGGCGTCGCCCACGTCGGGCAGTGAGGTGTCGATGACCTGGACGGTGCGCTGCTCGCCGTTCTCGGTCATCGTGAACTGGTCGCACTCGTCCGGCAGTTTCGCCATCCAGTTCAAGGCGCCCTGCGGGTCGGTCCGGTCGTAGGCGGCGACTTGGTACAGCAGACGGGAGTCGCCCTGCGTGAAGCCGCGCAGCGCGTTCGCTCCGGACGGCTTGCCCAGCAGGTCGTCGTCGAAGAGGGAGTCCATCAGCCGCCGGCAGTCGGCGGCGTCGGCCTTGGCGGTGAGGAAGTCCGAGACGTCGACCGTGCCGATGAGCAGGCTGTCGTGCCAGTTCTCCGCCTCCGTGTCCTTGACCTGCGTCCAGCCGTCCTCGATGTCCGCCGCGGTGATCAGCGCGGTCTGCGCACCCGACTCGGTGAGGGTGGAAGCGGGCGAAGTGGTGGGGGACAAGGTCGGCTGCTTCCTGGCCGCGGGTGACGCGGTGACGCCCGAGGAACGCGAACCGTCGCTGTCGCCGCCGGACGAGCAGGCGGCGGTGGCCACCAGCGTGCCCGCCGCCAGAGCCGAGGAGAGAACGCGGACGAGCCGGGTCGGACGACGGGTCATCGGGCTGCCTCCAGAGAACGTGACGAGTGCCCTCAGCGCACCACCGGACGCGAGGGCCCACCACCGGCACCGGCCCGTTCGAGTGAGCGCCGCCGACAGGGCCCGCGCCTCACCCGCCCGGCTGCCCGTACCCGTGCTGCCAGGCCCAGGCGGCGATCTCGACGCGGTTCCGGGCGGACAGTTTCAGCTGGACGCTGGACAGGTGTGTCTTGACCGTGGACAGGGAGACGTACAGCTCGGCGGCGATCTCGGCGTTCGTACGGCCGAGGGCGACCAGGCGCACGACGTCGAGTTCACGGTCGGTGAGGGGCTCCGCGGGAGGGGCCGTCGGCCGCACCGGAGCGGCCGCGACGACCTGCGGGGCGGTGACGTGCTTGAGGAGGCGGACCGTGACCGACGGGGAGACCAGTGAGTCACCGGCCGCGGCGGCGCGCACCGCCTCCGCGAGAAGGGCGGGCCCCGAGTCCTTCAGCAGGAACCCGCAGGCGCCGCCGCGCAGGGCCCCGTACACGTACTCGTCGAGGTCGAAGGTGGTCACCACGACCACCCGCATCGGGTCGGTCACCTCGGGCCCCGCCAGCAGCCGGGTCGCCTCCAGGCCGTCCAGTTTCGGCATCCGGATGTCCAGCAGGCACACGTCCGGCCGCTCCCGCCGGGCCAGTGCCACCGCTTCCTCGCCGTCGGCGGCCTCGGCGACCACGGTGATGTCGGGCTGGGCGTCGAGGAAGAAGCGGAAGCCGGTGCGGACCATCTCCTGGTCGTCGGCGATCAGGACGCGGATGGGTGCGCCGGGCGGGGTCGGGACGGTCATGGCTCGATCATGCCTCACGGGGTTCACGGAGGGGCCCGCCCTCGGCTGCGGGCGGGCCCCTCGGAGGTCGGTCGACGGTCAGGCAGCCAGGCCGCGACCGGGCCGCCGCCGGTGGTCAGTCGGTGTCAGCCGGTGGTCGGCCGGTGGTCAGTCGGCGGTCTGCGCCGGGTCCGCGGTGACCTTGCGCAGCAGCGGTCGGCTGCCGGAGATCGCGGCGAACACGGCGACGGCGCCGATGACGGCACAGACGACGAGTTCGATCGCCCCGGAGGTGTTGATCGTGGCGCCGGCCGCCTTGTTGAGCTGGTAGGAGCCGTAGGCCCCCATGGCGGTGGTGCCGCCGGCCAGGACGGCCAGCGGGATGACGGTTTCCCGTACCCGCGCCCGGTCCAGCACCTTCATCGGGGTGCCCGCCAGCCGTAGCAGGCCGTAGACGCGGCGCCGGTCCAGGACGTTCGCGGCGGCGGTCAGACCGGCGGAGGACGCGGCGACGAGGAAGCTCAGCGCCAGGGTGCCGAGGGCGACGGCGTCCAGGCGGTCGAAGGTGGCCTTGTCCGACCCGCCGGCGTAGTCCTGGCCGTAGGGGAGCCGGCCCGCGCCGAGGGGCGTGAGGGCGGTGACGGCCGTGTCCAGCTGCTCCTGGCCGCCCTCGACGCGGGCGATGACGCCGGGGCTGCCGCTGAGGAGGCTGTCGTAGGCGTCGGCGCGTCCGGTGGTGACGGTCGCGGTCACGCCCGCCCGGCGCAGGAGCGTGCGCGCCTCGGTGGCCGCGTGCCGGGCCTCGGAGGCGTTGGCCGTGCTCACGGCGACCTGGCCCCGGTACTGGGAGGTGTCGGCGCCGAGCAGGCTGACGGAGAAGAACCCGGCGGCGAACCCGGCCAGCACCAGCCCGCTGACGGTGCGCCAGGCGCCGCGCGGGTCGTCGCTGAGCCGGCGGCCGGCCAGCAGGGTCGCCGGCCGCCTGGCGAAGCGGCTCACCAGGCGGCCTAGCCGGTCCACCACCCAGGGGCCGAACAGCCAGAACGCGCCGTAGAACAGCAGGAGCAGGGCCACGGCCTGCTTCGCCTTCAGGCCCCCGCCGCTGAACAGGAAGATGACGGCCAGGGTCGCCGCGAAGAAGGCGAGGCGGATCATGCGGGTGCGCCGGGGGTCGGCCTGCTGGGCGACGCCGAGGGGCGAGTTCGCCACCTGGCGCAGCATCGAGACCGCGCTGACGGTGATGAGAGCGGTGACCGCGCCGACGACGGCCGCCAGCCAGGGCAGTCCGACCCACAGCGTGTCGACGTACCAGGTGCCCACGCCGAACGGCACCTGTGCGAGCGCGGGCAGCAGCACCACGTAGGCGAGGGCACCCGTCAGGGCCCCGGCGGCGCCGAGTGCCGTGGCCTCCAGGGCGGTCATGGCGATGATCTGCCGCGGGGTCGCCCCGGCCAGCCGCAGGGCGGCGAGCCGCTGCTCGCGCCGGGCCGCGCCGAGGCGTCCGGCGGCCGCCGACAGCACGACCACCGGCATCGCGAGCAGGACGACGCCCAGGACGGCGATGCCCTGGTCGCCGGAGGTGAACATGCTCGGCGTGTCGCTGGTGAACCCGGAGATCTCCGCGCGCTCCGTCTGCGCGATGTCGAACCAGGAGGAGGTGTCCCCGGCGGCCTTCGAGACGGCCGGGTCGGTCGGTGTGCGGCCGACGACGGCGACGAGTTCGTCCGGGGCGGCGAGACCGGCGGCACCGATCGTGCCGTAGGAACCCACCTTCGGGAGACGGTCGGCGAGTTGGCTCGCGGGCAGCTTGTGCAGCAGTTCGGCCAGCGCGGGGGAGACGTAGACCTCGCCCTGCTTCGGGAAGGAACGCAGGCCGGGCGGCGCGGGCGTCCGCTCGCGGTCGGGCAGCTGGACCAGCGAGACGACGGTGACCGGCTCGTGGCGGACGTAGGTCGTGGCGAGGGCCTGGACGGCGGTGGCCCGTTGCGCCGGTACGGCGTCGGGGGTGCGCCACTTGGTGTGGTCGGCGCGGGTGCCGGCGCCGAAGGTGGCGGCGATGATCACCAGCATGACGAACGCGCCGACGGCCGCGGCCCCGGCCGCCAGGAGGTGGCTCTGCAGGCCGCGGCGGCCGGAGGACCTGGTGAGGTGCCAGGTCAGGGGCAGGACGGGGGAGGACGAGGACATAGGGCGGGCTCCGGGGGGCTTCGGACGGGGGCGGGACGGAGTCAGGCGACCGTGAACTGGCTGTAGTTGCTGATCCGGCCGTCCCGGACCTGGAGGACGCGGTCGCAGTGGGCGGCGACGTCGGCGTCATGCGTGACCGTCACCAGGGCCGCGCCCGTGTCCCGGGTCGCGAAGGTCAGGAGCTGGATCACCTCCGTGCCGGTGCGCTGGTCCAGGGCGCCGGTGGGCTCGTCGGCGAAGACCACGTCCGGTTCGACGGCCAGGGCGCGGGCGATGGCGACGCGCTGCGCCTGGCCGCCGGAGAGTTGTCCGGGGCGGCGCCGCTCCAGTCCGTCCAGGCCCAGCGGCGCGAACCAGCGGCGGGCCCGGGCGACGGCCTCCTTGCGGGGCATGCCCTCCAGCATCAGCGGCAGCGCGACGTTCTCCTCGGCCGGCAACTCCGGCAGCAACTGGCCGAACTGGAACACGAACCCGAACCGCTTGCGGCGCAACGCGCTCAGCCGGTTCTCACCCAGGTCGTCCAGGCGCTCGCCGCGCAGCAGCACCTGGCCTCCGTCCGGCCGGATGATCCCGGCGAGGGTGTGCAGCAGGGTCGACTTGCCGGACCCCGACGGGCCCATGATCGCCAGCGAGTCGCGCTCGCGGACCTCCACGTCGACGCCTGCCAGGGCGGTGGTGGAGCCGTACTTCTTCACAAGGCCGTACCCGGCCAGAACGGTGCTCATGGTGTGTCGTGGCCCTTCTCAGCGCTCGAACTTCCAGGTGACGCTCTTCGCGTCGGCCTTGGTCACACGGACGGGGATGCGGACGACCTCGCCGTCGCCCTTCTCGCCGGTGCAGGTGATGCTCGCGCCGGCCACGGCCTTGAGCCCGGTCGGGCAGGTGATGCCGGAGACCTTGTCGCCGACCCAGGGCAGCGGGTGGATCTTGCTCTCGGTGCGGCCCGCGACCACGTTCGCCGCGAGCGCCCGGTGGCCGTCCACCGACACCGTGCTGTACTCGTCCAGGCTGCTGGTCGACTCGGTGCCGGAGAGCAGACAGGTGCCGAGGCCGCCCAGCGTGACCACAGCGGTCACACCGCCGACGACGCCGACGAGGAACTTGCTGCGCTGCATCGCGTACTCCTGATGTCCGTGGTGAGGATGCGGCTCCACCCTGGCCCGCGCGGACGGGCGCGCGCCTCGGTCATAAGGTCGGCGTCGGCGCCGCGCCCCTCGGCCGATCGGCCGATCCCGCCGTGCCCGGCCTCGCCTACCGTGATCGGCATGAAGTCCGTATCCCCCCGCGGCTGCGCCCGGGGCTTCGCCGTGGGCGTCCTGCTGGCCGCCTGTGTCGTCGACGTCCTCTTCTCCGGTTCCGACGGGACGAGCGTCCTGCCGACGGCGAGCCCGGTCTGGCCGACCCTGGGTGTCCTGCTGGTGGGCCTGGCCGCAGTGCTGTGGCCGGAGGGGCGGCGGCCGGACTGGCTCACGCCCCAGGTACGCACCGCCGTGCCCGCCCTCGTCTCCGCCCTGTACTCGGTGGGGTCGCTGGTGACCCTGAGGGCGAACGTCTTCGGTCCCGGTGAGGTCGTGATCCTGCTGTGCCTGTTGTTCATCGCGGTACGGCAGTGCCCGCCGCGTGCGGCCTGGTGGTGCGGCGCCCTCGACGCGGGCGCGTTGTTGGTGTTGCCGGTTCGGTTGCTCGGGCCGTTGGACCCCGGCGTGCTGGGCTTCGTGGTGGCCGGCCTGGTGCTGATCGGCCTCTTCGCCGGGCTCGCCGTGTACCTGCGCACGATGGACTACCGGCGGACCCTCGCCGTCAGCGAGACCCGGCGCTCCGAACGCGTCGCCATCGCCGCCGATCTGCACGACTTCGTCGCCCACCATGTCACCGGGATCCTCGTGCAGACGCAGATGGCCCGCATGATGGCGCAGCCCCGGCCGCAGGACCTCGACCCCGTCCTGGCCGGCATCGAAAGGGCCGCCACCGAGGCCCTCGCCTCGATGCGCCGAACGGTCGGCGTGCTGCGCGACACCGGGGAGCAGGCCGACCGCCGTCCGGTCGGCGACCTGGCGGGCATCGCCGACCTGACGGACGGCTTCGCGAGCCCGGTCCAGCAGGTCACCCTGCGCCGCGACCCCGACGTGTCGGACGGCCTCCCCCATGAGGTGCAGGCCGCGGCCTTCCGGGTCGTCCAGGAGGCCCTGACCAACATTCGCCGGCACGCGGCCGATGCCGCGCACGTGGAGGTCCGGCTGCGGGACGACTCCGGACACCTGGAGGTGTCGGTCGCGGACGACGGCCGGGGCGGCTCGCAGCTTCCGGCCGCCGCCCACGGGGGAGGCTTCGGCCTGGTCGGTCTGAAGGAGCGGGTGACCGCGCTGGGCGGCGAACTGCACGCCGGGCCGCGGGGCGGAGTGGGGTGGGAGGTACGGGCGGTGTTTCCGGCGGAGAAGCGCTGAGCAGCGGCAGCGGCGGCGAAGCGCTGAGCCTCGGCAGCGGTGGCGTCCAGAGGGGCCCCGGCCTGCCACGCTGGCGCGGTGGCCGGCCCCGGCTGTTCAATGAGGCTGCACACCGCGGCCTCAGTGGCCCACGAGAACCGGGGGAGGAGCCGTCCGTGTCCCCCACCGACGCACCACCCGTCGGAGCGCGCATCCGGCAGGCACGCCTCGCGCGCGGGATGAGCCTGCGCGCTCTGGCCCGCGAGGTAGGGGTGTCGGCGAGCCTGGTCTCACAGATCGAGACCGGCAAGACCCAGCCCTCCGTGAGCACGCTGTACGCGATCACCACGGCCCTCGCGATCTCCGTCGAGTCGCTCTTCGACGCGGGCGAGTCCGCGGCCGTGTCCCCGGTGGCCACGCCATCCGGCCCGGAGCCCGGCACCGCCCCCGGTACCGCCCTGCACGCCCTGGCCGCCTTCGCCGCCGACCCCGGGCGCCGCATCGGCCCGCTGGTCACGCCGGACGAGCGGGAGGTGCTGGAGCTGGACTCGGGGGTGGTGTGGGAGCGTCTCGGCCACGTTCCCGGCACGGACGTCGACTTCCTCCAGGTGACCTACCGGCCCGGCGGCGCCTCCTCCAGCTCCGGCGGCCTCATGCGGCACACGGGCACCGAGTACGGCTGCCTGACCGCGGGCGAGCTGGTCCTCACCCTCGGTTTCGAGGAGTACACCCTGCGCCCCGGCGACGCCGTCTGCTTCGAGTCGACGACCCCGCACCGCTACCGCAATGATGGTGACGTACCGGCCGTGGGCGTCTGGTTCGTGTTCAGTGACACTTGACACTCGCGGCGCACGGTCGTTCACTCCGAAGTGGGGGTGGTCGCCATGGCGATCCGCACATTCGGACCCAATGCCGTCGACTGGGAAGAGCGCGTCGACCTGGACCGGCTGCGCAGGCAGCGGCTGGCCCGCCTCAACGAGACCCTGAACCGCTCCGAGCTGGGCGCGGTGCTCAGCTTCGACTTCGCCAACATCCGCTACATGACCGCCACGCACATCGGCACCTGGGCGATGGACAAGCTGATCCGCTTCGCCCTGCTGGTGCGCGGCGGCGAACCGGTCGTCTGGGACTTCGGCTCCGCCGCCCGGCACCACCAGCTCTACAACCCGTGGCTCGACTACAGCGACGGCAAGGAGGGCCCGCCCACCGGCGCCCGCGCCGGCATCTCCACCCTGCGCGGAGCCTTTCACCCGGAGGCGGGCATAGCCGAGGACGTGGCCGCCAAGATCGCCGCCGAACTGCGCGCACACGGCCTGGCCGGCGAACCGCTCGGCATCGACGTCGCCGAGATGCCGATCCTCACCGCGCTGCGCGCCGAGGGCATCGAGGTCGTCGACGGACAACAGGTCTTCCTGGAGGCGCGCCGCATCAAGACGCCGGACGAGATCTCCCTGCTCACCCAGGCCTGCGCGATGGTGGACGCCGCCTACGAGGAGCTGTACGGCCATCTGCGGCCCGGCGTGCGCGAGAACGAGTGCGTCGGGTTGGTCAGCAAGGTGCTGTACGACCTCGGCAGCGAGTACGTCGAGGGCGTCAACGCGATCTCCGGCGAGCGCTGTTCACCCCACCCGCACGTCTACAGCGACCGTCTGATCCGCCCCGGCGACCCCGCCTTCTTCGACATCCTGCACAGCCACCTCGGCTACCGCACCTGCTACTACCGCACCTTCGCCGTCGGCAGCGCCTCCAGCGCCCAGCGCGACGCCTACGTCCGCTGCCGCGAGTACATGGACCAGGCCATTGCCCTGGTCCGCCCCGGCGCCACCACCGCCGACATCGTCCAGGTCTGGCCGCGCGCCGAGGAGTTCGGCTTCGCCGACGAGACCGCCGCCTTCGCCCTCCAGTACGGCCACGGCGTCGGCCTGTCCATCTGGGAGAAGCCGATCTTCAGCCGCCTGGTCTCCCTCGACCACCCCGAGGTCCTGGAGGAGGGCATGGTGTTCGCCCTGGAGACCTACTGGCCCGCCACCGACGGCTGGTCCGCCGCCCGGATCGAGGAGGAACTGGTCGTCACCGCCGACGGCTGCGAGGTCATCACCAAGTTCCCGGCGGAGGAACTGCTGGTCGCGGGTCGCAAGTACTGGACGGTGGGCGGCGAGCTGAACACCCGGCGCGAATCGCAGTCCCACCTCAACACCGCCCGTCTCGACACGGCCCACCTCAACACCTCCCACAACACCTCTCGTGGTGACGGGACGCGCTGATGGACCCGGCCGAACTCCTCGCCGCCTACGAGCAGATGACCATCATCCGCCGTACGGAGAAGGCCGCCCACGACCTGTTCCTGCAGGGCCTCGTCAAGGGCACCACCCACCTCGCCGCCGGGCACGAGGCCATCGCCGTCGGCGCGAGCGCCGCCCTGCGACCCGGCGACTACGTCTTCGCCACCTACCGCGGCCACCATCACGCGATGGCCCGGGGCGCCACCCCGGAGGAATGCCTCGCCGAACTCATGAGCAGGGCAACGGGGTTGTGCCGGGCCAAGGGCGGCTCCATGCACCTGACCAAGGCGTCCACCGGCATGCTCGGCTCCTACGCCATCGTCGGCGCCCACCTCCCGATGGCGGCCGGCGCCGCCTGGTCGGCCAAGCTGCGCGGCACCGAGCAGATCGCGGTCGCCTTCTTCGGCGACGGCGCCACCAACATCGGCGCCTTCCACGAGGCGCTCAACCTGGCCGCCGTATGGAAGCTGCCGGTGCTGTTCGTCTGCGAGAACAACCTGTACATGGAGTACACCCCGATCGCCGACGTCACGGCCGTGCCCCGGCCCGCGGCCGACCGGGCGCCCGCGTACGGCATCCCGGGTGAGGTGGTGGACGGCAACGACGTCGTCGCCGTGCAGGAGGCGGTGGCCCGGCTCGCGGGGCGGGCCCGGGCAGGAGACGGGCCCGCACTGCTGGAGGCGCAGACCTACCGCCACTTCGGGCACAGCCGCGCGGATCCGGCCGCCTACCGCCCGGCCGAGGAGGTCGAACGCTGGCTGAAGCACGACCCGTTGGACCTGGCGCGGGGCCGGCTCGCCGAGCTGGGCGTGCCCGAGGCGGTGGTCACCGAGGCGGCCGAGCGGGCGACGTCCCTCGTCCACAAGGCCGTTGAGGCGGCGAAGGCGGGGCCCGAGCCCGATCCGCGCGAGGCGATGACCGACGTATGGGCGGACGGGGGTGCGGCGTGGCGGACGTGATCAGCTACCGGGAGGCGGTCGCCGAGGGCATCGCGCGGGAGATGCGGCGCGATCCGGCTGTCGTATGCCTGGGCGAGGACATCGGTGCGGCCGGCGGGGTGTTCAAGACGACCGTCGGGCTGCGGGCCGAGTTCGGGCCCGGGCGGGTGTGGGACACGCCGATCTCCGAACAGGCCATCGTGGGGGCCGCCATGGGCGCGGCGATGACCGGGATGCGGCCGGTCGCCGAGATCATGTTCTCCGACTTTTTGGCCTGCTGTTGGGACTACCTCGCCAACGAGATACCCAAGGTGCGTTACATGACGGGCGGTCAGGTCACCGTGCCCCTCGTCGTTCGCACCGCCAACGGCGGCGGGCTCGGCTTCGGCGCCCAGCACTCCCAGGCCACCGAGAACTGGGCGTTCACCGTGCCCGGCCTGAAGATCGCCGCACCCGCGACCCCCGCCGACGTGATCGGCATGATGGCGGCGGCGATCCGCAGCGACGACCCCGTCGTCTTCTTCGAGCACAAGGGCCTGCTCGCCACCAAAGGGGAGCCCCCGCCGCCGGACCACGTCGTCGAGCTGGGCCATGCCGCCGTCGTCCGCGAGGGCGCCGACGTCACCCTCGTCGCCCTCGCCTCGATGGTGCCGGTCGCGCTGAAGGCCGCCGATGTCCTGGCGGGTGAGGGCATCGGGGCCGAGGTCGTCGACCTGCGCTGTCTGGTGCCGCTGGACATGAGCACCGTGCTCGCCTCGCTCGGCAGGACCTCGCGGCTCGTCACCGTCGAGGAGAACCCGTACCAGGGCGGCTGGGGCGCGACGCTCGTCTCGGTGGTCGCGGACGAGGGGTTCGCGCTGCTGGACGCACCGGTCAGGCGGGTGGCGGGGGAGTGCGTCCCGCTGCCGTTCGCCGACGTCCTCGAAGAGGAGGTCATCCCCACCGTCGACAAGGTCGTGGCGGCCGTACGCGGCCTCGCCGCCTACTGACACCCCATGGGAGGAAGAACGATGCCCCATCGGATACTCCTGCGCGCAGGACACGTGCTGTCGATGGACCCCGACATCGGGGACCTCCCGCAAGGAGACGTCCTGATCGAGGACGGGAAGATCACGGCGGTGCGGCCGGAGATCAGCGCCGACGCGGAAGTGCTCGACATGACCGGCCGGATCGTGATCCCCGGCTTCGTGGACACCCACCGCCACACCTGGGAGGCGCCGATCCGCAACGTCGCCCCCGACGCCACCCTTGACGACTACTTCGTCGACGTCCTCGACACCTTCGCACCGCTCTACACTCCCGAGGACGTGTACGCGGGCAACCTCGCGGGATCCCTGGAGTGCCTGAACGCCGGCATCACGACCCTCGTCGACTGGTCGCACATCAACAACACGCCCGCCCACCCGGACGCCGCGATCCAGGGGCTCACGGAGTCCGGCATCCGCGCCCAGTACGCGTACGGCAGCGCCAACACCTCGCTCGCCGACTACTGGTTCGAGAGCAAGATCACGATCCCGGGCGACGACGTACGGCGGATCCGCAGCACCTACTTCTCCTCCGACGACGGCCTGCTGACCATGGGCCTGGCCACCCGCGGCCCCGGTTTCTGCACCGACGACGTCGTCACCGCCGAGTGGGCCCTCGCCCGCGACCTGGGCATCCCGATCACCGTGCACGTGGCGATGGGCCGCCTGGCGGGCCGCTTCGGCATGGTCAAACAGCTCCACGGCCTGGGACTCCTGGGCTCCGACACGACCTACGTCCACTGCTGCTACTTCAGCGATGAGGAGTGGCAGATGGTGGCCGACAGCGGCGGTACGGTCTCGATCGCCCCGCAGGTCGAGCTGCAGATGGGGCACGGCTGGCCACCCGTGATGAAGGCCATCGAGTACGGGCTGCGGCCCTCGCTCAGCATCGACGTCGTCACCACCGTGCCCGGCGACATGTTCACCCAGATCCGCGCGGCCTTCGGCGCCGAGCGCGCCCGCGTGAACGCCGACTGCTGGAAGGCCAACCTGCCGGTCCCCGAAACGATGTTGACGGCACGTCAGATGCTGGAGATCGCGACGCGCAACGGTGCCCATGTCGCGGGCGTCGGGGACCGCACCGGCTCCCTGACCCCCGGCAAGCGCGCCGACGTCGTCGCGATCGACGCCACCGCGCTGAACGTCGCCCCCGTGCACGACGCGGCAGCCGCCGTGACCCTGTCGGCGGACGTCTCCAACGTCGACACCGTCATCGTCGACGGCGTGATCCGCAAGCGCGACGGCAGGCTGCTGGCCGACCCCGACCGGGCCCGGCGCCTGGTGCAGGAGTCCCGCGACCGGCTCCTGGCCGCGAAGGAGGCGAGGAGCGCGGCATGACCCGACACCTGGTGCGCCGCGCCGTCGACGTCCCGGAGCCGCCGTACGACGAACTCGGTTACCGGCGGCGGACGTTGGTCGGCGAGGACGACGGCAGTGCGCACACCGGCTTCGGCCTGTGCGGGATACGGCCCGACGGCCGGGTCGCGGCCCATGTGCACTCGTACGAGGAGAGCTTCCATGTGCTCTACGGGGCCGTGATCCTCGACGTGCCCGAAGGGTCGTACCTTCTCGAAGAGGGCGACTACGGCCTCCTCCCGACCGGCGTCCCGCACGCCTGGCGCGGCGCCGGGGACATCGCCGGCCGCTGGGCCGACATGCTCGCCCCCGTGCCGCGGGCCCGCTACGGGTACGACACCCAGGCGGTGCCCGCGCTGCCCGAACGCGACCCCGTCCGCATCGACGCCCGCGACCCGCGCACCCGGTCGTTCGGCCACTTCGAGCCCGCGCAGATGGATCCCGGCAAGCAGTCGCAGGACCTGCTCGCGGTGTCGGCGAGCATGCGGACCGCGCTGCTCGTGTACAGCGGGATCACCGTGAAGATGATGGTCGACAGCGACCTCGGCGCGGTCGCCTCGACCATGTTCATGGTGCAGTACGCGCCGGACGGCGTCGCCGGCACGCACGACCATCCCTTCGAGGAGACGTACCTGTTCCTCGAAGGGGAGGCGGACGCGGTGTTCGACGGCGAGCGGTACCGGCTGGGTCCCGGCGACTGCGCCTGGGCGGGCGCCGGCTGCGTGCACGGCTTCGCCAACGCCGGTCGGGGACCGCTGCGTTGGCTGGAGACACAGGCGCCGCAGCCGCCGCCGCGCCACTCCTACCGGTTCACGCGGGACTGGGAGTACCTGAAGGAGGCCCTGGAATCATGAGCAGCGTCCTTGTTGTGGGAGGTACGTCCGGAATCGGCCTGGAGTTCGCCCGGATGAGGGCCGGGCGCGGCGACGAGGTCGTCCTGACCGGCCGCGACGGCCACCGCGCCGACACCCTCGCCAAGGAGTTCGGTGCCCGCGGAATCGGGGTCGACCTCGCGCGGCCGAGGGAGATCGGCGTCGCGCTGGCCGGCGTCGGTCGCCTCGACCACCTCGTGCTCGCGGGCGTCTCCCGCGACGACAACAAGGTCACCGAGTACGACATCGACGCCGCCCTGCAGCTCGTCACCCTGAAACTCGTCGGCTACACCGAGGTCGTGCACACCCTGACGTCCCGGCTGCACGACGACAGCGCGATCGTGCTCTTCGGCGGGCAGGCCAAGGAGCGCCCCTACCCGGGCGCGACGACGGTCGCGACGGTCAACGCCGGCGTGGGCGGACTGGTGAACACCCTCGCCGTCGAACTCGCCCCGATCCGGGTGAACGCCGTCCACCCGGGCGTCGTCGGTGACAGCCCCTACTGGCGGGAAAAGCCGGAGAAGGTACTCGCCGCCCTGCGCACCGAGACCCCCACCGGGCGGCTCGCCACCATGGCCGACGTGGTCGACGCCGTGGACTTCCTGCTGCGCAACGGGTCGGTCAACGCGGTCGAACTGAGCGTGGACGGAGGGTGGTTGCTCGGCTGAGGGAGGGCGCGGGCGGGTGCGGTGTCAGCGCTTGAAGCCGACTGCGCCGTACAGCGACACGGGTTCCTTCTCCGCGTTCTCCGCGTCCTCGCCCGCCGTCGGCCGCCAGTCCGACAGGGAGACGATCCCCGGCTCCAGCAGCTCAAGTCCCCCGAAAAGCCGACCCACTTCGGCGTGTGAACGGGCCACGAGCGTCACCCCGCTCGCCGTGTACGCCTCGATGCCCCGCCGGACGTTGTCCGGATCGAAGTCCGCCGTCATCGCCGACAGCACCAGACAGCTGCCCGGCGCCAGCGCGCCGACCAACGTGTCCACGAGCCGGTGGGCGCCGTCGCCGTCCGCGATGAAGTGCAGCAGCGCGATCAGGGACAGGGCGACGGGCCGGTCGAAGTCGAGGACGGACGCGGCCTGTTCGAGAATCCGCTCCGGCTCCCGCGCGTCGGCCTGCACATACGTGGTCACGCCCTCAGGATTGCCGCGCAGCAGGGCCTCGGCGTGAGCGAGCACGATCGGGTCGTTGTCGACGTACACCACCCGTGCGTCCGGTACGACGGACTGCGCGATCTGGTGCAGATTGGGCTCGGTCGGGATGCCGGAACCGACGTCGAGGAACTGCCGGATCCCCGATTCCCGGACCACCGCCCGCGTGGCCCGCTCCATGAACCGGCGGTTGGCCCGTGCGTGGCGTGGAGCGTCCCCCTGCATCGCGGCGATCCGCCGTCCGAGTTCCTCGTCGACGGGGTAGTTGTCCTTGCCGCCGAGGAACCAGTCGTACACCCGGGCCGGATGCGGCCTGCTCGTGTCGATGCGGGACATGGCCGACTCGGTCCCCGTCACGCAGGCCTCCTGTGATCGATGTGCTCGCCAACTGATCGACCGTGTTCGGCAGCGGCTCGTCCGATCAGTCTTCCACGATCATGCGGCCCGGCGGAGACTGTCTTCGGCCACCTCCTTGTCGAGTGCGGCCCGCACCAACGCGGCGGCCAGCACCGCCGGTTCGGTGTCCGAGGCCAGGCCGGCCAGCCGGTCGGCGTCCTCGGGCAGGCCGAGTCGCCGCGCGCCCGAGAGCGCCTTGCCGTCCAGATACGGCGCCACTTCCGGCCAGACCCGCTGGACCTCGCGCAGGAAGATGTCGGCGCCGGCCGGGCCCATGCCGGGGAACTCCCGCAGCAGCCCGCGCAGTTCGGCGACGTCGCCGTCCGCCTCCTTGCGCAGCCGCCGCAGGTCGCCGCCCCATCGGTCGGTCAACAGCTCGGCTCCGTCGCCCAGTTGGGTGGCAGTGCGCTCGTCGTAGCGCCGGTAGCCGCCCCGGCCCAGCGCGTCCACCCGCTCCTGCCAGTCGGCGTCCGCCATCCGGCGCGGATCGCGCAGCCCCGCGTCGTACAGGGCCCGGGCGGTGTCGACGGCGATCGAGCCCCGGATCCGGGCGCTGAGCAGATGCGCCAGCACCAGCAGCCGGTACAGCGGCTGCGGGGTGTCCTTCAGCGGGATGCCCGCCTCCTCGGCGAACGTCCGCCCGTGCGCGCGCACGAGTTCCCGTACGACGCGCTCGGCGTGGCTCACGGCCTCAGCGGATCGTGGCCGATCGTCATCAACTGATGGCGACGGCGCGTCTGTTCGGGCTCGGGCTCGTTCTCCAGGTCCGCCTCGTCGGTGACGGTGTCCACGACGTCGTACATCACCTGGATGTCGTCGTCCGTGAGGTCCGTACGCCTCTTCTGGAGGATCGCGAGGACATGCTGCCCGGTCGGCGTGCCCGCCTGGTCCGGCAGCGGCTCGGTCTCCTCGTCCGCCTCACTGACCCGCAGCCAGGCGGCCAGCTCCTGCGAGGTCATGTTCACCACGCGGTGGAAGTCCTGCCACAGCGTGTCGAGTTCGAGGGCGTCGGTCATGGTGCCCCTCCTTCGCGAGGACTGCTTTTCGCGTCTGTCGTACGGCTCTTCCCGTACGGCCGTGTCACTCGTCGCGCGGCCAGTTCTCGGCGTCGAACATCCAGCGCTGCTTCTCCAGCTCGCTCGTGATGGAGATCAGCAGGTCCTGTGTCACCGGGTCCGGCTCGGCGGTCGCGCCGATGCGCTCGCGCAGTCGCTCTATGGCCGCCCCCAGGGTGTCGACGACCAGCTGGACGACCTCCGTGTCGCGGACCCAGCCCTCCTTGGGGCCGGGCAGCGTGTAGGCCGCGGCGATGGTCTCGGGCCGGCCGTCGGGCGGCAGGCCGAGCGCCGCGGAGCGTTCCGCGACCGTGTCGGCGAACGAGCGGGCCACCGACACCACGTCGTCGAGCTGCAGATGGATCGAGCGGAAGCGCGGGCCCACGATGTTCCAGTGCGCCTGCTTCCCGATCAGTGAGAGTCCGAGAAGATCGACGAGAGTGCTCTGCAGGGCCTCCCCGGCGACCCGGCGGGCCGGTTCGGGCAGCGTGCTCTTGACGACAGTCATACCGGGCTCCTCCTTATGGCTTGGTCATGGCCGGTACGGAGCGGTGCGGCGCCCGCGACCACTCCATGTCGGCGCGGGTGCCCAGGGGCCGACCGGCGCAAACGCGGCGCGTCTCAGTGGGTGAACACGCCGTCCAGGAAGTGGAGCAGGTCCGCGACCACATCCGCCTTGTTCGTCTCGTGGAACACCTCGTGCCGGGCCCCCGGGTAGATCCGCTCGGTCGTCCCGTCCGCGCGTAGCTCCTCGACGCCGACGCGGCTGCCAGGGAGCGGGACCAGCCGGTCGTCCTCGCCGTGCAGCCACAGCAGCGGCAGCTGCCCGATGCCGCCGCCCTTGGACTCGGCGGACACGGTGTCCAGCATCCGGGTGAACGCCTCCAGCGTCGGCCGCTTCATCGGCCCGTGCCAGACCAGCGGATCCGCCGCGTACGCCGCGCCCACGCCGGGGTCGCGGGAGAGCGCGGCCGGGCTGATGGGGGTGTCGGGGATCTCGTCGAGGGCGAGCAGCCGGCGGGGCAGCTCCCAGTCGCCGATCACGGGTCCGGACAGCACCAGGGCGGCGAGGCCGTCGCCGTGGAGCTGTGCGTAGCGGGCCGCGATCATGCCGCCCATGGAGTGCCCGATCACGACGACCGGCACGCCCGGATGCGCGTCCCGGGCCAGGCCCGCGACCGCATGCACATGGGCGACCACGTCCTCGAAGTCCTCGATCAGCACGCGCTCACCCGCCGACCTGCCATGACCGACGTGATCGGGCCCGAACACGGCCGCACCATGCCCGACCAGGACCTCGGCCACCTCGGCGTAGCGGCCGACATGCTCGCCGTAGCCGTGGACCACGAGCACCAGACAGCGGGGCCGGGGGTGCGGCCACTCGCGTACGACGATCGTTCCCCGGTGTCCCTCGATGACGTGCTCGCGGTCGTCGGCCATGTCTCCTCGTCCCCTCCGGCTGCGTCGGTGAAGGTTCCCGGGGATCTTCCCAGGGCACGGCGGGGCGGTCTATAGTCCAAAACTAGCGGTGCTAATTAATGCGGTATCGATACGGTGCCGATCCGTACAGCCCGGTCAGGAGTCCTGTCGTGCGTCCCGTCCACTTCGCGGCCGCCCGCCGCACCCCCCTCGGTAAACTGCGCGGAGCCCTGTCGTCGGTCCGCCCCGACGACCTCGCCGCGACCGTGATCCGGAGCCTCGTCGCGGAGGTGCCCGCGCTGGATCCGGCCCGGATCGACGACGTCTACTGGGGCGCCGCCAACCAGGCCGGCGAGGACAACCGGAACGTCGCCCGCATGGCCGCGCTGCTCGCCGGCCTGCCGGAGTCGGTGCCGGGCGCTACGGTCAACCGCCTGTGCGCCTCCGGCCTCGAAGCGGTCACCACGGCCGCCCGCACCATCGCGGCCGGCGAGGCCGACATCGTGCTCGCCGGCGGCTCCGAGTCGATGAGCCGCGCCCCCTTCGTCCTGCCCCGCCCCGACGAGGCGCTGCCCCACCGCATCGAGACCGCCGACACCCGCCTCGGCTGGCGCCTGGTCAACCCGGCGATGAAGGAACTGCACGGCCTGCTGTCCATGGGCGAGACGGCCGAGGAGGTCGCCGAGCGCTACGGCGTCCCGCGCGAGCGGCAGGACAACTTCGCGCTGCGCAGCCACCAACGCGCCGCCGATGCCTGCAAGAACGGCCACTTCGACGACGAACTGCTCCCGGTGCGGCGCCCCGACGGGGTGCTGGTCGACAGCGACGAGTGCATCCGCGAGGACACGTCGTACGAGAAGCTGTCCCGGCTGAAGCCGGTCTTCCGGGAGGGCGGCACGGTCACCGCGGGCAACGCCTCACCGATGAACGACGGCGCGGCCGGACTGCTCCTGGTCAGCGAAGAGGCACTCAACGAGCTCGGCCTGGAGTCCCTCGGCCGCTATGTCGCCGGCGCCTCGGCCGGCGTCCACCCCGACGTGATGGGCATCGGACCCGTCCCCGCCACCCGCAAGGCCCTCGCCCGCGCCGAGTGGACGATCGGCGACATCCAGGAGGCCGAGTTCAACGAGGCGTTCGCGGCGCAGGCCCTCGCGTGCGTGGACCGGCTCGGCATCGATCCCGAGCTGGTGAACCCCAGCGGAGGCGCGATCGCACTGGGCCATCCGCTGGGCTGCTCCGGCGCACGGATCCTCACGACGCTGCTGCACCGGATGCGGCGGACGGGGGCGGAGCGGGGCCTGGCGACCATGTGTGTGGGAGTGGGGCAGGGGAGTGCGGTGCTGGTGGAGAGGCACTGATCGACACAGCCCCGCGCCCCTTCAGAGCGCTGCCGAACCGCAGGACGTGCCCGACCTGCTGAGAAGACTCGCAAGCAATCTCCCAACTGGCGAGACGCTCCTTACGGGCCTCGGTTAGGTGCGCATAGCATCGGTCTCCGCATGGACACGATGACTCTCTGGCACATCACCGGTTGGGAGTTCGCCGCACTCGCCTTCGCGGCCCTGCTCGTCGGCTTCTCGAAGACGGCCGTGAGCGGCGCCAACACGGTCAGTCTCGCGATCTTCGCCGCTGTGCTCCCCGCCCGCGCCTCCACCGGCGTCCTGTTGCCGATCCTGATCGCCGGGGACGTGCTCGCCGTCCTCACCTACCGTCGGCACGCCCACTGGCCCACGCTGTGGCGGTTGTTTCCCGCGGTCGCGGCCGGTGTCGTCTTCGGCACGCTGTTCCTGATGTGGGCGGACGACGGGATCGTCCGGACCTCGATCGGCGCGATTCTGCTGCTGATGGCGGGCGTGACCGTGTGGCGCCGCCGTACCGCCGAGCAGGACGCGGAGCCGGACTCGGTCACCAGCCGGGCCGGCCGGGTCAAGGCCCGCTCGTACGGCGTCCTGGGCGGCTTCACCACGATGGTCGCCAACGCGGGCGGCCCGGTGATGTCGATGTACCTCCTGTCGGCCGGCTTCCGCAAGCTCGGCTTCCTGGGGACCTCCGCCTTCTTCTTCCTGATCGTCAACGTCTCCAAGGTGCCCTTCAGCGCCGGACTCGGCCTGATCGACGGTCCCTCGCTGCTGCTTGACGCGGCCCTCGTGGTGTTCGTCGTGCCCGGTGCGTTGCTCGGCAAATGGGCTGTGAACCGAATCAACCAGCGGCTGTTCGAGCAGCTGGTCATCGCGGCGACGGTCGTGGGCGGCCTCCAGCTACTCCTGCGCTGACTCCCTCGACTCCCGCAGCAGAGCGGGCAAATCGGCGAAGGAGCCGATCACATGGTCGGGCGTGCCGCTCGCGTCCCGATGAGTCTCCGGCAGGTACTTCCCGGTCCTGACCAACACGCCCCGCACCTCCGCCCGCTGCGCCGCCAGCACATCGGTCTCGACGTCGTCCCCGACCATCAGCGCCTCGTCCGCGGCGACCCCCACATGGGCCAGCGCCGCCTCGAAGAACGCGGCCGACGGTTTCCCCGTGATCTCCGCCTCGACCCGCGCCGCCCTCTCCAGACCGACCAGGAACGCGCCGGTGTCCAGCTGCAACCCGTCCTCGGTACGCCAGTACAGGTTCCGGTGCATGGCCACCAGCCGCGCCCCGCGCTGCAGATGCCCGAAGGCCCGGTTGAGCGCCGCGTAACCGAACTCGGGCCCGGCGCCCCCGACGACCACGACGTCCGGCACGGAGCCGTCGCCCTCGCCCTCGCCCTCGTCCACGTCCACGCCGACAACGGTGACACCGCCCAGATCCTCAGCGATGTCGCCGCTGTTCAGCAGGACACACCGTGCCCCCGGACAGTGCTCCGCGAGATACGCGGCGGTGACGGCCGGCGCGGTCAGGATGTCCTCGGCGGACACCGGGAACCCCGCGTCCGCCAGCGTCCGCGCGATCGACGCCCGCGTCCGCGACGTCGTGTTCGTGACCAGCGCGACCCCGAGCCCGGCCTCGCGGATCTCCCGCAACGCCTCGACCGCACCGGGCAACGGCTCCCACGACACGGTGAGAACCCCGTCGATGTCGATCAGGACGCCACGCACGGGCTTCCCGCCAGGTGCCGATCCCCGTCCACGTACGGATTCCCTGCCAGAGTCCATGCCAGGACCCTAGCCATCGATCGGCCCGGCACCCCTCAGGGCGCGATCCCGACACCGTCGATCCTGCTCCACGCCCGCTCCTGAGCCGCCGTCATCGCGGGCCACCGCAGCCCGCCCGGGCGCGGCTCGACACGCGAGGCGTACGGCGCCGGACGGAACGCCAGGTCGCAGAAGCAGCCGGTGCCGTACGTGCGGTCGAAGGCGGCCGTTCCCGCCCCACGACTGGCCGTGCACATAGGTCCGTCGCGGCTTGCCGAATTCCTCGACGAACAACCGGCGCACGCTCTCCGTGTCGGCCGCCGCCATCCGTGTCCCGTAACCGCCCCGGCGGTACGACGAACCCGCCCAGGCGTAGCCCTCCTTCACCAGCACCGACCAGCGGCCCAGATCGTCGAGGCTGCGGGTGGGGTCGGACTCCGCACCGAGGTCGGGGCCGCCGTGGGCGTGCACGACGAGGGAGCCGTTCCAGTCGGCGGGCACGGCTATCGCGTAATAGGCGCCGTTGGCGTCGCGGCCGGTGCAGCAGGTCGCCTGACCGGCGAGGTCGGCGGGGCATTCGCCGCGTGCCGGTCCCGCTGTCTCTCCCCGGGCGTTCGACGCGCCGACGAGGAAGCCGACGGCGAGGGCACCGGCCAGCACGGCGGTGAGCGTCGTACGCGGCCTTGTCGCCGATGGGACGGATCTGCGGATCGGTGCGGGGGTTCTCGTCCAGTCCAAGACGCTGCTCCTCGTCCTCGTCGGCGCGTCGTCGAGCCGTGCGCGGCGATGCTAGGGAGCGACGGGGTGAGGAACCACGGTCTGATCGTTGTGTTCATAGTGTTCGCCGACTCAGGGCCGACTCAACGCTGGCTCAGGGCCGGCTCCTTCGCCCGGCGCGGCAGCCCGTCGCTCAGGTCCTCGCCCAGGAGCCGCTTGGCGATCGTGTGGACGGCGGCCCACGCCTTGCCGATGACCTGCGCCTCGCGGGCGCCGGCCGGAATGTGGGAGAGGAGGGAAGCGTCGCGGGGCCGGCGCGGCCGATGATCTTGCCGACGGACGCCTCCAGCACCCGCTGGGCGTTGGCATCGTGCGGTGACGCGAAGCCTCCCCATGTCGGTGGACGCCCGGCGCGCGCTGTCACGCAGCGGGACCTGCTTGAGGAAGAGGGCGGCCACGAAGCCGAGCGCCGCGACCGGCACCGTCCACAGGAAGACGGTCTGGAGCGTGTCGGCGTACGCGTCGACGATCGGGGCGGCGGCCGCCGACGGCAGCCGGTCCAGTCCCTCGGGGCTCCTCGCACGCCTGGGCGAGGGCGGCCGGATCCAGAAGGTGACACCGGAGGTCGCGGTGCCGGTGCCGAGCACGAACACGTACGGCGACGCCCCCGGGGCCGCCTGCCTACGGCTGCTTCGGATCGGGCTCCGAAGCCCGCTCCGGATTCCGCCGCAGCAGATACGTGTCCATGATCCAGCCCTTGCGCTCCCGGGCCTCGGCGCGCAGCCGCTCGATGCGGGGCGCGGCCTCGGCGATCGGGCCCGAGTCGAGGATCTCGTCCGGGGTGCCGAGGTAGGCGCCCCAGTAGATGTCGATGTCCTTATCCGCGTACTGCCGGAAGGTCTGGTGGGCGTCCAGCATCACGACCACGTCGTCCACGCCCTCGGGCAGCCCCTCGGCCAGGCGCCGCCCCGTGGTGATCTGCACCGGCCGGCCGATGCGGTTGAGCCCCGTCCGATGCCGGGCGGCCAGCGCGGAGACGCTGCTGATACCGGGCACGACGTCGTACCCGAACTCCACCGCCCCGTTGCCCAGCACCTCCTCCAGGATCCCGAGCGTGCTGTCGTACAGCGCGGGATCACCCCACACCAGGAACGCCCCGGTCTCGTCCTCGCCCAGTTCCTCGGCGATCAGCCGCTCGTAGATCCCGGCGCGCGCACTGCGCCAGTCCGCGACGGCGGGGGAGTAGGCGGGGCCCTCGGCGGACCGGTCCCGCTCGGGGTCCCGGGCTTCGACGACCCGGTACGTCCCCCCAGGCACGTGCGCGTCCAGCATGTCCCGGCGCACCTGGGTGAGGTCCGACTTCACCTCGCCCTTGTCGAGGACGAAGAACACGTCCGTACTCCGCAGCGCCCTGACCGCCTGGAGGGTCAGCTGCTCGGGGTCGCCCGCGCCGATACCGATGACATGGATCTTTCGCACACCCCGAGTCTGCCCCACGCCACTGACAGCGCGGACACCGCGGCCACCCGCTGACGCGCGTCCGGGCCTACGAGCGTCCGCGCAGCCTGGGCGCCCGCCCCCGCGCGTCCACGGCCTCGCCGCTCTCCTCCACGACCCCCGCCAGCTCCCGCGCCCAGGCGACCAGCCCCGCGAGATCCATCCCGTGCGGCCGCGGCCCTCCGGCACCGGATGCCCACTCCTCAACGGCTCCGGCCCCCCGCCGCAGCAGCCTCGCCCCGCCCGTCACATTGCCCCGGGCCGAGTGGGTGAGCCCCACCGCGAGCTGGGCCAGCCCGCGCCACAGGGCCCGCTCCTCCTCCGGCCCCGACTTCCAGGCATCCTCGAAGACCTCGTGCGCATGGAACGGCTTCCCCGCGTCCAGCAGCTCCTGTGCCTCGGCGACGCTCTGCTCCGGGGTGCGTACCACTCCCTCGGGCTGACGGTCGACCCCGTCCGCGCCGTACGGCAGCGGACGTCCGAGACCGTCCCGGGGGCGCGCGTTACGCGCCCGCCCTTCGTGGTCGCGGTCCCGTGCGTCGGTCTGCCGTCCTGACGATGTGGTGCCCATGCACCGATTGTCCCTCGCCCTGTCCCTGCCCGGCGGGCGCCCGCTTCGGGGCTCCCGCCGCTGTGAGGTAAAGTGCTGTTCGCGCGATCACGCGGTTCACCGCGCGAGTCGCATCGGGACGTGGCGCAGCTTGGTAGCGCACTTGACTGGGGGTCAAGGGGTCGCAGGTTCAAATCCTGTCGTCCCGACTGGAGTTTTCTCTGTAGTCGCAGGTCAGGGCCTTGGATCACTTAGGTGAGACGAGGCCCTTGATCGTTTCCGGGGCTCTCGTCTCACAATTTCTCACAAATGGCGAGAGCGACGATGAACGCTCTACCGCCGTCACCCGATTGCCTCCTGCTGCGCGGTGCAGGCGATGTTGATGCGGTGTCCTGGGCGGAGAGAACATCCCTCCAGGGAGGCCCCCTGATGTACGAGATGTATCCCGCTCTCGACGAGCACGGCATAGCCGTGGTGTGGCACATGAAGTCCAAAGGGAGGGCTGAGGCCATGTGTGGACATCGGGCAGCCAAACCCATCGAGTACACCAACACCATGCAAGCGGACACTGCTCCCCACTGTCGGCTGTGCATGACCTCATTCACCCAACTGATGAGCTAGCACAGGTAGAACGACAGAAGCCATCCATCCGGAAGGGCAGGCATGCCTGCCGCCGCATCATGGAGGCGGACTCAATCACCCATCGCGGCGTGCCGCTAGGACATATCGGAACTTATCGCATTAATCTCTGACCATCACACGAAGTCGATCTCTCGCCGATCGCACCCCCTTCGTTCCATCGGAGATGAATATGCACAAGCTTCGCAAGGCTGCCGTCCTGATTGTCGCGCTCGGAAGTGCCGGACTGCTGAGCACCGGCACCGCCACCGCCCACGGCAACGATGATCACGGCGGCAAGGGCGGAGGCCACTACAGCGTCCTGCAGAGCTCCAACTGCAAGTCGCACGACCTGAACCTCGACATCCTCGGCCAGATCGGCATCCTCAACGGCCTGTTGGGCAACGCGCTCAACGGCGAGGGCGACGCGGGTGCGCAGAAGACCCACCTGGGCTCGACCATGGGCTGCAACAACAGCGCCTTCTAGGGCGTGCTTTAAAAGCTGCTGTGATGTCGGGCTGGCCGTTCGGAATGATCACGGGCGGCCAGCCAAAGCAATGAGGTCGCAGACGAGTTTGCTAACGTCCTCAGCCGAGCAGCTCGCCCAGCTTCTCCGAGCCGGCCTTGAGGCTCTGCGGGTCAGGGTGACCCCGGCATACGCTCGATCGCCACCATGGCGGCGTCGTCATCCAGATGGCCACCGGCGTGGCGCAACAGGTCCTTGCACAGGTGGGCCAGAAGAGCGTCGGGACCACCTTTGCCCGACTTGCTGACCACCCGTTCCGCAAGCGGGTAGAACGTGCCGTCCCGGTCACGAGCCTCGATGACACCGTCCGTGTAGAGAAGGACGATGTCGCCGGGCTGGAAGGCGAACGTTTCCGCGGAGAGGTTGGTCTCCACGAATTCGGTGAGGCCCAGAGGCGGTGCTGGGTGGCGCACTTCGAGCAGTCCCATCTGGCCGCCGCGCAGCAGTAGGGGCGGAGGGTGCCCGCAGTTGATCAGGTGAAGGGCTGGCTCGTCGTCCGGGACGTCCAGCACGGCGGCGGTAATGAAGGCTTCGCCGCGATCCTTGATCTCGTCTTCGGGGGCTGCGGGGTCGTCCAGGTTCGAGGAGACGGTTCCCTCCAGAAAGGTGACCAACGCTGGCAGGTCAGCCTGCCGGTGGGCTGCGCCCCGGAATGCGCCCAGAAGGAGGGCGGCATCCCCAACCGCCTCAAGGCCCTTGCCCCTGACATCGCCGATGACGATCCGGGTTCCTTGAGCCGTGCGGGCAGCGGCATACAGATCGCCGCCGATCTGCGCCTCAGTTTCTGCGGCGAGGTAAACGGAGGCGATGCGCAAGGGTCCGATCCGGTGAGGAAGCGGTTTGAGGACCACCTCTTGTGCCGCCGTCGCCACCGAACGCAGCTGGGTCAGTTCCTTTTCATGACGTTCTCGCCGGTAGGCAAAGAAGGTCACGAACGCTGAGATCAGGATCAGAGCGATGAGCTGCACAGTGTGGTTCAGATCAATAAGGCTGGTGCGCACCACTGCAACCACGGCCTGGGCCAGGACGGCGAGCGCGCCGACGCATCCGGTCGTCCAAGGCCCGGCGAACGACGCTGTAACAGCGGGTGCGGCGACGAGGAAGGGCCCGAGGTGGACGCTGGGCGGAGCCAGGATGTCGAGTACCGTAATAATCACGATCAGCGTGATCGGTACCGCCAGCAGCGCATGACGTGGCTCCGCTGACAAACCGTGATCTTTGCGGAGTCGTCGCGAGGCCATATGTCCTGGATACACCGCATCGTGCCCCGGCGCCCGGCGTCGACGAGGCGGCTACCCGAGTAGCTCACTCAGCTTCTCCGAGCCGGCCTTGAGGCTCTGCGGGTCAGGATGAACATAGACCCGCTTGGTGAAGGACAGGTCGCTGTGCCCGGCCCAGGCCGAGACCACCGTGTCAGGGACCCCGTTGTTGGCCATCCAGGACAGACAGGCGTGGCGCGCGTCGTAGAGACGGACTCTGCGTACGCCTGCTGCCTCCATCAGCTTCTGGGCCTCACGCCGAAGCTGGGCCGTCTTGAACGGTCGGCCCAGCTCATCGACGACCACGTGGCCTGAGTCCTCGTAGGCCTCGCCCGCTTGCTCCCTCTCCTTCGCCTGGAGGGCGCGGAGGCTGACGAGCGCGCTGTGACCGGGCTTGGGCAGCGGCAAGACCCGCTTGCCGTTGATGGTCTTGGGCTGCTTCTCAACGACCTTGTTTCGTAGACCCAGCTCAAGGCTTCGGTCGTAGACGATGGTTCGGGTATTGCCTACGGCAATAGTCCCCGAGCCTTGAAGGTCAACGTCCTCCGGTTCAAATCCTGTCGTCCCGACAGTTCGATGGACTGTCATCGCAGATCAGGGCCTTGTTCCACTTCGGTGGAACGAGGCCCTCGATCGTTGCTGCGGGCGGGGGGCTCGATGCGCACGATACCCATGACGACGGCGCTGGCGTGTCTGCTCACGGGAGCCGCGCTCACCGGGTGCGGGGCAGGCGGCGGCAGCGCCGAGAAGTCCGCGGCGGACCTGTTCGACGAGGCCCAACGACACGATGCGCGCACTGCGTTCCGTGACCATCGACATGAGCAACACCCCGGACAGCGGCAGCGGCACGGTCACCATGCGTCTGCGGACCGACCTGAAGGACCGCTGCACGGCGAAGACCACCTGGGGCGAGAACGGCAGCCTCGAACAGATCAGGATCGGCGAGACGGACTACGTCCGCCCGGACGAGACGTACCTCGAGAACTGGAGCGGCAAGCCGATCGCCGACGTCCGGCCGAAGCAGTGGGCCAAGGTGCCCGCCTCGGACGCGCGGCCCGGCGACGGACTGGCCGCGTGCACCTGGACGTTCGAGCCCTTCGGGACGGCGAAGAAGGGTGCGGCCACCCGCGTCGGCGACCGGGAGGCGATCGCCGTGCACGTCACGGACCAGGCGGACAAGGAAGGGACGTACACCTTCTACCTGGCCACCGAGGGCAAGCCGTACCTGCTGAGGACCGTCTACAAGGGCGGCGGGAACGTCACCACCACGTCGTTCACCGCCTTCGACGAGCCGCTGGACGTCCGGCCGCCCGCGTCGGGGCAGGTGGTGGACAAGGCCGACATCGAGGACTGAAGGATGGTAGAAGCGGGGCCATGACCAACTCGCTCATCCATCCGGCCGGTGCCCGATGACCGCCGGCATCGACACCCCCGACCGCCGTGGCCGTACCGGACTCGACCAGGCCGGCCGGGACCTGACCGGCAACCCCCGGGTCAAGGTGCGGGACGTGCGGCTGCTGTCCAGCCACTGGTACGTCGAGCGCACGACGACCTTCGACTTCCAGCACGCCGACGGCACCTGGAGCACCCAGCAGCGCGAGACGCACGACCGCGGCAACGGGGCGACCATGCTGCTGTACGACGCCGAACGCGAAACCGTCCTGCTCACCCGCCAGTTCCGCTTCCCGGTGTACGTCAACGGCCACCCCGACGGCATGCTCGTCGAGACGCCGGGCGGGCTGCTCGACGACGATGACGAGCACCCGGAGATCGCGGTGCGGCGCGAGGTGGTGGAGGAGACCGGGCACACCATCGGCGAGGTCCGGCACGTCTTCGACGTCTACATGAGCCCGGGCTCGGTCACCGAACGCGTCAGCTTCTACGCCGCCGCCTACGGACCCTCGACCCGCACCCACGAGGGCGGCGGCCTGGACGAGGAGGGCGAGGACATCGAGATCGTCGAACTGCCCTTCCGCCGGGCCCTGGAGATGATCCGCACCGGGGAGATCGCCGACGCCAAGACGATCATGCTGCTGCAATGGGCGGCGCTGGAGGGGCCGTTCGCGAACTGAGCGGTCCTGCGGGCCGATCCGCTGCGAAATCCCTTGACTTGAAGTGCTCTCCAAGGTGAAGACTCCCGTTCGTGCCCCGGATCGGGCGCACGAACGGGAGGGGACCCAGCCATGAAGTACCGCACCATCGGCACCGACCCGAACAACCGCCGGGAGGTCAGCGTCCTCGCGCTCGGCGCGATGCTGTTCGGCTCACGGACCGACGAGGAGACCTCCTTCGCCGTACTCGACCGCTATGTCGAGGCCGGCGGGACCTTCGTCGACACCTCCGACAACTACGCCTTCTGGGTCGACGGCGGCCAGGGCGGCCAGAGCGAGGAACTGCTCGGCCGCTGGCGCCGCAGCCGCGGCATCGGCGACGAGATCGTCATCGCCACCAAGCTCGGCGCCCGCCCGCTGGCCCCCGGCACCGGCTATGTCGACAACGCGGAGGGCCTTTCGGCGAAGGTGATCCGCGAGTCCGCCGAACGCAGCCGCGACCGGCTCGGCGTGGCCAAGCTGGACCTGCTCTACGCCCACATCGAGGACCAGAAGGTGCCCCTCCAGGAGACCGTCGAGGGGTTCGCCGAACTGGTCCACGAGGGCACGGTCGGCCTCCTCGGCGTCAGCAACCACGCGATGTGGCGGGTGGAGCGGGCCCGCGCCCTGGCCGCCGCGGCCGGGCTGCCCGGCTACGAGGTGCTCCAGTACGCCCACAGCCACCTGCGCCCCCGCCTCGACGTACCCGACGGCCTGTTCCCCGACGGCAGCCTCGGCCACGCAGGCCCCGACCTGCTGAGCTACCTGCGGGCCGAGCCCGAGCTGACCCTGGTCGCCTACTCGCCGCTGCTGAAAGGCGCCTACACCCGCCCGGACGTCGAGCTGCCCGCCGACTTCGACCACCCGGGCACCCCGGCCCGCCTCAAGGTCCTGCGCGAGGTCGCCCGGGAGACCGGCGCGACCGTCAACCAGGTCGTCCTGGCCTGGCAGATCGGTGCCGACCTGCCGGTCATCCCGCTGGTCGGCGCCTCGTCGGTGGCCCAGCTGGAGGAGAGCCTGGCCGCCGTGGACCTGGAACTGACCGCCGGCCAGCGGGCCCGGCTCGACGCGGCCCACTGATCACGCGGCCCGCCGAACGCTCCCGGAGTACGCTCCGTAGAGGAGCCGAAGGAGAGTGGGCCATGCCTCTGTTCCCCAACGAGCGCAACGTCCGTGCGACCCCCGAAGGCCTCCTGTGGGAGCCCAGCGAGCGCTGGGTGCGGGGCCGCAAGGGTGACGTCACCGTCGTCGACAGCCGGCACCCCGTCCTGGTCTGGGAACCCGATCTGCCCGTGCCGTGCTACACGTTCCCGCGTGACGAGGTCCGCACGGACCTCCTCCGCCCGGCCAAGAGCCCGTCGCCGGGCAAGCACACCGGGTCGCGGATCTTCTACGACCTCGACGTCGACGGAGTGCTGGTGGAGAACGCGGCGTGGACCTTCCCCGCCGCCGACCTCGCCGGGCACATCTCCTTCGAGTGGTTCCGGCGCTGGGGGACCGGCCTCGACCACTGGTACGAGGAGGAGGAAGAGATCTTCATCCACCCGCGCGACCCGCACAAACGGGTGGACGCCATGCCCAGCCGCCGCCATGTCCAGGTCGAGATCGCCGGCACCGTCGTGGCGGACACCCGCCGCCCGGTGCTGCTGTTCGAGACGGGACTGCCGACGCGGTACTACATACCCCGCGAGGACGTCCGGCTCGACCTGTTCGAGCCCACCGAGCACCGCACCGGATGCCCGTACAAGGGCACGGCCCGGTACTGGAACTGGCGCGGCGAGGGCGAGGTCCCGCACAACATCGTCTGGAGCTATGCCGAGCCGCTGGCCGCGGTGGCCCCCGTCCAGGGACTCGTCGCCTTCTACAACGAGGCGGTGGAGATCACCGTGGACGGGGAACGCCTGGAGCGGCCGGTCACGCCGTTCACCGCGAGCCTCAAGGCCTGACCAGCAGCTGGAAGTCGAACGCGTACCGGGACGCGCGGTAGATGTGCGTCCCGTACTCGACCGGCCGGCCCGTGTCGTCGTACGCCGTGCGCTGCATGGTCAGCAGCGCCGCGCCCTCCTTCTCGTCGAGCCGCCCGGCCTCCTCGGCGGTGGCGGAGCGGGCGCCGACGGTCTGGCGGGCGCTGTGCAGGGTGATGCCGGCCGCGCGCATCATCCGGTACAGGCCCGTCGACTCCAGTCTGGCCGTGTCCAGGTCGAGCAGGCTCGCGGGCAGGTAGTTGCACAGGATGGCCACGGGCTGGCCGTGGGTGCTGCGCAGCCGTTCCAGCACCGTGACCTCCGCGCCCTCCGCGATGCCGAGCGCGGCCGCGACATCGGCGGCGGCCGGGACGCGCTCGTTGCGGACGACCTCGGTGGTCGGGCCCTGCCCGGCCGCCTCCAGGTCGTCGTAGAGGCTGCTGAGCTCCAGCGGGCGCTTCACCTGGCTGTGCACCACCTGGGTGCCCACCCCGCGCCGCCGCACCAGCAGCCCCTTGTCGACGAGCGACTGGATGGCCTGCCGGACGGTGGGCCGGGACAGGCCCAGCCGCCCCGACAGGTCGACCTCGTTGCCCAGGAGGTTGCCCGGAGCGAGGGCCCCGTGCTCGATCGCCGCCTCCAGCTGCTGGGCGAGCTGGTAGTACAGCGGCACCGGACTGCCCCGGTCCAAGGCGAAGTCCAGCGAGTCCAGCGCGGAGGCGGACACGGCACGCGTGGAGCCGCGGGTCTTCGCCATCGGACGACCTCCCTGTCAGACGTCAGGTGTCAGGAGTTGCTGGGGAACCCGAGGTTGATGCCACCGTCGGACGGGTCCGGCCAGCGCGTGGTGATCACCTTGCCCTGGGTGTAGAAGGCGATGCCGTCGTTGCCGTAGATGTGCAGATCACCGAAGAGCGAGTCCTTCCAGCCACCGAAGGAGTGGTAGCCGACCGGCACCGGGATCGGCACGTTCACGCCGACCATGCCCGCCTTGACCTCCAACTGGAAGCGGCGGGCGGCGCCGCCGTCCCGGGTGAAGATCGCGGTGCCGTTGCCCCAACGGGAGGCGTTGATCAGGTTGATGGCCTCCTCGTACGTCTCCGCACGCACCACCGCCAGCACGGGGCCGAAGATCTCGTCCCGGTACGCGTCCGCCGTCAGCGGCACCCGGTCCAGCAGCGAGACACCGAGGAAGAAGCCGTCCTCGTGGCCCTCGACCGAGTAGCCGGTGCCGTCGACGACGACCTCGGCGCCCTGCTCGGCGGCGCTCGCCACATAGGACGCGACCTTGTCGCGGTGCTCGCGCGTGATCAGCGGGCCCATCTCGGAGGCCGGGTCGTTGCCGGGGCCGATGCGCAGGTTCTTCGCACGCTCGGCGATCTTGCCGACCAGCTCGTCGCCCGTCTCGCCGACCGCGACCACGACCGACACGGCCATGCAGCGCTCGCCCGCCGAGCCGTACGCGGCGTTGATCGCCTGGTCGGCGGCGAAGTCCAGATCGGCGTCCGGCAGGACCAGCATGTGGTTCTTGGCGCCGCCCAGGGCCTGCACGCGCTTGCCGTGCTCAACCGCCTTGAGCTGGATGTACTTCGCGATCGGCGTCGAGCCGACGAAGGAGACCGCCTCGATGTCCGGGTGCTCCAGGAGCCGGTCCACGGCCACCTTGTCGCCCTGGACGACGTTGAGCACACCCTCCGGCAGCCCCGCCTCGGAGGCCAGTTCGGCGAGCCGGTACGACGCCGACGGGTCCTTCTCGCTCGGCTTGAGCACGAACGTGTTGCCGCACGCGATGGCCAGCGGGAACATCCACATCGGCACCATGGCAGGGAAGTTGAACGGCGTGATGCCGGCGACCACACCCAGCGGCTGCCGGATCGAGGCCACGTCCACCCGGGTCGACACCTGCGTCGACAGCTCGCCCTTCAGCTGCACGGAGATCCCGCAGGCCAGCTCCACGATCTCCAGACCGCGCGCCACCTCACCGAGGGCGTCGGAGTGCACCTTGCCGTGCTCGGCGGTGATCAGCTCGGCGATCTCGTCGCGGTGCGCGTCCAGCAGCTCGCGGTACTTGAAGAGGATCGCCGTGCGCTTGGCCAGGGAGGACTGACCCCAGCTCTCGAACGCGGCCTTGGCGGAGGCGACGGCGGCGTCCACCTCGTCGACGGTCGCGAAGGCGACCTGCTTCTCCTGGGCGCCGGTGGCCGGGTTGTAGACGGGGGCGAAGCGGCCGGAGCCGCCCTCCACGGGCTTGCCGTCGATCCAGTGGGTGATGGTCTTCATGGTGCGAAAGGGCCTTTCGTAAGGGGGAGTTCAGAGGTGGTGACGGCGTCCGGCGACGTGCTGCTCGTACCGCTCGCGGGCTTCGACGGCGGCCTCGCGGGAGGCGACCTCGGCCACGGGCACGTCCCACCAGGCCTCGGCGCCCGGCGAGGTCGGGTTCTTGATGTCCGTCTCGACGTACACGCAGGTCGGCCGGTCCGAGGCACGGGCCGCGGCCAGCGCCTCACGCAGCTCGCGGACCGTCTTGGCGCGCAGGACGTCCATGCCGAGGCTGGCCGCGTTGGCGGCGAGGTCGACCGGGAGCGGCGCGCCGGTGAAGGTGCCGTCGGCGGCCCGGTAGCGGTAGTCCGTGCCGAAGCGCTCGGCGCCGATCTCGGCCGACAGCCCGCCGATGGAGGCGTAGCCGTGGTTCTGGATCAGGACGATGTTGACCGGCAGGCCCTCCTGGACCGCGGTGACGATCTCCGTCGGCATCATCAGGTACGTGCCGTCGCCGACCAGCGACCAGACGGCGACGTCCGGGGCGGCCTGCTGGATGCCGATCCCGGCCGGGATCTCGTAGCCCATGCAGGAGTAGCCGTACTCCAGGTGGTACTGGCGCGGCGAACGCGACCGCCACAGCTTGTGCAGGTCGCCCGGGAGCGAACCGGCCGCGTTGATCACCACGTCGTCGTCGCCGACCACCGCGTCCAGCGCACCCAGCACCTGGGTCTGCGTCGGTACGGCGCTCTCGTCGTCCGCACGGTAGGCGCCCTCGACGACCGCGTCCCAACGCTCCTTGCCGGCGCGGTACTCGGCCTCGTACGCGCCGTCCACGCGGTGGCCGGAAAGCGCCTCCGTCAGGGCCGTGAGCCCCGCCCGCGCGTCGCAGACCAGCGTCCGCGCCGCCAGCTTGTGCGCGTCGAAGCCCGTGATGTTGAGGTTCAGGAAGCGCACGTCCGGGTTCTGGAAGAGCGTGCCGGAGGCGGTGGTGAAGTCGGTGTATCTCGTGCCGACCCCGATCACCAGGTCGGCGGTGCGGGCGATGTCGTCGCTGACCGAGGTGCCGGTGTGGCCGATGCCGCCGAGGTCGGCGGGGTGGTCGTACCGGAGCGAGCCCTTGCCCGCCTGGGTGGAGGACACCGGGATGCCGGTGGCCTCGACGAAGGCCTTCAGCGCCGCCTCGGCCTCGCTGTGGTGGACGCCGCCGCCCGCGACGATCAGCGGGCGCTCGGCGGCCCGGATCGCCTCGACGGCCGCCGCCAGCTCGACCGGGTCGGGCGCGGGACGCCGTACGTACCAGACACGGTCGGCGAAGAACTCCTCGGGCCAGTCGTACGCCTCCGCCTGGACGTCCTGGGGGAGGGCCAGCGTGACCGCGCCGGTCTCGGCAGGGTCGGCGAGCACGCGCATGGCGTTCAGCGCGGACGGGATCAGGGCCTCGGGGCGGGTGATCCGGTCGAAGTACCGCGAGACCGGGCGCAGGGTGTCGTTGACCGACACGTCCGCCTCGGTCGGGTGCTCCAGCTGCTGGAGCAGCGGGTCGGGGGCGTGCGAGGCGAAGTAGTCGCCGGGGAGGAGGAGGACGGGCAGGCGGTTGATGGTGGCCAGGGCGGCACCGGTGACCAGGTTGGTCGCGCCGGGGCCGATCGACGTCGTCACCGCCTGCGCGGAGAGGCGGTTGAGCTGACGGGCGTGGCCGACGGCCGCGTGCACCATGGACTGCTCGTTGCGGCCCTGGTGGTACGGCATGACGTCCTCGCCCGCCTGGACCAGGGCCTGACCGATGCCGGCCACGTTGCCGTGGCCGAAGATGCCCCAGGTGCCGGCGATCAGCCGGTGCCGTACGCCGTCGCGCTCGGTGTACTGGACGGACAGGAACCGCACCAGCGCCTGGGCGACGGTCAGGCGGACGGTGGACTGGCTCATCGAGGACCTCACTGGGACGGAGCGGTGTAGAGGGGCAGACGGGGGTCGACGGGCTGGTCCGGCCAGGTGCCGCGGATCCAGGCGTGGTCGGGGTGGTCGCAGATCAGCCAGGCGCGCTCGGCCTCGGGGCCCGCCATGACGTTGAGGTAGTACATGTGGTGGCCGGGCACGGCCATGGAGGGCCCGTGCCAGCCGTCGGGGATCAGGACGACGTCGCCGCCGCGCACCTCCGCCAGGACGTCGGTGTTGTGGCCGTGTCCGGACGGGGAGACGCGCTGGTAGCCGAGGCCGGGCGTGCCCTCGTGGTCGGCGAACTCGAAGTAGTAGATCTCCTCGAGGACCGACTCCTCGCCGGGCCGGTGCTCGTCGTGCTTGTGCGGCGGGAAGGACGACCAGTTGCCGCCCGGTGTGATGACCTCGACCGCGATGAGCTTGTCGCACTCGAAGACGCCTGCCGCGCCGAAGTTGTTCACCTGGCGCGAGGAGTTGCCCGTGCCGCGCAGCTCCACCGGCACCGACGACGCCGGACCGTACCGGGCGGGCAGCCGCCGGGAGCAGCGCGCGCCCGTCAGCGCGAACCGTCCGCCGCCGGTGGACGAGACGGCCGTACGGGCATCGCGCGGCACGTAGGCGAAGTCGCTCACGCCACTGAACACACTGTCACGGCCGGTGAGTCGGAAGGTCTCGTGGCTGAAATCGTCAGCGCTCTCGACCGTGCAGCCGCCGTTCAGCGGCAGGACGATCCACTCGCTGTCGCCGGTGTCGAAGCTGTGCGAGCCGCCGGGCGGCAGCTCCAGGATCCGCAGGCTGGAGTAGCCCCAGCCGGCCTTCTCGGGCGTGACGTCCACGACGTAGGGGCCGCCGAGCGCCTTTCCCGCGGGAAGGTGATACGTCATCGTGTCTCTCCGCCTCACAATCCGGGTCACAACAGGCCGACGGCCGTGTCCACCGCCGTCTCCACGCTGCCCTCGGCCGGGTAGAGCAGCGAGCGGCCGACGACCATGCCCTGCACGGTGGGGAGCCTGAGCGCCTTGCGCCAGCGCTCGTACGCGCCCTCCTGGTCGCCCCCGACCTCACCGCCCAGCAGGACGACGGGGAGCGTGGACGTCTCAAGAACTTCGGCCATGTCGTCGGGGTCATGGGTGACGGGCAGTTTCAGCCAGGTGTACGCCGAGGTGCCGCCGAGGCCGGACGCGATGGCGATCGACTTGGTGACGGCCTCGGCGGACAGGTCGTTGCGCACCTGGCCGTCGATCCGCCGGGAGATGAACGGCTCGACGAAGAGCGGGAGTTGCCGCGCGGCCATGTCGTCGATGGCGCGGGCCGTGGTCTCCAGGGTGGTCAGCGAACCGGCGTCCGCGTAGTCGACGCGCACCAGCAGCTTGCCCGCGTCGAAGCGCAGCCGGGCGATGTCCTCGGCGCGGTGGCCGGTGAAGCGGTCGTCCATCTCGAAGGACGCCCCGGCCAGGCCCCCGCGGTTCATGGAGCCCATGACAACCTTGTCGTCGAGGACGCCGAGGAGCAGCAGGTCCTCGAGGATGTCGGCGGTGGCCAGCACCCCGTCGACGCCGGGCCGCGACAGGGCGACGCAGAGGCGTTCCAGCAGATCGGCCCGGTTGGCCATGGCCAGCCGCCGGTCGCCGACGCCCAGGGCGCCGCGGGCCGGGTGGTCGGCGGCCACGATCATCAGGCGGCCGCTGTCGCCGATCAGCGGGCGGCGCACCCGGCGGGCCGCGGCCTCGGCGATCGCCTCGGGGTGCCGGGCTCTGACCGCGGTGAGGTCGGGGATGGTAATGCTCAAGGAAAGCTCCGTTCAGGGAGGGCTCGGTCGGCCGTCACGACGCCTGGGCGAGGAGGCCCTCGACCTCGGACTCGGTGGGCATCGCGGAGGAGCAGGCCAGGCGGGAGGCGACGAGGGCGCCGGCGGCGTTGGCGTACCGCATGGTCTTCTCCAGCTCCCACCCGGACAGCAGCCCGTGGACCAGCGAGCCGCCGAACGCGTCGCCCGCGCCGAGGCCGTTGGCCACCTCGACCGGCACCGGCGGCACCTCGGCCTCGGTCCCGTCGCGGTGCACCGCCAGCACGCCCTTGGGGCCCTGCTTGACGACCGCCAGCTCCACGCCGGCCGCCAGCAGCGCCTCGGCGCAGGCGCGGGGCTCACGGACGCCGGTGGCGACCTCGCACTCGTCGAGGTTGCCGACCGCGACGGTGGCGTGCCGCAGGGCCTCGGTGTAGTACGGGCGGGCCTCGTACGGGTCGCGCCAGAACATGGGACGCCAGTCGAGGTCGAAGACCGTGGTGCCCGCCTTGTCGCGCGCCTTGAGGGCGGCGAGGGTGGCGGAGCGGCTCGGCTCCTCGCTCAGGCCGGTGCCGGTGATCCAGAAGACGCGGGCCGAGCGGATGGCCCAGTAGTCCAGTTCGTCGGAGTGTATCTCCAGGTCAGGGGCCTTAGGCTGCCGGTAGAAGTACAGCGGGAAGTCGTCCGGCGGGAAGATCTCGCAGAACGTCACCGGTGTCGGGTACGCCGCGACGGGCGTCACCCAGTGGTCGTCGACGCCGAAGTCCTTCAGGGCCTCGTGCAGGTACACGCCGAACGGGTCGTCGCCGGTCCGTGTGATCACGGCGGTGGCGCGACCGAGCCGCGCGGCGGCGACGGCGACGTTCGCGGCGGAGCCGCCGAGGAATTTGCCGAACGTCTCCACCTGCGTCAGAGGTAGGCCAGACTGCAGGGGGTAGAGATCGACTCCTATCCTTCCCATCGTGATCAAGTCGAAGGACTTGGCTGACTCGGCCATGCGCGACGCTCCTAGAGCTGGACAGGGGGTGCGGGTCCCAGCGGGCCTGCCGCCTCCCAGGTTTAGGTCGTGGAGGCCGACGCTGTCAATAGTTTGTACTTACATTCGGACCTGAGTGTGAAATGATGTCTTAACAAAGTATTGACAGCGGGCGCATCTAGGGATTGGATCCCGTCCCAGCGAACCGCAGTGTTCTACGGCACACGACCCGGACTTCCCGAGGCTCCGGTCATGGATCCAGTGATCATCCCTTTCCCCCCGTCGCACACCCCGTCGCACAGTGAGGTGCTGGAAAGATGGACCGCTACACCCCCCGCTCCCGCAAGTTGGCCCCAATGGTGGCCCTGGCTGCCGCGGTCACGCTGACCCTCGCCGGCTGCTCCAGCAGCTCCGGTGGCAAGCAGGCCGAGGAGGGCGGGGAGAACGCCTCAGCGGGCAAGGCCAACACTCCCCGTATGACCGTCGCCCTGGTGACCCACCAGGCGCCCGGTGACACCTTCTGGGACATCGTCCGCAAGGGCGCCGAGGCGGCCGCCGCGAAGGACAACATCGAGCTGGACTACTCCGCCGACCCGAACGCGGGCAACCAGGCCACCCTTGTGCAGACCGCGATCGACAAGAAGGTCGACGGTATCGCGGTCACCCTCGCCAAGCCGGACGCCCTGAAGGACGTCATCGCCAAGGCGAAGGCGGCGAACATCCCGGTCGTCGGCCTCAACTCCGGTGTGAGCGACTGGCAGAAGCTCGGCCTGATGGAGTTCTTCGGCCAGGACGAGACGGTGGCCGGCGAGGCGCTCGGCAAGCGCCTGAACGAGGAGGGCGCCAAGAAGGCCGTCTGTGTCATCCAGGAACAGGGCAACATCGGCCTCACCCAGCGCTGTGACGGAGTGAAGAAGACCTTCGAGGGCACGACCGAGACCCTCAACGTCAACGGCACGGACATGCCGTCCGTGAAGTCCACGATCACCGCCAAGCTCAAGACGGACAGCGACATCGACTACGTCGTCACCCTCGGCGCCCCGTTCGCGATGACGGCCGCTCAGTCCGTGGACGAGACGGGCAGCAAGGCGAAGGTCGCCACCTTCGACCTCAACAAGGAACTGACCGGAGCGATCAGCAAGGGCGACATCGAGTTCGCCGTCGACCAGCAGCCCTACCTCCAGGGGTACCTGGCCATCGACTCCCTGTGGCTCTACAAGAACAACGGCAACTACATGGGCGGCGGCGAGGCACCGGTGCTGACCGGACCTGCCTTCGTCGACAAGACGAATGTCGAGACGATCGACAAGTTCGCCGCGAAGGGCACCCGGTGATGAGCATGACCCGACAGGCTGAGCCGGCGGTGACCACACCGCCGGCCTCCGGCCCCGGCAAGGAATCCGACGGGCGGACCAAGGAGCGCCCCCTGGCGCTGCGCCTCCTCGCCCGTCCCGAGGTCGGTGTCTTCCTCGGCGCCGTCGCGGTGCTGATCTTCTTCCTCATCACGGCCCCGGCCGTGCGTGACGGCAGTTCGATGGCGAACATCCTGTATCAGTCGTCGACGATCGGGATCATGGCCCTGCCGGTCGCGCTGCTGATGATCGGCGGCGAGTTCGACCTGTCCGCCGGTGTCGCGGTGATCACTTCCGCGTTGACGGCCAGCATGACCGCCTATCAGCTGAGCATGAACGTCTGGGTCGGCGTGATCGTCGCCCTGATCGTGTCCCTCGCGATCGGCCTGTTCAACGGCTGGCTGCTGGTCAAGACCGGTCTGCCCAGCTTCCTGGTCACCCTGGGCACGTTCCTGATCCTCCAGGGCGTGAACCTCGCGGTCACCAAGTTGATCACCGGCAACGTCGCCACCGACGACATCAGCGACATGGACGGCTTCGACCAGGCCAAGGCGCTCTTCGCCTCGTCCTTCGAGGTCGGCGGCGTGAACGTGAAGATCACGGTGGTGTGGTGGCTGGTCTTCGCGGCACTGGCGACGTGGGTGCTGCTGCGCACGAGGTACGGCAACTGGATCTTCGCGGTGGGCGGCAACAAGGAGTCCTCCCGCGCCGTGGGTGTCCCGGTGACGTTCACGAAGATCTCCCTGTTCATGCTGGTCGGCTTCGGCGCCTGGTTCGTCGGTATGCACCAGCTGTTCTCGTTCAACACCGTGCAGTCCGGCGAGGGTGTGGGCCAGGAGCTCATCTACATCGCCGCGGCCGTCATCGGCGGCTGTCTGCTGACCGGTGGTGCCGGTTCCGCGATCGGCCCGGTCTTCGGCGCGTTCATGTTCGGCATGGTCCAGCAGGGCATCGTCTACGCCGGCTGGAACCCCGACTGGTTCAAGGCCTTCCTCGGCGTGATGCTCCTCGGTGCCGTCCTCATCAATCTATGGGTCCAGCGCACAGCGACCAGGAGGTGACCTGAATGACCACCGAAAAGACCGGCACGCACGGTGCCGTCCTCCAGGACAAGGCCCCGGAGAAGGACGCCCCGATCGTCGAACTGCGCGGGGCGGGCAAGTCCTACGGCAACATCCGTGCCCTGCACGGCGTCGACCTGAAGGTGTTCCCCAGCCAGGTCACCTGTGTCCTGGGCGACAACGGCGCCGGCAAGTCCACCCTCATCAAGATCATCTCGGGTCTGCACCAGCACACCGAGGGCGAGTTCCTCGTCGACGGCGAACCCGTCCGCTTCTCCACCCCGCGCGAGGCCCTCGACGCCGGTATCGCCACCGTCTACCAGGACCTCGCCGTCGTCCCGCTGATGCCGGTGTGGCGCAACTTCTTCCTCGGCTCCGAGATGACCAAGGGTTCCTGGCCGCTGCGCCGTCTCGACATCGAGCGGATGAAGAAGACCGCCGACGAAGAGCTGCGCAACATGGGCATCATCCTCGATGACCTGGAGCAGCCCATCGGCACCCTGTCCGGCGGCCAGCGCCAGTGCGTGGCGATCGCCCGCGCCGTCTACTTCGGCGCCCGCGTCCTCATCCTGGACGAGCCCACCGCCGCCCTCGGCGTGAAGCAGTCCGGCGTGGTGCTCAAGTACATCGCCGCCGCGCGCGAGAAGGGCCTGGGCGTCATCTTCATCACCCACAACCCGCACCACGCCTATATGGTCGGCGACCACTTCAGCGTCCTGCGCCTGGGCACGATGGAGCTCAACGCCTCCCGCGCCGAGGTCAGCCTCGAAGAACTCACCAACCACATGGCCGGCGGCACCGAACTGGCCGCGCTCAAGCACGAGCTGAGCCAGGTCCGCGGTGTCGACGTCGAGGAACTCCCCGAAGAGGAAGACCTCACCGCACCCGTGGCGTCCACCGAAGGGAAGTCCTGACATGACCCCTGCGCTCGACCGAATCCGGGTCGGCTCGGCCCCCGACTCCTGGGGCGTCTGGTTCCCCGACGACCCCGTCCAGGTGCCCTGGGAACGCTTCCTCGACGAGGTCTCCGAGGCCGGCTACGACTGGATAGAACTGGGCCCGTACGGCTACCTCCCCACCGACCCGGCCCGCCTCACCGACGAGATCAACAAGCGCAACCTCAAGGTGTCGGCCGGCACCATCTTCACCGGACTGCACCGCGGCCCCTCCGTCTGGGAGTCCACCTGGGAGCACGTCAGCGAGGTCGCCTCGCTCACCCAGGCCATGGGCGCGAAGCACCTGGTCGTCATCCCGTCGTTCTGGCGGGACGACAAGACCGCCGAGATCCTGGAGCCGCCGGAGCTCACCGGCGAGCAGTGGGCCCACCTGACCAAGGGCATGGAGCGCCTCGGTCACGAGGTGAAGGAGAAGTTCGGCCTCGACATCGTCGTGCACCCGCACGCCGACACCCACATCGACACCGAGGACCACGTCGAGCGCTTCCTCGACTCGACCGACTCCGACCTGGTCAACCTCTGCCTGGACACCGGTCACTACGCCTACTGCGGTGGCGACAGCGTCAAGCTGATCGAGACCTACGGCGAGCGCATCGGCTATCTGCACCTCAAGCAGGTCGACCCGGAGATCCTCGCGGACGTGGTGCGGAACGAGATCCCGTTCGGCCCCGCCGTCCAGCGTGGCGTGATGTGCGAACCGCCGGCGGGCGTACCGGAGTTGGGGCCGGTCCTGACGGCGGCGCAGAAGCTCAACGTGGACCTGTTCGCGATCGTCGAGCAGGACATGTACCCGTGCGAGCCGGACAAGCCGCTCCCCATCGCGGTGCGCACCCGTAAGTTCCTGAGGTCCTGCGGCGCCTGACGACCCGAAAGGACGGCCGATCACCATGACCCAGCGTTCGCACACGCTCGGAGTCGCAGTCATCGGTACCGGAAAGATGGGCGCCGACCATGTGCGCCGCATCCAGGAGGTCACCAGCGGGGCACGGGTGACCGCCGTCGTGGACGTCGACGCGGAACGCGCCAAATCGGTCGCGGCCCGCGTCGACGGCTGCACCGCGCACACCGACCCGGCCGCCGCGATGGCGGCGGCCGATGTCGACGCGGTGATCGTCGCCTCGCCGGGCCCCGCCCACGAGGCGGCCCTCCTCACCGCCTTCGAGCACGACCTGCCGGTGCTGTGCGAAAAGCCGCTCACCCCCGACGCGGCCTCCGCGCTGCGGGTGCTGGAGGCGGAGCAGAAGCTGGGCCGGCGCCGCGTCCAGGTGGGCTTCATGCGGCGTTACGACGCCGAGTACATGAAGCTCAAGGCCCTGCTGGAGACAGGCCAGTTGGGCCGCCCCCTGATGCTGCACAACCGGCACCGCAATGTCGCCAGCCCGCCCGGCTGGACGTCCGAGATGCTCATCAACGACTCGGTGACGCACGAGATGGACGTGACGCGCTGGCTGCTCGGCCACGAGATCACGGCCGTCACCGTGCACGCGCCGACGCCGTCCGGCAACGCGCCCGACGCCATCCGGGACCCGCAGTTCGTGGTCTTCGAGACCGACGGCGGCGCCATCGTCGACGTCGAGATCTTCGTCAACTGCGGCTTCGGCTACCAGGTCCAGGCCGAGGTCGTCTGCGAACGCGGCACCGCCCGCGTCGGCGACGGCCACGCCATGGTCACCCACGCGGCCGGCCGCTGGGGCGGCATCATCGCCCAGGACTACATCGAGCGGTTCGCCGACGCCTACGACCGTGAGGTCCAGGCCTGGGTGGACGCCACCCGGCGCGGCGAGGTCACCGGCCCCAGCGCGTGGGACGGGTACGCCGTGGCCGCGGTGTGCGAGGCGGGCGTACGGGCGCTGGAGGAGGGCGGCCGGGTCGCGGTGGACCTGGTCGACCGGCCGGCGCTGTACGTCTGACGACGGGCTGTACGTCTGATGACGAGCTGAAGGGCCGGGGAGTTTCCCCCGGCCCTCCTTCGTGCTCCGTTCGTGCTCCGCGTCCTGCTCTGCCCTCAGCCCGCGAGGGCCGTACGCGGTCGCGGCTCGAACCCCGCCGCGCGGTAGGACTCGTCGATCAGCGACATGGTCGCCAGGGCGTCGTCCGCGTCCAGCGCGAGCGGAGCGTCCCGGCGTATGTGGGCGGCCAGCGCCTCCAGCTGGTAGGTGTACGACGAGCGCGTGCCGAGCCGCTCCGTCCGCTCGCCGTCCGCCGTACGCACCACGACCCGGTCGTCGTGGTGCGGCAGCACGAAGTTCGGCGCGAGCGCCTCACCGGCCGAGCCCACGATCCGGCAGCTCATCTCCAGTTCGTCGTACGCCATGTGGCAGCGCGCGGACGCGGTCGCCCCGCCCGGGAACTCCAGCTCGGCGTCCAGCCATTCGTCGACGCCGGGCGCGCCCACCCGTTCCCCGCCGCGCGCGGAGACGAGTCGCGGCGCACCGCCCACCCACGGCGCGAGCATCCGCACCGCGTGCAGGCTGTAGCAGCCGAGGTCCATCAGCGCGCCGCCCGCGAGTGGCAGCGACCAGCGCGGGTCCCAGTCGCCGGGCGCCGGAATGGCGACCAGAGTCTCCACCCGCCGCAGCTCGCCCAGTTCACCGCTTTCGATGATCTCGTGCAGGCGCCGCGTGACCGGGTGGAAGAGGTAGTGGAAGGCCTCCATGAAGACCGTCCCGGCCTTGGCCGCCGCCTCCCGCACCTCGGCCGCCTCCTCGGCGTTGCTCGCCGACGGCTTCTCCGTCAGGACGTGCTTGCCGGCCGCGAGCGCGGCGAGGTTCCACGGCCCGTGCAGACCGTTGGCGAGCGGGTTGTAGACGACCTCCACCTCGGGATCGGCGAGCAGGTCGGCGTACGAGTCCACCACCCGCTCCACGTCGTGCTCGACGGCGAACGCCTCGGCGCGGGACCGGTCGCGCGCGGCCACCGCCACGAGGCGGTGGCCGGTGGTCCGGGCCGGGCCGACGAGGGACAGTTCGGTGATGCGTGCCGCGCCCAGTACTCCGATGCGCAGTGGTTCCCGGCCCGAGTCGTTCATCCCTGCCGTACCTCCTCGATCGTCACCGGACGGTGCTCGCGCAGCGACAGTGTGCACGCGTCGGCGATCCAGCCGGCCTCCAGGGCGTCCTCGATGGTGCAGGGGGAGGGCCGTGTGCCGGCCACGACCTCGGTGAACGCGGTGAGTTCGGCGCGGTAGGCGGCGGTGAAGCGGTCCATGAAGAAGTCGTGCGGGGTGCCCGCCGGGAACGTCACGCCGGGCTCGACGGAGCGCAGCGGCAGCTTGTCCTCCAGGCCGACCGCGATGGAGTCGGTGAAGCCGTGGATCTCCATGCGGACGTCGTAACCCCGGGCGTTGTGGCGGGAGTTGGAGACCACCGCGATGGTGCCGTCGTCGAGGGTGAGGATCGCGCCGGTGGTGTCGGCGTCGCCCGCCTCCTTGATGTAGTCGGCGCCCCTGTTGCCGCCGACGGCGTACACCTCGGTCACCTCACGGCCGGTCACCCAGCGGATGATGTCGAAGTCGTGCACCGAACAGTCCCGGAAGATGCCACCGGAGGCGGCGATGTAGGCGGCCGGCGGCGGCGCCGGGTCCAGGGTGGTCGAGCGGACGGTGTGCAGCTTGCCGAGCTCGCCGCTCTGCACGGCGGCGCGGGCGTTGACGAACCCGGTGTCGAAGCGGCGGTTGTAGCCGATCTGGATCGGCACGTCCGTGCCCTGGACGGCCTTCAGTACCTGGACGCCCTCGCTCATGGTCTTGGCGACGGGCTTCTCGCAGAAGACGGGGATGCCGGCCTCGACCCCGGCCAGGATCAGCGCGGGGTGGGCGTCGGTCGCGGCGGCGACGACGATGCCGTCCACGCCGGCGGCCAGCAGGGCCTCGGGCGAGTCCACGACCTCGGCACCGAACCGCTCCGCGGCGGCTTTGGCGGCGTCCGCGAACGGGTCGGTGACGACGAGGGAGTCGACCGCGTCGAGTCCGGAGAGGGTCTCGGCGTGGAAGGCGCCGATGCGGCCGAGGCCGAGAATTCCAATGCGCATGAGCTCCGCTGCTTTCCTGTGTGTGGTTGCTGTCCGTTGCTGGGGCTCCGCCCCAGACCCCGATCGCCCTTCGGGCTCGTCCTCAAGCGCCGGACGGGCTGGTTCAGTCCAGGCCGCCCAAGACGTTCTGGTCCCAGTCGATCACCGATCCCGTCACTACCCCGGACCGGTCCGAGAGCAGGAAGACCACGAAGTCGGCGATTTCGTCCGGCTGGCCGAGCTTGCCCATCGGGAGCTTCGCGGCGGCCTGCTCCCGCCAGTCGTCCGCGGCTCCGTGGAAGGTCTTCTGCGTCGCGTCCTCCCCCTCCGTGGCCGTCCAGCCGATGTTCAGTCCGTTGATCCGGACCCGGTCCCAGCGGTGGGCGTGTGCGGCGTTGCGGGTCAGGCCGATGAGGCCGGCCTTGGCGGAGACATACGGGGCGAGGAACGGCTGACCGCCGTGCGCCGAGGACGTGATGATGTTGACGATCGTGCCGGGGGCCTTGCGCGCGACCATGTCGGAGACGGCGGCCTGCATGGCGAAGAACGGCGCCTTGAGGTTGATGGCGATGTGCTGGTCGAACAGTTCGGGCGTGGTGTCGAGCAGGGTGCCCCGGGACGTCAGCCCCGCCGAGTTGACCAGGCAGTCGATCCGGCCGTACGCGTCGACGACCTCGGCGACGGAGGCCTTCGCCTGCTCGGCGTCCGACAGGTCGGCCTGTACGAACATGGCCTTGCCGCCGTCGGCGGCCAGTTCGGCCACCAGCGCCTCACCGGGTTCCGGGCGGCGTCCGGTGACGGCGACGACCGCACCCTCGCGGACGGCCGCCCGTGCGATGGCGGCGCCGACCCCCTGGCTGCCTCCGTTGACGAGGACCACCTTGTGGTCGAGAAGTCCCATGTCTTTCCGGGTCCTTTCGGTTCTGGTCAGCTCTGGCGCCGCTCGGCGCCGGCCCGCAGTCCGTCCCGCAGGGCCTCGGGGGTCCATGTCTCGCGCAACGCGCGCCGGATGACGTCCGCCTGCGAGGGCGGGGCCAGCCCGGCCACCGGCGGGTCGCTGTCGAGGTTGGTGGGGAAGGGGTAGCCCTCGGCGCTCGCGGCGATCACGTTCGCCGTCCACGCCTCGCCCGCGCCCTCGCTCTGCCGCCCCAGCAGCACGGGGTACACGGCGTTGGCGACGGCCTCGCGGTCCACGGTCTCCATGGCCCGCCCGAACGCGGAGGACACCTGGAGCAGGTTCGCCATGCGTCGGATGTCCGCCGACCGGTTGGTGCCGGCCGCGTGGAAGAGCGCCGGGTTGAAGAAGGCCGCGTCGCCCTTGGCGAGGGGAAGCTGGACGTGGTGGTCCTCGAAGTACGCCTGGAACTCCGGGAGCCGCCACGCCAGATAGCCGGGCTCGTACCGCTGCGAGTACGGCAGGTACATCGTCGGCCCGGACTCCACCGGCATGTCGCAGTGCGCGACGGCGCCCTGGAGGGTGAGCACGGGGGAGAGGACGTGGACATGGGCCGGGTAGGCGGCGGCCACCTCGTTGGAGAGGAAGCCCAGGTGGTAGTCGCGGTGCACGGTCTGTGCCGCGCCGCCCGGGTTGACCACGTTCACCTGTGAGGTCACCTGGTAGCCGGGCCCGAGCCAGGCGGCCGAGACCAGGGCCAGGATGTCGTTGGCGTAGTAGTCGGCGAACGCCTCGGGGTCGTAGAGGGCCGCCTTCTCCAGCGCGTTCCAGACCCGGTCGTTGGCGCCCGGCTTGGCGAAGTGGTCGCCGGCGTCGGCGCCCGAGGCGCGCTGCTCGGCGATCAGGGCGTCGAACACGGTGCTGAGCCGGTCGACGGTCCCCGGGTCCGGGAAGGCGCGCTGGAAGACCACGATGCCCGGCCCCTCGGTGAGGGCGCGGACCAGTTCGGCCCGTACCGCACGGAGGTCGTCGGCCTCGCGCACGCGGTCGCTGTCGTAGATCAGGACGTTGCGCTCCACGGAGGAGGCGTACGGGAAGTCGGCGAGGTCGGTGGTCCGTTCGACGAGCCCACGGAAGTCGGCGAGGTCACAGTCGCGCTCGGACAGCCAGGCCCGGCGGTGGACGGAGGTGAAGGACATCGGTGTCCTCTCGATGACAGGCTCGGTGACAGGGGCGACTCAGCGCTGCCATTCTTGTCATGACAATCCCGTCGAACAACCAGCAGCCGCCCATCAAAAACCCCTCAAGGAGCCGCCGTATGGGCCACCCCTTCCCGATCCGGGAAATAGCACGTCAGGCGGGCCTGAGCGAGGCCACGGTGGACCGGGTCCTGAACGGCAGGGGAGGGGTGCGCGAGAGCACCGCGCGGGAGGTCCGGCAGGCGATCGCCGATCTGGACCGGCAGCGCACCCAGGTCCGGCTGGTGGGCCGTACCTTCATGATCGACATGGTGGTGCAGGCGCCCGAGCGGTTCACCACCGCCGTACGCGCCGCCCTGGAGGCCGAGCTGCCGTCCCTGCACCCGGCCGTGGTGCGCTCACGCTTCCACTTCCGGGAGACCGGGCCGATGCCGGAGCTGACCCGGACGCTGGACCGCATCGCCCGGCGCGGCTCGCAGGGCGTGATCCTCAAGGCCCCGGACGTCCCCGAGGTCACCGCCGCCGTCGCCCGGCTCGCGGAGGCCGGCATCCCGGTGGTGACGCTGGTGACCGACCTGCCCTCCACCGCCCGCCTCGCCTATGTCGGCATCGACAACCGGGCCGCCGGGGCGACCGCCGCGTACCTCATGGGCCAGTGGCTCGGCGAACGCCCCGGCAATGTGCTCACCAGCCTCAGCAGCGGCTTCTTCCGCAACGAGGAGGAGCGTGAGATGGGCTTCCGCAGCGCCATGCGGACCCTCCATCCCGACCGCACACTCGTCGAGATCGCCGAGGGGCAGGGGCTGGACGCCACCCAGTACGACCTGGTCCGGGCCGCGCTGGAGCGTGACCCGGACATCCGTGCCGTCTACTCGATCGGCGGCGGCAACATCGCCACGCTGCGGGCCTTCGGGGACCTGGGCCGGGAGTGCGCGGTGTTCGTCGCGCACGACCTCGACCAGGACAACACCCGTCTGCTGCGCGAGCACCGCCTGTCCGCCGTCCTCCACCACGACCTGCGCCAGGACATGCGCGAGGCCTGCCACATCGTGATGCGGGCCCATGGTGCGCTGCCGCCGGCGGGACCCACGCTGCCGACGTCGATCCAGGTGGTGACGCCGTACAACATGCCCACGCCCATCGGGTGACGATCGAGGGCATGCGCCTGGCGTGTACACCGGCTCGACGGGTCCCGGCTCCCTACCGTCGTGCCCATGTGGAAATCGAACCCGGACGGCGGGCCCGAGCGGCTGGTGACGCTCGCCGACGGCGTGTTCGCCATCGCCATCACGCTGCTCGTCCTGGACTTCTACGTCCCACGGGGACTGGGCTCGGACGGGTACGACGACGCCCTGCACGAACTGATCCCGAACCTCGGTGCCTACGCGCTCAGCGTGCTGGTGCTCGGCGCCTTCTGGCGTGAACACCGCCGGATCTTCGGCTACGTCCGACAGGTCGACGGGCAGGTGATCACCCTGTCCATCGTGGGCCTGAGCATCGCGGCCCTGCTGCCCTTCCCCACCAAGCTCCTCTCCGAGTACGGCGGAGAGCCCGAGTCCGTCGCCATCTACGCGGCGGCGGTCGCCGCCCTCGGTGCCGCCGACCTCGCGGTGCTCCTCGTCCTGGTCCGGCGACCCTGGCTGCGCGGTGCGACGCAGCCGCCGGAGGGCTTCGGGCTCTTCGTGCTCGACCTCTCGGTGACGGTGGTCGTCTTCGTCGCCAGCGTCCCGCTCGCCCTGGCCTACGGCGAGACCGCCATGTGGCTCTGGCTGGTCATGGCCCCGGTCAAGGTGGCCATCGGCCGGCGGGCCCGAAGGGCGCGCTGATACCGGCCGTCACCCTCCCGCGGCCACGTCCACCCACGCGCCGCTCTCCGCCGAGCGCACCATCGCGTCCAGTACGGCGGCGCTGCGCACGGCGTCGTCGAGGGTGGCCCCCTGCGGGGTGCCCTCGGCGACCGAGCGCAGGAAGCGGTACGCCTCGACGACCTTGAGGTCGTCGTAGCCCATGGCGTTCGCCGCACCCGGCTGGAAGGCACCGAACTCGCCGGCGCCCGGGCCGACGTACACCGTGCTGACCGGCTGGTCCTGGTAGGCGGTGCCGCGGCTGATGCCGAGCTCGCCCATGCGACGGAAGTCCCAGAACACCGCGCCCTTGGTGCCGTGCACCTCGAAGCCGTAGTTGTTCTGCTCGCCGACCGAGACCCGGCAGGCCTCCAGCACGCCGCGGGCGCCGGAGGCGAAGCGCAGCAGACAGTTGACGTAGTCCTCGTTCTCGACGGGGCCGAGCTCCCCGGTGGCCAGGGTGTGCCCGGCGGTGGCGCCGGTCGGACGGGCCCGCTCCGGGACGAAGACCGCGGTGTCGGCGGTCAGCGAGGTGATGTCGCCGAGCAGGAAGCGGGCCAGGTCGGCGCCGTGCGAGGCGAGGTCGCCGAGGACTCCGCTGCCGCCGCGCTCGCGCTCGTAACGCCAGGTCAGGGCACCCTGCGGGTGAGCGGCGTAGTCACTGAAGAGGCGGATGCGGACATGCGTGACGGTGCCGATCTCACCGGCGGCGATCAGGTCGCGGGCGGTCTCGACGGCGGGCGCGTTGCGGTAGTTGAAGCCGACCGCGCTCTGTACGCCGGCCTTGGCGGCCGCGTCCGCCACCGCGCGGGCGTCCTCTGCGGTCAGGCCCACCGGCTTCTCGATCCAGATGTGCTTGCCGGCCTCGGCCATCGCGACGCCGATCGCGCGGTGCAGGAAGTTCGGGGCGGTGATGCTGACCGCCTGCACGCGGGGGTCGGCGGCCACGTCGCGCCAGTCGCGGGTCGCCGTGGCGAACCCGAACCGCGCGGCGGCCTCCTGGGCCCGCCCGGGCACCTCCTCGGCGACGGTCACCAGCTCCGGACGCAGGGGCAGCGCCGGGTAGTGGTGCGGGACGCGGGCGTACGCCTGGGTGTGCACCCGCCCCATCCAGCCGAATCCGACGACGGCGACGCCGAGCGTGTCCACCATTGCAGCCCCTCTTTGGACCGGTCCATTTCGTGTCGAGCTCACCTTGGGTGCGGCCCGGCACCGGTGTCAACCCCTGCCTTCGCCTTTGACAAGGCCCGGCACCGCGTGGAACGGTCCATGTCCATGAGAGCGCCGACGATCCGTGATGTGGCCGACCGGGCCGGCGTCTCCAAGTCACTGGTCTCGCTCGTGCTGCGCGGCTCGGACCAGGTGCGCCCGGAGAAGCGGGAGGCCGTCCTGCGGGCCGTACGCGAACTCGGCTACCGCCCGAACGCCGCCGCGCGCAGCCTCAGCGAGCAGCGCACCCGCACGGTCGGCGTCCTCCTGAACGACCTGCGCAACCCCTGGTTCGTCGACATGCTCGACGGCCTGAACTCACTCCTGCACGACAACGGCCTGCGCATGCTCCTGGCCGACGCCCGCCTCAACCGCCGTACCGGACAGGACCCGGCCGGCCCCTTCCTGGACCTCGGGGTGGACGGCCTGGTCGTGGTCGGCACACTGCCCGACCCCGCCGCGCTCGGCGCGGTCGCCGAACGCCTCCCGGTGGTGGTGGCGGGCGCGCGCGAGCCGCTGCTGCCCGGCGTGGACGTCGTCGCCAACGACGACGAGCGGGGCGCCCGGCTGGTCACCGAGCACCTGATCGGCCTCGGGCACCGGCGCATCGCGCACATCGCCGGCTACGGCGCGGTCGGTGAGCTGCGCCGGCGGAGCTTCGAGGCGACGATGCGGGCGCACGGCCTCGGGGCCGAGGCGGTCGTCGAGGCGAGCGACATGACCGAGGAGGGCGGCTACCGGACGACGGTCCGGCTGCTCAGCCGCGCGGACCGGCCGACCGCCGTCTTCGCCGTGAACGACATCGCCGCCATCGGTGCGCTGTCGGCCGCCGAGGAGTCGGGACTGCGGGTGCCGCGCGATCTCTCCGTCGTCGGCTACGACAACACCAGCATCGCCCGCCTGCGCCACGTGTGGCTCACCACGGTCGACAACGCCAGCCACGAGGTCGGCCGCCGCGCGGCCCGCTGTCTGCTCGACCGGTTCGAGGGCGGCGGGGGAGCGGGTGAAGTCCGCCTCGCCGTACCGACGTTGGAGATCCGGGGCTCGACGGCGCCCCCACTCCCCGCCGGTCCCTCGCTCACAGGTTGATCGCGTACGCCTTGCGCAGCGTCTCGTGCACCGTCCACGTCGTACGGTCGCCCTCGCGCAGTACGGCCATGTCGCCCGGCCCCACCGTCAGCGTCGGCCCGCCCTCGACCTCGATGGTGGCCGACCCGCTGACCACGACGAACAGCTCGTCGGCCTCGGTGTCGGTGACCACGCCCGGTGTGATCTGCCAGACGCCCCGCACCTGACGCCCGTCCTCCGACTCCCAGACGACCTTCCCGGTCACCTCGGGCGTCCCGGAGACGATCTGCTCGGGAGCGAGGGGCTCGGGTTCGAGCTCGGCGTCGGGGATGTAGAGAACGAAGCTGTGCGTCATGCGGACGACCCTAGCCGGGCGGAGCGGGGGACCGGCCTGGACAGAGTGTGGGGTGTCGGCGGGAGCGGGCGGACACTCCGTCGCGGCCGAACGAACAGCGGACAAAATTGTTGACAATTATGTTTGACTAGATTTACGTTCGACAGGCACTCACTCAGGGAGGGCACATGCCGAAAGAAGCCCGTCCGAGCACCGGGGAGCAGGCCAAGCAGCATGCGTTCGCGCAGTTGCGGCAGGCGATCCTGCACGGCGAGATGGCACCGGCGCAGCGGCTGGTGGAGAACGAGCTCGCCGAGCAGTTCGGTGTGACACGGGCCAGCATCCGTGCGGCGCTCATCGATCTGGAGGCTCAGGGACTGGTCGAGCGGATCCGCAACCGTGGCTCGCGGGTGCGGGTGGTGACCGTGGAGGAAGCGGTCGGCATCACCGAGTGCCGCATGGTCCTGGAGGGGCTCTGCGCGGCGAAGGCCGCCGTCGCGGCCAGCGACGAGCAGCTGACCCAGCTGGCGGACCTGGGCACGGCGATGACCAAGGCCGTGGCCGACGGCGAGCCGATGACGTACTCGGAGCTGAACCAGGAACTGCACGCCAGGATCCGGGAGTTCTCCGGCCAGCGCACGGCCGTGGAGCTGCTGGAGCGGCTCAACGCACAACTGGTGCGCCACCGCTTCCAGCTGGCGCTCAGGCCCGGCCGTCCGCAGCACTCCCTGAACGAGCATCTGGCCATGATCCAGACGATCCGGGCCAGGGACCCGCAGGCGGCCGAGGCGGCCGTCCGCGCCCACCTCACCAGCGTGATCGAGGCGCTGCGCGACTGAGTCCGACGAGTCGCCGCGCGGCTGAAGCGCACGGGGGGGCGGGCGCACACCTGTCACTCAAGGAGAACCTGCAATGACGCATGCCGATGCGCCCTCCCCCACGCTCGAACAACCTCGCGCGGGGGAACCCTCATCCCCGCCACGCTGCACCCTCGTCGTCACCGCGCACGCCGGGGACTTCGTGTGGCGGGCGGGCGGAGCGATCGCCCTGGCCGCCTCCCGGGGCGAGAAGGTCACCATCGCCTGCCTGACCTTCGGAGAGCGGGGCGAGTCCGTCATGGCCTGGCGCGAGGGCAGGAAGCTCGACGAGATCAAGGCGATACGCCGCGACGAGGCCGAGCGCGCCGCCGCCACCCTCGGCGCCGAGGTCCGCTTCTTCGACGCCGGTGACTACCCGCTCGTCGCCACCGCCGAGCTCACCGACCGGCTCGTCGCGGTCTATCGGGACACCCAGCCCGACGTCGTGCTCACCCACCCGACCGAGGACCCGTACAACGGCGACCACCCGGCCGCCAACCGCATGGCCCTGGAGGCCCGGGTCCTCGCCCAGGCCATCGGCTACCCGGGCGAGGGCGAGATCATCGGCGCCCCGCCGGTCTTCTACTTCGAGCCGCACCAGCCCGAGATGAGCGGCTTCAAGCCCGAGGTCCTGCTCGACATCACCGAGGTGTGGGAGACCAAGCGCAAGGCCATGGAGTGCCTCGGCGCCCAGCAGCACCTGTGGGACTACTACACCGACCTCGCCGTCCGCCGCGGCGTCCAGCTCAAGCGCAACGCCGGACCCAACCTGGGCCTGGCCCACAAGACCATGGCCGAGGCGTACATGCGCCCCTACCCGCAGATCGCGAAGGAGCTGGCATGAGCGGCGTGATCGTCACCAACCCGCCGAAGGCGGAGCTGAAGGACGTCGACGCGCTGGCCGGCTTCGGCGTGGCGACGGTGAGCGAGGCGATGGGGCGAACCGGCCTGCTGGGCCCCGGGATCCGTCCCGTCCAGCAGGGCGTACGGGTCGCGGGTACCGCCGTGACGGTGCTGAGCTGGCCCGGCGACAACCTCATGATCCACGCCGCCGTGGAGCAGTGCGGCGAGGGCGACATCCTCGTCGTCACCACCACCTCCCCGTCCACCGACGGCCTGTTCGGCGAGCTGTTCGCGACCGCCCTCCAGCAGCGCGGCGTGCGCGGCGTCGTCATCAACACCGGCATCCGTGACACCCAGGAGCTGCGCGACATGGGCTTCGCCGCCTGGTCCCGGGCGGTCAGCGCGCAGGGCACCGTCAAAGCCACCGGCGGCTCGGTGAACGTACCCGTCGCCATCGACGGCCAGGTCATCCGCCCCGGCGACGTGATCCTCGCCGACGACGACGGCGTGGTCGTCGTCCCCCGCGAACGGGCCCGCGAGACGGTCGGGAAGGCCGAGGCCCGCGAGGCCAAGGAGGCCGCCACGCGCGCCGCCTTCCTCGACGGGCAACTCGGCCTGGACCGCTACGGGTTGCGGGAGAAGCTCGTCCGGCTCGGCGTGACGTACACGTCCTACGACGAGTACGTCCGCGAGGAGGGCCGGCCGTGACCGGGCCCGTGGAGATCCGCTGCATGCTGATGCGCGGCGGCACCTCCAAGGGCGCCTACTTCCTGGCCGAGGACCTGCCCGCCGACCCCGCCGCCCGCGACGAGCTGTTGCTGCGGGTCATGGGCAGCCCGGACGAGCGGCAGATCGACGGCCTGGGCGGCGCCCACCCCCTCACCAGCAAGGTGGCCGTCGTGTCGCCCTCGACCGATCCGCGGGCCGACGTCGACTATCTCTTCCTCCAAGTCGCCGTCGAACAGTCGGAAGTGAGTGATCGTCAGAACTGCGGGAACATCCTCGCCGGCATCGGCCCGTTCGCCGTGGAGCGCGGGCTGGTCCCGGCGGGGGAGGAGGCGACCTCCGTACGGATCCGGATGGTCAACTCCGGCGACTTCGCCACGGCGACCTTCCCGACCCCGGGCGGCCGCGTCGACTACACCGGAGACGCCGAGATCTCGGGCGTGCCCGGCAGGGCAGCCCCGGTGGTGATCGAATTCCCGCCCGGTGCTGGGCAGTTGCTGCCCACCGGCAACGTCCGCGACATGATCGACGACATCCCGGTGACCTGTGTGGACAACGGCATGCCGACCGTCCTCGTCCAGGCCGCCGCCCTCAAGGTCACCGGCTACGAGTCGCCCAAGGGCCTGGAGGAGGACCTGGCGCTCGCCGACCGGATCCATGAACTCCGGCGGGCGGCGGGCCAGTTGATGGGACTCGGCGACGTCTCGGACGGCGCCGTCCCCAAGGTCACCCTCCTCGCCCCGCCCCGCCACGGCGGCGCGGTCACCACCCGCACCTTCATCCCGGTCCGCTGCCATACGTCCATCGGTGTGCTCGGGGCCGCCAGTGTCGCCGCCGGGCTGCGCGTCGAAGGCGGCGTCGGCGCCGACCTCGCGGAGCTGTCCGCCGACGGCGACCGCGTCCGCATCGAACACCCCACGGGATTCCTGGACATCGAGAGCGGCCTCGGCACCGACTCCGCAGGCCTTCCCACCGCCCGCCGCACCGCCGTCGTCCGTACGGCCCGCAAGATCTTCGACGGCACCGTCTTCCCCCGGTCCGCCGAGACGGCCCCACTCCCCGCGCCCACCCCCGGAGGCCCCCGATGACCCCGCCGCTCGGCGACATCGCCCACATCGGCCACGCCCAGCTGTTCACCCCGGACCTGGACGCCAGCGTCGCCTTCTTCACCGACTACCTGGGCCTCACCGTCAACGGTCAGGACGGTGGCACGGTCCATCTACGGACCTTCGACGACTACGAGCACCACAGCCTGACGCTGACCGCCCGCGAACAGCCCGGCCTCGGCCGGCTCGCCCTGCGCACCTCCAGCGAGGAGGCACTGCACCGCCGTATCGAGGCGGCCGGCGGCTCCGGCAAATGGGTCGAGGACGAGCCCGGCCTCGGCAAGCTGTACCTCACCACCGACCCGGACGGGCACGAGCACGCCCTGTACTGGGAGAGCGAGTACTACCAGTCACCGCATGGGCTCAAGCCCGCGCTCAAGAACCAGCCGCAGGCCAAGCCCAACCGGGGCGTCGGCGTACGACGGCTCGACCACATCAACTTCCTCGCCGCGGACGTGCTCGCCAACGCCGGGTTCCAGGAACAGGTGCTGGGCGCCCGGCCCACCGAGCAGATCCAGCTGGACTCCGGGAAGATCGCAGCCCGTTGGCTGACCTTCACCAACAAGTCGTACGACGTCGTCTACACCTCCGACTGGACCGGTTCCGCCGGCCGGCTGCACCACATCGCCTTCGCGACCGACACCCGCGAGGACATCCTGCGCGCCGCCGACCTCGCCATCGACAGCGGCGTGTTCATCGAGACGGGCCCGCACAAGCACGCCATCCAGCAGACGTTCTTCCTGTACGTCTACGAGCCCGGCGGCAACCGCATCGAGCTGTGCAACCCGCTCACCCGGCTGGTGCTGGCCCCCGACTGGCCGCTGATCACCTGGACCGAGGCCGAGCGGGCCAAGGGACAGGCATGGGGCCTGAAGACGATCGAGTCCTTCCACACGCACGGAACCCCGCCGGTCGCCTGAGAGGGCGCTTCTCCAGACGTCGCTGGATTGTCGCTGAGATTGTTGACAAAACTGTTGACTCTCTCGATCGGGCTCCTTAGCGTCTGGCGCACAACGCACGAGAGGAAAACAAGGATGTCCTCCTCCCCCTCCCCGACCGCTCGCGTCGGCAGACTGGCCGTACTCGCCGTCGGCCTGTGCTGGCTGGCCGTTCTCTTCGACGGCCTGGACATGTTCATCTACGGCTCGGTACTGCCCCACATGCTGGAGGAGGAGGCCCTCGGCCTCACCCCCGACCGGGCCGGTGACCTGGGCAGCTACGCCACCTTCGGCATGCTGGTCGGCGCCCTGACCGCGGGCACGGTCGCCGACCGGATCGGCCGCAAGAAGCTGATGGTCGCCTGCGTCGCGCTGTTCTCGCTGGCCTCCGGGCTGTGCGCGATGGCGGGCAGTGTCGGGGTGTTCGGTCTCGGCCGCACACTCGCCGGCGTCGGCCTCGGCGGTCTGCTGCCCACCGCGATCAGCATGGTCTCCGACTTCGCCCCGCGCGGCCGCGGCGCCCTCACCATCGGCATGCTGATGACCGCCCACCACGCGGGCGGCATCCTCTCCGCGTACGTCGCGCTGTGGGTCGTCGAACCCCTCGGCTGGCGGGCCGCGTTCTGGTTCTGCGCGCTGCCGCTGCTCTTCGTGCCGGTGCTCGCGAGGTTCCTGCCCGAGTCGCTGAGCTTCCTCGTCGCCAAGGGCCGCGGCGAGGAGGCCGCCACCGACCGCTGGAACTCCCTGGCCAACCTCTTCCGGGGCGGCGAATGGACCCAGACCCTCCTCTACTGGCTGGCCTCCTTCGGCGGACTGCTCCTCGTCTACGGAGTCGCCACCTGGCTGCCCACCCTGATGCGCGGCGAGGGCTACAACCTCGGCTCGGCGCTGACCTTCGTGGTCCTGTTCAACCTCGGCGGCATCGTCGGCATGCTGGTCGCCGGCCGCGCCTCCGACCGGTTCGGCGCCCCGCGGATCTCGGCGATCTGGTTCGCGCTGACCGCCGCCGGGGTCTTCCTGCTCAGCGTTCACATGCCGCTGGCGGTCACCTTCACGGTGGTGTTCCTGACCGGTGTGTTCCTCAACAGCGCGCAGACCATGATCTACGCGACCGTCTCGATCCGCTCCCGCCCGGAGAACCGCGCCACCGCCGTCGGCTGGACCTCCGGCATGGGCCGCTTCGGCGCCGTCTTCGGGCCGTGGCTGGGCGGCCAGTTGCTCGCCGCCAACAAGGGCGACTGGGGCTTCACGGCCTTCGCGCTCGCGGGACTGTCGTCCATGGTCTTCATCGGGATCGCCGCTCTGCGCGGCTCGAAGCGGACGGCCGGGAGCGACAGGGAGCAGGAGCTCATGGGCGCGCACTGACCGGCGCGCGCGCCGACCGGGGGCGAGGGCAGACGCCACTCACCGCAGCACCCGCGGTGAGTGGCGTCCGTCATATGTACGGACGAGCCATATGTACAGATGAACCGAACTGGGTTATACGACGGTCTCGCGTATTGTTGCGTCATATGCCCGTAGTGATGCAGGGCGGCTCTCGGGACGTCGGGGGCAGGTGAGTTGACAGTTGATGGGGGATCAGAAACGTGACGGCATTTCTCGCACTGGTGGCTGTCGTCGCGTTCATGGCCAAGGCAGGGCTGCCCTGGTGGGTCGTCGTGGCGGTGACCCTGCTGATGGCGGGGTTCGTCGCGGGGATGTCCTGGAGCCCTGGAAGGGGCGGCAGGACCACCTCGACGTCCGCCCCGGCGGTTCAGCCCGTCTGGGCCTCGGCCGACAGGAGTTCGACCGCCCGGCCCGTCTCGGTGAACGTGCGGGTCACCTGCCCGGAGGAGTACACCCCCGAGGTGCGCAGCGAGCCGGCGCCGATGGTGCGGAACAGCTGAGGGATCGGCGAAGGAATGTACGCGGGCCGGTAGAAGGAACGTACGCGGGCCGGTCGGGGGACGGTCGGCGACCCGGCGTTCAGGCGGCGCCCGTCGCCTCCCGTACATGCCGTGCGATCAGGGTGTAGACCTCGCGGGCCTTGGCGTCGTCCTGCCCGTCGTACCCGTGATCGGCCCCACGCACCTCATGGTGCTCGACGAGCGCCCCCACGCCCCGAAGCCGCTCGGCGTACCGCTCGCCCTCGGCCCGTAGCAGGTCGTACTCGGCGGTGACCAGCAGGGCCGGCGCGATGCCCTTCAGATCCGCGGTGTCCGAAGCGTGCGCCGGGGAGACGAGCCGGTCCAGACGCCGCCGCGCATCCGGGACATACGACGTGTCGAAGACGTCGGCCATCCAGGGGCGGAGCATGGGCTTGGGGATGGCGGCACGCTTGTCCCGGGAGTTGGTCGCCAGATCGAGCGGCGGATAGTGCAGCACCTGGAGCGCGATCGACGGCCCGCCCTCCTCGAGGGCCTGTCGCGCCACGGCCGCCGCGAGTCCGCCCCCGGCGCTCTGCCCGCCCACGGTGAGCCGCCCGCCGTCCCAGCCCTCCTCGGCGCCATGCTCCGCGACCCACCGGACGACCTCGTACGCCTGCCGGGGCGGCGCCGGGAACGGATGCTGCGGGGCGACGGCGTAGTCCACGTTGATCACGACCGCCCCCGCCTCGGCGGCGAGGAACCGGCACAGCGGGTCGTCCAGCTCGGTCAGCGTCATGACGTATCCGCCGCCGTGGAAGTTGATGTGCACCGGGGGAGCGGGCTCGCCGTTCGCCGGCAGATACACGGTGGCCCGGGCCGGGGCGACCGACGTCGGAATCGTCAACTCCCGCACCTTGCGCGGGAATTCGGGGAACCGGGCGTGCGAGGCGGTGGCGGAGCCCCGGCCGCTGGAACGCCGGTCCGCCATGACGGTCACACGTTGCATCGCCTTGGCGACGAAGGCGGCCACCGCGGGCCGGGCCAGGAAGGACATGGGGCTCCGTTCGATTTCACCCGGACTGCTTGAGTTAGGCAATCATAGGTGACGGCAATCATAGGTCAAGGGGTTGCACTGTCTGGGGCGGGGTGCGGATGCGGTAGGGTTGACCTGCGTGATCACGCGGTTCGCCGCGCGATACGCGCCGGGACGTGGCGCAGCTTGGTAGCGCACTTGACTGGGGGTCAAGGGGTCGCAGGTTCAAATCCTGTCGTCCCGACTGGAGTCTTCTCCGTAGTCGCAGGTGAGGGCCTTGGATCACTTGGGTGAGACGAGGCCCTCGATCGTTTCCAAGGCCCGGACACCAGCTGAGCATGTGGCCGGCTGCCCGTGAAACGGTCACAGGCGAACGACGACGAGGGCGATGTCGTCCCGGCTGCCGCCAGTGACGCCCAAGTGGAACAGCAGTGTGTCGGCGAGTTCTTCCACTGGCAGGGTGGTGCACTGAGCGAGAGCGTCAGTCAGCCGGGCCAGGCCCGTGTCGATGTCTTCGTCACGGCGTTCGATGAGCCCGTCGGTATAGAGCACGAGGGTGTCCCCCAGGGTGTAGGGCAGCCCGGCCTGAGGACGGGGGACATGGTCTGGCCGAGCACCCAGCGGCGGATCGGTTGCCTGGTCCAGCAGCTCACAGCTGCCGTCCAGATGAAGCAGTACCGGCGGCGGGTGGCCGGCGTTGCTGTAGATGATGAGTCGGCTGCGCGGATCGATGAGCACCTTTGCGACGGTCGTGGCGAGTGCGCCGTCGACCGCCCGCGCGTACAGGCCCAGTACCTCCAAGGCTTGCGCAGGGCTGGGAACGGCCCGGATGGCGGCGCTCAGAGCGCTGCGCAGCATGCCCATCACGGCGGCGGCCTGCAGGCCGTGGCCGACGACGTCCCCAATGGCGATCGAATAGCGGTCGGGCGGCAGGTCGACCACGTCGTACCAGTCGCCGCACACGTTGAGTGATCCAAGTGCAGGCAGGTAGCGCACAGCGATGTCCCGATGTCTGTCCAGGTCGGGCGAGCGAAGCATGACCTCCTGCAGTGTGAGGACGACTTCGCGTTCACGAGCGTGCGCCTGGCGCAGCTGCTCATTCAGCTGCTCGAGATCACGTGACCGGGCGTACACCTGGGCTGCGATCCCTGCCGTCTGCGTGCCCGGTGGCTGAGTGAACTCACCCATGCCCGGGGAACGCATGAACTCGGTGACGTCCTCGGCCCGCGCGATGATCCATTTCACCGTGCCGTCCGGCCACAGGACAGGGCTGGACATCCCTGACCACCACCGCTCCTCAAGCTCACCAGGTCGGTCGGCGACGGGAATGTCGAATCGCTGCGGAGCCACGGAATCGGGCTTCCTGGAGGCCAGAACGCGCTGCAGCGAGGCATCGAAATCACGCGCCACGTCCGGCGCGGCGGGCGTGTCCGGAAAGGCCTCCAGGACGTACCGCCCGACCAGCTCTTCGCGGGTCCTGCCGGTGGCCTGCAGGTAAGCCCGGTTGGCGTAGCGAATCACGAGGTCGGCGTCCAGCACCAGGTACGGGTTCGGCGCGGCGTCGAACAGCTCCTCGAAATCGATCTCCGCTGGCGTCACGCGCGTGCCTGCCGATCTTTACGAGCGCGACCGCTTTCATCTCCAACCTACGAGGTATCCGCCAGGTGCGCCCACCGGGACGACTACCAGCAAAGCCCTCGATCGTTTTCGGCTGACGCTTCAGGTGTGGGGCCCGAACCGGCGACTGCGGGGCTCCCGGGACCCCTCCCGAGGGCGCGGCCGCATCATGTGGGTACCGATCCGACGCGACAAGTCCACGCCCCGAGGAGACCAGCGATGACCCTCTCCGCCAGCCTCGCGCGTGGTGTCGCGCCCGCCATGCCCGGGACTCTGCACGCCCGGACGGTCACCGGCGAGCTCAGCGCGCCGCCCCGGCCGGGGCTGACGGTCCGCTTCGGGCGCGGTGAGAAGCCGGACGTGGATCTGGGGGTCGGCGTGGACGACCTGCGGGTGAGCCGGCGGCACGGCGAGCTGACGTACCGTCAGGGGCTGTGGTGGCTGCGCAACACCGGGCAGCAGCTCGTCCGGCTGCCCCGCGGCCAGATGATGCACCTCACCACCGAGCCGATCCCCCTCACCACCGGGTACACCCCGCTGTTCGTGAAGGGCTCCGGCTACCGCGAGCACCTGGTGGAGCTGTATGTGGCGGGCCACGACGACCAGGGACCGTTGTCGCGGCGACGCGCCGAGACCGTCCGGCCGGAGACCTGGGCGCTCAACGACGACGAACGGCTGCTGCTGGTCGTCCTGGGCCAGCGGTATCTGCTGTACGAGGAGGACCCGCGCCCCTTGTCGTACGCCACGGCCGCGAAGCAGCTCGGCTACCTCCGCCCGGACGCCAACTGGACCGAGCGCAGGATCGAGCACCGGATCGAGGCCGTACGCCACCGTCTGGACCGCACCGGCTTCCGGTACCCGCTGATGCACGACAAGTCGCAGGGCCGCCCCGGAGACAACAGCCTGCTGCACAATCTGATCAAGGGCTTGGTGGAGTCGACGACGCTGGTGCCGCCGGACCTCGACCTGATGGAGGACGACGCGGCCTGGCCCGACTCCGCGTCCTGAGCACGGCAGCCGGGACGCCGTACGGTCCTTACCCGCGCAGTTCGGCTGCGGCGGAGGCCGCCAGCTTCCTGGCCATCCCGCAGAGCTCGTCCGTGGGCCGTTGCCCGCCGACCTCCAGGCGCACCATCTCGGCGGCGGTCTCGGCGTCCTGGCCGCTGTACCTGCGGTACTCGACGAAGGCCGTACAGGTGTCGCCGTCGTCGCCCTCCTCGACGACGGTGCGGTGTCCGCTGAGGCTGAGGGCCGTGCCCCCCTCCGCCGACTTGGGCTGATCCCGGAAGAAGCTCACCTCCGCGTCCAGCTCGTCGACGTCGCTCGACCACTCGCAGCTCCAGTTCGCGATGCCGATGTCCGGGACGTCGGCCTGGAGCCCCGGAATCACGGACAGCGCCTTGGCGTCGAGCAGCCCGCAGGCGTTCTGCCAGGCCAGCGAGGCGCGCGGGTAGGGCGGCGAACGACGCGGGAGCGGGCCCCGGCCGAGGACCTCGGCCGCGCCCCGGGCTGCCTTGTCGGCGACCGTGCACAGGGTCGCGTTGCCGCCGACCACGGAGCCCCTGCCCATGTTGACGCGGACCCCGACGAGGGTGTCGCCGCTGTCGCCGTCGGCCGTCAGCAGCAGCTTGCACTCCTCGCTCTCCGCCTGTTCCTCACGGATGCCGATCCTCCCGACGGTGCTGGAGGGCTTCGACCCCTCGGGCGGCGAGCCCCGGCGGAGACCGACCGACACGTCGATCCGGGTCTTGTCGTCGACACCCACGAGCACGTCGCAGCGGTCGAAGTTGCCGTAGTCCACGTCCACGCGGACCTCCCCGTCGCCGAACTGCTCGAACGCGGCGGGGACGGCCAGGGCGCACACGTCGGCCGTGTGCGGATCACCGATCAGGGCCCGGGTTTCGCCGTCCGAGGCGTCCTCGTCGAGCCGGCTCCGGCTGTGGCTCTGGCCGGGCTGCGGAGCGGCCTTTCCGTCGTCGCCGTGGTCCGGCAGGACGACAAGTCCCAGGGCCAGTAAGGCGCTGATGCTCAGAGCCGCCGCGATCAGTGGCCGGGGCCGCCGGCGTCGCCCGCTGACAGGGCTGGTGGTGGCGGGGTCCGGAGAGGGCGTCGGCCCGGACCCGGCCACCTCCTCCAGGAGCCGTTTGACCTCGCCGGCCTCGGGGCGTTGCCGGGGATCGCGGCGCAGCATGGAGGTGAGTACGGGGTACAGCGGTCCCACGGCGGCGGCGTCCAGCTCGACGACGCCCTGCTCGGCCTTCCAGTACCGCAGGCGCTCGGCCTCCTTGCCCTCGCTTCCCGTCCCGGCCGGGGCGGCGTCCGCGTCCTCCGCGGGGGTGCCACCGCGCGGTGGGCCGCCGGTGACCAGGGCATAGAGGGTGGCCGCCAGGCAGAACACGTCGGAGGCGGGCCGCGGGACGTTGCCCCGGGCCAGCTCGGGGGCGGCGTAGTCGGGGGTGAAGCTGAACGGGCCGTTGACGGTGATGGTCTCGGTGCCGCCGACCCGGTAAGCGGCGCCGAAGTCCAGTAACTTCGCTGTCCCGCGCCGGGTGAGGCCGATGTTGGCGGGCTTGACGTCGCAGTGGACGATGCCCGCTTCGTGCAGGGCGGCCAGCGCGTCGGCGAGCTGGGCCCCGATACGGGCCGCCCGTGCGGGGGAGACCGTCGGCTGCCGGTCCAGGCCGCCGCCGGGGACGTACTCCATGACGAACCAGTACGTGATCCGGCCGTCGCTGTCGCTGTCCTGGGGCACGGTCACGACGTCGAACAGGGTCACGACATGCGGGTGGTCGCGGAACTTGGCCATGGCACGCGGTTCGCCCAGCAGCCGTCGCACCGCGGTCTCGCTCTCGGCCTCCGTCCGCTCGGGTTTGAGCGCGACGTCCTGGCCCACCACCGTGTCGTGGGCCAGCCACACGTCGCCGCCCCGGCCCGCGCCGATGACCTCCTTGAGGACATAGCGGTCGGCGAACTCGTCCCCGGAACGCACGGATCTTCCCCCTCGGTCGAATCCCGAACGCACACGGCCCAGGACCGCACGCGTGGATCGAACCTACTGCGTGCGTCAGACCGTACGCAGGGTCTACCCAGAGCCTTCATCAGTCGCACGCATGCGCAGGTGTCGCCCATGTGCAGATGCGGTGAGACCGCCGGTTCCGGGAGGGGTCCCGTCGACCGCGCGTACGGTACGCGCCGCACCGACCGCACATCTCCGACAGGAAGGCGACCCTCCATGCCAAGCACCCGGACCATCGTGCTGGCCGGCCTCACCGCGGCTGTCTCGACCGCCACGCTCACCCTGTCCGCCCACGCCGGTGCGCAGGCCCCGTACGCGCGGGCGGCCGACCGGTGTGCGCACCCCTCCGACGTCCTCGACCTGACGGACTGGAAGCTGACGCTGCCCACCGGCGAGGACGAGGATCCCACCGAGATCACCCAGCCCGAGCTGGCGACCTTCTCCGCCGACCCCTGGTTCCGGGCGGAGGCCGGCTGTGACGCGGTGAGATTCCGGGCCGCCGTCAACGGCGTGACGACCGGCGGTTCCAGCTATCCGCGTGCCGAACTGCGGGAGATGACCGACGGCGGCGAGGACGAGGCCGCCTGGTCCACCACGGAAGGCACCCACACCCTGGTGGTGAGGGAGGCGTTCACGGCCCTGCCCGAGGAAAGGCCGTACCTGGTCGGCGCGCAGGTGCACGGCGGGGACGACGACGTCACCGTCTTCCGCCTCGAAGGCAGCAGCCTCTACATCACCGACGGCGACGACCGGCACGCCCACCTCGTCACCGACGACTACGAGCTCGGCACCGAGTTCGAGGCCAGGTTCGTGGCCGGGGACGGGGAGATCGACGCGTACTACAACGGCCGGCTGGAGACCACGATCTCCCACGCCGGCGACACCAACTACTTCAAGGCGGGCGCCTACACGCAGGCCAACTGCGACAACTCCGAGCCGTGCGCCGACGACAACCACGGCGAGGTCCGCATCTCCCGCATCAAGGTCACCCACACCTGAGCGGCGGACCGCTCCCGGGAGGGGTCCCGGGAGACGCGTGGGACCGCGGGCTCGGGGAGGGCGCCTTCGCCGAGGGGTACCGGGTCCGCCACCACATCCTCGGCCGGCAGGCGCTGAAGCTCTTCAAGCACGTGGCAGCCTGGAGCGGCTGGTCGCCTCCCACTCCGGCGCGGTATCCGCACAGGCGGACGCCGCGATCCTGGAGGGCCGCACGCATGACTGGCGGAATCAACTGGCGGCCGGACAGGAGTAGTTGACGGTGACCACATCCCGAATGCCGTCGGGTGTACGGTCCGGCCGGATCCTGTCCGCCGACACGGACGACACGGACGGCATGGAGACAGTCGGCACGGAGGCGGCCGGCACAGACTGACGGCATGGAGGCGGACGGCACAGGACCGGCCGATACGGTGCCGGGGGCCGACGCGCTCCGGGTCGTGCTGCTCGTCTCGCGGGGGCGGGCGGTCACCCCTCGCTCAGCGGGTGACCAGCAGTCCCCGCCCCCGCAGGACCTTCCGCTCCAGCGGGCTGAAGATCAGCAGGTCGATGGCGATGCCGACGATGAGAATCAGGAAGATGGCCAGGAACACCTGGGACATGCTGCTGTTGGTGCGGCCGTGCTCCAGCAACTGGCCCAGGCCGATGCCGAGATCGGGTGAGGTGGCGATGATCTCGGCGGCCATCAGGGAGCGCCAGGAGAAGGCCCAGCCCTGCTTCAGGCCCGCCAGATATCCGGGCAGCGCGGCCGGCATCACGATGTGCCGGGCCTCGCGCAGGCCGGTCGCGCCCATGGTCCGCCCGGCGCGCAGGAACAACGGGGGGATCTGGTCGATGCCCGCGACGAGGCCGTTGGCGATGGAGGGGACCGCGCCGAGCAGGATCACGGCGTACATCATCGAGTCGTTGAGGCCCAGCCAGAGCACGGCGGGCGGGACCCAGGCGACCGACGGCAGCGACTGCAGACCGGACAGGATGGGGCCGATGGCCGCCCGGACGAACCGGACCCGGGCGACCAGCAGACCGAGCGGCGTACCGATGGCGAGCGCGATGAGGAAGCCCATCAGACCGCGTGAGACGGATGTCCAGATGTAGTCGAGGAGCGTGCCCTGGAGCCAGGACTCGCGCAGCTCGCCCCACACCTCGGACGGCGAGGGCAGCTTGTAGTCGGGCGCGACCTCGGCCCACACCAGCAGCTGCCAGACCACCAGCACCAGCGCGATCGCGGTGACCGGCGGCAGCACCTTGCGGATCAGGGTCTCGCGCAGGGACGTCCGGCGGACCTGCACCGAGTCCAGGGCGTCGAGCCCGGCCTCCAGCCCCGCCAGATCGTTCGGGTCCTGGGGCGCCCCGGCCGCCGCGGAGCCGTTCTTCGTGGCGTCGACCTCGATGGCGACGCCGTTGTCAGTGCTGGCCATGGCGGCGGATCTCCCCACGCAGTTCTTCGGTGATCTCGACGGACAGCTCGGCGACCGCGGTGTCCTCGATGCGGCGCGGATGCGGGATGCCGACCGTCCATTCCCGGGCGATGAGGCCCGGCCGGGAGGACAGCAGGACGACGCGCTGGGCCAGCCGGACCGCCTCGCGCACGTTGTGCGTGACGAACAGGACGGACAACTGCGTCTCGCGCCAGATACGGGTCAGCTCGTCGTGCAGCACGTCCCGCGTGATCGCGTCCAGCGCGGCGAACGGCTCGTCCATCAGCAGCAGCCGGCTGTCCTGTGCCAGGGCACGGGCCAGGGCGACGCGTTGCCGCATACCGCCCGACAGTTCGTGCACCCGCTTGCCGTACGCCCCCTGGAGTCGTACGAGTTCGAGCAGCCGTTCCGCCTCCGGCCGGCGCTCGGCCTTGGCGACCCCGCGCAGCTTCAGCGCGAGCTCGATGTTCTTGCCCGCGGTCAGCCACGGGAACAGGGCGTGCTCCTGGAACATCAGGGCGGGTCGGCCGTCCGTGCCGATCGAGCCGGCGGACGGCCGGTCCAGCCCCGCGACCAGGTTGAGCAGGGTGGACTTGCCGCAGCCGGAGGCCCCCAGGAGGGTGACGAACTCGCCGGGTGCGACATCGAGGGTGATGTCGTCCAGGACGAGCTGCTGCCCGGCGGGGCCGGCGAAGGACTTCGAGACATGCTCGATCCGGGCGGCATAGGGCACCGCCGTGGCGTCCTCGGCGACCTTGTCGGTCGTGGCCGTCGCAGTGGCCATGGTCGTCACCTCCTGGGAACTCGTCGGGTGCGGTGGGGTGTTACTTGACGCCGAGACCGGCGTCGTCGACCTCGTCCTTGCCCTCGGCCTTGAGGACCTTGTTGAGCGGCGCGAGGTCGTAGATGCCCTTGAGGTCCGGCTTCTCCAGCAGGCCGGCCTGCACCGCGTGCTTCGCCTCGGTGTCGAGGGTGGCGGCCAGCGGGTCGTCCAGGAAGGTGATCGACTTCCAGGCCGGGTCGATGACATCGGCGGGCAGGGCCTTGCCGGAGAGCTGCTCCAGGGCCTTGTTCGCGGAGGCCTTGGCCCTGTCCGGGTTGGCGTTGATCCACTCGTTGGTCTTCACCGAACCGCGCAGCACGGCTTCGACGACGTCAGGGTGCTTCTTCAGGAAGTCCTGGCGCACGATGATGTTCGTGATCACGAACTTCTTGCCGGGCCACAGGTCGGCCTCGTCGAGGAGCACCTTGGCGCCCTCCGAGACCAGCTTGGACGCGGTCGGCTCCGGCACCCACGCGCCGTCGATCGAACCGGACTTGTAGGCGTCCGGGGTGATCTTGTTGTCGGTGCGGACGACCGAGACATCGCCCTTGCCGCTCTCCGCGTCGACCTTCCAGCCCTGTTCGGAGATCCAGTTGAGCAGTGCCACGTCCTGGGTGTTGCCGAGCTGCGGCGTGGCGATCTTCTTGCCCTTGACGTCCTTCAGGGACTTGATCTTCTCGGGGTCGACGACGAGCTTCACACCGCCGGAGGCCGAACCGGAGATGATCCGTAGGTTCGTGCCGTCCGCCTTGGTGTAGCCGTTGATGGCGGGGGAGGGGCCGATCCAGCCGATGTCGATGGACTCGGAGTTCAGCGCCTCGATCTCCGACGGACCCGCGTTGAACGTCGACGCCTTGATCGTGGTGCCGCCGAGCTCCTTCTGGAGCAGGCCCTCCTGGACGCCCACCAGAGCGGTGGCGTGCGTGAGGTTGGGGAAGTAGCCGATCTTCACTTCGTCGACGGAGAGCTTCTTGGCGTCCGCCGCGACCTTGGCCTGCTTGCCGTCGTCGGTGGACTCGGCGCCATAGCCGCAGGCGGTCAGCAGCAGGGGGAGCGCCGCGATGACGGCGAAGGTGCGCAGGGTGGAGAGCGGTCTTGCGGCAGACACGGAGGTGTCCTCTCAGGGATGAGTGATCAGGAACGTACGGCGACGCGGGCGTGGAGCCCGTGGTGCGCACCGGCACACCACTCGCCCGCCCCCGGGCGGGGGCGGCGGGAAGTACTGGGTGTTCGCGGTGCGGGCGGGTACTGCGGCGTTCTCAGACGGGCCGACAGATGGCGCTGGACGTACGCCCGAAGTCGATGTGGCGACGCGAGGTCAGCAGAGGCAGCAACTGGTCTGTGTGGCTACGCGTGCTCATGGCGATCCCACCCCCACAGATTCCTAGTTTTCCTACCTGGTTGATGGGGATCGTGGCAGAAGCGGGCGCCGACCCCAAGGGGTTGTTCACATGGTGGACGCGACCATCTCGTCCTTTGAGAACGGTGAGCTCAAGGCGGACAGAAGCGCACGCGCAACCGCATCGTTCTGGCGGAAAGCGGGCGCATTGGTGCGAGGTCGGGCGAACGCGGCGACGGCCCGGCTGTTGGTGGGAGCGCCGAGGGCGATGCGGCGGGGATGCGTGCCGCCCAGGGACGGGTCGACGACGTGGCCGTCCGTGGGGGAGACGGCGAGCAGACCGGAGCGGTGGGTGTGGTGGGGGTCGCTGATGATCTCCTCGGTGAGGGCGCCGGCCCGGTGCAGGTCGCGCAGGAGGGGGTCCTCGGTGCGATCGAGGGAGGCCCGGGGCAGATACGCCTCGATCAGTGCCGTGGCGTGGACGGTGTGGCCGGGCACGGTGGGGCTGGTCGCGGTGAAGGTGCCGGTGCTTTCGTCGGTGCCGATCCGGATGTCCGCACCGGCGAAGTGGACGATCCCGGCCCGGGACAGGGCCAGGAGCTGACGCAGCCGGAAGCCGGGCGGCCCGGAGGCCAGAAAGCTGAAGAAGCCCTGCCACCAGCCGTCCAGCTGCTCGGCGACGGACCGTGCGGTCAGCCGTCCGGCGGCGACCAGACGGGGCAGCTGCCCGTAGAGGGAGAGCAGCGCGAGGAACGCCCCGAGGTCGGCGCTGAACTCCGGGTCCTCGCGGCGGGTGACGTCCCGGTCGATGTGGTCGCGCAGATATTCCTGGAAGGCGTCCGAGGTGGGGAAGGCGAGGCCGTCCAAGGGGCGGTCCAGGGCCTCGAAGTCCAGCCGGTCCGCCGGGTCCGGTACGGCCGTGGCGACGAGGGCGGCCATCTCCTCGCCGTACCAGTCCGGACGGTCGTACGCGGCGACGAAGTCGGGCCAGGGGAGGGCGGTGCGCTCGGGATGGGCATGGAAGAGCTCGTGGTAGTGACCGAAGCCGATCTCCTTGGCCATCAGCGGCCACACCTCGCGCCGCAGATCCAGTGGGCGGTCCTCGGCGAGCAGCGCGTCGACGGCCCCGGGGCCGAAGTACCGGGGCAGCGGTGGCCGTGGGCCCTGGAGCTGGTAGCGGGTCTTGGAGTGGTACGGCACTCCCCGCCGTGACCCGACGTGCAGGACGGGCTCGCGGCCGGACGGGAGGTAGGTGAGGGTGCCGTCGCGCTCGGTGCGGAAAGCGCCGCCGCGGCCCTCGGTGAGCAGGGACATCAGGTCGACGAAGGCGAGCCCGAAGCCGCGCAGGATGACGTGTTCGCCGGGTCGCAGCGCGGACAGGTCGGCGTCGGCGGAGAACTCCGGCGGGAGGTGGAAGCGGCCGTGACGGCGGGCGAACGCGGCGTGGTCGCGGTGCGCGGTGACGGGTGTGGAGCCGATGTGTCCCTGGGCGAGGACCACCAGGTCGGCGGCGAGTGGGGTGGCGCGGTCGGCCAGGCGCACGTGCTGCGGGCCGTCCGGGGGGCCGGTGACGGCGGTCGCGGTGGTGCGGTGCCACTCGACCGTGACCGTGGGCGGCAGCTCGGCCAGCGCCCTGCGGAACACCCATTCCAGGTAGGCGCTCTGGGCGCGGCGGGTGGGGAAGTCGCTCCCGGCCAGCGAGCGCAGCTCGGTCAGCACCTCCGGGTCGGCCGGTTCGGTGTACGGGGCGTGGCGCGGGCCCGCGCGGGAGAACTGGGCGGCCCACTCGGCGAGCGAGGGACCCGGCCGTACCGGGCCCTCGATGGTGGACGACTCGTCCGTGAACATCGTGACGTCCTCGGCCATGCTGTTCATCCGCAGCAGTCCGGACTGCTCGTGCCGCCAGACCCGCCCCGGCCCCGGCGGGTGCGGGTCCACCAGATGAATGCGCAACTCCCGCTTCCCGTCCCACAGTTCGGGCGCGTTGGCGGCGATGCGCTCCAGCAGCCCCGTGGCCCGCGGCCCCGCGCCGACGACGACCAGGACGGCGGGGGCGGAGCTGCCGTTCACCGGTCACCGCCGATCGCCGGGTGGGCGTCGGGGGCCGTCACCGCGCTCAGCCGCAGGCGTACGGCGGTCACGTGGCCGCGCAGCCGCTGGAGCGGAGTGGGCGGCAGAGCGCGGGAGTCGCCGCGGGCGTAGTACCGCTCGACGTAGAACTGGCCCGCGCTCAGCACCGTGGTCACCGCGATGTACCACAGCGTGGCCACCATCAGCAGCGGGATGACCTGGTAGGTCTGGTTGTAGATCAGCTGCACCGAATACAGCAGGTCGTGCACGGCCAGCACGCTGACGATGCTGGTGCCCTTGAGGGTGCCGATCAGCATGTTCCCGGCGGTCGGCACGATGGAGCGCATCGCCTGCGGGACGACGATCCGGCGCAGGGCACGGCGTCTGCTCAGACCGAGCGCCTGGGCGGCCTCGGCCTGTCCGGCGTCCACGGAGAGGATGCCGCCGCGCACGACCTCGGCGGCGTAGGCGGTCTCGTGCAGGGTCAGCCCGATGACGGCGGTGAGGGTCGGACCGAACAGGTTGACCGTCCTGACGGTGACGAACTCCGGCCCGAACGGGATCCCGAGGCCGAGCGTCGGGTACAGGGCGCCGATGTTGAACCAGAACAGCAACTGCACCAGCAGCGGCGTGGACCGGAAGATCCACACATAGCCCCAACTCAGCGTGCGCAGCACGGGGTTGGCGGAGAGCCGCATCACCGCGAGCACGGTGCCGAGCAGAAAGCCGAGCACCATCACCACCGCGGTCAGCCACAGGGAGAGCAGCAGTCCGTCGAGCACGGCGGAGGTGGTGAAGTACCGGCCCACCACGGCCCACTGGAACGCCTCGTTGCGGACCACGGAGTTGAGCACCATCGCGAAGAGCAGCAGAGCGAAGGCGGCGGTCAGCCACCGGCCGGCGTGCCGGCGCGGCACGATCCGGGGCGGGTCGACGCCGACCGGCGGGGGACTTTTCGTTGCGGGACCGGACGTGAGATCGGGCGACGTGACCATGGGGAGGCGCTCCGGGGGAGGGGAGGCGGGCGTGGGTGACCCCGGTGGCACTCGGTGCGGCCGGGGCTCGGTGTCGTCACGCTCGCCGCGTCCCTCAACGCGGCCGGAGAGGCTGCCGCGCAACGCGGAGCCGATCCGCCGTCGATCGTATGTGCCCATGCCATCGATGTGTCAACAGCACGCCGACGAACGGCTGTCCAGGCGTTCCGGCATCCGGGAGCCGCTTGACGGGGAGCACGATGTCCTGCTCAATTGGTCGCATGACTGCCCAGCAGCGCTTGGTCTCGCGCGATCACATCGACTTCGGTCGGGTGTGGTCCGCGGCGTGTTGCGCCTGACTCGGCAGCGGGCCCTCTGACCGGCCCTTCCCTCCCTCGGTGACCCCGTCGCGGGCCGAGTTCTCCTTTCGCGCGCTGCCGCACCACTGCCTTGCGTCCGCACCGACGCCCGGCGTCGTCACGCCCGTACCGAAACCGTCAGCTGTCGACTGACGGCTCGTCATCCATGCCTGCACGCAAGGCAGTTGCGTCATGTCTGCCTGCTCGCGCGCGGCATTCCCGAAAGGTCATACCCATGCCGGTGGAGTTCCTCGGTATTGCCGCCACCAACGACGGCTCCGAAACCACGCCGCGCTCCGGCGCCGCGTTCGACAAGGAGTACACACTCCGGCTCGCCCGGGCGCACGAGGACCACGGCTGGGACCGGGTGCTGTTCGCCTACGGCTCAGGATCGCCGGACCCCGCGCCGGCCGCTGCCTACATCGCGAGCCGCCTGGACCGCCTCCAGATCCTGCTCGCCCACCGGCCCAACGTCTCGTACCCGACCTTCGCCGCCAAGACCTTCGCCACCCTCGACCAGATCAGCGAGGGCCGGCTGACCGTGCACTTCATCACCGGCGGCAACGACCACGAACAGGGCCGCGAGGGCGACACCCTCACCAAGGACGAGCGCTACGCCCGCACCCGTGAGTACATCCGGATCGTCAAGAAGATCTGGACCACCCACGAGCCCTTCGACCACGAGGGCGAGCACTACCGGTTCCACGACTTCGTCAGCGACGTCTTCCCCGCCCAACAGCCCCGCCCGGGCGTGTCGTTCGGCGGCTCGTCACGCGCCGCGTACGCCGCCGGAGGCGCCGAGGCCGACATCTACTGCCTGTGGGGCGAGCCCCTGGAGAAGACCGCCGAGCAGCTCGAGACCGTGAAGGCCGCCGCCAAGGCCGCGGGCCGCACCGACGTGCCCCGCATCCAGGTCGCCTTCCGTCCGATCATCGCCCCGACCGAGGAACTGGCCTGGGAGAAGGCGCATCGCACGGTCGGCGCGATCAAGGCCCGCAAGGAGCGCGGCGAGATGATCACCAAGCGCCACAACGGGCTCACCCAACCGCAGGCTGCGACACCTCAAAACGTCGGCTCACAGCGCCTCATCGCCATCGCCGAGGCGGGCGAGCGCTACGACCGCGCCCTGTGGACCCCGACCGCCGCCGCGACCGGAGGCGCGGGCAACTCCAACGCCCTGGTCGGCACCCCGGAGACGGTCGCCCGGGCGCTGCTCGACTACTACGACCTCGGCGTCGACATCCTCTCCGCGCGCGGCTACGACTTGCTGGGCGACGCCATCGACTTCGGCCGGCACGTGATCCCGATCGTCCGCGAGGAGGTCGCCAAGCGCGACGCCGAGCGCGACGCCGCGCGAGCGGCACGCCAGACGCAGGCGCAGTCCCTCACCGCGGTGAACGCATGACCTCCGCACCGGAGTTGACGGTCATTCAGGTACCCGTCTCCGACCCCCGCGTCGAGCCCCTGCTGCGCGAACTCGGTCACGAGTACTCGACGCGCTACGGCAAGGACGCGCACGCCGAGATCTCCCGCTACCCCGACGAGGAGTTCACCGAGCCGTACGGCGGTCTGCTCCTGTTGCTGCTGGAGGGCGGCGAGCCCGTCGCGGGCGGCGCCTTCCGCCGTTACGACGCCACCACGGCCGAGCTGAAGCGGATCTGGACCCACTCCGCGAACCGCAGACGCGGCCTCGCCCGGCGCGTCCTCGCCGAGCTGGAGCGCGCGGCGGGCGCTCGCGGCTACCGGCGGATCTACCTGACCACCGGGCCCCGCCAGCCCGAGGCCCGCGGCCTGTACCTGGCCACCGGCTACACACCACTCTTCGACACCGCGGCCGACCCGGAGACCATCGGCCCGCTGCCCTTCGAGAAGTACCTCGCGGTGCGCGTACGCACGGGAAAGGCCCCCGACCAATGAACCTCCGCACGATCAGAACCCGCCTGTACAGCGCCTCTGCCCTCGCCCTGCTGCCTCTGCTCGCGCTGACCGCCTGCGGCTCGGGCGACACGGACGGTACGGCGGCCGTGGGCGCCCAGGCCTCTCCGGCACCCACCGACGACCCCGTCGCCGCCGTACGCAAGGTGGACTCGGCCGCCGCCCTCCTCCCCGCCGACCTACGCAAGGCGGGCACGCTGCGGGTCGGCAGCTCGATCGGCTTCCCGCCCGGCGCGTACTACCCCAACGGAACGGACAAGGCACCTGCCGGTCAGGACATCGACCTCGCCGACGCCGTGACGAAGGTGCTCGGCGTGAAGCTGGAGCGGCAGGACGCCTCCTTCGAGACGATCCTGCCCGCCCTCGGCAGCGGCAAGTACGACTTCGGCACCGGCAACTTCGGCGTCACGAGCGATCGCTTGAAGACCATCGACTTCGTCACCTACATCAACGACGGTCAGGGCTTCGCGGTGAGGAAGGGCAACACCGCGCTCAAGTCGAAGGTCACCGACCTCACCCAGCTGTGCGGGCTGACCATCGGCACCGGCGCCGGCACCACCTTCGAGGCCACCCTCACCGCGCAGAAGGGCGTGTGCGCGAAGGCGGGCAAGAAGCCGTACGACGTGAAGGTCTACTCGGAGAACGCGGCGACGCTCACCGCGCTCCAGCAGGGCCGGATCGACGTGATCATGTCGACCATCAACGGCCTTCGCTACCAGGCGGCCCAGCCCGCGTCGCAGACCACCTTCCTCGGGGAGTTCCACCGCCTGGACGTCGGCTTCGCCTTCAAGAAGGGCTCCCCGCTCACCAAGGCCTTCCAGGCCGCCGTCAACGAGCTGATCAAGGACGGCACCTACGCCCGCATCCTCAAGAAGTGGGGCACCTCCGCCTCCGCGATCGACACGTCGCGGATCAACCCACCCGAGCACAGGTGACCCATGAGCAGCGACACCATCACCGAACCGACCGCACAACTGGCCCAAGACCCCGCCGAGCTGAAGGTCGTCCCCACCCGCCACTACGCCCGCTGGGCCGCGGGCGTCGCCGTGATCGTGCTGGTCGCCCAGTTCGCCCACGGCCTGGCCACCAACCCCGTCTGGGAGTGGAACGTCTTCCGGGACTACGTCTTCTCCGAGACGATCGTCCAGGCGGTCTGGGTGACCCTCCAGCTCACCGCCTACGCCACTGTCCTCGGCTTCCTCCTCGGCACCGTGCTCGCCTTCATGCGCCTGTCGAGCAGCCCGGTGCTCTCGACCGTCGCCTGGACCTATATCTGGATCTTCCGGTCGATCCCGATGATCGTCCAGCTGGTGTTCTGGTTCAACCTCAGTGCGCTGTACAGGGAGTTGGGCGTCGGCATTCCCTTCGGTCCGGTGTTCTGGTCCGTCGACAGCAACGCCCTCATCGGCACCATCGGTGCCGCCATCATCGGACTGACACTGCATCAGGCCGCTTACGCCGCCGAGATCGTGCGCGGCGGCGTCCTCTCCGTGGACCACGGGCAGTTGGAGGCGGCCGCGGCGCTGGGCATCCCCCGGCTGCGGCAGATCCGCCGGATCATCCTCCCGCAGGCCATGCGCGCCATCCTGCCCACGGCCGGCAACGAGATCATCGGCCTGCTCAAGGGCACCTCGGTGGTCTACGTGATGTCCATCGGCGAGCTCTTCTACCAGGTCCAGGTGATCTACGGCCGCAACGGCCGGGTGATCCCGCTGCTGCTGGTCGCCACCGCCTGGTACGTCGTCCTCACCTCCCTGCTCTCGGTCGCCCAGTACTACGTGGAGCGCCGCTACGCCCGCGGCGCCGACCGCACCCCGCCGCCGACCCCGCTCCAGCGTGTGCGGCGGCGGTTCGTGACGAAGGAGATCCCATGAGTGCCGTCATGGTCGACGTCCACGGCGTCCACAAGAGCTTCGGCCCCCTGGAGGTGCTGCGCGGCGTCGACCTGAAGGTCCGTGCGGGCGAGGTCACCGTGATCCTCGGCCCGTCCGGCTCCGGGAAGTCCACACTGCTGCGCACCATCAACCACCTGGAGAAGGTCAGCCGCGGCTGGATCAGCATCGACGGCGAGCTCATCGGCTACCGCCGCTCCGGGAACAAGCTGCACGAGCTGAAGGAGAAGGACGTTCTCAAGCAGCGGACCAACATCGGGTTCGTCTTCCAGAACTTCAACCTCTTCCCGCATCTGACCGTTCTGGACAACCTGGTCGAGGCCCCTGTCTCCGCGCTGCGCCGTCCGCGCAAGGAGGCGGAGGTGACCGCCCGTCGGCTCCTCGACCGGGTCGGCCTCGCCGACAAGGCCGACGCCTACCCGCGCCAGCTCTCCGGCGGCCAGCAGCAGCGCGTGGCCATCGCCCGCGCGCTCGCCCTCGAACCGAAGGTGCTGCTCTTCGACGAGCCCACCTCGGCCCTCGACCCGGAGCTCGTCGGCGAAGTCCTCGATGTCATCAAGGACTTGGCCAGTACCGGCACCACCATGATCGTCGTGACCCATGAGATCGGCTTCGCCCGCGAGGTCGCCGACACCGTGGTGTTCATGGACGGCGGAGTCGTCGTGGAGCACGGTCCGCCCGCGGCCGTCCTGGACAACCCACGCCAGGAACGCACCCGCGCCTTCCTCTCCAAGGTCCTCTGACCCGTCCTCACCTCTGCTCCACAGCCCCTGTTCCGCACGCAAGGAGAACGACCGTGTCCACCAGCCTCGCCCGTCGCCGCACCACCGCAGCCGCGCTCGGACTCGCCTCCGCCCTCGTCCTCGCCGCCTGCGCCAACCCCACCGACGGCGGCACCACCGAGGTCGCGGCCACGTCGGGCGGCACGACGGAGATCAATCTCAGCCCCGACCAGGACCGCGTCACCACCGGCAAGGTCGACTCCATAGCCGCCGAGGTCCCGGAGAAGATCCGCAAGAGAGGCACCCTGGAACTCGTCGCCTCCTCCGGCTCCGCCGCGCCGCTGACCTTCTACGCCACCGACAACAAGACCGTCATCGGCGTCGAACCCGACCTCGCGTACCTGGTCGCCGACGTCCTCGGACTCAAGCCGCACATCAACACGGTGTCCTGGGAGAACATCTTCGTCGGCCTCGACAGCGCCAAGTACGACGTCGGCTTCAGCAACATCACCGTCACCGAGGAACGCAAGGAGAAGTACGACTTCGCCACCTACCGCGAGGACAACCTGGGCTTCGGGGCGAAGAAGGGCAGCGGCCTGAGGGTCGCCGGGCCCGAGGACGTGGCGGGCAGGACCGTCGCCGTGAGCAGCGGCACCAACCAGGAGAAGCTGCTGATCGAGTGGAGCAAGGAGAACGAGAAGGCCGGCCGCGAGCCGGTGAACATCAAGTACTACCAGAACGACAGCGACACCTACCTCGCGCTCCAGTCCGGCCGTATCGACCTCTACCTCGGCCCCAACCCGACCGCCGCCTACCACGCGGCCACCACCGGCAAGACCGAGGTCGTCGGCACCTACTCCGGAGCCGGCGCCACCCTCCAGGGCCTCATCGCGGCCACCACCAAGAAGGACAGCGGCCTGGTCAAGCCGCTCGCCGACGCCCTCGACCACGTCATCGAGAACGGGACATACGCGAAGGTGCTGAAGCGCTGGGGCCTGACCGACGAGGCCGTGACCAAGTCCGAGATCAACCCGCCCGGCCTGCCGAGGACCAACAAGTAGCCGACGCCCTCAAGGGGCCCGGTACGCACGGGCGTTGCGCACGAACAGCTCGTGGAGATCGCGTACCGCTCGGGGTACGGAGCCGGAGGGGCGGCGCTGCAGGACCAGCAGCACGTCGGTCGCGTCGTCCGCGAGCGGCCGTACGGTGATCGCGCCCCGTCGCTCCAGCGGGTCGCCGAGGACACTGAAGTCGGGCAGCACCGTCGCCCCCAGTCCCTCGGCGACCATCAGCTTGCCCATCTCGGCGCCGTCGGTGGAGTAGGAGAACGACGGCGTACGGCCGTCGAGCAGCCGGTGCAGAAAACGGTGCATGACATAGCCGGACCGCATCACCACCAGCGGCTCGGCCAGGAGGCTGTCCGCGTCCACCGCCTCCAGCGCGGCCAGCGGACTGTCCGGGCGCACGCACACCACCGGCCGGCCGCGCAGCAGCTCGGTGGTCTCGAAGCCGGGCGGCATGTCGTCGCCTCCGAGGTAGTTGACCAGCCCCAGGTCGAACGCGCCCTCCAGCAGCCCGCGATGGATCTCGGACTGCTGCGCGCCCACCAGCTCGACCTGGGTGAGCGGGTGCGAGGCCCGGAACTCCCGCACCGTCGGGATGACCAGCGGGACGGTGGCCGTGTTGACCGTGCCGAGCCGCACCATCCGGCTGACGCGGTGCTGGTCCCCGGCCGCCCCGCGCAGCCGGTCGACCGCGTCCAGCACACTCATGATGTGCGGCAGCAGCTCCCGCCCCTCGTCACTGATCTTCGCCCCGGACCGCTTGCGCTCCAGCAGGTCCACGCCGAGCTCGCGCTCCAGATTGCGCACGGTCTCGCTGAGCGCCGGCTGGGACAGATGCAGTTCCTCGGCGGCGCGCCGCAGCGACCCCGACCGGGTGACGGCGGCGATGCATTCCAGCTGTTCGATACGCACGACAGGAGCGTGCCGTCCGCCGTGCACCGCGTTCAAGGGAATCCCTGTCACAACCTCGTGAATACCGACTCTCAGCATGTGGAATCACGTCCGGGCATTCTTGACCGCCCGGACTTCCCACTGCTTTGATCGATGACATGAAGCGACCGGATCTCACGCAGCGACGCCATGTCGACCTCGCGCGTGTCTCCAGCTCCTGCTGTCGCTGTCGGGTCTGAACCCACCGGCTCGGCCTCCGAGGGAAACCCTCGCACCCGCGCCGATCTCTCTTCGTACATTTCATCGCCGACCGATTTCCGTCGTGATTTCGGCTCGTGATCCCGTGATTTCGGCTTTCCCCGGGACGGCGCTCCCGCACGCCTGAATCCCGGTCACCGAACACGTTTCCCTGTCACGCACGCGCCCCTTTTCGCGTGCGCAGTCATGCCAGGAGTTCCCCATGCCCGTACCGCCCGGATCCGACCCCGTCCGCTTCGCCTACTGGGTGCCGAACGTCAGCGGCGGCCTGGTCACCAGCACCATCGAGCAGCGCACCGACTGGGGCTACGACTACAACCGCGAGCTGGCCGTCCTCGCCGAGAACAACGGCTTCGACTACGCCCTCAGCCAGGTCCGCTACATGGCCAGCTACGGCGCCGAGTTCCAGCACGAGTCGACCAGCTTCAGCCTCGCCCTGCTCCTCGCCACCCAGCGCCTCAAGGTCATCGCCGCCGTCCACCCCGGCCTGTGGCACCCCGGCGTCCTCGCCAAACTCGGCGCCACCGCCGACCACCTGTCGGACGGCCGCTTCGCGGTCAACGTCGTCAGCGGCTGGTTCAAGGGCGAGTTCACGGCGCTGGGCGAGCCGTGGCTGGAGCACGACGAGCGCTACCGCCGCTCGGAGGAGTTCATCACCGCCCTGCGCAAGATCTGGACCGAGGACCACACCGAACTCGCCGGTGACTTCTACCGGTTGCGCGACTTCTCCCTCAAGCCCAAGCCGCTCAACACCGCCGAGCGCCCGCACCCGGAGATCTTCCAGGGCGGCAACTCCACCGCCGCCCGCGCCATGGCGGGCCGCGTCTCCGACTGGTACTTCAGCAACGGCAAGGGCTTCGAGGGTGTCACCGAGCAGATCAACGATGTCCGCGCGGCCGCCGCACAAGTCGGCCGTACGGCCCCGAAGTTCGGCCTCAACGGCTTCCTCATCGCCCGCGATACCGAGGCCGAGGCCCGCGACACGCTCCGCGAGATCGTCGCCAAGGCCAACACCGACGCCGTCCACGGCTTCCGGGACGCCGTCCAGCAGGCCGGACCGTCCACCGCCGACGGCAAGGGCATGTGGCAGGACTCCGGCTTCGAGGACCTCGTCCAGTACAACGACGGCTTCCGTACCGGCCTGATCGGCACGCCCGAGCAGATCGCCGAGCGGATCGTCGCCTACAAGCGGCTCGGCGTCGACCTCTTCCTCCTCGGCTTCCTGCACTACCTGGAGGAGGTCGAGTACTTCGGCCAGCGGGTGCTGCCCCTCGTACGCGAACTGGAGGCCCAGGAGGCCGAGTCGGAGCCCGTCGCCGCCGCCCACGCCTGACCGTCACCCGCACCCACAGCTGAGAAGGGGATCCCCATGAGCACCGCCGCACCCGCCGACTGGAAGACCGCCCCCGCCCCGAAGGACGCCGAGGGCTGGCTCACCCGCGCCGCCGAGGTCGCCGCCGTCCTCGCCACCGACGCCGCCGCCCGCGACAAGGCCGCCGCCACTCCGTACGCCGAGGTCCAGTTGCTGAAGGACTCCGGCCTGGTCACCCTCCTCGGCCCCGTCGAGCACGGCGGCGCGGGCCAGGACTGGCCCACCGCCTACCGCGTGGTCCGCGAGGTCGCCAAGGCGGACGGTTCCATCGGCCAGCTGCTCGGCTACCACTACCTGTGGAACTGGGCCGCCCGACTGGTCGGCACCCGCGAACAGTGGGAGCAGGTCGAGGCCGAGGCCGCCCGCAACCGGTGGTTCTTCGGCGGCGCGGTCAACCCGCGCGACGCGGACGTGGTGGTGAGGGACGAGGGCGACACCCTCACCTTCACCGGCCGCAAGTCCTTCTCCACCGGCAGCAAGGTCTCCGACGTCACCGTGCTCGAAGGCGTCCTGGAGGGCACCGACGACCACGTCTTCGCCATCGTCCCCTCCGACAGCGAGGGCCTGACCTTCCACGACGACTGGGACAACATCGGCCAGCGCCTCACCGAGAGCGGCGGCGTCACCCTCGACGCCGTACGTGTCCCCTGGCCGGCCGCGGCGGGTTACGTGGACAAGCAGTTCCGGCCGCGTATCTACAACACCCTCAATGTGCCGACCATCCAGCTCGTCTTCGTCAACTTCTACCTCGGCATCGCCGCCGGTGCCCTGGAGACCGCCGCCACCTACACCCGGACCAAGTCCCGTGCCTGGCTGCACGGCGGTCACGAGCAGGCCGTCGACGAGCCGTACGTCATCGACACCTACGGCGACCTCACCGCCAAGCTGTGGGCGGCCGAGGCACTCGCAGACGCAGTGGCCGCCGAGGGCCAGAAGCTGCACGACGACCCGGACGCGGTCACCGAGCAGGCCCGCGGCGAGTTCGAGGTGCGGGTGGCCGCCGTGAAAGCCCGCGCCACCGACGTGGCCCTGGAGGTCACCAACCGGATCTTCGAGGTGACCGGCGCCCGCGCCACCGCCTCCACCGAGGGCCTCGACCGCTTCTGGCGCAACGTCCGCACGCACACCCTCCACGACCCCGTCGCCTACAAGCGCCGCGAGGTCGGCCGCCACGTCCTCACCGGCGAACTGCCGCAGCCCACCTGGTACTCCTGAAAGGTCGGTCCTCCCATGGCCACCATCCTCTCCGTCTCCGGCAGCCCCTCCGCCACCTCCCGCACCGCCCGGCTGCTGCGCCACCTGGACGACCGGCTCGCCGCCCAGGGGCACGAGGTGATCCCGTTCGACGTCCGCGCCCTCCCGCCCGAGGCCCTGCTGCACGCCGACTTCCGGCACCCGGCGATCATCGAGGCCACCGCCCTGGTCGAGCGCGCGGACGGCATCGTCATCGGCACTCCCGTCTACAAGGCCGCCTACTCCGGCCTGCTGAAGGCGCTGCTCGACCTGCTCCCGCAGTACGCGCTCGCGGGCAAGACCGTCCTGCCGCTGGCCACCGGCGGCACCACCGCCCACGTCCTGGCCATCGACTACGCCCTGCGCCCCGTACTGAACTCCATGGGCCCCGCCCACATCACCCCGGGCTGGTTCACCCTCGACAAGGACATCACCGTGGGCGCCGACGGCACCCTGACCGTCGCGCCCGGCACCGCCGAGGCCCTGGCCCAGGTCACCGACCAGTTCTCGCTAGCCCTCGGTGGCCGCCCGACCCTGCTGGCGGCCACCGGATGAACGCCGTGACCGTGCTCGCCGGCGACGCCGAGGCCCTCGGCGTCGCCGCCGAACTGGCCGCGGACTTCCGCAAGGACGCCGCCGAGCGGGACGCCCGGCGGCGGCTTCCGCACGCGGAACTGGAGCGGCTGTCCGCCTCCGGGCTGCTCGGGGTGACGGTGCCCGCGGAGTTGGGCGGCGCCGACGTCCGCACGGAGACCCTCGCCGAGATCTTCCGGCTGCTGGCCTCGGCCGACGCCAGCCTCGCCCAGATCCCGCAGAGCCACTTCGTGTACGTCAACGTGCTGCGCCGGCAGGGGACGCGGGAGCAGCAGGAGTTCTTCTTCGGCGAGGTGCTGGCGGGGAAGCGGTTCGGCAACGCCCAGTCGGAGGCCGGAACCAGCCATGTGCAGGACATCCGGACGCGGCTCAGGCGGCGCCCGGACGGGTCGTACGTCCTCGACGGCGTCAAGCACTACTCCACCGGCGCCCTGTTCGCCGACTGGATCCCCGTCCTCGCCCGCGCCGACGACGACCACCTGCACGTGGCGTACGTACCGCGGGACGCGCCCGGCGTCACGGTCGTGGACGACTGGGACGGCATGGGGCAGCGCACCACCGCCAGCGGAACCGTCCGCCTGGAGTCGGTACCCGTGCCCGCCGACCGTGTGGTGCCGCACCACCTCACCTTCCTGGGGCCCCAACTCCACGGTGCTGTGGCCCAGTTGCTGCACGCCGCCATCGACGCGGGGATCGCCTCCGGCGGCCTGGCCGAGGCCGTGGAGTTCGTCCGGACGAAGAGCCGTCCCTGGTTCGAGAGCGTCGACGCCGGACACGCCACCGCCGCCGAGGACCCCCTGCTGATCCAGCGGTTCGGGGAACTGGCGATCCGCGTACGGGCCGCCGACGCGCTGCTCGCCACCGCGGCGCGCTCCGTGGACGCGGCCCGCGCCGACCTGACCGACGACTCCGCCGCCGAGGCCTCGATCGCGGTGGCCGCCGCGAAGGTGACGGCGGCGGAGGCGGCCGTGGAGGTCGGCAGCGCCCTCTTCGAGGTCTCCGGCACCCGGTCGGCGCTCGACTCCCTGGGCCTGCACCGCCACTGGCGCGACGCCCGCACCCACACCCTGCACGACCCGGCCCGCTGGAAGGTCCAGCACATCGGCCGCCATGTGCTCAACGGCACCAGGCCGCCCCGGCACGGACTGCTGTGAAGCCCCCCCACGCCCCCCACTTCTGATCGGAGACCGACGTGTCCCTCACGTTCCACTGGTTCCTGCCCACCAACGGCGACAGCCGCCACGTCGTCGGCGGCGGCCACGGCACGCCCGCCACGGTGTCCGGCCGTGACCGGCCCCCGACGGTCGCCTACCTCAGCCAGATCGCCCGCGCCGCCGAGGACCTGGGATTCGTCGGCGCGCTGACCCCGACCGGCGCCTGGTGCGAGGACGCCTGGCTGACCACCGCGATGGTCAGCCAGAACACCGAGCGCCTGAAGTTCCTGGTCGCCTTCCGGCCCGGCTTCGTCTCGCCGACCCTCGCCGCGCAGATGGCGTCCACCTTCCAGCGGCAGACCGGCGGACGGCTCCTGCTGAACGTGGTGACGGGCGGGGAGAGCCACGAGCAGCGCGCCTACGGCGACTTCCTCGACAAGGACGACCGGTATCGCCGTACCGGTGAATTCCTGCAGATCGTACGGGGGTTGTGGGAGGGCAAGACCGTCGACCTGGTCGGCGAGCACCTCCAGGTCGAGGACGCGAAGCTGGCCCGCGTGCCCGACCCGGTCCCGGAGGTCTACTTCGGCGGCTCGTCACCCATCGCCGGGGAGATCGCCGCCCGGCATGTCGACGTCTACCTCACGTGGGGTGAGCCGCCGGCCGCCGTCGCCGAGAAGATCGCCTGGATCCGGGCGCTGGCCGAGAGGGAGGGCCGCAGCGTCCGCTTCGGCATCCGGCTGCACGTCATCACCCGGGACACGAGCGAGCAGGCGTGGGCGGAGGCGCGGCGGCTGCTGGCCGGCTTCGACACGGAGACCGTACGGGCCGTACAGGCCGGGCTCGCCCGCAGCGAGTCCGAGGGGCAGCAGCGCATGCTCGCCCTGCACGGCGGCAGCAGCGACGAGCTGGAGATCCACCCGAACCTGTGGGCCGGCATCGGCCTCGTCCGCGGTGGCGCGGGCACGGCGCTGGTCGGCAGTCACGAGGAGGTCGCCGAGCGGATCGCCGAGTACCACCGGCTGGGCATCGACGAGTTCGTGCTGTCGGGCTACCCGCACCTGGAGGAGGCGTACTGGTTCGGCGAGGGCGTGCTGCCGCGGCTGGAGGCGCAGGGGCTGTGGAACCATCCGTTCCGCAGCGCGGCGGCCGCACAGTCCGAGGCTCAGGTGCCCTTCGTGGAGCGGGAATCGGCCAAGGCGACGCATATTCCCTAGATTTCCTATCGATTTACTAGGGAAGTGTTGACCCCTCTCGGTCGGGCGAGTGAGGATGACGCTGACCGGGTCGGCCGGGTAGCCCGGGACAGCGTTCTCTTCTGCCGTGAAGGAAGTCCGCCATGACAAGCGCACCACCGGCCGACGAGGCGACCGAAGCCGGAGCCCGGCCGGCCGACTGGCTGCACACGGCCCGTGAGCTGGCCGACGACCTCGCCACCGACGCGGTCGAGCGCGAGCAGGCCGGCAAGCCGCCCCTCGACGAGGTCGCGCGGCTGCGCGAAGCGGGCCTGCTCACCCTGCTCGTGCCGGCCGCGCACGGCGGCGGGGGCGCGGACTGGCCCACCGCCTACGCGGTCGTGCGGACCATCGCCGCCGCCGACGGGGCCATCGGCCATCTCCTCGGCAGCCACTACTTCCTGTCCTACGGCGTCCGGTTCTTCGCCGGCCCCGACCGTGCCGCACGCATCGAGCGGGCGTCCGCGACGGGGGAGTGGTACTGGGGAGGCGGCATCGCCTCGCAGGAACCGCCGCTCATGCTGACCCCCACGACGGACGGCTTTCTCCTGGACGGCCATCAGCGGTACGGCTCCGGAGTCGGGGTCGCCGACCGGCTGGTGGTCCGCGCCGCCGTGCCCGGCACCGGAGAGCCCCTCGCCGTCCTCGTCGACACCGCCCACCCGGGCCTGGTGAGCGGCAGCGGCGGCGACACCTTCGGGCAGCGGCTGGCGGCCGCCGGCGGTGTGGGGTTCGACTCCGTGCCGGTCGCGGCCGACGACGTGCTCGGCTCGCTCTCCGCGGACGACGGCGCCCTGTCGCCCTTCGCCGGGCTCGCCGCGCCGACCGCCCGGCTGGTCTCCGCCCACTTCTGTCTCGGCGTCGCCGAGGGGCTGCTCGGCGAGGTCCGCGAGCACGGAAGGGCGGCGCAGTCCGCCTGGCAGCCCTTCTCCCCCCAGCCCTGGCCGGGCAGCCCGCCGCAGGACCCGTACATCCTGACCGCGTACGGCGAACTCGCCGTCGCCGCGCGGGCCGCGTCCGCGCTCGCCGACCAGGCGGTGGCGGCCCTGACGCGCGGCCTCGCACGGGGCGAGGACCTCGACGACGAGGAGTGCGCGGAGATCGCCGTCCTCGCGAGTGCGGCCGAGGCTGCCGCCTCCCGGGCCGCGCAGGAGATCACCACGCACGCCCTGGACGCCGTAGGTGTGCCCGCGGCCTTCGCCCGGCACGGCCTGGACCGCTTCTGGCGCGACACCCGCACGCACACGCTGCGTGAGCCCGTCGCCCACCGACTGCGCGAGGTGGGGGACTACTTCCTCAACGGCGCGCACCCTCCGTTCAGCCTCCCCGCCTGACCGAGGGGCGGGCGGGCGCGGAACAGGCGCGGCGGTGATGGATAATCTCAGCATGCGGATTTCGGCGAGGGCGGACTATGCGGTGCGGGCGGCGTTGGAGCTGGCCGCGGCAGGGGAGGACACCTCGCTCAAGGCCGAAGCGATCGCCGAGGCGCAGGGCATCCCGCACAAGTTCCTGGAGGGCATCCTTGGCGATCTGCGCCGGGGCGGCCTCGTGGTCAGCCAGCGCGGCGGCAAGGGCGGCTACCGGCTCGCCCGCCCGGCCGACTCGATCCCCATCGCGGACGTGATCCGGGTGGCGGACGGCCCCCTGGTGTCGGTGCGCGGCGTGCGCCCGCCCGACCTCTCCTACATCGGTCCCGCGGAGTCCCTGCTGCCCCTGTGGATCGCCGTGCGCGCCAACGTCCGCAAGATCCTCGGCGAGGTCACCCTGGCCCATGTCGCCGCGGCCAAGCTCCCCGACGACGTGCTGAGCCTCGCGGACGACCCCGACGCGTGGACGAATCCCTGACCGACGTCCCGCCGGGCCACGGACGCGGTGTCAGGCGGCCGGCTTCTCCCACACCGACACGTGCTTGCCGCTCTCACTCGTGAACGGCTCGCGCGTCCAGTCCTCCCAGCGATCGCGCAGACGGAGGCCGGCGAGCCGGGCCATCAGGTCCAGTTCGGCCGGCCAGACGTACCGGAAGGGGATGGACCGGTGCTCCGCGCGGCCGTCGGTGATGGTGACGTAGTTGGAGCTCATCGCCTGGGTGGCGATGTCATAGGTGTCGAACGCCCAGCGCGTGTCGCTGATGTGGAACGGTACGGCGTTCTGCCCGGGCGGCAGCCGACGCAGGTCGGGTACGCCCACCTCGACGACGAAGCATCCGCCGGGCCGCAGATGGGCGGCCGCGTTGCGGAAGCAGTCCACCTGGGCGTCCTGGGTCGTCAGATTGCCGATCGTGTTGAAGACGAGGTAGGCGACCGCGAACTCGCCCGCCACCCGCGTCGTCGCGAAGTCCCCGACCGTCACCTCGACGGCGTCGCCGCCGGGCTTGGCCCGCAGCCGGTCCACCATGGCGCGGGACAGGTCGACACCGTGCACCGGGACCCCGCGGCCGGCCAGCGGCAAGGCGATCCGGCCGGTCCCGACACCGAGTTCGAGCGCCGGGCCGTCCCCGGCGAGTTCGGCCAGTACGTCCACCGCGGGGCCGACCACATCGGCACGGAACATGTCCGCCGCCGACTCGTCGTAGCCGGCCGCGATGCTCTCTCCGAAGTAGCCGTCGTCATCGATCACCCAGGAACGGTACTGGCGGCCGTGTGCTCCGGGCACATGATTTTCCGGGGCCGTCGAGGAGGGTGTCGCTCGGGTGCGCATCGTTCGAAGGCCGGTCGGCGTTCGTTCCTCGGACGCCCTCTTGACGTGGGCCGGGAACGGGCCGAGACTCCCATCAAGGTTTCCTAGTGAATTGGTAGGGAAGCGTGGGGCATCTTGAGCCGGTCACCGTTCGCATGAGCCGTATGCCCCTCCTCACCTCCCGCCGTCACGTCGACCTTCTCCGCGTCTCCAGCGCGATCAGTCCCCTGAGCTGAGCCCGCGTCGCTTCCGCCCCGTGTACGTCCACGCGCCTGCCCAGGGGAGAACCATGTCCGTCACACCGTCGGCCGCCCACCCGTCCACGCGGACCGCCCCGGCCTTCCGCGGCCGGATCGGCCGGGACGCCCGCAGCGGCCACTACGCCGTGCCGCGCCGCTACCGCCTCCATCTGTCGACCGCCTGCCCGGACGGCCTGCGCATCGCCGTGGCCCACAGCCTGCTGGGCATCGACGACAGCTGTCCGGCGATCTTCCTGCCCGCGCTCCCCGACTGCCCCGACGGCGGACACGCCGTGCTGCGTCCGCTGTACGACGCCAGCGCCCACCGGTACACCGGACCGGCCCTCGCGCCGGTCCTCAGCGACGACTGGTCCGGGCGCATCGTGAGTACGCACGCACCCGACATCACCCGCGACCTCGCCCGGCGCTTCGGCGGCGGCCGGCTGGAGCTGTACCCGTGCGGCGCGGAGTCGGAGATCGAGGCCGTCGAGCAGTTGTGCGCCCAGGGCATCGAGGCGGCCGCGCAGAGTGCGGGGGCGGTCGACGCCGAGGGGGCGGAGCGGGCCGAGCGGGACGAGGGGCTGGAGACGCTGCTGCGTTCGCTCGGCGCGCTGGATCGCTGGCTGGACGGGCGTGCGTACATGATCCAGGATCAGATCACCGCTGCCGACGTCGAGTTGTGGGTGACCCTGGTCCAGCTCGACACCGTCCACCGGCACCACCTGGACGCCGCCGCGGTGCACCGCGTCGCCGCCCACCCGGCCCTGTGGGCCTACGCCCGCCGACTGGCCGCGCACCCCGCCTTCGGCAGGCACCTGGAGCTCGACGCCATCGCCCGCCGCCACCAGGCCCGTTGCCGGGGCCTGGAAGCCGCCGGAGCAGCCGTCCAGATCCTGGACTGGGCGGCCCACGCGGCGGCCGGGACCGGCACCCCACAGGTGGACCGGACCTGAGCCGGCCGCACGGTGGACCGGACCTGAGCCGGCCGCACGGTGGACCGGACCTGAGCCGGCCGCACGGTGGACCGGACCTGAGCCGGCCGCGCCGTGGACCGGCGTCGCCGCATCACGAAAGGCACCGCCTCCGGGGAACACGCGCCGAGGTCGGGGTGTTGTCACCCACCACGAGATGTGTGAGGCGCCGAAGCGCGCGAGGCGACGGACTGAAGGGGGCGGACGTGACCCACGTGTTCCACGCCGCCCACCTCTACTCCCGGCCCCACATCGACCTCCAGCGCGTGGCCGGCGCGCTCTGTCGCACCTGACGCTGCTCTCAGCCTTCGACGCCGGGGGACCCCAGCCCCCCTTTTTTTCTGCGCTCGCCCACCGCCGTGCCCACTCCTGAACGAGGGCCGGCGACCTCGTACGGACTTCCAGGAAGGCACTGACGCGTGTCCTCGACTCCCTCCTCCTCCCTGCACCTCGCCGTCGCCCTGGACGGCACCGGCTGGCATCCCGCCTCCTGGCGCGAGCCGGCGGCCCGGCCCCGGGAACTGTTCACCGCCGCGTACTGGGCCGACCTGGTCACCGAGGCCGAGCGCGGACTGCTCGACTTCGTGACCATCGAGGACGGCCTCGGCCCGCAGTCCTCCCACTTCCTGGACGCCGACGAACGCACCGACCAGGTACGCGGCCGCCTCGACGCCGTCCTCATCGCCTCCCGTGTCGCCCCGTTGACCCGGCACATAGGTCTGGTGCCGACAGTGGTGTCCACCCACACGGAGCCGTTCCACATATCCAAGGCGATCGCCACCCTGGACTATGTGAGCAACGGCCGGGCCGGTCTGCGCGTACAGATCACCGCGCGCCCGAACGAGGCCGACCACTTCGGCCGTCGCACGATCCCGCGCATCGACGCCTACGACAGCCCGGCCGCCCGCGAGGTGGTGACCGACCTCTTCGACGAGGCCGCCGACCACGTCGAGGTGGTGCGCCGCCTCTGGGACAGCTGGGAGGACGACGCCGAGATCCGGGACGCCGCCACCGGCCGCTTCATCGACCGCGACAAGCTGCACTACATCGACTTCGAGGGCCGGCACTTCAGCGTCAAGGGCCCCTCGATCACCCCCCGCCCACCGCAGGGCCAGCCGATCGTCAGCGCCCTCGCCCATGACACCGTTCCGTACCGGCTCGTGGCCCGCGCCGCCGACGTCGGCTATGTCACCCCGTACGACGTCGACGAGGCGCGTGCCCTCGTCGCCCGGATCCGCGCCGAGCAGAACGCGGCCGGGAGGGCGGCCGAGCCCCTGCACGTCTTCGGCGATCTGGTGGTCTTCCTCGACGACGACCCGGCCGCCGCGACGGCACGCCGGGAACGGCTCGACGCGCTCGCGGGACAGCCGTACACGAGTGATGCGCTGATCTTCACCGGCACCGCTCCACAACTGGCCGATCTTCTGCAGGACTTGCACGGCGCCGGGCTGTCCGGCTTCCGGCTGCGCCCGGCGGTCGCCGGCCACGACCTCCCGGCGATCACCCGGGGTCTGGTTCCCGAACTCCAGCGCCGTGGCGTCTACCGCCGCGCCTACGAGGCCGGCACCCTGCGCGGCCTGCTGGGCCTGGCCCGCCCCGCCAACCGCTACGCCGCCACGGCCACCGCCTGAGCCGGAAGGACCGCCACGACCATGAGCAAGCCCCTGAAGCAGATCCACCTGGCCGCGCACTTCCCCGGCGTCAACAACACCACCGTGTGGAGCGACCCGAAGGCCGGGAGCCACATCGAGTTCAGCTCCTTCGTCCACTTCGCGCGGACCGCCGAACGCGCCAAGTTCGACTTCCTGTTCCTCGCCGAGGGCCTGAGGCTCCGCGAACAGGGCGGGCAGATCTACGACCTCGACGTCGTCGGCCGCCCCGACACCTTCACGGTGCTGGCCGCGCTCGCCGCCGTCACCGAGCACCTCGGACTGACCGGCACCATCAACTCCACCTTCAACGAGCCCTACGAGGTCGCCCGCCAGTTCGCCAGCCTGGACCACCTCTCCGGCGGCCGCTCCGCCTGGAACGTCGTCACCTCCTGGGACGCCTTCACCGGCGAGAACTTCCGCCGCGGCGGCTTCCTGCCGCAGGAGGAGCGCTACTCCCGCGCCAAGGAGTTCCTCGCCACGGCGCACGAACTCTTCGACTCCTGGCACGGCGACGAGATCCTCGCCGACCGGGAGACCGGCACGTTCCTGCGGGACGCCAAGGCCGGCGCCTTCGTCCACACCGGGCAGCACTTCGACATCCACGGGCAGTTCAACGTCCCGCGCTCACCACAGGGCCGTCCCGTCATCTTCCAGGCCGGCGACTCCGAGGAGGGCCGTGAGTTCGCCGCCTCGTCCGCCGACGCGATCTTCAGCCGGTACGCCGCCCTGGAGGCGGGCCGGGCCTTCTACCAGGACGTCAAGAGCCGCCTCGCCAAGTACGGCCGCGGGCATGACCAGTTGCTCATCCTGCCCGCCGCGAGCTTCGTCCTCGGCGACACCGACGACGAGGCCCAGGAGCTGGCCAAGGAGGTGCGCCGCGCGCAGGTCAGCGGTGCCACCGCCCTCAAGCACCTGGAGTTCGTCTGGAACCGGGACCTGTCCGCGTACGACCCCGAGGGCCCGCTGCCCGACGTCGACCCGGTGGTGAGCGAGGAGCACATCTCCCGCGGCCGCGCCCAGGTGCGCATGTACCGCGACCCGCTGGCCACCGCCCGTGAATGGCGCGAGCTCGCGGCCGCCAACAAGTGGTCCATCCGCGACCTCGTCATCGAGACCGGCAACCGCCAGAACTTCATCGGCTCCCCGGCGACCGTCGCGAGGACCATCAACGACTTCGTGCAGGCCGACGCGAGCGACGGCTTCATCCTCGTCCCGCACATCACCCCCGGCGGCCTCGACGTCTTCGCCGACCAGGTCGTCCCGCTGCTCCAGGAACAGGGCGTCTTCCGCACCGAGTACGAGGGCCGGACCCTGCGCGACCACCTGGGCCTGGCGCACCCCGACCAGATCGGCGACGACCGGCGGGCGGCGTCGTGATGGTGGCCGGGAAAGACGTCTCCCTCCCCCGAAAGAGACGTCTTTCCCGGCCGCTTCCCCCGGCGCCGGACAGTGGACTGTCGCATCCGCGCGCGTCAGCGGATCCGTGCCGTCACCAGCACATGACCGCGGTCTCCCCCGAACCCCAGTTGGCGTAGAGACGCACACGGACGAAATAGCGGCGGCCCTTGACGAGACGGGCCCTGACGGTGGCGTTGTGCGGGGTACCGCCGTCGTCCTGGGCGGTGACATAACGGGGTTCGCCGTCCCGTTCCTCGAAGACCACGACGACCGTGTCGCTGTCGCCGAAGGTGCCCACCGTGTACTCGCGGGTCTCCGGCGGCTCGACGACGAAGTCGGCCTGCTCGGCCGGGCCGAGCCGCAGCGGCGCCGAGCGGAACGGCACCAGCTCCCGCGGCCCCGGCGTCTCGGCCGGCGGGTACCAGCGGCGGACGAACTCCTTGTCAGCCTTGGACAGCACGCCCGGCGGGTTGAGGCCGGCGCGGAACTGCTCCGGCTCCAGGATCAGCCCGGCCGAGAAGGGATACTCCATGATCGAGCGCGGGTCCCAGACGGAACCGTTGACCTCGTTCGGGTCGAGCTTGCGCAGGATGTTGAAGAACGTCCTGTCCCGGCTCCAGTAGTTCGGCGGGCCCGCCAGATCGGTGTACACGGCCTCGTCGTCCCAGTGGATGCCGGCGAACGGGCTCTGGTGCTCGTGCAGCATGCCGAGCGCGTGCCCGATCTCGTGCAGCGCCGTGCCGCGCTCCCCGGGCGCGGTCAGGTCCCAGCCGAAGTTCATGGTGCGTTCGTTCAGGCCGACCTGGAGCGCGTCCTTGCCCACGGTCGACCAGGAGCCGTCGCCGACCTGGAACCCGATGCGCAGTTCGGCCTCCGACCGGTCGCCCACCTCCACGCACGACAGCCCGATGCCGAGGCTCTGCCACTCCTGGAAGCACTCGCGCACGACGTCCCGCTGCTCCTTGCCGCCGACCCACGACACGTGCTGGACCCGGCCGGTCCCCGGGTCGGGGATCACCGATCCGTCGGTGTCCCGGTCGAAGAAGTAGTAGTGCAGCACGGTGCCGTTGACCCACATCCGGCTCCCGCCGATGAGCGCACTGAGCCGCTCGGCGGCCAGTCCCGGCGCGAAGGCGGGAACCGGCTGCCGCGCGAGGGAGCAGTAGCGTGCGGTCATGCGAACAGGGTGCCGTCGGTGCGCCCCTGGCGCCTGAGTCGAGGGCTACTCAAGTACCCGTGTATCAAGCGTGAGTCACCGCGCTCCTACTGCTGTGAGGACTTTCGAACGGGACACGAAGACCCTGGATACGCCCTGGCCGTTCACCGGCCGGGAGGACGAACTCGACCTGGTCCGCGGGTCCTTGGCCGTCGGCCGGAACGGCATCGTGGTCACGGGCCCGGCGGGGTGCGGCAAGACCCGGCTCGTCACCGAGGCCGCCCGCGGCGGCGACTGCGCCAGGGTGGCCGGTACCCCGGAGACCCGCGGGATCCGCTTCGCCGCGTTCGCCCACCTCGTGCCCGAGTCGGCCTCCCTGCACGGCGCCTTCCAGCACCTGTCCGCCGTACGGCTGCTCCTGGTCGACGACGCCCATCTGCTCGACGACGCCTCCGCCGCCCTCGTCCACCAGCTGGCCGTGCAAGGGCGCACCCGGCTCCTGGTCGTCACCACCGACGGCGCCCCGGCCCCGGGCGCGATCTCCCGGCTGTGGACCGGCGAACTCCTGCCCCGCCTCACCCTGGAGCCGCTGTCCCGGGAGGAGACCGGCCGGCTGCTGGCGGGCGGAACGGGCGGCGACGGCCTGGAACCGCTCACCGTGAACCGGCTGCACCGCCTGTGCCGCGGAGACCTGCGGCTGCTGCGCGACCTGGTCGTCGGGGCACGCGAGCGCGGGCTGCTCAGCCGCGTCCCCGACTCGGACGAGTGGGCGTGGCGCGGCCCGGTGCCGGTCACCACGGCCGTACGTGAGCGCACGGCCCACGTCCTGGACCGCGCCTGCCCCGACGAGCGCGAGGCCCTCGAACGCCTCGCCTTCGCCGAGCCGTTGCCCCTGGACCTGGCGGCGTTCCCCCTGGGTGCCCTGGAACACCTCGAGGCCGACTCCCTGGTCCACGTGGACGACCGGGGTGCCGTCCGCCTCGCCCACCCCCTGCACGGTCCGGTGCTGCGGGCCGTGGCCGGCAGGCTGCGGGCGAGGCGGCTGTCCCGTACCCCGGACCAGTGCGCTTCCGCCCTCGACGCCGAGCGCGCCGCGCTGACCCGCCGGATCGAGGGGGCGGACGTCCGGGCGATGCCCACGCCCGTGGGGGAGTGGCTGGTCGCGGAGGGCGCGCCGGTCCCGGCCGGATACGCGGCCGTACGCGCCCGGTTCTCGCGTCTGCGCGGGGAGCTGCGGGAGGCGAGGGCGTGGGCGCGGGAGGGGCTGCGGGAGGACGGTGACGATCCGTCCTGCCGTCTCGAACTCTCCCTCGCCGCGGCGCAGTCGGGCGATACGCCGACCGCGCACAAGATCCCGGGTGGCCGCCCGCACGGGGGTGGGGCGGTCACCCGGCCGACGGCGGCCCGCGGCGACGCCGACGGGGTGGTGGCGGCGATCACCGGCGACGCCTACGACGCCGTCCGCCTCGGCGTCCCCGAGGGTGCCGCGGGCCGTCTGACCGGTGTCTTCGCCGCGCACGCCGACGCGCTCGACCGCGGCGACGGTCCCGCGCTTGACCGGGTGGCCGGGGAACTGGAGGAGCGCGGCTTCCTGCTGTTCGCGGCCGAGGCGCACGCCCAGGCCGTACGGGCCCACCGCGACCCGAGCGCCGCCCGCACCTCACGCACGCGTGCCGTCGCCCTGGCCCGCCGCTGTCAGGGCGCCCGCACCCCGGCGCTCTCCGGCCTGGTCCTGGGCGAACTCACCGCACGGCAACGGCAGATCGTCAACCTGGCGGCCGCGGGACTGAGCAACCGCCAGATCGCCGAGAAGCTCACCCTGTCCGTCCGCACCGTCGGCAACCACCTCTACAGCGCCTACGCCCGCCTCGGCGCCGGCGACCGGGGCGCACTGCCGTGGCTGGTGGAGCTGCCGGACGCGCAGTCGGCGTAAGGGAGTTGGACCAGGGCGGTGCTCCCTCCCGAACCGGTCAGGCCGCGCCGAACGCCGAGAACGCCCAGCCGGTCGCCTGGTGCAGCGCGTCGCCCGGCAGGACCGCGCGGGCGTCGCGCAGCGCCTCCGCCAGCGAGAGCCCTTCGCTCAGCCCCTTGTGCAGGGCGAGCATCAGCGGCACCACCGCGGCGTCGTTGACGGGCGCGGTGCACGCCACCACCCCCGCCGTGCCCAGCGGCAGCAGGGCGGTGACCAGGCCGAGCAGTTCGTCGGCGCCCACCGAGGCGAACCGGGCGGTGTCGCAGCAGGACAGGATGATCCGGTACGGGCTGCGGTCCAGGCGCTCGAGGTCGTGCACGACGATCGGCCCGTCGGCCATCCGCAGGGACGAGAACAGCGGGCTGTCCGCGCGGAACGTGCCGTGGGCGGCGATATGGGCCAGCGCGGCGCCGTCGAGCTCCTCCAGCACGCGTGGCACGCGCGCGTCGGCGTGCTCCAGGACGACCGCACCGCCGTACCGGCCGGCCAGATGCGGCACCTCCGCGCCGCCGGTCGCCAGACCCGGCCCGCGCACCAGCACCTGGCGGCCGCCCGGCGGCGGCTCGGTCTCCCGGGCGCGCAGCCAGCTGCTCGCCGACGGCGACACGCTGAGCACCCGCTCCCGCAGCGACGGCAGCAACGCCCACGGCACCCGGTGCAACCGGGCCGGTGGTACGACGACCACGGGGCCGTCACCCAGACGCGCCGCGGCCGGACCGAGCAGCAGCTCCTCCAGACGCCGCCCCGCGGCCTCCACCACCGGCAGCCGCCCCTCCGCACCCGGGTGGGCGAGTCGCCGCAGCCCGGCCTGGACATGCTCGGCCTCGGTCTCCGCGTCGGCCAGCAGCCCGCCCTCGTACCGGCGCACCCGCCCCTGCCCGCACAGCAGCACCTGCACCCGCCCGTCCAGCACGGCGAGTTCGACCAGGCGTACGTCGTCCTCGCCGAGCCGTTCCAGCAGTCGGCCGGGTTCGAAGCGGTAGCCGTCGCCGGGCGTGTCGCCGCGCAGGTGCAGGGTCCGGGAGCGTATCTCCCGTTCCAGGCGCCGCTGTTCGCGCTCCAGCGCCGGAACCGGACGGGCCTCGCTGCGGGCCTCCTCGGCGCGCGCCGCGATCTCCCGGAACGCCGTCAGATCGCTCTGGAGCTCCGGATCGGCCGGCGGCCGGGTCGGCGGCGTGGACAGCGCGGTGGCCCGCCAGCGCTCGCTCCACACCAACAGCCGGCGCGGACTGCCGGAGTCGAGACTGGCCTGCTGGGCCAGCGCGGCCAGCTCGGCGCCCTGCGCGGTGGCGCGCGCCCTGAGCTCCGAGGCGCCCAGGGTCATCCGGTGGGCGTCGAGCACGTCCAGGCCGCGTCGGCAGGCCTCCGCGACACCGCGCCCCGACCCGGCCGCCCGGGCCCGCAGCGCCTGCGCCGCCCAGCCCGTCATCCGCGCCAGTGGCGGCCCGCTGTGCCGGCTGCGGGCGGCGACGCCCAGATGCCGCTCGGCGTCGGCCCGCCAGCCCAGACCGAGCGCGATCCGGCCCGCGAGCAGCGAGGCCTCCGGCGCGGCCGGCGCGCCGAAGGAGACCAGCCGCTCGGCGACCGCCGCAGTGTCGGCCACCAGCCGCCCCGAACTGCGCCCGGCGGCCACCCGCGCCTCGATCAGCACCAGCCGGGCATGCGTCTCCCACCAGCTGCGCCGCTGCCCGGCGAACAGCCGTACGGCCATGTCGGCGCGGGCGATCGCGGTGTGCGCGTCGCCCGCCAGCCCGGCGGCACGCGCGGCGGCCAGCAGCAGCTCGGCCTTGCGGGTGGACTGGCCGCCGATGCCGTCGAGCACGCCGATCGCCGCATCGGCCTCGGCCAGCGCCTCCGGGGCCAGCCCGGCGGCCATCAGCACCTCGCAGCGGCGGATGTTCAGCATGAACGTCGGCGTGCCGAGCTTGGCGTAGCGCTCCTCCGCCTCGTCGAGCAGCCGCAGTGCCGCCGGGATGTCGCCCGACCGGAACGCCGCGAGCCCCCGGCTCTCCACCGCGTCCGCCTTGTCGTGCTCCTGGCCCGTCGTGTCCCACAACGCCTCGGCCGCGGTGAAGTCGGCGTCCGCGCGGTCCACCGCGCCGAGCGCCAGATGCACCGTGGCGCGCAGAGTCAGCGCTCGCGCCGTCCAGATGACGTCGTCCACCTGCCGCAGCACGGGAATCGCCCGCCGTACGTCCTCCAGCGCCTCCTGGTGCCGGCCCAGCACCCAGCGGGCGTAGGCCCGGCGGAACAGCACGCGCGCGCGGGTGTGTCCGCTGCCCCGCTCGATCCCGCGCTCCAGCGCGGCCAGCCCCTGCTGGGTGCGGCCCGCGTGCACCAACGCGACGCCGAGCGCGGCCAGCACGTCCGCCTCCCGGTCGGCCGACTCCGCGCGCGCCGCGAGATCCCGGGCACGCCGCAGGTGATACAGGGCGATGCGCATATCGCCCCAGTCCCGCTGCCAGATGCCGATCACCTGGTGGGCGACGGAGGCGTGCAACGGCGACGGATCGGCGTCGAGCACCCCTTCCGCCCTCGCCAGCGCGGCGTTCGGCGCGGCGAACACCATCGGCAGCAGTTCGAGAACCGAGTCGCTTCCCGCTGTCACTCCACGGATGGTAGTTGCCACGGAACCGTGCCACACCGGTTTGGCGCTGTATCAATGAGCGACCGTCAGGCTCTGACTGACGAACGTCGCCTCAGGGGGAGGACCCGCCATGGCACCACAGCGATTCCACGAGCAGTTCGAGCAGATCCAGCGCTCCATGCCCGACGTCCCCCTCGCGATGGGACCCGACGACTCCGCCGAGTTCATCTACGAGAAGGGGTACGTGCTGGTCCGCGACGGCGAGGACGCCCGCGTCGTCGAGGACACCGTGCGGGCGCACTTCACCGCGGACCCCGGCCTGGTCCAGGACAACGTGCGTCGCGCGAGCCCGCAGGCCAACCGCTCCGGCATCACCCGCATCCAGGTCGGCGACCCCGGCGAGGGCGACCGCAGCGGGGACCCCACCGTCGCGCACGCCCTGCGCGCCCTGGGGGAGACGGAGGGCCGGGCCGGACGCCGGCTCGTCAGCCGCAACCACCTCGTGGGGATCACGCCGGGTGTCAACTCCTGTCCCGGAGACGAACCCGCGCCCGCACCGCTCGCGGACGGGACCAACCCCACGGCGGCCGAAGGCGTCCACGACCCGGACACCGCCGTCGGCGTCCTCGTCATCGACACCGGCCTCATGCACGACTACCGCTCCTTCCCGCTGCTGTCCCACACCGAGGGCGACGCCCAGGTCCAGGAGTGCGACGGCCAAGGCGTCCTCCAGCAGTACGTCGGCCACGGCACCTTCATCGCCGGCCTCGTCGCCGCCGTGGCGCCCAACACGGACATCACGGTCCGCAACACCCTTCACGACGCGGGCGCCATCCTGGAGTCCGAGTTCGGCGAGAAGCTCTTCGAGGCCGTCGACGCGGGCGGCTGGCCCGACATCCTCAGCCTCTCCGCCGGCACCTCCAACGGCCGCACCGACGGTCTGCTCGGCATCGAGGCCTTCATGCGGGAACTGCGCGAGCAGCGCACCCTGCTCGTCGCGGCGGCCGGCAACAACGGCAGCGCCACCCCCTTCTGGCCCGCCGCCTACGCCGACCTGTCCGACTACCAGGACGTCGTGCTGTCGGTCGGAGCGCTGCGCGGCGACGGCGAGTTCGGCGCCTGCTTCAGCAACCACGGAGGCTGGGTGAAGGTGTACGCGCCCGGTGAGCGCCTCACCAGCGCCCTCACCGGCTTCGAGACGCCCGTGCCGTACGTGTACCAGCACTCCACCTACGACACCTGCCGGTACGGCTTCGGCTACTCCTGCACCTGCCAGGCCCCGCGCCACACCGGCGTGTTGAGCGAGCAGGGCGGCGCCGCCAAGCCCGACCAGGTGATGTTCGAGGGGTTCGCGCACTGGAGCGGCACCTCGTTCGCCACGCCGCTCGTCGCCGGCATGATCGCCGCCCATATGACCGCGCAGCAGGAGAGCGACCCGCGTGTCGCCCGGTACAAGATGCTCGCGGCGAACTCCGGCTTCGCGGAGGTGCGGGGGGCGCATGTGCCGGCCCTACGCCCCCCGACCTGGCGCCCTGTCTCCGTCACACGCCCGGCTCCTCGGTCATGAGGGTCGGAACCGCCCCCTCCGCGGCGTACGATGACTTGCCGTACACGAGGGGTGGGGCTGTGGACCGTGCAGATGTCGGTGCGTTGGTCCAGTCCGCCGTCGACGGTGACGCGGCGGCCTGGAAGGCACTCGTGGAAGGGCTGAGCCCACTGGTGTGGTCCGTCGTGCGGGCACACCGGCTCAATGACGCCGACGCCCATGAGGTGTACCAGACCGTCTGGTTCCGCTTCGCCCAGCACCTCGGGCGCATCCGCGAACCCGAGAAGGCCGGGTCCTGGCTCGCGAGCACCGCACGGCACGAATGCCTGAAGGTGCTCAAGAGTTTGCGGCGGCTCACCGTCACGAACGATCCGCAGCTGCTCGACCGGGTCAGCGAGGACCGCACGCCCGAACAGTCGCTGCTGGACTCCGAGGAGGCCGCCGCCGAGTCCGAGCGGATCCGGTGGATGTGGCAGGAGTTCGAGGAACTCGGCGACCGCTGCCGCCAGTTGCTGCGGGTCCTGATCGCCTCACCGCCGCCCAGCTACCAGGAGGTGTCCGCCGCGCTGGGCATCGCCGTGGGCAGCATCGGTCCGCTGCGCCAGCGCTGTCTGCGCCGGCTCCGGGCCCGACTCGACGCACGGGGAGCGCTGTGAACGACGACATGCACGACGAAATGCCGGGCGAAGAGCCCTTCGGCGACGAGGAGTTCGACGTCGCGGAGTTCGACGTCGAAGTGCTGGAGGAGGAACTCCGCCGTGCCTCCGCCATCCTGGACCCCGTACCGGCCCAGCTGCGGCAGATCGCCGTCGAGGCCTTCGCGCTGCACGACCTCGACGCCCGGATCGCCGAGTTGACGTTCGACTCGGTGGTGGACGCCATTCCGGTCAGGGGGGCGACGGACGTGCCGCGGATGCTGACCTTCCGCGCGGGCGAGGTGACGGTCGACGTGGAGGTGACCGCACAGGGCCTGATGGGGCAGGTGCTGCCGCCGCAGCAGGCCCGGATCGAGGTGCTGGGCGGCCCCCGGACGGCGGTGCCGGTCGTCGCCGACGACATGGGCCGCTTCACCAGCGACGCACCGCCGAACGGCCCCTTCGCCCTGCGGCTGCGGACCGGCGGCGAGGTCGTGGTCACGGAGTGGCTGCGCGCCTGACCGGCCTCGTCAGCGAGAGACGGCGTCCACCAGCGTCGCCAGCGCCTTCGCGAGCCGGGTGAGTCCGGGACCGACCGGACCGCCCGGCTCCGTCATGTACCTGTCCCGGCGGATCTCGATCATCAGGGCGCTGACGCGCGGTTCGTCGCCGTAGAACTCCAGCGGGACGTACGTACCGCTGAACGGGCTGTCGAGCCCCGTCTGCCCGCACGGCGCGAACGCCTCCCGGGCCGCGGCGACCAGCTCGGGCGGGGTATGGAAGGAGTCGGTGCCCAGGCAGACCGCCGGTCGGGGGCCCTCGCCGTGCAGTTCGTAGGGAAGCCTGGCACTGGGGTAGGAGTGCACGTCGATGATCACGGCCCGGCCGGTGACGGCGAGACGATCGGCCACGGCGTCCGTCATGGCCTTCGCGTAGGGCCGGAAGTACCGCTCGACAAGCGGCTCGGGGTCGGCGTCGGCGGGGCGCAGCGGTGCCTTGTGCGTGGTCCGCGTGTACACGGCCCCCATCCCCACGGCCAGCATCTCCTCCCGCGCGTCCGGGAACCGCTCCGGGTCGACGACCAGCCGCGAGAGCCGGTTGACGAACCGCCAGGGGGTGACTGCCGCCGCCCGCGCCGCCTCGTGCGCGAGCTCCGCGGTGTGCGCGTCGACGATGTGGTCCAGCTCCCGCTCCAGCGCGGAGTCGTCCAGCAGGATCCCGGCGCGCACCGCGGGCGGGATCTCCCGTGCCGAGTGCGGCACATGCAGGATCACCGGCGATCCCGCTGCCCCGGAGAAGAGGTCGAAAGAGGGCATACGGCTGCTCCCGGGGCGTGGGCAAGAAGATCTGGTGAGACGCACCCGCCCCGGCCGGGCCGAAGCCGACCGGGGCGGGATGACGCGTCAGGCGGACGTCAGCTCAGCGAGGCGAGCGCCTCGTTCCAGGTGGCCGACGGGCGCATGACCGCGGCGGCCTTGGCCGGGTCGGGCTGGTAGTAGCCGCCGATCTCGGCCGGCTTGCCCTGGACGGCGTTCAGCTCGTCGACGATCTTCTGTTCGTTGGCGGTGAGCGTCTCGGCGAGCGGGGCGAAGGCCTTGGCCAGGTCCGCGTCGTCGGTCTGCTTGGCCAGCTCCTGCGCCCAGTACAGGGACAGGAAGAAGTGGCTGCCGCGGTTGTCGATGCCGCCGACGCGACGGGTCGGGGACTTGTCCTCGTTGAGGAAGGTCGCCGTGGCGCGGTCGAGGGTGTCGGCGAGGACCTTGGCCTTCGGGTTGTTCGTGGCCGTCGCGTACTGCTCCAGGGACGGCACCAGCGCGAAGAACTCACCGAGGGAGTCCCAGCGCAGGTAGTCCTCCTTGACCAGCTGCTGGACGTGCTTCGGCGCGGAACCGCCGGCGCCCGTCTCGAACAGGCCGCCGCCCGCCATCAGCGGGACGACCGACAGCATCTTGGCGCTGGTGCCCAGCTCCAGGATGGGGAACAGGTCGGTGAGGTAGTCACGCAGGACGTTGCCGGTGACCGAGATGGTGTTCTCGCCGCGGCGGATGCGCTCCACCGACAGCTTCGTCGCGTCGACCGGGGCGAGGATGCGGATGTCCAGACCCTCGGTGTCGTGCTCCGGCAGGTACGCGTTGACCTTGGCGATCAGGTTGGCGTCGTGCGCGCGGGTCTCGTCCAGCCAGAACACGGCCGGGTCGCCGGTGGCGCGGGCGCGGGTGACGGCGAGCTTCACCCAGTCCTTGATCGGCGCGTCCTTGGTCTGGCAGGCACGGAAGATGTCGCCCTCGGCGACCGGCTGCTCGATGACCACGTTGCCGGCCTGGTCGACCAGACGCACCGTACCGGCGGCCTTGATCTCGAAGGTCTTGTCGTGGGAGCCGTACTCCTCGGCCTTCTGCGCCATGAGACCGACGTTCGGGACCGAGCCCATCGTCGACGGGTCGTAGGCGCCGTTGGCGCGGCAGTCGTCGAGCACGGCCTGGTAGACACCGGCGTACGAGGAGTCCGGGAGCACCGCGAGGGTGTCGGCCTCCTGGCCGTCCGGGCCCCACATGTGGCCGGAGGTGCGGATCATGGCCGGCATCGAGGCGTCGACGATCACGTCGGACGGCACGTGCAGGTTGGTGATGCCCTTGTCGGAGTCGACCATGGCCAGCTCCGGGCCCTCGGCGATCTCCGCGTCGAAGGACGCCTTGATCTCGGCGCCGTTCGGCAGCGCGTCCAGGCCCTTGAGGATGCCGCCCAGACCGTCGTTCGGGGAGAGACCGGCGGCGGCGAGCGCCTGGCCGTACTTCTCGAAGGTCTTCGGGAAGAAGGCGCGCACGACGTGGCCGAAGACGATCGGGTCGGAGACCTTCATCATCGTGGCCTTGAGGTGCACGGAGAACAGCACGCCCTCGGCCTTGGCCTTGGCGACCTGCGCGGTCAGGAACTCGCGCAGCGCGGCGACGCGCATCACGGAGGCGTCGACGACCTCGCCCTCGAGGACCGGTACGGACTCGCGCAGGACGGTGGTGGTGCCGTCCTCGGCGACGAGCTCGATCTTCAGCGCGCCGGCCTCGGAGATCACGACGGACTTCTCGGTGGAGCGGAAGTCGTTCTGGCCCATGGTCGCCACGTTGGTCTTGGACTCGGGGGTCCAGGCGCCCATGCGGTGCGGGTGGGTCTTGGCGTAGTTCTTGACCGAGGCGGGGGCGCGCCGGTCGGAGTTGCCCTCACGCAGGACCGGGTTCACGGCGGAGCCCTTGACCTTGTCGTAGCGGGCCTGGATCTCCCGCTCCTCGTCGGTCTTCGGGTCGTCCGGGTAGTTCGGCAGCGCGTAGCCCTGGCCCTGCAGCTCGGCGATGGCGGCCTTGAGCTGCGGGATCGACGCCGAGATGTTCGGCAGCTTGATGATGTTGGCGGCGGGCGTCTTCGCGAGCTCACCGAGCTCGGTGAGGGCGTCCGGGATGCGCTGGTCCTCGGTCAGGTACTCCGGGAACACCGCGATGATGCGGCCGGCCAGCGAGATGTCCCGCGTCTCCACGGCGACACCCGCCTGCGAGGCGTACGCCTGGACCACCGGCAGGAAGGAATACGTCGCCAGGGCCGGGGCCTCGTCAGTGTGCGTATAGATGATGGTCGAGTCAGTCACCGGGTGCTCCGCTCCACGTCTGCAACATTGCTCGACATCAAGATATCTCGTGATCGACCTCGACTCGACAGGGGTCCGCACAGAGGTGCGGGATGTCTGCCGAGATTTCGGATCCGCGTAAACGGATGTACCGCCTCCGCGCAACCGGTTCACCTGATCCCACAGTCATGTAGGGAGATCACCGATCCGGCGGCCGGGCCTGACCATCCGGCCGCCCCAGCGAAAGCGGACCATGAGATATCGCAGCAGAGTGACGGCCCCCGCGGCCGCCCTGATCGGCACGGCGGCGGCCCTCGCCGCCGCCCCCTCCGCCCTGGCGGCACCGACGCGCACGGGGACGCCGGCCACCAGGACCTCCGGCACCCCGGGCCCCGAGACCCTCGGCGACTCCGTCTACCCGGCCCTCGGCAACGACGGCTACCGCGTCTCGGCCTACCACCTCGACTTCTCCTACGACGCCACGACCCGCCTGGTCGACGCCACCGCCACCCTGAAGATCCGCACCACCCAGGCCCTGTCCCGCTTCTCCCTCGACGCCCTCGGCCTCGACATCCGCTCCGTCCGCGTCGGCGGCCGTACGGCGACGTTCGAGCAGGTGGCCGAGAAGCTGCGCATAACGCCCGCGCGGGCCCTGCCCGCCGAGTGCGCGGTCACCGTCTGCGTCGAGTACTCGGCGGACCCGCGCCGTACCCTGCCGCACACCGGCTGGGTCGACACGCTGGACGGGTTCGCGGTGGCCTGCCAGGCGGACTCGGCGCACACCGTCTTCCCCTGCAACGACCACCCGTCCGACAAGGCCGACTTCACCTTCCGGCTCACCGTCCCCAGCGGCCTCCGGGGTGTGGCGAGCGGCCTGCTCGTGCGCACCGAGAACCTGGCCGGCGGCCGGACGGCGTACACCTACCGCTCCCGCGAGCCCATGGCGACGGAGCTGGTGCAGATCACGGTCGGCGACTACGTGGTGAAGGACCGGCAGGGCCCGCACGGGCTCCCGCTGCGGGACGTCGTGCCCGTGGCGCGCGCCGAGGCGCTGGAGCCGGCGCTCGCGCTGACACCGAAGCTGGTGGAGTGGGTGGAGGCACGGCTCGGGCCGTACCCCTTCGAGACGTACGGACTGCTGCCCTGCAACTCCGACGTCCCGGAGCCCTTCGGTTTCACCGGTCTGGAGACCCAGACCCTCACCATCTACCGGCCGAACTATCTGCTCCAGGAGGAGAAGAAGATCGGCTCGCACATGATGCACGAGCTGGTCCACTCCTACTTCGGCAACAGCGTCAGCCCCGCCACCTGGGCCGACCTGTGGATCAACGAGGGCCACGCCGACTTCTACGGGCTGCTCTACCGCTATGAGCGCGGCTGGCCCGACTCCCTGGGCATGACCACCCTGGAAGCCCGCATGAAGAACACCTACGCGCAGGGCGACCAGTGGCGCCACGACTGGGGGCCGGTCGCGGCGCCGAACGCGGTGAACCTGTTCGAGGGCCAGCGCTACCTGGGCGGCGTCCTCGTCCTGTACGCACTGCGCAACCTCGTCGGCGAGGACGCCTTCACCGCCCTGGAGCGCGCCTTCCTCGCCCGGTACCGCAACTCCTCGGCGTCCACGGCGGACTACATCGCCGTCGCCTCGGAGGTCTCGGGTCAGGATCTGTCCGGATTCCTTCGGGACTGGCTGTACGGCACCAAGACGCCGCGGATGCCCGGGCATCCGGACTGGACGGTCACGCCGGTGAAGCCGTCCCTCGCCGCGCCGCACAGCCGTAAGGGCAGCCGCCACCACGAGAACTCGGCCACCCTCTAGGCATGTTCGGGTAGGTCAGTCGAGGCGGACGGGGGCCACCACCTCGTCCGCCTCTCCGGGGACGCGCTGCTGCGGAATGGCCACCGTCCCCTGCTGGATCGCCACCGTGCGCGTCGGCGCCGGGATGCGGATGCCCTCCGCGCGGTACCGCCGGTGCAGGCGCTTGATGAACTCGTGCTTGATCCGGTACTGGTCGCTGAACTCACCGACGCCCAGGATCACGGTGAAGCCGATCCGCGAGTCGCCGAAGGTGTGGAAGCGGATGATCGGCTCGTGGTCCGGTACCGCCCCCTCGACCTCGGCCATCACCTCGCCGATGACGTCGTTCGTCACCCGCTCGACGTGGTCGAGGTCGCTGTCGTAGGCGACGCCGACCTGAACCAGGATCGTCAACTGCTGCTCGGGACGCATGAAGTTGGTCATGTTCGTCTTCGCGAGCTCCCCGTTGGGGATCACGACCAGGTTGTTGGACAGGTTGCGGACCGTGGTCTGGCGCCAGTTGATGTCCTCGACGTAGCCCTCCTCGCCGCTGCTCAGCCGGATGTAGTCGCCGGGCTGGACGGTCTTGGAGGCGAGGATGTGGATGCCCGCGAAGAGGTTGGCGAGGGTGTCCTGAAGGGCGAGCGCGACCGCCAGACCGCCCACGCCCAGGGCGGTGAGCAGGGGCGCTATCGAGATGCCCAGCGTCTGCAGCACCACCAGGAAGCCGATGGCCAGGATCAGGATCCGGGTGATGTTGACGAAGATCGTGGCCGACCCGGCGACGCCGGGCCGGGACTGGGTGACCGTCCGCATCACTCCGGCGATCCCGCGGGCCACCGCCAGCGTCACGACGAAGATGAGCAGCACGGTCAGCGTCTGGTTGACGTTGTGCTGGACCGTCCGGGTCAGCGGCAGCGCCGCACCGGCGGAGGCCGCGCCGCCGAGGAAGGCCGCCCACGGCACCACGGTCCGCAGGGTGTCCACGATGAGGTCGTCGCCGCTCCAGCGGGTGCGGTCGGCGTGCTTGCCCAGCCAGCGCAGCAGCATCCGCAGCAGGAAGGCGGCGAGGAGCCCCGCCGCCAGCGCGATCCCGGCGATCACCAGGTCGTCCACTGTGAGCGCTCGCGTCACCGGTCACCCCCGGGGAGAAAAGCTGCGGCGAACCCCTTCGCCGACGGCCGGATGTGAAGTCTCGTCACGTTGTCACCTGCTCGATTCCGCGATGTGCCGTCGCGCCGGCCACCCCATCCCCCGAGACCGGCGCGAGGGCTCATCCTGCCGTATCGGGTACACGTGTTCGTGCCAGGATCGTCGGCCGGACGGCCGCATCGGTCGCTTTCGGGCATTCTCCCTCGGACTCCGGCCACCGCCGAGGGCGGAACGGCTGCCTGGCGGGGCGCGCTTGACGCTCGGGCGGCGCGCGAGGGTCGCTTCACGCTCTGCGCGCCCCTGGAGGGGGCCATGGGGTACCGAGTGCCGAGCCCGGTCAGACGTCGTGGAACGAGCCGTGCCGCCCGGCGCCGGAGGCGAAGCGGGACGCGCCCTCCAGGCTCTCCGCCAACACGCCCGAGCCATGCCGGAGTTCGCCGCGCATCGCGTCCGCCTCGTCCAGCCCCTCCTGGGCGAGCACCGAGGCCCGGTCGGCGCGCAGACAGGCCTGCGGAAAGCGCGCGATCGTGGCGGCCAGCTCCTCCGCCTCGGCGCGGGCGCGTCCGGTGGGCACCACGCGGTTGGCGAGCCCCATGGCGTAGGCCTCGCTCGCCGGCACCGGCCGCCCCGTCAGGATCATGTCCATCGCGCGGCTCGTGCCGATCAGCCGGGGCAGCCGTACCGTGCCGCCGTCGATCAGCGGCACGCCCCAACGGCGGCAGAACACCCCGAAGACGGCGTCCTCCTCGGCGACCCGCAGATCGCACCAGAGCGCGAGCTCCAGGCCGCCCGCCACGGCGTGCCCGGCGACCGCGGCGATCACCGGCTTCGACAGCCGCAGCCGGGTCGGCCCCATCGGCCCGTCGCCCTCCTCCGTGACCCGGTTGCCCCGCTCCGTGCCCAGCGCCTTGAGGTCGGCGCCCGCGCAGAAGGCGCCGCCCTCGCCCCACAGCACCGCCACCCTCGCGTCCTCATCGGCCTCGAACTCCCGGACAGCGTCGGTGAGTTCGGCGGCGGTGGGGCCGTCGACCGCGTTGCGGACCCCGGGTCGGGAGAGGACGACAGTGCTGACGTGTCCCTGTCGCTCGACGCGGACCGGCATGGCTGGGCCCCTTTCGACGGGTCGGACCCCGCACGTTACTGAGCGGTCACATGACCCACCACCGGAACGGACCGGTCAGCTCGCCTGCCGCCGGAACCGGGCGGTCAGCTCACCGTCCACCGGAACCGGCCGGTCAGACCACCCACCAATGAAACGGACCGGTCAGATCACCTTCCACCGCACCAGCGCACCCAGCGTCAACGCCCCCGGCAGCAGCGGCAGCCACACCGTGATGATCCGGTACGCCAGCACCACCGCCGTCGCCACCGCGACCGGACCGCCCGCCGCCACCAGCGCCACGATCAGTGCCGCCTCGACCGAGCCGAGCCCGCCCGGCGTGGGCACCAGGGCGACGGCGACGGTCGCCGCGAGATACGCCAGCGCCATGTGGGCCGGCGGCACCGGAAGTCCCAGGGCGAGCCCGACCAGGACCAGCCCGGCCGCCTGGAGCACGGGGAAGGCCAGCGAACCGCCCCACAGCGCCAGCGCCCGGGCCGGGCGGGTGTGCACCGAGCGCGCCTCGTCCAGCGCGGTGCGCAGGAAGGAGAGCACGGCGGTGCGCAGCCGACGTACGAGGGCGAAGACGGCGCCCACCACGACCGCCGCCGCGCCGACGGCGAGCAGCAGCGGGCCCCATGCCCCGTCCGGCAGCAGCGGCCCGAGGCGCAGCGCGTGCGGGAAGGCGATCAGCAGCGCGGCCAGCAGGCCGACCCGGGCCACGCTCTCCGCTAGCAGATACAGCGCCAGCGCGGCCGAGGAACGGGCGAGCGGCAGCCCGCACACCGTCATGAAGCGCAGGTTGACCGCGCTCGCGCCCAGCCCGGTGGGCAGCAGATGGTTGGCCGAGCCCGCCGCGAACTGGGTGACGAGCAGCCGTAGTTTCGGCAGCCGGTCGATCACGGCCCCCTGCCGGGTCACCGCCGCGGCGACCCAGGTCAGGCACGTGGCACCGACCGCGGCGAGCAGCCACGGCCACTTGGCGGACGCCATATGGCCGATGCCCTCGGCGAGCACGGACCGGTGCCGCACCGCGACCGCGACGACGAGGACGAGCGGAAGCAGGCACAGTATCTGGCGGACCGGGAGACGCCCGAGAAGGCGCCCCGCGGGGAGTCGAACGGCTGTCACATTCGGAGAGGTTCGCCGCGCCGCGCCAACGCCGGGTTGCGGCAGCGGAGACGGCGGCTTACGGACCGGCTGCGGATGACAGTTGACCTCAACGTTGCTTGAGGTTCTAAGTTCTTTCTCATGAGCATGGAGACCACAGCCTGGACACAGCTGTACAGCGTCATGAACGCCGAGCGGGAGCGGCGCCCGTTCGCCCGCGCCACGCTGCGCCGCATCGGCGCGTTCGCCCGCCCGCACCGCCGCAGGATCGCGCTCTTCGTCGTGCTCGGGGTGATGACCGCGCTGCTCGCCGTCGCGACCCCCGTACTGGCCGGGAATGTCGTCGACGCGATCGTGACGGGCGGCGACGAGGGCACCGTCGTCCGTCTGGGCCTGCTGATCGCCCTGATCGCGGTGGCGGAGGCGGCGCTCGGGATCCTCGCCAGGCGGCTGTCGGCGAGGCTCGGTGAGGGGCTCATCCTCGATCTGCGGACGGCTGTGTTCGATCATGTGCAGCGCATGCCGGTCGCGTTCTTCACACGCACTCGTACGGGAGCGCTCGTCTCCCGTCTCAACAACGACGTGATCGGCGCGCAGCGCGCCTTCAGCAACACCCTGTCCGGAGTGGTCAGCAACCTCGTCACCCTGCTGCTCACCGTGGCCGTCATGCTCACCCTGTCCTGGCAGATCACCCTCCTCGCCCTCGTCCTCCTCCCGGTGTTCGTGATCCCGGCCCGGCGCATGGGGCACCGCATGGCCCACATGCAGCGGGAGGCGGCCACGCTCAACGCGGCGATGGGCACCCGTATGACCGAACGCTTCTCGGCGCCCGGCGCCACGCTGGTCAAGCTCTTCGGACGCCCGGAGGAGGAGTCGCGGGAGTTCGCGAGCCGGGCCGGGCGGGTGGCCGACATCGGCGTACGCACGGCCACCGCCCAGTCGATGTTCATCACCGCTCTCACCCTGGTGTCCGCCCTGGCCCTCGCCCTGGTCTACGGCCTCGGCGGCTGGTTCGCCCTGCGCGGCACGCTGGAGCCCGGCGCCGTCGTCTCGCTGGCGCTGCTCCTGACCCGCATGTACGCGCCGCTCACCGCGCTCGCGGGCGCCCGCGTCGAGGTCATGAGCGCTCTCGTCAGCTTCGAGCGGGTCTTCGAGGTGCTCGACCTCAGGCCGCTGATCGAGGAGAAGCCGGACGCGAAGAAGGTCCCCGACGGCCCGGTGTCGGTGGAGTTCGACAACGTCCGCTTCGGTTACCCGTCCGCCGACAAGGTCTCCCTCGCCTCCCTGGAGGAAGTGGCGTCCCTCGACACCCGCGGTGGCGCCGAGGTGCTGCACGGCATCTCCTTCCGCGCCGAACCCGGGCAGACCGTCGCCCTCGTCGGCTCGTCCGGCGCGGGCAAGTCGACCGTCGCCCAGCTGCTGCCCCGGCTGTACGACGTCGACGAGGGCGCCGTGCGCGTGGGCGGAGCCGACGTCCGTGACCTGAGCGCCGAGTCGCTGCGCGGCACCCTCGGCATGGTCACCCAGGACGGCCACCTCTTCCACGACACCGTCCGCGCCAACCTGCTGCTGGCCCGACCCACCGCCACCGACACCGAACTCTGGGACGCCCTGCGCCGCTCCCGCCTCGACGATCTCGTACGGTCCCTGCCCGACGGCCTCGACACCGTGGTCGGCGAGCGCGGCTACCGGCTCTCCGGCGGCGAACGCCAGCGGATGACCATCGCCCGGCTGCTGCTGGCCCGCCAGCGCGTCGTCATCCTCGACGAGGCCACCGCCCACCTCGACAACACCTCCGAGGCCGCCGTGCAGGAGGCGCTCACCGAGGCCCTGGAGGGCAGGACCGCGATCGTGATCGCCCACCGGCTGTCCACCGTGCGGGCGGCGGACCAGATCCTGGTGGTCGAGGGCGGCCGGATCGTCGAACGCGGCACGCACGACGCGTTGCTGGCGGCCGGGGGCCGCTACGCCGAGCTGTACCGGACGCAGTTCGAGCAGGGGGCCGGCGAGGTGGCCGAGAACATGGGAGCGGAGCAGGAAGCGGCCTAGCGCAGAGGCGGGGCCGGTGAGCTGCTTCACTGCTCACCGGCCCCGCCTCTTTCCACCGCGGTGGGACTCAGTCCGTGAGGTGCGGCTGGGGGAGCGGCCGCTGGTTCGGCAGGTGCCGGTCGGCGGGTCGGCCTTCCGTGAGCTTCTTGCCCTCGATGTCCATGTTCGGCAGCAGCCGGTCGAGCCAGCCGGGCATCCACCACGCCTTGTCGCCCAGCAGGGCGAACAGCGCCGGCACCAGGGCCATCCGTACGACGAAGGCGTCGAAGAGCACCGCGATGGCCAGGCCGAAGCCGATCATCTGGATGAAGTCGTTGTCCTCCACGATGAACCCGGAGAAGACGCTCGTCATGATCAGGGCGGCCGCACCGACCACCCGGCCGCCGTACCGGAACCCGGTCACGACCGCCTCGCGGGTGGGCGCCCCGTGGGAGTGGGCCTCGTGCATCCGGGTCACCAGGAACACCTCGTAGTCCATGGCGAGTCCGAAGACGACACCGATCATGAAGATGGGCATGGTGCTCATCACCGGCCCCGGCTGGTCGACGTTGAACACATCGGCCAGCCAGCCCCACTGGAAGACCGCCACGACCGCACCGAGGGCGGCCGCCACCGACAGCAGGAAGCCCAGCGCCGCCTTGAGGGGCACGAGGACCGACCGGAACGCCAGCATCAGCAGGAGGAACGCCAGCCCGACCACCACGGCCAGATAGGGGAGCAGCGCCTGGTCGAGGGTCTGCGAGAAGTCGATGAACATCGCCGTCTGTCCGGCCACGAGCACCACGGAGCCGGTCCTGCCCTCGATACCGTCGGCCGTGGTGCGCAACTCCCTGACCAGGCCCTCGGTCTTCGTGTCGCTCGGACCGGTGTTCGGAACGACGTTCAGGACGGCCGTGTCTCCCGCCTCGTTGAGGGAGGGCGGGCTCACGGAGACCACGCCCCGCTGCTCCTCCAGCTCGGTGCGGACGGTGGCCGCGGCGGACTTGACGTCCTGGCCCTCGACGACGACCGTCAGTGGCCCGTTGAACCCGGGCCCGAAGGACTCCGAGAGCATGTCGTACGCCTTGCGCTGGGTGGTGTGCGGCGCCATCGTGCCCTCCGAGGGCAGGCCCAGCCGCAGACCGGCGGCCGGTACGGCGACCGCGCCGAGGCCGACCACGCCGACGAGCAGGACGGCGACCGGGTGGCGCAGCACGAACCCGGCCCAACGGGTGCCGAGGTTCGGCTTCTGCCGGGCGGTCCGCTTGGCGGCCTTGCGCTGTTGGCGGGCCGAGAGCGGCTTGCCGTACTGCGCGGCGCGGTCCCGTCGGCGCAGCACCTTGACGGGCGCGAAGCCGAGCAGTGCCGGTACGAGCGTGACCGCGACGACGACCGCCACGGCGACGGTGCCCGCGCCGGCGAGGCCCATCTTGGTGAGCATGGGGACGTTGACGACGGCGAGGCCTGCGAGGGCGACGACGACCGTGAGGCCGGCGAACACCACCGCCGACCCCGCTGTGCCGACGGCCCGTCCCGCCGCCTCTCCGCGCTCGTGGCCCTCGGCGACCTCGGACCGGTAGCGGGAGATGATGAACAGCGCGTAGTCGATGCCGACCGCCAGGCCCAGCATGAGGGCCAGCGTCGAGGTCGTGGACGAGAGCCCGAGGGTGCTGCCCAGCGCGACGACGCCGCAGATGCCGACGGCGACCCCGATGAACGCGGTCAGCAGCGGCATGCCCGCGGCCAGCAGGGAACCGAACGTGATGAGCAGGACGATCGCGGAGACGAGGACGCCGATGGCCTCGCCGGAGCCCATGGAACCCTCCGGCGGCAGGGCGTCACCGCCCATCTCGACGACGAGGTCGGACGCCCGGCCGTCCCGTGCCGCGTCCAGCAGCGCGTCATGGGCCTCGGGGCTCACCCGGGTGGCCCCCACCTCGTAGGTGACCGATCCGTAGGCGGTGGTGCCGTCCTTGCTGATGGCCTGACCTGCGTACGGGTCGACAACTCGCTCGACCTGCGGTGACTTGGCCAGATCGGCGAAGAGGGACTCGACCCGCTGCTTCTGGGCCGGGTCGGTGATCTTCCCGCCGCCGGGCGCCCGGACCACGATGCGGGCCTCGGCGCCGTCGGCACTGAACGCCGGGAACCTCTTCTCCAGCAGGTCGTACGCCTTCTGCGTCTCCGTACCCGGCATCGTGAACGTGTCGGCCGGCAGCGGAGGGGCGGAGGCCGCGGCGGCGCCCGCGCCGACGAGGACGAGCAGCCACAACAGCACTGTGATGCCTCGTCGCCGGAAGGCGAGGCGTCCGAGTTTGTAGAGAAAGGTCGCCATGGGGGTCGTGCTCCTAACGAACGAGCGGATGGGCGGAGGGGAACCGGTGACCCGGGGGAGCGGTGGCGCCCGTGTGGTCGACGGCCGTCACGAGGGCAGCTCGGTCGGGCCCGAGCGGTCGTCCTCGCTCGGGAGGGGGCAGCCGTTGAAGGTCTGGAAGACGTCGTCGAGCGCGGTGGTGTGCGCGGTGAGCGACTCGGCTTCGAGCGAGGCGGCGTCCAGCCGTGCGAGAACGGCCCGCAGGGTCGGCAGACCGCCGTCGCTGGGGATGTACAGGGCGCGCGCCGCCGGGTCGGAGGTCGCGGTGGGGAAGAGGGCGGCGGCGGCCTTGACGCTGCGGGCGTCCGGGAACTGAAGACGGATGTGGCCGCCGGGAGCCGGGCTCTCCCGGTGCTCGACGTCGTCCGCGCGGTGTGCGGGGGGCTGCCCGGCCGGCGTCGTCACTTCGAACTCGGGATCCAGTCCGTGCAGACGCACGGCGACCGAGGCGGGTGCCAGAGCGTGGCTGACCTGGTCCATGGCCTCGGACAGCACGTTGAGCAGGGTGAGCCGGATGGCCGACTCCATCGTCGTGGTCAGCCGGTCGGCCAGGGCGAGGCTCTTCTCCCCGCCTGTTTCGGCGGCGGCCATCAGCTCGTGCCGGAGGCGGTCGACGTACGGCGTGAGATCCATGACGCCAGTATGGCGCATGCGTGGCGCCATGTGCGATCCCGGCAAAGGGCTACGGCGACGGAGTTGGCCGAAACGCACGCTGGTTCAGGTGGGTGTCGAGGGCTGCGTGGCAACCTCGTTGTAGACAGTGAGAGTCGGATGGCGAAGGTGAATCGGCATGGCGCCATGGTGGGGCGGTGTGGCGCAGGGCGAGGACGGGACTGTCCGAAAGGAGCAGTCAGGGCCAGGGCGGGCCCTGGTGCTCGTCGCGCACGACCATCGTGCCGATTCCTTCGTCCGTGAAGATCTCCAGCAGGATCGAGTGCTGGACCCGGCCGTCGATCACCCGCGCGGTCTGGACTCCGTTGCGCACGGCGTGCAGACAGCCCTCCATCTTCGGCACCATGCCGGAGGACAACTCCGGCAGCAGCTTCTCCAGCTGGGCGGCGGTGAGGCGGCTGATCACCTCGTCGCTGTGGGGCCAGTCCTCGTAGAGGCCCTCGACGTCCGTGAGGACCATGAGGGTCTCGGCGCCCAGAGCAGCAGCGAGTGCCGCAGCCGCCGTATCAGCATTGACGTTGTAGACATGTCCGTCGTCCTGGGAACGGGCGATCGACGAGACGACCGGGATCCGGCCGTCGGCCAGGAGTGCCTCGATCGCGCCGGTGTCGATCGCGGTGATCTCACCGACCCGGCCGATGTCGACCAGCTCGCCGTCGATCTCGGGCTGGTGCTTGGTGGCGGTGATGGTGTGCGCGTCCTCGCCGGTCAGCCCGACGGCGAGCGGCCCGTGCTCGTTGAGCAGGTTGACCAGCTCGCGCTGGACCTGTCCGGCCAGCACCATCCGTACGACGTCCATGGCGTCCTCGGTGGTGACGCGCAGGCCGGCCTTGAACTCGCTGACGATGCCGTGCTTGTCCAGGGCGGCGCTGATCTGCGGGCCGCCGCCGTGCACGACGACCGGCTTGAGACCGGCGTGGTGCAGGAAGACGACGTCCTGGGCGAACGCGGCCTTCAGATCGTCGTCGATCATGGCGTTGCCGCCGAACTTGATGACGACCGTCTTGCCGTTGTGCCGGACCAGCCACGGCAGCGCCTCGATGAGGATCCGCGCCTTGGGTAACGCTCGCGCCGCCGTGATGGGCACGTGGGTCTCCTTCGGTGAAATGGGCCGACCGATTCGGCAGCTGTTCCCTGTTCCTGCCGGAATTCCCGCATGTATTCTCGGTGCGGCATCCGGCGACGTTGTGTCAATTCCTCGCGGCCGTGCGTAGGTTACCCGCATTTCAAGGGCGCGCCACCCAGGAACCGAGTTTGTCGGCCGGGCACCGTTCAGGTGTCCTGTCGACAGGACAGTGATGCGTCGGGATGTACCGGATCAGCGAAAGGGAGAATCTCGGATGTTCGTGCCCAGTCAGTATCGATCGCCGGACAGTTCGTGGATGGTCGAATTGATCCGCAAGAATCCACTGGCGCTGATGGCGAGCAACGGCGGTACTGCCGCGACTCCGTTCGCCACACATCTGCCAGTAATCCCGGACCCGGAAATGGACGGTGAATGGACGGCCGATCTGTCCGGATCCCGGTTGTGGGGACACATGAACCGGGAGAATCCGCACTGGGCCGCCCTGGAGACGGGAAGCTCCGTTCTGCTGACGTTCACCGGACCCCACGCCTATGTCTCGCCGACGGTTTACGAGAAGACGCCGGCCGCGCCGACCTGGAACTTCACCGCGGTGCATGTGCGTGGTGTGGTGGAGAAGATCTCCTCCCTCGACGACACGCTCGGCGTGGTGCAGGCCACCGCCCGGGCCTTCGAAGCCGAGTTCGGTGCCGACTGGGACATGACCGCGTCGCTGGAGTACTTCCGGCGGATCGTGCCCGGTGTGGGTGCCTTCCGGGTCTCGGTGGTCGAGGCGGACGGCATGTTCAAGCTGAGCCAGGAGCAGAAACCCGAAGTGCGTGACCGGGTACGGGAGGCGTTCAGCGGCTGCGCCTCGCTGCGCCACCGTGAGACGGCGGAGCTGATGCGCCGCCTGCCGTGACGCGACCGGCAGGCCGGGACCCGCACACGGGGTGGTCGAGTGCGGGTCCCGGCAGTCGCGTCGCCCGGACCCTCGGGGCCCTGCGGGCAGGGTGTCGCGTGGCGGCTCCGGGGGCTGCTCCGGGGCCGACGGGGCGATCAGGCGCTGATGCCGGCCTGCTCTTCCGGCTCCTTGAGGGCGCGTTCGGCCGCGTTGTCGAGCGTCGCGAGCACCCACTGCTCGAACTCGATGCCCGACTGCTCGGCCGCCTTGTGCCACCACCGCATCCGATTGCCGGGTACCGCGAGCCGGCGCGTGGGCTCGGCCGGTTCCCCGGCGGCCGAGCCACTCTCGCAGGTCATGCGGATCGCACCGCGCAGCTGCTTGGTCGTCCACTTCATCTGTTCGGCGCGGTCCAGCCAACGCTCCTGGTCCTCGGTCGGTAAAGAGGCGAGTTCCGCGTGGTGCTGGAAGCTCAGCGCGGGGCGCCTGCGGTGCATCTCGAAACGCCGGGACACCCAGGCGTAGTTCCGCAGGGTCTGGTATTGCAGTCCCGCCGCCCGGATGCCGCGCTGATAGCGGTCGCCGTAATGGTCCTTGCCGTATACGAGCCAGTCGCCCAGCCACCATGAGGACGAGTTGAGAATTCCGGAAAGCTGGCGTCCGGCGCGTTCCCAGTCGTCGAAGGTCAGGCCGCCGGGTATCTGCAGGCCCACCTTGGTCGTCAGTACCTGGCTGCGTGCCTCGTCGATGGCGGCTCTTCGATGTCGTGGCGCCGCGTCCGGTTTCTTGCGGAACAGCACGACCTTCGAGCCGTCGAGGTCGCTGGCCTGATTGGTCATCATGTCTCCATGTGAACGTACATCGAGCGGATGAGGACGTCACAAGCCGCTCCTGAACAGGCGGAACACCACGGCTCTCGGAAGAGTCATGTCCACGGGCGGCGTCGTGACCGGTCACGTCAGGTGAGAGCTGTGCTCCGGTCTTCTGGCCGGCTGGTGCCGGTCGGCAGGACGGGGCTACTGCGGCCCCTGGCCGAATCGGCTCGCCGCTGACGGCAGCGGGAATTCCCGCGCCACGAGATGTCCGCCGGTGCAGCGCTGAGCGCCCCCGGCCGGCGCTGGAAGAGATACGTTCAACAACTGCGCGCCCCGTTCGCCTCGACCACAAGTCCCCCTAGTCATGGCACAGTCACCGCCGAAGCAGCGGATCGATCCGCGCTCCTTCGAACGGCCATTCCTAGTAGAACCCGAGATCGCTTCTCTGTTCAAGTGATGGCGCCATTTGGTGCCATTTTTTGAAGATCAAATGGCGCCGCGCCTATGGCTGTATGGGCCACGTCTTCGGAATGCTTTATTCCGACACGTTTTAGAGGGTGAATTAGCTGCTCACCGGCCCCACGCAAAGGAGACTCGTGTCAACGGGGTTGTGGACGCATACGGTCGACCACTGCCGGAATCGGTGCGTCCCCGCTCGGGAAAAGGCCTTGTGGCGCGGCGGCGCGAAGGGAATTCCACCTTCAGGCGCCATGGTGCCGCCACCTCGTCACCCCGGGTATTCCGGGGGGCGTGGCTCAGGCGCGCCGCACGGAGATGTCGCCGACCGAGGTACCGGCGTGCACCTCGACCGTCTCCTGGGCCTGTCCCGGGCCGTCGGACGCCGTCAGGAAGTTGTGCACGGTGCCGGACTTGGTCCTGACGTCCAGCCGTGCCGCCGTACCGGCGCCGATGCCGATGTCGAGGGCGCCGCGCGAGGTGGCGAGTACGACCGTGCCGCGCACCACCTCGCCGACCCGGATGTCGCCCCGGGCGGTCTTGGCCTCCAGCGTGGTGTGGGCCTTGTCCACGGTGATGGCGCCGTTGGCCCGCACCTGGAGCTTTCCGGCCGCCTCGCCGATCCAGTTCTCCCCGTTGGCGTTCTTGACCACCGCGGAGCCGGTGAGCATGCCGAGCCGTACCGAGCCGGCCCCGGTCGTGACCTCGGCCGAGCCGTCCACCCGGTCGGCCGTGACGTCCCCGACCGACGTGGTGGCGACGAGCGGGCCCGTGTCACCGAGGTGGATGTCACCGGTGGAGGTCCTGACCCGGCACGGCCCCACCCGGCCGCTGGAGCGGAAACTCCCGGTCTGCGCCGAGCCCGAGACCTCCGAACCCGAGGGCAGGTCGATCATGATGTCGACGGACCCCGGCCTGCCGACCAGCGCGAGCGGCTTAGGCCCCCGGACGGTCAGCCGGCCCCCCGCGTACTCGACCCGGGTGCTCTCGGCGGCCTTCGCGTCCGCCTCGTTGTCCGGGTCCCCGGGGCGCACCTCGACCACCGTGTCGGAGCGGTCGTCGGCACTGAGCCGGACATCCCCGACGGCGATGTCGACGCTCACCGAGATGGGTTGAGGCGTCTCGAACAAAGGCACTGCTGCCCCTCCTGACGAACTGGCTGAGCGTCTCGCGGGCCGTGAGGGCGCAGGGCGCCACAACGGCCCACGTAGGGCGGGGCTAGGTGACCCAACCCGTGTAGTGGTCCCCGCCGCCCCGCGGCACGTGCCGTTCGGAACCCCGGGTGCGCTCGTCGTACTCGAGCATCGCGGACACCGCCCGCACCAGCCAGGCGTTCACCGACAGCCCGTCCCGGCCGGCGGCCTCCTCGATACGGGCCTTGAGATGCTCCGGGGGACGGAAGTTAATGCGGGACGTCGCCCGGTCGTCGCCGTTGACCGTGACGCGCGTCGTGGGCGCCGACGGGGGCAGCGGGAGCTGACGGGGATGCTCGAAGTCGGACTCCGGAGCCTGGTCCACGGGCGGCGGTGTGACGACGAAGTGCGGTTCGAGTCCTCTGAGCCGGATCTCGACCGCGCCGGGAGCCAGTTCGCGGGTGATCTCGTCCGTGGCGGCCGACAGCGCGTCGAGCAGCACCAGGCGGACGGCGGACGAGAGCGGGGTCACGAGACGCTCGGCGGCCTCACGTGCCTTGGCGTCTCCCGCGTCGGCCGCGACCAGCAGTTCCTGGCGCAGTGCCTCGACATAGCGCATCAGTTCCACGGCGCCATCCTCACACTGCCGTGGCGCCATGTGCAAGTGACGCCACCCCCGTCGCAGCCCGCGCGACGTGGAGCGCGCGGGGCGCGTCAGGGGTGGCGCCATGGGGTGCCCGGCGGCGCTGAGGGCGGGCCGGACGACGGGTCGGGCGGGCCGGGCGCCGGGTCGGGCGCCGGGTCGGGCGGGGCCGTGGTCGACCGGATGGGGTGGCGGTCGGCCGGGCGGGGGAGCGGTCTTCTCACGCCTCCGTCGCGGTCGTGGAGGCGGGGTCGCCGGCTTCGTGGAGCCGCTCGACGAACCCGATGAAGGCGCGGGCGGTCGAGTTGGCGTAGAAGTCACGGAGCGGGACCTTGGGCAGGCCCTGCTCGCGCAGCGCGGTCAGCACGCGGACGACGAGCAGTGAATTGCCGCCCAGCTCGAAGAAGTTGTCGTCCTCCGTGACCTCGGCGCCCAGGCACCCGCTCCAGGCCTCCAGGATCTGCTCGGCGACGGAGCCGGAGCGGGAGCCGGATGCCCTGGGCGTGGCGGGGGCGGGATCCTGCGCCGGGGACCGGCCGGAGGAGCCGCCGTCCTTGTGGCGCTGTGCGCCGGAGCGCGGGCCCTGGACGGTCGTCGGCGACGGAAGCCGGGCGAGGTCCGGCTTTCCGTTGGGAGTCAGCGGGATCGCCGGGATCTCCGTGAGGGTGGCCGGGACCATGTAGTCGGGGAGGATGCGGCGGGTGTGGTCCAGGACGCCGTCGAGGCCGGTGGGGCGGTCGAGCACGACGTACGCGTCGATACGGGTGCTCGCCGGATCGCCCGGCGAGGCCTCGCGCGTGATGACGACGGCCGCGCTCACCGCGGGGTCGCCCGCCAGCACCGAGCGGATCTCGTCGAGCTCGATGCGGTGGCCGCGGATCTTGACCTGGTTGTCGAGCCGGCCCAGATGGTCGAGGCGGCCGTCGGGACGTAGCCGCCCCTTGTCCCCGCTGCGGTAGAGGCGTTCGCCCGTCAGCGCGTCCTCGATGAACCGGTGCGCCGTCAGTTCCGGCTGTCCCAGATAGCCGTCCGCCACGCCCGCGCCGCCCACGTGGATCTCACCCGCCGCACCGGGCGGCAGCACCCGGCCGCGGGCGTCCCGCACGGACACGGACCAGCCGGGCAGGGCGCGTCCCACCGACCGGGACCCGGCCACGAGTTCGGCCGGGGTGACCGGCTGCGCGGTCACATGGACGGTGGTCTCCGTGATGCCGAACATGTTCACGGCACGGCACAGCGTGGGGGAGTGCCGTGCGAACCAGGGCGCCAGCACCCCCACATCGAGCGGCTCGCCGCCGAAGACCAGCAGCCGTACCGCCAGTTCGCCCTTGGCGTCCCGGTCGGCGCGCACCAGCTGGGTGAAGGCGGAGGGAGTCTGGTTGAGCACGGTGACGCGCTGCTCCGCCAGCAGCCGGCGGAACTCGTCGGTGTCCCGCGCCGTCCAGTACGGGACGACCACGAGCCGCCCGCCGGTGAGCAGACAACCCCAGATCTCCCACACCGAGAAGTCGAAGGCACTGGAGTGGAACAGCGTCCACACGTCGTCGGGGCCCAGCGCGAAGTCCGTCGCGGTGGCCGCGAGCAGGGACAGCACGTTCCGGTGCGGGACGACCACGCCCTTGGGCCGGCCCGTCGAACCCGAGGTGAAGATCACGTACGCGGCGTCGGCGGCGGTGCCGCGCGGCGCGGGCTCCTCCTCTTCCGTACCCTGCGTGCCGGAGCCGGCCGAGACCAGCGCGTCCAGCTCCGCGACCCGGACGCCCTCGACGGCGGGAAAGCCCTCGGGATCCCCGATGACCAGCGGGAGACGGGCGCTCTCGGTGATGTACCGCAACCGGTCCGGCGGATACCGGAAGTCCATCGGGACGTAGGCACAGCCCGCCTTGAGAACGCCCAGCAGCGCGACGACGAGGGAGGTGTCGCGGTCCAGGCAGACACCGATCCTGCTGCCGGGGGCCGCACCGAGGGCACGCAGTCCGGCCGCCACTCCGTCGGCGCGCTCGTCGAGCTGCCGGTACGTCAGTTCGCCCTCGTCGCCGACGAGGGCGACGGCGTCGGGTCGGCGCCGGGCCATCTCCTCGAACCGTTCGTCGATCCGTTCGTCGGTCCCTTCATCGGTCCGCTCGTCGGTCCGTTCGTCGGTCCGCTCGCCCGCCCCGAGGCCGGCCCCCGCACCGCCCAGCCGCAGTACCTCGGCCGTCTCCTCGGCCGTCAGGACCGGGAGTTCCGCCAGGGCCGACGCGGCGCCCGCCGCTCCGGCGAGCTGTGCGGTCAGCCGTGCCACGGAGGCGCAGAACATCTCGGCGACGCGGGGAGAGAGAGCGCCCTCGTCGAACCAGTACGACGCGTCCAGTGTGCCGTCGGGCCGCTCCACGGCGTGCAGGGTGAGCGGGAAGACGGGTGCCAGGCAGGGCACGTAGGTGCGGTCGTCGCCCGCGCTGGACATCAGGACGCCGACGGGCGGCAGGTGCGGCCCGGCCGGGACGGGGCAGGCGGCGTCGGTCCGGGCGAGCAGGTCCGCGGGGGCGCCGTCCTCGTCGATGTCGACGGTCAGCAGGCTGGCGCCCTCGGGACCGGCGTCCGCGTCGACGTACCCGATGCCGGCCGTCCGCTCGCCGGAGTACCGGGCGAGGGTGAGGGCGAGGGCGGCCGGCAGCAGTTTGCGGGCGCGTGTGGCGAGCCGGGGCAGGTGGAGCGGGCGGGCGCTGACGACCCCGCCGAGGCCCGTGTCGCCGAGTCCCCAGTCGGGGGCGTCCCAGGGGGCGTCCCAGAGGGCGGACGTGGGGTCCGGGTGTGGCGCGTCGTGTTCCGACGGACGGGGATCGTCCCCGGCGGATGGCGGCTCGTCGGCGGTGACCGAGCCCGCGAGCACCAGGTCGGCGACCTGCTCCAGCACGTTCCGCGGAACGCGGTGCCGGAGGGCGACCAGGACGAGGTCCGCCGTTCCGTCGACGTACCGCAGCAGCACCGCGCGCAGCGGGCCGTGGCCCTCGGGCACCGGACGGAGCAGTTCCCGGTTCCTGCGGTCCCGGGAGGCCGGGGCGCCGGGCGCCGTGGGCAGCGAGGTCTCCCACAGGCGCGGTCGCCCGAGGGCCGGCCACCGCTGGGCGGCGGCGTCCAGCCGACGGCGGACGTCCGGGGCACGGAGCGGGTCCGGCAGCCGGGCGGCCAGGGCGTGACAGGCCCGCCCCTGTGGGTGCGGGCGGCGTCGGAAGGACGGCGCCGGCTCCTCCCGGAACGCCACCGGCGCGCCGCCGCCGTCTTGGTGATCGTCCTGGTCGGCGGTGTGCGGTGACATCCCGGGCCTCCCGGTTCGTGTCTGCATGGTCCGGTCTCCTGCCGGTGTCGACGCGGTCTGGTGCCCTTGCTCCCGTCCGGCGGTGAAGGTCATCGGCTGGTGAAACCCCCGTCGACCGTGAGCACCGTGCCGGTCACCCGGCGGGAGTCGTCGCCGGCCAGCCACACCGCGGCACCCGCGATGTCGGAGGACTCGACGAGGGCGTTCATCGGCTGGTCGCGCACGAAGATCTCCTCGTGCTCCTCGGCCGGCAGCCCGAGCGAGCGGGCGATCTCCACCAGCATCCGGCCCTCGACCAGCGGGTTGTCGCGGACCGAACCGGGGCACAGGGCGTTGACCCGGATCCGGTGCGGCGCGTAGTCCAGTGCCGCGGCCTTGGTCAGGCCGATGAGACCGTGCTTGGCGGCGACGTATCCGCTGAAGTGCCGGTAGCCGACGAGCCCCGCGGTCGAGGAGACGTTGACGATGCTCCCGGACCGGTTCTCGAGCATGGACGGTACGACGGCCCTGATCATCCGCCAGGCCCCGGACAGGTCGGTGTCCAGCATCAACGACCAGTCGGAGTCGGTGAGTTCGTGCAGCGGGCGGCCCGACGGGCCCGCGATGCCCGCGTTGTTGACGAGCACGTCGAGGGTGTGGAACCGGGCGAGAGCCTTGCCGACGGCCTCCTCGACCTGCGCCGTGTCGCGCACGTCCACGGCCGCGGTGACGACGGCGCTGCCCTGCGCCTCGCACAGCGCCGCCGTATGGTCCAACTGGCTGCGGCTGCCCAGCGGATAGCCGACGCCGTCCACATCGGCGGCGATGTCCAGGAGCACCAGGTCGGCACCCTCGCGGGCGAACCGCACGGCGCACTCCCGGCCCAGCCCGCGTGCCGCTCCCGTGATCACGGCCGTCTTGTCCTGCAACAGCATGCTCATCGTTCCCCGTTCCCTCTCGCCGTCCCGTCCCGTTCCGTCCCGTCGTCCTGTCCCGCTCCGCCCCGTCGTCCGTCCCGTCCCGCCCCGTTCAGTCGTCGGCGACGGCGCGCAGCAGCGTCTCGGGCGCGTCCGCCAGGTACATGTGGCCGCCCGGCAGTTCGAGGTGGCGGAAGGCTCCCCGGGTGACCTCCCGCCACTGCCGCGCGTGCTCACGGCTGACCAGCGTGTCCTCCGTGCCGCGCAGCGAGGTGACCGGTATGTCCAGCGGCTCGTCCGAGGAGGGCTTGTAGTTCTCGTGCATCGACACGTCCGCGCGCAGCAGGGGCAGCAGCAGTTCCCTCAGGTCCGGGTCGTCGAAGGCCTCGTGCCGGTAGCCCGCGAACTCCTGGACGCGCTCCAGGAACTCGTCGTCGTCGAGCCCGGTGGCCCGCGCGTCCCGACCGTGCCAGGGGCCGGGTGAGCCGCTGACATAGAGGTGCGCCGGGGCCGGGTGACCGAGCCGGTCGAGCTCCCGCGCGATCTCGTAGCTCAGTACGGCGCCGAGACTGTGGCCGAAGAGACCGAAGCGCGGCATCTCCGCGGTGAGTTCGGCGACCTGCGGGGCCAGGTGGGCGGCGGCTTCGAGGGCGTCGGAGAAGGGCTCGTCGAGGAAGAGTTCCTCACGCCCGGGAAGTTGCACCGGCAGTACGTCGATGCCGTACGTCGGTATGTCCTTCCAGGCGCGGTAGAACCCCGCTCCGCTCCCGGCAAAAGGCAAGCAAACCAGCGGGAAAGGCTTTGACGGCATGGTTTCCTCGTTCTTTCTCGCGCTGTTGGCGGTGGAGTACGGAAGTCGGAAGACGGAACGCTCTCCGAGATCCGAGATCTCCGGGTACTCCGGGTACTCCGAGTACTCCGAGTACTCCGGTTCTCCGGGTGATCCGGGTTCTCCGGCTGTCCTGTCGACGGGACAGGCGCGTTCCCCGGAAACGCGCCCGCCGCCGGTGGCGGGTGGGGCGCCGCGCACGGGCATGACCCGGCCGGCCCACCGTAAAGGCCTCCGCGATGTCCTGTCGACGGGACAGCGGGCGGTGCGGACGATGCTGCCGGGGCGCCCGTAATTGCTTGACCCCGGCGGCCCGCAGGCGTGAAGGTGTGGAGCGTTCCGGAGGCGGAAGATGTGGTCGGCCGTGATGTGGCCGGGAATTCCCGCCGGATTCACCGCAGTTCCCGAGGCGACGGCTCGGGCGGAAGTTCCCGCCCGAATAAGTGACCCCCTTTCATGCCCCTCGGGACAGGGCGGCAACGCGATGTGAACCGAATTCTCCGATCCGCTGCGTCCGCGTGGAGTGATGGATGTGCATGTTCCGATCGAGCGGGATCCCTCGTTGACCGCGGTCGACGACGCGGCCCCGCGCGTCCCCGGCGTGACGATCACCGCGCTGTTCGAGCGACGGGTGGCGGCCACCCCCGACGCGATCGCGGTGGTCTGCGGCGACACGCGGCTGACCTATCGTCAACTCGCGGACCGAGCCGACCGGCTGGCGGCCGGTCTGGTGCGGCGCGGGGTCGGGCCCGAGTCGGTCGTGGCGGTCACCATGGCCCGCTCGGCGGAGCTGGTGGCGGTGCTGCTCGGCGTGCTGAAGGCCGGTGCCGCGTATCTGCCGATGGACCCCGACTACCCGGCCGAGCGCGTCGCGTTCATGCTCCGGGACGTCCGGCCCGCGCTGCGGCTGACCGACACCCGGACGGACGTGGACCCGCCCGGTGCATGCCCCGTGCTGACACCGGACGAAGTGGCCGCCACGCGGCGTGCCGACCACGGCCTTCCAAGGGCCGTCCTCCAGGGGTACGCGGATCAACTCGCGTACGTGATCTACACGTCCGGATCGACCGGAGTGCCCAAGGGCATCGGCGTGACCCACCGGGACGTGGTGGCCCTCGCCCGGGACGAGCGCTTCCGCGGCGGCGGCCACGCGCGCGTGCTGCTCCACTCGCCGCTCGCCTTCGATGCCTCGGTCTACGAGCTGTGGGTGCCGCTGCTCGGCGGCGGCCGGGTCGTGGTGGACCCGTCGCCGGACCTGACACCCGACGCGCTGGCCGGGCTGGTGGAGCGCCACGACGTCACCGCCGTGTGGCTGACCAGCGCGCTGTTCAACCTCGTCGTCGAGGAGGACGCGCACAGCCTGGCCGGTCTGCGGGAGGTCTGGGTCGGCGGCGACCGGGTGTCGGCCCCGGTCGTGCGGCGGGCCATGGAAGCCTGCCCGGACACGGTGTTCGTCAACGGCTACGGGCCCACGGAGACCACCGTCTTCGCCACCAGCCACCGCGTGGACCGCACCCGCGAGCCGAGCCCCGACGTGCCGATCGGGCAGGCCATGGACAGCATGCGCGCCTACGTCCTGGACGAGGAGCTGCGCCCGGTGCCGCCCGGCACGTCCGGCGAGCTGTACATGGCGGGACCGGGAGTGGCGCGCGGCTACCTCCACCGGCCGGCGCAGACGGCCGAGCGCTTCGTGCCCTGCCCGTTCGGGCCCGGCGGCGAGCGCATGTACCGCACCGGCGACCTCGTCACCGTCGACGAGGACGGTGACCTGGTCTATCAGGGACGTGCCGACCAGCAGGTCAAGGTGCGCGGCTTCCGCATCGAACCCGGCGAGATCGAGGCGGCTCTGCTCGCCCACCCCGCCGTGGCCCACGCGGCGGTGATCGCCCGTGAGGCGCGCGGCGGCGGACCGGGCAAGCAGCTCGTCGCCTATGTGGTCCCGGCCGCCGCCGGTGCGCTCGCCTCCCGCACCGAGGAGCTGCGGGCGTACTGCGGGCAGCGGCTGCCGGAGTTCATGGTGCCCGCGGCGATCGTGACGCTGGAGCGGCTGCCGCTGACGCCGAACGGCAAGCTGGACCGGGCCGCGCTGCCCGAACCGGTGTTCACCGGCGGCGACTACCGGGCGCCGCGCACGCCCGCCGAGGAGACCCTCACCGCCGTGTTCGCGGAGGCCCTCGGCCTCGAACGGGTCAGTGTCGACGACGACTTCTTCCGGCTGGGCGGCGACAGCATCCAGGCCATCCAGGTGGTCACGCGCGCCCGGGCACGGGGCGTGTCCGTCACCTCGCGCGAGATCTTCCAGTGCCGGAGCGTGGCCGGGCTGGCCGTGGCGGTCGAGGGCCGCTCCGAGGCGCCCACGACACTCGCCGAACTCGACGGCGGCGGCACCGGATGGATGCCGCTGATGCCGGTCGCCCACTGGATCCGGGAGCTCGGACCGGGCTTTGACCGACTGGCGCAGGCCGTCGTCCTGGAACTGCCCGAGGGCATCGATCAGACCGGGCTGGCCGCGACCCTGACCGCGGTCGTCGACCGCCACGACCTGCTGCGCGCCCGCCTCGCCCCGGACGGCCTGGTCGTCGGCCCACCGGGCTCCGTGGAAGTGGCTCCCCTGATCCGCCGGGTGCCGTGCGACGGGCGCTGGGACGCCGGGTCCTGGCGCACCCTGCTGGTGGCGGAACTCGACGCCGCCGCGGGCCGGTTGGACCCGGCGCGGGGCGTGATGGCGCAGTTCGTGTGGTTCGACCCGCCGAGCGGCCCCGGCCGTCTGCTGCCGGCCCTGCACCACCTCGTGGTCGACGGGGTGTCCTGGCGCATCCTCATGCCCGACCTGGCCGCCGCCTGGAGCCGCGTTCGCGAGGGGCACGCCCCGGACCTGCCCGCGGTCGCCACCTCGGTACGGCGCTGGGCCCACGCCCTGGTGGACGAGGCGGGCACCCGGCACCGGACCGAGGAGCTGGCCCTGTGGCGGTCGATCGTCGACGGCCCCGACCCTGTCCTGGGCAGGCGCCGGCTCGACCCGGCGGTGGACGTGCGGTCCACGGTGGAGAAGGTACGCGTCCTGCTGCCGGTGCCCGTGACGGAGGCACTGCTCGGCGCCGTACCCGCCGCGTTCCACGGCGGAGTCAACGACGGCCTGCTGGCCGCGCTGGCCCTCGCGGTGGCCAAGTGGCGCCACGACCGGGGAGTGCGGGAGACCTCGACGCTGCTGCGGCTGGAGGGCCACGGCCGCGAGGAGGACGCCGTGCCGGGTGCCGACCTCTCCCGCACGGTCGGCTGGTTCACCAGCGTCTTCCCGGTCCGCCTCGACACGGCCGGCGCGGACCTCGACGAGGCGATCGCCGGGGGCCGCGCCGCCGGCACGGTGGTCAAGGCGGTCAAGGAGCGGCTGCTGTCGGTCCCGGACAAGGGACTGGGCTACGGCCTGCTGCGCCACCTCAACCCGGACACGGCCGCGGTACTGAGCCGGCACCCGATCGGCCAGATCGGCTTCAACTACCTGGGCCGCTTCTCCGCCGCCGACATGCCCGAGCACCTGCGCGGGCTCGGCTGGACGCAGACCGACGAACTCGCGCAGTTCGCCGAACTCGCCGAACTCGACGCCGGACACGACGCGGCCATGCCCGCGCTGTGCGAGGTGGACATCAACGCGACCGTCACCGACACCCCCGAAGGGCCACGGCTCGGCGCGGTCTTCGGCGCCCCCACCGGTGTGCTGTCCCCCGCCGAGGTGCGCGAGCTGGCCGACCTGTGGTGCGCCGCGCTGCAAGGCCTGGCCCACCACGTGGCCGGGCCGGACGCCGGCGGACTGACCCCCTCCGACGTCCCCCTCGTCACCGTCGGTCAGGACGAGATCGAGGCGTGGGAGGAGCGCTACCCGGGACTCTCCGACATCTGGCCGCCGACCCCGCTGCAGTCCGGTCTGCTGCACCACACCCGGCTGGCGGACACCGACGCCGACACCTACCAGGTCCAGCTGGTGTTCGCCTTCGACGGCCCCGTCGACGCCGCACGGATGCGCGCCGCGGGACAGGCCCTGCTCGACCGCCACGCCGTCCTGCGCACCGCGTACGTCCCGAACGCCGCCGGAGACCTGGTGCAGCTGGTCGTCGACGGCATCGAACTCCCCTGGCGGGAGGTCGAGTTGTTCACGGATGACATGGAGGACTTCCTCACCGCGGACCGCACCGAGCCGTTCGACCCGGCGACACCCCCGCTGCTGCGGCTCACCCTGGCCCGCGTCGGCGCCGAACGCACCCGACTCGTCCTCACCGCACACCACGCCCTCTTCGACGGCTGGTCGGAACCCCTGCTGCTGCACGACCTCATCCGCCTCTACGGCGACCCCGGCGCCGCGCCGCGCACCCCGCGCCCCTTCAAGGACTTCCTGGTGTGGCTCACCGGCCAGGACCGGGAGGACTCCGTACGGGCGCACGCCCGGGCGCTCGACGGCCTCGCCGGGCCCACGCTGATCACGCCCGCCGAACACGGCGAGGGACCGGGCGGGTTCGGCACGCTCGACGTGGACCTCGCGCCCGACGAGGCACGGGCGCTCGCGCGCCGCGCCGCCGAACGGGGCACCACCCTCAACAGCATGGTCCAGGCCGCCTGGTCGGTGCTGCTCGCCGAGACCACCGGCGGCACGGACGTCGTGTTCGGCACGACGGTCTCCGGCCGCCCGCCCGCGCTGCCCGACGTGGACGACATCGTCGGACTGTTCATCAACACCCTTCCGGTACGGGCGCGATGCACCCCCTGGACGACGCTCGCCGACCTCGCGGCCGAGCTGCAGTCGACGCAGAGCGCCCTCCTGGAACACCACCACACCGGTCTGGTGGACATCCACGAGGCCACCGGGTTCGGCGTGCTCTTCGACACCCTCGTGGTCTTCCAGTCCTATCCGTTCGACGCCGCCGCCGTCGCCACGGCGAGTGCCGCGGCCGGACTGCCCGCACCCGGCTTCCGCTCCCTGGCGGGCGCGCACTACCCGCTCGTCGTGCTGGCCGAGCAGGACCCGGAGCTGCGGCTGCGACTGCAGTACAAGCGCGACGCCCTGGACCCCGCGGCCGTGGAGCGCCTCGCCGGACGGTTCGGGCGCCTGCTGCGGGCCTTCCTCGACGCTCCCGACCACCGGATCGGCACGCTCGCCGCGACCGCTCCCGGCGCCACGCACCCCCTGGCCGCCCCGACCGGCCCGCACGCCGCGGACTCCCTGCCCGACACCCTGCTGCCGGAGTTGTGGGCGCGTCGCGTAGCCGACAGCCCGGACGCCGCGGCCCTCGTCGTCGACGCGGTGCCGACCGGCCGGGGCGAGATCGACGCGCAGGCCGACCGGCTCGCCCGCGCCTGCGCCCGGCACGGGGTCGGGCCCGGCTCCGTGGTCGCGGTCTGCTGCTCGCACCCCGTGGACCGGGCGGCGGCGCTGCTCGGCGTGCTGAAGGCGGGAGCCTGCTTCCTGGAGATCGACCCGGCGGACCCGCGTCCGTGGACCGAAGCGGTCCTGAGTGACGCCCGCCCGGCGGCCGTCGTGGTCGACGAGGCCACCGCCGCGCTGACGTGGCACGGCCTGCCCCTCATCCCGGCCGAGTCGCCGGGCCCGGACACCTCCGGCAGCGCACTCCCCGGCATCCTGCCCGCACAGGCGGCCTGCCTCGGGTACGAGGCCGACGCGACGGCACGGCCGTACCCGACCGCCGTCACCCACGCCGGCCTGGCGGCAGCCACCGCGCGGTTCGCGTCCCTCACGGACGAACCCCTCGCCGTCGGCCCCGGCACGACGGCGACGGACCTGCTGCCGGCCCTGTGCGCGGGCCGCACCCTCGACGTGGGCAAGGACCCGGGACCGGCGCCCGCCGCACCGTACGGCCCCGCCCGCGCCCGGGTGCTCACCCCGTCCCTCACCCCGGCCGCACCGGGCGCGGTGGGGGAGCTGTACGTGGCGGGCGAGTTCGCGCACGGCAGCCCGGGGCGTCCCGGCCCGACGGCCCAGCGGTTCGTCGCCGATCCGTCCGGCCCGCCCGGATCCCGCATGTACCGCACGGGCGTACCGGCCCGGCAGACCGCCGACGGACGACTTGAACACCTGGACGGCCCGGACGCACCGGCCGGCGCGGAAGCCGTGCGCACCGTCCTGCTGACCCACCCCGCCGTGGCCCGCGCCGCGGTCGTCGCCACTCGGCGGGGGCTCGTCGGCTACGTCGAGGCGGCGGAGGAGCAGGGGGAGCAGACCGTCGTGGCCGACGAGGTTCGGGCGCACCTCGCCCGGCAGCTGCCCGCCCGGATGCTGCCGGTCACGCTCGTCGTCCTGGACGCCCTGCCGCTCACGCCGGGCGGCCGGCTCGACCGCAGACGGCTGCCGGCCGCCGGGGACACCCCGCGCCGCCCGGCCCGCACCGAGCACGAGGAACTGCTGTGCCGCCTGTTCCGCACCGTGCTCGACACCCAGGACCTCGGCATCGACGACGACTTCTTCGACCTGGGCGGCAACTCCCTGCTCGCCACGCGCCTGATCAGCGGCATCCGGGGCGAGCTCGGCGTGGAGGTCTCGATCCGGTCCGTGTTCCAGCACAAGACCGTCGCCCAACTCGCCGCGCACTGGGACGAGATCACCACCAAGAGCGGCCCCAAGCTGCGCAGACGGACCAAGGAGTAGACCGGCATGTCCCGATTTGGCCCGCAACAGCAAGCGAACGCCGACGAACGGCGAGGGGTGCGCTCATGACCGTGGAGACCAGGGAACTCGTCGCCGAGACGCCGTACATCTGGCGCGCCCGGCAACCGGAGAGCCGCTACCGGCTGATCTGCCTGCCGCACGCGGGCGCCGGCGCCGCCGCCTACGCCGACTGGGTGCGGCTGCTGCCGCCCGAGATCGAACTGGTGGCGGTGCAGCTGCCCGGGCGGCAGAACCGTATCGCCGAGGAGCCGTTCACCGCGGTCGGCCCGCTCGTCAGCACCCTCACCCACGCCCTGCGGCCGGTGCTCGACGGCCCGTACGCCTTCTTCGGCCACTCCTGCGGAGCCGCGCTCGCCTTCGAACTGGCGAAGGCGCTGCGGGCACGCGGCAGGCGCGGGCCGGAGCAGCTGTTCCTGTCGGCGCAGCCCGCCCCGGACCACACCGGCGTCCGCCGGCTGCACGACCTGCCCGACGAAGCCTTCCGCGCCGAGATGACCGCGCTGGGCGGCATCGACCGGGAGATCCTGGACGACGACCTCGTCATGCGGTCCCTGCTGCCCGTGCTGCGCACGGACTTCACCCTCTGGGAGCGCCACCGCCCCGCCCCGGCCGACCCCCTGGACTGCCCGATCACCGTGCTGTGCGGCGACAGCGACCCGCGCACCCCCACCGACTCCGTCGCCGGCTGGGGCAAGCACACCGACGCCGAGTTCTACGCCCGCTTCTATCCCGGCGGCCACTTCTACTTCCTGGAGTCGGGCGCCGCCGACGTCGTGTCCTTCATGAGCGCCAAGCTCCTGTCCGCCACGCACGGGAGGACCGCATGACGTCCCGCGACCCGCTCGGCCCGAGCTTCCTGAACGAGATCGGCGCGGCCGCCAGGACGGTGACCGGAGTCGGCGACGCGGTCGCCGTCGTCCGCCACGGCGTACGCCCCGCCGCTCCTTCCGTTCCCGCGACCGCCGCCGTGCCGCGGACCGACCCGGCCCCGCGGCACCGGGACGCCGACCGGCCGGCCGCCGAACTCGACGGCGGCGAGCTGCACGCACCCGACGAGGCCCCCGCCACCCTCCAGGAGGCTCTGCGCGCGGCGGCCGAACTCGCCCCCGACAAGGGCACGGTCTTCATCACCCGGGGCAACGAGGACGTCCTGCAGACCTACCCCCAGCTGCTCGCCGAGGCCCAGCGCGTCCTCGCCGGGCTGCGCGCGGCCGGACTGCGCCCAGGCGACGCCGCGCTCTTCCAGTTCGACGACAACCGGGCCTATCTGACCGCCTTCTGGGCGTGTGTGCTCGGCGGGTTCGTCCCCACCCCGGTCGCCGTCGCCACCACCTACCGCGCCCCGAACGACACCAACCGCAGGCTGCACAACGTCTGGCACCTCCTGGACCGCCCGCCGCTGCTCACCGACGACGCCACCGCCGCCGCCCTCGCCGAGGTCCGCGACCTGTGGGACGAGCCGGACGTACGCGTCCTCCCCCTGGGCGAACTGCTCGCCTTCCCGCCCGACACCGACTGGTACCCGGCCACCCCCGACTCCCCGGTGCTCAACCTGCTCACCTCCGGCAGCACCGGCGTGCCCAAGTGCGTCCAGCACACCAACGCCACCGTCGTGTCGCGCTCTCTCGCCTACGCCCAGTACAGCGCGATGGGCGGCGACGAGGTCAGCCTGCTGTGGATGCCGTTCGACCATGTCACCGTCGTCCACTGCAACATCCGCGACGTGTTCCTGCGGTGCCTGCACGTCAACGCCAAGATCGAGCACTTCCTCACCGACCCGCTGCTCTGGCTGGACTGGGCCGACCGCTACGGCGCGACCAACACCTGGGCACCCAACTTCGCCTTCGTCATGGTCAACGAGCACGCCGAGGAGATCCGCACCAAACGCACCTGGGACCTGTCCCGGTTCCGCACCATCCTCAACGGCGGCGAGCCGGTCGTCGCCGCCACCAGCCACCGGTTCCTCGAACTCCTCGCCCCGCACGGGCTGCCCGCCGACGCGATGGTCCCGGCCTGGGGCATGGCGGAGACCTGCTCCGGCGTCACCTACGGCCGCCAGCGCCTCGACGACCCGGCCGCCGGTACCGTCGCCGTCGACCCGGCCTCGCTCGGCGGCACCATCCGCGAGACCGACCCGGGCGACGGGGACGCCGTCCTCCTGTCCACCGTCGGGCAGCCCATCCCCGGTGTGCGGCTGCGCATCGTGGACGACTCCGGAGCGGTCCTGCCCGAGGGCCGCATGGGCGAGCTGCAGATCCGCGGCCGCACCATGATGACCGGCTACTTCAACAACGCCGACGCCAACCGAGAGTCGTTCGGCGACGACGGCTGGTTCCGCACGGGCGACCTCGCGTTCGTGCGCAGCGGTGAACTGGTCATCGCCGGACGCAAGAAGGACCAGATCGTCGTGCGCGGCGTCAACTACCTCGCCCACGAGATCGAGAGCGTGGTCGAACAGGTCGAGGGCGTACGGGTCACCTTCACCGCCGCGACGGGCGTACGGGAGCCGGGCGCCGGCTCGGACCGGCTGGCCATCTTCTTCGTGCCGCGGCGCAGGGACAGCGACGAACTCGCCCGGATCGCCGAAGGGATACGCGCCGTCCTCGTCCGCGAGGTCGGCCTCGCCCCCGACCTGCTGATCCCGGTCACCGAGGCGGAGTTCCCGAAGACCGGCAGCGGAAAGGTCCAACGCGGCGCCCTCGCCGCCGAACTGCGCGCGGGCACCTTCGACGGCCGGGTCATCGGCTCCGCCGCCGAGGAGCAGGCCCCCGGCACCTGGCTGGCCCGGCGCCAGTGGACCGAACTCCCCGGCCCCGCCGCGGCCGGTGGCGGAACCGGGGTCCGGCTCGTCCTCGCCGAGGACGACGAACTCGGGCACCTCGGTGTCGACGGGCCGGTGGTCGCCGTCTCCAGAGGCGACCGGCTGCGCGCGGCCGGCCCCGACCGCTACCGCGTCGACGCGGGCGGCCGCGCGCAGCTGCGACAACTCCTCGCCGAGGTCACCGAGCGGCACGGCCCGCTCTCGGCGATCGTCCTCGGCCGGCCGCTGTCGTACCCCGGCGAGCCGGCCGACCGGCTCGCCACCGCGACCGCCGAACTGACCGCCCTGCTCGCCGCCCTCGCCGACGGGTCGTACGGCACCCCCCTCGTCCTCGTGCTCACCTCGGGCGCCGTACACGCCCGGCCCGGCGACGACATCGACCTCGGCACCTGCGCCCTGCCCGGCCTGGTGCGCACCGCGATCGCCGAACTCCCGGACCTGACGATCCGTCAGGTCGACCTGTCCGGCGACCGCGACACCTGGGCGGACGCCGTCCGGGCCGAACTCGCCGACCCGGACCACCGCGGCATCGTCGCCGCCCGGGAGGGACGGCGCCTGGAGCGCCGGCTGAGCCCCGTCGCCGAAGCCGACGACGGCTCCGCCCAGCCGCCCGTGACCCCGGGCGGGCTGTACCTGGTCACCGGCGGGCTCGGCGGCATCGCCCACGACATCGCCGGCTATCTCGTCGCCACCTACGGCGTACGGCTGCTGCTGGCCGGCCGGTCACCCGCCGAGGGCGAGAAGGCCGAGCGGCTCGCCGAACTCCGCGCCCTCGGCGAGGTCGTCCACGAACAGCTCGACGTCGCCGACACCGACGCGCTCCAGGCGGCCGTCGCCCGCGCGGAGGCCCGCTTCGGGCGAGGCCTCGACGGCGTGCTCCACCTGGCCGGCGCGGACCCCACGGACCAGTGGGCCGACCTCGAACGGCACACCCTCGTCCACGAGTCCACGCAGGGCTTCGCCCGGCAGTACCGCGCGAAGGTGTCCGGGACACTCTCCCTCGGGCGCGTCCTGGAGGACCGGCCGGAGGCGTCCCTCGTGCTGTTCGGCTCCGTCAACGGGGAGTTCGGCGGGCACGCCTTCGGCGCCTATGCCGCCGCCAACGCCTTCCTCGCCGGGTTCGCCGACCACTGGCATCACATCCGCCGACGCCCCGTGCGCTGCCTCGCCTGGAGCATGTGGACCGGCGTCGGCATGAACCGCGGACAGTCGACCGCTCCGGCCCGCAGCCGGGGCTTCAGGGCCATCGAACCGGCCGACGGACTGCGGCTCTTCCTCGACACCGCGCGCCTGCCGGAGCACTCCCTGCTCGTCGGCCTCGACCTGGCCCACCCCGCCATCGTCGACGACCTGGTGCCCGAGCAGCTGCGCGCCCGCGAACTGCTGGTCGCCTACACCGCTGACGGCATCGACGGTACCGACGGCATGGACGGTACCGATGGCATCGAGGGCCCCGACCCGGAAGCGGTACGGGCCGTCGTCGAACCGGTCACCCGGGACTGCCCGGTGCCGGTCCGGCTGGTCGAGGTGGCGCGCATCCCCCGGACCGCCGACGGCCGGGCCGACACCGCTCGGCTGCTGCTCGACGCCGCCCCGGAACGGTCACGGCGCCGCCACACCCCGCCCGCCACGGACCTGGAGTGGCGCGTCGCCGCCCTCTGGGCCGACGCCCTGGACCGGCCGGAGACCGGCCGGGACGACTCGTTCTTCGACCTCGGCGGCAACTCGGTGCGGGCCACCCGCCTGCTCGCCCTGATCGACGACGGGCTCGGCGTCCGGCTGACCACGCAGGAGCTCTACGAGAACCCGACGGTCGCGCAGGTCGCGGCGATCGTCGAGGCACGCGGAGGAGACGCGGAATGATCCCCCTGTCCTACGCACAGCGGCGGCTGTGGTTCATCGACCGGTTCGAGGGACCCTCGGCGACCTACAACATCCCGTTCGTCCTGCGGCTGCACGGAGCGCTGGATGTCGCCGCCCTGACCGCCGCCGTGCGGGACGTGGTCGTCCGCCACGAGAGCCTGCGCACCCGCTTCGTCGAGGACGCGGGCGGCATGCCGGTCCAGCAGGTCGTGCCCGTCGACGACCTGTCGCTCACCGTGCCGGTCACCGACGTCCGGCCCGACGAGGTGGCCCGGCACCTGGCGGAGGAGGCCGCCCACGCCTTCGACCTGACCGCCGAGATCCCCCTCCGGGCCCGGATGCTGCGCCGCGGCCCCGAGGAGCATCTCCTCGCCCTGGTCGTGCACCACGCCGCCGCCGACGGTGAGTCGATGGGCCCGCTCGCCCGCGACCTGGCCGCCGCCTACACCGCCCGCGTCCGCGCCACGCCCCGCGACTGGCCCGAACTGCCCGTCCAGTACGGCGACTACACGCTCTGGCAGCGAGAACTCCTCGGTGAGGCCGACGACCCCGACAGCGTCCTCACCACCCAACTGCGCTACTGGCGCGACGAACTGGCCGACGCCCCGCAGCAACTGAGGCTGCCGACCGACCACCCGCGTCCCACCCGGGCCAGTCACCACGGCGACGCGGTCGTCTTCACGATCGAGCCCGAACTGCGCGCCGCCGTCCAGGAACTGGCCCGCGACCACGGCCTGACCCTGTCCATGGCCATGCAGACCGCACTGGTCGTGCTGCTGCACCAGCTCGGCTCCGGCGACGACATCACCCTCGGCGCCACCGTCGCCGGACGCACCGACGAGGCACTCGCCGACCTCGTCGGCTTCTTCGTCAACACCTGGGTGCTGCGCGCCGACCTGTCCGGCAACCCGCCCCTGAACCGGGTGCTCGACCAGGTACGGGACAAGGCACTGAGCGCCTACGACCACCAGGCCGTGCCCTTCGAACGGCTGGTGGAGGCCCTCAACCCGGAGCGGTCCACCGCCTACCACCCGTTCTTCCAGGTGATGTTCAGCTGGCAGACCGACGCCCGCATCGACCTCGACCTGCCCGGCGTCACCGCACATCTGGAGGCGCTACCCACCCCCACCGCCAAGTTCGACCTGGAGTTCAACTTCGCCGACGTCGACGACGGCGTGCGCTGCACCCTGGAGTACGCGACCGACCTGTTCGAGCGGGCCACCGTCGAGCGGATGGGGGAGCGGTTCCTGAAGGCCCTGCGGCAGCTCGTCGCCGACCCGGGCCGCCGGATCGGCGCCGTCGACGTACGGGAGCCCGCCGAGCGGCAGCTCCTGGCCCGCCTGGCCGGCACCACCGAGCCCACCCCCGACCTCACCGTCACCGAACTGATCGCCCGCCAGGCGCAGTCGACGCCGGACGCCACCGCCGTCGTGTACGGCACCGACGAACTGACCTACCGGGAACTCGACGAGCGCGCCGCCCGTCTCGCCCGGGAACTCGTCCGGCGCGGGGCCGGCCCCGAGACACTGGTCGGCCTGGCCCTGCCCCGCTCGGCCGACCTGGTCGTGGCGCTGCTCGGCATCCTGAAGTCCGGTGCCGCCTATGTGCCGATCGACCCGCGCTACCCGAGCAGCCGACTGGACCTGATCCTCTCCGAGTCCCGGCCCCTGCTCCTCCTGACCGACGCCGCCACCGAGGCCGTCCTGCCCGACGACGCCACCCCCCGGCTGCACCTCGACGACCTCGACCTCACCACCGGCCCGACGCCGGCGGTCGACGTCCCCGCACGGCCGGACAACATCGCCTACGTCATGTACACCTCGGGCTCCACCGGCACACCCAAGGGCGTCGCCATCACCCACCACGGCGTGGTCAACGGCGTCACCCGGCTGGCCTCCGCCGTCGGTCTCGTCCCGGGCTCGCGGATGCTGGCCGGCACGTCCGTCAACTTCGACGTGTCCGTGTTCGAGACCGTCACCACCCTCAGCACCGGCGGCACCGTCGAGGTCGTCCGGGACGTCCTGGTGCTCGGCGAGCGAGGCGGCTGGTCGGGCAGCGTCATCAGCACGGTCCCCTCCGTCTTCGCCGAACTCATCGACCACATCGCCGACAAGACGACCGTCGAGACCCTGGTCTTCGCCGGCGAGGCCCTCCCCACCTCCCTGGTCCGCCGCGCCCGGGAGGCCTTCCCCGGCGTACGGGTCATCAACGCCTACGGCCAGAGCGAGAGCTTCTATGCCTCCACCTACGCCTCCACCTGCGACGCCACCGAGCCGACGGCGTCCGGCGTCTCCGGCAGCGCCCCGATCGGCGTGCCGCTCGCCAACATGCGCGCCTACGTCCTCGGCCCCGGCCTCACCCCGGTACCTCCGGGCGTGGTGGGCGAGCTGTATGTGGCGGGCGCGATCGGCCGCGGCTACCACGGGCGGGCCGCCCTCACGGCGGACCGGTTCGTGGCCGACCCCTTCGGCCCCGCCGGACAGCGCATGTACCGCACCGGCGACCTCGCCCGCTGGAACACCGACGGCGAGCTGGAGTTCGCCGGCCGGGACGACGCCCAGGTGAAGGTGCGCGGCTTCCGCATCGAGACGGGAGAGGTCGAGGCCGCGCTCACCGCGCACCCCGGCGTCTCCCAGGCCGTGGTCACCACCTACGACCGGCCCGGCGGCAAGCAACTCGTGGCCCATGTGGTCTCGGAGGGCGCCGCCGGCGGCACCGTCGACAGCCTCGGCGACCTGCACGTCGACCTCACCGCGGGCGTCTCGGTCGCGGAACTGCGCCGGTTCGTCTCCGCGCGTCTGCCGGAGTTCATGGTCCCCGCGGCCATCGTCGTGCTGGACCGGCTGCCGCTGACCCCGAACGGCAAACTCGACCGCTCCGCGCTGCCGGATCCGGTGTTCACGGGCGGCGACTACCGGGCGCCCGGCACCCCGGTCGAGGAGACGCTCGCCGGAGTGTTCGCGGAGGTCCTGGGCCTCGACCGGGTGGGCGTGGACGACGACTTCTTCACGGTCGGCGGCGACAGCATCCGCTCCATCCAGGTCGTCGCCCGGGCCCGCGCCCAGGGCGTCGAGATCAGCCCGCGGGAGATCTTCCAGTGCCGGACGGTGGCCGAACTCGCCGAAGCCGTCGGCACGCGCTCCGCGACCCCGACGACGCTTCCCGAGCTGGAGGGCGGCGGTGTGGGCCCGATGCCGCACCTGCCCATCGGCACCTACCTCCTCGAACTCGGCGGCGGCATCGACCGCTTCTCCATGTCGGCGGTGGTGGATCTGCCGCCGGGCATCGACGAGGCGGGGCTGGTGGCGACGCTGGCCGCGGTGGTGGACCGGCATGACGCGTTGCGGTCGCGGCTGGTGGACGACGGGATGGTGGTGACGCCGGCCGGATCCGTGGACGTACGAGAACTGCTGACGATCAATGAAGAGGCCGATGTTCAGGCCGCGTTGGATGCTGCTGTCGGGCGGTTGGATCCGGCTGCGGGTGTGATGGCGCAGTTCGTGTGGCTGGTGCCGGGGCGGCTGTTGATCGTGCTGCATCACCTGGTGGTCGACGGGGTGTCGTGGCGGATCCTGTTGCCGGATCTGGCGGAGGCGTGGAGCCGGGTGCGGGAGGGGCGGGTGCCCGAGCCGGCTCCGGTGGTCACGTCGGTGCGGCGCTGGGCGCACGCCCTGGCGGACGAGGCCGTGAGCGAGAGCCGCGTCGCGGAGCTGGACCTGTGGCGGTCGATCGTCGAGGGCCCGGATCCATTGCTGGGATCGCGGGCGTTGGACCCCGTGGTGGATGTGCAGTCCACCGTGGAGGATCTCTGGGTGCGGGTCCCGGCCGCCGTGACGGAGACGCTGCTGAGCGCGCTCCCGGGCGCCTACCGGAGTGGTGTCAACGACGGCCTGCTGGCGGCTCTGGCGCTGGCGGTCGCCAAGTGGCGGCGCAACCGTGGCGTGGAGGAGTCCTCGACGCTGCTGCGGCTGGAGGGCCACGGTCGTGAGGAGGGCGTGGTCCCGGGAGCCGACCTGTCCCGCACCGTCGGCTGGTTCACCAGCATGTTCCCGGTCCGCCTCGACACGAGCGGCATCGATCTCGACGAGGCCCTCGCCGGTGGCCGGGCCGTCGGCGCGCTCGTCAAGGCGGTCAAGGAGCAGCTGCTGGCGATCCCCGACAAGGGTCTGGGATTCGGGCTGCTGCGCTACCTGAACGACGAGACCCGCGCCGCCCTGGCCGTGCACTCGACCGGCCAGATCGCCTTCAACTACCTCGGGCGGCTCGCCGAATCGGACATGCCCGAGCACCTGCGCGGCGACGGCTGGACCCGCAGCCCCGGCACGGCGGCACTGATCCCGCAACTCGACCCCGACATGCCCGCCCTGTCCTCCCTGGACGTGAACGCGCTGGTCACCGATGGTGCCGAGGGCCCGGAGCTGAGCGCGCGGTTCGCGTTCCCGGCCGGGCTGCTGTCCGGTACGGACGTGCAGGAACTGGCGGACCTGTGGTGTGCCGCGCTGGAGGGCCTGGCCAAGCACGTGTCCGAGCCCGGCGCGGGCGGGCTGACCCCCTCGGACGTGCCCCTGGTGTCGGTGGGCCAGGGCGAACTGGAAGCGTGGGAACGGCGATATCCGGGGCTGGCCGACGTCTGGCCGCTGACCCCACTCCAGTCCGGCTTGTTGTTCCACGCGCTGCTGGCGGACGCGTCGTCGTTCGACGCGTATCACCTGCAGACCGTGTACCACCTGGCGGGCGCGGTGGATCCGGAGCGGATGCGGGCGGCCGGTCAGGCCCTGCTGGACCGGTACGCCAACCTGCGCACCGCCTTCGTCGCCGACGCACGCGGCGAGCACGTTCAGCTGGTGCTGGATGACGTACAACTGCCATGGCAGCATCTGGACTTGAGCCGCAGGCCGGAGGGCGAGCGGGCCGAGGAGTTGCAGCGGTTCCTGACGCGGGACCGGGCCACGCACTTCGACCCCGCCCGGCCCCCGCTGCTGCGCCTGACGCTGCTCACCCTGGGCCCCGACCGCAGCGAACTCGTGCTCTCCGCCCACCACGTACTCTTCGACGGCTGGTCCCTGCCCCTCCTGCTGCAGGACCTGCTGCGCCTGTACGGCTCCGGCGGCGATCCCTCCGGCCTGCCCCGCGTCCGTGCCTACCGTGACTTCCTGACCTGGCTGACCGCCCAGGACCGTGACGCGGCCGCCCGGGCGTGGGCGCGGGAGCTAGACCCGTACTTCGCGGGTCGTTGATTCGTATGGTGTGACCGGTCCGGGGTGTCCTGGGCCGGGGGTGTGGCGTTGGGTGGGGTGTGTCGATGACTTCCCGGTCCCCGCGGCCACGGTCTCAGCGTCAGCGTCTTGAAGTGGCGGTGACGTCCGTGGTGGAGAAGCGTCTGGGCGCTCTGCCTGTCGCTGCCGAGTTTCTGCGTCGGCTGGATGTCGCCGGGATCGTCGACGAGGTGTGTCCTGGTGGCGCGAGTGCGCTGGTGACGCACGGGCAGGTGATCGAGGCGTTGGTGGCCAACCGGCTGACGTCGCCCGCGCCGTTGGTGCGGGTGGAGGACTGGGCCAGGTGCTGGGCAGTGGAAGAGGTCTTCGGGATCGAGCCCGCTCTGCTCAACGATGATCGTCTGGCCCGGGCACTGGATGCGATCGCTCCGCAGCTGGAGCACATCGCGGGCACGGTCGGGGCGCGGGCGATCGGTGAGTTCGGGATCGATGTGGCCCGGATGCACTGGGACATGACCAGCATGTCCGTGCACGGGGCCTTCCCGGTCGAGGGTCAGGAGGAGGACTTCCCCGTCATTGGCTACGGGCATCCCAAGGACCGGCGCTTCGATCTGAAGCAGGTCCAGGCCGGGCTCGCGGTGTCGGCCGACGGCGGCATCCCGCTCCATGCCCGGGTCTTCGGCGGTGGTGCGGCCGAGGTCAGCCAGGTCGTCGGCGCGATGAAGGACCTGCGGGCCATGGCCGGTGAACGCGACTTCCTGATGGTCGCCGACTCCAAGCTGGTGTCCTACTCCAACGTCCGTGCCCTGCTGGCGGCCGGGGTCCAGTTCATCGCCCCGGCCCCGGCCGCGCAGGTCAAGGACGAGGTCTATGCCGCTCTCGATCCCGCGCAGGCCACCATCGTGGACTGGACGCCCAACCGGGAGGCGGGCAAGCCCGCCGAGCGGCGCGAGACCTACCGCGTGCTGGAGGACACCCACACCCTGACCGGGCCCCGCAAGAGCGATCCTGTGCTCACCGTGCGACGGATCCTGGTCCACTCCACCGCGAACGCCGCCGGCCAGCAAGCAGCCCGGGACAAACGCCTGGCCAAGGCCGCCCAGGACCTGAACAAGCTCACCGCTGCGGCCGGCGGACGCCACTACAAGACCCGGGAGAAGATCGTCGCCCGAATCGGTGTCATCGCCGCCAAGCGCCGTGTCACCTCTTGTCTGCGCTGGACCGTCACCGATAACGAGGACGGCACCCCGGTCCTGGCCTGGCACTTCGACACCGGCGTGCTGAAGGCGGAAGCCGTGGTCGACGGCTGGTACGCACTGCTGACGTCTGTCCCCGCCGACCAGGCGGACGCTGGGCAGACTCTGATCCACTACAAGGGCCAGGGCGCGGTCGAGCGCAGATACCACGACTTCAAGGGCCCGCTCGCGGTCGCGCCGGTCTTCGTGCAGCACAACCGGCGCGTTGCCGCCCTGATCCAGGTCATCTGCCTGGCCCTGCTCGTCTTCTGCCTGATCGAACGGCAGGTCAGACGCGCGCTCGGCCCCGAGCAGACCATGAGCGGCCTCTACCCCGACAACCGCCGGGTCCGCCCCACCGGCCGCATGGTCTTCTACCACCTCGGCGAACTCACCCTGCGCATCGGCAACATCACCGACCCGCCCACCGTCCAGATCACCCGCGGCGTCCAACTCCACCTCCTCGACCTACTCGACACCGACATCGGACAAACCCGCTGGCCACAGACCTGAAACGGTGACCCGCGAAGTCCGGGGCTAGACGGTGTGGACGAGCCCACCCTGCTCGCCCCCGGCGGCGAGGCGGAACAGGACGCCGAAGTGGGACAGGTGGACGTCCCGCTGACCGCCGAGCTGGCCCGGGAGCTGACCCGCCGCGCGGCCGAGCTGGGCGTCACCCTCAACACCCTCGTGCAGGGCAGCTGGGCGCTGGTCCTGGCCGCGCTGACCGGGCGCCGGGAGGTCGTGTTCGGCGCCACCGTGTCCGGCCGTCCCGGGGCGGTGCCCGAGGTGGACTCGATGGTCGGGCTGTTCATCAACACCCTGCCCGTTCGCGTCCGGTGCGCTCCGGCGGACTCGCTGAGCGCGATCCTGACCGGACTGCAGGAGCGGCAGGCCGCGCTACTCGACCATCACCACCACGGACTGGTGGACATCCAGCAGGCGACCGGACTGCCCACCCTGTTCGACACCGCCGTCGTCTTCGAGTCCTACCCCGTCGACCGGGTGGGGCTGACCACGGCCCACGCCGAGGCGGGCGTGGCCATCACCGGCATCACGCCGTTCACCGGCAGCCACTACCCGCTGGTCGTGACGGCCGACGCCGACCCCCATCTCAGGCTCGCCCTCCAGTACCAGCACCACGTCTTCGACCGCGACACCGTGACCGTGATCGCCGCCCGTCTCCGCCGGGTCCTGGAGCAACTGGCCGCCGACCCCGCGCTCGTGGCCGGACAGGTCGACCTGCTCGACCCCGCCGAGCGGCAGCGGATCCTGACCGGCCAGCACGCCACTGAAGTCCGGGCCACCGAGCGGTCGATGCGCCGTCGAGGACGAGCGCGCCCGGCTCACCTACCGCGAGCTCGACGAGCGCGCCAACCAACTCGCCCACCACCTGCGGTCCCTGGGCGCCGGACCGGAGACCCTGGTGGGCCTCTGCGTCGAGCGCGGTGCCGACCTGGTCGTCGGCCTGCTCGGGATCGTGAAGGCGGGCGCCGCCTACGTCCCGCTCGACCCCGGCTACCCGGCCGACCGCCTGGCCTTCATGCTGCGCGACTCCGGCGCCCGCCTGGTGGTCACCGGCCCGCAGGCACGCGCCGGGCTCGCCGGGAGCGGCACCGAACTCGTCGACCTCGCCGAGGACCGGGAGCGGATCGCCGGCCGGCCGACGACCGCACCGGAGCCCGGGCCGTCCGCCGGCGACCTCGCCTACGTCATCTATACGTCCGGCTCCACCGGCCTGCCCAAGGGCGTCCTGGTGCCGCACACCGGCATCGCCAACCTGGCCGCCGCGCTCGCCGACCGGCTCCGGGTCACCCCCGACAGCCGTGTCCTGCAGTTCGCGTCCGCCAGTTTCGACGGCGCCCTCATGGACGTACTCATGGCACTCCCGGCCGGGGCCACCCTCGTACTACCCCCGCACGGACCGCTCGCCGGTGAGGCACTCCAGACGTTCCTGCGCGAGCGGCGGATCACCCACAGCCTGCTGGTGCCCTCCGTCGTGGCCACCCTCGACCCGGACGACCTCGACGAGCTGCGCAGCCTGGCCGTCGGCGGTGAGGCCGCCTCCGGCGAGCTGGTGGCGCGCTGGTCCGCCGGCCGTCGGCTGGTCAACGCGTACGGGCCGACCGAGACCACGGTCGTCGCGACCATGAGCGAGCCGCTGTCCGGCTCCGCCGCGCCCCCCATGGGCACCCCGGTGCCCCACACCCGGGTGTACCTGCTGGACGGCGCGCTGCGACCGGTCCCCGACGGCGTCCCCGGCGATCTCTACATCGCGGGCCCCCATCTGGCCCGGGGCTACCTCGGCCGGCCGGGACTGACCGGTGAACGGTTCGTCGCCGACCCGTACGGCGCACCCGGCAGCCGCATGTACCGCTCCGGAGACGTCGCCCGCCGCCGCGCCGACGGCTCCCTGGAGTACCTCGGCCGCACCGACGACCAGGTCAAGATCCGCGGCTTCCGCATCGAACTCGGCGAGATCGAGAGCGTGTTGAACGGCCATCCCGGCGTCGAACACGCTGCGGTGATCGCCCGCGAGACATCCACCGGCGCCCGCCAACTGGCGGCCTACGTCGTACCGCGGCGGACGGACGACCACGACGTACGGCAAGGACAAGGGCGGGAGGGCCGCGAGCGGCTCCGCACCGCGCTGCGCGCCCACACCCAGGATCGGCTGCCGGCCCACATGGTCCCGCCGGCCTTCGTGCTGCTGGACGCCCTGCCGGTGACCCCGAACGGCAAGCTGGACCGGGCCGCCCTGCCGGAACCCGAGTTCGGCGGAGCCACGACCCGAGGCCCGCGCACCCCGCGGGAGCAGGTGCTATGCACGCTCGTCGCCGAGGTGCTGGGACTGGACGCGGTCGGCGTCGACGACGACTTCTTCGCGCTGGGCGGGCACTCCCTCCTGGCCACCCGGCTCGTCAGCCGCATCCGCACCACGCTCGGGGCGGACATCCCGATCCGGGCGGTCTTCGACGCGCCCACCGTCGCCCGGCTCGCCGAACGCCTGCCGTCCACGACGTCCGCACGGCCCGCCCTGCGCCGCGCGGACACCCGCCCCGAGCGCGTGCCGCTGTCCTTCGCCCAGCGCCGCCTGTGGTTCGTGGACCGGTTCGAGGGCCCGTCCGCCACGTACAACCTCCCGGTCGTCCTGCGCCTCGACGGCCCCCTCGACCTGCCCGCGTTGCGCATCGCGCTGCACGATCTGGTGACCCGTCACGAGACCCTGCGCACCCTCGTCGGCGAGGACGCCGAAGGCACGCCGTACCAGCGGGTCGTACCGGCCGACGAGGCGCACCTGGACCTGCCCGTCACCCATGCCGACCCCGCAGCCGTGGACGAGACGGTCGCCGAGGAGGTGACGCACTCCTTCGACCTGGCCACCGAACTCCCGGTACGGGCGCGTCTCCTGCGGTGCGCCGCAGAAGAACACGTCCTGCTGCTGGTGCTGCACCACATCGCCGGCGACGGCGAGTCGATCCCGCCCCTGACGCGGGACCTGGCCACCGCCTACGCCGCCCGCAGCGACGGCACGGCCCCCGCCTGGCCGGACCTGTCCGTGCACTACGCGGACTACACGCTGTGGCAGGGCGCCCTGCTGGGCGACGAGCGCGACCCCGCGAGCCTCGCGGCCCGGCAGTGCGCGTACTGGAAGGACGAACTCGCCGGGGCCCCCGAGCTGCTGGGCCTGCCGACGGACCGCCCGCGGCCGACGAGGCCCAGCCAGCGAGGCGACACGGTGGAGTTCGCCCTCGACCCCGCTCTCACCGCCGCGGTGCGGGAGCTGGCCGGGGCGCACGGGGCGACGCCGTCGATGGTGCTCCAGGCGGCGTTCGCCGTCCTGCTGCGGCAGCTCGGCGGCGGAGACGACATCCCCGTCGGCGCCCCCGTCGCGGGCCGCACCGACGAGGCGCTGGCCGACCTGGTCGGCTTCTTCGTCAACACCTGGGTGCTGCGCGTGCGCATGCCGGACCACCCCACGTTCGCCCAGGTCGTCGACCAGGTGCGGGACAAGGCGCTGGCCGCCTACGACCACCAGGACGTGCCCTTCGAACGGCTCGTGGAGCTGCTCAACCCCGACCGCTCCACCGGGCACCACCCGCTGTTCCAGGTCATGTTCGGCTGGCAGAACATCCCGCGCGACGAGTTCCGGCTGGGCGGGGTACGGGCCACGCTGCGCACGGTCTCCACGGGCACCGCCAAGTTCGACTTGTTCCTCACCATGGCCGACGTCCCGGAGCAGGGCGTCGTGGGCTTCCTCGAATACGCCACCGACCTCTTCGACCGCGCCACGGCCGAGGGCATCACGGCACGCTACGTGGACACCCTGCGCCACCTGGTGGACCGACCGGAGGCGCCCCTCGGGGCGCCCGACGCGGTACGCCCCGCCGCCGAGGCGGAGCCCGGACCTGCCGAGCGCCTCGTGACGGTCGGCGGCACCCCGATCGACCTCGACGAGATCGAGACCGTGCTGACGGAACACCCCGCCGTAGCCCAGGCGGTGGCGCTCACCCACGCGGGCCGCGGCACCGGACGCCGGCTCGTGGCCTACGTCGTGCCGGCCGTCCCGACGGACGGAGGCATCGAGGCGGACGGAGGCATCGAGGCGGACGGAGGCATCGAGGCGGACGGAGGCATCGAGGCGGACGGAGGCATCGAGGCGGACGGAGGCATCGAGGCGGCCGAGCTGCGGGAGTTCACCGCCGGACGACTGCCCGAGGCCATGGTCCCGTCGGTCTTCGTGACGCTGGACCGGCTTCCGCTCACCCCCGACGGCCGACTGGACAGCTCCGCGCTGCCGGATCCGGTGTTCACGGGCGGCGACTACCGGGCGCCCGGCACCCCGGTCGAGGAGACGCTCGCCAAGGTGTTCGCCGAGGTCCTCGGCGTCGACCGGGTAGGCGTCGACGACGACTACTTCCTGCTCGGCGGCGACAGCATCCGCTCCATCCAAGTCGTCGCCCGGGCCCGCGCCCAGGGCGTCGAACTCAAGCCCAGGGACGTCTTCGAACGCCGGACCGTGGCCGGTCTGGCGGACCTGGCGGACGGCCGTGCCGAAGCCCCGGCGGAGCTGGGCGAACTGGCCGGCGGGGGAGTGGGCGCCATGCCCCTGCTGCCCATGGCGCACTACCTGCTGGAGCTGGGCCGCGGCACGGACAGGTTCCCCATGTCGGCGGTGGTGGATCTGCCGCCGGGCATCGACGAGGCGGGGCTGGTGGCGACGCTGGCCGCGGTGGTGGACCGGCATGACGCGTTGCGGTCGCGGCTGGTGGACGACGGGATGGTGGTGACGCCGGCCGGATCCGTGGACGTACGAGAACTGCTGACGATCAATGAAGAGGCCGATGTTCAGGCCGCGTTGGATGCTGCTGTCGGGCGGTTGGATCCGGCTGCGGGTGTGATGGCGCAGTTCGTGTGGCTGGTGCCGGGGCGGCTGTTGATCGTGCTGCATCACCTGGTGGTCGACGGGGTGTCGTGGCGGATCCTGTTGCCGGATCTGGCGGAGGCGTGGAGCCGGGTGCGGGAGGGGCGGGTGCCCGAGCCGGCTCCGGTGGTCACGTCGGTGCGGCGCTGGGCGCACGCCCTGGCGGACGAGGCCGGCAGCGAGCGGCGCGTCGCGGAACTCGCCTACTGGCACGAGGTGTTGGACGGGGACGATCCGCTGCTGGGATCGCGGGCGTTGGACCCGGCGGTGGATGTGCAGTCCACCGTGGAGGATCTCTGGGTGCGGGTCCCGGCCGCCGTGACGGAGACGCTGCTGGGCGCGCTCCCGGGCGCGTACGGGGGTGGTGTCAACGACGGTCTGCTGGCGGCTCTGGCGCTGGCCGTGGCCAAGTGGCGGCGCAACCGTGGTGTGGAGGAGTCCTCGACGCTGCTGCGGCTGGAGGGCCACGGTCGTGAGGAGGGCGTGGTCCCGGGTGCCGACCTGTCCCGCACCGTCGGCTGGTTCACCAGCGTCTTCCCCGTACGGCTGGACGTCCCGGCCGGTTCCCTCGACGAGGCGCTGGCGGGCGGTCCTGCCGCGGGCACCGTCGTCAAGGCGGTCAAGGAGCGGTTGCTGGCTGTCCCGGACAAGGGTCTGGGATTCGGGCTGCTGCGCTACCTGAACGACGAGACCCGCGCCGCCCTCGCCGAGTACTCGACCGGCCAGATCGCCTTCAACTACCTCGGCCGGTTCTCCTCGACGGACATGCCCGAGCAGCTGCGCGGCCAGGGCTGGACCCAGTCCGCCACCGCGGGCGAACTGTCCCCGACGCTGGACCCGGCCCTGCCCGCACTGGCCGTCCTCGACGTGAACGCGCTGGTCACCGATGGTGCCGAGGGCCCGGAGCTGAGCGCGAGGTTCACGTTCCCGGCCGGGCTGCTGTCCGGTACGGACGTGCAGGAACTGGCGGACCTCTGGTGCACGGCGCTGGAGGCTCTCGCCCGTCACGTGTCCGAACCGGGCTCGGGTGGACTGACCCCCTCGGACGTGCCCCTGGTGTCGGTGGGCCAGGGCGAACTGGAAGCGTGGGAACGGCGATATCCGGGGCTGGCCGACGTCTGGCCGCTGACCCCACTCCAGTCCGGCTTGTTGTTCCACGCGCTGTTGGCGGACGCGTCGTCGTTCGACGCGTATCACCTGCAGACCGTGTACCACCTGGCGGGCGCGGTGGATCCGGAGCGGATGCGGGCGGCCGGTCAGGCCCTGCTGGACCGGTACGCCAACCTGCGCACCGCCTTCGTCACCGACGCACGCGGCGAACACGTTCAGCTGGTGCTGGACGGCGTACAACTCCCTTGGCAGCACCTGGAACTGACCGGGCTGCCGGAGGATGAGCAGGTCGAGGCGTTGCAGCGGTTCCTCGCGCAGGACAAGGCCGCGCACTTCGACCCGGCCGAACCCCCGATGGTGCGGATGGCCCTGGTGACACGCGGCGAGGACCGTGGCGAACTCGTCCTGACCGCCCACCACATGCTGTTCGACGGCTGGTCCCTGCCCCTCCTGCTGCAGGACCTGCTGCGTCTTTACGGCTCCGGCGGCGATCCCTCCGGGCTGCCCCGCGTCCGTGGCTACCGTGACTTCCTGACCTGGCTGACCGTCCAGGATCCGCAGGAGTCGGCACGGGCCTGGGCCGACGAGCTCGACGGCCTCGACGAGCCCACCCTGCTCGCCCCCGGCGCCGAGACGGAACGGGAGACGGAGGCACGGCAGGTCCCCGTCCCGCTCACCGATGATCTCGCGCAGGACCTGTCCGGACGCGCCGCCGAGCTGGGCGTCACCCTCAACACCCTGGTGCAGGGGGCCTGGGCCGTGCTGCTGGCCCAGCTGACCGGGCGCCAGGACGTGCTGTTCGGCACCACGGTGTCCGGCCGCCCGCCCGCCGTGGCGGAGGCCGACTCCATGGTGGGGCTCTTCATCAACACCCTGCCTGTTCGGGTGCGTTGTGCTCCGATGGACTCGCTGGGCGCGATCCTGACCGGCCTCCAGGAACGGCAGGCCGCGCTGCTCGACCACCATCACCACGGACTGGCCGACATCCAGCAGGCGACCGGGCTGCCCACCCTGTTCGACACCGCCGTCGTCTTCGAGTCCTATCCCGTGGACCACGACGCCATGGCGGAGGCGAAGGCCGGCACCGGGGTCACGATCACCGGGTTCGACTCGACGGCCGGCACCCACTACCCCCTGGGCCTCGCGGCCGTCGCGGAGCCCCGGCTGCGGCTGGACCTGCACTACCGCGAGGGCCTGTTCGACCACGGAGACGCACTGGACATCGCCGGGCGTCTGGGGCGAGTTCTGCGGCAGATCGCGGCGGATCCCGGCGTACCGGTCGCGCGGGTGGACACGCTGGAGCCGGCCGAGCGCGAACGATCGCTCGCGCGGGGGCACGGCACGGCTGCGGCACTGCCCGTGGAGACCGTCGCCGAGCAGTTCGCGCGGCAGGCCGCCGCGACGCCGGACGCCGTGGCGGTCGTGTCCGAGGAACGGTCGCTGACGTATCGGGAGCTGGACGCCGAGGCGGACCGGCTGGCGCACGAGCTGGTCCGGCGCGGGGTACGGCCGGGCTCGGTGGTGGCGGTGTCGCTGCGCCGGTCGCCGACCCTGGTCGTGGCGCTGACGGCCGTCCTGAAGGCGGGTGGTGCGTATCTGCCGGTCGATCACACGTATCCGGCGGACCGCGTCGCGTACATGGTGGCGGACGCCGGGGCCGGCCTGGCCGTCGTGGACGGCACGACCGCCGGGGCGCTCGACCTGCCGGGGCTGCCTGTCCTGCGGCTGGACGAGCCGCTGCCGAAGCCAGGGCCCGGAGTCGTCAGCCGTCCCGTGCCCGTCGGCTGCCCCGCCTCCGTCGGCCGTTCCGCCTCCGTCGACGACACGGCGTACGTCATCTACACCTCCGGTTCGACCGGGCGCCCCAAGGGCGTCGCCGTCACCCACCGCGGGGTCGCGAGCCTCGTCGCCGCGCATGTGGAACGGATGGCGGTCACCGAGGACAGCCGGATGCTGCAACTCGCCTCGCCGAGCTTCGACGTGTCGCTGTGCGAGCTGTTCACGGTGCTGCTGTCGGGGGCCTGCGCGGTCATGGCCGACACCGAGCGGCTGGCCCCGGGCACCCCGCTGGCCGAGACGATCGACACGCACCGGGTGACCCACGTGATGATGACGCCCTCGATGCTCGCGGCGCTGCCCGACGACGCCCTGTCCACCGTCGCCTGCCTGGTCGTCGGCGGTGAGGCGACCCCGCCCGAGCTCGTCGCCCGCTGGTCGGCGGACCGGACCATGCTCAACGTCTACGGACCGACGGAGGCCACGGTGTGCGCCACCATGGGCGCGCCGCTGACCGCCGACCGCGGCCCCCTGACCATCGGGCGGCCCATCGAGAACACCCGGGTGTACGTGCTGGACGCCGCGCTGCGGCCGGTGCCGACCGGGGTGCCCGGCGACCTGTACATCGCCGGGGACGGTGTGGCGCGCGGCTATGTCGGCCGCCCCGGGCTGACCGGCGAGCACTTCGTGCCCTGCCCGTTCGGCGCGCCCGGTGAGCGGATGTACCGGACAGGCGACGTGGTGGCCTGGACACCGGACGGCGAACTGGTGTTCCGCGGCCGCGCGGACGACCAGGTCAAGATCCGCGGGTTCCGGATCGAACCGGGCGAGGTCGAGGCCGCGCTGCGCGCGCACCCCTCGGTTGCGCAGGCGGTCGTCATCGTCGACGACCGTCCCGGCGACCGGCGGCTGGCCGCGTACGTGGTGCCCGTTCCCGGGGCGGACGACCCCGACGGGCTGCGCGCCCATCTGCGCGAGCGGCTCCCGGAGTACATGGTGCCGTCCGCCGTGACGACCGTCGCCGAGGTGCCGCTCACCCGCAGCGGCAAGCTGGACCGGCGGGCCCTGCCGGACCCGGACTACGGAGCGACGGTGACCGGCCGCACGCCGCGGACCGCGCGCGAGAGCATCCTGTGCGGGCTGTTCGCCGAGGTCCTGGGCCTGGAGCGGGTGGGCGTCGACGACAGCTTCTTCGCCCTCGGCGGGCACTCCCTGCTGGCCACCCGGCTCGCCGGCCGCATCCGCGTCGTGCTCGGCGTCGAGGTGCCGCTGCGGACGGTGTTCCAGGCGCCCACGGTCGCCGAACTCGCCGTATCCCTGGAGACGGACGACGGCGCCGATGAGCACACGGATCCGTACGCACCGGTCCTGCCCATCCGCAGGGACGGCGACCGGGAGCCGCTGTGGTGGGTCCACCCCGGCGGCGGCCTGTGCTGGCCGTACCTCGGCTTCGCCGGCCTGCTGCCCGCGGACCGTCCCGTGTACGGGATCCAGGCGCGGGGGTTCGACGGCGTGGCACCGCTGCCGGGCTCCATCGAGGAGGTCGTCGCGGACTACGTCGACCGGGTGGTGGCCGTCCAGCCCGAGGGCCCCTTCCATCTGCTGGGGCACTCCACCGGCGGCACCCTGGCGCACGCCATGGCCGCCGAACTCCAGCGCCGGGGCCACGAGGTGGCGCTGCTGGCCCTGCTCGACAGCGTGCCCAGCACCCTGCTGGCACACCGGGCGCCGCCCACCGAGGCCGAGATCCGCGACTACTTCGCCGCACATCTCGCCGGCCCCGCCGACTCCGCGGACCACACCTCGTTCCTGGAGCGCGCGGTCGCCGTCGGCCTCAACTTCACCGCCCTCATGCGGGAGTTCGCCGCCCCGGCCTACCGAGGTGACGCCCTGTTCTTCAACGCGGTACCGAAACCGGAAGGGCCGTTCGCGGACCTGTGGCAGCCGTACATCCACGGCGTCGTCCACCAGCACGACATCCACAGTGCCCACGAGGACATGTACCTGCCGCGCCCGGCCGCCGACATCTGCAAGATCATCAGCCAAGCACTGGCCGGAAACTGAGGGGACATTGTCTGTGGACACCCGTGAACCGGAAACGTACGACGTCGTGGGCATCGGGTTCGGACCTTCCAACCTGTCGCTCGCCATCGCCCTGGAGGAGAGCCCGGAACCGGTCAGCGCGCTGTTCCTGGAGCGGCAGTCGTCGCTCGGCTGGCACCGCGGCATGCTCGTCCCCTCGGCGACGATGCAGGTCTCGTTCCTCAAGGACCTGGCCACCTTCCGCAATCCGACCTCGTCGTTCAGCTTCGTGTCGTATCTGCACGACAAGGGCAGGCTGGCGCGCTTCGTCAACAACCAGGACTTCTTCCCGACCCGCCGGGAGTTCCACGACTACCTGGAGTGGGCCGAGGCGCGGGTGCGGCACCTGGTCGCCTACGACGCCGAGGTGACCGCGCTCCGCCTGCCCCGCCCCGGGTCGGCGGCACCGGCGGAGCACGTGCGGGTCGAGGTGCGCGATCCGGCCGCGCCCGGCGGCATCCGCGGCGTCGACGCGCGCAACGTCGTCATCTCCACCGGCCTCGTGCCGCGGATGCCGGTCGGCGTGGAGAGCGACGAGTCCGTGTGGCACAGCTCGGCGTTCCTGCACAACTTCCGCCGGCGCCGGCCCGGCGAGCTGAAGCGGGTGGCCGTCGTAGGCGCCGGCCAGAGCGCCGCCGAGATCGTCCGCTTCCTCTACGACAGCCTGCCGGACGCACAGGTCTTCGCGATCCTCCCGTCGTACGGCTACTCCATCGCGGACGACACCCCCTTCGCCAACCAGGTCTTCGACCCGGACGCGGTCGACGACTTCTACCGCGGTTCGCAGCGGTCGAAGGACGCGATCTGGCAGTACCACAAGAACACCAACTACTCCGTGGTCGACGACGAGGTGATCCGCGACCTCTACCAGCGTGCCTACGACGACGAGGTGAGCGGGCACCGGCGGCTGGAGTTCGTCAACCTGGCCCGGGTCGTCGACGTCAAGCGGCTCGCCCAGGACACCCGGGTCACCGTCCACTCGCTGGCCGGCGACACCTCCTATGACCTGGACGTCGACGTCCTGGTCTGCGCCACGGGCTACGACCCGATGGACCCCTCCGAGGTCCTCGGCGAGCTCGACGCCCACTGCCTGCAGGACGAGAACGGGCGCCACCGGGTCGGCCGCGACTACCGGCTGGCCACCACGGACGCGCTGGCCTGCGGGATCTACCTGCAGGGCGGCACCGAGCACAGCCACGGGCTGACGTCGTCCCTGCTGTCGAACATCGCGGTCCGCAGCGGCGAGATCGCGCGATCGATCGTGAACGGGCGCACCGCCGCCCACGAGAAGGGAGTCACCGCATGAGCAGCAATCCGTTCGACGACGCCGACGGCCGGTTCCACGTCCTGGTGAACGACGAGGACCAGCACTCGCTGTGGCCGACGTTCGCTGTCGTCCCGGACGGCTGGCGGATCGTGCTGGAGGACGAGAGCCGTGCCGCCTGCCTGGCCCATGTCGAGGAGCACTGGACCGACATGCGCCCCCGGAGCCTGCGCGAGGCCATGGCCACCGACCGGGCCGCGAACTGAGGAGAGACATGACATCGCTGGCCGAACGGTGGGGCATCCACCCCGAGCACTTCTGGCTGTACGGGCGTGAGCCCGAGCGGATGGTCCGGTTCGACGAGCAGATGGACGCCTGGAACGTCTACGGCTACCCGGAGGCGATGGAGATCCTCGGCGACCCGGGGACCTTCTCCTCCGAGACGGCGAAGCTGCTGCCCATGGGCGTGGACGAGTCGTTCACCGAGGGCGACCTGCTGCAGACGGACCCGCCGGACCACCGCGAACTGCGCAAGCTGGTCAGTCACGCGTTCACGCCGAGAGTGGTGGCCGATCTCGAACCCAGGATCACCGCGCTCACCCACGAGTTGCTCGACGCGGTGGCCGACGAGGACGAGTTCGACCTGATGAGCAGCCTGGCGTATCCGCTGCCGGTGACGGTGGTCGCCGAGCTGCTGAGCATCCCCGCCGCCGACCGGCATCTGCTGGAGAAGTGGATGCGCGGCATGACGGAGAGTCTGGGCGATCTGTCGATGGCCGACGACACGGAGGAGCAGGAGCGCGTCTTCGAGGAGTCCATGGGCCCGATGCGGCAGATGATCGACTATCTGCGCGAGCACACCGCGGAGTGCCGGCGCCATCCCCGGGAGGACCTGCTGGGCCGGCTCGTCGAGGCGGAGGTCGGCGGGCTGAAGCTGACCGACAACCACATCGTGAACTTCGGCAAGATGCTGCTGATCGCCGGCTATCTGACGACCACGATGCTCATCGGCAACACCGTCCTGTGCCTCGACCACTACCCCGAGCAGGCCGCCAAGGCGCGCGCGGACCGGTCACTGGTCCCCGGGATGCTGGAAGAGTCGATGCGCTATCTGAGCCCGGTGGCGGCGACCTATCGGGCGACCACCCGCGAGGTGGAGATCGCCGGGCAGCGGATGGAGCCCGGGAAGATGGTGCTGGTCTGGTACGGGTCCGCCAACCGGGACCGGCGCCAGTTCACCGACCCGCACGCCTTCGACGTGACGCGGACCAAGAACCCGCATCTCGGCTTCGGGCGGGGCATCCACTTCTGCCTGGGCGCGCCCCTGGCCCGGATGGAGGGCCGCGTCGCCATGAACCTCCTGTTCGACCGCTTCTCGGAACTGCGCACCGACCCGGACAAGCCGCCCGTCTTCTCGCTCGGCTACGACACGACCGGCGTGAACTCCCTGCCGGTCCGCGCCGTGCGGGCGTAGGCGGCCATCTCGTCGGCCAGGGTTGCGCCACTGTGGCGCAACCTCCCTCGCGCCCGTATGCAGGAGCCATGCAAAGGGTGTTGAGAAACCCGGGCTTCCCTTTGGGGCTTCCCGTGGGGAACGGAACACTTGTGCATGGCGCCATCGATGTGCCACTATGGCGCTATGAACTTGACGCCTTACGTCGACAGCCTCCGCCGCGAGTTCCTCGCCGCGGCGGAGGCCGCCGGCAAGGAGGTTCTGGGGCCCGCGGAGCGTCTGATGGCGCCACTGGAGGCATCGGTCCGGCTCACGCTGCTCAGTGCGCTGTCGGCCGCCGCCGACGAGATCTCACGGGAACTCGCCCCGGGGGCGGTCGACATCCGGCTGCGCGGCCGCGATCCGGGGTTCGTGGTGATGGCGCCGCCGCCCGAGACGGAGTTCGGGCCGTTCCCGGGCATCGGCTCCGGGTTCGCTTCCGGCTCCCGCTCCGGCTTTGACTACGGGCCCGGCGTCGGATTCGACTCCGGTACCCGCGCTGGCTCTGGCTCTGGCGTCGGATCCGACTCCGATCCTGGCTCCGGCTCCGATCCTGGCTACGGCGCGAGCGCTGGCGTCGGCTTCAACTCCAGTACTGGTATTGGCGCTGGTGTCGGATTCGACACTGGCATCGGCACCGGCGAGGGCACCGGCTCTGGCGGGGGCGTCGGATTCGGAACGGGCTCCGGCGACGGCTCTGGCTCTGGCTCTGGCTTCGGATGCGACTCCGGCAATGGCAGCGGCTCCAACTCCGTTACTGGGACCGGCTGTGGCGTCGGAATCAACACCGGCTCTGGCGCCGGCTCCGGCTCTGGCACTGACTCCGGGCCTGGCTCCGGCTCTGGCACTGGCTGCGGCCCTGGCACTGGCGCCGACTCTGGCCCTGACCCCGCCGACCCGCCCCCCAACGAAGGCCAGGGCACCCCCGCACGCATCAACTTCCGTCCGCCCGGGCCGCTCAAGGCCCGGATCGAGGAGGCCGCGGGACGCGAGGGGCTCTCGGTCAACGCCTGGCTCGTCCGGGCCGCCACCGTCACGCTCGACGCCGGCGACCGCCGCACCGCGCGGCGCGCACCGTCGGGGCAGCACAGCTACACCGGTTGGGTGCGGTAGCCGCCGTGCGTCCCACCGACTCACCAGGGAGGTTCGGCATGGCCACGTTCGACACCCCGGAACCGATCTCGGCCCGTATCGAGATCGCCACCGGCGACGTCCTGATCACCGCGGGCAAGCGTCTCGACACGGTCGTCGAGGTGCGCCCCAGCAACCCCTCCGACGCGGCCGACATCCGGGCCGCCGAGCAGGCCAAGGTCGACTGCACCCGGGGGAAGCTCCTGGTCAAGGGACCGTCCCTGCGCCGCGGTTCCGGCATCCCGCCGCACGGCGGCTCGATCGACGTGACGATCGAACTGCCGGAGGGCTCCCAGGTGCGCGGCAGCGCGGCCTGGGGTGCGCTGCGCAGCGAGGGCCGGCTCGGTGACTGCCGCTTCGACATCGCCGAGGGCGACGTGCGCATCGACCGGGCCGGTCCCGTGCGCCTGTCGACCTCCCGCGGTGAGATCACCGTGGCCCGCGCCGACGGCCACGCCAAGATCGCCAACGGGTCGGGAGCGATCCGCGTCGAGGAGATCGACGGCACCGCGACCATCTCCAACGACCTGGGGGAGACCCGGATCGGCGAGATCACCGGCAGCCTGCGCATGACCGGGATGAGCGCCGCCTTCAGCGTGGACCGGCCGCACGACAGCGTCGAGGTCAAGACGGCCCACGGCGCCGTCCGGATCGGCGAGGTCACCAGCGGCTCGGTCGAGATCACGGCCGCGTCGGCCCAGATCGAGGTGGGTATCCGCGAGGGCACCGCCGCGAAGCTCGACGTGAGCACCGTCTCCGGCAGCGTCCACAACCAGCTGCAGGGCGTGGGCGGTCCGGCCCACAGCGACCGGATCGTCCAGGTGCGCGCCCGCACCTTCGACGGCGACATCGTCATCCGGCGCGCCCAGTGACCGACTCACCCGGCACCGACCCCGTCGGCACCACGCCGGAACGAGTCACGCCGGAACAAGCCGCGCCGGTACCGGCCACGGCCGCCGGAAAGCCGGGCGACCGCACGGCCGGCCGGCGGCCCGACCGCGGCCCGGAAACCGTACATCCCCCGGCGGTTTCCGGGCCGCACCCCCAGCCGAACCCCCAGCCGCCCCCCAAGCCGTACAGCCGGCGGAGGGCCGGGTCCGAAGACGAGGGAACATCTATGACTACGCGCGACGAGGTCGTCCTCGACGTCGAGGGCCTGCGCATGAACTACGGCTCGACGGAAGTCCTGCACGACGTGAACCTGGAGGTGCGTCACGGCGAAGTGGTGTGCCTGCTGGGGCCGAACGGGGCGGGAAAGACCACCACGCTGGAGATCCTGGAGGGCTTCCGCATGCGGTCGGCCGGCCGGGTCGAGGTGCTCGGCACCGATCCGGCCCACGCCGACGAAGACTGGCGGGCCCGGGTGGGCGTCGTCCTGCAGTCGTGGCGCGACCACGGCCGCTGGCGGGTACGTGAACTCCTCGACCACCTCGGCCGGTACTACGCCCCCTACTCCACCGACCGCATACGACGGCCCTGGGACCCCGACGAACTCGTCGCGGCCGTAGGCCTGACCGAACACGCCGGCAAGAAGGTGCGGATGCTCTCCGGCGGACAGCGCCGCCGCCTGGACGTGGCGGTCGGCCTCGTGGGCCGCCCCGAACTGCTCTTCCTCGACGAGCCGACCGCCGGTCTCGACCCCGTCGCCCGGCGCGAGTTCCACGACCTGGTGGAGAGCCTCGCCGCCCAGCGGGACACCACGATCGTGCTCACCACCCACGACCTGTACGAGGCCGAGAAGCTGGCGAACCGGATCATGATCCTGGACGGCGGCCGCATCATCGCCGACGGCACCGCGGAGGAACTGGCCCGCCGGATCGCGGGCGAGGACGAGGTCCGCTGGACCCATGACGGCCGGCACCACCGGCACTCGACCTCCGAATCGACCAAGTTCGTCCACCAGTTGTTCCAGCAGTACGGCGAGGAGATCGCGGACCTGGAGGTCCGCCGCGCCTCGCTGGAGGACACCTATCTCTCCCTGGTACGGCAGGCGGAGTCCGGGCAGGACGCGGCGGCGCCGGGGAACAAGTCGCGTGAGGTGCACCGATGAACCCGACCACGACGGCGCTGCGCGCGGGCTGGTCCCGCGGCCTGATCGAGCTGCGGCAGTCGCTGACCAACACGGGCGACCTCCTCAACCACTTCCTGTGGCCCGTGCTGATGCTGGTGGTCACCTACCTGGTGCGGGACGTGTCCTTCGGCGACACCGGATTCGACCTGGGCACGCTCGTCCTGCCGAGCATCCTCGGCATGAACTCCGCGATGGCGATGGTCACCATGAGCCAACTGCTCACCGCCGAGCGGGAGGACGGCACACTGCTGCGTGCGAAGGCGCCCCCGAACGGCATGGCCGGCTACCTCACCGGCAAGATCGTCTTCGTGTCGTTCGGCCTGGTCATCGACCTCGCCATCTTCCTGATCCCCGGCCTGCTCATCGTCCCCGGCCTCTCGGTCGGCAGCGCGGACGCCTGGCTGACCCTGGTCTGGGTCCTGGCCCTCGGACTGGTCGCGACCCTGCCGACCGGTGCCGTACTCGGATCCGTCTTCACCAGCACCCGCAGCCAAGGGCTCATCATGCTGCCGATGATGGCGATGATCGCCACCTCCGGCATCTTCTACCCCGTCACCTCGATGCCGGACTGGGTGCAGTGGCTCGCCCAGGTATTCCCGGTCTACTGGCTCGGGCTCGGCATGCGCTCCGCCCTGCTGCCCGACAGCGCGGTCACCGTCGAGATCGGCGACTCCTGGCGCCACCTGGAGACCGTCGGGGTCCTCGGCGCCTGGGCCGTACTGGGCCTGGTGCTGGCCCCGATCGTGCTGCGCCGCATGGCGCGCCGCGAGTCGGGCTCCACGGTCGCCGAACGCCGCGAGAAGGCCCTTCAGCGGGTCGGCTGAGCGCATACGAGCGTCTTCCCGGAGGTAATTCCGCAACGGAAACAGGCCTGTCCTGTCGCCAGGACAGGCCTGTCCTCGTCCGGGCCCATGACCAACTGCCCAGGACTCCTTTTCCATTGACACCGGGAAGGCCCGGCTTGAAAACTGGGGTCCGGTCGGCCGACAGCCACGTCGCCCTTTTCCGCGACCATCGGCCTCTCGCTTTTCCTGACCCCCTCTTCACCCTCTCTGCCTTTTCCGTCCGCATGCCCTCATGGAAGGACGCGTCCCGTGACCTCGCCCGTCGACCAGTGGGACATTCACCCGGGCCATTTCTGGCTCCGTGGCAAGCACCCCGAGAAGAGCGTCGAGTACGACGAAGAACTCAAGATGTGGAACATCTACGGCTATTCCGAGTGTGCCGAGATCCTCGGAAATCCGAAGGTGTTTTCCAGTGACATGATGCGACTGGACCCCATCAAGCTCGACGAGTCCATCGTCGAAGGCGACTTCACCCACACCGACCCGCCCCAGCACCGCAAACTGCGCGGCCTGGTCGACCACGCGTTCAGCCCCCGCCTGGTGGCCAGGCTCGAGTCACAGGTGCACGGCGTCATCCGTGAACTCCTCGACGAACTCCAGGACAAGCCGCGGTTCGACCTGATGAAGGAGTTCGCCGCCCCGCTCCCGCTCATCATGATCTCCGACCTGATGGGCGTCCCGGCGAGCGACCGCGCCCTGCTGCGGCAGTGGATGGACAAGATGCTCGACGGCGGTGACGAGTTCGAGTCGCCCGAGGCCCAACTGGAAGGCCAGGAGCAGCTGGAACAGGAGCTCGGCCTGCTCTGGGAGATGCGCGACTACTGGCGCGAACTGGCCCTCGACCGCAGGAAGCAGCCCCGCGACGACCTGATCAGCGGTCTCGTCGAGGCGGAGATCGACGGCGAGAAACTGACGGGCAGTCAGATATCGAACATCTGCAACCGGCTGATGGTCAACGGCCACCTCACCACGGCCATGCTGATCGGCAACACCGTCCTCTGCCTCGACGCCTTCCCCGAGCAGGCGGCCCGGGTCCGCGCCGACCGCTCCCTGCTGCCCAAGGCCATCGAGGAGTCCCTCCGCTATCTGAGCCCCATCTGCGGAGTCGGCCGCGCCACCAACACCGACGCGGACATCGGCGGGACGCTGATCCCCAAGGACCAGATGATGATCGTGTGGACCGGCGCCGCCAACCGCGATCCGCGCCAGTTCGAGAACCCGCACGCCTTCGACGCGGGCCGGACCCCCAACACCCACCTCGGGCTGGGCCGCGGCGTCCACTTCTGCCTGGGCCGGCAGCTGGCCCGGATGGAGGGCCGGGCCGCGCTCGAAGCCCTCCTGGACCGCTTCCCCGACCTGCGCCCCGACCCCGCTCGGCCGCCCACGTTCCTCCAGGTCGTGGACGCCGACGGCGTCGACACCCTGCCCGTCCTCACTCAGTGACCCGCGCGAAGGAGAAACCGATGACGACGGTCGTCGAGTGGTGGAACATCCATCCGGAACACGCATGGCTGCGAGGCGACCGGCCGGCCACGCCGGTCGAGTTCGACGAGGCCCAGGGCGTGTGGAACGTCTACGGCCATGCCGAGTGCCTGGAGATCCTCAACAACCACGAGACCTTCTCGTCCGACCTGACGCGGCTGCTGCCCGTCGGCGTCGACGACTCGCTCATCGAGGGCGACATCTCCCAGATGGACCCGCCCGTCCACCGCAAGTACCGCAGCCTCGTCAGCCGCGCCTTCACACCCCGGCTGGTCGGCGCCATGGAGTCGCGGGTCGTCGACATCACCAACGAGCTGCTCGACGCGGTGGAGGGCAAGCCCGAGATCGAGATCGCCGCCGACCTCGCCTATCCGCTGCCGGTCATCGTCATCGCCGAACTGCTCGGAGTCCCCGCCGCCGACCGCGACCTGTTCCGCAAGTGGGCGGACGACGTCGTCGAGAGCTTCAGCGGCTTCTCCTTCCTCGACGGCAGCGAGCAGGGCGAGAAGGACATCCGCGACGCCACCCAGCGCCTGCGGCCGCTGATCGACTACATGGCGGGCCATCTCGCCGAACGCCGCAGCCGACCGCGCGAGGACCTGCTCAGCCGGCTCGCCCTGGCCGAGGTCGACGGCGAGCGGCTCACCGACAACGAGATCGTCAACGTCGCCAACATCCTGCTGGTCACCGGCCACATCACCACCACGATGACGCTCGGCAACACCGTGCTCTGCCTCGACGCCCACCCCGAGCAGGCGGCACGGGTCCGCGCGGACCGTTCGCTGGTGCCGGGCGCCATCGAGGAAGCGCTGCGCACGCTCTCCCCGTCGGCGGCGCTGGCCCGCGGCACCACCCGGGACGTGGAGATCGGCGGCACGCGCATCCCCAAGGACCAGATCGTGATGCTGTGGCTGGCCGCCGCGAACCGCGACCCCCTGCGCTTCCCCGACCCCGAGGTCTACGACCCGGCGCGCGACCCCAACCCGCACTTCGGCTTCGGCCGCGGCATCCACTTCTGCCTCGGCGCCGGCCTTGCCAGGCTGGAGGGCCGTATCGCGCTGAACGCCCTGCTCGACCGCTTCCCCGTGCTGCGGACCGACCCCGCCAAGCCGCCCACGTTCTTCCCCACCCCCGACATGGTCGGCGTCAACACCCTGCCCCTGCACACCTCATGACCCACCCCGACGGAGAGGAAGCCGCTGCCGTGGAGCCGTCCCTGCAGCAGATGACCCTCGGCTACGTACCGGCGCAGATCCTGTACACGGCCGCGGAACTGGGCATCGCCGACGCACTCGCCGGCGGCCCGCGCCCCTACGACGCCCTCGCCGGCGACACCGGGACCGACCCGGCCGCACTGCGCAGACTGCTCAGGGCGCTGGCCGCCCTCGGCCTGGTCACCCAGCTGGACACCGAGCGGTTCGCGCTCACCGACCTCGGCGGGCTGCTGCGCACGGACGCCGCCGGCTCGGCCCGTGACGAGGTCCGGCTGTCCGTCACGCCGCAGATGTGGCAGGCCTGGGGCGCGCTGACCGACGTCGTGCGCACCGGTCGGCCCCACCGCGACCCCGGCAGCGGCCTGACGGCACACCAGGCGATCGCGCACGACCCCGAGCTGTCCGTGAAGCTGCGCGAGAGCATGGCGCTGGCCACCCGGGAGTTCGCCGACGGCGTGGCCAAGGCGTACGACTTCTCCGCCTTCCGCGCCGTCGCCGCCCCGGCCGGGGACCACGGCACCCTGCTCGCGGCGGTCCTGGGCGCCGTACCGGGACTGCGGGGCGTGCTGTACGACCGCCCGGAGGTGCTGGAGTCCGCGCTCGCCGTGCTCGGCGACGCCGGGGTCGTGGACCGCTGTGAGACCGTCGCGGGCGACGGAACCGGCCCCGTGCCGTCCGGCGCCGACGCGTACGTCCTCAACAACGTGGTCCGCGACCGGGACGACGAGCAGGCCACCGCGCTGCTGCTCGACCACCGCACCGCGATGGCGCCGACCGCCCGGCTGATCCTGGTCGAGACGCTGATGCCGCCGGTCCTCACCCCGGAGGAGTCCGCCGCCTACGGGCTCACCGACCTCAACAACCTGGTCTTCACCGGCGGCCGGGAACGCACCCGCGACGAGTACGGGACCCTGCTGGCCGCGGCCGGTTTCGCGCTCACCGCGACGGCGGCCGTACCGGTCGCCCCCGGCCTGCCCGACTACCACGTCCTGGAGGCAGTCCCGACGGCATGACATGCGGTGAAGTGACCCAGCCCCTCGGTACGGCAGCGCATGGCCGGGATTCGGCCAACGTCGGCGGCGGGACCCGTCAGGAACACACAAACAGCGACAGCATCATTGCTTCACGTGTGTTCACAACCTAGTGTGCGTTCGGTTTCTCAACAGCACCGCACAGGATCTGACGCTCCCTCAAGCCGCACAGCGCACTGTCGTCCCGAGGAAGGCCACGGTCATGCCGCACTCTCCCGAGTCTCCTGCCACGCCCCACCCGCAGGGTGTGCCCGTCAGCCGGCGCCGCCTCCTGGAGGGAGGAGCCGCCGTCCTCGGCGCCCTCGCCCTGTCCGGATCGTCCGCCGCCACGGTCCACGCGGCCGACACAGCCGGAACGGCGGCCGCCACCCCGGAGTGGAACGGGCACATCGACGTCTTCCAGGTCGGGACCCAGCCCCCGCACACCACACTCATGCCGTACGCGGACCTCAGACAGGCGCTGGACGCGGACCGGACGCGCTCGCCGTACCGACTCAGCCTCGACGGCAAGTGGAAGTTCGCCTACGCGGACCGGCCCGACGACCGGGACACCGACTTCTACGGCACCGACGTCGACGACAGCGACTGGGACAGCATTCCCGTCCCCTCCGTCTGGCAGATGCACGGCTACGACCGCCCGATCTTCGTCAACATCACCTACCCGTGGTGGGGACCCAACGGGCTCGGCGAGGAGGCCCGGCCCCCGGCGGCGCCGACGCGCTTCAACCCGGTGGGGCAGTACCGGCGGACCTTCACCGTGCCGCGCGGCTGGGCGGGACGACGGACCTTCCTGCACTTCGAAGGCGTCAAGTCCGCGCACTACGTGTGGATCAACGGGGAGTTGGTGGGGTACGCCGAGGACTCGTTCACGCCCGCCGAGTACGACATCACCGAGCACCTCAAGCCGGGCACCAACCAGATCGCCGTGGAGGTCTACCGCTTCTCCGACGGGGACTGGCTCGAGGACCAGGACATGATCCGGCTGAGCGGGATCTTCCGCTCGGTCTACCTCTACTCCACGCCCGAAGTCCACCTGCGCGACTTCAAGCTGGACACCCCGCTGAGCGACGACTACACCGCCGCCGAACTGTCCGTCACCGCGAACGTGCGCTCGTACGGCGGCGGGGGTGAGGGCGGCTACTCCGTCGAGACACAGCTGTACGACTCCCGCGGCCACGCCGTCTGGTCCCGCCCGCTCCGGCAGGCCGTCGACCTCGCGTCCGCCCCCGCCGGCGAGGACGTCACCGTCCGGGCAAGCAGAGCCGTCCCCGAGCCGAAGCTGTGGTCCGCCGAGCACCCGAACCTCTACACCGCCGTCCTACACCTGCGCGACCCGGCCGGCAAGGTGATCGAGACGCTCTCGCACCGCGTGGGCCTGCGCGAGTTCGCGCTCAAGGACGGCCTGATGCGGATCAACGGGCAGCCCGTCTCCTTCCGCGGCACGAACCGCCACGAGATGCACCCCGACGGCGGCATGACGCTCACCCGGGCGCACATGACCAAGGACATCGAGATCATCAAGCGGATGAACATGAACAGCGTCCGCACCTCGCACTACCCCAACAACCCGCTGTGGTACGAACTCGCGGACGAGTACGGCCTGTACCTCGTCGACGAGACCAACCTGGAGACCCACGGCATCCGCGGCGAGTACCCCGGCAACCACGCGGACTGGACCAAGGCGTGCGTGGCCCGGGCCCAGAACATGGTCCACCGCGACAAGAACCACGCCTCGGTGGTCATCTGGTCGCTCGGCAACGAGGCCGGCGGCGGCAGCACCTTCGTCGCCATGCACGACTGGATCAAGTCCTACGACCCGACACGCGTCATCCAGTACGAGGGCGACGACCGGCCGACGATCAGCGACATCCGCTCGGAGATGTACGACAGCCCCTCCCGCGTCGAGCAGCGCGCCAAGGACACGGCCGACACCCGGCCGTACGTCATGATCGAGTACGCCCACGCGATGGGTAACTCGAACGGCAACTTCAAGAAGTACTGGGACATCGTCCGCCGCTACGACGTCCTCCAGGGCGGCTGGATCTGGGACTTCGTCGACCAGTCCCTGAGCTGGCCCGTCCCGCCGCGCAAGATCCTCACCGAGTCCGGGCCCGGCGGCCTGCGCGGCGAGATCCTGACCGCGAGCGGCACCTTCGACCGCGCGAAGGGCGTCTCCGGCGCCACCGTCTTCGCCCGCGACCAGCGCCTCGACCTCACCGGCTCGCTCACCCTGGAGGCCTGGGTCACCCCCCACGTCACCGGCTACCACCAGCCGATCATCGCCAAGGGCGACACCCAGTACGCCCTCAAGCAGTCGGACCGGACCCTGGAGTTCTTCATCTACGGCGGCGGCCAGTGGATCACCGCGAACTGGGCCCTCCCGGACGACTGGACCGGCCGCGAGCACCACATCGCCGGTGTCTTCGACGCCGACGCCGGCACGCTGACCCTCTACGTCGACGGCGCGGCGAAGGCCACCCGGACCACCACACGCAAGCCCGCCACCAACACCGCGCCCCTCGCGCTCGCCACCGACGTGGACAACCCCACCCGCGAGTTCAGCGGCACGATCCGCCGGGCCCGCGTGTACGCCCGGGCGCTGAGCGCGGCCGAGCTCGGCTCCGACAGCCGCGGCCCCGGCGACGAGGGCGTACGGTTCTGGTTCGACGCGGCCACCGTCGACGTCACCGAGAAGCGGCCCCGCGAGAAGACCTTCTTCCCCTACGGCGGCGACTGGGGCGACAACCCCAACGACGGGACCTCCAACGCGGACGGCATCATCACCGCCGACCGCCGGCTCACCGGCAAGGCGGCCGAGGTCAAGCAGATCTACCAGGCCGTGGGCGTGGCACCGGCCTCCGGCGCCGCCCTGGCCCCCGGAACGCCGATCACCCTCACCAACGAGTACCTGTTCACCAACCTCCGTGAGTTCGACGGCCGTTGGACCCTCGTCGCCGACGGTGAGGTGATCCGGCGCGGAAAGCTGAGCCGCACCCAGCTGGACGTCCCCCCGCTCAGCGGCAAGGACATCACGGTCCCGGTGCAGCTGCCGGCCACCCCGGCGCCCGGCGCCGAATACTTCCTCCAGCTGTCCTTCACCACCAAGGAAACCACCCCCTGGGCGAAGGCCGGCTTCGAGGTGGCCAAGCAGCAACTCCCCATCGACGCGGACATCCCGGTCGTGGCCCCCGTACCCCTGGCGACCGTACCGGCCCTGCGCCACGAGGAGCGGGCCGCGGACGTCACGGTCAAGGGCAACGGCTTCTCCGTCACCGTCGACAAGAGCAGCGGCGTCATCACCTCGTACGAAGCCCGGGGCACCCGGCTCATCACCTCCGGACCGGTGCCGAACTTCTGGCGGGCGCCCACCGAGAACGACCGCGGCAACGGCCAGCACACCCGCAACCAGACCTGGCGCGACGCGGGCGACCGGCGCAAGGTGACGGATGTGACGGTGCGCGCCCTGCGTGACAAGGCCGTGGAGATCAAGGTCAGCGGCACCCTGCCCACGACGACCGAGTCGACGTACAGCACCACCTACACGGTGTTCGGCAACGGCGAGATCAAGGTCGACAACACCCTGCACCCGGGCGCCGCCTCCCTGCCGTACATCCCGGAGGTCGGCACGATGCTCTTCCTGCCGGGCCGCTTCGAGCGCCTTCGCTACTACGGCCGAGGGCCCGAGGAGAACTACCTCGACCGCAAGGACGGCACCGACGTCGGCGTCCACTCCGGCACCGTCTCCGGCCAGTGGACCCCGTACATCCGCCCCCAGGAGAACGGCAACAAGACCGACGTCCGCTGGATCGCCCTCACCGACCGCACCGGCACCGGCCTCCTCGTCTCCGGTGAGCCCCTCCTGGAGGTCAACGCCTCGCACTTCACCTCGGAGGACCTGTCGTCCGGCGTCCGCCACGGCTACCAGCTCGCCCCGCGCGACGAGGTCGTCCTCCGCGTCAACCACCGGCAGATGGGCCTGGGCGGCGACAACAGCTGGGGCGCCCACACCCACGACGAGTACAAGCTGTTCGCGAGCCGCGACTACTCCTACACCTACCGGCTGCGCCCGCTGACCGACGTCGACCAGGCGATGGCGGCGTCGCGCAGGCCGACGGCCGTGGAGTGATCCGAACGTGACCGGGGTCTCGGCGCATCACCGGGACCCCGGCCGCCGTGCGCGTCGCGCCGCCGCCGGTGGTGATCACCTCATCGCACCTCCCGTGCGAACGGTGCCACGGTGATCCGGTCGATCAGCGGTGCGTAGCGGGAGCGGAGCAGTACCCCGGGGAAGGTGTCCGAGGCGTAGGTGGTGCCGTCGAAGTTCGGCAGTTCCTCGGAGCGGAAGGTGATCGCGTTCCGTCCCTTCTCGAGCTGGACCGGGACGGTCAGCTCCCAGAAGTTGTTCTGGTGGAAGGTGTGCGGGAAGCCGACGCGCCGGGGTTCGCCGCCGTTGACGGTGAGGTCCGCGTGGCGGGCGAGCGGGTCCGGGTTGTAGTGGGTGGCCGGTGACTGCTCGGGGTTGGAGTAGCGGATCCGCAGCGCGTACAGCCCGGCCCGGTCGGCGGAGACGGTGAAGGTGGCGGTGTTGCCGTTGCCGGGCTCGCCGCCGATGCCGGTGATCGCCGTGCCGTCGGTGGCCAGGGACAGCGGGGTGAGCGCGGCCGAGCCGGCGAGCGCGGCGTCCCGCGCCTCGTACGTACGCGCCGGAAGCGCCCCTTCGGTCGGCGTGACCGTGAGGCGGTCGACGAGACTGGTGGACGAACCTCCGGTCAGCGTCACCTTGTTGACGCCGCCCGAGAGGGAGACCGCCACCTCCTGCTTCCCCTTGGCCAGGCGCAGGACGTCGTGGCCGTTGACGGAGAGACGGGCGCCCGAGCCGTCGAGGGTGTCGACGCCGAGCGTGGCCTCGCGGTCGGCGGGCGAGTAGACCCAGAACGTGGCGGTCTGGTTCTTCGCGAGCCGGACCGCGCCAGAGCCGGTGGCGGGGGTACCGGCCTCCTTGGGCAGCCGGTAGACGGGCTGTGCCCCGCCGTGCAGCCAGGCCAGCTCGCCCTCGTACACCTGGGTGGCGGCAGAAGCCTCGGGCAGCGACAGGGTGAGGCGGTCGACGATGGCGTCACCCTTGGTGGCGCGCTTGCCGTCGAGGCTCTTCGCGGCGAGCGTCAGGGTGTGCCTGCCCTGGGTGAGGTGGACCTTGGTGTCGGTGTGGTCCCACACCACCCACTTGTAGCCGAGCGGCAGGTACAGCTCCTGCTCGCTGTCCGCCGTGCCGTCCACGCGCAGGAAGACGTTGGTGGGGCCCTGCTCCTTCACCTTGTCGAAGGTGTTGAGGGAGTTGGCGAAGACACTCAGGTCGTAGGTGCCGTCCTCGGGCACGTCCACCGTGAAGTCGAGCGCGACGTCCGAGCCGGTGCGCAGGCCGCCCACGTCGTAGCCGCCGGAGGTGTAGAACTTCGACACGTCGCCGGTCGAGCCCTCCGGACCGTTCTTCGAGTAGCCGGACCCGGTGTGGGCAGCGCCCTCCGCCTCGTACGACGCCTCCCAGCGCGTGGGCGGGGACTGCGAGTTCTTCGCCTTCCCGGCCGGGCTGAGGACGATCTCGTACGCCGAGGACTCCTTCAGTTTCGGCAGCCCTCCGTCGCCGAAGCCGACGACGACCGTGCCGTCCTCACCGACGGTCAGGTTCTGCTCCGACAGCAGCTTCGGGCCGGAGCTGTCGCCGACCTGGCCGCTCCACTCGATCTCGCGCACCCAGACGTGCACGCGGTCCCCGAAGACCTTCTCGGGGACGCCCGCGAAGGTGATGTGGCCCTTGCCGGTGGAGCCGCCGAAGACCAGCCGGGACTGCTTCTTCTTCTCGTCGAGCGTGGCCACGCCCTGCATCGTGTAGTTCTCGCCGGGGAACGGCGGGGCCACCTCCACCGTGTGCCCGCTCATCGAGGCGTAGGAGTTCAGCAGCCACCACTGACCGTTGCCGCGGCCCGACTGCACCGCCGAGTCGGAGAGGTTGCCGTCGATGTTCCAGTACGCGATGTCGGCGTCCACCTTGGACTCCTCGATCGCGGACACCCACTGGATCATCTGGCCGGGGACCGAGGTGTGGTAGTTGAAGGCGTACTCGTTGATGCTGATGGGGATTCGGGTGCCCGCACGGTCGGTGCCCTCGAACAACTCCTTCTCCCACGCCCGGTACTTGGCGACGCTCGCGCGCACGGCCTCCGGGTGGCTCAGCTCGTGCCAGGTGACGACGTCGGGGAGGGTGCCTGCGGCCAGCGCGTGGGTGAGGAAGCCCTTCACCTGGTCGTACAGGACACTCGTGTTGGGCCCGGCGATGCGGGCGTCGGGCATCCTGGCCTTGATGAGCTGGTACGCGGAGTCCCAGGCGGCGAAGTAGTCATCGGGGTCGTTCAGCCAGCTGATCTTGTTGTAACTCCACTGACCGGTGCCGAACATGTTGCCCTCGGGCTCGTTGAACGGCACGAAGACGATGTTGTCCTGGTACTGCTTCGGCAACTGGAGCACCTGGTCGACCTGTTTGGCGATTTTCTCCTCGTACAGCTTGAGCTTCTGAGCCGGTGTGTCGCCCGGCCACTCGTAGGGGAAGCCGCGGTGGATGTCGGTCATGTAGATGTAGACATCGCCGTCGGTGGAGTCGGCCAGCGGCTTCACCACCTCCAGCGCGTCGGCGCCCGGGTGCTGCGGACCGTCCTGCGCCTTCGTGGAGACCGTGCGCAGACCCATGCCCTCGATGAGGTTGTTGGTGGGGACGTCCGGTCCGTACACGCCGTAGAGCGTGCCGGAGGCGCCACCGTGGAACGCGCCGGTGTCCGAACCCAGGTCGACGGTGAGCTGTCCCTCGCGGACCACGGTGACGTTCGCCCGCACGGGGCGCCCGGCCGCCGTTCCCGCCACGGTGAAGGTCCCCGGCTGCGCGTACTGCTCGGACGGTACGGCCGCCCAGGCGACGGGCACGTCCCGGTCGTAGCCGTCGGAGAAGGAGGAGCGGACGGCGGCCGGGAGGGAGGGGGCGGTCCCGGTGGTCGTACGGACCTCGAAGGACGTCTTCGAGAGTTCCTGGACGGTCGGCACGGTCCCGACCGTACCGGCCACCTGTTCGGCGCTGAGCGCCGAGTGCCACACGGTGAAGTCGTCGATCGCGCCCTTGAGCAACGGGTCCGGCCAGAAGGACTTGCCGATGTAGCCGGCGGCCGTGGCCGAGGAGTCCAGCAGTTCCGCGGCCTTGACGGTCGTCGCGGCGGAGGAGACCGCGACGCCGTCGAGGTAGGTCGTGACCCGGCGGGCGGAGGTGTCGAGGGTGACGGTGACGGTCCGCCACTGGTCGGAGGGGAGCGGCGCGTACCCGGAGACCTGCGCCTCGGCACCTCCTCCGCCGGTGGTGACGGAGGTGCGCAGCACCCCGTTGCCGCTGTACGGGGAGGTGAAGAGGTACTTGGTGGTGTCGGTGCCCAGGTCGAAGATCCGCTGCCAGGACGCCGCGTCGCCGCTCCACTTCACGCGGGCGGAGACCGTCAGGTCGCTCGCGCTCGCGAGCACTTCGCGGGGCAGGCGGACATACGCGCCGTCGGAGGTCGGCGCCCCGCCAGGCAGGGCCAGCGCCCTGCCGCCGTCCGTGCCCGCCACGGACTGGGCGGTGGAGCCGTTCACCAGGGTCGCGGTCAGGCCGTTGCCGGAACTGTCGCTGATCCTGCCGGAAGCCGGGTCGTCCTGGTCGAAGGTGTAGTGCGCGGTGGGCGGGGGCGCCTCGGCCGCCTGCGCCGGGGCGGCCGGTGCGGCCAGCAGGCCCGCCCCGAGAGCCGCCGCCAAGGCGGCCGGAGCCCGGCGCCGGGCGGATCTGTCAGCGGATGGCATGGATCGCGTCCTCAATCCTTGGGGTGTCTACATGCGTCGAACCGGTTCGATATCGAATGCGCGCGCTATAGGAGACTCGGCTTGCCGATCGGGTCAGGGCCAGTGCTGCCGGGGAGGGCTAGCCACGGGGCCCGCGGTCATCGGAAGGATCACTTCATCGAACCGGTTCGGGGAAGCTAGCACCGGGATTCCCGGCCAGCAATCCCTTCGGCACGAGGATCTCCCCGAGTCCGGGCGGGGTGCGAAAAGTGTCGTCAGGGGTGTTGACAGGGGTTCGGGCAGTTCCTACCTTCACTTCACGCGAACCGGTTCGACGGCCGGTCTCGCCTCTGTTCCACCCCTATCGGCACGACCGGCGGCCGCTCCCTCAACCGAGAGGGTCGAACCGGTTCGAGCAAGGAGTCGCCGTGAACATCGGTGAGATCGCCAGGCGGGCCGGTGTCTCGCGGAGCACCGTGTCCTACGCGCTGAGCGGCAAGCGCCCGGTCTCGGACGACACCCGCCGGAAGATCCAGCAGGTCATCGACGAGCTGGGTTACCGGCCCAACGCGAGCGCGCGCGCCCTGGCCAACGGCCGGACCAGCACGATCGGTCTGGTCTTCCCGCCGGCCGGGAACCACTACACCGGGATGCAGTTGGACTTCATCGGCAGTGTGGTGGAGGCCGCCGCGGCCTACGACTACGACGTACTGCTGTCACCGAGCGGTGTGGACAGCGACCGCTCGTTCCAGCGGCTGCTGGGGGAGCGGCGGGTCGACGGCGCGATCCTGATGGAGATCAGGCTGGAGGACGACCGGGCCGAGCACCTGGCCGCAATCGACTTTCCCTCCGTCGCCATCGGCCGCACCGCCCGCCCGGAAGGCGGCTGGTGGGTCGGCCTGGACCACACCGCGCTGGCGGCGGCGTGCGTCCACCACCTGGCGGATCTCGGCCACCGCCGGGTCGCCTTCGTCAACCGTCCCGAGCAGCTCCTGCGGGCCGGCTACGAGTCCGCGCACCGGGGACTCGAGGGCTTCACCAAGGCCGCGGCCGAGCGCGGGCTGACGGTGCGGACGTACTGCTGCGGGGACGACGCCGCCTCGGGCCAGGCCTGTCTGGAGCGGATCCTGCACGACGACCCGGCCACCACGGCCCTGGTCACGCTGAACGAGGCCGCTCTGGGCGGCCTTTACCGGGGGCTCGCCCAGGCGGGCCGCCATGTGCCGCGCGACTTCTCCGTCACCGGGGTCGTGGCCGGCCGCTGGGCGGAGACGGTGACCCCGCAGCTCACCGCGGCCGACGTACCGGCGGAGGAGATGGGCCGTCGCGCCGTCGAACTCCTGGTGGAGCGGCTCGACCATCCCGACGCGCCGCCCCGCAGCCACCTCCTCACACCGCCCATCTCCTTGCGGGCCAGCACCGGTCCCTCGGGAGCCACTCCCGGCGCGAGTACCGGGCCCGTCACGACGCCCTGAACCGCACCCCCGTACGCCTGCTCACACCACCGGACGCCCGGACCGCTCGACAGCGTGGTTCGGCATGCCCGGACATCCTCACCACCCGTGCCGTGGGCACCCGCATGCCCGAAATCAAAGGAACTTCGATGAACAGCTCTGCCAGACAGCGCCGTCTGATCGCCGCTGCCCTGACCGCAATGGCCGTGGCCGTCACCGCCACCGCCTGCTCCTCCGGGGCGGGCAGCGCCGACACCAAGGGCGCCGGCAGCGGCACGTACACCGTGTGGGACCCGTACCCGCAGTTCGACAAGACCTCGGCCTGGGCGAAGCTGCTGGACGGCTGCGGCACCGAGGCCGGCGTGAAGATCAAGCGGACCGCGTTCGACACCAGCGACCTGCCGAACAAGACGCTGCTGGCGGCCCAGCAGGACAACTCCCCGGACGTCCTCATCGTCGACAACCCGGTGGTGTCGACCCTGGCGGAGGCGGGCGTGCTCACCACGACCGACGACAACGAGCTGGACACCTCGAAGGTCAACCCCAACCTCCTCGCTGCCGGCCAGTCGGGCGGGAAGACGTACGGCACGCCGATCGGCGCCAACACCCTCGCCCTCTACTACAACAAGGCGGTACTGAAGGACGCCGGGGTGGACATCGCCTCGGTCAAGGACTGGAAGTCGCTGACCGCGGCGCTCGCGAAGGTCAAGAAGGCGGGCAAGAAGGGCATCACCTTCTCCGCGATCGGCACGGAGGAGGGCAGCTTCCAGTTCCTGCCCTGGTTCTGGGGCTCCGGAGCCCAACTGACCGCACTCGACTCCGACCAGGCGGTCTCCGCGCTGTCGCTGTGGAAGAACTGGCTGGACAAGGGCTACGCCCCCAACTCGGTCATCAACAACACCCAGACGACCAGCTGGCAGGAGTTCGCGAGCGGCGACTACGCCTTCGCGGAGAACGGCACCTGGCAGCTCGCGGGCGCCGAGAAGGCCGGCTTCGAGTACGGCGTCCTTCCCATCCCGGCCTCCGGGGGCGGCAACGCCGCGGCCCCGACCGGCGGCGAGTTCGTCACCATCCCGGTCCAGGAGGACACCGGCCGCTACCCCACCACCCAGAAGCTGGCGACCTGCCTGACCAACAGCGACAACCTCTACGACACCGACACCACCCTGTCCTACGTGGCCCCCACCAGCGAGGTCCAGGACAAGCAGGTCGCGGCGAACGCCGAGCTGAAGCCGTGGGTGGACGCGGTCAAGGCAGCCAAGGGCCGTACCAGTGACGACCTGGGCACCAAGTACCCCAAGATCTCCGAGCAGATGTGGAAGGCGGTCCAGTCCGCCCTCAGCGGGTCCGAGTCGCCCAAGGACGCGCTGGCCACCGCCCAGTCCGCCGCCCAGTAGCCAGGATTCCCCCGGACCACAGATGAACCATACGAAGCTGCCGGACGACCGGTCCCTGCGCGTCCGGAACGGGGCGGCCACCGCTGCCCGGCTCCCGGTCCGCGACGGGAAACGCCGACGGCCCACCTCCACCCAGTGGGCCGCCTGGGGATTCCTCGCTCCGGTGACCCTCTATCTCGTCCTCTTCTACGCCTATCCGCTCTACCGCAACATCGACCTGAGCCTGCGCAACTACACGGTCCGTTCCTTCGTCCAGGGCGACGCGCCCTTCACGGGCCTGGAGAACTACCGCACCGTCCTCGACGACCCGGCCTTCGCCCCGGCTCTGCTGCACACCGTGGTGTTCACCGCCGTGTGCCTGGTCTTCCAGTACGTCATCGGCCTGGCCCTCGCGGTCTTCTTCCATCAGCACTTCCGGCTCTCCGCCACCCTGCGGGCCCTGTTCCTGGTGCCCTGGCTGCTGCCACTGATCGTCTCGGCCTCCACCTGGTCATGGATGCTCAACAGCGACTCCGGTGTCGTCAACGCCGCCCTGCACGCCGTGGGCATCGACCCGGTGAACTGGCTCACCTCCCCGTCCTGGTCGCTGACCTCGGTGATCATCGCGAACATCTGGATCGGCGTCCCCTTCAACCTGGTCGTGCTCCACAGCGGCCTGCAGTCCATCCCCGCGAGCCTGTACGAGGCCGCCGCCCTCGACGGGGCGAACGCCTGGCAGCGCTTCTGGCGCATCACCTTCCCGCTGCTGCGCCCGGTGTCCGCCATCACCCTCCTGCTGGGCCTCGTCTACACACTCAAGGTCTTCGACATCATCTGGATCATGACAAAGGGCGGCCCGGCGGACTCGTCCACCACCTTCGCCACCTGGTCCTACCAGCTCGGCTTCGGCAACCTCCTGCCCGCCTTCGGCCCCGGCGCGGCCGTCGGCAACCTGCTCGTCGTCGCCGCCCTGGTCTTCGGCCTGGTCTACCTCCGAGTCCAGCGAAAGCAGGCACTGTCATGACGAGTGCACAGACAGTCCTGAACCGGCGCCGCCGTACGTGGGGAAAGACGGCCATCGGCCTCCTGCTGACCGCGATCATGCTCTTCCCGGTCTACTGGATGATCAACGTGTCCTTCACCCGCGACCAGGACATGCGTAAGAGCCCGCCGGACCTGTTCCCCGCCCACGCCACCCTGGAGGGCTATCGGGCCGTCATCGACCAGCAGTTGCCCTACCTCGGCACCAGCCTCGTCATCGGCCTCGGCACGGTCGTGTTGACCGTCGCCCTGGCCGCGCCCGCCGGCTACGCCCTGGCCAAGCTACGTCCACGCGGCGGCGGGGTACTGAGCTTCCTCCTGCTGGCCGCCCAGATGATCCCCGGCATCATCATGGCGATGGGCTTCTACGCCATCTACCTCCAGCTCGGCCTGCTCCAGTCCGTCCCCGGCCTGATCATCGCCGACTCCACGCTTGCCGTTCCCTTCGCGGTGCTGATCTTCACGGCGTTCATGTCCGGGATCCCCGGCGAACTGCTCCAGGCCGCGACGATGGACGGAGCCAGGGCCCTGCGCACCTTCTGGTCGATCGTGCTGCCGATGAGCCGCAACTCCGTCGTCACGGTGTCCCTGTTCGCGTTCCTGTGGTCCTGGTCCGACTTCGTCTTCGCCGGCACGCTCGTCAACGGCGGCGCCCACGAGCCCATCACCCTCGGCATCTACCACTACATCGGCAACAACAACCAGGAGTGGAACGCCATCATGGCCACCGCCGTCGTGGCCTCGCTCCCGGCCGCGGTCATCCTCGTCCTCGCCCAGCGCTACGTCGCCGCCGGCGTGACCGCGGGCGCGGTCAAGGACTGACTCCCTCCCCGCCCCCCGTCACGACCGAACCGGCTGCACGCCAGTCGGCCGGTGCCCCCCGCTCGAGAAACGAGTCACCCGTCATGACCGCCGCCCCATCCGGCCCGGCCTTCTCCGTCCACGACATCCCGTTCAGCACCTACGGATCCTGGTTCGACATCTCGCCCGTGGTGGCGGAGAAGACGTACGCCGAGGACCTCCACCTCGTCTCGCACCAGAACGGCATGCACGCCGTCCTGCGCCTCGTGCCCCTGGACCCGGCGACGGGCACCCGCGCCGAGACCCGCGTCCAGACGACACCGGACCTGCTCAGCTGGATCGGCGGGGGCGGGCGCGTCGACCTCGCCTACGAGTCGCCGGACACCGTACGCCTGCGGGGGAGTGGCCTCGGCATCGGCGTCCTCGCCGCCGCGCAGGCCCTGACCCCGTTCAGCGGGACGTACTTCTTCCGCGACCCGGCGGTGGACGCGTATGTGTTCACGTCGTACGAGACCGGACGCCGCTATCGCGTCACCGTGCTGTCCGGCACTCTCGCCGACACGGCCGGGGCCCAGGCCCTGGGCAGCGCCGACCGCGGTCTGGCCGTGACCGCGGAGGCGGACGGGGACTGGGAGATCGCGATCGAGGAACTCGACACCTCCCGTCCGCCGTACGCCTTCTCGGCGGCCTTCGACGCCATCGTGGAGGCCGCACGGACAGCCTTCGCGGAGTTCGTCGACGCGGTGGCCCCCTGGCGTTCGTCCGCCACTCCGGCCGCCGAACTCGCCGTCTACGTCGTCTGGTCGGCGACCGTACGGCCGACGGGACTGGTCACCCGGCACGGCGTGCTGATGTCCAAGCACTGGATGGACAAGGTCTGGAGCTGGGACCACTGCTTCAACGCCCTCGCCCTGGCGCCCGGACGCCCCGACCTCGCCTGGGACCAGTACCACCTGCCCTTCGACCACCAGGACGCCGGCGGCGCCCTGCCCGACTCGGTCACCCACTCCGAGGTCCTCCACAACTTCGTCAAGCCGCCCATCCACGGCTGGGCCCTCGGGCATCTGCGCCGCCGGCTGCCGACGCCTCCCGGCCGGGCCGAACTGACCGAGACATACGAGCGGCTGGAACGCTGGACCGACTTCTGGCTGACCGCGCGACGAGCCCCGGGCGCCGAACTGCCCCACTACCAGCACGGCAACGACAGTGGCTGGGACAACGCCACCATCTTCGACCCCGAACGGGTCGTCGTCACCGCCGACCTGGCCGCCTTCCTCGTCCTCCAGCTCCACCAACTCGCCGAGTTGGCGACGGAATTGGGCAGAACCGATGAGGCCGGCCGATGGAGGCGAACCGCCGAGGAGACCCGGACGGCGCTGCTCGACCAGCTCTGGGACAAGGACAGATTCGTCGCCCGGGGGGTCGCCAGCGGGGGCACCTGGAGCAGCGCCGGCCTCCTCGACCTGATGCCCATCGTGCTGGGCGAGCACCTGCCCGGCGAGGTCACCAGCACACTGGCCGACCACATCAAGGCCCACCTGACGCCGTACGGCCTCGCCACCGAACGGACCAGCTCACCGCACTACCTCGCCGACGGCTACTGGCGCGGCCCGATCTGGGCCCCCGCCACGATCCTCGTCGAGGACGGCCTGCGCCGCGCCGGCCACCAGCGGCTGGCGGACGACATCAGCGCCCGCTTCCGCGCCCTGTGCGAGACCCATGGCTTCGCCGAGAACTTCGACGCCCTCACCGGAAGGGGGCTGCGCGACCGCGCCTACACCTGGACCGCCAGCAGCTACCTCCTGCTGGCCGAGGCGCACGCACACCGAGACGGCCGCTGACCGGCGACTGGCTCAGGCGTACATCGCTCGGCACGTGCGCGACCCCGGCCTGGGCGCGGAGCGGGTCGCGGAGGCGATCGGGGTCGCCGCCCGGCACCTCAGCCGCCTCTTTCAGCCGCACGGCGTCAGCCCCGCACGCCCATCCTTGACCGACGGCCGGCGAGGGCGCGTGAACAGTTGGCCGATTCGGGCTGCCGCCGACGGGGACGGGGCCGTTTCGGCCGCCGTCCCCGATGGCCGGTGACCGGGCCGCCTCAGTGGTTCATGGCCTTGAGCACGAGCGCGGTGTCGACGAACTGCTCGAAGCGGACGACCAGGCCGCCGCGTACGACGAAATGGTGGGCGACGCGTACGTCGATCGGTTTGCCGGTGGCCTTGTTGACGGCGGTGTAGCGGGCGAGGACGACGACGTTTTCGCCGTCGACGACGTAGGTGTCGTCGTGGGCGGTCCAGCCGTCCCAGTCCTGGCCGAGCTTCTCCATCACGTTCGACGTGACACCGTCGGGGGTGCGGTAGGTGCCGGCGAGCGGGAAGCCGGCCATCTCGGTCCACTCCACGTCGGGCGCGAGTGTGGCGCGCAGGGCCGCCAGGTCACCGGCCGCGGAGGCCAGGTACTGACGGCGGACCACATCGGCGGGCGCGACGGAGGTCGCGAAGTCGGTGTTCGCGTACGGCATGTGTGTCAGCCCCACTTCATCTCGCCCTTGGCGACCTTCGCGCCGATCTGGGCCGCGATCAACATGCCGTTGGCCTGGTAGCGCTTGACCAGGGCGTCCGCGAGCGCGGCGCCGTCGGCGGCCCGGTCCAGCTCCTCCTCGAAGGCGAGCAGGTAGGCGCGGGTGGCGGCGATGGCGGAGGCGTCCGCCGCGGTGCCGGGCAGCCGGTGGCCGGGGACGGCCAACTCCGGTGCGAGCGCGGCCATTTCGTCCAGCAGGTCGATCCAGGCGGCACGGTCGCCGGGGGTGGGGGTGTCGGCGACCCAGACGTGCTCCTGCTGGAAGAGCAGGACGCCGCCGAGCAGGGCGCGGTGTTCGGCCTGCCACAGGTAGTGGCGGTCGGGCAGGCCGGCCGGGCCGCCCTTGAGCTCGAAGCGGTGGCCCTCGAGGGTGAGGTCGCCGGTCAGGGGCTCCAGCTCGACCAGGCGGGTGGGCAGGTTGGGGCCGAGCGCTGCCCACGCCTTGAGCTTGCCCTGGTAGGAGTGCTTGATGTGCTCGATGACGATCGGGGTGGCGACGAACTTCGCGTCGGGGAAGGCGTCGGCGAGGACCTCGGCGCCGAAGTAGAAGTCCGGGTCGCCGTGGCTGACGAAGACGGTGGTCAGCTTCTTGCCCGAGTCGAGGATCTCGGCGGCCAGGCGGTGGCCGTCGGCGCGGGTGAAGGCGGCGTCGACCAGCAGGGCCTCGGTCTCGCCGGTGACGAGGGTGGCGGTCTTGTTCTTGCTGCCGGCGGGGAAGTCCAGGTCGAGGACCTTGAACGACAGGGTGCTCATGGGGGCTCCTTGACGGAAAGGGGGCGGGTAGGGGGCGGGTGGGGGCGGGGAGAGGATCAGGGGGTGCGGAGGTCGGTGAGGTGCCGGTCGATGCCGTCGGCGGTGGCGTGACCGTGCGCCAAGGTGGTGGCGTGGCCGCCGACGACGGCCAGCAGGGTGGGGAAGCCGGTGACGCCGAGTTCGGCGGCCCGGTGGAAGCCGGCCTCGGCCGCGGCCTGCGCCTCGGGGGCTTCGAAGGCGGCGACCACGGCGTCGGCGTCCAGTCCGGCCCGCTCGGCGACCGTGCGGTAGGCCGCGGGGGCGGAGAGGCTGTGGCCGTCGATGTAGAAGGCGTCCTGGAGGGCGGCGGCCAGTTCCGCCGCCCGGTCGGGGGCGGCCTGACGCAGGGCGGCCACGCCGCGGGCGGCGGCCCCCGAGTCCATCACGAAGGAGCCGTCGGCGATCAGCCTCTCGTACGCCTCGCCGAACTCGGCACCGGTCAGCTCGGCGATCTTGGCGTTCGCACCCTGGACATGGCCGAACTCGCGGATCGGCACCCGGCGCGATCCGGTGAACAGGCCGCCGGAGACCACTTCGACCGGCAACTCGGGATGGCGGGCGACGACCTCGCGCAGGGTGCCGGAGAACCCGTGTGACCAGCCGCAGTAGGCGTCGAAAACATAGACGACCTTCATCGGGACCTCGGCACAGAAGGTGGCGCCCGCCTGCTGCGAGCCACTCATCTGACAGAACAGTAACTGACGTGTCAGGTATTTCCCCGCTCGTGTGACGTCGACCACACAACGCTCATGCTTCTGCTGTCAGTACGCCAGCGCTGCCGTCCGGCACCGGCCTCGGAAGTGCCTCAGGGCAGCCGGGGCAGCACGTCTCGGGCCGAGTGGCTCAGGATCCGCAGGTCCTCCGCGAACCGCTCGTGGTCCTCCGGCGGCAGCGGTGCCAGGAAGTAACGGCGGATGTTCTCCACGTGCAGTCGAGAGGCGCGGACGGTGGTCTCTTCTCCCAGCGGGGTGAGGCGTACCAACTTCCCACGCCGGTCGTCGGGATCCTCGACGCGCTCGACCAGTCCGGCCGCCCCCATCCGGTCCACCAGACGCGTCGCACCGCCCGTGGTCAGCACCTGCTCCTGGGCTATGGCTCGCATCGGCAGCCCGGCCCCCTCCGCCCGGCCCAGAATGAGCAGGACCTCGTACATGAGGTGGCTGATGCCGCACTCCCGCTCCAGCGACCGCCCCAGGATGTACTCCAGCCGGTTTGCGGCGCCCTGCAACCGCCCGAAGGCCAGCACCAGCGCGTTGTCCGCGGCCTCCTTCGGCGAAGAGATCCCAGCCTGCTCACCCATGTCTCCACCGCCTGCCCAGTCCTCCATGGCTTGCATCCACTGATCATGCCGTGTTTCCCGTCCGGACGAGGCGGCTCATCCGCGACCGGAGGCGGTCGGCACGGAGAACGGTTCTGAGGGCGGGCCTTCCCTCATGTGCAAGCATATGATTAGTCACTTTCTTGACTATGATGCGATGCCGGACGAGAACGAGCGGAGGGGCTGCTTGATGGCCTTGCGACAGTTCGACAGCGGTCCTCCGGGAAAGGCGGACACTCATGCCGAGCGGTGAATACCTGCGTTACGTCGCCCTGGGCGACAGCCAGACCGAAGGGCTGGGCGACGGGGACGACACCGTCGGTCTACGCGGCTTCGCCGACCGGCTCGCCGAGCACCTCTCAGCCGTCAACCCCGAGCTTCGGTACGCCAACCTGGCCGTACGAGGACGTGTCGCCGGCCAGATCCGCGCCGAACAGCTGGAGCCTGCCCTGGCTCTGCGCCCCGACCTGGCCACCGTCGTCGCGGGAGTGAACGACCTGCTCCGGCCCCGGTTCAACGCCGCAGAGGTGGCCGGTCACCTGGAGGAGATGTTCGCCGCGCTCACGGCCGCCGGGGCCCACGTGGTGACGCTGACCTTCCCCGACATGGGGCAGATCGCGCCCCTTGCCCGGCCCATCAGGTCCCGCGTGTTCGACCTCAATATCCGCATCCGCGCTGCGGCCGCCCGTCACGGGGTCGCGGTGGCCGAAACCGCCCGGCACGCCGTCTCCACCGACCCACGGCTGTGGACCGCGGACCGACTCCACGCCAGCCCGCTGGGCCACGAGCGGATCGCCGCGGCCCTTGCCCAAGCCATCTACCTGCCCGGAAGCGGCGACGCCTGGACGCTCCCCCTGCCGCCACAGGCGGTCCCCGTGGGCTGGCAAGCCGCAGCGGCCGAACTGCGCTGGGCGGCCGCATTCCTCGCGCCCTGGCTCGGACGCCGTCTGCGCGGTCAGTCCTCCGGCGACGGCCGGACCGCAAAGCGCCCCCAGCTCCTGCCCCTGAGCGCCACGCCCGTCTCCCCGGCAGACACCGGTTGACGGGAATCCTCGTAGGACAGCATCGACCGGCGCCTCATGACGTCGCAGGCGTACCTCGATTCCGTACGCGGCAGCGCCCGACCACGGATCGTGGGTCGGCGCGCGTCCACCGGTCGCTGTCGAACGACGGCGCTTCGCGATCTGCCCGGCCACGGGAATCCGGACGCTCTCGAGGTCCGGCAGCGTGCTGATGCCGTTCCTCAACCACGAGTTCGACCGGAGGGCCAGATCGGTCCACCGGCCGGTGACGGGTGCCTGAGCCACACCGCCCTTCCTGCGTCGGGGCGTGGTGACCGGTCAGCCGACTCCGTCCGAGGCGATCCGGAATCCGTCCGTGGCCCCCAGGTGATCGCGGCCCCGATGTCCCCAGCCTGATGCCGGAGGGTGCTCCTACCTCGGCCGCCGGTCATCGCAGAGCCGCCGGCGGGCGGACGTGATGCGGCAGTCGCCCGGCCCCTGCGCAGGTCGACGCAGCAGTTCCCGCAGGGTCGTGCGGGTTTCGGCTATCTGCTGCCGCCAGGCTGCGCTGCGCAGGGTGGCGAAGTCCCATGCGACGACGGGCTCGGCGCCGCTCGCACAGTATCCGTAGACCGAGGAGGCGATGTCCTCGGTCAGGAGGTGGTCGTAGTGGAACGACCCCTCGAAGCCGGCCCAGGCCACGGCTCGGCCGTCCGCGCACAGGCGGCCCAGGGCCTCGCGCGTGTAGGTGGACAGGACGAGAGAGGTGTCGTGGAAGGTGAGGTCGTACGACATGAGACCGAGCGACGCGATCGCCGCCGGCTGCTCCTGCGGCATGAAAGGGCGCACCTCGTCGGGTGCGAGTCCGGCGAGGTGGAACGTCGCCGGAGGGAGCGGTTCGTTCCCCGCTCCGATGACGAACACGGTCACCGTGGCGGGACCTGCGAAGCAGAGACCTTCTTGTACCTCGTTCACGGTGCTTCCTTGTTGCTGTTCACGCTTGGCATTGTCAGTGTCGACCGCTCGCACCGGATCACCGCCGTCGATCTGATGGCCTGTCGGGCAGTCAGCAAGGGATCAGTGTGAGTCCGGGAACACCTGCGGACAGCTGACCGAACACGCGAATCGTTGTACGCTCCGAAGGCCGCCCCTGACCTGAACAAAGCAGGCAGGGAGCAGATGAATCGGGAGTCTCTCCGTGTTTCGTACCATGTTCAAGTCCAAGATCCACCGCGCCACCGTCACCCAGGCCGACCTGCACTACGTGGGATCGGTGACCATCGACGCGGACCTCCTCGACGCCGCCGACCTGCTCCCCGGTGAGCTCGTCCACATCGTCGACATCACCAACGGTGCCCGTCTGGAGACGTACGTCATCAAGGGCGAGCGTGGCTCGGGGGTCGTCGGGATCAACGGTGCCGCCGCCCATCTCGTCCACCCCGGCGACCTCGTGATCATCATCAGCTACGCTCAGATGACCGACGCCGAGGCGCGGGAGTTCGAGCCGAGGGTCGTGCACGTGGACGGTGCCAACCGGATCGTGGCCCTGGGCGCCGACGCGTCCGAGCCGGTGCCGGGCTCCGGCCAGGAGCGCAGCCCGCAGGCCGTTCCGGTGGCCTGACTCCCCTCATCCCCAGCCTGACGACGGACCTGGAGCGTGCGTGGCATGAGCGACACAGAGATCCGCGACGACCGGACGGCCGGCCGCCTGGAGGCCCTCCAGGGTGACGAAGTCACCGGCCACATCGAGTACTTCGTCCTCGACGCCCCGGCACGCGCGCTCGTCCCCGTCCACACCCTCGTGGAACCCGCCCACGAGGGGAAGGGCATCGCGGGCTCCCTGGCACGCGAGCTGTACGGCATGGCGGCACGCGAGGGAGTCGTCGTCGCGCCGCTGTGCCCTTACGTCGTGAAGTGGGCCGAGCGTCATCCCGACGAGGCCCCGGCAGCCGACCCCGAGCTGCTGGAGGCGGCGAAGGACTGGCTGCGGGCGCACCCCGGGCGGTTCTGACGGAGGGCGGTTCCCACCGGGGGGCGGTTCTGGTCACGGTTCGTGCGGGCCAGGGCCGCCTTCGACGGGCCCACTTGGGCGCCCGCATTGACGCGGGTGAGTGACTGGTGGCGCGGCCACCGGGTACGCGGGGGAGTAGTCCAGAGCCGATGTCACGGACTGGCTGGAGGACACCATGACCAACCCGTATACGGACCCGGTCCATCCGGAACCGCCGAGCCCGGAGCCGCACCCGGTCCCGCCCCCGGAGCCCCCGCCGGCTCCCGGCCCACCCCCGCCCCCGGGCCCCCTGCCCGGGCCGGAACCGACGCCGCCCGCGCCGCCGAGCCCACCCTCCCCTCCGGACCCCTCCCCGTCCCCGATCCCGCCGGGACCGGAGCCGGTGCCGAACCCCGAGCCCGGACCGCCGCTCACCTGAGCGCCCCGTGCACTCTCCGTGAACAGACGGCAGGCACCCCGTCCCGATGTCCGGCCGCACGCGGACATGGGTCCGCCCCGTGCCCGAAGCAACGACCGGGCACGGGGCGGTCACCTGGCGGACCGGACACTCCCTAGCCGGCCACCTCCGACCGGTCCCCGCCCCACAGCGTGTGGAACGAGCCGTCCCGGTCGGTCCGCCGGTAGGTGTGCGCGCCGAAGTAGTCCCGCTGTCCCTGCGTCAGCGCCGCCGGCAGCCGCTCGGCGCGCAGGGCGTCGTAGTAGGCGAGGGCCGCCGCGAAGCCCGGCGTCGGCACACCCTGCCGGGTCGCCGCGATGATCACCTCACGCCAGTCGTCCTGCGCCGCGGCGATCTCCTGCGCGAACGTGTCATCGGACAGCAGGCTCGGCAGATCGGCCCGGGCGTCGTACGCCGCGCGGATCCGGTCCAGGAACGCCGCGCGAATGATGCAGCCGCCGCGCCAGATCGCCGAGACGGCGCCCAGGTCGATGTCCCAGTCGTACTCCGCGCGCGCCGCGTCGATCTCGTGGAAGCCCTGCGTGTACGACACGATCTTCGACGCGTACAGCGCCTGCTCGACCCGGTCGGCGAAGGCCGCGGCCTCCGCCTCGCCCAGCGGCGTGGCCGTCGGGCCGGCCAGCCCGCGGGACGCGTCCCGCAGCGCCGCGTGCCCGGACAGGGAGCGGGCGAAGACGGCCTCCGCGATACCCGACACCGGCACGCCCAGGTCCAGGGCGATCTGCACGGTCCAGCGGCCCGTGCCCTTCTGCTCGGCCTGGTCGACGACCACGTCCACGAACGGCTTGCCCGTCGCGGCGTCCACGTGCGACAGCACCTCGGCGGTGATCTCGATCAGGTAGGAATCCAGCCGGCCCTGGTTCCAGGTGCGGAAGATCTCCGCGATCTGGGCGGGCTCGTACCCGGCGACGTCCCGCAGCAGCTGGTACGCCTCGCCGATGAGCTGCATGTCGGCGTACTCGATGCCGTTGTGCACCATCTTCACGAAGTGTCCGGCGCCGTCGGGGCCGACGTGCGTCACGCAGGGCGCGCCGTCCTTCGCCTTGGCGGAGATCTTCTCCAGCATCGGGCCCAGCGAGTCGTACGACTCCTTCGGGCCACCCGGCATGATGCTCGGCCCGTTCAGCGCGCCCTCCTCGCCGCCCGAGACACCCATGCCGACGAAGTGGATGCCCTGCTCGCGCAGGTCCCGCTCCCGGCGCCGGGTGTCGGCGAAGTGCGCGTTGCCACCGTCGATGATCATGTCGCCGGGCTCCAGCAGCGGTGCGAACTCCTCGATCACCGCGTCGGTCGGCTCGCCGGCCTTCACCATGATGACCAGCCGCCGCGGTCGCTCCAGCGCCGCCACGAAGTCCTTGGCGGACTCGGCCGGGATGAACTCGCCCTCGCCACCGAACTCCTCCACCAGCGCCCGCGTACGCGCCGGCGTCCGGTTGTGGACCGCGACGGTGTAGCCGTTGCGGGCGAAGTTGCGGGCGAGATTGCGGCCCATGACCGCGAGACCCGTGACGCCGATCTGCGCCGAAGTGCTCATGCGTTGGCTCCTAGTGACCTCGATATATCAGCGGTGCCGGTCATGCCCGCCAGTATTGCCCCATCGTCCATCCTGACGTGCCGGTACTCCGACCGCACATCCGGGGTGGCGCGATGTCGCGCAGGCAGATACGCACGAAAGGCCCCGGCGCACTCAGCCGTCCCGTGCGCCGTGCGGGCGCCGGGCAACGTGCGCCGGTTCCGCGCCACTTGGCGCGAAGAGGAGGCTGAATTGCCGTCTTGTCATGGCCTGTTCGCAGCGCTTACTTTTGCCCCTCCTGACGCATGTCAATGGGGGGCTCCGTCATGGCCGTACGCGGTCGGCACCGCCGGTACCAGCCGAACAGGATCAACCGCGCCTCACTCACCGTCACCGCGGGCGGCGCCGGAATGGCGCTCCCCTTCATCGGCACCGGCGCCGCGCAGGCCGCCGACGTGAGCACCTGGAACAAGGTCGCCGCGTGCGAGTCGACCAGCCGGTGGGACGTCAACACCGGCAACGGCTACTACGGCGGACTGCAGTTCGCCCAGTCGACATGGGAGGCCTACGGCGGCACCCGGTACGCGGGGCGAGCGGATCTGGCCACCAAGGACCAGCAGATCGCCGTCGCGGAGAAGGTGCTCGACGGGCAGGGGCCCGGCGCCTGGCCGGTGTGCTCGGTGCGGGCCGGGCTGACCCGGGGCGGGGACACACCTGACATCCACCCCGCGGGCACCGGCCGCACCGGTCAGAAGACCTCGGTCCAGGACGTCCAGCCGCAGACCACCCCCCAGTCACGGGCGGGCACCGCCGAGATGTACACCGTGGTCCACGGGGACACCCTCTCGGGGATCGCCGAGTCGCAGAAGGTCAGGGGTGGTTGGCGGGGCCTGTACACGGCGAACCGGAAGACCATCGGAGCGGACCCCGATCTGATCCTGCCGGGGCAGCGGCTCGCGGTGCGCGGCAAGGCGGCCACGACGACGGACGCGCCGAAGGCCACCCCGCGGCCGACCCCCAGGGCCACCCCCGAGAAGACCTCCTCGGACCGCGACCAGAAGCGCGAAGAGCAGGCCACGACGACCAGCCGCTCGCTGGTGTCCCCGGTGAGCGCCTCCTTGGGCACCCCGTACCGCAAGGCCGGTTCGTCCTGGTCGAAGGGCTACCACACCGGCGTCGACTTCGCCGTCCCGACCGGCACCTCCGTGAAGGCCGTCGGGGCCGGGAAGGTCGTGAGCGCCGGGTGGGAGGGCTCCTTCGGCTACCAGGTGGTGATCCGGCACGCCGACGGGCGCTACAGCCAGTACGCCCATCTCTCGGCGATCTCCGTCAAGGACGGGCAGTCGGTGGGGGCGGGGCAGCGCATCGGCCGCTCCGGGTCCACGGGCAACAGCACGGGTCCGCATCTGCACTTCGAGGTGCGGACGGGGCCCGGCTTCGGCTCGGACATCGACCCGGTGGCGTACCTCCGGGCCGGTGGCGTCAGGATTTGACGCGGATCCGGTGCCGGTCGAGGACCGGTGTGGGCACGTAGGGGCCGCCGTAGAAGGGGCCGTAGAGGTTCGGGGGCTCGCTCTCGGGGTGCGGCGGCTCGCCGTCCTCGTACGCGCCCTCCGCGACCTGGGCCGGTATGAGGATGCCGTCGATCCTGTCCGGTACGACGATCTCCTCGCTGTCCGGCACCAGGATCTCCTCGCCCGGCCTCGCTCCGGCCTGCTCGGGAAGGCCGGCGAGCAGCTCCTCGCCGTACACCGGACGCATGGCCGGCGCGGGCAGGGCCGCCGAGCTCGCCGGCTCGGGCAGCGCGGCCGTGGACTCCGCCGCCGTGCGCGCGATCCGCTCCGTCGTCAGCAGGATCAGGCCGCCCGCCGCCACCACACCGCAGCCCAGCGCGAGCACGGTGCCCGTGGTGCCGTACCGGAAGGTCTCGCCGAACATCGTGATGCCGACCGCGGCCGCCACGACCGGGTTCACGACCGTCAGTGTGGCCAGCGGTGCCGCCAGTCCCGCGCCCCGGTAGGCGGCCTGGGACAGCAGCATGCCGGCCGTCGCGAAGACGCCTATCGTGGCCAGGGCGGGCGCGTCGGCCATCGACACCCCGCCGTTCCAGTCCACCGCCACGACCTTCGTGAACACAGAGGACATGCCGAAGGCTATGCCGGACCCGGTCGCGAGCAGCATGCTGCGCACCGCCGGGTGGCGGTGGGCCGCACGGCCCGCGATCATCAGCGCCACCACGATGCCGCCGGTCACCAGGGCCACGCCCACCCGCTCGGCGGTGGCCAGCGACTGCGACTCCGAGGAGCCGACCAGGGACAGCAGGCCGGCGAGACCCACGGTCGCCATGATCGCGCCCCGCCAGGCCGTCGAACCGGCCCTGCGGCCCACGAACAGCGCCGCCATCGGCAGCGCGAACACGATCGTCAGCGCACCCAGCGGCTGCACCAGGCTCAGCGGACCGAAAGCCAGCGCCACCACGTGCAGCAGCCCACCGAGGCCGTTCAACGCGACCGCCGCCCACCAGCCCGGCCGACGCATCGGCGCGAACTGCTGTCCCGGGGAGGACACCGCGACACGCTCCTGCACGATCGCCCCGCCCGCGTACGCGACCGCGGAGACGAGCGACAGAAGCACGGACAACGCGAGGGCGCTCATGAGCTGCTCCTCTGCGTGAGGCGGGGGCGGTGACCCCGGCGTGGCGAACGGTCGGCTCTCATGACCAACACGATGCCGCCAAATCCTCTTCCCGTCGTCGTACCAGAGCACGCACTGTGTCGTACTGCCGATGGAGTATTACGGCGCCGGTCTCATCCCACAGGCGGGTGACCCCTGGGGGAGACCCTCAGGTGATAACCCCGACGGACCTTGGTACTACTGCTCTTCGTGGACCTCGACCCCGAACTCGCCGCGCTCCGGCCGCTCGGCGGCTTCTTCGTACTACGCACGGCAGGGGCGGCTCTTCGGCCACTGCCGACCCTGGCGGACGCGTACGCGGAACCCCCGTCGGAACCTCAGGGAAGCCCCTTGGCTCTCCGCGTCCGGAAGGTCGCGAACGCCCTGCGCGCCCCCGAGCCGCGGATCGCCGCCTCCGTCGCCCAGCAGGGCCTCGCGGCCCGGCTGTGGTCGGTGACCCTCGGCTGCGCCACCCAGTACGGCCGCATCCCCGGCCTCGACCCGCGCCTGCTGCACTGGGACCCCGAGGGCAGCGCCCCCGACGACCTGTGGCTCACCGAGGTGCACCCGCTGCCCGCGGACCCGGCGAGCATCGCGGACGTCGTCCTGCACACCCACCTGGAACCGCTGACCGCAGCCCTCCACACCCGCTACCGCGTCGCCGCCGGCCTGCTCTGGGGCAACGCGGGATCGGCGCTCGCGGGCGCGGCGCGCCAGCTGGAGCAGTGGGCGCGGGCCAACGGCCGTACGGACGCCGCCGCCCGCACCCGAGCCCTGACCGCGGAACTCCTCGGCCACCCCCTCCTCGCCGGCACCGGCACCCTCACCGGGACCGCGTTCCGGCGCCGCAGCTGCTGCCTCTACTACCGGGTGCCGGGCGGCGGCTTGTGCGGCGACTGTTGCTTCACACGAGCACCGCGCTCTTCCCCACACGCCACATCTGGGTGACCATGAAAGGGCAACCAGCCGCTGAGAACAGGGGGTTCCGGGTGCGTGTGGGACTGCTGACCCGGGAGTACCCGCCGGACGTGTACGGCGGCGCGGGTGTCCATGTCGAGTTCCTCGCCCGGGAGTTGAGGGATCTCGTCGACCTGGAGGTGCACTGCTGGGGCGAGGGCCGCGGGGTGGGCGTGCAGCGCCACCGCCCCTGGTCCGCGCTCGACACCGCCAACGACGCTCTGCGCACCTTCTCCGTGGACCTCGCCATGGCCGCCGGCCTGGAAGGCCGCGAACTCGTGCACTCCCACACCTGGTACGCCAACCTCGCCGGCCACCTCGGCAAGCTCCAGTACGGCATCCCGCATGTGATGACCGCCCACTCCCTGGAGCCGCTGCGCCCCTGGAAGGCCGAGCAACTCGGCGGCGGATACGCCCTGTCGAGCTGGGCCGAGCGCACCGCGGTCGAAGCCGCCGACGCGGTGATCGCCGTCTCCGGGGCCATGCGCGAGGACATCCTCGGCTGCTATCCGGCGCTGGACCCGGACCGCGTCCACATCGTGCACAACGGCATCGACACCACGCTCTACCGGCCCGACCACCGCACCGACGTCCTCGCGCGTTTCGGCCTCGACGCCGACCGCCCGTACGTCCTCTTCGTCGGCCGCATCACCCGCCAGAAGGGCGTGCCGCATCTGCTGCGCGCGGTACGGGACATCGACCCGGCCGCACAGGTCGTGCTCTGCGCGGGCGCGCCCGACACCCCCGAGATCGACCAGGAGTTCCGCGATCTCTACCAGGAGCTGAGCCGGGTCCGCGAGGGCGTGCACTGGATCCCGCAGATGCTGCCGCGCCCGGAAGTGATCCAACTCCTGACGCACGCAGCCGTGTTCGTCTGCCCTTCGGTGTACGAGCCCCTCGGCATCGTCAACCTGGAGGCGATGGCCTGCGGGACTCCCGTCGTGGCCTCGCGGGTCGGCGGCATCCCCGAGGTCGTCGACGACGGCGGGACCGGCCTGCTCGTCCCCCTGGACGACGACTTCGAGGCGGGCCTCGCGCGGGCGCTGGACTCGGTCGTCGGTGACCCGGAGACGGCCCGGCGGATGGGCGAGGCCGGACGGGAGCGCGCGGTGGGGGAGTTCGGCTGGGACGCGGTGGCCCGGCGGACGGCCCGGCTCTACGGGGAGATCCTCAAACAGGCTTAGGGCGCGCCGCACAGGGGCAGGCTGGGATCAACCAGGGTGAGGGGAGCGGCCATGCGTCGTGGCGGACCTTCGGTGCTCGGCATCGTACTGGCGGGCGGAGAAGGCAAGCGCCTGATGCCCCTGACCGCGGACCGCGCGAAACCCGCGGTCACCTTCGGCGGAACGTATCGCCTCGTCGACTTCGTCCTCTCCAACCTCGTCAACGCCGACATCCTGCGCATCTGCGTCCTCACGCAGTACAAGTCGCACTCACTGGACCGGCACATCACCACGACCTGGCGCATGTCCAGCCTGCTCGGCAACTACGTCACCCCGGTCCCGGCCCAGCAGCGCCTCGGCCCGCGCTGGTACCTGGGCAGCGCGGACGCGATCCTGCAGTCCCTGAACCTGGTCTACGACGAACGCCCCGAGTACGTCGCGGTGTTCGGCGCCGACCACGTGTACCGCATGGACCCGCGCCAGATGCTCTCCCAGCACATCGAGAGCGGCGCGGGCGTGACCGTGGCGGGCATCCGCGTGCCGCGGGGCGAGTCGTCGTCCTTCGGTGTGATCAGCCCCGGCTCGGACGGCCTCACGGTGGAGCGCTTCCTGGAGAAGCCCGCCGACCCGCCGGGTCTGCCGGACGACCCGGAGTGCGTGTTCGCCTCGATGGGCAACTACATCTTCACCACCAAGGCCCTCATCGAGGCGCTCCAGCGGGACGCCGAGGACGAGAACTCCGTGCACGACATGGGCGGCTCGATCCTGCCGCAGCTCACCGACCGGGGCGAGGCCCAGCTGTACGACTTCAGCGCCAACCACGTTCCCGGCGAGACCAACCGCGACCGGGGCTACTGGCGGGACGTGGGCACCCTGGACGCGTACTACGACGCCCATATGGACCTCATCGCCGAGCGCCCCGCCTTCAACCTCTACAACCGGAGCTGGCCCATCTACACCCACTCCAACCAGCTCTCCCCGGCCCGCTTCAACGCGGGCGGCATGGCCAGCGAGTCCATCATCAGCGCCGGGTGCCTCATCCGCGGCCAGGTCACGCGGTCCGTGCTGTCGCCGGGGGTCGTGGTCGACCCGGGGGCCGTGGTGCAGGGGGCCGTGCTGCACGACAACGTGCGCATCGGGCGGGGCGCGGTGGTGCGGGGAGCCGTGCTCGACAAGAACGTCGAGGTGCCCCCGGGCGCGACGATCGGCGTCAACCCGGAGCGGGACGCGGAGCTGTACACCGTCTCCAAGGGCGGGGTGATCGCGCTGGGGAAGGGGCAGCGGGTTCCGTAGTCGATCCGGACCGCTGGTCCTACCGGGCCGACCGGCTGGGCCTGCTGGGGTGGCAGGACATGCCGGCGATGACCGCGGGGGTGAGTCGGCCGTATCGCCGAGCAGGCGAAGGCCTGAGGCCCGACCCGGGTCAGTCACGCCCGGGGGCGGCGCAGCAGTCGTACGTCGACGTCGACCCGGCGGGCTACACCGAACGGGTTCCTGACCCATGACCGTGGGGTGCTCGAACGGGACGCGAAACGGCTCAGGTCCGCTCATCCATGACCCTCCCGGGTGACACCGTCCGGATGCCCGGTGCCGCTACCCGTGCTGAAGTGACCTCATATGCACCATGAGTCCCGCCCCTTATCGCTAGGGGCGGGACTTAATCTGCCGTTAACTGAGCGTAGCTTGATCGTACTTGACTGTAATCGCCAGAGGGCGATTGACTGCTGGTCCACCCTTCGTCGACGCGAGGCAAGCCATTGACTTCCGACCTGCTCGCACCTCTCGACCTGGCGTTCTGGAACATCGAGTCCGCAGAACACCCCATGCACCTGGGCGCGCTGGGCGTCTTCACGGCGCACACGCCCACCGCCGGCGCCCACGCGGCCGACCTGCTCGCCGCCCGCGCCGCCGCTGTGCCGGGACTGCGGATGCGGATCCGGGACGCCTGGCAGCCGGTCGGCCTCCTCCAGCCGCTCTCGTTCGGCGGTGCCACCCGCGAGCCCGCCCCCGACTTCGATCCGCTCGACCATGTGCGGCTGCACGCCCCGACCTCCGACTTCCAGGCGATGGCGGGCCGGCTCATGGAGCGCCCGCTGGAACGCGGCCGGCCACCGTGGGAGGCGCACGTGCTGCCGGGGGAGGACGGCGTGTCGTTCGCCGTGCTCTTCAAGTTCCACCACGCCCTCGCCGACGGACTGCGGGCGCTGACGCTCGCCGCCGCCGTCCTGGACCCCATGGACATGCCCGCCCGCAAGCCCCGCCCGGAGGAGCCCCGAGGCAGCCGCGTCCCGGATGTGCGCAGGCTGCCGGAACTGGTGCGCGGCGCCCTCTCCGACGTGGGCCGGGCCCTCGACATCGGCGCCTCCGTCGCCGTATCGACCCTGGGGACGCGCTCGTCGGCCGCACTGACCGCCGAGCCGAGCGGGACCCGCCGCACCGCGGGAGTCGTCCTCGACATCGACGACGTGCACGTGATCCGCAAGGCCGTCGGCGGCACCGTCAACGACGTCCTGATCGCCGTCGTGGCGGGTGCCCTGCGCCGCTGGCTCGACGAGCGCGGCGACGGCAGCGAGGGCGTCGCGCCGCGCGCCCTGATCCCCGTCTCCAAGCGCCGGCCCCGCACCGCGCACCCTCAGGGCAACCGGCTCTCGGGTTACCTGATACGGCTCCCGGTCGACGACCCCGATCCGCTGCGCCGCCTCGCCACGGTGCGCACCGCCATGGACCGCAACAAGGACGCCGGCCCCAACCGGGGCGCGGGCGCCGTCGCCCTGCTCGCCGACCACGTCCCGGCGCTAGCCCACCGGCTCGGCGGACCGCTGGTCGGCCAGGCCGCCCGGCTCTGGTTCGACATCCTGGTCACCAGCGTGCCGCTGCCCGGAATCGCTCTGAAGCTCGGCGGTCACCAGGTCACCGAGGTCTTCCCGTTCGCCCCCTTGGCCCGCGGCCAGTCCCTGGCGATCGCGATCTCGACGTACCGCGGGCGCGTCCACTACGGGCTCGTCGCCGACGCCGAGGCCGTACCGGATCTCGATGTGCTGGCCAAGGCCGTGTCCGAGGAGGTGGCCGCGCTGATCACCGCCTGCGGCCCTTGATCGTCACCGGTTTTTGGAGGACCGGCCCGGCGCTCCGTAGAATTCCCCGTTCGAAAGCAGGCGCGGTCGGAGCGCCGCACGGGTGATCAGGGAAGCGGCAGCGCGATGACGGTGACAGAGGAAGGCCCGGCGACCACGGACGAGGTCGTGCACGAGCCCGGTGACGCGGTCGCGTACGGCCCCGGCATCGACCCGGAGCGGCTGGCCGTCTGCCTCAGCGTGCTCGACGAACTCGACAAGCTGGAGGTCGACCACCCCGACGCGATCGCCGTGCGCCGGGCCACCGCCGGCATCTACCGCACCGTCAAGCAGCGCCGCCGCCAGGAGCGCCGGGCCGCCAAGACCGCCCACGACAAGGCGGTCACGGAGGCCACGGCCACCGGCTCCGCCCAGCGCATCGACGACGAGACCGAGGGCATCCTGCCGTCGTCGGTCACCGAGGCGGGCAGGATCGCGGGGATACTCCAGCGTCCGCGCTCCTGCTACACCTGCAAGACGCGGTACGTGGAAGTCGACTACTTCTACCACCAGCTCTGTCCGGACTGCGCCAGCCTGAACCGCGAGAAGCGCGACGTCCGGGCCGACCTCACCGGCAAGCGCGCCCTGCTCACCGGCGGCCGCGCCAAGATCGGCATGTACATCGCGCTGCGGCTGCTGCGCGACGGCGCGCACACGACGATCACCACGCGCTTCCCGAAGGACGCCATCCGCCGCTTCAAGGCCATGGACGACTCCGGCGACTGGATGCACCGCCTGGAGGTCGTCGGCATCGACCTGCGCGACCCGGCGCAGGCCGTGGCCCTCGCCGACCGGGTCGCCGAGGCGGGCCCGCTCGACATCCTCGTCAACAACGCGACGCAGACCGTACGCCGCCTGCCCTCCGCCTATGCCGCCCTGGTCGACGGCGAGAGCGCCCCGCTGCCCGCCGGTGAGCTCCCCGCCCACCACGTCATCGGCGCCTTCGGCTCCGGCGCGGTCGACGGACTGGCCTCCCTGCCCGCCGGAATCTCCGGCATCGACGCGCAGCAGGTCGCCGACCTCGCCCTGGTCGCGGGCAACGCCAGCGTGGCCCGGCACCTCGACGGCACGGCCATCGACGCGGGCGGCCTCGTCCCCGACGTCGTCGACTCCAACACCTGGGTGCAGACCATCGAGCAGATCTCCCCGGTGGAACTGCTCGAGACCCAGCTGTGCAACTACACGGCGCCGTTCATCCTGATCAGCAAGTTGCGGCCGGCGATGGCGGAGGCCGCGAAGAAGGCGGCGAGCGGGCGCGCGTACGTCGTGAACGTCTCCGCGATGGAGGGCGTCTTCGGGCGTGGCTACAAGGGTGCGGGGCATCCGAACACGAATGCGGCCAAGGCCGCGATGAACATGGTCACGCGGACCAGTGCGCAGGAGATGTTCCAGAGCGACGGCATTCTCATGACCTCGGTCGACACGGGGTGGATCACCGACGAGCGTCCTCACTTCGACAAGCTGCGGCTTGCGGAGGAGGGGTTCCATGCTCCGCTCGACCTGGTGGACGGGGCGGCTCGGGTGTACGACCCGGTGGTGCGGGGTGAGGCGGGCGAGGATCTGTACGGGGTCTTCCTGAAGGATTACGCGCCGGGTAAGTGGTAGGTCGCTCATGGGGTGGGTGACTGCGGCAGTGGGAGGCTGCGGGTTGTAGGGGGCCGGTCGCGCCCATGCGGCGGAGCGGCACATTGGTACAGCCCCGCGCCCCCAGGGGGTTGCAGTGCCGCCCGCACCCGCGTCCCCCCGTCCACCAGCAGGTCCGTCCCCGTCACCCACTCCGCCTCGTCCGACGCCAGCCACACCACGGCACGGGCGATGTCGTCCGGCTCGCCGATCCGTCCCAGCGGGAGGGCGGCGGCCGTCCCCTCCTCGTTCGGCTCCCACGCGAACCGTGCCATCTCCGTGCGGACGAGGCCGGGGGATACGGAGTTGAACCGCACCTTCGGGGCCAGCTCGCCCGCGAGCTGCTGGGTCAGGTGGAGGAGGGCCGCCTTGCTCGTGCCGTAGGCGCCGATGTTGGGGCCGACATGTCCGGCGCCCTCCGTGCAGATGTTGATCACCGAGCCGCCGTGCTCGCGCATCCAGGCCCGCCAGGCGCTCTGCACGAGTCGTAGCGGTGCCTCGACGTTCACGGTGAAGGCCTCGCGCCACGCCAGTGGGTCGACGTCCACGAGCGGGCCGTACGGCAGGTTGGTGGCCGCGTTGTTCACCAGCACGTCGATCCGGCCGAACGCGCGCAGGGCCAGTTCCACGACCGCCCGCAGATGATCAGGGTCGGCCACGCTGCCGGCCGCCCCGACGCCGCCCAGCTCGGCGGCGGTCCGCCGCACCTCGTCGGCGTCCCGCGCGGTCACGCACACCAGCGCACCGGCCCGCGCCAGGTGCTCGGCGACCGCTCGGCCGATGCCGTGCGTACCGCCGGTGACGACGGCGGCCCTGCCCCGGAGTGCGTACGACGACGTCATCGCCGTACCGTCTCATGACGGGCCGTCAGTCAACAGCCCCGAGACGCGAGTGCCGTGCCGCCACCAGTTCCAGGACCGTGCGCCAGTCCTCCAGGACCCCGGCGTCGAATCCGGTGGCCCGGCTCTCCTCGATCGCCAGGCGCAGGCGCAGCGCGTCTTCGTCGGTGCCGGGGTGGTGGCGGCGGACGAGGCGGTGGACGCGTTCGCCGAGCAGCGGCCGTACGGCTGCCGCCGCGTGCTCGGTGCGGCGGATCTCGTCGCCGGGGGCCAGCAGCCGCCCGATGTCGTGCACCAGACCCGCCACTTGGAGTTCCTTGTCGGCGGGGCGGCTGCGGCGCAGCAGCGCGGCGGTCCGCAGCGCGGGCTGGTGCGGGCAGGCGTACAGCAGATCCATCAGCTCTTCGACACTGCGCAGCTCCATGCGTCAGTCCTCCCGCCGGCCGGCCGGCCGTTGCCGTCCGTCAGCAGATCATGGCCGCCTTGCGATCCGGCCAACGGGACTTGAACTGCGCGGCGCGCTGGGGTCGTACGCCGGGCGGCGGACTGTTGTTGAGCCGAACGAGTGACGAATAAATGCCGCAATTCATAGTGAAGAAGGAGATGGGGGGCAGGTGAAATCCGGTCGACTCCGGATAGTTACGCCTTGTTTGCAGCCCCATCGAGCGGGTACCCGCTCATTTGGTTAATCTGTAGCAGACGGACAGCACTACAGGGTCCCAACCCACACCCATGGTCCGTCCCGGGACATGCCGGTGCACAACGGCCTGCTCTCCGACCAGTACACCGGCGCCACCGCGTCCGAGCCGACTTCGAGTAAGACCCGAGCGGGCGTCAGGTACTGGACCGCAGACTGGACCGGCCCCGCCCCGAGGGTGATCCGACACATAAGGAGTGCGCGGTGACACCTGAGAACGCGAATCGCGAACAGCGCCCCAAGGAACGCACGGAGCGCGCGGGCCGCCGGTCCAAGGAGATCGGCAGTCTCGATGTGTGGGCCAGGTCAGCCCCCATCCGCCTGGCGGGCTACGAGGACGACCTCGCCGAGCCCCACATCCTGCCCAGCGTCGACTGACGGGTCGGCGGGCGGGGCAGAACCCTTCGCGATCGCCGACCGCATGGGCGTGCGAGACTCACGCCCATGCTGATCAGAGAAGCCGCGGCCGACGACTGGCCGCGGATTTGGCCTTTCTGGCACCGGATCGTCTCCGCCGGCGAGACCTACGCATGGGATCCGGACACCTCCGAGGACGCCGCCCGGGCGTTGTGGATGAGCCCCGCCAAGCGCGTCTACGTCGTCGAGGGCGACGCCGGAAGGGTCGTCGCCTCCGCCTACGTCACCCCCAACTACGGCGGCCCCGCCGCCCGTATCGCCAACGCCGGCTTCATGGTCGACCCCGACCACGGCGGGCGCGGCATCGGCCGGGCCCTCGCCGAGTACCTCCTGGCCGCGGCCGAGGCCGACGGCTACCGGGGCATGGTCTTCAACGCCGTCGTCGAGACCAACCCGGCCGTCGGCCTGTGGACCTCCCTCGGCTTCACGATCCTCGGCACGGTCCCGGACGCGTACGACCACCCCCGGCACGGGCGCGTGGGCCTGCACATCATGTACCGGGCGCTCCAGCCGGCTTAGCTGCCTCCCTTTACGTCCTCCGTGTTTGCCTAAAGGCTTTAGGCAGATGCATAATCGCTTCTGGCGAACGGAGGGCTGTTGTGGCACGCGTGGGACTGACCACGGAACGCCTGGTCCGGGCCGGTGCCGAGCTGGCCGACGAGGTCGGCTTCGAGCAGGTGACGGTGTCGGAGCTGGCCCGGCGGTTCGACGTCAAGGTCGCGAGCCTGTACTCGCATGTGAAGAGCTCCCAGGACCTCAAGACGCGGATCGCCCTGTACACACTGGAGGAGCTGGCCGACCGGGCCGCCGACGCCATCGCGGGCCGGGCCGGCAAGGACGCACTGGTCGCCTTCGCCGACGTCTACCGCGACTACGGCCGCGAGCACCCCGGCCGGGCCGCCGCCGCGCGAATGCGGCTCGACGCCGAGACGGCGGCGGCCGGCGCGGGCGTGCGGCACGCGCAGATGACCCGGGCGATCCTGCGCGGTTACGACCTGACGGAGCCGGACGCGACCCACGCCGTGCGGCTGCTGGGCAGCGTCTTCCACGGCTACGCCGACCTGGAGGTGGCGGGCGGCTTCAGCCACAGCGCTCCCGACTCCGAGGAGACCTGGCGGCGGATCCTCGACGCCCTCGACGCCCTGCTGCGCAACTGGCCCACCGAGCCCACCCTTTGACGACCGGCTGAGGACACGGACACATGGACACCGAGCACGAGTGGATCACTACGCCCGTCACCGCCGACCTCCTGCGCGGCGCCCTCGACGTCGAGCACACCGAGCGCGGAGTGCTGCCGCACCGGCTGCCCGCCCGGGCTCGCGCCCAGAACACCGACGGACAGCTGGCCATGGCCGAGTCACAGCCCTCCGGCGTACGGCTGGCGTTCCGCACCCGGGCCACCGCCGTCGAACTCGACGCGCTGCGCACCAAGCGCGCCTACGTGGGAGCGCCGCCCCGGCCCGACGGCCTGTACGACCTGACCGTCGACGGCCGCCCCGCGGGGCAGGGCAGTGTGAGCGGCGGCAACGTCGTGACCGTGGACATGACCGCCGGGACCGCCGAGCAGCAGCCCGGCCCGGCCGGCACCGTCCGCTTCACCGGGCTGCCCGACGGCGACAAGGACGTCGAGATCTGGCTCCCGCACAACGAGACCACCGAGCTGATCGCCCTGCGCACCGACGCCCCCGTCGAGCCCGCCCGCGATCCGGGCCGCAGAGTGTGGCTGCACCACGGCAGTTCGATCAGCCACGGATCCGACGCCGCGAGCCCCAGCAGCATCTGGCCCGCGGTGGCCGCCTCCCTCGGCGGCGTGGAGCTGATCAACCTGGGCCTGGCCGGGAGCGCCCTGCTCGACCCGTTCACCGCCCGCGCCCTGCGCGACACCCCCGCCGACCTCGTCAGCGTCAAGATCGGCATCAACCTGGTCAACCTGGACCTGATGCGGCTGCGCGCCTTCGGTCCCGCGGTCCACGGCTTCCTCGACACCATCCGGGACGGCCACCCCACGACACCCCTGCTCGTCGTGTCGCCCATCCTGTGCCCGATACACGAGGACACCCCCGGCCCCTGCGCCCCCGACTTCAGCGGCATGAGCGCCGGACGCCTCCGGTTCGTCGCCATGGGCGACACGGCGGAGCGCGCGAGCGGCAAGCTGACCCTGGGGGTCATCCGGGACGAACTGTCCCGGATCGTGAAGCAGCGGGCCGCCGACGACCCGAACCTGCACTACCTCGACGGCCGCGAACTCTACGGCGAGAAGGACTCCGCCGAACTGCCCCTGCCCGACGACCTCCACCCCGACGCCGCCACCCACCGCCGCCTCGGAGAGCGCTTCGCGCGGCTGGCGTTCACGGCCGAGGGCCCCTTCGCGGCACCTGGCCGGCCCGGTCGGGCTCCTCGCTGAGACTTCTAGGGCCTGTCCGGCGGATCAGGCCGGCTCCAAGCAACGGCACCTTGTCGGCGCAGATGGGCGTGCCAGGCCCCGCGACGCCGGCCTGATCCGCCGGACAGGCCCTAGTCCAGCGGCGCCGTCCGCCGCCACGGACGCAGCTCCTCGATCCGCTCCGCCAGCGCCAGCAGCTGCGCCTCCGAGCCCGGACGCCCCACCAGTTGTACGGCGCTCGGGGCGCCGGACGGCAGAGTGCCGAACGGGATCGACATCGCGGGCCAGCCGGTGAGGTTCCACGGCGGAGTCAAGGGCGAGTAGTTGGTGTTGGCCATGACGTTGCGCAGCCAGCCCCGCTCGTGCCAGGGCTCGGACTTGGGGGAGCGGCGGGCGAGAGCCGGGGTGAGCAGCACGTCGTACTCGGCGAAGAACGGCTCCAGCCGCCGGCGCAGCTGCTCCCGGCTCTCGCCGCTCCGCACCCGGCCGACGAAGCGCCGGCCGACAGCGGCGTGCACCCGGGTCCGGCGGGTGAGGTGCCGGGGGTCGAGGCCCCGGGCGTCCACGGCCGTGCCCGCCGTCCAGTGGGTCAGCGAGGTGACGCCCAGCGACATCGGGTACGGCGGGTCGGCGCGCCGCACCTGGTGACCGGCCTTGATCAGCAGCCCGGCGGCCTCGCGGGCGGCGGTCGCGTACGGCTTGCTGATGGCGACCCCGGCGATCGGGCTGCGCAGGGACACCGCGATCCGGTGCGTACCCGGCGCGTCCGGCCGTACGACATCGGTGCCGGCGAGGACCGACAGCATCAGACGGGCGTCCTCGACCGTCGTGGCCAGTGGGCCGTTCTCCGACATGCCGAACCAGTCGCCGTCGCTGACGCCCGCCGGGACCACGCCCGTGCCGGGCTTGATGGTGACCAGGCCGCAGTTGGCCGCGGGAATGCGCAGGGAGCCCATGCCGTCGTTGCCGAGGGCGATAGGCACCATGCCCGCGGCGACGGCGGCCGCGCTGCCGCCGGACGAGCCGCCCGCCGTGCGCGAGGTGTCCCACGGGTTGCGGGCGGTGCCGTGCACGCCCTCGGTGGTGCCGAAGACACACAGCTCCGGCACGTTCGTCAGCCCCACGACCACCGCACCCGCCGCTCGCAGCCGGGCCACGGTCACGTGATCGTCGTCGGATGGGGTGTCCGGCGTCGCCGCCGAACCGATCCGCTTGGGCTCACCGCGCACCGCGAGGTTGTCCTTGACGGCGACCGGCACGCCCGCCAGGGGCAGTTCGGCGAGGTCGGCACGCGAGGCCACCTCCTCGGCCTCGGCGAGCGCGGCCTCGGCCCGCACTCCCCGGAACGCGCCGACGCGGCCGTCCAGCCGCTCGATCCGGGCCAGGTGCTCGGCCACCACCTCACGGGGCGTGGCCCGCTTCTCGCGTACGGCGGCGGCGATCTCGGCGGCGGTCCGGCCGACCCAGCTGGTCACGGCTGCTCCTCAGGGCTTACTCGCGAGTATGTAGGAGAACTCTGCCGGGCGGCGGGGCCGGCGTCGAGAGGCGCCACGCTTGGATATTCGGGAGGGTCTTCTTGGACTTTTCACGGCATCACTTCTCGACTCCGCCCCGCTGACCTGCGCATCATCCGATCAATGAGCCAACTCCGCTCCCTTCGCCTCCCATTGACAGCCCCTGAGGCCCGCCCAATCATCAGACATCCGATGAATGGGAGTGCCTCATGAGGAGACGCTGGAGAGCGGCCGGTGTCCTGGCGGCGCTGACGCTGTTGCTCGCGGCGCCGCTGCCGGCGGTCGCGGCGCAGGAGCAGGCCGCACCGCCGGTCACGGTGCCCGCCCTGGCCGACTGGACACCGGCACCCGGCAGCTACACCTACGAGCGCTCCGCCCGGCTCGTGGCCGACAGCGCCGGCGAACGGCGGGTCGCCGCCACCCTCGCCGGCGATCTCCGCGACGCGGGACACGGCACGGTTCCCGTGGTGCGCGGCGGAGCCCGCTCCGGTGACATCGTTATCGACGTCCAGCCCTCCCGGACCGCCCTCGGCACGGACGGCTACGAACTCCGCTCGGGCGACCGGCTGTCGATCACCGCGGCGACCGAGACCGGCGCCTTCTACGGCACCCGCACCCTCCTCCAGCTCCTCGCCCAGGACGACCGCGTCCCCGCCGGCCGCACGGTCGACGTACCGCGCTACAAGGAGCGGGGCGTCGGTGTCTGCGCGTGCTACATCCACGTCTCGTTGCCCTGGCTGGAGAACCTGGTCCGCGAGATGGCGTACCACAAGCTCAACCAGCTGCTCCTCGAACTGAAGGTGAAGAGTGACGCCCACCCCGAAGCCAACACCTGGGGCTACTACACCAAGGACGAGATCCGCCGCCTGGTCGCCCTCGGCAAGCGGTACCACGTCGAGATCATCCCGGAGATCAACTCACCGGGCCATATGGACCCGTGGATCGAGAACCGCCCTGACCTCCAGCTGACCGACTCCGACGGCGACAAGCAGCCCTCGCGCCTCGACATCACCCGCCCGGAGGCCTTCGCCTACTACACGAGCCTGATCGACGAGTACGCACAGGTCTTCACCGCCGGCTCCTGGCACATGGGAGCCGACGAGTACATGCTCGGCTCCGACTTCGCCAAGTACCCGCAGATCCTCAAGTACGCGCAGGACAGATACGGCCCCGACGCCACACCCCAGGACGCCTTCATCGACTTCGTCAACCGCGTCCACGCCTACGCGGCGGGCAAGGGCAAAAAGCTGCGCATCTGGAACGACGGGCTCACCGGCGCCAACACCGTGCCGGTCACCGCCGGAACGACGGTCGAGCACTGGCTGAACGTGGCGGTGAAACCCAGCCGACTCCTGGCGCAGGGCTACCCCTTGATGAACGCCGCGTACGCCCTCTACCTGGTCCGCGGCGGCTTCCACAGCGACACCAAGGGGCTCTACGACCAGAGCTGGGACCCGCGCGGCTTCGAGGGCGAGAAGCTCGCCTCCTCCGACGGCATCACCGGCGCGAAGATCAGCCTCTGGCCCGACAACGGCCGGGGCGAGACCGAGAACGAGGTCGCCGTCGCCCTGTGGCCGGCACTGCGGCACATCGCCCAGGCGACGTGGGGCGCCCCGCACCCCGACGCAACCTACGCCGAGTTCGCGGCACGCGGCACCGCGGTGGGCCACGCCCCCGGGTGGCGGGATCTGACCCGCGTGCCGGTGGCGGACGGGTCGTACACCTTCCGCACGCCCGGCCGGTCCTTCACCGCCGAGGTGCGGGGCACGGCCGACGGCTACGCGACCGTCCGCACGGCCGACGGCTGCCTGGAGGTGCGGGGCGGAAGGCTCACGCTCAACGTGCCGCTGCAGCCCGGAGTCGAGGCGGCGCCGCAGACCTGCGATCCCGGAAACACCCTCCAGCGCTGGCAGTTGGAGCCGACGGCCGGTGGATACCGGCTCGTCAACGCCATCACCCGGATGACGGTGAGCGTGACGGACGACGGCCGGCTGGTCCAGTACCCGCCGGACGGGCACCCGCCCGCCGTATGGCATCTGACCTGAGGATCGACCCGAGGACTGACCCGAGGACTGACCCGAGGAGCCTTCCCATGGACGTATCCCGACGCGTCTTCGTCGCGACAGCCGCCGTCCTCGCCGCGACCGGCGCCACAAGACCAGCCCTCGCGGCACCCGCAGCCGCACCAGGGGACCGCTACCGCATCCCCGTCAGCCCCGACGACACCGACGCCGACCTGGTCCGCAAGGCCTCCCAAGTCCGCCCCACCGAACGGCAGATCGCCTGGCAGCGCCTGGAACGCACCGCGTTCCTGCACTTCGGCGTGAACACGTTCACCGGCCTCGAATGGGGCACCGGCGACGAGGACCCGGACGTCTTCCAGCCGGCCGGCCTCGACACCGACCAGTGGGCGCGAGCCCTGCGCGACGGCGGCTTCAAGCTCGCCATCCTCACCGTCAAGCACCACGACGGCTTCGTCCTCTACCAGTCCCGCTACACCGGCCACGGCGTGGCATCCAGCAGCTGGCGCGACGGCCGGGGCGACGTCCTGCGCTCCTTCGCCGACTCCATGCGCCGGTACGGCATCAAGGTCGGCGTCTACATCTCACCCGCCGACGAGAACCAGTACCTCCACGGCGTCTACGCCAACGGCAGTGCCCGCACCGACCGCCCCATCCCCACCCTCGTCGACTCCGACGACCGCACACCGTCCCGCTCGTACACCCTCCCGGCCACCGACTACGGCGCCCATATGCTCAACCAGCTCTACGAGGTCCTCACCGAGTACGGCCCGATCGACGAGGTCTGGTTCGACGGCGCCCAGGGCCGCATCCCGCCGGACAAGGTGGAGAAGTACGACTGGGACAGCTGGTACACCCTCGTCCGCTCCCTCGCCCCCGACGCCGTGATCGCCGTCTCCGGCCCGGATGTGCGGTGGGTCGGCAACGAGGGCGGGCTGGCCCGGGAGGACGAGTGGAGTGTCGTACCGGTACAGGAGAAGGACTACGGGCGGACGGACTACGCCCTCTCCTACGACGCTCCCGACATGGGCAGCCGTGCCGCACTCGTCGCCGCGCGCCCGGTGGCGGACTTCCTTCAGTGGTGGCCGGCCGAGTGCGACGTCTCCATCCGCGACGGCTGGTTCTACCACGCCGACCAACAGCCCAAGAGCGTCGAGCAGTTGACGGACATCTACTTCCGCTCCGTGGGCCGCAACTCGGTGCTCCTGCTCAACATCCCGCCGGACACGGACGGCCTGCTGCCCGCCCCCGACGTCGTACGGCTGCGGGAGTTCCGCGAACGCGTGGACCGCGAGCTGCCGGAGGACCTGGCGCGCGACGCCCGGACCACCGTCTCCCCAGGCGTCCGCGCCGTCGACCTCGGCAGGGAGCGGGAGGTGAACCGGATCCGGCTCGCGGAGGACATCCGCCACGGACAGCAGGTGGAGAGCTTCGTCGTCGAGGCGCAGCGCGACGGTGCCTGGACGGAGGTGACCCGGGCGGGGGCGATCGGCGCGAGCCGGATTCTGCTGCTGGCGGCGCCGGTGCGGGCGCGGCGGTGGCGGGTGCGGGTGACCGGTTCGCGGGCCGCGGCGCGGGTGGTGGAGTTCGGGCTGTACCGGTCGCAGGTCTGACGGGGGCGCGAGGGGCGGGCACCCGGGCTGCGGCTGCCCGGGTGCCCGCCCTTCCCTCGGGTCAGTGCCGCCCGGTGCCGTGATAGCGCTGGGCGAGCCGGGCCAGGGCGACCGCGCCGAGCAGCAGGCCGAAGTCGCGCAGCGCGATGTCGTAGTAGTCGGGGATCGTCAGCAGGTTGACGATGATCCCCGCGAGCCACCCGGCCACCAGCCAGCCCCCGAAGCGCGGCGCCACCGCGACGGCCAGTCCGGCGACGATCTCGATGACGCCGACGGCGTACATGGCGGCCTGCGCGCTGCCGGGGACGACATCGTTGATCCACGGGGCGAGGTAGCCCGGCCAGTCGACGAGCAGGTTGGCGAACTTGTCCAGCCCGAACAGCACGGGGGCGACCGCGAACCCCACGCGCAGGATCCAGAACGCCTGGTAGCCGGGGTCGGTGGTGAGGGCATGCCGTGCGGTGACAGGCGCGGACGTTGCGGATGCGGACGCCATGACGCCCCTCCTTCGATGAGCAGCCTTCGATGAAACGACCTTCTATGAACAACTTCTCTTATCGATAGAAGCGCATCCAGTCTCTTTAGTCAATGGCGGTTGGTTTTACACTGGTGTTCGTGGATCACTCGAAGGAAGCACCCCGCGACGACCTCTCCGCCGTCGCCGCGCTGGACGAGCCGACGCGCCGCCGGCTGTACGAGCACGTGGCGCGCAGTACCGACCCCGTGGGCCGGGACGAGGCGGCCCAGGCCCTGGGGCTGGCCCGGCAGACGGCGGCGTTCCATCTGGACCGCCTGGCCGACGAGGGCCTGCTGGACGTCGTCTACGAGCGGCGCAGCGGGCGCACCGGACCGGGGGCCGGACGGCCGGCCAAGCTCTATCGGCGCTCGGACCGGGAGGTCGGCGTCAGCGTGCCGACGCGGCAGTACGAGCTGGCCGGACAGCTGCTGGCCGAGGCGGTGGAGGAGTCCGACACGACCGGAGAGCCGGTCCGTGCGGTGCTGTACCGCAAGGCGGCCGCGCTGGGTGAGCGCCTCGGCGGCGAGGCCATGGCCGGAGTCGTGGACATGCTGGAGCGGTACGGCTTCGAGCCGCGCCGCGAGGGGGACACCGTCGTCCTGGGGAACTGCCCGTTCCACGCGCTGGCGCGCAAACACGTCGAAACGGTGTGCGGCATGAACCTGCACCTGTTGCGCGGCGCGCTCGCCACCTCGGGCGACACCGCCTTCGAGGCGCTCCTGGCGCCGGGGCCGGGCCGGTGCTGTGTGGTGCTGGAGCCGGCCCCCTGAGCCCGTCCGGGAGGGCCGGGCGAGACGTTCACCGAGTGCGCGCCGCTCCCGTGCTCTCCCTCGGGATCAACCGCGGCACCGGCACCCGCACCGCCCGCGCCGGCCCCCCGTCCAGCAGGGCGGTCAGCTCCCGTGCCGCCGTACGCCCGAACTCCACGCTGTCCCGGGACAGCGCGGACAGCCAAGGCTTGACCATGCGGCACAGTGCGGAGTCCTCCCAGGACACCACCGAGACGTCCGCCGGTACCGAGAAGCCGAGTTCGGCCGCGGCGGCCGCCCCGGCGACGGCCATCACGTCGTTGTCGTAGATCAGGGCGGTCGGGGGAGTGGGCCCCTCCAGCACCCGCCGGGTGACCGCCGCGCCCTCGGCGTCGGAGTAGTCGGTGGTCACCGACTTCACCTCGGTCAGGCCCCGGCGCCCGGACTCGGCGCGCAGCGTGCGGATCCGGCGTTCGGTGTGGGCGAGCCCCGGCAGACCGGCGATGTGCACGATCCGCCGGTGACCGAGGGCGTACAGACCATCCACGACCGAGGCCATCGCGCCCGCGTCGTCCGCCCAGACGGTCGAGAGGCCCGGGTGACGCTCGTCGGGTGCGCCGCCGATCACCACGGCGGGCAGGCCGAGTTCGTCGAGCAGGTCCGGGCGGGGATCGTCGGTGCGCGGGTCGACGACCAGGACCCCGTCCACGCGGTGCTCGGCCCACCAGCGCCGGTACACCGCGCACTCGTCGGCGACGTCCTCCACCACCTGGAACAGCAGCCCCAGATGACGCTCCGCCAGCACCTCCTGGATGCCCGAGACGAGCTGCAGGAAGAACGAGTCCACCCCCAGCGTGTCCGCCGGACGCGCCAGGACGAAGCCGACCGTGGCGGCGCCCTCGCCGGACAGTGCGCGGGCCGCCGTGCTGGGCCGCCAGCCGAGCTCCTCGGCCACCTGCCGCACCCGGTCGCGGGTGTCCTCGGACACTCCCGGGCGGCCGTTCAGTGCGAACGAGACCGCGCTCTGGGAGACGCCGGCGTGCCGCGCGATGTCCTTCATCGTGGGACGGCGGGTCGGCGTCCGCTTGCCTGGCATGGTGATTCCTCATTCCCGGGACGCATTCCGGGCCAGTATGCACTAATACGGTTCAGCTGCGTCAACCTAATGCGCATTAGTAACTAAACAAATTAGCTGAGCGAGATGCATTGACGGGCCCGTGGAGCGGCGTGCAAGGTCTCCGTCGTTGGCCAACTCCGCCGCAAAGGAGACCGGTTCGCCGTGCCCATTTCCCGCAGAACCTTCGCCGCTGCCGCCGTCTGTGCCCTACTGCCGCTCAGTGCCTGCGGCTCCGGAACCGACGACGGCGGCTCGTCCGACGCCTCCGGCAGGATCGAGGGCGACATCACCTTCCAGACCTGGAACCTCCGCGCCAACTTCAAGGACTACTTCGAGGGCCTGATCGCCGACTTCGAGAAGAAGTACCCCGGCACGAACGTCAAGTGGATCGACCAGCCCGCCGAGGGCTACGCCGACAAGATCAGCGCCGATGCCGCGGGCGGTACCCTGCCCGACGTCGTCAATGTGTCCCCCGACCTGGTCGCGCCCCTCGCCAAGGCCGGCCTCGCGCTCGACCTCGACAAGGCGGCGTCCCAGTACAGGAAGGAGTACCTGTCCGGCGCCTGGGCCAGCCATCGGATACCGGGCATGACGGGCACGTACGCCTTCCCCTGGTACCTCAACACCGGCCCGCTCTTCTACAACAAGTCCCTCTTCAAGGAGGCGGGACTCGACGCCGAGCAGCCGCCGAAGACGTACGACGAGCTATTCGCCGCCGCGCTGAAGATGGCGGAGAAGACCGACGGCAAGGTCGCCACCCTCGCCAACGTGCCCACCGTCGAGGACTTCGGCCGCTACGGCGTCGAGCTCATGAACAAGGAGGGCACCGCCTTCACCTTCAACGACGCCAAGGGAGTCGAACTCCTCACCAAGTACAAGGAGTTGTACGACGCCAAGGCCCTCGACCCGCAGGCGCTGACCGCAACCCCCGAGTCGTCCGGCAAGAAGTTCCTCACGGGCGCGGTCGCCATGAACCCGGGCAGCGCACTGGACCTCGGCAACTTCAAGAAGCAGGCGCCGAACCTGTACAAGAACATCGGCATCACCGACCAGATCACCAGCACCGGCCACGTCAACATGTACGTGATGGGCGTGATGGTCAACGCGCAGACCAAGCGGGCGCCCGCAGCGGTCGCCTTCGCGCACTACGTCACCGACGCCGAGCACCAGATGTCGTTCGCCAAGCAGGTCGCGATCTTCCCCAGCACCGCCGGCTCGCTCGACGACCCGTACTTCACCAAGGAGGACGGCACCGACGAGACGCGGGTGCGGGTCGCCGCGGCCAAGTCGCTGAAGAACGCGGTCAACTACACGCCCGTGCTGTTCAGCGAGCAGATGAAGACCGAGCTGCGCAACGAGGTCGCCAAGGCCTTGCAGGGCAAGGAGAGCCCCAAGCAAGCTCTTGACAACGCTGTCGAGGCCTGCAATCGGCTTCTTCAGCAGCAGGGATAGCGGGCGATGGCCACCTCGACCGTCTCCCGGGCAGGGCGCCCGGCGCCGAAGGCGGGGCGCCCGGTGCAGCGGGTGCGACGCCAACTGCCCACCAGCCCCTGGCTGTTCGCCGCGCCGGGCCTGCTGATCATCGGCGCCTTCATCCTGTACCCGTTCGTCTCGACGGTGGTCAACTCCTTCACCGACCGCCGCACCCTGATCCCGGGCGAGTTCGTGGGCCTCGCCAACTTCCGTGAACTGCTCGGCGACGAGATGTTCTGGATCGGCCTGCGCAACAGCTCGCTGTACGTCCTCGGAGTCGTGCCCGCGCTGGTGATCCTGCCGCTGCTGCTCGCGCTGCTCGTGCAGAAGAACATCCCCGGCATCACCTTTTTCCGCTCCGCCTTCTACACCCCGGTCGTCGCCTCGATCGTGGTCGTCGGACTGATCTGGGTGTGGCTGCTCGACGAGCGCGGTCTGGTGAACTCCCTGCTGGAGACGATCGGGGTCGGCCGCGTCGGCTTCCTCAGCGACCAGTGGCTGCTCCTGCTCAGCGCCATGGCCGTGACGGTCTGGAAGGGCCTCGGCTACTACATGATCATTTATCTGGCCGCGCTCGCCAACGTGCCGCGCGAACTGCACGAGGCGGCGGCCGTGGACGGAGCGGGAGCCATCCGGCGCTTCCTCACGGTCACCGTGCCCGCCGTCCGCTCCACCATGGTCCTGGTCGGGGCGCTGTCCTCGGTCGCCGCCTTCAAGGTGTTCTCCGAGGTGTATCTGATGGCCGGCCCGAGCGGCGGACCGGCGGGCGAGGACACCACCCTCGTCATGCTCGTCCAGCGCACCGGCACCGGCCTGACCGGCCGGGTCGGCTACGCCTCCGCCATCTCGGTCGTCGTCTTCGTCGTCACCGTCGCCCTGATGCTGCTCGTGCTGCGCGCCGACCGGAGGGACGAGTCATGAGCGTGCTGGAGAAGGTACGGCCCGCCGCTTCGAGGCCGCCGGCCGTCGCGCGAGAACCCCGTGTCACCGACGAGAACGGCCGGCGCATCCGGGTGTGGGAGCTCGTCCTGCGCTATCTGCTGCTGCTCGCCGTGCTCGCCCTCACCGTCGGCCCGTTCCTCTGGCAGCTGTCGACCTCGCTCAAGGGGCCCACCGAGGACATCTTCAGCTCCCCGCCGAAGTTCCTGCCCGGCGACCCCACCCTGCACAACTACGAGCGCGTCGCCGACACCATCCCCGTCTGGGACTACGCCCTCAACTCGCTGAAGGTCGCCACGGCCAACGTCGTCACCAACTGTGTCGGCTCGGCACTCGCCGGCTACGCCCTCGCCCGGCTGCGCTACCGGGGCCGCCGCGCGGCCACCCTGGCCTTCATCCTCGCGATGCTCGTGCCCGTCGAGGGCATCATCATCGCCCAGTTCACCACCATGCGGGAGCTCGGCCTCAACAACACCCTCATCGGTGTCGTACTGCCCGGCTGCGTCAGCGCCCTGAACGTCCTGCTGATGCGCAACGCCTTCCTCAACCTGCCGTACGAGATCGAGGAGGCGGCCTACGTCGACGGGGCCAACGTCTGGCAGCGGTTCCTGCGCATCGCGGTGCCGTCCGTGAAGGGCACCCTCGCCGTCGTCGCGATCTTCGCCTTCATGGGCGCCTGGGACGACTTCCTGTGGCCGCTCATCGTGCTGAGCGACCCGTCCAGGTTCACGCTGACCATCGGCCTCAACTATCTGCACGGCACCTTCGCCAACGACGAACGACTGGTCGCCGCCGGCACGATCATCGCCGTGGCGCCGCTGATCGCCCTCTTCGCCTGTCTCCAGCGGTACTTCTTCCGCGGCGTGGGCGAGGGCGCCGTAAAGGGCTGAACCGCGCCCAGGTCGAACCCCGCTCCTCCGCCGCCCCTCCGCCGCACCTTCGTCACAAGGACACGCATGCCTTCTGCCGTGCGCTTCGGCGTCAACTACACCCCGAGCGAAGGGTGGTTCCACCACTGGCTCGACTTCGACCTCGACTCCGTACGCGCCGACCTCGACTCCATCGCGGCGCTGGGCCTCGACCACATCCGGGTCTTCCCGCTGTGGCCGTACTTCCAGCCCAACCGCACCCTGATCCGTCCCAGGGCCGTCGAGCACCTCGTCGAGCTCGTCGACGCCGCCGCCGAACGCGGCCTCGACGTCAACGTGGACGGACTGCAAGGCCACTTGAGCAGCTTCGACTTCCTGCCGGCCTGGACCCGGACCTGGCACCGCCGCAACCTCTTCACCGACCCGGACGTCGTCGACGGCCAGGCCGCCTACCTGCGCACACTCGCCGCCTCCCTGGCCGGCCGGCCGGGCTTCCTCGGCATGACCCTCGGCAACGAGGTCAACCAGTTCTCGGCGAGACCGCACCCCGACCCCGACCGGGCGACCGAGGCGGAGATCGACCGCTGGCTGTCCCGCATGCTCGCCGCCTGCGAGGAGGGCGCCCCCGGGCGGCTGCACCTGCACGCCGAGTACGACGCCACCTGGTACCAGGACGACCAGCCGTTCACGCCCGCCCAGGCCGCCCGGCTCGGCGCCGTCACCGCCGTGCACTCCTGGGTCTTCAACGGCACCGCCCAGCGCCACGGCCGCACCTCGGTGCCGAGCGAGCACCACGCCGCGTACCTCGTCGAGCTGAGCAAGGCCTGGGCCGACGACCCGCACCGCCCCGTCTGGCTCCAGGAGGTCGGCGCGCCCGCACCCCTGATCCCGCCCGAGCACGCCGCAGCATTCACCGAGGCGACCATCGCGAACACCCTGGACTGCCCCGACCTGTGGGGCATCACCTGGTGGTGCTCCCACGACGTGTCCCGTGAGCTGGCCGACTTCCCCGAACTCGAATACGGGCTCGGGCTGTTGACCAACGACAGAAAGCCGAAGGACACGGCACGGGTGCTGGAGCGTGCGGCCAGGGAGGCGCCGCGGACGCCCGAGCCGCGTACGACAGCGCTGATCGTCCCCGCCGATCCGTCCACCCGCTCTCTCTGCGCCCCGGGCGGCCCGGTCTTCGACGCCTATTTCCGGCTGGCCGCCGACGGCGTCCGCCCCACCACCGTCCTCGACACGCGTGCCGCCGACCAGGAACACCTCCTGGCGCGCGGCATCACCGAGGTCGTCGCTCCCGATCAGGTACTCCCCACCCCACAAGGAGGAACCCGCTCGTGAACCCCACCAGACGTACCGTCCTGCTTGCCGGCGCCACGGCCGCACTGCTGCCCTCGCTGCCGGCGGCGGCCGAGCCCAAGGCCGGGCACGCCAAAGCCACCGCGCTCCAGCCGTACGCCTCCTACTGGTACCCGGACTCGCTGCCCTCCGGCAGCCCCGGCACCGGCATCACCTGGCGCAGCCTGAAGTCCTGGCGTGCGGCCGACGACCCGGACCTCGCCTTCAACGCGGCGACCGTCCCGCTCGCATCGCGCTTCACCCCGACCCCGACGAACTCGACCGCTCGCGCGGGTCAGGCCCGTATCCAGTCCCTGGTGTCCTTCGGGTCCACGGCCGGCAATCCCTCCCAGGGCTCGGCCACCGCCGACTACTACGCCCTCACCCACTGGGCGTACATCGACGAGCTGGTCTTCTGGGGCGGCTCGTCGGGGGAGGGGCTGGTGCTCGCGCCGAACGCGCCGATCGTCGACGCCGCCCACCGGCACGGGGTGCCCGTCCTCGGCAACATCTTCCTGCCGCCCGTCGCCTACGGCGGGCAGTTGCGGTGGACCCGTGACCTGGTGCAGAAGGACGCGGCCGGTCGGTATCCGCTGGCCGAACGGCTGGTCGCGGTCGCGGAGGCGTACGGGTTCGACGGGTGGTTCGTCAACGCCGAGACCAGTGGCGGGAACGCCGCGCTGGGTGCGGACATGCTGGGTTTCCTGCGGGAGCTGAAGGCACGCGCCAAGGCCAGGGGGCAGCGGGTGACCTGGTACGACTCGATGACGGTGAACGGGAGCGTGAGCTGGCAGGGGGCGCTCGACTCGCAGAACGAGGCATTCTTCCAGGCCGCCGACGACATGTTCGTCGACTTCCGGTGGACCGCGGCGAAGCTGGCGTCGTCGGGGCAGCGGGCCGGACAACTGGGGCGCAGCCGCTACGAGTTGTGGGCGGGCGTCGATGTCGAGGCGAACGGCTGGAACTCGTCCGTGAACTGGGACGCGATCGTGCCGCGCGACAAGGCGCATGTGGTGTCGGTCGGGTTCTACCGGCCCGAGTGGACGCGGAATCACCTGCCGCCGGACGAGCGGGGCCCGGGGGACTTCCATGCCGCCGACGACCGGTTCTGGAGCGGGCGGTCGCTGGATCCGTCGCGGCCGGACGGTACGGACAGCTGGCGGGCGCCGTCCGTGTCGGTCGCCGATCGGTCGACGGTCGCGTCGGTGCCGTTCGCGAGCGTGTTCAACACCGGGCACGGGCTGCGGTGGTACGAGGACGGGGAGGTGACGTCGGACGTGCCATGGAACCATCTGGGGCTGCAGGACCGGCTGCCGTCCCGGCGCTGGGTCGTACACACCGAGGGGCAGCGCCCCGCTGTGAACTTCGACTTCGCGGACGCGTGGTGCGGCGGGAGCAGTGTGCTCGTCGAGGGTGAACTGGACGAGCCCGCGGTCCTGGATGTGTATGCGACACGGCTGCCGGTCACTGTTGACACGGTTGTCGAGCTGACGCACCGGACCGATGCGGGCCGTGTGAACGTCGAGTTGGCGGTGGCCACGGCCGAGCCGAGCGGGCCGGGGGCGACACCGCCGTACACGTATCTGCCTGTGAACTCGGTCAACAGCAAGAAGAGGCGGAAGGCCGGACAGGGCACCGTCGCTGTGAACTCGGTCAACGGCTGGGAGATCGTGTCCGTCCCGCTCACAGGCCTGACCGGCATCGCACACGCGATCGGCATCCGGCTCACCGCGACCGATGCCGGCCCCGTCCGCTGGCGGCTCGGCGGCCTTGCCGTCCGCAACGCCCCGCACACGCCCGGCGCCCCCTCCGGCCTCCGGATCACCGCGGCGTCGGGCGGCGACCTGCGCTACGCCTGGAACCCGGCAGCCGGCGACGTACGCCACTACACCCTCCACCGCCTCCTCCCCGACGGCACCAGGCGTTTCCTCGGTGGCACCTGCCAGCGCGCGTTCTTCGTCGGCGGCCTGCGACCCGAACAGGGTGAACAGGCGGCGCGGTTCGAACTACGCGCCGTAGGGGAGCTCTACACCACGTCGGACCCCGTGAACGTCACCCACGCCTGGTAACCCGCCCCGACCGTCACCCACGCCTGTAACCCGCCCCACCCCACGACCTACGGAGTACCCCCGCATGCATGACGACCGCAGCCTGGTCGAAGCCCGTCTCAAGCGCGTCCTCGACGAGCGCGTCCGACCCGCCGTGTACCCCGAGTCCGTGCCGCTGGACGTCGCGGTGTGGCACGCGCCCGATGAGCCGGTGCCCGTCGCCGAGGGGCTCGCGGCCGACCCCGAGCCGATCGAGGTGGGTGCGCGCTGGGGTGCTCCGTGGGGCACCAGCTGGTTCCGGGTCACCGGGACCGTGCCCGAGGCGTGGGCCGGGAAGACGGTCGAGGCGCTCCTCGACCTCGGGTTCGACGAGAACATGCCCGGCTTCCAGTGCGAGGGCCTGGTCTACCGGCCCGACGGCACCCCGGTGAAGGGGCTCAACCCACGCAACCAGTGGGTGCGGGTCGGCGCCCCGGTGGCGGGCGGGGAGCAGGTCCGGCTGCACATCGAAGCGGCCTCCAACCCTGTCATCCTCGACTACCACCCCTTCCTGCCCACGCGGTTGGGCGACAAGGAGACCGCCGGCAGCGAACCGCAGTACACGCTCACCCGCATGGACCTCGCCGTCTTCGACGAGACGGTGTGGCAGCTCGTGCTCGACCTGGAGGTGCTCGGCGAGCTGATGGCCGAGCTGCCGGTGGAGTCGGCCCGGCGCTGGGAGATCCTGCGGGCGGTGGAGAGGGCGCTGGACGCGATCGACCTCCAGGACGTGGGCGGCACGGCGGCGCGGGCGCGGCAGCGACTGGCCGACGTGCTGGCCGCCCCCGCAGTGCCGTCCGCCCACCGCATCAGCGCCGTCGGGCACGCCCACATCGACTCGGCGTGGCTGTGGCCGCTGCGCGAGACCGTGCGCAAGGTGGCCCGGACGACCTCCAACATGACCACGCTCATCGAGGACGAGCCCGACTTCGTCTTCGCCATGTCCCAGGCCCAGCAGTGGGCGTGGGTGAAGGAGCACCGGCCCGAGGTGTGGGCGCGAGTGAAGAAGGCGGTGGCGGACGGGCGGTTCGTGCCGGCCGGCGGGATGTGGGTGGAGTCGGACACCAACATGCCCGGGTCGGAGGCGATGGCCCGGCAGTTCGTGCACGGCAAGCGGTTCTTCCTCGACGAGTTCGGCATCGAGAACGACGAGGCCTGGCTGCCCGACACCTTCGGCTTCGCCGCCGGACTGCCCCAGATCATCAAGGCCGCGGGTTCCAAGTGGCTGCTGACGCAGAAGATCTCCTGGTCCCAGACCAACAGGTTCCCGCACCACACCTTCCAGTGGGAGGGCATCGACGGCACCCGGATCCTCACCCACTTCCCGCCCGTCGACACCTACAACTGCTCGATGAAGGGCAGCGAGATCGCCCACGCGGCCCGTAACTTCAAGGACAAGGGAGTCGCCCGGCACTCCCTCGCCCCCACCGGCTGGGGGGACGGAGGCGGCGGCACCACCCGCGAGATGATCGCCAAGGCGGCCAGGCTCCGCGACCTGGAAGGCTCCGCCACCGTCGTGTGGGAGACCCCGGAGGCCTTCTTCCGGAAGGCCGAGGCCGAATACCCCGACCCGCCCGTCTGGGTGGGCGAGCTCTACCTCGAGCTCCACCGCGCCACCCTCACCAGCCAGGCCGGGACCAAACAGGGCAACCGCCGCAGCGAACACCTCCTGCGCGAGGCCGAACTCTGGGCCGCGACGGCCACCGTACGGACCGGATTCCCTTACCCGTACGAGGAGTTGGACCGCATCTGGAAGACGGTTCTGCTGCACCAGTTCCACGACATCCTGCCGGGGTCGTCGATCGCCTGGGTGCACCGGGAGGCGCGAAAGACGTACGAGCGGATCGCCGAGGAGCTGACCGGGATCATCCGCGCGGCCCAGCAGGCCCTGGCGGGGGAGGGGGAGCGGCTCCTGACGTTCAACGCCGCCCCCCACACCCGCGGCGGTGTCCCGGCGGGCGGCGCACGCCCAGCCGCGCCCCAGGGACGGACGCGGGTCACGCCACGGCCCGACGGCGGTCACGTCCTGGACAACGGCCTGCTGCGCGTCGAGATCGACGGACGGGGCCTGGTGGTGTCCGTGTACGACATCGAGGCCGACCGCGAGACGATCGCGCCGGGCAGCGCCGCGAACCTCCTCCAACTCCACTCCGACTTCCCGAACATGTGGGACGCCTGGGACGTCGACGAGTTCTACCGCAACACGGTCACCGACCTGACCGACGCGAGGAAGGTCGACGAGAACGGGGACGGAGTCCGGGTCGTACGGGCCTTCGGCTCGTCCCGCGTCACGCAGCGACTTAGCCTCGCGCCGGGCGACAAGCGTCTGCTCGTCGACACGGTGGTGGACTGGCACGAGACGGAGAAGTTCCTGAAGCTGGCCTTCCCGCTGGACGTGCACGCGGAGCGGTACGCCTCGGAGACCCAGTTCGGGCACTTCCACCGTCCCACGCACACCAACACCAGCTGGGAGGCGGCCAAGTTCGAGGCCTGTAACCACCGCTTCGTCCATCTGGAGGAGCCGGGCTGGGGAGTCGCCGTCGTCAACGACTCGACGTACGGCCATGACGTGACCCGCACGGTCCGCACCGACGGCGACCGCGGTACGACGACCACCGTCCGCGTCTCCCTCCTGCGCGCCCCGCGCTTCCCGGACCCCGAGACCGACCAGGGCGTCCACCGCTTCCGGCACGCCCTGGTGCCGGGCGCGGGCATCGGGGACGCGGTGCGCGAGGGCTGGCGGATCAACCTGCCCGAACGGCGGGTGACGGGCGGCGTCGACGAGGTGGCGCCCCTGGTCACCGTCGATCAGGACGCGGTCGTCGTCACCGCCGTCAAGCTGGCCGACGACGGCAGCGGAGACGTGGTGGTGCGCCTCCACGAGGCCCACGGCGGCCGGGTACGGGCCACCCTGACGCCGGGCTTCGAGGTCGCGGACGTCGTCGCGACGGACCTGCTGGAACGCCCGCTGCCCGAGACACCGGAGTACGACGGCCGGCGCGTCGCCCTGCGGCTGCGGCCCTTCGAACTCGTGACGCTGCGACTGCGGCGGGCCTCCTAGGCCGAACGGGGGACAGCGGCGCGCCGTCGTGAAACGGTGCGCCAACTCCTCTCACAATCAAGGGCGTTGGCGTCCCCATCGCGCCTTGGAGGCACTCTTGAAGCTCGTCACACGAGCCCAGCTCGGCTGGCCGACGTCCGCCGCACCCCCACAGACCTCGGCCAAGGGCGTGAAGGTCCACTACGAGGGCGCGACGGTCAGCGTGAAACTCCTCGACGACCATGACCTGTGCATCGCCAAGTGGAAGGCGATCCGCAAGGACCATCTGGCCAACCCGAAGGAGAACTACTCGGACATCGCCTACAACTACGGCGCCTGCCCGCACGGTCATCTCCTGGAGGGGCGCGGTCTCGGCAGGCGCACCGGGGCCAACGGCAACCAGGAACTCAACCGCGCCCACTACGCGATCTGCGGCCTGGTCGGCTCGAAGGGCCTCACCGAGCCGACGGACGCGATGCTGGGCGCGATCCGCGACGGCATCGAGTTGCTGCGCCGGCACGGTGCCGGCAAGGAGATCAAGGGGCACCGGGACGGACTGGCCACCGCGTGTCCGGGCGAGCACCTGTACGCGTGGGTGCGGAAAGGGGCGCCGCGCCCCGGCGGTTCGCCGACCGTGCCGGGTCCGCGTCCGGTCGTCGATCTGTCGAAGGTGATCGCCGCGGCCCTGCACGACCCGGACAAGGCGGGCACACCGGTGTCGTACGCGGCCGTACGGACCGTGGAGAAGGCGCTCGTCGCGGAGGGCCTCCTCGACGCCGGGTACGCCGACGGCCACTTCGGCGGGGCGACCGTCAAGGCGTACTCCGCCTGGCAGCACCGGTGCGGCTTCACCGGCGCGGACGCCAACGGCATCCCCGGTCAGGTGTCACTGGACCGACTCGGCGCGGCCCACGACTTCGACGTGCGGCCGTAGGGCCGGGCGCCTTCGACGTGCGGACGTAGGACCCGGCGCGGGTGGGGGAGGGGTCACCCGCCGAGCTGCGCCCGCAACCACTCCTCCACCTCGCCCACATGCGCGGCGGCCGCCGCCCGGGCCGCTTCCGGATCGTGGGCGACCAGGGCGCGGTGGATCGAGGCGTGTTCGCGGCGGGTGCGGGCGAAGGCGCCCTCCTCCTGGTAGCCGCGCCAGACGCGGGCGCGGAAGGTGCGGGAGGACAGGCCCTCCAGGATCGCGGCCATCGTCTCGTTTCCGGCGGCGGCCGCGATCTCGCGGTGGAAGGCCAGGTCGTGGGCGAGGATCTCCTCGGGGTCGTCCGTGGCGTTCATCGCCGTCAGATGTTTCTCGACCTCCGCGAGCTGGTCCGGCGTGATGCGCGCCGCCGCCAGGGCCGTCGCCGTCGACTCCAGGATGCGGCGCACCTCCAGCAGCTCCACGAGCCTCGGCCCCCGGGACAGGTCGGCGACCACGCCGAACGTCTCCAGCAGGTCGCCGGCCTCCAGCTGGGCGACGTAGATGCCCGAACCGTGCCGGGCCTCCAGCACCCCCAGCACCGTCAGCGCGCGGATCGCCTCACGCATCGAGCTCCGGGAGATGCCGAGCCGGACCGCGAGATCGCGCTCGGTCGGCAGGCGCTGGCCGGGCTCCAACCGCCCCTCCGCGATCATCGCCTTGATCTGCTCGATGGCGCGCTGGGTCACGGTGCCTTTCTGCGGGGCTGTCTCGTCCACGGTCACACCATTCCTCCAGTCACCGGTGCGCCGCAGTCTAACCAGCGAGGTGGTCCGACCAATACAGTCGAGATGCGGGAGAATCTGGTGCTGGAGGGTGTTGTTCCCTGGAAGTGGTCTGATAAATATGCGGGCATCTGCTCGGACCATGTGCTCGAACACGCTCAACGAGGAGCCGCCAGATGCACGGCACAACAGCGCGGAAGCAGAACAGGTCACGGAGAGGTGCGGCGGTGGCCGCGGTCGTCGGCGCCTCGCTCGCACTCGCCGCGTGCGGCAGCACCAAGGACACCGGCGCCGCTGGCGCGGAAGGCGGCGGGAGCGGCAAGGTCGGGGTGATCCTGCCCCTGCTGACGTCGCCGTTCTGGCAGTCGTACAACGACTACGTGCCGCAGATGGCCGACTCCGAGGGTGTCGACGCGCTCAAGACGGTCAACTCCAACAGTGACCCCTCCCAGCAGATCACCGACATCAACAACCAGCTCAACCAGGGCGTGAAGGGCCTCGTCGTCGCCCCGCTGGACAGCGCCGCCATCGAGGCCGGTCTCGACCAGGCGGAGCGCAAGGGCGTGCCGGTCGTGGCCGTGGACGTGGCGCCCGACAAGGGCAAGGTCGCGATGGTGGTGCGTGCCGACAACGTGGCGTACGGCGAGAAGGCCTGCCAGTACCTCGGCGAGCAGATCCCCTCCGGCAAGGTCGTACAGATCATGGGCGACCTCGCCTCGGTCAACGGCCGTGACCGCTCCGAGGCGTTCCGGGCCTGTGTGAAGAAGAACTTCCCGAAGCTGAAGGTCCTGGAGATACCGGCCAAGTGGGAGTCCGACACCGCGGCCTCCAAGCTGGACACCCTCCTGAACGCCAACCCCGACATCAAGGGCATCTACATGCAGGCCGGCGGTGTCTACCTCGCGCCGACCCTCCAGACCCTGAAGTCCAAGGGGATGCTGAAGAAGGCCGGGCAGGCCGGGCACATCACGATCGTCTCCAACGACGGCATCCCGCAGGAGTTCGACGCCATCCGCAAGGGCGAGATCGACGCGACCGTCTCCCAGCCCGCCGACCTGTACGCCAAGTACGGCATGTACTACATCAAGGCGGCGATGGAGGGGAAGACCTTCGAGCCGGGCCCGACGGACCACGACTCGACCATCGTGAAGCTGTCCAGCGGCATCCTGGAGGACCAGCTGCCCGCCCCGCTGGTGACCAGGGACAACGTCGACGACCCCAAGCTCTGGGGCAACACGGTCAAATGAGTACGGCTGCGATCACACCCCTCGCCGAGGCGCGGGACATCGTCAAGCGCTATGGGCCCACCACCGCCCTCGCCGACGGCCGGCTCACCGTCCTGCCCGGCGAGTCCCACGCGCTCGTCGGCCGCAACGGCGCCGGCAAGTCGACCCTGGTCCGGATCCTCACCGGCCTCCAGGCCGCCGACGAGGGCGAGGTCAGCTTCGACGGCGAACCCGCACCGCCGCTCACCGACCGCGACGCCTGGCGCCGCAAGGTCGCCTGCGTCTACCAGCACCCCACGGTCGTCCCGGAGCTGACGGTCGCCGAGAACCTCTTCATCAACCGGCAGCCGCTCCAGCGCGGCTTCATCAGCTGGCGCAGACTACGCAACGAGGCCGCCGCACTCCTCGCCACCTGGGACGTGCACGTCGACCCCGAGGCCCGCACCGCCGACCTCAAGGTCGAGGACCGCCAAATGGTGGAGATCGCCCGGGCGTTGAGCTTCGGCGCCCGCTTCATCATCCTCGACGAACCCACCGCCCAGCTCGACAACCGCGAGATCGAGCGGTTGTTCACGCGGATGCGCGCGCTCCAGGACTCCGGTGTGACCTTTCTGTTCATCTCGCACCACCTCCAGGAGGTGTACGAGGTCTGCCAGACCGTCACGGTCCTGCGGGACGCGCGCTGGATCACCACCGCCCCGGTCGCCGAACTCCCGCGCCGGGCCCTGGTGGAGGCCATGGCGGGGGAGTCCCTGGAGGCCATCGCCGAGCAGGCCGTCGACCCCGGGGACGTCGACCAGGACGCCCCCGTCCTGCTCGAAGCCCGCGGGCTCACCTCACCGGCGTACGAGAACATCGACCTCACCGTCCGCCACGGCGAGGTCGTAGGACTCGCCGGGATCAGCGGCAGCGGCAAGGTGGAGCTGGCCGAGTCCTTCGCGGGGCTGCACACCCCGACGGGCGGGACCGCTCGACTGGGCGGTGAGCGGCTGCCGTTCGGGGATGTGCGGGCCGCCCTCGAGGCGGGCGTCGCGTGCGTGCCCCGGGACCGGCACGACCAGGGGCTCGTCGCCGGCATGACCATCGGCGACAACGCCACGATGAGCGTCCTGGACCGGCTGGGCCGCTTCGGTTTCGTCGGCACCGACCGCAAGCGCGGCTTCGCCCGTGCCCTCATCGAACGCCTCGACATCCACACCGAGGGCCCCGACCAGCCCGTCTCCGACCTGTCCGGCGGCAACGCGCAGAAGGTCGTCATGGCCCGCGCCCTCGCCTCCGACCCCCGTCTGCTCGTGCTGATCAACCCCACCGCGGGCGTCGACGTGAAGTCCAAGGAGTCCCTGCTCGCCCGCATGGACAGCGCCCGCGAGGACGGCACCTCCGTACTCGTCGTCTCCGACGAACTCGACGACCTGCGACGCTGCGACCGCGTCCTCGTCCTGTTCCACGGCCGTGTCGTCGCCGAGCACCCGGCGGGCTGGCACGACCACGAGCTGATCGCCGCCATCGAAGGAGTGGACCGCAATGGCTGACACCAAGGCCCCACCGGCCCTGCCCGTGAAGGTGCCGGACGCCCGTGCGGCCAGGACGGTCCTGCTCCGCCGCGCCCGCGAACTCGCCCTCGTACCGGCCCTGTTGCTGCTCCTGGTACTCGGCGCGGTGGTCAACGACTCGTTCCTCACCGAGCGCAACCTGATCTCCATCCTCGGCGCCTCCGCCGCGCTGGCGATGGTCGTGCTGGCCGAGTCACTGGTCCTGATCACCGGCAAGTTCGACCTCTCCCTGGAGTCCGTCGTCGGTATCGCGCCCGCTGTGGGAGCGCTCCTCGTGCTGCCCGCCGCCAGCTCCGGCTGGGGCACCGAACTCCCCGCCGCCCTGGCCATGGCGGCGATCGTCGCGGTGGGCGGGGCCGTCGGGGCCTTCAACGGCATCCTGGTCGTCAGGTTCAAGCTGAACGCGTTCATCGTGACGCTCGCGATGCTGATCGTCCTGCGCGGTCTGCTGGTCGGCGCGACCAAGGGCAAGACGCTGTTCGGGATGCCCGACAGCTTCTACTCCCTCGCCACCACGACGTTCATCGGCATCCCGATGTCGGTGTGGCTCGCGGCGGCCGCCTTCGCGATCACCGGGTTCGTGCTGAAGTACCACCGTGTCGGACGCGCCCTGTACGCCATCGGCGGCAATGCGGACGCGGCCCGCGCGGCCGGCATCCGGGTCGAGCGCGTGATGCTCGGCGTGTTCGTCGTCGCGGGCGCCCTCGCGGCCGTCGGCGGGATCATCCAGACCGGCTACGTCGGGGCGATCAGCGCCAACCAGGGCAACAACATGATCTTCACCGTGTTCGCGGCCGCGGTGATCGGCGGCATCAGCCTGGATGGCGGCAAGGGCACCATGTTCGGCGCCCTGACCGGCGTACTCCTCCTCGGCGTCGTCCAGAACCTGCTCACCCTCGCCCAGGTGCCGTCCTTCTGGATCCAGGCCATCTACGGCGGAATCATCCTGGTCGCCCTCATGATCGCCCGAGTGACGACGGGTCGGGCGCAGGACTGACCCCGCGCCGACCCCCGCGCCGACCCTCTCGTCGACGTCACCTACCGAAAGGCCTTCTGTGTCCCCGACCCCCGCCCGCATCGCCGCGGTCGACACCTATGACATCCGCTTCCCCACCTCGCGCGAGCTCGACGGCTCCGACGCGATGAACCCGGACCCGGACTACTCGGCCGCGTACGTCGTGCTGCGCACGGACAGTCAGGAAGGCGTGGACGGGCTGGAGGGGCACGGATTCACGTTCACCATCGGGAGGGGCAACGAGGTCCAGGTCGCCGCGATCGAGGCACTGCGCGGGCATGTCGTCGGCCGCTCCGTCGACGAACTGTGCGGCGACCCGGGGACCCTGAACGGCGACCTGATCGGCGACAGCCAGCTGCGCTGGCTCGGCCCCGAGAAGGGCGTGATGCACATGGCGATCGGCGCCGTCATGAACGCCGTGTGGGACCTGGCCGCCAAGCGGGCCGACAAGCCCCTCTGGCGCCTCCTCGCCGACGCCGACCCGGAGTGGATCGTCCGTCAGATCGACTTCCGGTACCTCACCGACGCGCTCACACCCGAGGAGGCGCTGACCATCCTGCGCCGGGGCCGGGAAGGGGCGCAGGAGCGCACGGCCCGGCTCCTGGAGCGCGGCTACCCCGCCTACACCACCTCCGCCGGCTGGCTCGGCTACGACGACGACAAGCTCACGCGCCTCGCCGCCGAGGCCGTCGCCGGCGGCTTCCAGCAGATCAAGCTGAAGGTCGGCGCGGACCTGGAGGACGACGTACGGCGCTGCCGCGTCGCCCGCGCGGTCGTCGGGCCGGACATCCGCATGGCCGTCGACGCCAACCAGCGCTGGGACGTCGACGAGGCGATCCGCTGGACCAAGGCCCTCGCGGAGTTCGACCCGTACTGGATCGAGGAGCCCACCAGCCCCGACGACGTCCTCGGCCACGCCGCGATCCGCAAGGCCGTCGCCCCCGTGAAGGTGGCCACCGGCGAGCACGTGCAGAACAGGGTCGTCTTCAAGCAGCTCCTCCAGGCCGGCGCCCTCGACGTCCTCCAGATCGACGCGGCCCGCGTCGGCGGCGTCAACGAGAACCTCGCCATCCTGCTGCTCGCCGCCAAGTTCGGCGTCCCGGTGTGCCCGCACGCGGGCGGCGTCGGCCTGTGCGAACTCGTCCAGCACCTGTCGATGTACGACTACGTGGCCGTGACCGGCACCACCGAGGACCGCGTCATCGAGTACGTCGACCATCTGCACGACCACTTCCTCGACCCGGTGGTGATCAGGGAAGGTCACTACACGGCACCCACCGCGCCGGGCTTCTCGGCCGCCATGCGACCCGAGTCGATCGCGCGGTACACGTTCCCGGACGGCGCCTTCTGGGCCGCCGACCTCCAGACGCAGAAGAAGGGGCACGCGGCATGAGCGACTTCGACGGTCTCAAGGCGCTGGTGACGGGAGGCGCCTCCGGCATCGGCCGGGCCACGGCCGAACTCCTCGCCGCCCGCGGCGCCCAGGTCGCCGTCCTCGACCTCGACCCGTCGTCGGTGGAGAAGCCACTGCTCGCCTACCGCGCCGATGTGACCGACGACGCCTCCGTACGCGCCGCCGTGGCGGCCGCCGTGGCCGACCTGGGCGGACTGGACGTGGTGGTCAACAACGCCGGCATCGGCGCCCAGGGGACCGTCGAGGACAACGACGACGCCGAGTGGCACCGGGTCATGGACGTCAATGTCGTCGGCATGGTCCGGGTGGCCCGCGCCGCCCTCCCGCATCTGCGCGCCTCCTCGCACGCGGCGATCGTCAACACCTGCTCCATCGCCGCCACCGCAGGGCTCCCGCAGCGCGCGCTCTACAGCGCGACCAAGGGCGCCGTGTACTCCCTCACCCTCGCGATGGCCGCCGACCACGTCCGCGAGGGCATCCGCGTCAACTGCGTCAACCCCGGCACGGCGGACACGCCCTGGGTCGGCCGCCTCCTCGACTCCGCGCCCGACCCGGCCGCCGAGCGCGCCGCCCTGGAGGCCCGCCAGCCCACCGGCCGCCTCGTCTCGGCCGCCGAGGTCGCGGGCGCCGTCGCCTATCTGGCCAGCCCGCTCTCCGGGGCCACGACCGGCACCGCCCTCGCCGTCGACGGCGGCATGCAGGGGCTGCGTCTGCGGCCGGGGGGCCAGTGAGCATCCCCCGGGGACTCGGCTTCGGAGCCGCCGCCATCGCCAACCTCTACACCGAGGTCACCGACGAGCAGGCGCATCAAGCGGTGTCCGCCGCCTGGCAGCGCGGCATCCGCTACTACGACACCGCACCCCACTACGGCCTCGGGCTGTCCGAACGCCGACTCGGCGCGGTCCTGCGCGAACTCCCGCGCGAGGAGTACACGGTCTCGACCAAGGTGGGCCGCCGCCTGGAGCCGTCGGACGCGGGCGGCGACGACCTCGCCCACGGCTTCGCCGTCCCCGCCACGCACCGCCGCGTCTGGGACTTCAGCGAGGACGGCGTACGACGCACCCTGGAGGCGAGCCTGGAGCGGCTCGGCCTCGACCGCGTCGACGTCGTCTACCTCCACGACCCCGACGACCACGCCGAGCAGGCCTTCCGGGAGGGCTACCCGGCCCTGGAGAAGCTCCGTTCGGAGGGCGTGGTCGGCGCGATCGGCGCCGGCATGAACCAGGCGGAGATGCTCACCCGCTTCGTCCGCGACACGGACGTCGACGCGGTGCTGTGCGCGGGCCGGTACACGATGCTCGACCAGAGCGCGCTCGCGGAACTGCTGCCCGCCGCTGTGGAGCGAGGGGTCTCCGTGGTGATCGGCGGTGCCTTCAACTCGGGTCTGCTCGCGGATCCCAAGCCGGGGGCGACGTACAACTACGCCGAGGCGCCGGGTGAGTTGCTGCACAAGGCCGTGCGCATGAAGGAGATCGCGCGGCGTCACGGCATCACCCTGCGCGCCGCCGCGCTGGCCTTCTGCGTGGCCCATCCGGCCGTGGCGAGCGTGCTGGTGGGCGCCCGCTCGGCCGCCGAAGTCCATGACTGCGTCGATCAGTTCGCCACGCCGGTCCCCGCCGCCTTCTGGCAGGAGCTACGGGAGACCGGACTTCTGGTGACCGAGGAGCCGTGATGAGAGTCGCCCTGCACACCAAGGTCCGCGCGGACCGCGTCGCCGAGTACGACGCCGCCCACCGCGAGGTCCCGAAGGAGCTCACGGACGCCATCCGGGCCGCCGGAGCGACCTCCTGGACGATCTGGCGCAGCGGCACCGACCTCTTCCACCTCCTGGAGTGCGAGGACTACGGCCGCCTCCTCGCCGAGCTGGAGAAACTTCCGGTCAACGTGGCCTGGCAGGCCCGCATGGCCGAACTGCTCGACGTGGTGCACGACTACTCCGACGAGGGCGCGGACGCCGGCCTGCCCGTCGTATGGGAGCTGCCGTGACGGTCGTCGACGCCCACCACCACGTCTGGGACCTCTCGGTGCGGGACCAGGACTGGATCACCGGCCCCGAACTCCAGCCGCTCCGAAGGAACTTCACCGTCGCCGACCTGGACCCCGAGGTGCGGGCCGCCGGTGTGGACCGCACGGTACTGGTCCAGACGATCACGGTCCCCGAGGAGACCCCCGAGTTCCTGGCCCTCGCCGCCGAGCACGACCTGATCGCGGGCGTCGTCGGCTGGACCGACCTGACCCGACCGGACGTCGCCGAGGAACTGGCCCGGCTGCGTGAGCTGCCCGGGGGCCGGTACCTCAAGGGGATCCGCCACCAGGTGCAGGGCGAGCCCGACCCGGAGTGGCTGCTGCGGGCGGATGTACGCCGCGGACTGGCCGCCGTGACCGACGCCGGACTGGTCTACGACCTGGTGGTGCTGCCGCACCAGCTGCCCGCCTGCGTCAAGGCCGCCGCGGACCACCCCGGCCTCACCTTCGTCCTGGACCACCTGGGCAAACCGCCCATCGCCTCGGGCGAGCGAGCCCCCTGGGAGACAGCGGTCCGCTCCCTGGCCGCCCTGTCCAACACGGTCTGCAAGCTCTCCGGCATGGTCACGGAGGCCGACCCCGCCTCCTGGACGGTCGACGACCTGCGCCCGTACGCCGGCGTCGTCCTGGACGCCTTCGGCCCGGACCGGCTGATGTTCGGCTCCGACTGGCCGGTGTGCACGCTGGCGGCGTCGTACCGCCAAGTGTTCGACACAGCAATGGAGTTGACCGGGGAGTCCGACCAGCAGCAGATCTTCGAGACGACCGCCATCCGCGTCTACGACCTCTGAGCCACCCCGGCCAGCCTGGTCGGCGGAAGATACTCCCGCACATAGGTCCGCTCCCAGCACGCGCCCGTCTCCCGAAGCTCACGCCAGGTCGTGTAGCGGTACCGGAAGAGGCGGGCGCGGACGTAGCGCGGCGGCGCGTCGGGCGGGAACGGCGAGCGGCGCAGCAGCTTCAGGGTGTCACGGTCGTTCTCCAGGAGCCGCTCCACCAGCGTGCCGAACCAGGACCCGGCGTACGCGGGGGACAGCGCGGCGAACCACATCAGCCAGTCCAGCCGCAGATGGTAGGGCGCGAACTGCCGGGGCCAGCGCCGGGGATCACCCGGCTTGCCCTTGAACTCGTACTCCCGCCAGTCGGAGTCCTCCCGCGGTACGTCGTCGTCGGTGCCCTCGATCACCACCTCGTACCGGATCCGGCTGACGCTGCCGAACGCGCCGTAGGTGTTGACCAGATGGAGCGGGTCGAAGGAGCGGTTCATGATCTGGCGGCGGGAGATCATGTTGGCGACCGGGTGGTAGCTCAGGCCGACCAGGAGCGCGGCGACCGCGAGGACCACGACCTCGTACCACAGGGGCGCGCCGGGCACGGACGGTCGATCACCGGGGAACTCGATCGCCGACAGGGCCAGCACGATCGTGATCCAGTTCAGCCAGGAGAAGTTGCCCGACAGGACCAGCCACAGCTGGGTGACGATCATCAGCGCGGCGGCCGCCGTAGCGATCGGCTGCGGGGTGAAGAGGAGGACGGGCACGAGGAGTTGGGTGACGTGGTTGGCGGCCACCTCGACCCGGTGCACCGGCTTCGGCAGATGGTGGAAGAACCAGCTCAGCGGGCCCGGCATCGGCTGGGTCTCGTGATGGTGGTCCAGGCAGGTCAGCTTGCGCCAGCACTCGTCGCCGCGCATCTTGATCAGGCCCGCCCCGAACTCCACGCGGAACAGGATCCAGCGCAGCAGGAACAGCACCACGATCGGCGGCGCCACCTCGTCGTTGCCCAGGAAGACGGCGAGGAAGCCGACCTCCAGCAACAGCGACTCCCAGCCGAACGAGTACCAGGTCTGGCCGACGTTCACGATCGACAGGTACAGCGCCCACGGGACCAGCCACAGCAGCATGGCGCCCCACAGGGGCACGGCGTTGTCCAGCCCGGCCAGCAGCGCCGCCGACACCGCGCAGCCCGACCAGGCGCAGGCGGCGAAGAAGCGGTCCGAGTAGTGGAGTTGGAACAGGCTGGGGGCCGCCTTGAAGGGCACCCGCTCGACGAAGCGCGGCACGGGCAGCATGCCGCGCTCACCCGTCAGCGCCCGGAACTGCAGGGCCGCCGTCAGGAAAGCGAAGAGATACACGCCGGCCAGAGCCCGCTGGAAGACCAGCCGGCTCGTCCAGTACTCCGGTGCGATGAACCACTCCACGGCCCGTCTCCTCCTTTCCTCATTGTCGCGCCACCCGACCCAGGTGACTCTCCGTATATCACGTCTCCGCTTGCGTAACCCGAGCGAGTGAAACAGACAATAGGGGCGAAGTGCACGGCGAAATGCCCGACAACCGGCGGGAGGACGTGGTGCGGACACCCACCCGAGCCCTCCTCGCGGCCTGCGCGCTCTCGGCGGCGCTCGTCGTCGCCGGATGCGGTGGCGGCGGAGACAAGGACACGCGAGCGGGCGGCGAGGTCTTCCTCCAGCCCGTCGCGGACCAGGGGCCGGACCCCTTCACCGACTCCACGGCCACCTCGGCCGCCACTCCTTCGCCGGTCACCCGAACGCCGAGGCCGGCGCACTCGGGCCGGGCCGGGCTCCAGTCACTGTCCGGCGAGACGCCCGGTCTGTACGGCGGCACCCGGGGCGCCGGCAGCTGCGATGTCCGGCGGCAGATCGACCAGCTCACCGCCGACCGGGCCAAGGGACGTGTCTTCGCCCAGGCCGCGGGCATCTCCCAGACGTCGATCCCCGGCTATCTGCGCGGACTGACCTCGGTCGTGCTGCGCGCCGACACCCGGGTCACCAACCACGGGTTCCGCGACGGCATGGGGACCGGCTACCAGTCCGTCCTGCAGGCGGGCACCGCCGTTCTCGTCGACGGCCACGGGGTGCCGCGCGTCCGCTGCGCCTGCGGCAACCCGCTCGCCCCGCCCGTCGGCCTGCGGGGCACACCCGGCACCAGCGGCCGGCCCTGGTCCGGATACCGGCCGAACCAGGTGATCGTGGTGGCCCCCACGACGCAGGTGATCACCAACATCACGATCATCGACCTCGTCGACAACACCTGGATCGAACGGCCCGTCGGTCATCGCGGCCACGAACGCGACCATGTCGTACGGCCCCCGAAGCCGCATCCGCACGACAGCGCCTCCAACGCCGCGCCCGGCGAGCCCACCTCCCCGCCGAAACCGCCGACCGACTGCGCGACCCCGACGGCCACGGTCGCCCCCCGCCCCACCGGCGAGTCGCCGCACCGGACCCCGGCGGACGTGACGGACGCGGGGGACACCGCTCCCGACGACTGCCCCACGGCCACCGGCACGGCACCGACGCCGACGCCTACGGCCGACCCCGGTCGCGCACCCGCCTCGCCGTCTTCGCCCGCGTCCCCGAAGTCCCCGGAGGCCCAGGAGTCCCCGGAGTCCCAGGAGTCCCCGAAGTCGCCCGATGAGCCCACCCCCTCCGACTCCCGAACGGAACCGGACACCTCTCCGGGTTCCCCGACCTCCCCGGCCTCCCCGTCGTCCCCCGACTCCCGGGACACCCCGGAGGAGACCGGCCCCGAGACCGGCCCCGAGACCGTCCCCGACAACCCCGACGTGCCCGACGGCGGCGGGCTGATCCCCGACGACCCCGGCACCGCCGACAGCATCTTCGGCAGCCCCACCGACGTCTTCGACGGCTGACCGACGCCTGGGAGCGGTCGTGGAACCGAGCGAAGGCCGTTCCGTCGCCCCGGTCGAAGAATCCGGCGATTCCTGGCAAGGTGGCCCCATGGTTGATCGGGGAGCGAGCGCCCTGTCACTCCCGGACGACTGGCCCGCCCACCCGGATCCGATCCTGGCGCTCAACCGCATGGGCAGCTTCGACTGGGACCTGGACTCCGGTTTGTTCCACATGGACGCCCAGGCCCACGAGGTCTTCGACCTGCGCCCCGACGAATACGACGGCAACCCCGCGACCCTGGCGATCCGGGTCCCCCCGCCCGAGGCCTACCGGCTGGACGGCCTGGTCTCCCAGGCCATGAAGGACGGCAGGGAGAACTACGGCGTCTACTTCCGGATCCGCTGCCGCGACGGCACCCGGCGATGGACCCACACCCAGGGCTACATCCGCCGTGACGAGACGGGCCGCCCGCGCCGCATCATCGGCATCGTCCGGGACGCCACCGACGAACTCGCCGAGATCGAGGAGCGGCGCGAGCAGGCGGCGGAGGACGAGGCACGGCGCCAGCAGACCAGCGTCGTCCAGCTCACCACGGCCGCCCTCGCCCACGCCCGGACCGTGCAGGACGTGATCGACGTCCTCAAGGACACCCAAGGCATCACCCACCTCGGTGCCACCAGCCTGGTCATGGGCCTGGTCGAGGCCGGCCGGATCCGGCTGGTGGCCGAGGGCCCCGCGGGCAGCTTCGTGCCCGGGACCCTGGTCACCCGGATCGACGAGCCGTATCCGATGGGCGAGGTCGTCCGGACCCTCAGCCCGCGCTTCATCGAGTCGCCGGAGGAGTTCGCGGAACGCTACCCGATCCTCTGGCCGCACATCACCGACCTGAACATCACGGCCGCCGCCTACATGCCGCTGATCGCCCAGGCCCGGCCGATCGGCGCCATCGGCCTGCTCTACAGCGACCGCAGCGGGTTCAGCACCCAGGACCGCAACGTGCTCGTCGCCCTCGGCAGCAGCATCGCGCAGAGCCTGCAGCGGGCCATGTTCTACGAGCAGGAGAAGGACCTCGCCACCGGCCTCCAGCAGGCCATGCTGCCGCGCACCATCCCCAGCGTGCCCGGTGCCGACGTCGCCGTCCGCTACCGCTCGGGCTCCCTCGGCAGGGACATCGGCGGCGACTGGTACGACCTGATCCCGCTGCCCGGCGGCCGGGTCGGCGCCGTCATCGGCGACGTCCAGGGCCACGACACGCACGCCGCCGCAGTCATGGGCCAGCTGCGCATCGTGCTGCGCGCCTACGCCGCCGAGGGGCACACCCCGGCCACGGTGATGGCCCGCGCCTCCGTGTTCCTGCACGAGCTGGACACCGACCGCTTCGCGACCTGTCTGTACGCGGAGGCCGACCTGTCCACCGGCGTCGTCCAGGTGGTCCGGGCCGGCCACATCGACCCGCTGCTGCGGGAGCCCGGCGGTGCCTGCCGGCGCGTCCCCGTCGAGGGCGGGCTGCCGCTCGGCCTGTCCGCGGAGTTCGGGCGGCTCGAATACCCGGTCGGCACCATCGAGCTGGACTCCGACCACACCCTGCTGCTGTGCACCGACGGCCTGGTCGAGCAGCCCGGCGCCGACCTGGACGACGGCATGCAGGCCCTCACCGCCCTCATCGCCACCGGCCCGCGCGACGTACGCGGCCTCGCGGACCGCCTCATCGACGTCGCCGAGGAACGCGGCGGTGACGACGACGTCGCCCTGCTCCTGCTGCGCCGCCGCGTCCTGGACGCCCCGCAGGCCGGCGGCCGCCTCCAGCAGCACGTCGCCCCCGGCGACCCCGAGGCCCTCACCGGGGCCCGGCACATGATCCGCGCCGCCGTGCGCGCCTGGAGCGCAGGTGACCGGGCCGACGAGATCGAGCTGGTCGCCGACGAGCTGATCACCAACGCCCTCATGCACACCGAGGGCTCCGCCGTGGTGACCCTGCGGGTCCTCGCCGGCTCCGAACGCCGGCTGCGCGTCGAGGTCGAGGACTCCTCCAGCGCCCTGCCACGCCGCCGCGAGGCGGGGGAGTCGGGTGTCTCCGGCCGCGGTCTGCTCCTCGTCGACCTGCTCACGGACGTGTGGGGCGTGGAGGCCCGAGGTGGCGGCAAGGCGGTGTGGTGCGAGTTCGTGGTGCCGGAGCGGAGCTGAGCCGCAGTGAGCCGATGCTGTCGGTGCCGGGTGGCACTCTGGACGTATGCCGGAACTCCCCGAGGTCGAAGCGCTCAAGGACTTCCTGACCGAGCACCTGGTCGGCCATGAGGTGGTCAGGGTGCTGCCCGTCGCGATCAGCGTCCTGAAGACGTACAACCCGCCGGTCACCGCCGTCGAGGGCCATGAGGTCACCGCGGTGCGCCGCCACGGCAAGTTCCTCGACCTCGTCACGGCCGACGGCCCCCATCTGGTGACCCACCTGGCCCGCGCGGGCTGGCTCCACTGGAAGGACGAGCTGCCGAGCGGCCTGCCCCGTCCCGGCAAGGGACCGCTCGCGCTGCGCGTGGCCCTGGAGACCGGCGCCGGCTTCGACCTCACGGAGGCCGGTACCCAGAAGCGCCTGGCGGTGTACGTCGTGCACGATCCCCAGGAGGTCCCGGGCATCGCCCGCCTCGGGCCGGACCCGCTCGCCGACGACTTCGACGAGACGCGCCTCGCGGCCCTGCTGAGGGACGAGCGCCGCCAGCTCAAGGGCGCCCTGCGCGACCAGGGCCTCATCGCCGGGGTGGGCAACGCCTACAGCGACGAGATCCTGCACGCGGCGAAGATGTCCCCCTTCAAGCTGGCGGCCTCACTGACACCCGAGGAGACGGCGCGGTTGTACGAGGCCCTGCGGACGACCCTCACCGAGGCGGTCGAGCGCTCCCGCGGGGTGGCGGCCGGGCGCCTGAAGGCCGAGAAGAAGAGCGGCCTGCGCGTCCACGGCCGTACCGGCGAGCCCTGCCCGGTCTGCGGCGACACGATCCGCGAGGTCTCCTTCAGCGACTCCTCGCTGCAGTACTGCCCGACATGCCAGACGGGCGGGAAGCCACTGGCGGACCGGAGACTGTCGCGGCTGCTGAAGTGAAGCGGACGGTTACGGCTCACCGGGGCTCGAGCGTCACCAGGTGCTCCCCGCCCGCCGTCCTGACCTCGTAGCGGACGATCTCGTCCGAGTGCATCGCCGAGGCGCCCGTCATGGTGTTCTCCCGGGAGCCGTGGTCGGAGGCGTGCCAACTCGTCACGGTCTCCTCCGCGCCGTCCCTGCCGATGGCGATCAGATGGCAGGGACGCGGACCCGACCCGTCCTTCACCTTCAGCTCCACCTTGCTGCCGTAGGCCTCGTTCTCGGTGGTGACCTGGGCCCACACACCCGAGCGCGCGTCGGTCGCCTGGACGACCTGGGTGGCCTGGCTGTCGCCGCTCGCCATCATTGCGACGCCGGGCCCGGCGAGGGCGATCACCACGGAGGCGGCCACGGCGTACATGGTGCGCCGGCGCCGGGCGCGATGGCGGGCCGCCACCGTTTCGAGCAGCCGGTTCAGCAGCTGCGGGCCCGGCTTGGTCATGGGGTGCACGAATCGGGGCGTGGCCCGCCGGTACAGCATCAACTGGCGGGTGATGGGCCCGAACTCGGTCACGTGTGCCGCGCAGCGGGGGCACTCCATGAGGTGGTCCTCGAAGCGGAACGCCTCCGCCTCGTTCAGCACGCCGAGCGCGTACGCGGCGACGTCGCGATGCCTCTCCAGGGACCTCATGCCGAATCCTCGTGCCGTTGGGTGTGGGGTGGGTTACTCCTTGCGCCCACTGGTACGCACCAGTCAGTCGAATCACTCAAGCCGCCCACAGAATCGCAACCAAAGGATTCGGAGCGGCCGGAGCCGAGGATTGGTCCGAGGAGAAAGGAACTTAAAAGAGATGGATGGCGAGGTGCCCGAGCGGCAGTCCGAGCTGCCACGCCGGCGTCCACACCTTCGGTCCCTCGTCCTCTCCCACCGGCGCACCGCCGCCCGGCACCGCGTTCAGATCGGGTGCGAGCAGCTCGGTCTCCTCCAGCCAGCGCCAGGCCGCCTCGGCGAGCTCCAGATCGGGCGCGGGCCCGCCGGACTCGACCGCCTCGGCCGCGAGGCCCGCCATGCGTTCGCACACCCAGTCCTGCCACGGCTGGTCGTAGGCCGTCAGCGACAGCCAGGTCTCCAGCTGGGTGACGACCCGGATGCCGGAGAGCTCGCCGTCGGTGTCGGACAGGAAGATGGTCAGCGCCAGGGCATCGCGCCCCGCGCGGAACTCGAAGGACGTCGGCGGCATGAGATCGCCGGTCCGCAGCAGCTCGTCGGCGATGTACTCGGCGTACAACCACGCCATGGGGACGGTGAGTTCACCGCCGCCGGTGCCGTCCGTGCTCTCTTGACCTCTGTGCAGCATCCCTTCCTGCCTTCCTCCGGTGAGTGCGTCGCCCTACCCCGGGGCCTTGGGCCCTGGCCCAATCCGGAACACGGATGAGGACAGCCGATTACTCAACCGGGGTGTTCAGCAAGGCGCTTTACGGAGGTTTGACTCAGCCATTGGTTTCACCGCAGGTCGGCCGCGTACCCCGGAAGCACCCGGCGCAGGGCGCGCAGCGCATAGTACGCGCGGGACTTCACCGTACCGGGCGGGATTCCCAGGGCCTGCGCGGCTTCCGCAACACTCGCCCCTTGGAAATACACAAGCACCAGGACTTCACGGTGCTCCGGAGTGAGTGTCTTCACAGCCTCGCGTACGTCGAGCATCTCCGCGGCCCGCTCGGCATGGTCGGAGATCACCCGCGCGTTCTCCAGGATCGCGTCCCCGACCTCCGGCGGCCGCGCCTGCCGGGCCCGCCGCGCGTCGATCGCGAGCCGCCTGCCGACGGTCATCAGCCACGGCCGTACGGAGTCGAAGTCGTCGGCGCGCAGGGCCTCGGGATGCTGCCAGGCGCGCACCAGTGTCTCCTGGACGAGGTCCTCGGCTCGCTGCCGGTCGCCGTCGCAGAGCCGGAGCAGGAGCGCGAAGAGGGGCCGGCCGTGCTCCCGCTGCAGTGCGGCGAGCTCGTGCTCGGCGGTCGTCGTCCCGTTCGTGAGGGTGGTTCCGGCCGTCATGGCCGTATGGCATCGCAGGCGACCGTTCCCGGGACAGGGCACGCACACGGATCTGCGGCGGACGGTCGATCGCGTCGGCGAACGGTTCGACGAACGGTCCCTTCCGCCTAGGGGAACGCGCCGGACGGGCTAATGAAAGTGGCCCGATTGTTTGCGACCGGGTAGGGCTTCGTACCTATTGATCCGTATATACGACCACAAGGGGTGAGCCGATGATCGCACGCAGTCGACTTGTGGCCCTCGCTGCGACGGCCGTTCTCGCGGCAGGCGCCGCCTGTCAGGCCCAGAGCCAGGAGGCCTCGGGGCAGTCGGGCCCCTCCGGCAAGGGGCCTCGCGGCTTCACGCTCGTCGCCTCCGGCGACGTCCTGCCGCACACTTCGATCATCGAACGCGCGCGTTTCGACTCGGGCGGCACGGGATACGACTTCCGCCCGATGCTCGCCGGCGCCAAATCGGTCGTCTCCCGGGCCGATCTGGCGCTGTGTCATATGGAGACCGTCTACGGCGAGAAGGGCAAGTACACCGGCTACCCCCTCTTCAAGTCCCCGCCCGAGGTGGCCCAGGGGCTCGCCGCCACCGGCTACGACGGCTGCTCCACCGCCTCCGACCACAGCCTCGACGACGGCGCCGCCGGCATCCTGCGCACGCTGAACGCCCTCGACCGGGCGAAGGTGCGGCACGCGGGAACGGCACGCACCGAGGGCGAGGCCCGTAAGGTCACCGTGCTGCGCGCCGGTCCGGCCAAGGTCGCGCACCTCGCCTACACGTCCGGCGTCAACGGCACCCCGCTCCCGCCGGAGCAGCCCTGGGCGGTCAACCTGATCGACGAGAACAGGATCCGGGCGGACGCCCGCGCCGCCCGGAAGGCGGGCGCCGACGTGGTCGTCGTATCGCTGCACTGGGGCACCGAATGGCAGGACACCCCCGATGACGAACAGGTGACCCTGGCCCGCGGCCTCACGGCCGCCCGCACCGGCGACCGCCCCGACATCGACCTGATCCTCGGCACCCACGCCCATGTCCCGCAGGCGTACGAGAAGGTCAACGGCACCTGGGTGGTCTACGGCATGGGCGATCAGATCGCCGGCGCGATGTACAACGACCAGGGCGTACAGGACCCGCGCGGCAACCAGTCCACCCTCGGCCGCTTCACCTTCACCCCGCCGGACCGCAAGGGCGGCCGCTGGGAGGTGTCGAAGGCCGAGTTCGTGCCCCAGCTGTTCGACATCGACGCCGGCCGGGTGGTCAACCTCAACCGGGCGCTCGCCCAGGGGGCCGACGTACGGGGCGTCCGGGACCGGATCCGGGACGTCGTGCTGAGCCGCGGGGCGGGGAAGGACGGGCTCACCATGGGGGAGTAGGCCGGTCCATGAGTGGGTCAGTCCATGTCCACGTGGTCGAACGTCTGCAGCATTTCCTTCAGCACGCGCACGCACGCCCGGAGCTCGGCCTCGGTCAGGTCGCCGCCGACCTGCCGGTTCAGGGCGTGCTCGCGCGCGAGGACCGCGGTGATGACGGCCTGGCCGTCGTCCGTGATCCGGATCAGTGAGGACCGCTGGTGTGCGGGGTTGGGTGTGGCCTCGGCCCAGCCCCTGGCCACCGCGTCGTTGACCATGCGCTGCACGAACTGCCGGGTCAGGGACATGACCCGGCCCATCTGAGGCACCGTCATGGGCCCGTACCTGTGGAGCAGGACCAGGACGGAGCGCACGCCGACCGACACCCCCTCGACCGCCTCGCCCTGCTCCAGCTTGCGCAGGCCGCGCCGGTAGAGCGCGCCGATCAGGTCGAACACCTCGCTGATCCGGGGGCCGAGATCGTCGGGTGGCAGCGGTGCGTCGATGTCGTTCACCCGGCCATCATGACACCTTGGTTGCCAAAATCGAGGAAAGATGACACCTTGGTTGTCATGACAGCCGCTTTGGAACTGAGCTACTTCGCATCCGCCGACGGGGACCTCGCCTACCGCGACACCGGTGCCGGGGATCTCGTGGTGCTGGTGCACTCCGGTTACGCCGACCACCGCGTCTTCGACGACCAGATACCGGCCCTCGCCGCCCGCCACCGGGTGATCGCCGTCGACGTGCGCGGCCACGGCTTCTCCGCCAACGCGAGCCGCCCGTTCCGCTGGGCGGACGACCTCGCCGGCCTGCTACGCCACCTCGACGCCGGGCCCGCGACCCTGGTGGGCCTGTGCATGGGCTCGGCGGTCGTGACCGACACCGCGCTGGAGTACCCCGAACTGGTCCGCGCGCTGGTCGTCAGCGGCGCCGGGACCAGCGAGTTCGAGTTCACGGAACCGGCGACTCTGGAGCATGTGAGCGAGGCGGCCCGGCTGCTGGGCGCCGGAGACATCGAGGGATGGCTCGACCACTTCGCGAAGGGCGTGGCGGGGCCGCACCGCACGGTCGACGAGGTCGCCCCCGACGTCGTACGACGACTGCGGGACATGTCCGCGCACACACTCGCCAAGCACACGCCGGACGAAACGCAATGGCAGGTGCCCCTGACCGACACCTGGTCCCGGCTGCCGAAGATCGACGTCCCCGTACTCGCGATCCACGGCGCCCTCGACGCGCCCGACAGCATCGCCATGGCGGAACGCGTCGCCCGCACGGTGCCCGACGGCCGCTCGGTCACGCTCCAGGACGTCGGGCACTACCCGAACATGGAGAAGCCGCAGGAGTTCAACGGCCTCCTGCTGGACTTCCTGCGCGACCTCTGACGTCACGCTTCGCCGACGCCGCTACGGCACCACCGTCACCGGCCACCGCCCCGCCTTGACCAGCCGCACGGCGACGGAACCGACGATCCGGTGCCCGGCCTGTTCCGACGCGCCCACCACCACGGCGTCGGCCTTCAGGTCGTCCGCCGCCTTCACCAGGCCGTTGTACGGGTCGCCCGGGAAGGTGTGGAATTCCCAGCGGACTTCGAATATCCCCTTGAGGCGCTCGGTCGCGTCCCTGATCTGGGCGATCAGGTCCTCGGCGATCTCGTCGGTCGTCTCCGCGACCGGCGCCCCGAGGGCCGCGCCCGCGGTCATCACCGGCTGCACGTACACGACGGCGAGCAGCGCGTGCTGCCGTCGCGCGAGGCCGGCGGCGTACGCCGCCGCGCGCAGCGAGGAGTCGGAGCCGTCCACCCCGACCACGATGACCTTGGGTCCGTCCGTGCCCCGCTCGAACCGGTGCGAGTGCTGTTCCGTCACGGCAGGGAGGCTATCGGAAGCCCCAGGTCCCGCCGTCGGGCAGCACGCTCGACGGGCGAGGAGGCCCCGCTCTTCCTAGAGTCGGAACATGAGTGCCACCGTGGAGGCCCCCCGGGAGAAGAGCACCAAGGGCCCGATACGGTCGCCCCGGCACGGCTTCCTGAGCAGGGTGCCGGAGGGCTTCGCGACCTTCTTCGGCGCCCTGGGCGTGCTCTGCGTCCTACTGGCCTTCATCCCACCCCTGCGGACCGCGCTCCGCCCGGTCGTGGAAGCCCTCGACCAGATCATCGTCCCGGTCAGCGCCAACCTCGCCTACGCCGTCTTCCTCTTCCTGCTCGCCGCCGCGACGGCCGCCCGCAAGAAGATCGCCTGGTGGCTGGTCGTCATCTATCTCGCACTGCTGGTCCTGACCGACGTGCTCGGCACGGTGTTCGGCGACTACACCGACTCCTTGCCGTCCCTGATCGTGTGCGGCCTCGCCCTGGCCCTGCTGATCGTCGCCCGGGGGGAGTTCTACGCCGCCTCCCGCCGCGCCGCCGTACGCCGGGCCTTCGGCGTCCTGGTCGTCGGGCTGGCCGTCGGGATCCTGGTCGGCTGGGGGCTGGTCGAGCTGTTCCCCGGCACGCTGCCGCAGAGCCAGCGGCTGGCCTGGGCCGCCGACCGGGTCTGCGGCGGTCTCGTCTCCGGCGCCTCCTACGACGGACGCCCGCCCCGCCCCCTGTACTTCCTGCTCGGCCTGTTCGGCGCGCTCGCCCTCCTCAACGCCGCCGCGACGCTGTTCCGCTCGCAGCGCATGGAGGCCGCCCTGCACGACGACGAGGAGGCCCGCATCCGCGCCCTCCTCAAGGCATACGGCGGCCAGGACTCCCTCGGCTACTTCGCCACCCGGCGCGACAAGGCCGTCGTCTTCTCACCCAGCGGCAAGGCCGCCGTCACCTACCGCGTCGAGGCCGGCGTGTGCCTCGCCAGCGGGGACCCGGTCGGCGACCGCGAGGCCTGGCCGCACGCCATCGCCGTCTGGCTGGACGCGGCCCGCCGGCACGCCTGGGTGCCCGCCGCGATGGGCGCCTCCGAGGACGGGGCCACCGCCTACGCGCGCGCCGGACTCGGTGCCCTCCAGCTCGGCGACGAGGCGATCCTGAACGTTCCGGACTTCGACCTCGACGGCCGCGACATGCGAGTGACCCGGCAGGCCGTCCACCGCGTCCGCCGCACCGGCGCCCACTGCCGCATCCGCCGCCACTCCACCCTCACCGAGACGGAGATGGAGGAGATACTCGGCAAGGCCGACGCCTGGCGCGACACCGAGACCGAACGCGGCTTCTCCATGGCCCTGGACCGCCTCGGCGACCCGGCCGACGGCGACTGTCTCCTCGTGGAGGCCCTCGGCGAGGACGGCGAACTGCTCGCCCTGCTCTCCTTCGTGCCCTGGGGCGGGGACGGCGTCTCCCTGGACCTGATGCGCCGTGACCGCGGGCGCGCCCCCAACGGCGTCATGGAGTTCATGGTCGCCGAACTGTGCGCCGCCGCACCGAAGTCCGGCATCCGCAGGATCTCGCTGAACTTCGCCGTGTTCCGCTCGGTCTTCGAGGAGGGCGCCCGCATCGGCGCCGGACCCGTACTGCGGCTGTGGCGGCGCCTGCTGCTGTTCTTCTCCAAGTGGTGGCAACTGGAGGCCCTCTACCGCTCCAACGCCAAGTACCAGCCGCAGTGGTTCCCGCGCTTCATCTGCTACGGCGAGGCCGCCTCCCTCGCCCGGATCAGCCTCGCCTCCGGCATCGCCGAGGGATTCGTCTCCGTACCGTCGCTGCACAAACTCCGCAGAAAAGGGCACCCGCGAGGCGGGCCACGTCCTGCGACCACCGAAGGACTGCCCTCGCTGGCGGCGCTCGGCCTCGACGGAGGGGACGAGGCCGGGGCCGCCGGGCCGGATGCGGGCCTGCCCGAACAGGTCCGCATCCGGCACCACACCCTCGACCGGCTGCGCGCCGACGGCGTCGACCCCTACCCGGTCGGCATCCCGGACCGCACCCACGCCCTCGCCGACATCCGCGCGGGCGAACAGGTCACCGTCGCCGGCCGGATCTTGCTCGTGCGCGACTTCGGCGGCATCGTCTTCGCCGTGCTGCGCGACTGGTCGGGCGACCACCAACTCGCCCTCACCCGCAAGGACTCCGGCGCCGCACTCGACCGCTTCACCGCCGACACCGACATCGGCGACCTCATCTCCGCCACCGGCCCGGCCGGCGTCAGCGACAAGGGCGAACCCACCGTCTTCGTCACCTCCTGGCAGCTCATCGGCAAGTGCCTGCGCCCCCTGCCCGACAAACGCCGCGGTCTCGCCGACCCCGAGGCCAAGGTCCGCATGCGCTACCTCGACCTGGTCTCCAGCCCCGCCGCCCGCGACGTGGTCCGCGCCCGCTCCACCGCCGTCCAGGCCGTGCGCCAGGGCCTTCTGGCACGTGGCTACCTGGAGGTCGAGACGCCGGTGCTCCAGCAGATCCACGGCGGCGCCAACGCCCGCCCCTTCACCACCCACATCAACGCCTACGACCTCGACCTCTACCTGCGCATCGCACCCGAGCTGTACCTCAAGCGGCTGTGCGTCGGCGGCCTGGAGAAGGTCTTCGAGATGGGCCGCACCTTCCGCAACGAGGGCGTCGACTACAAGCACAACCCCGAGTTCACGATCCTGGAGGCCTACCAGGCGTACGCCGACTACGACGTGATGCTCGACCTGGTCCGCGAGCTGATCCAGGACGCCGCGACCGCCGCCTTCGGCTCGTCGCTGGCCCACAAGGACGGCGAGGAGTACGACATCTCCGGGCAGTGGCCGGTCAAGACGGTGTACGGCGCGATCTCCGAGGTGCTCGGGGAGGAGATCGACCCCGGCACCGAACTGCTCCGCCTCCACCGGCACTGCGACCGCGTGGGCGTGCCGTACGTCGCCGACGACGGCCACGGCGACATCGTCCTGGAGATGTACGAGCGGCTCGTCGAGGAGAAGACCCAGCTGCCCACCTTCTACAAGGACTTCCCCACCGACGTCTCCCCGCTCACCCGCCAGCACCGCACCGACCCGCGGCTCGCCGAACGCTGGGACCTCGTCGCCTTCGGCACCGAACTCGGCACCGCCTACTCCGAGCTCACCGACCCCGTCGAACAGCGCCGCCGCCTCACCGCCCAGTCCCTGCTCGCCGCCGGGGGCGACCCCGAGGCGATGGAACTCGACGAGGACTTCCTCGACGCCCTCGAATACGCCATGCCCCCCACCGGAGGCCTCGGCATCGGCGTCGACCGACTGGTCATGTTCCTCACCGGCCTGACGATCCGCGAGACCCTGCCGTTCCCGCTGGTACGGCGCCGCTGACGGTGCCTCACCGGCCCCACGGCTGGGCCGGGCGGGTGCTTCGATACCGCCGTACCGGTGTCGTACTGGTGCGTCGGTCCCGCACCGGGCGACTGATGAGTCATGACGAAGGATCAGTTGCCCACAGGTCCGCTCACGCGACGCCGCGTGCTGCTCGCCGGTGTCGCCGCCGTCGGCGCGGCCGGCAGCGCCGGACTGTTGGCGACGGTCACGGGCGACGGCGACGAGCCGGTCCGGGCCGCCGCTCCGGTCGCGGGCCCGCAGGCACGCTCCGCGCTCAAGCCCTCCACGTACCGCCTCCAGCCCCTGACGGGGTACGGCCCGCCCAGGGCGGCACCGCGCCGCACCCTCGTACGGCGCGCGCCCCTGCTGCGCGTGTCCGGACGCGGCCGCACCATGGTGCTGACCTTCGACGACGGCCCCGACCCCCGCTACACGCCGTACATCCTGGACACCCTGCGCGAGTACGACGTCCGCGCGATGTTCTTCGTGTGCGGCGAGATGGTCGTCCAGAACAAGGACCTCCTGGCACGGATGGCCGAAGAGGGCCATGTCGTCGGCAACCACACCTGGTCCCACCCGTTGCTCACCCGGCTCAGCCGCGACCGGATCCGCAAGGAGATGGAGCGCACCAGTGACGTCGTCGAGGAGACCTACGGCGAACGACCCGCCTGGTTCCGCGCGCCCTACGGCGCCTGGAACCGCACGGCCTTCCAAATCGGCGCCGAACTGGGCATGGAACCGCTCGCCTGGACCGTCGACACCCTCGACTGGACCACCCCCGGCACCCACACCATCGTCGACCGGGTCGAGAACGGCGCCGCCCCCGGCGTCGTGGTGCTCTCGCACGACGCCGGGGGCGACCGCTCCCAGAGTGTCCGGGCGCTGCGCACCTATCTGCCGCAACTGCTGGACGCCGGGTATTACGTCACCGTCCCGAAACGGCGGTACGGGTGACGGACCGGAAAGACGGTGGACGGCTTTGGCCCGCCCGGTCGAGGACGCTCAGCGAACCTCGACCAGGCTGGCGAAAGCGACGACGTTGCCGTCGTAACCACCCTGCTCGGAGAAACCGCCTCCGCAGGTGATGACCCGCAATTCGGCGCTCCCCTTGGAGGCGTAGACCCGGTCGCCGGGGAAGTCGTTCTTCTCGAACACCTCGATGCCGTAGATCTCGAAAACGGCCGTCTTTCCGTCCTTGCGGACGATCTCGACGCGATTGCCCTTCTGCAGGGCCCCGAGACCGTAGAACACGGCGGGGCCCTGGGTGTTGTCGACATGGCCGACGACCACCGCTGTGCCCTTTTCGCCGGGGGAGACGGAGCCGGTGAACCAGCCCGCCAGATTGGGGTCCTCGGGCGGCGGCGCGCCGACCCAGCCGTCCACGTCCAGGCCGACCGGGATGACCGGCGCGTCCACCTGGATCCCGGGGATCCTGACCCGGTCCGGCAGCGCGTACGGCAGCGGCTGCGCGGCACCCGCGAAGAGGCCGCCGGACACCCGCCGGTCCGGAGCGGCCGCCGACGCGGGCTGCGGCGGCCCCGCGTCGAACTCGCCCGAGCCATTGCGAACGAGCGCGAGGCCGGTCAGCAGGACAAGCGCTATCACACCCCAGGGAGCACGCTTCTTCCGCCGCTCCTCCTCTTCGGCCAGTTCGGCCGCCTCGGACGCAGACATTCGCTTTCCCCTCTCGACGCGGCCGTCGCCCCGTCATTCGCGCATACGTGCACGCTAAGTCCCCCGCGCGCAACCGGCGACGGCAGAGATACGAATGGGTGGTCCGCTCTCCTTCGGGTGCGCCATCCGAGTTGCCACCGACAGGAAAATTCTGACGGTCCGTGACCTGCGGCAATTCCGATTGTGGGGTGATCGGTCGGCGCGTCCTCTCACCAGGACGGACCAGCGCCGAAATGCGGCTTCGCGCATGGCATCTGAGGGTCTTTCTGGGAGGCGCTTTCTCGCCGATCGACCGGGGACGGTTCCCGGGGCGTCTTCCGCGGAGGATCACATGCGTACTACACGTGCCATGGCGGCCGCTGCCACCGCGGTAGCCGCTCTCAGCCTCGCCGCGCCCGCGGCCGTCGCACGGGACGGCATGCCCGTCGGCCCGAGCAACATCGTCGCCATGCCGAGCGTCGTCGCCCGCGGTGGGCAGCTCACCATCACCGTCGACAACTGCCCGCGGGGCGGCACCGCGACCTCGGACGCGTTCCGGCCCACGCGCCTGAGCCCCGTGCATGGCAGCAACACGGCGCGGGGCACCGCGATGATCGACCGGCACGCGAAGCCGGGCTCCCACAGCATCACGGTCATGTGCGACGGCAGGACGCTGACCAACCCCGCTGCCTTCAGCGTGATCGGCGGTGTCCAGGGCGGTCTCGGCGGCAGCAGCTCCACCGGGGCGACGCCGACCGACATGGCCATCGGAGGCGGGCTCATCGCCGTGGCCATCGTCGGTGGCGGGGTCTTCTGGATGCGGCGCCGCGCGGAGAAGCGGATCTGACGCGCCGCCCGGCACGGACAGATCCCCACCGCCCCCTCACGCCTTCGCTCAGGCCTTCGCCCCGGATCCCCACGAGGGGGCCGGGGCGAAGGCGTGTGGACGTGCGATCTGATCAGGCGCCGTCCTCTTCGGTGCGGCGCCGGGAGAGGTGGTACGCCGTCCCCAGCGCGCCCGTGACGAGCGCGGCGCCCAGGGCGAGCTCCTTGAGGTTCAGTCCGTCGGAGCTGCCCCCCTCGCCCGCGTGCACACCCTTCTGCGGGTGGTCGGGCCGTACCGGCGCGGGCCGGCCGCCGGCGATCGTGAGGTCGACGCTCTGCCAGAAGGTGCCGCAGTAGAACGACACCTCGTACACGGCACCGGGCCGGGCATCCCGGTCGACCGTGGCCCTGGCCGTCGTCCGCCCCCGGGGGATGGTGACCGTGTCGAAGACCGCCGACGCGACGGTCACGCTCTGCTCGCAGCCCGTAGCCCGCAAGGTGACCTGCCCGCCGGCCGCGACGGTGGTGGGCAGCACCCTGGCCCAGAAACCCGAGTCCCTCTCGTCGGCCCGGGCGGCCGGGGCGGTCATGGCGAGGGCGGTGACACCCAGCAGGGCGGCCGAAGTGACGCGTATCGCGCGCATGGTGGTTCCTCCGGTTCCCCGAGGAGCAACTGCGGACCCTTTCCGCTTGCGACGGAAATGCACCTCGATGACCGAAACGCTAGGAAGGTGCGTCCACCTGCGCGATCGCTGTCGTACGAATGGGGCAACGCTGTGGGCCGCTCAGGGGACGACGTGTCCATGTGTCCGCTCGTCCACGTGTCCACCGGCGGCCCGTCGGATGAGGGCCTGTCAGCCCTTGGCCTGCGGGAAGAGCTCGATGAAGGGTTCCGCCGATGCGGTGACACCACGGCTGTACGGCGCGTCGAAGTCCCAGATGAGGAAGAGCAGGAAGGCGATCAGCGCGGAGAAGAGCCCGGCCAGGACCAGTTCGCGGGGGGTGCGCCGGATCTGCAGGGCGAAGATCATCCCGATGGTGACGATGCCGCCCGCGATGAGCCCGAACCACACCACGCCCGGCATGGTCTCCCCGGTCGAGTTCGCCCGGGCGTTGCGCGCCTGGTCCGCGGCGGTCACCTGGTCGAGGAGCGGCTGGTACGCCTGCGCCTCGAAGTCCGTCCTCGGCTCGTAGTCGGTGACGTCCTCGCGGACGCGCTGCAGAAGCTCGGTGCCGCGCTCGGTCATGCGGCCGTCGTCGGCCATCGTCTTCCACTCGGTGGTGACGACGTGTCCGACATAGGCGTTGACATCCTCCCGAATACGGTCGCGGATCTCGGCGGGATAGATCCGTACCCGCTCCGAGATCTCGTGCAGCGCCACGGCCTCCGCCTCGACATGGTCCTGGGCGGCGCTGCGGCCCTCCCACACGCCGGCGATGGCCAGGCCGAGGACGATGGCGTACACCACGCCAATCCACATCGTCATGTACTCGATGACGTCCGGGGTCTCGGAGGGATCCTCGTCCTCGGGCGCCGTGCGGTGCCGCAGGAGGGTGATGATGACCACCACGGCGCAGGCGGCCAGCATCGCGAGGGTGAGAACAAGCCATTCCGGCAAGAGAAGCCTCCAGGGTCAGCGCGGTCGCAGTGCGGCCACGGCGGCGATGGCGGGCGCCGCGATGAGCAGGACGAAGGTGAGGGGAGACGGGGCGTCGTGCGCCGGCCCTCTGTGGTGGGTCGCGCGGTAGGGCGGGTAGTGCACCGGGGTCGCGGACGGACTCGGGGTGGGCTTGACCGACGGCTTGGGTGTCGGCGTCGGCTTCGGGGCGGGCGCGGGCGGCGGGGGCGGCTGCGGGCGGGGCGGCGCGGGCCGAGGAGCCGGGGGCGCCGGCGGCGGAGGGGGAGGCGGCGGCTCCGGTCTCGGGCTGGGCGTGGGTTTCGGCGGTGGCGTGGGTGTGGGATCCGGCGACGGGGACGGCGTGGGTGTGGGCGTGGGCGACGGGGTGGGTGTCGGCGTCGGCGTAGGTGTCGGGGTCGGACACTGCGGGGGAGTCGGCCAGGTGAAGGTCCCGGCGACCGCGACCGCCCTCGCGCCGTCCGGGCCGGTGTCGGCGTACGCGCAAGCGGTGGCCTCCGCCATACCGGCCGGTGCCGACACCAGGAGCCAGGTGAGCGTCAGCACTGTCAACACCCGTGTGGTGCGGGCGGATTGGGTCGGTACGTATCCATGCACGACGAAGATCTTGAGCCCAGTCCGCGCAGTCACACGCCGGAGAGTGAGTGGATTGCCTCGAACGGATGACGGATGACCCTCGAAAGGTTTGATCCATGGGCGGACGCGTAACCGCCGAGGCGCGCGTGCGACGCGAGGCGAATGACGGGGTGGGCGGGACGGGTGGGGCGTGGGGGATTCACAGGTGTGACGCGGGCGGTGTCACAGGTTCCGGAAAGAAATTTGTGCGCCGGTTGAACACGAGCGTGGCTTTCGTGCGTACCTCCTGTCGTGCGGCGGCGCAGCAGGGCGCTGCAACACCCTTGTGATATTGGGGAGTTGAAGATGAAGACCTCGTGGCGGAGCGCCTCGCTCGTGGTGAGCGCCGTAGCAGTGCTGGCGCTGACGACGGCATGTGGGGAGGAATCGGCCCCGTCGGCGAGCAGCCAGAACGTCGGTGCCACGGCCGCGGCCGGTGACTACGGAACTGCCGGTACCGGCCTGGGGAACGGCTCCGGTTACGACGCCGGTGCGGCGGGCCAGGAGAGCGCCGCCACGCAGGCCGGCTCCGCCGGTGAGCTGTCCGTTTCCACCAACCAGGAGCTCGGCAAGGTGCTGACCGACAGCGCCGGTCTGACGCTCTACCGCTTCGACAAGGACACGGTGGCTCCGCCCAAGTCGAACTGTGACGGCGACTGCGCCGCGAAGTGGCCCCCGGTCCCCGCGGACGACGCCACGGCCGGTGCCGGTATCGACAAGGAGTTGCTCGGCTCCGTCACCCGGTCCGACGGCACCAAGCAGCTGACGGTCGACGGCTGGCCGGCGTACCGCTTCGCGAAGGACGTCAACGCCGGCGACGTCAAGGGCCAGGGCGTGGGAGGCACTTGGTACGCGCTCGCCCCCGACGGCAAGAAGGCGCAGGGCGGGAGCGAGGCCGAGGCGGCCGGTCTGCCGGGTCTGTCCACGCGCAAGGACGCCAAGCTCGGTGAGATCGTCGTCGACAAGAACGGCCACACGGTCTACCGCTTCATGAAGGACTCGCCCTGGCCGATGAAGACGGCGTGCACCGGCGAGTGCCTGGAGAAGTGGCCGGTCATCGAGCCGGTCGACGCCGAGGACACCGAGGGTATCGATCTGAAGGGGTCCGGTCCCCGGGGGCAGGGCTACGTGGTCTTCGACCGGCCCGACGGACTGAAGCAGCAGACCATCGACTGTGTGCCGATCTACACCTTCGCCGGTGACAAGAAGCCCGGCGACACCAACGGCCAGGGCGTCGGCGGAACTTGGTTCGCCATTCGCCCCGACGGCAAGCCGGTCGGCGCGTCGGAACAGTAGAAGATCACACCTCCCCAGGGTTGATCGCCTCACCCAGTCGAGCACGGACCACGGAAGGGGGGACGAGGACAGCGAGAGTGCCGGACGAACGGCCGGCGCGCCGACCCACCGGTCCGCCCCCCCCGCGGCTCCACGCGCGGGGGGTGGGCCGGTTTGTCGTGATGCATCGCGGTTCATCAGCCGCTTTCACCATGGTTCGGAACTCTGTGGAAGAGTGCCGGACGAACGGCCGGCGCATCCGACCCACCGGTCCGCCCCCCCCGCGGCTCCACGCGCGGGGGGTGGGCCGGTTTGTCGTGATGCATCGCGGTTCATCAGCCGCTTTCACCATGGTTCGGAACTCTGTGGAATGCTTCGGATGTTTTCGTGCGGAGTGCGTGGGGCGTCCCATCGGCACGTGCCACAGGCAGTGACCGGGAACGGATGGTCAATTTCCGTTTCCGCTCGCTCCTTTGGCGGGCGATCAGTAGCCTCAGCTCGAACACCGGATCGCCTACGCCATGGAGAGATAGATGGAGCGTCCCGCCTGGGCCCCTCGGAGCATCGACATCTCGGTGCCCAGTGTCTCGCGCATCTACGACTACTACCTGGGCGGTTCGCACAACTTCGAGGTCGACCGGGAAGCCGGCCGCAAGGCCATGGAGTTCATGCCGGGACTCCCCAAGATCATGCAGGCCAACCGGGCGTTCATGCGCCGCGCGGTGCGCTTCGCGGTCGACGAGGGCATCACCCAGTTCCTGGACATCGGCTCCGGCATCCCGACGTTCGGCAACGTCCACGAGGTGGCCCAGGCGGCCAGCCCCGACGCGCGTGTGGTGTACGTCGACCACGACCCGGTCGCCGTCGCGCACAGCCAGGCGGTCCTGGAGGGCAACGAGGGCGCGGACATCGTCGCCGGGGACCTGCGCAAGCCCCGGGAGATCCTGGCCAGTTCCGAGGTCGAGCGCCTCATCGACCTGAACCGGCCAGTGGCGTTGCTGCTCGTTGCCATACTGCACTTCGTGGAGGACGAGGACGACCCGTACGACGTGGTGGCACAACTGCGCGACGCACTCGCGCCCGGCAGCATGCTGGTGCTCACGCATGCCTCGTACGAGGGAATCCCGCTGCCCGAGGAGCGGGCCAAGGGCACGGTCGACGTATACAAGGACATTCGCAACCCGCTGATCATGCGCTCGCGCGACACCATCGCGCGGTTCTTCGAGGGGTACGACATGGTGGAACCCGGACTGGTGCCGATGCCGCTCTGGCGGCCGGACACCGCACCGGACGACGACGACCCGTGGGCCTTCTCCGGGTTCGCCGGCGTGGGGCGTACGGCGTGAGCGCGGGGCCGGACGGGCCGGAGGACAGACTGCGCCGGTTCGCGACGATCTGGAGCCGGGCCGTCTTCCCGGTGACCTCGACGTCGTCGACCCGGCCGGAGTTCGAGGAGCAACTGCTTCCGCTGGCCCGGCGGTTGAGCGAGGCGCTCAGGTCCAGGACCTTCGACGCGAACGAGGGCAAGGCGGTCGGCGCCGCGCTCGTCACCGCGCACTGCACCGACCCCGAGGCGCTCAGCCGCTCGCTGGACTGCGTCGACGCCTACCTCGTGCTCTACTGCGGCACCGGCGGCGACCAGGAGGACCTGCGGGCCCGCTCGGCGCGGCTGCAGCACGCCATGGCCGCCGGGTTCGCCCAGGCGCTGCGCGAGCGGACGCTGGCCGAGCAGGAGGCGATCTCCGCGGCCGCACTCAAGGCACAGGGCGTGGTGGCCCAGGCCCTGCACGCCACCGAGGCCCGCTTCCGCGCGGTCTTCGAGGGCGCGGCCATAGGCATCGGCATCGCCGACCTGGAGGGCAACGTCCTGCAGGTCAACGGCGCGCTGCTGAGGATGTTCGGCGTCTCCGAGCAGACCATGCACGGCCGCAACGTCATGCAGTGGACCCACCCCGAGGACGCGCCGCAGACCTGGAAGCTCTACGAAGAACTCGTGCGCGGCGAGCGCGAGCACTACCACGTCGAGAAGGCGTTCTCCCGCCCTGACGGAACGGTCCTGTGGACCAACCTCACGGTCTCCCTGCTGCGTGACGCCGACGGCAACCCGCAGTACCAGCTGGCCCTCATGGAGGACACCACCGAGCGCCGCCTGCTCAATCTGCGGCTGCGCTACGAGGCCACGCATGACGCGCTCACCGGCCTGCCCAACCGCACCTTCTTCTTCGAGCGCCTGGAGAAGGCACTGGGCGCCGGGGAAGGCCAGCGCTTCGGCCTGTGCTACCTCGACCTGGACGGCTTCAAGACCGTCAACGACAGCCTCGGCCACGCCGCCGGCGACCGGCTGCTCGTCGAGGTCGCCGACCGGCTGCAGTCCTGCGCCACCGCCCCCGGCGAGATGGTCGCGCGGCTCGGCGGCGACGAGTTCGTGGCGCTGACCACCGGCCCCGACACCGAGCGCGAGGTCGACGAACTCGCCGCTCGCATCATGAACGCGCTCATCGCGCCGATCAGCGTCGACGGCCGGGAGCTGACCGTGCGCGGCAGCATCGGCATCGTGGAGGGGCCGTCCGGGGAACGCAGCCCGGCGGAGGTGCTGCGCAGCGCCGACATCACCATGTACCGGGCCAAGTCGGCCGGCGGCAACCGGTTCGAGCTCGCCGACCCGGAGGCCGACGCCCGCGCCATCACCCGGCACGGACTGACCACGGCGCTGCCGATGGCCCTGGAGCGGGGCGAGTTCTTCATCGAGTACCAGCCGCTGGTCCACCTCGGCGACGGCAGTGTGCGCGGAGCGGAGGCCCTGGTGCGCTGGCTGCACCCGCAGCACGGCATCCTCGGCCCGGACCGGTTCATCCCGCTCGCCGAGCACACGGGACTCATCGTGCCGCTCGGCCGCTGGGTCCTGGAGCAGTCGGTGCGTCAGGCGCGCGATTGGCGAGAACGACTCGACGACGCCGGACCCCTCCGCATCAACGTCAACCTCTCGCCCTGCCAGCTCACCCACCCCGGGCTGGTCCAGGACACGGTGGACATCCTGGAGCGCGCGGGCGTGGCACCCGACGCCCTCTGCCTGGAGGTCACCGAGTCGGCCCTCATCGGCGCCGACGACGATCTGCTCAAGCCCCTGCGCCGCCTGGCCGAGATGGGCGTCGACATCGCCCTGGACGACTTCGGTACCGGCTACTCCAACCTCGCAAACCTGCGCCGGCTGCCGGTGAGCATCCTCAAGCTGGACCGCTCCTTCACCCAGAGCATGCAGCAGTTCCCGGCAGACCCCGTCGACCTCAAGATCGTCGAGGGGATCGTCTCCCTCGCCCACAGCCTGAGCCTCGCGGTCACGGTGGAGGGCGTGGAGACCGGAGCCCAGGCCGAGCAACTGCGCATACTGGGCTGCGACACGGCCCAGGGCTGGTACTACGCCCGCCCGGGCCCACCGGACCGGCTGCACGAGCTGGCGCTGGTGGACGCGACGGGCTGACGCGGGGCGGGGGCGGTACGGGCGGGGCGGTCACCCGCCCGGGACCCGTACGGCCGGATGCTCGCCGGTCCTCGTACGGGCGGCACCCGGCCCCGCCACGGCCCCCAGGAGCGGCGCACATCGCTCGCAGCGCGTCGCGAGCTCCGTCGAGACGGTGCACGCCGCAGACTCGAAGGACACCGGACAACCCGGAGTACCTCCTCAACCCTGGAGCCCGCGATGCGTGCTGCCGTCGCCACCGGCGCGAACCTTCCGCTCGCCCTCGACACGCTCGACGTCCCCCAGCCGGCCGCCGGCGAGGTCCTGGTCAAGGTCACCGCGTGCGGTGTCTGCTTCTCCGACCTGAACCTCCTGCGCGGTCACTATCCCTTCGCCCGGTTCCCCGTCGTCCCCGGCCATGAGATCACCGGAGTGGTGACGGCGGTCGGCGAGGGCGTGACCTGGCCGGAGGTCGGGACCGTGGTGGGCGCCCAGTTCCTGTACGACTCCTGCGGGCACTGCGACTACTGCGTGCGCGGCGACCGGATCCTGTGCCCGCGCAAGCGCATCACCGGCATCGTCGCCGACGGCGGTTATGCCGAGTACGCCCTGCTCAAGGCCGACTTCGTCACCCCGCTGCCGGACGGCCTGGACCCCGTGGCCGCGGCTCCGCTGATGTGCGCGGGCCTCACCGCCTTCAACGGCCTGCGGCAGGGCGGCGCCAGGGCCGGAGCCAGGGTCGCCGTCGTCGGCCTGGGCGGAGTGGGCGCATTGGCGGTGCGCTACGCGGTCGCCATGGGTGCCCCGGTGGCGGTCGTGGGCCGTTCCCGACGTGGCGAGGGCCAGGCGAAGACGCTGGGCGCCGAACTCTACGTAGCGACCGACGAGTCCGACCCGGCCGACGCGCTCAGGGCCTGGGACGGCGGCGCCGACCTGGTGCTCAACGCCGCCCCGTCCACGGCCGCGGCCACCGCCACCCTCGGCGGCCTCGCCCCCGACGGCACCCTCCTTCTCCTCGGCTACGACTCGGAACCGCTCACGCTGCCCACCCAGCCCATGATCCTCAACCGCCTGCACGTGGCCGCGTCGCCCTCCGGCTCCCCGCACGACCTGCGCGACACCCTCGCCTTCTCGGCGGCCCACGGAATCCTGCCCGAGGTCACACCGATCACCCTCGACCAGGCCCCGGCCGTCCTCGACGCGATGGCCGGCGGATCCGCACACGGCCGCAGCGTGATCACCTTCGCCTGACCGGCCGGGCCCGCGCGGGCGGCCCCGGTGAGCCCCATCACCGCTCCAGCAGCATCCGCTGCAGCTCTCGCGCGGCCCGAGGCGGAGCCACATCGCTGCGGTGAGCGAGCGCGATCGTCCGGTGCAGGCCGGGCCGGGCCAGCGGCGTGACGCGTAGCCCACGGCCCGACCGTGCCGCCACCATGCGCGGGACGACGGCCATCCCCAGGCCCGCCCGCACGAACCCCAGCACCGCGTCCATCTCGCCGCCCTCGACCGCGAAGTCCGGCTCGAAGCCCTCGGCGCGGCAGGCGGCCACGGTCAGCTCACGCAGGTCGTAGCCGTGCCGGAACATCACCAGGCGTTCGCCCTCCAGGTCGGAGATGCGCACCGTGCGCCGTCCGCCACCCGGATGGGGCGCCTCCGGCGAGGAGACGACCACCAGGTCCTCGCGGAGCAGCTCCACCGTGGTCAGCGCGGGGGAGGGCGTCGGCAGGGGCAGAACGACCAGGGCCAGGTCGAGGGCGCCGCGGGCGAGCTCCCGCACCAGGTCGTGCGAGCCGCCCTCCTCGATCAGCAGCTGGATACCGGGATAGCGGTCGTGGAAGGCGCGCAGCACGTCCGGAAGCAGGCCCGTGCACACGCTCGGGGTCGCGCCCAGCCGGACCCGGCCCTGGCGCAGCTGCACCAGTTCCTGCACCTCATGGCGGGCGGTGTCCGCGTCGGCCAGGATGCGCCGGGCCAGTGGCAGCAGGGCTTCTCCGGCGTCCGTCAGCGTGATGTTGCCGCGCGCCCGCAGGAACAGGTCCGCGCCCAACTCCCGCTCCAGCGCCTTGATCTGCTGCGACAGCGAGGGCTGCGCGACATGCACCAGGTCGGCGGCCCGGGTGAAGTGCCGGGTCTCGGCGACCGCCACGAAGTACTGGAGCTGCTGGAACTGCATCCTCCCAGCATAGGACCAGCATAGGGTATGTCTATCGAAACGAGCCGGACCATGTCTTGGACCGATGGGGTGCCACGGCCCTAGCGTCCTGTTCCATGGCTCTGGCAACGCGGACGGATCGACGGCCGTCCATGGCACGCACGGTGTGGGACTCCACCGTCGGCAAGAAGACCGTGATGGCGGTCAGCGGGCTGATCATGCTGCTGTACCTGGTCGTCCACATGATCGGAAACCTGAAGATCTTCTTCGGGGCGGGCGAGTTCAACCACTACGCGCACTGGCTGCGCACCGTCGGCGAGCCGTTCATGCACTACGAGTGGACGCTCTGGCTCGTCCGGGTCGTCCTGGTCGCCGCCGTGGTCGCGCACGCCACCTCGGCGTACCAGCTCAGCCGCCGCGACATCAGGGCACGCCCCAGCAAGTACGTGCACAAGAAGCCGCGCGCCTCCTACGCCACGCGCACCATGCGCTGGGGCGGCATCATCCTCGGCCTGTTCATCGTCTGGCACATCCTCGACCTGACGACCGGCACCGTGCACTCCGGCGGCTTCCAGGAGGGCCGGCCGTACCAGAACGTCGTGGACACCTTCTCCACCTGGTACGGCAACACCATCTACATCGTCGCGATGCTCGCGCTCGGCCTGCACATCCGGCACGGCTTCTGGAGCGCGGCCCAGACCCTCGGCGCGGGCAGCCGCACCCGCGACCGCGCCCTGAAGGCCACGGCCAACGTTCTCGCGCTGCTGCTCACGGTCGGATTCATCGCCGTACCCGTGGGCGTCATGACCGGAGTGGTGAGCTGACATGAATACCTATGCGGACTACACGACCGGTGAGCCGGTCGTCGACGGCAAGGCCCCCGCCGGCCCGGTCAACGAGCGCTGGGACACGCGCCGTTTCGAGGCCAAGCTGGTCAACCCGGCCAACCGGCGCAAGCACACGGTGATCGTGGTGGGGACCGGACTGGCCGGCGGCTCCGCGGGCGCCACCCTCGCCGAACAGGGCTACCACGTCGTCCAGTTCTGCTACCAGGACTCCCCGCGCCGCGCCCACTCGATCGCCGCGCAGGGCGGCATCAACGCGGCCAAGAACTACCGTAACGACGGCGACTCCATCCACCGGCTGTTCTACGACACCGTCAAGGGCGGCGACTTCCGGGCCCGGGAGTCCAACGTCCACCGGCTCGCGCAGATCTCCGTCGAGATCATCGACCAGTGTGTCGCGCAGGGCGTGCCCTTCGCGCGGGAGTACGGCGGTCTGCTCGACACCCGGTCCTTCGGCGGCGTACAGGTCTCCCGGACCTTCTACGCCCGCGGCCAGACGGGACAGCAGCTGCTGCTCGGCGCGTACCAGGCGCTCAGCAGGCAGATCGCCGCCGGGAACATCGAGATGCACCCGCGTACCGAGATGCTCGACCTGATCGTCGTAGACGGGCGGGCGCGCGGGATCGTGGCCCGGGATCTCATCACCGGCAGGATCGACACGTACTTCGCGGACGCGGTCGTACTCGCCAGCGGCGGCTACGGCAACGTCTTCTACCTGTCGACGAACGCCATGAACTCCAACGCCACGGCGATCTGGCGGGCCCACCGGCGCGGCGCCTACTTCGCCAACCCCTGCTTCACGCAGATCCACCCGACCTGCATCCCGCGCACCGGCGACCACCAGTCGAAGCTGACGCTGATGAGCGAGTCGCTGCGCAACGACGGCCGGATCTGGGTGCCGAAGGCCCACGGCGACGACCGTCCCGCGAACAAGATCCCCGAGGACGAGCGCGACTACTACCTGGAGCGCATCTACCCGTCCTTCGGCAACCTGGTGCCCCGCGACATCGCCTCCCGCGCCGCGAAGAACGTCTGCGACGAGGGCAGGGGAGTGGGGCCGGGCGGGCAGGGTGTCTACCTCGACTTCGCCGACGCCATCAAGCGCATGGGCCGCAAGGCCGTCGAGGCCAAGTACGGCAACCTCTTCGACATGTACCAGCGGATCACCGACGAGGATCCGTACGAGGTGCCGATGCGGATCTACCCGGCCGTGCACTACACGATGGGCGGGCTGTGGGTTGACTACGACCTGCAGACCACCATCCCGGGCCTCTTCGCGATCGGCGAGGCCAACTTCTCCGACCACGGGGCGAACAGGCTGGGCGCGAGTGCCCTGATGCAGGGTCTGGCCGACGGCTACTTCGTGCTGCCGGCCACCATCAACGACTACCTCGCCCGCAACCCGCACCACGAGAACGTCACCGACGAACACCCCGTCGTGCAGGAGGTGCTGGCCGAGACCCAGGACCGTGTCAACCTCCTGCTGGCCGTGGACGGCGACCGTACGCCGGACTCCTTCCACCGCGAACTCGGCGAACTGATGTGGGAGTTCTGCGGAATGGCCCGCACCGACTCCGGACTGCGCAAGGCGCTCGAGCGCATCCCGCAGATCCGAGAGGAGTTCTGGCGCCGCATCAAGGTCCCCGGGATCGGTGAGGAGTTCAACCAGTCACTGGAGAAGGCCAACCGTGTCGTCGACTACCTGGAGCTCGCCGAGCTCATGTGCCTCGACGCACTGCACCGCGGCGAGTCCTGCGGCGGCCACTTCCGTGAGGAGTCGCAGACACCGGACGGTGAGGCGGCCCGCAAGGACGACGAGTTCGCCTACGCGGCGGCCTGGGAGTTCACCGGGACCGGGGCCGCTCCGGTCCTGCACAAGGAAGACCTGGTCTTCGAGTACGTCCACCCCACCCAGCGGAGCTACGCATGAAGCTCACCCTGCGCGTCTGGCGGCAGAAGAACGCCGACGCCGAAGGCGCCATGTCCACGTACGAGGTGGACGGCATCTCCTCGGACATGTCCTTCCTGGAGATGCTCGACACCCTCAACGAGGAGCTCATCCTCCGCGGTGAGGACCCCGTCGCGTTCGACCACGACTGCCGTGAGGGCATCTGCGGTGCCTGCTCGCTCGTGATCAACGGCGACGCGCACGGACCGGAGCGCACCACGACCTGTCAGCTGCACATGCGGTCCTTCGAGGACGGCGACACGATCGACATCGAGCCGTGGAGGGCGTCGGCCTTCCCGGTGATCAAGGACCTGGTCGTCGACCGGACGGCGTTCGACCGGATCATCCAGGCCGGCGGTTACATCACCGCGCCGACGGGTGCGGCCCCCGAGGCCCACGCCACGCCGGTGCCCAAGCCGGACGCCGACTTCGCCTTCGAACACGCCGAGTGCATCGGGTGCGGGGCCTGTGTGGCCGCGTGTCCCAACGGGGCGGCGATGCTGTTCACGTCCGCCAAGATCAACCATCTGAACGTGCTGCCGCAGGGGGCGCCCGAGCGGGAGACGCGGGTGCTGGACATGGTGGCGCAGATGGACGAGGAGGGTTTCGGGGGGTGCACGCTCACGGGGGAGTGTGCCACGGCTTGCCCGAAGGGGATCCCTTTGATGTCCATCACGGGTATGAACAAGGAGTGGCTGCGGGCTGCTCGGAAGGTGAAGCGGTAGCCCCGTAGCGAGTGCGGATGTGTGGCGGATGCGGGTGTGTCGTGGGTGGTCGCGCAGTTCCCCGCGCCCCTTCGGAGTTGCAGTGAACGTTCGCCGGTAGGTGCGGACGGGCGGGGTCGGGAGGTGCTCCCCGGCCCCGTCTCGCCTTTCGGAGCCCGCCTAGCGAAGCGTTCAACCTCCGCACATCAACTCTCCTGGCACAGGTCACGCACAAGCCAACCGGCATAGGAAGAACAGGGGCGGCACCTCACACCGCTCGCCACTTCCCTCCGCTCGCCGTCCCCGGCCCGTGACCAGGAGTAAGCCATGACCGGCGTACTGACCGTCGACCGTCCCCCGCAGCCCACGGCACCTACCCGCTACACCGTCGGACTCGCCCGCAACGAGGAGGACGTGCGCGCCGCCCAGCGGCTGCGGCACGACGTCTTCGCCGGTGAGATGGGGGCCCTGCTGTCCACCTCGCAGCCGGGTCACGACATCGACGCCTTCGATGCGTACTGCGACCATCTGCTCGTCCGCGAGGAGGTGTCCGGACAGGTCGTCGGCACCTACCGGCTGCTGCCGCCGGAGCGCGCCGCGGTCGCGGGGCGGCTGTACTCCGAGGGCGAGTTCGACCTCACCCGGATCGACGCGCTGCGCCCGAACCTGGTCGAGGTCGGCCGCTCCTGCGTCCACCCCGACCACCGCGACGGCGCCGTCATCAGCCTCATCTGGGCCGGTATCGCCCGCTACATGGTCGACCGCGGCCACGAATGGCTGGCCGGCTGCTGCTCGATCCCGCTGGCCGACGGCGGCACCCTCGCGGCCGCGACCTGGGACCGGGTGCAGGCCAAGCACCTGGCCCCGGAGGAGTACCGCGTACGACCGCTGCGCCCCTGGCAGCCGACCCAGCCCGCCCCCGCCACCCGCACCGAACTCCCGGCCCTCCTGCGCGGCTACCTCCGCCTCGGCGCCTTCGTCTGCGGCGAGCCCGCGCACGACCCGGAGTTCGGGGTCGCCGACCTGTACGTGCTGCTGTCGATGCGCCGGGTCAACTCGCGCTATCTGCGGCACTTCCTCTCCCTGGTCCCGGCGTGACGGACGTGGCGGCCATGAGCACCTACTCCCTCGGTGCCGTACGTGTCCCCACGGCGACCGCTCCCCAGGCCGCCCACCCCGTCGAGGCGGCGAACCTCTGGCGGCCCCACGCGCCCTGCACCCCGCGGGCGTGCGTGGACGCGACGGGACCCGCCAGGGCCGTACCCCTGGCCGCCCTGCGGCTCACAGCGGTCCTGCTCCTCCTGGTCGTCGGCTTCCTGGGCGGCCCGCTCAGCGGGCGGGTACCCGCGGCGCTGATCCGGCGCTGGTGCGGCTGGGTCGTCCGGGCCGCGGGGGTCCGGGCACGCATCGACGGCGGTGCCGCTCCCGACGGCGGGCTGCTGCTCGTCGCCAACCACGTCTCCTGGCTGGACATCCCGCTGCTCGCCGCCGTCCGCCCGGCGCGGATGCTCGCCAAGTCGGAGATCCGGGACTGGCCCGTCGCGGGGTGGCTGACCGCCCGCAGCGGCGCCCTCTTCATCGACCGCGACCGGATCCGCGCCCTGCCCGGCACCGTCGCCCGGATCGCCGAGGCGCTGCGGGCCGGCGAGGCCGTCGCCCTCTTCCCCGAGGGCAGCACCTGGTGCGGCCGCGCCCAGGGCCACTTCCGCCGGGCCGCCTTCCAGGCAGCTCTCGACGCGGACGTCCCCGTCCAGCCGGTCCGTCTGCGGTACCGGACGGCCCAGGGCGCACCCAGCACGGCGGCCGCCTTCGTCGGTGAGGACGCGCTGCTCACCTCGGTATGGCGGGTGGTGAGGGCACGCGAGCTGGTCGCCGACGTCGAGGTGAAGGAGGCGATCGCGCCGGGCCTTCACCCCGACCGTCGCAGCCTGGCCCGCGCCGCCGAACGCTCCGCGCTACCGGGGGCGCATCAGCCGGAGATCCTCACCCCAGGCATCCAGCACCGCCCCGTGCCCCTCCCGGCGGGCCGCGGCCTCCACGCGGCCGAACAGCCGCCGCTGGACCGCCACATCGCCGCTCGCGGAAATGCGGTCCACGTCCCGCAGCAGGGCGGCACCGTCCCAGCCCGGCAGCGGGTGGCGGGCGAGCTCCCAGCGTAGGTACTTGTTGTACGGGCGGGGGCGCCGGTCCAGGGCGAAGAGCAGCTCCAGGAGGTGCCCCACACTGTCGGTGGCGTCGAGCCGGGCGGCGAGCGGCTCGCCGTCACGGTCGTTCTTGACCGAGCGGTAGAGGGAGTTGGCGTAGGCGTCGAGCCATCCGTCGGCAGCCCGGAACGCCTCGTCGACGCCGAGCCGCGCCTTGGCGGCGAGGATCTCCGCGATCCCCCCGTCCAGCCGGTCGAGCAAGACCCGCGCCCGGGCGAGGGCGTAACGCTCGGATCCCGGCATTCCGGCCGCCCGGAACTCGGCGAGAGAGACGATCACCAGATCAAGCCGGGCCGTACGGAGGGCGGTGAGGCGACGCAGGTCTGTCGCCGCGCCGTCCGCGAGGACGACGTACAGATCGTGGTCGGAGTGCTCGGAGGCCATGCCGTCATGGGCCCGCGAGCCCTTGAGGACCAGGCCGACGACGGCGGGGTCGGCCGTCGCGAGCGCGACGAACGTGTCATAGGTGAGGGACTGCTGCGCTGTCATGCGTGATCTCCGGTGGGACGGCGACGGGAATGCCTGCCGGGGCGGCCACGGAAACCTCCGGGCGCCCACACAGTCCGCGACGGCACGCGCCGCCGCGCGGAGGATCAACGCACGCGGCGATTGTACGAGGCACAAGTGCCAGGTCCCCAAGGGCTTTTCGGGGCATCACAGGAGCAGGACTCAGGGCATCGCACGTGCCAGATACGGCGCCGTGGCGCTCCCCTCCGCACGCGCCACCTCCGCCGGCCGGCCCACCGCCACGATCCGTCCGCCCGCGTCCCCGCCGCCCGGCCCCAGGTCGATCACCCAGTCCGCGCCCGCGACGACCGCCATGTCGTGCTCGACCACGACGACGGTGTGCCCGGCGTCGACGAGCCCGTGCAGCTGGCGCATCAGCACCTCGACGTCGGCCGGGTGGAGGCCGGTCGTCGGTTCGTCGAGGAGGTAGAGGGTGTGGCCGCGGCGGACGCGCTGCAGTTCGCTCGCCAGCTTGATGCGCTGGGCCTCGCCGCCGGACAGCTCGGTGGCGGGCTGTCCGAGCCGTAGATAGCCGAGGCCGACGTCGAGCAGGGTGGCGAGGCTGCGGGCCACGGCCGGGGTGTCCGCGAAGAAGTCCGCGGCCGCTTCGACCGTGAGGTCCAGTACCTGCGCGATATTCCGTCCCCGGTACGCCACTTGGAGCGTCTCGGGGTTGTAGCGCGCCCCGCCGCAGTCGGGGCACGGGGCGTACGTGCTCGGCAGGAACAGCAGCTCGACGCTGACGAACCCCTCGCCCTGGCAGGTCTCGCAGCGCCCGCCCGCGACGTTGAAGGAGAAGCGTCCGACGCCGTAACCGCGGGCCCCCGCCTCGTCGGTGGCCGCGAACACCTTGCGTACGACATCGAAGAGGCCGGTGTAGGTGGCGAGATTGGAGCGCGGGGTGCGTCCGATCGGCTTCTGGTCCACCGAGACCAGGCGCCCCACGCCCGCCAGGTCCTCGGTGATCTCGCCGATGAGCGTGGACTTGCCCGAACCCGAGACACCGGTGACGGCCGTGAACGCGCCGAGCGGGAACTCGGCGGTCACCCCGCGCAGGTTGTGCCGGGTGACCGGGCCGACCTTCAACTGGCCGAGCGGGGAACGCACTTGGCGTACCGGGGCGGGGGAGTCGTCGAAGAGGAAGCGCGCGGTGGCCGACTCGGCGACCGTCGCCAGCTCCGCCACCGGACCGCTGTGCAGCACCCGTCCGCCGTGCTCACCCGCACGCGGCCCCACGTCGACCAGCCAGTCGGCGCCACGCATGACATCGAGGTGGTGCTCGACCACGAACACCGTGTTCCCGGCCGCCTTCAGCCGCGCCAGCACCGTCAGCAGCGCCTCCGTGTCCGCCGGGTGCAGTCCCGCGGACGGCTCGTCGAGGACGTACACGACACCGAAGAGCCCGGACCGCAGCTGGGTGGCGAGCCGCAGGCGCTGCAGTTCGCCCGCGGAGAGCGTGGGCGTGGCGCGGTCGAGGCTGAGGTAGCCGAGGCCGAGTTCGACGACGGGTGCGATACGGGACCGCAGGTCCTCGGTGAGGACGCGGGCCGTCTCCGACGAGGCTTCGCCGTCCACGGTGCCCGCCAGCTCCGTCAGCGGCAGCGCGGCCAGCTCGGCGATCGTCCGGCCGGCGAAGGTCACCGCCAGCGCCTCGGGCCGCAGCCTGCTGCCCTGGCACGCCGGGCAGGCCGTGGACGCCAGGAAGCGCTCCGCCTTGGCCCTGAGCGTCGGGCTCTTGGAGTCGGAGAAGGTCTTCATGACGTACCGCCGGGCGCTCATGTACGTGCCCTGGTACGGCCGTTGGATGCGGTCGGCGTCACGCACCGGGTGGACGGTGACGACCGGCTGCTCGTCGGTGAAGAGGATCCACTCGCGCTGCTCGGCGGGCAGCTCGCGCCAGGGCCGGTCGACGTCGTGGCCCAGCGCGTCGAGGATGTCGCGCAGGTTCTTGCCCTGCCAGGCACCCGGCCACGCGGCGATCGCGCCCTCCCGGATCGACAGGGTCTGGTCGGGAACCAGCAACTCCTCGGTCGTACGGTGCACTTGGCCCAGCCCGTGGCATTCCGGGCACGCTCCGGCCGCCGTGTTCGGCGAGAAGGCGTCCGAGTCGAGCCGCTCGGCGCCCGGCGGGTGGTCGCCCGCGCGGGAGAACAGCATCCGCAGGGAGTTGGAGAGGTTGGTGACCGTGCCGACGGAGGAGCGGGACGTCGGCGCCGAGCGGCGCTGCTGGAGCGACACGGCGGGCGGAAGTCCGCTGATCTCGCCGACTTTGGGCGCGCCGACCTGGTGGATCAGCCTGCGCGCGTACGGCGCGACCGACTCGAAGTAGCGCCGCTGGGCCTCCGCGTAGATCGTGCCGAAGGCGAGCGACGACTTGCCGGACCCGGACACGCCTGTGAACACGGTCAACACGTCCCGCGGAATATCGACGTCCACGCCTTGGAGGTTGTGCTCACGGGCGCCGCGGACACGGACGTACGGATCGTGCGGGGAGTGCATGGGGTAGAGGCTCCGAGACGGGCGGTCGATGGGCGTGGGCAAACCCCGCGATTCTATGCGAAGGGGACCTCGCGGCCGTACGAGCCGCCTGTTGTTCATGAGGCCGTCGGCTCATCCACACCGGCCGCCCATAGCGTCTCGCCAGTCTCTCTTCCTACCGAGGAGCATCGTGAGCGCCTCAGCTCTGAGCACTCTCACCGCCGCGCTGCTGATGGTCACGGGCGCATCCGCCCCGCAGCCGGTCTCCGTCTCCGCACGCGTGGAGACCCCCGCCGTCCACGACGACGAGGCGGGCGGCAACGCCGACGCCGACGACCCGGCCGTCTGGGCCGACCCCCACCACCCGGGTCGCAGCCTCGTCATCGGCACCCTCAAGGAGGCCGGCCTCGACGTCTACGGTCTCGACGGCACCCGGCTCCAGCACATCGCCGCGCCCGCGGCGCCCGGTAAGGACGCCGCACTCGGCCGCTTCAACAACGTCGACGTCGTCTACGGCTTCGAACTGGCCGGCAGGAAGACCGACCTGGCCCTGGTCAGCGACCGCGGCCGGGACCGGGTCCGCGCCTACGCCATCGACCCGGCCGCCGTGGCGGCGGGCAGGCCTCCGCTGAAGGACGTGACCGCGACCGACGCCGCGCCGGTCTTCTCCGCGAGCGAGGCCGAGGTGGACGACCAGCGCACCGCCTACGGGCTGGCCGCCTTCAGCGACGACGACCACGCGTACGCGGTGGTGTCGCGCCGCTCGGAGACCCGCGTACGGCTGCTGAGGTTGGAGGACCGCAACGGGCGCGTCGGCTACAGCACCGAGGACACGCTCGACCTGCCCGCCTCCTTCACCCTGCCGAACGGGCGGAGCTGGACCCCCTGCGCCGACCCCGGCGACCACGCGCAGGTCGAGGGCATGGTCGTAGACCAGGAGGAGCACGTCCTGTACGCCGCCCAGGAGGACGTCGGGCTGTGGCGGGTCGAGCTCGACGACGAGGAGTTCGACCGCCCGAAGCTGATCGACCGGGTGCGGGAGTACGGCACGCCGTGGACGTATGACGCGGAGGAAGAGGAGTGCGTCATCGACACCGCCCACGACCCCGGCTTCGGCGGTGAGCACCTGAGCGCCGACGCGGAGGGCGCGGCGATCTACCACGCCGCCGACGGCAAGGGATACCTGCTCGCCTCCAGCCAGGGCGACCACACCTTCGCCGTGTACGAACGCCAGGGCCGCAACGCCTACCTCGGCTCCTTCGCCGTCACCGACAGCGCCGCCACCGACGGGGTGCAGCATTCCGACGGTGCCGCCGTGCTCAACGTCCCGCTGGGCCGCGACTTCCCCGAGGGCCTGCTCGTCACCCATGACGGTGAGGCCACACCGGCGGACGGGGACCGGGAAGGCACCAACTTCAAGTTCACGGGCTGGGATTCGGTGGCCAACGCCTTCCCGCAGCCGCTGACGATCGACACCAGGTCGTTCGACCCGCGCGACACCGACTGACCCACCGGACCGTCCCTCGCCGGCGGCTCGCCCGGATCACGCGCTGACGATCCGGGCGAGCCGCCGGTAGGAGTCCACCAGGGCCGCACGGTCGTAGGTACTGGTCGTGACCAGCACCTCCTGCGCCCCCGTCTCCTTCAGCACCGTCTCCAGGTCATGCGCGACCTGCTCCTCCGTGCCCGCGATGTGCCCGGTGAGGCCACCCTCGTAGAAGCCGCGCTCCTTGTCGGTCATCGCGATCGCCTCGACGCGCTCGGCGGGCGGCAGGGGCGGGAAGGTGCCGTGCGTGCGCGAGTGGGCCATGGACCAGGCCTCGGGGACGAGCAGGCGCCGGGCCGCCTCGGGAGTGGCGGCCACCGCGACCGTCCCGGAGATCACGACGTACGGCTCGCTCGCCCAGGGCGAGGGCCGGAAGCCGGCGCGATAGTGGTCGATGCCGCGCTGCATCTTCTCCCTGTTCCGCAGGTCACCGATGACCATGGGCAGGCCCGCCCGGGCGGCGATCTCCGCTCCCTCGCCCATGGCCAGCACGAACGGCGGCACGGTCAGGCCCTCGGCAGGGCGCGCGTGCACCCCCGTCGACGAGGTGCCGCGGAACCAGCCGAGCAACTCCTGGATCTGCGCCGCGAAGTCCTCCGCGACCCCCTTGTCCCGACCGAGCGCCTTGCGCACCCCGTCGGTGAAGCCGACGGACCGTCCCAGCCCCATGTCGACGCGCCCCGGGAACAGGGCCTCCAGCACCCCGAACTGCTCGGCCACGACCAGCGGTTGGTGGTTGGGCAGCATCACCCCGCCGGTCCCGACCCGGATCGTGCGGGTCGCTGCGGCCACGGCGGCGGCCAGCACGGTCGGCGCCGAGCCGGCGACGCCGGGTACGCCGTGGTGCTCCGAGACCCAGAAGCGGTGGTAGCCGAGCGCCTCGATCTCCCGCGCCAGCGCTACCGTGTCACGCAGCGCCTCGCCGGTCGGCCGGCCCTCGCGGGTGCGGGAGCGGTCGAGGACGGAGAAGCGGGTCGAGGCGATCACGGAGCTCATACAGGCTTCAACACCTGGGAGCCCGCAGGATTCCTCACGGCGCGATGTTGTGGTTCAGGCGGAACAGGTTGCCCGGATCGTAGCGCCGTTTCAGCTCCCTGAGACGGGCGTAGTTCGCGCGGTAGTTGGCCCCGACGAGGTTCTGGTCGTCGCCGTCGATGAAGTTCACGTAGCCGCCGTCCATGGAGTGCGGTTCGAGCGCCTGATGGAAACCGCGCACCCAGTCCTTCCGGTCCTCGCAGTCCGCACGGGTCGTGAGGGTGCCGCTGAGCGCGAACGAATAGTCGGCGTCCCGGTAGGAGAAGGCGGTCTCCTCCGGTCCCACCCGGTGGCAGGCGCCGTCGATGGGAAACGCGACCGTGACGCTCTGGATGGACGGGGTGGTGGCGCCGTACTCGACGCAGGCTTCGACGGCGCCGTCGGACAGGCCCTGGGTGAAGGCGCCCTTCCAGTAGTGGTACAGCCCGGCCGGTACCAGGTCGTCGAAGAGGGTGTTGATCACCGGGTAGGGGATGCGCTCCAGGTACCGGCCCAGCACGGGCCCGAGCGCGCCGAGGCGGTCCCGGATCCGGTCGTCCTCGTCCTGGGACCCGGTCCAGCAGGCGATCACGCCGCACAGCGGCCGTCCGTGCCAGCGTTCGGGCAGGAAGGGCACCGGCGGACCGAGTCCGACGACGAGCAGTGCGCCGAGGTACTCGTCCCCCTCGGCGACCAGCTCCCGGTAGCGGCGGATCACGTCGCCGTCGAGCGGGAAGAAGACCGGCCCGCCGAGAATGTCGGCGATCGGGTGCAGCCGGTACGCGAAGGACGTGACGACCCCGAAGTTCCCGCCGCCCCCGCGTACCGCCCACAGCAGCTCGCTGTGCTGGTCGTCCGTGCAGGTCAGGAAGGCGCCGTCGGCCGTCACGAGGTCCACCGAGACGAGGTTGTCGCAGGCCAGACCGCAGCGCCGGGCCAGGTAGCCCATGCCGCCGCCGGTGGTCAGGCCGCCCACACCGGTGGTGGAGACGACCCCGCCGGTGGTGGCCAGGCCGAAGGCGTGCGTGGCGTGGTTGACGTCCGCCCAGGTGCAGCCGCCCTCGACCCACGCCGTCCGCGTCTCGGGATCGACGCGGATGCCGCGCATCAGGCCGAGGTCGAGGACGGCACCGCCGTCGCAGGTGCCGTAGCCGGGGACGCTGTGGCTGCCGCCGCGCACGGCGAGCGGCAGGCCCTGTTCACGGGCGAAGTCCACGGTGGCGATGACGTCGCCCGCGTCGACGGCCCTGACGATGATCGCCGGCCGCCGGTCGTGCATGGCGTTGTAGACCTGCCGCGCCTCGTCGTAGTCGGGGTCGCCGGGCTCGACGATGCCGCCGCGCACGGCTCCGCGCAGCCGGTCCAGCAGCCTGTCGTCGAGGGTCGGTGTGTAGGTGGTCATGGTCGCCACCCGCCTTTCCGCTGCGGGTCGGGAAGGGGTCACCCCTCCGGTCTACGCCGTGGCGGGGGCGCGCTCATCACCGGAATCGCCCATCCTCGGTGGACCCGGCATGGGCAGAACGGCCCATGCCCACGCATGGCGCGTGGGACGGCGCATGGACGGCCTCAGGTGAGGCCGTGTTCATACGCGTACGCCGTCGCCGCGGCCCGCGAGGACACGTCGAGTTTGGCGAAGATGTTGTTCAGGTGCCGGGCGACGGTGTGCTCGCTGATCACCAGCTCCGCGGCGATACCCCGGTTCGTGTGGCCCGACGCGACCAGCCGCAGCACCTGGATCTCACGCTCGGTGAGCCCGCGGGGCTGCCGTCGGCGCACCTCGGCGAGCAGGGCCGCCGCCCGGCGCGAGTCGGGTACGGCGCCGAGCTGCCGGAAGGCCTGCTCAGCGGCCCGCAGCTCCATCCGGGCACCCTCGTCGTCCCCGGCGGCCCGGTCGGCTGCGGCCAGTGTCATCCGCACCTGGGCGGCCTCGTACGGCACCCGAAGCTCCAGCCAGAGCGCCAGCGCCCGGCGCAGCAGGGGCAGCGCGCGGTCGAGGTCACGGGCGGCGAAGGCCACCGCACCGGAGGCCGCCGCGGCGCTCGCGTGCAGCAGGGTCGCCTCCGAACCGCACCGCCGCTGCCAGTCCCGGGCCAGAGCCCGGAGCCCCTCGGCCGCCGTGCGCGCCTCGGCCGTCCGGCCCAGCGCGAGGCACACCTCCACCTGGGCCGCGAGCAGCCTGCACCGTTCGAGGCGCCCGCCCATGGTTTCGCCGGCCTCGGTCTCGCCGGCCACGGTTCCGCCGGCCTCGGTCTCGCCGGCCACGGTTCCGCCGGTCTCGGTCTCCCCGGCCTCGGTTTCGCCGGTCTCGGTTCCGCTCGCGAGCGCGAGCCTCAGGGCCGTGGCCGAGGCGTCGGCCTTCCCCTGGGCCAGCCGCAGCAGGGCGAGGCCGGGCTGCGGGTCGCGACCGAGCTCGTGGGTACGGTCGTAGGACTGCTCGGCCTCCGCGAGCTCACCGCGCCGGCGCTGGATCTGGCCGGCCAGGTAGACCGCCTCGGCGGCCATCCGCCGTTCGTACGGCAGCAGTTCCTCGCACGTCCGCTCGGCCTCCGCCAGCGCCTCGGGCCAGCTTCCGCGCAGCTCCAGCACCTCCACCTGGTGCACCCGGCACAGCCCGCGGTAGTTGTTCTCGGCCGGCATCGCCGCGCACCACCGCATGGCCGCCTCGGTCCATTCGGCGGCGCGTTCGATGTCGACGCAGGCCATGGACCGCTGGAGGCCCAGGCAGTACACCCAGCCGGTGAAGAAGGAGCTGAGCTCACCGGCCATGGCCGAGCACATGGCGTCGTCCAGGAGGTCGAGTCCGTCCCCCACACGACCCCGGGCCACCAGCACGCCCGCCTGCGCCTGAACGCTCATGGCCCGCAGATCCGGGCTGCCGCAGCGCCGCGCGATCCCGGCCATGCGCCGTGCCGCGGCCATCGCCTCGTCGAACGCGCCGCGCTCCTGAGCCTCCTCCGCGTCGACCCAGGCGAGGTAGCACTGCTCGACACACTCCGGCTCACCCCGAAGATGCCGCCGGGCCCGGCGCAGCCAGCCGGCGGCCACGGCCGTGCGTCCCGCGAGCTGGTGCTCGTAGAAGAGGAGCCAGGCCATGAGCCCCGCCCGCCGGGCCGCGCCCGCCGCGACATATCCGGAGTAGGCCCGCATCCGCTGGACGATCGACTCGTCGATCCGGCTCGTCCACCAGGCGGCGTCGGCGAACGCGGCGCAGTCGTCGGGGCTGAGGCGTGTGGCGTCCAGGCGGCCCAGCAGCCGGTACGCCTCGGCCCACGCCTCATGGGCAGCGGCGTCCCTGGCCCGCCGCAAGGTGCCCGCGGCCGCCCTGTCGATCGTCCGCTCAGCCACCCGCGGCTCCCTTCTCGCGCTGCGCGAGCAGGACCGGCCCCTCACCAGAATAGGCGGGCAGGGGCGCCGGGGGCTCAGCGAGGGGAGACCTGGAGCGGCGCCGGGGACTCAGTGAGCGGAGGCCTGGCGCGGCGCCGCGTGCTCGTGGTCGCAGGCGTCGTCGATGCCGTACGTGTCCCAGGCCGGGAACGCGTCGGCGACCGGGAAACCCTCGCCGTTCACCATCAGGCACTCGGCCAGTGCGGCCCGGAGCGCCTCCGCACGCAGGTGCGTGCCGATGAAGACCAGCTCCTGGGCGTACGGCGCGTCCGTGTCGCGTGCGGTGCTGGGCTCGAAGCGGGCGACGGAACCGGCCTGCGACCACAGCCCGGTCACCTGCGGACGGCTGGCCAGGGTGAAGAACCCCTTGGAGCGCAGCACCTTCCCGAATGTGCCGCTGTCGAGCTCTTCCGTGACGAAGGTCCACAGCCGCCCGGGGTGGAAGGGCACCGGGGAGCGGAACACCGTGGACGAGATGCCGTACTCCTCGGTCTCCGGGACGTGGTCGCCGTTGAGCTCCCGCACCCAGCCCGGTGCCTGCTGGGCGCGCTCCAGGTCGAACAGCCGGGTGCCGAGCACCTCTTGGAGCGCCACCCGGCCCTGTACGGCGTCGACGATCCGCGCGGCGGGGTTGAGCCGGCCCAGTGCGGCACGCAGCCGGTCCGCGGTCACGTCGTCCACCAGGTCGAGCTTGTTGAGCACGAGGACGTCGGCGAACTCGACCTGGTCGACGAGGAGATCGCTGACCGTGCGCTCGTCGTCCTCGTACTGGTCGAGGCCGCGCTCGGCGAGTTCGTCGCCACTGTCCAGCTCCGTGAGGAAGTTGGCGGCGTCGACGACCGTGACCATGGTGTCCAGGAGGGCCAGATCGCCGAGGGTGGCGCCGTCGTCGCGGGCGAAGGCGAAGGTGGCCGCGACCGGCATGGGTTCCGAGATGCCGGACGACTCGATGAGGAGATGGTCGAAGCGGCCCTCGCGGGCGAGCCGGTCGACCTCCTGGAGGAGGTCGTCGCGCAGGGTGCAGCAGATGCAGCCGTTGGTCATCTCGACCAGGCGCTCCTCGGTCCGCGACAGGGCGGCCTCGCCGCCGCGCACCAGGGCGGCGTCGATGTTGACCTCGCTCATGTCGTTGACGATCACCGCCACGCGCAGTCCCTCGCGGTTGCCGAGGACATGGTTGAGCAGGGTCGTCTTGCCGGCCCCGAGGAAGCCGGACAGGACGGTGACAGGCAGACGGCGGTCGTACGGCATCCCCGTCATCCCTCGGGGCGGAGCAGCCCGCGCTCGTACGCCTTCACCAGGTGCCGCGGCACGAGGTGGCTGACCCCGTCGACGGTGACGGGCACGAGCTGCGGTGTGCTCGCCTTCCACTGGGCGCGGCGGTGGCGGGTGTTGCTGCGGGACATCTTCCGCTTGGGGACAGCCATGACGGACCTCCTCGGTGGGTGAACACCGAGGACGCTACATGAAAATGGATCCCATTAACAATTGCCGATCCCGGCCCGGCAGTCAGCGACGGGACCGCACCCGGGCGTCCCGCGGCGGTTGGATGAACTGCAGCTCCAGCGTGACGGGCGGCTCCGCCAGGCCCGGCCCGCCCGCGGCCGCCCATTGCACGATCTCCTCCGTGCAGTCGTCGTCCATCGCGAAGCCCACCCAGGTGGCCCGCCCGCCGGCCCGGCGCCCCGCGGCCGACGGCTGGACGACGATCACGTTGGCCTGGTCGCAGGGGCCCAGGCAGTCGGTCGTACGGACCTGGAAACCGTGCTCGGCCCCTGCGGCCCGCAGCCGCTCCAACTGCCAGGCGTGGTCGGTGCCGGGGTGCTTGCGGGGATCACCGCAGCAGCAGCCCCGGCAGACGGCGAGGGTGCACGGGCGCTCACGGGCGGCGCCGATCAGGAACGTACGAGCAGTCATGGCGAAAGCATGTCCTACTCCTTGGCGCCCACCAGCATCCGGACCTCGAACTCCTCGTAGGCGGCATCCTCCTGGGGCCCTGGCCGCTCGCTCAGCACCGTGCCGAGCCAGCCGAGGAAGAAGCCCGCCGGGATGGAGACGATGCCTGGGTTCTGCAGCGGGAACCAGGCGAAGTCGGCGTCCGGGTAGAACGAGCCCGGCGTGGCGGAGACCACGGGGGAGAACAGCACCAGCAGGACGGAGCAGACCAGTCCGCCCCAGAGGCTGAGCAGCGCCCCCTCGCCCGTGAAGCGGCGCCAGAAGAGGGTGTACACGATCGTCGGCAGGATCGCGGACGCCGCGATGGCGAAGGCGAGGAAGGCGAGCGTGGCGGTGTTGGCGCCCCAGGAGACGAGGGCGAGCATCATGGCGAGGACGCCGATGACGGCCGCGGACAGCCGGGCCACCAGCAGTTCCTCGGTCTCGCTCGCGCGGCCCTTGCGGATCACCTCGCCGTACAGGTCGTGGGCGAGTGACGAGGCGGCGGCGAGGGTGAGGCCGGCCGCGACGGCGAGCAGGGTGACGAAGGCGAGGCAGGACAGCAGGGCCGTGAGGATGCCGCCGCCGAGGGCGTTGGCGAGGAGCAGGACCGCGGAGTCGCCCTTGTGGTCCGTCTCCGCGATGGTCTCGCGGCCGACGACGGCCGTGGCGCCGAGGCCGAGGATGCCGGCCGCCAGACAGACCAGGCCGACCAGGCCCACCGCCCACACCAGGGAGGAGCGCAGTACGTCGACCTTGCGCGGGGCGAGCAGGCGCATCAGTACGTGGGGGAGTGCGGCCAGGCCCAGGACGATCGCCAGTTCCAGGCTGAAGAAGTCGATCTTGCTGGTGGCGCTGACGCCGTAGCGCAGTCCGGGTTCGAGGAACTGTGTGCCGGTGCCGCTGTGGTTCGCGGCCGCCGACAGCAGGGCGTTGGGGTTCCAGTCGTAGTGGTGCAGCACCATGACCGCGGTGACCGTCACGCCCGCGATGAGCATCACGGCCTTGATGATCTGGATGACCGTGGCGCCGGGCGCGCCGCCGATGGCCGCGTACACGATGACGATGGTGCCGATCACGATCACGCACAGGGTGCGGGTCGCGGCGCTGGGTTCGCCTGTGAACTGGGTCAACAGGGCCATGCTGCCGACGAGTTGGGCCACCAGGTAGAGGGTCGTGATGGCCAGGGTGCACACGGCGAGGGCGAGCCTGGCCGGCCGTTGCAGCCGGGTCAGGCGCAGGGCCAGCGTGTCGCCGAGGGTGTACTTGCCCGCGCGGCGCAGGGGTTCGGCGATGAGGAGCAGCACCATCATCCAGGCGACGACCGTGCCGCCGAGGTAGAGCAGCCCGTCGTACCCGGTCAGGGCGACCAGTCCGGTGCTGCCCAGCAGGGTCGCGGCCGACAGGTAGTCGCCGCACATGGCGAGGCCGTTGCGCAGCGGCGACATGGTGCGGTTGCCGAGGTAGAACTCGCTGATCTCGTCGCGCTGAGGGGCCGTCAGCAGCGCCATGAACAGGGTGACCACGACCACCGACAGGAACAGCACGAACGTCAGGTTCAGGCTGAACCTGTCGACGATGCCTTCGGGCATGGTCACCACGTGCGGTACCCCCTGGAGTCGCCGGACCGGAAGGCCTGCCCGGCCTCGCCGTTCGGCGCGACGGTGCGGAGCGAGTTGGCTTCGTGCTGGTGCAGTCGCGACTCCAGGCCGCGGGCGAGCGGGTCGACCCGGGTGCGCATGTGCCTGAGGTAGCACCAGGCGGTCACGCCCATCACGACGAACTGCCCGAGCCCCAGGGTGAGCCCGAGCGTGAGGTTCCCGAGCAGACGCTGGTTCATCAGCCCGGGGAACGAGTGCGACAGCAGGACGTACAGGAGGAATCCACCTACCGAGAGAAGGGTCGCCCGGACGCCGAACCGGCGTTGGGCTCGGCGCAGTGAGTGAAATTCGGGGTCTTCAGATATGCGCCGGGAGGGCGCGGGTTCGTTATTCGGCGGACTGTATGTGAGCGAATTGTCGTGCCATGGTGAAAACTCGGGCACAGGCGCACCTTCTTTGCTGCGTCATGCCGAACACACTGGTGGGTGCGGGCTGGTGGGGGGGAGGGGGGACGGGTGAGGTGACGGCGAAAGTCGGAAGCCGGAGTATGTCAGCGCTCTCTTTGAACAATCAACCGCGGGGTTCAATTACCGTGCTCCGGTGGCGCATTCGTGCCCCTCGTGATGCGCCCGCCATCTTGCGAGGCCTGCGGAAAAGCGCCCCCCGGGAAATAGTCCGGACCATTTCTTTCGGCCGGACTGTCTCAAATGTGACGCACAGGGACAGCCCGGCCGGCGGTTCAGAACCGGGCGCCGACAGCGGTGCCGTTGCGGGGCACGAGGAAGCTCGGGGCCGACGGCAGCGAGCCGTCGGCGGAGCGCGGACCCGTGAGGGCGCCCGGGTCGGTGCTCAGGACCGAGGAGGCGTTCCAAGTCCCTCCCAGGTTCCATGAGTTGCCGCTGGTGGTCGTCCCCGAGCCGACGGACACCGCCCGGGCGTCGGCGACGGACAGGTTGGCGGTGAGGGCGGCGGTGCCGCCCGAGACGTCGGCGTCGAAACCGGTACCGGCGTTGGCCCAGGTCGTGTTGCGGGTCAGGGTCTGGGCGCCGGGATTGCCGTTGTCCGTGACGCCGTGCGCGGCGTTCTTGTACGCGATCGAGTTGCGCAGGGTGTGCCCCACCGCCGGGGCCGGGCTGCCGCCGCCCATCTTGAAGCCGTTGCCATCGCCCGCGAAGTCCGGGAAGTTCCAGCGGTTGAACCCGTTGCCGTACGCGACCGTGTTCTCGATCAGAATCGGCGAGGCGAACTTCCAGGCGTCGAACCCGTCGTCCACGTTGTTCCACAATCGGGCGCCGCGCACCACATTGCCGGTTCCGCTGCCCTCCTTGATGGCCAGTCCGTCGGCGCTCTCGCCGTTCTTGCGCGGGTCACGGTTGCCGTAACTGTCCAGGTTCAGGATCTGGTTGTCACTGGAGGCACCCTGGAGCTGGAAACCGGACTCGTAGTTGTCATGTGTGGAGAGACTGGAGAAGACGTTGCTGTTGCAGCCGTCGCAGTAGACCCCGTACGGGCCGTTGACGAGCTCCAGGCCGGAGATCCGCCAGTGGGAGGCCTCCATGTGGATCGCCCCGCGTTCGGCCCGGGGGATGCTGCCGCCGACCGGCGTGTGACTGGCGGGCAGTCGCTCGCCGTCGACGACCACGCGCTCGCCCTGGTAGGCGCCCAGGCCGATGGGCTGGGAGGCGGTGCCCGAGGTGGTGATGGTGATGTTGTCGGTGAGCGCGTACGTGCCGCCCCGTACGGCGATGACGTCACCGGGCCGCGCCAGGTCCACGGCCCGCTGGATGGTCCGCAGGGGCTGGGCCAGGGTGCCCGGCGCCGAGTCGTTCCCGTCGGTCGCCACGACCAGGGTCGTCGCGGCGGACGCCTCGCCCGCCGTCCCCAGCACGGACACCAGGGCCGCGCTCACCGCCGCCGCCGTCCCGATCGCCGTACGCCGCATGCCGCTCGCTGTGCTGCCCATCGGGGCCTCCCGCCTCCGCCTGCCTGCCATGTCGCACAGCAGTGGCCGCCCGGCCCACGGAGGTTGCCGGGGTGCGGGGCCCGTCCAGGGGAACTTTCGAAACACCCCCTAGTGTGAGGGATGTGACCGACAGCAGCACACGCCCGCTCGCCGTGTTCGACCTGGACAACACCCTCGCCGACACGGCACACCGGCAGCACTTCCTCGAAGGCAAACCGCGTGACTGGGACGGCTTCTTCGCGGCCGCCCCGCAGGACCCGCCCCTCGCGCAGGGCATCGAGCTGGCGCGGGAGAGCGCGCAGGAGTGCGAGGTCCTCTATCTGACCGGGCGGCCCGAGCGCTGCCGACGGGACACCCTGGACTGGCTCGCCGCGCAGGGGTTGCCGGACGGGCGGGTGTACATGCGGCGCAACGACGACCGCAGGCCCGCCCGGCGCACCAAGCTGGAGATCCTGCGCCGCCTCGCCCGCACCCGTGAGATCCGGGTCCTGGTGGACGACGACGAACTGGTCTGCGAGGACGCCGAACGGGCCGGTTTCACCGTCGTACGGGCGCGCTGGACCGCCCCGTCCGCGGCGCTGAAGGTGGCGCAGGAGCGGGAGGGGCGGACCTGACCCCTAGGGGGTGTGGGGAAAGTCCCGCACAACACCCCTGGCGGCGTGCTACCCGGCGTCGTCCAGACGGAAGCCGACCTTCATGGTCACCTGCCAGTGCGCGATCTGCCCCTCTTCGAGCTGGCCGCGCACTTCGGTCACCTCGAACCAGTCCAGGTTGCGCAGGGTCTGCGAGGCACGCTCGATACCGTTGCGGATGGCCTGGTCCACGCCCTCGGGCGAGGTGCCGACGATATCGGTGACCCGGTAGGTGTGGTTCGACATGTGGGTGCTCCTCTCACACGCGTCACTCCACGGTGCCCCAAGGCGGGGCATCGCGCGAGCCGTCCTTGAGAGCCTGTGGACAAACCCCCGCCTGCGCTGCGGCGCCCGGTGCGTGCGATCGCAAGGCGCCGGAGCGCCCGCCCTTCGGGCGGACGACGGGGGTTCGTCCACAGGCTCTCATCGCGCCACACTCAGTGACAGCGCGAACCGGCCCTGACCGTCCGTCCACCAGTGCGCCAGCTCCAGCCCGGCCGCCGACAGTTCCGCGCGGACACCGTCCCTGCGGAACTTCGCCGACACCTCGGTGCGCATCTCCTCGCCCGCCGCGAAGTCGACGGCGAGGTCCAGCGCGGGCACCTTCACCGTCTGGGCGGTGCGGGAGCGCAGCCGCATCTCGATCCACTCGTGCTCCGGGTCCCAGAGCGCCACGTGCTCGAACGCACCGGGATCGAAGTCGGCGCCCAACTCGCGGTCGATCACGGTCAGTACGTTCTTGTTGAACGCGGCCGTCACCCCGGCCGCGTCGTCGTACGCCTCGACCAGGACCCGCTCGTCCTTGACCAGGTCCGTGCCGAGCAGCAGCGCGTCACCGGGGGAGAGCAGGGCGCGGACGGAGGCGAGGAACGCGGCGCGCTCGGCCGGCAGCAGATTGCCGATCGTGCCGCCCAGGAACGCCACCAGCCGGGGGCCCGGCGTGCCCGGCAGGGTCAGCCCGCCGGTGAAGTCGGCGATCAGGGCGTGCACGTCCAGCCCCGGCCGCTCCTCGATCAGCGCCTGTCCGGCCTGGGTGAGCGCGCTCTCGCTGACGTCGACGGGGACGTACGTGTGCAGCCCGGTCAGCGCGTCGATGAGGTACCGCGTCTTCTCCGAGGAGCCGGAGCCCAGCTCGACGAGGGTGCGGGCACCGGTGGCCGCGGCGATCTCGCCGGCCCGGTCGACGAGGATCTCGCGCTCGGCGCGCGTCGGGTAGTACTCGGGCAACTCGGTGATCTTCTCGAAGAGTTCGCTGCCCTGAGCGTCGTAGAACCACTTCGGCGGCAGCGTCTTCGGCGTGCTCGTCAGGCCCTTCAGGACGTCGGCGCGCAGTGCGGCGTCGGTGGCGTCCTCGGGCAGGGTACGGGTGAGAAGGAACGGACTCACGTGCTGGGCTCCTTCGGTCGTGCGGGTGCCAGGGCGTCGCTGGGGTCCTTCAGCGGGGTGAGCAGCACATCGGTGCCGCTCGCCGCGAGGAGGGTGTGGTCGGGGACCTCCTGCCAGTGCGGATCGTCGTCGTAGGGCTCGGAGGCCACTACGGTGCCGCCGCCGGGCCGGGTCAGATACCAGAGGGTGTCGCCCCAGGCGGTCGCGGTGATCGTCTCGCCGTTGGTGAGCAGCAGGTTCAGCCGGGAGCCCGGGGCCGCCTCGGCGACCTCCAGAACGGTGTCGGCCAGAGCCTGCCCCTCGTCGTCCCCGCCGCGGAGCCGCGCGAGGACCAGCGCCCAGACGAGCGCCGAGTCGTTGCGGGCCTCCATCGACAGCAGGTCCACCGCGGGCAGGGTCGGCGCGAGCGGCGCGAGCGAGCCCGGCCAGCCCTTCACGGCGCCGTTGTGGCTGAACAGCCAGGGACCCGCGGCGAACGGCGCCGCCGCGGCCTCCGCGTCGGCGCCCGACAGCGTCGCGTCCCGTACGGCGGCGAGCAGCGCGGTCGTCCGTACGACCCGGGCCAGATCGGCGAAGGACAGATCCGCCCAGATGGGCCCGGCCCGGCGGTACCGCGCCGGCACCGGGTCCCCCTCGGCGTACCAACCCACCCCGAAACCATCGGCGTTGACGGTCCCGTGCCGCTGCCGCCGAGGCGCCCACGACTGGCGGTACAGGCCGTGCGGCGGCTCCACGAGGAGTGTGCCGAGCGGCTCCTCGGGGCCCACATAAGCCACATGACGACACATCAGACGTCCCCCGACCGGGCCGTGCGGAACCCGGAGAAGATCTGCCGCCGGATCGGAAGGTCCCAGTTGCGGAAGGTGCCCCGGCAGGCCACCTCGTCCACCGCGAACGAACCGCCCCGCAGCACCTTGTACTCGGGCCCGAAGAACACCTCCGAGTACTCCTTGTACGGGAAGGCCTGGAACCCCGGGTACGGAAGGAAGTCGCTCGCCGTCCACTCCCAGACATCACCGATCAACTGCCGTACCCCGAGCGGCGATTCGCCCTCCGGGTAGCTTCCGGCCGGGGCCGGGCGCAGATGTCGCTGGCCGAGGTTGGCGTGCTCGGGCGCCGGGTCGGCGTCGCCCCACGGGTAGCGCATCGAGCGGTCACCGGCCGGGTCGTGGCGGGCGGCCTTCTCCCACTCGGCCTCGGTGGGCAGCCGGCGTCCGGCCCAGCGGGCGTAGGCGTCGGCCTCGTACCAGCACACGTGCAGCACGGGCTCGTCGGGCGGTACGACCTCGGTGACGCCGAAGCGGCGCCGCAGCCACTGCTTGCCGTCGCGGCGCCAGAACAGCGGGGCGTGCAGGGAGTGCTGCCGGATGTGCGCCCAGCCCTCGGCCGTCCACCAGCGGTCGTCGTCGTAGCCGCCGTCCTCGATGAACGCCTGGTACGCGGCGTTCGTCACCGGGGTCGTGTCGATGTAGAACGGCGGCACCTCGCGCACATGCGCCGGACGTTCGTTGTCCAGCGCCCACGGCTCCGTCGAGGTGCCCATGGTGAACGGACCGCCGGGGACCAGCACTTCGGACGGCCCCGTGAGCAGGGGCGCCGGTTCCGGGTCCGGGGCGTGCAGGGCCTGCGGGCCCTTGCGGAGCTGATGGGTGATCAGCATCGTCTCGTCGTGCTGCTGCTCGTGCTGCGCGATCATCCCGAAGGCGAAGCCCGCCTCGGTCAGCCGCGTTCCGTGGAAGGCCGTGCTCTCCAGGAGGTCCAGCACCCGGCCGCGCACCTCGGACGCGTAGTGCCGGGCCTCGGCCGGCGGCAGCAGCGGCAGCGAGGGGCGCTCGGCGCGCGGGTGCTCGAAGGCGTCGTAGATGCCGTCGATCTCGGGCCGAATCGCCTCCCGCCCGGCGACCGTCCGCAGCAGCCACTGCTCCTCCTGGTTGCCGATGTGCGCGAGGTCCCACACCAGCGGCGACATCAGCGGCGAGTGCTGGGCGGTGAGGTCGGGATCCTTGACGCAGGAGGTCAGCAGGGTCGTCCGGGCACGGGCGGTGGTGAGGGTGGTCACTGCCCGCTCGCGTAGCGTTTCGGCGTCGTGGGCGGGGTCGGTCATGTCCGGTCGTCCTTCCCGTGCAGAGTGCGGTCCGTGCCGTAGAGCTCGTCCAGCAGATCGTCGGCGGGGCAGCGGCCCCGGCTGACATAGCGGTCCCGGTACGCCGCCACGGCGTCCGTGACCTCGGTCGTGACCCCCAGCCGGGGCAGCGCCTCCAGCGCCGTCGCGAAGCAGGTGTCCGCCACCTCGCGCAGCTCGGGGTCGGCGAGGCCCGAGCGGGCCGCGTCGATCCACAGCGGATTGTGCGGCGCGGGCAGCGACAGGGCGCGCTCGGCCAGCGGCTTCACGGCGCGGTAGGCGGTCTCGGCGGCCTCCGGGTCGTCGAAGAGCGCGGTCGTCACGGCCAGCGGCACGATCCAGCCGTCCTCGCCGGGCTGCGCGTCGATCATGCGCAGCTCCAGATGGCCACGCGGCCTGACCGGCGGGAACAGCGTCGTGAGGTGGTAGTCGAGGTCCTCCCGCGTCGGCGGCCTCGGCGCCCCCGACCGGGTCCACTCCCGGAACGTCATCCCGTCCGGGATGTCCCACGGGCCGCCCTCCCGGCGTACGCACATCACCGGCGCGTCCAGGACGTGCCGCGCCCAGGCGATCCGCGGATCGCCGTCCAGCGGGGGTGCGCCCGCGCGGCCCGCGCCGATCTCCATCCACAGCAACTGCCGGGTGGACAGCCAGCCCGTGGGCTCGCGCCCGGCCAGCGGGGAGTTGGCGAAGGCGGCGACCAGGACCGCGCCCAGCTGGTGCGCCAGCCACCAGCGCCGACCGTGCCCCAGCGGGCCGGGCTCCTCGTAACCGGAGTCCAGGCACACCTGCACGGACGCGGAGGTGCACATCATGGCGCGGCCGGCCGGGCCCGCCCGGTCCAGACAGGCCTCCATGGCGTCGTACCGCGGCTCGCGCAGGAACCGGCGGGGCGAGTGCCAGGGATCATTTCCGAGGCCGACCAGACCGAGATCGTGCTCGCGCAGTACCGCTCGGGCGGTGTCGAGGTCGGCGGCGACGGTACCGATGCACTCCATCAGCGAGGTGGCGGGCGGCGAGCTCAGTTCCAGCTGGCCGCCGGGCTCGACGGTGAGCGCCGACCTCAGATGCACGGTCCGTAGTGCGGCGTAGGCCGCTTCGAGTCGTTCGGGTGTCACGGGGAGCCGCGCACTGCGCAGCTCGTGGACGAGCCATTCCACTTCGACCCCGAGGGTGCGGGGTGGGCCGGTCTTGAAGCAGATGCCCCTGACCAGGGCCTCCACCTCGGCTTCGGTGACCGCGGTGCGGGGCTGCTCCGTACAGTCACTCACCGAATCTGACATGTCGGGATCCTCCTGAGAGTCCACGATGCCTCCCGGCCCGGATCTTGTGGGCGGGCCGGCACACTCGTCCCACCCAAGACGCTCGCGTCGCTTCGCACAAGGGTGCGTACCGGCACGTTCCGGGTCGGTAACCTCCGCTCTCCGGGCGTTGGCAGGGGATTTCCCGCCCGTTCGCCACCGCCGGCGGGGCCGGGAAACTCTGTTGCACCGCAGGACCAGCATCGCTCACGATGCCTGCGTGAGCACGACGGGGGAGATCGCGCGCGGCCGACGCGGTCGCGCGGTCATGGCGCGCACGGGGGTGGCGCCATGAGCGCGCGCCTGCGCGGCATCGCGCAGCAGACGGAGGAGATCGTGGCGGCGGGGGCGTACCGCACGCCGGACGGCCGCGTGGTGTCCCTCGCGGCGGCGATCGAGGCGGCGCGGGACGGCACGCGGATGTACGGGCCGGACCCGGTGCCGACGCCGGATCCGGTGCCGCAGGCTTCCGTGGCGCAGACGTTCTTCGAGGTCACGGGCGAGAGCAGCCTGGAGGCGGCCCGTCGGCTCGGCGCCGGGACGGCCGTACTGAACTTCGCCTCGGCCCGCAATCCCGGCGGCGGCTATCTGAACGGCGCCCAGGCCCAGGAGGAGGCCTTGTGCCGCGCCTCCGCGCTGTACGCCTGCCTGCTCGCAGCCCGCGCGTTCTACGACCACCACCGCGCCCACCGCGACCCCTTCTACACGGACCGGGTCATCCACTCACCCGGCGTGCCCGTCTTCCGCGACGACCGCGGCCGACCGCTGGACGAGCCGTACACGGCCGGCTTCCTGACGGCCGCCGCTCCGAACGCGGGTGTCATACGGCGTACGGCCCCGCAGCGCACGGCCGAGCTGCCGCACGCGTTGACCGTACGGGCCGAGCGGGTGCTGGAGACGGCCGCGGCGCACGGGTACCGGCGGCTGGTGCTGGGCGCCTGGGGCTGCGGGGTGTTCCAGAACGACCCCGCGCAGGTGGCGGGGGCGTTCCGGGGGCTGCTCGGCCCCGGTGGGCGGTTCGCCGACGCCTTCGAGCACGTGGTGTTCGGAATCCTGGAGCGCACGCCGGACGGCCAGGCGCGAGCCGCGTTCGCACAGGCGTTCCCGGGGTAGTGGCCCTAGTCGTGGCGCCAGAACCAGTCGGCAGCGTCAGGTCCAGCAAGCAGCGTCAGGTCCAGCCGTAGCGCTCGTGCAGCCGTTGCCTGACCAGGTTGAACCGCCCCCGGTCCAGGGCGCACGCCTCGCGGCGCATGCCCCGCTCGTGCAGCCGGAGGATGCGGTCCACGTCGACCCAGGAGTCGCGCCCCGTACGGTCCCACGGCCCGCTGCCGATGGCGACCCACTCACGGTCCCCGTCGTGCCGCTTGCTGGAGAGCTGCACGGCGAGGAGGGTGCCGGCGGCCTCCCGGGCCACCACGAGCACCGGGCGGTCCTTGCCCCGCCCGTCGTTCTCCTCGAAGGGCACCCAGGTCCAGACGATCTCCCCGGGGTCGGGGTCGCCGTCGTGCGCGGGGGAGTACTCGGTGCGCACCTTGCCGACCGCGCGGGGCTCGGCCTCGGTGGTGGCGGTGGGGCCGTGGCGGCCCGGGACGTTCTCGTCGGTGTACGTGCTCACGGGGGCACCTTAGGGGCTGCCCCCGTGAGTGACGAGTGAAGGGTCACTGAAGACCCCTGGAGACGCCTGGAGGTTCACTTCTCGTCCACGGGAACCTTCTGCGCGAGCCCGTTGAGCGGCGAAGCCTCCTTCGGAGCCTGTCCGTTCTGGTTCATCGAGGCGAGCAGCTGTCGGGCCAGCCCGAGCCCCGTACCGCCCATGGTGAGCGCCTTGGCGAACATGTCCGCCATGCCGTCGGCGCCGTTGAGCAGCACCATGTTGTCGACGTTGCCGAAGGCGGACGCACCGGCCCGGACGATCTCCGGCCAGTTCTCGGCGAGTTGCTGGGCGACCACGGCCTCCTGGTTCTCGGCGAGGGCGGCGGCCCGGGCCTTGATGGCCTCCGCCTCCGCGAGCCCCCTGGCCTTGGCCGCCTCGGCCTGGGCGAGGCCCTTGGCCTGCGCGGCCGCGGCTTCCGCCTCGCCGGTGGCCCGGGTCGCGGCGGCCGTTGCCGTGCCGCGCGTCCTGGTGGCCTCCGCCTCGGCGCCCGCGGCCGTCTTGACCCGGGTCGCCTCGGCGGCGGCCGCCAGTTCCGTCTCCTTCGCCTTGGCCTGCGCCGCCGAGATCCGCGCGTCGCGCTCGGCCTCGGCCAGCGTGCGCTTCTCGTAGGCCATCGCGTCCGCGGGCTTGCGGACATCGGCCTGGAGCTGCTGCTCGCGCCGGTGCGCCTCCAGTTCGGCGACCCGCGTCTCCTGGACGACGACCTCCTGCCGGGCGGCCGCGTCGGCGAGCGGACCGGCCTGCCGGGCCTTGGCACCAGCCTTGTCCCGCTCGGCCTGATAGCCGGCCTGGAGGATCTCGCTGTCCCGGGTCGCCTCGGCCATCCGCGCGAACGACTGCTGCTCCGCCTCCGTGGCCAGACGGTTCGCCTCCGCCTGTGCGATCCGCGCGTCCCGCTGCACGGCCGCCGCGTGCGGCATGGCCAGGTTCTGGATGTACCCGGTGGGGTCCTCGATCTCGTGGATCTGCAGCGAGTCGACGATGAGGCCGAGCTTCTCCATCTCCGTGCCGCACGCCGCCCGCGTCTGCCCGGTGAGCTTGTCCCGGTCGCGGATCATGTCCTCCACCGTCAACCCGCCCACGATGGACCGCAGATGACCGGCGAAGACGTTGTGCACCCGCTCCGACATCAGCTTCTGCTGGTCCAGGAAGCGGCGGGCCGCGTTGGCGATCGACACGAAGTCGTCGCCCACCTTGAAGATGACCACGCCCCGCACCTTCAGCGGAATGCCCTGGTGCGTCACGCAGTCCACCTGCAACTCGGTCTCGTTCAGGTCGAGCGACAGCTTGCGCACCGCCTGCACACCGGGCAGCACCAGCGTGCCGCGCCCGGTGACGATGCGAAAGCCCATGCCCTCCTCCAAGCCCTCCGTGCGGTGCTTGGAGCCGGAGATGACGAGGGCCTCGTTGGGTTCGGCGACCCGCCACATCATCTTGAACAGACCGATCAGAACGAGGACGGCAGCTACTGCCACCCCCGCAACGACGCCGACAACCATCGGCATACGCCCCCTTTGGATGGTGCCCTTTCGGCACCGAACGAATGGGAGTGTGCGCCTGTGCGACACGCAGGTACAGGGATTGACGGATCCTTGCCGCAACCTTGACGCGGACGGCTCTCACCTGCGAAGGAGCGGGCTCAACTGTCGTATGCCGCCTGGACGTAGACCGTGCGCGGCGGCAGGTACTCCACCACCATCACCACCGCGCCGCGTTCGATGCGCTCGCTGCCGGTGGCCGGATAGGCGAGGAAGTGCTCCGCGCCGCCGCGCACCCGCACGATCACCTCGCCGACGAGCCCGGGCCCCACCGTGCCGGTGACCCGCCCCATGAGCCCGACCATCGACGCATCGTCCATCGTCACAGGGTAGAGCCTGACAGGGCGGGGCCTGCGGTGTCTCAGACGACCGGGGCCGACATGTGCTCGCCCTGCTGCGGCGGCCACAGCTCGTGCCAGCGCAGCTCCGCCTCCAACTGCGCGGCCAGCGAGACCAGCAGCGGCTCGCTGTTCGCCGGGCCGAGCAGCTGGGCGCCGACGGGCAGCCCGTCCACGAACCCGGCGGGAACGTTGACGCCGGGCCAGCCCAGCACGTTCCAGGGCCAGGCATAGGGGCAGGCGGCGATCATCGCGCGGTCGGTCGCGAAACCGCCGAGTTCGAGCATCGCGCCGATTCGGGGCGGCGGAGCGGCGGTTGTGGGCGCGAGGACCACGTCGTACGACTCGTAGAACGCGCCGATACGACGGTGCAGCACCGCCTCCGCGCGCCGGGCCGCCCGCAGCGGGGCCCCGCCGAGGAGCCGGCCCAGCCGCACGGCGCCCCGGGTGCGCGGGTCCAGCAGTGCGGGGAAGGGCGCGTCGCTCGCCCACTCGGCGATACCGACCGTGGCACGGGGGACGAAGGTCAGCCCGATCTGGCCGTACGGCGGATCGGCCTCCTCGACGAAGTGCCCCAACGAGCCCAGTTTCTCGGCGAGTCGGACCACCCTGGCCCGCACCTCGGGCTGCAGCCGGGCGGGCACGGCGGTGAACGGTGGCTTGAGGGAGAGCGCGATCCGCAGCCGGCCGGGGTCGCGGCCGACCGCCGCGGAGGCGTCGACCGCCGGCGGCCGGTGCGGGTCGAGGTCGTGGTTGCCGGCGGTGGCGTCCAGCAGGAGGGCCGCGTCGGCCACCGTACGGGCGAGGGTGCCGTTGACGGTGATGCCCTGGAAGGACTCGCCGCGCGGCCAGGTGGAGATGCGGCCGCGCTGTGGCTTGATGCCGATCAGATGGGTCCACGAGGCCGGGATCCGTACCGAACCGGCGCCGTCCGAGCCGAGCGCGGCGGGCACCAGACCGGCGGCCACGGCAGCCGCCGAACCGCCGGACGAGCCACCCGGAGTATGGTCCGGGTGCCACGGGTTGCGGGTTGCGCCGAAGGCGGGCCCCTCGGTGAACGGCCACTGCCCCAGCTCGCAGGTGTTCGTCTTGCCGATGATCACCGCCCCGGCCGCGCGCAGTCGCCGTACCGCCTCCCCGTCCTCGGCGACCGGCGGGAACTCACCGCAACAGCCGAACGCGGTCGGCTCGCCCGCCACGTCCATGTCGTCCTTCACCGCGACCGGCACGCCCAGCAGCGGCTTGCGCACCCCGGCGGCGAGCTCCTCGTCGGCGGCCTTCGCCTCGGTGAGCGCGGCCTCGGTCCGGACCACCCGGAAGGCGTTGAGGGTGCCCTGGGTCGCCTCGATCCGCGCCAGCGCCGCCGCGACGAGCGCCCGCGACGTCACCTCCCCGTCAGCCAGCGCTCGGGCGGACTCGGCGAGGCCTGCGGCACGGTCGGGAGTCATGCGGGGCACCTCCGGGACGTCATCGTCTACCGAACGGTAACCTGTAGGGGTCGGCTGCGGAACGGTTTCGCCCGGTGCGGCTCTCAGGTTCACCACAGGTTTCTCCCAGACCCCGCTTCCTCCTGCGTAAACCATTGACGCGCCCGGGCCTCACCTCTACCTTCTGATCGAATTTCCGAACCATGTTCGTTATGTCGAACAGTGTTGAGGGAGAGCCGCCCGTGATCAGACGCCCCCAGACCCCGTCCCGCCGCAGCCTGCTGCGCGCGATGGCCGCCCTGCCCGCCTCGGCGCTGATCCTGGGCGAGGCCCCCGGCCTGCTCGGCACGGCACTGGCGGCCGCACCGCCGAGCGGCTCGGCCACCCGCTACACGATCGTGCCGTTCCTGAACAGCAACGACGGGACCGTGAACGTCTACCAGTCGGACGACGCCACCGACTTCCGGCTGACCAAGGCCTCCGCCTACACGCCGCCCAGCAACCGCATCCGCGACGCCAGCATCTTCAAGCACACCAACGGCTACTACTACATCACTTACACGACCCACACCTGGCAGGACACCAGCACCACCATCGGCTTCGCCCGCAGCGCCGACCGGGTCAACTGGACCTTCCTGTACGACTACACGGTCCCGATCGCCAACCTCTCCCGGGCCTGGGCGCCGGAGTTCTTCGTCGACAGTGACGGCAGCGTCAACGTCATCGTGTCCTGCTCGACCACCAACGACGAGTGGATCTTCACGCCGTATCTGCTGAAGGCCACGAACTCCGCGCTGACGGCGTGGAGTTCACCGGTGGCGCTGTCCGGCATCGGCGCGAACCACATCGACACCTTCATCGTGAAGATCGGCTCGACCTACCACGCCTTCACGAAGAACGAGACGACGAAGTACATCGAGTACGCGACGGCGTCGAACCTCACCGGCCCCTACACGATCTCCCGCACGGGCAACTGGGCGGGCTGGGGCAGCTACCGCGAGGGTCCCGCCCTGGTACAGCTCGACAACGGCGGCTGGCGGCTCTTCTTCGACGGCTACGGCGACGGCACGTACTACTACAGCGACAGCTACGACACCTTCGCCACCTGGTCAGCCCCGGCCGCCCTGCCCGCCGTCTCGGGGACGGCCCGCCACTTCACGGTCATCAAGGAGACTGTCTCCGGCGGCCCGGCCCTGGCCAAGAACGTCACCCGTTCCTTCCGGTCGGCCAACTACTCCACCCGCCACTGGCAGGTGCAGTCCTCCCTGCTCAACCTCCCGGTGGTCACCAGCTCCAGCACGACCGCCGAGAAGCAGGCCTCGACGTTCACGGTCGTGCCCGGCCTCGCCGACGCGAACGGCTACTCCTTCCGCGACGCCTCCGGCCGCTATCTGCGCCACTGGGACTTCCGGGCCCGCTTCGACACCAACGACGGCACCTCGACGTTCGCCAAGGACGCCACGTTCGTCGCCCGCACGGGCACGTCGAGCGGTTCGATCCGCTTCGAGTCGTACAACTACCCCGGGTACTACCTGCGGCACTACAACTACGAGCTGCGGGTGGAACGGTCGAACGGGACGGATCTGTTCCTGCAGGACAGCTCGTTCGTACCGGTGACCGCCTGGGCCTGAGCGGCACCCCTTGCTGACCAGGTGCCGATGGGGGCGCGGTGATCCGAAAGAAGCACCCTACGAGTCGTTCCGAATCCCGGTGGATTCTCCGCTGCGGGCGAGGCACAATCCCCGGGGAACCGGGGCGAGGGGGAGCTTGTTTGGACGTGTTCGCGTGTGCCGGGTGCGGCACGGAGCTGACGGCGCCGGTGTCCCGGGTCGCCCTCCCCGTCCACACCCACCACGGAGGGTGGGAGGAACTCCACCCTCCGCTGATGGAGCCCGCGACGTACGCCGTCGACCCTCAGCCCACCGGACCGCCCTGGCGGCTGTGGAAGGAGGTCGGAGCGGACGCGGCTGCTGGACAGGGCGTGTTCGCGCCGGTGTACTCCGTCTCCTTCGGGGCACGGAACAGGATCGTCATCGCCCCCGGCGACTCCCGGTCCATGATCCTGATCCCCGACAAGTGCGAAGGCTACTGCCAGGGTGTGGATGGCCGGGCCGGTCCCAACCTGGCGTGCGAGGGGTGCGGGCGGGCTGTGGCAACCCGCATGGACGACTGCGGAATGCGGAATGTGGCAGACGGTGTGGCTTGAGCCCGACGCGGTCGTGCGCCGCCCCACGGGACTCTCGGCCGGCCCGCCTCCCGACTGGGACGATCTGGAACGCGCTGAGCATCGCGTCCCACCCGTCGAACCCGACGGGTCGTGGAGCCGTCGCTGGGAGGCGGCGGTCGGAGTCGCACTGGCCCATCTCGTGGCGGTCACCGAGGACCGCCCGGTCAACCTCCCCGTCGGTCCCGTCGCGGAGTTGCTCGGCCACGCCGTCGGCCGGTATCTCCCCGCCGGGCCCGGGGCCCGGTCCGTGGGGCTGTCCGGCCCGGGGATCCACTTGCCCCGACCCCGTCCTGACGTCCTCCTCGTCCCCCGCCACCCCCTCACGGGGGCGCCCTGGCGTCCGCCGGGCGATGAGGGGGCTGTGGTGCCGCTGGACAGCGGGGTCTGGGCGTACCTCGCCCACCCGGGCGAGACGTCGCCGATGCCCGCGACCGGGGTCCTCCCGGAGGGCGTCCTGCGGGACGACTACCCCCTGGCGCCGCGTCCCTGGCGCCCGCTGACGCCCCACCACCGAGCCTTCGAGGACACTCTGGTCCGGCTACCCGCAGTACGCGCTCCCCGGCTGCGCAGGTATCGCGACGCGTACCGCCAGGCCATTTCGCCTGCATCAGCGGGCTGACCAGAGGAAGATGCCCGCGACCGGGAGGGCGCCCGCCCCGGCTGCCTCGCCGCAAGCGGTAGGTGTTCTGATCCGCCCGGATCGGGATGACCTCCCGAATACGACGGCTGCGCAGGTGCTCGCGGATCGCGCGCGACGCGTAGGCCTTGTCCGCCAGGACCACATCCGGCCGGGTGCGGGGCCTTCCCCGTCGACGGGGCACACGCGGACGTGCCATCACCTCGGTGAAGGTGGGGCGTCGTTGGCCTGCCCGCCGGTCAGGACGACCGCCAGCAGGCGGCAGCGGCCGTCGCCATCGGCCTGAGCCATCAACGCGGTGAACACGCGCTCCCAGGCGCCGTCGGCCGCCCACGTCCGCAGCTGGTTGTAGACGCCCCCAGTGTCCGAGACGCGTACGCACGGTTCCTGGATGCCCTGGAGCTGCGATTCCGGGAACTGCACCGGGCCGCGGACTATGCCGGGCTGCTCGGCCGTTCGGTTCGCACCCTCAGCCGCGCGGCCCGGGACGCCACCGGCAAGGGGGTGCGTGAAGTCATCGACGAGCGGCGGCTGCTCGAAGCCCGGCGCCTGCTGAGAGGCGCCGGTTGGGACGCCCGCGCTGTGGCCGTCCATCTCGGGTTCACCGATCCCGCGAACTTCGGCCGCTTCTTCCGTGGCCACACCGGTCTCACCCCGGCCGCCTTCGCGGCCCGCGAAGCCAGGACCGGCATATGAGGCGGGCGTGGCACAAGCACGCATTCCCACGGCCGCCACGGCCTTGATCGCGTCCGGAGCGGGCTGTACGGGCCGGGGCCGTCGGCCGCCCCCTTCGATCGCTTGCTCAGTGGCCGGGGGTGCGTCACCTTGGATCCCCGGTCAGCCGTCGAAGGACCGGCCCATGCCGCCCATCATGGTCGCCACCTGCTGCCCCGGGCGTAGAAGGTTCTCACGGCATGGCCGGACATGCTGCGGGTGGCCGGCTCCCTGGTCACCAACCAGGTGAGGGCGTACGATCTGCTGCGGATGTTCGGCCGTGAGGGCCACCCCACCCCGCTGGGGCAGGCGTTCGCCGAGTACGGGCGGATTGCCAAGACCCTCCACCTCCTGGCGGTGGTAGACCCCGTGGACGACCCCCATCGGCGGCAGATGCACACGCAGCTCACCGTCCAGGAGTCCCGGCACAAGCTCGCCCGCGACATCTGCCACGGCAAGAAGGGCACCATCCACCAGGCGTACCGGGACGGGATGGAGGACCAGCTCGGCTCACTCGGCCTGGTCCTGAACGCCGTGGTGCTCTGGACGACCCGCCACATCGACGCCGCCGTCGTCCACTCGCGCGGAGGGTCATGAGATCCGTGACGAGGACGTGGCCCGGCTGTCCCCGCTCAAGCACAAGAACGTCAACGTCCTGGGCCGCTACAGCTTCACCCCCACCCAGCCGGCGGGCGGCACCCTGCGGCCGCTGCGCGACCCTGACGCGACCGGACTCGATGACGACGAGGACGGCGCTGAGAACGGACGGCCTCAGGTGCCGAGCAGGCGCACCGATCAGCTTGTGAGCCACCGCCTTGGTCAGCCGCTTCGCAGCCGTGACGGTCTGCTCCCCCCCCCCGCGGCCCCGAGGCCACCACGGCGTGGTTGTAGCCGTTGGCGGGAGGCACGCCCCGGGGCGTACGAGGTGGCGCATCGTCACGTCCTACTCATCCGGGTCCCAGGCGCTGAGCTGCTCGAAGACACGTCGGTCGCCGTCGAGCTTCAGGGAGGTGACCGGGATACGGTCGTACAGGATGAGGACCAGCTCGCTGGCCGTGCCCCGAGCGGAGAAGAAGGCGGCGGCAGCGTCCGGGTCCTGGCCGGTAGCGGTGTCCGGCATGGTGCCGGGCCCGGGGAGGCGGGCGGTCCGTGCGCCGTCGGCGGAAAGCGAGAGGCGCCAGGAGCGGCCCTCTGAGGCGTGGAAGTCGATTGCAGCGGGCTTGTGCGGCCAGGCACTTGTCGTTGCGACGCAGGTGGACAGGAACTCGTCGACACCGTCGAGCGCCACCTCGTCCGGCAGCGGCTGCGGGGCACCTACGGTGATCTGGGCGTCGTACGTGAAGGGCGTGATGCACATGGCCATCGGCGCCGTCGTCAACGCCGTGTGGGACCTGGCCGCCAAGCGCGCCGGACAGCCCCTGTGGCGGCTGCTCGCCCACGCCGACCCCGAGTGGCTGGTCTCCCAGGTCGACTTCCGCTACATCGCCGACGCCCTCACCCCCGAGGAAGCCCTCCAACTGCTGCGCGAGGGCCGCCCCGGGCTCGCGGAGCGCGAGGCCGTCCTGCTGGAGCGCGGTTACCCCGGCTACACCACCTCTCCGGGCTGGCTCGGCTACTCCGACGACAAGCTCACCCGGCTGGCCAAACAGGCGGTCACCGACGGCTTCACCCAGATCAAGCTCAAGGTCGGCGCCGACCTCGCCGACGACATCCGCCGTATGCGCACCGCCCGCGCCGCCGTCGGCGAGGGGATCCGCATCGCCATCGACGCCAACCAGCGCTGGAACGTGGACGAGGCGGTCGAGTGGACCAAGGCGCTCGCCGAGTTCGACCCGTACTGGATCGAGGAGCCCACCAGCCCCGACGACATCCTCGGCCACGCCGCCGTCCGCCGGGGCGTCGCCCCCGTGAAGGTCGCCACCGGCGAACACGTGCAGAACCGCATCGTCTTCAAGCAGCTCCTCCAGGCCGGCGCCATCGACGTGCTCCAGATCGACGCGGCCCGGGTCGGCGGGGTCAACGAGAACCTCGCGATCCTGCTGCTCGCCGCGAAGTTCGGGGTGCCGGTGTGCCCGCACGCCGGCGGAGTGGGCCTGTGCGAGCTGGTGCAGCACCTGTCGATGTTCGACTTCCTGGCGCTGTCCGGTACGACCGAGAACCGCGTGATCGAGTACGTCGACCACCTCCACCAGCACTTCATCGCACCCGTGGTGATCCGGGACAGCCACTACAGCGCGCCGCTGGCGCCCGGTTTCTCCGCCACCATGCGGGAGGAGTCCATCGCCGAGTTCCGCTACCCGGACGGGAAGTTCTGGGTGGCCGACCGTGCCGGTCAGGAGGAGGTGGCATGACTGGTCTGGCAGGACTCAGAGCCGTCGTCACCGGGGGCGCGTCCGGCATCGGGCTGGCCACGGCCCGCGCACTGGCGGCGCAGGGCGCGGCAGTGGCCGTGCTCGACCTCGATCCGGGCGGCGTCAGCGAACCGCTGCTCGGTTTCAAGGCCGACGTCGGCGACGACACCTCCGTGCGTGCCGCCGTGGAACAGGCCGCCGAGCGGCTCGGCGGCCTGGACATCCTCGTGAACAACGCGGGCATCGGCGCGGCGGGCACCGTGGAGGACAACACCGACGAGCAGTGGCACCGAGTCCTGGACGTCAACGTCCTCGGCATCGTTCGCACCACGCGCGCGGCCCTGCCCCACCTGCGCCGCTCCGCGCACGCGTCCGTCGTCAACACCTGCTCCATCGCGGCCACCGCGGGACTGCCACAGCGCGCCCTCTACTCCGCCAGCAAGGGCGCCGTCCTGTCGCTCACCCTGGCGATGGCCGCCGACCACGTCCGCGAGGGCGTCCGCGTCAACTGCGTCAACCCCGGGACCGCCGACACACCATGGGTCTCCCGGCTGCTGGACGCGGCCGACGACCCAGAGGCCGAGCGCGCCGCCCTCAACGCCCGCCAGCCGATGGGACGCCTGGTGACCGCCGACGAAGTCGCCGCCGCCATCGTCTACTTGGCGAGTCCGGCAGCTGCGTCCGTCACCGGCACCGCGCTCGCGGTGGACGGCGGCATGCAGGGACTGCGGCTGCGCCCGGTGGACCGGCCGTGAGGACCACCACGCTGGGCGGCAGCACGGTACAGGTCTCGGAACTGGCGCTTGGCTGCGCCGCCCTCGGCAACCTCTTCCGTCCGGTCACCGACGAGGCCGCCCACGCCACGGTGGAGGCGGCCTGGGACGCCGGCATCCGCACCTTCGACACCGCGCCCCACTACGGTCTCGGCCTGTCGGAACGGCGGCTCGGCGCCGCGCTGCGCGACCGCCCCCGTGACACCTACACCCTCTCCACCAAGGTGGGCCGGCTTCTCGTGCCGGACCTGGAGGGCGACGACGGTGACGACCTCGCCCATGGGTTCGCCGTCTCGGCCACCCACCGCCGGGTCTGGGACTTCAGCGCCGACGGAGTGCTGCGCTCCCTGGAGGCCAGCCTGGAACGTCTCGGCCTCGACCGCGTCGACGTGGCCCTGCTGCACGACCCCGACGACCACGCCGACCAGGCGTTGCGCGAGGCGTACCCGACTATGGAGCGGCTGCGCGACGAAGGCGTGATCGGAGCGATCGGCGTCGGGATGAACCAGTCCGCCCTGCCCGCCCGGTTCCTGCGCGAGACCGACATCGACGTGGTGCTGCTGGCCGGCCGCTACACCCTCCTGGAACAGGACTCGCTCACCGAACTGCTCCCGGAGGCGGCCGCCCGCGGCCGGAGCGTGGTCATCGGCGGGGTCTTCAACTCCGGGCTGCTGACGGCCCCTCGGCCCGGCGCCACATACGACTACGCACCCGCTCCGCAGCCGGTCCTCGACCGGGCGCTGCGGCTCCTCGCGGTCTGCGAACGCCATGGCGTGCCGCTGCGTGCCGCCGCGCTGCGCTTCCCGTTCGGCCATCGCGCGGTCGCGAGCGTCCTGACCGGCGCGCGTACCCCCGAGGAGGTGCGCGACACGGTGGAGCAGCTGCGGCGCCCGATTCCGGAGGCGCTGTGGGACGAGTTGCGCGCCGAGGGCCTGCTGGACCAGGACACCCCCGTCCCCGCAGCCACACCGGTGGGCGAAGCCGCGCCGACCGGGGAAGCCATGCCGTCGAAGGAGCCGTCATGAGGGTTGCCCTGCACACCAAGGTCCGTGCCGACCGCATCGAGGAGTACGAGGCCGCGCACCGCGAGGTGCCCGAGGAGCTCACCGCCGCCATCCGCGCCGCGGGGGTGCGGGAGTGGACGATCTGGCGCAGCGGCACGGACCTGTTCCATGTGCTGGAGGTCGAAAACTACCAGGCGGTGATCGCCGAACTCGACAAGCTGCCCGTCAACATCGCCTGGCAGGCCCGGATGGCCGACCTGCTCGACATCGTCCACGACTACTCCGCGCAGGGTGCGGAAGCCTCGCTGCCGGTGGTGTGGCAACTGTGACCGGAGCGGAGACCGTGCCCGGCATCGTGGACGCCCACCACCATGTGTGGGACCTGTCCGTCCGCGACCAGGACTGGATCAGCGGGGACGAACTCGCCCCGCTACGACGCGACTTCACCCTCGCCGACGTGGCACCGGAGGCCCGCGCGGCCGGTGTCACCGCCACCGTGCTGGTACAGACGATCACCGTGCCGGAGGAGACCCCGGAATTCCTTGCTCTGGCCGCTGACAGCGACCTGGTCGCCGGGATCGTCGACTGGACCGACCTGACCGCCCCCGACGTCGCCGAGACCCTCGCGGAGCTGCGCGCGGGCCCCGGCGGGGAGCACCTGGTGGGCCTCCGCCATCAGGTGCAGGGCGAGCCGGACCCGCGCTGGCTCGTACGCCCCGAGGTACTGCGCGGCCTTTCCGCCGTCGCCGATGCGGGACTCGTCTACGACCTCCTGGTGAAGCCCCACCAACTCGCGGCGGCCGTCGAGGCCGCACAGCGCCTCCCCGGCCTCACCTTCGTCCTCGACCACCTCGGCAAACCGCCCATCGCGTCCGGTGAACTCGCCCCCTGGGCGCAGCAGATCCGGCGCCTCGCCGCACTCCCCAACACCGTCTGCAAACTCTCCGGCATGGTCACGGAAGCCGACTGGGGCTCGTGGACCATCGCGGCCCTCACGCCGTACGCCGACACCGTGCTCGACGCCTTCGGACCCGAGCGGCTGATGTTCGGCTCCGACTGGCCCGTCTGCCGGCTCGCCGCCACGTACGCCGAAGTGATCGCCGTTGCACGCGAGTTGACGGCCGGGCTCGGGCCGGCCGAGCGTCACGACGTCTTCACCGGCACGGCCGTGCGGACCTACGACCTGCCCGTCACCGCACGGCCGGCCCCGCCCCAGGAAACCCCATGCGCATAGTCCTCTTCATCACCTGCACCTGGCCGAGATCCTGGCCGCCACGGAAGGGGACGTGCGGTGAGCGGTGCCGACAACGTCGTATGGCTGGGCACCCCGGCCTTCCCCGAGGCGGCGCGCACCGCGCTCGCCGACACCCGGCTGCGGGTGAACCTGCGCCGCGCGACCGGCACCATCCGCGACAAGAGGCTGGCGGTCGCCGCCGAACTGGAGGACTGGGAGGAACTGCGGGAGACAGCCGCGACGATCAAGCGGCACACCCTCCGCCACCTCGACCACCATCTCCTGCGCCTGGAGAAAGCAGTGACCGCCGCGGGGGGAGTGGTCCACCCTTCGCCTCGACCCTGTGCGGCGCCTGTTACGACGCCTGCCCGGTGAAGATCAACATTCCCGAGGTGCTGGTCCATCTGCGCGCCGAGGCCGTGGAGGCCAAACGCCGGGACCGACTGCTCCTCACGGCCGAGGCACTCGCCATGAAGGCCGCGGGCGCCGTCCTGAACTCACCGCGGCGACTGGCCGCCGTCCAGCGGATGGCCGCCATGGGAGCCCGGCTGGTGGCCCGGGACGGCCGCATCGGCGCCCTGCCCGGTCCGTTCGCCCGCTGGTCCGGCACCCGGGACACCCCGGAGCCGGCCCGCGAGCCCCTGCGCGCTGGTGGCGCCGTACGCGACCACCCGCGAGCGAAGACAGCCGTACGACGGCGGAGAGGAAGGGATGGCGATGAACGGCCGCGAGACCGTCCTGAGCGCGATCAAGGGAGCGCTGTCCGGCGTACCGGACTCCGAGCGCCCCGAAGACGCCCCTCCATCGCGGGGTCGCCGTGCCGACCACGCGGGACCGGACGTCGTCGGGCTGTTCGCCGAGCGTGCCGCCGAGGACCGCGCCACGGTGGTCCGTGTTCCGCCGGCCGATGCCGCGGCGGCGGTCGGTCGCGCGCTGGCCCGCACCGGGGCACGGTCCCTGGTGGTGCCGCCCGGGCTTCCCGAGGGCCTGGTCCCGGAGGGCCCCTGGTCCCCGCTGACGGACGTCCCGCCGCTGACCGTCGGACAACTCGACGCGGCGGACGCCGTGGTCACCACCGTCGCCACCGCCATCGCCGTCACCGGCACCTTGACCCTCGACCACGGTCCGGGCCAGGGGCGGCGGGGCCTGACCCTGCTTCCGGACCAGCACATCTGCGTGGTCCGGGCGGACCAGATCTCGCCCGATGTGCCCGAGGCACTGCGCGTGCTCGATCCCTACCGCCCGCTGACGCTGATCTCCGGCCCCTCGGCCACCAGCGACATCGAACTGGACCGTGTCGAGGGCGTGCACGGGCCCAGGGCCCTGGACATCGTCGTGGTGGGGGACGTGTAGCCGAGGGCGCCGTGCCCGTCTCAACCTCTGACTAGACGGTCGATAGAGATCCTATGTTTTCTCGTCCTCGACTTCCAGCGGCAGTGTCATGAACAGGCGCGTTTCAAATTCTCTGTCTTCGCTCTAGACGCCGGGCGTGTCTGTGTCTGTTAATACATCCGATGTCCGTGGGAGTTACGGAAACACCGGCAGCGACGGCACCCCGATCATCCAGTGGACCGCCAACGGTGGCACGCCGCAGCAGTGGACGGTCACCGACCTGGGCCACGGCTACTACAAGCTGGTCTGCGTGCGCAGCGGCAAGGCCCTCGACGACAACAACAGCACCGCCGACAGCGCGGTGATGGTGCAGCGGACCGACAACGGCAGTCGTCAGCAGCAGTGGGCCGTCACCGCGCTGGGCAACGGCGCGTTCCGGCTCATCAACCGGCACAGCGGAAAGGCGCTGGACAACGCCAACAACGCCGCGGACAACACCCAGATGATCCAGTGGACCCCCAACGGCGGCGCCCCGCAGCAGTGGAACATGACCAAGGTCGGCTGAGCGGCCTCCACAGAAGCGGTGACCTGCGCCCGAAGCAGGCCGTGCTCCCACCTGAGGGTTTTGGGTGGGAGCACGGCGGCGTCTGACGTCACAGAGACCGTGCCCCGCACTTACGTCCGGCTGCTCATGTCCGTGGACCCGACCCGATCGAAAATCGGCGGCAACCTTTTCGCCACCTGTGGCCACTGAGCAGTGCAACACCGACACGCTCTTCCGAACGGATGAACATGCAAGAGACACGCCGGGCCGCGCGGCAGCGCAGGCACAGACGCCGGCTGATGGTGGGCACCACCGCGGGGCTGGTCGTCACAGGTCTTCTCGTCTGCCTGGTCATGACGATGCAATCCGACCGCGAGGAGGATGCCGGGCGGGCCCCGGCCACGGCCGTCGCCAACTCCGAGGAAACTCTCCCGCCGACATCGCCGGGGCAGAAGTCCTCCACACCCTCTCCGTCCCCCTCCTCCCCGACCCCGTCGGCCGGCGCCACGACCCCGCAGGCTTCACCGACCCCGTCGGCGTCGCCGTCATCGGCTGCTCCGCGGACGGCTCCTGCCACGCCATCCCTGGCCGGACGGATCCGGCCCCAGGGCACCTACCAGGGAGTCGCCACCGTCTACAAGGCCGGGGTCGGGGACGGCGCCTGCTCGTACGGTCCGAGCGGCGACATGATGATCGCGGCGATGAACACCACCGACTACGAGACGTCCGCGGCCTGTGGGGCCTACGTGCTCGTCCGCGCGGCGAACGGCAACTCCGTCACCGTCCGGATCACCAACGAATGCCCGCTGCCCTGTGCACCGGGGCAACTCGACCTCAGCGAACAGGCCTTCGCCGAACTGGCCCCCGTCTCGACGGGCCGGATCGCGATCACCTGGAGCCTGCTGAGCCCCGACACGGCGGGCACGATCTCGATCCGCTACAAGACCGGCTCCAGCCCCTACTGGTGCGGCATTCAGGCGATAGGCCACCGCAACCCGCTCGCTCGGCTGGAGGTCCGCACCGGCGGCGGCTGGCGCCAACTGGCCCGCACCGACTACAACTACTTCCTCTCGCCCGACGGTAGCGGGTGCGGCGGTGCGATCAGGCTCACCGACATCTACGGAGAACGACTGACGCTCAACGGGATCGCTTTGCGGCCGGAGGCGGTGCAGTCGACGGGGGTCCAGTTCGCCCGGCACTGACCCTGCCGCCCACAGTGAAACACTGTGGAGCCCGGGGGCGCTGTGCGGCCTCCGGGGACCCGCCGGTCGGTGTGGAGGGACCAGGCGGGCCCCGGAGGGTGAGCGTGTGTCACACGGTGGTGCAGGCGGTGCCGTTCAGGCTGAAGCCCGAGGCCCTGGCGAAGGCGCCGCTTGAGGTGCCCTGGAACCCGAAGGTCACTTGGCCGCCGGCGGCTATCTCCGCGTTGTGGGCCATGTTGCTCGCTGTGACGGCTCCCGACGACCCGGACATGTTCGCGTTCCAGGCATTGGTGATCTGCTGCCCGGAGGGGAGGGTGAACGCGAGCTTCCAGCCGCTGACGCGGGAGGAACCGGTGTTGGTGATGGTGACGGCGGCGGTGAAGCCGCCCTGCCAGGAGTTCGCCCCGTACGCCACCTTGCAGGCCGTGGAACCGCCGGGGTCACCCGGACCGCCCGGACCGCCCGGGTCACCGGAGGAGCCCGTGTTGACGGTGGAGGAGAACGAGTTCACGCCGAGGCCCGCACCGTTCTGCCAGGGCTCGAACCCCGCCTGAACACTCGTCATGTACCAGTTGTTCTGCGCGAGTCCCCGGGAGACGGTCTGGCGGACGAAGTCCATGACGTCGAAGGACCAACTGGTGATCGCCGAGGGAGCGACGAACGACAGCACGTCGTTCATGCCGTTGCTGCCGGACCACACCTGCCAGTCGCGCCCGCCCACGCCGGCGTTGCCGACCGGGGAGCCGATGGGCTGGATCGGTCCGACCTTGTTGAGCCAGATCATGATCTCGGTCCGGTTCACGCCGTCGGTGCGGGGCGTGGGGTCGAGCCAGATGTCGTACGAGGCGTTGTACGCCGCGTCGTTCACATAGTTGTAGGAGAGCGAGGACGAGTCGATGGTCTCGCCGTTCGGCGTCTTGCCCGTCCAGCCGCTCGGCACGTAAACGCTGTCGTCGAACCGGCTGTAGTCGCTGCGGGTCTCCGGAACAGCGACACCGAGGCTGTCCTGGTAGTTGCTCCACATGCCGTCCAGCAGCGCCTTCGCCGTGGACTTCGCCTTCGCGTCACCGGACTTGGCGCCGTAGTACGTGAGCGTCTTGGCGTACGCGGCCGCCACGCCGACGTCGTTGGTGTAGTCGGCGACGGTGACGTGAAGTCCGCTGTTGGCGCCGGGACTTGACGGGTTCCAGGTGTCGGGCTGGCCCGACCACTGGAGAGTGGAGGGGATCTGGTAGGTGCCGTCCGGGTTGATCGTGGTCTTGGACAGCGCCCACTTGACCCACTTGTCGAGGACCGCCTTCGCGGCGGCGTTCCCGGTCTGCTGGTAGTACTCGGCGACCCGCTCCATGGACCACGCCTGGAAGCCGAACCACTGGTTGGACGGCGGGTCGTGGTAGACCGGCTGCTGGTCGTAGTACATGCCGTAGAACGTGGACTTCCCGGCCGGCGGGGTCGCGTAGCGGCCCGCCCAGCTGTTGGTCGAGCCGCCGGCGATCGCGCCCTCGTCCGACCGCAGCCAGCGGTAGAACTCCATCTGCCGCTGGAGCGACTTGCTCCAGTCGGCCGCGCCGGTCGACGACTTGGGCTTCAGGTCGGCGTGGGCGCTGAGCGCGTATGTGGCCAGCGGGTTCTGGTAGCCGCTGTGGGCGAAGTTGGATCCGATGCGCCAGGCCCAGCCCCCACTGGTGTCGGTGGAGCCGCCCCAGGCGTAGTACCAGGACATCAGGTAGTGAGAGGCGTCCTTGCCGGTACCGGCCGGGCAGGACGAGGGCCCCACGCAGTTGCCGATCTTCTTGAAGTACTTGTCGTACATTGCGTAGCGCAGGTAGTCGCCCATCTTGGCCGCCTTGGCGACCGTGCCCGACACCGCCGAGCCCTTGCCCTGCTGCTTCGCCCACAGGTCCGCCCAGTACGCGGCCTGCACCGCGCGTGCGTCGGCGTCCGGGGCGGTGGTGTACTTGCACTGCTTGGCGTACGACTTGTCCCCGGTGAACAGGTCCAGGTAGCCGTTCTTCCCGCCGTACTTGGAGGCGTCGCAGGTCGGCTGCGGCACCGTCTCCCACACCGACTCCTGCGGGCCGCGCTGGAAGGTGTTCACGTACGACGGTCCGGTCTCCGTCGGGCCGGCCTCGCACTTGCCGCCTGGGGTGTTGCCGAAACCGTAGGTGTTGTCGACGTCCTGGATCCAGTGCATGCCGTAGACGTCGTCCGTGTTGTAGGCCGACTTCAGCTCACCGGCGAGCGGGTCCGAACTGACGGGCACGGACGGGTCGAGCGCCGTCGGATACTGCTGCGGCGTATCCTCCTCCGGCCCGTAGGTCGCCGGCTTGGAGGCGGTGTAGAACGAGTTGGTCGGCTGGTCGGCGTGGGTGGGGATCATGTACTTCTCCATGATCTCCCAGGCGCCGTTGAACTTGGTCCAGTCGCTGGTGATCTTCCCGTACATGGCCTGGAGCCAGAGCAGATAGCTGTAGGCCTCCGACGTGGTCTCGTGGCCGTGGTCCGGCGCCTCGACGATCAGCGTCTCGACCGAGTGGTAGGGGATGCCCTCGGGGGAGAAGTAGCCGTTCGCCGGGTTGGTGATCTTGCCGTAGAGCTCCAGGAAGCGGGCGCCGTAGGCCTTGGACGCCGCGATCTGGGTGACCGTCACCGCTGCCTTGCCGTGCCCAGGAGCTGTCGACTCGAAGGTCGCCGCCCCCGTGCCGGAGGAGTCCGCAGTGAGGGTCACCTTCTGGGCGGTGCTCCAGTTCGACGGGGTGAAGGTGAGCGACGCCCCGCCGGTCACGGACAGCCCCGTGTTGCCGCCGGTCCGAGCGGTCGTCACGGTCACGTTGGCCGAGGGCTGGGTCGAGAGTTTCACGTCGTACGTCGCCGACTTGCCCTGCTGGACGGCGAGTTGGGTGGTCGAGGCCACCACGGCGGGGTCCGCGGCGACCGTGATGCCGACCGGGGTGGACTCCGCAGACGCGCCCAGGCTGTCGTACGCCTTCGCCAGCAGGGAATGACTGCCCACGGTCAAACCAGAGGCGGAGTGCGTGTAGGGCGCGCTGGTGTCCGTGCCCAGCAGCGTGGTGTCGTCGTAGAACTCCACCTTGCTGATCGTCGCGCCGTCCGCGCGGAATCCTGTGATGAGCGGCGTGAACACCCTAAGCAGGGCGCCCGGCACGGGCGTTACGGCGCCCGCTGGGCATCAGACCTTCCTTCCGGAGAGGGCCCTGGGCGCAGGGGCGGAGCCCGCCGTCGGCGACCGCCATGCCGGCGAGCGCCCCTTCGCAGGTGATCAGCCTGTACCGCGACGGCCGCCTGGTGACCGCTCACGCCTGGTGGGCCGACCCCGCCGAGATGCCGACGCAGGAGGAGGCGCAGAACCGGGCGACCGCGCTGGCGGCTGCCTACGGCATGACGGACCACCGACCCCTCACCGCGGTACTGCGCGGTACCGGTGATCCACGGCAGCACCTCGACGAGGCGTTCGCCACGCTCGGTCTGCCCTCACTCCCGGCCGGCTTCGGGTATCGCCCCGAGCCTCTGGCCGAGGTGCGGGGCGCCCAGCTGGTCGAGCGGCGGTCCTTCTTCCGAGCGATCAAGGAGTCGCTGTCTTCCGAGCGTGACCGCGCCTCCGACGGGGAGCTGCCCCCGCTGACCTGACCTGACCTGACCTGACCTGCCGATGGTGGACCCCGGTCACCGAATGGAGCAATCCCGGCGGGATCGCGCCGTACGCACACGTCACGGTCCTGGTCCTGCACCCGGGCATCTGGCCGGCCCGCGCGAGCGCAAGGAAGCGATGGTGATCTGACCATGTGAGGCACTCGCGTCGCCGGGCTCGGCCGCTCGGTCGTGCTGCTGCGATGCGTTTCGGTCAGGAATCGAGAAGCGCCGGTCTCGTGGTCGTAGCTAGCGTCTTTGCCATGACTTCCATCGCATCCGTCACTCTTGAGGTGGCCGACCCCGCAGCCGCCGACCGCTTCTACACCACCGCGTTCGAGCTGGGCAGCCAGGTACGCCTGCGGGCGTCGGAGACACCGTCGACCGGCTTCCGCGGCTTTACGCTGTCGCTCGTGGTGTCCCAGCCGGCCAACGTCAACGCCCTCATCGACGCAGCCGTCGAGGCCGGTGCCGCGACGCTGAAGCCCGCCGGCAAGTCGCTCTGGGGCTATGGAGGCGTCGTACAGGCTCCCGACGGGACGATCTGGCAGGTCGCGTCGTCGTCGAAGAAGGACACCGGCCCGGCCACCCGGCAGTTCGACGAGCTCGTGCTCCTGCTCGGCGTCGAGGACGTGAAGGCCAGCAAGCAGTTCTACGTCGAGCACGGCCTCACCGTGGCGAAGAGCTTCGGCGGCAAGTACGTCGAGTTCGCCACCGGGTCCGATCCCGTCAAGCTCGCGCTGTACAAGCGCCGTGGCCTGGCCAAGGTCGCCGGCGTCTCTGCCGACGGCACCGGGTCGCACCGGCTCACGATCGGCAGCGACGCCGAGCCGTTCACCGACCCGGACGGCTTCGCGTGGACCACCGCGTCGGAGACCGCCTCGCTGTGAACCGGGTGAGGCAGCACCCTCCCCAAGTAGGGGCTGGCCTCCTGGACCTGGTCGTCGAGTGTGCGGCCTCGCCCACCGAACCCTTCGACCAACCGGTCCTTGAGCCGGGCCGCTCTCGCATGACGCGCTAACGCTGGGGCCGTACGGCCCATCGCCCGGCGGTGACAGCGGCACCGAGGCCGATCAGTACGAGCCCGAATGTCTTGTCTTCCTCCGCGATCCGCTTGTCCGCGTCGGCCTGGAATGCCGCCTCATCCGCGGCGTAGTCGGCGTCGTAGCCGAGAACATCGTCCCAGTCGCCTGCGGAGGCGCCGACGGCGGCCTGGTCAGCGGTGTCGGAATCGATGCTCGCCGGAATGTAGATGATCAGGCCGATGGCGGCGATCAGTACACCGACGAGGGTGAGGGCGAGTCTGGTGCGGCGGCGTGCGGAACTCATGTGCGGGTCTCCTGGCGCGGGCATTGGTACGGGTGGGACGCCTGAGCAGGGTTGAAGGTTGTAGCCCGCGGTGGGGCCCCGGAGCGCCAGAGGGTCAGGAGCGTCCTGACCCTCCAGCTCTCCGCAGGAGTCCGAGTCGCAGCGTCATGCGCGGTTCGAACCGGCCCTGGCGTTCCTCGACCGGCTCTGCTCGGCCGCCTTGCGCATGACCTGCCATCCGGCCGACGCCGAGGATCTGGTGCAGGAGACGTATGCCGGGGCCTACGCCTCGTTCCGCCGGTTCCGCCGGTTCCGCCAGTTCCGCCGGTTCCGCGAGGGCACGAATCTCAGGGCGTGGCTCTATCGCATGCTCACCACCACGTTCCTCAACTCCTGCCGCGCACAGCCGCGCCGCCCGCAGCGTGACGGCACGGTGGAGACAGAGGACTGGCAGCTTGCCCGCGCCGAGTCGCATACGTCCACAGGGCTGCGCTCCGCGGACTCGGAGGTGCTCGACCGCCTGCACTGTGCTGTCCCGACTGAACCGGCGCCGCACGGGTCGCATGTACGGCGAACCGTGTCGCGCAATGCCTTCGAATGGGCGTGGATGCGGTTCGCATCCCGGCACCAGCCGAACAGCGTGCCCGAGCTGCTGGCCCACGACGCCGAAGCCGGCCTCTTCGCGATGGCGTTCCTGCCCCCCCGAGCAGTACCCGGTCTGGAAGGCACAGCTGTTCGCCGGTCAGGTGGAGGCGGCGACCGCCGCGTCCGTCGGACAACTGCTCGGCAACCTGCACGCGGCGAGCGCCGGCGATGCCACCCTCGCCGAGGAGTTCGACACCGACGACAACTTCCACGCGCTGCGCATCGAGCCGTACCTGCTGGCCACCGCCGCCGCACACCCCGATCTCAGCGACATCCTCCAGGGCCTCGCCGACCGCACGGCCGACACACACCTGGCCCTGGTGCACGGCGACGTCAGCCCCAAGAACATCCTCGTCGGCACCTCGGGGCCTGTGCTGCTGGACGCCGAGTGCGCCTGGTACGGAGACCCGGCCTTCGATCTGGCCTTCTGCCTCAACCACCTGCTCCTCAAGAGCCTCGTCGTACCCGGCCACCGAGCCGACCTCCTCGGCTCGGCCCGGGTGCTGGTCGAGGAGTACGTCCGGTGCGTCGACTGGGAGCCCGTGCCCGTCCTCGAGGCGAGGGCCGCATCACTGCTGCCGGCTCTGCTGCTGGCGCGCGTGGACGGCAAGTCCCCGGTGGAGTACCTCACGGATGACCTGCACCGGCAGTTCGTGCGGACAGTGGCGTCGGGCTTGCTCCGGACACCTGCCCTCACGATGGCGGACGTCCTCGACGTTTGGGCGACCGCGCTCAAGTCCCCGACCGAACCCGGCAGTCGCATACGCGACTGACCCAACCGACTCGACGGATCCGGCGGGCTTGGCGGATCCGCCGGAACCGACCGAGGAGACACACATGCGCAGAGTCGTCACCGGCCATGACGAGAACGGGAAGTCTGTCGTCGTCAGCGACGGCCCCGTGCCGCGCAGCCGGGAGTTCACCAGCCTGCCGGGCTGGGTGTCCCGCCTGCCATGGGCCACCGAACCCGGCGAGCAGGTCAGCCGGACCGGGGAGGACCCCACGCCGAAGGTCACCAGCCTGCTCCCGGCGCCCGGCGGAACACGATTCATCGTCCTGACCTTCCCGCCGGACGCCGCGATGGCCGACCCGGCTTTCGACCCCGTCGCCTTCGACCGCGAACAGCGGGCCGATTCGCCCGGCATCGCCGAACTCATCGGACCCGACGGCATGCACACCACGCCTACCGTCGACTACGGCATCGTGCTGCAGGGCGAGATCGTCCTCGAACTCGACGACGGCCACCGCACCCGGCTCTCGGCAGGGGACATCGTGATCCAGAACGGCACCCGCCACGCCTGGCGCAATCACGGCGACCAACCGGTCACGATGGCCTTCGTTCTCGTCGGCGCGGAACGTGGCCGCTGAGCCGCTGACAGAGCAGGAGCGGCTACCATCCCGAAGCCGGGCAAGTCTTCTCCACGTGAAGCGACCACGGCGGACACGTGTGGCTTCGCAATCGAGGGTTTTCGTCGAACCTTCGAGCCACGCGACCGCCAAGTGCTGCTGGAAGCCATCGACAAATGGTGCCCGCTCACGGATCAGGCACAAATTCCGTGAGGACGCCTGTCAGTAGGGCGAGGGCTCAGCGTCGTCCCATTTCCATCCGGTTTCGGGAAACTGCTCGAGCAGGGCGGAGAACGAAGTTGCCTGGTGGATGGCGGACGACCAGTCCTGAGCGGAGACGTCGAGCAGGACGCGTTCCTGGAAGTCGCCTGCCTCGTTGACTTCGATGATCTCCGCAATGGCATTGATCATCAGGAAGTCGTCCGCCGGAGGAACGAACCGGGCCATGCTCGCTTCGTTGGCCAGGAAGTGTCGGTAGTCCTCGGGAAGACGGACTCCGAAGTGGCGCTCGGCCTGCGCGATCTGGTCGTCGTTCGAACTCATGAGGCCCTTCTATCGCAGGTCTGCCGGCGGTTCGCCTTCGGGTGCCCGCAGCGGAGTCCGGGGGGACGTCGCCATGGTGGGGGAGGGCGATGGCGGGGTCCGGCGCCGGGGTGAAACGGTAGGGCCGGTGGGGGGCCGAACTCGGCGTATGGAGTTGACGTCACCTCGGCGCGGGCCGCGGATGTGTGTCTGCGGCCGAGGTGTGGGAACCGACGACACCGATGCGAGGGACCGACGGCCTCTGTCAGCTGCTGAAGGACCAAGGGCCGAAGCGACCCCACGCGATGAAGATGGCGAGCGCGAGATAGACCGTGTTCAGGAGCACCAGTCTGGACTGACCGAGGCGGCCGTGGGTGATCATGGCGCCGACCATGAGGGCGATCCAGCAGGCGGCCGTCACCGGCACCATGACCGGTGCGATGTCGAGCACGGCTGGCAGGGTCAGGCCGATCGCGGCCAGGAGTTCGAGGACCCCGAGGGTCTTGATGAAGCCGGTGCTTGCGTCCTGCGTCCATTCCCCGCCGTGCTGCGCGGCCAGTCTCGCCTTGGGGATGAAGGTCTTGCTGATGCCGCCGGCCAGGGCGACCGCGGTCAGCAGTCCGGCGGCGATCCAAAGAGCGAGGTTCATGGGTGGACTCCCAGTTTTTGTGTGAGGTGAGTGCGGTGTCGTGGGTATCGGCGGCGCATCAGCCGCCGAAGGCGGGTGCGTTGTCGCGTGCCCAGTCGGCGAAGGTGCGCGCGGGTCGGCCCAGCAGTTCTTCCACAGCGCTGGTGGTGGGTCCGGGGCGGTGGGCGTAGTCGGCCAGGGAGCCGAGCAGGCGGTCGGGGACCTCCTCGGGCAGCCCTTGCGCGAGCATGCCCTGGCGTATGTGCTCCGGCGGGAGTTCCTGAAGGACAGTGCCCGGCCGAGGGCGGCGCCGATGAGGTGCACCTTCTCAACCTGGTCCAGTGACTGTGGCGCGGTCAGCGTGTGGATCGACCCCGGGGGAACGCCGCCGCGGAGGGCGCGTGCGGCGACCGCCGCGATGTCGGTTTCGTGAATGGGCGAGGTCGCGGCTCGGCCGTACGCGCCGCGCACCACGTCACCGGATCTGATCTGCGGCGCCCAGGCCAGTGCATTGGCCGCGAAGTCGGCCAGGCGCAGGACCGTCCAGTCCAGGCCGGAGCTGCTGACGAGGTCCTCGGCGTGCTGGAACTGCGCGGCGAAGCGGGCTTCCCCCGCGGGATGCTCCACGGTGGTGGCCGACAGCAGCACCACACGCTGCACGCCCTGCCGGACGGCGAGCCGCAGGAGTTCGCCAAGTCCCGGGCCGGTGGCGCGCGGGCTGATCTGCAGGGCCTCCACTCCTTCCAGCGCCGCCTCGATCCACTGGGGGCGAAACAGGTCGCCGCTGACGGCTTGGACGTCATCCGGGAGCGCGGCCGAGCCGGGACCGCGCGTGACCGCAGTGATGGCCGTGCTCTCCTGCAGCAGCAGGTTCATCACCTGACGCCCTACGACGCCGTTCCATGCCATCGGCAGGCATGGCAGGGAGCGTGGCCGGAACCCGCCTTGGCAGGGGGTCCATCAGCGCCCGGGCCGCACAGCCGGCACGGCGGGATCGGTCCGCTCGGGCAGTGGAACCCAGTAGTCGAACCGCGTTCGGATCCGGTCCGCTTCCGCCGACGCCACCATGCGTCCTCCGTGGACATGCCGGTCGACTGTCCGGGCCGGGAGGAAGCAAGCCGATGCTCACGCCGGTCGACGAGGAGGAACTGGCCGAATGAGCCCACCCGCGCGCTCCACGCCGCGTGCACTGACCCGCTGAGGGCCACGGCGGGCGTTGGTAGCGTCGACCTTGCGCCGCGCCCGCCGGTACGGTGCCGTTCGACCGAGAGAGATGCGATGTCCCCGACGATTCGCAGGGCCGTGATCCCCGCCGCCGGCCTCGGCTCCCGGCTGCTGCCGCTGACGAAGGCGACGCCGAAGGAGATGCTCCCGGTCGGCGACAAGCCGGTCATCGAGCACACCGTGCGCGAGCTGGTGGACTCAGGCATCACCGACATCACCATCGTGGTCTCCGGCGGCAAGAGCCTCATCCAGGACCACTTCCGCCCCAACCCCGCCCTCGTCGACCAGCTCCGGGCCGACGGCAAGGCGGCCTACGCGGACGCGGTGGAGGAGGTCGCGGAGCTCGCCCGCAAGGGCCACATCACCTACCTCGACCAGTACGGCCCGTACGGCAACGGCACCCCGGTGCTGAACGCCGCCCGCTCCTTCGGGGACGAGCCGGTGCTGGTGCTGTGGCCCGACGACGTCTTCGTGGCCGAGGTCCCGCGCGCCCAGCAGCTGATCCGCGCCTACGAGCAGACCGGCTGCCCGGTGCTGGCCCTGCTGCCGATGGACCCCACCGAGTCCCAGCGCTACGGCGTCCCCATAGTCAAGGAGGACCTCGGCGACGGCCAGCTGCGCATCACCGGTCTGGTCGAGAAGCCCGAGCCCGCCGCCGCCCCGTCGTCGTACGCGGCCATCGGCGGCTACGTCGTCACCCCCGGCATCATCGACGAACTGCGCGAGCAGACCCGTCGCTGGTACGAGCACCGGACCGGTGAGGTCTATCTGACCGACGCCATCAACGCCTACGCCGCCACCCGCGCCGTGTACGGGCAGGTCATCAAGGGCCGCTGGTACGACACCGGCAACCCGGCCGACTACCTGGTCGCCCAGATGGCGTCCGCCCTCGCCCACCCGGAGTACGGCCCCCTCCTGCGGGGCCTGGTCGCCGGCCTCGACGACGACCGGGCCACCCCCTCATAGCGCCGGGTCATCCGTGGCCGCGGGCGCGCCGCTCCGGGCACGGACGAGTGCGATCACGAGGTCGGTCGTGCGGTCGAGGTAGCTGCGGCCGTCGGGCAGGTGCTCCTCCCGGCTGATGTAGCTGCGCGGACCGAGATGGGTGGCCGGGTCGAGCCGATGGACGGTGACCTTGCCGGCGCGGCGGGCACGGTTCCATCCGCTACGGCGCAACAGCCGCCGGCGCTGCGGGAAGATCCAGGTGCCGACCCGCTCGATCCGGTCGTACGCGCTGGTGAGCTGGTGCACCTGCTCGGCATGGGTGAGGCCGTTGGCGCCGTTGTGGAAACCACCGAGCGTGATCACCGTCAGCGGGCAGTGAAGCCGGGTGTGCAGCTCGTCGACCGCGCCGGTGGCGACCTGTTGATGACGCTGATGCGGTTGTAGGCGTTGATGACCGCGAGGAGGGAGATCAGTGCCACGAGTTGGTCCTCGTCGAAGTGCTCGGCGGCGTTGGCCCAGGCCTCGTCGGTGACCCCGCCCGCGGCATCGGCGATGCGGGTGCCCTGTTCCGCCACTTCCAGGGCGGCGCGCTCGGCCTCCGTGAAGACCGTGGCCTCCCGCCAGGCCGCGACCAGGTGCAGGCGCTGCGCGGTCTCCCCGGCGTGAGCGGCGTCCTTGATGTGCATGTCGGTGCAGAAACCGCAGCCGTTGATCTGGCTCGCGCGGATCTTCACCAGCTCCTGGACCGTGCCCGGCAGTGTGGAGTCCGAGACCAGTTTGCCCCGGCGGTGTTGATGTGCCTCAGCACCTTGCCCGCGAGGGGGTTGCCGAAGTAGTCGAGACGCGATTCCACGGTGATCTCCTTGCCCTGTAGTGGGATACACACCACTGACAGAGGAGACACGCGATATGTGACAGGAGTTCGTGCGTGAACTGGGTCTCACCTAGCCCAGCGCGGAGCGCACGATCTGCCGCACGATCGGGGTGCTGTCCAACTCCGCCCTGATCTCGGCGAGATTCTGGGCGGCGAGCGCCTGATGCCACGCTTCCTCCGCCCGGCGCATCGCCGCGTTGACGGCACACGCGCCCGTCGGCGGAGGTGACAGCTCGCCGATCCTGCCGCAGCAGCGGATCTCCGCGCAGTGGAAGAGCCGTGCGTCCCCCTCGATGGCCTCCACCACGTCCAGCAGGGTGATGGCCTCCAGCGACCGGGCCAGGCGAAAGCCTCCGCGCGGCCCGGGCACCGAGACCACCAGGCCGGCGCGGGCGAGTTGCTGCAGCTGCTTGTTGAGATAGGACGCGGAGAGGCCGTGGGCCTCGGCGAGCTGCGCGCTGCCCACGGGGCCGCCGCCGATCATGTCCAGGTTCAGCAGCGTGTGCAGCGCCCACTCGACGCCTTTCGACATTCGCATATTACGGACATTACCTGTCCAGGATCGAGGCGCGGTAATGCGCGCGTGCCGTCCCCGGCGGCCAAGGTCAACTGGCCGCCGGGGTGCGGGAGTTCGGGGTACCCGCGAGCCCGTGTCCGGCACCACCCCGTGCACCGCCCGCTGTTCGCGCGGTGACGATGAGTCCACGGATGTTGAACAAGGGACGTATGTCGCCTTATGGCAAAAGATGCGCGCTTTGTGGCGGTGTGGTGATCTGGGTTGTGGAGGCTATGGCTGACCCCAGAGGAGATGGTGATATGCCTTCCATTGACAAGGTGATCGAAGAGATCACCGGCGTCCGGAGCGACATAGAGGCGGCACTTGACCCCGCCGAACCGGACGGCGTCTACCGCGACAGCCGGGAGTGCGCCGCACTGGCGCTGCTCTCCGCAGACGCCCAGCTGCTGCTGTCCCCGCCGACCCCTCGCCCCAAGAAGGGCTGAGCGGACCGACTGGAGCAGTGAATGGAGCAGTCAGGCACTTCGACCCTCTTGCAGGGCGCGGTGCAGGACATTGCGTCTGACGTGGTCTCCGCCCTTCGGGGTGGAGACCATGTGCGCATGTCCGGCACCGCCACGGCGGACGACCCCGAGGGACACTTCGCCCTCGCAGCCGTACGCGTGCTGGGAGCAGACCTTCTGCTGCCGCACGTTCTCTTCCCGACTCCCCCCGCCCCAGAAGCACTTGCCGTGTTCCGGAACACGGTGGAAGCCTTTCCGCCGCGTGCCGACGCGGCCCCCACCGTCAGGTGGAGCCACTGGGCCATGAGGCGCACCTTGTCGCGGTTCGACGCGCCCCTGGCCGGCCCACCCGGCGGCGACGAGAACGCGGAACCCGACGCCGCCTGGCTCGACGAGGCGACATGGCAGGTTCTGACGCACCAACTCGCGGTCCTGGCCCCCCTCGCGGTGCCCGGCGACGACTGCGCGGTCGCCCGCGCTGCCCGGCGCCGCCCCGTCGACGTGGCCCGGGGCTTCGTACGGGCGGTGCGGCGCAGGGACTGGCAGCAGGCAGCCGGCGCGGGACGCTGGCTGACCCTGATGGAGGGGGTACCGGACACACTCGGCCTCGAAGCGGGGCTGGACTTCGTGGAACTGATGGGTGGCATCGACCCCCGGGTGGCCCTCCAGGTCCAGGCGGCACGGGTCATGCGGGCGGCCGGAGCACTCGTATGACGGCCATGGACGTCGACGAGATCCGGGACATCGGAATCGCCGCGTTCGCCTGGCTGTCCGCACACCGCGACGACTTCGCGCTCGGCGAGGACGCGCTCACCGCGGACGGCCAGGTGGACGCCACCTGGAAACCGCTCGGGGAACTGGCCCAGACGTGTGCGAGCGTCCGCGCGCACAGCCCACCGTGGGACCCGCTGCACGCGTGCGCCGCGGACCTGCTGCGGTACGCCTGGCAGCAGACGGGCCGGGGCGAACTGTTCCTCCGCCTCCAGCGGTTGGAGCCCTTCGCGACCTACCCGCTGGAGGTCTACTCCGTCTTCGCCTCGGCCGGGCTGCGACATCCGGGCTACGAGGCCGCCGCGGCGACGACGGCCCGTACCCGGGGCTGGCGGCTCACCGAGCAGGACCCCACCCGCCGGCTCGGCGTGCTGAAGGCCGAGCGGCGCAGCGGCATCCAGCGCCCGGAGCAGGACGAGCCGACGCTGCGGCGGACCTGGCTGGGCGGACTGCCCGAACCATGGACGTTCGAGCGCTCCTCGGGGTACGCGCTCACCCACGTCGTCTTCCACATCACCGACTGGGGCCGCACCCCCGAGGGCGTCCCCGCCGACCTGGCCGCCTACCTGGCGCACTGGCTGCCGCCCTGGCTCGACACCTGTTTGGACGCCGGCATGTGGGACCTGAGCTGCGAGCTGCTGGTCGTGGCCGCGAGCCTTCCGGTCCCGCCCGATCCCGCGACCCTGCGGGACGCCTGGACCCGGATCGCGCGGGCGCAGCACGACTCCGGCGCGCTTCCGCAGCAGGCGGCCCCTCACGGCGCCACCGGAGCGGACCCGGAGCCGGGCTTCCTGCACTGCTACCACTCCACCCTCATGGCCGCCTTCGCGGCGGCACAGACCGTCACCTGCCTGAGCCGCGAGGCCGAAGGAGTGCCCGGATGACCGACACCCGTCTGATGCACACCGTCGGCGCCCGCGCCCTGGAGTGGCTCTGGGCCCACCGCGACGGATTCCGCCTGGAGCCCGACGTCGATCCGGAAGTGGGGTTCCTGGAGCGCTTCAAACCGGTCGGCGAGCTCGCCCTGATCTGCCGGGTGCTGTTCCGCGAGGGCGTGGCCGGATCGCGGCAGGCCGAACTGGCGCGCAAGCTCCTCGACCACACCTGGCGGCACACCCTGGACGGCGGCCGCATGCTGGTACGGGGCCAGCGCATCGAACCGCTCTCGCCGATCCCGTTCGAGGTGTACCTCCCGTACAAGGAACTGGGGTACAGCGAGCCCGAGGTGGAGCGCGCCACCGTCCTCTACCACCGGCTGGACAGCTGGGCGGCCCTCGAACTGGACCCGACCCGGCGTCTTGGACTGTCCGCGTTCCAGCGCCGGTTCGGCCTCAAGCCCCGGATGCCCGAGGCGGACATCGTCGGCTCCACCTGGCTGGGCCGCACGCCCGAGCCGTGGACGGTCAGCGGGCACATCGCCTACGACGTCACCCACACGGTGTTCCACCTCACCGACTGGGGCGAGCACCCCGAGGGCCTGCCGCCGGACATCGCCGACTACCTCGCCACCTGGCTGCCGGTCTGGATCGACGACTGGCTGGACCTGAAACGCTGGGACCTGCTCGGTGAACTCCTCGTCGTCGACGCCTGTCTGCCCCGTCCCACCCTGGACGAGCGGGCCTGGGAGGGCTTCGCCGCCGCACAGCAGGCGGACGGCGCCATGCCCGCCGTACGCACGATGCCGGAGGGCGAACCGGACGAGCTGTTCGACCTGGTCTACCACCCGACGCTGGTGGCCGCCTTCGCCTCCGTGCTGGCGACCTCCCGCGCCCTGTCCGAGCTGACCCACGCCGCCTCATGACCGGCCGGCCTCTGCCCTGGCCGGGCATCGCCGACGACGCGGAGCAGGCTCGGGCGGGCGGCCCTCCCGGCAGCGACGACGCCCTCAGGGAGCGTCTGGAGAGCGCCGTCGAAGCCGTCGACGCACCCGACGCCGTCTTCGCGGTCTCCCGGCACGGCCGCCGCACGCTGCACTGCGGCGGCACCGCCCCGCCCCCGCCCGTCGCCCGCCAGGACCTGCGCTACGAGATCGGTTCGGCCACGAAGACGTTCACCGGGCTGCTGCTGGCCCGGCTCATCCAGCGGGGCCTGCTGACCGGGGGCGAGCCGGCCGCCGCCTGCCTGGAACCGGGGCGGCGGACCGGCACGGCGCCGGTGACGCTGGCCCACCTCATCACGCACACGGCCGGACTTCCCGCCCTGCCGGCCGACTTCTACCCACGGGCGCTTCCGGCCTGGCGCACCAACCCCTACGGCCGCTATCCGGCCGAGCGGGTGACCGACGCCTTCCTGCGGCACCGCCCCCGGCACCGGCCCGGCACCCGGTGGCACTACTCCAACTTCGGCGTCGCCGTGCTCGGCCACGCACTCGCGGCGGCAGCCGGCACGGCCTGGGAGGAACTGCTCGCCGCACAGGTGCTGCGCCCGCTCGGCCTGAGCGGCACGGCCCTGCGGGCGGAGGATCCGAAGACCGACGCCGTCGGGCACGGCAAGGACGGGCACACGCCCACCCTCGCCTTCGACGCCGGTGGCTTCGAGGCGGCCGGTGCCGTCCGCGCCACTCCGCACGACCTGCTCACGTTCCTCGAAGCCCACCTCGACCCGGCCGGTTCCCCATGGCCCGACGCGCTGCGAGCGGTGTGCACGCCGGTCCTGCGGCGCGGCCTGGGGCACCGGCACGTGCACACGATGGCGTGGTTCCGGCACCCCGCGGACGGCGGTCCGATGTACTTCCACAGCGGTGCGACCCTGGGCCAGCAAGCCTTCCTGGGCTTCCGTCCCGACACGGGGACGGCCCTGGTCGCGCTGTGCACCCGTCGCTTCCGCGCGCACGACCCGTTCGTCGCCACCGCGTACGCGTTCCTGGCGGAGGAGTAGCGGGGGGGGGGACTTGCGGTGCGGGGACAGTGCCCCGCACCGCAAGCCGCACGACCTACGGCTCCTGCGACCCGTTACAGCTTCTGCCACAGGGCCGGAGTGGCCACCGGCGACCATCTGCCCTGGGCCTGGTGGCTCTGCAGGCACTGGTAGCGCACGCCCGCGTGGGTCACCGTGCTGCCGACCTCGTAGACACGGCCCGCGGCCCAGGCGTCGACGGCTCCGTTGTCCTGCGGAGCGGGAGCGCCCTTCTGGGCGGCCGCGGTCTTCAGGACGAGGCCGAAGTCGCTGAGGATCGGGTTGATCGGCTGGTAGAAGGTGGTTCCGCCGTCCGTGCAGTCACCCGAGCCGCCCGAGGTCACACCCTGGGCCTGGGATCCCGACAGGTACGGGCCGCCGGAGTCGCCCGGCTCGGCGCACACCGTCGTCTCGGTCACGCCACGCACGGTGCCCTCGGAGTAGGTGACACTCGTGTCGTGCTGCTCGATGGTGCCGCAGTGCCATCCGGTGGCGGAGCCGGAGCGGCAGATCGACGCCCCGACCAGCGCCTGGACCGAGCCGGTGACCTGCGTGCGCTCGCCTTCCTCGCCCTTCACGTCGGCCGTGGCGGTCCAGTTGCTGTTGACGCCGACCCAGGACATGTCCTTGCTGGGGAACGTGGAGGCCTCGAAGGTGCCCTGCGCGGCCATGTTCGAGCCGCTGGTCGAGTCGCCCTCGTTGCCGCAGTGGCCCGCCGAGGCGAAGCCCTGCTGCTCGTCCTTGGTCACGGAGAACCCGATGGAGCAGCGGGCGGTGCCCTCGATGTAGTAGGCCTCGCCGCCGACGAGGTCCGCCAGTAGCCGCGGCCGCTGTGCCGAGACACGGACGCCGACGCCCTTGCCCTGGACGTCGGCGGCCTTGATGAAGGCGTTGGCGGCGGACCGCTTGGTGGCCTGGACGACGACCCGGTTCGTCGGTACGTCGACGTACCAGACCGGAGTGTCGCGCGTCTTGACACGGCTGGCGGTACTGTCCAGCTTCGTCTTGACGGCCCGGAGCTCGGACAACGGCCGCTTGACGACCGCCGCCTTCGCGCCCTGGGCCTCGATGGCGGCCACGTCGGCGGCGCGCGTGGTCGCGACGGTGAGCTCGGCGGCGGTCGTCCCTCGCAGCCAGGCACCCGCGAAGCGCTCGCCCAGGGAGTTGCGGAGCCGCCCGGCGCGGACGCCCGCCTCCGCCTCGTTGACCAGCCGCTCCGCCGCCTGTCCCGGCTTGAGCTTGAGGTCACGCTCCAGGGCTCGCAGCACCGCCGCGGGCGGGCGGTCGGCGCCCAGCGTCTGCGCGGCGGTGGACGCGGGCACCGGCGCGGGGGGCGGCCCGGCCGCCGCGGCCGAGGTGACGCCGCTGAGGACCAGGGCGCCGAAAACGGTCAGGGCGGTGCGGCGGCCAGCCGCCGTATGTCTGCCGAGCATGCGTTGTACCTCCATCGAGTACAGGGGGATTGCGACCAATCCAGGCCTTGACAAAAAGGCATGACTCGATGTCAGAAAAGATGATTTTTAGCGCTTTGGGAGGCGTCGAGGGCGTCATGTGCGCCAGGTGAAGGTGTGAACCCTGTGGCCTCCCAGACTTTCATCATTCGTTTTCTTGAATCATTCGTGTTTAGCGCGGTAGGTTGTCTGCCATGACCGCATCCCAGACTCCGACCCCCGCCGAGGAGCTCCGCGGTGCCGGCCTGCGGGTGACGGCCGCGCGTGTCGCGCTGCTGGAGGCCGTCCGGGCCGGTGACCACCTCGGTGTCGAGGCCATCGCCTCGGGGGTGCGTGATCGCGTAGGTCATGTCTCCCTGCAGGCCGTGTACGAGGGCCTCCACGCACTCACCGCGGCGGGCCTCATACGCCGCATCGAGCCGGCCGGCAGTCCGGCCCGGTTCGAGGGGCGTGTCGGTGACAACCACCACCACGTCGTGTGCCGGTCGTGCGGTGTCGTCGCCGACGTCGACTGCGAGGTCGGCGAGGCACCCTGTCTGACCGCGTCCGACGACCACGGCTTCTCCATCGACGAGGCCGAGGTCACCTACTGGGGCCTGTGCCCCGCCTGTTCCACCGCCAGCAGTGCACCCCGAGCACTGTGATTCACCTAGTTCGGAAGGTTTCCCATGGCTGAGAACCCCGATGCGATCGTCACTGACGCGAAGACTGAGGGCACCGGTGGCTGCCCCGTCGCGCACGGTCGCGCCCCCCACCCGACGCAGGGCGGTGGCAATCGTCAGTGGTGGCCGGAGCGGCTCAACCTGAAGATCCTCGCCAAGGACCCGGTCGTCGCCAACCCGCTCGGCGAGGACTTCGACTACGCCGAGGCGTTCCAGGCCCTCGACCTGGCGGCCGTCAAACGGGACATCGCCGAGGTGCTGACCACCTCGCAGGACTGGTGGCCGGCTGACTTTGGCAACTACGGCCCGCTGATGGTCCGGATGGCCTGGCACAGCGCCGGCACCTACCGCATCAGTGACGGCCGTGGCGGTGGCGGCCGTGGTCAGCAGCGCTTCGCGCCGCTGAACAGCTGGCCGGACAACGGCAACCTCGACAAGGCCCGCCGTCTGCTGTGGCCGGTCAAGAAGAAGTACGGCCAGTCCATCTCCTGGGCCGACCTCATGATCCTCACGGGCAACGTGGCGCTGGAGTCGATGGGCTTCGAGACCTTCGGCTTCGGCGGCGGCCGCGCCGACGTCTGGGAGGCCGACGAGGACGTCTACTGGGGTCCCGAGACCACGTGGCTCGACGACCAGCGCTACACCGGCGACCGTGAGCTGGAGAACCCGCTCGGCGCCGTCCAGATGGGCCTCATCTACGTCAACCCGGAGGGCCCCAACGGCAACCCGGACCCGCTGGCCGCGGCCCGCGACATCCGCGAGACGTTCCGCCGCATGGCGATGAACGACGAGGAGACCGTCGCCCTCATCGCCGGTGGTCACACCTTCGGCAAGACCCACGGCGCCGGCCCGGCCGACGCGGTCGGCAACGACCCCGAGGCCGCCTCCATGGAGGAGCAGGGCCTGGGCTGGAAGTCCACCTACGGCACCGGCAAGGGCGGCGACGCCATCACCTCCGGCCTCGAGGTGACCTGGACCACCAAGCCCACCCAGTGGAGCAACGACTTCTTCGACATCCTCTTCGGCTACGAGTGGGAGCTCACGCAGAGCCCCGCCGGCGCCAACCAGTGGGTGGCCAAGGACTCCGAGGAGATCATCCCGGACGCGCACGACGCGTCGAAGAAGCGCCGTCCCACCATGCTCACCACCGACCTCTCGCTGCGCTTCGACCCGATCTACGGTGAGATCTCGAAGCGCTTCCACGAGAACCCGGACCAGTTCGCGGACGCCTTCGCCCGCGCCTGGTACAAGCTGACCCACCGTGACCTGGGCCCGAAGTCCCTGTACCTCGGCCCGGAGGTCCCCGCGGAGACGCTGCTGTGGCAGGACCCGCTGCCGCAGGCCGAGGGCGAGGCCATCGACGCCGCCGACGTGACGGCGCTCAAGGCCAAGCTCCTCGACTCGGGCCTGACGGTCTCGCAGCTGGTCTCCACCGCGTGGGCGTCGGCCTCGACGTTCCGCGGCAGCGACAAGCGCGGCGGTGCCAACGGCGCCCGTATCCGCCTGGAGCCGCAGCGCGGCTGGGAGGTCAACAACCCCGACGAGCTCGCCCAGGTCCTGCGTGTCCTGGAGGGCGTCCAGGCCGAGTTCAACTCCGGTGCCAAGAAGGTCTCCCTGGCCGACCTGATCGTCCTCGGCGGTGCCGCCGCGGTCGAGAAGGCCGCCAAGGACGCCGGGTTCGACGTGACGGTTCCCGTCACGACGGGCCGTGTGGACGCGACCGAGGAGCACACCGACCCGGAGTCCTTCGCCGCGCTGGAGCCGACCTCGGACGGCTTCCGCAACTACCTCGGCAAGGGCAACCGCCTGCCGGCCGAGTACCTGCTGCTCGACCGCGCCAACCTGCTCACCCTGAGCGCCCCCGAGCTGACCGTCCTCGTCGGCGGCCTGCGCGTCCTCGGCGCCAACCAGGGCGGCTCGCAGCACGGCGTCTTCACCGACACCCCGGGCAAGCTGACCAACGACTTCTTCGTCAACCTGCTCGACCTGGACACGACCTGGAAGTCCACGTCCGCCGACCAGACCACCTTCGAGGGCCGTGACGCCTCGGGCGAGGTCAAGTGGACCGGCACCCGTGCCGACCTGGTCTTCGGCTCCAACTCCGAGCTGCGCGCCCTCGCGGAGGTCTACGCGAGCGACGACGCCAAGGCGAAGTTCGTGAACGACTTCGTCGCGGCGTGGGCCAAGGTCATGGACCTGGACCGGTTCGACCTCGTCTGATCCATCCCGCCTAGACGTCCAGGCCGGCCCGCACGGGACGGCCTGGACGTTTTCGTCTGACCATGGCTGTGCCTCACAGGGCACACTTTTCACAGAACGCACACTGGGCCCCATCAATTTTTTAAGTTTCAATCGATAGGCTCGCCGACAGGGGAGTGGCCAAAGGCGGCCCACCCGCCGCGCCACTCGCTCCTCCTTCCCCCCACCAGCACAGGAGACTCGGCGTGCTTGACGGCGACGTAGTGGTGATCGGCGGCGGCTATGCCGGAGTTCGTCTGGCGAAGCGACTGGACGGGACGGCACGGGTCACGCTGGTGGACCGCAAGGAGGTCTTCTTCCACCGCATCGCCTCCCTGCGCGCCGGCGTACGCCCGGAGTGGTCGCACAGCCCCTTCATCCCGTACGACCGACTGCTGACCAACGGCCGGGTGGCCGTGGGCAAGGCCGTCCGCATCGACACCACCGAGCGGCAGGTGAAGCTCGCGACGGGCGAGCGCCTCCCCTACGACGTCCTGGTGATCGCCACCGGCGCCGACTACCCCGAACCGGCCCGCTTCGCCGGCACCACCGCCGAGGAGGCGGCGAAGTCCTTCGCCACGCACCAGCAGCAGATCGCCGCCGCCGAGCACGTCCTGGTCGTCGGCGGCGGCCCCTCCGGCGTCGAGCTCAGCGCCGAGATCCGCCTCGCCCGGCCGGAAACCCGGGTCACGCTCGCCCACTCCGGGCCCGAACTGCTGCACGCCACGGGCAGCGCGCGGGCCGGGCGCAAGGCGCGGACCTGGCTGGAGTCGCATGGCGTGGACGTGCGGCTGGACGCCTTCATGTCCCCCGGCAACGACTTCGGCACCTATCGCGACGCCCACGGCAACGTCATCGAGGCCGACCGCTCCTTCTGGGCGACCGGCACCACCCCCAACACGCTCTGGCTGCGGCTGGCCGGACACGGGGACTGGCTGAACGGAACGGGACACGTGAAGGTCGACCAGGCACTGCGCGTCCAGGGGTGGCTGGACGTCTTCGCGGTCGGCGACGTCAACGACGCCACCGAGGTCAAGGTCACCCCGGCCGCGCTCGCCCAGGCCGACCTGGCCGCCCACAACATCCGCGCCTATCTGAACAGCGCCGGCAAGCACCGCAAGGAGCCGCGCTTCTACCGGCCGATCCACCGCACCCCCCTCATCGTCCCGTTCGGCGCCGCCGACGGGGTGACGATGCTGCCGGTGCCCGGCGGCGAGACGGCGGTCCTCGGCGGCCGCACCACCACCCTCGCCAAGGCCAAGACCCTCATGACCCCCTACATGAGGCGCCAGCTCGGCTACACCGCGGCCTAGGGGGCGTTTCGAAAGTCCCGCACAGCGCCCGCGGCGCCCGGCACGCACCCTCGCCGCACCGACCAAAGGCCCAAGTACGTCCAGTACGAGGGCCTTCGTCCGGCACTCCCCCAGCCTTCGGCCGGGGGGACCCCCAGGGCACGCACCGGACACCGCGGGCACCGCACGGGACTTTCGAAACATCCCCTAGGCGCTCCGCTGGGTGGGCCGCGACACTCGTCGTTCGTCTGCAGCGCCGTCGTGGCTTGTCCCGCCCACGCGGCGGAGCCGCATATCGATACGGCCCCGCGCCCCTTCGGGGCGCGCCTAACCGCAGCGGAGTCGAAACCGGAGCGCCGGGTACTCGGTGCCTCTGCCGAGCCCGCCCCGGGCTCGCACCGGATCTCCGTGCGGCGAACGGAGTCGTGATGACGCAGAACCAGGAGAGCGCGACGCCCGCCATGCGACCTGGGCTCCCCGAGCTGCGCCCGGTCGGGGACAGCCCGGTCGAGCCGACCGCGAGGGAACCGGGCCGGCTGACCACCCAGGAACTGCCCCGGGACCGCAGCCAGGCGATCCTCGAGGCGGCCAAACAGATCGGCGCGCTGCTGAAACGCAAGGGGCACACCTTCGCCCTGGCCGGAAGCGTGGCCGTGTACGCCCATGGCGGGAGCGGTCACCTCCAGCACGACGCCGACTTCTGCGTGCGCCGCTCCGACGCCGAGGCGGTGGCGGACACGCTGGCCGAGGCGGGCCTCACGGTCCGCACGCCGCCGGAGGACTGGCTGCTGAAGACCACGTGCTTCGGCCAGGAGGTCGACCTCCTCTTCGAGATGGCCCACCGCCCGGTCACCACGGACATCCTGGCCCGGGCGCAGGAGATCCCGGTCGACTCGGTGCTCATGCCCGTACTGGCGCCGACCGATCTCATGCGAGGGCTGATCCTGGCGTTCTCGGAGCACTACTGCGACTTCGGGCCGGTACTCGCCGCGGCCCGCGCCCTGCGCGAGAAAGTCGACTGGGAGGACGTACGCGGCTCCTGCGGGGACGAGGCGATGCCCGCCGCGTTCTTCTTCCTCCTGGAGCGCCTGAACGTGATCGCCCCACGGGAGGAGCACCGATGAGCGGCCCCGGCACCCGGCCCGCCCCGGGCACGGGCGGTGCGCAGAACCTGGACTACCTCGTGGCCCATCTGACCGACCACCTGGCCGCCGGGCACCTCGGCGAGCTGGGGGTGCGCATCGAGATCCGCGGCGAGGCGATCCTGCTGACCGGCACCGTTCCGTCCGCCCAGTGCCGCGACGACGTCCTGCGCGCCGCCCGCGCGGAGCTGCTGGGACATCCGGTCCACTGCGACATCGTGGTCGCGGACAACGCCGCGCCCGACCATGCCGAGGAGGTCGAATGATCCGGATCGCGGCCGTCGGGGACATCCACATGGGCCCCGAGAGCCAGGGCGTGCTCCGTCCCTCGTTCGAGACCCTGCACGAGAGGGCCGACATCCTGCTGCTCGCCGGGGACCTCACCCGGCACGGCACCCCCGAGGAGGCCCAGGTCGTCGCCCGGGAGATCAAGGACCTCGCGGTCCCCGTGGTCGCCGTCCTGGGCAACCACGACCATCACGCCGACTGCGCCGACGAGGTCGCCGCCGTGCTCCAGGACGCGGGCGCGCGGGTCCTGGAAGGGCAGGCCACCGTCGTGGACAACGGCGGGGCGCGCATCGGCGTGGCCGGTACCAAGGGGTTCGGCGGCGGATTCGTGGGCCGGTGCGCCGGCGAGTTCGGTGAGCCGATCATGAAGGAGTTCGTCCGGTACTCACGGCACCGCGCCGACACCCTGCGGGCCTCCCTGGAGGAGCTTCAGGAGCAGGACTGCGACGTACGCGTCGCCCTCACCCACTTCTCCCCGGTGCCGGACACCCTGGCCGGTGAGCCTCCCGAGATCTACCCCTTCCTCGGCAGCTATCTGCTGGCCGAGGCGATCGACACCGCGGGCGCCGATCTCGCGGTGCACGGACACGCGCACCTCGGCACGGAGCACGGCATGACCAGTGGGGGCGTGAAGGTCCGCAACGTCGCCCAGCCCGTCATCGGCCGGGCGTTCCACGTCTACCACCTGGCGGGCTGAACGCCGTCCCGAAAGGTGTGGGCGAGGCCACGCCGTTCACGAGGCCGCAGGCATGTCGGCCGCCCGGGGTCCCGGGCTACCGTTTGGGGGATTCACCTTGATTCCCGCTCCCGCCAGTACCTCGGACGGCCCAGCAGTGCTCGCAGATCTCTCCCCGCTCATCGCGGCGACCACCCAATGGCTGACGCGTTCCTACCCCGCGTCCGGCGGCGCGCTCGCCGCTGCCCTGGGCGAGGTGCAGGCCCGGCAGGCCGTCACCGTCGCGGCGTGGCTGCGCTACCCGACACCGACCGACGCCGCCCTGGTCGGCATGGCCGGACCCGGCGGCTCGGCCGCGCTGGACTGGATCACCGGCGCGGACGCGACCGGGCACGAGGCGACGGACGACCTCGCCTGGCGCTCCTGGGTGGACGAGGTCGTGGCGAGCTGGGCGGCCTGTCTGCTCACCGACGGCGCGCTGGCCCGGCTGGCGGTCGGGGCGATCGCCGAGGGCGGCCACGCGACCGGTCTGCCGGTCGAGTTCCGCCGCCTGGTGTCCCCGGACATACGGGACCGTCAGGCAGCGGCCCTGCTGCGCCACCCGGACCTCCTCGCCCCCGTGGCCGGCCTGCACCGCCCCGCCCTCCACGAACGCCTCGACCCGGGCCGGGCACTGATCGCCTGACCCCAGACGCCCAGACGCCCAGACGCCCAGACGCCCAGACGCCCAGACGCCCAGACGCCCAGCGCCCGGGGGACGTAGGCCGGGTCAGTCCTTCTTGCCGCGTCCCGTCAGCGCGTCCCGCAGCCGGTCGACCAGGCCGGCGCCCGGAGCCAGCAGCTTGTTGGCCGGCGGCTTGTCCGGGGCGGACGGGTGGGGGCGGGTCGGCGCCAGCTTCTTCGCCTGGCGCACCTTGTCGCCCAGGGTGTCGAGCGCCTCCGGCGGACAGGCCGCGCGCAGATTGGGGAAGAGGTTCTGCTCCTCGTCGGCGATGTGCGAGCGGACCTCCGTCATCAGCATCCCGATGAGCCGGTCGAACTCGGGATCGTCGGCGTCGCACCCCTCGAGGTCCTTCATGATCTGCTCGGCCTTGGAGTGGTCGTCGATCTCCCGGTCGGCGATGGCGTCCCCGCCCGCCACATGTTCCCGCACGGCCGGGTACAGGTACATCTCCTCGGCCACCGAGTGCCGCACCAGCTCCATCGTGACCTGGTCGGCGACCATCTTGCGGTCCTTGTCGCCGTACGGAAGCGCCTCGATCCGGCCGAACATCTCCTCCACCTCGCGGTGATCGGTCACCAGCTCGTCGATGACGTTCCCACCATGACCCATGGTCTCCACCTCCAGAACAGGGCGGCGGCCCGGACGGACCCGCCGCGGCCTTCGAGTGCCCGCACCCGGCAGGCTCACACGAAGGCGGCGGAAAGGACGGGCGCCGCGCGAGCGCCCATACTGGTCCGAGGTGAGATTTCCTCCGTAAGGCCCGGGTAGCCGGGCCGGACGCCACGACGGCGCACCGCCGTCCCCCACGACGGCGCGCCGCCATCTCAGAAGACCCCCCCCGCGGGCCCGCCCGTCTCCTGCGAACGGGAGTTCCGGATGACGATCAACCCGCCCCTGCCACCCGCCCCGTCGGATCTGCGGATCGGCCTGCTCGGCTCCTACGGCGGACGCAACATCGGCGACGAAGCGATCCTGAAGTGTGTGCTGGGCTGCCTGCGCGCCCATCGGCCGCATGCCCGGCTCGTCGTCTTCAGCCGGAACGCCGGCCACACTCGCGGCCATCAGCCGGAGGCCGACGAGGTGGTCGACTGGGAGGGCGTCCCGCAGAGACCCGTCCTCGACGCCCTCGCCGGACTGGACCTGCTGGTGCTGGGCGGCGGCGGAATCCTCTACGACGGTGAGGCCCGCCGCTATCTCCGGCTGGTGAAGGCGGCTCACGAGCGCGGTGTCCCCACCTTCGCCTACGCGGTCGGAGCCGGGCCGCTGCGCGAGCCGGACGACCGCGACGCCGCACGCACCGTGCTGCCCGGGATGACCGAGGTCGTCGTCCGCGACGAGGAGTCCCGCCTCGTCCTGGAGGAGGTCGGCGTCGAGGCCGAGCTGACCGTCACCGCCGACCCGGCGCTGCTGCTCACGCCGGAGCCCTTCACCGAGCGGATGATGCGGCACGAGGGGCTCCCCCTCGGCGCCCGGCTCATCGGGATGTCCGTACGCGAGCCCGGCCGGGCGGCGGAGAAACTCGACGAGGACGACTACCACGCCCTGCTCGCCGAGGTGGCGGACTTCCTCGCCCGGCGCCTGGAAGCGCACGTCGTCTTCGTACCGATGGAACGCCAGGACGTCCGGCACGCCCACGGCGTGCTGTCCCGGATGAGCGCCCCGGACCTGGGCCGCATCCTGCACAATTCCTACAGCCCCGGCGAGATCCTCGGCTTCATGAGCCATCTGGACATGGTCGTCGGCATGCGCCTGCACGTCGTGATCTTCGCCGCGCTCGCCGGCCTGCCCGTGCTGCCGCTGCCGTACTCCGGCAAGGTCTTCGACTTCGCCCGCCGTACGGGGGCGCCCGAGCTGGTCGGTGTGGCACGCGAGCAGGCCGGTCTCCTGCTCGCGGAGGTGGACCGGCTCTGGGACGAGTTCCCGCGGCGGCAGGCGGACCTGAACACCCGGGTCGAGGGGCTGCGAGCCCTGGCCCGCGAGACCTGCGCCCGCTGCGGAGCCCTCCTGGACGCCATCGACGGCGGGGACCGGCGCGACGCCCGGCGCGCGGAGGACGCGAACCTGATCCTCAGCCGGGCTCCCGGACGGCCGACCTGAGGCAACCGGACCCAGTCGACGGGAGAAGCGATGCCGATCCTGGAACCACCTCGCCCTGCCACGACCGTCACCCTGCCCCCGCGTGCCGCCCGCCACGGCGGCCGCACCGACGTCCTGGTCGTCGGTGGCGGCCCGGCCGGCACCGCCGCGGCCTACGCGGCGGCCGACGCCGGAGCCGACGTCGTGCTCGTGGAGCGTTACGGCTTCCTCGGCGGCAACGCCACCGTGGCGCTGGTGATGCCGCTGATGTCGTTCCACAACGAGCAGAAACAGGCCGTCTTCAACGAGAGCGGAAAGGACGGGCGGCTGCTGCCCACCGACCACGGCGAGGGCGACCCCGTGGTGGCCGGATTCCTGTGGCTCCTGCTGGACCGGCTCACCGCGCGCGGCGGCTGTATCCCGCCGTCCCCCGACACCGGCTACACCGTGCCGTTCGACCCCGAGCTCTACAAGCTCGTCCTCCTCGACCTGCTCGACGAGGCGGGTGTGCGGATGCTGTTCCACTCCTTCGCCTCCGCAGCGCTGCCCCTCGACGACGGCTGGCGGGTGGTCTTCGAGACCAAGTCGGGGCCGGTGGTGATCGACGCCGGAGTCGTCGTCGACGGCACCGGGGACGGCGACATCGCCGCCGCCGCGGGGGCACCGTACGAGATCGGACGGCCGGAGGACGGCCTGGTGCAGCCGATGACGCTGATGTTCCGCGTCGTCGACTTCCTCCAGCCGCACTTCTCCGAGTACGTCGGCGAGCACCCCGACCAGTGGCGGGGCGTCCACGGACTGTGGGACCTGGTGCGGGAGGCCACCGAGGCGGGCGAACTGCGCCTGCCCCGCGAGGACATCCTGCTCTTCAGCACCCCGCACCCCCACGAGGTCAGCGTCAACAGCACCCGGGTCACCCGCGCACTCGGCACCGACGTGTGGGACCTCAGCCGCGCCGAGTACGTCGCACGCCGCCAGATGGACCAGATCGACCGCTTCCTGCGCCGCCGCGTGCCGGGGTTCAAGAAGTCGTACGTGGCACAGAGCGGCGTCCAGATCGGCGTACGGGAGACGCGCCGCATTCTCGGCGACTACCACCTGACCGGCCATGACATCCTCGCCGCGCGCTCCTTCCCGGACGCCGTCGCGCACGGCGCCTACCCGGTCGACATCCACAACCCCCGGGGCAGCGGCACCGTCCTCAAACGCGTCCCGCGCGGGCACTTCTACGACATCCCCATGCGCTGTCTGCTGCCCAGGGACGCGGACCGTCTGCTCGTCGCCGGGCGCTGCATCTCCGGCTCGCACGTCGCGCACTCGTCCTATCGCGTCATGCCCATCTCGATGGCGACGGGCCAGGCGGCGGGCGTCTGCGCCGCGCTGGCCGTCCGCCTCGGCCGCAGTCCCCGCGAGGTGCCCTACCACCTCGTCCAACGCGCACTGGTCCGGCAGGGCGCCCACCTGCGCCTGGAACCACGGGAACCCGTGTCACCGCCGCACTGACGACAGGCCCTAGGGTGCGGACATGACATCGCAGGCATACCTCTCCGAACTGTTCTCGCTGGAAGGCCGGGTCGCCGTGGTGACCGGCGGCAGCTCCGGCATCGGCCGGGCCATCGCCGAGGCCCTCGCCCGCGCGGGCGCGAGCGTCGTGGTCGTGGCCCGCAGGGAGGCGGAGCTGGCCGCGACGGTCGGCGACCTGGAGGACCAGGGCTGCCGGGCGGCCTGGGTGAGCGCCGACCTGAGCACGCGCGACGGCGTGCGGGCCGCGGCCGAGGGGGCGGCCAAGGCGTTCGGTGAGCCCGACATCCTCGTCAACTGTGCCGGGATCAACCTGCGGCCGCCGATCGGCGAGCTGGGCGAGGACGTCTGGGACACCACGATGGCCGTGAACCTGGAGGCGCCCCATCTGCTGGGGCAGCGCTTCGGGCCCGGCATGGCCGAGCGGGGCTTCGGGCGGATCATCCACATCACCTCCCAGCAGGCGCACCGGGCGTTCGTCCAGAGCGGCGCCTACGGCGTCTCCAAGGGCGCGCTGGAGTCGCTGGCCCGCTCACAGGCCGAGGCCTGGTCGCCGTACGGCGTCACCTGCAACACGCTCGTGCCGGGCTTCGTCATGACGCCCCTCAACTCACGCCTGTCGTCCGACCCCGAGAAGGTGGCGGCCCTCGCCGCCTGCACGATGGTGGGGCGCAACGGGCTGGCCGAGGACTTCGCCGGAGCGGCGGTGTTCCTCGCGAGCGGCGCCTCCGCGTACGTCACCGGGCAGTCGGTCTTCGTGGACGGCGGGTTCTCGGTGCACTGAGCCCGGCACCGGGGCACCCGTCAGCGCAGGTCGAGGCGCATCAGGATCCGGGGATGGCCGGCCAGTACCGACGTCGTGTCGGCGGCGTGGACGAAACCCGCCCGTTCGAAGTTCTTGCGGAGCCCGGCGTAGGCCATCGTCAGGTCGACCCGGGCGTCACCGTTGTCGAGGGGGTATGCCTCGACCATCGGAGCACCCCTCTCGCGGGCGAACTCGACCGCGCCCGCGATGAGGGCGTGCGTGATCCCCTGCTTCCGGTGGCCGGGGCGGACGCGGATGCACCACAGGGACCACACCGGCAGGTCGTCGACGTGCGGGATCTTGCGGTTGCGTGCGAAGGACGTGGCCGAGCGCGGCGCCACGGCCGCCCAGCCCACCGGCTCGTCGCCGTCGTAGGCGAGCACTCCCGGAGGGGGATCGGCACGGCACAGTCCGGCGACGTACTCCCCGCGGGCCGGACCCCGGAGTTCGTTGTTCAGCTTGGACGGGATCCGATAGCTCAGGCACCAACAGACGTTCGCCCCGGGCGACTTCGGGCCGACCAGCGCACGGACGTCCTCGAAGACAGCGGCAGGGCGCACCTCTATGGCCATGCCACCCTGCCACGGCGCAGGTCAGGCCGTGGCGTGGAACGCCTGCAGGGTCTCCGCGGCCCGCGCCTCGGAGAGCCGGCCGAAGTCCTCGTACCACTCACCGACCGCGTGGAGGGAGGGCGGCTGTTCCAGGCACAGGAGGTCGTCGCACTCGGGGCGGATCGCGGCTGCCGTCCGGGGGCTGCCGACGGGGACCGCCAGGATGAGTCGCGCCGGGCCGTGGCGGCGCAGGAAGCGCAGGGCCGCCGTGGTGGTGAGGCCCACGGCCAGGCCGTCGTCGACGAGGACGATCGTGCGGCCGATGATGGACGGGAGGGCGCGGTGGCCGCGGTAGACCCGCTCGTGGCGGTGCAGCTCGTTGCGTTCGCGGGCGACGACATCGCCGAGCCGGTCCTCTGACAGATGCATCATGACCAGGCTCTGCCGGTCGTACAGCGGCGGATCGTCGGCGACGATCGCTCCGATCGCCGTCTCCGGCCGGATCGGCGTGCTGATCTCGCGGGCCACCAGGACGTCCAGCGGGGCGTGCAGAGCGCGGGCCACCTCCGCGGCGACGGGCACGCCCCCGGGCGGCAGGGCCAGCACGAGCAGATTGGTCAGGTCACCGGCGTCGGCCCACTCGACCAGCCGCAGGGCGAGCTCCTGTCCGGCGTGCGTACGGTCGCGGAATGCCATGGTGCTTCCCTCCCTCGACCCCGCCTCGACGATCGGCGCAGGCGCCGAGTTCCCGGCGGGTGCGGGGCGAAACGAGGCGCGGCCGTCGCCGGCCCCGGCTTCCGCACGGCGGGTCCGGCCTCGCGTGTGGCCCGCCTTCGGGTGGGTACTGCGGCGCGCATGAGCGACATCGAACTCAAGAGCTCCGCGTTCCACGATCACGAGATGATCCCGCGCCGCCACGCCTGGGAGGGCGAGAACCTCTCCCCGCCCCTGGCCTGGTCCGGAGTGCCCGACGAGGCGGTGGAGCTGGCCCTGCTGTGCGAGGACCCGGACGCACCGTCGGGGACGTTCGTCCACTGGCTGCTCACCGGCATCGATCCGCAGGCGGAGGGGCTGCCGGCCGGCCGGACGACCCCGGGCAGCCACCCGCACACCAACGGCTTCGGGGAAGCGGGGTGGGGCGGCCCGCTGCCCCCGGTCGGCGACGACGCGCACCGGTACTTCTTCCGCCTGTACGCCCTCCCGGGCCCCGTCTCCATCCCGGAGGCGCCCACGGCCGTCGAAGCCCACAGGGTTCTGGACCGCCAGCAGCTGGCCAGCGGAACCCTCGTCGGGCTCTACCAGCGCTGAGAGCCCTCCCCGGGCCGGTCCGGCCGGTACGCCGGGCTGCGTTCCGGCCGCGCGTAGCGCATGGTGGTGGCATGAGCACGCGTCCCCCCGTGGTGGTGCAGCCGCCGGCGTCGGACGGCGGGCGTCAGGTGACGATCCGCGGCGAGCCGACGGGCACCGCGTACAGCCTGTTCGACGTGCTGGACCTGGTGCACCGCGCGGGTCTGCCCGGCGAGGACCGGGCCGTCGACGACCCCGAGCTGATCGAGTGGCGCGGCGGCGGACCGTACGACTGGAACGCCCCGGAGCCGCCCGATACGCCGGACGGGTGAACGAACCCGAACGACACCCTCGTAGGTCTGAGGTTCCCGTACTGGCGCCGCTGTCCTTGACTGAGAGCAGCAGGTCCGAACGGGACCACCACCGCACGGGGAGCACACATGAACCGCAGGAAGAGCATCGTCGCGGCCGGTCTGGCCACCACCCTCTCGGCCCTGGCGTTCACCGTCGGCGGCCTGGCCGCACCCGCACAGGCCGCGGCGTCCGGTGACGTCGCGACCATGGCGGGCACGGTCGACTGTGACGGCTGGGTGCACAACAACAACCCGGACCACGGCATCGCGGGCTGCGAGAACAACACCGACCGCACCGTCACCTTCCGCGCCGAGATCGTCTGCGGCTGGGCACCCGACGTCTCCGGCCAGTGGGTGACGCTGGCGCCGGGCCAGTACGGCGAGTCCTCCGGCGTCTGCGCGGTCTACAGCTCGGGCGTCGGCAGCGTCGGCTGGACCATTCAGTAGGGCCGGAACCCCGCAGCCCGGTCCGGATCGGCATTGAACTCCGCGTGGTAGCTCTCCGGCGGCGCCAGATAGCTGACGGGCAGCCCGCCGGTGTCGATGACGATCTGGTCCACGGCGATGCCCGGGTCGACCATGAAGATCCGCAGGACATGCTGACCGGGCTCGTCCACCGTCACCCTGGCGGTCAGTTTCTCGACCCCGTCCTCCACGTTGCGGGCCCAGGCGTCGCCCCGGTTGCCGGTGGCGACGGACTGGCCCGCGAGGACGGTGGCCGGCCCGTCGTCGAGCGCCACGGCCAGCCGGCGGTGGCCGCGCTCGTCGAGGGACGGCAGCCGGAAGACGGTGACCGGGAAGGTACCGGCGCCGTCGAAGCGCACCCGGTACCTCAACTCCGGCGCCCTGGTGGCGAAGTCGGCCGTCACCGGGGCCGCCGTCGACGGCACCGCCTCCAGCGCCGCCGTACGGCGGCCCAGCCCGCGCACCTCCCGCCAGCGGGCCCCGCCGCGCGCCACCCGGCGCTCGGTGTGCACGGCGTCGATCGAGACGTACCCGTGGGCCGCCACGAACCCACGGGCCCGGCGTCGCGCCCGCTCACCGTCGTTGACCACCCGCAACGGCACCTCGAACCGCTGCCCGGCCGCACTGACGGCCACCGTGGCGTCGTCGTACGCCCCCTCGGGCATCCGCGCCCAGTCGATCTCCACCCACACCCGCGTCTGCTCGGTGAGAGAGCCTCCCGCCGAGCTCAGCAGCACCCAGGGGTGGCTCGCCTCGGCCGACCAGTCGAGCGGCAGGAAACCGGTGTTGAAGACGTCGAGGAAGCGTCGGTCCCGGGTGTAGGAGGAGAAGGACAGCGGACGGGCCGCCCCGGTCTCGTTCCCCTCGGCCGCCACGCCCAGCCCCGAGGTCTCCCGCCGGGCGATCCGGGTGACCGCCGGGCGGCCCGGAGCCTTCGGGATCTGCGAGGGGTACGGGTTGACGATCCCGTCCCACTTCCCGCCCGCCACCTCGGTGTTGTACTGCTTGGTGAGCGCCGCCTCCTCGGCGTGGGCGGCCTCGGCCAGGTCGGCGAAGCGGTTGGTGCCGGCCCCGCGACCCTGCCGGACCGCGAGCGCGTTGCGGTCCGCCCAGTAGTACTTCAGGTTCATCAAGTACGCGCCGTGCACCGGGTATTCGACCAGCTCGAAGAAGGCGTCCCGGTACTGCTCGGGCACCTTGGCCCCCACCGCCCGCACCCGCGCGAGGAGCTCCTCGTACGCGGCCATGCGGCGGCCCGCCTCGTCGCCGTGGTGGATGACGGAGACCAACCTCGGGTCGATGAACTCCGGGCGCCGCTCCGCCGCGAGCCGGTAGTACTCGGTACGGATGGCGGCGATCTCCCGGCCGTACCGCCGGCCGAACTGCCGCCCCGACCACTCGGCCAGGAAGTCGCCGACGTCGTCGGCGCCCCACCGGTCCACGTCCCAGGCCATGTCCATGCTGAACGACAGGCCGGTCTCGATCGACTTGACGTCGCCGACGTTGAAGATCCACATCCGGTCGACGCCGTGCTCGTACGCCCGCCGCAACTCCTGCCAGACCTTGGCGAGTTGGGCGGTGTCCAGCCACAGATAGCTCTTCGGGCGGCCCCAGTAGGACAGGTGGTAGTAGATGCCGTTGCCGCCGGCCCGGCCCCGCTCGGCGTCGTTCGGCAGCTGGCGCATGTTGCCGTGGTTGTCGTCCGGCCAGATCAGCGTGACGTCGTCGGGGACCTGGACGCCCGCGTTGTACAGCTCCAGGACCTCCTTGTACGGGATGAAGATCTGCGGCTCGGCCGCCGTACCGACCTCCTCGGCCAGGATCCGGCGCTGGTCCGCGATGATGTCGTTCATCACCGCGACCTTCTCCGGGACGGTGGTGGCGTACTTCGTCTCCAGCGCGCTGTCGTGCAGTCCGCGCATGCCGATCGTCCAGCTGCTCTCGTACGACGCGTTCTGTTTCGCCCGGGCTCTCCAGTAGTCGGAGATGACGGCGGGGTTCACGGTGTAGTCGTACACGGGCAGGGTGCCGTCCGCGCCGGGGTGCTCCTTGGCCCACGGCTCCCACTCGTGCACGCCGTTGCGCAGCAGGGCCTCGGGGTGGCTGGAGCCGACGATGATGCCGTAGCGGTCGGCCAGTTCGGGGTTCTCGCGGTGCTTGTTGAAGAAATCGGAGTACGGATGCATCGCCGGCCACAGGTAGTTGGCCTTCAGGCGGAGCAGCAGTTCGAAGACGCGTTTGTAGGTCTCGGGGCCGATGTTCTTGGCCGGCTCCTGGGTGCGGTGCGACCAAGTGGTCAGGTTCTGCTCGTCGTTGATGAAGACGCCTCGGTAACGCACCGACGGCTCGTACCGCTTGAGCGGGCCCGCGGGCACCGTCACGGTGTCGCGGCGGGCCACCGGGACGTCGGCCCACCAGTACCAGGGGGAGACCCCGATGCGCTCCGAGGTGTCGTAGATGCCGTAGACCGTGCCGCGCCGGTCGCTGCCGGCGATCACCAGCGCCCGCTCGATGCCGGGCAGCGGACGGTCCACGACCTGCGTCACGGACGCCTCCCAGCGCCCCTTGACCCGGGAGACGTCCAGGCGCCGCTGGGCGACGAGCCGGTCGACGACCGGGCCGGCACCCAGCGTGCCCACGAGCACCAGGCCCGCCGCTGTCTCCGGCAGCGTGTGCCGCAGCACCGGCCGGACCCCGCTGACCCGCTCGATGTCCGCCTGGAGATCGCCGGCCGCGCGGATCACGGCGGGGTCGTCTGCCGCGTCGACGTACAGCTCTACGGCGGTGCCGCCCCGGACCAGCGGGAAGTCGGGCCGGTCCGACGCGGCCCGCGCGGCCGAGGGGAGGGCGGCGGGCAACAGCGGGGCGGCGCCGACGGCGGCCATTCCCCGAAGGAAGGACTTGCGGGTCCAGGGCTCGGACGGGAGGGGGAGGGGGCGGGGTGAGTCGTGGTGCTGCACGTGACGCTTCCTTTCCGCGCAGGACTGAAGGGGCGTGGTGCGAGGGAACGACGTGAGCTGCGTGCGTGCGTGTGTGCGTGGGCAGGCAGGCCTTGGCGTGGTCAGGGCCTCGGCGTGGTCAGGGCCCTGCATGGCAGGGCATGGCTTGGCATGGCCAGGCTAGAAAGCGCTTGCCGTCCGGAACCCTAAGCCAGTCCTGTCCGAGCGGTCCAGACCCGTGTGACGTCGGCGGCCGGACGAGGGCCCTGGTGTGTCCGGTACCGGTGGGTGGGGTACGCGGCGACGGACGGAAGGGGAAGCCCATGCAGTTCCGTGACCGCAAGGAGGCCGGGCGGGAGCTGGCGGAACAGCTGCGCATCCGGCAGGAGAAGGGCACCCTTCCGCATCCCGTGGTCCTCGCGCTGCCCCGGGGCGGCGTCGCGGTCGCCCGGGAGATCGCCCGGGCGCTGGAGGCTCCGCTGGACGTGCTCGTCGTACGCAAGATCGGGGCACCGTTCCACGAGGAGTTCGGCGTGGGCGCGCTCGCGGGCGACGACCCGCCGCTCTTCGACGAGCAGACGCTGTACCGGCTGGGGTTGAGCGAGGCCGATCTGGCGCCGGTGGTGGAGCGGGAGCGCAAGGAGCTGCGGCGGCGCGAGGAGCGCTATCGGCAGGGCCGGCCGGCTCCGAGCCTGCGCGACCGTACCGCCATAGTCGTCGACGACGGTGTCGCGACCGGCTCGACCGCACGTGTCGCCCTGCGCGCCGTACGCAACCAGGAGCCCGAGCGTCTGGTCCTGGCCGTACCGGTCTGCGCACCGGAGGCGGCCGGGGAACTGCGCCGGGAGGTCGACGAGTTCGTCTGCCTGCATCAGCCGAGGCTGTTCAGCGCGGTCGGGGAGTGGTACGAGGACTTCGGGCAGCTGACCGACGCCGATGTGCTGGAGGCCTTGCGCGGCGAGTGAGGCTCCCCGGGGGGCGGTTCATGGGGTGGCTCGTGCGGCGGGCCGCGTCAGGGTGAGCGCGCCGTCCGCCGCGACGGCGAGGTGGGCGCCGTAGCTGATGCGGTCGAGGGTCGAGTGCAGCCAGGCGCGGTCCTCGGGCGGGGCGGGCTCCAGGCGCATGCGGCGGGCGAGCAGGGGCACCATGCGCAGGTCGGTGAGGTCGCCCGTGTCCGCCGCCAGCGTCACGAAGTAGGCGATGCGGAGGTCGTCGCGGTACTGCTCGTAGCCGGGGATGCCCTCGTAGTCGTCGATGAAGTCGCCGCAGCCGTGCAGGATCAGCCGGCCGCGGTAGACCTCGACGGGGCGCGGGTGGTGCGAGGAGTGGCCGTGGACGACGTCGGCACCGCCGTCCACCAGGGCGTGCGCGAAGCGGCGTTGGTCCCGGGGGACGAGGTAGCCCCAGTTGGAGCCCCAGTGCACGGACACGACCACGAGGTCGCCGGCCCGCTTCACCTGCCGGATGTGCCGAACCGCGGCGGCGGCCGTGGCGGGCGTCAGTTCGGGCACGTAGGCGACACCGGACAGGTCCGCCGTCGCCGCCCAGCCCGCGGGGACGCCGCTGGTACCGGCGCCGAGGGCGAAGACGAGCACGCGGCCGCCGTGCGGGAGCGGGAGAGCCACCGGCGCGTACGCCTCCTCGGCGCTCCGTCCCGCGCCCGCCGTCCGCAGACCCGCTCCGTGCAGCACGTCGAGCGTCTCCTCCAGGCCCGCGCGGCCGAAGTCCCGCACATGGTTGTTGGCCAGGACGCAGACATCGGGCCGGGCCACCCTGAGGGCGGGCAGATTGGCCGGATCCATGCGGTAGTGGACCGCCTTGCCGGGCTCGAACGCCGCACTGCGCGTGATCGACGTCTCCAGATTGACGATCCGGACGTCCGGGGCGTTCGACTCCAGCACCGACAGCGCCTCGCCCCACGGCCAGGACGGGTCGACGGGGGCCGGGATCGGGCCGCTCACCGACTCCGCCATGCTCACGTAGGAGCGCGCGTCCGTGACGTACCCCTCCCGCAGCACCGGGTCGCCGGGCCGGGCCAGGATCTGGTCGACGCCGCGTCCGAGCATCACGTCACCGCAGACGAACAGCGTGACCGTGCCGCCGTTCATGCCTCAACGGTACGGGGTGGCCCAGGCTGCGCGCGTGGCCGGGGCCGCGGTACGACCCGCCCCGAGCGGGTACCCCGCACCTGCGATGCCGGACGCCGGAGCGGGCCGGGCCGAGGTGCGGGAGGCCGTCATGGAACTGGTCGAGGAAGCTCCCCACCGCTTCCGTATCGATCCGCACGGGCAGATGCGGGTGCCGGGCGTGGTCTTCGCGTCGCGGAAGCTCCTGCGGGACGCCGAGAAGTCGCTGGAGCAGGTGGTCAACGTGGCCACGCTGCCGGGCATCGTCGGCGCCTCGTACGCCATGCCCGACATCCACTGGGGCTACGGCTTCCCCATCGGCGGCGTCGCCGCGACCGACGTGGCCGACGGCGGGGTCGTCTCGCCCGGCGGGGTCGGCTTCGACATCTCCTGCGGCGTACGGCTGCTCACCGCCGACACCGACGGGAAGGGGCTGGAACCGGCGCTGCCCGCGGTGATGGACGGCCTGGACCGGGCGATCCCGCGCGGCGCCGGCCCCGGTGGGGTCTGGCACCTGACCGGCCCCGGGCAGCTGGAGCGGATCCTGCGGGGCGGCTCACGGTACGCGGTGGCGGAGGGGCACGGCGAGGAGCGCGACCTGACCCGCTGCGAGGACGGCGGGGCGGTCGCCGACGCCGACGTGGACCAGGTGAGCGCGCGGGCGCGCGAGCGCGGGCTCGGCCAGGTCGGGAGCCTCGGGTCGGCCAACCACTTCCTGGAGGTACAGCGCGTCGACGAGGTGTACGACGCGAGCGCCGCCGCCGCGTTCGGGCTCACCGTCGGCCAGGTGTGCGTGATGATCCACTGCGGCTCCCGCGGCCTCGGCCACCAGATCTGCACCGATCACGTCCGGCTGATGGACCGCGCGATGGCCCGCTACGGCATCAGGGTCCCCGACCGCCAGCTGGCCTGCACGCCGGTCGAGTCCCCGGAGGGCAGGCGCTACCTCGGCGCGATGGCGGCCGCGGCCAACTACGGCCGCGCCAACCGCCAGTTGCTGTCCGACGCGGCCCGCAGGGTCTTCCGCCGTGCCGCGAGCACCCGGCTGTCCCTGGTGTACGACGTCTCCCACAACCTCGCCAAGATCGAGTCCCACCCGGTGGCCGGAGCCCGCCGTACGCTCTGCGTCCACCGCAAGGGCGCGACCCGCGCGTTCCCGCCCGGCCATCCGGAGCTGCCCGACGATCTGCGCCAGGCCGGCCAGCCGGTGCTGATCCCCGGGACGATGGGAACCGCCTCGTACGTCCTGGTCGGGGTCGCGGGCGGGGACGCGTTCTTCTCCACCTGCCACGGCGCGGGGCGCGTCCTCAGCCGCCACCGGGCCGCACGCGCGGTGGCCGGCCGGGAAGTGCGGGCCCGGCTCGAGTCGGCGGGCATCGCGGTACGCCCGCGTTCGCTGCGCGGTCTCGCGGAGGAGACGCCCGAGGCGTACAAGGACGTGAGCGAGGTGGTGGCCGCGAGCGAGGCTGCGGGACTGTGCCGGACGGTGGCCCGGCTCGTGCCCTTGGGGGTGGTGAAGGGCTGAGCTGACGGGCGACGCGCCGAGTGGAGTGAAGCGCTGAGTGGGGTGGTGTGAGGGGAAGCGCTGGGGGGGGCGGGGCCGCCGTACCTCACACGTCCACGGTCACCGCGCACGACCACCCGTACGGATCCGGCCCGATCCGCAGCCCGTGCCAGGAGACGCCCTTCGGCGTGGCGCCGGTGACCTCCACGTCCCCCAGCTCGGCGAGTGCGAGCCGGACGTCGAGGTCGCCGTCCGTGGTGTCGGCCTCCAGGTCCACGGGCACGCGGCCGTCCACGTCGAGACGGAAGACGACCTCGTCGAGGAGCGCCGTCAGCAGTTCCTCGTCGCTGTTCTCCGCGAGCCGTACCCGCTCCATGGAGGTGGGCCGCACCGCCGTGACGTCGGCGAAGCACTCCACCATGCCCAGCGCCGCCTCCACCAGACAGCGCTCCCGGCTCACGCCCCACGCCTCGATCCGCACGTCGGCCGTGTGCGGCACGGCCCGATGGCCGCTCTCGCCGTTCCGCCGGGCCTGGATGTCGTCGTCCGTGTCGCCGACCATCGGCACCACCTGATCCGCTCATGCTGTTCGGGTTTTCGGGTTTTCGGGTTGCGGGCCTTTGGGCTTTCGGGCCTTTGGGCTTCGGGTCGTGCTGGTTCGAGTCAGGCCCGTGCGTCGGGATCCGCGGTTCTGCGGAACGGGGAGACGTGACGGGCCCGGTGCCGCCGCGGCCTGCCGTGTCGGTGGTGTGCCGCACCGCTCCTGGCCAGGAACAGGCCCAGGCAGAAGATGAGCGCCAGGGCGAGACCCGAGCAGAAGACGGCCAGCGTGTTCATGGTCGCGATGTCCTGGCCGACCACCGACACGGCGTACTCGGGGCCGCCCGAGAGGTTGTCGGCGATGACCAGACCGGTGAAGACGCCGCTGGCCGCGAGGAGGAGCAGTCCGAGGAACAGCATCCGAGTCATCTCCTCAGGAGGGTGTTACACGGGGACGGGTACCCGCGGGCGGGCACGGCGTACCGCCCGGTTCGGCTCCGTGGGCGCGGAGGCGGCCGGTGAGGGTGCCCCAGGTGAATCGACCGGCGTAGACCCATTGACCTTGGCCATCCATGAACATAATCTCCGTCTTCATATGTAGACGACGTCTTCATGTGGGGACCCCGTTCAGCGGGGTGAACATCGGCGGTCGGCGTTCAAAGGAGAACTGACATATGCCGCTCGTGGTGGTCGGGATCAGTGTGCTGGTCCTGCTCGTCCTGATGACCAAGCTCCGGCTGAACGGCTTCGCCGCCCTGCTCCTGGTGGCGGTGGGCGTCGGCCTGGTGCAGGGGATCGGGCTGGAGAAGATCCCGGACGTGCTCGCCGAGGGCATCGGCGACCAGATCGGCGACACCATGCTCACCATCGGGCTCGGTGCCATGGTCGGCCGGGTGATGGGGGACTCCGGCGCCGCCCAGCGGATAGCCGGCCGGCTCCTCGATGTGTGCGGGCCGCGCTGGGTGCAGGTGGCCATGGTGCTGACGGCCATGCTCATCGGCGTGACGATGTTCTACGAGGTGGCCTTCGTCATCATCGTGCCGATCGCCTTCACCCTCGTCCGGGTCACCCGGGCGAACCTGCTGTGGGTGGGGCTGCCCATGTCGATCGCGCTGTCCACCATGCACAGCTTCCTGCCGCCGCACCCCGGCCCCACCGCGGTGGCCGCCACCTTCCACGCGTCCGTCGGACTCACCCTGTTCTACGGCCTGTTCATCGCCGTCCCGGTCGGCGCGTCCATCGCCCTGCTGTGGCCGCGCCTCCCGTTCGTCCGGGCGATGAACCCCTCCATCCCCAAAGGCCTGGTGAGCGAGCGGGTCTTCGAGGACGACGAGATGCCCGGCCTGGGCTGGTCGCTGTCCGTGGCCCTGCTGCCGGTGGTGCTGATCGCCGGCGCCGCGGTGACCGACCTGGCCGGCTCCGGCGACGGTGGCCTCGCGCACTTCATCGCCTTCATCGGCTCCGCGCCGATCGCCCTGCTGCTCACCCTGCTCGTGGCGATCTGGGCGTTCGGCCCGCGCATCGGCCGCAGCCTGGCCGAGGTCAGCGCCTCGTGCAAGGAGGCCGCCCAGGCGATGGCGATGATCCTGCTCGTCATCGGCGCGGGCGGCGCCTTCAAGAACGTCCTCGTCGAGGGCGGCATCTCCGACTACATCAAGGACGTCACCGACGGCTGGTCGATCTCCCCGATCGTCCTGGCCTGGCTGATCGCGGCCATCCTCCGCGTCGCCCTCGGCTCCGCGACCGTCGCCGTCGTCACCGCCTCCGGCGTGGCGCTGCCCCTGCTCGCGGGCAGCGGCGTCCATCCCGAGGTGATGGTGCTCGCCGTCTCCTGCGGCTCGATCGCCTTCTCCCACGTCAACGACCCGGGCTTCTGGATGTTCAAGGAGTACTTCAACCTCTCCGTCCTCGAGGCGATCAAGGCACGCACCACGTACACGACGGTGCTCGCGATCCTCGGTCTGGGTGGCGTACTGGTGCTGGAGCAAGTCCTGGACGCCCTCAACCTCTGATCCCGCCCACCTGCTCCGACCAGCTCCCTCCCCACCCCGGCGTCACTCACGAGAAGGGCACCTGTCCCGCAATGAGCCAACCCGTCGTCACGAAGTTCGCCGTCTACCCGGTCGCGGGCCGCGACTCCATGCTCCTCAACCTCTCCGGCGCGCACGCCCCGTACTTCACCCGCAACGTCGTCGTCATCGAGGACTCCGAAGGACGTACCGGCCTCGGTGAGGTGCCCGGCGGGGAGAAGATCACGCGAACCCTGCGCGACGCCGAACCACTCGTCGTCGGCACGCGGGTGGGCGACTACCAGCGCGTCCTGCGCGCGATCGAGGCGAACTTCGCCGACCGCGACTCGGGCGGCCGCGGCGCCCAGACCTTCGACCTGCGCACGACGGTGCACGCGGTCACCGCCGTCGAGTCGGCCCTCCTCGACCTGCTCGGCCAGCACCTCGAAGTCCCGGTCGCCGCCCTCCTGGGCGACGGCCGACAGCGCGACTCCGTACGGGTGCTCGGCTACCTCTTCTACGTCGGCGACCCGGACCGGACCGACCTGGACTACGTCCGCGCACCCGACGCCGACGCCGAGTGGTACCGCATCCGGCACGAGGAGGCCCTGACCCCCGAGGCGATCGTCCGTCAGGCCGAGGCCACCTACGAGCACTACGGCTTCCGCGACTTCAAGCTCAAGGGCGGAGTCCTGCCGGGTGCGGAGGAGGTCAAGGCCGTACGGGCGCTCAAGGACCGCTTCCCCGAGGCGCGCATCACCCTCGACCCCAACGGCGCCTGGTCCCTGCGCGAGGCCGTCGAACTGTGCCGCCCCCTGGCCGGCACCCTCGCCTACGCCGAGGACCCCTGCGGGGCGGAGGGCGGCTACTCGGGCCGGGAGATCCTCGCGGAGTTCCGCCGGGCGACCGGGCTGCCCACGGCGACCAACATGATCGCCACCGACTGGCGTCAGCTGACCCACGCCCTGGCCCTCCAGTCCGTGTCCATCCCGCTCGCCGACCCGCACTTCTGGACCATGCGGGGATCGGTGCGCGTCGCCCAGCTGTGCCACGCGATGGGACTCACCTGGGGCTGCCACTCCAACAACCACTTCGACATCTCCCTGGCGATGATGGCCCACTGCGGAGCGGCCGCGCCCGGCGAGTACAACGCCCTGGACACCCACTGGATCTGGCAGGAGGGGCGCGAGCGGCTCACCGTCGAGCCACCGAGGATCACCGGCGGCGAGGTCGCCGTACCCGACACGCCCGGACTGGGAGTCCGCCTGGACATGGAGCGCCTCCTCGCCGCGCACGAGCTGTACCAGGAGAAGGCACTGTCCGGCCGCGACGACGCCGCCGGCATGCAGTACCTGATCGACGGCTGGACCTTCGACCCGAAGCGGCCCTGTCTCGTGCGCTGAGCCAGGATTTGAAGTCGTCAGAGACTGCCAGAGGTTCAGGGACTGCCAGAGGTCGTCAGAGGTCGTCAGAGGTTGTCAGAGGGCGAAGACGCGGCGGGCGTTGCCGTGCAGGAACAGCTCGCGCGTCTCCTCGTCCAGGGCCAGGGAGTCCAGGTGTTCCAGCGCCCGACTCGGCGTGATCATGGGGTAGTTGGAGCCGAACAGGACCTTGTGGCCGCCCCGGCCCCGCAGATACTCCACCAGTTCCGGCGGATAGCGGCGGACGGTGTAGGCGCTGGTGGCGATGAAGGCGTTGGTGTGCTTGTCGGCGACGGCGATCATCTCCGTCGTCCACGGGTAGCCGATGTGCCCGCACACGATCGTCAGCTCGGGGAAGTCCAGCGCGATCTGGTCGATGTACGGGATGGGGCGCCCCGTCTCCGACGGCCGCAGCGGCCCCGTGTGCCCGACCTGGGTGCAGAACGGCACGCCGAGGTCCACGCAGGCGGCGTACAGCGGGTAGTACAGCCGGTCCGTGGGCGGCAGCCCCCACAGCCACGGGATGACGCGCAGTGCCACGAACCCCAACTCCTCGACGGCGCGGCGCAGTTCGCGTACGGCAGTCATGGGCCGGGCGAGATCGGCGCCCGCCACTCCGCGCCGCCGTCCGCCGGCCTGCTCGACGAACGCGGCCACCTCGTCGTTGTCGATCAGCGAGCCCTGCGGCCCGTACCAGGCGGCCGCGAGGCCGACCTCCACGTCCGCGGCCTCCAGCGCCGCCACCGTGACCTCGACCGGCAGGGGCTCGTCGCGCTTCTCCAGGCCGTCGGCCCACCGGCGCAGCGAGTCGAACATCTCGTGGTGGGCGTGGCGCGGCGTCGGATGCTGCATCCAGGCGTCGATGACGGGCACGGGTGCCGCCTCTCTGCGCGGTCGCGGTCGCGGTCGCGGTTGTGGTCGTGGTCGTGGGTGGGTGGATGGTGGCTGGGTGGTCAGGATGCGCAGCGTTCGGTGTCCGGCGCGGGCTCGGTGACCGCGATCGTGCCCTGGGCCACCGCGCACAGGGTCTGTGTGCCGTCGGCATCGACCGTCGTCAGATCGCAGCGGCACACCGCACGCGTACGTCCGGCCCGGATCCCCCGGGCATCGGCGCGCAGGGTCTCGCCCTTGGCGGGGCGCAGGAAGTCGATGGTGAAACCTGCGGTCATCACGCCGGGACCGACCGCGGCACCCGCGGCGAAGAACGGCGCATTCCGCCGCGTAGCCGAGCAGGCCGCCGTGGGCGAAGCCGTGTTGCTGGAGCAGATCGTCGCGAAGGTCCAGTTCGAGTGTCGCCTCACCGTCGCCGAAGGCCGTCAGCCTGGCGCCCAGCAGCACGCTGAGGGGCTGGGCCGCCAGCACCTTGCGGGCGAGGGTCGTTCGAGATCCGGGTCGCCCGGCTCCCCTTCCCGAACCCGCGCCTCTATCGTGAGGCCATGTACTCGACGCGGGTCTCCAGGCATGTGAACGCCTCGCGCGCGGCCGTCTACCGGGCGCTGCTGGACGCGGACGCCGTCGCGAAGTGGCGGGTGCCGGACGGTATGAGCGGGCATGTGCATGAGTTCGAGGGACGGGAGGGCGGGGCGTTCCGGGTCTCGCTCACCTATGACCTGCCGACGGGCACCGGGAAGTCGGACGCGCACACCGACACCTACCACGGTCGCTTCGTGAAGCTCGTGCCGGACGAACGGGTCGTCGAGGAGGTCGAGTTCGAGACCGATGACCCCGCCCTGCGCGGCACGATGACGATGACCACGACCCTCACCGATGCCGACGGCGGCACGGACGTGCTGGTCGTGCACGAGGGGATCCCCGACGTCGTGCCCGCCGCGGACAACGAGACGGGCACCCGTATGGCGCTGGCCAACCTCGCCCGGCTCGTCGAGGCCGCGGCCCGCTGATCTCGTCATCGCCGGGATCCACGCCTGCAACGCCCACTACGGCGACACACCCGCACCCACACCTGACGCCGTGCGTTACGTGATCTTTGCCTGGGGTTCGCCGCGCGTATGAAAGCGCTCGCTTCCATGCGTATGTATGGACACCGAACTGCTGTCAGGGCTGCGCGTCGACTACACCGACCAGGACGACCCCGTACTGATCCGGCCGGACGGCAGCCCGGTGGACACCTGGCGGGAGAACTATCCGTACGAGCAGCGCATGGAGCGCCCGGAGTACGAGTGGCACAAGCGGCTCCAGCAGATCGAACTGCTGAAGCTGCAGAGCTGGATCAAGGAGACCGGCCGCCGGCTCGTCGTCGTCTTCGAGGGACGGGACGCGGCCGGCAAGGGCGGCACGATCAAGCGCTTCACCGAGCACCTCAACCCGCGCGGCGCCCGGGTGGTCGCGCTGGAGAAGCCGACCGAGCGTGAGCGCGGACAGTGGTACTTCCAGCGGTACGTCGAGCATCTGCCCACCGCCGGGGAGATCGTGATGTTCGACCGGTCCTGGTACAACCGGGCCGGTGTGGAGCGCGTGATGGGCTTCTGCAGCGACGACGAGTACCGGCGCTTCATGCGGCAGGCCCCGGCCTTCGAACGGATGCTGGTGGACGACGGCGTCGACCTGATCAAGTTCTGGTTCTCGGTGTCCCAGGGCGAGCAGCGCACCCGGTTCACCATCCGCCAGGTCGACCCCGTACGGCAGTGGAAGCTCAGCCCCATGGACCTGGCGTCGCTGGACCGCTGGGACGACTACACCGCCGCCAAGGTCGCCATGTTCCGTGAGACGGACACCGAGCACGCGCCCTGGACGGTGGTCAAGAGCAACGACAAGAAGCGGGCCCGCGTCGAGGCCATGCGCAGCGTGCTGGCCCGCTTCGACTACTCCGACAAGGACGAGGAGGTCGTCGGGACCCCCGACCCCCGGATCGTCGGCGCGGCCGCGGGCCTGCTGGAGGCGGGGGAGGACGACTTCGAACTCGGGCGCTGACCGTCACCCGCCCTCGCGCCGGCCGCGCGCCCGCCCGTCGCTAACCGCGGGGCAGCACCGTGACGCGACGGAAGTTGCACTCGTCCCCTGCCGTGCGCCCGGCAGGGGAGGGGCGGTTCTGATGGGCCTTGAGCGCGGCACTGACCAGGCTCATCAGCAGATCGACATCAGTGTCGCAGTCGAGATGCACGGTCACCCAGTCCGAGCCGGGGATCAGCCCGATCGCGGTCGACTCCTGGAGATCGTCGTGGAAGCGCCGGATGGCCCCCGCCGTCAGGTGCAGGTCCACGTCATGGTCGGAGTGGAAGTGCACGATCTCGCTGTGGACGGAGCGCAGTGCCCGCCCTGCGCCGCAACTGGCCGGGCCCGAGCTGAGGTCGGGCCAGACTTCCAGTTGTTCCATGGCGCGCTGGGCCAGTGTCATGTCCCCATATTCACCCGATCATCGCTTCGCAACCAGAGGTTGAGCGATTCGTAACCGGGGCGTGAGGTACCTCTCAGCCACCGTGGCCCGGTCTGTCCGGCGGATCGGGCCTAGGGTGCGTGCCGGGCGCCGCGGGCGCTGTGCGGGACTTTCGAAACACCCCCTAGTCGGGCGGGGTCGGGGTGTCGTGCGTCCGGTACATCGCCTGTACGTCGAGCTCCAGCTGAACCGTCGGGCCGACCACCGCGATCCCGCGCGCCAGCATGGTGCGCCAGTTCAGGGTGAAGTCCTCCCGGTGCAGCTCGGCCTTGGCCAGCGCCGCGCACCGCAGCTCCTCGCCGTAGCCGCCGTTGACCGACCCCAGGTAGGTCGTGTCCAGCTCCACCGAGCGGCTCACGCCGTGCATGGTGAGCGAGCCGTGCAGCGTCCACTTGGCGCCGCCCCGGTAGGCGAAACGCGTGCTGGCGAAGTCGATGTACGGGTAGCGCTCGACGTCCAGGAAGTCGGCCGAACGCAGATGGTTGTCCCGGGTGTTGTTGCCCGTCGTGATGCTGGCCGCGTCGATGCGCACGGACCGCGACTCGGTCATGTCGGGCGCCACCCGGATACCGCCCGTGAACCGCTCGAAGCGGCCGTGGACATGGGCCATGCCGACGTGCTTGGCGATGAACCGGATCGCCGTGTGCGGCGGGTCGAACAACCAGGTGCCCGGCGCCGGTAGTTCCAGCTGCCGGGCCGACGTCAGCTGGACCCGCGCGGCGGGCTGGGGCGGACCGGCGACGACGTCCAGCGGCTCCCGGTGCGGTGTCAGGCCCTCGGCCGTGATCATGAGGCTGTAACGGCCCGGCGGCAGCGCGGCGAAGAAGAGGCCGTACGGGTCCGTCCTTCCGGATGCCACGACCTGGTGCGAGTCGAGCGCGGTCACCGTCACGTCGGCCCCGCGCATCGGCAGCCCCACCGGATCCACGACCTCGCGGCCCACGACACCCGCACCGGCCGGCACGGGCAACGGAACACCCGGCGTTCCTCGGGAGCGACGCCTCCTGAGCAGACCGAGGGGCATGCTGATCACCTTTCTTTCGGGCGTGGGGGATGTTCGAGTGCGCGTGGGGGGGGGCGACGGTGGAGGAGGTAAGGGCGGGGAGGTCAGCGGCCGTTGCGAGGCGGCGAGGTCGGCGGTGCGCCCTCGTACGCCGCCCGCAGCAGGGCGAGCACTCCGTCGGCCGTGACCGGGCGGGGGTTGGCGTAGGCCGCCTGCCCCGCGGCCTGCGCGGCGGCCGTCACCAAGTCGGCTTCGGCGAGGCCCAGTTCGGCGAGGGAGCGGGGTGCGCCGAGGCGTCCGGCGAGTTCCCACAGGGCGGTCGGCGCATCGGCCGCGTCGAGGGCACGGGCCACGGCGTCCGTCGCCTCCGGGGCGGCGGACGCGTTGTAGGCCAGGGCATACGGCAGCACCACCGTGTGCGTCCCCGCGTGCGGCAGCCCGAAGCCGCCGCCCAGGACATGGCACAGCTTGTGGTGCAGGCCCATGGTGGTGGCGCCCAGGCAGGACCCGCACAGCCAGGCCCCGTACAGCGCGCGACCGCGGGCATCGAGCGACGTCGGCTCCCCGGCCACCGCCGGGAGCGCCCGCGCCATCGCCCGTACGCCCTCCTCGGCCATCAGCGCCACCAGCGGCGAGGTGTCGGGGGCGTACAGGGCCTCGACGGCGTGCGCGACGGCGTTGACGCCGCTGGTCACGGAGAGCGGTACGGGCAGGGAGACTGTGAGCTCGGGGTCGTAGACCACGCTGCGGGGCAGCACCTTGGGGTCGCGGCCGGTCCGCTTGACGCCGTGCTCGGTCAGACCCCACACCGGGGTCATCTCCGAGCCGGAGTAGGTGGAAGGCACGGCGATCAGCGGCAGACCGGTGCGCAGGGCGATCGCCTTGCCCAGCCCGATCGACGAGCCGCCGCCGACCGCCACGCACCCGTCGGCGCCCGCCGCGCGAGCCGCCTGGACGGCCACGTCGGCGACCTCGGTGGGAACGTGCATCCGGGCCCGGTCGTGCACCCCGGCGCAGGCCGGTCCGAGCGCGTCGGCGACCGCCCGCGCGGTCTCCGCGCCCCGCTCCCCGCACACCACCAGCACCCGCCGCAGCCCGAGCCGCTCGACCTCCCCCGGCGTCGCCGACACCGCGGCGCCGGGCCGGAAGACGACCCGCACGGGCCGGGCCTCGTAGGAGAAGTCGAGGATGTCGCTCACGACCGCTCCAGCACGAGGTCGAAGCGGGCGTGCCGGAAGGGGTTCGCCACGCCGAACTCCCGTGCCGCCGAAGGGTCGTCGACCGGGGCGAAGTCCGTGACGAGCCCCGGCTTGACGGCGAACACCGCGTCCGAGTCCAGGTAGTCGCTCCCCGCCACGAAGATGTGCGTGGTCACCGGGGTGTGCCCCGCGGCCGAGGCGATGAAGTGGATGTGCGCGGGCCGGTAGGGATGCCGACCGGTGGCCGCCAGCAGCCCGCCGACCGGTCCGTCCGTCGGGATCGGATACGGGCTCGGCACGCACGTACGGAACCAGAACCGCCCCTCGCCGTCCGCCGTGAACAGCCCGCGCCCGTTGCCGGGCGGCTGTACGTCCGGCCGCTGCACGTCGTAGAAGCCGTTCCCGTCGGCCTGCCACACGTCGACGACCGCGCCGGGCAGCGGGCCGCCGTCCCGGGTCAGCACCCGGCCGCTCACCACACAGGGTTCGCCGCCGCCCACCAGGTCGATGTCCGCGCCGAGCTCGCGCACCGGGGACTCGGTCATGTGGAACGGGCCCAGGACCGTCGATTCGGTGGCGCCGGGGCCGTGCCGCTCGTTGATCGTCTCGACGAGCATCGACACACCGAGCACGTCCGACAGCAGGATGAACTCCTGCCGGGTGTCCGTGCACATCTGTCCGGTCGCCGTCAGGAACCCGATCGCCCGCTCCCACTCCTCCTGCGTCAGCCGGGACTCCCGCGCGAAGGCGTGCAGATGCCGGACGAGCCCGGTCAGCAGCTCCCGCAGCCGCGGATCCGCCGCGCCCCGCAGACTGGCGACGACCTCGTCAGTGACCGTGTCCGGCGTGTCCCCGGTCATGTCGGCTCCTTCCCGGCTCCTGGCGCTTCCTGGCTTCCCGGTCGTTCCCCCGCTTCTGGGTCCCCTGCTTCTGGGTCCCCTGCTTCTGGGTCCCCTGCTTCTGGACCCCCTGCTTCTGGACCCCCTGCGTCTGGGCGTCCATCTCAACCGTGCCCGAGAATCCGCCGCAGCGCGTCCGTGAGCAACCGTTCGGCGTCCTCGGGCGCGCCGGCGTGCCGGAACGCCACATGGCCGTCGGGGCGGACGAGGAGGGCACCCGCGTCGGAGATCCCGCTCAGGCCGGCCCAGTCGCCGTACGGGTCCTCGTACTCCTGGCCCGGTCCGATCACGACCGTGGCGACGTCGAGGGACTGAGCCTCGGCCGCCCGCCCCCACGCCTCGCCGCCGATGCCGGTGAGCAGCGTGAAGCGGCCCTTGCCGACGGTGTCGAGGGTGGACAGGGTCCGGGTCCCGGAGGTGATCCACGCGTGCGGGAGCTTGGCGCCGGGGCGGGAGGTGGGCTGGTGGTGCAGCTCGGGGTCGCCGGTGGAGCCGGGGTCCGGCGTGCCGTCGGGGACGACCGCGGCGGAGGCGTAGCGCTGGTTGAGGTCGACGCCGTGCGCGTTGAACTCGTACACCTTGAAGGCGATCGCCTCGCGCAGCGCCGCCCGCTGCTTGGCGGCCGCCTCGGTGGCGTCCTTGCGGGCGGCGATGTTGGCCCACAGCTGCTCGGGTGTCTGCGGCGAGAGCCCGTCGAGCGCCTCGAAGATCGGGGCGGTCTCCGCGATGGACTTGTTGGCGCGGGTCACGATCTGCCGGCCGACCGGCGCGCGCTCCACGGTGTAGGTGTCCAGAAGGCCGGGCGAGGCGACACCGTCGAGGACGAGCTTCAGCTTCCAGGCCAGGTTGTAGGAGTCCTGGATGGAGGTGTTCGAGCCGAGCCCGTTGGACGGCGGATGCCGGTGCACGGCGTCACCGGCGCAGAAGACCCGGCCGTTCGCGTAGGTCTCCGCGTACATCTCGTTGACCGTCCACGCCGACGACGACTTGACGGTCACCGGAATCTCGTCGTCGCCGACCAGCTGCCGTACGACGGACAGCGCGTACTCCTCGGTGAGGTCGGGGGCGCCCGCGCTCACGTCGTAGCCCCACACGATCAGCCACTCGTTCCAGGGGCGCACACAGCGCACCAGGCCCGCGCCGATGCCGCCGACCGTGGCGCCGGGCGCCAGCACCCAGTAGAGGGTGGAGGGGCGGTGCGCGGTGTACTTGCTCAGGTCCGCGTCGAAGACGATGTTGATGCTGCCCGCGACGCCCATCTGACCGCCCATGGGCAGCCCGGCGTCCTCGGCGACCTGGGAGCGGCCGCCGTCGGCGCCGATCAGGTACTTGGCACGGACGGTGTACTCGTCGCCGCGCAGCCGGTCCTCGACGGTGACCGTGACGCCGGCATCGTCCTGGACGAAGGACTTGTAGACCGTGCTGAAGCGGAGGTCGGTGCCGCGGGCGATCGCGGCGTTCACCAGCACCGGCTCCATCAGGTGCTGTGGCATGTCGCACATACGGGTCGGGCTGGCCAGTTCGTGCGCGGCCTGCACCAGCGGGTCATTGCCCCAGGAACGCACCCGGCCGAGCTCCTCACCGGCCAGGCTGGTACAGAAGGTCGTGTTGCCCATCAGGTGCTGGGGCGTCGCCTTGGCGATCACCTCGTCCTCGACGCCCAGATCGCGCAGCACCTCCATGGTCCGCTGGTTGGTGATGTGCGCGCGGGGCGTGTCGGCGAGGCTCGCGTACCGGGTGACGACCATGTTGCGCACGCCATAGGTGCTCAGGGCGAGCGCGGCCGACGCGCCCGCCGGGCCGCTGCCCACGATCAGTACGTCGGTCTCGACAACGGTGTGCACGACAGAACGCTCCAGAAGACGAGGCAGGAGAAAGGGCGGGAGACGCGTACGGACTCCGGCCTTTCAAGATCATGGAGCGGTGCGGCCGGTCGTGGGTGTCTCAATACGAGACAGCCCGCCGTCGCCCCGGGCGTACCGCCCCCGCTACGGTGAACAGCGCCATGACCACCACCGAACAACCTCCTGCCCTCGCCCCGCTCCGCCACGCCCGCGAACGGTTTCTGACGGGGCGCCCGCTCCCGGACGGCGTACCGGAGGAGGTCGTCGCGGCCTGGCGACGTGCCCGGTTCTTCGGCGTACGGCCCGATCTCGACGGCCCGGTGCGGGAGTTGGCCGACCCGGTCGACACGCCCCTGCTGGAGGCGGCGCGTCCGGTACTCACCCGTATCGCCCCGGCCCTCGACACCGGACGGTCCGCCCTCGTGCTCACCGACGAGCGGCTGCGGGTGCTCTGGTCGACCGGCAGCGCGCCCGGCGACGACACGTGCCGCGACCTGTCCGAGCGGGAGGTCGGCCACAACAGCGCCGCCCTCGCCCTGCGCACCCGGCGCCGGGCGGAGGTACACGGCCCCGAGCACTTCCTCGACGTATGGCAGGACGTCTCCGCGGTCAGCGTGCCGCTGCTCTCCCCGGAGACGGGACACGTGCTCGGCACGGTGACGATCGCCTCCGGCCTGCGCCCCGGCTGCCGCCCGCACCCCGGCGCCGCCCTCGCCGAGGCGGCCGCGACGGCCGTGGAAGCGGAACTGCGGGCACGCGCGCGTACCGCGCAACGGGCCCTGGTCGACGCATACGAGCGTGCCGCGCGGGGCCGCGAGCGGGCCGTCGTCGCGCTGGACGGCCGCAACCGCCTGATCAGCGAGGCGGCGGCATACCTTGCCTCGCCGCAGGTACTGGAGGCGCTGGAACGGGGCGCGCGGGCGGGGGAGAGGGGGACGGGGAGCGGGAACGGGGGTGAAAGCGGGAGCGGTAACGGTGACGGGAGAGGCAGCGGGAGCGGGAGCGGGAGCGGTGAGTCGTACGGCATCTCTCTTCCCGAGAATGCCGGGTGCACCGTCGAGATCACTCCGGTACGGCACGAGGGGCGGGCCGTGGGTCTGGTCGCCGTGCTCGAACCGCGGCCCGTGGAGCCGGTGTCGGTGCCGGCGAAGCAGCGTGCGGCGAGTGCGCTGGTGGGAAGCTCGGTGCCGTGGCGGCACGCGGTCGCGCAGGCGACGGCGTCGGTCCGGACCGCGGGACCCCTGCTCGTGGTGGGCGAGCGCGGAACGGGCAAGACCACGCTCGCCCTCGAACTCCTCGACGGCATGGCCCCCTTGGTGGTGGACGCAGCCGAATCACCCGAGCTCGGACTCAAACGGGACGAGTCGACCGGTGACCGCCCCCTGCTGCTGCGCCACGCCGAACGGCTGGCCCAGCCGGACGTCGCCGCCCTCAACTCCCTCCTGGACGAGCGCCCGGAAGCGCTCCTGGTCGTCACCTACACGCCCGGAACCCCGCCGGGCCCCTGCCTTCAGCGCCTCCTCGACACCCTCGCCGCCCGCTCGGTGGCCCTGCCCGCGCTGCGCGAACGCCCCGAGGACATCAGGGAGTTGCTCCCCGTCCTCGCGCCCGGGCCGGTCCCCGGCAGCCCGCCGCTGACCTGGACGCTGGACGCCCTGCGGGCGCTGGAGCGGCATCCCTGGCCCGGGAACGTCACCGAACTCGCGCACCTCGTACGGGCGGTGGCGAGTCAACGGAGGGTCCGCGGGCCGGTGCGGCGCAGCGAACTGCCGGACCCCGTCCGCGAGGGACCCGCGGGACGGAACCTCAGCCCGATGGAACTCGCCGAACGGGCCGCCATCCTGGAGGCGCTGCGCCGCCACGGCGGCAACAAGGCGCGCACCGCGGCGGCGTTGGGGATCGCCCGGGCCACCCTCTACCGGAAGCTGCGGGAGTATCAGGGCCGGGATGCGCTGATCACCCCGAAGCCCTGAATCTCCCCGAGGCCAGAGCTTTCCCAGGCCCTGATCACCCTGAGGCCCTGATCACCCCCAGGCCCTGACCGTCCCGAGGCCCTGATCACCCCCAGGCCCTGACCGTCCCGAGGCCCTGTGGGCCCGGCCTCAGCGTGCCCCGGTCCAGTTGTGTGCCACGTCGATCACGACCCGGTCGGTCGCCACCCACACCCGGAACGGCAGCCGTGCCCGGACACCGAGCCCGATCTGCGTGTCCCCTTCGAAGCTGCCGACGAACCGTCCGTCCCGGAAGGTGCGGTATCCCGTGAGGTTCACGCCCTTCAGGCGCTGACCCGCCCGCACGGGATACGTGGGCGTCCCGGTGTCGGGGTCGTAGGCGGGGGCGGCCACCCGTACCTCGAGGACGGCTCCGCCGCCGACGGGGATGTAGTGACCCGAACCGTCCTGGTAGAGGCGGCTGACGTACCTGACGGAATAGCCGAGGCCGGTGCCGGCGCCGGGAACGTCGACGACCATGCGGTCGAAGCAGGCGTGCCGGCCCGTCCTGACGTCGGTCAGCGACTTCGTCGTGGCGGCGGAGCGGGTCTTCGCCACGCTGCCCCAGCCGGTGGGGCAGGCCGTGGTCTGCGTGGTGGTGGTCGTGGTGCTGGTCGCGGTGGCATCGGCCGGGACCGCCGCCACGCTCAACGCGGCGACCATGAGCGCGGCTGTCGTCGCCCATGCGGTTTTGTTTAGTCCCATTTCATCCCCTAGAAGGGTGTGTGTCTGATATTAGGCAAGACATTCGGGTCGGCGGAATGGTTGCACTGTTCCGGAGTTCGTCGGTCCGGGCTGTACAACGATCGGCGGCCCGCTCGGGAACCCGTACCGGACCCGGGACGTTCCACGGAGGACGGCTGCTGCTGACGGGGGCCGCGCGCGTACCGGGGGGGGCGATGTGACGCGGTCGATCGTCATTGGCGGAGGGATCGCCGGTGCCGGAGCGGCTCTCGCGCTGCACAAGGCCGGATTCGATGTCACCGTGCACGAGGCGCACCCCGACTCCGCCGAGGACATCGGCGCGTTCCTGACGCTCGCGAGCAACGGCATGCGCGCCCTGGCGCAGGTGGACGCCTCCGCCGCGGTCACGGCGATCGGCTTCCCGCTGACCTCGATGCGAGTCCTGGACGACACGGGGGCCGAGATGGCCCAGGTGCCGCTCGGCGAGGCCGGTACCCCGCATCTGCGGTACCGGTGCCTCCGGCGCGGCGACCTGAACGCCGCTCTGCAGGCCGAAGTCACCCGCCGGGGCATCGGCATTCACCACGGCACCCGCCTCGTGTCGGTCGAGAACGGTCCGGACGCCGTCACCGCCCACTTCGCCGACGGCACCACGGCGACCGGCGATCTGCTCATTGGTGCCGACGGTCTGAACTCCACCGTCCGCCGGCTCATATCCCCCGACCTGCGCCCGAGTTATTCCGGGCAGCACGTCTTCTACGGCTGCACCGGCGAAGCGCCCGGAGCCGGCCTGCCCGAGACCATCACCATGGTGCGCGGCAGCTCCGTCGTCTTCGGCTACGCGGTGTCGCCGGAGGGCGAGACGTACTGGTTCGCGCGCGTCACCGACGCGCCCCTGGCCGCCGACGCCCTGGCCGAGGACACCCCCGCCCGTTGGCGGGACCTGCTGCTGCCGTTGCTGCGCAAGGACACCACCCCGGCCGCGGACCTCGTCGCGGCCACTCCCGACCGCCTCATGGTCACCAACGCCACCGAACTGCCCACCGGGACGCCCTGGCGCTCCGGCCGGACCCTGGTCATCGGCGACGCGGCCCACGCGGCGTCCCCGGCCACCGGGCAGGGCGCCTCGATGGCGCTGGAGGATGCCGTCGTCCTCGCCAAGTCCCTCAGGGACGCGCCGGACACGGAGGCCGCGCTCGCCCTCTACGAGAGGCTCCGCCGCCCCCGCGTGGAACACAACATCACCGTCAGCGGCAACATCTCCCGCGGCACCCACACTCCGTCCGGCCCCGCCCCGGGCCCTCGCGGCGCGAGTGCGGAACGGCCGGGCGACGACGAACTCATACGACAGCTGGAGTGGGGCACCGACCTCGGGCAGCTCGAGTCCTGAGCGGCCCGAGTGCTGAGCGGCCCGAGTCCTGAGCGACCGAGTCCTGAGCCGATCGCGTCGTAGGCGGCTCGCGCCGTGGATCGATGCAGCGGCCAACCGGCGCAACCCCGGCGGGCACCGGCCCCTCATACAGGTCGAACCGACCCGGGCCCCCGATCCGGGTTCGCGGAGAGGAGTGCCTGTTGGCCCGTCAGTTGTCCCGTCGACAGTTCGTGGTGTACTCGCTCGCGGCGACCACCCTGACCGTCGCGGCGCCCCTCGGCTGCGACGGCTCGACCGCGCAGGGCGCCGAGGAAACCGCGGACGGCGACCGCCGGTCGTCCGACGTCCTGGTCACCGGCACCGACGCGGAGATGCTGGTCCTGGAGGTCACCCAGGCCAACAAGGTCGTGGTACGGCTGCCACGCGTCGAGGTCGGCCAAGGTGTCACCACCGCCGTCGCGATGATGATCGCCGAGGAGCTGGACGCCCGGCTCGCCGACGTCGACATCCCGCTCGCGGACGCCCGCAGTGAAGGCAACCAGTTCACCGGCGGCTCCAGCTCCGTCAGTTCGCTGTACGGACCGGCCCGGCAACTGGCCGCCACCGCCCGTGCCAAGCTGGTGACGGCGGCCGCCCGCCGCTGGCACGTCCCCGCGCGGACCCTGCGTACCCGGGGCACCAGGGTCTTCGCGCCCGACGGGCGCTCGGCCACCTTCGGATCGCTGACCAGGAGCGCCGCCCGGATCACGCGTCCGACGGTGTCGACCGCGCCCAAGCCCGCCTCCAAGCACCGGGTAATCGGGCGGCCCACGAACCGGATCGACGCCCGCGACATCATCACCGGCAAGGCGAAGTACACCGGAGACCTCACGGTGGCCGGAGCCAAGCCGACGGTCGTGGCCCGCCCGCCGACGCTCGGCGGGAAGGTCCTCTCGCTGGACTCCCGGGCGGCCCGCGCCCTGCCCGGTGTCCACGCGGTCGTGCGGATCGACGGCGGTGTCGCCGTGGTCGCGGAGACCTTCCACCACGCTTTCCAGGCTCGGGACGCGCTCCGGATCAAGTGGGCGCCGGGTCCGCTGGCGCACCTCTCCGACGCCGAGATCCGCTCCCGGCTGCGCGCCGCCGTCCCGAAGCTGGGGACCCCGCCGCGCGGATCGGCGCAGACCGAGGCCGAGTTCGAGTTCGCCTTCGTCAGCCACGCGCCCATGGAGGTGCTCACCGCCGTGGCGGACGTACGCTCCGGGCGGGCCGAGATCTGGTTCTCCTCCCAGACCCCGACGACCGCACGCGAGGACATCGCCTCGGCGGTCGGCCTGCCGGTGTCGAAGGTGCGGGTCCATGTGGTGCGCGGCGGCGGCTCGTTCGGGCGGCGCCTGAACCACGACGCCGCGATCGAGGCGGCCCTGATCTCCGAGAAGGCGCGCCGGCCGGTGAAGCTGATGTGGAGCCGGACCGACGACATCCGGCACGGCCGGATGCGCCCGGCGTCCCAGCACCGGATCCGGGCCAGCCACGACCGGGGCCGGGTCGTCGCCTTCGCCCACGCGATGGCCTCGGTCAGCGAGTCCTCCGAGGAGCAGGGCCTGTCCACGCAAGGAGGCACGCGTTCCGCCGTACGCGCCCCCGCGGCGGCCCCGCTCCCCAGCGACAGCGGTCTCTACAACTTCGGCCGCCTCTCCGGCGACTCGGGCTCGGTCGGCCTGGCGATCCCCCTCGGCGCCTGGCGTTCGGTCGACTCCGGCACGGTGCGCACCGCCGAGGAGATCGTCGTCGACGAGGCCGCCCGCAGCCTCGGCAAGGACCCGGTCGCCTTCCGCCGTACGACACTGCGGAGCAAGACCGTGAAGGCCGTACTGGACAAGGTCGCGAGCGCCGGGGACTGGGGCCGGACCATGCCACCGGGCCACGCCCAGGGGGTCGCCGTCCACGAGGAGTACGACTCCTGCGTCGCCTGCCTGGTCGAGATCGACGCCGTCGATCCGAAGAACCCTCGGGTGACCAAGGTGGTGATGGCGGCCGACGTCGGAACGGCCGTCAACCCGCTGGGGCTCGAGGCCCAGCTCATGGGCACCGCCGTCGACGGGATCTCCACGATCCTGCGCGCCGGCCTGCACATCGACCGGGGCGCCGTCCGCGAGAGCAGCTTCGCCGACTTCCACTACGCCCGCCAGCGGCACGCCCCGCTGCACTTCGAGGCGCACATCCTGCCCTCCCGGCGCGATCCCGGCGGAGCCGGTGAACTCGGCGTCCCGGCCGCGGCCGGCGCCGTGGCCAACGCCTACGCCCGGGCGACCGGCACCAAGCCGCGCCGCTTCCCGCTGAACTTCTGAGCCACCCGAAGAGAAGGTACCGATGCCCTCCTACTCCTTCACCCTCAACGGGAAGCGGGTCACCGTCGAGGCGCCCGCCGACATGCCCCTGCTGTGGGTGCTGCGTGACCTGCTGAACGTCACCGGCCCCAAGTACGGCTGCGGGGTGGGCGCCTGCCGCGCCTGCACCAGCCATCTCGACGGCGACGAGATCCAGCCCTGCGTCGTCCCGGTCGCCGACTGCGCCGACCGCGAGGTCACCACCATCGAGGGCCTGGCCGACGGCGACCGGCTCCACCCGGTGCAACAGGCCTGGCTCGACTGCGACGTCGCCCAGTGCGGCTTCTGCCAGCCGGGCCAGATCATGGCCACGGCCGCCCTCCTGAAGAAGACGCCCCGGCCGACGGACGCCGACATCGACCGGATCGAGAACGTCTGCCGTTGCGGCACGTACTCCCGGATCCGCGAGGCGATCACGAAGGCGGCCGCCGGCGGCTGATCACGGTGGCTTCGGCTCGGCCCGGGCCCCGTACCCTGAGCACCGTGCAGAACAGCTCCGAGGACCCGGGTGCCACGGCCGCTCGATTCACCGGCCTGCCGGCGACCGCCCGGCGCCGCCTCTCCGCGGCGCTCGCCGAAGTCACGCTCGACGGCGGCCATGTGGTGATGGTCAAACGCGGAGACGGCCACCGCGCCGCACAGGCCGAGGCGGCCGGGCTGCGCTGGCTGGCCGAGGCCCGTGCCGTCCGGATCCCCGCCGTGCACGGCCACGACGAGCGGCGGCTGGTCACCGACCGGGTGGCGACCGGCCGGCCCAGCGCCGACGCGGCGGAGCGGTTCGGCCGCGAGCTGGCCGCGCTGCACGCCGCCGGCGCACCCGCGTTCGGCGCCCCACCGCCCGGCGGTCCCGAGGACGCGTACATCGGGCTCGCCCCGATGCGCAACGTCACCGGCCCCGACTGGCCCCGCTGGTACGCCGAGCACCGGGTGCTGCCGTATCTGCGTCGCGCGGTCGACGACGGCACGGTCCGCGGCGCCGAGGCGTCCGTGTTCGAGCAGGCCTGTGAACGGCTCCCCGAACTGACGGGCCCCGCCGAGCCGCCCGCCCGACTGCACGGCGACCTGTGGAACGGCAACGTCCTGTGGGGCGCCGACGGGCACACCTGGCTGATCGACCCGGCCGCGCACGGCGGCCACCGCGAGACGGACCTGGCCATGCTCCACCTCTTCGGCTGCCCCCACCTGGACCACATCCTGAACGGCTACCAGCAGGCGGCCCCGCTCGCCGACGGCTGGACCGACCGCATCGCGCTGCACCAGCTCTTCCCCCTGCTCGTGCACGCCGTCCTCTTCGGCCGTGGGTATGCGGAACAGGCCCTCACGGCGGCCAGGACGATTCTGCGCACTCGTTGACGCACGAACTATTGGCGGCGCACGAACCATTGACTGGGCGCCGCCGACTCCCGACACTGGCGTGACTACGTAGTCACGGCGGCGGCCGCACTGTTGCCGCCACCACCGACTACGTAGTCAACAGGCGATCGACCCGCCACCGTCCGGGAGTTCCCATGGCGACGACGATGACCGAGGTCGCCCGTGCCGCCGGCGTCTCCCAGAAGACGGTGTCACGGGTCGTCAACGGCGAGCCGCATGTCAGCCCGGAGGTGCGCGACCGCGTGCTGCGGGTCATACGGGAGCTGGACTACCGCCCGAACAACGCGGCGCGCGCCCTGCTCCTCGGCCGCCACCGGCGGATCGGCGTCGTCTCGCTGGGCACCGCCCTGTACGGGCCGTCGACCCTGCTCATCGCGCTGGAGCGGGCGATGCAGCGGGCGGGATACTCGTTCGCCCTGGCCAGCACCCTGGAAGGGCAGCGAGTGTCCGTCGCCGTCGAGGCGCTGCTGGAGCAGGGCGTCGACGGGATCGTGCTGTCCGAACCCATCGACGACGGCACACCGCTCAGACTCGGCACGGACGTACCCGTGGTCAGTCTCGGTGAGGGCGTCGACCTCACCGACGGCGTGGGCGCGTTCGTCGGCGCCGACGGGGTCACGGGCGCCCGGATCGCCACCGAGCATCTGCTCGCCCTCGGCCACCGCACCGTCTGGCACATCCCCGGCCCGCAGAACTGGTGGGCCGCCCGCGACCGCCTCCGGGGCTGGCGCGAGGCCCTCGCCGCCGCCGAAGCCCCCGAACCACCCCTCGCCACGGAGGGCGACTGGAGTCCGGCCGCGGGATACACGGCCGGCCGACAGCTGGCCCGACTGTCCGACGTCACCGCCGTGTTCGCCGCCAACGACGACATGGCGATCGGCGCCCTGCACGCCTTCACCGAGGCGGGCCGCGGCGTCCCCGACGACGTCAGCGTCATCGGCTACGACGACATCCCCGCCGCGGCCCACCTCTCCCCGCCCCTGACCACCGTCCGGCAGAACTTCACCGCCGTCGCCGACCGCGCCGTGGACCTCCTGATCGCCCGGATCGAGGGCCGCCCCCTACCGGCCGAACCCACCGAACCGGCCACCGAGTTGACCGTACGCGCCTCCACGGGCCCCGTACGCCGTCCGACGTCTCCCCGCTGACCGCACCCCCCGTCGCTCCACCGACCCCACCCGCACCACGTGAGGAGTCACGTGTGTACCCACCCGCACGCCCGAACCGACGCGCCCTGCTGCGCGGCGCCCTGGGAATGGGCACAGCCGCCGCACTCTCCGCCTGCGGAGGCGGCAGCACCACCGCCCTCACCTCCGGCGACGTCACCCTCGCCCTGTGGACCCACGACCCGGGCTACGAGGCCTTCTTCGAGAAGGGCACCCCGGAGGCCGACCGGCTCACCGACTTCCGCTACCACCTGAAGGTCACCCGCGCCGGAGCCTCCGACGTGGTCACCAAGCTCCTCGCCCAGGCCGTCGCCGGGCGCGGCACACCCGACCTGGTGGGCTTCGAGATCGGCAGCTTCCCGCGCATGCTGCGCGGCGACATCGCCGAACGGCTGCTGTACGACCTCACCGACGACATCGCCGCCGTCCCCGGCCTGAAGGACGACCTGCTGCCCGCCCGCACCGCCCCGTTCAGCGAGGACGGCCGGGTCTACGCCCTCGACTCGGACACGCCGATGGTCGTCTACTTCTACCGCGACGACCTCTTCGAGCGGTACGACCTGCCCAAGGAGGCCGTCACCTGGGAGGAGTTCGCCGAACTCGGCGCCCGTGTGCACCAGGACCACGGCGCCTCGATGTGCGTCGTCTCCACGGTCGGCAGCGACGCCGGCCAGGTGGTCCAGTCCTTCCAGATGCTGCTCTACCAGCGCGGCGGCGCCTTCTTCGACGCCGACCAGAACCTCGTCCTGGACTCACCGGAGGCCGAGGAGGTCCTGCGCTTCCTGTGCGACGGGCTGCGCAGCGGCTTCGTCATCGACGTCTCCGACTACTATGGCGCCGCCATGCAGACCGCCCTGAAGCAGGGCCGGGTCATCGGACTGCCCATGGCCATCTGGTACAAGAACTACGGCCTCGTGCCCAACGTGCCCGAACAGAAGGGGAAATGGCGGGTCAAGGCCCTGCCCCGGTTCGCAGGGGGCGGCGCCGTCACGGCCGCCGCGGGCGGCACGGGCTTCGGCGTCATCAAGGACAAGGCCAACACGCGGGCGGCCAAGGAGTTCCTGTTCAACACCTGGCTCACCCATGAAGGCCAGGTCCGCCGCTTCACCGAGACCGGCTATCTGCCCACCCGCCGCTCGGTCTACGACGACCCCCGCCTGAGCGCCGCCCGGGACGACTTCTGCGGCGGACAGCGCCTCTTCCCCCTCTACCGCGACCTGCTGCCCCAGGTACCCCCGTTCCACCAGAGCCCCGACCAGTCGATCCTCTACGACGTGCTCGCCGGCAACCTCCTGCGCGCCTACCACGGCGACCTGAGCCCACGGCAGGCCCTGAAGCAGACAGCAGCCGACTTCGGCGACCAGGCCGGTCGATAGGAGGACCCACCCAGATGACCACTGCCCTGGCCGGCCAGAACCCTTCCACCCGTGACCGCGCGGGTGAGACGGACACCGCCCGGCGCCGCAAGCAGTCCTGGGCGCCGTACCTCTTCATCTCGCCCTTCTATCTCCTCTACGTCCTGTTCATGCTGGTCCCCGTCGTGGTCTCGCTCTGGCTGAGCCTCACCGAATGGGTCGGCCTCGGCACCCCGCACTGGGTGGGCCTGCGCAACTACCGGCTCCTCGCCACCGACATCAGCTTCCACCGCGCCCTCGGCAACACGGCCGTCTTCGTCCTCGTCGCCGTCTGCGTCGTCGTGCCCCTCGCCCTGCTGATCGCCCAGGCCCTCAACACCCGAGGCCTGCGCGTCCGCGACCTGTGGCGCACGGCCTACTTCGTGCCCGTCGTCGTCTCCCCGATCCTCGTCGCGCTCATCTTCGGCCTGGTCTTCGACCGGCAGTTCGGCCTCGCGAACTCGGTGCTGCGCGCCCTGTTCGGCACCGGCGGCGTCGACTGGCTGGGCGATCCGAGCCTGGCCAAGGTGAGCATCGCCCTGGTGATGCTGTGGCGCTGGACCGGCTACCTCACGGTCTTCTTCCTCGCCGGACTCCAGAACGTGCCGAGGGAGTTGTACGAATCCGCCTCCCTCGACGGCGCCGGACGCCTGCGCACCTTCACCAACGTCACCCTGCCGGCGCTCAAGCCGGTGACCGCCTTCGTCGTCGTGACGTCCTTCATCGGCGCGGCCCAGATCTTCGAGGAGCCGTACCTGCTGACGGGCGGCGGGCCGGCCGAGTCGACCCTCTCGGTCACGATGTTCATCTACCGGGCGGCCTTCCAGCGCCAGCAGTTCGGCTACGCGGCCGCGGCAGCCGTCGTGCTCTTCGTCGTCGTCTTCGGGCTGAGCCAACTCGTCAACCGCCTCCTCGGCATCGGGAGGGCCTCATGATGCGCACCCGAGTGCCGCTGTACGGCGTACTGGTCCTGCTGGCGGTGGCCTTCCTCGCGCCCCTCCTGTGGGCGCTGAGCGGCTCGTTCAAGCCGCGCGGCGACATCTTCGCCTACCCGCCCAGGCTGATCCCCGACCCGTTCACCCTCGACAACTACCAGCGCCTGTTCTCCGGACAGCCGTTCTGGCGCTGGTTCCTGATGAGCACGGTCGTCGCCCTGACCGCCACCGTCGTGTCCGTCTTCGTCTGCGCCCTGGCCGGCTACGGCTTCGCCAAGTTCCGCTTCACCGGCCGACGACTGCTGTTCGGCGTGATGTTCAGCTCGCTGTCCATCCCGTTCGCGGTGATCCTCGTGCCCCTGTTCGTGATGCTCGTCAAGACCGGGCTGGGCAGCCCGTGGTTCGCGCTGATCGTGCCGTGGGTGGCGCCCGCGTTCGGGATCTTCATGATGCAGCAGTACATCGTGCAGTCCATCCCGGACTCCGTGCTGGAGGCCGCCCGCATCGACGGGGCGGGCGAGTTCGGCATCTTCCGGACCATCGTGCTGCCCCTGCTGCGCCCCGCGCTCGGCGCGCTCGCCGTCTGGCAATTCCTCCAGAGCTACAACAGCTTCCTGTGGCCGTTGGTACTGGTCTCCGACAGCTCCCAGTACACCCTGCCGCTCGGCCTGCAGACCCTGTTCGTCTCGGAACAACGCCAGTACGACCTCGTCCTCGCTGGAGCGGTCCTCGCCGTCGTCCCCGCCGTCGCCCTCTTCGTCCTGCTGCGCAAACAGCTCCTCGAAGGCCTGTCCACGGGCGCCGTCAAGGGCTGACGCCCTCTCAACCACCGTATAGGAGAAGGATGTTCGCGCTTCCGCCCCGTGTCCTGTTCGGCGCCGCCTACTACCACGAGTACCAGCCCCACGAGCGGCTCAAGGACGACCTCGACCTGATGGCCGAGGCCCGTTTCACCGTGATCCGGGTCGGCGAGTCCGTCTGGTCGACCTGGGAACCGGAGAACGGCCGGTTCGACCTCGACTGGCTTCAGCCGGTGCTGGACGGCGGCCACGAGCGGGGCATCACGGTGATCCTCGGGACGCCGACGTACGCGGTGCCGCCGTGGCTGGCCCGGCAGTACCCGGAGATCGCGGGGGAGTACCGCACCGGCGTCCGCCACGGCTGGGGTGCCCGACAGGAGGTCGACTTCACCCACCCGGCGTTCCGCTTCCACGCCGAGCGGATCATCCGCAAGATCGTCGGCCGCTACGCCGGCCACCCGGCGGTGATCGGCTTCCAGGTCGACAACGAACCCGGACTGCACCTCTTCCACAACCACGGGGTGTTCCAGCGCTTCACCGACGACCTGCGCGAGCGGTACGGCGACGTCGAGACCCTCAACCGCGAGTGGGGCCTCGTCTACTGGTCGCACCGGCTGTCCACCTGGGCCGACCTCTGGACCCCCGACGGCAACGTCCAGCCGCAGTACGACCTGGCCTGGCGGCGCTTCCAGGCCCGGCTCACCACCGAGTTCATCGCCTGGCAGGCGGAGATCGTGCGTGAGTACGCCCGCCCCGGCCAGTTCGTCACCACCTGCATCTCCTACGACCGCCAGGGCGTCGAGGACGACAAGCTGACCGAGCGGCTCGACGTCACCGCGGGCAACCCGTACTACACGATGCAGGACGCCCTCGCCCTGCCCGACCGGAACCGCGCCGGCCAGGACTGGACGACCAACGGCACCTGGGCGCTCTACCGCAGCGCCGACCGCATGTACTCCTCCCGCCAGGAGCCGTTCCTGGTCACGGAGACCAACGCGCAGGCCATCAGCTACCCGTGGAACAACCGCCCCGCCTACGACGGCCAGTACCGCCAGGCCGCCTGGGCGCTCATCTCACGCGGCGCCTCGATGATCGAGTACTGGCACTGGCACACCCTGCACTTCGGCGCCGAGACCTACTGGGGCGGCGTCCTCCCGCACAGCGGCCGCCCCGGCCGCGTCTACCGCGAACTCGCCGCGCTGGGCAAGGAGTTGGAGTCGGCAGGCGACCTGGTGGCGTCCCTCACCCCGGACGCCGACGTCGCCTTCCTCTACGACGGTCCGAGCAAGTGGGCGCTCCAGGCGCAGCCACCCCTGGCCAAGCCCGACGGCGGCCCGGACGAGCGGTCGTACGAGACCGTCTTCGACGCCTTCTACCGGGGCGCCTTCGACGCCGGCCTCCAGTCCCGCATCCTCCACCCCGGCCAACTCCCCGACATCGCACTGCCGTCGGTCCTCATCGTTCCCGCCTACTACGCGGCCGACGACGCCGCCCTGGACCGGCTGAAGGCCTACGCCGAGCAGGGCGGCCACCTCGTGCTCGGCCCCCGCACCGCCTACGGCGACCACGAGGCGCGCGCCCGCACCGACGTCCAGCCCGCGCGCCTCGCCGAGGCGGCCGGCGTGACGTACGACGAGTTCAGCAACCTGGACGGCCCGCTCCCCGTGACCGGCACGGGCGCCCTCGCCCTCCCGCCCGAGGCCCACGCACTTCACTGGGCGGACGGTCTGCAACCGCAGGGCGGCGCCGAGGAGTTGGCGCATTACGAGCACCCGCACTTCGGTCGCTGGCCCGCCGCCACCACCCACCGCCACGGCGCCGGCCGCATCACCTACGTCGGCACCGTCCCGAACCCGGCCTTCGCCAGGGCCCTGCTCCAGTGGGCGGCCCCGGCCGCCGACGCCTGGCGCCCGGCCCACCCGAGCGTCACGTCGACCTCGGCCCGCTCTCGGGACGGTCACCGGGTCCGCTTCCTGCACAACTGGTCGTGGGAGCAGGTGACCGTCCCCGTGCCCGAGGCCGTACGAGACGTGCTGTCGGGCGCCCTGTACCCGGCTGAAGTGCTCCTGGGAGCCTGGGATGTGAAGGTCCTCCAGGAGCAGTGACTCAGTCCGTGCCCCGCACCGGACGGCCCGTGAACGCGTCCAGCAGGATCCGGTCGCCGAGCGGGCGGTCCAGTTCGACCTTCACCTCCTTGGCCAGCAGCTGGAGCGTGCAGATCCCGTCGCTGGTTCCGACGATGTGGCCGGACAGGACCACACTGCCGTCCGTCTCCAGCACGTCCACGGCGGGTCCGTCGTCGCACGCCCCGTGGTGGGCCAGCACGGTGACGGACCTGCCGTCCGCGGCCACCTCGACCAGCTTGTTGAGTTCCCACAGATCGTGGCTGACTTGGCCGACCGGCCCGATGGGCGACTTGGGCGGCTTCGACGGGGCGAGGGCGACCCGCTTGAGCGGGGTGTCGTAGCCCTTGATCGTGAACAGCCAGGCCGGGACGGTGGCCGGGCCACGGCTGGTGGCCAGCGTCGTCTCGCCCAGCTTCGCCCCGGTCACCGTGAGACGCGGCGCGGGGGAGTCGTCGCGGTCCAGCTGCTCGTACGCCTCCCGCGCCCCCAGCAGCGGCATCGTGAGCGAGTCACCGTCCTGCCAGGTCACCTTCGCATCCTTCCCCGGGGTCTTCGGGAGGTCGCCGCGCAGCACGAAGTTCTGGCTGAGGTAGGCCTCCTTGTCGGTGTCGTTGTGGAAGGCGTCCTCGGGCAGTTGCACCGGGTCGGCCATCGGGTAGTAGCCCTCGCGCCAGATCTCGGCGGCCGGTGAACCGTCCCATGCCCCGGCCACCTTCAGGGCGCGCGGCCTGGTGTCCGGAGCCGGCTCGGATTCGTCGGCGCCTGCCGCGCCGGCGCCGCATCCGGCGGCGAACAGGCCCAGTGCGGTGAGCATCCGGACGGTGCGTGAGGTGGTCGTACGCATGGATCCCCCCGAGCGGACGGCGAAGAGCGGGTCGGGGCGGTGCAGGGACCGCCCGACACTGTGACGCACGGACGGCGCTCGGGGTTCGACCGGGATTCGGTCGGTTCAGATGTCGGTCAGATGACGGCGTCGGCGCGCAGGGCCTCGATCTCGGCCTCCGTGCTGCCGAGTTCGGTGAGGATGGCCTCGGTGTGCTCGCCCGCCGCCGGTACCGGGTCCATGCGCGCGGGCAGGCCGGCGAGGTCGGCCGGCGGGAGCAGGGCCTCCACCATCGCCCCGCCGGGTACGGCGATGTCCCGCCAGCGGCCGCGCGCGGCCAGGACCGGATGGTCCAGGAAGGCGGCGACGTCGTTGACCCCGGCGCAGGCGATGGCGATGGACTCCAGGTCCTTGAGGATCTCCTCGGCGTCGGAGCGGGCGCAGCGCTCGGCCACGATGGCGTTGAGCTCGTCGCGATGCGCCACCCGCGCCGAGCCCGTGGCGAACCGCGGGTCGTCGGTCAGGTCGGGCCGGCCCAGGAACTCCGCGCACAGGGCGGTCCACTCACGCTCGTTCTGGATGGAGAACAGAATCTCCTTGCCGTCGGCGGCCGGGAAGGCGCCGTAGGGCGCGATGGTGGCGTGCTGGGTGCCCAGCCGCGGGGGCTGGCTGCCGCCGTACCGGGTGTAGTAGGCGGGCTGGCCCATCCACTCCGCCAGCGCCTCGAACAGGGACACCTCGACCGGATGGGTCCTGCCGGTGGTGGCGCGGGTGTACAGGGAGGTGAGGATGCCGCTGTACGCGTACATCCCGGCGGCGATGTCGGCCACGGAGATGCCCACCCTGGCGGTCTCCTCGGGGGTGCCGTTCAGCGACACCAGTCCGGTCTGGCACTGCACCAGCAGGTCGTACGCCTTGCGGTCGGCCCACGGCCCGGACGTGCCGTACCCGGAGATCGTGCACGGGATCAGCCGCGGCCACCGCTCGGCGAGCGCCTCGACCCCCAGGCCGAGTCGGTCGGCCGCGCCCGGCGCGAGGTTCTGCACGAACACGTCGGCGCCGTCGAGGAGCCGGTCGAGGATCGCACGGCCCCGGGGGTCCTTGAAGTCCAGCGAAACGCTTTCCTTGGATCGGTTGAGCCAGACGAAATAGCTGGAGGTGCCGTGCACCGTCGTGTCGTACCGGCGGGCGAAGTCCCCGCCTCCGGGCCGCTCCACCTTGATCACGCGTGCGCCCAGGTCGGCGAGCTGCCGGGTGGCGTAGGGGGCGGCCACGGCCTGTTCGAGGCTGACCACCGTGATGCCGGACAGGGGAAGCTGCGACGCGATCATACGGCCCAGTTGTACGACCCGGCCCGAGCGCTGTCAATGGCGCTCCTGTCCCTCTTGACCTGCGCCTTTCGCCGAACCGCCGGGACCGGTCGGCGAGGCCTCGGGCCCGTCCTCGACGCCCTGCGCCCCGTTCGCCGCTCCCGTCGCCTCCGCCGCTCGCCCCGGCAGCCACAGCGTCGCCGCCGACAGCAGCGCGAAGCCCGCCGAGGCCACCAGAACCGGCACGTTGCCCAGCCAAGCGGCCAGCGCCCCGCCGCCCAGCGCCCCGACCGGCACCGTCACCAGCAGGGCGGCCTGCACGAACCCGGCGACACGCCCCTGCAGCTCCTGCGGTGTCACCAGCTGCTGCGTGGTCGTCATGGAGATCGCCCACACGGTGGCGGCGATGCCGTAGCACACCTGGTACGCGAACAGCAGCGCGAAGGCCCACCCCAGGGACGCCGCCGGGATCAGGAAGAGCGCCACGCCCGCCGCCGGCGCACACAGCCGCGTGGCCGCCCACAGCCCCGTCGACCTCGCGAACCGGCCCGCGACGAGGATTCCCACCATGGTGGCCGCGCTGTGGACGGCGTACACCGTGCCCAGCTGCCAGGCGGGCAGCGACAGGTCGTCGGTCGCGTAGAGGACGAAGAGCGCGGTGGCCGCGCCGCTGCCGAGGTTGAGCCCGGCGGCCGACAGGACCATCCGCCGCAGCTGCCACTCGGCCCGGACGACGGCGAAGCCCGCCCGCAGCGCGGCGAGCGGCGACTCCCGGCCCGAACCCCTGGATCCGACCGGAGAGTCGAGGGAGGCGGGCAGGGCGAGCAGCAGCAGTGCCTCGACGGCATAGGCCGCGCTGCCGGCCAGCAACGCGGGGCCTGCCCCGAGCAGCCCGACGAGGACGCCGCCGAGGGCGGGGCCGCCGACCTGGCCCGTCGTGCGGGCCGCCGTCAGCGCGGAGTTGGCGCGCAGCAGCTGCTCCGTCGCGACGACCCGGGGCAGTGCCGCCTGGAGGGCGACCGACAGGGTGAAGGTGAGGGTGCCCGACAGGACGGCGACCGCGTAGAGGTGGACCCAGCCGACGTGCCCGAGGGCGTCGGCGAGCGGGACCGAGCCGACGACGAGCGCCTGGAGCCCGGTCGCCACGAACACCAGCCGGCGCAACGGCATCCGGTCCACGAGCAACCCGGCCAGGGGACTCAGCAGGGCGCCGGGCAGATAGGTCAGGGCGAGCAGCGCGGCCGCCCCGAGCGGCCCGGCGCCCAGTCCGGTCACCGCCAGCAGGGCCAGCGCGAGGGTGGTCGTCTGGCGGCCGACCGAACCGGCGATCTGCTCGCCGCACAGCAGCAGGAAGGGCCGGTGCCGGCGCAGCGGCCGGTCGACCGGTGCGGTGCCCATCGTTCAGATCCCCGTGGCGGGGACGGGCCAGCGCCGGATCCGGGGCGGCAGGGCCACCACCCACCCGTCGGTCACCAGGGCGAGCCGTTCGGCGGCCAGCAGCCCGACGGCCTCGCGGTGCGCGGCGCTCAGCTCACGCAGGGGCGAGGGCTCCAGCACGGTCTCGAACGCGGAGAGCAGATCGGCATGATCGAGGGTGAAGCGCGCCGAGGCGGCACGATCCCTGCGGCCCATCACGGTGACGAAGCCTGGCCCACGCCGGTAATAGAGCATCCCGTAGGCATGCCCGGCCCGCCAGCTGCTCAACTCCCCCCGTTCACCGGGACTTTCGACCGGCGGTGGCAGATGGCGCAGCAGGGTCATGTCGTACGCCGGTTCCTCGTACGACGGCCGCCAGCGAACCCGCAGGCCCACGCCCTGGCACTCGCGCAGGAACCGCACCGCCACCGCGGTCGCGCGCCCTCCCGCCCCCAGCGGCAGCGGTTCGGTCACGTCCACGAGGCGACCGTTCCGGAGGTGGGTGACGTCGAGTGGCAGGCCGGAGGTCATCCGGTCACCGCGGGGGGAGGGTACGACGTGCTCCGCGAGCGGCTCGTGTTTGCCCGCCGGGAGGTCGCGGGTGGGCAGGGCGACATACGTCCGGCCGTCCTGGAACAGCAACCTCAGGGACAGGGCGTGCGTGAGCCACTCGCTCAGCGCCTCCGCCGGGACCGTGTGTCCGTCGTCGGCCAGCAGCCGGTGGAGGGCCGGCTCAGTGCGCCCGTCCTCCAGCCGCCGCAGCGCGACCGCCTGCCACCCGGCGAAACGGTGGGTGCGGTGCGGCAGGCCGTAGCGCCGGTCGCGCACGACGACGCCGTCCGCGTCCTCATCGTCCACCTCCATCACCAGCGACGACTCCGGATACCCGACGATCCACTCCTCGACGGCCTGCTGCAGGGCTTCCTCGACCGTGCCGTCGATGCCGGCGTCCGGGGTGTCGAAGAGGTAGACCAGATCGGCCAGTTCGCGCTCGGGCAGGTCGTACACATGCCGGTACATCTCGGCGGGCCGGCGCTCGCGGAAGCCCAGGCCGGGATCGGTGAAGTGCGGGCTGAAGCGTTCGAGCTGGATGCGGTGGGCGCCGCTCGGCGGCTGGAGGTGGACCAGCGCCGGGAGTTGGGCGACGACCGGTGCGTAGTCGTCGGCGGTCTCGCCCGGGAAGCCGTACAGCAGGTTCCAGGAGCAGGTCAGCGAGTGGTTCTCGCACTCCCGGAGCGTACGGACGTTGCGGGCACCGGTGACCCCCTTGGCCATCAGGTCCAGGACCCGGCACGGGCGGTGTGCCCTCGTCCAGGTGGTGCAGGAGGGCAGGGAAGGCGTACTCGCCCTCGCCGCGCACGACGTGGTCGACGAAGCGGTGGTTGCGGTGCAGGGCGTGGCCCATGGGGCCGTCGCAGTTGCTGCCGCCGAAGACGACGGTGAGCCGCGGCCTGCGGCGTTTGAGTTCCCGGGCGAGGGCGAGCGAGGGCACGTTCTGCATGAACGTGGTGGTGAACCCGACGACGTCCGGTTCCCGGGCCAGCATCTCCGTCGCGCACTCCGCGACGAACGCGGCCGCGTGCGCCCGCATCGCCAACGCGGTGTCGACGGCGATCCCGTGCCGTCGCGCGTAGTCACGCAGTCGGACCACGCCCCAGTCGGGGTCGTCGTACAGCACGCCCGAGAAGACCCAGTCGCCCAGGCCGTGGAAGATCGAGTCGCTGCCGACCGACACATAGTCGCCGGGCCGCAGCGCGCCGCCGGAGCGATCCAGCAGGAACTCCGCCCAGCGCAACGAGCCGTGCAGTTCGTGCACCTCGTCCTCCGGGCGGGACTGCCGCAGCAGCCGGTGCAACAGGCCCACCTGGAGCGAGGGGAGATCGATCGGATGCCAGGGCATGGTCACCAACTGGACGCGCATGCCGGGCCGGCCCGTCAACGCGTGGGCCGCTTCTCCACGACTCGCGGCACACGGTGCGTGCTCTCCTCCTCGCGGACCACGACCTTCTTTATCTCCATACCGCGCCCCCTCGTGTGTCAAGTCGCCTGTCGCACAAGGGCGTTCACGATACGAATCGATGCGTCTGTGACACAAGAAGTCTTTGAGGCAGAAGAGTTCGAGCGCGGAAGAGGGCGTGCTCAGGCCGGTACGCGGAGTGTCTCCACCGCCCGGACCAGCGGGGCGAGTTCGGGGTTCTTCGCGGCTTCGTCGAGGGCTTGGCGCAGGGCCTTGTCGTTGGTGGGGCGTGCCTCTTCGAGGAGGGTGAGTCCTGCTTCGGTGACGTCGGTGTAGATGCCGCGGCGGTCGGTGGGGCAGAGGTAGCGGGAGAGCAGGCCGCGGTCTTCCAGGCGGGTGACGAGGCGGGTGGTGGCGCTCTGGCTGAGGACGACGGCGTCGGCGACCTGCTTCATCTGCAGGTGGCCGCCTTCGCCGTCGTGCTGGCGGCTGAGGACGTCGAGCAGGGAGTACTCGCGCACGCTCAGGTCGTGCCCGGCCTGCAGGGCCCGCTCGATGTGTGCCTCGATCCTGCCGTGCAGCAGGGAGAGGGCGCACCAGCCCTGGGCCAGCGCGGTGAGCGCGGGATCTGTGGCGGTCATGGCGCCGGTCTCCTGTCCCGAGGTGAGTGACGTCCAGGATATGGCATGCGCGAAATTTCCGGCGATCGCTCATATCGCGCGCATGCAAGTACGGGCTTCCAGAATCTCCGTGGCCCCGATCCCCCGCCGCCGCTAGGGTCCTGGCACCCCCGACCAGCCGCGAGCGCGGCAACGACCCCGCGGCAACCACTCACGGAGAGCGACTACTCATGACCAGCCGGCGCCCGACCACCACCCTGTGGCGACCCACCGGGCCCACGGAGCTGGACCTGGTGCGCGAGCTGGACTGGCGCGCCTGGCCGCCGCGGCTGCCCGAGCAGCCGATCTTCTACCCGGTGCTCAACGAGGAGTACGCGGTGAAGATCGCCCGGAACTGGAACGTCAAGCACGACGGCGCCGGCTTCGTGACCCGGTTCGAGGCCGAGTCGGAGTTCCTGAGCCGGTACCCGGTCCAGCAGGCGGGCGGCGAGACGATTCTCGAGCTGTGGGTGCCCGCCGAGGAGCTCGACGAGTTCAACGCGCACATCGTCGGCACGATCGAGGTGGTGCACGAGTTCCGGTGACCCCGGCTCGCGCCGGTGCTCCCGCCCCTGTCCCCGCAGGTGCTCTCGCTACTGCTCGCGTGTGCCTTCGCTACCGTTCCGCTGGTTCCGCACCAGATGCCGCATCGCCAGGGCCAGACCCAGCCGGAACCGGCCCTGGGGAGTGCGCAGCGGCCAGCCCAGCAGGTGCTCGGCGTGCGCGAGCCGCTGCTGGAGCGTGGAGTGGTGGACGTTGATCTCGGCCGCCGCCGCCCGCAGGCTCACCGTCGCCGCGACGGCGTGCAGCGTGGTGAGCAGCCAGGGCGCGGCCGCCGCGGCCGCCTCCAGGGCCCGCACGTCGGGCGGCGGCTCGGCGCCCGGTACGACGAGGTCGGCGAGGAGCGCGACATCGCCCAGTTCGTCGGCGTGCACGACGCCGGGGCCCGGATCCTGCGCAGTGCCCTCGGCCGTGAACCGGAGCGCGACGCGGGCCTGTGACCAGGAGCGCGGCAGTTCGAGCACCGGAACCACGGGGCCTACGCCCACCCGGCCCACGGGCGGCTCGGCGTCCCCCTGCGCGGGGACGATCCGGGGGCGGCCGTCGAGCGGGGCGAGGACGCGGGCCGGTGCGGCGGGGTCGAGCCCCAGCCGACGGGCCGCGTGCAGCCGTGCCGCCTCCGGAGCCGTGGCGTCGAGAACGGTCTCGACCAGCGCCGGATCGTCGGCCGGCGCCCGCCCGCGCGTCCGGTCGAGAACGAGCCGTACGGCAGCGGCGGCCCGCTCCAGGATCACCGCGTCGACGACACTCGGCTCCGCCTCCTGAGCCCGCTCCAGCCACAGCGCGGGAGCGCCGCCCGGCGTCAGCGCGGCGAACGGCCACGCGGGATCCGGCGGCACCTCGCTCTCCCGGCGCGTCCCGTCGGCCTCGACCCGCACATGCACACGCCGGTCCGCGTCCATGAGCCGCGCCGGCACCCCGGCCAGCACGGCGGCGCCGCGCACCAACGCCTCCAGCCCGGCCCGGGACTCGCCGAGCCGATCGAAGTAGGCGATGACACGGACGGCGGCCCCGGCATCCGGATCGAGCGCGGTCAGGCGTCCGGCCAGCTCTTTCATAGGCCCATGGTGCGGTATGCGGTCAATCGGCGGGGAGGGCCGTGCAAGGGGTGCGGGGCGGTGTCGATGTCGCGGCTCGGCCGCGTGGACGCGACGAGCCACGAACGACCCGCACCCGCGCCTGCACCGCACGTGCACCCGAGAACCCGGCAGACGAGCCGGCGGTGTCTCAGTGGCTCAACAGCCGCCTCAACCACGCCAGATGCGCCGCGCGGCACGCCTGCGACAACGCCGCCTGCGGAGCGAACCCGTCGAACCCGTGGAAGCCACCCGGCCACACATGCAGCTCGGCCACCCCACCCGCCTGCCAGATCCGGGAGGCATAGGCGACGACCTCGTCACGGAAGGTCTCCGCGGAGCCGACGTCCAGGAAGGCCGGGGGCAGCCCGGACAGATCCTCGGCACGGGCCGGCGCCGCGTACGCGGGGACGTCGGGCCCGCCACGGCGCTCACCGAGCAGAGCCGTCCAGCCGGTCTCGTTCGCCGTACGGTCCCAGACGCCCAGACCCGCCATCTGGTACGTGGAGGGGCTGTCGTTGCGGTCGTCCAGCATCGGGCACATCAGCAGCTGGCCGATCAGCTCCGGGCCGCCACGGTCCCGGGTGAGCAGGGCCAGTGCCGCGGACAGCCCGCCGCCTGCGCTCGCACCGGCGACGACGATCCGCTGCGGGTCGGCATCGAGCTCGGCGGCGTTCTTCGCCGTCCACTCCAGGCCGGCGTACACGTCCTCGATCGGCGCGGGGTGCGGGTGCTCGGGCGCGAGCCGGTACTCCACGGACACCACGACCGCGTCCAGCTCCCTCGCCCAGACCAGGGCGGCGTCGACGCCGACGCGGTTGTTGCCGAGGACCATGCCGCCGCCGTGGACGTGGTAGATCACGGGCCGCGGACCCGCGTCCGCCGGGGCGGCGGGCCGGCAGATCAGCAGGGAGATCTCGGGGGCGCCCGCCGGGCCCGGCACCGTCCGGTCCTCGACCTCGAAGAAGCCGTCCAGGGTCAGGTCCAGCTCGGCCAGCATCTGGATGCCCGGGCCCTGGCGGATGTCGGCTATCTCGTCCATCGCGAGGCCGGGCGAGATCACGTCCTTGATGAGCTCCAGGGCTGCGGCGAGCTCGGGATCGAACGGGGGCGGGACCGGCGGCGGGACCTGGCTCATGGCTTCTCCTCACACGGGGGCACCTGCGTGCCCGGCGGCTCTGCGGCCATGATCTGCGTACCGGCCCCGGCCGGCGGGCCGCCGTTCGGCGGAACCTGCCCGCCGTCCGGCGGGTGACAGGCCCGTGACCAGGGGCTTCCAGCACATGACCTTGCCAGGACATGACCCTTTGTTCACCTGTTGTGGGTGGAAGGGACGACCTCCGGCCACAACGCTGTCAAGGCCCCACCTGCACCAGGAGTACTACCAGTGAACGTCTCTCTCTCCGTCTGGCTCCTGACCATCGTCGCCCTGTGCGCGTTGGTCGCCGTGGACTTCTTCATCGGTCGCAAACCCCACGACGTCTCCCTCCGGGAAGCGGGGACGTGGACGATCGTCTGGGTCGTCCTGGCCTGTCTGTTCGGCGTCGGCCTGTACTTCTACGGCGGCGGCGGGCCCACGGGCGAGTTCTTCGCCGGGTACATCACCGAGAAGTCCCTGAGCGTCGACAACCTCTTCGTCTTCGTCCTCATCATGGCGAAGTTCGCCGTGCCCTCGCAGTACCAGCAGCGCGTCCTGATGGTCGGCGTGATCATGGCCCTCGTGCTGCGGGCCGGCTTCATCGCGGCCGGCGCGGCGATCATCTCCACGTTCTCCTGGGTGTTCTACCTCTTCGGTGCCTTCCTGATCTGGACCGCCTGGAAGCTCGTCCAGGACGCCCGCAAGGAGGAGCACGAGGAGGAGTACCAGGAGAACAAGCTGCTGAAGATGGCGGAGGAGCGCTTCGGCGTGGCCGACCGCTACCACGGCACCAAGCTGTTCATCACCGAGAACGGCAAGCGGATCATGACCCCCATGCTGGTCGTGATGCTCGCGATCGGCTCCACCGACGTCCTGTTCGCCCTGGACTCCATCCCCGCCATCTACGGGCTGACCCAGGACCCGTACATCGTCTTCACCGCCAACGCCTTCGCCCTGATGGGCCTCAGGCAGCTGTACTTCCTCATCGGGGGCCTGCTGAAGAAGCTGGTCCACCTCAGCTACGGCCTGTCGATCATCCTCGGCTTCATCGGCGTCAAACTCGTCCTGCACGCGCTGCACGAGTCCGGCGTCCACGTCCCCGAGATCAGCATTCCCTTCTCCCTCGGCTTCATCGTGCTGGTCCTGGCGGTGACGACGGTGACGAGCCTGCGCGCTTCGAAGAAGCAGGAGCAGGCGAAGGTGGAAGACCTGGCCTAGGCCTGTCCGGCCCTGGCGGGCGGGCGCCGGCCCCTTGACTTCGAGAGCGCTCCAAGTCCTAGCGTCGTCCGGGTCGCTGAAAGTCCGGGCGGACGCGAACGGAGACAGGACATGCGGGTCGGCGTGCACATCAACCGGTTCGACCATCCCGGGGGAGGCCCCGCGCTCGGCGCCGAACTGGCCGCCGCGGGCGCTGCCGCCGAGGCGGCCGGGGTGAGTTGGCTGTCGGTGATGGACCACTACTTCCAGATGGAGTTCAACGACCGCGCCGAGGACCCCATGCTGGAGGCCTACACGACTCTCGGCTTCCTCGCCGCCCACACCTCCACGGTCCGCCTCGGCGCCCTGGTGACCGGCGTGACCTACCGCCACCCCGGTCTGCTCGCCAAGATCGCCACGTCGCTCGACGTGCTGTCCGGCGGCCGGGCCACCCTCGGGATCGGCGCTGCCTGGTACGGGCGGGAGCACGAGGGGCTCGGCGTGCCGTTCCCGCCGGTCGCCGAGCGCTTCGAGCGGCTGGAGGAGACCCTGCGGATCTGCCTCCAGATGTGGGCCCCAGAGGCCGACGGCCCCTTCGAGGGCAAGCATTACCGGCTGACCGAGACCCTGTGCGTGCCGGCGCCGGTCAGCTCCCCGCACCCCGAGATCATGATCGGCGGGGGCGGGGAGAAGAAGACGCTCCGGCTGGTCGCCCGCTACGGCGACGCCTGCAACCTGTTCGCCACCTCGCCGGACGAGGTCGGGCACAAGCTCGACGTCCTGCGCGGCCACTGCGACACCGAGGGGCGCGACTACGACGAGATCCGCAAGACCGTTCTCTACATGGGCGAGGCGGCCGCCGAGGGCGACCTCGACGCCTTCACCCGGGACATCGCGGGCTACACCGAGCTAGGCATCGACACGGTGATCCTCGGCCCGCGCACGGGGGAACCGGCGGCGTTCATCGAGAACTTCGCGGCTCCGGCCGTGCGGCGGCTGGCCGGGCTCGACTGACCCGGAAGGTCACGTCATCGGCAGGGCGGGTTCGGTCATCGGCAGGGCGAGTTCGCCGGTGCCCCCGTGGAGGTCCCGGAGGGCCGGCTGCGGGAGACGACGCGCATGCCGCGGGCGTCCACGCTGCGGACCTGCAACGAACCACAGGCGCACCGCGTCCACACCGTGCTGCCCGCCGCCGTAGTGTGCCGGGACACCATCTGGTAGGGCTCGGCGCCGTCGGGCCACCCGCAGTGCGGGCAAGCGGTGCCGGTCGTGCTGGTCATGGCAACTCCTCGTACCTCGGTGGCTGGTCGTGCTGGTCGATCGCCGCGACACAACCAAGGGTGCGGTGCGCCTTCGTGCACGTCCAGGTTGACTTTCCGGACGTCACCTTGAAGCGTGGACTTCATGATTGATCTGCGCCGACTGCACGTGCTGAGGGCCGTGGCGCACTACGGCACGGTCACCGGGGCCGCCCGCGCCCTGCACTTCACCCCGTCCGCCGCCTCCCAGCAGATCCGCCAACTGGCCCGCGACCTGGGCGTCGACCTCCTCGAACCGCAGGGCCGCGGAGTGCGCCTGACCGCGGCCGCCGAGAGCCTGCTCGCGCACGCCGACGCGATCGCGGAGCGCTGGGAGGCGGCCGAGCTCGACCTGCGCGCCGAGTACAGCGCCCCGTCGGGGCAGCTGCGCGTCAGCGGCTTTTCCACGGCCGTCTCGGTGCTGCTGGCGCCGATGGCCGTACGGCTGCGGGAGCGGCATCCGCAGCTGACCGTACGGATTCAGGAGACGGGTGTGCCGGGGAGCTTCGACCAGCTCTTCGAGGGGGAGGTCGACCTGGCCGTGGTGGAGGTCACCCCGCACAACCCGCCGCTGAGCGATGCGCGCTTCGACCAGCAGCCGCTGCTGGACGACCCGTACGACCTCGTCGTCCCCGACGGCCATCCGCTGGCCGGGCGCGGGCGCGTCGACCTCTCGGAGGCGGCGCGCGAGGACTGGATCGCGCCGATGCCGGACAGCCCCTGTCGCCCGCATGTGATGTCGGCCTGCGGGGCGGCCGGGTTCACCCCCGACGTGATCCATCACGCCCTGGACTGGAACGTCACCGCCCACCTGGTCGCTCACGGTCTCGGCGTCGCCCTGGTCCCGAGGCTGGCCCAGCTGACGCCGCACCTTCCCCTCACCCGAGTTCGCTGCGCGGGCGACCCGCACCGCAAGGTGCTCACCTGCACGCGCCGGGGCTGCCGGGAGCGCCCGGCGGTGGCGGCGGCGCTGGAGGAGCTGCGGGAGCTGGCCCCGACGGCGGTCGCGTGACCGACGCGCGGTAGGGGCCGGAGCGCTCGGCTCCGGCCCCTCCTGAAAGCTCGGTTCGGGTCAGGCCGCGACGGCCTCGCCCGCGTGCCCGTGGACGCGGGCGACGACCTCGGTCAGCTGCGCGGCGACCTCGGCGTCGTCGGCCGGGTGGGTCTCGGCGAAGCGGGTCACCGAGCCGGGGATGGACAGCTTGACGTCCTCCAGCACCTTCCCGCCGGCGATGCCCACGGCCTTGCGGGTCTCGTCCTGCGCCCACACGCCGCCGTACTGGCCGAAGGCGGTGCCGACCACGGCGACCGGCTTGCCGCCGAAGGCCCCGGCGCCGTACGGGCGGGACAGCCAGTCGATGGCGTTCTTCAGCACGGCCGGGATGGTGCCGTTGTACTCGGGGGAGAAGAAGAGGAACCCGTCGGCGGCCTGCGCGGCCTCGCGCAGCGCGGTGGCGGCGGCGGGGACGCTGCCCTCGACGTCGATGTCCTCGTTGTAGAAGGGGATCTCGGCCAGGCCCTCGAAGAGCACGACCTCGGCGCCCTCGGGAGCGAGCTTGACGGCCGCCTCGGCCAGCTGACGGTTGTGCGAACCGGCGCGAAGGCTGCCGACGAGCGCGAGGATGCGAACAGACATGCGAACTCCAAGATGCTGAAACACTGCCGTGACAATCCGGACCGGGGTCCGTTTAACTTCTAGCACCCTAACCGGACCGCGGTCCAGTTTCATTCCCGATGCTTTACGCTGGCTTCATGTCCGCCGTTCTGCCGCCCTTCCCCCAGTCGCCCCAGGAGCCTGTCGACAAGCCTCAGTTGCTGGAGGTCGGTTCCGCCGCCGACGAGCCCTGCCTGCGCGCCGACGCGGCCCGCAACCGCGCCCGGCTGCTGGAGGCCGCCGCCCGGTTGATCGCGGAGCACGGCGCGGCCGGCGTCACGATGGAGGCCGTGGCCGCGGAGGCCGGGGTGGGCAAGGGGACGGTCTTCCGCCGCTTCGGTGACCGCACCGGCCTGCTGACGGCGTTGCTGGACCACTCCGCCCGCAAGCTCCAGGCCGACTTCCTCGGCGGGCCGCCGCCGCTGGGCCCCGGGGCGCCCCCGGTCGACCGGCTGCGGGCCTTCGGCGTGGCGGTCCTGTACCGCGCGGCCGAGCAGCTGGACCTGCAACTCGCCGCCCAGCCGGACCCCACCCGACGCTACTCCCACCCCTCGGTCCGGGCGCTGCACACCCACGTCACCGTGCTGCTGCGGCAGCTCCTGCCGGGCGCCGACTGCGAGCTCCTCGCCCAGACGCTCATGTCGTACCTCGACCCCGCCCTGATCAACCACCTGACCAGGCAGTGCGGCATGCCCATGGAGCGGCTGGAGAAGGGCTGGTTCGACCTCGTCGACCGGGTGACGCGCACGCAGGCGTGAACGGGCGGGGACCCTAACCCGAGCCCTGCTCACAGGTTCTGCAAAGATGCGGTACGTCATGGTGCAGATACCGAAAACGCCCGCGCCCGCTTCCTCCGCACCGCGCTCGGTACCCACGAGCGCCGATGTGGCCCGCCTGGCCGGCGTCTCGCGCGCGACCGTCTCCTACGTCCTCAACAACACCAGTGCCGTCCGGATCAGCGAGCCCACCCGCCGCCGCGTCCACGAGGCCGCGAAGGAACTCGGCTACGTCCCGCACGCAGCGGCCCGCAGCCTGCGCGCCGGGCACAGCCGCATGGTCCTGATGCCCGCCCCGAGCTTCCCCGTCGGCCCCCTATACAGCCGGTTCCTCGGCGACCTCCAGTTGGCACTCGGCCGCCTCGGCTACACCGTCGTGCAGCACGGCAGCGTCGGCCTGCACGGCGACGAGGCAGCCCGCGCCTGGGCCGAGCTGCGCCCCGTCGCCGTCCTGGTGTCGGGCTCCGGCCTCGGCCCGAAGGGCGTGACGGTCCTCAAGCGCTCCGGCGCCCGGGCGGTGGTCTCGCTCGGCCCCGAGTCCGTCGAGGGCGCCCACGCCCTGCTGATGGACTACGAGGCCGTGGGGCACTGCGCGGGGCGCCACCTGTACGACCGTGGCCGGCGCCGCGTCGGCGTCGTCGTGCCCGAGGAGGACCGTCTGGAGGCCTTCTCCACGCCCCGCCTCGAAGGCGTACGGCGCGCCCTGCACGGCACGGACGCCACCCTGACCGAGCTGCCCCTCGCCTACACGGAGGAGTCCGCCGTACGGCTCGCCGCCCGCTGGCGCGCCCTGGGCCTCGATGCCGTGTTCGCCTACAACGACGAGTACGCGATGCTGCTGATGCGCGCCCTCCAGGACGAGGGCGTCCGCGTCCCCGCCGACACGGCCGTCATCGGTGCCGACGACCTGATGCTCGGACGCCTGCTGCGGCCCAGGCTGAGCACGGTCCACATCGAACTGCCGTCCGGCCGCGACCTAGCCGAGCTGGTCGACCACGCGGTGCGCAACCCCGGCACCGGACCCGAGACGCACAAGGTGCTGGGCGCGACGGTGGTGCACCGCGAGTCCAGCTGAGGCGGCGCGAGGCCGGCTGCGTCCCGAGGTCGGCTGAGGCGACACGGCTCCGCCCGACGTACCGTCGAAGCCAGGGAGGTGTCGCAATGCGCACGACGGTCGGCATCATCGGCGGTGGCCCCGCCGGGCTGCTCCTCGCGCGCCTGCTGCACCGCCCGGGCATCGACTGCGTGGTCCTGGAGGCCCGGACCCGGGAGTACGTCGAGCGGCGCCAGCGGGCCGGGATGCTGGAGCAGGGCACGGTCGACGCGTTGCACGAGGTGGGCGCCGCCGAGCGGCTGGCGGCCGAGGGTCTGGTGCACCAGGGCATCGAGCTGCGCTTCGACCGGGAACGCCACCACATCGACTTCCCGGCCCTCACCGGTGGCCGTACGGTCACGATCTACGCCCAGACCGAGATCGTGAAGGACCTCGTCGCGCTGCAACTCGCCGAGGGGCCACCGCTGTTGTTCGAGGCGGAGGCGCTCGCCGTCGAGAAGCCGGAGAGCGACAAGCCCGTCATCCGGTTCCGGCACGAGGGCCGCGAGCAGGCGCTGACCTGTGACTGGGTCGCCGGCTGCGACGGCTTCCACGGCATCTCCCGCGACGCCTTCCCGGCCGGGGCGAGCCGCTCCTATGCGCGCGACTATCCCCACTCCTGGCTCGGCATCATGGCCGAAGTGGCGCCGTCCTGCGACGAGTTGATCTACGCCCGGGGCGAACGCGGCTTCGCCCTGCACAGCATGCGCTCACCGACCGTCTCCCGGCTCTACCTCCAGGTCCCGAACGGCACCGCCCCGCACGACTGGCCCGACGACCGCATCTGGGACGAACTCGCCGCCCGCTTCGCGATCGACGCCGACTGGACCCTGAACCGCGGGCCCGTCACCGCCAAGTCCGTGACGGCGATGCGCGGTTACGTCCACGAGCCGATGCGGTACGGCCGGCTGCTGCTCGCCGGGGACGCCGCCCACATCGTCCCGCCGACGGGCGCCAAGGGCCTCAACCTCGCCGTGTCGGACGTACGGGTCCTGGCGCGCGGTCTCATCGAGCTGCACCGCGCAGGGAGCACACAACTTCTCGACAGATACTCCGAGTTGTGCCTTCGACGTGTGTGGCAGGTGAGCCGTTTCTCGGATGACATGACTAAGATGTTGCACGCTCAACCAGACGGGGATGCGTTCGACGACCGGATGCAGCTCGCACGTCTGCGCCGGATCACCGCATCCCGTCACGCCGCCGCCGAACTGGCGGCGAACTACTCGGGACTTCCGCTCCCCGTGTGAGTCCCGCCGGTGATCGAACGGAGAGTCGCAATGCCGTTGCTCGACCCGAAGGTCTGGCAGTCCAGCTCCCTGTCGGGAGAGGAGTACACCGTCACCGAGCCCGCCACCGGCGACTCGCTCGGCACCGTCACCCTGGCCGACGCCGAGGACGTCGGTACGGCCGCCGCGGCATCCCGCGCCGCCCAGGCCGAGTGGGCCCGCGTCCCGCACTTCGTACGCGCCGCAGTGCTGCGCAAGGCCGGTGACCTGTTCGCCGCGCACGCCGACGAGCTGCGCGAATGGCTCGTCCGCGAGTCCGGGTCGATCCCGGGCAAGGCCGACTTCGAGCTGCACGTGGCCTCCCAGGAGTGCTACGAGGCCGCAGCGCTCGCCTCCCGCCCGGCCGGGCACGTCCTGCCCAGCGAAGCGCCCCGGCTGTCGTACACGCGCCGGATCCCCGTCGGCGTCGTCGGCGTGATCTCGCCGTTCAACGCGCCGCTGATCCTCTCCATCCGCTCCGTCGCCCCGGCCCTCGCGCTCGGCAACGCGGTCGTCCTGAAGCCGGACCCGCGCACCGCGGTCTGCGGCGGTCTGTCCCTGGCGGCGATCTTCGCCGAGGCCGGTCTGCCCGAGGGGCTGCTGCACGTCCTGCCGGGCGGTCCGGAGGTGGGCCAGGCGCTGGTCGCCGACCCGCGCGTGCCCGTCATCTCCTTCACCGGGTCCACGGCCGCGGGCCGGGCCGTCGGCGAGGCCGCCGGGCGTCATCTCAAGCGCGCGCACCTGGAGTTGGGCGGCAACTCCGCCCTGATCGTGCTGGAGGACGCCGACATCGACGCGGTGATCTCCACGGCCGCCTGGGGCTCCTTCTTCCACCAGGGCCAGATCTGCATGACGACCGGCCGCCACCTGGTCCACCAGTCGCTGTACGAGGAGTACGTCGAGCGGCTCGCGGCCAAGGCCGACGCCCTCGCCGTCGGCGACCCGCACCGCGCCGAGGTCCACCTCGGCCCGCTCATCGACTCGGGCCAGCTGGGCAAGGTGCACGGCCTGGTGGAGGCCAGCACGTCCCGGGGAGCCAAGCTCGCCGCGGGCGGCACCCATGAGCAGCTGTTCTACCGGCCGACCGTGCTCGCCGGCGTCGACGACCAGACCCCCGCCTACACCGAGGAGGTGTTCGGTCCCGTCGCGCCGGTGCGCCCCTTCACCACCGCCGACGAGGCCGCCGCCCTCGCCGCGGCCGGCTCCTACGGCCTCTCCCTGGGCATCGTCACCGGGGACGCCGCCCGGGGGCTCGACCTGGCCGAGCGCATCCCGACCGGGATCGTGCACATCAACGACCAGACCGTGAACGACGAGGCCGTCGCGCCCTTCGGCGGCATCGCCGCCTCCGGCACCGGCGCCAGGTTCGGCGGCGAGTCCAACCTGGAGGCGTTCACCGACGTGCGCTGGACGACGGTGCGTGGTGACGTGGCGGCGTACCCCTTCTAGATCACAAGGATCGCGGTCCTCCTACTGGCCGTTCTGCTCGGCCTGCTCCTGCTGAGCGGCCACGGCCTTGTGGACCTCGTCCATGTCGAGCTTCCGGGCCTGCCCGATGACGTCCGCAAGGGCGGCCTCGGGCAGGGCCCCGGGCTGCGCGAACACGGCGACACGGTCCCGGACGATCATCAGCGTCGGGATCGACTGGATACCGAAGGCGGCGGCCAGTTCCGGCTGCGCCTCGGTGTCGACCTTGCCGAACACGAGATCAGGGTTCTCCTCGGCCGCCTTCTCGTAGACGGGGGCGAACTGACGGCACGGCCCGCACCAGGACGCCCAGAAGTCGATCAGGACGAACTCGTTGTCCGTGACCGTCTCATCGAAGTTCTCCTTGGTGAGCTCCATGGTGCTGCTCATGGCGTATCCCTCTTCCTGGTGTCGGGGCGAGGCCGTCGGCGACAACGCGGCCGTACGGCTGTGTATTCCGTCGTATCTCCGCGCGCGTACCCGTGTGGCCACGCCGCACACCACCCGTAAGACTGACCCCATGACGGAAACGGATTCCATCGCGTACGACGTCGTGGTGCTCGGGGCAGGGCCGGTCGGGGAGAACGTCGCGGACCGCACCCGTGCGGCCGGCCTCTCCACCGCGGTCGTGGAGAGTGAGCTGGTCGGAGGCGAATGCTCCTACTGGGCGTGCATGCCCAGCAAGGCGCTCCTGCGCCCGGTCATCGCCCAGGCCGACGCCCGCCGCCTGCCCGGCCTCAGCCACTCGGTCCAGGGCCCCCTCGACGCGGCCGCTGTCCTCGCCCGGCGCAACGACTTCACCTCGAACTGGCACGACGACGGGCAGGTCCAGTGGCTGACCGGCATCGGCGCCGACCTCTACCGCGGCCACGGCCGCCTCACCGGACCCCGGACGGTGGAGGTGACCGGCCCCGACGGCGTACGGCATGTGCTGACCGCCCGGCACGCCGTCGCCGTCTGCACCGGCAGCCGAGCCGTCCTCCCCGACCTGCCCGGACTCGCCGGCATCGAGCCGTGGACCAGCCGCGAGGCCACCGGCGCCCAGTCCGTGCCCGGCCGGCTGGTCGTGGTCGGCGGGGGAGTGGTCGCCACCGAGATGGCCACCGCCTGGCAGGCCCTCGGCTCCCGGGTCACGCTCCTCGTCCGCGGCAAGGGCCTGCTCAACCGCATGGAGCCCTTCGCCGGCGAACTGATCGCCGAGGCACTCACCGAGGCCGGCACCGACGTCCGCACCGGGACCTCGGTCGAGTCGGTGACCAGGGAGAACGGCACGGTCGTGGTCGTCACCGACCACGGCGACCGGATCGAGGCCGACGAGATCCTCTTCGCGACCGGCCGTGCCCCGCGCACCGACGACATCGGCCTGGACTCGGTCGGCCTGGAACCCGGCTCCTGGCTGGAGGTCGACGACAGCCTGCGGGTCACCGGCAGCGAGTGGCTCTACGCGGTGGGCGACGTCAACCACCGTGCCCTCCTCACCCACCAGGGCAAGTACCAGGCCCGCATCGCGGGGAGCGGCCATCGCCGCCCGCGCCTCCGGAGTCCCCCTCCTGGAGTCGGACCCGTGGAGCGCCCACGCCGCCACCGCCGACCACGCCGCCGTCCCCCAGGTCGTCTTCGCCGACCCCGAGGCCGCCGCCGTCGGCCTCTCCCTGGCCGAGGCGGAACAGGCAGGCCACCGCGTCCGCGCCGTCGACTACGACCTCGCCTCGGTCTCGGGGGCGTCCCTGTACGGCGACGGCTACCGCGGCCGCGCCCGCATGGTCGTCGACCTGGAACGCGAGATCCTCCTCGGCGTCACGTTCGTCGGCCCCGGTGTCGGCGAACTCATCCACTCGGCGACGATCGCGGTCGCCGGCCAGGTGCCGATCAGCAGGCTGTGGCACGCCGTCCCGTCGTATCCGACGATCAGCGAGGTGTGGCTGCGGCTGCTGGAGTCGTACCGCGACAACTGACGTACGGAGACAACTGACGTATGACGAACCGGCCGTGCGGCGGCGACGCCCGCCGTACGGCACCAACCGGCGTACTCAGACCGGCAGTTCGAAGCCGAGGGCCTTGGCCGCCTCATCCGGGGCCGGGTGGGCCCAGCGCTCGGCCATCGCCTGGTTCGAGGCGAGGGAGCGCAACTCGGCCCGGTCCAGGTAGAGGACGCCGTCGAGGTGGTCCGTCTCGTGCTGCACGATACGGGCGGGCCACCCCGTGAACACCTCGTCGACCGCGCGCCCGTGCTCGTCCTCACCGGTCAGCCGCACCTCGGCGTGCCGTGCCACCACCGCCTGATAGCCAGGGACGCTCAGACAGCCCTCGAAGAACGCGGCCCGGTCGGCGCCGACCGCTTCGTACGACGGGTTCACCAGCACCCGGAAGGGCTGCGGCACCCGGCCGCGCGTCAGCCGTACCTCCTCCGGCACCGGTGCCGGGTCCTCGATCACCGCGATCCGCAGCCCCACGCCGACCTGCGGTGCGGCGAGGCCCACGCCGGGCGCCGCGTGCATGGTGATCCGGAGGGCGTCGACGAAACGGGCCAGCAGTGCGGGGTCCAGTTGGCCGTCGAAGCGCTCCGTGGGGCGCCGGAGCACCGGGTTGCCGGCCGCCACGATGGGCAACGGGCCCTCGGCAGCGAGGAGTTGCTCGACCTGTTCGGCAAGAGGTGCGCGATCGCTCGGAAGTGCCATCGCGCCAGCATGCCATGGCACCCGAGTGACCCGCCGACTTCTGTGTGACGTACGCCACTTAACGGGTCTGGAACTCGACGGACCCTTCACCCGACTACTGGACCGCTAAGCAGAGACAGAAACGTCCCCGCTCCCCGTCCCACCCCCGGAGATGCCGCCGATGTCCACCGCTCCCCCGACCATCACGGAGGAGGCGACGCAGCCCGATTCCCCGGTGTCGTCGCCCCGCAGATGGGCACCGCTGCGCCCGCTGATCCTGCGTCTGCACTTCTACGCCGGGCTGTTCGTCGCGCCGTTCCTGCTCGTCGCCGCGGCCACCGGTTTTCTGTACGCCGCCGCGTTCCAGGCCGAGAAGATCGTGTACGCCCATGAGCTGACCGTCCCGGCCGGTGACGAGAAGCTGCCGATATCCGAGCAGGTCGCCGCCGCGCGCAAGGCCCACCCCGAGGGCGCGGTCTCGGCGGTACGGCCCTCACCGGAGGACGACGCGACGACCCGCGTCCTGCTGTCCGGCGTCAAGGGCGTGGACGCCGACCACACGCTGGCCGTGTTCGTCGACCCGTACACCGCCGAGGTGCGCGGCGCCCTCGAACAGTACGGCGCGACCGGCGCACTGCCGCTGCGCACCTGGATCGACGAGTTCCACCGCGACCTGCACCTCGGCGAGAACGGCCGCCTCTACGGCGAGCTGGCGGCCAGCTGGCTGTGGGTGATCGCGGGCGGCGGCGTGGTGCTGTGGTTCTCCCGCCGCCGCGCCCTGCGCAGGGTACGGGGCAGCAGCGGCCGCCGCCGTACGCTCGGCCTGCACGGCACCGTCGGCGTCTGGGCCGCTGTCGGCTTCTTCTTCCTCTCGGCGACCGGCCTGACCTGGTCGACCTACGCCGGCGCCAACATCGACGAGCTGCGCACCTCCCTCGGCCAGGCCACCCCGTCCGTCTCGGCCTCGGCGGGCGGCGATCACGGAGGCCACGGCGGCGCCGCCGCCACGGGTGGGAGCGGCGAGCACGGCGTCGGCCTCGACAAGGTGCTGGCGGCCGCGCGCGCCGAGGGCCTGGGCGATCCCGTGGAGATCGTGCCGCCCGCCGACGCCTCGTCCGCGTATGTGGTGAAGCAGGTGCAGCGCAGCTGGCCGACCAAGCAGGACTCGGTCGCGATCGACCCGTCCACGGGCGAGGTCACCGACGTGCTGCGGTTCGACGACTACCCGGTGCTCGCCAAGCTGACCCGCTGGGGCATCGACGTGCACACCGGGGTCCTCTTCGGCCTGGTCAACCAGATCGCCCTGATGCTGCTGGCGCTCTCGCTGATCGTGCTGATCGTGCTGGGTTACCGCATGTGGTGGCAGCGCGGCCGCGGCTCCGCCTTCGGCCGGCCCGTCCCGCGCGGCGCCTGGCAGCAGGTGCCCCCGCAGATCCTGGTCCCGCTGGTGGCGGTCGTCGCCGTGGTCGGCTACTTCGTACCGCTCCTCGGTATCTCGCTGGCCGCGTTCATCGTCGTGGATGTGGTGCTGGGAGAGGTGGCCCACCGGCGGGGGAAGCGGACGCCCGCGGAAGTCAACGAGCCGAGCCAGCTGAAGGGGTAAAGGACTTGGGGCCCGGTTCCGGGGGGAACCGGGCCCCGAGCATTGCCAGGGGATTGCTCGGGCATCGCTCAGAGCTGCTCGAAGTCACCCGCCAGCGCCGACGCGAGACGCATGTGCGGCTCCGCCTCCTCGCTCCGTCCCTGCCGCTGAAGGGTGCGGCCCAGCATCAGCCGGGCGTAGTGCTCCACCGGGTCGCGTTCGACGATGACCCGCAACTCGGTCTCCGCGCGCCGCAGTTGGGCCGAGTGGTAGTAGGCGCGCGCCAGCAGCAGCCGCGGTCCGGTCTGCTCCGGCACCTCCTCGACCAGCTTGCCCAGGACGCGCGCGGCGGCGGCGTAGTCCTTGGCGTCGAAGAACATCCGCGCGCGCTCCCAGCGCTCGGCCGCTGTTCCGTGGTCGTAGTACGTCATGTCCACTCCTGCCTCCTTCGGCGCCGTCAACCGAGAAGGTTGGTTCAATATTCCACTCCGTTCCCGTGCCGGTGTTCCGCTACTTGGCCAGGGTCGCGAGCTCGGCGTCGGCCCGCTCGGTGATGAGGCTCAGCACCCGTCCGGCGGCGGCCAGGTCCTCCGTCGGGATGCCGGCGTAGATCCGGGCGGTGATGGGGGCGGTGCCGGCGGTGGTGGTGTCGTACAGCTCCCGTCCGGCATCCGTGATCCGCACCCGGGACGGCTCGTGCGCGGCCAGCAGCTTCGCGGCGATCAGCTCGTCGACCACGGATTGCGCCTCCGCGGCGTCGATCTTCAGCGCGCCCACGACACCGCCGACGAGGTGGTCCCGCACGACCGGTTCCTCGGCGATGGCGACGAGCCGCAGGGTGACGGACTGCTGGAAGGTCGCGCCGTGGCGGGCCAGCACGCTCTCCAGGAGTGCGCGGCTCGCGTAGTGGGCCAGGGCTATGACTCGGGGGTTGAGCAGGGGAGTGGCGGTGGTCATGACTGCTCCTTGTCGGACTCGTTGTCCGTGGCGAACGGGTCGAGAGGTGCGTCGAGCAAGGTGGCCAACTCGCGCCTGAACTCCCGCGTGCGTGCGCTGTCCAGGCCGCCGAGCGGCGCCAGCAGCTGCTCCAGCAGCCCCTGGACGACCTCGATCGCCTGCCGGGTGCGCTCCTGGCCCGGCTCGGTCAGCGCCAGCTGCACCGCGCGCGGGTCACGGGGGTCCCGGGTGCGTTCGAGGAGGCCCGCGGCTTCCAGGGAACGCGCCAACTTCGAGACATACAGCGGTTCGAGCCCCGTGTGGTCGGCGAGGCGCCGCTGGCTGGGACGCTCCCTGTGGCGCTGCATGCCGTACAGCGAGGCCACCAGCGCGTACTGCGCGTGAGTGAGCCCCAGCGGGGCGACGGCTCGGTCGACCGCGACCCGCCACTTCGTCGACAGGCGCCACACCAGGAAGCCCGGCGAGGCGTTCTCGGAACCCTTGCTCATGATGAATACCGTACATGGCTACTATATACATGGCTACTATTTTTCGGTGCGCATCGAGACAGCCCCGGGTGACGGACTGACGCGGCGGCCCCTGCGGGGCTAGTTTGGGCGACATGAGCAATCTTGATCGCGAGGCGGTGCCCGCCGTCTGCGGCGGCCGTGGTTTCGTCGTGGCGGAGCCCGTGCGCGAACTCCTCAGTCCTCGCCGCGTCAAGCTCGGCGAATCCACCGAAGTCCGCCGCCTGCTGCCCAACCTGGGCCGGCGCATGGTCGGCGCCTGGTGCTTCGTCGATCACTACGGCCCCGACGACATCGCCGACGAGCCCGGCATGCAGGTGCCGCCGCACCCGCACATGGGCCTGCAGACGGTGAGTTGGCTGCACGAGGGCGAGGTGCTGCACCGGGACTCCACCGGGAGCCTCCAGACGATCCGCCCCCGCGAGCTGGGCCTGATGACCTCCGGCCGGGCGATCAGTCACTCCGAGGAGAGCCCGAAGTCGCACGCCCGCTTCCTGCACGGCGCCCAGCTCTGGGTCGCCCTCCCGGACAGCCACCGCCACACCGACCCGCACTTCGAGCACCACGCCGAGCTGCCGGTCGTCACGGCGCCGGGCCTGCGGGCCTCGCTGATCCTGGGCGGCCTCGACGGCGCCGCCTCACCCGGCACGGCGTACACCCCGATCGTCGGCGCCGACCTGTCCCTCACGCACGGCGCCGACGTACGCCTCCCCCTGGAGCCGGACTTCGAGTACGCCGTCCTGTCCATGTCCGGCGAGGCCCACGTGGACGGCGTGCCGGTCCTGCCCGGCTCCATGCTCTACCTCGGCTGCGGCCGCAGCGAACTCCCCCTGCGCGCCGAGTCGGACGCCGCCCTGATGATCCTCGGCGGCGAGCCGTTCGAGGAGGAGCTGGTCATGTTCTGGAACTGGATCGGACGGTCGCAGGAGGAGATCGTGCAGGCCCGTCAGGACTGGATGGAAGGCACGCGGTTCGGGGAGGTGAAGGGGTACGACGGAGATCCGCTGCCTGCCCCCGAGCTGCCGGCGGTGGCGTTGAAGCCGCGGGGAAGGGTGCGTTGACCTGCGGAAACGCGTCAGTGCCGGTGGCTGCTGATTGGCGGGCGGTCGGGTAATTCTTACTGGCTTCTGCCCGCCCACCAGAACGCGTCCGAACAGCCGGCTGGCTCAGGTCGGTGCGGTTGGCGATTCCACAGTGTGGCTGTCTTTGGGCGGCTGTGGCAGGACTCTTGCTGACCTAATGCTGACTTTGCTGACGCCTCGTCAGGGTAGGGTGAGAGGCCCTCTTCCCAGCTTCAGCGCTTGCGTGGGCGTTTGCAGGTTCGGTGGTGTCCGGACCAATGCTGACCTGGCTGGCGGTCGAGTCAGCGTTGCCGAACGGTAGCGCCGCTCACGCTGCCGCCTCGTGGAGATCCCACACGTTTCCGGTGTCGCCGCTGTCTGTCACCGGCGCTGGTCGCGTCCGGTCCGAGAAGTACTGCGCCGAAGAGGTGCTAGCAGATTCTTGGTCTGCTGGTGCTACCCGCTTGCCATCACCTCTGACCTGCGGCAAAGGGTGGAATCGTCTGCTGCTGAGCCGAGTTGGTCCGCACCTGGTCCGGATCTTGGTCCGTGATCTGTGGTGTTGGCGTGCGAGTCCTGCGGTACGCACAGGTTGTAGATCGCGTCTTGTGCGGTCCAGGTGGTCGACGTGAGGCGTATACGTGCAGGTCAAGGTCCCGTGGTCCGGGAGTGTCGCCCCTGTTCGTGAGACGTGCGTGAGAGCGCCGGTGATACGGCGAAGCACCTCCGGGACGGCCTGGCGAATCCTCTGTGCGCGGTGGGTTCAATACAGCACCGCCGACCACGCACGAGCTCGTCAACGCCAGGCCAGTCGCTCGCGTTCGGCGGCGTCCCCTCGGCGGTCAGCGGGGGAGGAGTCATGATGCAGCGCCGGGACGCCGGGACGAACTGCTGGGGACGCCTTCTCAAGCCGATCTTGCGGACAGCCGTGTAGGCGATTTCCGCCCCGGCGGCCCGGGGTGCGGCTGACGACACCGCTCTTTCCGAAACATCGCACCCGAGTGAAGCAATATCTGTTCCCGCGAGGTGAGAGTTTGACGGATTATGCAGGAAGAGTTGTTGCTGCAATGGGTGAAGTGGAATTATGTAACGTGTGCAGGCCGTCCCAGCGTGCTACTGTCGATCTCAGTTGCAGTTGTGGTTCCCAAAAACTTCAAGTGCCCCCGACCCGGATTTCGTCGGTCGGGAGCACTTTTGTAAATCCGGTCATTTTCCGGGCGGGGTAATCATCGCGGCGACACGGTGTCCGTACGGTGCGGATTCCGATGTACTGCCCCAAAGGAGATATGACATGGCTGCTGGTACCGTGAAGTGGTTCAACGCGGAAAAGGGCTTCGGCTTCATCGAGCAGGACGGTGGCGGCGCGGACGTGTTCGCCCACTACTCGAACATTGCCGCGCAGGGCTTCCGTGAGCTGCTCGAAGGTCAGAAGGTCAACTTCGACATCGCGCAGGGCCAGAAGGGCCCGACGGCCGAGAACATCGTTCCTGCCTGACGCTCACGCACAATCTGTAGCTGGGGCCCGCATCCTTCGGGGTGCGGGCCCCAGCTGCACGCATCTCCCGCAGCGGTTTCACCTGCGGGACGACGCGGAGGAATCCGCGGTCCAACCACGCGCAGCTGCTCCTCCAGGATCCAGGCGCATCCTGAAGAGCTGCACCCCAGCCGACGCTCGGATCTCAAGTCCCCATCGGGTCACTCACTTCAGCATCTGCGCTCCTGGAGATTTCCTCCAGCCAGATCTGCTTTCTTTTGCCGCTGGTCCATACTCGTAATTCTCCATGCCGCTCATCGCTGCGGGAATTCCTTGATATGTGCCACATCGAGGAAGGTTCCGCATGAACCACACATACACGAACGACCGCCCCGCCCGCACCCGTAATGGCGGCGCCGACGCCGGCAGGGGCGGCAGCCGCTTCGGCTCGCAGGCACCGCGCCGTTCGGGCGGGCCCACTCGTTCCGGTGGTTACGGCCGCCGGTCCGCCGCAGTGCAGGGTGAGTTCGCGCTACCCAGGACGATCACCCCCGCGCTGCCCGCCGTCGAGGCGTTCGCCGATCTCGCCATGCCCGAGCCGCTGCTGGCCGAACTCGGCAAGCAGGGTGTGACCGCGCCGTTCCCGATCCAGGGCGCGACGCTGCCCAACTCCCTGGCGGGCCGTGACGTCCTGGGGCGCGGGCGCACCGGTTCCGGCAAGACCCTCGCCTTCGGCCTCGCCCTGCTCGCCCGCACTGCTGGACAGCGTGCTGAGTCCCGCCAGCCGCTGGGGCTGATCCTCGTACCGACGCGTGAGCTGGCTCAGCAGGTGACCGACGCGCTCACTCCGTACGCCCGTTCCGTCAAGCTGCGGCTGGTCACGGTGGTGGGTGGGATGTCGATCGGCAGGCAGGCAGGCGCGCTGCGAGGCGGAGCCGAGGTCGTCGTCGCGACCCCGGGCCGGCTCAAGGACCTCATCGACCGTGGCGACTGCCGGCTGAACCAGGTGGGCATCACGGTGCTGGACGAGGCCGACCAGATGGCCGACATGGGGTTCATGCCACAGGTCACCGCGCTGCTCGACCAGGTGCGTCCGGAGGGGCAGCGGATGCTGTTCTCCGCCACCCTGGACCGCAATGTCGACCTGCTGGTGCGCCGCTATCTGACCGACCCCGTCGTGCATTCGGTCGACCCGTCGGCCGGTGCGGTCACGACGATGGAGCACCACGTCCTGCACGTCCACGGCGCCGACAAGCACGCCGCCACGACCGAGATCGCCGCCCGCGACGGCCGCGTGATCATGTTCCTGGACACCAAGCACGCCGTCGACCGGCTGACCCAGGACCTGCTCAACAGCGGGGTACGGGCCGCCGCGCTGCACGGCGGCAAGTCGCAGCCGCAACGTACCCGCACCCTGGCGCAGTTCAAGACGGGGCACGTCACCGTACTGGTGGCGACCAATGTCGCGGCGCGCGGCATCCACGTCGACAACCTTGACCTCGTCGTCAACGTCGATCCGCCGACCGACCACAAGGACTACCTCCACCGCGGCGGCCGAACCGCGCGGGCCGGCGAGTCCGGCAGCGTCGTAACCCTCGTCACACCGAACCAGCGTCGAGGCATGGTTCGCCTGATGTCGGACGCCGGGATCCGGCCGCAGACCACCCAGATCCGCTCGGGCGACGAGGCCCTGAACCGGATCACCGGAGCCCAGGCCCCGTCCGGCATCCCGGTCGTCATCACCGCACCGGTGGTCGAACGCCCCAAGCGCAGCGCCACCTCCCGAGGCCGCCGCCGCCCCGCCTCGGCGACCCGGCGCGCGCCTGTGCGCCAGTCTGTCGTCGGCGCGGTGGCCTAGGCCCTTCGTGATCAGGAATCTGGCCCATCTCTGCAGGAGGCACCTTTGACGCTGGTTCAGATGCAGCCCCGCCCGGAGGATGTCAACCCTGTGCACAGGACGGTGGCCGAGGTCATGGACGCGGCCGGACCGCAGGTCTGTGACGACATGAGCGTCGAGGTGGCGCTGGCCGTCATGGCCGCCGCACGCACGGGCCGGCTCGTCGTCTGCGACCAGGACGGCCAGTGCACCGGCCTGGTCACCCAGACCGAACTCGCCGCCGTCCGCGACAGCTCCGACTACACGGATCGCGTCCGCCTGCGCGACATCCTCGGCGACCACGGCTCGTTCACCTCACCCGTGACCACGATGGCCGAAGCCGACCAGGTGATGCGCACCCGTCAGCTCGGTGCCCTGCCGGTGGTCGACGAGCAAGGCAGCGCTCTGGGCATCCTCGCCCTCTCCCGCTGAAACGCCCACCCCCGGTCGGACCCGTTCTCCCCTTCTCCCTGTGAGGCCACATGCGCTGCGTCATCGCCCGTTTCCCCTTCGAGCTCACCAAGGGTGGCGTGCTGGAATCGATGAAGGGCGTCAAGCCCGAACCGGTCACCGGCCAATCGGTGATCATCGGCCGCCGCCACTACCCCGTCAAGCAGGTCGGCCAGGTCATCACGCGCCAGGACCGCCGTGACTTCAGCGCCGCCGAGGTCCTGCGGGCCATGGCTCAGCTCGGCTTCACCTGCCGCGCCGTTCCCAAGGCAGCGCCCCTGGGCATTCTCAGCCCGATGCAGCACGCTTCCGCGATGCTCGGCACCCCCGTCACGGTCTGACCGGGTAAACAGACACGAGCCGACACCTGAGCAGCAGTGTGGGCCCGACCGGTACGCCGGTCGGGCCCACACCGCGTGCAACGGGTTCCCGCCACCGTTGCCCTGCAGGATCCGGGCGACACGGAAGTGCAGACGCGTGGGCGGCCCGTCCTTCTTCACGGGGGCGTCGAAGACGGCGGGCGAACTCGCCCGAGTGGGCGGAATCCCCTCAGCACATCCGACACCCTCTGCGTCCACACCTCTTCGGCAGCCAGCCGACCGGTGATGACAGTGCCACCGGTCGTCACGGCCAGGGACATCTGGTTGCTCTGGCCGGACTTCACCAGGGCGGCAACGTCAACCAGCAACTCGTCAGGCTGCGCATGAGGCGGACCATGTTCGCCGGCCATCCGGCTGCTTGAGCGGTGACGCTACGGGGCAAGGAAGGTGCTCACGGTCTTGCCACCGGAGGCCCGGCGGGTGACCGCCGTGGCGCGGGCGAGGCTGGTGACCATGGGCCAGCCGAAGCCCCCCGGTACCGCCGTTCAGGTCAGGGGTGCGCATGCGCGGCACATGCCGGCTGGGATCGTGAACGGCGACCTCGATGGTGTCGGAACGGGCGCGCAGTCAGTTCCCGAGCTCGGACACGACCAAGACCACAGTGTCCGCCGCGTCGGGGGCCATGGCCGGCTGCTGCAAACCTTCGAGGAAGGCACGTGCCGTATCGCGTGCGTCGGCAATGGCTGTTGTGGAACGGACGGCTGCGGCGCCGGCCGGCACCGTGATCATCAGGGTCACCCTGGTCTCTGAATAGTCCATGCCTCTGCCCGTGCCTACCCAGCCCGTGTGCCCCGCCCCTCCACCCGCCAACCCCGCAGAGCCCCAGTGCTTGCCGGAAGGGGACGGAGGACCACAGTCGACGCATGGCGGCACCTGCTGCCGTGAGCCCTCCTCCGCAGCCCGCGGTCTACTCGAGTCAGGGGCCGTGCCGGTTGGCCACAAGCTGCTCGATCATCCAGGGATCGTCGAGGGCGGCGAGGGGCCTCCTGCCACGCTTGTCAACGGCCCACCTGGGGGCGTCACGGCTGGAAACGTCCGTCCCGGCCGGTGGAGTTCTCCACGAGACGCAGTGTTGGCCGGGGCGCGCCAACGGGTAGGCGCGGCGCGGTCGGCGACGTCACGCTCAGTCCGACATGCTGCGCGGCGGGGAATCCCTGCGCGCCGGGCTGAGCCCGGTGCTGCTTGAACCATCCGTGGACCGGTCGAGGCGGACTACCTCATCTTCGAGGGCGCAGAAATCTATCCCAGCCGGAGTAGACATTCGTTGGCGATGTGGTTATGGTTTCTCTCGTAGCCGAGATCGAGCAAGGCCCGGCAGAGATGAACTGCCGGGCAGCAGTACGCAGTTGCAGTTCGCAGGACGGTGCGGTGGTGGAGTTCCGAAGCCAGAGTGGTTGCAGGACGGCGACGGGACTGACGACCGGACCGGGTGGCCCGCAGTGATCAGGGGCCGCCATGAGCAGTACCGCAGTGGCAGTACCAGTAAGTGAAGGTTCGCAGTACCCAGCAGTGAAGTCAGTGAGCAGTACCTCGGTGAAGGCGTCGGCTGCGGGCGCGCGTGCCGGGAAGTTCGGCAGTGGGGTTCCAAGCCAGAGTAGACGCAGGACGGGCGACGGGGCTGGCTGCCGAAGAGTGGCGCTGTTCGAGGCCACCAGCAGTTCGCAGTACCAGTAGTACGCAGTTCCCGTTAGTGAGTAGTTGATCAAGAGGGAAGAACGGAGGAATCGAGCGCCATCAGGATCGCCCGGGTGGAAGTCTTGGACCCGGGTACCGCAGGACATCGATAGTGAGGTGGTCTCCGGTCGAGCAACCGCGATCCCCGCGCCCCCGACAGCGTCTCGGTCGGGTCTGCGGAAACGTAGGGCCGGTGCAGTATCAGGGCCGGCAGATGGTGTAGCAGTTCCTTCGGGGCCCTGGTGCCGTACGGCACCAGGGCCCCTCCACGCGTTCCACAGAGAGGTGCAATGACAGCAGACGACACGTTCGGCCGTCTCGATGACGACGACTACCCCGCCTACACCATGGGCCGGGCCGCCGAGATGCTCGGCACCACACAGGGCTTCCTGCGCGCCATCGGCGAAGCCCGCCTCATCACCCCGCTGCGCTCCGCGGGCGGACACCGCCGCTACTCCCGCTACCAGCTGCGCATCGCCGCCCGCGCCCGCGAACTCGTCGACCACGGCACCCCCATCGAGGCCGCCTGCCGCATCATCATCCTCGAAGACCAGCTCGAGGAAGCCCAGCGCCTCAACGCCGAATACCGCCGCGCCACCGCATCAGCGAACCCGACCGCAGCAGCATGAAATGAGCGTGCCCGTCCGTGTCGGCGGGCACCCCACGCACGGTCTGCCGTGCGGTGTGATCGTTTCCTATGGTGACGCGGCGTGTGGGCGTGTAGCGTTCTGTGTCAGCTGTCGTGGTTCGGAATTTCCCCTGCCCGCGCCTTTGGTGTGGGCGTTTTGCTGTGCTGTGCCGCACTCGACTTTGCGGAGAATCGTGATCTTGAACAGATAGTGGCTTCCCTGTTCGGGTGAGCCCGCTGAGTGGCTTGCGGAACGTCAGGCTGAACGTGAAGAACCATCAGCGGTGTTGATCCAACCGCCTCGAAGCGAGGAAGTTGCCGCTGATGGTTCCGGGGATGACGTTACCGGCGTCGTTGCTGCTTGTTCTGCAGGTCACTCGTCCGTGTTTCACGAAGCATTCGTTCGAGACGTTCTGCCATCTGGTGGCCGGGATGGCCGCGCAGACGGGGCGGCGTACGGTCACCGGGATGCTGACGGGGGCGGGACTGTCGCGGCTGTGGCCGCACCGCAGGGCCCACGCCTTCTTCTCTGAGGCCTCGTGGGATCCCGACCAGCTCGGCCTGCGCCTGGCCCGAGCCGTGGTCGAAGCCCTGCTCCCAGCGGACGCGCCGATCCTGGCTGTCGTCGACGACACCCTGCTGCACCGGGTCGGCAGGAAGGTCTTCGGGGCGCTGTGGGCGCATGACGGCTCCGGGCGGGGCAAGGACAAGCTCGGGTTCGGCAACACCTGGGTCATCTGCGCGGTCGTGGTCCGCCTGCCCTTCCTCGCCAAGCCGGTCGCTGTGCCGGTGGCCGCCCGGCTGTGGCGGGGCAAGGCCACCGCCTCCCGCACCGACCTGGCCCTGGAGATGGTCCACGACCTGGCCGCGCTCTTCCCCGGCCGCACTCTCCACGTCACCGGCGACGCTGCCTACCACTCCGGCAAGGTCGCCGACCTGCCCCCGTCGGTCACCTTCACCACCCGACTCCCGCGCAACGCCGCCCTGTCCGCGCCGACCCCGCCCAAGACCAACAAGCGGGGACGGCCCCGCAAGAAGGGCAGGGCGCTGGGCTCACTGACCGCGATTGCCCAGACGGCGACATGGCGCCTTGCCGTCGTGGAGCGTTACGGGCGCATGGAGTTCGTGTGGATCACCGAGAGGGAATGCCTGTGGTACGGAGCCTTCAAGGACCTCCCGGTCCGCCTCGTCCTGATCCGCGACCTGAACTCGACCCGCCCGTACGACCTCGCTCTGATCAGCACCGACCTGGTCAGTCCCGCCGACGACCTCATTGAACGGTACGGCACGCGCTGGCCGATCGAATCGATCTTCGAGCACATGCGCCAGGATCTCGGCGTCGGCCAGGCCCGCAACCGCACCCGGCGCGCGGTGGAGCGCACCGTCCCCTTCGGCCTGGCCGTCTACACCATCGTCGTCCTCTGGTACGCCGCCCACGGGCACCACCCCGCCGACATCGCCGACCGGCGCGCACGACAGCCCTGGTACGCGACGAAGGCGACCCCGGCGTTCAGCGACATGGTGATCAAGCTTCGCCGGACGATCATCGCCGCCCGCCATATTCACAACCCTGCAGGTCAACCCGGTCCCGATGAAATCGCCGCGGTCATCCGCGCCTGGGAAGCAGCCGCGGCGTAGAGCCCGCCACCCCAAGATCACCATTCGCTACAAACACGAGCGACCGGCAGCAAGCCATTATTTCCTCGATCTGCTGAAGGTTCTTGCGGCCCAGTGAACGTCTTTCATCTTGAAATAGGCGCCTTGGTAGGCGCGGTCGGCGAGGACGAGGATCTGCCGTGTGAGGCAGGCTTGAATGATGCCGTGGGCGCGAGCCGCGGTGAGGTCGTGGGTGCGTCCTGGTGTCGCACGCGAGAACCATAGGGGCATGCCGTCCGGGGTAGCGATCACCTGGACGTTCATGCCGTGCTGCCTGTGCTTTTGGGAGTAGTACGGCTCGTCCGCCCTGACACGGTCGGTCGGGATGAGCGTCCCGTCAACGATGACGAAATCCCCTTCGCCCAGCCCGACCAGGGCCTCATGCAGGCCGGGTGCCCAGGCAGCCAGGACTTCGAGGGTCTCGTCCACGTAACGCCACGCTAGCCCTCGGCGCGGATGGTCTTGAACAGGTCCCTGGTGACGAGCGGGTTGCCCCAGGACGTCTCGTCCGGAATGGCGTCCAGGGTGTTGCCCAGGTTCCAGCTGGGTTGCATCGCGGCGACGGCGTCCATGGCGCGGGCCGGAACCTTGACCGTGGCGCGTGCCTGCTGTGCCGTGTCGCCGGGCGCGGCGATCGCGGTGCTGCCGGACAGTCCCAGGACGACGAGCAGCGCCATCAGCAGGCCGGCCAGGCGTCCGGGGCCGCGGCTGCGATGGCGTGAGGGTCTCCGTATGTCCTTCATGCGTCATGCCTTTCGGTCGGTGGTACGGGTGATCCGGTCCGTGGTCGGGCAGCGACCAGGTGCCGGCGTCGGCCACGCCTGGCGCTGCAGGATCATCGGGTGATGTGTCTCGTGCCCGTTCTCGGGGTTCGGGGCCGGTCGGTGAGGACGTCAGCCGGCCCTCGTCGCCCCATGGCGGAGCGTCCTGTGTCCCTGTCGGCAGAGGGAGGGACCCTGGTTCAGCCGTCGAGGGGCTCGTAGTCGAACCAGTCGAAGCGGGCGGTGCCCGCGGTGGCGTACATGCCGATGACCCGGCCCGTGAAGCCGCCGGCGACCTCGGTCGACAGGTAGCGGCCGTCGAGGGTCGCGAGCTCGGTGAACGTGCCGTCGGACTGCTCGACGCCGAGGGAGACGACGTCGGGTCCGGTGCACGGTCCGTGCGGAGACGGGGGGGCCGTGATCGTGACGGCCAGGACCACCGGCCCGGCGGGCACGGACTGTTCGGCCACGACCGTGCGCAGGGAGCCGACGCGCGCGATCACCCGCACCTCGGTGCCGGAGGCCTCGATCGCGTAGTGGTGCCGCTCGTCGAGCCGGACGGCGAGGCCACCGCTTCCCTCCGCGGCATCGACCAGAGTCCGCGCCCGGCACGACAGATGCTGCTGGCGTCGGCCGGTGAACACCACGTCGGGCTCGTCGAGGGAGCCGCCCCGCGCGCGGAGCGTCAGCCATCCGGGGCGCTCCTTGGTGGTGCAGTGTTCGGCGGGCCGGTCGCGCAGGGAGATCCAGGACGGTCGTAGTTCGGCGAGCTCGAAGTCGTCCCGGTGCTCCTCGACAGGGCCGGGGGAGAGCGGCCACGGGAGCTCGGGCAGGTCCAGGGCGACCTCGCCGACGACCGGCCAGTCGTCCACCCAGGTCACGGGGGCCAGGAAGGTCTCCCGGCCGAGCACGTGCCAGCCCGGCGTGCCGCCGCCCGGCCGGACGCCGAGCAGCACCATCCACCAGGAGCCGTCGGGGCCTTGGACCAGGTCGGCGTGCCCGGTGTTCTGGACGGGGTGGTCGGTGCCGCGGTGGGTGAGGATCGGGTTGGCCGGGCACGGCTCGAACGGGCCGGCGGGGGTACGGCCGCGGGCGATCGAGACGCCGTGGCAGCGCTCGGTGCCGCCCTCGGCGATGAGCAGGTACCAGTAGTCGCCGATCCGGTACAGGTGCGGCGCCTCCGGGGCCTTGGCGCCGGGCCCGCCGGACCAGAGCCTGTGCGGTGTTCCGTACGTCTGCCCGGTGGACGGGTCGAGACGGACCTGCGAGACCCCGGCGACCGTGCACCAGCAGGTGCCGTCCTCGTCCCAGACCAGGTCGGGATCGATGCCGGGGACACCCGGCGCCCAGATGGGGTCCGACCACGGTCCGGCGGGGTCGGTGGCCGTGACGATCAGGTTGCCGCCGCCCTCGCTGCAGTTGGTGACGATCAGCCAGAAGCGGCCGTCGTGGTGGCGCAGGGTGGGGGCGTAGATCCCACCGGAGGACCACGCGTCCGACAGACGCAGCTGCTCCGGCCGGTCCAGGGCGTTGCCGATCTGTGTCCAGTGCACCAGGTCACGGCTGTGGAAGAGGGGCACCCCGGGGAAGTACTCGAAGCTGGAGCAGGCCAGGTAGTAGTCGTCGCCGACGCGGCAGACGCTGGGGTCGGGGTGGAAGCCGGGGATCACGGGGTTGGCGAAGCGTCCGTCCGGCTGGTGCAGAGGGGGCACCCGATAGTTCCTCTCGTCGATGCGTGATGCGGGCGTGGGATGGTTCAGGGAGCGCCGGGGGCCGTGGGGGTGACGCGCAGCAGGACGGCGGACGGCGCGGTGGGCAGGGTCAGGCTCAGCTCGGCCGTGTCTGGCGTCCAGGCGGAAACGGCCGAGCTGAGCGAGGGGTAGAGCAGGTCGACACGGGCGGCGGTGTCCCGCAGGTGGGGCAGGTGAAGCGTCGCAGTGGCGTCGGTTCCGGGGCGGCGCCAGGCGGTGAGGTAGGTGGTGGCGGGAGTGCGCAGGGCCAGGGCGATCCAGGGGTCGTCCCAGGCAGGAAGGCCCAGTGGCCAGGACGGCACGGCTTGCGGCAGGTCGGCGCGGATGGCCTTGTACGCCGCTACCGCCTCGTGGACCAGGGCGCGGGCCTCCGGCTCGAGTTCGGGGATGCGGCCGGAGAGATGGATCCGGCCGAGGAGCGCGTTGGCCATGGTGAAGGCCACCTCGTCGAGGGAGTCCTCCGGCTGCGGGTAGGCCCAAACGGCCCCCTGTTCCGGGGTGACGGCGGTGGGCGCGGAAGCCGCGATGGGCGCGTAGAGGTGGAGGTTCTGCTGGTCGCTGGTGGACTGCAGCTGCATCCGGGACAGCAGGGCGTGGTCCCAGCGCATGCCGCCGGAGGAGCAGTTCTCCACCACCAGGTGCGGATAACGGTCCAGGATGCCGTCGAGCCAGTCGAGATGCGCCCGGTTGTGGCCGAGCAGACCGGCGCCCGGGGTCTCGTCGGGGTGGGCGCTGGTGCCGGAGCCGGGGTCGATGTTGTGGTCGAGCTTGAGGTAGCCGACGCCCCACTCGCCGACCAGGCGGTCCACGACCTGGTCCAGGTGAGCACGGGCCGCCGGGTGGCGCAGGTCCAGGTGGTGCCGGCCGGCCTCCGTGACGCGGGCGCCGTCGCGGCGGAAGAACGCCTCGTCGGGCAGGGACTTGGCCATGGGGCTGCGTACGCCGATCACCTCCGGCTCCAGCCACAGGCCGGGAACCATGCCGCGCTCCCGGATGCGGTCCAGCACCTCGTGGATCCCGCGCGTCCCGGGGAACCGGGAGGCGGCGGGCTCCCAGGCGCCGACGGTGGTCCACCAGCCGCCGTCGTCGCCGTCGTACCAGCCGGCGTCGATCACGAAGTACTCCGCGCCCGCGTCGGCCGCCGCGTCGATGTGCGGCAGCAGCTTCTCGGCCGTGGGGTCGCCCATCAGGCAGTTCATGTAGTCGTTGAAGATGACGGGCAGGCGCTGGTGGTCGGCATGCGGGCGGCGCTGGGCGCGGCGGTAGCGGGTCAGCGCGGCGAACGCCTCGTCGGGACCACCGTCGTCGCTGAAGGACAAGGCGGCGGGTACGGTGCGGAAGACGGCGCCGGGTTCGAGGGAGTGCCGCCAGCCGTGGTGGGTGTCGGTAGGTCCGAAGAGCGCAACGTAGGCCGCCCTGTCCCGCTCGCCGCACTCCCAACGCCAGCCGCCACCGTTGTGCTCGATCTGCCACACCCAGGTACGGCCGGTACGCCGGTCCGTCAGGCCGCCCATGGGGAGGCGTCCGCAACTGGACCAGGTGCCCTGTCCGTTCAGGGCGAAGCCGGCTCTGCCGTGCCCGTTGCTCACACGTCCGCTGTGGGCCGGTGTGGTCAGGCGCATCGGCTGTCGCTGCCAGCGGCATTCGGTGAGCCAGTCGTTCTCCGCCCACAGCAGGTCCGCGGCGTCGATGGCAGCCGGGTCCTGCGGGGTGAGGCCGCCCACCGAGAGCGAGCTGACCGACTCCAGGTGCAGCGCGGTCTGCCCTTCGTTGCGGAGGGTCACCTCGCTGCGGAGCACGGGGATGCCGTCCGGCGATCGGTAGGTCACCTCCGCGACCAGCCCGGTTTCCGGATCGTGGAGGTGCACGGTCAGTGTGTGCCAGTCGCCGTCGCGGGTCGCGTGGTGGGTCCGGTGGCGCAGACGCCCGCCGAGATCGGTGCCCACGAGGAGGTTGCCCGACCAGCCACGGCCGTGACCCGCGGCCGTCACGTCCACCAGGGGCAGGGACGCGGGGGCTGTCTCAGCCGCGCCGGGCAGTCCGAGGTGCGTCAGCCGCGGGCTGCCGTCGTCATCAAGGACGATCTCGAGCTGGAGGGCCTCGTGCCCCCAGCGGAAGGTCCCCTGTTTCTTGGTCATGGTGGCCCTTTCGAGGTCAGTGCCCGCGCAGGACGGCGCAGCCGCCGGGCGGGACTGCGTGCGCGACGGCACCGGTGAGCAGGTCGTGGGCGGCGGCCGGCGAGGATACGGGCGAGGGTCTCGGCGGTGCTTTCGTACGTGCCCTCGCAGGAGCGGTCCAGGAAGCGCAGGCCGCGTGCCCGGCTCGTTCGCGGAAGCCGGCAAGGGTGCGTTCGGCGTATCCGGTGTGCCGCTCGTAGACGCCGTAGCCGATGAAGGCGACCTCCCGGTGGCCGAGGTCGGCGAGGTGGTCGGCGCACAGCGCGCCGGCGGCGGCGAAGTCGTGGTCTACGCAGGACAGTCCGACGTCCATGAGGATCACGCCGTCGGCCGGCTCGCTCGCCGCGACGCGCCGCACTCCTGATGCTGTACCGGCGTCCTTCCTGGGCCGTGACCAGCCCTTGATCGCGCCGGTGAGCACACCGGTCCGGAAGTCCTCCCGGGCGGGCCGGTGGACGATCGGCAACGGCATCAGGCTCAGCACGACGGTGCCGGAGTGGTCGCTCCGGCCACCGACGCTGCTGCGCCGACGAAACCTCTGCGGTTCAGCTCGTGCGTCACGGAGGCAGCCCTTCCCTGGGATTGTCGAAGCGCTTCACCTGCGACGGGAAGGTAACGGACTTATTTCATGTGAAACAAGAGGCACGGCGCAAAGAAAGTTTCTTTGGCCTGGTCATTGACAGTCCGTCAGGGCCAGTGGCAGCGTCGATGCGCTTCGACAACTCACTCTCGACCCGACATCCGCACCCGCCTGCCGAGGGATCCGCTTCGTGGCTTCTCCGTCCCCTTCCGCCGCCCGGCTGCCCGGCCGCTTCATCGACGGCGGGCGCACGAGATCATCCTGGAGCGCACCGACGAGCTCGCCCACCTGATGACGGCCGAGATGGGCAAACCGCTCGCCGAGGCCAGGGGGGAGGTGGCGTACGCGGCCGAGTTCTTCCGCTGGTTCTCCGAGGAGGCCGTACGCGTCGACGGCGGCTACGGCACGCTGCCCGACGGCCGCAACCGCATGCTGCTCTCCCGCCGCCCCGTCGGCCCCTGCCTGCTCATCACCCCCTGGAACTTCCCCCTCGCCATGGGCACCCGCAAGATCGGCCCGGCCGTCGCGGCCGACTGCACGATGGTGCTCAAGCCCGCCCCGCAGACCCCTCTCTCCAGCCTCGCCCTCGCCGCGATCCTCAAGGAGGCCGGACTGCCGGACGGTGTCCTGAACGTCGTCACGACCTCCCGTGCGGGGGAGGTGTGCGAACCGCTCCTGCGCGGTGGGCGGATTCGCAAGCTCTCCTTCACCGGCTCCACCGCCGTCGGACGGCTGCTCCTGGCCCAGTGCGCGGACACGGTCGTACGGACCTCGATGGAGCTGGGCGGCAACGCGCCGTTCATCGTCTTCGAGGACGCCGACCTCGACAAGGCCGTGGACGGCGCGATGCTCGCCAAGATGCGCAACATGGGCGAGGCGTGCACCGCCGCCAACCGCTTCCTCGTCCACCACTCGGTGGCGGAGGAGTACGGGCGGCGCCTGGCCGAGCGTATGGGCACGCTCGTCGTGGGCCCCGGCACGCGGGCGGCGTCGATGTCGGCCCGCTGATCGACAGGACAGGGCGCGGCAAGGTGGAGGCGCTGGTCGCCGACGCGGTGGAGCGCGGTGCCCGAGTTCTCGTCGGTGGCCGGACGCCGGAGGGTCCGGGCTGCTTCTACCCGCCGACCGTACTCATGGACGTGGCACCCGAGAGCCGCCTCATGGACACGGAGATCTTCGGCCCCGTCGCCGCGATCCTCACCTTCGACGACGACGAGGTGATCCGGCGAGCCAACGACACCCCCTGGGGCCTGGTCGGCTACGTCTTCACCCAGGGCCTGGACCGCGCCCTGTGCGTCAGCGAGCGCCTTGAGGTCGGCATGGTCGGCCTCAACACCGGACTCGTCTCCAACCCGGCCGCGCCTTTCGGCGGCGTCAAGCAGTCCGGGCTCGGCCGCGAGGGCGGCCGGGTCGGAATCGACGAGTTCCTGGAGTACCAGTACCTCGCTGTGCCCGTGCGGTGATCCCCGCCGCCGTGTCGGTCACCATTTTGCCCAGCTCGGGGAGCTGCTGAACCTGGCTCCGAGGGCGAGCGCGGGCCCGACGGAGGTCGTGTCCACCCTGCCCGCCGTCCTCGCGAGCCTGCTGATCGCGGGCGTGGCCGGACCGTCCGTGTGGGGCGCGGTCTGCGTGGTCGCATGGAGCCCCTACGCCGCCCAGACCGCAGCTCTGCTCGAACAGGAACGCGCGAGCGGGCACATCGCCGCGTCTGTCGCGCTCGGCGCGGGACGGCTGCACCTGCCGCGCCGCCACCGGGCTGCCCTCGGTGCTCCCAACCCTCCTGCGCAACGCCCTGCTCCGGCTGCCCACGACCGTCCTGGTCGTGGCCTCCCCGGGCCTGGGCGAACAGCCGCCCACCCCGGAGCGGGCCGCCTCCTCTCGGAGAACCAGCCGTACGCCGAACCGGCCCCCTGGACCGTCCTCGGCCCGGCCGCCGCGCTGGTGATGCTGCCTGTGCTGGGGATGACGGGCAGCGTCTCGCCCTTCAGGCGGGGTGCGTCTCGTCGATCACGTATCCGCGCCGCTTGTCCACCACGTTGCGCAGCGGCCGGCCCTCGATGTGCCGAGTGAGGTTGTCGAGGAACACCTCGGCGAGCGCCTCCCGTTCGCCGGTGGTCTCGCCCGCCGTGTGCGGGGAGATCATCACGCCGGGCATGTCCCACAGGGGTGATTCGGCAGGCAGAGGTTCCTGGGCGAAAACGTCCAGGGCTGCGCCGGCGAGCCGCCCGGCGGCGAGGTGGTCGACCAGTGCCTCCTCGTCGACGAGTCCGCCCCGGCCGACGTTGATCAGCCGGGCCCCCGGCTTCATCGCGGCCAGCACGGGGGCGTCGACCATGCCCCGGGTGTCCTGGGTGAGGGGGGCGGCCAGGACGACGTAGTCCGCCTCCGCCAGGGCTGCATGCAGGGTGGCGGAGGCGTGGACCGTGCCGAAGTCCGGGTGGTCCGTGCGGGCCCTGCGCCCCGCGCCGCAGACCCGCATGCCGGCGGCGCGCAGCAGCCGGGCGGTGGCCCGGCCGATCGGCCCCGTGCCCCAGACCAGCACGGTGCGGCCGGTGATGCCGTCACTGGGGCGCGGACGCCACTCCCGGCGCCGCTGGTGCTCCCAGGTGCCGGGGAAGTCCTTGGCAAGAGCGAGGATCAGGCCGAGGACGTACTCGGCGGTCGGCTGGTCGTAGACGCCGCGGGCGTTGGTGAGAACGACGCCCGGATCGTCCACCAGGGCGGGGAAGAGGAACGAGTCCACGCCCGCGGAGGACGCGTGGACCCACCGGGGTGCCTTCTCGGGGTTGTCGGGCCAGGCTTCGCGGATGGCCGGGGTGATGGTCACCCAGGCCAGGAGGGCGTCGGCACCGGGGAGGAGGTAGGGGAGCTCCTCCTCGGTGGCGTAGACGGTGTCCGCGAGCCGCTCGATGAGTCCTGTGGCGGGGGGCCGGTTGCCCCGGTAGAGGACGACGAGGCGGTCGGCCATCTCAGGCTCCGGTAGGGACGGCGATGTACTTGTACTCGAGGAACTCGTCGATGCCGACGCGCCCGCCTTCGCGGCCCAGTCCGGACTGCTTGACGCCACCGAAGGGGGCGGCGGGGTTGGAGACGAGTCCGGTGTTGAGGCCGATCATGCCGCTTTCGAGGCGTTCGGCGACGCGCAGGGCACGGTCGAGGTTCTGGGTGAACAGGTAGGCGGCCAGGCCGAATTCGGTGTCGTTGGCGCCGGCTATGGCCTCGTCCTCGGTGTCGAAAGTACGGATCGCGGCGACCGGGCCGAAGATCTCCGTGTCGATGATCGCGGAGTCGGGGGCGATGCCGGTGAGGACGGTGGGCGGGTAGAAGCAGCCCGGCCCCTCGGGGAGTTCACCGCCCGTCAGGACGGTGGCGCCGCGCTTGACGGCGTCCCGCACCAGGTCGTGGGCCTTGCTGCGGCCGGCGGCGTCGATGAGGGGTCCGACGTCGGTGCCGGGTTCGGTGCCGTCGCCGACGGTCAGGGCGGCCATGCGGGCGGCGAGGCGGGTGGCGAACTCCTCGGCGATGGAGGTGTGGACGTAGATGCGGTTGGCGGCACAGCAGGATTCGCCCATGTTGCGCATCTTGGCGACCATGGTGCCTTCGATGGCCACGTCGAGGTCGGCGTCGTCGAAGACGATGAGGGGGGCGTTGCCGCCCAGTTCCATGGAGGTGCGGATGACGGTGTCGGCGCACTGGGCCAGCAGGATCCGGCCGACCTGGGTGGAGCCGGTGAAGGAGAGCTTGCGGATCTGCCCGCCGCGCAGCAGCGGCTCGACGACACCGGCGGCGTCGGTGGTGGTGACGATGTTCAGCACACCGGCCGGCAGACCCGCTTCGGTGAGGATCTCCGCCAGGGCGAGGCTGGCCAGGGGGGTCTGGGGGGCGGGTTTGAGAACGATGGTGCAGCCGGCGGCGATGGCGGGGCCGATCTTGCGGGTGCCCATCGCGAGGGGGAAGTTCCAGGGGGTGATGAGCAGGCAGGGGCCGACGGGCTGGCGGGTGACCAGGAGGCGGTTCCTGCCGTCGGGGGCGGTGGTCAACCCGCCGTCGATACGGACGGCTTCCTCGGAGAACCAGCGGAAGAACTCCGCCGCGTAGGCGACTTCGGCACGCGCCTCGGCCAGGGGCTTGCCCATCTCCAGGGTCATCAGCAGCGCGAGGTCTTCGGTACGGCTGATGATGATGTCGTAGGCGCGGCGCAGGATCTCGCTGCGCACCCGGGGCGCGGTGGCGGCCCAGGCGGCCTGCGCGGCGACCGCCGCCTCGACGGCACGCCGGCCGTCGGCGGGTGAGGCGTCGGCGACCTGGCACAGTTCCTCGCCGGTGGCCGGGTTGTCGACGGACAGGGTCCGGCCGGACTCGGCGTCCTGCCAACCACCGCCGATGAACAGCTGCTTGGGAACATCACGGACGACAGTCATGGTGGGTATCTCCTTGTATGTGTAGAGGGGCTGCCGACCGGTCAGCGGATGCGGTCCAGCGTCTTGTAGTAGGCGCCCGCGAAGGGCAGGAACCAGGCAGTGCCGTTGTAGAGGGGGATGCGGGGCGGGGCCAGGTCGCGGACGGGGCTGACCTCGGGGTGGCCGTCCATCACCTCGGCCATGACCTGCCCCATGTGCGTGGCCATCTGCACGCCGTGGCCCGCGTATCCCATGGAGTAGTAGACGCCGTCCTCGGTCTGCCCGGCGTGCACGATGCGGTCCATGGCGAAACCGACGGAGCCGCCCCACACGTATTCGACCTTCGTCCGGGCGAGTTGGGGGAAGATCTCGCACATCTCACGGAACAGAACGGCCCCGCTCTTCTTGTCCGAGGTGGGATCGGACGGCGCGAAACGGGCACGGCCGCCGAACAGCAGCCGGTTGTCCGGGGTGAGCCGGAAGTAGTGGCAGACCTTGTTGGAGTCGACGAGGAGGCGGCCCTTCGGGATGATGTCCCGGGCGAGCTCCTCACCGAGCGGCTCGGTCACGATGATGAAGCTGCCCACGCAGACCTGCTGGCGGCGCAGCCACGGGAAGTTCTTGTCGGTGTAGGCGTCGGTGGCCATCATGACCTGCCCGGCGCGGATCACACCGCGCTCGGTGCTGACCTCGAACCGGCCGGCGGCGGTACGCCGCACGCCGATGGCCGCGTTGCGCTCGTGGATCTCGACACCGGTGCGCTCGCACGCCTCGGCCATACCGCGCACGAAGCGGCCGACGTGCAGCGCGGCGCTGAACGGGTCGAGCAGGCCGCCGTGGTAGGCGTCGGATCCGATCTCGGAACGCAGCTCGGACTTGCCTATCAGTGTGGTCTCGTGTCCGAAGTACTTGGCCAGGTCGCGCTGTTGGGCCTTCTTGCTCTCGAAGTGCGCGGGGCGGGACGCGAGGCCCAGGCGTCCGACGCGGTTGAACTGGCAGTCGATGGACTCCTCGTTCACGAGCCGCTCGACGGTGTCCACGGCCTCGCCGTAGGAGTTGTAGATCTCGCGAGCCCGCTCCAGTCCGTACCGGCGGATGGCCTGGCTCACGCCGATGGTGAAGCCCAGGTTCGCCATGCCGCCGTTGCGCGCGGAGGCGCCGGAGCCGATCTGGCCCTTCTCGACAAGGATGACGCGGGCGCCCTTGCGGGCGGAGTGGAGGGCGGTGGACAGACCCGTCAGGCCGGCGCCGATGACCACCAGGTCGGTGTCCTCGGTCAGCGGCTTGCCGGACCGGTCGGGAAACACCCCAGCGGTTTCTATCCAGTAGGGAATCGTCTTCATTTCGGGTCCTCTGCGGGGAGTTTCGAAGTGGGGTGCGGTCGGGCACCACCAGGGGCCCGGCCGACGGCGCTGTCAGCGGTAGCGCTTCCCGTGCCGGCGCAAGGCTCAGGTGAGGCGTTCAACGGGGAGGACGCCGCCTTGCTGGTTGCGGTGGCCGCCGAGTTTGCGGACGAGGGCTACCAGGGCGAGGGCGAGGATGGCCAGGGCGATGAGGACCGCGCTGACCGCGGTGACGGTCGGGTCGACGTCGAACTGCAGGGCGTTGAAGACCAGGACCGGCAGGGTGCGGGTGTCGGGTGTGGACATGAACTGGGCGATGAAGAACTCGTCGAAGCTGGTGATGAAGGAGAACACGGCGGCGGCGATCAGACCGGGGGTGGCCAGGGGGAAGGTGATGCGCCGGGCGATGGTCATCCGGCTGGCGCCCATGCTGGCGGCGGCGTCTTCGAGCCGTTCGTCGATGCCCCTCAGGGTGGAGATCATGATGAGGATCGCGATCGGTGCGGCGAGCACCGTGTGCCCGAGGGCGATGGCGAGCGGGCTGCCGAGCATGCCGACGGGTTCGAAGAACAGGAACAGGCCGAGGGCGATGACCACTTGAGGGATGAGCATCGGGGCCAGGACCAGTCCGTAGACCGCCGCGTGCAGCGGCAGCCGGCCGCGGGCCAGGGCGGTGGCGGCGGTCACGCCCAGAATCAGGGAGAACACCGTCGTCAGGGCGGCGACCAGGCTGGACAGGGCGATGGAGGTGGCCCAGTTGCCGTCGGGTGCGGCCATCTGCTCGTACCAGCGGGTGCTGTACTCCTCGGGCGGGAAGGTGCCGATACCGTCCGCGCCGAAGGAGGTGACCAGGATGATCACGATCGGCATGGCCAGGAAGAGCAGAATCGCGGTGGCGCTCAGGGCGCGGCCGACGTGTCCGGCCCGAGTGGGAGGCAGTTCCATCATGAGCCGCTCCTTCGTGCGTGCGCCTTCTTGCGGCGGAGCTTGGCCAGGCCGAGCACGCCCAGGCCGGCGAAGGTGAGCAGCAGCAGGATCACACCGAAGGCGGCGGCGGAGTTCCACTGGTCCTGCTTCATCACCTGCTGGTCGATCAGCGCCGCGACCACGGTCTGCTTGCCGCCGCCCATCAGAGCTGGGGTGATGTAGTAGCCCAGGCACAGGATGAAGCTCAGCAGCCCCGCCGTGCCGATCCCGGGCGCCACCAGCGGCAGGTAGATCCTGCGGAAGATGGTGAACCGGCTCGCGCCGAAGCCTGCCGCTGCGGCCAGGAGCCGGCCGTCGACGCCCCGCATCACGCCCTGGAGCACGAGGACCGTGTAGGGGAGCATGACGGAGGTGGTCCCGATGACGACACCGATCTCGTTGTAGAGCAGTGAGAACGGGGCTCCGGGCACGTGCAGAGAAGTCAACAGTGTGTTGATGAGGCCGTGTTCACCGAGCATGATGATCCAGCCGTAGGTGCGTACCAGGGCACTGATGAAGTGCGGCACGACCACGATCAGCATGGCCAGCGCGGCGAAGACGGGACGCATCCGGGCGATGGCGTGCGCCAGGACGAACCCCACCAGCAGGCTGAGCACCGCGGTCTCCGCGGAGATCCGCAGGGTGGAGAGCAGCACGGACAGGTTCACGCCGCTGAGCGCGTCGGCGTACCAGTGGAGGGTGAACCCGCCGGTGTCGCCTTCCAGGCTGAGGGAGAGGACGCCGATGATCGGGTAGACGAAGAGGACCAGCAGGAACACCGTGACGGGGACGGCGTTGACCAGCGCGATCCGGGAGCGGTGCCCGCGCATCGCGGACGTCTTCTTCACACGCACCTTGCCGGGTGCGAGAGCGGTGCCGGCCACGGGCTCACCCCCCGTCCTTCTCATCGAAGACACTGACGTCCTCGGGCTCTGCGGTGACGCAGACGCGTTCGCCAGGGCGGGGCGGAGTGTGGGCGGTCTCGATCCGCAGCGGCTGCGTCCCCGGAGCAGCACCGTCCAGGCGGACGGTGATCCGGGTGAGCGAGCCGACGTAGACGGCCGTCTCGACCGTGCCGGTACAGCAGCTCTCCTCGGCACTGACCAGGCGCAGTTTGCCCGGCCGCACCGCGGCGCGCACCCGCTGACCGGGAGCACACGGGTGGGCGCGGGCCGTGAGCACGCCGCCGGTGTCCAGCCGCACGCGGGTGCAGTCGTCTCCCCGGCCGTCCTCGACCTTGCCGGTGAGGAAGTTGGCGGCGCCGAGGAAGTCGGCGACGAAGGGGGTGCGGGGGCGTTCGAACAGGCCGCGGGGGGTGTCGAACTGCTCGATGCGGCCGTCCTTCATGATGGCGATCCGGTCGGACAGGACGAGGGCTTCTTCCTGGTCGTGTGTCACGTAGATGACGGTCAGGCCGAGTTCGCGCTGGATGGACTTGATCTCGGTCTGCATCTGGTCGCGCAGCTTCTTGTCCAGCGCGCCGAGCGGTTCGTCCATCAGCACGATCGGCGGGCGGTAGACCAGCACCCGGCACAGGGCGACGCGCTGCTGCTGGCCACCGGAGAGCTCACGGGGCTTGCGGCCGGCGAACTTCGACAGGCCCGCCGCCTCCAGCGTCTCCCCGACCCGGCGGCGGATCTCCGCCTTGTCCACCCCCCGCAGCTGCAGGGGGAAGGCGACGTTCTCGGCGACCGTCATGTGGGGGAAGAGCAGGTACTGCTGGAAGACGAAACCGAAATCACGCTTGCCCGGATTGAGCCGGGTGATGTCATGGCCGTCCACTGCGATGGAGCCGGAGTCGGGCTCGGTGAACCCGGCCAGCATCATCAGCGTGGTCGTCTTGCCGGAGCCCGACGAGCCGAGGAAGGTGACGAACTCACCGGCCGCGATCTCCATGTCCACGCCGTCGACCACCGTCGTCCCGCTGTAGGACTTGCGCAGCCCCGTCACCGACAGCGACTTGCCCGTCGGTGAGGAGGAGCGAGGGGCCAGGGCAGCGGCGAGGTCGTCGGCGGACAGCTTTCCGGCGGTCAGACTCTGGGTCCGCTCAGGCATCGGCCCACTCCTGCCAGCGCTTGATGACGGCGTCACGGTTCTTGTCCCACCAGGCGGCATCGATATCGAACCCGGTCTTGAGGTTCTGCGGCGAGGTCGGCAGCGTGGCCAGGACATCGTCCGAGAGCTGCTTGGTTGCCGCCGGGACGACCGGGCCGCCGGTGGGGCTGAGCTTGGCGAAGGCCGCCTGCACCTCGGGCCGCAGCGAGAAGTCGATCAGCTTGTAGGCCGCGTCCGTGTTGTCCGCGCCCTTCGGGATGCCCCAGCCGTTGGTCATCCTGCGGGCGCCGTTCCACTGGTAGGCGACCGGCATCCCCTGCTTGATGAGCTCGTCCGCGCGACCGCCCCACAGGCTGGTCGCGACGACCTCCTTGCGGCCGAGCAGGACGGCCGGCAGGGCGCCGGTGTTCCAGAACTTCTTCACATCACCGCGGATCCGCGACATCGACGCGAAGGCCCGGTCCACATCGAGCGGGTACAGCTTGTCCAGCGGCACCCCGTCGGCCAGCAGCGCGAACTCCAGCTCCGGCAGGTCCGCCTCCGCGCTCTGCAGCGAGCGCGGACCGGCGAAGGCGTCCGTGTTCCAGAAGTCGGCCCAGCTCTTCGGGACACGCTTGAGGCTGTCCGTGCGGTAGGCCATCACGCTCGCCCACACGTTCTTGCCGACCGCGTGCTCCGGCAGGTTGTGCTCCGCGATCCCGGCGCCCTTGACACTCTTCAGCCGGTCGTGGTCCACCGGCTCCAGGCACTCCAGCCGCGTCATCTTCTGGAAGTTCAGCAGTGTGTTGTCCATCAGGTCCACCTGCGGACGGCCCTGCTTGACCTGGGCGATGATTTGCGCCGACTGGTAGTTGACCGTCGTGACCGTGATGCCGGTCTCCTTGGCGAACGGCTCGTAGATCGCCTTCGTCAAGGCGTCGTTGTAGGCCCCACCGCTGTTGCTGACGACGAGCCTCTTCTTACCGCCGCCCGACGAGCCGCGGCTTTCGCCGGTGCCCATGAGGGTGCCGCAGCCGGTCACCGCGGTGGCGGCGGCCAGAGCGCCTGCGGTTCGGAGTACGGTTCTGCGTCCTATCCGGTTGGCTTCCATCGGGCGCCTCCTGATGATGGGTGTTGGATTCGGGGGAGCGGAAAACGCTGAGGTGGGGGGGTTGGGGGGTCCTTCGGGGCTGTCCGTGCGGGACGAGGGCGTCGCGAGTCAGATGCCGAGCATGGTGTTGAGGTCGTCCAGGGACTTCACGGTCACGTAGTCGTAGCCGTGGGTGACCGGGTCGCAGCCACGGTCCAGGAGGATGAGGTTGCGGAAGCCCATGTCGTGCATCGGCATCAGGTCGTAGCGGGTGTGCGAGGAGACGTGCACGAAGTCCTCGGGGGAGGCCTCGAGCTGGTCGAGCATGTACTCGAACGCGGCGTAGCGGGGCTTGTAGTAGCCGGCCTGCTCCGCGGTGAAGACTGCGTGGAAGTCCGCCCCGAGCCGGGGCACGCTCTCCTCCAGGAAGGAGTCCCCGGCGTTGGAGAAGATCACCAGCTTGTAGTTCTCGCCCATCTTCTTCAGCGGTTCCGGCACGTCGGCGTGCGGGCCCCAGCTGCGCACGCCGTGGGCGAACCGCTTGCCCGCGTCCGGCGCAGCCTTCACACCCCACTTGCGGCAGACCCGCTCGAAGGAGTCCTGCAGCACCTGCTCGTAGGGGTAGTACTCGCCGCGGACCTGGTCGTAGCGGTAGCCGCGGAACTCCCGGACGAACTGGTCCCACTGCTCGGCGGGGACCTGGTCGCCGACGAGCTCACGCGTGATGGGGGTCATCGGCCACTCGATCAACGTGCCGTAGCAGTCGAACGAGACGTACTTCGGGCGGAACTGAAGCGAGGGAATGGGCATGGGGATGCTCCTGTCATTGGTTGCGGCCGGTGAATGGGCATTTCGGGCATGCCCATGACAGAGATGTCGGGATGGGGGGGCGATGGGGGCGATGGGGGGCGATGCCGTCGACATCGCCGGGGATCAGGCGGCGCCGACTCCTGCCGGAGCGAGGAAGTCGATGGGGTGATCAGTGGTGCCGTCGAGCGCCAGGTCGGCGGCGATCTCGCCCATCGCGGGCGAGATCTTGAAGCCGCTGCCGGAGAATCCGGCCATGACGATGATGTCGTCCTCGCCGGGGAGATGACCGACGAGCGGGTTTCCGGACTCCGTGTAGCCCTCCATGTAGGCCGACATCCTGATGGGGTCGGGGTTCAGGTCGGGCATCAGCTCGGCGATGAGCTCGCGGAAGGTGCCGAGTTCCTCGGGGCGGACCGTACGGTCGAGCCGTTCGGGTTCGGGCACCGGCAGATGACGCGCGAAGGAGAGACCGAGCTTGACGGAGATGCCGTCGGGCGACGGGAGCCCGAAACAGTCGTGGGGTGTGGCGCGCACGAAGGGAGGAGCCCCGCCCGCGAACCAGTCGTGGCGGGTGGGCAGGTGCCAGGAGCAGATCACCCGGCGGACGTCGACGGTTCGTGGGAGGTCCGGGAGCAGTGTGTTGATCCAGGGGCCCACGGTCACCACGGCGGCATCAACGTGGTCCGTGCCCTGGTCGGTGACGATCTGCACGCCGCCTCCCGCCGTGGGCACGACCTCCCGCACCGGGGTGTAGCGGTGCAGCAGGGCGCCCAACTGCTCGGCGCGGGTGGCGGCGGCCTGGACCGACGCCTCGGGCCTGATGACGGCGCCCTCGCGGTCGAGGACGGCGGTGTGCCCGTCCGGGAGACGATGCTGCGGGTAGCGGCGGGCGAATTCCTCCCGGTCCAGTACCTCGTGATCCAGACGATGGGTGGTGCTGGAGGAGAGCAGCTGGCGCATGGCCGGTGATGCCGTCTCTCCCATCACGAGGCAGCCACTGCGGCGTCGCAGCGACCGGCCCGTCTCCGCCTGGAGCTGCTCCCACAGCCCGTCCGCGAGCCGCAGCAGCGGAACGTACCCGGGTTCGCCGAGGTGGGCGGCTCGGAAGATGCGGCTCTCGCCCCCGGCCGCGCCGCGGTCGTGACCTGGCGCGTACCGGTCGTAGCCGATGACCTCGGCTCCGCGGGCGGCCAGTCGCCACATTGCCTGGCTGCCCATGCTGCCGGCACCGATCACGGCGACGCGCTTCGGGATGCGCATGAGGTCGCTCCTTTCGATGGTGTGGCCTGGGTGGCAGTCGGGCCCCAGCGCGGTGCGGACACTGTGCGGACCCTTCCAGTTCGGGTCCCGCTGGGGATGGCGTTCACTTTCGTCCCGGGGGAACCTGCAGGTCAACCCACACTGTGTTCCACCTTGAGGCCTTCTCGAGACGGTCTGTCACTGCGGACGGCCGGGCCGCACGAAATGCCGGGCACCCTCTTGTCACGGTGAGTGGCCGGTGCGAAGGTGAGCCCGATCCCCTCGGATGAAAGCAACCCCCTATGCCGCCCAGACGTCCTGCAGCCGGGCAGTTCCCCACCATCACGGAGGTACTGAGCCTGCCCGTGCTCGCCGAAGGGATGCCGCGCGTGCTGGCCGGTGAGTCACAGCTGGACAGGGCGGTGCGCTGGGTGCATGTCACCGAGCTGCTCAACCCCGCCGATTTCCTGGAGGGCGGCGAGCTGGTGCTGACGACCGGCATGCCGTATCCCGAGGATGCCTCCGAGCTGCGCGGGTACGTCGACCAGCTCGCCGACGTCGGCGCGGCCGGTCTGATCGTGGAGCTCGGTTACCGGTATCGGAAGGTGCCCGACGAGCTGGTGGCGGCGTGCCGTGCCCGTGAAGTGCCGCTGGTCGAGCTGGCCCGTGGCGTCCGGTTCATCGACGTCACGCAGACGGTGCACGCGCTCATCCTTGACGCCCAGGGGGCCCTGCTGCGTCGCGGGAGGGACATCCAGGCCATTTTCACCGCCCTGACGCTGCGGGGCGCGGACCCCGAGGAACTGGTGCACACCACCGCGGAGCTCACCGGAGCCCCCGTGGTGCTGGAGGATCTCACCCACCGGGTCCTGATGTGCGAGCTGCTCGGCCGGCCGTACGAGCCGGTGGTGTCGGCCTGGTCGCGGCGTTCGCGGGCCGCCCCGACGCCGGAGACGATCACGCCGAGCGGCCCGGAGGGGTGGCTGATCGCGCCGGTGCAGGACCACCACGGGCTGTGGGGGCGGCTGGTCCTGCTGGAGGGCCGGCTGAACGCCGAGCCCGACCCGGAACACGTCCTGGTGCTGGAGCGTGCGGCGGTCGCGCTGACCATGGCGCGCCTGGCCGGGCCGGCCTGGTGGGAGCGCCGGGCCCACCGCTCCGTACTGCGGGACCTGTACGAACGGCGCTTCCGCTCCCCCGCGGACGCGCGCGCCCGCGCCGAGGCACTGGGGCTCCCGGCCTTCGGGCACCGGCTCTTCGCCGTGGTCATCCGCCACACGCACACCGGCACCGAGGGTGAGCACCTCGACGAACGGATCGCGAAGGCGCTGGCGCAGACCGGCGTCCGCGCCCTGGTCGGCGAGACGGCCCCGGGCCGGATCGGCGTGCTTCTGGCACTGGCCCAGGCGAGCGCCTGGCAGCCGGTCGCCGAGCGGATCGGCCGTCTGACCCGGGAGGAGCTGGGACCGGAGGCCGTCGTCGCCGTCGGCCCCGGGGTGACCGACCTCTCCGGGATCGCCCGGTCGTGGCAGGAGGCCGAGCAGACGGCCGAGGCCATCACACCGGCCTCCCCGGAGCGGTGGTTCTACGTCCCCGCCGACGTCCGGCTGCCGGAGTTGCTGGGCGTCCTGCGGGAGGACACCCGTCTTCAGCGGTACGCGGAACGGCAACTGACCCGCATCATCGAGCACGACGACCGCAACAGCGGCGATCTGCTCCCGGCACTGCGCGCCTATCTGGCGGCGGCCGGGAACAAGTCGGTCGCGGCCAAACGCGCCGGCATGTCCCGGCAGGCGTACTACCAGCGCCTCCACACCATCGAACGGCTCCTCGGCTGCGACCTGGAATCAGGTCTGCAGCGCACGTCCCTGCACGTCGCGGTGCTGGTCCTGGACGCGCGAGAAGCGGCTGCTCCCGGCGCATGACCGGCACGCCGGTCGTCACGCGGACGCGGTCACGCCGGGCCCGAGCGCGCGTACGCATCCGGCGTACGCTCCTCCCGGGCATGGCGCGACGAGGATCCGGGACGTGGGTGGGTGCCGAGCGGTTCGGGGCGAGGTTGGTCAGAAAGTGCCACCAGTCCTGGTTCTCCCCGTCCTTCACGTACTGTCCGGCGTCGCCCGCCGGGTGAAGGTCGCCAGGGTGGGCGTGCCGACCGGTTCCATCGCGGTGCCGGCCGAGGGCCACAGCCAGCCGGTGAGGATGCCGGCGACGATGGCGGTCAGGACCCAGAAGCAGAGCTGCTTGTACCAGCGCGCTTGGCGGATTCGGCTCGGGCGGGGGAGCGGCTCGGGAAAGGGAAGAGGCGCGGGAGTTCCCGGTGGGCGGTGGGCGGCGTCGTCCCTGCCGCCCACCGAGGGGGAGAGGGCTCAGAGGAGCTCGATCAGCTTGTCGGTGAACTCGGCGGTGGTCGCGGTTCCGCCCAGGTCACGGGTGCGGATATCGGTCTTGGCCAGGACCGAGGCGATCGCGTCCGTGATGTCCCTGGCCGCGGCGGGATGGCCGAGGTGGTCGAGCATCATGGCCGCGGACCAGATCGCGCCCAGCGGGTTGGCGATGCCCTGGCCCGCGATGTCGGGCGCGGAGCCGTGCACTGGCTCGAACATCGAGGGGAAGTCCCGCTCGGGGTTGAGGTTGGCCGCCGGGGCGATGCCGATGGATCCGGCGACCGCGGCCGCGAGGTCGCTGAGGATGTCGCCGAAGAGGTTGGAGGCGACGACGACGTCGAAGCGGCCTGGTTCGAGGACGAACTTGGCCGCGAGCGCGTCGATGTGCTCCTGGTCCCAGGTGACCTGCGGGAACGAGGCGGCCCGCTCGGTGACGAGCTGGTCCCAGAACGGCATGGTGTGCACGATGCCGTTCGACTTGGTCGCGGAGGTCAGGCGGCCGCCGCGCTGGGAGGCGAGCGTGAAGGCGTAGTCCAGCACGCGTGTGACGCCGGCCCGGGTGAACACGGCCTCCTGCACGGCGATCTCGTCCGGGAAGCCGCGGTTGAGTCGGCCGCCGACCTCGCTGTACTCGCCTTCCATGTTCTCGCGCACGACGACGAAATCGACCTCGCCCGGACGTGCGCCGCGCACCGGACTGTCGATGCCTTCGAAGACACGGATGGGCCGGAGGTTGACGTACTGGCGGAAGCTGCGCCGGATCGGGATCAGCAGCCCCCACAGCGAGACATGGTCGGGCACCCCCGGGTATCCCACCGCGCCCAGCAGGATCGCGTCCTTGTCGCGCAGCTGGTCGATCCCGTCGGCGGGCATCATGGCGCCCTCCCGCAGGTACCGCTCGCACGACCAGTCGTCGTACGACGTGTAGGACAGGCTGAAGCCGTGGCGGCGGCCGAGAACATCGAGCACCTGCTGTGCTGGGGGCAGTACCTCGGCGCCGATGCCGTCGCCGGGGATCAGGGCAATGCGGTGGTTCGTTGTCATGCCGTCGATTGCAGCAAGGCGGTCCGTGGGGCGTCCAAGACACAAAGCGGATCTCCCTTATAAGCGGTGCCTATCAGCTGTCGGCGGCCGAGGTTGCGCTCGTGACGAACGCGGCGGCTGCGGGCGACAGGCTGCCGCGGCGGCTGACGAGGGCGATGTCCAAGGTGGTCTCCGGCTCGATGTCCAGGACGCGGGCGCCCAGTCGCCGGGCGACGTCCCGCCAGGAATCCGTGACCACCGCGAGCCCGACCCCGGCCATTACCAGGGGCATGAGCGACACACGGTGCTCGGTCTCGGCGGCGACGGTGAACTCGATGCCCTGCTCCCGCAGCGCGTCGACGTAGGCGCGCATCCCGGTACCCGGCTGCCCGACGATCAGCCGCTGTCCCGCAAGCTCCCGGCACTCCACCGCCGTCCGATCAGCGAACGGGCCGTCGGCCGGCACCACCAGCACAAAACGCTGCCGCCCCAGTGCATGTGAGGCGACCTCCTTGTCGGAGACCGGACCGGTGGACGCCAGGAGCCCCAACTCCACGGCACCCGTGCGCACCATGTCGATCACATCACGCGACGTGAACGCCGCTTTGATGGCCACAGAGACGCCGGGATACCGATGGCTGAACGCCCTCACCAAGGTCGTCAGCGGCTCCACCGCCTGCGACGGCATGGATGCCACATCCAGGCGCCCCTCACGCAGCTCATGCACCGCCGCGACACTCGCCCGCGCCGTCTCCAGACTCCGCACGGCCTCCCGGGCAGGCTCGATCAGGGCCCTTCCGGCCTCCGTCAGGACTGCCCTACGCCCGATGCGATGGAACAGCTCGGAGCCGAGATCACGCTCCAGTGCCCGCACGGCCTGCGACAGCGACGGCTGCGACACGTACAGAGCCGAGGCCGCACGGTTGAACCCCCCACGATCAACAATCGCAAGGAAGTACTCCAGCTGCCGAATGTCCATACGCGCTCTCTGCCCCTCAAGAAATCAACCGACGACTCCATTGGTCCCGACCATGGTTGCGTGGAGGATCGCCTCGACGAAGTACGGACCACCGATGCACTGGCCGTAATCGTCACCGAGCGCGGTCACAGCCGGCTGAGGCCTCGGCGAGGAACACGCGGGCCGCGACGCGCACGGGGCCGCGCTGCTGAGCGACCTGGACGCGGCCGTGTCCCGCTCTGGCGGAATAAACATCGTGGTGTTGCTGTGCTGGATCCTGCTCGTGGCCATCGCCGTGGCCGGCACACGGTTGAAGTAGCGCGGCGCTGCGGTGGCGTACGCGAAGTACGCCGCCGCAGCCGCTCGCACGTCCCGAGGATCAGACGGCCGTGAAGGTCCACTGCAGGTTGGAGCTGCTGCCGTACGTCCACTGCTTGGTGACGGAGCCCGAGTCGACGTTCCCGCCGCCGTCGAGGACCAGGCCGGTGGTGCGGTTGGCGATCGTGCAGCGGTCGCCGTCCCGGTGGGTGATCTTCCACTGCTGGTTGCTGCCGCCGTTCCAGGGGGCCTGTCGGGCCGGAGAGCCGTCGGCGGTGGCGCCCCAGCTGTCGGCGACCATGCCGTTCGTGCGGTTGACCAGCCTGTAGTAGCCGCCGCCGACCGCCTCCGCCTGCCATTGCAGGTTGGAACTGCCGTCCCAGGTCCACTGCTTGAGGTTGGACCCGGAGGCCACGTTGCCGCCGCTGTCCAGGGCGAGTCCGTTGGTGGCGTTGGTGATCCGGAAGTACGTAGCGGGGTTGAACTGGACCCTCAGTGAGGTGATCTGGTCGTTGTTGCCGGTGACCCGCAGGTCGGGGTTCTCGGCGGCGAACGTCCAGGACCCTTCAGCTGTAGATCATGGTGGTTGCGGGAGTTCGAGGGTCTCTAAGCTGGGTAACTGCCGTGTATGAAGGCGGAGTTGCTGGATGTCCCGGTCGAGGTGTCGGACCGGGAGTGGGCGGAGGAGTGGGCGGGGCGGCTGGACGATCTGCTGGTGGGGGTCGGGGACCTGTTCGGCCGGGTGGAGACGCAGTGGCATGGGGAGATGTGCGTCCGGGGCCTACTGGGGCCGGTCTCGCGCAAGAACGGCTGGCAGCTGGCGGAGTGGGCCGGAGAGCGTGTGCCGTGGAACCAGCAGCACTTGCTGGACCGGGCGAAGTGGGACGTGGAGGGGGTGCGGGACTTCACCCGCCGGTACGCCGTCGCCGAGCTGGCGGACGACGGCGTGGGCGCGGGGCCCGGCGGGGCCGGGGTGCTGGTGGTGGACGAGACCGGGTTCGCCAAGCGCGGGAAGGCTTCGGCCGGGGTGGCGAGGCAGCACTCCGGGACGCTCGGCGGGGTATTCCCCTGCCAGATCGGGGTGATGTGTGCGTGGGCCACCGGTGCGGGGCAGGCGTTGATCGACCGGGAGTTGTACCTGCCACGGGAATGGACGGACGAGCCGGATCGCTGCCGGGCCGCGCACGTGCCCGAGCAGCGCGGCTTCCTGACCAAGCCACGGCTGGCGGAGGCGATGATCGAGCGGGCGCTGCCCGACCTGCCTCAGGAGCCGGGGAAGGTGTGGGTGGCCGCCGACGAGGTGTACGGGCGCGAGCGTGCGTTCCGTTCCTTCCTGGAGGAACATCGTCTGCCGTACGTGGTCAACGTGCAGGCGAACTCGCCGGTGCTGCAGCGTCCGGGCTGGCGGCACGCCGCCCGGCTGGTGGAGCGGGTCGCGCGGGAGGAGGACTGGGTCGAACTGCCCGCCGGGCCCTCCCAGTTGGATACCCGCACGTGGCAGTGGTGGGTGCGGCGACTCCCCGGCGAGGAGGAGATGGTCGATGGCCAGGCGTGGGCGCGGTGGCTGGTCGCGCGACGCCGCCTGGAGGATCCCGGCAAACGCGACTACTACCTGGGCTGGGGCCCGGCCGACACCCCGGTCGAGGAGATCGTTTTGGTGCCGGGCGCGCGCTGGCGGGTGGAAGAGGCGATCAAGCTGGCGAAGTCCGCCTGCGGGATGGCTGACTACGAGGTCCGCTCTTTCCACGGCTGGTACCGGCACGTCACCCTCGCCCAGCTGGCCGCCGCGTTCCTGGTCGGCTGCGACGCAGCCACCGCCCGCGAGAACGGCCCGCTGGCCCGGACCCGCTACGGCCAGCCCGCGCCGACAGCACCCGTCGCCGAGAGAGGGGGACCCGCCTGATCCCAGCAGCCCACCCGCCCCCGTCCGCTTCACCGCCTTCGAGATCAGGCGCCTGCTCATCTTGCTCACCCCGCTGCCCGACCGCCACCAACGCATCCGGCACGGCCTGGCCTGGTCCGCCTACCGCCGCCTCCACCAGGCCATCGCCCGTGCCTGCCACCGACGCCGCCGAGCACACGGTCACACCGTCCCAGCCGGACCCGACACACCAACAGAACTCCCGCAACCACCATGATCTACAGCTGAAGGGCAGGAGGTGCCGGTGAAGTTGTCGCCGGAGTAGCCGATCACCTGGTAACCGGGGGCCGGCCGGACGGAGGAGAGCGTGCCCACGCCCAGCCCGGCCCCGGTCAGGTCGGCCGCGGTGTAGTCGCCGACGGTGAACACGCCGGCGTTGCCGGTGTAGTTGACGTCCGTGAAGGCGACGGCGCCGGCGAGCGGCCGCAGGCCCGGGATCGTGCCGGAGAAAGCGAGCTTCAGGACGTAGGCGGCCGCGCTGTACGGCGCAGAGGAGGGCAGGGAGACCGTGAGGCTGGAGGAGGTCTGGGTCGGCGTGGGCAGGTCGATGTAGGTGCCGGCGGTGGTGCTGAGGAGCTTCACCGAGGTCAGCGAGGAGAGATTGATCCGGTCCGAGCTGAGAGTCTTGAGCGTCAGTGAGCTGCCGGGCCAGCCGAGGACGGTGGCGTACAGGACGTTGTTGGCCTTGTTGCGGGTGAAGCGGATGTCCTGCGCGGTGCCGGCATGCGGGGTGGTGAACGAACCGCCGCCCATCTTCGTCGGGCCCTCGCCGTACGCCGTCCAGGCGCGGGTCGAGTACACCGACTCACCGAAGCGCTTCAGATGGTCTCCGATGCCGAGCAGGATGTCCTTCTGCGCCTGGGGGATGGTTCCGTCGGCCATCGGCGCGATGTTCAGCAGCACGTTGCCGTTCTTGCTGACCCGGTCGATGAACGAGTGCAGCATCTGCTGGATGGTGTAGTAGCCGATGCCCAGGGTGTAGCACCAGCTGCTGCTGGAGATGCTGTCGTCGGTCAGCCAGTAGGGGGAGGTGAGATCACCCGGACCGCCGCGCTCGTAGTCGAAGACCTCGCCCTTGCCGTTCATGCCGTCCTTGTACGTGGCGACGACCTCACGGCCCCAGCTGTTGGCCTGGTTGTAGTAGTACGCCAGGAAGTTCAGGCGCTGTTGCTCGTCGACGGCGTCCAGCTTGAAGTCCTGCCACAGGATGTCGGGCCGGGAGCGGTCGATGACCTCCTTGAGCTTGTCGAACCAGAGCTGGTTCGCCGCGGTCGAGTCCAGCTGTCCATAGAGCTTCTTGAGGTTGCTGTCCGTCTGCGCGGGGACGTGCTCGTAGAAGCCGTTGTAGTTGTACGCGTGGTGCATGGCCACCAGCAGCTTCAGGCCCTTCGCGCGGATGGCCGCGGAGAAGAGCCCCAGCAGGTCCAGGCCCGGGCCCTTCTTCACCGAGTTCCACTCGTTGACCTGGCTGTCCCACATGGAGAAGCCGTCATGGTGCTCGGCGACCGGGCCCGCGAACCTGGCGCCGGCGTCGACGAACAGCTGCACCCACTCGTCGGGGTCGAACTTCCCGCCGGCCGACTTCAGCTTCGGCGCGAACTTCACGAAGTTGCCCGCCAGGTCCTGCGCCCCGTTGATGAAGTTGTGGTATGGCCATGCCGACGGCTGGCCGTAGGTCGCGATGTGGTGCTGGTTGGCGTTGCTGCCCGCCTGGTACATGCTCCGCGGGTACCACTCGTTGCCGTAGGCGGGGACGCTGAAGGCGCCCCAGTGGAAGTAGATCCCGAACTTCGCGTCCTGGAACCACTCCGGGGTCGGCGGGTGCTGGTCGACCGAGTTCCAGTCGGGCGTATACGTGCTGGGCGCCGCCTGGGCAACGCCGGCGCCGAACACACCTCCGGCGACGGCCGCCGCGGCCACGCAGGTGGCACCGGCCAGGAAGTGGCGTCTGTGGATCGAACTCGACATGGAAACATCCCTGGTGCAGAGGGGGGCAGGGGAATACAGGGCGCCGCTTGTTACGCATGAAGGTCTGTCATGTCTCCCTGGGATGTCAACCGGTGTGCAGGGATGAAAGGCCCCGTATGGCTGGGTAGTTGGCTCCATTTGAAGCATTTTTGATGCGATGTGCGACTAGCCAAACATGGCATGTCTGCCAGGGAACTCATGGCCGATTGGGATCAGCCAAGGGCGACGATTGATGGGATGAATCTTGCCCCCTACCTGGTGCCATTCCCTTCTCCTGGGAGAACTGCGAGCTGGCATTTTGTGCACAATTAGTCGCGATGGGTAGATAGTGCGCGAGGAGCGCGCCGATAAACATCCCATCTCTGTCGCGCGGTGATGCTTAGATGTCGTCGATGCGAAACATCTCCCGCTACGGGACCGGCGCGAGGAAGCATCGATGAGAGTCAGAACCGCACTGTGTGCAGCCGAGTCCGCACTGGCTCTGCTCAGTGCGTGCGGCAGCGGCTCCACAACTGGCCATCTCGCGCCATCACGGCGGCAAGGTCCGGGAGTGAACACGGCGGCCGTCCGGGCCACCCGCTCCCTCCGCCGCCCCATATCCCGCCGCAAGGGCCGTATCGCCCCTGCTCTCAGAGGAGTTGCCGCCATGCCATCAGCCCTGTCCGCTTCTGCGGCCTCTGCCCGCATCACCGTCCTGGACGTCCTGGACGTGCGTTTCCCGACGTCCGAGCACCTGGACGGGTCGGACGCGATGAACCTCGAACCCGACTACTCCGCCGCCTACGCCGTCCTGCGCACCGACGCCGGCGGCGGACTCGAGGGCCACGCTCTGACCTTCACCACCGGCCGTGGCAACGATGTCCAGGCCGCCGCCGTCGCGGCCCTCGCCCCGCACGTGGTGGGCCTCTCGGTCGACGACGTCTGCGCCGACCTCGGCGCGTTCTCCCGCTCCCTCGTCCACGACCCCCAACTGCGCTGGCTCGGCCCGGAGAAGGGCGCGATCCACATGGCCACCGGCGCCGTCGTCAACGCCGCCTGGCACCTGGCCGCCAAGCTGGCCGGCAAGCCCGTGCGGCGCTTCCTCGGCGAGATGTCACCCGAGGACCTGGTCGCACAGGTCGACTTCCGCTGGCTCAGCGACGCCCTCACCCCCGAGGAGGCCCTTGAGATCCTGCGGCGCGCCGAGCCCGGCCGCGAACAGCGCATCGGCCACCTGCTCGACCAGGGTTACCCCGCCTACACCACCACCCCCGGCCGGCTCGGCTACTCCGACGAGAAGCTGGCCCGCCTGGCCCACGAGGCCGTCGCCGAGGGCTTCACCCAGATCAAGCTGAAGGCCTACGTCGGTATCTGCGGCACCGACCTGCACTGGTCCGCCGAAACGGGCTTCGTCTCCGGCCCGCGGATGCCTGGCCTGCGGGTCCTGGACCGCATCGGTTCCGGCGACGCCTTCGCCGCCGGTCTGATCCACGGACTGCTCAGCGACACCGGCCTGGAGAGCGCCCTGGCTTACGGCACCGCCCACGGCGCGTTCACCATGACCACGCCCGGAGACGTCTCCATGGCCTCGCTCGCCGAGGTCGAGGCGCTCATCGCGGGCGGATCAGCCCATGTCAGACGCTGACCGACGCCCCATCGCACGTATCCCAGGAGCACGTCTTGCAGCAGCGGAAGATCCCCAGAACACGCCCGTCTCACTCACCGAGCTCGGCTTCGGGGCGTCCGTGATCGGCAACCTCTACCGCGTCACCCCGGTCGACGACGCGACAGGCGCCGTCGACGCGGCCTGGGAGGTCGGCCTGCGCTATTTCGACACGGCACCGCACTACGGCCTCGGCCTCTCCGAGCGCCGTCTGGGCGCCGCCCTGCGAGGCCGCCCGCGTGACGAGTACGTCATCTCCTCCAAGGTGGGCAGGCTGCTCGTGCCCAACGAGGAGCCACGCGGCGTCGACACCTGGGGCTTCGTCGTACGGGACGACCTGCTCCGGCGGTGGGACTTCAGCCGGGACGGTGTGCTGCGGTCCATCGAGGACACGCTGGAGCGCACCGGCGTGGACCGGCTGGACATCGTCTACCTGCACGATCCGGACGATCACTGGCGGCAGGCGGCCGAGGAGGCCATGCCCAGGCTCGTGGAGTTGCGGGACCAGGGCGTGATCGGCGCGATCGGCGCCGGCATGAACCAGTCGGCGATGCTCGCCCGCTTCCTGCGCGAGACCGCCGCCGACGTGGTGATGCTCGCCGGGCGCTACACGCTCCTGGACCAATCGGCGCTGGACGACGTCCTGCCCGCCGCGCGGGACCTGGGCAAGAGCGTGGTGGCGGTGGGTGTCTTCAACTCGGGACTGCACGCCCGTGACCGACCCACCGAGGGGGAATGAAGTACGACTAACGGGACGCCCCGCCGGCTCTGGTCGCCCGGGCCCGGGCGATCGCCGAGGTCTGTGCGGCGCACGGGACCACTCCGCCCGCCGCCGCGATCGCCTTCCCGTGCACGCATCCCAGTATCATCAACGCCATCCTCGGCGTGCGGACTCCGGAACAGGTCGGACAAAACGTGGAACTCCATGATCAGCGAGTCCCGGACGGTCTCTGGGACGATCTCCGCGCTCAGGGGCTGATCAGGTCGGACGTGCTCGCGGGGCACGGTGGGGGGAGGGATGAGCGGTGTCTCTGACGGACAAGGCCATCGAGCAGATGCGTGAGCTGATCCGGACCGGTGCCCTGCCGCCGGGCTCGAAGCTCCCACCGGAGCCGGACCTGGCCGCTCAGCTGGGACTTTCCCGCAACCTCGCCCGGGAAGCGGTCAAGGCGCTGGCCGTTGCGCGGGTCCTGGAGGTTCGGCGCGGCGACGGCACGTATGTGACCAGCCTCCAGCCGAGCCTGCTGCTGGAGGGGCTCGGCGGCGCAGTGGAACTGCTGCAGGGCGACTCGGTCGCCCTGCAGGACCTCATGGAGGTACGGCGGCTCCTGGAACCGGTCGCCACGGCGCTGGCCGCGACCCGGATCTCCGACGCCCAACTGGCCGAGGTGAAGCGTCACTTGGACGCCATGCGCGAGGCCCGCGACGACGTCGAACAGCTCAACGCCCACGACGCCGCCTTCCACCGCGCCGTCGTCTCGGCCACGGGCAACGAGAGCCTCCTCACCCTCCTGGAAGGGATCTCAGGCCGCACCCTGCGCGCCCGCATCTGGCGCGGTCTGGTCGACGACAAGGCCGCGGGCCGCACTCTCGCCGAGCACGAGGCGATCTTCAACGCGCTGTCCACCCGTGACGCCGCCCTCGGCCAGGCCGCCGCACTGCTGCACGTGAGCAACACCGAGCTGTGGCTGAGGGAACATCTCCGCTCCGGCGAACCCCTCTCCCTCGGGACGACAGCGCGGAAGTGACGGGCGGGCGCTACCCGCCACAGTGCCCTGGAATTCGGCGATACATGGGATGAATAGATAGCTTGCATCGGGAATGGGGCTCATGCTCTGCACCGCCAAGACGGCCGAGGGGCGCCGTTACCTGCGGTAGTGGAAACATCGACGTGAATCGATGGCGAAGTCATGGGTCCATATCTTCCTGAGTCATTGGATGTATTGCTACGCTGTCGCCGCTCGGCGCTGAGCAGGGAGTAGCGATGACCAGGATCGACGCACACCATCACCTCTGGCGGCCGATGTCCGCCTCCCACCCGGCGGAGAGCTCCGTCCCCCGCCGCCGTGCATACCGTGGCACAACAACCACTGGCTGACCTTCGCGACCACCGCCGGCCCGTCCGGCTGGGGTCTGGCGCAGTTCAACTTCGGCGATTGGTCCCAGGCCGCCTCCGCACCGCATACCTACCTCGACACCTTGCCCATGGGCCCCGGCTACCGGGCCGCGCCCCAGGTGTTCTACTTCGCGCCGCAGAACCTGTGGTACATGGTCTACCAGACCGGTCCGCCCACCTACTCCGCCAGCACCAACCCGGCCGACCCGCGCTCGTGGTCCGCGCCGCGCCTCCTCATGTCCGAGGAGCCGCAGATCGTCAAGGACAACAAGGGCGACGGCACCTGGATCGACTTCTGGGTCATCTGCGACACGGCCAACTGCCACCTGTTCTTCAGTGACGACAACGGGCACATCTACCGCGCCCAGACCAGCCTCGGGAACTTCCCGACCGGTTTCGGGAACACGCAGATCGTGATGTCGGACACGAAGAACAACCTGTTCGAGGCGACCAACGTGTACAAGGTCTCCGGCAGCAACCAGTACCTGCTGCTCCAGGAAGCCATCAGCAACACCTCGGGCCGGCGCTACTTCCGCTCCTTCACCTCGACCAGCCTCACCGGCAACTGGACCCCCTGGCCGCCACGGAGAACGAACCCTTCGCCAGCCGCAACAACGTCGCCTTCCCCGGCGGGGCCTGGGCCGAGGACATCAGCCACGGCGAGATGGTCCGCGACGGCAACGACCAGAACCTGACCATCAATCCGTGCCGACTGCAGTACGTCTACCAGGGCATCGACCCCAGAGCCGGGGGCGACTACATACGTCTTCCCTGGCGGATGGGCCTGCTCACCCAGACCAACTCTCCCTGCTGACCGCCCGGACCATCATCGAGCACCCACGTCACCCCGCCGGGCAACTCACCCGGCGGGGTGACGTACTGCATGCCCGGCGCCACGGCCGTCGCTCGCCTCAGCAGCACCTGGCGCCGCTCGGCTGCCCCGGCTCGTCGATGCGGTCTGTCCCGGCGGTCGCCAGGTCCAGCTCGGCGTGGGCGCGGTCGTGTCGTATGTCCCAGACAGTCAGATGTTGTGGCGACGCTTGACTCATCGGTGCCGAGACGCCGTAGGCGAACGTCGTGCCGTCGGCGTCGAACGCCATCAACGGCAGGGTGTCCGTCGGGCGCGCTTCGCCGCGCAGGGATTTCTACGCCTGGACAGGGTGGTGCCGCGGGAGGCCCGGGGTCTCGATCCACAAGGAGCACCTCGGCGCCTTGCCCGTCCGGGTGGGGGGCGCCGATGCGGCGCCCGGAGGGGGGCAAGCGCTTCGACATGGGGGCAAGCCCTTCGATAAAGCTTTCCTGCCGTTCGTCCGTCATACCTTCGTGCAGACCGGTCGGAGATGCCAGTTGCCGCCGAACGGTTCTATGCGAAGCGCTTCGACAATATGGTGTGCGCCGGGAGTATCGCGTCCGGAGCGCCCAGAGTGCCCAGGCGCCTTCTCCGAGCCGACGGCGCGTCACCGACGGGAGGGCTCGTGCAGGCACCGCTGATACGCGTCCTGGGGGCGATCGAGATCCGCGACGACGTCAACTCGGGGCTGCTCCGAGGCGCCGAGCCGAGCGCGCTCCTCACCTCGCTCGTGCTCCGGCCGGGGCGGGGGGTGCCCCTCGAGCCCCTGACGGACGGTCTGTGGGTGGGTGAACCGCTCCGCTCAGCCGTCGACGACCTGCGCTCGCACGCCCACCTCGTGCGCCGCCACCTCCCGGTGTCCACTCCCTTGGTCAGTCATCAGGGCGAATACGCGCTTCTGGTCGGCCCGGACGTAGTCGTTCATTTCGTGTTCGCGCGCCTTGTCGGCCGCGGGTGGGCCGCGGTCGCCATCGACCCGTCCCGCCCCGGCGAACTCACCACCGCCGCATTGGCCCTGTGGAGTGCGGACCACGCCACTGTGCGGGTGGAGCGGTACGGCATGCCCGACGGCCCGCTCCGCATGTTCGGAGCCGGTGCGCATCCGCAGCCGGCTGCCGGTGCTGGACGCCCATCACCAGCTCGGGGAACCGAGCCGGGTGACGGACGCCTACGAGCTGGCGCGATCCGTCTTCCGGCGCGAGCTGGGCACCGACCCCGAGCCCTGCCTGGGACGGCTTCACCGACGGTCCACGGCGGAGTGATGCCCCGTCCAGCCCGGTCTCTTCGCGCCGCGTTGGGGGAGCGCACCGCATCCAGCAGAGAGGCCCCATGCCAAGCTGCTGACGGCGTTTCCCATCCTGCCGGCTGTTGTCCTCGCCACCTCCGCCGTGGGCAAGGCCCGCACTGCCGGATTCGGCGCGTTCCTCAGCGCGCGCTCCGACATGGGCCTCGGCAGTCCGCGCCCCCGGCGCCCGCCGCGAGGAGGGGCGGTCATATCGCCGTCGCCTCGACATCTTGGACGTCAGGTCCGAAAGCTCGAGGACTCAGCACCCGTAGCACTCTTCCCGGGTGCGGCGGCGGAGGAGTCCGGTCGCGTCCGGGAACGCCTGAGCGTGCCCCGGGTGCGCCCGCCGCTCGCAGGTGATCTGCAACGGCAGCACCGGCCAATGGTTCGGATCTCGACGTGGCTGGGCCCTGCCTCGGGGGCGCCCTCGGAGCGGGCTGACGCACTCAGCGAAGGAGACACGGATGAAGGGCATGTATATGACATTCAGGGTTGCGTGGCGGATACGCGGGAGGCGTACGGGGGCGCTCGCCGCGGTGACCGCCCTGATGGCGGCGCTCCTGACCGGGTTGGGTGCTGCGGGGACGGCGCGGGCGGCCACCGTGGATACGAACGCGTCGTACGTGCTGGTCAACCGTGGCAGCGGCAAGGCGCTCGACGTTTCGGGTGCGAACACCGCCGACGGGGCGGCCCTGTCGCAGTGGACCCGCGCCAACCAGCGTTTCCGGTTCGTCGACTCGGGCGGCGGCTACTACCGGCTGAAGGCGCAGCACTCCGGCAAGGTCCTGGACGTCCTCAATTACTCCACCGCCGACCACGCGGACATCGTGCAGTGGGGTGATGCCAACAGCGCCAACCAGCAGTTCCGGCTGGCGGACTCGTCGGACGGCTATGTCCGGCTGATCAGCCGCAGCAGCGGCAAGGCCGTCGAGGTCCAGAACGCCTCGACCGCGGACGGTGCCAAGGTCGTGCAGTTCACCGACTGGGGCGGGGCCAACCAGCAGTGGCAACTGGTCCGCGCATCGGGAGTGCTGGCGCAGGTGCACACCGCGGGGCGGGTCAAGGACGCCGGAAACACGGTGCAGTACAGCTGGCCCGGCGTGTACTTCGAGGGCACCGTCAGGGGCACGGGCGTGGGGATCGTGCTCAACGACTCAGCCGCCGACTACGACGTCCAGATCAACGGAGCCACCGTCGCCACGCTCGTGACGCCCGGCAACACCACGCACTGGATCAACGGCCTGCAGGACCGCACGCACACTGTCCGGCTCGTCAAGCGCAACGACACCCCGGGAGACACCAGCACATTCGGAGGCTTCGTCGCCGCGCCCGGCGGTGCCGTACTGAGCAAACCGGCCGCCCGCAGCCGTCAGATCGAGTTCATCGGTGACTCCCTCACGGTGGGCTACGGCAACCTCTCGACCTCACCACCACGCCCGGCGGCTACGCCGCCTTGACCCGCTCCTGGACCTCCGGCGACACGGTCACCGTCCGCCTGCCCATGCGGATCGTCATGCGAGCGGCCAACGACAACGCGAACGTCGCCGCGATCACCTACGGCCCGGTGGTCCTGTCCGGCAACTACGGCAACTCCTCGCTCAGCTCCCTCCCGTCGCTGAACACGTCCTCGATCACACGGACCAGCAGCAGTTCGCTCGCCTTCACCGCCACCGCCAACGGCGCCACCGTCAACCTGGGACCGTTCCACGACGCGCACGGCCACAACTACACCGTCTACTGGAACACCAGCGGCAGCGTCCGTCTGGTCAACGTGGGCAGCGGTCTCGTGCTGGGCATCCAGGACATGTCCACGGCCGACGGTGGCCGTGCTCTGCAGTGGAACGACTCGGGCACCGCCGACCACAACTGGCAAATGATCCCCGACGGAAGCGGGTTCCGCTTCCGCAATGCCAACAGCGGCAAGGTGCTCGGCGTCCTGGACATGGCCACGACCGACGGCGCGACCGTCCTGCAGTGGTCGGACAACGGCACCACCGACCACATATGGACGCTGCTCGACCAGGGAGACGGGACCTACAAGATCCGCAACGCGCACAGCGGCAAGCTGCTCGCCATCGCGAACAACTCCACCGCTGTCGGCGCGTTCGCAGTCCAGGACTCGGACAACGGCACCGCCGACAACCGGTGGCGCATCTTGGGGAACTAGTGCCGCATCAGTCGACGTTCGCCCTGTTCTGAGCGGCTGCGGCATCTGGACCCCCAGGCCAGACCCGCACAACGCCGGCGGCCGACCCGAGCGGGCTCTGGTACGTGCAGCTGCAAGGCGGAGGAGGCGGCGACATGAGCCGCTATCGCGGCGGGCGACGCGATGGGGGTCCCGCTCGAGCGACGTCGAGAGTGGGGGAGTCGCCGAGTGACGACAACGCGGCTGGGGTCCCCACGCCCTTAAGGCAGTTGGGGGGAGCGCGTGCCAGGGCCCGCGACGCCGGCATGACCGAACGGCGGGCCCTAGGGGAGGGCCTGCGCGCACCAGATCGTCTTGCCGCTGGTGGTGTGCCGGGTGCCCCACCCCTGGGTGAGCTGGGCGACGAGCAACAGGCCCCGGCCGCCCTCGTCGAAGGCGCGGGCCCGGCGCAGGTGCGGAGCGGTGTTGCTTGCGTCGGAGACCTCGCAGATCAGGGAAGTATCGCGAATCAGCCGCAGCCTGATCGGCGGTTCGCCATATCTGATGGCGTTGGTGACCAGCTCGCTGACGACCAGTTCGGTGACGAATGACGCCTCCTCCAGGCCCCAGGTGTCCACCTGGTCGACGGCGAACTTTCTGGCGCGCTGCACCTGCGCGGGGTCGGGCTCGACGTCCCAGTCGGCGACGTGGTGGGGGTCCAGCGCTTGAGTGCGGGCGAGCAGCAGGGCGGCGTCGTCGGTGCGGCGTTCGGGGAGCATGGCGTCGATCACCGTGTCGCACAGGGCCTCCAGGGAGGTGGCCGAGTGGTTCAGGACCCGCTGCAGTTCGGCGATCCCCTGGTCGACGTCGCGTTCGCGGCTTTGCACCAGTCCGTCGGTGTAGAGGGCTAGGAGGCTGCCCTCGGGCAGCTCGAGCTCGGTGACCTCGAAAGGTGTCGGCGTACACGTGAACGTGCATAGTCACGTACGGATGAACGTGCATAGTTCCTGATGTGTTGAGGGCCGGTGCCCTGCACTCTGCTGCCTGTTGTTCAAGGTTGCAGAGAGGGGTCGATGGTGGTCTTGGACCCGCAGCGCTGGCTGGAACTCCGGCGTTTTCGTGGCCTGGTCGAGTCCGGGGCCATGAGCCTGTCGGAGGTTGCCAAGGAAACCGGGCTGAACTGGCGGACGGTCAGCAAGTACTTGTCTGCCGACGGGTCGGCGTCGCCGCCGCGTCGGACGGTGAGCGGGCAGCCACGCAGGCGGGTGGTCGATGAGGTCGCCCCGCTGATCGACGCGATGCTTCGGGCCGAGGTCCTGATGAAGGCCGCGGTGATCCACGAGCGGCTGGCCAAGGAGTACGGGTTCACCGGCAACTACCAGCGGGTCAAGCTCTACGTTCAGGAAGCACGCCCGAGGATCGCCGAGGAACTGGGCATCACGCCGAGGGAACTGGCGGGGATGCACCGCCGGTTCGAGGTGATCCCGGGCGCCCAGGCGCAGGTGGACTGGGGTGATGAGGGCAAGACCCTCGCTCACCTGGGCATTCCCAAGGTCTACTCCTTCCACATGGTGCTGTCGTACTCGCGTGACCCGTTCTGCTGCTTCACCACCAGCCTGGATCTGCAGACGTTCTTCGACTGCCACCGGCGGGCGTTCGCGCACTTCGGCGGGGTGCCGATGACGATCGTCTACGACCGCACCAAGACCGTCGTCCGCCGCCACGTCGCCCCCGGCGAGGCGGTCCCGCTGCACCCGGAAGCGGTCGGCTTCGCCGGCCACTACGACTTCGACATCGACGTCCTGGCCGCCTACCGGCCGCAGGGCAAGGGCCGGGTCGAGCGGCAGGTCCTGATCGTGCGCGACCACGTCCTGTCCGGGCGGGCCTTCTCGTCCGTCGAGGAGATGGACGCGGCGTTCGCCGCGTGGGTGCCGCAGCGGCGGGCCCAGATCCACAAGACGCACCGGGAGGTCATCGGTGAGCGGGCGGCCCGGGACCACGCGGCCCTCAAGCCGCTGCCTCCGACGCCGTATCTGGTGGCCGAGCGGCATCTGCGGCCGGTCGGCAAGGACTGTCTGGTCGCCTTCGGCGGGAACCTCTACTCGGTGCCCGCCCGCAAGGTCCGCCCACGCCAGCTGGTGGAGATCAGGGCTACAAAGTCCCAGGTCATGCTGCACTCGACCGCCCCTGATGCCAGCGGGGAAACGCTGTTGGCCATGCACCCGCGGGCAGTCGGCCGCGGTGTCCGCATCGTGGAGGAGAAGCATTGGGACGGTCTGCCCACCGGCCAGGGCCGCCGGACCACCAGCGGCGACGTCCCGCCCCAGCCTCGTCACGAGCGTGTCCCCGGCGAGGAAGCCGGTCCGCTGCAGGCCCTGCTGCACCGGGCCGCGGCCACCCGGATCGAGGTCGGCCGTCGGCCGCTGTCGGTCTATGACGAGCTGACCGGCACCCGTCCCTTCACCACCCACCCGAGCACGAGGGAAACGTCTTGAGCGAGCTGGTCTCCACCCGCGTCCGCAGCACGGCCGGCAAGCTCGGCCTGCCCCACCTGGCCGAAGCCATCAACGAGTACATCCGGCGGGCCGACGAAGCGAAGATGGGCTACCTCGAGTTCCTCGACCTGGTCCTGTCCGAGGAACTCGCCGTCCGCGACGACCGGCGCTTCCGCCAGGGCCTGCGGCTGTCGAGGCTTCCACACCACAAGACGCTGGACGAGTACGACTTTTCGTTCCAGCCCGACCTCGACCCGCGCAAAATCAAGGACCTCGCCACCCTCTCCTTCGTGGAAGCCAAGGCGAACGCGGCCCTGCTCGGGCCGCCCGGAGTCGGCAAGACCCACATCGCCATCGCCCTGGCCGTCGCGGCCTGCCGGGCCGGCTACTCGATCTACTTCACCAGCCTCGACGACATGGTCCGCAACCTCAAAACCGCCGAAGCCGCCGGCCGGCTGACCAACAAACTCGGCACCTACCTGCGGCCGAGTGTCCTCGTGGTCGACGAAGTCGGCTACCAGCCCCTCGAACGCGCGGAAGCAAACCTGGTCTTCCAGGTGATCTCCAAGCGCTACGAGAAGGGCTCCATCATCTTGACCTCGAACAAGACTTTCAGCGAGTGGGGCCAAGTCTTCGGCGACGAGGTCCTCGCCACCGCGATCCTCGACCGGCTCCTCCACCACTGCGAAGTCGTCCCCATCAACGGCCCGAGCTACCGACTCAAGAACCGCCTCAAGGCCATCGAGCGGGAAACCGAAGTGGCCTGACACCTCTGCACGTTCAAACGTACGCAGCTATGCACTTCAGCTCGTACGCCGACAAAAGGCAGCCCACCGATGCCGAGCGGCGGTCCCGGCTGTGCGGATACCGGTGTCCTGGCGCCGTTCGGGGAGATGATCAGCGGCAGCGGATGGCCGGCGCTCGCCAGCGTGAAGCGCCGCGAGACCGGATCGTAGACGGTGTAGAGGCAGGTGGCCCCGGACTCGCCGGTCGGCTGGAATTGGCCGACGGGCTGGAGGTCGCTGGCGAGGTGGAGGACCAGGTCGTCCAGGTGGGTCAGCAGCTCGTCCGGCGGCAGGTCGACGTCGGCGAGGGTGCGGACCGCAGTGCGCAGCCGCCCCATGCTGGCCGAGGCGTGCAGGCCATGACCGACGACGTCGCCGACGACCAGGGCGACGCGGGCGCCGGACAGCGGAACGACGTCGAACCAGTCACCGCCCACTTCCGCGCCGGTCCCGCCGGGAAGGTAGCGGGATGCCACCTCGACCGCCTCCTGGTTCGGCGGCCCCTGCGGCAGCAGGCTGCGTTGCAGGGTCAGCGCGGTCGTGCGCTCGCGCGAGTACCGGCGGGCGTTGTCGATGGCGACGGCTGCCTTGGCGGTCAGCTCTTCGGCGAGGATCAGGTCGTCGGCGGTGAAGGCCTCGGGCCGGTCGAGGCGTGAGAAGGCGACGACGCCGAGCAGCGCGCCGCGCGCCCGGAGCGGCACGGTGATCCGGCCGGTCAGCCCGTCCGCGGCAAGGGACTCGTCGATCAACGGGTTGCCCGGCGGCCAGTGGGCCGGGTCGGCGGCGAGCCCGGGCCCGAAGGCCCACTCGCCGCCCTGGCCGGGCTCAGCGGCGAGCTCAACCATGGACCTGCCGGTGACCATGCAGCGGGCGGCGACGGAACCGGGAGCGTGACTGACCGGTGTCGTGGGCCCGGGAGCCGGGTCGGTGCCCTCCTTCGCGCTGTGCCGGGCGGCACAGCTGAGCGCGATGGTCTCGCCGGGGGCGAGCGCGGACACGGAGGGCGGCTCCTCTCCACGCAGGACCTCGTCGAAGAGATCCACGGTGACGAGGTCGGTGAATCCCGGCACCGGGGTGCCGGCCAGTTCCTGGGCGGTGCCGATCACGTCGAGGGTGCGGCCGATGCCGCCGCTGGCCTTGTTGAGGATGAGCAGGCGTTGCCGAGCCCAGTACTCGGCGCTCATGTCGAATCCCCAGTTGGCGATCGCGCGGACCCTGCCCTCGGCATCCCGGACGGGCCAGATGCTGGTGGCCCAGGCGTTGGCGTAATCGCTGCCGCGCGGGCGGAAGACGGTGATCAGACGCGTGGGCTCGCCCGTCCTCGCCACTTGGGCGAGCGCGTCGGTGTAGGGCTTGTCGTCCCTTTCGGGAAACAGTGTGCGGTCGAATTCGGGAAGCACCTCGCGGTACTTCTTGCCGAGCACTTGCTCCTCGGAGTGCGCTATCACCCGTCCCGAGGAGGCGTTGATCCACAGGAACCGCAGCTCAGGGTCGTAAACGCCCAGAGCGAAGGGGCACTGCTCGAAGGCCCGGTCGGCGATCACCGGGCGGCGCCCCCAGCGCTGGACGGTCACCACGTGGCCCAGTGCCCGCCCGTCGGGGCCGAGCAGCGGGTGAGCCGCCACCACGGCGTCCACCGTGGAACCGTCCCGGTGGCGCAGGGGGATGAACCCCGTGGGGTCGGGGCCGGCGCCGTAGCCCTCGGGGAAGCCGGGTGGCGGGGGATCGACCAGCAGGTCGGTCACGGGGCGGCCGACGGTGTCCTCCGCCGTCCAGCCCAGCAGCAGCCGGCACCCCTCGCTCCAGCCGCTCACCAAGCCGTCCGGGTCCACCACGGCAACGGCAGTGGGGGCGTCCTGCTTGCCGGCCATCTCCACGCGCCACGCCTCCGTCCGGACAGCCGTGCCCGTCAGGGCTGGTTTCCAGCGGCTGCTTCCAGCCTAGATCGGCCCCCGCTCGACGGCGCTCCGGCCGGTGCGTTCGGGGCGCCGGGTGCCGGAGCGACTGGAGCTGGGGCCTTCGCTCCGGACAGTCGCCCCCGGGGTTGAGAGGTCGTGGAGCGCCGCGGTGTGCGGAGACGAACCGGCGGTGGTTCCACAACATCCTCTTGGCGGGTTCCCGGGTTCCCGGGTTCCCGGGTTGCCGACCTTGGCTCCCACGTCCGACGCCCTGAGGTCCGCTGGATCCACCCGATGAGTGAGCAGGCCAGGGAAGTAACCCTCCGGCGATCAGGGCAGAGGCGCAGGAGCCACTCCCGCGCGGCGGAAGCGTCCGGCATCCTTCCTCACCCCGGATCTGATCCTGGACACCGCAATGGCCGTGATCGAGAGGGACGGTCCGGATGCGCTCACCTTCCGTCGGCTGGGCACTGATCTGGGCGCCGACCACACAGCCGTCCTGCGGCACTTCCGCGGCAAGGACGAGCTGCTGCTCGGCCTGGCCGCCCGGCTGGTCAGCGATGCCCTGCGCGACTTCGCACCGTCGGACAGCTGGCGCGAGACCCTCGCGTCGCTCGCCCGACGGATCCGTGCCGCATGTCTGCAGCACCCGGGTGTGGCCGTCCTGGTCGCGGCCCGCACCTCGCGGCGCGAGCCGGAGTTCCACGGCGCCGACGTAGTCATCGGCGCCCTGATCGAGGCCGGCCTCCATGGACGCGAAGCGGCCTCGTACTACCGGGTCCTGGCCGATACGGCACTCGCCGCCAGCGCCTTCGAGGCTTCCTTCAACGTGCTGGACAAGGGCGCTCAGGAAGGCGACCGGCTGGCCTGGCGCCGCGAGTACCTGATGGCCTCGCCACAGCGGTACCCGAACCTGGCACAGGTCGCCCCCCATCTCGCGGAAATCGACGAAGAGGACCAGTTCGAGACCGCGATCGGCCTGCTCCTCGACGCCGTGGAGCTCCGCGCACAGCGCGCCCGCGCAGAAGGAAGCGAACACAGGGAGAACTGACGCCTCTTCGGGCACCAGGGCAATTGGCGAGACCGCGCAAGCGCTGGCGGAGTCCCTGCTGGAGACCGGGCGCGGGGGAGGGCGGGCCATATCCGTCGTCAGGAACGTGACCATTCCGCGGAGGGCACGAGCAGGGCACGAGGACGCCACCACAGCCGTTCCTCTTGACCCTCCATGGCGGTGGTGTCGATGCCCTGCTCGATGATGTGCAGGACTCGCCGGCCCGCTGGCTGGGCTGGACCCACGATCGGCATTCGAGCAGGAACGGATCACAATCGGCGCGTCACGGAGTACAGGCGGCGGTATCAGCCAAGGTGCCGGGCGAAGAACCGCAGCGTGCTGTCTATCTCGAATGCCGGGACCTCACCGTGCTTGCCGGGGTTGGCGTGCAGCGTCTTCTCGGTTGAGGCGAAGGCGTCGAACAGTGCCAGGCTCTGGGTCCGTGGCACTCGCTCATCGTCCCACTGCACGAGGAACTCCACCGGGACGGTGATCCGCGCGGCGGCCTCGGCTGACACCTCAGCACCGCCCAGGCCCAGCACCGCCGCCCGGACCCGGGACTCGGCGGCGATAAGCGGGACACCGATCACGCAGCCCAGCGACACACCCCAGTAGCCAACTGGGCCAATGCCAACCTGACTGAGCTTCTGGACCGCATTGAGGACTGTCTGCCATTCCGGCACAATCTGGCGGACAACGAGCGCCTGGAAGCTGGCGATCAGCGGGGCCAGTCCCTCACCGGCGGCAAGCCGAGCCTCGTACTCGGTCGCGATCCGTGTGAACTCCTCATGTTCCGGCCGGTCACCGTGGCTAGGCGCATCGTGACTGGATAGGTGTCTCGGTCCGGAGGCGTGCGTGATTGCCGGTTGGCGGGACCGGTGATCAGCCGAGGGCGGGCATCCAGGGGCTGCCGCGCATGGCCTGGATGAGGACGTCGAGCATGGGCTGCTCGTGTCGGGTGGCGGTGGCCAGGTAGGTGCGGATCGCGGCGAAGTCCTGCGCGCCGTGCAGCGTGCGCAGGCAGCCGGAGACCTTGATCCGCAGCTTGGCCATCCTGATCGTCTGTTCGGCTGGGTTGTTGTCGAACGGCAGTGTGAGGTCGTGGACCCAGCGCAGGTAGTCGTTCCAGCGCTTCGTCAGCCGTCTGAACAGGGCGTGGTACTTCGCCTCGGTCTTCGAGCTGCGGGTGGCGGTCGCCTTCAGCCCGTCGGCCACCGCCTGGGCCAGCGCCCCAAGCTCACCGTCCTTCACGGACACGGCGATCGCGTCGAGCCCGTCCGCTCGGGCCTCTTCCGCGGCCTTCTTCAGGGCCAGCACGGCGTCGATGGCGCGGTAGGCCGCGCACCGGGCCTTCTCGCTGCCCCGCTCGGTGACCGCGACCAGTTCGCGTAGTACGTGTGCCGAGCACAAGGCGTGTTCGGCCTGCGGGTAGGAGTCGTAGGGCGCCCAGGCGTCGTGCATGGCGATGCCGGTGAAGCCGGGCAGTATCCCGGCCGCGTCGATGCCTTCGCGACCGCGGCGGCGGTGCACCGACAGGTGTACGAACTGGCCGCTGGAGGCGGAGTGCAGCCAGTGCAGGCACCCGGCGGTGCGGAACCCCGTCTCGTCGAAGAACGCCACCGCCGCGCCGGCGACCTTCCCGGCCACGAGACGGCCGAAGGCATCCAGCCGGCTCGCGCAAGTGCGTACCCACGAGGCCACCGTGCCCGGCGCGACGGACGCGTCGAAGAGGTCTGCCAGGGCGGTGGCGGTGCGGTCCTTGGACAGGAACTGGCCGTGCATCAGGTAGACGCCGGCGGCCGCGAGACCAGGACCGTACTGCACCGGGGCCCGCACGCCCTCGGGACCGGAGGCCTTCTCGCTCCGCCCGCACGCGCACCGGCAGGTCAGGACCTGATGCTCGGTGACCTCCAGGCCGATACGTTCGGGCAGGTCGAAGACCTGACGCCGCTCGATACCGGCCACGACGGCCCCGGCCAGGTCCGCACCGCAGCCGGCGCAAGGGCCGTGGGGCCGGTGCTCGACCCGGTGGTCGGGGTCCGCGACCTGCCGCAGCGTGATGCCCTTCTGGCCTTTCGGGCGGCCCGGCCCCCGCCCGGACTTCCCACGCAGAGACTTCGGAGCCGGTTTCGCCAGTCCGTCCGAAGACGGCGGCCTGGAAGAGTTCGCCGAGTTCTTCCCCAGCCGGGCCGTCAGGTCCACGACCTGACCCTCCAGTACCACGATCCGTTCCCGCGCCGCGGCGAGTTCCTCACGCAACTGCACCACCAGAACAGCGAGTTCCTCATAAGAAGGCGGCACAGCAGCATCAGACACGAGACAGATGATCACCGATCCAACTGACAAGATTCAACTCATCCCGCCAGGAGCACCTATCCAGTTACGGCGCATCGACCGCCACCACGGCGAAACCGCACTCGGCCACGAAACGGCGCGCACGGTCCACGATGCCAGGGGCCTTCTTGTTCTGACCGCCGCCGTGCCCCATGGCAATCAGGGGGCGGGTCCCGTCGGCACCTCGTGGAGTCCATAGCACGCCAGGGATGTCGCCGAGGAGAAAGAGCTGCTCAAAGACGCCGTCTGACGACGTCTCAGAGGTAAAGCGCATAGTGTTTCGGGCCTTTCGGGATGCCTGCTGCGGGCGCTTTCCAAGGGTTGTTCCGAAACTGCTGGCGTGTACGGCCTAAGGCAGCCCGGAACGGCCTTACGGAGGCTCGGGCGCCAAGGCTTGCAGGCAGGCAGGCAGGCAGCCTCGCCCGAGCCGCTGTGCCAGTCCTGGACTCCAGAGCCATGTGCGTGTGCGGGTTCGGCCTATGTCGGCGCTGTGGGCGGCTGCCACCACCGTCATTACCGGCCATGCCAAAAGAGTCGTACCAAGCTGTGCATAATCCCCATCTGTGCCTATCGCGACAACCACGAACTCGGCCGGGAAGACCAGCACTCCGATCAGTGCTCCTACGAGGGCAAGTCCCCATGCGCGGGTGATTGCGCGAGAGGCAAGAGCCAGTCCTCCACCGAGAATCAAGCCCATCAGCACGCCGGCCGGCAAGCTTCCTCCGAAGAGCAGCCCGCCATACCGCACGTTACGAGCGGCAAGCTGCGTGTCCCCTCCCGTAAGAAATTCCACCGCGGCCACCGCCAGAGCGAGAGCAGCCCATGGGATGCCCGGAACGCAAGCCATCAGCAGACCGACTCTCACGCCGCGCCCCGGCATGCCCCGCCTGTTCATACGCCCTCTCAGCCATCGCACGTGCTGCGTGGAGGAGATCACGTGAGCGGCTTGGTTGCCACCCCTTGGAACGGGACGATCAGCGGGTGACTGGTGTGATCACGGTGTCCGAGCCATCTTGGACAGCCCCGTTCACCGGACTGAGCCCGCGCTGCTTCGGCAAGCTGATCACCACGCTGCGCCGCGAAGGCGCCGACGAGGTGCGGCCGGGTCAGCCGTGGAGCCTGAGTCTGGAAGACCGAATCCTGCTGGTCGCCGCCTGCCGGCGGCGGGCGGTGGTCCTGATCGCCGACGGCACCCTGGTGCCCACCCGGGATCGCACTGTCGCTGAGCAGTCGAAGAACTACCGCTACTCCACCAACCACCAGGTCGTCATCGACGCAGACACGCGACTCGTGGTCGTGGTGGGCCGGCCCCTGCCACGCAACGGCAACGACTGCAGGGCCAGGGAACTATCCGGGGCCAAGACGGCCGTCGGCAAGGCCACCGTCATCGCCGACGGTGGCTACCGCGGCACCGGTCTGGTCATCCCGCACCGGCGAGTATTCGGTCAGGCCGAATTGCCCGCCTGGAAGGAAGATCACAACGCCTCGCACCGCCGGGTCCGCGGCCGTGCCGAGCATGCCTTCGCCCATGAAGAGTTGGAAGATCCTCCGCGAGTGCCGCCTGAAGGCGACGGCGTCCACCACGCCATGCTCGGCATCGCCCGCCCGCACAATCTCGCCAACACCGGATAGGCGGGCCCACTGACCCACTCACCGACCGTCAGAACGGCTTGAGACTCACCGAGGTTCTGGAACTACTCGGGGCCAAGCGCGTACACGCGGACGCACTCACGACGACGCAGCGCTTGCACATCCTGACGGACCCCCGCATCCACGACCGTGGCGGCGGGCTCAGCCCATTTTGCGCCGGATCGCTGTGCTCCCGGCGGGGTTCGCCGCTGACTCCTCGGCCGACGACAACTCCCGGCGCCGGAAAGTACCCGCGGCCAGGGTCAGCGGGCCGATCAGCAACACGAGTACCGCGACAGCGCCGAGTGCGGCGGGCAGGCTGGTCAGTTCGGCGATGGCGCCCACCAGGGGAGGGCCGAGGAGGAAGCCGCTGTAGGCGATGGTTGTCGCGAACGCGACCTCGCGCTCACCGCCGCCCCCTTCGGCCCGTCGTCCGGCCGCACCGCTCAACTCCATGACGACGGGGGACGCGTACGCCAGACCGACACCGGCGACAGCGAAGCCGGCGAAGGTGAGCGCCGGCGACGGCGCGATGACCGCGGTGGCCAGCCCCAGCCCACCGATCGCCGCACCTCCGATGAGCATCCGTGGTGCGCCCCAGCGACGCTGGATCGCCTCGCCGCACAAGCGGGTGCACGCCATGGTGATCGAGAAGCACGAGTAGATCAGGGCTCCGGTGGCCTCGCTGAGACCGCGCTCCTGCACACCGAACAGCGCCGACCAGTCCGCGGCCGCTCCTTCGGCTATCGAGGCGCACAGTGCCACGCCGCCGAGCAGCCACAGCGCCGGTCGCCTGAACGGTGCCCGCCCGGCACGCCCGCTCTCTGCGGGCACCCTCAGTAGTTCCTCGAAGGGAATCCAGCGGGCGATGCCGACGGTGACGCCGCCGCAGATCACCGCGACGATGACAAAATGACGGCTCGGTGCCAGCCCTTGTCCGGCCGCGACCGCGGCGCCGACCGAACCGGCCAGCGTGCCGACACTGAAGGCCGCGTGGAACAGCGGCATGATCGCCCGGCCGGTCCGCCGGATCGCTGTCACGCCGGACACGTTCATCGCCACGTCCATCGCGCCGACCATCGCGCCGAGTACGATCAGCAGCAGGCCGAGCGTCGCGGGCGACCTCGCCAGTCCCAGAGCCGGAAGCATCGCGGACCCGGCAACACCGGACACCGTCATCACGACGCGAGCGCCGAACGCCGCGCACAGTCGGCCGGCAAGAATCGAAGCGGCGATCATACCTACGCTGGCACCGAGCAAGGACAGCCCCAGCGCACCCTCGTCCGCACCGATCCGCGCGGCCAGCGCCGGCACCCGAGGGGCCCACGAGCCAAGCAGCGCGCCGTTGAGAACGAACGCACCGAGTACCGCGATGATTCCCGGGTCCCGGCCGTCGGCTCGGTCCGGACGGGTACCGGTCATTGTCAGCTCCGTTCCGGCCCGGTCCTGGTCGAGCCACGATCGGCCCGGCGCCGTGGCACACCTGCGGAGATCTGCGTGGATCACGCCGATGGAACCGAGCGTAGGTGCGCCGGAACACCCGCAGGCCGCGACGGCAGGCTCGCGCCAAGAAGATGGCTGGTTCACGCCAAGCGGGTGCGGCGTCGGCCGGCAACCCGTCAAGCTCTCCACAAGAACGAGGAGATGTCGTCACCCCGAACGATCCCCCCGGGGCCATGCTGCTGGTGGAGACAGTCCGCAAGACGGGCTTGGATACTGCGACATCTGCGGCTCCGGCACCCTGGTGCAAGACCACTCCACGACCGCTGCTCTCAACGTGGACACGCGGGTACGACCCGATACGCTGCTTCACCTGAGCAGTGCTTCTTTCCACGGCACGATCGTGCTTCTCTTCCACCGTCCGCTGCTGGTCCTGGTGCAGAGCGTCCGCTCGGACCTCGGGGGTGACGGCCGCGCCGAGGGTGATCGCCGCCGTGCCGGTGACTGGCGTCAGCGAGTACCGGACGGGTGAGCGGCTGGACTGCGTCGCCAGGATGTCGACCCGGTCGGCCTTCTTGATCCGCTGCCACTGGTTGGCGATGTGGTAGTGCGGGAACATCCTGGCCGGGTCGCCGGGGTGGCGCAGCAGGTAGCCGTCGACGGTGCCGTGCTTGGCGGCATACCGGTCGATCGTCTGCCGCACCCGGGCCGGCAGGGGCACGTCCCCCAGTACTCGCCCACCTTGCGGTGCTTGAGACGGTCGTACTGGCAGGTGGTCCGGTTGACCTGCTCGGTGATGCGGTGGACGTCGTCGGCGACGATGCGACCACTCGGATGTACTCGGGCCGCGTGTTGACGGTGCGCAGGACCGCGGCGTGCACCTCACCCGCGACCGGGTCGTCGACCGGTCGTCCCGGACACGGGTGAGCGGCTTCGTACGGGACCGCCTCCCGGGGCTCGAACCCGACCCGGTGGCCGAAGCGACCTGCCTCTACACCATCACGCCCGACGAGGACTTCCTCCTCGACCGCCACGGCCCCTTCGTCATCGCCTCCGCGTGTTCCGGGCACGGCGCCAAGTTCGCCCCGCTGATCGGCGCGATGGCCGCCGACCTCGCCACCGGCCGCGCCGATCCACACCCCCGCTTCAGGCTGGACCGCGCGGGCTAGGATTCGCCGGTGAGTGAGCATCCCACCCCCGCAGAGGACTCAGTGGGCGTTTGATGGTGATTCACGCCGACCGTTTCAACATGTTTTGCCACATTTATCGCCAACGCGTGCGGCCTGAAACGCCTGGAAGTTACCGACAGACAGGAAGCTTCCAACCCGTTGTTAGACCAGACGGAATTCGGCGCTGAGGAGCGGATCAAACGGGCGACCGGATCGGCACCCGGGATGCCGTGAAGGCGCATGTAAGGCGCGAATCACCCCGAAGGGTGTTGGCCGCAGGAGCGACTTAGCGTCTCAATCCATCCCTAAACGCCCACTCAGAGGGTGATACGTGAGTTGATGTCCGCATTGCCTGGTCGACTGGGGTAGGCAGGCTGGTCGGGGGGCCGCCGGGAGGCTACGGCCGCAGCTGGGTGAGCAAGCCCGGCTCGGTCTCGACCAGGACGCCGCTCTCGGTCAGCCGCTTGAGTGTCAGGCGGGTGGTGTTGATGTTGTCGGGCGTGATCTCCAGGTCCATCTCCTCGCACACCTAGCGCCCCCGCAGCGGGGCGTGGCAGGACGACTTCGCCCGGCCCTTGGACGGCGACCGGACAAGGCACGGTCGCCAGACCCGGCGGAATTCCGCCTAGGGGGTGTTCCGAAAGTCCCGCACAGCGCCCGCGGCGCCCGGCACGCACCCTCGCCGCACCGGCCAAAGGCCCAAGTACGTCCAGTACGAGGGCCTTCGTCCGGCACTCCCCCAGCCTTCGTCCGGCACTCCCCCAGCCTTCGTCCGGCACTCCCCCAGCCTTCGTCCGGCACTCCCCCAGCCTTCGGCCGGGGGGACCCCCAGCCTTCGGCCGGGGGGACCCCCAGCCTTCGGCCGGGGGGACCCCCAGGGCACGCACCGGACACCGCGGGCACCGCACGGGACTTTCGAAACACCCCCTAGTACTGCAACGGTGCTTGTTCTGATTGCTGGGCAGTTTTCAGGGGCTGTGTCCGCGTCGTTTGTAGTGGCTGATGCGGGCTTGGTGCTGGCGTCGTCGGCGCCAGGTTGACCAGTGCAGGATGTGGTCGGCCGGGGTGGGGCGGCGGTTGGTGAGGCGGGTGATCAGGCGTCGGATCTCGGCGAGGCTGAGGTGGATGAGCTGGGAGGATCCGTTTCTGCTTTGTCCGTGTCGAGCTGGCGGGCCCGCAGGACAGTCAGACAGGCGTGGGCGGCCATGGCCAGGGTCATGTGGCGGTGCCAGCCCGGGTAGCGGCGGACCTGGTAGTCGTCCAGGCCGCACTCCTGCTTCGCGGTCTGGAAGCATTCCTCGACTGCCCATCGGCTGCCCGCGATGCGGATCAGCTCGTCCAGCGTCGTGTCGGCGGGACAGTAGGCGATGTAGTAGGAGATCTCCTCGGGCCTGCTCACGCTGCGGCGGGCGAGGACCCAGTGCCGGCGGTCCTCGCGGTGCCAGGGCCGCACCTCGACGCGGGCCCAGTCGAAGATCCGCCGGCCGTGGGCTCCTTCACCGCAGGAACGGCGTTTCCATTTCTGCCGCGGCAGGCCGGGAAACAGGTCGTGGACGGGGTGGTCGATGGACCAGCGGGTGACGACGGTGTCGTGCCGGGTGGTGGCCATGACGTGGAAGACATCCGCCTGTTCCAGCTCGAACCGCCAGCCCTTGCTGAAGCCGTAGGCGGCGTCCGCCGTCACCCAGCCGAACGGGATACGGTCGGCGATGGCCCGGCGGACCATCGCCTTGGCCATGGCCACCTTCGTCTCGAAGGCGACACTGTCGTCGATGCCCGCCCGCCGGCACCGTTCCCGGTCATCCGTCCAGGAGGTGGGCAGATACAGACGGCGGTCGATCAGAGTGCGTCCACGGCCGGTGGCGTAGGCGAGGAACACACCGATCTGGCAGTTCTCGGTGCGGCCGGCCGTTCCGGAGTACTGCCTTTGCACCCCGGCCGAACGGACGCCCTTCTTCAGAAAGCCGGTGTCATCGACGATCAGGACGGCCTCGCGGTCTGCGAGGTGTTCCACGACGTAGTCGCGTACGTCGTCCAGGACCTCGTCGGCGTCCCACTCGATCCGGTTCAGCAGCCGGTGGATGCGATCGGGACCCGTATGCCCGGCCTCCTCCGCCAGCGTCCAGCCGTTCTTCCGCTCCAGCGGCGCAACCAGCCCACGCATGTAAGCCAGCGCCGACTGACGCGGCTCCTCCCGGTTGAACCGGTGCACGAACCGCTCATGCAGAGCACCCAGTTCCCCCGCCCACAACCTGACACCAGCAAGGTCCCCACCCATAACAACACCAACGACTGAACTGGCCAGCAGTCACGGCAAAGACCGTTGCAGTACTAGTTGAAGCCTGCGGGCACTCAGGGCGTCGGAAGCGACATAAGGGGAGCGGCCTCACCGGCCGCTCCCCTCTTCGTTCCCGAGACGTGTTAGCGCGCGTTGAGGGGCGGCTTTCCGTGATTACGGGCCAGCCGGTCTCGTCGGCTCTCGGGGGCGGACTGAGACGGGGGTTTCTGCGTGCCGGAGGGAGTGAAAACGATCAGATACGCCTCCAGGTCGGAGGCGTCCTCGGTATCAGCGCCCGGCGCGGCATCCTCGAACCGCTCCCGGGAGTCGGAGCGGCCTTGCGCCCACACCTGCACGTCATACGTGTGCGACGGATCCAGATCAATAGCGGGCTCGCCCGGGGCGACCTGCTGCCCGAACACCCTGACGGCTTCGCTGGCACTCCGTGCCGGGCCGTTCGTCGTGTCGAACGCAGCCATGCGGCCCGTGTAGACAGGGTGGTACGCCACGGAAGCGAGCAGCTCCCAGCCGGCCCCCGGCCCCCGGCGCCTGGCCTTGCTTCCGCTGAGGGCCAGGACCACGGGCGCGGTGTGTTCCTGCACGCGTGATCTCACGACAATGCGACCAGGGGCGACCACGACCGCTTCGCTCGTCTGAAAGTCCGGCCTGTCGTCCCGTCGTTCGAAGCCCGGTTCCCACAGCTCTCCGATGGGGAAGTGGCTGTACTCGATGTTGACGGCCCCGGCTTGGCCGATGTGTGGCATGACCAGAGGCTCGCAGGAAATTCGGTGCAGTGCACGCGGATCTTCGGCCAGCCTTCGTGCGCTGGCCGGCTTGGACGGTGACGGTGACGGTGACGCAGTCCCGGGTGATGACGACGGCGATAGGTGTGCCGTCGCCGCGGTAGCCGATGATCCGCAGCCGGCCCTCCTCCGCGGTCATCAGGGCGAGGGCCTGGGCCCCGGTCGCGGGCAGGACGAGGTCGGCGACCCGGTCGACGACGTCCTGCACTCCCACGGCTTGCGTCAGGGGCGCCGCCAGGTGCATCAGGTGGTGGAGCACGGCTGCCCGGCCCGTGGCGGAGGGAGGGGCGGGGAGGGGGACGGCGGACGGACGGGGGGGGCTCCGGCCCCCGGGGCGGGGACGATCCGCACGCTGATGCCCGAAGCGTTCGGGTAGAGGCGGAAGGAGAGCCATCGGTCGGGCGGACGCAGAGCCGTGAAGGACGTGGGCCCGCGGCTGAGCACCGCGGCCCGGTAGCGGTCCTGGGCGACGGGCTCGTTCAGCCAGGGCAAGGCCTCCCAGGGGCGGGCACCCAGCAGATCGGACGGGCCCGCGCCCAGGAGCTCCATGGCGGTGGTGGTGGCGAAGGTGATCCGGCCGTCCCCGTCCAGCCCGCAGCAGCCGCCGGGCAGGCGCTCGGCGAAGTCCACCGCGAACCGCGCCTCGGACGACACGGATGATCTGGTCCCCGGCGGGGGCACCAGACACGGGCCGGCGCCGGGTTTCACAGGGTGGCCGCTGTCGGCGGCATCCCGCAGCAGTGACCCGAGGCGGCGGCAGACGTCGCCGATCGCGTCGCGTTCCCGCGGGCGCAGCTGTGGGGAGCGCGAGCCGGGCCAATGGAGTACGAGCCCGCCCCGCTGAGTGCCGTCGGTGGTGATCGGGGCGGCGCCCAACGCGAAGGGATACGGCAGCACGAGGGCCAGCTGCGGATAGCGGCGCGCCAACTCCTCCTGCCCGGCGAGCCACACCAGGTTGTGTCCCCGCAGGGCGTCGGCCACCGGGCGTCGAGGCCCCGAGGGCGGCCCGCTTCCACGGCGCGGCGATCTCCCAGGGGACCCCGCTCAGCACCGCCAGCCTCAGCACCCGCTCGCCCGGATCCAGCAAGTACATGGCGCCCACACCGGCGCCGGTGTCCCGCATGCCCTGCACCAGGGCAGCCGTCAACTCCGGACCGAAGCCCGTTCCGGTCACGGAGCGGGCGACGTCAGGCACACCCTCACCCCCTGCCGGTGGCAGCGGCCCGGGGGAACCCACCTGTCCACTGGGAACTCACCGGGGCACCCAGTGGGCGCCGGCCGCCCTATGCGTCCATGAACGGACGATACGCCTGCATCGTGGCGGGGGCATTCGGTGCGCTGACGGCCCGCCCCCTGCGACCGGACCGTCGGAGCAGCCTCTGAGACGCCGCGGAGCGGGTACCCGTGGCGTGCCGATGAGTGGCTTCCACCGCGACGACTTCCACGCGGCGGACTTCCAAACGACGGACTTCCACGCGACGGACTTCCATACGACGGACTTCCACCGCGGCGAACGGAGGTGGACGGCCATGGGGCGGAGCGGCGAGGGCGGACGTCGGATGCTCGCCGGTCTGCTGTACGCCAGCCATCTCATGCCGATCGAGCTGCTTCGGCCAAGGCGTCCGAATGCGCACGCGCCGCCTCACTGCACGAGGTGCTGATCTACGTGGCCGACCTGCAGCGCAACTTACACCGACGGCATCACCGAGGCGCGCCGCCCCGGTGACCGGGAATTCGGTCTGGAAACGCTTCACGGACTTCCTCATCCGCCACCACGCCGACGGTCTGCCCGTCCCCGAAACGTTGCGCCGCCTCATCCACGCAGTCCTCGAATACCACGACGGCCGGCTCCAGGACGACGCCACCGTCCTGCTGTGCGAATGGATCGGCCCGCGCATGGAGCCCGTCCACGCGGCGGCCGACCTGACCGGCCTGTCGTCCGACCCCTCCGACCGGTGAACCGGCGCCGCGCTTACCCGCGCGTAATAGGGGAACTCAGAGCACACCACAAACCGCCGCATCCGCCCAGGGCGGGGCACCCCCACCCTGTGGGCAGGCGCTCGGATCCCGAGGAGCGACCGTGACCATGTGCATCGGAGTGGAGGAGGAGTTCCACGTCCTGGAGGTGGAGAGCGGAAGGCTCGTCTCGCGCGCCGACGCGGTCCTGCGACGGCTTTCCAGACAGACCTTCACGACCGAGCTGCATCAGTGCACGGTGGAGTCCAACAGCGGAGTGCACACATCCCTGCACGACCTGTACGAGGACCTCACCAGGACGCGCAGGCAGCTCGACACGGCCGCCTCCTCCCTGGGGCTGGCCGTGATGGCCGCCGGTACGGCCCCCCTGGCCCCCGCGGCCCTGATGCCGCCCACCGCCGAGGAACGCTACCGCCACATGACCGAGGAGTACCGCAAAATCGCCGACGAGCAGCTCATCTGCGGCGCACAGGTCCATGTGGACGTACCCGACCGCGACACCGCCGTGCGGGCCATGTGCGAGGTCTCGCCCTCGCTGCCGGTCCTGCTGGCCCTCTCCGCCAGCTCACCGCTCTGGCAGGGCGCCGACACGGGATACGCGAGCTGGCGGACCTTGCTGTGGCAGCGCTGGCCCACCGCCGGGCCGGTCGGCTGCTTCCCGAACGCCGCCGAGTACGACGCCGCGGTGGACGACCTCGTACGGGCCGGGATCATCAGCGACGAGGGGATGATCTACTACGACGTCCGCCCCTCCGCCCATCTGCCCACGCTGGAACTGCGCACCTGCGACGCCTGCCCGCACCCGGAGACCGTCGTCCTCATCGCCGGACTCTTCCGCGCCCTGGTGACCGAGGCCCTCGAACGGCTCAGCCGACCCGACGCCTCCGCGTGCACGGGCCGGCACGAGTGGCTGCGGGGTGCGACATGGCGGGCCGCCCGGTCCGGGCTCGAAGGCACACTGGTCGACCCCGAGACGCACCAGGAGGCTCCCGCGCAGCAGGTCGTGCGGAACCTGCTCGTCCGGCTGCGGCCCGCCCTGGAGGCTCACGGAGACTGGCACACCGTCCGGGAGCTGACCGAGGCGGCCCTGGCGGACGGAAGCGCCGCCCGGCGCATCCGCCGTGCGGCCCAGGAGGAGGACCTGCTGGGCTGCGTCGACATGCTGATCGCCGAGACCCGGGGCGAGCGCGGACAGCGCACGCCCGTCCGGCGGCGGCTCGACCGCGAACTCGCCCCGACGGTCGTCGCGGGCGGTTCGCGCTCCTCCGCAGGGCGCGGTTCGATAGACGGCATCGGACGCTGACGTGCCGGTGAACGTCTCCGGGCCGCCCATCGGTCCGCGGTCGCCGGCGCATCGTGCCGCCAGCGGCAGGAGCCGCTCCGGCAGGCCGCGCGGCCGTACGACGAAGTTCTTCTCCGCGTGCAGAAGGGGTTTCGTGATGTCTCGCACCACCGACCGGATCCCGACCGACGGGCGCCTGCCGGCGCTCCCGCCCCAGCGTGTCGATGCCGGGGCGCGGAAGGGAGGCGGGCCGTCATGTGCGGTCTGACCGGGGAGATCCGCTTCGACGGCCGGCGAGCCGACCTGGCGGCGGTCAAACGTATGAGTGGCATGCTCGCCACCCGTGGGCCCGACGGGCAGGGCACCTGGGCGCAGGGGGCGGTCGCGCTGGGACACCGGCGACTGAAGATCATCGACCTCTCGGACCGCGGAGCCCAGCCGATGACCGATGCCCGCGGCGAGGTCACCGGCGTCTTCAACGGCTGTGTGTACAACCATCCGGAGCTGCGCGAGGAACTGCGCGGCCTCGGGCACCGGTTCACGTCGACGTCGGACACGGAAGTGGTGCTCAAGGCCTACCAGCAGTGGGGTACCGCCTGCGTCGAGCACTTCCTCGGCATGTTCGCCTTCGCGATCGTCGAGCACCGGACCGGCCGGGTCGTCCTCGCCCGGGACCGGCTCGGGATCAAGCCCCTGTACCTGGCGCGGACACCGGGCCGGCTGCGGTTCGCCTCGACCCTGCCCGCCCTCCTCGCCGCCGGAGACGTGGACACCTCCCTCGACCCGGTGGCCCTCCACCACTATCTGAGCTGGCACGCCACCGTCCCGGCGCCGCGCACCGTCCTCAACGGGGTGCGCAAGCTCCCGCCCGCCACCGTGCGGGTCATCGAACCGGACGGCACGCACCGGGACCACCGCTACTGGCAGCCGTCCTACACGCGCCGTGCCGAGTGCGCCGGCATGGGCGCGGACGAATGGCGGGACGCGGTGCTGGACGGACTGCGCACGGCCGTACGCCGCAGGATGGTGTCCGACGTGGAGGTCGGTGTCCTGCTCTCCGGTGGCCTCGACTCCAGTCTGATCGTCGCGCTCCTGGCCGACGAGGGACAGCGTGACCTGAGGACGTTCAGCGTCGGGTTCGAGACCGAGGGCGGTGAGAAGGGCGACGAGTTCCACTACTCGGACCTGGTGGCCCGTGAGTTCGGCACCGCCCACCAGCAGCTGATGGTGCCCTCCGACCGGGTGTCGACGGCCCTGGACGGGGCGATCGGGGCCATGAGCGAGCCGATGACCAGCCACGACGTGGTCGCCTTCTACCTGCTTTCCGAGCAGGTGTCCAAGGAGGTCAAGGTGGTGCAGAGCGGGCAGGGTGCCGACGAGGTCTTCGCCGGCTACCACTGGTACCCGCAGCTGGCCGAGGTCTCCCGCGAGGACGAACCGGAGCGGTACGCCGCGACGTACTTCGACCGGCCGCACACCGACCTCGCCCGGGTCCTGCGGCCGGAGATGCTGCCCCGCGACGACGTCTCGGACAGCTTCGTCCGCGATCACATGGCGGCGCCGGGGGCGCAGACCGCGCTGGACGCCGCTCTCCGGCTGGACACGCACGTCATGCTCGTCGACGACCCCGTCAAGCGGGTCGACAACATGACCATGGCCTGGGGCCTGGAGGCCCGGGTGCCCTTCCTCGACCACGAACTGGTGGAGCTGGCGGCCGCCTGCCCGCCGGAGCTGAAACTCGCCGACGGCGGCAAGGGCATAGTGAAGGAGGCGGGCCGCAAGCTCCTGCCCCGCGAGGTCGTCGACCGCCCCAAGGGCTATTTCCCCGTCCCGGCCATCCGGCACATGGCGGGTCCCGTCCTGCAACGCGTGCGTGCGGCACTCGAGGCACCTGAGGCGAAGCGACGCGGCCTGTTCCAGGAGTCGTACGTGGCCGAGCTTCTCGCGGCACCCGACGAGCACCGGACCAGGCGCGGGGCGAACGCCCTGTGGCAGATTGCTTTGCTGGAGATATGGCTGCAGACCCACGGAATCAAGTGACCGACGACGGGGGCATGCGGGGGGCGCAGGTCCCGGCGCCCGCGTTCATGCGTCCCGGGACCCTCGCCTCGGCCTCCGTGCACCCCCGGGACAGCCGGACGGGGGACCTCCACGAGGCTGCCCGCGCCGCCCCGGAGCCGGTGCCGTTGCCCGAGGCGGGCGGCCCGCGCGACGCCGTGACCCGGCTGCGCGCGCACGGCTGCTGGTACCCCTCGGCCAACGCCGACGGCACCGAGACGGCCTTCATCTGCGACCGGGGCGGTGTGCCCCAGCTCTGGGCCGGCTCCGTCGACAGCGACGAGGTCCGGCTCCTCGACTCCTCACCGGATCCCGTCAAGGAGGTGCTCTGGTCACCGGACGGCCGCTGGATCGCGTACACCACCGCGCCGGGCGGCGGTGAGCACTCACGCGTGCTGTGCGTGCGGCCCGACGGCACCGGCCGCCGCCTCCTGGCAGGGTCCGACCCGGCCAGTTCCGCCTATCTGGGGTGCTGGGCGCACGACAGCTCCGCCGTCGCCGTCACCTTCGCGGCGCCTGCCGCCCCGCGGTACGAGGGCTTCGCAGGGCACACCGTGACGGAACCGGACCCGGCTGACGGCCACTTCGACGGCACCCGCCTGGCAGCCGACTGGGCGGACCGGGACGGTCGCGCGACGCTCCTCGGCCCCGCCGCCTACGACGCGGCGCACGGCCGGGAGTCGAGCGGCACACCGGCCGGCACCACCTCTCCGGCCGCACCCGGCATGGCACCTCCGGCCGCACCCGCCGTCCGGCCCGACGGAGGCCTGTCGGTCTACCTGATCGACCCCGACGGCCTGGCTTCCCCCGTTCTGCTCACCACGGAGACGCACGCCGCCTCCCTGCGGCTGTGCGATCTCAGCCGCGACGGCGGCCTCGCGCTGCTGCGACGGGGGCCGCGCGGACGGCGCGAGGCCGTCGTCCGGCGCACCGCCGACTCGGAGAACACCTTCGCCATGCCGGTCGCCGACGGCGACCCGTGGATCGGCCGGTTCTCCCCGGACGGACGGACCCTGTGGCTGCGCAGCAACGCCGCCCAGGGGTACGCGGCGCTCTTCGCCGTCGCTCTGGACACCGACGGCGGGTCACACGGTGTGTCCCTCGTGGCGGAACGCGAGGGCAGCGACCTCGAACTCCTGGCGCTCGCGCACGACGGCCGCACGGCCGCGCTGGCCTGGAACGTCCAGGGGGCGAGCGAGCTGGAACTCGTCGAGACCTTCCCGGCCCGGCAGGCCCCGGACAGCACGGGCCCCGCACGGCCCGTTCCCCTGCCCCACGAGGTCGTCACCCGCGTGACGGCCGCCGGCACCGGGCGCCTGCTGCTCGCCCTGTCCGGGTCACAGCGCCGGCCGGGTGTCTGGTGGGCCCACGAAGGCGTGGCCATGCTGCGCACCCCGTGGTCCTCCCAGGACCGGGATGCCGTCCCGCCGGGCCGCCCGCCGGTGCGCCCCGTCCCCCTGCGGCTCACAGCGAGGGACGGGCTGCCCCTGAGCGGCTGGTACTACAGGGCGCCCGGACGTCCCTCCGACGAACCGGCGCCGTGCGTGATCCATCTGCACGGCGGTCCCGAGGAACAGGAACGTCCGGTGTTCCACCCGCTCTACCACGAGCTGGTCGGGCGAGGCCTGGACGTCTTCGCGCCCGACGTCCGCGGCTCCCTGGGGCACGGCCGCTCCTTCGTCGACGCCGACCTCGGCGCAGGACGCTTCGCGGCGTTCGACGACGTCGCCGACTGCGCGGGCCACGCCGTCATGGCCGGCCCGGCCGATCCGACGCGGCTGGCGGTCATGGGCCGCTCGTACGGCGGCTATCTGACCTTCGCCTCCGTCGTCTGGCACCCGGATCTGTTCCGCGCCGCTGTCGCCGTCTGCGGGATGTCGGACTTTCTCACCTTCTTCGCCGGCACCGAGCCGTGGATCGCGGAATCGGCCGCGCACAAGTACGGCCACCCGGAACGCGACCGTGAGCTTCTGCATGCCCTGTCGCCGATGAGCCGCATCGACGCGCTGCGTGTCCCGCTCCTCGCCGTCCACGGCGAACACGACACCAACGTGCCGCCGGGGGAGTCCCAGCAGTTCGTACGCGCCGCGCGTGAACGTGGCCTCGACGCCGAGCTGCTGACCCTTCGCGACGAGGGCCACGACTTCCTGCGCTCGGACAACCGGCGCCTGTTCCGCCGGGCCGCCGCGGACTGGCTGGAACGGCACCTGCACGCGTGAACCGTCTACAAAGCCACCGCCATGGCGATCAGCCCGATCGCCACCAGGACCACCACCAGCATGATCAGGACGAGCGGCCCCGGCCCCCAGCCCCTGCGCAGATCGGACTGGGGATAGGAGATGCCGGACGTACTGCTCTCCTCGGCGGGCGGGGTCTCACCGGGTGGCACGAGGCCCCCGGGGTCGAGATGTGGAGTTCGTGTCGGCTCGGGATCGGGGTTCGTCATGGCACACCCTCCTCTCCGGGATGGGTTGCTGCGAAGTCCGTTCACCTGTTGGGGCGCGCGGCGCTGATGTCGCCGAGAGCCGATTCGGGATCGCGCTCGATGGCCAGGTCACCGATGGAGACGATGCCCACCGCGTGACGTTCCTGGTCGACGACCGGTACACGCCGGACGGAATGCTCACGCATCACCTTCACCGCGAGCCCCAGGTCGTCGTCGGGCTTCACCGTGACCAGATCCTCGCTGCACGCCTCGGCCACGGTCGTGTTGCCGGGATCGCCGCCCTCGGCCATGGCGCGGATCACCAGGTCACGGTCGCTGACCAGGCCGCGCAGCTGCTCGCCCTCGGTGACCAGCACGGCGCCGATGTTCTCGTCGCGCATCATCCGGGCCACCGTCTGGACCGAGGTCAGCGGTTCGACGGTCGTAAGGTCGGACGTCATGACGTCGCGGACATGCTGAGTCATGGGAACGTCCCTCCGTGGAGTGGGGCGGTGCCTTTCACCGCCGTGCGGCCACCGAGTACCCGTGGACGACCCGGCTCCCACGTAACCCGTGTGGCCGCCTTTCACCGTGCGGCCCGCCGGCTCGTCGTCGATGCTGATCCTCCACGCCACAGAGGTCACGACGTGAGCGGATGCGATGCGCGATGCCGATCAGTAGAGGGTGCCGCGGCCTTCTGGTGGCCGCGCTCGCCGTGACGACCGGCTGCGGTGCCGCCGCGGGGCGAGCGCGGCGACGCCGCATCCGCTGCCGCGACCGGATTCACGGGCGCCCTGCAACGGGCCGACGGCAGACGGGCGTGCGCTCTGCTGGCGCCGAGAACGCTCGACGAACTGGAGAAGTCCGAGCGGACGTCCTGCGCTCAGGCGGTGGTCCAGGAGCGGCTGCCCGCCGGGCACACGGTCCGCAAGGTCGACGTGTACGGCGATCAGGCCCGGGTCGTCCTCACCGACGACACGCTGTTCCTGGCCCACTTCCCGTCCGGCTGGAAGGTGACCGCCGCCGGGTGCACGCCCCGCCCGGAGCAGCCGTACGACTGCACGGTCAAGGGCGGGTGAGGGCACGGTGCGGACCATGTTCAGCCTGTGCCTGCTTCTCGTGCTCGGCGGCCTCGCCTACTTCATGACGCTGGGGCTGATGCACCGATGACCGTGCGTCGCTTCCTGCGCGAGAACGGCCTGAGCCTGGCGTTCGGGACCGGCTTTCTGCTGGCCCTGTGCGGACAGGCGATCGCGGGGCACGCTGACTTCAACAACGCGCTGGTCAGCGACGGAATGCAGCCGATCGGCCTGGGCGCCTACCTGACCTCGTCGGACTTCGCCGTCGATGTGACGGAGAACTGGCAGTCCGAGTACCTGCAGTTCTTCCTCTACATCTTCGTCACCGTCTGGCTGCTCCAGCGCGGCTCGCCGGAGTCCAAGGAGCTCGACAAGGCAGGCCCCGAGTCCGACGAGGACCAGCTCACCGGGGAGCACGCCCCGGCCGACGCTCCCCGCTGGGCACGCGTCGGCGGCTGGCGCCAGGCGGTGTACTCCAGGTCGCTGGGCCTGGTGATGGGAGGCATCTTCCTGCTGTCCTGGCTGGCCCAGTCCGTCACCGGCGCCGCCGCCTACAACGAACAGCGACTGCGCGACCTCCAGGCCCCCGTCAGCTGGGCCCGGTACATCACCGGGGCCGACTTCTGGAACCGCACCTTCCAGAACTGGCAGTCCGAGCTGCTGGCGGTCGCCTCCATGGTCGTCCTGTCGATCTACCTGCGCCAGCGCGGCTCCCCGGAATCCAAGCCGGTCGGCGCCGCCCACACCGCGACGGGCGTGGAGGGCTGACAACGGGGCGGCGTTAGGCAGCCGTGGCCAGGGGTACCGGGGATGCACCGCGCGCCAGGCGTCGTCGCTGGTCTCCGGGAGGTGGGTATGGACGTCTCGGTGGACAGGATCGCGTTGCCGTGGGGGAGTCGTACCCCGTACGGCCGGGACGAGGCGTGGCCCGTGCGGGTGGACACGTGCCTCGCCGACGGGGTCGACGCGGGCGGCGTGCAGCGGTGGGTGCAGGCCGCGTCGATCCTGCACTCCGACGGGGACGCGATGGACATCGCGGTCCTGGACGGGCGCATGGTCGGGGTGCGCGGCCGGGCGCAGGACCGTGTGAACCGCGGCCGGCTGGAGCCCAAGGACCTCTTCGCCTGGCAGGCCAACGCCTCCCCCGACCGGCTGACGAGGCCGCTCGTGCGCCGGGACGGACGCCTCGTGGAGTGCGACTGGGCCACCGCGATGGACAGGATCGTGGCCCACTCCCGGGAACTGCTGGAGGAACGCGGCCCGGGAGCGATCGGCTTCTACACCACCGGCCAGCTCTACCTGGAGGAGTACTACACGCTCGCCGTGCTGGCCCGGGCCGGCATCGGCACCAACCACCTCGACGGCAACACCCGCCTGTGCACGTCCACCGCCGCCGAGGCGCTGAAGGAGTCCTTCGGCTGCGACGGACAGCCCGGCACCTACGACGACATCGACCACGCCGACGTCATCGCACTGTTCGGCCACAACCTCGCCGAGACACAGCCCGTGCAGTGGATGCGCGTCCTGGACCGGCTGGAGGGCGCGGATCCGCCCCGCCTGCTGTGCGTCGACCCGCGCCCCACACCGGTGGCCCGCGAGGCCACGGTGCACCTGGCGCCCCGCCTCGGCACGAACGTGGCACTGCTCAACGCGCTGCTGCACGAGATCATCCGTACCGACCGCGTCGACCACGACTACATCGCGGCCCACACCGTCGGCTACGAGGAGCTGGCCTCCCGGGTGCGGGACAGCACCCCCGAGTGGGCGGCGGCGATCTGCGACGTACCCGCCGCCCGCATCACCGAGGCCGCCGAACTCCTCGGCTCGGCCGACCGGCTCCTGTCCACCGTGCTCCAGGGCGTCTACCAGTCCCACCAGGCCACCGCGGCCGCCGTACAGGTCAACAACCTCCACCTGATCCGCGGCATGCTCGGCCGGCCCGGCGCGGGCGTGCTCCAGATGAACGGGCAGCCCACCGCGCAGAACACCCGCGAGTGCGGCGCCGACGGGGATCTGCCGGGCTTCCGCAACTGGCAGAACGACGCGCACATCGCCGAGCTGGCCGACCTGTGGAACGTCGACCCGAAGACCATCCCGCACTACGCCCCGCCCACCCACGCGATGCAGATGTTCCGCTACGCCGAACAGGGCTCGCTGCGCATGCTGTGGGTCACCGGCACCAACCCCGCGGTGTCGCTGCCCGAGCTGTCCCGGATCCGCTCGATCCTGGCCCAGGAGCGCCTCTTCGTGGTGGTGCAGGACCTGTTCCTCACCGAGACCGCGCAGCTGGCGGACGTGGTACTGCCCGCGGCGACATGGGGCGAGAAGACCGGCACCTTCACCAACGCCGACCGCACCGTCCACCTGTCCGACAAGGCCGTCGAACCGCCTGGCGAGGCCAGGCCCGACCTGGAGATCTTCCTCGACTACGCGGCCCGCATGGAGCTCCGGGACAAGGACGGCGGCCCGCTGATCACCTGGCACGACCCGGAGTCCGCGTTCGAGGCGTGGAAGCGGTGCAGCGCCGGCCGCCCCTGCGACTACACCGGCCTCACCCACGCGCGACTGCGCGGCGGGACCGGCATCCAGTGGCCGTGCGACGAGGACGCCCCGCACGGCACGCAACGCCTCTACACCGACGGCATCACCTGGGCACACCCCGACGTCTGCGAGTCCTACGGCAAGGACCTGGAGACCGGCGCGACCGACGACGTCGTCGAGTACCGCTCGCTCAACCCGGAGGGCAAGGCCGTGATCAGGGCGGCCGCGTATCTGCCGCCGCACGAACAGCCCGACGACCAGTACCCGTTCCAGCTGGCCACCGGCCGGACGATCTACCACTTCCACACCCGTACGAAGACCGGGCGCACCCCCCAGCTGAACGAGGCCGCCCCCGACGTATGGGTGGAAGCCTCCGCGTCCGACGCGTCCGCGCTCGCACTGGAGGAGGGCGACCTGGTGGAGGTCAGCACGCCGCGCGGCGCGATGCGCGGGCGGCTGCGGGTGACGGGCATCCGGCCGGGACTGCTCTTCGTCCCCTTCCACTACGGCTACTGGGACACCAAGGCCGGGCACGCGCCGGACGGCGAGACGGCCGGGCGCGCCGCGAACGAGACCACCGTCACCGACTGGGACCCCGTCTCCAAGCAGCCGCTGTTCAAGACCGCCGCGGCCGCCCTCCGCCGCGTCGAACGCGGTGACGGCCACCCCGCTCCCGCACCGACGACCACCGCCTCCGCGCCCTCCCGCGCGGACGCCGTGCCGGGCACGACCGGCGGCCCCGCCGCCCTCGTGAAGGAGGACGCCGGATGAACGGCATCACCCTCACCCTGCGCGCCCTCCACCACGGCGAACAGCGCCTGGCGGACGAGCTGACGGCCGTCGCGGAACGTCATCGCACGGAGCACGAGGTCCACCATGTCGCCACCGACCTCGCCCGCTGGTCCCGCGAACACGTCCAACGGGTGGCCGACACCGGCCGCGACCACGGCGTGAACCTCGCCGGCCCTGCCGACCACGACACCTCGGGCCTGCTGTCGACGCTCAGGCAGAAGGCGGCCGAGGCGGTGGGCCGGCGCCCGGAACCGGGCCTCCTGCTGCTGCGCGACCTGCGCGAGCTGCACCTCGACGCCACGGAGAACTCCCTGTACTGGGAGATGCTCGCCCAGGCCGCACAGGCCACCAGGGACGACCCGCTCCTCGCCCTGGCCTCCGCCTGCCATCCGCAGACGCTGCGGCAGCTGCGCTGGACCAACACCATGATCAAGAACCTCTCGCCACAGATCCTGACCAGCCTGTCCTGACCTGCTTGTGAGGACCGATTGACCACGCCGTGGCACAGTGGCGCTATGTGCGGCCGTTATGCCTCCACCCGCAGCCCCGAGGATCTCGCCCAGCTCTTCCAGGTAGCCGAGTGGCATCCGGAGGAAACCCTCGCGCCCAGCTGGAACGTGGCGCCGACCGACGAGGTCTGGGCCGTCCTGGAGCGCACACCACGCGGCGCCGACGAGGACGAACCCGCGCGGCGCCGGCTGCGGCCGCTGCGGTGGGGTCTGGTGCCCTCGTGGGCGAAGGACGCGAAGATCGGCGCGAAGCTGATCAACGCGCGGGTGGAGACCGTGCACGAGAAACCCGCCTTCCGCCGGGCGTTCGTCAAACGCCGCTGTCTGCTGCCGGCCGACGGCTTCTACGAGTGGGACGAGGTCAAGGACGGCACGTCGGGCAAGGTCCGCAAGCAGCCGTACTTCATCCACCCGGAGGACGGGCAGGTGCTGGCCCTTGCCGGGCTGTACGAGTTCTGGCGGGATCCCGAGATCAAGGATGCCGACGATCCCGCCGCCTGGCTGCTGACCTGCACCATCATCACCACCGAGGCCACCGACGCCGCCGGCCGCATCCATCCCCGCATGCCGCTCGCCCTCACCCCCGAGCACTACGACGCCTGGCTCGACCCCGAGCACCGGTCGACCGACGACCTGCGCGCCCTGCTCACCCCACCGGCAGACGGTCACCTGGACGCGCGCCCGGTCTCTCCGGCCGTCAACAGCGTCCGCAACAACGGTCCGCAGCTGCTGGACGAGGTGCCCGCCCCCTGACCTGGCTGAAGGTGAGTTCTCGGTAAGGGTTGCCCCGGCGGACGGCCTGAAGACGCATTTGACATCCGTTTTCATCTAGCGTGGGTCGAAGCCGGGCTGGATGGAGCTCGGCGGACATTCGCCGTCTTCCCCTGCCTCGGAGGAATCCATGCCCGCGCCCTCGACCCGACTCCTCGCCCCGCTCATAGTCAGTGCCTGCCTCATCTGCCTTGCCGGCTGCGGCGGTTCGTCCGGCTCCGGAAGTGATGACAACGATGCCGCGCAGAGCCCCGCCGCGGCGACCGTCATCCCGGTCGTCGCCTCCACGAACGTCTACGGCGACATGGCCGAGCGAATAGGCGGCGGCAAGGTGCAGGTCACCTCGGTCATCAGCGACCCCGACCAGGATCCGCACTCCTACGAGGCCAGCACCCAGAACCGGTTGGCGCTTTCCAAGGCCAAGGTCGTCATCGAGAACGGCGGAGGTTACGACGACTTCATCGACCGCATGCTGAAGAGCGGCGACTCGTCCGCCGAGGTGATCAACGCGGTCAAGGTCTCCGGGAAGACGGCCCCGGCGGGCGGGGAGCTCAACGAGCACGTCTGGTACGACTTCCCCACGGTCGCCAAGCTCGCCGACCGCATCGCCGCCGCCCTGGCCGAGGCCGACCCGGCCGACGCCGCCACCTTCACCAAGAACGCCAAGGGCTTCGAGGAGAAGCTCAAGCCGCTGGAGCAGAAGGAAGCCCGGATCAAGGCCGACCACGGCGGCGAGCGCGTGGCCATCACCGAGCCCGTGCCGCTGTACCTGCTCCAGGCCGCCGGGCTGGAGAACGCGACGCCCGCGGAGTTCAGCGAGGCCATCGAGGAAGGCGGCGACGTCTCCGCCCGGACCCTTCAGGAGACGCTGGCGCTGTTCTCCGACAAGAAGGTCAAGGCGCTGGTCTACAACGAGCAGACCTCCGGCCCCCAGACCGAGAAGGCCGAGCAGGCCGCCAAGGCCGCCGGGATTCCCGTGGTCCCCGTGACCGAGACGCTTCCGCACGGCAAGGACTACCTCGGCTGGATGACCGCCAACGTCGACGCGCTCGCGAGCGCGCTGGCCAAGTGAGGCCCTCCACCGTGGCCGCCGACGACACCGCGCTGATCAGTCTGCGCGGAGCGGCCCTGTCCTACGGCGAGCGCGTGCTGTGGCAAGGCCTCGACCTCGATGTGCGGCCGGGCGAGTTCCTGGCCGTACTCGGCCCCAACGGGGCGGGCAAGACCAGCTTCGTACGGGCCCTGCTGGGTCAACGGCAGTTGTCCGACGGCATGTTGACGGTCCTCGGCCGCCCGCCCCGCAAGGGCAGCCGGCACGTCGGCTACGTCCCCCAGCAGGCGACGCTGTCCGCGCAGGCGATGCTGCGCGCCCGCGACCTGGTCCGCTTCGGCATCGACGGGCACCGCTTCGGACCCCGGCCGCGCACGGCCGCCGTACGCCGTCGCGTGGACGAGGTCCTCGCCTCGGTCGGCGCCACGGCGTACGCGGACGTCCCCGTCGGCCTGCTCTCCGGCGGCGAACGGCAGCGCGTACGCATCGGGCAGGCGCTGGTGACCGACCCGCGGATCCTGCTCTGCGACGAACCGTTGCTCTCCCTCGACCTGCACCACCAGCGGGCCGTCACGGAACTGGTGGACGCCCGGCGCCGCTCCCACGGTACGGCCGTGGTGTTCGTGACCCACGAGATCAACCCCGTGCTGGGACTGGTGGACCGTGTGCTCTACCTCGCCCGCGGCGGCTACCGGGTCGGCACGCCCGACGAGGTGCTGACCTCCGAGGCGCTGTCGCAGCTGTACGGCACCCAGGTCGACGTCATCCGCGTCCGGGACCGCGTCACGGTCGTCGCCGTACCCGACGAGGCGGACAGGTCGCCGCACCACCCCGAACTACCGCACGGAGTACGGCCATGACCCTCGCCGACGGGATCTGGCAGCAGATCTTCACCTTCGACCACTACGGCGAACTGCTCGCCCTGGTCCGAAACTCCCTGATCGCCGGAGTGGCGCTCGGTCTGGTCGGCGGCCTGGTGGGCGTGTTCGTGATCATGCGGGACCTGCCGTTCGCGGTGCACGGGATCAGCGAGCTGTCGTTCGCCGGCGCCTCGGCCGCGCTGCTGCTGGGCGTCAACATCGTGGCGGGCTCGATCGTCGGTTCGCTCATCGCCGCCGGGACGATCGGGCTGCTCGGCTCCCGCGCCCGGGACCGCAACTCGGTGATCGGCACGATCATGCCGTTCGGCCTCGGGCTCGGCGTGCTGTTCCTCGCCCTGTACAAGGGTCGGGCGGCGAACAAGTTCGGGATCCTCACCGGGCAGATCGTCGCCGTCGACACCCCGCAGATGTCCTGGCTGCTCGGCACGTCGGCCGTGGTGCTCGTCGCGCTGGCGGTGATGTGGCGGCCGCTCGCCTTCGCCAGTGCCGACCCGGAGGTGGCCGAGGCGCGGGGCGTGCCGGTGCGTGGCCTGTCGTTCGCCTTCATGATCGTGCTGGGCCTCGCGGTCGCGCTGTCCGTCCAGATCGTCGGCGCGCTGCTGGTCCTCACGCTCGTCGTCACACCGGCGGCCGCCGCGGCCCGGATCACGGCCTCACCGGTGCTGTTGCCCGTTCTGAGCGTGGTGTTCGCGGTCGCCTCGATCGAGGGCGGCATCCTGCTGGCCCTCGGCGGATCCCTCCCCATCAGCCCGTACGTCACCACGATCTCGTTCGCGATCTACCTCGTGTGCAGGGCGCTCGGTACCCGCCGGACGCGGAAGTGGGGAGCCGTGCGAGCCACCTCCTGACATGAAGACATGAATGAGTCTTCATTTGTTCCTCTATCGTGGAGGCATGACTTCCACGCTCACCCCACCGTCGGCCGACGCCGCTCCGTCCGCGCGGGCCACGGCCGCGCCCCGGCGGCGTACCCGGCTGCTCGCGTTGCCGGAGGTCCGCTGGGCCGCCGCGGCCACCGCGCTGTTCCTGCTCGCGCTGCCCCTGCAACTCGCCGGAGCGCCCGCTTGGACGTGGGGCCCGCTGTACGCCCTGGCCTACGCCACGGGCGGCTGGGAGCCGGGCTGGGAAGGGCTCAAGGCCCTCAAGGACAGGACCCTCGACGTCGACCTGCTGATGGTCGTCGCCGCGCTCGGCGCCGCCTCGATCGGGCAGGTCATGGACGGGGCCCTGCTGATCGTCATCTTCGCGACCTCGGGCGCCCTGGAGGCGCTCGCCACCGCCCGCACCGCCGACTCCGTGCGCGGCCTGCTCGACCTGGCCCCCGCCACGGCCACCCGGATCGCCGCAGACGGCACCGAACAGACCGTCGCCGTGGAGGAGTTGACGGTCGGCGACACCGTCCTCGTCCGGCCCGGCGAGCGCGTCGGAGCCGACGGCCGGGTGCTGGACGGAGCCAGTGAGGTGGACCAGGCGAGCATCACCGGCGAACCGCTCCCCGCCGCGAAGGAGCCGGGCGACGAGGTGTTCGCGGGCACCCTCAACGGCACCGGCGCCCTGCGCGTCCGCGTCGAGCGCGACGCCTCCGACTCCGTGATCGCCCGGATCGTACGGATGGTGGAAGAGGCGTCCGAGACCAAGGCGCCCACGCAGCTGTTCATCGAAAAGGTCGAACAGCGCTACTCGCTGGGCATGGTGGCCGCGACGCTCGCCGTGTTCGGCGTCCCGCTCGCCTTCGGCGAGGAGTTCTCCGCGGCGCTGCTGCGCGCCATGACCTTCATGATCGTGGCCTCGCCCTGCGCGGTGGTCCTGGCCACGATGCCGCCCCTGCTGTCGGCCATCGCCATCGCCGGCCGGCACGGCGTGCTGGTGAAGTCGGCGGTGGTGATGGAACGCCTCGGCCAGGTCGACGCCGTAGCGCTGGACAAGACCGGCACCCTCACCGAAGGCACGCCGCGGGTGGTCGACGTACGGCCGCTGCCCGGCTGCGGCCTGGACGAGGACGAGTTGCTGAGGCTCGCCGCGGCGGCCGAGCACGCCAGTGAACATCCGCTGGCCCGGGCGGTGGTCGACGCCGCCCGCGACCGGCGTATCGACCTGCCCGCCGCGCAGGACTTCACCTCCGCGCCCGGCCTCGGCGTGAAGGCGGTCGTCGACGGCCGTACCGTCGAGGTGGGGGCCCCGGCCCGGCTGCTCGACGCCCCTGACGGCGAGGTCGTGGCGCTCGCCGAGGCACTTGAGGCCTCCGGCCGTACCGCCGTGGTCGTGGTCGTCGACGGCGACCCCGCCGGCGTCCTCGGCATCGCGGACCGGCTGCGGCCCGACGCCGCCGCCACCGTCGCCGCCCTCACCGCGCTCACCGGCACCGCCCCGGCCCTGCTCACCGGCGACAACCCCCGGGCCGCCGCCCACCTGGCCGCCGAGGCAGGCATCGAGGACGTGCGCGCCGGGCTGCTGCCGCAGGACAAGATGGCCGCGGTCAAGGAGATGGAGGCGGCGGGCCGCAAGGTGATGGTCGTCGGGGACGGCGTCAACGACGCGCCCGCGCTGGCAGCCGCCCACGTCGGCGTCGCCATGGGCCGGGCGGGCTCCGACCTCGCCCTGGAGACCGCCGACGCGGTGATCGTCCGCGACGAACTCGCCGCCGTCCCCGCCACCGTCGCCCTCTCCCGCCGCGCCCGGAAACTGGTCGTTCAGAACCTCGTCATCGCCGGGGTCTTCATCACCGGCCTCGTCGTCTGGGACCTCGCCGGCACGCTGCCGCTGCCCCTCGGTGTCGCGGGCCACGAGGGCTCCACGGTCCTCGTCGGCCTGAACGGGCTGCGCCTGCTGCGGGACGCGGCCTGGGAGCGGGCGGCGGCCGACGGGACCGGCTGACGGGATCGGCTGACGGGGCTGTCGTCCCGGTCGAGGCCGGCGGCCCATGGCACATGGCACAGGGGCCGCCGGTCCGCCCGGGGACACACCCGAGCAGGCCGACGGCCCCTGCCGGTCCCGCCTTTGCGGTCAGCCGCAGCGGCCCGCCGGCCGAGTGCGGGTCACCACAGCGGTGATGCCGGTGGTCGAGTCCAGCCACACCACCCGGCCGCTCCCGACCGCGGAAGCCGACGACTGCTCGCCGCGGTTGCAGGAGACCCGGCCCTTGCGGGTGGCCGGATCGTCGGGTGCACCCGACGCGGCGAACTGGTACAGCTTCGGCGCCGATTCATTGCCGATCGGGGCGCCGGCCAGGTAGGAGCCGACCGTCACCCTGTCCTCGGAGACCGTCAGGTCGTAGGCGTTCAACGCGTCCGGCCCGGTCTCCGGGCTGAGGTCCACCACACCGGAACCGTCGAGCGCGGCGCGCCGCAGGGCCCTCTTCCCGTCCGTGGGGTCGTCGTCGAGGAGCCAGAAGACATGCGTGCCGTTGATGGCCGTCGGGCCGAGACCCGTGCCGTCCGTGGTCACTTGGACCGCCTTGTTCTCGCCGGTCGCGACGTCGATGACCCGCGTGCTGACCGCGTACTCGGCGCGTACCCGCCGTCTCTCCTGGTAGGCGACCCTGCCGTGGCTCACCGACGGAGCCCAGGCCCGGTGGTAGGTGCCCCCGCCGATGCTCTCCACGTTCGCCGGGTCCTTGATGCTCAGATGGGCCACGGCCCGCCGCCCGCCGTAGGTCACGTAGTCGAAGGCGACGAGGTCACCGTCGACGTCCACCGAGCTGCCGGGGGCCCGGCCGTGCCAGAGCTTCTTCACGGGGCCGCCCGCGAGCGGCCTGGCCAGCACGTCGACGCCGTCGGAGCCGTACGCCTGCCACACCACCGTCTTCCCGTCGGTGGCCGGATTGACGTGGTAGCGCCCGTCGTTGGGGCTCATCAGCTTGATCCGTCCCTCGCCGTCGGCGCGCCCGGCCCACACCGAATACGGCTCCGAGCCGCCCTCGTCGGACTTCGACGCGGCCCACCAGCCGCCGCCGGCGCCCAGGTGGGTCCGGGTCGTGTTGACGCGGTCGAGGAGGAGGTCGGAGTCCACGCCCAGGGCCGACTCCCAGCCGGGCACTATGCCGTGCGCGGTGAAGGCGCGGTGCAGGGCCTTCTGCCCCGCCGCCGGGATCGCGAGGTCGGCGGCGGCCGCGAGCACGGCGGCCCGTGTCTCGGTGAACCCGTCGAGCGGCGTGAGGTACTCGGTCAGCGCCCGGTGGACGACCTTGTCCATCGCGTCGGCGCCCAGGTCCTCACGGGCGTCCCACAGCGCGCCGCCGACGATGGTCGAGTTGAGGTGGACGCCGCCGTTGTCGGTGGCGAAGCCGACGCCGAGGAACGACTTGGCCGTGGTCCGCCCGTCACCGAGGTCGCGCAGCGCGCAGTCACGCGGGGACTTCGTACGGCACAGCCGCTCGCCCAGCAGGCCCGAGTCCGGGTCCGTCTCCGGGATGCCGTACACGTCCGCCTCGATGGCGTTGCCGAAGTAGTCGGCCAGCGCCTCGTTCACCGCCCCGGACTGACCGGCGTAGACGAGATTCGCGGAGTGCTCGATCACGCCGTGTGTCATCTCGTGGCCGACGACGTCCATGGCGGCCGAGAGGGGACGGTACTCGGCGTCGCCGCTCCCGTACACCATCTTCCGGCCGTCCCAGAAGGCGTTGACGTACGGCTGCCCGTAATCGGTCACGCCCACCAGGGAGTTGACGGTCATGCCGTGGCCGTCGAGGCTGTCGCGGCCGTGCTTGGCCAGGAAGTAGTCGTAGACCTGCCCGGCGGCCCAGTGCGCGTCCACGGCGCCCGACTCGGTGGCCTCGCCGTCGAACGCGGGGGTCGGCGAACCGAACTCCCGGATGCCCTCGGGCCATACTCCGCCGACGTCGGTGGCCCACTTGCCGCGCGCGTCCCAGGTGGCCAGGACGTGGTCCGCGCCGTCGTCGGCGGGTATTCGGGAGCGGTCGCGCAGGACGTACTCACCGCGGCTGTCGTCGCGGTCGATGTCGAGGCCGACGGTGGTGCCGTCGAGCCGGACGCCGGTGCCCTTGTCGGCGGCGAGCGCCTTCCCGGCGGGCCGTGCCTCGGCGGGAGAGCCGTCCGTCACCGCCCGCCCCGGTGTCGTGCGAGGGGCGCCGAACGTCCTGACAGCGCTGTACTGAAGGACCGGATATCCGGCGCGGGCGTCGATGTAGACCTCGCGACGCACGGGTTCACCGCTCGCCGGGTCGCTGCCGTGCACGGTGACCTGCCGGGTCAGGACACCTGCCCCGGTGGGCAGGACGACCAGTCCGCGTGCCGTGCCCGCGAGCGGGGACTCCTCGTCGCCCGACCGCGGCGCGGTGAAGTGCCGGTCGCCGAGTTCCGTGCGTACGGCGTTCACCGCACGCTCGACGGCGAGCGCCTCGCCGACCTCGGGCGTCGTGCCCGTGCTCAGCCCGGTGAAGTACTTCCCCGAGGTCCCCGTGACGACGCGCTCGCCGTCCTCGCGCTCCATACGGACGACGTACTGACCGCCCAGGACCGGCACGCCCCGGTGCCGCTGCTGGAGCCGGACCGTCTCGCGGCCGTCCACGGCGGTGGTCCCGGCGGGCACCAGATCGCGCTCGGGGTCCGCGATCCGGTACCGGCTCCGCCTGACGTCCAGATGGGCGCGGGCCGCGGCCGCCGCGCTGCCCTTGGCGGGAGCCTGTTCCCGGATGCCCCGCACCAGCGCCGGGGTATCCGTCTCCTGCCCCGGGATCACCTCGGCCGGCCTCGGTATCGGTGGCGCCGTCTGCGTCGCGGCTTGGGCCGGAGCCGCCGGGACGACGAGTGCGACGACGCTCAACAGCGCCGCCGCACCCGGTAATCCGCTCAGTTGTGGTGTTCTGCCGCCGCCTCTGGCTCTTCTGGGCTGACGCATGGTCTCCCGAACCCCCCTCGGTCGCTGTGCCGGGAGCGGAGCGCCGCCCGGCCAGGGGCCATCGAAGCGGCGATGTGCCGTTCCATCAACGGGGCGGCTGTGCCCACGGGTGACTTCCGGCCGTAGTGGGGGCCGGCGGTCAGCGGCGGGGCGCCCGGCCGCTGCTGCGGCGGACCACCAGGTCGACGGGGACCAGCGACTCCACCCGGGGCGGCTCGACGGGGCCGTCGAGCCGGTCCAGCAGCAGGCGCAGCGAACGGGTGCCGATCTCGGCGAAGTCCGTGCGCACGGTGGTCAGCGGGGGAAGGAAGTGCGCGGCCTCGGGGATGTCGTCGTAGCCCACGACGCTCACCTCGTCGGGGACGGAACGGCCGGCTTCGTGCAGCGCATGCAGCAGCCCCAGGGCCATCTGGTCGTTGGCGGCGAACACGGCCGTGACCTCCGGACGCTCCGCCAGGCGCCGGCCCAGCTCATAGCCCGAGTCGGCGCTCCAGTCGCCGATCAGCGGGGCCGGGACCTCGGCGCCCGCCGCCTCCAGAGTGGCCTGCCAGCTGCCCAGCCGGTGGTCGGCCGAGGTCCAGCCGGTCGGGCCCGCGATATGCCACACGGTGCGGTGACCCAGCCCCAGCAGGTGCTCGGTGGCCTTGCGGGCCCCGGCCCGGGAGTCGCCGGTGACCTGCTGGGTGTCGGCGTCGAGGCCGTTCTCCAGGACGACCAGCGGGGTGTCGAGGCGGGTGTCCGCCAGCGCCTTGCCCACCCACAGCTGCGGGGCGATGGCGATCACCCCGTCCGCGCCCTCGGCGGACAGCCGGTTGACCGCCTCCACGACCGTGTCGGGCTCGGCCGTGTCCAGCGCGATCGAGCTGAGCAGGTAACCGGCCTCCTGCGCCGCCGTGTTGATCGCGGTCAGGATGCTGGCGGGACCGTAACGCGCGGCGTCGAACGAGATCACGCCGACCATCCGGGTTCGCCCGCTGGCCAGCGACCGGGCACTGCGGCTCGGGCGGTAGCCCAGCGTCCGCATGGCCGCCAGAACCGTCTCGCGGGTCTCGGGCCGCACTGACGGATGGTCGTTGAGGACGCGGGAGACGGTCTGCTTGGACACCCCGGCCAGCCGGGCCACGTCGTCCATCACCGGACGCGCACCCGCGAAGTTCCGTCTGCTGCGCCCTCTCGGAGCGGAGTCGTCGGCGGAGCTTGGGGTCATGATGGCTGTTTCCTCGACGTGGTCACGGCGGTGGTGTCCCGCCCCGGCAGAACCCCAGCATAGGCAGGGCCACGGAGCGGGCACCCCCACGAGCGCCGCGTCATCCCGACCGCACCGCCCAGGCCCGGCTGGTGACCCACTCGGCCCGCGTCACGGCAGCCGTCCGCGCCGCCTCACCCGCCCCGTCCGGCACATGGACCTTGGCATCCGGGTGCAGAGGCAGCACCCGCACGCGCAGCGCCGCGCCCGCCGGCAGCCGGCCGATCTCCCAGACCCGCCCCGTGAAGAACTGGTCGGCGACCAGCGTGTCTCCCACGTACGCCCGCCCCACGTCCCCGGTCCAGTCCAGCCGCAGTAGGGACCCCTCCGGGAGATCCTCCGGCACGTCGACGCCGTACTCGGCGGCCACCGTGTCGAAGTACTTGTCCGCAGGCACGCTCGCCCGCGCCGGCCCACCGGTCGACGGCTCGGGCGCCGGACCGGCGGGCCGGACGAGGGTGAGGCGCGCCTCAGGAGCCGCACTGCCGCCGGTCACGAGGCTGTAGCGGGTGAAGATCCCGTCCGCCTCGCCGGCCACCGGCACCCCGTCCACCGTCAACGCCCGCTCCGGCGCGGGCAGCACGGCGAACGACGACCGTACGGCCGTGCTGTGCACCCGCACCTCGTCGCCGCCGTCGAACACGACCCCGTCCGCGCACAGCACCAGCCGCTCGGCGCCCCATGCCTGACCCCGGTAGACGGTACGAGCCGTCGCCGCGTCCAGCACCAGCAGACCCACCCGCTCACCGTCCGCCGTGTCCACCTCGACCAGCGCGTCGGTCCCGGGCCGCAGCCCGGCCACCAGGATCCGGCCGTCGATCTCGGTCACGTCCCCGGACGGCGCGCCCACGGACCGCACCGTGCCCGCGTCCAGGGCGACTTCGGGCGCGATGCCGTCGGTGGCGGCGAGCACCAGGACCGTACGCCCGTCCAGGGCGACCGTGCACACCGGCTGCGCGGTCGCCCACTCCAGCCGCAACCCCGCGACGTCCAGCCGCAGCGGCCAGCAGAAGTAGGCTCCGGCGGGCACCGTCACGGGAGAGCTGGGCAGTGTCAACGCGCCTGCGAAGCGCGGGAGTTCGCCAGGAATCTCCCCAGGAATCTCGCCCGGATACTCGGCCCGGAACTCGACCGTGAAAGAGGTGTCCGGACGGTCGGGCAGCGGCTCGTGCGGCTGGTGGTTGTTGACGAAGAGGAAGCCCGAAGCGCCGTCCGTGCGGACGGCCCAGCGCAGGGTGTCCCGATCGTGCTGGACCTGCGGCCGCACCTCCGGCAGTACGGACTCCATCGGTGCGACGAGATGGCCGAACTCCGCCAACAGCAGGTGCTGAAGGCGCAGTTCGTCGTACGAGGGCCGGTACTGGCCGTACTCGCCGAGCGGGGCCTGGAAGTCGTACGTCAGGACGGGCAGGTCGTTGGGGTAGCCGGTGGCGTGGGACTCCTGGAGCGGGGAGAGCTCCCCGGCCGGATTCGTGCCGCCGTGGAACATGTAGTAGCCCTGCCACACCGAGCCGCAGCCGATCTTGGTGAGGCCGAGCGCGCCGATGTCGGCGGCGTCGAGGCGCGGCCGCCGGTGGTAGGCCACCGCCATGCCGCCGCCCAACTCGCAGGTGGCCCAGGGGAATCGGTCCGCGAGGGCGTCCGGGGCACCGCCCCGGACGGTGGTCGGGCGCAGGTCGGCGCCGATGCCCTCGTCGTCGCGCTGGTGGGTGAAGAAGAAGTGCTTGCGACAGGTGTCGGGCCAGCCGCCGTCCGCCTCGGTCCAGAACGCCTCGGGGTAGCCGCCGTACAGCGGGAACAGTTCGTCGCCCGGGAGCTGGACACCGCCCCACGCGGTCGATGTCCACAGGGGCGCGCTCAGTCCGGCCTCCTGGGCCATCCGCTTCAACGTCAGCAGATGGCCGGGCTGGTCGTACAGCTCGTTCTCGATCTGGATCGCGATGACCGGGCCGCCGTGGGCGCGGTCGAGGCCGCCCAGCTGCTCGGCGATGGCCACGAACCAGTCGCGTACGGGCTCCAGATACGCCGGGTCGTCGGTGCGGGGCGTGCAGTCGCGGGCCAGCAGCCAGTCGGGCAGGCCTCCGTTGCGTACCTCCGCGTGGGACCAGGGGCCGATGCGGGGGATGAAGTCCAGGCCGTGGCGGGCGCACAGCTCGGCGAAGCGGCGCAGGTCGAGGTCGCCGTCGAAGCGGACGCGGCCCTCGACCTCCTCGTGGTGGATCCAGATGAGGTAGCCGGCGACGGCGGTCACGCCGCCCGCCTTCATCTTCAGCAGTTCCTCCTCCCACTCCGCGGCCGGGTAGCGGGAGTAGTGGAACTCGCCGGAGACCGGGAACCAGGGGCGGCCCCCGCGGGTGAGCCAGCTGCTCGTCACGGCGATCGGGTCGGGGGCGTTCGGCGTGTCGGCGAAGGGCAGGTGGCCGGCGACCGGGGGAGCGGGGTGCGTGGTGAGGTGCAGCCGGTGCGGGCGGGGCATCAGTCGGTCTCCGGGCCGAGGTCGGCGGTGTCGGTGAGCTGGGCGCGGGTGCCGGTGGTGGCGTGCAGTTCCAGGAGGACCAGGTCGTTGGTGCCGGCGCGCAGGATCGGCGCGGGGACGTAGAGCGTGTGCTGTGGGCCGCGGTTCCAGTAGCGGCCGAGGTGGAAGCCGTTGACCCAGGCCTGGCCCTTGGTCCAGCCGGGCAGGGCGAGGAAGGCGTCGGCCGGGGACTCGACGTCGAAGCTGCCGTGGTGGAAGGCCGGTCCGGTGGCCGTGGTCGCGTCGGACGGCTCGAACGGCACCGCGTCCAGGGTGTCGAAGGGCAGTGGGCGGCAGTCCCAGCCGTGCAGGGGGGTGCCGTTGAAGGTGACGGGGCCGAGGAGGCCCTTGGGGGCGCCGATGCGGGGGCCGTAGTTGACGCCGCCCATGTTCTCGACGAGGACGTCCAGCGTGGCCCCGGGCCGCGGGACGCGGACGGGCAGGGTCTCGTCGTGGCGTTCGCGTTCCAGTACGCCGACGGGGGTGCCGTCGATGAAGACCTGGGCGCGGTCGCCGACCCCGCCCGCGAAGTGCAGCAGGCCGTCGCCCACCGCTTCCACGGTCGTGCGGTAGAGGGCGTAACCGGCGTGCAGGCCCAGGTCGTTCATCGTCGCCGGATCCTCGGTGCGGACCGGCTTGGCGAGAGTGTCCGCGTGGGGGACGAGCGGGGCCCGACGATCCAACTCCACTGTGATGGCCGGGAGTTTGGGCGCCGGGGCGGGGACGGGCTCGTCGGGGACCGGGGCGTGGCGGGCGATGACCTCACGGAAGGCGTGGTACTTGGGGCCGGGGTCGCCGCACTCGGTGAGCGCGGCGTCGTAGTCGTAGGAGGTGACGGTGGGTTCGTAGGCGTGCTTATGGTTGGCGCCGTTGGTGAAGCCGAAGTTGGTGCCCCCGTGGAACATGTAGATGTTGACCGAGGCGCCCGCGGACAGCAGACGGTCCAGGTCGGCGGCGGCGTCGGCGGCGTCCCGCACATGGTGGGGGCCGCCCCAGTGGTCGAACCAGCCGATCCAGAACTCCGCGCACATCAGGGGCCCCTCTGGCTGGTGGGCCCGCAGCGCCGCCAGATGCCGGTCGACCCGGCTGCCGAAGGTGGCCGTCGCCAGCACGCCGGGCAGAGCGCCGGCCGCCAGATGCTCGGCGTTGGCCTGGTCGCAGGTGAAGAGCAGCTCCTCGACGCCCCTGGCCCGGAAGGCCGCTTCGAGGTGCTTCAGATACGCGGTGTCGTCGCCGTAGGCGCCGTACTCGTTCTCCACCTGGACGGCGATCACCGGGCCGCCCGCCGCGGCCATGTACGGCATCAGCGGGGGCAGCAGGACGTCGAGGTAGCGGTCGATCACCTCGGTGAAGCGCGGGTCGCTGGAGCGCAGCCGGATGTCGGGGTCGGCGATGAGCCAGGACGGCAGGCCGCCGTCGTCCCACTCGGCGCAGATGAACGGCCCCGGGCGGAGCAGGACGTGCAGGCCCTCGTCGCGGGCCAGGCTCAGATAGCGGGGCAGGTCGAGGAACCCGTCGAGGACGAGCGGTCCGTCGGGGTCGGGCTGATGCAGGTTCCACGGCACATACGTCTCCACCGTGTTGAGCCCCATCAGCCGGGCCTTGCGCAGCCGGTCGGCCCACTGGTCGGGATGGACCCGGAAATAGTGCATCGCGCCGGAGATGATCCGGAACGGCTCGCCATGCAGGAGGAAACCGTCGGGAGACGTCGTCAGAGCGGACATGCGGAAGCTTCCCTTCGCTAGGAAGTACGCGGCGGATCGGAGTGCGTTCGGGTGCTGCGGATCAGCCAGAGCGTGGCGGCCAGGCACAGGGCCGAGGCGCCGGACAGCAGAAGCGGGACCGTACGGATCCCCGACCACTCGATGGCCTTGCCCAGCGCCGGACCCGCCACCACGCCGCCGACCATGGAGGCGGCGATGACCAGCGCTCCCGCTCTGCGCGCCCGCGGGGCGGCCCGGTGGAGCCAGGGGAGCCCGGTCGGGAAGATCGGGGCGATGAACAGGCCGACACCTGCGTACGCGTACGGGGCCGCCGCCGGGAGCGTGGCGAGCAGCAGGCAGACCGTCATGCCCGCGCACGAGACCGTGATGATGGCCTGGGCCGAGAAGCGCAGGGCGATCGGGGCGACCAGAAATCGGCCGACGGTCATCATCAGCCAGTACACGGACGTGGCCGTGGCGGCGAATCCGGCTCCGTAGCCGACGGTCTCCAGGTGGGTCGGCTCCCATCCGCCGACGCCGGCCTCGATACCGACGTGCAGCACGTACAGGGCGACGAACACGGCGAGTACGGAGCCGAGACTGCGGACGAGGACCTGGCCGCCGTACGGGTCGCCGCCCGTCTCGGACGGCCCCGGCGCCCGGTCGCGTACGCCGCGCAGGCACAGCAGGAGCGGCAGGTTGGCCAGCGCGAAGCCGAGGAAGACCGCGGGGTAGTGCGCCGCGCCGACGACGCCGATCAGCGCCGGGCCGAGGATCGCGCCGATGCCGAAGTGGGCGTGGAGGATGTTCAGCATGGCGGTCGAGCGGTGTCCGAAGCCGACGGCGAACAGCTGGTTGAGGCCGTAGTCGATCCCGCCGAAGCCGAGCCCGGCGAGCAGGGCCATGGCCAGGGCAACCGGCCAGTTCGGCGCGAGCGCGAAGCCGGCCGCACCGACGGCCATCAGCAGATACGAGGCGCCGAGGATGCGCCGGTTGCCGATCCGGCCGTAGAGCCGGTCGAAGAGGAGCACACCGGCCACCCCACCGACGAAGTGCGCGCTCAGCCCGAGTCCGGCGGCCGACGGGGACAGCCCGAACTCCGCGCGGAAGGCGGGGATCGCCGGGCCGTACAGCGCCTGCAGGACGCCGATGAGCATGAAGCCGACACAGGAGGCGACCACGGCGGCGGGGCTGAAGACCCGTGGGTGCGGGGGCGCCGACGTCACTGTCATGGGCTGGATGTTACCGGTAACATCGCGGCCCACGTCAAGATCTGGAGTGAGTACGGGGTGCCCATGGAGATGCGTCGGCCGAGCCCCCCAAGGGGCGCGGGGAACTGCGCGACCAGCCCACGACGACCCGCAGCCTGGATCCGACCGTCGCACCCCGAAGCATTTGGACTGTCAGTACAGACTCGATTTGGACTGTCAGTACAGATGCTGGATGTGTAGTCTAGAACCTGCCCCGGTGAAACGAATCACCGATGCCGGACGGGAGTGGGCGATGACGGCCGAAGAACCCTTGCAAGCCGAGCGGGACGCCATCGTCACCGCCCTGAGACCGGTCGTCGACGGCCTCGCGGCCACGTTCGGCCCGATGTGCGAGGTGGTCCTGCATGACTACCGGCAGCCGGACCAGTCCGTGGTGGCCGTGGCCGGCTCGGTGACCGGCCGCACCGTAGGCGGGGCGATGAGCGAGATCGGCATGCGGATCGTCGCGCGCGGCGACGGGGCGGGCGACGAGCTGAACTACGTCACCCGGACCCGCAACGGCCGACTGGTCAAGGCGTCCACCATGGTCCTGCGGGACTCGACGGGCACCGTGTTCGGCGCCCTGTGCGTCAACCTGGACGTCACCGCCGTGAACGACGCCCACGCGCTGCTCGGCGCCCTCGCCGGCGTCGGCTCTCCCGGAAGCAGCGGCAGCGCCGACGTGCCGGTCACCACCTTCGGCAACGACATCGACTCCGTCGTCGACGCCATCCTCGACGCCCACCAGCTCCGGCAGAACGGGAGTTGGGCCGGGCTCGACCGCGCCCAGCGCCTGGAGCTGTTCCGCGGCCTCGACGAGCGGGGAGTGTTCGCCGTGCGGCGCGCGATCGAGCAGGTCGCGGGACGGCTGGGCATCTCCCGCGCGTCCGCCTACAGCTATCTGTCGCAGGCGCGCGCCGAGGCCGGGGCCGCGACGGACCGGGCCGCGACCGACACGACACCCCCTGGAGGACACGCGTGACGACCACCACCCCACCGGTCACCCTCGACGACGTCCGCGATGCCGCCGCGCGGCTCAAGGGCGTCGCGCACCGCACCCCGGTGCTGCGCTCGCGCACGCTCGACGCCCTCGTCGGTGCCGAGGTCTTCCTCAAGTGCGAGAACTTCCAGCGCGTGGGTGCCTTCAAGTTCCGCGGCGCCTACAACGCGGCCTCCCGTCTCACACCGGAGCAGCTCGCTCGCGGCATCGCCGCCTACTCGTCCGGGAACCACGCCCAGGCCGTCGCCCTGGCCGCCCGCGAACTCGGCACCACCGCGGTCATCGTCATGCCCGAGGACGCCCCACCGTCGAAGCGGGCCGCCACCTACGGCTACGGCGCCGAGATCGTCACGTACGACCGCTACACCGGCGACCGTGTCGCGATCGCCCAGGCTCTGGCCGCCGAGCGCGGCTTGACTGTCATCCCGCCGTACGAGCACCCGCACATCATGGCGGGCCAGGGCACCGCTGCCCTCGAACTCATCGAAGAGGTGGGGGAGTTGGGGGCGATGCTGACGCCGGTCGGCGGGGGCGGACTCATCGCCGGGAGTTCCACGGTGGCAAAAGGCCTGCACCCGGGCATCCGGATGATCGGCGTGGAGCCGGAGGCCGGCGACGACACCAAGCGATCCCTGGAGGCGGGGCGGCGCGTCACTATCCCGGTGCCGCACACCATCGCCGACGGTCAGGCCCTGCACACGCCGGGCGAGCTCACCTTCTCCGTCAACCGGCGGCTCGTCGACGAGATCGCGCTGGTCAGCGACGACGAGATCCGGGACGCGATGCGCTTCGCCTTCGAACGCCTGAAGATCGTCGTCGAGCCGAGCGGCGCCACTCCGCTGGCCGCCCTGCTCAACGGCCGGGCGGGCACCCTGCCGCGCCGGGTCGGCGTGATCATCTCCGGCGGCAACGTGGACGCCGAGCGCTTCGCCGAGCTCTGCGGGGGCCGGGGTTGAGCGGGAGCGGGGCCTGAGCGGGAGCCGGTCTCAGGAGGCGCTGAATCTCGGAACCGGGGTGGAGCGGGGCCTCCCACGGGCCTCCCCCGAATGGCGGCCCCGGATGGACCGGCGGACGATGGAGTGGTACGGACCGGCCGTCGACGGCGGTGCAAGGGCCGCCCGGGACTCGGTCCGTCCCTGGTCGCGGCGGACCGCGGCCGGAAGGGAGCGCGTCATGTTGGAAGTGAAGCCGCTCGACAAGCCGGACGAGCGACGTGATTTCCCCCGGGGCCACCTCGAAGCCGTCCATATGACGGATCTCGATTTCGCCGTGGCGACCTTCGAGCCCGGCTGGCGCTGGACCGAGTCCGTGGCCTCGATCGCGGGCACCGACACCTGCCAGATGCACCACAACTGCTACATGGTCCAAGGCCGTTTGCACATCGTCATGGACGAAGGCGGCGAGACCGAGGTCGGCCCCGGCGACGTCTTCGTCTGCTCGCCCGGTCACGACGCCTGGGTCGTGGGCGACGAGCAGGTCGTGGTCTACGACTTCCAGGGACAGACCGCGAGGGAGTACGCGAAGTCGAAGTAGCACCCGCCCGGACCGGTCGGCTCGCACCGGCTCGCGACGGTTTCTCACCGACCACCGACCACCGACCGCCGGCCGCCGCCCTGGCACCTCACACCGTGACGACGACCTTCGCGCGCGCGTGCTCCACCTCCACGTACCGGATCGCCTCGGCCGCTTCGCTCAGCGGATACGTACGCTCGACCACCGGGGCGATCTTCCCGGACTCGGCGAGTTCACGCAGCGCCGCGAGGTTCGCCCTGCTCTGCCTGGCCGGGAGTTCGAGCAGCCGCTGACGGGAGAAGGGTGCCGCCAGCCGCCTCCTGAAGAAGAGCCCCATCGGTCCGACGACGCTGCCGCCCTCGTACACGCCGCCGCCGGACAGCACGAGCGTGCCGGCGGGAGTGAGGGCGCGCCGGAACCCGGCCAGCGAGTGGTTGCCCACCAGGTCCAGCACGACGTCGTACCGCCGGCCGCCCCGGGTGAAGTCCTCCACCTTGTAGTCGATGACGTGGTCCGCGCCGAGGGAGCGGACCAGGTCGACGTTCCGCGTGCCGCAGACCGCGGCCACCTCCGCGCCGTAGACCTTGGCGAGCTGTACGGCGAACGTGCCCACGCCCCCCGAGGCGCCGTTGACCAGGACCGTCTGGCCGCGCTGCACCCGGGCCACGTCGCGCAGTCCGATGAGGGCGGTGTTCCCCGCCAGGGGTATCGCGGCCGCCTGCTCGAAGGTCAGGTTGGCCGGTTTCGGGCCCACCATGCTGTCCTTGGCGCACACGAACTCCGCGAACGCGCCGTCGGCCTCACCGAACACCTCGTCGCCGGGCTCGAATCCCGTGACCCCGCTGCCCACCGCTTCCACCCGGCCGGCGAAGTCCCGGCCCCGGATCCTCGCCTTGGGCCTCGCGAGGCCGAACGCCAGCCGGGCGATCTTCGGGTCGCCGTGCATCAGGTGCCAGTCGTACGCGTTGACCGAGGCCGCGTGCACCCGCACCAGCACCTCGTCGACGGCCGGCACCGGGGCGTCGGTCTCCCCGAACTCCAACTGGTCCGCCGAGCCGTACCGGTCCTGAACCACTGCCTTCATCGGATCCCCCTCCGTCTCCGGCGAGCGTACGGAACGCGCTCGGAACCGGATATCGGGGACGACCCCTGATTTTCACCAGGGTCGACCCCGGCCCCCCGCCCTGAGAAGTCCGATCGGTTTCGCGGGTCCTTGATCACACCGGCAGCAGGCGCGCCACCAGCGCGCTGAGCTGCCGGGCGGTGCGGCACTCGTGCATCTCGACCAGCTCGGCGTAGGCGGGCGCGGCGGAGTCGCCGGTGCCCCAGCGGGAACGCTGCTCCGGGTTCAACCAGTAGACGCGGCGCGCCCGTTCGGCGATCCGCCGTACGGCCGGCAGGTTCGGGTCGCTCATGTTGGTACGGGCGTCGCCGAGGACGAACACCGTCGTGCGCGGGCCGACCGTGTCGGCGTAGCGCTCGGCGAACTCGCCCAGCGCCATGCCGTAGTCGCTGCTGCCGTGATAGCCGGTGAGCGCGGCCTCCGCCTCGATGCGGGCACTGAGCCCCTCCGGGTCCGCGGTGCCGCGTTCCAGCAGCCCGGTCACCTCGTCGATCCGGTTGACGAAGGCGAAGACCCGCACCTTGCTGAACTGATCGTGCAGCGCCTGCACCAGCAGCATCGTGAAATCCGAGAACCCGGACACCGAGCCCGACACATCGCACAGCAACACCAGTTCGGGGCGGACGGGACGGCGGCGGCGCAGCACCGGCTTCATGGGCACGCCGCCCGTCGACAGCGACCCGCGCAGGGTGCGCCGTAGATCGATCGAGCCCCGGGAGGCGCGGCGACGCCGGGCGGCGAGCCGGGTCGCGAGCTTGCGGGCCAGCGGAGACACGGCCCTGCGCAGCTCGGCCAGTTGAGCCTTTCCGGCGAACAGGAAGTCGACCCGGTCGGCGGTCGGAGCCACCGCCCGCCGGGCGATCTCGTCCCGGCCCCGCCGCTCGGCCACCCGGCGCCGCGCCTCCGCGGCCACCAGCGCCCGGAACGCCTCGATGCGCTGCCGGATCTCGTCCTCCAGCAACCGGTCGGTGAACCCCGAACTGCCGCCCTGTCCACGGACGTTGTCGCGGACGCGGGCGAACAGGGTCTGCGGGCGCAGCCGTTCGAGCGTCTGGTACGACGACCAGCCGTCCGACTCCGGCGAGGATCCGTATCCCCCGAAACCGTCGACCGCCTCGACCGCCAGCCGCGCCATCATCGCCCGGTCGTCGGAGGTCAGGGCGTCCGTCAGCCGGTCGCGCAGGTCCTCCCGTCCCGCGCTCCGCTGCTCCGGGCCGCCCACTCCGCGCGGGAAGTAGAGGTCGAAGACCGGGTCGAACACCGGCCGTTGGCCGTTGCCGTGCAGTAGCGTCGCCGCCAGCCCTTCGCGCAGCAGCTCCCGGTCCGCGAAGCCGAGCGCCTCGACCGCCCGCGCCGCGTCCACCGTCTCGCCGGTGCCGATCCGCATGCCGTGCGCGCGCAGCGCCGCGACGAAGGACGTCAACCGCTCGGCGACGCCCGCGTCCACACCCGCGCGGGTGGTCACAGGGCGTCCAGGTCCAGCTTGGCGGACGCCTTGAGGACGTCGTCCTGGTGCTTGAGGAGGACGCCGAGGCTGGCCTGCACGACCGACTCGTCCAGGGTGTCGGCGCCCAGCGCGAGCAGGGTGCGCGCCCAGTCGATGGTCTCGGCGACCGACGGCACCTTGCGCAGGTCCATCGCCCGCAGCGCGCCCACGACCCGCACCACCGAGCGGGCCAGCGCCTCGTCGAGGGCCGGCACCTTCAGCCGTACGATGCGGCGCTCCAACTCCTCGTCCGGGAAGCCGATGTGGAGGAAGAGGCAGCGGCGGCGCAGGGCCTCGGACAGCTCCCGGCTCGCGTTGGAGGTGAGGACGACGAACGGGCGGCGCGTGGCGGTGATGGTGCCCAGTTCCGGGACGGTGACCTGGAAGTCGCTCAGTACCTCCAGGAGCAGGCCCTCCACCTCGACGTCCGCCTTGTCGGTCTCGTCGATCAGCAGCACCTTGGGGTCGTCGCCGCGGATCGCCGTCAGCAGCGGCCGGGTGAGCAGGAACTCCTCGCTGAAGATGTCCGTGCGCGTCGCGTCCCACGTCTCGTCGCGGCCCGCGCTGATCCGCAGGAGCTGCTTGGCGTGGTTCCACTCGTACAGCGCCCGGGACTCGTCGACCCCCTCGTAGCACTGCAGGCGGACGAGCCGCGCCCCGGCGACCTCGGCGACCGCCTTGGCGAGCTCCGTCTTGCCGACCCCGGCCGGGCCCTCCACCAGGAGCGGCTTGCCGAGGCGGTCGGCGAGGAAGACGGTCGTGGCGACCGCGGGCGAGGCGAGATAGCCGGTCTCGGCCAGACGTGCGGAGACGTCGTCGACGGAAGTGAACAACGGGGCCTCCAGCTCGGCGGGTGGTGTCTTTCCGGTCCGTCCGGGCTCCTATCTAAGCGCTTGTTCAGCAGATCTGTCACCCATGAGCCGCGGCGCTCGCGGTGGATACCGATCGGTTTCCCCTTGGGTGGGCGCGCGGTGGCGTCACCGGTGACGGAAAGGGACGGCCGCCGCAGCAGCCGCCCCCGCCGTGCCGATCATGCTCAGCCCGTCACCACGACCGCCCCGACCGCCGGAGTCCGCAGCATTCGCCGCGCCGTGGTCAGGCTCGTGCCCAGCGTCACCGCCGCGGCGATCGCGACCACCGCGAGTCCGGTGCCGTAGACCTCGCCCGGGAGTACCCCGTCGGTGCGGACCACGGTGAACGGGATGATCCCGGCCAGGGCGGCCAGCAGGCCGAAGAGGACTCCGGTGACGGTCAGGATCAGCGTCTCGGCGCCCACCGTCCCGAGCACCTGACCCGGGGTCGCCCCGGCCAGGCGCTGCTGGCCGAACTCCCGGACGCGGTAACTCGTCGCCGCGTACAGCGAGTTGACGAGCATCACGCAGACGAAGACCACGATGATGCCGACGACCGTGAAGTTGAGCGTCTCGAGGTTCTTGGCGTCGATCGACTTCGTCAGACCCGAGGCCGCCACGGCGTCGCTCTCCACCGCCTGCATGGTGAGCGTGGCGGTCGCCACCGCCGTGAAAAGGATCAGCGACATCAGGATCCCGGCCAGATGACCGGCCCGCTGCCGCAGATTCCGTACCGCCAGCCAACCGCTCGCCCCGGTCAACGGCAGCCGGTCCAGTACGCCCTCCAGCAGCCGCGGCGCCATCAGCGCGAAGCCCACCGACAGCAGGATCGCCCCATAGGCCGGCGGCGCCATCAGGGCCGCGTCCGACGCCGAGAACACGAAGGTGGAGGAGACCGACGCGGCACCGGTGAGCAGCGCGGCGTACGCGAGGAACCTCCGTGCTCCGCCCCGCCGTTCCCGCCCCCGCGTCGCCCGCCGTACGGCGAGGAAGGCGGCGCCCGCCGACGCGAGCAGCGTGATGTCGATGCCCGTCATGAACGCGATCGGGCCGAAGGAGTGGTCGACGGACCCGGCGACCTGGCCGCTGTCCTGGAACACCTCCAGCAGCGCCCGACCGCCCAGCATCGCCGGGCCGATCGCCAGGGCCGCGCCCGCCAGGGCCACGACCACGGCCTCGCCCACCACCATCCGCTTGAGCTGCGCAGGAGTCGCCCCCGAGCAGCGCAGCAGCTCCAACTCGGCCGCGCGCTGACGGACGTTGACCGTCAGGGCCGAGGCGACGGCGAAGAACACCAGCAGCGTGCCGTAACCGCCGACGATGCCCGCCGCGGTGGACAGCGTCTCCGCGCTGGTCGAGTCCACGCCGTCCTGCGCCGCCGTGTCGTGCATCGAGTTGAACGTCATGATGATCGCCGCGCCCAGGAACGCGGACAGCAGTGTCGCGAGGAACCGCCCGGGGCGGTGCCGTATCGACCGTATGGCCAGCATGAACATCGCTCAGACCTCCATCGCCACAGCGTCGCTGTCGCCCAGGTGCGCGAGACGTTCGGCCACCGCGTCCGCCGTCGGGGCGTCCATCCGGCCCGCCAGCCTGCCGTCCGCCAGGAAGAGCACCGAGTCCGCGTAGGAGGCGGCGACCGGGTCGTGGGTCACCATCACCACGGTCCGGCCGTGCACCCGCACCGCCTGCTGGAGCAGCCGCAGCACATCGCGGGCGCTGCGCGTGTCCAGGGCGCCCGTCGGCTCGTCCGCGAAGATCACCCGAGGCTCGGTCACCAGCGCCCGGGCGATGGCGACACGCTGCCGCTGGCCGCCGGACAGTTGGCCGGGGCGGTGCCCGAGCCGGTCGCCGAGGCCGACGGACGTCAGCACTTCCCTGGCCCGCTCGCGGTCGACGCGCTGTCCGGCGAGCTTGAGCGGCAGCACCGTGTTCTGCGCGACCGTCAGCGTCTCCAGCAGGTTGTACTGCTGGAACACGAACCCGATCCGCCCGCGCCGGAACTTCGTCAGTTCGGCCTCGCCGCCACCGGTCAGCTCGGTACCGTCCACGCACACGATGCCGCTGTCGGGCCGGTCGAGACCGGCCGCGCAGTGCAGCAGTGTGCTCTTGCCGGAACCCGACGGCCCCATCACCGCGGTGAACGTGCCCCGCCCCAGACCGAGGGTGACCCCGTCCAGAGCGGTCACGGCACTGTCCTGCGCACCGTAGGTCTTCGTGACCTTGACCAGCCGGAGTGCCTCGGCGGCGGGTCCCTTGTCGTGCGTACGTCGCGAGCCTGTCCGAAACATCGTCGTCACTCCCCGTCCGGCACTCCCTGTGCCCTGCCGAAGAAGCTACGGAGACGGTGACTCGACCACATGGGGCGCAGGACCCGTAATGCCAGGTGTACTTGGCGACACCCCCGGCCGCGTCGGCGCGGCGGCAGCCAGTGCCGCAGCGCTTTGAACGGTTTCAATCACACGCTCGACGACTGAGTGTTTCTGGTGGAATCTGCACAGAACTTGTCCTGCTGACGCCATGGACTCCCGTCACTTCTGCCACTAGCTTCAACCGTCGATCGATCTGAATCGTTCCAACTCCGAGCAGCCGAAGGGACTACGGCATGAACGACGGAGTCGACAGCACGAAGGGCAAAGGGGTGCGTCGAAGGACGGTGCTCACCACGGCACTCGGCGCAGCGCCGGTGGCGATGGCGGGCGGGATCGTCGGCGGCGGCCCCGCATCGGCCGCACCGGCCGCGCACCGCACCGCGGTCGAGGGCCTGACGGTCGAGCACAGAACGAACCCGCTCGGCGTGGACGCCACCCACCCGCGGTTCGGCTGGCGCATGGCGTCACCGGTGCGTGGTCGCCGGCAGTCGGCGTACCGGATCCTGGTCGCGACCGCACCCGACCGCCTGACCCCCGCCCGGGCGGACGTCTGGAACAGCGGACGCGTCACCTCACCCGCCTCGGTCGCCGTGCGCTACGACGGCCCCGCCCTGCACGCCTCCACCCGCTACCACTGGACGGTGACGGTCTGGGACGAGACCCGCCGCGCCGTCCCCGCCGCCCCGACCGCCCACTTCGAGACCGGCCTGCTCAGCAGCGACGGCATCGCCGGCTGGGACGGCGCCCGGTGGATCACCATGGCGGGCAAGCAGCCCCACACACCCGGCGCGCCGCTCCTGCGCCACCAGGCCCGCCTGACAGGGCGTCAAGTGCGCGCCGCCCGGCTCTACATCTCCGCCCTCGGTGTGTACGAGGCCCATGTCAACGGCCACCGCGTCGCCGTACCGCAGGGCGACGGCACCACCCATGAACTCCTGGCCCCCGGCTGGACCAACTACGACAGCACCGTCAACTACTTCACCTACGACGTCACGGACCTGGTCGCGGGCGAGCGGCACAAAGGGCACGTCACCCTCGCCGCCGTGCTCGGCAACGGCTGGTACAACGGCCGGATCTCCGAGAACAGCGCCTACTACTCCGCCGACGGCAACCCCCTGGCCCTCAAGGCAAAGCTCCTCGTCCGGTACGCCGACGGATCCGAGCAGACGATCGTCACCGCACCGGGCGACGACTGGAAGGCCACGGACACCGGCCCCTACCGCGCCGACGACATCTACGACGGCCAGACCTACGACGCCCGCGAGGAACTCCCCGGCTGGACGGCGGGCGGCTTCGACGCCTCCGGTTGGGCGGCCGTGACCGAGCACGCCTTCGGTTCCAGGTTCCCCGACGCGAAGCTGGTCGCCTACCCCGGCGAGAGCGCCCGTCTGATGCCCGAATGGGATCGCCTGCCGCGCTCCATCACCGTCCACACCGGAGTCACCGGCCAGGACGGCAGCCCCAACGGCAAGGGCCGTGTCGTCGTCGACCCCGCCCGCACGGTCACCGACCCGGACTCGGCGGCCACCGCCGCCGTGACCCTGCACCCCGGCGACACGGCCGTGATCGACCTCGGCCAGAACATGGTCGGCGTGCCCCGCTACACCCTGCGCGGCCCGGCGGGCGCCCAAGTCGCCTTCAAACCCGGCGAGATGCTCAACGACGACAGCGCGGGAGCCGACGGCCCCGTCGGCTCGGTGTACCGCGCCAACCTCCGCACCGCCAAGGCCACCAGCACGTACGTCCTCAAGGGCGACCCCGACGGCGAGACCCACGAGGACTCGCTGACCTTCTACGGCTTCCGCTACGTCTCCGTCACCACGACCGAGACCGTCACCCTCACCCGCTTCACCGGCCGGGTCGCGACCTCCGCCCTCCGCGACATCGGCACGGTCACGACCGACGACACCGACGTCAACCAGCTGATCAGCAACGTCCGTTGGGGCCAGCGCGGCAACTACCTGTGGGTCCCCACCGACTGCCCCCAGCGCGACGAGCGCTGCGGCTGGACCGGAGACACCCAGCTCTTCTCCAACACCGGCCTCTACAACGCCGACGCGGTCAATTTCCTCAGCCACTTCCAGGACACCCTGATCGACTCGCAGCGCACCTACGGCGCGGACGGCGCCCAGTTCACCTGGATAGCCCCCGGCGCCCGCTACAACCAGCCGATACCGGCGAGCGGTTGGGCCGACTGCGGTGTGGTCGTCCCCTGGACGATCTGGCAGATGTCCGGCGACACCACCGTCATCGACCGCAGCTGGGCCGCGATGACGAAGTACCTGGACTGGATCCGGCAGCGCACCGGCGACGCCTACGCCGGACAGGGCGCGATCTTCGGCGACTGGCTGGCCTTCCAGGACACCAGCACCCAGCTCATCAGCGACGTCTACTACGGCTACAGCGCCCGGCTGATGGCCGACATGGCCGCTGCCACGGGCCGTACCGCCGGGGCCCGTACCTACGAGGAGCTCTTCGCCCGCGTCAAGCGGGCCTTCGTCGCCAAGTACCTGGTCACCGACCCCACCACCGGCGAGGTCACCGTGCGCTCCAGCCTGGGCGAGGCACCCCCGTGGATCGGCGGCACGCCCGAGGACAACAGCCAGACGGCGCTGCTCTGGGTCCTCAAGCTCCGCCTCTACGACACCGAGGCCCAGCGCCGCCGCCTCGTCGAGCTGCTCGCCGAGAACATCGGCAACGACGCGGCGTACAAGGAGGCCCATCCCGACAGCACCCGAGTGAGGTACGCCGAGAACACCCTCTCCGTGGGCTTCCTCGGCGTGAACGTCCTCGCCCCCGTCCTCACCGACGAGGGCCGCGTCGACCTGGCGTACCGGCTGCTGCACCAGGACGCCATGCCGTCCTGGCTCTACTCGGTGCGCAACGGCGCCACCACCATCTGGGAGCGCTGGAACTCGTACTCCAAGGAGGACGGGTTCGGCCCGGTCGACATGAACTCGTTCAACCATTACTCCTACGGCGCGATCATGGAGTGGATGTACGAGAGCATGGCGGGCATCACCAAGGACCCGGCGCACCCGGGCTTCCAGCACTTCTTCCTGCGCCCCCACCTCGACCCCACCGGGCGGGTCACCCGGGTCGCCGGCTCGCATCTCTCGCCGTACGGCGAGATCGTCAGCGAGTGGCGGACGGCGGCCCGGAAGCTCACCTACCGGGCCGCGGTCCCCGCGAACAGTACGGCGACTCTGCGCATCCCCACCGCGGACCCGGACACGGTGCGTGAGGGCCGGACACCCCTGTCCCGGGTGCCCGGCGTCGACGACCTGGGCTTCGAGGGCGGGGTCGCGAGCTACCGGCTGCCTTCCGGCCGCTACCAGGTGACCGCCGCCCTCGGCTGACCTGCGGGCCTCGGCCGACCTGCGGCCCCTCTGCTGACCTGCGGTCCCTCGTGTGGCCTCGTGTGACGGAGCCGGTGCGGGGAACTCGGCCGGCATGGACGAGCCGACCCGCACCCACGCGTCGTACTGGATCGAGACGGCACCGCCCGGCGACCCGGCACCCCCGCCGGCCGGCGACCTCACGATCGACGTCGCCGTCGTGGGTGCGGGCATCGCCGGGATCGCCACCGCCTGGGAGCTGGCCCGGCGTGGGCACGGCGTCGCCCTGCTGGAGGCGGACCGGGTCGCCGCCGGCGTCACCGGGCACACCACCGCGAAGCTCACCGCCCAGCACACCCTGATCTACGACCGCCTGCGCCGCACCCGCGGCAAGGACGGGGCCCACCTGTACGCGACCTCCCAGACGGACGCGATCCGGCATGCCGCCGAGGTCGCGGACGAGCTCGGCATCGACTGCGACTGGGAGGAGACGGCGGCCTACACCTACACCCAGGACGGCGACCGTACCGACGAACTGCGGGCGGAGGCCGACGCGGCCCGGGAGGCGGGCCTGGCCGCCGAGTACGTGTCCGACACGGATCTGCCGTATCCGGTGGCGGGTGCGGTACGCGTCGAGGGGCAGGCCCAGTTCCATCCCCGCAAGTACCTGCTGGCACTGGTCGCCGACCTGAAGCGTCTCGGCGGCCAGGTGTACGAGCACACGCGCGTGGTCGGGCTCGCCGAGGGCGAACCCTGTGTGCTGACGACCGAGGACGGGGTGAAGGTGAGGGCCGGGAGCGTCGTGGTCGCCACCCACTACCCGATCTTCGACCGGGCGCTGCTGTTCACCCGCCTCTCACCACGGCGCGAACTGGTGGTCGCCGCCCCCATCGACGCGGTCGCCGCACCGAGCGGCATGTACATCACCCCCGAGCAGAACACCCGCTCGGTGCGCACGGCACCCTACGCCGAAGGCAAGCGCCTGCTCATCGTGACCGGCGAGCACTTCACCCCCGGCACGGGCGTCGATGTCGAGGCACGCTTCAAGGACCTGTCCGGCTGGGCGACGGACCGCTTCGGGGAACTCACCTTCACTCACCGGTGGGCCACCCAGGACAACGACTCCACCGACTCCGTACCGCTCGTCGGCCCCCTGCACCCCGCGAGCCGGCACTGCTACGTGGCCACCGGCTTCGGTGGCTGGGGCCTGAGCAACGGCATCATGGCGGGCCGGCTGCTCTGCGATCTGATCACCGGCCGCGAGAACCCGTGGAGCGATCTGTACGATCCCCGCCGGGTGGTGTCCGTCGTCCGCGAGGGCAAGGACTTCGTCAAGCACCAGTCCGACGTGGCACGCCACTTCGTCGGCGACCGGCTCCAGCACCTGCCCGGCCCCTCGGCCGGCTCGGTGGACGACATCGCCCCCGGCGACGGCGCCATCGTCCACGTCTCCGGCAAGCGCTGTGCCGTCCACCGCGACGAGGACGGCAACGTCCACGCCGTCTCCGCGAAGTGCACGCACCTGGGCTGCCTGGTCGCGTTCAACCGCGCGGAGAGGGCATGGGAATGCCCGTGCCACGGATCCCGCTTCGACCCCGACGGCCGTGTCGTACAGGGCCCGGCCGTACGGCCGTTGGAGCAGCGCGACATCTGAGCCGACCCACTCAGCCGCCGACCAGCACGACCTCCAGGGTGCGCGGCCCGTGCACCCCCTCGACCCGGTCCAGCTCGATGTCACTGGTCGCGGAGGGGCCGGAGATCCACGTCAACGGGCGGGCGGGATCGAGGCGTTCGAGGGCCTGCGGGACGGACGACACGACCTGCTCGGGAACCCGTACGACACAAATGTGGTGGTCGGGGACGAGCGTGATGCGCCGCCGGCCCTGGTCGGGGGAGCCGTCCAGGACGATGGTGCCGGTCTCGGCGACGGCCACCGCACACGCCGTGACCACGCTGTCGACCCGGTCCAGTTCGTCCGGTGTGCTCTCCGCCCGGTCCGCGATCCGCTCGGCGTCGGTCGTCGCGAGCCACTCGGGCTCCAGCCCCGGCGGCACGAGCACCGTCTTCGCGCCCCGCGCGGCCAGCATCCCGGCGATCGTCGCCGCGAGATCGGCGGGGGTGCAGCGGTGCACGATCGCGCGGTAGTCCGCCAGGTTCTCCGCCAGCAGATCCACCGTCTCCGTGACACTCCGCTGCCCGTGCTCACGCAGATAGTCCCGCGGCACCGCCCGCTCGTACGACGTCTCGTCGCGCTCTGTGGCCGGTACGTCGGCCAGCGCCCGCCGCACCCGGCCCAGGATCCGTTCCCTGCTGCTCACTTGGCACCGTCCTTTCCACCGCGCGTCCGCTGCCACCAGTCCCGGAAGGGCTCCGCGGGCACGGTCGGCAGATCCCGGGTCTCGCTCCATGCCTTGCCGGGGCCGGGCAGCGTGCGCGGATGCAGACGGCGGGTGCGCGAGGCGAGCCGCTGTCCCGTCCGCAGGGCGCCCGGGTGGCTGAACGCCCAGCGTGCCGCCCGCATCGCGGCCCGCTCGGCGGCATGCCCCTTCGCCGGTTTCAGCACGACCTTGTTGCCGTTCGCGGTCACCTGGCCGCCCTCGACGACCCGCTCCCGCAGATGCACCAGCACCTCGGGGATGTCGATGGCGACGGGGCACACCTCGTAGCAGGCGCCGCACAGCGATGACGCGTACGGCAGCGAGGCGTCGATCTCGCTGGTCACGCCCCGCAGTTGAGGGCTGAGGATGGCGCCGATCGGGCCCGGGTAGACCGAGCCGTAGGCGTGTCCGCCCGCCCGCTCGTACACGGGGCAGACGTTGAGACACGCCGAGCAGCGGATGCAGCGCAGGGCCTGGCGGCCGATCTCGTCGGCGAGGGCGTCGGTGCGGCCGTTGTCGAGCAGCACCAGATGGAAGTTCTGCGGACCGTCCTCGTCCGTGGTGCCGGTCCAGGTCGAGGTGTACGGGTTCATGCGCTCGGCCGTGGAGGAGCGGGGGAGGGTCTGGAGGAAGACCTCCAGGTCCTGCCAGGTCGGCACGGTCTTCTCGATGCCGACCACCGAGATCAGCGTCTCGGGCAGCGTCAGACACATCCGCCCGTTGCCCTCGGACTCCACGACGACCAGCGTGCCGGTCTCGGCGACCATGAAGTTGGCGCCGGAGATGCCGACCTTGGCCCGTAGGAACTTCTCGCGCAGGTGCAGTCGTGCCGCCTCCGCCAGCTCGGCGGGCGTGTCGGTGAGCCCCTCGGGTGCCGGGCGGCCCCACTCGCTCATCTCACGCTCGAAGATGTCCCGGATCTCGCCCCGGTTGCGGTGGATCGCCGGGACGAGGATGTGCGAGGGGCGGTCCTTGCCCAACTGCACGATCAGCTCGGCGAGATCGGTCTCGTAGGCGCGGATGCCCTCCGCCTCCAGGGCCTCGTTGAGCCCGATCTCCTGTGTGGCCATCGACTTGACCTTGACGACCTCCGACTCGCCGGTCATCTTGACGAGTCGGGCCACGATGTCGTTCGCCTCGTCGGCGTCCGCGGCCCAGTGGACCGTGCCGCCCGCCGCCGTGACCGACTCCTCCAACTGCACGAGATACCGGTCGAGATGACGCAGCGTATGGTCCTTGATCCGCTTCCCGGCCTCCCGCAGCTCCGCCCAGTCGGACACCTCCGCGACGGCCTTGGCCCGCTTGCCGCGGATGGTGTGCGTGGCGTGGCGCAGATTGCCGCGCAGGGTCGTGTCGTGCACGGCCTCGTGCGCGGCCTTCGGAAAGGCCGGCATTCCTACGAACGTCCCGCTCATTCGGCCGGCTCCTCCTCCGTGCTCGCCAGGATCTCCGCGATGTGCACCGGCCGCATGCCCGTCCGCAGCCGCGCCATCGTCCCGCCGATGTGCATCAGACAGGAGTTGTCCGCCGCGCACAGCACCTCGGCGCCCGTCGACTCGGCGTTGCGCACCTTGTCCGTGCCCATCGCCGCAGAGACATCGGAGTTCTTCAGCGCGAAGGTGCCGCCGAAACCGCAGCACTCCTCCGCGCCCGGCAGCTCCACCAACTCCAGCCCCTTGACGGCCTGGAGGAGCCGGCGGGGCCGGTCGGCGAGCCCCAGCCCGCGCAGCCCGTGACAGGTCGGGTGGTAGGTCACCTTGTGCGGGTAGCAGGCGCCCACGTCCGTCACCCCCAGCACGTCCACCAGGAACTCCGTCAGCTCGTACGTCTTCGGCACCACCGGTGCCAGGGTCGCCGCGAGGGTGTCCCCGCGCCCCTCGGCGCGGGCCCGCTCTCCCATCCGTGGATACAGCTCGCGCACCATCGCCCCGCACGATCCGGACGGGGTGACGATCGCGTCGTACTCCCCGAAGACATCGGAGAAATGCCGGGCGAGCGGCTCGGCCTCATGGCGGTAGCCGGTGTTGTAGTGGGCTTGTCCGCAGCAGGTCTGGGCCATCGGGAAGTCGACGTCGACGCCCAGCCTGGTCAGCAGTTTCACCACGGCGCGCCCGGTGTCCGGATAGAGCGTGTCGTTGACACAGGTCAGGAACAGGGCGACACGCATCGCGGCTCCTTGTGATCGATCATCGGATGAGTGCAGGGTAATGCGGACACGCGGCCCGGGGGAGACCCCGCTCACCCTCGGGTGAGGTTCACCATCGGGTGAGCCGGGCCTCCGCCTCGCTCCAGCGCGCCGCGTCCCCCCGCGGCTCGTACCGGGTCAGCGGCTGCGTACGGGTGAGCAGGCGCCGGCCGTCGCCGAGGTCCCCGACCAGCCCGTGGGTACGCGCCTGGACCAGGACGTTCCCGAGGGCGGCGGCCTCCGTCGGGCCCGCCACCACCGGCAGCCCGCACGCGTCGGCGGTCAGCTGGCACAGCAGGGCGTTGCGGGTGCCGCCCCCGACGACATGCACGACGTCGACGGGATGGTCGGCCAGCCGCTCGGCGTCTCGGACGGCGCGCCGGTGGGCCAGGGCGAGCGAGTCGAGGATGCAGCGTGTGATCTCGGCGGGCGAGGCGGGCACCGGCTGCCCCGAGGCACGGCACGCCTCGGCGATCCGCTCCGGCATCCGGCCCGGCGCCAGGAACGCCGCGTCCCCGGCGTCCACGACCGACCGCAGGGCCGGCACCTTGGACGCGTCGAGCAGCAGCGCGCCCAGATCGGGCTCGCCCCACGCCCGTACACACTCCTGGAGCAGCCACAGCCCCATGATGTTCCGCAGATACCGGACCGTGCCGTCCAGCCCGAGCTCATTGGTGAAGTTGGCGGCCCGGCTCTCTTCGGTGAGCACGGGGGCGCCCAGCTCGAGGCCCGCCAGCGACCAGGTGCCGGTGCAGATGTACGCGAACCGCTCGCCCTCGGCCGGGACGGCGGCCACGGCGGAGGCGGTGTCGTGCGACCCGACCGCCGTCACCGGCACCGGACCACTCAGCCCGGTCTCCTCCAGCACCTCCCCGCGCAGCACCCCCGCAAAGTCGCCGGGCTGCCGCAGCGGCGCGAACAGGTCCAGGTCGATCCCCAGCCGCGAGGCGACGTCGTACGACCAGTTCCGTGTCCGGGGATCGATCAGCTGGGTGGTGGAGGCGTTGGTGAGCTCGGTGCCCTGCTCACCGGTGAGCCAGTACGCCAGCAGGTCGGGGACGAGCAACAGCCGCTTGGCGTACGCCAGTTGGGCGGAGCCGCGGGCGGCGGTCAGCTGGTACAGGGTGTTGAAGGGGGCGTACTGCAACCCGGTGGCGGCATACAGCTCCTCTGCGGGGACGGTCGCCCACACCTGCTCCGCGACCCCCTCCGTCCGGGAGTCCCGGTAGTGCACGGGATTGCCGAGCAGCGCCCCGTCGGCGTCCAGCAGCCCGTAGTCCACGGCCCAGCTGTCGATGCCTACGGAGTCGACCTGCCCGGCCGCCCGCAGCCCGTCCAGCACCCCCGCGTACAGCCCGAGCACGTCCCAGCGCAGCCCCTCCGGCACGCGCACCGGCCGGTTCGGGAAGCGGTGGGCCTCGCTCAGCTCCAGCGAGTCCGGGCCGACGCGGCCGACCATGACGCGCCCGCTGGACGCCCCGAGGTCGACCGCGGCGTACGATTTCACGGCCGTGCTCACCGCAGGAAGGCGGCCGCGACGCCGGCGTCGACCGGGATGTGCAGCCCGGTGGTGTGGGTCAGGTCCCCGCCGGTCAGGGCGAAGACGGCGTTCGCGACGTGGTCCGGGAGCACCTCACGCTTGAGGATCGTGCGCTGGGCGTAGAACTCGCCCAGCTTCTCCTCCTCGACCCCGTACACGGCGGCCCGCTTGGCACCCCAGCCACCGGCGAAGATCCCGGACCCGCGCACGACACCGTCCGGGTTGATCCCGTTGACGCGGATGCCGTGCTCACCCAACTCGGCTGCCAGCAGCCGCACTTGGTGAGCCTGGTCGGCCTTGGTGGCCGAGTAGGCGATGTTGTTGGGCCCGGCGAAGACGGCGTTCTTGGAGGCGATGTAGACGATGTCACCGCCCAGCTCCTGAGCGATCATCACGCGCGCCGCCTCCCTCGACACGAGGAACGAACCACGGGCCATGATGTCGTGCTGCAGGTCCCAGTCCTTGGCCGTCGTCTCCAGCAGCGGCTTGGAGATGGAGATACCGGCGTTGTTGACGACCAGATCCACACCGCCGAAGGCGAGCACACCCGCCTTGAAGGCGGCGGCGATCTGCTCCTCCGACGTGACGTCCACGGCGACCGCGACGGCCTTGTCCGGCCCGCCCAGCTCCTCGGCGACGGCCTGGGCGTTCTCGGCGTTGAGATCGGCGATGACCACACACGCGCCCTCGGCCACCAGGCGGTGCGCGATGGCCTTCCCGATCCCGCTGCCGGCGCCGGTCACCAGCGCGACCCGCGTCGCGAGCGGCTTGGGCTTCGGCATCCGCTGGAGCTTGGCCTCCTCGAGGGCCCAGTACTCGATACGGAACTTCTCGGACTCCTCGATGGGCGCGTACGCGGAGACAGCCTCCGCCCCCCGCATCACATTGATCGCGTTGACATAGAACTCACCCGCGACCCGCGCGGTCTGCTTGTCCTTGCCGAAGCTGAACATGCCGACACCCGGAACCAGCACGATCGCCGGATCGGCGCCACGCATGGCGGGGGAGTCGGGCAGGGCGTGCCGCTGGTAGTAGGCGGCGTACTCCTCGCGGTACTCGGCGTGCAGCTCCTTGAGCCGGGCGACGGCCTCGTCGAGCGGAGCGGCCGGCGGCAGATCCAGGACGAGCGGCCGCACCTTGGTCCGCAGGAAGTGATCGGGGCAGGAGGTCCCCAGCGCGGCCAGCCGAGGGTGCTCGGCCCGGGCCAGGAACTCAAGCACCACGTCGGAGTCATTGAAGTGCCCGACCTGCGCCTTGTCCTGCGAGGCGATCGCACGGACATACGGTGCCAGCGCCGCGGCCCGCTCCCGCCGCTCGGCCTCGGCCAGCCCCTCGTACCCCTCGATGACGCCCCCGAAAGGCTCCGCCTTACCCTTCTCCGCCAAGAACTTCTCGGCGGTCCGGATGATGTGCAGCGAGTTCCGCTCGCACTCCTCGGAGGTGTCACCCCACGCGGTGATCCCGTGCCCACCGAGGATGCACCCGATGGCCTGCGGGTTCGCCTCCTTCACGGCGGCGATGTCCAGCCCGAGCTGGAACCCGGGCCGCCGCCACGGCACCCACACCACGCTGTCCCCGAAACACTCGGCGGTCAGCTTCTCCCCGTCCGCGGCACAGGCGAGCGCGATACCGGAGTCCGGATGCAGATGATCGACATGCGCCGCCTCGACGAGCCCGTGCATGGCGGTGTCGATGGACGGCGCCGCCCCACCCTTCCCGTGCAGGCAGTAGTCGAAGGCGGCGACCATCTCGTCCTCACGCTCGACGCCCGGATAGACGTCGACCAGCGCCCGCATCCGATCCAGCCGCAACACGGCCAGCCCTGCTTCGGTGAGCGTCCCGAGGTCACCCCCGGACCCCTTGACCCACATCAGCTCCACATCACCACCGGTGACGGGGTCGGTGTCGGTGCCCTTGGCGGACGCGTTTCCGCCGGCGTAGTTGGTGTTACGGGGGTCGGAGCCGAGCCGGTGAGAGCGAGCGAGTAGGGCGGCGGCTTCGGGATGGGGAGCCATGTGTTCTCAGTCCTTAGCAGAAAGATTCAGTACGTTTCTGATGAGCGCGCCATCGGGGGCGCGGCGGGATCAGGCGCGAAGCGCCGATCCCCCAGGGGCGCGGGGCGGTGTTGCATGTGCGGCTACCACCGCGCGGGCGCGACCAGCCACATCCGGCCCGCAGCCCGCGTACGACAGATCTGGGCAGACGCTCACGCCCCCCAACCGGCCTGCTCCCCACCAACCCGCTCGGCCACGATCTTCTCGGCCCAGCCGGACCGGCGGTACGCGGACATCGGGTCGCCGTCGAGACCCATCTCTTCCCGCACCTCACGCAGCAACGGCCGCACATCGGTGTTGTACGCGTCCATCAGCACGGCATTCGCCTCGAGCACATCACCAGAGGCCTGCGCCGCAGCCAGCGCCGACCGGTCGACCAGCAACGCCTTCGCCGTGGCCTCCTGCACATTCATCACGGACCGGATGATCGCCGGAATCTTCGCCTCGATGTTGTGGCACTGGTCGAGCATGAACGCGACCTCGGGGGAGAACCCACCCCCACGCACGACCTCGTACATGATCCGGAACAACTGGAACGGATCCGCCGCCCCCACCATCAGGTCGTCATCCGCATAGAACCGGGAGTTGAAGTCGAACCCTCCGAGCTTCCCCTCCCTGAGCAGCGTCGCGACGATGAACTCGATGTTGGTCCCCGGCGCATGGTGCCCGGTGTCCACGACGACCTGCGCCTTCGGCCCGAGCTTCAGACAGTGCGCGTACGCCGTCCCCCAGTCCGGCACATCCGTCGAGTAGAAGGCCGGCTCGAAGAACTTGTACTCGAGCAGCATCCGCTGCCCCTCGCCCAGCCGCTCGTACACCTCGGCCAGCCCTTCGGCCAACCGATCCTGCCGCGCCCGGAGGTCGTCCTGCCCGGGGTAGTTCGTCCCGTCCGCGAACCACAGCTTCAGATCGGCGGAGCCCGTCGCGTCCATGATGTCGACGCACTCCAGCAGATGATCGACGGCCTTCCGTCGCACCACCGCGTCCGGATGACAGATGCTGCCCAGCTTGTAGTCGTCGTCCTGGAAGGTGTTGGAGTTGATCGCGCCCAGCTGCACGCCACGTTCTTCGGCGTGCTTGGCCAGCGCCGCGTAGTCGTCGACCTTGTCCCACGGAATGTGCAGGGCGACGGTGGGCGCGACACCGGTGAACGCGTGCACCTGCGCCGCGTCGTCCAACTTCTCCCGCGGCGTACGCGGCACGCCCTGCTGGGCGAACACCTTGAACCGCGTCCCCGAGTTCCCGTACGCCCATGACGGCGTTTCGACTGCCTGGGTCTTGAGTGCGGCCTTCACCGCGGCGAGCTCGGTCACTGAGGGCTCCTGTGACGTCGGGACGGAAGTCGGACGGTGGACAACTGAACCGCTTCTCTGTGAAACGATTCAAGACGGGAACGTATGAGTCGACTGGTGGGGTGTCAACCCCCGCGGCCCAGGCTGTTTGCCGTGACTCCCCCGTGACCTTTGTTCATCGAAACTTTTTCGACACGGACCCATTGACGTGACTTGCGCTCCGTGTCTAACGTCCCGGCAACCAAGTTGAAACCTTTCACGACGCCGAGAGGGCCGTCCCGCCGGCGTCGTCGAGGAGCCCCCATGACCCACCCGTCCACCACGGGTCCGGCCCCGGTTCTGGCGCTCAGGGACATCTCGAAGTCCTTCGGCGCGGTCCGCGCCTTGCGGGACGTCTCCCTGGAGCTGTTTCCCGGGGAGGTGCACGCCCTCGCCGGGGAGAACGGCGCGGGCAAGTCGACCCTGATCAAGACGCTCGCCGGAGTGCACAGGCCGGACGCCGGCCAGGTGCTGCTCGACGGTGCGCCCGTCGTCTTCCACGGCCCCGGTGACGCCCGCGACGCCGGCATCGCCGTGATCTACCAGGAGCCGACCCTCTTCCCCGACCTGTCGATCGCCGAGAACATCTTCATGGGCCGCCGGCCACGGCGCGCCCTCGGCCGCATCGACCACAAGGCGACGCACTCCGCGACCCTGGCGCTGATGCAGCGGCTCGGCGTCGAGCTCGACCCCGACCGCCCCGCGCGCGGCCTGTCCATCGCCGACCAGCAGATCGTCGAGATCGCCAAGGCGCTCTCCTTCGACGCCCGCGTCCTGATCATGGACGAGCCGACCGCCGCCCTCACCGGCAGCGAGGTCGCCCGGCTCTTCGGAGTCGTCCGCACCCTGCGCGAGCAGGGCGCCGCCGTCCTCTTCATCTCCCACCGGCTGGAGGAGATCTTCCAGATCTGCCGGCGGGTGACCACCCTGCGCGACGGCGCCTGGATCGCCAGCGAGCCGCTGGCCGGCATGACCGAGGACGATCTCGTCCGCCGGATGGTCGGCCGTGACCTCGACGAGCTCTACCCCAAGCAGGACGTGAAGCCGGGCGAGGTCGCCCTGAGCGTGCGCCGGCTGACCCGTGAGGGCGTCTTCACCGACGTCTCCTTCGACGTACGGCGCGGCGAGATCGTCGGCCTCGCGGGACTGGTCGGCGCGGGCCGTACGGAAGTCGCGCGGGCCGTGTTCGGCATCGACCGCTGGGACGCCGGTGAGGTCGAGGTGGACGGACGCAAGCTCGTCAGCGGGGCCCCGTCCACCGCCATGGCCTCCGGACTCGCCCTCGTCCCCGAGGACCGGCGGGCCCAGGGCCTGGTGATGGACATGTCCATCGAGCGCAACATCGGCCTGACGGGTCTTCGTACGACCGTGAAGGCCGGCCTCATGGACCGCGGTGCCGAACGCAGCCGCTCCCTCGACTGGGCCGTCAAACTCCAGGTCAAGTACGCGCGGATCGCCGACACGGTGAACACCCTGTCCGGCGGCAACCAGCAGAAGGTCGTCCTCGCCAAGTGGCTCGCCACCGGCCCGAGGGTGCTGATCGTCGACGAGCCCACCCGGGGTATCGACGTCGGCACCAAGGCCGAGGTGCACCGGCTGCTCAGCGAGCTGGCCGCCGGCGGCGTGGCCGTCCTGATGATCTCCTCCGACCTGCCCGAGATCCTCGGCATGGCCGACCGCGTGCTCGTGATGCACGAGGGCCGGCTGACCGCCGAGATCCCCCGCTCCGAAGCCACCGAGGAAACCGTGATGGCCGCAGCAACGGGGAGGGCAGCCGCATGACGGTGACCGCTCCCGACGAGGCCCCTGTCACCGACGTGCCCAAGTCCAGCGGCACCCGTCTCGTCGACCGCGTCTTCAAGATGCGCGAACTCGCCATCCTGGCCGTCTTCGTGGTGATGATCGTCATCACCCAGCTGGGCAACAGCCAGTTCCTCACCGAGCAGGGCATCAAGGACCTGCTGCTGAACGCGACGATCCTCGTGCTCGTCGCCACCGGTCAGTCCCTGGTCGTCATCACCCGCAACGTCGACCTGTCGGTCGGCTCCACGCTCGGCATCAGCGCCTTCGCCGCCGGTACCTACCTCCAGGGCGGCGGCAACCCGGTCGTCGCCGTGCTCCTGGCCATCCTGATGGGCGTCGGCTTCGGCCTGCTGAACGGCCTGCTCGTCAGCCTCGGCCAGGTGCCCGCGCTCGTCGTCACCCTCGGCACGCTCTACATCATCCGCGGCATCGACTCCATCTGGGTCGGCTCCCGCCAGATCACGGCGGCCGACCTCCCGGACGGCTTCGTCGACTTCGGCTCCGGCGGTATCTCCGCGGTGCCGTGGCTGGCGCTGATCGCCGTCGCCGTCCTGGTGGCGACCGCGTACTACCTCAAGCACTACGGCAGCGGCCGCGAGCTGTACGCCCTCGGCTCCAACCCCGAGGCCGCCCGGCTCGCCGGCATCCCCGTCCGCAAGCGGATCCTCGCCGCGTACACCTTCTGCGGTGCGCTGGCCGGACTCGCGGGCGCCATGTACCTGGCCCGGTTCGGCAACGTCGACTCCGGCACCGGCAACGGCTACGAACTCACCGTCGTCAGCGCGGTCGTGGTCGGCGGCGTCGTCTTCACCGGCGGCTCCGGCAGCGTCTACGGCGCGGCGCTCGGCGCGCTGCTGCTGACCTCCATCAACAGCGTGCTGCCCGCCCTCGGCGTCAGCTCCGTCTGGGTCCTCGCCATCAACGGCATCCTGCTCATCCTCGCCATCGCGGTCGACCGGATCGTCGCCCTGCGCGTGGCCAACGCCCTGAAGAAGAGGAACGCCCGCCATGGCTGACTTCTCCCTGAGCCGAGCGATCCGATGGGACACGGTCGTAGGCACTCTTCTGATCGTCGTGCTCCTGCTGTCCTTCGGAACGGTCGACGGTTTCGGAAACGCTCTCAACCTGTCGTTCCTGATCGGAAACACCCTTCCGATCGCGATGATCGCCCTGCCGATGACGCTCCTGGTCGTCTCGGGCGAGATCGATCTCTCGGTCGCCTCGACCGCCGGTCTCTCCGGCGCCGTGATGGGCGCCCTGTGGAACCAGGGCATGACGATCGAAACGATCATCCCGATCTGCCTGGTACTCGGTGTGGTCTGCGGACTGATCAACGGTCTGCTGGTGACCAAGCTGGGACTGCCGTCCCTCGCCGTCACCATCGGCACCCTGGCCGCCTACCGGGGCATCGCACAGATCGTGCTCGGCTCCGACGCGGTGACCGACTTCCCCACCCAGTACCTGGACTTCGCGGCCGGACGCATCGGCGACACCTTCATCCCGTACGCCTTCCTGCCCTTCCTGGTCCTGCTCGCGATCGCCGTGGTCGCGCTGCACGCCACCCCGTTCGGGCGGTCGCTGTTCGCGATCGGCGCGAGCGAGGAGGCGGCCCGCTTCGCCGGGATCCGCGTCAAGCGGCAGAAGCTCATCCTGTTCACGGTGACCGGCCTGATGGCCTCTCTCACCGGGATCTTCTGGGCCCTGCACTACGCCAGCGCCCGCTACGACAACGCCACGGGGCTCGAACTCTCCGTCGTGGCGGCCGTGTTGCTCGGCGGCATCGACTTCGACGGCGGCAAGGGCACGCTCGGTGGTGCGATCGCGGGAGTCTTCCTGCTCGGCGCGCTGCAGAACGTGATGAGCCTCCAGGACGTCTCCGCCCAGTCGCAGATCGTCGTCACCGGCGTCCTGCTGGTCCTCTCCGTGCTCGGCCCCCGGGTCGCACGCCAGATCTCCGTCGCGAGGGCGGCACGCTCCGCTGGAAAGGCCGTCTGAAAGCTTCCGGCCGTCTGTGGCTGGTCGCGCCCACGCGGCGGTAGCCGCATATCGAAACAGCCCCGCGCCCCCAGGGGCATCCACTCACCCTCGTCAATAAGGATCCGACATGCGCAAGGCATCCATCCGCCGTACCTGCGCGGCCCTCGCCGCCGTCACCTCGCTCGCCCTGGCCGCCACCGCGTGCGGCGGTACCACCAAGGAGGACGTCAAGAACGAGGGCGCCTCCGCCGCCACCGACGGCAAGGCCGACCCGAACGCCGAGCTGAAGAAGGGCCTGACCGTCGGCTTCCTGCCCAAGCAGGTCAACAACCCCTACTTCACCTCCGCCGACAAGGGCGGCGAGGCGGCCCTGAAGGAGCTGGGCTCCAGCTACAAGGAGGTCGGTCCGTCCAGCGCGACCGACACCGCCGGCCAGGTCTCCTACGTCAACACGCTCACCCAGCAGCAGGTCGACGCGATGGCCGTCTCCGCGCAGGACCCGGGCGCCCTGTGCACCGCGCTCAAGCAGGCCATGAAGAACGGCATCAAGGTCGTCACCTACGACTCCGACACCACCCCCGACTGCCGCAACGCCTTCGTCTCGCAGGCGTCCGCCGAGGACCTGGGCCGCACCGAGGTGCAGCTGCTCGCCGAGCAGATCGACTACAAGGGTGAGATCGCAGTCCTGTCCGCCGCACAGACCGCGACGAACCAGAACGTCTGGATCGACTTCATGAAGGAGGAGCTGAAGGACCCCAAGTACAAGGACATCAAGCTCGTCAAGGTCGCCTACGGTGACGACGACGCCCAGAAGTCCTTCCAGCAGACCCAGGGCCTGCTCCAGGAGTACCCGAACCTGAAGGGGATCATCTCCCCGACCACCGTCGGCATCAAGGCCGCCGCACAGTACCTGTCGGGCTCCAAGTACAAGGGCAAGGTCAAGCTGACCGGCCTCGGCACCCCCAACGACATGCGCAAGTACGTCAAGAACGGCACCGTCGAGGCGTTCGAGCTGTGGGACCCGGCGAAGCTCGGCGAGCTGGCCGCCCGTACCGCCGTCGCCCTGTCCTCCGGGCAGATCACCGGCAAGGAGGGCGAGACCTTCAAGGCCGGCGACATGGGCGAGTACACCATCGGCAAGGACGGCGTGATCAGCCTCGGCAAGCCGACCGTCTTCGACGCCAAGAACATCGACCAGTTCAACTTCTAGACCCTGGAGGGTCGCTGATGCAGCGCGTGTGCTTCCTGCTGAAGGTCCGTCAGGACCGCTTGGACGAGTACCGCGAGCGGCACGCCGCCGTGTGGCCGGAGATGCTCGAAGCGCTCTCCGCCACCGGCTGGCACAACTACTCGCTCTTCCTGCGGGAGGACGGCCTCCTGGTCGGCTACCTGGAGACCGAGGACTTCGCCGCCGCCCAGGCCGGCATGGAGGCCGCGGAGGTCAACGCCCGCTGGCAGAAGGAGATGGCGCCGTTCTTCGAATCGCTGGACGGCGCCCGGCCCGACGAGGCCATGAAACCGCTGACGGAAGTGTTCCACCTCGCCTGACCCTTCCTCGTACCTCGCCGACAATGGAGTCCCCCGAGATGAAGAGACGTACGCTGCTGGGCGCCGCCCTCGCTGGAGCCGTGATGACCCCCGCCCTCGCCTCAGGCACCGCCCGTGCCGCCGACCCAGGGCCCTCGGTCACCCTGACCGGCACCACCACGCTCGACACACAGGCCATCTTCTTCGTCTCGTACGACGGTCTGGTCAACAACAACTCCTTCCAGAAGAACGGCCTGCTGACCTACAAGGGCTACCAGTACGCGGTCTGGTACACCGCCGACCGCAACGCCGTCGTCGGCCGCCGCGCGCTCGGCTCCACCACCTGGTCCACGGTCAAGGTCGGCCACACCCTGCGCTACAACGACTCCCACAACGTCATCTCGATGGGGATCTCGAAGGTCGACGGCCGGCTCCACCTCAACATGGACTCGCACAGCGACGGCTTCACCTACGTCAAGTCGGTCGCCGGTCTCGTGGACAACCCGGCCGGCCTGAGCTGGATCGCGAGCTTCGGAGCCCCCCAGTCCACCCTGGACGGCCTCGCGCTCACCTCGCAGTTCACCTACCCGCAGTTCATCTCCACGCCCGACGGCCAGCTCCAGCTCAGCTACCGCGTCGCCGTCTCCGGCAACGGCCGCAACGCCCTTGCCGAATACAACGGTTCGACCTGGACGAACCTCGGCGAGTGGAGCAGCTCCACGGGTACGTACACCAGCGAACACGGCTCCTCGACCGCCCGCAACATGTACCTGCACGGCATCGACTACGACAAGAACGGCCGGCTGCACTCCTTCTTCACCTGGCGTGAGCAGAACGGCGCCGTGATGTGCAACGGCGGCGGGATCAGCAACCACGACACCGGCTACGTCTACTCCGACGACCGCGGCCGCACCTGGCGCAACAACGCCGGCACCGTCGTCGGCACCACCGGCGGCTCCGACAAGGTCACCGTCACCGACAGCGGCCTGGTGATCGACGCGATCAACGCGGACCACTCCCTGATGAACCAGGAGAGCCAGTTCACCGACTCCGCCGGCCTGCCGCACGCGATCATCAGCTACGTACCCGGCCGCTTCGGACAGTGCACCACCAACTACGTCGCCGACCGCACCGCCAACGGCCGCGCCTTCCACGTCCGCAAGAACTCCTCCGGCACCTGGCAGAAGACCGAGATCCCGGTCCCGCTGAACTCCAGCCAGCGCACCAAGCTGATCCTGGACAAGTACGACAACGCGTACGCGATCTTCCCGTTCTGCCGGATAGCGGGAGCCTCCAAGGCCTCCGGATACACGGACTGGACGGTGCTGTACGACGGCGTCACCGCCGGACTCAACGCCTTCGGCGAGGTCGTGATCGACGAGACGCGCGTCGCGCAGGACAACTTCCTGTCGATCATGTACCAGGAGAAGTCCAGCGGTACGACGCCCTCGGCGCTGCGCAACCTCAACTTCCGCCTTCCTGCCTGACCACAGCCGTTGTGGGCGGCATGACGGTAATGTGCCTTCCCGCCGCCCCACGTCTCAACGAGTCTCTCTGGAGGTCCCTGCCCGATGACCCAGTCGGTGGGTATCAAGGACGTCGCCCGCGCCGCCGGAGTCTCCGTCGGCACGGTCTCGAACGTCATCAACCGCCCGGACGCGGTCGCGACCGAGACCCGGGCGCGCGTGCAGTCCGCGATAGACCGGCTGGGCTATGTCCGCAGCGAGTCCGCGCGCCAGCTGCGCGCGGGCCGCAGCCGCATCATGGGGCTGCTCGTCCTCGACATGGGCAACCCCTTCTTCGTCGACGTCGCGCGCGGCGCCGAGCGGACCGCACGCGACGCCGGACTCGGCGTCATGGTCTGCAACAGCGCGCAGAGCGCCGGCGAGGAGGCCGAGTATCTGTCGCTCTTCGCCGAGCAGCGGGTGCGGGGCGTGCTGCTGACCCCGGCCGACGCCACGGGCCGCAACATCGACACGTTCCGGCGGCACAACATCCCCTTCGTCCTCGTCGACCGTGTCGCCGAGGGCACCACCGAGTGCTCGGTCTCCGTCGACGACGTCGCGGGCGGCGCGCTGGCCGTGCGCCATCTCGTCGACGCCGGACACCGCTCCATCGCGTACGTCAGCGGCCCGCCCGGCCTCAACCAGGTCCGCGACCGCCGCACCGGCGCCCTGAACGCGCTGGAGGAGGCCGGCCTCGGCCCCGACTCCCTGCGTGAACTGCCCACCGAGCGGCTCGACGTCGCCGCCGGCCGGGACGCCGGCGCCCGCCTGCTCGGCCTCGCCGACCGGCCCACCGCCGTCTTCTGCGCCAACGACCTGCTCGCCCTCGGCGTCCTCCAGGCCATGTACGCCGCGGGTGTCGACGTCCCCGACGACCTCGCGATCGTCGGCTACGACGACATCGAGTTCGCGGCCGCCGCGGCCGTCCCCCTCACCTCCGTACGGCAGCCCGCGGTCACCATGGGCACGCTCGCGGCGGAGATGCTGCTGGAGGAGACGGAGGAGGAGACCGGCACGAAGAAGCACGAGCACCGGCGGGTCGTCCTGCAACCGGAGCTGGTGGTACGGCGGTCCAGTCTCCCGGCCCGCTGACCCGCCGTTCAGTACGATTTCATGATCCTGGGGCTCGGTCGCGGGACGAACATGTGCTGAACTGGGACGCGGTCCGAAAAACCATCCGTCCCGGGAGCCCTGTTGACCGTCAGCTACCGCCAGCCCGGCGTCGTCCTCACCGACCGCCACTTCACCGTGCCCCTTGACCACGACGCCCCGAAGGGCGAGACGATCGAGCTCTACGCCCGTGAGGTCGTCGCCACCGACAAGGCGCACCAGGACCTGCCGTGGCTGGTCTACCTCCAGGGCGGCCCCGGCTTCGGGGCGAACCGCTTCGTCGGCAAGGGCTCCTGGCTCGGCCGCGCCCTCAAGGAGTACCGCGTCCTGCTGCTGGACCAGCGCGGCACCGGACACTCCACCCCCGCCAACCGCCAGACGCTCCCGCTGCGCGGCGGCCCCGCCGAACAGGCCGACTACCTCACGCACTTCCGCGCCGACTCGATCGTCCGCGACTGCGAGGCGATCCGCCGGGACGTGACCGGCGGCGCTCCCTGGACCGTCCTCGGCCAGAGCTTCGGCGGCTTCTGCACGGTCAACTACCTCTCCACCGCCCCGGAGGGCCTGACCGCCGCCGTCATCACCGGCGGCCTGCCCTCCCTCGACGCCCACGCCGACGACGTCTACCGCGCGGCCTACCCCCGGATCGAGCGCAAGGTCGCCGCGCACTACGCCCGCTACCCGCAGGACGTCGAGCGCGCCCGCCGTATCGCCGACCACCTCCTCGCGCACGACGTGGTCCTGCCGAACGGCTTCCGCCTCACCGCCGAGGCCTTCCAGTCCCTCGGCATCGTCCTCGGCGGCAGCGAGGGCAGCCACCGCCTGCACTACCTGCTGGAGGAGGCCTTCGTCCGCACCCCGCAGGGTTCCGCCCTCTCGGATGCCTTCCAGGAGGAGGTCCAGGGCCTGCTGTCGTACGCGAGCCACCCGCTGTACGCCCTCGTCCACGAGGCGATCTACGGCCAGGACGCCCGCCCCACCGCCTGGTCCGCCGAGCGCGTCCGCGCCGAGTTCCCGCAGTTCGACGCGGCCAAGACACTCGCCGGGGACGGACCGCTGCTGTTCACCGGCGAGACCATCCACCCCTGGATGTTCGACTGCGACCCGGCGCTGCGCCCGCTGCGCGAGACGGCCGAACTCCTCGCCGCCCGCACCGACTGGACGCCCCTGTACGACCCGGCGCGCCTCGCCGCCAACGAGGTGCCGGTCGCGGCGGCCGTCTACCACGACGACATGTACGTCGACACCGCCCACTCCCTCGCCACCGCCCGCGCCATCCGAGGTCTGCGCACCTGGGTCACCGACGAGTTCGAGCACGACGGCGTACGGGCGGGCGGCCCCCGTGTCCTGGAGCGGCTGCTGGCGCTGACGCGCGACGAGGCCTGACGGGAGCGGGACGGCAGGGCGTCAGGGCGCTCGGTTCGGACTCATTGCGCGCTGAGCTGCCAAAACAGCCGATTCTTCACACATTTGGTCAAGTACGGAACGCCATCGGTGTAGCCGGAGCCGTGCGCATCGCCGAGCATGCGCACGGCAAGACTGCGGTGGGTGGACTTCCAGCGCTGGTGCCGGGCCTCCAGCCTGCCGAGTGCCGCGTCGAGCAGAGTCCACTCGGCCTGGCCGAACGCGCCCGCGCCGCGGAGGTCGAGATATGCCTGGGTGATGGTGTCATGCGCGGCGTTTTCCGCCTCGTCCCGCACTGCGGGCACAGACGTGAAGGCAGGGGAATGCAGGCGCGGGGCAGGCGGAAGGCCGCACAGAATCTCGAACCTCTTGTACTGTTCGGACTGAATTGCGCTGGCCCCTTGAGTGAATTGCCGGAATGTGGAGAATTGATCGGCCCGCATCGTGGCGATGATCCGGAACAGTATCGCGGCGCGCTCGAAAACTGCGGTCGCGTGATCTATGCGCTCCACACCTGCTTCCAGTTGCCCGTCGCGCAGCGCTCCGATCGCTGTCCGAATGTCGGTCGCGATCGCCGTGAAGAGCATTTCGTGGGTCTGTAGGAGGCGGATGAAGAAGTATTCGTCATGCAGCACGTACACGGGTTGGACGGTCACGTCGAACCACCGGCCGGCATCCGTCGCCGGCGGCCTGGGCAACTGGTCGACGCCGTCCTCCAGGTCGACGCCGTCCGGTCCGCTGCGATCGGCGACCACGAACCGCACGGCATGACGCAGCCGCTTGCGCAGCGTCACCGGATCCGGACGGCCCCGGGAAGGCGGCTCGGGGGACCCTCCCGCCGTCTCCAACTCGAATCGAATGGCGTCGGACACCAGCAGGGTGGACAGCCGGTCGGGGCTCACCTCGGCGTGCTGGTCGTCCAGGAGGAGTTCCAGGAGCGGCAGCGCAAGATAGGTCCGGTTCCCATAGCGCCCCTCATGTTTGTCCAGCAGGCATTCGAGAAATGCGTCGAGAAAGGAGCAGCGCATGGCATGCCGAGTTCGAATATTGCTCAACTCGGTCAGCATGCGCTCCGACAGGAAGTGCTTCCCGATCTGCCGCACGTGTTCCGTGACCACGCGGGCCATGGAGATTCCATCGAAAGGGGGCCCAGAATTCATTGTCGCTGATCTCCATCCGTGTCGTTGTACGGTACTGGGATCCACTAGGCATGATCGAAGGTCCGCGCGTCATGTCTCGAACGTTCGTGTCTTGACAAGAGCGGGGAGCACCCAAAATGCACTGGGGAGACCGCAGACAGCGGCTTAGGCTGACCCCATGACGGAGCCGACGATCACTCAACTCCAGCCCATGCCCGAGGACTGGCGGCGCGCTCTCGCCGTCGTGGCGCACCCGGACGACCTCGAGTACGGCTGCTCGGCGGCGATCGCCGCCTGGACCGACGCGGGCCGCGAGGTCGCCTACGTCCTCGCGACCCGCGGCGAGGCCGGCATCGACACGCTGGAACCCGCGAAGTGCGGCCCGCTGCGGGAACGCGAGCAGCGGGCGAGCGCCGCGGTGGTGGGCGTGTCCGCGGTGGAGTTCCTCGATCACAAGGACGGCGTGATCGAGTACGGCATCGCCCTGCGCCGCGACATCGCTGCCGCGATCCGCCGGCACCGGCCCGAGCTGGTGATCACGCTCAACCATCGGGACACCTGGGGCGGCGTCGCCTGGAACACCCCCGACCACGTCGCGGTCGGCCGCGCCACGCTGGACGCGGCCGGCGACGCGGGCAACCGCTGGATATTCCCGGAGCTCGGCGAGCAGGGCCTGGAGCCCTGGGACGGTGTCCGCTGGGTGGCAGTCGCCGGCTCCAGCACACCCACGCACGCGGTGGATGCGACGGCGGGTCTGGAGCGCGGGGTGCGCTCGCTACTCGAACACCGCACCTACATCGAGGTGTTGACGGACGAGGACCCGGAGACGTACGCCCGCCGCTTCCTCACCGCGAACGCCGGGGCGACGGGGGAGCGGTTCGGCGGGAAGCCGGCCGTGGCGTTCGAACTGTTCAGCCGGCAGTTCTGAGCGGGGCCGGAGGAGACGGGACATGATGACGGGGGCATGGTGAACGACAAGGAACTGCTGGCGGACCGCTTCGAGGAGCACCGCGGTCATCTCAAGGCGGTCGCCTACCGCATGCTCGGCTCGCTGGCCGAGGCGGAGGACGCCGTCCAGGAGGCCTGGCTGAAGCTGAGCCGCAGCGACGCGGACGACATCGAGAACCTCGGCGGCTGGCTGACCACGGTGGTCGGCCGGGTCTGCCTGGACATGCTGCGCTCGCGCACGCGGCGTCACGAGGAGCCGCTGGACGACACCTTCGTCCCGGACCCCGTGATCAGGCCGCTGGCGACGATCGACCCGGAGCAGGAGGTGCTCCATGCCGACTCCGTGGGTCTGGCCCTGCTCGTCGTACTGGAGGCTCTGGAGCCCGCCGAACGGATCGCGTTCGTGCTGCACGACATGTTCGCGGTGCCGTTCGACGACATCGCGACGATCGTGGAGCGCTCCTCGGCCGCCACCCGGCAGCTCGCCAGTCGTGCCCGGCACCGGGTGAAGGGTGCCACGCCGTCGACCGAGCCCGATCCCGGCCGGCAGCGGCAGGTCCTCGACGCCTTCATGGCCGCCTCCCGCGCGGGGGACTTCGAGGCGCTGCTCGCGGTCCTCGACCCCGGCATCGTGCTGCGGGTCGACTCCGGACCGCTGGTCGGTGGTGCGGCGGCGTCCAAGGTGGTGCGCGGTGCGAAGCCGGTGGCCGAACAGGCCATGCTGTTCCGGCAGTTCGCGCACTACATGCAGTTCGTGTCCGTCAACGGCGCGGTCGGGGTCCTCAACGCCCCGGAAGGCCGGCCGCAGTCGGTCATGGCCGTCACCGTCGTCGACGGCCGGATCACCGAGATGTACATCCTGGCCGACCCCGAGCGGCTGGCCGGCCTCGACCTGCCGGACCTCGCCGGCTGAGTCAGACGGCCACCACCAGTACGCCGACCGTGCGGTGCGGGTCCACGACCCGCCCGTCCGGCAGAAGCTCACCGGTGTCGTCGAAGACGATGGTGCCGTTGCACAGCAGGCTCCAGCCCTGCTCGGGGTGGGCCGACACGATCGCGGCGTTGTGGTGGTCCGGGCTGTCGACGTTCGGGCACGGGGGCCGGTGGCTGCACATGATGTATCTCCTCGGACTCCTCGATCGGGCGTTGCTCCTGCTTCCGTCGGCTCGTATCTCAGTGGTAGCCGAGGTTGTTTTCCGTTGGATGAGGAGACCCCCACAGGCCCGGAATCCCATCGGTGAGTTTTTCGTTCCGTATGCTGAACGGTATGCAAGATCAGATGTTCGAACAGGGTGATCTGCGCGGCGACTGCACCAGCTGCTTCGGGCTGTGCTGTGTGGCCCTGCCCTTCGCCGCCTCCGCCGACTTCGCGGTCGACAAGGCGGCCGGGAAGGCCTGCCAGAACCTCCGCGACGACCACCGGTGCGGCATCCACGACCGGCTCCGGCAGACCGGCTTCACCGGCTGCACCGTTTACGACTGCTTCGGCGCCGGCCAGAAGGTCTCGCAGATCACCTTCGCGGGCCAGGACTGGCGTACGGGCTCCCATGAGCACGCCCGGCAGATGTTCGACGTCTTCCCGGTCGTCCGTCAGCTCCACGAACTGCTCTGGTACCTCACCGAGGCGCTCACCCTGCCCGCCGCCGGTCCCCTGAAGGCCGACCTGCGCCGGATCCTGGACCGGACCGAGGAGCTCACCCGGCAGACCCCGGAGGAGCTCGCGGCGCTGGACGTGGGCGCGCACCGCCAGGAGGTCAACGCGCTCCTGCTCAAGGCCAGTGAGCTGGCGCGGGCCGGATTCGGCGGCCGCAAGAAGAACCGCCGGGGCGCGGACCTGATGGGCGCCCGGCTGCGGGGCGCCGACCTGCGCGGCGCGAACCTGCGCGGTGCCTACCTCATCGCCGCCGACCTGACCGGCGCCGATCTGCGCGGGGCCGATCTCATCGGTGCCGACCTGCGCGACACCGACCTCACCGACGCCGATCTGACGGACGCCTTCTTCCTCACCCAGCCCCAGCTGAACGCGGCCCGGGGCGGCGCGGGCACCCGGCTGCCCGCCTCAGTCAGCCGCCCTGTGCACTGGGCAGCACAGGTCTGACGGCGCGCCCTCGACGGTCCCGGACGGGACGGGCGCCGGGTGCGCGGCGCCCGCCGCCCGCCGCCCGCCGCTCCAGACGCAGCCGCAAGCCCTCCGGCATCAGCGTCAGCCGCTCCGCCACCCGCAGCCGATAGGCCGGGTCGCCCCTGAACTCGTACCGGCGCAGCAGCAGGCCCAGCACCAGCGTGGCCTCGTGCAACGCGAACTGGCGCCCGATGCACGCCCGCGCCCCCGTCCCGAACGGCTTGAAGGTGTGCGGTGGACGCGTCCGTACGGCCTGCGGATCGAAGCGGTCCGGATCGAACCGCTCGGCGTGCGCGCCCCACACCTCGGGATCACGGTGCAGCATCGCCGTGAGCACCAGCGCCCAGCCGCCCCGGCGCATCGGATGGACCCCGCCGAGCACCGTGTCCTCGCGGGCCTCCCGGGCGAAGGCGGGCGCCGTGGGCCACAGCCGCAGCGACTCGTCGAGGATTCGGCGGACGTACCGAAGCCGAGCCACTTGGTCGTAGCCGGGCGTGGCCGTGTCGCCCCATACACGGTCGACCTCGGCGCGGGCGCGCTCCGCGACGTCGGGGTGCCGGCAGAGGTAGTGCAGGGCGAAGGAGAGCGCGCCCGAGGTGGTCTCGTGGCCTGCCACCAGGAAGGTGATCACCTGCCGCCGGACGTTCTCGGGGGACAGCCGCTCTCCGGTCTCCGGGTGCGCCGTCTCCAGCATCCGGCCCAGCAGGTCGCCGTCCCCGTCCTCGCGGCCGCTCGCGGTACGGGTGCGGACCAGGTCGTCGACCGTGCGGTTGAGATGAGTGATATCGGCCTGGTTGCGCTGCGCGGCCCGCCGGAGCAGGAACGGCGCGGGCACGGTGTTGAGGCGCTGCGCATAGGTGAGAGTGCCGACCATCGCCGTCACGAAGGGATGCGGGCGGGTGCGCTCGAAGGAGCCGAAGTCGTGCCCGAACCCGGTGCGCGCGATGGTCTCCAGGGTCAGCTTGGTCATGTCACCGGGGACGTCCACCGCCCGGCCCGCCACCGCCGCGCGGTCCCAGTGGTCCATCAGCCGGTCGGCCACGGACAGCATCATCGGGTGGTAGCCGGCCATGGCCTCCCGGCTGAACCCCGGCGCCAGGACGTCGTGGGCCAGCTGCCAGTTCGGCTCGTGGTTGTACGCCGTGAACAGTCCGTCACCGACGACCGGCCGCAGATTGGCTATGCCGAGCCCGACATGCTTGGCGAAGCGCGCCTCGTCCGCCATGTCGGCCGCGAGTCCGGCGCCCCACACGAACACGAACTCCCGGTTGAAGGCCCTGCGCCGGAAGATCGGCCCCAACTGCCGGGCGTAGCGCAGGGAGTCCTGGAGCGGCGTGCGCCTGCCGGCGCCGAGCACATCGCCGAGCAGCGGGACCCGGCGCGGGGGGTGCGGGATGCGGGACAGCTCCGGCCAGCCGTGCTCGGCGCTGCGGAACCCCTTCGGAAGTCCGGACGCGGTCGTTGTCTCCGCCATGACGCGATCTCCCTTGATCCAGCGGCACGTTGAGCTCGTTGTACGTGGGTTCAATAACGCGGTTTCAGTCTGGTCCCGCTATTGAATCCACGTCAAGTAAAGTGCGGGTATGGCCGCCAACCAGGGCGAGCGCACGCGCCGCCGGCTCAGCACCCAGGAGCGCCGTGAACAGCTCCTGACCGTCGGGGCGCGGCTGTTCTCGGAGAGTCCGTACGACGAGGTGTGGATCGAGCAGGTCGCCGAGATCGCCGGCGTCTCGCGCGGGCTGCTCTACCACTACTTCCCCAACAAGCGTGACTTCTTCGCGGCCGTCGTCGAGCGGGAGAGCGAGCGCATGCTGCGGATGACGGCCGCCGTGCCCGGAGTCCCGGTCCGTGAGCAGCTCGCCGCGGGCCTCGACACGTATCTGGAGTACGTCGAGGCCCACGCCCACGGCTACCGCGCCTTCCACCGTGCCGACGCGGCCGGCGACCAGGCCGTGCGCAAGGTCTACCAACGGGCCCTGGCCGCGCAGGAGAAGCAGATTCTGGCGGCGATGGCGGCGGATCCCGAGTTCGGCCCCGTCTTCGAGGGGCGGCCCGATGTCCGGCTCGCCGTGCGGGGCTGGCTGGCGTTCACCACGGCCGTCTGCCTGGAGTGGCTGCGGGGCGCGGACCTCTCCCGGGAGCAGGTGCGCGACCTGTGTGCCCGCGCTCTGCTGGGTGTCATCACACCCTGAGCTCCCGCAAAGAGATCGCACCGGAACACCGTGGCTGGTTGGCGTGCGGCTCGATCTTCGATAGGTTAGGCAAGGCTTACCTAAGGAGGCATGGGATGGGTGACAGCCAAGCCTGGACGGCGGCACCTTCCGCGGCGGAACGAGCCCGGTCGGTACTCGCCGGTGCGTGGTCCTGCGGGGTGACCGCGGAGAGCTGCCGGGAGGAACTCGTCGGCGCGCACACGGTGACCGAGGACGGCCGCGTCCTGCTGGACGTGCCGGAGGACAGCGTGCTCGTCACGGCGGCGGTCTGCGCGCCCCGCGGAGAGCCCTCCGCCGTCCTGGAGTTCGCCGACGTCGCCCCCGTGCCCGTGCGCAAGCGGATCCGCACCCGGCTCTGGATGTCCGGCTGGTTCACCCCCGAGGACGGCAAACTCGCCTTCCAGGTGACCCGCGTGGTGCTGCGGCAGCCGTCCGGTGCCGTGGTCGTCGGCCTCGACGAGTTCGCCGCCGCCGGGGCCGACCCGCTGGCCAGCGCCGAGGCCCGGCTGCTCACCCACCTCGCCGACTGCCACCCGGACGCCGTCGAGCGGCTCACCCGCCTCGTCGACTCCGACAGCCTGCACGGCGCCGTACGCGTCCAGCCCCTCGCCGTCGACCGGCACGGACTGACGCTGCGCATCGAGCGCGCCCGCTCCGACGGCGACGTACGGCTGCCGTTCCACCGGCCCGCCGACGACGTCGCCCAGCTCACCGAACGCATGCACGTCCTGCTCGCCCAGGCCAGTGCCGCCTCCTGCCCGCGCGCCCTACAGCGGCAGCGCACAGACGGCGACGGGTGACGCGAACGGCTCGCCCGCGAGCCGCAGTCGACCGCTCTCGTCGTCGACAAGGAAGACGCTGACGGTGCTCGACCGCTGGTTCGCGGCGAACAGCAGCGTGCCGTTTGGCGAGAGGGCGATCTGCCGGGGGAAGTCCCCGGACACCGGCACCGTGTCGAGCAGCCTGAGCCGGGCGCCGTCCGCCTCCACCGCGTAGCGCGCGAGGCTGTTGTGGCCCCGGTTGGCGAGATAGGCGTAACGGCCGTTCGGCGTCACCACGATCTGCGCCGGATAGCTGGTGCCCGAGCCCGTGCCCGTCTCCTGCTCCTCGCCGATGGTCAGCCGGCCCGTGGCGGAGTCGTACGCGCAGACCGCGACGGTGTTGTCGACCTCGTTGGCCAGATACGCGTACCGGCCGCCCGGATGGAAGGTGAGATGCCGCGGGCCCGCACCCGGCTTCGTCCGCGCCCGTGCGACCTCGGTGAGCGAGCCGGCCTTCTGGTCGAGGCGGTAGGTGTACACCGTGTCCGTGCCCAGGTCGACGGCGAGCACATGGCCGCCGTCGGGGCCGGTGATGAACTGGTGGGCGTGCGGGCCGTCCTGACCGGGGCCGGGCGGCGGGCTGGAGTGTGTGACCAGGTCGGTGCGCTCGCCGAGCGCGCCCGAGGCGTCGATCGGGTGCACGGCCACGCTGCCGGTGCCGTAGTTGGCACTCAGCAGCCAGCGCCCGCTCGGATGCACCGACAGATGGCAGGGCGCCGCTCCGCCGGTGCTGCGGCTCCCCAGAATCGTGCGGTCGGCGAGCCGGACGGCGGTCACGGCACCGTCCTCCCGCTCATCGACCGCGTACAGCGTGCGCCGGTTCGGGTGCAGCGCCAGATACGACGGATCCCCGACGTCGGCGATCGTCCCGGTGCCGGTGACACGGCCCGTGACCGGGTCGTACGTGGCGAGCCCGATGCCCTTGCCGCCGCCCTCGATGGAGGTGTACGTGCCGAGGTGGAGGGGGCGTGGGCCGGACGGTGCGCGGCTCTCGGTCTGGGCGCTCGGACGCGCCCCCGGCGTGGTCGCCGCGGGGTTCGCGGTGTCGGCCGTGTCCGCGGGGGCGGGCGCGTCGTCGCACGCCGTGGCCGCGGGGAGTGTCACGCCCGCGGCCGATCCCGCGAGGGAGCCGACGAATCGGCGCCTGCTCAGCCCACCACTGCCCATGTCCACACCTCAGGTCGTCGGTCGTCGTCGTCGCGACAGCAACCTTGGCGTGGAGCGCCCGTGGAGCGCAAGAATAGCAACGTGCGTTGCATAGGGTGCAATGGGGTGGCGAGTGCTGCGTGCGTCTACCAGTCCCCGTCCTGCACCGGCTTGCCCTGCGCGTCCTTGAGCGGCGTCACCTGGCCCGGCGTGGGAGCCTGCCACGGCTCGTGGTCGTCGCCGAGCCAGTCACCGACCGGCTTCACCGCCTCCAGGGTGTCCGTGGGGGCGAGGTCCTCGGCATCCTGGTCGTAGTAGTCGAACCAGGGCAGCCCCGCCCGGGTGTACGCCGCCCGGTCCACCGGCGAGGGCGGGGGAGCCTCTCCGGTGATACGGCGCCACTCCGGGGGCGTCACCAGATGGACGAAGACCCGGCCGGCGGGCCGGTCGGCCCAGTCCGAGAGCGGACGGTCGTCCTCGTACACCTCCTGGCGCATCGAACCGCCGACGCCCAGGCCCATCGCCGCGGCAGCCCTGGGCGACCGGCCCGCCGGAGCGGCCGCGGGCGCCGGCACCGCGCCCGGGGCGGGCGGTGCGGCGGCCATGGGCATGGCGGCGCCATAGCCGCCGTACTGCGGCATCGCCCGCGCCGCCTCCGCCCGGCGCCGCTCCTCCTCACGCCACCTGGCCAGCTGAGGCTCGTTCAGCGCGAAGGACTGCAGCTGTACGCCGCCCCAGACCTCCTCGCCGGTGACCTGGCCCTCGACGGTCGCCCCGAGCCCCAGTGGTACGGCCACGAACTGGCGGACCGTGCCCTTCCCGGAGTTGATGCCGTCCAGCCAGGGCTGGCGGGGGAGCACGACGTAGTTCTGCGGCTTGCGGGCGAGCCGGTCGCTCCACGGCTTCCCCGAGACGGCGCACACCTTGCCCACGCCGACCTGCAGGGCGGCCGGCTCCGTCGTCCCCCCGAAGCTCAGCCACATCGCCTCGCGCAGATACACCGGCAGCATCACACCGCCGCGCGCCCGCCATGCCTCGGGCACGGCGTCCGCGTAGTCCGCCACGCGCCGCACCGGGAACTCGCCGAGCCCCGGCGGCAGCGGATGGGTGCCCGACTCGGGCAGCCGCAGCGTACGGATGAACCGCACCGCCACCCCGCCCGGCAGTCGCAGCGTGTTTCCGTCGATCCGCACGGTGGTGTCGGCCATCGGCCCGCTCCCTCGCGTCCTGGCGCCGGCCCCGTCCCGGCGCTCCCTCACGAAGAACGCCCGCCGAACCCCGTACGGTTCCGCCACAGCTGCTCCTGAACGCCCATGCGCTCGCGCAGCCGGGTCAGACGCGGCATGCGGGCCCGCTGCTCCTGCGAGACGCGGTCCAGTTCCTCCAGCAGCCGGCGCGAGCGGTGCTCGGTGTCCATCTCGTCGAGGATGCGGTTGACCTCCGTGAGGACGGCGCCGAGCAACTGCCAGTGCCCCTCCTCGCGCTCGGCCTCCTCGCGCAGCAGCAGGGCGAGCTTGTCGCGGGTGCCCGCCGCCGTGCGCAGCTCGGCGGTGAGCCGGGACTCCGCAGCGTCGGCGTTGCTGCTGACATGCGTGGTGACCAGCACCGAGAAGCTGACCACCGCGTCGGCGATCTCGGACAGCAACTGCTCCAGGACCGCGCCCGTCTCCTTCGCGAACAGCGGCTCGGGTTCACGCTCCTTCGCGAGGTCGGTCAGGGTGCGTGCGAGCACCCTCAGGACGACCGTGCAGATCTCCAGCGTGTCCAGCCCGGTGCGCAGCACCACGCGGTGCAGCAGACTGTCGCGCACGCGAGGATTGAGCCGCAGGCTGTCCTCGGCCTGCTGAAGTGCCGCGTCCACCTCGACGATGTCGTGGTCGAGCCGGCGCGCCTCGTGCAGCCGGGCCGCGGCCTGCTCGAACGGTGTACGGCCGGCGGCCTCCTCGCCGATGCGCAGCATCAACTGCCGCAGCCGACGGGCCAGTCCCTCCAGCGACTCACCGGCCTCGTCCACCCACACCGGCGGTGCCAGGAGCAGATTGAAGCCGAGCCCGACCACCGCGCCGATCAGCGTCTCCAGGATCCGCGCCCACGCGGTGTCCCCGACGGTCGTGACCCCGAGGACCAGCATCGCGCTGATCGCCACTTCGGGCACGTACTCGTTGACCCGTACGAGATGCCCCACTCCCAACGCGGCCACGATCAGCAGCGCCAGGCTCCACCAGGTCAGGCCGACCAGGAGGCTGAAGGCGATGGCGACGAGGACGCCGGCCACCACGGAGTTCACCCGGCGGATGCCGTTGGTGAGCGTGGCGTACAGCGTGACCTGGACGACCAGCAGCGCGGTCAGGGGCGCGGTCAGCGGCGCCGCCTCCGGGCTCAGGCGCAGCGCGATGACGTAGGCGATCGTCGCCGCCGCCGCCGAGCGCAGCGTCTGGACCACCACGGGGTCCCGGCGCAGCTTCCCGAGCCGCTCCAGGGACAGCGTCCCCTCACGTTCCTCTCGCATCCTCGGGCTGTTCCCTTTCCACCGATGCTTCCCACACCCTGCTTGCGGAACGTAACGGTCCGCAAGGACCCCCAGATTGATCGCAGCGGCCGTCGTACGGCAAGGGGCCGGGCTGGTGATCGTCGACACCCGCGCGACGCGAGGCCGGGCGCCCGACCGGCTCCGGGACTGAGGAAAACCCCCGCCGCCACCCGCTGGTTGTCCGCACCCGGGGACGGAGGACCGCCGGATGGTCCCGGCCCGCCCGGCAGCGCAAGCCTTGGATCATGAATCGGCAACGGACCGGATTAGTGCTGACCCTGTTCATCATCCTCGCCGCCCTGACGACCGGCATCCCGGCCGCGGCGGCACCCTCGGCCGGCCCGGTCGTCGATGCGCTGGACCGTGCCGCCCACCCGCTGCGCACCGTCGAACCGGGCGGCGACACCGGCGATCTGCGTCCGCTCGACCGGATGATCGGCGCCGCCCGGGTCGTCGGCCTGGGGGAGGCCACGCACAGCTCCCACGAGTTCTTCGCGCTCAAGGACCGCGTCTTCCGGCATCTGGTGGAGGACAAGGGCTTCCGCACCTTCGCCCTGGAGGCACCCTGGAGCACCGGCCTGCGCCTCGACGACTACGTGCTCCACGGCAAGGGCGATCCCCGGCGCATCATGCGCGAGGAGTTCCAGCTGAACTACCTGTGGTGGAACAACACGGACTATCTGCGGCTCGTCGAGTGGATGCGCGCTTACAACGTCCGGCACCCCGGCGACCCCGTCCGGTTCATGGGCGACGACATCGCCTGGAGCGGACCCGAGTCGTACGACGCCGTCGAGGCGTACGCGGCCGACGCCCGCCCCGGGCTGAGCGCCCGACTCGCCGAGCTCTACCGCGGTCTGCGCCCCACCGTGCCGACCGGCACATACCTCGACCAGTATCTGAAGCTGCCGTATGCCGAACGGATGGAGCGGGCGGCGCGTACGGGCGAGGCGCTGCGCCTGCTCCGGCAGGGGGCTCCCGGCGCCGACCGCGCCGCGCACGACTGGGCGGTCCGGCAGGCGACCGTGATCGACCAGACCGCCCGGCAGTACGCCTTCGACCTCGAGGACCCCGCCGAGGTCGCCGCGGCCATGCGCTACCGCGACGAGGCGATGGCGGCCAACGTGGTGTGGTGGCAGCGGCACACCGGCACCAAGGTGCTGCTGTCGGCGCACAACAACCACGTCGGCTACCTGCCGGAGGAACCCGCCCGGAATCCCAAGGTCCAGGGCGCGTTCCTGCGCGCCGGCCTCGGCGCGGACTACGTGAACATCGGCCTGACCTTCGGCCGGGGCTCGTTCAACGCCACCGGCCTGAACGACGACGTGATCCGCCGCTGGACGCTGGGCCCCGCGGGCCCGGACGGCAACGAGCGAACCCTCGACCGGGTCCGGCACCGCGACTACGTGCTCGACCTGCGGTCCGTCTGCGCGCCGGCCCACGACTGGCTGCGCCGGGCCCGGCCGACGCGCAGTATCGGCACCGCCCACCCGGACGGCCCGCACGACATCGCGCTCGCCCGCAGCTACGACGTACTGATCCATCTCCACCAGGTGGAGGCGGCGCGGCTGCGGGACCGGTAGGAGTCCGTCAGGCGTACAGCTTGTCGAGGAAGGCGGACAGGTTGCCCGTGGTCCGGGCGATCTGCTCCTCCACCGTCAGGCTCTCCTCGAAGCGGGCCCCGGACTCCGGGACCTTCTTGCCGCGGAGGTAGAGGGAACACGCCAGGTCGGTGCACATGTACAAGCCGACCGAATTGCCCTCACGCCCGGCGGGGCCGGCCTTGCGCGCGGTCATCAGGGAGACACCTCCGCCCGGATGGGTCGTGAGGCAGAGCGAGCACATGCTGCGGTGCAGGAAGCCGCGCTGCGAGGACGGGAAGCGGAAGGTGACGCCCACCGGACGCCCCTCCCGCTCGGTCACCAGATAGCTGCGATCGGGCGCTCCCGGATCCCGCCATCCCAGGAAGTCGAGGTCGTCCCACGGGCGTTCGGCGAGATCGCGGGGGAGGGACAGGCGCTTGGCCTCACCTTTCGAGCAGTTGATAAAAGAGTTGCGGATGTCCTGGTCGGTGAGTGGCCTCATGGGGTGGCCTCCTGGGTGGTCGATCCCGGCAAGTGAACCTAGGGACTCTAGGTTCATGGCTAGGTTAGGCAGGCTGGATGAGGGGGAGCCAGTGAATTACGGCGATGTCGCGTCACCTCGGGCCCGGTCCGCGCTGCGGCACGTCGCGGCTGCTTCCACCGGGCCGGCTGTCGACCCCGACGTGCGCATCACCCTCAACTTCCATCCGGACCGGCTGGTGCGGGGTGTGCCGATCCTTCGCGCACTGGCCGAAGACGGCACGTACCACTCGCAGTTCGTCACCGGCACCAGCAACGGTGGGCTCACCGCCCACCCCGGCGGCGACCGGTGGCGCTGGGAGAGCCGGATCTTCGGCGGGGTGTACGACGACGCGACCGCGCACGAGCGGCCCGTCTACGGCGCGCTGAACTTCCGGCGCCAAGTGGTGGGCGCCGCCCCGCGGTTCGGCTCCTCGCACTTCCGCCTGACCGGCGGGGTCCTGGCCCGCGCCACCTTCTGCTACCCCGACAGCGCGGCCGAACCGACCGACTTCGGAGTGGCCGCAGGCATGGATCTCGTCGCGCTCGCCGAGGCCGACGAGCAGGACGCGCTCAACGACTACATCGAGGCGCAGGTCCACGGCGGAGTCGTCCTCGCCCGCGATGTCGAGGCCGTCGTCCTGGACGTCTGCTATCGCGGAACGCCCGTCGAGGCCGGTGCCCGCCTGCTGCCCTGCCCCGTCGAGTGGCACCCCGGCTACCGGCTCACCGTGCCGGAACTGCGCCGCCACGCGGACTACCGGGGCGAGGAGTACGCCGACCTGGGCGCCCGGATCGCCGAGGACGGCCGCATCGACCCGCGCGTCATCGGGGACGCCGCCCGCACGGGCCGTCACGAGCTCCAGGACCTGAAGATGGTGTGGCACACCCTCGCCCGCTTCGGTGCTCCCAAGGGCGCGGGCACGGCCTACTCCGGCTCGTCCGAGGCGGCCGGCGTCGGCGGCCACACCCCGGCAGCGAGCACCCCCAGCGCATAGGCCCGAGCCACCAACTCCGTGCGGTTCGCCGCGTCCCACCGTGCCGACAGGCGCCGCAGGTGGTAGTTCACGCCGTCCACCGTCAGTCCGGTCTCCCGCGCGGCCCGCGCTGTCGTGGCGCCCCCGGCGAGGAGGGCCAGGACGCGGGCCTCCATCGGCGCGACCTCCGCGGGCCGGTGCTCAGGCGCCTCGCGGTCGCCCAGAATGCGGAGCATCACCAGCAGCGTCGGAGTCTCCTCGACGGTGTCGCTCACCGGGTCCGCCGTCAGCTCGCCGTACCGCTCTGCGCCGTCGGGTGCCCGCCAGCGGACCGAGACCTGGTAGCGCGAGCGGTGCCTCAGCCGCAGCGCCTCGGCGATCCGGTCCACCTGGGTCGCCTCCTGCGGCCGGAACAGCTCCAGCACGTCCCGGCCGCGCAGCCGCCCGGGCGTCGTACCGCACTCCGCCGCCATCGCCGGATTGGCCAGCAGGACGGCGCCGTACACATCGCAGACCGCGATCGGCACCGAGACGCGGTCGAAGACCATCAGGGCGCGGTTGCGCCACACCACGGCCTCCGGGTGAAGCCAGTCCATACGCACCTCCGGTCACTCGCGCAAGAGCGACGCACATCCCGGCACTACACAATCATGTAGTGCCGGGGCGCGGGCGGCCGGGGCGCGTCGATCACGCTTGATCGCAGGACCTCCGTACCGCGAAAGGCAGTTGTCGCGCCATGCCCCCCACCGCGCTGCACCACCGGACCGCCGACACCCTCCCCGGTGTCCCCGTCGCCGACATCACCGCCACCGGACCCGGCGGCACCCCGATCCAGCAGGCCATGGACCTGATGCGCGAGCACGGTCCGTGTTCGTGCGGCGGCTGTACGGGCGGGACACGCTGTTCGTGGGCGACCTGGACCTCGTGGCCGAGCTCGCCGACGAGCGGCGGTTCGGCAAGCACATCGGGCCCGGCCTGGAGAACGTCCGCGAGTTCGCCGCCGACGGCCTGTTCACCGCGTACAACGACGAGCCCAACTGGGCCAAGGCGCACGACATCCTCATGCCCGCCTTCGCGCTCGGCTCGATGCGCACCTACCACCCGGCGATGCTGAAGGTGGCCCGCCGGCTCATCGACTCCTGGGACCGCGACGCCCGCGCCGGACGGCCGGTGAACGTCCCCGACGACATGACCCGGATGACGCTGGACACCATCGGCCTCGCCGGATTCGGCTACGACTTCGGCTCCTTCGAGCGGCCCGAGCCGCACCCCTTCGTCGAGTCGATGGTCCGCTGCCTGGAGTGGAGCATGACCCGGCTCGCCCGTGTCCCCGGCCGGGACTACTCCGCGGCGGACGCGGCCTTCCGTGACGACTCCGCCTATCTCGCCCAGGTCGTCGACGATGTCATCGCCGCCCGCACCGGCACCGACCAGAGCGCCGCCGAGGACCTGCTCGGTCTGATGCTCACCGCCGAGCACCCGGCGGACGGCACCACCCTCGACACCGCCAACATCCGCAACCAGGTCATCACCTTCCTGATCGCCGGCCACGAGACCACCTCCGGCGCGATGTCCTTCGCCATGTACTACCTGGCCAAGCACCCGACCGCGCTCCAGCTGGTGCGGCGCGAGGTCGACGAGCTGTGGGGCGACCGGGCCGACCCCGAGCCGACGTACGAGGAGGTCGGGAAGCTGGCGTACACCCGCCAGGTGCTCAACGAGGCGCTCCGGCTGTGGCCCACGGCCGCCGTGTTCTCCCGGCAGGCCCGCGAGGACACCCTCCTCGGCGGCCGCATTCCGCTGCGCGCCGGACAGGCCGCCCTGGTGCTCACGCCGATGCTGCACCGGCAGCCGGTCTGGGGCGACAACCCCGAGCTGTTCGACCCCTCGCGCTTCACGCCGGAGGCCGAGGAGACCCGGTCGGTGCACGCCTTCAAGCCGTTCGGCACCGGTGAACGGGCCTGTATCGGGCGGCAGTTCGCGCTGCACGAGGCGACCATGCTGCTGGCGATGCTCGTCCACCGCTACCGGCTGCAGGACCACGCCGACTACCGCCTCACGGTCAAGGAGACCCTCACCCTCAAGCCCGAGGGCTTCACCCTCATCCTGGCCCCGCGTACCAGCGCCGACCGCGTGCACACCCCGCTGCCGGGCGCCGCCCCCACGGCCACGGAAGCCGTGTCCGACACGGCCGCGCTGCCCGCCCGCGTCCGCCCCGGCTCCAGCGCCCTGTTCCTGCACGGCAGCAACTACGGCACCTGCCGCGACTTCGCCGCCCAACTCGCCGACGAGGCCGCCGCGATCGGCTGCGAGACGCAGGTCGCGCCCCTCGACGACTACGCCGGCGCCCTGCCCACCGACCGCCCGGTCGTGATCACCGCCGCCTCCTACAACGGTCACCCCACCGACGACGCCACCGCCTTCGCCGCCTGGCTCGACGAGGCCGCCGACGCCTCGGACGTCACGTACGCCGTCCTCGGCGTGGGCGACCGCAACTGGGCCGCCACCTACCAGCACGTCCCCACGCGCTTCGACGCACGCCTCGCCGGCCTCGGCGCCACACGCCTCGTCGACCGCGCCGCCGCCGACGCCTCCGGCGATCTCACCGGCGCGGTACGGGACTTCACGGCCCGGCTCCGTACGGCACTGCTGGAGCTCTACGGCGACCCGGACGCCACCGCCCCCACCGACGACGAGCCGACCACGGCGTACGAGGTCCGCGCGCTGTCCGGCGGCCCCCTGGACGCCGCCGCCGAACGGCACGGCCTCGTCCCCATGCAGGTCACCGAGGCCCACGACCTCACCGCCCCCGGCTATGTCCGCCGCAAGCGTTTCGTCCGCGTCGCCCTGCCGGACGGCGTCACCTACCGCACCGCCGACCACCTCACCGTCCTGCCCGCCAACGCCCCCGCCCTGGTGGAGCGAGCCGCCGCCGCGCTGGGCGTCGACCTCGACACCGTGCTGGACATCCGGGCCACCCGCCCCCACCGGGACGGTCTCGCGGTCGACCGGCCCGTGACGGTACGCCAACTCCTCACCCTTCACGTCGAGTTGCAGGAGCGCCCGAGCGCCGCCCAGCTCTCCGCCCTAGCGGCCGCCAACCCGTGCCCGCCGGAGCGCACGGCCCTGGCGAACCTGACCGGCGATCCGCGCACCCTGGTCGAGGTGATCGAGGACTTCCCGGCCCTGCGTGGCGCCCTCGACTGGCCGCGGCTCCTGGAGATCCTCACCCCGCTGCGCCCCCGCCACTACTCGATCTCCTCCTCGCCGGCCGTCGACCCCGGCCACGCGGACCTGATGATCTCCCTGCTGGAAGCCCCCGCCCGCTCGGGCAAGGGCCGCTACCGGGGCACGGGCTCCGGCCACCTCACCGACGTCGAGCCCGGAGACACGGTGTACGCCCGCGTCCAGCCGTGCCGGGAGGCCTTCCGGATCGACACCGGCGCGCCGGTCGTCATGGTCGCCGCGGGCACCGGGCTCGCCCCGTTCCGCGGCGCGGTCGCCGACCGTACGGCGGCCCTCGCGGCCGGCGCCGAACTCGCCCCCGCTCTCTGCTACTTCGGCTGTGACGCCCCGGACGCCGACTTCCTGCACGCCGAGGAACTGCGCGCCGCCGAAGCCGCCGGCGCCGTCTCGCTCCGCCCGGCGTTCAGCACCGCCCCGCAGGACGGCGTGACCTTCGTCCAGCACCGCATCGCCGCCGAGGCCGACGAGGTCTGGGAACTGCTCGGCGCGGGCGCCCGGGTGTACGTGTGCGGCGACGGTTCGCGGATGGCGCCGGGCGTGCGGGAGGCGTTCCGTACGCTGTACCAGGAGCGCACACCGGGCGCCGACGAGACGGCGGCCGGACGGTGGCTCGACGCACTGATCGCGGACGGCCGTTACGTCGAGGACGTGTACGCGGCCGGCTGATCGCAGGGGAACCGACGGGGAGGGGTGGGCGCACGGTGGTGGACTCCTGGGAACGGGCCCGGCAGGTCCTGGACACGGCGGGCATACCGCCGGAGCATCTCACTCACGTCCGCCCGCTCTCGGGCGGCACCTACAACACGGTCGAGGAACTGCTCCTGACCGACGGCCGCCGGTATGTACTGAAGGTGCCGCCCCCGTCCACCGCCCCCGGACTGCGCCACGAGCAGCGGCTGCTGGTGTCCGAGGTGGAGTTCTACCGGGGCGCCGCCAAGGCGGAGGTGCCCGCGCCGCGTGTGGTGGCCGACGGGGACCAGCTGTTGATGACGGCCTGCCCCGGCGAACCCTGGAACGGTGAGCTCACCGAAGCCGAACGGACCACCCTGCGCACGGAGTTGGGCCGTCAGGTGGCCCGTCTGCACCGGGTGACCGGACCGGCCTTCGGCTATCCGTCCGGTGCCCTCGGCCCGCTCGTCCCCGACTGGCGCACCGCCTTCACCGGGATGCTCGACGCCGTCCTCGACGACGCCCGCCACTACCGGGCCCGGCTGCCGCGCCCCGCCGACGCCGTCGCGGGCACGCTCCGGGCCGGCTACGACGCGCTCGACGAGGTCACCGTCCCGTGCCTGGTCCACTTCGACCTGTGGCCGGGCAACATCCTGGTGGACCGGGCGTCGGGTGAGGCCCGGATCGGCGGCCTCATCGACGGGGAGCGCATGTTCTGGGGCGACCCGCTGGCCGACTTCGTCTCCCTGGCGCTGCTGGGCGACATCAAGAAGGACGACGCCTTCCTGGCCGGATACCGGGAGGCCGGAGGCCGGGCCGGCTTCGACGCCCCGGCCCGCCTGCGCCTGGCCCTCTACCGCTCCTACCTCTACCTGATCATGCTCACGGAGACGGTTCCCCGGGCGGCCGACGCCGCGCAGAACCGCTGGGTCCAGGACACGGTGGCCCCGGAGCTGGTGGCGGCACTGGCCGAGATCGAGGACCTGACGTCGTAGTCCGGCTCATGGTCCACAATGGGGACGGTTCGAGCAGGTGGGGAACAGGGCTGGTCGGAGGGAGCCGCATGGCGGGGCGGAACGGGCGCACGGTACGGGACCTCAGGCGGGGCAACCGTACGGCCGTACTGCAGCGCCTCTACTTCGACGGTCCCCTCAGCCGCTTCGAACTCGGCCCGGCGACCGGGCTCAGCTCCGGCTCCGTCAGCAACGTCGTCGCCGAGCTGATCGCCGACGGCCTGGTCGAGGAGGCCGGCAGCGTCGACTCCGACGGCGGCCGCCCCCGCATCCTCTTGCGCGTCGCCCCCGGCAGCGGTCACATGATCGGCGTCGACGTGGGGGAGACCCGGGTGCGGATCGGGCTCTTCGACCTGACCCTCACCGAACTCGCCCGCGTCGAACGGCCGTTGGCGCAGCAGCGGTACGAGGTCGAGGGCATCGTCGGCCATGTGCGCGACGGCATCGCCGAGGTGCTCTCGGGCGCCGGCGTCGGCCCCGAGCGGCTCCTGGGCGTCGGCATCGGCGTCCCCGGGATCGTCGAACACACGCCGGGCCTCGGTGCCGTCGTGCACGGGCAGACCATCGGCTGGGACGCCGTACCGCTGGAACAGCTCCTCCGTGCGGGCTCCCCGCTCCCGGACACCGTCCCGTACTTCATCGACAACGGCGCCCGGACCCTCGGCCAGGCCGAGATGTGGTTCGGCGGCGGACGTGGCGCCCGCAACGCGCTCGTCGTCCTCTTCGGCTCCGGTGTCGGTGCCTGTCTGGTCACCCCCGAGGTGGAGCACGGGCGAGCCGTCGAGTGGGGGCATCTGACCGTACGGGTCAGGGGGCGCCGCTGCCGGTGCGGTGCCCTCGGCTGCCTCGAGGCGTACGCGGGCGCCGAGTCGCTGCTCGCGCGCTGGCAGGAGGAGGGCGGGAGCGTGCCGGAGGGCGCCGACGAGGAGACCGCCCTGGCCGCGATGCTGGCCGGCGCCTATCCGTCCGAGGGCGGCGCGGCCGACCCGGTGGCGCTCGCCGTACTGGAGGAGACGGCCGAGTACGTGGGCGCGGGCCTGTCCGACCTGATCAACCTCTTCCAGCCCGAGCGGATCCTGATCGGCGGCTGGGCGGGTCTTCAGCTCGGCGCCCGCTTCCTGCCCGCCGTACGCCGGTACGCGGCGTCCTACGCCCTGCGGCATCCGGCCCAGAAGGTCACCGTCGACCTGGGCCGGCTCGGCCCGGACGCGGTCACCGTCGGTGCCGCGATCCTGCCGCTCGCCGACTTCTTCGCCCGCGGCGGCCGACGTGCCGAACCGGCGTCCGAGGGGCCACGGGCCGCCTGGCACACGGCTCCGGCGGAGCGTGTGCCGCACTGAGGTTTCGCCGGTCGTGGGGGCGGTACTCGCGGTGCCCTGACCTTGGACGACGTGAAGGAGGTGCACCATGGCCGACGACCGTCACGAGGCGCCGGAACACACCGGCGAGCCGGTACCGCGGGATCTGCCGGACCAGCAGGCGAACGCGGGGGAGGACCCGTGGGAGGTGCCGGTCGAGCCCGCGGACGACGCCGACGAGGGGGACGACGTCCCCGACACGGACGAGGCGGGCACGGGCCGACAGGGCGCGGCCCGGTCGGACGCGGCCCAGTCGGAACATCCCGCACCCGAGGAGCCGACCGGCTGAGGCAGGTCCGCTTCCACCAAGCCTGTGCGTCCGCCGCTCAGCCGACCTTACGGCCCCGCATCGGCTCGGTCGGCGCGCCCTCACCGTGCTGGAGGCCCCGCAGGAACTCCTCCAGCACCTCGGTCGACGTACGCTCCGGCTGCCAGCCCAGTTCCGTACGGGCCCGCGTGCAGTCCATCAGCGGCAGCCTGAGCACCGCGTCGAAGAGATGCGGGGAAGCGGGCAGCAGATGCAGCCCCCACGCGGCGGCGATCGCCGAGCGGGCCGCCGGGCGCGGTAGTCGGACCGGGCGGGCACCGAACATCTGGCCCAGCAGGTCCGCGTCGACCGGAGGGTCGGCCGCGAGGTTGAAAGCGCCGCGCACGTCGGACTTCACCGCGAGCTGATACGCCTTGGCCGCGTCGTCGGTGTGCAGGGCCTGGACCCGCAGTCCCGGAATGTCGGGCAGGAAGGGCAGCAGCTCGGGTCGCGCCAGCGGCCCCGGCAGGAAGCGGCCGCCGAAGATGCGGCGCTGCTCGCTCGCCGATTCCCGCTTGAACAGGAAGGCCGGCCGCATCCGCACCACCCGCATCCGGGGATGGGCCCGGTCGTAGGTGTCCAGGGTGCGTTCCAGGTAGGCCTTCTCGCGGCAGTACGCGGCGTCGGGCCAGCCGTGCGTCGGCCACGACTCGTCCACGGCGTGGTCCTTGGGCCCCGGTGAGTACGCGCCGACGGACGACGCGTGCACCAGCGCCGGCACCCTTACCGCGGCCGCCGCCTCGAAGACCCGGATGCTGCCCAGCACGTTGGTCCGCCAGGTCGCCGCCGGATCGTGCGTGGGCTGGAACGCCCAGGCCAGATGGATGACGGCGTCGGCACCCTCGAACAGGGTCTTCAGGTCGGCCTGTACGGACGTCAGGTCGACGGCCGTCCAGTCCGTCTTCGGCGGCGACCACTCGGGAGTCCGGCGGGCCAGCCCCAGCACGGAGCCGACCTCCGGATCCTCCGAGAGGAGCCGCACCACACTCGTACCGACATTGCCCGTGGCACCGGTGACAACGATCCTGCGGGCCGCTTCGCTGCTCACCTGCGGCTCCTCCCGAGGAGTGGGGACGGGAGCGTCCGAGTACCCCCTTCGAGGCGCTCGCACGCTCCGTGTCCGCGCTACGCGGCGAACGCGTCCACACCGGTGAGTTCCGCCGACAGTGTCCACAGCCGCGTCGCCTGCTCCGGGTCGACCGCCCAGTCCTTGACGCCGCCGCGCTCGTCGCCGTCGGCCGCGGGCTCGGCGATGTCGCAGTCCTCCAGATAGACCCCGCCCATGCCGTCCAACTGCGGCGAGGTCGCGGCCCACACCTGCGTGGCGGCGCCCTGCGCGGGGGACTTGAAGCCTTCGGGGTTGAGCGCCTTGCCCTGCTCGTCGATCCAGCCGCGCTCCACCATCTCCGCCTTGGGGAGGTGGCGCTGCAACGGGGTGAGGATGCCGCCGGGGTGGAGCGCGAAGGCCCGTACGCCATGGTCCGCCGCGAGCCGGTCGAGCTCGACGGCGAACAGGACGTTCGCCGTCTTCGCCTGGCCGTAGGCCTGCCACTTGTCGTACCCCTGCTGCCAGTGCACGTCGTCCCAGCGGATGCCGGAGAAGTGGTGGCCGCGCGAGGACACGGACACCACCCGGGCGCCCCCGGGTTCGATCGCCGGCCACAGTCGGTTGACCAGGGCGAAGTGACCGAGGTGGTTGGTGGCGAACTGGGCCTCCCAGCCGGGTCCCACCCGGGTCTCCGGGCAGGCCATGATCCCCGCGTTGTCGATCACGATGTCGATCGTGCGCGCCGAGTCCAGGAACCGCCCGGCGAAGCCGCGCACGCTCTCCAGATCCCCGAGGTCGAGCTCGTCCACCTCGACGCCGGTGAGGCCGGCCAGCGCCTCCTCGGCGACGGCCCGGCGGCGGGCGGGGACGACGACCCGGGCGCCCGCCTTGGTGAGTGCCCGGGTGGTCTCCAGGCCGAGGCCCGAATAGCCACCGGTGACGAGCGCGAGCTTCCCGGTCAGGTCGATGCCGTGGAGGACGTCGTCGGCGGTGCTGGTCGCCCCGAAACCGGAGCCGATCTTGTGCTGTGCAGTGCTCATGCCGGGAACGCTACGAATTGGAGCGCTCTCGAAGTCAAGCCGACCCGTCAGCACACGCCCGGACAGGAGACAGCCCCGACCGGACGGGGGAATCGCGGTCAGGGCGCTCAGGGGTGGGTGCGGATGGCGGTCGCCTCTCGGCGAAAGGCTCCACAGGGCTTCAGCCGAACGATCGTCCCTGTGGGCAAAAGGTGAGGCCCGGGGACACTGTCCCATCCGCACCCACGTGTGGTTCAACGGGCAACCACCCTTTGGTGTTCCGGTGTTGGGGGCGATTTCAGGTGATCTGAATCACCCTCGCTGACCTGCAGGAACAGTCTCGCTCCACAGGTTCTCGGCCTGCAGCAGCAGGGTCCCGAGCACCGTCGTCCGGGCCGCCCCCTGCCCGGCGTGCTCCCGCAGCCCGTCCTGAAGCTCGCGTCGCAGCTGAAGCATCGTGGCCTCGGACCGGTCCTCCGGGGCCTCCTCACCACCGGCCCCCACCAGACGGCGGCCCTCCGCGTGGCAGGCGTCGCCGATCAGCTCCAGCAGTCGGGCGTACGCGCGCAGCGCCGGCCCGTCGGGCGGGAGGGGCGTGCGGTCCTCGTCGGCCGCGACGGCCAGGGCCCGGGTGAGCGCCCTGATGTGTCCGGTGACCCGGCTCCAGCGTTCGTCCTCCGCCTCCGGCGGCGCCGGTGTGGCGGGGCGCCGGATGCCACGCAGCGGTCCGGAGGTCAGCCGCAGGCTTTCCCGGCTCCAGCGCCGTGCGGAGTGCAGCGTCTCCAGCCGGTGCTCCAGTCGCGCCGAGGCTTTCGACCAGCCGGCCGCGCTCTGCGCGTTCCATTCGGTCTCCCGCAGGTCGGCGGCCACGGTGTGCAGGAGGTCCCCCGCCTCCCGGGCCAGCGCCGCGAGGTTCTCCCGTACGTCCCGCAGATGGACCGGCGGCAGCACGAGCGCGTTGACGGCGACCCCGATCACCGCGCCGAGCGCGGCCTGTCCGACCCGGTGCCCGACCGCGGACGCCCCGGCGGCCCCCGAGGCCAGGGTGAACAGGGCGGTGGTCGCGCCGAAGACGCCCTGGTCGCCGAAGCGCGGCCAGTTGGCCAGCAGCATCAGCACGGGGACCGACAGGGCCAGCGCGCCCAGAGTGCTCCCCGTGACCGCCAGCGCGGCCGACGCCAGCACGGTCCCGGCGCAGATCGCCGCGAACTGCTGCGCGGCCTGCAGCAGTGAGCTGTACACGGTGGCCTGCACCAGGATCAGGGCGACCCAGGACGCCATCAGGGCCATCGGATCGCCCAGCCACACGCTCCCCACGAGCCAGGCGAGCAGTGCCGCGCCCGCCGCCTTGAGCGACTGCACCACCAGGTCCCGCTCCCGTCCCGGCCCACGCCAGGCGGCCCGCGCGGCCCTGCCGACGTAGTGCACCTCCCGCCTCAGCGCGCTGATCACGCGGGTACCCCCGAACTCTCGCCGTCGTGTCGATTCCGCCGCCCGGGTGCCCCGGCGCGCAGGCCGTCGCACCCCATCCGTCACACGAGTCATCCGCATCCGTCACACGAGTCATCCGTGTCCGTCACCGAGCGGTCCGTCGCCGCCGCACAGGTCATCCGCTGTGCGCGTCCGGGCCGCCCGGCACGTCGGCCAGGGGGCTGTCCGCCAGGGTCGACAGCAGGTGGGCCGGATCCTCGTAGACCGCCTGCGCGCCCGCGTCCAGCAGGTCGGCGCGGGGGATGCCGCCGCACAGGACGCCCACACAGCGCACCCCGGCCAGGGTGCCGGCCCGCATGTCCCACACGGTGTCGCCGATGAAGACCGCGCGCTCGGCGGGCACCCCGGCCAGTTCCAGGGCGTGCTCGACGGGCTCCGGCGCGGGCTTGCCCTCCTCGACGTCGTCGGCGCTCGCGGTGGCGTCGATCGCCTCGTCCGCCGAGATCGCCCGGCGCAGCGCGGACAGCTCCGCGCCCCCGGCCGAGGTCGCGAGAACGACGCGCCAGCCGTCGCGGTGGAGATGGCGCAGCAGCCGGTCCGCGTCCCGCAGCGGGGGCAGCCGGTCGAAGAACTGGCCGTACAGAGCCTTGTGGGCGGCACTCAGCTCGGCGTCCCGGTCCTTGTCCCGGTCCTCCCCGAGGAGGTGGGCGATCAGATCGGTGGAGCCGAGGCCGACGGCCCGGTGGACGGCGTGCATGGGCACCCGGTGGCCCGCCTGCCGGAAGGCCTCCCACCAGGTCGTCACATGGAGGTGGTTGGTGTCGACGAGGGTTCCGTCGACGTCGAACACGGCCGCCCGTTCCATGTGCTGCCCCTTCTTTGCGCGGATCGTTCCTGCTGGTGCCGCACGAGTACCACGTCAGACGCCCGCCACTCGGGCGGGTGTGCGGCCCTCGTGGGTCCAGGCCAGCAGTTCCTCCAGGCTCCAGGTGGTGACCACCCGCTCGGCCGGCACCTCGCACTCCTCCGCGCGGGCGCAGCCGAGGATCTGCCAGTCCAGCTGCCCCGGCGCGTGCGCGTCGGTGTCGATCGAGAACAGCACGCCCGCGTCGAGGGCCCGGCGCAGCAGCCGGCGCGGCGGGTCCAGCCGCTCCGGACGGCTGTTGATCTCCACCGCCGTGCCCGACTCGGCACACGCGGTGAACACCTCGTCCGCGTCGAACTCCGACTCCGGCCGCCCCCGCCCGGTCACCAGCCTGCCCGTGCAGTGCCCCAGCACGTCCGCGTGCGGATCGCGTACGGCCTTCACCATGCGCCGGGTCATCGCGCGGGAGTCCATGCGCAGCTTGGAGTGCACGGACACCACCACGACGTCCAGACGGTCCAGCAGCTCCGGTTCCTGGTCCAGCGAGCCGTCCTCCAGGATGTCGCACTCGATGCCGGTGAGCAGCCGGAACGGCGCCCAGGTCTCGTTCAGCTCCGCGACCACGTCCAGCTGCCGGAGCAGCCGCTCGGGAGACAGCCCACGGGCCACGGTCAGCCGCGGCGAGTGGTCGGTGAGGGCCGCCCAGTCGTGGCCGAGTTCCGCCGCGGTCCGGCCCATCTCCTCGATCGGGCTGCCGCCGTCCGACCAGTCGGAGTGCAGATGGCAGTCCCCGCGCAGCAGCGCCCGCAGCCGTCCGCCGGCCCGGCCGTCGGGGGCGGCGGGCTCCGCGGCCTCGGCCTCCAGCTTCTCCAGATAGCCAGGCGTCCCACCCGCCAGGGCCTCGCGGACCACCTGGGCCGTCTTCGGGCCGACGCCCTTGAGCGACTCCAGCGACCCGGCCTCCGCCCGCTCGCGCACCTCGTCCTCGGGGAGGTCGGCGAGCACGCGGGCCGCCGTCCGGAACGCGCGGACACGGTAGGTCGGCGCCAGGGCCCGCTCCAGCAGGAAGGCGATCCGCTCCAGGGCCTCGACGGGGTCCATCGCCACCTCCTCCTCCAGAGTTCCCCACGCTCACCGGGGCCGCACGGCGGGCGGGCGAAACCGTGGGCGAAACGGTGGGCGCTGCCGTCGGTGGACGTCGGCCTGAAGGAACCGTTGACGCGGGTTGCGCTCTACGCTCTATGCATGACCGAAATCGCGAGCCCGCACATGTCACACCCGCGGATCTTGGTGCTCGGGGTTCAGCCGGGTACGCCTCCGTTCCGCATCATGGAGATCGACGGCATGGTCGTCGGTCAGGCGAAAACCATCACCGACGTGCTGGAATACGCCGCCGCCTTCGGCATCACGGTGCACGACCTGGACGACCCGGACGTGGTCCGCTGGGTCGGCGGAGACAAGTTCACCTGGCACCACCACTAGGGCGTGTCGCCCTGGACGGCCGGCCGGGTCAGCCGACGGTCCACTTCTGGTTGCCGCCCCCCGTGCAGGTCCAAAGCTGCAGCCGGGTGCCGTTGGCCGTGCTGTTGCCGGTCACGTCGAGGCACTTGTCGGCCTGCGGGTTGACGATGTCGTGTGCCGCGGTGACGGTCCATCTCTGGTTGGGGCCGCCCGTGCAGTCCCACAGCTGGACCGTCGTGCCGTCCGCGGTGCCGTTGCCCGTGGCGTCCAGGCACTTGCCGAGGGCGCGGAGCGTGCCGTCCGAGCCCACGGTCCAGCGCTGGGCGGCCGTGCCGTTGCAGTCGTAGAGCTGGACGGGCGTGCCATTGGCGGAGTTTGCCCCGGCCACGTCCACACACTTTCCGGCCGGCCCTCTGATCGTGCCGCCGGTGGGGCTGTCGCCGGTGGTCACCGAGACGTGGTCCACCACCAGTTGCTGCGGAAAGACCGTGGAGCCGTCCGGATCGCCGGGCCAGTAGCCGCCGACAGCGAGGTTCAGGATCAGGAAGTACGGCTTGTCGAACACCCATGTGCGGCCGCCGAGGTCGGCGGGTGTGCGCCGCTGATAGACGTTCCCGTCCACGGACCAGGTGATCGAGTCGGGCGCCCAGTCGATGGCGAAGGTGTGGAAGGCGTCGGCGAAGGCCTGCCCGGTCGGGAGGGAGTAGGCGGCCCCTATGCCGCCCGACCCGGAGTAGCCGGGGCCGTGGATCGTGCCGTGCACGGTCGACGGCTCGAAGCCGACGTTCTCCATGATGTCGATCTCGCCCGAGTCCGGCCAGTTGACCGGCGTGCCGAGCATCCAGAACGCGGGCCACATGCCCTGCCCGCGCGGCACCTTCAGCCGCGCCTCGACGTGCCCGTACTGGGCGGTGAACTTCCCGGCGGTGTTCAGCCGGGCCGAGGTGTACTGGCAAGTGCCGTACCAGCACTGGTAGTTGGCGGGGTTCTCACGTCGGGCCGTGATCACCAGATGGCCCTGGCCGTCCAGGGCCGCGTTCTTGTTGCCCGAGGTGTAGTACTGCCGCTCGTGGTTGTTGACGTTGTCGCCGGTCTCGATCTGCCACTTCGACGAGTCGGCCGCGGCGCCCGCGGGCCCGTCGAAGGAATCCGAGAACGTCACGGCGGCAGCCCCGACGTCCGGCGGTTCCGCCTGCGCGGGGCCGATCGCGGCGGACGCGACCAGAACAGCCGACAGGGCGGCGAGCAGACACGTACGGAGCAGGCGTGGGGAGGCCATCGTGCTCCCTTCCACACGGCGCCCCGATGCACGGGTGCGCCGGCCGAGGTGGGGGGTGAAGGTGTCGCCATTTGATTTAAGGAGTGAGATAAGAGGGCGTCAATACCTTGGTACGGACCAGAAGTCGGCCATCTCGCGCATGCCCACGGGCTGGGCGCGATGTCGTCACCATCGTTCGTCCGCCGCCGAAGCGTTGGATTCCTAGGCTTCACACCATGAACGCCGCACACCTCGGTGAACTGCTCGCGATCCTGGGCGCGGGCACGGCCGCCGGAGCCGTCAACGCCGCCGTGGGATCGGGGACGCTGATCTCGTTTCCGGTGCTGCTCGCCACGGGCCTGCCGCCCGTCACCGCCACGGTCTCCAACGCGCTCGGGCTGATCCCGGGCTCGATCAGCGGAGCCATCGGGTACCGCGCGGAACTCCGCGGCCGGCGCCGCCACGTCCTGAAGTGGAGCGCCGGCGCCGCGCTCGGCGGGCTCACCGGAGCCGCGCTGCTCCTCGCGCTGCCCGCCTCGGCGTTCGAGCGGATCGTGCCGGTCCTGGTGGGGCTCGCCCTCGTGCTGGTCGCCCTTCAGCCGCTGATCAGCAGGAGGCTGCGTGATCGCCGGGCACGGAAGGGGAGGTCCGTGCGCCCCGACGGCGGCCCCCTGCTGCTCGTCGGACTGACCCTGGCCAGCGTCTACGGCGGCTACTTCTCCGCTGCCCAGGGCATCATCTACGTCGCCCTGATGGGCATGCTCCTCGACGACGGCCTGCAACGCCTCACCGCGGTCAAGAACGTGCTCGTCGCCGTGGTCAACTCCGTCGCCGCCCTCTTCTTCCTCGTCGTCGCGGACTTCGACTGGACGGCCGTGGCCCTCCTCGCGGTCGGCTCCGCGGTCGGCGGCCATCTCGGGGCCACCGTGGGCCGCCGCCTGCCCGCTGCCGTTCTGCGCGCGTTCATCGTGGTGGTCGGCACGGTGGCCATCGTCCAGTTGGTGCTGCGCTAGGCGCTGTCGGAGAGGTCCTGTTCCTTCTCGGAGCGAGACCCGCGCGCGTGCACCGCGCGGCTCAGCCGCCGCCCCAGCAGGAGGTAGCCGATCAGAGCTCCGGAGGTGTTCAGGATGACGTCGTCGATGTCGAAGGCGCGCCCCGTGACCAAGGCGCCCTGGGCGAACTCGACGAGGAGCATGACGGTCGCCGTCAGCAGGAGCACCCGCAGGACGCCACGCGTCTTCGGGGCGACGACGGGCACCAGGACGCCGAACGGAACGCCCAGCAGCACATTGCCCCCGATCTGCCGGACGGCGTCGCGCAGTTCGGGCTGGTCCAGATAGGCCCGCAGCGAACGGCCCGGATGCAGGTTGGTGTGCGTCAGGGCCTCCGACGCGGGAGAGGGCTGCAGGGTGAGCTTCGCCAGGACGACGGCGAAGGCGACCATGAACGCGAACGCGCACACCATCGCCAGGAGACGGGCGAGGAAGCGCAGGGGATGACGCCCGGGGCGCGAGGCCCCTCCCGTCCCGCCCTCGGACTTGGCGTTGCGCTCGGACTTGCCGGCGCCCCGGGACTTCGAGCCGCTCGGGGACTTGGCGGTGCTGCGGGACTTCGAGCCGGTGGCGGACTTGCCTCCGCCCGCCGGCTTGCCCCCGCCGGCGGACTTGCCGCCCCCGGACGTCTTGGCGGCGCCCGCGGACTTGGAAGTGCCAGGGTGCAACGCGGCGCGCGAACGTGAGGTTCCACGGGCCATGCGGTCCTCCAGTCTTCAACTTCCCTTTGTGGTAGGGCGATTACCCCGCTACCGCGTCAAGATGCCCACCGTGAGCCTCCCGGTGACGGCCGCCCACGGTTTCCCCTCCCGCTGTCGGGGCACTCCGGGCGGAGGCCCGCGCGCCGCCACCTCTGTCCCCCGAGGCGGTGTTTGGATGACGCGGAACGGAAGTAACGGACATCTGGCCCGCGGAGGTGGCGCAGCATGGACCGGCGTACGACGCTGCTCGCCACGGCCGAGTTCCTGGCCTGGTGGGCCGCGCTCGCCCTGCTGTGGCTGGTCCTCGTCACCACCGTGGACACGCTGGAGCTCGCGGTCGGCGCGGGCGTCGCCGGCGTGGCCGCGCTCGCCGCCGTAGCCGCACGCCGGGCGGTGACCGGACGATGAACGGCTGGCTCCTCGCGGCGACCGTCGTGCTCGGCGGGGGAGTGGGCGCCACTCTCTGGGGCGTCGCCACCGGACCACTGCGCCGCCGGGCCGTGGCCCAGAACCTGTCCACCGCACTGGCCTGCCCCGGACTGCTCCTGCTCGCCCAGGGATACGACCGCCCGTCCTACCTCGATCTCGCCCTGGTCCTCGCCCTGCTCGGGCCCGTCGGCACCCTCGTCTTCGCCCGCCTGCTGACCGCTGAACTCGCCGACGACCCGCCCCGCGCCTGGGGCGTGACCTGGGCCGTCGCCGGACTGGGCGCGGCCGTGGTCCTGGCGCTGTGCGTGGCGGCCGGACCGAGCCGGGCGATGGCGAAGCTCCTCCTCGTCGGCGCCCTGCTGATCGGCGGGAACGTCGTCGCCACCCGCGCGCTGTCCGGCGGCATCGCGGGGGTGCGCGGTGGCTGACGCGGTCATCGTCGTCGCGCTGCTGCTGGTCGCCGGCTCCGCGACCGTGGCCGTACTGGTCCGCGACCCCGTACGCCAGGCCCTCGTACTGGCCGTCCTCGGTGTCGTCCTCGCCGTGCTGTTCACCGCGGTGCAGGCACCGGACGTCGCGCTGTCGCAACTGGCCGTCGGCGGTGCCCTCACCCCGCTGTTGCTGCTCCTGGCGGTCCGCAAGGTCAAGCGGCGCAAGGGGCGTGAGCGATGAACCCGCGCACCCGGCTCGGGCTCGTCGCCGTCGGCGGCGCCGGCCTCGCCGTGCTCCTCGTCGCCGCCTGTCTGCGGCTGCCGGACTTCGGCGGCGACAGCCACCCGTACGGCGACCGCGCGGTCCGTGAATCCCTCGCCCGGCACACCGCCAACACCATCGCCTCCGTCAACTTCGACCAGCGCGCCTTCGACACCCTCGGCGAGATGACCATCCTGTTCGCGGCCGTCGTCGGCTGCGTCGTCCTGCTGCGGCAGACCCGCGACGAGCACCGCGCCCGCCCCGAACCCGCCGACGTGGCCCCGCCCGTACGCCGCTACGCCCTGATCGTCCTGCCGATCGCCCTGGCCACCGGCCTCTATGTCATCGCGCACGGCCAGCTCAGCCCCGGCGGCGGCTTCCAGGGCGGCGTCGTCGCCGCGACCGCCCTGCACCTGCTCTACCTCGGCGCCGACTACCACGCCCTGGAACGCGTCCGCCCGGTCGGCCTGTACGAGGTCGGCGACGCCGTGTCGGCCTCGGCCTACGTCGTCACCGGCCTCGCGGGCCTCATCGGCGGCACGGCGTTCCTGGCCAACACCCTGCTGCCGTACGGCACGTTCAACACCCTGTCCTCCGGCGGCACCGTGCCGCTGCTGAACGCGGCCATCGGTATGGAGGTCGCCTGCGCGGTCGTCGTGCTGCTGGCCCGCTTCCTGGACCAGGCCGTCGAGATCGAGGAGGACAGCGGGAAGTGAGAGCGCCGTGATGGATGTCCTGCCGTACCTCGTCGCCGTATGGATCTTCCTCGTCGGCTGCTACGGCCTCGCCACCAGCCGCAATCTGATCCACGCCGTGGGCTGTCTGTCCGTCTGCCAGTCCGCCACCTACGTCCTGCTGCTGGCCGTCGGCTACCGCGACGACGCGACCGCGCCCGTCTTCTCCGACCTCGAACCCGGCTCACGCCCCGTAGTCGACCCGGTCGTCCAGGCCCTCGCCCTGACGGACGTCGTCGTCGGCGCCACCGTCACCGCCCTGCTGCTCGCGCTCGTCATCCAGGTCTCCAAGCGGCACGGCACGGTCGACCCCGACGAACTGACCGAGCTGCGCGGCTGATGAACGACCTGCTGCCGCTGCTCGTCGCCGTACCGCTTCTCGGAGCCGCCCTCCTCGTCGCCGCCGGGCGCCGAGTGCCCCGCGTCCTCGCCGAGTCCGTGGGCTGTGCCGTCTCGGCGGGCACGGCCGGGCTCGCGATCGTGCTGTCGCTGAACTCCTCACCGCCGATGACCGAATGGGTCGGCGGCTGGACGCCCGAGGGCGGCCGCAGCGTCGGCATCGTCCTCGTCGGGGACGGCGCCGGGCTCGGCATGGCGGCCCTCGCCTCCCTGCTGACGCTCGCGGCCCTGGCGTACTCCTGGCACTACTTCGAGGAACCCCCGCGCCGGCACGCCGGTTCGTTCCCCGCGCTGATGCTGCTCTTCCAGGCCGGCATGTGCGGGTTCGCGATCGCGGGCGACCTGTTCAACGCGTTCGTGTGGTTCGAACTGATGAGCGTCGTCGCCTACGCGCTGACCGGCACCCGGGTCGAGGAGGCCAAGGCCGTGCAGGGCGCGCTGACCTTCGGGATCGTCACCTCGCTCGGCGCGTACGCCCTGCTCATGGGCATCGGACTGCTCTACGCCCGCACCGGTGAGCTCGCCATGGCACAGATCGGCCGCGGCCTCGACGCGCACGGCCCGCCGGACGCGCTGGTCCTCGCCGCCTTCGTCCTCGTGCTGACCGGCCTGCTGGTCAAGGCCGCCGCCGTGCCCTTCCACTTCTGGCTCCCGGACGCCCACGCCGTCGCGCCCACGCCCGTGTGCATGCTGCTGTCGGGCGCCATGGTCGAACTCGGCGTGTACGGCGTCTGGCGCGTGTACGGCACCGTCTTCGCCGGACCCGGCGGCATCCCGCCCGCCGACCTGGAACGGGTGCTCCTCGTGCTCGGCGCGGTGACGGCGGCGCTCGGCGCGGTCATGTGCTGGTACCAGCGGCACATCAAACGGCTGCTCGCGTACTCGACGGTCGCCCACACCGGGCTGTTCCTGATCGGCATCGGCGTACTGACCCCCGAGGCCGACGACGGAGTTGCGCTGTACGTCCTCGGGCACGCCGGTGTGAAGGCCGCCCTGTTCGCCTGCACGGGCATCCTCCTGGACCGGTACGGCACCGTCGACGAGCACGCGCTGCACGGCCGGGCCCGCGAACTGCGGGGCGTCGCCGTGCTGTTCGCCGTGGCCGGGCTCGCACTGGCCGGACTCCCGCCCTTCGGCACGGCGTTCGGCAAGGCCGTCACGGAGGAGGCCGTGGGCGGCCCGCTCGTCGCGCTGTACGTCGCCGCGAGCGCGGTCACCGCCGGGGCCGTACTGCGGGTGGCCGCACGTGTGTTCCTCGGGCTCGGCCCCGCACCCGAGGAACACACGGAGTACGAGACGACCGGCGCCGGTGAGCGCCCCGAGACCCGGCACCGGATCCGCCGCGTCCCCGACATCATGACCGCGGTCCCCGCCGTGCTGCTCGCCGGCTCGCTCGCCGTCGGCGTGGCCCCCGGCTTCGGCGAGGTCGTGGCCCACGCCGTCAACGAGGCCGGGTCCGGCGGCGCCGTGGTCCCCGCACCGCACTGGAGCGCGGCCGGCGTGCTCCTGGACCTCGCCTCGACCGCGCTGGCCCTGGGCCTCGCGGCCCTGGCCGTCACCCGTCCGGGGCTACTGGCCGCCCCGGACGGGACACGTCCGCTGCGGCGCCTGCAGTCCGGGCACGTCGGGGACTACGTGGCCTGGGTGCTGCTGGGCGCCACGGTGCTGGGCGCGCTGGCCTCGCCGGGCCTGCTGTCGTAGCTTCACCCGGCGGACAGGAGGGTCAGGTCCCGTACGTCACCTTCACCTCCTTGAAACCGAGGGAGTGCAGCAGGCCTTCGAGCATGTCCGTGGTGTTGGTCTCGGCGCGTGCCGTCAGCCGGCTCTCCTCGGCCGCGTCGCCGATGTGCTGGACCGCCAGCTGCTGCACGGCCTGTTCGCTGTTCGGGTTGTCCGAGAAGAGATCGCCGAGGCGGTCGAGGAGACCGCGCTCCTTGGAGACGGCGTAGGAGCGGTCGGGATCCAGAGCCGGCTTGCCGAGGGCGGCGTGCGGCAGGCGGAGCGTGGCGGACGTACGGTCGTCATTGACCGTGACGTCGTTCTCGCCGACCTTTCCGAGGTCGACATAGGCGTCCACGGTGCCCGCGCCGACGTACAGCGTGCGGGTGCCGCGGATCGCGTCGGGCAGGAACTTGGCGTCCTTCTCCAGATCCACGACGATCTGGAAGTTGCCGGACGCGGCGTCGTAGCGGCTCATGTCCTGGATGGACTGGAGCAGTGCGGGACCCGAACGGTCGTTGGTCTCGGTGCCGAACAGGTCCTTGAGGCCGGGGATCACACTCAGCCGGATCCCGGCGAAGAAGACGACGAGCACCAGGATCAGGGCGCTCACCACCTTCGCCCAGCCGGGCATGCGCTGGTTGACGCGCTTGATGGAAGTCGTCATGGCGACGTTCCTCCTTCCCTGTTCAACCAAGTACCCCCAAATCCCTTGCCGGACCTGCCCGTTGGCCGATTGCCGGCCCTTGCCGGAGCGGGAAGGGCGCACTGGCGTCAGCACGGGCATCGTCACCCCGTCCTCGCCCGCGTGTGAGCCGCAACGTTTCTGCTGACGTCAGTAGCATGAGTCGGCCACCGGAATGATCATTCGAGGAGCGGATCGTGCGAGAGATCGCCGTGTTCAGCGGTAGTGCCCACCCCGAACTGGCGGCGGAGGTCTGCGCTCACCTGGGGGTGCCGCTCAGCCCCACCCGGGTCAGCCGGTTCGCCAACGACTGCCTGGAGGTGCAGCTTCAGGCCAACTGCCGGGAACGGGACGTCTACCTGATCCAGCCCCTGGTCCGGCCCGTCCAGGAGCACCTCGTCGAACTGCTGCTGATGTGCGACGCCGCACGCGGGGCGTCCGCCCGCCGGATCACCGTCGTCATGCCGCACTACTCCTACGCCCGCTCCGACAAGAAGGACGCGCCCCGCATCTCCCTCGGCGGCCGCCTCGTCGCGGACCTCATGGTGGCGGCCGGCGCGAGCCGCGTCCTCGCCATGACCCTGCACGCGCCGCAGGTACACGGCTTCTTCACGGTGCCGGTCGACCACCTGCACGCGCTGCGCGAACTCGCCGCGCACTTCCGGCAGTACGACCTCTCCCGTACGACCGTCGTCTCGCCGGACCTCGGCAACGCCAAGGAGGCAGCCGCCTTCGCGCGGATGATCGGCGCCCAGGTGGCCGCGGGCGCGAAACAGCGGTTCGCGGACGACCGGGTCACCATCAGCTCCGTCATCGGCGAGGTGACCGACCGGGACGTCATCGTCCTCGACGACGAGATCGCCAAGGGCAGCACGGTCCTCGAACTCCTCGACCGGCTGCGGGAGATGGGGCCTCGCTCGATCCGCGTCGCCTGTACGCACGGCCTGTTCGCGGCCGGCGCGCTGAAGCGGATCGGCGAGCAGCCCGACGTACTGGAGATCGTGTGCACCAACACCGTGCCGGTGCCGGCGGAGGAGCGCACCGAGAAGCTGCGCATCCTGTCCATCGCCCCGGCGCTCGCCGAGGCCGTGCGCCGCATTCACAACGGGGAGTCCGTCAGCGCCCTGTTCGACGCGCCGGGAACCGAATAGACAAGGCGCCTCATAACGTGCCGGACGTGGCCTCCGGCTGGTTCAGGGCCGCGTCGAGCGTCGGATGCGGTGGCAGCAGCCGGGACAGGCCGGTGATCCTCAGGACGCGCAGGGTGAGCGGGTGGGTGCAGACCAGGTGCAGCTGCCCGCCGTGGTCGAGCGCCCGGCCACGGGCCCGGTAGAGCAGGCGCAGCCCGGAGCAGTCGAAGAACTCGATCCTGCGCAGGTCGATCACGATCCTGGCGTCGGGGTGCCCCGTCACCCGGTCCAGATACGGCGCGATCTCCACCGCGGCGGCGATGTCGATCTCGCCGTGGAACTCCAGCACCGTGTGACCCCGGTGCCGGTGGACGCGCAGATGCCGACTGAACGGCGCAGGATCCTGCTGCACGACGACATCGCCTCCGACCTGCTCACTTGCGGCGGGTTGCTCAAATCCAGTCCCCGCACTGCAAGTTACCCTCGAACGAGCGAATTTGAGCATGTTCGATTGACATATGTCTTCGAATTGCGGCAGACGCTTCGCGGGGGGATGTGCGCGAGGCGCGAGATGTGGGGGGGGCGCGCTACGACAACGCGTGCCAGGACTTGGTCAGGGCCTGGCGAAACTGCTCGGCCTGGTGGGCCGTGAGGTCCCGCACCATCCGCTCCTCCAGCTCCCGCACGGGCCCCGCGTGGCGCGTCAGCAGCTCACGGCCGGCGTCGGTCAACAGGATCAGCAGCTCCCGGCGGTTGCGGGGATTGCGCTCCCGGCGCACCAGCCCACGGTTCTCCAGGGACCGTACGAGATCGGCGATCGACTGAGCCGTCACGAACGAGTCGCGGGCCAGTTGTGCGGCCGACAGCCCGTCGTGCCGCTCCAGGACGGTGAGGGCCGTGTACTGGAGCGCGGTGATCCCGGACGGCTTGACCAGCTCATCGAGGTGGGAGCGCACAACCAGCTCCACCTGCTTCACCATGTAGAGAAGCGACGGAGCTGCCTTGGTCACCTGGGTGTCGAGCATGAGTTCAGCCTAGAGCATTGACAGGAAACCTGTCTGTAAAGAGACTGCGGACCAACAGGAATCCTGTTGGTTGAAAACTTGGCGATGGAGCTGAGGAGTGGCGATGACCACCTTCGAGATCGAACCCGGCCGCTTGTTCATCGGGGGCCGGTGGCGCGAGGCCGCCGACGGAGCCCGCACTGAGGTGGTCGACCCGTCCCGCGGAGCGGTCCTCACCACGGTCGCGGACGCCGGCGCCGCCGACGTGGACGCGGCCGTGCGCGCCGCGCGGGACGCCTTCGACAACGGCGCCTGGTCCGGGCTGAGCGGCCGTGAGAGGGGCAGGGTGCTGCACCGGGTCGCCGAGCTGATCCGGGAGAACGCCGACACCATCGCCGAGCTGGAGAGCCGTGACGTCGGCAAGCCGATCACGCTCGCCCACGCCGTCGACGTGACCAACGCGGCCAACGACTACGAGCACTTCGCCGCCCTCGCCCACGCCCTGGACGGCTCCGTCCGCGACACCCCCATGAACGCCCTCGCCTACGTCCGGCGGCGGCCGCTCGGCGTGGTCGCGGCGATCACCCCGTACAACTTCCCGCTGATCCTGGCCGGCTCGAAGATCGCCCCGGCCCTCGCGGCGGGCAACACGGTGGTGCACAAGCCGGCCGAGGAGACCCCGCTCAGCGCCCTGTACATGGCCGACCTCTTCAAGCGGGCCGGTGTCCCCGACGGCGTCGTCAACGTCGTGACCGGCGGCCCCGCGGCCGGCGAGGCGCTGCTGCGCAACCCCGGCGTCGACAAGGTCGCCTTCACCGGCTCGACCGGGGTCGGCAGGAAGGTCGCGGCCCTCGCCGGGGAGTCGCTCAAGCCCGTGACCATGGAGCTCGGCGGCAACGCGGCCCACGTGGTCTTCGAGGACGCCGATCTGGAGAAGGCCGTCGGCGCGGTCATCAAGGGCTTCGTCTTCAACACCGGGCAGTTCTGCATGGGCGGACCGCGGCTGCTGGTGGCGCGCCCGGTCTACAGCACGCTGCTCGGCATCCTCGCCGAGGCGGTGCCCGGCGTTCCGCTCGGCGACCCGCGCAAGCCCGAGACCGTCGTCGGCCCGATGGCGGGGGAGCGGCATCTGCGCAAGGTCGAGGAGTACGTCGACCTGGCCCGCAAGGAGGGCGGCCGCATCGTCTGCGGTGGTGAGCGGCTCGACCTCGACGGCGGCTACTACTACAAGCCCACCGTGATCGCCGACCTGCCGAACGACTCCCGCGTGATCCAGGAGGAGATCTTCGGCCCGGTCCTCACCGTCCAGCCCTTCGACTCCGAGGACGAGGCCGTCGAGCTCGCCAACTCCACGCCGTACGGTCTGGCCTCCGGTGTCCAGACGGGCAGTCTGGCCCGCGCCCACCGGGTCGCCGACCGGCTCCAGGCCGGCATCGTCTGGGTCAACGACTGGGCGATGCTCGACCCCGCGGTCCCCTTCGGCGGCGTCAAGGACTCCGGCTTCGGCCGCGAGTACGGCCCCGAGGCGCTCGACGCCTACACCACGACCAAGTCCGTCGTCGTCTCGCTCGACTGAGCGCCCCCGTCAAGGAGTTCGTACGATGTCCCTCCCCACCCGCGCCGCCGTCGTCGAGTCCGGCGGAGCACCCTTCACCCTCTCCGACGTGGAGCTCGCCCAGCCCGGACCGCACGAGGCCGTCGTCCGCATGGTGGCGACCGGCCTGTGTCACACCGACCTGGGCGTGGCGAGCGGCGGACTGCCCTTCCCCCTGCCCGGTGTCCTCGGGCATGAAGGCGCGGGCGTCGTCGAGGCCGTCGGCCCGGCCGTCACCGGCGTCGTGCCGGGCGACCATGTCGTGCTGTCCTTCACCTCGTGCGGCGACTGCCGCAACTGCCGCGGCGGGCACCCGGCGTACTGCGCGACCTGGCTGCCGCTGAACCTGATCGGCGGTCGCCGGGCCGACGGCACCAGCACGATCAGCAGGGACGGCGAGGAACTCGGCGGTCACTTCTTCGGGCAGTCCTCCTTCGCAGAGCTGGCGCTGGTCGACGAGCGCAGCCTGGTGAAGGTCGACCCGGAGGTACCACTCACCTCGATCGCCCCGCTGGGCTGCGGCGTGCAGACCGGAGTGGGCGCCGTCTGGAACGTACTGAAGCCGGTCACCGGCAGCACGGTCGTCGTCCTCGGCGCCGGAGCCGTCGGCCTGTCCGCCGTCATGGCCGCCGCTCTGACCCCCGCCACCAACATCGTCGCCGTCGACCGAGTCGCTGAACGCTTGTCGCTGGCCAAGGAGTTGGGCGCCACCCACACCGTCAACGCGGCCGAGGCCGACCTCGGCGAGGCACTGGCCCAGATCACCGGCGGACAGGGCGCCGACGGCGTCGTCGAGACCACGGGCAACGTCGGAGTCCTGCGCCAGGGCGTTGACGCGCTCGCCGCCCGCGGCACCCTGGTCGTCGTGGGCGCCCCGCCGTTCGGCACCGAGGTCGCCCTGGACGTCAACGGGTTGCTCGGCGGCAAGCAGGTCGTCGGTCTCACCCTCGGCGACGCCGAGACGCAGACCTTCATCCCCGCCCTGGTCCGCCTGGTGAAGGAGGGGCGGCTCCCGCTGCACCGCCTGATCAGCACCTATCCGTTCGCGGAGATCGACCAGGCGGTGCGGGACATGGGCGCGGGCAAGGCGATCAAGCCCGTGCTGACCTTCTGACCGCGGTCAGTCCATCAGCAGGACCAGCTTCCCCGTGGTCCGGCCGGTGTCGCCGAGGGCGTGTGCCTCGGCGACACCGGCCAGCGGGAAGGTACCGGCGATCGCGGGGCGCAGCTTCCCCGCCTCCACCAGCTCCGCGATCGCCGTCATGCCGCTGTGGGAGGCGTCCACGAGCATCCGTACGGCCCGTACGCCGAGCCGCTCGGCCTCCTCGTGGAACTCGTCCGACCCGACCGGCAGGATCGAGACCACGAGCCCGCCCGGACGCAACACTTTCAGCGAGCGCACGGAGGTCTCGCCGCCCAGGGTGTCCAGCACCACGTCCACATCCTTCACCGCCTCGGCGAAGTCCGTCTCCCGGTAGTCGATCACCTCGTCCGCGCCGAGGCTCCGCAGGAACTCGTGCTTGCCCGCACTCGCCGTGCCGATCACGTACGCGCCCCGGGCCTTCGCGATCTGCACGGCCACGTGCCCGACCCCGCCGGCGGCCGCGTGGACCAGCACCCGCTGCCCCGGCCGCACGTCGGCGTACTCGACCAGGGCCTGCCAGGCGGTGAGGGAGACCAGGGGCAGGGCGCCCGCCTGCGTGTGGTCCAGCGAGGCCGGCTTGTGCGCGAAGGTGCGGGCCGGGGCGGTGACGTACTCGGCGTGCGAGCCGTGGCCGAACGGGTAGGACAGCATCCCGAAGACCTCGTCGCCGGGCTGGAACCGGGCGACACCGACGCCGACCGCCTCGACCACTCCGGAGACGTCCCAGCCCAGGACGAAGGGCGGCTCGCCCAGGAATCCGCCGGTCGCGCGGTGCTTCCAGTCGGTCGGGTTGACGCCGGCGGCGCGTAGGCGGACCAGTACCTCGTTCGGGCGCGGCGTCGGGCGCTCCAGTTCCACTTCCTTCAGGACCTCGGGACCGCCGAGGACGTCCTGGCTGATGGCTCGCATCGTGTTCACAGTGCTCATGGTGAAACAGCCTGCCGGGAGCCGCCGCTCCGGAAAATGGCACGATTGCCAACCTTCGATAGGATCGTGCCATGCGTGGTGAACCACAGGTGGACCGACAGGTCGACCGACAGGTGGAACGGGTCGAGCCGGAGCGGGTCGAGCGGGTCGTGGTGCTGGCCCTGGACGGCGTCTATCCCTTCGAGCTGGGCATCCCCAGCCGGATCTTCGGCGCCGCCGACGGCCGGTACGAGGTCCTGACCTGCAGCGTCGACGGCCGGCCGGTGCACAGCAACGCCGACTTCACGATCGGCGTCCAGCGCGGCCCGGAGATCCTCGCCACGGCCGACACCGTGGTGGTCGCCTCCATGGCACCCCCGTACATCCCCACGGAGCTGCCGGCCGAGGTCGCCGCCGCGCTCGCGCTGATCCGCCCGGACGCGCGCATCGTGTCGATCTGCACCGCCGCCTTCGTCCTCGCCGCCGCGGGCCTCCTCGACGGCCGGAAGGCCACCACGCACTGGCATGTGACGGACCTGTTCCGGCGCCGGTATCCGCACATCGACCTGGACCCGGACGTCCTCTTCGTCCACGACGGCCGGATCCTCACCTCGGCCGGCGCCGCCTCCGGCATCGATGTCTGCCTGCACATCGTCCGCACCGACCACGGCGGCCGGCTGGCCAACGCGGTGGCCCGGCGCTGCGTCGTGCCCCCCTTCCGGGACGGCGGCCAGGCCCAGTACATCGAGCAGCCCGTCCCGGAGAGCGGAGCCGCCGATACGGCCGCCACCCGCGCCTGGGCCCTGGAGAACCTGGGCGAACCCCTCACCCTGGCCGACCTCGCCGCCCACGCCCGGATGAGCCTGCGCACCTTCGCCCGCCGCTTCCACGACGAGGTCGGCCTCAGCCCCGGCCGCTGGCTGATCCAGCAGCGCGTGGCCCGCGCCCGCCATCTGCTGGAGGCCAGCGATCTGCCGGTGGACCGGATCGCCGGGCAGGTCGGCTTCGCCACGGGAGCCTCCCTGCGCCAGCATCTGCACGCCGCGATCGGGGTGTCACCGCAGGCGTATCGCCGTACGTTCCAGGCGGCCGCCGATCGGTAGCGACCCCCGGTCGGTTTTGTGTGACTCCGCAGGTCGGCAAAGGTATTTGTCGATCCCTCACTCCGCCGTCGGCGGTGCGGCCCCCTGTCGCCTGGTACGGCTGGTGGCTGATGCCACTGGCCGTAGGCGGTGGGACCCGTTGCCGCCACGTTCATGAGCTCGGAGCGAATAACCGCGGGCGTCGCCGGTGTCGCGGCCACCGCCGCCAGCGCCGTCTGCGTACGCCTCCTGCTCCGCGCCCGGGCACAACTGCGCCGGACGGAGGGCGACTTCCGCGCCTCGCAGGCCGAGAACGCGCAGGCGCAGGCCGAGCACGCGCAGCAGTGGCAGCAGCATGTGGCGGGCCTGGAGCGGAAGTACGGCGCCGAGCGCGGCGCCCTGGAAAACCGGTTCGCCGAGCAGGCCGGCGCCTATGAGGCCCAACTCGCCGAGCAGGCCCGCGCCTACGAGGAGCGGCTGGCGGAGGAGAGCGCCTCCTACGAGGACGGATCGCCGCCCAGGCCCAGTCCTACGAGGTCCAGCTCGCCGCCCAGGCCGAGGTCTGGCAGGAGCGGCCGGCCCACCAGCTGGCCGCCGTCGCCCGGCTCGCCGACGAGCAACTGCCCGACGCGCTGCGCCGACTGCGCGAGGGTGAGGCCATCGACGACGTCCTGCCGACGGTCAACCAGTGCGCGAAGGTCAGCGCCGAACTCCAGGCGAACCTGCGCAAGGTCCTGCGCACCTCGCTGATCGGCGTCGAGGAGGAGTTCAACCGCTCGACCGCCGCCGAGCAGGCCGTGATCAGCATCGGCAACGGTATCCACGTGCTGACCAGCAAACTCCGCGGCCGGCTACACGAGTTGCAGGGCGAGCACGGCCGGCCGCCGGCCGTCGCCCGCGGCCTGATGGAGCTCGACCAGGCGATCGGCCCCGCCGGCTGTCTCAGTGTCCTCGGCGGTTCGGACCGCCCCGGCAGGCAGTGGCAGGAGCCGCAGCGTCTGCTCAGCGTGGTCCGCGGCGGCATCGGCCGGATCAAGGACTTCCACCGGATCGACGTGCGTCACCTGCCCGAACTCGGCGTCGACGGCGGCCTCGTGGACCACCTCACGCTGATCTTCGCCCACCTCCTCGACAACGCCGCCCGCTACTCGCCGCCCACCGAGCCGGTGATCGTCTCCGGCAAGGAGGTCCCGAACGGCGTCGGCATCGAGTTCCAGGACTCCGGCAAGGGCCTGAGCGAGGAGAAGAAGCGCGAGGCCGAGCACGCCCTCGTCGGCACCGCGGCCGGCGCGGGCCTCGGCGGCATCTCGGAGGACGCCACCATCGGTCTGCGCGTCGTCGGCATCCTCGCCCGGCGGTACGGCATCCGCGTCACCTTCGCGGACTCGCCGTGGCTCGGCACCTCGGTGGTCGTCGTGGTCCCGCACAAGTACTTCAGCCCGCTGCCCGCGGCCGCCTCCGCCACCCTGGCGGCGACCGCCCCGACGGCTCAGGCCGCACCGGCCCGCGAGTACACGTCCGCCGCGACGGCCCCGGCCGGCACCGCCGACGCCATGGACACCACGCCCGGCGGCCTGCCCCGGCACCGCAGCAAACGGCACGAGGCTCGCCATGAGGCACGCCACGAGCCGGCCGAACGCCCGGAGCGGACCGACGGGACGACCACCGTCCTCGCGGCCCCGCCCGACGCGTCCTTCGCCGGTCTGGCCGCCTTCGCCACCGCGGGCCGCGAGCCGGGTGAGGAAGGCGTGCCGGCCGCCGGCCGCGAGTCCACCGAGCAGCACAGCACTGAAGAGAGCGACTAGTCCCCATGACGCAGCAGGGAACCGACGTGAGCTGGGCGCTCCGCGACCTGGTGGAGAGCATCCAGGAGATCAACTTCGCCCTCGTGGCCTCCAGCGACGGCAAGGCCGTCACCTCCTACGGTGCCGATGACCCCGACGACGTGGACCGCTTCGCGGCCGTGGTGGCCGGACCGCAGGCGCTGGCCCAGCCGGCCGCCCAGCAGTTCCCCAAGTACGCGGGGCAGCTCAGGCTGGCGATGATCGAGGTCGACGGCGGCCACCTCTTCGTCGTCCGGGCCGGCGTCGAGACCTATCTCGGCGTCCTCGCCCGGGAAGGCCTCGACCAGGGTCTGCTCGGCCACCAGATGAGGGACCTGGCGCGCAGGATGGGCGAACTGCTCGGCACCACTCCGCGCCGGGAGGAGCACTCTGGATGAGTGCTCCCCGGCCCAGGAACCCGTCCGGGCTCGAGCGCTACTACGTTCTCACCAAGGGGCGCAGCGGTCCGGGCGGTTCGGCGTCGAGCCTCGACGTGGCGACCCTCATCCTCTTCCGCACCGCCCCCGTGACGGGGATGCAGCACGAGCACGAGGACATCCTCCGGCGCTGCCGCGATCCGCTGTCGGTGGCCGAACTCGGCGCCCACCTCGGACTGCCCTTCAACATTCTCGCGGTGCTGCTGACGGATCTGCTGGAGGCAGGCCACGTCGAGGCCCGTGACCCCGTCCCGGCGCACTCCGCCGGCCGCGGGCCCGACCTCGCGCTCCTTGAGGAGGTACTCAGTGGACTTCAAAGGCTTTGACGGTCCCGGCGGGCCCGGTGCCGGAGGCACCCGCTCGGTGAAGGTGATGATCGCCGGAGGCTTCGGCAGGGGGAAGACCACCATGCTCCCCTCATCGGCGTCGCCGACAAGACGGAGACCACCGTCAGCCTGGACTTCGGCAAGATCAGCCTCAACGACAGCCTGATGCTGTACCTGTTCGGCACGCCCGGTCAGGAGCGGTTCTGGTTCCTGTGGAACGGCCTGTTCAAGGGCGCGGTCGTCCTGGTCGACACCCGCCGACTCTCCTCCAGGGCATGTGCTGTACGAAACTGCCCCGAGCGTAAATGACCTATACCGTAAGCGGACGGTGATCTGCGTTACTGCTCATGCCTCTTGAGCTGCGTATACTTGCGCGCCCCCGACGTAAGTGAGAGATGCACGCGTGTCAGCGATCGTCTCCGTCGGCCGGTCGAACGGATCGCGGTCCAGGACCACGAGATCCGCGAGCGCGCCGACGCGGATCGCACCCGTGTCGTCGAGGTGGTTCACATACGCCGAGCCCGTCGTGTAGGCGGTCAACGCCTCGGCGAGCCCGATGCGTTCACCGGGCAGGAACACCGGCGTGTCGCCGCCGTCCGATGCCGCGTCCGGTGCCACGCGGTTGACCGCCACATGGATGCCCTGGAGCGGATCGGGGCTGCTCACCGGCCAGTCGCTGCCCGCCGCGAGCCGGGCGCCGCGGCGCAGCAGCGCGCCGAACGGGTACTGCCACGCGGCCCGTTCGGGCCCCAGGAAGGGAATGGTCAGCTCGTCCATCTGCGGTTCGTGCGCGGCCCACAGCGGCTGGATGTTCGCCGTGGCCCCCAGCCGGGCGAAGCGCGGCACGTCGGTGGGCTGCACGACCTGGAGATGCGCCAGATGGGGCCGAGTGTCGCTCGGCCCGTTCGCGGCGCGCGCGGCCTCGATCGCGTCCAGCGCGTCGCGTACGGCCCGGTCGCCGAGGGCGTGGAAGTGGCACTGGAAGCCGAGCGCGTCCAACTCGGTGACGTACTTGGGCAGTTGATCCGCGTCGATGAAACTGGTGCCCCGGTTGGCCGTGGCGCAGCCGCACTTGTCGAGATAGGGGTCCAGCAGCGCCGCCGTTCCGGTCTCGGCGACGCCGTCCAGCATCAGCTTGACGCTGCCCGCCCGGAAGCGGCCGTGGCTCAACGCGGCCCGCCGCTCCACCAGTTCGGGAATCTGCTCGGCGCCCCGCTCGCGGTCCCACCACAGCGCGCCGACGACGCGGGCGGTGAGCGAGCCGTCCCGCGCGGCGGCGAGGTATGCCTGTGACGGGTCGTCCATGCCGAGGAAGTCCCCGACCAGCGCGTCCTGCCAGGCCGTGATGCCGAGCGCGTGCAGATGCCGCTGGGCGTGCAGCAGGGCCGCCACCCGGTCGGCCGCAGTGGCCGGCGGGGTGAGCCGCCCCACCAGCTGCATCGCCCCCTCCTGCAACGTCCCGCTCGGCTCACCCGAGGCGTCCCGGTCGATCCGACCGTCGGCCGGGTCGGGCGTGTCGCGCGTGATGCCCGCGAGCGCCAGGGCACGGCTGTTGACCCAGGCGCCGTGATGGTCGCGGTTGGGCAGATAGACCGGCCGGTCCGGCACCACCGCGTCCAGCAGCTCCTTCGTCGGCGTACCGCCCTCGAAGGCCTCCATCGACCAGCCGCCACCCGTGATCCACTCCCGCTCGGGGTGCGCGTCGGCGTACGCGCGCACCGCCGCGAGGGTCTCGTCGGCCGTCTTCGCCCCGGTCAGGTCGCACTGGGAGAGCTCCAGCCCGGCCGGTACCGGGTGCACGTGCGCGTCCTGGAACCCGGGCAGCAGCAGCCGCCCGGCGAGGTCCACCACCTCGGTCCGCGGCCCGGCGAGATCGTGCACCTCCTCCCGCCCTACGGCCGTGACGCGTCCGCCGGTGACGGCCACGGCGGTCGCGGTGCGGCCCTCGGGAGTGAGGACGGGGCCGCCGGTGAAGAGGAGATCTGCGTACATGGTCCGTTCCTGGTAGTGGGTCATCGGGACGCGGTCAGAAGCTGGGGTGCGTCGGCGTCGGTGCCCTTGCCGGTGCGGAAGTACGGCGACCTGCGCACCCACTTGGCCCACGCGGCGGCCACGAAGCCCGACGCGATCATCGCCAGGGGAGTGGACAGCAGGAACCACCCGTTGTCCGCGCTGACCTCGAAGTGGTCGGCGGACGTGTAGAACGACCAGCCGAGGTAACCGCCGAGGCCGAGCAGAGCCGCCGCGCTCAGCGCGGGGAACACCACCGCCCGTATCCCCTCCCGCCAGTCCTCGCGCAGCAGCGAGCGGAAGCGCACCGCGGCCGCGACGGCCGTGAGGGCGTAGGACAGGGCGACCACGATGCCCACGGCGCTCACCGTCGCCATGATCATGTCGGCGAGGCGGGGGATGACCAGCGCGAGCGCCGCGACCAGCGCGGCCAGGACGCCGATGAGCACGGTGCCGGCGGCCGGAGTCCCGTACCGGGGGCTGACCTTGGACCACACCGGCCCGAGCGTACGGTCGCGGCTCATCGCGAACATCGCCCGGGCCGTCGGAATCACCCCGGCCTGCAGCGAGGCGACCGCCGAGAACATCAGGGCGACCAGGGGGAGCGCCGCCCACGGCTGGGACGCCAGCCGCTCGCCGAAGAAGGCCAGGCCCTCGGCGCCATGGCCGACCAACTCCTCCTCGGACAAGACACGTTGGAAGGCGATCGAGCCGAGCAGGAACAGCCCCAGCATGGTGCACAGGGTGGTGATCCCTGCCCGGGACGCGTCGCGCGGGTCGCGGACCTCCTCGTTGACGCTGAACGCCGACTCGAAACCCCAGTAGCAGAACACCGACAGCAGCAGGCCCTGCGCGAGCGCCGTCGCCGACGGGATCGCGAACGGGTCGAACCAGCTCAGGCTGAAGTCGTGCGGGCCGGTGACGATGCCGTATCCGCAGAAGCCCAGCAGGACGACGTACTCGAAGACCAGCAGTCCGGCCTGGAGGCGCGCGGCGGTGCGGATGCCGGTCACGGCGGTCAGCGTCACCGCGACCAGGACCAGGATGCCGACCGCCGTCGTCTGCGCGGTCGAACCCGGGTCCAGCGCGAGGCCGCCCACCCGGTGCACTCCCGCGTCCCCGGCCAGTTGCAGCAGGGCCGAGCCGGTGACCGCCGTGGTGTACGCGAGGAACGCCACCACCGCCACGATGTTCACCCAGCCGACCATGAAGCCCAGCCAGGGCGTGAGCGAACGGCCCACCCACACATAGCCGTTGCCCGCGTTGGGCTCGACCTTGTTGAGCCGGGAGTAGGCGCCCGCGATGCCCAGGACCGGCAGGAACGCCAGCAGCATGATCGCCGGCAGATGCAGGCCGACGACCCCCGCCGTGACCCCGAGACCGATGCCGATGCTGGTGGTCGCCGCCGTACTGGAGGCGGCGATGGCGATGCCGTCCAGGACACCGAGGGACCTGCGCAGCGCGGGCTGCGCCGCTGGGTCGACGCTGTGGGGCTGGTCGGACATGGCCGGTCTCCGCTCGCACCGGGGGCCTGGACGGCCCCGATGAGCCGACATGAAACTGTCCGGAGGGTTAACAGGTCAACGGTGTTGTCATAAGGTGCGGGGCACCGGACCGAGGGAGGCAGTCCATGGGAGGCAGTCCATGAGCGAGCGCGTCGTCCCGCCCGCCGCCCGGCGGCGCAGGCGCCCCACCAAGCAGGGCGTCGTCCTGTCCGAGGCACTGATCGTCGAGACGGCGCTGCGGCTCATCGAGGAACACGGCACCGACGCCCTCTCGGTACGCCGCCTCGGCCGCGCGCTCGGCGCCGACCCCAGCTCGCTCTACCGCTACTTCCGGACCACCGACGACCTGATGCTCGCCATCGCCGACGAACTCATCGGCCGTACGCTGCGCACCTGGCGCCCCACCGGCGACTGGCGCGCCGACCTGCGGGACCTCGGCCTGCGCATGCACGCCGGGGCCCTCGCGCACCCCCGGGCGGCGGTGCTCAGCTCCTACCGGGTGACGGGGCGGGCGCACGAGATCCAGGCCGTCGAGACGATCCTCGGCGTGCTGCGCGACGCGGGGTTTCCCGACGCGGAGGCGGTGCGGATCTACCACGCGTTCGTCGACCAGGCCCTCGCCCACGGCGCCCTCGACTCGGCGAGCGCGGCGATGCCGAGGGCCGCGCGGGAGGCGGAGGCCGACGTCTGGCGGGCGACGTACGCGGGCCTGTCCGCCGACGCCCACCCGCACATCGCCGCGACGGCCCGCCATCTGGTCGCCGACATGGCACGCAGCTCCTATCCGGCCGTGCTGGAGCTGCTCCTCAGCGCGGCGGCGGCTCGGCTCGCGGAGACTGAAACGCCCTGGCCGGGACACCCGTGAGGGACAGGGCGGCGGGACAGGACCGTCCCGCGCCCCGGACCCTTCGGAGGAGTCATGCCACTGGTGACAGCGGGTTTCGTGGTGCTCGACTGTGCCGAGCCGGAGAAACTCGCCGTGTTCTATGAGGAACTGCTGGACGGCGAACAGACGGAAGCGACCGCCAACCGTGTGGAGATCAGGGGCGCCGACGGCACGCGCCTCGCGTTCCGGCGCGACATGAACGCGACGCCGCCGAGCTGGCCACGCCCCGAGAACTCCCTCCAGGCCCACCTGGACTTCGTGGTCGAGGACCTGGACGAGGCGGAGCGCAGGATCGTCGGGCTGGGCGGCCGGCCCCTGGACACGAAGGACGCGGCCGGCCCCTACGAGGAACGCGGCTACGCCGACCCGGCCGGCCACTCCTTCACCCTGCACCGCAGGGCCCCCACGGCACCGAAGCAGGGCTAGCCACTTCGGTGCCGTGGGGGCCGCCGGGGCGGCCGGTCAGTCCCGGCCGCCCTTCTCGCTGACCGGCCACACGCCCGTCGACCGCTCGACCGCCTTCGCGCCCGCGCGGTCCGCGAGGCTGCGCGCCATCGCGAAGAGGGCGCCCTGGACCGCGGCCGCCAGCAGGATCTCCCCCCAACTGCGGTCCCGGTCCAGCGCGTCGGGCGCGTCCTCCTCGTGCCGTATCGCCATCCAGGTCTTGCGGAAGGCGAGTCCCGCCAGCGCGCCGCTCGCCCAGCCGAGGGCGAATCCCAGCGGCTTGTAGGCGAGGGGGAGCTTCGCCTTCTTCTGCTTGTTCTTCTTGGCCATGTGCCTGTGCCTCCTTCGTCGGTCAGGGCCGTCCGTGCGCCGGGACGTGCTCGTCCTCCGGAACCGGCCCGGGCGGCGTCCCGTCGCCGAACGGCCTGCCGCCCAGCTCCGCCCGGTGGTGCGGGGTCAGCCAGCCCGCCAGATCCGGCCCGAGGGGCACGATGCCGGTCGGGTTGATGCCGCTGTGCACCTGGTAGTAGTGCCGCTTGATGTGGTCGAAGTCGACGGTGTCACCGAATCCGGGAGTCTGGTAGAGGTCGCGGGCGTACGCCCACAGCACCTGATGCTCCGTCAACTTCCAGCGGTTGCACTTGAAGTGGCCGTGATAGACGGCGTCGAAGCGGACCAGTGTGGTGAACAGCCGGATGTCCGCCTCGGTGATCGTGTCGCCGACCAGATAGCGCTGCCCGGCCAGTTGCTCGCCCAGCAGCTCCAGCCGCCGGAACAGACGCGCGCACGCCGCCTCGTACTCCTCCTGGCCGGTGGCGAAGCCCGCCCGGTACACACCGTTGTTGACGTCCTCGAAGACGTCCGCCATCACGGCGTCGATCTCGTCCCGCAGCGGCTCGGGGTAGAGATCGGGCGCCCCCTCGCGGTGCAGGGCCGTCCACTCGGTGGCGAGATCGAGCGTGATCCGCTGGTAGTCGTTGGTGACGAGCCTGCCGCTGGGCACGTCCACGATCGCGGGCACGCTGACGCCGCCCGGGTAGTCGGTCTCCCGCTGGTCGTAGGCCTCGCTCAGGAAGCGGATGCCGAGCACCGGGTCGCGGTCGCCGGGGTCCAGGGTGAAGCGCCAGCTGCGGTCGTCCTGGATCGGGTCGGTGATCGCGAGGGACAGGGCGTCCTCCAGGCCGAGCAGCCGCCGGGACACCACCGCCCGGCTCGCCCACGGACAGGCGCGGCTGGCCACCAGACGGTAGCGGCCCGCCGCCACCGGCCAGCCGTCCCGGCCGTCCGCGGTGATCCGGTCCGCGAAGTGGGCCTTCGACCGTTGGAACGACTTCTTCCCGTAGGCGGTGTTGCCCCCGCCGCTCATGATCCGGCTCCTCTCTGACGCAGGTCTCTTCTGACGTACGTCTCTGCCTCGTGCTCGCTCGTGCTCGGGTTCGCTCGGGTTCCTGATCTCACCGAGTCCCCCGATTTCGGCCGACCGCACGGTGTGAGCCGGATCGGCCGGGGCAGTCGCTGGAAAATGAGCAGCTCGTCCAACGCACCGCAGGCCGACCACAGGACCCGCGTCACCGTCCTGGTGGCGCTCACCGCCAATCTCGTCATCGCGATCGCCAAGGCGGTCGGCGGAGTCATCGCCCACTCACCCGCGCTGCTGTCGGAAGCCGCGCACTCCGTGGCGGACAGCATGAACGAGGTCTTCCTGCTGGCCGCCCTGCGCCGCAGCCGCCGCCCCGCCGACGCCCGCCATCCCTTCGGCTACGGCAAGGAACGCTTCTTCTGGTCCCTGCTCGCGGCCGTCGGAATCTTCGTGATGGGCGGGTGCTTCTCCTTCTTCCAGGGCGTCGAGGCGCTGCGCGGCGGCTCCGAGGAGAAGTTCGGCGGCTATGTGGCCGGCCTGATCGTGCTCGGCGTCGCCTTCGTCGCCGAGGGGCTGTCGCTGGTGCGGGCGCTGTACCAGGTACGCGGGCAGGGCGGCGTCGCGAACGGGCTGCGCGACCCGGCCCTGCGCACGGTCGTCGCCGAGGACGGCACGGCGGTGCTCGGCGTGGCCCTCGCCTTCGCCGGCATGGCGCTGCACATGGTCACCGGACAGGTCGTCTGGGAGGCGTCCGCCTCGCTCGCGATCGGCGCGCTGCTCGTCTACGTCGCCTACCGGCTGGGCCGCGAGGCCCGCGACCAGCTGATCGGAGAGGCCGCCGACCCCGCGGCGGCCGCCAGGATCCGGGCGCTGCTGGAGGCTCAACCCGAGATCGACAGTGTGGAAGCCCTGTTCACGATGAAGACCGGACTCGAAACGGCCCTGGTCGCGGCCCGCGTCGATCTGATGCCCGGGTTCGACAGCGAGCAGGTGGAGGAGGTCGCCGTCCGCATCAAGCGGTCCATCGCCCGGACGGTGGCCGAGGCGGACCAGATCTTCCTCGACGTGACCGAACGCTCCGCGCGCGAGGCACAAGGAAGCCCCGCCGCGACGGGGGAACGCGGCGGGGCCTGACGCACGTGTGCCCGGCGCACGGGGGTTCATGCGTCCTGGAGGAGAAAAAGTTTCCGGCCGGCCGACCAGCCCTCGCCGAAGCCCGGATCCGACGCGGGTCGCACCCGGTGAGACTCCGGTCAGTCCTCGGTCAGTCCTCGGTCAGTCCTCGTCGAACGGCTCCAGCACGAAGACCGGTATCACCCGATCCGTCTTCTTCTGGTAGTCGGCGTACGGCGGATACGCCGCGACGGCCCGCTCCCACCACTCGTCCTTCTCCGCGCCGGTGATCTCGCGGGCCCGCATGTCCCGCTTCACCGGCCCGTCCTGGAGCTCCACATGGGGATCGCCCTTGACGTTGTGGTACCAGACCGGGTGCTTCGGCGCCCCGCCCAGCGAGGCCACCGCGGCATAACGGCCCTCGTGCTCGACGCGCATCAGCGGCGTCTTGCGGATCTTGCCGCTCTTGACGCCCCGGGTCGTGAGCAGGATCACCGGCCTCCCCGTGTTCTGCAGGGTCGTCCCCTGGGTGCCGCCGGAGCTCTCGTACAACTCCACCTGGTCGCGTACCCACTTGGTCGGGCTGGGCTCGTACTCACCGTCGAGAGGCATGACCTGGTCCCATCGTCGTGTCCTGATGCCGACTGACACCACACGTCAACATCGGCATGCGCGGAAATCATCCTGCCGCGGCTACACCAGCATCCCCACGGCGAGCGCAAGGATCACGCCGCTCGACACCAGCGCCGTCACCAACCGCCCCCGACACCCCGTCAGCACCCGCCCCAGCAGCGCCCCGCCCCCGGCGAGCAGCACCTGCCAGCTCGCGGACGCGGCGAACGCGGCGAGGACGAAGACGGCCTGGTGCAGGGGTGCCGCCGCGTCCGTCGTGCGCGTACCGAGGACGAGGGCCACGAAGTAGATCACGGTGGTCGGGTTGAGCAGGGTGATACCGAGGAGCGCCAGGTAGGCGCGCACCGGGCTCGGCGGGGAGGGCGGCTCGGAGGGTGGGGGAGTGGAGCGGGCGGCCGGCCGTTGGTCGCGGTACTGGCGTACGGCGGTGAGCGCGCCCCGTACCGCGAGGATCGCGAGTACCAGGGCGGAGGCCCAGCGCAGCGGAGTCAGCACCGGACGCAGGGCGGCGGCCAGCGCGGAGCCGCCGAGGGTGGCCACGAGTGCGTAGAGCCCGTCGGCCGTCGCGACGCCCAGCGCGGCGCAGACCCCTGTCCGCAGAGAGGTTCGGGCGGTGAGGGAGACGAGGTAGGTCGCGACCGCGCCGACCGGGACGGCGATGCCGTAGCCCGCGAGCAGCCCCGCGACGAGCGCGGCGGTCACGACGTGGGAAGCGTGGGCCTCCACGGTCGGCCGGGCTGCTGCAGGCGCGCCATCGGACGAGCGGTGTCGGTCAGCGGCAGGAAGGCGATGGTCGTAGACATGGCCGGATTCTGCGGGTGACGGACGGGTGCCGACAAGCGAATTTCTCCGGAGCACCGGCCGGACCGGCCGGATACTCCCGCGACCGAAGCTCTGTGCGACGATCCCCGGCCAGATTGTCCGCGCGCCTGATCTGGCCGAACTTGACGTCGTCAGCTAGATGCCTCGGGCATCTAATGAAGATCGGCACGACGCACTCTTCGTCTGCGAGGTCTTCCATGACGGACATGACGGAACCGCACACCGTCGTCTTCCCCCAGAGCCGGACCTGCCCCTACCACCCGCCCGAGGCCTACGACCCCCTGCGTGACGCGCGCCCGCTGTCCCGGATCGCCCTCTACGACGGCCGCCCGGTCTGGCTGGTCACCGGACACGCCCTCGCCCGCACCCTGCTGGCCGACCCGCGACTGTCCTCCGACCGCACCCGGCCCGACTTCCCCGCCCCGACCGAACGGTTCGCGGGGCTCCGCAACCGGAAGGGCGCGCTGCTGGGCGTCGACGACCCCGAGCACCGGGTCCAGCGGCGGATGATGGTCCCCAGTTTCACCCTGAGGCGTGCCGTCGAACTGCGCCCGGAGATCCAGCGGATCGTGGACGAACGGCTGGACGCGATGATCGCCCAGGGGCCGCCGGCCGAGCTGGTGGGCGCCTTCGCCCTGCCCGTGCCCTCGATGGTCATCTGCGCCCTGCTGGGCGTTCCCTACGCCGACCACGACTTCTTCGAGGAGCAGTCGCGGCGCCTGCTGCGCGGCCCCACGGCCGCCGACACCATGGCCGCCCGCGACCGGCTGGAGGCGTACTTCGCCGAACTGATCGACCGGAAGCAAAAGCAGCCGGAGCCCGGCGACGGCGTCCTGGACGAGCTCGTCCACCAGCGACTGCGCACGGGCGAGCTGGACCAGGAGGAGGTCATCGCCTTCGCGACCATCCTGCTGGTCGCCGGCCACGAGACGACCGCCAACATGATCTCCCTGGGCACCTACACGCTCCTTCAGCACCCAGACCGGCTGGCCGAGTTGCGCGCCGACCCGGCGCTGCTGCCGGCCGCGGTCGAGGAGCTCATGCGGATGCTGTCGATCGCCGACGGCATGCTGCGGGTCGCCGTCGAGGACATCGAGACGGACGGCGGGTCGATCCGGGCGGGCGAGGGCGTGGTCTTCTCGACCTCGGTCATCAACCGCGACGAGTCCGTCTATCCCGACCCCGACACCCTCGACTGGCACCGCTCGGCCCGCCATCACGTGGGCTTCGGCTTCGGCATCCACCAGTGTCTCGGCCAGAACCTGGCCCGCGCCGAGATGGAGATCGCCCTGCGCACCCTCTTCGAGCGGCTCCCGACCCTGCGCCTTGCCGTCCCTGCGGAGGAAATCCCCTTCAAACCCGGCGACACGATCCAGGGGATGCTGGAACTCCCCGTGGCCTGGTAAGAGGCTCCGGTCATGGACAACGAAACGCGCGAATCAGACGAACTGCACATCGACATCGACCACGACCTCTGTATCGGCGCCGGCCAGTGCGCCCTGGCCGCCCCGGCCGTCTTCACCCAGGACGACGACGGCTTCAGCGCCCTGCTGCCCGGCCGCGAGGACGGCGGCGGCGACCCGATGGTGCGGGAAGCCGCCCGGGCCTGCCCGGTCAGCGCCATCACCGTGTCGGAAACGGGGAGTTGACGCCGGACACCCCGCTCGACGCCCCCGGACGCGGGTGGGCCCGCATCGCGATGCCGGCCCGCCCGCCCGACCTCAGCGCGCCGCCATCAGCGACCGCGCCGCCTCCCGCGCCTCCGCCGCCGGTCGCGTACCGCCGGTGATACCCGCCGTCACCATGGCGCCCTCGGCCAGCAGATACAGCGGCCCGGTCAGCGCGTCGGGCAGTCCCGCCGCGGTCACCAGCGAGGCGAGGTAGTCGCGGAACGCCCGTTTGTGCGCCCGGACCTGGTCGGCCACCCGCTCCGACCGGGCGCCCAGCTCGCCGTACGAGTTGATCCAGGCGCACCCGCGGAAATCCTTTTCGCCGAACCACTCCTCCAGCCAGTCGAAGACGGCGACGATCCGCCGCTCGGGGTCCGTCTGTCGCTCCACATACGCGGCGAGCTGTCCGCGCCAGCGCACGTCGCGCCGCTCCAGATACGCCTCGACCAGCTGCTCCTTCGCCGGGAAGAGCTGATAGAGCCGCTTCAGCGAGACCCCGGACGCGCCCCGGATGTCGTCCATGCCGACGGACTGGATGCCGCGCCCGTAGAACAGCTTCTCCGCGGCGTCCAATGCCTGCCCCCGGGCGGTTGCGCTGTCCATGTACGAACACTCCTTGACGCGAGAACGAGCGTTCTCCTACCGTAGCAGCCAGGAAGGAGAACGCTCGTTCTCCGCCTGCTCTTCCCGCCCGCACCGCCGTTCCGGCCCCGGAGGATGACATGACCGACCGCCCGCCCCTGCCGCCGTTCACCCGCGAGAGCGCCGCACAGAAGGTGCAGGCCGCCGAGGACGCCTGGAACACCCGTGACCCGCACAAGGTGGCGCTCGCCTACTCGGAGGACTCCGTGTGGCGCAACCGCGACACCTTCGTCACCGGCCGCGCCGAGATCGTCGAGTTCCTCACCGCGAAGTGGGCGCGCGAGCGGGAGTACGCGCTGCGCAAGGACCTGTGGGCCTTCGACGGCAACCGCATCGCGGTCCGCTTCCAGTACGAGTGCCGGGACGCCGAAGGGCGCTGGTGGCGGTCGTACGGCAACGAACTGTGGGAGTTCGACGCGCACGGCCTGATGACCCGGCGCGAGGCGAGCATCAACGACGTGCCGATCGAGGAGAAGGAGCGCCGCGTCTTCGGGCCGCGCCCGGAGAACGAGCGCGGGCTGTCCTTCCCGGTGCGCTAGGGGGTGTTCGGACCCGTTGAGTAGGGTTCCCGGGTGAACCGACAGGCCCGGAAGCCCTTCCTCTACGTCGTCGTCTGCGCCGCCGGGATCGCCGCGGACGTCAGCAAGCTGGTCACCGCCGCGCAGGAGCGGGACCGGGAGGTCGGAGTCATCGCGACCCCCGTCGCCATGAACGGCTTCTTCGACACCGCCGCCGTGGAGGCCCTCACCGGCCGCCCGATCCGCTCGGCCTGGCGCACGCCCGCCGACCCCCGCCCCTTCCCGCCGCCGGACGCCGTCGTCGTCGCCCCGGCCACCTTCAACACGATCAACAAGTGGGCCGCCGGCATCGCCGACACCCTCGCCCTGGGCACCCTGTGCGAGGCGTACGGCCTCGGCGTCCCCATCGCGGTCCTGCCCTGCGTGGCCGACGCGCTGGCCGCCCATCCCGCCTACCAGGACAGCCTGATACGGCTGCGGGGGATGGGCGTCCGCTTCGGGGAGCCGTACACCGGCGAGGCGGGGGAGGACGGCAGTCGGCCGGACTTCGGTTGGGAGCGCGCGCTGGACCTGCTGGACCGGTGACGGAACCGGCCCCGCCCGCACCCGACGTCGTACGCTCCCCGTGATACCCCATCCCGAAGGCAGGAGCAGCAACGATGCAGTACGTGAAGCTCGGTTCGACGGGCCTGGACGTGTCGCGGATCTGTCTGGGCTGCATGACCTACGGCCTCCCCGACCGCGGCGTGCACGAGTGGACCCTCGATGAGGAGGCCTCACGACCGCTGATCCGGCAGGCGTTGGACGCCGGGATCAACTTCTTCGACACCGCCAACGTCTACTCCGACGGCACCAGCGAGGAGATCGTCGGCAAGGCGCTGCGCGACTTCGCCCGCCGCGACGAGATCGTGCTCGCGACCAAGGTGCACGGCCGGATGCGGCCCGGCCCCAACGGCGCCGGCCTCTCCCGCAAGGCCATCATGTCCGAGATCGACCACAGCCTCGCCCGCCTCGGCACCGACTACGTCGACCTCTACCAGATCCACCGCTTCGACCCGCACACCCCGGTCGAGGAGACCATGGAGGCCCTGCACGACCTCGTCAGGGCGGGCAAGGTCCGCTATATCGGGGCGAGTTCGATGTACGCGTGGCAGTTCTCCAAGATGCAGTACACGGCCGAGCGGCACGGCTGGACCAAGTTCGTCTCGATGCAGAACCACTACAACCTCCTCTACCGCGAGGAGGAGCGCGAGATGCTGCCGCTCTGCGCGGACCAGGGCGTCGGCGTGCTGCCCTGGAGTCCGCTCGCCCGCGGCCGGCTCACCCGGGACTGGGGCACGGTCACCGACCGCAGCGCCGGCGACAACTTCGGCAGCCGGCTGTACGTCGACAGCGACCGCGTCGTCGTCGATGCCGTCACCCGTGTCGCGAACGACCGCGGCGTCCCGCGCGCCCGGATCGCCCTGGCCTGGCTGCTGCACCAGGACACGGTGGCTGCCCCGATCATCGGCGCAGCCAAGCCGCACCACATCGAGGACGCGACGGCAGCCGTCGAACTCGCCCTCAACGAGAAGGAGTTGGAGGAGCTCCAGCAGCCGTACAGTCCCCATCCGGTCATCGGCCACTGAAGCGCGCCCCCACAGGGCGCGGGGCTGTGTCGATGTACGGCTCCGCCGCGCGGGCGCGACCAGCCACGACGTCACCCGCAGCCGACAACTCAGTGGGGCCCGTGCGGCGCGAACTCGCTACCGCACGGCCCTGCCCCCTCGCTCTCGGCCAATCGCACACGATCACCGCTCATCGACACCGTCCGGTAGTACTCCCCGATCCGCTCGGTCGACCGCCCCACATAGTGACCGATGAACGACCGCCGAAACCGATCCTCCGTACGGTTCGGCTGCGACCCGTGCACCAGGCTCCCGTTGAAGAACAGAACATCCCCCGGCTCCATGTCGACGGGAACAGCGGCCAACCCCGCCGGAGGCGCCACGTACTCCCGCGCGAAGGACACCTCGGCGTCCGCGAGTTCCGGGCAGAACAGGTCCATCTCGTGGGTACCGGGGACGACTTTGAGGCCGCCGTTGTCCCGGTCGATCACATCGCAGGCGATCCACGCCGCGACGCAGGTGCCCGGCTCGACCCGCAGATAGAAGTTGTCCTGGTGCAGCGCCTGCCCCCGGGCACCCGGCGGCTTGAAGTAGAACATGCTCTGCGCGGCCAGCACCTCCTCCCCGAGCAGCACCTCCAGCACGCCGCGCAGCCGGGAGTCCAGCAGCACCCGCAGGGAGAGCTCGTCGATCTCGTGCGGCTGCATCACCCTCGGGTACGCGCGCAGCGGATCGCCGTCCGACGGGCGCGGCTCGAAGTGCCCGGGCACCGGGCCGCCCGCGTGCAGCGCCGCGAACCGCTCGCAGAGCCGGTCGATCTCGTCGTACCCGAACAGCCCGCGTACGACCGTGAAGCCGTCCTCGCGGAACCGGCTGAGCCCGGCCTCGGGCAGGATGGGGGCGCCGGTGGTACCCATGTCCGTGGCTGTCGTGTCGGCTGTCATGCGTCACTCCTAGTCAGGTGTCCTTGCCCCACCACGCTAGGCCGACGCGCGTCTCAGGAGGATGACTGTGAGCGCTGACCGATTGCCCGAGACTGCTGCGCCCGGTGTTCCCGCCCCGCCGCCCGGCCTGGTGGTGGTCGGGCACTTCGACCAGCCGCCGACGTACGGGATCAGCCGGCCGCGCGGCGCGGACAGCTGGCTGTTCACCTGGACCACCGGAGGAGGGGGCCGACTGTGGCACGGGGGTACCGAGACGCGGGCCGGGGCGGGGGACCTGGTGGTGCTCTCACCGGGTGTCGCCCACGGCTACGGGGTCGAACCGGGGGCGCGGCACTGGCGGTTCTGGTGGGTGCACTGCCAGGCCCGGCCCTCGTGGCGGGCGTGGCTGCGTCCGTACGACGCCGGTGAGGGGATGTACGTCGTCACGCCGACGCCGGACAACGTGCACGGCCGCGTCGAGGCGGCGTTCCGCCGGATGCTCGCCGACGCCCGCTGGACGGGCACGGAGGCGCCGCCCCTGACGGCGCCGGGGGACGAGTCCGTCGCCGTGGCCCACGGCACCGCCGCCCGCGAACTCGCCCTGTGCTCACTGGAGGAGGTCGTCCTGCTCACGGCGGGCACCGCGCGGGCCGAGCCGTCGCGACCCGGTACCGACGTCCGGGTGCGCCGGGCCGAGGCGCTGATCGCCGCCGACCCGGCCGCACCGCACACCGTGCGCTCGCTCGCCGAGCATGTCGCGCTCTCGCCCTCCCGGTTCGCCCACCTCTTCACCCGGCAGCTCGGGCAGTCACCGATGCGCGCGCTGCGCGAGGCGAGGCTGCGACACGCCGCCCGGCTGCTGGAGAGCACCGACCTGTCCGTGGAACGCGTGGCGGCCGCCTCGGGGTTCGCCAGTCCCTTTCACTTCAACCGCGTGTTCCACGCCCGGTACGGGAGGCCGCCGGGCGCGTACCGGGGGAGCGGTCCAATGGTTGGCGGATGACTTGTGTAGGCGCCGTGAAGGCGCGTACGTCTGTATGACCAGGCATGAGAGCGGGAGATCGGCCCTTCAATGGTTTGCGCTCGCACTCCCGAAGGGCTGAGTGAATACCATTTCCAATTGCCCTGCTGATATGTCGTAATCGCCGCGGACTGCTCTTGACCATTCGTCAAACAGTGAGCGTCGCACACGCAATGCGCAAAAACCGGAATCCCTTGTTCTCTGTCCCTGACCTGTGAAAAGGTGTGCCTCGCTCCCCAGTGCCCCAGGCTTCACAAGAGCCGCGCCCGGAGCATACCCCTTGGTATGGACCTTCAATGCCGAATGCCCTCCGGAGGAAAGCCGTCGTGCCTGACGCAGGCCTGTCGAATTCGTCTGACGACGCCCGCCTCTTCGATGTGACGGACGCTCAACTGAGCGCCGAACTGAAGAAGTGGACGGGAGTGACCCCGGCGCTGCACCCCGTCGGTGAACTCCTCGATCGGCACTGGGAAGCGGGCTTCGCCTACGCACGGCTGTGCACCGCCGATGCCCGATCCGCGGGAATGCTCACCACCGCGGCCTTCACCCGGCTTTTCGGCGAGACGCTGCGGCAGACCGGCCCCACGGCCGCGTGGCGTCCCCAACTCCTCGTCACCGTGCGCCGGATCGCCGCGGAATGGGACACCGACCGAAGGCGCGAGCTGCTCCACCCCGAACTGCGGTCCGAGACTCAGGGCGCGGAGCGCGTCGCCGCCCGGCTGCTGCCCCCGGCGAACCGCCGTCTGCTGTCCGGCGCCTTCCAGCGGCTTCCCCAGGCGGCCCGCTGCCTGCTCTGGCACACCGAGGTCGAGGCCGAACCGCTGGCCGTACCCGCCGGGCTCCTCGGCCTCGACGAGGAGTCCGCCCGCGTCGAACTGGGCCGCGCCTGCGAGCGGTTGCGCGAGGAGAGCCTCCAGGTCCACCGTGAACTCGCCCCCGAGCACGAGTGCCGGCAGTACCTGCGGATGCTGGACGTGACCTACCGGCGCGGCGGTGTCGACGTCGACCCGGACCTGCGCGAGCACCTGGACCGCTGCGGGCACTGCAGTGACACCGCGGACCAGCTCACCTTCTTCAACCAAGGGCTCGGCGTCGCCCTGGCCGAGGCCGTGCTCGGCTGGGGCGCGAGACCCTATCTGGACGCGAGAGCGCGCCAGGCCGAGGAGCCGTCCGAGGCGGAGTTCGAGCCGGAGTCGGCCGCGCCGATCGCGGGCGAGTCGTTCTTCGCGGACGCCGCCGACCTCACGCCTCCGGCGGATGTCCCGCCTCCTCCGGGACACGCCCCTGCTCCTGCTCCCGCGGGCGAAGACTTCGCGCCCGGTGCGGCGCCCTTCGCGTCCGGTGCGGCGGTCTTCGGCCCCGGTGCGGCGGCCTTCGCACCCGGCGGAGAGGTGCCCGCGCCCGAGGGTCTGTCCTTCGCCCCCGCGGGCGAGCCCTTCGCCGCCGCGGCGCCCGTCGCCTCCCCCATGGAGACGGGTCCGCGAACCGGTCGCCGGGCCGCTCGTCGGAGCGCCCGGCAGACCGACGCCACCGCGGCTTCACCGTCCGATGCCTCCCGGGCCTCCCGCGCCTGCTCCGGCCGCGTCGCCCTGAAGGCCGCCCGCCGGGCCTCCCGGCGCCGCAACCTCAGCGCGGCCGTGGCGACCGTCAGCGCCCTGGTCGTGCTCCCGCTGGTCATCTGGTCGGTCGGCGGGTCCGAGGAGGGGGCCGCTCCGACCGCGAACGACCGCCCCACCGCGGCACCCGACGCCGACCCGGGCGCGGACGCGGGCTCGGCCACCAGCAATCCCTCCTGGGCGGGCGCCGCCGAGGCCGCGAAGGGTGAGCTGCGGGGGCGGCTGCACAACATCGGGTCCGGGCTGTGCGTCGGCATCGTCGGCGGGAAGGCCGTCAAGGACGCGGAGACCGAACTCACCGAGTGCTCCTCGGCGCCCGGCCAGCAGTGGGCGTACGAGACCGACGGACTGGTGCGCAGCGCCGCGGACCCCGATCTCTGCCTCGACTCCCACCTCGGCTACTCGGTCCGGCTGGCTCCGTGCACGGGTGCCGGCGATGCCGAGACCAGGAACGTCCGCTACGACTTCACCCTCCAGGGCACCCTGGTGCCGCGCTTCAACCAGGACCTGGCCCTGAGCCCCGCCGCCACCGACGGCTCGGGCGCCCTGGTCCTCAAGAGCCGCGAGGACGAGAACGACGCCCAGCACTGGGTGATCGACACGTCGAAGACGGAGCCCCAGTTGGAGGTGGTCAACTGGGACGCGAAGGCCGCGAAGGTGCAGACGCCGACCCCGACGCCCACCCCCGAGCCGTCGAAGACCCCGAAGCCCGACCCGACACCGTCCGCCACCCCGTCCACGCCGCAGCCGACGACCGCTAGCCCGTCCCCGACCGACGCGTCCTGCTACTACAACCCGTACTCCTGCTCATGGGGCGGCCAGAACGGCTCGTCCGGGGGCGGGTACGGGTACGGGGGTTACGGCGGCGGCTACGGATACGGCGGCTACGGCGGAAACGGCTACGGCTACGGCGGTGGCGGCCAGGGCTGACCGGACGGATCAGCCGCCGGGATCAGCCGCCGGTGCCGGGCTGGACCACCGTCAGGCGCACCGAGGACTCGTTCCCGGCCACCGGCACCTCACCGGCCGTCCACGTCACCTTGAGCGGATCCCTCTCGTCGGGCGGCGTCACGAGCAGCGCCGCCGGCAGGGCCGTGCGGGCCCCGCTGATCTCGGGGCTGGCGAAGGACAGCCCGGCCCAGGCGCTCCGGCCCGGGGTCAGCGTGACGGTCGTGGGCGTGTCGGGGGAGCGCTTCGGGTCCGGTCCGAGTTGCTTGCCGGACGCGTCGACGAATGCGGCGCCCGGGTAGCCGCGGACGGTGCAGGTGCGCTCGGCCGTATTGGTCAGCACGATCGGGAAGTTCCGTTGGCCGGCCCCCGGACTGGGGCGTCCGATCGACGCGCGCAGCTCGGACGTGTGGCAGCGCGGGGCGGCGGCGCCCGACTGGGTCACCGGGCTCTCGGTGCCGGGGGTACCCGGTCCGGTCGTTCCCGGCTCGGTCGTGGGGCTCGGGCTCCCGGTGTCCGCCGTGGCCGACGCGGTCGTACGGCTGCTCGTGCCGGCCGGTGTCGGTGCGGAACCCGTGGTGTCGGCGCCGTCGTCGCACGCGGCCAGCAGGCCCAGCAGCGCGGCGGCGGTCACGAGGGGAGTCGCTCGGGTCGAGGAAGGAAAAGTCCGTGCACGTCCCATGTCTGTCACGACTCCCCGCTTTACCGCCGAGTACTCACTCCTGGTCGAGGAGCCCGATCTCCGCCCAGATCGTCTTGCCGTCCGCCGTGTGCCGGCTGCCCCAGCGCTGGGTCAGCTGAGCGACCAGCAGGAGCCCGCGGCCACCCTCGTCGAAGGTCTTGGCGCGGCGTAGATGCGGTGCCGTGTGGCTGGTGTCGGACACCTCGCAGATCAAGGTCGCCGCGTCATGGATCAGCCGGAGCCGGATGGGGTGGATACCGTAGCGGATGGCGTTCGTGACCAGTTCGCTGACCACCAGCTCGGCGGTGAACGAGGCCTCGGTCAGACTCCACACGCCGAGCTGCTCCAGAACCTGCTTGCGGATGGGCGCGACGAGCGCCGGGTCCGCCGGGATGTCCCAGGTCGCCACCCGGGAGGACGGCAGCCCCTGGGTGCGGGCCAGCAGCAGGGCCACGTCGTCCGCGGCGCCGCCCGGCGGGAGCAGGGCGTGCAGGATGCGGTCGCACGTCTCGTCCAGCGAGTCGGAGAACCCCGACAGCGCGTCGCACAGCAGCGCGTGGCCGGCGTCGACATCGCGATCCCGGGTCTCGACCAGGCCGTCGGTGTAGAGGGTGAGCACCGTGCCCTCGCGCAGCTCGACCTCGGCCGACTCGAAGGGCAGCCCGCCCAGGCCCAGCGGCGGTCCGGCCGGCAGCGCGATCTCCCGCGGCGCGCCGCCGGGCGGCACCATGACGGGCGAGGGGTGCCCGGCCCGGGCCATCGTGCAGCGCCTGGAGACCGGGTCGTACACCGCGTACAGACAGGTGGCGCCGACCTCCCCGGAGACACCGTCGGTGCCCGCCTCCTCGGACAGCCGTACGACCAGGTCGTCGAGGTGGGTGAGCAGCTCGTCGGGCGCGAGGTCGATGTCGGCCAGGGTGCGCACGGCGGTGCGCAGCCGGCCCATGGTGGCCGAGGCCTGGATGCCGTGCCCGACGACGTCCCCGACGACCATCGCCACCCGCATCCCCGACAGCGGGATCACGTCGAACCAGTCACCGCCCACACCGGAGCGCGCCGCCGGCAGATAGCGCGAGGCCGCTTCGAGGGCGGCGGTGCGCGGCAGGGACCGGGGCAGCAGGCTGCGCTGCAGGGCGAGGGCGGTCTCGCGTTCGCGGGAGTAGCGGCGCGCGTTGTCGATACAGACGGCCGCGCGGGCCGTGATCTCCTCGGCCAGCAGCACATCGTCGGGCGTGAACGGCTCGGGGTTCCTGAACCGGGTGAGCACGGCGACCCCGAGGGTGGTGCCGCGGGCCTGGATCGGCACCGCCATGGTGGTGTGGATGCCGTATTCCTGGATCCGCTCCGCCCGTGTCGGGTCCCAGGAGAGCCACTGCGCGAGGTCGCCGGTCGCGGTCGAGGCCACGAGGGTGTGACCCGCCAGCAGTGCGTCCGCCTGGGGCGAGGGGGAGGGATACACGTCCGCGTGTCCGGGCTTGACCACGGCTTCGGGGCTGCCGCTGTTGACGGACCGGTGGGCGGTCCGGCGCAGGCCGAACGGGGCGGTGAGCCGGCCGGTGAGCGCCTCGTCGCCGTGCTCCAGGGGGTCCAGCAGGTCGACGCTGACGAAGTCGGCGAGCGCGGGGACACAGATGTCCGCCAGTTCCTGGGCGGTCCGTGTGACATCGAGGGTGGTGCCGATGCGGACGCTGGCCTCGTTCACCAGCTGCAGCCGTTCCTGCGCCAGGTACTGCTCGGTGAAGTCGTGCGCGGCGACGGACACGCCGCGCACCCGCCCCTTGCCGTCGGTGATCGGGGCCATGCGGGCCAGCCAGGCGTGCGTTCTGTCACCGCCGACCGGAACGTACGTCCGTACGTCGGTGCCCCGGCCCGTGGTGAGCACGCGCAGGAGCTGCCGTTCGATGTCGACGCCCTGACGTCTGCCGGTCAGCTCCGGTGCCCGCAGGCCCCGCACATGCTCCTCGGACAGCTGGAGGACCTCCGCCATGACGGCGTTGATCCTGCGCAGCCGGAGCCGCTCGTCATAGATCGCGATGGCGCACGGCGACGCGAGGAGCCCCACGCTGTCCAGCGGATCGTCGGGCAGCCGCGGACCGTCCCCCTCCAGCGGTGTGACCACGAGCCAGCGGTGGGCGCCCTCGCCCTGGGGCCGCAGCCGGTGGGCGAGCAGCCATACGGAGACCGTGCCCCCGTCGCGACGGCGCAGCGTGAGGATGCCGTCCCAGCGGCCACCCTCCGGGGCGCCGCGTCCTTGCTCGTCGGCCAGCAGATCCACGGCCGGGCGCCCCACGACCTCGGCGGCCCGGTGGCCCAGCAGCCGCTCCGCGCCGGCGTTCCACTCGACGAGCACGCCACTGTCGTCGATGACCGCCCGGGCCGTCGCGGCCTCGTCGAACGGATAATCCGGGCTCATGCTCGCCACTCCAACGCGCACACTCACGGTGATCAAGCGTGACACTCCCGGTCCAGCCTAGTGCGTCGGCGTCCCGTCCGTACCCGAACTATCGGGCGCACTCTTGACTGCTCCGGACGTCTCCCCGTCAGAATCTGTTTGTTCACGATCAGTTGTGAGTACTTCTGGGCCCTGATGAGGGAGAGTCGCCATGACAGTCACTCGAAGATCGTTACTGCTCGCCTCCACGGCCGCCCCGACGGCCGGAGCGCTGCTGAGCACCCCGACGGCACGGGCCGCGGAGGGCGCCGGGGCGGCCGATGCCGCGTCCGGCCGCCGCACGGTTCCCTTGCGCGACGGCTGGCGCTTCGCCCTGGTGAACCCGGGCGGCATCACCGACCCGACCGGGCGGTACGCCGATGCCGCCGAGCCCGGCCACGACGACGCGGGCTGGCGCGAGGTCGCGGTGCCGCACGACTGGAGCATCGAGTTCGCCCCGACCACCGAGCACGGCACCACCAGCGGCACGGGCTTCTTCCCCGGCGGCCTCGGCTGGTACCGCCTCGCCTTCACCTTGCCGCCCGGCCTCACGGGCAAGCGGATATCGGTGGAGTTCGACGGCGTCTACATGGACTCCTGCGTCTACTGCAACGGCAAGGAGGTCGGCCGCCACCCCTACGGCTACACAGGCTTCGCCTTCGACCTCGCCGATCTCGTGCACACCGACGGCAGCACCGAGAACGTGCTCGCGGTCAAGGTGCAGAACCGCCTGCCCAGCAGCCGCTGGTACTCGGGCAGCGGCATCTACCGCGAGGCCCGTCTCGTCGTCACCGAGCCGGTGCACGTGGAGCGCTGGGGTACGTATGTCACGACCCCGGAGATCACCGGGGAGCGGGGCGTCGTCCGGGTCCGGACCTCGGTGGTGAACGCCTCCGGCGGCGGCACGGACGTCGAGGTCGTCTCGCGGATCGTCGACCCCGACGGCCGTACGGTCGCCCGTACGTCCTCCACGGTCCCCGTCACCGACCGGGCGACCGAGACCCATGAACTCACGGCCCCCAGGCCCAAGTTGTGGGACTTCGCGACTCCGCACCACCGCTACACCCTGAAGACCGAACTGCGTGTCGGCGGCAGAACGACCGACACCTACCGCACGCCCTTCGGCTTCCGCACCTTCCGCTTCGACCCCGACGAGGGCTTCCACCTCAACGGCGTCCACAGCAAGATCAAGGGCGTCGACCTCCACCACGACCTGGGCGCCCTCGGCGCCGCCGTCAGCGTCGACGCGATCCGGCGGCAGATGACCATCATGAAGTCGATGGGCGTCAACGCCTTCCGCACCTCCCACAACCCGCCCTCGCCGGAGATGATCCAGGTCTGCGAGGAGATGGGCATCGTGATGCTGGTGGAGGCCTTCGACTGCTGGCGCTCGCCCAAGACGCGCTACGACTACGGGCGCTTCTTCGACGAGTGGGCCGACAAGGACATCACCGAGATGGTCCTGGCCGCCCGCAACTCGCCGGCCGTCCTCGTGTGGTCGATCGGCAACGAGGTCTCCGAATTCACCTCCACCTCCGGTCTGGCCATGGCCGACCGGCTCATCGCCGCCATCAAGGCCTCCGACGACACCCGCCCCGTCGTGATCGGCTCCCACCGCCACCGCAGCGTCCCCGCCCCCGGCTCGCCCGGCGACCTGATCCTGGCCAAGCTCGACGGCCTCGGCCTCAACTACAACACCGCCAAGTCGGTGGACGCCCTGCACGCCCGCTATCCCCACCTGTTCCTCTTCGAGTCGGAATCGTCCTCCGAGACCTCGACCCGCGGTGCCTACCAGGAACCCGAGCGCCTCAACACCGGCGAGAACCACACCCCGGGCAAGCGGTCGACCTCGTCGTACGACAACAACCTCGCCTCCTGGACCATGAGCGGCGAGTACGGGCACAAGAAGGACCGGGACCGGAAGTGGTTCGCCGGGCAGTTCCTCTGGTCGGGCATCGACTACATCGGCGAGCCCACGCCGTACGACGTCTTCCCCGTCAAGGCGTCCTTCTTCGGCGCCGTCGACACCGCCGGCTTCCCGAAGGACATGTACCACCTGTTCCGGAGCCAGTGGGTCGGCGAGCCGATGGTCCACCTGCTGCCGATGACCTGGAACCACCGGGAGGGCGACACGGTCGAGGTGTGGGCGTACTCCAACGTCGACACCGTCGAGCTGTTCCTCAACGGAGAGTCCCTCGGTACACGGACCTTCGACACCAAGAAGACCGTCGACGGCCGCGTCTACCTGGAGACCACCGAGGCGACCGGCGACGACAAGACCTTCACCGACGGCCCCTGCCCCGGCAGCTACACCAGCCCGAACGGCAGCGCGGGCAAACTCCACCTCACCTGGGAAGTCCCCTACAGGCCGGGGGAGTTGAAGGCGGTGGCCCGCCGGGGCGGCAAGGTGGTCGCCACCGACGCACTGCGCACAGCCGGTGCGCCGAAGGCCGTACGGCTCACGGCCGACCGCAAGTCCCTTGCCGCCGACGGCCGTTCGCTGGTCTTCGTGACCGCCGAGATCGTCGACGCCCGGGGTGTGGTCGTGCCCGACGCCGAGAACCTGATCTCCTTCGAGGTGACGGGCGGCTCCCTCGCCGGGCTCGACAACGGACGGGAGGAGAGCGCCGAGCGTTACCAGGCCAGTACGCGTACGGCCTTCTGCGGCAAGGCGCTGGCGATCGTGAGGTCCGGTACGAAGGCGGGTGCTCTGAAGGTGACCGCACGGGCCGAGGGCCTGCGGACGGGCAGCGTGACCGTGCGGACGTCTCCCGCCCGTTCGGCAGCGCTCACCCCCGCCGCGGAGTTCGAGCCGGACCATCCGGCGCCGACCAACTACCCCTATGCGGACGCCAGTTACTCCGGCCGCCCCGATACCCTCCCCGCCGCCATGCTCGACGGTGACCCGGCCACCGGCTGGTCGAACGGCTTCCTCAAGGCGGCCACGGCCCTGCTCCCTGCCTTCGACGGGGCCAGGGTGGAGGACTGGGTCTCCGTGGACTTCGGACGGGCGCGGACCATCGACCGGGCGGAGGTCTCCTTCACCGTGGACGCCACGCACACGCTGCCCGCGTCGGTCGTGGCCGAGGTGTGGGACGGCCGACGGTACGTGCCGGTAGAGGGCGCGTCCGTGGGCTGGGCCACTGCCTCCGACGCGCCGACCATCGTCACCTTCGACGCGGTACGCGGCTCCCGGCTGCGCCTGACCCTTACCAGTGCCCACCCGGGGGAGTCCCGAGGGGCGATACGCATCAGCAGGCTGGAGGCACCGGCCACCTGAGCCACGTCACGGTGCGGACGCCGGGTCCAGCCGCGCCCCCAAAGGGGCGCGGGGCTGTTTCGATATGCGGCTACCGCCGCGTGGGCGCGACCAGCCACAAAGGCGCCGCAGCCGAATACGGCCGCCCGGACCGTTGACGTAGTGTCATGTCGCCAACAACCATGGCTGCGTCCGCCTCTGGGAGCGCTCCCACCCCGAGCGTAACCCGCCCCTCCCCCGAGGAGCCCAGACGTGAAACGACGCAGAACCACCTTGCTGACCCTGACGGCCCTGCTGGCCGCAGGCCTCACCGCACTCCCGACCACCCCGGCCGGCGCCGAAGAGGTCGAGCAGCTCAAGAACGGCACCTTCGACACCACCACCGACCCGTGGTGGACGAGCAGCAACGTCACCGCGGGCCTGTCCGACGGCCGGCTCTGCGCCGACGTGCCCGGCGGCACCGCCAACCCCTGGGACGCGGCGGTCGGCCAGAACGGCATCGCCCTGGTGAAGGGGGAGTCGTACCGGTTCTCCTTCACCGCGAACGGCACGCCCGAGGGGCATGCCGTGCGGGCGATCGTCGGCCTGTCGGCGGCCCCCTACGACACCTACTTCGAGGTGACACCGGAGCTGAGCGTCTCCGGCAACTCGTACGCGTATACCTTCACCTCGCCCGTCGACACCCCGCAGGGCCAGGTCGCCTTCCAGCTCGGCGGCGGTGCGGACGCGTGGCGCTTCTGCATGGACGACGTCTCGCTGCTGGGCGGCGTCCCGCCCGAGGTGTACGAGCCCGACACCGGGCCGCGGGTGCGGGTGAACCAGGTCGCCTATCTGCCCGCCGGGCCGAAGAACGCCACGCTGGTCACCGACGCCACCGAGAAGCTGCCCTGGCAGCTGAAGAACGCGTCCGGGGCCGTGGTCGCCCACGGCTGGACCGTGCCGCGCGGCACCGACACCTCCTCCGCGCAGAACGTCCACTCCGTCGACTTCGGCGCGTACCGCAAGCAGGGCAAGGGCCTCACGCTGGTCGCCGACGGGGAGGTGAGCCGTCCGTTCGACATCGGGACGGCCGCCTACGAGCGGCTGCGCCTGGACGCCGTGAAGTACTACTACACGCAGCGCAGCGGCATCGCGATCCGCGATGATCTGCGGCCCGGCTACGCGCGCCCCGCCGGACACGTCGGTGTCGCACCCAACCAGGGTGACGGCAAGGTGCCCTGCCAGCCGGGCGTGTGCGACTACACGCTCGATGTCACCGGCGGCTGGTACGACGCCGGCGACCACGGCAAGTACGTCGTCAACGGCGGCATCTCGGTGTGGGAGCTGCTGAGCACGTACGAGCGAGAGACGCTGGCCCGCACGGGGGAGCCGGAGAAGCTGCGCGACGGCACGCTCGCCATCCCGGAGAGCGGCAACAAGGTGCCGGACATCCTCGACGAGGTCCGCTGGGAGCTGGAGTTCCTGCTGAAGATGCAGGTGCCCGCGGGGCAGCCGCTGGCCGGCATGGCGCACCACAAGATCCACGACGAGCAGTGGACGGGCCTGCCGCTGCTGCCGAGCGACGACCCGCAGAAGCGCGAACTGCATCCGCCGTCCACCGCGGCGACCCTGAACCTGGCGGCCACGGCGGCACAGGCGGCGCGCCTGTACAAGCCGTACGACCGGGAGTTCGCGGCGAAGGCGCTGGGTGCCGCCCGCACGGCGTGGGCGGCGGCGCTCGCGCACCCCGCCCGGTACGCCTCCGAGAGCGACGGCATCGGCGGCGGCGCCTACGCCGACAACAACGTCACCGACGAGTTCTACTGGGCGGCGGCGGAGCTGTATCTCAGCACGGGCGAGAAGCAGTTCGCGGACCACGTCCTCGGCTCGCCGGTCCACACGGCCGACATCTTCGGCGCCCTCGGCTACGACTGGGCCAGGACGGCGGCAGCGGCCCGGCTGGACCTGGCGACCGTGCCGAGCGGGCTGCCCGGCCGTGACAAGGTGCGCCAGTCCGTGCTCAAGGGCGCGGACCGCTACCTGGCCACCCTGAAGGCACAGCCGTACGGGATGCCGTACGCCCCCGACGGCAACCTCTACGACTGGGGATCCAACCACCAGATCCTCCACAACGCCGTCGTCGTCGCCACCGCGTACGACATCTCGGGCGCCTCGAAGTACCGTGACGGCGCCCTGCAGAGCATGGACTACCTCCTCGGGCGCAACGCGCTGAACATCTCGTACGTGACCGGCTACGGCGAGGTCAACGCCCGTAACCAGCACGCCCGGTGGTACGCCCACCAGCTCGACCCGAGTCAGCCGAACCCGCCGGTCGGCACGCTCGCCGGCGGACCGAACTCGAGCATCCAGGACCCCTACGCACAGAGCAGACTCCAGGGCTGTGTCGGCCAGTTCTGTTACATCGACGACATCCAGTCCTGGTCGACCAACGAGCACACGATCAACTGGAACTCCGCCCTGACCCGGATGGCCTCCTTCGTGGCCGATCAGGGATAGGGACCGGGGGCCCGCCGTCGTGGAGTGCGGCGGCGGGCCCCCGGCGGCTTTCAGCTGCGGCTACCGGCCCGTGTTCCTGACCGGGAGCGTCTTGCTCGCACCCGCCACGTAGTAGTCCTTGGGGGCCGAGAAGAGCACGAACTCGTGGTCGTACGCCCGGATCCTGGTGTTGATGGTGAAGTTGCCGTCGGCGTCCGTGGTGGTCTGCGCGTTGTACTCGCTCTCGAAGTACTGCCGCAGGAAGACCCGCGTCCCGGCGACCGGACCGTGCCCGGCGGGCCAGGTGACCTTGCCGGTGACGGTGAGGCCGGCGCCGGGGTGTACGACGATCCTGCTGACCCGGTAGCTCAGGGAGCCGGCGACGGGCTCGACCGCGACAGTGGTGTCCGCGAACGCCATCCGGCCGTCGGTGGGGTCCGTGTCGTACATGGCGCGGAACCGCACTTCGTGGCGGGGGGCGAGGTAGGGACTGGGCTGGTCGTCCCAGCGGTCCGCCGGGACGTCGTCGAGCGTGAACCGCCCCTCGGCGTCCGTGCGGACGGTGCCCAGGCCGCGGGTCTCCCATTCGGTCGGGTCGATGGGGTCGCCCCACGGGTTCCAGGTGTCGAACAGGACGGACTGTTCGAGCTGGACCGGGGTGTCCGCGGCGGGCGTCCCGTCCGGCCGGGTCAGGGTCCCGGTCAGGTCGACCGTGCGGTCGTCGAAGTCGGTGGTGGCGGTGGAGCTGGTGAGGGTCATGGTGTAGTCGCGGTCCGCCGCGTGGGCGGACGGTGCGACCAGCGCGCCGGTGAGCAGGGTGAGGACGGCGACCGCGGTGGATCGGGCGGCCGGTGAGCGCATACGCACGTGAACTCCGTTGGTGATGAGGCCCGTTGTCGTGCCGGGACAGTGGGTGGGGTGCCGGCATGGGGTGTGACACCCGGGACATCACCGGGGGTTGAAGGCGGTTGTAGGGCATGTCGGGAATGCATGTCTCGTGCACCTGGTGTTCGGCGGGAGGTCGCCTGCTGGTCCTACTGGTTCCTCCGAGGCTCGTGCTCCACGAGTCGGCCCGGCCGCTCGTGGGCGGTCAGGGTGTGCAGCGCGGACTGGTCCAGCGGCTCGTGCACCTCGACGTACTCGCCGTGCGGCAGCCGCTTGATCAGGCCCGTCTCGCGGCCGTGCGACACCCGCTCCCGGTCCTGGAGTTGGAGTCCCAGGCAGATACGGCGGGTGACGACGAACACGGCCACCGGGACGACGAGGGCCGCGATGCGGATCGTCCAGGTCACCGCGTTGATCGACAGATGGAGCTTGGTCGCCACGATGTCGTTGCCGCCGCCCGCCAGGAGGATCAGATAGAGGCTGATCCAGGCCGCGCCGATCCCCGTGCGGACGGGGCGGTTGCGGGGGCGGTCGAGGAGGTGGTGCTCGCCCTTGTCGCCCGTGATCCGGGCCTCCAGGAAGGGATACACGCCGATGAAGACCAGCAGCAACGGGAAGACCAGGACCGGGATCAGCACCCCGAGGACGATCGTGTGGCCCCACAGCGTGATCTCCCAGCCCGGCATGACGCGGACCAGCCCCTCCGCGAAGCCCAGGTACCAGTCGGGCTGGGCGCCGGTGGAGACCTGGTCGGCGCGGTAAGGGCCGTACGACCAAACCGGGTTGATCGAAGCCACCGCCGCCATGAGCGTGAGCGCGCCGAAGACCAGGAAGAAGAAGCCGCCGGCCTTCGCCAGGTAGACGGGCATGAAGGGGGCGCCGACGACGTTGCGTTCGGTGCGGCCGGGGCCCGCGAACTGCGTGTGCTTGTGGTACACGACCAGCAGGACGTGCGCCACTACCAGCGCCGCCATGATGCCGGGGATCACCAGGATGTGCAGGGAGTAGAAGCGGGCCACGATGTCATGGCCCGGGAATTCCCCGCCGAACAGGAACATCGACAGATACGTCCCGACGATCGGGACGGACAGCAGCGCGCCGTTCACGAACCGCAGGCCCGTCCCCGACAGCAGGTCGTCCGGCAGCGAGTAGCCGAAGAGGCCCTCGAACAGGCCGAGGAACAGCAGCGACCAGCCGAACAGCCAGTTGATCTCCCGAGGCCTGCGGAACGACCCCGTGAAGAAGTGCCGCATCATGTGCGTGAGCATCCCGGCGACGAAGACCAGCGCCGCCCAGTGGTGCAGCTGCCGGATCAGCAGCCCGCCCCGCACGTCGAAGCTGATGTCCAGCGTGGAGGCGTACGCCTCGGACATGCGCACCCCGTTGAGCGGGAGGTAACTGCCGTGGTACGTCACCTCGTTCATCGAGGGATGGAAGAAGAGGGTGAGGTACACACCGGTCAGGATCAGGACGACGAAGCTGTACAGGCAGATCTCGCCGAGCAGGAAGGACCAGTGGTCCGGGAAGACCTTGCGCAGATACTTCCGGCCGAGGGAGTGGATGCCCAGGCGCCCGTCGAACCAGTCCGCGACCCGCTCACCCCGGCCGGCCGGCAGCTCCCGGGCGCTCACGCCTCCTCCCGGCGCACATGCGTGAGCTTGTCGGGGTTGCTGACGACATAGACACCGGACACCCGGTCACCGTCCGGTGTGAGGTCCAGGACCAGGACGGCGTACGGCTCCCCGCCCTGGAACAGCACCACCGCGTCGTCACCGTTGACCCGCCGGTAGCGCAGCTCCAGATTGCCCGCACCACCCTTCCTCCCGTACGACCCGAAGAACCGGAGCGCCTTGTCCCGTCCGTGCACGGGCCGCAGCGCCGCCGGCTTCCGCTTGCCGCCGCCGTCCGTCCACACCGTGACATCCGGCGCGAGGACCTCCATCAGCGCGGCGATGTCCCCGCCCACCGCGGCCCGCACGAACCGCTCGGTCGCCTCCCGCCGCACCCGCGGATGCGCCTCGTACAGCGGCCGCCGCGCGTGTACGTGCCCCCGCGCGCGATGCGCCAGCTGCCGTACGGCCGCCGGGCTGCGGTCGATGATCTCCGCGATCTCCGTGTGCGGGTAACCGAACACCTCGTGCAACACGAACACCGCGCGTTCCAGCGGCGACAGCGACTCCAGGACGACCAGCATCGCCAGCGACACGGACTCGGTGCGCAGGGCTGGGTCCTCGGCGCCGTCGTCCTCGTCGACCGCGACCAGCGGCTCGGGCAGCCACGGGCCGACGTACGTCTCCCGGCGGCGGCTGATCGCGGCCCGCCGCGTCAACGCGTGGTTCACCGCGATCCGCACGAGGTAGGCCCGCGGGTTGCCGACCCCGTCGAGCGGCGCGCCCCCGCCTCGCGCCGTCCAGGACAGCCACGTCTCCTGCAGGACGTCCTCGGTGTCGGCGACGCTGCCGAGCATGTTGTAGACGACGCCGAACATCAGCTCGCGGTGCTCGACGAAGACGCCGGTCGCGTCGTCGGTGACGGGTACGGGGGTGTCGGACATGCGTGGGCCTCCCAGTGCGCGCTCACCACTGCGAGGTCCGCCGGGGGTCGGAATGTGACATCCCACGGTTGAATGTGACCCACGTCTCGGTGGCCACGCACGTGCGGCAGCGCGCCGCGCAGAGCGCTCCGCGGCCTCCTGGTACCGACGTACATCACACTTGACCTGCGCGTATTTACGCGGAAGTACCCGAGCGGTACCGTGAGAGCCATGCCAGCTCTCAACGTGGAGTTCAGCGACCGCGAGCTTGAGGACCTGCGGCAGATCGCCAAGGAACGCGGTACGTCGATGAAGGCGCTCGTGCGCGAGGCCGCGGCGGCCGACATAGCTCGGCACCGGGCCCTGCAGGAGGGCGCCGAGGCGTTCCGCCGGTTCTTCGCGTCGCACGCCGACGAGTTCGCGGCGGCCTTCCCCGACGACGAACCGTCCGCCAAGGGCGAGGGGCGGGCTGCCTGACCGATGGCACCCGTCATCCATATCGACGTGCCCTGGCTGCTCCAGCGCCACGAAGAGGTCCTGCCGGACCAGCCCACGGTCAACGACTTCTCCGCCTTGGTCGCCGCCGTCGCCCGCCATCGCGTGGATCCGCCCCGCCTGGGCGTCGACTCCGACCCGGCCTGGCGGGCCGCCGCGCTGCTGCACACCCTCGCCCTGCTCAAGCCGCTGCCCGCGGCCAACGCCCGGTTCGCCTGCGCGTCCGCGGTGGCCTACATGTTCGTCAGCGGCGTCGGCATCGACCCGCCCTACGGCGCCCTCGTCGACCTCGCCCGTGACCTGATCTCCGGCAAGATCGACGTGTACGGCGCGGCCGACCGGCTGCGCTCCTGGCAGATCTGAGCCCTGCCGGACCGGCACACCCCCTAGGGCCCGGGGGCCGCCGACCGAGGGCGGGAGGAACGGGGTCGGCGGCCCATGACGCGCGGGAGAGCCGCCGTTTCCGCGCGGGGCCTTCCGAGAGGGCCGGCACCAGTGGACTACGCCGGCGTGCCCGCCGGGGAGCGTGCGGGGTGCTCCGGCGTGTGCGTGCGTTTCACACGGGGCGCATGGAATGGTGAAAGCTCGCGCGGGTGTGGCGAGTTGCCGCCGTATCTGACTTCCTTTCAAAGGTGCGGATGTTACCCGAGTGCCTTGTTGGCCATCCGTGTGCTGTGCAAGGGTGAACTACCCGTGGGGGGTGGAAAAGGCCGGGCTCATGCGTTCCGGGGAACCGGGTCGGATGGGCGTTGGTGAATTCTCGCTCCCCGCGCTCGTGCCGAAGAGGTACACACCAAGTCGACCGGTCCCTTTTCGGTGATCGGAACTTCTGTGTCTTGCGCGTGGGAAGGAATCCGTTCAGTGCCCACCCCCCACCCCCCTCGCCCCCCTTTCCCCCCGCCCGGCGGGGTTCCGGAGGAATCCGACGAAGGTCTCGCCGCCCGGTTGCGGGGCCGTCCGGACGGCGAGGCCGCTCCGTCCGTCGCGCTGCTCATGGCGCGGCACTGGCAACCGGTCCACGCATACGCGGAGATCTGCCTCGCGTCCCCGGCGACGGCTGCCGACATGGTCACCGCCGCCGCCTTCCATCAGGTCCTCGACCGCCTGGCGCTGGGCGAACCGGCCGCCGCGCTGCGGCCCCGGCTGCTCGTGGCCGTCCGGGACGCGGTCCGGCAGTGGTCGGCCGACGACCGAATAGCGGGCGTTCTGCCGGAGCTGGGGAAACCCGCCGGCGGCCGCGGTCTGCGTACCGCGAAGTCCATGACGCCCGAAAACCGCTGGCTCGCCGATCGGTCATTCCAGGCGCTTCCGGGACTTGCCCGCTGTCTGCTCTGGCATACGGAGGTCGAGGCCGAGCCGTTAACCGTGCCCGCCGGTCTGTTGGGCATGGATACCGCCACCGCCTCGGCCGCCCTCGAACAAGCGCGTGATAAATTCCGCGAAGGTTGTGTACATGCCCATCGGGAACTCGCGCCGACGAAGGATTGCCGGTTCTACAACCGCCTCCTCGATGTTCCGATTCGCCGGGGCGGGGCCTTGCTGCCGGATGTCCAGCAGCATCTGACGCAGTGCCGCTACTGCCGTAACGCCGCCGAACAACTGAGTCATTTTGAGGGCGGGCTGGGTGTGCTCATCGCCGAGGCGGTGCTCGGCTGGGGCGCGCGCCGCTATCTGGACACCAGACCGGGCCGTACACCGTCCGCCGGATCACGCGCACGCGGCTCTGCCCGGCACGGCGCCGGACGGCGTCACCTCCTGTCACGGATCCCCGCGCAGATCCGCCGGTCGCCCGGCGGACCGCGCTCCTCCCGGACGCTGCTCACGGGGGTCGGGGTGGCTGCCGCCGGGCTGATCGCGATCATGCTCGCCGCGGGCCTGCTGTCGGACGACGACGGGGTCGACCCGGCGGCCTCCGCCACCGGCGGCGGCACCGGATCCCCGTCGTCCCCCGCGGTGTCCACCTCACCACCCGGCACGGCCCAACTCCCCAACGCCCCACGCCAGACCAGGTTCCGCAACGCCGACGCCGACCTGTGCCTCGACATCCGGGGCGAGCCGAAGGCCGGAGCGGGGACCGAGCTGGCCGAGTGCTCGGACGACGCCACCCAGCGGTGGTCGTACAAGAAGGACGGCCTGCTGGGCAGTGTGGCGGACCCCGACCTGTGCCTGGACTCCCACGTGGACGCCGGTGTGCTGATCCTCGGCAAGTGCGCCGACGCCGACTCCAAGCGCGCCGACGACGTGCGCTACGACCTCACCGTGCGGGGCGAGTTGCTGCCCCGCTGGAACGAGCGACTCGCCCTCGCGCCCACCACCGCGGCCGAGGGCGCCGACATCGTCGTCAAGATCCGCGACGGCTCCGCAACACAGCGCTGGCTGACCGACCGGGCGACATCGGCGAGCCCGGGGCCGCTGTCGAGCGCGGAAATCGGGACGCCGGGGGCGCGGGCGGTGCGGGGCGCTCCGCCTGGTGGAGGGGCGTGGGGGTAGTGCCGCGATGGGGGCGTCGGTCGTCTGCGGCGCCGTTGCGGCTGGTCGCGCCCGCGCGGCGGAGCCGCATATCGAGCACAGCCCCGCCCCTCCACGGTGCTGCCGAAACACCCCCTAGTTCACGACGTCCCGAGGTGTCCCGTCCGCCAGGAAGTCCCTCACGTTCTGGACGGCGGCGAGGGCGATGCGGACGAGGGTCTCGCGGGTGACGCCGCCGATGTGCGGGGAGAGCACCACGTTCGGGGCGCGGAGGAGGCGTAGGGCAGGGGTGGGGGGTTCGGGGTCGAACACGTCGATGCCCGCCCCGGCCACGGCGCCCTTCTCCAGCGCGTCCGCGAGGGCGTCCTGGTCGATCAGGGCGCCTCGCGCGGTGTTGATCACGAAGGCCGTCGGCTTGAGGAGTGCCAGCCGCTCGGCGTTCAGCAGGTTCCGGGTCTCGTCGGTGAGCGGGGTGTGCAGGGAGACGTAGTCGGCGGTGCGCAGGAGTTCGTCGAGCGGGACGTGGCGGGCATCGCCGAGCCGGGACTCCGTCTCCGGTGGCAGCCGACGTCGGCCGGCGTAGACCACGTTCATGTCGAACGCGACCGCGCGGCGGGCGACTTGCTGTCCGATCTGGCCCAGGCCCACGATGCCGAGTGTCTTGCCGGACAGTTCGGTCAGCGAGTGCTGGAGCCGGGGGAGTGCCCAGTCTGCCTCGACGAGCGCCGTGTGGGCGGGGACGAGCTGCTTGGCCAGCGCGAGCATGAGGGCGAAGGTCTGCTCGGCCACGTTCTGCGCCTCGGCGCCGCTGGAGCCGATGTTGCACACCCGCACTCCGCGCTCACGCGCCACACCCGCGTCGACGTAGTCGAAGCCGTGGCTGGCGCACTGCACCAGCTCCAACTCCGGTGCGGCGGCGAGGTGTTCGGCGGTCACCGGGGCGAGCGCGGTGATGACGACGTGCGCGGCGCGCAGGGCGGCTGGGTCCTCCTCGGCCGCCTCGACGACGGTGACCCGCGCACCCTCGGGGAAGAGCGTGGCGAGACCGGCGCCGATGTCACGGCCGCCCACGTGCGGGGAGACGACGGCGAGGACGTTCTTGATGGCCTCGGTGGCCTCGGCGGCGGTCATACGGATTCCTCGATGAGGTCGGCGGGGCCGATCGTGGCGGGGGTGGCGTGCCCGGACAGGGCGAGGGTGAGGTCGAGTTCGGCGAGCAGGCAGCGGATGACGTGTTCGACGCCGGCCTGTCCGTCGAGGCCGAGCCCGTACGCGTACGGCCGTCCGACGAGCACCGCCCGCGCGCCGAGCGCGAGGGCCTTGAAGATGTCGTCGCCGGTGCGCACGCCGCTGTCGAACAGCACGGTCAGCCGGTCGCCGACCGCCTCTACCACCCGGGGGAGAGCGTCGGCCGCCCCGATGGAGCCGGCCACCTGACGGCCGCCGTGGTTGGAGACGACGACCCCGTCCATCCCGGCGTCGGCGGCGGCGCGGGCGTCGTCCGGGTGGAGGATGCCCTTGAGGACGATCGGGCCGTCCCAGTTCTCCCGCAGGAACTCAAGGTCCGGCCAGGTCTTGGCGGGGTCCGAGAACATGCCGACGAAGTGCATGACGGCAGCGTTCGGGTCCTCATGCACGGGCTTGGCCAGGCCCGCCTGGAAGGCCGGGTCGGAGAAGTGGTTGGCGGTGCCCACGCCGTGCAGGAACGGCAGATACGCCTGGTCGAGATCGCGCGGCCGCCAGGCCAGCATCGGCGTGTCCAGGGTGACGACCAGCGCGGTGAACCCGGCCGCCTTCGCCCGGTTCAGGAAACTCCGGCCCACCTCCGGGTCCTTCGGCCAGTACAGCTGGAACCAGCGCTCGGCGTCGCCCATCGCCTCCGCGACCTGCTCCATGGGCGTGCTGGACGCTGAGGAGAGGGTGAAGGGCACGCCCTGCGCGGCCGCGGCCCGGGCGGCCGCGCACTCGGCGTCCGGGTGCATGATCGACAGCACGCCGACGGGTGCGAGAGCCAGCGGGGCGGGCAGGGCGCGGCCCAACACCTCGACGGACAGATCACGTTCGTGCACGTCCCGCAGCATGCGCGGCACGATCCGGCGCCGGCGCAGCGCAGCCCGGTTGGCGCGGGCGGTACTGCCGTCGCCCGCACTGCCCGCCACATAGCCGACGGGACCGGGCCCGAGGCGCTGCTCGGTCAGCTCCTCCAGCCGGGTCAGATCGGTGGGCAGCCGGGGCACGGTCCCCGACAGCCCGTTCAGATAGATCTCGTACTGGAAGTCCGCCCAGTGCTTCGCCATGTCGTGCATCCCGCCTCTCGTCGCTGAGAACGCGCAGTGCGCCGACCATACCGACCAGTAGGCAGGGTGGGAGGGCCAGGGGCGGGCAGGACGGGACGGATCAGCTTCCGGTGGTCGACCCGTGGAGGATGCGTGCCAGTTCGCGCGGCTGGGAGAACATCGGCCAGTGGCCGGTGTCCATGTCCACCAACTCCCAGCGGTCGCTCCTGAGGAGCTCGGCTGCGGCCCCCCACGGTTCGTCGCCGTCGAGAAGGCACTTGACGTAGGTGCCGGCCAGCTCGCTCAACGGCCGTGGCATGACCGCCGGTTCGGTCAGGGTGGCGCCCGGGTGCGGCGTCGAGCCGTCGACGAAACGGGCGATCTGCCCGTCCGTCATCCCTTGGCCCGCGCAGTCGGCCGCGGTGATCGGCGGCCAGACGCCGTTGTTCTCCTTGATCGCCGCCCGCACCTCGTCGCTCGGCCAGCCGGACAGGAAGGTCTCTCCGTCGACGGCGACGTTGGCGTCGACCAGCACCACATGCCGCAGCCGGTCACCGATCCGAAGGGCCGCCTGTCCGACAGGCACGCCGGCGTAGCTGTGCCCGACGAGGACGACGTCACCCAGATCGAGACGCTCGACCTCACCGACGATGTCCTGGACGTGGGTCTGCTGCCCGGCGGGCACAGCCTGCTTCTCGGCGAGGCCGGACAGCGTCAGCGGATGGACGCTGTGCCCCGTCGAGCGCAGTTCGACCGCCACGTCGTCCCATGCCCACGCCCCGAGCCATGCCCCTGCCACCAGTACGAAGTTGGTCATGCCCGCAACGTAGCGGACGGGTCTGACATCGCCTCGCCGTCGGCGTGCGCGCCGGGACCGGTGATCGCCGGCACCGGAACGTCGACGGTACGGACCAGCCGCGCACCCTGCGGCCCGTACACCGCCCGAGGCTCGGGGAACAGCCGCAGCAGCGCCAGGAACAGGACCGCCGCCATGACCAGCGACAACGGCAGGCTGATGTCGACGCCGCCCGCGAGATCGCCCAGCGGCCCGACGAACTGGCCCGGGATGTTGGTGAACAGCACGCCGATCAGCGCCGCCACCCACCAGGCGGTCATGCCCCGCCAGTTCCAGCCGTGCGCGAACCAGTAACGGCCGCCGCGCTGACGGCGGTTGAAGACCTGGAGGGCGTCGGGGTCGTACCAGCCGCGTCGGGTCCAGTAGCCCAGCATCATCACGACCATCCACGGCGTGGTGCAGGTGATGATCATGGTGGCGAAGGTCGAGATCGACTGCACCAGGTCCAGCCCGAACCGCCCGACGAAGATGAACGCGATCGACAACGCGCCGACCAGCAGCGTCGCCTGCACCCGCGACAGCCGTGGGAACACCGAGGAGAAGTCGAGCCCGGTCCCGTACAGCGCGGTGGTGCCCGTCGCCATGCCGCCGATCAGCGCCAGCAGACACACCGGCAGGAAGTACCAGCCGGGCGAGATCGCCAGCAGCCCGCCCACGAAGTCGGGTGCCGCCGGATCGACGTACTCCGGGACCTTCGTGGCGATGATGCTCGCGGTCGCCAGGCCGAAGAGGAACGGCAGCAGCGTCGCGATCTGCGACAGGAAGGCGGCGCCGATCACCTTGCGGCGCGGGGTGCTCGCCGGGATGTAACGCGACCAGTCGCCGAGGAACGCCCCGAAGGAGACGGGGTTGGACAGCACGATCAGGGCCGCGCCGATGAAGGACGGCCAGAACAGCGACCGGGTCGCCGCGTCCGCGGAGTCCGTGAAGACGCCCGCGTACGACGGGTCGAAGTCACCGGCGAAGGCGATCACGCCGATCAGGAAGAGCACGCTCGCCGCCGGCACGGCGACCTTGTTGACGAACAGCATGAAGCGGAAGCCGTACACGCACACCGCGAGGACCAGGCCGGCGAACAAGGCGTACGCGACGACGTACGACAGGTTGCCGCGCGTCAGGCCGAAGAGCCGGTGCGCGCCGCCGACCAGGGCGTCGCCGGAGCTCCACACCGAGAGGGAGAAGAACGCGACGGCTGTCAGGAGGGAGAGGAACGAGCCGACCACGCGGCCGTGCACGCCGAGGTGCGCGGAGGACGAGACGGCGTTGTTGGTGCCGTTGACCGGTCCGAACACCGCCATGGGGCACAGGATCAGCGCGCCGGCGACGACTCCGAGGAGCGTGGCCGCCAGGCCCTGCCAGAACGAGAGGCCGAACAGGATCGGGAAGGCGCCCAGGACACAGGTGGAGAAGGTGTTGGCGCCGCCGAAGGCCAGGCGGAACAGGTCCAGCGGGCCCGCGCTGCGCTCGGCGTCCGGGATGCGGTCGACGCCGTGGCTCTCGACCTCGGTCAAGGAGGGAGCGGGGGAGGGGAGTCCGGGCTGCGGGGGCGGTGAGGACTGTGGGGTCAAGGGGGGCTCCAGCGTGGGCGGGGCGGTGGAGCGCGTTGTGGCGCGGCGGGGCCGACGGCCGGTGGCTGCCGCTGGGGTGTGCGGGCAGCGTGGATGCCGTCCTGACGGGGATCAGCAGACGCTACGGCGTCGCACAAGATCCGCACCAGAGGACGGTTCATCCATCTTCGGTGCCGTGAGTGGACGAAACCTCCATCACTCGGTGTCCTTGGGTGCCTCCTCCGGCTCCGCGTCCGGCCCCTGCGCCCGTACCCGGTGCACGTTCTCCAGGGACTCGCGCAGCTCGGTGAGCCAGTCGTCGGTGTGCCGCTGCACCAGACGTACGCACCAGGCGAGGGCCTCACTGCGGCTGCGGGCGACCCCGCCGGCGATCAGGGTGTCGAGGACCTGACGCTCCGGCTGGCGCAGCCGCGTCATCACAGGGGCTGCCACATGCGTGAACAGGGCGCGCTCGGCGCCGCACTCCACGCCCCAGGAGACCTTGCGGCGGAACCGGTGTTCGGCGTCACGGGCCACGGCGATCCGGGTGTCCCGGGTGCGCTCCCGGAACTCCTGGATCCGGCCCTCCACGGCCGCTTCCCGCTCGACGGCCGAGACGCCCTCGGCCAGGTGAGGTGCGGGGATGCGGCCGATCACGGTGATCTCCTCACGGTCGACCGTCACCTCGGTCAGCTCCTCGAAGAGGTCGTCGGGCAGACGGCCGGCGAACCAGCCGTGCAGCTTCTCTCGTTGGTCGCTGGTAATCATGTAATGACGATTACTGGGCTCGTCCATGAACACAAGGGGTTCCGGGCGTGTCAGCCGAGGGCTCAACCGGAATGTTTCAGGCCTATTAATGAGCGTGCGAGATCAGGCCACTCGGCGTCTTGGAACGATCAAGAACCGCCAACTTCCGGCGTTGGAACGTTCGAACTCCGTTACTTCGCGCCACTGATTCAATACGCAAGGTTACCCGAAACAGGTGGTGTCGATGTGAGTTTCGGCGGCGGACTCGGCAGACTCCCGCTCGTCGCTCCGGCACCGATCGCGCCGGAGCCGGCACACCCCCGAATCAAGCGGAAGGATGCACACAATGCGGAACACCGCGCGCTGGGCAGCGACCCTCTCTCTCACGGCCACCGCCGTCTGCGGACCCCTGACCGGATCCGCCCTCGCCGCCCCGGACGCCGCCCCCGCCTCGCTCTACGCCCCCTCGGCGCTGGTGCTCACCCTGGCCCACGGCGACAACGCCACCCTCGCCACCCCGGTGCGTGCCGTCACCCTGAGCTGCGCCCCGACGCCCTCCGGGACCCATCCCGACGCCGCCTCCGCGTGCGTCGAACTGCGCAGTGTGGGCGGGAACTTCGACGCCCTGAGGAGTAGAGACGGCGTGCTGTGCACCAAGCAGTACGACCCCGTGGTCGTCACGGTCGAGGGGGTCTGGCAGGGCAGGCGCGTCTCCTATGAGCGCACCTTCGGCAACGAATGCGTGAAGGGCACCTACGGGACGAGCCTCTTCGCGTTCTAGGACCGGGATCGCGCGGTCCCCGTGCAGTTCGGCAGAGGCTCGCGGATGGGGAGTACGAGCCGTGCCGAGGGGCCTCCTGCGATCTCGCACCGGGGGTCGGCCAGGCGGAGTGGGGCCGCCTGGCCGACACCTCGGATCGCTTCGGGATCATCCCTCTTCCCCGGGGATCTCGGGCAAGGGCGGGAAGCGACCCAGCAGGCCCGCCCCGCGCAGCAGCCGTCTGATCCGCGGAGCGTCGGACACGACCCGCAGGCGCCCGCCGCGGTCGCGGGCGCGTGTCTCCGCCCGGCACAGGACGCGCAACCCCGAGCAGTCGAAGAAGTCGACTCCCCGCAGATCGACCAGCACATCCGAGCCGGGCCGCCCGGTCGCCGCGTCCAGATGCTCGGCGACCAGCGCCGCCGTCGCCAGATCGACCTCGCCCATGACCTCGACCACCGTGAACGGCCCGCATCTCCGGGTGCGGGCATGGGTGTTCGCCTGGGGCGGCACGGACCGGGGAGAGTCCGCGGCCATGTCCTCGGTCGGATGGGGGGCGCGGTCGTCGGCGTCCGGCGTCATGTCCGCTCCACCTCGGCAGGGGGCGCATTGATCAGGGTTGATACCCGGGGGCGGGCGTGAGCATCCCTGCGGCGCCACGCACAAGATCCGGTTCACTCGACCTGGTGAATTCCGCCGGTAACAGTTGACTGCCTGGCCGGCCGCCTCACTGGTCCTTGGTGCGGTCCCTGGTCCGGTCGCGATGACTGGTGTCGCACCAGGGATAGCGGCGGCTGCGACGGCAGGTGCACAGGGCGACGCGGAAGCGGTCGGAGGCGACGATCGTGCCGTCCTCCAGCTCCACCTCGACCGGTCCCTCCACCAGGAGAGGACCCTGGCGCTGGACCTTGATCCGGCGCGGTTCGTCAGACGGGGAGTTCGGCACGAACGACCACCAGCTCTTCCTTCTGATCCCGGGCCGCCACCAGACTGCGCTCCCGCAGCCAACCCTCCCGCGACCGCAGCACGGGTCCGAACGGGATCACGCGACGCCGTGTCACGGATGCCTTCAACCCCGAGCCGCGCAGATGCGCCAGCGTCCGGTCCGGGCAGCTGAGCGCCGAGTGCACGACCAGGAGGACACCGCCGGGGCGCAGCAGGGCGGGAGCCTCTCGGCAGATCCGGTCGAGGACGAGCCGTCCGTCCCGGCCCGCGTCCCAGGACCGGGCCGCGCCGCGCGGCACCTGGTCCGTGTCGGGTGAGGGCACATACGGCGGATTGGCGAGGATGAGGTCGAAGGACTGCCCATGCACCGGGGTGAAGAGGTTGCCGTGCCGGATGCGGACGGGGAGCCGGGCCAGCCGGGCGTTCAGCCGTGCCGTGCACACCGCCCGCCATGACACGTCGACGGCCGTCACCCGCGTGCCGCGTCGCGCGGCCTCGATCGCGAGCGCGCCCGAACCGGTCCCCACGTCGAGGACGTCCGCGCCGTGCGGCAGGGGCTCGTCACGCAGGGCTCCGACCAGCAGGTCGGTGTCTTCCTGAGGGGCGTACACGCCCGGTGGCACCAGTGTTTTCACCGGCCCCGGGTACCCCGGCATTCAGGAAATAAGGGGAATTACGGACCGTGACGATGTTCAACGCCGGTCAGCGCCCCGCGCTGAACGTCGGTGTGCAGCGACGTCCGTCCCGCGCGCCAGGCGCCGAGCAGCCGGTCGGCGAAGCGGTCCTCCAGCCAACCGGTGACCTCGATACCGAAGGCCACGTCGGGGGCGAGGTGAGGCTCCTCGGCGAGCAGCCCGCCGATGACGTCGTGGCGTACGACCTGCTCGTGCACCGCGTCCGCCTCGACATGCTCGTCGTAGAAGTGCTCGGCGGCGGGCCCGGCACCCGTGCGGCGCATCGCCTCGGCCAGCCGCCGTGAGGCCGGCGACGAGGTGATCTCGACCGCCGCGAAATGGCCGACCAGCGCGCCTCGCAGCGCCCGGTGCAGGCCGAGCAGGGACATCAGGTTGACCGTGGCCAGGGCCTGAGCGGTCCCCTCGTCGAGATAGTGACCGTACGTCGTGTCCAGCCCGAGGTCCGTCATCAGGTCGGCGAAGAGACGCGCGTGGACGCGGTCGGGGCGGCCGCCGCCGTACTCGTCGAACTCCACGGCCGCCATGCCGGACTTGGCCCTGCCCCACAGCCGGGGCAGCACCCAGGCATGCGGGTCCGCCTCCTTCAGGTGGTACAGGGAGCGCTGGGCCGCGTACTCGCGCACCTGCCACAACTCGCCCTCGGCGGCCAGATAGCGACTGACGCCGGTGCCGTCGACGGGTTCGACGAGGAGGTCGGCCAGCGCGTCCTCGACGCTGTCGTGGGCGGGCACGTCCGCGCGCAGGGCGGTCAGGAAACGGTGCTCGAGCGCCGCGCGGACGCGCAGCAGGTCCGGGTCCCACTCCAGGGCCTCGGGCACTCCCGCGAATCCGCGGTAGTGCAGTTCGTAGCAGAGGTAGAGGGCCAGCTGGAGATCGTCGCCGTAGACGGACGCGCTCGCGATGTCCTGGCTCCGGGGTGGTGAACCCGTCCCGCGCAGATACTCCTCCACGGCTGCGGAGACGGGCCCCCGCGCGTTCGGCAGCCGGGGCCCTGCGCCGTCGTGTGCCCTTCGGACGTCGTGTGCCATGGCCGCCGAGTACCCGTGGGGCGCCGGCGCACCCGCGCGCATCCGGAGCGCCCGCACCGGACCGGCCGGGCCCCCGTCACTCGCCCTCGGATTCCTCCTGGGCCCGCGTGTTCGGGGTGATGGCCTCGCCGGCCTCGCCCCTGTGGCGGTCTCGCTCGGCGGAGTCCCGGGTGCGGTGGGCTGCGTCCGACATCTCTTGCAACGCCTCCTCGAGCGCCGTGTCGGGCTTGTTCTTCGGCTGCTTCCTGTCGTCGGGCACGGGTCTCTCCTTCCGTCGTCCATCAGGTCGGGAGCGCGCCGGTGGCGAGCTCGCCACCGGCGCGCGGAGGCGATCAGCTGGTCGCGGGCGCGAGCTTCAGCGGCACCGGCTCGGGCGCGACGACCTCCTCCTCGAGGCGGGACACCTCCGCCCACCAGGCGGCGCCGTCCTCGATGTGCCGCAGCATGATCCCTTCGCGGATCGCCCACGGGCAGATCGTGACCCCCTCCAGGCCGGTCAGCTTCATCGCGGTGTGCGCCACGACCGCGCCGGCCAGGCTCTGTGCGGCGCGCGGCGCGGAGATACCGGGGAGCAGGGCGCGTTCGGCGGCGGTCAGCTCGGAGAGGCGACCGACGGCCTCGCGCAGGTCGCAGCGCGCCAACCGCCGCTCCATGAACGGCCCGTGACGCCCGGCCGGCGCCCCGCACAACCGGCCCAGCTGCTGGAACGTACGCGAGGTGGCGGCCGCCGTGCGCGGTCCCTCCCAGCGGATCCGGGCCGCGACGTCCCGCAGTTGGTGGCGGACCTTGCGGCGCAGGGCGCGTACCCGTGCCGTCGTCGGCGGGTCCTCGTCGTCGAAGAACTCATGGGTCAGCCGTGCCGCGCCGAGCGGCAGCGACGCCACGAAGTCGGGCAACCGGCCGCGCCCGAAGGCCACTTCGAGCGAGCCGCCGCCGATGTCGAGCAGCGCGAGCGGCCCCGACCGCCAGCCCATCCACCGGCGCGCCCCGAGAAACGTCAGCTCGGCCTCCACCTCGCCCGGCAGCGTGCACAGGCTCACCCCCGTCCGCGTCCGCACGGCGCGCAGCACGTCCCGGCGGTTCGGGGCGGCGCGCACCACGGCGGTCGCGAAGGCCAGGGGAGCGGTCGCGCCCCACCGCAGCGCGGTCCGGTCGGCCGCCGCCACCGCGTGGACCAGCCGCTCGATGGCCTCCTCGGGGACGGCTTCCCCGGGTCTGACCTGTTCCGACAGCCTCAGCCGCCACTTGGCGGTATGCACCGGCAGCGGCACCCCGTCCTCCGCATCGGCCACGACCAACCGGACCGTGTTCGACCCCACATCCACCACGCTGATTCGCATACGCCCGCAAGTACCCGTTTCCCGGTCGGAGCAACGGAATCAGCCCCTGTGCGCCGCCGTCACGACGCGAGCGCCGTATCCGGATCCGCGCAAGAGGGGCCGCCGTCTCCCTGTGGACGGCGGCCCCTCGGACCCGGGGGTCAGGACGGTCACATGTGGACGACCGGCGCGGCGGACGCGTCCTGCTGCGGCACCCCGCGACGGAAGAGCGCGAAGGCGATCAGGGCACCCGCGGCGAAGAAGCCCGCCGACCACCAGAAGGCGGTGGTGTAGCTCTCGATCGTCGCCTGGGCCCGCACCAGCTTGCTGGTGGCGTCCCGGCCGGCGAGGTAGTCCGTGGCCGCGCTCGCGGCGAGCGTGTTGAGCAGCGCCGTACCGATCGAACCGCCCACCTGCTGCATGGCGTTGACCGTCGCGGAGGCGACACCGGCGTCCTCGGCCGCCACTCCGCTCGTGGCCAGCTGCATGGCCGGCGGCATGACCATGCCCAGGCCCACGCCGACGATGATCAGCTGCGGCAGCACCGCGGTCGTGTAGTCCGAGCCGATGCCGATTCCGGTCAGCCAGGCCATGCCGGCGGTGGCGATCGCGAAGCCCAGCGGCAGTACGACCTTGGGGCCGAGCCGTGGCACCAGGACCGTGGTGCCGATCTGCGCCATCACCATCAGCGCCGCGACCATCGGCAGGAACGCGACTCCCGTCTTCGTCGGGCTGAAGCCCAGGTTGACCTGGAGGTAGTAGGTCAGGAAGAGGAACACGCCGAACATTCCGGCGCCGGTGATCAGCACGGTCAGGAAGGAGGCGGCGCGGTCCCGGTCGAGCAGGATCCGCAGCGGCAGCAGCGGGTGCGCGGCCCGGGTCTGCCACCAGGCGAACGCCGCCAGCAGTACGCCGCCGGCCAGCAGGAAGCCCCAGGTCTCGGGCGAACCCCAGTCGTGCGTCTCGGCGTTGGAGAAGCCGTAGACCACGGCGAACAGTCCGGTGGCGACGAGAATCGTGCCCGGCACGTCCAGCTTGGAGTTCACGGCGTCCCGGTGGTTGCTCAGCAGCAGCCAGCCGCCCACGAAGGCGAGCACCGCGATGGGCACGTTGACGTACAGCGTCCAGCGCCAGTCGAGGGCGTCGGTCAGCAGTCCGCCGAGCAGCAGGCCCACCGCGCCACCGGCACCGGCGATGGCGCCGTAGACGCTGAACGCCCTGGCACGCTCACGGGCGTCGGTGAACGTCGTGTTGAGCAGCGACAGCGCGGCGGGTGCGAGCAGCGCGCCGAAGGCACCCTGCAGGGCTCGCGCGATGACCAGCATCTCGAAGCTGGTCGAGGCGCCGCCCAGCACGGACGCGCCCGCGAAGCCGACGACGCCGATCAGGAAGGCGGGCTTGCGCCCGAAGAGGTCCGCTATCCGGCCGCCGAGCAGCAGCAGGGAGGCGAACGCCAGCGCGTAGGCGGTGACGATCCACTGCCGGTTGCCGTCGGAGAAGCCGAGGTCGGCCTGGGCCGAGGGCAGGGCGATGTTCACGATCGTGGCGTCCAGCACCACCATCAGCTGTGCCACGGCGATGATCGCGAGGATCCACCACCGCTTCGCCGAGGCCGCCGCCGACGGCGCCTCGACGGCGCCCTCACGGGCGCTGTCCGTCAGGGTCTTCTGGGGCATCGGGATTCAACTCCAGGGAAAGTCGGGCGAAGGTGGGAAAGGTAATGCGCAAGTAAACGAAACTGTTTCGTTCACCTCCAGGAGAGTAGACCCTCGCGAGCGAAACGGCAACGTTTCGAAACGGATCCGGCTCGTATTCCTTGACAGGAATATAACCAACGAGGCATATTGACCTCATGGCCGACGCCGCACTCTGGACCGCCCTCGCCGATCCGCACCGACGGGCCATCGTCGCGCTGCTCCTGGAGCGGCCCCGGCCCGTCGGGGAGATCGTGGAGGCATGCGGGCTGAGTCAGCCGAGCACCTCCAAGCACCTCAAGGTGCTGAGGGAGGCGGGCCTGGTGCGGGTCCGGCAGGACGCGCAGCGCCGCGTCTACGCCCTGGAGCCCGCGCCCATCGCCGAACTCGACGCCTGGCTGGCCCCGTACCGCAGGCTCTGGAACACGAGCCTGGACAGGCTGGGCCGCCGGCTCGACGAGGCGTCGGACGATCCCGAGGAACCCGTCACGAAGGACTGATCGCCATGACCGCCGACCTCACCGGCACCTATCTGACCCTGGACGACGGCCGCCCGGCCGTCCGCTTCAGCCGTACCTACGACCACCCCGTCGAGCGGGTCTGGCGGTTCGTGACCGATGTCGACGAACTGGCGCACTGGTTCCCGTCCCGCGCCGAGATGGAGCTGCGCCCCGGCGGAACGATCAGGTTCGGCGGCGACCCGAACATGGCGGACTCCACGGGCCGCGTCATCGCCGTCGACGAGCCCCGCCACCTCTCCTTCGAGTGGGGCGGCGACGAACTGCACTTCGACCTGGAGGCCCTGGACGAGGGACGCACCCGATTCACCCTCACCAACGTCCTCGTCGCCGAGGACACCGCCGCCCGCAACGGCGCCGGCTGGGAGGTGTGCCTGACCGCCCTCGACGCCCACGCGCGCGGGGAGCGCTTCGAAGGGCCGCACGCCGGGGCCGGGGCGCCATGGAAGGGGCTCTACGACGGCTATGTCGCCGCCGGTTTCCCCTCCGGCGCCCCGATCCCGGGCGTGGACGCCTGACGGATCGGCCCGACGGTTCAGGCCATCTGGCGGCGCACCAGCTCGTGCAGCCGACCGTTCGTGTCCGCGAGCAGCTGCGCGGGCGGGCCCTGCTGGGCGACCTTGCCGTCCTCCATCACGATCACGCGGTCGGCGTCCAGCACCGTGGACAGACGGTGCGCGATGACGATGCGGGTGGCGTTGAGCGCCTTGGTCGACTCGATGACCGTGCGCTGCGTCTCGTTGTCCAGGGCGCTGGTCGCCTCGTCGAAGAAGAGGATGCGCGGCCGGCGGATCAGCGCCTGGGCGATCATCAGCCGCTGCCGCTGGCCGCCGGAGATCGCGCCGCTGCCCGAGACGATGGTGTGCAGCCCCATCGGCATCCGCTTGATGTCCTCGGCGAGCCCCGCCATCTCGGCCGCCGCCATCGCCTCCTCCGGCGTGTACGGCTCGGTGCCGCAGATGACATCCAGGATGGAACCGGTGAACGGCTGGGCGTGCTGGAGCACCACCCCGCACTGCCGCCGTACGGCCGACTGGTCCAGCGCCGACAGGTCCTGACCGTCGTACAGCACACTGCCCGAGACCGGTTTGTCGAAGCCGATCAGCAGCCTGAGCAGCGTCGACTTGCCGCAGCCGCTGGGGCCGACGACCGCCACGAACTCGCCCGGCCGGACGTCGAAGGACACGTCGTCGAGGACGAGCGGGCCGTCGTCGGAGTACCGGAAGGACAGCCGACGCGCCTCGATCGACCCGGTGAGCGGGCCCGGCCGGGTGCTCGCCGTGCGCACCTCCGGGGTGGCCTCCAGCACCGGCTTGATCTCCTCGAACAGCGGCAGCGCGGCCACCGCCGACACGAACGAGCCGGTCAGCTGGGTGACCGAGGTCAGCAGCATCGTCACCGAGGTGTTGAAGGTGAGGAACGCGGCCGCCGACATCGACCCGCGCGCCGGACCGGCCAGCAGCATGAACATCAGCAGCGTGCACACCGGCAGGTACACCGCGCCCATCACCGTGGTGAGGTTCTTGATCCGCCCCACCCGCTGCTGGAGCTCACGGCTGCGCGCGAACCGCTCCGCCCAGGCCGCGTACGCGTAGTTCTCGGCCGCCGCGACCCGCAGCTTCGGCAGCCCGCGCAGGGTCTGGAACGCCTGGTTGTTCAGCTTGTTGCCGAGCACCACCAGCCGCCGCTGCCAGCGCACCTGCCACAGCCCGAGCCCCAGGAACGCACCCGCGATGACGACGAGCATGCCGATCGCCGCCAGTGCCATCGGCACGCTGTACCAGAACAGCAGCGCCAGGTTCATCGCGCCCACCGTCACCGACGACGCGACGACCGGGCCGACGCCGGCCATCAGACGGCGGATCGCGCTGATCCCCATGGCCTGGCTCGCCAGCTCGCCGGTCGAGCGCTCGGTGAAGAACTTCGTGGGCAGCCGCAGCAGCCGGTCCCACAGGGCCGGCTGGAGCGTCGCCTCGATACGGCCCTCCAGGCGCAGGATCGTCAGGTTCTGCAGCAGCATGAACGCCGCCGCCACGACACTGCTGATCATCACGGCCAGACAGAACTGCACGATCAGCCCGGTCTGGGCCTTCGGCACGAACTCGCCGAGTATCTTGCCGGTCGCGATCGGCACCAGCGCGCCGATGGCTACGGTGACCAGCCCGCTGATCAGGAGGTTCGTCAGATCGCCGCCCGTGCCCCGCATGCTGAACCGCAGCAGCCTCAGCGGGCTCAGCACACGGTCGGGCAGCGGCCGGTAGAACATCACCGCACGCGGCTCGAACTCCTCCGCGTTGGCCTTCTCGATCGGCGTCTCACGGCCGGTCGCCGGATGCACGGCGACGTAGCCGCCACGCCGCCACAGCAGCGCCACCGGCGCGCCCGACAGCGCCCGGTGACCCACCAGCGGTCCTGTGTTGTCCCGCCACCACCGTCCGTCCAGCCGTACGGCCCGGGTACGCACGCGGGACGCGATGGCCACGCGCTCGACCGGGTCGAGCCGGTCGCTCTCGGTGCCGCTCTGCGCGGGCTCGGCCAGCGTGATCCCGGCCGCCTGGGCGACCAGCTTGCAGGCCGCGTAGCTGGCGTCCGCGTCGGCGGCCGTCGTGCGCTTGTCGCCGCGCTTGCCGATGGACGCCAGCAACGTCCGGTCGGCCTGCGCACGCACCGCCTCGCCCGCCTTGATGCCCTCCGCCGTGCGCGTCTCGTGGGTGCGCTCCAACTGCTCGATCCAGCGGTCCAGCGTGGTCAGCAGGCGGTACTGCTGGTCGACCATGGACTGCCAGACCGCCGGGTCCATCAGCAGGTCGGCGGCCGCCTCCGCGCCGTACATCGAGCCGTACTGCACGCTGCCCGGCGGGACCTGCATCCAGAAGACGTCGTCGTCGGTCACCTCGGCGGCCCGCTCGGTGGCCATCGGCGCCTGGAAGAGGATGGTCAGGCTGCGGCCGACGCCGAGGGCGAGGGCGTACTCCAGGGGGCTCGTCTGCGGCGGGACGTACTGCGGGTTGCCGTACTCGTCGTAGGACCAGGTCTGGGTGTTCGCGGGCTGGTACAGCTCGCGCAGCCCTATACGGTGCACCACGCAGTCCCTGAGCGGGCGGGCCACCAGCGTGTGCTGCGGTCCGGCGACCGGGCCGAGCAGGAGCGAGCCCGCCTCCAGCCGGCCGAGGTGGTGCCAGTGGCCCTGCTGTCCGGCGTCGACGGCGAACAGGTCCACGGCGCCGGACGCGACCAGCCACAGCACCTGCGGGCCTTCGAGGTCCAGGCGGTTGAATCCCGCGCAGTCGATGCGCGTGCCCATCTGCCCGAGCGCGTTGAGAACGAGGTCACCCTCGTGGACGGAGGTCATCTCACCGCTCCTTGACCAGCGCCGCGTACGCGCCACCGCGCGCCACCAGCTCCTCGTGCCGCCCGCGCTCGACGATCGTGCCGTGCTGGAGCACGACGATCTCGTCGCTGTCGCGCACGGTGCTGAGCCGGTGCGCGATCACCACACAGGCACAGCCGCGCTTGCGCAGGTTGTCCATCACGACCAGTTCGGTCTCGGCGTCGAGCGCGCTGGTCACCTCGTCGAGGACCAGGATGCTGGGGCGGCGCACCAGCGCCCGCGCGATCTCCAGGCGCTGGCGCTGCCCGCCGGAGAAGTTGCGGCCGTCCTGCTCCACCTTGCTGTGGATGCCGCCGGGGCGGCGCATGACCACGTCGTACAGCGCCGCGTCACGCAGGGCGTCCACCACCGCGTCGTCGGGGATGGACGGGTCCCACAGCGCCACGTTGTCGCGGATCGTGCCCTCGAAGAGGAACACCTCCTGGTCGACGAAGGAGACGGAGGCGGCGAGCGCGCCGCGCGGGATGTCCTCGATGCGCTGGTCGTCGATGCGGATGACGCCCTCCCAGGGGGCGTACAGGCCCGATATCAGCCGGGAGACCGTCGACTTTCCGCTGCCGGAGCCGCCGACCAGGGCCACCTGCTGGCCGGGCCCCACCGTCAGGTCGAAGCCCGTCAGCAGGGGCTTGTCGAGCGGGCTGTAGCCGAACGTGATGTTCTGCAGCTCGACGTGGCCGTGCAGCCGGCGCGTCGACTCGCCGGTGCCTGCGCGGCCGTAGAGCGGGTCCGCCTCGAAGTTCTCCACGTCCTTCAGCCGGGCCACGTCGGCGGCGAAGTCCTGGATGCGGCCCGCGACGCCGTTGAGGCGGGTGATCGGCGCGGTGAAGCGGGTGACCAGGGCCTGGAACGCGACCAGCAGACCGACGGATATGCCGCCCTCGACCGCCCGCATGCCGCCGATCCAGAGGATGAGCGCGCTGTTCAGCGTGGCGAGCGTCGGCGCGACCACGCCCAGCCAGGCGCTCGGCACACCGAGGCGCTGCTGCTCCTCCAGCGTGGTGGCGTGCTGTCCCGCCCACTTGCGGAAGTAGCCGTCCTCGCCGCCGGTCGCCTTCATCGTCTCGATCAGCTGGAGACCGGTGTACGCGGTGTTGGTGAGCCGCGCGCTGTCCGCGCGCAGCTTCGCCGTACGCGTGGCCCGCAACCGGATGACGACCCGCATGGCGACGACGTTCAGCAGGGCGACGCCGATACCGACGAAGGTGAGCTGGGGGTCGTATGTATAGAGGAGGATCGCGTAGAGGACGACGACCACCGCGTCCACGCCCGCCGCCGCGAGGTCGCGGGCCAGCGTCTCGGACACCGCGTCGTTCGACTGGAGCCGCTGCACCAGGTCGGCCGGGCTGCGCTGGGAGAAGAAGGTCACCGGCAGCCGCAGCAGATGACGCAGGAAGCGGGCGCTGGAGAGGGTGGAGGAGATGATGCGGCCGCGCAGCAGGTTCGCCTGTTGCAGCCAGGTCAGCACGAGGGTGAGCGCGACACAGGTCCCCATGGACGCGAACAGCACGCCCAGCAGGGAGGTCTGGCCGCCGATGAGGAACATGTCGATGTAGGTGCGGCTCAGCGCGGGCACCGCCGCGCCGACCACCACCAGCAGCAGGCTCGCCAGCACGGCGGCGGGCATCGTGCCCGCGGTGCCGCGCAGCCGCGTCGGCATCGCGCCGAGCACGCCCGGTTTGCGGCCGCCCTTGCTGAAGCCCTCACCGGGCTCCATCACCAGGACGACGCCGGTGAAGCTGCCGTCGAAGTCCTCCATGGGCACGAAACGGCGGCCCTTGGCAGGGTCGTTGATGTACACGCCCCGGCGGCCGAAGCGGCGGCCCATGCCGTCGTAGACGACGTAGTGGTTGAACTCCCAGAACAGGACGGCCGGCGTCTTCACCTCGGCGAGGGCGGCCGTGTCCATCTGCATGCCCTTGGCCGTCAGCCCGTAGCTGCGGGCGGCCTTCAGCAGGTTGCTGGCGCGCGAGCCGTCGCGGGAGACGCCGCACGCGATGCGCAGCTCCTCCAGCGGGACATGGCGGCCGTAGTGGCCCAGCACCATCGCGAGGGAGGCGGCGCCGCACTCCACGGCCTCCATCTGGAGGACGGTGGGCGTGCGGACGGTCTTCGACCTGCCCTTGGGCACCGGGCGCTTCGGCGGGGCGGCGCGGCGCCTGCTGCCGCGGGTCTCCTGTGCGGTGCTCACGGCAGCAGCCAATCGACGGGACGCTCGTCGGCCAGCTGGATCGAGGCGTCGGCCATGGTCATCGAGGTGAGGGAGAACGGCGGCCCGTCCGTGGACGACCACTTGTAGCCGCTCTTCGTGCTCGACTCCCGGTCCAGCCGGACCAGCACGGCGACCGGCCTGCCGTCCTTGGTGAACTGCTCGCCCAGCTGGGTGTCCCCGAGGAACGCGGCGATCTGCTGCGCCGACTGCGCGGAGCGGTCCACCGACTTCACATGGCCGCGCAGGACGCCGTACTCCTGGGTGGGCACGGAGGAGACGGTCAGGTCCACGGGGGCCTTGTCGGGGATGGACGCCGCGTTCTCGGCGGGCACGTACACCGTCGCGTACAGCGCGTCCTTGGCATGGGCGACCTTCTCCACGGCGGCGACGTTCGCGCCGGTGGAGATGATCTGCCCGATGGTGGCGGCGAGCGCGGTGACCCGGCCCGCGGCGACCGTGCGGACGACCGTGTCGCCCTTGGCCGTACGGACCTTCAGTACGGGGGAGTTCGCCGGGAGCCGCTGGCCCTGCTCGGCGAGGACCGCGGTGACCTGGCCGGCGACCGGGCTCTGCAGGATGTAGCTGCCCTGGCCGTGGGTGAGGACGGCGGGCGCGCCGACCGTGGAGGCGACCGAACCGGTCACCGCCCACACCGACGCGGCGGCCATGACGACCACCGTCACGGAGAGCACCAGCCAGCCCTGGGGGCGGGCGAAGCGCACCGGAAGGTCGAGCTCCTCCGGTGACTGGAGCTTGGCGAGGGCCTGTTGGCGGAACTGCACGGAACTTTCCCTCACCTGAGGATGAGTGGAGACCGGCGCGCGTGGGCCGGCCGTGATGCGGGGCGGTGCCGGATTGTTTTCCGGCACCCGAAGAGCCCCGGAACCGGGGAACGGCTCCGGGACTCAGCGGTGCAAAAAGGCGCGATCAGAGACCGGCGACCAGACCCGAGACCGGGGCGGTGTTCAGGCCGGTGACACCCTCCACGGTGCCGACGACCGTGTCGACCAGGCCGGAAACCGGGGCGATGCCGTTGACAGCGTCGAGGGCACCGTTCACGGCGTTGACCTGCAGGCCGCCGGAGACGTTGTCGAGCTCGGCGTCGGAGATCTCGACGGTCGCAACCTGGGGGGTGGAGTTCATGATGGAACTTCCCTTCCTAATGGGTATTTCACAAGGGGGAGCGGCCCCCTCTGGGGACAGATGACGGCCGCGACCGCAGGCACCCGGCGCCCGTTTCCGGAAGCCGTGGACGGCCCCTGCGGTGCGATGGATCAAAGCACGCAGCGGGTACGGGCTTCCAATCAAACTCCGTGCTCACCAGGGCACTTTGGTCCCGGCGGCAGCGATCCGTGCAGACGTGGGCACGTCTTGTCGGCGACTTCTTCACATGCGTCACAGCATCGGCTCGCACGGGCTGTTGCATCGGCTCGGCGGGCCTCCGGGCGATGCGGTGGCGAATGCGACACTCCCGCCTCAAGGGGGTGACCGTCGAGCTCGCTTGTGCAGAAGCCCGGCGCACGGTGACTTCGTTGAGTATTGAATGTGCAGATTCCCTGGAGCCTGGATTCCGCTCGGGATTCTCAACCGACCGTTACTGATCGGTAGCAGATCGTGTCAGACCAGAAGTGCGTACACCGTGCTCGCGCGGGCGGCGATCTCGCCCGATCCCTCCTCGGTCATCACGATGTCGGCGAACGCCATCCGGCGGCCCAGCTTGGTGACGACCGCTTCGATCAGGACATCCGAACCGATCACCGCGCGCTGGAACGACGTCGACTGCTGCACCGTCGTCATCGGCCCGTACGCCCCGCGCGCCGCCGACACGGCGATCACGGTGGCGGTGTCGGCGGCCGCCATCAGCGCCTGCCCCGACAGGGCACCGCCCTCCCGGGCCAGCTGATCCGACCAGGGCATTCGCAGCATCGCCCGCCGGTCCTCCACCGCCTCGATGGACAGGCCCAGGGCGAGGACCCAGGGGGCGAAGTTGGCGGAGAGGATCTTGTCGGCTTCGGCGGTCGTCATCGTCATATGGGGGATTGTTCCCGCCGCCGGAACTCCAGGCGCGGTCGTTGGCCGATTCGGTGTTTCGAGTGCGGCGCCCGAAAACGGAATTGAACGCCCCGTGCGACCCGTGCGTACCAACTGCCAACCAGGCGCCCCGAAAAGCCGCCGGACGAACGGCGGCACAGACCCCGTCCCCCAGGAGGTCGAGAAGTTTGAGTCACAAGCGAATTCCGAAGCGCAAGGCCGCGATAGCAGCGGGCAGCGTGGTGGCGCTCGGAGCGGCCGCGATCCTGCTGCCGAACGCCAACGCGTCACAGGACGGCGCGTCGGACGACGCCGCCGCCCCCAAGACCCTGAAGTCGGCGGACGCGTCGGATCTCGCCTCGCAGCTCGCGGGCCTGCTCGGCGACGCCTTCGCCGGTTCCTACTACGACTCCGAGAGCCAGCAGCTCGTGGTCAACGTCATCCCCGGCGACAACAACAACGTGATCGTCCAGGCGAAGAAGGCGGGCGCGAAGGTCCGGGAGGTCGAGAACAGCCTGACCGAGCTCGCGTCCGGCGCGCAGACCCTGAAGTCCGAGGCGACCATCCCGGGCACCGCGTGGGCCGTCGACCCCAGAACGAACAAGATCCTCGTCACCGCCGACTCCACCGTCACCGGCGACAACTGGGACCAGCTGGAGTCGACCGTCCAGAGCCTCGGCTCCGGCATGGCGACCATCAAGAAGTCGGCCGGCACCTTCAAGACCTTCCTCTCCGGCGGCGATGCCATCTTCGCCGGCGGCTCACGCTGCTCCGCGGGCTTCAACGTCACCGCGGGCGACGGCACCCCGGCCTTCCTGACGGCCGGTCACTGCGGGGTCGCGGCCGAACAGTGGTCGGACGCCGAGGGCGGTCAGCCGATCGCCACCGTCGACCAGGCCACCTTCCCCGGCGACGGCGACTTCGCCCTCGTCAAGTACGACGACCCCGCGACCGAGGCGCCGAGCGAGGTCAACCTCGGCGACCAGACCCTCGCGATCAGCCAGGCCGCGGACGCCGAGGTCGGCCTCCAGGTCTTCCGGATGGGCAGCACCACCGGACTGAGCGACGGTCAGGTCCTCGGCCTGGACGCCACCGTGAACTACCCCGAGGGCACGGTCACCGGGCTCATCCAGACCGACGTCTGCGCCGAGCCCGGCGACAGTGGCGGCTCCCTGTTCACCCAGGACGGCCTGGCCATCGGCCTCACCTCCGGCGGCAGCGGTGACTGCACCGTCGGCGGCGAGACCTTCTTCCAGCCGGTGACCACCGCCCTGGAGGCGGTAGGCGCGACCCTCGGCGGCGACGCCGCGGGCGGCGCGGGTGCCGGTGAGGAGGCCGGGGCTGGTGAGGAAGCGGGCGCCGGTGAGGAAGCGGGCGCAGGCGAAGAGGCCGGTGCAGGCGAAGAGGCCGGGGCCGGTCAGGAAGCCGGGGCCGGTGAGGAAGCCGGGGCCGGTGAAGAGGTCGGCAACGGCAACGCCGACGGCACGGGCAACGGCCTCGGTGAGATCGTCGGCAACGGCGTCGGGAACTGACGCCCTGACACCGCCGCACGGATCCAGGTGATCCCGAGTGATTCCAAGTGATCCCGCGTGATCGCGAGCGATCCGTACGAGCACGTGGTCCGGCCCTCCGGCGGGAGGGCCGGACCGCTGCGTGTCCGGGCCGTCAGTCCCGCGCCCGCAACAACAGCAGTGCCACGTCGTCGACCCGCTCCCGCCTCGCCGCGCTGTGCTGGACGAGCAGATCGGCCAGCTCGTCCAAGGGTAGTTCCCCGGCCTCGGTGAGCAGCTGGCCGAGTTCGGCGAGCGCGTCCTCGATGTCGACGCCGGGGGACTCGATCAGCCCGTCGGTGTAGAGGACGAGCACACAGCCCGGCGTGAGGTCGACCTCCGTCGTCGGATACGTGGGCGAGCCGTCGATGCCCAGCAGCGGGCCACCCGCGAGGTCGAGCACCCGCACCCGTCCGTCCGGCCGTCTCAGCAGCGGCGGCGGATGCCCGGCACGGGCCATCACCGCCCGCCCGTGCGCCGGATCGAGCCGCAGATACAGACAGCTGGCGAACAGGTCGGAGCCGAGGTCGAGCAGCAGCCGGTTGGTGCTGCGCATGACGTCCTCGGGCGCCTGCCCCACGGTCGTGTACGCCCGTACGGCGGTGCGGATCTGGCCCATCAGGCCGGCCGCGGTCACGTTGTGCCCCTGTACGTCCCCGATCACCGCCGCGGCCAGGCCCTGCTCCGTCGGCACCAGGTCGTAGAAGTCGCCGCCGATGTCCATGCCCTGCGTGGCGGGGAGATAGCGCGCGGCCGCCTCGACGCCGGCCAGCGGCGGCAGCGAGTGGGGGAGTAGGGCGGCCTGCAGGCCGTGCGCCAACTGGTGCTTGGCGTCGTAGAGTTGGGCCCGCTCCAGCGCCTGTGCGATCAGCCCGCCGAGGCTGGTCAGGACGGCCCGTTCGTCCGCCGGGAACGGATGCGGTTCGGCGTAGGCGAGCACACAGGTGCCGACCGGCCGGCCGGAGGCGATCAGCGGCAGATACGCCCAGGCCGCGAACCCGTCCGGAGTCGAGCCCCGCGCCGGATACAGGCGCTCCAACTGCTGCTGGGACTCGAAGAACGCGGGCACCCCCGTGCCCAGGGCCTGTGCGCCGGGGGTCCTTTCGGCCAGCGGCAGCCCGTCGAACCGCTCCACGATCCGCGGATCCGGGTATCCGCGGTGCCCGAGCACGTGCAGCCGGCCCGCCCGCGATCCCAGGACGACCAGCGCCTGGCTGCCGACCGCCGGGACGATCTCGTCCGCGACCAGCTGCACCACGTCCTGCACACCGGCCGCCTCGGTGAGCGCGCCGGCCAGGCTCAGCACCTGGGAGATGGTCACCAGCCGGCCCGGCGCGTCACCGGGCTGTGGTCCCCTGCGTCCCATTTCCGCCACCGCACGGGCCCTGCTGATCCGCACGCTCAGACCGGTCGTGCTCGGATACATCCGGAACGAGAGCCAGTCCCCGGGCGGGCGCAGCGCCACGAAGGAGGTCGTGTGCTGGCTCATCAGCGCGGCCCGGTAGCGGTCCTCGTACACGGGGTCGTTGAGCCAGGGCACCGCCGCCCACAGCTGGTTGCCGAGCAGCCGGGTGACCGGGACGCCGATCAGCTCGGCCGCCGCGGGGTTGGCGAAGCTGACCCGGCCGTGCAGATCGAGCGAGCACAGCCCGTACGGCAGCCGCGACACCATCCGCGCCGCCTCCACCGTGCCGAGCGTGCCGGCCGCTCCGCTGAACGCCGGTCCGGCGATCAGATCGGGCTCCGGGAGCGGCGGGCGGCTCTCCTCCCTGGCACGTTCCAGCCGTACCGCGAGCCGTCGGCAGGCGGCGCTCAGATGGTCGCGTTCCCGGTCCGACAGCTCCGGGGGGTGCGTGCCGGGCCAGGTCACGAAGATCGCGCCGTAGGCGTGGGACTCGGTGGCCACCGGCAGCGCGGCCAGCGCGAAGGGGTAGGGCAGGACGACGGCGATCCGCGGATACCGGGCCGCCATGTCCTCCTCGCCCCCCACCCAGACGAGCCGCCGCTCCCGCACCGCCTCCGCGACCGGGATCGGCGCGCTCAGTCCGACCCGCTCCCATGGCGCCGCGAACGCCCGGGGCAGGCCCGCCATGACCGCCATCTCCAGCACGGGTTCGTCGGCGGCCAGCAGATAGACGGCACCGGAGTGCGCGTGCACCTCGTCCATCATCGAGGCCAGCGCCAGCGACAGCAGCGGCCGGCCGACCCGCGTCCTCGCGGCCACCGGCGCCTGGGCGGCCGTCTGCCCGTCGGACACACCGACCACCTCCTCCGCGGGGCCGCGCGACAGGTCCCAGGGCTCAAATCTCCCCCTTCGGCGCCCGTCGCGCACGGCGAGCGGCCCCTCACGCCCGCGCTGCGAGGGGCCGCCCTGTACCCCCTGACGGCGAGCCCATGCCCCAGCAGTCGATGCGCGACCCCGGCGTATGGGCGCCTCGCGTGCGCCCCCGCGCACCCTGATGGCCGGTTCTTCGCGCCCGCAGACGGTCACAGACCCCAACAATGGGGCACGCGCTCAAGACCATGAATGTGAACGAACGGCGGGGTGGAGGGGCAGCAGTGATCCGGGTCCTGGTGGTGCACGACGAGTCTCTGGTGCGATCGGTGCTGGCGGAGTGGTTACGCCGAGCATCCGACCTGGAGGTGTACGACGCCCCCTGGCGCAGCGCGCCCGCCCGCGTGAGATCCGTGCGACCGGATGTGTGCGCGGCGGACCTGGAGTGTTCGGACGCGTACGGCATCCCGCCGCTCGGCGAGCTGCGCGTGCGGGACACGGGCCGCACGCCGCCGCACCTGCTGGTGCTGGCCGGCGTGAACCGGCCGGGGCTGCTGAAGCGTGCCCTGGAGGCGGGGGCGCTCGGCTATGTGGACAAGGAGGGTTCGCCGGACCGTCTGGTGCGCGGAATCCGGCGCGTCGCCGAGGGGGAACGTTTCGTCGACGACTCGCTGGGCTTCGCCTTCCTCAAGGCCGCCGAGATGCCGCTGACCCGGCGGGAGCTGAGCGTCCTATCCCTCGCGGCGGAGGGGGCGTCCGTCGCGGAGATCGCGGGGAGCCTGCACCTGTCCCACGGGACCGTGCGCAACTACATGGCGGCCATCACCCGCAAGACCGGGGCCCGCAACCGCATCGACGCCATCCGGATCTCCCAGGGCGAGGGCTGGCTCTGACCGCCGCCCCCTCGGCACGGGGGTCCAGCCACCGACGAGTTCGCGATAGCGCGCGGAGCTCCGGACGAGCTCGTCATGGGTGCCGTACGCAGTGTCGCGGCCGTCCATCATCAGGACCCGGTCGGCTCGGCGGGCCGAGCTGATGCGGTGGGCGACGACGACCAGGGTGCCGCCGGGGCGGGCCGCGAAGGCGTGCTCCGCGCGCGCCTCGGCCCGCGGATCGAGGTGACAGGTCGCCTCGTCGAGCAGCGCGAGCGGGGCGTGCGACAGGTGGGCCCGGGTCAGCGCGATCAGCTGCCGCTCGCCCGCGGACAGCGCCGCGGGATCCACCCGGCCCTCCGGTCCGCCCAGGGCGTCGAGCAACGGCGTCAGCCCCACCGCCTCGGCGGCCGCGAGCAACTCCGCCTCGGGGACGGGGTCCGGCCGCAGATGGGCGAGGTTCTCGGCGAGGCTGCCGGTGAACACGTACGCCTCCTGCGGAATGAGGACCCGCCGCGCGTGCGCCTGCGGCGTGGGCGCCGCGTCCCCGTGCACCCGGATCGTGCCGCACCGGGGCTCCAGCAGACCGGCTACCAGTGCCGTCAGGGTGGACTTGCCGATGCCGCTCGGTCCGACGACGGCCAGGTGGGCGCCGGACGGGAGGGTGAGGTCGAGGTCTTCGATCACGGGGGCTGCGGTGGGGCCGTAGGCGAAGGTGACGGAGGTGAGGGAGAGGGCGTCGCGCTCCGCCGGTAGGGGCGTGGTGTGTCGTTGGTCGTCTGCGGGTTCGTCGTGGCTGGTCGCGCCCGCGCGGCGGGGCCGCATGTTCGATTGCAGCCCCGTGACCCTTTGGGGCGCTGCCGGCGCCAGCCGTCGTAGCACCACCGCCAGCCGTGAGCCGCTCGTGCCCAGGCCGTGGACCAGGTTGTGCAGGGCGGGCAGGAGGGACTGGGTGACGTAGGCGAGGGCGCCGAGGAGGGCGCCGGTGGTGACGCCATGGCGGAGGAGCCAGGGTGCGGTGGCGAGGAGCAGGACGATCGGGAGCTGGCCGCCGAGGGCGAGGGCGGCCACCCGCAGCACGCCGAAACGGGCGAGGGAGCGGGCGGCCTTCAGCTCGGCGTCCACCAGGCGCCCGGTGTCGGCGGCCATGCGGTCCTCCGCGCCGGACGCCGTGATGTCCCGCAGCCCGGGGCAGACGGCGCCGAGCCGGTCGGCCAGGGCCTCGTCCGCCGCGAGGAACACCTCCTGCCGACGGGCCAGCGGACGCAGCGTCGCCGCGAACAGGCCCACCCCGGCGGCCAGCGGAGGCAGGACGACGAGCAGCAGCAGCGGGGCGAGCGAGAACAGTCCGGCCAGCGCGCCGACCGCGGTGAACACGAACGACCGCGACACCATCACCAGCCCCGCGAAGGTGTCCCGCGCGATCTCCACCTGCTGGGTGAGCCCGGACAGCGCCCCCCGGTCCGCCTCCCGCACCCCGCGCTCGACCACCCGCGTCACGAGCCGGTCCCTGAGCGGCTCGACCAGCGCGGCGACGGCCGCGTACACCCGGGCCGTGCCGTACGCGCCGAGCACGACCCCGAGCCCGGCGACGCCGAGCCAGACGAGCCCGACCTCAGGTCGGCCTCGCAGGAACCCGTCGTCCAGGGCACGGGCCGGGGCGTATCCGATGAGGAAGCTCTGCCCCGTCTCCAGCACGGACCAGACGCCGAGCCGTACGAGAACCCGCCACCGGGACCGCAGGAAGCGCAGCCCGCGCGGGTAGAGCCCGCCGGTCGCACCGGCCCCGCTGCTCATGGGCACGCCTCTTCCGCCGAGGCCGTCGAAGCCCCCGAGGCCGTTCCCGTGAGCGCCTCCCTGTAAGCCGCCATCGCCCACAGCTCCTCGTGTCGCCCGACCGCCCGCACCCGCCCGCCGTCCAGCCAGGCCACCGCGTCGGCCCGGGCCGCCGTGGCCGCCCGGTGGGCGATCAGGAGGCGGGTGGCGGACGAGCCGCCGGCCAGGGCCTCGGTGATGCGGGCCTCGGTGACCGTGTCGAGGCTGGACAGGGCGTCGTCGAGGATCAGCAGACGGCCGCCGTGGGCGAACGCCCGGGCCAGTCCGAGCCGTTGGGACTCGCCGCCGGAGCGCGGGGCGTCGGTCAGGGCGGTGGCGTAGCCGCTGGGCAGGCGGCGTACGAACGCGTCCGCGTCGGCGGTGCGGGCAGCCTCCCGGATGCGGGTGGGGGAGGGGGCCGGAAGGCCGAGGCCGATCGCGTCCTCGACGTTGTCGCCCAGCAGGACGGGGCGTTCGAAGGCGTGGGCGATCGCGCGGCGCAGGTCGTCGTGGGTCAGCTCGCTCAGCGGGACGCCGTCGAGGAGGACCTCGCCGTCGTCCGGGTCGGCCAGCCGCCCGGCGATCGCGGCGAGCAGTGACTTGCCGGCGCCGGAGCGGCCGACCACGGCGAGGGTGGTCCCGCCGGGGACGACCAGGTCGATCCCGGCCAGCACGGTGTGCTTCCCGCGCCGGGCGGTCACGCCGCGCAGCTCCAGCCGGCCGGGGCCGGGCGGCAGTCGGCGGGTGCCATGGGCGGGGGCGGGCTCGGTGGCGATCTCGCCGAGGCGTCCGGCCGCCGCCCGGGCACGGGCCACGCTCGCGAGGTGGGCGACCAGCATGCCGACGCCGGTGGCCAGCACCGCGTAGCGGGACGCGGCGAGCACCTCGCCGACGGTCAGCCGGTGCCGGGCGAGCAGGACACCCGCGACGGCGATGACCCCCAGCTGCAGCAGCGGGGCCACGGCGACGGCCTGGGCGGAGGCCCGGCCGTGCACCTGCCACATACGGTGCCCCGCGCGGGAGAGTTCGGGCAGGGGGCGCAGGATCCGCGCCGTCTCCCGGTCGGCCGTGCCGGCCGCCCGGATGGTGCGGTGGCCGTCGACGGCCTCGGCGAGCGCGGCCGCGATCCTGCCCTGTTCCCGCTGGTAGCGCGTCACACACCGGGAGGTGTCGCGGGCGAAGGCCCGCAGCAGGGCGGCCAGTACCGGCGCCCCGGCGAGGAACACGACCGCGAGCCATACGTCGATCAGGCCCAGGGCGACGATGCCCCCGACCGGTCCGGCGAACGCGGCGAGCAGCGCGGCACGGGCGGCCGGTGCCGTGCCGGCCTGCGCGGCGTTGCCGACGAGTCGTGCGACCAGGTCACCGGCCCCGAATCGGGCCGTGACCGCCGGGCCCACCGCCAGGACGCGCCGGGTCAGCCGCCCCCGCAGCCAGGCCGTCGTGCGGGCGTCGACGGTGCCGACGAGGACGCTCTGGCAGCCGTCGAGCAGGGCGAGTGACAGGACGAGTCCGGCGCAGCACAGCACCCAGCCCGTCGCCGGAGCCCGCGCCAGAAGGAGGTCCAGGGTCCGGCCGAGCGCGGTGGGCAGGAGCAGCCCGGCCCCGGTCGCGGCCGTGCTCACCAGGCACAGTGCCGCGGTACGGGACGCGCTGTGCCGGGTGGCCGCGCGCAGCAGCGCGCGGGACGGGTCGGCGGCAGGAGTCGGAGTCGTCATACGGCCGCGGCCTCGCTCCCTCGTCCGGGCAAGGGCCCCGGGCGACCCCTCCCGTGAGGGAGGGGAACCGCCCGGGGCCGCCGGCGCACTACGTCCGTCAGAGACAGAGCGTGATGCTGGCCTGGCTGGCGCACAGCAGCAGGCTGGCGACGCTCCCGCCGCCGGTGTACTCCTCGGTCTCCATCGTCTGCAGGTCGAGCAGTGCCATCTCGTAGTCCTCTCATTCGTGGGGACGGGGTTGTGTCACGACTCCGTCAGGTGGCGGAGCCGCGTTCTCGGGCCGCGGTGGCGGCGGGAGGAAGGGCAGGTGGGCCGGGGGCGCGCCGTCCGCGTCGGCGGCGAGGGCCGCTCCGAGCGCGAGCAGGCACCCGGCGGTTCCGGTGCCGAGGTCCATGGAGAGCCGCATCATCTGGTGCCCGGGGAAGGCCAGTTGGCCCTGGTACGACATCGCGTACCAGCCGAGCCCGGCGATCTGCCCGGCCGGCCGGTCGGCGCCCGCGCCCGGTGCGGTCGTGCGGCTGAGGTGGAGGATCATCCCGGCACGTCCCTGGAAGAGGCCGGGCTGGGCGTAGAAGCGGGAGGTGGCGGCGGTGAGGATGCCGGAGCGGGCCTGCTCGAAGGCGCCGATGCCGTCACCCGCGTGAGCGAGGTAGTCGTCGAGGACCATCCCCACGCCCACGCTTCCGTCGCCCAGATAGGGCATGGTCCGCCAGCCCTCGTCGACCTCCAGCGAGCCGCCCTTCTGCTCGACGCAGCACGCCAGGTCCTGGCGCAGCGCCTCGCCGGCCGCGTCCAGCAGCCGGCCGTCGCCGGTCCGTTCGTACTGCCGCAGCAGGAACAGCGCGGGCCCGCTCGCCCCCCTCATCAGCCCGGCACGGGGCCGGGGCCCGGACGGAGGCGGTGCCGTCAGACGCCGTACGAGGATGTCCGCGGCCTCCGCCGCCCGCTCGCGCAGCTCCGGCTCACCGGTGGCGTCCGCCAGGCTGCCCAGGACGAGCCCCAGGCCGGCCAGTCCGCCGCGCAGGTCGGAGGAGAGGCGCTGCCACCGCTCGCTCAGGATGGTGTCGACCAGGGCCAGGGCGCGCTGCCGGTGGCCGAGCAGGTCCAGGACGTGGGCCACGCCCGCGAGTCCGTCGTACAGGCCCAGCGGGGCGCCGATCGGTGGCGGGTCGGTGCGGTCGAGCAGCCAGCGCTCGCCCTCGTCGTAGCGCTCGGCGCCGGTCGCGGCCAGGGCGTACAGCACGCCGGCCGCGCCGTGTGCCAGGCCCAGCCCGCCGCCGTCGGAGAACTGGGCGATGTCGCCGGGGAAGAGCCGGTCCTCGCGCTCCGGAGTGGCCGAGGCGAGCAGCGCCTTCACCATCGAGTCGCGGCTGTAGGGCCAGTCGCCGGGCTCCACGAACGACGCGGAGACCGATCGCGCCGCCGCCGACGACGGCGGGGAGACCGAACGGGCCGTGGGCACGTCCCGGCAGATCTCGGCGACCGCCTCGTCCAGGAAGTCCCTCGGTACGTCCGGGAACTGACCCGCGATCACGTCCGCGAGATGCGCCGCCTTGTCGCGGTCCACCACGAACAGCGAGGTGATGGGAAGGAACAGTGCCAGCCGCAGACAGGCCAGCGCGTAGCGGTCGACGTCCACGCCCCTGCGGTCGGCCGGGGCCAGGAAGCCGGGGTGGGCGACGACCTGGCGGCTGTTCTCGCCGACCGGGGTCGCCGCCTCGAAGTCGATCAGGAACACCGACTCGTCGTCGGGGGCGACCATGATGTTGAAGACGTGCAGGTCGTTGAAGACGATCCCGCGCTGGTGCACCGTCTCCACCGCACGCTCGACCGCCCGGTGGACACGCAGTGCCCAGGCCGTGTAGTCGGCCACGGCGCACGGATCGGGGTCCGGGCCGATCAGCGGGTGCCGCTCGGCGAAGAAGGAGTTGAGGGGGCGTCCTTCCACGAAGTCCATGACCAGGAAGCTGTGGTCGCCCAGCTGGAACCGGTCGCGCACCTCGGGCACCACGCCGGTCCCCGCCAGCCGCTCCAGGGCGTACCGCTCCCGCTCCAGCCGGGCCACGGCGTCCGCGCCGTCGGCGGCGAGACCCGCGTGCGGCCGCCCCTCCTTCAGGACGACCTTGCGTCCGTCCCGCGTGTCGGTGCCCGCGTACACCCCGCCACCGTTGGAGAAGTGCAGCGCCTTCTCGATGCGGTACGGCAGCTCGCCGACCGTCGTGGCGTTGCGGGCCGCCAGCTGCGGCGCGAGGAACGCGGGCAGCGTCACCCACTCGGGCACCTGGAAGGACGGCGCCCGCCGGTCCGGAACCAGCTGCCCGGCGCCGTCCCGCACTGCCGGCACCAGCGAACCGCGGTCGTCGACGACGAAGAGGCGCGCGAAAGCGCCGTAGCGGACGTACAGCGGGCCGTCGTCCCAGCGCAGATCGGTGAGGATGTACGGCCCCTCGAACCCCTCCAGCAGCCGGCCCAGCTCGCGCAGCACCAGGTGGAGCTGCTCCTCGTCGGCCGGGTAGACGGTGACGAACTTGCCGCTGGAGTCGCGTCCCGCGTACTTGGCGTTGCGCAGGTGCAGCAGGTGCGGGCCGGGCACGAACTTGAACGGAACGCCCCGCGGCACGCAGTAGTCCCACACGATCCCGGCGATCTTCTCCGCGTTCGCCAGGGTGGCCGAGACATGGATCTTCCAGCCCTGGGCCGGGCCCGGCAGCGGGGCGCCGTCCGGGCCGGCCGGCGTCAGCGTCAGCCAGTCGCCGATCCGCGCCGTCGTCCAGCCCTCGGGGACCTCGCGCCGCGCCGTCTCGTACAGGCGTCCGGTTCCGTGTCGGTCGGCGGACAGCCGGTCCGGTGTCTCGTAGAAGTGCGGGTCGGCGAGCGCGTACGCCTCGTAGCGCTTGTCCATTCGTCCCCCCTCCGCTGGCCCGGCACCGAGACTTCCAGCGATGAGACGGCTACGGACAGTCACGACTGTCACGAGATCACCGTGCGGAACGCATGCGTCAAGACATGTTCGGTGCCTTTCGAGCATCAGGGTCACCATGGCTCCACGGAACGGTCACAGGGGCTGCGCAGGTGTCTCATAAGCGCTGTAATGGCGGACGTGGTCGGTGAGGGCGCTGCGGAACGCGGAACGAGGACCCTGCGTGCCGAAGTTGCCCTGAAGACGGTCGTCGCCGATCCGGAGTCGCCGCAGCGACTGCGCCGGGTGCTGGAACAGGCGCTGGTCTTCGGCGGAGCGACGCTCGCCGCCGTGTACGCGCCCGGCGAGGACGAGGACCTGCTCTGCCTGGTCGAGTCGGCCGGTGTGCCGAGGACGCTCTACGGTCTGCGCGACAGCTACTCGCGCTCGGCCCGGTCCGCGGCGGCCGACGCCCTGCGCACCGGACGCCCGGTGTGGCTCGGACCGGCGGAACTGGCCGCCGGCGCGGAGTCCCGCCGGGCATCCGCCCGGGACTTCTTCGTGGCGGCCCTGCCCAGTCCCGGCGCCGACGACGGCGGTGGCTGCCTGCTGGCCGTGAGCGAGCGCCCCGGTGGCTTCGACGCCGAGGACCGGGTGTGTCTGGAGCTGGTCGCCGAGGCCGTCGCCGTCCCCGCCCCGCCCGTCGCGACGGAAGGGGACGAGTTGCCGGCCAACGCGTTCAGCCTCGCCATGGACACCGGCCGGGTCGAGGTCGGCGACGACATCCTCAGGCTGTTCGGCCTCGGACCGGCCGCCTTCGACGGCAAGGTCGAGACCCTCCTGGGCCTGACCGTCCCGGAGGACCTGCCGTCGCTGATGTCCGTCGTCGAGGCCGGCCACGCGTCGCTCGGCGACCGCGAGCTGGAGTTCCGCGTCCTGCAACCGGCCGGCCCGCCCAGGTGGCTCAGGCTGCGCGGCCGCCTCCTGCCCGGCGGCGGGGGCCTCCCCGCCCGCCTCGTCGGCACCGTCGCCGACGCCTCCACGCTGCGCGCCGAGGTGACCGACGTGGCCCGCGTCCAGCGCCTGGCCGCCGCCCTCGCCACCGCCGGCACCGTCCGCGACGTCAGCCACGCCGTGGTCACCGCACTGCGCAAGCCGCTGCGCGCCGACCGCATCGCCCTCGCCGAACTGGAGAACGACCGTCTCGTCGTCACCGTCCTCGACCCGCCCGAACCCGAGTCCTGGCCGGAGCTGTGGCGCCTGGAGTGGCGTACCGAATGGCCGGACGCGCCCGTGCGCGCCATGCCCACCCTCGCCGCCGCCCTGCGCGAGGGACGCACCCAGATCTGGCCCGCCGGCACCCCGCTGGAACCGGCCCTCGCCGACGTCGGCCCCGGCGGCCTGGCCGTCCTGCCGCTGCCCGCCGGGGGCCGCATGGCCGGCGCCTGTCTGATCGGCTGGGACGCCCCGCACGACTTCGGCCCCGACGAGCGCGCCCTGCTCACCGCCTCCGCCGGCCTCGCCGGCCAGGCCCTGTCCCGCGCCCACGCCTTCGACGCCGAGCACGAACTCGTCGGCATGCTCCAGCGCCAGCTGCTGCCGCGCCGACTCCCCCGGCTGCCCGGCGCCGAGGCCGTCGCCCGCTATCTGCCCACCACGGCCGGACTGGAGGTCGGCGGCGACTGGTACGACGTGATCCCGCTGCCCGACAACCACGTGGCCCTCGTCATCGGCGACGTCCAGGGCCACAGCGCGGCCGCCGCCACCCTCATGGGCCAGATGCGCACCGCGCTGCGCGCCTACGCCACCGAGGGGCACCCGCCGGACGTGGTGGTCCACCACGCCAACCGCCTCCTCATGGACATGGAGACCGACCTCTTCGCCACCTGCGCCTACGTCGACGTCGACCTGGAGGAGGGCTCCGCCTGGTGCGTGCGCGCCGGCCATCTCCCGCCGGTGCTGCGGCACCCGGACGGAACCACCGAGATCGCCGAGGCCGAGGGCGGCCCACCGCTCGGCGTGCTGCGCCAGGCCGACTTCCCGATGAGCCCGCTCGGGCTCCGGCCCGGCACCGTGGTCGCCCTCACCACCGACGGCCTCGTCGAGTCCGCCGACGCCGACATCGACACCGGCATGGACCGGCTCGCCCACGACCTCGCCCGCTCCGACCCCGCCCACCTCGGCCTCGTCGCCGACGCCCTGCTCGTGGACGCGCGCCGCAGCGACGACATCGCCCTGCTCCTGATGCGCTACGACGGCATGGCCGTACGCCCGCTCCGGGAGAGCTGGACGGTGTGGCGCGTCCCCGAGGCCGTCGGCCACGCCCGCCGCTTCACCCGGCGCACCCTGCGCACCTGGGGTGTGCCGCCGCCGGACCGGGACGCCGTACTGCTCGTCGTCTCCGAACTCGTCACCAACGCCCTCGTGCACACCGACGGCCGGGTCCGTCTCGACCTCACCCTCGTCAACCAACGGCTGCGTGTGGCGGTCGCCGACTCCTCGCCCCGCACCCCGGTCAAACCGGCCGGCATCAGCTGGGAGGCCACCGGCGGCCGCGGGATCCTCCTGGTCGAGGCCATGGCGGCGGAGTGGGGAACGGTGCCGGTCAGTGGCGGAAAACAGGTGTGGAGCGAGATCGCGCTCGGCGGGTGAGGCCGGATTCCGACGCACGCCCGGCGCCGTCGCCGTGGCGAACAAGCCAGTCCCGGAACCGTCAAATCGGCGGAATCGGGGCTAAGGTGAACCGATGAAGGCTCTCGTGCTGTCCGGCGGCGCCGGTACGCGCTTGAGGCCGATCACGCACACTTCGGCCAAACAGCTCGTGCCCGTCGCGAACAAGGCCGTGCTCTTCTACGGACTGGAATCCATCGCCGCGGCCGGCATCACCGACGTCGGGGTGATCGTCGGTGACACCGCCGCGGAGATCCAGGAAGCCGTCGGCGACGGTTCCAAGTTCGGTCTGGAGATCACCTACATACCTCAGGAACGCCCGCTGGGCCTGGCCCACGCCGTGCTCGTCGCCCGCGACTACCTGGGCGACGACGACTTCGTGATGTACCTCGGCGACAACTTCATCGTCGGCGGAATCACCGGCCTCGTCGAGGAGTTCCGCACCAACCGCCCCGACGCGCAGATCCTCCTCACCCGCGTCCAGGACCCCCGCTCCTTCGGCGTCGCCGAACTCGACGACGGGGGTCAGGTCATCGGCCTGGAGGAGAAACCCGAGCACCCCAAGAGCGACCTCGCCCTGGTCGGCGTCTATCTGTTCACACCGGTGATCCACGACGCGGTCCGTGCCGTCACGCCGTCCTGGCGCGGCGAGTTGGAGATCACCCACGCCATCCAGCACCTGATCGACGTCCGCGCCGACGTGCGCTGCACGGTCATCAAGGGCTACTGGAAGGACACCGGGAACGTCGCCGACATGCTGGAGGTCAACCGGACCGTCCTGGAGGGCCTCACGCGCCGCATCGACGGCGACGTCGACGAGGCCTCGGAGACCGTCGGACGCGTGGTCGTCGAGGAGGGGGCGCGCATCGTCAACTCGCGCGTCGTCGGCCCCGCCGTCGTCGGCGCCGGCACCGTCGTCGAGGACTCCTACGTCGGCCCCTTCACCTCCATCGCGGAGAACTGCCGTATCACCGACAGCGAGTTGGAGTTCTCCATCGTGCTGCGGGACTCCTCGATCGACGGGGTGGGCCGGATCGAGTCCTCGCTCATCGGACGGCACGTCCAGGTCACGCCCGCGCCCAGCGTCCCCAGCGCCCACCGCCTCGTCCTCGGAGACCACAGCAAAGTGCAGATCCACACATGAACCTTCTCGTCACCGGCGCCGCCGGCTTCATCGGCTCGACCTACGTCCGCATGCTGCTCGCCCGCGACGCCCCCGGCGCACCCGAGGCGCCCCGGATCACCGTGCTGGACAAGCTCACCTACGCCGGCACCCTCGACAACCTCGAACTGGGCCACCCCCGCCTGGAGTTCGTGCAGGGTGACATCCGGGACGCCGAACTGGTCGACAAGCTGATGGCCGAGGCCGACCAGGTGGTGCACTTCGCCGCCGAGTCCCACGTGGACCGTTCGATCACCGGCGCCGCCGACTTCGTCCTCACCAACGTGCTCGGCACCCAGACCCTGCTGGACGCCGCCCTGCGCCACGGCGTCGCACCCTTCGTGCACATCTCGACGGACGAGGTCTACGGCTCCGTCGAGACCGGCTCGGCCGGCGAGGAGGACCCGCTGCGCCCCAGCTCGCCGTACTCCGCCTCCAAGGCCTCCTCCGACCTGCTCGCCCTCGCCCACCACCGCACCCACGGCCTGGACGTCCGCGTCACCCGCTGCTCCAACAACTACGGCCCGCACCAGTTCCCCGAGAAGGTCGTCCCGTTGTTCATCACCAACCTCCTCGACGGCGAGCAGGTTCCCCTCTACGGCGAGGGTCTCAACGTCCGCGACTGGCTGCACGTCGACGACCACTGCCACGGCGTCGACCTCGTCCGCACCAGGGGCCGCCCCGGAGAGGTCTACAACATCGGCGGCGGCACCGAGTTGAGCAACAAGGACCTCACCGCCCTGCTGCTGCACGCGTGCGGCGCCGACTGGGACAAGGTCCGGCACGTCGAGGACCGCAAAGGCCACGACCTGCGCTACTGCGTCGACTGGACCAAGGCCCGCACCGAACTCGGCTACCGGCCCCGCCACGACTTCGCGTCCGGCCTCGCCGCCACCGTCGCCTGGTACCGCGACCACCGCGCCTGGTGGGAACCCCTCAAACGGCGCGTCGAAGGGGAGCACGCATGAGGTGGCTGGTGACCGGCGCGGGCGGCATGCTCGGCCACGACATGGTCGAGGAACTCTGCGCGCGCGGCGAGCAGGTGGCCGGCCTCGCCCACGCCGCCCTCGACGTCACCAGCCCCGACGCCGTCGACCGCGCCTTCGCCGCGTACCACCCCGACCTGGTCGTCAACTGCGCCGCGTACACGGCCGTCGACGACGCCGAGAAGGACGAGGGCCGGGCCCTGCGCGTCAACGGCGACGGCCCCGGCCTCCTGGCCCACCTCTGCGCCGCGTACGAGGCCAGCCTGATCCACGTCTCCACCGACTACGTCTTCGCCGGCGACGCCCGAAGCCCCTACCCGGAGAACCATCCCACCGCCCCGCGCACCGCCTACGGCCGCACCAAACTCGCCGGCGAACGGGCCGTGCTGGACGAACTCCCGGCGACGAGCGCCGTCGTGCGCACCGCCTGGCTGTACGGCGCCCACGGCCGGAGTTTCGTCCGGACGATGATCGAGCTGGAGGCCCGCCGGGACACCGTCGACGTCGTCGACGACCAGCGCGGCCAGCCCACCTGGAGCGCCGACGTCGCCGCGACGATCGCCGACCTCGGCCCGCGCGTCGGCCGCGACGCGACCGGTGTCTTCCACGCCACCAACGCCGGCGAGGCGACCTGGTACGACCTGGCCCGCGAGGTGTTCACGCACCTCGGCGCCGACCCCGACCGGGTGCGCCCCGTCACCAGTGAGGCCTTCCCGCGGCCCGCCCCCCGGCCCGAGTACAGCGTCCTCGCGCACGGCCGCCGGCAGCGGCTCGGCCTCCCGCGACCGCGTGACTGGCGTATCGCTCTGCACGAAGCACTGCCCCGGATCCGCAAGGAGGCCCTGCGTGAAACGCCATGAGTTCCTGCGGGAACTGCACAAGGTCAGCGGGAACCGCAACTACCTGGAGATCGGCGTCAACGACGGCCGCAGCCTCAAGCTCTCCCGTGTCCCCACCATCGCCGTCGACCCCGCCTTCAAGGTCGTCACGGAGATCCGCTGCGACGTCCATCTGGTCAAGGCCACCAGCGACGACTTCTTCGCCCGCGACAACCCGCTCGTCCATCTCAAGGGCGGCCGTCACCCGGTGCGCAATCTGCGCCGGGGCCGCAGCCCGCTCGGGTACTGGCGGCGTGCCGTGCTCGACCTGTCGTTCATCGACGGCATGCACCTGTTCGAGTATGCGCTGCGGGACTTCATGAACATCGAGCGGCACTCCGACTGGACCAGCGTGATCGTCTTCGACGACGTGCTGCCGCGCAACGTGGACGAGGCGGCCCGGGACCGGCACACCGGTGCGTGGACCGGGGACGTGTACAAGATCGCCGAGATCCTGGGGCGTTATCGCCCTGATCTGCTGAGCGTTCTTGTCGATAGCCGGCCCACGGGGCAGTTGGTCGTCTTCGGGGCGAATCCTCGCAACAGGGTGTTGCGTGATCGGTATGACGAGATCGTCGCGGCGTACGAGGTTCCTGATCCGCAGAAGGTGCCTGAGGCGATTCTGGACCGGGTGGGGGCGGTGGCGCCCGAGGTGCTGGTCGGGGCGGGTTTCTGGCGGGCGCTGCGGCGGGCCCGGGCGTTGGGGTTGGGACGGTCCCGGGGATGGGAGCCGTTGCGCGCAGCGGTTGAAGGGGTTGTCGGTAGCCGTTTGTAGCGCCGCGATGTGTTGTTGTTTGGGCCCCTGGCTCCTTTGGTGGCGTTGCAGGACCTGGCGTCAGACGTGACCCTTTCGCACCCGCTCGTAATGGGCGTTGCAAGCCGCGTACGTCGGCAGGAGCCCCGCCCTCTGTCCCTCTGCCAGCGTGGGCGCCCGTGCGTCCTTGGGGGACAGGACCGGTGGGACGTCCTCGGGCCAGGCGATGGCCAGGTCGGGGTCGAGGGGGTGGATGCCGTGCTCGCGGTCGGGGGCGTAGCCCGTCGAGCACAGGTAGACCACGGTGGCTTCGTCGGTGAGCGCCATGAAGGCGTGGCCGAGGCCCTCCGCGAGGAACACGGCGTGCCGGCGGTCGTCGTCGAGGCGCAGCGCCTCCCAGCGGGCGAAGGTGGGGGAGCCGACGCGGAGGTCGACCACCACGTCGAGGACGGCGCCGCGCAGACAGGTCAGGTACTTGGCCTGGCCGGGCGGCACGTCCGAGAAGTGCACACCGCGCAGTACGCCCCGGCGGGAGACCGAACAGTTGGCCTGGGCCAGGGAGAGGTCGTAGCCGGTGGCGGCGCGGAACTCCGCGCCCCGGTACCACTCGTGGAAACTGCCCCGGTCGTCCGGGAAGACCTTGGGCTCCAGTGCCCAGGCCCCTTCGATGCCGAGCGACCGCATGCCGTCACCTCCTCCGGGCCCGGGCCCGCAGCCGGGCCGCCGTCCGCCCCAGGGCCGTGCCGAGCCCGCGCCGCGCCCGGCGGACGAGCCGTCGTAGCGCACTGGGGCGGGGAGTTGGCAGTACGCGCACTCCACCGGCCCCCGTGCGCAGGGCGAACGGGAGGGTGAGGAAGCGCGGCCCCGGCACGCCGAGCGCCGTCCGCCAGGTCGCTCCCCGCAGCACGCCGAGGGGCAGCACGGCCTCCAGCAGCGCCCCGGACCCGTGCGGGGACAGGGTGGCCGGCAGGTCACGGGTGGTGCCGGACGAGGTGAGACGGAGTGACACGGCGGTGCCCTCGGCGGGGACGTGGAGGGGGAGAAGTGCGCGCAGTCGGCCGCCCGAGGCCATGACGTCGTCCGGTGTGAGGGCGTGCAGGCCGAGGCGGTGGGTCGCGCGGTCGACGTCCAGGGCGAGGTTCGCGTGCGGTGCGGTCCAGTAGGGGAGGACCACGTGGCCGCCGGTCACAGCGGCGGACGGGGTGGGGCGGTTCGGTCGTGGGGCGGGGCCGAGGCGGCACTCCTTGGTCCAGCCGCCCAGTTTGACGCGGACGAAGGCGTCCCACAGGCCGGCCCGGGGGAGGGCGGCGGGGTCGACGGTGGCCGTCGCGCGCAGCACCAGCCGGACTTGGCCGTCGTCCCCGGCCGGCACCTCCTCCCGCGTGAACCGCACCGGCTGGAAGTACTGGGCGGCGCTGGCGCGCTCCCGCACCAGCAGGTCCGCGGTGGCCTGGCCGAACCGGCGCACGGTGTCGGCGTCCACCCAGGCGACGGCCGCGGCCAGGTCCTCGGGCGGGCCGTCGAGCGCCGCACGGTCCGTGCCGGCGGCGAAGGTCATCGGCTCACCGGCGGACGTGTACTCGGCCGAGAAAGCGACCCGCAGCGTGCCGTCCTCCCACACCACGCGTTCGGGGACGGCCGTGAGGGCGACACCGGCCTCCCACTCGGCGAAGGCCTCGACGTCGTCGTAGCGGTCGGCGGCGATCAGCGCGGCGACGACCTGCTGCGTCGGCTGCAGCCCGGCCGCGACACCGGGCCCGAAGCGCTCGACGACGACCCGGTGGATCTCCTCGAACAGCTCCCGCCGATAGTCCGCAGGCAGGGCGAGGAGGCGCCGCCCGCGCAGGCGCTCGACCATCTCCACGCGCAGCCAGCGCCTGAAGAGCCGGTCCCGCAGGCCGCCCGGCTCGGTGTGCCGCTCGACGACGTCCAGGGCCTCGCGGAGGTTCTTGAAGTACCCGCCCGGGTCGAAGCGCTGGAATCCGGCGTTCGAGGCGTCGTCCCGGCGGACGTGGTAGTAGCAGACGTAGTCGCTGAGCACCGAGACGTTGCTCGCGCGCAGATACGCCTCCGTGACGAAGACGTGGTCCTCCAGTCGCCGTCTGCCCTCGGGGAAACGCAGACCGGTGTCGTCGAGGAAGGCGCGGCGGAACATCTTGTGCGGGGTGAGGCTGTCGATCAGGGGCGCGTCGGCGACGGTCGCGCGGGGGTGGTTGCGGCGGAACAGCTCCACCGGCACCCCGCGGCCCTTGCCGGCCATCTTGCCGACCACGACATCGGCGCCGTTGGCCACGCCGTAGTCGTACATCCGCTCAAGGGCCTCGTCGCCGAGATAGTCGTCGTTGTCCACGAACATCACGTACTCGCCCCGGGCGGAGGCGATGCCGACGTTGCGGGGCTTGCCCGACCAGCCGGAGTTCTCCTGGTGGACCACCGTCACCCGGGGGTCGACGGCGGCGAGCGCGTCGAGTCGGGCGGGAGTGTCGTCGGTGGAACCGTCGTCGACGAAGATCACTTCGTACTCGTCCGGCGGAAGGGACTGCCTGAGCAGTGACTCGATGCAGTCCTCGACGTAAACCCCGGGGTTGAACACGGGGACGACCACGCTGACCTTGATCGGCATCGGTCTCCGAGCCCCCTAGGGGTCGCTGGGCGTTTGCGTCGGATTACGGCGTTCGTGGCCAAATCCTAACCCTGTCACGCCTTTTGTCCACCGCTCAACGACCGATGCCCCGCGTGGAGAACCGGCCCGAAGATCACCCCGCCGGTAGCCTGACGGCGTGCGACTGCTGCTGATGTCCGACACCCACCTGCCCAAGCGCGCCAAGGCGCTGCCCGAGGTGCTGCTCGCCGAACTCCCGCGCGCCGACGTGGTGTTCCACGCCGGGGACTGGGTCGACGCGGCCACGCTCGACCTGCTGGAGAGCCGCAGCGCCCGGCTGGTCGGGGTCCACGGCAACAACGACGGACCGGACCTGCGCGCCCGGCTCCCCGAGGTGGCGTACGTCGACCTCGGCGGCCTGCGCTTCGGCGTGGTCCACGAGACCGGGCCCGCCCAGGGCCGTGAGGCGCGCTGCGCGGCCCGTTTCCCCGACCTCGACGTGCTGGTATTCGGCCACAGCCACATCCCCTGGGACACCGTCGCCCCCACCGGCCTGCGCCTGCTCAACCCCGGCTCCCCGACCGACCGCCGCCGTCAGCCCCACTGCACCTACATGACCGCGACCGTGACCGAGGGCCGCCTCACGGACGTGGAACTGCACCGGCTGCCCCCGCGCTGACGGCCGCCGTCCACGGGGTATGCGCGGTGATCGGGCCCACCCTCATGCTCCCCGCGGATGGATGGCGCCGGCGGTCGCCGTCAGCGGGGCACCGCTGCCGCCCCAGCGCAGGGCGACGATCTCGGCGGCGACGGACACGGCGACCTCCTCGGGCGTACGGGCGCCGAGATCGAGCCCGACCGGGGAGCGCAGCCGGGCCAACTCGCCCTCACCGAGCCCCGCTTCGGCCAGCCGCCGCATCCGGTCGTCGTGCGTACGGCGGCTGCCCATCGCCCCGATGTACGCGGCCGGGCGGCGCAGTGCCTCCTCGAGGAGGGGTACGTCGAACTTCGGGTCGTGGGTGAGCACACAGATCACGGTGCGCTCGTCGGTGTCGGTGCCGCTCAGGTAGCGGTGCGGCCAGTCCACGACGACCTCGACGCCCTCCGGGAAACGTTTCGGGGTGGCGAAGACCGGGCGGGCGTCGCACACCGTGACCCGGTAGCCGAGGAAGTCTCCGATGCGGGCGACCGCGGCCGCGTAGTCGATCGCGCCGAACACCAGCATGCGCGGCGGCGGGGCGAAGGAGTGCAGGAAGACGGTGACCTCGTCCTCGCGGCGCTCGCCGTGCGGGCCGTAGTGCCGCAGGCCCGTCGCACCGAGGGCGAGTTCGCCGCGCGCGTCGGCGGTCACCGCCGCGTCCAGGCCGGGCGCGCCGAGCGTGCCGGCGACCCGGTCGGGCCACACGGCGAGCGTCGCCCCGTGCGGCGCGGGCCCGTCGGTCACCGTGGCCACGGTCACCGGACGGCCCGCCGCGACCGACTCCGCGACCTCGCCGAAGGAGGGATCCGAGTCGGCCGTGACGGGACGCACCAGCAAAGTGATCTCGCCGCCGCAGGTGAGCCCGACCGCGAAGGCGTCCTCGTCGCTGTACCCGAAGGTCTCCAGCCGCGCCTCGCCGCTCGCCACGACCTCCTGCGCGAGCTCGAACACGGCCCCCTCGACACAGCCGCCGGACACGCTGCCCACGACCTCGTCGTCCGGGCCCACCGCCATCGCTGCCCCGGGGTCGCGCGGGGCGCTGCGGCTGGTGGCGACGACCGTGGCGAGTCCGAACGGCACCCGGGCCGTGTACCAGGGGCCGATCACCGGGAGGATGTCACGCATGGTCGTGGGTACCTCCTCGCGATCTCGACCGAGGGGCCTTCGACCAGTGTTTCCGCTGGTCAGGGTGAGTGAGTCGAGTAATGGATCTCGGCGCTGCCGGGGTCCTGCCCGGTTTGCCGTGCCGGTAAGGCCCAGGGTCGGTCGGAGTGCTGCTTCCAGCAGTATCGACCTTGCGGCGGCGGAGGTCATGTGTGGCGACGCTTCTGGGCGGACCCGGCTGCCGGGGATCGATCGTCGGCGCGTCGTCAGGTGTGAGTAAGTCATCAGGGAGCATGAGCCGTGCTCGGGCTGGACACGATCTGTGACGGTTCGACTCCCTTCCGGAGTCGTCGGTGATGAGTGAGGGGAAGCGTATGGACTCGGGCAGGCGTCGGTTCCTCGGCAGGTGCGGGGCCGTGGTGATGGGAGCGGCGGCGCCGTTCGCCCTTCCCCAGCAGGCACTCCCCGCACGTCACGCCCGCCCCGACCTCGTAGCCGGTGCGAGCCCCACGATGGACACGCAGGCCCACACCGGGCACGAGCGATTCATGTGGCTGGCCATCGAGCAGGCCCGGAAGAACCCCCGATGGCCGTTCGGCGCGGTGATCGTCCACACGCGCACCGGCGAGGTCCTGGGGAGCGGCGTCAACACCGGGGCGGACAGTCCGTTGCTGCACGGCGAGGTGGTCGCCATGAACGACTACGTACATAGGAACGGCAACCAGGGCTGGTCCGACACCACCCTCTACACGACGGGTGAGCCCTGCTCCATATGCATGAGCGCGATGGCGTGGGCGAATCTGCGGCACGTCGTCTGGGCGAGCTCGATCGACGAGATCCGCCGCACCGACATCATCCAGATCGACCTGACAGCACGGGACGTGGCCGCCGCCGCGCGGTCCTTCTACATCCCGGAGCTGCTCCTGGGCGGCGTGCTCGCGCACCACACCAACCGCCTCTTCGAGGAGGCCCGACGACTGCGCGACAGGCTCCCGGAGGCACCCCGGGCCGAGGTGCCCTGAGTCGCCCCAGCCCCCGTACCCGCCCTCCTGACCGTGTCCCCACTTAGGCTCAACACCGGTGCGGTGCGAGGGACTTGAAAGGCGGGGGACATGAGGCGTGACGAGCTGATCCGGCCGGTGCCGGAACTCTTGAAGGAGCACGCCGAGCTGGCACCGCGGCGGGTCGCCTATGCCGACTCCTCGCGCAGCGTCACCTACGCCGAGCTGGAGCGCCGGACCCGTGCGCTGGCGGCGTACCTCACCCGGACGGGACTGCGCCGTGGCGACCGCGTCGCGATCTGTCTCGGCAACTGCGTGGAGGCGGTGGAGAGTTGCCTGGCCGTGCTGCGGGCCGGGATGGTCGGCGTCCCGCTCAATCCACGGTCCTCCGACGCGGAGCTGGCCCACTTCCTCCAGGACAGCGGCGCCGCCCACGTCATCACCGAACTCGCCGGAGGCGCCCGCGGCCCCGCCCGTTCCGTGGCTGCTCTCCGCCGCGGACGAAGCCGCCCTGCGCGCCCAGGCCGGGCGGCTCGCCGTCGAAGCGACCAACCGGCCGGGCCTGGCGCCCGCCGACATCGGCTACTCCCTCGCCGTGTCGCGCTCCGCCCTCACCCACCGGGCGCTCGTGCCGGTCGGTGACCGGGCGCGGATGCTGGACGCGCTGAGCGCCTTCGCGCAGGGCCGGGACGTACCCGGAGTCGTCCGAGGACTGGCGGACCCGGAGATCCGTACGGCCTTGCTGTTCACCGGACAAGGTGCCCAGCGCCCCCGCATGGGCGCCGAACTGCACGCCGCGTTCCCCGTCTTCGCCGCTGCCTTCGACGAGGTCTGCCGGTGTCTGGACGACCGCCTTCCACGGCCGCTGAGCGCGGTGCTGTCCGCCGGGCCGGGATCACCGGACGCTGCTCTCGTGGACCGTACGGACTTCGCGCAGGCCGGACTGTTCGCCTTCGAGGTGGCGCTGTTCCGGTTGCTCGAGGCGTGGGGTGTGCGTGCCGACCGCCTCGTGGGCCACTCCGTCGGCGAGTTGGCGGCCGCGCATGTCGCCGGAGTCCTCGAACTGCCGGATGCGGCGGCGCTTGTCGCCGCACGGGCCGGCTGATGCGGGCGCTGCCCGAGGGCGGCGCGATGGTGGCGCTGGACGCGACCGAGGACGAAGTCGTCGCGGCGTCGGCGGAGTTCGGCGAGCAGGTTGCCGTCGCCTCCGTCAACGGGCCCCGTTCGCTGGTGATTTCGGGCGCGCGGGACGCGGTGCTCGCGGTCGCGGCCGACTTCGAGGCGCGCGGCCGCAGGGCTGTACGGCTACGGGTGAGCCACGCCTTCCACTCGCCTCTGATGGAGCCGATGCTCGCCGAATTCCTCGGCGTCGCCCGGGAGTTGACCTTCCGACCGCCGCGCATCCCGATCGTCTCCACCGTGACGGGCCGGCCCGCCGAGCCCGCGGAGCTGTGCTCGCCGGAGTACTGGGCGCGGCACGCCCGGCTGCCCGTGCGCTTCGCCGACGCCGTGCGCCGGCTCGCGGACGACGGGGTCTCTGCCTACCTGGAACTCGGACCCGGGCCCGTACTCACCGCGGCGGCCACGGACACTCTGACCGACGCGTCCACACGCGGCGCCGTTCTCGCCGTGGCCACCCGCGGCGGGTCGTACGAGCCGGAGACGCTGCTGTCGGCCGTGGCACGGCTGCATGTGGCCGGGGCCGCCGTCGACTGGGCGGCGGTGTACGCGGGTTCCGGCGCACGGCGCGTGGACCTGCCGACGTACGCCTTCCAGCGGCAGCGGTACTGGCTGGACGCACCGGGTCCCGAGGCGGCCGGTGCGCAGGCGCTGCTGAGCCCGGCGTTCCCGGTGCCGGACACCGAACGGACGGTACTGACGGGGTTGTTGTCCCTGGCGACGCACCCGTGGCTGGCCGACCATGTCGTCGCCGGGCGGGTGATCGTGCCGGCGACGGTGTTCGTGGAGATGGCCGTGCGGGCGGGCGACGAGGTGGGCTGCGGCGCGGTCGACGACCTGGTGATACTGTCGCCGCTCGTTCTGCCCGGCCCCTCCGGGGTGCGTGTACAGGTCGTGGTGGGTGCGCGGGACGACTCGGGCCGACGGCCGGTCGACGTCTACTCCCGGCCGGAGGAGTCCGCCGAGGACGCCCCGTGGACCCGGAACGTCACCGGGCAGCTGGGCGGGGCGCGTGCGGCGGCGGACGAGCAGGGCCCGTGGCCGCCGCAGGACGCCGAGGCGGTGGATCTCACCGGCGCGTACGCCGCCCTCGCCGATGCCGGGCTGGTCTACGGGCCCGCCTTCCAGGGGGTCGGCGCGGTCTGGCGGCGCGGCGACGACGTCTTCGCTGAGGTCCGCCTGCCCGCCGAGCATGCCTCGGAGCGGGCCGCTACGGGCTCCATCCGGCGCTGTTCGACGCCGCGCTGCACGCCCCGTTGCTGGCCGCGCCCGCCGACCCGGGCACGCTGCGGGTGCCGTTCGCGTGGAGCGGGGTGAGCCTGCACGCCTCGGGAGCCACGGAGTTGCGGGTCAGGGTGGCGTCGACCGGCCCGGACACCGTCTCGCTGACGCTGGCCGACCGGTCCGGCCGTCTCGTGGCCCGCGTGGAGTCACTGGCCACGAGGGAACTCCCGGACGACCGGGCCGACATGACGGACGACATGACGGACGGGGCGACGGACGACATCGTACGAAGGGCTCTGCTGCGCCCCGAATGGGTCGCCCTCGAAGTCCCCGGCGACGCCGATGAGGGCGGCTGGGCGGTGCGGGGGCAGGACGAGCTGGACCTCGCCGCGTTCCTGCCCGGCGCGGCGGACCCGAACCCCGAGTTCGTCGCCGTCACGGCCCTCGCCCCTGGGGCCTCGGAATACGCGACCGGCTCCGATCCGATGCCGGACGTGCACGAGTTGACCGGCAGGGTACTCGCGACGCTCCAGGACTGGCAGGGCGATCCCGGTACGGCGGGCTCCCGGCTGGTGGTGGTGACGCGGGACGCCACCGGGCCGGTGCCGGATCTGGCGGGCGCGGCGGTGTGGGGGCTGGTGCGGGCGGCGCAGCCGGAGCTGCCCGGCCGTGTCGTCCTGGTGGATGTGGACGGGCGGCCCGAGTCGCTGCGGATGCTGCCGTCGGCCGTCGCCACCGGCGAGCCCCAACTCCGCGTGCGGGACGGGCAGGTGGCGGTTCCCCGACTGACGGCGACCGGTGCTGCCTCGGAGACGGGAGCCGCCTTCGCCGCGGACGGCACCGTACTGATCACGGGAGGCACCGGCGCGCTGGGCGCGGAACTGGCACGGCACCTGGTCGCCGAACACGGCGTACGGCATCTGCTGCTGACCGGACGACGCGGGCCCCAGGCACCCCGGAGCCGAGGAACTGCGCGCTGAGCTCCAGGAGTTGGGGGCGCAGGCCGGCATCGTCGCCTGTGACGCGGCCGACCGTGCCCGCCTGGCTGACGTGGTCCGGCGCTGCGAGCCGCCGCTGACCGCCGTGGTGCACGCCGCCGGAGTTCTCGACGACGGCGTGCTGGACTCGTTGACGCCGGAGCGGATGGCGGCCGTTCTGCGGCCGAAGGCGGACGCGGCCTGGAATCTGCACGAACTGACCCGGGACATGGGCCTGTCGGCGTTCGTCGTGTTCTCCTCCGTCTCCGGTCTGCTGGGCCGGGTGGGCCAGGGCAACTACGCGGCCGCGAACGCGTTCCTCGACGCCCTCGCCCACCACCGTGCGGCCGAAGGACTGCCGACGCTCTCGCTGGCGTGGGGCCCGTGGGAGCACGGCGCCGGCATGGCGGCGGGACAGCCCCGCCAGCGCCCACAGTCACGTGAGGTGCTCGTGCCGCTGTCGACACGGCAGGGCCTGGCCCTGTTCGACGCCGCGCTGCGCTCGACGGAGCCGGTCCTGGCGCCGATCCTGCTGGACCGGACGGCACTGCGGTCCGGTGCGGGGCACCTGCCGGCGCCGTTGCGCGGACTCGTCCGGCAGAGTCGGCCGACCGCCGCGGCGACGGCCTTCGGCTCCGCCGGCTCTCCCGGACAGCTGCTGGAGCCGGGAGCCTGGCGGAAGCGGCTGACCGCCATACCCTCGGGCGAACGGGAGGCGGCGCTCGTGGCGTTGCTGCGGGCCGACGTGGCCGCGGTGCTCGGATACCCGCACGCCGACGCGCTCCCGGCCGGGAAGGCCCTGGCCGACCTGGGGTTCGACTCCCTGACCGCCGTGCAGATCCGCAACCGGGTGAGCACGGGGCTGGGGCTCCGGCTGTCGGCGGCGGTCGTGTTCGAGCACCGCACGGCCGAGGAACTGGCCCGCCATCTGCTGGGTCTGCTGGACGGCGAACCGGGCGGCGAGGGCGCCGCCCCCGGGGCCGGTGCGGCCGAGCGGCCCGCGTACAGCCTCTCCTCGCTGTTCCGGACGGTCAGTGCCGCCGGACAACCGGTGGCGGCGATGCACCTGCTGGTCACGGCGTCCTGGGCGCTGCCCACCTTCACGGCCACCCACGGCCGCGAGCACGCGCTGCCCCCGATCCGCCGCTCCCACGGCCGCCCCGGCTCCGGAAGGCCGACGATCGTCTACTTCCCGGCCTACCATCCCTCGCCGGCCTCGGACGGCGGAGACTTCCCACGCTTCCACCGCGCGTTCAGGAACGACCTGGACGTCCTGGAGTTCCCGCACCCGGGGATCGGCGCCGGTGCGGCCGTACCGGAGGACCGTCCCGCCATGGCGGCGTCCGCGGAAGGGGACGACTGGCGGACGTGCTGGCCGACGGCGCACGACGTCGTGGACGTCCCCGGGGACCATCTGACGATGGTGCAGGACCACGCGGAGACAACCGTGTCGGCGATCCGCACCTGGATCGACGCGCGGACGACCGAGGGATCGAGCGGCTGAGCGGAGCTGGTTGAGCGTTAATCCATTGCCGGTGCGGGACCGGTCCTGCTGAACTGAGCAGGACCCGTCGTCACGCAAGGAGGAGCACCGATGCGCACTGCGTTCATGTCCACCACGGAAGGAACGACCCCCTCATTCAAGGACATGACGCTTCGTGCACTTGCTCAACCTCGGGATCCTCGCCCATGTCGACGCCGGTAAGACCAGCCTGACCGAACGCCTGCTGCACACCGCGGGCGTGATCGACGAGATCGGCAGCGTCGACGCCGGGAACACACAGACCGATTCCCTCGCGCTGGAGCGGCAGCGCGGCATCACCATCAAGTCCGCCGTCGTCTCCTTCGCCCTCGACGACATGACGGTCAACCTCATCGACACCCCCGGCCACCCGGACTTCATCGCCGAGGTGGAGCGGGTGCTCGGCGTGCTGGACGGCGCCGTACTGGTCGTCTCCGCCGTGGAGGGCGTCCAGCCGCAGACCCGCGTCCTGATGCGCACGCTGCAGCGGCTGCGCATCCCCACCCTCGTCTTCGTCAACAAGATCGACCGACGCGGCGGGCGGTACGTCACCGTCCTGCGGGCCCTCCGCGAACGGCTGACGGCGGCCGTCGTGCCGATGGGGACGGCCGGCGGACTGGGCACGCGTGACGCCCGCTTCGTCCCCGGCCTCGCATCGACGGCCCTCGACGTCCTCGCCGACCACGACGACGAGCTGCTGACGGCCTACGTCGAGGACACGGTCTCCTCCGACCGCCTCCGCGCCGCTCTCGCCGACCAGACCCGGCAGGCCCTCGTCCACCCCGTGTACTTCGGCTCCGCCGTCACGGGCGCCGGCGTCGGCGCGCTCGTCGAGGGGATCAGACGGCTGCTGCCCGCAGCCGACGGCGACCCGGAAGGGCCGGTCTCGGGCACCGTCTTCAAGGTCGAGCGGGGACCGGCGGGGGAGAAGGTCGCGTACGCACGGATGTTCTCCGGCACCGTGCGCACCCGCGACCGGATCCGCTTCGGGGCCGGCGGGGAAGCGCGCGACGCCGAAGACCTCGACGACCGCGCGGAGGGCCGGATCACCGCGATCAGCGTCTTCGAGCAGGGTGCGGACACCAGGGACGACCTGGTGGCGGCGGGCCGGATCGCCAAACTGTGGGGCCTGGCGGACATCAGGATCGGCGACGCCCTCGGCGAACCCCGCAAGGAGTACGGGCACTTCTTCGCCCCGCCCACCCTCGAAACGGTCGTCGTCCCGGCCGGCGGCGCGGACCGGCGGGACCTGCACCGCGCGCTCACCCTGCTCGCCGAACAGGACCCGCTGATCGGCCTGCGCCACGACGAGGTGCGCCAGGAGACCTTCGTCTCCCTCTACGGCGAGGTGCAGAAGGAGGTCATCCAGGCCACCCTCGCCGACGAGTTCGGCCTCGACGTCACCTTCCGCGAGACGACACCGCTGTGTGTCGAGCGGCCGGTCGGCCCGGGCGCGGCGGTCGAGTTCAACAAGAAGGACGGCAACCCCTTCCTCGCGACCGTCGGCCTGCGCGTCGACCCCGCGCCGGTCGGCTCCGGGGTGGCCTTCCGGCTGGAGGTGGAGCTCGGCTCCATGCCGTACGCCTTCTTCAAGGCCGTCGAGGACACCGTCCGCGAGACCCTCGGCCAGGGCCTGCACGGCTGGCAGATCCCCGACTGCGCGGTCACCATGACCCACTCGGGCTACTCGCCCCGGCAGAGCCACGCCCACCAGGGCTTCGACAAGAGCATGTCCAGCACCGGCTACGACTTCCGTGGCCTCACCCCGCTGGTCCTGACCGAGGCGCTGCGCCGGGCGGGCACCCAGGTGCACGAGCCGATGCACCGCTTCCGCGTCGAGGCCCCGACCGACACCCTGGCCGCGCTGCTTCCGGTGCTGGCCCGGCTGCGCGCGGTGCCGCAGACCACGGAGACGCGCGGTCCCTCCTGTGTGCTGGAGGGGTCGGTGCCCGCGGCCCATGTGCACGAACTGGAGCAGCACCTGCCGGGGCTGACGCGCGGCGAGGGCGAGCTGGAGAGCGTCTTCGACCACTACGCGCCCGCCCCGCGCGGCACGGTCCCGGAACGCAGGCGCACCGACCTCAACCCGCTGAACCGGAAGGAGTACCTGTTGAACCTGACGCGCAGAGTGGGCAACTGAGCCGACCGAGACGGAACTTACCGATGAGTCAGGGGTGTTGACGGTGTCCTGATCTCACCGGACTGTAGTGGAATGCCGAACTTCCGGACACGTCTGTTTGTTGTCCTGGTCGTCCTCTTCGGATCCCTGACGGTGGCGGGCCCCTCTCCCGCCACCGCCGCCACCCTTCCCGACTCCCTCTGGTTCGACGAAACGCCCCTCACCGTCCAGAACGGGCGCTTCGTCGACGGAAACGGCCGCGAGGTCGTGCTGCGCGGCTACAACGTCTCCGGCGAGACCAAACTGGACGAGAACGGGGGCCTGCCCTTCGCCTCGGTCGCCGACGCGAAGAAGTCCGCGACCGCGCTGCGCGCCCTCGGCGGCGGCAACTCCATCCGCTTCCTGCTCTCCTGGGCCTACGCGGAACCCGTACGGGGCCAGGTCGACACCACGTATCTGGCCGCCGCCACCGCCCAGATGCGCGCCTTCCTCGACGCGGGCATCCGTGTCTACCCCGACTTCCACCAGGACCTCTACTCCCGGCACCTGTTCGACCCCGACAGCTGGTACACGGGTGACGGCGCCCCCAAGTGGGCCGTGGACCTCGGGAACTACCCGGACGAGAACTGCGGGATCTGCCTCTTCTGGGGCCAGAACATCACCCAGAACGAGGCCGTGAAGCAGGCGTCGTACGACTTCTGGCACAATGAGTACGGCCTCCAGGACGCCTTCCTGACCACCGCCCAGAAGACCATGGCGTACATCAGGCAGAACGTCTCCGCCGCCGAGTTCGCGGGCGTCGTCGGCTTCGACCCCTACAACGAGCCGCACGCCGGCGTCTACGACTCCGGCCAGACCAGCCGCACCTGGGAACGCGACGTCCTGTGGCCCTTCTACCAGAAGTTCCGGGCCCGCATGGACGCGGCCGGCTGGCAGGACAAGCCGCTCTTCGCCGAGCCGAACCTCTTCTGGAACGCCAACATCGACTTCCAGAAGCAGGAGGGCGGCCTGCTGGACGCGGGCACGCTCGGGCCGCGGTACGTCTTCAACACCCACTTCTACGACCAGAAGGCCATCTCGGGTGTCTTCATGTGGGGCAAGGCGGAGGACGGCCAGTACGCCGGCGACTTCGGTACCGTCCGCGACCGCGCCTCGGCCACGAAGACGCCGGCGATCATCAGCGAGTTCGGCCACCCACTGGCGGGCTCGGTCTCCGACAAGGCGCCGACCGTGCTCAAGGCGATGTACCAGGCCCTCGACTCCCGTGTCCCGGGCAAGAGCTGGTGGTCCAACCCGGCCGGCTCCGGACCGGTGCTCTCCGGTTCGCAGTGGCAGTGGGACATCTACAACGGACGTCACCACGAGCTGATGAACGGCAACCCCGACAAGGCCCTCACCACCGGTGACGCCTGGAACGACGAGGACCTGTCCGCCGTACGGCTCGACGACTCGGGAACACCGGTGCTGCGGCAGGACGCCCGGCTGCTGGACCGGATCTACCCGAGCGCCACCTCCGGCACGACGGTCGCCTTCACCTACGAGGACCGCTCACGGGACGGCGACACGACCCTGACCTGGAACCCGGTGCCCAGCTCGCTGCCGAACGTGGCGCAACTGGTGGGCTCGGGGCAGTACGGGCTGCTGGTGTGGCGCTCGAACAGCGGGGCGGCGCCGACCGAGCTGCACCTCCCGGCGTCCTTCCCGACCGGGTCCACCACCGTGGTCTCCGACCTGGGCACGGCGTACGCCCCGCCGTCGTACACCTCGGCCACCCCGGTCGGCGTGGCCGCGGAACCGGGCGGCACGGGAAGCCGCCGCCTGCTGCTGACCGACTCGGACTCCGGCGTCCTGCACTACGCGCTGGTGACGAACGGGGCGAGCAGTCCCTCGGCCGCCGTGCTCAACGCCGCACGGTCCGAGCTCTCCGCGTGGGCCGCGCGGACCGTCGGATAGGACGGACAAGCGCCGGACAGGAAACGTCGTTTGACCCTCCCCTTACGTCAGGCTGCACGCTGTATCCCGACGAAAGGGCAGGTGAATGAGCTACTCCGTGGGGCAGGTCTCGGCCTTCGCCGGGGTGACCGTGCGCACGCTGCACCACTACGACCGGGCGGGACTGCTCTCGCCCAGTGACCGCAGCGGCGCCGGTTACCGGCTGTACGACGAAGCCGACCTGGCCAGGCTCCAGCAGATCCTCTTCTACCGCGAACTCGGCTTCTCCCTCGACGAGATCGCCGAGATCCTCAAGAACCCGCAGGCGAACGCCCTGGAACATCTCCAGGCACGACTACGGCAGTTGAGCGAGGAGATCGGCCGGCTCCAGCGGCTGGCCGAGGTCGCCGAGCAGGCCATCGAGGTCCAGCAGACCGGCGTGGAACTGACGCCCGCCGAACGCTTCGAGGTCTTCGGCGAGATCAGCTTCGACCTCAGCTACGCCACCGAGGCACAGCTCAAGTGGCAGGACTCGGCGGGGAAGCGCGAGTCGATGGCACGCGCCGCCGCCCACACCAAGGAGGACTGGCGGCAGCTCATGGGCGAGGCGGCCGCCTGGCGGGGAGAGCTGCTCGCGGCCTTCGACGAAGGCGAGCGCAGTGACGGCGAGCGGGCCATGGACCTCGCCGAGGAGCACCGGCTGCACATCGCCCGCTGGTTCACCACCTGTCCGCCCGCCATGCACCGGCGCATCGCGGACGACTTCGCCGCCGACCCGCGCGCCTTCGCGCTCGTCGTACCGCCCTCGCAGCAACGACCGGGCCTTGCCACCTATCTGTGCAAGGCCGTCCACGCGAATGCGGCCCGCCGGGCGGACCATGAGGAGGACAGATGAGGATCCTGATCGCCGCCGCCGGATCACGCGGCGACGTCGCGCCGTACACCGGCCTGGGGGCGGGTCTGCGCGAGGCCGGGCACGATGTCACCCTCGCCACGACCGACGCCTTCGCTCCCCTGGTACGGGAGGCCGGCCTGGGGTTCACAAGCCTGCCGAGCCGCCCGCAGGCCCAGGGCGGAGTCGAGAGCAGACGTGAACTGATGCGCACCGCGGCCGCGTTCGTCACCGAGCTCGGTCAGGGATTCGCCGACGCGGTGGACCCGGGAACGGATCTGCTCCTGCTGTCGACCACCACCGCCCCGCTGGGCCAGCACGTCGCCGAGGCCATGGGAACCCCGACGATCGGCGTCTACCTCCAGCCCACCGCACCGACCGGCGACTTCCCGCCCACCGTCATGGGCACCCGCTCCCTCGGCCGCCCCGGCAACCGCATCGCCGGACGCTTCGCGCTGCGCATGGCCGACCGTGTCTACGCCGAAGCGGTCACCGAGCTGCGCCGCCGACTCGACCTGCCACCCATGACCCCCGCCGAGACGCGCCGACGACAGGAACGGGAGAACTGGCCCGTCCTGCACGGCTTCAGCACGGCGCTCGTGGCCCGCCCCTCCGACTGGCGCGCGGGACTCGACGTAGTCGGCACCTGGTGGCCGTATGTCGCCCCCGACCGTCGTCTGCCCGGCGAAGTGGAGGACTTCCTCGCGGCCGGAGCGCGGCCGGTGTTCGTCGGCTTCGGCAGTATGGCGGGCGGCCAGGGGGAGCGGCTGCGCGGGATCGCCGTCCGGGCGCTGCGCCGGGCCGGGCTGCGCGGCATCGTGCAGGCGGGCAGCGCGCGGCTCGCGGTCGACGGCGACGACGTCCTGACGATCGGCGACGTACCGCATGCGCTGCTATTCCCGAGGCTGGCCGCGGTGGTCCATCACGCCGGGGCCGGCACCGCGGCCGCCGCCCTGCGCGCCGGAACGCCCTCGATCCCGGTGCCGGTGACGGCGGATCAGCCGTTCTGGGCGGGACGGCTCGCCGCGACCGGTGCGGCCACCGACCCGATCCCCTTCGCGTCCCTCACCGCCGAGCGGCTCGCCGACGCGCTCGGTCAGACCGTGCGGCGGCAGGCGTACGCCCGTGCCGCCTCGGTCGCCGCGCGCCACATGGCGACCGAGGACGGGGTGGGTGCGGTGCTCAAGGCCCTGGGCTGATCAGCCGGCGGTGGGCCCGGTCCAGCCGGCCTCCACATGGCCCAGCCGGACGCGCTGCGGGTGGTCGCCGACCGGGACGGACACCTGCTTGCGGCCGGTGGCGAAGTCGATGGCCGTGACCTGGTCGGTGCCGCTCTCGGACACCACACAGGACTTGCCGTCACCGCTGACCGTGGCCCAGTAGGGCTTGGAGGCGGTCACGAGCGGGCCCTCCTGGAGGGTGGTGCGGTTGACGACGACCGCGTAGTCGTCCATCGTGCCCGCGACGCACAGCTTGCTGCCGTCGGGGCTCATCGAAATGCCGTGGTGGCGTGAGTCGTTGACGAAGGTGGTGCGGTCGTCGCTGGTCGCCGGGTTCTTCGGCAGGGTCTTCGTACGGGTGATCTTGTCGGTGGCCAGGTCGTACTCGAAGAAGCCGTTGAAGAACGACACCTGGAAGTACAGCTTCGACTCGTCCGGCGAGAACACGGCGGGCCGGACCGCGTCGGAGTAGTCGGTCAGACCGAGCGCGTCGAGCTTCGGGCGCATGTCGATGACCTTGACCTGCTGGTACGTGCTCGCGTCGACGACCGTGATACGCCGGTCGCCCTTCGTCCAGTCCAGCCAGGGGGCGTCGGTCTGCGTGTTCACGTCGCCGATCGCCATGTTGTAGATGTACTTGCCGTCCTGGGTGAAGATGTTCTCGTGCGGCTTGTCGCCGGTGGCGAACCTGCCCAGTTCCCGGCCCGAGTCGATGTCCAGCACATGCACCGTGTTGGAGGTCGAGGCCGACACGGCCACCCGCTTGCCGTCGGGGGAGACCGCCATGTGGTCGGCGCGGTAACCCGACACGGGAAAGCGCCAGTTGACCTCCCCCGTGGCGAGGTCGAGGGACACCACGTCGGCGAAGCTGGGGCGTGAGACGACCACTGACCTGCCGTCCGGCGTCGAGTACATGTCGTCGACGAACTGGTCGTGGCCCTCACCCACGCTGTTGCGGATCGCCATGAAGTAGATCCACTTGATCGGATCGGCGTTGATCTCCGCCATCCGCTCGTCCTTGTCGGGGATGACGTTGATCCGGCCGATCTTCCCGAAGTCCCCGGAGGACTTGATGACATCGGCGGTGCCGTCCCAGTTGTTGCCGACGAACATCACCTCCCGCAGGGCGGGGGCGGAGGAGTCGGCGGCGGTGGCGGTGGTCGCGGGGGCGGCGACGGTCAGGGCGAGGGCGGCGGCTACGGAGCACAGGTGCCTGGGTCTGATGGCAGGCATGACTGCTCTCTTCCTCTGAGATGGGGGGAGAATCTGAACACGAGTGCTTTCAGAATCAACTTACTGAAAAGTAAGGAGGGGGTGCCCTTCTCCACAAGACTGCGTACACGACAAAATTGGCCGTCGGTTCGGCGAAGCGGCGGGGAGGACAGCGTGACGGGCAGGATCAAGGCGCCCACCGGCCGCTACGGCGGCAAGTCGGCCGAGGAGCGACAGGCCGAGCGGCGGCGGCGCTTCCTGGACGCGGCGCTCCAGCTGTTCGGCGACAACCCCGGCTACCGGGCCACGACCGTTGCCGCGCTGAGCGAGGCCGCGGGCTTGTCGACTCGTCAGTTCTACGAGGAGTTCCGCACCCTCGAGGACGTCCTGGCCGCCCTCCACCTCCAGGTCAACGCGTGGGCGGAGGAGGCGACCCTGACCGTGGTGGCCGACGCGGAACACCTCCCGCTCGCCGAACGCGCCACCGCGATCTTCCGCGCCTACGCCGCGAACGTCACCGCCGACCCGCGCCGCATCCGCATCACCTTCGTCGAGATCATCGGCGTCAGCCCCCGGCTGGAGGAGCAACGCCTCGCGCGTCGCGCCCGCTGGGTCGAGCTCGTCTGCGCCGAGGTGGCGTCCGCCGTCGCGCGCGGCGAGGCGGCACCGCGCGACTACCGCCTCGCCGTGACCGCGTTCATCGGCAGCGTCAACGGACTCCTGCACGACTGGAGCGCGGGGTGGGTGGACGCGACCCTCGACGAGGTCGTCGACGAACTGGTCCGCATCCTTCTCGGCATCCTCCAGCCGACGGACTCACGGCTCGCCAAACCCTGATGCGTCGCGGTGATGTGAACCAGCTCGGGCTCGCCGGGTTCAGCCGCCGAGCCGGTTCACCGCGTCGAGGACGGGGGCTACGCCGTCCTCGGCCCGCAGCCCGTCGGCGATGTCGCGGGCGCGCCTGCTGTAGGACGGGTCGGTGGTCCCCCGCCGCACGGCGTCCGCCAGGTCCTCGGCCGTGAGCTTCCGCAGCGGCAGGGCGCGGGGCGCCACACCGAGCGCGACCAGGCGTCCGGCCCAGAAGCCCTCGTCGAACTGGACCGGCACGGGCACCGCCGGCACCCCGGCCCGCAGCCCGGCCGCCGTCGTGCCCGCGCCGCAGTGATGGATCACGGCGGCCATCCGCGGGAACAGCGCGGAGTGCGGCACCTCGCCGATGGTCAGTACGTCGTCCCCGGCGGCCTCAAGACCGCCCCAGCCCCGCTGGATCACCGTGCGCGCTCCGGCCCGGCGCAGGGCGCGCACCACCTCGGCGCTCAGCCGCGCGGGATCGGGCACGGTCGCGCTGCCCAGACCCACGAAGACCGGCGGCGGGCCCGCGTCCAGGAACTCCCGCAGCTCGGCGGGGAGTTGGGCCGCACCGTCGTACGGCCACCAGTAACCCGTCACCTCCAGGCGCGGCGGCCAGTCGCGCGGCCTGGGCACCACCAGGGAGCTGTAACCGTGGAATGCGCGGCCCTCGCGCGTGGTGCGGGGCTTGCCGCGTGACAGCCCCAGGCGGGTCCGTAGGTCCGGTACGGCCGCCGAGAAGACCCGGTCGACGGCAAGGCTCACGCCGTGCCCGGCGACCCGGTTGCCGACGGCTCCCCAGGAGCCGCCCCCGAGCATCGGCGGCCCGAACTCCCGGGTGGGGGCGAGGGGTTGCAGAGGCACATCGATGCTCGGCAGTGACAGACCCTCGGCGATGGCGTGCCCCAGCGGTGCGGTGGAGCCGGCCAGGAGCAGGACGTCACCGTTGCGCGCCGCGGCCAGCATGTCGTCCGTCATCTGCCCGGCCAGGGCCCGTGCCATCCCCACCACGCGGACGAGCTTGCCCAGGCCGGTCGCGCTGCGGTGCAGGCTCCGGCCGCGCGCGGACTCCAGTTCCGCCCGTGGATCCAACGGCATCGGATGGAAGCGCACGCCCGATCCCGCGACCAGCCGCTCGAAGCAGCCGTGCGTGACCAGGGTGACCTCGTGTCCGGCCCGGGACAGGGCGTGCCCGAGTCCGGTGTAGGGGGCGACATCGCCCCGGGAGCCCGCCGTCATGATCGCTACGCGCACGTCCGTCAGTATGGCGGCGCGTGACGGGGCAGGGGAACGGCGCGTGAGCGCGGGTGACTTCAGCTTTGTCCCATCCGTTGACTTCCTTCTCTCGTGGCCCTACTTTCAGCGCCACCATGTTCGATCTTCCGACTGACGTCCGATATATCGAACCTGCTGGGTGATTCCCCGCGCTAAGGAGCCGCATGTACCCCCCACCCCGAACCCAACTCGTCCGTCGCTGCAGATCCGCCGTGGTGCGCCTCCTCGCCCTGGCGCTCACCGCCACGGCAGCGCTCCTGTTCGCCGGGGCCACCCCGGCCCAGGCAGTGACGAACCGTCAAATACCGGTGCCCGCCGCCCCCATGGGCTGGGCGTCCTGGAACGCGTTCGCCGCGAAGGTCGACTACAACGTCATCAAGCGGCAGGTCGACGCGTTCGTGGCGGCGGGCCTGCCCGAGGCCGGCTACGAGTACATCAACATCGACGAGGGCTGGTGGCAGGGCACCCGCGACAGCGCCGGCAACATCACCGTCGACGAGGCCGAGTGGCCGGGCGGCATGAAGGCCATCGCCGACTACATCCACAGCAAGGGACTCAAGGCCGGCATCTACACCGACGCCGGCAAGGACGGCTGCGGCTACTACTTCCCGACCGGCCGCCCCGCCGCGCCCGGCTCGGGCAGCGAGGGGCACTACGAGCAGGACATGCTGGCCTTCTCCCGGTGGGGCTTCGACTTCGTCAAGGTCGACTGGTGCGGAGGTGACGCCGAGGGCCTCGACCCGAAGACGACCTACCAGGCGATCAGCAACGCGGTGACCGCCGCGACCGCCACCACCGGCCGCCCGCTCGCCCTCTCCCTGTGCAACTGGGGCTACTCCAACCCCTGGAACTGGGCCCCGGGCATGGGCCCGATGTGGCGGACGAACACCGACATCTTCTTCCACGGCGGCACCCCGTCGTACAGCAACGTCCTGACCGCCTTCGACCGCAACATCCACCCCACGGCCCAGCACACCGGCTACTACAACGACCCCGACATGATGGTCGTGGGCATGAACGGCCTGACCGCCGCACAGAGCCGCTCCCACATGAACCTGTGGGCGATCTCCGGCGCCCCCCTGCTCGCCGGCCTCGACCTCACCACCCTCACCACCGAGTCGACGAACATCCTGACCAACCCCGAGGTCATCGCCGTCGACCAGGACCCGCGCGGCCTCCAAGGCGTCGAGGTCGCCGAGGACACCACCGGTCTCCAGGTGTACGGCAAGGTCCTCTCCGGCAGCGGCAACCGTGCCGTCGTCCTGCTCAACCGCACGTCGACCACGCAGAACATGACCGTCCGCTGGTCCGACCTCGGCCTGACGAACGCCTCCGCGACCGTCCGTGACCTGTGGGCCCGCCAGAACGTCGCCACGACCGGCACCGGTTACACCACCAGCGTCCCGGCGAACGGCTCGGTGATGCTCACCGTCACCGGCGGCACCGAACAGTCCGCGAGCACCTACAGCGGCACGTCGAGCTTCTCCGGCGTGGTCGCCGGAAGCGCCGGTCTGAAGACCGTCGAGGTCTCCTACACCAACGACACCTCCACCGCCCGCACGGCGACGCTCACCGTCAACGGCCAGACCCCCACCAAGGTCTCCTTCCCGCCGACCGGCGCCGGCGCGGGCAACATCTCCGTCAACGTGTCCCTCATGAAGGGCAGCGCGAACACCATCGCCTTCTCCGGTGCCCCGACCCTCGACGGCATCGTGGTACGACCGCTGCCCGGCAGGAACGGCACGCTGATCACGGGCACCGGGTCCGGCCGCTGCGCGGACATCAACGACAACACCATCGCCAACGGCACCGACGCCCAGCTGTGGGACTGCAGCGGCGGCCAGAACCAGGTCTGGCAGTACAACAGCACCCGCAAGGAACTCGTCGTCTACGGCAACAAGTGCCTCGACGCCTACAACCGCGGCACCACCAACGGCACCCGGGTCGTCATCTGGGACTGCAACGGCCAGAACAACCAGCAGTGGAACCTGGGCAGCGACGGCACCCTCACCAACGTCAACGCCGGGCTCTGCCTCGACGCGTACGGCGCGGCCACGGCCAACGGCACCAAGCTGGTGCTGTGGACCTGCAACGGCCAGAACAACCAGAAGTGGACGGTGAGCTAGCCCTGCCCTGGCCGGTCCGGCCTTAGACAAGGCACACGACGAGGACGCCCAGAACCAGGGCGCACGTCAGCAGCCAGCCGGCCAGCAGTCGGCGCCGCAGGTCGCGGTACCTCGCCTCGTACTCGTCCCGCACTCTTCCGGCACGCACCGCCGTGTGCTGCCAGGAGGCGCGGGCGAGTGCGAGGTACTCCGCCTCGAACCGCCGCTCCACCTCGCCCCGCTGTCCCTCCGTCAGCCAGTGCAGCGGCGCGCTGAACCGCGCGGCCGCCGTACGGCCTTCCTCACGGGTCGCGGCGAGCAGCAGATGGCCCTCGACGTCGTTCAGGAACCTGTCCGTGATGCTCACAGAGACGTCAACTCCTTCTCCGGCGCGGGAGCGTGCCGGAGATCGAACGCCGGGGATTCGGAACGGATCCGCGGCAGCGTCAGGAAGTTGTGGCGCGGGGGAGGGCAGGAAGTCGCCCATTCCAGCGAGCGGCCGTACCCCCAAGGATCGTCGGCCTCGACCTTCTGCCCGTACTTGGCGGTTTTCCAGACGTTGTAGAAGAACGGCAGCAGCGACGCCCCCAGCACGAACGAGAAGACGGTCGAGAGGGAGTTGAGCGTCGCCAGCCCCTCCACCGCCAGATAGTCGGGAATCCGGCGCTGCATTCCGTTCACACCCAGCCAGTGCTGGACCAGGAACGTGCCGTGGAAGCCGATGAACAGCGTCCAGAAGGTCATCTTGCCGAGGCGCTCGTCGAGCATCCGGCCCGTGAACTTCGGCCACCAGAAGTGGAATCCGGAGAACATCGCGAACACCACCGTGCCGAAGATGACGTAATGGAAGTGGGCCACCACGAAATAGGTGTCGGAGGTCGGGAAGTCCAGCGGCGGTGAGGCGAGCATGACGCCGGTCAGGCCGCCGAAGACGAACGTGACCAGGAACCCGAGGGCCCAGAGCATGGGCGTCTCGAAACTCAGGGAGCCGTTCCACATCGTTCCGATCCAGTTGAAGAACTTCACGCCCGTCGGTACGGCGATGAGGAACGTCATGAAGGAGAAGAACGGCAGCAGCACACCGCCGGTGACGTACATGTGGTGCGCCCACACCGTCACCGACAGACCCGCGATCGCGATGGTCGCCGCGATCAGACCCATGTAGCCGAACATCGGCTTACGGGAGAAGACCGGGATGACCTCGGAAATGATGCCGAAGAACGGCAACGCGATGATGTAGACCTCCGGGTGGCCGAAGAACCAGAAGAGGTGCTGCCACAGCAGCGCTCCGCCGTTGGCCGCGTCGAAGACCTGCGCGCCGAACTTGCGGTCCGCCTCCAGCGCGAACAGCGCCGCCGCCAGCACGGGGAAGGCCAGCAGCACCAGCACACCGGTGAGCAGCACGTTCCAGGTGAAGATCGGCATGCGGAACATGGTCATGCCCGGGGCGCGCATGCAGATGATCGTGGTGATGAAGTTGACCGAGCCGAGGATGGTGCCGAAGCCGGAGAGCGCCAGGCCCATGATCCACATCTCGGCGCCGACGCCCGGGCTGCGGACGGCATCGGACAACGGGGCGTAGGCGAACCAGCCGAAATCGGCGGCACCCTCCGGGGTGAGGAAGCCACCGACCGCGATGAGCGAGCCGAACAGGTACAGCCAGTAGGCGAACATGTTAAGCCGCGGGAACGCCACGTCCGGCGCGCCGATCTGCAGCGGCATGATCCAGTTCGCGAACCCGGCGAACAGCGGCGTCGCGAACATGAGCAACATGATCGTGCCGTGCATCGTGAACGCCTGGTTGAACTGCTCGTTCGACATGATCTGCAGACCCGGCCTGGCGAGCTCGGCGCGCATGAACAGCGCCATCACGCCACCGACGCAGAAGAACGCGAACGACGTGACCAAATAGAGCGTTCCGATCGTCTTGTGATCCGTGGTGGTCAGCCACTGGACGGCTTGGACGCTCTTGATGTCTCTGATCCTCTTCACGCCCCGCCTGTGTCCGCGGCCCACCCGGACGTCACACTCGAGGGACGCGACAAGAATCACGGAAACGGGTGTGACGATCCGCCGGGTGCCGGACACGAACGGAACATGAGCAACGACGAGATCTTCGCCGCTGCCTATCGCGAGCACTACTGGGCGGTCAGCCGCTACGTCGCGCGGCGACTGGACGGGCGTACGAGTGAGGTCGAGGAAGTGGTGGCGGAGGTGTTCACCGTCGCCTGGCGACGCCGGGCGGACCTGCCGGCCGCCCCACTGCCCTGGCTGTACGGCGTGGCACGCAACTGCCTGGCGAACGCGGTACGCGGCTACGGGCGACGCCGGCGGCTGGTCGACCGGCTCGGCAACGACGAGAGCGCGCACGGCCGGCAGATCGTGGACAGCCCGGACACGGAGGCGCCGGGCGCCTGGGTGCACGAGGCGCTGCACCGGCTGTCGGCGGCCGACCAGGAGGTGCTGCGGCTGACGGCGTGGGAGGAACTGGGCGTCGAGGAGGTCGCCGTGGCCCTCGGCTGCGGCAGACGGGCCGCGGCCATGCGGCTGCACCGGGCCCGGCGCCGGCTGAGAGCCGAGATCGACCGTATGTCCCCGACGACCGTGTCCAAGGAACGAAGCCATGGCTGACGAACTCGAACTGCTGCGCCGAGCCAACCCCGTACCGGTCGACGGCCCCCACTTCGGCGACGGACCACTGGACCACCACGCCGAACGGCAGCTCAACCGGCTGTTGCACGAACGCCCCTCCGCTCCCCGACGCCGGGCCCGGCTGGTGTGGGGCCTCACGGCCGCGACCGTCGTCGCCGCGCTCGTGTCGGCTCTGCTGTTCACCGGCCAGACCACCGCCCCCGCGGTCGCCGCACCCCGCCCGCTGCTCGTGCAGGCCGACTCCACCCCCGTATCCCTGAAAACCCTGGCCGAGCGGGCACAGGCGGCCGCGGCCGACGGTGCGCCGAAGCTCCGCAAGGGCACGCACGTGCAGGCGTGGAGCATGGGCATGAGCGATGACAAGCCGCCGATCACGCTGCCCGAGGAGCGCATCGTGCGGTGGAACGCCGACGACAGCCACACGGAGATCGTCGTGGCGACCGACCCGCGCCACCCCGGCCGCCCGGTCCTCAGCGGTGAAGGGGAACTCGTCGAGGACGGCCATGTCCTCAGCAGGCAGAGCTACCCGCCCAGTTGGAGCGACGCCCCGCCGCAGTCGCCGCCTCCCACCGACGTCACACGCCTGCGGGCGTACCTCCAGGAGGCCGAGTACAGCAAGACCCCGCTGCACACCGGCGAGCTCCTCCACGCCGTCGCGTCGCTGCTCGACACCTGGACCCTCGGCGCCCGCGAGTCGGCGACGCTCGCGCGGCTCCTCGCGGACACCGAGGGACTCAAGCCCCTCGGGCAGGTGACGGACCGGCTCGGACGGCGCGGACAGGCGTACGTGTACGACGGGTCCGGCGCCCGCCGCATGCTGATCATGGACCCGGTCACCGGGGCCGTACTCGGGCTGGAGACCACCTTCACGAAGGCGGAACCGGAGTACGGCGTCAAGGCCGGCGACGTGATGTCGTACAGCGCCTGGATGCGCTGACCCGGAGCCTCACACCCCGAGCTGCCGGGCGGCCGCGTCCACCGTCTGCTCCAGCAGCGTGGCGATCGTCATCGGACCGACGCCGCCCGGCACCGGGGTGATGAGCGAGGCCCGCTCGACGGCGGAGTCGAAGTCGACGTCGCCGACGTTCCCCTCGTTGTAGCCGGCGTCGATCACGACGGCGCCGGGCTTGATGTCCTGGCCTCGGATCAGCCGCGCCCGGCCCACGGCGGCCACCACGATGTCCGCCTCACGCACGGCCGCGGACAGATCCGTCGTACGGGAGTGGCAGTACGTCACCGTGGCGTCGCGGGCCAGGAGCAGCATGCCGGCCGGCTTGCCGAGGATCGCGCTGCGGCCGACGACCACGGCGCGCCTGCCGGCCGGGTCGACGCCGTACTCGTCGAGCAGCCGCATGATCCCGCCGGGCGTGCACGAGACGAACCCCGGCAGCCCGAAGCTCATCGTCGCGAACGAGGCGAAGGTGACACCGTCGACGTCCTTCTCCGGCGCGATCGCCTCGAACGCCGCCCGCTCGTCGATGTGCGGGCCCATCGGATGCTGGAGCAGGATGCCGTGCACGCCGGGGTCGGCCGACAGGTCGCGCAGGGTGCCGACGAGCTGTGCCGTGCTGCTGTCAGCCGGCAGCGGCACATGGCGTGAGGTGATGCCGGCCTTGCGGCACCGGTTCTGCTTCATGCGGACATACGTCACCGACGCGGGATCCTCGCCGACCAGCACGGTCGCGAGACAGGGCGCGGTGCCGGTGCGTTCGGTGAGGTCGGCCGCCTTCTTCGCGGTCTCGTCGACGATCCGCCGGGCGAGCGCGGTGCCCTCCATGAGCCGGGCCTGAGTCATGATCCACTCCTGGGCTGGTTGTCCGGTTCGCCCAGGCGCACGGCATCGACTCCGCGTCGATCTGTCCAGGGGCCGCTCCCCGGTGGTACTCCACCTCAGCGCCAGTCACGGCCCACGGCCCACCCTAACGGAGGCGGCGCGGGGCCCGGACAGCGCGTCCGGACGCGGACCGGGCCGTCATGGATCCTGCAGGCGTCGGCGGTCCTGTTCGTCCCAGGTGCGGGTGTCGCGGGGCGCCGTGTAGGGCTCCTCCTCGGGTGGGTGACCGCCGGCGATCGCGCGCTGCCGGACGGCCTCCGCGTCGAACTCCAGGCCCAGCAGGATGGCCAGATTGCCGACCCACAGCCAGATCAGGAAGACGATCACGCCCGCCATGGTGCCGTAGGTCTTGTTGTAGGAGGCGAAGTTGGCGACGTAGAACGCGAAGCCGGCGGAGGCGATCAGCCAGATCACCAGGGCCAGGAAGCTGCCCGGGGTGATCCACCGGAACCCGCGCACCTTGGCGTTGGGGGTCGCCCAGTACAGGATCGCGATCATGGTGGTCACGAGGACGGCCAGGACGGGCCACTTCGCGATGCCCCAGACCGTCAGAGCCGTGTCGCCGACGCCCAGCGTCGAGCCGGCCTGCCGGGCCAGGGCGCCGGTGAAGACGACGATCAGCGCGCTGATCACGGCCAGCACCATGAGGACGACGGTCACCCCGAGCCGGATCGGGAGGATCTTCCACACCGGGCGCCCCTCGGGCATGTCGTAGACCGCGTTCGAGGTGCGGATGAAGGCCGCGACATAGCCGGAGGCCGACCACACGGCGAGGACGAGGCCCACGACGGCCATGACGGAGCCGAGACCGCCGTTGCCCTGCAGCTGTTCGACCGCGCGGGTGAGGATGTCCCGGGCCGAGCCGGGCGCGAGTTCGTTGATGTTCTCCAGGACCTTGTCGGTGGCCGACCTGCCGACCAGCCCGAGCAGGGACACCAGCACCAGCAGGGCCGGGAAGAGCGACAGCACGCTGTAGTAGGTCAGCGCCGCCGCGCGGTCGGCCAGCTCGTCGTCCTTGAACTCCCGGAGCGTCCCCTTCAGCACCGCCCGCCACGAGCGCCTGGGCAGCTCGCTCGGCGTGTCCGGCGCCTGCCGCTCCACCTGCGGATCCGGCCCGAGGCGCTCCTGAGAGGTCTCCGCCCCGGAGGTGTCCGGCTGTTCCCGGCCGGAGTCCGGTTGTGGGGGCGGGCTGCGCCGCTCCCGCTGATCCTTGTGCCTGGATTTGAGAAGTCGGGTCATGGTCCCCCGGGTATCCAGGCTCTCCTCCGCTCAAGCGTGCTCGCGCGCGTACGGTTCGACGGCTCTGCCCACCGGCTGACCGGCGTCGCGGAAAATCCCGCGAGGGTTCCGATGCGGACTGTTACCGTCGATCCCATGAAGGTCATCAGGCACACCCGCACCGCAGCCGCGCGAGCGCCCCGCTCGACGGCTGCCGACGCCTGATCCCACCCCTCCCGGCGGCCGGAAACGGACCGCCGGTGTACGTGCGCCTCCTCCCTTCCCGGACGCACCCCGTTCCGCGGCTCTTTCCGGTCCCCACGACCGAAGGAACCCCGATGAACACCGACCGGATCGTCCGCACCTTCACCGACTACTTCCGCGAGCACGGACACGAGCTCGTCACCGGCGGCACCCTCCTGCCACCGCCCTGTGACCCCGTGCTGTTCACCACCTCCGGCATACACCCGCTCACGCCCCATCTGGAAGGCCGCCCGCATCCACTGGGACGACGTCTGCTCAGCGTCCAGCGCTGTCTGCGCACCACCGACCTCGACGAGGTCGGCGACCGCACCCACCTGACGGTGTTCGAGATGCTCGGCTCCTGGTCCCTGGGCGACTACGGCCATTCACAGAGCCTGCGTTGGGGATACGCGCTGCTGCGCGACGGGTTCGGCATTCCGCCGGAGCGGATGTACGTCACCGTCTTCGGCGGCGACGACCAGGTGGGCTCCGACGACGAGTCGTCGGGCACCTGGCGGGAGTTGGGCCTGCCCGTGGAGCTGGCCGGCGACGAGAACTGGTGGTCCCACGGCCCCGTCGGCCTGTGCGGCCCCGACTCGGAGATCTTCGTCTGGACCGGCGCCCCCGGCACCCCGCCCCAGGGCAGCCCGACCACGTGGGTCGAGGTGTGGAACCACGTGAGCATGCGCTACCGCCGCCTGGAGGACGGCAGCCTCCGACTCCTCCAACAGCCCAACGTGGACACGGGCATGGGACTGGAGCGCCTCGCCACGATCCTGCAGGGCCACGACTCCGTCTACGACAGCGACCTGTTCGAACCCTGGATGAGGCTCCTGCCGCCGCTGTGGAACCTGGACGAGTGGTCGACGCGGCTGGTCTGCGACCACCTGCGATCCGGCATCGCCGTGATCGGTGACGGCGTACGCCCGTCCAACACCGGACGCGGCTATGTCCTGCGCCGGCTGATTCGCCGCGTCCTGACCACCCTCTGGCGCGACGATCCCTCGCGCACCCTGTCCGACCTGCCGGCCGACCTGGTCCGGCACACCCTGGACCACTTCCGGCAGACCGGTGGGACGGACCTGGTGCGCGAGACGCTGCTGGACGAGGAACGGCGATTCGGCACGCTCCTGGAGCGGGGGCGGCGCGTGCTGGACAAACCGCAGTTCAAGGGCCTGCTGAGCGACGAGGACTACCGGTACCTCCACGACACGCACGGGCTGCCGCGCGACCTCGTCACGACGCTCCGCACGCCCTGACGGCCGGGAAGGTCCGGGCCGGCCACGAGCCGACCCGGACCTTCGGCCGCTTCCCTGGCCGGTCGTCCCTTCCTGCTCGTCCCTTTCCTGCTCGTCCTTACTCGTCTGCTCGTCCCATGCCTCTACTCGTCCCAGGCCTCGATGATGATCTGCCGGGAGATCCTGCCGTCCCGCAGCGTGATCATCGACTCGGACATGACGCGCACCCCGTCCGCGTACTCACAGGACTCGCTGTAGGCCGCGCTGTCACCCTGGATCACGCATCCCTCCAGCTTGTGTGTCATGTCGCGGCTGTAGACATCGGTGAGCATGTCGGCGATCTCGTTGCGGCCGTGCAGCACCTTCGGGTGGCTGGGCTGGGCGTTGCGGTTCACGACGCGGATCTCCGCGTCGTCCGTGTACAGCGAAAGAAGTGTGTCCGGGCTGCGTCCTTCCACGGCCCGGCGCAGGGTGTCGGTGTCGAACGAGGGGCGTGCGGCTGTGCCCATGGTGACCTCCTCCGAGGCCCGCGGCGGGAACAGGGGCGGCCGCGAGGGCCTCACCTCCGAGAGTCCTCCGCCTCGCCGGACCCGGCAAGCGCAGCCCGAGCGCTGGGCCTGGCGGGTGAGCGCCGCCGCGCAGCCGTGTCCGGCGGCGGGCGCCCGCGTTGCTGAGGGCATGATCTCAACACGACGTATCGTCGCGGCCGTTGGCCTGGCCGCCGGCCTCACCGGTCTCGCGGCGCCCCTGGCGGACGCGGCCGAGACGGACACCCGGAACGCCGGTCCGCTCAATCCGGTCGCCACGCTCGACTCGCTCGCCATGACCGGCATCCCCGCCCAGCACCAGCACCGGGTGCCTCGGGTCTCCCAGCAGCTGGGGCACCTCGACCATGTCAAGGGCCTGAGTCAGCTCCGCTAGCCGCCTCGCCGCGCCCCATCGCTTTCCTCTCTCCCGCAAGGGCCGCCGGGTCGAGCCGGCGGCCCTTGTACGTGTGCCGAGAGTGACGCCCGGTCTACCCAGCGGTGTCCAGGAAGTGGAAGCCGGGGCGGGGGTGCATGAGGAAGTCGTGGTGCGAGATGTTCCACGCATACGCCCCCGCCGGCGCGAACGCCACCCGGTCCCCGGCCCGCAGCCCGGGCGCCGGCACTCGGCGGGCCAGGACGTCTTTCGGGGTGCACAACTGTCCGGCCAGGGTGATCTCCTCGCCTTCGGCGGCCGGCCGTGGCCAGGGGTGCGGCCAGGCGTCCACCGGCAGGACGGAACACGGCTGGTCGTGCTCCTTGGTCGCCGGGGTCCGCAGATGGTGCGTGCCGCCCCGGACGACGGCGAACTCCTCGCCATGGCTGTGCTTCACGTCCAGCACCTCGGTGGCGTACCAGCCGCAGTACGCCGTGAGCGCCCTGCCCGGCTCGATGCGCAGGGTCAGCTCCTGGTGCCTCTCGGTGAGCCGGGCGAGCCCGTCGCCGTAGGCCGCCCAGTCGAAGCGGCGCTCCGGGTCGGCGTAGTCGACGTGCATGCCACCGCCGACGTTCACCTCGGCGAGCCGGACACCGAGGCCCGTCGCCCAGGCCACGATGGTCTCCGTCACCGACAGCTGCTCGGCGGCTTCGAGACCGCTCGCCAAATGGGCGTGCACACCGCGCAGTTCGAGCTGCGGGCAGGCGCCGTCGGCCAGCGCCCCGATCACCGACTCGGCCTGCCCGGGATCCATGCCGAACGGGGTCGGCCGGCCGCCCATCGCGAGCGAGCTGCCCGCCAACGACCCGTCGGCCACCGGCAGGTTGACGCGCGGCGCGCGGGAGTGTCGGCCGCGGAACTGGTGAAGACTGAGCGTCACCCGAGCCCCGGACGACGCTCACTCGGCCGTCGCCAGGAACTGAGTCGCCGCCAGCTCCGCGTACAGCGGGTCGGACGCCACGAGTTCGCGATGCGTGCCCACCGCGCGCACCCGTCCCGCGTCCATCACCACGATCCGGTCGGCCATCGTCACCGTCGACAGCCGGTGCGCGACGACCAGAACCGTGGTCGTACGGGCCACGTCCGCGACCGTGTCGCGCAGCGCCGCCTCGTTCACCGCGTCCAGCTGCGAGGTGGCCTCGTCCAGGAGCAGCAGCCGGGGCCGGCGCAGCAGGGCGCGGGCGATGGCGACGCGCTGGCGCTCGCCGCCGGACAGTTTGGTGCCGCGATGCCCGACGAGCGTGTCCAGACCGCCGGGCAACCGCGCCACCAGGCCGTCGAGGCGGGTCGTCTTCAGCACGCGGGTGAGCGCGGCGTCGTCCGCGTCGGGATTGCCGAGCAGCAGGTTGTCCCGCAGCGAACCCGACAGGACCGGGGCGTCCTGCTCCACATAGCCGATCGCGGACCGCAGCCGCGGCAGCTCCCAGTCCGCGAGGTCCCGCCCGTCGAGCGTGATGGTCCCGGCCTCGGGATCGTAGAACCGCTCGATGAGGGAGAAGACGGTGGTCTTGCCCGCGCCCGACGGGCCCACGAACGCGGTCATGCCCTGCGCGGGCACGGCGAACGTCACCCCGTGGTGGACGTACGGCAGATCGTCGGCGTACCGGAAGCGCACGTCCTCGAACGCCAGCGCGGCCGGCTCCGCCCCGGCGGCGGGCAACGGCGCGGGAGCGGCCGCCGGTTCGGCGGGCAGCCGCAGCGCCTCCTGGATCCTCGCGAGCGCCGCCGAGCCCGTCTGGTACTGCGTGATCGCGCCGACGACCTGCTGGATCGGCGACATCAGATAGAAGACGTACAGCAGGAACGCCACCAGGGTGCCGACGTCGATCGCCCCGGTCGCCACCCGCGCCCCGCCCACCGCGAGCACCGTGATGAACGCGATCTGCATGGCGAGTCCGGCCGTGTTGCCCGCCGCGGCCGACCACTTGGCGGCCCGGACGCTCTGCCGCCACGACTCCTCGGCGGCCTCGTGCAGCGTACGTTCCTCCCGGTGCTCGGCACCCGACGCCTTCACCGTGCGCAGCGCGCCGAGGATCCGCTCCAGCGAGGCCCCCATCACCCCGACCGCGTCCTGCGCCTGCCGGCTGGCCCGGTTGATACGCGGCACGATCACGCCGAGGATCGTGCCGGCGGCCAGGATCACGCCGAGCGTGACCAGCAGCAGCACCGGATCCACCAGGCCCATCATCGCCACCGTCGCCACGAGGGTCAGCCCTCCGGTGCCGAGGCCCACCAGCGAGTCGGTCGTGACCTCGCGCAGCAGCGTCGTGTCCGAGGTGATGCGGGCCATCAGATCGCCCGGCTCGCTGCGGTCCACGGCGGTGATGCGCAGCCGCAGCAGATACGACGACAGCGCGCGCCGCGCGCCGAGCACCACCGACTCGGCGGTGCGCCGCAGCACGTACGAACCCAGCGCACCGAGCGCCGCGTTGGCCACGACCAGCCCGGACATGATCAGCAGCGCCCCGGTGATGGCCCGGTCGTGGGACAGGTCGTCGATCAACTCGCGGGCCACCAGCGGCAGGAGCAGTCCGGTGGCGCCCGTGACCAGCGAGAGCACGGCACCCGCCAGCAGGGTCCACCGGTGCGGGCGCACATAGCCCAGGAGCAGCCGCCAGGTGGGTGGGGCGGGTTCGGTCGCTGCGATGCTCACGGGGCTCCTCCGGAGTCGTACGGAGCCTTCAGGCTACGTCGGCCTCCTCCCACGCGGCCTGCCAGTTCCGGGCCACGGCGAGCACCAGGGGCCGTTCGGCGCCGTCGGGCAGGCAGTCGGCCAGCATTCCGGTCAGGACATCGGCCGGACCGAGCTCGACACAGACGGTCACACCGTCGCGGTGCAGTCGGCGGACGGCGTCCGCGAAACGGATCGGTGCGCGCATGGCCCGTGCCCAGAACTCCGGCGTGGCCGCCTCCGCCCCGACCGGTTCCGCGGTCGTGTCGGAGAGGAGAGGCAGCCGCGGGGCACGCAGGTCAAGCGCCTCCAGGGCGCGGCGGTAGTCGTCCAGCAGGGCGTCGAAATGAGGGGAGTGGGGTGCCACGTCCAGACGGAGCACATGGGTACGGCGACCGCGCGCCGCCCACTCCTCGCAGATCCGCCGCACCGCCGCACGGTCTCCCGACACGACCACCGACCGTGGGCCGTTGACCGCCGCGATCACCGCGCCCGGCCCGGGGCTCAGCTCCTCGGGGGACGCCTCCACGGCCGCCATGCACCCCGTCTTCGGCAGCGCGTCCGCGAGCCGGGCGAGCGCGCCGACCGCACGACAGGCGTCCGGCAGGGAGAGCGCCCCCGCCGTGTGCGCGGCCGCCATGTGCCCGGCCGAGTAGCCGAACAGCACGTCGGGGTGGACCCCTTGGCTCGCCAGCAGCCGGTACTGCGCGATCTGCAGCGCGAAGATCGCCGGAAACCCGAACGCGACCCGGTCGAGCAGGGCGGCGGTGGGCGTCCCGGCCTCGGCGAACATCACGTCCCGCAACGGCACGCCGACGTACGGATCGAGCAGCCCGCACACTTCGTCAAGTGCCTCCGCGAACACGGGGGAGGAGCCGTGGAGCTCTCGCCCCATGCCCGGCTGCTGTGACCCGGACGCCGAGAACAGGAAGGCGACCCGCCCCCGCGGCACCCGCACGGGGGCCGCCACCGGCGCAGCCGCGCCCCGCGCCTCCGCCAGCCGCGCCACCACCTCCTCCACCGAGGCACACACGACGATCCGCTCCAGATCCCCCGGATGCAGGAAGGCCTCGTCCCGCGCGTGCTCCAGGAAGGACAGCAACGGGCGATAGAAGCCGTACGGATCGAGGAGCAGACACGGCTTGCGGTGGATCCGCAGCTGCGCCCAGGACAGCACCTCCAGCAGTTCCTCCGCCGTGCCCAGCCCGCCCGGCAGCGCCACGAAGGCATCGCCCTCCGCGGCCATCCGCGCCTTGCGCTCGTGCATGTCCCCGACCACGACCAGATCGGTGAGCCCCGTGTGGGTGATCTCGTACGGCAGCATGCCGCGCGGCACGACTCCGGTCACCGCCCCGCCGCAGGACAGCGCCCCGTCCGCGACGGCCCCCATCAGACCGGTGCGCGCACCCCCGTAGACCAGCCGCAGGCCCGCCCCGGCCAGCGCGCGGCCGAGGTCGGCTGCGGTGCTCAGATGGCCCGGGTGGCGGCCGGGGGAGGCACCGCAGAAGACGGTCACGGCAGTCACGGCGGTCAGGTCCACAGGCCGTACCCCCTGGTCAGGACGTGATGCGGGTCGTACTGCTCCTTGGCGCGGACGAGTTCGGGCCAGAGGGGGCCGAAGTGGGCGCGCCAGTCGTCGGGCGTCATCGGCAGCGCGCCGACCGGGTGCAGGACACCGCCGACGGACCTGGCCCGCTCGTACAGGGCCCGGTTGGCGGCGACCATGCGGCGTACGACCTCCGGCGCGGCCGGCGGTGCCGTACGCATCAGGGTGAGCAGGCACAGGAGTTCGCCCGCGGGCCTGCGCAGCAGCGGGGCGTGCAGCGTGCGGCCCGTCAGCGGGCGGAGCTGGACCGTGCCGCAGTGGCGCAGGCCCTGCTGGGCACCCTCGGCCAGCACGGCCGGGACGAAGGAGCCCGCGGCCTCCTCCGGCAGCAGCAGGGTGAGCCAGGGGTGCGGGCGGTCCCACTCGCCCGTGGCGCACAGCAGACGCTCGTCGCGGTCCAGCCGGTGTGCGTACTCGGCGAACGACAGGTCCGCGATCTCCTCGGTGTCCCGGTCATGGTCCAGGTCGCCGATCAACAGCTCGTCGTCGGCGGGAGGTGCGCCCTCGTGCGGTACGACCGCCTCGACCATGTAGTGCCAGCCGCCGTCGAGCGCCGGCCGCGCCTGGCCCGCGACATGGCTGAAGCGGCTGTCACGGGCCAGGCGCCGCTGATCGCCGAGGTAGGTGCCCGGGGTGTCGTGATACAGGCGGTAGCGGCGCACATGGGTCGGCGCGGGCACCAGGGCGAGGGTGGCGCGGACGATCAGGGCGCACTGGCCGAGCCCCGCCAGCACCGCGTGGAACAGGTCGGGGCGCCGGTCGGGGGCGCAGACCAGCCGTTCCCCGGTGCCGGTGACGACCTCCAACTCCCGCACCCAGTCCGCCACCGGACCGCAGCGATGGCTGGAGCCGCCCAGGCCGCCCGTGCTCAGCAGTCCCCCGACGCTGCCGCCGAGGTGGTCGGGGAGCACCGGCGGTGTCAGTCCCGCGGCGAGCGCGGCCCGCACGACGTCACGCCACAGCGCCCCGGCCCCGGCGGTCAGCGTCCGCTCGCCCGGTGCACAGCGCACGTCGTCGAGCGCGGCCATGTCGACGACGTAGCCGCCGTGCGCCTGTCCCTGCCCGTACAGGGCCTGTCCGGCGCCGCGCGCGGAGACCGGAAGCCCGTGCGGCCCGGCGAAGGAGACGATTTCCTGTACGTCCTCGGTGGAGCGGGCCGTGACCACGCCGAGTGGAGAGGACCCGACGATATGGCCGAAATCCGTGGAGGCTTCCTTCACACCGGACGCGCCCGTCATGCCGCCCGCTCCAGCATCCCGAAGTCGAATGCGGGGACGGTCGCCGCGTTCTCGAAAATCTCGGTGAACACGCGCTGCTGGAGAATGCCGTGTTCGGCATGCCGTACGGCGATGAGAGCGGCGATCCGGTGCAGGACGTGTTCGGGGATTTCCTGTTTGTCGATGGTCCCCGCGTCAATTGAGTATTTCGCGCAGCATTCGAGCACGGCCTCGAAGCCGTTGACGGACGCGGCCAGCCTTCGTCGGCGCGGATCGCGCCAGAGCGCGGCCAGCTCCTGGAGCAGCCCCGGGCCGCAGGCGCCCGGCGTGAGCATCGCGCGGGCCCGGCCGGTGAGGGCGGCGAGGTAGGTGTCGTAGGCGGGAAGCGGGAGAAGGCGGACCGTCAGCCGCCAGTCGAGCTGCTCGCGACGGGCGCACAGCACCCGCAGCAGAGAGATCGAGCCACCCTCGATGATGACCAACTCGTGCCGGACGGCGAGCCGTTCGACGAGTTCGACGAGCGCGTCGACGGCCTCCGTCGCGGACAGGTCGCCGTCGGCGAACGTCCGGTCGCCGAGCCAGTGGCGGCGCACTCCCGGCACGTCCGCCCCGGCGCGGGCGCTGGTGGTGGCGAGGTCGGTGAAGCACTGCAAGCGGTCGGCGACGACGATCGGGGCGCCGGTCGTCCGGGCCAGCTCGGTGGCCGCCGCGCTCTTGCCGACGCCGGTCGGGCCCGCGATCAGATGGACGAACGGACGGACCGCGTAAGACGTTTCGTTCTCGACCATGGCGGGATGTCCCCTTCCGCTTTCGGCTACGGGAAAGACCACTGCCAAGTTACGCAGCACAGCGGGCGGGGACACCCTGCGGAATGCCCGGACCGGGCAAAGAGATGGCTACGTTCCTGTGGGCTTGTTAAAGATTCACTCACAGCCGGCTGGGAGGGGTAACTCTGGGGAATCCAGTGCCATATGAGCGGCCGTCGAATTGTTTCTCAACGAATTCTTGACGTGCCGTGGGAACCCGTCCCGAGGAGGATTGGCCATGCACCCCGACATGCTCCAGGCCGTCACCGAGTCCCTGCCCGCCGCCCACGTCGCCGGGCGCGCCGGGCGCGGCACCGTCCTCGTCGGATACGGCGCCGTGGAGGAACTGGCACGCTTCGCCACCGACCCGCGCTGGACCGTCCACGTCCCCGGACACCCCGACGAGGTGCGTCGCGTGATCCGGTCCGCCGTGGGGCGCGGCGAGCGGGCGTTCGTCCACCTCTCCGGCGAGTCCAACACCGAACCGCGCGGCCTGGCCGAGGGTTTCGAACTCGTCCGGGAGGGCCTCGACGGCGTCGTCCTCGCGGTCGGCGCCACCCTCGACCCGGTGCTGCGCGCCACGGCCGGCCTCGACCTGGCCGTGCTCTACGCGGCCACCGTCCGGCCCTTCGACGAGGTCGGCCTGCGCACGGCCGTGCTGGCCGCCGACCACGCGGACGTCGTGCTCGTCGAGCCCGGGCTGCCCGGCCTGTCGGCCCGGCACGTCGCCGAGACGCTGGTTCACGTACCGCACCGGCTGCTGCCCCTGGGCGGCGCGGACGGCCTGGACGAGGACGTCATCGCCCGGGCCGTCCGGGACTTCCTCAGGTGACCGGCGCCTGACCGCGGCGCTCCAGCGCGGCCAGGGCCGCTTCGAGGTCGGCGGGGCGCGGGCGGTTGTGCGGCAGCCGCGACAGCAGGGCGGCCATGCCGCAGGTGTTGGTGAGCGCCGAGAAGACGAGACCGCCCGCGATACCGGCGGAGAGCAGCTGCCAGGCCGGGTGCAGGAGTCCGAGACCGAGACCGACCAGGACGATCGAGCCCGCGGTGAAACGGACCTGACGCTCCATGGACCAGGTGGCGCTCGGGCTCGACGGCGGCCGGTGCAGCTCCTGCCCGCGCTGCGCCCAGCCTTGCGTGCCGCCCGTCAGAGTCATGGCGCGTATCCCGTGCTCGGCGAGGACACGGCAGGCGTTCTCCGAGCGTGCCCCGGAGGCGCACACCAACAGCAGCCGCTCGCCGGGGAGCCGGCGCAGTGCCGGCAGGGCGCTGTCGAGGTGGTCCAGCGGGATGTTCAGCGCGCCGGGAACATGACCGGCGGCGTACTCGCCCGGCGTGCGGACGTCGACGACGGTCAGTCCGGGCAGGCGGGTGCGGGCCTCGTCGACGTCGAGCGCGCGGGGGTCGTGGGGCGGGGTCATGGGAAGTGAGATCCTTTCCGGGTAGGGGGTAAAATACCCCCAAGGGTATGCAGCGGGGTATGCAGGGGAGTGATCGTGGAGCTGCAGTTCGAGGGCGATGACCTCAAGTCGGTGCTGAACCGGCTGCGCCGGGCGCAGGGGCAGATCTCCGGAGTGATCAAGATGATCGAGGAGGGCCGCGACTGCGAGGACGTCGTCACTCAGCTCGCCGCCGCCTCCCGCGCCCTCGACCGGGCCGGTTTCGCGATCATCGCGACCGGGCTCCAGCAGTGCCTCACCGACGCCGAGCAGGGGCAGCGGAACGGGGAGACGAAGGAGCAGATGAAGGCACGGCTGGAGAAGCTGTTCCTTTCACTGGCGTAGGGCGTAGGGCGTAGGGCGTAGGGGCCAAGTGGACTCGGGGTGGGGGGCCGGACCTGGTCCGACGGGTCGCCCGATCGTCATACGACCGCGTCGCCCAGCATGAACACGGCCACCGCCAGCAGGACGCAGGCGAAGATCCGCTGAAGCGTGCCGCCGGAGACCTTCCCGGCGAGCCGCTTGCCGTCCCACGCGCCGAGCACGGCCGCCGCGGCGAACGGTCCGACGGCGGTCCAGTCGACACTCGCCGCCGAGCCGGCCCGGGCCGCCAGCGCCACCAGCGAGTTGACGGTGATGACCAGCAGACTCGTGCCCACGGCGGCCCGCATGCGCAGCCCCACCACGTTCACCAGCGCCGGTACGGCGAGGAAGCCCCCGCCCACGCCCAGCACACCGGTCACCGCACCGAGCCCGGCCCCGGCCCGGACGACCCGACCGTGACGCACCGGCACGTCGTCGTGGCGTACGGAGTCCGACGGCCGGAGCATGCGCAGCGCGGCGAGAGCCGCGGTCACCGCGAACGCCCCGGTGAGCAGGCCCGCGGGCAGCCGCCCGGACACAGCGCCGCCGACCGCCGCGGGCAGCAGACCGGCCGCCGCGACCAGCGCCCCGGCGCGCCACCGCACCGTGCCCGCGCGGGCGTGGGCGCCGAGCGCGGTGACGGAGGTGACGGCGACCACGACCAGACTCGCGGTGGCGGCCGCGGCGGGCGTGAGACCGAGCAGGTACATCAACGCGGGCACGGCCAGCACACTGCCGCCGCCTCCCAGCGCACCCAGCGAGAGCCCCGTGACGCCACCGGCGAACAGGCCCAGGACCAGCGCGCTCACCTCGGGGTGCCGGGGGTGGTACAAGACTCCGCCACCACGGGAAGCCCCGCCTCCGCCCAGGCGCGCATTCCGCCGATGACGTCCACCACGTCCGTGCCGCGCGCCGTGAGCAGCGCCGCGGCCTCGCGGGAGCGCTCGCCGGAGCGGCAGATCGCGACGACCGGGCGGCCCTGCGCGGTCCGCGGCAGCGGTTCACCGGCCGTCAGCGAGGAGAGCGGCGCGAGGACCGCGCCCGGAGCGTGCCCGGTGGCCCATTCGTCGGGCTCGCGGACGTCCACGAGTACGGCGTCCTCGCCCGCCCGCGTCAGGGCCTCGGCCGGAGTGACGCGCGCCAGGGGGAGCCCCGCCTCCCGGGCCGCGGCGAACGAGTCGTCGACGGCGACGACGTCACGCCCCGCCGCGTCGAGCAGCGAGGCGGCGACGGCCGCCCGCATCCCGCCGGCGCAGTGCACCCACACGGTGCCGTCCGGTATCTCCGCAAGGCGGTCGCGCAGCAGGTGCAGCGGTATGTGCAGCGAGCCCTTGATGTGGCCCGCGTCGCGCTCGGAGTCGCGCCGTACGTCCAGGACCACGATCCCGTCCCGCGCGGCCGGTCGTGCTGCGCTCGGTCGCGCCGCGGCCAGTTCGGCGAAGGTGCCGCGCGGGAAGGAGCGTGGCCGGCCGCCCTCGCGGGTCCAGTCGGCGGGGGAGCCGGTCGCCGCCGCGGCCGGCCGGTCGATGCCGACCCGGACGAGTTCCCGCTGGGCGGCGGCCAGTTGGGCCGGCGTCTCGGCGAGCAGGGTGACCGGCTTGCCCCACGGCAGCAGCCAGGCCAGATACGTGGCGAGCTGCCCCTCCGCCTCGAAGTTGAGCGACCCGGCGACATGTCCCTCGGCGAACGCGACCCGGTGGCGCAGATCCACCACCCATTCCCCGGCGGCCAGCCGCGCCGCGATCTCCTCGGCGTCGGCCGGGCGCGGCGGCGTCAGATCCACCGGAGCCGGGCCCTGCGCGTTCACCGGACCCATGTGGGCGTAGTACGCCGGAACGTCGTCCAGCCCGGCGAGCAGGTCGGCGACGAACGCGTCGACGTCCTTCACCAGGGCCTCGTTGACGGCGCGCTCCCGCCCGATCGTCGTCGTCGCCCCGCCCGCCGCCCGGGTGGCCGAGCAGAAGCTGCCGAAGCCGTGCGTCGGCAGGACGGCCGTCTCGTCGGGCAGCTCGGCGGCCAGCCGGTGCGCGGAGTCGTACTGCGCCCGCGCCAGCCGCCCCGTCAGCCCCGGTTCGACCAGGTCGGGCCGCCCCACCGTGCCGATCAGCAGCGAACCGCCGGTGAAGACGGCCACCGCGTGACCCGCCTCCTCCAGCACGTACGAGGTGTGGTGCGGAGTGTGGCCGGGAGTGGCGAGGGCGCGTAGTGCCAGGCCGTCGTCGATCTCGGTCCGGTCCCCGTCGGCGACCGGCACCCGCTCGTACCCGACCCGTGCCGCGGCCGGCACGAGATAGGCGGCGCCGGTGAGGCGGGCGAGCTCCAGGCCGCCGGTCACGTAGTCGTTGTGCACATGGGTCTCGACGACATGGGTGACGCGCACGCCCCGGCGCGCGGCGGCAGTGATCACCCGGTCGATGTCCCTGGGCGGATCGACCACCACGGCGCTGTGCGCGGCGCCCGCCAGATAGCCGCGATTGCCCAGTCCCGGCACGTCGATGCTGTCGACGAAGTACACGGCAGCACTCCTCTCCTCGTGAAACCCGAGGCGCATTACCCCGGGGGGTATACGAACACGCTAGCAGAGGTACCCCCGGGGGTATTTTCGGAGTGGCCGGAAGGCGACGTGAAGGACTTCACTCCGTGCCTTTACCGATCAGTCACAACTAGGGTCGGCAGTGGACGGAGAGCCGCCGAGGAAGGGTGAGGCACCATGGCGCAGGAAGTACGCGGCGTGATCGCGGCCGGCAAGGACGAGCCGGTGCGGGTGGAGACGATCGTCGTGCCCGATCCGGGGCCGGGCGAGGCCGTCGTACAGATCCAGGCCTGCGGGGTCTGTCACACCGACCTGCACTACAAGCAGGGCGGCATCAGCGACGACTTCCCCTTCCTGCTGGGGCACGAGGCGGCCGGCGTGGTGGAGTCGGTGGGCGACGGCGTCACGGACGTCGCCCCCGGTGACTTCGTGATCCTCAACTGGCGTGCGGTGTGCGGGAACTGCCGGGCCTGTCTGCGCGGGCGGCCCTGGTACTGCTTCGACACCCACAACGCGAAGCAGAGGATGACCCTGGCCTCCACCGGTCAGGAACTCTCGCCGGCGCTCGGTATCGGCGCCTTCGCGGAGAAGACCCTGGTCGCGGCCGGCCAGTGCACCAAGGTCGACGCGGCGGTGGCCCCGCAGGTGGCAGGCCTGCTGGGCTGCGGGGTGATGGCCGGGATCGGTGCCGCGATCAACACCGGCAACGTCGGCCGCGGCGACACCGTCGCGGTGATCGGCTGCGGCGGCGTCGGCGACGCGGCGATCGCCGGATCGAGCCTGGCCGGAGCGGCGAGGATCATCGCCGTGGACATCGACGACCGCAAGCTGGACAAGGCCCGCACCCTGGGCGCCACCCACACGGTCAATTCCCGCCAGGCCGACCCGGTCGAGACGATCCGCGAGCTGACCGGCGGGTTCGGCGCCGACGTCGTCATCGAGGCGGTCGGCCGCCCGGAAACGTACCAACAGGCCTTCTACGCCCGCGACCTCGCCGGCACGGTCGTCCTCGTCGGCGTACCCACCCCGGAGATGAAGCTGGAACTGCCCCTGCTGGACGTCTTCGGCCGCGGCGGCGCCCTGAAGTCGTCCTGGTACGGCGACTGCCTGCCGAGCCGGGACTTCCCGATGCTGATCGACCTGCATCTGCAGGGCCGCCTCGACCTGGCGGCGTTCGTGACCGAGACCATCCAACTGGACGAGGTGGAGAAGGCGTTCGAGCGCATGCACCACGGCGACGTCCTGCGCTCGGTGGTGATGCTCTGATGGCTCCCCGCATCGAACGCCTCGTCACCTCCGGGCAGTTCACGCTCGACGGCGGCACCGGCACCTGGGACGTCGACAACAACGTGTGGCTCGTCGGCGACGACCACGAGGTGATCGTCATCGACGCCGCCCATGACGCCGACGCCATCGCCGAGGCCGTCGGCGACCGGCGCCTCACCGCGATCGTGTGCACCCACGCCCACAACGACCACATCGACGCCGCGCCCGCCCTGGCCGACCGCACCGGCGCCACCATCTGGCTGCACCCCGACGACCTGCCCCTGTGGAAGCAGACCCATCCGGACCGCGACCCCGACGCCCACCTCGTGGACGGGCAGATCATCGAGGCGGCGGGCGCCGACCTGACCGTCCTGCACACCCCGGGACACGCGCCGGGCGCGGTCTGCCTGCACGACCCCGGGCTCGGCGTCGTCTTCACCGGCGACACCCTCTTCGAGGGCGGCCCCGGCGCCACCGGCCGTTCCTACTCCCACTTCCCGACGATCATCGACTCGATCCGCACCCGCCTGCTCGCCCTCCCGCCCGACACCAAGGTCCTCACCGGCCACGGCGACGCCACCACCATCGGCGCGGAGGCACCCCACCTCCAGGAGTGGCTCGACCGAGGCCACTGACACCTGAGGCCCAGGGCCAGGCCCACGAGGCCGGAAACCACGGTCGGCAGGCGGGAAAACCCGTGGTCGAGGGCGAGAGGCGGCCGTACGATCACGCCCCATGACCACCACCGACACGCTCGTGACCCTGCATGACGTACGCGTCCTGCGCTGCGCTCCCGACGGACCGACCCTGGACGGCGAGAGCGCGGCGCTCGATCTGATCGGTGACGCCTTCGGGCAGGAGGCCGAGCTGGTCGCGGTGCCCGTCGAGCGGATCGCCGACGAGTTCTTCCGGCTGCGGTCGGGCGTCGCGGGCGCGGTGATGCAGAAGTTCGCGAACTACCGGCTGCGCCTCGCCGTGGTCGGCGACGTCTCCCACCACATCGCCGAGAGCACCGCCCTGCGCGACTTCGTCCACGAGACCGACAACGGCGGCCACATCTGGTTCCTGCCGACCTACGCCGACAGGACCGTTAAAAAGACGACAGAAGATGTCCGGCTTACCCGGCACTCTCGATGGCGACAGCGCTCGCACAGGGTCGGGAGGCCGGACATGTCACAGCCGCTCAAGGACAGGGTCGCACTGGTCGCCGGGGCGACACGGGGGGCCGGACGCGGCATCGCCGTGGAGCTCGGCGCGGCCGGCGCCACCGTCTACGTGACGGGACGCAGCACACGCGCCCGGCGCTCGGAGTACGACCGCCCCGAGACCATCGAGGACACCGCCGACCTGGTCACCGAGGCGGGCGGCCACGGCATCGCCGTACCCACCGACCACCTCGACCCCGCCCAGGTCCGCACCCTCGTCGACCGCATCGCCGACGAACAGGGCTGCCTGGACGTCCTCGTCAACGACATCTGGGGCGGCGAGAAGCTCTTCGCCTGGGACAGCCCCGTCTGGGAGCACGACCTGGACAAGGGCCTACGGCTGCTCCGACTCGCGGTAGAGACCCACGCCATCACCAGCCACCACGCCCTGCCCCTGCTGCTGCGCCGGCCGGGCGGACTCGTGGTCGAGATGACCGACGGCACGGCGGACTACAACCGCGAGAACTACCGGAGCTCCTTCTTCTACGACCTCGCCAAGGCATCCGTCCTGCGCATGGCCTTCTCCCTCGGCCATGAACTCGGACCACGCGGCGCCACCGCCGTCGCGCTGACCCCGGGCTGGCTGCGCTCGGAGATGATGCTCGACGCCTTCGAGGTACGCGAGGACAACTGGCGCGACGCCCTCGAACGCGTCCCGCACTTCGCCATCTCCGAGACACCGCGCTATGTGGGCCGCGCCGTCGCCGCCCTCGCCGCCGACCCCGACGTGGCCCGCTGGAACGGCGCGTCCCTCTCCAGCGGACAGCTCGCGTCGGTCTACGGATTCACGGACCTCGACGGCAGCCGCCCCGACGCCTGGCGCTACCTCGTCGAGGTCCAGGACGCGGGGAAGCCGGCGGACACGTCCGGCTACCGCTGAGGCGTCACCGGATCGGCCGCGGGGAGCGGCCAGCGCGCGGAGTGGCCCGGTGGCAGGCCCAGATCGTCGCGTACGGCCGTGTAGTAGCCCTCGCGGCCGGCGCGCTGCCGCTCCAGCAGCGCCCGCCAGGCCGCACGGTCGTCCCGGCCCTCCCGCACGAACCGCTCCATCTCCATCTCCGTCACGACCCAGGCCCTCGCCTTCTCCACCACGGTGCGGCTGCCCAGCATGATCAGCGCTTCACCCGAAGGATCGCGGCGGGTGGTCGCGTCGGCCAGCAGCGGCTGGGCCTCTTCGAGGGTCAGGGGATCGGGGTGCGGATCGACGCCGGCGTTGGCGGCGACCCGGTACGTCACCGTGACCGTCTTCTTCACCGACTGCGCGTAGTCGGCGTACACCGCGAGCCGCCGCTCCTCCCAGCGCGCCGCCTGCTCCCGCCGGAACCTCACCTGGTCGCCCCGCACGACCGCCAGATAGGAACCGAGCGCGCCGATGACGACGCCGATGAGCGCGGGAAGTTGCTGAATGAACGCGGACATGACGGCACGGTATCTGCCCGGACGATCACCGCGGCAGTACCGTTCGGCGTCATGACGGACACAACACGCTTCGCAGACTACGGAGTTGTCGTCACCGGCGCGGCCCGCGGCATCGGCGCCGCCACCGCCAGGCGGTTCGCGCAGGAGGGGGCCCGCGTGCTGGTGACCGACGTGGACGGCGCCGAGGCAGAGCAGACCGCGGCGGCGCTACGGGACGACGGGCTCATGGCGCAGGCACTCGCGTGCGACGTGGCGGACCGGGCGTCCGTCGAGGCAGCCGTCGCCCATGCCGCCCGCGCCTTCGGCTCGCTCGACGTCCTGGTCAACAGCGCAGCCCGCTGCACCCCCGATACGCCCCTCTTCGAGGACGGTTCCGACGAGGCGTGGGCAGATGACCTCGACATCACCCTGACCGGTCCCTACCGCTGTTGCCGTGCCGCCCTCCCGCACCTCGCCGCCACCGGACGCGGTGCCATCGTGAACATCGGCTCCGTCAACGGCGTCCAGGACTTCGGCAACCACGCCTACAGTGCCGCCAAGGCCGGCCTCGGCTCCCTCACCCGCACCCTCGCCGGGCATGCGGCAGCCAGGGGAGTCCGCGTGAACCTGGTGGCGCCGGGCACGGTCCGCACCTCGGCGTGGGAGGGGCGGGACGCGGAGCTGGACGCGGTCTGCCCGCTGTACCCGCTGGGCCGGGTCGGGGAGCCCGAGGACATCGCCGCCGCGGTCACCTTCCTGGCTTCCCGCGACGCGGCCTGGATCACCGGCACCACCCTCACCGTCGACGGCGGCCTGACAGCGGTCAACACGGGGTTCCATGGGGGGACTCGGGGGCGTGGAAGCGCATGAGCGGCCGACAGGACGGCTCCCCGCCGACGTGGCGGGGAGCCTGGCAGACGGTTCGCCGTTGCTACAGCGGCGCGGCCGTCTCCTTGGTGCCGTTGCCGCGGATCCGCTCCCGGACCACCGAGATCGCGATCACCAGGGCGGCGACGAGCACGGAGAGCAGCACCTGACTGCGGCCACCGCCCTCGCTGTCGTCGGTGAGCATGTAGAGGAGCACGAAGGAGATCATCCCGATCGTCGCCCACGTCAGATACGGGAACAGCCACATCCGGACCACGAGTTTCTCCGGGCTCTCGCGCAGGATGATCCCCCGCATCCGGAGCTGCGAGAAGCAGATGACCAGCCACACGAAGAGCGCCACCGCGCCCGAGGAGTTCAGCAGGAACTGGAAGACCGTGTCCGGCCACAGGTAGTTGAAGGCGACGGCGACGAAGCCGAAGGCCACCGAGGCCAGGATCGCGGCCTGCGGGACACCGCGGGGGTTCGTGCGGACGAAGGCCTGCGGGGCGTCGCCGCGCTGTCCGAGCGAGAAGGCCATGCGGGAAGCGGTGTAGAGGCCGGAGTTGAGACAGGACAGCACGGCGGTCAGCACGACGATGTTCATGATCTGCCCGGCGTGCGGGATGCCGATCGAGTCCAGGGCCGCCACGTACGAGCCGTGCTTCTTGATCGAGGGGTCGTTCCACGGCAGCAGCGAGACCACGACGAGGATCGAGCCGACGTAGAAGACGCCGACCCGCCAGATGACACTCCTGGTGGCCTTGGCGACCGCTCGTTGCGCGTCCGGGGACTCACCGGCGGCGAGGGTGACGATCTCGCTGCCCATGAAGGAGAAGACGACCAGCAGGATGCCGGTGAGGATCGCGCCGGGCCCGTTGGGCAGGAAGCCGCCGTGCTCGGTGAGATTGCCGAAGCCGGTCGCGGTGTGGTCGGAGCCGGGCAGCACACCGAAGATCGCCAGGCCGCCGAGGACGATGAAGCCCGCGATGGCGACGACCTTGATGCCCGCGAACCAGAACTCGAACTCGCCGAAGGAGCCGACCGAGGCCAGGTTCGTGGCCGTGAGTACCACCATCACGATCAGCGCCCAGGCCCACTGCGGTACGGCGGGGACCCATCCCTCCAGGATGACCGCACCCGCGGTCGCCTCCACGGCGAGCACGACGACCCAGAAGAACCAGTACAGCCAGCCGATCGAGAACCCGGCCCAGCGCCCGAGCGCCCGGTCCGCGTAGGCGGAGAAGGAGCCCGAGCTCGGATTGGCCGCGGCCATCTCGCCGAGCATCCGCATCACGAAGACGACCAGGGCGCCGACCAGCACGTACGACACCAGGATGCCGGGTCCGGCGGCTGCGATTCCGGAGGCGGAACCCACGAAGAGACCGGCGCCGATCACTCCGCCGATGGCGATCATCGACAGATGGCGGTTCTTGAGACCGGCCCGCAGACCTGCCTGCTCCGGGGGCTGACCAGCTGGGGGCGGAGCGGTGTCAGGGGTCAGAGAACCAGGGGGACGTGTAGTCATGTCGACATCCATTGCATGGTGGGGAGGGCCAGGGGGAGTGGCAGCTCGGATCGATGGATCGACGCATGGTCGGGGTGGATCGGTGGTTGGACGAGCATGCCGGGGAGTCCGGATGCCGCACTGAGGCGGTCGTCGCCGAGCGGCGGTGCTTCGCTCCGCCTCCTTGTGGGAGGTGGGCCGCATCACTTGCGGAAGTGGATTTGCGCAAGCTTAGGGGCGCCGGGTGGCGAGGTGTTTGTTCGAGGGGACAGATTCCGCCGCCATACCTGTTCGATCGGCCAATGCGGAGTCGGCGTCAGCCGGTGGGTGGCAGCCGCAGCTGGAGCATGGCCAGCAGGCGCTGGTCGGGACGGCTCAGATCGAGACCGGTCAGCTCCTCGGCCCGGCGAATGCGGTAGCGCAGCGTGTTGCGGTGCACATGCAACTGGGTGGCGGCCTCCCGGACGTCACCGAAGGCGTTGAGGTAGGCCAGCAGGGACTCGGCCAGTCGGCCCTGGTGCCGGCTGTCGTGCGCCACCAGAGCGGTCAGTCGCGGATCCCGTATCTCGGGGTGGGCGGCGAGCAGCGTCAGCATCTCGCTGATCAGCACTTCCGCCTGGATGTCGGGCAGCGCGGCGACCGCGGTGGGAAGGCCTGCGCCCATCATGGCGTCGAGGACGCGGTCGGACTCCCGGCGGGACTCGACGGCGTCGCCGAGCCCGGACACCAGGCAGCCGACCGAGCCACGCAGCGGCAGGCCCAGGTGACGGCGTGCGGCGTCGGTGATCTCCTGGCACCAGCCGCGCAGCGTGTCCGTGTCGATGCTGCGGGGCAGCTGGGGCAGCAGCACGTAGATCCGGGGGTCGAGCTGGGTGACCCGCGCACTGCGGTGCCGCGCGGCGATGTGCACCGAGATCAGGTTGGTGACCTCGGTGTGGGTCAGCTCCGGTGCGGCGCCGACATGGCTCGGCTCCGGCCCGGCGACCCCCGCCGTCCCGTACGAGAACCCCAGGACGGCGGCCGGGAGGGAGGCGTCGAATCCCAGGTGGGTGGCGAGCGGCTGCGGCCCGGTGCTCCCCTCCAGAAGTCCGGCGAGCAGTGTCCGAGTGAGTGTCAGGTCCTCGGAGAGCTCCCGGCGGCGGCGTACCAGGTGGTGCGCGGCGACCCGGGCGGCGCCCAGAAGCGCCTGCTCCGAGTGTTCGGACAGCGGCGTCGAGCCCTCCTGCACCCAGATGGTTCCCAGCTGCCGGTCCCCGGACCGGATCGCCACCGCGAGCCGGCGGCGGATGCCCAGCTCCGGGTGGCTGTCGATGCCGATCACCTGGTCGCTGGAGTGCAGGTGCTGGAACACGCCCCACTCGCGCAGCTTCACCAGATACGCCTCCGGGCCCTGCCAGCCGAGGATGGAGCGCCGCCGCAGGTCGTCGATCTCGTCGGAGTCGGTGGAGCGGGAGTAGGCCAGCACCCGGTTGGCGGCGTCCTCGATGCTGACGATGCCGCTGGTGAGGACGGCGGTGGTCTGGGCGAGGGAGAACAGGTCGCCCTCCTCGGCCCGTTCGCCGGGGTGTCCCGGAGGGGCGTCGTCGAGGGCGGCGCGGGCCAACGCGTTCACCTGCTCCCAGCGTGCTTCGCCGCGCAGCGAGAGCAGGGCGACACCGGCCTCGGCGGCGGTCTCGCTGAGGGCCGCGACCTGACCGGGGCCGTCCAGCTTGACCACGACGGCGGCGGCTCCGTCGCGGGCGGCGGCCCGCAGCGCGGGAAAGGCGGCACGGCCACGGGCACCGATGACGAGGACCAACTCGCCCCGCTGGGCGGTCGGAGGGTCCTCCGGGTCGAGCAGGGCAACGCCCCGGATCTCGACGTCGAGCCCGGCGGGAGCGGCCTGCACCTCCACCAGGGTGTCACCCAGGGCCATCAGCAAGTGGCGCAGGCTGATGCCGGCTGGGGGCGGTGACATCGCGGCCGGATCCATGAAGCGGGATCGTACTGGGGCGGGGCGGCCGACCCGCAAGCCTCCTCCCGGGCTGTCCACGGCGACCTCGGCCGCCCGCCGGAGGCGTCCGTCCGCGTCCGGTCGCCCGCGGCGCGTGTACCGCCCGTGACGAAGCCGAGGTAGCGCGGACCGGCAGAGTCGGAGAAACCGGGGCCCACCGTTCGGCGAACCCGGTGAGGGCACCCCCGGCCCCGACACCTTCGGCCGGGAGGCCCTCCCGGCCGGGCGCGGCCTCCAGGCGTACGACCGGCCGCTCGGCCGGGCCGGCCAGTTCCCGCGCGGCGAGGTCGCGCGTGGACCGCAGGATCTCGGGGAGGCGGGCCAGATCGGCGGCGAGTGTGGAGTGCATGAGCGGCAGCGTAGGCACAACTTCACCGTTCGGTCACAGACCTGTCGGCTCGCACAACCGATCTCCCCGCGCACCCGTCTAGCCAGCAGAGACCGCACAAACACAAGGGAAGGCCCGGCCATGGGGGACATACGCAGACGGCGCGCCGTCGCACTCGGCATCACCGGAGGACTCGTCGCACCGCTCGCGCTGACGCTCGCCGCCGCACCGGCGCAGGCGGCCCCGAGCTGCACGACCCAGACCGGGCCGTATCAGAAGAAGGTGGAGAAGTTCCTCGGCCGACCGGTCGACGGCAAGCAGTCCAGTGCCGACTGCAAGGCCATCCAGGCCTTCCAGACCAAGCACGGCATCACCCCGAACGCGGGCTACGCGGGTCCCGTCACCTGGGGCGTGATGGACCTGATGCTGAAGCAGAAGGCCGTCGGCGACAATCCCAACAAGGACGGCAAGTGCCCCGTCAACAAGGGCCGCATCGCCTGTGTGAACCTCACGCTCCAGCTGAGCTGGATCCAGGACGGCAAGAAGCTGGTCTACGGCCCGGTCCCGGTCCGCACCGGCCGCGACGGCTACGAGACGCGCACCGGCCTGAAGAAGGTCTACTTCCGGAACATCGACCACGTGTCGAGCATCTACAACGTGCCGATGCCCTACTCCCAGTTCTTCGACGGCGGCCAGGCCTTCCACTCGGTCGGCGTCAGCATGTGGAACCCGCCGGGCTCGCACGGCTGCGTCAACATGACCAAGACCGACGCGAAGAAGTACTGGTCGCTGCTGAAGAACGGCGACGACGTCTACGTGTACGGCCGCAAGCCGGGCACCTGAGAACCCCGGGTACCCGGCTCGCGGAGAAACGTCACGCCTCGGGGGCGTCACCGAAGTCCGGGATCTCCAGCCTGACCCCGCCCGCCGCGCGGACTCGTGCGCGACGATGCCCGGCAGGGTGTAGCGGGCCGCCACCCACGCGTTCACGGACGGCAGGCTGCGGCTGTTGACCGCGGTCACGAAGTCGTCCACCAGGAAGTGGTGGCTGCCCTCGTGGCCGTTGTGCAGGTGGTCGAACGCCCGGGGCAGCCGCGACCGGTCGTGCACCGGCGCCGAACCCGAGGTGAAGGCGGCCCGCAGATCCGGCGCGATGTGCTGGAGTGACGGGTCGTCAGGAGCCATGGTGGGCTTGGGTTCCAGCAGTTCGCTGATGTCCTTGACGCCCTTCTTGTCCTGCCACAGGGCCACGGTGGCGAGCTGCTCCATGCTCGCCTCGGTGCCGAAGAACCGGAACCGCGACTCCCTTATGTGCGAGGGGTAGCCGACCCGCCGGAACTCGTTCGTGCGGAACGAGCCTCCGCCCGCCACCTCGAACAGCGCGGTCGCGTTGGAGACGTCGTTGCCGAACTGGCTGACGGACTTGTCGAAGACACCGTCGCCGCGGTCGTCCACGACGCCGATCGCCGACACGCTCACCGCGTGGGTGCGCCAGGCCCCCAGCACACCGCCCACCGCGTGCGTCGGGTACAGCAGCGGGGGATAGCTGGCCGTCGCCTTCCAGTTCTCGCCGCCGCTGTACTGGTACGCCTCGTAGAACCCCAGGTCCATGTCGTGGACGTAGTCGCCCTCGGCGTAGAAGAGCCGGCCGAAGGCGCCCTCGGCGATCTGGTTGCGGGCGTGCACGGTCGCCGGGTTGTACTCGCTGGTCTCGCCCATCATGTAGGTCAGACCGGTCGCCTTGACGGCGTCGATGATCGCCGCGATCTCCTGGGTGGTGATCGCCATGGGAACCGCGGAGTAGACGTGCTTGCCGGCGTTCAGGCCCTGGACCACCAGCGGCCCGTGGGTCCAGCGCTGGGTGAAGATCGCGACCGCGTCGACGGCCTTCGACTCCAGCATCGCCTCGTACGAGGGGAAGGTGCCGGCCAGTCCCTGCGCGTCGGCGAGCTGCTCGGCCCGCTCGGGCAGCAGATCGGTGACGTACACGTCGCTGACACCGGGGTGGGCCTGGAACAGCGTGGCGAACTGGCCGGAGAACTGGCCGGCGCCGACGATGCCGAGGGAGAACGTCATGGAGGGTGTGCCTTTCACTGGCCGAGGATGAGGTTGATCTGGTCGTTGGTCTCGTCGAGGCTGCTCACGGGCTTTCCGTTGCCGTAGATGTCCTCCATCGCGGGCATCATGAGCGCCGTCATGTCCGCCGAGTAGCTGGCGATCGGATACGAGAAGGTCCGGAAGCGCTTCTTGTCGGCCACGGGTTCGGTGAAGGCCGAGACGTCGATGCCCTTCTTGTCGTATGCGGCGGTGGCGGCCCTGGTCCCGGCCGGAGTGGCGGGGAAGACGACCCCGTACCGGCCGACGACGGTCTGGCACTCGTCCGAGGCCAGATACGCCACCCACTTGCGGGCGCCCTCCTTGTTCCTGGCGGCCTTGGTGATCGAGTCGGCGAGACCGTTCATCATGGTGGCGCGTTTGCCGGTCGGACCGACCGGCGTGAGTGCGCTCTTGATGTCCAGGCCCTTGAAGCCCGCGTAGCTGGAGATCATCCAGGCCCCGTCGAACGCGGCGGCGGCCTTCCCGGCGGCGACCTGTGTGCTCGCCTGGTTGGACTGGACGTTGTAGTCGGAGAGCGGGGGCATGTAGCCCTTCTTGGCGAGACCGAAGTACCACTTGATGACGGACTGGAAGGTCTTGCTGTCGTACTGGTACTTCGTGCCCCAGCGCGGCTTGTCCAGGTAGTTCCATCCGGCGGAGGCCGCGAAGTTGCTCCACTGCGTCTGGCCGTCGCCGAAGCCGCCGCCGTTGCTGGCCAGGCCGTACACCTTGACGTTGTTCTTGTCGAAGCCCGGCTCGTCGCCGCGCCTGCCGTTCCTGTCGATCGTCAGGTGGGCGACGGCCTTCTCGAAGGTGCCGCCGTCCTTGGGGTTCCAGGCCAGGTTGTTCAGCTGTTCGGCGGTCAGCCCGGCGTCCCGTGCCATCTTCTGGTTGTAGAAGAGCGCGACCGTGTCCCAGTCCTTGGGAGCGCCGTACCGGTGGCCGTCCTGGCCGATCCAGTTGGCGGCGAGTCCGGGCTGGTAGTCGGAGTCCTTGATGCCGAGGTCGTCGAGCGGCTCGAGGACCTTCAGGTCGGCGAACTGGCCGAAGTTCTGGATGTGGTCGGTGAACACGTCGGGCTGGGTGCCCGCGATGAAGCCGGCGGTGAGCTTGGTCCAGTAGTCGGTCCAGCCCAACTGGGTGATCTTGACGTCGAGTCCTGGGTTCTCCTTCTCGAACCCCTTGGCACAGGCCTGGTAGGCGGGCAGCTGGTTGGCGTCCCACAGCCAGTACGTCACCGTGTTCGCGGACGATCCGGCGGAGCCGCCGTGCGCACAGCCGGCCACCAGGGACAGGGCCAGCGCTCCGGCGAGCGCCGTCAGCTTACGAAGTCGCATGGGCGTTCCCTCACTTGATCCCGGTGAAGCCGATGGAGCTGACGATGCGGCGGGCGAAGCAGGCGAACAGCACCAGCATCGGCAGCGCGGCGATCAGCGTCGCCGCCATGAGCCCCGACCAGTCGACGCCGGTCGCCGGGGTCTGCGCCCGGAAGACCGCCAGCGCCACGGTCAGCACGCGCGAGCTGTCGCTGTAGGAGACCATCAGCGGCCAGAAGTAGTCGTTCCAGGAGGTGATGTACGTCAGCACGCCCAGCGTGATGATCGGCGTGGACGCCATCGGCAGGACGACCCGGAAGAAGATCTTGACCTTCCCGGCGCCGTCGAGCAGCGCGGCCTCCTCGACCTCCCCGGGGATGTTCATGAAGAACTGCCGCAGGAAGAACACCGCGAACGGGGTCATGAAGAGACTGGGCAGCGCGATGCCCAGGAGCGTGTCCACCAGGTGGAGTTGCTTGATGAGCACGAAGTTGGGCAGCAGTGTGAAGATGGTCGGCACCATCAGCCCGGCCAGGAACAGGCCGAACACCTTGTCACGGCCGCGCCAGCGCAGCCGTGAGAAGGCGTACGCGGCCATCGCGGAGAAGAAGATCTGGCAGCCGGTGATCAGTGTCGAGACGATCACCGAGTTGAGCAGGTAGCGCCAGAAGTCGAGCCCGCCGCCCGCGCCGCCCTGTGCGACCGCTTCCTCGGCCGACTGCAGGCCGAGGGCCCGCTGGAAGCCGGTGCCGGTGAGATCGACGGGGAGTGGATCGGTGGGGTCGGCGTTGAGCCCCGCGTTGGTGGAGAGCGCGGTGCGCAGGATCCAGTAGAACGGCAGCAGGGTGATGAGGACGATGAGACCCATCACGGCCCAGGCGGCGGCCCGCCCCGGGGAGAACCTGCGCCTGACCGGCCGTACGGTCGTCGTGGTCGTTGTCACGGCAGCCATCTCGCTGTCTCCTTCCGTCAGCCGAGGTCGGTCTGGCCGGCCCGGGTGAGCCGGTACTGCAGGACGGTGATCGCGCTGAGCACGACCAGCAGGGCGACGGACATCGCCGAGGCGTAGCCGAACTGGAAGCGGCCGAAGGCGGAACCGTAGATGTAGTACTGGAGGACGTTCGTGGCGTTCGCCGGACCGCCCGCGGTCGTCACGGCGACCGTGTCGAACACCTGGAACGAACCGATCACCGTCATGATCAGAACGACCGCCAGGACCGGACGCAGCAGCGGCATCGTGATCCGCCAGAACATCCGCCACTCGCTCGCGCCGTCCACCTTCGCGGCCTCGTACATGTCGTTCGGGATCGCCTGGAGACCGGCGAAGAGCAACAGGGCGGTGTAGCCGACGTGCCGCCAGACGTTGATCAGGGCGATGGTGGGGATCGCCCAGGTCTCGTCGGCGAGGAACGGTATGCGGTCCACCCCGACGGCGCTGATGATCTCGTTGCCGATGCCGAGCTGGGTGTCGAGGATCCACAGCCAGACCAGTCCGGCGACGACGTTCGACATCAGGTACGGGGTGAGCACGATGCCCCGCAGCAGCGCCGACTGGGTCAGCCGCTGGAGCAGAACGGCGATGGCCAGCGCCGCCACCGTCTGGACGCCGATGTTGATGAAGACGTACTCGACGGTGACCGTCAACGAGTTCCAGAAGATCGGGTCGTGGACCATCCGCACGTAGTTGTCGAGCCCCACCCACTCCGCCGGCGTGAGCAGGTTGAACCGCGTGAAGCTCAGATAGACGCCCCGCAGCGTCGGCCAGAGCAGAAAGACCAGGAAGCCCAGCAGCGCCGGAGCGATGAAGACCGCGGCGAGCCGCCCGTCCCCCTGGTTCTCGCGGGAGCGTGCCCGCCTCGTCCTCGACTTGGTCCCTGCCCCCTCCGCGCCGCCCAGGGGCAGACGCGACGGAGGGCTACTGGAGGCGATGGTCATCGGGAGACTCCCTCGTCCGCGGCTCGTCCTCGGCGACTTACTTTTGTCGCGGAAGAATCCAGCCGTCAAGAGGTGCGGCGAACATCTCCTTCAAGCCCGCCCGGCGGCATTAGACTGCCATGGTTGGTTTCATGAGGAAAAAAATAATATGGGAGTCTGACGACCATGACCCCAGTAGCCGCCAGCTGGCTTCCGCTCAGTCCGGGTGAGCGCTCGGTGGCCATCGAGGTGCTCCTCGGTGGCCCTCTGTCCCGCACCGAACTCGCCCGGCGGCTCGACCTGTCCGCGGGCAGCCTCACCCGGCTGACCAAGCCGCTGATCGAGTCGGGCGTCCTCGTCGAGGTCCCCGAGGCGGGGGCCCCGATGGAGGTGCGCCAGGGCCGCCCGTCGCAGCCGCTGGACGTCGTCGCCGAATCCCGCGCCTTCATCGGGTTCAAGATCACCGAGGAGATGGTCTACGGCGTCGTGACCACTCTCAGAAGCGAGATCGTCGCCCGCCACGACCGCCCGCTCATCAGCCGCGATCCCGCCGCGGTGGTGGAGGTGCTGGGTGAGATGGCCGACGCGCTCGCCGCCGGCCATCCCCGGCTCGCCGGCATCGGCATCGGCGTGGGCGGCCTCGTCGAGGACCGCTCCGTGGTCGGGGAGTCACCGTTCCTGAACTGGAGTGACGTACCGCTCGCCGAACTGGTCGAGGAGCGCACGGGGCTGCCGGTCGTCGTGGAGAACGACGTCGCCGCCCTCGTCGAGGCGGAGACCTGGTTCGGCGCCGGCCGTGGCCTCGACCGCTTCGTCGTCCTCACCATCGGCGCCGGCATCGGCTACGGGCTGGTCCTGGGCGGCAAGCGGGTGCCGTACGCCGAAGAGGACCGCGGCTTCGGCCGCCACTGGATCATCGACCCCAACGGCCCGCTCACTCCCGACGGGGCCCGCGGCAGCGCCGTCTCCCTGCTGACCATTCCCAACATCCGCTATCAGGTCCAGGCCGCCACCGGCCGGGACCGGACGTACGAGGAGATCCTCGACCTCGCCGCTGCGGGCGAGCCGATGCCCGCCCGTGTCATCGAGGAGGCGGCCCGGGCCCTCGGCACCCTGGTCGCGCAGATCGCCAACTTCGTGCTGCCCCAGAAGATCCTCCTCGCCGGAGAAGGCGTGGGCCTCATGGAGGTCGCGGGCAAGACTGTGGCGGACACCATCCGCGCCCTCCGGCATCCGCTGGCCGCGCCCGTCGACCTGGAGACCAAGGTGTCCGATTTTCACGACTGGGCACGTGGCGCGGCGGTTCTCGCGATCCAGGTGCTGGTGCTGGGGGCGGCGGAAGCCTGAACTCGGCGACCTGGACGGGCAGATGGACGTGATCAGCAACACGGTCCGATTTGTCCGCATTAAGTGTGCTTACTCACAGCGCCTTCACCTCGGGATCCGTATGCTTCACAGCATGTCCATCACTGTTGAATTCGCCTCCGAGCGATCGGCTGACGAGGTCAACGAGGAGATCCGGGCGCTGTGGCGCCGGTCGGGCGGGACACTGAGCGTCGAGCAGCGCGAGGAATACCAGCGCCTTGTCCTGGAGTGGGCCGCCGCGGCCCTCCAGCCGGTGAAGGCGGCCTGAGCACTCGCCTCGGTGCGGGCCCGAACCTCCTCCTCGACGTACCTCTCCACACATCGGAACACCCTCCCGGGGCACTCCTGCCCCGGGAGGGTGCCCTCCTCGCACCGACCTCGGCCGACCCGGCGGACTCGTCCTCGCCGAGGCGCCGCACTCCTCGTCCCGTCGTCCCGCGCCCCTGGGGTGCCGGCCGGCCCCGTCACCCCCAGGTCGCCGAGTAGTACCGCCGGTACGCCTTGCGGTCCTGCTCCGCGCGGATGAACCGGGTCGCCGCCAGCGCGACCAGGCTGCCCGCGATGACCAGCAGACCCGGCCCGACGTTCTTCGGGTCCGCCAGCCGGGACAGCAGCGTCACGGCGTCCGCGCCGGTCACCGGCGCCGACGAACCGGGCGACGCGTCACCGGGCGAGACCGCGCCCTGCGGCGCCGACGCGGACGGAGCCGGCGAGGCGCCCTGCTGACCCGAGCCGTTCTGCGCCGCCACGATCAGCTTGACGTCGAGCGCGGCCAGCGCCTTGGTCACGGGCTGGAAGAACGTCGTACCCCCGGCGTTGCAGTCACCGCTGCCCCCCGACGTCACCCCCAGCGCGACCCCCTCCGAGAACATCGGGCCGCCGCTGTCGCCGGGTTCGGCGCACACGTTCGTCTCGATCAGCCCCGTGACCGTGCCCTCGGGGTAGTTCACCGTGGCGTTGAGCGCCGTCACCTCACCGTCGCGCAACCCGCTCGTGCTGCCGCTGCGGAACACTCGCTGCCCGACGGCGGGATCGGCCGCACCGGTGATCCGTACGCCCTTGCCCTCACCGATGGACACGACGTCCGCCCCGGCACCGGCATCCCCGCCCGCGTACTGGACCAGGGAGTAGTCGGCGCCGGGAAAGTTCTGCTCGATCGTCTGGCCGATCTGCTGGGTGCCCCGGGTGTCGGCGAACCACACGGAACCGTCGGGCCCGCAGTGCCCGGCCGTGAGGATGAAGTCGCGCTGCCCGTCGGTGACGTTGAAGCCGGCCGAACAGCGACCGACCGTCGACAGCAGCGGCAGGGCCCCGTTGAGCCGCGTCGTGAACGTGCCCTCGGTGCGCTCCATGCGGACGAAGCCGCCGATGCCGTCCGCGACATCGGTCATCCGGGACCAGTCGTCCGCCGAAACCGTGCTGTCGCCCCGGACGACCACCTCGTTGGACCGGTAGTCCATCACCCACGCCGTACCGGCCACCCGGGGCGCCGAACGCAGCGTCGACGTAGCGGACTTCAGCTCGTCCATGCTGTGCTCGACCATCTTCGCCTCGGCCCCGGCCTTGCGCACCTCGGCCGCCGCCTCCTCGTCGGTGACCGCGACGACCGGCTTCCCGTCGGCACCGATCCAGCTGCCCGCCGTACGCGAAGCGCCCAGCCGTGCGACCAGATCGCCGCCGGTGCCGGCGGCCGAGGCGGCGTACGTGCGCGGCACGGCCGAGGTGTCGGGAGGTTCGCTCGCCACGGCGCGTGTGACCATCGTTCCTCCGAGGAGGAGTCCGCCGACGGCCGCCAGCCGTGTCACTCGCCGGACGAGACGTCGTCGTGCGTGCCTCATGCAGGGCTCCCGAACCAGTACAGCGCGGCGTCAACGCCGCGGGGCCCTCCCGTAGTTGAGCACCCTCTCTCCATACGTGGCCCGGCCCGCCCGTGTTCACCGCCCGGCTGATCGTTCCCGCGCCGGCGCCCCCACCAGCAGTTCCCGGCTACCGCACAGCGCCCTATCTTGTGCCCCATGACCAGGATCCCGCACGAGACGTCCGGTGAACCGAATCCTCTGCACGCACTGACCCTCGACCGTCTGCGATGTCGCACCAGCATGAAATGGCGCGCCTACCCCGCCGACGTGCTGCCGCTGTGGGTGGCCGAGATGGACGTCCCGCTGGCCGAACCCGTCGTCCACGCGCTCACCGAGGCCCTCGCGCTCGGCGACACCGGCTACCCGGCGGGCACCGGCTACGCCGAGGCGCTCGCCGGATTCGCGGAGAAGAGGTGGGGCTGGCACGGGCTCGCCGTGGAGCGGACGGCCATCGTTCCCGATGTGATGCTCGGTGTGGTCGAAATGCTCAAACTGGTCACCGGACCGGGCGATCCGGTCGTGGTGAACTCACCGGTCTATCCGCCGTTCTACCAGTTCGTCGAGCACATGGACCGGCAGGTGATCGAGGCGCCCCTCGGCGCCGACCTGCGCATCGACTTCGACACGCTGGACGAGACCTTCCAGCGAGCGACCACAGGCGGTCGGCGCGCCGCCTTCCTGCTGTGCAGCCCCCACAACCCGACCGGCACCGTGCACACCGCCGACGAACTGGCCGCCCTGGCCGCACTCGCCGACCGCCATGGCGTACGCGTCGTCGCCGACGAGATCCACGCACCGCTCACCGCAGGCGGCGTCGACTTCGTGCCGTATCTGAGCGTCCAGGGCGCCGAGAGCGGGCTGTCGCTGATGTCGGCCTCGAAGGCCTGGAACCTGGCCGGCCTCAAGGCGGCCCTGGCCATCGCCGGACCCGCGGCCGCCGCCGACCTGGCCTGCCTGCCCGAAGAGGTCAGCCACGGGCCCAGCCACCTCGGCATCATCGCCCACAGCGCCGCACTGCGCGACGGCACCGCCTGGCTCGACGCCCTGCTGGCAGGCCTGGACGACAACCGGCGCCTGCTCAAGGACCTCCTCGCCGAGCAGCTTCCGGCGATCACCTACCGCCCCGGCGACGCCACCTACCTCGCCTGGCTCGACTGCCGCGCCCTCGGCCTCGGCGACGACCCGGCCGACGTCTTCCTGCGGCGCGGCCGCGTCGCGCTCAACTCCGGGATCCCGTTCGGCACCGGGGGAGCCGGGCACGTACGACTGAACCTGGCGACGTCACCCGAGCTGATCACGGAGGGCGTACGGCGGATGACGGCGGCCCTCGGCTGAGCCGCGCGGTGGGGGCGCCCGTCGGCGTCCCCACCCCCGCTGCCTAGACTTCCGGCCATGGACGATTCGTCGTTGGAGAAGCCGCAGAAGCCGGAGATGCTGGAGTCGCTCGGCGCGGGCAAGTACCTGCTCATCACCAGCTACCGCAAGAACGGCACCGGAGTCGCCACCCCGGTCTGGGTGGTCCGCGACGGAGACGCGCTGGGCGTCTGGACGGTCGCCGACTCGTGGAAGGTCAAGCGCATCCGCGCCCGCGGCGATGTCCTCGTCGGCCCCTGCGACCTGCGGGGCAGGCCGACGGGCGACCAGATCCCCGCCACCGCCGAGATCTGCGACGCGCCGACCAGCGCCCGCTACCGGCGGCTCATCGCCCGCAAGTACGGCATCACCGGCCGTCTTACCCTCCTCGGCAGCCGACTGCGCCGAGGCGACAACGGCACGGTCGGCATCCGCGTCACCCTCACACCGGCCGACTGACCGGCACGTCCTGATTGCGGCCGGGCCTTTCCGGTACGTCCGCCTCGCTTGCCCTCGCGGGCGGGTGCCGGACACCCGCCCGCGAGGGCCGTCTCACGACCCGTCGACCACCGTGCCCGTCATCACCGGCGCACCGGGCGCCGGTTCGCCGGAGTCGTCGGCCAACTGGAAGCGGACCGACTCGGCCGGCTCGGACACCGCGTCCGTGAGCGTCGGCAAGGTCACCTCCGTGCTCGTCTCACCCGCGGGGACGGACACCCACAGCGAGAGCCCCTCCACCTTGGACAGCGGGCGCTCCGGATCGGGCGAGGCGCCCGAGGACTCCTGGAGCCAGGTGGGGTCGACGTCCTTGGTGGACAGCTCCGGGCCGCCGGTGACCGGAAGCACGGCGAACAGGCCGCCCACTTCGGCATCGGCCGCCGCGGACAAGGTCACCCGCCACCTCAGCGGCTTCCCCTCGGCCACCCGGTCCGCGACCGGTGTCACCCCGAACGTGGGCACCGGGTCGTCGTTCTCCGCGGTCACCCCGCCCCGGTGCGAACCGACCATGCTGGTGCGGACCGCCTTCACCAGGACGTCCTGCGCGAGGTCTTCGCCGTAGCGGGTGTTGCCCGTGACCTTCACCGGGACGTCGATGTCGTGCCCACCGGGCCGCACCGTCACGAGCCGGGCCGTGACCTTGCCCGTGACCGGGTCGGTGACGAACACCCGCACCTGCCCGCTGCCCCGCCCCGACACCTCGACCGGCACCTGGTACGTCCGCTCGCCCGAGTCGCCTTCCTTGACGGTCAGCCGCCCGACGTCGACGCGGGTCAGCGGAGCCTCCCGGACCTGCGGTGTGCCCGGCCGCCAGGCCCAGGCGTCCATCAGCCAGGCCCGCCCCGACCTCGTGCGCGGCGTCAGCTCCAGCGACTTGACGTGCCGTAGGTCGAGCGCGGCCGCGTCGTCGGAGCCGATCGGCACCCGCACCTCGCGCGCCCAGTACGAGGCGGTCCGGTCCGTCCCCGGCAGCCCGTCGACCTTGACGCGGCCGAGCGTCCGGTGCCGTCCGGCGGTGTCGGTGACCGAGACGTCCAACTGGGTTCCGGTGCTGTTCGGGGGCACGATGACGCGCAGCGCCAGCGCCTTGGCACCCTTCAGGGACAGCGGCCGCTCGGGACGTACACGTACGGCGGAACCCGCCGCGGACCAGCGCAGCGCGACCGCGCGCCGGCCGGGCTCACGGTCGGTCTCCCAGCGCGCGAAGTGCGGTGAGGTACCGGCTGTCTCCGACCCGAGACAGGCGGTGGCCGAAGAGGGATCCACCGCCGAGCACAGCCGGCCTCCGCTCACGGTGACCTTGCCGTCGGGCAGGAACCCGGCGCCGCGCCGCGCGCCCACCGCGTGGGTGACGACGCGCGCGGGATCGGCCGAGGGCGCGCGACGGCCCGAGCCGTCGAGCAGCGGGCGGACACGGTCGTCGCCGGCGACGAACAGCCGTGCCGCCGCAGCGATGTAGGTGGCGCCGGCCTTGTGCTGCTGGTCGGCGGTCAGCCGGGTGCGGGCGCCGGGGGAGCAGACCGGGTCGGGCTGCTCCTCGTCGTGCCAGAAGTCGTCGTCCGCGGGCGCGGCGGCCTGCCCCGGCGTCCACTCGCTGTTGAAGTAGTTGTGGTTGGCGCCCACCATGTACACGGCGCTGTGCAGCGCGGCACCACGGCTGACCCGCCGGGTCCCGTCGACGTACACCTCGCCCTGGAGGTCTGAGACGTCGCCGTCACAGCCCGGGAGGATCGTCATCGAGGGCACGTCCGGGACCGGGTTCTGCCCGAAGACCGTCGGGCCGATCAGCACGGTGCCGCGGATGTGCCAGCGGACCGGCCCGTGATAGCCGTCCTGCGGCGCGGGCGGCGGGTAAAGGCTGTCCATCGCCGCCCGGTTGACGCCCTCGCCGCCGCGTGAGTGCCCCACCAGCAGCACCCGGGACAGATCGGCCCTGGGCGCCTTCCGTACGGCCGCCGGTGCCGTGCCCGGGTGGGCGGACCACCCCGCCCAGCGGGCGAGATGCTGCCGTACGAGCGAGGAACGGGCCTGCGCGCCGCCGTCCTCGGCGCGCCAGTCCTGCCCGTTGATGCCGTTGGCGGAGATCGACACCGTCACATAGCCCTGGGAGGCCAGGAGCCGCTGGTCGCGCAGATAGCCCCGATGGCTCGGCACCGGCTTGGTACCGGCGGCGCAGGGCCACTCGCCGCCGATCTCGCCCTGCGGGGTGTAGCAGGTGGAGTGGCGGCCGTGCAGGAAGAGGGCGAGCGGACGGCGGCCGTCCGCACCCTTGGGCGCCACCACTACGGCCTTCATCTCGACCGGCTCGGCGAATCCGGGCAGCCGTACCGGGTCGAGGTCGTACTCGCCCGTGACGGTCCCATACGCGCCCGGCTTACCGGGATCGACCTGGTTCGCGGGCTGCCGCGGCGGGGCGGTCACCGACGAGCGCGAGCCGCCGGATGCCGGGGCGGGCGCGTCCAACCGGCGCCCTGCCGCCCGTACTTGCAGGTCCTGCGGGGAGTCCAGGGGGACACCGTCGAGACCGAGCCGGAACGTCCGCCCGTCCTTCGCCGGCGCCGGACGCCCGAGCAGCCGGTCACCGGCGTAGAACTCGACCCTGGCGTTCCCCATCGGGACCCGTTCGTCGGACCGCCACACCAGCTTTCGCGCGGCCCCCTCACCGGTGACGCTCCAGTCGGCCGGCAGACCCTCACCACCGTCGACCGTGTTCGCCAACGGCCTTCCTCCGGCGGCCGGTTGAGCCTGAGCCAGTCCAGGTGACGCACCCGTCACCGCGAGCACCGCCAGAGCGGTCACCCATATTCGCCGGGCACGGATCACGTGCCCCTCCTTCCGTTCGCACCGGGACGGCCCCGGGCCCCTCACCAGGGGAGGACGGAAGGAGGTACTTGTGCGTTGCCTGTGGAGGGAGGGAAGTGTGAGGTCGAGGACGGGGCGGGCGACCGACGGGACAGGCCGTCCCTGCAATGAGTCGAACTCCCCAGCGCAGCGCCGCCGTTGTCGGCACCGGCCACCGTGCCCAGACGTTCACCTAGACGTTCACCCAGACGTTCACCCGGGCCCTCGCCGAACGCCCCTGCCACCGAACGCGACGGCGCGCCGGTCCTGGCGGTCCGCCTCGCCGCCAACCAGTGCTTCGAAACAGGACGTTCCGTCGGCGTACCGGAGGTGATCCCCGCACTCCGGGAGAGCTCAGGCGGTCAGGGGCTCAGGGGGCTCAGGTCCAGGCGCGATACGGCTCGTCGACCAGCTGGAACACCGGCTCGCCACGGACCGGGTCCTTCGCCGTGGACAGCCGGACCCGGTCCCCGCTGTGGATGCCGATGGGCGGTCCCATCACCCGGCCACGCACGACGAACCCCTCGGCCATCTCTATGAGCGACACATTGCGCGCGGCGGGGGTGTTGCGGTGGACGACCGTGGAGTGCCGGACGGTCCCCACCCCCTCGCTGCGCTCGGTCCGCAGATCACTGCACTGGCAGACCGGACACAGCAGCCGGTGGTACGTGGCGGTGCCGCACCACGTGCAGCGCTGGAAATGGATGGCCTCCCGGTCGGCGGCCGTGGGGTCGAGTACACCGGTCGCGGAACCGGCGGTCTGACGAGCAACGCTTCCTGAGGGGTGGTACACGCTGGTCAACTCCCTGCGCTGAGCCGGAATACCACGTGCGCGGGTCACCCGAGCACGCACGTGCCCGGTTCACCGTGCCACCGTGCACAGCCTCAGCGTATGGCACTCAGTGCCACTCGTAAAGGCACTGCGTACCCTGAATATGTGGGGGGCCTGGGGGGCTGAAGGGGTGGGGTGGAGTGCGCGGCGGAGGGGTGCGAGGTGTGCGGGGCGCGAGGGGTACGGGCGTGAGGTGTACGGGGCATGCGGGGCGCGACGGCGCTCAGTCGCGCCCGAGCGTGTTCTCGATCTCCTGCACGACCCGCCACAGCGGTGCGCCGCGCCGGGACACCACGACCACCACGTCCTCGGCCGGGTTGTCAGAGCGTTCGTCGGCAGGACGCGGGGGAGGGGTGACGCCGAAGGCGGACTGCACATACCCCAGGGCGTGGTCCACCGCGGCGCCGGCATCGTCCTGGCCGTCCGAGCGCAGCCAGGAGCGCAGCGCGTTGTTGTGCGCCGCGACCACGGCGGCGGCGATCACATCGGCCTGCAGGGTCCCGTCGCGCCGACCGGCGAACCGTCGGCGCAGATACTCGGCCAGCGCGCGCTCATAGCGCCACACCACCGACAGCTCGTAGGCGCGCAGCCCCGGCACCTGCTTGGTCAGCCGGTAGCGCTGCACCGAGAAGGTCGGATTCTCCGCGTACATGCGCAGCACCAGCCGGGCCGCGTCGCACACCCGCCGCACCGGCTCGTGCTCCGCGCCGCTCGCGCCGAGGAAGGCCGTCATGTCGGCCAGGCACCGCTCGTGGTCCGGGAAGACCACGTCCTCCTTGGACGGGAAGTAACGGAAGAACGACCGCCGCCCGACACCGGCGAGCGTCACGATGTCGTCCACGGTCGTCTGCTCGTAGCCCCGCTCCAGGAACAGCTGGAAGGCCGCCGCGACCAGCGCCTCCCGCATCGGGGGCTTCGCCGCACCGGCCTCCGCCTTCTCGCCGCGACCGGGCGCCGCGCTGCTGGAGCTCATGAACGGGAACGTAGCACCAGAGCGAGGATCATGGCACTCAGTGCGCTGCTCGCAGGGTACTGAGTGCTACCGGCTTGAGGGGCGGGCGGACGCGGTGACGGCTGCCGGGCCGTCGTGGGCGGTGGCGGCCGCCGCAGTGAGCGCCTTGGTGATCGTATTGACTGCAAACGATCGATATGATTGTGGGCGTAGAGTTGCAGCTCGGGATCACGCTCCGCGCGTGTCCGTGGAACGTCCGACCGGCCTTGCCCCAGGGGGAACCGATGCGACTGCACGTCGACCAGCGTCATGAGCGGGTACTCGAACTCGTCCGGGAGCGGGGCAGCCTCCGGGTCTCCGACCTCGCCGCCGAACTCGGCGTCTCGGCCGTCACCCTCCGGCGCGACGTGGAGGCCCTCGCCGCGCAGGGCAGGGTGCAGCGGCTGCACGGCGCGGTGGTGTGGCCGGGGGACGCGGCCGTCGATGTGCGCGAGCGGTCGGAGGGCGTCGAGGGCGCGGTGGTCGGAATGATCGTCCCGACCACGAACTACATCTTCGCGAACATCGTCCAAGGCGCCCGGGAAGCCGTCGCGGCCCAGGGCGGCCGCCTGGTCCTCGGCGTGTCCGGATACGTCGACACCGAGGATCCCCTCCAGGCCGAACACCTCCTCTCCGGCGGCGCCGAGGGTCTGCTCGTCGCGCCCAGCTGGTTCGGCGGGGTTCCCGAGGACGGCCAGGAGAAGTGGCTGCTGGACCATGACGTCCCCGCGGTCCTGGTCGAACGCTCGGCCCCGCCCGGCAACCCCGCCGCCGTGCTCGACCGGGTGCGCACCGACCGTGCCCACGGCGCCGCCGTCGCCGTCGGCCATTTCGCGGGCCTCGGGCACCGCAAGATCACGGCCCTGCTGCAGGAGGGGCCGCACGCCGCCCAGATCACGGCCGGCTACGAGACTGCCGTGCGGGCCCTCGGGCTCGCCGTGGACCAGGGCGCCCCGACCGTGCGTGAACACGGGGACTACGAGGCCGGCGTCGACTATCTCGTCGAGGCGGTGAAGAAGCGTGGCGTCACGGCCGCGCTGGTGCACAGCGACGAGGACGCGATCGTGCTGGTGCCGCGGCTCCAGGCATGCGGCATCCGGGTCCCGGACGACCTGGCGCTGATCGCGTACGAGGACGAGGTCGCCGGTCTCTCCGACGTACCGCTCACCGCTGTCGCGCCGCCCACGCGCTCCGTCGGGGAGCTGGCCGCCAAGCTCCTGCTGCAGCGCATCGCCGAACGACGGGGCGGGAAGAAGCCGGGGCCGCGCCAACACCTGGATCTGCTCCCGGAGTTGAGGGTCCGCTCGTCCTGTGGCGGTGAAACGATCGCCGAATGAGCGATCAGCGATCGTTTTGATTGTTTCGCGCGAACGCTCTTCACTCTGATCGTGTGCGCGCAAAAGATGTCCTGCGACCGCCTCTGCCCGTACGAGGTCTCGTAGGAGACGTGCCATGACGCGCACTTCACGTCCGTCCCGCACCACCGCCACCCTCGCCGCCGTCGCCGCGCTCGGCCTGCTCGCCACCGCCTGCGGCGGCAGCGGCGACGGCGACGGCGACGGCGACGGCGATTCGACCGGTAGCGCCGCAGGCGGAAAGCCCGTGACGCTCACCTACTGGACCTGGACTCTCGGCGCCAAGTCGACCGTCGAGGCGTTCAACAGAACGCACCAGGACATCAAGGTCGAGTTCGCCGAGTACGCAGGGGAAACGGTCAAGACGAAGTTCCCGAAGCCCCTCCAAGACCTGGTGACCTTCGGCGGCAAGACCTGGAGCGTGCCGTACGACGCCATGTCGGGCCCCTGCTGGGCGACCGTCGTCACCGGCGTCACGGTCGCCAAACACGGCGTCTGGAGCAGCGACTTCACCGGCAACCGCCTCGACGTCTTCCCCGACTTCGCCACCCGCCTCGCGACACAGGACGGCCGCCGCACCTTCGTCGCCGCGGGCTGGCGGCCCCTGATGCAGGCGTACCACGGTGGCCCCCTCTTCCGCGGACCGTCCGCCACCGCGTACGTGTCCCCGGCGGCCGACACCCCCGAAGCCTGGGAACACTGCGACGAGCAGATCACCGACGCGGCGCTACGCGTGCTGACCGACCCCGACGACCACACCGTGGCGTCGTTCGTCTACCTCGGCGCACCCGACGAGACCACGCACATCCTGGGCTGCGGCGAGGCATACGAGGCCTCGATCCGCCGCGCCGACGCACGCCTGGGCCGCCTGCTCACCGCCGTGCGCTCCCGGCCCTCGGACCCCGACGAGCAGTGGACCTTCCTCGTCGTCACCGACCACGGCGATGTCGACGCGGGCGGCCACGGCGGCCGTACGCCCGAGGAGCGCACGGCATGGCCGGCCGCGGCGGGCCCCGGCATCGGCCCCGAACCACGCCCGCTGCGACATGCCGATGTCGCGGCCCAGGTGTTCGCCGCCCTCGGCCGCCACCCCGACCGGCACTGGACCCTCGACGGCCGCCCCCTCGCCGCCGCCCCGCACGCGGTGCTCCTCGACATGGACGGCACGCTCGTCGACACCGAGTCGCTGTGGCTGCGCACGGTCCGCGAGGCCGTGCCCCGGATCGGCACCGACGACCTCTTCGACGTCCTGGGCCGCTCGGCCGCCGAGACCGCCACCCACCTCCAGCCCCTCACCGGGGGCGACGCGCCCACCCTCGCCGCGGACCTGGAAGCCCGGTTCCTGGCGGCCGTCCAGCGCGAGACCACGCCGCTTCCCGGCGCCCTCGAACTCCTCGACCTGCTCCGGGAGTCGGGCATCCCGACAGCACTCGTGTCGGCGTCGTCGAGGCCGGTCATGGACGCCGTACTGAAGACCCTGGGCGCCGACAGATTCCGTATGACGATCGCCGAGGGGGAGACGCCCCGCACCAAGCCCGCCGCCGACCCCTACCGCGCAGGCGCCCGGGCCCTCGGGGTCGACCCCGCCGCCTGCCTTGCCGTCGAGGACTCACCCACGGGCGTCGCGGCAGCCGAGGCGGCGGGCTGCCGCGTGCTCGCCGTGCCGTCGTACGCGCCCATCGCCCCCGGCCCCCGGCGCACCGTACGGCGGGGCCTGGAGGGAATCGGCAGGCGGGAGCTGTGGTCGGCAGGGCTGTGACCTCGAAATGTCCGACAGTTGTTCGGTGAGTGCCGGTCTGCGTACGATCGGCTGCCACCGCAGCCGAGGAGCCCCGCATGCCGCCCGCCCGACCCCGCCTCCTGTACGTCACCGACCTGGCCTACCCGGCACGCGGGCGCCGCTACTGCGACGAGGACATCCTCCTCACCTCCCGACTGCGCGACGACTTCGACCTCGCCCTGTGCCACCCCCGGGACGCGGCCGCGCTCATGGCCGCCTTCGACGCGGTCGTCGTACGCAACAGCGGCCCCGTGCTCGCCTACCAGGACGTGTACGACGACTTCCGCCGCCGCGCGATCGCCGACGGGACGCGCGTGTACAACCCGCTCTCCGGCAGAGCGGACATGGCCGGCAAGCAGTACCTGCTCGACCTGACCGCCGCCGGCTACCCCGTCATCCCCACGGTGGACCGCGCCGACGACCTGCACCTCCTGCCCGAGGCCGAGCGGTATGTCGTCAAGCCCAAGCTGGGCGCCGACTCGATCGGGCTGCGGATCGTCCCCGCGGCGGGCCTGCGAGAGCCGGTCGACGGGGACGTGCCGGTCGACGGGGACGTGCTGGTCGACGGGGACGTGCTGGTCCAGCCGTGCGTCGACTTCACCTACGAGGTCTCCTTCTACTTCGTCGACCACGACTTCCAGTACGCCCTGTATGCGCCCCACACGGACCGGCGCTGGCAGCTGGAGCCGTACGAACCCACCGACGACGACCTGGAGTTCGCCCGGCGCTTCATCCGGTGGAACGTCCTCGGGCACGGCATCCAGCGCGTCGACGCCTGTCGCGCGCCGGGCGGCGAGCTGCTGCTGGTCGAGCTGGAGGACCTCAACCCCTATCTGTCCCTGGACGCCCTGGACGACGCACGAAGGGACGCCTTCGTCGCCGCGATGAAGGCGTCCCTGCACCGGTTCCTCGCCGCGGATTCCTGACCGCGGCCGCGCCCCGGTCCGCGCTCCGCGCCGTCGGTGCACCTGATGCCGGCACCGAGGCAGACGACGGTGTCGTCCAGGAAGAACCACGACTTCTTCGCTAGCAGAGTGGACTGCAGGCCCTTCAGGTACTGCCCGATCGCCGCCCGCTGACCGTCCGTGGCCCCGCCCACCCAGTTCACATCGGGCAGGGAAGCGCCCCAGTCACCGCCGGCCACGTCCGCGAGGACCTTGCGCGAGCCGGTGGTGCCGGGCAGCCGGTACGGGTCGACGGTGGGCCAGAAGGCGTCGCTGTACTGGCCGTTGCCGAACGTGTCGCCCCACCAGTAGAGCATTCCGGAACCGGTGTGCCAGCCGCGCAGATTCTCGCCGTTGAGTAGCCGTACGACTCCTGATCGGTGTCGGGTTCGGGATCGGCGTACACCAGATCCGGCCAGAGGGAGCGGGCTGTCGGAGCCATCGAGGACCGCAACTGGCGTGCGGTGTCGCCCAGTTCGGCGAGCCGACTCTTGAACGGTTCCGAGGTGGGGCTGAACCTCTCGCCCAGAAGGAGAGTGCGCCGCTTCGCCCGCAGGTTCGTGAACTCGTCCGCCGCCGCCCCCGCGTTCGCCCCCACGGCCGGTGCGACGGACTGTGCGACGGACGGGGGCGCGGCGCCCGCCTGGACGGACTGGTCGAGCGCGAGAGCGGTGCCGGTGCTTGCGGCCAGAAGGCCGCGACGTGACCAACGAGTCGTCATGACGGCGCTTTCTAGCAAGGGAACGCTCAAACGCTCAACCGTTGATACTGAATTGATCGTATCGATCGTTCAGTGGTGATGGCTCAGGGACGCGCCGGGCGCATTTCGCTGAACCGGGGCGGCGGCAATCCCGTATCACTTCTCGGGGAATGGTGAAGCCCGTGAAGACGGGACGGAAGGAGATCGGCGTGCCCACACGGCCCGACCCCGAGCAACCCGACGAAGGCCCGGCCCTGGAACCGATCCGTGTTCTGCGCCCACGCCGCACCGACGCCCTCGCGGAGTTGTTCAAGGAGTTGGAGCAGGACGGCAACGGCTACGAGAGCGTGGCCGTGCCCCGGTCCCTGCCCGGCGCCGAGGACGCGACACAGGAACTCCCGCCCGTCGCCGAGGAGACGAGGATCGTGCCGCGCGGCGGCGGCAACGGCAGCGGCCGGGGCAGCGGCCGCGGCACGGGCGTCGGTATCGCCTCCGGTACGGCCGGGTCCGGCCCCGGATTCCGTCGCGCCGCCGTCGCGGTCGCCGTGACGGCGGCGGCGGTCGTCGGCTTCGGCGGCGCACTCCTGCTGTCCAGCCGTGGCGACGGTGCGGCGGCCCAGGATCCGGCCCCGTCCGCGACAGCCTCCGCATCGGCCGAGCCCACTCCGGCCACCCCAGAGGCACCGGGCGCACCGGGCGCCGGCGACTCGGGTGACTCCGGCGGCTCTTCCGCCTGCACCGCGACCTTCCGGACCGTCAACAGCTGGCAGGGCGGCTTCCAGGGCGAGGTGACCGTGACCAACGCGCCCGCCTCCTCCGTATCCGGCTGGACCGCGACGGTCGTGCCGGCCGACGGAGCCCGCCTCACCCAGGTCTGGGACGGCACCCTCACCACGACCGGAGACGGCACCGCCACCGTCGCCAACGCGTCGTGGAACGGGAAGCTGGCGCCCGGTGCGAGCGTCACGTTCGGCTTCATCGCCGCCACCTCGCAGTCCGGTGCCTCGCAGTCCAACGGCTCGGAGTCCGCTGCCTCGAAGTCGGGTGCCCCCTCGGCGGAGGTCACCTGTGCGGCGACGGCCGGCGCGTCCTGACGCCCGGCCCCGGCCCGCCCGGCGACGACCGGTCAGCGCCCCCGGTCCACCAGCGCCTGGGACACCGCGCGCACGCTGCGGGCGATGTGCTGCAACTGCATGACCTCCGCCGCGTACATCTTGATGGTGTGCTCGATGACCGACTCGGGCATGCCGAGGGCGGGCAGGTCGGCGCGTGCGGTCTGCAGCGCGGTGCGCGCGACCCGGATCTCGTTCTGGACCTGGATCTGCGCATGGCGGGCGAGCAGCACGGGGTGGCGGATCAGCGCCGGGTAGCTGGCGTAGCGGGCCGGCACCAGCTCACGCAGCCACTTGGCCGCCGAGCGTTCCCAGTCGTAGGAACCGGGGGTCTTGACCTGGCACGGCCAGTCCGAGCCGATGCGCGTCGTCGTCAGGGTCATGGTCATCGCTTCCGGGTGTGCGGCGTCGTCCGGGGTGTTCGACGGGGTCGGGGCGGCCCCGGCCTAGGGGATGACCGGGGCCGCCGCCACGGGCGCTCGCGCAGGCGATGCCCGACCGAACAGCCCGAGCGCCGACGCGGGTAGGAGACGGCGGCAACGGGTGTTCGTTGAGGAGCCCGGAAGGCAGACGGAGATCGCACGACGGATGGGGTGACGTGCGCATGAGCGGACCGGCTGCTTTCGGCGGGCGGATGGTGCGTGTGAAGTATTTATATATGCCGTCCGGTTTTCAAGGCGCATGAAAACATTCATGCGTGATTTGAACGGAAAGGCCCCGTCGTGTGGCGGTTCGGTCGCCGCGGGATCAGTCCCGGAGGAAGAACTGGTGCTGGTCGGAGATGTGCTCGTAGTCCTCGAGGCGTGCCTGCGTCCGCTCCGGATCGGCGTCGGTCATGGCCTGCAGCAGCGCGGCGGCCATCACGCCGGGCGCGGCGTAGGAGTCGAAGACCAGCCGGGAGCCGGTGCCGGTGGCGAAGACGACGTCGGCCGTGTCGGCCACCGGGCCGAGCGCCAGGTCGGTGATCAGCGCGACCTTCAGGCCGGCACTGCGCGCGACCCGTACGGCGGTGAGGGTCTCCTGGGCGTGCCGGGGCATGGAGAACGCCAGCACCCAGGTGCCGCCGGCCTCGCGCGACTGGAGCAGGGCGTCGTAGGCGACGCTGCCGCCGCGGGTCACCAGCCGTACATCGGGGTGGACCCGGCGCGCCGCGTAGGCGAAGTACTCGGCGAGGGACCCCGAGATGCGCAGCCCGAGGATGGTCAGCGGTGTCGACTGCGACAGTTTGCGGCCGATGTCGATCACCTGGTCGGGGTCGGCGAAGTCGCGCCGCAGGTTCTCCAGGTTCTCGATCTCGGCGTCCACCGCGGACTGCAGTTCGTTGGCGCCGTTCTCCTCGGCCGCCGCGGGGCCCCCGGCGAGACTGCCCAGGGCGATCGCCTGGAGCTTCTCCCGTAGCGCGGGGTAACCGCTGAATCCCACCGCGCCGGCAAAGCGCGTCACCGAGGGCTGGCTGACGCCGACCCGCTCCGCGAGATCGGTGATCGAAAGGAACGCCGCTTCGGTGATGTGCTCGATCAGGTACTGGGCGATGCGTCGCTGTCCGGGGGACAGGCGCGGCTGGTCGAAGAGTGTCCTGAGCTGGGAAGTCGGGGACGCCTCCACTTCCGGAGCGGTCTTCCCCGAAGTGATCGCGGATGCCTGTGCGCGCGCCTGCTGCGGCGATGGCAGGGCGCCTCCTTTGTCTTCCACAGTGCTTCAACATAGCTCACACACCGTGGTGACCCAGGTTGGTGCCGAGCACCGCGACGACCGCGCTCACCGCCGATAGAGGGTGATCGAATGGCCGACCGTATCGATCGGACGACTGCTGTCGATCAATTCGGCCAGCCGCCCGGTCGCCTTGGCCACCGAGGAATCGGACACGACGAGCAGTCCGCGCACCTCATGGGCGGGCACCTTGCGTGGATCGGCGGCGTGGATGCCGTAGAAGGACGGCACTCCGCTGCCCTTGTACACGAGCCAGACCCGCTCGCCCGCATACCGCTCGCGCAGCCGGTCCGAGAGCCGGCCCAGGTCCTGACCCCAGTCGACGTTCGAGTCGTGCAGCCGCAGATGCGTCTTCGCCGGACCGCCGAACGCCTCGTTGGAGTACGGCAGGTAGTACGGGTACGTCCGCAGCGAACTGACCGCGACCAGCAGCACCAGCGCCCCCACCGCGACCGGCGCCCACCGCCACCGGACCGAGACCGCACAGCCCGCCGCCACCGCCAGGAACATCGGCACGAAGACGGCGTACCGCGTGCCGAAGTCCCGCGACCCGAGCATGGCCGCGGCGAGCAGCACGGCGGCCGGCACCAGCAGGTACGGCGCCGCGGGCCGCAGCCGCCGTACGGCCACCGGCGTCACGACACCCGCCGCCCACAGGGCGAGCATGCCGAGCGGCGTCTTCACCAGCAGCGCGGCCGACAGGTAGTACCAGAGCGAGCCCGTGTAGAGCCGGCCGAACAGAAAGCCCTGCCACGGGTAGTTCTCGAAGCCGAACTGGATGCGCATCCCGTCCCGGTAGGCCTCCGGGAACGGCAGCAGATCCACCACGAGTCCCCGTAGTCCGTGCACGACGGGCACGTGCTGCTGCGGCGCCCAGCGCAGCCGCGGATCGACCACCAGATACGACGCCCATACGACGGCGATCGCGGCCAGCGCCACGACGCCGGCGCCCGCGAACGCCCGTACCAGCGCCCTGCGTCGGGGCTCGGCGGACGGCCTCGCACACCACACCGACAGGACGGTGAGCGCCAGCACCACCGGGACCACCGCCAGCGCGCTCATCTTCGTCGCCAGGGCCGCACCGAGCGCCACTCCGGCGAGCGGCACGTACCCACGCGGTCGGCGACGGGCCCGCCACAGCAGCCAGACCGCCGCCAGCACGAACCCGGCCGCCGGGACGTCCAGGGTGGCGAGCGAGCCATGGGCGATGACGTCGGGGGAGAAGGCGTACAGGCCGAGTGCGGCCAATCCACCCACCGCACCGGCCAGTTCACGGGCGAAGGTGAAAACGATCAACCCGAACGAGAGAGTCAGGACGATCATGGGGAGCCGCGCGAACAGCGTCAGCCGCCACGGGTCGTTCCCCAACTCGTACAGCAGATGCCGCCCCAACCGGCCCTGGTCGCCGGTGAAGGAGGGATCGACCCGCGGATCGGCCAGTGCGACGCCGATACCGACGACCAGCTTTCCCAGCGGCGGATGCTCGGGGTTGTGCACCAGCCGGCGCTCGTGCAGATACTCGGCCGCCGTGCCCACGTACACCGGTTCGTCGATCGTCGGAGACTGCTGCACAGCGGTCGTCACCATCGCGACGGCCATCTGGCCCAGCAGCAGGACCACGAGGAACGGGACGAGCCGGCGCCGCCCGAGCAGCGCTACGAGCCGGCCCCGCCACGGGGACCGCGAGGCCGGCGCCTCGGGCGGGCCGGAGCGCGCCTCCGGCGCCGAGGCCGAGTGCTGTTCGAGCGCCATCATCCGCTCCGCGGCGCCGTCGGCCCCGCGGCGGCGGGAGCTGATCCGGAGCCGGCCCATGGGGCCTACTCTGCACCAGCACCCGCCGGGGACGGCGTTACCGCTTCAGAAGTCGTACCGACAGACCTTCCGCCGTGTAGACGGGTACGGCGCGCAGCTCGTCGGAGTTCAGCTCGATCCGGTCGAACTGGCCACGCAGCTGCGACGCATCGATGACGGGAACCGTGGTCCCCGCGACCGGCGGCCGCTCGGCGTCGAGGCGCAGCGACAGCACGCTGCCCCGCCCCAGCACGACCCGCCGGGACACCTCGAGCGCCGGACCGTGGTTCTTGCGGAGCAGCAACTCCAGGGTCGTGTCGCCGTCCTGGACGTAGGAGCCACGCACCCGCAGCACCTTGTCCGCGCGGAGCGTGCCGCCCTCGACCCGCACGTCGCCCTGCCCGAGGGCGTTGGCCGACCCGGCGACCAGCACACCCGCCTCGACGACCGTGCCGCCGTGGTACCGGTTGTGCCCGGTCAGCGTGAGCGCACCGGTGCCGCGCTTGGTCAGACCGCCCTCGCCGCGAATGTCGTTGCGCCAGCTGTCCGCCGCGCCGAAACCGCCGGCCGCCGCGTCGAGCGTCACGGTGACATCGGTGTCGAAGGCGCCGTAACCGTCCGCCGCGACGAAGAGGTTGAGCCGGCCCCACTGCTCGAAGCCGTCGAGGAGGACGTACCCGGAGGGCAGCGCGGTGGTGCGCAGCACCTCACGGCGCTGGTCGGCGCTCAGGTACGGCTGCCGCGTCTCCAGCAGCACCTCCGCGCCCTTCGGCACGGTGAACGGCTTGCTGCGGCCCTCGCGCTCGAGCACGTAGGTCAGCCGGGGCGTGAGGGCCCGCTCGTTGGCGTCCCGGTCCGCGTAGGCGTCGGAGGCGTCCGAGTGGGCGTGGGCGAAGAGGGTGTCGGCCGTGGTGCCGGTCTGCCGGGTGAAGTACGCCAGCGCCTGGGCGCGGGCGGCGGCCTTGAGGTCCGCGTTCGCCGGGTCGGCCAGGGCGGCGGCGGCCAGCGCGGTCGCCATGATCCGGCCGCCGATGACGTCGACCGTGGAGTGCATGCCCGACATGATCCGGGTGTGGCTGAGCTCGAAGGCCCGGGTCACCAGCTCCTGGAAGCGCTCGGGCACGGCGTACGCGAAGGCCAGCGCGGCCAGGTGGAAGGCGTTGGTGTGGCCGCTGGGGAAGCCGCCGTCGTCGGTCGGGGACGTGCCCCGCTGCCGCAGCAGCTGGGTGACGACCACGACCTCCGAGTCGTACACGGGGAAGCCGAGCGCGTCGGTCCTGCCGGTGTCGACGACCTCGCTGTTCTCGTTCATGCGCCACGGACGCGGGTACTGGAAGGCGTACTTGCCCGGGTTGCCGGAGGCGAACGGACCGCGCACGGTGTCGACCAGCTTGGCCACCTTGCCGAGCTCCGAGTCGTACGAGCCCGCGCCGATCGCGGAACCGGCGGGGGCGCCGGCCGGGACGGCGTCGCTGATCGTGGTCGCCGGGGTGGTGTCCGGGGCGCTGGTGATCGAGGTGACCGCCTTGGCGCCGGAGCGGTACAGGTCCGCCAGCGGGCCGAGGCCGCCGATCATGGCGTAGCTCTGGTGCTGACGGTCATGGACGAAGGCCTCCCTGGCCTGCGCCTCGGTGCGCGCCTGCGTGACGCGGGCGCAGTAGCGCATGTTGGCGCGCAGGACATCGGGCCGCAGCGGCGTGCCGGTGTTCCAGGCGGCGCCGGTCTTCCACACCTCGGCCATACCGCCGAGGACCCGCACCACGGCGTTGGTCTCGGGCGTCAGGTTCGTCAGGACGTTCGACTTGTAGTCGTCCACGAACGCGGCGGGGGCGGTCGCGGCCTTCGCGTCCGCGGCGGCCAGCCAGGAGACGAACGTGGGGGCGGCCAGGACGCCGGCCGAGGCGCCGAGGGAGGTCTTCAGGAACCCCCGTCGTCTCATGGTGGCTGCGGCGGTGTGCTGCCCGGCGGATGACGGCATGGGTGGGGCCTCTCTTGAGTTCTGCGGCCGTGCGGCCGGGAGTCGTACGAGCGAAGATCTACGGGCGAGTCATGTCGGAACGGGGGACGGCCGGGGATCTCGCCCCGCGTGGACGATGCGGCCGGGCGAGGCCGCGCCCCCGGAAAGCGAATTTTCCTGCAAAATGCACCAGTGCCGCCTCGGTCGGCGCCGTGCTCCGTCCCCTACGACGAAAAGGGATCGAAGATGACCACTGTGGGTGTGCGGCGCTCCCGCCGACTCGGCCGCGGCGGCATAGGCCGCCTGGTCCCCCTCGCTGCCATTGCCACGGCAGGTGGCCTGCTGCTCTCCGCCTGCGGCGGGGGATCCGACTCGGGCGGAACCTCCAAGTCGCTGACGTTCTGGATCTCCACGGTTCCGGGGCAGGACGCGGGCTGGAAGAAGATGGTGGCGCAGTACGAGAAGGAAACCGGCGTCAAGGTCAAGCTCGTCAACATCCCCTACGACGGCTACGACGCGAAGCTGCGCAACGCCGCGCAGGCGAACTCCCTGCCCGACGTGGCGGCAGTGCCGAAGCTGGACCCGATCTGGTCGAACAAGCTGATCGACCTCAAGGACATCGCCAACAACAAGACCAACAAGATCAACGGCAACTTCGTCGCCAAGGACTCGTCCGGGAAGGTGCTGTCCATCCCCTCGGACGTCACCGCGTCCGGCATGTTCATCAACAAGTCGCTCTTCGAGAAGGCCGGCGTCTCCTACCCGACCTCGCCCCAGAAGACCTGGACCTGGACCGAGTTCATCAAGGCGGCCAACAAGGTCCGGGAGAAGACGGACGCCAAGTACTCCCTGACCTTCGACCAGTCGCCGTCCCGGCTGCGCGCCATGGTGTACGAGATGGGCGGGAAGTACGTCCACGCCGACGACTCCGGCAAGTTCTCGGTGGACGCGGCGACCAAGAAGGCCGTGAACACCTTCGTCGGATGGAACGACGACAAGACCATGCCGAAGTCGGTGTGGACCAGCGGCGCCGACCCGTCCGCCATGTTCCAGAGCGGTGACGTCGTCGCCTACTGGTCCGGCGTGTGGCAGGTTCCCGCCTTCGCGGAGAGCATCAAGAAGTTCGAGTGGGCGAGCGTCCCGACTCCCGCCCAGCCGGTGCAGGCCAGCGACGTCAACAGCGGCGGCATGACGGTCGGCTTCAACAACAACGCCGACGCGGCCACCGCCGCGAACAAGTTCCTGTCCTGGCTGTACGAGCCGGACCACTACCAGGCGCTGTGCGAGGCGTCCGGGTTCCTGCCGGTCGAAAGCGGTCTGAACCCCAAGTACCCCTTCAAGTCCGAGGCGGCGCAGGCGGCGTTCAAGCTGTACAACGAGTCGATCCCGCTCTACGACCCGATCTCCGGCTACTTCAACAGCGCGCAGACGAACTGGGTGCTGAAGGGCAAGAGCCTCACCGAGGACCCGACCAAGACGGAGCTCGGCAAGGCGATCAACGGCCAGCAGTCGGCCGCCAAGGCCCTGGAGAACATCGTGGCCGGCTACAACCAGCAGGTCGGCGGCTGAGCGCAGGCCGACAGGCCCGGGCGGCGGGGGTCGAGACACCGCCGCCCGGCCTCGGGCCCCACGTGATGCCGGGCTCACGGCCTGAGCCCACCGGAACCCAATCCACCAGCACGGAGTCAGGAAGATGACCAAACGCGCCTCGGACGTGTCCGCCGTGTCCGCGAGCCCGCCCAGGAGACGCAGTAAGTACACCCTTGCGCCGCTCGTCCTCATCGCGGCCAATGTCGTGCTCTTCGCGCTGTTCTTCCTCTGGCCGGCGGTGATCGGGCTCGTCTACTCCTTCACGAACTACACGGGTGTGGGGGCGTTCCAGTTCGTCGGACTGGACAACTACCAGAACCTGGCCGGGGACTCCACGTTCTACGACGCGCTGTCCCGGACGCTGCTGTACACCGTGCTCTTCGTTCCGCTGAATTTCGTGTTGTCGCTGCTCATCGCCAACGTGCTGGTGAGCAAGCACGCCAAGGGCGTGTCGGTCGCCCGCGTCTTCTTCTTCATCCCGTGGCTGCTGTCGCCCATCGTCGTGGGTGTCCTGTGGCGGTGGCTGTTCGGTGAGAACTTCGGACTGGTCAACTACCTCATCGAGAAGGTCGGCGGAAGCGCCGTTCCGTGGCAGTCGAACGCGGACCTGTCGCTGCTGGTGGTCGTGGTGGCGGCATCCTGGGCCTGGACGGGCTTCTCCATGCTGCTGTTCATCGCGGCGATCAAGAACGTACCGACGTCGTACTACGAGGCGGCCGCGCTCGACGGCGCCGGTCCGTGGCGCCAGTTCATCAGCATCACACTGCCGAGCATCGCGCCCACCTCCTTCATCGTCATCCTGCTCAACACGATCCACGGGATGAAGGAATATCCGCTGTTCGCCTCCCTCAACAACGGCGGACCCGGAACGTCGAACAACCTGCTCGTCCAGTACATCTACCAAACCGGCTTCAAATCGGGCCAGATCGGCTACGCGAGCGCCGCGTCGTTCGTGCTCATGCTCATCCTGATGGCCGTCGCGGTCATCCAGCTGATGGTCAACCGGCGGGTGGAGAACCGATGACAACCACAGACATGCCGCGCAAGGTCGACGCCGGTTCTGCACGGGCCGCCTCCAAGAAGCGGCCCAGCAGCGGCCGTAGCGGTGGGCTTCGGCGCGCGGTGCCCGCGACGACACTGCTGTGGGTCCTGGCGGCCCTCTACGGGATTCCGGTGCTGTGGTTCGTCCTCAGCTCCTTCAAACCGGCGGGAGACCTGTTCTCCCTTCCGCTGACGCTGTTCCCGCACAACCCCACCGTGTCGGGTTACCAGGCGGCGTGGGAAAGCGCCAACTTCTCCCAGTACTTCATCAACACGACCATCGTGTGTGTGATCGCGACGATCCTCACGGTGGGAGTCAGCTGCTGTACGGGGTACGCGCTGGCGAAGTACGACAACAAGTGGCTCAAGGTCTTCTTCGTCGGCATTCTGGCCACCACGATGCTGCCGTCCGAGGTCATGCTCGCCCCGCAGTTCCTGGTGGTCCGCGACCTCGGCCTCTACAACTCGCTCGCCGGCATCATCCTCCCGGCCGTGCTCACCGCGACCGGGTGCTTCATGTTCCGCCAGTTCTTCCTGACGGTCCCCGACGAGCTCATCGAGGCCGCCCGCATCGACGGCGCGCGTGAGCTGTCGATCTTCCTGAGGATCATGGTGCCGATCTCCCGGCCCATCATGCTGACGCTCGCCATCCTGTCGTTCCAGTGGCGCTGGAACGACTACATCTGGCCGCTGCTGATGCTCAACGACCCCGAGAAGTTCACCGTGCAGATCGGCATCCAGAGCCTCGTCGGGGCGCAGAACATCAACTGGTCGGTGGTGCTCGGCGGATCGGTCATCTCCATGATCCCGCTGATCGTCGTCTTCCTGGTGTTCCAGCGTTACGTCATGAACGCCGACATCAATGCCGGACTGAAGGACTGACCTTGCCCACCCCGCTCGACCACGAGTTCGTCCGCGCGGTGGCACGCTCCGCCGACCGTTCGGCCGCCCCCCTGGCGGCCGGCCCGGACGAGGAACCCGCCGGTGTGACCCACCGCGCTCTGGCCCGGCGGGTGAAGACCCTGGTCGCGGCGTACCGTTCCCCGGACTCGGCGCTGCACGGCAGCAAGCAGGCCGTCGACACCGCGATGACCCACCTCCGCGCCCTGCGGGCCGCGCAGACCGGCACCGGCCTCTTCGCCGGCGGCGACAACGTGCAGTCACCGCCGGACTCCGCGTTCACCGTCAACGACGTGTGCGACGCGCACGTCCTCGCCGCCGGCGCGGGGCCACAACTGCACGACATCACGGCCGCGCTCGCCGAGATCGCCGGCGCCGCCTCCGGCGGTCTCCTGACCGGTGGGGTGCACACCCCGAACCACCGCTGGGAGCTGTGCGCGGCGCTGGCCCGGCTGCACCGGTCGTTCCCCGACGACCGGCTGCTCGACCGCGTCGAGGAGTGGCTCGCCGAGGGCATCGACATCGACGCGGAGGGCCTGTACTCGGAACGCAGCGCCGTCTACGCGTCCCATGTGACCAACCCTTCGCTGCTGCTCCTGGCCGACGTGCTCGGCCGCGCCGACCTGCTGGACGCCGTCGAACGCAATCTGGCCACCACCCTGGACCTCATCAGGCCGGACGGCACGGTGGAGACCCTCCACTCGCGACGCCAGGACCAGAAGCACCCGTTCCCGCTGGCGCCCTACCTGCCGCACTACCGGCTGCTGGCGATCCGTACCGGCCGGGGCGACTTCAGCCGGGCGGCGCTGCTGGCGGCCGCAGGCGGCATCGACGACCCCGACCTGCTCGCCCAGACCTTCCTCACTCCGGACCTGTGCCGCGCCCTGCCGGCCCCGGCCGAGGAGACACTTCCGCGCGACCGGTACCTCACCACCGCACGCCTCGCCGCCCGCGCCTCGGCCACCACGCACACGGTGGTCTACGGCGGCTCCGACGTGCCCGAGCACCGGCGCATCCGCTCGGGCCTCGCCTGCAACCCCACCTTCCTGCGCCTGTTCGCCGGCGACGCCGTCCTCGACGCCGTCCGCCTCTCGCGGGGGTTCTTCGACCTGGGCCCGTTCCGCGCCGCCGGCATGGAACAGCTCGCCGACAACCGGTACCGGCTCACCGAAACCCTCACGGCCGCCTACTACCAGCCGCTCCCGACGGACCGGAGGCGGGACGACGGCGTCTACCGGCTGGTGGACGAGGGACGCTTCTCGGCCGCCATGGCCTTCCCGGACCGGCCTCGGGACGAGGTCTCCCACACGACCCGCGTCGAGGTGGACCTGCGGGAGGACGGTGCCGACCTGCGGATCGACATCAGCGGACCACGGGTGCCCTGGGCCCTCGAACTGACCTTCCGGCCGGGCGGCGTCACAGAGGGCGCCCTACCGATCGGCGAGGGACGCTGGTGCCTGACGACCGGGCCGATGACCTACCGGGTCGGTGACGACGAGATCCGGGTCGAGGCCGACGTCGAGGCAGGCGGTCCGCTCGCCGGGCCGGACCGGAGCGAGGTACTGCGATACGACCCGGGGCAGGACTACACCGTGGTGGGCGGCACCGACGCGACGACCGGGAACCACGTCTACGTCGGTGGACTCGGCCCGCACACCCTGACCGTCGCACTGCGCGCCCGCCGGTCCGAATCTGTCGTGTGACCCCCGACGAACCACGCCATGGCCATCTCAGGCATGAAGGGCTGATCCCCGTGCACCTCACGTCCCCTCCCGTGCATCTCCCACGTCAGCTCGGCCCGCTGCACGACCTGCCGGACAGCCCCGAGGCGTACGACGCGGTTCTCGCCGGTGTCGTGGAGGAGGCCCTGGCCCGGCTCACGCCGGAGGGCAACCTGGAGCACCCGGACTGCGTCGACGACATCGGCGACACCTCCCTCGGCATCACCTCGCTCCTCGCCCTGGCCTGGCAGCGCGGGAAGGACCCGCGTCTGCCGGAGGCGGTGCGCCGCAGCCTCGCCTTCCATCTGCGCGAGCGGGTGTACACCGAGGACAACCCCGGCTACCCGAACCTGAGGGCCCGCCACTCCGCCCTGCCGTACGCCCGCTACACCCTGGCCTCCGGCGCCCATCCCATCGGCGACTGGCCGAGCACGGTGTGGGCGCTCCTCCAGGCCGTCAATGTGCTGGACCTGGCGGAGGGGCTCGTCGAGGGCGAGCAGCGCGCCGAACTCCTGGAGGTGGCGCACGGCTACTGGCGCTGGCTGACCGAGGCGACGTTCTTCAATCCGCAGGAGGCCGGCAACCAGGCCATCGGCTGCGTCGTCGGCGGGCTGATGCTGGCCCGCCACCTCCCGCCGGGCCAGGGCGAGCAGGTGCGTTCGCGGGCGATCGCCCTGTACGCCGACAAGATCCGCGCCCACCGGGTCGCGGACCGGGGCGCGCTGCTGCCTCCCGAGCACGGCGGTGCGTACGACAACAACTACGGCCCGATCTCCCTGTCCTTCCTCGCCCAGGCCCACCGGGTCAGCGGCGAGAGGATCTTCGCCGAGGACGGCGACGCGCTCGCCCGCTACATCGACGCCCGTCTGACCAGTGGCGGCTTCGACAACGGCGGCCCGCGCTACAGCGAGCAGCACAGCGGCTTCGAGTCGGTCCTCGGCCTGCGCTACTTCAGCCGGCGCGTCTGCTCCGACCTCGGCCGCTACCGGGGTGACTCCCGGTGGGGCCGGCACGCGGTCAAGGCGGACGGCGGAGTCGACGGTCACTTCGCCTGGATGCTGGTCTGGCAGATCCAGGACACCACCCGCTGGCACCGCGGCCCGTCGCCGCTCCCGGCCCGCCACCAACTGCGGGCGGGCACGGTCTCGGTGGCCTTCGACGACCGTATGACCCCGTCGCTGGTCGAGGCGGCGGGCACGTACTACCTCCCGGCGGCGGTGAACCGGCAGCACGGCTTCGGCCCGGTGACGGAGGGTTTCCTGTTCTGCCGCCCGATGGGCGAGGTCCGGGTCCGGGACGTCCGCGCGGACGGCCTCACGGCCAAGCTGGTCACCAAGCCGGTCGTCGGCCGCGACCACGTTCTGCGCCATGTGCGGTCCCTGTACGTCACCGACGGCACGAGCCTGTGGGTGACCGTCGCGGTGGAACAGCTCCCCGGGACGCCGTATCTGCTCGCCGGACTGCCGTACGCCACCGACGACGGCGACCGCGTGCGCAGGACGGCGGTCGGTGACGCCGCGTCGGCCGGCGCACTCCGTTTGACACACCCCGAGTCGGACGGCGTGGACCACTTCGACGCCCGCGCGGACCGGACCCAGGAGGAGGCGGCCTTCGCCCTGGCGGCCGACCCGCGCGGCTACGGCAACCCCGACGAGGGCTGGCGGCACCTGGTCAGCTCGACCGCCCTGGAGGCCGAACCGGCCCCCGGCGGCCCGGATGACCTGCACGTCTTCGCCGTACGTTACGGACCGTCGGGCCCGTTCGGCGCACTCTCCTGCGAACGCGACGGATCAAGCCTGAAGGTCCGCACCGATCACTTCACCGCCGTGCTCGGCGAGGTGGCGGGCGACGCTCACGGAGAGCCCGAGCTCACGCTTCAGGCGTCCTAGGGGCGCACGACCCCACCACGGCAGGCCGAGCAGCCCCCACCTCCGCTGCTCGGCCTCGCCCACAGATGCCGGACAGTACCGTGCCCGGCACCACCAGGTCGGCCCGGTCCCGGGTCGCGGCGACGAGTTCCGCGTTGCGCTGGTCAGAGCCCAGCACCCAGGCCACCGCCTGGTCGTGCGGCTTGCCGAACTCCTCGTGCCGGGCGATCAGCCGCCGGATCCGCTCCGGCTCGTCGGCCTCGCAGAACCACACCTCGTCCAGCTGTGGCCGGACCCGGGCCCACGCCCCCGTGTCCAGCAGCAGATAGTTCCCCTCGGTCACCACCAGCCGGGCCGCCGGCTCCACCGGAACGGCGCCCGCGATCGGCTGCTCCAGAACCCGCTCGAAGCCGGGCGCGTACACGATGTCGCCGTCGGCGTCCTCGCGCAGGCGCCGCAGCAGCGCCGCGTAACCCGCCGCGTCGAAGGTGTCCGGCGCCCCCTTGCGGTCCCGGCGCCCGAGCCGGTCCAGCTCGACGTCGGCGAGATGGAAGCCGTCCATGGGCACATGCGCGACCCAGGGGTCCCCGGACCCGTTCAGCTCCCGCACCAGGTACTCGGCGAGTGTCGTCTTGCCGGACCCGGGGCTGCCGGCGATGCCGAGGACGGCGCGGTGACCGTCGCGGGGGAGGGACCGGGCGCGGGCGAGGAGATCGTCGAAGGTCGGGGCCACACAGCAGAGTGTGTCACCCGGCCGGTCAGGCACCTGGCCGAACATCGCACCGCACGCCTGTCCCGTGCGGGTTAGTTTGTCGGTGTTTTCGGTGTTTCTTCGGCTCCCCGCTGTCCAACTCGCCTGGCCGCGGGGCTCAGAGACCCTACGACGCGTAGGGGGAGGGGCGGACGATGGCGCACGGCACGAAGCCCATGGTCGTGAGCATGGGGCGGCGCGACGAGGCGTTCATGTCCGGCCGGTCGTGGCAGACGCGGGGTCACGGTCTGCTCGCGGCCGTGGCCGGCGCCTTCACCCTCGCCCAACTCCTCCTCGTGCGGCCCTCGATCGGCCTCGGCTGGGACGAGGTGGTGTACGTCAGCCAGGTCGGCAGCGACGCCCCGGCCGCCTTCTTCAGCGCACCACGCGCGCGTGGCGTCCCGCTGCTGGTGTGGCCCATCGCGTCCTGGTCGTCGTCCACCCCCCTGCTGCGCGTCTACCTGGCCGTCCTGTCCGGACTCGGCCTGTATCTGGCACTGCGCGCCTGGCGCGGACTGTTCCCGGCCCGCATCGTGGCCGGCGCGGCAGCCCTCTTCGCCACCCTGTGGGTGACCCTCTTCTACGGCCCGCAGGCCATGCCCAACCTCTGGGTCGCGTTCGGCGCCCTGATCTGCGTCGCCTGCTTCCTGCGGGCCCGCGCGGACCGCGTCGACCGACGAGCCCTGTGGGGCGTCCTGGCGGGCGCCGCACTGATGGCCTGGATGCGGCCCACCGACGCCGTCTGGGTCGCGCTGCCCTTGCTCGTGCTCGCGGTGGCGGTACGGCACTGGCGGCTCGGCGGCGTCCTCGCGGCGGGCCTGCTGGCCGGGGGAGCGCAGTGGGTGATCGAGGCGTTCGTCAGCTACGGCGGCCTGCGCGAGCGGCTCAACCAGGCCTCCCGTATCCAGGGCGACCTGGGCTGGAACCTCGCCCTCGACGACCAGTTGCGCAGCCTGGTCGGCAACACGCTGTGCCGGCCCTGCAACGGTGAGATGCCCACCCCGGTCGTCTACGCCTGGTGGTTCGTCCTCCCCCTGCTCGCCCTGTATGGACTGGCGGTCGCGGTCCTGGCCGGACGCGCCACCCGCACCCTGGTCCCCCTGGCCTGCGCCGCCACGGCCGCCTTCCCGTATCTCTTCATGATCGGATACGCGGCGCCCCGCTTCCTCCTGCCGGCCTACGCGCTCCTCGCCCTCCCGGTCGCGGACGCGCTGCTCCACCTGGCCACCAGACCGAACGGCCGGTGGCGCCCGGTGCCCGCCGCCGTGATCGCGCTCGCGCTGGCCGGGCATCTGGCCGTGCAGTACGTCGTCCTGGACCGCACCGTGGACCGCACCACCGCCAACCGCGAGGCCTGGGCCCGCTCCGCCGCCGCACTCCACCGCCTCGGCGTGCGCCCGCCCTGCCTGCTCACCGGGCACGAGGCCATCCCCGTCGCCTACTACACCGGCTGCGACTCCGGCGCGACCCGCGGCCACAACGCCAACACCACCACGGCCGACATCCTGCGCACCGCCCGCAACACCCCGGTCGGCGCCCTCACCGACCCCGGCCGCAAACCGCCCCGCTACGCCCGGGACTGGGAACTCCACCGCCTCGACGGCCTGGAGGTCCGCATCGCCCCGACGCCGGGCCAGGACGGACCGGCATGACGTCGGAGCGACTCCTCGCCGCAGCACACCGGACGGGCCGAACACCCTGCCCCGACGAGCTGTCGGTCGTACCGCGTGCGCGCGAGCAGTCCCGGTCACCCGCGCACCCCCACCTCCTTGCGCCACTTGACGAACTGCTTTTCCGGATCGCCGGTGTACGCCCACGGGGCCCGTGTGGCCCGGCGGTCCAGCATCCGGAACAGGGCCGCGGCGATGTCGTGGGCCCCCGCGTGACAGGCCGCGTGGGCCAGGTAGTTCACGTCGCGCAGCTCGCCGGGGGCGACGCCGTCGCCGGTGCGGCCCGTGATCCAGCGCTCCCAGGTGCGGCGTACGTCGCTGACGGCGCCGTCGTTGCTCCAGTGCTGTCCCAGCCCCATGGAGGCGTGCTGTCCCCGGGCCGCGTCCAGGGCATAGCGGTACTCCTCGACGCGGGCGTACTGCACGAGCACCGGCAGCGGGCAGCCGGGCGGTGCCACGCCGGCCGCGTCGCGGGCGAAGTCGTACATCAGGCCGTGGGTGCCGTGCCAGCGCGAGGAGTAGTAGTGCAGTACCTGGAGATGGCCCTCCACGCTGTACGGGTCACGCTGGTGCAACTCGTCCCACCAGCGCGCCAGTTCCTGCCGTCGTACGCCCGAGGGATACAGCCGGGCGACGGAGATCAGCGAGATCCACGGTGTCGGATCGTCCGGACAGGCGTCGGCGGCCCTGAGACACGACAGCACCGCGCTGTCGATGCGCTGCCGGTCGATCGGCACCCCCCGGCCCGCGGCGATCGCCAGATTGAACGCCCGGGCCGTCTCCGTCGCCGCCCGCAGCACCAGCGCGTCGGCGCTGTGCGGCTCGGCGGCCAGCCAGGACTCCACGGTCGAACTGCCCGCACAGGCCTGGGCGAGCAGCCGGGTCCGATGGCCGCGGACCAGCCAGTCGGGACCGGTGACCCGCAGCAGCTCCCGCAGCCCCTGCCAGCGGCCGATGACGATGTCCTGGCGGCCGCAGGTGAGCGCGGCGTCCCCGCAGTCGGGGTCGAAGTCGGGAGCGAAGCGGTCTTTCGCCATCGAGGGCTCCCTCAGAAGTCGGTGGGAAGACCCTCGTGGGCAAGGGAGTTGCCGCCGCCACCACCACCGGCGGGAACGTAGTCCGCCTCGACGGTGCGCGCGGCGTCCAGCTTGGCCGGCCGGTAGTAGTCGCTGCCCTGCCGCCAGTACCAGAACATCGGGACCAGCCCGGCCGCGAGCCCGCCGATGCCGATCGCGATCGCGGAACCGCTCAGCCTGCCCAGCGACTCGACGAAGATCCAGAACATGAACAGCGCTCCGAACAGCGGCCACAGACCGCCGAAGACGAAGTTGCCCACCGACTTCAGCAGCATCCTGCGGTAGGCGACGACCACCGCGAGCCCCGTCAGCCCGTAGTAGAGGGCGATCTGCAGCCCCATCGCGGAGATGGCGTCGGAGAGGATCTCGCCCACCGTGCCCAGGAAGTTGGAGGCGATGAACATCGCCAGCGCCACCACACCCACCACCACGATCGCCACCCACGGCGTGTTCCACTCGCGGTGCACCCGGCCCAGCGCGGACGGCATCGTACGGTCCCGGCCCATCGCGAACAGCGAGCGCGTGACCTGGATGAGCGTGGTCTCCAGGGTGGCGATGGTGGACAGCATCACCGCCACGATCAGCAACGTGCCGCCCCAGCCCGGCCACACCTCCTCGCCGAGCACGGCGAGCACGTTGGCGTCGTTGTCCTGGATCTGCTTCGAGGAGAGGATGACGTTCACCGCGATGGTGAACACCTCGAACAGCAGGAAGACGATGCCCACCCCGATCAGCCCCGCGAGCCCGGTCGTACGGCGACTGTTGCGGGTCTCCTCGCTGAGGTTGCTGGTGACGTCCCAGCCCCAGTAGTAGAACGCGGCGATCAGCGCCCCCGACGCGAATCCCGTGGCCCCGTCGAAGTGCCCGAAGCCCAGCCAGGACCAGTCGAACGCCCGGGCGTTGTCCGAGTGGAGCAGGGCGAGTACGCCGAACAGGGCCAGTATCGCCAGCTCGACACCGGACATCACCAGCTGCGCCCGGACGGTGAGCCGCGCGCCGCCCAGGACCACGAACAGCATGAGCAGGAACCAGCCGGCTCCGACCAGCGTGGACAGCGCGGTGTTGTCGGCGAGTTCCCCGTCGAAGAGAGCGAGCGTCATCGATCCGGCCGGCAGCGAACCCGCCACCATGAAGATGGTCGCCGAGATCACCAGCGCCCAGCCGCTGATGAACCCCAGGAAGGGATGCAGCGTACGCCCCACCCAGGAGTAACTGGCGCCCGCGTTCACGTCGATCCGGCTGAGATAGCTGAAGGCCAGTGCGATGCCCAGCATCGGTATCGCGCAGTACAGCAGCGCGGCCGGGCTGGCCAGGCCCACCGCCGAGACGAGCACCGCCGTGGTCGCGGCGATCGAGTAAGCGGGGGCGCTGCCCGCGACCGCCATCACCACCGTGTCGAACGTACCGAGGACATTGGCCTGCAGCCCTCTGCCCCTGTTGTTGCTCATGGATGCGCTGCTTTCCGTCTTGCACGACGTGAGGGCGGACGGGCCCCTACGGCGTAAGGGGGGTGGGGGGGTGGAACAACGCCACGAACCGGAGAGGGATGACCTCGGGGCAGGGGTGGCGGACACTGTACGCCGTTGCGTTGCCGTGCAGTTACGCCGTGTGTGCGAGTGATGATAGCCATATTCTTGATGCTTCAAGAGCCATGAGATCTTCCGGGGTTGGACAACGCTCAACGGGAAACGCGGTTCAGGACATGCACGAGTGAGACCGGCCGACCGCGCGAGCGAGGGAGGCAGTTATGGGTACCGGACACACGCCCGCAGAGCCGATGGCCGACGACGCGTACCAGCCCACCGGAGGCAACGAGGAACAGCAGGACGCCGCGCCGCTGGACCTGCAGGACGCCGTGGACGAACGGACCTACGACGACACCCTCGACGAGGGCTACTCCCCGCCGGAGAAGCCGCTCGGCGTGACCAAGCACGGCACCACGGCCGCCGAACAGCACGACGGCGAGACCCTCGACGAACGGCTCACCCAGGAGGTCCCCGACGTGACCGAGCCCGTCGGCGACGACGTGGGTGACCTGCCGGGCGGCGAGGGCGAACCCGTCGACCCCGAGGCGGGCACGGACCGCGCGGGCCGCCTGGTCGCCCCGGACGAGGGCACCGGCCGCGACACCACGAAGGAGGAGATCGCCTTCGACCAGGGCATCGACGGCGGAGCGGCCGGCGCGGAGGAGGCCGCGATGCACGTGATCGAGGACGACTCCCGTCTCCCGGACGCGGACCAGGAGACGACCTGATGCGCGAGACGCGACACCTCGGGCCTCAGTCCCCGATGTGGTCGATCTGCCGCAGCCTGTTCGTGGCGTCCAGGGCGGCGACCTTGTACGACTCCGCCAGCGTCGGGTAGTTGAACACCGCGTCGACCAGGTAGTCGACGGTGCCGCCGCACCCCATCACCGACTGCCCGATATGGATGAGCTCCGTCGCCCCCGTGCCGAAGCAGTGCACCCCGAGCAGTGTGCGGTCCCCGGGGGAGACCAGCAGCTTCAGCATGCCGTGCGAGTCACCGATGATCTGGCCACGGGCCAGCTCGCGGTAGCGGGAGATGCCGACCTCGAACGGCACCCGGTCCTCGGTGAGCTGGTCCTCGGTCCGGCCCACGAAACTGATCTCGGGGATGGTGTAGATGCCGATCGGCTGGAGGTGGTGCATCCGGCCGACGGGCTCCCCGAAGGCGTGGTACGCCGCCGCCCGCCCCTGCTCCATGGAGGTCGCGGCCAGCGCCGGGAAGCCGATGACGTCGCCGACGGCGTAGATGTGCGGCACCTCCGTGCGGTAGTGCTCGTCGACCGTGATCCGGCCGCGCGCGTCCGCGGCCAGCCCGGCCTTGTCCAGGTCCAGTCCGTCGGTGAGCCCCTGCCGGCCGGCCGAGTACATCACCGCCTCGGCGGGGATCTTCTTGCCGCTCTCCAGGATGGTCAGCGTGCCACGGGGGTGCCGCTCGACCGCGGCGACCGTCTCCCCGAAGCGGAACGTCACGGCGAGGTCCCGCAGGTGGTACTTGAGCGACTCGATCACCTCGACGTCGCACATGTCGAGCATCCCGGCACGCTTCTCCACCACGGTGACCTTGCTGCCGAGCGCGGCGAACATCGAGGCGTACTCCATGCCGATGACACCGGCACCGACGATGACCATGGAGCGCGGTACCCGCTCCAGCGCCAGCACGTTGTCCGAGTCCATGATCGTCTGCCCGTCGAACTCCACACTGCCGGGCCGCGCGGGCCGGGTGCCGGTGGCGATGACGACGTGCTCGGCGGTGAGCAGCCGTTCATGGCCGGTGACCTCGCGCAACGCGACCGTGTGCGGGTCGACGAAGCGTCCGGTCCCGGCGTACAGGGCGACGTGGTTGCGGGACAGCTGGCTGCGGATGACATCCACCTCACGGCCGACCACATGCTGGGTGCGGGCGGTCAGGTCGGCGACGGTGATGTCCTCCTTGAGCCGGTAGCTCTGGCCGTACAGATCGCGCTGGGTGAGGCCGGTCAGATACAGCACCGCCTCGCGCAGGGTCTTGGAGGGGATGGTCCCGGTGTGGATGGAGACGCCGCCGACCATGTCGGGGCGGTCGACGACGGCGACCCGGCGGCCGAGCTTGGCCGCGGCGATGGCGGCCTTCTGGCCACCCGGACCGGATCCGATGACGAGCATGTCGAAGTCGGGCACCTTCCGGAGTCTGACAGCCGTGCGCCCCCTTCGAAAGGGTGAGGCGGAAACCATCGCCCGGGTGAAGTGCCGGGGAGGGAGCGGAAGTTGTGCCGTCCGTCGGGGACGTCACGACGGCCCGGCGCGGTCCTGAGCGTATGGGTCGATAATGCCCGTATGGGGCATCGACTCGTCGACGCGAGCGCACCGGCCCGGCTGGCCGCCCCCGAGGAGGGCATCGGCCGGGACGAACTGGCGCTCGCGACCCGCAACCACGGCCTGCCGCTCGAAGCCCTGCGCTACGACCTCACCCCGCCCGGCCTGCACTACGTCCTGACCCACTACGACATGCCGTACGTCCCCGACGACACCCCCTGGCATCTGACGCTCGGCGGCCGCGTCCGCCGCCCGCTGTGCCTGAACCTGGCCGACCTCCGGGCGTTCCCGCAGGTCACCACCCGGGTCACGCTGGAGTGCGCGGGCAACGGCAGGGCCCTGCTGACACCCCGGCCGGTCAGCCAGCCCTGGCTCGTCGAGGCGGTCGGCACCGCCGAGTGGACGGGCGTACCGCTGCGCCTGCTGCTCGCCGAGGCCGGAGTCGCGGCGGACGCGGTCGACGTGGTCTTCACCGGCGCCGACCACGGGGTCGAGCGGGGCGTCGAGCAGGACTACCAGCGTGCGCTCCCCGTGGACGTGGCCATGGGCGGCGAACCCGAGGTGCTGGTGGCGTACGCGATGAACGGCGCCCCGTTGCCCCCGCAGCACGGCCGCCCGCTACGGCTGATCGTGCCCGGCTGGTACGGCATGGCACACGTGAAGTGGCTGCGCGGGATCACCGTCGCCGACGAGCCGTTCCGCGGATTCCAGCAGGCCGTCGCCTACCGGCTGCGCCGGCACCCCGAGGACGAGGGGGAGCCGGTCACCCGCATCGCCCCCCGCGCCCTGTTCGTCCCGCCGGGCTTCCCCGACTTCATGTCCCGGGCCCGTGTAATCCGGCCGGGATCGGTGATCGTGGAGGGGCGGGCCTGGTCCGGGCATGCGCCGGTGACGCGCGTCGAGGTCAGCACGGACGCGGGGCGCGGCTGGCAGGAGGCCGAGCTGGCGCCGGACGACGGGCACCGCTGGGCGTGGCGCCGCTGGCGGCACGGCTGGACGGCGCTCCCCGGTGAGCACGTCCTGAGCGCGCGGGCCACCGACGCCGAGGGGCACACACAGCCTCTGGAGCCGTCCTGGAACCGCGGGGGCTTCGCCAACAACCTCGTACAGCGGGTGCCGGTGCTGTGTCTGGACGCGCAGGCGGACGCCCCGGGTGCCGACACGCACCCGGGGGCGACCCGTGCGGATCCTTGACGGTGAGGCTGAGGGCTGAGGCTAGGGCAGCAGCTTGTCGAGGGCGGAGGGACCCTCGGCCTCCAGCTTGCGCTTGGCCCATTCCAGATTGCGCGGGGTGAGGTCCTTGCCTGAGGCAAGCACTATGTCCTCGGGCGACACATCGGTGCCGGTGCGGGCGTGGAGCAGGTCGTCCGGGGTGACGCGCTCCTCGGACGGCCCGGACGCTTCGGGCTGGGACGTCGGCATCATCTCTGCTCCTCGGATCCGGGTGACTCTCTTCGGGCCCGGTGCGGTCATCGGGTCTGTTAACACCATTCAACGCCGGAGCGGACCCTGCATCCGGAGGCGCCGAAACCGTCTCTCCGTCCGGAGGGAAACCGCAGGTCGAAGGGCGGGGAGTCAGTTGTCGAAGGGTGTGAGCGTCAGCCGGATCCCGGTGGGTGCCGTGTCCTGGATGTACGAGGCGAAGTCGGCCACGTCGTCGAAGGCGAAGCCGTACGCCTTGCCGTCCTCCGTGGCCGTGTGCATCGCCTTGGCGTAGTGGTTGGTCAGGGCGGTCCGGTAGAAGGTGGCGGCGTCGGTCGTCGGCTGGGCGGGATGGCTGAGCAGCGTCGAGCGGTTGAATCCGGCACCGAGGACGGCGGCGACCGGTCCCGTCGTGCCGTCGTTGGGGGCGGCGAGAGTGCCGTCGCAGAACAGCACGTCCCGGGTCGACGGCTTGGCGAAGGACACCTGCGCGGGCCCGTCGAAGGTGAACCGCTCACCACGCACCCGCCCCGTGAACGTCCCCGCGTTGGTGGTGACGGTGAGGTCCCGCCCGGTGTACGTGCTCCACACCTCGTCGATGTACGGCGCGAGGTAGTCCTTGGCGAACAGGCCGGCGTCCAGCCCGTGCCCCGGCGCGATGACGCGGGTGTCGTCCACGACGAGCCGCGCGAACCCCTCGGCCTGGCGGACCGCCGCGAACGCGGCCGCGCGCCCGCCGGTACGCAACTTGCCCGCCGTCTGGTCCTTGGCACCGGTCAGCCGGATGCTCAGCGGCACGCTGAACATGTCGACCATGGTGGTGTTGCAGAACATGCCGGCCGCGTTGTACGTGAACTCGGCACAATCGTGCAGCACGGGGTAGTTCGGGTCCGACGTGACCCAGCCGGCCGGGTACTGCAGCGCGGCGTCTCCGTTGCCGTCGGCGACGGCCTTGAACCTGAGCTTCTGGCCGAGCGACACATAGATCCGGCCGGACATCCGGGGGAGGGACAGTCGGGTCTCGCCGCTGCCGGCCAGGCTGATCGCGTAGTCGGTGAAGCCGTCGGGGCCGTTGTCCGACAGCGCGATCGGCGCGAGGGTGCCCTCGGGCGTGACGCGCACCTGACGGCCGTCCTGGTTGCCGACGATGTACACGTGGACGTTCGCGTTGCCGAAGGAGCCGCTGTCGTTGACGATCGTCAGCGGCAGTGCGGCCGCCGCGGCGCGCGCGTCGCCGTCCGCGGGGCTGTCCGCCGGTGTGTCCGCGAGGGCGTACGGGGCCACGGTGGCGACGGCGGGGACGGCCACCGCCGTGCCGCCGAGCGCGAGGAGAAGCCTGCGTCGACCGAGTTGGCGCTGATGGCGGGAAGTCATGTGGGGGTCTCCCGGAGTACGTGTGCGGGTACGTGGGCTGCGGCTGGGGCGGCGATATGCGCCGTGAGCCCGGGAGTCACTGTGAGAGCGCTCTCGAACTGGGGGCTGCCGCTGCCGGTGGGCCCCGATGCTACGCACGACCCCCGCATCGGCCAATGGGTCTGCAGGGTGCCCAAACCCCCCTCAACTGCGGGAACTTGAAAGGCCACGGAATGCCCACGACCGCTTAACCCTCTTCTAAGTCCCACTTAAGTCGCGCAGGCCTTTGAGAGCGCTCTCCAGCACTTGGCGGGGCCTCGCTCAGGTCCGGGAAAACCCGTGGACGCACCCGATGAAGATCACGTACTGTGTGGCTCCACGCCCTGAGACGAACGGAAGGAGGCGAGTGCCGTGCGGTTCACACCTTCCCTGCGCTCCCTTTTCCGTTGCCCCGGCGTGTCGCGTCAGATCTGACCGGGAGCGCTCCAAGCAGCCTTGATCCCGGAGGAATCCGTGACCGATCTGGTCATCCGCGCGCTCACCGCGAGCGACGCCCATCTCTTCGACGCACACCCCGACCCGCTCGGCGCCCGCGAGGGACACCGGCGGACCCGGTTCCGCCCCCAATGGAAGCGAGTCGCCCTGCGCGACGGCACCGTCGTCGCTCGCGGCGCCTGGTGGGGCGGGCCCGACGACTCGGAGCCCATCAACATCAACTGGTTCGACGTGGCCGAGGGCGAGGAAACGGCCGGCGCCGAACTGCTGCGCTCCGCCCCCTGGCAGGTCGAACTCGAGCTCAACCTGCCCGGCGGCTGGCGGGACGAGCCCGACCTGAAGGCCGCCGCCGAGGCTCGCTTCGGCGCCGCACGCGCCGCCGGCTACGAACTCCTGGTGGAGCGCTTCCTGTACCGCTGGACTCCGGAACTCGGCCTGCCGGAACGGCCCGGACGGCTGCGCTTCAGGGCCGAACCCGACGACGCGGTCTTCTTCGACGCGCTGCGCCGCATCCACTCCGTCACCCTGGACGCCCACGCGCTGCGGGCCATCGAAGAGGGCGGCCTCGACCAGGCCGCCCAGGAGGAGCTGGACTTCTTCAACTGGTGCCCCTCCCCACGGGAGTGGTGGCAACTGGCGCACACGCCGGAGGGCGACCTGGCGGGCATCCACATCCCGGCGCACAATCCCTCCGGCCCGACGATCGGCTTCATCGGAGTCGTCCCCGAACAGCGCGGTCACGGCTACGCCTACGACCTCCTCGTGGAGTGCACCCACTTCCTCGTCGAGCAGGGCGCGGAGTTCGTCAGCGGCGCGACGGACCAGGGCAACTTCCCCATGGCCGCGAACTTCGCCAAGGCGGGGTTCCCCGTCGTCAGTGAGCGGATCAACTTCCATGCGGGGGAGTCGGCGTAGAGGCGGCGTGGACCCGAGGAACCACTGATGAGCGGTAGCTGAGGGGCGGCCCGGTCCGAATGCGGGTCCGGGCCGTCTGTCAGTGCCGGGTGGCATGCTGGTCGGCAGTGTGATCGACAGCGTGCGACGGAGGCGGCATGGGGTTCGACGGCGGGGTCTGGCAGGTGCGCAGCGGCGACGACCCGGTCGGGGAGATCCTGATCGACGAGGCCGACTTCCCGTGGCTGTCGGGGCGCTTCACGCCCGGTCCGGGATACGACGCGGTCAGCGATCTCTTCGCCCGTGAACTGGCTCTGCTGGAGCGGGACTACGACGAGGTCTGGGAAGCCTGGGAGGCGGCCTACGACGAGATCCGAAGACGCGTCTCCCTGTCCTCACCGGACGGCCCCGTCGCCGAGTTCCTGCTGCACATCGAGGGAGACCGGGCTTGGTTCCGGTGGAGCGAGGAGCCGTTCGAGGACGGGGACGGGGACGAGGACGGGGCATAGGGCGCGTGGTCCGGGGCGATCCCCTGGACGTCGGCCAGGCCGGCACCTTCGCGGGCTTCCGCGATGTGCTGACCCGGTACATGGCCAAGGAGTTCAGCACGCGGGGCATCCGCGTCAACGCCGTCTCACCGGGCGCGTCCGGCACTCGGCTCGGTGACGACGCCTTCACCCGGTTCCCCGAGGTGATCCCGGCCCTCGCCGTGAAGACCGCGCTCGGCCGGGTCGGGAAGCCGGCGTCATCGGCGCGATGCCCGCCACACTGGTCTCCGGCGAGAGCCGCTGGGCCACCGCGCAGAACACCGGGTGCTTGGGCGGCTGCAACCTCCAGGACTGGCCCGCCCGAAGGCCGAGTTGGGGCGTGCCGTCCGAAGTCTGAGTGAGGGTGTGCCGCCCGAGGGCCGAGTCGGGGTGCGCTGCCTGAAGCCTGAGTCGTGGCGTGCCGTCCGAAGTCTGAGTGGGGGCGTGCCGTCCGAAGCTTGGGTCGGGGCGTGCCGCCCGAAGGTCGAGTCGGGATGCGCCGCCTGAAGCCTGAGTTGGGACGTGCCGTCCGAAGCTTGAGTCGGGACGCGCCGCCCAAAGCCCGAGTCAGGACGCGCCGCCTGAAGCCTGAGTGGGGGCGTGCCGTCCGAAGCTTGAGTCGGGGCGTGCCGCCCGAAGGTCGAGTCGGGATGCGCCGCCTGAAGCCTGAGTGGGGGCGTGCCGTCCGAAGCTTGAGTCGGGACGCGCCGCCCAAAGCCCGAGTCAGGACGCGCCGTACAACAGCCCGTCGGCCGCCGTCAGAATCTCGGTGACCCGCAGCCCGAACGCCGCGTCGCACGCGTGCGGCTGCCCCGTGCGGGAGGCGGTCAGCAGGGCGTCAGCGGCCCGGATCAGGGCGGACACCGCGCTCTCGGTGCTCTCCGGCAGCAGTGTCACTCCGGCCGCGCCCCGCAGCTCCACCGCGGCCCCCGCCGCCGCGGGCGGTGCCGTGAGGCTCAGGGCCAGGGTGCTCGACGCGCCGCTGACGTGGTCGAGCACCAGGTGGACGGTGTCGCCGGGCCCGTGAGTGGCCGCCGTCACGCCCTTGGCGTCACCCAGGACCGGCAGCAGCACGGACAGGGCGTGGGGACCCACGTCCCACAGCGCGCCCTTCTCCCGCCGCCACGGCGAGTCGGCGAACGGGCTGCCGTCACCGCTGAACACCGCGCCGAGCCACTCCGCCCGCCCGGTGAACCAGCCCTCCACGGCCGCCTGTTCGGTGATCCACGCCTCGGTCTCCGGCTGGAAACGGGTGGTGAAGAAGACGACCGAGGCCACCCCGCTCTCCTCGACGGCCGCGGTGACCGCCCTTGCCTGCTCCACCGTCGGCGCGAGCGGCTTGTCCAGCAGCAGATGGCAGCCCGCCCGTGCGGCACGCACCGCCAGGTCGGCCTGCACGGCCGGCGGCAGGGCGACGGCCACCGCGTCCACATCGGCGAACAGCGCGTCGACATCGTCGTAGGCGAGCACGCCGTAGCTGTCGGCCAACTCCTTGGTGGGGGCGGTACGGCGGCCCCACACCCCCACGAAGTCCAGTTCACCGTGCCGGCTCAGGGCGGGAGCGTGGGCCATCTGGGCCCACGGGCCGGTGCCGAGCAGTCCGATACGCATGCTGCCGCCTCTCACTGTGCCGAACTCTGCCGAGTGTGTGCCGACCAACGCCCGCGACCAACGCCCGCGACCGAAGCCCACGACCGACGCCCGCGACCGACGCCCGCGACCGAAGCCCACGACCGACGCCCGCGACCGAAGCCCACGACCGACGCCCGCGACCGAAGCCCACGACCGACGCCCGCGACCGACGCCGAGCCGGTCGACAGGTCGGCAGGTGATCGGTCAGTCGTTCGGCCGAGGGTGAGCGTGTCACACCGACCAGGAGGCCGCGCAAGGGGTCGGGCGGCCGATCTCAGCAGCAGAGACGCCCCCGAAACGCAGTGGGGACGCAGCACAGTCGCGGCGGCGATTCAGTGGTCCCGTCGCTGAATGCGTTCTCTTTCTTCTATTGGACCTTGCGTGACGGGACGGCCAGGCTGGTGTCGGTCCGGTTCCCGCACGACAGCCGAGAAAAGGGGTCACGAACCCATGCACACCCGCCGCATCGGGAACGTCGAGGTCAGCGCGATCGGCCTGGGCGCGATGCCCATGTCCATCGAGGGACGCCCGGACGAGGCCCGTTCCCTCGCCACGATCCACGCCGCGCTCGACGCCGGCGTGACCCTGATCGACACCGCGGACGCCTACCACCGGGACGCCTCCGAGGTCGGTCACAACGAGGCCCTGATCGCCAAGGCCCTCGCCTCCCACGACCGGGGCGAGGACGTACTCGTCGCCACGAAGGGCGGCCATCTGCGCCCCGGCGACGGAAGCTGGACGCTGGACGGCAGCCCTCAGTACCTCAAGGACGCCTGCGAGGCATCCCTGCGCCGGCTCGGCGTCGAGGCCATCGGGCTCTACCAGTTCCACCGCCCCGACCCCGGGGTGCCGTACGCCGAGTCGGTCGGTGCCGTACGCGACCTGCTCGACGAGGGCAAGATCCGGATGGCCGGGATCTCCAACGCGAACCCGGACCAGATCCGGCAGGCGAACGACATCCTCGGCGGCAGGCTGGTCTCCGTGCAGAACCAGTTCTCCCCGGCGTTCCGCTCCAGCGAGCCCGAACTGCGCCTGTGCGACGAGCTGAGCATCGCCTTCCTGCCCTGGAGCCCGCTCGGCGGCATCTCCCGCGCAGGTGAACTGGGCTCCGCCTACGCCCCGTTCGCCCGCGTCGCCGAAGCTCACCGGGTGAGCCCGCAGCGGGTCTGCCTGGCCTGGATGCTCGCCAAGTCGCCGGTCGTCGTGCCGATCCCGGGGGCGAGCCGACCGGAGACGATCCTGGACTCGCTCGCCGCGGGCGACCTCGTGCTCACCGCCGAGGAGCTCGCGGAGCTGGACGCGGTCTGAATCTTTTTCGGATGCCGGTGGCCCACCGCGTGTGTAGTCTCTCCCGGGCAGAATCAGAAAGCGCTTGCTGTTCTTTGTCTGCCGGCTCTTCATCCAGCACCTCGGGAAGGACAACGCCGATGGCGTCGTCACACGAGAGACCGCTCGACCACCGCTACCGCGGCGAACACCCCGTACGCACCCTCGCCTATCTCTTCCGCGCCGACCGCCACCGCATCGCGGCCGCGGTCGGCGTGTTCACCGTCAAGCACAGCCCGGTCTGGCTGCTGCCGCTGATCACCGCGTCCATCATCGACACCGTCGTCCAGCACCAGCCGATCAGCCGGCTCTGGCTGAGCACCGGCGTCATCATGTTCATCCTGCTGGTCAACTACCCCCTGCACGTGCTGTACGTACGCCTGCTGTACGGCAGCGTGCGCCGGATGGGCACCGGCCTGCGCTCCGCGCTGTGCACCCGTATGCAGCAGCTCTCCATCGGCTACCACTCGCGGGTCAGCGCCGGTGTGCTGCAGGCCAAGGTCGTGCGCGACGTGGAGACCGTCGAGCAGATGGTGCAGCAGACCGCGGAGACGGGGCTCGGCGCGGGCACCGTACTCATCGGCGGCCTGATCATCATCGCCGTCCGCACACCGGAGTTCGTGCCCGTCTTCCTCGTCGTCGTGCCCGCCGCCGCACTCGTCGTCGCGCGCCTTCGGGCTCGTCTGCGCACCCACAACGAGCACTTCCGTCACGAGGTCGAGACCCTGTCGTCCCGGGTGACGGAGATGACCCGCCTCATCCCGGTCACGCGCGCCCACGGCCTGGAGGGCAAGGCGCTGCGCCGCATGGACGGCACCCTGCACCGGCTGCTGACCTCCGGTATGCGCCTCGACCTGGTCAACGGCCGCTTCGGCTCGCTCGCCTGGGTCGTGCTGAACGTGGTCGGCGTGCTCGTACTCGCCGGCGCGGCGCTGATCTCGTACTACGGCGTCTGGGGCGTGACCGCCGGAGACGTCGTCATGCTGAGCGCCTTCCTGACCACCCTCACCAACTCCACGACGACGTTGGCGGGTCTGGCCCCGGTCATCACCAAGGGCCTGGAGTCGGTTCGTTCCGTCGGCGAGGTGCTCCAGGTGCCCGAGCTGGAGGACAACGAGGGCAAGGCCGAACTCACCTCACTGCGCGGCGCCGTGACCTTCGACAAGGTCGGGTACACGTACGAGGACGGTGGCCGCCCGGCCGTAAGTGACTTCAGCCTCTCCGTCGCACCTGGGGAGACCATCGCCCTCGTCGGCGCGTCCGGGGCGGGCAAGTCCACCCTGCTGAGCCTCGTCATCGGCTTCATCCGCCCGACCTCCGGCCGGCTGTCGCTCGACGGCACCGACATGAACACCCTCGACCTGCGCACCTACCGCCGCTTCCTCTCGGTCGTGCCGCAGGAGTCGATCCTCTTCGACGGCACGATCCGCGAGAACGTCGCCTACGGCATGGACGACGCCGACGAGGAGACGGTGCGCGCGGCGCTGCGCGAAGCCAACGCGCTGGAGTTCGTCGACCGGCTGCCGCAGGGCCTCGACACCCTCGTCGGCGAGCGCGGGGCACGCCTGTCCGGCGGGCAGCGGCAGCGCCTGGCGATCGCGCGGGCGCTGATCCGGGACCCGAGAGTGCTGGTGCTCGACGAGGCGACCTCGGCCCTGGACACCCAGTCGGAGGCGCTCGTCCAGCAGGCTCTGGCCCGTCTGCTGCACGGCCGTACCACCTTCGTGGTGGCCCACCGGCTGTCCACCGTGCGGGGCGCGGACCGCATCGTGGTGATGGGGGACGGCCGGATCCAGGAGATCGGCACCCACGAGGAACTCCTGCGCAAGAACGGGGCGTACACGGCCCTGCACAGCGGACAGGTCGCCTGACGCGCTTGTTCCACCCGCTCCGCCGACGAGGTCCGGTGGAGCGGGTGGAACGGCCGGACTACGGCCGGACTACGGCCGGTCGACCACCCGGCCCAGCTCGATCCGGTCGATAGCCGGTGCCCACGCCGTCGCGTTGCCGAACGTCACCTCGTTGGAGCCCTTCTTCAGATCGACGGGCACGCCCAGCGTCCAGTAGTCGTCCGGGCTCCAGGTGTTCTTGAAGGTGACCTTCACCGGCGCCGCGTTCCCCACGGTGATGTCCGCCGTACGGGACATGATGTCCGTGTTGTAGGCGTGGCCGTTGTCCCGCCGGTCGTTGTGCGCGTAGTGGACGACCAGCAGATAGCGGCCCGGGCTGGGCGCCCGCACCGTGAACTCGGCGGTACTGGAAGGGCTGTTGCCCAGCTTGCCGAGGTAGGAACCGCTGGAGGCGTACGCCGAGTCGACGAGTTCGGCCCCGCCCGCGAGGGTGGCCGAGGCTGCGGCGTAGGAGAGCGTGCCGGACGTGGATCCGTCGCCCGAGACGTCGAGCGAGCGGACGGAGGCGTGTCCCGCCGTCACCGCGACGCGGTTGTTGCCCGCCAGCAGGTAGAGCCGCAGGGCGCGTCCGGGCGCCGCCGTCACCGTCTCGCCGTGCAGCGCGAGCCTCACCGGCGCCGAGGCCCGCGGCACCACCGTGTAGTAGCCGTCACGCGGGGCGTAGACGTCGAACACCGCCTTGTCCCCCGAGCGAAGGACGAGAGAGCCGGTGCCCACCCCGGCCGACGACGCGTAGTCGTACGACGGCTTCCCGCTGATGTCCGCCAGCGTGGCCTCGTACGACGCCGAGGGTGCGCCCGTGCGGGCGGTCAGGTCGACGCGGTCGAGGGTGACCTCGGCGTCGCCCTTGGCGAGCGAGAGGACATGGGTGCCCTCGGACAGCCGCACCGTCACGTCCTTCTTGGCGCGGTAGGTCCAGTTCTCCGTGGAGGGATAGGTCACCGTGACCGGGGTGCCGCCGTCGACGGACAATTTCTGCGTGGCGGGGGTGCCGGACTGGTTGCCGTACAGGATCGCCAGGTCGTACGAGCCTTCCCGCGGCACCGTGACCGTGAAGTCCACCTTGCTGGTGGCCTGGTTGAGCGAGCCGACGTCCTTGGTGCCGGAGGCCGCGTAGCCGTTGGCGTTCTCGACCGTGCCCTGGGTGTAGACCTTGCCGTCGGTGATCGCGGCCGACTCGGCCTCGTACGACGCCGACCAGGGGACGGCGGCGGGGGAGGGGGTGCCCGTACCGCCGGGGGTCAGGACGATCCGGTACGCGGACATCTTCCGCATGCCGCGCAGTGGGACGGTCACCGAACCGTCGTCCGCCACCTTCAGCTTCGTACGGGTGAGGACCTGGGGCGTCGCGTGCTGCCCTTCGTAGCCGGACCAGGCGGCCTCGGCGACGGTCGCGGTGACCGTGCGGCCGAAGACGGAACGGGGGACGTTGCGGACCACCACGTCGGAGTCGCCCGCCGAGCCGCCGAGGAGGACCTGTGCCTGACGGCGGGCGGCGTCCAGGGAGGCCAGGCCCTGGAGGGTGTCGATGGTGTTCGGCTGCGCCGGGGTCACCTTCACCGTGTCACCGGTCATCCCGGCGTACCAGCGGAAGAACCACCAGCCGCCGTTGGGGATGTTGGAGCGCACGACATGGCCGCTGAGGTTGCCGGCCGCGTCCCAGTACGCCATGTTCGCGTACACCTTGTTCCGCTCGAACAGCGAGACCCACTGCACCAGTTGGCCCGGGACGGAGAGGTCGCGGCGGTTGGCGTACTCGTCGATGTTGATCTTCAGCGGGGCGATGCCCGCCTCGCGTTCGAGCGCGCGGTAGTCGTCGTAGTGCGCCTGGAAGTCGCGCAGCGAGCCGGAGCCCAGCTCGTGCCAGGTCATCACCTGCGGCAGGACGTTCTCCCGCTTGGCGAAGGCGAGGAAGTCCTTCAGCAGCCGGGAGTGGTAGGCGGCTTCGTTCGGGCCCGCGATCCTCGCGTCCGGGTCGATCGCGCGGATGCGCTGGTACACCGTCTTCCAGTCCTTGAAGAACCGGTCCCGGTTGGCCTCGTACTGGGCCTGGTCGGTGACGCCGAGCTTGTACCAGATCTGGTCGGGCTCGTTGAACGGGATGTAGACGAACCGCTCGCTGTTCGGGTCCGCCGCCACCTCCTTGGCGATCTTGTCTACCTTGGGGAGGTAGTCGTCGATGCCGAGATCCTCGTACGGCCACTTGGCGTAGATGTCCTGCATCATCACGTTGATCTCGCCGCCGCCGTTGCGGAAGAACGACTTCGAGACGGTGAGCGCGTCGCCGTTGGGGTGCTGGGCGCCGCCCTCCGGCTTCTGCGAGATGCTGGTGACCTTCAGGGGTTCCAACGCGGCGTCGCTGGGCACGCCGTCGTCGCTGAGCCCGTACAGCGCGCCGTTGGCGCCGAGCATCACCGGCCCCTCGGGGGCGGACAGGTCGACGGTGAGGCGCTGCGGGTCGGCAGCGGCCGCGGGGCCCGCGGCGGGGAGAGTGGCTGCCATGGTGGCTGCTCCAAGTGCGGCTGATAGCAAGGCGGTTCTGGTGCGGAATCCCGTACGGAATCCCATCCGGAATCCGGTACGGAATCGCGTACGGGTTCGTGTGCGGGCGGGGGTGATCACGCTGCTGGACCTCCGGTCATTTGACGGCTCCACTGGTGATTCCGGACACGATCTTTCGCTGGCCGACGAGGAACACGGCGACCATGGGCAGGCTCATCACCACGACGTACGCGAAGACGAGATGCCAGTTGTTGAGGTAGAGCTGGGCGCTGGCGACCTGGTAGAGGTTCAGCGGGAGGGTGGCCCGCTCGCCGCCGCCGAGGACGAAGAAGGCGTAGAAGACGTCGCTCCAGGCGTAGAGCATCACCATGATCGTCGCGGTGGCGATCACCGGGCGCAGCAGCGGCAGGACGATCCGCCAGAAGATCCGCGAGGGCGTGGCCCCGTCCATCCGGGCCGCCTCCTCCAGCTCCAGCGGAATGGCGCGGATGAAGCCGGTCATGAAGAAGATGGACGTCGACAGGTACATGCCGGTGTAGACGGCGATCATGCCGGGCCGGGTGTTCGCCAGCCCCAGCTGGCGCAGCTCCATCACGATGGTGATGACCGCGGGCGGCAGCAGCAGTCCGCTGATGCACAGCGCGTACGCCGTCGACACCAGCTTCGACTTGCGGCGCGCGAAGACCCAGGCGGCGCCCGCACCGAGGAGCAGGACGAGGGCGACCGAAGGCACCACGACCAGCAGGGAGTTGAAGAAGCCACGCAGCATCTCGCCCTGGCTGACCGCGTCCGCGTAGTTGCTGTCGGGCTGCCAGTGCCGTGGCAGGTCGAGGTTGGGTCTGATGGCCTCCGCCTGAGGCTTGGCGGAGGTGACGACGACCAGCCAGAGCGGTACGCCGACGGCCAGGCCGGCGAGCAGCAGGACGAGGGCGGGGCGGCCGTAGCGCCAGGCGACGGACGGGTTCACAGCAGCTGCTCCCTTCGCCGCAACCCGACGACCAGCGGGATCGCCACCGCGACCACGACCAGGAAGAGGACGAGGCTCATCGCGGAGGCCTGGGCGTACAGGCCCTGTCCGAAGATCCGGAACATGTAGATGTTGAAGACCTCCGTGGAGGCCGCCGGTCCGCCGCCCGTGGTGGCCTGGACGATGTCGAAGGTGTTCATCGACCCGATCAGCGCGGTGGTGACGTTGAAGGTGACGGCCGGCGCGAGCATCGGCCAGCGCACCGACCAGAAGGTCCGCCAGGGGCCGGCGCCGTCCATCCGGGCGGCTTCGAGCATGTCGCCGGGGATGCCCTTGAGCCCGGCCAGATAGATCAGCATGGACAGGCCCATCCACTTCCAGCCGTGGATGAGGGTGACGACGACCAGGGTCCAGGTCGTCGAGCCCAGCCACGGAATGTCCGTGCCGAGCAGGGAGTTGACGGCCCCGTCCTGGTCGAGCAGGGCCTGGAAGACATAACCGGTGGCGAGCGCCGAGATCAGCACCGGCAGGAAGAACACCGCGCGGAAGAACCGGTTGAAGCGGCTGTCGGCCTCAAGGAGGAGCGCCAGCCCGAGCCCGAAGCCGTTCTGGAACAGCGCCGCCAGCAGCGCGTACAGCAGGGTCGTACGGATCGCGCGCAGCAGCGAGCCGTCGTCGGCGATCGTCCGGAAGTTGTCCAGGCCGGTGAAGGCGATGTCCGCGTGGTACGAGGACCAGTTGGTGAACGGGTAGTAGAAGTTCAGCAGGTTCGGCACCAGGAAGAAGCCCGCGAAGACGACGATCGCGGGCAACGCGAACCACCACGGATGGTGCACGGCGGCGCGCGGCAGCCGCCCCGCCTTCTTCGGCGGGTCCGGCACCGGCGTGTGCTGGGTGCGTACGACTGTGTGAGCCATCGTCAGAAACCGGACGCGCCCTGGGCCTTGGCCACCTGCGTGAACTGGTCCTGGATCGCCTGGGCGACCTGCTGCGGAGTCTTCTTGTCGAAGATCATGTCGGCGAGGTAGAGGTGGGTGTCCGGGGCGACGATCGCCTTGGCCTGGAAGACGCCGATGGCGGTGGGCAGGGCCGCGACCTGGGCCTTGGACGTCTGCGGCAGCCCGTCGGGGGTGGGCACGGAGGGCTGCACGGACGGGATCTTCATCGCCTTGATGTAGTCGGCGTAGTCCGGGCCGAGCCAGAACGCCAGGAACTGCCGGGCCGCGTTCTGCCGCTTCTCGTCACCCGTCTTGAAGGCGACCACACCGTTGGTCTGGTCCGGCGAGTACATGCCGGTGGCGGCCGAGTTGGAGATGGGGAACCAGCCGATCTTCCTGTCGATCTCGGCGGTGGAGTACTTGGCCTGCAACTGGCTCTGGAAGGAGGTGACGTTGAGGACCATGCCGGCCTCGCCCTTCCACAGCGCGTCGGCCTGTCCGGTGAAGGTGCCGGTCCGGTAGTTCTTCTGAGCGAGCCCGGCGTCGAGCAACTTCTCCTTGTACTTCTTGATCGCGCCGACGACGACCGGGTCGGTCCACTTCTCCTGGTTCCTGTTGAGCCCGTCCCACCACTGCTGGTCCAGGTCGGTGAGCTGGACCTGCGTCTGCCACTGCAGGGGCCACTTGTCGCCGCCGGCCTCGTAGAAGGCGGCCGCGTCCGTCTTGTCGACGACCTTGTGACCGAGGGCGAGCAACTCGTCGTAGGACTTCGGGAAGTCCTTGTCGCTCAGCCCGGCCTGCTTGAAGACGTCCTTGTTGTAGTAGACGCCGAGCATGGCGGGGCTGGTGACGATCGCCGCGTACCGCTTGCCGTCGATCATGCCGAGCGACTTCTCGGTGTCGCCGAGTTTGGCCTCCCACGGCTCGCCGTCGAGGGTGAGGAGGTTCTGCTGCGGCTGGATGAACGGCAGCGTGGAGATGGACGGTTGCCAGAACATCAGGTCCGGACGGTCACCGGAGGCCAGCTTCGTCGGCACGTTCTGCTCGTAGAGGTCCGGGATCGCCTGGGTCTCCACCGTCGCGCCGGTGGCCTTCTCGAAGGCGTCGATGACCTGCTTGGGCGCGTTGACCGTGTTCTGGGCGGTCCACATGGTCAGCTTCAGGCCGTCCAGGCGGGCGGTCGGATCGACGGCCGTCTGCTTCCCGTCCGTGCCGGAGTCGCCGGAATCACCGGCCGTGGGGTCGCTGCACGCGGTGGCGGCGAGGCCGATGGCACATATCAGTGCCAGGGCGGGGAGAGCTCTTGTCTTCATCACGTGCCTTTCGCGAACGGGTGGTTCAGGAAGCAGGAATCAGAACAGCGGTGCTCGTGCGGTGCGTTGAGTTACCTCGCAGTGCGTGACCTCGCGGCGCGTCGAGGGATCGTGCGCGCGCTCAGACGGTGGCCGGCGGCGGCCCCGAGCTCTCCCGCACCACCAGCTCCGGCACCGACACCGGATGCGGGCCGACCTGGGCGGACTCCTCCAGCACCCCGTGCAGCAGGGCGAACGCGGCCCGCCCGAGCCCGGTGAAGTCCAGCCGTACGGTCGTCAGGGACGGGGTCAGATAGGCGGAGTGCGGGGCGTCGTCGAACCCGGCGACGCTGACGTCGCCGGGGACGGAGCGCCCGGCCTCGTGCAGGGCGCGCAACACGCCGAGCGCGAGGTCGTCGTTGCCGCACAGGACCGCCGAGACGGCCGGGTCCCGGGCGAGCTCGCGGCCCGCCGCGTGGCCCCCCGCCGGTCCCCAACTGCCCTGCACCGGGCGGGGTTCGGGCGCTCCGGCCTCACGCAGCGCCTGCCGCCAACCGCTGGTGCGGGCGCTGGTGCGCCGGGTGCTGGACGGGATGGCGACGTAGTGCACGGTCTCGTGCCCGAGGGAGAGCAGATGGCGGGTCGCCTGGTAGGCGGCCTCGCGGTCGTCGGCCCAGACCCAGGGGTGGCCCGGGTCGGGCGGGCTCGCCGGTGTCTCCACCACACCGACGACCGGGAGTTCGGCGGGGACGGCACCGAGCGCCTTCACCCCGGCCGGGTCGTACGCGATCACGATCAGTCCGCCGCCCGCGTCCGCCGCCCGCTGCACCTCGGCGGCGACGGCCGCCTCGTCCGCCGATTCCAGGACGCCGATCCCGACCGCGTAGGACTCGGCGCGGGCGGCCTCCTCGATGCCCTGGAGGATCGAGGCGTAGCCGTAGTGCGTGGTGTTCGCGGTGAGTACGGTCACGGCCCTGCTGCGTCCGCTGGCCAGGGCGAGCGCGGTGGCGCTGCGGCGGAAGCCCAGCTCGTCGATGGCGGCGAGCACACGCTCCCGGGTGGTCGGCTTGACGCTGGGATGGCCGTTGATCACCCGGGAGACGGTCTGGTAGGAGACGCCGGCGGCGGTCGCGACGTCTCTGATGCTCGCGGGGCGCCTTGTGTGACCGGTCACATTCATGCCAGGATTGTGACCGGTCACATAGGGGCCGTCAAGAGACCGTAACGAGGGATTCACCAGGGGGAGCACCTTGACCGGTACGGGCGACGCGGATCTCAACGGCACGCAGGGCAGCTTCACTTGGGGGCATTCCGCTCTGGAGGCCGAGTTCGCCCTCGCCCCCGACGGGACGCCGCGGCTGGTCCGGCTCGGTGACACCGGGGCAGTGCCTGCCGTACCCGCCCCCCCGGATTCCGCCCTCCCCCTGGTCGAGCTCACCGCCCTCGGACACGGCAGCGGCTGGTCCGGCCCGCGCTTCACGGGCACGGCCTTCGGTACGCGCCTGAAGTACCGGGACCACCGCACCGGCAGACGCGGCGACCAGGAGTGGCTGACCGTCGAACTCCACGACCCGGCCACCGGGCTGACCGCGTTCGCCGAGCTGACGTCCCCCGGTGGACTGCCGGTGCTCAGCTCCCGCGTCCGGCTCCGCAACGACGGCCCGGAGCCCCTCGTCGTCCAGTCCGTCAGCAGCCTGCTCTTCGGAGGCCTGCCCGCACCGGACGCCCTCGACGTACGCCGGGCCCGCAACGACTGGCTCGCGGAGTGCCGTTGGTACACCGAGCCGCTGCGCGGCACCGTCGCCGACATCAACGTCGGCGCCCATCAGCACGACAGCCGCGCCGCCCTCGTCCTCGCCGGGCGCGGCAGCTGGCCCACCGACGGTCATCTGCCGATGGGGGCGCTGACGGATCGGGGAAGCGGCCGGACCTGGCTGTGGCAGATCGAGTCGCCGGCCGGCTGGCGCTGGGACCTGGGCGAACGCGCGCACGGCACATACCTGGCGCTGAACGGCCCCACCGACGCTGAGCACCAGTGGCGGGTCCGGCTCGCTCCGGGCGAGGAGTTCACCACCGTGCCCGGGGTGCTGGCCCTCGGAGCCGGGTTCGACGCGGCCATGGGCGCCCTGACCTCGTACCGCCGGGCCGTGCGCCGGCCGCACCCGGACCACATCACACTTCCCGTCGTCTTCAACGACTACATGAACACGCTCATGGGCGACCCGACGACCGAGAAGCTGCTGCCCCTGATCGACGCGGCGGCCCAGGCGGGCGCGGAGTACTTCTGTGTGGACGCCGGCTGGTACGACGACTCGGCGGACGGCGGCTGGTGGGACAGCGTCGGCGCGTGGCTGCCCTCGGCGCGCCGCTTCCCCGACGGGGGAATCCGGACGGTCCTGGACCGGATCCGGGAGCGGGGCATGGTCCCCGGGCTGTGGCTGGAGCCGGAGGTCGTCGGCGCACGCAGCCCGGTCGCCGCCGCGCTCCCGCCGGACGCCTTCTTCCGGCGCGACGGCGTACGCCTCACCGAACAGGGCCGTCACCAGCTCGACCTGCGCCATCCGGCCGCCCGCGCCCACCTCGACAAGACGGTGGACCGGATCGTCGGCGACTGGGGCGTGGGCTACCTCAAGCTGGACTACAACATCGTGATCGACCCCGGAACCCTCGCCCCCGGGGACCTCGCACCCGGAGCCGGCCTGCTCGGCCACGCCCACGCCTACCTGGACTGGCTCTCCGGGGTACTGGACCGGCACCCGCACCTGGTGATCGAGAACTGCGCCTCGGGCGGCATGCGGATGGACGGAGCCACGCTGGCCGTCGCCCAGCTCCAGTCCACCAGCGACCAGCAGGACCCCCTGCGCTACCCGCCCATCGCCGCCGCAGCACCGACCGCCGTACCGCCCGAACAGGGCGCCGTGTGGGCCTACCCGCAGCCCGGCTTCGACGACGACCTGATCGCCTTCACGCTGGGCGGGGCCCTGCTCGGGCGGATCCATCTGTCGGGCCATCTCGACCGGATGACACAGCGCCAACTCGCCCTCGTACGGGACGCGGTGACCACGTACAAGGCGATCCGTCCGGACCTCGCGCGGGCCGTGCCGTTCTGGCCGCTGGGGCTGCCCGGGTGGACGGACGAGTGGCTGGCGCTCGGCATGCGCCCGGCACGGTCGGCGCAGTCGTCCGACGACCCTCCCTCGTACCTCACGGTCTGGCGCCGGGGCGGAGAGCCCGAACTGCGGCTGCCGGTCGGGCACTTGGCGGGCCGGGAGGTCCGCGCGGAGATCCTCCACCCGTCATCCGCGTCCGCGTCGGTCGCGGCCGACGGCTCGGCGGTCTGGGACGGGGACGGACTGCGGGTGTCACTGCCCCGTACGCCCGCCGTCCTGCTGGTCCGGCTCTCGGTGACAGGCGTGTGACCTGCGAGGCAACAGAGTGGTAACGTCAGGCAACTAAAGGGTGGTTGTCGAGGTCTAGTCCGCCATGAAGATCTCTTTCCTGCTGCACAACGCCTACGGGATCGGAGGCACGATCACCACCACCTTCAACCTGGCACAGGCACTGGCCGAGCGGCACGAAGTGGAGATCGTCTCGGTGCTGCGGCACCGCGAACACCCGAACTTCACCCTGGACCCGAGAGTGTCCTTAAGGCCGCTGGTGGACCTGCGGCACGAGAAGGAACACCCCCTGCACCTCAGACCGGCGAGGGTGTTCCCCACCGCCGAGTACCGCTACGGGCAGTACAGCGAGCTGACCGACCGGCGGATCGGCGAGTGCCTGGCGGCGATCGACGCCGACGTCGTCATCGGCACCCGGCCGGGACTCAACGTGCACCTCGCACTCCAGGCGCCGGAGCACGTCGTCCGTATCGGGCAGGAGCACCTCACCCTCGACAACCACCCGCCCCGGCTGCGCACCGCGCTGCGCCGGGCCTACCGCCGGCTCGACGTGCTCACCACGGTCACGGAGGCGGACGCCGCCGCCTACCGGCGCAAGATGCGACTGCCCGGGGTCCGGGTGGAGGCACTCCCGAACAGCGTGCCCGATCCGGTCCTGCCCGCGGCGGACGGCAACGCGAAGGTGGTCGTCGCGGCCGGCCGGCTGGTCCCCGTCAAGCGATACGACCTGCTCATCGAGGCGTTCGCGCAGGTCGCCGCCGCACACCCGGACTGGCGACTGCGCATCTACGGCAAGGGGGAGGAGCAGGCACGGCTGCGGCAGCTCATCCAGCGCCTGGGCCTGTCCGAGCACGCTCTGCTGATGGGTGCGGCGGCCCCCATGGAGGCCGAGTGGGTCAAGGGCTCGATCGCCGCGTGCGCCTCCAACTTCGAGCCGTTCGGCATGACGATCGTCGAGGCCATGCGCTGCGGCCTGCCCGTGGTGAGCACCGACTGCCCCTACGGACCCGGCGAGATCATCGAGGACGGCGTCGACGGCCGGCTGGTGCCGGTCGGGGACCGTGACGCGCTGGGCGCCGCGCTCCTCGACCTCGTCCGCGACGACGAACTGCGCCGGCGGATGGGCCGCACGGCCATGGAGAACGCGAGACGGTTCGCGCCGGTCCCCGTCGTGGAGCAGGCCGAGCGACTGATCGACGAGGCCAAGTCGGCGCGCGGGACCGGGCGACCGGTCGCACCGGCAGCCGGCCGAATACAACACGCCCTGGTCAGCCAGGGCTTCGCCGCCCGCGACGCCGCGTACGCCGTGGCCTCCGGCGCGCTGCGCACGGTACGGAGGGGACGGCGTTGAACACGAAACCCGACACGGCGACAGGCACGCAGCTGCGGGCCGACTGCACGGCCGACGCGGACGGCCGGATCGTCTTCGACCTTCCGCCGGCGGCGGCCTGCGACGCCCCGTCTCCCCAGCTGCTGCTGCGGCTGCGCCCCAAGAAGGGGCAACCGGAGAAGACCGTCCACGTCCTCGACCTGGAAACCGCGCACGACGGCCGCCTCCTCGCCGTCCTGGAGCCGCAGCCCGCACTCGCCGAGGGCCGGTGGGATCCGTACCTCCTCCCCGAACCCGGCGCATCCCGCCTGCGCCTGCGCCCCGGCCTGCGTGACCTGCGCGCCCTCGTCGACGGACACCTCCGTGACCGGCCGTCGCCGGTGGCCGTGCGGGTCCCGTACGTCACGAAGGACGGCTGTCTCGCGGTGCGGGCCTGGCTGCGCACCGCCCACGCGGAGGTCGAGGGCATCGACGTCACGGACCGGACGACGACCGTCAGGGCCCGGCTGCACGGCACCTCGCTCTCCGGGGGAGCCGCGGTACGACTGCGACTGAGGGGCGGCAACGGCACGGTACGGGACCTGGAGCTGCGGGGCGAGAGCGACGGCCGAGCGTTCTCCTTCGTCGTGGACCACGCGGAGCTGGTCGCCGACGGCGACGCGAAGGACCGTGTCTGGGACGTGAGCGTGCATGCCGGATCCGACGGGGGGCCGGCTCCGATCCGGCTCGGGCGTCTGCTCGACGACGTGGCGGACCGCAAGGAGATCTTCGTGTATCCGACGGCCGTGGTCGGCGGTGCCGCGGTGCGTCCCTACTACACGGTCGACAACGACCTCTCGGTGGAGGTGACGGGCGTCTGAGTCGGGTCAGGCTTGCGGACAGAAGCTGACCGCAAGCCTTCCTACGGTCGATCCATGACCCAGACGCAGAAGATCCTTGTCACCGGTGCCACCGGAACCGTCGGCCGCCAGGTCGTCGCCGAACTCCTCGCCCGCGGCCACGCGGTCCGCGCGCTCACCCGGGACGCCGCGCGGGCCGACCTCCCGGCCGGCGTCGAGGTCGTCCAGGGCGACCTGACCAAACCCGACGGCCTGGTCCCGGCCCTCGAAGGCGTGAGCGGCCTCCATCTGATCACCTTCGGCGGGCCCTACTTCACCCCGTTGGAGACCGGCCCGCGCATCCTGGAGCTCGCCCGCGCGGCCGGAGTGCGCCGGGTCACCGTGCTGCACGGTGGCGGGCCGTCCCTCCTGGAGGACGCCGTGCGGGCGGACGAGGGGGTGGCCTGGACCGTCCTCATGCCGGTCGAGTTCATGGCCAACGCCCTGGAGTGGGCGGACGGCGTCGTGACCTCGGGTGAGGTGCGGGAGCCGTTCGTCTCGCGGCTGAGCGCCATGGTCCACGAGGGCGACATCGGCGCCGTCGCCGCGGTCGCGCTCACCGAGGAGGGGCACGGCGGCCAGGAGTACGTGATCACCGGACCCGAACTGCTCACCGTCACCGACAAGGTGGCCGCGCTCGCCGCCGCCGGCGGCCGGGAGATCGCCCTGGTCGAGCTGACCGGGGACCAGGCCGTCGCGCGGTGGCGGGAGGCCGGCCACCCGGAGGAAGTGATCGGCTTCCTGCTGGAGGCGTACGGGAACACCCCGGAGGTGGGCCGTACGGTCGTCGACACCGTGGAGAAGGTCACCGGTCGCCCGGCCCGCACCTTCGGCCAGTGGGCCGCGGAACACGCGGACGCCTTCTCGGCGCGGCCTCGCGGGGCCGCCACGCCATAGCCTCCCGCCAGGCACGGTCCCGGCCCAGTCCCGGCCCGTAGTCCTGGCCCGCAGTCCCGGCCCGTCTCAGCACCCGTGTGGCGGCAAGGCCTACCGCCCTGCCGCCATCCGGGCCGCCGCGTCGTGGACCAGCTGTGCGTGCAGCTCGAACAACGCCACGAGGTCGACCGAGCCGCCGCCCACCTCGCGGTGCACGAACAGGCCGTCGGCGCCGGCGATGGCGTAGGTGGTGAGGGTGTGGACGGCGTCCTCGTCCAGGTCGGGGAACAGGGGCGTGGCCACTTCGGCGATCTCCAGGGCGGCGTCGAGGATGCGCCGGCGTGACTCCACCCCGTTCGCGCGCTTCCTGCGGGGCGTCTCCGTCCTGGTCATGGGGCCACTCCAATGGGAACGCCCCCTACAGCAGGAGGGGTCCTCGCCCGCGGCGGTGCTCAGCCGGCCAGGGTGCCCAGGACCCCGGGGCCCCGCACCCTCACGCCGCCCGGAGGAGTGTTCCGAACTCGCCAAATCCGGACCGGAAGTCGTCTGGACCTCCCCACGAGCCTTGAACCCGCCTGTCCGGGTCTGCTTGGGTGGCGGACCGACGGCCGCCGTCCGGCGGCCCGTAGGGGGAACGGTTCTTGTGCCGGGCAGGCAAGGGGGGAACGAACGCGCCTGCCCGCTCGGTGGCGGGGCGGCGGCCCGCCACCGAGCCGGAGTGCGCCCCGCCACTGAGCGGGCAGGCGGGCCAGGCGGCCCGGCCGCACATCACTCACACCCTTCATGCAGACCAGGGGAAGGTGCATGAGGTACTTCCGTCTGCTCGTCCTGGGCAACGGCATCTCGGCGTACGGCAGTTACCTGAACATGGTGGCGCTGAACGTCTTCGTCTACGACGCCACCGGCAGCGCGCCGGCCGCCGGCCTCTTCATGGCCGTACGCCTGGCGACGAACGTCGTCTCGGGCTGGGTGAGCGGCCGGCTCGTCTCGGTCCACGACCGCAAGCGTCTGATGGTCGGCGCCGACCTGTGCCAGGCCACGGCACTGCTGACTCTGCTGCTCGCACCGGACGGCACCCGCATCGGGCTGCTCTACGCTCTCGCGGTGGTCACGGGCGGCTGCTCGACCCTCTCCCAGGTGGCCCTGCGCAGCAGCATCCCGGAGATCGTCGGCGCGGAGCACCGCGTGCGCGCCAACGGGCTGCTGGTGACGGGGCGTTCGCTCGCCATGATCGCCGGGTTCGCCTCGTCGGGCGTGGTGGTGGCCGAGTTCGGCTACTCCACGGCGTTCGCGCTGGACGCCGCGACCTTCCTGGTCTCCGCGACGGTGCTGTTCCTGCTGCCCGTCCGCACCAGGGCGGCCGAGGACGCCGTCGGCGGCGGCTCCGCGGCAGCCTCCGGCGCCGCCCGCCGGACGGTCCGGGTGATGCTGGGGACGGCCCCGCTGCTGATGGCGATGATCGCGATCCGCGCGGTGGACGGGCTGGGCTCCTCCTCCCACAACGTCGCCCTGCCCCTCTACTCCAGCAGCCTGGACCCCGACCATCCGGCCACTTTCATCAGCCAGTTCTGGGCCACCTGGGCCATCGGCAACATCGTGGCCCAGCAGGTGATCGGCCGGGTCACCAAGAAGACCGGCCGGACCCCGGGGGAGCGGGCGTTCGCGCTCGGTGCGTGTGTGATGTCGGCCGGGTTCATCGTGGTGTTCAGCGGGCTGCCGACCGTGCCCGCCGTCATCGCAGCGCTCGTCGCCGGAGCCGCCGACGGGTTCACCGAGATCGTCTACGTGTCGCGGCTCCAGGCCGCCCCGGACGACCAGCGCGGCCGCCTCTTCGGGCTCTCCGCCTCGGCCGAGAACACCGGCTTCGGACTCGGCATGCTCGTGAGCGGCGCCCTGCTGGAGACGTTCTCGCCGCTCCAGGTGGTGGCCTCCTTCCACGGCCTCGCGATCGTCCTCTGCGCGGCCCTGCTCCTGCTGCTCCTCGGCCGGTGCGGAACCCGCGACCGCGCCGCTGAGGAAACGATTGGCCGGGACAACTCGGCAGTGCCGGAGGGACACGGCCGATGACCACGAGCGAACCCGACCCGCGGATGGCCGTCATCGGCATGGCCTTCCGGCTGCCCGGCGGTGACACGCCCGAGGAGTTCTGGCGTGTCATCCGCGACGGCACGGACTGCGTCAGCCGGTTCACGGAGGAGGAACTGGCCGCCGCCGGCGTCCCCGCCGAGGAGTACCGGGCCGCGGACTTCGTCGGAGCCTCCGGTGTGCTGGACGACATCGCGGGCTTCGACGCCCAGCACTTCGCGATGAGCGCCCGCGAGGCCCGCCTCACCGACCCCCAGCACCGCATGTTCCTGGAATGCGCCCAGCATGCCCTGGAGGACGCCGGCTACCCGGACGAACGGGACGGCACCCGCGTCGGCGTCTACGCCAGCACCGGATACCACCTGTACACCCTGCGGAACTACCTCCTCAACAACGTCCTGCCCAGCGAGGCCCCCTCCGACTGGACGGCGGGCATGCAGATCACGATCGGCAACCACGCCGACTTCACGGCCACCCGGGTCGCCTACCGGCTGGGCCTGACCGGGCCCGCCGTCAACGTCCAGACGGGCTGCTCCAGTTCACTGGTCGGCGTGCAGTGCGCCGCCCAGTCCCTGCTCATGGGCGACTGCGACATCGCCCTCGTCGGCGCCACCGCCGTCCATGTGCCGCAGGTCCTGGGCTACCGCCACGTCAAAGGCTCGATCCTCTCCAGAACCGGCCGCCTGCGGGCCTTCGACGCCGGGGCCGACGGCACCGTGGGAGGGACCGGCGTCCTGGCCGTCGTACTGAAACGGCTGGCCCGGGCCGTCGCCGACGGCGACACGATCCACGGGGTCGTCCGCGGCTGGGGCGTCACCAACGACGGCGCCGGCAAGTCGGCCTTCGCCGCCCCCAGCGCACCGGGCCAGCGGGCGGCCATCCGCCAGGCCCTGCGGCGCGCCGGCGTCGGCGCGGACACCATCGGCTACCTGGAGACCCACGGCACGGGCACGCTCAAGGGCGACCCGATCGAGTTCGACGGCGCGACCGGCGCCTACCGCGAGGACACCGACCGCACCGGCTACTGCGCCCTCGGCTCGACCAAGGCCAACATCGGCCATCTCGACGCGGCCTCCGGTCTCGCCGGACTCGTCAAGACCCTGCTGGTCCTGAAACACGGTGTCATCCCGCCGATGGCCAACTTCAGCGAGCCCAACCCCGCCCTCGACCTCGACCGCAGCCCCTTCTACATCCCCCGGACCGCCCTGCCCTGGCCCGGGACAGCCGTGCCCCGCCGCGCGGGCGTCACCTCACTCGGCGTCGGCGGCACCAACGTCCACCTGATCCTGGAGCAGGCCCCCGCCCCCGTGCCCCGGCCCGATGCCGCCGCCCCGCCGGACGTGCTCCTGGTGTCCGCGAGCTGCGAGGACGCGCTCGCGGACAACGCCCGTGCCCTCCGCGACCGGTTACGGCAGCCGCCCGCACCCCACTTGGCGGACCTCGTCTCCACCGCCGCCCTGGGCCGCGCCCACGGCCGCCACCGGCTCGCGGCCCGCGGCGCCACCCCGGCGGCCCTCGCCGACACCCTCGACGCCTGGCTCGCCAGGCGCGCCGGGGTGACGGTCATCGCGGGGACGACACCGCAGGAGGGCCCCGCCCGTGTCGCGTTCCAGTTCACCGGGCAGGGCAGCCAGTACCCGGGGATGGCCGGCCACCTCTACGAGCGTTTCCCCGCCGCACGTGAGGTGCTCGACGCCTGCGAGCACCACTACCGCGACCTGACCGGCGACTCACTCCTGGCCGCCCTGCGCGCGGACGACGTACCGGACGACGTACCGGTGGAGGGGCCGGCGGGTGGGGCGCGGCCGGGTGAGGGGCCGTTCTGGGGCACGGACACCGCGCAGCCCGCGTTGTTCGCCCTGCAGTGCGCCCTCGTCCGGCTCTGGCGGGACACGGGCATCGAGCCGTACGCGGTGACCGGGCACAGCGTCGGAGAGTACGCCGCGCTGTACGCGGCCGGAGCCCTGTCGCTCGACGACGGTCTCCGCCTCACCACCGAGCGCGGCCGGCTGATGCAACAGCGCTGCGCCCCCGGCGCGATGCTGGCGGCGGCGCTCGACCGGGAGGCCGCCCTCGCCCTGGCCCACGCGGTGCCCGGCCTGGAGGTCGCCGTGACCAACGGGGAGCGCGCCCAGGTGCTCGCCGGGCCCGTCGATGCCGTGGACCGGGCATGCGCCCTGCTGGAGGAGCGCGGCACCCCGGGGCAGCGGCTGACAGTGACCCGCGCCTTCCACACCGCCCTGATGGAACCCATGCTGGAGGAGTTCCGGAAGGTCCTCGACGACGTGTCCTTCCGGCCGGTGCGGATTCCGTTCGTCAGCGCCCTGGACGGAGTGACCCGGCCGCCCGGCTGGACCCCGGACGCCGACTACTTCCTACGGCACACCCGCGAGCCCGTCCGTTTCGACGAGGCCCTGCGCGGCATCGGCGCCCGACAACCCGACGTCCTGCTGGAGATCGGGCCGCACACCACCCTCAGCGGACTGGCCCGCCGTGCGCTGCCCGCCGTGCCGGCGCTGCCGTCCCTGCGGCGCGGCACCGGGCTCGGCTCGCTCTGGGGTGCGGCGGCGGGGCTGCACTGCGCGGGGGCGGACGTCGGCTGGCGGGTGCTGCTGGCCGGCAGCGGGGGCCGGCGCGTCCCGCTGCCCGGATACCGGTTCCAGCACAGGCACTACTGGACAGGGCCCGAGTTGACGGCCCGCAGCACAGGAACACCAGCGAGAAGGGGAGCCGAAGTGGTTCAGCAAGAGGAAGCGGTCGCGCGCGTACTCCACAGCGTCGTCGAGGCGACGGCCCGGCACCTCGGCGAGGATCCGTCGACGATCGTCGGTGACGCGTCCTTCTTCGACCTCGGCGCCGACTCGCTGCAGATGATCAGCGTGCTGCGGGAGCTGGAGCAGGAACACCAGGTCAAGGTCACGATGCGGCAGCTGTTCGAGGAGACGGGTACGCCGCGGCGGCTCGCGGAGTTCATCGTCGCCCGCATGCCGGGAGCGACGACCGCGACAGCGCCGGCCGAACCTCCGGCGGAGCGGGCCGAGTTGGCGGAGCGGATCGCGCCCAGGACCGCGGCTCCCGCTCCCGTCCCCGCCTCCGTCCCCGCCTCCGTCCCCGCTCCCGCCTCCGTCCCCGCTCCCGCCTCCGCCTCCGTCCCCGCTCCCGCTCTCGCTCCCGAGTTCGCCACCCGGGAGGAGCTGGAGGATCTCGCCCACAAGATCCAGCAGATGTCCCGGATCCAGCTCCAGATGATGTCCCAGCTCTCCCAGTTGCTCGCTCTCCAGACCGCCGCGGTCACGGACCGGCTCAACGGCAAGGTGGCCCAGTGAACGGACTGAACGGCATATCCGCCGCACTGGACCAGGACCTGGCGGCGATGACCGACCTCGCGCAGCGCATCGCCGAACAGATGGGCGGAGCGGCCGCCCCGGCCCCGGAGACACCGCACGTCCACGGCCCCCGGGTGACGGTCGCGAGAAGCTCCGGCATGGTGCGGGACGTCTCGCCGCACACCCAGCAGGCGCACCTGGCCGATCTCGTCCGCCGCTACACCGCCAGAACCCCGACCTCCAAGCGGATCGCCCAGCGCTACCGGCGCGTCCTGGCCGACAGCCGTGCCGTCGTCGGCTTCCGCAGCGGCACGAAGGAGATGCTGTACCCGATCGCGGGCCACCGGGCGAGCGGGGCGCGGCTCCAGGACGTCGACGGCAACGAGTACGTCGACATCACCATGGGCTTCGGCGTCCTCCTCTTCGGCCACGAGCCGGACTTCGTCACCGAGGCAGTCCGCGAGCACCTGTCCCGTGGCATCCAGCTCGGCCCGCGCAACGTCGAGACCGGCGAGGCGGCCGAACTCCTCGCCGAACTGACCGGCCTGGAGCGCGTGGCCTTCGCCAACTCCGGTACGGAGGCGAACTCCGCGGCCATCCGGCTCGCCCGCGCCGCCACCGGCCGCGACAAGATCGTCACCTTCCTCGGCGCCTATCACGGCCATGCCGACAACGTCCTCGGCCGTACCTCCGGCGCCGGCGCCGACCAGCTCACCGTGCCCGTCTCCCGAGGCATCCCGCAGGCCTCCGTCTCCGATCTGCTGGTACTCGACTACGGCAGCGACACCGCCCTGGAGACGATCGAGCGGCACGCCCACGACATCGCCGCGGTCGTCGTGGAGCCGGTGCAGAGCCGGCACCCCCGGCTGCAGCCGGTCGAGTTCGTACGCCGGCTGCGGGAGCTGACCCGCCGCCACGGCATCGTGCTGCTCTTCGACGAGATGCTGACCGGCTTCCGCCCCGCCCCGCGCGGCGCGCAGGAGCTGTACGGCGTCACACCGGACCTCGCCACCTACGGCAAGCTCCTCGGCGGCGGCTTCCCCATCGGGGCCATCGCCGGCCGCGCCGACATCATGGACGGCGTCGACGGCGGCCACTGGTCGTACGGCGACGACAGCTACCCGCCCGCCGACACCACGTTCTTCGGCGGTACGTACATCCAGCACCCGGTGTCGATGGTCGCCGCGCGCGCCGTGCTGGCCCACCTCAAGGAGCACAGCCCCCGCCTCCAGGAGCGGCTCAACGCGCGTACCGCCGAACTGGCCGCCACGCTCAACGGCTTCTTCGAGGCCGAGGAGTACCCGCTGCGGATGAGCCACTTCGGCTCCCAGTTCCGCTTCGAGCACCGCGCCGACATGGAGCTCCTCTACCACCACCTCATGCTGCGCGGTGTGCACGTCTGGGAGTGGCGCAACTTCTTCCTGTCCACCGCCCACTCGGACGGCGACCTCGAGTTCGTGGCGGGCGCGGTACGGGACTCGCTGCGCGAGCTGCGGTCGGCGGGGTTCTTCCCGGGCGGGCGAACCGTGGCGCCGAAGGCCGCGCCACCGAAACCGGCGCCGACGGCCTCCGATCCGGCTCCCGCCCCGGTGGCCTCCATGGCCTGGAACGCCGCCGCCGTCACCGAATCCCGGACGCGACCCGCGAGCGAGACCGCCGGGCACACCACCGACTTCAGCGTCTACTTCTTCGGCGACTATCCGCAGGACGCCTCGGCGCGCCGGCAGGGCCAGTACGAACTCCTGATGGACGTCGCCCGGTTCGCCGACCGGCACGGCTTCCACGCGCTCTGGATACCCGAGCGCCACTTCCACTCCTTCGGTGGCCTCTTCCCCAACCCGGCGGTGCTGGCCGCCGCGCTGTCCCGCGAGACCGAACGCATCCGCCTCAACGCGGGCTCCGTAGTCCTGCCGCTGCACGACCCGATCCGCGTCGCCGAGGAGTGGGCGATGGTCGACAACCTCTCCGGCGGGCGCGTCGGCATGGGTGTCGCGAGCGGCTGGAGCGCCAACGACTTCGTCTTCTTCCCCGACCGGTTCGGCCGGCACAAGGAGTTGATGTACGAACAGCTGGAGGACGTACGGAAGTTCTGGCGCGGAGACGCCCTGCGCCGGGCCGGCGGTGACGGCGAGACCGAGGTACGGCTCTTCCCGCGTCCGGTGCAGGACGCCCCGCCGATGTACACCGCGGTGGTCGGCAACCCGGCGTCGTACGAACTCGCCGCCCGGCACGACCTGGGCATCGTCACCAACCTGATGACCCAGAGCGTCGAACAGCTCGGCGAGAACATCGCCCGCTACCGGCGCGCCCGGGCCCGGCACGGCCTGGACCCGGACGCCGGGCGGGTCGCCGTCCTGCTGCACACCTACCTCGCGGACGACCACGACACCGCGCGGACCGAGGCGTACGAACCGCTGTCCCGCTATATGCGCGCGTCCCTGTCCGTGTTCAGCGGCGTCACGAACAGCCTCGGACACAGCATCGACCTGGCCGATCTGAGCGAGGACGACCTGGAGACGGTGTTCCGGCGGGCCTACGGCCGCTACTGCGACCAGCGTGCCCTGATCGGGACGGTGGACAGCGTCCGCCCCGTGGTGGACGCGGTGACGGCGGCGGGTGCCGACGAGATCGTCGCCCTCGTCGACTTCGGCGTCGCGCCGGGCGAGCTTCGTCAGGGCCTGCCACGCCTGGACGCGTTGCGCCGCCATTACAGGCAGCCATGCGCCGTCGGCTCGGCACGGGCTGTGGGCCACGTGCGGGCCCCCGCCCCCGCCGTACCCGCCTCCACCGACGCCCCCTTGTCACCCGGCCAGGAACGGATCTGGTTCCTGGAGCGCCTGCTGCCGGGCCGTACCGCCTACAACGAGATCAAGGCGATCCGCCTCGACGGCCCACTCGACGTACCCGCGCTGCGCACGGCGCTGCGCGGCCTCGTCGCCCGGCACGAGGGCCTTCGTACCGTCTTCCGGGAGATCGAAGGCGAGCCGCGCCAGGTGGTGCGGGCGGCCGCCGAGCCCGACTTCGAGGTCGTCGACGGCACCTGCACCGGTAGCACCAGCACCAGCACCAGCACCACGCTCCAGGACGTCCTCGCGGCCGAGAGCGCACGCCGTTTCGACCTCGCGGACGGTCCCCTGTTCGGTGCCCGGCTCGTCAGGCTCGCCGAGGCGGAGCATGTCCTCGTGCTGTCCCTGCACCACATCGTGGTCGACGCGGCCTCCGCGACCGTCCTGGCCCGCGACCTCTCCGCCCTCTACCGCGCCGAACGCGAGGGGACGCCCCCCGAACTGCCCACGCTCACCTGGAGCTACGCCGACCACGCCAGGGAACAGGCGGCGTCCGCGAACAGCCCCGAGGCCGACGAGGACCTGGCCTACTGGCGCCGCACCCTCGGCGGCGACCTGCCCGTCCTCGCCCTGCCCACCGACCGGCCGCGCCCGTCGACGATGACCTCCAACGGCCGGGCCGTCTTCCACACCCTCGACCCGGAACTCTCCCGTCGGCTGCGCGAGTTGAGCCGCACCAGCCGCAGCACCCTGTTCATGACCCTGCTCGCCGGGTACGCGGCGATGCTGCACCGGGTCACCGGGCAGACGGACCTCGTCGTCGGCACCCCGATCTCGGACCGTCCCGAGCGGGCCGGGGACCTGCTCGGCTTCTTCGTGAACACCCTGGCGCTGCGCCTGGACCTGTCCGGCGATCCCGCCTTCGGCACGTTGCTGGACCGGGTGCGCACGGTCGCCCTCGACGCGTACGACCACGCGCGTGTGCCCTTCGAAACGGTGGTGCGCGAGCTCGCCCCGCCCAGGGCCATCGACCGGACACCGGTGTTCCAGGCGTTCGCCGAGTACCAGCGCGCCGAGCCGTTCCGCTTCGACCTGCCCGGCATCGAGGCGACACCGATGGACGCGGGGCCGGACAAGTCGCTGACGGATCTGACCGTCTACTTCACCGACCAGCCGCACGGCGTCCGCTGCCATCTGGAGTACAACACCGACCTGTTCGACCAGGACACCGTCGAGCGGTTCTTCGCCACCTTCCGCGATCTGCTCGCGGCGGCGGTCGACGATCCCGAGGCACCGCTGTCCCGGCTCGCTCCGGCCGCGGTCGACGGTGCCCCGGTGCCGGCCGCCTGGCAGCACGGCACCTCCCGTCCGCTCGCGCGGACCACCGTCCACGAGCTCGTCGCCCGGCAGGCGGCCGCGCTGCCGGACAGCACCGCGGTGATCAGCGGCGACACCCGACTGACGTATCGGCAACTCGACGACCGGGCCCAGCGGTTGAGCGCCCTCCTGCGTGCACAGCAGCCCGCGGAAGGAGGTGAGGTCGCCCTGTGGCTGCCGCGCTCCGCCGACCTGGTCGTCGCCATGCTCGCCGTACTCAAGGCCGGCTGTGCCTATGTGCCGCTCGATCCGTCCCTGGGCCGGGTGCGTGCCGAGCAGATCATCGCCGAGTGCGGGGCCCGGATCGTGGTGTCGACCCAGGCCGAGGCGGCCACGCTGAAGCTGCCGGCGGGCGTGACCGTCGTGGCGCCGGACGCGACCGCACGCCACTCACCGCGCGCGACGTCACCTGCTGATGGCGACTCACCGTGCTGCGTCCTCTACACCTCCGGCAGCACCGGCACACCCAAAGGCGTCGTCCTCGCGCACCGCGGCGTCGTCGACCTGTGCGCGTGGCACCACCGGCGCTTCTCCTTCACCCCGGCCGACCGCGCCGCCGTCGTGTGCAGTCAGAGTTTCGACGCCTCGATCCTGGAGATCTGGCCGGCACTGACCGCGGGCGCGTCGGTCACCATCGGCGAGGAGGAGGTCCGCAGGGACCCGCTCGCCCTGGCCCGGTGGTATGCCGAGCAGGGCGTCACCTTCTCGTTCCTGCCCACGGCGCTGGGCGAACAACTGCTGCGGCTGCCGACGGCCGACCAGCCGCCCCTGCGTCATCTGCTGCTGGGCGGGGACGCACTGCGCACCCACCCGCGCCCCGAGGCGCCGTACGAGACGGTGAACGTGTACGGGCCGACCGAGATCACCGTGCTGTGCACGACGGAGAACGTCGCCCCCCAGGGTCAGGACCCCGCCCCGCCGATCGCGATCGGACGCCCGGTCGACAACGTACGGCTGAGCGTGCTCGACGAGTCGGGCGACCCGGTTCCCGTCGGCACGGTGGGGGAGTTGTACGTCGGCGGCCCAGGCGTGGCCCTCGGGTATCTGCACCGCCCCGAGCTCACCGCGGAGCGGTTCCCGCCGGACCCGTCCGGTGATCCGGATGCCCGCCGGTACCGCACCGGCGACCGCGTGCGCTGGACCGCCGACGGCAAGCTGGAGTTCTGCGGCCGGGCCGACGACCAGGTGAAGATCCGGGGCTTCCGGGTCGAGCCCGAGGAGGTGTCCCGGGTGCTCAACGCCCTCGACGTCGTGGGCGAGGCGGTCGTAGTGGCCCGGCGCAACGACCGCGGCGAGGCGTACCTCGCGGCCTACGCCGTTTCCGCCGCCCAAGCGCCCGACGATCGGCAGGCCCTGGCCGACCGGTTGGCGGAGGAACTCGCGGCCCGGCTGCCGGAGTACCTCGTGCCGCGCGCCTGGCGCGTCCTGCCCTCGCTTCCCCTGACGGGCAACGGCAAGCTGGACCGCTCCGCGCTCCCCGCCCCCGACCTCGTCACCACGGGACCGAGCCGCGGGCCGAGCAGTGAGGAGCCGGCCGCGGGCCTGCGCACCGACGTCGAGCGGCGCGTGCGGCAGCTGTGGGCGGCCGAGTTCGGGATCGACGCCGACGGCATCGCGGACGATGCCTCCTTCTTCGACCTGGGCGGTCACTCGATCACCGCGATGCGGCTGGTCAACCGCGTCCGCGAGGAGTTCGGCGCCGAGTACCCGATGCTGAGCTTCTACCAGGCCCCGACCCTGCGGGCCATGACGGCACACCTGGCGGGAGACGCCGGTGAAACGACGTCGAGTCAGCTCACCGGGGCCGACGACCGTCCGGGCACCGTCGAACGCCGGGCACCCGCCACGGCGCAACAGGCCCGCTTCGCCACCGTGCACGCCGACCATCTCCTCCCGCAGGTCTTCAACGTCGCCCTGCGGATCACCCTCACCGGTGACCTGGACGTGGCGGCCCTGCGCACCGCCCTGACCCGGCTCGTCGAGCGGCACGAGGGCCTGCGGACCCGACTCGCCCGCAGCGGGGACGGCTGGGAGCAGCAGGTGCTGCGGCCCGGGCAGGTGGAACTGCCCGTCGAGGACCTCACCGCACGGCCCGCGCCGGAACGCCGGTCCGCCCTGGAACGGGCCAGTGCCGAGGCGGCGGAGAGACCGGTCGACCCCACCGACGGGACACCGATGGCGCTGCGCCTCCTGCGGACCGGCGACAGCACCTGGGTCCTGCTCCTCGTCCTGCACCACTCCGCCTGCGACGGCTGGTCCGTCAGCCTGCTGCTGAAGGAACTGGCCGCGCTCTACGGCTCGGCCGTGACGGGTGAGCCGCACACCCTGCCGCCCGTGCGGTGCCAGCCCGTGGCGTACGCCCGATGGCAGCGGGAGCAGGCGGACGAGACCGCCGACGAACGGAAGGTGCGGTTTTGGCTGCGCGAACTCGACGGCGTGCCGTTCACCGTCGACCTGCCGCTGGACCGGCCCCGGCCGAAGGATCCGAGCGGACGGGGCGGCGCCGTGATGTTCACCGTGCCGGCCGGGACGCGGGCCGCCGTGGAACGGTTGGCGAGAGAGCGGGGGACGACCCCCTTCGTGGTCACGGCGGCTGCCCTGGGCCGGATGCTCGCGCAGAAGTCCGGGCAGGACCACGTCGTGTTCAACATCTCCTACGCCAACCGCGAGCGCCGCGCCTTCGAGTCGCTGCTGGCCTGCACGATCACCGGCTTCGCGCTGCCGGTACGGGACGGCGCCACCGGTTCCTTCGCCGCCCTGACGGACCAGGTCGCCCGTAGGACGGTGGAGTGCATGGACCGGGCCCTGCCGGTGCGCCGGATCGCCCCCGCGATGCGGGAGCGCACGGGCGTCGAGGTGCCGGACCGGCTGGACGTCGGCTTCGCCTACCAGAGCTCTCTTGAGACGGAGGTGGAACTGCCGGGGCTGACCACGGCGATCGAGGACCTCGCACCGGCCGCGTCCCGGACGGAGCTCACCTTCGGGCTCGTCCCGGCCGGGGACGAACTGAAGGGGTTCGTGGAGTACTCGGCCGACCTGTGGGACCGCGGCACGATCGAGGGCTGGACCCGCGACTACGTCGCCCTGCTGACGGAGGAGGTCGACGGGGCGCTCGGGCGTTGACGCTCACGCGGCGCTGCTGCTCCGGGGCATCCCGTGCCGGCAGGTCACGTCGTGCTCGCTGCCGAGGCTCGTCCACCAGCGTTCGCAGCACGCGGAGTCGAGCTCCGCCCGGACGATCGCCTCGGCGGCATCGCCCCCACGCCCGGTCCGCGCCACCAACTCCAGTAGCCAGCGCCGCTGTTCGCCGATCACGGTCTCCCGTACGACGGCGATGATCGGCACGATGCTGGCGGCGGCGAACAGACACGCGGCCCATGCGGGGCCGTACCGGACTTCGAGGACCGAGGTCCAGGCGAGCCCCGCGCTCGTGGCGATGTAGAGGGCGCAGAGGAAACGGCTGGAGCAGTTCATGGGAGTACACCGTCCTTGGGGAGGATCGATACCCCTTGTCCAACTGCTAACGGCCCGTGTGGACTCGGGTGATTTATTCCACCGTGACTGACGACGCCCCCTTGAACGCGGCCCGGTAGGCGAGCGGCGTGGTGCCGACCACCCGGCGGAAGCGCTCACGGAACGCCGTCGGTGACCCGAATCCCGCCTGCCGGGCGATCCGTTCGACCGGGTGGTCGCTGTTCTCCAGCAGATACTGGGCCCGTCGCACACGCGCCCGCAGCACCCACTGCAGGGGAGTGGTGCCGGTCTGCTCGCGGAACCGGCGGCTGAAGGTGCGCTCGCTCATCCCCGAGCGCACCGCCATCGCCCCCAGGGTGATCTCCCCGGCCAGATGGTCCTCGATCCACTCCAGCACCGGTTCGAGCTCCGAACCACGCGGTACGGGCGGGTGCTGGTGCACGATGAACTGCGCCTGCCCGCCCTCCCGTTCCAGCGGTACGACGGACAAGCGCGCCGTGTGCGCGGCCACGGCGGATCCCAGGTCCCGCCGGATCATGTGCAGGCAAAGGTCCAGCCCCGCGGCGGCTCCGGCGGAGGTGAGGATCTGCCCGTTGTCGACGTACAGCACGTCCGGCTCCACCCGGACGTCCGGGAAGCGCCGCGCCAGCTCGTCGGTGGCCATCCAGTGGGTGGTGGCGCGCAGCCCGTCCAGGAGTCCCGCCTCGGCCAGGACGAAGGCGCCTACACACACGGAGGCGATCCGCGTGCCGGCCTGCGCCGCCTGCCGCAGGGCCGTCACCACCCGTGGGGAGGGCGGTCCGGTCTCGTCGCAGCCCGGCACGATGATCGTGTCCGCGTCCGCCAGCCCGTCGAGCCCCCGGTCGATCCGCAGGGCGAACCCCTCGGTCGGCACCTCGGGCGACTCGGCGCACAGCCGGACCCGGTAGGGGCGGCGGCCGTCCGGCAGCCGGGTCCAGCCGAACATCTGGAAGGGCGTCGCCATGTCGAACGGCACCACGTTGTCGAGAACCAGGATCGCCACGGTGTGCATGCGGGACACCCTAGGCGGATTCCCGCCAGTGACATAAGGCCAGGTGGAGCAGGTGCGCCTAGGTGAGAGAGCAGTCAGAACGGTTGGCGGGAACCCGTTGGAAGCTGTCGTTTCAGCCCCTGTCCGAGCGCCCGTGAGATCCCTAGCGTGGGGCGCGTGACCAAGATCCTCCTCACTCTTCACGTCCTGGCCGCCATCGTCGCCGTCGGCCCCGTCACCGTCGCGGCCAGCATGTTCCCGCCGGCCGCGCGCCGCGTCCCGGCGACGGACGGCGCGGTGGCGGTGGGCACCGTCCGGCTGCTGCACCGCATCTGCCGTGTCTACGCGACCATCGGGGTGTCGGTCCCCGTCCTCGGCCTGGCCACCGCGCTGGCGATGGGCGTGCTGGGCAGCGGATGGCTCATCACCTCCATCGCCCTGACCGCCGCGGCCGCCGGGATCCTGATCGCCTTCGTCCTGCCCCGCCAGGAGGAACTCCTCGACCAACTGGGCGCCGAGAAGGCCGTCGAGCACGCGGCGACGGTCCGGCTCGCCATGTTCACCGGCATCTTCAACCTTCTGTGGGCGACCGTCACGGTCCTGATGATCGTCCGGCCCGGCTCGACGACGGGTGCCTGACGCGGTCGGCGGGCGGTGCCGCGACGGTGCCGTAGTGCCCGTGCGTCGGCCGTCAAGCGCTCTGGCAGAATTCGTACTTCAGTGTGCGTCGGCGCCTAGACTCGACAGCCGTGCCCAAATGCACACGGGGCCACGACATGAAAGGCGCGTTGACGGGTGTTCCAGGATTCCCCCATTTACGACCGGCTCATCGCGGAGCGCGGCGACATCCCCCTCCAGGTGCGCAGGGAGGCCGAACGCGTCAGCAGGGAAGTCGAGTTCGCCATGCAGCCGCTGCTGCAGTCCGGGCAGTCGCTGCTGCCGCCCGGCGGAGGCCACGCACCGGCCCCCGGACGGCCGGCGCCGCCCGCCCCGACCTGGCAGCGGGGCGCCCTGCCACCGGGGCCGCAGCAGCGCTGAGCCCGGTCAGGGAACCTTCGCGCTCTCCCCGTTGGCGTGCGGCCGCTCCCCGGAGGCGGGCCGGGCGAGCCACTCGGCGATGCTCAGCGATATCGGCTGGCCCGTGTCCACCTCGATGAACCCGAACTGGCCCGACTGGTTGCACTCCAGGAACCACCACGTCCCGTCGGCGTCCTCGACGAAGTCGAAGGCGCCGTAGGCGAGTTCCGCCTCCCGCATATAGGCGAGGACCGCCTCGGCGACGCGCGGTGCGACCTCGACCGGGTGCCACGGCGCGTCGGACGCGGCGAACCGGACGTCCACCTCGGCCTCGGCCCCGGTCACCTTGTCGGCGGCCAGCAACCGCTCGCCTACCACGGTGAGCCGGATGTCGGCCCGCTTGGCCACCCGCCGTTGCAGCAGGGTCGGCCCGAACGCGACGGCGGAGAAGTCCGCGTCCGGGGACACCCTGCTGGTCGGCACCGCCCGGGGCGGATCCTGCGGATGCGTACCGGACACCGGCTTGACCACCAGATCCGGATAGCGCGCGGCGAACTCGCGGGCGGCCTGCGGGAAGGACGTGATCAGCGTGGCGGGAACGGGCAGCCCGCACCGCTGCGCCAGCCGCAGCTGCCACGGTTTGTAGCGCGCCCGGCGGGCCGCGTCGGGGTGGTTCATCCAGCGCACGTCACAGCCCCGCAGGATGCCGTACAGCGCCTGCCCGGCCTCCTCCGTCAGCCAGGCCGAGGGCGTGGCGGCCCGCGCGGCCGCCGCTCCCGGCCTGCGCATCCATATCGACCGCAGCCCGGTGACGCTCACCAGGCGTCCCGCGGACGACAGATGGCCGCGGAAGGCACCGTGCACATACTCGCCCGACAGGGCGACCCCGTCGGTCAGGTCGGCGGGATCGAGCCGGACCACCGGAACGGCGGACGCGTTCAGGTGCACGACCACCATGTCCGCCGTCACGTCTTCTTCGTTCGTCACAATCAGGACGGTCATCGTCGGCGATCTGTGTTCAGTCGTCGAAGTGGGTCTTCGAGCCCGCCGTGGATGTCGTGGTCCCCAACTCCCGCAAGAGCGCGTGATCACCGGCGGCTATCCGCCCGTCACGCAGCACGTTCAACTGCAGACCGGAGTCGTAGACATACGCAGCGGTGACCTCCAACTCCGCTGCCGGCCGTGCATAGTTGAGCGCGAACGGTTGCATCGTCTCTCCCTCACAGGTGCTGCCGATCGAGCTTGGTCACCCCGTGGCGTCACTCGCCCCGCCGACGCACTTGGGCTTCCTCTTACTTAAACGAATCGAACGAGTGATTGGTTTCCTTACTTTCTGTAACCAACGGCGTCCGGCGGTCCCGCCTCGGGAGAGCGGCGCAGGGTACGCAGTGCCAGCAAGAGCACGCCGATGTCGTCCAGATACACCGGATCGGGCACCAGGTCGGCGGGCAGTACGAAGTACAGGACGGCACCCCAGAACACCCAGCGCGGCCCGGTCGGCAGCCCGGCGCGCCGCATCAGCCGCCGGGTCCGCACGAGCCGCACCAGCAACCGGACGGCCACGGCGAGCACGACGGCCGCCAGGACCACGGCGACGACGATCACCTCGGTGGTCGACCCCACGGACCCTCCTCCTGCCTACGGCGCGCACCGATGCGCACCTGCCGGTCGGATTCCCTCTTGCGGCGGGTGCATTGCATGGCGGCCGTCACTCGGCCGCACACCATCACTCGTCAGGACGGAAGACGCACGATCGGGCCGGTCACCTGCTCGGGCAGGCGCACGGCCCGTCCACCCACGCTCCGAAGCGAACCCGCCCGACGCAGTACACCCCGCCCACGGATCCGGCGCAGGCGCCCTACGCCCACGCTCCACGGCACGCGGTGCCGCTCCGCGCGGGGCCCGGGTACTAGCGGTCCACCGACTCCGGCTGCTCCTCGGCGGCCTCGGCCTCCGGTAGGTCGCCCGCGTCGGAGGAAGGCCTGCGGGTCCGGGCGGAGCTCTTGAGGCGTTCGAAGGTCCGGGTCAACTGCTGGAGCGGCGACGCCGCCGGGGAGGCCGGCGGCTGGGGCCGGGGCTCGGGTACGGCGTCGGCGGACTCCCGGTAGGCGGCCAGCGCGGCGTGCGCCTCTTCGGCGGCCTCCCGGTAGAGGTCGCGGGACTTGGTCATCGCGTCGAGCGCCTCGGCGTACATCGCCACGAGCTTGCGTTCCCGGTCGAGCTCCTCCTCCAGTGTCAGCAGCCGCCAGTCCTCACGCAGTGCGGTGACGGCCTCCTCGGCGCCGTCCGGCACCGGGCGCGGCAGCGCGGCGAACCGCGTCACGGCGTGGATGAGCTCGGCCGGCTCGGAGCCGTCCAGGAAGACGCTGCGTACGGCGAAGTCCTCCGCGGCGTAGTCCTCCGGTGACGGAGACCCGGGCAGCACCACGGCACCGCCGCGCGGCACCTCGACGCCGAACTCCCGCAGCGCCCAGTTCACGACGCGCAACTGGCTGGGCGCGGCACGGTGCTCGACCACCCGGTGCCGCAGGCTCGGCGGCAGCATCCCGGCCAGCGGCCGACGACCGCGCTGGTCAGTCGTCATGGCCTCGTGGACGACGACATGGATGTTCCAGCCGTCGCGCCCGGAGTCCCGCAGCACGCGCCGTACGGCCTTGTCGTCCGAGGGGAGAGGGTTGATGTCCGTCAGGCGCAGACCCGTGACCGTCTCGTGGTCCCAGGCCGCGTCCGGCTCCTGCGGCCAGAACATGGCGGCCGGCGACGGCCACCGCGGGTCCCACGGGGCCTCCGCCTCCGCGACCAGCACCCACTCCTGTCCAGTGCCGGAGCCCTGCTCGACGGTCAGCCGGGCGCGGACGGTCACCGACCCCGCGGCGCGCCATCGGGCCTCGAAGAGCCACTCCTGGGCGCCCTCGGTCTCGGGCAGCTCCAGAAAGTCGTCTATGGCCCGGCTCTCCTTGAGCTGCCGCAGACTGAGCCGGAGTACGTCTTCCGCGGCGGTCCCGGTGTGGCGGCCACGGGCCTGCCACACCGAAGGCGGGGTGGTGGGGCGGGTGCTGGAAGAGCTGGGCATGAGTCCATCTGCTGGGCGGGGGCATGTGCGCGTACCAGTATCGTCGCCGCAGGTAGCTACCCACCAGGTGGGGTCCGCACACGGGTGTGCGCGCCGCGCACCGGCCGACCGGTGCGCACTCGTGGCCCGCACCGCGTCCGGTCATCACAATGACTCGGTGAGCAGGACCCGCCCACCATCCGCATTGGGGTGGGTCCTGCTCATCGCCGAGTGCCCGCTCAGTTGTGGTACGTGATGTACCCGTTGCCGTCCCCGTCGTTCCCGCTCTTGGTGTAGGAGTGCGAATCCGCCCCGGCGCCCGAGGGCTTGTAGAGGTAGATCGAGTCCTTGTCGTTGTTCCACAGGAAGTTGCAGTTGTCGCGGTAGACGACGTTGTGCGTGTCGGAGTCGGTGCCGTTGCCGCCCCGGAGCTTCACATAGTCGCCGGGCTGGAGGTAGTGGTTCGCGGTGAACGTGAACCGGTTGCCGGTCTTGTCCTTCACGAGGTAGCCCTTGAGGTTGACCGTGGCACTCGACGAGTAGTTCTTGATCGTCAGGTACTCCTCGTCGGTGTTGCCGGTGGAGCAGCTGTTGGAGTCGCGGCCGGGGGCGTCGTACTGGATGCCCTTGATCTTCAGCGCGGACGAGTACTCGGTGGCCTGGGCCGGGCCGGCGGACAGTGCGGCGAGTGTGCCGACCGCGACGGCGGTTGTGGCGACAGTGCGTATGCGCATGGAGAAACATCCCCCCTGTATGGAGCTTCTGTGAAGATCAGGAGTGTATGCAGTTCATACGCCTGATGGGGGGACTTCACCGGAATGTGAGACAGGGGTTCGTCAGTGCGGGTAGGCCCGCGGTGGCCGCTGGCGCGGCAGCCCGTCGCGGAACTCCGCGATGACCGAGCTGATCTGGCGCATCAGCGCGGTGTTCTCGAGCCGGTCGAGATAGAGGTTGCGGCGAGCGAGGGCGGGGGCGTCGACGCAGAAGTACAGGGCCATCAGCGGATTGATGAACAGCTCGCTGTCCTTGGTCCGTTCGGTGAAGCGGACGTCGCCGAAGTCGCCGCGTACGGCGGCGGCGACGGAACCCTGGACGATGCTCGGGTGGTCCGGTGTGGCCCGCTGGGCGTGCTCGACCGCGTCCAGGAACAGGCTCCCCTCGCGGCTCTCGCGCGGCAGTGAGAACGTGCCGAGGTAGCCGCCCTCCCGGTCCAGCGCGGCCAGCTTCTCCAGCACCAGGGAGTGGTTGACCCCGTGGTAGGAGTCCACGCCGAACCCGAGACACGCCACCAGGCGCACCGGAACCTCGTCCAGCCCGGCCACGGCGGCCAGACTGGCCATGTCCTCCTCCGGTGTGCCCAGCCCGTGCTCGTCGCCGCGCATCAGGATGTCGGTCCCACCGTCCACCAGCACGATGGCGTCCACGCCGCCCAGATGCTCCAGGAGGGCCCGGTAGGCGTCCCTGAGGGGCTGGACGCCCGTGCGGGGAAACGCGTACACCGTGTCGGGCAGCTCCTGGAGGGCGAGCCAGCGTGCGAGGGCCCGTTCGGGGAAGTAGTCGCCGCGGATCGTGGTGTCCGGGCGTATCGCCGCGACGTCGTGGTCCACCCACACGTCGAGATCCAGCCCGTACAGCTCCGAGAAGGAAAGGTTGGCCAGATGGACCTCCTTGCCGGCCGCCCGCAGGGCGAGGGCGAGCGGCACACCGGCGTACACGTCGAATCCGCCGCCCGCACCGGCGACGAGCACCCGGCGCGCAGCGCGCAGCCGGGTGAAGAAAGGGGGCTCCAGAAGTGAGAACACCGGGGGGACGTTAACAGGGGGCGATCACCCCGGGGCCGTGAAAGCCGCGAGGGGGCCGAGGGCCGTGAAAGCCGGGAGAGGGCCGGGGGACGAACCCCCGGCCCTCTCCGTCACCGTGTCACCGTCGGCGGCTCAGGCGCCGCTCTCCCGGAGCATGTCCTCGCGCTCGACGATCTTCACGCGCTCACGGCCCTGCGGCTCGCCCAGCGCCTTCTCGGCGGCGTCGAGCTTGTACCAGCCGTCCCAGGTGGTGAAGCGGATCTCGCGCTCGGTGAGGAACGCCTCCACGGCCTCCGGCTCGGGCGAATCCGGCGTCTGCAGACGGCCGTTCGCGAAGTCGTCCAGGAGGTTCGACACCGTCTCGTTCGCGTCACCCTTGGTGTGGCCGATCAGGCCCACCGGACCGCGCCGGATCCAGCCGGTGACGTACGTCGACTGCAGGTGCTCGCCGGACTCCTGTATGACGCGGCCGCCCTCGTCCGGGACGGTGCCCGAGTCGATGTCCCAGGGCAGCTTGGGGAGTTTGTCGGAGAGGTAGCCGACGGCGCGGTAGACCGCGGTGACGTCCCAGTCCTTGAACTCACCGGTGCCCTTGACGTTGCCGGTGCCGTCGAGGGCGGTGCGCTCGGTGCGCAGGCCGACGACCTTGCCGTCCTCGCCGAGGATCTCCGAGGGCGACTCGAAGAAGTGCAGGAACAGCTTGTGCGGCCGGTCGCCGACGTCGCGGATCGCCCAGTTCTCCAGGGTCTTGGCGACCATGTCGGCCTGCTTGTTGCCGCGCCGGGTCTCGATCGAGCCCTCGTCGTAGTCGATGTCCTCGGGGTCGACGATGACCTCGATGTTGGGGGAGTGGTCCAGCTCGCGCAGCTCCATCGGGCTGAACTTCGCCTGCGCCGGGCCACGTCGGCCGAACACGTGGATCTCCACGGCCTTGTTGGCCTTCAGACCGTCGTAGACGTTCGCCGGGATCTCCGTCGGCAGCAGCTCGTCCGCCGTCTTGGCCAGGACACGGGCCACGTCGAGGGCGACATTGCCGACGCCGAGCACGGCGACCTTCTCCGCCTGAAGCGGCCAGGTGCGCGGCACGTCCGGGTGGCCGTCGTACCAGGACACGAAGTCCGCGGCGCCGTACGACCCGTCGAGCTCGATGCCCGGGATCGACAGCGCCCGGTCGGCCGTCGCACCGGTGGAGAAGATCACGGCGTCGTAGAACGCGCGCAGATCGTCCAGGTTGAGGTCGGTCGGGTAGTCGACGTTGCCGAAGAGGCGGATCTGCGGCTTGTCGAGCACCTGGTGGAGGGCCGTGATGATGCCCTTGATGCGGGGGTGGTCGGGCGCCACGCCGTAACGGATCAGGCCGAACGGCGCCGGCATGCGCTCGAAGAGGTCGATGGACACGCCGGGTTCGGCGGCCACGTCGGACTTGAGCAGGGCGTCGGCGGCGTAGATCCCGGCCGGGCCGGCTCCGACAATGGCTACCCGCAGGGGGCGGGGCATGATCAGGGTCCCTTCGAGCGGTGACAAGCGATCTCGTCGGGAAGCCTAAACTAAGGCAAGCCTAAGTCGGTACGCGGGTCCGCTCTATGAGCTCATAAATCTACTTTATGAGGTGTCGGGGCCGTGCCGGTGACTCTCTCATGCCGGACGGGAGGCGTGTACGACGAGGTCCGGCGCCCCGTTCTCCGGGGCGCCGGATGCCGCTCAGCCGATGTGGTAACTGTCCCCGTACACCTTCCAGTCGAGCGGCGGATCGAGGTCGAGGTTGCCCTCGCGCAGGAAGACCCGCTGGGCCGTGTCGACCCGGCTGGTGTCGCTGTGCGCCTCCTCCTGCTTCATCGCCCACACCCGCGCGTCCAGGAAGGCGTGCAGATAGGTGACTTCGTCGCCGCCCCGCGCCGGCGGCCGGGACCGGTTCAGGGCGCGCCTGCGGATGTTGCGGAAGCTGGTCGGGTCGGTGCCGTCGCCGTGCATGACGATGGCGTCGTAGTACGCGAACTGGCCCAGCACGCGCAGCCCGTCCGTCCTGCCCTGCCGCACGGCCGGGTTGAAGTACACCCGGTCGCGTTCGTGGTCCTGCGCCCGCCGGAACTCCTGGTCCTGCGCGGCCCGGGCCCAGTCGCGGGGAAAGCCCGGGTCGAGTCCGTCGTGCGAGTCGGTGCCGTTCACCCGGCGCAGTGCCGGGAGGTAGGGGGCGAGGACGTTGCCGGGGCGGCGGTCGGCGTACAGCTCGACCAGGTCGAGCATGTCGCCCGTGCCGGAGCAGAAGCCGATGATCCCGGCCGTGTAACCGCGGCCGTCACGGATGTCCTCGATGTACTTGTACTGCGCCTTCCAGTCGAGCGAGGAGTTCTCCGCGCTCGACACCAGCTGCATGGCGATCTCCTTCTTCGCCGGGTCGTCGAGTCCCGCCGCGGCGCAGAGCGCGGCGGCACGGGGGGAGTTGAGGAGTGGGGCTGACGCCAGGGACGCGCCGAACAGGGTGAGGAGAGTGCGGCGCGACGTGCGGGTGGGGTGCTTCACGGCGGCTCCAAGTGATGGTGGGGGGTGGGGAGTTGGCCGTAACGAACACTGATAGGAAAGTTTCCTACCAGAAGGTGGCCGTGAGAGGCACCGGTCGCGTCAAAGGTTCGTACCTATGTACAAACAGCCGCCGCAGCTACGGCAGCGGCTGCTCCGCCCAGATCACCTTGCCCGCGGGCAGGTACCGCGTGCCCCAGCGGTCCGCCAGCTGCGCGACGAGGAACAGGCCGCGGCCGCCCTCGTCCGTCATGGTCGCGTAGCGCAGATGCGGCGAGGTGCTGCTGCTGTCGAAGACCTCGCAGATCAGACTGCGGTCGCGCAGCATGCGCACCCGGATCGGCTCACCGCCGTACCGGATCGCGTTGGTGACCAGCTCGCTCAGGATCAGCTCCGTGGTGAACGACAGCTCCTCCAGCCCCCAGGCCTCCAGCGTCCGTGTCACGGCGGACCGCACCTGGGCCACGGCCACCGGATCGGACGGCACCTGCCACTCGGCGACCAGCTCGGACCCGAGCGCCCGGGTACGCGCCACGATCAGCGCGATGTCGTCGCTCGCCCGGCCCGGCTGCCGGGCGTCCAGCACGGCCTGGCAGGTCTCCTCCGGCGAGCGGCCGGCCCGGGCCAGCGCGGCGCGCAGCAGCTCCAGACCCTCGTCGATGTCCCGGTCGCGGTCCTCCACGAGCCCGTCCGTGTACAGCACGAGCCGGCTGTCCTCCGCCAGCTCCAGCTCGGCCGTCTCGAACGGCAGCCCGCCCAGGCCCAGCGGAGGACCGGCGGGCACATCCGGGAAGTCGACCGAGCCGTCCGGCCGGATCAGGGCCGGCGGCGGATGGCCGGCGCGGGCGATCGTGCACCGCTGGGACACCGGGTCGTAGACCGCGTACAGACAGGTCGCGCCGGTCACCGGGGCGCTGTCGCCGTCCTCCGTCTCGTCCTGGTCGATCCGGGCGACCAGCTCGTCGAGGAGCGCGAGCAGTTCGTCGGGCGGCAGGTCCAGGGCGGAGAAGTTGTGCACCGCCGTACGCAGCCGGCCCATCGTGGCCGCCGCGTGCAGCCCGTGCCCGACGACGTCGCCCACCACCAGCGCGACCCGGGCGCCGGACAGCGGCAGCACGTCGAACCAGTCCCCGCCCACACCGGCCTGCGCCGGCAGATACCGGTAGGCGATGTCCAGCGCGTTCTGCTCCGGCAGGTTGCGGGGCAGCAGGCTGCGCTGCAGGGCCACGGCCATGCTGTGCTCGCGCGTGTAGCGGCGGGCGTTGTCGATGGACACCGCGGCCCGGGCGACCAACTCCTCCGCGAGCGCCACCTCGTCGGCGTCGAACGGCTCGGCCTTCCGCGACCGCCAGAAGCTGACCACGCCCAGCACCAGGGACCCCGCCCTGAGCGGCACCGCGACCAGCGAGTGGATGCCGAAGTCCACGATCTGCGCCGACCGCTCCAGATCCTGGGCACGCCACCCCGGCGCCTCGTCCAGCCGCGGCTCGATGACGGCCTGTCCGTCCTTGAGCGCGCGAGCCTGCGGCGAGGAGTCCACGAACCGGATCTTCTCGCCCACCGGGTACAGCGGCGCGTCCTTGTGCGTCCCGCCGCACGCCGTGCGCCGCAGCCGGGTCGCCGCCTCCGGCTGCCCGCCGTCCAGCACGGCCTCGAACAGGTCGACGGTGGCGAAGTCCGCGAACCGGGGCACCGCCAGCTCCGCCAGTTCCTCGGCGGTACGGGTGACGTCCAGGCTGGTGCCGATGCCCACACCGGCGTCGTACAGCATGTTCAGGCGCTCGCGGGCCTCCTCGGCGCGGCCGGACAGGGCGCGCAGCTCGGTCGAGTCGCGGAGGGTGGCGACGCTGCCGGACGGGCGGCCCCTGAGGGTGGTGGGGCGCTGGTTGACCGCCAGCAGCCGGTCCTTGACCAGGTGCACCTCGTCCGTGGCCATCCGGCCGGAGTCCAGCAGCTCGGCCGTGTCGGGGGCGAGACCGAGGTGGAGCACTCGGTGCCCCTCGGCGTCCGCGGGCAGATCGAGCAGACGGTGCGCCTCGTCGTTGGCGAGCAGCAGCCGCCCCTCGGTGCCGACGATGATCACGCCTTCCCGGACGGCGTGCAGGACGGCGTCGTGGTGCTCGTACATCCGGGTCATCTCGTCCGGCCCGAGACCGTGGGTCTGCCGCAGCAGCCGCTTGCTGACCAGGGCCGTACCCGCCGTGGACAGGGCGAGCGCCGCCGCCGCGGCGATCAGCAGGAGCGGCAGCTGCCGGTCCGCCGTACCGCCCACGGTCGCCTTCGTCACCCCGGCCGACACCAGCCCGACGACCTTTCCGTCGGGGTCCTTGACGGGCACCACCGCCTGGACGAGCGGCCCGATGGTGCCCGTGATCTCCTCGGTCACGACCCGCCCGGCCAGTGCGGGTCCGATGTTCCCCACGAACGTCTTGCCGATGCGGTCCGGCCTTGGATGGGTGTAGCGGACGCCGTCGGTGTTCATGACGACGATGAAGTCCACGTCCGTCGCCTCCCGCGCCGCCTCGGCCCGCGGTTGCAGCACGGCGGTGGGATCCGGGCTGTCCAGCGCCTCCCGGGTGCCCGGCGCGTTCGCGAACGCCTCGGCGACGGCCACCGAACGATGGCGGGCCTCCTGCGTGGTGTCGTAGCGCACCTGCAGCACCAGCGCCACCACCGCGGCGACGACCAGCAGCAGCACGATCACCACTTGCAGCAGGAACACCTGACCGGCGAGGCTGCGCCCGCCCAGCGTCGCCCGCACCGCGGAGAACCGCCCCTCGCGCCGCCCCTCGGCCGGGGCCCCGCGCGACGGCCCGGTTTCGGGCACTCCTCGCACGCGGACGGGCGCACCCCGTGTGCGCTCACCGCTCGGACGACGGGCCGACCGGGGCCCGGAACGACCCCACAGTCGGACCATGTGCCCATGTCTACACTGCCGGGCCTCGGGAGGCGAGAGACGTAACAGACCGTGACAGGGCCTGCTGTGTCCCACACACATCGGCCACAGGTGTGAAGGGCCGGACGCGGGCAACACCCGTCCCTGCCACAGCGTTACACGGCCGGACGCGAGCGGCCCGCGCTCTCACTTCCGGGGCGGGGGAGTGGCACGTCGCGTGGCCAGCAGCAGCGCGATGTCGTCGGGGCGGTCCGCCGTGTGCCGGGCGGTCGCGGTGAGCCGGTCGGCCACGCCCGCCAGCGAACGCCCGCCCGGCCGGGCGCCGGGGGCACCGGCCCTGGCCAGCGCCACCCGCAGCGCGCTGATGCCGTCATCGATGTCGACACCGGGCCGCTCGACCAGCCCGTCCGTGTACAACGCCAGCACGGCACCGGGCTCCATCCGCAGCTCCGTCACCGGATACGTCGCCTGCGGGTCCACGCCCAGCACCACCCCGCCGGGCAGGTCGACCACATGCGTACGGCCGTCCGGGCGGCGCAGCAGCGGCCGCGGATGCCCGGCCACGGCCGCCTGGGCGACGCCGGTCACGGGGTCGAGCCGGATGTAGCAGCAGCTCGCGAACAGGCCGGCGTCGAGGTCGATGAGCAGGTGGTTGGTGCCGCTCATGACCTCGTCGGGCGGCCGGTCACCGAGGGCGAAGGCCCGGACGGCGCTGCGCAGCTGGCCCATGGTGGCCGCCGCCTGCACGCCGTGCCCCTGTACATCGCCGATGACCAGGGCCAGACCGTCCCCGGCGGCGACCACGTCGTACCAGTCACCGCCCACCTCCATGCCCTGGGTGCCGGGCAGATAGCGTCCGGCGGTCTCCATCAGCGGGTGCTGCGACAGCCGCCGGGGGAGCAGCGCCTGCTGCAGCCCACGGGCCAGCGCGGCCTCGCTCTCGTAGCGCTGTGCCTTCTCCATGGCGTGGGCGATCAGCCCGGCCATGGCGGTGAGCACCGTACGTTCCTCGGTGCTGAAGCTGCGCGGCCGGTCGAAGCCGAGAATGCAGGAGCCGACGGACCGCCCGGAGGCGATCAGCGGCAGGAAGGCGCGCGCCCCCTCCGTCGCGTCCAGGGCGATGCCCGGGTAGGCATCGGCGAGCTGCTGCATCGAGTCGTAGAACAGCGGGCGCCCGCTGGTCAGCGTCTCGACCCCGGGGAGCCGCTCGTCGAGGCCCACCCCGTCGAACGGGGCGAGGAACCCCTTCGGGAAGCCGGTCTCCCAGGCCAGGTACAGGTGCCGCTCCTGGAGCAGATAGATGGCCAGCCGACGGCCGCCGAACGCGGGCAGCAGCTCCCGCATCACCACGGCGGACACCTGACGGGCGGTGACCGCCTCGGTGAGTGCGATGGCGAGCACGATGGGGCGGTACAGCGGAGAGAGCGACGGCGCACCGGCCGTCTCCGGCGAGCCGAGCGCGTCCGGGGGGCCGGACGGGCTGTCCGCCACCCGGGGCCCCAGCCGGAGCGTGCAGGTCAGCAGGTCCGGTCCGGGATAGACGGACAGGGCGAGCCAGTCGCCCGCGATCGCGTCGGCGGCGGGCTCACGGCCGTGGGCGGACGGCCTTCGGACATGGAAATGCACCGGATCCGGGGACAGCAGCGCTCCGCGCAGATGGTCCTCCAGGGCGGGCTGGTTGAGCCATGGCACGCCCTCCCACAGGGCCCGGCCCAGCAGCTCGGTGCGTGGCCGGCGCAGCAGCCGGGCCGCGTGCGGGTTGGCGTAGACGACCGTCCCCAGCCGGTCCAGGCTCAGCACACCGTCCGGCAGCAGATCGGCCGCCGCGTCCGCCACTGTGCCCGGCCCCGGATCGAGGACGACCCCCCGGACGGTCGACGCCCGGGCACGAGCCGCGTCGTCGTACGGCCCCCAGACCTCGACCAGCCGTGGCGCACCGTCGGGGCCGCGCACGAACAGCGGCAGAGCCGGCGGCCGGCCACCGGCCGCCTCCCGCAGCGCCGCCAGGATCCGCTCCGCGTCCGCCGGGGCGACCGCGTCCGCGAACCCCTCCGCGGTGCCATGGGCTTCCGCCGCGACCGCACCCAGGACGACGTTCAGCCGCTCGTCCGCCGTCAGAAGACCCGTCGCCGGATCCCAGGCGAACCGTCCGAGATGCCCGGAGGGCGGACGGCTGGCCGGCGGCCGCACACACAGGGGCCCGTCCTCCCAGGTCACCGCCGACGCGTCCTGGTCCTCCAGTTTGTCCAGCGCCGCCCCCAGCTCCTCGGCCAGCCGCGCCATGCGCTCGCGTACGGGCAGCAGCTCCGTGGCGTCCGCCGCCGTCGGCCGCAGCACGGTCAGCACACCGAAGACGCCCGACCTGCCCGCGACGGGGAGGTACAGGGACCCGAACGGGAACGGCAAGCCGGCCGCGTACTGCGGATAGCGGCGCATCGCCTCCGTCGCGTTCGGCAGCACGACCTCCACCCCGAGCCGGTAGGCGTCCGCGACGGGGAACGGCCGGTCCACATGCACCCGCCACCACGGCCGGAACAACGGCCCTGGCAACCCCTCCAGCACCGCCAGCCGCAGCAGCCCGGGCGTGCGGGAGCGCAGATAGACCCCTCCGGCGAGGCCACCGGCCGCGCTGATCGCCTCCGCCGAGGCATCGATCAGCAGCGCCGCCAGCCTGCCGGGCGTGCGCTCTGCGCCCTCGGCGCTCCCAGTCATCGGCCCTACCTCGTCCGTACGCCATCACGCGCGCGACACAGCAAGAATGCGCCACCAGCCCCCTCGCTCGCACCTGGTCGGCACGACCCGTGACCCCGCGGCCACGGTGCCGGGGCGTCACCGCGCCGGGTACCCACGGGCGCGGAGACCGACGCCGGCGACGGGAGCCTTCCGTACGGGGGCGGGTGAGCGGGGCGATGCCATGCGTGGCCGCCGGCCCGCACCCTCCGGCTCCCCGGCTCCCCGGCTCCCCGGCTCCCCGGCCCTCCGGGACGACGCGAGGAACCGGACACGCCTGACCCGAAACCGCGTCACGGCCCCTCCCGTTGTCGGTGCGAGACCCGAGGCTCTCCGGAAGACTCGGGAACAGACCGCCGGGCGCAGCACAGGCAGGAGACCGACCATGGAGTACTACGACCTCGGCACCTACACCCGCTCCGTGACCACCTCCTCCGCCGACGCGCAACTCTGGTTCGACCGCGGCCTGACGTGGACGTACGCCTTCCACCACGAGGAGGCCGTCGCCTGCTTCCAGCGGGCCGTCGAGGCCGACCCCGACTGCGCCATGGCCCACTGGGGCATCGCCTACGCGCTCGGCCCGAACTACAACAAACCCTGGGAGTTCTTCGACGACCAGGACCTGGTCCGCACCGTCGACCGGACCCACGCGGCCGTCGAGCTGGCACACGAGAAGGCGAACGGCGCCACCCCCGTCGAACAGGCGCTGATCACCGCACTGCGCGCCCGCTACCCGCAGGCGAAGGCCGTCGAGGACTGCTCGGTCTGGAACGCCCCCTACGCCGACAGCATGCGCACGGTCTACGAGCTCGCCCCGGACGACCCGGACATCGCCACCCTGTACGCCGACGCCCTGATGAACCTCACGCCCTGGCAGCTGTGGGACCTCAGGACGGGCCAACCGGCCGAAGGCGCCCGCACATCGGAGGCCAAGGCCGTCCTCGACCGTGCCCTCGCCACCGACGCGGGCCGCGCGCACACGGGAGTGGTCCACATGTACGTCCACCTGATGGAGATGTCCCCGACCCCCGAGGCCGCCCTGGCCGTCGCGGACCGGCTGCGCGGCCTGGTGCCGGACGCCGGGCACCTGCTGCACATGCCCTCGCACCTGGAGGTCCTGTGCGGCGACTACCGGCGGGTGGTCTCCGACAACACCGCGGCGATCGCGGCCGACGAGAAGTACCACGCCCGGGCCGGGGCGATGAACTTCTACACCCTGTACCGCTCGCACAACTACCACTTCAAGATCTACGGCGCGATGTTCCTCGGCCAGAGCGAGGTCGCCCTCAAGACCGCGGCAGAGCTGGAGGCGTCCATCCCGGAAGACCTGCTGCGCGTGCCGAGCCCGCCCATGGCCGACTGGCTGGAGGCCTTCCTCGCCATGCGGGTCCACGTCCTGATCCGGTTCGGCCGCTGGGACGACATCCTGGCGCTGCCGATGCCCGCCGACCCCGAGCTGTACTCGATGTCGACGGCGATGCGCCACTACGCCCGAGGCGTCGCCCTCTCCTCGACCCACCGCGTCCCCGAGGCGGAGGCGGAACGCCGGCTCTTCCGGGAGGCCGCCGGCCGGGTACCCGAGACCCGCATGCTCTTCAACAACACCTGCGCAGACATCCTCGCGATCGCCTCGGCGATGCTCGACGGCGAACTGGAGTACCGCAAGGGCAACCACGATGTCGCCTTCGCCGCCCTGGAACGCTCCATCGAGCTGGACGACAACCTCCCCTACGACGAGCCGTGGGGCTGGATGCAGCCCACCCGGCACGCCTACGGCGCACTCCTCCTGGAACAGGGACGCGTCGAGGAGGCGGAAGCGGTGTACCGGGCCGACCTCGGCCTGGACGGCACGCTTCCGCGCGCGTTGCAGCACCCGGGCAACGTCTGGTCCCTGCACGGCCTCCACGAGTGCCTGGTGCGACTGGGCCGGACCGGGGAGGCCCAGATGGTGTCCCAGCAGCTGCGGCTCGCCGCCGCGCTGGCGGACGTACCGATCGAGGCCTCCTGCTTCTGCCGACTCGAGACGACCGCCCGGGGGGCCGCCGAGGGCGCCTGCTGCGCGGACTGAGTCAGCGGTCCGCGGGTGGGGCGGGCAGCGGCTGCTCGAACCAGACCACCTTGCCCGTGCTCACCCTCGTCGCGCCCCAGCGCTGGGACAGCTGGTCGACCAGGAACAGCCCTCGGCCGCCCTCGTCGCTCAGCCGGGCATGCCGCATCCTCGGCACCACCGGGGAGTCGTCGCCCACCTCGCAGCGCAGTACGTCCGTGCAGAGCAGCCGTAGGGTGATCGGCCGGGACGCGAAACGTACAGCGTTGGCCACCACCTCGCTGACCATGAGCTCGGTGGCCTCCACGAGGGAGTCGAGCCCCCAGTGGCCGAGTGTCCTACGGGTCAGCCGGCGGGCCCGGCCCGCGGTCTGCGGGCGGGGCGCCAGGTACCAGTACGCGATGGTCTCCGGCTGAATGCCCTCGAACCGGGCGGCGAGCAGCGCGATGTCGTCGTCCCGGTCCCCCGATCCCAGCGTGCCGAGCGCCGCGTCGCACAGTTTCTCCAGCGCCTCGGGCGCGGATCCGGCGGCGGCCGCGCGCAGCCGTGCGCACAGCCGCTCCACCCCGGTCAGTACGTCCGAGTCCCGGGACTCGACCAGACCGTCGGTGTACAGCAGCAGAGTGGCCCCGGCCGGCGCGTGCGTCTCGACGGACTCGAATCCGCCGCCACCGACGCCGATGGGCGCGCCGGGCGGGACCCGCAGGACCTCGGTGCTGCCGTCGGGACGCAGCAGCACCGGCGGCAGGTGGCCGGCGTTGGACACCAGCAGCCGGTGCAGCACGGGGTCGTACAGGGCGTACAGACAGGTCGCCGTGTGCTCGCTGCCCAGACGGCCCGCCTGCTCGTCGAGATGGTGGAGCACCTCGTCGGGAGGCAGGTCGAGCCCGGCCAGGGTCTGCACGCTGGTGCGCAGCTGCCCCATGATCGCGGCCGACGTCATGGAGTGGCCCATCACGTCGCCGATCACCAGCGCGACACGGTTGCCGGGCAGCGGGATCGTGTCGTACCAGTCGCCGCCGACCTGCGCGGTCCGCGAGGACGGAAGATAGCGGCTGGCCAGTCGGACACCGGGCGGCTCCGGAAGCGACGGCGGCAGCATCGTGCGCTGCAGCGCGTCCGCGATGGACGCCTCCCGCTCGTACAACATCGCCTTTTCGAGCCCGAGAGCGGTGTGCGTGGCGAGCTGGGAGGCCACGAGCAGGTCGTCGCCGGTGAAGTCCGGCCGGCCGGGGCCGCGGACGAGGACGACGCTGCCCAGGGCGTGGCTGCGGCCGTGCAAAGGCGCGATGACGAGCCGCCGTCCGGGCGGCACGGCCGGCGGGACGTTCGCGGTTCCCAGCAGTTCGGCCGCCGCGGAGGCGGCGCCCTGTGTGTCCCCGAGCACCGGCTGCCCGTCCCGAAGCAGTGCGGCGAGGGGTCCGCCGGAAGCCGGGTGTACGACCTCCGCGGCCCGGGTCGGGTGTGTGCCGGCCGGGGGCGGCCCGGAGCCCCGGGTGCCAGGGCCCGCGGGCGGGGAACGGTCCACGGTGTGCAGTCGCAGGACTCCGGGGGAGGCGTCGGTCTCGTCGCCGACCGGAAGCGGTGCGTACAGATGGACGAACGCCGTGTCGGCGAAGGCCGGGACGGCTGCCCGGCACAGCTCGGACAGGGTCTCGTCGAGGTTCATGCCGCGGGCGATCCGGCGGGTCGCCGCGTCGAGGTACCGGAGCCGGTCGGTCTGCGGCCCGGGGAGAGCGGGCCCGTCACCTTGAGGGGATCCGCGAAGCGCCTGGCCGGACAGGGGGGAGGGGCCCGGTTGCTGCGGCCGATACGCGAGAGCGGCACGTTCACCTACCCCGGGCGCCTGGCCCCGGATGTCCTCACCGGCTCCGGGCTGCTTCGTCATGCCTGTCCTTCCGGCCGTGCGGCCGCGCCGCGCTTTCCGAGCGGATCAGGTGTCCTCAGGCGTGCCGCCGGCACCGCAGGAAGATCTGCACCTCGGGTTGGACGTCGGCGGCTGCCGGAGCATAGGTGTACGACGTCTCCTCGATGATCTCGAAGCCCGCCGTCTCGACGATCTCGCGCAGCTCGTCCCGCAGATAGCCGGAGACGCGGATGCTCCTGCCGATGAACGGGATCTCGAAGTCGTCCACATCGGCCTCCACCATCGACAGCGCGAACAGGCCCTCCGGAACCAGCAGGTGGCGGACGGTCCGGAGGGTGAGGGGAATCTTGGAGCGCGGCAGCATGAGCAGGGAGAAGAAGGCGGTCACCGCGTCGAAGCGGCCGAGGTCCAGGGATCCGCCGGGCCGCAGATCCGCGATGTCGGCCTGGTGGAACACCCCGCCGGGCACATTGTCGCGGGCCAGCGCGACCATCCCGTCCGACAGGTCCACACCGACGACCTCGACGCCCGCCGCCGCCAGCTGGCCCCCGGTCGGGACCCCAGTGCCGCATCCCAGGTCCAGTACCCGGGATCCGGCCGGCAGGGAACCGATGAGCCACTCGGCGGCCGCGAGCTGCCCTTCCTTGTGGGGGAAAGCCTCGTCGTAGCGCTCGCCGATGGCGTCGAAGGCCTCGGCCTGACCTGTGCGGTCGGGCCGTGGCGTCCCGTGATCGAGCTCTTCGGCAGGGTTGCTCACAAGGCTTCTCCTCTGAGGCATTATGGGGCATTTTTCCGGATCCAGACAGCTGTCCGGGCCTTGCCCTGCCTCCCCGGGCCGCACGGGGCCCGGGGCCTTCAGGACTCCCGGGGGCCTCGGATCCCGGCATGCCGGTGCCCTAGGGCGCCACGTCCTCGAGCCGCCGCCCGCTTACACCGCCCCGACGACGATCGGGCCGTGCAACCGTTGGGCCGCGACGGGCGTCTGCTGTGTGGGGGGACTGGCGTTCCCCCGTAGTTCATTCGTCCGTCACCGTCGTTCAACCCGAGGACTTCATGTTCCCTCCCGCCCCCGGCTCGCGTGTGTTCCGACAGACCGCCGGCGCGGTCGGTGCCGTCGCTCTGATCGCGCTGGGCGCCACGCCCGTGGCCGCCGAAGACACCGCCCCCGGACTGGTTCTGGACGAGATCGCCCCGTTCGATGGGGTGAAGCCGGGCAGCACCTTCGCGGTGCCCGCGAGTTTCACGAACACGGGCTCCGAGGCGCTCGGCAAGGTGTGGCTGTCGTACGAGGTCAGTCACGGACTGAGCCACACCGAACTGCCCTCCAACTGCCTCGCCTGGAAGGTCGGCGGGTTCGACGAGATGCCGGTCAGCACGAAGGCGGTCTGCGCGTTCGACCAGACGGTGAAGCCCGGGGTCGTCTACGCGCCCGAGAACGCGCTGACGGTGAACGCTCTGGACAGCGCGCTGTACGACAGCGTCCATGTCGTGGTGAGCGCCCAGGACAACTCCCCCGGGGATGAGGCCTCTTCGGGGCCCGTCCAGGGAACCGGCCCCGCGCTGAAGCTGGCCGAGCGGCCCGACGCCACCCCGGCCGCCCCCGGCTCCGCCGAGAGGGAGGACTGGGACGCGCAGAGGGTGGCGGTGACCGCCGAGAACACCGCCGACTTCCAGGTGACGGGCGCCCGACTGAAGGGCCGCGTCGGCGACACCGTGAACCTGGAGGTCAAGTTCACCAACGCCGGGCCGGGTTGGATGTACCACGGGACGGCCGGCACTCCGGCCACCCAGGTCCTGATCAGGATGCCCGCCGGAACGACGGTCACCAAAAACCACGCCTACTGCGACAAGCTGCCCTCCGGCACCTACGAGTGCGGCACCAGCCAGGCGTGGGTCGACGAGGGCTATGTCGGGACCTACACCTTCAAGCTGCGGATCGACAAGGCGGTGCCGGGCGCCAAGGGCTCGGTGGCGCTCGAAGCGAAGCCCCGGCCGTTCGACCACGACAAGGCCAACGACACCGCCGACATCACGCTCGATGTCGACGGCGCCGGTGACGGGTCGACGGGCGGCAGTGGCTCCACGACCTCCGGCGGTGGCGACGGCTCCACGTCCACCGGTGGGACGGGCTCCACCGACGGTACCGGTGCCACGGACGGGGCCTCCTCGACCGGCGGCGGTTCCACCACCGCCGGCACGTCGACGGGCGGTTCCGGCGACTCGGCCACCGTTTCCGGGGACCTCGCGAGCACCGGTTCCGGTGCCACCCTGCCCGTCGCGGGCGCCGCGGTCGCCGCCGTCGGCATCGGCGCCGGCGCCGTTCTGGTCGTACGCCGACGCCGCGCCGCCGGGCGGTAACGGCCCAGGGGCGATCGCGAGTTCAGGGCAGCTCGGCCTCCGCGGGGGTGTCGTCGAGGAAGCCGCCCGACTGGTGCTTCCACAGCTTCGCGTAGGCGCCGCCCAACGCCAGGAGACCGTCGTGCGTGCCCTGCTCGACGATCTGTCCACGGTCCAGGACGACCAGTTGGTCCATGCCGGCGACCGTGCTCAGCCGGTGCGCCACCACGAGCGCCGTCCGCCCGTCCATGAGCCGCCACAGCGCCTCCTGGACCAGGAGCTCGCTCTCGGAGTCCAGGGCGCTGGTCGCCTCGTCCAGCAACAGGATCGGCGCGTCGCGCAGGATCGCCCGGGCGAGCGCGACCCGCTGGCGCTGACCGCCGGACAGCTTCACGCCGCGCTCGCCCACCATGGTGTCGAAGCCGTTCGGCAGCGCGTCCGCGAACTCCGTGACGTGCGCCGCATCGGCCGCGCGGCGGATCTCCTCGGCGCCGGCGTCCGGCCGGGCGAACGCGATGTTCTCCCGCAGTGTGCGGTGGAACATCGCCGGGTCCTGCGGCACATAGGCGATCAGACCGCGCAGGTCGGCCTGGCGCAGCCGGCTGATGTCCTGCCCGCCGATCAGGATCCGGCCGCCGTCGATGTCCGTCATCCGCAGCAGCAGCCGGGTGAGGGTGGTCTTGCCCCCGCCGGACCGGCCCACGAGGCCGATCTTCGACCCGGCCGGCACATCCAGGTCGAGGCCCTCGAACAGCGGGCGGCCACCGCCGTGGGCGAACCTCACCTGCTCGAAGCGGACGTCGGCGGGAGCGGGCAGCAGCGGATCCGGCGACGGCGGATCGAGCACGGTCGGCGGGGTCAGCAGCAACTCGGTGAACTGCGCGGCCTCCGTCATCGAGCTCTCCAGCCGACGGTAGATCTGGTTGAACTCGAACATGATCCGCGTCGCGTTCGTGTAGTACGTGAACGCGACCACGACCGCCTCCACGCCCGCCGCGCCGCCGCCGAGCGTGACGGCGAGCAGCAGCCCCAGCGCGTTGGTCAGCACCGACATCGGCGCGACCAGCGTGTCGATGCGCAGATTGCCGTAGTCCCACGACCGCAGGGTGAGCCAGCGCGAAGCCGCGACCCGGGTGCGGTGCTCGGCGGCCTCGCGCTCCTCGGCGGCGAACGCCCGCACCGTGTCCATGTTCATCAGGCTGTCGGCGACGTGGCCCGACACCCGGGCGATCGCCTCCTCACGCTCGTCGACCAGAGCCTGACGGCGCCGGATGAGGGGCACCACGCACAGCGCGGTCACCGCGATCATGGTCAGGAGCCCGACGACGAGCAGCGGTTCGTAGCGCCACAGCACCACCGCCCCGAACACCAGCGGCACGAAACTGCCCACGATCTGGAACGTCAGCGTGTCGACGAACTGCTCGAAACGGGCGGCGAAGCTCAGGACGCGCTTGGTCAGCGATCCGGCGAAGTTGTCGTGGAAGAACGCGGCGTCCTTGGCGAACAGTTCGTCCATCCCGATCACGTACAGGTGCTCGATACCGAGGGCGTCGAGGCGGTTCAGGCAGTGCAGCGCGACGCGCCACAGCGTCTCCGCGAGCAGCAGGACACCGACGAAGCCGAGGACGTACGGCAGTGTCGAGCCGAGGGTGATCTCCGTGTCGCCCGCGATGTCGCCGACGAGCTTGGCGACGATCAGCGGCGCGATGTAGTTGATCCCGATGTTGCCGAGCGCCGACAGCAGCATCGCGGGTAACGTCAGCCACCGAAGGCGGGCCAACTCCCGTCCGTAGTAACGAAGTGCGAGCAGCACCGAGCGTTTGCCCGGCAGGACCCTGCGCGGTTCAGGCGTTCCCATCCCACCTCTGTGATGTTCTGCGGCAGCCCGCCTCACGCGACCGAGGGCAGGGGGCATCGCCGCGATTGTTGCGTGGAGTCACGATCCGTGTACGCACAGTGTCCCGCGGTGGCGCCCTCGACGTCCAAGCGTTTTCCGGTCGGCGGCGCGCGACTCCGCCCGGCGCGTGGAGGATCTTGTGCGCATGCGAGATGCCGGAGCCGGTCTTCCCAGGTCAGCGGCTCCTGAGGCCAGTGCGCAGCAGGCCCTGTGGCCTCTCTCTTCCGTGATGTCCCGCGGGCTCCTACCATTCCGGACGCGTAGTCGCGCTCTGCCTGGGAACCAGCAGCGATGGAAGCATCAGGACAAGTCACCGCGGCCGAGGCAGACGGGCCGGAGAAGGTGTGATGGCGACGGAATCGCGTGGAGGCGGCAAGCCGTCTTCCGAAGGCATACAGGACTGCGAGGTCAGGTTTGACGGAGGATTCGGTGATGTGACGAGAGCCCGCCTCAGCGCGGAGAAGTATCTGACCACGCTCGAGCGGTCCGCACCGCCGGAGACTCCCGAGCACCGGGACGACATCGTGCTGGTGGTCACCGAGCTGGCCGCCAACGCGATCCAGTACGCCCCGGGGCCGTTCGGGCTGACGATGCGCAAGGCGTTCGACGGGGTGCATGTGACGCTCAGCGACACGAGCACCACTCCGCCGGCGTCGCGCCCGTTCCACCCCGGCAACGGCACCGGCGGCGGCATCGGCTGGTATCTGATCCACACGTTGTGCGACCAGGTCAGCGTGGTGGTGCGAGAGGACGGCAAGGACGTGCACGCGTTCCTGCCCTGGTGAGTGTCCCTGAGTCGCCCTGGTGAGTCGCCCGCCCGACGAGCGGGCGCTCAGGCGTGAGCGGGCACTCAGGTCAGCGGCACCAGCACGGTGACCGTCTTGCCGCCCGTGCGGCGGCGCTCGATGTGGATCTCGCGGGACAGGCGGATGATCAGAGGCCATCCGTATCCGCTGCCCTCATGCGTGTGGGGGAGTGTGCCGGGCCCGTAGGCGGCGGAGGGGACGGCGTCGCTGTAGTCGTGCACGCGCAGTCGCACCCCCTTGGGCAGCAGGTCCACCTCGAACCCCGCGAGGCCGCCACCGTGCCGGATGGCGTTGGTGACCACTTCCGACACGACGAGCATGAGATCCATGACGGCTCGCTCGCCAGCCGGGCCGGACGGGGAGTGTCCGTGCTCCTCCACGACCGACCGCACATAACTCCGTGCCGTCGACGCGCTGGTGATCGGGACCGGTCGGGGGCGCGCCGTCCGGCTGTCCCCGGCCGGACGGCGCTCCATCGGCTTCACGGTTGCTCGTTCGCGGCCCGCGGAATGCTCATCACTCGCTGAGCATGGCAGGCGCGCGCCAAGAGGACTGCGGCTTCCGTCACTTCACCATTCCTCGCACGCTGTCGTCTCCGTTCCTCGTCGTCCGTCCGGGTCCATGGGGCTGCGCCTACCCGGGTACGGCCGAATCATGGGGCGGAGCCGCCCGGCAGGGGCCGGCGCCGGGGTCCTGCGTGGCGGCGAGCAGGCGGCGGGCCGCCTCCAGGGCCCGCCCCACCTCGCGTGTTCCGGTCGACACGCACAGGGTGTAGGCCAGGTCCTGCGCGCGCAGGACGCGCCGGCCCGGGCCGTCCTCCCCGTCGCCCTGGTGGGCCATGAGGGCCTCGTACTCCTCGACGAGCCTGCGCAGCATCGTCGGATGGGGCATCAGCATGTGTCTGCGCTCCTGGATGAAGTGGTCTCCTGGATGTCGGGAACGGGGCCGTTCTCCGTCACCCGGTCCGGCCGCTGTCGCCCTCGTCGTCGCAGCAGCGTCCCTGGTCGAGCGCCTCGTCCCGGATCCGGGCGCAGCACCGGCTGATGAGGCGGGAGACGTGCATCTGGGAGATGCCCAGTTGATCGGCGATGCGGCTCTGGGTCATGTCCTCGAAGAAGCGCATGTACAAGATGGCGCGCTCACGTTCGGGCAGGCGCCGCAGCCCCGCCTTCGCCGCCTCGCGGTCGATGACGACGTCGTACGCCTCGTCGCAGGCGCCGATCGTGTCGGCGAGGCTGAAGCCGTCGTCGCTCGAGGACATCTCGGCGTCGAGGGAGAGGGTGCTGAAGCTCTCCAAGGCCTCCAGCCCGGCGTTGACCTCGTCGTCGGTGAGCCCGGTGTGGGCGGCGATCTCGGCGACCGAGGGGTTGGATCCGGCCGCGTTCTCGGCGAGGTCGCGGCGTGCGATCCGTACCTTGTTGCGCAGCTCCTGGACGCGACGGGGAACCCTGAGGGCCCACATCCGGTCGCGGAAGTGCCGCTTGATCTCGCCTGTGATGGTCGGTACGGCGTAGCTCTCGAAGGCCCCTCGACCGGGCTCGTAGCGGTCGATCGCCTTCACCAGTCCCAGGGCCGCGACCTGACGCAGATCCTCCAGCGACTCACCGCGGTTGCGGAATCGGCCGGCGATGCGGTGGGCCATGGGCAGCCACACCTTGGTCAGTTCGTCGCGTATCGCGTCTCGCTCAGGCCCCTCGGGCAGAGTGGCGAGGCGGGCGAAGTCGGCCGCGCTGTCGGGGGCGTCGTCGTGGACGCGGCCACCGGACACGCGGGGACGGGCGGATGTGGCGGATCCTTGTGCGGACGTCTCAACCAGCATGCGGAACAGCTCCTGAAGGGCGTTCTCAGGGAATCTCCGGGAAACGGTGCGCGGTGTACGGGGCAGGAAGGCCCTGGAGTGGTCACACCTGTCGCACCGGAGCGCCTCTGGTCCGAAGCACGAGAACCCGCATGCCCCGCAACTCCCTACGCAAACGAGGGCGGGTGCACGAGGTAGGGCGCGAGGTCTGGCGCAAGGGATGGTGCAAGTGGTGGCGTAAGGGGTGGTGGTGCAAGTGGTGGCGCAAGGTCTGATGCAAGAGGTGGCAGAAGGACCGGTGCAGGTCAGGGAGTTGTGCGGTCGGCCGCGGTCGGCGGGGGGCCGGGTCCCGAACGGACGCCGCCTGGGGGCGGGTTCACGCCACAACTCGCCTCCCGTGTCGTGATCTCGGCGAAGGAAGTCGAGAGAAGTCGAGAGAAGGGGCATGAGACGCGCGAGTTCGGGCACCCGGGGATGGACAAGTGGTTCCAAAGATGGGGAGGGCGGCATGGCAGCCGTGACGGTGGCGCAGGCAACGGCCACGGCACAGGAGACGGTCGCGACGGACGGGGCGGCGCTGCCGCTGATCGAGGATCCGACGAGGGTGAGCCCGCAGGACGCACGCGAGTTGTCGCGCCAGTTCTTCGACCGACTGGTCATGCTGGAGGAGGGCACCGAGGCGTACCAGTACGTGCGCAACACGCTGATCGAGATGAACCTGTCGCTGGTGCGGTACGCGGCGTCGCGGTTCCGTGCCCGCGGGGACTCGCTGGAGGACATCGTCCAGGTCGGGACCATCGGGCTGATCAAGGCCATCGACCGCTTCGAGGTGTCCAGGGAGGTCGAGTTCACGACCTTCGCGGTCCCGTATATCGTCGGTGAGATCAAGCGCTTCTTCCGTGACACGAGCTGGGCGGTCCATGTGCCGCGCCGACTGCAGGAGGCCCGCGCGGAGCTGGCCAAGGCGACGGAGGAACTCAGCTCCCGGCTGGGCCGCACGCCGACCACGCGTGAGCTCTCGCAGCTGATGTCCCTGTCGGAGGAAGAGGTCATCGAGGCCCGCAAGGCCGCCAACTGCTACCAGTCCGCCTCCCTCGACGCGGCCGTCACGCCCGACTCCGAGAACAGCGAGTCCGTCCTGGCCGCGTTCCTCGGCGAGGAGGACCCGTCGCTGGAGCTGGTCGAGGACTTCCACTCGTTGGCCCCCCTGATCGCCGAACTCGGCGATCGTGAGCGTCGGATCATCCATCTGCGCTTCGTCGAGGAACTCACCCAGGCGCAGATCGCCGACCGCATCGGCGTCTCCCAGATGCACGTCTCGCGCCTCATCAGCCGCATCATCAAGCAACTGCGCGTCGGCCTGCTGGAGCCCGGGGTCGCCTGACGGGCACCTGCCGGTTCGCGCGAGGGGGTCGGCGGGGAGCGGTTCGCGCGAGCTGCCTCAACGGCGTGGGCCGCGGCCAAATGGCCGCGGCCCATTGGCCTGTCCGGGCCCCCTCTCACCGCGTTCCGGGTCGACCGCGTCCTGAGATGTCCGCCGGGTCGTGCGCGTTCATGCCTCTCTGTGGCCTGGCCTCGCTGAGCCCTGAGCCGCCCGCCCGGCCTGCCCGAGGCCAGGCTTGCCGCGTTCCGGCTCGTGCACGTGCCGACCTGCGCGTGTGCCGGGCTGAGTCCTCGCGCACCCGCCTGAGCTGTTGATGCCCGGCTCTCTCCACGTGCCGACCTGTCCGCGTGCCGACGGTCGGTTGCTGGCCTGTCCGCGCGTCGGCCCGTTCCGCTCGGCCGTGCGCCTGCCGTCCCGCCCTCGTCCTGGCCTCGTGCAGTCCTGGGCTGTCCGCCCGGACTGGCCGAGCCCCCGGCTTCTCCGCGCACCGACCGGCGTGAGCGTCGGCCTCTTCGCTGCCGATCTGTGAGCGTCGGCCTGTCCGCATCCCGGTCGTGCGCGTTCCGGCCCGGTCGAGTATCTGGCCCAGCCGAGGTCTGACCCGTTCGGCTTGGCCGAGCCCCCGCCTCTCCGCGTGGCCATCCGTGCGTGTCCCAGCCGTCGAATCCTGGCAGTCCGGGCCCCTGGCCCGTTCCCTCAGCCATGCGCATGTCGGCCCGTCCACCTCCCGGCCTCGTCAAGCCCTGGTCCACCCGCCCGGACCAGCTGAGCTCCGCCCTCTCCGCATGCCGACCCGTCCGCGTCCCGCTCTGTCGGAGACCGGGCTCCGCCGAGTTCCGCCGACCGCCCGCCCCCGCGCGTTCCAGCCCCCGACGCTGCTGCGTGCCGACCTGTCCGTGTCGCCGGCCTTGCTGCGTGCCAACCCGTCCGTGTGCCGGCTCGTCGGGTCCTAGCCGTCCAAGCCGTGCCTGCTCAAGGTCGGCCGTACAAGTCCCCGGCCTTGCCGTGTGCCGACCTGTCCGTCTCCCGGCTCGTCGGGCCCTGCCCGTCCAAGCCCCGCCTGACCAAGCCCACCCCACCCCTCCACACCAGCGGCACCCTCCGTATCAGGCCCTCTCGACATCCACCGCGTGCCCACGCTCCGCCCCCACCGACAGGGGAATCACCGCGGTGACGCGTTTGCCGCCGGTCGGGAGGTCCGAGACCTGCACGGTGTGGGAGAGCCTGCACACGATCGGCCAGCCGCGGCCGCCGCAGCGATGGCGGCCGTGGCGGTCGAGGGGGTCCAGGGCGACCGGGCGTCGCCGCTCCCGGTCGCTGACGGACAGATAGAGGTTCTGGCCGACGACCTCGGCGTCGAAGTCGGTGATGCCGCCGCCGTGCAGCATCGCGTTGGTCGTCAGTTCCGACGCCACCAGCAGCGCGTCCGAGAGCGTGTCCGGCGCGCAGGGGATGCCACCGGCACCAGACTGTTCACACAGGATCTGCCGCACGGCTCCGCGTGCCTCGGCCGGACTCCTGGGCCCGCGGCGCAGACGGCCCGCGCCGGCCGGGGTCCTGGTGGAGCTGGTCCGGTACTTCTCAGTCATCCTTTCGCTCCCTGACTCGCAGAGGCGAGGAGGCGGAGAACCCGAGCCCCTTCCTCCTCCACATCGGGTGATGTTTCTCTCCAGTCGCGTCACCGGTTGACCGCCCGCCAAACCGTTCTGCGGGCCCGTGCGCACAAAAACAGCCAGAAGCGTGACGCGTACCGTTCCTTCGTACGGGCCTTGTGTGCTGGGGGAATTCGGGGGTAGGCGGGCGAACGCATCGAAGGACGGTCATCGGTCCGTGCAGGACGCGATGCATCAAATCCGTCCGTCGGGGCACCCGTCCCGATCGTCAACGCCTGTGGGAGGTACTTGTGTCCGTTGCCCAGAATCCCCTGTCGATCAAGGTGGAAGTGCCCCGGGAAGATGCCGTGTTGCTCACGGTCGAGGGTGACCTGGACATGGATACGGCCACCGAGTTGCAGCACCACCTCGCCAACCAGCTCCACCACGGCCGCCGGCACTTCCTGCTCGACATCGCCGGCGTTCCCTTCATGGACTCGTCCGGCATGAACATCGTGTTGCGGGCCTATCAGGAGGTGCGGGAGATCCCGGGGGGTGTGTACGTGATCTCCCCGACGCCGGCCGTCCGCCGGATCATGGATCTCACCGGTGTGAGCATCACCGTCCCGATCGTGGAGAGTGCCGAGGAGGCCCTCGCCACCGCGGATTCCGGGCCGGGAGTCCGGCCGGACGCCGAATCCGATGCCGAACCGGGGCCCGCGGCTTCCACCTCGAAGGAGGAGTGAAGACCGCTTCCCGGAGCGGCAGTTCACCGATCGCGCGTCGCACCCGCAGCATCAACAGTTGCCGTTTGACAACTATGGCCGTGAGGCAACAGAGTGAGCGAGTCAAGCGCGGGAGGGTGTGGAACGTGCCGGTCAGCAACGAGGACGGCTCGCGTCGCCGGGTTTCATGCGCTCCTGGCGTCGGTGGCTTCGTCACCCTCATGGATCTCCGCGGACGCCGCGGCGCAGAACGCCTCCAGGCCCTCCAGCAGAGCGGTGCGCTTCGTGACGGGCATCTGCTCCAGTACGGACTGCAGCGCGGCTTCGCGTCGCGCGCGCAGCTCCGCCAGAAAGGTCCGTCCGCGACGGCTCAGGTGCAGGCGCACTTCCCGGCGGCTGGAGGCGCTGGGTGCCCGCTCGACGAAGCCCACCGCCTGGAGGCGGTCGCACAGCCGGCTGGTCGAGGGCGGCATGGAGCCGAGGGCCTCGGCGAGCATGCGCAGGTTGATGCCGTCGCTGTGTTCGAGGATGAACAGCACGCGGATCTGGGAGGCGGACACCGGTGCCGTCGAGGCCCGGCCCCACAGGACCTCCAGCAACTCGGCGGCCTCGGAGGTCACACGCGCCACCTCGTCCGGCCGCGGATGCGAGTAGGAGGAAGTCACGCTCCCACTCTTCCAGGCTTCTCGGGCACTGTCAGCCCACCGCTTCGGGCAATAGGTGCAGAACACTAGATACGGACAAGAAGGACCGATGGGCGGCGTCGCGAAAACGCGGGACCAGAGCCGTCACCGTGACAAGATTGGCGTATCAAACATCGTGAACAGATTCGTGGCAGCCGAGCGGGCACTTCGCTCCGCCGCCCCGCACCAACTGGTGGACGCGGTCCGCGAAGTACTGTGCAACGAGTACGCGGCGACGAGCGTCCAGCTCTTCCTGGCCGACTACGGTCTCGCCACGCTCCAGCCCGTCCCCGCCGACCACGGCAGCGGCGGGAGCCGGCCCGGCCACCCGGCGTTGAGCCCGCCCGAGCCCATGCCGGCCCATGGCAGCCCGGCCGGACGCGCCTTCGGGGCCCAGGAACCCTTCGTCGAGAAGCTGACCGAAGGCCGGGTGCGCCTGTACCTGCCGGTGACCGTACGCGGCGACCGGCTCGGCGTCCTGGCCGTCACGATGCCCTCCGCCGACCGGGCCGAGGAGTGCCTGGACGAACTGGCCGACGTGGCACAGGTACTGGGCCACGAGGTGATCGTCGCCGACCGGGACACCGACCTGTACCTCCGGGCGCGCCGCACCGACCGGCTCACGCTGGCCGCGGAGATGCAGTGGCAGCTCCTGCCGGGCCGCTCCTGCACCCGTGCCGAGTACGCGCTCGGCGCCCAGCTCGAACCCGCCTACGCGATCTTCGGCGACAACTTCGACTGGTCCGCGGACGCCGACCGGCTGATGCTCTACATCACCAACGGCATGGGCGAGGGCATCGAGGCCTCCCTCCTGACCAACCTGGGCATCAACGCGCTGCGCAACGCACGGCGCGCGGGCCTGTCCATCGCGGACCAGGCCGCCCTCGCCGACCAGGCCGTCTACGCCCAGCACCGGGGAGACGCCCATCTGTCCGTGCTGCTGCTCGACCTCGACCTGCGCACGGGCCGGCTGCAGGTCATCGACGCCGGATCCCCGCAGATGCTGCGGCTGCGCGGCCGTACCGTCACCGCCTTCGAGTTCGAGGCGCAGCTCCCCCTGGGCATGTTCGAGGAGACGGACTACGTCGCCCAGGCACTCGACATCGACCTCGAGCCCGGCGACCGGCTCGTCTTCGCCAGCGACGGGGTGTACGGCGTCGCCGCACCCGGTGGCGAACGGTACGGGGAGCGCGCGCTGGCCCGCGCCATCGTGTCCACCAGCCTGCTGCCCGCCGCCGAGGTCCCCCGTGCCGTCCTGAGAGAACTGGCAGGTCACCGCGGCACGCCCGTGCCCGACGACGACGCGCTCGTGGTCTGTCTCGACTGGTTCGGGCCGCGGCAGAAGCCCTGACCGAACCGTCCGGCGCTCCCCGTAGGGTCGGGGCAGCGCACACCGTATGAGGAGGGAAGTACGTGCCGGAGCAGCCAGCGGCAGAAGAGCAGACCAACCCGGCGGAGGAGGTGGGGACCTTCCTGCGCCAGCGCCGGGAGCAGATCGCCCAGCGCTGGGCCGACGCGGCGCTGTTCCGCACCGTGTTCACCGTGTCCCGGGACGAGGCCGTCGAAGCCGGCCGGGCCGTGGTGGAGGCGTTGGCCGCGGTCGCCGCCGCGGGACGCCTGGAGGATGCGGAGGCGGACGGTTTCGCGGTCGTCCGTGAACAGCTGGCGCGTACGGCCCACTCCCGGGCGCGCGCCGGCGCCACGCTCTCGCAGATCTCGTCCGAGATGGACGCGCTGCGGCCACCCGTCAACGACCTTCTGCTCGACGAGCTCTCCGAGGCATCCGCCGAGCACCTGCGGGAGTGCACGACGGGGCTGACCGTGCTGATGGGCACACTGCGCCTGGTCATGATGGAGGCGGCGATGAGCGCCGGGCAGGAGCTCATCAACCGCCAACGGCTCGAACTGCTCGAAATCGCCACCCCCGTGATCAAGCTGTGGGAAGGCATCGTCGCCGTACCGCTGATCGGGACGCTCGACAGCGCCCGCAGCCAGGTGGTGATGGAGACCCTCCTGGACGCCGTCGTCGAGCAGCACGCCCGCATCGCGATCCTGGACATCACCGGAGTGCCGACGGTCGACTCCCTGGTGGCGCAGCACCTGATGAAGACCGTGGCGGCGGCGCGGCTGATGGGAGCGGAGTGCATAGTCTCCGGGATCCGGCCGGCCATCGCGCAGACCATCGTCCACCTCGGCATCGACCTCAGCTCGGTGCTCACCCGCGCCAGCCTCGCGGACGCCCTGGCCTACGCCCTGCAGCAGCAGGGCGCGCACATCGTCCCGAACCCCTCGTCGGCCGCGGAGCCCAAGTGACCGGCGCCGCCACCTTCCCGTACGAAGGACACGTCCCCGTCCTCAGGCTCGGCGGGGTCCTCCTGGTCACCCTCCAGGGCGACCTGTACGACAGCACGGCGGAACAACTGCGTCAGGACATCGGCGAGACCGTCTCCGACAGCGCGGTCAACGGTGTGGTCATCGACCTCTCCGGTGTCGAGATCGTCGACTCCTTCATGGGCCGTGTGCTCAGTGACGTCGCGGCCATGACCCGGCTGCTGGCGGCTCAGACCGTGGTCGCGGGGATGCGCCCGGCGGTCGCCATCACCCTGGTGGAACTCGGACTGACCCTGCCGGGCCTGCGCACCGCCCTCACCACCGAGGACGCCCTGCACCTGCTCGGTTCCGAGGTGTCGGTCCTGCCCCGCGGCGGGCGCCCACGCCGGGAGCGCCCGTGACCCACAGCACCGGCAGCGTCTCCGCCTGCCTGCCGATCCACTCGGACCTCGACCTGGTGCGGGTGCGGCAGCACGTACGGGAGATGACCGCCCGACTCGGGTTCGGTCTGGTGGAGCAGACCAAACTCGTCACCGCGGCCAGTGAGCTGGCACGCAACGCCCTCGTCCACGGCGGCGGGGGACAGATGGAATGCACGCCCGTGACCAGCGGCGGAGTACAGGGACTGCGTCTCGTCTTCAGCGACCAGGGCCCCGGCATCGCGGACCTGGACCAGGCCCTGAGCGACGGCTACACGTCCGGCGACGGACTGGGCATGGGCCTGGGCGGCGCCCGGCGCCTGGTCCACGATTTCTCCGTCGACAGCAGCCGAGGCGCAGGCACCACCGTTACGGTGACGTCATGGATCTCCCGACCGCCCCGTCCGCGCGAGGCGACCTGATGCCACGCGTCTGGGAGGTACCGGTTCACGACTCGACCCGGGTGCGCGACGTCCGCGTCGCGGCCGGGGCCGCGGCCCGCCATGCCGGGCTGGCCGAGGACCGGCTCGCCGCCGCCGAGCTCGTGGCCACCGAACTCGCCACCAATCTGCTGAAGCACGCCGGTGGCGGACGGATCCTCCTCGACCTCGTGAGTCCACCGGTTCCGGCCTACGGCGACGAGCGGGTCTCCAGGGTGCAGATCGTGGCCGTCGACCACGGGCCCGGCATGCTCGACACCGCCGCGGCGGTGCGCGACGGCTACTCCACCACCGCCTCCCTCGGCGCCGGCCTCGGCACCTGCCTGCGCACGGCCGACGACTTCGGCCTGCACAGCACACCCGGGCGGGGCACCATCGTCATGGCCAGGATCGCCTCCTCCCGCCCGCACAGCGGCACCGACGGCCCGCACCCCGTGCCGCCGGTGCGGGCGGGCGGCGTCAACATCCCCCTCGCGGGCGGGGAGTTCTCCGGCGACGCCTGGGCGTGTGTCCGGACGGCCGACCGCGTGACCCTGATGCTGGCCGACGGCCTCGGCCACGGCCCCCTCGCGGCCCGCGCCTCCTCCGCCGCGGTGGAGGAACTGCGCCGCGCCCCCCACCTGCCCCCGGCGGACCTGCTGCGGCGCCTGAACAGCGCCCTGCGCGACACCAGGGGAGCGGCCGTCGCAGTGGCCCAACTCGACGTGTCCGCCGGACAGTTGTCCTTCGCCGGAGTCGGCAACGTGGGCGCGCGGCTGCGCCGCGGCGACAGCTGGCAGGGGCTGGTCTCCCGGCCCGGCATCGTCGGCGCCCACCTTCCCACGCACCTGCCGCACCACCAGGAGACCTGGACGGACGACTGTCTCCTGGTCCTGCACAGCGACGGCCTGCCGAGCCGCTGGAGCCCCGGTCCGGCCGCCCTCGCCCCCTCGCCCCTCGACCCCGCCGTGATCGCCGCATCGGTCGTGCGGGACGCCAGCAGCCCCGCCCGGCCGGTACGTGACGACACCGCCGTCGCCGTCCTGAGCCCCCTGCCCCCGGACGGCCCCTCATGACCCGCACCTGGTACGTCCGCACCATCACCGACGCCGCGCAGGCCCGCATCGCCACGGCGCGGCTGGCCGCCGCGTGCGGAGTGCCTCCCGTCGAGCGCACGCGCCTGGCGGCAGCGCTCACCGCGCAGCTACGGCAGTGCCTCACCAAGGGCGGCGACTGGCGGGTCGGCGTGACAGCGACCCTGTCACCCGCCGGGGGCGACTTCAGCGTCGAGGTGGCTCCGGTGAAGCGCCGCCCGGACGACCGGCGGCCACCGTGGCGCGCGTCGGCCCCCTGCACCGAGGAGATGGACGTCTCCGCCGCCGAGCCCGCCGCCGACGACCCGGCGACGCTGTCCGAGGCCCTGTTCGGCGCCGACGAAGACGCGGCCCTGCTGCTGAAGCGGCTCGACGAGCAGGAGGGGCTGGTCGCGTTCCACCGCGAGGAACTCCACCAGACCAACCAGGGCGTCCTGGCACTCCACGCCGAGCTGGACGCCGCCGGCCGCGCGCAGCGTGAGCTCTTCGACGCCGAGCAGCAGGCCCGCAAGGAGGCGGAGAACGCCCGCGGCCGGCTGACCTTCCTGGCCGACGCCAGCGCCGCGCTGACGGCCTCCCTCAACCACGAGGCCATCGTGCGGCTGCTGCCCGCCCTGCTGGTGCCGCGGTACGCGCGCACCGTCGACGTCTGGCTGTTCGACGACGTGAACGACGCGCTGCGCGGCGGCCCGCACCCGGCCGCCGCCGTCCTCGCGGCCCGCCGCGGCCGGCCGCAGTACGCCGCCGACCACCCCGGCGGTCTGCCGGGCGTCGACGACCAGCCGCCCTCGGCGATCGACCCCGGCCGGCCCCTCCTCTGCATACCCCTGCTCACCCGCCGGGCATCACAGGGCGTCCTCACCCTGTCGCCGCCCGACGAGCGCTGGGACGCGGACGACGCCGTCATGCTGATCGAGCTGACCCGACGGGCCAGCATCGCCCTGGACAACGCCAGACGCTTCGAGCACAACCGGGACATCGCCGAGACCCTGCAACGCGCCCTGCTCACCGACCTGCCCACGACACCGGGCCTGACCCTGGCCGCGCGCTACCTCCCGGCCACCCGGGGCCTGAACATCGGAGGCGACTGGTACGACGCGTTCCGCCAGCCCGACGGCAGCCTGATCACCGTCATCGGAGACGTCACCGGGCACGGCCTGCACGCCGCGGTGATGATGAGTCAGCTGCGCACCGCCCTGCGCGCCTACGCCGTCGACGGGAGCAGTCCCGGTGAACTCCTGACGCGACTGCATCTGTTCCTGCACCGGCTGCGCCTCGACCTCTACGCCACCGCCGTCATCGCGCGCTTCCACCCGGACGACCCCACCCTCACCTGGGCCGCCGCCGGCCATCCGCCACCGGTGCTGCGCACTCCCGACGGTGGGGTGCACACCCTCGACGCCAAGCCCGGTGCCATGCTGGGCATCCCGCTGAAACAGGAGATCCGCGACCACACGGTGCCGCTCCCGCCCGGATCGACGCTGGCCCTCTACACCGACGGTCTGGTGGAACGCCGCGCCCAGGGGATCGACCCCGGTATCGAGCGCCTCGCCGAGGAACTCGGCGGCTTCCGCGCTGCCGAACTCGACGAAGAACTGGAGGCGTCGGCCGACCGGCTTCTGCATCCGCTGCTGCACGACTCCGAACACGACGACGACGTATGCCTGTTGCTGTGCCATGTGCACAGCGACGCATTGCGGCAGGGGGCGGCGGGGTCCTGAGCGGAGCCTTCAGCGCTCGGGCCCGGCGTCCGCATCCGCACCGGGCTCCGGGTCGGCGGGGAGGCCCGCCTCGGGGAGGGTGCGCAGCACCTGTTCCAGCCGCGCGCGCTGTGTGGGGGGAACGACCTCGAAGGCGGCGGCCAGACGCACGGACAGCCGCTCGGTGATGTCCGCCAGCACCCGCTGCCCTTGGGCCGTGACCTCCAGGTGGACCTCGCGCCGGTCGCCGGGCCGCTCACACCGCCGGAGCAGTCCGTCGGCTTCGAGCCGGTCGCAGAGCCGGCTGGCGGCGGGAAGCCCGATGCTCAGATGCTCCGCCAGGGCGGTGACATTGAGCGCGGGCCGACGGCGGACGGCCCGCAAGGCGCGTATCTGGCGCGGCGGCAGGCGCGGACGTACCTCCTCGACCGTCGAGAACCAGAGCCCCACCAGGCTCTCCACGGCCTCGACGATCTGTCGGCCGACGACGTCCGAGGGGATCTCGGGATCCGGTTCGCGGCACATGGCCCGACACTTCTCTCTCGGTCGACTCCGGCCTGGGCCCCATCAGTGCAAGGGGCCTACCCGAAGCGACGGAGACTACACAGCCGACCTTCTCGCCCCGGACACCGCCGGGTCACTTCAGAACCGTCTCCCAGGTGTCGACGGCGTAGTGGACCGTCATCCCGTGCCGGGCGTACAGGGCGGGCGCCCCCGTGGCGTTGGCGGTGTCCACGCCGAGTCCCACCGTGTCGCGCCCGCGCGCGGCGAAGGCCGCGAACGCGTGCCGCAGCAGGAGACCACCGAGGCCCAGTCCTCGACCCTCACGCAGCACGCCGATGCTCCGGATCCACCCCATCGCCTCACGATCGTCGCGGGCGAGCAGGAAGCCGACGTCACCGAGGTCCTCCGTACCGGCGATCCACACCAGCGACCAGTCGAGCGTGTCCGCGTCGATGTCGTGCAGCCACTGGTCGTAGGCGCGGGGCTGGAAGTCGAAGTGCTGGGCGAAACTCGACTGGTACAGGGCGTGGACGCGCGCACGGTCCGCCTCGTCGGCGCACGACCGCAGCCGTATGCCGGGCGGAACCGTCGGCACGAGGTCCTCGGCGGCATCCAGCTGCCGCCGCAACACGTGGTAGCGCCGTACGACGGACCATCCCCGCTCCTCGATGAGCCTGGTGTCGAGCGTGGGTTCCGTGTTGAGGTGCAGATGCACCACCGCCCGGGACGCACCGTTCTCCCGGGCCTTGTCCAGGGCCCGGGTCTCGATCGCGTCGAAAACGAGCTCCCCGGCCCGCTGGTGCTCGGGCAGCACGTAGTGGTCGACGTCGACGCGCTCACCGCCGGACTCGTCCCACAACAGGCCGTACGCCACCAGCCGTTCGCCGTCGAAGGCCAGCCAGGAGTCGCGGTCCAGGACGATGTCGGGCCGCTTCAGATCGGCCTCGACGGTGTGCAGATCGGTCTCGGGCCGGCCGATCTCGATCCGGTCGACCTCGTTGAGCAGTTCGGTGATGGCGGCCGCGTCGGTGAGACCGGCGGGACGAAGGGCGTAGGGCATGGGCTCAGGGTCCGGGGCGGGGTAGGACGGCCGCAACGGATTTTCGTGACCGCCCCGCCCTCCTCGCCGTTGCTGACGTGCGACGGCCACGTCCTGGCGCACACGAATTGGTACTGACCGAAGACAGCGGTGGTTCCAGAACCGGGGCCGCGCCGAGGTACACCGGCCGGGACCGGAGGCAACCAGGCGCGCCGCAGGCTCGTCCTTGGGATCATGGTCACCGCAAGCATCCCAGGCCCCCTGGCGGCATCAGTGCGCCAGCTGCTCGACTTCGCGTGGATACAGACCCGGTCCTGCGCCTTCGCCATCGCCCTGATGGCCGGCGTGGCGGCATCCACGCTGCTGCCCGGCCTGCCCGTGGCCCGCTACGACCTGCTCGTCGTTTACGGGGTGCTGCTGACGCTGCTGTTCTGGGTGCGCGGCTGGGAGAACGGGCGGGACGTCGCCGTCATCGCCGTCTGCCATGTCATCGGCCTGGCCTTCGAGCTGGTGAAGGTCTCCCTCGGCTCGTGGAGCTATCCGGAGCCGGCCGTACTGAAGTTCGCGGGCGTTCCGCTGTACGGAGGGTTCCTCTACGCCGCCGTCGGCAGCTACGTCTGCCGTGCCTGGCGTCTGTTCGACCTGGAGCTGGTCCGGTACCGCCCGCGGTCGACGGCCGTGGTCGCCGCGGCCATCTACGTGAACTTCTTCAGCCACCACTGGCTCCCCGACGTACGCCGGCCCCTGGCCGCACTGCTCCTCGCCGTCACCGCGGGCACGTCCGTACGCTTCACGGTGCGCGGGGTGCGCCGACGGATGCCCCTCGCGCTGTCGTTCGTCCTGATCGGCTTCTTCCTCTGGATCGCGGAGAACCTCGCCACCTACGTGGGCGCCTGGCGCTACCCCTACCAACTCGACGGCTGGGAGCCCGTGGGCGTGGAGAAGTTCGGCGCCTGGGCGCTGCTGATCAGCGTCACCTTCGTCCTGGCGGCAGTGGCCCGGTCCCACCACAGCTCCGAGGCAGCCGGGGCCGGATGACGGCGAGGGCCGGGCCCCCGCCGGTCACCGCTGCCTGGCCTTCGCTACTCGCTCTTCGGTCCCGCCTGCTGCACGACCTCGAAGGACCACAAGGTGGACCCGCTGGCCGCCGGCTTCGGGCGCTCGCCGCCCTCCGCGCCAGCGCCCTGGTGGGCCGACTTCATCGGACCCTCCATCCAGGCCTGGAAGGACGCCTCGTCACGCCACCGCGTGTACACCAGGTAGGTGTCGGTTCCCTCGACGGGCCGCAGGAGTTCGAACCACTCGAACCCGTCGGAGCTCTCCACGGCGTGCGCACGGGAGGCGAAGCGCTTCTCCAGCGTCTCGCGCTGCTCGGCGGGCACGGTCAGTACGTTGATCTTGACTACGCTCATGGCCCTCATCCTGCCGCACGGCCCTCGGCGGAGGCGCGGCGGCTCGTGCATGGCGGGGCGTGGATCGTGCGTACCCGGGGTCAGGGAGGAACGATCCGGAAGCCAACCGCCGGGACCGTCCCTCCCCGCGCCCGAATCAGGCCGTGTGCAGGGTCAAGCGGTGTGCAGGGTCAACCCGTAGCGGCCGAGTATCTCGTTGACGGGCTGGAACCAGGTCTCGCCGCCGCCGGAGCAGTTGCCCCAGCCACCCGAGGTGACCCCCTGTGCCTGGTCACCACTGATGAAGGAGCCCCCGGAGTCGCCGGGTTCGGCGCAGACGCTGGTCTTCGTCATCTGGTGCACGGCGCCCTGGCTGTAGTTGACCGTCTCGTTCCGGGCCAGCACGGTGCCGCAGTGCCAGTGCGTCGTGGAGCCGGACCGGCAGATGGAGGTGCCGACGGGGGCCTCGGCCGAGCCGCGCACGAGACGGTCCGGGATCGTGCCCCAGCCGAGGACGACCGGCACCGTCCACCAGCCGCTGCCGACGCTCACCCAGGCGTAGTCGTCGCCCGGGAACGAGGAGCCCCGGAACGTTCCGACGTGGGTGCCGTCCCAGCCCCGGACGGCGGCCCCCTGGCCACCGCAGTGCCCGGCGGTGATGAAGCCGCCGTGCACCGAGAAGCCTATGGAGCAGCGGACGTTGCCGGTGTAGTAGGGGTCGCCGCCGACCGTTCCCGCCGCGAAGGTGCGCGGGGCGGCGGTGACCGTCTCCACGGTGACGGGTCCGGCCGCGCGGGCGCGGGAGACGAAGCGCCGGACATCGTTGTCAGCCCGCTTGTCCCGGACGACGTTCACGACAACCGTGCTGGCCACCGGATCGACGTGCCAACTGCTCACGCCGGACGGTGCGGGGAGCCGGTCGATACGCGCCTTGGCCGCGTCGAGTTCGCGCGCGCTGTGTGCGACGGTGCGCACGGTCGCTCCGGTGGCCCGGACGTCCCGTACGGTCGCGGGCGGGGCGTCCGACGTAACGGCCACGGTGAGCCGCTCGCTGCTCGCGTCGAACCACGCGCCGCCGTAGGCGGATCCGGCGGCCTCGCGTGCCTTCGGCGTGAGGTCCATGGCGGTGCGTTCCGCCGCGAGCCGCGCCTCGGCCCGCGGTTTCGACAGGCCGAGGTCCCGCTGCATCGCCTGCAGAACGCCCGCGGAGGCGGGGTCGGTGTCGGTCGCCGCGGCCGATCCGGTTCCGCCCGCGGTCCAGCCGCCGAGCGCGAGGAGTGCGGCGAGGCCGGCGTACGTGAGTCTGGTGCGTCTGCGTCTCAAGGGAGTTGCCCTTCGTCGTTCCAGCAAGGTGGGTGGAACAACCGCAATCTGAGAGCGCTCTCATTCAGGGTCGGGCAGAGCATAGCCATGACGGCGCGTCAGGTCCATACCAATACCTCACCCCACGTTGCCGGTCCGGGCCTCCCGCCACAGGCCGACGCCGCCGCCCTCGGGGGCGATGTCCCCGAAACCCTCCTGCTCGGCGGTGCTGCAAACCCGTCGCCCTGGCCGACACGATGGCCGCCGACCTCGCCACCGACGCCGACCAAACCCTGCTGCGCAACCTCGCCGAGGTACGCGCCATCGTCGAACCGGCCGCCGCGCGCCTGGCCGCCGATCGCCGCACCGACGCCGACCTGTCCGCCCTGGAAGCGGCGCTGGAGGCGATGGGGGAGCGGGGCGCCGACCCGGGACAGGCCGTGGCGGCCGACCTCGCCTTCCACCGTGCCCTGCTGTCCGCCACCCACAACGAACTGCTCCAGCGCATGGGGAGATGGTCATCGAGCCGGGCCTCGCCCACCGCGACCGCATCGTGCACAGCCATCCGCACACCGGGGATCCCGTACCGGCCCACCACGCCGTCCTGGACGCCGTACGCGAGCAGGACCCGCAGGCCGCGGAGGCCGCGATGCGCGCCCTGCTCGCCCAGGCCGGGCGCGACCTGGACCGGATCAGTCCTTCACCCTCGCCCGGTCCATCGGCACCACGGGATACGGCGCCCAAGTCGACCACACCCTCACCGCACAGCCCGACTTCCGCTTCGTCCGGGCCGCGCGCGCCCTGCTCGACCTCTCCCGGCACGCCACCCTGCACATGACCACGGGTGGGCCCACCCGCCTGTTCCCCGGAGCCGCCTCACTCCTGGGCCGGACCTGGCCCGCCGGAGCGCCCTGGACCACCGGCCCGTGGCCCGCACCCCAGGGGCTGCCCCGGGACCGGCTCGGGCCCGGCGACGCCCCGCGCGCGTACCAGCGTCCGGCGAAGCCGGTCGGCGGCTCACGCTCACCGCGGCCCAGCGCTGTCCCTCGCCCCCCGGCACGGACCGCCGCGTGTTCCCCCCCCCGCAAAGAAGGAGCACCGGCCGTGGACCTGACAGCCGCGCTGGCCACTCACCGCCTGGTCGCGATCGTGCGCGGCGATGACCCCGATGCCGCATTGCGCACAGTGCTGGCCCTGGCCGAGGAGGGCGTCGAACTGATCGAGGTGTCAATGGCCGCCCCGGCCGCCCTCACCGTCATCGAACGCGCCCGCCACGCCCTCGGCCCGGACCGACCCCTCGGCGCCGGCACCGTACTGACCGCCGAGGACGCCCGCGCCGCGCACAGCGCCGGAGCCGACTTCGCGGTCACACCGGGGGTTTGGCGACGGAGTTCCCAAGTGCCACGAGCTGGGCATGCCGGTCCTGGCCGGCGTGCTGACCCCGACCGAGATCATCGCGGCCCGCGCCCTGGGAGTGGCCGCGCTGAAGGTCTTCCCGATCGCCCAGGCCGGGGGAGCGGCCTATCTCAAGGCCCTGCGAGGACCGTTTCCCGACGCGCCGTTCGTCCCGGCGGGCGGCGTCGACGAGGCGGCCGCCCGGGCTTGCCTCGGGGCCGGAGCCATCGCGGTCGGTGTCGGCTCCCCGCTGGTCGGCGACGCCGCCGACGGAGGCAGCATCACCGCCCTCAGGGCACGCGCCCACCGTTTCCGTACGGTCGTGGCAAAGGCGACGCGATGACCGCGGACCGGCGGCGCAGGGCGTACTCCTGCGCGTGCCTGCGCCCCACGGCTCCTTCCGTTCTGTCCGTTCTGTCCGTCCCGTCCGCTCTGTCCGTCCCGTCCGTTCCGTCCGTCCCGTCCGCCCCGCCCGTCTCGAATTCGGCGAGGGCATCCGCTGGACCGGCTCCGCCGTCCTCCGCTCGCTGACACTCGCCTCGTCGTCGCCGCCGGCCGGTCCCGCCTGTCGGGTCGAGATCGCCCCGGACCCCGCGACCACCAGGGATCGGGCATGACCGCCGCTCGGGCCTGCGATGCGACCGGCCCCTGGCGCCTCGCCCCAGGACCGGTCGTCTGCGTCGGCGAGACCATGGCGGCCCTGGGCCCCCGACCCGCCGGCTCCCCTGCTGACAGACACACCGTGCCGGCACCGCGGACGACCGTCGTGGAGACGGTCGGCGCCGGTGACGCCTTCGCGGCCGGTTTCCTCGCGGGCCTGCTACGGGCGGAGACCATCACCAACGCCTTGCGCCTGGGCCACATCACTGCCGCCTCCGCCCTCCAAGTGACGGGAGACCACGGCCCGTTGCCCGACCCGACGGAGACGGAGGCACTGCTCGCCCTGTCGGCGCGAGAGTGGACGGAACGGGCGGCCGGAGCGCCGGGGACCTGAGCCCTCGGCGTGTTCCACGCGCTCCCCGCGCGAGGGGCGATTTACCCGCCTATGCTCCATTTGTGTGACGACTATCTTCGAAGAGCTGGTGGAGAAGGAGCGTGCCGCCGAGCAGGCGCACACGCGCGTGGAGGACCTGCGGCGCATGTACGGGTCGCCGACCCAGCGCGGCGGCTGGAGTGCGCGGCAGGCCGAGACGTACAACACGGCCCTGCGGGCCTGGCGGGACCTGGCCCGGGAGGCGCAGGTCGCGATGGTCGAGTACGCGAGAGCGCGGGGCGAGCCGCGCAGCGATATCGAGGAGCAGGTGAAGAAGGCTGCCTGGCACATGGAGAGGGGCGGCGCCGGGGCGTAGCGGAACAGGCTCCCGGCATCCGGCATCCGTGTCCCGGCGTCCGGCATCCGTGCTCCCGGCATCCGGCGTCCGTGTCCCGGCATCCGTGTCCCGGCATCCGGTACCCGCCGCCCGCGCTGCTCTTGACGCAGTCAGTCTAGTTACGCAACTCTGGAGGTCAACGGCGATCAACCAGGACGGAGTTGGTGCGAGGTGGAGTGGACGGGCGCATGCTATGCGGACACACCCACGGTGGAGGTGCGGGCGTGGGTCGGGGCCCCACCGGACCGGGTGTGGGAGATCGTTTCCGATGTGACGCTGATGCCGGGCATGAGCAAGGAGCTCCAGTCGGTGCACTGGCTCGACGGCGCGGTCCGGCCCGCCGTGGGCGCCCGATTCGTCGGCCGGAGCAGGCATGAGTCCTTCGGGGAGTGGGAGACCACCTCGTACGTCGTCGAGTGCGAGCCCCCGAGCCTCCTCGCATGGGCCGTGTCGGACCCGTCCAGGCCGTCCGCCGTCTGGCGCTTCCGGCTCGCGCCCAAGGACGGCGGAACCGAGCTGGCCGAGTGGATGCAGATGGGGCCCGGACGCTCCGGACTGTCCTTCGCTATCGACAGCATGCCGGAGAAGGAAGAGAAGATCGTGTTCGTGCGCATGCGGGAGTTCGAGCGCAACATGACGGCCACACTGGGGCACATCAAGAAGCTGGCGGAGGCGTGATGCGGGCCGCGATCACGGTCGAGGCGTCCGGTCTCGGGACATGGACGCGGCAGGCGGACTTCGTCGTCGAGGCGGAGAAGCTCGGCCTGGACATCTGCTGGGTGGCCGAGGCATGGGGCTCCGACGCGCCCTCCGCCCTCGGCTACTACGCAGCCCGCACCGAACGCATGCTGCTGGGCTCCGCCGTCATGCAGGTCGGGACGCGCACTCCGGTCGCTCTCGCGCAGACCGCGATCACCCTCTCCAACCTGTCCCAGGGACGCTTCCTGCTCGGCCTCGGCCCCTCGGGCCCCCAGGTGATGGAAGGGCTGCACGGCGTGCGCTTCGCCCGCCCGCTGGCGCGCGTCCGCGAGACCGTGGAGATCGTGCGGCAGGTGCTGACCGGCGGCAGGATCGACCACTCCGGGGCCGAGTACCGCATCCCGCTGCCCGGCGGGGACGCCGTACCCATGAAGCTGTCGATGCGGGCCGAGCACCCCGTGCCCCTGTACCTGGCCGCCCTGTCACCGGCCATGCTCCGGCTGACCGGAGAGGTCGCCGAAGGCTGGCTCGGCACGAGCTTCGTCCCCGAGGGAGCGGCGGACGCCTACTTCGCGCACCTCGACGAGGGGCTGGCGCGGGGCGGGCGCGTCCGCGCGGACCTGGACATCTGCCAGGGCGCCGAAGTGGCCTTCGCCCCCGACGAGGAGGCACTCGGCGCCATGGTCGCCGGCCGCAAGAAGGAACTCGCCTTCAGCCTAGGCGGCATGGGCTCGGCCTCCACCAACTTCTACAACCGTGCCTACAGCCGACAGGGCTGGGCGGAGGTCGCCGCGGAGGTACGGCAGCGCTGGCAGGCGGGTGACCGGGACGGAGCGGTCGCGCTGGTCACCGACGAGATGGTGCTCGCGACGACGTTGATCGGCACGGAGGACATGGTGCGCGAGCGGTTGGGGGTCTGGCGTGACGCCGGTGTGGACACCGTCCGCCTCTATCCGGCCGGTGACGACCTGGCCGCCCGGCTCGACACCCTGGGCCGGGCGATCGAGCTGGTCCACGAGGCCGGAGCGCGGCCATGAGCGCGCGTACGTCCTTCGCGAACTGGCCATGCTCCATCGCGCGCACCCTGGACGTGGTGGGCGACGCCTGGACCCCGCTGGTCCTTCGGGAGGCCTTCTACGGCAGCCGCCGCTTCGACGAGTTCCAGAGCGAGTTGGGCATCGCCCGCAACACCCTCACGGACCGGCTGCGCCGCCTGGTCGAGGCGGGATTGCTGGAGCGGCGGCTCTACGAGAGCGAGCCGCCCCGCCACGAGTACCTGCTGACGGAGCGGGGCAAGGACCTCTTCCCGGTCCTCGCCGCCATGGCCCGCTGGGGCGACCGCTGGCTCGCCGGGCCCGAGGGGCCTCCGATCACCCTGCATCACGAGGCCTGCGGCCACGACGGTCAGGCGGAGGTCGTGTGCTCGGCGTGCCGCGAGCCGCTGCACGCGGACGACACGATCGCCCGGATGGGGCCCGGCTATCCGGAGCGCCTCAGGTCCCGGCCCGACGTACAGCGCCGCTTCGCACCCGAGTGACGGGACCGGTAGGCCGACGAGGTCATGTTCCGCCACGCCCTCGCCCTGGATGTGCGGCCGGAACTCCGCGGCACAGGTGTGGGGTTGGGCGCGACGGGGTGAGCGTCGTCCCAGGTGGTGGCCGGATGCAGCAGGCAGTCCTCCGGGGATCCTTGATCTTCGCCGGGAGGACGTCGACACCGTCAGCCGTTGTGAGCCTCGGAGTACGAACTCGAACTCGAGGTGTCCTGAGCGGGCGATGTGCGCATGGTGCGCAGCGGTGACAGGACGTTCGGGAGAACGCTCACCGTCATGCCGGCCGCACCGATCCACAACGTGCCCGCCGCTCCGAACACGGAGCCCGAGGCTCCGCCCAGAAGCCCGCCCAGCGGGATCCCGCCCCAGGACACGAAGCGGGCTGTCGCACTCACCCGGCCCAGAAGCCGATCCGGTGTGAGGGCCTGCTGGAAGCTCGACTGAGCCACGACACGGACGACTCCACCCAGGGAGAGAGCCGAGAGTCCGAGCGCTGCCACGGCCACGCTCCACCCCGGCCGCGTCAGCGGCATCAGGGCGGTCAGCGGGCACGTGAAGAGAGGCGCCAACCAGATGACGCGGCCTTGTCCGATCCGCGTCGAGAGCCTGGTCGCCAACAAGGCGCCCAGCAAAGCCCCACACCCCATTCCCGACAGAACGAGGCCGATGCCAAAGGGCTCCAGGCCCGCATCCCTCTCCAGGAAAACCAGCAACATGGTCTGATACATGATCAGAAAGAGATTGAAGAGCGCGTCTCCCAGCAGGATCGCGCGCAGAGCGGGCTGTTCGCGGACGAATTTCAGTCCCTCTTTGACATCCCGGACCAATTGAGGGTGCTCTCGTGGCTCCGGCTTCTGCTCACGCCTGCGGATACCGACCGCCAGCAGACCCGACAGAGCCATCCCCGCCGAACTCACCAAGAGTGTCGCAGGGGCTCCGGCGAAGCCGACCAGCGGTCCCGCCACACCCGGTCCGCTGATACTGGTCACCGAGCGGATCGCGGAGAGTTTCGAGTTTCCTTCCATGAGATGGTCGCGCCCCACCAAATGCGGCAGACAGCTGACGTAGGCGACATCGAAGAAGACCGTCAGCACGCCATGAAACAGGGCGACCGCGTAAAGCCACCAGATGGTGAGAAGGTCCGCCCACCACGCCACCGGGATCGTCAGCAGCGCCAGCGCCCTCGCGAGATCCGTGCTGATCATCACCGACCGCTTCCGCATACGGTCCACCCACGCACCCGCCGGCAGTCCGACCAGCAGCGAGCCCGTCGTGGTCATCGCGGTCAGTAGTCCGACCTGGAACTCGTCGGCATGCAACGCGGCGATGGCAACCAGCGGAAACGCCAGAAACATGATGCGATCGCCCAGTTGCCCCAGCGCGGTGGCGGCGAAGAAGCGCCTGAAGTCCCGTTGGCGTAAAAGTCCGAGGCGGGAGGTTTTCGGCATGCGTGTCACACCTACTGTCGGATACTGAGAATGAGGAAGGCCGCTTTGCCGGATGCGATGGCTACGGATGGTCGACCGCGAACTCGTAGGCCACTTCCCGGCGCCTGTCCGGGATGACGATGTCGGCGGTTTCCACCGGACGTCCGTCGGTGTCGTAGATGGTCCGCTCGATCTGGAGCACCAGATCCCCGAGGCTGATCCCCAGGAGGTTCGCCTGTGCCCGGGTGGCCCGAGCCGGGCGCGGCAGCTCGATCACCGTCGCGACGACCACGCCGATGGAGCGCATGCGCTGGACCACCCCCTTGCCCGCGAGAGGGCCCGACTCGGGCAGTACGACCGGTGTTCCGTCCGTGATGGCCATCGGCTCCCAGGATTCGGAGAGCTGGACGGGTTGCCCTGCGGCGAGGAACTCGTAGTGCGTGGTGACGCAGGGGGCGCCAGGGCTGATGGCGAGGCGCTCCGCGATCGCCCCGGGGGCCGGGACACGCACCTGGCTGTGCGCGTCCCAGGCGTCGGCCCTGCCCCGCTCCTTCACACCGACGAGGGAAGGAGGACCGTCCAGGCGTTCGCCGCGCCGCGAGCGGACCAGCCGCAGGCGCTCGCGCGGCATACGGACATAGGTGCCCGAGCCCGCGCGCCCTTCGAGGAGACCGTCGATGATCAGACGGTCCATGGCCCGCTGCATGACGTTACGTCCGACCCCGTACTCCTCGGCGAGCCGCACCCGGGACGGCAGGCGCTCCCCGATCTCCCACTCTCCCGCGAGAACCCGTGCGCGCAGCGCGTCGGCGACCGCGAGGTACGGCGCTTCTCGGGGCATGGGCGACTCTCCGGTGGTTCTGCCGTGCGGCAACGCGTGATTGCTGGGGCGTTGGAAAGCTACTGCACCGGCGGAAAGCTACTGGAGTAGAAATACGCGGCCGGGTCAGGCCGACCGCGGCGCCAGGGTCGCGGGGGTCGGCCCGCCGGGGCGGACCGTGATGCCGTACTCCGCCTTCGTGGGGGTGGCGGAGAAGGTGGGTGTGTGGACCGGCAGCAGGTGTTCGAGCAGGACGGTCGATTCGCGGAGCGCGAACTGCAGGCCGAGGCAGGCGCGGGGGCCGATGCCGAAGGGGAAGTAGGCGCCCGGGTGGCCGGGCCGGCCGTCCGGGGCGGTGAAGCGCCGGGGGTCGAAGTGCTCGGGGTCCGGCCACAGTTCGGGATCGCGGTGGGTGAGGTACGGGCAGACGAGGATGTCGGTGCCCGCCTCGACGGAGTAGCCCGCGAGGGTGTCGTCCTCGGCGGCGTGGCGGGGCAGGAGCCAGGCGGACGGGTAGAGCCGGAGCGTCTCGTGGACCAGGGCCTGGATCGCCTGGCGGCGTTCCGCCGAACCCTCCGCGCCGGCGGCGAGCGCCTGCTCACGCGCGGTGGGATGCCGGTCGAGGAGCAGATACAGCCAGGTCAGGGTCGTGGCGGTGGTCTCGTGCCCGGCCGCGAGCAGCGTGACCAGCTCGTCGCGGATCAGCCGGTCGTCGTACTCGGGGCGCTCGGTGGCGGCGTCGGTCAGGACATGCACCAGCCCCGGGCCGTCGGGTCCGGCCGCACCGCTGCGGGCGGCTTCGATGGCGTGCTGGGCGACCGCGTCGATCCGGGCGAGATCGGCGGCGACGGCCTCGCGGGCGTCGGCGACATCGGAGGGCAGGGTCGGAATGGCTGCCGCCACGGCTCCCATGGCGGCCAGTTCGCGCTCGGTCCCGTCGTCGAGGGGGTGTCCGGTGAGGGAGCGCCAGATGGCGTCGAGGGCGAAGCGGTGCATCTCCCGGCCGACGTCGAGTCCCCGCCCGGCCCGGGCGTACCCGTCCCAGCGCTCGGCGGTGGTGCGGGCGGCCGCGGTGATCCGCTGCTCGTAGCGGCGCATCCCGGTACCGGTGAACTGGGACTGCAACAAACGGCGTTGTCGCTTCCACGCCGTACCGGTGGCGGCCATGACCCCGTCGCCGATCAGTAGACGGGCGCGGTGGGAGCGCTTGACGTAACGCTCCGGGCGCCGGGCGAGCACATGCTGGACCGCCGCCGGATCGGTGACGAGAACGGTGGGCGTCGGGCCCATCCGGAACGCGGCGACGCCGCCCGCCCGCTCGCGCACCCGGGCCAGCAGCTCGACCAGTTCGCCTCCCTCCGAACGCCATCGCTCCACGAGTCCGGGCTCGACTTCGGGCACCGGCCTCTCCGTTCCGGGAACGGGCGGGAGGGCGCCGAGACCGGCTTCGGTGTCCATTCTTCTTCTCCTGCTTCAGCCGTGGGGCTCGGCCGCAACCAAGCGCTGATGGCACGGACTGTACGGGAGCGGGCACACCGAGTGAGGCAATTCGGTACGGCTGCGGGGAGTTGACCGGCGGAGGAACGATGCCGTCGTTCGAGTGGCACATCCGTGGGGTGGGGCGTTCTCAGACCGGGTAGGCGTGGGTCTGCGTCGCCTTCACCGTCGCCCAGACCTCCGCGCCCGGACGCAGATCGAGCTCGGCGGCGGCGACCGTGGTCAGGTCCGCGGCGAGGGGGAGTTCGCCCGCGAGATCGGCGCGGATCTGGTCGCCGTGGGTCTCCAGGCCGGCCACCTCGCAGCGCCAGAGATTGCGGGCGCTGGAGCCGGTCGGGCGCTCGCGGTGGAGGGTGACCGCGCTGGGCGGGAACGCCACGAACACCGGGCCGGACAACTCCTCCGTGGTGGTGACGGCCGGCCCGGCGTCGAGCCGGACCGTGTGGCCCTCCGCCTCGCCCCGATAGAGGTTCAGGCCGACCAACTGGGCGATGTAGTCCGTACGGGGATGGCGGGCGATGTCGGACGGACTGCCCTCCTGGACGACCCGGCCGTGCTCGACCACGACCAGGCGGTCGGCCAGGACCATCGCGTCCAGCGGGTCGTGCGTGACGAGTACGGCGACCGCCTCGAACTCGGCCAGATGGCGCCGCAGTTGGGCGCGCACCTCCAGACGGGTACGGGCGTCCAGCGCTGCCAGCGGTTCATCGAGGAGCAGCAGGCGCGGGCGGGTGGCCAGGGCGCGGGCGAGGGCGACGCGCTGGGCCTGGCCGCCGGACAGCCTGCGCGGCTTGGCGCCGGCATGATCCTTTAGCCCCAGTCGGTCCAGCCACTCGGCGGCCCGCGCCCGCGCCTCCGCCTTGGTCGCACCCTGGCAGCGCGGGCCGAAGGCCACGTTGTCGAGGGCCGTGAGGTGAGGGAAGAGCAGGTAGTCCTGGAAGACGACGCCGACCGGGCGGGACTCGGGCGGGGTACGGTCCAACTCCGTACCGTCCAGCCGCAGATGGCCGCCGGTGAGCGGGGTCAGCCCGGCGAGGGCGCGCAGGGCGGTGGTCTTGCCGGCGCCGTTCGGACCGAGCAGGGCGACCACCTCGCCGGGCGCGACCGTCAGGGCCACGTCGAGGCGGAAGGCGCCGCGGTCCACCACGAGGCGGGCGTCGAGCCCGTCCAGAGCGGTGGCGGCGTGGACGTCGTAGGTCTCGGTCATCCGGCGTCATCCCAGGGTCGTGCGGTCCGGGTACTCCGGCACTCGTCCAACGGTCGTGCGGTCCGGGTACTCCGGCGCTCACCCAACGGTCGTACGGGCCGGGTCATCCGGCGCTCATCCAACGGTCACGCAACCCGGCCAACACCGCGATCGACACGGCCAGCAGCACCAGGCTGAGGGCGATCGCGGCCTCCGGGGCGCTCTGCAGGGCCAGGTACACGGCCAGCGGCATGGTCTGGGTACGGCCCGGGAAGTTGCCCGCGAAGGTGATCGTCGCGCCGAACTCGCCGAGCGCCCGGGCCCAGGCCAGCACCGCGCCTGCCGCGATGCCCGGCGCGATGAGGGGCAGCGTGACCCGGCGGAACGCTGTGAAACGGGAGGCGCCCAGGGTGGCGGCCGCCTCCTCGTAGCGCGGGTCGGCGGCGCGCAAGGTGCCCTCGACGCTGATGACGAGGAACGGCATCGCCACGAACGCCTCGGCGATCACGACCCCCGTCGTGGTGAACGGCAGCGTGATCCCGAACCACGAGTCCAGCCACTGCCCGACGATGCCATTGCGGCCGAGCGCCATCAGTAGCGCCACACCGCCGACGACCGGCGGCAGGACGAGGGGGAGGGTGACGAGGGCCCGTACGAGGCCCCGGCCGGGGAACTCCACGCGCGCCAGCAGCCAGGCCAGCGGTACGCCGATGACCAGGCTCACGGCGGTGGCCAACGTCGCGCAGATCAGGGACAGCTTGAGGGCCTGCCACACATCCGGGCTGGTCAGCTGCTCGGGCAGGCTGTGCCACGGGGTCCGTACCAGTAGGGCGATCAGCGGCACGATCAGGAACGCCAGGCCGATCAGCGCGGGCAGCAGCAGGGGCAGCGGAACGCCCGTACGGACGCGCCGACGCCGCGGCCCACCCCGGAGCGTGTCGGTCGCGGCGTCGGCCTTGTCGGTCGGCGTCACGGCTTGAGGAACCCGGCCTCGGTCAGGACCTTCTGGCCCTCGGCGGACCGCACCTGGGCGATGAACGCCTTGGCGGCCTGGGCGTTCTGCGTGTCCTTGAGCAGGGCGATCGGGTAGTCGTTGACGGCGTCGGCGGACTCGGGGAACTCCACGCCCTCCACCTTGTCACCCGCCGCGTCCACATCCGTCTTATAGACGACGGCCGCATCGGCCTCCTTCAGCTCCACCTTCGTCAGGGCGGCCTTGACGTCCTGCTCGTAGGAGACGGGCGTGAGCTTCAGCTTGCTCGCGTCCAGGGCCTTCTGGGCAGCGGCGCCGCACGGCACCTCCTTGTCGCAGAGCACGACCTTCAGGCCCGACTTGGTGAGGTCCCCGAGGGAGTCGATCTTGTCGGGGTTGCCCGGCAGGGTGGCGATCTCCAGCTCGTTGCGGACGAAGGTGGCGGGTGTGCCGGAGGCATCCCCGGCGTCCGTGACGATCTTCATCGTCTTGGGGCTGGCCGAGGCGAACACATCGGCCGGCGCACCGCCGGTGATGCTCGCGGCGAGGGAGTCGCTGCCGCCGAAGCTGAAGGTGACCTTCGTACCCGGGTGCTCCTTCTCGAACTGCTTGCCCAGCGCCGTGAAGCTCTCCTTCAGTGAGGCCGCCGCGAAGACGGTCACGTCGCCGGAGATCTCGCCCGAGACCGAGTCGGAGGCGGACGCGGAGGAGTCCGACTTCGGGGAGGAGTCCGAGTCGGAGGACGAACAGGCACCCAGGGCCAGCAGCGCGGCGGCGCTCACGCCGGTCACCTGCAACATGCGGCGGTTCCGGCGCGCGGTACGGGTTATCACGGGTCCACTCCCTCTGGTCCTGACGGACGAAATCACTCCTGGTCCTGACGGACGCAATCACTCGCGGTCCTGACGGACGCAATCACTCGCGGTCCCGACGGACCATCTACGGTCTCTCGACGACCACGTTGGTCGACTTGATCACGGCAACCGCCGGAACGCCGGGCTCCAGCTTCAGCTCCTCAGCCGACTCGCGGCTGACCATCGCCCGCTGCTCCGGTGCACCTGCCGGGCGTAGGCCGCCAGGGCCGGCCCGGGGATGATCCGGTGGCCCGTGTCGTCGCGTTCGGCGGTGAGTTTCCCGCCGTCCACCAGACGCCCTCACGGTGTCGGCACTGACGCCGAGTAAGGCGGCCGCGTCCCCGATCCGGTAGGTGTGCATGCGCCGATGATACTGCCGCAGATGCGAGGCGAAAGTCTCCTGTCGCATCGCATGAGCTGCCGTTGTGATCTGGGTGGATGGCATGTGCGTTTGTACAGGACGCAGGTCCCGGTACTGACAGCACCGGTACGACCGCCTGCCGGGTGGCGGAGCTCGCCCCCACCTGCGATCTGGCCTGCACGGCCCGCACGGTCCGCCTGACGGTGCCCGACCTCGCCTGGCCGCAGCACAAGGCCGATGTCAGCTTTTCCTCTCGGCGGCCGGCCCCGCCCTCGATCCCGCCCGCCGCAAGGACCGCCTGAGCTTCCTGACCGCGGTCTCCGGCGCGGACGGCCACCACGCCCTGCTGTCCTGGGCGGAGATCGACCCCGACTGCGGCCGCGCCCCAGTCCTGCTCGCGGCCACCCTCGACGACACCCCGCTCGACCGCGCCGGCCCGCAGCTGGTCCTGCCCCAGGACCGCCGCGGGGCCCGGCACATCAGCGGCATCGACGCGATCCACGTGGACGGCGACTACGCCTCGTGGGCGCAGGGACGGTGACGGGTCGGTGTTCGACCCTGGACTGCCGGTCGGGCACCGCGAGATCCTGGAGACCCCCCGGCTCGGCTCGGCTCGCCGTAGCTCCGCTCAGGAACGGTCGATGTGGACGTTCGTCGACTTCACCCGGGCGGTGGCCTCCACGCCGACCTCCAGCCCCAACTCCTCCACGGCCTCCCGTGTCAGTAGCGACACCAGCCGGTGCGGCCCCGCCTGGATCTCCACCTGGGCGGCGACGTCGCCGAGCTTGACGGCGGTGACGATGCCGGGGAAGGCATTGCGGACGGACGTGTACGAGACGTCCTCCTCACCGCCACCGCCACCGCCGGTCTTGGCCAGCTCCACGGAGAAGGCGGCCAGATCCTTTCCGTCGATGAGGCGTCGTCCGCTCTCGTCCCGGTGTGTGGCGACCCGGCCGGCGTCGGCCCACCGTCGGGCGGTGTCGGGGCTCACTCCGAGCAGACGCGCGGCCTGGCCGATCGTGTAGGACTGCATACGCGCCAAGATAGGCGATCAGGGCTGAGCCGCCGGTGAGCAGCTGTGGTGGCCGCCGCGCTACCGTCTGCGGAGACGATCACCGGGAGGGGCGGGATGGCGAATGATCTCCGGTTCGGTTGGGAGCTGAGCGGCAGCGGCTGGGCGACCTGCCGCATCGAGGACGACGAGGCGGAGTGGAACGACAGCGTCAGCTACTGCACCGACGCCCTCGCCGACGTACTGCACGCGGTGGCCGGGCTCTACGGTCCCACTTCCGTGCAGCGTGTCTCCTTCGACCTGGAACCGGCCGAGGCCCGGTGGGCCTGAGTGGCAGGGGGCCGGACATCGACATGGCGATCCATCTCTTTGCCGACATGTCCACGAGCTTCGATCGGCCCGACCAGGACGGCACGCTCGTCTGGCGCTCCACGCAACCCCGAGCCCTCGTCGGTCACGCCGTCCTGGAGGCCGCCCAATGGTGCTGCGGCTCCACGGTGAGGACGGCTACCTGAAGAAGTGGGGCCGGCACCCCTTTCCCGTCGCCGCCCTGCAGGACCTCCGCCGCCTGCACCTCCAGCACGACACCTGCGCACTCGGGCATGACGTGGCCGTCCTCTGGAGAGTCGGCGGCGACCTGAGCGCGGTGGCGGTCCTTGGGCAGGCCGTCCTCGCTGCCCATACCTCCACGGTTCGGGCGGCGGGCGGGATCAGCGTCCGTGGTTGTGCATGACGTGCTTGGTGCGCGAGAAGTCGTCCAGCGCGTGGATCAACAGGTCCCGGCCGTATCCGGATCCCTTGAATCCGCCCCAGGGGACCTCCCTGGCCAGCACGAGATGCGAGTTGACCCAGACGGTTCCGAAGTCGGGACTTGCGGCGATGTCGTGGCTGCGGCGCGCCTTCTCGGTCCACACCGACGCCGACAGGCCGAGCGGGACGTCGGTGGCCCGCCGTACCGCCTCCTCCTCGTCGGTGAAGGTCTCCACGGTGACCACCGGGCCGAAGATCTCCTCGCGGGCGACCTCTGCTCCTTCGGGGACGTCGACCAGCACGGTGGGGGCGACGAAGTAGCCGGGCCCGTCGATGGCCCCGCCCCCGGTCGCCACACCGATGCCTTCCTTCTTCGCCCGTTCCAAGTACCCGGTGACCCGGTCGAAGTGGGCCTTGGAGACCATGGGGCCGACCTCCACGTCCTCACCGGAGGCCGGCTCGCCGACGACCAACGCCTGTACCTCGCCGACGAGTTGCTCCACGAATTGCTCGGCGACCGACTCGTGGACCAGTACGCGGCAGGCGGCGCCGCACTCCTGGCCCGAGTTCCAGAAGCCGGCGACGCGCAGAGACGACGCGGCGGCCGCGAGATCGGCGTCCGGGAAGATCACCACCGGTGCCTTGCCGCCGAGTTCGAGATGGACGCGCTTGAGAGTGTCGGCGGCTGCCCGGGCGACGGCGCGACCGGCGGCGACCGAACCGGTCAGGGCGATCATGCTCACGTCCGGATGCTCGGCGAGCCGGGCTCCCACGACAAAGCCGTAGCCGTTCACGACGTTCAACACACCCGCAGGCAGAAGATCGGCGACGAGTTCGGCGAACTCCAGGGTGGTCAGCGGGGTCTGCTCGGACGGCTTGATGACCAGGGTGTCGCCGGCCGCGAGAATGGGCGCGATCTTCCATGGCGCCATGAGCAACGGGTAGTTCCACGGGGTGACCACGCCGATCACCCCGATCGGTTCGCGCAGGATGACCGACAAGTGGTCCTCGGCGTAGTCACCGGCCCGCCATGGAGGTCGTCGCGCGCCCCGCACCGGCCATGAAGCGGAAGGTGTCGATGGTCATGCCGACGTCGTCCCGCGACACCGCGAGCGGCTTGCCGGTGTTCGCCGACTCCAGCCTGGCCAGGAGTCCGGCATTCTCGGCCACCCGGGCGGCGATGGCGTGCAACACCTCCGCGCGGGCCTTGGGGACCAGCCGACCCCACTCGTTCTTGGCCCTTACGGCCGCTGCCACCGCTCGGTCGATGTCCCCGGAGGTGCCCTCGGGGATCTGGTGGATGACACTCTCCGTGCTCGGGTCGACCACGGTGATGAAGCGCTCGGGTGACGCGTCGTCGAAGTGCCGTCGACGATCTGCTCCCGGGCGGCGCGACCGCCGTGCCCGCCGTCACGGCGAAGGACGTCCTCGATCTTTACGCCCTGCGCGCCAGCCTCGGCGCGCTGCTCATCCGCCGTGTCGCCATGCTGGGCCCAGAGGACCTCGCTCCGGCAGCGGCGGCCCTGGCGGAGGTCCGGGCCGCCGCCCGGGCCAAGGACCACGGCGGTATGCGTGAAGTCGATCTGCGGTTCCAGGACGCCCTCGCCCGCATCGCGGACCTCCCGCAGGCAGCCCAGACCTTCGAACGCCTCACGGCCCGACTGCGTATGTTCGTCGCCGTTCTGGACATGGACTACAGGCAGGCAGGCCTTTGGCACCATCCTCAACGAGGACACCGCCGTCTTCGACGCGCTGCGCGACGCCGACGGGAACGAGGCGGCGCGCCTGTGGCGGGTCAAGATCGAGCGCTGTGTGCGCTACATGATCGCCCAGTTGCCCGAGGACGACGTGGCCCCACACCTGTGGACGACCCTGGCGGGCAGGCCCGGCCCGGGCAGGGAGGAGCTACGGGGCGTCGCGCACTGAGACCTCAGGACGCGCGGTGTCGCAGACGCGGTGTCAGATGGCCTCGCGAATGGCCCGCTCGAAGTCCTCGACGTGACTACGGGCCAGTCGGGCCGCCTTGTCGGGCTCGCCGGCGACGATCGCGTCGATCAACGGTCCGTGCTCCTCCACATGGCCGGCCATGTCGGGCAGCCGGTCGATGAACAGGCACCAGATGCGGGTGGCGAGGTTGTCGTGGCGGACGAGCGTGTCCTCCAGGTACGGGTTGTGCGCGGCGGCGTAGACGGCGCGGTGGACCTGTAGGTCGAGGTGCATGAGCCCGGCGGCGTCGTCCTGACGGGGATCCACGCGCTCCAGCTCGCGGCGCAGGGCTGTCAGGGTCGTCCGGTCCACGGCTGTGGCGCGTCGTGCGGCCTGGGCGGCGGCGAGGGGCTCCAACTCCTGGCGGACCTCGGAGATATGGGCCAGGTCGGTGATGTTGACCTCGGTGGCGAAGGTGCCGCGTCGGGGGTAGGTCGTGATCAGCCGCTCGTACTGGAGCCGCTTGAGCGCCTCGCGCACCGGCGTCCGTCCGACGCCGAGGGACTGCCCCAACTGCTCCTCGTTGATCGGCGCGCCCGGGCGGATCTCGAGCATGACGAGCCGGTCGCGGATGGCACGGTAGGCGCGCTCGGCGAGGGACAGCTCACCCCCGAACTCCGCGCCCCCCAGATGCGCGCCGCCCGGCTCCGCGCCCCGCGACGCTCCGCCTCCGGGTGCTCCACCTCCGGCTTTCCCGCCTGCGGGCCCGGTCGCCACCTGCTGCATGAATGCCCCCTTGACCTGTCGGGCGAGCTCCCATACCGTACCGCACAGTCTGATATATCAGTTGCGCATTAGTTGGCTCCCAGGATGGTGCACAGATGGCAACCAGCCCGTCGACCAGCACTCTCACCTCCCCCCTCGCCCTCCCGCTCAGGGAACTCGACCCGGACGTCGCCACCGCGGTCGACGCCGAACTGCGCCGCCAGCAGTCCACGCTGGAGATGATCGCCTCGGAGAACTTCGCCCCGGCCGCCGTCATGGAGGCCCAGGGCTCGGTGCTGACCAACAAGTACGCCGAGGGCTACCCCGGCCGCCGCTACTACGGCGGCTGCGAACACGTCGACGTCATCGAGCAGCTGGCCATCGCCCGGGTGAAGGCACTCTTCGGCGCCGAGGCCGCGAACGTCCAGCCGCACTCGGGCGCCCAGGCCAACGCCGCCGCGATGTTCGCGCTGCTCAAGCCCGGCGACACCATTCTCGGCCTCGACCTGGCGCACGGCGGTCATCTGACCCACGGCATGCGCATCAACTTCAGCGGCAAGCTGTACAACGTCGTGCCGTACCACGTGCGCGAGTCCGACCTGCGCATCGACATGGACGAGGTCGAGCAGCTCGCCCTCGCGCACCGGCCCAGGATGATCGTCGCCGGCTGGTCGGCGTACCCGCGACGGCTGGACTTCGCCGAGTTCCGGCGGATCGCCGACGCGGTGGGCGCGTACCTGATGGTGGACATGGCGCACTTCGCCGGGCTCGTGGCCGCAGGCCTCCACCCGAGCCCGGTGCCGTACGCCGACGTCGTCACGACCACCACCCATAAGACCCTGGGCGGCCCGCGCGGCGGTGTCATCCTCAGCCGCGCCGACCTCGCCAAGAAGATCAACTCCGCGGTCTTCCCCGGCCAGCAGGGCGGCCCGCTGGAGCACGTCATCGCCGCGAAGGCCGTCGCCTTCAAGGTGGCCGCGGGCGCGGAGTTCCGGGAGCGCCAGCAGCGCACGCTGGACGGCGCCCGCATCCTCGCCGGACGGCTGCTGGCCGACGACGTCGCCGAGGCGGGCATCACCGTCCTGACCGGCGGCACCGAAGTCCACCTCGTCCTCGTCGACCTGCGCAGGTCGACGCTCGACGGACAGCAGGCCGAGGACCGGCTGCACCGGATCGGCATCACCGTCAACCGCAACGCGGTGCCGTTCGACCCCCGCCCGCCGATGGTCTCCTCGGGTCTGCGGATCGGCACCCCCGCCCTGGCCACCCGCGGATTCGGGGACGCGGAGTTCCGGGAGGTCGCCGACATCATCGCCCAGGCCCTGAAGGAGGAGCAGCTCGGCGACGAGCGCGCCGGCCAGCTGCGCGACCGGGTCGAGAAGCTCGCCTCCGCCTTCCCCCTCTATCCCCACCTGTCCCCCCTGAACGGAGACGCGGCATGACCGCCGAGCCGCTGCCGGAGCACCCGGACTTCCTCTGGCGCAATCCCGAGCCGCGCTCCTCGTACGACGTCGTCATCGTCGGCGCGGGCGGCCACGGCCTCGCCACCGCCTACTACCTCGCCAAGAACCACGGCATCACCAAGGTCGCCGTCCTGGAGAAGGGCTGGCTGGCCGGCGGCAACATGGCGCGCAACACCACGATCATCCGCTCCAACTACCTCTGGGACGAGAGCGCGGCGATCTACGAGCACGCGCTCAAGCTGTGGGAGGGGCTCCCGGAGGAGCTGGACTACGACTTCCTGTTCAGCCAGCGCGGCGTCCTCAACCTCGCGCACACCCTCCAGGACGTCCGCGAGGGCGTGCGCCGCGTGGGCGCCAACCGCCTCAACGGAGTCGACGCCGAGTGGCTGGAGCCGGACGAGGTCGCCAAGGTCTGCCCCATCCTCAACGTCTCGACCCGCACCCGCTATCCCGTCCTCGGCGGCACCTTCCAGCCACGGGCCGGCATCGCCAAGCACGACCACGTCGCCTGGGCGCTGGCCCGCCGCGCCGACGAGCTGGGCGTGGACCTGATCCAGGGCTGCGAGGTCACCGGCTTCCTCAAGGACGGCGACCGGGTCGTGGGCGTCGACACCAACCGCGGCCGCATCCACGCCGGCCGGGTCGGCCTCGCGGCCGCCGGACACAGCAGTGTGCTGGCCGAGCGGGCGGGCGTGAGGCTGCCGGTGCAGTCGCATCCGCTCCAGGCACTCGTCTCCGAACTGCACGAGCCGGTGCACCCGACGGTCGTCATGTCGAACCACGTGCACGTCTATGTGTCCCAGGCACACAAGGGCGAGCTGGTGATGGGCGCGGGCGTCGACTCGTACAACGGCTACGGGCAGCGCGGCTCCTTCCACGTCATCGAGCAGCAGATGGCCGCCGCCGTCGAACTGTTCCCCGTCTTCGCCCGCGCGCACGTGCTGCGCACCTGGGGCGGCATCGTCGACGTCACCCCCGACGCCTCCCCGATCATCGGCACCACCCCCGTCGAGAACCTCTACGTCAACTGCGGCTGGGGAACCGGCGGTTTCAAGGCCACCCCGGCCGCCGGCTGGACCTTCGCGCACACCATCGCCACGGGTGAGCCGCATCCGCTGAACGCCCCCTTCGCCCTCGACCGGTTCCGGACGGGCGCGTTGATCGACGAACACGGCGCCGCCGCCGTGGCCCACTGACAGCCCGCCGAAAGCCTGTGGAGAGAAGGACACCGTGCTGCTGATCAGCTGCCCCTGGTGCGGTCCGCGTGACGAGACCGAGTACCACTACGGCGGACAGGCCCACATCCCCTACCCCGAGACCCCCGCGGACCTCAGCGACGAGCAGTGGGCCGAGTACGTCTTCTACCGCGACAACCCCAAGGGCCCCTTCGCCGAGCGCTGGGTGCACAGCACCGGCTGCCGCCGCTGGTTCAACGTCCTGCGCGACACCCTGACCAACGAAGTGCTGGCCTCCTACCGGCCCGACGAGCCCCGCCCCGAACTGCACCAGGCCGGAGGGAACCGATGACCGACCAGCACTTCCGGCTCCCGCAGGGCGGCCGCATCGACCGCACCACCGTGCTCCGGTTCACCGTCGACGGCCGGGCGATGACCGGGCACCCCGGAGACACCCTCGCCTCGGCCATGCTCGCGAACGGCGTCGTCGAGGTCGCCCCGTCGCTCTACCGCGGCCGCCCCCGCGGCATCGTCGCGGCCGGTGTCGAGGAGCCCAACGCCCTGGTGCAGCTCGACGGCCCGTGCTCGGAGGGCATGCTGCCCGCCACGACGGTGGAGCTCCACGACGGCCTGTCCGCCACCACGCTGTCCGGGATGGGCCGCCTCGACCCGACGCCGGACCCGGCTGTCTACGACAAGAAGTACGTCCACACCGACGTCCTGGTCGTCGGCGCCGGACCCGCCGGGCTCGCGGCCGCCGCCGCTGCCGCGGGGTCCGGCGCCCGCGTGATCCTCGTCGACGACCAGCCCGAGCCCGGCGGTTCCCTGCTCTCCGGCGCGCCGGGCGACCTCAAGTGGGTCACCGACATCCGCGCGGCCCTGGACGCCGCCCCCGAGGTCGTCGTACTGCGACGCACCACGGCTTTCGGGTCGTACGACGACAACTACGTGCTGGCCCTCCAGCGGCGCACCGACCACCTGGGAAGTGCCGCGCCCGCAGGCGTCTCGCGCCAGCGGTTGTGGCACATCCGGGCCCGCCAGGTCGTCCTGGCGACCGGCGCGCACGAGCGTCCGCTGACCTTCGCCGGCAACGACCGGCCCGGGGTGATGCTCGCCGCGGCGGTGCGCACCTACCTCAACCGGTACGCCGTGGCGCCTGGTTCGCGGGCCGTGGTGAGCACGACCAACGACAGCGCCTACGACACGGTCGCCGACCTGCGCGCCGCCGGGGTCGACATCGCCGCCGTGGTGGACGCGCGCCCCGAACTGTCCGACCGCGCCGCCGAGGCGGTCGCGGCGACCGGGGTGCGGGTGCTGACGGGCAGCGCGGTGGTCGACACCTCGGGCCACCACCGGCTCACCGGCGTCACGGTCCAGGCCCTCGACGACAGCGGTCAACCCACCGGTGAACCACGTTCGTTCGACTGTGACCTGCTCGCCGTGTCGGGCGGCTGGAGCCCGGTGGTGCGTCTGCACAGCCAGCGCCAGGGACGGCTGCGCTGGGACGAGGACCTGGTGGCCTTCGTCCCCGACGGGACCGTACGGGACCAGCAGGTCGTCGGTGCGGCGCGCGGGACGTACGACCTCGACGGCTGTACGGCCGAGGGGGCGCGGGCGGGTGCGCTGGCCGCGGGGGCGGCCGGGTTCCCGGTGGGCGTACCGTCCGAGGCCGCGCCGCCCGCGGTGAGCCCGACGCGTGCCCTGTGGCTGGTCCCCGCCCCCGACGGCGAACCCGCCGGCTGGGACAGCCACTTCGTCGACCTCCAGCGTGACGTCACCGTCGCCGACGTCCGGCGCTCCACCGGCGCCGGCATGCGCGGCGTCGAGCACGTCAAGCGCTACACGTCGCTCGGCACGGCGAACGACCAGGGCAAGACGTCCGGCGTCAACGCGATCGGGGTCATCGCGCAGGCCCTGGGCGCGGGCGCGTCCCCCGGGGAGATCGGCACCACGGCCTACCGGGCGCCGTACACACCGGTGGCGTTCGCGGCGCTGGCCGGGCGGGAGCGCGGCGACCTGTTCGACCCGGAGCGGACCACGGCGATCCACAGCTGGCATGTGGCGCAGGGCGCGGAGTTCGAGGACGTCGGGCAGTGGAAGCGTCCCCGGTACTACCCCCAGCCCGGTGAGGACATGGACGCCGCCGTGGCCCGCGAGTGCCGCGCGGCCCGCGAAGGGGTGGCGTTCATGGACGCCTCCACCCTCGGCAAGATCGAGATCTGGGGCGCGGACGCCGGCGAGTTCCTCAACCGCGTCTACACCAACGCCTTCAAGAAGCTGAAGCCCGGCACGGCCCGCTACGGCGTCATGTGCAAGCCCGACGGCATGATCTTCGACGACGGCGTGACCCTGCGCCTCGACGACAACCGCTACTTCATGACCACCACGACCGGCGGCGCGGCAGGCGTCCTGGACTGGCTGGAGGAGTGGCTGCAGACCGAGTGGCCCGAACTCGACGTGCACTGCACCTCGGTGACCGAGCAGTGGGCGACGATCGCCGTCGTCGGACCCCGGTCGCGCGAGGTCGTCGCCCATCTCGCCCCCGAGGTCGACCTGTCCGCCGAGGCGTTCCCCTTCATGGCCTTCCGCGAGACCACCCTGGCCTCCGGCATCCCGGCCCGGATCTGCCGGATCTCCTTCTCCGGCGAACTCGCCTACGAGATCAACGTCTCCGCCTGGTACGGCCTGGCGGTCTGGGAGGAGGTGTACGCGATCGGCCGGCCATACGACATCACCCCGTACGGCACCGAGACCATGCACGTCCTGCGGGCCGAGAAGGGCTACATCATCGTCGGCCAGGACACCGACGGCACCGTCACCCCGCAGGACGCGGGCATGTCCTGGGTGGTCTCGAAGCAGAAGGACTTCATCGGCAAGCGGTCCTTCTCCCGCGCCGACACCTCCCGCACCGACCGCAAGCAACTGGTCGGCCTGCTGCCGAGCGACCGCACGACCCGGCTGCCCGAGGGCACCCAGCTCGTCGCGCCGGACGTGCCGATCACCCCCGAGGCCGGACCGGTGCCGATGCTCGGGCACGTCACCTCCAGCTACCACAGCCCGGCCCTCGGCCGCCCCTTCGCCCTCGCCCTCGTCGCCGACGGGCGGGCAAGGATCGGCGAGACCCTGCTCGCCCCGGTGGGCGAGACCCTGGTGGCCGTCGAGGTGGCCGACTTCGTCCTCTACGATCCCGAAGGGACCAAGCGCGATGGCTGACCAGATCACTGAGGGACCGGTGGCCCTGCGCACCAGCCCCCTCTCCCACCTGGAGCAGCGGATGCGCGCCGCCGCCGTCACCGGCGCCCGCGGCGTCGCGCTGACCGAGTGGCCGTTCATCACCATGGTGAACCTGCGCGTCGACCCCGCCTCCGACGCGGCCGACCGGATCGGGAAGACCCTGGGGGTACCGCTCCCACGCCGGTGCGGCCACACCACCGCATCCGGCCCCCACACCGTCGCATGGCTCGGCCCGGACGAGTGGCTCGTCCTGTCCCAGGCCGACGCGGGCGGGGTGACCACCGCGGTACGGGACGCCCTCGACGGCGACCCCGGCTCGGTCGTGGACGTCTCGGCCAACCGCACCACCCTGGAGCTGAGCGGCCCGGCCGCCCGGGAGGTGCTGGAGAAGGGCTGCCCGCTGGACCTGCACCCCCGCGCCTTCGGCCCCGGCCGGGCCGTGTCCACCACCGTCGGCCCCGTCGCCGTACTGCTCTGGCAGGTCGACGCCGCACCCACGTACCGGCTGTTCCCCCGCTCCTCGTTCGCCGACTACCTGGCGCGCTGGCTCATCGACGCGATGAGCGAGTATCGCGCGCCGGAGTTCTGAGGGTTCGACCTCGGCTTCCCGACGGGCGCCAGGGGGCAGACCTTCGGCGGAGGCGAACCCGATCAGAGAGGAAGACGATGGTCCCATCGGAACGGGAACCGGAACAGGAAGCCCAGCGGATCGGCATACCCGCCGAGTCCACCGCGGGCGAGACCAGGGTGGCGGCGACCCCTGCCACCGTGGCCCGACTCGTCGCGCTGGGCTACCACGTGGTCGTGGAACCGGGGGCGGGGGAGCTGTCCCGCTTCTCCGACACGGCCTACGAGGAGGCGGGTGCCCGGCTCGGCGACCCCTGGCCGGCCGAGATCGTCCTGAAGGTCAACGGACCGTCCAGCGAGGAGATCGGCCGGCTGCGCGACGGAGCGACGCTGATCGCGCTCATCGGACCCGCGCTGAACCCGGAACTGGTGGAGGAGCTGGCACGGCGGCCGATCACCGTGCTCGCCATGGACGCCGTCCCGCGCATCTCGCGCGCCCAGTCCCTGGACGTCCTCAGCTCGATGGCGAACATCGCCGGATACCGCGCCGTCGTCGAGGCCGCGCACGCCTTCGGCCGCTTCTTCACCGGCCAGGTGACCGCCGCCGGCAAGGTGCCACCGGCCAAGGTGCTCGTGGCGGGCGCCGGAGTGGCCGGACTCGGCGGCGATCGGCGCGGCACACAGCCTCGGCGCCGTCGTCCGCGCCACCGACCCCCGGCCCGAGGTAGCCGAGCAGGTGCGCTCGCTGGGCGGGGAGTTCCTGGAGGTACGGCCCGAACAAGCCGAACAGGAGGTCAGCAGCGACGGATACGCCAAGGCCACCTCGGACGACTACAACCGGCTGGCCGCGCGGCTGTACGCCGACCAGGCCGCCGACGTCGACATCATCATCACCACCGCGCTCATCCCGGGCCGGCCCGCGCCGAGGCTCATCACCGCCCAGGACGTCGCCCGGATGAAGCCCGGCAGCGTGATCGTCGACATGGCCGCCGCCCAGGGCGGCAACGTCGAGGGAACGGTCGCCGGGAAAGCGGTCGTCACCGACAACGACGTGACGATCATCGGCTACACCGACCTGCCCGGCAGACTCCCGGCCCAGGCCTCCCAGCTGTACGGCACCAACCTCGTCCACCTGATGAAACTCCTCACCCCCGGCAAGGACGGCCGGCTCGTCCTCGACTTCGACGACGTGGTGCAGCGGTCGATGACCGTGGTCCGCGACGGCGAGAAGACCTGGCCACCGCCACCCGTGCAGGTGTCCGCCGCGCCCACCCCCGCACCGGCCCAGGGCCCGGAACCCGCCGCGGTCCCCGACAGCGCGGCGAAGCCCGCCCGCTCCGCGCGGTCCGGGTACGCCCTCGTCGGCGCCGGAGCGCTCGCGCTCTTCCTGGTGACCGCCTTCTCACCGCCCCAACTGATCGCCCACTTCACGGTGTTCGTCCTGGCGATCGTCATCGGCTTCTACGTCATCGGCCATGTGCACCACGCGCTGCACACCCCGCTGATGTCGGTCACCAACGCGATCTCCGGGATCGTCGTGGTCGGCGCACTGCTGCAGATCGGGCACGGGAACACCGTGGTCACCGTGCTGTCGTTCGCCGCGATCCTGCTGGCGAGCATCAACGTCTTCGGCGGATTCGCCGTCACCCGCCGCATGCTCGGCATGTTCTCGAAAGGCTGATCACGGATGACCACCGCCACGGCCGCAGAGGCCGCATACGTCGTCGCCGCGCTGCTGTTCATCCTCAGCCTCGCCGGACTCTCCCAGCACCGCACCTCCCGCTCGGGGGTCGTCTGGGGCATCGCGGGCATGGTCATCGCCCTGGCCGCCACCGTCGGTCTCGCCTCGCGGTCCATCACCACCACCGGCCTCGTGCTGATCGCCGTCGCCACCGCCGTCGGCGCGGGCATCGGACTGTGGCGCGCCAGCGTCGTCGAGATGACCGGCATGCCCGAACTCATCGCCATCATGCACAGCCTCGTCGGCCTCGCCGCCGCGTTCGTCGGCTGGAACGGCTACCTCGACGTCGACGCCGGGGGCCATACCGGGCAGGAGATCACCGGCTCGCTGCTGCGCATCCACCACGCCGAAGTGTTCATCGGCGTGTTCATCGGCGCCGTCACCTTCACCGGTTCCGTCGTCGCCTATCTGAAGCTGTCGGCGCGGATCAAGTCCCGCCCGCTCATGCTCCCCGGCAGGCACGTCCTCAACCTGGGCGCGCTCGCCGCGTTCGTCGCGCTCACCGCGGCGTTCGTCGCCCGCCCCCACATGGGCCTGCTCATCGCGGTCACCGTGGTGGCACTCGCCCTCGGCGCGCACCTTGTCGCCTCCATCGGCGGCGGCGACATGCCGGTGGTCGTCTCGATGCTCAACAGCTACTCCGGCTGGGCCGCGGCAGCCTCCGGCTTCCTCCTCGCCAACAACCTGCTGATCGTCACCGGCGCACTGGTCGGCTCCTCCGGCGCCTACCTGTCGTACATCATGTGCAAGGCGATGAACCGTTCCTTCCTCTCGGTGATCGCGGGCGGCTTCGGGGGCGAGGCCGTGGTGGCGAGCGACGGCGCAGACCAGGGGGAGCACCGGGAGATCAGCGCGGAGGAGACCGCCGAACTCCTCCAGGACGCCTCCTCGGTGATCATCACCCCGGGATACGGCATGGCGGTCGCCCAAGCCCAGTACCCTGTCGCGGAGTTGGCGCGCAAGCTGCGTGAGCGCGGCGTCGACGTGCGCTTCGGCATCCACCCGGTCGCCGGCCGGCTGCCGGGCCATATGAACGTGCTGCTCGCCGAGGCCAACGTGCCGTACGACATCGTGCTGGAGATGGACGAGATCAACGACGACTTCGCCGCCACCTCGGTCGTCCTGGTCATCGGAGCCAACGACACCGTCAACCCGTCCGCAGCCGAGGACCCGGCCAGCCCGATCGCCGGGATGCCGGTCCTGCACGTGTGGGAGGCGGCCCAGGTCGTGGTCTTCAAACGCTCCATGGCGACCGGGTACGCGGGCGTGCAGAACCCGCTGTTCTTCCGCGAGAACAGCCAGATGCTCTTCGGCGACGCCAAGCAGCGGGTCGAGGACATCCTCCGCAGCCTCGACGCCTCCGCCGCGCCCGTCCCGGCCATGGTCGGCACGAACCGCTGACCGGTGTTCCCGCCGTCCGCCGGGGCCGACCCGGCGGACGGCTCGCCCACTCGGCCGTCCCGCCCCGTGAATCCGCGCCACTTCACCTGAAGGTGTGACGAGCACGGACGTACATCGAGAGGGGGGAATCCGCGGGCCGTCGGCGCCGGTACGTTGGCCTGGTGCGGCGGATCGGGGAGTTCACCGTGGAACGGCGCCTCGGCGCCGGCGGTATGGGGGTCGTGTATCTGGCGCGCAGCGCCGGCGGGCGGCGGGTCGCGCTGAAGGCGATCCGGCCCGAGTACGTCGACGAGCCGCACTTCCGGGCCCGGTTCCGCCGCGAGGTCGCGGCGGCCCGCAAGGTGAGCGGGGCCTTCACCGCGCCCGTGGTGGACGCCGACCCCGACGGCGATCCGCCCTGGCTGGCCACGCAGTACGTCGTCGGCGACGCACTGGACGCCCGAGTGCGCTCAGGCGGCCCGTTGCCCGCGGCCGATGTCGTGCGGCTGGCCGGGCAGTTGGCGGAGGCGCTGCGCGACATCCACCGGCAGGGCCTGGTCCACCGGGACCTGAAACCAGCCAACGTCCTGCTCGCCGACGACGGCGTACGGGTCATCGACTTCGGCATCGCCCGCTCCGTCACCCAGAGCCGGGCGCTGACCCGCAGCGGCGCCATGGTGGGCACCCCTGCCTTCATGGCACCGGAGCAACTGACCGCGGCCCAGGCGGTCTCCCCGGCGACGGACGTGTTCGCGCTCGGCGGCGTACTGGCCTACGCCGCGCTGGGCCGCAGCCCCTTCGAGGATCCCGGGGCGGCGGGTGTGGAGCCGATCGCGGTCGCCTTCGCGGTCGTGCACAAGGAGCCGGACCTCACCGGCCTCCCCGTCGCGCTGCGCGCCCTGGTGGCCCGCTGTCTCATCAAGGACCCCGCCCGGCGGCCCGGCCTGGAGGAGGTGCTGCGCCTGGCCACCCGCGCCGGGCAGGGCATCGTCGAGGCCGACACCGCCCCACCACCGGTACGGGCCCGGCGGCCCGGCCGGGCCGCGCTCGCCGCGCTCACCGTACTCGCGGCCCTGCTTCTGCCCGGCGACCTGCCCCGGGCGGTGCCGTCGGCGGTCCTGCCCTGCGCCGACGGACTGACCGCCATCGGCGAGGGCCGTATGCGCAGATGTGTCGGACTGCTGGACACGGACGCGTCGCCCGCGCTGCTGCGCCGTTCGTCGAGCCGGCTCATCGCACCCGTGCTGGAGCGGATCGCCACGGAGAACCGGCGCGTCGCGGCGGCCGCGGCCGAGCCGGGCGGCCGGCCCCACGTGTCGATGGTGTATCTGACGCCCATCACCGAGGAGTTCGACGGCAGCGCAGGGATGGAGGCGGTGCGGCGCGATCTGGAGGGCGCGCACTTCGCCCAGCTCAGGACCAACCGGAAGTCGGCCGGTCCGGACGGCGGCGCCGCGATCCGGCTGCTGTTCGGCCAGACCGGAGGCACCGCCCAACAGCGCAACCACACGGTCGGGCAGGTGCGCGCGGCCCGGCGCGCCCAGCGGATCGTCGCGGCGCTCGGCCTCGGCGGCAGCACCGCCGCCAGCCAGGACATGGTGGAGGAGCTGACGGCCGGCGGCCTGCCCGCGTTCGGTTCGGTCCTCACCGCCGACTCCTGGGCCGCCGTTCCCGGCCTGGCACGGGTCGCACCCGCCAACGCCGACCAGGCGGCGGCCGCCGTACGCCATCTGTCGACCGGCGAACTCGCCCGCGCCCGCGTCCTCTTCGTGCAGGACATCGCTCCCGGAGACCAGTACACCAGCACCCTCGCCCAGCAGTTCGGCGCCCAGACCCCGCCTCGTCGCCTCGTCCGCGCGGAACCCACCCTGTTCGACTCCTCACGGCCCGGCCCGACGGCCTTCCGTGCCGCACTCGGAGATGTCTGCAAGGCAAAGCCGGACGTCGTCTACTTCGCGGGGCGGGGCACCACGCTGCCGCAACTGCTGACCTTCCTCGCCGCACGTCCCTGCCGAAGCCACCGGATCACCGTGATGTCCGGCGACGACACCATGATGGTCCGGCACACGAACGGCTTCGGCGCGCGCGACCTGGCCCGCGCGCTCGGCAAGGGCGGGATCGACCTGCTCTACACCGGTCTCGCCCACCCCGGAGCGTGGAAGGTCACGCCGGACGCCTTCGCCCCGGACCTCGTCGCGCCCTTCCGGGACGGCACGTTCGACGACACCTTCCCGCACGGCGACCTGGAGGACGGCCGGGCGATCATGATGCACGACGCCCTGCTCACCGCGGCCCGGGCGGTCCGTGTGACCCCCGCGGTACCGAACCCGACGGTCACCGACGTCTACCGGACGCTGTCCCGCCTGCGGAATCAGGGGCCACTGCCCGGCGCGAGCGGCTGGATCGCCCTCGGCAGCGACGGCGCCCCCGAGGGCAAGGCGATCCCCGTCCTGCGGATCACTCCGGACGGCCGTACCACCGCCATCGCGGTCACATCGGCCGAGGGCACACCACAGGCGAAGGGTGCCGGCGGCGGCAATTGAGCTCCCGCCCATGAGTGAGGCAGACAGAGGCCCCGGACGACGAGTCGTCGACGGGCGCTTCGAGTTGGAGACCCGCCTCGGCGGCGGTGGGATGGGCACGGTCTGGCGGGCCAGGGACCTGGTGCTGCACCGGCTCGTGGCGGTCAAGGAGGTCCGCCCGCCCGACCGGGACCTCGCCGAATACGACCCCGACGGCGCACGGATGCTCCGCGAGCGCGTGCTGCGCGAGGCCAGGGCCCTGGCCCGGATCGACCATCCGAACGTCGTGACCGTCCACCACATCGTCGACGGCGGCGACGGCACCTACCCCTGGATCGTGATGGAGTTGGTCACCGGCGGCTCGCTCGCCGACCGGCTGGCCCGGGGACCGATGCCACCGGCCGAGGCGGCCCGGCTCGGCCGGGGAGTGCTGGCCGCGCTGACCGCCGCGCACGACGCCGGCATCCAGCACCGCGACGTGAAGCCCGCCAACGTCCTGCTGCGGCCCGACGGGCGACCCGTCCTCACCGACTTCGGTATCGCCGCGATCCGCGAGGCGACCAGCCTCACCGCCACCGGCTCCAACATCGGTACGGCCGACTTCATGGCGCCGGAGCGCGTCTCGGGGCACGAGGGCGGCTCCGCCTCCGACCTGTGGTCGCTGGCGATGATGCTGTACGCCGCCGTGGAGGGCCACCACCCGATGCGCCGGGGCACCACTCTGGCCACCCTTGCCGCGGTCCTCCACGACGACGTGCCGCCGCCGGTGCGTGCGGGTGCTCTGGGCGACGTCCTGATGAGCGTGCTCGTACGGGACGCGTCGGCGCGGCCGTCCGCCGCCGTGCTGGACACGAGGCCGGCCGAAGTCGAGTCAGGGCGGCCGAGTTCGGGTCAGGGCCGGGTCAGGGGCCGTCGGGGGCCGGTCCGGGTCGGTCGGGCCCGCCGGGCCGGCGGAGCCCACCTCGTATCCGCTGCACCCACCGTCCGCCCCCACCGGGTTCGCGTCGACGCCGGCCACCCCATGGCCGGGGCCGACCTCATCCCAGGCCGTGACCGCGTCCGCGCGGGCGGCACGCCGACGCATACCCGGCCGGGCCGCCCTGCTGGGCCTGTCGGGGGCCTCGCTCGCCGGCGCCCTGGTCCTGCTGTGGTGGCTGCTGCCCTTCGGAGGCGGCACCGGCGACTTGAACGCGGGCGGCCCCTCGTCCGCCACCACGTCCGCTCCGAACACCACGTCCGCTCCGAAGCCGACGGTCTCACCGACCGGTGCCGCCCCGGCCGCCCGGAAGTCGGCGGAGCCGGAGAGCGGCTCCCTGCTCACCCCGGACGGCATCCGCACCGCCATCAAAGCCCTCGAGGAAGACACCGGCCGGAACATGTTCGGCGACTTCACCGTCTACCCGGACCACGTGTCGGCCGAGCTGATGGTCAACGGCAGCAAGTCGGCGTACGACTCCTACACCTACCGTCCCGGACAAGGCGTCGAGAAGGGCATCATCAACGGCACCCTGCCGGGGGGAGATCAGCCCCTCAGCCTGGACGACTTCAACTGGGACCGGGTCCCCGCGCTCTTCGAAGAGGCGCGGAAGAAGCTCAACGTCGACGATCCCGACCTGCGCTACCTGTCGGTGCGACAGCCCGACGACATCTTCGACACCCCGGCCGGAATGGCCGTCTACCTGACGGACGACCACGGCCGGGCCGGCTACCTGGAGGCCGACACCGACGGCAAGGTGACCCGTGTGATGCCCGCCGAGGACTGACGCGGACGCCGGGGGGCGGGACTTCCGCCGGGACCGCGTCCCAGGTCACGGCAGGTCGGGGCGGGCTCGCAGGACGTCGAGGGCCGTGAGCGCCACGTGGAGTTCGGTGCGCTGTTCGCCGGACTCCAGGTCGCGGTCGAGGAGCCGCTCGATGGTACGGAGGCGTTGGTACACGGTTTCCCGGGAGAAGCCGCCCCGGCGGGCCGCGGTGGTCTTGCTGCCGGCCGCGTCGAGGTAGTGGCGCAGGGTGGTCAGCAGGTCGGTGCCATGGCGGGTGTCGTGCTCGCTGAGGCGGCCGAGCTGTCGTTCCGTGTAGTCCTGGATCCGGGTGTCCTCGCGGAGGGCGTGCAGCAGACGGCGCAGACCGACGTCGGACAGTTCGTCGAAGGAGCGGTCCGGAGGGAGGGGCTCGCCGGGCGGGGTGGCCTCGGCGGTGCGGGTCGCCTCGCGGAAGGAGCGGGGCGTGTCGGCGAGGTCCGCGACTTCCGACCGAGTTGATGTAGCGGCGGTGGGGGATCATGCTGGCGGAGGAGTTCGGGCGGCGCCTGGCCGAGCGCATGGGCACGCTCGTCGTGGGCCCCGGCACGCGGGCGGCGTCGATGTCGGCCCGCTGATCGACAGGACAGGGCGCGGCAAGGTGGAGGCGCTGGTCGCCGACGCGGTGGAGCGCGGTGCCCGAGTTCTCGTCGGTGGCCGGACGCCGGAGGGTCCGGGCTGCTTCTACCCGCCGACCGTACTCATGGACGTGGCACCCGAGAGCCGCCTCGTGGACACGGAGATCTTCGGCCCCGTCGCCGCCATCCTCACCTTCGACGACGAGGACGAGGTCGTGCGCCGCGCCAACGACACCCCCTGGGGGCTCGTCGGCTATGTCTTCACCGAGGGCCTCGACCGCGCCCTGCGCGTCAGCGAACGCCTGGAGGTGGGCATGGTCGGCCTCAACACGGGACTGGTATCCAACCCGGCGGCCCCGTTCGGCGGGATGAAACAGTCGGGCCTGGGCAGGGAAGGCGGCCGCGTCGGCATCGAGGAGTTCCTGGAGTATCAGTACCTGGCCATCCCGGTGCGCTAACCCCGGCTCCGACGTCCTCCCTCGCTCACCTCGCGGCCGCCACCGCGCACTCAGCCCGTGCGCGAGTGCCGGACCTCGCCCGTGCCCAGCGTGATCACGGCCCGGGGCGTCATGGGCTCCTCGCCGCGGCGGGAGAGCAGGACCACCTCCTCGACAGCGGCCGACAGCGTGCCGAGCCGGGCGGCACACTCGGCTGCCAGATGCTTCGGGTCGTGGGTGCGGCCGAGGGACAGATGCGGGGTGAAGCGGCCACCGCGCCCGAGGCAGAGAGGGAACCGCAGCCGCAGTTCCCGCTGGAGACGGACCCACGGCGCCAGGTCCGCCGCGGCCGGGTCGAGCCAGACCGTCGCATGGTGCCGGTGCCGGAAGTACCGCACACCGGCCAGGCGCGCCGTGAACGCCGTGCTTGCCGCCGCCCCTGCGGAGAGCAGCGGAACCGCCCGCGCGAACTCCTCCTCCGGCACGAAACCGAACAGCAGATTCACATGCGGCGGCCACCGCCGGACCTGCGGATCATGCTCCCAGCGGATGTCCTGGATCGCCGGCCAGAGATCACGCGGCGGCAGCCACGCCACCGCCGTCCGGGCCGTCGGCGCGACCTCGAGCGCATCCCCCGGCTCGGTCGCGGGAAAAGCCGCATTCCCGTCCACATGGGCATCATCCCAAATCGAGACGAGATCATCCGATCGACGGACAGGCCGAACGATTCACCAGGTGAACGGCGCGCTGTTCGATCAACGACGCCGGGCCACACGGCGATCCTTGTGCGGGTATCCGACTGACCGGCAGGCAGCAGACCTTCGAGGCCTGCTGCCGCCCCCTGCCCAAGGAGTTCCCTTGAATCTTCGTCGTATGGTGACCGGCGCCCTCGGTTCCGCCGCCCTCGTGCTCACGTCCCTCGGCGCGGTGACCGCCCAGGCCGGCCCCGCGGCGGCCGACCCCTGCGGTTTCTACGAGACCAGCTCCGACGCCTACTACAACCACTGCACGTCCGACGGCTCGCACGTGGTCATCCAGGTGCGGGTCGCCAACGCGCTCGACTACGAGCGGTGTGTCGGGCCCGGCCGGACCTGGCTGGGCTCAGCCGACAAGATCCAGGGCGCCCACTACCTCAACCGCACCTGCTGACAACCAGCCATCCGAGCTGACTCCTGCCCGGTGACGGCCGGCGGTATCGGTCAGCCCAGGTGGTCGGCGACGAGGAGAGCGAACTCGTCGGGTGTGCAGAGGCGTATTCCGAGGTCCTCGGCCTTGGAGCGCTTGGATCCGGCCCCGTCCCCGGCGACCACGAGGCTGGTCTTCCTGGACACACCGGAGGAGGAGCGGCCACCGGCCCGTTCGACGAGTTCGTTCACCTGGTTGCGGCTGAGCTTCTCGAGCGGACCGGTCAGGGCGCCGGTGACCACGACGGTCATCCCGGCGAGCGGGCCGGCGGCCGGGGCACCGGCCGCGTCGGCATCGGTGCCGGCGCCGGTGTCGGCGGCCGTGGTGGTGTCCGGGGGCGGGAAGGTGGCGCCGGGTTCGGTCATGTTGACCCCGGCCGCGGCGAGTTTGTCGATCAGCCCGGCGAGTTCGGCCAGCTCGGTGACGATGGCGGGTGCCTTCTCGGATCCGATGCCTTCGACCTGCTGCAGCTGGTCGGCGTCGGCGGCACGGATGTTGTCCATGGTGGCGAAGTACCGGGCGATACGGCGGGACATGGAGCGGCCCGTGCCACGGACCCCGAGGGCGCACAGCACGCGCGACAGCGGCCGCGTCCTGGCCGTGGCGAGCGCGGCCAGCAGGTTGTCGGTGCTGGTCTCGCCCATCCGCTCCAGCCCGAGAAGCTGGTCGCGGGTCAGGGTGAACAGGTCGGCGAGATCGGTGACCAGGCCGGCCTCGACGAGCTGCACGACACGGGTGGCGCCCAGGCCCTCGATGTCGAGCTGGTCGCGGCCCGCGGCGTACGACAGGGAGGCGACCAGGTGGCAGTTGCGGCCCTGCTCGCACCGCCAGCGCTCCTGGCTGGTGTCGATGCCCGAGCCGCAGCGCGGGCACACCTCCGGGAAGATGATGGCCTTCTCGTCGCCGGTGCGCAGATGGGCGACCGGGGCCTCGATGCGCGGGATGACGTCACCGGCGCGGTGGACCATCACCTGGTCGCCCGTCCGCAGATCGCGGCGGGTGATGTCGGCCGGGTTGTGGAGCGTGGCGTAGGTGATGGTGGAGCCGTCGATCTCGACCGGTTCCAGAACGCCGCGGGGCGCGATGATGCCGGTGCGGCCGACGTTCCACTCGACGTCCAGCAGGCGGGTGATCTTCTCCACCGCCGGGAGTTTGTAGGCGATCGCCCAGCGCGGGGCCCGCGATCCGGATCCGGCGGCCCTCTGGTCGGCCGCGTGGTCGGCCTTGATGACGATGCCGTCGATCCCGAACGGCAGTCCGGCGCGCAGCGCGGCGATTTCCTGCACCCGGGTCAGGACCTCGGCCGTGGTGGCCGCGGTGACGCCCGGCACCGGGGTGGTGGCGGTGGTGTTCACGCCCAGCTCGCCCGCGAGCGCCATGAGTTCGCTGTGCGCGAGGCCGTCGAGCCGCGCGGCCAGGGCGGCGTCGGTGTCGGGCAGCGGCAGCACGCCGTAGCCGAAGAACGTCATCGGGACCGTGTAGGCGCGGTCCTTGGCCCGCAGGGTGCCCGCGGCCGCGTTGCGGGGGTTGGCGAACGGCTGGCCGCCGTGCGCGGTGCGCACCTCGTTGGCGTGCTCGAACTGCGCCCCCGTCATGAGGACTTCGCCGCGCACCTCCACGCTGACCGGCTCGGCCAGCGTGTCGGGCAGGCCCTCGACGGTGCCCATGGTGTGCGAGACGTCCTCCCCGGCCGTCCCGTCACCGCGTGTGATCAGTCGCGTCAGCCGCCCCTGCGTGTAACGGGCCGCGATCGCGAGGCCGTCGAGTTTCGGCTCGACGCTGTAGCGCTCAGCCTCGTGTCCGATACGGCGGGCCAGCGAAACCGTCCAGGCCGTGAACTGCTCGGCGGAGAACACGTTGTCCAGGCTCAGCATCGCGACCGTGTGCGGCACATCGCCCTCGACCGCGCCGCCGGCGACCTTTCCCGTCGACGAACCGGGCAGCACCTGGTCGGGATGGTCGGCCTCCCACGCGGCGATCCCTCGCACCAACCGGTCGTAGGTGTCGTCGTCCAGCGGGGACGTGCCGTCCGTGTAGTAGGCGGCCGCGGCCTTCACCACGTCCTCGACGGCCTGCGCGTAGCCGGCGCTGTCCACGATCTGCGCAACTGGTGTTGTCATGCCTGCCATCCTGCCTGCCACCACTGACAATGCCCCTGGCCGCCGACTTCGCCCTCCGCGGCCAGGCCCCTCACCCGCGCAGCGAGAGCACGGCACTGAGTGCGCCGGCACCGTCGAGCAGAGCCTTGGAGCGAGCCGTGATGTCGGCGTCTCTGCCAGCCAGCGCGGAGGCGACTTCCTCCGACCGGTGGGTTCGCCGCAACTCCGGCATCAGGGCCCGAAGGGGCGCGATGCGGTAACCGGCCTTGCGGAGTTGGTGAACGATCCGCGCATCCCGCACCTGGGCCGGCATGTACCGGCGCGTGCCTCGCACGGGGTCGCGGTCCGGGACGACGACACCCTCCGCATCCCAGTGCCGCAACGTCGAAGGACGTACACCGAGCGCGGCGGCGAGTTCGGACACGCTCATCGAGTCCGACGCGCGCACGTCTTCGAGCGGCTCGCTGGAGATCGCCCGGGCCGCGTCCTCGGCCTGCCGCAGTGCCGTGCGCTCCGCGTCGAGCTGCGCGTGCGCCGCGTCGAGCAGGGCGAGGAACCGCGGGACGGGCGACTGGTGGGCCGCCCGGACGATCTTCCTGGCCTCGGTCGGGCCCGTGCCCGCCGCCAGGGCGCGGTACGCCAGTGCGGACCGCAGATGTATCTCCCCATAGACCCGGTAGCCCTTGGCGGTGCGTGTCGCCGGCGGGAGCACACCGTCGCGCTCCAGATTGCGCACCTGCTGCACGGAGTACCCGGCACGCCGCGCCACATCGCCGGTGCGCAAATCACCAGATTTGAGACTTGTCACTGCGGACGCCCCTCCTTGCCATCCCAAGCCATCTCAAAGCCTCCACAAGCACTTCAATGCAACGCTAGAGCACATGACCATGGATGAGATCATCAGCTTCGTGGACGGTCTCGACGGCGTCCTGACCCTCAGGCCGGCACCCGGCGACGGCTCGCCGGACATCAGCTGGGGCGACACGTTCTTCTACTACGCACCTGATGGCGTCGCCCCGACGACGACCCAGCCGTTCGCGACGATCGTGACCAAGAACTGTCCCGGCGACGAGTCATCACGTCTGGACCGAGCGGACACCTTCCGCCTGAACATCGCCGCCGGGAAGGACGCCTTCATCCGGTGGACCGGTCACGCACCGCGCGAACCGGGCGCCGTCGTGGCCGACCCCAGCGCCGTCGACCTGCTGATGGCCCACCCCGTCTACGGGGCCGTCGGCTGGCTGGCAGTAGTGAACCCGGGCCCGCGCACGGCAGCGGCCATCCCCGAACTACTGCGCGCGGCCTGTCACCTGGCCCGCACACGCCATGAACGACGCGCTTCCTAGGCATCCAGCGAAGGGCCGCGGTGCTCTTTTCTGCTACACGAAAGCTAGCGCAAGCAGCATGCACAAGATCATCGCGAATGTGTAACCCGACGAAGGACACGCAGGCCACCGCCCCGTAGAGTGCCTCTCCGTTGCCCTTTCGAGCCCCGAGGTACCGCGCAGTGACCCCCGCACGCCCCGCCCCGCCGCCGCCCGCCGTCGTGACCCTCGTCGGGATCGGAGCCGACGGCTGGGAGGGCGTCCCGGACGGCTCCCGTGCCGCGTTGGTCGACGCCGAGGTCCTCATCGGCGGCCCGCGCCAACTGGACCTGGTGCCGCCCGAGTGCGCCGGGGAGCGTATCGCGTGGCCCGTACCGCTGCGACCCGCGGTTCCCGGCCTCCTCGCCGCCCACGCGGGCCGCCGGATCGCCGTACTGGCCAGCGGAGACCCCATGTTCTACGGCATCGGGCGCGCCCTCACCGAGGTCCTCGGCGCCGGAGCCGTGCACGTCCTGCCGCACCCCTCCTCCGTCTCCCACGCCTGCGCCCGCCTCGGCTGGCCGCTGGAGGACGTCGAGGTGGTCACGCTCGTCGGCCGGCCCGCCGCCCGCATCGCCGCCGCCCTGCACGAGGGCCGACGGCTCCTCGTGCTCAGCGCCGACGCCGCCACACCCGCCGAGGTCGCCGCCCTGCTGCGGGACCGCGGCTTCGGGCCCAGCCGGATGCGGGTGCTGGAACAACTCGGTGGCGAGAAGGAACGTACGACCGCCTCGACCACCGCCGATGAGTGGCACGAAGAACCCGGCGACCCGCTCAACGTCGTCGCCGTCGAGTGCCATCGCGCCCCGGACGCCCTGCGCCTCGGCGCCGTACCCGGCCTGCCCGACACCGCCTACGAGCACGACGGCCAGCTCACCAAGCGTCATGTTCGCGCCGTCACCCTGGGCGTGCTCGCGCCTGCGCCCGGGGAACTGCTGTGGGACGTCGGCGGCGGGTCCGGGTCGATCGCGATCGAGTGGATGCGCACGCACCCCTCGTGCCGGGCGGTCACCGTCGAACGCGACCCCGTGCGCGCCGAGCGCATCACCCGCAACGCCGACCGGCTCGGGGTGCCCGGCCTGCGCGTCGTCACCGGCGCCGCACCCGCCGCCCTGGCCGAACTCCCTACGCCGGACGCCGTGTTCATCGGGGGCGGCCTCACCGTACCCGGCCTCCTCGACGCCTGCTGGGAGGCGCTGCCCGCCGGCGGGCGCCTCGTCGCCAACACCGTGACGCTGGAGTCGGAGGCGCTGCTCGCCGCCGCCCACCGGCGGCACGGCGGCGAGCTGGTGCGGCTCGAGGTGGCGCACGCCGCGCCCGTCGGCGGCTTCACCGGCTGGCGTCAGGCGATGCCGGTGACCCAGTGGGCCGTGGAAAAAGCGCAGAACACCCTCAATCCCCTTCCAGGAGCAGACAGATGACCGTGTACTTCATCGGTGCCGGCCCCGGTGCCGCCGACCTGATCACGGTGCGCGGCGCCCGTACGCTCGCCGCCTGCCAGGTCTGCCTGTACGCGGGCAGCCTGGTGCCTCGCGAACTGCTCGCCGAATGTCCGCCGGACGCACGGCTGGTGGACACCGCGGACCTCAACCTCGACGAGATCACCGCCGAGTTGCTCCGGGCCCATGAGCAGGGGCACGACGTGGCGCGGCTGCACTCGGGCGACCCGTCCGTGTTCAGCGCGGTCGCCGAGCAGATGCGGCGCCTGGACGCGGCCGGAGTGCCGTACGAAGTGGTGCCCGGTGTGCCCGCCTTCGCCGCCGCCGCGGCCTCCCTGAAGCGGGAGCTGACCGTGCCGACGGTCGGCCAGACCGTCATCCTCACCCGTATCGCCCACCGCGCCACCGCCATGCCCGACGGCGAGGACCTCGCCACCCTCGGCCGCAGCGGCGCGCTCATCGTCCTGCACCTCGCCGCCCGGTACGTGGACCGAGTGGTGGAGGAGCTACTTCCGCACTACGGCGCCGACTGCCCCGCCGCCGTCGTCGCCTACGCCTCCCGCCCCGACGAGCTGATCATCCGGGGCACTCTCGACGAGATCGCCGGGCAGGTGAAGGACGCGGGCGTGCTGCGCACGGCCGTCATCATGGTCGGCCGGACGCTGGGCGCGGAGCAGTTCCGCGACAGCCACCTGTACTCGCCGGAGCGGGAGCGGCACGTCTGCTAGGCGCTCCGCTGGACGTGCCGCGAAGTGCCGTCTTTGTCTGCGGGCCCGTCGTGGCTGGTCGCGCCCACGCGGCGGAGCCGCATATCGGCGCAGCCCCGCGCGCCTTGGGGCGTTGCCGAACCGCCATCGACTTCCCCAGGTCTGCCTGGCGGGTGACCGGACACCGCGCACCCGCCGGCGCCCGGCGTTGTGTTCAAGGCCGCGCGACAGGAGGTCCGTCCACCGAGCTGCGGCCCACGATCGTTCCCGCGCGGTCGATGCAGATCACGTCGACCGCGACGGGCGCGCCCCGCAGCACGGCCAGGGCCTCGTCGCGGGCGGTGACCGCCACCAGATCGCCGAGCGGGACCCCGGCCGCCGCGCACAACTGGAGTGCGGCCAGCCCGGTGTTGGCGTTCGCGACCTCGGCGGCCAGCGCCGCGTCCGCGCCGCCGCGCCGGACCAGCTCGGCCAGGAAGCCCTTGTCGACCTGGGAGCGGGCGGAGTGCAGATCCAGATGGCCGGCCGCCAGCTTGGACAGTTTGGCGAAGCCCCCGCAGATCGTGAGGCGGTCGACGGGGTGGCGGCGTACGTACTTCAGGACCGCGCCCGCGAAGTCGCCCATGTCGAGCAGGGCGTCCTCGGGGAGGTCGTACGCGGCGACGACCGTCTTCTCCGAGGTGGAGCCGGTGCAGCCGGCCACGTGGGTGCGCCCGGCCGCCCGCGCCACGTCCACCCCGCGCCGGATGGAGTCGATCCACGCCGAGCAGGAGTACGGGACCACGATGCCCGTGGTGCCGAGGATGGAGAGGCCGCCGAGGATGCCCAGGCGGGGGTTCCAGGTGGAGCGGGCGATCTCCTCGCCGTGGTCCACGGAGACGGTGATCTCGACATCGCCGCTGCCGCCGTACCGCTGCGCGACCAGGGCGACGTGGTCGCGCATCAGCTGCCGCGGCACGGGGTTGACGGCCGGTTCGCCGACGGGCAGCGGCAGGCCGGGCCGGGTGACCGTCCCCACACCGGGACCCGCCTTGAAGACGACCCCGGCCCCCGCGGGCAGCAGCCGCACCGTCGCCCGGATCAGCGCGCCATGGGTGACATCCGGGTCGTCTCCCGCGTCCTTCACGATCCCTGCCATGGCGTACGCGTCATCGAGTTCCTCGGCCGCCAGGGCGAAGGCCGGCGTCTGCCCCTTGGGCAGCGTGATCGTCACCGGGTCGGGAAACTCCCCGGTCAGCAGCGCGGTGTACGCGGCTGTCGTCGCCGCCGTCGCGCAGGCGCCGGTGGTCCATCCGTGCCGTAGACCGGTGTGCTTGAGTTGGGCGCTGCGGCCGCCCTTGGCCTCGCTCGTCATGCCTCACTCTTCGGAAGGGAACCGGACTTCGTGCACGTACTGATTCTGGGCGGGACCACCGAGGCCCGTCGCCTCGCCGAGCTGCTGGCGGCCGACCCCGCGTCCGGGCTGCGCGTCACGAACTCGCTGGCCGGACGGGTGGCCGCGCCCCGGCTGCCGCCCGGCGAGGTGCGCGTGGGCGGCTTCGGCGGCGCCGACGGGCTGGCCGCGTGGCTGCGTGAGCACGAGGTGGACGCGCTCATCGACGCCACGCACCCTTTCGCCGGGACGATCAGTTTCAACGCGGCGCGGGCCGCCGCCACCGCCCATGTTCCCCTGCTCGCGCTGCGGCGCCCCGGCTGGGTCCCGGTGGCGGGGGACGACTGGCGCGAGGCCGACTCGCTGGAGGAGGCGGCACGACTGCTGCCGGGGCTCGGGCGACGGGTGTTCCTCACCACCGGGCGGATGGGGCTGGCGGCCTTCGCGGACCTCACCGACCTGTGGTTCCTCGTACGGTCCGTGGACGCGCCCGAGCCCCCGCACCCGCCCCGCATGGAGGTGCTGCTCGACCGCGGCCCCTTCACCCTCGACGGGGAGCGCGAACTGCTGCGCCGGCACCGCGTCGACGTGGTCGTGACGAAGGACAGCGGGGGAGCGGCCACCGCGCCGAAACTGCAGGCGGCACGCGAGGCCGGAGTGCCCGTGGTCGTGGTGCGCAGGCCGCCGGTCCCAGGCGGTGTGCGGGTCGTGGCCGAACCGGAGCAGGCGCTGCGGTGGCTGGTCACCCGCACGTCTTTTCCGGCCGCAGGCTGAAACCTGACCCGAGCTTTGCCGCTTCCTGCTGTTACCTGCAATCTATGTGCAGCAAGCTCAAGGGCGTGGCTGAGAAGAACCGAACAACGAGATGGCACCGCGTCCGCACCTCGATGACCCGCAAGGAATGGACGAGCCTTGGCGGGATGGCCGCGTTCATCCTGGCGCTGCACGTCATCGGCTGGTTCACGCTGGTCGCGATCGTGGCCCCGCACCACTACAGCCTGGGCGAGAGGTCGTTCGGCATCGGCATCGGCATCACCGCGTACACGCTGGGCATGCGGCACGCCTTCGACGCCGACCACATCGCCGCCATCGACAACACCACCCGCAAGCTGATGAGCGAGGGGCAGCGGCCGCTGTCGGTCGGCTTCTGGTTCTCCCTCGGCCACTCGACCGTCGTCTTCGTCCTCACCCTGCTGCTCTCCCTGGGCGTGAAGGCACTGGCCGGTCCGGTAGCGAACGACGACTCGCAACTGCACGACATCGCCGGCTGGATCGGCACCACCGTCTCCGGGGCCTTCCTCTACCTCATCGCGATGATCAACCTGGTGATCATGGCCGGTATCTGGAAGGTCTTCCGGCGGATGCGCTCCGGCCACTTCGACGAGGCCGCCCTGGAGGAACAGCTCGACAACCGCGGTTTCATGAACCGCCTCCTCGGCCGCGTCATGAAGTCGATCACCAGGCCCTGGCAGATGTACCCCCTGGGCATGCTGTTCGGCCTCGGCTTCGACACGGCCACGGAGATCGCCCTGCTGGTCCTCGCCGGCTCGGGCGCCGCCTCCGGTCTGCCCTGGTACGCGATCCTGTGCCTGCCGGTCCTGTTCGCGGCCGGCATGTCGCTGCTGGACACCATCGACGGCTCGTTCATGAACTTCGCCTACGGCTGGGCCTTCTCCAAGCCGGTCCGCAAGGTCTACTACAACCTCACCGTCACCGGCCTGTCCGTCGCCGTCGCCCTCATCATCGGCACGGTCGAACTGCTGGGCCTGATCGCCGAGAAGGCGCACCTGCACGGCGCCTTCTGGGACCGGGTCTCCGGACTCGACCTCAACGTCATCGGATACGTCGTCGTCGCACTGTTCTTCGCCACCTGGGCCATCGCCCTGCTGGTGTGGAAGGTCGGCCGGATCGAGGAGAAGTGGACGGCGGGGACGGCGGGGACGGCCCAGGGAACCACCCCCGCCGAACAGGGACCGATCCCCGCCGCGAAGGGAGCCGAGTAGGCGCCCCGGCGTCACGCGTCCGGGTAGCGGCGAGGCGTCCAGACGACATCCTCGCCGTTTCCGCGCCGTACGACCTGCGTCTGCGAGGAACCGACCAGCAGGATCGTGCGCATGTCGACCTCGGCCGGATCGAGTTCGGCCAGCCGCACGATCCGCACCCGCTCCCCGGACCCGCCGACATCCCGCGCGACCACGACCGGCGTCTCCGGCGCCCGGTGCTCAAGGAGCAGCTCACGAGCCTTGGCCACCTGCCAGGTGCGGCTGCGTGAACCGGGGTTGTACAGGGCCAGCACCAGATCCGCCGAGGCCGCCGCCCGCAGCCGCTCGGCGATGACCTCCCAGGGCTTGAGCCGGTCGGAGAGGGAGATGGTCGCGTAGTCGTGGCCGAGCGGGGCGCCCGCGCGGGCGGCGGCCGCGTTGGCGGCGGTCACCCCCGGCAGCACCCGCACGGGGATGTCCGCGTACTCCTCGGCCGACGCGACCTCCAGAACGGCCGTGGCCATCGCGAAGATCCCCGGATCACCCCCGGAGACGACGGCCACGCGCCGCCCCCGCCGGGCCAGTTGCAGCGCGAACTCGGCCCGCTCGGCCTCGACCCGGTTGTCGGAGCCGTGCCGGAGCTGGCCGGGACGGACCGGCACCCGCTCCAGGTAGGTGGTGTAGCCGACCAGATCCTCGGCGGCCGCCAGCGCGCCCCGCGTCTCGGGTGTCAGCCACAGCGGCCCGGCCGGCCCGGTCCCGACCACGACGACCTCACCCAGCTCCCGTACCGGAGGCTCGGCGTCCACCTGGCTCGGCAGCACGGCCACGGAGAAGTACGGCACCGACTCCGGCTCCACATCGGCCAGTTCGGCCAGCCGCTCCCCGCTCATGGTGGCCCGCTCGACGTACCGGGCCTCGCCCAGCCGCCCCGAACTCTCCAGCGCGCTACGGACCTTGGTGAAGGTGCGGCCCAGCTTCATCACCACCGCGGCGTCCGTGGCGGCGAGCCGGGCCGTCAGCTCCTCCTCGGGCAGGGTGCCCGGCAGGATGGTCAGCACCTCCTCGCCCTCCGCGAGCGGGGTGCCCAGACGGGCCGCGGCGGCCGACACGGAGGTGACACCGGGGATGACCTCGGTGTCGTACCGGTCCGCGAGCCGCTTGTGCATGTGCATGTAGGAGCCGTAGAAGAGCGGGTCGCCCTCCGCGAGCACGGCGACCGTCCGGCCGGCGTCGAGGTGCGCGGCGAGCCGGGCGGCGGCCTCGGCGTAGAAGTCGTCGATGGCGCCCTGGTAGCCGCCGGGGTGGTCGGTGGTCTCGGTGGTGACCGGGTAGACCAGCCGCTCCTCGATGTGCCGTTCCTGGATGTGCTTCGCCGCGATCGAACGGGCGATGGACCGCCCGTGCCGCGCACTGTGGTACGCGATCACGTCCGCCTCGGCGATGACCTCCACCGCGCGCACGGTCATCAACGACGGATCGCCGGGTCCCAGCCCGACGCCGTACAGCTTCCCGCTCACTCTTCCTCACTAGCGATCGCGTTGAGCGCGGCGGCGGCGATGGCACTGCCACCGCGCCGGCCACGAACCACCAGGTGCTCAAGGCCCGACGGATGCTCCGCGAGCGCCTCCTTCGACTCGGCGGCCCCCACGAACCCCACCGGCACACCTATGACGGCCGCCGGGCGGGGAGCGCCCTCCTCGATCATCTCCAGGAGCCGGAACAGCGAGGTCGGCGCGTTCCCGACCGCGACCACCGAACCCTCCAGACGCTCCCGCCACAGCTCCATGGCGGCCGCACTGCGCGTGGTGCCCATCTTCGCGGCCAGCTCGGGGACGGCCGGGTCGGACAGGGTGCACAGCACGTCGTTGTCGGCGGGCAGCCGCTTGCGGGTCACGCCGCTGGCCACCATCTGCACATCGGTGAAGATGGGCGCACCGGCACGCAGGGCCTCCCGGGCACGGGCCACGACCCCCGGCGAGTACACGAGGTCGCGCACGAGGTCGACCATCCCGCAGGCGTGGATCATCCGGACCGCGACCTGACTGACGTCGGCGGGCAGGCCCGCGAGGTCCGCCTCCGCGCGGATGGTGGCAAAGGACTGGCGGTAGATGGCCGCACCGTCCTTCTCGTACTCGAACACCGTGCTCCTACAGGTCATGCGTGCGGGCCGCCGCCAGGTCGGCGGCGAGCTTCGATGGGTTGTCGGTCGTCGTCGTGGCGCGAACCCGGCCGCCTCGTACGACGGAGATCCGGTAGCCGCCGTCCGGGGCCGCGACGACGTCCACGTGATCGCCGCGCGGACGACCGCAACGGCGCTCGCAGCCGGACCAGTACGCCGGCAGCCCGCCGCCCGTGGTGAGCGACGCGGCCGCGTCCGTACGGATGTCCGCCCGCGACTTGGCGCAACCGGGCCGTCCGATGCAGGCACCGACGCCGAGCCAGGGGGAGGCCGGGTCCGTGATCAGACCGACGGAGTCTAGGCCGGGGAGCCGGTCGGAGCGCACTGTGGGAAGGATCACTCCACGCCAAGGTGTCAGCCGCAGCTCCCCGGACGCGGTCGCCGTCAGCTCGGTCCACTGGGCGGCGGTGAGGCGGCCCAGCGGGGCGAGAACGGAGAGGCTCGTCGTGCCGTCGGGGCCGGTGATGGTGCCGGGGGAGGGTTCGCTCGCGAGCGGCCGGTCGGCCTCGGCGGGCGCGGCATGCCCGGTCGCCAGACGCCGTACGATCTCGTGCGCCAACTCGTCGGCTGGGACCGGAAGTTCGGCCACCCGCCAGACCTGTCCGGCACTCGCCTCCAGGAACACCTCGGCCGCCAGCAGCGCGGCCCGAGGCGCGTCCCCTGCGCTCAGCACGGCGACGGAGTCGGCGGCCCCGATCCGCAGCCACACGGCCCCGTCCGGTGCCGCCCGCAACGTCACGTCCGCACCGAGCCCGGCCACATCCCCCCGCCCGTCGTCGAGCGCGAACAGGAACCGCCCGGACAGCCGGGCCGCGGCCTCACTCGCGCACAGCAGCTCGTCCAACGCCCGCAGCCACGGCCGTACATCGGCGAACCCGCGCCCGTCCAGACCGGACAGGGGCGAGGCCACCACATTGCGCACGCGCTCGTGCCGCCACGACGGCAGCAGCCCGGCCGCCTCCAGCCGGCTCGCCAACTCCCCGCCGCAGCCGGTCGGCAGACCGCGCAACTGGACGTTGCCCCGCGAGGTCAGATGCAGCTCCCCGTCGCCCAGTTCGAGCGCCGCGCGGCCCAGATCCCGCGCCTGACCGACCTGAAGCACACCCCCGGGAATCCGGATCCGGGCGAGTGCGCCGTCGTCCGCCGTGTGGAGCCTCAGTGCGCCCGGGCATGCGTCGTCCCGGCCCCGTGAGACCCCTGTGGCCTGGGACGACGGACGGATGGACGGCGTGGACATGGCGGCGAGCATACCGACCGCACCGCCGACTGTATGCGGTGCCTCTGTAGGCCGACTCCTCTTCCCACGACCCTTACTATGCTTGTCGGTGGATCATCCGGTCCGCCACCGCCACGACGGCGACAGGGGAGGAAGCCGGTGCGAATCCGGCGCGGTCCCGCCACTGTGAGCCCACCCCGCCAGGGTCGGGTGAGTCAGGAACTCCCGCCGTCAGACACCACCCGGGGCGCGGACACCCCGAGGAAGGCCGACGCCGCATGATCCTTCTGCTGTCGACGTCCGACACCGACCTGCTCAGCGCCCGCGCGGCGAACGGCCCGGTCCCGTACCGCTTCGCCAACCCGGCCAGGCTCCCGCTCGACGACCTGCCCGCGCTCCTCGACGGCGTCGACCTCGTCGTCGTACGCCTCCTCGGTGGTCTGCGCGCCTGGCAGGAGGGCCTCGACCTGCTGCTCGCCGACGGCCGCCCGGTCGTCGTCCTCACCGGCGAACAGGCCCCGGACGCCCAGCTGATGGCCGCCTCCACGGTCCCGGTCGGCATCGCCGCCGAGGCCCACGCCTACCTCGCCCACGGCGGCCCGGCCAACCTGGAGCAGCTCGCCCGCTTCCTGTCGGACACCGTCCTGCTCACCGGCCACGGCTTCGAGGCACCGGCGGCCGCGCCGAGCTGGGGCCCGCTGGAGCGCGAGTCCCGGGCCGACGGCCCGACGATCGCCGTGCTCTACTACCGCGCCCACCACATGAGCGGCAACACGGCGTTCGTGGGCGCCCTGTGCGACGCGATCGAGGAGGCCGGCGGCCGGCCCCTGCCGCTGTACGTCGCTTCCCTGCGGGCCCCCGAGCCCGAGCTGATCGACGAACTGCGCGCCGCCGACGCCATCGTCACCACCGTCCTCGCCGCCGGCGGCACCAAGCCCGCCGAGGCATCCGCCGGCGGCGACGACGAGTCCTGGGACGCGGGCGCCCTCACCTCCCTCGACGTGCCGATCCTCCAGGCCCTGTGCCTGACCGGTTCGCGCACCGCCTGGGAGGAGAACGACGAGGGCGTCTCCCCGCTCGACGCCGCCAGCCAGATCGCCGTACCCGAGTTCGACGGCCGGCTCATCACCGTCCCGTTCTCCTTCAAGGAGATCGACGCGGACGGCCTGCCCGCCTACGTCGCCGACCCCGAGCGTGCGGCCCGCGTCGCCGGAATCGCCGTACGCCATGCGCGCCTTCGCCACATCCCGGCCGCCGACAAGCGCCTGGCCCTGGTCCTGTCCGCCTACCCGACCAAGCACTCCCGGATCGGCAACGCGGTCGGCCTCGACACCCCCGCCAGCGCCGTCGCGCTGCTCAGGCGGCTGCTGGCCGAGGGCTACGACTTCGGCGACACCGACATCCCCGGCCTGGTCTCCGGCGACGGCGACGAACTGATCCGCGCGCTCATCGAGGCCGGCGGCCACGACCAGGACTGGCTCACCGAGGAGCAGTTGGCCCGCAACCCGGTGCGGATCCCGGCGGCCGACTACCGGCGCTGGTTCGCCACGCTGCCGGAGGAGCTGCGGACGGCCGTCGAGGAGCACTGGGGCCCCGCGCCCGGCGAGATGTTCGTCGACCGCAGCCGCAACAAGGAGGGCGACATCGTCCTCGCGGCCCTCCGCTTCGGCAACCTGCTGATCCTCATCCAGCCCCCGCGCGGCTTCGGCGAGAACCCCATCGCCATCTACCACGACCCGGACCTCCCGCCCTCCCACCACTACCTGGCCGCCTACCGCTGGATCGCGGCCCGCGCCGAGGACGGCGGGTTCGGCGCCGACGCGATGGTCCACCTCGGCAAGCACGGCAACCTGGAGTGGCTGCCCGGCAAGAACGCCGGCCTGTCCGCCGCCTGCGGCCCCGACGCCGCCCTCGGCGACCTGCCCCTGATCTACCCCTTCCTGGTCAACGACCCCGGCGAGGGCACCCAGGCCAAGCGCCGCGTCCACGCCACCCTCATCGACCACCTCGTCCCGCCCATGGCCCGCGCCGACTCCTACGGCGACATCGCGCGCCTGGAGCAACTCCTCGACGAGTACGCCCAGATCTCCTCCATGGACCCGGCCAAGCTCCCGGCCATCCGCGCCCAGATCTGGACCCTCATCCAGGCCGCCAAGCTCGACCACGACCTCGGCATGGACGACCGCCCGGACGACGACGGCTTCGACGACTTCCTGCTGCACGTCGACGGCTGGCTGTGCGAGGTCAAGGACGCCCAGATCCGCGACGGCCTGCACGTCCTCGGCGCTCCGCCGCAGGGCGCCGACCGGGTCAACCTCGTCCTCGCCATCCTCCGCGCCCGCCAGATCTGGGGCGGCACCACCGCCCTGCCCGGCCTGCGCGAGGCCCTCGGTCTGGACGAGTCCGCCGCGACCCGTACGACCGCCGACGAGGCGGAGGCGAAGGCCCGCGCCCTGGTCCAGGCGATGGACGACGCGGGCTGGGACCCGGCCGCCGTGCCCACCGAACACGGTGAACAGGTCGCCGCCATCCTGGAGTTCGCCGCCCGCGAGGTCGTCCCCCGCCTCGCCGCGACCACCGCCGAACTCGACCACGCCCTGCACGCGCTGGGCGGTGGCTTCGTCCCCGCCGGCCCCTCCGGCTCCCCCCTGCGCGGCCTCGTCAACGTCCTGCCGACCGGCCGAAACTTCTACTCCGTCGACCCCAAGGCCGTCCCGTCCCGCCTCGCCTGGGAGACCGGCCAGGCCCTCGCGGACTCGCTGCTGGAGCGCTACCGCACCGACAACGGCGAGTGGCCCACCTCCGTCGGCCTCTCCCTGTGGGGCACGAGCGCGATGCGCACGGCGGGCGACGACGTCGCCGAGGCCCTCGCCCTGCTCGGCGTCCGCCCGGTCTGGGACGACGCCTCCCGGCGCGTGACGGGCCTGGAGGCCATCCCCCACGAGGAGCTGGGCCGCCCGCGCATCGACGTGACCCTGCGCATCTCGGGCTTCTTCCGGGACGCCTTCCCGCACACGATCGGCCTGCTCGACGACGCCGTACGCCTGGCCGCGTCGCTGGACGAACCGGCCGAGGTCAACCACGTACGCGCCCACGTCCAGGCCGACCTGGCGGCCCACGGCGACGAACGCCGCGCCACCACCCGCATCTTCGGCTCCCGCCCCGGCACCTATGGCGCCGGACTGCTCCAGCTCATCGACTCCCGCGACTGGCGCACCGACGCCGACCTCGCCGAGGTCTACACGGTCTGGGGCGGCTACGCCTACGGCCGCGAACTCGACGGCCGCCCGGCACGGGACGAGATGGAGACGGCGTACAAGCGGATCGCGGTGGCCGCCAAGAACACGGACACCCGCGAGCACGACATCGCCGACTCCGACGACTACTTCCAGTACCACGGCGGCATGGTGGCCACGGTCCGCGCCCTGCGCGGCACCGCGCCCGAGGCGTACATCGGCGACTCCACCCGGCCCGAGACGGTCCGCACCCGCACGCTCGTCGAGGAGACCTCGCGCGTCTTCCGCGCCCGTGTCGTCAACCCGAAGTGGATCGAGGCGATGCGCCGCCACGGCTACAAGGGCGCCTTCGAACTCGCCGCCACTGTGGACTACCTGTTCGGCTACGACGCCACGACCGGCGTGATCGCCGACTGGATGTACGACAAGCTCACCGAGACCTACGTCCTGGACCCCACCAACCGCGAGTTCCTCCAGGAGGCCAACCCCTGGGCCCTGCACGGCATCGCCGAGCGGCTGCTGGAGGCGGAGTCGCGCGGCATGTGGGAGAAGCCGGACCCGGCGGTGCTGGAGGCGCTGCGGCAGGTGTACCTGGAGACGGAAGGTGACCTGGAGGGCGGCGAGGCATAGCCACCCCTGAGGACACGGTGGAGGGCTCCCGCAGGCATCTGCCCGCGGGAGCCCTCCACCGTGTCCTCAGGGGTGGCGCGTCGTCAGGCTCCGGCGGGTGCGGCCGGCAGGACGTGGTCGCCGACCTTGTCGGTGCTCAGGCACAGGGAACAGACGACGGCTTCGTGCGTCTGGCAGGCGGCCACGTCGGGGCGCTCGAACTCCTGCCGGCACACATGGCAGTCGTAGCTGACGGCGCTGGGGTTACCGTCCTCGTCCAGGATCGGCTCGTCGATGCCGTCGTCGGTGCGGCGCAGGTAGTACTTGCCCTTGGTGACGATCGCCATCAGCGGGGTGAGGACGAAGGCGATCAGGGCGGCGGCGACAGGGGAGTACGGCTGGAGGGTGTCGCCGAGGGCGTGGAAGTACATGGCGATGGAGAGGCCGGAGGCGGCGACGAAGGCCACCACGCCCACGGGGTTGACGGCGTGGAGCATGCCGCGGCGGAACTCGGGCTGGAGCGGGGAGAGCTTCAGCAGGTATTTGTTGACGCCGATGTCGGTGGCGACCGTGACGACCCAGGCGATGGCGCAGTTCGAGTAGAAGCCCAGGATGCTGTTGAGGAAGCTGAACATGTCGGCCTCCATCAGCGCCAGCGCGAAGGCAAGGTTGACCAGGACGAAGACCATCCGGCCCGGGTAGCGTCCGGTGACCCGGGTGAAGGAGTTCGTCCAGGCGAGGGAGCCGGAGTAGGCGTTCGTCACGTTGATCTTGATCTGGCTGATCACGACCAGCGCCACGGCCAGCGGGACGACGATCCAGGACGGCATCATCGCGTCGAAGGCGTGCTTGAACTGCTGGATCGGCTCGGGCGCGGCGGCGGGACCGACCTCGGCGAGGATGTAGACGGCGAGGAACACGCCGATGGCCTGCTTCAGTGCGCCCAGCACCACCCAGCCGGGCCCGGCCATCACCACGGCCGTCCACCAGGCGCGCTTGTTCGCCTCGGTCTTGGGCGGCATGAAGCGCAGGTAGTCGATCTGCTCGCCGATCTGTGCGATCAGGGACAGACACACGCCCGCGCTGAGCAGCACGGCGGCGGTGTTGACGCCGCCCTCCCCGTCGGTGCCCGCGTAGGCGAGGAAGCGGTCGACGGTGCCGGGGTCGGTGGCGACCAGGTAGACCAGCGGGCCGACCATCAGCAGCAGCCAGATCGGCGTCGTCCACACCTGGAGCTTGCTCAGCGCCTTCATGCCGTAGATCACCAGCGGGATCACCATGAGCGTGGACACCAGGTAGCCCAGCCACAGCGGCAGTCCGAGGCCCAGCTTCAGGCCCTGGGCCATGATCGAGCCTTCGAGGGCGAAGAAGATGAAGGTGAAGCTGGCGAAGATGACACTCGTGAGGACCGAACCGAAGTAACCGAAGCCGGAACCGCGGGTGATGAGGTCCAGGTCGATGTTGTAGCGGGCCCCGTAGTAGGCCAGCGGGAAGCCCGTCACGAAGATGACTACGGCCGCGACGGCGATGGCGAGGAGCGCGTTGCCGGTGCCGTGGGCCAGGCCGATGCCGGCGCCGATGGAGAAGTCGGCCATGTAGGCGATGCCGCCGAGCGCGGTCGTCGCGACCACCATCGGGGTCCAGCGCCGGTAACTGCGCGGCGCGAAGCGGAGGGTGTAGTCCTCCAGAGTCTCCTTGACCGCCTGGTCGGCGGATGGTGTCGGGTCTGCCTTTGCCGACCGTGACTCTGTGGTGCTCATGTCACGCCTCTCGGTGGCGCTCGGTTCGGGTGGTGGGGGATGCGTGGGAGTCCCGCTCGGCGTCGTCGGCAGGACGGGGAGCCGACGGATCGTGATGAGTCGTCAGGGGCCGTGTATACGACTTCGATCCCACGGGCCGTCACGCTAGAAAGCGGTTGTTTCCGACCGGTCCGACTGCTGTGAACGCGAAGTTTCCGGAACCTCACGGGTGCGCTCGTGGCCGACGGCCGCCAGTCGCGCCCGTGGAGGAGAGAGCGGAGCGGCACCGGTCGACGTCATCCGATCAACGTCGTCCGATTAAGGTCGTCCGATGACGAGTAGCAGCGTGTCGCGTGCCCACGTCCTCGACGGCACCCCTGCGACAACGGCACCCGACAACTGGCCAGCACGTCTGCGCCTGTTCGGATACGCCGGACGCCCCCGGACCGACACCCGCGAACGTCTCGTCCCGCCCTTTCCCCGGCCCGCACGGGCACATGGGATCGCGCGGGCGATGGCCTGGCTGGGGCCCCTGCTCGTGGCCCTACTGGCCGGAGCGATCCGCTTCTGGCACCTCGGCCGCCCGCGGAACCTCGTCTTCGACGAGACCTACTACGCGAAGGACGCCTGGTCCCTGCTGCGGTTCGGCTACGAGGGCACCTGGCCGGACCGTAAGATCGCCGACCCGCGGATACTCGCGGACCCTCAGGTCATCCCGCTCTCCGACACCGGGGCCTTCGTCGCGCACCCGCCGATGGGGAAGTGGGTGGTCGCCGTCGGCGAGTGGGCGTTCGGCCTCACCCCGTTCGGCTGGCGCTTCATGGCGGCGGTCCTGGGCACGCTGTCGGTCCTGATGCTGTGCCGAATAGGCCGCCGCCTGTTCCGCTCGACGGCGCTGGGCTGCCTGGCCGGCACGCTGATGGCGCTGGACGGTCTGCACTACGTGATGAGCCGTACGGCGCTGCTGGACCTCGTCGTCATGTTCTTCGTACTGGCGGCGTTCGGAAGCCTGCTGATCGACCGGGACCACGCACGGGCCCGGCTCGCGGCAGCCCTGCCGGTCGGCGAGGACGGCCGTGCCCGCCCGGACGGGCACATCGGCGACCGGGCCGGGACGGGAGCGCGCCCATGGCGGCTCGCCGCCGGCCTCTTCCTGGGACTCGCGGCCGCGACCAAATGGAACGGCCTGTACTTCCTGGCCTTCTTCATGGTCCTGACCCTGCTGTGGGACGTCGGCTCCCGTCGCGTGGCCGGCGCGCGACGCCCCTACCGGGCGGTGCTGCGCAAGGACCTCGGCTGGTCGGTGCTGTCCCTCCTCCCGGTCGCGGTGCTGACCTACCTGGTGACGTGGACCGGCTGGTTCCTGTCCGACAACGGATACGCACGCCTCTGGGCCGACGGCCGCGGCGGCACCTGGTCATGGATCCCCGCCCCGCTCCGCAGCCTGTGGCACTACGAGTACGGCGTCTACCAGTTCAACGTGGGCCTGCACAGCTTCCACAAGTACGAGTCCAACCCCTGGAGCTGGCTGGTCCTCGGCCGCCCGGTGCTGTTCGACTACGAGTCGGTGCCCCCAGGGCGGGACGGCTGCGGCACGACGGCCGACTGCTCGCAGGCCATCCTCGCGCTGGGGACACCGCTCCTGTGGTGGTCGGCATGCTGCGCGCTGCTCTATCTGCTCTACCGATGGGCACTGCGCCGCGACTGGCGCGCCGGCGCGGTCCTGTGCGCGGTGGGTGCCGGCTATCTGCCCTGGTTCCTGTACCAGGACCGCACGATCTTCTCCTTCTACGCGGTCGTCTTCGTGCCGTACCTGTGCCTGGCCGTGGCGATGATGCTGGGCGCGCTGCTGGGTCCGCCGGGGGCGGGCGAGAGACGCCGGATGTGGGGTGCGGTGCCGACCGGCGCGCTGGTGCTGCTCATCGCCTGGAACTTCATCTACTTCTTCCCGGTCTACACCGGGCAGACGATCCCGTACGCCGACTGGCACGCCAGGATGTGGTTCGACACGTGGATCTGAACCGGGTGCGTGTCGCGCCGGCGTCAGAGGAAGCTGACCCCCTGGGCGAGGGCGAGTTCGCTGGAGTAGTTGATGGTGTTGGTGGCCGAGCGCATGTAGGACTTCCAGGCGTCCGAGCCGGACTCGCGGCCGCCGCCGGTGTCCTTCTCACCGCCGAACGCGCCGCCGATCTCGGCGCCCGAGGTACCGATGTTGACGTTGGCGATGCCGCAGTCGGAGCCGGCGGCGGACAGGAAGATCTCCGCTTCCCGCTGGTCGCGCGTGAAGATGCTGGAGGACAGGCCCTGGGGGACGTCGTTGTGCAGGGCGATGGCCTCGTCGAGGGTGTCGTAGGTGAGGACGTAGAGGAGGGGAGCGAAGGTCTCCTCCCGTACGACGTCGGTCTGTTCGTCGACACGAACGAGGACCGGCTCGGCGTACACGGCGGCGGGCGCGGCCTCGGCCAGCCGCCGGTTGCCGCCGGCCAGGACCTTGCCGCCCTGTGCCTGGACGCGCGTGACGGCCTTCTGCATCGCGTCGAAAGCCGTGGCGGAGATGAGCGGGCCGACCAGGGTCTTCTCGTCGAACGGGCTGCCGATGGGGAGCTTGCGGTAGGCGCCGGTCAGCCGCTCGACGAGCGTGTCGGCGATGTCGCGGTGGACGATGAGGCGGCGCAGGGTCGTGCAGCGCTGCCCCGCCGTGCCGGCCGCGGCGAAGACGATGCCCTGGACGGCGAGGTCCAGATCGGCGGACGGGGCGACGATCGCGGCGTTGTTGCCGCCGAGTTCGAGCAGGCTGCGGCCGAAGCGCGCGGCGACCCGGGGGCCGACCTCGCGGCCCATACGGGTCGAGCCGGTGGCGCTGACCAGGGCGACGCGCGGGTCGTCGACCAGCTTCTCGCCCACCACGCGGTCGCCGAGCAGCAGGCGGTGCACATCGCGGGGCGCTCCGACCTCGTCGGCGGCCCGGGCGAGCAGGTGGTCGCAGGCCAGGGAGATCAGCGGGGTGAGCTCGGAGGGCTTCCAGATCACGGTGTCGCCGCAGACGAGGGCGACCGCGGTGTTCCACGACCACACGGCGGCGGGGAAGTTGAAGGCGGAGATGACACCGACCACACCGAGGGGGTGCCAGGTCTCGGCCAGTCGGTGGCCGGGGCGTTCGGAGGCGATCGTACGGCCGTACAGCTGACGGGACAGACCGACCGCGAAGTCGCAGATGTCGATCATCTCCTGGATCTCGCCGAGCGCCTCGGAGCGGATCTTGCCCGCCTCGATGGTGACGAGGTCCGCCAGCTCGCCCTTGTGCGCGCGCAGCAACTCGCCGAGCCGGCGTACGAGTTCACCGCGGCGTGGGGCGGGCGTGGTGCGCCAGGTCAGGAAGGCCGCACGCGTGGCCGCGATCGCCTCTTCCACGTCGGCCTCCGTGGCGGCCTTCAGCCCGAACAGGTCCTCGCCGGTGATGGGGGTGCGGGCCTGGAGGCCGCCGCCCTCGGGGAGGCCCGCTCCGATGTGCTCCAGGGCCGTGCGGGCGCGGGCGCGCAGCTCGTCGGTCGTGGGCAGGGTGCTGCCGGTCATGATGCTCCTTGTCAGGTGGCGGAGTCGAGGGGGTTGAGGGGGGTGAAGGGGGCGCGGCCGAGCTGCGCGCTCACCTGCGCGAGGGATGCGTTGCGCTGCTCCGCGTAGAGCGCGTAGGGGTCCAGCACCTCGCGTCCGATGGCGCCGGACAGCCAGGCCGCGTCGTAGGCGGTGCCTTCCTGGTCGTTGTCGCGGGTGCCCTCGCCGCTCAGGTTGGACTGGAAGATCCCGGCGGCGGAGCGGGGCAGGAAGTCCTCGTAGACGATGGGCTCGGCCTGTACCCAGCCCTGCCGCACCAGGTCGCCGACGCCGGCCGGCGGCCCGCTCCCGTCGCGGGGCCGGTCGTCCGCGAGCCGGTAGGTGAAGTACGCCAGCCCCTGCGCGGCGAGTTCTTCCTCGCTGCCGGGCATGTGCCGCTCCCACACGCCGCGCGCGATGTCGCCGCGGCTCTCGGCGGGATGGAGGGACATCTGCTCGTCGATACGGCCGAGGAGTTGGTCGTAGAGGGCGCGGCCCTGGCGGGTGAGGGCGATGCCGCGGGCCTCGACCTCGCCGAAGCGGACCCGCAGGGTGCCGCTCTGGACGCTGCCGTCCGCGAGACGCATCGCGCGCGGCTCGGCCAGCGCCCGGAAGGAGGTCTGCCGCAGCAGGACGTCCGGGCCCTTCCAGGCCGGCGGGCCCTGGATGGTGTCGATCATCTCGATGCCGCGGTCCGTCATACGGCGGTACAGCTCGTCGATGTCCAGGACGCGCGGGGTGAGGTGGTTGATGTGGGTGCTGCGGACGCCGCCGATGTCCGCGGCGACGGCGGAGATCCGCTCCAGCGTCTCGTACCAGGCCCTGTCGACCGGCTCGCTCGACAACTCGAAGGCGCCGACGGCCAGATGGAGGAATCGCTCGGCGTCCTCCTCGGGCAGCTCCCGGTCGGCCTCCGCGCGGTCGGCCAGAGTCAGCAGCTCCGGGGGGAACAGCTCACGCGCGGCGAGGAAGGCCTCCAGACGTGCGCGCAGGCCGGCGTCGAAGAAGCGGGGGTCGGCCGGGGTGAGCATGGAGGTGAACACCCGGAAGGGATTGCGGGCCAGTTCCTCGCCGTCGACCGGACGGAACGCCGTGGAGACGACGGGGACCGCGCTGGCGGCCGCCTCCCGCAGGTCGTAGAAGCCCACCGGGTGCATGCCGAGAGCGGCGAAGACGCGGCCGACCTGCCGCAGTTCCCGCGGGGTGCCGACCCGGATGGCTCCGTGCCGCTCGGCCGTCACCCGGCTGATGGATCCCAGGCGTTCGGCGTCGGCTCCCCGCTCACCCAGGACGTCCTCGTTGACCTCGCGCGAGACGTCCACGAGCGTGGTGTAGGCGGGCACCTCCTGCCCGTACATCCGCGACAGCCGCGCTGCGAACGCGGCCCGCAGCCGCCACTGACTGATCGTCGACATGGATCGGCCTTTCTACGGGGTCACACCACGTGGGCTTCGGGGCGGATCTCGGTGCTGTGCTGGAACCGGTCGGCGCTGAGCGGGGAGATGTCGGTGAACGGCTCACGTTCGAGGCAGAGGTCGCGCACGACTTCGCCGACCGCCGGGGCCTGGAGGAAGCCGTGGCCGGAGAACCCGGTCGCGTAAAGGAAGTTGGGCAGCTCGCCGGAGCGGCCGATCAGGGCGTTGTGGTCCGGCGTGACCTCGTACAGGCCCGCCCAGCCGCCGACCGTCCTCAGCTCGGCCAGCGCCGGGGCGCGGCGGCGGGCCGCGGCGCGGAACAGCTCCAGCCACTCCGGGGTCCAGGTGGTGTCGAAACCGTCCTCCTGGCCGGGGTCGGCCAGCCCGAACAGCAGCCCGTCGTCGCTGTTGTGGAAGTAGGCGGTCGAGGAGAAGTCGATGGTGAACGGGATGCGCGGGACGGGCGGCGTGAGCGGCTCGGTGAAGGCCAGTTGCCGTTTCACGGGCCGCACGGGGAGGTCGATGCCGACCATGGCGCCGATCCGCGCCGACCAGGCGCCGGCCGCGCAGATGACGGTGCCGCACGCGATGGGTCCGTGGCTGGTGTGCACGCCGGTGACGCGGTCCCCGGCCGTGTCGATGCCGGTGACGGCGGTGTGGGTGGCGAGGGTGACGCCGGCCCGGGCCGCGGCGCGCGCGTAGCCGTGCACGACCAGGCCGGGGCGGGCGTGTCCGTCGGTGGGGGAGTAGGCGGCGGCCACGAGGCCGTCGGTGCCGGCGTAGGGACACAGGCGCCGGGCCTCGTCGGGGCTGATCATGCGGCTCGGCACGTCCAGGCTGTTCTGGAGGACGACACCGGCCTCGAAGGCGCTCGCCTGTTCCTCGTCGTCCAGCAGAAAGAGGTAGCCGACGGTGTCGAGCTTGATGTCGGCGCCGGGCCGGTGCGGGAACTCCCCGTAGGCGTGAAGGCTGCGGCTGCCCAACTCGATGTTGAGCGGGTCGGAGAACTGCGCCCGCACCCCGCCGATCGGCTTGCCCGAACTGCCGCGGCCGAGGTCACCGCGCTCCACCACGACGATGTTCCGCACCCCTGCCTCGGCGAGGTGGAACGCGATGCTCGCACCCATCACCCCGCCACCGATGATCACCACATCGGCGGCGGACGGCACGGTGCGGAAGACGGAGGAGGACAACGGGCCACTCCCTTCAGAGGCCGCCCCGGCGGAGGGAAACGAGCGGAGATCGAGTCCGTTACCGGGGAGGGCGGCGGGCTGTCGGTACGAGGTACGCAGGGATGCCGGTCAGCTATCTGTGCGTCATCGTGCAGCAACCCAAACATTGACGTCCATCAACAGTTACTGCGGGAGACCTTTTAGGGTTCCTGTATGGATTGGACGAGCGCGCAGCTGCGTGCGCTGGTGGAACTGACGCGGCGCGGCACCATCACCGCCGTCGCGGCGGCCCTCGGATACACACCCGGCGGTGTCTCCCAGCAGATCGCGGCGCTGGAGAAGGCCACCGGCATGCGGCTGCTGCGCCGTGTGGGGCGCCGGGTGGAGCTCACCGACGCCGGGGCGACGCTCGCCCTGCACGCCGAGCGGATCCTCAGCACGGAGGCCGAGGCCGTCGAAGCGCTGGAACGCACCCGCAACGAGATCTCCGGCACGCTGCGGATCGGCCTCTTCGCGACGGCCGCCGCCGAGATCCTGCCGCCCGCCCTGCGGCGGATCCGCGAGCTGCACCCGGGCGTCACCGTGCACAGCCGGGACATGGACGTGGACGAGGTGTACGACGCGGTCGCCGGCGGCAGCGTGGACCTCGCGCTGGGCCTCGACTATCCGGACGTACCCATCCCTCGCGATCCGTCGCTGCGGGTGCGGGAGCTGTTCCGGGAACGCTTCTCCCTCGCGGTGCCCGCGGGGGCACTACCGGGCCGGCGGCGCGTCTCCCTCGCGGACGCCGGTGAGCAGGGCTGGATCCTGCCGTCGGTCGGCAGCTACTACGGCCGTGCCGTGCTCACCGCCTGCCGTCGAGCCGGTTTCGAACCGAAGGTGTTGCACGAGGTGACCGACACCGCCGCCACCCTCGCCCTGGTGGAGTCCGGCGTCGGGGTGAGCGTCGTGACGGACCTGATGCTGCGGCTGCGCCCGTCCCGCCTCGATGTCCTGGAGCTGGACGAGACGGTGGAGCGCCACATCGTGGTGGTGGTCCGCTCCTTCGCCGAGCACCGGCCGACGGTGGCCGCCCTGGTCGACGTCCTGCGAGCCTCCGCGGACCGGCTGCCGCCGACAGCGGCCCAGGTGTGAGCGACCTCGCGGCCTCCTGGAGCCGTGGCCGGGCGAGCGGGGCCCGCCGGTCACTGTCCGTGCTGCCGCGCGCCCTGAGGCCTCGGCGCGTCCGGGGCGACGGTCTCCCCCTGGATCACGCGGGGTGTCGCCGGATCGTGCTCGTCCTGCATCGCCCTGGCCTCTGCCTTGAGGATGCGCGCCGACTTGCCCGCCGAACGCGTCAGTTCGGGCAGTTTCTTCGCGCAGAGGACGGCTATGACGACGAGGAGGATGATCGCGAGTTCGCTCAGTCCGAACATGGGGGCCGTGTCCTTCTGGTGCCGGGGGAGGGGCGGGTCGGTGCAGGTAGAGAGCACTGTAGAAGGAATGGCAGGCGCACCGCCGCTTTCCTTACGATGTAGCGCTCGATGTATCGCACATGACACGCAGCTCGGCGGAGGGGAGACAGGGCATGACGGATCACCCGCAGCGTTCCGGGCGCCGGGGACAGGGCGAGCTGGAGGCGCTGGTCCTGTCGGCGCTGCGGGAGGCGGACGGCCCGGCGACGGCCGGCTGGGTGCAGGAGCGGCTCGGCGCGGACCTCGCCTACACGACGGTGATCACGATCCTGACCCGCCTGCTGGCCAAGGGCGCGGTGACCCGGGAGCGCGCGGGCCGGTCCTTCGCGTGGACGCCGGCGTCGGACCAGGCGGGCCTCGCGGCGCACAGGATGCGCAGGGTGCTGGACGGCGAGAGCGACCGGGAGGCCGTACTGGCCAGCTTCGTCACCGGGCTGGGGCCGGACGACGAGCGGCTGCTGCGCGAGCTGCTGGGTGAGCCCGGGAGCGAAGGGGAGGCCTGACACCGCATGGGGGTCTTCGTCTTTCTGCCGCTCGTCCTGCCCTTGACGGCATGGCCGGTCGCGCGCCTGGCCGAGCAGCACCTGCATCCCCGCACCGCGACCCGGTTGCTCACAGCGGTGGCCGCGGTGATGGCGATGAGCAGCACCTTGTGTCTGGGCCTGGTGATGGTGGTGGGCACAGCCCAACTGCCCGGAAACCCGCTGCCCGACGGCTGGTCCGACCCCGAGGTGCGGGCCGCGGTGCCGTTCGACGAGGTGGTCGGCAAGGCGGCGATTCCGGCCCTGTGCGCGGTGGTCGTGGCCTGCGGGCGCACCCTGTGGCGGCACGGCCGGGTGCGCCGCAGTGCCCACCGGGCGCTGGCGGGACTGCCGGCCACGGGAGTCGCCGTACTCCCCGACGAGGTGCCGTACGCGTACGCGCTGCCGGGCGGCCGCCGGGACCGCGTAGTGGTGACCACGGCCCTGCTGGCCCGCCTCGAACCCGCCGAGCGCCGGGCGCTGTTCGCCCACGAGCGGGCCCATCTGGCCGCGCGGCACCACCGCTTCCTGCTCGCCGTCCGACTGGCCGCGCGGGCCAACCCGTTCCTGCGCCCGCTGAGTACGGCGGTGGCGTACACCGCGGAGCGGTGGGCCGACGAAGAGGCGGCCCGGGCGATCGGCAGCCGTCGGACCGTGGCGTGCGCGATCGGCAAGGCGGCGCTGGTGTCCCGGGGTACTCCGGTCGCGACACTGGCGGGCTTCGCGGCGCCCAGCCCGGTGCCGCGCCGGGTGGCCGCGCTGCTCGGCCCCGCGCCGCTGGTGCGCCGCTGGCCGTCGCTGTTCACCTCGGTGGGCCTGGCGGCGTGGTGCGCGGCCGCGGGGACGGCCGCCTCCGCGATGTCGTCCGCGAACTCGGCGGTGACGATGGTCCTCATCCTGCGGGCGGCGACTCCTCTCTGATCGCCGCGGGCCCGCAGAACGCGAGAAATTCGTGAGCTCCGGGCAACGGATGGCGCGAAGATCGTCGTCTGTTCATGGTGAGGGGGCCGGGGCCTTTCGGCCGTACCACTACACACGTACATCTACAGAGGGGGCGCGGGTGAGCGGAACAGGGCGGCGGCGACGAACGTCGGGCGACGGGGCGGGGAAGGCCCGGCTGACGCGACGGGGGAGGGTGCTGGCGTGGGGAGCGGGGGCGACCTCGGTGGTCGTCCTCGGCATCGCCGGGGTGGGCGCCTGGGTCTACAACGACCTCGACAACAACATCAAGTCCGCCGACGTCGACGACAAGATCGGCGGCGACCGCCCCGAGAACCTCAGCCCGGGCTCGAAGAACATCCTGGTCGTCGGCTCCGACAGCCGCGACGGCGCCAACGCCGAGTACGGCAAGGACCTGACCACCATGCAGTCGGACACCCTGATGGTGCTGCACGTCCCCGCGAACCGGAAATGGGCCGCGGTGGTGTCGTTCCCCCGTGACTCCTGGGTGGAGATACCGGCCTGCGACCGGGGCGACGGCAGCGACTCCGGCCCGCACCGCGCCAAGATCAACGAGGCGTTCGCGATCGGCGGCACCAGCGGCGAGGTCGCCGGGGCCGCCGCCTGCTCCATCAAGACGGTCGAGGCCAACACGGGCCTGCGCATCGACCACTTCATGTCCGTCGACTTCCAGGGCTTCAAGGGCATGGTCGACGCCCTGGAGGGGATCGAGGTCTGCCCGAAGCAGGCCATCCGCTCCAAGAAGGCCAGACTGCGGATCGAACCCGGCTGCCAGACCGTCGGCGGGGAGAAGGCCCTCGGCTATGTGCGCGTCCGCTACGGCGTCGGCGACGGCTCCGACATCGGACGCATCGGACGCCAGCAGGAGTTCATGGACGCTCTGGCCGAGAAGGCGCAGTCCAAACTGACCAGCCCGAAGGCGCTGTACGGCTTCCTGAAGTCGGCCACCGGGTCCCTGACCACGGACCCCGACCTGGCCGGCATCAAGCCGCTGTACGGGCTCGCCTCGGAACTCAAGGGCATCCCGAGCGACCGCCTCGCGTTCCTCACCGTGCCCAACTACCCGCGCCAGGCGGACGTGCCCGCCGACCTGGCCAACGTCGTCTGGCAGTACCCGCTGGCCACCGACCTGTTCGCCTCCCTGGCCAGGGACAAGGAGATCGACAAGAAGGAACTGGACGCGGCGGCGAAGACCCCCCTGTACGCCTCCTCCGTGCGCGTCCAGGTCCTCAACGGCACGGGGGTGCCGGGACTGGCCAAGAGCGTCGCCGAGAAGCTGGGCAAGGCCGGTCTCACCGTGACCGGGACGGGCAACGCCCCGCAGAACACCGACACCACGACCGTCACCTACCCGGCGGGCCTGGAGAAGCAGGCCAAGGCCGTGGCCGCCCGGCTGCCCAAGGCCCGGGCCACGCAGGACTCGACCGCCACGCCGGGCGTGGTCACCGTGGTCGTCGGAAAGGGCCTCGACCTCGACGACATCCGCTGACCGCGGATTCCGGGCGGACACCGGTCCGGTCCGCCCGGCGCGGGCCGGCGGCCGCTCAGAGGTCGAACTCGTGCGGCGGCAGATCGAGGGCGTGGCACGCCTCGCGGACCACCGCCTGCTCGTCCTTGTCGAAGTCGCCGTCGGCGCCGCCGATGACGATGCCGATCTGGATCACGGCACGCGCCTCGGCGGGCTTCTTCCCGGCCTTGGCGATCTCCTGCAGCACGCTCACCTTGCCGAAGTCGAAGTCGGTGGTGAGCCGGTTCAGGTTCTCCTCGAACCGCCGGCGCAGGTCGTCGGCGGGGAAGTTCTGCAACACCTCGTTGGTGGCGATCAGTTGGGCCACGCGCCGCCGCTCGGAGGGGTCGACGGTGCCGTCGGCCGCGGCGACGAGCGCGCACATCGCCATGCTCGCGTCGCGTCGCCCTGATCTCGGGTTACTTCTCGCGCGACTTCGAGGCGGAACCGCGCAGGATCGGACGCCTGCTGACCGGGGTGGCGGTTCCCTATCTGGTCTTCGAGGTGGCGTACACCCTCTTCACACGGTGGACCAGCGAGGATCCCGACCGGCCGATCAGTCTGCTCGACCCCCTGTACCTGACCTGGTTCCTGGCGGCGCTGTTCATCTGGCGGCTGACCGCCCCGGTCTGGCGGCTCGTGCGGTGGCCGCTGCCGCTCGCGCTCGCCGTCGCGATGCTCGCCACTCTCTCGCCCTCCATCGGCGACGACCTCGGTCTGCAAAGGGTCCTGCAGTTCCTGCCGTACTTCGTGCTGGGTCTGCTGCTGAAGCCGGAGCACTTCCGGCTGGTCCGCCGCCGCGCGGCGCGCGCCCTGGCCGTGCCGGTCCTCGCCTGTGCCCTCGCCGTGGCGTACTGGGCGGTCTCGTGGATGAACTACGCCTGGTTCTTCCACAGCGAGAGCGCCGAGGAACTCGCCGCGCCCGCCTGGTACGGACCCGTGATGACCCTGGCCGCCTTCGGCTGCTCCGTCGTCCTGGCGGCCTGCTTCCTCGCCTGGGTGCCCGGGCGCCGGACATGGTTCACCGCGCTGGGCGCCGGCACGCTCTGCGGCTTTCTGCTGCACGGGTTCGTCGCCCAGGCCGCCAAGCACTGGGGCTGGTACGACCCCGTCTGGGTCCGGCACCCCGTCGGTGAGATCACCGTCACACTGGTTGCCGCCGCGGTGATGACCGCGCTGTGCACCCCGGCTGTCCAGCGGGTCTTCCGCCGGCTGACGGATCCACGGATGGCGTATGCCTCGCGGGATCGGGAACTCCGTTTCGGCCGGACTCGTTGAACGGAGGAACACCAAGACAAGGAGCTGCTGCGTGTCCGCCAGACCGACGGACCCTTCGGGGCACAGACCCCGACCACTTCGCCAGGTTCTCCCTGAGCACGGCACAGGGCGGGGTGTCCCCTCCCTGTCGACCCGCCGTTGAGCGCCGCACTCGGCCTGGTGGCCGTCTTCGTCCTGACCGCCGGCACCGGCTACTTCGTCGCTCAGGAGTTCGCGTACGTCTCCGCGGACCGGCTCGCCCTGGCCCGTGCGGCCGAGGCCGGGGACCGGAAGGCCGCCCGCGCCCTGAAGGTGCTGGAACGCCTGTCGTTCATGCTCTCGGGCGCCCAGCTCGGCATCACCGTGACCGGCCTGGTCGTCGGCTTCATCGCCGAGCCGTCGGTGTCCGCCCTGCTCAAGCCCGTCCTGACCGGCATCGGCATCCCCGCCGGCGCCGTCGGCGGCATCTCCGTCGTGCTGGCCTTCGTGCTGGCCACGGTCGTGCAGATGGTGCTGGGCGAGCTGGCCCCGAAGAACCTCGCCATCGCCGTCCCGGAACGGCTCGCGAAGTCACTCGCCGGCTCCACGCTGGCGTACCTGAAGGTCGTAGGGCCGGTCGTGCGGATCTTCGACGGCGCCGCGAACAGGCTGCTGCGCAAGGTCGGCATCGAGCCGGTGGAGGAGCTGCACCACGGCGCCACCCTGGAGGAACTGGGCCATCTGATCGGCGAGTCCCACGAACAGGGCCGGCTGCCGCGCGCGACGGCCGAGCTGCTCGACCACGCCCTGGAGTTCTCCGACCGCACGCTGGACGAGGTGATGGTGCCGCGCGCCGACGCGGTCTTCGTCCGCAAGGACGCCACCGCCGCCGAAGCGGTCGACCTCATCGCCAAGCACGGCCACTCCAACTACCCGGTCCTCGGTGACCACCCGGACGACATCGGGGGTGTGCTCGGCGTACGGGAGCTGATGGGACTGCCCGCCGAGCGGCTGGCGGTCATCACGGCCGGCGCGGCGGCCCGGCGACCGCTGCTCCTGCCCGACACCCTGCCGCTGCCGGACGCCGTGGAGCAGATGCGCGAGCGGGACGACGAGTTCGCCGTGGTCCTCGACGAGCACGGCGGAGTGGCCGGCATCGTCACCTACGAGGACATCGCCGAGGAACTGGTCGGCGACATCGCCGACGAGTCCGACACCGTCACCGAGATCGCGGTCGTGGACGGCGAGGGCTGGCTGGTGGACGCCCGACGGCGCCTGGACGAAGTCGCCGACATCACCGGCATCGAGCTGCCCGAGGAGGAGGACTACGACACCGTGGCCGGCCTGATCGTGGACCGTCTCGGCCGCTTCCCGACCATCGGTGACCGGTTGACGGTCGCGCTGTCCGACGGCGACGGCGTGGTGATCGACGTACGCGCCCTCGACCGGCACGTGCCGGACCGGGTACGCGTCCAGCGGCTGGTGGCGGAGAAGACGGAGCAGGCGGAGAAGACGGAGGAGTCGGCGTGAGTTTCCCGATGGCGGCCTTCGTCACCGTGCTGCTGCTGATCGGCAGCGGGTTCTTCGTCGCCGCCGAGTTCGCGCTGGTCGCCGCGAAGCGGCACCGCATGGAGAAGGCCGCGGCCGAGGGGCAGCGCGGCGCCAAGGCGGCCGTGGCGGGGATGCGCGAGCTGTCGCTGATGCTGGCGGGCGCCCAGCTCGGCATCACCGTGTGCACGCTGGGCCTGGGCTCGGTGTCCAAGCCGGCGATCTCCCACGAACTCGACCCGCTGCTGCTCGACTTGGGCCTGCCCAGCGCCCTCAGCTACGGCGTCGCGTTCGCCGTCGCCATGATCGTCGTGGTGTTCCTGCACATGGTGCTCGGCGAGATGGCACCCAAGTCCTGGGCCATCGCCCACCCCGAGCGCTCGGCGATGCTGCTCGCCCCCGCCTTCCGGGGCGTGGTGACGGCGGTACGCCCGCTGATCCGGGCGCTCAACAAGCTGAGCAACGGTCTGGTGCGGCTGTGCCGGGTCATCCCGCGCGACGAGCTGGCCTCGGTCCACAACCGCGAGCAACTCACCCACCTGGTCGAGGAGTCCGAACGGCTCGGCCTCATCAGCGAGACGGACTCGGAGCTGCTGACCCGTTCCCTGACGGAGCCCGAGACACCGGTACGCGAACTCCAGGTGCCGGCCGCCGACATCTCCTCGGTCGACGCGGACGCCGCCACCGACGAGATCCTCCGCCTGGCCGCCTCCGTCGACCGCACCCGGCTCCTGGTCCGCGACCGCGGCACCGTCGTCGGCTCGGTGCACGCCCGTGACGCCCTGGTCGCCCTCGCCCAGGGACGACCCGCCGACGCCCGCTCACTGGCCCGCCCGGTACCCGAGTTGACCGAGGACGCCACGGTCGCTGCCGCGATCGACCTGCTGCGCCGCCGCCGGTCCACCCTCGCCGTGGTCCGTGACCCGTCGGGCCGGCTCACCGGCATGGTGACGCTGGACGACCTGCTGGCCCGCTTCCTGCAGCCGCAGGCGGCCTGACGGCCCACCGCACCGAGGTGCGCCTCGGTGCAGGGCCGCCGGATGTCGTCGGCAGGGTTCGTGCAGGTCCTCCTTCGAGCGTTTGTGCGTGTCCGCCACCAGGAAGGATGACTGATGGGCGTGATGACGGGAGTGGGGGGAGAGGCGATGCCGGGCTGTGTGCGCAACCAGTGGTGCGCCCACCGGTGATGCGTCCCCGCCCGGCAGACGCGTGGAACGCCGAGAGCCTGCCCGACCGCGCATGACGCGGGCGTCGGAGAAACCACCCATGGTCCGTCGGCCCACCGTCTCACCCGTACCACGACGGTGCGGGGTTCCGGGAAGGAGGAGCCATGCCCCAGTCCGACGACGAGCGCCTGGTCGCTCTCGAAGCACGACTCGCACGGGACGATCCCCGGTTCGCCGAGGCCCTGCGCGCGGGGCGCCCCGCCCCGCCCCGCGAGTACCGGCGTACCGGCGCCTGGTGGATGCTGCTGATCGCCGTGGGCGTACTGGTCACCGGCGTCGCGCTGGCCGACGGGCTGCTCATCGCCGCGGGCCTGGTTCTCGCCGGTGTCGCCGTGCAGTTGCTCGACCCCCATCGGGCGCGACCGGAGCGCCGCCTGCCGCCCTTCCTCTGAGGCCCTGCGCCGAGCCCCGCCGCCGAGCCTCTGCACATGACGACGGGTCAATGTCCGTACGATGATCAGCTGTTGGGGTGCGCTAGAATCCTTTACCGAGCCCTTACGCTCCGTTGAGCGAGGGTTTGCTCAGTCGTTGGTGGCCGTCGCCGATCTCAGGCCGACGTGAATGGGGGCGTGAGATGAGCCGAGTCATCTCTGTGCGCGTCACCGTCCCCGTGCGCGTCGAGAACGCCGCCCGCGACGGCGTTCCTGATACCGACAGCGCCGCCGGCCCGAACTGGCGCTCCGCGCGCTGACAAGCGCGCCGCCCGAGCCCGCCGTCAGGGCACGGCCCCGTCTCACCGCTCGCTGATCCGTCGCGCTCGGTTCCGGTACCCGACCTCGGCAACCCTCTCGCCGAGAGACACCGCGAAGCCGACCGGCCCCGGCGATCGCGCGCGTATCAGCGACAGCACTCCACGGCCCGTCCGGAGCTCAAGCCCGGCCGCCTGCACCCGCGACAGGCACAGACGCCGCCGAACCGATCACGGAGGTCCGACGCCCGTGCACAACACCGCCGCCATGCTCATCGAACTCGGGGCGATCATTCTCGTCCTGGGGCTGCTGGGCCGCCTCGCCGGCCGGGTCGGCTTCTCGCCCATACCCCTGTACCTGCTCGCCGGACTCGCCTTCGGCCAAGGCGGCATCCTTCCCCTGCAGGCCAGCGAGGAGTTCGTCGCCACCGGCGCCGAGATCGGTGTCATCCTGCTGCTGCTCCTGCTCGGCCTGGAGTACAGCGCCTCGGAACTGGTCGCCACCCTCAAGACCCAATACCCCTCCGGCGCGGTCGACTTCGTCCTCAACGCCGCCCCCGGGGCCGTGATGGCCCTGCTGCTGGGCTGGGGCCCGATCGCCGCCGTGGCCCTGGCCGGTGTCACCTGGATCTCCTCGTCCGGCGTCATCGCCAAGGTCCTTGGCGATCTGCGCCGGCTCGGCAACCGCGAGACCCCGGTCGTGCTCGGCGTGCTGGTCCTGGAGGACCTCTCCATGGCCGTCTACCTGCCGATCCTCACCGCCCTGCTGGCCGGGGTGAGCCTGGCGGGCGGCGCGGTGACCCTGCTGATCGCCCTGGGCACGGTCGGCGGTGTGCTGTACGTGGCGCTGCGGCACGGCCGTCTGATCAGCCGTGCGGTCTCCTCGGACAGCGCCGAGATGCTCCTGTTGGTCGTCTTCGGCCTCACCCTGCTCGTCGCGGGCATCGCCCAGCAGCTCCAAGTGTCGGCGGCGGTCGGGGCGTTCCTCGTCGGCATCGCCCTGTCCGGCGAGGTCGCCGAAGGAGCCGGCAATCTCCTCACCCCGCTGCGGGACCTGTTCGCCGCGGTGTTCTTCGTCTTCTTCGGCCTGCACACCGACCCCGCCGACATCCCACCCGTCCTGCTGCCCGCCCTCGCCCTGGCCGTCGTCACGACCCTCACGAAGATCGCCACCGGCTACTGGGCCGCCCGCCGTGCCGGAATCTCGTCGAAGGGGCGCTGGCGGGCCGGGGGAACCCTGGTGGCGCGGGGCGAGTTCTCCATCGTCATCGCCGGACTCGCCGTCGGCGTCGAACCGCGCATCGGCTCGCTGGCCACGGCCTACGTCCTGATCCTCGTCGTCCTCGGGCCGCTCGCCGCCCGCTGGACCGAGCCCATGGCCCGCCGCCTCACCCGCCGCCCGCCGCGCGAGTCGCCGGACGCGACCACGGTGGCCGGGCCCGCCGAGGTCGCGCATGCGAAGGGCTGAGCCGCCCGGTGCGGGAAGTGCGGGCGTCCTGCTGGAGTGCGGGTGTGATGCCGGCAGTGCGGGCGTGATGCCGGGCTGTGCTGTCCGCACGGGCACGCCACGCCGGGCCGCCCGGTCACTCCCGGGCCAGGATCCCCGCAGCCGCGTCCACGCCCTCGCGGGTGCCGATCACGATCAGGGTGTCGCCGCCCACCAGCCGGAAGTCCGGCCCGGGGGAGGGGATCGCCTCGGCGCGTCGCAGGACGGCCACGATGGACACGCCGGTCTCGGTCCGCATCCGGGTGTCGCCCAGCACCCGCCCGTTCCAGTGCGAGACCGACGACAACTCGATCCGCTCGGCCACCAGGCCCAGTTCGGTGGTGGACAGCAGGTTCGGGCTGTGGTGCGCCGGCATCAGGGCGTCGATGAGGGCCTCGGCCTCTCCCGACGTCATCCGCACCGACAACGCGCACGCGTCCGGATCGTCCTGCCGGTACGCGTTCAGCGTCCGCGTCCCGTCCCGGTGCGCGACCACCGACAGACGACGCCGCTCCCGGATCGTGAGGTCGTAGCGGACCCCGATCCCCGGCAACGGCGTACTGCTCAGACGCGGCACACCCACGACTGTCCCCCTGTCTGGTTCGGGTGTTTCTTCGGACAACCTTTGATGACACCCTAACGAGCGACCGGAGTTGACCGCCGGGAAGACGGCCGTGGGCCGCCTGGGACAATGCGGGGCCAGGATCCACGGGCGCCGATGCCGGGGGACCGGAGCCCCGCCTCCGTCCGCATCGGGAGATGGGGAGGAAACGTCAGCATGATCGAGTGGGTGTCCCTCAGCAGCGGTGCCAGACCTGTCCCACGGCCCGTCGCCACCCCGCTGGTGTGGGCCGCGGCCTTCGGCGGTGCCCTGGTGCTGGTGTCCGTTCTCAACTCCCTCGTGGGCACCGACCGCCCCGGGCTCGCCCTGGCCGTGCTGTCCCTGCTGGCCGCCCTGTTGGGCCTGTGCGCACGCTTCACCGCGGCCCCCGGAACCGCCCTGCTGTGCTGGCTCTTCCTCAACGGCTTCGCCATCCCGCCCGCGGGCATCCTCACCTGGGTCGCGCACCGCGACACCTTCTGGCTGACCTGTCTGCTGGTCGCCGCCCTCGTCGGCACGGCCCTGGCGCGCCTGCTCCATGCCCGCGCCGCCTACCGCCGCCTCACCGCCGGAGCGGGCCCCACGGCACTGGAGACCGGCGAGACGCCGTACGACACCTGACCGACAGCGGGCCGCCCGCCGCCGTCACGGTCACGGGCGGGCCGCCCGCCCCTGTCACGCACCTGCGCGCTGGTCGGGCCGGTCCGTGAACGCCCCTGCTTCTTCCGGGGTGTCGGCGGTCACCGCACGGCCGCCCGGATGGCGAAGGGCGCACAGGAACCCGATGCCCAGGGCGATGGCCATGCCGTAGAACACCCACTGGTTGGCCTCGGCGAAGTCCATGCGCACCGCGCCCATCGCGTCCCGCATCGTCGTGGCGGCGGGGCCGGTGCCGGTGGGCGGGCTGGAGTCGCCGTTGCCCGTGATGGACTCGGTGATGTCCCGGGCGACGTCGTGCGCCACGTTCGGGGGCAGACCGCGGTCCTCCAGGGTGTTCACCACGTTGGTGTGGGTGACGTGCGTCAGCACGGTGCCGAGAACGGCCAGGCCCACGCTGGCCGCGAAGTTGCGTACGGTCTGGGTGATGCCCGTGACCTCCCCGTAGGAGGCACCGATGGAACGGTTGACGGCGTCCGTGGAGGCCGGGGCGAGGATGAAGCCGATGCCGGCGCCGGCGAGGGCCGCGTACGGCCACTGGTCGTGCATGCTCAGGTCGGTGAGCTCGCCCGCCCACAGGGCGAATCCGACGCAGCCCAGGACGGTGCCGATCTTCAGGGCCGGACGGGCGCCCTGTTTGTCGAGGATCCGGCCGCCCCACTGGGAGGCGATCGCGAAGCCCGCGAAGAAGTACAGCAGGAACAGCGCCGCCTGGTTGGGCGAGGCGCTCAGACACACCTGGGCGTACACGGAGGCGAAGAAGAACAGCGGTACGAAGGCCAGCATCGAGAAGAACAGCACCGCCGAGTCCACGGTGAACGCCCGGTCCTTGAAGACACGCAGGTCGATCAGCGGATGGCGCACGCGTCCCTCGTATGCGACGAACACGCCGAGCACCGCGAGGCCGCCCGCGATACAGACCCAGGTCGCCGCGCTGTCCCAGCCCCAGGACCACGCCTGCTGAAAGCCGAGGACGCTCAGGCCCATGCCGACGGCGATGAGGACGGCGCCGCGGATGTCGAGGGTGCCGGGACGTCGCCGGTCAGCGATGCGGGCCAACGCGGTGAGGACCAGCGCCACGACGGCCACGGGGACGTTGACCCAGAACACGGCGCGCCAGGTCCACCCCGTGAGCCAGCCGCCCAGGAGCGGCCCGATGGCGGTCAGCGCGCCGGAGAGACCGAAGAACAGGGCGAGGGCACGACCGCGTCGGTCGGGCGGGAACACCGCGACCACCACGGCCAGCGCCGCCGGGAAGAGCAGCGCCGCCCCGAAGCCCTGGGTGGCCCGGAACGCGATCAGCCAGCCCTGGGCCGCGCCCCCCTTGGGGACACAGCCGCACAGCACCGACGAGACGACGAACACCAGCGTGCCGATGACGACCATCCGGCGCGGCCCGTACAGGTCCGCCAGACGGCCGCCCAGGGCGAAGAACGCGGCCAGGGCGAGCAGATAGGCGTTGACCACCCATTGCATGCCGGAGGCGGACAGGCCCAGTTCACGGACGATGTCGGGGGCGGCGATGGCGACGATGGTCTGGTCGATGAACGTCATCGCGACCGCGAACATCATCGCCGTGAGCGCCACCGTCTGTCGCGGTGCCGACCGGGGTGAGGACGCGGTATCGCCACGCCGCAAGTGCGTGCCACTCACCCGTCCAGCATGCGCCCGACCGGACGACGCCGCGTCACCAGCGGGCCAAACCCGTGCCCCCGGCCGCACTCGGCTCCGTCAGCCCGCTGCCTCCACCTGGCGCCAGAAGGCGTCCACACGGGCGTTGAACATGTCCGGGTCCTCCTGGAAGGGCTGATGGGCTTCCCCGGGCAGCACTTCGAACTCGGCGCCCGGGATCCTCTCCGCGACCGCGCGACCGAATCGCGGTGGCGTGGCTAGGTCGAGTTCACCGGCCAGGACGAGCGTCGGGACGGAGATATCCGCCAGCCGGTCCAGCGTGTCATGGCCGCTGAACGAGGCGAGTTGGCCCTGGAAGGCTTCCACGGACTGAGGGTGCGGGAACGCCAGCGTCTCCTCGACGAACCGGGCAACCGTGCCGTCGGCGTGTGCGCGGGGCGTGTAGACCCACAGGTAGAACGCTTCGAGCATGGCGCGTTCGCTCGGTGCGCGCTCGACCATCCAGTGCCAGAAGCCCGCCATGGTGCGGAAGTAGGCGTCCGGGCGACCCATCGTGCTCATGAGGACGAGGCTGCGGACGAGGTCGGGGTGACGGAGCGTCAACTCCTGGGCGATGAAGCTGCCCCCCGAGAAGCCGGCGACGTGGGCGGCCGGGATCTCGAGCGCGCGCAGCAGTGCGGCGGCGTCGTCGGCCATCTGCTGGACGGTGACAGGCTCCTCGGGCGGTGGCGTACGCCCGGCGCCGCGGTTGTCGAAGGCGGTGAGCCGGTAGCGATCGGCGAGTCCGTCGAGTTGCGCCTGCCACGCTTCGGCGGGATCGCCGAGCCCCGCGATGAGCAGGACGTCGGGACCCTGGCCCCGGCGCTCGGCCCAGAGTTCGACGCCGCCTGCGTTGATCATCTCGCCCATCATCAGCCTCCTGGACGGCCGTGCGGCAGTACTGCCACCGTCGCACAGTCGGCGCGGGCCCGCGCGGAGTGTCACGCGGGGCTACGGCTCGACGAGGCCGACGCGGATGGCGTAGCGGGTGAGTTCCAGACGGTCGCGCAGGCCCAGTTTCTGGAGAAGGTTGGCGCGGTGTCGTTCGACCGTCTTGACGCTGATCACGAGAAGGCGGGCGATGTCCTTGGAGGAGTGCCCCTCGGCGACGAGCTTGAGGATCTCCTCCTCACGTTCGGTGATGGGGCGCGCGGGCAGCCGGTCGCCCGCGCGGGCGCGGTCGAGGTAGGTGCGGATGAGAGCGGACTCGGCGCCGGGGTAGATGAAGGGTTCGTCGCGCAGGGCGGCACGGCAGGCTTCGACCAGGTCGCGGTCGGCGACGGATTTCGGGACGTAGCCGCAGGCCCCGGCCTTGAGCGCTTCGAAGAAGAACTGCTCGTTGTCGTACATCGTCAGCATCAGCGTGCGCAGTCCGGGGCGGATCCGGGACAGCTCGCGGGCCGCCTGCAGACCGGTCTGGCGGGGCATGGCGATGTCGAGGATGGCCAGGTCGATGTCGGTGTCCCGGACCTTGGCGACCGCTTCCGCGCCGTCGGCTGCCTCGGCCACGACGGTCAGGTCCGGTTCGGCGTCGAGGATGAGGCGTACGCCGCGGCGGACGAGCGCGTGATCGTCGGCGAGCAGGATGCGGGCGGGTGCGGTCATCGCGCGGTCTCCCGGGGACATCGGTCGGCGGTCTCCCGGGGACGGTGGTCGGCGGCGCTGTCGGTCACGTGCAGCCGTATGTCGGTGCCGCCGTCCGGGCCTCGGCCCACGGTGAGGTCGGCTCCGATGAGGAGGGCCCGTTCCCGCATGCCGCTGATGCCGGCGCCCTCGGTGGCGCTCCCGATGCCCCGGCCGTCGTCGCGGACCAGCAGTTCCACCCGGGCGTCCGGCAGGGGGCCGAGGTGGACTTCGACGCGCCTGGCACCGGCGTGGCGCGCGGTGTTGGTGAGTCCCTCCTGGGCGATGCGGTAGAGGACGAGTTCGGTGGCCGGGGCGAGGGGCGGCAGGCCCGGCGCGATGTGGGCCGTCGCACTCAGCCGGGAGGTCGTGAACTCGGTCGTGAGGGCGCGCAGGGCGCTGTGCAGGCCGAGCTCCTCCAGGACCCCGGGGCGCAGGCGGCGGGCGATCCGGCGGATCTCCTCCAGGCCGGCGCGGGTGGTCTCCTGCGCCTGGCGCAGGTCGCCGCGCACCGTCTCTGGGGCGTGGTCGGCCGCGTGCTTGAGCTGGAGCAGGACTGCCGTGAGGGTCTGACCGACCTCGTCGTGGAGCTCCTGGGCGAGGCGCTGACGCTCGGCTTCCTGCGCGGACAGGGCCCGGCCGGAACTGGTGGCCCGTTCGGACTCCAGCCGGGCGAGCATGGCGTTGAAGGTCTTGGTGAGTTCCGCGATCTCGCCGGGTCCGGTGACGGTCGTACGGCTGCCGGGTCTGAGGAGATCGGCGGTCGCCATGGCACGGGTGAGACGGGCCAGCGGAGCGAGTCCGATCCTCAGCAGGAGGGCGTTCGCGAGCAGGATCACCACCAGCCCGGCGAGCAGGACCAGCGCCTCGCCGAACAGGACCGGGGTGGAGACGGTGACCGGGCCGAGGAGCAGCAGGACCGCGGTGACGAACACCGCCGCGTTGAGCAGGAAGATCCGCCAGTACAACGTCATGATCGCGTTCCCTTCCCGGTGACCCTCACCTCCACTGTCTCCTGCCGCCGTCGAACGGCCCCCGGGGGCTCCGACCTGCGGCGGGACCCACTGCCCCGCACCACTCTGACCGCTGGGGCGCGGCCCGTCCATCCGTGCTGACACCCATGTTCCCGGCCTGTTCGCACCTGGCACGATGACCTTCGTCGCGGCGGATCGGCAGACCGGCCCGCCGCGCGCGCTCCACGGTCGCGACGAAGAGGGAGGGAGGGGTTGTGCCTGCTCCGCGGATGAGCACCACACCCTTGCCGGGTATCGGTGTCCAGTACGACCTCACCACGCGCGATCACCGCCATCTGTCGGTGATCGCGCACCGGGACGGGACCCGGACGGTGAACGTCTACCGGCCCGACGACCCGGACGCGTGTGCCCAGTCGCTGCATCTGACCGAGCCGGAGACGGCCTCCCTGATCGACGCGCTGGCCCCGTCCCACCACAGCCCCAACCTGCTGTCCACCACCGATCTGGGCCTGGTGGCGGAACGCACGGAGCTGTCCGCGGCCTCCTACTGGAACGGGCGCGTCCTGGGGGAGACCAGGATGCGCACCGAGACCGGCGCCTCGCTCGTCGCGGTGCTCCGGCGCGCGCAGGCGATTCCCTCGCCGACCCCTGACTTCCGGCTGGCCGGCGGCGACATCCTGATCGTGATCGGCACCCGCGAGGGTGTGGAGGCGGCCGCCGAGATACTCGGGCGGGAGTGAGCGATGCACTCCTCCGCGGTCTTCCTGATCGAGTTCGGCGCGATCATTCTCGGACTGGGACTCCTCGGCCGGCTGGCCGGGCGCCTGCAGTTCTCCCCGATACCCCTCTACCTGCTCGCCGGGCTCGCCTTCGGCGAGGGCGGCCTGCTCCCGCTGGGCACCAGCGAGGAGTTCGTCGCGATCGGCGCCGAGATCGGCGTCATCCTGCTGTTGCTCATGCTCGGCCTCGAATACACGGCCAGCGACCTCGTCTCCAACCTCAAGACCCAGTACCCGGCCGGTCTCGTCGACGCGGCGCTCAACGCCCTGCCCGGCGCCGCGATGGCCCTGTTGCTGGGCTGGGGCCCGGTCGCCGCCGTCGTCCTGGCCGGGGTCACCTGGATCTCCTCCTCCGGCGTCATCGCGAAGGTCCTCGGCGACCTCGGACGGCTCGGCAACCGGGAGACCCCGGTCATCCTGAGCATCCTGGTCCTCGAGGACCTCTCCATGGCGGTCTACCTGCCGATCCTCACCGCCCTGCTGGCCGGAGCCGGGCTCGCGGCGGGCAGTCTCACCCTGGCCATCGCCCTCGGCGTGGCCGGCCTCGTCCTGCTGCTGGCCGTGCGATACGGGCGGCACATCTCCCGCATCGTCTCCAGCGACGACCCCGAGAAACTGCTCCTCGTGGTCCTCGGCCTGACCCTGCTGGTCGCCGGGATCGCCCAGCAGCTCCAGGTCTCGGCGGCCGTGGGCGCGTTCCTGGTCGGCATCGCCCTGTCCGGCGAGGTCGCCGAGGGCGCCCACAACCTGCTCGCGCCGCTGCGGGATCTCTTCGCCGCCGTGTTCTTCGTCTTCTTCGGCCTGCACACCGACCCCGCGAGCATCCCGCCCGTACTGCTGCCCGCCCTCGCGCTGGCCGCGGTCACGGCCGCCACGAAGATCACCACCGGCTACTGGGCCGCGAAGCGCGCCGGAGTGGGCGTCAAGGGCCGCTGGCGGGCCGGCGGCACGCTGGTCGCCCGCGGCGAGTTCTCCATCGTCATCGCCGGCCTCGCCGTCACCGCGGGCATCGAGCCCTCCCTGGGCCCGCTGGCCACCGCCTACGTGCTGCTCCTCGTCGTCCTCGGCCCGCTCACCGCCCGCTTCACCGAGCCGGCCGCCGCCTGGATCGCCCGCCGCCGCGCCCTGCCCGTACCGCGCCCGGCGGAAGCGCCCACCCCGGAGGAGTCGGCGAAGGCGGTCCAGGGCAACGGTCCGGTCGGCCCGGCATGAGGGAGGGCACCCGGTGTCACCGGGTGCCCTGAACGCGAGCGGCCCGCTGTCGGCGAGGGCACGTCGTCGCCCGTGCACCAGGAGCGGATCGGCGCCGGGGAACGGCCTGCGCCGCGGGGTCACCCAGGCCGACAGCTGTTCGGCGGTGTGCGGGATCGGCAACCTCCTGGTCCGGTGGGCGAGTTGGCGGCCGGCGCGGCCACGGCCCCGGCTGGAGTCGGCTCGGGCACCGTGCCCAGGGCGTGCGGCTGGTCGGGGGCGAAGATCTCCCCCAGCAGGCTGGTGCGGGCGGGGGCCGGATCGCCCCAGGCGTGGGCGGGCAGGCGGACGTACTTGGCGGGCACAGGGACCCCCGGTCGGCACCTCGTTGAGCCCGAAGCGCGTCTCCTCGGCCACCGCCGCCCGGTAGTCGCACACGGCGGCGGTGATCAGGCCTCCGGCGTAGGCGTGCCCGTTGATCGCGGCGACCAGTTTCGCGGTCGGCACGGTGGCCGGCAGCCGCCTCGGCCGCACGCCCGTGCCGGTGGCTCCTGACCTCCGCCACCCTCGCGTCCCCCCCTGCTCGTGGACGCCGCGCCGACGGCGCTCGGTCTGCACGCGGTGCGGGGCGATCCGGTGCCGCGGCACCATGCCGTGATCGCGCTGACGGCACCGGCCATGGGGGTGCGCAGCGCGACGATGTGGCGGCTGGGGGAGAGCCTGAACACCACCCTGGTGACCGGCACCCTCGTCACCTGGATCAGGAAGTCGGCGGTGGGCGGCGGCACGCCGGACACCGCCCGGCCCTACCGCGTCGCCGCTGTCGTGGCGGTCCTCGTCGATGCGGCCGTCGGCACGCTGTTGCTGCGTGCGGGCCTGACGTGGCGCTGCTGTCGCCGCGGCGGGCGTACTGGCCGGCATCGGGGATACGTGGCCCATCCGGCGGGCCCGACGGGTGCCGAGCGACTGAGCCGTCTGTGTGCCGCCGCTGGCCTACGCCTGTCCGGCGGACGTCCGTGCGCCGCCGGAGGGAGTGGAGGCATGCACATGGTCGCCCTGGGAACTCCGCAAGCATGCGTCCGAACCACGATGAGGCGCCCGTCCTGGACGCCCTCTCCCGCTACCACGAGGCCGACGAACTGGGCTTCAGCCCGCCCGGTCACAAACAGGCACGCGGCGCGGACCCCAGGGCACGCGCCGTCCTCGGCGACGCGGTGTATCTCGGTGACGTGCTGGCAGACGGAGGACTCGACGATCGCCTGTTGCGGGGCCGGGTGCTGGAGCGGGCCGAGAAGCTGATGGCGGACGCCGTGCACGCGGAGCACACGTTCTTCTCCACCTGCGGCAGCTCCTTGTCCGTGAAGGCGGCCATGCTGACGGTGACCTGTCCGGGCCACAGCCTCCTGGTCGGGCGGGACGCCCACAAATCCGTGGTCGCCGGGCTCATCCTGTCCGGCGTCCGGCCGGTGTGGGTCGAACCGGAGTGGGACGCGGACCGCAACCTCGCGCATCCTCCGTCGGCCGCTGCCTACGACAAGGCGTTCACCGAGTATCCCGACGCCGACGGTGCCCTCGTCACCAGCCCGACCCCGTACGGTTCGGCAGCCGACCTGCGCGGTATCGCGGAGGTCTGCCACCGCCGGGGCAAACCCCTGATCGTCGACGAGGCGTGGGGAGCGCACCTGCCCTTCCACGACGCACTGCCGTCGTGGGCCATGGACGCGGGCGCCGACGTCTGCGTCACCAGCATCCACAAGATGGGCAGCGGCCTGGAACAGGGTTCGGTCTTCCACCTCCAGGGCGATCTCCTGGACCCCGCCGAACTCGCCGCGCGCGCCGACCTGCTCGGCACCACCAGCCCCAACGTCCTGCTGTACGCCGGGATCGACGCGTGGCGCCGGCAAATGGTCCAGCACGGCCACGAACTGATGGACCGGGCACTGGATCTGGCCTCCCGCACCCGTGCCGCGATCGAGGAGATCGACGGTTTCCACGTCAACGACGCCGCGGACTTCTGCAGTCCGGGGCGGGCCGCCGAATTCGACCCCCTTCCGGTCGTCATCGACATCGACGCCCTGGACACCACCGGCTATCGGGCCGCCGACTGGCTGCGCGAGCACCACCACATCGACATGCACCTCTTCGACCACCGGCGCGTCAGCGCCCAGCTCACCCACGCCGACGACGACCGGACCACCGTCCGGCTGCTCACCGCCCTGCGCGAACTGGCCGCCCACGCCGAGGAAGTGCGGGACGCACCCCGCGTCGACGTGCCGGCCCCGGCCGACCTGCGCATGGAACAGGTCCGCCTGCCCCGCGACGCCTACTTCGGCACCCATACGGACGTACCCCTGGACGAGGCCGAGGGGCGGATCGCCGGCGAGATGATCACGCCGTATCCGCCCGGCATCCCCGCCGTCCTCCCCGGCGAACGCCTCACCGAGCCCGTCCTGCGCTACCTGAGGACCGGTGTCGGGGCCGGTATGAATCTGCCCGACGCGGCTGACAAACAGCTGAGCACGATCCGGGTCGTCGCCGAGCACTGACGACCGAGCCGGAACCTGAGGAAGGCTGACCGAGCCGGAACCTGAGGAAAGGCTGAGGCTGACCGGGCCGGAACGCCTCACGTTTTCGCACTACGTCCCTTCGGACCTGCCCGGCACGCACAGCCACGCGAGGGCGGCGGCGGACAGGTAGGCGAGCGCGCCGACGGCCATGCTGGTCCGCAGCCCCGTGTCGTAGTCGGTTGCCGAGGCGAGCAGACTGCCGCCGAGGGCCACCCCGGTGGCGCTGCCGATCTGGCGGGTGGTGTTGAACAGGGCCGAGGCGGCACCCGCGTACGCCGGGGGCGCGGCACCCATCACGGTGGCGGTCGAGCCGGTGAGGGCGAAGGAGGTGCCGAACCCCGCGGCCATCATCGGCGCCACCAGCAGCGCGTAGGCGGGTTCGGCTCCCGCGGCGGCCCAGCCGGCCAGCCCCAGGGCGGCCAGGAGCATGCCGGAGATGACCAGCGGACGATCGCCGGTTCGCCCGGTCAGCCGCCCGGACAGGACGGAGGCGAACATGGTCATCGCCACCGCCGGGAACAGGGCCAGTCCGGTGCCGAGGGCGCTGAAGCCGCGGTGGTGCTGGAACGCCAGGCTGGCGGTGAACAGCATGCCGTAGAAGCCGAAGTTGAACAGCAGGCCGATGACCGCTCCGCCGCTCATCGCACGAGAACGCAGCAGATCCAGCGGCAGCACGGGAGAGCGGGCAAGTCGCTCGCGGACCGCGAACGCCACGGCGGCCAGTACGGCCAGGCACACCCCGGCGAGCACAGCCGGATCGGACCAGCCCCGCCGTCCGGCCTCGTTGAGCGCCGCGGTCAGCAGTGCCACCGCCGCCACGACCGCGCACTGGGCCGGCCAGTCCAGGGCCCGGCCGGCGTGCCGGGGCGAGCGCGCCACGTGGCGCAGCGTCAGCAGCAGGCACACAGCGCCGACGGGCAGGTTGATGAGGAACACCCAGCGCCAACCCGCCGTGGAGACGAGCAGCCCGCCCAGCAGCGGGCCGGCGGAGGCCGCGATGCCCGCCATCGACCCCCACAGCCCGAAGGCCCGTGAGCGTGCGGCCGGCCCCGGGTACGCCTGCTGGAGCAGTGCCAGGGAACCGGGCACGATCAGTGCCGCGCCGAGCCCCTCCACGAGCCGGGCCGTCACCAGGGAGGGGGCGTTCGGCGCGAGCGCGCACGCGGCCGAGGACATGGTGAACACGGACACTCCCGCGCAGAAGACCCGACGGTTGCCCAGCCGGTCGCCCAGCGCACCACCCGTCAGCAGGAATCCGGCGAAGACCAGGGTGTAGCCGTCGGTGATCCACTGGATCCCGGTGAGCGAGGTCGACAGGTCGCGGCCGATCACCGGTACGGCGACGTTGAGGACCGTCACGTCCAGGATCACCATGAAATACCCGGCGCACACCGCCAGCAGCGGTGCCCAGGACCGTCGTCGCTCGGACTCAGGGTCCGACTCGGGAAGGCCGTACATCCAGAGCCACATTAAGCCACATATGGGTCATACGCCCTGGTGCGAGGGAGTTGGGTGGCCCTCGGGTTTCACCGAAGGGTTCCCGTATCCGTCCTCCCCCCCTTGCCCCTGCCACGGCCACGGCCACGTCCTCGGCCGGACTCCCCGAGACGCCCGCGGCCACGCCCCACATGCGGGTGAGCGCCCCACGCCGCACCCTGGTCCCATGGCAAGCACGCAGCCCGTCGTCGTCTACCCGCCGGCCGAGGACGGTGGCCGGCGCGTACGCGTGGACGACCAGTTCCTCGGGATGGCGTACGGCCTCCTGGACGTCGCCGAGTTCCTGCGCCGGGCGGGCATCGAGGACGCGGATCCCGAGTACGTGCGGCAGACGGGGCTGATCGAGTGGCGCGGTGGCGGCCCGGAGGCGTGGAACCGCTGACAGCCGGCGCCAAATTCCCGAGCGAGGCGTCTGGCGGGGCCTCAGACTGCGGGAGTGGACGACATCATCGAACCCGCGACCGTCACGCCCGTAGTGTGGTCGAGTGAGTTACTGGGATACCCGCCGGACGCTCGCCTGCTGATCGTCAACTGCGATGACTTCGGGATGTATCCAGCGGTCAACGCCGCGGTGATCGAGTCGGTCGAGGAGGGCGTCGCCAGTTCGTGCAGCCTGATGGTCCCGTGCCCCGCGGCGCCGCAGGCCATGGAACTGCTCAGCCGGCGCCCGCACCTCCCGTTCGGCATCCACCTCACCCTGGTCTGCGACCTGCCCGGCATCCCGTGGGGGCCGTTGGCAGGCAAGGAACGAGTTTCGTCACTGCTGGACCCCGCGGGCGGGCTGTTTCCGCCGACGCCCGCCGGACGGGAGGCCCTGCTCGGCCGAGCGCGCCCTGATGAGGTCGAACTCGAGTTCCGTGCTCAGATCAATGCCGTCGCCGACGCCGGGCTCACGCCGACCCACCTGGACTTCCACTGCCTGGCCGACGGCGGCCGCGACGACATCCTCGACCTGACCGTGATGCTGGCCGCGGAGTACGGCTTGGCGGTCCGGGTCTGGCTCGAACCGGCGCGCCGGGCGATGCGGCGACGTGGGCTGCCGGTCACCGACAACGACTTCCTGGACAGCTTCTCACTGGACCTTGCGGGAAAGGCCGCCCGATACGCGCAGCTGCTGCGTGACCTGCCCGCCGGGCTCAATGAATGGGCGGTGCATCCCAGCCTTGGCGACGAGGCGTCGCAGGCGGCCGACGAGGGCTGGCGCGTGCGCCGGACCGACTACGAGTTCCTGACCTCGCCGCAGGCCCGTGACGCTCTCCGGCAGGAGGACATCCACGTGATCGACTACCGGCCCCTTCAGCAAGTCTGGTCCCAGAACCCGACTCTGCGATGAGCGGCGGTCGGCGCACTTCTCCAGGAGATGCCTGCTGAACGCCGTGCCAGGGCACAGGGCTGATCGAAGGCACGGTGGGCGACGACCAGGCCGGACCCCGCTGGCCCCGTACACGCTGGCCGGCATGGGCCGCGCCGACCTGGACCTGCTGGGCTCCGGCAGAACCGTGCCGTACCTCGCAGTGCGCTCGACGGACACGGGTGTCCAGAGGCGGATCCTGGAGTCCTGCACCGGATCAGCCGCAGTTGAGCGGGCAGCGGCCCGTCCTTGGCAGCGCCAGTTGCTCCCGCTGACCGACGCGTCCCCCGTGCTGCCGGTCGACGACTCGCTCGCCGGTTGGGCCTGTCGCACCCAGTCCCTGCGCGTGGAGGAGTCCGAGGCCGGCGGCATGACGGCCTGGCTCCCGCTGATGGACGGCGCGGAGCGGCTCGGCGTGCTCGCGGTGCACTCACCGACCCTCACACCGGTCTCCCTGCGGCGCGGCCATCCGGGCGACCGCCGCGGGCGAACGGGCCCCGGGGACCCTACGGCGACTGATCCACTCCATCCTGGACGCCCAGCCCGGCCGCCTCCGGGACGACGCGACGAGGCTGCTGTTCGAGTGGTGGCCGCCGACACGCTGACCGCAGGCCTCGCCGACGGGCCGAGGAGAAGGGGAGAGCCACGGCCGTCGACGGGGCGCTGCGGGTTCGCCGGCGGTGCAACCTCGCCGACCCTCACGACGGGCAAGCCTCTGCGGTTGCCGGCCGGGGCCCGACGGCGTAGGTCGCTCAGCCCGCGTACACGCGGCCTTCCTTGATGACGAGGTTGGTGGGTTCGGAGCAGCCGAGGGACGGTGTGAGGAGCAGGCTCACCGTCAGTGGTGCGGGTTCGGTGCTCGCGGTGGAGAGTTGGCAGACGGCGCCCGTGCCGGTGAGGGGGTACCAGAACCAGCCGTCCACCTCGCCGACGGTGACGCGGTCCGACTCCTTCCAGGCGCCCTTCGCCTGCGTGTAGACCTGCAGACGGACAGAGGCGGCGTATTCGTCCTGCGTCGAACGGAGCGCGGTCAGCGTGATCTTGTAGTCGGTGCCGAGGACGGAAGAGGCGATCTGCCGTGTCTGCGGCGTGTCGGTGCCGGCGTTCGAGGCGCCGGCGCCGGCGGCACCGAGAGCGGCCGCCATCAAGGCGGTGAGGACTGCGGCCGTGCCGTGGTGGGTGCGAGTGCGGGCCAAGCTCATGTGTTCCCCCGTTGGAACGAGTTGGAATGGGCGCTCTGGTCAGTTCCGGTGAGTTCCGGTCAGTGATGAAGACACGGGACGCGGAGCAGGGGTTGTACGCCTACCGGTCGGCTCATTCGGCCGACGCCATGGCCGCGTGCCGCGTCGTGGCTAGCTCTTGACGGACACCGTCTCGTCCGGCATCCGCGTCTCCTGCCCGCCCGGCCCGCGTCCGGCGATGCGCATGGCGACGCATGCTCCCAGGTACAGCAAGGCCACGACCAACAGCAGAGCCTGATAGCCCGTCACCAGAGCCAGGTACTCGAGCGCGCCCCCCGTCAGCGCACCCAGCAGGTTCGCGCCGAACGCGGATGTCGGGTCGGGCGCCAGCGCGAGGCGGTCGGAGAAGATGAGGTTGGCGCAGAAGATGGGCGCGAAGGCCAGTGCGATGGCGGCGGCGAGCCGGCCGACGGGCGGCAGGGAGAGTACGGCCTGTGTCGGAACGAGCCAGGCCACGGCGAGCGAGGCGAAGAGCATGAGCTGCAGCAGGAGTTGGTTGACCCGCCGCAACCTGCGCCGGACCTCGACCGCGGCGAGGACGGAGAGCAGTACACCGAAGAAGACGAGGGCGTTGACCAGCCAGGTCGTACCGAAGTACAGCGCGAAGCCGATCACGTTCTTCGTTTCGAGCAGCATGAAGGCCGCGCCCAGCAGGAACATGTCGGTGTAGCGGAGCGTACTTCGGATACGGACCCCGGCCAGGCGCACCGCCAGCAGCGTCACCAGCAGGATCGCGCCCAGGGCGCCCAGGTAGATGGTGGGAATGCTCCGGTGCAGCAGGTAGGGGAAGGGGTGGTCGTCGGTCGCGGCCGCCGGGACCGGGCCGCTGGGCTCCCAGATCTGCTTGCAGGACTGGTCGGCGGGGGTCATCCCGGCCACCAGCACCGCCGCGTTCCGCTTGAACGTCGTCATACAGGGCGCGTGGCCGTACAGCTGGTCGAGGTCACCTGCGAAACGGTCGACCAGCCAGCTCTTGCGGTAGTAGTTGTACATGGCGAACGCGCCGTCAGGCGTCAGATGGTCGCGGGCCGCCTCGAACGCCTGCCGCGTGAACAGGTAGCTCTCCAGCCGCAGATTGCTCGCCCCCGACACCAGCGTCAGGGAGTCCGGCAGCGCCAGGATGATGAGGTCGTACTTGGCGTTCGTCCGCTCCAGGAACGCCCGCCCGTCGTCGATGTACACATGCACCCGGGGGTCGTCGTACGGCCGGGCGGGGTGCAGTTGCGCACCGATCTCCTGAAGCCGGGGATCGATCTCGACCGCGTCCACGCGCTCCGCTCCGTGCGCCAGCGCGACCGCGACGTCATTGCCGTTGCCGGCCCCGATGACCAGTACGCGCTTGTGCGGATTGTTGGGTGTCTGGTCGTAGGCCTGCCGATAGGGCGAGTTCTCCCGCATCAGCACCGGCAGCGGCGCGGTGCTCTGGTGCGGCACGCCGTTGGCGGAGATGTAGTACGTCCGGGTGGTGGTCGGCGATTCCTTGAGCTCGATCTTGTAGTACGGCGACCAGGAGACGCCGGCCGTGGTCGACTCCAGGAACAGCGCGGCGACCATCGCCGTGAGGGGGATGCCGTACAGCAGCGTGTTGCGGCGCCCGCCGAGGACCAGCAGGGCCACGGCGGCGAGTACGCCCCACGCGACCGAGGGGGCGCGGAGCCAGGACAGCACGGCGAAGGAGACCGAGCCGGTGATGCTGCCGAGCAGGTCGTAGCGGTAGGCGTCGAGCGAGGGGAGCTGGCGGAAGAGGTCGGCGGTGATCTTGCCGATCCCCGCCATGATCACCGCGGTCAGCAGGAAGATGGCCGGCAGCGTCACCCACTGGGGCAGGCCGGTGGTCTTCACGGCGGTGAAGTAGATGACCTCGCTGCTGCTCTGACGCACCTGCACCGGGTACGCGCGCACGAGGACGACCAGCAGTGCCAGCGGGATCGGTGTCCAGCGTTTCAGCCACTGTCCGCGCGCGGCGGGGATCAGGAACCCGAGGCCGATGCCGAGGAACGAGCCCAGCAGGATGAAGTTCGAGAAGTAGCTGAGGTGGACGACATTGGCGCCCGCCCATCTGATCAGCGCCAGCTCGACAAAGAGCATGGTGGTGCTGGCCAGCACGAGCCTCCAGCGCACCGAGGCTTCCGTTTGCCCGGATTTGGTCAACTTCATGGCGGTTTACGGTGCCAGTTTCACGTCGGTGAGTCGAGATGCCTTGCCGGTGTGCGCCGCGGACATTGATGACGGGTCAGCGCACGAGCAGGGTCGAAGGGGCGGGCGGTGGCCAGAACCGGTTCCTGGGAGGGGCGGGCGCGGGCGCCCCGGCCGCCCTGCCCCGTACGGTGCGGGGCGGCCCCCGCAGGGAGGGCTCGGTCAGACGGTGAGCATGGCCTTGATGGCGCGACGCTCGTCCATCGCCTTGTACGCCTCGGCGGCGTCCTCGAGCGGGACGGCGAGGTCGAAGACCTTGCCGGGGTTGATCTTCCGCTGCCAGATCAGGTCGATCAGCTCGGGCAGGAAGCGGCGTACCGGCGCGGGGCCACCGTGCAGGTGGACCTGGGCGAAGAAGAGCTCCTCGCCGCTGAGGGTGACGTCGTGGCTGACGCCCACGAAGCCGACGTGCCCGCCGCCGCGGGTGGAGCGGATGGCCTGCTGCATGGATTCCTGGGTGCCGACGGCTTCGACGACGGAGTGGGCGCCCAGGCCACCGGTCAGCTCCTTGATCTTCGCCACGCCCTCCTCGCCGCGCTCGGTGACGATGTCGGTGGCGCCGAACTCGCGGGCGAGTTTCTGGCGCGGTTCGTGGCGGCTCATCGCGATGATCCGTTCCGCGCCGAGCTGCCGCGCGGCCAGGACCGCGAGCAGGCCGACCGCGCCGTCGCCGACGACGGCCACGGTCCTGCCGGGCCCGGCTTCGGCGGCGACCGCGCCGAACCATCCGGTGCCCAGCACGTCGGAGGCGGCGAGCAGGTCGGGGATCAGGCCGGCGTCCGGGGTGCCCGGCACGGCGACGAGGGTGCCGTCGGCGTGGGGGATCAGGGCGCGCTCGGACTGGGTGCCGACCTGGGACATGAACACGCGGTTCACACAGGAGGAGGGGTAGCCGGAGCGGCAGATCTCGCAGGTGCCGCAGGAGGCCACGAAGGAGCCGACGACGAACTGGCCGGGCCTGACGCTCTTGACCTCGCTGCCGACCTCCTCGACGACGCCGACGTACTCGTGCCCCATCGGGGTGGGCCCGTCGACGGCCTCGACACCGCGGTAGGGCCACAGGTCCGAGCCACAGACGCAGGCCGCCGAGAGCCGGATGACGGCATCCGTCGGGGCGGTGATCGTCGGGTCGGCGATCTCTTCCACCCGGATGTCGCCGGGAGCGTGCAGTACCGCAGCGCGCATGAGGTGTTGCTCCTTGGGGTTTCGGGTCGGCCGCGCAGGCGGCCGGGACGGCTTCCTGCCATGTGTAGGGCCCGGCCCGGTGGGCGCGGTGCGTTACGTGAGGTGTCGGCCGCCGTATCACCCGCGTGCCCGAGCGTCCGTTCGGATCAGTCCCTGACGGGGCCAGGCCGGCCGGCCACAGGCGCCCGGGCGCAGGGCGGACGGCTCGGCGCGGACCGAGATCGCCTGTCGGCCGTCGGTTCCTCTCAGGGCTCGGCGTGGTGGACCTCGGTGCCGGTGCCGGTGTACACGAGCGCGGCGTAGGCGTTGACGCGATCGGGGACAACGCCCGCTTCGGCGCTGACCGTTCGTCCGGTACGCCCGTCGACCACGAACGCTCCATCCTTGCCCTTGACGTAGAACGCGTCCTTGAACTCGGCTTCCACGGTGCCGTTCCAGTCGTCCGGCCCGTCGCCCGCCGCCCGGCGCCACAGGATCTTGCCGGCGTCGTCCACCGCGATCGCGCCGTCCTGCTTCGAGGCGCACAGCAGGACGGTGCCGTCGTCGCCGTGGTCGCAGTGCATGCGCTTGGTCAGTCCGCCCCGCTTGGACAGGACGAAGTCGCCGGTCGCGATCTCGATGAGCCTCGCCTGCTCGCTGTCGTCGTCGAGTTTGGCCAAGGGGGCGCCGTTCGAGGCGATCGACCAGGTGGTGCCGTCCGGTACTTCCTTGACCCATAGGTCGCGCCCGTCGGTCGCGGCGACACCGGCCAACGAGTAGTCCTCGTCCGGCTCCTCGCGGAAGCCCAGCACGGCGTCGCCGGATCCGCCGACCTTCCAGAAGCCCGCGCGCTGCCACAGCATGCGGGGTTCGTCCAACGAGACCGCGAAGGTGCCGGTCGGGTAGCCGTCCTCCGTCCAGGTGACGGTCGCGACGCCGTCGCCGCTCGACACCTGGAGCGCGCCGAGCTTGCCGACCGGGTCGCCGTAGATGTCCACGGGAAGCCGCCAGATCAGCTTGCCGTCGTCCGCCCGCGCCGCGATCACCTCGAACCCGGCCTGGGCCGAACCGCCGCCCTGCTCGGCGAGCTGGACGGGCACGACGGTGAGCATGGCCGGTGCGCCGCCGATCCGCACCGGTACAGGGAAGGACACGCGGCTTCGTATCATCTCGGCCTGCTTCTCGCTCAGATCGCGTGGCGCCGGCAGGTCGTACGTGGGCGCGTTCCGGGTCGTGATGTCAGTGACGGTCTTGCCCGTGGCCAGGTCGTACACCGTCACGCCGGACGCGTGCGAGAGCCAGGCCGCGCGCCCGTACAGAGCGATGGTGGGGTAACCCTCAGGGCCCGTCGGCAAAACATGGGCCACGTTGCTGTCGAACGTCGAGGGCGCCGCGGCCCGTGGATCGCCGCTGAGGTCGAGAGCCTTCCGGGTGGGCTTGGCCGGCGGCGACCCGGTGCCCGCCGAACTGTCGCGTTCCTCCGTCGGGCCTGCGCTGCAGGATGCCAGCAGAGCCGCCGCAGCCAGAGCGATGACACCTTCACGTACCGGACTTCTCATCCGACTCTCCGCGTCCCGTGACCTGTGAGCCACCCCCGGCCGGTGACCAGGTGGCACTCCTGACGTCAGCGCATTCGACCACCGGCGGGCCGGGACCGGTCCCGGCCCCGATTCGGGTGCGGCCGAAGCCGCTCAACGGGGGCGGTTGGCGGGTACGCGTATGCACGGCCCGGTCCAACGCGGTGTCGCGTCTCGCGGGCGGGGAAATCGGTCGCACCCCATGGGGCGGCTCGGTGACTTGGGTGCGAGCGCAGCCTCGTGCGAGACGCGACCGTGAGGAGGCCGGCATGGAGCCGGAGGGCGTGCGGACCGACCGACTGGGCGTGCTGATCGACCAGTTCGACCGCGCCAGGGAGATGGCGCAGGCGCGGCTGACGGGGCTCGGGGACGACGGGTACCTGTGGGAGCCGGTGCCCGGTTGCTGGTCGAATGGAAAGCAGAGCTCGACACGGTCGGCTTCTCGCAGTATCCGTACGGTTCCGCCCCCGGGGAGCCGTTCATCTCCGTGCGGTGGGGAGCGAACCTGGAGTTCGTTCACCACATGGCCGAGATCGCGTTGCTGCGTGACCTGTGGCGGGCTCGCCTCAACGCTCCCGGGTAGGCGGGGCAGTTCACGCCGGCGCTGTGGCCGGTCCGGACCGGCCCTGGGATCACAGGCTCGCGAGCAGATGGGCGAGGGGAGCGGGGACGCGCTGCGGGTCGAGGGCCTCGACGAGGAGACGGCCGTAGCGGATCTTGCGGCCTCGTTTCGTGCCGAGGAAGCGCCGCATCTGTTGCTGCGGGGGGCGGCCCTGTTGTGCGGGTTGGCGCACGAAGATCTGCCAGGCCGGGAGATCGCCCTCAGCCTCGACGATCTTTTCGACCCGCGGCACGCCCAGTGCGCGGATGAGCTCGTCCTCCAGGTCCGACACGCACACGAAGAACCCTGTCCGCGGCGCGCGGGCCCGCTCGAGGCCGCGGTCGTAGAAGCGCTGCTCGCCCTCGTCGCACAGTCCGGTGAGGCGCAGCCCCAACCCGGGCGGCCCGAGAAGGCCGGCGTAGCGGCCGACGCTCATGGCCCCGCCCATCGGCAGGGCGCAGATGCCCTCGGCGGGCAGGTCCCGGCCATGGCGCGCGGCCAGCGTCTCGACGGCCGCGAGGTCGCTCGGCCCTTCCAGCAGTACCGCGGTACGCACGCGCAGCCGCACGGCCAGCTCGGCGGCCGGTCCACCGGGGCTGCCCGCCGCCCAGCCGGTGACCGCGTCCCGGAACGCTCGCATGTCCGCCATGGGTGCGATTCTGCTCCTGCGGGAGCCGGCGCGGCACAGCGTTTTCGCCGGACGCGCTCCCCCAGGCTTCGGGAGTCTTCGGGAGCGGACCTGCTCCGGGGGTTTCGGGTACTGCGAGGCGTCGCGGCGAGTGATGTCAGCGCAGCCCTGATGTCAGTCCGGACCGCGGCGTGCGGCGGCGAGAAACTCGGCCTTGAACGGTTCGAAGGACTCGGCCGGGCTTCCTTCGCCGCGGTCCTGCCAGACCGGCTGGTTGCGGGGCGCGGGCGTAGGCGGACGCCGGTGTGTGAAGCTCAGCTGCGCACAACGACTCGACGCCCTTCTCGGCCATGCGCAGACCGTCCATCGCCGGCCCGGCCGTCACGTACCACTCGTCGCCGACCTCTTACCGGCGCGGCTGCGCGTGCGCCACGCCCTCGGCCTCCCGTGCGTATCGGACCAACTCCAGCAGCGTCCGGATCTGCTCGGCACGACGCTCTTCCGCCGGCGTCGCGGCCCGTCTTCGTCCCTCAGCGACCTGGAGCGGTACGGATCGGTCGGGCTGCGGTCCCTACGGGGTCGGCCGACAATGGGCAGTGGATGGCATGCCCGGCCCGCCCAACGACGCCGCGGCGGCGTCGGCCTGAGAGGAACGTGCTCATGCGCGCTGAGTCTTCGCCGGCCGCGCGGACGTACGACACGATCCTCCGCTTCGGCGGCGCGGTGATCCTGGCGGCGTCCGTCGTCGTCATCGCCGTACGCCATCGGCTCGTGGCGCTCGGCAGGGTCCCGCAGCTCGGCTCGCGGGCACCTCGTGACAGGCGGCTGCCATGACCGGCGGGCGGGGCTGACACGGAGCCCGCATCGGTCCGGCCATGCCGGGCCGCCCCCGATGGCCCGCCGACCGGCCCCCTGCGCGACGACGGCCCCCTGCACGACGACGGCCCCCTGCACGACGACGGCCCCCTGCACGACGGCCCCCGAGACCACGGACTCCGCGCCCGGCCCCGGCGGGCAGGAAAACCAGGTCGCGCCATGACCGGCCACAACCTCCGCCCCGAACTGCGACCGCCCTCCCTGCGCGAGTGGGTGTGGTGGCTGCCGTTGGCCGCGTCCTCGTCGACGTGCTCGCCGAAGTGATCGTCAGGGGCCGTGAACCGGTGAGCTTCATGCTCATCGCGGTACCGCCGTTGGCCGCCGCGACGCGCGGCCCGCGGGGCACCGCGATGTCGGCCGTGGTGTGCCTGGGACTGCAGATGTGGATGGCCGCCCGGCGCCCCGGCCACTTCGACGAGCAGCACCACATCGCCGTCTACATCGCCACGACCCTCATCGGCATCGCCGGCGTCGCGCTGGCCCGGCAGCGGGAGACGAGGCGGCGACATCTGATCCGGGCCAGCTCGGTCGCGGAGGCCATGCAGCGGACCCTGCTGCGTCCCGTACCGCGCAGACTCGGGCCGGTGCGCGCCGCCGGGTTCTACGAGGCGGGGAGGGCGGCACGCTCGTCGGCGGGGATCTGTACGACGTGTGCGAGACGCCCTTCGGGGTGCGGGCGATCATCGGCGACGTCCGCGGCAAAGGGCTGGACGCGGTCCAGACGGTCGCGGCGGTGCTGGGCAGCTTCCGGGTCTCGGCCCATGAGTGGCGGAGCCTGAGCAGTCTCGCCGAGCGGCTGGAGCTCAGTATCGCCCGCAACAGCCCGGTCGGCGACGACAGTGATCCCGAGCTGTTCGTGACCGCGCTGGTGCTGGAGTTCCCGCCGGACGGCGGCGAGGTACGGATCGTCGACCGCGGCCACCCCTCGCCCCGGGTGGTCGGCCCGCAGGGCGCCCGTCGGCTGGTCACGGCGCCCGGACTGCCACTGGGGCTGGGCGGACTGGCGCCGGGCGGAGGTGTCGACACGACGGTGCACCCGCTCCGCCCTTCGGAGGTGCTCGTCCTGCACACGGACGGCGTGAGCGAGGCGCGCAACGCGGACGGCGTCTTCTACCCGGTCCAGGAACGGCTCGGCGAACGGTTCTCCGGCGAGCGCGTACTCCGCCCGGAGACGGTCGTGTCGTTCGTCCGGACCGACGCGGAACGCTGGTCGGCGCGGTCGGACGACGACGACCGGGCCGTTCTCGCCCTCTCCTTGCCCAAGAACCCTTACCGGCAATGAAATTGACTGTTCATCATTTTTGGAAATCAAATACAACTTTGCGAGTTCTTGGTGTAGCTCGGTCGTCGATTACGTGAGCCTCGTGGGCATCACACGGTGACCGCGGCCCCCGCCGTAACAGGGGGCCGCGTGTTCACCGACCCCCCACGTACGGTGAGAGGCAACAAAGATGACGATGAGCCGCACACTGCGGTACGGCGGCCGCACGCTGGCGCTGACGGCGTCCGCGCTCGGGACGATCGCGGTGGCTGCCGTGCCCGCTGTGGCCGATGACCAGCCCACCGCGGAGCAGATCGTGGCCGACTGCGCTTCCGGAGAAGGGAAGTGCAGCTTCAACTCCCCGGAAATCGGCCAGGCTTACCTCGGCAAGCCCCGCCAGGTCTCCGAACTGCTCTACAACTGCACGGCCTCGCCCGCCTCCCAGACGATGTCGTGGGCGGACACCGTGGGCTCCTCCCACTCGGTGGGAGGCTCGGTCACCGTCGGTGGAGGCATCGAAGGCATCGTCACCGCCAGCGTGACCGCGACGTACAACTACACCTGGCAGAGCTCGCACACGGAGACCAGCACCTTCACCGTGACCGTGCGGCCCGGGGAAGTGGGCTGGATCTCCCGCGCCCAGGTGATGCAGCAGATATCCGGCACCTGGCAGACCCACTACGAGGACCCCAAGTGGGGCCACTACTACTGGTTCGTACCCGACGTGATCACCGGCCCCGCCCCGAACGGCACGGACGGCAAGCACAACGCGGTCGTGGTCAAGTCCCGCAAGATGACGGCCGACGAGAAGAAGCTCTGCTCCACCGGGTCCACCCGGAACGAGGTCTTCACCCGGTAGCGGTCGAGCGGGAACGCAGTTCAACGGGACGCTGACGTCGACGCTTTGGGCACCCGCCTGATCCAGCTCCTGCGCGCCCCACATTCGTTGCGTGCGCCTCATTCGAGTGCTTGCCTATAGAGCGCGTGTGCAACTGATCTCCCCGGGTACCCGGCGATCGCATGTGCAGGACGCGAAGGGCACAGAAAGGAGCTGCCGGACATGCAGATCGATCTGAAGGGCCGCACCGCTCTGGTCACCGGTTCCACCCAGGGCATCGGCGCGGCGATCGCCGCCGGTCTGGCGCGCGCCGGTGCCCGCGTCGGCGTCAACGGCCGCAACCCGGAGCGGGTGGAGCGGAGCGTCGCCGAGCTGGCACAGGAGGTGCCCGGAGCGTCGTGGGTGCCGGTGCCGGCGGACGTGACCACGCAGGAGGGCGCCGACCAGGTGGCCGAGATGCTGCCGGAGGTGGACGTCCTCATCAACAACCTCGGCGTCTTCGGCGCCGCCGACCCCTTGGCGATCAGCGACGAGGAGTGGCGGCGCTACTTCGAGGTGAACGTGCTGTCCGCCGTACGCCTGACGCGGCTCTTCCTGCCGGGCATGACCGAACGAGGCTGGGGGCGTGTGCAGTACATCGCCAGCGACTCGGCGATCGTCACCCCGGCCGAGATGATCCACTACGGCATGTCCAAGACAGCGCTGCTCGCGGTCAGCCGAGGATTCGCCAAGCAGGCGGCCGGCACGGGCGTGACGGTGAACTCCGTCATCGCCGGCCCCACCCACACGGGCGGCGTGGAGGACTTCGTCTACGAACTGGTGGACCGCGAGGTGCCCTGGGACGAGGCCCAGCGCACCTTCATGCGGGAGCACCGCCCGCAGAGCCTGCTGCAGCGCCTGATCGAACCGGAGGAGATCGCCAACATGGTGGTCTACCTCAGCTCCGACCAGGCCTCGGCCACCACCGGCGGCGCACTGCGGGTGGACGGCGGGTACGTCGACTCCATCCTGCCCTGACATCCCCATCCTGCCCTGACGTCGCAGCCCGCCCCGGACTGTCTCATGGTTTGTTTTGCCGTGGTCGCGGCACTCGGAGAGCCACGTACATGCCGCTCGCGCGGCGAACCATTGCTGTGTGAAGGTGCGTCGGACAGACGCATCGGGAGCCGGCCCGGCAGCCGGGCGGAACAAAAGGGCGGTCGATGACGACGATCGGCGTGGAAGAGGAGTACCTCCTGCTCGACCCGGCCACCGGCCTGCCGGTGCCACAGGGGGACGAGGTGCGGGTGGCGGCGGGGCTGGGGCGCCTCGCGGCCGACCAGGAAGTGCAGCACGAACTGCTCCAGTCCCAGGTCGAGGTGGCCACCCCGGTGTGCGAGACGCTGGAGGAGGCCGGGGGACATCTGCTGCGTCTGCGGCAGGCCGTCGCCGTGGCCGCCGAGGACCACGGCTGCCGTGTCGCGGCGTGCGGGGCATGGCCGCTGCGCCGCGGTCGTCGCGTGGCCGTCACCGACGAGGCGCGTTACCGGGCCATGGTCGTTCAGGCGCCCCAACTGGTGGCGGAGCAGCTGGTCAACGGCATGCACGTACACGTCGGCGTGCCCGGCCGGGAGGAGGGCGTACAGGTCCTCAACCGGATCCGGGCCTGGCTGCCGACGCTGACCGCCGTGTCCGCGAACTCCCCGCTGTGGGACGGCCAGGACACCGGCTTCGCGAGCTGGCGGACGGTGATCTTCGGCCGCTGGCCGGTCAGCGGCATGCCCCCGTTCTTCGAGGACGCCGCGGACTACGACCGGCGGGTGCAGCGGCTGCTGGACGCCGGTCTGATCGCCGACACCGGGCAGGTGTACTGGCAGGCCCGCCTGTCGCCCCGCTACCCCACCGTCGAGATCCGGTGCTCGGACGTCCAGCTCAGCGCGGACGAGGCGGTCATGCTCGCCGGGATCATCCGGGCCCTCGTCAAGACCGCTCTGGCGGACACGGCGGCCGGGGCCCCCGTACCCGACCAGGACCCGGAACTGCTGCGGGCCACCATGTGGCACGCCGCCCGCCACGGACTCTGCGACACCCTGGTCGACCCGGGCGGCACATCTCGGTCTGCCCGCGCGGTGCTGCACCAGCTCCTCCAACATGTCGCTCCCGCACTCGACGCGTCCGACGACACCCGGCAGGTGACGGCTCTGACGGACCGGCTCCTGCGGAACGGGACCGGAGCGGAGCGCCAACGCGCCGCCCTCGCCGACGGGGGCCTCCAGGCGGTCACCGACCTGATCAGCGTCCGGAGCACCGTGCCATGACCTGACGTCCCTCACGGTTACCGGCCTTCGGGGAATCGGGGGTCGGCTCGGCGGTCCGGGGGCCGCAGGGTGGTAGGGGGATGAGGTGTCCACGTCCCCTGATCCGCCCGCCTCGCCGGACGGACGCTCCAGCGGCGGCGAGTCGCGGGTGCCGGACGCGCTGCGGACAGCGGCCGCGTACGCATGGCGGATCATCGCCGTCGGCGTCGTCGTCCGGGTGGCCTTCTCCGTGCTCGGCCAGTTCCACCGGATCGCCGTCGCCGTCTTCCTCGGCCTGGTCATCACGGCCGTGTTCCGGCCCGTGGCCGGCCTCCTGGCGCGCTTCATGCCCCGCCCACTCGCGGTCGCCGCCGCCCTCATAGGCGGCATCGTCCTGGTCCTCGGGGGCCTGGTCCTGGTGGGGGAGATCGTGGCGGATCAGCGAAGGGGGCTGGAGAAGGAGTTCGTGGAGGGCGTCGACCGGACCGAACGTCAGCTGGAGGAGGCTCCCTTCCGCCTTCCGCCGGATGCGTTCGATGATCTGCAGTCCCGTGTCGGCAGGCTCCTGTCGAGCCACCGCTCCACCCTCATCAGTACGGCGCTCAGCGGCGCGAGCCGGCTGGTCGAGGTGCTGACCGTGCTCGCCCTGGCCCTGTTCTGGGTGTTCGTCACGCACTCGGGCGACCGCCAGTGGCAGTGGCTGTGCGACCAGCTCCCCGTGGCGGCGCGGCAGCGTTTCACGGTCGGCGGCACGGCTGCCTGGCGGACCTTCACGGGTTACACGCACGGCATCCTGCTGGTGGCGGGCCTCAACGCGGTCCTCGTCGGTATCGCGCTCTTCGTTCTGGGGGTGCCGCTGGCTGTGCCGTTGGCTCTGCTGGAGTTCGTGGCCGCGTTCATCCCGCTGATCGGATCGCCGATCGCTCTGGCCGTCGCCGCGGTCGTCGCGCTGGCGTCGAAGGGACCGCTGATCGCCCTGCTGGTCGTGGCCCTCATCGTGGTCATCGGACAGATCGAGGGTCACCTCCTGCACCCCATCGTGATGAGCTGGGCCGTCCGGTTGCACCCCGTGGTGGTCGCGCTGGCCGTCGTCGGAGGTGCCGTCGCGGCGGGGGTCATCGGTGCCGTGGTGGCCGTACCGCTGGTGGCCGTGGGGTGGTCGGTGTACCAGGCGCTCCGGCGGCCTACGGCAGGACCGGAGTAGTCGGGACGCGGGCGGACGGGGGCAGGTCATGGGTGTGGTGTCGGCTGCGCCTACCGTGCTCGTGGTTCCTGACGGGCCTCCGGTTCGGCGTACGCGAAGTCGTACGGCGCCCAGTCGGCGACCCGGCGGTACCCGAGGCGCTGGTAGAGGGCGTTACTGGTGGGGTTGGCCGCGTTGGTGAACAGCACGACCTCCGTGGCGCCGGCGGCGAGCGCGGCCCTGCTCACCTCGGCGGACACGGCGGCCGCGTAGCCGCGACCGCGGAGGTGGGCCGGGGTGTACACGGGGTCCACCCGGACCATGCCGGCGACCACAGGGTTCGCGCCCGCCAGGGAGACGGGGGTGCCGTCCGGGGTCTCCCAGAACGTGTAGTGCTTCTCGGCGAAGCGGGTGCCGGCCCAGGAGTCGGCGTCGATGGTGACGATCTCCCCGAGGTCCGCGGCGAGTTCACGGCACCAGCGCATGAGGTGCTCGTGGTCCTGCTCGCCCACGATCCGGCCGCGTCCCTCCGGGTGCGGCTCCGGCGGAGTGAGCGTGCCCAGGCGGTACAGGTGCATCCGGACGCGGAGCGTCGGTGTCGCGCCGGTGTGCCGTTGCCAGGCCTCGGCGAACGCGGTGGCGGTGTCGTGGTCCGCGGTGACGCCGGCGAGCTCGTGGCCGAGGCCGGCCAGACGGGCGGCGAGGGCGTCGGCCCGCTCGGGGGAGAGCGGGGTGAGGGTCAGCCGGCGCGTCGGCGGGCGGAAGAAGATCGCCTGGGTCCCGCCCTCGGACTCCAACCGGCCGAAGAGGACGGTGCCGGGGGCGTACGTGCCAGGGCGGGTCCGCCAGTTCTCCAGCACGGTGAGCGGCGTGTTGTGCATGACGGGGCGCGAGCGGAGGAAGTCTCCGGCCCGGGCGAGAACGTCGTCCATGTCTTCGGTGAAATGCCAAGCATCCGGGCGCATGCCTCATGGTCCCGCATGCCCTCGACCCCAGGCAGCCGATACCCGAGGATGAGCCGTCGTCATGTCTCATACGCGTCTGTCAACTCTGCGTGAATCCACGGGAGTTGTCGCGGGCTCAGCGGCTTGTGCGGGGCTCGTGCGAGTCCGACCCCGGCGGCATCTCCAGGCCTCGGCTTCCGAGGCTCCAGGGTGAGGAGCCGTGAACGGGGTACCCGTGTGTGTTGTCCGGATGGCTGTTCTGGATGAACGATTCTGGATGACTGGTTCCGGAGGACCTGGTTGTGGAACCCACCGACTGGCTCCTGACCCCGGGCGAACGCGGCAACAGCGCCACACGTCTGGACAGCCGCCGGTCGGATCGGGCGGCCTGGTCGCGCGGGAACCTGGTGCGGCCCCTCGTCCATGGCGCGACGTACTTCTCGGAACTCCTCGGCGCGATCCGAGCGCAGCGAGCGGGAGACCTGCTCCTGTTCACCGACTGGCGGGGCGACCCCGACGAGCGCCTCGACGGCCCCGGCACCGAGATCGGCACCGTCCTGGGCGAGGCAGCCGCACGCCGAGTGATCGTCAAGGGGCTGCTCTGGCGCTCCCACCTGGACCGCTTCCAGTTCAGTGAGGCCGAGAACCGCCACCTCGGCGAGGCGGTCGAAGCGGGAGGCGGGGAATGCCTCCTCGACATGCGGGTACGCCCCGGCGGCTCGCACCACCAGAAACTCGTCGTCCTGCGGCACCCGGGCCGCCCCGAGCTCGACATCGCGTTCGTCGGCGGCATCGACCTGTGCCACAACCGCAATGACGACGCGACGCACCGCGGCGATCCGCAGTCGATGCCCCTCGCCGCCGCGTACGGACCGCACCCACCGTGGCACGACATCCAGCTCGCGATACGCGGGCCGGCCGTCGGCGACATCGAGACCGGCTTCCGCGAGCGCTGGAATGACCCCGCGCCCCTCACCCGCAGCCCCCTCGTCCGCCTACGGGAACTCGCTCACGGCGAGGACACCCACGCCGATACGTTGCCGCCCCAGGCACCCGACCCCGCCCCCTGCGGCACCCACACCCTCCAGCTACTGCGCACCTACCCCAACCGGCTGCTGCGCGGCTACGACTTCGCCCCCGACGGCGAGCGCAGCATCGCGCGCGGCTACCGCAAGGCGCTGCGGCGGGCCCGGGCGCTGATCTACCTGGAGGACCAGTACCTGTGGTCCCCACACGTGGTCGAATCCTTCGCCGAGGCGCTGACCGCCAACCCCGGCCTGCTCCTGATCGCGGTCATCCCCTCCGTCCCCGAACAGGACGGCCGGCTCACCCTGCCGATGAACCTGATCGGCCGGATCACAGCCCTGGACCGGCTGCGCCGTGCCGCTGGTGGGCGCGTCGCGGTGTACGGGCTGGAGAACCATGCGGGGACACCGGTGTACGTACACGCCAAGGTGTGCGTGATCGACGACGTGTGGGCCTCGGTCGGATCGGACAACATCAACCTCCGCTCCTGGACCCACGACTCCGAACTCACCTGCGCCGTCCTGGACGAGACCACAGACCCACGCGAGCCGCTCGACCCCGGAGGCCTTGGGGACGGCGCACGCGGCTTCGCCAGGAACCTGCGACTGGAACTCGCGCACGAGCACCTGGACCTGCAAGCACCCCGCACCCCACACGCGCCGGACCCGCTCTGCGACCCCCGGACCGCCTTCGACGCCTTCGCGGCGAGCGCCGCCGCACTGGACGCCTGGTACGACGACGGCCGCCGCGGCCCCAGACCATCCGGGCGCCTGCGCGCCTATCGCCCACCGAGCCTTTCGCGTACGGCCAGGAACTTCTACACGCCTCTCCACCGCCTGCTCGCCGACCCGGACGGCCGGCCCTTCATGCTGCGGCGCCGTAACGAGTACTGACGAGCTACCGCCTGCTGCCCGCTCAGTCCGGGCGCGCGGCCCAGGGGCGCGCGCAGCGGCCGTCTACTCCGGCGCTGTCGCGATCTGGATCAGGTTGCCGCAGGTGTCGTCGAAGACGGCGGTGGTCACGGGGCCCATCTCCAGGGGTTCCTGGGTGAAGCGGACGCCGAGGCCGTGCAGACGCTCGTACTCCGCTTTCACATCGTCGACGGCGAACTGGGCAAGCGGGATGCCGTCCTGAACGAGCGTGTCGCGGTAGGTTCTGGCGGCCGGGTGGCCGACAGGCTCCAGGAGGAGTTCGGTGCCGCCGGGTTCCTCGGGGGAGACCACGGTCAGCCACCGGTCCTTTTCCCCCACGGGGACGTCATGCTTCTTCACGAAGCCGAGGATCTCGGTGTAGAAGTGCAGGGCCCTGGCCTGGTCGTCGACGAAGACGCTGGTCAGTTGGATCCTCATGGGGTGCTCTCCTCCGGTGCGGGTGTGTCGGGCACGGGCCATCGCTCGGTGATCTGCCGCAGCGGGGCGGTGTTCAGATCGTGGAACTTGTAGCGGCCCTCACGCCGCACCTCGACGAGCCCGGCGGCCTCCAGCACCGCGAGGTGCTGGGAGACCCCCTGGCGCGAGATGCCGAGCTGATGCCTCATGCTCAGCCGCGAGCAGATCTCGAACAGCGTCTGTCCGGATCTCTCTGTCAGCTCGTCGAGGATGGTGCGGCGGGTGGGGTCGGCCAAGGCTTTGAAAAGGTCGTCGGCCACGACACCAGCATAGGCAAGTAAATACTTGCCTATCAGGCCGGGCAGCTGCGCCGCGCCGGCCATGCCTGCATACGGCACCGCGGCCCGCCGCCGCTCAGAAGTCGGTGGGCAGTCCGCTTGCCTCGGCGATGCCCCGGAGCTCTTCGGTCTGTTTGTGCTGTTCCCGGATGTAGTCGGCGATTTCACGGAGGCGGGCGGGGTCGGAGGCGGTGGTGGCGTCCGTGACGATCCTGACGGGGCCGGTCTCGTCGACGTCGATCTCGACCACTTCGTTGTCCAGACGGCCGGTGACGGCGGTGGCGATGACGAGGGCGGCCTCGTCGCGGACCTCTGGGGGCAGCCCGTCCACGGCCCCGGGGTCGAGCGCTAGGTCGGAGCTGGCGAGGCGTTGCTCGTCGATCGCCTGCAGGACCGGTTGCACCGCGCGCAGCAGGAGGCGGTAGTCCTCCGTGTCCATCCGGATGCGCAGGAGTTCCAGGTACACGTCCACGGCCCGGTCGTCGCCTTGCGGAATCTCCGATTCGCTCATCCGTCCCGTGTTCCCCACAGCGCGCGGCTCAGACAACGAAGCGGTCAAGATCTGTCATGCCCTGGCATGCGGGTGCCTGCCCGCACCCGCGCCCGTGACCGTCGGCGCAAGGCGCCTGTGCTTGCGTGAGCCCTGTACGCGCCCCCTGGCGGAGAGATTGTCTTACCGCGGGATGGGTGGCCGAAACACGCCTCCTATCGCCTCTATCCGTCTCTTGAGGAAGGCAGGGTGGTGACCGTGCTGTTGCGTCTGCCCACGTCTGTGTCCGAAGCGCAGGAGTGTCTGGCCGAGGGGGCTGTGCCGATCGGTGGGGCGACGCTCCTTTGGGCCACTTGGCAGCGGGACGGTTTCCCCGAAGTGGCCATGTCGCTGCGCGAGGTGCCCGAGGCCAATGTCCTGGAGCGCACCACCGTGGGCGGCGCCGTGGTGCTGCATCGAATAGACGACCGAGTGCCGGACGCGTTGCGCCTGGCCGCCGCCCAGGTGGGCACCGGGGCGGTACGGCGGAGCGCGACCGTCGGCGGCAACCTCGTCGGCAGCACGCTTCGCTGCCTGCTTCCCGCGGCCATCGTCCTGGACGCCAGGGCGACGGTGCTGGAAGCCGACGGCATCCGCGAGACGGACCTGTCCGAGGTGGTGGCCAAGCGGCCCGTCCTGCTCGGCCTCCGCTGGCGTGAGCCGGTCGCCAGCGCGTTCTTCAAGCTGGCCGCGGAGGCGGGCGGCCCGCCGCCCCTCGTGGTCGCCGCCGCGGTCCATACCGGCGATGGCGGAAACCGCCGCCTTCGAGTCGCCGTCCGCGACGGCTACGACGTGCTGAGCGGAAGCGCCACCTGCACCCCCGACACGGCGCAGACCCTGCACGCGCTACGAGGCACGGAACTCATCGACCTCTCGTCCGCCGCCTGGGACGTCGTCCGCTCGAAGGTCGCCGCCCTGTTGGCGTGACAGCGACCGCTCCGGGCGCGAGCGCGGGTGCGAAGGCGCGCGTGTGGTGACGCGCGGCGCGGTTGGCTGTGGGCGGCCGGTTGGCTGTGGGCAGTGGAGAACTCAATACATCCCAGTAAGGCCGATTTGAACCAATAGGGCTGGTTGGACCCGTGACGCGCGGGCACTCGGGCGTGGCCGCGGACACGGCCACGGGCAGCGGGCCCGCTCCCGCCGCGCGCCCCGGTCGAGCCACCCTGGAGGTCTCCATGGCCGTTCGCCATCGTCTGATCCACGTCAGCCCGAGTGCGGTATGGGCCGTCCTCGCCGACGGCAACCGGTACGCCGAGTGGGTCGTGGGAACCTCACGGTCGCGGCCGGTCAGCGGGCGATGGCCGCGAACGGGCGCGGTCATTCGCTACGAGGTCCGGCTCGGCCCCCTCCGACTCCTCAACGAGACCATTGTCCGCCGCTGCGAGGACGGCGTGTGCCTGGAGCTGGAGGCGTACGCCGGCGTGTTCGGCACGGCACGCATCGCCATCGAGCTGCGGCCGTGGGGCGAGCAGTGCCTGGTGCTCGTGGACGAGCACCCCCTCCAGGGAGCGGGCGGCCGGTTGCACAATATGGGCTTCGAGGCGCTGATCCAGCTGCGCCACCGCGCCATGCTCGGCCGCCTCGCCCGGCTGTGCGAGAGCGAGGTCCAGGACGCCCACCGCGGTCTGCGGAGGGCGCACGCCGTGTCCGCGGTGCCGGGCGAGGACGGAGTCGGCCATGCCTGACGCCGTGGTGATCGGCGCGGGCCCCAACGGCTTGGTGGCGGCCAACGTGCTGGCGGACGCAGGGTGGAGCGTCGAGGTGCTGGAGGAGCAGCCGGAGCCCGGCGGCGCGGTACGCCACGACCGGGGCGTCGACCCCGCCTTCGTCAACGATCTCTTCAGCTCCTTCTACCCGCTCGCCGCGGCCTCGCCGGTCCTGGCCGCCCTGCGTCTGGAGGACCACGGGCTGCGGTGGAGCCACGCGCCCAGCGTGCTGGCGCATCCCCTCACCGACGGCAGCTGCGCCGTCCTCGACCGCGACGTCGCCGTGACCGCCGCGTCCCTCGAGGCCTTCGCGCCGGGCGACGGGGCCGCCTGGCGGCAACTGCACGACGTGTGGCAGCGCGTGTACCCCGACCTCCTGGACTCGCTGTTCACACCCTTCCCGCCCGTTCGAGCGGCGGCCCGGCTGGCGCTCCGGCTGAGGGCCGCGGGCGGCCTGCGCATGGCGCGCTCCCTGGTACTGCCGGTGCGCCGCATGGGGGAGGAGGAGTTCCGTGGGCAGGGCGGGCGCCTGCTGCTGGCCGGCAGTGCCCTGCACGCCGACCTCGCCCCCGAGTCGGCGGGCAGCGGCGGCTTCGGCTGGCTGATGGCCATGCTCGGACAGACGTACGGCTTCCCCGTCCCCGTCGGCGGCTCCGGCGCCCTGACCCACGCGCTGACCCGACGCCTGAAGACACGGGGAGGACGGGTGCGCTGCGGACAGCGCGTGGAGCGGATCGTCGTCCGCGGCGGGCGGGCCGTCGGCGTCCGTACGGCCGCCGGTGACGCGGTGTCGGCACGCCGGGCGGTACTGGCGGACGTGTCGGTGCCCGCCCTGTACGGCGAACTCCTCGAACCCGAACACGTGCCCGCCCAGCTCCTCGCGGACCTGCGTCGTTTCCAGTGGGACTTCGCCACGTTCAAGGTGGACTGGGCGCTCGACGGCCCGGTGGCATGGCAGGTGGAGCAGGCGTCCCGGGCCGGCACCGTGCACCTCGCCGACGGCGTGGACGAACTCACCCGCTTCGCCGCGCAGATCGCCATGCGGCAGGTCCCGGACCGCCCCTTCCTGCTGTTCGGCCAGATGACCACCGCCGACGCCTCCCGCTCCCCGCTGGGCACCGAATCGGCCTGGGCCTACACCCATGTCCCCCGCGAGATCAGCGCCGACGCCGCCGACGAGGGCGTCACCGGGAGCTGGAACACCAAGGACCAGGAAGTCATGGCCGACCGTGTCGAACGCCAGGTCGAACGCTTCGCGCCCGGCTTCCGCTCCCTGATCCGCGCCCGCCGCATCCTGGCGCCCCCGACCCTGGAGGCCCTCGACAGCAACCTGAGCGGCGGAGCCATCAACGGGGGCACGACCGCCCTGCACCAGCAGCTCCTCTTCCGCCCCGTACCCGGCACCGGACGCCCGGAGACCCCGCTCCCAGGGCTCTATCTCGCCTCCGCCGGGGCCCACCCGGGCGGTGGCGTACACGGCGCACCCGGAGCCAACGCCGCCCGGGCCGCCCTGCATCGCCACCGGCCCCCCGGCCTCGCCCGCGCCCAACGGATCCTGACCCGGCGAGACCGGACCGGAAGCAGATCCTGACCCCCAGGACCGCCGTACATCCGTCCCTCCCGTACGACCGCAGAGAGGGGGCACCCCGTGCGCAGCAGTCCGCTCGCCGGCCGTACGGTCGTCGTCACCGGCGCCGCCCGCGGCGTCGGCGCGGCCCTGGCCCACGAGATCGCCCGGCGCGGCGCGCGGGTGGCCCTGCTCGGCCACGAGAAGGACTCGCTGGAAGCGGTGGCCGCGTCCCTGCCGGGCCCGGCCCTGGCCATCGAGGTCGACGTCACCGACCTCGCCGCCCTGGCCACCGCGGCCCACGCCGTGCGGGCCGGGCTCGGCTGCCCCTCGGCCGTGGTGGCGAATGCCGGCATCGCCGAGGGCGGCCCGTTCCTCGCCTCGCATCCGGCCGCCTGGCGCCGCGTCATCGACGTCAACCTGACCGGCAGCGCCCACACGGCCCGGGCGTTCCTGCCGGACCTGTTCGACACGGCGGGCTACTTCCTCCAGATCGCCTCGCTGGCGTCGATCGGCGCCGTCCCGCTGATGAGCGCCTACTGCGCCTCCAAGGCGGGAGCGGAGGCCTTCGCCCACTCCCTGCGGGCGGAGGTGGCCCACCGCGGAGTCGGCGTGGGCATCGCCTACCTCAACTGGACGGACACCGACATGGTCCGCGACGCCGACCGCTACACCGTCCTGCGCGAACTGCGCACCCACATGCCCCCACCGGCCCGCCGGGTGCACGCCGTGGACATGGTCGCCGTCCGCCTGGCGAAGGGCCTGGAGTGCCGTCGTACGGCCGTGTACGCGCCGCCCTGGCTACGGCTGACCCAGCCGGTGCGCGCGGCCCTGCCCTCCGTCGTACTGCGCGTGTCGCGCCGCGCGCTGCCCCGCATCGAGGACGCGGAGCCCTTCGAGTACACCGGACCACTCGGCGCCGGTGGCCTGGCCGACCGCGTGGCGTCCCGGCCGCGGGCCTGACACCACGACCGGCGACCGGGGGAGAGGAGCTCACGATGGCGAGCGACACGAGCAACACGAGGAAGTCGAGGAAGTCGAGAAAGACGAAGTCGACCAATGCGGCGAAGGCCACGAAGCAGTCGAGCGACGACGGCAGGGGCAAGAAGCTCACCCAGGGCGACCAGGTCACCTGGCACAGCCACGGAAGCACGACGGAGGGCACGGTCGAGCGGAAGATCACCCGACGCACGAAGGCCGCGGGCCGCACCGTGGACGCCTCCCCCGAGGAACCGCAGTACGAGGTGCGCAGCGCGAAGTCCGGCAGGTCGGCCGTCCACAAGCCGTCCGCGCTGCGCAAGAAGTGAGCCGATGCGGGATGCAGACCTTCCTGCCCCACCCCGACTTCCGGCAGACGGCCCTGCTCCTGGACCGGCGCCGGCTGGGCAAGCAGCGCGTGGAGGCACTGCAAGTCCTGCGCGGCCTGACCGTACCCGGCTACGGCTGGCGTCGGCACCCGGCCGTACGGATGTGGACCGGGTACGAGGAGGCACTCGTCCGCTACGGCCTGGAGATCTGCCGCGTCTGGCGGGATCAGGGACACCAGGACAGCTGCGCCGCTTCCCTGGTCGCCGGACTGGCCGCGCACCGGCCGGGCGCCGCCGTCCGTGACCAGGCGGAACTGGCCGCCGCGGGCGAGCTGCCGCCCTGGCTCGGAGACGAGGCCTTCCACGAGAGCCACCGCTCGGCGCTGGTCCGCAAAGACCGGGACGCGTACGCCGGCCTGTTCCCCGGCGTACCCGACGACCTGCCCTACGTATGGCCGGCCTCGGACCGTGAACCACGGCACGCGCCCACCGCCCGGTGAACCACACGACCACCATGCCCGGATCCGGACCGCCATCGCGGACACTGGCAGCAGGAGAGGGGAGGCCGACCGTGCTGACCGCAGTCCGTGAACAACTGGGCCAGGCCCTGTTCCGGCGCGTCGCCGGCCCCGACGGCCCGGCGACGAGCGCCCGCATCCACCACACCCCCGGCCCACGCTGGTTCGGACCCGACCGCCCGATCCGCACGGTCCACGGGGACACCTCGATGTTCATCGGCGGGCTGAGCGCACTGCTCCTGCAGTCCCTTCACCCGCTCGCCATGGCGGCGGTGGCCGGGCACTCCGGTTACCGCGGCGACCCCTGGGGCCGACTGCAGAGAACCAGCACGTTCCTGGCCGTGACGACCTACGGTACCGCCGCCGACGCCCAGCGGGCGGTCGACCACGTCCGCGCCATCCACGAACGCATCCGCGGCACGACGGCCGAGGGCGTGCCCTACCACGCGGCCGACCCGCACCTGCTCGGCTGGGTGCACGCCGCCGAGACGGACAGCTTCCTGCGCGCCCACGAACGCTATGGGGCGCACCCGCTGGATGCCGCCGCCTATGACGCCTACGTCGCCGACACCGCGCGTGTCGCCGAAGCGCTGGGCGTGGTCGACCCCCCGCGCGACCGTGACGAACTCGCCGAACGGCTGTCCGCGTACCGGCCCGAACTGCGGGCCACCCCCGAGACCCGGGCCGCCGCCCGCTTCCTGCTCTTCCAGCCTCCCCTGCCCCTCGCGGTGCGGCCCTTCTACGGCGGGCTGGCCGCGAACGCCGTCGTGCTGCTCCCGCCCTGGGCCCGCGGCATGCTGTGGCTGCCCCGGCTGCCGGTCGTCGAGGACCTCGCCGTACGCCCCACCGGCCAGGCCCTCACCCGCACCATCCGCTGGGCCATGACCCCACAGCGCCCGTCCCGGCCGACCTGAGCCGTCCCTTGCGCATAATCGGTTGCCTGCCGGCGATGGTGCCGGATGCAATGTCCGGCATGATCACTCGGGCGCGCCCGCCACGGCGAGATGAGATGAACGCGTACTCCTGCCGGGCGCCCCTGTGCGATCTGGGCCAACGGCAGCTGAATCGTCACGCGGGAGACGCCAGCGCATGAACACGCCACCATCGCCACCCGGAGCGGAGCGGACCGACGGATCATCCGTCCGGATCGGCGTTCTCGCTCCGCTCACCCGGCCCGGCTGGGCCGAGGCGGGCCGCCACTTGCTCGCCGGACTCGAACTGGCCGTCGGCGAAGTCAACGGCGCCGGCGGGATCGGCGGACGCCCCCTCCAGCTGCTGGTCCGAGACACCGCGGCTGATCCGCGGAAGGCCGCGGCGGCCGTGGACGAATTGGCCGGCCTGGGCGTGGCCGCCCTGGCGGGGGAGTATCACAGCGTCGTCGCTCGCGCCGCTGCCACCAGGGCCGATGCCCTCGGCCTGCCGTTCCTCTGCTCGTCAGCGGTTCTCGACGCGCTCACCGAACAGCCGACGCGATGGGTCGCGCGCCTCTCCCCGCCGCAGTCCCGTGGCTGGCAGCTCTACGCGGACTTCCTCCTCGGCGCGGGCCACAGGCGCATCGCCGTGGCAGCCCAGCCGAGTGTCTACTGGGCGTCCGGGGCGCGCATCCTCCGGGACCACCTCGCTCCCCGCGGCGGCACCGTCATCGACCTCGACATGGGCGCGCTCACCCCCACGGCTGTGTGCGACGAACTCGTCGACCGTCGCGCCACAGCCCTCCTCCTTCTGGTCGGCCACCCGGAGCCGGCCGTGTCCATCGTCCAGTCCGTCCGTCGCGACCAGCGCCTCACCGAGAGCCTGATCGGTGCTCCGGCCGGGCAACCGGAGTTCGCCGAATGGGCGACGTCGCTCGGCGACGACGGCGCCGCGATCCCGTTCCTGCGCTACCTGCCCGAGCGCCTCAGCCCACTCGGCGCGCGAGTCGGGGCGGCCCTCCGCGAGCGGCTGCCCGAAGCTCCCTCCTTCGTCGCCTTCGAGGGCTACGACACGATCACCGTCCTCGCCGACGTGCTGCGTTCTCACGGCCCGGACCGGGCGCTCACCGCCGACTCCTGGCCGCACGTCGCGGTCGAAGGCACCCGCGGGCGGATCCAGTTCTCCCGCACGCCAGGCATCAGCGTCTGGCAGTGGGCTGAGGCCCCAGTCCAGGTCGTGGACCGGGATCCGGCGGCACCCGACCGCTTTCGGATCCTGCACGCCGGCTGAGAGCCCAGGTTCGGGCGGTCGCGCGAATGCCTTGTGCCGCATCAGCCGCATGAGCCGCATCAGCCGCTCGGGGGCAACTGTCCGAAGACACGAGGCTCATGGCGGTCTCACGAATGGTCGGATGGCGGTACAGCTCCCTCAGCCGCAGCGAGGGCAGGCCACGCGCGCGCAGTGCGGCGCCGATGCGACGGCGAACAGGGAGTTGCCGCCCAGTTCGAAGAAGTCGTCGTCGGGCGGCCGGGATACTGCTGACCGACGTCACGATCCTCCTGGAGACGGTCCAGGGCGAGGGCGGACTCCACACGGCACCCCGCCGCTGGCTGGCCCGGATCCGTGAACTCGCCGACACCACCGGCACGTTGGTGATCGTGGACGACATCCAGGCAGGCTGCGGCCGTACCGGCACCTTCTTCAGTTTCGAGGACACTCCCGAACTCCGCCCCGAGCTGGTGTGCCTGCCGAAATCGCTCAGCGGCATGGGCCTGCCGATGGCCGCCCTGCTGATCCGCCCCGAGACCGGCCGATGGACCTCCGGCGGGCACAACGGCACCTTCCGGGGCCACAACCTCGCCTTCGTGGCCGGCGCCGCGGCCTGGGCCACTGGACCGACCCGCTGTTCACCGCCCACGCCGCCGAACTGTCCGATGCCGTCCGCAGCGGCCTCGCGAGCATCACCGACGCACTCCCGGCCGGGGTCGCCGAAACCGCCGACAGGGTGCGACGAGCCCTGTTCCACGCCGGCGTCGTGGCCGAGACCTCGGGTCTCGGCCACGTCCTGAAGCTCCTGCCACCGCACACGATGTCACTCACCGACTGGAAGGCGGTGGCGGACATCCTCGCCGACACTGTCCTCACCACGGCTGGCGCGCCCGCATCGCGCTCACCCACTGTGGGAGAGCGGTGACTGCCCACCAGCGATCAGAGCGAGGCGTCGTCGGTCAGCGAAGGCAGGGCGTAGGGCGCAGGACCATGAGCGTGCCTTCCAAGGCCGCCACCATGGCAAAGGGAAACCGGTCGAGCTCAAGACAGAGTGCGACATCATCGGGATGGACTCCTTGACGCACACCATCCGCCAGTTCGGCGGCGGCACGCGACGCGGCGGCGCGGCGGAGGAACTCGGCAGCATCCGCCCCAGTCCCGACGGCTCTACCGGCGATGTACTGGGCACACGCCAGGTCTTCCTCGGCCTGACCGTCTTCGCCGGTGACCACGAACGTGACACGGTCACACTCCCGGCTCCGCACGAGCCGAGCCGTTGCCTCCGCCACCACGAAGCCGGCGCACAGCACCAGCGACGCCTCCTTGACCGCAAGGGCCCCGACCGTCCCCGCCGTGGTCTTCTGCACAACGGTCCGTCCGCCGAGGTCGACAGATCGCAGCAGGCCCGGCGAGTTGACGGCGTCGAACCCGGGCGCGGGCGGACCGTCTTTGAGCGCCACCCATTCCGGGTGGCGAGCCTTCAGCGCCAGAGCTTCGTCCAGTGACTCGGCAAGAACGATCCTCTCCGCCCCCTGGGCAAAGGCCCAGGCAGCCACAGTGAAAGCACGCATCACATCGACCACGACCGCCACGGACGGGGCTTCGACGAGCTCGGCGATACCAAGGAAACGAGCGTCCATTCCGATCATTGTCGCAGCTGCGTCGTTGCGGAAGGCGCGTCTCTCGGTGTCGGCGGTGAACCGGTCGGTGCCAAGCACGGTCAAACCCTTCCGGGTTCCCCGGCCCTCCGCCGACCGGGCAAGGCCGGCCTCGACGCGGCCAGGGCCGAGGCCGGAGGCGCGCCGAGGCGGTCCAGGGCCTGTCCGGCGGAGCTTGCCGGACAGGCCCTGGACCGGGGGGATCAGCGCTTGAGCGTGAAGGTGAAGTCGCCGGAGAGCTTGCCGCTCAGCCGGACCGCCGAGACGAGCCTCCCCTCCGCGATCAGCCGCTCGACCTCGGCCCGGGACAGACCGCAACCCTCAGCGATCAGTCGCACCGGCCGGACAGGGATCCGTGCCGCGAAGCGGACCGACACGTCGATCACCTCGTGGTCCAGGTGATCCGATCCGCCGGTGTCGAGGCGCCAGGCGCCCGCCCAGTCGAGGGCGATGCGATTACGGCGCTGCACGACCGGATCCTGGAGCAACTCGGCTGCCAGGCCAAGGTCGTTGTCATGCAGCCGGTCCAGCAGCTCCGGCCGTACGGAGCGCACATGCACCCGCTCCAGGACCGTGAGCTTCGCCGTTTCCCCGCAAGCCGTACAGAGCACGAGGAGCCAGACGTCGATGAGCTTGTGGTGTGCGTTGACGCGAAATTTACCGCCGGCCCGGAAGCGCTCGGACGCGCACGTGTGGCATCGGCGCAGAACGAGCGGCAGGCAGGTGGGCATGACAACCCAGTTGTTGAGCACAGAAGTACACCGGTTTCAGTGAGAATTCGGCAGCAGAAAGGAGCGCGGCGCATATGCGCGACGCGCGACGAATCAGCGCTCGGGGGGTCTCACACGGTGTACAACGGCACGTCCTTGATCAGACGACTTGGGTCGGCAGCACGGTAATGGCGCACAGCGGCGCCGTTCCACTGATTTTCAACTCGGTGTGGAGCCGTTGCCCCAGCCCGTGCTGCCGACGGCGTTCAACTGGTCGGTTTCCACTGCTGCTCGGGAGCGTCCCAGTCGGTGATGCAGGCCGACTGGATGGCCCGCGCGCCGTTGGCGATGCTGCCGCCGCCTTCGGTCGACAGGCACCTGGCGCTCTTGCCGTTCTTGAGCCGGCCGCCCGCGGCACGGGCCCACTGCTGCTCGGGGGCATCCCAGTCGGTGATGCAGGTGGACTGGATGGCCTGCGCGCCGTTGGCGGTACTGCCGCCGCCTTCGGTCGACAGGCACTTGCCGGTCTTGACGTTCTTGAGCATGTTGGACGAGGGACCGGCCCAGTACCACCGCTGCTCGTCACCCCCGTTGCAGGTCCACTGGACGGCGCGGGTGCCGTTCACCGCGCTGCCGCCGTTGTCGAGGGACAGGCACTTCCCGCTCTTCACGTTGACGAACTCGTACGTGGGCCGCCCTGTCCCCGTCGACTCGGAGGCCGACGCGGTCGGGGAGGCCTCCGTCTCGCCGGAGGAGGCAGGGGCATCGGCCTCAGGCGTCTGGCTCCGGGCGGAACCCGCCCCCTCCTCGGCCTGCTCGCCCGTCTCCTTCTCGTCCGAGCCACCGGACTCGCTCGCCCGGGGGCTGCCGGCCTCATGCGACGGGGTGTCGTCGTCCCCCCGGGACGCCGTCGGTTCGGCCGGAGAGGCAACGGCGGCGTCCTTGCCGAGGTCGTCGCCGGAGTCGGTGCCGATGGTCAGGTAGGTGACACCTCCACCGGCGAGGAGCACCGCGGCCGCGACGGCGGCGATCGTCAGCGAGCGGTTGCGGCGCGACCCGGGCCCGGCGGGGGACCGTTCGTCGATGTTCGGCGCCTGGGGCTGGGCCTGGACCGAGACGGCATCCCGGTTCAGCTCCGGGGGAGGGCCGAACGCTCCCGCCGCCGCGGGCGGACGTAGGCCCCCCTCGGGCGCCGAGGGCGCCGAGGGCGCCGTGGGCGTGAACGGTGTGAAGGGCGCGGAGGGCGTCTCGGATGCGTGCGCGGAGGGGGCGGCGCGGCTGAGGCGCATGGTGCCGGGTGCGTCGGAGGACACCGGCAGGGGCTGGTCCGTGGCGATCGCGGTGAGGAGCCGCGCAGCCTGCGTCGCGTCAGGACGGGACGCGGGGTCCTTTTCCAGCAGAGCGTGCAGGGCCGGGGTGAGCGGGCCGGCCCGGCGCGGCTCGGGCAGTGGTTCGGTGACGATCGCGGTGATGGTCGACCAGGTGGAAGTGCGGCGGAACGGAGTGCCGCCCTCGACGGCGGCGTACAGCGTGGCGCCCAGCGACCAGATGTCCGAAGGAGGGCCTGGCTGCTCTCCGCGGGCCCGTTCGGGCGCGAGGTAGTCGAGGGAGCCGACGAGTTCACCGCTGCGCGTGAGGTGGGTGTCAGCGCCGTCACCGGGATCGTCGATGGACGCGATGCCGAAGTCGGTCAGTACCACCCGGCCTCCGCGTTCGAGCAGGATGTTGCCGGGCTTGACATCCCGGTGGAGCACGCCGGCACGGTGGGCGGCGGCCAAGGCGTCGAGGACCTTGGCGCCGATCTCGGCCGCGTACCGGGGATCGAGGGCGCCTTGCCTGCGCACCACGTCGTCCAGCGAGGCGCCCTCGATCAACTCCATGACGATGACAGGGTGGCCCTCGTGGTCGGTGACGTCGTGCACGGCCACCACCCCGGAGTGCCGGACCCGGGCCGCCGCGCGGGCTTCGCGCTGCATGCGCAGCCTCATCCCGGCCAGCCGGTCCGCGTCGTCCCCGTCGGCGAAGGCACGGAGTTCCTTCACCGCGACCTCCCGGCCCAGGGTTTCATCGACGGCCCGCCACACGGTTCCCATGCCGCCGCGTCCCAGCCGCTCCACGGTGCGGTAGCGGCCGGCGATCAGCCTGCCGTCACCCTTCGGATGACTTTCCCCCGTCACTGCCACTGCCCGCCTCGAGGTTGATCTCCTGTACGAGAGGCAGCCTAACGGGGTAACTGGTGCCGGTGAGTTGACGGGTCACCGTCTCGAACACGCCGACCGCCCCGGATACCGCGGCCCGCGGTACTGCCGGCTCCGGCTCAGGCGACTCCTGGGTGAACGCCCGACGCCCCTCCAATGGCGCACAACAGAACACCCTGGTGCCATGTTCATCGTTGGGCCGAACATGAAGATCATCGCTACTGCTGCGCTTGCCGGTGCCGCTCTCCTCACGGCCGCCCTCCCCGCCTCAGCAGACGACGGACCCGTTGACTTCGGCATCTTCCAGGGCGTCAACGACACCAAGGGCTCAGGTTTCACGGACCCGAGCCCGACCTGGGGTCGGACAGACAGCGAATCGAGCGCAACCGTCCCGAAGTCTGCCCTGACCATGCTGGTGGACGGCCTGACGACACCCAGCCGGCGCTGACCGGACCCCGCCTCCAAGTTCGGTGAGAGAGGCGCGAGTTCACTATCAGGGAGAGGCCCTGCCTACGGCGTGCCGGGAAGCCGGACCGTGACGAGGAGACCGCCGGCGGGGCGGGGGACGAGGTCGAGGGTCCCGTCGTGGGCGCGGACGATGCTGTGCACGATGGCCAGACCGAGCCCGACGCCGGCGTGCTCGTCGGCGCGTACGCGTTCCGTTCCGCGCTGGAAGGGTTCGGTCAGGGTCGGTACCAGTTCCGGTGGGAGCGGAGGACCCGTGTTCTCGACCCGCAGCACGCTTGTGTCGCCGTGGGCTTCGGTGCGGACCGTCACGGTGCCGCCGGCGGGGAGGTTGTGGACGATGGCGTTCTGGACGAGGTTCGTCACCATCCGCGGCAGAAGCTCCGCGGAGCCGCTGGTCGGGGCCGCTCCGCCGGTGACGTCGAGCGTGATTCCGCGCTGTTCGGCGAGGGGGAGCAGGGTTTCGGCGGCCTCTTCGGCGACGAGGGAGAGGTCGACGCTCCCGCGGCTGAAGTTCCCGCGCTCGCTGCGGCTGAGCAGCAGGAGCGCCTCGGTGAGATCGATCGCGCGCGTGTTGACGGCCTGCAGGCGTTGGAAGAGTTCGTCGTGGTCCCGCGTGGGGTCCCTGCGGGCGACGTCGAGCAGTGTCCGTGAGATGGCCAGCGGGGTGCGCAGTTCATGGGAGGCGTTCGCGGCGAACCTCTGCTGCTCGGCGACGTGCGATTCGAGTTGTTCGAGCATGGTGTCGAACGCGTCGGCGAGTTCCCGGAATTCGTCCTGGCGGCCTTCCATGCGGATCCGGTGGGCCAGCGATCCCTTCCCGGCCACCCGTGCCGCGGCCGTGATCCGGTTGAGCGGTGCGAGCATCCGGCCGGCGAGGATCCATCCCCCGACGAGGCCGAACACGAGCAGGAAGACCATCGCCACGGCCGCGGCGGGGGCGAAGGTGCGCACCAGGAGGTAGCGGTTGGGTGAGATCCCGAGCAGGCCCTGGGAGTTGTCGGGTACGTAGCGCAGCAGGAACCCCCACACCACGGCCAGCAGGAGAGCGCCGGCGACGGCGAGGAACCCCGCGTAGCTCAGGGTGAGTTTCAGTCGGGCACTGAGCCCGGGGCGTCTACGCATGCGTACCGCCGGGGCGCGCGGTGTCGGGGCCGCTGTCGATGCGGTAGCCGACACCCGGGACCGTGGCGATGATCCATGGTTCGCCGAGCCGTTTGCGCAGTGCGGAGACGGTGATGCGCACGGCGTTGGTGAGGGGGTCGGCGTTCTCGTCCCAGGCCCGTTCCAGCAGCTCCTCGGCACTGACGACCCCGCCCTCGGCGGCGACGAGGACCTCCAGCACGGCGAACTGCTTGCGGGTGAGCGCGACGTAGCGTCCGTCGCGGAAGACCTCCCGGCGGAAGGGATCGAGCCGCAGGCCCGCGATCTCACGGACCGGAGGCCGGGCGTGCGCCCGTCTGCGGTCGAGCGCCCGCAGACGCAGGACGAGCTCCCGCAGCTCGAACGGTTTGGTGAGGTAGTCGTCGGCGCCGAGCTCGAACCCGGAAGCCTTGTCGTCGATCCGGTCGGCGGCGGTGAGCATGAGGATCGGGATGCCGCTGCCGGAGGCGACGATGCGCCGGGCGACCTCGTCGCCGGAGGGGCCGGGGATGTCGCGGTCGAGGACCGCGAGGTCATAGGAGTGGACGCTGAGCAGTTCCAGGGCGGAGTCGCCGTCGCCGGCGATGTCGGCGGCGATCGCCTCCAGCCGCAGACCGTCACGGACGGCCTCGGCCAGGTAGGGCTCGTCCTCCACGATCAGTACGCGCATGTCCGAAGCCTAAGCAGCACGACATATCGCCGACGTATGCGAAGACATCGGTACACCGGACACGCGAGTCAGCCCGCCGGCGTCGGCGCGGCGCGCACTTGCTCCGACGGCACCTTCTCCGTGGTGCGCCACCAGCGGCGCGACGCCAGCGCGGCCAGCACGGCGCCGGCGGCGTTGACCAGTACGTCGTCCACGGAGGACACCCGGTCCAGCCGCAGGACGTACTGTGCGGTCTCGACCAGGACCGAGCAGCCCGCCCCGAGCGCCAGGATCCGCGGCACGGAAGCCGGCGCCGCGAACCGCATCGGGGCGAAGAAACCCAGCGACGCGAAGACCAGCAGGTTGCCGACGATCCCGAGCGGCCCCATCGTGACCAGGTCCCGCAGCGGCACCAGGCTCACCCGGGCGGGAGCGGTGCCGGCCCCGCCGCCCGGCATCATGGTCAGCCACAGGAACGGCACCGTGCCGTGGACCATGCCCACCTCGGCCAGCGACATCCGCCACGCCCACGCCGATGTGACACCGGCGGCGCGCCGACGGCGCGCCAGAGCCCACGCCACCAGCACGGCCAACGGCAGCGCGACCAACGTCATGAGCACCACACCGTTGAACGTGTCGAGGCAGCCGTGCCAGCGCCCGGCCATGCACATCGGAGCGGACATCATGAGGGGTCTCCGCACGACGAACACGGCGCTCGCCACGCCGAGGATCGCCAGGCCGAGAAACAGGGTCCTCCGCGCGCGGCGGAGCGGTGCTGACGGGGATGCGTCGCGGTTCATGCCCCCATTGGAGACGGGGGGTGGTTGCGGTGCCGTATGCGATTTTCGATACGCCGGCGATACACGAAGAGCGGGTGCACTCGTCGCGGACCCGGGGTCAGAAGGACACCGTCCACCCCTCGCGACGCGCCTCGGCTTCCGTGTACGACACACCGTGGACCTTGAGCCCGGAAGGGTCGAGCAGGGTGATCGCCCCACCCTGGTTGCCGAGTGCGAAGCCGTTTCCGCTCTGGACGACTACGGTCGCGCCCGCGTCGACGTGCTCTGCGGGCAGCGGAAGCATGTGATCGTTCTCATCGGCCAGTTGCCAGCCGTTGAGGTTGACGGGGTCGGGTGAGGCGTTGATCAGGGTCACCGTCTCCCGCTCGGGGGTCGGGCCCTTGGGGTTGACCATGGCGGCCAGGATGCGTACTTCGGCCTCGCGCTCGACGGGGCGGACAGGTGCTGTCTCGATGCGGTGGCCGGTCTGCTCGTCGGTGTGCCAGGCCTGGGACTGGAAGGCCAGGAACACGGCCGCCCAGCGCGATTCGGCGGGGAAGTGGAGTATCAGTGCGCCGTCCTGCCAGACTCCGTTGGTCGGACGGAACTGTCCTACGCTGCCCTGGTTCATATGGATGTCGTGCACACCATTGCCGGGCTCGAAGCCGAACACCTTGTCGCGCTTGTTGCGTTCCGGCCCCCATCGCTCGCCGAAGAGATACAGAGCGGCGGTGGGATCGCCGATCGCACGCTCGATGTAGTGGTCCAGCCTGTCGGACAGGTCGTTGTCGGGGCCGACCACGTCAGGGGGCAGCTCGCGCATCGATTCCGGGGCGAAGAGATTGCCGCGGATGAAGTCCAGGCTCGCCGTGCCCGGCCGGGACTGCAGCTCCGTCCATCCACTCCCTGCCGGAGGAAGCTGCGCGGTCACGGGATGCCGGAAATCGTCGATGGCCAGGAACAGCAGCTCGGAGGGAGCCTGCTGGGACTGGACGTTGACCGCACCGCGGTAGTGCGTGCCCCTCCCGTCGGTGAGGTGCAGCTGGTAGTGCGGGGTGTCGTCGGGCGCCCCTTCGCGGCGCCGTTCGACGACCTTGCACGCCAGCACTCCGTAGTTCTTCAAAGGCATGAGTCATCCCTCCGCCGGTACTCAAGCCGGAACGAAGCCGGTATGGAAAAGGGGAAAGAGGCTAGAGATCGAGGACCACCCAGGCGGGATCGTGATCCGATCCGTCACCGCCATGCTTGGTACGTCGGTCGATGTGAGAGCTCTTGTGCCGTGTCGTAAGGCTGTCGCTGAGCCAGATCTGGTCGAACAGCTCGTACTTGGCGGGTTGTCCGGATTCCTTGAATCGATGGGTCCACGACCCCGAGGCAGGCGGCGGAGGATCGTCGGGCTTGGCTTCCCGGGTCTCCTCCGGATGCGCGAGCGCCTCCGTCAGGCTCAACTGGCGCGTCGGCTCAGCCAGTTTGGCGAGCGTCGGTGCGTCAGGAGTGTCGTTCATGTCGCCGAGCACGATGTAGCGCCCATCGGGGCGGGTCCGTTCGCCGATGATCCGGACGATGGTGTCCACCTGGCGGGTGCGTAGCTCGTCGGCGAGGCGCTTGGCCTCCTCGGGATCGCTGTCCCGGTCGACGAACTGGCTCTTGAGATGGTTGTTGAAGACGGTCAGCAGATGCTTGTCGGGGGCACGGGGATCCAGTATGTGCACTTCCAGCAGATCCCGGCTGAAGACGCGCCTACCGGGCACATCCGGATGGACCGCGTGTTGCCAGGAGGTCACCGCCCCGACCGGGAATTTGGACAGGACGGCAACATCGATGAGGCGGGGATCATTGCCCTCGATCAGCGAGAGGTGCGGGTAGGCGCCGCCGAGGTGCTGAGCAGCGAAAAAGCGCAGGGTGTCGATGTCCTCGACTTCCTGCACGGCCAGTATGTCCAGGTCCATTTCGCTGATCCGTCGGGCGAGCACCTTCTGTTCCTCGGGCTCTATTCCCTTGACCAGCCTGCCTTTGTACGTACGGATCCGCACGCTCTCAGGGTCGTCGAAGACATAGCTGGAGGTCAGCCGTTCCTCGTCGTCAACCGGATGGACCGCCGAGATCTCTGCCTGGAAGTTGAACCGTGAAAAGAGATTGTTGAGGTTGAAGGTTCCTACGGCGACATCCATGGTGACCTCCGCGATCGACCATTTTGCCCCGGTTGCCCCGAACATATTCAGCGTAACCCGATCGGCCAACGGACGAAAACGGAGCAAATGGCGCGGCTGTTGAATGCGTAACGGGCCGGTGACCGCGGCCGTTTCCAAGGCCGGTCAACTTCCGTGACCGAGTGGAGCTTTGGCCGGCCGCGCCCGTGACGATCAGCTCGGCCCCTTGGGAGCGGGTCCGGTTCCCCGCGTTGCTGCGGCCCCAGGCCGGGCGGACACTGTTCATATGACCCGCGGGCTTGCCCGTGGCGCCGGGCCGGTGGGCGGCACAAGGCCTCGGATGACACAAGGCCTCGACGACGCCGGCCCCGCACGGGTTTGCCCTCCACATTGCCTCGGCGGTGCCGGGGCTGCGATCCGGTCGTGGGAGGGCCCATGTCCACGACGTTGCGATTGGCGACCTTCAACGTCGAAAACCTCTTCGCCAGATGGCGGTTCCGAGAAGGTGTCGACCCCGCTACCGCGAACACACGCGGCTGGGTCGTCGAGCAGACCCAGTTCGAGGAACTGGGCGTCGATGACAAGGCCATCACGGGAGCGGCAGTGCGTGAGATCCGCGCGGATGTGCTCGCTCTCCAGGAGGTCGAGAACATCGACACCCTGAAGCACTTCCGGGCACAGGCCCTCGGCGGGCGCGACGAGTATCCCTATGTCGCGGGAGTGGACGGCAACGATCCACGCCTCATCGACGTCGCCGTACTGTCCAAGCTGCCGATCACCCGCATCCGTTCGCATCAGCACCTGATGGACCCGGGGAGTCCCACCGCGGGCCTGTTCTCGCGGGACTGCCTCGAGGTCGACGTCGAGGTGAGGGAGAGCGAATCGAAGAGCACGACCGTGACGCTCTTCGTCAATCACCTGAAGTCCATGATGGGCGGGCGCCCTCAGACCCGGGGAAAGAGACAGCGCCAAGCCGCGAAAGTGAAAGAGCTCGTCACCGGGCGATTCGGCTCCGCCTCCCCCGGAGACCATCCGTTCGTCGTCCTCGGTGACCTCAACGACTTCCTCGGGCCGGACGGCAGCTCCGGTATCGACGGCAGCTCCGGTATCGACGGCCTCGTGGAATGGGGCCAGCTCGAGAACGTGGTGACCCGCCTCCCTGAGGCCGACCAGTGGACCCACTTCTTCCGGGGCGGCGACGAGTACCGGCAACTCGACTACCTGCTCCCCTCGGCGTCTCTCGCCGAGGCGTCCGCGGAGTCGTTGCCCGAAATCCTCCGCAAGGGCATGCCACTGCGAGCGACCCGGTACACCGGGCCGCGGTTCCCGGGCGTCGGCAAGGACAAGCCCAAGGCGTCCGACCACGCTCCCGTAGTCATGAACCTCACCATCCCCTGAAAATCCTGAAACTCCTGAAAAAGCGGAGCTTATGGAATACGGAGCTCAAGCCTCGATCATTCACGTGCGCGCGCCGGCTTGAGGTGATCGGTCGAGGTTGAGGTTTCGTCCTGGTTCGTCCTTCGGGTGGTGGTGACGTTCCGGCCCGTGTGTCGTCACGGGTGGTCGTCGGTTTCCACGGGCCGAGGACGGGGCGGGTCTCCTCCTTCCGGAATCGGGGTCGGTGGGGTGGCAGTCAGCCGGGGGCGGGCAGGGCCTGGACGGCGCCCCAGGCGTCGACGATGTCGGTGGATGCGGGCCAGGCGGGGTCGAATTTCAGCTCGCGTCTTCGGGCGTGGTCGGCGAGTTTCGCGGGGACGTCCAGGAGTCGGGTGCGCAGAGTGGCGGGCTCGGCCCGGGCGAGTTTGCCTTCGGTGGCCAGGAGTTGGAACCAGCGGGCGAGGTCGGTGGCCAGGGCGAGGAGGGTGCACCAGGCTTGGTTGACCTTGAAGTAGCGGGAGGGCATCAGGTTGAGGGAGAGGGCCTTGCCGCGTCGGATGCCGGCCTCGACGTGGGTGTGGGAGCGGGCTCGGGCGTCGAGGAACTGCAGTTGCCCGCCGGTGGTGTTGGTGGCGATGGCCTGGTAGCGGTAGTCGGTCTTCTTCTCGTACGGCTTGAGCTCGCGCTCGTACTTGGGGTGGATGGGTTCGCGGCGAACGATCACCCGCATCCCTTCCGGCCAGCCGGTCAGGTCGAGCATGTCGGTGATCTCGACGAGGTCGGCGTCCTTGCGCGGCTGGCCCTTGTGGTCCAGGGCCGGCGTCCACGCGGTGGCCGGGACCTTGGCCAGGGCCTTCCAGAAGTCGTCGTCGCGGGTGTGGCCGACGGAGTACTCCCAGCGGTTGGCCGCGTTGCCGCCGCCGGAGGTGATCCAGGTGAGGAACTCCATCGTGGCTCCGGCGCCGTCGGTGCGGAACAGGACCCGGCGCCGACGGCGGGTGGGCAGCTGACGCAGGCCCTCGATACTCACCGAGATGTGGTCATCGGCGGTGTTGGATCCCGCCGATCCCGGCCGCAGCCGGTTGACCAGGAGTTCTTCGGTGTTGTCGCAGAACATCAACAGCGGGTGGTGGCCATATCCCTTGAAGTTGGGCTCGGCTCCCTCCTTGCCGGAATGCGCCGGGACGACTGAGGCGTCCAGGTCCAGCACCGTGACACCGGTCAGCTCCCGCCCGTTGACCTTGATCCAGGGAAAGCCGCCCGGGCGCAGGTCGAGCTGCTGGTGGACGTGGATACGGGTCCGGGCCCGTGCGGAGGCGATCTTCGTCAGCTGGACCGGTCCGATCGCCTCCAGGGTCCGCCACAGCGTGGACGCCGAGGCCGGGCTGCCCAGGACCAGCGAGGTCTGGCGCATCACATCGATCCCGGCCATCGACCGCGCGCCCAGCAGGACCGCGCAGGCCGCCGAGACCAGGACCGTTCCCCGATCATGGACGGGACGGAAGCCCCGCCGCACCAGGGCAGCCCCGAGCGCGTCGGTCAGCCCGACCTTGTCCGCCAGACGCCGCACCGGCACGATGCCCGCCTTGCCCACCAGCTTCTTCCCGCTTGCGGACAGCGACAGATCATCGGCCCACTCTGTACGCTTCGACACCGGAAGGGTGCCTCCCCTGCACGTGATCCAGTCCTAGAGAAGCTGAATCATCGCAGGTCGGAAGCACCCTTCCTTCATGATGTGACCGACTGTCACTGCGACACCGGGCGCCATGAATTCGTGAGGCAAGCATGGCGCGCATCACCATCAACGGGGTGACCGTCGACCCGCTGGCCCAGAGAGACGAGCTGGCCGACGCATCCCTGATCGCCGAGGACGCCTCCCGGTCCAACTATCTGCTCGTCCAGACCGAGCACGTGCTCTCCGCAGAGGAGAAGGCACAACTGGCGCGGCTGGGTGCGGTGATCCACGAGTACGTGCCGGAGAACACGTATCTGTGCGGCTACCAGCCGTCCGACCTGGACGCGGTCCGCGAACTGCCCTTCGTGAGCTGGGCGGACGTGTATCTCGAAGGTTTCAAGATCGCTCCTTCGCTGCGCGGGGCGGGGCTGCGTCCGGACATCTCGGTCCTGCGGGCACCCGCCGACGCTCTGGCTCCAGGGACGCGCACCGTCGATGTCGTCCTTCACGACGATGTCGACCCGGCCTCGCACGAGGTGCGGCAGCGGATCGCCGCGGCGGCCGGTATCAGTCCCGACGACCTGCGTCCGGCCCGCGACAAACTGCGTGTGGAGGTGCCGGAGGAGTCCCTGGCCGCGCTCACGGCCTTGGACGAGGTGCGGCAGGTCGAAGCAGTCCCCGAGCGGAGTCTGTACAACAGCGTCGCACGGCCGATCCTGCACGCGGACGTGCTCGTGGACGGCAGCCCGCAGCAGGGAGAGGGGCAGGTCGTGGCGGTGGCCGACACGGGCTTCGACCTGGGCTCCACCACGGATGTGCACAGCGCGTTCACGGGCCGCGTCGCCCGCCTGTACGCCCTCGGCCGACCCACCCGTGCGGACGACCCCGACGGGCACGGCACCCACGTCGCGGGCTCCGTGCTCGGCAACGGCACGTCCGCCGCGATGGGCGGAGCCGTCCAGGGCACCGCGCCCAGGGCCACCCTGGTGCTGCAGTCGCTCATCGACCGTCGCGGCAGTCTCGGCGGAATCCCCGTGGATCTGCGCGACCTCTTCGCACCTCCCTACGACAACGACGGCGCGCGCGTGCACACCAACTCCTGGGGCTCGATCGAGCCGGGGCTGCCGTACGACAGAAGCGCGTTCGAGATCGACGACATGGTCTGGAACAACCAGGACCTCGTGATCTGCTTCGCGGCGGGCAACGACGGCAACGACCGGGACCGTGACGGGAGCGTCAACCTGGGGGACGTCGGATCGGAAGGTGCGGCCAAGAACTGCATCACCATCGGGGCCAGCGAGAGCGACCGCCCGGACATCGGCTCCACCTACGGCCGGCTCTGGGCCCGGGACTTCCCCGTCAACCCGCTCCGCGACGACCGTCAGGCGGACAACCCGGACGGAATGGCCGCCTTCAGCAACCGCGGTCCGACCCGGGAAGGCCGCAGAAAGCCGGACGTCGTCGGCCCGGGCACCTCGATCCTCTCCGCGCTGTCACGCGCCGCGGCGAGCGTGCCCGGGGACCCCTTCGGCGCCTCCGCGGACCCGAAGTTCCACTTCCTGAGCGGCACCAGCATGGCCACGCCCCTGGTCGCCGGCTGCGTGGCGGTCCTGCGCGAGACCCTGGTGAACAACGGCACCCCCGGCCGAGCGCCGCGCTCATCAAAGCCATGCTGATCAACGGCGCGGTCGAACTCCCGGGACAGTACACCCCGTCGGAGGCGGGCCCGTCGCCCAACAACAGCTCCGGCTTCGGCCGCGTCGACCTCTCCCACTCGGTGGTCCTTCCCGGAGACGACGAGCGTGCGGGCTTCAAGGAGGGCGGCCCGCTGGACCAGGGCGAACAGGAGCTGCTGCGCATACGGATCCCGGAGCGGGACGGCGGTCCGGAGCCGACGCTCAAGGTCACGCTGGTCTGGACGGACCCTCCCGGCGCGGCCCTGCAGAACGACCTCGACCTCGTCGTCCAGACCACCGACGGCCGTGAGCGCCACGGAAACATGGGCACGTCCGCCGGGTTCGACCGCGCCAACAACGTCGAACAGGTCCAGTGGGACGACATCCCCGTCGGAGACGTCACGGTCATCGTCCGCGCCCACCGCATCACCCGCTTCCCGCAGCCCTACGCCGTCGCGTGGCGCATTTCCTGACCGGCTGCCGGCTGCCCCGCCGGCTGTTGGCGGAGGCCGCGGACGGCGGCGAGGGGCCGTGCGCGGCCCCGGGCGGGACGGCCGCGAGACCCATCAGGAAACGTGCAGGAGCGGTGCGATGAACCTGTTGCCGGTCGAAGTCAAGGTGAACATCGAGAGTGACGTTCCGGCGGCTCTGACCGCACTCCGCGGCTCGCGCGGCGCGATGGTGACGCGTCGGATCTGGTTCGCCGAGGACCGGGATGGCGTCGCCGACGGTCGGGTGCTGTTGCTGGACGGCGGCGTGATCGTACGGTTCCGGATCGGTGGTGCTGCGGACGACCTGACCGTCAAGTTGCGTCCGTGCACCCGCGAGCAGCTGGTCGGCCGGTTTTCCGCCCGGTTCGACGCGGAGGCGTTCACGTACAAGATCGAGGAGGACTGGTCAGGGAACCGCCGTGTGCTGGCCGCCTCCCTGGCGCACGGTCACCCGCCGGGGGCGCTGTCGGGCGGGGGGTGCAGCCCGGGGCTGATCCGGGTGCGCCGATCGACGCGGTGCAGGACCAGTTCCTGCATGCCTGCGCGCCCGCCGTCAGAATCGACGGGCTGGTGGCGCTGGGGCCGATCCTCTCGATGAAGGTCGACGACGTTTCCCTCGACGACCTGGACGTGGACCTGGAGGTGTGGTCGGTCGCCGGTCTGGAATTCCTGGAGGCCTCGATCAGGGTGAAGCCCAAGGACGACGAAGCCGCAGAGGAGTTCGCCGCGCGGGCCGAGCGCAAGCAGCGAAAGCTGGAGGACGCCGTGCGGCAGCGAGGGGTGTCGCTCTCCGAGCACCCGGAGAACAAGACCCGACGCGTCCTCACCGCCTTGGCGGGGGCCGGGCGGAGCTGAGGACGGCGGCCCGGCCGCGCCGATCAACGCCCGCGAAACAGCTCGCAGAGGAGACAATCATGTACGGGCATGTGCGAACCGTCACCGGCAACGAGCCCATTTTCATGATCAAGGTGAGCGTCTACCGGCCCGACCTGACGCTCATCGACCACGCCTACACCGACAACGACGGCTACTACAGTGTGGAAGTTCCCGCCGGTGAACCAGTGACCGTACGGTTCGACACTCATCGCACGCTCACCAACGCACGGAGTTGGCAGCCCTCACTGGTCGCCAACGTGATCGCCGGCGACGACGCTCCCCTCGACCGCTACCTGGTGCCCGCCGGCCAGTTCCCCGATACGACGACAGGCGTGGACGTCCTCGGCGGTTTCCTTCTCGCCGCGGCGTCGGGCGACGCGGACAGGGAGGCGGACGCGGAAGACGGCTACGCCTCCTCGGCAGTCGCCCGCCTGAGTCAGATCAAACAGAACAGCCAAGTGCTTCAGGAAGTCCAACAGACCCTTCTCCGGTATTTCATGGAACACGCCTCGCCCAGTGACTCATCGAGCGCGGCTCCAGCCTGACGACCCCGGGGGCGCAGAGCGCCGCCCCGCGTGAGCCCTGTCTCACCTGGGCAGCACCCCTTGGCTATGCAACGAGTTGCATAGAAGGATCGGGGCATGGCGCTCGAGCACGCGATCCTCGTCTCCCTGCTGGAGAAGCCGGGCTCCGGCTATGAGCTGGCCCGGCGGTTCGAACGGTCCATCGGGTACTTCTGGACCGCCACACACCAGCAGATCTACCGCGTTCTCAAGCGCATGGAGAGCGATGGCCTGCTCGCCGTCCGTGAGATGCCGCAGCAGAGCCGACCGGACAAGAGGGAGTACTCCGTCGTAGGACCCGGCCGCGCCGCCCTCTCTCAGTGGCTGCACGAACCGATCCAACCCGAGGGCATCCGGCACGAGCTCGCTGTGAAGATCCGCGGCGCGGCCTTCGACGACCCGTCCGTGTTGATCCACGAGGTCGAACGGCACCGCCAGGTGCACCGCGACCGGCTCGCCCACTATCTCGCGGGGGAGCTGCGCGACTTCACCGGCCCGGCGGCCCCCACCCCCCTCGACGCCGGTCAGGAGCTGCAGCATGTCGTGCTGCGCGGCGGCATCGCATACGAGCGGATGACCATCGCCTGGCTCGATGACGTACTCGCCACCCTCCGCCGGCTCGGCACGCCACACCCGCAAGCCTGAACTGCCGGCCACCGCGGCCCGCGCTCCGCGACCCTCAGTCCTGCACCACGTACACCACCAGCCCACCCCCTTCACCACCCGCACCCTGCACCCTCAACCCTCGGAAGGCGGACCTCCATGGCCGACCCCCTCCTCTTCAACCCGCGCACCTACGACCCCGCGCAGTTCGACCCCGAGACCCGCAGGTTGCTGCGCGCCACCGTCGACTGGTTCGAGGGCCGCGGCAAGCGCAGGCTCATCGAGGACTACCGGTCCCGCGCCTGGCTGGCCGATTTCCTCGCCTTCGCGGCCAAGGAGGGGCTGTTCGCCACCTTCCTCACCCCGGCGAGCGCCGCCGGACACAAGGACCAGCGCTGGGACACGGCCCGGATCGCCGCCCTCAACGAGATCTTCGGGTTCTACGGTCTCGACTACTGGTACGCATGGCAGGTGACCATCCTCGGTCTCGGCCCGGTCTGGCAGAGCGACAACACGGCGGCTCGCGCCCGCGCGGCGGAACTCCTCGCCCAGGGCGAAGTGTTCGCCTTCGGCCTCTCCGAGAAGACCCATGGTGCCGACATCTACTCCACCGACATGCTGCTGACGCCGGACGGCAACGGCGGCTTCACGGCGGAGGGCTCCAAGTACTACATCGGCAACGGCAACGCCGCCGGGCTCGTCTCCGTCTTCGGCCGACGCACCGACATCGAGGGCCCCGACGGCTACGTCTTCTTCGCCGCCGACAGCCGCCACCCGGCCTACCACCTCGTGAAGAACGTCGTCGACTCCTCGAAGTACGTGAGCGAGTTCCGCCTCGCGAACTACCCGGTGGGCCCGGAGGACGTCCTGCACACGGGCCGCGCCGCCTTCGACGCCGCCCTCAACACCGTCAACGTCGGCAAGTTCAACCTCTGCACCGCCTCGATCGGCATCTGCGAGCACGCGATGTACGAGGCGGTCACCCACGCGCACAACCGCATCCTGTACGGCCGTCCCGTCACCGCCTTCCCGCACGTGCGCCGCGAACTGGCCGACGCGTACGTCCGCCTCGTCGGCATGAAGCTGTTCAGCGACCGCGCCGTCGACTACTTCCGCTCCGCCTCGCCGGACGACCGCCGCTACCTGCTCTTCAACCCGATGACGAAGATGAAGGTGACCACGGAGGGCGAGAAGGTCATCGACCTGATGTGGGACGTGATCGCCGCCAAGGGCTTCGAGAAGGACACCTACTTCGCCCAGGCCGCCGTCGAGATCCGGGGGCTGCCCAAGCTCGAGGGCACGGTCCACGTCAACCTCGCGCTGATCCTCAAGTTCATGCGCAACCACCTCCTGAACCCGGCCGAGTTCACGGCCGTACCGACCCGCCTCGACGCGGCCGACGACACGTTCCTGTTCGAGCAGGGACCGGCCCGCGGCCTGGGCTCCGTGCGCTTCCACGACTGGCGCCCCGCCTACGGCGCATACGCCGGCGTGCCGAACGTCGCCCGCTTCCGGGAGCAGGCCGACGCCCTGTGCGAGTTCGTCGCCACCGCGGCCCCCGACGAGGAGCAGAGCCGCGACCTCGATCTTCTGCTCGCCGTCGGCCAGCTGTTCGCGCTGGTGGTGCACGGCCAGCTGATCCTGGAGCAGGCCCGTCTGACGGACCTTGACGAGGACGTGCTCGACGAGCTGTTCTCCGTCCTCGTCCGCGACTTCTCCGCCTTCGCCGTCGAACTGCACGGCAAGGACTCCGCCACCGCGGATCAGCAGCGCTGGGCGCTCGGTGCGGTCCGGCGTCCCGTCGTCGACGAAGCGCGCTCGGGGCGCGTCTGGGAGCGTGTGGAGGCACTGGCCGGGGCATACGAGATGGCGCCGTGACAGCGAGCCCACGCCTGAGCACCCCGTAGACGGAGAGGCACAGCGGGGCTTTGCCGACCCACATCCGGCAAGGCCCCGCACCTGTCCCCAAGGACTGACGCTCGCCGTCCTGCACCTGCCGCCTGGGGCGTACCTGCGCGTGGGAGCCGCGCCGCATGCCCCGGCCCCGGACTACTTCCGTCGCGCGGACGTGTTCGTACTACATGGACGTCGTCCCCCACGCGGCAACCTCCGCGAACCCTCACCCGCCCGCACGCCTGCTGCAAACAGCCCGCGTCCTCCCGGACCGCCGGCCCTCATGCCCGTGCCGGGCACGTCCACCGAAGGAGAGCAGTGCCCCGATGGTCCGCCGCCCTGGCCGAGGCCGGCATCACTGACGCGAGGCTGCGGCGAGCGTACGACGCCCAGCGAAGCATGGTGCGCGAGTTCGCCCTGCACCAGTACGTCGCCGCCCGCCTGCTGCTCCCCGCGCGGCTGCACCCACCCGTCGTCGCCGTGGTCGCCTTCATGCACGAAACCGACGAGCGGATCGACGTCGGGGACCCCGACGTCCGAAAGGACGCACTGAGCTCGTGGGACCGCGAGGTGAGGGCGGCTCTCGACTCCGTTCCCGGCCCAGGGACGACTGAGCCCGCCCTGCTCCAGGCCCTCGCCGACACGGTATGCCGGCACCCACACCTGGCTGCACGCGTGCACGACTTCCTGGCCGGGGCGCCCGTCGAGGCCAACTGGACCGGCTTCGACACGGAGGCCGACTACCAGGCCTACATCGACAGCTACTCCCTGCCCGCCCTGATGCTCACCGCGTCGCTGATCGCGCCGACGCCGCAGGCAGGTGTGGACGGGCCGTTCCGTCAGGGATGCCGCGCGCTGATCGAGGCATGGCAGCGGGCCGACTTTCTGGCCGACCTGTGCGAAGACGCCGTGCAGGGCCGCATCGGCATCCCGCGCGAGGACCTTGCCAGGCACGGGCTGACTTTGGAGGACCTTCGCACCAAGTCGGACGCCTGCGTTCCCGCTCTGGGACGGCTCGTCAACGCGCAGACCGGCCTCGCCGAGGCCGCGCTCAGTGAGTGTCGGGGACTGCCGGACCTGGCCGAGGCACCCTACCGACCGTTTCTCCGGGCCCTGATCTCCGTGCAAGAGCTCCAGCTCCAGGCCGTACGACGCAAGGGGGGCTCTCTCCTTCACGGTGGGACGCGCCCGCCGACCGCGTCCACCCTTCGCGTTCTGGCGCGCGAGTACCGCGCTGCGCGAAGCCGGCAACGTCGATGGGGGCGACCGGCGGTGTCCTGACCGGTGCCATGCCGTGAGCCAGCGGACAGCATCGGTCGGACGAAGTCACTCGTGAACTCGCACAGGGCGTCGGTCTGCTCGGTGTGGACACACGCCAGCCCTACAACTCGATCCAGGACCCGTGGCAGTGGGCCCGGCCTGAACTGGCGGGCCCGCTCCTGCAGGCCACCGAGCCGCGTCGGGAGTTCCGCGCCCGCGCAGCCACGCGGCAGCCCTGGGTACGCAGACTCCATCCCAAGGCTCTGACGCCGCGAGCACCGTTTTGTCACGGCCGGGGGGGGCAACGATCGGGCCGGTTCGGTAGTCGTAGAAGCGACACGTATCCGTCTCCCGTGCTCGCCACCAACTGACTTTGACAGTGCTGTGGTTGGCAGCCCGGTCTGGTCATCCCTGGGAGGATGCATGAGACGCCTGGCCATGCCACTTGGCGACGGACAAAGCGGCGGGCGCGACATCGGCCCGCCCATCGCCACCCCACGCGCCCTGCGGCGCACGTTCGTCGGTCGCGCGACGAGCCGCGGTGTCGTGGTGGGGGCCGTCGCTGTTCTGCTGGCGGGGGTGGGCTCCTCGGCCGATGCAACGCCCAGCGGTCCGGTGGTCAGTGGTGCCACCGTCAACTCCGGACGTGACGTCATAGTGGGCATCACGCACGACGTGATGTTCCCTGTCACGATCACCGGATGGGATGACTCCGGCCTGTATTTCGCTGATGTGGATCTGAAGGTGCCGCACGGCGGCTTCTACACCACCGACACGTTCTGCGAGACCGCGACGGCATGCACGACGGTGTTCACCGTCAACGCCCACCCGGCCCCGGGCAGCGACGACCCGGTGGACCTGGCCAACGCCAACGCGGGAACATGGTCGGTCGACGCCTTGGTCGACACTCACACCGGCGATTCTGTCTTTGCCCCCGGCGTGCGGTCGTTCGGCCTCAAGCGTGCCGCGCGGCTCACGGTCGACGCCGCACCGGAACCGGTGGCGAAGGGCGCTCGTATCACGGTCACCGGCAAGCTCGTGCGGGCCAACTGGGACACCTACCGGTATGCGGGATACGCGGGCCAAGCCGTGAAACTGCAGTTCCGTCCCAAGGACAGCGGCACCTACACCACGGTGGCCACGGTGGCCACCAGCAACACCGGCACCCTGCGCACCACAGTCAAGGCGGTCAAGGACGGCTACTGGCGTTGGGACTTCACCGGCACCGCCACCACCGGCCCGGCCAAGGCAACGGGCGACTACGTCGACGTACGACCCTGATCCGGCCGGCACTACGAAGCCGGGTGATTGCTACGGCTGCTCCCGCCACGGCTGCCCGGTGCCGATCTTGGATGCGGCCCGTCAGACCTCGGTATGACCTTCCGTCAGCACAGTGAACGCACAGCCGCTCGCTTACCTCTTGCACGGTGCACACCCCCCAACTGAGGAGGAACGCGCCGTGCGTTCACAACGACGTATACGGACGAACCCTGCTGGGCCCCTGGCCCTCGTGCTCGCCGCGGTCGGAACCGTCCTGGCCGCGCCGCCCTCACCCGCCTCGGCGGCGGCCCCGGCCGCACGGGCCGATCTCCGTGCGGACGTGAACCGCGACGGGCGCGTTGATGTCACCGGAGGCACCGACACGGCTGGTGAGGACACCTGGTCCTTGGGCCGCGGAGCGGTCCACCTGCCCAACATCGACGATGACACCAAGCGCTGCCCGGTCACCGGACCAGGCGGAAGACCGCTGTCCGACGCCAAGCTGGCCGCGTGCAACGACGCCTCCGACACCCGGGTCAACGGGTCGGCTGACGCCGCCGACCTTGCCCGTATTCGCTCGGTGCCGATACGGGGCCTGCCGGCGGGCGCCAAGGGCAGCGTCAAGGTCGTCACGGGAGCCAAGTACACCCGCGTCTACCTCAAACGCGCGGGCAACTGGGTCGTGATCACGCCGCAGACCAGCTTGTCGGCCGCTGAGTTGCGCTCCGGCGTGGAGTTCGGGGTCGAGGCCACGGACGTGATCCGGGACACTCGGAAGTGGGACGGCAGGACGGTCATCCGCCTGACCGTGGCGGCGGGCGACCGGACCACCTCCGACTCGGTCACCCTGCGCGTCGCTCCACTCCTCACCCACCACCATCTGCAGCGGACCCAGCAGGTGATGGTCACCAAGCTGGGCCCCGACGAGGATTGGAGCGGGCTGCAGGGCAAGTTCGTCACCGATCTCAAGAGCGAAGTGGAGAAAGCAGGCATCACCCGGCCGCTCGTGACGTTCAGCAAGTACGGGGACTCCTGGGCGCAGGACTTCGTCGAGCCGGCTTACGTCAGCATGACCGGAACGGACGGGCGCCGGCGGGTGATCCGTGTGATGCTGCGCTCCGCGCAGCCGGACCGTGAGGCCGGTCGCGAGCTGTTCGAGAAGGTCCGAGGACGGGACATCGGAGTCGTGCAGGCCTTCGACAGGTCGGCACCGCCGGACTGGTCGCTCAACTCCATGGGGAACCTGGAGACCATCCCGCCGTACGCCCTGGGCGGCCGTTCCTTCCCGGCCGGACGGATCATCATGGGGTGGCGCAAGGACAGCGGCAAACGGCCCTCGGCGACGATGCGCACCCTGCTGAAGTCCCAGGGACTGCAGGACCCCTTGCTCCTGGACACCTCCTGGCTGGAAGTGGGGCACGTCGACGAGTTCGTGCAGTTTCTGCCGGCCGCCACCCCACGCGGCTGGCGCATCGGCGTTGCCGACCCCGAAGCAGGGCTGCGACTGCTGCGCGACGCCCAGCGCGCGGGTCATGGCGCCACCAAGTTGTTCTCCGTCCCGGGCCTCGGGGGCTCCCCACCGCTGCAGGAGACCATCGACCAGGCCCTCGCCTCTCGACATCTGGTGGCCGACAACACCATGGCGGCCCAGCGGATCGCGGCCAACCTGGCGACCCTCAAACGTGAGACCGGCGTGACCGACGACGAGATCGTGCGCGTGCCGGCCCTCTACACTCGCGGCTCGATGGCCCACGGGGAGGGTGGGGAGACGGTCCCCGTGCCGCGACTCACACGCATGGGTGGCAGCGCGTCCCTGCTGGACGGGCTGAAGGAGCATGGCCAGCAGCGGTGGCTGGCCGGGAACGGAAACGACTCCGCCGCGGCCACCCGGGCGGCCGTCGCGACGAGCGCGTACGTGCCCGGCGCGGTCAACGGCATCCTCCTCAGCCGCGACCGTTACCTTGCTCCCCGCCAATGGGGGCCCGTCATAGGCGGCAAGGACATCTTCACCCAGGCCGCCACTGCGGCCTACGTGCGGGCGGGTCTGAAAGTGTCGTACATCGACGACTGGTACACGTACCACCTCGGCATGGGGGAGGTGCACTGCGGCACCAACACCCTGCGTGATGCCTCCGCCGCATGGTGGCAGCAGCCCGCAGGACCGACGACGCCGTAGCACTTGGAGCCTCGGACACGACGTACTCCCGGGGCCCTCCGGACCGTGTCACCCGCAACCGCTCCCTCGCGGGCCCGGGTGACACAGCCGGAGACACCCCGTCGGCCTGCCCAGCGGCTGACGGGGCTTGGTGCCGCTCGGCCGCGGGACGACTGACTCCCCGTGAGCCCACCGGATCCGGGGTCCCGGTCGGGCGACGAGCGGCCGACCGGGACATCGGGCTCAGGAAAGGTCGAACCGGTCGAGGTTCATCACCTTGTCCCACGCGGCCACGAAGTCACGCACGAACTTCTCTCCCGCGTCGCGGGCCGCGTACACCTCCGAGACGGCTCGGAGCTGGGAGTGCGAACCGAAGACGAGGTCAACGGCGGTGGCAGTCCACCTGACCTCGCCCGTGTCGCGATCCCGGCCTTCGAACACGTTCTCATCCGAGGTCGACGCCTTCCACTCCGTGCTCATGTCGAGCAGGTTGACGAAGAAGTCGTTGGTCAGCTCCTCCGGCCGGTGGGTGAAGACGCCGTGTGGGGACCCCTTGAAGCCGGTGTTCAGGGCGCGCATGCCACCGGTGAGAACCGTCATCTCGGGCGCGGTCAGGGTCAGCAGGTTGGCGCGGTCCAGCAGGAGGGTCTCGGGCGACAACTTCTCTCCCGACCGGAGGTAGTTGCGGAACGCGTCTGCCTTGGGTTCGAGCACGGCGAACGACTGCACGTCGGTCTGTTCCTGAGAGGCGTCCGTGCGCCCCGGTGCGAACGGGACGGTGATGTCGTGCCCGGCGCGCTTCGCGGCCTGCTCGACGGCCGCGCACCCGCCCAGGACGATCAGGTCAGCGAGCGAAACCTTCGTCCCGCCGGTCTGTGAGCGGTTGAAGTCCTGCCGGATCTGGTCGAGCGCCTGCAACACCTCCGCCACCTCGGGTACGGCATTGACCTCCCAGTCCCTCTGCGGTGCGAGCCGGATCCGCGCCCCGTTCGCCCCGCCGCGCTTGTCGGTGCCGCGGAAGCTCGCCGCCGACGCCCACGCGGTGGTGACCAGCTGGGAGATGGACGGGCCCGCGGCGAGGATCCTGCTCTTGAGAGCGGCGATGTCCTCCTCCGTGACCAGTGGGTGATCGACCGGGGGGACGGGGTCCTGCCACAGCTGGGGCTCGGGAATCCACGGGCCGAGGTAGCGAGAGAGCGGGCCCATGTCACGGTGCAGCAGCTTGTACCACGCCTTGGCGAACGCCACCGCCAGCTCGTCCGGGTTCTCGTGGAAGCGCTTCACGATCGGCCCGTAGACCGGATCCACCTTCAGCGCGAGATCCGTCGTCAGCATCATCGGAGCGTGCCTCTTCGACGGGTCGTGGGCATCAGGCACGGTGCCCTTGGCCGAGGGATCCGTGGGAGTCCACTGCTTCGCACCGGCAGGGCTCGTCGTCAGCTCCCAGTCGTATCGGAACAGGTTGTCCAGGTACCCGTTGTCCCACCTGGTCGGCTCAGTGGTCCATGCGCCCTCGAGGCCGCTGGTGAGCGCGTCGGTGCCCTTCCCGCTGCCGTACGTGTTCCGCCAGCCGAGACCTTGCTGCTCGATGAGGGCCGCCTCGGGTTCCGGGCCGATGTACGTGGGGTCGACCGCACCATGACATTTGCCGAAGGTGTGGCCGCCGACGATGAGCGCGACCGTCTCCTCGTCATTCATCGCCATGCGTCCGAATGTCTCGCGAACGTCCCTCGCGGCAGCCACCGGATCCGGGTTGCCGTTGGGCCCCTCCGGATTGACGTAGATCAGTCCCATCTGCACGGCACCGAAAGGACCGGAGAGTTCCCTGTCGCCGCTGTAGCGCTCATCCCCGAGCCAGGTGTCCTCGGGCCCCCAGAAGATCTCCTCCGGTTCCCAGATGTCCTCTCGCCCGAAACCGAACCCGAACGTCTTGAACCCCATCGATTCCATGGCACAGTTTCCGGCGAAGACCAGAAGATCGGCCCAGGAGACTTTCCGGCCGTACTTCTGCTTGACCGGCCACAGCAAACGGCGTGCCTTGTCGAGGCTCGCGTTGTCCGGCCAGCTGTTGAGGGGGGCGAAGCGCTGCGCCCCGCTGCCGCCACCGCCCCGGCCGTCTGCGATCCGGTACGTTCCCGCGGCGTGCCAGCTCATCCGGATGAAGAGCGGCCCGTAATGGCCGTAGTCGGCGGGCCACCAGTCCTGAGACGCCGTCATCACGTCGAAGACGTCCTGCTTCAGCGCGTCGACGTCGAGGGTCGCGAACTCCTTCGCGTAGTCGAAGTCCTCGTCCATCGGATTGGAACGGGATGAGTGCTGGTGGAGAACCTGAAGATCCAGCTGATTCGGCCACCAGTCCCGGTTCGTCCTGGGGCGGGTCGACGTCGGGGTGGGGGAGGGGATTGCTGGGTTCTCGCTTTCACTGCCGGACATGCCCGTCCTTCTTCCTGTCTTGGTGGGTCCTGCGGCTGGCTGCTGCTCCTGACGTTGTTCGCATTGCTGGTGCCGAGCAATTCGACACGCACGCGGAGCCCGCCACATCGCCCACCCGCTGGAAACGTCTGCCGGCCCCGCGGAATGCAAAACAGGGCCGGCGGGCGAGCAACGGACCACCCAGCCCAGGCCCGGCAACGGGCCCCTCACCACCGTCCCCGAGGCTGCGTAGGATCCGAACCTGGAGAATCCGGCCCGTTTCACGGCCGAACCGACTTCGTTCCCGGAGGCGACATGAGCAGCGCCCTTCTCGTGATGGACGTCCAACGGGCCATCGTGGACCTCGTCGACGCGGACGCCGACGCCGACTCCGGATACCTGCCACGCGTACGCAGGGCGATCGACGGGGCCCGGGCGGCGAACATGCCCGTGATCTACGTCGTCATCGCGTTACGTCCCGGCTTCCCGGAGGTCGGCACGCGCAACAGGGCACTCGCTGCCATCGCGCAGGCCGGCCTCTTCGTCGAAGGCGCCCCGGGCACCGAGATCCACCCCGAGGTCGCGCCCCGGCCCGGCGACGTGGTGGTGACCAAGAGGCGGGCGAGCGCGTTCTCGGGCAGCGATCTCGACGTGGTGCTGAGGGCGCGCGGTATCGACCGCCTCGTGCTCACCGGCATCGCCACCAGCGCTGTGGTGCTGTCCACCCTCTGCCAGGCGAACGACCTCGACTTCGGCCTCACCGTCCTCTCCGACGCCTGCCTGGACCCCGACCCGGAGGTGCACCGGGTCCTCATCGAGCGGCTGTTCCCGCAGTGGGCGGATGTCGTCACCGTCGAAGACTGGCTCAAGACGACTGCACCTCAATAGCGGTTGCCAAGAGGGGAGGTTCCACTTCCGGGTGCAGAAGCCGTTGCAGTCGTCGATCCGCAGCCTTGTGCCGTTCGTAGGGGCGCCCGCGGGGATGCCCCGGCAGCGACCGGACTGCGGGTTGCCGAGCGACTCGTAGGCCTGGTGCTGCCGCGTCTCCACGGTAGGCCGGGTGGTGACGCTCGCCCGAAACTCGAGCCCAGCTCGGCGACGCTGCAGCACGGCGCCGAACCGGACGGGACGGACCAGACCGGCACGCGGCAAGGTGGGCCGGCGTTCACCGTCGTCGTCGGCGATGTCCGGGCCGGGGGGCTTGCGGTGGCGGCCGCCGGAGCTGCGCAGAACCGCCATGTCTTCGCGCTCCGGAGGTTCTGGGTCAGTGCGTCGGCCTGGTGGGAGGGAGGAGGAGGCGGACACCGCCGGTCAGGCAGCACCCCCACCTCCTCGCCTCCGGGCGCCGGAGTCGCTGGCAAACCTGCAGGTCCGGGCGGTCGCTAGCTGTAGCGCGGGATGTTGTCAAGGGCCGACATGCGCGCAGAAGTGTGATGGGGTGTCAGCCTGATCCCTCGTGCGGCGCAACGGTGGTGTCAAGTCGCTGTCACTTGAGGCTTTCTGATGGCCCATCACCAACGTGACCCCGGGCATTCGAACGCCCGATCAGCCCCTTTTGCTGCCCGCCAAATATTTCTGAGGTGGCGACAGAATTAGGCATGAGTATGTTCATTCATAACCGGCCGGCTCGGCTGACATCGCTGGGAGATGGAGGAGAATTCCTGTGAGAAGGAGAATCAGAGTGCGTACGCGTACCGTGGTCGCGATCGCATTGTCGGTGGGCGTCACCGTCCTTGCTGCAACCAGTGTGAACTACGCTTCGGCTTCGAGTTCCGCCCCCAAGTTCGTCCCGTCGGTGAGGGAGGCCGCTGCCTCTGTCCCCCAGGGAGGTGACGGCCAGACGAACTACAACTACCAGGACGAGGATCGTGGAAACGACCGGAGAGAGGACCGGGGACGGATCTACGTCAACGAGCGGACGTTTTCGGCCGAGCCGGGTGTGTGCACCGCTGTGATCAGTAGTCCTGCGGTCTCCTTCAACGTCCGAAACGAGAGTGACCGGACCGTCGAATTCTTCACCGGGATTACCTGCGACAACGGCGCCGCTATTGCGACTGTCGGGCCCCGGAACTCCAGTAGTGCAATTGCCGGCACGCCGGTCTTCGACGGGCTGGTGGTGCCTTTCGCACTGGTCGGCAGCTTCCGGGCGATCGAAAAGCATCATCGTCACCACTGACCCCCCACGCGGACCAAGGGCAGAGACAAGCCCGTCTGTGTGGCACTTGGCCCCGGCCCGCCGTGATGGGGCCGGGGCGTGCCCGTCGGGGACCGGCGGCAGGGTGTTGTGTGGGGGTGGGGGAGGGCGGGGGTGCAGTGGTGGCGTAGGGCTCCAGCCGGCCGGGCAGACTGCGCACGCCGCGCCCCGGGCGGAAGGTTCGGTGACGGAGGGACCAGCAGTGCGGCGAGGACCATTGGGCACTGTCGAGGCCACGCCGGTCAGGCCTGGGCCGGTGCGGGTCGCTGTGACCAGCAGCTGTCCGAGCAGGGCGGCGGCCGCTGTCACCGCGAGGGCCACGTCCGCGGTGCGCAGCGCCCCGTGGTCGAGCCGGCACCAGCAGGCCGCGGCCAGACGTCGTACTGAAAGGACGACGACGAGGTCACCGCGCTGCGGCATAAGACAACCCAGCTGTGCCTCACGCTGCGCGACGGCCAACTGGCCACGAAGAAATGTCTCGCTGAAGATGAGGCAGCGACGCGGTTCATCGACACCGGATCCCACTCGCCCGGTGCGACGATCATGAACTACGTGAGCCGACATCGTGTGTCGGCCCCCGCTCCCCAGCACTGTGTGAGCCCGGGTCTGCGTTCGGTTTGTGAGGCTGGTGGCAGCTGATGTGCGGTTAGGTTGGCGGGATGAAGATTCTGCATCTGTCCGACACACACCTCGATCGCGTCGGCGGCCCGGACGCCGACGGGGCCGATGGCGCGGCGGCGCTTCGCCGGATGCTCGCGGACCTGGTCCATTTACGCGATCTCGATGCACTCGTCGTCACGGGAGACGTGGCGGACGATGGATCGCGTGAGGCTTACGCGCGGGCCCGTGAGCTCGTGGGCGGCTACGCCGAGGAGCGGGGCGCGTCGGTGTTCTACGCGACGGGGAACCACGATGAGCGGACGGCGTTCAGCGAGGTGCTGGGCTGTGGCCACGCACGCCCCGACGCCGTGTATGACGGGCCCGAGGGCGAGCGGGCCGCTGCGAGCACGGTCGGCGGCTGGCGGGTGGTCACTCTTGACTCCCTCGTGCCGGGCAAGGGCTACGGGAGGATCGGCCGGGGCCAGCTGGACTGGCTGGGTGAGGTCTTGGCCACCCCCGCGGCGCATGGCACGCTCCTGGCCTTCCACCACCCGCCGGTCGCGTTGGAGGTCGAGGTGCAGCGGGCCCTCGGGCTGCAGGATGCCGACGAACTGGGTGCGGTGATCCGCGGAACCGATGTGCAGCTGATCCTCTGCGGTCACTTCCATCTTCAGATCCTGGGGCGCCTGGAACAGGCGACGGTCTGGGTCACGCCCGGCATCGTCAGCCGCATCGACCTGACCGCCCGGCCCGGCACCGAGCGCGCCGTGCACGGCCCTTCGGCCTCCCTGGTCCGGCTCGGTACGCCCCACGGACCGCTCATCCATACCCTTCATGCCCGTGATCCCCGCGTGGGCGAGACGGTCTACGAAGCCGATGAGCAGGAGATGCGCGAGGTGATCGAGAAACTCGGCCCGGCGCGGATGAGCCCGAACTGAGAAGCGTCGTGCAGGGTGTGACGTGCCGTCCGGCAACGGGGCCGGGCGGCGGCCACCGGCCGTGCTGGACTCATGGCTGAACGAGTGCGGGTGTGGGGAGCCGGCGACGATGAAAGGGGGCGCCCGCTGCCGATCATTCGCCGGGGTACCGGGTCGCTGGTGACCTGACAGTGGGTTCAGATGATGCGGCTGCCCGCACAGGGAATCAGCGAGGCGAGGATCGCAGAGGCGCGTTCACCAGCACCTCCCCGTCCTCCGATGGGTCCGCGATGTGATCCACAACTTCTACGCCCTCCACACGCGACACTAGTCCGGCAGGCTCGCGAGCTCCGACGCCCACCGCCGCATCCCTGGGTCCTCCGCAACGGCGGCATAGCGCTCGAACTGATCTCGGCATTGCCGCCGAAGGATGCCGCCGGGGATGGTCGGGACTCGGGTGAACTCCTCCCCGGGCCGCAGCGGTTGCCATACGGCCCCGACGTTGGCTGCGCCATCGCTCGGGGATTCGAGTCCGTACCAGACCTCCGAGACCCCCATCGCCATAGCGGCTCCGAGACACATCAGACACGGTTCCAGAGTTACGGCAAGAACCAGCGGGTCGGAACGCTCTCGCCACCCCAACCGCTGATCAGCATCGATCATTGCCAGCAGATCGGCGTGGACCAGCCGCCGGTCGAGCTTCTGTTCCTGTGTCTATGCCCGCCCAACGATTTCACTCCCCATGGCCACCACCGCGCCGATGGGCAGCTCGCCCGCAGCCAAGCCTTCCTCGGCGGCCTGGATGGCCAATCCGACCAACTGTTGGGGAGTCATGCTTCGCGGCTCCAGGGGTGATCCGTTTGTCAGTTCCCAGCTCGAAGAACCTCGACGCGGATGGCTGGACTCATCGTGCACCGGAGCTCCGGCCGGACGGAAGGCGCGGTGAACAGGATCAAGAACAAACCAAAGGGTGTGGTGGGCTGAGTAGATCGCCGTTGAATACGTTGAACTCCAGTGAGACCGCAAGGGACGGGGATGTCGGGGAGACTGCCCATAGGCCGGGCCGAGGAGCGACTTCGACGCGAGCTGAGCTCAGAACGACTTGTGGATCCCTGCGATCCAACGGGCCAGCAGGGTGTCGGGGTCGACGACCGCGCTCGATCTCCTGCGCCCCGGCCTGCCGTCAGCTCATCCGGACGCGCACGCGCGCTCCACCCGGCTCCCTGTCCAACGCCCGCCCGGCAGCCGGCCGGCCGCTACGAAAGCTGTCAGGGCGCCGAACGGGATGGCTGCGACCGGTTCTCGTTCAGACACCACCTTCGATCAGCGAATACCCTGGCTTGATGTTGGGCACTGGGCCGATATTGGTGTAGTTCCCTCCGGCGAGCGTGGCTGTAAAGGCCGTCGCGGTTGTACCGTCGCTCTTGTAGAACAAGAGGCTGTCCGAGGTGCGGCCGACCTTGTTCCAGTTACCTGCCGTCCCGATATCTTGCAGCGGGCCGACGCTACCGCCGGTCGCCCGGGCGACCGTGAACAAGAAGGTGCCTTCCGCGGGGTTCAGGTTGGTCCTGGCGAACATTGAGTCTTCGGTCCCGAGCATCGGGCCGAAGCCACCGTGGCCCTGATTCCGGTCGTACACGTTCCCTGGGAAAACGACACCGTCTTTGAGTTGAACGTTGCCCACGTGGGTGTAGAGCCCGTCTTTGAGGCTGCCGTAACTCAGCTCGCCCGCCATGATCTTGTTGGGATCCTTCCACCATGAATCCGTGAAGAACATGGTGTCCTTCGAGCCGGCGATACTTTCCCACCCGATCTTGAAGGTGGTGTACGACTGTATGTGCTCATATTCGCCGTTCGTCAGTCTGCCGGTGTCCGCGTGGCCGTTTTGCTTGTTGTAGAACAGCACGGAGTCGCCCGAAGCCTCTACTTCCTGCCACCCTGGGGCGAAGTCGTCACGGGTGTTTACGCGCGTGTACTGGCCGTCTTTGAAGGTGCCGGTTTCCCCGGTACCGTTGTTCCGGTTGTAGAGGAGGAGTGAGTCCCGGCTCGCGGCCGCGTGAGAATATCCCGTCGGCAGGGTGAGGGTAGCTGTCTGTTGCCAGTGTCCGGCTTTCACCGTTCCGGCCACGGCCGCCCCCGTGGTCCCGTTGTAGAACAAAAGCGTGTTGTTCGGTGTTGAAACAGGGATTCCCATGATGTTCCTCGGTTCACCTGTGCGCTGACCGCGAGATAGTGTATTTCGCGCGATTCCCCTGAGTGCTTTTCAGGTCACATGGCATCGCCAAATGATCGCCGCCATCATCTCGCCGCCCGGCATCTCGTGTTTGTAGCGAATGGTGATCTTGGGGTGGCGGGCTCTACGCCGCGGCTGCTTCCCAGGCGCGGATGACCGCGGCGATTTCATCGGGACCGGGTTGACCTGCAGGGTTGTGAATATGGCGGGCGGCGATGATCGTCCGGCGAAGCTTGATCACCATGTCGCTGAACGCCGGGGTCGCCTTCGTCGCGTACCAGGGCTGTCGTGCGCGCCGGTCGGCGATGTCGGCGGGGTGGTGCCCGTGGGCGGCGTACCAGAGGACGACGATGGTGTAGACGGCCAGGCCGAAGGGGACGGTGCGCTCCACCGCGCGCCGGGTGCGGTTGCGGGCCTGGCCGACGCCGAGATCCTGGCGCATGTGCTCGAAGATCGATTCGATCGGCCAGCGCGTGCCGTACCGTTCAATGAGGTCGTCGGCGGGACTGACCAGGTCGGTGCTGATCAGAGCGAGGTCGTACGGGCGGGTCGAGTTCAGGTCGCGGATCAGGACGAGGCGGACCGGGAGGTCCTTGAAGGCTCCGTACCACAGGCATTCCCTCTCGGTGATCCACACGAACTCCATGCGCCCGTAACGCTCCACGACGGCAAGGCGCCATGTCGCCGTCTGGGCAATCGCGGTCAGTGAGCCCAGCGCCCTGCCCTTCTTGCGGGGCCGTCCCCGCTTGTTGGTCTTGGGCGGGGTCGGCGCGGACAGGGCGGCGTTGCGCGGGAGTCGGGTGGTGAAGGTGACCGACGGGGGCAGGTCGGCGACCTTGCCGGAGTGGTAGGCAGCGTCGCCGGTGACGTGGAGAGTGCGGCCGGGGAAGAGCGCGGCCAGGTCGTGGACCATCTCCAGGGCCAGGTCGGTGCGGGAGGCGGTGGCCTTGCCCCGCCACAGCCGGGCGGCCACCGGCACAGCGACCGGCTTGGCGAGGAAGGGCAGGCGGACCACGACCGCGCAGATGACCCAGGTGTTGCCGAACCCGAGCTTGTCCTTGCCCCGCCCGGAGCCGTCATGCGCCCACAGCGCCCCGAAGACCTTCCTGCCGACCCGGTGCAGCAGGGTGTCGTCGACGACAGCCAGGATCGGCGCGTCCGCTGGGAGCAGGGCTTCGACCACGGCTCGGGCCAGGCGCAGGCCGAGCTGGTCGGGATCCCACGAGGCCTCAGAGAAGAAGGCGTGGGCCCTGCGGTGCGGCCACAGCCGCGACAGTCCCGCCCCCGTCAGCATCCCGGTGACCGTACGCCGCCCCGTCTGCGCGGCCATCCCGGCCACCAGATGGCAGAACGTCTCGAACGAATGCTTCGTGAAACACGGACGAGTGACCTGCAGAACAAGCAGCAACGACGCCGGTAACGTCATCCCCGGAACCATCAGCGGCAACTTCCTCGCTTCGAGGCGGTTGGATCAACACCGCTGATGGTTCTTCACGTTCAGCCTGACGTTCCGCAAGCCACTCAGCGGGCTCACCCGAACAGGGAAGCCACTATCTGTTCAAGATCACGATTCTCCGCAAAGTCGAGCGGCATTGCGTCCTCGGAAATCGCGCGATCCATCCAGTCCGGAAGTCGCAGCGCCGACTTCGGCGACCGGGCAGTCCGTCGCCCAGGGAAACCGGCCTGCGGCGATTGCCGTGGAACAGTTCCTCTGCTCTCTCTCGATCCATCGGAACCTCGCCGTGAACTCAGGATCAGGTGCGGACGGTGATCTCCCAGCTGCGCAGGGTTCCCGCGCTGCCCTCGACCGCGTCCGTGATCTTGAGCTTCCAGCTGCCCGTCACCGCGTCACCCACCAGCGGCGCCAGGAGCGACGGCGGCTGTGAGGTCAGGGTCAGGCGAAGGTTCTTGGTGTCGCCGTCCGTGCGGTTGTGGATCACGGCGCGGCGGCCCGACGGCGCCAGCAGCACCACGCGCAGATCGCCGATACGGCGGTGCTCGATGTCGAGCTTCACCGTCAGTTCCCTGACCGTGCCCGTGCCCTCGAGCGAGATCGCGTCGGTCAGACCGCCGGTGTCCTCGTCGGGGATCGCGGCGGCTGGGGCCGACCGACCCGCGATCTGCCGGCCCGCGACTGCCTGCTCGCCGGTACGGAAGGTGATCACATCGCCCGGGGGACCGATCTGGGAGACGGTGAGCCCGGCTTCGCTGCCGTCCCACCACAGGGACGGGGGGCGGCTGCTGTGCGACACCGCGGTGCCGGGCGACGGACCGTAGAGGTCCCCGCCGTCGCCGCCGTTCTGGCCGGTCTCCAGATCCATGTGGCCGTCCGCCTGAAGGAGCGCGCACTGGTAGTGGTGTACCTGGTTGCCCTGCTGGAACTCGTTCGACCCCTTGACGTCGCAGTGGTAGACCGCGAGGCCGCTGGAGGTCAGCCGGGAGTCGAAGCCGAGCCTGCTGCGGTTCTCGATCAGGTAGTACTCGACGTTCCTGCGGCGCGGGTTGTGGTAGATCAGTGCCTTGTTGTACTCGCCCTGCCTGGCCTCGTAGGAACCAGGCTCGGAGATGTCCACGTCCTGGGTCCAGTCCACGAGGCGGCGCAGATAGACGCACACCGCGGACGGGAGGAAGCCGTCGCCCAGGTTGTTCCCGGACGCCATAGCGCAGTAGCTTCCCATGCCCTCGCTCGTGAAGTTGTCACCCTCCCGTTCGACCGTGCCGTAGTCGTAGAGATCGGGCCACCGGCACAGCAGGTGTCCGCTCTCGTGGCAGAACGTGCCGATGCTCAGGTCAGCCACTGTCTCGCCGATGCTGGTGATGGTGTACAAGTCCGACCGCACATCGCCGATCTGGGCGGGGAAGCGAGAGTTGTGCGGCCAGAGGTCCTCCCGGAACTCCGTACGGCCCGCGTACATGATGCAGATGGAGTCGACGATGCCGCGGTCGAGGGAGTCGAAGCGACTGAAGTCCACTCCGGCGTCCAAGGCCGCCTGAAGCGCCTCGGGTACGAGTTCGCCCCGGTGCTGCACGAGGCCGTACGCGAGCCTCGGGCGGCTCATGCGGAGCGGGCCGACGACGGTGTTGGTGAATCTGAGCTTGCCGGTCGACATGGTGCGGAAGTACTCCTTGACGGAGCAATGGTTGCCGTTCGCCGTGAAGTTGGGGCTGTTCAGCAGGGCGGAGACGTCGTCGACCGTCACGTCCGTCGGTGTGTCCGGGAAGTCGACCAGGATCGTCAGGCCCTGGACATCGCCTTTCGTCAGGGCGAATCCGGGGAGCAGACCCTTGGCAGGACCGAAGGTGAGCAGGGTCTCGGGGTTGGTTGCGGCCCGCTCCTCCTCCGGGATCCCTTCCAGCGCCCGGCCCATGAACACCTCTCTCCGGTAGAGCTGGCCCTCCCTCAGATGCCGGGGCAGCCCCTCGGGGGGCGGTTCGGAGATGAGGATGCCGCTGGAGACGAACCGGCGTTGGGCGCCGGCGCTGTCGGTCTCCGCGTAGCAATAGGCGCCGCGGTCGGCGTCGTAGGTGACCGAGTAGCCGTCGAGGTTCTCGTATCGCGCGTATTTGTCGTCCCCGAAGGCGACGAGGTGAACATCGCCGCCCTCTTCCTGGCTGAAGGTGAGCGTGTCACCGAAGATGCCACTCATTGCAGAAGACCTCCCCATCGGCACACGAGGGACCTTGCCCTCAGTGTGGAGGGCGGGGGAGGGGACGCACAGGGCAGAAGCACCCACGTCGGCCAGGGGCAGCGTTACCCCTTCCAGGAGGCCGCCGGGATGATGTCGTGCGTGATGGCGAAGCGCGTCAGGTCGGCTCGTCGCCGGGAGCCGATCTTGTCGCGGAGCCGGTCCAGATGGGAGTGCACGGTGTGCTCGCTGATACCCAGCCGTACGGCGATGGCGTGATCGGTCTCCCCATGTGCGACCAGTTCCAGGATCTGACGCTCGCGATTCGTGACGTGGCAGGACGGCCCTACGTCCGGACGTACGGCGAGATCCGCGGAGATGTATGAGCAGCCATCAGCGACGAGCCGGATCGCGGCCAGCAGCTCGCGTTCGTCGGCCTGCCGGCTGAGGCAGCCACGGGCACCGGCGCGCATCGCGGGCACGGCGTGCTTGTCCGGTCCGGAGGAGAAGACCAGGACGGAAGCGCCCTCGGCGGTGAGCCGTCCCACCACGTCCGACAGACATACGGGTGGCAGCTGGAGGTCCACGAGCGCGATGTCACCCGGTCCGACTTCGGCCACGGCCTCGTCGGCCGCCCGCGTGGTGAGGGCGAGCGCGAGACCATCGGCCTCCTCGACGACATGGGCCACGCCGTTGCGCAGTAACGGGCAGTCGCCGACGACGGCGACACGTCTCACGTCCGCACTCATGGGCGCCTCACTCCGACCGGGCCCGCGCCCCGGGTGCGGGCATGGCCTCACAGCTCCAGTTTTGTCCGTCCGGAGCGGTCCGGCATGCCGAGACGTCGGAAAGCCGCCACGGGCCAGGAGTGGGCGTGCCGAGCGGTCGGTCGTCAAGGGCTGGGCGACGGCTGTAGGGGGCGTGGTGGCGGTGGCGGTGGGGGTATTCCGTCGATGTGGTTCCCTCGTGGCCGGCAGAGACCCGATGGCAGGCTTCGCCGCTGCCCTGGACCCGCGGTGGTGGGCAGTGGCCAGGTTCTGAAGCAGCAGCTTGCCGCGCACGGTGTCATGCACAGACGCGGCGGTGACGAGGACGGCCAGCACCAAGGCGTGCGTGTCCCTGAGCAGGTGCCGTTTGCGTGCGTGTCTCTGATCAGGTGCCGTCCTGCGTGCGTGTCTCTGATCAGGTGCCGTTTGCGTCCTTTGATCCTCCTGACGGATGCCCCGGCTGGTCTCTGCCACGTTTGCCGAGGTCTTCACGCTGTACGGGTCGATCACGGCCGAGGTCGGCTCCGCTGCGGCCGTGCGCGCGGCAGCCGGGCAGCGGACACGTCACGGCGGTACGGACGACGAGCACTCACACACCGTGCGACGACCCTCATCGTCACCAGTGACAGAACCACCCGTAACTCCCAGCTACCTGGAGCAGATGATCGCCAAGACGCCCCTCCGCGTGCGGGAGGGAAAGGCCACCCGTCCGGACATCGACGCGGGCGGTCTCCCAGAACGCCCCAGGCACTGTCACTGGCCGTCGATACCATGACGGCCGTGATGGTGGGAACCAAGGAAACCCGGCTCATCGTCCTGCGCGGCAACAGCGCCTCGGGGAAGTCGTCCGTCGCGTCCGACCTTCGCGAGAGGTTCGGCCGCGGCTTGGCCCTGGTCGGCCAGGACAACCTCCGTCGCATCGTGTTGCGCGAGCGAGACCGGCCCGGTGCGGCGAACATCGGTCTGATCGACCTGACGGCCCGCTACGCTCTTGACGCCGGATTCCCCGTCGTGGTCGAAGGCATCCTCTACGCCGACCGCTACGGCGACATGCTCGCCCAGCTGCGCGCCGACCACCGCCGCCCGACCCACGGCTACTACCTGGACGTGCCGTTCGGCGAAACCCTCGCCCGGCATGCCACCAAGCCGATCGCCGAAGAGGTCGACGAGACGCAGTTGCACGACTGGTACCGGCCGCGCGATCTGCTGCCCGGTGGCATCGAGACCGTGATCGGCGCCGACAGTGCTCTGCACGAGACCGTCGACCGCATCATGTTCGACACCGGCCTGGCCCACCTGCCCGCACTGGACCATTGACCGGGGCTGCGGTTGCGACAAATGTTGCGCAGAGCGTTGGTGGGCAGGCCGAGTAGTCGTGCCGTTCGCGGACCCTGAATGCCTGGTCGGGTGCTGGTTGAAGGCATACACGATCTGCAGGTAGGCGGTGCCTTGGTCGTGGGGGCCGGACCGGGATCGGATATTCGGTGTTCTGCCCGCACCATGAGGACACAAGATGGTGCGCATGACTTTGGCCACCCCCATATTGCACACCCCTCGCCTGCGACTGCGCCCCTTCACCGAAGCCGACGCGGACCCCCTGTTCGCGCTGCACAGCAGCGCCTACGTGCTGCGCTACTGGGACTCCCCGCCATGGACCGAACGGGCCCGCGCCGATCGCTTCATCGCGATGTGCCGGAAGATGGAGGATGAAGGGACCGGGGCGCGGGTGGCCATCGACCGTGCTTCTGACGGTGCGTTCGTCGGCTGGTGCGGTCTGACCGGATGGAACCCGGACTACCGCAGCGCGTCATTGGGCTACGTCCTCGACGAGGCGATGTGGGGCCACGGCTACGCGACGGAGGCCGCGCACGCCGTGCTGCAGTGGGCATTCGACACACTGGACCTGAATCGAGTCCAGGCCGAGACCGACACGCGCAACGAGGCATCCGCCCGAGTCCTGGAGAAGATCGGATTCGTGCGTGAAGGGACGTTGCGGGAAGACTGCGTCGTGAACGGCGAGGTATCCGACTCGTGGGTGTTCGGGTTGATCAGGCGAGAGTGGCGGCCGACGGCCGTGCCGATTCCAGCCCGCGAAGATCGGCGTTAGTCCGTTGCTGGTGGAGACCGCGTCCGGGTTGAGTGAGGAAGCCTTGACAGGTGAGGCGTCCTAGGCGGCTGCGGTGACGTTCATGGAGCGTGAAGTGGTAGAACACCGCCGACCAGCCGGCAGATCATGAGGCATAGCGCCACTGACAGCCCGTCCGGTTCTGGTAGAAGATCGCGTTCACGGCGTCCCTGAGATCGCAGTCTCCGGGATCGCCGGTCGCCGACCGTGCGACCCGTCCCCGCTTCCACGCCGTGATCATCGGCTCGATAGCGCATGTCACTAGGGGCGTAGGGGCGTGGTTGGGGGTGCCGAAATCCCCGTTGCGGCTGCCTTCGTCCAGTCCCTGGCCTGAGTTGAAGGAGAAGGAGGGCTGAGGGGATCCGAGGTCGTCGGCCCCGACGCTCTCCTCCCGGTCGACGGCCAGGCGCACGGCGGTCCGTCCGAGTTCCTCGTAGGGGCCGCGGACCGTGGTGAGGGACGGCGTCAGGTCCGTGGCGTAGGGGACGTCGTCGAAGCCGACCACGGAAACGTCACGAGGCACCCGCAGGCCCGCCTCGCGCAGGGCGGCCAGTGCGCCGACGGCGATCGTGTCGGTGCCGGCGTGGACGGCGTGAAGTCCGGGCTGGCGCCCAGGGCGTCCCGCACCCGCCGGTAGCCCGAGGTGCGGGTGTACCGAGCCCCGGAGGTACAACTCCGCCTCGTCCGCCGCGGCGTGGGCGCGCAGAGCGGCCACGCCGCGGCGCTGGTCGGCGCCGCTCAGCCCGGGCTCGCGGCCGAGAAAGAGGATGCGTCGGTATCCGGCGGCGAGCAGGTGCGAGGTGGCCCGGAAGGCGCCGCCCCGGTTGTCGAACTCGACCACGGTCGCGGGGCTCCCCATGGGCAGGGGAGGGCGCCCGGCCAGCACCAGCCGGGATCCGGCGGCGTCGAGGGCCTTGGCGTACTCGGCCATACGACGGTAGTAGGCGTCGGCGGGCACCACGCCACCGACGAGGACGACCGCGGCGGCGTGCTGCTCCCGCATGAGTTGGACCAGGTCGTTCTCCCGGGCGACGTCGCCGTGTGTGAAGCAGACCAGGCTCAACCGGCCGCGGCTGGTGGCCTCCTGCTCCACGCCGGCGGCTACATGGGGCCAGGGAGGGACCGTTGATGCCCTTGATGACGAGGGGCGACGGGACCTGCGACGCCTCCGGAGAGAGCCTTCGCGTGGACGTTCACCACGTAGTGCAGTGACTCCACGGCAGCCATGACGCGGGCCCTCGTTTTTCTACTGGTCAGACCGCAGAAGTGGTCGGCTCGCCGACCCGCCGACCCGACCCGCCGGCCATGGATGCCGCAGTACCCCTCTGGCCGTCAAGGCACGCATGCGCGCCGGAGAGTCCGGTGAAGGCCTGGGGCTCAAGGTGCAGGGGAGTCACGGTTCCCTTAATGTGTTAATTGGGGTGTTTTCGGGGTGTTCTTCTCCCGCGTCGGGGGCGGCGATAGTTCCCGTCAACGTAAGAATCACCGCACCGTCAGGAGACATGATGGCCACGCAGAAAGCCGGCCCTCGCGCTGTCTCGCTCTACGCACTCGCTGGTATCCGGCTCTTCAACGGGGCCGCCGGGCTGCTTGCACCCGACCTGCTCATCCGGCGGCTCGACCCCGATCGTGAGCCGCCCAGTCCGGCGGCCGTGTACGCCTTCCGGCTCTTCGGGATCCGTACGATCCTGCTCGGCCTCGATCTGCTGACCAACCGCGACGAGCGATTGCGGGAGGACCTGCGCGACGGCGTCCTGATCCACGGCAGTGACACCGCGACGGCGGCCACGCTGGGCCTGAGCGGCCGGCTTCCACCGCGTACCGCGGTACTGACCACGCTCATCTCGGCCGCCAACACGGTCCTGGCCGCCACCTCGCTGGCCAACTCGGTGAAGGCGAAGCGGAAGTGACCGGAGGACCCGATGCCGTTTCCCCGGCGGAGACGGGATTCGAATACGTCGTCGTGGGCGCCGGGGCGGGAGGCGGACCGTTGGCCGCCAGTCTCGCCGCCGCGGGCATGCGCACCCTGCTGCTCGACGCGGGCGGTGCTCCGGAGAACGACAACTATCTGGTGCCGGCCTTCCACGCGGACGCCTCCGAGGATCCCGTCCAGTGCTGGAACTACTTCGTGCGGCACTACGCCGACGAGCAGCAGCAACAGCGCGACAGCAAACTCGTGCCGGACCGGGGCATCCTCTACCCGCGTGCCGGGACGGTCGGTGGCTGCACGGCGCACCACGCGCTGATCACCGTCTATCCCTACAACCGGGACTGGGACGCGATAGCGGAGGAGACCGGCGACGCGACGTGGCACAGCACGGCCATGCGCCGGTACTTCGAGCGGCTGGAACGCTGCACCTACCGGCCGCGGCCCAAGGAGCCGCCCGCCAACCCGCTGCTGGCCGCGCTGCTGAAGGTCCTGCCCTTCACGAGCGCCCGGTACCGCAACGACGCACGCCACGGATTCGACGGCTGGCTGTCGACCTCCCTCGCCGACCCCGAACTGGCCGTCCAGGACAAGCAGTTGCTGAAAGTCATCCTCTCGGCCGCCGAGGATGCGCTGGCCGACCTCCTCGACCGGCCGCTGTCCCCGCTGGAGGGGTTCGGCTCCTTCGTCGACCCCAACGACTGGCGGGCGCAGACGCGTGCCCTCCAGGGGTTGTGGCAGATCCCTCTCTCCACGGCGAACGGACGGCGCAGCGCCGTACGCGAGCGTGTCCAGGCCGTACAGCGAAGCCATCCGGGCAACCTGGTGGTCCGTACGAACGCTCTGGCAGCCAGGGTCGTACTGGCCGGGAACGGAGCCGCGGTCGGCGTCGACTATCTGGATGAGGCGCGCGCCTACCGGGCTGACCCGGCAAGCCGGACGGATGCCGGACCACCGGCCCTGCGCAGAGTGCTCGCCTCTCGTGAGGTGATCCTGGCCGCGGGGGCCTTCAACACGCCCCAGCTGCTGATGCTTTCGGGCATCGGACCGCGTGCGGAGCTGCAACGCCACGGGATACCCGTACAGGTCGACCTCCAGGGGGTCGGGGCACATCTGCAGGACCGGTACGAGGTCGGTGTGGTCAGCCGCATGGACCGCGAGTTCCCGATCCTCAAGGACTGCGACTTCCACGCCCCGCGGCCCGGGACCGAACCGGACCGCTGTTACCGGGCCTGGCGGCACGGCGAAGGTCTGTACACGACCAACGGCGCCGTCGTCGGTCTCACCCGCAAGTCCCGTCCGGAGCTGGACGCACCCGACCTGTTCATCTTCGGCGGCCCCTTCGACTTCCGGGGCTACTACCCCGGCTACTCGCTCGACCTGACACGGCATCAGGACCGCTTCACCTGGGCCATCCTCAAGAGCCGGACCCACAAGACGGGGGGCCGGGTGCGGCTGCGCTCCACCGACCCCCGTGACACCCCGCTGGTGAACTTCCACTACTTCGGCGAGGGCACGGACAAGGACGCCGAGGATCTCGAAGCCATGGCCGGTGCCGTCGATTTCGTGCGCGGGATGAACCGCAGGGCCGGCTCCGTGATCCTCGAAGAGCTGTGGCCCGGTGAGGAGGTCGAAGGCCGTGACGGCGTCCGCCGTTTCGTGCAGGACGAGGCCTGGGGCCACCACGCGTCCTGCACGTGCCGAATGGGACGGAGAGACGACCCCGAGGCCGTCGTCGACAGCAGGTTCCGGGTGCGTGGCGTGGACCGCCTGCGGATCGTCGACGCATCGGTCTTCCCCCGCATTCCCGGATTCTTCGTGGCCACCCCCATCTACATGATCAGCGAGAAGGCGAGCGACGCGATCCTCGAAACCGCCCAAGGAGTACCGCCATGAGCAAGCAACGACGCACCGCACGACGTTCCGCGGCCGGATTCCGTACGTCACTGCCCTGGCGGATCGTCACCGCCGGCGCCGAGAAGGTCGACCGGCGCATCGGCTGGGACAGACTGCCCGTCATACCGGGCCTGCTGACGCTCCTCGGACTGCGCGTCAAGCTCCGGCAGAAGAACCTCCACGACACCGGCCACCTGCCCTCGGTCGATCTGCCCGATCCCGCACCCCCCTCCGAGAGCCACAGGGTCAACCGAACCGCCGACGGCAGCCACAACGACCTCGACGAACCCCGGATGGGCATGGCGGGCACCCGCTTCGGACGGAACATCCCGCTGGACCGGATCGCCCCGGCCGCACCCGAGGACGTCCTGTCCACGCCGAGCCCCCGCGAGGTCAGCCGCGCCCTGCTCACCCGCGACGGGCTCACCCCGGCCGAATCGGTCAACTCCCTGCTCGCCGCCTGGCTTCAGTTCATGGTCCGCGACTGGTTCAGCCACGGGACCAGCCCCACGGAACGGCCCTGGGAAGTGCCCCTCATGGACGACGACCCCTGGCCGGAACACCCCATGCGGATCATGCGGACACCGGACGACCCGACCCGCGACCCGCAGGCACCCGCCGGGACCCCCGACACCCGCGTCAACGTGTCCTCCCACTGGTGGGACGCCTCACAGATCTACGGGACGAACGAGACCGAGCAGCGCCAGATGCGCAGCGGCCAGATGGGCAAACTGCACCTGTGGGACGGCGAACAGTCCCCGTTCCCCTCGGATCCTGCCCGGGACCCCTCGCACATCCCCGGTTTCTGGCTGGGTCTCGCCATGATGCACGACCTGTTCGCCCGTGAGCACAACGCTATCTGCGATCACCTGCATGTCGCGTACCCGTCCTGGAACGACGAGGAACTCTTCCAGCGCGCCCGGCTCGTCAACGCCGCGCTCCTCGCCAAGATCCACACGGTGGAGTGGACTCCGGCCGTGATCAGCCACCCCACCACCGTCAAGGCACTGCGCGCCAACTGGTGGGGCATCGCGGGCGAGCGCGTCCACAACCTCTTCGGCCGGATCAGCGACAGCGAGGTCCTCAGCGGCATCCCCGGCGGCGAACGGGACCACTACGGCGTCCCGTACTCCCTGACCGAGGAGTTCGTGGCCGTCTACCGCATGCACCCGCTGATCCGCGACGAGTGGCATCTGCGCTCCGTCGGCGACGACACGAGTCTGCGCCACTGCACGCTCCGCGACATCTCGGGCCCCGGGGCGTTGAAGGTCCTGGAGACCACCGAGATGGCCGATCTGCTCTACAGCTTCGGCACGCTTCATCCCGGACTGGTCACCCTGCACAACTTCCCCAAGTTCCTCCAGGAGTTCGAGCGGCCCGACGGACAACTTCAGGACCTTGCCGCCACTGACATCCTGCGCGCCCGGGAGCTGGGCGTGCCCCGCTACAACGAGTTCCGGCGGCTGCTGCGGCTGAAGCCCGCGGCGAACTTCCTGGAGCTTGCGGAGAACCGGGCGGTGGCGGAGCAGATCGAGCAGCTCTACGACGGTGACATCGAGAAGGTCGACCTCATGGTCGGGCTGTACGCGGAGAAGCTGCCGGCCGGATTCGCCTTCAGCGACACCGCGTTCCGCATCTTCATCCTGATGGCCTCACGCCGGCTGAACAGCGACCGCTTCTTCACTGAGTACTACACCCCCGAGGTGTACTCCAAGGCCGGTATGGCCTGGATCGACGACAACAGCATGATCACGGTGCTGCTGCGCCACCACCCGGAGCTGCGTACGGCTCTCGCGGGGCTGACGAACGCCTTCGTGCCGTGGCACACCGCCCAAAGGGCGGTGACCTGACATGGCGGCGACGGACAGGTCCCGCGAGGAACGGGAGCGCCAGGTCGCGGCGGCCGCCGCGCGGTACGACGAGACCGGCGATAAGCGGCGGTCGGTCGAGCGGCAGCAGGACGCCGGGGTCACCTTCCCGGATTCGCAGGAGGCGCTCGCGGCGCGCACGGCCCGCCTGCTGGAGCGGCACGCGGTGCCCGCCGCCATGGTCGTGGAGGCCGTCCGGGCGGAACCGCTGGCCGCGCCTGCCGCGTATGAACGCATCCTCGGGGTGTCCAAGGATCTGCAGGCATGGAGCTTCCTGCCGCGCGGCGCCCGGGCGGCCCGCACCATCGGCCGGATCTCGGTGCGGGAGAACGGCCGCGAACTGCCCATCGGCACCGGCTTCCTCGTGTCGCCGAGCCTGCTGATGACCAACCATCACGTGCTCACCGACGCGGACGCCGCCCGGCAGTGCTTCGTGGAGTTCGACGCCCAGGTGACCGTCGACAACACGCCCCAGCCGCCGACACGGCTGGAGCTCGACCCCGACGGGTTCTTCGTGGCGGACGCACGCCTCGACTTCGCTCTGGTGCTGGTGGCCCCGGGCCCGGACCTGCGGCCACCGGGGGAGACGTTCGGCTGGAACCGGCTCAGCGTCCAGACGGGCAAGCTGGTGATCGGCGAGCCGGTCAACGTCATCGGCCACCCGATGGGGCGCCTGAAGGAGATCGCCGTACGCGACAACATGCTCCAGGTACGCCTCGACGACTTCCTCCACTACAAGACGGACACCGAGCCCGGCAACTCGGGCTCTCCCGTCTTCAACGACCAGTGGGAGGTCGTCGCGCTCCACCACAGCGGTGTGCCCAGGACTGATGAGCAGGGCCGCGTTCTGCGCCGTGACGGACAGGTCTGGCAGCCCGGTGACGGCGACGACGCCATCGACTGGGTGTCCAACGAGGGCGTACGCATCAGCTCCATCCTGAAGCATCTCGCCGCCCTGCCCCTGCCCCTGACCTCCCGACAGCAGGCGCTGCTGGCCGAGATGGGCCCGGAGTCCGGGCTGCGCCTCGCGCAGCCCACCGCCGCTGCGGTGGCAGCCGCCACTCCCGCCGCCACTCCCGCCGCCACTGCGGCCGTCGCAGCGTCGCGCACGGGCGTCGAGAAGGCCGCCGCGCGTGCGGGCCTGCGCGCCCGGGGCGGTGCGTTCGGCGGCAATCGGCATCTGGTCTTCCTGCACGGTCGTTCCCAGGAGGGCAGGGAGCCCGAGAAGCTGCGCCGCGAGTGGGCGGGCGGGCTCAACCAGGGGCTCGTCCGCGCGGGGCTCCCTCCGGTCGATCCGGAGGACGTCTGGTTTCCCTACTACGGCGACAGACTGGTGCAGGCCTTGACCGCGCACGAGGCCGTGCCCCGCATCGTCGAGGCGCCGACGGCCACGGCGGCGGAAGTGGTCGCACCCGTCACCCCGACCGCCCGCGCGGTGTACGAGGAAATCGTCGGCGAGGCGGCCACGAAGTGGAACATGCCGCACGAGAGCCAGCTGGCCACCGAACGGATCGGCCTGGGTGATGTGGTCGGGGCACTGCAGAGGCGGCTGAGCTGGCTGGCCGCCAGGAGCGACCTCGACGCATGGGCCATCGCCCTGGTCTTCCGGGACGTGGCCGCGTACCTCGACGACGGGCGCATCCGGGACGAGGTCCTGGGCTGCGTGCTCGAGACCATGCCGGACGCAGGCGAAGTGGTACTCGTCAGTCACAGCCTCGGTACGGTCGTCGGCCTGGATCTGGCCACACGACTGTCTCCCGGAGTGAACGTCGTCCATCTGACCACGGCGGGCAGTCCCCTCGGTCTGGACAGCGTGTTCAGCAGGCTGCTCGTCGGCGGGCCGAAGCGTCCGGACATCGTGGCGGACTGGCTCAACGTCTGGTGCCCGACCGACGCGGTGGCCATCGGGTGCCCGCTGGGCGACGACTGGGCGGACGGCCTGTCCGATCTCGCCGTCATCAACGCCCGCGACCGGGCGCACAGCATCGTCGAGTATCTCGCTCACGCCGAGGTCGCCCGGTCGATCGGCAGCCATCTGGGCGGGTGAGCCTGGCGTTCGGTCATCGATGCCGGGGGTGGGTTGTCGTGCTGGTGGTCCGCGTGTGTCGCGGTGGGCCGGGCACCGATCGACTGACTGGCAGATCTGTTGGATCCCTGTGCTGAGCTCGTGAAGGGCGGCGTCCTACGACCGGACGGTGGTGTCCGAGTTGCCTGTGGCGGGCAGGCGCTCATGTGGACTGGGCGCCACCGGGGTCACCGCGTGTGGCCGATCGAGGTGGCGCGGGACTTCCCGGTGGATGCATCCCACGGCCCGCGCGGTGTCGCCGTTGTTGCTGGTGGTGAGCGGGCGTCCGTCGGGGCTGAATGCAACAGAGCACGCCTGGCGACGGCCTTTTCCTCGCGAGCCTGGGGGCGCGGGGCGGACAGCGACGCAGGGGTCGTCGTGCCCGCCCCGGGGCGCATGTCGCTCTCTATGCGGCGGGTGTGAGTTCGGCTTGGCCGAACAGCAGGGCGTAGCCGGTGGGGAGCTGGTGGAGGATGCGGGCCGTCAGGTCGGGGCCGGCGTGGGCGGCGACGGCGCGGAAGACGGATCCGGTGTCCCAGCGGGTGACGGCCGGGGATGCGCCGGTGCGGGCGGCGAGCTCCTTGACGAAGGCCCAGCCGGTCAGCGGGCGGGTGTCGGGGATCTGCGCGGTCAGCACGCGTGCGGCTTCCAGGGGCAGGCAGGCGGCGAGGTCGACGCGTTCGTCGCCGGTCAGCTGGCGCCCCAGTCCGGCGAGAACCAGACGGACGGCTTCGTCGGCCTTCTCGCGGGTGGGGTAGGCGCCTTCATAGCGGACCTTCTCCAGCATCTGCTCGTATGCCGTCCCGTACGGCTGCCGGGTCGGTGCGTGCCGGTCGGAGATCACGGGAGTGGTTGCCTTTCTTGCTGTGTCCGGTGTTCGGGCACCGGTGCGCGGGATGGTCAGGTGGGCTGGGGGCGGCCGAAGAGCAGGTCGTAGCCGGCGGGGAGCTGGAGCAGGATCTGGCCCAGCAGGTCCTCGTCGGCGGCGTCGGCGACGGTGGACAGCACGGCGCTGACGTCCCAGGCCGCGGTCTGCTCGGTGGCGCCTTCGATCCACGCGGCGGTTGCGCGGACGAACCGCTCCGGGGGCAGCGGCTCGGCGCTCTGCAGCGGGTTGAGCAGGATCAGGGCGAATTCGTCGGGCAGGCGTGCCGCCAGCTGGGCGCGGACATCGCCGACCAGGTGCGCGCCGAGAAGGGCGAGCACCACACGGGCCGCGCGCTCGGCTTCCTCCAAAGTGCCGTACTCGCCGCGTTCCTTGACGTGGCCGAGGAACGCTTCGCGTCGCAGAGTCATCCCGGCCGCCACCCTTCTGCTTCGGACTGCCTACGGGGATGCGGGAGGGCGGGGCGAGGGGGAGATCAGGTGCCCGCCCTCCGCGAGCCGTCCGGCCGTGTCAGCCGGAGATCTCCTTGCGGCCGGATCCGACGCCGATGGAGATCTTGCGGGGCTTGGCGCGCTCGGCGATCGGGATGCGCAGGGTGAGCACGCCCGCCTCGTAGTCGGCCTGGATGTGCTCGGTGTCGAGGGTGTCGGCGAGCACGATCTGGCGGGAGAAGACGCCCAGCGGCCGCTCGGACAGCTCCATCTGCACGTCGTCGGCCTTCGCCACCGGCCGCCGCTCGGCCTTGACGGTGAGCATGTTCCGCTCGACGTCGATGTCGATCGCGTCCGCGGTGACGCCGGGAACGTCGAAGGCCACCACGTACTCGTCGCCCTCGCGGTAGGCATCCATCGGCATGGCCGACGGGCGGGACCAGGTGCCCGGGCCCGTCAGCTGCTGCGCCAGACGGTCCAGCTCACGGAAGGGGTCAGTGCGCATCAACATCGTGAAAACACCTCCAGCAGGTTCAGGCAGTTGCTGCCAATGCGCCTCACTGACACCGTTGTAACATGTCATCCAATGGATGACAAACATGATGTCGTCTACGTGATGACAACCAGAGGGAGGTGCCCGTGACCGCAGCCGACCAGCCGCCCACGACCAGCACGAACGCCCACGGCCCGGCGTCGTTCCTCGCCGCCGCGGCGGCCCTTGACGCCATAGGCGACGCCCTGCGCGACGCTCAGCAGAAGTCCCCGGACACCCCCGATGCGCCCGGTCCCGGGCCGGAGCAGGCGCTGGCCTCTCTGATGCTGCTGCGGCAGGTCCGCGAGCAGCTCGCCGGATGGGAGACCGGCCTGATCGAAACCGCCCGCGACGCGGGCGCCAGCTGGGCCGACCTCGCCCAGCCCCTCGGCGTCGCCAGCCGCCAGGCCGCCGAACGCCGCTACTTGCGCGGCCGCCCCGGCCCCGCCGGCACCACCGGCGAACAACGCGTCCAGGCCACCCGCGAACGCCGCGCCGCCGAACGCACCACCGCCACCTGGGCCCGCCGCAACGCAGCCGACCTGCGCTGCATCGCCGGCCAGATCATCGCCCTCACCGACCTGCCCACCACGGCCCGCCTCCCGCTCAGCCAGCTCCAGTCGGCCCTTGCCCACGACGACCCCGCCGAGCTCATCCGCCCTCTCAAGGCCGCCCGCCCCCACCTGACCACCGCCCATCACGACCTCGCTGCACAACTCGACACCCTCACACCGCCCTGAACCCACCCGTTGCCCCAAGGCGCGCGCAGCCCCCGCCCGTTCCACGACTGCAAGCAACCGAGGAGTTGAGCAAGCAGGGCGTCGAGGAGGTGCTGGACCTCGTCGATGCCATCCCCCGCCGCGGGTCACCTGGGAGGGTGTCGGTGGGCGGGACAGACACTGCAGGAGCCCAGGGTTGCGGCGCGCAGGTGCCCTGGCCGGTGGGGTTGGGCCTCTTGGGCCTCCTGCGGGATCAGGACAGTGGCCTCGGCCGGCTCGGCGGGGAGGGGGTGGGCAGACAGCCATTGGGCTCTTCGCCGTCCATGGTCGGCGAAGAGCCCCTCCCGCACCCCATGTGATCTTCGCACCGCACTGAGTCTCAGCGCGGTTTTCGTTGACGCGGACCGTCTCGCCGGGGCCGGGGGCTTGTGGAGGGTTTTGTTCCGTTGTCCGGGGCCACCCGCGCCGTACTGGTTTAGCCATGTTGTCCGGGGCGGGCTGTGTCGTGTGGTTCAAGCCGCGGTCTTCACCGCCGGGTCCGCCTGCCCGGCCGGGCTGCCCGCACCCGTCTGACCCGCCTGGTCCGCCCGGTCTGCCGGCTGTATGGTTCGGCGGCGGCGGACCGGTATGCCCACGGTCGGGTGGGCGACGGTCCAGGCCGCGCCCTTGCAGATGACTTCCTTGTAGAGGGCGGCGAGGCGGCCGGTGAGTGCCTTGGGGAGGGCGTGGTCGTCTGCGGTGACGAACTGGATCAGGCCTTCCTTGCGGCCGAGCGAGATGCACTGCTGGAAGTAGCGGATCGCAGTCTTCGGGGGCTTTGTGCCGGTCAGGCGGGCTGCGATGGCGTCGGCGGCCTGCCATGCGGTGGGGACGCCGGAGGCGCACGACATCCGCAGTGGCTTGTCGCCGGGGCCCGTTACGAGGGCTGCGTCGCCGATGGCGTACACGTGGGGGTGCGAGAGCGAGCGCATGGTCGCGTCGACCACGATCTGGCCGGTGTGGGAGGTCTGCAGTGTGCTGGCCTCGGCGATCGGGTGGACGGCGAAGCCGGTGGCCCATACGGTGACCGCGGCGGGGACGGGCGTGCTGTCGGTCAGGACGCGGTCGGTCTCGACGGCGGTGACGGCGGTGTGTTCATGCACGGTGATGCCGAGTTCGGCGAACACCTTCCGCAGATGTCCTTGGCCCTTGTCGGAGAGCCAGTCGCCGAAGCCGCCGCGGGCCACGAGGGCGACGTCCAGGTCCGGGCGGGTCTCGGCGATCTCGCTCGCGGCCTCCAGGCCGGTGAGTCCGCCGCCGACGACGACCACGGGGTCTCCCGCGTCGAGCCGGGCCAGCCGCTCGCGCAGCCGGAGTGCTCCGGGGCGGCCGGAGATCTCGTGGGCGTGCTCGGCGGTGCCGGGGACGCTCTGGGGGTTCCAGCCGCTGCCGAGGGCGTAGACCAGGGTGTCGTAGTGCAGTTCCTGCTGCCCGGCGCCGTGCGCGTCGTCGACGGTGACGGTCCTGTGGTCGGCGTCGATACCGACGACCTTGGCGAGTTTCACCTCGACGCCGGTGCCTGCGAACATCGCGTCGAAGGGGCGGCACTTGAGTTCCTGGCCGACTGCGAGCTGGTGCATCCGCACGCGTTCGACGAAGTCGGGCTCGGCGTTGACGAGGGTGATGGCGACGTCTGCGCGGTGCAGCCGCTTGGCCAGGCGCCCGGCGGCGGTGGCTCCGGTGTAGCCGGCTCCGAGGACGATGATGCGGTGCTGCATTTCCTGCTCCTGTCTGCGCGGGTGCGAAGCTTGCCCTTGCTTGCTCTCGCCCCTTGAACCGGGCAGCCCGAAGTTTCCTGACAGGAACAGGATGTGAAGCAGGTCACACCCTCGTTGGAAGGTGTGACCCGGTTCGTCGAAGGGCGTGGGGAAAGGCCCTCGGGCGGTGTTCCCCGCTGTTCGTCACAAGGCGTGGAACAGGGGTTTTCCGTGCTCGGTGGCCGCCCACACCTGGCTCGCGCGTTGCAGCTTGTCGGGGTTGACCTGGCTGCGGAACGCGACGATGCCGTCCGCGCCGATCTCCAGGCAGATGATCCCGACGACCCGGCCGTCGACGACCGCCAGGACCGCGGGGCCGCCGTTGGCCGTCGAGATGTGGATCTCGGGTGAGCCGCCGACGATGGCCCGCTTGGCCGGGGCCGGCTTGAACAGGCCCCGCATGAACTTCGCGACCGCGAGGGCACCCTCGAACGCCTTGGCGCGGGCCGGGACTTTTCCGCCGCCGTCGCCGACCGCGATGGCATCGGCGGTGAGCAGCTTGACCAGCGGCTCGGTCTTCCCGCTGGTGGCTGCCGCGAGGAACTCCTCGACGATCCGCCGGGCCGCCGTCTGGTCGATCTCCGTGCGGACCCTGCCCGCCGCCACGTGCTTCTTCGCGCGGTGGAAGATCTGCTGGCTGGCGGCCTCGCTGAGGTCGAGGATCTCGGCGATCTCCCGGTGCGGGTAGTCGAAGGCCTCCTTGAGCACGTACACCGCCCGCTCGTTGGGGGTGAGGCGCTCCAGCAGGGTGAGGACCGCGTAGGAGACGGATTCGCGCTGCTCGGCAGTGTCGGCGGGGCCGAGCATCGAATCGCCGGCGAGCAGCGGCTCGGGCAGCCACTGGCCCACGTAGGTCTCCCGGCGTGCGCGGGCCGAGGTGAGCTGGTTGAGGCACAGGTTGGTCAGCACCTTCGTCAGCCAGGCCTTGGGCACCTCGATCCGGTCGGTGTCGGCCGCCTGCCAGCGCAGGAACGTCTCCTGCACGGCGTCCTCCGCCTCGCTCGCCGAGCCCAGGAGGCGGTAGGCGATCGCCTCCAGACGGGGTCTAGTCGCCTCGAACCGGTCCACGTCGTGCGTCGTCAGCGCCATGCCCCGGATCCTAGACGAGTGTCTTTGAATGCCTGCGGGGTCTACCGGTTGGGCAGAGTCTCGGGGCTGGTAGGAGAGTGTCCCTCTTGCGGCCAGAAGACGGCCAGAAGAGACAGCCGCGCAGGTGGGCGCGGAGTGGCGAACGCGGAAGCCAAGCCGCAGCCCGCGGACTCGACTCCCTCGCCGGCGGCATCACCGTCACCCCCGCACTCTCAACGCCTGGCTCGCCGGCAAGCAGCGCCCCCACAGGCCAACCTGGCGAAGTTCGACGCCGCCTACCGAGGGCTGCGCCGCCGCAACGTCGCGCGATACCTCCTCAGACGCCTGAACGCGAACGGCGGAACACGGGTGGAGATCCAACCCCTCGACCAAAGCCACGTACCGATTCCCCACCAACGCGTCCTGGAATACCGCAGACTGAGCCTCCGCAACTAGGACACCATCGTCGCCGCATGGGCCGAAGACGAGCCCGGACTCTCGACGACGCCTGGATCGACCAAATGGTCAACCTGGGATCGCAATGGGGAAAATACGAGTACGCCACCTCCGTAGGATTCGCCGCCTGAGAACTTCAAAAGCCCATCACGCGGCGCTTCCGCCAGCCGGTGATGCGCGGCGGTGAGCAGCCGGACGATCCTGGCCCGCCGCCCCGAACCGGCCACTGCCGCCAAACACTCCCGCCAAACACCCCCGCGCCTTCGGCGAAATACTCACCGAACACTCACCAACCGCCTCGGCCCACGCTCCCGCACGGATCGACACCGTCGACACCAGCCAGCTGCCCGGTCTCACCAACTCCGCGCCCCACCTGCTCCGAGACCGGCGACCTGAGTACCTGTTCAAGCCATCCGCGCCGACCATACGGCCGGATACAGGCGTCACAAGAACAATCCTGCTGAGGCCGGGGAAGGGTGCCCCTGTCGATGACCACGTCCGACAACAGTGAGCGCCAGATCCGGGCGGGCCAGGGCGCCGCTGATGCCGGAACCTTCACCAAGCTGCACCTGGCTGCGCAGCCCTCAACAACCGCCACTTGACGATGAGTTCGGAAGCCGATGGAGGGACTGCGCCTTCCTGATGGTCGATGAGTTCCGATGCCGGCCGGGCGCACGGCAAGGGGAGCGGCAGACCGCTGGAAGGGCACTGACCCCCGGCGCGAAACCCCGGGCTTCTCCACATGTGCCTGGCAGCGGGAAGGACCGGGAGCCTTCTTGACCTGAAGTGCGATTGAGCTTTTAGCGTGTCCTCAAGTTGATCATCTGACGGCGGGAGAACACACTCGTGATCCTCGTGACCGGAGCCACCGGAAACATCGGCAGCGCACTGCTGAGAGAGTTGCACGCATGCGGCGCGGGGCCGCTGAAAGGGCTCACCCGTTATGCCTCACGGGCAAGGTTCCCCGAAAAAGTCGAGGCCGTCGAGGGCGACTTCACGGTGCCAGGATCGTTGAAGCCCGCCCTGGAGGGGGTGCGCTCGCTGTTCCTCGTATCGCGCATGGGCCCGGACGCGGACATCCTCGCGGCAGCCCGGCGGGCCGGTGTGGAGCAGGTGGTGCTGGTGTCGTCCATCACCGCCCAGACCCATCCACACCTGGGCCCCGCGCGCGAGAACCTGGTGGTCGAACGACTGCTACAAGACAGCGGCATGCACTGGACGATCCTGCGGCCGACACAGTTCGCCTCCAACGCCACCATGTGGGCCGAATCGATCCGCGAGGGCAAGGCGGTCCGCGCGCCGTACGCGGACACCGGGCTTCCCACGATCCACCCCGCGGACATCGCCTCGGTGGCACGGGTTGCGCTGACCGCGCCCGGCCACCGGGGGCGGACGTATGCCCTGACCGGTCCGGAGCCGGTGACACCCCGGCAGCAGGTCGCGGCCATCGCGGCAGCACTTGGGCGAGACGTGCCCTTCATCGATATCAGCCCACGACAGGCTCGCACTCACATGACCGCAGTCTTCGGCGACGAGAACGCGGACGCGATGCTCGACATCACCGGCGCAGACGTCAATGACGAGCTACTGGCAGTGCGCGACACGGTTTTCCAGGTCACCGGCTCCCCGAGCAGGCCGTTCGGACAGTGGGCCGAGGAGAACACCCACATATTCCGCTGAAACCCCGGCCGGTAACCGCACAAAGCGACCAGCAGCTGACCACCCCCTCGCACTCGGACGGAAATACACAAGGCCAAGAACCTGCGCGCGACGGCCGTACCGCTGCCGGCCACCGCGCTGTCCCCGGAAACCGATGACAAGGTCGACTTCAACAAGACGACGTTCTCCGACAGCACGGCCAACTCGACCTGGCAGCGCTCTCCAGCGGTACCGCCAACTTGCGCCACCCCGCCCGAAGCCGCAGAAGACCCACAGTGCAGCCAATCCACTCGACCACCACCACGCCATGGCAAAGCGACAGAGCGTGGCGCCGGCCACGCTCCACCAGACAGCCCCGGCGCCGCTCCGAGCGCAGGACCAAGGCTGCGGCCTTCTCCAGGCAGAAGTCGCTTCGGGAGTTCGACTTCGACACCAACCCCGACATCGACCCTGCCGTCGTCCACACCCTTGCCACCTGAGAGTGGGTGAAGAAGGGACAGCCGCTCTGCCTCATCGGCGCCTCCAACGAAGCCTTCGGCGGCTGGGCCAAGACCTTTACCGAGCCCCGGCTCTGCACGGCCATCGTCGACCGGCTCACCTTCAACGGCACGAGCATCGAAACCGGCACCGACTCCTACCGCCTCGCCCCCACTCGCGCCAAGGCAGAACAAGCCGCCGCAACCTGAAGGCCCTGACCACCTGTTCCCTCCGCGGCGTCTCCTTTGCCTGCCGCACGCGCACCTATGATCGCGCGGGTTGGTTGGCGATCAGAAGGGTGCTGTCGGCAGGGCGGAAGCCCAGGCGTGAGTAGATGCGAGCGACGGCGTCCTCTGCATAGGCAAGGAAGACGGTGCTAGCCCCGCGGTCGCGAGCATGGCTGACCAAGGCAGCCGTGACGGCGGCCGCCAGGCCCTGGCGGCGGGCGACGGGAAGAGTGCCGATGCCGCCGATCTCGGTCGTACCGTTCGCCAGGTGGTAATGGCCGACGGCCAGGGGCGTGCCATCCGCGGCGAGGGCAGCGATAAGCGTTTTGTGCCCAGCACGGATCGTGGGACGTGTCGTTGCCACCGTGCCGTCCGCGGTCAGCTCCTCGGCTGCCGCCGACAGCTCTTCACGACCTGCCGAGCCCATCTCGGTGCCCTCTTCGGCGAAGGCCAGGCGAGGCAGAGCGAGCACTGCGGGTAACGCGGAGTCATCGGCCGTCAGCACACGCAGAGTTACACCTGCGGGCAACGGCGGCGGGTCAACCGGGCGGTGCGGATCCAGAGCCATCAGCGGGCGTTCCGCCACAGGCAGATCGGCCGCCTCGAGACAGGCACGCAGCGTCGGCGCCGCCTCGGCCAGCCACTCGAAAGCTTCTGGCACGCCGAGTTCGCGCTGCCGGGCCCGCACCCGTGCGACGTCAGCAGCGGTGACGGCCGCGGTGCCGTCTGCGATGGGCTGAGCATGGCTAGGGCCGCCGTAATACGGAGCACCTGGTTTCCTTCGCACGAACAGCCGTAACGAACCGAACTCCTCGGCGTCAGAGAACAGCAACGGCACAGTGGCGTAATACTGCTTGATACGGTCACGCAGCGAGTCACTCATGCGGCGCATCCCACCACGCAAGCGTGCCGCACCGCATCCGAGATTCACCGCCCGGCAACCCCGTCGCCATCCCCGGATTGCTAGCCAACCGACGAAATCGCACTCACGAACTCCAACTGCCGCACCGCGACATGGCGACCGACGCCGTCGCTCAGCCCCACGAGGCCGCCGACGGCCCGCTGCAAGCCCTCGGCAGGCCACCGTGGCAGCCCGACCGGTGGAGGGGCACCTGGAATTGCCCGGCGCCTGCCGCCGAGACCTCCCACCGCGCCCTGCGCCGGCGCCTCACCGAAGCGGAACTTCGCCGACATCCACGCCATCGCCGCGGTGATCCGCCGGTTCGACGTGGTTGCGGTCCGGGAGGCTCGAGGCGATTTGCGCGTCCTGCGCCATCTGCTCAAAGTCCTCGGCGAGGACTGGGCGTTCATTCTCACCGATGTGCCCCTCGGAAAGGCTGGCAACGACGAGCGGCTGGCGTTCCTGTTCGACACCCGCCGGGTCAAGCCCTCCGGGTTGGCATGCGAGCTGGTGGTACCGATCGAGCACGACGCGGGGGTCAGCGCGAGCGCGCTGGACCGGCAGTTCGCCCGCACCCCCTATGCGGTCAGTTTCCTCTCGTCAGGCCAGACGTTCACGCTCGTCACCCTTGCACGTCAACTACCGCAAGAAGGCAGCCGAGCGAGTGCCGGAGCTGAAGGCCATCGCCAAGTGGCTGGCCGGATGGGTGGAGGGAGTTCGACTGGGACCACAACCTCATCGTGCTCGGCGACTTCAACATTGACCGCGTCGGCGACCCGTTGTCCGAGGCCTTCACCTCCACCGGACTGACGCCCGCCCCGCAGCTGGAGGGGCTACCGCGCACCATCTTCGACAAGCCGGGCGCCGAACACTTCTACGACCAGATCGCCTGGTTCACCCAGGGGCAGAAGCAGCGTCCCGTCCTGCGCCTGGAGGCTGTCGCCGGCGGCCAGGTCGACTTCGTCGACACGCTGCTGGGTGAGCAGACACACAACGACCGGTCCTGGCACATCTCCGACCACTCCCGCTCCGGGTGGAGTTCGCGATCCCAGCGAGCCATATGTAAAGCGGAGGGCAGGATCGTCCGCGAGCAGCAGATCTACAAGGTCCGCGCCCCCGCCATCAGAGACGGCCAGGAGGTCCGATGATGGCGTGGCCAGGTCCGACAAGGTGTACCAGGGACTGGTCACACCGACAACGGCTCTCGGGTGCGGTGCGCGTCTGGCACGGTATGGAGTGGCCTGGCCCGTCGCTCTCCCCGTGGTGACGGGCCAGCTGCCGCATTCAGCGGTCGAAGGTGACCTCAATCAGCGGGTGTGGACTCAGGGCGGCCAGTTCGTACGTCACCGTCTGGTCCGGGCACCGCAAGGCCGCGCTTTCCAGAGCGGCCGGTTCGACGGCGTCGACGGTCAGGTCCCAGCATGGAGCTCGCCGGCTCAAGCCAGTCGCGCGGGTGTTATTCCTGGTACTGCGTCAGGTCGATGCCGTAGACCGCGAGGTCGTAGCCGTGGACCGGGTGCTGTGCGGTGCCTTCCGCCAGCATGCCGAGTTTGTCAATTACGTTCGCGGAGGCCCTGTCACCTGTCCGGCATACGGCGACCACGCGGTCGAGGCCGCGGTCCTGCAGGGCGAACTCCAGTGTGGCGTGCGCCGCTTCGGAGGCGTATCCCTGCCCCCAGAACACCCGCCCGAGCCGCCAGCTGATCGCCACCTGGCCGACGACCTCGTCCGGAGCATCGGCGACGGACAGGCCGACGGCTCCCACCAGCTCACCGGAGCCCAGAAGCTCGACCGCGAACATCCCGACCCCTTCCTCGTCCCACTCCTCCTCCCACGCCTCGATGTCCTCGGCGGTCTGCTCGAGGGAGCGCGGCCTGCCGTCGCCGATGCCTCGCATCACCACCGGATCGGCATGGATCTCGGACAGGGGGACGAGGTCGTCGTCCAGCCATCGGCGCAGGACAAGACGGGGGGTGCGGATCTCGGTCATGGTCCCATCCTGCCCATGCGGCGGTGGGAGCGCGAACTGCGGCGCCGCATCCCGGCGGTCAGTGGGGTCGACGTAGCCGACTGTGCCTCGAGCGCTGTGGGCGCCGCGGAGACACCCCCACCCCAGCCCGAACGAAGGCCTGCGCCGGTGCCGCCAACCAAGCCACGACAGGTGGAAGTGTCGTCGTGGGTGATTCAGTTGACGGCGAGTCCCGCGACGGCCCCGTCCATGGAAGGAGTGCTCGGTGTGCCGTGCGATGGGCGGCCGGCGAGGTGGTCAGGTGACGTCGATGTAGTCGCCGGCGGTGGTGGCTGCGGGTGTGGTGGAGGTGCCGGCGAAGGTGTAGCGGTAGTAGCCGTCGGCGGTGGCAGTGACGGGGGTGCTCAGTTTGCCGGTGCTGGTGGTCAGGGTCTTGAGCGTGGTGCAGGTGCTTGAGTTCTTGGGCCGGTACTGCAGTTTGACGCTCTGGCCGCTGTAGCCGGCCCAGGCGTGGGTGTCCCAGTTCGCGCGGGCGAGCGCTCCGGTGATATTGATCTTTTTGCCCTTCTCGACGGGCTCGGGGGTGGCGTTCACGGTGAGCTTCGAGGCGCGCTGCACCTTGGTGGTGGCGTAGTCGTAAACAGTGGTGCGGCTCCGGTCCTTGCCGTAGGCGAAGGCAGCGATGTGCCAGGTGCCGGCGTAGGCGTTGGAGACCACGTGGCTAGGGCGGTGCTATTTGGGCTCTGGCACAGATCTTGTGGAGTAGTCGCTGAGCGTTACTAGGTGTTCGATTGTGGAGGGCTGCTTCCCCGTGAGACCGCGTGCGCCGTGCCCTCGAACAACGGTTGCTGACGCTCCGTCAAGTCGGTGCGGAGACCGGCGCTCCGGGGCGGCCGCCAGCGACGGTGCCGGTCATGCAGACCGACGCACTGTTCTGGAAGACGCTCGTGTTCGACGGGGTCGACGAGGTGGACGTCGAGAAGGTAACTGCCGCCTTCGGGACGATCGACATCGTGGCCAAGGGCCGCACGACGGGTGCGACCTGCCCTGACTGCGGCCGCCACTCAGAGCGCGTGCACGGCTCCTACCAGCGCAGATTGCGGGATCTGCCGCTCGGTGAGCGGAGCGTCGTGATCCTGCTGAAGGTCCGGCGCTTCGTCTGTGACGCAAGGACATGTCCGCGCCGCACATTCGTCGAATCGTTCGCGTGGCTGACCTGCCCGTACTCGCGTTTCACCACCCGGCTCAGCCGTCTCCTGGAGCACATCGGGCTCGCATTAGCCGGACGGGCCGGTGCCCGGATGGCGGCCCAACTGAGATTCGGTGCCGGGCGGATGACGCTTCTGCGCCGGGTGATGGCCTTGCCGGATCCGCAGTTCGACACGCCGCGGGTGATCGGGGTCGACGATTTCGCCACCCGCCGCGGCCACTCGTACGCCACCGTGATCACGGGCGTATGCCGAGGGTGCCGCGCTCGGCGCCCCTGCTGCGCTGCAGGTCGCGGACCGGTTCCATATTCTCCAGAGCCTCAACCAGGCCGTCGAGAAATGCGTCGCGGCACATCGCGACTGCCTGCGCACCGCCGCCCCACCACCGGATCCCGCGACCACCAACACGCGGACCGCCGAGATCGCGCTGCCCGTCACCGTGGTGCCCGCCGGCCGCCGGGCCGAGCGGATGCGAGCCCATCATGCCCTGGTCCACGGCCTGTTGAGCGAGGGAATGAGCTGCGGGCCATCGCCCGCCACCTCGGCTGGGGACGGCACCCCGTCCAGCGATACGCAAGGGCCGCCCGCTGGCAGGACATGGTCACCGGACGCCGAACCCGTTCCAGCCACCTCGACATGCACCAGTCCTACCTGCAACGGCGCATCGACGACACCGACGGCGTGATCACTATCAAGGACGTGCGCGAAGAACTCGCCGCGCAAGGCCACCGAGTGCCCTACAGCAGCCTGCGGGACTGGGCCCGCAGCCGCCTGGAGTGGCCCGATGCACCCGCGCCGACCGTTGCGGCGCCGTCCGTGCGCGCCGTCGTCGGCTGGATCACCCGCCACCCCGACACCCTCACCGAAGACGAAACCACCCAGCTCAAGGCCGTCCTCGACGCCTGCCCCGAACTGGATCAAACCCACAACCTCGTACGGGACTTCGCTCAGATGCTCGCCCGGCGCACCGGCGCCGACCTGCCGGACTGGATCAGCACCGCCCGTGGCGCACAGCTGCCCGGGATCGCCGGGTTCGCCCACGGACTCACCACCGACCTCGAAGCCGTGATCGCCGGACTCACCGTGCACTGGAGCTCCGGCGGCACGGAGGGCGCCGTAAACAGGGTGAAAAAGATCAAGAGGCAGCTGTACGGGCGAGCCGGATTCGAGCTCCTCCGCAAGATGATCCTGCTTCAGTAACGCTCAGCGACTACTCCACAAGATCTGTGCCAGAGCCGCTATTTGGCTCCACCCGAGGCGACTCCAACTGGCCCCGGTTTGGGGACGATTCATGAAGATCAGGCGTCGTGAAGTGGCCCCGGAGGGCGGCTTGTTCTGGGCCCAGCGGCTTCGTGGATGGACGCCGGTAAATGTGTCGCGTGTTACTGAGGGTGTCGGGATACTGCCTCGGTGACTCTAACTGCCACGGCAGCTGTAGTTCTTGATCGGTTGGTCATTGTTGCTGGTCAGGTGGTTGCTGCGGCGGTGATGTTGTTCCAGCGGCGGTGGGCTTCGGTGGCTTGCTGTTGATGGTGGCGGCGCCATGCGGACCAGTGCAGGAGGTGCTCCAGGTCGCGGCGGGGAGGGCGCAGGGCGGTGGCGCGTAGGAGTCGCAGCAGCTCGCGGGTGCTTGAGGGGGCGAGTGGGCCGCTGGGTGTCTGGGCGGCGGCGCGGGCTTGGGTGACGGCCAGGATGGCTGCGGCGAGCATGCTGATCAGGCTCCAGCGCATCCAGGAGTTCCAGCAGGTGGTCTGGCCCTCGTCCAGGCCGCAGTCGGATTTTCCGGCCTGGAAGTCCTCTTCGATTTTCCATCTGCAGCACACCACATCGACCAGGGTGGCCATGGTGACCGCGGTTGCGGAGTGGCAGCGGTAGAAGGAGAGTTCGCGGGTGTAGCGGTGGTGGCGCACCAGCAGGTAGGAGTGGCCCGGCCCGGTGCTTTCGGGGGTGTCGTCGGCGAGGACGCCGATCATGGCCCAGTCGTAGTGACGGTCGCCCTTGGTCCCGTGGCCGGTACGCATGCGCATCCAGGTGCGGCGGGGTAAGCGGGCGGCGAGTTCGGTGGCGGTGAAGCGGCCGGCTGGGGTGGTGACGCGGTGGTCGGCGCGGACCGCGAGGGCGTAGTCGAGGCCGAGTGCCCGTGCATGCCGTCGCAGCTCGCGACCGCCGTACACCTCGTCGCCGGCCAGCCAGCGGGCCGGTATCCCCAGGGCACGTACACGCTGCAGCATGGCGGCCGCGAGCTGTGGCTTGGTGGCGAACAGGGTCTCGTCGGGGACGTGGGTGAGCAGGCGGCGTTCCTCGTCGGCGGCCCACCCGGCGCCCAGGTAGAGGGCGCGGTCGATCAGCGTGTGCCCGCTTACCGAGGCGTAGGTGAGGTGGACGGAGACCTGGCACAGACCGATACCGCCGAGCGCCCCGGCGTACTGGTGGGCCGCTCCCACGCAGTCGGTCGAGGACTTCTCATCACCGGTCTCGTCCACGATCAACACCGCCTGGTCGTCCGCGAGTTCACCGGCCGCCCAGGTCATGAGCCGGTCGCGGGCCAGATCGTGGTCCCACACACCACGGGAGAGGAAGTGCTGCAGCCGGTGCGGGCCCGAGTGCCCCAGCGCCTCGCCGAGCGTCCAGCAGTTGCGCGTATCGAGCTCCATCAGCATGCCCTCGGTCATCTCCCGCGCCAGCAGGCGCGGTTCCCGGCGCGGGAAGCAGTCAGCGACCTCGGCCATCACCGCCCCGAACGCGGCCGTCCACTCCTGCCCGGCTATCGTGGCCTCCACGGCCACCTGTTCCTTGATCGTCGTCACAAACGCTCATGATCACGGTGGCCGTCCCCCTACCCTCGGCCGCCCCCGCACCCCCGTTGACCAGCACGAACACGCCAACGATCAAGAACTACAGCTGCCGTGACTGCGCTGCCTCAACTGCTTCGACCTCGTGCCCTGAGGCCCGGAGATCTCGTCGTTATCGCATCGCTGTCTGGGCCGCTCCATGCCGCTTACGAGCCCGACCTCAAGCAGGCGGTGGTCGTGCTCGAGCGGATGGGATTCCGTGTGCGTCGGGCACCGCTCCTCGATGCAGGGCGGCACCGTTGGTGGAGCGCGGCTCGGCCGGCGGAGATCGCAGAAGAGCTCAACGCTCTTCTGCGGGACCCCGAAGTGCGCGCGATCATCGCGCATGACGGCGGCCAGACGGCGCTCGGCTACCTCGACCTGATCGACTTTGAGGCGATCACTGCCGACCCCAAGCCGATCCTCGGCTTCAGCGACATCTCGCTGTTGCATCTGGTGTTCTACGCGCGCACGGGTCTGGTCGGCTTCCATACCGACCTGGCCACCCCTGGACTCGGCGGACACTGGCAGCGCGCGCCCGCAGCACGCCAAGCGGAACTTGAGAAGCTCTACTCGACGCTGCTGACCAGTACGGTGCCGATCGGCGCGCTGCCGGCCACCCCGACGTGGGAGTGCTGGCGTGCCGGTCGCACCGAAGGCCGCCTGATCGGCGGAGTGATCAACCGCATCGTGCTGGCCCAGGCGACGCCCTACGCGCTGCCGCTCGAACGGTTCGACGGCGCGGTGCTGTTCTGGGAGGAGGCTGGCGGCCAGGCAGCGTATGTGTGGAGCTATCTGCAGGTACTGCGGCACGCCGGCATCCTCGATCGGATCTCCGGCATGGTCGTGGGCATCCCGGACGGGATCGACGGACTCGACTCGCCCGACGCGTCCCCGACCCTGCGCGAGATCGTCCTCGACGTCCTCGGCGACCGTGACATCCCGGTCCTGGGCAACATCGAGTTCGGACACGCCGGCCCGAATCTGCCGATGCCGGTCGGTATCCGCGTCGCCCTCGACGCGCAGCAGCGGACGCTGTCGCTGCTCGAACCGGCAGTACGCCCGCTCACGGGGAGCGGAGCGGGCGGCTGAGCGATGCGGATCAGTGAACCGACAGCCTCGGCAGCACGCGCCACGATGTGAGTCACGGCGCTGATTGTGTCGGTGGGAAGCGGCAGCGCGTGCTGGTGAGTTCCGGGAACGCTTGATCGCCAAGCGGCTGTTGGGCCGGATCGGGTGATGGTTCTCGCTCGCGGATCCTGGGAGATCCGGCCGGGGGAACCGGGGCGCCGGAGCGGAGTACTCAGGAGGGCCGCGCCTTGAAAATACGATTGCTCGCCACCAGGCACGCTGCCACGATTGCGGGCGTGATCACTGCGGAGACGCCGGACTGCCTGATCGTGACGGGGATGCCCGGGGCCGGGAAGTCGACGGTGACCAGACTCGTCGCCGAGCGCCTGCCACGCTCCGCCCGGCTCGACGGTGACTTCATCAACAGGCTGGTCGTCAGCGGTCACGTCTGGGCTCTTGGTGAACCTGCCGACGAGGCGGCGCGGCAGGTGGAGCTGTGCAACCGCAATCTGTGCCGTCTCGAACGCCTCCGGCGGAAGCGGCAGCAGGTGCGGCGCCTCCCGGGCGAAGTCCTGGCCGATCGTGCGGATCCGTGAGCCGATCCATCGGATGAGCTCGCGCTCCTCGAACACCGCGATCTGCTGGTTGAGCTGCTCCAGCGTGGCCACTCGCGGGACGTTCTCTGAGTGGGCGTTTGATGGTGATTCACGCCGACCGTTTCAACATGTTTTGCCACATTTATCGCCAACGCGTGCGGCCTGAAACGCCTGGAAGTTACCGACAGACAGGAAGCTTCCAACCCGTTGTTAGACCAGACGGAATTCGGCGCTGAGGAGCGGATCAAACGGGCGACCGGATCGGCACCCGGGATGCCGTGAAGGCGCATGTAAGGCGCGAATCACCCCGAAGGGTGTTGGCCGCAGGAGCGACTTAGCGTCTCAATCCATCCCTAAACGCCCACTGAGTGGGCGTTTGATGGTGATTCACGCCGACCGTTTCAACATGTTTTGCCACATTTATCGCCAATGCGTGCGGCCTGAAACGCCTGGAAGTTACCGACAGACAGGAAGCTTCCAACCCGTTGTTAGACCAGACGGAATTCGGCGCTGAGGAGCGGATCAAACGGGCGACCGGATCGGCACCCGGGATGCCGTGAAGGCGCATGTAAGGCGCGAATCACCCCGAAGGGTGTTGGCCGCAGGAGCGACTTAGCGTCTCAATCCATCCCTAAACGCCCACTGAACTATGAATTTGTGATGGTTTGCCATGGTTCAGCCGGAGGTGATGTGCAACCCAGCGACGTCTGGGAAGGAGGGCATACCGAGGTTGATGGCCGTGTTTCGTCGGGCTGTGAGGTTGTCGAGCTGGGCGAGCTTGGAGTTCGCCGCTGCCAGACTGACCTTGAGCCCCTCGGCCTCACCGCGCCAGCCTTCGCGCTCGGCCTCAGCGATGCGGGCGATTAGATTGTCGCGGATGTCGATGAGGCGGGGCCTTTGGGCTGGATCAGTCCGTAGGAGCGGGCAGCGGATGCAGCTGTGCTCATGAATGCAACTGGTGCCGTAGGCTCGGCCGCAGTCACCGAGAGCGACCTTGCGGTGTTCGAAGTGGCCGAGGAACTCCTCCCACTCCTCCTCGGTGGGGCTGCGGTATTCCTCACTGGGCCGCAGGTCCCGGCGGCGGGCGATGAACGCCCGGTGCCCGTTGATGACTTCCTCGGGATAGACCGCCTTGTATCCCATGGTCGTGTTGATGTCGCGATGTCCGAGGATCAGCTGGGCGATGTGGGGCGGCATGCCGTTCATGACGGCGTCGGTCGTGAAGATCCTCCGGAAGTCGTGCGGAGCGAAGTGCAGCGGCTCGCCGGCCGTGTCGGTGAATCCGGTGGCGGCGAGGGCATCCTGGAGGAGGGTGCGGATGCCGTCGATGGGGATCGGCCGGTCCTCGAGTCCGATCTTGCGCTGGAACAGCAGCGGCATGGGCGGGTTCCAGACCTTCTCGTGGTGGTCGTAGGCGATCACGAGCGGGACGCCGCCATCGTCGGCGCGAACGCGGCAGATGATCGCAGAGAGCACGTCGGCGAGTTCCGGGGAGACGACCAGGAGCCGTTCTTCGTCGGTCTTGGACGGCGCGATCTGCAGTAGCGGGACGAGCTCGCCCGTGCTCGGCAGCCGGTATTGGATCAGGCTGTGGTGCGAGATCTCGCTCAGTTCCTCGATCCGGATGCCGGTCATCCGCAGGACCTCGACCGCGGCCCAGCCCCAGAAGGAATTGCTTTCCTCCTTCGCCAGGTTTCGGCGCCGGCCGGTTGCGGGTTCTTCGGCCCAAAGGTGAGGCGAATGCCGCTTGAGGATCGCGCGCCGCAGCGTCTGTCCGCCGGCGGTGAACAGCTGGCCGGGGCGGATGTGTTCGGCGGCAGCCAGGCGGGCCGCGGCGGCTTTGCGGTTCCGGTCGACCGCTTCGAGCAGGGTCGGGAGGACCGGTAGTCGCTCGCGGGTGCGCTGGTCCATGCGGGCCTTCTGCCGCGACTTCATTTTGCGGTGCTGGACGTCGTCAGCGCGGACCGGGCAGGGGACCGCCCACGGGCCCCAGCGGGCGGGTTCGTCGAGGGCCCACTGCGACAGGTCGAGGTAGAAGGCGCGAACGGTCATCAGCGTGTCGGAGGCGGTGGCCCGTTCCACTGTGGTCTCCACGACCTGGCCGTGCTCGCTGGTGCTGCGGACGATCCGGGTCTGCAGGCGTCGCTTCCAGGCTGCGGCGACGTCCGGCGCAAGCCGGAGCGAATCGATGCCGGGGTGGTGTTTCTCCAGGTCCTTCCAGAACCACAGGGCCAGCGCGGTCGCCAGGCCAGTCAAGGTGTTGTAGTCGACGCCGGGCTGACGCTCTGCCAGGTAGTCGACCAGCAGGTCGCGGACGGGGCGGCAGGCCAGCTCGTAGCGGTCGACGAGTTGCTCGGTGGAAAGCTGGCCGGGGAAGCGTGTGCTGAACATGCGGACCGAGGGCGGCGCGTCGGCGGGGAAGGTGCCGAGAGAGTGCAGCAGCTGATAGCAGAAGGGGCTGTGTCGGGCGGACTTTCCTGGTCCCGGGAAGACCTCCTTGCTGGTCTTGAACAGTTCCAGGCAGTCGCCGGGGGTGAGGTCGGCAACCATGCCGCCCTTCGCCGCGATGATGAGCGCGATCTTCTCGATCGCGGGCAGCACCGTGGAGTCGCCGACCGTGCTCGCGGTCCGCAGGGCCCGGAGCTTGGCGATGGCCTCGCCGTCGCGGACGCGCTCCATCTCGTTCGCGATCCGCAGGGGCGAGTTGGTGGCGATCAACCAGCGCAGATCCGGCCGCAGGACGTCGCCGCCGATCAGCTGGACCAGGCCCATGCCGAGGATTTTGAAGATCCGTTCCCCGCGCGGGCCGAGGTTGTCGACGCTCCTCAGGTCGTCGATGAGGCGGGTCCGCCAGTCCAGGCGCCCGTCGACTCCGACGCCGCTGGCGTCCCACCGTTCCTGCCACGTGCTGCCGGGCTGCATCTCCAGCCAGTCGAGCACCTTGAGCAGGGTCAGCTTCCGGTTGCAGCGTGTCTTGGAGTCGTGCCCCAAGAACGGCGGCGTGAGCATGCGGGTCACCACGGCGGCTCGGGAGGCTCGGGTCGCGGGCCAGCTCTTCGGGTTGGCGCGGGGCGGAAACTTCTTCCAGAGGGCCTCGGCCTCCGCGCTGAGCTGCCAGGGCCGAGTGGCCACTGCTGCGGTGATGGCGCTGGTGGTCACGGCCGCCCCCGGCCGAACAGCACGTCCAGGCTCTCCGGGCGGTAATGCAGCGACGGCGCCGCTGGCTCCGCTTGCCTCTCCGCCTGACGGCGGTGATGGGCCAGGACTCCTTCGATGACGTCCTCTGCGGTGGGCGTGACATACCGTTGAGTCGTGGACAAACGGGCATGTCCGAGGACCCACTGGACGTCCGTGATCGGCATGAGCGGGTCGCGGGCCAGCCGGTAGGCCGCGGTGTGCCGCAGGTCGTGCAGCGACCAGTTCGACCCAAGTGCGGTGTTCGCACGGACGAACATCGCCCGCGCGGCATGGTAGTTGAGCGCACGGAACGGCCGTCGCAGCGTCCACCACAGCGAGACATCCGGGCCGGCGGGCACCAGCCCGTGCATCTGCTGCTGGTAGAGCCGCAGCCAGACGAACGCGTCCGGCGAGGCCGGCAGCTGCTGCATCGCGCGCGATCCTTTGCGTACCACCGTGACGAGCTGCCGCCCCGGCTCCGTGCCCGAGGACACAACGCCGAGCAGTTCCGAGGCTCTGGCACCGGTCGAGATCCAGAAGGCGACCAGGGCCCGGTCCCGGTCCGAGGACAGCCTCGCGAACAACTCGTTGAAGACCTCATCGGGGATCTGCCGGGGGATCCGCTGGGACTGCCGCGGCCGGAACAGCCCTGACCGTTGAGGGCGCCACGGCTCCATCGGGTTGTGGTGCGCGTTCACCCGAGGCGCCCTGGCCAGCGGAAACGGGTTCACCAGCGGGCCGGTCCCGGCCTCCAAATGGTGGGCATAGAAGCTGCGGAGTACCGTCTCGCTGTGCGCGACCGTCGAGGAGGCGTAGGTCGTCCCGATCGGCCGTTTCCCGGTGATCGGGTTCACGGCGCGGTCTGTACGCGGTTGTGCACGTTGGCCTGTACGTCGGCGTCGGGGAGGCTTGGCGGTGATCTGTATCCACCGCGAGAAGTCGCGGGCCTCGATCCTGGTCGCCTCGTTCCAGGGCAGCTCGATCGCCCACAAGAAGCGGAACCACCGCAGCAGATCCATGCCGTAGGAGCGTTGCGTCGTCGCTGGCCGCCCCGCCGCCTGCAACTCGTGCAGATATGCGGTCACCGCACCCACCGGGAGTCCCGCGGGATCAACCAGCCGATAGGGCTCCCACAGATCGCCGGCCTCCACGAGCGAGCCCACCCGGGGAACCACCAGCGAGCCTAAGTCCCTTGGAATATCCACGCCTTCAGCCATGGCAGGGGACGGTAACCACCCCGCTTCCCGCCTGTCCGAAGAACAAGGAGACAAGGTTCGGTAGTTCAGTCAACATGCCGGAATGAGGTAGTTGCGGCGGAAGTAGCCGACCTGCCCCTCCACCCCGCCGTTCTCATGGGCGCCGCGAAGGCCCGGCTCACAGTAGAAGGGGGTGAACCCGTAGAACGTGTGCAGCGCGGTCCACTTCGGGTTCTCCTCCCGCAACCGGCTGCGGAAGATGACCTTGCGAACGGCCGGGGTCAGGTTGTCATAGCGGACCTGCCCGGCCGGCACCCCGCCCAGCACAGACAGGGCGTGCACGTGCCCTTCGAAGAACGCCTGCTGGCCGCACGAGCGGGAGATCCGGTGCACGTCCCGGCCCGAGTAGGCCAGGCGGAAGGCGAACAGATAGCACTTCACCCGCTGCCCGGCCAGATCGACCCAGACTTCCCCGAAGTCCACCTCCGCATCCGCGCCGGGCGCGTTGTGCCGGACCAGGAAGCCCTCGACCGGCACCCCGCCTTCCGCGGCGATCGCCCGGCGGCGGGCGGTGACGAAGTCTCGCACCGTGGTGTAGGGGAGGGTGACGCCGAACTCCTCCTCCAGCCGTGCACCGATCCGCTTCGCGGTGTGCCGCTGCTTGCGCGGCGCCTCCAAGTCGGCGCGGAGCCACTCGTCGACCGTCTTCTTGTACGGCTCCATCCGCGTCGAGGTCCGTGCCGGCTGCTTGCGCGGCTTCGGCACCGGCGAGGCCAGTGCCTCCCGTACCAGGCGCCGGTGGACGCCGTACTTTTTCGACAACGCCCGGATCGACAGCTGCTGTTGCCAGCTGTCCCGGCGGATCCGGTCGAACAGCTCTTGCTTGGACAACGACATCCACAGCACCCACCCTCGGCGGACCACATCCACCGTCCCATCGCAAGGCCCAGGGTGGGGCCACCTCACCTCGCCACTACCCCCCAGTACCTCCGAACGCCCCTCTCAGCGGGGCCAGTTGGAGTCGCCTCGGGTGGAGCCAAATAGCGCCGCCCTAGCCAACCACGTTGGTCATGTCGCGGGTGTCGGCCTTCACCTGGAAGTTCATGGTGCAGGTGGCTGTCGTGCCGCTGGTGGTGCACTGCGGGGCGTCGTAGGACAGGTGCCGGTCGGCGCTCGTGTAGCTGGCGCCGTGCCACAGGCTGACCGAGGCGGTGGAGATCCCGGCGGAGTGGCTGGCGGTGATCTGAGCACTGAACTTGGTGGCGGTGGTGGGCCCGACCACGATGTTCTTGCCCTTGTTGACGACGACCTTGGTGATGACCGGCGTGCCCTCCGCGTGAGCAGTGGGAGAGGCGGAGAGAGCCAGCAGCAGGGCGGCGGCCACTGTTCCAGCTGCCGTCGCGACACGTGTACGCATGCGAATCCGTATCGGAGAAGGGCTGCATCGGCGCCGTTCTGGCAGCCGGAGCCGTGCGGATGATGAACCTCGCGATCGAAGACCGCTGCCGCAGCGCCGAGGTTGTATGCGGACATCAATGCGATGTGCCGCGTACAACCGTGTCGCGGCAACAGCACGGGTCTGACCATGGGGCGGTCGTGCTGCGCTCACCCCGACCACGGCTGCACGAGGACAGCTCGTCCGCGCTCGGGAACCGCTCGAACGCTGGGTCGCGGCCCGCTCGTGCGCGGGTGTTGTTTGCGCAGTTCAGGGAGTTTCGTCGGTAGCCCGACAACGCGCTGGCTGGCATTGTGCGAAGTGCCGTTGCAGGTCGAGGTGGCGGAACTGGTAGACCGTCCCCCAGTGGCGAGCCCGAACGCGAGCGTGCCCAGGAACCCAACCATGAGCGTGATGGCTGAGAAGGTGCGCCGGTCCCGGACCAGGACCGCGCCTGGTGCCACCGCCTTGGCCAGGTCAGGGTGTACCGACCGAAGCCCGCCCATGAGCGCAAACGGGAGCCCGCCCGCGAATCCAGCCACGAGCCCGTACGGGAATCCAGACTGGACTGGGCCATGATCCCGCACGAACTTGACCCCGGAGCTGGCGGAACTCCTCGTCCCAGGAGAAGCCGGACAGCGCCCTGGGTGCCGGTGCGGCTACATCTGAACGGCGGTCGGCATGGAAGGCGTGGTCTACAAGCGGCTGGAGAGTGCTCATGAGTCAGCGGTAAAGGGCTGGGTCGTGCCTCTTCCCACCCTCTGTCGATCAAGACGTAGGACTCTCCACGCGCCTTCCCACGTTCAGCCGGCAGGGTCGTGCACAGAGTCCTCGCTCGGCTCGATTGCCGTCTCCTCCAGCAGGGCGTCGTACTCGGTTAAGAGGGTCAGTTGTTCTTCCTCCCGCCCGAGATCGCCCAGGGTGAGTATCTGGTTGTACAGGCACATCGCCAACGCCTCGACCATCGAAGGGTCCTGCGCATACTGAGCCCTATACATCTGCAGCGCTTCCCCGCCGACGACCAGCGCCTCCTCGTACCGCTCAGCCTTGCTCAGAATCGCCGCCAAGTCGCATACAGCGTCCGCAACGTCTGAATGCGGCTGACCATCGGACTGCAGGGCCTTGAAGAGCGCAACGCTCTGGGTGGCCGCCGTCATCGCGTCGTCCGAGCGTCCAGCCTCCGCTAGCACCACAGCATTCCAGTGGAGGAGCACTGCCTGCTGATGCCGGTGGTCCTCAGTGTCGTAGTGATGGCGCTCCAGTACGGCGATTGACGCGGTCGCGACGGCGGCGGCCTCGTCCGGGTGCTCGGTGTCCTGGAGGTGCCGGGCGAGTCCGGCGCCTGCCCTGGCCCAGTCGAGGGCACGATGCGGCGTCGGCTCCTTGTCATGCAGTGCCTGCCGCACCGCGACCTGTTCCGTGAGCACTCCTGCGAGGTCGTCGAGGCGTCCGAGGGCACGCAACTCCTGTGCGTACAGGGAAAGGACTTTGTCGAGGTTGTCTGTGTAGCCGGGGTTCTGCACATCGGGAGTGATCGTGAAGCCGACTAGGGGCTCTCGCAGGGGTACGTCGAGTTCTCGGCTGAGCCACCGGTCGTGCGGCAGCGCCTCTGCGAGCAGCTCGGCCGCCGCTTCGTGGTCGCCGCGTCTGGACTCGAGGACGGCAGCGTGAACCAGGTGGTTGCAGTGCAGGCCCGTCCACATGGTGCGATCGGCGTCCACATGGGTTCGGCCTAGGCCGGCACCGAGTCGGAGCAGTTCCAGGCTGTCCTCGGTCGCTCCGGCGTCGGCCAGGTGCCCGGCGATGTCGAACAGCGCTTCGGCGGCCACGTAGGCTGACTGGTGATTGCCTTCCATATCGGGCTCGGTCAGCTCGTTCGTCCCTGCTCTGGCCGCCGATGTGGCCGACGCATGTTCTCCCAACCGGATCAGAGCCTTCGCCCGCCACATGACCGATATCACGCGCAGGGCTCGCCGGTTGATGACCTCGGTGCCCGCGCCGTCGCCCGCGCCCTGGTCCAGGAGATGCTCGAGCCGTTCGCACCAGGACACAGCAGTCGACCACAGCCCGCTCTTCACCGCCCAGGCCAGGAACATCGCCAGGTTCTTGATGGTTGTGTCGTCGTCGCCGGGCAGCAGGCCCGCCCGCTCCCAGCTCGACAGGACGTGGTCGAGGGCTTCGGCGACCTCGTGCATGTACGGCTTGATGTCGACGTCGGTCTCGACGAGCTGGGCGCCCTGGATGAAGTACTTCAACGTCTCAATGTAGTGCCGAGCCGTGGCCTGCGGATTCTGCTGGAACAGGCGCTGAAGGACTCGGCACGAGCGGGCCAGCACGTGGACGATGACTGCAGGGGGCGCGCCTGCACCGCTGAGCTCCCTCGCCTGTTTCACGAGGGTCATGCCTAGTTTGAGTTGGTATCTCGCATGGTCCTCGCTCCACAGCCGGCCCTGCGCTTCGGCGGCCTCACCGTAGAGCGCAGCGGCCTCTGAGTGCCGTCCCGTCTGCGCAAGCAGGTCGGCGAGGCGCTGGGCGCAGTCCTGGAAGGTTTGCGCGTACACGCCGCTGCTTGCCCTGTACAGGCGGCGGAAGATGTCCACGCACTCGGTCGCGACCCGTATCGCCTCGCCTCGATCTCCGTGCTCGGCAAGCCAGGTGGCCTGGTTTTGCAGGAGTTCTCCCAGATGCAGCCAGTCGAAGGGGTGACCGCCGGTGGCGGACAGCGCCTGCCGCTGCAGTTCGACCGCGCGGGACAGCGCGGCCTTGGCCTCGTCGGACTCGCCACGTCTCGAGTGGTAGAGGTAAAGGGTGTTCAAAACGCTGATGAGGCAGCTGTCGAAGTCCGCAGTGATGTCCGTTCTGCCGACCGACTCAATCAGCTCGATCACGCGGGTGGCGAGTCGGTACGACTCGTCCCACTCTCCGGTCCTGGCCAGGTTCGTCGCATGGTTGGTGAGGCTGCGGATGTACGACCATGGATTCTGGCCAGGGCTGAGCGGGCACTCCACGAAGAGCCGAACCGCTTCAGCGCTGGCTTCAGCCGCCTCCTGGACCTTTCCGGCTGCGGCGAGGTAGGTACCGAGGAGATGAAGTTCTTCGGCCAGGCGACGGGTGCGGGCATGCGGAAGGCTGCCGCAGGAACATTCGTGCTCCGGGCTGCATGGAGCCTGGTCTTCCCGTGACTGCCCCTCTGCCGACTGCGCGTCCGGTTGCCGTTCCGCGCGTTGAAACGCGACTATGCGCTGTTGCAGGGCGAGACCTGCAGGGCCAAGCACTCCTCCCACGGGTGGCAGGAACCGGCGTAGATTGTTCAGGTGTCTGAGCTGTGCCGCTTCGGACCGCACCACCACCTCCACCGCCGCGAGGAGCGGCGTAGGGTCCACGACCTGTGTGCTGACTATGCAGGCGGTGGGCAGGAGGACGCCGTTGTGCACAGCCACGAGTTCGCCCAACTGGCGCCGCAGGGTGTACGCGTCCGGCGTTCCGTGCGCGGCTGCTGCTGTGAGCACGGTCAGCGCGCGGTGCAGCTGCGCACCGGTCAGTCTGCTGGCCGTACGGTCTTCGTTCGTCCGCGTCAGGTTCTTCAAGAGCGCGGGCTCGTCCTGGACGATTTCAGTCAGCAGGTACTCGAACAGCCAGTCGGGGGTGAGCAGACCCCAGTAGTCCGTGCGTGGGTCTGCCGGCGGGTAGAGGCAGGCGATCCAGTGGGCGAGTACGCGCCGCTCGTTCTCAAGTGCCTCGGATTGAAAGCCCGGTACCAGCGACACGGTTGTGAGTGCCTGCGTCTTGGAGTGGGCACCGCACAGGAGACAGAAGACGAGGACAAGTTCCCGCGTCTCCGGAAAGCCGACGGACCGCTCGGCGGCCAGTCGGTTCCAGTACCGTTTCTCGTGCCGCATCAAGATCTTCTCGGGCGGGTTGTGCTGCGCAGCCGTGCCGTCGCGCTGTGTGAGGAGACTGGCCAGCACCGCGATATGCAGGGTGAGCGGATGGTGCGTTCCGTTGTGCGCCATGCGCCACGGAAGGTCGAACGCCGGCGGAGCGTCGTACGCCTCGTAGTCGGGAAGGCGGGAGAGCCCTTCGTGCAGGGCGTCGGCCAGCCGGTTCAGTTCCTCCGTGCCTTCGAATACGTATTCGACCCCATTGAGGGGATACGGTGGGTAGGGCAGGACGGCTGCGATCAGCTCGTCTTCGAGCAGAGTGTCCCACCAGCGGCCGGCCGAGCGGGCCAGCAAGAGGACGCGCACGGGATGCTGGCCGCGCCGCTCGGCAAGGGATAGCAGCAACGACGCTGTCGCCTTCGCCCGAGTCTCAGCGTAGTCAATCAGCAGCAGCATCGGGCCGGCCATCTGCGTGAGTGGACTGAAGTCGGCTGCACTGTCCGACAGTTCGCCCACGACCCAGCCCCTGTGGTGCATCACCCGCCCCAGCTCCCGGGCCAGCCGTGTCTTCCCGGTGCCGCCCGGCGCGTACACCAGCAGTCCGCACACCTGAGGGCCGGTCTCGCACCAGGCCGTCAGGTGCGCCATTGTGTGTGCGCCCGTGGAAGGGCACCACCTCGTGCTCCGGGCGCAGCAACGCCAGCGGTGACTGCGGGGGGTCTTGTCGGCGCCATGGTCGCAAGATCGACTCCAGCTCCACCGCCTCGAGCCAAAAGGGCACTCCGGTACGGCGTTCCACCAGGTCGATGAAGGAGCGATCGCCGCACAGAGCCGAGAGCGGCAGGGCGGTCAGTCTCCGGTTCTCGAAGCGGGCCGCGACCTCGATGACCACACCGATGACCAGCTGGCCGGACCCAGAAAGCACCGCTGCCCCGGACATACCCGACCATAGCGTCCCACCGCCCGCACTCGATGCGGGCCAACTGGTCGGCACGATGTCGAGCATGCCGCGCCGCTCGCGGCTCAGAGGGTTGATCGTGCCGAGGATCTGATCCTGTTCGGCCCGGCCTGCCACGTCCACGACGGAGTCGGGGAAGCCGGTAGCGGAGCACTCCACGCCGGCGGAACGACCCGCCACGCGGCCCCAGCGAATCGGGGGCAGAGAGGTAGGCCAATGGACGGGATCGTCGATGTCGACAAGGGCAGCGTCAAGCAGGTTGCCCTGCCCGTCCGTACCCTGTCGGCGGCGGGTGAACCGTGACCCAGTTTGGGCGGGTGAATAGTGACCCAGGTGTCTTCTGTTGCGTGTGTTCAGTCGTCTTGGTTGTCGGTGGGGATGCGTCCGAGTTCGCGGCCGCGCATGCGATACGAATCGCCCTTGAACGAGTGGACCTCGGCGTGGTGGACGAGGCGGTCGATCATGGCGGCGGCCACGGTCTCGTCGCCGAAGACCTCTCCCCAGCGTCCGAAGGGCTTGTTGCTGGTGACGATCACGGACGCGCGTTCGTATCTGTTCGAGATGAGCTGGAAGAACAGGTTCGCGGCTTCGGCCTCGAAGGGGATGTAGCCGACCTCGTCCACCACGATCAGCGGGTAGCGGCCCAGTCTGGTGAGCTCGTCGGCCAGACGGCCGGCTGCGTGGGCGGCGGCGAGCCGGTCGACCCACTCGGAGGCGGTCGCGAAGGCGACGCGGTGTCCGGCCTGGCAGGCTCTGACCGCGAGCCCGATCGCCAGGTGTGTCTTTCCGGTCCCGGGCGGACCCAGGAAAACGGCGTTCTCCTTCCCGGCGATGAAGTCCAACGTACCCAGATGCGCGAGCTGTTGGCGCGTTATCCCGCGCAGATGGGTGACGTCGAGTTCCTCGACCGTTTTGACGGCGGGGAACCTCGCCGCGCGGACGCGGGCCTCGCCGCCGTGCGATTCGCGGGCGCTCACCTCGCGCTGGAGCACGGCGACGAGGTATTCGGCGTGCGTCCAGGACTCCTTGCGGGCGCGTTCGGCCAGCCGTTCGGCGGCGTCCAGCAGGGCCGGGGCCTTCATCGCGCGGGCGAGGAAAGCCAGGTCAGTCAAGGTCTGCCGGCCCGTCCGACGGGAGGATGCCGCCGCTGCCGTCCTGGCGGTGGTGGTCTTCTCGACGGCGCCGGGCTCTTCCTCGCCTTCGTCGTCGCCGGAGGCTGTCGCGGGGCGGGGCATTCAGCTCGCCTCCTTGTCGCCGCCGCCGTCGATGACGGTGAACAGTCGGTCATAGGTGTCCAGTTCGCGCTGTTCGACCTCGACCATCGGGCCGGACGAAGCAGCCAGCCGGCTCTGGCGGGCTGCCTGCTGACGGTGCACTCCCTGACGCATCCGGGTGCCGGTGGCGGCGTGTTGGGGGTCGGTGAGGGTCTGGTGCTTCGCCCAGCACCTGGGGTGCTGGGCGACGATCTCCCCGCCGGTGGCCAGGACGATGACCTCATCGTTGTCACAGAGCACCGTCACCGTCCTCCCGATCGCGGCGGGGTCGACGGAGTAGTCGTTGGTGTCGATGCGGACGTAGTGGTCGCGGCCGAGCCGGATGGAGAAACGCCACCAGGACGGCGGGTCGACCGGCGGCAGCGCGATCATCCCGGACTTGTCCGCCTCCCACCGCTCGCTCGGACGGGCCTGCAGAGCGCGGTGCCGGCGCCGGTTGGCGACCTTCAGCCACTCGCCCAGCTGGGCGTTGAAGTCGTTGGGGCCGGAGAAGTGACGGCCCGGCAGGAAGCTGGTCTCCAGGTAACCATTGGCCCGCTCCACCAGCCCTTTCGTTTCTGGATCGCGGGGGCGGCAGAGGTAGATCCTGGTGGAGAGCAGGCCCGCGAACGCGGCGAACTCGCCGGTCACCTTCCCGCGGCCGATCCCGGACTCGTTGTCCCAGACCAGCATCTTCGGGACGGCGCCCCAGGCGGACAGCAGCCGCCAGTGCCCGTCGATCAGGTCCCCGGTCCGCCGCGAGGGCAGCATCCTCGCGGCGATCATCCGCGAGTAGCCGGACACCATCACCAGCACCGGCGGCTGCCCGGTCTGCCCGTAGCCGAGCGGGATCTCCGCGTCGGGGAACCACAGGTCGCACTGGGCCAGCTCACCCGGCCGATACGTCGTCCGCGACACCGGGTCCACCGGGATATAGGCGGGACGCAGGTCGCGGACCCGCTCCTTGAGCACGGTCATCCCGCGGTCCCAGCCGATCCGCTCGGCGATCACCGTCGCGGGCATCGTCGGCGTCTCCCGCAGCAGCTCGCGGATCTGCACCTCGACCGCGTCCACCACCGAGCCCTTGGCCGGCCTCTCGTACTTCGGCGGCCGGTCGTGCGCCAGCGCCCGCTTCACCGTGTTCTTCGAAATGCCCAGATGGCGGGCGATCGCCCTGATCGGCATCTGCTCGGCCCGGTGCAACCGACGGATCTCTGCCCAGTCCTCCACAAGGATCACCTCTTCCTCCTGACCTTGATCAACAAGGCCAGAGTCAGACGAAGATCACCAAGAGGGTCAGTTTTGATACGCCGTCAGAGGGTCAGCGTTCGGCCGTCGTCGAGATACCCTCGGCGATCCATGCGACAGTCCCGGAACAGACCTGCTCACCGATGCGTACCTGGACGGCACCTCGCGTGCCGCCCGCCGCCCGCACCACATGTGCGGCCGTCAGCACCAGCCGGTTGGCGATGGCATACCCTGACCCGAATGAGGGTTCGGCCCCCTCGCGTCCGGCGCAGCACACGGCCGCTACTCGTACATCCGTCATGGGCCGGCTCCTGACGGCTACCAGTCGGACCGGGTACCGGACGAGGCGATCTGGGCCGGATTGCCTCGAGCGTCGACCGGATTGAGGACCACCTTGATCCGGTGCAGCCGGCTGTCCGTCTTTTTCCCCTCGCCACCAACGTCGGCGACCCAGATGCGCAGCTTTCCGCTGCCGCCCTTCTCCAGCCGTGCCTCAAGGGTTAGTTCCACCTCAACGGGACCGACACCGAACCTGAGCCCCGACTCGGCACCCTCCCGCATGGCTGCTTCGAGTTCCTGCCGGATGCCACGGATAGTCTCCGCAAGCCCGATGATCTCGCCATCTCCCATGTCGCCCCCCTGAGATCCAGCCGACGTCGATGTGGTGCCAACAGATGACTTTATGGCAAGTAGGCCGAAAGAGGAGGGAGATGGAGTACTCGAGTTCCGTCCTGTCTTCGACAAGGCGTTCACCAACGCAGACGGCTGACCGACGCCTGCTGCTCTCGGTCTGGGCCGGACTCGGCGAGTGTGGCGGTGACGGCGGTGACCATCCACCTGGCCTGGCGCTCGCCGACGACGGGCACTTCTTGTTCGGCTGGTTACGGCAGAAGACGTTGATGAAGCCGATCTTCTGTCCCCGGCCGGCGTCGTACTTCCCGTCCTTGGTCTTGCGCGTGCACTGAACGATCACGACGAACTCGCCCTCGCGCGGTGGCGCGAACTCGTCACCGCCCGGCGCGATCACCTGCCAGCGACCCGGTGAAGCACGGCGGCCCCGGCGGGGCGGCGAGGGCCTGTCGCTGCACGTCTCTCGCCCGTCCCGCTGAGACGCGGGTCTACGCGCCGGGATGACTGGTGGCTTGGGCTCGGAAGACCAGGAGGACCATCTCGCCGACGTCCAGCTTAGAGAAGGCGCTCGTTTGCTCAAGCATCCAGCCGTGACGTTCAACCTGTTGGATTACGTCCGAAAGGTCTTCCTGCTCCTTTGCCCCGCTGCTGCTCATGTACATGGGATTCAGCTTGAGGGTTACCGAGAACATTGAGCGCCCTAGTGCGCGCTGCAGACGAGCGAGCTCCGCAACCTCACTTACCAGCTCAGACTGTCCACCCATTTCCCGTCTCACCTCTCATGTTGACCTACGAGAACCGTGTCAGCGCGGCACTTGGCGTGGTGAAGGAGGGCGGCGCTCGCGGCGAGGCGCCGACATGCTCGGGGCGGGCTCAGAAGAAGATGCCAGACTCACTGGCCCTGCAGGGTATGGGCGTGACCGTAGCCGGCTGGTGGGGAGGTGCGCCGGGGAGAAGGGAGCGGAGGTGCGGTGGGAGAGCGGTAGAGGTAACCGATGCCGCGGACCGAGACAATGGACTCGCCACCCACGGGCGTGCCGTCGAGTTTGCTGCGCAGCCGGGAGATGGTGAACTTGATCCGGTCGCGGGCGGGCGGGGCCGCAGCGTCCCAGCCTGCTTCCAGAAGCGTTGCGAAGTGCTGGACCAGGCCCGCATGGCGTACGAGGCGGTCGAGAACCCGGAACTCCGTCATGGACAGCGGCAGTTGATCGCCCACCGCCCACGCCTGGTGCTGCTGGGAGTCCAGCCGCAGCAGACCGTCGTCGTAGACAGCGTCGTGCTGGCGCTCGGCAGCCCGGTAGCGGTGCAGTACCCGCTCGATGCGGGCGATGATCTCCACCGTGCGGCAGGGCTTGGTGATGTAGTCGTCCGCGCCGCTGGTGAGACCGACGACCACATCGGCGATGTCGCTGCGGGCCGTCAGGAAGATGACAGGGACATCACTGACGGTACGCAGCCGGCGCAATACTTCGTATCCGTCGATACCGGGCAACATCACATCCAGCAGTACGAGATCAGGGCGCTGAAGGTAGGCGCTGCGCAGACCAGCGTGACCTGTACCCACGTCAAGGACCGTGTAACCGCGGCTCGTGAGCGCCAGGCGCAGTGCCGTGCGGACCATCTCATCGTCCTCGACCAGCAGCAGCCGAGTCGGGCGGGCGGGGCCCGCCACCACTGCGGTGCGGTCAGACGGCTTCGCGGGGGAGTTGTCGCGGGGAGGCGGCGGTAGCTGCATTGTGACGTCGGTGGCTGGAACGTGCTGCTCCAGCAGGTACTGGGTTGTCATGGTGTGGCAGGCGGAGCAGAGCCGGAACGGCACCCCGCACACCACCAGCGTGTGCTCGGCAGGCCGGGGGCAGCGTCGGCCCGCCAGCTCGGTCGCGCAGGGCCCGCCATGCCGTGCCAAGAGAGCGGCCTCGCGTGCCCGGGCACGGCGCCCGGCCGAGCGGCAGGTGCTCGAGCAGTACTGCCGGGGCCGCCCCACCTCCCGGCGCGAAGGCAGCGCACGACCGCAGGCGCGGCACGCACCGCTGTGTGCGGACAAGAGCGGCCCCCTCCTCGTTGACAGCACGAAACAGATTTCGTGCTCCTTGTTGGGAACTACTGGACGGACGTTTCTTGGCGCCCGCCTCCGGATGCTGTTACCTGGAAAGAAGCACCCGGAAACGGCAGGAGGGGCCCGGCCGCCCAACAGCAGCCGGGCCCAGGTGTCACGGTCGCTCGGGCTTGCCGGCGTCGACGACTGTGCCACCCACCGCAGTGAGCGCCCTCGCCACAACGGCGAGGGCCTGTGCGTCAGTCAGGATCGCGACCGCCTCCACCACACCGAGCACGGTACGCACCCCTTCCCACCACACATGCCGTGAAGCACCCACGAACGGCCACCACCTCCGCGACAATCGGGACGGCACCGGCACGGGCTTTTCGCCCGCCACCTCACCCTTCCTGTCGTCTCCACACGGGTCGTCGCGCATCGGGATCCTCCTCTCGACGGCGCTCGCGACCTTCGCGGGCCGTCGCGACACGCACGCGCGGTCGGGCCGCGAAAGGCCTCTTCCCGGTACGTCCCAGCCCGGTGCTGTGGGGCGGTGCGCTGTCCACGGTCGCGTGCTCGGCAAGGGCACGGCAAGCACATGCAATCAAGGTAGGTCCGTCAGCCGACGGCTTCGATGCGCTGATCGTGGTAGCTGCGGCGTCCAACCGCTCGAATGCGGACCAGGACCCGGCCACCTGGCAACCGACCACGGTCGGCTACCGCTGCGACGCGGAGTTCGGCATCAGCTGCCCGAGTGGCTCGATGCCGTCCGTAAACGACCTGCCCAGCCTTCACACGCCGATGCCGACCAATGGCGCCAGGAAGAGCGGCACATCCTCCAGGCCCTCGGCACAGCAGCTGATCACCCACGGTGACTCCGTCACGAAAAGCGAGCCAGAACCGGATACCGACGACAAAACCACCCGGCCGACTTGCCGGCCGCCGCGGCGTTCGGCGGTGTCGTCGAACGGGGAACCCGAACAGCAAGGACGGCTTCGCCCTCCAGGTCGCCAAGACCGACCTCATCGGGGCGGTGACTCGGCGCCTCCAATCCTGACCCGGAACGGCGGCCCGCGCTGAACGTCAACATGCTCAACTGCAAGGGCGCGCCCTCGGCACCCCCCTCGCCGCTGGATGGCTTGCCCTTCCATCGAAAACCCCTCACCTCATAGGGGGTGTCATGCCGGTCAGCCGCCCAGGACAGTACCGGCCAGACAGCCGCCGACCATGTCAGGCCGGTACTGGATCTGCTTGAGTCTGAGCTTCACAGCCCGGGTGACCTGGGCGAGGTCGGCGGCTGACAGGCTTTGACCATCGGACCGCGGGAGAGGGCGGCCCGTAACGACGGTGGCGTCGTAGTACGACCAGAGGCCTCTCCGGGAAGTGGGTGCCGGCGCTCCGCCTCGTTCGCGAGACCGGCTGGGTCGGGATTCAGAAGTTCACCAGTTCGTCAGGTCCACGAGGAGATCGCAGTGCGGGTCGTCAAGGGACGGCTTCTGGTGCTGCTCTTCTTCGATGAGGCTCGGAAGGGAGGCGATCAGCGCGGTAGTCGTATCGGTCAAGCGGATGTCGACGCCGACGATGCCGGGCCGGTCAGAGCGCTGCACGTACAGACGCAACAGGCTGCGGCCGAGCATCAGGAACCCGATCAGGAAGGGGTTCTCCTCGTCGCCGGGGTCCGACAAGGCGCGTACGACGGTGAGGGCATGGCCGTGTTCGGCTTCTGGGTCCGGGGCGATCTCCTCGGGACGCAGGCGGATGACGCTCTCGTCTATGTCCACGGGTGTTCCCGCGCCCAGATCAGCGGCGCGGTCTGCGCTTCGTGCCGGTTGGCATCGTTTTCGATCTTGCCTTCACCGCCGCCGTGGGCTAGCTCCGTGTTCTACACCGGATGGGACCTGCTGGATGCCCATGGGGTGAAGTCCGCTGCCCGCCGCACCGCCCGGCTCCTGCAGCGGCACGGTCGGCCAGAAGGGTACCGGCAGCCACCACCTGATCATCGCTCCAGGACTGGAACCTGGCCGGCACTCGGCCGGGCAGGTAGGTGAACATGTCACGGCCGGTCTCGTCGAGCCCGAGATATCGCGGTGCGCCGTTGAACCCGCGTTGTTGAAGGTGGTTCAGCAAGTCGGCGACGAAGGGCGATTTGGCAGTGACGGGTCGCCGGACAGTGTCGCCGACACGAACGACGCCCTGGGTGATCCGCCCTCCGGGCAATGGCACTTCGTCCTTTCCCGCGTTCATGGCTCCAGCTTCTCGTGTTCTTGGCCGATCCGTTTGGCATCCGGTTGAGCGCCGAAGCACAGTCACGGAGTGAGCAGGACGCGTTCCGTAGGAGCTGGAAGCCCGGCAGTCGCTATCGAGTCACGCGGCGTCGGCGGCGCCTGTATCCCGGTCTGGGCCCGAGGTGATGGCGAGGGCGCCGGTGCCGGATAGAGGAGGCCTGGCGACCGGCGCTTGATTCAGCGGTGTGTGCTGCGGGTCGAAGTACAGACGAGCGGTGTTGATGAACTCGAGCCGGGCGGCTTCCATCTGGTCCCTGGCCCGGCCCGGCCCCATGTCTGTTCGCCGGATGCGGTCTGTTGGATGAACTGGTCGCTGTACTCCCAGAACACCTTGTCATGCCCTGACAATCAGCTTCACCGCCGGTTTCAGGTAGCGATGCTCCAGCCCTCGCCCCGGGACCGGGCACGGGAGCGGGACAGTTGCCGACCGCAGGGGGAAGGGGAGAGCAATGAGGCGGCAGCGGACCTTCCGGGACCCCACGGCGGACCGCGCCGACATCAGCGATCTCGGTCCCATCCTCGGCGGCCTCGACGATGACGAGGCCGCGGTGTTCCTCGAGAATACTTGAGAAGGTCGTCCGACATGATCACCTTCGGCCTCCAACCTATGCCGGGACCGTCTCTTCTGGGGAGACGGTCTCGGCTCCGAGCCGCCCAAACAGGGTGCTGCGGACGGCGGTACGGCATTCTTCAGCGATGCAGCCCGATCCCGAGCCCTGGTACAACACCACCCTCAATCTCTGGCAGGTGGCGGGAGTTCTCGTAGCCGCCTGGTCCCTGGTCAAGACGGTCACCGCAGGGTGGCACCGCACCATCGGCCGCAGGCACTACCTCACCACCCGCCTCCGCAGGATCGCCAGGTAATGGAGGTCATAGCCGGACCGCAACGTCGGCAACAGCCGCACCGGATGGCGGGGCACACCGATGCGGGGCGGCTGCAAATGGGCGGGCATCAACGGGCGGGCCAGCGTGGCGAATTGGGCGACCGCGGACTCGCAGCACCGATGGACACGCGCGACCTGGACCACGGTGTCTTCCCGCCGCTTGACGACCCCGTCTTGAACTGTGGCAGCCTGGCGGACGTCGTGGACACGGCTTCCCTCGCGTCCGGCATCAGCGACTCCTTCGAGCCGCTGACCGGTCTCGGCACGATGCTCGGCGAGTTCACCGAGCGGGCGTACCTCGGCCTGGCCCCGGCCCTAGCTGGCATCGAGCTGCTGGTCCTCCGGCTTCCCAGCATCGGAGAGATGGTCGGCCAGTCGCTGCTGGACGGGCTGGGGACCCGCAATGCCGTGCTGTCGGCGGTGGCCGGCGTGCAGCCCCAGGTCCTCTCGCTTTCCGAGACCGTGAACTCAGTACTGCAGTCCTCCGCCGTGAACACGCTGGGGCTGCTGGACGGACTCAACCCGGCCAGGGCGGTCTTGTCCGTGGTCGAACCGCAGATCAACAACCTGGCGAGCGTGCTGGGATCAGCCGCCCGTCTGTCGTCGATGGCTGACGTCCTTCAACCGCTGGGCGGTCTCGGTGAGTTCGTTCGTCAAACGCACGTCGGCCTGGCCGGTGCTCGAAGGCCTCCCGACTCTAATTCCGCCGCTACCCTGCCCGGAGAAGTTGGCCGGGGCTCTGGCACCGCTGGCGAAGCCGGCAGCAGCTACCGCTGCGCGTGGCCATCTATCCCTGACTGTGACTCAGCACGCCAGTTGGCCATTGAGTGCCTCAGTTGGCCGCCCTGACGCTCAGGCAAATGCACGGCCGCATCCTGGCCAGGGATCGGCCAAGTCACAGTTCCCAGTCGGCCACTCAGAGGTTGACTCGCGTGGCAAGTTTCGCGAGCTTCTTGTAGCAGGTCAGGGCGGCGGCTATGGCGAGGCCTCGGCTCTGCCAGTCGTTGCGGGCCACGTACGGGATCTTGAGGCCACGAGCAGCCCGTGGCAGGCTCATGCCGCATGATCGATGAATTCGCGAAGGACAACCTGCACGGGAGACTGCGGCGGGACCGCGAGGCGCTGCTCTGGAAACTCGACGGCTTGTCCGAATATGACGCCCGCCGGCCTTTGACAGCGACCGGGACCAACCTCCTGGGCCTGGTCAAACACGTGGCCACCGTCGAGGCCAGGTACTTCGGCGAGGTCTTCGACCGCCCTTCCCCGGAACCGCTGTGCCGGTGGCAGGACTACAACGGCAACGATCTGTGGGCGACCGAGGACGAGACCCGCGATCAGATCATCGGGTTCTACCGGCGCACGTGGGAACACTCGGACGCGACGATCAACGAGCTCCCCCTCGACGCCCCCGGCCACGTGCCGTGGTGGCCGGAGCCTTGTCCCAACACGAACCTGTTCGCCATCATGGTCCATGTACTCGGCGAGTCCATCCGGCATGCCGGGCACGCCGACATCCTGCGCGAGGGCCTCGACGGCCGGACCGGGGTGCGCGCCGAAAACGAGCAGCAGATCGACGAGGAAGCCCGTGCAGCCTACTGCGCGCAGATCGAGCAGGCCGCCAGGTCGGCCGCACCAATCAAGGCTTAGTACTGCAACGGTCTTTGCCGTGACTGCTGGCCAGTTCAGTCGTTGGTGTTGTTATGGGTGGGGACCTTGCTGGTGTCAGGTTGTGGGCGGGGGAACTGGGTGCTCTGCATGAGCGGTTCGTGCACCGGTTCAACCGGGAGGAGCCGCGTCAGTCGGCGCTGGCTTACATGCGTGGGCTGGTTGCGCCGCTGGAGCGGAAGAACGGCTGGACGCTGGCGGAGGAGGCCGGGCATACGGGTCCCGATCGCATCCACCGGCTGCTGAACCGGATCGAGTGGGACGCCGACGAGGTCCTGGACGACGTACGCGACTACGTGGTGGAACACCTCGCAGACCGCGAGGCCGTCCTGATCGTCGATGACACCGGCTTTCTGAAGAAGGGCGTCCGTTCGGCCGGGGTGCAAAGGCAGTACTCCGGAACGGCCGGCCGCACCGAGAACTGCCAGATCGGTGTGTTCCTCGCCTACGCCACCGGCCGTGGACGCACTCTGATCGACCGCCGTCTGTATCTGCCCACCTCCTGGACGGATGACCGGGAACGGTGCCGGCGGGCGGGCATCGACGACAGTGTCGCCTTCGAGACGAAGGTGGCCATGGCCAAGGCGATGGTCCGCCGGGCCATCGCCGACCGTATCCCGTTCGGCTGGGTGACGGCGGACGCCGCCTACGGCTTCAGCAAGGGCTGGCGGTTCGAGCTGGAACAGGCGGATGTCTTCCACGTCATGGCCACCACCCGGCACGACACCGTCGTCACCCGCTGGTCCATCGACCACCCCGTCCACGACCTGTTTCCCGGCCTGCCGCGGCAGAAATGGAAACGCCGTTCCTGCGGTGAAGGAGCCCACGGCCGGCGGATCTTCGACTGGGCCCGCGTCGAGGTGCGGCCCTGGCACCGCGAGGACCGCCGGCACTGGGTCCTCGCCCGCCGAAGCGTGAGCAGGCCCGAGGAGATCTCCTACTACATCGCCTACTGTCCCGCCGACACGACGCTGGACGAGCTGATCCGCATCGCGGGCAGCCGCTGGGCAGTCGAGGAATGCTTCCAGACCGCGAAGCAGGAGTGCGGCCTGGACGACTACCAGGTCCGCCGCTACCCGGGCTGGCACCGCCACATGACCCTGGCCATGGCCGCCCACGCCTGTCTGACTGTCCTGCGGGCCCGCCAGCTCGACACGGACAAAGCAGAAACGGATCCTCCCAGCTCATCCACCTCAGAGCGTGGTGGTGAACCGCTCTGTAGCTCGATGAGCTGCGGTTTTCTCGGCGCTGTGGTGTGTGGGCGGCGTTTGTGGGGCAGCCAGCCGGCAGTCGAGTGGGTTGTGGAGGTGCGGTTCATGCCGTCGGTGATCGCGTTGCTGGAACGTCGCGAGGCGCGGGCCCGGGAGGAGCTGGATGCCGGGCTGGAGCGGCTGCGCGAGGCCCGAGAGCATGTGGCGTCCTGCCAGGAGCGCCTGGACTGCGCCCGGATCGGCCGGGAGGAGGTGCTGCGGGCGCTGGCCGAGGAAGGCGAGATGGTGGCCGGGGTGCCGGAGGCGGAAGTGCTCGTGGGGCCGCCTGCCTCGGCGGGTGCCCAGGTGGCGGAGCCGGGCCCGGAGGCGGTGGCCGGCACCTCGGATGAGCTGGCGGTGCCGGCGGGTCTTCCTGCCGGCTACGGCCCGCGGCCTGCGGTGTGGCAGGCAGGACTGGGCCTGGAGGCGCTCGCGGGGCAGTACCGGCAGCTCTTCGAGGCGGTCCTCGCCCGGACGGAGCCCGTCTCGGCGCGGCAGCTGACGGCCTTGCTGGGGCGGGACGCGCAGCGGTTGAACGAGGTGGAGAAGGTCCGTCACCGCGCGTATGCGCTGGAGGCGCGCGGCTGGCTGGTCCGAGTGCCGGGCGGGATGTTCACCCCGGCTGCGGGCCCAGCCGCTGGGGCCGGAACTCGGGCCAGTGCAGGCGCTGGCGCGTCATCTTCCGGGTGAGCGTGATAAGCCCCGCCCACCACACCATCTGCACGTGGTGGTCCGGGCGGCGCTCGTGGTCGCGGTTCAGGCGCCGCGCGCGGGACAGCCACCCCAGCGTTCTCTCTACTACCCACCGGCGCGCCAGCACCGTGAACTCCCTTCTCCCGTCGGGGCGCTTGACCACCTTTACCTCCACGCCGTGGGCTGCGAAGGCGTCGGCCAGTGGCTGGCCCTGGTAGGCGCTGTCGACCCACACCAGCTTCAGCAGCCGTCCGGGCTTGGCCAGGTAGGCGTCCAGCAGGTCGGGGGCGGCCTTGGAGTCGTGCACATTCGCCGCCGTGACGGTGACCTCCAGCAGCAGGCCGCCGGTGTCGGTCAGGATGTGGCGCTTGCGCCCGTCGCGCATCTTGGCGCCGTCATAACCGCGGCTTGAGGCCGGGCAGGTCTCGGCGCCGTCCACGGACTGCGCGTCGATGATCCCCGCGCTCGGCTCCTCCTCTCGCCCCTGCCGCCTGCGCTGCAGACGGCGCAGGCGCTGGTAAAGCTCGCGCACATAGCCATGCCGCCGCCAGCGGCGGAAGAAGTCGTACACCGCCCGCCACCAGGGGAAATCAGCAGGGACAGAGCGCCACTTCGCGCCGTTGTCGACGACATAGCGCACCGCGTCGACCATCTCCCGGTGGCAGAACTCCTCCGGGCGCCCACCCCGGCCCTCCAGCCAGGCCGGCACCGGCATCGCCGCCCGAACCACCGCCCACTCCGCATCCGTCATGTCGCTGGGATAACGCTCGGCACGACGTCCCGCGGTGATTGCCCCGTACACGTGCACGTAGCAGTCACACGGGAGAGGGGCCGGGGTGGACCCGGCAACGTCACGGATGGTCAACTGGGAACGCAACGGGCCTCCTTGGGCGAGCCGGGTCTCGACAACCACGTCTCTACCGAGAGGCCCGTTCTTCATGCCCACTCCGGCACCAGCACCTGCGAGCGAGAGACCACCCACACCGGGCCACTCGAACGCCACTCGATTGGTCACCACGCTCTCAGCCTCGCCGAGATCCGACGCCTGATCACCCGCCTCACCAACCGCCGCCCCACCCCGGCCGACCACATCCTGCACTGGTCAACCTGGCGCCGACGACGCCAGCACCAAGCCCGCATCAGCCACTACAAACGACGCGGACACAGCCCCTGAAAACTGCCCAGCAATCAGAACAAGCACCGTTGCAGTACTAGAGGTTGTCTCACGTGACTTGATGTTCGTGCGGCATGCTGCCGGTCGTGAGTGCTGGTCTATCGAAGCGTCTGGTTCCTGATGAACTCCGGGAGCTGGCCGCCCCGTTGCTGCCGTCGTCCGCTGCATGTCCGCAAGGTGGTGGGACCGCTCCGTCTGACGAGCGGGCCGTGTTCACGGCAGTGGTGTACGCGCTGACCAGCGGCTGTGCCTGGCGGCATCTGCCGCCGACGTTCGGCACGTCGCCCGCCACTGCGCATCGCCGCTTCACGGTATGGACCGGAGGCCGGCCTGTGGCGTCGGCTGCACCGGGCGGTGCCGGACGAACTCGGGCCCGCGGCGAGGTGGACTGACCTCGGCGATCGTCGACGCGGCCTCCGTTCGCGCCAAAGGGGGGATCGCTGACCGGGCCGAACCCGGTTGATCGCGGCAAGAAGGGCAGCAAGCTGCACGTGTTGTCCGATGCCCAGGGCATCCCGCCCGCCCTCGCCGTGTCCGGCGCGAACATGCACGACAGCCTCGCCATTTGAAGGCCGTCGACGGCCGACTTGCCCTGGAAGCCGACGGCCAGGGGCGAGATCGTCGGCGCCCCCGTGGTCAGGGACGGCGTCGGTGTCACGTGCGCGTGCAGCAACGACCGCTACGTGTACGCGTTCGACGCGGAACAGCGACGGGCACGGCCCGTACCCCGTGAGACAGAGCAGCTGCTGGGCCTGCTCTCGCCGAGACCGGTGCGACGCCCGTGAGTAGGATGCGGGCATGTACATGCGGGGGCGCAGGCTCAGATTCACAGTGGTGTCGGCGATGGTCGTACTGGCCTTGACCGGCTTCTCGTCGGGCCGTGGCCAAGGAAACAGCAGTCAGGACAGCAGTGACGGGGGCGGTTGCAGCAGCTCCAGCCAGGACCATGACGGCTCGACGCCGGGCGGTAGCGACCCGCTCGGCAGTTCGTCCAGCGGCTTGCCCAGCAGTGACTCGTACGACTCCGGGACGAGTACCAATGACAGTGGCGGCGGTTCACAGCCCACACCCACGGCGTCCCCCTCCAGCAGTACCGCCCGGCCCCTGAAGGACGGCACCGCCGTGCTCGTGCACTGCGCAAGCATGGAGGACCCGTTCGCGACCGTCGAGATCAGGAATCCGAACGGACACGACGCCCTCTTCACCGTGAAAGTCAGCTTCAAGGACAAGTACGGCTACACCTTGCTCGACACTGGCAATCAGGTGTCGGTACCCGCGAAGGACAAAACAACCTACCGGGTGCCCGTTGCCAGTTCGGGGCGCGTGGACGTGATCGATCAGTGCGAGGTCGATCCCAGAGCTGCTGCCGTCCGGTGACGGGCGGTCAGGTCCTGTCCCGGCAAAAGATGACCGGAAGCGGTTGTCAGACCGACCAGCGGGTGGAGTGACGCCGCTTCGGCGGATCGTGGCACATCCTAGGGTCCGTTGGGAAAATGCTGGGCACAGCCATTCGTTGAGGATTGCGACCAGCACGGTCGCCTCGTAGCGGACGGCGAGTTTGTCGTACCTCGTGGGTGCGCCACGAGGCGCCATGGAATCGAGTGAGGTGAGAGACCTTCACCGCCGGGTTGTCGCAGCAATCTGGCTGAAGCTGGGGGCAGTTCGATTCGGGGGATGCCGAGTCGAGCGGTAAGCAGCCCCGACAACGTCGGGACGGATTGGCACTGCCAGACGGTCCGGGTCCGGCTAGCGAGACGGGAAGGTGCACGCGAGGAATCAGTGCTTGACGCCCCGTAATTACGACACCGGCTCCAACCTGGCGGATATGGGCCGGACGCAGTGCACGACCACCGCTGGCCGGTGGTCGACTCCGAAGCCGATTCCACGTATCGGTGGGGAGGCCACGCCGAAAGCCTGCGGCGTAAGCGTGGCGATGCTGCCGGGGTAGAGCTGGGCACCTCACCCGTCGATCGATTCCGTGGTGAACGTGGGAACTGCCCGCGGTCGCCCAAGGACCGGACGTCCAGTTCGGTCAAGGGCAGGCCCATCGCCGGCTGATGGTCGTCGGGCAGGACGGAGGCCCCGTAGTACTCCGAGGCCGGGAGAGCCGGCCACATGGGGAAGGGGGCCAGCAAGTCAGCAGTAAGGAAACTGGAATGCCGGGAGGCTGTCGCCGGTGAATACCGACGAGCTGGAATGGGCCTTGATGAAGGCCGAACGCCGGGTACTGGAGATCCAGACCAAGCTGCACCGTTGGGCTGCTGATGATCCTCATCGCAGGTTCGACGATCTGTTCAACCTCGTGGCCGATCCCGCCTTCCTGTTGGTGGCGTGGGACCGTGTCCGGGGAAACAAGGGTGCCCGCACGGCCGGAGTGGATGGGAAGACCGCACGCTCCATCGAGGCCGGGCAGGGAGTCGAGATGTTTCTCGGCAGGCTGCGGACTCAGATTAGAGACCGCAGCTTCCGACCGGTTCCCGTGCGCGAGCGGATGATTCCCAAGGCGAATGGCAAGCTTCGTCGTCTTGGGATTCCGACCGTGGCGGACCGAGTGGTCCAGGCGTCCTTGAAACTGGTGCTGGAGCCGGTGTTCGAAGCGGATTTCCTCCCGTGTTCCTATGGGTTCCGCCCGAACCGCCGGGCTCATGACGCGATCGCCGAGACTCGCTATCTCGCCAGCCACGGATATGAGTGGGTGGTGGAGGGCGACATCACGGCGTGCTTCGACGAGATCTCGCACCCGGCCCTCATGGAGCGGGTGCGGAATCGAATCGGGGACAAGCGGGTGTTGTCCTTGGTGAGGGCGTTTTTGAAGTCCGGGATCCTGTCCCGGGACGGGGCCTTCACGGACACACGCACTGGGACCCCGCAGGGCGGGATCCTGTCGCCGCTGCTGGCCAACATCGCTCTCTCGGTCCTGGACGAGCACATCGCCCAGACCCCCGGAGGACCAGACAGCACCTCCGAGGATCGGCGCAGGAGACGGCGCCGGGGATTGCCCAACTACCGGCTGGTCCGGTATGCGGATGACTTCCTCGTGCTTGTCTTCGGGCGCCGTGAGCACGCCGAGGAATTACGCGATGAGGTCGCGGAGGCGTTGAAGCCGGTGGGCCTTCGCCTGTCGGTGGAGAAGACAAAGATCACGCACATTGACGAGGGCCTCGATTTTCTCGGATGGCGCATCCAGCGGCACCGGAAACTGGGCACTGACCGGCAGTACATCTACACCTATCCGGCACGGAAATCAGTGCGTTCCGCAACGGCCAAGGTGAAGGAACTGACTGGACGGCAGAACGTCGGCTTGTCGCTGGAGTCCTTACTCCACCGGCTGAACCCGGTGTTGCGAGGATGGTGCGCGTACTTCCGTCCCGGAGTGTCAAACGTCGCTTTCTGTTACCTCAGCCACTACACGTGGATGAGGGTGACACGATGGATCCGGCGCAAGCATCCCGGGATCACTTGGAAGCAGCTCCGCCGACGCTATTACGGCGGTGGCTGGTGGCCTGCCACGGAGGAAGGGGAACTGTTCAACCCGGCAAAGGTAAGCACGACCAGATACCGATACCGGGGAACACTCATCCCGACCCCGTGGCCCATTACGGCATGAGGAACTGAACACCCCGAAACGGGATTTGCGGAGAGCCCGGTGCCCGGAGACGGGCACGCCGGGTTCGGGAGGCGGCTCGGAGAAACCCACTGGTGGAAACACCAGCAGGGCGCCCCGAGTCGACCTCACCTACGGTCCGGTGGCGTTTGAGGCGATTGATCCCGCACTCGACGGCATGCCGCTCGCGGTAGTCGGTCTCGAACTTCGGCGGCCGGCCGACTCGGCAACCGAGCTTGTGGCGGTTGCGAACGCGGTCGGCAGGGACCGGGATGGCCCCTTGATTCCGCGTCTTCGCAGGTAGGACCGGTTGCGGCGGGAGTCGTATGCCTTGTCGGCCCGCACACGGTCCGGTCTCCCGCGGGGCCGCCCAGGGCCGAGCCGGGGCACCCGTTATCGCCTCCAGGGACAGGCTCGAACTGCGGAGGATCACCCCGCTGAGACAGGTGTATCGGCCCGGCGGAGCGGCGCCGCCTGGTGAGGCGCACCGGGGAGCCGCTGGCTCGATCGCATCGTTGATCAGTTGCTTCGTGATGCCCCGCCCGGGCCCCAGCGAGATCCAGTGCGGGCGGTGTCCTGGAGGCGGTCACCGGCCGTGCTCACCGGGCCGCCTGCGTGCTGGTGCCGTAGGTGTGCGGGTCGACGGGTTGCGCGGCCTTGGGCAGGTGGGAGACGACGAGCAGGTAGGAGTCGGTGACGACTGTCAATTACCACGAGAAGGCTGACCTCTGGTGATTCGCCGTAGGCAACGGTGTCGGCGACGGGGGCTGGTCGCTGCCGACGTCTTCCCCGGGCCGTTAGGGAAGGGCCAGTGAGCCCATGTTCGCGCTGACGCGAACATGAGTTACAGTGAAAAACGCACCCGTCCGGAAGAAGGCAACCGGGCGCGCAACCCCCGCTAGGAGAACCACGGCATGACCACTGTCGCTGCGTACGCCGCACCCGCCGCCAACGCTCCGCTGGAGCGCACCACCATCGAACGTCGTGCAGTCCGCGAGTTCGACGTACTGATCGACATCAAGTTCGCCGGTATCTGTCACACTGACATCCACCTGGTCCGCGAGGGCTGGGGCGAGGCGATCTTCCCGATGGTCCCGGGCCACGAGATCGCGGGCGTCGTCTCCGAAGTCGGCCCCGGCGTGACCAAGTACAAGGTCGGCGACCGTGTGGGCGTCGGCTGCATGGTCGACTCGTGCCGCGAGTGCGAGAACTGCAAGGCCGGCCAGGAACAGCACTGTGTACGGGGGGCTGTTCAGACGTACAACGCCATCGGCAAGGACGGCGAGATCACCTATGGCGGCTACGCCACGCACGTCGTCGTCGACGAGAACTTCGTCGTCCGTATCCCCGACGGACTGTCCCTGGATGCCGCCGCGCCGCTGCTGTGCGCCGGCATCACCACGTACGCGCCGCTCAAGCAGTGGGGCGCGGGCCCCGGCAAGCAAGTTGCCGTGGTCGGCCTGGGCGGTCTCGGCCACGTGGGCGTCAAGATCGCGCACGCGCTCGGCGCGGAGGTCACTGTCCTGTCCCAGTCGCTGCGCAAGAAGGACGACGGTCTGAAGCTGGGCGCCGACCACTACTACGCGACCAGTGACCCGAGAACGTTCGAAGAACTCGCCGGCTCCTTCGACCTCATCGTCTCCACGGTATCGGCGCCACTGGACCTGGGCGCCTACCTCAGTCTGCTGAAGACGGGTGGCGCCCTGGTGAACGTGGGCGTCCCGGAGGAGCCCATCGCCTTCCACCCGTTCTCCCTCATCGGTGGCAACAAGATCCTCGCCGGATCGATGATCGGCGGCATCCCCGAGACCCAGGAGATGCTGGACTTCTGTGCCGAGCACGGGATCGGCGCGGAGATCGAGCGGATTGCCGCCTCCGAGATCAACGAGGCGTACGAGCGGGTGCTGGCGAGCGATGTGCGATACCGGTTCGTGATCGACAACGCGACCATCTGACACGGCAGCTGTAGTTCTTGATCGTTGGCGTGTTCGTGCTGGTCAACGGGGGTGCGGGGGCGGCCGAGGGTAGGGGGACGGCCACCGTGATCATGAGCGTTTGTGACGACGATCAAGGAACAGGTGGCCGTGGAGGCCACGATAGCCGGGCAGGAGTGGACGGCCGCGTTCGGGGCGGTGATGGCCGAGGTCGCTGACTGCTTCCCGCGCCGGGAACCGCGCCTGCTGGCGCGGGAGATGACCGAGGGCATGCTGATGGAGCTCGATACGCGCAACTGCTGGACGCTCGGCGAGGCGCTGGGGCACTCGGGCCCGCACCGGCTGCAGCACTTCCTCTCCCGTGGTGTGTGGGACCACGATCTGGCCCGCGACCGGCTCATGACCTGGGCGGCCGGTGAACTCGCGGACGACCAGGCGGTGTTGATCGTGGACGAGACCGGTGATGAGAAGTCCTCGACCGACTGCGTGGGAGCGGCCCACCAGTACTCCGGGGCGCTCGGCGGTATCGGTCTGTGCCAGGTCTCCGTCCACCTCACCTACGCCTCGGTAAGCGGGCACACGCTGATCGACCGCGCCCTCTACCTGGGCGCCGGGTGGGCCGCCGACGAGGAACGCCGCCTGCTCACCCACGTCCCCGACGAGACCCTGTTCGCCACCAAGCCACAGCTCGCGGCCGCCATGCTGCAGCGTGTACGTGCCCTGGGGATACCGGCCCGCTGGCTGGCCGGCGACGAGGTGTACGGCGGTCGCGAGCTGCGACGGCATGCACGGGCACTCGGCCTCGACTACGCCCTCGCGGTCCGCGCCGACCACCGCGTCACCACCCCAGCCGGCCGCTTCACCGCCACCGAACTCGCCGCCCGCTTACCCCGCCGCACCTGGATGCGCATGCGTACCGGCCACGGGACCAAGGGCGACCGTCACTACGACTGGGCCATGATCGGCGTCCTCGCCGACGACACCCCCGAAAGCACCGGGCCGGGCCACTCCTACCTGCTGGTGCGCCACCACCGCTACACCCGCGAACTCTCCTTCTACCGCTGCCACTCCGCAACCGCGGTCACCATGGCCACCCTGGTCGATGTGGTGTGCTGCAGATGGAAAATCGAAGAGGACTTCCAGGCCGGAAAATCCGACTGCGGCCTGGACGAGGGCCAGACCACCTGCTGGAACTCCTGGATGCGCTGGAGCCTGATCAGCATGCTCGCCGCAGCCATCCTGGCCGTCACCCAAGCCCGCGCCGCCGCCCAGACACCCAGCGGCCCACTCGCCCCCTCAAGCACCCGCGAGCTGCTGCGACTCCTACGCGCCACCGCCCTGCGCCCTCCCCGCCGCGACCTGGAGCACCTCCTGCACTGGTCCGCATGGCGCCGCCACCATCAACAGCAAGCCACCGAAGCCCACCGCCGCTGGAACAACATCACCGCCGCAGCAACCACCTGACCAGCAACAATGACCAACCGATCAAGAACTACAGCTGCCGTGTCAAGACCTCCAGTTTGCTGGGCCGAATGAACGTGGATAACGGAGTCCTATTAGCTGAATCCGTCGTCGCGTGTACTCTTCTTAGGCAAAACAAAGGTTCGCTGCATGGCCATGATGAGGGTGCCGAGCTGATTATGCCCTCGTGTCTCGAACGTAACAAGACCTCGGTCCGGCTTTCCCGTGAGATTTTCTTTCGAAAGCACCTCGCTCTCGGCATAGAGGGTGTCGCCATGCATCAGCGGCGCAAGGTGCTGAACGCGTTCGAAACCTCGGTGGGACAGAGCCCGGCCTGAGGTTGCCTGTTCAGACAAGCCAATGAGCAACGACATGATGTAGGAACCGATAACGAGAGGCTGCTGGTGCCGGGTAGCTGTGCTGGCCCAATGTGCATCCAGGTGAATGGGATGGCGCACCATGGTCAGCAGACAGAACGCGTGATGATCGTACTCGGTGACGGTCTTTCCGGGCCAGTGTTCGATAACTTCCCCGACGGTCAGTTCATCGAAGAACTTGCCGAACTCCATAGGGTTCACCGCCCTTTCCATCGTCAGCCCTTGGTGCGCCAGCACCATCGGCACACCAGGTGCCGTAGGCGAGTTCCATGGTGATGCCCGGGCCGAATCCCGCAACAAGCGTCCGATCACCCTGGGACGGCGAAGAGTCCGCAATTCGGGCCAGCGTAGCGAAAACGGATGCAGAAGCGATGTTCCCGTGGTCTTCCAGGCTTTCTCGGCTCAGCCGTAGCGCATATGGGGAAACACCGCCGTGCGTGTGCAGGCTGTCCAGAATACGCGGGCCGCCCGTATGCACGGCATACTGGTCAAGGCTTGCCAGGCTCTGGCCCTGCCTGGCAATGAAGTTGCTGATCGTCGGCATAGATTTTCTGATAACGGTCGCCACACCCTTGTTTAGCCGGAAGTGGAATCCCGTTTCACGGACCTCGTAGGAGATCCATGACTCAGTTCCGCGGATGAGGTGAGACGTGCGGTCATGAAGGAGCAGCCCCTGACCCCTGTTGTCCCCGCGCAGCACTGCTGCCGCCAGGGCGTCTCCGAACAACCCGTTAGAAATCAAACTGCCGATATCGGTGTCAGACGGCTGATAGCACAGGGAGCAGAATTCAACAGCGACGACCAGAGCGTTGGACTGGGGTCGGAGATCACAGTAATCAGCGGCGCCATTCAAAGCTGCCGCACCTGCCGCACACCCAAGTTGCGCAATTGGCAACTGCTTCGTGTCGGGGCGCATGCCCATATGGTTGATCAACCATGCGGTCAACGATGGCATCATGAATCCCGTGCAAGACACCAATGTGACGAGACTAATATCCTCCGCTTGCAGTCCAGATTGCTGCAGGGCCTGGGACACTAAGTCCGGCAAATAGTTTTTGGCATGTTCCTCGAACAGTTGGTTACGGTGGGTGAAGCCAGTATGCTCGATGCACTCGTCGACAGGACGAATGAGGTAACGTTTCTGGACGCCAGTATTCCGCACCATGCTAAGGATCTGTTCCAGGTGCGGGTGCCCCGCGTAAAGACGGCGGCCGAGTTCCTGAGTCTGCTCCTGTGTGACAACAAACTCTGGAAGCATCACGACAGGTTTGCACACGACGGTCATCGAACCCCTCCGGTTCATTTTCAGGGCAGTCGGAATGACACACCGAAAGAATCAATCTTGTCGTCCCGCCCACCGCAAGGTGTCGACCGGTCTCCAGGTGGCCGTGTGCACAGACGCGCCCTGCACCGATCGTTGAACTCATCCATCAAATGCGCTCGGCCCAATCGGGTATCGCAAATCAAATGAACGCAGCGTTCTTCAGCTACTTGGTGGCGATGCACAGGCCATGCGAGTACGGCATGCTGGCGTGGCGCTGAATGCTGCTGAATCCAGCCTTCCTAAACCAGTTCTCGTAGTGGGACCAGGCATAATAACGGCCCTGACCGGAAGCGAGCGCAAGGAAATAGACAGAGCCCAGCATCGCCATGACGGGACCTTCCTGAGTGTCATCCTGCATAGTGTTGAAGACGAGGGCGCGCCCACCAGGCGGTAGAGCGCGATGCGCCTTGGTAAGCAGACTGGTGTTGATTTCGGGGGAAAAGATCGGCATTACATGAGCGAACAGAATTGTGTCCGCGCCGGCAGGTAGCGGATCCGTGAGGAAGTTGGCGGCATGCAAGCGGATACGGTTGCCACAGCCCGACTCCCTTATTTTCTTCGCGGCGATGTCAAGAACGGTCGGCTCGTCAACGAGAGTGATGTTGAGCCTGTCGTAGGCACCAGCGAGAGCGATGGCATTGGAAGCATCGCCACCACCGATATCGAGTAAGTAGGTGCTATCTTTCAGCGCCTGAGTTTCGATGAGGCCTTGGATCGCGACGCTGGAGAGCGCGCTGAGACTGCTATGGAGGACCTTCTCCAGGGCGGGATGCTGGGAGAGCCGGGTATAAAGATCGTCCCCGGTCCCCGGAAAATTCCTCAGACCGACGTTCGTCGACTCACGCAGTGAAGCGACCAGGTCGCCAAGGACAGGGTAAAACAGCTCTCGGTGCAGCCCTAACAATGCTGTCCGGCTGGAAGGACTACTGGAAACCAGGAGACGTGCGGCGGCAGGCGAATTATGCAGGCCACCGTGTTCACTGATGATCAATCCCAGACAACGCAGCGCGCCAGTGAGCACTTCAAATGGGTAGCTGTCCAATCCCACTGCGTTGGCCGTCTGATCCTCTGTGCAGCCGGGGTGGGCGGCGAGATAATCGAACAGTCCCAGTTCATGAGCAGCGTTGAGCACGTGGAAAGTAACGTGCCCATGTAGCAGCAGATCAACCTCGGCTTCACTCAGTGTGCTATCGCTCACAGTAATCCTCCGGTTCAATAGGGACGTCGGAATTGGATACGAGTAATGGGCCGAGGACTCCTTGACAGGGTGCCTTGCGTTGCGAGTTCCACCAGGCCCAGGTTCGATCCCAGACGCCCGCTTGCCGCACGCCTTCTCGATCAGGAACTCGCGGATCTGCGCGGCCAGCGCGGAGAGTTATCCAGTCGGCAGGGCCAGCAGGGGCCTCCGGCCCGGACAGGCCGGCCAGGTCCATGACGCACGGGCGGTCATGCGCCGGAGCACTCATCGGGCATGTTCCTTCGTCGGGGTCCAAGACGGTGTGGCTTGAACAGACCCGACAGCCGGGCCCCTTGTTGGGGGCGCCCGGCTGTCGGGTACACCCAGTGCACCGCCAAGGGCCCGGGCCGCACAGGGGGCAAGGGCGGCGAATGCGCTGCAACCGATGCAACATTGCGCGCTTGTGAAATGCCGTCGAGGATGGCGGTCGAGTAGGAACCACGCAGAGAGGCATCGTCAACTTGAGTGGGGTGTCTCGTAGCTGGGACGATCGCCGGGTTTGTTGATCTTTCTGGGGAGGGGCTGGCTGTGGGGGCCGGGGCGGCGGTGTCGTACAAGGGGTTCAGGTTCCCGGCGGAGATCATCTCCCATGCGGTATGGCTGTATTTCCGTTTCCCGCTCAGCTACCGCGAGGTGGAGGAGCTGCTGCTGGCCCGCGGGATCATCGTCTTCCATGAGACCGTCCGGCAGTGGTGTGACACGTTCGGGCCCCAGTACGCAGCCGCGTTACGCCGCCGCCGGCCGCAGGCCGGCGACAAATGGCTCTACCTTCTTCCTGGGTTTGCCCCAGCCGTTCGTAGGGTTGTGGCACTCAGGGGAGCCGGGTGTGGCTGACAAATGGCTGCCGTCTCGTGGCTTCAGATGCTTGGCCGCCCGGCTCCCCACGACGACTCGGCCGCCGATTGGGAAGTGCGAGGAGGTCGCTGTGTAGAGCCATGTCGGCGAGGTCGTCAGTGGAATGCGAGGCAAGAACGACCTGATGGAGCATGATGAGCCGGATATGGGCGGGGACCGACTGCGGCAAGACCCACCACCACTGCCTGGTCCTGGACAGCGAGGGCCACACGCTGCTGTCACGGCGGGTGGCGAACGACGAGCCGGAGTTACTGAAGCTGATCGGTGATGTGCTGGACCTCGCCGATGGTGACCGGGTGACCTGGGCGATGGACATGGCCGGCGGTGAGCCTGGCCTGTTGATCGCTCTGCTGGTCAACCACGGGCAGGAGCTCGTCTACATCCCCGGCATCGCGGTCAACCGGGCCTCTGACGGCTACCGCGGGGCGGGCAAGACCGATGCCGGGGACGCCCGCGTGATCGCCGATCAAGCCCGCATGCGCCGCGATCTGCAGCCGATCCGCCCTGGCGATGACGCGGGTATCGAGCTGCGGCTCTTGACCGAACATCGCGTCGACCTGGTCGCTGAGCGCACGCGCACCATCAACCGGCTCAAGGCCTTGCTGACCAGCATGTTCCCGGCTCTGGAACGGGCCCTGGACCTCGGCACGGCCGGAGCACCGCTGCTGTTGAGTCGAGTAGCCGAGGGGAGTCTCACCCCTCGGCTCTCCCAGAACGGAGCGTGACAATCTCTCGTCACTCCGCTCTTGTCATCCTGATCACCAGGCCAATGCGGCGAGCGTTGTGTCCGGCCAGTGCGCGAATATCCGCGGATACCGCTGGGCAATCTCCTGGAACTTCGCGATGGCCCTCCGCAACGGCGCCAGCCGTCGATACTTCCTGCGGATCCAACGCACCAAGTAGGCGTTGATGCGCTGAAGGAAGGGGATCAACACCCAACGGCCATAGCAACCGTAGTAGTTGAGCCACCCCGCAACGACGGGATTGATCCGCCGTGCGAGGTCCGTGAGGGTCGAACCGGTGCGGTGTTGCAGCCGCCAGGAGCGGACCTCCGCACTGATCCTCTTCAGGGCGTCCTTGCTGATAGCCGGGGAGAAGGACAGGAACGTCTGCCCACTCTGAGTCGTCCGGCTTGCTCTGGCGCGGAAGGTGTAGCCGAGGAACGTGAACTCCATATGCTCGTACGAGCCACGGCGCTTCGCGTCCCGGCAGTACACGATCCGGGTCTTGGCCGGGTGAAGTTCCAGCCCGACCTCTTCCATCCTGTTCTGGAGCGCGGCCAGCACCAGGCGGGCCTGACGCTCGGTGACGCAGTGCAGCACCGCGTCGTCCGCGTAGCGTTCGAAGGTGACGGTCGGGAACTCCCGGCTCATCCACATGTCGAACGCGTAGTGCAGAAACAGATTCGCCAGCACGGGAGACACCGGGGCGCCCTGAGGCGTCCCGCGTTCTCGTTCCAGCAGGCTGCCGTCGGACAGTTGCAGAGGTGCGGCGAGCCATCGCCGTACATACAAATTCACCCAGACGGCATCGGTGTGTGCTTCCACCGCCTTGACCAGCAGGTCCCACCGGACGCTGTCGAAGAACTTCCGGATGTCGATCTCGATCACCCAGTCGCGCTTCCAGCAGCGTTCCCGGCAGGCCCCGACCGCGTCCAGCGCGGACCGTCCGGGCCGGTATCCGTAGCTGTCGGGATGGAAGATGGGATCCACCCGTCGCATCAGATGCCGAGCCACAACGGTCTGCGCCACCCTATCGGCGACACAAGGAATGCCGAGCATCCTCATGCCACCGCCGTGGGGCTTGGGAATTTCCACCGCGCGCACCGGAGAGGGAAAGTACGAGCCCGACGACATGCGGTTCCAGACCTTGTAGAGGTTGTTCCTCAGGTCCTTCTCGAACTCGTCGATGGACTCACCGTCCACACCCGGGGCGCCTTTGTTGGCCCTGACTTCCCCCCACGCCTCCTTCACTTCCCACTTCGAGATTTCGAACGGCTTGGCCTGTGACTTCAACCGGCCCATCGAATTCCTCCCAGATACCTCTGGTTGATACGACACACTCGGTCGCGAATGACCCGGCCCCTTCGCTCCACCCCCATTACAGAGGCTTCGTCACTACTACGAGCCGGTCCGCCGGCGCACCCCGCATCGGTACTCAACCCCTTGCGGTTTCGGCCGCTTGGGGTACTCCCTCTCGCCACCCGTGCTGGGTGGACGGTGTCGGAGCACGCCTTCTCCTGTTCCATGCGAGAGCAGCAGACTGGGCTCACGTCGCCTTCATGCCGGACACCGCCTGACCAGTCGGTGGGCTCCCGTCAGGCTTATCCCGAGACAAACCAGAGTGCCTCGGTTTCGATGTCATCTGATCTGTTTTCGACACGTCAGCAGCGATTCGCTTGCGCTCGTCTTCCCAGTCCCTACCTGACACCTCTTGGATGCCTTTTCCTTATCGCTCACCACGACAGTCTTCAGCTAACGCGGCATAAGGCGGTTTAGAGCCTCCCCCCACAGGGCGACTCTGAAGGGCCAGAATCCTTCATCTCTCGCACAGCATCATTTCCAGAAGCTGCCCTACTACCAACTCCTATCCATGTTCAGGACACACCCGGATACCAGACCCCCGCTGCCCTGCGGCGAATCGGGAGGAGCCGTCTGGCCGGCTGGCTCGCCAACCGCAGCGTGCGCAATGCCGCGGTGATCGCGGCTACTGCGGTCGAGGCCGCCCACGCCCAGCACACCCAGATCCCGGGCGAGAAGACCGCGGCCGCCATGACGCACACACTGGCCCGCGCGGTCATGGACCTGGACGCCGAGATCACGCGCGTTGACGCGCTTATCGAGGACCGGTTCCGTGAGCACCACCACGCCAAGACCATCGTGAGCATGCCCGGCATCGGCACCCTTCTGGGCGCCGAGCTGATCGCCTGCACTGGTGGCGACCTGGCCGCATTCGGCACCCCAGCCCGCCTGGCCGGCGTCGCCGGCCTCGCCCCGGTTCCCAAGGACTCGGGCCGGATCAGCGGCAACATGCGCCGTCCGCACCGCTACCACCGGCGCCTACTGCGGGTCTTCTACCTCTCCGCACAGGTCGCTGCCCGCTGCTGCCCCACCTCCCAGGCCTTCTACGAGCGCAAACGCAGCGAGGGGAAGACGCACAAGCAAGCCGTCCTCGCTCTGGCCCGACGCCGCCTCGACGTCCTATGGGCACTTGTCCGCGACCAGCGGACCTTCACCACCGAGCCGCCCGCACCCCGCCACGCAGCGGCCTGACCACACCACAGAACGTCAACTCATGCCTTGACACACCACATTGGGAATCACTGTGTGCTCCCCCCTACGGGCTTGCCGGGAAACAAGTCGTGGCTTCCGGCTGTGGGACGCGTTGTTCTGGTATGGGAAGACCGGAGGGGATCGAGGCAGTCCTGGCTGCGAAGTTCCAGGTGTTGTTGCCGCATTTGGACGAGCGTCAGCGTCGGCTGGGCATAGGGGCGGAAGCTCTGTCGCTGGGGCATGGTGGGATCAGGCTCGTCGCTGCCGCGGCTGGGGTTCGGGAGGGCACGGTCTCGCGCGGAGCGGCTGAACTGGAGTCTGGTCAGGCTCTGTTGGGACGGATCCGTCGTCCGGGTGGGGGCCGGAAGAAGGCTGTGGACCTTGATCCGGGGCTGCGGCCGGCGCTGCTTGGGCTGGTCGAGCCCGACGAGCGGGGCGACCCGATGTCGCCGCTGCGGTGGACGACGAAGTCGACCCGGAAGCTGGCAGCGGAGCTGACCCGGCGGGGCCACCGGGTCTCCGCCGACACGGTCGCCGGTCTGCTGCGGGAGGAAGGCTTCAGTCTGCAGGCCAACGCCAAGACCATCGAGGGTGCTCAGCACCCTGACAGGGACGCGCAGTTCCGCTACCTCAATGAGCAGGCACGAGACCACGGGGACGCTGGTGACCCGGTGATCAGCGTGGACAGCAAGAAGAAGGAGCTGATCGGCGACTACAAGAACGCCGGGCACGAATGGCGGCCTGCAGGGCATCCCGTGAGGGTCAAGACGCACGACTTTCCCGGCCAGGCCGAGAAGCCGATTCCGTACGGGATCTATGACATGGCGGCGAACACCGGCTGGGTCAGCATCGGCACTGATCACGACACCGCGGCGTTCGCCATCGCCTCGATCCGGCGCTGGTGGCAGGCCCGCGGCCGGCACGACTACCCCCGCGCCCGCCGACTGCTGATCACCGCCGACGGCGGGGGCTCCAACGGCTACCGCACCCGCGGCTGGAAGACCCAGCTCGCCGGCCTCGCTGCCGAGACCGGCCTTGAGATCACGGTGTGTCATCTTCCGCCCGGCACCCAATGCCGTTGTTTGAATGGTGGAGTTGGCGGGGGTGTCCGGTGAGACCGTGGGGTGGTGCTCGTGGCCGGGCATGGGTCAGGCATGGGTCATCCGTGGGTGGGGCTGTCTGATCGGGTACGGCTGGGGCTGCTGACGCGGTGGGTGACGCCAGCGCTGGTGGACGAGGTGCTGGGCGGGTGCCGCAAGCGGGACCGGCGGCCGGGTGCTCTGCCGGCTGGCTTCACGGTGTACTTCACGCTGGCCCTGGCCCTGTTCCATCAGGACTCCTATGACGATGTCGCGGAGAACCTGACGGGCGCGATCGCCGGGATGGGCGAACACATCCCGAACAGGGCGTCGTTCACCCGTGCCCGGGAGCGTCTGGGGCCTGAGGTGCTGGAGATGCTGTTCCGGAGACTGGCCGGGCCGCTGGCCCCGCCCGGGCTGGCGGGATCCTTCTGGCGGGGGATGCGTCTTGCCGCGGTGGACGGGTTCCTGCTGGACGTGCCGGACAACGAGGCCAACCGGCACGCCTTCGGCGGCCCGAAGGACTCGCGCGGAAAACCAGGAGGATTTCCGCAGGTCCGGGTCGTGACACTGACCGAGACCGGCACCCACGCCGCCATCGACGCACGGGTGGGCGGCTTCAACGGCGGCGAACGCGACCTGGCCGTCGCCATGGCTGCTTCGGCCGACGGAATGCTCGTGATCATGGACCGGGGCTTTCCCGGAGTGGAACTGTGGAAGGCATACACCACCGCCGGTGCACACCTTCTGCTGCGGGCGCGCTCCTGCGTCGCGCGTCGTCCGGTGCAGCGCCTGCCCGACGGCACTTACCTGGCGCGGATGAACCTCGGCGGGCAGAAAGGCGCGCACCCGGGCGGCGTACTGGTCCGTGTGATCGAGTACCGCGTCGACGGCGGCGAGGTGATCCGGCTCCTGACCGATCTCTTCGACACAGACACCTACCCCGCGGACGAACTCGCGGCCCTGTATCACGAGAGGTGGGAGGCGGAATCTTCATACCGCCAGCTCAAGACCTTCCAGCGCGGCCGGCAGGAAGTACTGCGGTCGGCCGACCCGGCACTGGTGCGCCAGGAAGTATGGGCACACCTGATCGTCCACTACTGCCTGACCGGCATCATCATGCGGCTCGCCGACGGTCACGGCATCGACCCGGACCGCATCTCGTTCGTCAAGGTCCTCAAGCACGCGCGACGCAGCGTGATCCGGCAGTGCGCCGATACTCCCGCAAAGATCGGGAAGTTCCTGGCCCTGCTGTCCGCGAAGGTGTGCCGGAAACTCGACAATGGCACCCGGCGTCTACGCGAGGCCGACAGGTTTCTCAAACGCCCCAACTCGCTGTACTCCTACCGGCCCAAGGACCAGCAACGTGCACCAGCACGCCGGGTACCTGCCAAGGCCATCACGCTGCAGCCCACGATGATTCAGTAGTCAAACAACGGCATTGGCCGGGAACCGGGAGAGCGCGCTCGGGGCGACGGCGACCGCGAAGGAGGCCCTGGCCGACCTGGGGCTGACGGACCGGCCGAGCGCGGAGCGCGCCGAGCTGTTGTCCACGCGGTCCGTGTTCGACGAGACCGGTACGCGCGAGCTGGAGAAGTTCGGGCCCCTCGGCCGGGTCGACCTGGCCAAGGACCTGAAGTCCGGCGACACCACGCTCGTGGCGGCGGGCACCTCCGTCCTCGCGCGCAGCTGGACCAGCAAGCGCTACGACGAGGGACGTCCCGCGGACGCCGTGGGCACCAGCAACCAGATCACCAGCACCAAGGAGGGCGCTCAGGTCCGCGAGCACCCCGCCGTCATGGCCGACGCCCAGCTGACCACAGTCGCCTACGACTGGGCGAAGGGCCTGCCCACCAAGGTGGTGCAGGATCCCGACGGTCTGGCCATCACCACCGTCACCGAGTACGACGCCCAGGGCCGCGTCACCCGGCAGGGGGCGCCCGGCACCACGGGCAACGACGCGGGAACCCAGGTCAGCACCTACTGGTCGGCCACCGGCACCGGCACCTGCGCCGGACGTCCCGAGTGGGCGGACCTGCTGTGCACCAGCGGGCCGGCCGGGGACATCACCGGCGGCGGGACCAATCCGGCCCAGCTGCCCACCATGACCGCCGAGTACGACTGGTGGGGCAACACCGCGAAAACCACCGAGAAGGCCGGCACGTCGACCCGCACCATCGCCCGCGGCTACGACGCGGCGGGCCGATCCACCACCGTGCAGACGACCGGCGTCGGAGCGGCGGTGCCGTCGACCACGACGAGCTACGACCCTGAGACGGGCCGCGCGGTCAAGACGACGTCGTCCACCGGCGGTACCCTGACCCGCGCCTACGACAAGCTGGGCCGGGAGATCTCCTACACCGACGCGGACGGAGGGACCACCACCACCGCGTACGACCTGCGCAACCGCCCTGTCAAGGTCGGTAACAGCGTCCCCAGCACGGTCACTTACACCTATGACCCGTCCGTCGAGCCGCGAGGGCTGGCCACCAAGGTGACCGACTCGGTCGCGGGCTCCTTCACCGCCACGTACGACGCGGACGGGGCGGTGGCCTCCGAGAAGCTGCCGGGCGGCTACACGCTCAAGCAGGTCAAGGACGCTGCGGGCGCCGTCGTCGTGCGCACGTACACACGAGACAGCGACGGGGTGACCGTCTACAACGACTCCGTCACCTCCACCATCCACGGCCAGGCCGCCACCCGCTCCGGCTGGTCGCACCAGGAGTTCGGCTACGACGACGCCGGACGCCTCACCCGGGTCGAGGACACCAGCGACAACGTCGGCACCCTGCGGACATACGCCCTGGACAGCCGCTCCAACCGGACCGGCAGGACGGAGGCCTCAGCCGCTGCCGGGCTGCTCTGCCCGACCAGCGTGGGCGCGGTGAAGAGCCACACCTACGACACCGCGGACCGAATCGTCGACTCCGGCTACTCCTACGACGCCTTCGGCCGCACCACCGCGCTCCCGGGCTCGACCCTGTCGTACTACGCCAACGATCTCGTGCAACGGCAGACCGCCGGTTCCCAGCGCCAGACGTGGCAACTCGACGCCGGGCTGCGGTTCCGCTCGTGGACCGTGGAGGCCAACAACGCCGGCACCTGGAGCCAGCCGGCAGCCAAGACCAACCACTACGGCAACGACACGGACAGCCCGAGCTGGATCGTGGAGGACGCCGCCCAGGGCACGGTGACCCGCAACGTCACCTCGGCCACGGGCACGTTCAGCGCGACCACCGGCAAGTCCGGCGGCACCGTCCTCCAGCTGACCAGCATCCACGGCGACGTCGCCCTCCAGCTGCCGCTGGACTCGGCGGTCGCGCCGACGGTCGTCGACAGCAATGAGAACGGCGCCTCCCGCACGGGCAAGACCGCCCAGCGCTACGGCTGGTTCGGCTCCAACCAGCGCTCCGGCGAGACGCTCACCGGGATCGTCCTGATGGGCGCGCGGCTGTACGACCCGAACGCCGCCCGGTTCCTCCAGCTGGACCCGGTCTTCGGCGGCAACTGCAACGCCTACGACTTCGTCTGCGCCGACCCGGTCAACGGCACCGACCTCGACGGCCGGTGCGGCGCCTGGGGCAACCCGTTCAAGCCCTGCGACAAGTGGCGCATCCTCATGTGGTCGCGCTCTCCCGGAAGCCACTGGAAGACCATCCGTGAGGGAAGCACCTCCAACGTCACGGTTCACGGCAAGAAGTACGGCAAGTTCGGTCTCCGGCACATCAAGGACAAGCACGTCGGAGCGGGGAAGCGCACGCCCGATGTCCTCATCCGCGCGGCCGCCGAGAGCATCTCGGGCCGGCTGGGCGGAGAGGAGGGTCCCGTAGCAGCGCTGCGGTCGGTCGTCCACATGGTCGACAATGACGAAGCCGAACTGGCCGTGGACGACCTCGCGCGAGTGATCGAGTACTACCGCATCCACATTCTGCGGACGGAATACGACCAGATCGCCGCGGCGGCCGCACAGCTCGATGCGTGGGACTCGCTCACCGAAGTGAGAGTCGATCGCTTCATCGGCGACTGAGACGCCCGCTGTCCAATGATCCGGGCACACCTTGGATGACGGCGGCCTTCGAGACCACGGTCTCGAAGGCCGCCGTCATCTGTGCGGAGATCATCGAACGGGCGTGTGCCGTGCCCGTCAGAATGCGGCAATCGCCGGGTACGCAGTTGCCGCCGTCGCCACAGGCTTCTCTCTGAGCTTGACTCGGCCGGCCATGCCCCGACGGCAACGCGGTGTTCGTTCACAGCTCCCACCGTGTAGCAGGTTGGCTGCGCGCCATTGCGGCAAGAACTCGGCGAAGTCAGCATCCTCCGTGACCGCCGCGAGGGCGAGAGTCGGCACCTCACCCTGAGCAAAATGCGCAAGCGGTAGGCAGAGCTCATGTCCTTGAGGAAATGGCCAGGAGCGAGGTGGGCAAGCGGCAGGACGCGGCCGCCACCCTCGCCGGCCTCGTCCGCGTGGTCGCCACCAACTCCCTGGCACGGATGGTGTTCGACCCAACGCTGCCGCCGGTACACCTGGACGCGTCCAGCACCTCCGACATGATCGTCATCACGACGGCGGGGCTGAAGTTGCCGCCGATGGCCTCATTCGACAACCCGGAGGTCCTGAACCAGCAGCCGCTGGAGGCCCTGATCGGACGCGCAGTGCTCTAGCCCCGGACTTCGCGGGTCACCGTTTCAGGTCTGTGGCCAGCGGGTTTGTCCGATGTCGGTGTCGAGTAGGTCGAGGAGGTGGAGTTGGACGCCGCGGGTGATCTGGACGGTGGGCGGGTCGGTGATGTTGCCGATGCGCAGGGTGAGTTCGCCGAGGTGGTAGAAGACCATGCGGCCGGTGGGGCGGACCCGGCGGTTGTCGGGGTAGAGGCCGCTCATGGTCTGCTCGGGGCCGAGCGCGCGTCTGACCTGCCGTTCGATCAGGCAGAAGACGAGCAGGGCCAGGCAGATGACCTGGATCAGGGCGGCAACGCGCCGGTTGTGCTGCACGAAGACCGGCGCGACCGCGAGCGGGCCCTTGAAGTCGTGGTATCTGCGCTCGACCGCGCCCTGGCCCTTGTAGTGGATCAGAGTCTGCCCAGCGTCCGCCTGGTCGGCGGGGACAGACGTCAGCAGTGCGTACCAGCCGTCGACCACGGCTTCCGCCTTCAGCACGCCGGTGTCGAAGTGCCAGGCCAGGACCGGGGTGCCGTCCTCGTTATCGGTGACGGTCCAGCGCAGACAAGAGGTGACACGGCGCTTGGCGGCGATGACACCGATTCGGGCGACGATCTTCTCCCGGGTCTTGTAGTGGCGTCCGCCGGCCGCAGCGGTGAGCTTGTTCAGGTCCTGGGCGGCCTTGGCCAGGCGTTTGTCCCGGGCTGCTTGCTGGCCGGCGGCGTTCGCGGTGGAGTGGACCAGGATCCGTCGCACGGTGAGCACAGGATCGCTCTTGCGGGGCCCGGTCAGGGTGTGGGTGTCCTCCAGCACGCGGTAGGTCTCGCGCCGCTCGGCGGGCTTGCCCGCCTCCCGGTTGGGCGTCCAGTCCACGATGGTGGCCTGCGCGGGATCGAGAGCGGCATAGACCTCGTCCTTGACCTGCGCGGCCGGGGCCGGGGCGATGAACTGGACCCCGGCCGCCAGCAGGGCACGGACGTTGGAGTAGGACACCAGCTTGGAGTCGGCGACCATCAGGAAGTCGCGTTCACCGGCCATGGCCCGCAGGTCCTTCATCGCGCCGACGACCTGGCTGACCTCGGCCGCACCACCGCCGAAGACCCGGGCATGGAGCGGGATGCCGCCGTCGGCCGACACCGCGAGCCCGGCCTGGACCTGCTTCAGATCGAAGCGCCGGTCCTTGGGATGCCCGTAGCCAATGACGGGGAAGTCCTCCTCCTGACCCTCGACCGGGAAGGCCCCGTGCACGGACATGCTGGTCATGTCCCAGTGCATCCGGGCCACATCGATCCCGAACTCACCGATCGCCCGCGCCCCGACCGTGCCCGCGATGTGCTCCAGCTGCGGAGCGATCGCATCCAGTGCCCGGGCCAGACGATCATCGTTGAGCAGAGCGGGCTCGATCCCGAAGACCTCTTCCACTGCCCAGCACCTGGCCCAGTCCTCCACCCGCACCAACGGCGCGGGCGACGTCAGCCGGTTGGCCACCAACGCCTCGATCACCTGCCCGTGCGTCACCAGCGCACTCGCGCCACCAGGACACACCTCGTCGACGATCCCGGCGACATCCAGCCGACGCAGAAACTCGGCAGCGACAGGCAGAGCGCCCAGACGCTTCTCCACCACGGACGTCACCGCCACTTCAAGACGCTGACGCTGAGACCGTGGCCGCGGGGACCGGGAAGTCATCGACACACCCCACCCAACGCCACACCCCCGGCCCAGGACACCCCGGACCGGTCACACCATACGAATCAACGACCCGCGAAGTACGGGTCTAGCTCTACCTGATCGCCGCGATCGCCCGGCAGACAGCGTTCAAGGACCCCGAACGGTTCACCGCCGTAGTGGCCGACGAGCTGTACTGGCTGACGTCGTCAGCCGAGGGTACCGCGCTGGTCCACGAAATCCTCCACGACGGCCGCAAGCAGGGCGCAGGTCTCCTCGCCGCCTCCCACGACGCCGAGGAACTCGGCCCCGACCGCGGGCTGATTGCCTACCGCGCGCTCGCCCGCACCACCGACCGCGAACGCGCCCGCCGCGGTCTGGAGTTCGTGGGCCTCGACCCGAACGACGGCGAATTGCTGCGGCTGGTGACCACCGGCTTGTCCCCCGTCGGCCGCAAGGGCCGGGAGGGCGAGTTCCTGCTGACCTGCCCGCGGCAGAACACCGGCCGGGTCAAGCTCGCCATCCCCCGTATCCCGCGCATCACCACGTCCATCACGACCACACCGGGACGCCGCGCGAGCGCTGCTTCGCCGCCGGCGTGCTCGTTGTGGCCGTCGGGGTGAGTGTGCCTCAGGCGTGGTGGCCGCACACGGGGCAGGCCTTCGCCGCAGACGCCCATCCCACGGACCAAGACCCGTGCGCGCTGATCGTGGGTCCAGCCAAGGACTACTGCGAGCGCGGCACCACGACCACCGCCTCCGCCGAGCAGCCGGGTGTTGCTGGTGCGGCGTGGCGGCTCGTGCCGGCCGGTGCCGGTGTGGCCGCCCTCGTGATGTGGCGGCTCCGGAGCCCTGCTGGGCAAAGGGGACGCTGAAATGTTCCGTCCAGACTGCGCGACTCTCCGCTCGGCCGGCTTCGTCGTGCTGCTCACCGGCGTGTTTCTCATGGTGAACAGCCAGGTCGTGTACGCGGCCAGCAGCAACAGCGAGACCGGAGACCTGCTCGCCCCGCTCAACATCACCTCCTCCGAGGGGGTACCCATCGACGGGTACGAGCTGAATGGCGAGGGCGGCTCCATCGTCAGCTTCAAGACCCAGTCCCTCGCCTTTGCCCTCTCGGGCCTGTTCACCCTGCTCCGGCTCTTGGTGGGCCTTGCGGGGTGGCGATCGAGGTTGCCTTCCGATGATTCCTGCTGCTGAAGATCCTCACCCGCCGGCGCAGAAGGTCGCCGACATGTACGACATCGTGGTGGTCGACAGACTCGGGTTGCAGGGCTTGTTGCTGGCCTGGGCGTTTGTGTTCGCCGGGTTCATGATTATGCGCGGCCGCCTGGGCCGTGGTCTGGGCGAAATCTTCCTCACCCTGCTCATCGGGGCGATCGCCGCCTCAGCTCTCATCCGCCCCGACACTCTGCTGGCCCAGGACGGCTCGCTGGGGCAATCCCAGCAAGTAGCCGCCGAGGTCGCCCAGGAGAGCGTCAACTCCAGTACGAGTGACCAACACCTTCGGCCCCCGCCACGCCCCGGCGTCGGCCGCGTACTTCAACTCCGTGCGCCCCCATTACTACGTCGGGCACAACGCCCGCGCCATCAAGGCCGAGGGAGTCAGGGTCCGGCTCCTCGCCGGGGACGGGGACCGGCTCTACGACAAGGACGGCAAGAAGATCACGGAGATCTTCAGCAAGCTGCTGACCCGGTACGGCATCCGGGACACCTACACCGTTCTCCCCGGCGTCGACCACACGATCACCGAAGCGATCGCCGCCCGCACCCTCGCCTACCCCTCCAACTTCCGGGAACAGGCCCTCGCGCAGTTCAAGTAGCGGGCCTCATAAGCCCCGGGGCCGGGCGAGGGAGCGACCGTCACTCTGCGCCTGTCGCGGGCGTCCGGCTGACGTCAAGCTCCGCATGTGATCAGGGGTACGGGGGTCGAGGGCGGGCGTGGTGAGGTCTGGTCAGCTGTCGTCGAGTGCTCGCTGGACCAGTCGCCTGCGGGCGTCGTCGGTGCCAGTTCTGCCGGGGAGCCCCGAAACCGGGAGCGCCTCTGGGCCGCTGCGCCATACCTGCGCAGGAACAGGCGCAGGGCGCGAGTACGGCAAGGACGTCGAGGGGATTCTTCCGTCACGACGTTCTCGGCCACCACCGGGGGGAGGCGCAGATGGAGGCGGCGGAGCGGCTGGCGCTGACAATGCTGTGTTCCGAGATACTGGAACTGCGGTTGGAGTGCGCGCAACAGTCCGAGTGGCACCAACAAGTGCTGACACGGATCGAGGAGGCGGCCCGGGCCCGGCAGCCCATCTTCGCGTTACTGAGCCAGCTGGTCGGTATCGGCGACGCAGGCAGCTTCCGCGCGCTGAGCAGCGCCCTGCCCGGCGGCGGAGCCGGCCGCGCCCACGAGGAGGTGTTCGGCTGCCCCGACGGAGCCTGTGACCGCGGGGCGATCTCGGTGCCGGCCGGGCCCGTCCCGCGGTGCGAGGTGACCGGCCGACCCATGCGGCTCAGGTAACGCGGTGGGCGGCTTCTTCGCCGAGTTGGCCAAGAGGCTGGCTGAGCGCTGGGTTGCTCTGCTCCTGTTGCCCGGCGTTCTGTTCGTGACGGGCGCGTTGCTCGGCCGGCGGCTTGGGCAAGCACACGCCGTGGATGCTGCGATGGCGGAGCACGAGCTGACCCGGGCTGGTGAAAAGTTCGCCCAATGGCCGGTCGGAGCGCAGGTCGGAGCACTGGTCGGCCTACTCGTCGCGGCTGCGTGTGCGGGTCTCCTGGCGCAGGCGCTGGCTGGTCCGACACGCGCCCTGTGGCTGGGTTCCTGGCCCTCGGTGTTCCACGCGGTGTTCAGGTGGCAGACCGGGCGCCGCCGATCACGCTGGCACAGGAGGCTCGCGTTGCGGCGCGAGTTGGAACGAACGCATCCCAGCGCGTCCCGTACGGCGGCTCAGCAGGAGGAAATCGACCGTGCTGCGGGGCGGGCGAACAACATGGCCATGGCCGAACCCGGTCGACCCACCTGGATGGGCGACCGCGTCCACAGTGTGGAACAGGTGGCCCGCGACCGTTACGGCCTGGACCTGCCCTTCGCCTGGCCGCGGCTGTGGCTCGTCCTGCCGGACACCACCCGCGCGGAGATCACCGCGGCCAACGGTGCGTTCGTCGCGGCGGTCGCCGTGGGCAGCTGGGCATGGCTCGCGGCCCTGCTTGCCGTGATCTGGTGGCCTGCTGCCCCAGTGGCTGTCCTGGTCGCCGCGACGGGCTGGGTTCGAGCGCGCAGCGCCGTGACCGATCTCGCTGCTCTGGCCGAGTCCGCGCTCGATGTGCACGGCCGCCTGCTCGCGGAGGTGATGGGTGTCGCCGAGGAGGGGCGTACCGGGCCGCTGACTCTCGCCGAGGGAGCACAGATCACGGCCATAGTCCGCAAAGGGCGTTGAACCGCACACCCCATCGCCGGCGAGGAGAGAGATTCCATGCCGCTCAGTGAGACGTTGGCACGGCTGTATCGCTACCGGCATCTGACCGACCTACGCAAGGCCCGGCGGTTCAACCGGGCGCAGAAGCGACTCCGCCGAGGCCTTGACGCGTACGAACGCACCCGCGTCGATCATTTTGTGCTCGATGACGAGGCACTGGCCGACGCCCTTGAGCTGTGGAACGTCATACGCCCGGCCGATCCGCGCCACTTCACCAGAAGGGATCGTGAGTGGATCGCCGCAGCGCATCTCGCCATCGGCTGGTTCTTCCATGCGCGCTGGGCCGCACGGCCCACCAACTTCGAGCTGTCACAGGCGATCTACCACCTCGCTCCCATCGCGCACCATCCTGGCGTGATCCCGGAAGCGCTGGTCTCGGTACTCGGTGCGGCGGCCGAGCCCGAGGTGCAGGCTGCGGTCGCGACGAGCATGCTCACCGAGGCCTCCTCGACCACCGAGCGGTCGTACCTGACGGCCGTCATCGAATTGTTCAGGCAAGCGCTGCTGGCTACGCCTCCCGACGACCCGCTGTTCGCCGCCCACGCCAACAATCTCGGTATCGCCTACCGATACGACCACCAGTGGTACGGCGCTGAGGAGCACCTGGAACGCGCGATCCTGCTCACCGAGCAGGCACTCGAGCTGATGCCCGCCGCAGGTGACGAACGTGCTGACGTACTGTCGAATCTCACCGCCTGCTACCAGCAGCGTCACCTACGCACCGGTGCATTGGCCGATCTCGACAAGGCGGTCGAACTCGGCAGCAGCGCGACGGACGTTGCGGTAGACCCCTCTCACCGGGCGCTGGCGCTGTCCCACCTCGGCATCGCCCACCAGCTGCGCTATATGAGGAACGGGGCGACGGCCGACCTGCAGTGGGCCATCGAGGTGGCGGAGGAGGCTGTCTCCTTGACGCCGGCGGATCATCCGGAACGCGCTGGGCGACTCGCGAACCTTGCCGTCGGCCTGCAACAGAGGTACCTGCGGAGCAACGTCCCCGCCGACCTGGCGCGCGCCATCGACATCAGCGAGCAGTGCGTTGCCACGACGCCTGTTGACCACCCGGAGCGGGGCCTCCATCTGTCCCACCTCGCGTCCGCCCTGTCGTACAGCTACAGGGAAAACGAGGATTCGGCAGCCCTTGACCGTGCGATCGACGTGGGGGAACAGGCGCTGGCGCTCATCACCCACGTACACCCGGACCGGGTCGGACACATGTCGAACCTCGCCAAGAACTACCGGCTGCGATACGAACAACGCGGCACGCCCGAAGACCTCCGCCACGCGGTGGACCATGCCGAACAGGCACTGTCCATCACCTCCGACGACCACCCCGTAGTCATGGTCGCGCTGGCGAACCTCGCGCACGCCTATCGCCTCCAGGTCCTCGCAGACGGTGACCACCTCGACCGCGAAGTGCTGCACGGACTGGCATCACTGGCCGTGAACGCCACGACCGCATCAGCGGAGCACCGGGTACTGGCGTACGCGAAGTTGGGCCAGCTGGCACGTGACCTACGCGAGATGCGGCTCGCCGTCGAGCTGTTCGACGCCGCGGTGGCACTGCTGCCGTCGGTGGCGCCGGGAGAGATCGGCCGGGAGGACCAGGAACACCGTATCGGGCAGTTCTACGGCCTGGTCGGTGAAACCGTGGCCGCTCACCTCGCGATCGATGATGCCACCGGCGCAGTGGAGATCGGTGAGCTGGCCAGGGGCATCCTGCTGGCGGCGGAGCTCGACTCCCGAACCGACCTCACCGGCCTCGAGGAGACAGAGCCAGACCTGGCCATCCGGTTCCGGAGCGCACGTGACCGACTCGCTCAAGCGCAACTCCCCCCGCTCGGGGCCCCCGTCGGGGTCGGCCTTGTCGACCACCGCCGACGACTGTGGGACGAGTACAACGAACTCCTCGGCGACATTCGCAAGATCCCCGACTTCACTCGCTTCCTCCTGCCGCCCGAACTGACAGAGTCGCGGACGGCCGCGACTGGTGGTGTCGTCGTACTGGTCAACCTCGGGGTCCGCCGAGGGGACGCCGTCATCATCACTTCTGACGGCGAGCCAACCCCCGTCCCGCTGCCCGACCTGTCCTGGGAGGCAGCCACAGCGAACGCCACGCAACTGGTGTGGGCGACCCATGATAACACCCTGACCGGCAGACTCCGCGGCCGACGTCTCCTCACGGACACGCTCGCCTGGATGAGGGCCGCGATCGTCGAACCCGTCCTCGACGCCCTACCGCCCACGGAACGGATCTGGTGGCTGCCCACCGGCATCCTCGGACTCTTCCCTCTGCACGCTGCCATCACACGGGACGACGTCGTCTCGTCCTACACACCGACGCTGCGCGCGCTCAACCATGCGCGCACACGACGCCCGGTGGTCGACCGACGTCACCTGACCGTCGCCCTCGCCCACCTCCCCGGCCTCCCGGATCTCCCGGGAACAGCCGCGGAGGCGGCAACACTGCACGCACACCATCGCGGAACTCTGCTGGTCGATGACACCGCGACGAGCGAACGAGTGCTCGCCGAACTCACCACGGCCACCTGGGCCCACTTCGCCTGCCACGCCACCGCCCACCTGACCGAGCCATCCCGGGGAGGCCTGGTCCTGCGGGACGGTGTTCTGCCGATCGCCACCGTCAGTCGTCTGCAGCTGGAACAGGCCGAGCTGGCCTACCTGTCCGCCTGCTCGACCGCCCGACGCAACATCGAACACGCGGACGAGTCCATCCACCTGGCCTCCGCGTTCCAACTCGCCGGGTTCCGCCACGTGATCGCCAGCCTGTGGCCGCTGGACGACGCCGTGGCCGCGATGACCGCACGCATCTTCTACGATCACCTGTCCGACGACGATCACCTGTCCGACCAGCCCGCAGCGGACAGAGCCGCCTACGCACTGCATCGCGTTGCGTGGGAATTACGCAGGAACCATCCCGACAGACCAGACCTCTGGGCGGCGCTCGTCCACAGCGGCCCGTAGAGCGGCGAACGCCTTCGTCGTCCCCGCCCTCAAGCAGCGGCAGAACAACCCCGGTCACGCCCTCGGCTGCTCGCAGGGAGGGCCGTTGCGGATCGCAGGCGAGCAATAGGCCTGCCGGAGGCGGGGGTTGACGGTGGAGGTGTCCCGGGAGACGGGGCATGGGCCGTGGTTGCGGAGCCGGTAGGAGGATTCGTCGATGCCGACCACTCGCGACTGTGGCGTCGCCGAGGGCATCGGCCCAGCCGGCGATTCGAGGCGGCCGCCCGCACCGTGCACTACGCCGCGATGCGGCAGCCGCTGGGTCCGAGGTGTTCATCGGGTATCTGAGGAAGCGCATGACCACAGGCCTGGACGGGCAGCCAGCCGTGGGTCACCGTGCCGCCAGAGCAGTGAGCAGGAGCAGTACGGCGCTGATGGTGAGGCTGATACGCAGTGCTCTCCCGGCGGGCAGGGCTCCTGGGATGTGGCGGCGAGCGGAGTCCCGTAGGGAGGCCGGCTCAGGCAGACGGCGTGGCGGCCGGCGGTGCGGGCCGGTCGGCCGACGCGCACGCTCCCGCCAGGCAACCATCGCCTGGCCCGCTGCCGGACGAGCCCGCAGGGTCGTTCAGGGCCTGCGGCCGTGGAAGGTGCGGCGCAGGTCGCTCACCCAGGCGTCCGGGTTCTCCCAGGGGATGAAGTGGCCGCCGTGGCCGTGGGCGTTGACGTTGACGTGGTTGAACCAAGCGGCCTGCGGGCCGCTCTTGAATGCCTGGACGCGCTCGCGGGCGGTGTGGATGCCGGGCGGGTTCTCGTACGTGACGAAGGTGAGGCCGACCGGGGCCTGCACGACCGGGGTGCGGTCGTGGGCGGGGGCCCAGGGGTAGCGGTTGGCGTTGGCGTAGTAACGCATCGACGTGGCAATGGAGTTGTTCACCCAGTAGATCGTGGCGTGGGTGAGCAGGTCGTCCTTGGTGAAGACGGATTCGAGGTCGCCTCCGTTGTCGCTCCAGGCGTTCCAGCGTTCCAGCAGCCACGCGAGCAACCCGGCGGGTGAGTCGCTCAGCCCGTGGGCCAGGGTGGCGCCGTCGAGCATGTGCACGGCGAGGTGGGACGCCCAGCGGTGGTCCAGCTCGTTGATGCGGGCGCGGACGTCGGCGGGCTGGTCGTCGGTGAGGGGCCGGTTCCGGGCGAAGTCCCAGGCGCGGGGGCCGGTGAAGAAGTCGAGCGGCAGCCCGGAGCCGATGTGGATGCCGTACAGCTCGTCGGCGTACTTGTGGCCGAGCTGGCTGGAGACGATTCCGCCGATGTCGCAGCCCCCGGCGGCGTACTTGTCGTATCCCAAAGTCTCGGTCATCAGCGTGTGCCAGAGGTCGGAGACTTTCCAGAAGTTGACGTCCGGAAAGCCGGTGAGCGGGCCGGGGAAACCGAAGCCGGGCAGTGACGGCACGATGACATCGAACGCGTCGGCGGGGTCACCACCGAACGCGGCCGGGTCGGCGAGCGGGTCGATCACCTTCGACCAGTGCCAGAACGTCCACGGCCAGCCGTGGGTGAGGATCAACGGGATCGGCCGGGGGCCGCGGCCGGGCTTGCGCATGAAGTGCACCGGGACACCGGTCACGCTCACCTGGTAGTGCTCGTAGACGTTGATGGCGGCCTCGGCCTCGCGCCAGTCGTACCCGTCCCGCCAGTAGGCGACCAGCTCCCGGAGATAGCTCTCCGGGACGCCGTACGACCAGTCTCCATTCCCCTCGTCCAGCGGCGGACGGGTCAGGGTAAGACGGGCGCGCAGGTCGTCGAGGACCTTGTCGGACACATGGATCGGGGTGGGCTCCAGGGGGAAGGCGTGCGGGGTGATCAAGGCGTGGTTCCTTCTGGCTAGGGGAAGCGGTGTCGTCGGCCTGTTGGGTGGTTGGGCGGCGAACCGGGCCACGGCAAGGAGGGCGGGCAGCGGTGCGGCGAGTGCCTGCCGGTGGTGCGGTCGAGCTGGTCGGCCAGAGCGGCCAGGCGACCGATGCGCTCCCTTCGCCGCGACTTCGACCAACTTGACACCAGCTCGGACACTCAACGGCTCTGACGATAGAACGCTGTACGCCGCCTGTTCTGCGACCAACGCGCCTGCTCGCGCCGCACGTTCGTTGAACAGGTCGACGGTCTGACCATGATGGCGGGAGGCTGAAGCGATCGCGGTCGGTGTAAGTGCGTTTGCCGACGCCCAGGGGGCTCTAGGACGGTCGTCGTTGCACGGCATCGGCGATAACCGCTGTCACGAGCTTGTTGACGGCTGCCAAGTCCGGTGGGCCGGGGTCGCGGTCCGCGAACAGGAGATGCCCGCCACCGACCAGAGAGAGGGTGAGTGAGTCGATGTCGGCGTCGACCGCGATGCGGCCCAGTTCACGCTCGGCGGCCAGATAAGCGGAGACCGCGGTCGCGGCCTCGGCGAGGATCGCGATGCCGCCTCCGGACCTGGCCTGCCGCAGCCGTGCGCGCAGCTCATCCCGGAAGGTGATGAGCGGGATGATTGCCACCGGAATCGGTCCGAACAGGGTGGCCAGTGCGCTGGTGAGCAGGACGCCTTTGGCGCAGCCCGCCTCGTCGGTGACGGCCCGGCTGGTCAACCCGTTCGGCCCGTCCCGCAGAAGCACGCGTTCCGCAGCGTCGAACAGCTGCTGCCGCGCGTCGCGAAGATGCACCCCAGTCGGCATTCACAGATCCTCTCGTACTTCATCCCGCCGGCAACCGTTGCCCAGTGGGCATGCGCCCACTGAAGTGGGCGCATGCCCACTTTAGGGCGCGAGGAACCAGAACCATCCCCGGCGGAGCCGCATGAGGCCCGACGGATGGCCGAGTCGTTCGGCGTGGACGCGCAACGCTACGACCAGGCCCGGCCCGGCTACCCCGATACGTTGGTGACACGGATCGTCACCGGAAGCCCCGGCTCCGACGTGCTCGACGTCGGCTGCGGCACCGGCATCGCAGCCCGCCAGTTCCAGGCCGTCGGCTGCACCGTGCTCGGCATCGAGGCCGATGCGCGGATGGCCGACTTCGCGCGAGCCCGTGGCCTGCAGGTCGAGGTGGCGACCTTCGAAGCCTGGGAGCCGGTCGGCCGGACATTCGACGCGGTCATCGCCGCCCAGTCGTGGCACTGGGTGGAACCGGTCGCCGGCGTCGTGAAGGCGGCACGTGTGCTGCGTCCAGGGGGACGGCTGGCGATCTTCGGACACGCGTACGAGCCGCCGACCGAGGTGGCCGAACCGTTCGCCGCTGCCTACCGGCGGGCTGCACCCGATACTCCCCGTTCAACGGCCAACCGGCCCGACGTCCGCTCGGCCTCTACCAGGCGGCATACGCGAAGTTCGCCGACAAGATCCGCGAGACCGAACAGTTCAACGCTCCCGAACAGTGGCGATTCGACTGGGAGCAGTCCTACACGCGCGACCAGTGGCTGGACCTGCTACCCACCACCGGCGGCCTCACCCAACTCCGTCCCGATCAGCTGGACCGGATACTGGACGCGGTCGGGAGCGCCATCGACTCCCTGGGCGGACGCTTCACAATGAACTACAGCACCCTGGCAGCGACCGCCGTACGCGTCGGCACCTCCTGAGTCCATCGGCAACGCCGCCGCCGACCCGCGAATCCGTTCGGCCGTATCAACGCTCTGCCGGGCGTCGGCGGAGCGCGGCCGACGCGTGGGCGACCATCTCGGCCGGGAGTTGCTGGGCCGGTGCCGGCGCCGGTGACGATGCAGACGGGGCTGGGTGCTTCATCAGCGCGGTGCGCGTAGGCAGGAGACTCAGGGCAGGAGTCATCCCGTTGTGTGATCCGGATTAGTGTCACTCGTCACGAAATCTTGCCTGAACCGCTTTCAAAGAGCGTCCCAACCCAAGTCCGACCAGGGCAACAACTGCGGCGCGAAACACTCAAGCCCCGGGTGCTTCTGCAGCACGGGGCACGCCGCCTCACGGGGCAGGCGATGGCCTGCCCGCCCAGCGCACGAAGTGCAACGGGCAGTGGCATCTCACCGGAGCTTCGGTGGTTTCGGCGACCTCTGATGTCAGTCAGGGAGCGAAAAACAATGAACAGGACGGTCGGGACGGATCCGACCGGCGTTCGAACTCCGGCGAGCTCACGTGTCAGTCCGCTTTCTTGAAATGCGATGCTGGTTCAATGGCGGCCGCACTGAACAGCTGGCCGAATCCTTCGATGTCCGTGGTAGCAGTCCCGTGGCACGCAGGGCAGCCCACAGAAGGGTTTGGTTCGCGGTGAGAACCGGGCGTCGCAAGGTCTGTTCGAGACGTTCCACTGTCCCCACGACGCGGAAACCGTTACCGCCCACCACCACGGCTTCGGCGTCGTGGGGCGTATGGCCGCTCACCCAGTCGTGCAGGTCCCCGGGACGGATCAGGTGCTGTCCGCTGAGCAGCGCACACGGCGCACTGAACACCACAGCGAAGCCCGCGTCCTCGTAGTAGCCCCGACCGAGACGATTCAGTTCGTCATCGAACCAGGGCGGATCGATCAGAGCGATGCGGCGCACGCCCAGGACCCGCAGGGCCCCCACCGTGGCGGCACAGGTGGCGGACCCTCCCCCTGAGTGGTGGACACCTTCGATCAGCCCCGGTGAGGGGCTGGCAGGAGGATCACTTATGGTGATGAAGGTCTATTCGCCCGAGTTCAAGGCCGACGCGGTCGCGCTGTACCACTCGGACCCCGACCTTACGATCGTGCAGGCCGCCCGCGATCTGGGGATCAACCCGGAGACGCTGCGGAACTGGATCCGCGCCGACCGCGCCCGCGCCGACAGCCCCACGAAGAACACGAAGGACACACCGGTGAGCAAGGCCACGAAGGAAGAACTGGAGGCCGAGTTAGCGGCCCTGCGCAAGGAGAACGCCGCCTTGCGGAAGGACAACGCGACCCTGGCCACGGAGCGGGACATCTTGCGTAAGGCGACGAAGTTTTTCGCCGCGGAGATGAGCTGGTGAGTCGCTGCCAGTTCATCGAGGACCACCGCAAGACCTTCAAGGTCACGCGACTGTGCCAGGTGCTCGAAGTGGCCCGCTCCACCTACTACAAGTGGCGCGAGGCCCGCGCTGCCCGGGCCGAGCGCGAGCAGGCCGATGAGGTGCTGGCCGGCAAGATCCGCACCATCCACACCGACTCCGGCGGCACTTACGGCGCCCCGCGCATCACCGCCGAGCTGCGGGATACACACGGCATGGAGATCAATGAGAAGAGGGTCGCCCGCGTGATGCGCAAGTTCCGTATCGCCGGCTTCCGCCTGCGCAAGAAGGTACGTACGACTGTCCCCGAGCCGTCGGCCACGCCCGTTGCGGACCTGTTCCGACGCAACTTCTCGGCGCCCGCGCCAAACCAGAAGTACATGGGCGACATCACGTATCTGCCTGTCGGCGATGGCGAGCATCTGTATCTGGCGACCGTCATCGACTGTTTCTCCCGCCGCGTGGCGGGCTGGTCGATCGCCGACCACATGCGCACCGAGCTCGTCGCCGACGCACTCAGGATGGCCGCCGCCACCCGCGGCAGCCTCGAAGGCGCGGTCTTCCACAGCGATCACGGGGCGCAATACGGGTCGCGCCAATTCGCTGATCTCTGCGCTGAGCTGGGCGTGACCCAGTCCATGGGCGCGGTCGGAACGAGCGCGGACAACGCCGCCTGCGAGTCCTTCCACGCGTCCCTCAAACGGGAGATCCTCCAGGGCGCCCGGCGCTTCCACGGGGCCGAGGCCTGCCGGCGCACCGTGTTCCGCTGGCTGACGCGGTACAACACCTGGCGCCGCCACTCGGCGAACGGACAGCTCAGCCCCGTCGCCTACGAACAGCTGTCAGCTACCCTGACACTCGCCGCATAACGAAACGAACAGGTGTCCACCCCTCGGGGGGAAGGCCCCCCGGAGCCCAACTGTCCCTGTTCGACCAGGACGAGGGCCTGCGTCACCAGGTATTCCTCACCGACACCCCTTACTCCAGTGGTGGCTCCGCCCAGTTCCTGGAGGTCCGCCACCGCGGGCATGCCACCGTCGAGGACCACATCCGGTGCGGCAAGACCACCGGCTTCGGCCGCTTCCCCTCCCCCCACTTCGACGTCAACACCGTCTGGCTCGAACTCAGCCTCACGGCGATCGACCTGCTGGCCTGGGCCCGCGTCCTGCTGCTGGACGGTGAACTGGCCGCCGCCGAGCCGAAGAAGCTCCGCTACCGGTTGCTGCATGTCGCCGCACGCCTCACCCGCGGCGGCCGCCGCCTGCGCTTGCGAATATCGGCGACCTGGCCCTGGAGACACGAACTGACCACGGCCTTCCATCGCCTCGCCGCACTGCCCCGTCCCGGCAGCTGACCAGCGAACCCTGACCCACCACGACTCGAAGGACCTTGGAGAAGCCGACCACCGCGCCGGGTTCTCGCCGGGGCAGCTCGCGCTGGTCTCGGTGCTGCAGTTCGCCGAGGACCTGTCGGACCGGCGGCTGCTCAGGCGGTGCGCACTCGGATCGACTGGAAGTACGCCCTGGGGCTGGAGTTGGAGGCCACCGGGTTCGACTACTCGCTGCTGAGCGATTTCCGCGCCCGCCTGGTGCAAGGCGACGCGGCGGACCGGATGTTGCGTGTGATGCTCACGCGGCTGACCGAGGCGGGATTGCTGAAGGCCGGCGGGCGGCAGCGTACCGGCGTGACGTATGTGCTGGCCGCGGTGCGTCGGCTCAGCCGTCTGGAGCTGGCCGGGGAGAGTCTGCGGGCCGCCCTGGAGGAACTGGCCGAGATCGCGCCGGAGTGGCTGCAGCCGCTGATCGAACCCGAGTGGGACAAGCGGTACGGGCGGAAGATCGAGATCAGGAAGGTGCCTGGTGGACCGGAGGCCGTGACCGAGCGGGCGGAGACTTTCGGACGGGATGGGCAGAAGGTGCTGGCCGCCCTGTGGTCCCCCGATGCCCCGGGCCGGCTGCGGACACTTCCCCAGGTGGAAATCCTGCGACAGGTGTGGGTTCACCACTACTATTGGGACGAACAAGGACAGCTCCGCTGGCGTGACGGGCACGCGCTGCCACCGGCGAGTTTGCGCTTCGATTCTCCCTACGACACCGACGCGCACTACTGCACCAAGAACGGCACCGAGTGGAGCGGCTACCGCGTGCACTACACCGAGACCTGCGAGGAACAGCGGCCCGAGATCGTGGTGCACGTCGCCACCACGATCGCCCCGGTCCAGGACGGGCAGCTCACCGAGCAGATTCACGACGACCTGGCGCAGGCCGCCCTGGTCCCGGCCGAGCACGTGGTCGATGCCGCCTACATCACCCCGGCCCGCGTCCAACGCGCCCAGCAGGCCCACGGGATCACGCTGCTCGGCCCGATCGTCGCCGACCACAGCCAGCAGGCCAAGAGCGGCGAGGGCTTCGGAAAGTCCGCCTTCACGATCGACTGGGATCTACGGCAGGCAACGTGCCCCCGCGGAAAGACCAGCACCCCGGCGAGGACGCTCCGCATCAAGGGCCACGAATACCTCCAGTTCCGCTTCGCGAAGGCCGACTGCCTGGCCTGCCCGGACCGCCACCCGTGCACCACCTCGGCCACCAGGCCCCGCTCGATCGCCCTGCTCCCACGGCCGCTGCACGAGATTCAGGTCCAAAACCGCCTCGACCAGGAGACCGAGCAATGGCAACGACGCTATGCCGTCCGCGCCGGCATCGAGGCGACGCTCTCCCAGACCGTCCGGAGCAACGGCCTACGGCGTACGCGCTACCGCGGGCTCGCCAAGACGCACGTCCAGCACGTACTTACCGCCATAGCCTGCAACCTCACCCGCACCGCCGACTGGATCGCCGAAACACCCCGTGGACGCACACGATCAAGCCGATTCCACACCCTCTGCACCGCAGCCGCCGGATGACTCCTGAAGATCACCAACAGAGTCGCAGTGTTGCTCTGCCCATCCCTGCGTGATCAAAGATGTCATTTGTGAGTGTCGGATTGCTTGGTGCGGTGGTAGTGCTTCATGTTCAGGTCCCGGGATGTGGTCTGTCGGGATGGCGTGCTTGCACGGCGGGCCATGCCTCGTATCGTTCTGGCGTCATGGTGATCAGGCCGTGCATGTCGGGGGTGGCAGCGTGTACGGCGTGCGCGACTGCGAGAGAGAAGCCTTTGGCCATGAGTGGCGCGACGGTCGCTGAAGCCTCGGCGTCGAGCGGGTCGATCGTCAGCCAGGGTTCTTCGACGGCGAAAGCGGTGATCCCCGGACGGGTCTTCTCGGCTTCTGCCAGACATCCTGCGGGAACGTGCAGTTCGATGTCGTCGCTGCGCGAGGCTTCGACCAGCAGACCGTTGAGGAAGGGGTGGGCCTGGTGGAGGGCGGTCAGCGTGGTGTCGTCGAGGATGACGTGATAGATCACGCGGCGGTGGCCTCGTTCCTCATCGCGGTGACCATGGCGCGCGCTGCTTGCTCCATATCCGGAGTGACGGTCAGGCCGCAGCGGGCCTTGATGCGCTGCCGGGCCGCCTCGGCGTCGGCTTCACGCTCGGCCGCGGTGCGGTCGGATAGTGCGTAGGCGCGAACGAGTTCCTTCGCCGACATGCCCCGCTCGCGGGCCATGGTGGCAATGCGAGCATGAGTGTCCGGATCGACCCGAAGGCTTTTATCTTCCATACCCGACACTCTACTTTTGTGGAGGATTGCAGGTCAACCCTGCTGTCGCTTTTTGGGTTGGGGTCGTTAGGCACGGGTTGGGTTCTGGTTTGGGCGTTGCTGGTTGGTCGAGACGAGATGTGGGTGACCTGTCGGGCCCGTACCCGGCCTGCGAGACGACAGATCAAGGAGATGTCGTCTCCCCACCCCAGTGGCGCCACACGGAAGTGGCAATCCCCTGCGATCGTGGAGTCTTTGTCTATGCGGCTTGAGTCCGTGAATGGGCCTCAGCGCGCTTCTGATTGATGATCTGTTCGAACTCGGTTGGTGGCAGCCCGCCGGCGGCGCTGTGCCTGCGGCGCGTGTTGAAGAAGTCCGTGATCCACGTGGCGATCTTCAGCCTGGCCTCGGTGTGAGTGGCGAAGCGGTGCCGGTGGATGTACTCGACCTTGATCGACGAGTGGAACGACTCCGCGGCCGCGTTGGTGTGTCCAGAAGGTGATTGTGAGCTTCTGATGTAGAAGACGGAAACGAACGGTCGCCATGCTGTTGTGGAGATGAAGGTAGGTCCTTCGGCATCGGCATGCAGGTGCAGGTGTCAAACCACCATGAGCTGCTGCGGTGAATGAGCCGTGGTGGTGAGCGTCATGGAAAAGCCGTACTGAATGCGGCAGGTGGGGGCTGAGAAGGCGAACGCAAGTGAACCACTGATGACGTGTCGTAAAGCGTGGACGACATCAAAACCAGGGCCTCAATGCTGTCCTGGGATAAGTCAGACGGGAACCTGTCTACTGGTCTGGCGGTGTCCGGCATGAAGGTGGCGCGAGCTCAGTCCGGGGCTTCACAACGGAACTGGAGAACTCCTTGACGCGAAACTGCGATCCACGGGTTGACGTGGCTCGCGAGAGGGAGAGGCGCAAGTGGTAAAGAGCCATGAGGGCCGGAGTACCGGTCGCGCGTCGGGAGGGCGGAACGTCCCGTAGTAGTGATGAAACCTCCGTAATAGAGGCGGAGCGAAGGGGGCGTGTTGTTGGGTGTCGATCGGCGATCAACCAGTGATGGGAGGAATCGGATGGTCGAGACGAGACCAGCTGGCAAGCCGTTTGATATTCCGAAGCGGCTAGTCTGGAACGCTTACCTGAAGGTCAAGGCCAACAGGGGAGCGGCTGGGGTGGATGGGCAGTCGTTAGCGGAGTTTGAGCAGGATGAGAAGAACAACCTGTACAAGCTGTGGAATCGGCTGTCCTCGGGAAGCTATTTCCCCCCACCCGTGAGAGCGGTTGATATTCCCAAAGCCGGCGCTGGGACTCGGATCCTTGGGGTTCCGACCGTGGCCGACAGGATCGCTCAGACGGTAGTGGCCATGACATTGGAGCCTGACGCGGAGCTGGTCTTCCATCAGGACTCGTATGGCTATCGCCCGGGGAGGTCCGCGCTGGAGGCGGTGGAGACGTGCAAGCAGCGGTGCTGGAGGCATCCTTGGGTGATCGATCTCGACATCCAGGGGTTCTTCGACAACGTGCCGCACGCCCCCATCATCGCGGCAGTGGAAAGGCATACCAAGCTCTCGTGGGTTCTGTTGTATGTGAAGCGATGGCTTGTCGCCCCCGTGCAACAGCCCGACGGAACGCTCGCCATTCGGGAAAAGGGGACTCCTCAAGGGTCTTCTATTTCACCGTTGTTGTCGAATCTGTTCATGCACTACGCGTTTGACGCGTGGTTGGCTCGGGAGTATCCGGCGATCAGGTTCGAGCGGTACGGCGACGATGCTGTAGTGCACTGTGCCAGTGAGAAGCAGGCGAACTTCGTCCGCAACATCATCGAGCGCAGGTTGCTGCAGTTCGGATTACATCTCCATCCGGAGAAAACCAAGGTGGTGTACTGCAAACAGGAAGGTCGTGAACGGGAGTTCCCGGTCACAGAGTTCACGTTTCTGGGGTACACCTTCCGTCCTCGGGCAGCTCGCTTGCGGGATGGGAGGCTGAAGACCGGCTTCCTTCCCGCAGTGAGCAAAACAGCCATGAAGTCCATGGCGAGGACTGTCCGGAGTTGGCGACTGGGGCGCTGTACCGAGCTGAGCTTTCGGGAGATCGCCGCGATGATCAACCCCGTCGTGGCGGGATGGATCAATTACTATGGGCGCTTCTACAAGTCCAGATTGATCAGGTTCCTGGAGCAGCAGATCAATCCGTTCCTGGTGAAATGGGCCCGGAGGAAGTACAAACGGTATCGTCGTGCCTCAAGGAAGGCCCGGAGAAGGCTGGCTGAGATCGCCTCAGCGTTCCCGGGCATGTTCGCTCATTGGAAGCATGGCGCGTTGCCTACTGGTTCAACAATGGGAGCCGTGTGAGTCGCGAGGTTCACGCACGGTTCTGAGAGCGGCGGTGGGTGAGATTCCCGCCGCCGACTCACCTCCAGGGCCGACCCCACACGCCCCATGGACTGCACCACTCCAAGACGGTCACACAGCGCGTTGTACGCCTCACTCGTATATTCCGACCCGCGGTCCGAATGAAGGATCACTCCGTCCACGGTGCCGCCGCGTGTCGCGGCGGCTATCTGGAGCGACGCGCTGACCAGGGGCGCTTCGTGCCGAGGACCCCTCGCATAGCCGAGAACGCGTCGGGAGAATGCGTCGTGGACGCTCGCGAGGCAGAGCTTGCCCTCGCCGGTTTCGATCTCGGTCATATCGCCCCACCACAACACGTCCGGTGCGACCGCATCGAAGCGACGAAGTACCAGGTCACGGGCGGCCTTGCGCTTGCCCTGCCGGGTCAGGTTCCTTCGCCGGCACGGGGGGCTTGCGGCCCTGCAGGCCGAGCTCGGCCATGAGCCGGGCGACGGTATTCTGCGAGACCTTCCAGCCCTCGGACCACAGGTCCAGCGTGATCCTGGGCGAGCCGTAGGTGTTGCCCGACCTGCGGAAGAAGTAAACGATCCGCTCGGCCAGCGCAGCCCGTCTGACCTCGGACTTCGTCGGCTGTCCGGGGCGCCGGCGCCATTTGTAGAACCAGGACTTGGACACGCCCCATGCCCGGCAGGCCAGAGTGTGCGGGACCTTGGGCCTGGTTTGCTGGTCGGCGATGAAGCCCGCCATCGTCACTTCGTCGCCTCCTTCACCCAGAGGACCACCGATCGCTTGAGGACATCGCGCTCCATCCCGAGCTCAGCGATCTCCTTGCGCTGCCGGGCATTCTCCTCCCGCAGCCGCTGCAGTTCCCCGCGCTCGGACTCGTCCAGCCCGCCCGCGGGCCTCCGCGTCCACACGGGCCCTCGCCCGGTGAACCCACGTCTGCAACGTGCCCTCATGCACCCCCAGATCCCGCGCCACCTGCGCAGACGGCTTCCGGTCTCCAGCACGATCCGCACCGCACCCTCACGGAACTCGGCATCGTACTTCCGTCGCTTCTCCGCCATGACCCTCAACTACCCCTATGGTCACGACTCCACGGTACGAGGGGAAGGTCACGGTGTTCGTCGAGGCTGGTCAGCGGTGTGATGGGGGTGGGTGTGGGCATGCGTACGGCCGTCCCGATCATGACGTGGTGTGAGCCAAGATCAAAACGAGACGGCCGCTTCGGCCACGGTAGACCACGAGGGTCACGAGGCCGCGTTCGGGGCCTTGCTGGCCTCGTTCTCCACCTGCTTCGCCCGCTCCGAAACCCGGGAGACGTTCGCGCGGATGACCCGGGGCATGCTGATGGAGCTCGAGGACGTCAACTGCTGGAGCCTGGCCGAAGCGATCGGTGAGCGGGGCCCGCACCGCCTGCACCATCTGCTGTCCCGTGCGGTGTGGGACGAACAAGCGGTGCTGGAGCGGACGGCTCTGTGGGCGGTGAACCTGCTGGATGACGGCGACGGGGTCCTGATCGCGGACGAGACGGGGGATGCCAAGTCCTCGAGGGACGCGGTGGCCGCGGCCCGCCAGTACTCTGGATCGGTCGGCGGCGTGGATCTGTGCCAGGTCGCCGTGCACCTCACCTTCGCCACGGCCACCGGGCACTGCCTGATCGACCGGCGCCTGTACTTCACCAGGGAGTGGGCCGGCGACGAGGAACGCCGTGAACTGACTGGCGTCCCCGACGAGCTGTGCTTCACCACCAAGCCGCAGCTCGCGGCCCACATGCTCCGTGCGGCCGGCCTGCAGGGCATATCCGCCTCGTTCTTCCTGGGCGATGAGGTTTACGGAGGGCGGGAGTTACGTACCACTTGCCGCGAGCTGGGCCTGGGCTACGTCGTGGCCGTGCGCTCCAACCACCAAGTCACCACCCCGGCCGCGAAGCTGACCGCGGCCAGGGCCGCCGCCCGGCTGCCCAAGCGGGCCTGGGAGCGGATGCGAACCGGCACGGGGCAAAAGGGCGTCCGCGACGACGACTGGGCGATGATCGAGGTCACCGCCGACGACACCCCCGACGGACACGACCCTGACACGGGGACGTCCGTATTGCTGGAGGCCTATTCACGGGGTTTCACCAGCCCTTTTTGTAGAAGGTGAGGGCGGTGACGGTTTTGGCGACGAGGGGGAACTTGGCCAGGGGGCCGCGGTAGCGGGTCGCGAGGATCTTCCAGTCCTTCAGGTGTGCGATCGCTCGCTCAATGGCGGCGCGGAGGCTGCTGATGCTCCGGTTGTAGATCTTGGCGCCAGTGGGGCGTTGCTGACCAGGTGGTTTGCGTCTCGCGGTGAGCATGCCGGAACCCACGTACCCAAGATCGCCCATGCTCTGCCGTTCTGCGAAGGTCTCCGGGAAGTGGGACTGGCGCCAGGCGTACATGTCGTGGCGGGAGCCCGGGACAGGCTCGGACACCGCGAGCAGGTCTCCGGACAGCGTGGCGGCGATCTGCAGGTTGAAGCCGGTGTCGCGGTGCTTGCCGGAGAACATAGCGGTGCCTTCGCTCGCCCAGTCCCACGTGGTGACCAGGGTGCCGTCGATGAGCACGATCCGGCCGGCTGAGGCTTCCACAGGATCAGGGACATGCCCGGCGAGGGCCTTCTCCACCACCGGAAGCAGCCCCGTCCACCGCCGGGAAACAGTGGCCTGGCTGACACCGAACAGTTCCGCCGCCGCTTCCTGGACGGGGTTCTGCCGCAGGAGGAACAGCACCAGGACCACCGACCGGTACAGGCCCAGCGACCACATCCGCGCCGGAGACACCGCAGGATCCGGGTCCTCCACGAGCGCCTGATGGACCCGCACCACCAGCCCGTCCAGTTGATCCTTGTCTAACCCTGCCGTAACGTTCCAGCTCAACGGCCCTGCCCCGGTTCACTTCTGACGTTTTCGCAGACATCAGACTACCGAGCAGGGCCGTCCTGATGATCAAGAAATCCGGGCCGCACCACCCCGTGAATAAGCCTCCTGGTCACCGCTACACCCGTACCCTGTCCTACTACCGCTGCTTCGCCCCCGGGCCGGTGACGCTGGCGCGACTGGTGTCACTGGTATGCCGCAGATGGCGGGTGGAAGACGACTTCCAGGACGCGAAGGAGACCTGCCACCTCGACAAAGGCCAGGTCACCTGCTGGAACTCCTGGCACCGCTGGAGCGTGATCACCCTGGTCGCCTACGCCTTCCTGGCCGTCACCGCCGCCCTCGAACGCACCGCCCAGACCAGCCGGAACGACCCCGCCGAGACGGACCTCGTCACCCTCAGCAGCCACGAACTCCTCCGCCTGCTACGGGCCTTGATGCTTCCGCCGCCCCGGCGAGATGCCGAACACCTGCTGTGGTGGTCCCCCTGGCGCCGCCGCCACCAACACCACGCCCGCCTCTGCCACCGCCGATGGCACACCTACGCCGACACCACACCATGACCAGACAGCACATCAGCAGCTATCTACAGCTGCCGTATCTCGGTGGACGAAAAGTCGCAGATCCAGGCCCTGGACCGGTCCCAGCCCGTGCTGCCGATAATACCGGGCATGCCCGAGCGGCGCACCCACGACTACGTCCGCAACGGGCTGACCACCTTGTTCGCCGCCTTCGACGTCGCCACGGGTGAAGTCATCAGTGCTCTGCACCGCCGGCACCGGGCAGCCGATTTCAAGAAGTTCCTGATCCGGATCGACAAAGAAGTGCCGGCGGATCTCCAGATCCACCTGATCTGCGACAACTACGGCACCCACAAGACGCCCGCGATCAGGACATGGCTGGCCAAACACCCACGGAGGCTTAGAGCGTGGTGACCAATCGAGTGGCGTTCGAGTGGCCCGGTGTGGGTGGTCTCTCGCTCGCAGGTGCTGGTGCCGGAGTGGGCATGAAGAACGGGCCTCTCGGTAGAGACGTGGTTGTCGAGACCCGGCTCGCCCAAGGAGGCCCGTTGCGTTCCCAGTTGACCATCCGTGACGTTGCCGGGTCCACCCCGGCCCCTCTCCCGTGTGACTGCTACGTGCACGTGTACGGGGCAATCACCGCGGGACGTCGTGCCGAGCGTTATCCCAGCGACATGACGGATGCGGAGTGGGCGGTGGTTCGGGCGGCGATGCCGGTGCCGGCCTGGCTGGAGGGCCGGGGTGGGCGCCCGGAGGAGTTCTGCCACCGGGAGATGGTCGACGCGGTGCGCTATGTCGTCGACAACGGCGCGAAGTGGCGCTCTGTCCCTGCTGATTTCCCCTGGTGGCGGGCGGTGTACGACTTCTTCCGCCGCTGGCGGCGGCATGGCTATGTGCGCGAGCTTTACCAGCGCCTGCGCCGTCTGCAGCGCAGGCGGCAGGGGCGAGAGGAGGAGCCGAGCGCGGGGATCATCGACGCGCAGTCCGTGGACGGCGCCGAGACCTGCCCGGCCTCAAGCCGCGGTTATGACGGCGCCAAGATGCGCGACGGGCGCAAGCGCCACATCCTGACCGACACCGGCGGCCTGCTGCTGGAGGTCACCGTCACGGCGGCGAATGTGCACGACTCCAAGGCCGCCCCCGACCTGCTGGACGCCTACCTGGCCAAGCCCGGACGGCTGCTGAAGCTGGTGTGGGTCGACAGCGCCTACCAGGGCCAGCCACTGGCCGACGCCTTCGCAGCCCACGGCGTGGAGGTAAAGGTGGTCAAGCGCCCCGACGGGAGAAGGGAGTTCACGGTGCTGGCGCGCCGGTGGGTAGTAGAGAGAACGCTGGGGTGGCTGTCCCGCGCGCGGCGCCTGAACCGCGACCACGAGCGCCGCCCGGACCACCACGTGCAGATGGTGTGGTGGGCGGGGCTTATCACGCTCACCCGGAAGATGACGCGCCAGCGCCTGCACTGGCCCGAGTTCCGGCCCCAGCGGCTGGGCCCGCAGCCGGGGTGAACATCCCGCCCGGCACTCGGACCAGCCAGCCGCGCGCCTCCAGCGCATACGCGCGGTGACGGACCTTCTCCACCTCGTTCAACCGCTGCGCGTCCCGCCCCAGCAAGGCCGTCAGCTGCCGCGCCGAGACGGGCTCCGTCCGGGCGAGGACCGCCTCGAAGAGCTGCCGGTACTGCCCCGCGAGCGCCTCCAGGCCCAGTCCTGCCTGCCACACCGCAGGCCGCGGGCCGTAGCCGGCAGGAAGACCCGCCGGCACCGCCAGCTCATCCGAGGTGCCGGCCACCGCCTCCGGGCCCGGCTCCGCCACCTGGGCACCCGCCGAGGCAGGCGGCCCCACGAGCACTTCCGCCTCCGGCACCCCGGCCACCATCTCGCCTTCCTCGGCCAGCGCCCGCAGCACCTCCTCCCGGCCGATCCGGGCGCAGTCCAGGCGCTCCTGGCAGGACGCCACATGCTCTCGGGCCTCGCGCAGCCGCTCCAGCCCGGCATCCAGCTCCTCCCGGGCCCGCGCCTCGCGACGTTCCAGCAACGCGATCACCGACGGCATGAACCGCACCTCCACAACCCACTCGACTGCCGGCTGGCTGCCCCACAAACGCCGCCCACACACCACAGCGCCGAGAAAACCGCAGCTCATCGAGCTACAGAGCGGTTCACCACCACGCTCTTATTCACGGGGTGGTGCGGCCCGGATTTCTTGATCATCAGGACGGCCCTGCTCGGTAGTCTGATGTCTGCGAAAACGTCAGAAGTGAACCGGGGCAGGGCCGTTGAGCTGGAACGTTACGGCAGAGTTAGACAAGGATCAACTGGACGGGCTGGTGGTGCGGGTCCATCAGGCGCTCGTGGAGGACCCGGATCCTGCGGTGTCTCCGGCGCGGATGTGGTCGCTGGGCCTGTACCGGTCGGTGGTCCTGGTGCTGTTCCTCCTGCGGCAGAACCCCGTCCAGGAAGCGGCGGCGGAACTGTTCGGTGTCAGCCAGGCCACTGTTTCCCGGCGGTGGACGGGGCTGCTTCCGGTGGTGGAGAAGGCCCTCGCCGGGCATGTCCCTGATCCTGTGGAAGCCTCAGCCGGCCGGATCGTGCTCATCGACGGCACCCTGGTCACCACGTGGGACTGGGCGAGCGAAGGCACCGCTATGTTCTCCGGCAAGCACCGCGACACAGGCTTCAACCTGCAGATCGCCGCCACGCTGTCCGGAGACCTGCTCGCGGTGTCCGAGCCTGTCCCGGGCTCCCGCCACGACATGTACGCCTGGCGCCAGTCCCACTTCCCGGAGACCTTCGCAGAACGGCAGAGCATGGGCGATCTTGGGTACGTGGGTTCCGGCATGCTCACCGCGAGACGCAAACCACCTGGTCAGCAACGCCCCACTGGCGCCAAGATCTACAACCGGAGCATCAGCAGCCTCCGCGCCGCCATTGAGCGAGCGATCGCACACCTGAAGGACTGGAAGATCCTCGCGACCCGCTACCGCGGCCCCCTGGCCAAGTTCCCCCTCGTCGCCAAAACCGTCACCGCCCTCACCTTCTACAAAAAGGGCTGGTGAAACCCCGTGAATAGGCCTCAAGCAGGCCCTCGCTTCGTACAGCCCATGCCCGCCAACACCCCGACACACAGCCAGGTTGGAAAGGGCTCGTGACGAGTATGTGATCCGAACTGGTGGACAGCCGAAGCCGGTCCGGGAGGCCTGCATTATGCAGATTGCACTGCCATGGCCTGTCAGACGAGCGTTCGGAGCGGTCTTCCGGTATTCCGGGGAGTGATAGGCGGAGCGGATGGACCGATCTGATCCACTTTCAAACAACTACCCTGAAACGGATCCCATGATGAATCGATTAACGACCCGAAGGCATCGCAATACCCTGGCCCTCCTTGTCGCCGTGCTGACCATGACCGCCGCACCGACGGCCACCCCGAGCGCGGCCGCCACCGAGGCAGCAGCACGCGGGCAGGTGTGCATTTTCCTGGCGCCCAACGACGTCGACCCGGCCGGGCCCAGGCCACCGTTGGGGCATAACGGCTGGGGCTTTCGCCACGGGGCTTCCAGCAGTTGGACCTATGGAGCCACCGAGGGGATGACAGGCAGGCCCCAGGCGACCTTCATCAGAACCGGCTCCGGGCGCCAGATGATGCACAACTTCAAGACCAGGCGCACCGGCAAGTGGCGCTATGCGAAGTACCGGTGCATCGCGACAGCCTCCGCCTACCCGGCCAGGGCGATGCAGGCAGCCCTCGCAGGCCGCAACAGTGGCTACGACTTCTTCCGGAACAACTGTCTGACCAAGAGCGTGGACGTCTTCCGCGCCTACAGCCCCTGGCTGAGCGCCTCGGGGCATCTGCCCAACGCGAGGTACCGCAATACTTCCTGGCCCCCGAACTACTACTACAACACCCTGCTGTCCAAAGCCGGGTGGAGCAGGAGCCACAACCTCTGATCCATCCGTGCGGCCCCGAGACGTCCGGACGAAGCGTCAGCTTGAAGTCGACCGGGTCCGGACGTCCTTGGGCAGGGCGAGGCTGAGCCCGAACTGACAGTACTGGTCCATACTGGTGCAGCCTGTGCCAGACACTCAGGTCCCCTGGGCCCAGCGGGCAGAACAGCAGCATTACCGGGAACCGGCGATCAGGGACGGAGCGTGATCGTGCGCCCGGCTCCTGCGCGGCCCTTCGTGTCCACCCTGAGCCGCACCCCGTTGGAGACGTTGGTGACGTGTACGCCCTCCTGCCCGGTGACTGTGCCGCTCCACCGCCCGGTCAGCTCGACGACTCTGTTGCTCAATTCGGGCTCACGCGGTGAGCTCGTAGGCGAGGCGTTCGAGGCGACTGGTGCGTTGTCGGCCGAGAGGGCGGTCGGTCCAGTGGGCGTCGAGCCGGATGATGTTGATCGCGGTGGCGGAGAAGGCGTGCTGGAGGCGGACTTTCGGCAGGCCGCGGTAGCGGGCCCGGCGCAGGCCGGTGATATCCAGGGCCGGGCTTGGCAGGTTGTGCGGTGGGGCGTGAGATGATCTTCATGGAGATCGTTGTGGGGGGCCTGCTCGTGGACACGCCGCCGTCGTACAAGGGGTTCCGGTTCCCGCCCGAGGTGATCGCGCACGCGGTCTGGCTGTACCACCGTTTCCCGCTCTCCTTCCGAGACGTGGAGGAGCTGCTGTTCGAGCGCGGCATCCAGGTGTCCTGCGAGAGCATCCGGGCCTGGTGCGAGCGGTTCGGCCCGGAGTATGCCGCGCGGCAGCGCCGCCGGCAGCCCCGTCCGGGGGACCGGTGGCATCTGGACGAGGTGTTCATCAGGCATTATCAAGTTGGGGGGCGGGGTGCGATGATCTTGGTGGGGATCGTCGTGGGAGGGGCCTGGCCGTGGGGACCCTCCCCCTGAGTGGTGGACACCTTCGATCAGCCCCGGTGAGGGGCTGGCAGGAGGATCACTTATGGTGATGAAGGTCTATTCGCCCGAGTTCAAGGCCGACGCGGTCGCGCTGTACCACTCGGACCCCGACCTTACGATCGTGCAGGCCGCCCGCGATCTGGGGATCAACCCGGAGACGCTGCGGAACTGGATCCGCGCCGACCGCGCCCGCGCCGACAGCCCCACGAAGAACACGAAGGACACACCGGTGAGCAAGGCCACGAAGGAAGAACTGGAGGCCGAGTTAGCGGCCCTGCGCAAGGAGAACGCCGCCTTGCGGAAGGACAACGCGACCCTGGCCACGGAGCGGGACATCTTGCGTAAGGCGACGAAGTTTTTCGCCGCGGAGATGAGCTCTCGACTTTGCGGAGAATCGTGATCTTGAACAGATAGTGGCTTCCCTGTTCGGGTGAGCCCGCTGAGTGGCTTGCGGAACGTCAGGCTGAACGTGAAGAACCATCAGCGGTGTTGATCCAACCGCCTCGAAGCGAGGAAGTTGCCGCTGATGGTTCCGGGGATGACGTTACCGGCGTCGTTGCTGCTTGTTCTGCAGGTCACTCGTCCGTGTTTCACGAAGCATTCGTTCGAGACGTTCTGCCATCTGGTGGCCGGGATGGCCGCGCAGACGGGGCGGCGTACGGTCACCGGGATGCTGACGGGGGCGGGACTGTCGCGGCTGTGGCCGCACCGCAGGGCCCACGCCTTCTTCTCTGAGGCCTCGTGGGATCCCGACCAGCTCGGCCTGCGCCTGGCCCGAGCCGTGGTCGAAGCCCTGCTCCCAGCGGACGCGCCGATCCTGGCTGTCGTCGACGACACCCTGCTGCACCGGGTCGGCAGGAAGGTCTTCGGGGCGCTGTGGGCGCATGACGGCTCCGGGCGGGGCAAGGACAAGCTCGGGTTCGGCAACACCTGGGTCATCTGCGCGGTCGTGGTCCGCCTGCCCTTCCTCGCCAAGCCGGTCGCTGTGCCGGTGGCCGCCCGGCTGTGGCGGGGCAAGGCCACCGCCTCCCGCACCGACCTGGCCCTGGAGATGGTCCACGACCTGGCCGCGCTCTTCCCCGGCCGCACTCTCCACGTCACCGGCGACGCTGCCTACCACTCCGGCAAGGTCGCCGACCTGCCCCCGTCGGTCACCTTCACCACCCGACTCCCGCGCAACGCCGCCCTGTCCGCGCCGACCCCGCCCAAGACCAACAAGCGGGGACGGCCCCGCAAGAAGGGCAGGGCGCTGGGCTCACTGACCGCGATTGCCCAGACGGCGACATGGCGCCTTGCCGTCGTGGAGCGTTACGGGCGCATGGAGTTCGTGTGGATCACCGAGAGGGAATGCCTGTGGTACGGAGCCTTCAAGGACCTCCCGGTCCGCCTCGTCCTGATCCGCGACCTGAACTCGACCCGCCCGTACGACCTCGCTCTGATCAGCACCGACCTGGTCAGTCCCGCCGACGACCTCATTGAACGGTACGGCACGCGCTGGCCGATCGAATCGATCTTCGAGCACATGCGCCAGGATCTCGGCGTCGGCCAGGCCCGCAACCGCACCCGGCGCGCGGTGGAGCGCACCGTCCCCTTCGGCCTGGCCGTCTACACCATCGTCGTCCTCTGGTACGCCGCCCACGGGCACCACCCCGCCGACATCGCCGACCGGCGCGCACGACAGCCCTGGTACGCGACGAAGGCGACCCCGGCGTTCAGCGACATGGTGATCAAGCTTCGCCGGACGATCATCGCCGCCCGCCATATTCACAACCCTGCAGGTCAACCCGGTCCCGATGAAATCGCCGCGGTCATCCGCGCCTGGGAAGCAGCCGCGGCGTAGAGCCCGCCACCCCAAGATCACCATTCGCTACAAACACGAGATGAGCTGGTGAGTCGCTGCCAGTTCATCGAGGACCACCGCAAGACCTTCAAGGTCACGCGACTGTGCCAGGTGCTCGAAGTGGCCCGCTCCACCTACTACAAGTGGCGCGAGGCCCGCGCTGCCCGGGCCGAGCGCGAGCAGGCCGATGAGGTGCTGGCCGGCAAGATCCGCACCATCCACACCGACTCCGGCGGCACTTACGGCGCCCCGCGCATCACCGCCGAGCTGCGGGATACACACGGCATGGAGATCAATGAGAAGAGGGTCGCCCGCGTGATGCGCAAGTTCCGTATCGCCGGCTTCCGCCTGCGCAAGAAGGTACGTACGACTGTCCCCGAGCCGTCGGCCACGCCCGTTGCGGACCTGTTCCGACGCAACTTCTCGGCGCCCGCGCCAAACCAGAAGTACATGGGCGACATCACGTATCTGCCTGTCGGCGATGGCGAGCATCTGTATCTGGCGACCGTCATCGACTGTTTCTCCCGCCGCGTGGCGGGCTGGTCGATCGCCGACCACATGCGCACCGAGCTCGTCGCCGACGCACTCAGGATGGCCGCCGCCACCCGCGGCAGCCTCGAAGGCGCGGTCTTCCACAGCGATCACGGGGCGCAATACGGGTCGCGCCAATTCGCTGATCTCTGCGCTGAGCTGGGCGTGACCCAGTCCATGGGCGCGGTCGGAACGAGCGCGGACAACGCCGCCTGCGAGTCCTTCCACGCGTCCCTCAAACGGGAGATCCTCCAGGGCGCCCGGCGCTTCCACGGGGCCGAGGCCTGCCGGCGCACCGTGTTCCGCTGGCTGACGCGGTACAACACCTGGCGCCGCCACTCGGCGAACGGACAGCTCAGCCCCGTCGCCTACGAACAGCTGTCAGCTACCCTGACACTCGCCGCATAACGAAACGAACAGGTGTCCACCCCTCGGGGGGAAGGCCCATGCAGGCCCGGCTGGGGCCGTCCCACATCATCGAGGCCTCGAACCGGTCGGCGGTCCGTAAGGTCGTGGGTACCCTTCGGATCCCCGCGTTCGACTCGGGCCAGAGCTCTATGTCGATCTCGTAGCCGGCGAGTGTGATCGCGTCGACCGTCCGGGCATGATCCGGCCGGTTCGAGGGCGTCCACCGCCGAGCCGACCGACCCGGATGGGCATGAGGCGGGGGAGCCGAGCTCCTCCCGCGCACACCGCCGCTAGCTGCGACGACAGCAGAGCAAGCACGCCATCCCCGAGCCAAAAGGCCAGCGGGGCAACCGCAAGCGCCACGGGAGCCACGGCGTGCGGTCCACCGGATTCGACAAGACGATCTACGACACGAACGGGGCACCGTCCGCGCCTCGTAACCGGCTGGTGCCAGGGCCGACTGCAGCCCTCACCCGTTCGGCTCCCGTTCTCGTCACTCACAGGAAGGAGGTGGATCTGTATGACGATATTTCGATCAACCGACGATGGGTGAGTAAGGGGCATGAAACGGATCATCAAGCCCGTTGAGAGACAGGCCAAGCGCGGCGTCCTCCATCGGTTTGTGCAGTCGGTCGCATTAATCGGGGCTGCTGCGATCGTGGCGGCCATGGGGCCCCAGGTATCCAGCGCATCGGCGGCCATGCTGGATGCCGCTGTTCCGACGAGTTGTGAAACGGTTGACGAGCTTTCGGGCTATGCGCCGTTGTACGAGGTCAATGTGCCCAGGGCGGCGTTCTGGGAGGGCGGGCGGAATATTCCGTACACGGTGAACAGGTCGCTGAAGCTGAACGGTCAGCTGAGTACGGCGTATCTGGACCGAGTGGCTTACTGCCTGGACACGGTGACGGCCGAGGGTAGGCGGGAGTGGGCGTATGCCTCGTTCGATTCCTTCACCAACGATCCGCGCCTGTTGGCGGTGCCGACGACCACGGTCGCGCGCAAGGTGAAGGATCTCACCACGTGGGGCAGCAATGTGACCCATGTGCAGCGGGCTGAGGGCGGGTACATCGAGTTCTGGCCGGGCACCTACGGGACGGGTGTTTCGGCGCAAGCGCCCTCCGGTAACGGCGGTACCTACGACTTTTCCGACACCCCAGTCGGCACCACCACGGGTTACGGGTCGATGCAGGTACACAACACCGCCAACCGCGAAACAGTTTTCGCACTGAACGGCTGGAGCTACGGCAACGGCAGGTATCTGGACATCGGCACGGGCAATCAGCCGAGCGGACATCCGGACTGGACGTTCTCCCAGTCGGGCCGCTCGCTGGTCTCGGCGAAGCTGAAGGTGTATGTGAAGCCCGCCACTCCGAAGGCAGCCACCTGCGAGCAGACGGTCGGTGAACTGGCGGACTACCGTCTGCTGTACCACGCGCAGGTCCCCAAGACCGCGGCCGAGTGGGCGAACGGGGTGCCGTACAAGGTGGACAACTCGGAGTTGATCAGCACACCGATCTCCCGGGTTGCCTACTGCCTGGACGGCATGCATGGCACCACCCCCGCCTGGGGCTACGCCTCCATGGACACCTGGACCCAGGACCTGAAAGCCCTGGGCGTGCCGTGGTCCGGGGTCACCCAGCGGCGGGTGGCGGACCTGAGCGTACGAGGATCGGACGTACGCCCCTCCGACCACAGCAACGGATATCTGGAGATCTGGCCGAACCGATACGCAGCGGCGTTGCCGCCCAATCCCCCGGCCGGTGGCAGCGCCGGCACGTGGGACTTCGCCGACCAACCCAGTCCGGCCATCGGTCCGATCCCCGGCACCGGTGGCTATGGATCATTCCAGGTCCATGATCTGACCTATCGCCAGACCGTGCTGGCGGTGAACGGCTGGGCGCACACGCCACCGACCCGGGTCTCCGCAGGTATCGGCAACCGGCCCAGCGGCCAACCGGACTGGACGTTCGCGGAGAATGCCAACCGCTGGACCCAGCCACACTTGAAGGTGTACGTCAAACCGGCCGGCGTGGACATCACCACAGGCCCGACTAACGCCCAGCTCTACCCCCGCGACAGGGCCACGAACACCGCGACCGTCCACGTAGACGGCCACGTCACCGACCCTGAGATCACCGACGTGGAAATGAGGGTGTACCGCGAGGGCAGGCTGGTCACGACCCGGCGCGTACCGGCCACACCCGCATGGACGTTGGACGCCCCGATCACCGCCGAACGCGCCTCGTACACGGTCGAAGTGTGGGCAGATCGCCCCTCGGGCAGCACCCTCATCCGCCGCGCGAGCGACGTCGTCGCTGGTGACCTATTCATTATCCAAGGGCAGTCCAACGCTGTAGCCGCGTCCACCGACGGCGCCGGCACCGCTAGCTCGGCAGACCAGTCTCCTTGGGTCCGCACCTTCGGCTACAGCACCGCGGATCCCGTGCAGTCCGTCCACGACCGCAGCTGGTACCGGGCAACCGGCGAGGGATTCGAGGGTCGTCACACCCTCGTTCGCGGAGCGATCGGGCAGATCGGGGTACGGCTGGGACGCGATCTGGTCGACCGCACAGGTATCCCGGTTGCCATCATCAACGGCGCGGACGGCGGTAAACCATCGAGCTTCTTCCAGCGCTCCGACACCAACCCCACCAACCCGGCCACGAACTACGGCCGCCTGCTGGGCCGGCTCCGTGACGCCGGGCTGGCGGGCGCGGTGCGCGGTGTCATCTGGTACCAGGGCGAGTCGGACGCAGGTGTACCCGCACAGCACGATGCCAATGTACGAGCCCTCATGACCGACTGGCGCACCGACTTCACCAATATCGAACATTTCTACGTCGTGCAGATTCGCAGCGGCTGCGGGGGAACATCAGGTCTCGCCGTTCAAGAAGTGCAGCGCCGGTTCGCTGCCCTCCCCAATACGTCGGTGATGACGACCATGGGCCTGGACGGCCACGCCGGCTGCCACTATGTCTATCAACGCGGCTACCGCCAACTCGCCGACTGGCTCAGCCTGGGCATGCTCCGCGATCTCTACCACACCCCACCCGTGACCCCCGCTGACCCCCCGAATCCCCTGAACGCGTCCTGGGCGAACTCCGCGCGCACCAGCATCCGGGTCAACCTCACGGATGCCTCCCAAACCCTGCGCTGCGCCCCCGGAAGCAAGGCCGGCTTCGTCCTCTACGGCACCACAGCCAGGGTGGCCGACGTCCGCTGCGGCACCGGCTACTTCAACCTGGTCCTCAACGGCCCGGGTGTCGGCCTGACCACCATCGCCTACGCTGGTCACCGCGGTACCGCGACGAGCGACTCGACGCCGACCACAGCCTGGATCACCAACGCTTCCGACATGGGCCTGCTCGCCTTCGACCGACTGCCGGTCAGATGAGACGGCTCGAGGCGAATCCCCACGGTCATCGCACCCGGTGGGTACCTGTTCCCCCGAAGAGCTGAACCACGCGTTGGGGCCTGCCTCCGACGAGGAAGGAGGCGGCAGACCCCAACGCTCAGCCCAGGGACCTCCTGTTTCCCCCGGGCCTACATGTCAGAGGGAAAGGATCCTGCATTATGACGGTGACCGATCCAGAAGATGTGCGTGGCTGACCGGCGTAGCGTCCCGTTCGTCACCGACGGTGGTTTTCCTGCGCAGGGAAGGCGGCGGGGTGACCAAGACACCTTCATGTCATCGCAGCAGCAGAACGAAGTCGATCTGGCGCTGTGGCATCTGCTGGGTACCGCCGCTTTGGCTCCCCCTCCGGTCACAGCACAGACACGACGACCCACCGCCGGCGAAGAGAGCGGCAGAGGAGACATCGTCCGCCTCAAACGCCTTGCTGACTCCGACGATCTGGAACGCCTCAGCCTCCAGCGGACTCCAGGTCAAGGTCGAAGCCGTCGCAGGTACGGCGGAGTCGGGCCGGTACATCCGGAGCCTAGACTGCTCGACCATGGCGCAACGCGAGTTCCTGAGCTCTGCCTTCGATGCCGAGAGGCCCACCGACGGCGCCAACATCAAGACGCGCGAGGCATAGGCCTGTCCGGCGGATCAATGCCTGCGGCAGGTGAGTCCCGGGCAGTGATCCGCGGCACGCGACTGGGACAGCGCGTCAGGCCAGGGAGAACTTGGCAACGTACTCGTCGAAGGACTCGATGCCGACTTCTGCACGGAGTTCGTTCATGCGCTCGGGCTCCTCACAGGGCCACGGAATCGGTGCCCCGTCCTTCACACCGGCGATTTGAGTGCCGTAGACCTGCTTGCGGCCCTCATTGACCAACGTGCGGTCGCGCAGGAAAGCCAGCTCACGCGGGCCGGCCGAGCCTGCCGACACCGCCTGCTGCATCAGGCGGAGAGCGCGCCGCTGAATGTCGAGCTGCCGGTCGGCGTGCTGGGCGATCAGCCGTGCTGCGCGTGCGGCCTCCTCACCGACCAGTGCTGCCGTCGGCCAGCCGTAGGCGTCCATGATCTCGCCCGGCCGGTCACCGTGCCGGGCGGTCAGCCGCCGCCAGGCCAGTTGCTCGGCAGGGTCATCGCTGTTCGCGTGGACTGCGGACCGGTGATCGGCCGCAGCCATGCCCGCGAGCTCCACGGCCAGCGCGGCAACGTCGTGCGCCATTCTCAACTCCCAGGTTGAGTCAGTGTGCTGTGCCGGTCGCCTCCGAGCCTAAAGGAGCAAATCAGGCGTAAAGATCATTCCGGAGAACGGTGACAGGCACTTCCCCACACGGGGATAATGGATCTACTCCCGAAGCCAGAGCAGGATCGCTACCACGGTGGCCGGGCGCCAGCCGTGGCCGGTCGTCCGGTAGCAGGCCGCGCGCCACTCCCCCAGCTCGTCCGCGCGCCGGGCGTCGTACTTCTCCCCGGAATACACGGAGTCGACGGTCGGGGTGGACAACCCTCTGGCCAACGAGACGATTCCTTCGGGCACGGTCGCCCCCGCCCCGATGGCCGCCAACGTCAGTCGCACCTGCACGACTTCCACAACTACGCGGGCATCGCCCGCCCGGTCCGGCTGTGCAGCGCCCCGCCGACGTACGCCGATGACATCACCGTGGTCACGGGGCGGGACGGCACTGTCGACTTCCGCGTGGAGACGGCGGCCTGGCCCCCGACACGACCGGCGTCCGCGTGCGCGCCGTCGACGAGGCGGGCCGGACCGTGGCGGAGGCACAGGGAGCCGAGGGCACCTTCCGCATCGAGGAATGTCACGCTGTGGCAGCCCGGCGCCGCCTACCTGTACGACCTCGTGGTGGAACTGGTCGCGCGCGAGGGCCAGTTGGACGACAGCTACGCCCAGCCCTTCGGCATGCGCACCGTCGAAGGGCGGGGCACCGAGCTCCTCATCAACGGCGAACCGTTCTACTTCACCGGTTTCGGCAAACACGAGGACTCACCCGTTCAGGAGATCGGTCGCGGCCGCTCTCACCGAGCACCTCCAGCACATCCGCGCACCCAGCTTCGACGCAAAGGACCTCAGAGGCGTCCCACAACCACGTACTCGTCCTCCACGGAGCGGGAGACATCAACAAGACGACCCTGCCCCGAACGCTGGAGGCGGTGCTCACCGAAGATGCAATCGAGTAGGAAACTCCAGGCTGGGCTCCACCAGTACGAGAAGGGTGTTGCCTGGTCGCGGACTTCGGCGAGCTGCGGTCGACGCGCAGCCGCCGCACCATTCACTCCGACAGTCGGGCACCCCGAGGGCCACTGCCCACCCTGCAAGCCCAGCAGTACGCCCAGGCGCGCACAGCCCAAGTGCCTGTTAAATTCCGTTTATGTCATTTGGCGCACTGATAGGTCGTTGCTGCTGTAAGGGGTGCCATGGATGAGAACAGGAAGCCGCCGCCCTCGCCGGGGCACGCGGCCGGGTCTGCGAGCGCTGGTGGTTTGGCCGCTGCGTTACTGGGGATCGCGGTTCCGCTGCCTGCCTCGGCAGCCCCTTCCGGCACGATGAGCCTGAACCAGCCGGCGGTGAGCATGCCGCGTATTCGAGGCCCAGGGCAGCCTGACGCGACGCGAGCTTGCAACGGCGATCGTCCCCTCGGACGAGGATGATCAGGCTGCCATCGCGGGCCGTTGCTGACGGATGCGTTTCCTCTTCCGTTCCATCGGGTTGCACCCGGCCAGGCGCTGTGTTCCACGGCTAGTGGACCGACAGTACGTCAGCTGCGGGATGCATATCTTCAACAGAAATGAGATCTGTCATGAAAGTTGTTTTAGAGGGCCACTCCGACGTGAAGCGGAAGACCTTCCCCAAAATGCTGGTCACTTTTATGGTGGCCGCCTTGCATTGCAGCGCCCTGAGCACTTACGCATACGCAAAGCAGCCCGATCCGGGCTACGACGTAGTTCTCCTGGCCGGACAATCCAACATGGTCGGCTGGGGCACTGGCCGGGATAATCCGGCGGATGCGGCCGTCCATCCGCGAGTATTCCAGTGGCATCCGAATCGGGGAATTATCCCCGCGCGTGACCCCCTCGTACATCAAGGTCCGTCAAACCGTATCGGAATGGGGATCACTTTTGGAAAAGCATTCGCCCAGTCACTGCCGAGCAATCGGAAAGTGCTGCTGGTTGGTGCGGCCTGGGGTGGAACCAGTGTCATCTCTGGGCTTTGGAAGCCGGGTGGAAAGCTCTTCAATGGTGCTGTCGCGCGGGCGAATTCAGCCATGGCTGCCGCCGGCCCTGGGGCAAGATTTGCTGGAATCCTGTGGCACCAGGGAGAGAGTGATGTGATCAATGGTGGAGCGCCTACTTATGAGGCAAGCTTGAACGACATTATCTGGACCTTCCGTTCATCAATCACCGGCGCCAGCGCCCGAACTCCATTCATTGCCGGTGAATTCGCCAGAACTTGGATCTCAAGCCTGAATGGTACAAGGCTTGACGCGGCGCGCACCATCCTGGACGTCTTCCATACGCTCCCTCAACGCGTTCCCCACACATCGTGGGTGAGCAGCGCAGGACTGCGCTCCAATGCGACCGAAGCGGTCCACTTCAGTGCATTATCGCAACGCGCTTTGGGGCGACGATACGCCCACGCTTTGATCGACCTCACCTGGTGCAGCATCACCGACGCGGAATCAACGACGAAGGAGCGCGGCACCACGAACGACACCGCGGACTACGGCAGGGTACGGGGCACCATCAGGGCCATGAGGTAGGCGGGTTCTTGTGCGCGCTCGCCGGTGGGGAGGTGGTAGGTGGTATGGATGGCTGTGTCGAATTCGGTCAGGACGGTGAACTGCCGGGCTCCCAGGAGGGTAAAGACTTCGTGGCGGTCGATACTGCCGGGGCGTACCCCGGTGGCGAGGACGCGGGTGAGTGCGGGTGGGGCGCCGTAGCGTTCGACGAGATCACCGACCTGGGCGGCACTGCCTCGTACGACGACGTGCAGCAGCACTTCGCTAGCCGCCCGGCTGAGCGGATTACCGCCAGGAAAGATCGGCGGGACGTCGACCGGCGTGAAGGCAGTGCAGCGCCGCGTCGGCCCGGCCAGCGCAGGCCCGTCGCTTCAACGTGACAAGCACGCTTGGCTCCACCGCATCGATCAGATGATGGTGGAAGGGCTGGCGCGGAACTTCGCCCTCGCCGATGCTCGCCCTGAACTGCTGCGTGGTGCAGGGCCTGGACCGATCACCTGACAGGGCGACGCCACCAGCAGAAGAACGTCTCGCCTGGTCCGGCACTGAGCTGGACCGGCACGCCGGTCAGGGCGTGCCGACGTCGATCGTCTCCTCGAGCTGCGGCACGGTGAAGTCCCGGAGCGAGTAGTTCGGCCCGGGATCGCCTGGCGTGCCGAACTCGCCGGACAGCAGCATGAAGTCTCCAGCTGTCAGTACGTCTGCACGCACCCCTTCAGCTCCGCCGGGTACGGAGGACCGACATCCACGACTTGTTCCTCCACCTTGCCTGCTGCCTCGTCGTCCACCGACAACTCGGCTCCTTTCGTTGGCCATTGTTAGTGGCTGTGTCAGATCCGCTGATCTCTGACGTTGCGTAACCGTCGTGTGGGTTGTGCTTGTTCCGTTGCGGCTGGGTGAGTTGAGCGACGCTTGTTACCCGCCCTGTCGGGTTTTCACAAGTGCGCAATGTCAATCCCCTCGTTGTGTGGAGAGTTTCTAGGCGGCCAGCTCCAGGGCGGAGCCGGTCCGATGCATATGTTCGTAGTCGATCGGGCTGTGGTACTCGCATACGCTGTGTAGTCGGCGGGTGTTGTAGAAGCCGGTGATCCACGTGGCGATCTTCAGCCGGGCCTCGGTACGGGTGTCGAAGGTGTGCCGGTAGATGTATTCGACCTTGAGGACGCTGTTGAATGCCTCGCTGACGGCGTTGTCGAAACATGAGCCGACGCGTCCCATGGACTGGGTCACGCCGAGACGGCGGCAGACCCGCTTGAACCGGCGGGAGACGTACTCGCTGCCCCTGTCGCTGTGAAAGATCACGCCTTTCACGTCGCCTCCGCGGGTGGCTGCGGCCATGTGCAGTGAGGCCACGACGAGTTCGGCATCGTGGCGAGCGCCCATCGCGTAACCGAGCAGGCGGCGTGAGAACAGGTCGATCACCGTGGCCAGGTAGAGCTTGCCCTCACCCGTGACGATCTCGGTCATGTCGCCGCACCAGACTTGGTCCGGGGCATCCGCGCTGAAGTCGCGGCGCACGAAGTCCGGCGCCGCGGCCCGCCTACCGGGGCGGGTGAGCCCGCGACGCCGGCGTACCTTCCGTCCGGCCAGGCCCAGCTCGGCCATGGTCTTCGCGACGGTGTTCACCGAGACGCGCCATCCCTGCCTGACGAGCGTGATCCACACCTTCGGGGAGCCGTAGGTGCCGCCCGAGGCGTCGAAGACGCGCCGGACGGCCTCGGCCAGCTGTCCGCGCCGCACTTCGCGGGCGGTGACAGGCCTGTCCTTCCACTTGTAGAACCACGACTCGCTCACGCCCAGCACCCGGCAGGACGTGGTGTGCGGAATGTTCTTCTCGGCCTTGCAGTCGCTGATCACCCCGGCCAGCCGGGCCGGGTCCGCGGCAGCTACTTCACCCACAAGGCCATGCACTGTTTGAAGACGTCACGTTCCATCTCCAGCTCGCGGATGCGCTTGTTCTTCTCGTTCATCTCCCGGCGCAGCCGCTCCAGCTCAGCGCGTTCACCCTCCCGCAGCCGGCCGCCCGAGGCGGCGGGCGCGGGCCGGTCGGAGGAGGCCGAGCCGTTCCTCCTCCAGCGTGAGACCCAGCTGTGCAGCGTCCCCGGATGCACTCCGAGATCCTCGGCGACCTCCGGGATCGGCTTGCCCGTCTCGATCACGATGCGTACAGCACCTTCACGGAACTCGGCGTCGTACTTCTGTTGCTTGGACCCCATGAACCTCAACTTCCCCTGGTATCACGGACTCCACGCTATGAGGGGAACCTCACAACCTTTCAACGTGTGCACGCATCCCGGGCCGAAGTCCTCTTCCTGTGTTCGTCATGCCTCCAGTGCACTGAGGGGTGTGGTGTCCGCGGCTGGTGTGGCGACGATTACTGTGCACAACTAGCGGTGGTTTGTTGACGGCGGGTTCGTCCGGGAGTAGGCCGTGAAGGTGAAGGCGGTAACTACGGTCTGGGGGAGCCCGAGATGACGAAGAGGCTGCCGTGTACGCCCGCTCCAGGTCCGTTGGAAGCGTACGCTGCCCGGTTCGATGACCTCTTCTCCACGCTGGCTCAGCGCCGGGGGTTTCGCGAGTACCTGGCCGGGCTGCTGCTGCCGCGGGACCGGAACAAGACACTCACCTGCCTGGCCGGTACGGAACCCGTGGTCGGTGCCCAGCACGCGGCAGCCCAGCGGCTGCAGTTCTTCCTGTCCGAGTCGACCTGGGACCGGGAAGTGGTCAACGCCCGCCGCCTGGAGCTGTTGCTGGCCGATGCGGCCACTGCCCCGCACCCGGGCGGGGTACTGGTCGTCGACGACTCCGGTGACCGCAAGGACGGTCATGCGACCGCGCACGTGGGCAAGCAGTACCTGGGCTCGGTCGGGAAGATCGACCGCGGTGTGGTCACCGTGACCACGTGCTGGGCGGACGAGCGGGTCTACTACCCGCTGCACGCCGTCCCCTACACCCCCGCCCACCACTTCCCGCGCCGCAAGAGTGATCCCGCATTCCGTACGAAGCTGCAGATCGGGGCCCTCCTGGCCCGTCAGGCCGCAGAAGCAGGGGTGTCCTTCCGGGCGGTAGCAGCCGACTGTGCCTACGGCGACCACGACAGCTTCCGCCGTGAACTGTCCGACGCCCACTTGCCATTCGTGATGGCCCTCAAACGAGGCCACGGCAGCTGGCAGTACAAAGATGCCTTCCGGCCCGTCGATGCCGCCCGCGAGCTGGCCTGGCGGGGTCCCGAGCAGCCCGGTGACTGGCAGCCGGTCACCCGCGCTTTCCGCGACGGCCGCACCACCACCTGGTGGGCCGCCGACGCCCAGCTGGGCTGGTGGGGGCCCAACGGCGCGATCCGGCTGGTCGTGGCCACCACCGACCCGGCCACCCTGCCCGAGAACGCCACCTGGTACTTGGCCACCAACCTGCCCCGCCCCGGCTCACCCCGCGAGCAGCACAGCCGGCACCCGGCCGCTGACCTCACCGAAGTCGTGCGGATCTACGGGCTGCGGCACTGGGTCGAACAGAGCTACAAACAGGTCAAGGACGAACTCGGCTGGGCCGACTTCCAGGTCCGCTCCGACACCGCCATCCGCCGCCACCAGACCCTCGTGAACTGTGCGTTCAGCTTCTGCTGGAACACCTGGTTCACCCCCGACCCACCTCCGCCCGCCCTGGCCGGCCCGCCATCCGCTCCCGACGCACTGTCAGGACCGGCAGAGAGGGGGAGAACCCGCGTCCCAGCAGCACCGACCGGCCTGCTGGCCCCAGGCACTACGGGCCGTCCGTGGCTGGCTGACGCCCTGGGCCACGCTGCAACGCTACTGGCGGGCATGGTCACCCAAACCCCCGCCCGCAGCACTCCAGGAGCTGATCAACACCGTCGGCTCCGGCAGACCTCTTGACCTCTACTGCCCGAGCTAACAAACCACCGCTAGGGGAGCAAATGGTGACAGTTGGGCAGGGATCTACGCCGAGGCTCGACTGTCCGTTCTCAGCAGACATGGACACCCATGCTGCTGAAGAAGCTGACGAGCGCATTCTTCTGTCCCGGGTTCGACATAATTCGGCGGCCTAGAGAGCCGAAAGTGGGGCCTGACCTGGGGGAACATGGTTGTGGCCGCCTGGAGGGCGTGTCTCTAGGCGGTGGGGTTGTGGCTGGTCAGCGTGGTGCGGGCTGAAGGCCGGCGATCTGCTTGGGGGTGGGGATCTGCAGCTTGGTGAGGAGGTCCTGCTGGGGCTTGGTGGGGGTGGTGACCTGCTGGAACGTGCCGGTGGGGCCGGTGAAGGTGCCCAGGTGGAGGCGGTCGAGTTCGCGGCGGATCCTGGGCCAGGTGTCGCCGGTGGTGGTCTCGGCGATGCGGATGAGCAGGAGGGCGAGCCAGCACAGCAGGACGTGGGCGCGGATGCGTTCTTCGAGGCGGTGGTAGACGGGCCGCAGGTCGATGACCTGCTTCATGTCGCGCCAGCCGCGTTCGACTTCCAGGAGGGCCTTGTAGCCGCGCGCGATGTCCTCGGCGGAGAGCTTGGGGTCGGAGGATCGCAGAAGGTACTTGCCGTCGAGGTTCTCCTCGGTCTTGATCCTGGCCTGGTCGATGCGGAGCTTGCCGGCGGGGGTGGTGCGCAGGTAGCGGTTCAGGCCGGGCTTGGCGGCGATCTTGCCGCGCAGTTCGCCGCGCTTGAAGTCGCTGAGCTTGTCGGTGTCGGCGATCAGCTCTTGGAGTTGGGCGACGAGTTGCTCGCGCATGTGCTGGTCGCGGTCGGCGGCTTCGGGGTTGTGGCAGATGACGAACCGTTCGGTGTCGCTGATCCGTACCTCCTTGACGCGCATGTGGCCGGTGATGTCCTGGTAGCGGCCCTGCCGGGACAGGGCCTGCTTGACCTCGGGGGATGTGGTGCGGAGCTTCTCGCCGATGATGTAGGCGTCGGTGCCGCTGCGCAGGTAGCGGCGGTTGCGGTCAGATGAGAAGCCGCGGTCGGCGACCCACACGATCTTGGAGAGGGTCCAGTCGCGCATGTCGTCCTTGACCTGCCGGATCAGGGTCTGGTCCGAGGCATTTCCGGGCCAGGACCAGACGCGGACCGGGATGCCGTCGCGGGTGACCGCCAGGCCGATCACGATCTGGGGCAGGTCGTCGCGGGAGTCCTTCGACTTGCCGTGCGTGCGGAACCCGGCCGGCTTGGCCGCGTCCCCGACGTCCTGGCCCTCGTCGCCGGCGTCGTCCCGGCGGTGGCCCTTCTCGTCGCGGGCGACGGACTCGTCGGGTTCCTCGAGTTCGAAGTAGGTGCTGGTGGTGTCGAAGAACAGCAGGTCCACTTCCAGGTTCAGCAGGTTCGCGACCTCGTCGAAGACCTGCTTCTCCAGGTCGTCCTTGACCTCGTGGAGCCAGTCCATCGCCCGGTAGCAGGACTGCTCGCCGGCCTCGGGCAGCGAGTCGATGTGCACGTCGTGGGTGATCCACTCGGCGGCGGCGAGCTTCGAGGACGGGGCCAGCGCGCGGTTGGCGACCAGCGCGAACAACACCCGCTCGGTCGCGGACATGTCCCGGGGCCGCCCCCGCTTGGGCTGCCCGACCCCGGACACGATCTGGTCGATCTTCAGTCGGTGCCACAGGTGGTCCAGGACGTAGGCCCCGCCGAACGGGACCGAGCCGGTGAACTCCAGCCCCGGCGTGGTGCCCGCTTCCAGGGCCTCGCCGGGCTCCAGCAGCCGCGACAAGGACGCGACCAGCCGCCGGATCGCGTCGCGGTCCAACTCGTCCTCCCGGCCGAAGGTGAACAGCACCTTCGGCACGGCCCGGCCCTTGACCGGGTCCCACTCGTTGTGGGCCAGGTGCAGGTACCGCACCGTCCCGGACTTGTTCTCCCGCTTGGTCGTCCTCACATACACGACTCCAGACCATACGGGACAAGGCCAGGCCAGTACAGGAAAACCAGAGAAATCGTGTCTCTAGGCACTTTCGCGTGCAACTCCAGCCCACGCGCCCTTGACCAGCAGTTTCACCCTGCCGCCGCCTCCAGAACCCCCGAATTACGTCGAACCCGGGTCTGTGGGCAGACAGGCTTGGAATCCTTCGAGGCCAGCGGGCGGAGCTGGCACAATTCAAGCTCGGCACGTTCGCCGCTCTGACCCACCCGGGTTTTGCCAGCAGTGATCACCTGTTCTTCGCGGCCAAGAACATCACGGCTCTGTTCAGCATCGACGATCATTACTGTGACGAAGAGATAGAAGGCGCCCTGCCCGAAGTTGCTGCCGTACGGCTTGCCGGCCTGCTGCCCTACCTGGAGGAGCCACAGTCAGTGGCGCCGTATCAGTTCAATGAGCCAACCCGTGAGGCTGGATCTCCGGTTGCCTGCGCGGTGAGGGATGCTCTGCATCATGCCAACGTTCTTGGTACGCCCGCGCAGGTCGGCCGTCTCCGACGTGAGTACGTGGCCATGTGTCTGGCCATGGCAGGGGAGAGCTCTTACAGAGTGGCACAGCGAACGCCGACGCTGTGGGAATACCTCGCCCAGCGGCCATTCAACGGAGCGATGGCGTGTCTGGCGGCTATCGACGTTGCAGAAGGATACGAACTCAGCGCACGGGATTATGACCGCCCCGACGTAAGAGCCCTGACCCTCCTCGCGTCCTCGTTGATTCTTCACGTCAACGACCTCTACTCAAGCCATAAAGAGTCTGTCTCGCGGGCCCGGACAACCAGTCTCCCGACCTTGTTCTGCACTGAGTTGGGTCGGACTACGGAAGAAGCGGTCAGCGAGGTCGTGCGTCTCCATAATCAGCAGATGCAGATCTACCTGGCGAGGGAAGAGGAGATCGCTGCTTACGCGTCGCCGGAGCTGTCCCGCTATCTCACTGGGCTGCGTGGATGGATCGGGGGGAGCCTTCAATGGCACGCCATGACTGGGCGCTATCACAAGCGGGAAGGCCGGCCCTCCCCTTCAGGGTTTTTGCCTGCACGGTGAAGACAGCTCTTGAAGGAGCTGAGACGGCCGTGATGACGTCCCGTAAGCGACCGTCCTCCGAGGTGCCGTTCGCAGCGAACCCAAAGGCGGCCCGAAAGGTGATCACGAGCCCTTGGAGGTGGCGGCGCGCCGCCTGATCGCAGCTCCCGGCCGGTCCGGCGACTGCCTGTCGTCGCTCTCGGTCATTAAGTCCATCAGAGCCCCGGTCCCCCGTGGCACGCCGGGAGATCGGCCAGTTCCTGATGACGCGGCGCGCTGGCCAAAAGGACTGGCCCGGCGTGTAGACGAACAGCTGCTGTGACCACCCTCTGCCGGACGAACGACTACACCCTTGGGTCAATCGGCGCCTGGTCGACGAACTGGGCACCACCGCCCTGCGCATGGACAGCATCCTGCCCGCCATCTGGTGCGGGAGGGCGGAAGCGTAGGTAGGAGCGGTTGCGTCGGGGGGGAGTCGATGCAGCGAGGGATCAGGAACATTCGCTGGTAGAACCCGTCGAAGGCGGTTCCGACGGTGTCGCCGATATGGCCGAACCCGGCTGGCAATCCTGGCCCTGGACCGGCTCAAGCGAATCGGCATGCAGATCCTCGGCCGATGCCCGGGGCCTGTGTGGACGCATCGGCCCTGGCCGCCCCGCACGCCCAGCCGTGCACCCAGGCGCGTGCAGACCAAGCGCCTGTTAAGTTCCGTTTATGGCATTTGGTGCACTGTTAGGTCTCTACTGCTGTAAGAGGTGTCAGGGATGAGAACAGGAAGCCGCCGCCCTCACCGGGGCACCCGGACGGGTCTGCGAGCGCTGGTGGTCCTGGCCGCCGTGTTACTGGGAATGACGGTTCCGCTGCCTGCCTCGGCAGACCCTTCCAACGCGATGAGACTGAACCGGCTCGACTATCAGGCGAACCAGCAGATCACCGTCACCTACACCACGACCCGGTCCAGCTCCCGCAACTGGGTCGGCATCTACGCCGATCCCGGCAACGGCCCGGTCAACGACCAGTACCTCGGCGGCTCGCTGAACTGGAAGTACGCTCCCGGCGCCTCCGGCCGGATCTCCATCCCGGCCTCCGGCCTCAGAGCCGGCGCCTACGTGGCCTACTACCTCCACAACAACGGCTACACCTGGCTGGCGAACCCGGTGAAGTTCCGCATCACGAACGCCGCACGGACACCCACCGGCTCGATGAGCCTGGACCGGTTCGACCACCCGGCCGGCACCCCGGTATCGGTCACCTACCGCACCAGCCGGCCCACCCCCCGCAACTGGGTGGGCATCTTCACCGATCCCGGCAACGGCCCGGTCAACGACCGGTTCGTCGGGCGCGCGACCAAGTGGGCATACGCCGCAGGCTCCTCCGGCCGCCTGACGATCCCGACCGACGGCCTCAGCCCAGGCCACTACGTCGCGTACTACCTCTACAACGACGGCTACCGCCGAATGGCCAGCCCCCTAAAATTCCGCATCCTGCCCTCCACCGCGGCCACCACACTGAAAGTGATGTCCTTCAACACCAAGGGTGCCGCCACCCGGGTAACCGACGGTCCCACCAAAGCCACCAAGTTCATCGCTTCCAGCGGCGCGGACGTGGTGGCCCTACAGGAAACCGAGGGGTACTTCGCCAGGAACCTGGCACGAACCCTGGGCTGGTACTACCACCAAGGCACCCGCAGCGTTGGGATCATCAGCAGGTACGCCATCACACAGACCTTCGGCCCGATGCTGGACGATTCGGGAATCGGGGTCCGGCTCAGCCTGGGCGCCGGCAAAGAAGCCGTGGTGTGGTCGGTCCACCTGCACGCTGGAAACTACGGACCGTACAACGCTTGCTTCAAGGGCATGACGCCGGCCCAGATCGAGGACATCGAGCGCAATTCCTCGCGTCGGGTCATGCAGATCAATGAACCGCCCCGGGTTCCATAGAGATCTCAGACTGTGGTTGTGACCTGGGGTTTCGTGAGTTCCGTGTAGTAGTTGGCTTCGTATTCGACGGGCGGGACGTGGCCTATCTCACCGTGGAGTCTTCGGTGGTTGTACCAGTCGGCCCACTCGGCGGTGGCCAACTCGACCTGGGAGAGCGTCTTCCAGGGCCGCTGGGGCTTGATCAACTCGGTCTTGAACAGGCCGATCGTGGACTCCATCAGGGCGTTGTCGTACGCGTCACCGACGGATCCGATGCTCGCCGCGATGCCGGCGGCGTCCAGGAGGGTTATTCACGGGCTTGGGTTCTTGATCAGCAAGACGGCCCTGCTCGGTAGCCTGGCGTTTGCGACGACGTCAGTTTTCCACCGGGGCAGGGCCGTTGAGCTGGAACGTTACGACAGGGCTGGAAGCGGATCAACTGGAGGCCTTGGTGGTCCGGGTCCACACGATGCTGGTGGAGGACCCCGATCCGCCCGTGGTGCCGGGACCGATGTGGGCGCTGGGAGGTTGTCAATTCCTTTGTGTATGTAGAGGTGTGTGGCCTTGCTGGTCGGGCCTGCGGGTTGGCTACAACACTGTTGCGTTTGTCGGAGACGTCGCAGGTCAAGGGGTTGAAATGAGACAACGGGACGCCTGAGGATCAACGATCGGCGAAGAAAGTCGATCAAGGTCAGGAGTCCCGTTGCGGGAGAAGTCTGTCATCACGCGCACGATTGAGGCTGCCGGGGGTGTGTACGCGCCTGGGCATCTGGGTGAGTTGACACAGATTGTGGACTTCGCGCTGGTGGACGCGGTGCTGGAGGAGACCGGGACGCGTGAGCGCAGGGTGCGGCTGTTGCCGTCGCGGGTGGTGGTGTACTTCGTCCTGGCGCTGGCCCTGTTCGAGCAGGACTCCTACCGGGGTGTCTGGGGCAAGCTGGTGGCCGGCCTGGAGGGCTTGTCCCTGGTACGCCCTGCCGTGTCCTCGCTGTCGAGGGCGCGGCGGCGGATAGGGGCCGCGCCGCTGCGGCGTCTGTTGGAGACGCTGGCCGGGCCGGTCGCCTACCGCGGCCAGGTCGGCGTGTTCTACCGCGGGTTACGCACGGTGGCCGTGGACGGCACCTTGCTGCACGTGCCCGATGACGAGGCTGTCACCTGGCGCTATCCCAAACGCAGCGGGGAGAGTATGGAGTTCGGCTACCCGTTGCTGCGGCTGCTGGTTGTGGTCGAGTGCGGCACCCGCGCCATTCTGGCGGCTGCCTTCGGCCCCGAATCCGATGGCGAACTCGCCTATGCCGGCCGCCTGCTGGGTGTCCTGGACCGCTCCATGCTGCTGCTGGCCGATGCCGCCTTCGACGCAACTGCGTTCCTGCGCGACGTGAAGACCAGCGGCGCGCAGTTCCTCATCCGTTCCTCAGCCCGCCGGGTGCCCACCCCCTTCCGGCACCTGGGCGACGGCTCCTATCTGGCCCGGCTCGGCTACGGCGTCCTGCCCGTACTCCTGGAGGTGCGGGTCATCGAGGCTCAGGTCACCGTGAGCCTGGCCGACGGAACGGTCCGCTGTGAGCAGTGGCGGCTGCTCACCAGTCTGCTCGACCCCATCCGCTATCCGGCCGACGAGCTGGTACGGCTCTACCATGATCGGGAGGCTTATTCACGGGGTCACCAGCCGTTCTTGTAGAAGGCGAGGGCGGTGACGGTCTTGGCGACGAGGGGGAACCGGGTGAGAGGGCCGCGATAGCGAGTGGCGAGGACCTTCCAGTCCTTCAGATGTGCGATCGCTCGTTCGACGGCGGCGCGGAGCTTGCCGATGCTCTGGTTGAACACCTTGTCTTTGACGGGGCGTTCCTGACCGGGTGGCTTGCGGCGGGCGGTGAGCATGCCGGAGCCGACATAGCCCAGATCCCCCATGCTCTCCCGGTCGGCGAAGGCTTTGGGAAAGTGGGACTGGCGCCAGGCGTACATGTCGTGCCGACTGCCGGGTACCGGCGCGGAGACGGCGAGCAGGTCCCCGCTGAGAGTGGCGGCGACCTGCAGGTTGAAGCCTGTGTCACGATGCTTGCCGGAGAACATCGTGGTGCCCTCGCTCGCCCAGTCCCACGTGGTGACCAGGGTCCCGTCGACCAGGACGATCCTGCCGTGTGAGGCGTCGGCGGGGTCGGGCACATGCTCGGCCAGGGCCGTCTCCACCACCGGGAGCAGCGTGGTCCACCGGCGCGAGACGGTGGCCTGGGAGATGTGGAACAGTTCCGCCGCCGCTTGCTGGACGGGGTTCTGCCGCAGCAGGAACAACACCAGGAGGCCTATTCACGGGGTTTCACCAGCCCTTTTTGTAGAAGGTGAGGGCGGTGACGGTTTTGGCGACGAGGGGGAACTTGGCCAGGGGGCCGCGGTAGCGGGTCGCGAGGATCTTCCAGTCCTTCAGGTGTGCGATCGCTCGCTCAATGGCGGCGCGGAGGCTGCTGATGCTCCGGTTGTAGATCTTGGCGCCAGTGGGGCGTTGCTGACCAGGTGGTTTGCGTCTCGCGGTGAGCATGCCGGAACCCACGTACCCAAGATCGCCCATGCTCTGCCGTTCTGCGAAGGTCTCCGGGAAGTGGGACTGGCGCCAGGCGTACATGTCGTGGCGGGAGCCCGGGACAGGCTCGGACACCGCGAGCAGGTCTCCGGACAGCGTGGCGGCGATCTGCAGGTTGAAGCCTGTGTCACGATGCTTGCCGGAGAACATAGCGGTGCCTTCGCTCGCCCAGTCCCACGTGGTGACCAGGGTCCCGTCGATGAGCACGATCCGGCCGGCTGAGGCTTCCACAGGATCAGGGACATGCCCGGCGAGGGCCTTCTCCACCACCGGAAGCAGCCCCGTCCACCGCCGGGAAACAGTGGCCTGGCTGACACCGAACAGTTCCGCCGCCGCTTCCTGGACGGGGTTCTGCCGCAGGAGGAACAGCACCAGGACCACCGACCGGTACAGGCCCAGCGACCACATCCGCGCCGGAGACACCGCAGGATCCGGGTCCTCCACGAGCGCCTGATGGACCCGCACCACCAGCCCGTCCAGTTGATCCTTGTCTAACCCTGCCGTAACGTTCCAGCTCAACGGCCCTGCCCCAGTTCACTTCTGACGTTTTCGCAGACACCAGACTACCGAGCAGGGCCGTCCTGATGATCAAGAAATCCGGGCCGCACCACCCCGTGAATAAGCCTCACGGGGCCATGCGCAAGTTCAGACCCCAAGGTGCTGAAGGCACCGGCAACGCGGGGCGGTTCAGGGCGCTGCAATTTGCATCACTGTGAGTCCGGTGGTTGAGGTCAGCCCATCGGGGGTGAGGCACGCGCCCAGCTGATTGTCGTTAGAGATGAGTAGCGTCTTCTGGACTGCGGCTTCATCGTAGCGACCCTGGTCACGGTGCCAGAGAAGACCGCCGCTGTCCCTTCGGGGACACGGACCACAGCTGCTGTCGTGTAGGTGATGTCGGAGAAGGCAGGGGCACCTCCGTTGAGTTCGTCCTCCGTGTCGCGCCACCTGACGGTTTCGCTGTATGCGCTGGGCAGCGCGACCGCTGGTGCACGTGGCGTTGGAAAGAGTGGCTTCTGCCTCGATGTCGGCCTCGACGGGTACGCCGTTGGCGACGCAGGAGTATGTGGTGAAGCCGGAGGCGGTGACTGTATGCGGCTGAAGGGTCAGGCCTGGGTCGTAATTGAGGGTGAGCGTGCCCTCACAGGTGACCGCCGTCGCAGCGGCTGCCGGTGTTGCAGTGAGGGTGGCCAAAGAGCATGAAAGCAATGTGGCCGCTGCTGCACACACGAACGCTCGCATTTAGTGCATGGCATCCTTTCCTGACCCGTTGATGGCTGACATTCTCTAGGCCTGGGTGCGGGACGCTCTTGAAACCCCTGGTCAAATCCCGTTCCGACGGCAGCCAGCTAATGAGTAGTGGCACGGCAGTAGCGGCTCGCTGCAATGTCCGGCTCGGGGGACCGACGCAGCCCGGGTTGCACCCAGCCGGTTCGGCACCCGCCCCAGCCCAATGAGGATGGTACGCGGACCGTTCATCCCGAAGAGGACAAGAAAGGGCGTACCTCGAGGAATTGAAGCGCACCAAGGGCGCACGAGAGGGCACTGCCAGACTACGGCCCGCCAGGAACACGGTCGGTTCAACATTGGCGTCGAGGAGCTCTCGCACGCGAAGGCCCCCAACCTGCTCAGCCGAAACCGGCCCCATCTGGCGCCTCGGATCAGTGGATCTCAGTCACACGATCTCCCTTGCCGACGGGCAGGACCACCCGGCCCCGCCACCGTCATCGGATACGCACATACACAATCTTCCGGACACACGGGCTTTCACAAGTGCGCAAAGTCACGCAGTGTGCACGGTTTCGGTGATTGTGCCCTCTGCTACCGAGCGGGGCCGACGCGATTCACTGGCTGTCTTACCCGCCTGTGCTTCTTCCCATCCCCGGGTGGCCGGGCTGAGGAGTGCATCCGGCCATGTCCGCCCGGGCCCTGGGTGAAGGGAATCTACTGTCATGGCCGGAACGCCCAATGCGCTCACCAGGGGTGTGCGTCTTGATGACATCGCCGGACCCGAGGATCTACGTGCTCTGCCAGCGCAGGATGTGCCCGAGTTAGCGGGGGAGGTCCGCCGGTTCCTGGTCTCGAAGGTGTGTGCGTTGGGTGGGCATTTGGGGCCGAATCTGGGTGTGGTGGAGCTGACGCTGGCGCTGCACCGGGTGTTCGACTCGCCCCGAGACACCTTGGTCTTTGATACGAGTCATGAGGCGTATGTGCACAAGCTGCTCACGGGCCGTGGCAAGGACTTCGAGCGGCTGCGTCAGGCAGGTCGCCTGTCGGGTTATCCGTCGCGGGCGGAGTCGGTTCATGACGTGGTGGAGAACTCGCATGCTTCGACCGCCCTGGCCTGGTCGAAGACATGATCACCGTGCGGCATGAGAATGCCCTAACCACCCTGGACACCGCCCCCATCAACCCTGCCGCCAAGGACGCGCTGGGCCGCCTCTCCGACTCTGCGGTAGGGAGGAACGCATGAACCCCTCCTCCACCACCCGTCGCGGTGCCCTGCTCGCCCCCCGCGGGGCATGCGCCGGCGGTGACCGAGAGATCCCGCGGTCGAGAAGGCGCTGGAGCAGTACGGGGCTCCGGTCCGGGTCCGACACGAGATCGTCCAGGAACTGCAATGCCACAGGACAGGAGCACTGGGACCATGACTGCCAGGTCAGTGGAACACGATGTACGACGAGGAGCCGGCATGACTCACTCACCTCCCGTCCTTGACCTGAGCCGGATCAGGGAGAGCGTCGAAGAGGTCCTGGACGACTTCTTCGCCAGAAAAATGGCCAGCCGCGTCCCGCATCTGCCCGACCTGACCACGCCGTTACGTCAGTTCATATCGTCCGGTGGGAAACGCGTCCGCCCTGTCTTCAGTATGGTTGGTTGGCACGCGGCGGGCGGGGGGAGGATCCGGGCAGCGTGTCACTTGGCAGCCGCTTTGGAACTCATCCACGCCTTCGCTCTCATTCACGACGACGTGATGGACCGCTCCGACAGCCGCCGCGGCCGGCCGACGATGCACCGTCACTTTGCCCGGCAGCATCCAGGTCCCCCCAGTGCCGCGGACCAGTTTGGTACTGGCGCGGCCATCCTCCTGGGGGACCTGGCGCTGGTGTGGTCGGACGAGCTCCTGCACAGTGGCGGCCTGACCCGGCAACAGATGTCTGCTGTGCTGCCACTGCTGGACGAGATGCGCACCGAGCTCGTACATGGCCAGTACCTTGACCTGGTCAACGGCCATCGGCCGCCGGAGATGTCCTGCGCACTCACCGTTATCCGCTACAAGACTGCCAAATACACGGTAGAGAGGCCCCTCCAGCTCGGCGCGACCCTCGCTGGAGCAGATGCGACCCTGCTCGCCGCCCTGTCCTCCTACGCCATCCCCGTCGGGGAGGCGTTCCAGCTCCGGGATGACCTGCTGGGAGTATTCGGCGACCCGGCAGCCACAGGCAAACCCGCCCTTGATGATCTGAGGGAGGGCAAAGCCACTGTGCTCATTTCCCTGGCTCTCAGGCGCGCCAGCCGCTCTCAGGCCGATCAGCTTCGCCATTACCACGGCTGTCCCACCCTGACGGAGGAGCAGGCGCAGGTGGCACGCGGCATCATCACTGCCACCGACGCCCCCCGCATGGTGGAAAGCATGATCACCCAGCGGTATGAGGAAGCGATGACCACCCTGGATACCCTCCCGATCGAACCGGCGGCCAAGGATGCGTTGCGTCACCTTGCCGCCTCCGCTGTGCGCAGGCGCTCATGAACACTCCCACCACTGGCCGCCGTGTCCTGCTCGCCGCCCCCCGTGGCTACTGCGCGGGTGTGGACCGCGCCGTGATCGCCGTCGAGAAGGCCCTGGAGCAGTACGGCGCTCCCGTGTACGTCCGGCACGAGATCGTCCACAACAAGTACGTCGTGCAGACCCTGGAGAGGAAGGGCGCCGTCTTCGTCGAGCGCACGGAGGAGGTGCCGCCGGGCAACATCGTGATGTTCTCGGCGCACGGCGTCGCCCCTGTCGTCCACGAGGAGGCCGAGCGCGGCAGGCTCGCCACCATCGACGCGACCTGCCCGCTGGTCACCAAGGTCCACAAGGAAGCCGTCCGCTTCGCCAAGGAGGACTACGACATCCTCCTGATCGGGCACGAGGGCCACGAAGAGGTCATCGGCACGTCCGGCGAGGCCCCCGACCACATCCAGCTCGTCGACGGTCCCGGCGACGTCGCCGGGGTCGAGGTGCGCGATCCGTCCAAGGTGGTCTGGCTCTCCCAGACCACGCTGAGCGTGGACGAGACGATGGAGACCGTCGACGCGCTCAAGGAGAAGTTCCCGCAGCTGATCTCCCCGCCCAGCGACGACATCTGCTACGCCCCGCAGAACCGTCAGCTCGCGGTGAAGCAGATGGGCGCCGAGGCGGAGCTGGTCATCGTCGTCGGTTCGCGCAACTCGTCCAACTCCAAGCGGCTGGTGGAGGTCGCCAAGCTCGCGGGTGCGCGCGAGGCGTATCTCGTGGACTTCGCGGACGAGATCGACGAGGCGTGGCTGGAGGGCGTGACCACGGTCGGTGTGACGTCGGGCGCGTCCGTGCCGGAGGTCCTGGTGGAGCAGGTCCTGGAGTGGCTCGCCCAGCGCGGGTACGGCGATGTGGAGCTGGTCAAGGCGGCCGAGGAGTCGATCACCTTCTCCCTGCCGAAGGAGCTGCGTCCGTCACTGGCGCGAAGAAGCCGTCTCAAAGAGGGCCGGGGCGCGAGAGCCTCCAGCCGGCCGTCGTCATCGGCGGATGCCTCGTCGGACCACCTACTACATCCGTGCCCCCACGAGACAGATGCGGCGAGGGTCTCCTCCCCGAAGGTGACCAACGACGGCCGTGCCCGATCCGGGCAGTGATGTCGGCAGGTAACGCCATGAGGGGCGTATATGGACCACGACCCGAATGATCGTCAGCTCAGTTCATTTCGCCCAGAGTCAGTGCGAGGTTTCCATGACTGCGTCCGAACGGTGGGCCCCGCGAGCTGAGCCTCCAGGGAGAAGGTGGCCCGCCAGTGCTGCGGACTACGCGCAGGCGATACTGGCGAGCCTGAAAGCGCAGGGTCAGATCAGCCCCTCCGTGTATGAAACCGGACGGGTCGTTTCCCTGCTGCCAGACTTCATCGGGCATACCGAGCGAGTCGATTTCCTGCTCACTACTCAGCGGCCACAGGGATATTGGGGACCGGCGCATGCCGGATATGCGCTCGTCCCTACACTCAGCGCGACCGAGGCTCTACTGACTGTTCAGCAGCGACAGCCGCGCGAGTCTCGGACCGCCGCCGCGGTACGCAGAGCTCTGTGCGGTCTCGCCGATCTCGCCGAGGCCGATGTGCCCGATCTGCCGGCCGCGGATCTTGTGGTCTCCGTGCTGGTTCCGCGCATCGAGCATCAACTGAGCCACAAGAGCTTGACGGGAGACAGACCAGAGCATCTGCCCGGATGGTTGCGCGAGTTGGCTCACCGCAGCGAGGGCAGACTCGCCGCATTGCGTTCCATGCTGTCCAGTCCCGCACCGTTGGAGCCCAAACTGCTGCATGCCGCGGAGACCTTCGGTGAAAGCTCCTGGCTGGACAAGGCCCATCTCTCGGCAGAGGGGAGCATCGGCGCGTCTCCCGCTGCCTCAGCTGCCTGGCTGGCTGCCGCTGATGGTTCCGGGCGACGCGATTCACAGGCAGTCCGCCGATATCTGGAACGGGCAGTCCAGCAACACGGCGGGGCGCTCCCCTGCGTATGGCCGACGCCTGTATTCGAGCGCGCGTGGGTACTGAACTGGCTGTTGCACTCCGGCATCACCATCGTCGTTCCACACCACCTGCGCCGTAGTCTGCACGCTTCCCTACAGTCGGAAGGTGCAGCAACCGCTGCCGGGCTGCCTGCGGACGCGGACACCACCAGCATGGTCCTGGCGTCCCTCACCCTTCTCGGAGAGCGACCCGACTTCAGCCCGTTGCTCCGGTACGAACTCGATACCCACTTCTGTACCTGGCCAGGTGAGCAAGGTCAGTCCGTTACCACCAACGCCCATGTGCTCGAAGCTCTGAGCCTGCACGTCCTCGCCCACCCCGCGGAAAAGCGACGCTACGCCCAGGCGATCCAGAAAGTCTCTCACTGGCTTTACTCCCAGCAGCGGGATTGGGGTGGGTGGGAGGACCGATGGCACGCCTCCCCCTACTACGCCACGTTCTGCGCCGCTCTCGCATTGCACCGCTTCGATGGTGCCCGATCCGCGCCGGCTCTGACCGCGACCGTGCAATGGCTGCTGGAGACGCAGCATCCTGACGGCTCGTGGGGGGTCTGGGGCGGCACGGTGGAAGAGACCGCCTACGGCGTTCATCTGCTCGTCAACCTCCCGGCCTCAGATACCCAGAGCCGAGCAAAAGAGGCTGTCCGTTTGGGCCGAGCTCACCTTGCCCGCACGGCCACGCCGCAATACAGCCACCCACCCTTGTGGCACGACAAGGACTTATACGCGCCCGAGGTGATCATTAACGCAGCTGTGCTCACCGCCAGTTTGGAGAACCAGTGACCACGACGATCAATCCAGGCGCGATAGTGCCCTTTGCCGAGGTAGCACAGCTTGAACGACTCAGTCGTTCTCCACTACCACTGCCGCCGCAGATCCTGGACATCGCGCAGAACATCCGTCGCGACCTGGTCTCCTGGGCGCAGGACTACCCAGCAGTGGTCCACGGGAGAGCCGGAGACATCCTGCGCTGGATGCCCCTGTGCGCCGCCGTCTCGTACGACGGTGCCCCGTACCGGACTGCGCTGGAGTTCGCCCGACACTGCGTCGTGGTCTTCGCATATGACGACGTTCTTGACGAAGAGATAGGCGAACCCAACACCCTGGAAGGCCTCCAGACACTCACACAGGAGTGGCTTCGTGTCCTCAGCGGCCCGGCAGGCAAGGAAGAAGCGGTACTGCCGGCATCCGGGACCGGCCGCCTCCAACAGCTACTGCTGGCGCTCGTTGACAGCATGCGCCGAGTCATGGACTCACCGGAAGCACAGCAGCACCAAGAACGCTGGCAAGAGCTCTGGCAACAAGCGAGCACTGGAATGCTGCAAGAATTGGCTTGGCGGCACCGGACCGTGCGGCAGCCGGACTTCGTTACGTATATGCGCACCGCCCGCTCCTCGATCGCCGTCGAAGCTACCCACTGGGCAGCCTTCATCACCAGCGCGCCGGCCGACGTCCTGCCGGAGGAGACAGACCTGCTTATCTCGGTCCTCAAGCGTGCCGGCTACATCATTCGGCTTGCGAACGACCTGAATACCGTAGAACGCGACCACCAAAGCAACGCCGCCAACGCACTTCTCCTCACCGTCGATCGATGGTCCTGCTCGGTCTCCGAAGCCCGGGCCCTGCTGCGAAAGCACCTCGAACAGGAACTGAAGCGCCTGTTCGCCGTCCGAGCCAGCATCGCACCAGCGATCACGGATCACTACGGGTGGATCGTCCGCAGCACAGTGTTCGCTTGTCAGTGGTATCTGAACCGATACGAGCTCGAACTCACTCCGGAAGACCTCCGCGCAATTGACCGAACCGACTGAGCGTCAATGGTCGTGCAGTATGCGTGGTGCATCCAAGCAGCGGGTGGACGGCTCGTCCAACTCCACCTGATTCTTCCTCCCTGCCGCTACGAGGCAAGCATATCTCTCCGGTCAGCGAACGTTCTGAGAAAGACGACGAACACCCATCCCCTCGGGGCCTTGCCCCAAGGTATTTGTGCATTCATATTCTCCAGGGCCGCGTGTGTAAATTAGGGTTAGACACTGTCCCAGGGCTTGCTGCCCATAAGCGTTGGGATGAATTATCTCTTCAATGTCACCCTGTGCGACGGCGGCGGAACGGACCCATTCGTTGCGCGTTGCCGACGGGCCTTCTGGTCCGACCAGTGATGTGGATGTGGAGCACGCCTCCCGACCCTGAAATGCATCCTGAAGATCGAGGAAGTCGGCCTTGTGTGCATTCGCGACCTCACGTAGCGCCTTTGCGAACTCCGGAGTGAATTTGTCACGAGCCCAGTCGGCGTCGCTGTTCCATATTGGACACCCGCCCATCGTGACCCGGTCAAAGCCGCTTTCAGGATAGCGAATCTCCCGAGCCCTAGGGAAAGGAGAGGGGGCGGATTGCAGTACAAGTCGGTATTCTTCCCGTGAATAGCCGACATCCTTCATCACTCTGTGGATGCCCTTCAGAACCATGCTCACACGAGTTTTCGTGGCCGCCATCATTTCGTCGACCTGACGCTGAGCGACTTTACGACAGTGGATCTGATGCGAAGCGGGTGTCGCCATGTACGCACTCATACATTTGGCCAATATCCATCCGAAGCCGAGATCATTTCCCCCGGTAGAAACGACGATCATCTTGACGCGTGCACCCTTGGCGATGTCGGCAAGCTGATCACCTTGCGGTGGCTCGCCTTTGAACCCGCTCCCTCCACCTTTACTGCTGAGTAAATTTTCAGTCTTCGCGGCAGAGCAGGCAAGGTTAATCTTCCTGTCTATGTGTAACGCGACACTTTGAATCTCTGCGACGTCAGATCGATAGCAGCGGTTGTCGTATGAGGTGCCGTACACGACATGGCCATCCCGGGTGTACCCATTCCAAGCCCGGTCGGTTCCGTTGCGACCGCCTGAGAGAGTGGACGAATTGCCGAGCCATCGGCCACCATTGCCGGCGATAAAACTGTCGCCGAGTGAAACAATCGCTGTGGGGAGTTCCCTTTTTTCTAGTGTTTGAGAAATCTGCCGTGACTCCACTGCCCGTTGTGGTGTCAAATAATCGAGGTGAGGTTCGAGCGCGTACGAAGGTCCCTTCGCGAGAGAAAGGGCCAGGAGTGCGGCACCAACAGCGGCTGTGGTGCAGATAGTTTGCCGCATGATTTATTCTTCTCCTTAAGGGTGTCTTTGGCGATGCAGACTCAAGGGAACTGCTAAATCCATAACCATGGGCGCCTGTCGTAGAAAAAAATCCTGTATTTCCAGAGTGAGCCAAGAGGCCTCCGCCCTCCTGTGATCGGATTACTGCTTAACGAAAGTAATCACGTAGCGACGGGAAAGGCCAAGCTCGCGAGGAAACTGTGTGTTGACCCAGTTCAATAGGTTCGGTGGACCGTACAAAGACGCATCGCTAGGCAACCCGATAGTGGCGTGACGGCGGTCACAAGCGGTAAGACCCAGCCTTGAACCCGCGCCCGATCCTGAGCGCAGAGGCTCATCGGGGCGGGCCACCAGCTCAATGGCGCTGCCTTGCGGATCTCGACTGCCTAAAACGTGTCGCACAGAACTCTGATCAGAGCGCCTCCTTTGTACGCGTGGGTTTGGTGGCTGATCAATTGTCTGCTGAGGTGTTCACCGCCCTTCACCGGCGATCGCTGCTGCTCGTGGTGGTTCTGCCGGACCGAACCTGACCATGCGTCAGGTCTCCCCCTGTTCGTCGACTGTTCGCCGATTTGGTGCCGGGTCGTCCAGGAGGCTTATTCACGGGGTGGTGCGGCCCGGATTTCTTGATCATCAGGACGGCCCTGCTCGGTAGTCTGATGTCTGCGAAAACGTCAGAAGTGAACCGGGGCAGGGCCGTTGAGCTGGAACGTTACGGCAGGGTTAGCCTCGATTCGTCAGCGGGTTTCGGTCGCTGAGTGATCCGGCGGTTCGCCCGTAATGTCCTCTGCCGTTGGAGGACGGGCCGTCGCGTAACGCCGCGGGGTGCGCCGGGTTCCACAGGCCCGGAGACTGCGGTCCTCCTCCTTCCTGGTCCTGGTCGGGGCGGGGCCGGCTGTCAGGTGACGGCCGGAAGCTGTGTGAGCCTGCTCCAGCAGGTGGTGAACGCCTTTGCCCAGGGCCAGGTCCGTTCGATGCGCAGGTAGCGGCGTCGGGCGTGGTCGGCGAGGCGGGCGGGCAGGTGGTAGAGGCGGAAGCGCATGGTGTCCGGCTCGGCGTGTTCGAGCCCGTCCTGGTCGTGCAGGGTGAGCAGCCGCAGCCAGGCGTCGAGATCAGCCGCGAGGTTGCAGGCAAGCATCCATCCGGCGTTGACCTGCCACGACTTGGACGGGAGGTTGTGCAGGCCCATGGCTTTGCCGGTGCGGATGCGATCCTCGACCTCGGCGTGGTCGCGGTGCAGGGCATCGAGGAACTGGACCTGGTGCGAGCCGGGGATGCCCCACAGGTGCCGGATATTCGTCGCGGTGATCGAGTAGCGCCAGCCGGTCTGTTTCTCGAAGTCGGTCAGCTTCTTGTGCTGCCGCCGTGAGGGTCTGACCCGGCGGACGATCAGCCGCATCCCCTGGGGCCAGCCCTCGCGGGTGTTCACCCCGGTCAACTCGGCGACCTGGTAGCCCTCCTGGACGCTGCCGTCCTGGTGCAGGGAGGTCTCCCATGCGCTTTCGGGGAGTTTCGCGATCGCCGCCTCGTCCTCGGGCGTGATCTTCCAGCCGACGGTGTAACGGACCGTGCGCCGCTTCGTGTTCAGTGACTCCAGGTGCTCCAGCAGACCGTGCGTGGCCCCGGCGCCGTCGACGCGGATGAGGAGCTTGGCCTGCGAGGAGCCGGGGACCTGCTCCAGACAGGCCGCCAGCACGCGCAGGTGGTCCTCGACGGTGTTCGCCCCGGCATTCCCGCAGCGCAGCTCCATTGCCAGGCTCTCACCAGTGTTCGCGCACCAGCCGGCCAGCGGGTGGAAGCCGAACGTGCCCTTGAACGTCGCCGCTGCCCCTTCCTTCTTCGAAGCGGCAGTGATGACCGTGGCGTCCAGGTCCACGACGATCCAGCCCTTCAAGTGCCGTCCGGCAACGGTGAGATAGGGGAAGCCGCCCGGCCGCAGATGCAGCAGGCCCCACACCTGGCGGCGCACCCGCCGCCGCACCTTCGCGATCTTTCGCAGCGTGTGTTCGTCGAGGCCGGCCAGCACCCGGCGCATCGTCGAGTCCGACACAGCCGGACCGAAGAGCTGCTGGTGGTGCAGGTGGAGCTGCTCGGCCTCCAGCAGACTCCGTGCTCCGAGCACGATCGCCACAGCCAGCTGGACCAGCACCCCGCTCCGCTCCCGCCACCCGGCCGCCGTACTCGACGGCAGCACCCGGGCCAGTCCACCCGTCAGCCCCAGGCGGTCGGCCAGTTTCCGCAGCAGCACCGCCCCCGCGTGCCCTACCAGCTTCTTCCCGTCAGCAGCCACGGACAGCCGACGGTCCCACCCTGTACTCTCGACCACCAGAAAGGTGCCTTGCTCTCTGCAGCGGATACGACGTAGACACTCGCATCCTCGCAGGTCAACGGCACCTTTCTGCTGTCAGGCTGTCAGCTCAACCAATTCCGCTGAATAGCCAGGGTTAGACAAGGATCAACTGGACGGGCTGGTGGTGCGGGTCCATCAGGCGCTCGTGGAGGACCCGGATCCTGCGGTGTCTCCGGCGCGGATGTGGTCGCTGGGCCTGTACCGGTCGGTGGTCCTGGTGCTGTTCCTCCTGCGGCAGAACCCCGTCCAGGAAGCGGCGGCGGAACTGTTCGGTGTCAGCCAGGCCACTGTTTCCCGGCGGTGGACGGGGCTGCTTCCGGTGGTGGAGAAGGCCCTCGCCGGGCATGTCCCTGATCCTGTGGAAGCCTCAGCCGGCCGGATCGTGCTCATCGACGGCACCCTGGTCACCACGTGGGACTGGGCGAGCGAAGGCACCGCTATGTTCTCCGGCAAGCACCGCGACACCGGCTTCAACCTGCAGATCGCCGCCACGCTGTCCGGAGACCTGCTCGCGGTGTCCGAGCCTGTCCCGGGCTCCCGCCACGACATGTACGCCTGGCGCCAGTCCCACTTCCCGGAGACCTTCGCAGAACGGCAGAGCATGGGCGATCTTGGGTACGTGGGTTCCGGCATGCTCACCGCGAGACGCAAACCACCTGGTCAGCAACGCCCCACTGGCGCCAAGATCTACAACCGGAGCATCAGCAGCCTCCGCGCCGCCATTGAGCGAGCGATCGCACACCTGAAGGACTGGAAGATCCTCGCGACCCGCTACCGCGGCCCCCTGGCCAAGTTCCCCCTCGTCGCCAAAACCGTCACCGCCCTCACCTTCTACAAAAAGGGCTGGTGAAACCCCGTGAATAGGCCTCCAGCGGTTGATTCTCTCCCCGCCCCCGAGCCGGGTTCCCGGACCGTTCACACCGACGATCGGAGAACCGCGCGTCGGCTGCTGCGACGATCAAGTGGGGAATTGTCGGCCGAAATTCTGAGCCTCCTCGTGGTCATCGTTCAGCTTGTCGATCACGCGCTCGAAGTTGTCGGCGACCTGCTGGTCCATCCAGGGGGTGGGGATGCCTCAGCTCTTGGCGTTGTCCACCAGGGCCAGCTGCGGGCGTGGCGTTCTGGGAGCTCAGGAAGGAAGTCGGGGTGGGGGAGGGCCGGGGAAAACCGATGCGCTTCAGCGTAGGCACGGCACGCGGGATGTTTATCGAACCGTATGAGGAAGTGTGGATTCGTTCGTCGCGCCACAGTCGGCCGAGGGCGGGAACCGCTCCGCGCCAGCGCTCGTCACCTGGTGTCCAGGTCGTTCAGGAACACCTATGTCACTCGCTGCCGGAACTGTGCGCGGCGTGCCGACGCGCCGGTCGGCCGACTGGTGTGTCGGCACGGGTCGCCACGTCGTGGACCCACCGTGTTGTGGCGTTCGGTACCCGGGCCGCTTGCTGTCTTCGCTGTTCGGACTTCCCCGTTCCGATCGTCCTATGGTCAGCGCCTTCGGACAGGAAACGGTAGAAAGGTGATATGGATGGAACTTCGAGCCGATTTGGACGTGGAGCGCCTGATGAGCTCGGAATGGTCCATGAGCCGGCGCATGGACACCATGAGCGACAGGAGGAAGACAGACCTCGTCGGAGGGGAGTGGTGTGGCGGCGCCCCCTGCGCTCGCTGCTGAGTGTGCGCAGCCTCGTCGGCGAGGTCTTCCTTCTGCGGTTGGCGACCGCGGTACTGCTCGTCGCCGCTGCGCTGGTGGCTCTCGCGGTGCAGGCGCGACGCGACGGCGTGCCGGATGCCCGGAACCGGGCGCATGTAACCGCGCAGACGTTCGCGAACTCCCTGGATATCGTGGCGCTGAACAGCCCGAACCCGACCGCCGCGCTGCGTTCCGAGGCCGGACGGAAGGTCACAGGCGTCGATGCTGTCATGTACAGGTCCGACAGGGCCACCCTCGCCCACAGCGAGCCGCATCACGTAGAGAAGCCCGTGATGGGACCCTACGCGGAGACGGCGGGCGACAAGCCATTCATCAGGCAGCTACCGGCCCTGTTCGGTGGCGCTGCCGCGGCCCTGCTCGTCGTTGCAGGCGGGGCGGTCCTGGTGAGCCGCCGATTACGGCGGCTCACCCATGGCCTGGGCCCGGTCGGGATGACCCGGATTTACGACCACCACGAGGCGGTCCTGCATGCTGTGCGGGAAGGCGTACTGATCATCGGAGGTAACGGGCGGCTCCTGCTGGCCAATGACGAGGCGCGGCGACTGCTCGATCTGCCGGCGGACGCAGAGCGGCGCCACGTCACCGATCTGGGGCTGGGAGAGGACCTGGCCGAGCTGCTGGCCTCCGACGGCGCCATCACCGATGAGGTGCACTTAGCGGCGGGCCGGCTGCTTGCGGTCAGCAAGCGGATGGCGCCGCACGGTCCGGTCGGCAGTGCGGTGACGCTCCGGGACACCACCGAGCTGTGGGCTCTGTCCGGCAGGGTCGAGGCGGAGCGCGAACGGTTGAAGTTGCTCTATGACGCCGGCCTGCGGATCGGCACCACCCTCGACGTGAAGCGCACCGCCGAGGAGTTGGCGGAGGTAGCGGTACCCCGGTTCGCCGATGTCGTCACTGTCGAGCTGCTGGATGTGGTTCTGCATGGTGAGGATTCCCCCGGTGCCGCCACCGGGGTCACCGAAATGCGCCGTACCGCGGTCGCTGGTCTGGACACGGACGATCTGCTCTACCCCGTCGGCGAGTTGATCCGGTTCGTCCCCGGCCACCCCGTCTCCGCAGCAATGGACAGCAGCCGACCGGTTCTGGTTCGGGACCTGAGGAGCTCTGACGACTGGCGGGCTCAGCACGCAGAACGTGCCCAGCGGGTCCTCGACCACGGCATTCACTCCTTGATCGTGGTTCCGTTACGGGCCCGCGGTGTGGTGCTGGGCATGGTGGAATTCTGGCGGGCGGGTGGTTCCGCGTCGTTCGAGGACGAGGACGTGTCCTTCGCCGAGGAACTGGCTGCCCGGGCCGCGGTGTGCATTGACAACGCCCACCGCTACACGCGCGAACACACCATGGCTGTCACCCTGCAGAACAGCCTGCTGCCTCGTCGGCTGCCCGAGCAGCAGGCTCTGGAGGCCGCCTATCGTTATCTGCCGGCTCAGGCCGGTGTGGGCGGTGATTGGTTCGACGTCATCCCGCTGTCCGGCACCCGGGTGGCCCTGGTGGTTGGTGATGTCGTTGGCCACGGTCTGCATGCCGCGGCCACCATGGGCCGACTGCGCACCGCCGTTCTCAACTTCGCCGGCCTGGACATGCCCACGGAGGAACTGCTGGGCCGACTGGACGAGTTGGTGGCCCAGATCGACGCAGAAGAAGAAGCGGCAGCGGAGGACGGGAAGGGAATGATCACCGGCGCGACCTGCCAGTACGCCGTCTACGACCCCATCTCCGGGCGACTGGTCCTCGCTACCGCGGGCCATCCAGGGCCGGCGGTAATCCACCCCGACGGGACCGTGGACTTCCCCCAGTTGCCCGTCTCCCCGCCACTGGGACTGGGCGCCGGCCTGCCTGTCGAAAGCGCCGAGCTGACCCTGCCCGAGGGATCCCGGCTCGTGCTTTTCACCGACGGACTGATCGAAGAACGCGACCGCGACCTGGACGTCGGGCTTGAGACCCTGCGCGATGCGTTGGCAGGACCGGATCGCACCCCGGAGGCCACTTGCGCGGCGGTGATGGAGGCCATGCTGCCGGACCGTCCCAGGGATGACATCGCGCTGCTCGTGGCCCGCACCCACCGACTTGGCTCCGAGCACGTCGCCGAGTGGGACGTGCCCCGCGACCCGGCGGCGGTGGCGCCGGTGCGCACAGCCTGCGCCCGTCGGCTGACTGAGTGGGGCCTGGAGCAGGTCGCCTTCACCGCCGAACTCATTCTCAGCGAACTGATCACCAACGCCATCAGGTACGGCACCGAGCCGATTGGCGTCCGGCTGCTCCGGACGGTGCTGACCAATGGTTCCAACGGAGGCACCTTGATCTTGGAGGTCTCTGACGGCAGCAGCACTTCACCCCGGCTGCGCCGGGCGAAGGCCACTGACGAGGGCGGGCGCGGACTCTTCCTGGTTGCCCAGTTCACTGAACGCTGGGGTACTCGCTACACACATACGGGCAAAGTCATTTGGACGGAGCTGCCCCTCCCCGACGGCACGGCACCACAGGCGGAAGAGCTCGGCGAGATCCTGCTCAGCCAATGGGGCGACATTGCACTGTGAGGGTACGTCACCTCCCGCAACTCGTCCTGCGGCATCGTCTGGTGATCCTCGTCGGCCAGATCTCGCGCCGGAGGGCCGGAAGGCGGCGGAGAGCGGCATCGGCAAGCCCGCGGGTCTCCCGGGGCGTTCGCCGACGCGCTCGGCATTAGCGTACGCGAAGTATCTGCGGCAGACGGGCTCCACCTTCTCGCAGGGCTACATCGAGGACACCCTCCGCAACAAACCGAGGCGCTGACCTCCCTCGCGATCGGCGCGGGCACCATCGCCGTGATCGTGCGGGTACCTGCTGGACGGCATGAGCTTCGCCGCCGGGGGACCAGCGCGCTGTGCAGCACGCTCATGATGAGCTTGTGGGCCCAGGTGTGCATCTGCCCGGAGCCGATCTTGCCGTTGAGGTGTGCGGACGCCTGTTTGATGCAGGTGTGGGCGATGCCCTTGTCCAGCACGTGCCAGTGGAAGGCGCATCGGAACTCCGCGCCGTTGTCTGCCTGGATCACCTCGACGCGCAACGGCAGGTGTCCAGAAGAAGTAGAGGAACTGGATGGCGGTCTTCTGGTCGCACCGCGGGTGGATGCGCAGCACCCTCAGCCGGGTGCAGTAGTCAATGGCCGTGAACTGGTAGTAGTTGGCCCGACGCCGTGCCTTCGGCAGCTTGCCGGTGACCGGGACCGCGGCGGAGGTCACGGTCGGGACGCCGACCGGTTCGATGAACTTGACGTCGACCTGGACCCGGTTGCCCGGCAGCTGTTTCCCGTAACGGGTAGAGCGCTTGTCGTGGCGCTGGTAGCGCAGGGAGGCGGGCAGTCGGTTCATCCCCAGCTTCTTGAGGATGTGGCAGACCGCAGAGCAGGCGATCTCGATGTCGTGACACCTCTCGGTCGAGGTACGTCTTGACTTCACTGGCCCGAAGTGGCAGTTCTGCCGCAGAGAGACGATCTTGCTGACCACGTCGGCCCGGGTGGCGTGGGGACGGTGGCGGGGCCTGCTGGAGCCGGCGCGCAGCCCAGGGCCGGAGATCGCCGCCACGCACTATGGGGTACTCACCGATGCGGTCGGCGTAGGCCTGGACCGTATGGATCCCGCCGAAGTGGAAGAGATCACTGCCATCCACCCGCGAGGCCACATACCCCACGAGGCCGCCCTAAGCTGCCGCACGGCTACCACCGCGCCCGCCGACCCCCCCCGTTATGTTTTCCGCGGTCCTGCAAGAGGGCCGCTGGCCTCCGGGCCCGGCATGACTGTGTCCCCCTGTCGAAGTCGATGACCTGGGGGGTGGTGTCACCGGGCCCGGGAGGTGCCGTCGGAGACGCTGATGAGAGGTCCGGCCGCCACCCGGTCCGGCGCAATGCCGGACAGCTCTCGGATGGCAGGTCTGCATAACGTGGATGCGCGAGTACGACACCACTGCCGAGGCCGGCACCGCCAACACCCTTGAAAGGGCGCGATGTTCGACACCGAAGACGTGGGCGTGTTCCTCGGCCTGGACGTCGGCAAGAGTGCCCATCACGGCCACGGAGTCACCCCGGCCGGCAAGAAGGTCTTCGACAAGCAGCTGCCCAACAGCGAGCCGAAGCTGCGGGCCGTGTTCGAAAAGCTGGCCGCGAAGTTCGGCACCGTCCTGGTGATCGTGGACCAGCCCGCCTCGATCGGCGCTCTGCCCCTGACCGTCGCCCGCGATGCCGGCTGCCAGGTCGCCTACCTGCCGGGACTCGCGATGCGCCGGATCGCCGACCTCTACCCGGGCGAGGCCAAGACCGACGCGAAGGACGCCGCGGTTATCGCCGACGCCGCCCGGACGATGCCCCACACCCTGCGCTCGCTGGAACTGACCGACGAGATCACCGCCGAGCTCACTGTCCTGGTCGGCTTCGACCAAGACCTCGCCGCCGAGGCCACCCGCACCTCCAACCGGATACGCGGCCTGCTCACCCAGTTCCACCCCAGCCTGGAACGCGTCCTGGGCCCCCGCCTGGACCACCAGGCCGTCACCTGGCTGCTGGAGCGTCACGGCTCCCCGGCCGCCCTGCGCAAAGCCGGCCGCCGCAGACTCGTCGAACTGATCCGGCCCAAGGCCCCACGCATGGCCCAGCGGCTGATCGACGACGTCTTCGACGCACTGGACGAACAGACCGTCATCGTCCCGGGAACCGGCACCCTCGACATCGTCATCCCCACCCTGGCCGCCTCCCTGGCCACCGTCCACACCCAGCGTCGGGCCCTGGAAGCCCAGATCAACACCCTGCTGGAGGCCCACCCTCTTTCCCCGGTCCTGACGTCGATGCCCGGCGTCGGCGTCAGGACCGCCGCCGTCCTGCTGGTCACCGTCGGCGACGGCGCCAGCTTCCCCACCGCCGCCCACCTGGCCTCCTACGCCGGACTCGCCCCCACCACGAAATCCTCCGGGACCTCCATCCACGGCGAGCACGCACCCCGAGGCGGAAACCGGCAGCTCAAACGGGCCATGTTCCTGTCCGCCTTCGCCTGCATGAACGCCGACCCGGCCTCCCGCACCTACTACGACAAACAACGCGCCCGCGGCAAGACCCACACCCAGGCCCTCCTCCGCCTGGCCCGCCAACGCATCAGCGTCCTGTTCGCCATGCTCCGCGACGGCACCTTCTACGAACCCCGCCTCCCCGAGGGCATCGAACTCGCCGCATGACCCCAGCAGGCCAAACCAGCCCAAACCGAACTCAGGCGCCTTGACGAAAGACATAGAGGCACCCCCCCCTCGATGCGCCCCGAGCGGTCACCTCGCAGCAGTGGTTTGCCCAGTGAGAGGTTCGCGTGCACCGAGGTTCCCAGCATGGATTTGTAGACCGCGGACGGGCAGTCCTGGAGCGATTTTTCAACCGCGGCGAACACCCCCTTGGCCTCACCCGTGGGATAGCTGGGCAGTGCCGCCGACCTGACCCCTACGGTGTGGGAGTGTCCGCGGGCCGCTCGGCGAGGTCGGTGCCTGCCTCGAGGTCTCCTTCGAGAGCATCGCGCTCGTCGTCGGTGAGGTCGAGCTGTTCGAGCATCTGGTCGGTGCCTTCCTTCATTGCCAGGAACTGGCCGCGAGTGGACTGTTTGGGGACATAGAGGGGCAGCGTAGGCAGGCCAGCCAGTGGCACCACGTCAAATATGCAGCATCCTCACCGCTGTTGTGTTGCCGATGTGTCAGGACAGACTGAACGCCGTCACCACGGCGCGGTGGTCGCTGACCCATTCGTTGTTGCGATGGTGGGGTACCGGCAGCGGCGTGCCACGGACCTCGGCCGTCGAGCTGACCGGTGTGGCTGGGCCGGTGTAGTGCACGAAGTCGATGCGGTCATGCGGTTCGTCCGGACCAGTTGTGCCGTTGTGCTTGGGATGCAGGACGGACCAGGTGTCGCCTGGCGTGCTCGCCGGGTTGGGGTGGATGACCCGGTAGGAGTCTTTGAGTCCGACGTCGGCGACGGCCTTGGTGGTGGGCCAGCTGATGGAGGGGTAACCGCAGTTTTGGCTTGCGGCGGCAGGCACCCAGTCCAGATGCGATGGTGTGTTGAAGTCGCCGGCCAGGAACACTGGCGGGCCGCCCCGCTCAGCGGCGCTGATCTCGGGCGCCGCCCTGGTGAGAAAGTCGTTGTGAACCGCCCCGTGTCAGGTAGAGACTCGATTCCGTGAAAGGATTGAGTCATGGCACGACCCTCCCGTTACCCGCTTGAGCTGCGCCGTCGCGCGGTGCGCATGGTCGCCGAAGTGCGCGACGACTACCCGAACGAGACGGCCGCCTTGCAGGCGGTCGCGAACAAGCTCGGTATCGGCTCCCGCGAGACTCTGCGGAACTGGATGAAGCAGCAGGAGATCGACGCGGGGCAGCGTCCGGGGACGACGGGGGAGGAGTCCACCCAGCTCAAGGCGCTGAAGAAGGAGAACGCCGAGCTGAAGCGGGCGAACGAGATCCTGAAGGCCGCGGCGAGTTTCTTCGCGGCCGAGCTCGACCGGCCACACACGCGCTCGTAGCGTTCATCGACGAGCACCGGGACCGCTTCGGCGGGGTCGAGCCGATCTGCAGGACGCTCACCGCACACGACTGCAAGATCGCCCCTTCCACGTACTACGCCCACAACAAGCGCCTCCAGACGCCCTCCGCCCGTTCGGTGCGTGACGAGGCACTCAAGGAGAGGATCCAGGACGTCTATACGTCCAACTACCGTGTCTACGGGGCCCGGAAGATCTGGCGAGAGCTGAACCGGCAGGGACATGCGGTGGCCCGCTGTACTGTCGAGCGCCTGATGCGCGAGCTCGGTATCCAGGGCGCGGTGCGCGGCAAACGCGTCATCACCACGATCCCCGGCGGACAGGTCCAGCGGGCCCCCGATCTGGTCGACCGCGACTTCGTCGCCGCGGCTCCGAACCGGTGCTGGGTGGCGGACTTCACCCATGTGAAGACCTGGTCTGCGACCGTCTATGTCGCGTTCGTCGTGGACACCTTCTCCCGCCGGATCGTCGGCTGGTCCGCGGCCACCGTGAAGGAGACCGTCTTTGTCCTGGACGCCCTGGAGATGGCCATCTGGCAACGCGATCGCGACCAACAGTCCATTCAGCCCGGAGAGTTGATCCATCACTCCGACGCCGGGTCGCAATACACATCGTTCAAGCTCGCCGAGCACCTGGAGGCCTATTCACGGGGTTTCACCAGCCCTTTTTGTAGAAGGTGAGGGCGGTGACGGTTTTGGCGACGAGGGGGAACTTGGCCAGGGGGCCGCGGTAGCGGGTCGCGAGGATCTTCCAGTCCTTCAGGTGTGCGATCGCTCGCTCAATGGCGGCGCGGAGGCTGCTGATGCTCCGGTTGTAGATCTTGGCGCCAGTGGGGCGTTGCTGACCAGGTGGTTTGCGTCTCGCGGTGAGCATGCCGGAACCCACGTACCCAAGATCGCCCATGCTCTGCCGTTCTGCGAAGGTCTCCGGGAAGTGGGACTGGCGCCAGGCGTACATGTCGTGGCGGGAGCCCGGGACAGGCTCGGACACCGCGAGTAGGTCTCCGGACAGCGTGGCGGCGATCTGCAGGTTGAAGCCTGTGTCGCGGTGCTTGCCGGAGAACATAGCGGTGCCTTCGCTCGCCCAGTCCCACGTGGTGACCGGGGTGCCGTCGATGAGCACGATCCGGCCGGCTGAGGCTTCCACAGGATCAGGGACATGCCCGGCGAGGGCCTTCTCCACCACCGGAAGCAGCCCCGTCCACCGCCGGGAAACAGTGGCCTGGCTGACACCGAACAGTTCCGCCGCCGCTTCCTGGACGGGGTTCTGCCGCAGGAGGAACAGCACCAGGACCACCGACCGGTACAGGCCCAGCGACCACATCCGCGCCGGAGACACCGCAGGATCCGGGTCCTCCACGAGCGCCTGATGGACCCGCACCACCAGCCCGTCCAGTTGATCCTTGTCTAACTCTGCCGTAACGTTCCAGCTCAACGGCCCTGCCCCGGTTCACTTCTGACGTTTTCGCAGACATCAGACTACCGAGCAGGGCCGTCCTGATGATCAAGAAATCCGGGCCGCACCACCCCGTGAATAAGCCTCCAGGTAGAGACTCGATTCCGTGAAAGGATTGAGTCATGGCACGACCCTCCCGTTACCCGCTTGAGCTGCGCCGTCGCGCGGTGCGCATGGTCGCCGAAGTGCGCGACGACTACCCGAACGAGACGGCCGCCTTGCAGGCGGTCGCGAACAAGCTCGGTATCGGCTCCCGCGAGACTCTGCGGAACTGGATGAAGCAGCAGGAGATCGACGCGGGGCAGCGTCCGGGGGACGACGGGGGAGGAGTCCACCCAGCTCAAGGCGCTGAAGAAGGAGAACGCCGAGCTGAAGCGGGCGAACGAGATCCTGAAGGCCGCGGCGAGTTTCTTCGCGGCCGAGCTCGACCGGCCACACACGCGCTCGTAGCGTTCATCGACGAGCACCGGGACCGCTTCGGCGGGGTCGAGCCGATCTGCAGGACGCTCACCGCACACGACTGCAAGATCGCCCCTTCCACGTACTACGCCCACAACAAGCGCCTCCAGACGCCCTCCGCCCGTTCGGTGCGTGACGAGGCACTCAAGGAGAGGATCCAGGACGTCTATACGTCCAACTACCGTGTCTACGGGGCCCGGAAGATCTGGCGAGAGCTGAACCGGCAGGGACATGCGGTGGCCCGCTGTACTGTCGAGCGCCTGATGCGCGAGCTCGGTATCCAGGGCGCGGTGCGCGGCAAACGCGTCATCACCACGATCCCCGGCGGACAGGTCCAGCGGGCCCCCGATCTGGTCGACCGCGACTTCGTCGCCGCGGCTCCGAACCGGTGCTGGGTGGCGGACTTCACCCATGTGAAGACCTGGTCTGCGACCGTCTATGTCGCGTTCGTCGTGGACACCTTCTCCCGCCGGATCGTCGGCTGGTCCGCGGCCACCGTGAAGGAGACCGTCTTTGTCCTGGACGCCCTGGAGATGGCCATCTGGCAACGCGATCGCGACCAACAGTCCATTCAGCCCGGAGAGTTGATCCATCACTCCGACGCCGGGTCGCAATACACATCGTTCAAGCTCGCCGAGCACCTGGACGCCGCCGGCATCGCGGCGAGCATCGGATCCGTCGGTGACGCGTACGACAACGCCCTGATGGAGTCCACGATCGGCCTGTTCAAGACCGAGTTGATCAAGCCCCAGCGGCCCTGGAAGACGCTCTCCCAGGTCGAGTTGGCCACCGCCGAGTGGGCCGACTGGTACAACCACCGAAGACTCCACGGTGAGATAGGCCACGTCCCGCCCGTCGAATACGAAGCCAACTACTACACGGAACTCACGAAACCCCAGGTCACAACCACAGTCTGAGATCTCTATGGAACCCGGGGCGGTTCACCGTGGCCAACTGGGCCACCAACGACGACGACATCGAACGGGCGGCCGCCGCCCTGAAGGCGACGCACCGCAAACTTCTGCCGGAAGGGGCACACCAGCGATGAATGTAACCACCCAAGACCTGGGCATGGTTGGCGTGGGCCAGGCCGCTGCAACGCTGGCTCATGGATTCGCCGATGATCCGCTGCTTCAATGGATCTTTCCCGACCCTGGCAGTCACTTCGACTACAGTCACGGCAGCTGTAGTTCTTGATCGTTGGCGTGTTCGTGCTGGTCAACGGGGGTGCGGGGGCGGCCGAGGGTAGGGGGACGGCCACCGTGATCATGAGCGTTTGTGACGACGATCAAGGAACAGGTGGCCGTGGAGGCCACGATAGCCGGGCAGGAGTGGACGGCCGCGTTCGGGGCGGTGATGGCCGAGGTCGCTGACTGCTTCCCGCGCCGGGAACCGCGCCTGCTGGCGCGGGAGATGACCGAGGGCATGCTGATGGAGCTCGATACGCGCAACTGCTGGACGCTCGGCGAGGCGCTGGGGCACTCGGGCCCGCACCGGCTGCAGCACTTCCTCTCCCGTGGTGTGTGGGACCACGATCTGGCCCGCGACCGGCTCATGACCTGGGCGGCCGGTGAACTCGCGGACGACCAGGCGGTGTTGATCGTGGACGAGACCGGTGATGAGAAGTCCTCGACCGACTGCGTGGGAGCGGCCCACCAGTACGCCGGGGCGCTCGGCGGTATCGGTCTGTGCCAGGTCTCCGTCCACCTCACCTACGCCTCGGTAAGCGGGCACACGCTGATCGACCGCGCCCTCTACCTGGGCGCCGGGTGGGCCGCCGACGAGGAACGCCGCCTGCTCACCCACGTCCCCGACGAGACCCTGTTCGCCACCAAGCCACAGCTCGCGGCCGCCATGCTGCAGCGTGTACGTGCCCTGGGGATACCGGCCCGCTGGCTGGCCGGCGACGAGGTGTACGGCGGTCGCGAGCTGCGACGGCATGCACGGGCACTCGGCCTCGACTACGCCCTCGCGGTCCGCGCCGACCACCGCGTCACCACCCCAGCCGGCCGCTTCACCGCCACCGAACTCGCCGCCCGCTTACCCCGCCGCACCTGGATGCGCATGCGTACCGGCCACGGGACCAAGGGCGACCGTCACTACGACTGGGCCATGATCGGCGTCCTCGCCGACGACACCCCCGAAAGCGCCGGGTCGGGCCACTCCTACCTGCTGGTGCGCCGCCACCGCTACACCCGCGAACTCTCCTTCTACCGCTGCCACTCCGCAACCGCGGTCACCATGGCCACCCTGGTCGATGTGGTGTGCTGCAGATGGAAAATCGAAGAGGACTTCCAGGCCGGAAAATCCGACTGCGGCCTGGACGAGGGCCAGACCACCTGCTGGAACTCCTGGATGCGCTGGAGCCTGATCAGCATGCTCGCCGCAGCCATCCTGGCCGTCACCCAAGCCCGCGCCGCCGCCCAGACACCCAGCGGCCCACTCGCCCCCTCAAGCACCCGCGAGCTGCTGCGACTCCTACGCGCCACCGCCCTGCGCCCTCCCCGCCGCGACCTGGAGCACCTCCTGCACTGGTCCGCATGGCGCCGCCACCATCAACAGCAAGCCACCGAAGCCCACCGCCGCTGGAACAACATCACCGCCGCAGCAACCACCTGACCAGCAACAATGACCAACCGATCAAGAACTACAGCTGCCGTGTCTGACCCTTCAGCTGTAGATCATGGTGGTTGCGGGAGTTCTGTTGGTGTGTCGGGTCCGGCTGGGACGGTGTGACCGTGTGCTCGGCGGCGTCGGTGGCAGGCACGGGCGATGGCCTGGTGGAGGCGGCGGTAGGCGGACCAGGCCAGGCCGTGCCGGATGCGTTGGTGGCGGTCGGGCAGCGGGGTGAGCAAGATGAGCAGGCGCCTGATCTCGAAGGCGGTGAAGCGGACGGGGGCGGGTGGGCTGCTGGGATCAGGCGGGTCCCCCTCTCTCGGCGACGGGTGCTGTCGGCGCGGGCTGGCCGTAGCGGGTCCGGGCCAGCGGGCCGTTCTCGCGGGCGGTGGCTGCGTCGCAGCCGACCAGGAACGCGGCGGCCAGCTGGGCGAGGGTGACGTGCCGGTACCAGCCGTGGAAAGAGCGGACCTCGTAGTCAGCCATCCCGCAGGCGGACTTCGCCAGCTTGATCGCCTCTTCCACCCGCCAGCGCGCGCCCGGCACCAAAACGATCTCCTCGACCGGGGTGTCGGCCGGGCCCCAGCCCAGGTAGTAGTCGCGTTTGCCGGGATCCTCCAGGCGGCGTCGCGCGACCAGCCACCGCGCCCACGCCTGGCCATCGACCATCTCCTCCTCGCCGGGGAGTCGCCGCACCCACCACTGCCACGTGCGGGTATCCAACTGGGAGGGCCCGGCGGGCAGTTCGACCCAGTCCTCCTCCCGCGCGACCCGCTCCACCAGCCGGGCGGCGTGCCGCCAGCCCGGACGCTGCAGCACCGGCGAGTTCGCCTGCACGTTGACCACGTACGGCAGACGATGTTCCTCCAGGAAGGAACGGAACGCACGCTCGCGCCCGTACACCTCGTCGGCGGCCACCCACACCTTCCCCGGCTCCTGAGGCAGGTCGGGCAGCGCCCGCTCGATCATCGCCTCCGCCAGCCGTGGCTTGGTCAGGAAGCCGCGCTGCTCGGGCACGTGCGCGGCCCGGCAGCGATCCGGCTCGTCCGTCCATTCCCGTGGCAGGTACAACTCCCGGTCGATCAACGCCTGCCCCGCACCGGTGGCCCACGCACACATCACCCCGATCTGGCAGGGGAATACCCCGCCGAGCGTCCCGGAGTGCTGCCTCGCCACCCCGGCCGAAGCCTTCCCGCGCTTGGCGAACCCGGTCTCGTCCACCACCAGCACCCCGGCCCCGCCGGGCCCCGCGCCCACGCCGTCGTCCGCCAGCTCGGCGACGGCGTACCGGCGGGTGAAGTCCCGCACCCCCTCCACGTCCCACTTCGCCCGGTCCAGCAAGTGCTGCTGGTTCCACGGCACACGCTCTCCGGCCCACTCCGCCAGCTGCCAGCCGTTCTTGCGCGAGACCGGCCCCAGTAGGCCCCGGACGCACATCTCCCCATGCCACTGCGTCTCCACCCGGCCGAACAGGTCCCCGACCCCCACCAGCAGATCGTCCAGCCGCCCCGCCCACTCCTCCGCCCACTCCCGGTCCGACACCTCGACCGGGACATCCAGCAACTCCGCCTTCATACACGGCAGTTACCCAGCTTAGAGACCCTCGAACTCCCGCAACCACCATGATCTACAGCTGAAGGGTCTGAAGAGAACCTCAGGCGAAACCGCCAAGAAGTGGAGCCGCTCCTGGAAGTCATCATCGAATCCCTATGGAGTATGGCGGCTCAGCATCCCTGGCGTCTGCGGCCCATCGGCCGACTAGACCTCCTACCCAAGGCGATAACAGACCAGCTCCGAGCCATCGAGAAGGAGACCGCGAAAGCCCCCGGGCTGCTCGCCAACATTGCCCTCGCCTACTCGGGGCGCACCGATATCCTCCTGGCCCTCCGCGAAATCATCTCCCTCGGCCGACCGCCCCAGCGTGACCTCCACACGTTGGAGAAGCTGTTGACCGAGCGGCTCTCCACAGCAGGCTTGCCCGACCCAGACTTGCTGATCAGGACCTCGGGAGAGGCACGTACCTCCGGATTCTTGCTCTGGCAGACAGCCCAAGCCGAGCTCTACTTCACCGCAACATACTGGCCCGACTTCCAGGAACACGACCTCCACACAGCCCTGGCCTCCTACCGCACACGCCACCGCCGCTTCGGCGGGTGACAACACCCTGGCCCAGGGCTGAAACCCACCGGGAAGGAATGCGCTGTCATGACGGGATTCGACGACTACCTGAAGATGCAGACGGACTCTGAAGAGGGCGAGGCCCTGCGTCAGGAGGAGTACGCGCACATGGTGGAGACGTACTACTCCTTCGCCACTACCTTCTTTCAGCTGATGTGGGGAAAATCCTTCCACTTCGCGCCACGACGCCGTGGTGAGTCATTCAAGGCGTCACTCACGCGCTACCAGTGCTGGCTGGCCTCCCGCTTGAACCTGCAACCCGGAATGAAGGTCGCTGACTTCGGATGCGGCGTGGGCGGCCCCATGCGCGGCATCGCCCGCTTCTCCGACGCATCAATCACAGGGATCACCATCAGCCCCGAACAAGTAGCAGCCGGAACGCGCATGAACAGGCGGGCAGGCCTCGACGACCGCTGCCGCATTGTCTGGGGAGACTTCCATCGGCCCCCCTTTCCCGACGGGGAGTTCGACGCAGCCTACGAGGTAGAGGCCATCATCCACTCCCCCGACCACCGCGCGGTCTACGAGCAGGTTCACCGGGTCTTGCGCCCGGGCGGGATGTTCGGCGGCTACGCCTGGTGCATGACCGACCGATACGACCCCGACAACCCCGACCACCGACGCGTCAAGCGGAACATTGAACGGGGCACAGCCCTCTCCGGCACACCCACCACCAAATTCGTCGACAACGCCTTGCAGGACGTGGGGTTTGAGCTGATCGAAACGCAAGACCGTATCGAACTATGCGACCCCGAGACCCCTTGGTATCTGCCCCTCACCGGCCGTGACCGCGACCCACGCTATCTCCTCTTCTCTAAGCCCGGCCGGTTCGCCCTGGACAAGATCGCCACCGGGGCAGAACGGACCAGGCTCCTGCCTGCCAACACGGCAAAGATCACCCAGGTCGTGATGGAGGCGGTCGACGCCCTCGCTCAAGCCGGACGCCTCGGCATCTTCACACCCTCCTACTTCTACCTCTGCCGCAAACCGGCTTGAGGTACTCGTCAGCGCAAGCATCGCCCGTGAGGCTCAGGGGATGCTACTGATTCTTGACTACGGACTTGATGCCGGTGGGGAGAGTTCGAGGCCGGTCCCGCCCTGCGTGCAGGTCGCCTTCCTAACGCGGATATCTGACGCCAATATCGGCAGTGGACCCGCGTGGCAGGATGCTTGCACTGCGGACACGTGCCCGGTGGCCCGCAGGCCGCCGCGTCGACCACCAAATTGCCATCGGAGGTCATGAGCCGCCACACCATGAGGTTCAGGCCAGGAAAGAGGACGTCCTCAATCGTCTTCACTCGCATGACCGAGGGATCCCCTAGCGAAACGCTCCTGCAGCCGAGGCGTTGTCGTTTTAGGGCCTTCGCCTCAGCAGGCGATCTCCAGGCCCCCAGCGATCAGTTGGAGCTCTTGCGCGGTCCTCGCCATCCGACCTGTGGATCGGCGTGTCATGCGATCCACAGGTCTTGACTGTTGCTCACCGTGGCGACCGGACGGACACAATCAGACCCACTGCCGCGAGTACCAGCAACGCGCACCCGAAGATGGTGATATCAACATACGACCCGTTGCTTGATCCGACCGACCCGTAGGCGTGACGAGCGATCGCGGAGGCGCCTCCGAGCCAGCCAGCGAGAAGGGAAAGCCGGAACCGGCGCGGGGCAAGCACGGCGGCCAGCACCAGGACGCTGACCGCCGCCACAGTGGCTGCAAGGTAGGCCCACGCGAGAGAAGCCAGATAGTCGGCATAGTGAGCGTAGTCGGCAGCGTCGACCCAGTCGTATTTACTGAGCTCACGCTCATGTGCGGAGAGGCGGGCGGCTTGGTAGGCCCAGCGGGACAGGGGGAACACGCAGGCGGCTGCGGCTATCCCAGCCAGAATGGCCATGGTCCAGGTCAGCAGGTTTGTGGGCCGCCGAAACCCGAAGCGAACGGCCTGGCTGTATTTCAGTGCGAGACCCGCGAGGCAGGCGCCGATCACCAATGTCACATGGCCGGCGAAGTAGCGTTGATCCGCCGTCCCCCTGTCTGGATTCAGCGATGAGAAGTACACCAGCCCCCAGACCGAGGCAGCGGTCGCACCGAGCACGACGCCCGGTCCAATCAGAGATCTCGTCCGCGGCAGGAGTACGCAGACCCCTGCACTCAGCACAACCGCCACCATGGTGATGACGTACGAGAAGTCGGGGTCTGTGGAGGAGAACCAACCGTCGGAGTTGCCCCGTCGGATGGTCCCTTCGACCAGCAGCGCGGCAGCCAGGATCGGGAGCATTCCGGTGAGCCCCACCAGTGCCAAACTCCGCACCGGGCCCTCCACCCGCCGCCACGCATCGGTGCGAAGCCCCTTGGCACCCTCCCAAATCCGCGCACCACGCCCCTGCACTCGCGATGGTGCCGACTCAGGGACGGTGGCGAGTGGCGGTGTTTGCACCACAGTGGCCGACTGCGTCGCCGCTGCGGTTGCCGACGGCGGCGCGGGATCGGAAGCAGACCCGGGTGGGCTTTCGGGTACCTGCGGAAGGATTGCCTGGAGTCGCGCCGCCGCGGCCGACACGACCCGGCTGTCGTCGTCTGCAAGGCGCTGGATCTCGCCAGCGACAATCCGACGCACGAAGTCGTTGCCGATCTGGTGCAGACGGGCCAGCCCGTCCACGGCGCCAAGACGGTCCGCAGCGATCGGGCTGCTGAGCGCGTTGCGCAGATGCGCCGGCAAAGTCCAGTTGGTGTTCCTGGCGATGACGATGCGGCCCGCGACGTTGTCCTGCTTCTTGGGCCGCTGCTGCGGCATCTCCTCCACGACCCGGTCGTGGACATAGCTGTACAGCTCGTCGAGGGTGATGTCCCCGTCTCCGTCGAGGTCCGCACTGCCGTCGTTAAGGCCCGCCACTAGTAGACTGTCGCGGCTAATTTTTGGGATATAGGTGGCGCAGTTTGATGCGTGCGTCGTGGGTGGTGAACTGCCAGTCCACCTGACGTTGGTCGGTGTTGGTGGCGTTCTGCCAGGCTGAGAGTTCGGTGTTGAGTGTGTTGAGGTCGCCGATCCGGCGGTCGAGGCATTGCCTGCTCAGCGCGGCGAGTTCGGTCTCGGCGATGTTGAGCCATGACCCGTGTTTGGGCGTGTGGTGGATCTCGAGGCGTTGAGTCAGGGCGAATGCCTCTTCTGGTTCGAATGCCTCGTACAGTGAGGCGATGTCGTGGGTGTTGAGGTTGTCCATCACCAGCACCACGGTCTCGGCTGCTGGGTAGTCCACGCTCAGCAGCTGCTTGACCTGGCCGGCCCAGTCGATCCGGGTCCGCTGGGACAGTGCCTGCACGCGACGCCACCCGCGTAGGGGTTCGACCCACACGAAGATGGAGCATGTGCCGCAGCGGATGTACTCGCTGTCCTGGCAGGCGTCGTGGCCAGGTCGGGCCGGGAGCGGGCCGCGGGCATGGTCGAGGAGTTGGTAGGGCTTCTCGTCCATGCACACCACCGGACGTGCCGGGTCATAGGGCCGGGCATAGACGGCCAGCACGTCTTCCATCCGGGCCGCGAACTGCGCGTTCGCTCGTGGTGGGATGGTCCAGCACTTCTTCAGGTGAGGACGCAGTTCCGTTTTTTTAAGATCCTCCCGATGGTGGAGTGGTCCAGATCAGGGATGTCCTCGACCAGCGCGACGTGCTTCTCCAGCAGCCGCAGTGACCACCGTGCATAGCCCTGGGGCGGCTGGGAGCACGCCATCGCGATCAGCCGGGCTTCGACCTCACCGGTCACCGGCGAGGGCACCGGCGGCAGGTCGCGCCTCTTCCGTGCGATTGTGGCGTGAACATCGCCGCCGGTCTCGGTGAAGCGCTTGGCGACCAGCCGCAACGTCTCACCAGAGACGCCAAGCCGGGTCGCGATCATCTCCTTGGAATCCACCTCACCCACCGAGGTGTCCAGTGCGAGCAACACTCGCGCACGCATGATCATCGAGGCTCCACGAACACCCGTCGTGGTCACCCGGACCAACTCCTCGCGGTCCCGCGCAGTCAACCTGACCGGCCACTTCTTCTGCGAACCCATGACAACAGCCCTGTCTGGCAAAGGGGAAGGAATCTGAGGCACCAACCTCCCAACCAGACACACCAGAACTAAGCAGCGACACACCACTAGATAGCGGGTGAAAACGGACTGAGCCGCTTGGCCGTGCAGCTGGTTTCCTTCGAACGAGTACTGGGTCGCATCCGATGCGGTCAGCACGGTGCGACCGTGACCCTGGAACCGCTCCAGCGCGTGCACCGCAGTGTCGGCCTTGGCGAGTCGGCCAGCAGGGAAGGCCCCGCTGTAGCAGCAGTCGAGGATCAGCACCTTCTGCCGCGAGACGCAACCTTCCATCGCCTGATCGATCTGCTCGGCGGACAGGGCGGTGAACAGCAGGCTGTCAGGGCGGGTGTTGGCCATCGCCAGGTAGAGCCGCCCGTCGTCGTCCTTCAGGCCATGGCCCGTGAAATACAACAAGGTCAGGTCGTCACGGCGCCGGTCACGATAGAAGTCGCCGATGGCCTCGCCGACCCGATGATGCGGCTCGTTGACCAGCGTGGTGACCTCGAACCCCGCGATGTCGGGGTCCTGGAGAACCTCCGCGAGCGCCTCCGCGTCGTGCGCGGGAGCGGTCAGCCGCCGCAGTCCGGTGTCCTGGTAGTCGTAGCTGGCAATCAGCAACGCCATCCGGCGGCCCATGGTTAATCGTGCTGACTCTCGGTGTGGCGACGGATGTACGCATCGATCAGGTCGCGCCGCTCGGCGTCGGACGCCCGCTCAAGCTCGATGGTGTCGCCGTCGATGGTCACCGAGACGCGATGCCGGGCAGAGGATCTGCCCAGCCAGTCGCGCACGGTGTCGATCAAGGCGGTGAACACGCCACCGGACGCGCTCAGGGCGACGACGATGGCCCCGAGCGTGACGGCATCGGTGCCCTTGGCACCGTCGGGAGCCGCGCCGCCGGGCGCAGGACGCACCGATTCGATGTCTAGCTCGGCGATCTCGGCGCGGAGCCGACGCGTCAGCCGTTCTCCCTTTTCTGGGTCCAGCTCGGGGTCGGGCGCGACGACCAGCAGCACATTCACTACGTCGCCTGCCCACTGATCAGTGTGGTCGCTTCTCATCGGCGCGCCGTCGTGCATAAATCCCCCGGTTCCAAGTTGTCACAAGCTCTGCCTCGTAGTGTGGCGATATGTGGCTGCCGATGGCAGCCAATCGGCACAACTTGCCGATTGGCCAGGGGAATCGGCAGCCGATCGCCTTCCACGGAGGCGGCACCACCGATCCGAGTATGTGCTGTGATCCGTGCAAGGACTAAGCAGTTCCCCTCGGCAGCACGGTTGTGACCGTGCTGCTTCATGAGGGATCAGTTCGACGAGGTACGGCCTGACAGGGCGTTGGTCGTAGTCGTCACGGAAGCGCGGTCACACCCCCTCAGTTGGCCAACGAGTGCTTCAGTTGCCAGTCCGACACTCAGCGTCGACCCTGTCACTCCGGAGTCGTACGAACTCCGGAACACGAGACTCCTCATTCACCGGCCTCCGCTTCGGCAGGTCCTCCCACAGCAATCCGCTGCACAAGTTCGTCAAGCTGACCTGCGATGATCATCCTTCGGCGCTCCATCAGGTTCCTGTAGACGGTTAGAGGTACGGGTCCGCCACTGGATGCCGCCTGTGTCAGCGCGAAGCGGGCCTCCACCTCCAATGCCAGGTATGCCCTGCGGCGTGCGTGAGCCGCCTGCTGATGCACCTCCGGCTTCAGGAAGGCGATAGCAGCGCTAAGTCCTGCGCTGACGAGTGCCAGTACGGCTGCTGGGATACGGGCATCTGCTGAAGAGAGCCCCGCTGCGCCCGAGATTCCGGCCAGTACGGCAGCCGGCAGTCCAAGCGCGGCATGGGTGAACCGCCAGAACTGACGACGGAAGCGGTTCTTTCGGGCTTGTTCTTCGCACTCGGCCCGAAGGCCAGCGACCTGATTCTCCACGACGTCATCTGCCATGAAGCGAGCCTGCCACCTGGCGCTTTTGTCTGGACGGTGTTTCCCCGCTGCGATCGCCACTCTGCGGCCAACCACGGCACTCAGGGTGGCCAACTGAAGCGCCGCCCTCGCCGGTGAGGTTGCGCTACGCGCCGTACGCGCCGACGGTGCAGCTGGACGCCCGCTTCCCGGATGAAGCCCAGCGGGTCAGCAGCCTCACGGTCGACCACGTGCACACCGCGCTCGTGTTGTGTACGACTCCTCAGGACGTGCTCTCCGTCATGCGAGAACTCGTCGCGGACAAGGGCCTTTCCCTGGGCGACCTGGAGCGGCGCAGCAAGCCGTTCTACCCCATCTCCGGGGCGACCTTCGCGCATGTGCTCAACGGGGACGAGCTGCCCACCACCGAGTGGCTCACGATATTTCTCCGGGCGTGCGGCGTCGATCAGGAGCGGACACTGATCTGGCACTACACGATGACCCGGATCAAGATCGCGAACCTGCGACACCGCAAGACGCCGCCTCCGCTTACCGTCACGCCGGTGGAGCCGTCGATCAGCACGGACTACATGAGGCGGCTCTTGATCCTCTTGGTGGGCGTCATGAGCGCGATGGGTGCAACCGCGACTACGGTCATTCAGTTCCTGCGGTGAACGGCGGCCGTCATCAGGCGGCCGCCGTCTCCTTCCTTCGACGTACGGGGCCGGAGAGGGCGCCGGCCAACTGCTCACGGCTCAGCTGTGATCCTCGCGCGGCGAGCTGAGGCCGCAGTCAGGCGCTGCGCGGCCTGCGCCCCGACGTCTTCTTCGCTGCGGCCTTCTTCGTCGTCTTCTTGGCCGCGGCCTCCTTCGGCAGCTCGTGCACCTCGGCAGGTCCCTCGCCGCGGGAGGCCTTCGCCTTGGCGACCGACTCGTTGAGGGCGGACATCAGGTCGAACACCTTGCCGCCCGTCTCCTCAGGCTCGAGGGCCTCGGGCAGAGGCTTGTCCTCGCGCTTCGCGTTGATGATCTCGGCCAACGCGTCCGTGTAGGTGTCGTGGAACCCGGTGAGGTCCTCGCGGGTCATGGAGTCCATGAGCGCCAGCGCGCCGTCGATCTCGTCCTCGGTCAGCTCCACGGGCTCGGGCAGCAACTCGGTGGGGTCACGGATCTCGTCTGGCCACCGCATGGCGTGCAGCACGATCACGTCGTCCTTCACCCGCAGTACGCCCAGCCGCTCCCGCCCGGACCAGGCGTACTTGGCGACCGCGACCTTCGATGCACGTCCCAGGGCCTTAACGAGGAGCTTGTACGGCTTGGCTGCGACCGGCTGGGACGGCTGGAGGTAGTAGCCCTCAGCGATACGGATGGGGTCGATGGACTCCAGCGGTACGAAGGCCTCGATCTCGATCGCCTTGGCGGTCGGAAGGGGGAGCTCGCGCAGTTCCTCGTCGCTGATCGGGATGACCTGGGTCTTGGTCAGCTCGTAGCCCTTGCCGATCTCACTGCTGGTGACCTCACGGTCCTCGGTCTCGCAGTATTTGCGAACCCGGAGCCGGCCCATGTCGGCCACGTGGTACTGGTGGAAGCTGATACTGTGGTTCTCGGTCGCGCTGGCTACCTGGATCGGCACCGTGACCAGGCCAAAGCTGATCGCACCAGACCATATCGATCGGGGCATGACTGACCTCCGCGGCCTACCCCGAGCAGCACTAGTGTGGGATCTCAGATTCCGTGGCCAAATCTCACGACCGATGGCCACCCGGTGGCCATTCGGCCAAGAACCTGAGACGGGCACGTCAGCCTGTTCACTCTTTCGAGTGCCTCAGACGTGATGCAGACCGCCCATGGACAGTCTCCTAGCAGCGCGCCTCGTCAGCCACCGGCCGCCATGGGGGCAACGATGACCAGCCAAGACGTCACTTTCAGTGTCCGCTGCCGCGATGGTGAGGTTCTGGAAGATCGAGCATGGCCGACGGTTTCAGCCGATCTACTGTGTTCAGCTTCACCCTGGCGGACTTTTCGCTGGTACAGGGGGCAGCGGCACTACTCGGGGACCTACTGGTCAGCTACTACGCAGAGCCATGTGCCGTACGAGTCCCGCCTGGAGCTCGCGCGTCTACTGTTTGCCGATTTCGACGCATCAGTACGTGGCATCGTGGCCCAGCCGTTCCTGCTGAAATCCATGGTCGAGGGGACAGTCCGCAAGCAAGTCCCGGACTACTTCTTGCTCACTGCCGCTGGTCCGGTTGTGGTGGACGTCAAGCCGCATCAGCGGCTGGCGCAGCCGGAGGTGACCGCGACCTTTGCGTGGACCGAGCAGGTCGTGGAGTCACGCGGGTGGCGCTACGAGGTGTGGAGCGAGCCATCAACCCAGCTCCTGGAGAACGTCCGCTTCCTCGCGGGGTTCCGTCGCGGATGGCTCTTCGGACCTGATCTTCTGGACGAGCTGCGCTGCGCCGACCTTGACGGCGTCCCGCTGGACGAGGCTTCCAAGTGTGTGCCTGGACATCCGGGTCCCCGTGTGCGGGCTGCGATCCTTCACCTGCTGTGGACGCATGACCTGCACACCGAGCTCGCTGAGCCTCTCCGTCCTTCGGCCGTCCTGAAGAGGTCTGCGTGAGCGGCGCGCAGGCTCGCGTCGGCGTGGGGACGCGATTTGTCTACGACGGCGACGCCGTGGAGGTGATCGAGTTGACGGCCACCTCGGCGGGCAACGAGGTGATCCTCCGGGACGGCTACGGCCAGGTCCGGCGGCTCACTCTGAAGGAGCTGCTGTTCTCTGACCGGGCGAGGCTGATCCCTGAACACCCTGGCCCCGCGGCGAACGACGTGGAGGAGATTGCCTCAGTGATCCTGGGCCAACTGCGGCCGGAGGAACGCCGCGCAGTCCAGTATCGCGCCGAACACGTCCGCGAAGTCCTCACCGGATACCGCTCAGGAACTCCCGAGATCGCACGCGCGGGTGAGCCCCGTCCTGAGTACTCACCCGGTGAGTCGCTCGCCAGCAGGTATGCGGCGAAGGCTGCTGAACTGGGGGTCGGTACACGCTCGGTGAGGCGGTGGGTTGCCCAGTTCCGGGAACATGGTGAAGCAGGCTTGGCACCCAGGAAGGGGTTGGCTGGCACCCCGGCAGCGTCGGCTGATGATCGATGGGTGGAAACCGCGCTGGAGGTGATGGTCGAGCACACCGGTCAATCGAGGCCGTCGCGGACGCCGGTGATCGAACGGACCCGGGCCCGGGTGGTTGCCCGTTTCGGTCCGGCCGTCGTAGAGCAGCCGAGCCGGGCGACCGCGTTTCGGATTCTGTCCGAGCTGGAGAAGCGGCACCCGCTGTTCCGCCTCAGCACGAAGCGGAACAGAGACATCGCCGAGCGCCCAGAGGGGCCGTTCGGCAAGCTCCGCCCGACGCGGCCGGGCGAGTATCTGCTGATGGACACGACGAGGCTCGACGTGTTCGCGTTCGATCCGCTCACTTTGAAGTGGGTGCAGGCTGAGCTGACGGTGGCGATGGACTGGTACTCCCGGTGCATCTGCGGGATCCGGCTCACGCCGGTGTCCACGAAGGCGGTGGATGTGAGTGCGGTGCTCTTCGAGTGTTTCCGTCCGCGGCCGGCGGGGCCGGACTGGCCTCGGCACGCTGTCTGGCCTGAGCACGGCATCCCCCGCACGGTCCTGGTCGATGTCGACGGAGCTGTGGGGCGAGGGCTTGCTTCACCGCCGCTGGTGCCCGAGACGCTCGTGGTCGACCACGGCAATGTGTACGTCTCGGAGCATCTGACCAGCGTCTGCCAGCGGATGGGCATCTCGATCCAGCCCGCCCGGCTGCGCACGGGCCGGGACAAGGGCCCGGTGGAGCGCTTCTTCCGTACACTGCGTGAAGGGCTGCTGGAGGCCCTACCCGGCTACAGGGGGCCGGACATCCACTCACGTGGTGAGAACGCCGAGAGTGAAGCTTTCTTTTTCCTCGACGAGCTGGAAGCGATGATCCGGGAGTGGACGGAGATGTGCCGGCGCGGGCCGACTACGAGCGTGACCGGCGGATATGGCACGCCAACCTGGGCCCTATCCGGACACCTCAACTTTTCTGCCTGCACGAGGACTTGTGGGACATCGTCGACAGCAACCAGCAAGATGGCGACAAGGCCAAGGGCGCCGTGGCCATCGATGCCTTTCCCGGGCTGGGCAAGACCACCGCTGTGCTCGCCTTCGCGCGGAAGTTCCACCGCCGGGAGATCGCCGAGCACGGTGCGTTCAGCGCGCAGGGACATGAGCGGTGGCCGGTGTGCCGGGTCGGACTGACCGGCAACACCGGCATGAAGGACCTCAACCGGGCCATGCTGGAGTTCTTCGGCCACCCCGGACGCCAGACCTCGACCGCCGCCCAGCTCGGCCTGCAGGCGCTGGACTGCATGCTGCTGTGCGAGGTCCGCCTGCTCATCCTGGACGACCTGCACTTCCTCAAGTGGCGCAAGACCAGCGGCATCGAGGTCAGCAACCACCTCAAGTGGATCGCCAACGAGTTCCCGATCACTCTCCTCAAGGTCGGCGTGGGCCTCGCGGCCAAGGGCCTGTTCAGCGAAGGCGAAGCCACCGGGGACACGGCCCTTGCGCAGACCGGTCGGCGCACCACCCGGCTGGACATGCCGCCCTTCACCATCGACACCGAGCAGGGCCGCCGCCACTGGCGCCAGCTCCTGCTGACTCTGGAGCAGCGCATCGTCCTCGCCGACACCTATCCCGGCATGCTCGCCGACGACCTGTCCGACTACCTCTTCGCCCGCAGCACCGGGCACATCGGTTCACTGATGACGCTCGTCAACCGCGGCTGCCAGCGCGCCGTGCGCACCGGCACCGAACGCCTCACCCGTGACCTGCTGGAGCAGGTCCGAAATGACGCGGCCGCCGAGCACGCCCGTGCCGAACTCGAGTACGCCCTCCAAGCGGGCAAGGCCACCAGCCGGCCAGCCCAGGTGCAAGCCGCCCGGTGAGCACCGGGCGACGGACCCTGCCGATCCGCTACGCGCCCGTCGCCGGCGAAGCCCTCGACTCCTGGCTCGAGTTCCTCGCCGCCCGCCTGCACTGCCGCTTCGCCGACGTGCTGCGATCCCTGGGGCTGCCGTTGCGGGACGCGGCCCTTGCCAAACCCATGCTGCCCCGTTGGGCCGTGCTCGCTACTGCTGAAGAGATCGCCGGAATCACGGCTGCATCGGGTGTCGCCGAGGACGTCCTTGCGGCGATGACGCTTCGGCGGTTCGACGGACACGCTGTGGTGATCCAGCCGGACCAGCGGCGGGTCGAACGACGTCTTCTGTGGGGGCGGGCCGGATCCCGCTACTGTCCCGCCTGCCTGGCAGACAGCGGCGGACGCTGGCAGGTGACCTGGCGTCTGGGCTGGTCCTTTGCCTGCACCCGCCATCAGGTACTGCTGGCCGACCGTTGCCCGGCGTGCCGCCGGATACCCCGCGTCCGCGCCCGGGACGATGTACAGGCCCCAAGCCCGACGGACCACGAGGTGCCCGCTGTCACCACCCACTGGAGGACACCGCGGTCGCGGCCCTGAAACCGGACGGCGCCGCGATGCGGACCCAGCGCCTCATCGAAGACCTTCTCGCGAACCCGGAGCAGACAGTTCGCTGGCCGCTGTACGGTCCGGGCGGCGTCCCGTTGAGCGTGGTGCTGCACGATGTGCGCTGCCTGGGCGGGCTGGTTCTCACCCATGTTGCTTCCAGCGATCTGGGCGATGTGGCCGAACCTGAGGTTGTTCGCCAGGCCGACGTGTACCGTTTCCAGTTTCCGTCCCGGCCACCGCGCATCCCCAGCAACCAACGCCTCGACGCGCACAGCTACTTCGCTCCCGACGCCGCGGCTGCTACCGCCGTTGCGATCACTGCTGCGGCGCAGATCCTGACCTCCGAGTCGGTGCCCTCCGCCGGGCAGGCGGCGCAGGCGCTGATCGAACGAGTGGCTGGCACCGGCCGCTCCCTGCACCCTGGCAATGTCGGCTCGCTGGGCGGCGGCCTATCACCAGGGCTTCACGCGGCCCTGCGCTGTAGTCTCGAGGCGAAGATGATGCCAGTGGCGCGATTGCGTCACCGAACCGCCGTCGCATCCACCCGCGCTCCGAGCAACCACGACGCCAGAGCCAGGATGCTGCCGACCGCCCTGTGGCCCGAGTGGAGTCTGCGCCTGGCACCGTGGCACCCCAGTGGAAAACCTGTCGCACGACGCGCGGACGAACTCCTGGCCGTCGCATGCCTCCTGGTCGGGAACAGCTCACCGATCCGCGCGGCGGCCCTTCTGATGGGCACCACGGTCAGCAGCCACAACGTGTCGACCCTGCTCGCCGAACTCACCCGCCGCCGCGACTGCGCCGACGTCATGCACGCGCTCATCCTCCTCGCCGACCACCTCGACCAGCACGGCAGCCCCATCGACTACGCCCGCCGCCGCGCCCTGTTCAGCTCCCGCGCCCGCTTCGTCAGCCTGGAAGACTGGCAGGATCTGCAGCACCGCCTGCGCTCGAACCACACACCCAACATCGCACACGCCCAGCGCTGGATCTTCCACACCTTGACCGGATCACCACCCCGTTTCGCACACACGGACATCGCGCCCGCCACCCCGGCACAACGACAGCAGTACCAGCGCTTCCGCTGGCGCATCCTGCCCACAGAGGCCGAATTGCTCACCTACACAGCACGCACAATCCTCGACGAGCACGGAATCGACGAACCCCTTCAATGGTCCCCATGCCTGGACGCCGCCGGTCTGCGCAATCTGGAACTGCCGGGTCCTGCCCCGGACGGCATCACGGTCGCCCGGCTCCATCAGGCCGTACCCGGCGGCGATTTCTCCATCGCTCGCCTCGCCCAGGCGCTGGACACCACCACGGCACATGTCATCTACCTGCTGTCCCGGTACCCGGTCGACTGGAGCCCGCCGCGGTTTCGCCGCACCCAGCACACCGCCACCCGTGTCCGGCAGTGGCGCACCTGGTACGAGCAAGACCATCTCTCGCTCCAGGACATCGCTGAGCGCGAAGGAACGAGCCTTGCCACCGTGCGCCTGGCGCTGCTCAAGAACGAGATCCCACTCCGCCCCGCTGGCTCCTATCCGGGCCGCCCAAGAAGACGATGACCCGCACGCGACACGCCCGCAGCACTCTCAGCGCAGTACGGCAAAGTCGGGTGCATCCACCACGGACACCCGGCGGTGGTGGATGCTGCCGAAGCCGGCACTCCGCCCCCAAGGCGCTCCCCCAGACCGAAGTCATGGGCAGAGCCCGATGCTTTGATGCCTTGCGTCACGCGCGGGTCGGCACTACTTGTCATGGAAAGAGCACGAGCTTGCCGCTGGTTGTCCGAGACTCGATGTCATGGTGAGCCTGGGCTGCGTCCTTGAGCGGGTAGCGCCGGCCGATGTCCGGGATCAGGATGTTGCGCCGCGTCAGGTCGAAGAGGTCCGCGCTGTGCCGCAACAGCGCCTCGCGGGTGGGGATGTGGTCGCGGAAGACCGGGTAGGAGATTTTGATGCTGTTGGGCAGTTCGCGCATGTTCACCACGGGTACCGCGCCGTAGTACAGCAGCAGCCCATGCCGGCGCAGGACCTCCATCGAGGCTCGGAAGGTGGTCTCCCCTCCACCGTCGAAGACGACGTCCACACCCTCACCGTTGGTCTCCAGTACGGGGCCGACAAAGACGTCACCGGTGGACACCACGGTGTGGTCGGCGCCGCTGTTGCGGGCGGTCTCGGCCTTCTGCTCGCTGGAGACGATGCCGATGACCTTGCCGCCTCGCGCCTTGATGAGCTGGGTCAGCTTCTGGCCCAGTCCGCCGGCCGCGGCGTGCACCACGGCGACCTGGCCGGGCTGCACGTCGGCGGCCTCGGTGACGAAGTGGTGGGCGGTGATGCCCTGCATCATCAGGCTCGCGGCGACCTCGTCGGAGATGTCGTCCGGCACCGGCACCGCGTCGGTGGCGGACAGCACGATCTGTTCCGCGTACGAGCCGTAGGCGTACACCCAGGCGACCCGGTCACCGACGGCGAACTCAGTCACCCCCTCGCCCAGCGCACTCACCCGGCCGGCGCCCTCCACTCCGGGTACGAAGGGCAGGTCGCCGGTGGCGGCGCCGAGCCGACGCGCGCCGGTGTCCATGAAATTCACCCCGGCCGCGGCGATGTCCACACGGATCTGGCCTGGTCCGGGCTCGGGGGGCAGGCCGGTTGGTGATTCGCAGTTGTTCCGGTCCGCCCAGTTCTTCCACGAGGATCGCTTGCATCTCGCGCACCTTTCTCATCGTTCTGCTTCCTCGACTCTCTCTCGCATAAAATGGACCGGCAAGTCCATAAACTGTGGTGGAGGATCAATGTCCGTCGGAGGAACGAGTGCGCCACGACTGACCGCAAAGGGCCAGGCAACCCGGCGTCGCATCGTGGAAGGCGCAGCCGAGGAGATCCGCGAGCGGGGCATCGCCGGGACGACTCTCGACGACATCCGTGCACGCACCGCGACCAGCAAGAGCCAGATTTTCCACTACTTCCCCGGCGGGAAGGAGGAGTTGCTCCTCGCGGTGGCTGCCCGTGAGGCCGAGCGCGTCCTCGAGGACCAGGAACCGCACCTGAGCGACCTGGGCACGTGGTCGGCATGGCAGGGCTGGCGGGACGCGGTCGTGGCACGGTACGAGCGGCAGGGCGTCAACTGCCCGCTCGGCATGCTGATCACCGAGCTGGGCCGCGCCACGCCCGCCGCCCAGGCACTCACGAGCCAGCTGATCGGCCAGTGGCAGGCGGCCCTGCGCACCGGCATCCGGCGCCTGCAGGATAACGGCGAGGTCGACCGGCAACTGGACGCCGACCGCACCGCCGCTGCCCTCGTCGCCGCGGTCCAGGGCGGGGTGACCATCCTCATGTCCACTGGCGACCTCACACACCTGGAGGCGGCCCTCGACACGACCCTGGCACTCCTGCAGACCGCCGCCCCGGCCACGCGGTGACACACGGGCCGACACTTACTTTTTTGTCCGTACTTACGAACCTTCAGACGCCGAACTAGTGTCCTGCGCCAGTAGTTGATCGTTAGTTGCAGTGTGACTTCTGATGCTGGTGCGCCAGTTCCTCGTCGGGGCCCGAAGCTGGAGCCGCTGCTGCTGTCTGCTGACGAGCAGGCCGCGTTGGAGCGGTGGACGCGTCGGGCCACGTCGGCTCAGGCCCTGGCCTTGCGCGCACGGATTGTGCTGGCGTGCGCGGGGCCGGAGGTGCCTGCGATCGTCGCGGTCGCCCGCGACCTGCGGGTGACTGCCGACACGGTCCGCAAATGGCGGCGGCGGTTCCTCGCCGACCGCTTGGACGGCCTCGTTGACGAGCCCCGGCCGGGCCGGCCGCCCACCATCAGCGTCGATCGGGTGGAAGCGGTCGTGGTCACCACGCTGGAGCAACTCCCGAAGAGCGCTACCCACTGGTCGCGGAAGTCGATGGCCGAGCACAGCGGCCTGTCCAAGTCCACCGTCGGCCGGATCTGGCGGAAGTTCCAGCTCAAGCCGCACTTGACGGACACCTTCAAGCTGTCGACGGACCCTTTGTTCGTGGAGAAGGTCTACGACGTCGTCGGCCTGTACTTCAACCCGCCCGAGGGTGCAGTCGTCCTCTGTGTGGACGAGAAGTCGCAGATCCAGGCCCTGGACCGGTCCCAGCCAGTGCTGCCGATAATGCCGGGCATGCCCGAACGGCGCACTCACGACTACGTGCGCAACGGCCTGACCACCCTGTTCGCGGCGTTCGACGTCGCCACTGGCGAGGTCATCACCGCGCTGCACCGCCGACACCGGGCAGCGGAGTTCAAGAAGTTCCTGACCAGGATCGACAAGGAGGTTCCCGCACATCTCCAGATCCACCTGATCTGCGACAACTACGGCACCCACAAGACTCCCGCGATCAGGACGTGGCTGGCCAAACACCCGCGGTTCCAGATGCACTTCACCCCGACCGGCTCCTCCTGGATCAACCAGGTCGAGCGGTGGTTCGGGTTCCTGGCCGACCAGAAGATCCGCCGCGGCGCACACAAGAACGTCCAGGCCCTCGAAGCCGACATCCGCGCCTGGGTCAAAGAGTGGAACGAAGACCCCAAGCCGTTCATCTGGACCAAGACAGCTGAGGAAATCCTCGACGCCCTCGCCCACTTCTGCCGACGGATCTCTGGCGCAGGACACTAGCGTGAAGGACATGACACACCACGCACCCCCCGTCGCCGTCGGCCACACCCCTGACCAGCGCCTTCAGTACCTCGCGGACCGAATTGAGATCCAGGACCTCATGGTGCGGTACGCACTCGGTCAGGACCTGCACGAAGACGGTGACAACGATGTCCTCGACCAGTGGGACACCGTTTTCGCCCCAGAGGTCACCGTCGACTACTCCGCGGCCGGCGGCGCCGCGCTGAAGGACATGCCCTGCCAGGCCGACCACAGCAGGAGGGCTGCAGTGAAGGGGGCGTCAGGGTCGGTGCTCATGGGTGAGTCCTTGCTGTGTGCTGCATCGCGTACTGGGATGTGGGGCGTTCCTGTGGGGTCAGGGCGTGACCATGCGGTCCTGCTCCACCGGGGGCGTGCCGTCGTGCCAGTCCAGAGCCTTGCCGTAGCGGACCAGTTCGCCGTAGAGGGTGGGGTCGACGTGTTCGGTGAAGACCAGGTCGAGTACGGCTTCGGCGGCCTGGGCCGGCGTCTGGGCCTGGCTGTAGTCGCTGAACCAGGGGCGCGAGGTGGCGGTGTCCACCATGCCGGGGCACACCGACGCGATCAGCGTGCCAGCGGCGAGGTCATGGGCGCGGCGCTCGGCGGCGACCGCGCGGACGGCCGCGACCTGAGCCACCTTCGAGGGCACGTTCAGCCAGACCGGCCAGCCCGCCTCCTGCGTGGTCCGGTGGTGGATGGCACTGCGCCACGACTCCACGGCGTACTCGACCTGGTCCAGGTCCGCGCCGTCGAAGAGGTGGTGCAGGCGGGGGTCGAGATGGCCGAGAGTGCCCAGGCTGCTGGCCACAACGAGCAGTCGTCCACCCGGCCGCAGGATGGGGCCGAGGGCGCGCAGGATCGTGTGCGTGGCCGTGTTCGATACGTCGATGAACTCGTCGGCCCGCTCGGCCTGCGACTCCTCCGGCAGCAGGCGGGCGACGGCGTTGGAGATGACGACGTCGACTCCTCCGTGCCGGGCGCGGAGGTCATCGGCGAGGGCGGCGACGGCGTCGCTATCGGTGACGTCCAGGACACGGCCCTCGACGCGGGCCCGGGTGCCGGGCAGCAGGCTGACCTCGTGGGCGGCCTTCGTCACACGCTGGTGGTTCCGGCCGGTGAGCAGGACCAGGTCGTCCAGATGCATGCGGGCCGCCAGCCCTTCGGCAAGGGCGCGGCCGAGTCCTTGGTTGGCGCCCGTGACGAGGGCGATACGTGAACCGTTCATGCATCCCACGCTAGGAACGCCGTGTTCATGAGTCCAACGAAAGTTCAGCACGGCTAGTATGCGTAAACGTCATGGACTTCACTGATGTGTCGCTCACCGCGCTGCGCGTCTTCCGTGCCGTCGCCGAGCAGGGGACCTTCACCGCGGCCGCCGCGTCGCTGGGTTACACGCAGTCGGCGGTGTCCCGGCAGATCGCGGCGATCGAGCGGGCTGCGGGCGCGGAACTGATCGAGCGGCGGCGCGAGGGCGTACGGCTCACTGCGGCCGGGCAACTCGTCATGCGCCGCGCGACGGTCGTACTCGACGAGATCGACGCGACCGCACGCGAACTGTCCGGCCTACCCGGGCAGGCCGCGACGGTTCGGCTGGGCTGGCTGCCCAGCGCCGGTGCCGCCCTCGTGCCCCGCGCCCTGGCCGCCCTGCGCCACACGGACCCCGGCATTCAGGTCGTCGGCCGGGAGGGCGGCACTCCCGCGCTGGTGCGCGCCCTGCGCGCCGGCAGCCTCGACCTGGCTCTGCTCGCCTCGGCCCCGCCGTTCCGCCCGCCGGACGACGAGTCGCCCCCGCTCGCCCTGCAGACGCTCACCGAACGCGCCCTGTGTCTGGCGGTGCCCGCGGCGCATCCGCTGGCCCGCGGCGACTTCGTCGACGTGGCCGACCTGCGCGGGCAGCGCTGGATCGCGAGCTCCGCCTCGGGCGAGGACCGTCTGATGGGAGTGTGGCCGGGACTCGACGAACGGCCAGAGATTGTCCACACCGCCCGCGACTGGCTCGCCAAGCTCCAACTCGTCGCCGCGGGCTGCGGATTGACCACGGTGCCCGCAGCGCTGGTTTCCGCCGCACCGCCAGGCGTCCGCATCCTGCCGGTCCGCGGCGGCCCCCAGGAACAGCGACGCCTACTTCTCGCCCGCCCTCCTCAGGCGCCGAACGAGCCGGTGACTCGTGTGGCGGCGGCCCTGCGTACGGCAGCCCTCAGCTCCGGTACGCCTGATTCCTCTTGATGCTGGTCAGCCCTGTTCCGTTTCGATCAGCTCGAGGAGGTTACCTTCCGGGTCAGCAACGTAGGCGTACCGCATCCCTTCGGTCGCTCCGGGTGCGGGCGGTGACACCGCCCCGGCACCGCACTCTGTGGTCAGGCGCGCAAACGCCGCGTCAAGGTCTGGCACTTGAAGCGCGAGGTGCGTGAAGGTCTGCGCGGAGGTGGCCGCGAACGGATCGGTGTGCGCGACCGGGCTCGAACCGGAACGTTCGACGAACTCCACACGAAGCCCGGCCCCGTCACTCAGCACAGCGGTGCGGACACCCGCCTCCGGCATCTCGATTCGCTCCTCTGCTTCGGTGAGCCCGAAGGCATCGCCATACCAAGCTTCCTGAGCGGCGAGGTCGGCGACCGAGAGGCTGACGTGATGGAAGCAAACAGCGGTCATGACGACTCCCACAGTTAATACCATTTACCTGGTAAGTGATGTTAACCTTAGCCCCATGAGCTCTCCTGTCAAGCGCCGCCCTACCGGCCATCACCACGGGGACCTGCGCAACGCCCTGCTGCGAGCAGCCTTGGAACTGGTCGCCGAACGAGGTCCGCACGGCTTCACCCTGGCCGAGACCAGCCGCCGCGCAGGGGTGAGTGTCGCGGCGCCGTACAAACACTTCGCCGACCGCGAAACGCTGCTTGCGGAACTCGCCACGCAGGGCTACCGCCAGCAACGGGATCGATTCGCTGCAGCCCTGGCCAGCAGCGAAGACCCGGTGGAGCAGCTCGCGGGCTTCGCGTCCGCCTACGTCCGCTTCGCCGCGCAGGAACCGGCCCTGTTCGACATCACGTTCCACGCGGGTTTGGACAAGTCCCGGTTCAACGACCTGGCCGCCGCCGGCGACGAGGTTGCCAACCTCCTTCTCCCCACATCCCGCCGCCTTGCACCCGACAAGGACGACGCATTCGACTTGCTGCTCCGCGTCGCCAGCGCCGCCCACGGGCTTGCCGTGTTCCTTCGTCAGGGCCTGTTCGGCATGGATGGCGAGGCTCTCGCCGCCACGGAGGAGAAGGCTGCCCGCACGGCCCGGGACATCGCGCGGCAGAACGACACCTGATCTCTTCCTGCGCCAGCACTCTCCACGCCGATCACCCTGCTCGCTGGCTGCGACGCGGCTGGTGCCTGTCGGCCGCGAGGGCTGAACCCCCGTCAGGACGCTGATCAGGTCGCCGTCACCTCGGTTGGGCGCCGATCCAAGGATTCGCACACGCCCGTGAGACTCCACGTCCGGGACACAGCGTGAGACATCAGCTCAGGCCGCAGGTCGCGGCAGCGCCGTAGGACACGACCGCTGAGATCCCACAACTAGTCTACGAACGCCCCAGGCGCCCCGCACGCGCGCACGGACCGCTTAGGGTCTGTTGTGAAAGTGCTGGTCACAGCCACTCGTTGAGGACTGCGACCAGCACGGTCGCCTCGTAGCGGACGGCGAGCTTGTCGTATCTCGTGGGTGCGCCACGAGGCGCCATGGAATCGAGTGAGGTGAGAGACCTTCACCGCCGGGTTGTCGCAGCAATCTGGCTGAAGCTGGGGGCAGTTCGATTCGGGGGATGCCGAGTCGAGCGGTAAGCAGCCCCGACAACGTCGGGACGGATTGGCACTGCCAGACGGTCCGGGTCCGGCTAGCGAGACGGGAAGGTGCACGCGAGGAATCAGTGCTTGACGCCCCGTAATTACGACACCGGCTCCAACCTGGCGGATATGGGCCGGACGCAGTGCACGACCACCGCTGGCCGGTGGTCGACTCCGAAGCCGATTCCACGTATCGGTGGGGAGGCCACGCCGAAAGCCTGCGGCGTAAGCGTGGCGATGCTGCCGGGGTAGAGCTGGGCACCTCACCCGTCGATCGATTCCGTGGTGAACGTGGGAACTGCCCGCGGTCGCCCAAGGACCGGACGTCCAGTTCGGTCAAGGGCAGGCCCATCGCCGGCTGATGGTCGTCGGGCAGGACGGAGGCCCCGTAGTACTCCGAGGCCGGGAGAGCCGGCCACATGGGGAAGGGGGCCAGCAAGTCAGCAGTAAGGAAACTGGAATGCCGGGAGGCTGTCGCCGGTGAATACCGACGAGCTGGAATGGGCCTTGATGAAGGCCGAACGCCGGGTACTGGAGATCCAGACCAAGCTGCACCGTTGGGCTGCTGATGATCCTCATCGCAGGTTCGACGATCTGTTCAACCTCGTGGCCGATCCCGCCTTCCTGTTGGTGGCGTGGGACCGTGTCCGGGGAAACAAGGGTGCCCGCACGGCCGGAGTGGATGGGAAGACCGCACGCTCCATCGAGGCCGGGCAGGGAGTCGAGATGTTTCTCGGCAGGCTGCGGACTCAGATTAGAGACCGCAGCTTCCGACCGGTTCCCGTGCGCGAGCGGATGATTCCCAAGGCGAATGGCAAGCTTCGTCGTCTTGGGATTCCGACCGTGGCGGACCGAGTGGTCCAGGCGTCCTTGAAACTGGTGCTGGAGCCGGTGTTCGAAGCGGATTTCCTCCCGTGTTCCTATGGGTTCCGCCCGAACCGCCGGGCTCATGACGCGATCGCCGAGACTCGCTATCTCGCCAGCCACGGATATGAGTGGGTGGTGGAGGGCGACATCACGGCGTGCTTCGACGAGATCTCGCACCCGGCCCTCATGGAGCGGGTGCGGAATCGAATCGGGGACAAGTGTCGGCGTACACGTGAACGTGCATAGTCACGTACGGATGAACGTGCATAGTTCCTGATGTGTTGAGGGCCGGTGCCCTGCACTCTGCTGCCTGTTGTTCAAGGTTGCAGAGAGGGGTCGATGGTGGTCTTGGACCCGCAGCGCTGGCTGGAACTCCGGCGTTTTCGTGGCCTGGTCGAGTCCGGGGCCATGAGCCTGTCGGAGGTTGCCAAGGAAACCGGGCTGAACTGGCGGACGGTCAGCAAGTACTTGTCTGCCGACGGGTCGGCGTCGCCGCCGCGTCGGACGGTGAGCGGGCAGCCACGCAGGCGGGTGGTCGATGAGGTCGCCCCGCTGATCGACGCGATGCTTCGGGCCGAGGTCCTGATGAAGGCCGCGGTGATCCACGAGCGGCTGGCCAAGGAGTACGGGTTCACCGGCAACTACCAGCGGGTCAAGCTCTACGTTCAGGAAGCACGCCCGAGGATCGCCGAGGAACTGGGCATCACGCCGAGGGAACTGGCGGGGATGCACCGCCGGTTCGAGGTGATCCCGGGCGCCCAGGCGCAGGTGGACTGGGGTGATGAGGGCAAGACCCTCGCTCACCTGGGCATTCCCAAGGTCTACTCCTTCCACATGGTGCTGTCGTACTCGCGTGACCCGTTCTGCTGCTTCACCACCAGCCTGGATCTGCAGACGTTCTTCGACTGCCACCGGCGGGCGTTCGCGCACTTCGGCGGGGTGCCGATGACGATCGTCTACGACCGCACCAAGACCGTCGTCCGCCGCCACGTCGCCCCCGGCGAGGCGGTCCCGCTGCACCCGGAAGCGGTCGGCTTCGCCGGCCACTACGACTTCGACATCGACGTCCTGGCCGCCTACCGGCCGCAGGGCAAGGGCCGGGTCGAGCGGCAGGTCCTGATCGTGCGCGACCACGTCCTGTCCGGGCGGGCCTTCTCGTCCGTCGAGGAGATGGACGCGGCGTTCGCCGCGTGGGTGCCGCAGCGGCGGGCCCAGATCCACAAGACGCACCGGGAGGTCATCGGTGAGCGGGCGGCCCGGGACCACGCGGCCCTCAAGCCGCTGCCTCCGACGCCGTATCTGGTGGCCGAGCGGCATCTGCGGCCGGTCGGCAAGGACTGTCTGGTCGCCTTCGGCGGGAACCTCTACTCGGTGCCCGCCCGCAAGGTCCGCCCACGCCAGCTGGTGGAGATCAGGGCTACAAAGTCCCAGGTCATGCTGCACTCGACCGCCCCTGATGCCAGCGGGGAAACGCTGTTGGCCATGCACCCGCGGGCAGTCGGCCGCGGTGTCCGCATCGTGGAGGAGAAGCATTGGGACGGTCTGCCCACCGGCCAGGGCCGCCGGACCACCAGCGGCGACGTCCCGCCCCAGCCTCGTCACGAGCGTGTCCCCGGCGAGGAAGCCGGTCCGCTGCAGGCCCTGCTGCACCGGGCCGCGGCCACCCGGATCGAGGTCGGCCGTCGGCCGCTGTCGGTCTATGACGAGCTGACCGGCACCCGTCCCTTCACCACCCACCCGAGCACGAGGGAAACGTCTTGAGCGAGCTGGTCTCCACCCGCGTCCGCAGCACGGCCGGCAAGCTCGGCCTGCCCCACCTGGCCGAAGCCATCAACGAGTACATCCGGCGGGCCGACGAAGCGAAGATGGGCTACCTCGAGTTCCTCGACCTGGTCCTGTCCGAGGAACTCGCCGTCCGCGACGACCGGCGCTTCCGCCAGGGCCTGCGGCTGTCGAGGCTTCCACACCACAAGACGCTGGACGAGTACGACTTTTCGTTCCAGCCCGACCTCGACCCGCGCAAAATCAAGGACCTCGCCACCCTCTCCTTCGTGGAAGCCAAGGCGAACGCGGCCCTGCTCGGGCCGCCCGGAGTCGGCAAGACCCACATCGCCATCGCCCTGGCCGTCGCGGCCTGCCGGGCCGGCTACTCGATCTACTTCACCAGCCTCGACGACATGGTCCGCAACCTCAAAACCGCCGAAGCCGCCGGCCGGCTGACCAACAAACTCGGCACCTACCTGCGGCCGAGTGTCCTCGTGGTCGACGAAGTCGGCTACCAGCCCCTCGAACGCGCGGAAGCAAACCTGGTCTTCCAGGTGATCTCCAAGCGCTACGAGAAGGGCTCCATCATCTTGACCTCGAACAAGACTTTCAGCGAGTGGGGCCAAGTCTTCGGCGACGAGGTCCTCGCCACCGCGATCCTCGACCGGCTCCTCCACCACTGCGAAGTCGTCCCCATCAACGGCCCGAGCTACCGACTCAAGAACCGCCTCAAGGCCATCGAGCGGGAAACCGAAGTGGCCTGACACCTCTGCACGTTCAAACGTACGCAGCTATGCACTTCAGCTCGTACGCCGACAACAAGCGGGTGTTGTCCTTGGTGAGGGCGTTTTTGAAGTCCGGGATCCTGTCCCGGGACGGGGCCTTCACGGACACACGCACTGGGACCCCGCAGGGCGGGATCCTGTCGCCGCTGCTGGCCAACATCGCTCTCTCGGTCCTGGACGAGCACATCGCCCAGACCCCCGGAGGACCAGACAGCACCTCCGAGGATCGGCGCAGGAGACGGCGCCGGGGATTGCCCAACTACCGGCTGGTCCGGTATGCGGATGACTTCCTCGTGCTTGTCTTCGGGCGCCGTGAGCACGCCGAGGAATTACGCGATGAGGTCGCGGAGGCGTTGAAGCCGGTGGGCCTTCGCCTGTCGGTGGAGAAGACAAAGATCACGCACATTGACGAGGGCCTCGATTTTCTCGGATGGCGCATCCAGCGGCACCGGAAACTGGGCACTGACCGGCAGTACATCTACACCTATCCGGCACGGAAATCAGTGCGTTCCGCAACGGCCAAGGTGAAGGAACTGACTGGACGGCAGAACGTCGGCTTGTCGCTGGAGTCCTTACTCCACCGGCTGAACCCGGTGTTGCGAGGATGGTGCGCGTACTTCCGTCCCGGAGTGTCAAACGTCGCTTTCTGTTACCTCAGCCACTACACGTGGATGAGGGTGACACGATGGATCCGGCGCAAGCATCCCGGGATCACTTGGAAGCAGCTCCGCCGACGCTATTACGGCGGTGGCTGGTGGCCTGCCACGGAGGAAGGGGAACTGTTCAACCCGGCAAAGGTAAGCACGACCAGATACCGATACCGGGGAACACTCATCCCGACCCCGTGGCCCATTACGGCATGAGGAACTGAACACCCCGAAACGGGATTTGCGGAGAGCCCGGTGCCCGGAGACGGGCACGCCGGGTTCGGGAGGCGGCTCGGAGAAACCCACTGGTGGAAACACCAGCAGGGCGCCCCGAGTCGACCTCACCTACGGCCCGGTGGCGTTTGAGGCGATTGATCCCGCACTCGACGGCATGCCGCTCGCGGTAGTCGGTCTCGAACTTCGGCGGCCGGCCGACTCGGCAACCGAGCTTGTGGCGGTTGCGAACGCGGTCGGCAGGGACCGGGATGGCCCCTTGATTCCGCGTCTTCGCAGGTAGGACCGGTTGCGGCGGGAGTCGTACGCCTTGTCGGCCCGCACCCGGTCCGGGCGCCTGCGGGGCCGGCCCCGACCGAGCCGGGGCACCCGGATCGCTTCCAGCACCGGTTGGAACTGTGGCGAGTCGCCCCGCTGACCGGCTGTGATCACGACGGACAGCGGCTTCTGCCCCTGCTCGACGGCAAGATGGATCTTGGTGGTCAGCCCGCCCCGGGAGCGTCCGAGACCGTGGTCGGTCGGCTCGACGGCGACGCCGCCCGGCGGCTCCTTTTGCAGGTCCCCCTTTTCGCCGCGCCGGCGGCGTGCTGGTGGGCCCGGCAGACGGTGGAGTCGACGTTCACGTCCCAGGTGATCAGGCCTTTCGCATCGGCCCGGGCCTGGAGCTGGGTGACGATCCTGGCCCAGGTGCCATCGCGTTGCCAGCGGCGGAAGAGGTCATAGACGCGGTCCCAGGGGCCGTAGCGTTCCGGCACATCGCGCCAGGGAGCACCGGTCCGGGTCCGCCACCGTATGCCGTCTATGAGCTGCCGCCGCGTCCACACCGGCGGACGGCCCGGCTTGACGCCCTGCGGCAACAACGGCTCCAGCCGGACCCACTGGCCGTTCGTCAGATCACCACGTCCCAGAAGGCATGATCATCCACGATCAAGATCCACTTTCGCAACAGACCCTAGTAGCTGAGACGGTACCGGGGTGCCGGCCGGCCCGGCACCCCGGCACCGTCCGCTGCCGCGCGTCCGCGCGGCGTGTCGTTCGGCCCCGGCTCATTGCGAGGAAGACATCCATGGCCTCCACCACCGAAGAGCCCTCCACCCTGAAGAACTTGTGGGCCCATCGCCCCCTCCGCCTGGATTGTGGGCCATGAGGTCTCACCCGCGAAGCCCTCGCCCTGATCGTGCCGGTCGACGAGCGCACGGTGTTCCTCCACCGCGGCGGACTTGAGGACCATCCGAAGTGAAGTCCAGCGAAGACAACCACATCCTGGAGGTGGCCCACCGGCTGATAGTCCGTCGTGGTCAGGCTGGGAGGTGAGCGGTGAGGCCGTCTCGCAGACGGTCACCAGGTGTCACACTGAGGGATCAGCGGCACCTGGATCCTCATGGTCATCAACCACCTCGCGGGCCACGTCTCTCACCGGTCGCTGATGTGCACGGGCGTGTTTACGCAGGAGGTCGAAAGCCTCGTCCAGGGTTACCGCTTTGCGGGTTGCGACTATGCCCTTGGCCTGTTCGATGACCACCCGGCTGTTCAGAGCCGATTCCAGTTGGGTGGCGAGCGTCCGGCTGCGATCAGCTTCGCGAGCACGTTCCAGCATGACGGCGGTGAAGTCTGCCATGGACTGGCCGAGGGCGAGTGCGTCCGGGGTGAAGGCGTGCTGTTCGCGGGACAGCAGGACGAGGGCCCCACTGGTGCCCGTGGGTTCGCGCAGAGGGAGGGCTGCCACGCGGGTGTAGCCGAGTCGCAGGGCGCGTGGGGTGTAGTGCGGCCAGCGTTGCCTGGCAGGGCGGCCCTCGAGTGCCGACTGGGCCCGGAACCCGCCGCTTTGGTGGCAGTCGTGGCCAGGGCCTTCGCGCCATCCGACAGCCTCGTGTTCCAGGCGGAACAGTTCGGGCTCTGAGCCTGTCACTTGCGCTGTCTTGTAACCGTCGGGGGCGAACACCACGGTCGCGGCCCGGGTACCGAGCAGGGACGGGGCACAATTGGCCAGCGCGGAAAGGGTTGCGGGCACGTCCAGCGGACCGTTCGCCGTGCTGCCGGCCAAGGCTATGAATACGTCGGCCAGCCGCTGGTCGGGTCTCATGATGCCTCTTTGTCAGCTGAGATTCAGGTCTCCGTGCACGATCTGCCGCGCGATGGTCTCGATCGATATCCCCTCGGCGAACGCCCGGGCCTTGATCAGTGCCAGCGCGTCGGGGACGGGGCGACCGAGCTGCTCGGAAAGCACGCCCGTCGCCTGCAGAACGGTTGGGCGGATGTCGATTTCGCCGTAGAGGCTGGCATCGGCGTCGGGGCCGAGGAGAACGATGGGGGAGAGGGCGGCGGCTACCTCGGTGAGGTCGGCGAGCGTCGCGGGTACCGGCTGTGGATCGAAGACAGTCAGCACCCCCATGCAGCTGTTCTGCGACGGGAGCGGTAGGGCGGCCACCGAGGCGATGCCCAGCGAGGCAAGGCCGGCCCCGTAACCGGGCCAGTGGGCCTCCATTGCCCGCCCGGATGCATGGAGCGGGCGGCGTGCCGACGCCGCGTCACGTGTCGGCCCGTCGCCGAGAACGAACTCCAGTTCCTGGGCTGCCCGGGACCGTTCGTCGGACACGGCGATCGCGAGCTGGTTCTGGCCGCCGTCGACCAGCGTGACGGCCGCGCTGTTCGTGCCGCACGCCTCGGCGACACTGGTCATGAACCGCGGTCGGGTGCGGTGGCCCCGGTCCCATTGCGCGGTGCGGCGGGCGAAGTCCTCCTGGAGCTGGGCCGAGGCACGATGGCATGCGGCTGTTCTCCGGTGCGTCTCTGCGATCTGGGCGTGGATTTCACGCCCGGGTTCTTTCGCCAAGAGTTCGTGCCGCTCGGCGACTGCCTCCGCCCGGTCCGCGCGCTCACGGGCTTGCGCAGCCCGACGCCGTGCCACAGCTGCCAGGCTGAGGTCCTCCTCGCGTTCGCGCCTTTGCGGGTCCATGCAGCGCAGCGTACGCCTCGGGGTCACTCGGGGTTGTCGCTTCGGCTTTCTTCCATCATCAGGACGACACCGCAATTGTGGCGGTCGAACGGAGAGAAGAACACGTCACAGGTGATGGACCGGCCGATGCGGTTCAGGGCCTCCACGGCGACCGGGCCGGAGCGCTTGCGGGTCTCCAGGCACCGCTGCACGACGGGCAGCAACGCATCAGTGGGCAGACCGAAGTCCAGCTCGAAGAAGGGCTCTTCCAGAACCTCGTCAGCACGCAGTCCCCACAGATCGACGGCTCCCCGGTTCCAGCTCCTGACCTTCAGATCCTTGTCCAGGACCACCACACCCGCAGCAATGCTTGTCAGAACCGCTTCGAGAAACGCCCTGGCCTCGTCCAGTTCGTCGGTACGGATGCGCATCTCCTCATTCATCGTCTCCAGTTCCTCGTTACCCGACTGGAGCTCCTCGTTGGTGGTCTCCAACTCCTCGTTAGTGGACTGCAGTTCCTCATTTGTCGTCTCCAGTTCCTCAATACTGGACTGGAGCTCCTCGTTTGTCGTTTCCAACTCCTCATTGGTGGACTGCAGTTCCTCGTACGCTGTCTCCAGGTCCTCACGGATGCTCTTGACCTCCGCCTTCAGCTGCTCGGCGACAGTGACGTCGGTGAAGGAGATGGTGGTGGCGATGTGCAGGCTGTTGGGCCCGGTGAGCGGCTGGATGAGGATGTCGAAGTACTGAAGGTGCTCGCCCACCCTGCGCTCGGCCCGGTTGACGCGCAGGGTCCGGCGCTCGTGCGTGGACTGGTCGATCAGAGAGCGGAGTTCGACCGGGCGGTAAGAGATCTCCAGGTCCTGGAAAGGGCGGCCGATATCGGTCGTGGTCAGGCCGAACTGGATCCTTGCCTGACTGTTGATCACCGCGACGGTTCCATCGCTGTCGAGGGCGATCGACGGGGTGGGTCCGGCGTCAAGGACCAGGTCGCGAAGCTGGCGGGTGCGTACGACGGAGTGCATCTCGACGCCCGTGCCTGATCTGCTCTTCATGGGTGGCGGGTGGTACGGCAGTACGGTGTCGCCGGCCCGGCGTCTGAAGACGCGCTGGCGCATGTTCACGACCTCGAACCGCTCGGCGTCGTTGAGCAGCATCTCGGCCTTGCCGAGGAAGAGGAAACCGCTCGGACGCACGGCGAAGTGGAAACGGTCGACGATCTGCGTCTGGGCCTCGACGTTGAAATACATCAGGGTGTTGCGGCAGACGAGCAGGTCGAGCCGGGAGATCGGGGCGTCCCGGGTGATGTCGTGCCGCCCGAAAATCACCCGCCGCCGCAAGTCGGGACGGAAGCTGAACTGCGCGCCGTTCTGCTCGAAGTACTTCTCCCGTAGGTCCGCCGAGAGCAGTTCCAGGGACTTTGGCGTGTACTGCCCTGACCGGGCCTCACGCAGCGCCTCCTCGTCGACATCCGTGGCGTAGATCTTGACCCGGCTCAGGCACTCCTCGAGTCCGAGTGTCTCCGCGAACATGATCGCCAGCGAGTACGGTTCCTCGCCGCTGGAGCAGCCCGCGCTCCACACCCTGATCTCCTCATCCGGTGCGAGAGCCGCCAACAGTTCGGGTACAACCTCATGCTGCAGGAGGGTCCACGCCTCCTGGTCGCGGAAGAAGGAAGTGACGTTGATCAGGATCGTGTTGAACAGGGACTCGAACTCGTCCGCGCTTGCTTCCAGGAGGTCTTGGTAGTCCAGGTAGGAGCCGACGCCGATGTCGGTCATCCGCTTGTGGATGCGCCGGCTCAGCGTGGAGCGCTTGTAGCCAGTGAAGTCGAAGCCGCGGGCCTCCCGGATGAATCCGAGCAGCTCCTCCAGAGCCGCGTTGTCCCCGGCGTCCTGCGGTTCGCCCATCAGCGCATCACTGCCTCTTGGCCTCGACAAGTCCGCGCACGACCGCGGCGATCTCTTCAAGAGGTAGCACGAAGTCCACCCCTCCCGTGTCCACCGCCGCCTGCGGCATCCCCGGGAATTGTGCGGTCTGCGGATCCTGGACGATCACCGTTCCACCGCGCGTCTTGACAGCGTCTACTCCCATGGCGCCGTCCCGTCCGGTCCCGGTGAGTACACAAGCGATCGCTGCCGCCCCGTAGGCACCGGCAACCGATTCGAAGAGGAGGTCGGCAGAGGGGCGCACGAAGTGAACAAGCTCGGTATCGGTCAGGGTCAGGACAGCGTCGGAGCCGACCAGGAGGTGCCGGTCGGGCGGCGCTATATAGACGGTGCCGGGGAGCGCGCGCTCCGCCGCCTCCGCGAGCTTCACCCGGAGCTCGGTACGGCGGGCGAGGATGTCGGCGAGCACGGTCCGGTGCCGCCGGTCGAGGTGCTGAACGACCAGCACAGGTACCCGCAGGTCGGGGCCCAGCCCCCCGAGCAGCACACTCAGCCCCTCGACACCGCCCGCGGACGACGCGACGGCGACGATGCTGTAGTCATCCTTCGATGGCCTGTCGACCCTCACAACCTGAGCCTAGCCGAACCTCGGCCGACCGGTGAGAGCGCAAGCAGCCGGAGCCGCAGGCACAGCCGTGGGCCGCACCCCTGCCCGCTCTGCAGGTCGATTGTCAACGCCTTCCGAGATACTCCACCCCAAAGGAGTGATGCTCCCCGGGTAAAGCGTTTCTGTTTGAGATTCTGACCTGCCTCGGGTGCGTATCAGCCTAGTGTCCCGTGGTGTCACCCGTGCTCCCGGTGGCTGTGGACCTCCGTCTTCACCCGCGTCGTAACCCAAGCGGGCAGCCCCCTGAACCCACGGTGATGCCGCCATGCCCAAGAACCCCTCTCCTCCCACCCAGCACATTCGCATATATGCGACCGCAGGACGAACGGTCGTCGAACTGTTCGGTGACATCGACATCGCCGCCGCCCTCAGTATCACCCCGCGACTGGACGCGACGACGGACCGCTCGAAAGTCGAACTCGTCATCGATCTTGGCCCGGTCGAGTTCCTCGACTGCTCAGGACTGGCGCTGCTGTGCCGCGCACGACGACGCATCGAGGAGCGAGGCGGACATCTGACCCTGGTATGCCCCCACCCCGTCATTCGCAAAATGCTCCAGATCACTGGACTCAGCCAAGCCTTCGCCCTGACAGCCACACTGGACGAAGCACTCGACAGCCATACACCCGCGAGCTGAGGAGGGACCCCCGCAAGAGCAGGGGTGTTCGCCCACCCGAGGCTGAATCAGGCTCTTGCCCTCGGTGCGGACGCGCGGACGATGGGCATCCGGGTCGCCGCGCGCGGCTCGGGTGCCGTCAGCATGGTCAACCACAGCCTTTTCGGGGCGACTGCCAACCCGCTGGAGCACCGGCTGTGGTTCGAATGGTTCCTGAGCGAGCGCCGTACGTCGCTGGCGGACATCGACCTGCCACGTGGAGTCCGCGCGGCGCCTGAGGGTCTACGACAAGATCATCGAACGGTTCGGGACTGAGCGGGTCGCGGTCACCGGCATGCCCGAGACCTACCGGGCCCGCCACGTGCTACGTGTTGCCGGCTTCGCCCTCGGGCTGCCGCCCCACGGTGTCGGCGACGTCGAGAAGAGCTTTCCGCACATCCGTGCCCGGGACATCCGCGCCGCGGCGCACTGCATGAGGCCACCACGCAGAGCTTGGCGAGGAACACGGCGCCCCGGGGCTGGGGCGATGAACAGCCGCTGCACCTCGGCAGCCCGCCGCAGGACCCGCGAGGTGGACCGGGCCCAGAGCACGTGCGGACGAGGCGAGAGTGGCCGGGCCAACCCGCGGTAATGGCTGCCTGGGTAGCTCGTGACGGTGCCACGATTTCGCCGTCGGGAGCGACGCCGAGAATCTGAGGCCTGTACCCATAGATGCCGTGGCCGCGACGGAAGTCGTGGGTCAGGAAGGCAGTGGTGTGGCGCCCGAAGACCACGTCCAAGGGCGCGGGCGAGGAGTCGTGCATCAACGGCACGACGGCCGCCGCGTCCTGAGGCTCGGCTCGGCGGAGTGCCGGGCGCTCACGAGCCTGTCACCTCCGGTGTGCCGGGGCCGAGCGACTGCCGGCCCGCCTGGCACACACCGCCGAGGGTCGGGTTGCGGCTCATCTCCCGCAACGGGCGAGGAAACTCTCCTCGCCCGCCGCACAGACCACTTCGGCTGCCACCCCGGCTAACATATCGGCCAACGCGAGGGAGCCACCGCCGAGGCGATGGAAGTCATCGTCCAGGGCTATCCGTTCGGCGACGGGACCCCACAGGCACCCTCAACACCGCCCTGGCCGGCTACCTGCCACCTGACACCAACGCCCTCGACGGCCGGCGGACCATGGATCATTCGCCAGCTCAGCGACGCCGCCGACATACGCAGCACCACCCCCGCGGCACCACCATCCGCATTCGCATGAGCCGACGCCGCCCCGCAACGTCCCCGTAGCCACATCGAGCAGGACGGCGGTACTCATCCATCGACCGGTAGATGAACAAGATCAAGCCGGGGCCTCTCCGGCACCCTGCGGGTGTGCCTTCTCATGTGCCGGGGCCCCTGGCGGCGTGCGGCCCAGGAGCGCGCTGGCCACCAGGAAGGCCACGACCTCCAGCCCTGTCAATCACGGCAGCTGTAGACCGGTCAGGGCACAACCGGCATACCCACAACTGTGATCGCAGTGCCAGCTGGTCGATTCAGAAAAGAGTTCGGAAGTCACGGCCCACAGGGCTCCACCGTCCCACATTCCAAGGAGCGACCGCCCTCGCTCGCGTCAGCGCGCTCAGGGCTCCGTCTGTGCGCCCCCGCTCGGGGGGCGCACTTGACATGCCTCCTGACCCATACTCATGCCGCCCGGACTGATGGGCACTCAGCGACTGGAGATACGGGCATGAGAGTTCTGCACACGATCCGGCGCAGCAGGATCGCACAGAGGCTGGGGATCAGGACAGCCCGCCGCACCCCCGACGGTGGCGTCATCCGGCGCATTCGCACCGTACCGGTCCTTGTCGGGGCCTTCGCCCTGGCCGCGGGAATGACCGTCTTCGCCCCGACCACCGCACAGGCGGCCGTGGCATGCAACGAGACGGCGCTGATCAACGCCATCAACACCGCCAACTCCGCCGGCGGGGGCACCGTGGTCCTGACGAAGGACTGTACGTACACCCTCACCACGTCCCACGGCAGCGACACTGACGGGCCAGACGGACTGCCGATCATCACCACCGCCATCACCCTGTCCGGCAACAACAACATCATCACCCGCTCAACGGCCGTGGGTACCCTCCCCTTCCGCATCGCCAAGGTCGCCTCCACCGGCAACTTCACCCTCAAGGGGAACATCACCCTCAGCAACGGCCTCGCCGTAACTGACGGCGGCGGCATCCTCAACGACGGCACGGTGACCCTCACCAACAGCGCTCTCACCGGCAACACCGCCGGTGGCCGGGGCGGCGGCCTGTCGAACACCGACATCAGCGCCCCCGCCACCGGGGCAACGGCGACGTTCACCGGCAGCATCGTGTCCAACAACACCGCCGTTGGCCGGGGCGGCGGCATCTACAACGGCTTCCGGAGCACGCTGACGACCACCAGCAGCTTCGTCAACGGAACCAACTCCGGGCTGCAGGGCGGCGGCATCGCCGCCATCAACTCCACCGCGACCACCCTGACCAGCACCCCGGTCAGCACCAATCACGCCACCCTCAATGCCGGCGGCGTCTACCGCGTGGGCGGCACGATGACGGTCACCACCTCCCCGATCTCCGGCAACACCCCCAATAACTGCACCGGCAGCTCCCCCGCAGTTCCCAGCTGCACCGGCTGACCACACAACCACCGGCCCTCACCAACAGGTAAGAGAACCGGCCGGACCGCCCCCCCCGCGGGCGGCCCGGCTCCCTTGTGTCCAGACAGGACCTGGCGTATGCACATCCCGCAGATCCCTCACCACCCCAACCTGACGCCTGGACTCCACCAGGATCGTGGGAGGAGCGGCCATCACGACACGGGTTCAAGAAGCCTCAAGGCCATCAATAAAGGAGGTCAAGATCGGCCCGGGAAAGCAGAGTTACCGGCTACTCTCCACCTCACGCAACGACACCGAACCCACCTCGAACACAACGACGGCCTCAGATTTACCAACAGCGTCGGATCTGATCTGACGGGGCGGAGTGCTGCGAAGGGTAAGACGAGGGTGCGAGCAAGTGGTCTGCCGGTGAGCCAGGCGTAGAGGCGGGCAGGGTTGATGGCCGCGCCCGTGGAATGGCTCCTGAACACTACGACGGCCTGTACAACCCCAACGGGGTCGCACAGCCGTCGTCACGATGGCCCTCACGGATTTACCGACAGGGTCCCGGAGTTGGGCACGGGGGGCTCTTGCTTGCCCTAGGCCAGATGCATGGGCCTCATGTCGATGTCGTACCGCCGGCCGATCTCCACCAGGCGCTCGACGTCCGGCGGCGTGGCCGACGGCGGTGGCAGTTCGCGTCGCGGGGCCGGTTCACCAGCTTCGGCGAAGAACTTGTCGATACCGCCCGGCGTGTAGGTGATCACCATACGGACCGTGCTCGTAGGTTCGAATCGCTCCAGCGTCCCCTCGGGGATGTGGAAGAACGTCCGGGGCCGCCTTCGAACGTCTCGTTGCCGATGTGGTAGCGCAGCGTCCCCTCGACGACGTAGACACTCTCGGTTCCGGGGTGGATGTGCGGCGGTGGGCCCCCTCCCTCCGGAATGGTCATCTCCATGACGGTCATCTCGCCGTTGGTTTCCTCACCGGACGCCTTGACCTCGTAGAGGCCGTTCAGCATCCAGAATGCGTCGCCTTCGCCCTTCTGGCGTACGACGGAGTTCTTCGCCATGCAGTCGCTCCTTACCTCGTAGCTTCCGCACGTGTTCCCACAGGTGACCCGGCGGAAGGCCGCCATCCGGGTAGATCGGCAGGCTGGAACCGGCAAGACGAACGTCAGTTGCGCCTGGCCTCGGCGGCCCCGTCGCCGATGACACTGTTGGGCCTGGTCCAGCATATGGCGGATGTCGAACGCAACTGGTTCCAGCGGGTCTTTGCCGGTCTTGACGTGCCCCTGGTGTACGAGGAGGGCAAGGGCGATGGTTTCGGGCTCGCCCCGGGCCGCAGTATCGACGAGGCGCTGACCACCTGGCGGCCGGAAGTCGCACGGGGCGTGATCTGGTCACCGCCTCTTCGCTGGACGACTCCGGCAAGCTCTCGGAGCAGGAGGCGGGGCACGTCGGGGACGAGGGAGTTTCCTTGCGCTGGATCCTGATCCACATGATCGAGGAGTACGCGCGCCACAACGGCCACGCGGATCTGCTCCAGGAGCGCATCGACGGTGTCACGGGGGCTTGAGGCATGGCTGGTGAATTGTCTCCGGAGCCATAGTCCGGATCGCGGCGACAGTCACAGTGCCGTGAAAGACATACGCCCGCTTGTCGAACCGCGTGGGTGCGCCACGAGGCGCCATGGAATCGAGTGAGGTGAGAGACCTTCACCGCCGGGTTGTCGCAGCAATCTGGCTGAAGCTGGGGGCAGTTCGATTCGGGGGATGCCGAGTCGAGCGGTAAGCAGCCCCGACAACGTCGGGACGGATTGGCACTGCCAGACGGTCCGGGTCCGGCTAGCGAGACGGGAAGGTGCACGCGAGGAATCAGTGCTTGACGCCCCGTAATTACGACACCGGCTCCAACCTGGCGGATATGGGCCGGACGCAGTGCACGACCACCGCTGGCCGGTGGTCGACTCCGAAGCCGATTCCACGTATCGGTGGGGAGGCCACGCCGAAAGCCTGCGGCGTAAGCGTGGCGATGCTGCCGGGGTAGAGCTGGGCACCTCACCCGTCGATCGATTCCGTGGTGAACGTGGGAACTGCCCGCGGTCGCCCAAGGACCGGACGTCCAGTTCGGTCAAGGGCAGGCCCATCGCCGGCTGATGGTCGTCGGGCAGGACGGAGGCCCCGTAGTACTCCGAGGCCGGGAGAGCCGGCCACATGGGGAAGGGGGCCAGCAAGTCAGCAGTAAGGAAACTGGAATGCCGGGAGGCTGTCGCCGGTGAATACCGACGAGCTGGAATGGGCCTTGATGAAGGCCGAACGCCGGGTACTGGAGATCCAGACCAAGCTGCACCGTTGGGCTGCTGATGATCCTCATCGCAGGTTCGACGATCTGTTCAACCTCGTGGCCGATCCCGCCTTCCTGTTGGTGGCGTGGGACCGTGTCCGGGGAAACAAGGGTGCCCGCACGGCCGGAGTGGATGGGAAGACCGCACGCTCCATCGAGGCCGGGCAGGGAGTCGAGATGTTTCTCGGCAGGCTGCGGACTCAGATTAGAGACCGCAGCTTCCGACCGGTTCCCGTGCGCGAGCGGATGATTCCCAAGGCGAATGGCAAGCTTCGTCGTCTTGGGATTCCGACCGTGGCGGACCGAGTGGTCCAGGCGTCCTTGAAACTGGTGCTGGAGCCGGTGTTCGAAGCGGATTTCCTCCCGTGTTCCTATGGGTTCCGCCCGAACCGCCGGGCTCATGACGCGATCGCCGAGACTCGCTATCTCGCCAGCCACGGATATGAGTGGGTGGTGGAGGGCGACATCACGGCGTGCTTCGACGAGATCTCGCACCCGGCCCTCATGGAGCGGGTGCGGAATCGAATCGGGGACAAGCGGGTGTTGCCCTTGGTGAGGGCGTTTTTGAAGTCCGGGATCCTGTCCCGGGACGGGGCCTTCACGGACACACGCACTGGGACCCCGCAGGGCGGGATCCTGTCGCCGCTGCTGGCCAACATCGCTCTCTCGGTCCTGGACGAGCACATCGCCCAGACCCCCGGAGGACCAGACAGCACCTCCGAGGATCGGCGCAGGAGACGGCGCCGGGGATTGCCCAACTACCGGCTGGTCCGGTATGCGGATGACTTCCTCGTGCTTGTCTTCGGGCGCCGTGAGCACGCCGAGGAATTACGCGATGAGGTCGCGGAGGCGTTGAAGCCGGTGGGCCTTCGCCTGTCGGTGGAGAAGACAAAGATCACGCACATTGACGAGGGCCTCGATTTTCTCGGATGGCGCATCCAGCGGCACCGGAAACTGGGCACTGACCGACAGTACATCTACACCTATCCGGCACGGAAATCAGTGCGTTCCGCAACGGCCAAGGTGAAGGAACTGACTGGACGGCAGAACGTCGGCTTGTCGCTGGAGTCCTTACTCCACCGGCTGAACCCGGTGTTGCGAGGATGGTGCGCGTACTTCCGTCCCCAGGGGCATTGCGCGATTGGGATTGGTCCGGTTCGCCGGTCTCGTGAGTGACGTGTCGTCATGTCCGTTGTGAGGCAAGGGGCCCTGGAAAGCAGAGCAGGCACGGTGCTGGTGATCATGTGGTTGTCGAGACCCATGAGAACGAGCGAGACCGTGCCTGCCCGAACATCATCGCCCATCCCTTCCGCACTGGAGCAACTGGGCTCCCCGACTGATCCCCTCGCCTCAAGCGATGCCGCTGACCTGCGGCGTTTCCTGACCCTGGTCGCCGACCCCCGCGATGCGCGAGGTCTGCGGTATCCCGCCCTCGCATTGCTGTGCGCAGCCGCCTCGGCGGTGCTGACCGGGGCCCGCTCGCTCATCGCGATCAGCGAGTGGATCGCGGATGCCCCGCAGCATGTGCTGGGCGTCCTCGGTTTCACTGCCGATCCGCTTACCGGCCTGCGGCCCGTGCCGCACGCCGCAACCGTGCGCCGCCTGCTGCAGCGTGTGGACGGCGACGCGCTCGACGCGGCGATCGGCGCGTTTCTGCAGGCCAGAACGCCGCCCCCGGCCAAGCCGGAGACGAAGGCGGGGCCAACGCAGCGGGTGATCGCGGTCGACGGCAAGGTGGTCCGCGGTTCACGGACCGCAACGGCCGCAGCGATCCAGCTGCTGGCGGCAATGGACCACCACGGCGTGGTCCTGGCCCAGCGGCAGGTCGCTTCCAAGAGCAACGAGATTCCCTCCTTCGCGCCGTTGCTGGACGGTCTCGAGCTGGAGAACACGGTGGTGACCGCCGACGCTCTGCACACCCAGCACGACCACGGGGCCTATCTGACCAGTCGCGGCGCGCACTACGTGGCCGTCGTGAAGAAGAACCATCCCGGCCTGTACACCCAGATCAGGAAGCTGCCCTGGCGGGACATCCCGCTCGGGCACAGCACTCGCGACCACGCCCACCACCGCGACGAGATCCGCCGGCTCAAAGCGGCCGCATTCAGCCACCTCGACTACCCCGGCGCCCGCCAGGCGATCCAAGTCGTCCGGTGGCGACGCGACTTGAGCACCGGGAAACTGACCATCGAGCGCGTCTACCTGATCACCAGCCTGAGCGTCTTCGACGCCACCTGCACCGAGCTCGCCACATGGATCAGAGGCCACTGGGGCATCGAGAACCTCCTGCACCACGTCCGGGACCGCACGTTCCGAGAGGACGACTCCAAGGTCCGCACCGGCACCCTGCCCCGCGCCATGGCCTCCCTGCGCAACCTCGCCATCAGCACCTTCCGCCAGGACGGCCAGACGAACATCGCCGCCGCCCTCCGCCACACCAGCCGCGACTACCACCGGCCCCTACGAACCCTCGGTCTCACATGACAAACCCAGACAGACCTCGATCACGCAATGACCCTGCTTCCGTCCCGGAGTGTCAAACGTCGCTTTCTGTTACCTCAGCCACTACACGTGGATGAGGGTGACACGATGGATCCGGCGCAAGCATCCCGGGATCACTTGGAAGCAGCTCCGCCGACGCTATTACGGCGGTGGCTGGTGGCCTGCCACGGAGGAAGGGGAACTGTTCAACCCGGCAAAGGTAAGCACGACCAGATACCGATACCGGGGAACACTCATCCCGACCCCGTGGCCCATTACGGCATGAGGAACTGAACACCCCGAAACGGGATTTGCGGAGAGCCCGGTGCCCGGAGACGGGCACGCCGGGTTCGGGAGGCGGCTCGGAGAAACCCACTGGTGGAAACACCAGCAGGGCGCCCCGAGTCGACCTCACCTACGGCCCGGAATGCCTTGAGGGCATTGATGGTGCGCTCGACTTCGTTCCTGCGTTTGTACGCGGCGCGGTCGAAGCCGGGAGGGCGTCCACCGGCGGAGCCACGGGCCAGGCGCTGCCGGGCCTGGTCCTTCTTCTCTGGGATGGCGTGCGGGATCTGACTTCGTCGCAGGTAGGAGCGTATGCGGCGGGAGGAGTATGCCTTGTCCGCGCTGATCGCGTCGGGTCGGGTGCGGGGGTGCCCGCCGCCCTGACGGGGCACACGGATCCGCTCGACGACGGCCTCGAAGACGGTGCCGTCATGGGTCTGGCCCGGCGTGACTAGCAGGGCCAGCGGGCGGAGTCCGCCCTCGCAGGGGAGGTGGATTTTGCTGGTCAGGCCGCCGCGTGAACGCCCGAGTCCCTCGTCCTCACGGTGCTGGGCTGGCACCCCTTTTTTGGACCGTTGGCGGGCGCGACCTTGCGGGCGCCGGCGGCGTGCTGGTGAGCGCGGCAGGAGGTGGAATCCACACCGGTCTGGCTCCAGTCCAGCCGCCCCTCGGCGTCCGCATCGGCCTGGACCGCCGAAAGTATTCGGTCCCAGGTGCCGTCCGCCGACCAGCGCCGATGACGGTCGTGGACGGTCTTCCACTTCCCGAAACGCGCAGGTAGGTCGCGCCACGGCACCCCTGTCCGCTCCCGGAAGTAGATCCCGTTGACCACTTTGCGGTGGCTCTTCCACTGCCCACCACGCTTGCCGTTCGTCGGCAGGTACGGCTCCAGTCGCGCCCACTCCGCCTTGCTCAGATCACCATGTCCCATATCCGTCCTGAACGATCAAGAACAGGGCGCCGTTCCAAGATCTACTGACGATTCGTCGGACACGACCTAGTGGTGTGTCGCTGCTTAGTTCTGGTGTGTCTGGTTGGGAGGTTGGTGCCTCAGATTCCTTCCCCTTTGCCAGACAGGGCTGTTGTCATGGGTTCGCAGAAGAAGTGGCCGGTCAGGTTGACTGCGCGGGACCGCGAGGAGTTGGTCCGGGTGACCACGACGGGTGTTCGTGGAGCCTCGATGATCATGCGTGCGCGAGTGTTGCTCGCACTGGACACCTCGGTGGGTGAGGTGGATTCCAAGGAGATGATCGCGACCCGGCTTGGCGTCTCTGGTGAGACGTTGCGGCTGGTCGCCAAGCGCTTCACCGAGACCGGCGGCGATGTTCACGCCACAATCGCACGGAAGAGGCGCGACCTGCCGCCGGTGCCCTCGCCGGTGACCGGTGAGGTCGAAGCCCGGCTGATCGCGATGGCGTGCTCCCAGCCGCCCCAGGGCTATGCACGGTGGTCACTGCGGCTGCTGGAGAAGCACGTCGCGCTGGTCGAGGACATCCCTGATCTGGACCACTCCACCATCCTCGACTTTGCGGAGAATCGTGATCTTGAACAGATAGTGGCTTCCCTGTTCGGGTGAGCCCGCTGAGTGGCTTGCGGAACGTCAGGCTGAACGTGAAGAACCATCAGCGGTGTTGATCCAACCGCCTCGAAGCGAGGAAGTTGCCGCTGATGGTTCCGGGGATGACGTTACCGGCGTCGTTGCTGCTTGTTCTGCAGGTCACTCGTCCGTGTTTCACGAAGCATTCGTTCGAGACGTTCTGCCATCTGGTGGCCGGGATGGCCGCGCAGACGGGGCGGCGTACGGTCACCGGGATGCTGACGGGGGCGGGACTGTCGCGGCTGTGGCCGCACCGCAGGGCCCACGCCTTCTTCTCTGAGGCCTCGTGGGATCCCGACCAGCTCGGCCTGCGCCTGGCCCGAGCCGTGGTCGAAGCCCTGCTCCCAGCGGACGCGCCGATCCTGGCTGTCGTCGACGACACCCTGCTGCACCGGGTCGGCAGGAAGGTCTTCGGGGCGCTGTGGGCGCATGACGGCTCCGGGCGGGGCAAGGACAAGCTCGGGTTCGGCAACACCTGGGTCATCTGCGCGGTCGTGGTCCGCCTGCCCTTCCTCGCCAAGCCGGTCGCTGTGCCGGTGGCCGCCCGGCTGTGGCGGGGCAAGGCCACCGCCTCCCGCACCGACCTGGCCCTGGAGATGGTCCACGACCTGGCCGCGCTCTTCCCCGGCCGCACTCTCCACGTCACCGGCGACGCTGCCTACCACTCCGGCAAGGTCGCCGACCTGCCCCCGTCGGTCACCTTCACCACCCGACTCCCGCGCAACGCCGCCCTGTCCGCGCCGACCCCGCCCAAGACCAACAAGCGGGGACGGCCCCGCAAGAAGGGCAGGGCGCTGGGCTCACTGACCGCGATTGCCCAGACGGCGACATGGCGCCTTGCCGTCGTGGAGCGTTACGGGCGCATGGAGTTCGTGTGGATCACCGAGAGGGAATGCCTGTGGTACGGAGCCTTCAAGGACCTCCCGGTCCGCCTCGTCCTGATCCGCGACCTGAACTCGACCCGCCCGTACGACCTCGCTCTGATCAGCACCGACCTGGTCAGTCCCGCCGACGACCTCATTGAACGGTACGGCACGCGCTGGCCGATCGAATCGATCTTCGAGCACATGCGCCAGGATCTCGGCGTCGGCCAGGCCCGCAACCGCACCCGGCGCGCGGTGGAGCGCACCGTCCCCTTCGGCCTGGCCGTCTACACCATCGTCGTCCTCTGGTACGCCGCCCACGGGCACCACCCCGCCGACATCGCCGACCGGCGCGCACGACAGCCCTGGTACGCGACGAAGGCGACCCCGGCGTTCAGCGACATGGTGATCAAGCTTCGCCGGACGATCATCGCCGCCCGCCATATTCACAACCCTGCAGGTCAACCCGGTCCCGATGAAATCGCCGCGGTCATCCGCGCCTGGGAAGCAGCCGCGGCGTAGAGCCCGCCACCCCAAGATCACCATTCGCTACAAACACGAGACCATCGGGAGGATCTTAAAAAAACGGAACTGCGTCCTCACCTGAAGAAGTGCTGGACCATCCCACCACGAGCGAACGCGCAGTTCGCGGCCCGGATGGAAGACGTGCTGGCCGTCTATGCCCGGCCCTATGACCCGGCACGTCCGGTGGTGTGCATGGACGAGAAGCCCTACCAACTCCTCGACCATGCCCGCGGCCCGCTCCCGGCCCGACCTGGCCACGACGCCTGCCAGGACAGCGAGTACATCCGCTGCGGCACATGCTCCATCTTCGTGTGGGTCGAACCCCTACGCGGGTGGCGTCGCGTGCAGGCACTGTCCCAGCGGACCCGGATCGACTGGGCCGGCCAGGTTAAGCAGCTGCTGAGCGTGGACTACCCAGCAGCCGAGACCGTGGTGCTGGTGATGGACAACCTCAACACCCACGACATCGCCTCACTGTACGAGGCATTCGAACCAGAAGAGGCATTCGCCCTGACTCAACGCCTCGAGATCCACCACACGCCCAAACACGGGTCATGGCTCAACATCGCCGAGACCGAACTCGCCGCGCTGAGCAGGCAATGCCTCGACCGCCGGATCGGCGACCTCAACACACTCAACACCGAACTCTCAGCCTGGCAGAACGCCACCAACACCGACCAACGTCAGGTGGACTGGCAGTTCACCACCCACGACGCACGCATCAAACTGCGCCACCTATATCCCAAAAATTAGCCGCGACAGTCTACTAGTTCTACAACTGACCAGGTCGCGGGCAGTCCCCCCGCATTGTGCCGGCTCGTTCTCCCCCTTGCGGCCCGCGAACCGATGCTGCCAGCGACTGAAGCGACCGGGTATTCGAAATCGCGTCACATGGCGGCTGGCCGGGCAGATAACAGGTGGCCAGCCGGCCTTCAGAGCCCGCTTAAGCCAGGTGTACCCGCACCGACGGCGTGCCAAGCTGTGCGACAACGTCGACGCTCTCGACAGCTACCTGCCGCCGCAGATGGCTGCGATGGGGTGGACGACGCCCTGGAAGTGCCCCAACCGGCCACCATCTGACGCGATTTCGAAAATCCGGTCACTCAGCCTTTTCAGCGTGGCCACTGATCGGGTGACGGCGTCGGTGTCCGCAACGCACGAGGCTCTCGTGCCGTTGAGGGAGGTGTTCGAAGTCTCAACTCACCGGCACAGGAGCCTCGTTGGTTCCCTAATCCGTAGATAAGGGCGTCCCAATGGAGCAAAAGCTTGTGGGGATGCTCGAGTAGAGGGCTGCGATGCCTGCGGCGAACCGGGTCTGCTGAGACCTCCGCATAGAGCGGCGCGCGGTCCTCGTACTCATGGTGGCAGTTGCGTGGGCGTCGGACGGACGCCTATTGGTTCCCCGGCCTCGATGCCCAAGGATAGATCGGCGGCGCCGGCGCCCATGCATCCGTCACCGTCCAGCCGGTGTTGGCGCCCGCTGGTGCTGGACGGACGTTTGACGTCCCTCCCGGCACGCGAGGCCTACCGAAAGATCGGCGCCGTCCAGCGCCGCCGGGCGTCAACACCCTCCGCTTGATCACTCGTTGGTGTTGGCGGTGCGAGCCCGCTCCACGGTGACCTCTCGTGAAGCCCGAGCCGTTTGAGCTCCCGCAGAGACCGAGGCCCGTGGGACGAGCTGGTGCCACGAACGGCTACTGAGGTGGCGGACCGGCCAGAAGGGCTGAGTCCTGGGATTAGGTCGCTGCGTGGCCCGCATGAGCTCGTGACCAGCAAGAACAGCACGACGGAGGGGAAGACTTGATCTACTGCGGCATCGACTGGGCGGAACGCACGCACGACGTCGCCCTGGTCGACGACAGCGGCCAGTTACTGGACAAACGGCACATCACCGACGACGCCGCCGGCTACAAGATCCTGCTGGACCTGCTCGCCGAATACGGCGACACCGAGGAGAACCCGGTCCCGGTCGCGATCGAGACCTCCCGCGGCCTGCTCGTCGCAGTGCTACGGACGGGCAAGCGGCAGGTCTTCGCGATCAACCCGATGGCCGCCGCCCGCTACCGTGACCGGCACAGCGTCTCCCGCAAGAAGTCCGACCCCGGAGACGCCCTGGTCCTGGCCAACATCCTGCGCACCGACATGCACGCCCACCGGCCACTGCCGCAGGACAGCGACCTCGCCCGCGCCCTCGCCGTGCTCGCCAGAGCTCAGCAGGACGCCACGTGGAACCGGCAGCAGATCTCCAACCAGCTCCGCTCTCTGTTGCGCGAGTACTATCCGTCCGCCCTGGCCGCCTTCGAGTCGTGGAAGAACGGTCTGTGCCGCCGGGAGGCGTACGAACTCCTCAAGGCGGCACCGACACCGACGCGGGCTGCAAGGCTGACACGCACGCAGCTGCAGGCCGCACTCAAGCGCGCCGGTCGCAAACGCGGCGTCGAAGCCGAGGCCGAACGGCTCCGTGAAGTCTTCCGCGCCGACTGGGCCCACCAGCCCCCGCTGGTCGAGGACGCGCTCGGCCAGCAGATGCTCGCGCTCCTGGTCCAGCTCCAGGCCGCCTGCACGGCGGCCGACAATCTGGCCGAGGCGGTGGAGGAAGCTTTCCCTCAGCATCCGGACGCTGAGATCATCCTCAGCTTCCCCGGCCTCGGCATCCAGCTCGGCGCCCGGGTGCTCGCCGAGATCGGGGACGACCGAAACCGCTTCGCCGATGCCCGGGGCCTGAAGGCATACGCCGGGGCTTCCCCCATCACCAGGGCCTCGGGCAAGAAGTCGAGCATCACCCGCCGGTGGGTGAAGAACGACCGCCTCAACCACGCCGGCTACCTCTGGGCCTTCTCCGCGATCACCGCCTCACCAGGCGCCAAGACCCACTATCGCAGGCGCCGCGACGGCCACGGAGACTGGCACGCAGCTGCCCAGAGGAACCTCTTCAACCGCATGCTCGGCCAGCTCTACCACTGCCTTCAGCACCGCAAGCTCTTCGACGAGCACACCGCCTTCCCCGTCGAACTCGCCGCCGCAGCTTGACGTGTTGAGCGCCTGAGGTGTCTATCCTGCCGCACTCGACCTGCCTCACGCCCTGGTCGAGTGGGTCACCATGCTCATCGTCACCCGCGAGGGTGACCGCCGCTGCAAGCTCCCGCCGCTCCAGCGTGCCCTGGTCGCACTGGTCTACCTACGCCAGCACATCACCCTCGCGCAGATCGCGGCCGGCTTCGGCATCTCGGTCGGCACCGCACACGCCTACACCGCGGCCGTCGTCGACCTGCTCGCTGACCGCGCGCCTGGCCTGCTGCGCTCCTTGCGCGAGGCTGATCCCGGCCACGTCCTGCTCGACGGCACGCTCGCGGAGTGTGACCGGGTCGGCGACAGCCGGGCCGACTACTCCCACAAACACCGTCGGCACGGAGTGAACGTGTAGGTGGTGACCGACCCGGAAGGGCGGCTGCTGTGGATCTCACCGGCACTGCCCGGCCGTGCTCACGACCTGACGGCCGCTCGCACCCACCGGATCATCAGGATCTGTGAACGCCAGGGCGTCCCGGTCCTCGCTGACTGCGCCTACCTGGGCGCCAGCCCGTGGGTGACCACACCCGTCAGACGCCCACCCGGCCGTGAGTTGTCACCGACCCAGCGCACGGTCAACCGTGCGCTCTCCGCGGCACGGGCACCGGTTGAGCGGGGTGTGGCCCGCCTGAAGTCCTGGCGGATCTTCCGCAAAGCCCGGTGTAGCCCGAATCGAATGTCGTCAATCGCTTCGGCCGTCCTCACTCTGGAGCGGCGACGCTGAAAGAGCTGTGTCACTGTCTATGACACAGGGGACGGCGGGATTGCTGCCGGCAGCACAGTGGTGCTGTCGACATGCGGCGGTGCAAACGGGGCAAATAGGTAGACGTGGGTGCCCCGCCAAGACGGATCGCTGCTGAATCCGGCATCTGGCCGCTGTCTCCAGGCCCTGGCTCCTGACACCGATGGCTGGTGGACGATGATCAATGACTGTGACGCGACGCAACCCGGCCAGCAGTGGTCGGCGGACTCGTGGCCGGCCGACTCCGAAGCCCCCGACGACCCGACCAGGAGAGCTCGAGTTCGGCTGTTACCAGCACCGTCCGCGCGTCCGAGGCGACATGAAGCCTGAGCTGGTCGATGAGGCCCAGTGATCGAGGAAGGGTCGGGAGCTCGAGCTGAGGGCCCCTCCTCATGCCGGAAGCGAACGAGCTCCTGATGGGGGAGCGCCCAGCCCTGGTGCGAGCCACCGCGAACCATTCCCGCCGAGGTGCATACGGTCGTAAGCTGTCCGTATGACAGCCAAGGAACGGGTGACAGTCTCCCTCCCCGCCGACAAGGCAGCTGCGCTTCAGCAGCTCGCCAAGGACGGGCGGATCGAATCGGTGTCCGCGTACGTCAGCGAGGCGGTCGAAGAGCGCATGGGCCGTGAAGAGCGCGCCCAGCGCATCATCGAAGGCTGGGCCCACGAAGCCGAGCAGCAGGACCTGCAGGCCTGGGAGCAGGCCCTGGCCTGGGCACGCCAGAGCGATCAGCGCGGCCAGCACGCCGGAGGCGCGGCCGCGTGATCGGCGGGTACATCTTCGACGCCGGCGCGATCCGGCAGCTTGCCATCGGCCGACCCTTCATGGTCGCCCGCGTGGTCGTCTCCGTCGAGCAGATCCAGGTTCTCCTCGTCCCTACCAGCGCGCTCGCCGCCGGCCTGGTCGGCGGCGACATCTCGCCCCGTCGGCGCGAGCAGGTCGACGACGCGCTCGCCGCACCGGTCTTCGAGTTCCACGACCTGGACCGGCCCACCGCACTGGCGGTCTCGGAACTGGCGACCATGGCCGGCGTCGACCTGTCCACCGCACACGCTGCCCACCTCGCCCTGCGCCGTCCCGGCTGGCCGGTCATCACCGACCGTCCGGCCGAACTACACAAGGTGCATCCCGGGATCGAGACCGTCGAACTCCCTTGAGCGGCCACACCCGCGGCGGGCCAGGCCAGTGGACAACTGGCCTGGCCTGCGGCTGTCCCGGCGATTGAGCCGCTTCCGTTGATCAAGGGGACAGGGTGGCAGCGCCTGGTCCGAGAGCCTGCGGATACTCCAAGCGTGGCTCGTCACTGATCTTTGAATACGGCCCCGGAAGGCGTGTGGTCCCTCCTCGCGGATGCGGGGAGGGACCACACGCCTGTGATGGGGTTGGTGTGGGGGGTGGTTACATGGCGGCTCCGGTGGTCGTGTGGCGTCGGCGGCGGCTCCCTGCTCGGCCCGATCCTCGTCGGACGCGGCCTGCCCATCGCCCGCGTCGCCCCGGCCGCACTCGCCGCCACGTTCGCCACCTCCCTCGTCGGCGCTGCCGCCTACACGCTGCTCTCGCTCGTGAGTACCGGGGACGTCGCCCCCGACTGGTGGCTCGGACTCGCCTGCGGCACCGGCGGACTCATCGGCGGCTACCTCGGCGCCCGCCTCCAACCCCGCCTGCCCGGACGAGCCCTACGCCTCCTGCTCGGCACCCTCGCCACCGCCCTCGGCGCCGAGTACGCCGGTCAGACCCTGACCTGAACCATGCCGGTTGGGGATCCACGAAGGAGGTCTCAACGAGCATCTGGCACTGGACAACGGACCACAACAAACCCTGTCCATAACTCGGCTCACCCGCCCACCCCGGCAGCAGCGCAGGGTCGGACACAGGGGCGGCGAGCATCGGTTCCGGCAGTGTCCACGTCACAGCCCATGCCTTCCACTCAGCCCGCCCGTCGGCAAACCGAGTGCGCCTACGCACCCGACTACCGGCCCGACCACGGCAGGTCAGAGCACTACACCACCTCGCCGGGGGGCTGTGTGCTGAGCTCCTGGCGCACGTCCAGGTAGCAGCGCAGTCGGACACCGGGCTGCCCGGATCCCGTGTCGTACGGTCTGATGTCGCGGTCGCCCGCCGTCGGCAACGGATCTCACCGAGACCGGCGGTGCCGCCGGTAAGGCCGAAAGATCTGAACCAATTACCGGGAGTCAGGCCGCGACGAGCTCCTGCTCGCGGTCCGGCGTTTTGACGGTGGGCTTCTTGTTCGGCAGCGAGAGCCGGAAGACCTTGTGCCACGCGGAGAACACCTGCTGGGGCAGCGGGCCGGTGACGTACTCCAGCTCGTACTTCTCGAACAGCGCGCGCACCTTCACCGCGACCTCGGCGTACCGGTTGCTCGGCAGGTCGGGGAACAGGTGGTGCTCGATCTGGTGCGAGAGGTTGCCGGTCATGAAGTGCATGGCCTTGCTGCCGCTGATGTTCGCCGAGCCCATCATCTGGCGCAGGTACCACTGGCCGCGGGTCTCGCCCTTGATCGAGCGGCGTTCGAAGACCTGTACGCCCTCGGGGAAGTGCCCGCACATGATCACCGAGTGGGACCAGAGGTTGCGGACCAGGTTCGCGGTGAACGTGGCGGCGAGCGTGGGGAGGAACGAGGGGCCCGACAGCAGCGGGTGGATCACGTAGTCCTTGAGCACCTGCTTGCGGATCTTGCGGCCCACGGCCTTGGCCCGCGCGCGGAACTCCGGGTTCTTGCGGCGGCGCTTGTGCAGGTTCTTGCCGAGCTCCAGGTCGTACGCTGCGATGCCGTACTCGAAGAAGCAGGCGTTGAGGAAGTTCCACAGCGGCTGGCCGAGGTGGAAGGGGTGCCACTTCTGGTCCTCGTCGACGCGCATGATGCCGTAGCCGAGGTCGTTGTCCTTGCCGATCACGTTGGTGTACGTGTGGTGCAGCTCGTTGTGCGAGTGCTTCCACTGGTCGGCCGGCGAGACGTGATCCCATTCCCAGGTGGTGGAGTGGATCTTCGGGTCTCGCATCCAGTCCCACTGGCCGTGCAGGATGTTGTGGCCGATCTCCATGTTGTCCATGATCTTCGCCACGGACAGCCCGGCGGTGCCGAGCAGCCACGCGGGCGGGAAGATCGAGAACAGCAGCACGCCCCTGCTGACCAGCTCGAGCGTGCGCTGCGCCGAGATGACCTTGCGGATGTAGGCGGCGTCCTTCTCGCCGCGGCCGGCGATCACCTCGTCGCGGATCGCGTCCAGCTCGCGGCCCAGCTCCTCGATCTGCTCCGCGGTCAGGTGGGCGGTGGGGTCGATGGCGGTCAAGGTACTCCTACCGTTCGATGTCGCAGGGGCCCGCCGCGGCGGACACGCAGGTCTGGATGAGGACGCCCGGCTCGGCCTCGGTGATCTCGCCGGTGCGCAGGTCGCGGACGGCGCCGGCCTTGAGCGGCGTGATGCAGCCGAAGCAGATGCCCATGCGGCACCCCGACGGCATGAGCACGCCGGCCTCCTCGCCGATGTCCAGCAACGGCGTGGCGCCGTCCGCGTCGACGGTCTTGCCGGTGGCGCTGAACGTGACCTCGCCGCCGTCGCCGGCGACGACGATGCTGGGGCGGAAGCGTTCGGTGTGCAGGCGCTCTTGGACGCCGTGGTCGGTCCAGTGCTCTTCGGCGGCGTCGAGCAGGCCCGCGGGCCCGCAGGCCCAGGTCTCGCGCTCGGCCCAGTCGGGCACGAGTTCATCGAGACGGGCGATGTCGAGATGGCCGTCGGTGTCGGTGTGCACCTCGGTGAGCCGCAGCTTCTTGTCCGCGACCAGGTCGTGCAGTTCGTCGCGGAAGATCACGTCGTGCGGCTGTGGCGCGCAGTGGACCATGACGACGTCGTCGAACTCGGTGTCGCGCAGCATGCCCATCACGGGCGTGATGCCGCTGCCGGCCGTCAGGTAGAGCACCTTGGCGGGCTTGGCCTGCGGCAGCACGAAGTCACCGGTCGGCTGGTCGAGCTGGATCAGCGTGCCCGGTTTCGCCCTGCGGACCAGGTGGTTGCTGACCTTGCCGTCCTCGATCGCCTTCACGGTGATCGTGACGCGGCCGTCTGGGCGGTGTGTCGGCGAGGTGAGGGAGTAGGCACGCCACAGGCGCACCCCGTCGACGTCGACCCCGATCCGCACGTACTGGCCGGCTGTGTGGCCGCGCCAGCCTCGTCCCGGCCTGATCACGATGGTCGCGGCGTCATCCGTCTCGGGGTGCACGGCTTCGATGCGCCCACGCAGGTCGGCCCCGGCACGCAGCGGGCTGACCAGGTCGAGGTAGTCCGACGGCAGCAGCGGCGTCGTGACCATCTCCAGCAGTTTCCACGCCCTGCTGCGGAGGGCTGCACTCGTCATGACTCCAGCTTGCTGCGCCTCAGGGCGTAAAGTCCTGACCGCAGGATGTGAATCTGGTCGGCTGAATTGTTCGCAGGGAACAAAAACGTGAGCCATGCAATCCGGAGGGCCAGCGAACTGGCCCTGGATGAGACGACGGTCACCGCACTGCGGGCCGCGCTGAAGACCACCGCCGACGAGGTCGTCCAGGCGATCATCGACGAGGTCCCTTCCTACGCAGGCGCCCTGTCGGGCCACATGGGCGCCACCATCCGCCGGGCCGTCCGCACCGCCCTGGGGCACTACCTGGACCTCGCGAGCGGGAAGGCCACAGGCGGCGACGCCGGTGACGCGGCCTACGAGCTGGGCCGCGGCGAGGTGCGCGACGGCCGTTCGATGGACGCCCTGCTCAGCGCCTACCGCGTCGGCGCCCGCGTGGCCTGGCGATGCCTGGCAGCGGGTGCCGTACCCGCAGGTCTGCCCGCCGCCGAGGTCGCCAAGTTCGCCGAGCTGACCTTCGCCTACATCGACGAGCTCTCCGCCGCGAGCGCCGCGGGCCACGCCGACGAACTGGCCGCCCGGGGCAGGGACCACGAGCGCCACCTGGAACACCTGGCCCGCGACCTCCTCGCCGGCGCGAGCCCGGACGTGCTGCTGGCCTCTGTTCAACGGGCCGGGTGGCAGCCTCCGGTTTCGCTGACCGCGGTCCTGCTGCCCGCCGCCCAGGCCCGGCCTGCCTACCGCGCGCTCGACCCGAGCACCCTCGTCCTCGACGATCTGCCGGATGCCACCGGTGTGCTGCTCGTCCCCGATGCCGACCGATCACATCTCCTGCGGCAGCTGACCGACCGCACCGCCGTGGTCGGCCCGGCCCGGCCATGGACTCGTGCGTCCGCCTCGTACGCACGAGCCGTACGCGCGCGCTCCCTCTCCTGTGAGATTCGCGACACCGAGGACCACCTGCCCGAGCTGGTGCTGAGCGCCGACGTGGACGCGTTCGCAGACCTGCGTGCCCGAGCCCTCGCACCGTTGCGGACCTTGCCTGTCGCGACCGCACGGCGGCTGGAGGAGACGTTGCGGGCGTGGCTGCTGCACCAGGGCAGGCGGGACGAGGTGGCGGCGGCGTTGTTCGTCCATCCCCAGACGGTCCGGTACCGGATGTCGCAGCTGCGGGAGCTGTTTCCGGATCTCGCATCGCCACACCGGGTCCTTGAACTGACCCTGGCGGTCGGTCTTCGGGTCAGCTGACGCGTACTTCGGCCGTCCACGACCGCGTCCGCGAGCGGTCCAGGAATCGTGCCTCGTTCTCGGTGCCATCAGCTGGCTCATGCGGCCCGGGGAAGAGCGGTATGAGCCAGCTGAGACCGGGGGTTGATGTGAAGACCAGAGAAGGCCTCGGGAAGCCCGTCGGGGGCGCTGCCTCTGAGAAGCGCGGTGGCGGATACGGCTCGACTGGATCCGGTGGACGATGCGCACCGGCCCGCTCGTCGACGCGCTCATCGAGCATCTGGTCGATGATCTGGGCCGCTATGCTCTGGAAAACGGCTTTCATGTCGCCGTGGATGGCGCTGTCCTGGCACGAGCTGACCCACGGGCGCGCGGCGGGCTGCGGCTGGGTGACCGGCGGGGCGGCCAGGCCGGGTCACCAGGGGGGCGGGCCGCGCGCGCCGGGGACCACCGTGGTTCTGCGACGGCCCCGTGCCTCCCTTCCGGCAGGTCAACCCAACGACCGACCGGGCCGGCCTGGCACACCGCGCGAGGGATGATGGGGATGGAATGACGGAATGTGAGGTCAGGAGCTTCCATGGCGAAGCGGGTTCACCGACCCCGTGAGGACGCGGAGTTCAATTTCATCCTCGGGATGAGCGCAGTTCCGGTCCTCGCATACTTCACCGGGACATGGCCCAAGGCAATCGAGCCCTGCCGGGTGATGGACCTCGTCGTGGGTAGCATCGCCGAGGACTACACGGGCCGCCTGACGGCCGTCCGCGCCGACATCACGCGTTGTCCGGCTGCGACCGAGCGATACGGGATCACCGGAGCCCCGTCCTACGTCCTGCTGAAGGAGGCAGAGGCGGTGGCGCACGGCACGGGGCCCATGACCATCGCCGAGGTACGGAAGTTCCTGGACGGCCACCTCTGAGCGGCCGCTGCGGCACGTGGCCGCGACGCCCGTCACGTCTCGTCTATGGGAGCTGCGCCGCCTGAGACACCCTTGGGGCTGAGGCTTGTCTGCGTGCCGGGGTGGGGGGTGGGGCCACCAGGGGCATTGCGCGATTGGGATTGGTCCGGTTCGCCGGTCTCGTGAGTGACGTGTCGTCATGTCCGTTGTGAGGCAAGGGGCCCTGGAAAGCAGAGCAGGCACGGTGCTGGTGATCATGTGGTTGTCGAGACCCATGAGAACGAGCGAGACCGTGCCTGCCCGAACATCATCGCCCATCCCTTCCGCACTGGAGCAACTGGGCTCCCCGACTGATCCCCTCGCCTCAAGCGATGCCGCTGACCTGCGGCGTTTCCTGACCCTGGTCGCCGACCCCCGCGATGCGCGAGGTCTGCGGTATCCCGCCCTCGCATTGCTGTGCGCAGCCGCCTCGGCGGTGCTGACCGGGGCCCGCTCGCTCATCGCGATCAGCGAGTGGATCGCGGATGCCCCGCAGCATGTGCTGGGCGTCCTCGGTTTCACTGCCGATCCGCTTACCGGCCTGCGGCCCGTGCCGCACGCCGCAACCGTGCGCCGCCTGCTGCAGCGTGTGGACGGCGACGCGCTCGACGCGGCGATCGGCGCGTTTCTGCAGGCCAGAACGCCGCCCCCGGCCAAGCCGGAGACGAAGGCGGGGCCAACGCAGCGGGTGATCGCGGTCGACGGCAAGGTGGTCCGCGGTTCACGGACCGCAACGGCCGCAGCGATCCAGCTGCTGGCGGCAATGGACCACCACGGCGTGGTCCTGGCCCAGCGGCAGGTCGCTTCCAAGACCAACGAGATTCCCTCCTTCGCGCCGTTGCTGGACGGTCTCGAGCTGGAGAACACGGTGGTGACCGCCGACGCTCTGCACACCCAGCACGACCACGGGGCCTATCTGACCAGTCGCGGCGCGCACTACGTGGCCGTCGTGAAGAAGAACCATCCCGGCCTGTACACCCAGATCAGGAAGCTGCCCTGGCGGGACATCCCGCTCGGGCACAGCACTCGCGACCACGCCCACCACCGCGACGAGATCCGCCGGCTCAAAGCGGCCGCATTCAGCCACCTCGACTACCCCGGCGCCCGCCAGGCGATCCAAGTCGTCCGGTGGCGACGCGACTTGAGCACCGGGAAACTGACCATCGAGCGCGTCTACCTGATCACCAGCCTGAGCGTCTTCGACGCCACCTGCACCGAGCTCGCCACATGGATCAGAGGCCACTGGGGCATCGAGAACCTCCTGCACCACGTCCGGGACCGCACGTTCCGAGAGGACGACTCCAAGGTCCGCACCGGCACCCTGCCCCGCGCCATGGCCTCCCTGCGCAACCTCGCCATCAGCACCTTCCGCCAGGACGGCCAGACGAACATCGCCGCCGCCCTCCGCCACACCAGCCGCGACTACCACCGGCCCCTACGAACCCTCGGTCTCACATGACAAACCCAGACAGACCTCGATCACGCAATGACCCTGGTGGGGCCACCGCGGCGGAGTATCCAAACGGCGCGCTTCTGACAGCTTCGTATCCCAACGATGACCTGTCGGGCTGGGTCGTCTCCTCAAAGGACCATCTCTACGCCCAACAGCACGAGTTGACGGCATACGTCATCGGGCTCAAGGTCGCCGGAATGACGCGCACCAAGTTGCTGCGGGCCGTGCATGTCACGCGCGCGGACAGCGGCACTGCCCCCCACCCAGAGGCGGAGGCGGGCATTCCGTCGTCCGCCGACTACGCGCTCGTCGGCGGCGGGTTCAGAGTCGACTGGCACGGAGCTGGGAGCCTCGCCACGGCTTCCTTTCCTTCAACCGACTTCTCTTGGAAGGCACGCTCCAAGGACCATTCGGTCTCCGACCCGGCGAGGATCCGTTCCTTCGCCATTTCTCTGCGACGGCAGCTGCCCGTAGGACGGCTTTCCAGCACCATCGTCCGTGCCGAGTCCGGCCAGGTTCCGCACCCGACCGCCGTAGCCACCCTACCGCCGGGCTACGCCCTGACCGGAGGCGGCGCCGAAGTCCACTACCGCGGTGCCGGCAATCTCCTGTGGAAGCTGGAATCCTCCGTCACCCCGGCGCCCAGCTTCAGCGCGGCCTCCAAGGACCACGGTATTACCGACCCGGCGACGCTCACGGCGTACGCACTGGGTGTCAGGTTGGACTGAACGTCGTGCCTCCTCCTGCCGATAGCACGGTGGCTGTTGGGGCGGCTGTAGCGGATACGGAGGTAGCGCCGGGCGCCCTGGTAGGCACGATCCGCCAGGACGAGAATCTGGCGAGTGAGGCAGGTCCGGACGATGCCGTGGACGCGGGCTTGTGGTCAGGTCGTGCCTGCGTCCCGGTGTCCGGGAGAACCAGAGCGGGGTGCGGTGCCGACATGCGATGAGTTGAGGCAGGTCTTCGACAGCTCCGCAACTAACAATATTCGCGACCGCCATGACGCTGAAATCCGAGATGCAGAAGTCAACCGCGAATTCTACTGTCCTGAGCATGGACCAGAACACGCATGATTTATTGCGGTCGCAACAGGTTGCCTATGACGGCGGTCTTTTCCTCATCCGCCTGGCTGTGGGGCTGCCCATGGCTGGACACGGGGCTCAGAAACTCTTTGGCTGGTTTGACGGAAGTGGTATCGACAAGACCGGCGAGTTCTTCACCTCATCCGGCTATCAGGCGGGCAAGGCGATGGCGGTCGTGGCCGGGCTCAGCGAGTTGATCGGTGGGCTCGGCCTCGCACTTGGGTTGGTCACTCCGCTCGCCGGCGCCGCGATCGTGGGCGTCATGCTGAACGTTCTCGCTGTGAAATGGGGCAGCGGCTACTTCATGAACGACAAGGACGGCGGTCTGGAGTACGAACTGCTGATCCTGGCGTCGGCGGCAGCCCTGACGCTGACCGGGCCCGGTCGAGTCTCCTGCGACGCCCACCTGCCGATTCTGCGCGACTGCCGGCTTTTCCACGCGGCCATGGCGTTGGGCCTCGGAGTCGTCACTGCCGGAGTCATCCTGTTGATCCGAGACTGACAATCGCTGATGGGACGGTGCGGTCGTACTTGTGGTCCCGGCCTTGCAGCTCGTGCTGTGCAGTCTGAGCAGTGGTGTCTGTCGGCGCTCTCGCGCAGGGGCCGGGAGCCCTGTCGAACCTTCCCCCGGCCCCTGCGCGAGTTCGGCTCAGGACTGCGGGCAGGCTTTCCAGGCCAGGTGGTACACCGTGCTGATGTCACCGTCGGTGGAGTCCATTGTCATCAAGCTGACTTTGCCCGGCGATGACGTGCCGGCGTTCACCCTCAGCTCGGTGTTGATGTTGAAGTTGCGCTGAACTCCGCAGGGCGCCCAGACCAGTTGCTCCCAGCCGGTCGTGTCGGTTGCCTGCCAGTTGTCGTTCAGCGGGCCGCTGAAAGAGTGGTTGCGATACTGCGTGTTCGGTGATCCCTGGAAGTAGTACGAGGCTCTCTGCATGGCGCTCGCGCCGGGCTGGAGGGAGGCGAAACCTCGGTAGTCAGCGCTGGCAACGGCGTAGGTGAAGCCCTGCGGGACGTGCACGATCAGGTTGAGCTGGCAGTTCTTGCGGAACGCTGTGGGCTCGGAGTTGCCGCCGGCCTGGGCGAGGTAGTCGCTGTAGGTCACGGTGAAGGCGGTGTTGTCCTCCGAGACGGCGAGGGCTGTGGTGCCCTGGGGACAGCCGGAGCCGTTGACTGTGGCGACCTGGATAGTGATCTTGTCCTGTGGCTGGGCGCCGGGCGCGGAGGACGGGGCTGCCTGGGCGGGTAGTGCGGTGGCCATGAGTGCGGCAAGTGCGGTGGCGCTCAGCAGGGAACCACGGATCATGCTCTTTGCTCCTTGAGGTTGGGGGGTGGCTGCGCCCACGATCTGTGAAGAAAATATGAGATTCCTATGAAGATCGAGAACGTATGCATCGTAGGAGCTGTATGTGACATGGTCAGGATGATCTTCAGCCATTCCCGAAGGCTGTTTCCACGCCCCCGCTCACGACGTACATGCCCTGCCCTGGTGTGCGCCATCTACAACTGTCACTACCGGCACCGCCCGGCCCAGGCGCATCCCAACTTTCCCAGTCAACCGGCCACTTGATGCGATGAAGAGAGTCCGCCACAACCACGCCCGCGTGGTCGGCGTGGACGAATACGCTCAGCACAAGGCCCGCCTGCGCCGTGGTTGAGACATAAGTCAGGTACCTGATCGGGCAGGCAGAAACATGGCTTGCGGCACCTCAGCGCTGAGTCAGGGTTGAGTGCCAGGACGACGCCGCCACCCAGTGCTCAGGGTGCCGGTACGGGTCGACTGGCTTTCGATGCGCGGGGAGTTCATCGTGATGCCGGCGGCCCAGTCGGCTGTGCGGTGCACCAGTACCGGCTGCGGCAAATTGCAGGCCATCACCATTCGTGTTCACATCAATGCAAATGGTGCGCACAGCGTGGCACTTTGACGCGCTGTGGCAGTGCCGTGCTGGGGCCAGCCACGTCTTGAGGCCGCTCAGCAGTCGTCCCCGTCCAAGGAGTTTTCATGTCGCATTGGTTAAGCCGTTCCGCAGCCGCCCTGGTCATGAGCGCCGCGTCACTGATAGCCATATCCGCAGCTCCGGCACAGGCCAGCCCGCACGCCTCCGAGGCCTCCATCCAGTCCGTCCGGGGCGCCGCTGAGGACGTTGCGTGCGGCATCACGGGCTCGGCAACCGTCTCTCACCTCCTGCTGATCACCACGGTCGACGTGAAAGTTGTCTGTCACACAACCGCGATGGCGGCTGTCACCGTCAAAGTCGGCGACATCGCTCTGGCACGGACCGACGTCCTGCTCGTCGCCGATGTCGAGGCGCAAGTCAAACTGCTTGTCCCCGGGCTCCTTCCCCTGGAGGCGGAAGTCTGCGTCGAGACCGACGGTGACGAGGCGTGCGCCACCGTGAAGCTGTAGCCGGACTCCTGTGGTGGCCGGTGCGCCGGTCCCCGGTGATCTGAATCGGCCCGGCTCGTGGCCACGGGCCACCACATGAGTGGCCGCCGCCCGCAGGGCAGGGCCGGTTCCGCGCCCCATCACCGTGCAGAGGGTGGTGGGGCGCGTGCTCGCCGCCTGGCCGGACATACCGAGGGTGGCTGCGGATGTCGGCAGCGAGGGCCACCCCGCCCCGCTGGGGCAGGCGTTCTCCGAGTACGCGCGCAGGGTGAAGGCCCCTGACAGCAGCGGTACCCAGACACAGCTCGATACCTGTGGAGTCCATGAACGACACCGTGGCCAGGTCGGCTTCGCAGTGCCGCCCCTCCAGTTCCCCGAGAACGCCGGCCAGACGCGGGGCGGTGCTTACATCCAGCTCACCGGACACCCGTACCAGCACCACATGCACCGCCTCGACCGTATCGACGGTGAGCGGCGGCGGGGCGGCAGGAACCTGCACAGAGACCACGCGCTGGTACCGACCGGCCCGCCCCGGCCGTCCAGGAGACCGCCGGCCCACCGGACTCTTCCCACCCACCCAGTTCACCCCCGTCGCACAAGAACCCCCACCGCTACCAGTGCCACTCGAAACCAGGCGCACAAACCCAGGCAAGAGGCACCATCTACGCCTCCCAGTACGACAACGAAACCAGAACCGTTGCACGCCCCGCGCACGCTCCCCTGTGCGGCACTCCAGGCGCCCGGAGCACAGTCACCGCGCGGCGGCCGCATGGCTGCCAGGCGGGGCATGATGTCGACGTTTCCTGACTTCGGCAGCCGCAGGTGGGCGGGGTACCGACCCACCTGCGGCAATAGTCTCAACAGTGCCGAGTGTCCACCACGGCCCGCAGTTTGCCGCTGGTGGCCGTACGGTCGAAGGCGGCGCCGTCCACGACCTCCACGACGAGGTCGAGCAGCCCGTCGGCGACGGCCGACCTCAGCTCCTCGTAGCCCGCGAGGAAAGCCGCCCGCATCTCTTGCGGTCCGGCCGTGCCCGCGGTCTCGACACGGATGGTGAGCTGTTCGCGGACGCTGGAGCGGCTGAGCAGCACCTGCAGCTCACCGCTGTAGCCGCAGTCCTGCCCGGCGATGGCCACGAAGCGGCGGTAGTTGAGGAAGTACGACGCCACGCGCATCACGTCGCCGCCCCGGCCGAGGAGTTCGAAGCGCGGCGCCTGGTTACCGCAGGGGCAGGGCCCGGGCAGGGCGCGGCCGAGGTCGCCGATGACGTACCGGCCCAGGTTCTGCCCGCGCCGGGCGCGGGTGGAGAACACCAGCCGACCGATCTCACCCGGTGCCACCGGCTGGTCGGCATCGGTCTGCAGGATCTCCATCGTGTGCAGGTCGGCGTGCAGGTGGTGGACGCCGCCGGTGGACTCGGTGCACTGGTAGCCGAGCGGACCGAGGTCGGTGCTGCCGTAGGTGATGGAGCGGATGGTTTCGATGCCGAAGGTTTCGGTCAGGACGCGGCGCTGTTCCGTCGTGAAGTGCTCGCCTCCGTAGAAGACCTTGCGGATGCCTCCGTAGGCGCGCAGTAGGTCCGCCTGTTCGTGCAGGAGTTGCCATAGGTAGGAGGGCATGCCGAAGAGGGTGTCGGCCTGGTGGGTGACCAGTATCTCGGCCGTGGCCTGGTGGTCGGGGCCGGCCGCGATCGGCAGCTGGGTGCCTCCCAGCCGCTCCAGGATGGAGAAGAAGCTGATGAAGCCGCCGTACATGCCGCCGCAGTAGAAGAGGTTGGCGGTGCGGTCGTGCGCCGGGTCGTAGCCGGCGGTGAGCAGGCCGCGGGCGGCGGCGCGCATCTGGGTGTCGTAGCCGTCGTAGGAGAACAGGGACAAGGCGGGCTTGCCGGTGCTGCCGCCGCTGCGGAAGTACAGCTCGGCGTCGCGCCGGTCGACGCTCTGGTTGAGCTGCTGGACGGCGGCCTTGTCGAGCAGGGGTCCGGTGGGTGCCGGGAAGGTGACCGGCCGGGTCAGGTCGTCGAGGCAGGCGGTGGTGGCGAAGCGCTCGTCGGTCTGGACGGCGACGCGGCGGCTGTAGCGCTGGAGGGCGTAGACGCCGTCGTGTGGCTCGCCGGAGTAGCTGCCCAGCATCTGGCCGAGCGGCGTGACGCGGGTGGCACCGGCGGTCAGGGTGAGTCGGGACAACTCCGCGATGTCGGTGCGGCTGCCGGCGATGCCGGCGGTCTGCAGGTAGCGGCGCATGGGACGCAGGGTGGCGAGGAGATTCTTGCGGGGCAGGGGCTTGACCCACACGCTGCGGTGCAGCGGGGAGGCCGTGAGGGCCGGCCGGGTGTCGGCCATCACGCGCCAGGAGCCGTCGGGGGCGGCGATGACGCGGGTCAGGCCCAGGTGTTCCTCCAGGCGGGCGACCAGTTCGGTGGTGGTGAGCTCGGCCGCCTCGGCGGGGCCCAGGTCGTCCTCACCCGTGGCGGGGGGCATCTGGGCGAGGGCGGCGGCGAAGCGCTCCGCGAAGGCGAAGACCTCCCCGTGGTCTTCGGTGTCGAGGTAGACCACTTGAGGGCTGGAGCACGCCTGCTGTTCGTGCAGGCACACGTCGGCCGCCAGGGCATTGAGTGTGCCTGCCTCCTGCCAGGCGTCCCGGGTCAGGTAGGCGAAGGAGATCTTGTGGCCCCATTCCACCAGGCGGCAGCCGGGCGGCACATGGGCGGCCACTCCCTCCACGGCGGCCTCGCCGCCCCACACCGCGACGGCGTCGGCGGGAGCGCACATCAGGCTCAGCCAGTCCTGCCGCGAGGAGGGGAAGCGCAGCACGATGACGCGTTCGGCGATGGCTCCCGTGGGGTCCAGGGCGGCGAGTTCGGCGAGCAGGTGCTGGGCGAGGAGGGTGTCGGCGCTGCTGGTCTTGAGGACGTTGACGTTCCCGGCCAGCAGGCCCTCGACGAGGCTGAGGGGCGCGACGGTGGCGGCGTTGCCCGGGGCGATGTGCGCCACCAGGCCGACTGGCGCCCACGCCTCGTAGACGGTCTCCTTGGCGTCGGGGCGGGTGAGCCGCTGCGGGGCGGTGCCGCCGAGCTCCCGACGGAGCTTGCGGGTGAGTTCTGGCCGGCTGAGGAAGGCGGCCAGTTCGGTGAGGACGGCCTCGTCCTGGCCCTCGGCCAGGTGCCCGGCCAGCCGTATGTGGGTGGGGTGGGCCGGGTCGCGCAGGACCGCCGCGAGCTGTTCGCAGGCGGCCAGGACGGTCTCGGTGTCCAGCGGCTCGGCCAGCGCGGCCTCGACGGTGGCGGGCAGGCCGGTCAGGCGGCGGCCCGCCTCCTCGTCGTCGATGAACGCGCCCTGCCAGTAGTGGTGCTGCACGCTTTCGGTCATCACGACATGCCCTTCATCAGTTCGGCGGCAGCTACCGCGCAGCTCTTGTTGCGGCTCACTCCGGCGCGGCCGTGGACGGTGAACCAGGGGGTGTTCAGCTCGCAGCCGCACTCCTCGCCCGGGTACAGCGTGGCGAGGTCGCCCATGACGACGCTTTGCGCCGGTACGGAGGTGATGTAGGGCGAGACGAGGTGCAGATAGCCGGCCTCGCCGTACGGGAGCGGTCGTAACGTGCGGGTGGAGCGGATGAACACCCGGGACCAGACGGGGACGTGCAGGCGGTGGTGGTCGCACTCGATGTAGGGGACGCAGTGCTCGACCGAGCCGAAGGTGTCCCGAATTCGCTCGGAGGGGACGCCCAGCTGCTCGCTGACGCGCGCGTACAGCTCGTCCTTGCCGATCCGCTGGTCGGCGTGGCCCTTCCAGCCGCCGCCCAGGACGATCAGGGAGCCCCCGGGCAGCCGCAGGGGCGGCAGCCTCAAGGCGCGCATCCGCTCCAGGGTGAACCAGAGGAACGCCGGGAAGCCCAGGATGCGTACGGGTGCGTCGTCCTGCTCGAAGCGGCGCAGCGCGGCGATACAGCCGAAGGGGTCGAATTCGTGTCCGTTGCCGGTGTTGCGCAGGGCGTAGTCGACCTGCCGGGCGGGGGCGAAGTCGCACAGGTAGTTGTCGGTGAAGGCGGTGCCCAGTTTGAGGTCGCGTGCGGGTTCGTAGCTGTAGAGCAGGTAGTTGACCTGTTGGTCGGGGGTGATCCAGCCGTTGCGCTCGAAGATGCGGGCGACCATGCGCTGGGCCGAGCGGATCGTCCACTGGTCGAAGAACATCTGCGACTTCTGGCCGGTGGTGCCGGACGAGGTCAGGTGCAGGTGGACGTCGTCGCGCGGGATGGACAGGATCTCGTGGCGCTTGAAGAAGTTCGCGTGCACCAGGGGGGAGCGGAACGTCCCGTCCTGGGTGGTGCTTTCGTGGAGCTTGCGGAAGAACGGGGAGCGTTCGGTGTGCCAGGCGTTGATCTCGGCCATCGCGGCGGCGAACAGCTCGTCCTCGGCGGGGCCGCAGGCGTAGGGGTCGCTCAGGTCGCACAGTTCCTGGACCCGGGGCAGCAGCCCCAGGTCGGGGACCTCTACGGGAGCGAGGTGGGGGGTCATCGGATTCATGAGGCAACCTCAGGTGTGGGCAGGTAGGTCGACGCCCAAGCCGACACATAGGCGTCCAGGTAGGGCTGGAGCGGTTCGTCGACGACCACGCCGCGGAAGTCGATCTGTTCGGCGGTGCGGGACATCACGACGTAGTCATGGAAGCTCTCGCCGCCGCTTTCCGGGCGCATCGCCGGGTAGAGGGCGCTGGGAATGAAGCCCTGGACAAGGAAGGCGGAGAGCAGACCGTGCTGCGACAGCGGCAGCAGGGCCTCGACGTAGCCCGCGCCGGTGCGGGTGAGGGTCCGGGTGATCGACTCCAGGTAGGCGGCGGCCGCGGCCGGGTCGGGATGGGCGGCGACCAGGGCGCAGTAGCGGCCGGTCCGGTTGAGGTAGGCGTACACCTCGAAGGAGCCGTCGTCCGCCACCAGCAAGGTGTTGGGCGAGTGCAGGGGATAGAACCACTGCGCGGCGTCGGGGAAGCGGTCACGGAAACGGCGGAGCACGAACGCCGGTGCCTCGACGGTCTCCAGCCGCGCGGTCATGGGCTGTTTCGGAGCAGGCAGCGGGGCGGTGACGCGAGTGTGTCCGAAGTCGATGCCCAGGGTCCGCTCGACGGTGCGCAGCAGCGGCGCGAGCGGCGTGGGCACCTCGGGGACGGGGATGCGGCGGTCCAGCACCCCGGTGGCGTGACGCGCGTAGAGCGCGAGGCTTTCGCGGTTGTTGAGGTCCACGGCGTTGGGCAGGATGCCCATCGGCCGGAAGCCGTTGCGGGAGACGACACGCTGCGGGCCGGCGCTGACGGTGCGGACGGTGGCGTACACCGAATCCAACCGCCCGGTGCCGAGCATCCGCGCGCACAGTTCCTCGGTCAGGGCTCCGGCCAGTCCCGCCGCCCGGTGGTCCGGGTGGACGGCGAGGCCCTCAAGTCGGCCCGTACGGCTGCCGGGCTCGCCGTGGATCGCCGCGGACGCGGCGAGAGTGCCGGTACGGCGGCAGCGGGCGACGAGCCAGAGGGTGTGCGGGTCCTCGATGAGCCGGGACATCTCGGCAGGGTCGGTGCCCAGCGCCGTGGGGTAGTGCGGGCCGTAGACGGCGTAGTACAGCTGGCGCAGATCGGCGATGTCGGCGGGGGTCGCCTGGTCGATCGTGGGCTCGGTCATCCCTTGCCTCCAGCGGTTCCGTGCGCGGCCGCCTCCGTCTCCGTGGCGGGCGCGTCGTCGGCCGTACGGTCGCGCAGCAGGGCCAGCGCACAGGCGGCGGGCACCAGGCCGACGGCCTGGATCAGGCACAGGGTCTGCGCGGAGAGCTGGTCGCCTAGCAGGCCGAACAGGAGTGAGGCGATCGGGAACGTGGCGCCGAGCACGGCCTGCATGACGGCGAAGAAGCCCGGCTTGTCGGCCACGGGGACGAGCCGCTGGAACAGCGCCACGAAGCGGACCCCGATGACACCGCCGCACCAGCCGGCCACGACCAGGCAGCCCGCGATGACGAACCGTCCGGCGAAGAGGCCGGGGACGGCCAGTGCGGCGGCCATCACGCCGAGCAGCCAGGAGCCGAGGACGGTGGGCCGGCCGGGCACACGGGCGCCGGTGAAAGAGCCGATCAGTGTGCCGGTGCCGAGTGATGCCTCCAGCAGGGCGACGGTGCCGCCGCCGTTGTGGAGCACCGACTCGGTGTAGAGCGGGATGACGATGAAGACGGCGGTGCTGAACAGGTTGGCCGCGGTGAAGCAGAGCAGGATCCGGCGGACGAAGGGCAGATCGGCGAGGATGCGGCGCAGCGTGCGCGGCTGCTCCTCGGTGGCTTCGGCTCCCTTCGCCGCCTCGTCGTCGGGCGGCATCGCGGTGGGCCGGAACCTGACGGTGCTGAGGAGCACCGCGGCCGTCAGGTAGGCGGCCGCGCAGCCGATGGCCAGGCCCGTGACTCCGGCGCCGTCGACGATCAGGGCGCCCAGCAGTGCCCCGCCGAGACCGGCCAGCGACTGGGTGGACAGCTCGAAGCCGGTGGCGGCCTCGATGTCCTCGTCATCGACGAGCTCGGCCACCGAGGTGGTCAGACAGGGGTCGAAGAAGGCCTGGCCCGCGGCGAGGGCCAGCGTCGCGGCGTAGGCGGCGGCGAGGGGCAGTTCGCTCGTGTACGCCCCTATGGCGAGGACCGATGCGGCGGTGCCCGCGCCGGCAGTGGCGGCGCGCAGCACCAAGCGGTGCGCGAAGCGGGCGACGGTCCGGGCGACAACGGAGGCCAGGGTGACGGCGGGCAGAGTGCTGACCGCCATGAACAGCCCGGACGCCAGTCCGCGACCGTCGCTGACGGCGTAGGCGACGAGCCACCAGGACACACCCACCTGGAACATGCGGATCGCGGCCTGGGACAGTACCTGGGCGAGCCATACGGTGCCGAAGGCACGGTTGCGCAGGACAAGCGGTAGCCGACGCCCCTCGTCCACCGAAGTGACGGTCATGCTGTCGGCCTCTCGTCGATGACGCGTACGAGCTTGCCGGAGCGGGAGTTGACGACCAGGTCGCTGTGGCGCGTCCACTCCACAGTCAGGGGGTGCACGTATCCGGCCCGGACACTGTCGGGGTACAAGGGCCGGGCGGCGTTCAGCTCCGTGACGACCTCCTTGGCGAGGGCGTTGAGCGAGGCAGGGGCGTCGTCTCCCGGGGTGGTGGCCAGACGCAGGACGAGTCCGTCGCGGCCGTCCCAGCGGCGTACGACGAGCTGGGTGCCCATGACTCGGCCGTCGGTGTCCGCTTCGGCGACGGCGGCGAGGGCGTCCTCTGAGTACAGCGATACGGGGCCGACCCGCACGCCTTCCTCGGCCCGGCCGAGGATGCGGAAGTGGCCCGCGTCGGGATCGGTCCACTCGCCGCGGTCGCCGACCGGGTAGCGCATGACGGGCATGAGACGCCGGAACAGCTGGGTCACCAGAATGCGCCCGGGTCGGCCCGGTTCGTGGATGGGCTCGCCGGCCGTCTCGTCGACGATCTCGACGATCGTGTGCGGGGTGAAGGCCCGGTGCACGCGCGGGTCGGGGCCGGGCACGGGGGCGCCGAGGAGCCCGGCGTCGACGCTGGCGTAACCGAGGGAGCGCGGCTCGGCGTTGGGGAAGGCGGCGGCGAGCAGGCGACGCTGGTCGGAGAAGAGTGCTTCGCCGCCGAAGAACAGCAGTTCTACCGCAGGCAGCTGACGGCCGGTCGCCATCAGATGCTCGGCGAGCCGGCACAGGGTGGTGGGGGTGCCGGCGACCACCTGGGCGCCGAAGTCCTCCAGTGTGGGGACCGTCGTCTCCAGCGGCGCGGAGCCCCCGATCGGCAGGCGCACGTTGTCGACGGGGGCGTGGGCGAGCGAGTCGAGGATGAAGAGGAAGCTGGCGTAGAGCTCGCCGGCGTAGAACAGATCCGCCACCTGGTGGCCGGGGCGCAGCCCGGCTTCGACGAGCCCCTGGCCGAAGGCGGTCACGAATTCCCGCCATTCCTCGCGGGTGTAGCAGGAGAACTTCGGCGCTCCGGTGGTACCACCGGTCTTGTAGACGGTCGCTTCGCTGAGCGGGGCGGTCAGGACGCGGTTGTCGTGGAGGGTGTTGGCCTTCCAGAAGTCACCCTGGTCCACGGCCGGAAGATCGGAGAGACGCTCCACGTCCGGCGGCAGGTCCGCGTAGAGGTCTGCGTAAAAGGGAGAGTTATGACGGCTATAACGTATGAGGTCCGAGAGCTGATGGACGGGCATGCGGCCTTTGCCTAGGTGAAACGGTACTGGGCGGGAGACTTCGCGGCACAGCGCTGCGTGGCGGAACCCGGTGGGTTCGCCTGACGCGTACCTGTGCTGAGCGTTCCGCGAGGTGCGTTTGCATCGCACTCTCGACATCGCTCAGGCGTCGCGTGGGATGCACCATCACAGGGGAACGCCGTAGAAGATATCGCGAAGTCACCCTCATCCTGACCACATGTCAGGCCGCAATGGCGAAAAACCTCTGTTTCTTAACCTGCTCGTCTCGGGCCGCCTGGCCCGCGTCGTGCGCCAGTAGGCGTGGGTCCGCACTGAGGAGCCCTGGCGTTTCCGGGCATGGAGCCGGTAGGGCCTTTGCCGGTTCCTGCCGTGATGCCCGCTCGTTTCTGCTTCAACGGCCCGCCGCGCAGGCCAGATATGACCTTTGGGGAGGGAGCTGTCTCGTGACCTGCCCGCACCACACGGTGTACCCCTGTGACGGACAGCGCGCCGGGAGGAGGGCCGAATGAGGGTGCAGCACAAGACACCCCGGGCCGCGTGCGTTGGCCGGCGCAGCGAAATCCTTGGCGTTCTCCAGGTTGCCCTTCACGTCGTCGGCGTCCCGCTTCCCGTCGAGATCTTCCGCCTCGCTGGCGCCCGCGTGATCGCGGCAACGCCCTGCTCGATCTCCGCGCCCTCGCTCGGATGACCGGCCACGATCATCCCCACGCAGGGCGGCGTACGTGAGCGGAAGTCACGGTGGGCCCCGGGACTGATCGGCTTTTGGGGTGCTTGTGCTGCTGCGGCCGTTCGGTTCAGTAGGGGGCACCCGTCAGTCGCCACTGCTGGTTAATGGCGCGGCGGCAGGGAAACTGGATGGCTGGCGCGCCATCGACGGTCGAGGCGTAGGGGATCGTCAGGCACTTGCCGCTGTTGCGGGCGGGGACCTGGTAGCCGCCGTCGAGGGCTGTGAACTGCCACTGCTGGTTTGCGGCGGTGCTGCAGGGTCGCTGCCTCACAACTCCATTGTCGCCGGGCGACATCGGGGCGGTGAGGCATTTGTGGCTGTGCCGGACGACAAGCCGGTAGTAGCCGTTGCCCAGGCGCAGGAGTTGCCAGTGTTGGTTGGCGTCCGCAGACGTGCCGCAGGTCTCTTGCTTGACCCATGTCCCATCGACGGTGGACGACGACGGTACGGCCAGGCACATGTTGCTGTGCCATGCCTGCAACTCCTCGTAGGCGTGCCCGCCACCGATGCCGCGGATCACCCCGGTTGCGATGTCGATGGAGATCTGGGGATAGGCGGATTCGCATGATCGTCGCAACGTTGCTGGCCTCATGCTGTCAGAGCGTTGGCGAACAGCTCGGCGGGGTTCGCCATCCCAGGGTCTTTCGGGGGCGGTTTGAGGTTCCCCTCATAGCGTGGAGTCCGTGATACCAGGGGAAGTTGAGGTTCATGGGGTCCAAGCAACAGAAGTACGACGCCGAGTTCCGTGAAGGTGCTGTACGCATCGTGATCGAGACGGGCAAGCCGATCCCGGAGGTCGCCGAGGATCTCGGAGTGCATCCGGGGACGCTGCACAGCTGGGTCTCACGCTGGAGGAGGAACGGCTCGGCCTCCTCCGACCGGCCCGCGCCCGCCTCCTCGGGCGGCCGGCTGCGGGAGGGTGAACGCGCTGAGCTGGAGCGGCTGCGCCGGGAGATGAACGAGAAGAACAAGCGCATCCGCGAGCTGGAGATGGAACGTGACGTCTTCAAACAGTGCATGGCCTTGTGGGTGAAGTAGCTGCCGCGGACCCGGCCCGGCTGGCCGGGGTGATCAGCGACTGCAAGGCCGAGAAGAACATTCCGCACACCACGTCCTGCCGGGTGCTGGGCGTGAGCGAGTCGTGGTTCTACAAGTGGAAGGACAGGCCTGTCACCGCCCGCGAAGTGCGGCGCGGACAGCTGGCCGAGGCCGTCCGGCGCGTCTTCGACGCCTCGGGCGGCACCTACGGCTCCCCGAAGGTGTGGATCACGCTCGTCAGGCAGGGATGGCGCGTCTCGGTGAACACCGTCGCGAAGACCATGGCCGAGCTGGGCCTGGCCGGACGGAAGGTACGCCGGCGTCGCGGGCTCACCCGCCCCGGTAGGCGGGCCGCGGCGCCGGACTTCGTGCGCCGCGACTTCAGCGCGGATGCCCCGGACCAAGTCTGGTGCGGCGACATGACCGAGATCGTCACGGGTGAGGGCAAGCTCTACCTGGCCACGGTGATCGACCTGTTCTCACGCCGCCTGCTCGGTTACGCGATGGGCGCTCGCCACGATGCCGAACTCGTCGTGGCCTCACTGCACATGGCCGCAGCCACCCGCGGAGGCGACGTGAAAGGCGTGATCTTTCACAGCGACAGGGGCAGCGAGTACGTCTCCCGCCGGTTCAAGCGGGTCTGCCGCCGTCTCGGCGTGACCCAGTCCATGGGACGCGTCGGCTCATGTTTCGACAACGCCGTCAGCGAGGCATTCAACAGCGTCCTCAAGGTCGAATACATCTACCGGCACACCTTCGACACCCGTACCGAGGCCCGGCTGAAGATCGCCACGTGGATCACCGGCTTCTACAACACCCGCCGACTACACAGCGTATGCGAGTACCACAGCCCGATCGACTACGAACATATGCATCGGACCGGCTCCGCCCTGGAGCTGGCCGCCTAGAAACTCTCCACACAACGAGGGGATTGACAGTTGTTGAGGCGGTCCTCGATGGTCTGGAGGTCGGCGGGGGTGTGGAGGGACAGGTCGCTGCCCTTCGGGAGGTACTGCCGCAGCAGGCCGTTCGTGTTCTCGTTCGTCCCGCGCTGCCAGGGGCTGGGGGGTGGGCGACGAAGACCCCGTCGCGGAACAGTGGGGCGAGGCGGTCGTGGCAGGCCATCTCGGAGCCCTGGTCCCAGGTAAGTGTCAGCCGTGCGATGCCGGGAACGTCCTGCAGTGCGTCGGTGAGGCGTGTGTGGACCTGGTCGGCACCGTGGCCGTCGGGCAGGGCGACGAGGCGGACGAAACGAGTGCGGCGGTCGACGAGCGTGGCGATGGCGGTCCGGTTCCTCCGCCCGGTGATTAGATCACCCTCCCAGTCGCGGGCGCGTTCGCGGAGCTCGACGACGGCAGGGCGCTCGTCGATGAGTGTCGCCGGCGCGGCAAACCGCGGGGCGCGCCGGTCGGCCTTGCGACGCTGCTTGCGCAACGGTCGACCGGTTCGCAGCTTCTTGGTCAGTGTCCTGCTCAGGAGACCTTTGGCGCCCTGGTAGAGGGCCCTGTAGATGCTCTCGTGGCACAGGTGCCGCTCGGGCCGGTCCGGCCACAGGGCACGCAGGTGGGCGGCGATCTGTTCGGGGCTCCACTCCAGGTCGAGCTTGGCCTGGACCTCGGTGCGGAGCTCGGCGTCGAACCGGACTTGGGCCGGCGCAGCCGTTCGGCTCGCTGCCGGGAGCGGTGGTGGGCGAGGTCGGCGTCATAGACGCCCTTGTCGTGTTCGAGCATGTTGCGACGCAGTTCACGGCTCACCGTCGAGGGTGAGCGTTCCAGCCGTTCGGCGATCTCGCGTATGCCCAGGCCGCGTTCACGCAGGGTGGCGATGCGCTTGCGCTCCAGCAGCGACAGGTAACGGCCCGAGTGCACGGTCTCGGACACCCGCTCCGGCGGCAGGCCGCCGTTCTCCGACCGCCATCGGTAGCCGGTCTTCCTGCCGATCCCGAGCCGCCTGCACGCCTCGACCGTGCCCACCCCGGACTGCAACAGCCGCCAGTACTCCGCCTCGACATCAAGCCTGCGCTTACGTCCCCGCCTCGCCATCAACACACCCATCATGATCAAGGAGTGTTGCGACAAGCGTTAGAACCCAAGCGCGGCTACCGGTCCAATTTTGAGCCGTCGCCGACACGCTGAAAGAGCTGAATCAGTGAACCTGAACAGAGTACGTGGGTTGCGGTCGCCTGGTCATCGAGGGGCGCATTCGCGCGCGTACGCGGTGGGGGTCCAGCCGTAGGCTCGCTTGAAGGCCCGGACGAAGTGGCTGCTGTCGGCGAACTGCCAGTGTGCGGCGAGGTCGGAGACGCTGCCTCGGTCGGCGAGCGGGTCGGCCCGGGCCCGCTCGAGCCGATGGCGGCGGACGTAGCCGGGCCACGGTCTCCTGGGTGGCGGCGAACGCCGGTGCAGGGTGCGTACCGAGACGCCGAGTTGCCTCGCCAGCGTCGACGGGGACAGGTCCGGATCGGCCACCGGCGATCGGCGAGGTCCTGCGCGGCGCGGGCCAGCGAGAGGGCGAGAAGCCGGCTCGGTGATGTTGGCCTGGCGCCTCAGGACGCCTTTGATGAGTTCGGCCAGGGCGTTGTGGGCGGCCCGTGCTCCAGCTGGGCCGAGGCCTGGAAGGTCTCGCCGACCAGGTTGACGTGGCCAAGAGTGGCCGCATTTTGGGCGTGGTCGCCGCCCCTGTGATCATCCGCTCGGTGAGTAGCGGTCCGATCGCGGACGCGGGCAGGATCAGTACCTTCGCTGCGGTGCTCCGGGCGATCTCGTGCGGCGGCGGTCGGGTGCGCTGAATCAGGAAGTGGCCGACGGCACGGTGAGTTCGCCGTCAGCTCGGCCAGGCGGTGTCCCTGGATGTGTGGATGCTGACCGCGAGCTGGCAGTTGGCACGGTTACGCAGAACACCGCAGTATTGCGGCGCCACGGCGACCGACATCCGGCCGTCCTAGGCGCCCGGCCCGGCGGCGTGTGTACTGGTCCGGGCGGTTACCCCAGCCCCGACCTGGCAAAGAAACCGAGCGGTCGGGTGGCGGCCGAGGCGGGGGGATTGGGCGCGTGACAGGGTGGCCGGTTTTAAAGCCATGCTGTTGCCGGGGAGTTAACACGAGGACATGATCACTGCTCGTATCAACCTGATCACTCATCCAGGAGACGAGACGTGATACGCCGAACCGCTCTCCGCGCCCTTACTACCGTCGCTGTGACCGCGACCCTCACCCTGCCCCTCACGCAGGGAGCCCAGGCGGCCGCTCCGGACACAACCGCTCCGGCGACCGCCGCCTCGATCAACGCGGACGACGACAACCCCTTCCGCTGGATGGAACTGGACGGCCTGCGGGCCGACTTCCAGTTCATGTGTCCCGCGGGTCACTGTGTGGGCTTCTGGTCCCTGGTCCTGACGGACAACGTCGCGCAGCAGAAGTTCGAGGGCCGCAAGTTCTTCGTCTACGCTCCGGCCACGGGGGAGTTCAATTTCTTCCTCGACACGGACATCGCCGTACGCACGGTCGACCACCCCAGCCAGGTCCGCCTCGTCGACACCGACTTCATGCGCTCCCACCCGCGCGTCGAGGTCCGCTACGGTGACCCGGACCACCCGGACCGGGCCCGCGTCATCGCCTCGGCGGCGACCCTGATGTAGCGAGCCACCGGCCCCGCCCGACCGGGTGGCCAGCCAGGCCGGGTGGCGACCTAGTCGCGCCCAGCCCACCCGGCGTCCCCCACGGTCATGACCGGCGACGACCGCACTGCCACCGCCATCACCCGCATTTACTGCATCTCTTTCCGCCTCGCGGCGGCGGCCTTCCTGCCGTCGGCGCAGCGACGCAGGACAGCACGGCCAAGGGCCTGAGCGGCAGCTCGCCGCAAACCTCTCCACTCTCTCCACCGCGTCGTGCTCTCGCATGCCCTCGTTTCAACGAGATTTCACCACAAGGGAGTTACTGATTTTCATGTATCAACGTCGGAGATTCCTCGCCGTCGCCACTGTGAGTGCGGTCATAGGCACCGCCGGATTCATGCCTTCGGTCAGCCAGGCCGCCAGTGGCCGCAACGGGGAAAACAAGGGGTCCTACGCTGAAACGCACGGCCTGACGGCGGATGACGTCAAGAACATCAACGCACTCAACGAAAGAGCTCTGACTCTGGGACAACCTGGCAAGTCCCGGGCGGAATTGCCGCCGAGTGCCAGCGCGTTCTTCCGGGCCCCCGAAGTTGTCGACGACAGGGAAATTCCCCCCGCCGAGCCGCTCAACAGGATGCCTGACGCGTACCAGGCCTACGGAGGTAGGGCCACAACGGTCGTCAACAACTACATACGCAAGTGGCAGCAGGTCTACAGTCACCGCGACGGCCAGGCACAGCAAATGACCGAGGAGCAGCGAGAAAAGCTGTCCTACGGTTGCGTTGGCGTCACCTGGGTCAATTCGGGCCCCTACCCGACAAACAAGCTGGCGTTCGCGTTCTTCGACGAGAACAAGTACAAGAACGACCTGGAAAACACCAGACCTCGGCCCAATGAAACGCAGGCGGAGTTTGAGGGACGCATCGCCAAGGGCAGTTTCGACGAGGGGAAGGGCTTCAAGCGGGCGCGTGATGTGGCGTCCATCATGAACAAGGCCCTGGAAAATTCCCACGACGAGGGGACTTACATCGACAACCTCAAGACAGAGCTCGCGAACAATGATGACGCTCTGCTCCATGAAGACAGTCGTTCGAACTTCTACTCGGCACTGAGGAATACGCCATCCTTCAAGGAAAGGGACGGAGGTAACTACGACCCATCCAAGATGAAGGCGGTGATCTATTCGAAGCACTTCTGGAGCGGGCAGGACCAGCGGGGCTCCTCCGACAAGAGGAAGTACGGCGACCCGGATGCCTTCCGCCCCGATCAGAATACAGGCCTGGTCGACATGTCGAAGGACAGAAATATTCCGCGTAGTCCGGCTAACCCTGGCGAAAGTTGGATTAATTTCGACTACGGTTGGTTTGGAGCTCAAACAGAAGCGGATGCCGACAAAACCATATGGACCCATGCCAACCACTACCACGCACCCAATAGCGATGTGGGCCCCATGGATGTATACGAGAGCAAGTTCCGGAACTGGTCTGCCGGGTATGCGGACTTCGACCGCGGAGCCTACGTAGTCACGTTCATACCCAAGAGCTGGAACACCGCCCCCGCCAAGGTGAAGCAAGGCTGGCCGTAACAGAATCGGGTAGGAGGACCGGGCTGCCGCCCGGCCCTGTTCAACGCTCCTTAATGCTACGGGTGTTGCCGCTTGGATCAAGGCCGTGACCCCAAGGCCGAAGCGGCTACGACAGCGGCAGAGCTTCAGACCGCTGCGGTTGGCAGCGAGCAGTTGGCGAAGGGCCTGGCCAACCCGCCTCTGCCCCTGGGGCATTCTGCCCAGGGTTGGAAAGGACGGGAGCTGACCGACTGCTGGAAGGTCGTGCGCCAGGACGGCGCATGACCTTCCATCCGGCCCTGGTTGCCCCGGTACAGGAGACGCTCGACTTCGGCTGACCCGACGACAGCGGTGGGCCGGGCAGAAGTTTCAAGGGCACCACCATCCATATGCGCAACAGACCCGGCGGTGACCACGTCGGGTGGGCCGACCAGGGTGATTGCGCGTACTGGTATCAGACGGACTCCGGCCCGACGGTGCAGTGCCCGGACGGCAGCAGGACGGCCGCTTGGCAGCTGGTTTGACCGATGCCTCGTGGGTGGGCATGCCGAGGAGTTCGTGCAGCTCGCGGGCTCTGAACTCCTGGTCGGGGTGCTGGTTGAAGGCGTTCACGTTGGCCTGGTAGGCGGTGCTGGTCTCGGGCGGGTCGGGTTCGGCTCCTGCCGGCGCGGCCTCCGCGATGACCTTCCGGGTGGTGGCCAGGTCCGTGAGGTGGGCTTCGGTCTCCGCCAGCGCGACGGTCAAGTGCGCGATCTGGTCGCGTAGTTCACCGGCCCGGACCGCGGTCTGATCGTGCTGGGCCTGGAGGTCTGCCAGGAGCTCGATGATGTTCATGCGGCCAGGTCGAGGGTGTCGCGCCAGGCTGGGGAGGGCGTGGTGAGGCGGCGGGACATGTTCGCGATGGATGCCCAGTAGACGCGTGAGGCGGAGGTGTCGGGCCGGTGGTCGTACTCGCGGGCCAGGCGGCGGTGCAGCATCAGCATGCCGTTGACCTGTTCCACGATCCACCGCTTCGGCTGCGGAACGAAGCCTTTGCCCTGGTCGTCGGGGTTGCGGCGGACGACCTCGACGTCGATGTCCATCAACGCGCCGTGGATGATGACCTGGTCCTTGAAGCCCTTGTCCACCAGGGCCTTCTCCAGGCGCATTCCGCACCGTTCGGCGGCCTGGTCGAGCAGGGCGGTGCCGGCGGTGTTGTCGTGGGCGGATGCAGCCAGCACTACGACACCGATGACCAGTCCCAGGACGTCCACGGCCAGTCCCCTCTTGCGCCCTGACACCTTCTTGCCGGCGTCCAGCCCCGTCGTGGTCTTCGGGACACCCGCCGCCGCGCGCACGGACTGGGTGTCGATGATCACGAGGGACGGGTCCTCTAATCGCCGCGCTCTCTCCCCCACCTGGCAGCGCAGGAGTTCCTGAATCCGCTGGTCGAGCCCGTCCTGGCGCCACAGGCCGAAGTAGTAGAACACCGCCGACCAGGACGGCAGATCATGCGGGAGGCAGCGCCACTGGCAGCCCGTCCGGTTCTGGTAGAAGATCGCGTTCACGACCTCCCGCAGATCGCAGGATCCGGGATCTCCGGTCGCTGACCGTGCCACCCGGTCCTGTTTCCAGGCCGTGATCATCGGCTCGATCAACGCCCACTGCTCGTCCGCTAAGTCGCTGGGGTACGGCTCTCGCTCCATGCCCGCATCTCAGCATGCACATGCCTAACAGATGGCCCGCCCGACGATCAGTACCTCGATCGAGCGATCACGAACCGAGGAAGATCGGACTTAACGTCCACTCAGTTCGCCTTGAAGGTGCCGTTCAGGGCCTCGGCCATCGCGTTGACGCTCCTATAGTTCGTCAAGCCGCTCGGGCGGGTTCGGCTGTGCTTTGACCATCTGGTAGATCTCTCGGGCGAGGTATCGCTTGAGGCAGCGGATGATCTTGTCAATCCCCTCGTTGTGTGGAGAGTTTCTAGGCGGCCAGCTCCAGGGCGGAGCCGGTCCGATGCATATGTTCGTAGTCGATCGGGCTGTGGTACTCGCATACGCTGTGTAGTCGGCGGGTGTTGTAGAAGCCGGTGATCCACGTGGCGATCTTCAGCCGGGCCTCGGTACGGGTGTCGAAGGTGTGCCGGTAGATGTATTCGACCTTGAGGACGCTGTTGAATGCCTCGCTGACGGCGTTGTCGAAACATGAGCCGACGCGTCCCATGGACTGGGTCACGCCGAGACGGCGGCAGACCCGCTTGAACCGGCGGGAGACGTACTCGCTGCCCCTGTCGCTGTGAAAGATCACGCCTTTCACGTCGCCTCCGCGGGTGGCTGCGGCCATGTGCAGTGAGGCCACGACGAGTTCGGCATCGTGGCGAGCGCCCATCGCGTAACCGAGCAGGCGGCGTGAGAACAGGTCGATCACCGTGGCCAGGTAGAGCTTGCCCTCACCCGTGACGATCTCGGTCATGTCGCCGCACCAGACTTGGTCCGGGGCATCCGCGCTGAAGTCGCGGCGCACGAAGTCCGGCGCCGCGGCCCGCCTACCGGGGCGGGTGAGCCCGCGACGCCGGCGTACCTTCCGTCCGGCCAGGCCCAGCTCGGCCATGGTCTTCGCGACGGTGTTCACCGAGACGCGCCATCCCTGCCTGACGAGCGTGATCCACACCTTCGGGGAGCCGTAGGTGCCGCCCGAGGCGTCGAAGACGCGCCGGACGGCCTCGGCCAGCTGTCCGCGCCGCACTTCGCGGGCGGTGACAGGCCTGTCCTTCCACTTGTAGAACCACGACTCGCTCACGCCCAGCACCCGGCAGGACGTGGTGTGCGGAATGTTCTTCTCGGCCTTGCAGTCGCTGATCACCCCGGCCAGCCGGGCCGGGTCCGCGGCAGCTACTTCACCCACAAGGCCATGCACTGTTTGAAGACGTCACGTTCCATCTCCAGCTCGCGGATGCGCTTGTTCTTCTCGTTCATCTCCCGGCGCAGCCGCTCCAGCTCAGCGCGTTCACCCTCCCGCAGCCGGCCGCCCGAGGAGGCGGGCGCGGGCCGGTCGGAGGAGGCCGAGCCGTTCCTCCTCCAGCGTGAGACCCAGCTGTGCAGCGTCCCCGGATGCACTCCGAGATCCTCGGCGACCTCCGGGATCGGCTTGCCCGTCTCGATCACGATGCGTACAGCACCTTCACGGAACTCGGCGTCGTACTTCTGTTGCTTGGACCCCATGAACCTCAACTTCCCCTGGTATCACGGACTCCACGCTATGAGGGGAACCTCAGTTGGCACTTCCCCCGCAGTGGTGGACACCTTCGATCGGCCCCGGTGAGGGGCTGGCAGGAGGGACCACTTATGGTGATGAAGGTTTATTCGCCCGAGTTCAAGGCCGACGCCGTCGCGCTGTACCACTCGGACCCCGACCTCACGATCGTGCAGGCCGCCCGCGATCTGGGGATCAACCCGGAGACGCTGCGGAACTGGATCCGCGCCGACCGCGCCCGCGGCGGCAGCCCCACGAAGAACATGAAGGACACCCCGGTGAGCAAGGCCACGAAGGAAGAGCTGGAGGCCGAGTTAGCGGCCCTGCGCACGGAGCTGAAGACGGTGCGCAAGGAGAATGCGACGCTCGCCCAGGAGCGCGACATCCTGCGCAAGGCCACGAAGTTTTTCGCCTCCGAGATGAGCTGGTGACGAGCCGCTTCCAGTACCTTCGAGGACCATCGCGAGACCTTCGAGGTCAAGCGGCTCTGCCACGTGCTGGACGTCGTCCGCTCCAGCTACTACAAGTGGCGCTCTTCGCGTGAGGCCCGTGCCCAGCGCGAGCGGGACGACCAGGTCCTGGCCGACAGGATCCGGGCCGTGCACACGGACTCGGACGGCGCCTACGGCGCCCCACGCATCACCGCCGAGCTCCGCGACACCCACGGCATGCACATCAACGAGAAGAGGGTCGCCCGCGTCATGCGCAAGTTCCGCATCACCGGCTTCCACCTGCGCAAGCGCATACGCACCACCATCCCCGAGCCGTCGCAGACGCCGGTGCCGGACCTGTTCAAGAGGGACTTCACCGCTGCCGCGCCGAATCTGAAGTACATGGGCGACATAACGTATCTCCCCGTCGGAGACGGCGAGCACCTCTATCTCGCTACGGTCCTGGACTGCTTCTCACGCCGGGTGGCGGGCTGGTCGATCGCCGATCACATGCGCACCGACCTCGTTGCCGACGCGCTGAAGATGGCCGCCGCCACCCGTGGCAGCCTCGACGGCGCCATCTTCCACAGCGATCACGGGGCGCAGTACGGATCCCGTGAATTCGCCGGCCTCTGCCGGGAGTTGGGAGTCACCCAGTCCATGGGTGCCGTCGGGACGAGTGCGGACAACGCCGCCTGCGAGTCCTTCCACGCGTCTCTGAAACGGGAGATCCTCAAGGGAGCACGGCGCTTCGACGGGGCCGGCGCCTGCCGGCGTACCGTCTTCCGCTGGCTGACGCGGTACAACACCTGGCGCCGCCACTCGGCGAACGGACAGCTCAGCCCCGTCGCCTACGAACAGATGTCAGCTACCCTGACACTCGCCGCATAACAAACAAACAGGTGTCCACCCTTCGGGTGGAAGGCCCGTTCGCCCTGTCGTGATGCATCGCTCGGTCTGCTGCGCCCGACTGCATCGGACGGCCAGAATGATCACGTGGCGGAACGTGTGCAGGTCCGGGAGATTGATGACGACGAGGGCAGGCGGTTGCTGCGGATCATCCGCAGAGGCACCGGTTCGGTGGTGACCTGGCGGCGGGCCCAGATGGTGCTGTTACTGACCTCAGCGCGTCAGGGTGATGGTGGTGGGAGGTCGAGGGCGAGCCCGGTCCCGGCGAGGAAGCCGTCGAGGAGGTCGGGGCGGTACTGCAGCCGTTTGAGTCGGTTGCGCACGAGTGTGGCAAGGCGGTCGAGGGCGACGCTGGAGAGGTTGGCGAGGCTGCGTTTGACGTGGGCCCACAGGTACTCGACCGCGTTCAGCTCGGGTGCGTACGCGGGAAGGATGAACACGGTCAGCCAGTCGCGCGCGTCGATCAGGTCGCGCATCGTGTGGGATACGTGGGTGTTCAGCCGGTCCCATACGAGCACGATGGGCGCCTTGACCAGCTGATGCATCCCGTCGATCAGGCGGATGTAGTCGTCCTCGGACAGGCTGCGGCGTTCGCCCTTGCGCCCGGTGTGCAGCCGCAGCCGGTGGCACAGCCGGGTCCGTGAACCGGGACGCATCGCGATCAGCCCGGCGACGGAGACTCTGCCCGAGCGGCGGCCGCTGACCCTCACGACCGGGGTGATGCCCCGCCTGCCCCAGGTGCGGCCCTTCGGCGGCCTGCGGGTGAACCCGGCCTCGTCCTCGAAGCAGATGAAGCCGTCGCAGGCCGCACGGGCGCTTTTACCTCCGCCCAGGTCGCCTCCTTCCACGCGGTGACGGCCTGCTCGTCGCGTTCCGCGGCCCGCCGTGCGGGGACCTGCGGGGTGAACCCGAGGCGGCGCATGAGACGAGTGGCGCCCGAGACACTGTAGGAGACGTGGAACTCCCTGCCGATCAGCGTCGCCACCCGCGCACCGGTCCAGACCTGGTCCTGGTCCCAGCCGTGCGCCGCCGGCCCCTCCTCCAGGCAGGAGGCCAGCTTCTGAAGGCACCGCGCCGACAGTTTGCAGCGCTGCCCGCTCGCACCCCGCGAGGCGAGCGCTCTCACCCCACCCCGCTTCCACACCAGGTGCCACTGGTAGGCCGACTTGGAGCTCACTCGCAGCCTGCGGGCGACCTCCGGCGGCTTGATCCCCTCGGCGAACAACCCCGCGGCCTCCAGCCGCACCGCCTCGCGGCGCTGACGGCCCTTCGCCGTCAGCCCGCCCCCATCCGCATAGCGCATACCTATGACATAGCGCGCAAATGACGACCAGTCAGCCCCGGCAAGTAGACCAACCACCTCGAAGCGCTCAGGTCAGTATCCGCGCAGGGCATGCCCGTGGCGAAGATCGCCGAGGTGACATTCACCAGCCCGGACCGGGTCCGGGATGTGCTCCACAACTTCAACGCGGACGGCTTCGAGGCGCTCTACCCGACGTACAAGGGCGGCCGGCCGAAAACCTTCACCCTGCCCGAACGCCGGGAGATCAAGAAGATCGCCAAGTCCAAGCCGGCCGAACACGGCCTGCCGTTTTCGACCTGGAGCCTGGCCAAGCTGGCGGACTTCCTGGTCGCCGAGGGGGTGGTCGATGACATCAGCCACGAGGGCCTTCGGGTCCTGCTCCGCGAGGAGGGCGTCTCGTTTCAACGCGTGAAGACCCGGAAGACCTCGAAGGACCCCGACTACGAGGCGAAAAAGGCCAGGGTGGAGCACCTCTATGCGATCGCCGACGCAGAGATCATACCCGAGGAAGGCGAGCCAGAAGTGGTCTTCTGCATGGACGAGTTCGGCCCGCTCAACCTTCAGCCCCACCCCGGCTGGCACTGGACCGAGCGAGGCGGGAAGCACAAGGATCCCGACCGCGATCCCAGACCCCGGCGCCGGGCGACCTACACACGCCCCCACGGGGTCCGCCACCTGCTCGCCGCCTACGACCTGGCCAAGGACCAGCTCTACGGGCACATCAAGAAGACCAAGACCAGGTCGAAGTTCCTGGAGTTCTGCCGCTACCTGCGCTCACTGCACCCGGCGAACCTGCGCATCGCGATCGTCTGCGACAACTATTCCCCGCACCTGACGACGAAGCGGTGCCAGCGGGTCGCGGCCTGGGCGGCGGCGAACAACGTGGAGATTGCCTACACCCCGACCAACAGCTCCTGGCTCAACCGGATCGAGGCCCAGTTCACCGCCCTGCGCTACTTCGCTCTCGACGGCACCGACCACGCCAGCCACAAGGAGCAGGGAAGCATGATCCGCCGCTACATCATCTGGCGGAACAAGCACGCCGCCGACGAACACCTCCGCGAGGTCGTGAACAGGGCGAACGTTGCCTGACACACCACTAGCGGTGGTTTGTTAGCTCGGGCAGTAGAGGTCAAGAGGTCTGCCGGAGCCGACGGTGTTGATCAGCTCCTGGAGTGCTGCGGGCGGGGGTTTGGGTGACCATGCCCGCCAGTAGCGTTGCAGCGTGGCCCAGGGCGTCAGCCAGCCACGGACGGCCCGTAGTGCCTGGGGCCAGCAGGCCGGTCGGTGCTGCTGGGACGCGGGTTCTCCCCCTCTCTGCCGGTCCTGACAGTGCGTCGGGAGCGGATGGCGGGCCGGCCAGGGCGGGCGGAGGTGGGTCGGGGGTGAACCAGGTGTTCCAGCAGAAGCTGAACGCACAGTTCACGAGGGTCTGGTGGCGGCGGATGGCGGTGTCGGAGCGGACCTGGAAGTCGGCCCAGCCGAGTTCGTCCTTGACCTGTTTGTAGCTTTGTTCGACCCAGTGCCGCAGCCCGTAGATCCGCACGACTTCGGTGAGGTCAGCGGCCGGGTGCCGGCTGTGCTGCTCGCGGGGTGAGCCGGGGCGGGGCAGGTTGGTGGCCAAGTACCAGGTGGCGTTCTCGGGCAGGGTGGCCGGGTCGGTGGTGGCCACGACCAGCCGGATCGCGCCGTTGGGCCCCCACCAGCCCAGCTGGGCGTCGGCGGCCCACCAGGTGGTGGTGCGGCCGTCGCGGAAAGCGCGGGTGACCGGCTGCCAGTCACCGGGCTGCTCGGGACCCCGCCAGGCCAGCTCGCGGGCGGCATCGACGGGCCGGAAGGCATCTTTGTACTGCCAGCTGCCGTGGCCTCGTTTGAGGGCCATCACGAATGGCAAGTGGGCGTCGGACAGTTCACGGCGGAAGCTGTCGTGGTCGCCGTAGGCACAGTCGGCTGCTACCGCCCGGAAGGACACCCCTGCTTCTGCGGCCTGACGGGCCAGGAGGGCCCCGATCTGCAGCTTCGTACGGAATGCGGGATCACTCTTGCGGCGCGGGAAGTGGTGGGCGGGGGTGTAGGGGACGGCGTGCAGCGGGTAGTAGACCCGCTCGTCCGCCCAGCACGTGGTCACGGTGACCACACCGCGGTCGATCTTCCCGACCGAGCCCAGGTACTGCTTGCCCACGTGCGCGGTCGCATGACCGTCCTTGCGGTCACCGGAGTCGTCGACGACCAGTACCCCGCCCGGGTGCGGGGCAGTGGCCGCATCGGCCAGCAACAGCTCCAGGCGGCGGGCGTTGACCACTTCCCGGTCCCAGGTCGACTCGGACAGGAAGAACTGCAGCCGCTGGGCTGCCGCGTGCTGGGCACCGACCACGGGTTCCGTACCGGCCAGGCAGGTGAGTGTCTTGTTCCGGTCCCGCGGCAGCAGCAGCCCGGCCAGGTACTCGCGAAACCCCCGGCGCTGAGCCAGCGTGGAGAAGAGGTCATCGAACCGGGCAGCGTACGCTTCCAACGGACCTGGAGCGGGCGTACACGGCAGCCTCTTCGTCATCTCGGGCTCCCCCAGACCGTAGTTACCGCCTTCACCTTCACGGCCTACTCCCGGACGAACCCGCCGTCAACAAACCACCGCTAGTGTCATGCGCCGGAAATTGCAGGCTTAAGTCTGTAGTCTGTTTTCATGTCGCATCGGGGTCCGCGTGCTGTCGAGGTTGTGTTGTCCGAGGAGGAGCGCGCCGAGTTGTCGCGTTGGGCGGGTGGTGGGGCGGGATCTCGTTCGGCCGATCGTGCTCGGATCGTCCTGTCGTGTGCAGATGGTGCGTCAAGTTCCCAGGTGGCGGCCGACTTGGGCGTGAACGTGGCGACGGTTCGCAAGTGGCGCTCCCGGTTCGCAGCTCACCGGCTGGCAGGTCTGGCCGACGAGCCACGGCCGGGTCGGCGCAAGCCGGACCTGGTCCTCACCGAGGCTGAGCGTGCGGAGTTGACGCGCTGGGCGCGGCGGGCGAAGACCGCGCAGTTTTTGGCGCTGCGGGCGAGGATCGTGCTGCGGTGCGCGGACGGCGGGACGAACAAGGAGATCGCCGCCGAGCTCGGTGTATCGCACGGAACGGTGAACCGCTGGCGGTCGAGGTTCATCCGCTAGCGGCTGGACGGGCTGAGTGATGAGCCGCGGCCCGGCAGGCCGCCCTCGATCCTTCTGGACCAGGTCGAGGACGTTGTCGTCGCGACGCTGGAATCCACCCCTGGTCCAGGACACGCACTGGTCGCGGGCCCCATGGCTGCCCGCACCGGGCTGTCGAAGTCCACCATCGGGCGGATCTGGAAGAAGTTCGACCTCAAGCCACACCTGCAGGACGCGTTCAAGCTCTCCACCGACCCGCAGTTCGTCGCGAAGGTCGTCGACGTCGTCGGCCTGTACCACCATCCGCCCGAGAAGGCGGTGGTGTTGTGCGTGGATGAGAAGAGCCAGATCCAGGCGCTGGACCGCTCGCAGCCGGTGCTGCCGATGATGCCGGGCATGCCCGAGCGGCGCACCCACGATTACTACCGGCACGGCATCACCAGCCTGTTCGCCGCCTTCAACATCGCCGACGGCAGCGTCATATCGCAGCTGCACCGCCGCCACCGGGCCATCGAGTTCAAGAAGTTCCTGATCCGGATCGACAAGGCGGTGCCCGCCGGCCTCGACGTCCACCTGGTCTGTGACAATTACGCCACCCACAACACCGCCGAGATCAAGACGTGGCTCGGAAAGCACCCGCGCTTCCACGTCCACTTCACCCCTACCGGCTCCTCGTGGATGAACCAGGTCGAGCGGTGGTTCGGCCTGTTGACGGACAAGCTCATCCGCCGCGGCGTGCACACCTCCGTGAAGGCCCTGGAACAAGACATCAGGGCCTGGATCGACGGATGGAACGAGAACCCCAAGCCCTTCACCTGGACCAAGACAGCCGACGAGATCCTCAACTCCCTCGCCGACTACCTCACCAAAATCAACCCACCGACCACCGAAACTTGATAAAGACTTAAGCCTGCAATTTCCCGGCGCATGAAACGGGAGGGTCGTGCCATGACTCAATCCTTTCACGGAATCGAGTCTCTACCTGACACGGGGCGGTTCAGAGTCGGGTGCCCCGTTGTGGGCCATAGACTGGTGATGGGGAGTACCTGGCGATGGCAGAGTCCTCTATCCGATGCCAACGGCAGTCTGACGCCGCATCGAGGATGTGCTTGGCATGGACGTGTTACGAGCTCGAATGCTTCGAACGGACTGATCCGCTTCCAGCTCCTCGAGGGATCCAGACTGTTAACTCGAAATGGCTGGCTGGTGGGGTGGGCACGGTCCTTCGGATGAATGGCGCTCTCGTCGTTTCGTGAAGGCCGGCATTGATGCGAACGTTCGCGCGAGGCCGGTCGGTCGGCTTTATTCGAGGAGGCGTGCTTGGGCCATGAGCTGGCGGGTTGCATGGTGGCGCTGGTGATGCTGGAGCTGCTCACGAAGAGTGCGAAGTCGGCGCGCGGCTCGGGCGGATCCGAGGAGGGGGTACGCGGCGAGGAACGCCTGCCCGTGTGTGAGAGCTTGATCGACGTGGCCTACCTTCAGGTAGGCCTCTGCAAGGCGAGCACGTGTGAGAGCGGCGGCGCGATCTTCAGCCGATGTGCGCAGGCGCAGAGATGCGTTCAGCGCGTTCACGGCGCCGGCGTAGTCGCGGAGGATCATCAGCACCTCGCCACGTTGATAGTGAAGGGCCGCGGCAGGATAGGCGGTGAAGGGGCCCGGGGGAGCGCTGGCATGAGAATGAAGACCCTCGGCGTAGGCCAGGCTATTCAGGGCAGCGCGGCGATCGTGGTACGCCTGAAGCACGGCGAGGTGAGCGTGCGCGTAGGCCTGGACGGCGGGCAGCGCGGCGCGAGCGTGCAAGGCTGCTTGTTCGCTGAGGTGAAAGACGGTGGGTGTGTGATGACCCAGTTCGTGGGCATGAGTGGCCATCGTGCGCAAGGCAATGGCCAACGTGCCGTACTCCCTGGCTTCGGCCGCCAGTCGGGCGGCTATGTGGTGGTAGTGCTGTGCAGTCCGATCATGGCCGCTATCGACGCTTACATTGCCCAGCAACAAGGCGAGTTGAGCAGCTGTGGACAGTAGGTCGGGGTCGTGTGCCTCGCGTGCTGGTGTGCGTAGGACAGGGATGACGCAGTGCGTGAGAAATGCGGCCAGGGCCGCCCTGACTGGCTCCCCGCCGTATTTCTCGGCCGCGCTGTGGAACAGGAGAGACATGGCGTGCCAACGTTCTGTCGTGCCAGATAGGGGCTGTGCGGCGCGACGTCGGGGTGACGCGGGCTCGTCTGCTGCGGAAGTGAATCGCTCAGGCACCATCAGGGCGGCAAGGCTGAAGCCATCGGTTCCCAGCAGTGACTGGCGAGCGGGGTCGAGTTCCGCATTGGTGAGCTGGGCCAGTTTGCGTAGAGGTTCTGCCTCCCACACCGGGTCCACGACAACAGCAGGCGAGTGTGTGAGGCCGGCTTCCTGCGCTGTGATCGGTCGGCCAAGGTGGCGGGACAGGCATTCCAGTAGCAGCGCGGGCGCTGGTGGTCGGGGTCGAGTCCCATCCAGCCAGCGCCGCACTGTGGTGCGGTCATATGACAGAGACAGACCCTGCTCAGCGGCCAGTTTGCGCAGCGATCGCGCTAGCTGCGCCGGGCTCAGCCCCGCCGCTTGAACTAGGGTCTCCAGACGGGTGTTGGGTGCGCGGGACATGTTCATCACCCCAGTGATTGGCTCACCGAACGGGATCTCGTGCGTCTGGCTGGCAGCAGACCGGCTCTGAGCCGTTGATACGCGTCGGGCTGTTTTGGGCTATATACCCATTCGTTTGACCTGCAGTCAGGCAGCCGGGACGACTAGGACGCGAAACCGTCACTGATGCGGAACTCGCGACGGAGTTAGCGATGTCGAGTCTGTGCATGTCAGCGGATGACTGCCATCCGACTGAGGCATCAACGACAGTGCGGTCATTACTCACTAATGGGAGTAATGACCGCAATTCACCATCGCAGCACGGTCAGAGGCTCCACTTTCACGGACGATGCTTGTGGCCTGGAATCCAGTTCAACATGCTCTCAGGTCCGACAGTCATTGGGGCGATGAACCCCGGGATTGACCGGGCAGTTGGTCCGGTCCGGGTCGCTGCGACCGTCGCCACAGGATACGGCTGCGATTTGGCCCTGGACCCCGGTCTCCGCAGGCCCGTGCTGGGGTTGGGCCACAGAACCGTCCTCCGATGCTCGACAGGTCATGGCCCTGCCCCGTGTGGACATGAACTCGGTGAATAAGCAAGGGTCTTGCACAGCAGCTCCCTCCGCTCGTGCCATGCTGATCGTCTGTAGGTGCTTGCGGTGCCAGTGGGACAGTCAAGCTGAGGCATCGGACGGAAGTAAGCGTGGGCAAGGCATATATGGGAGCAGTCCGTTTCCGCCTCCTTCGTTGCGCTCACACCCCTGCGAAGCCGCACACACGGGTGGGTGGGTGAGGTAGGAACGGAATTCGCAGGTGGCTGGCCCTCGCTGCCGCAGACAGCCGCAGTTGGTGTCGTCCCATCAGTATCGGGAGCACCATGCATTAGGAGCTCGCCGCGTGATCACACTGGCACTGGCCTTGCTGACCCCTTTGCTACTTCGCCGTAGAAGTCCCTCATGCAGTGCCAGTGGGCGGCCCGCGGCGCTTTGGGCGAGCGAGGGATGACGAAGCAGACGCAGGTGAGGCAGTGGCGACAGCGAACCGAAGCCTGACGCGACCTGAGCGATGGAATCGTCGTGACGCAGGTACGCCAGCGACCAGGGTGAGGGAGGGGGAGCGGCGTAGCTTGGGCTAAAGCACCTCTGGGAGAACGATGAGCATAGTGACCGCCTCCACGAGGCAATGCGGGAGATCCAGCGAGGCAGGGAGGGTTATTCACGGGCTTGGTTTCTTGATCAGCAAGACGGCCCTGCTCGGTAGCCTGGCGTTTGCGACGACGTCAGTTTTCCACCGGGGTAGGGCCGTTGAGCTGGAACGTTACGACAGGGCTGGAAGCGGATCAACTGGAGGCCTTGGTGGTCCGGGTCCACACGATGCTGGTGGAGGACCCCGATCCGCCCGTGGTGCCGGGACGGATGTGGGCGCTGGGCCTGTACAAGTCCGTGGTCCTGGTGTTGTTCCTGCTGCGGCAGAACCCCGTCCAGCAAGCGGCGGCGGAACTGTTCCACATCTCCCAGGCCACCGTCTCGCGCCGGTGGACCACGCTGCTCCCGGTGGTGGAGACGGCCCTGGCCGAGCATGTGCCCGACCCCGCCGACGCCTCACACGGCAGGATCGTCCTGGTCGACGGGACCCTGGTCACCACGTGGGACTGGGCGAGCGAGGGCACCACGATGTTCTCCGGCAAGCATCGTGACACAGGCTTCAACCTGCAGGTCGCCGCCACTCTCAGCGGGGACCTGCTCGCCGTCTCCGCGCCGGTACCCGGCAGCCGGCACGACATGTACGCCTGGCGCCAGTCCCACTTTCCCAAAGCCTTCGCCGACCGGGAGAGCATGGGGGATCTGGGCTATGCCGGCTCCGGCATGCTCACCGCCCGCCGCAAGCCACCCGGTCAGGAACGCCCCGTCAAAGACAAGGTGTTCAACCAGAGCATCGGCAAGCTCCGCGCCGCCGTCGAACGAGCGATCGCACATCTGAAGGACTGGAAGGTCCTCGCCACTCGCTATCGCGGCCCTCTCACTCGGTTCCCCCTCGTCGCCAAGACCGTCACCGCCCTCGCCTTCTACAAGAACGGCTGGTGACCCCGTGAATAAGCCTCAGGCTAAGTAACGAGTGGGAAGCCCGCGACTTTGACGAGTCGAGACCTTAAGTCCCTCGTTGGCGCTGGCGTGTAACCGCCTAAAGGACATCTCCGAAAGGGTAAATGTGGCTAACATCCCGCCCGTTCCGAATTACCCTCTCAGGGGCGTCGGGACGCTGATCGAAGCGCCGTCGCGACACCAACAAACTGCCTCATGCCAGCTTGGCGCGCGTACGTCTCCTCGGTTTCTGAGGAGACATTCCTGCCGCTCCACGACCCCGTCTCCGCATACCCTCCTGGACAGCTGGGCCATCGTGTAATCACCGTCTTTCTCTAGGCTATGCATCTCGATCTCCAGAGCTGATAATGCCATCGCGACATCAATTGGATCTTGCATATCTACATGATCCATGCATAGCCTTCACTATGCGAGCGCCTGATTGAGGGAACCTACGGGGTCAGTAGTCGTCTCATCGAAGACGAGTGGACCACGAAGCCAATCCCTCGATCTCTTGCCGAGCGGCAGTCTCACTGAGCGTTTTCAGTATGGCCACTGATCGGGTGACGCTGGTGGTGTGTGAAACGCACGAGGCTCCCGTGCCGTTGGGGGAGGTGTTCGAAGTCTCAACCCACAGGCACAGGAGCCACGTTGGTTCCGTATTCTGCCGCACTCGACCTGCCCCACACCCTGGTCGAGCGGGTCACATGCTCATCGTCACCCGCGAGGGTGACCGCCGCTGCAAGTTCCCACCGCACCAGCGTGCCCTGGTCGGCCTGGTGTACCTGCGCCGGCACGACCCCCTCGCGCAGATCGCGGCCGGCTTCGGCATCTCCGTCGGCACCGCCCACGCCTACACGACAGCCGTCATCAATCTGCTCGCCGACCGCGCGCCCGGCCTGCTCCGTGCCCTGCGCGAAGCCGACCCCGACTACGTCCTGCTGGACGGCACCCTCGCGTAGTGCGACCGAGTCGGCGACAGCCGGGCCGACTACTCCCACAAGCACCGCCGACACGGGGTGAACGTGCAACTGGTGACCGATCCAGACGGCCGGCTGCTGTGGATCTCACCCGCACTGCCCGGCCGCGCAACCACCGGATCATCCGGATCTGCGAACGCCAAGGCGTCCAGTCCTCGCTGACCGGGCCTACATGGGAGCCGGCCCGTGGGTGACGACACCCCGCAGACGCCCGCCGGGCCGCCAGCTCACACCGACCCAGCAAACCGTCAACCGCGCGCTGTCCACAGCCCGGGCCCCGGTCGAGCGCGGCGTCGCACGATTGAAGTCCTGGCGCATTTTCCGCAGGTCCCGGTGCAGCCCGAATCGAATGACGTCAATCGCCGCTGCCGTCCTCACGCTGGAGCGGCAACGCTGAAAGAGCTCAGTGAGCCTCTTTCATCCCGTGCCGTGAGAGTAAAATGAGCTGGTCAGCGGTAGTGGTGACGTGGCAGAGCCCCTCGTCGTTGGCGTGGTGATCTCACTCATCACACCGGCGGCCGAGGGGCTCTGTTGGTTCCGTATCCTTCCATGCCCGACGTCCCGTATGAGCTGGTCGAGCATGTCTCCTGGCTCATCTACGCCCGAAGGCGTGAACTGAACTCGCCCTGGCGGAAGCCGGGTTGCTTCAAGCAGGCTCTGCTGGCCCTGGCCCACCTACGCAAGAACGAGACGCTCGCCCAGGTCGCGGCCGGGTTCGGGGTGTCGGAGGCGACGGCGTGGCGATACGTGGACGAGACCGTCGAGGTCCTGGCCGCTTGGGCACCGGGCCTGCACGAGGCCCTCGTCGGCCTGGGCGAAGGTGACTTCGTCATCATCGACGGGACGCTGATTCCCATCGACCGCATCCGGGCGGATGAGCCGTACTACTCGCAAAAGCAACAAGAAGCACGGCATGAACGTCCAGGTCATCACCACGCCGGACGGAACCCCGCTGTGGTTCTCCCGGGCAACGCCTGGACGGACCCACGACCTGACCGCCGCCCGCGCCCACGGCATCATCCAAGCCTGCCTGACCCGGCAGATTCTCATCCTGGCCGACCGCGCCTACCAGGGCGCCGGCGCCACCGTCCGCACCCCGCACTACGGACACCGCGAACTACCCCAGCGCTACCAGCAGTACAACCGCGACCACGCCCGCCTGCGCGCATCTGGTGAACGCGCCTGCGCCCAGCTCAAGTCCTGGCCCCTACTCCGAAGGGCACGCTGCTTCAACCAACCGTCTCAGCCGCATAGTCCGCGCCGTACACGCCCTCCTGATCTGCGCAAACACGGGATGAAAGAGGCTCACTGACTCAAAAGCGACCATTCCATCCGAACCATACGTCGAGCTGACGCTCGACTTACATTTGTGGTATCGGGTGTCACTGAGGTTGTTCAGCTTGGCCACTGGTCGGGGGGACGGGGTTGGGGCCCACAACGTACGAGGCTTCCGTGCTGTTGAGGGAGGTGTTCGAAGTCTCAACCCAGCGGCACAGGAGCCTCGTTGGTTCCCTGTCCTGCCGCACTCGATCTGCCTCACGCGCTCGTCGAGTGGGTCACCATGCTCATCGTCACCCGCGAGGGTGACCGCCGCTGCAAGCTCCCGCCGCACCAGTGTGCCCTGGTCGGGCTGGTGTACCTGCGTCGGCACGACACCCTCATGCAGATCGCGGCCGGTTTCGGCATCTCCGTGGGGCACCGCCCACGCGTGCACGACAGCCGTCATCGGCCTGCTCGCCGACCGCGCACCCGGCCTGCTGCGCGTTCTGCGCGAGGCCGACCCCGACTTCGTCCTGCTCGATGGCAGCCTCGCGGAATGCGGCCGGGTCGGCGACGGCCGGGCCGACTACGCTCACAAGCGCCGCCGGCACGGGGTGGAACGTGCAGGTGGTGAACGATCCGGCGGCGCGGCTGCTGTGGCTGTCGCCCGCGCTGCCCGGCCGTGCCCACGACTTGACCGCGGCCCGCACCCACCGGATCATCCGGACCTGTGAGCGCCGGGGCGTCCCCGTGCTCGCCGACCGCGCTTGCCTGGGTGCCGGGCCATGGGTGAGCACACCGGTCAGGCGCCCGCCGGGTGGCGACTTGTCGCTCACCCAGCGCACGGTCAACCGCGCGCTCTCCGCTGCACGGGCACCGGTGGAGCGGGGCGTGGCCCGCCTGAAGTCCTGGCGCATCGTCCGCAAAGCCCGGTGCAGCCCGAATCGAATGACGTCCATATGTGCCGCCGTCCTCACGCTGGAGCGTCAGTACCCTCGACGGCGGAGAGGTGCGAGGCCATCATGCAGGGGCTGCGACGAGCCCGGCTCGTCGGTCGTGTGCAGGCCAAGGGAAGGAGCTCGGTGCTGGTCAGGTTGTGCAGACAATTTCGCGTGCTGCAGACCTGCTTTAAAAGGCCTCTCAAGATCTGCGCAGGGAGAAGAGCGGCACCCGCCCCAGCGACACTCGCCGGCTAGGCTGCGCACAACGAGTGGCCGTCTGGCGCATCGACTATGACTCGTGGGGCTAGCGGGGCGGCAGGATCAAGAGCTGGAAGAAGCGCCGGGGTTGTGCATTTCGTTCCACAGCGCGGAGACATCGGAGGGATCTAGTTCGCCCCAGATCCAGTGGCCGATGAGCAGCTCAAGGAGCGTGGCTTGTCGCTGTCGAAGCTGACCGATTTGCTCGCTGACGTCCGGGAACGAGGCGTGCGATGGAGGACGACCTGGGTTGAGCTGTGCGGTCTCGTGGGCTTTCGTCGTGCCCGTCTCTGCTACGTCGCTCGCTAGCGATGTAGTAATGATTTCCAGCTCCTCCCGGACTCGGCGCAGCTCTTCCCGATTGGCAACTAGGTCATGCGGGACCTGGCGGACGCTTCGGCTGGGATGCAGAGGAAGAGGGGATGAGCGCCCAACGTCATCATCTGACTCAAGTACCCCCGTGTGCCTTTGTGCCATGCTTCCACATCCTCCTACCTGCTTGTGCGCGTGCCTTCCTTGTCCAATCAGCCTGGCGCCGCTGTAGTGGAATCGATATGAGCGCATCGAGCACGGTCACCTGTTGCACTCGGTGCGTCCCTCTATGAAGGCGCCTGCCCACATTTGCTCTTCCGAATCCCGTTTCCGTCAGAAGTCCGCATCGGGGACGCTGAATCCAGCCACGCGACGGGACGACCGAAGGACGAGTACGCATCTGCGCTCAACAGACGGCTCCACCTACAGCCTTCACCACCAGCCCAGGCCCTCGACCACGGGCCCTTCAGATCTTGCTAATGTCAGGCTGGCGGGTAGTTCGGACGCTTCGCCTTGAGCCGCGTTCTTTGAACGTCGCGCAGGCTGCGTGCAGCACGGAAAAGTCTGCGGTGTGGGGTGCCGCATGGCGTTCCACCTCCTGGTCATGGCCGTACCCGAGGTGGCTAACGCGGGGAGGCGCTTCTATCTGGTCAGTCAAGGTCTGGGGGCTTGGTCAGGCTGTTTGTTCGTGCCCGGGTTGGTGGAGGGCGCGGAGTTTGAGCATGGCGCGCAGGACGTCGACGCGGCGGCGGGGAGCAATGATCATGACTTGTGGATCGGCCTCGGGATGGACGCGAAGGGCGTACCTTCCCGAGTGATCGACTTCTGGTCATCGAGCAGGCCGACGTTGCGCCGCTGATCGCCATGAGGGACGGCTACCGCGAATCCGCCGACTCATGGGCGGATCTCCTGCGGGACTGCGCCCGCCGCGGCATGCACGCTCCCGTCCTCGCGGTCGGCGACGGCGCACTCGGCTTCTGGAAGGCCCTGGCCGAGGTGTTCCCCGAAACCCGCCATCAAAGGTGCTGGGTTCATAAGATCGCTAATGTTGCGAACGCCCTGCCGAAGTCCGCCCAGCCCGGCACGAAAAAGGCCCTGCAGGAGATATACAACGCCGAGGACCGCGACCATGCACAAAGAGCTGTGGCCGCGTTCGCCAAGACCTACGGAGCGAAGTTACCCAAGGCCGTCAAGAAGATCACCGACGACGTGGACGAGCTGCTGGCCTTCTACGACTTCCCCGCCGAGCACTGGATCCACTTGCGCACCACCAACCCCCATTGAGTCGACTTTTGCCACTGTCACGGCAGCTGTAGTTCTTGATCGTTGGCGTGTTCGTGCTGGTCAACGGGGGTGCGGGGGCGGCCGAGGGTAGGGGGACGGCCACCGTGATCATGAGCGTTTGTGACGACGATCAAGGAACAGGTGGCCGTGGAGGCCACGATAGCCGGGCAGGAGTGGACGGCCGCGTTCGGGGCGGTGATGGCCGAGGTCGCTGACTGCTTCCCGCGCCGGGAACCGCGCCTGCTGGCGCGGGAGATGACCGAGGGCATGCTGATGGAGCTCGATACGCGCAACTGCTGGACGCTCGGCGAGGCGCTGGGGCACTCGGGCCCGCACCGGCTGCAGCACTTCCTCTCCCGTGGTGTGTGGGACCACGATCTGGCCCGCGACCGGCTCATGACCTGGGCGGCCGGTGAACTCGCGGACGACCAGGCGGTGTTGATCGTGGACGAGACCGGTGATGAGAAGTCCTCGACCGACTGCGTGGGAGCGGCCCACCAGTACGCCGGGGCGCTCGGCGGTATCGGTCTGTGCCAGGTCTCCGTCCACCTCACCTACGCCTCGGTAAGCGGGCACACGCTGATCGACCGCGCCCTCTACCTGGGCGCCGGGTGGGCCGCCGACGAGGAACGCCGCCTGCTCACCCACGTCCCCGACGAGACCCTGTTCGCCACCAAGCCACAGCTCGCGGCCGCCATGCTGCAGCGTGTACGTGCCCTGGGGATACCGGCCCGCTGGCTGGCCGGCGACGAGGTGTACGGCGGTCGCGAGCTGCGACGGCATGCACGGGCACTCGGCCTCGACTACGCCCTCGCGGTCCGCGCCGACCACCGCGTCACCACCCCAGCCGGCCGCTTCACCGCCACCGAACTCGCCGCCCGCTTACCCCGCCGCACCTGGATGCGCATGCGTACCGGCCACGGGACCAAGGGCGACCGTCACTACGACTGGGCCATGATCGGCGTCCTCGCCGACGACACCCCCGAAAGCGCCGGGCCGGGCCACTCCTACCTGCTGGTGCGCCGCCACCGCTACACCCGCGAACTCTCCTTCTACCGCTGCCACTCCGCAACCGCGGTCACCATGGCCACCCTGGTCGATGTGGTGTGCTGCAGATGGAAAATCGAAGAGGACTTCCAGGCCGGAAAATCCGACTGCGGCCTGGACGAGGGCCAGACCACCTGCTGGAACTCCTGGATGCGCTGGAGCCTGATCAGCATGCTCGCCGCAGCCATCCTGGCCGTCACCCAAGCCCGCGCCGCCGCCCAGACACCCAGCGGCCCACTCGCCCCCTCAAGCACCCGCGAGCTGCTGCGACTCCTACGCGCCACCGCCCTGCGCCCTCCCCGCCGCGACCTGGAGCACCTCCTGCACTGGTCCGCATGGCGCCGCCACCATCAACAGCAAGCCACCGAAGCCCACCGCCGCTGGAACAACATCACCGCCGCAGCAACCACCTGCCCAGCAACAATGACCAACCGATCAAGAACTACAGCTGCCGTGACTGTCCCTTCAGCTGTAGATCATGGTGGTTGCGGGAGTTCGAGGGTCTCTAAGCTGGGTAACTGCCGTGTATGAAGGCGGAGTTGCTGGATGTCCCGGTCGAGGTGTCGGACCGGGAGTGGGCGGAGGAGTGGGCGGGGCGGCTGGACGATCTGCTGGTGGGGGTCGGGGACCTGTTCGGCCGGGTGGAGACGCAGTGGCATGGGGAGATGTGCGTCCGGGGCCTACTGGGGCCGGTCTCGCGCAAGAACGGCTGGCAGCTGGCGGAGTGGGCCGGAGAGCGTGTGCCGTGGAACCAGCAGCACTTGCTGGACCGGGCGAAGTGGGACGTGGAGGGGGTGCGGGACTTCACCCGCCGGTACGCCGTCGCCGAGCTGGCGGACGACGGCGTGGGCGCGGGGCCCGGCGGGGCCGGGGTGCTGGTGGTGGACGAGACCGGGTTCGCCAAGCGCGGGAAGGCTTCGGCCGGGGTGGCGAGGCAGCACTCCGGGACGCTCGGCGGGGTATTCCCCTGCCAGATCGGGGTGATGTGTGCGTGGGCCACCGGTGCGGGGCAGGCGTTGATCGACCGGGAGTTGTACCTGCCACGGGAATGGACGGACGAGCCGGATCGCTGCCGGGCCGCGCACGTGCCCGAGCAGCGCGGCTTCCTGACCAAGCCACGGCTGGCGGAGGCGATGATCGAGCGGGCGCTGCCCGACCTGCCTCAGGAGCCGGGGAAGGTGTGGGTGGCCGCCGACGAGGTGTACGGGCGCGAGCGTGCGTTCCGTTCCTTCCTGGAGGAACATCGTCTGCCGTACGTGGTCAACGTGCAGGCGAACTCGCCGGTGCTGCAGCGTCCGGGCTGGCGGCACGCCGCCCGGCTGGTGGAGCGGGTCGCGCGGGAGGAGGACTGGGTCGAACTGCCCGCCGGGCCCTCCCAGTTGGATACCCGCACGTGGCAGTGGTGGGTGCGGCGACTCCCCGGCGAGGAGGAGATGGTCGATGGCCAGGCGTGGGCGCGGTGGCTGGTCGCGCGACGCCGCCTGGAGGATCCCGGCAAACGCGACTACTACCTGGGCTGGGGCCCGGCCGACACCCCGGTCGAGGAGATCGTTTTGGTGCCGGGCGCGCGCTGGCGGGTGGAAGAGGCGATCAAGCTGGCGAAGTCCGCCTGCGGGATGGCTGACTACGAGGTCCGCTCTTTCCACGGCTGGTACCGGCACGTCACCCTCGCCCAGCTGGCCGCCGCGTTCCTGGTCGGCTGCGACGCAGCCACCGCCCGCGAGAACGGCCCGCTGGCCCGGACCCGCTACGGCCAGCCCGCGCCGACAGCACCCGTCGCCGAGAGAGGGGGACCCGCCTGATCCCAGCAGCCCACCCGCCCCCGTCCGCTTCACCGCCTTCGAGATCAGGCGCCTGCTCATCTTGCTCACCCCGCTGCCCGACCGCCACCAACGCATCCGGCACGGCCTGGCCTGGTCCGCCTACCGCCGCCTCCACCAGGCCATCGCCCGTGCCTGCCACCGACGCCGCCGAGCACACGGTCACACCGTCCCAGCCGGACCCGACACACCAACAGAACTCCCGCAACCACCATGATCTACAGCTGAAGG